>NZ_MCIJ01000008.1:0-2072 GCF_001932315.1 Pseudonocardia sp. Ae150A_Ps1 | reverse complement strand
GGGCGATCGTGAAGATGATCGGCAGCATCACCATGAACGCGGCATCGAAGAAGATCGGGAACCCGAACAACAGCGACACCACACCCAGCGCCAACGGAGCCCGCTGCTCGGTGAACCGGGCCACCAAAGCATCCGACAACGCCCGCGCGGCCCCGCTGGTCTCGGCGAGCCGCCCGAACATCGCGCCGAGACCGACCAACAGGGCGACTTCCCCGAGGGTCGTGCCGAAACCCTCGACCAGGACATCGAGTACCGCGCCCGGCGGGATCCGGGCCGCGAACGCCGTCACCGCAGACACGACGATCAACGCCAGCAGTGGATGCACCTTGAACCGGATGATCGCCACCAACAGAACAGCGACCGCCCCCACCGCGATACTCAGCAGCCCGCCGGTACTCAACGGTGAGACCCAGTTCTCCACCACCAGCTCCTGTCCACGCAAGAGGACCTGCTCGAGACAAGACGCCACGAGGACAACGACATCCTGCCGCACCAGAACGGCGACGGCCAGCTACAGAGCGAAGCCACCTGCACCGACCCGTCCCGCCGCCGCTAGTACTGCAACGGCACTCGATGAGCTGATGATCAACTCCACGAGCGGACCGATCGCCGGCGGACTGGTCAGCGGGCCGCTCTCGCGGCCGATGTGGCTTGAAGAACTCCACAGCACAGCTCTCTGACCAGTGCAAACGATGGAGTGCCGTTGCAGTACTAGGCAGTGAGGAAGGGGAAGCGGCGCGGCAGCACCGAATGGGGCCGCTGTCGCGCGGTCGAGTGACCCCAGCGGACGGCGGCGGTGGGGACGTATGGCACCTTCCTCGACATGAAGGCTCGGTCGTCCTGCTCTCCCCAGAACGCGGAGGCGCTGCAGAAAGCTGTTTCCCGATCGTGGTGGGGGCAGGCTGCGTGCGTCTCGATGGACACCGAGATGTTCTTCCCCAGCCCTCAGAAGATCGGGGCAGATGTCGCCGCGAAGCAGACGTGTGCGGGGTGCCAGGTCCGTAGGCAGTGTTTGGAACACGCCTTGTCCGTGGGGGAGTACTACGGGATATGGGGCGGTCTGGCAGCTCACGAACGTCAGAGGCTCCCCAGGTGGGGCCCTCAGGGCGGAGTGACCCGCGGGGCGGGGTCCCCGGCGTCGGCCGGTGACACCCGGTCGACATGATGGTGCGCAGTGTGATGGAGAGCGGGCCGAGGCCACCGCTACCCGAAGCGTCGGATGGCCTCGGCCCCGGTGAGACCGTTCCTGGCGAGCACGGTGACCAGCTGGTGACGGCGTCCAGGCTGCTGGCGCGGGTCGGGAACGGCGCGTAGCGCGACCAGCAGATCCCCGTCCTGTCCGGGCTCGGCGCCCGGACTCACCAGCCCGGTGCGGGCGGCGAGGACAGCAATCGGAGAAGATGCAGACGCGGGCACGACTCGGCTCCCTTGATCGGGCAGGTGTAGGAACCGTCATGATCACGCGGGCTATGCCGGGGCCCTGGGGTTCGACCGGAGTTGACAGGGCCCTGGCTTCTGCCCAGCGGGAGAGGACTCCGTGATCATTCGAATCAAGCGTTCCTCGACCTTCACTACTACCGGAACCCCCTTAACTCCTCAAGTGTGGGCGAATTCAGGCGGTCGAAGCATCTAGCTCAACGAGTTCGGCGAATATCTCGGAGGGCTTCTTCCAGTTGTGGATCTTACGGGGTCGGTCGTTGATATCGCAAGCCACCATCGCCAGATACTTCGGGTCCGAGGTGATTTCCGTGCCTTTCGGGAAGTACTCGCGCACGATGCGGTTGAGGTTCTCGTTGCTGCCGCGTTCCCACGGCGAGCGCGGGTGGGCGAAGTACACCGGCATCGACCCCTTGGTGACGGCGGCGTGGCCGGCCATCTCCGCCCCGCAGTCCCAGGTCAGCGAGGCCCGCATGTGGGCGGGCAGGCCACTGGTGGCGGCGATGACCCCGCGGCCGACGGTCAGCGAGTCGCGCCCGTGCAGCGGCACGAGCACGAGGAACCGGGAGGCGCGCTCGACCAGGGTCCCGACGGCGGTCTTGCCGTCCTTGCCGATGATCAGGTCACCCTCCCAG
>NZ_MCIJ01000007.1:0-2829 GCF_001932315.1 Pseudonocardia sp. Ae150A_Ps1 | reverse complement strand
GTGCCGCCGGCTCCGAGACGGCCTCGGGCGCCGGGACCGTCGCGTCCTCGACACCGGCGTCCTCGGCACCGGGCTCCTCGACGAACTCGTCGACGGGGACGTCCTCCCAGCCGATGGTCATCCCGTCGTCGTCGACGCCGGGGAGCTCGTCCCCGGTGAGCTCGGCGATCCGGGCGGCCGCGTCGGTCTGCCCGTCGGTGTCGGCGTCGTGCGCGTGCACGAACCACTGCACGGACTCCGACTCCCGGCCGGCGACCAGGAGGTTGTCGGCGTAGGCGTAGAACAGCCGGGCGCTCCACGGGTCACGCCTCGCGGCGTCGAGCTCCGGCACCTGCAGTCCGACGACGGCAGCGTCCACCTCACCGAGATCGCGCCGCGCTCCGGCGGCGACGATGAGCAGCTCGATCCGCTCCTCGGCCCCGAGATCGCGCGCCTCCGGGCTCCGGGCGAGGTCGACCGCCCGCTCGGGACGGCCGAGTGCCCGCTCGATGTCGGCCATGACGTGGACGTGCCCGGGGCCACCACCCATCCGGCGGGCGGCCCGGAACTCTCCGAGCGCCTCGTTCCACTCACCGGCGTGGTAGGCGACGATCCCGGCTGCCTCCCGGACGACCGCGATGCGGGACGCCCGGCGCCGCGCGTACCGCGCGTGCTCGAGCGCCCGCTCCGGGTCCTCGTCGACGAGGACGCCCGCGGCCACCAGGTGCCGCGCCACCGACTCCGCGGTCTCCTTCTGCAGCCCGCGCAGGTCCCGGCGCACGCTGCCGTCGAGGTCCGACGGCGTGATCGACGCGGGGAGGTCCGGCTCGGCCACGAAGGTCCGCTCGGCCGACTCGGGGATCACCCGGCGGCGCTCCTGCCTGCCGTCACGGCCGGCACCCGGCCGGTCGCGGCGATCGCCCGAGCGGTCGTCGCGGCGGCCACGCGGACGGTCGTCCCCGCGCCGGTCGTCACGCGGCCCACGCGCCGGGCGCTCGGCCCGGTCACGCGCCGGCGGGACGTCGTCGGCGACGTGGTCGTCACGGGTACCGGGCTCCGGACCGCGGGACACGTGAGCACCGTCGTCCGCCCGGACGCCGGTCATCTCGGAGGCAGGCTCCGCGGCCCCGTCGTCCGGTACCCCCGCGACCGCCCGGTCGTCGTCTTCGACGGGCGTGGCGACGGCCTCCTGCTCGACGGCCGGAACGATCGCCGGAGCGGAGTCCGGGACGTCCTCGACGGCAGGAGCCCTCTTCTCGGGCGCAACCGCGGCGTGGCCACCGAGGTCGCCCTCGGACGGCCGGTCGGCGCTGCCGGGCCGGGACGCGGATGCGCGGTCATCGACGGGACGGTCGTCCCTGTCGGCGGGCCGTGCATCGCGCAGGTCGCGGTCTCCGGCGTCGCGGAACGGACGGGCACCACGGGCGTCGTCGCGATCGCGGTACGGGCGACCACCTCGCTGGTCCCGGTCGTCGCGGCCACGGAACGGACGGCCACCACGCTGGTCGTCGCGGTCACGGGACGGCCGGCGGTCGCGGTCGTCCCGGGCGCCGGCCGGCCTGCCGCCACGATCGTCACGATCACGGAACGGACGACCGCCACGGTCGTCGCCGCGGAAGGACCGACCGCCTCGATCGTCGCGGTCGCGGGACGGGCGGCCGGTACCCCGGTCGTCGCGGTACCCGGACGGACGCCCACCGCGGTCGTCACGATCGTCCCGGAACGAGCGGCCACCGCGGTCGTCACGGCCGCCGTACGAGCGCCGACCGCGGTCGTCACGGTCGTCACGGTCGTCACGGTCGTCACGGCCGCGGAACGGCCGACCACCGCGGTCGTCACGATCACGAGTGGGACGCCCGCCCCGGTCGTCACGATCACGGAACGGACGGCCACCGCGGTCGTCCCGGCCTCCCTCGGAGCGGCCCGAGCGGTCGCGGTCGTCACGGGGCCGGTAGGGCCGCCCGCCGCGGTCGTCGTCACGGCCGGTGCCGCGACGGTCGTCGCCGAGCGAACGTCCACCGCTGCGGGGGGCACCGCGCCGGTCGTCCCGGTCGCCGCTGTTCCAGCCACCACGATCGTCCCGACGGCCACCTGCGTCGCGACCGGGACGGCCGCCCCGGTCGTCGTCACGGAAGCTTCGACGACGAGTGTCGTCACCGCCGGAGGGAAGCCTGTCGCCGCCGCGGAACGAGTCGCCCCGTCCGCGATCGTCGTAGGAACGACCGCCGCGGTCGTCGCGATCGCGATCGGGCCGACGCCCCGCACCGTCACGCTCGCGCGGAGGACGGTCGTCGCGTCCACGGTAGGAGCTACCGCCCCGGTCGCCGGAGAATCGGCCGCCGGAGCCACTCCTGCGGTCACCGGACGGGCGGTCGTCCCGTCCCCGCCGGTCGCCGTCGGAACGGTCGTCGCGCGGTCGTCGGTCGTCGCGCTCGCCACGGCCGGCACCCCGGTCGGGCCTCCCCGACCACGAGCGACCGCCGTCAGGACGATCGCCGCCCCGGCCACGCGCACCGTCACGGTCGTATCGCGGCCGGTCCCCGCCGCGGTCGTCGCGGCGCGGACGGTCGTCGCCGCCCCGTCGCCGGTCGTCGGGACGCGACCACCCGGAGCCGGTACCCGTTCCACGACCGGCCGAGCGCTCGCCCCGCCGACCTTCGTTGCCTCCCCGGCCGTTGCCGGGACGATCCCCGTCCGTCACGTGGTCAGGGTACAAACGAACACCGTCACTTCCGCGGTCGCCGACCGCACCGGGCGAACCGCTCCACGAACGAGTCGGGAGCGGACGCGCACAAGAAAAAAGGGGAGCCCGCTCGGTGACAGCACCGTTGCGGACTCCCCTTTCAGAGG
>NZ_MCIJ01000006.1:0-6289 GCF_001932315.1 Pseudonocardia sp. Ae150A_Ps1 | reverse complement strand
GCACGAAGCGCTCCTGCTGGTCCTGGTCGAGGACATGGACGCCCGGATCTCCTCGATGCCCGCCGACCGCGACACCGTCGAGATCACCCCGGCCCAGCCGCTGCGGGTCGTCGTCCTCGAGGAGCTGGCCGCGCTCTACCGCACCGCCGACGCCGCGTCGACGACCAAGGACCCGATCGGCAAGCGCATCCGCGCCCTGATCGGCCGGCTCCTGGCCGAGGGAGCGAAGGCCGGCTACCGGCTGGTGCTCATCGTGCAGCGTGCCGAGGCCGCGATCGTCGGCGCGTTCGAGCGCGCCATGTGCTCGCTCCGGATCAGCTTCCGCACCGACAACCGCGCCAGCGTCGAGCTGCTGCACCCCGGCGCCCCCGCCGAGCTGGCCGACCAGCACACCGTCGCCTGCCCCGGCGTCGCCCTGCTGTCCGCCCCCGGCGAGGAGCTGACCCGCTTCCGAGCCCCCTACCTGGGCGGATACCCCGAGTACGTCGCCGCGGTCAGGTCGGCGTGCCCGCCGGAGGAGACCGGCCCGGCCGCGGTCGCGGCCTGAGCTCGTGCAGATCGATCCGGCCGCTCCCGGCGTGTCGCCCCTGATCGGGGCCCGCCGGGGGCCACTGTCGGACCCCAGGAAAGCCGAGAGCCCCAGGCGCGCCAACGCCCAGGGTTCTGCACCAGCGGCGGACCAAGCCAATGACTCCCGCGAAGAAGTGAGGCCAGCCGCTGTGGCTGAGCGCCACGGTACGGGCACCCGCGACGGTGCACCACGCCGACACACGCACGACGCCCGAACGGCCGTCTCCGGCGCGCTCAGAGGTGCCCGTGGCGATGCCCTGGCCCCTGCTGCAGCCGGAGCCGGGCCGCGCGGCGCCGGAGGCGCAAGCGCGGGCCCGGCGGCCGAGCGCAGCGAGGCCCTTGGCACTTCCACGAACAACTCTTCCGCAGCAGGTCAGGACGTCGTCCGGCGTGAGGTGCAGAGCTGGCTCACCCTCCGCGAGACCCTGCCCAAGCTCGACCGCACCGACCCGATCGCGGTGCAGGACCGGCGCAGCGAGCGCCGGGCTGAGCGGTGGGCTATCCGCAAGGGGCTGCGGCAGGTCGCGCAGGGCCGGACCGCTAGCTGTGGGCTCCCCGGCGGCCGCCCGGACGGCTCGGTCGTCCTGCGGGTCACCGACGCCACCGGCACCGCCGCGCAGGCCACCACCGGCGCCACTGGCCGGGTCGCCGGGTTCTCCGGGCTCTGGTCCTGCGGCTCGGTGTGGATGTGCCCGGAGTGCTCGGTCCGGATCGCGGCCCAGCGCTCCGAGGAGGTCGGCAAGGTCCTCGCCCACCACGTCGGCACCGGCGGCGTCCCGCTGCTGGTCACCCTCACGATGCGCCACCACCGCGAGCACTCCCTCGCCGAATGCCTGGCCGCGCTGACCAAGGGGTGGGGATCGGTCACCGGGGGCCGTGCGGCCCAGCAGGACTACGCCTCCGGCCTGCGCGGATGGGTCCGCGCCCTGGAGGTCACCCGCTCGGCAGACAACGGCTGGCACGTCCACGTTCACGCCCTGGTCGTCGTCGAGCAGACCATGTCCGATGACGCCGTCGACGCGATGACCGGCTCGTGGTTCGTCCGTTGGTCGTCCGGGCTCGTGCGGGCCGGGATGCCCGCCCCGACCCTCGACCACGGTCTCGACGTCCAGCGCGTCGACGTCGGATCCGCCGGCCTTTCCGAGACCTCCGGAGCCTGGGCCCGCTACGTCTGCAAGGGCCTGGCCAGCGAGGCCGTGATGGGCTCGACCAAGGCCGCTCGCGGCACCTCGCGGTCGATCTACGAGCTGATGCGCGACGCCACCGTCGGGCGCCGGATGGAGAACCCCGACACCGGCCAGGTCGTGCAGCTCGCGGACCTGCACGCCCGTCACCTGCTCCGCGAGTACGAGGAGCTGATCCGCGGCCGCCGCCAGCTCACCTGGTCCCAGCGAGATCACGACCTGCGGCGCGACGTCGACGACCTCGACGAGGAGCAGACCGACGAGGAGATCGCCGCAGCCGACCTGCAGGGCGACGACGTCGCCGTCCTGCCCCGCGAGACCTGGTACGTCGTCGAGCCCCGCGCCGCCGAGCTGATCGACGTCACCGAGCGGCACGGCGTCGACGCCGCCCGATCCTGGCTCGATGACCTCGGAGTCGAGTGGTGGCTGCCGACCGGTCTCACTGACATTCGACGGCCAGGGTGTCTCCCAGGTGAGGACTAGTTGGAAGTGTTTATCGTATCTCTTAAGCTCCTTGTTACTAAATCTTTTTGCATTCACCCTTCCGCACGAAAAGACCACATAGGGTGATTTTCTTCATCACTCCTTCAGATTGAAGCGTCACCCTAATGGCTACATTGACCAAAGAGGACAACGGGTGTTTTGTAGAGCTGCTTTCCCTCATCCTGTCCTGAAAGGAATGTATCCTCACATGGGATCTCCGACTTCTATTCCGCCTACGACTCGGAGATTTCGAGGAATGGCTGTTACAGCTATGATTTTAGCTTTCAGTATTTTGGGGGTGCAGCCAGCTCTTGCTCAAGAGCCCGATACTGTTGACGAAATTACGATTAACTCGACTCAAGACGGTCTGACAAGCACTCTAACGGTGGACTTTGATAGTCCCGTTTCCTCGGACGAGGCAGATAAGATTAAACGAGATCTTGCAACGGAGTCTGCGGTACAGCGATCAGAACCAAATGCAGCCGCAAAAGCGGCACCTTATATTCCAACGATCGGATGTGGGCAGGGCTACTATCCGGCTGCGGATAAAAGGGGCTCTATGTCTTTCCAGATGACATGTCTTCCTAAGTACGCAGTGGTAGCCTGGGGCTTCCGAATGTCTAATGCACTGAAAGCTAGCGCTATTAGTCCTGTTACCGAGCAGGGGATGTCATGGTGGCGGAATAGGGTTCCGCAGCCGAGAAATGCAGCTCATTACGAGTCTGCGAGCTACATTTTCCACGGTTCTTTCGCCAAGGTCTGGGTGAATGATATCCTTGACTACTTTGATGTTCTCAGCTTCCGCAGTGCAATTGGCGGTGGATCTAATATTCGCCTGACGATTGGCGGGCAGCTTAAGCTCACTTACTGAAGGACTGGGGGACATGTCTGCTCCGGACGTCAAACATCTAATCAACGGAATCCTCCGTGATTTAACAGTCGGAGAACGTGGGTGGTCTATTCGTAAGATCCTGAATAGCGACCCTGTTGTTCCATTTGGCAGGGATGATCTGCCACCTTCAATTGAGCTTCAGATTGTTCTGGGGACTCCGGCGGGTGATGAGATCGGTCCAGTCTACTTTTCCCGAAGCTCACCCGAGACTGACGCTATTGTCGCGACTGCCTCCCAGCTCCAGGATGCTTTTGTGGAGTGGTATACGGGTGAACCTCTCCCGCCTTGTCCGGGGCATGTACATCCTCTATCCCCAGTAGATACTGAGGATGGTCCATCGTGGGTTTGCCCTGCGGATTCAGCACACCATCATGAGCTTATTAGCGTGAATGGTTCTGACGGCGATGAGAGCTGAGGTGTCAATGATTCTTTGACGCCGCTGAAGTATGCGATTGCGCTGACAGCCAGACGGCGCCAACCGTCGGCGTCGTCGATGCGACGACACAAGGGACATGATCACGCCCGGGGGGATGAACACGTCCTTGGTCGAACATGAATTCGACAGAAGATCGGGCGATGTGGTCCGCTGCGGGGGTGCCCTTTCCCGCTCAGGAACGCCGCGCCGTCCGGCTCTGGCTCGACCGCGACCGCTGAGCCCGGGCGGCGGCCACGACGACAACGCCGTCATGTCAACCTAACGACGACATTGCCGTCAGTCTGTCTTGCCGTCTTGACGGTTAACCGTTGCTGTCGTTGATACGACGACACACCCGTCTAGCCGTCGCTAGACACGAGGTGTCCTCGGAGGGTGGGTCTGCGGTCACGTCGGCGCGCTTGCGCCTGCACGGCCGTCGTGGGACCCGCAACATCTCGGCTCGACCGGCGGCCGAGCTGCCCAGGCTTGCGGGTCCTGCGGCGGCCGTGCAGCCCTCCGGGGCCGACGTGAGTGCAGAGCCAGCCGGAGCCCGCTACCCACCGCCTCCACCTGCTCGGCCGCAGACTCTCCTCGGGACTGCGGGAGCCGAGGCGCACCACGCAGTGGCCGCCGGAGGCTGCTGTTGCGTTGGTACCTAGGTATCATGTAGCCATAGGCACCCTGTAGTAGAGAGAAGTGGAAGGAACACTCGAAATGGCAATCCACAAGTTGGCCCGGGCCGAGGCCCCTTATATGCAGATCGCCCGGTCGATCTCGAAGAAAATCGCCAGCGGTGAACTGTCTCCGGGTGACCGGCTCCCCACCGGAGTTCAGATTCAGGAGGATTGGGGAGTTAGCCGGGCGACAGCCAACAAGGTTGCGGCGCAACTCCGAAACACCGGCCTGGCCTACACCGAGCCCGGAATTGGCCTGATCGTCGCCTCCGGGTCCTCGACTACGGGTGTCACCCCGGATGCGATGTGGCGCCGAATGCTCAGCGGTGGCCCCATCTACCTGCCTAACGAGCGCAGCGAACGCACCGTCGGGACTGCTCCGGGGAGCGATGCACCAGAGATCGTTCTCGCCTGCCTCGACGCCACGGTCGCGTCCCAGCTGGTCTACCGGCGGCGCGTGATCTACCGGGACGATCAGCCGTACACGGTCGCGACCTCATGGTTCCTCCCCGCCCTCCTCGACCAGCAGGTCGACGTCACCGCCCGGCTGCTCGACGACGACTCGATCCCGGAAGGGTCGCCGGCCTACATCGCCGAGAGGCTGGGCCGGGATCTCACGGGGCACCACCACGTTGTGGGGATCGTTCGGGCGACTGCTGCGGAAGCCGAGTCCCTGCGGGTGGGTGAGGGTGAGCCGCTCCTGCGGATCGTCGACACGATCCAGGTCGAAGGCGGCTGGCCGATCGAGGTGGGCACCTACTGCTACCCGGAGGCGCCGGTGATCGTCACCAGCGAGAGCAGCACGAACCTCTGAGCTTCTGACCTGCGGTTCTCTGTCCTGGACTCCGGTGTTGCATAGGTGCCTAGGCATCTGTTACCTTGACCTGCATAGGCACCTAAGCACCGGGGCCGCAGACACCCAGGAGACAACGATGCGCAGCTACCCGATCGACACCGACCGCGTGACCCTGATCAGCACCGGCACCGTGACCCCGGTGGCGAAGTGGGTGGAGCTGTCCGACGGCTCGCGGCGTCCGGACCCGCAGGGTCGCCAGGAGGTCGACGAGAACGGCCGCGGCCTGTGGCGGGTCGAGGCGATCACCCCGGCCGACCAGGCCGATGAGCGGGACAAGACGGCCGTGGTCGAGATCCTGGTGGCCTCCCACGACCAGCCTGCCGCCGGTGGCTTCGGCCAGCCGCTGCACTTCGAGGGGCTGGTGATGACCCCGGGCTACGTGCAGCGCAAGACCGGGCAGCTCACCCCGCCGCGCTGGTCCGCGGACGGGATCCGCGGTCAGGCCGCTCCGCGCCCGGGCAAGGCGCAGGGCGACGCGGCCTGATCCGCCCGGCCAAGTAGAGAAAGAGACGTCGGCCCCGCATTCCTGACCATTTCGAAATGCGGGGCCGTTGTTGTGCTGCACAAAAAACAATCGCTAGAAATGGGGAGAGAAATGGGATTCTGGACCGCGCGGCAGGAGCGGGCTCTCGACGAGCGAGAGGTCGACGCCCTGTGGTGGGCCTGGCGGCAGGCCTGCGAGGGCGCCGGGCTGTGCACCCGGGTCGACACCGTCACCGGCCCCACCGTGACCGTGCCCCGCCTTGTCGACGTCGTGCTCGGGCCGCCGGTCGTGCTGACGGTGCAGCTGCTCCCGGGTCAGCTGCTCGGCGACCTGCGCCGGCTCGCGCTGCGCATCGCCCCGCACCTGGGCGCCGTCGCCCTGCGGGTCACCGCCCTCGGGCAGATCCACGCCCGTATCGAGCTGCTCGGCGCCGACCCGCTCGACGGCACCGTGGGCCTGGTCCTGCCCGCCGCCCCGGGCCGGGTCCTGCTCGGCCGCGACGAGACCGCCCGGGATCTCGCGCAGTCCTGGGCCGACGACGTCGCCCACACCATCGTTCAGGGCGTCACCCGCTCCGGGAAGTCGGTCTTCACCTATGGACTGCTGGCCCAGCTCGCCGCCGACCCGCTGGTCACCCTCTGCGGGTCGGACCCGACCGGCCTCTTGTGGCGGCCGTTCACCGGGACCCGGCACGCGGCGTGGCAGGTCTCCGGCGTTGACGACCCGGCCGC
>NZ_MCIJ01000005.1:0-27545 GCF_001932315.1 Pseudonocardia sp. Ae150A_Ps1 | reverse complement strand
ATGCCGGCTGCCGCCGCATGCCCCGCACCGCCGCGCTACGCCGCCGCCACATCGAAGTCAACCCGAACCCGCTCATCCGACTGCTCGTCATCGACGTCGACCACCCCGACGCCGTCCTCCGCGCCCTGTCGAGCCTCGGGAACCACCCGATGCCCGCCGCGATCATCGAAAACCCGGCTAACGGCCACGCCCACGCGGTTTGGCCCGTCACCGTCCCGGTCAACGCCACCAACTACGGCTCCCGCCAAGCGCTCTGCCTGGCCCAGGCGATCGAAGAAGCGCTCCGCCGCGCCGTCGACGGCGACCCCGCCTACACCGGCCGGATGATGAAGAACCCGCTCTCGCCGGACCATCTGTGCCACCTGCTGTCCAAACGCACCTACACGCTGCGGCAGATGCAGGGCGTGCTCGCCCCGGCCGGGCACATGCCCTCGCGCGGCTGGCACGCGCAACGCCGGCGAGCCCCGGTCGGCTACGGCCGTAACGAGACGCTGTTCCACTCGGTGCGTCAGTTCGGGTATCGGGCAATCCGCCACCACTGGGGCGACCCGGACGGGTTCCGGGCGACCGTGTCGCGGGAGCTAGCGCTACGAAACGCGGACTTCTCCGTGCCGCTGTCGGACAACGAGCTCGACCACATCGGGAAGTCGATCTCGGGCTGGACCATCCACCACTCCCGGATGTGGAACGACGGCCCGGCCGTCTACGACGCCACGTTCATCACCATCCAGGCCGCACGCGGACGAAAAGGAGCCGCCAAGGGAGGAGCAGCGAGAGCCGAGCAGTCTCGCCGGCTGCGCGCCCTCGCCGAGACCTTGGCGCTGTGAGCGCTGCCCTGGCCCCCAGCTTGCATAAAATCTCCTGGAGCGCCCCGACAGGCCGCCCAGACGAAGGAGTGGCACATGCCTGCGCGAACCCCCAAGCGCCGAAAGATAACCGCGCGGGAAGCCGCCGATATCCTCGGCGTCACTCCGCGCACTGTTTGCAACATGGTCGCCGAGCCCCGGGCCGAGTACCTAGGCCGCGCGAAGGCGCGTCGAGAGCGCGCGGCTCGCCTTCAGCTCGAAGGACTGCGTTGCCATCAGATCGCGGAGGCGATGGAATGCAGCTACCGCGCCGTGGTGTGCTTGCTCTATGACGCCCGCCGGAAGGGCGAGTACGCCGCAGTACAGCGTGAGCTAGAGGCGGAGCGCCCGCCACATGCCGGGCGACACAGGTAACGTCGCCATCACCGAGCTGGCCTCCTGAATGGGCGCCCTGACTCCGCGCCGCCGGGATCGTGTCGTTGCTCTGCGCCTTCAAGGCTGCGCCTACGCAGAGATCAGCCGCTACAGAGCCGGCGCGGCAGCGCTCGCACAGGCACGCGGCACCCGCCGCAGCGATCGGGCCTAAGACGGCCTCCCGATCCCCCTTCCGCTAGCAGCGGGACAGCCTCGTCTCAGGCGGGTCGCCGCGGCTCCTGTCCGACCTGGTGACGGTCGAGGGCGTGCGCGGGGAGCCTCCGGGGAGGTCTGAGGCCGATCGGCGCCGCCACGCAACGACTGGGCGCCCGCAAGGTTCCTGTGACGAACGATGCGCTCCGCGAGCCGTCCGATTTCTCCCCTCCTGCTGCCGAGTATCACTCAGTGCTGTCGCGTGACTGCGTATTCGACACTGGCGCTCCTCCTGCGAGTTTAGGTACACCTAAGTCACCTGCCAGATCAGAGCAGATCGGCACATAAAGAACGAAGGGGGGGGGGCTCGTGCTCTCAACTTCAGAAGGTGCCTCCTCGCACCTCTCACCTCCCCAGATCGCCAGAGCCCTGCAGGTCAGCACCGCAACACTGACGCGCTGGCGCGCCACCGGCCTCGGCCCGCCCTGGATCCGCGCCGGCCGCCAAATCCGCTACCCAGTCCACAGCTACAACACCTGGGTCCAGCGCCAACACGGCACCGCCGCATAGCCCCACCAGCAATGATCGCCCCCAAAAAAAAAGGGGGGGGGGACTTTCAAACGCCCCATCACGCCACCCAGAAAGGCCCACCTGCGATGACGCAGTCCATCTCCCCTGCCCAAAACACCGTTGCCGACCCCGGCTCCCCCAGCACCGCCATCCGCGCCCACATCACCGCCGCCCTCCACCGCCTCAACGACCTCCACGGCCCCGACGCCATCGCCGACCGCCTCCACCGCCTCGGGATCCGCGGCGTCTGCGGCGACCCCGGCCGATGCGCCATCGCGAACTACCTCACCGCACTCACCGGCCTCGACCCCTACGCCGTGCTCTACGTCGACCACCTCGGCTGGGACCTCTGGGCACCCGGCGACCCCGACACCCGACCCGCGATCGCCCCGATGCCCGACCACGTCGCCGCGTTCATCCGACGCTTCGACCGCAACGACTACCCAGACCTGCACGTCGTCCCCGGCATCGACAACCTCCTGGACTGGGCATGACCACCTACACCGGGCCCGTCCGGCGCCGCCGCTACGGCCGCGGCCACCGCTACGAAGACGCAAACGGCCTCAAGGTCCCCGGCGTCACCACCATCCTGAGCGACGGCATCCCGAAACCCGCCCTGGTCAACTGGGCCGCGAACACCACCGCCAACGCCGCCATCGACCGCTGGGACGAACTCTCCGAACTTCCCCCGTCCAAGCGGCTCTCGGCCCTACAGAAGGCCCGCTACGCCGACCGCGACGCCGCCGCGAACCGCGGAACCGAAGTCCACGACCTCGCCCAGCGCTACCTCCAAGGCGCACACATCGACATCCCCGACAGCGTCGCCGGCCACGTCGAGTCCTACATCGCCTTCGTCGACGACTGGACACCCACGCCCGTCCTCGTCGAAACCGTCGTCGTCTCCCACACCCACGGCTACGCCGGCACCCTCGACGCCATCGTCGACCTACCCGGCCACGGCCGCGCCCTACTCGACATCAAAACCAGCAGGTCAGGGATCTTCGGCGAAACCGCGCTCCAGCTCGCCGCCTACCGCTACGCCGACACCTACCTCGACACCGACGACACCGAGCAGCCCATGCCCGCCGTCGACGCCGTGTTCGGACTCCACCTCCGCAGCGACGGCTACTCACTCCTACCGATCACCGCCGGACCCGACGAACACCGCACGTTCCTCTACGCCCAACAGATCGCCCACTTCACCACCACCACCGCGAAACAGCTGGTAGGCGACCCGCTCACCCCCGCCCGCGACACCCGCCGCCGCCGACTGGAGCACGCCCCGTGACCGACCTCGAACCACGCCCGGCACCACCGGCGCTCCCCGCCCCGGCAGCAGACACCGACAGCTGGACCACCGTCGTCGCCGACATCGCACGCCTAGCCCAGAGCGTCGCCGGCACCGAGTTCGTGCCCAAAGAGATGCGCGGCAAACCCGCCGTCGTCACCGCCGCGATCCTCGCCGGCCGCGAACTCGGCATCCCCCCCATGACCGCCCTTCAACACGTATACATCGTCCATGGACGCCCCGGACAGTCCGCACACCTCATGCGCGCCCTCGTCCTCGCCGCCGGCCACGAGATCGACTACGTCGAAGCCACCGACCACCGCGCGATCATCCGCGGCCGCCGCACCGGCGAAACCGACTGGACCGAAGCCGAATTCACCGCCGACCAGGCCAAACGCGCCCGCATCCAACTCGGTGACTACCCGGCCGACAAGCTCGTAGCCCGCGCCACCGCACGACTGTGCCGCCGCAAGTTCGCCGACGTCATCTCCGGGCTGGCCTACACACCCGAAGAACTCGCCGACCGCGCCGAACCCACACCCGGCACCGCCCCGGCGCCCGGCCCTCGCCGCACCGCCCGCCGCGCACCGACAGCCGCGCCGCCCGCCGGCGGTCCCCCGCTGCCCAACGAACCCGGCCACGCCCCAGAACGCGAAGGGGGCGATCCGCGCCAAGTCAGAACCGCGGATCGCCCCGCACCCGACGCTACCGCAACACCAGAGCCGGCCCCGACGCCCCCCGCCGACCCGCCACCCGCCGCCGGCGACGACGACGCCCCCGACACCGCGCCGAGCCCCGCGCAGAACCGGCTCCTCCAGGCACTCCTCCGCGACGCCGGCGCCACCACCCGCGACGCCCGACACGACATCGCCGCCCGCCTCCTCGGCCGCCCCGTCACCACCGGCCTCAACCGCGCCGACACCACCACCGTCATCGACGCCCTCACCGCCCTACGCAACTCCGGACACCCAGACGGGCTCCCCGGCGCCCTCACCGCACAGAACGGCCCACAATGACCCGCCCCCGCGACGACGCCGCCCCACTACCGGCCCACGACACCTACGCCGAACAAGTCGCCCTCGGCCTCATCCTCCACAACGGCCCCCACGGCGCCGCCGAAGCCGCCACCACCCTCGCCACCAGCGACTTCTACAACCCGAAACACCAGATCATCTACGCCGCCATCACCACCCTGCACCACGCCGGCGACACCGTCACCCCCGTCACCGTCCTCGACGCCCTGCGCACCGCCGGCGACCTCGACCGCATCGGCGGCGGCACCTACCTGTTCACCCTCATGGACTCCGCCGCACCCGGCACCAGCATCACCCGCACCGCCGAAATCATCACCGCCCACTCCGCCCGCCGACGCGCCACAGACGGCCTCACACGAGCCCACCAGCTCGTCACCACCGCCCCCGCAGACCGCCTCGCCGACATCCTCGCCCGCGCCCGCGACACCCTCACCGACCTCGACATACCCGCCCCAACCCACGGCTGGGCCACGAAAGACCTCACCGACGCCCTCGCCGGACTCACACCACCCGCCACACCCACCATCGGCGCCCGCACCGACGGCGCCCACCTGTTCTACCCAGGCCGCATCCACTCCATCGCCGCCGCGCCCGAAGCCGGGAAGTCCTGGCTGGCGCTACACACCTGCGCCCAGCACCTCACCGCCGGCCACCACGTCCTCTACATCGACTTCGAAGACAACGACACCGGCATCGTCGGGCGCCTCCTCGACCTCGGCGCCGCCCCACCCACCATCCGCGACCACTTCTCCTACATCCGCCCCACCGACGCAGTGACCAGCGGAAACAACCAAGCGATGCTCGACGCGCACCTCCACGTCACCCAGCCCACGATCGCCGTACTCGACGGCGTCACCGAGGCCATGGCACTCCACGGCCTCGACCTACTCGACAACACCGACATCGCCCGCTTCACCGCGCTACTGCCCCGCCGCATCGCCGACACCGGCGCAGCCGTCATCTGCCTCGACCACATCGTCAAGGCCCGAGACGGCGACCGCCGCTACGCCATCGGCGGCCAGCACAAACTTGCCGCCATCGACGGCGCCGCCTACATCCTCGACAACCGGCACCCATTCGGCACCGGCCGAACCGGCACCACCACGATCCTCATCGCGAAAGACCGCCCCGGACAGCTCCGGCAGAAAGCGTGGCGCCACGAAACCGGCATGCACTGGTACGGAGACCTCGTCCTCGAATCCGTACAACCACCCGGCCGTAAGCCCGTCCTCAACGCCGCCGTCGTCCCGCCCGCAACCGAAGACGACCGCACCGACACGTTCCGCCCCACCGTCCTCATGGGCCGCGTCAGCAAAGCCCTGACCAGGGCCGACGGGCCACTGACGGTGCGCGGGATCATCGACCGCGTCAAGGGCCGCGGTGAGGACATCCGCGCCGCGATCGCCGCCCTCGTCGACGACGGCTACATCGCCGTCGAGAACGGCCCCCGAGGCAGCTACGTCCATGTCCTCCTGAGGCCCTTCGAAGGGGCCTCCGCGGGCCCCTCGGAAGGCCCTCAAACATGACCGTGTCCCGTGTGTCCCACCGTGTCCGGGACGCGGTCAAGTCGAGTGCGTCCCCGGGCCCCTCCCCCGGAGGGGCCCGGGACGCACTTGACGCTCCCGACGGAATCACAGACAAGGACACAGGACGGGACGCACTGAAGGCGGTCCGGCGGTGACCCGCCGCCGCCCCAGCCGGCACTGGCCCGGCGGCTCACCGCCCGGCTGGCGCCGCATCCGCGCCGCCGTCCTCGACCGCGACCGCCACCGCTGCCGCATCCAGGGCCCCACCTGCACCGCCATCGCCACCCAGGTCCACCACCTCGGCTCCCGCCACACCACCGGCGACAACCCGAAACACCTGGTCAGCGCCTGCGCCGCCTGCAACGCCGCCATCGGCGACCCCACCCGAGGCGACCCCGCACCCCGACCCACCCACTGGTGGAACACCCCCACACAAAGCCCTCAGATCGAATCTCCCGGTTCGCCCTACCCACCACACCAGGGCAACCCCGAAAACCCGTCAGGAGCCAAATGAGAGCCCAAAACGGCCCCCTACAGAAGCCGCCGCCCGCCGTCTACGGCCTCGACCCCGGCCTCGCCGCCCTCGCCACCGCCACCCTCACCCCCGGACACCCCCCACGCACCCGCACACACACCAGCCCACCCGCGCACGGGCTCGCGCCCACAGCCGCCCGCATCAACCACGCCACCAACCAAGCCCTCACCAGCATCAACACCGACATCACCCTCGCCGTCATCGAAGCCCCCAGCTACGGCTCCACCCACGGCCACCACCACGAACGCGCCGCCGCCTGGTGGAACACCATCACCGGCCTCCTCCACCGCGGAATACCCATCGCCACCTGCCCACCAGCAACCCTCAAGCGCTGGACCACCGGCGCCGGCCACGCCTCCAAACACGACATGCGACACGCCATCGCCACCCTCTGGCCCCACCACGACACCGACACCATGACCGAGCACGAGATCGACGCCGCCGCCCTCGCCGCCCTCGGCGCCCACTGGCTCGGATGGCCCGGGCCCTGGGTCGAGAAGGACTCCTCCGTATGGAAGTCCGTTCGCTGGCCCGATACAGCGCAGTCGCCAGGCCAGGCCGAATTCAGACGCTCTGCGGTTCGGTAATGGCTCTTCTGAGCATTCTGGAAAGGCCATTTTTTCATTGTTTACGCAGGTCAGGGGCAGCGCGCTATCCGTGTTTCTCTCTTTACGGACACGTACCCCAGGGGCTGGATTGCACGATTCTGAGGGTTGTTAAATGAAAAGGATCGAGCAATGAATGGCCCCGCAAGGCGACCCCCAGAAAGCGGTGTAAATATGTGCAGAAAGGGCGCGATTCGTCGCGGTGAGGCGTGAATGTCCGAGCTTCTGGATGGTTCTTCGTTGGTCGGGTCGACAATGCCGCGGCTGTGGTCTAGGCCGTTGATCGAGGGGCCTTCGGGGAAGTGTGGGTGTGGGTGTTCGCTGTCGGAGGATTCGTCGTTTGGGTTTGAGGCTGTTCGGTTTGCGGGGCGGTTGGGTGAGCGTCTTTTGCCGTGGCAGCGGTGGTGGCTTATTCATGCGCTGGAGAGGCGTCAGGGTGGGGGTTTGCGCTATCGGACGGTGTTGACGTTGGTGGCGCGCCAGAATGGCAAGTCGTTTTTGTTGAAGATTGTTGCGTTGTGGGCGATGGCGTCGGGGCGTGCGCGGTTGGTGTTGGGGGTTGCGCAGTCGGCGGATATCGCTCGGGAGTCGTGGCAAGGTGCGGTGGATGTGGCTCGGGATGCGCCGGTGGGGGCGGGTGTTGAGGTGGATGCGGTGCGTCGGGCGAATGGTGAGCAGTGTTTGACGTTAGGGAATGGGTCGCGGTATCGGATTGCTGCTGCGACGCGGTCGGCGGGTCGTGGCCTGTCGGTTGATTTGTTGATTTTGGATGAGTTGCGTGAGCATCGGGATTGGGGGTCGTGGTCGGCGTTGTCGAAGACGACGTCGGCGCGTCCTGATGCGTTGACGGTGGGGATTTCGAATGCGGGGGACGATAATTCGGTGGTGTTGAATTCGTTGCGTGCGGCGGGGTTGTCGGGGGAGGATGAGTCGTTGGGTTTGTTTGAGTGGTCGGCTCCGGATGGTGTGGCGTTGGATGATCGTTCGGGGTGGGTGTGTTCGAATCCGGCGTTGGGGCATGTTCCGAGTTTGGAGCGGGCTGTTTGTGGTGAGTTGGTGATGGATCCGCCTGCGGTGTTTCGGACGGAGCGGTTGTGTCAGCGGGTGGAGCAGTTGAATGCGGCGGTGGATGTGGCGGCGTGGCGTGATGCTGCTGATCCGGGGGTGTCGTTGGAGGCGGTGCGGGATCGGGTGGGTCTGGCGGTGGATGTGGCGCCGGATGGTCTGCATGTGACGGCGGTGGGTGCTGCGGTGCTGGATGACGGTCGGGTGCGGGTGGAGGTGTTGGGGGCGTGGGAGTCGACGGATGCGGCGCGTCGGGATCTGTTTTTGGGGGCGGATCCGCTGGTGGAGGCGGTGTCTCCGTATGTGGTCGGGTGGTTTCCGGGGGGGCCGGCGGGGGCGTTGAGCGCGGAGTTTCGGGGTTTGGAGTCGTCGGGGCGGCTGGTGCGGGCGTTGGCTGGCGGTGAGGTGGCGCAGGTGTGTCAGGGATTCGCGGATCTGGTGGCGGCGTCTCGGGTGCGGCATCCGGGGGATCCGCTGCTGGACGCGCATTTGGCGGGTGCGCAGAAGCTCGCGTCGGGGGACGGGTGGCGGTTCACGCGTAACGGGGTGGGGCACGTGGATGCGGCGTATGCGGTGGCGGGTGCGGTGCATGTGGTGCGGACGGTGCCGTTGCCGGAGCGTCCGCCGCGTGCGGCGATCTTCTGAGGGGCTGGTCGGGTGTTTGGGTTGGGGTGTCAGGTTGTGGGTGTGGTGTCGGCGTTGGTGGGGTTTTTCCTGTTGGCGGGGTGGGCGTGGTTGCTGTTCGTCGGTGGGTTGGTGTTGGTGGTGGTCGGTGTGCTGGCGGAGTTGTCGGCGCCGCGTCTGGGTTGGAAGGACGGGTCGTAGGTGGGTTTGGGGCGTTGGCTGTCGCGGTCGCTGCGCTATGAGGTGACGGACACGGTGTCGGGGGTGTCGGCGGGGTCTTTCGTGATCGCGTCGCCGCCGGATGGGTTCGGCCCGGAGTGGGCGCGGGGCCCGTATCGGGGTGGGATGGCGCATCCGGGGGCGTGGCGGGCGTCGTTGCTGTTGTCGGATCTGTTGGGTGGTGTGCCGTGGCGGGCGTTGCGGTCGCGGGGGGATCGGCCGGCGGAGCGGGTGGATCCGACACCGGCGCTGTTGGAGCAGCCGAACCCGCCGGATACGCGGATGGCGACGTTCTCGGCGTTGGCGCTGGATCTGATCTGGCATGGGAACGCGGTGGCGGTGGTGGCGGATCGGGATCGGCACGGGCATGCGTCGGCGGTGGTGCCGGTGGCGGCCGAGCAGGTGGCGATCTCGCGGGCTGAGTCGGGTGCGGTGCGGTACGGGATCGGCTCCGGTGCTGGTCAGCGTTGGTATGGGCATGACGATGTGCTGCATGTGAAGGGTCCGTCGCGGCCGGGGGCGCTGCGGGGGATGGGCGTGTTGGAGTGCCATCTGGATGGGGCGTTGCGGCTGTCGGCGGATTTGGCGCGTCAGGCTGGTGGCGTCGCGGAGGCGGGGGTGCCGTCGGTGTGGATTAAGTCGAGTGATCCGGATCTGACGGCTGCTGATGCGGCGGAGTTGAAGGCGGCGTTTCTGCGGTCGCAGCGGACGCGGTCGCCGGCGGTGACGAATTCGGGGACGTCGATTGAGCCGTTGTCGTGGAATCCGTCGGAGACGCAGCTGTTGGAGGCTCGGGAGTTCTCGGTGGGTGAGATCGCGTTGATTTTCGGGTTGGATCCGTCGTGGCTGGGGGTGTCGCGGTCGTCGCGGGTTTATTCGAATATTGAGGGTGAGGCGATCAATTTGGTGAAGTTTTCTTTGGGGGGGCATCTAGCTCGGTTTGAGCAGGCGTTTTCGGCGCATTTGCCTCGGGGGACGTCGGCGAAGGCGAATTTGGATGCGTTGCTGCGTGCGGATACGCGGACGCGGTATGAGTCGCATGCTCGGGCGATTGAGGCAGGGTTTTTGACTGTGGATGAGGTGCGGGCTTTGGAGGATCGGCCGCCGCTGACGGCTGCTCAGCGTGCGGAGATGGCTGCTCGGGCCCCGGTGGCTCCCCGGCCGGGGCCCGGGCGGGCTGGTGACGAGGACGACCAGGGCGAGCGAGACGGCAACGGCGAGGGGCGGCCGGGTGGTCCGGCTGGTTCGGGTACGGCGCAGGTGAGGAGGCCGCGGTGACGGTGACGAGTTGGCGGAACGCGACGGCGGGGCAGGTGCTGGTGGCGGAGGTGAACGCGCGGTGGCCGGGCCGGGACCGTGCTTCGGACGGGTCGATCGGGGACGCGGCGCACGCGAAGCGCGCCTCGGATCACAATCCGTGGCTGGTCAAGGATGGTGTCGGGGTGGTGCGGGCCCGGGATGTCGACGCGGATGGGATCGACGCGGGCTGGCTGGCGGAGCACCTGCGTGTGGTGGGTGCGCGGGGTGATCGGCGGCTGGTCCCGGGCGGCTACGTGATCTTCGATGGGCGGATCACGACCCCGGATTTCCGGCGGTGGCGGCCGTATCGGGGCGCGAATCCGCACACGGGTCATCTGCATGTGTCGCTGTCGACGGATCTGGGCCCGGATGGGTTCGACTCCGGCGCGGGCTGGGGGATCTGATGGCGGCGCGTGCTCGTCGCCGCCAGGCCGACCCGGCGGAGCCGGTGGAGCCGGCGGTGTGTCAGGTCCCGGGATGTGTGCCGGGTGTGCATGGGCTCGTCGTGGACGGGCTGTGTCCGGTGCATGGGCAGACCCATCCGGGTCTGGCTCTGTCCAACCAGGTCCGGAGGGGGACTGTTCGTGTCTGAGGTGTTTCGCCGGTTCACTCCTGAGCTGGAGATTCGTGGTGCGGGTCAGGGCGGTGATGGTCGGACGATCGTGGGTATCGCGGTGCCGTATGGGCGGGCGCAGGTGATCGACGAGTCGCTGACCGAGCAGTTTGCGAGGGGTGCGTTCAATCGGCAGTTGGCGGCGGCGAACAGGGTGCGGTTTGCTCGGGGGCATCTGGCGTCGGGTGGTGGAGTGATCGGGCGGACGTTGGAGCTGCGTGATGACCCGGCGGGTCTGATCGGCGTGTTCCGGGTGTCGGCGACGCCGCTGGGTGAGGAGACGTTGGAGCTGGTGCGGGATGGGGCGCTGACGGATCTGTCGATCGGGTTCCGTCCGCGTCAGAACCGGCGTCTGTCGGATGGGACGGTGGAGCGGGTGACTGCTGACCTGCGGGAAGTCGCTGTGGTGTGCGAGGGCGCGTACGGCGCGGCGGCGTCGGTGACGGCGGTGCGGTCGGTGGAGCGTGAGCAGGTGGAGCGTGAGCAGGTGGAGCGTGAGCAGGTGGAGCGGTCGCGGCGGGTGCTGGCGGAGGTGTTGGCGCGGGCGCCGCGGCTGCCGCCGGTCGAGTAGCGGGGCGGTCCGGCGGGGTGCGCAGCTGCGGTCTCTATATAGAGGTCACCGGGGGCGGGCCGAGGGCCGGCACCGCCCCCCGGACCGCCCCGGACAGGGCCTTGTGGTACACCTTTGGTCCCAACAACAACAACCAAGTCAGTACTTCGCCCGAGCGGCAGCGATGGGCGGGCCGTTCGCGGCTAGCCGCGAACCATCAGACACAGGGCGAAGCTCAATGCTTTGAAGCCGCGCCCGCACCCCCCGACCGGCACCGCCCCTCGGACCGGTCCCGTCACCGGCAGGAGTCCCACCCCGTGTCCCCTTCCGGTCTGCTGGGTCCCCCCACCGCCAGGCAGGAAGCCCTCAGAGGCTCCCTGAGCGACGAAAACCTGGGCCCCGGCTAACCTTAGTCGGGGGCATGCCGTTCGAGGCGGCTACGGCGATCTGGGAGCGTTTGTGGACGTCGCGGTACCCGCTCGCCGCGGACGAGTTCGACGACGGCGTGTGGCGGCAGACGAGGGCGGCGGCGATGACCCGTCAGCACGTCGAGCTGCACCCGAAACACGTGTGGGGTCTGATCGGTGTCGATGTCGATCACCCCGACGCGGTCCTGCGGATGGTCTCCACCGTCGACAACCACCCCCAGCCGAACGTGATCATCGAGAACCCCGTGAACGGTCACGCTCACGCCGCCTGGGCCATCACGACCCCGATCAACCTCACCAACTACGGATCCCGCCGATCGGTCCGCTACGGCCTGTCCATCGAAGAAGCACTACGCCGCGCCGTGGGCGGTGACCCGCACTACCCGGCCCGGCTGATCAAAAACCCGTTCCACCCCCGCTGGATGACCCACTTCATCCACGACAACACCTCCACCCTCGACCGATTCGGCGGAACCCTCACCCCGGCCGGGCACATGCCCGGACGTGGCTGGCACAACCAACGCCGACGCGCCCCCGTCGGGCACTCCCGCAACGAAACCCTCTTCCACGGCGTCCGGCACTACGCCTACCGGGAAATGCGCCACCACTGGGGCGACCCTGAGGGCTACCGCGCCGCGATCGCCCGTGAAGTCGCCATCCGCAACGCCGACTTCTCCGTCCCCCTCGGCGCTACTGAACTCGGCCACATCTCCACATCCATCGCCGACTGGACGATCCGCTACTCCCGGATGTGGAACGACGGACCCGCCGCCTACGACCAAGCATTCCGAGCCATCCAAGCCGCACGCGGACGAAAAGGATCAGGACGCAACGGCGGGCTCGCCGGAAACAGTCGACCCGGCGGGCTCGCTGGAGACGGTCGACCCGGCGGGCTCGCCCGCGGCGCGGCTAGAGCGGCTGCCGCTGAGCAACTTCGCGACGCCATCAACAGATCGGACCTTTCATGGTAGCCAAGATCCGGCGGCGCCGGAACAAGCCGGCCCGCGAACTCGCCGAAGAATTCGGCGTATCCATCTGGACGATCTACAGAATGATCGGCGAGCCTCGTGAGGAATACGTCGCTCGCGCTAAGGCTCGTCGAGACGCGATCGTGGCCCTCCGCGTCCAGGGCCTGCTCCGCCGAGAGATCGCTGAGCGGATGGGAGTTACTCCCGCGATCGTCGGCCGCAGTCTTCAGCAGGCTCGGCAGAAGGGCGAGTGGGACGCGGCTGTCGCCGCTGCCGAGGAGGCCAAAAAGTCTGGCTCTTAACCCGGTGAGGTGGTGAAGCGGCTTCTGCGGGACGCCCGTCGGGCTGGGGAGTGGGCCGCCGCCTGCGAAGAACACGCAACTGCACAAGACTAGCCGCGGCGGCGCATTCGCCAGCCCGACGGGCGTCCCGCAGAAGCCGCTTCACCGCTTCCCGGGAGGCGCCCATCTCTTCGGCGATCTCGCGGCGGGTGAGGCCTTGGAGGCTGAGAGTGGCGGCGCGGAGGCGTCGTGCTGAGGCGCGGGCGAGGAACTCTTCGCGAGGTTCGGCGACGTACTTGCAGATGGTCCGCCTGGTCACGCCGAGTTTCTCCGCGGCTTCTCGGCCGGTCATGGTCCGGCGCCGCGGGGTCAGGGCGCCCATCAGAGGACCAGGTCGGTGATGGCAGCGCGGAGCGCGTCGGCCTCGGCGGCCTTGGCGGCGCCGCGGGTTGCGCCGCCTTTTCGGCCGCGTGCGGCTTGAATGGTGGAGAAGGTGGCTTCGTACACAACGGGTCCGTCGTTCCACATGCGGGATCTGGTGAGCCAGCGGGTGATGGAGTCGGCGATGGCACGGACCTCGGGGGCTAGGAGTGGGTCGCTGAAGGTGGCGTTGCGTTGTGCGACCCCGGCGCGGATCGCGACACGGAGCCCGGCGGGGTCGCCGAAGTGGTGGCGGACCTCGCGGTAGGCCCAGCGTCGGGAGCTGGCGAACAGGGTCTCGTTGCGGCCCAGCCCGGTGGGGTCCAGTCGCCAGCGTTTCTGCTGGAGCAGCTTCTGCGGCGGCATCCACCCGTGCTCATCAAGACGCTCGACGAGTTCACCGAGGGCGTAGAGGTGATCGTGGGACCACGCGGTGTCCCAGCCCTGGTGGGTCGGGTTCTTCGTCATCAGCCCGGCGTAGCCGCGGTCACCGTCAACCGAGCGCCGTAGAGCTTCGGTGACCCGGGCGCCGAGGACGATCGGTGGCCGGCGGGCGATGTCGGTACGCGCGATCGGTGCCCGCAACGCCCAGAAGCCGTGCGCGCGGCCGGTGTACGGGTCCTGGACGACGGCGTTGGGGCGCCACCCGCCGCGGTCTGCCGCCATCCTCATCAGCGAGTCGTCGTGGTCGCAGTCGATCACGAGCAGGTTCGACAACGCGTGCGGGTTCGCCTCGATGTAGCGCTTGCCCAGGGCCGCCGACCGGGACATCCGGTACGAGCCTCGTTCGAACTCGTCAGTGGCCAGCGGACGCCGCGGCAACCAGACCTGGTCGAACCACACCTCGTCCGGGATGCCAGCAACCGGGGCGAGCGGCGGGGGCGAGGAGGGAGCGATGGTCAAGAGGAGGAGTCCTGCCCTCCCCGGGGGGGGGGGGGGTGAGAGTTTAGACCAAGTCAGATATTTCCCCGCAGTAGACCGCCGCCCACCCCGCCCAGCCCGCTCCGGCGTTACTCTCGATCGACGACAGCTGATACCGGCACCCCGCCCCCCCCCCGGGGGGCGGCCCCCCGGTCGCTCGCAGTACCGACGAGCACCCGTGAGGGCATAGCCGATGAACGCCTATCTGAAGTCTCTGCGCGACCGCTACGAGTCGCTGCGTACCAGCATCGAGGGCCTGCAGGCCCGGGCGGTGGAGGACGACCGCGCTCTGACCGAGGACGAGCTCCGCAGCGTCCAGGGTCAAGGCGAGGCCGCCGCGGCGCTCTACACCGAGATCGAGTCGCTGACCGAGATCGAGGCCCGCAACCGCAAGGTCGCCGAACTCGCCGCCGCGCTGGCCCCCACCGACGCCGTGGAGGCCGCTGTCGCTGCCCGTGCGGCCCCTGAGATCGCCGTAGCGGGGTCGCGGGCGACGACCCAGGACCGGGACCCGGGCCACTACACCCGGGCCTCTGCGCACTCGTTCTTCGGCGATCTGAACCGGGCCCGTAACGGCGACTCGGATGCCTCCCGCCGCCTGGAGGAACACAACCGGGCTATGACCACCGGCGGCGCCGGCGCGGGAGTGGTCGCCCCGCGCTGGCTCCAGGACGAATACGAGGCCCTGGCCCGTCAGGGCCGCAAGCTCGCCGGGGCGGTCCGCAACATCGACCTGGGCGCCGACCCGCGTCCGATCACGCTGCCTCGTCAGCTGGTCGGGACCGACCCGGTGCTGGCCGAGCAGGCCGCGGAGAACGAGCATCCGTCCGAGGTCGACTCGTGGGGCACCGGTGTCGACACCGTCGTGCCGAAGCCGACCTCGGGAATCCAGGTCGTGTCGCGGCAGATGCTCGACATGGGTTCGCCTGCGGTGGACCAGCTGATCTACGGCGACATGCTCGCCGCCTACAACTTGCAGATCGAGCGGAAGGTCGGTGCGGCGGTGATCGCCGCTGCGGGTGATCCGGTGGTGACCTATCCGGACGAAGCCGCCTTCGCCGGCGGGGCGCCTGCGGATGCTGTCCTGGACGCGGCGATCGCGGTGCGTGACCAGCGGAAGCTTCCTGCGGACATCGTCGCGATGGGTGTGGTCCGGTATGGGCGTTTCCTCAAGCTCAAGGACTCCACCGGTCGGCCGCTGATGCCGGCGGCGGAGGCGGGCCGGATGAACGTGGTCGGCGTCGGCGCAGTCGACGTTGATGGCCGTCTGGACTCGGCTGGTGTCGGTGTGGTGGCCACCGATGGGATCAACGTGACGGGTACCTATCCCGACGATGTGGTGGTGCTGCGGGCGGCGGACACGATCCTGTTCGAGTCGGCGGTGCAGCGGTTCCGGTACGAGGAGGTTGCTGGGCCGGAGTCGGTGAAGCTGGGGATCTGGGCGTATAGCGCGGTGATCGTGCGTCAGGCCGGGCGGTCGGCGAAGCGGGTCCAGGTCCAGGCGGCGTGAGGTGGCGGCGTGGGTGAGTCTGCGTGAGCTGAAGGCCGATCTGGGTATCGACGATGACCGTGATGACGTGGTCCTGGTGCGGCAGTTGGACGCGGCGATGACGTTCGTGCAGCGGCTCCGCCCGGGTTTCGACTACGACGGCGCCGGTGAGTTGCCGGCGGTGCCGGGAGATCTGGCGTTGGGCACGGTGCGGTTGGCGGGGCGCTGGTTTACCCGGCGCCGGTCTCCGGATGCGCTGGTCGCGTTGGGCGAGCTGGGGTCGTCGCGGGTGCCGTCGTTCGATCCGGACGTGGAGCGGCTGCTCAAGATCGGCCGTTACCGGTCTCCGGTGATCGCGTGAGTGCGTCGGTGTCGGGGCTGGTCGCGGAGCGGGCGGCTGCGGTGCGTGATGCGGTGGCGTCGGTGGCGTGGCTGCGGGTGTTCGACGATCCGGCGGCGGTGTCTTCGCCGCCGGCGGCCTATGTCGGCCCGCCGCAGCTGCGGTGGGGTGCGATGTGTGCGCCGACCGACGCGGAGTTCACCGTCTACCTGGTCATGGCTGCCTCCGAGCGGGCTCAGGAGCGGTTGCTGGATCTGCTGCCGGTCGTGGCCACCGCGATCGACGGTGTGGTTGATGCGGTGGTGACCTCGGCGCGGCCGGGGGTGTTCGCGGTGGGCGGGGCGGACCTGCCGGCCTACGAAGTGTCCGTGTCCGTCGCCCTGTAAGGGAGGGGTTATCGCATGGCTGTTCATCAGCGGAAGCTCAAGCTCATCGCGTTCGACATCGACGGCGCTACCTACGAGTGCCAGATCAAGACGTGGAAGCTGGAGAACAACACCGACGAGGGCGACAAGCAGTACTCGTTCTGCTCCGACGGCGAGTTCCGGGAGGACTCGGATCCGGACTGGTCGCTGCAGTTCGAGTACTACTCCGACTGGCGCTCCGGCGGTCTGTCGGACGTGCTGATGCTCGCTCAGGGCCGCACGGTCGACTTCACGATCGACCATCATCCGGACATCCCGGACGAGCATGTGCGCTGGTCGGGGCGGTGCACGGTGAAGGCTCCGTCGATCGGGGGCGAGGTGCGGACGACCGAGACGCAGGAGGCGGAGTTCCCGGTGATCGGGCAGCCCGCCTACAGCCGTCCCTGACCACACAAGCCAGTAAATCAGTAAGTCAGTAGATCAGTAAGCATTACAGATCAGTGGATCAGTAAAGGGGAGCGCGTGTTCACGTTCGAGGTAGTCCCCGATGGCGGCGAGTCGTACGAGCTGGTCGCGGCGTCGCGGGACGTCGTGGTGTGGGAGCGGACCGGGAAGGGCCGCAGCCTGCAGCAGCTGACCGAGAACCTGCGGATGAGCGACCTGTACGAGGTCGCGCACCTGGCGGCGCGCCGCCAGGGCCGGTTCGACGGGTCGCTGGAGGACTTCATCGGGTCGGTGGATCTGAACCTTGACGGCGCCGCTGAGCCGGAGGGGCCTACCCGGCCGGGTCGCTGAGCTATCTGTGCGTGTCGCTGGCGGTGGCGACCGGGATCCCGGTCGCGGCGTGGGCGGTCGAGGAGCACGCGGTGTTGCAGACGGCGGTGGCGATCTTGCGGGAACAGGAACGTGAGGCCGGGCGGTCGGGGCGGCCCAGCGGGCGGCGCTACAGCGGCTAGGGCGGGAAGGCGGTGGGTCGGTGGCGAGGCGTAGGTCGGCGAGGCCGCTGACGGTGACGGTGCACCTGTCCGGGGTGCGGGAGACGATCGCGGCGTTCAACCAGATGCCCAAGGACGCCAGCCACGAGCTGCGGACTCGTTCGAAGCGGATCGCGGAGCGTCTGGAAGGGCGGATCGCGATGGCGGCGCGGGCGTCGTCGTCGCAGTCGGCGAAGGTTGCGCCCACGGTGAAGGCTCGCCGTGATCGGGTCCCGGTCGTGGTCGCGGGTGGTGCGCGGCGGGTGTTCGCGACCTCGCGGCCTCGGCAGAAGCCGCGGGCTGCGGGGCTGGTGCTGTTCGGGGCGAACTTCGGCGCGACCTACCTCAAGCAGTTCCGGCCGCACCGTGCCGGGGGCGGCGCGGACTACTGGTTCTTCTCCACGGTGGATGCCTACTCGTCGCGGATGGACCGGGAGTGGAACGACGCGGTGGATGAGATCACCCGCCGGTGGGCTGCTGGTGGTGGCTCGACGCGGGCGTTCACCGCCTACGGGCGGGCGGCGTAGATGTCTCGGGCGACGCGCACGGTCAAGGTCCGGTTCGACGGGTCGGCCTCTGGGCTGGTCGCGGCGACTGCGCAGGCGAAGTCGGCGATGAAGTCGGTGCAGAAGGATGCCGACAGGGCCTCTGGTGGGCTGCGGTCGATCGCGGTGGCGGCGGCGCGGGTCGCCCCGGTGGCGGGCTATACGGCTGCCGCGCTGGGCGGGCTGAGCGGGGTCCTGGCCACGTTGCCGGGGATCGCGTTCGCCGGAGTCCTGGGCGTCGGGGCGCTGGCGGTGGGCTTGAAAGGCTTCGGGAAGGCGATGGAAGACATCGGCGACCCGGCCAAGTTCGCCGAGGCCCTGAAGGGTCTGTCGCCGGCGGCGCGGGACACCGCGGTGGCGATCCGCGGGCTGATGCCGCAGTTCACCGCGTTGAAGAACGCGGTGCAGGACACGCTGTTCACCGGGATGGCCGCCCAGGTCACAAGCTTGAGTGGGGCATTGCTTCCAGTGCTGCGCGCCCAGCTCGTCGCGACCGCGGGGAGCATCAACTCCGTAGGTACGGCGTTCGCGATCTGGATGAAGACGCCGTCGACGGTGGGTGACATCAACGCCGCGCTGGGTGGGTCCCAGGGCCTGCTCGACGGGGTTTTGCGGGCGTTGCGGCCGCTGGCGGCGACGTTTCTGCACCTCGGGGTGGTCGCCGCTCCGTACCTGCAGAAGCTGGGTACGTCCATCGCGGAGGCGGCGACGAGGCTGGAAAGGTTCGTCGCCGCGGCGCGGGACTCCGGAGCGCTGGCCGAGTGGGTCGGAGCCGGGGTGGAGACGTTTAAGTCCCTCGGGCGGACGCTGGGTTCGTTGTGGCAGTCCGTGGTCAACCTGGCTGCGGCGTTCGACGCGGCCGGGTTGCCGACGACGCTGGAGATGATCGCGGGCGCGTTGGAGATGGTCACCGGGTTCATCCGGGCTCACGCCGAGGTGATGGTCCCGCTGATCAACGCGATCGCGCTGCTGACCCTGGGCTACAAGGCGATGATGGTCGTCAACTCGGTGATGGCCGCTGTCCAGATGTTCACGCAGGCCACGGGGCTTGCCGCGGTGGCGACGAAGGCGGTGACGGCGGCGCAGTGGTTGTGGAACTACGCGATGCTGGCGAACCCGTCGATGTGGGTGGTGCTCGGGATCGTCGCGTTGATCGCGGCGATCGTGGCCTGCATCGTCTACTGGGACGAGATCAAGGTCGCCGCGGGTGCGGCGTGTGACTGGATCGCGGCGAAGTGGTCCGGTTTCACGGCCTGGCTGTCCGGGGTGTGGGCGGCGATGACCGCGACCGCGACCGGGGCGTGGGAGGCCCTGAAGGCGCAGGTCAGCGCCAAGATCAATCAGGTGTTGGTGGTGATCGGGTTCCTCGGGGCGATCCCGGGTCGGGTGTGGGGCTTCTTCACGGCGATGGTGTCGGGTGCGATCGCGGTGGCGGGGCGGCTGGTCGCGTGGATGGCCGGGCTGCCGGGCCGGCTCCTGGCCGCGGTGGGCCGGCTGGGTTCGCTGCTGGTGGGCGCCGGGCGGGACCTGGTCTCCGGGCTCGGGAACGGGATCGTCTCGAAGTGGACGTGGCTGACCGACAAGGTCCGGGGCCTGGCCAGGGCCGCGTTGAACGCCGCGAAGTCGATGCTCGGGATCAGGTCCCCGTCGCGGGTGTTCCGCGACCAGATCGGCCGGTTCATCCCTGAGGGCGTCGCGGTCGGGATCAGCGCGAACACCAGCGCGGTCGCTGCGGCGACCCGGGAGCTGTCGGAGTCGGCGGTCGCCGCGGCGCTGCCCGCGACGCGGGCGTCGGTGTCGGTGGGCGAGGTTCCGCTGGTCGGTGCTGGTGCCGTGGCCGTGGCCCCGGCTCCTGCCCCGGAGGTCGTCGTGAAGGTCCTGATCGACGGACAGGAGTTCAGTGGTCTGGTGCGCACCGAGATCGACGAGGCGCACCGCCGTACCCGCCGCCAGGTCGGAGCGGGACGAGGCGTGTAGTTATGTCGTTTCAGTGTGAATTCGACCCGGAGACCGGCGCGGTCGCGATGAGCTGCGACGCGCTGGGCGATGATGTGACCTGGGTGGACTTCCACTACTGGCGCTCCGGTGACGCCCGACCGCGGTGGGTGCGTGGCGGCTGGCATGTCCCGGTCAACGCCGGCGCGACCCTGCAGGTGCGCCATCACGACTGGCCTCCCGGCCCGGACGGCACGCCGCTGCTGCGCTATGCCGCCCGGCTCTCGACCGGGCAGTGGGAGGACCCGGTGCAGGTCACGCCGTCGGTGTTCGACCAGGCGTGGATCAAGTGGCTCGGGTTCCCGTTCCTCAACCGGCGCGTCATGGTCGTGGCCTACACCGATCCGCGTCGTGACGGCCGGGGCGCGCTGCTGGAGGTGACGGCGGCCCGCGCCCCGATCGCGGTCGGGGAGGTGATGGGTCCGCTGCGGTTCGAGTTCACGGTGCGGACCGCGACCTGGCAGCAGTGGCGGGATCTGGACCGGTCGCTGTCGGTGGGTGGAGTGATGATGCTCCACGCCGACGAGGAACGCCTGGGTCTGCCGGCGGTGTATTTCCAGGTTGATGACGTGCACGCCGAGAAGAAAGGCCGCCACAACAGCGAGGTCCGCTACACCACGATCGCGTTGCACGAGGTCGCCGAGCCCAGTCATCACTACGCGGGGGCGATCTCGACCTGGCAGACGGTGTTGCGCAGCTACCAGTCCTGGGCTGATCTGGTCGAGGCTGCCGCGACCTGGGGCGATGTGGTGAACATGCCCGCTGTCGCCGGTGACGTGGTGGTGGAGGACTGATGGCGCGCCCGACCTCGACCCGGCTGCGGGAGATCGTGCGTTCGTCGCACTCGGCGCGGGCCCGGGCCACGCTGATCGCGGTCCCGCACCGGTTCTCCCAGTCCCTCACCCCGTCCGGGGAGCCGTTGGCCCTGCTCGGCGGGGACGTGCGGATGGATTCCTCGGCGTTGGTGCGGTCCACGCTCGACATCACCGTCGCCGCCCGCTGGGGCTGGATCGTGCCGAACGGGTCGGAAATCTTCGTCGAGTACGGCGTTGAGGTCGCCGGCGGGGTGTTCGAGTGGACCGCGTTGGGCTACTTCCGGGTCGAGACCGTCACGCAGGAGGAACGCGGTGTCGTGCGGATCTCCGGGTCTGACCGGATGGCTCAGGTCGCCGACACCGAGGCTCTGTGGCCGTGGGTGGCGCCGCGCACAGCCACTCACCAGGAGTTCTTCTCCGCGCTTCTCTACGGCAGCCAGGCGTCGTGGTTCCACCGCCACGCCGGGGCGTTCCCGTCGAAGGTCGACGACCGGGATCGGGTCATCATCGCCGACTATCCGCTGGCCCGGACCCGGCTGCGGTCCCAGACGCTGCTGGAAGAGCCGTTCGCCGAGCACATCACGGGCCTGGCCCGCCGCTACGGCAAGCGGGCGTTCTTCGACTACCGCGGCCGGCTGACCCTGGTCTCCGATGACGTCGACGCCGCTGACCCGGCGCTGGTACCGGTCCGCACGATCACCGCCGGTGCTGGTGGTGGCTTGCAGAGGTTGCGCCGCCAGATCTCCCGTGACGGTGTCTACACCTGCGCGCGGGTGTCGGGAGAGCAGGCGACCGAGGCGCCGCCGCCGTGGGCGGCGAAGACCGTCGACGGGGCCGGCGGCTCGTTGCGCGGTCAGCGTGGCTTGTCCTGGTATGGGGAGTTCGGGCGGATCTTGAAGAGGCACTCCTCGCCGCTGCTGCGGACCACCGCGCAGTGCGAGGCCGCCGCAGAGACCTGGGTGAACCGGATTCGGGGCTTGCCGTCGGCGCTGTCGTTCCAGATCCCGGCCGACCCGACCCTAGAGCCGCTGGATCTCATCGCGGTCCGGTTCCCCGAGCAGCGCCCCGGCGACGGGTATCCGCCGCCACCGGGGATGCGGGATCGCGTCGTCGTCGAACGGCACGTCATCGACACCCTGACGTTCCCGCTGACCGGCGGCGACATGGCGGTCTCGACGCGCGGCGCCCGGGTCCAGGCCTACGTCGCCCCGGACGAAGGAGGCCGCCGGCCATGAGCTTCACCTCGCCCGGGGACCTCGCGCCGCTGTTCGCTCAGCCCAGCCCGGGTCTCCCGGTCACCCAGGGCCGGTTGACGGCGTTCAACGCCGACACCCTGGCCAACACCGTCGAGGTCACCGGGCAGCCGTTGACTGACCTGGCTGTGCTGCATGACGCCATCAGCTCGCTCGCGGCGGGCCGCACTGTGCTGCTGGTCGCTCTGGGCAAGGAGTACGTGATCGCAGGGCGCCTGCGAACCCCCCCTGAGCAGGAAGAAACCGATGCCTGAGACACCGATCTTCGCCTACCGCTACCCGGCCTCGACCGACCCGCCCAACGGGCCAGCGCAGATCCAGGCGCTGGCCGAGGACGTCGAGGCGGGCGGTATCCGGTTCGCGAACTACACCTGCGGGCAGGCCGTGGAGTTCTCGACCGGGTCCTGGGGCTTGATCCCGTTCGAGTTCGTCATGGACACCAGCCCGTCGGTCACCCGCAGCGACTCGAACCGGCGGTTCACCTTCAACGTCGGCGGCGTGTGGCGTATCGAGGCCGGAGTCCGGGTCGCGAAGGGCGGCACCGGGCAGACCCAGTTCTTCGCGATCCTGGCTGCCGGGTCGACCACGACCCGCTACGCCGAGTCGGCGTCGTACCAGTCCGGGTCCGGTGGGTCGTACTCGGTGGCCCGTGCCCGCCGGTTCGAATCCGGACAGGCCATCAATATCGGCACGTATCGGACCGGTTCTGGGAGTTTCGAGATCGCCACCGACGTCTCCCAGGCCACGTATGTGTCTATGACCTGGATACGGCCCTGACTCGAACACGGCCCTGACCAGCAGAAACGATCTGAACGAGGAGAACGGGAGGCCCGGGTGGCGACCCACACCAGTCCTGCACCGCCGGTCCTGGCCGGGACGACCTGGCTGTCGCCGCGCTGGGCGGTCCTGGTCAGCGGCGTCCCGATCGACCTGGACGCCACCGACGCCGGCGGCTGGTCGGTGACCGCCCGCGCCGTCGACCCGCGCAGCGGCGCGGTCGTGGTCGACTTCGCCGCCGGTGGGGCCGCGCTCATCCTCGGCACGACACGCCTGGCCGGTGGTGCGCGGGCCGCGACGGTGCAGCTGCACCTCTCGCCGGAACGCACTGCCCGCCTGCCCGCGGAACGGGTGCTCGACCTGCACGTCGACCTGCGCCATCCCGGCGCGGGCCGCGACGGCCGCACCTACCTCCTGCGCCTGGTCGACGCACCTTTACTGATCCTGACTGACGCACCTGCGAGCGCGCGGTGACCGCCCCGGACCCGCACGAGGTGGTCGTCGTCGACGCCGCCCCCGACGCCGACGTGGTCCTCGTCGGCTCCGACTCCGGCCCGCCGGCGCCTCTCGCGCCGAGCAGGCCCATCGCCCGCGCCGGCGGCGAGGTTGAGCAGCTCCGCAGCAACGGCGTCGCCGCCCGCGCCCTGTCCGGGCACCGCCTGCTCACCCCGTCCCGTGACGGCCTGGTCTACGCCGACCCGTCCGACCTCGACCACCTCCACGCCCCGCTGTGGCTGAGCCTGGGCGCCGCCGCCGGCGGCGCCCAGGTGCCGATGCTGTTGCACGGCGAGACCAGCGAGGCGTCCTGGCAGTGGGAGCCCGGCCCGCTCTACCTCGGCGCGGCCGGGCGCCTCACCCAGACCGCCCCCGCCGCCCCGGAGGCGCTGTTCAGCGTCCAGGTCGGCGCGGCGACCTCCCCGACCAGCGTGTTCCTCCACCAGCAGCCATCGATCCGGCTGCACCCCTAGAAAGGACTAGATCCCGTCATGGCCGACAAGTACCTGCACAACAACGCCGGGACGCTCACCGAGCGCGAGGCATCCACGGTCTCGGCCGGAGACGCCGACGCCGGGAAGATCCCCGCGCTGGACCCGACCGGCCGCCTGGACGCCAGCATGCTCCCGGTCGGGCTCGGCGCCGACACCGCCCAGGTCACCGCCAGCGAGGCTCTCGCCGCGGGCGATCTGGTCAACATCCACTCCGCGGGCGGCTCTGCCCGCGCCCGGAAGGCCGACGCCTCGACCAGCGGGAAGGAGGCCCACGGGTTCGTCCTGGCAGCGGTTGATGCCGACACCACCGCCACGGTCTACTTCGAAGGCACCAACACCCAGGTCACCGACCTGACTCCGGGCAGGAACTACCTGTCGGCGTCGGCGCCGGGCGCCGCGGCCGCCACCGCGCCGTCCGGTGCCGGGCAGGTCGTGCAGATCGTCGGGTTCGCGACTGCGGCGACCGCGCTGAACTTCAACTCGCTGACCCCGATCGTGCTGGGCTGATGGCCGAACGCAAACCGCTGGCCCTGGTCAACGGCGCCCCTGCCGAGCTCGCCGCCGCCGACACCATCCCGACCTCGGCGTGGGCGGGCCCGGCCGATCGCCGCTACGGGCACCTACGGGCCCGTGACGAGGAGGTCTACGGCGACCTGTACTCGCCGGTCGACCGAACGGCCTGTGGGCTGACCGGGAACATGTCGGCGAAGGTCATCACGATCTCGGGGATCGTGTCGCCGCGGTCGGTGCGAGCGTCGAGGTTCCGGTTCGCGGTCAACACCGCCGGGTCGCACTCGGACAACCCGCCGGTCGGGATCCGGGTCTGGGGCGGGACGAACCTGAAACGCCTCACCGTCCTGGCCAGCGTGCAGAACCTGTCCGCGGACACCTTCACCAGCCGCGGTGTCAAGGAGCTCGCGCTGTCGGCGACGATCGCCCCGCCGGCGGGGAGCTATGTGTTCGCGCAGTTCTACATCGGGTCGGCGTGGAAGGCCCAGCCCGGTTTGGCGGGCCGGACGGTCTCGGATGCGCTGCTCAACCCGGACGGTGGCCGCCGGTTCGAGCTGTGGAAGTCCAACCAGGACAGCGACCAGTCCTCGCCGATGGACGCCACCAGCGGGTGGGCGTCTCCGGAACGGGCTACGCAGCCGTGGTGGGCGCTGGCGGCGTAGCCGTCGGTGGGCCAGAACTATCCGGCAAGAGCGGCCCAGACGCCTACGGAGTCCACGTTCGGGTAGCGGCCGGGATCGTCGGCGAGCCAGCGTTTCGCCGAACCCATCAGTAGGTCACCGAGAAGTCCCGGTAGGCGTCCGTGAGGTCGGAGTGGACGAAGTGGACGGGATAGATGCCGTCATGCATGGCTGTCATCTTTGCGGGTCGAGCAGTCAGGATCGGTGCTGAACGGGTGCAGCTATCGCATCCTGCCTGCAATCAGTATTTCAGTATTTTGCAGTGATCAGTATTTCAGTGGTGGAGGTCGTTGCGGATCTCCCGGGCCAGGCGTGTGTCGTCGAGTAGCCGGGTGACCAGGGCCGCCAGTACCGCTTGCCCGGTGACCCGGGCGACGCCGAGCTCTTCGGCTGTTTCGGCGCACCACCCGGCCAGCCTCGCGTGGGTCTGCGGCGCCAGGTCCACGGTCCTGCGTACCGGGGCCGCTCTCACCTGCGCCCTCGCGGCGGCGGCTGCTGCCCTGGAGGCGGTGCGGAGGTCGTGGGTTGCCTTCGCCTTCGCGTGGATCTCATCGGCCTTGCTCATCTCGCCACCTGCCTTAGCGTTTCGAGTTCGTCCACCGCGTCGCCGTAGGCGGTTGCCGCAGCCCGCACGATCGGGCTGCCGACGGCCTGGGCGAACTGTTGCACGGCGCGTGCCTCGGCGCGCAGCACGTGCCATCCGGCGGCGGTCATGACGTCGCGGTAGACCGCGTGCGCTGCGGTCCGCCCGTCCGCGCGGGTGAGCATCGCTGCGGTCACCGGCGGCTGCCCGTCGAGCCGGAGGGCGGCGGTGTCTTCGAGGATGCCTTGCAGCTCGGGGAGTCGTTCCTGGTCGACCGCGTTCGGGGGGACCGGCACCACGGCGTGTGTCGCCACTCGCAGCGCTGCCGCGACGATCGGGGGCGTGCTGTCGGTGTCGACCAGCACCACGTCGATGTCCGGCGGGATGATCTTGTCGAGGCGCTGGTGGAGTTTCGGGGTGTCCAGGCGGACGACGGGGATCGACCATTCGGCGTCATCGGCCCACCTGCTCACGGTGCCTTGCGGGTCGGCGTCGACGACCAGGACGCGGCGGCCGCGTTCGTGCCAGACGTGGGCGAGGAATCCGGTGGAGGTGGACTTCCCGGTGCCGCCCTTCAGGTTGGTCACTGCCACGGTGAGCACGCGACCCACTCTGCCAGATCAGTAAATCCTGAAATCAGTGCCCGCGCGGAGCGGGGAGGATGGGAGGCGGCGGGGAGGCCCTCTCGGGGCGGCCTCCCCGCCTATGACCAGCGGTTATCCCCGAATCGGGCCGCCGGCCATAGCCCCTGTCTGATGGGCATCTCGGGCCACTATCGCGGCCAGCAGGTCGGTGCGGGACACCTTCATCGTCGACCGCTTCCGGGGCGGGGCGCCGGCGGCGGTGAGCACGGCGGTGAGCGTGGCGGCCGTCCAGGGCCGGTAGCGGTCGGGGCGGTCGGCCACGAGCCGGGCCAGCACCGCCGTCGTCCGGACCCGCTCTTCGCCTCTCAGGGCCGCCAGGATCGCCGCCAGGTCGTCCACGGGATCCGCCGTGGGTGTGGATGCCTGTTGGGCCTTCTGGCGGGCAATGAGAGCTCGTTTCGCGATCTGTGTGGCGGTGGCGTCGTCGATGTAGTGGGTGCGGACGGTCACCGCGACCTCCCACGGCTCCATCTCCAGCCCACTGCCCGCCACCACCAGCGCGCCCTTGTCCAGGCCGCGGCGCAGCTCCTGCGGCGCCGCGCCGCCGGCCACCGCCGCCTCGCCCAACGCCATCTTCGCCTGCGCCTCGGTGCCCACGACCAGCGAAGCCCGCACATGGTTACCTTCGCGAGACAGGACCGGCAGGTTCTGATTCGTCGGATCCTGGGTGGCCTCCCACAAGGTGACGTCCACCGCCCGGCCCTGGTTGTGGATCTTGCGGACCGCCCCCAGATAGCGGGCGTCGTTGCTCTGACCACCGAACGGGCGCTTCGCCGGGTCCTTGGCCGGACACATGTAGGCGACCTGGGCCTCGTCGACGACCACGAACAGCGGCCGATGCGACCCGCCGACCTGGAAGCGACGCTGCATCTCGACCACGGCGTCCTCCAGCATCTCGGTGGCGGCGATGACGTGCTCATCGGTCGGGCCGATCACCAACCGGTCGGCGATCCCGTCGAACATCGCCCAGCCTGCCGGGCCTTTCAGGTCCGCGATCCACAGGTCCGCGCCCGGATCGCGAGCGACCCACAACGCCAGGGCCCGCATCGCGGCGGTCTTGCCGTTGTCGGACAGCCCGGTGATCAGCATGTGGCGCTGGTGCAGCGAGATCGCCCGGTCCCGCCCGGTGACGTCGACGCCCCACGGCGCCCGCCCCACCCGCGTGTCCGCGACTGTGTCCGGGTCGGTGACCAGCGGCGATGGCCCGACGGGCCGGTCGAGGGCGCCGCGGTCAGAGATTCCCCCCCCCCCCCCCCCCCCCGGGGGG
>NZ_MCIJ01000004.1:0-39241 GCF_001932315.1 Pseudonocardia sp. Ae150A_Ps1 | reverse complement strand
CCGGCCGCCTGGGGTGTGAGGCGCTGCGCGCCTCACGGCCGGAACCACCCACGCGCGCTAAAGCGCGCTATTTGTGCAGGTCAGCTTGCTGTTTTAGTGTTAAGTCGTTTCCAACCTAAAACAACAGCGTTTTAGTGTTAACTATCTTCATTGCTACGCAATAAAGAGTTCATTTAGTGTTACAGTACTACTGTATTTGTCACTAAAACCCCTACTCACCAGACATCAGCACGAGAGGGGTTTTAGTGTCAAATCACTTAGTGTCCGGGGCCATCTGTCAAGGCGCTCCGATTTCCTCTCAGGGGCCCGCCCCGATGGCCCGTTCAGATGGAGCCGAGCCGCCGCAAGTGCATCGGTCACAACGACTCGCGGTAGATCCCGCAGGTGCATCCCGAGTGACATGAAAACCGCGCCGATGGCTTCTGCGACATACTCACCCTGGTCGATCCCGGCGTACTGGCCCTGACCAGCCTTCCGCGGCAGATCGTGCCCGAACGCCTGCAAGAGCTCTCGCTCTGCCGCCCGCTGCTGTGCTGCCCTGTCCTCGGCTGGTGATGGCATCGGTCCTCCCCCGAGCGCTCAGAGCGCCCTCAGCGACTGCTACTGGCCGAGCTGGACGGGGGAAGCGCCCTACTCGACGGGGAGATTACTCCGAGGACCCGCGGGGAAGGGATCGGTCAGGCGGCCGATCGGTCACACCGCGGACTCGGAGCCGATCGATCGGTCACAGGGCTGAGGCTGGACGGCCGGGCGCCGGAGCACGCTCAACAGGGCCCGACCGCTCGCCTACCGTAGCGATGGTGGCGACTCTGGCGGGGCCGAATCCTCAACATCGCGGCTGACCGCTGGTCTCAGCCTCGGGTCAGTGTGCACCAGACCGGCCGACTTCTGGCATTTCCAGGCTCTGCCATCGAGTTAAGCTGCAATCGAGGATCCGCAAGTTCGTAGGACCCTGCGAGGACGTCACCGTCGTTTTCTGCGAGAGTGATGGCGCTGTCGTCGCCCAGCCAGAACGATCCTTCGTCGGGGATAGTCTGGCGGTACTTTAATGTCGCGTAGCGGCTTTCATCTTTGAATTCGATAGTGAACGGGTTACCGGCATAGCCCGACGCGGGACTGTCCGTGCAGGTCCCGGTCCATCGGCCGGCTAAGTCGTCAACCGGGGCAGAGCCGCAGCCTGTCAACACGAGTGCAGCGGCGGCCAGGACCCCGGCCGCTGCTGTCCATCGCGGGTGCAGTCCACACCTCACCCTCATACTCAGCTCACTTCCTCGAAATCCTGACAGTCTGTTTGCAGCGAGTGATCTTGCCACTCGATCTCTCCGACCCCACTCGTGCCGCAATCGGTGCACACCCACTCTGGATACGTGTACGCCACAGTTGCAGATCCTTTCAGTTACGGCGACGGTTCTGCCAATAGCCAGCGGCGCCCGCACACAACGCTGTAATAGCGAGCACCATGACAAATAGCCATATCGGAGCCGGGCGCTCGACGAACAGGGCGAAGGCCGCCCCCGGGTCTATGACCCAGATCAACATCATTACGGCGAACGCTATGAGCACCCCGAGGACCAGGCCGCCAGCCGCTCCGAGGTAGGCGACTGTGCCGACAGTCAGTCGGCGAGGCTTCACGTCGGTGATGCCGAGCTGGGCATCTCGCCGTGCAGCACCTCTCCGTTCTACCCAGCTCACTACGCCGCTGAGTGCTGCCACCACAGCGCAGGCGAACATCCCGTAGGCCAGCACGCGAACGACCGAACCGGGCAGGTCCACCCCGACCAGCGCAGCCCCGGGCATCAGCACGAACAACGCGATTACCGCCAGAACGAACAGCAGGCCGCACACCCGGCTCAGGTACTCGCCACGGAGGCTGTCCCCAGCCTCGCGAGTCGTGTGCTGCCACCGGCGGACCACGAACGCCCCGCCCGCCAGCCCTACCGCGATCATGCCGACGTACCCCACTGGTCCGTACTGGTCCAGCCCGGACGTGCTCACCACTCGTCTCCGTCTCCGTGTAGGTCCGAGTCGTCGAATCGGAATTCCTGCGGGTCGCTGAACTGCCAGTCAGCATCGTGGTAGTGCTCGCGCATCGCTTCACGGAACGCCGCCTCTGCTCCGGCCGGACCGTCCTCGACGTAGGCGTTCATGATCGCTTCGGCGGCGTCCGGGGGGAGATCCGCAGTGATCTTGCGCAGTCGGCGATAGTCCTTGCCCATAGGCGTCGGACCGGCCTGACCGGTGAAGTTGACCTTGATGCCCTTCTTACCCAGCCGGTTGAGCCTGCGCCGGGGGGCGGTAGCCCGTCGCACCTCGCGGGTGCCGTGCTCGGTCCCGATCTTGCCGCGGTTGGCCTTGCTCGGGGCCCGGCGCTTGGACCGGTCGGGATGAACCCAGGTCCGCAGCGTGCGGGCGGAGACACCGAGACGGTCAGCGGCGTCCCGATCGCCGTAGGTCTTGATCAGGTCCTTGATCTGGCGGTACGTCGTTGTTGTGCGGGGGGTGCGCTGGCCCCGAACGGCCTTGGTGATGGCCTCCCCCATGTCCATGCTCCGGCCGCGACCGCGGGCCATCAGCGTTCACCTCCGGCGTGCTTGAAGCGGTCCATCAGTCCCGCATCGACGATCGTCGAGCCGTCGTAGGTGCTCGACTTCGGCGTGCCACCGTCGGCGAGCAGCGCAGCAACGTCGGTGCTCGGGAGGCGGCCGATGTGCTTGACCTGTCCGAGCTGATCGCCCTCGACCCAGCCCGCGGGAGCGGCAGGCGTCGGGTCGTCGGAGGCGTAGAGCACGGCGTCGGTTGCGATCGCCAGCGGGTACCGGTCGGCGGACTTCGCTGCGGTGACGATCTTCCGGGTGAGGGCGTAGCGGCCCTGCGCGACGATGTGGTGTCGCCAGTCCGGGCGGTGCAGTGGGTAGTCCGAGCCGCGCCAGCTCGCAGCGTCGAGACGACCGATCCCGGCGCGATAGGTGGCTTTGACCGCGGCGAGGATGGCGCGCTCGTCATCGGTGGTCTCACCGAGCAGATCGTTACGCGCGTTCTTCAGCTCGCGGACCCACTTGTCCAGCACCCGCACAGCTCGGCCGTCCCACGTGTCGCCCTTCTTCGGCGCACCATGTGGCCAGACGTATGCCTTGCTGATCTCGGGTGCCAGCTCGTACAGATCGGTCAGGATCTTCATCGTCGGCGTGGTGACCCACAGGTAGTCACCGCCGCGGCGGCGCCCGGCGACCTGCAGCGGGTCCGGGAGCCGAGCGTCATCCCAGCTCAGCGTGTTGATCCGCCAGTACCCGGGCACGTTCGGATCGAACTGCGGAGCGTCGGTGATCTCCTCCGGCGCGCCAAGGCCCAGCGGCAGCGACGTCGCGGCGCCGAGGAACAGACCGTTGACGTCCCACGCGTCGACGTAGGGCATCGCGCTCTCGTCCGGCTGCATCGGGCGCTGCCAGATGTAGTCACCTTCGAGGGTCGGCAAGGTGGTCGGCTTGGGCAGCTCGGGCCGGGCGGTCTTCACCAGCTCCGGGCGCGTGGTGCCGATCAGCGAGACGCCGGTGACGCCCGGGGAGTACCGGTAGGCGACGCCCGTGGTCCGGGCGTAGGCCCCGAGTCGGCGAGCGAGCACCTGTGCGGGTTCGGTCAGTTCACCGAACGGGGAGGGCTCGATCTGCCACTCGGGGATCACGAGGTGGAACCGGCGCCCGTCCTTTCGGAATATCACGTTCCAGCCCGAGAGCGTCGCGTTCTCACGCATTCCCCACCCAGCCGCGTCCAGCTCATCGCGGATCTTGCGCAGCACGTGTGTGTGGTCCTCGGGCAGCTCGGCCGGTAGCCCCAGCTTCTCCCGGGCGCCGGGCAGGATCCAGATCTGGCCGTAGGCCCACTTGGCTCCGCGGTACTGCCCGCGGCCGTCGCGGTGGCCCAAGCCCAAAGACTCGCCATGGTTCAGCAGCGCTCCCAGAGCAGCGGCGTCGTCGGCCAGGTCGACCGGGACCGGGTCGCCGTCGGGGCGGGCCAGCCAGCCGATCGCCGCCGCCGCCACGAGGGCAAGGCCGGCACAGCCGGGCCGGGTGCCTTCCTGTCCCTCAGCTCCGCTCTCTCGCGCGGCAGGCTCCGGGGCCGGGTCATTCGGCGGGGTCTCGCGGTCCGCGGGCTCAGCGGACACCTCAGACGCCGACAGGGCGGCGGTATCGGCGAGGGCGTCAAGCTGAGTCGGTGCCGCAGACGGAGGGGCGGGAGTGTGCTCGGGAGCGGGCGCCGTCTGCTCAGGATCCGGGGCCTCACCGTCGGGACCCTGGTCGTCGCCGAGCGGCAGCGTCCAGTCGTCGCCGGTGTCGTCATCGTCATCATCGTCGGTGGGCCAGAGCCAGGACCAGGGGGCGTCCCAGACGGTGACCTGTGGGTTCGGGCCGCCGCCGGGGAGTCCGACACGGATCTTGCGGGTCGTGCGGCGTCCCTTGGCGGTCTCACGGGTGCGCAGGATCCCGGCGTCAGCCAGCGCGCCGCCGAGCCCGTCTCGGGTCAGGTTGAGCGGGATGCCTGCCGCGCGGGACTGGCGGCTGATCTCCTCGGTCGTGGCCGCGGGGTCGAGCCAGACGCGGTCGCCGTCGGTCCAGCCGATCGGCGAGCCGACCCGGCGCCAAGTCGTCTCCATCGATCCGCCCAGGCGCTCCCACCCGCACAGCTCAGCGTTGACCGGGTGCTCCCCTGTCCGGGGGTCCCGCAGCGCAGCTGTCTGCCGGACGAGCGCAGACCGCAGGGAGGATGCCGCGATCTCCGTGGGACGGCGCTCGACCGAGCCAGCCATCATGCGATCCCTTGTCTCGATCAGGGCTACCCAGACGCGCGACCAGCGCTCAGCAGCCTGTTCCTCGGTGAGTGCCCCGCGGGTCACCGCCATGTCGAGCAGCGCCCGCCAGCCCACGCCCAGATCGGCGACCGCCTCGGAACGGCGTGCCTCCACGCCGGGATCCGGGGAGTCGCTGCGAACCATCGCGTCGGTGAAGACCGTCCGGGTGCTGCGCAGCCAGCTCGTCATCGGCATCCGGTCGGCGTAGTGCTGCACGAGCGTGGCGGTCAGCCGGGCACGCAGCTCCGGCCCGTTCCCGGCATCGAGCGGGCCGAACGCGTCGCGGGGGTTCAGCTCCCCGCGGCGCATGTCGAGCGCGACGACGCGGGTTTCGGCCGACTCGATTCCGACCCACTGTTCGGCGGTCACTCCGAGCAGTCCACGCGGCTTGTGCTCGGGGCGGATCCCGCCGGTGCGGGCGCCGCGGTCCTTGCCTCGCTGCTCGGCCTGCGAGCGCGCCAGGACATTGAGTCGGCGGCCCAGCGCCTCGGTTCCACGGTCCGGGGCTCCGTCGTCGACGATGGTGAGCATGTCCCCGACGGTGAAGCGGTGCTCTTCGAGACTGGTCAGGGTGGCGGCGTCCTCACCCGCGCCGAACGGGAGATGGTCGTAGCGCGCGGCTGGGCAGTAGTGCTGCTGGCCCACCGCCGCGAGACCAGTCTTGCCGGAGCTCGGGCCACCGACGGGCAGGATCGTGACCCGGCTGTAGCCCAGACACGCCCGGTAGGCCGCGCCGAGCATCGGCACGGCGAGGCGGTCCGGGATGGCGTCCATGAGCCCGAACGAGGCCGTCAGCGCCTCGCTCAAGGCGGCTGAGTCACCCGCGGGGAAGGGAGCGGGGAGGGCGAAGTCTCGGTACTTCGGGGACGTCTCGATCCGGATATCCGGGCGGGCGCCCCGGGCGTCGATGGCTCCCCCGGCGTGCAGGTAGACCCAGCCGCCGCCGATCTCACGCCAACCGAGAGAGCCGTACAGCGTCTCGACCGGGGTCGGGCCGGAGACCGCGACGATGCCCGCGCGGACCTTGGAGCGGCCGGACTGCGTGTCGTCGATCGGGCAGGGCCAGGGCAGGTCCGCGACCCAGGTCAGCTTCTGCCAGTCCTCTTCGGCGATGGCGGGGAGGTCGATCGTCTCGCCGTCACGCGAGACCGCGAGGTCATAGTGGGTAACCCGCGGCGGGGCACCGTCGCCGAGGTCGTAGCGCAGCCGACGAAGCAGCTTCGGTGCGGCCGGGAGCAGAACGCGTGCCACGGTCTGGCGGTCCTCCCCGCGACCCTTCGTCTCGATCTTGCACAGTTCGTCGTCGAGTACCTCGTACTCGTCGCGGATCTTCGGGATGCTGCGACGCGGGGGCGGGGTGCCGTCGTCGGTCCCGCGGCGGCGCTGCCGCTCACGGGTCAGGTCGACCGTGGCCGCGGCCGGATCGTTCGGGGCGGCGGGCGCCTCCGTGGCGGTCGTGGGGGCGGCAGCACCGTTCACGTCCACCGGAGCGGGATCCTGCTCCGGCTGCGGGGTGACGGGCTCGGCGGCGTCCAGTTCCACGCGTTCGAAATCCTCGAGCCCGCGGCCAGCGGCGAGGTGGTCGGCGGCGTCCTTGCCCTCTGCCGCCCGGACCACCGAGACCGAGGCGGCCACCGGTGCAAGCTGGTCGGCGAGGTGCGCGGCGTGCTGTCGGCCAGGCTGCTCGGGATCGTCCTCGTCGCGGTCCATCACGATCACGACATGGGCGCCGCGTAGCGACTCGGTGTACTGCGGCAGCCAGCGGTCGTGCTCTGCGCCGTTGGCCGCAGCACCGCCCGCGTTGCACGTGGCGGTCACCCCGGCCTCGGTCAGCGCGTCGGCGTCCTTCTCGCCCTCGACGAGCCAGACCGGGGTTCCGGCGGTGATGGCGGCCAGCACCGAGGGCAGCCGGTAGAGGACTCGGCGCGACTTGACCGGCCACCGCGGCTGACGGCGGCCCGCGGAGTCGACCACGCGGACCGTGAACTCTTTGGGCACCCACCGGGAGACCTCGTAGATCAGGCGGCCGTACTCGTCGCAGTAGCCGTAGGTCTCGACCAGCCGACGGCGAGCCTTCCCCCGGGCCGCCCTCGGCTTGCTCGTGGTCCGCGGCGTCCGGGTCCGGTGCTCGGGTTCCCAACGTGCGCGGTTCGAGTCGGTAGGCCGGGCCGGGGGCTCGTCGTAGAGGTCCGACAGGTTGGGATTCAGCCCCAGGGCCTCGACGACGGCGCGGGCGTCGCACCCGGTGTGGCAGCGCACGAACGTCCGCCCGGCCCCGGTACGGCTGTCCGTACGCCATGTCACCGACAGCGAGGCGCTGCCGTCGTCGTGGGCCGGGCAGCGGGCATAGAGCTGATCGCCCCGGCTGCTGTCGACCAGACCCCGTTCTGCCAGCGCATCAGCGACGCGGACGAGGGAACTGCGGTCGGCATTGTTCGCGGCGTGGGTCACGGGGACCACCCACCGCCGAGGGGCAAGCGCGTGTTGTGGATTCCCGAACCGGGAACCCGCCGGTACCATCGCACTCGCAACCTCCTTTCGAGGTCACGGAAACGCGGGCCCCCCGACAGCACGCCGCCAAGCAGACTTCGGGGGGTTTTCGCGTGTTTGGAGTCAGAGACCCACGTCAGGCACCCAAGGGCAGCTGCTCCTGGTCCGCCGTGGTGTCGTCCGTCGTCGACGGCACCGTGAGCCCGTGCAGCTTCGCCATCTCGCGGATGACGTACTCGTTCAGGCTCAGGCCGTGCTTCTTGGCTTCGTCCTCGTAGAGGTGCCGGTGCTGCTCGGGCCACCCCACCGAGACATAGGACCGTGCGCCCCAGCGAGGGGTCGGACCAGGCTTGGCGCTCCGGGTCGGTCGCGCGGACGACTTTGACATGGGCCCTTCCTACCGTCTGCCATTGACCATTGGGAATCGACACGCCGCGGCACGCTGCGATCTCCACCCGCCGATCACCCCGTCGTGTCGCGGGCGGGGCGAGCTGCGATCGTCCGAACCACAGTGGGCACCGCTGCGATCTCGCCCGAGGGGAGGGACGCGAGCGGGGCCGCCGGGCAGGTGTCGAGCAGGCGCGCGAGCGCATCACGCTCAGCAGGCTTCACCCACAGCCCGTACCTCGCCTTGACCTCAACCTGGCGGGCGCCGTACTCGCACCACGACTCGCGGCGCGGGGGCAGCCAGCTCGCAGCGTCGCCGTCGCCCTTCCGCGCGTTGGTCGGGCCGTCGACCGCACGCAGGTTGTCCGGGTCGTTCGCGAACTGCTCGCGAGCAGCGGCGTCGAGTTGCTGGGCTCCGCTCTGCCATGCGTCCGACAACGACACGACGTGGTCGATCTGGACGGCTGAACTACTTCCGGCCCCGCGCTCGAACTGAATGACCTCACCGGTGTACGGGTCGGGATTCAAGATCCCAGACTGAACGACGCAGTCGTCCGTACCCGGCTTGTAGGCCACATCGTCGAGATCCCGAGCCAACACGTCGTTGCGCTGATCGCACCCGTTCTTGTCGGTATCGGACCATCGCGGCCCGAACTCGTCGCGACTGTATCCCGTTTTCGGCGCGCGCCCTTTCACTGGCAGGCGGGCAAGCATTTCCGCAGCAGGGCCACCGGCAACGGTCATGGCGGCGGATCCGGGCCACCCGTCCGACTTTTCCGTCGATTGCACTCCCCCACCGGCCACCATGCCGAGACCGATGCACCCGACCCCCGCTGCCGCGACACACCGAACCGCCCACTTCCTGACATAAACACGCTTCCCGGTCATCGGGGAATCATCCTTACTCATTCTCGGACTCGCCGTCCACGGACTCCGACTGATCCGCTTCATCGCTCCCAGACATTCGCCGGTTCCTCGCCCACTTTGACAGTTCATCGGCCGGGTACAGGCGCTCCGAACCACGCTTTCCCTTGGATGCCGGAAAGTGAACGTCGCGCTGGGTTGCCTTTCGCAGGTTCACGAGTGTCATACCGTCGACCAGGTCGTGTTCGACCGCCTCTCGCAGACCGACCAACACAATTCGATCTGAGACAGCCCCGCTTTCCTGCGAATCCGCAGGTCCAGCCTCGACAATCTCCGCCTCGGGCACTGTCTCTGGGACAGTCTCAGGGCCCTGTCCCAGGTCATCCCGATCATGGGACGGCTGCGACCCTGAGACGCCCGCGTGATCGAAATCGTCCCGAAAGCTCGTCGGAACCCCGAGCTGCGCCAAATCTCGCGCCTGTCGCGGCGTAAAGAATGCAACCTGCGTCTCCGTTGCCGCCCCAGCAGTAACAATCTGCCACCGACCAAGCTGCTTCGGCTTCCTCGGCATCGGCCACACTTCCGGGCAAAGCATCTTCCACGCATTCATCGTGTAGCGCGAGAGGCACCGAGTCGCGTAGTTCTCGCGCGCCTCCGGACCACCCATAGTGCGGGCCGACGCCATTTGCGCAACGGACACGACGTGAATCTTGATCTGGCGGCCCATGAACAGCAGATCGAGCAGCGCCTCGACCGCGGGCGATGTATTCGGCTCGCCCTTCTCCTTAATCTCTCGCCAATACTTGTTCAGACGGTTGATCGTGGCGTTCATTTCCTCCGCCATGACCCAGATCCGCGGACCCACATCGACGTGGTCAGTGTTTCCGTCGATATCGGCGAACCGCTCGACCAGATCGTTTCGCCGATCTACCTCGTTGCGGAGCGACAGCAGGCGGTCATGAATCGCCTCGGCTGTGCGGTGATACTCGCAGTTCCGCAGGCTGCTCGCCCACATATGCGAGACCTTCTTGACGTCGAAGATAATTCCGTACCCACCCTTGGCAAGCCCCTGCGAGAGGATCGCGCGGAGCAGCACAGACTTTCCCGCTCCGGATCCGGCAGAGACGAGAACGTGCGGTGAATCCGCTTCCAAATCGACCGTTACCGGCTTCTGACCAGCGGATAGACCGATGATGGGAGCGGTTTCCTTCGCCTTCCTCATCAGCGGCAGAATGTCGTCGTAAGTGACCTTCGCAGGTGGGCGGACCGGCTCCCGGAACGTCACGTGCGGCTTGTTGCCCTCCGTGTGAAAGCTGAACACCGTGTCTCCTTCCAGGCCGAGCTTGTTCCGCACGACCGTCTTGACGTGGTTCTGCACGCCGTCCGACCCGTCGTAGGCCGGCGGCAGGTCAATCCGCAGGTCAGAACCGGGATTGCGCTTGAAGTCAGGCGGGATGTGAAGCCACTGCTCGGGACGGGTCGCGGTCTGGCGGACCGGGCCCCTCAGAGCCTCGTGAAGCGGCCAGAGGTAGCGCGCCCGGTGTCCTCGCGTCTCAGCGCTGCGTGTGACCCCGTACGTGCCCCACACCAGCGCGAGCACTCCCAGTCCGATACCGACGGCCACCATCAGATCCGGGCGCAGCAGCAGTCCGACCCCCACCGCAACCAGCAGCGCCCCGATGCGCGCCGAGCTGCGCTGCCAGCCCGCCAGATAGGACCACTTGTTGGTCTCGCCCGCGATCTCCATCGGCTGGCGGCGAGCCGTCCGCCAGAACGTGGCGTCGGTGCGGGACTCCCCGACGATGGGCTGACCGCTGATGAACCGCCCGAGTGCCCGACCGACGAACGGGGCCGGGGCGCTGACCGTGGCGATGTAGGCGACGCGGCCAGTCCGCCGCGCCCCGTCGAGCGCTGCCGCGCTCACGGTCCGGGCCGCGGCGAGGCTCCGGACCGCGGTCGGGGTCGCCGACAGACGCGCTAGTGCGCTCTCAGGACGTATGACCAGCTCGGTCCCGCTCCCGCGCAAGGACACGATCTCTGTCGACTTCGCCGCGGTGTCTGGCATCGGGTCGGCCGCCCCGGGCTTCTCCATCTCCATCGTCATCGGACCTCACACCTCCGTCTGTGTTTTATCGTTATCGTGTTAAACCGCAAATTGCGGCATGTGCGCTCCGGCAATCACGCCACCTGCGGTGTCTTGTGCGCCTCGATCGGGGCGGTGTTGCCCACAGCGCGAGACGCGAGGGCGTGCAGCCGGGCGCGCACTTCCCGGTACCGCAGACCCGTCATCTCACTGATCGCCGTGGGCGAGGCCCCCTCCCTGTGCATGCGCCGGATCACCTCGTCCAGCTCGTTCGCACCGAGCGGCAGAACCTCACCGTCGAGCGTGCGGCGCACGGCAACCTCATCGACGTATCCGGGGTCGGGAGGCTGGTCGGCGATCGTCAGCTCGGCCTCGATGACGAACCGCTCGTCGTTGCGGATTGCGTGCTCCCAGCACGGACCGCACGCGGTCCCGCCGCGCGGCACGTGGTGTCCGAACTCGCGGCATGTCGTGCGGGCGACCGGGCCAACCGAGTGGCCCGCGGGGAGGAGGGCCGCATGCACGGCCGGGCGGTCGATGAGGGACCCGTGCGTCCGGAGGGGGGGTGGCGAGCTGGTCGGCCACGTCGCCGCGGATGCGGGCTTCGGCCTGTGCCGCCGTCAGGGGCTTCGCAGTCTGAGGCTTGGCGTTCATCAGATCTTCCCCTTCCGAAGGGCGTCCTGGATGCGTTCGATGTGCTTGCGGCACTCGGCGACCGCGTCGGCGGCCGTTCCGTAGGTAGCGGCGCTGTACTCCGTCTCGGGCAGCTTGTCTGCGCTCTGGTGATTTGATGTTTTGACCGCAAAACGCGGCTTGATGTTGTCAGCCATGCCGCACCTCGACCCCGGCCGCGGTGTGGTCCTGATCGGGCTCGTCCTCGCGCTGCTCGTCGAGCGCGGCCAGCAGCGCCGTGCGCTCCCGCGCGTGCCGCCGCTCCTGCTGGTCCCAGCGGGCGCGGAAGTTGGTGCGGCCGTTGGCCTTCTCGGCGAAGATCCAGCCCGCCACGAAGGCGATGTGGCCGGTCAGTCCGGCGGTGATCACGATGTCCAGCATCAGGAGTTCACCGCCTTGACCAGCGCGACCGGGCGGGGGGCCGGGGCCTGCGCCGCCTTCATGCGCCGACGGACCTCACGGGCGTACTTCTCGGTGACCCGGATGTCCTGTCGCGCGAACAGCTCGACGACCTTCTCGATGTGGTCGCGGGTCGGGTGCTCGTCCGGCCCGACGCCCATCATTCGCCACGCCTCACGGACTGCGGCGGCCTTGCCGCTGGTCGTGACCAGCTCGGCCAGCGAGGTGCGGGGCTGTTCGGCCGGGACGACCGGGATGCCGTGCGGGTCGGTCGCGGTCTCATCGGCCTCGGCTGTGGCCTTGTCCGCGGTGTCGTCGGTGTTCTCGGTCAGCACGGCGTCATGTGCTGCCGGGTCGCTCTCGGTGAGCTCGGACCGCTCGGTCTGAGCGGCGCGCTCGGTCTGGGCGGTGTACTGGCGTGCGATCTTTGCGCTGCGCGTGCGCTCTGCGGCCATCTCAACGGCAGCCAGCGCCTCAGCCGGAGTGCTCAGCCCGTGCAGGACCGCGAACCGGAAGGCGCGGAACGTCGTCGGCAGCGCCAGCAGCCACCGCAGGGCCCGGAATCGGGGAAGAGGCTGCTCGAGTGCGCCGATCTCGCGGAGCTGGTCGCGGCGCCAGGCACGCAGCGTGCGGTCCCAGAGCAGCGCGGCCGACAGGGACGCTCCACCGAAGAAGATCGCAGAGGCCGTCTCGTTGAGCACGGTGCTCGCGTGCCAGAAGTTGAACCCCGCACCGGCGGCAGCGTAGAGCCAGGTCAGGGCACGTTCGGTCATCGCGGAGTCACCGCGCAGGACGTAGCGCTGCGCGAGCAGGGCGACGTAGAACGCCGCGGCCCCGAACAGCAGCGGGACCAGGTACTCCCAGCCGTCGGTCATCCGGAACGTGTCCCGGGCCAGCGCGAGCAGGCCCTGCCATGCGGCCGCCTCGGGCGCCAGCACGACCACGCCGAGCAGGGCCGCCCGGGTCCCGGTCAGAGCCTTCGCGCCGAACCTGGACCAGTCCCGGCCAGGGCGCGGAGCCTGCGGCCCGTAGGTGACGGGCGGCTGCGGTCCCTCCCCCGCCGCGGTGTGCGTCTGCGGCACCGCACGGCGCCGCTTGAACGGATTGATCATGTGGTCCTCCCGACCTCAGTGCGCCTCATCGGCACACGTCGGACGGTACAGACCAGGTCTGTAGTTGTACAGACCTGGTCTGTACATGAGGTGCGTGCGGTGCCGTGCGGCACCGTGCGGCGAGGCTGCGGCACGCCCCGGCGATGCGTGGCCTGACCTGGTGTTTTGGTAACCTGCGGAACCGCTGACAACGGAGGGTGCACGCGCAGATGACCGACCGGCCCAAGCCCGATCCGGACGCCGAGTGGTGGACGTCGACCGACGTCGCCGCCTACCTCGGGGTCCAGCTGAAAACGGTCTCCGCGTACCGCCACCGCAAGCAGATGCCCGAGCCCGACAACCGGATCGGGCAGTCCTGGATCTGGAAGCCGGCCCGCATCATCGAGTGGCACAACGAGCCCGGCCGGCGCCGTAAGACCCGCGGGGGGACGAGCCCGGCCGGCCCCGGTGAGGGTCCTCCGGCCCCGTAGTTGTCCGTCGACGCTCGCGCCACGCACCAGCGGCCCGGAGGGCGAACTCATGCCGGAGCACCGGGCCGGATCACGAACGGCAGAACCCGGCGCTCGTCGTAGGAACCCGGCTCCCAGTTCAAGGCTCGATCACGGACCGGCACCCCGGTCGTCGGAGCCTCGCGGATCTGATCATTGCCCAGATACAGCGCGACGTGATGGACCGCGCCCACGCTGCCGTTGGACGACCAGAACACCAGGTCCCCCGGCTGCGCCTGGTCGATCGGAATCTGCTGGCCTGCCCTCGCCTGATCACGCGAGACCCGGGGGATCTGAACGCCTGCGGCCTGCCAGGCACGCATCGTCAGCCCCGAACAGTCGTAGGTGTCCGGCCCCGTTGCGCCCCAGACGTAGGGCTTACCGAGCTGCTCGGCGGCGAACGCGAGCACCGTCCCTGCAACACCCGGCGCCGCGGGCGCCCCACCCGGCAGAGCACCCGGCGCTCCGGCCGGGGCGCACACCAGCGAGTCAACGGACTCCCCCGGTGCCGCCGATCCCAGCTCGCCGAGCAAGTCGGCTGCGGCCTGTTCCCACTTGGCATAGGCATCTGGGAAAGCCGATCGCTGCACGGCCTGAGCCGCCTCGGTCAGCGGCATCGCCGCCCAGCCGGGCAGCGCGAGCAGGTGGGCATAGAACTGTTCCGCGGCGTACGCCGGATCAGTGATCTGCTCCCGCGTGCCCCAGCCCTGCGAGGGGCGCTGTTGAAACAAGCCGCCGGAGTCCCGGTCACCGCCCTCCAGGTTGTTGAGCGTGGACTCCTGCATCGCCGTCGCCAGTGCGACCCACTGAGCGCGGGCCGGAGCCTGCATCCGCTGCCCGGTCTCGACGATCACCTGTGCGTTCGCTCGCTGCGCTGCCGACCACACGGCGCCCGCCCCCGGCTGGCCAGAGCCAGCCGCAGCGGGCGGGGGCGTCAGCGTCGCCACACACCCCGGCCGACGCGCAACGTCGAACGCAGGCTCACTGGCAACGATCATGGCGCTGAACACGGCCACGATCCCGAACCCGGCCAGCAGCACGACCCCGGCGAGCCCTCCGACCACGCGGCGGCGGGTCGGTGGCCGCGGCGTCAGTAGCAACGCCATCAGTCAGGCACCAGCGAGCGGTTCGACGTTCGAGACCCGCCACGTGCCGTCGACGTCGACAAGTTCGACCTGAATGCTGAGCCCGTCGAGCGGGACCGTGACCTGCACCAGGCCCTCTGCCTCGGCAGTCACCCGGCCCTCGCCGACCACCTGGCGGGCCGGGACGTTGACCGGATCGACCTGCGCGAGAACGACTGCGCCGTATTCCTCGGTCGCCAGTGGCCGAAGACGCCCCAACCACTCACGTTGTGGCGTGTCCGGCGAGGCCCACAGCGTCGCGAACTCCTCCGCCACGGCCCGCGGGGAGGAAGGTTCGAGCGGGGCCGGTGCGGGTGGTGGCGGTGGCGGTGGCGGCGCGGGTGCAGCCACCGGCGGGGGCGGCGGCGGTGGCAGGGCAGGTGGGGCGCTCACCTCGACCGAGCCGAGCCGGATCGCGACCGAGACGAGTACGACGGCCCCGATGGTGACCCCGTAGAACCTGCGGCGGCTGTAGAGCAGCCACGACGTGAGCGGACGCCCGGTTACCACGGCCTCGCCCTCCTGGATTCAGGCCGCGGGCCCGCCGCAGTGCCAGCGTGCGGACGAGCCGCCGAGCGCGCCCGGGACGGCCGGTAGAGCCCTGGACCCCGCCGACGCGTCGCCGACGACGTCCCGGCCGAGCGGGTCGCAGTCGGCGGGACCACGCCGGAATCCGCGGTGCCGGTCCGGGCGCCGCCTCCCCGAGTACTGGGGTCCTCGGCCGTCACGTGTCCCGGGCGGGGTACTCGTCGCCCGTCTGGTCTCGTCGAGGGAGTCGCGGGGCCAGTCCCTTGATCCGGTCGGCCAGTGACTCCTGTGTCCGGACGGCGACGGGCACCCTCGACCGTGTTCAGTCGGTTCGAGCCGCCGACGGTGTCGGGCCTCGCCTCCCGCCGCCCGCCGCCATCGTTGCGGGTCGGCCCGGACGGGCCGGGTCGTGGCCCGACACCGATCGGGCCGGTGGGCGAGTCGCCCCCCTCCGGTCCGTCCCTGCCAGCGCCGTCACCACGTGGACCAGGCGGACGCGGACCGGGACCGGGCGGGCGCGGACCCGGTCCGGGCGGTCCGGGCGGTCCGGGTGGGCGCCGCCCTGGTCGCCCCGGACCGTCAGGGCCGCCCTCATCTCCTCCCGCGGGACCAGCTCGTCCGGGAATCCGGCCTCGTAGTGCCCCGATGAGCTGCTGATGACGGCGGGTGGTGGCCCGATTCGCCTCGTGGTAGCGAACCTCGGACTTGATCCACTGCTGTGCCCGCCCGGCGCGACGGCTGAACTGCCCTGCCATTGCCCGGGTCGAGGAGAAGATGCCGGTCAGGCTGACGATCGGGCGCAGCAGCTTCAACAGAATCAGGGTGGTCGCCCACGACGCCACGATCATGCTGCCGTCGGTCAGGTCCCCGTTACCGGCCATCGTGAGGATAACGATTGAATGCGCGACCGCGCAGACGCTCGCCACGAGACCGCCGAATATCACTGCCCCGACAACCTTGATTGACTTTTCGAGAGTCCCCGGCTTTACGATCGCCAATAGGGCGACGAGCGGCGCCCCGATCGGCAGGAATGCCAAGAACAGCACGAGCATGTACTGGATCATCAATGCGAAGATCTGGACGATTGCGATCGGCGCCATGATGAGAGCGGCGCCTAGGCCGGTCGCGGTACGGCCGTCGCCTTTTCCTTGCAGGTTTGTGTATTCCGCAGGAGTCGCTTCCTGGTCGGCGATTTCCATCCAGCGCTCGCCCTTAGGTGTGTACGTCTCCTCCTGATTGCTTTCCCCGTCGAGGATGGACCACCACTCGTTGTAATCGAGCGCCTGATTCTGGAAGAGCTGCCACGCGATGTCGTCCCGGCCGTACGTGCCGACCTGGCCGTCCTTCCACGACCGATAGATAATCTGCTGGTAGACGGCGTCGCGCATCGCCAGTCCGGCGCTTTCCTCCTGTTCGGGAAAGGCCTGCCGTGCGACGGACTGTTGCGCATCTTGCAAAGCCTGTCGGACCGAGCCACTGAGTTCCTGCGACAACTGGGCGCCAGAACCGAACGAGAGTGCAGAGACCGCGATTGCGGCAAGGATGAGACAGACGCGGCTTAATACCTCGCCGACGTCGCCGCGGCGCCCCGCAATGATGACGATGCTGCCTGCCAAAACCAGAGCTGCGCCAGCCCACGGCGAGAAGACAGCATCGAACAGCGCTTGTGCCGTTTTGTCCGACGCATCGGTGACATCTCCGGCTGTCGGATCCATCGTCACCAGCTCTTGTAATCCCTGCTGTGCCGCGAACAGTGCTCGTGCAACCCAGAGGAAGAAATTTCCGAACATAGTGTCGACCGATGCACCGGGGTCGCGCACACTACCGCCGCAGCCAAGGTCGTAATTCGACCACTGCATTCCGGCATATCCGTAGTACGTGATCAGCTGGCTCTGTACTTCTGCCGGATCGTCGGGCAGTTCTCCGGCAATGGGCTCGTGTACAACGAGCTGATCGAGGGTGCTCAGGAACCCGCCGGCCGGATCCGTCGGCATCGGCGGGCTCTTGCATTCATCAAACGGCGGGATCGCGGACGCCACGCCCGCACCGGCGAGCACCAGACCCGCCACGAACACCACGAGCACCGCCGCGGCCCGCGCCCGGCGCAGCCAGCCCGAGCGCTGCCCCCCGACACGGCCGCGGCGCAGCCAAGCGACCAGAGCCCGCGGGGAGCGGAGACGGGACGGGGGAGTCATCGGCCGGTCCCGGAGCGTGCTGCGTTCGTGTCCAGGACCTCACGCAAGCTCGTGTAGTGATCGCCGGAGACGTCAAGCCGTACGTCTTCGCAGTACTCACCCGACCGCCAGATGAACTCACGGGGCGCATCCGCGGCCAGGCCGGTGCCGAGCATCCCGACACCGCTGCTCAGATCACTGAGGCGCGGTTCGTACCCGACCCCGGTCGGCACCCGGAGCAGGCGCAGGGCATCGCTCTGAGCCTCGCTGTCGGTGGTACGTCCGACGAACACGTCATGACACAGGCTCGCCAGCCCGGAGTCGCCACCGCCGAGCTGCAGGACGTCCGAGGCGAGCTGCCCGGCGACCAGGACGCGGGCCCGGTACTTTCTGTTGTCACGACTGAACTGAGTGATCAGCGTGCGCCCGGTACTCGTCATCGACAGCCAGCGCAGCTCATCGAGGCCGACCATCTTCGGTGCGGCACGGGGCAGCTCGTAGACCCGGCGGTAGGCCAGCCAGGCGGCGAGGTGCATCAGGGGAAGTGACAGCTGCTCGTCCAGCCCCCAATCCTGTTCATCGACACCTTCTCGGGGCAGAGTGAGCCCCTTGGTCGACAGGACCAGCAGCTGATCCGTGTCGCTGGCCCACCGCTCGTACCCCGGGGCTCCCAGCAGCAGCCGGGCCGGTCCCGAGGGGGACAAGATCGGGCCGAGCGACTCAGCCAGACGCTCGCCCTCGCTGCCGATGTGGCGCAGCGCCTCCATCACCTCCCCGAGATCGTGATCAGCACCGAGTCCCACACGGTGGACCGCGCCCAACAACATTTGCTGCACCCCGGACTCCCGGCGGATCGCGGCGGGGAGGAGCTGTGTCAGAACGCTGATCACGAGGTTCGAACGCTGAGCCTGCGCGGTGTCCCGGTCTCGTGCGAACTCGTCGTCGCCCTGCGGCCCGGCCGGGTACTCGCGGGGATCCGGGTCCGCGATCATCGAGTACGGATTGAGCGTGCCCGGTGGGGCGTCCATCAACGACAGCCCGCGGGCGTACCCACGCAGCTCCGGCATCTCGGTCAGCTGCGTGAGCGGGCCGGAGGGGTCGAGCAGGGTGACGTACGCGCTGTGCGAGCGGACGACCTGTGCAGCGAGGGTGCCCATCAGGAACGTCTTGCCAGACCCCAGCCCACCGATCACCGGCGTGAGCCCGGATACCTGCTGGGTGTCCATGTCGTACCAGGGATCCCACGGGATCGGCCGACCGGAAGTGCTGGCACTGAACATCATCGGGCCGTGGTCGTCGCCGATGATCTCGGTGGCCGTCGGGACCGCCATCGACAGGTGCCGCAGGCTCATCCGACGGCGATAGGCGGTCGTCGCGAGGGGTTCCCCGGGGATGAACTCTCGAGCTATCGCGTACTGCCCTTCGGAGCGCTCGACCGCGACCTGCGGGTGGAACAGGTGGCGGATCTGGTCGAAGGTCTCCAAGGTCTCCCGTTCGGTCCGCCCGGGAATCGCCAGCCGCCACCAGCCCTCACAGCGCGCGGAAAGCCCGGTCTGGTCGGTGTCCAGCTCGTCACGAACCGCTGAAGCAAGGTCGATCTGACGGGCCAGGGCCGGGGGCGCGTCGACTCCGTGGTCGACCTCGTAGTGACGGTGCTGGGCATCCACCCGGTCGGCCACGAAGCGCAGGCTGCGCGCGGCCTGTTCCTGCGGTAGCACTCGCATCCGGGCCGACCACTCCACCGGGACGGGCACGTTGTCGACCACGGTCATCCACGGCAGGTCAGCCGCGGGCACGTTCAGCTCTCCCATGCGCCCCAGCGACGCGACGAGAACGTGGCGGTCGTGGCGCTCCCCGCTCGCTACGCCCCGCACACGCAGGGTCGGGGCGTACGGCTCCGCGGTCCACCGGGCCAGCCCGTCGACGGCAGCCATGTCCTCGGTCGCCCAAGTCGAGTCCGGCGCCGCGGGCATCACCGCTTCCGGCGGCAGACCCAGCGCGCACGAGCGGTACAGCAGGTGCAGCATCTCGCCCGCGGTGACGGGCTCCCCGCCGAGAGCTGAGGTCGTCATCAGCGAGTCGATGCGCTGTACTTCCTCGTCGAGTGCCGACAGCTCTGCGTCGACCCAGCGCCCGGCCAGGCGTCCGACTGTTGCGCTCCGGCTCGCGGCGAGCTGGTCGCCGAGGCTGCCGAGCTTGCTGCGGCCTCCCCGGATCTCCACCCCGAGGTAGACCTCTTTGACCGCCTTCGGCACGGCCAGGGCTCGTTCCTGCTCGGCGATGAGGTGTTCTTCCCAGCTCACGCCGTCTGGCTGGTCTGGCAGTGGGCGGGCCCACTCGTCGTGCGCGCGGGCCCACTGTGCGGCCGGGTAGGGCCTCCACGTGACCCGCCAGTGCAGCCAGCGCCCCGGGAGCGCGGCCAACGCCAGACCGACCGCGGACATCAGGGCTTCCCGGTCGTGATCGGCGCGCATCGCCCACGGCCGCGGAGCCAGGGAGTACCAGGCCATCGTTCCGGAGTCGGTCCGGGTCAGGTGCCCGGTGATCCCTCGGAGGGCCAGGTTCGGGCGGTACTCCTTCACCGCGGGTTCCGCGCCGGTCGCGGACTTGTCCCGGCGGCGGGCTCGTCGGGCCTGACGCCGCTCGCTGCGCGAGCTGCTCGGCGGGACCGCCTCGTGTCGGTAGTCGAATGTCGTACCCGCGGGGGAAGGGATGGGCGGGGCGGGGTCGGTAGCGAGCCTGGTCATCGGCGGTCCTCCCAGGGACGGGGACGGGCGGGAGACACGAGCACGTGACGGGGGTCGGACACCGCAACGACGGTCGTCGTCTCGGAGCGCGGTGCCCGGAGCTCGGCGGCGAACAGAGCCAGGACGGCGGCCACGGGCCGATCCGGCGTGATCACGCGCATCGTGTACTGAGTGGCGAGGATGGCGGCGATCGCGACGACTCCGTAGCCGATGGCACCGTCGAAGATCCCGAGCTGTGCGCGGACGATCAGGAACAGGAACGCGTACCCGAGCCAGAGCCCATAGGCGGCATAGCGGGCCTGCCAAAGCAGTGTGCGGCCGGGCGGACCGAGGTAGCGGTTCTGTAGCGCATACAGCTCGTCGTCAGAACGCGAGCGCATGACGGCTCAGTTGCCGTTGCCGCCGGTGAGGAGTCGGCCGGCCCACTCGGCTACTCCCTGCGGCGCCCCGTCGATCAGGCCGATACCGACGACGACCAGCGCGACCATCACGCAGACGATCATCGAGACGATCTTTGCGATGTCGGACTTCGCCGCGGCGGCTACGGCGACCAGGCCGATACCGATCACCGCGACAGGAACGATGTTCTGGGCTAGCCAGTCCATCAGCCCGTTGGTGTTGAGCCCTTGCGCGAGGTAGTGAGTGGTCATCGCATGTGCCCCCTCTAGCAGCGTGTGTCGACCCCTTGGCGGCCGACGGTCGAGCGTGGGTCGTCGTCGGGGGTGCTGCCCGGGCTAGCGAGGGGGCTCACTCGGTCCCGGACAGCACCCCCCTGGTCGCGATGAGCGCCGCCAAGAGGTCTCATCGCGGGTCGGTAGGCGTTCGGCACCCGTAGCCCCCTACGACGCCGCACGCTGTGCCAGCAAAACAAGGCGCCTGAACGATGCTGGCAACGCTGGCATCTGTCAACTTTCTCGCTGGCACAGCTCGCTGGCACAGCTCGAAGTCCACCGGGAGAACTCCCAGCGCCAGCCCCTGAAAGGGGTACTTACAAAGACAGCCGATCACTGGACGTGACGGCGGGCGAATCAAGATTCACCCGTTTAGTCCAGCACGACCCGCCGGTGACGATTTGGTGAAGCTGCCCCTCGGGCGGTTCACTAGGCGAGGACGTTGCCAGCACACCACCGCCCGGGGGGGGCCTGCCATGAGCGAAGCAGACGAGGAGGGCGACCTCGGACCGGTCGCCAGATACTTCCGCTATCTCGTGCGGTACGTGCACCCGCCTGACCGGGAGCCCTACACCCTGGAAGAGATCTCAGAAGGGATCCGCCGCAACGGGGGACCGAGCCTGTCGGTGCCCTACCTGAGCCAACTACGCAGTGGGGCTCGACCTAACCCCACCCATCACGTGCTCGAAGCACTCGCCGACTTTTTCAAGAAGCCAGTATCACCGTTTTTCAATACCGCTGAGGCCGAGCTTGCGGGCGACGATTTAGCCTTACTCCATGCTCTTCGCGACAGCGGTGTCAAAGACATCGCACTACGCGCTATGAGTCTTAGCCCAGCAACCCGAGAGTCGGTCTCCCGACTGGTCCAGGACATGAGCGATCTAGATCAGCGCGCGAAGTCCGGCCCGAAGCGAAAGCAGAAACCCGCTAACCCCACCGAAGACAACACTGAGGACTGAACGCCGCCAAATGTGACCTAACGCGCTGACGCGCGCACAAGGCGGCCATCCGCTCGCTGGGCAGCGACCAAGCGCCGGGAAAGCAGTACCAGTACCTGCACATCATCGTCAAAACCGACCGCATCGTCCGGCCGACCGACTACCGGGGAGTCCGCGTAGTCAAGCGTGCGCGCCCGCCGCAGATCGAGCGCCGCGAGGAGCTGCGCGCCGGTCGGTAGATCAGACGGGCCCTGGCCGTCAGGCGTGATCTCCTGAAGGTAAGGACTGAGCAGGTGGAGCCTGTCGCGACAGTCGATCACCTTCCGGTAGAACCGCCGCGATAGGCGTGCGGCGACCGGTGACGTAGCGGCATCAGTTGTGGCCGTGTACTTCAGGCCGCCGAAGCCGTCCTCGCCTCGATCAACGGGAGCGTCCTCCCGGGGGAACACCTCCCGCAGCTCACTCCACAGCGGTTCCAGCTCCCGCGCTGCAGCCCAGTTCTCCCCCACGATCCGGAGCATGACTCCAAGGCTGGCCGCAGCCGGTGCAGCCAGTCCCAGCACAACCACGAGCAAGCCGACCGCGAGCAACACAAGGCCCAGTCCGTTGAGCGCCGGTGGCGGTGGCACCCCGCTCCACCGCACGACTACAGACACGCTGAGCACGGCCGTAGCCAGAACGAGGACCGTCGAGCCGAGCCAGAGCAGCCGCAGTCCTCGCCGTAGCGCCGGTGGCAGCGGCTCACGCCGAAGGTGGCCGGTGACCCACACCGTCGCGATTGCGAACGCCACCAGGTAGTAGACGTTTTCGATCAGGAAGAACAGCGCCGCCGAGGTCGCTCCGACCGGCCCGGCCCCACTCACCGCGTCACCATTCGCCATGCCCGCGAGCGAGTCTCGCAGCTCGGCCGGTGTCCATGCACTGTTGAGCACCAGCGCAACGACCGCCACCACAAGCGCCGCCGCCTGCCACCACCAGACGGCAGCGACACGACCAGTCGGCTCGGCCCGTCTCGGCCTCGGGGTGGCGAGGATGAAGGCGAGCAAACACGCAGTGGCGACCAGTCGGAGCGCGTGCTCGATCGTCCGGGCGTCGAGTCGATCCAGACCAAGAGCGCCGGTACCCGCGTTCGCGATGAGCCCGAACGGCCACGACCCCGCCCAGAAGATCATCAGTCCGGTGAGGGCGAGCAACCGTGGCGCCCGAGTCAGCCGGCCAACTTGCGTCAGCGCCCAGAGCAACCCGCACGTCGCGACCAGTGCCAATGCCGCATAGAAGGTGGTCATATCCATGCACCTCCGGACCGCAACGCCTCATCGAGCGCACGTGATGCAGGGTCAGCAGGCCGCTCCCCGAACCGCCGTGTGTAGAGCAGGGCTCGTTCCGCCAGCACCGTTGCGATGCTTTCCGCCACCCATTCACGTTCCTGACCGGCGTCGCCACTTCCGCTGTGGACCTCAGCGGTCGACCCGGACTCGTCAAGGTGACCCGCCAACACGTGACCCAGCTCGTGCAACACGATGTGCTCTTGATGCAGCCGCGAGGTGTTGTCCGCGGCAAGGATGAAGTCCCGGGGTTCCGTTGGACTGGGGAAGCTGAACCCGAACAGACCGGGCCGCAAGGCCCGATAGTGGACGCTGAGGCGGCGCCCGCGCAGCTTGCCGACAGCAGCGCACAACTCGCCCAGCTCAAGAGGTGGCTCGACCCCAGTAGCCCGGACCACTCGTCGACAGAAACGTCGGACCTCCCGGTACGACGGCCACTGTTGCAACGGCGGTAGCTCCGGCTGGTCGCCAGCTAGCCCCAACATGACCCCGCCCACCTCCTGACCTGGCCCGTTCCGACGCCCGGTAAGCACCTGCTCGCTGCCTGTGATGAGCCCTGATTACACCCATCAGGCGCAGACAGATCAACAGTTCGGACCAACACCATCCGGCCGGGTACCGGCCACGGCTGCGCGACACTGCCACAATCCATATCCATGACCTCTAGCTCTCCAAGCCCATCCGCCGTGTTCGAGGCCCTCGCAGGAGCCCTGGCAGCCCGCGAATGGGACACAGCCGCCGAGTTGTACGCCGAAGACGTTCAGGTAACGAACCGATTCGATCCCGACGGGCCAGTGACGAAGACTGGTCGCGCGGCAGTTCGAGACTTCTTCGTTGGGCTCGGCAGCAAGCTTGACAGCCTCACCATCGAACGCCCCACCCTTTACCCTGGCAGTGACCCTGAGTACCTCACTGCCGAGTTCGATTTCGCAGCAATCGCCGGGGGCGGTGCAGCAAAGTTCACTCTGCCAGCAGTCTTTATTCTGCGAGTGCGGGACGGGCTCATTATTGAGTCTCGGGACTACATCGGACCGCGTCAGTCCTAGCTAGTCATCGGCGAACGCAAGTTCATTGGCGGCGGCCCCTCGGGCTACACGGGGGGCCGCCGCCCCTTCCCAGCCTCAGCGGTCAGCCCGACGGCGACCCCTGCGGTCGGGGCGAGTCCGACGACCGCCTCGCTGCCCTCTCCCCTCGCGCCGTCCTCCGTAAGCACCTCGACAGAGCTGCGCCATCGGTGCGGATGCCGCCGCTTTGCTGAGTCCCGCTCGGGTCCGCAGCACCGGCAGGGCTCCGCCCGCCCGCTCGCGGTGGGGCGATGCAGACCCCACTTCCACCAGGTCCCGTCCTGACGTACACGTAGCCCCCTTCACGTGCGCAACAAGCTTTTTGTCCCGAGGACCGTACTGCTGGGCGATTTGTCCCGTCACTCAGCGCCCCCTGGCGTCCACTCATAGCGACCAGCGATCCACCGCCGCGCGCAGGTCATCAGCACCGTTCAGCTCGGACGGCGACGCCATTCCGATCATGTCGTTCGCTGGCAGCGTCTCCCCCTGAATCTGTGCTAGCTAATTGACAGGTACCTAGGTTTGCTGCTATAACCCTGTCGCTGGTCGATCGCCGGATAACCGGGCTCGCCGTCGCCCTCCGGCCACCTCGTCTCAGCCCCTGCACGCGCAGCAACCGCCGAGGGGGATCTCCCGCCGATGCACACACCGCCGTCAACCACCGAGCACCTCAGCCAGGGCACCTGATGCCCGTACGTCGTAGTCGCCGCCGGACCTCCGAGGTCTCAACCCAACAGATCCACGACCACGCCCAGGCGCTCACCGAGGCGAACTCGATCTACCGCCCGTCCCGACGCCGGACGCAGGACGCGCTTCCTGCTCCATCACCTCGTGCTCCGTCCGCCGGAAGCACTGAACTCCAGCCCTGGACACCGCGTCGCCCTGATAACGGCATCAGCCAGCGAACCCCGGTCGACTCCGACCGGGCTCGGCCATCCCAGGTAGCTCCCGAGACCGCGGCCGAGATGACCGCGCCGATACCAACGGTCACCAGTACGGAGGCACACGAGCACCCGCGGGGAAGGAAGCAGTCGCGGCCCATCGAGACCGGCTACCGCGACCAGGCCGACCGTCAGAGCCAGACCTACGGCTCCTGGACACCGCGCCCTCGTCGTGTGATCGGAGGCGGTCGACACGCCAAGCCCGAGCCCGAGCCCGAGCCCGAGCGCCCCATCGAGGACGCCGAGGCCGCGGCTCTCGCGTGGGCGTTCGCGCTCGACCTCGAAAGCTGGGACGAGGAGCACCCGCAGCGACGCGCGGCAGTGCTGGCCCGATACCTGCCGGGCGTGCAGACCGATCAACTCGGCTGGGATGGCACCGGTCGCCAACGTGCCGAGACGGCTACCGCCTGGCCGATCCCGCGAACAGACGCGACGCGCGTGACGGTCGACGTGCGGGTACGCGTCACCCCGTACGTCCGTGTCGACCAGATCGTCTGGCCTCTTCACGCTCCGCCGGATCACGATCCGGTCGGCGAAGCTGTCCCGGCGGCTGCACCGAGCCCGGCAGCACCAGGTTGGGCCGCGTGCGATTCGGAGTGGAAACGCCTCCGGATCCCCCTCACCCGCAACCGGCTGGGCGGGCTGGTCATCGACCTCACCGGGCCCAGCGTCAGCAGTAACGGGCGCAACTCCCATACCCATCGAGGGGCCTGCTAGCGCCGTTCCCCTTTACCGACCGACCGCCTACGGAGGTCCGAGCCCCGATGTCCCCACTGCCTGCCACCGCCGACACGGAGCATTCATGGCACTGAACCGGCTATCGCTTGCCGCGACGACTGCACTGTCCATCGCGGCATCGCTCCCCGGAGCAGTTGCCCCAGCTGCCACCGCTCCCGAATCGTGCTCGTGGCGCATCGCTGCCCGGGTTCTCTATCAAGAAGTCAGCGTCGAGACGGGCGCTCGCGCCGAGAGCCTGAAAGAACAGCTCGAAAACTCCGGAGTCGACAGCTCGGACTTCGTCCCCGCGGACTGCAACGCCTCGTCCACTGACGAATCTTCGGCCGTCGACAGCAACGACACTGGCGGTTCTAGCTCGCCACAGACAGGAGAACAGGGGACCACAGCGGGCGAGACCTTTCAGTGGGGCGAGCCGGACCAGATCGACGATTTCGACGGCGACCTGTCCGGCTGGAACCTCTACGACGGACCGGGGCACGGCGGCAACGGCACGCGCTCACCGGATGCCGCATCGGTCGCGGACGGGATCCTGACCATCGATGGCACCGGCGACGGCACCACTGCCGGGATGGCCTGGTCCGAGCACAGCCAGCAGTACGGCCGATGGGAAGTCCGGATGCGCGCCCCGAAGGGCTCGCCGTCATACAACGCGCTCGCCCTGCTCTGGCCCACCGCTGAGAACTTCCCCGTAGGCGGCGAAGTCGACTTCGTCGAGATCATGGACCCAGACCGCAAGAAGGTTGAGCTTTTCCTTCATTACGGCGAGGACAACTCGCAGGTTCACGGCGAAGTTGAGGTTGACGCTACCGAGTGGCACAACTACGCCGTCGAATGGACCCCCGACTCCATTACCGCATTCGTCGACGGTGAGGAGTGGTGGAAGACGACCGATATGGGGATCCTTCCGCCCGGGCCGATGCATCTGACTCTGCAACTCGACTGGTTTCCCAAGGGTGACAGTGAAACCGGTCAGGTTCAATACGACTGGGTGAAGCAGTGGTCTCTTGGTGAAAACGAAGAGGCGTCCACGCAATCCAGTGGCAGCGAGGGATCAACCGACTCCGACTCATCTACTACTGCCACCGATGAAGAAAACAACTGGAACGGCCAAGGCGGTTCCGAATCCGGCGGCGAGTAGCCGATTCTGTCGAGACTGAAAGAGGTACCGGATGCCAGCCCTGAGCACCGTTGCGGCCGCTGCGCTCGCGGCGACCCTGACCATCGGTCCCGCCGTCGCGCCGCCACCGAGCGGTGGCGGCAGCAGCGACGACGGCTCGTCGTTGACGTGCACCCAGACCAACACCAGCCCAGCCGCCGTCGGCAGTGACCAGCTCACCGCCGGACAGCTCGATCAGGCCACCGAGATCATCCGTGAGGCACGCGAGCTACTGACGCTCGTCAGCACGACAGGAGACGACCCCCGGGCCGCCGCGGTAGCGACGACACTGCGAACCGCTGGCTTCACGCCCGCGGTCGATACGGGATGGCGACAGCTCGCGGTCGACACCTCCGACGCTCTGCTCAACACCGAGGACCCCGAGATGCAGAGGGTCGCCCGGATCCTGGCCCGGAACGGGCACGGGCCGACCGCGGCCGACGTACAGAGGCCGGCGCCCGTGCCACCAGTCGGGGGCGCCCCGGCTCAGCCGGGCCCACCCGCCGAACCCGGCAGCCCCTTCCGCGCGCAGCCGAATCCCGGAGCCGGGCCGCAGATGATGACGGCCGAGTCTCCTGGGCAGACGTCTGCGCCCAGCGCTCTTGCCACTGCACTCGGCAATGGTGCAGGCGGGCGGGCGATGCTCCCCGCCGCCGACTCATCCGATAGCTGCACGACCTCTCCGGAGGACGCTGCTGCGCAGCTCCAGAAACTCAGCGAAGCGCTCGAACTACTCGGCGGGCAAGACGCTGCCGCTCAGGGTCTGCTCGACCAACTCGCTGATCTAAGCGACGACGGGCGCCCGCGGGGTGAGGGAGCGCAGCCGTCCGGCACCGACACCGGAGCCAGCGAGCCCGAGACCAGCACCGGAGCCAGCGGTGGATGGCAAGAGAAGGAACAAGACCTGCTCGATAAGCTGACCGCTGCCGGGGACGACCCCGAGGCTCAGGACCTCGCTGCCGACCTTCTCAGCGGTGCTGACAGCGACTCCGGCAGCGAGCCCGGCAGCGACTCCGGCAGCGACTCCGGCAGCGACTCCGGCAGCGACTCCGGCAGCGACTCCGGCAGCGACTCCGGCAGCGACTCCGGCAGCGACTCCGGCAGCGACTCCGGCAGCGACTCCGGCAGCGAGCCCGGCAGCGACTCCGGCAGCGACTCCGGCGGAGATCAGGCGGCGCCCGCCGCCGCTAAGCCTGCCGAGTCCCCGGCGCCAGCCGAACCGGCGAACGCAGGCACTTGGGACAAGCTCGCCGAATGCGAGTCCAGTGGCGATTGGTCCATCAATACCGGAAATGGCTACCACGGCGGCTTGCAGTTCGATAAGTCCACCTGGGCTGCCTATGGTGGCGAGCAGCATGCACCTACAGCCGATCAGGCCACGCGTGAGCAGCAAATCGAAATCGCCGAAAAGGTGCGTGCCGACAGAGGCGGTTACGGCGCCTGGCCTTCGTGTTCCGGCCAACTCGGACTACCGAAGTAAGTAAATCGACCCTGTCCAGGTAAGTGTTCCATCAAGGGGGCTGTAAACAGATGGGCGGTAACAACATGTTCCAGCAAGGTTGGGACGAGGAAGGCGCGCCGCCAGCGCCGCGGGTAGAGCCACGGCCTCGGCCACAGGAGCCGATCGTTGCGCTCAATGGGAAGGACGGAATTGGGAAAGCGGCGGTCGGACTGAAGTGGCCGCCGGAGAACAATACGGAAGATGACGGCCAGTCTCCGAAGGAAGAGCCGACGGCCACGACCTCCACTGCCTCTGCTGACGCCGAGAGTGCAGCCAAGGCGAACCCCGAGTCTGCGGCGACTCCGGCTGCCCATCGCGACGACCCGCACCCCGTCGCCGAGATCCCTGCCGAGCTCAAGACCCAGGGACCTCGCTACCTCAGCTCTCAGACGCTGAACCACGACTCTCTGACCAAGCACCGCGCCGACATTCCGCAGTACGGGTGGCGACGCGCCGTCTACCGGATGACGGGCGGGCTACTCAACCCAGGCATCGGCGAAGTCGAGAAAGCGCGCCAGCAGCTTCGCGAGCGTGTCCGGCGACGGCTGCACGCACCTCACCGTGTAGCCGTTCTGAGCGTCAAGGGCGGCATCGGCAAGACCACTCTGACAGCGTGCATCGGATTCGCAATGGCAGATATTCGCGGCGACCAGGTGAGCGTCATCGACGCAAATCCCGACGCCGGGACTCTCGCGGATCGTCTCACCGGTGATTCGAGCGTCAATATTCGTCACCTGCTACGGGACTTGGACAAGCTCGATGCACTTACTGACGTCACCAGCTATATGACTCTGGCCGGCCGTCTGAAAGTCCTCGCATCTGATCAGGACCCCGCGACCAGCGAGGCACTCACCGCCAAGGAGTACGAACGAGCCGCCCGGCTGCTGTCCAAGTACTTCAACCTGGTATTCACCGACTGCGGCACTGGGATCTCTCACGACACCATGACACCGACGTTGGAAATGGCGCACTCGGTCGTCGTCATCGGCAGCCCTACCGTCGACGGTTCGAGCCGGGCCGGGCACACGCTCGACTGGCTCGAAAGCCACGGTTACACAGAGCAGGCCAGGAACGCGATCGTGGTGCTGAACTGCAAGGACTCATCAGACGAGGTCGACGAGGATCGGATCGCCGAGCACTTCCGGACCCGGGTCCGGGCGGTGGTGAGCCTCCCGCATGACCCGCACCTGGCCTCGGGTGGGCGGATCGACTTCCGGCGACTGCGGCTGAGCACCAAAGACGTCCTGACCGAGATCGGCGCATTTATCGCCGACGGGTTCCCCGAGCCGTACAGCGAGCGGACCCGCTAACCGGCCAGGATCGGGGCGGGCGGCGGCGCCCGATCCGATCCTCCCCGAGGGCCAGTCCCGAGACCTTGGCGGGAATCCGGGACCGGCCCTCACCCATGCCGCGACCGCTCTCACGTGCCCGTGTTTTCACACTAAGACACTGGCGCTACGATGCGCGCATGACGCGATCCGACACCGATGCCACGCAACGCCCCAGAGTGCTCGGCGTGGGTTCTCCGAAGGGCGGAGTCGGCAAGACACAGAGCGCCGTGACTCTCGCTGTTCTGGCAGCGAACGAGGACTACAAGGTTCTGCTGATCGACGCCGACGAGAACCGCAGCGCCTACAACTGGTCCGTCCGGGCCGGGGACCACATGCCGTTCGACGTCGACGCGGTCGGCGACGCTGCGCACGCCCTGTCGCGCCTCCGCGAGATCGACGAGTATGACGTGATCATCGTCGACCTTCCGGGCGCCCGGACCTCCGATGCGTGGAACGCCCTCCTGCATGGCTCGGACGGGTCGCCGGTCGTAGATGCTCTGCTCGTACCGAGCGCAGTCCGCGTTATGGATCTGCGCCCGGTCGTCGAGGTCATCAACTCTGTGATCATCCCGGCGGAGATCCCGTACCTGCTGGTCGGCACCTTTGTGAGGACCGAGGCGCTGCATCTGGCCTTGAACGACCTGACCGAGATCGCCACGAGCGGGATCGCAGTAGCCCGCAGCATCATCCGTGACCTCGTCGTGCACGCCCAGGCCGTCGCCGCCGACCGTCCGGTGAGCGCGATGCCGGGGGGCCGTCGGTCCACCGCCCGCGCCGCGGAGCGGGAGTACCGCCTACTCGCTCACGAGCTGTTCAAGGGGCTACTCGGGATGAAGTGGCCCGACATCTCCGAGCCCGCCGCAAGCCTGAAAGGCGCGACCGCATGATGGCAAAACGCCGCTCCATCATCGAAAGCCTCACCGACGTCGACCAGCAGCCGCAGGAAGCCAGCTCGCAGCCTGAACAGGCCGCCACGACAGTCGAGACCCAGACGCCCGCGGCCGACGGTGCCAAGGCCCCTGCCAAGCCGCCCACACGACGCCGCAGCTCCACCAAGACTGCCCGCGGGGAGGCGAGCAGCGGGAAGGCCAGCCCTCGCCGGAGAGCCCCCAGCAAGGCCCGGGAAGAGACGCCCCCTGCCCGGCCAGCAACCGCCCCCCAGCCCAGCCGACCCCGGGGCGGAGGGACCGGCCGCACGACCTCGGCGCGCTCTAGCGAGCGGGCCGCCCGGGATCAGCGCATGGCGGAACTGATCCCGTACCCGGAGGGTGAGGAGGCCGAGCGGATCAAGCGCGATCCCGCTACCGCGGTCCGTGTACCGACCACGGAGGCAGCCAAGCGGACCGGCTTCTACCTGCACGAGGAAGACCATCGCGATCTCACGTTCGCGAAGACGATCGACGGAGCAGACGCCAACACTCGGGTTCGGGCGATGATCGCCTACTGGCGGACCAACAAGCAGTTCCGCGAGGCCGTGAACCGAGTCGCCAGCGGGATGCCGCGTGGACCACGCAAGAACCAGACCGGCCAGTCCTGAGTACCGACCACCCCGGACCGCTGCAAAGAACGGGCCCTCGTCTGCGCCGCATCCTCACGGAACGGCGTAGACGAGGGCCCGTCTTTCGCTGCCTCGGCCCTACCCGCTGAACTGCACGACTCCCGTCGGCCGTGCCTCCGTCGACTGAGCCTCGGTCGACTGCGCTCCGCCGGAACCCGTGCGCTCGGCGTAGGCGGTCAGCACCTCCGCCGGGATCCTGCCGCGCTCGGAGACCGTGAATCCGTTCTGTCGCGCCCACTCCCGAACCTGTCGGTTCTGCTCGCGCGACTCTGCCGCCGAGACCGCCGATGCCGCGCGACTGGAACGTCGCCCAGCTCCTCGCTCCCCGGCCGCGGCCCGGCGAGCTGCCGCGACGTAGGTAGCAAGCGCATCCCGGAACGCCCGTGCGTTCCCGGCCGTCAGGTCGATTTCGTAGCTCCGACCGTCGAATCCGAATTCGACCGTCTCGGCTGCCTCCTCGCCAGTCAGGTCGTCGACGAGCCGCACAGTTTCGATCCTGCCCACGTGCCGATTCCTCTCCCTCGTATCCCGAACAGGCCCAGACTATCTATTCTGGCGGCAGCTCGAGAATTAGCCCGACTGTTAGGTGTTCTGTTGCTCTGTCACTCTCCGAAGAATGACCGTCGCGGTGTTCGGAGCGACGCCGAGCGCCCGCGCCAGCTCACGCACCCCCATCGAACGGCCCTCCTCGGTGGCCCGTGCGATCAGCTCAGCCGCCTGCTCGTCGACCTGCTCGACCGTCAGCCCGTTGCCGAGCGGCCGGCCACCACCCGCCCCGCTCCCCGGCCGTGCCGGCAACCACTCCTGCACGCTGTCTCGCCGCCAGTGCGGCTGCCCGTAGACCTCGCGGTCTATCGCAGGTAGCGCACCGGGGGTTCCGGCGTACCGCACCCAGCTCGCGGGTTTGATGCCTGCGAGCGAGGCTGCCTCGGACGCGTCGAGCAAGTCAGCCGGGTCGTCCACGGTCGGCAGCGGCGGGACGGGGTCCCCTGCGATGTGGGCACGCACCTGCCCCAGGTCCCACAGCGGTCCCTTGCGCCCGCCCGGCTGATTGATCGGCAGCGGATGACCCGGGTCGGCCCACGGCTTCCGCCGGGCAGCCTGCGAGGCAGTGAGGCCGTGTAGAGCCGTGACCTCCGCTCGGTCAATCGCCTCTCTGCCTGCCCTGATCATGAGTGACCTCCTAGTCCTTGATCCTTTTCATCCGATCACACGCTTGCCTACGGAAAGTTCGGCCCGGGGCGCGACCACCCCCGCCCCATCTCGATCAATCCGTCCTCACCCGCGAAGATCACCCGGCAGTACTGGCAGGGACCGCCCGGCACCATGTCGGCGGTACAGGTCGGGCACTCGACCAGGTCTGGCAGGTCCGAACCGGTGTCGTGGTCGTCGTACTCGTTCAGAGGCTTCCGAGCCCGGCGGTGGGCGACGCGGGAGCGCATCGTCTCGGTCGGCAGGGTCATCCCGTTGGTCATCGGGCTCCCCAGGTGCGGATCGGTGATTCGAGTGCACAACCGGGCGCCGTCGGGCATCTCGATAGCCTCGAACGCTGCACGGGCGGCGGCCGTGGCGGCCTGGTAGTCCGGGGCCTCGACGAGGACGCTCACGGCCATGTAGGCAGTCCACGTGCTAGTAAGCGGCTCGGTGGGCTCGGTCGGCTCTGTGGACATCAGCGAGTCCCTTCCCATGCTCTATCGCTTCGGCTTGCCGGTCGTTGGGTCGATTCCGTGTTTCTCGCACCACTGCTCATAGGTGGTGGGTTTTCCCTCCTCGTCGACCGGACCTCGATATCCGCCGTCTCGGAACGCCTTCAACTTGGCGAAACTCGCATCGGCTTTGGGCGTGCGCATCACACACGACCTCCTGTCTGTAATCGTATCTGGCTACCTAATGATTGCTCTCGGAACTGCTCGTGCGGTTCCTCGCACGGCCTCAGCGGTCCAGTCGTATGCGGGGCCACCGTGGTCCGTAGTACCGCCGAACAGCTCGGAGAGGATGCCCATCAGGGGTCCCCGTCCGTGCCCCGGCCGTCCCGCAGCTCATCCCGCATCTGCCGGATGCCGCCGCGGATCGCGTCAGCGATATCCCGGCCCATCGCCTTCAGGGTCTCGACGTCCTGGTCGAGCTGGCCGACCTCGTCGGACCAGTGAGGATCGCGCTTCGCCATCACTCGACCCCGGCCGTGTCCCGGACCGGGCGGGCAGCGGCGATCAGCGGCCAGAACCGGTCCACCTGCTCACGGTCGGACGCCTTCTCTCGCTCGGTCAGGTCGGCGTACGGGGTGTCGATCTGCCGTAGCCACTGCTGCACGTCCGCCTCACGCAGGCCGCGCCCGGTCGGTTCGCTCGTGATCGGGAACGTCTTCGACCCCAGCAGGTAACGCATCCAGTGCGCCCAGATGTCGTGCTGAATCGCGGCGACGCGCTCGTAGAGGTCGTCCGGTGCGGTGGTGTCGTCGCGGCTACCAAGGGCGATGTACTCCGCGCGAGACTCCGCCGCTTCGACCTCCACTATCGCGGCCAGGTACTCGGGGTCGCGACGCATCCGGCGGACGGCGCGCCACGCGCCCACCGAGGACGCCACCGTGTCGACCGCTTCGTTACCCACGGCTCCGGTCGCGATCCACGCCGCCACCGCCAACGCGAAGTCAGCCGCGGGATCCACCACGACCGCCGCGATCACCGCGAGCACGATGAACAAGACAACTCCTGCCCCGCCTTTCCAGGTCTCGTGCAGTGCCTCTCGACGGCACTGCTCTAGAACTCGCTGCTGTTGCGCTGCTGTCTGCATCTTCCGATCTCCCTGTCGCTCCACTGGTGATGTGCGCTGCCCGGGTGCTCTTCTGGCCGGGTCCCCTCTGGCCTTGGGGTGGAACGGTCGAACCCGCGGGGAAGGGACTCGGGCACCGCGGGCCCGACCAGCTCTGTCGGCGTTTGCTCGGCTGTCACTGCGTGTCCCACCCGATTCAGTACCGGGCGGCACCCGTCGTAGCGATTCGGATAGTCAGCTCGTCGAGGCGCCGGGCGTGCCGTTCCAGCAGCGCCGCGGCCTTCCGCTCGGCCTGGCCCCACGACATGGGACGGCGCCATGACCGGCGCATGCGCCGGAACGCGGCCCGGTCCGCGCTGCACCCGGTCGACCACCACGACCCGCAGCGCCCTCGCAGGTAGAGCTTCGAGCAGCGTTTCTGCGTGACAGCCCCGGCGGCACAGCCGACCAGGTAGGCGTCGATGTTGTGCTCATCGACCACACCACGGGCACCGGACGGGCAATCGCCACGACCGACCCCACCGAACAGGCCTTTCGTGACCGTTGCCGGGCCGGCCGCGAAGCCACCGGCCCGCCATGCGACCAGGTGCCCGATCTCGTGCGCGCTAACAGCGATCCACTCGTAGTCGATCCCGTCGGCCACAACGGCGGCCACGGCATGCCGGGGCGACGTCATCGGGCGCGGCGGGTCGGCGGAAGCGGCTCGGCGTAGGTGGCGCGGTTGTCGCACCGTTCGCGCTGGTCGGTGCGGGTGTACCTGCCGCAGTTGACGTAGAACATGGCGGTCCTTTCGTGAGTAGCGAGGAAGACCCCGGCCCGCGGGGAAGAGGAATCCGCCCCCGCGAGGCCGGGCCCGGGTCAGGTGGTCTCGGTCAGGTCCATCGCCTCGAACGAGCAGTCGGGGCCCATTCCCATCTCGTCCGGGCAGTGCCGTCCGCCGCAGTCGCGGGCGTGCTGAGCAAGTCCGATCTCGTAGGTCTCGGCGTCGGCAGGGATGCCGCGCTGCGCGGCGAGGCGGGCCACCTCGCCGCGAAGCTCGGGAAGGCGGGCCAGGCCCGCGGCACGGGTGGGCACCCGCCAGCCGCTGACCGCTCCGCTGTCGTCCAGGATCATCATCTCCATCATGTCTGTAACACTATCTGTTTACAATCGCACCGTCAACGGGTTTCCGTGTTTTTCTACTAACCCCCTCCTGTCAGCGCAGGTCCGACGCCCCCATCACCGCCAGGTCATCCCAGCCCCTGACGGATCATGAACGTCCGATGGCAGGCAGCCCGATTGCACACATCCCCGAACCCCGATCGGACCCGACGACCGCATGCCCGGCAGTACACCCGCCCGTCGGGGTGCTCGGTGTTCACGCCGCGACGACTATGCCGGGCGCCGGTCACCTCGCGGGCGACCGCTCGGCCCGCCCGGGCGCCGCCCCTGGCCGTGCTGCTGAAAAATCCCATGCTGATCACTCCTTATGCGTCTCGGACGTCCCGGTAGGCGTTCAGGACGTCGCCCCAGTACATGACGTGCCCGGTGTCCTCCGGCCGCCACATGTGCAAGTTCCCGGACTCGTTGTCCCTGTTGATCCGGACGCGCCTCCCGGTGGCCTTGCTGACCCCGGTGACGGTGTGGGTGCTTGCGACCGGCTCGTACTGGCCCATGTCAGATCTCCCCTTCTTTCTGCTCGCGGTCTGCGTTGCTTCACCGATCCTCAGAACCCGACTCGCGCCGCCGTCTTGGGGTCGAGACACCACGCGGGCGCCGCCGCCGGGGCTTCGATCACCACCGGGCGACCCTTCCTGTCAGTCAGGTCCAGTCGGATCACCTGACGACCCGAGGCGTCCTCTCGCTTCGTCGCCGTCGCCACCCGCGCCCAGCCCTCCAACCCGGAGCTACTGAGGGAGTACACCCAGAACCCGGGAGCCACCGCGCGAAGCGGTCGCTCGCGTCCAGCTCGGTTCGCCCGCTGGACGAGGGCTCGCTCATCGCTCATCCCTGCCCCTCCTCTCATCAGTCATGCGCGCCTCGCACAGCTCCGCCGCGAGACGCAGGCACGTCGCCGTCTCGTCGGCCCGGTCCCCCGCCAAGGCCCGCAAGGTCTCGGGTGTCTCGCCCTGGCCCGGGGCTCGCGCCGCCATCCGGACTGCTCGGCTGGTGAGCCGACCGCCGAACTCCCGGAGGATGCGGCGGCGCACTGAGCGGGTCTCGCTTCCCTCTGCCATGTCTGTAACTGTATCGGCTTTTACTAGCAGTGTCTAGAAGCTACTCCTTTTTTCCTAGCAACTCGGACTGACGTCGTCGGTTGGCCGTCGCCCCTGGTCAACGCGCTTGTGCCGCTCCGCGCGGCACCCCGCAGTCGCGACGTACGTACCACGACGTATTATGTCGGAGTACGATGAGGGACGTGTGGCGAGAGATCCAGTGGACCGAGGAGAGCGAGGCGCACATTGCTCGCCACTCCGTGGCCCCCGGCGAGGTGGAACAGCTGGTCAACACCCGGCCCCGCTACGTCGTCGACGGCCGCGAGAGCACCACCCTGATCTACGGCACCACCGACGACGGCCGCCACCTCCTGGTCGTCACAGCCGCCTCCGAGGACGGCCGGCACTACGTGGTGACCGCCCGCGACATGGACGACGCCGAGAGACGTGCGTTCGTCCGCAAGGCTCGATGACCACCACTCACCCGGCGATCCCCGCCCGAACCGGAGGGCACCACACCATGAACCAGAACCAGACTCAGCGGTTGCGCGACCACTACGACAGCCACTCCACCGCCGACCAGATGGAAGGCGGGCACTGGGAGGCCGACACCTACCCCAACCCGATGGTCGGAACGTCGCTACGCCTGCCTAAAGACCTGCTGGACTGGATCCGAGCTCGCGCTCAGACCGAGGGAGTCACGCCGGCCCTGCTCATGCGACGTTGGATCGAGCAGCGCCGTGCTGCAGAGCAGGATGCCGCCGATCGCGTGGAGCAGCGGATCCAAACACTCGAGGAAGCCGTACTCGCCGTCGGTGCAGCCGTCCAGACCCCGAGCGACACCCTCCGCGATGCCCTGCGGCGACTCTCCACCTCATCGGTTCCGGCCCAGCAGGACGCACGCCAGCAAGACGCCCGCTCTGACACGCCCGCCGCACGCTGACTCAGCGGGCGACACTCAGCATGCACAGACTGCGCCGCTCTGATTCACACGAGCGGCGGCGGCGACCGCCTGTCACCGCCGCCGCTCCGGCTCACTCTCGCCGTCCACGGTGGGTCACGATCAGATACTCCGCGTCGGCCCAGGACCGACACTCGGCCAGGGCCGCCGCCACGTCCGCGCGGTCGTGGAGGCCAGCGCTGAGCCCGTCCAGCACCGCCCCCGTGCGCTGCCAACGCTCGCGCAGCTCCCCCGCGTTGTCGCCTCCCGCGTCGGCGAGGGCCTGCTCTAGAACGTCGACGATGGTGCGCTCCCCGATCAGCATCCGCGCATACTCGCGCAGCGCCGACCACGACATATCGAAATGCTCGTCCCCGCGGTCATCGCCAGTCGCGTGCCCGTAGAGCACCGCCGCGGCGTCGTCGACCTGACCGCACCGAGCGAACGCCGTCGCGAGCATGTCCGTCTCGGGGCAGGTCAACGCCCGACCCGCGCTCTCGGCCGTGTAGCCGTTCCCGAACATGCTCGCCAGGTTCACCACGTCGTCCAGCAGGATCGTCAGCTGCTCGCTCGTCTGCGCCTCACCCATGCTGCCTCCCATCGGCTTGCTCGTTCTGTCTGTAACTCTATCTGTTTACGAAAGCAGTGTCTAGACGATGCTCCGCTTTTCCTGCATGGGGGCCGTCCGGCGTGACAGCTCGGCCCAGCCGAGACGTCGCCCTATACCACCGTCAGACCGCCGCTGACGTGCGTGTCCTTGACCGTGCACGCCGCGCAGCAGCGCCCGATTCCGTCAGCCCTCCCGGCGTCGCAGACCGACGCCTCCGTCCCGCAGCGGACGCAGGGGTTCGGGTCCGGCGGATCGGCGACCCAGGACGGACACCCCGGCTCGCACGGGACTCCCGCCGGGGCGCCACACAGATCATCCGCCCCGGCGCAGACTCCCGATTCAGAGTCGCTCTCGCTCGACTGACCCCCCGCCGCCGAGTCCTCACCCGCCAGCGCGCTCACGCTCCACGCTCCATTCGGTAGCCGTAGCTCGCTTGCCGGTCGACAAGCAGCAGCTCGGACGGCAGGACCTTTCGGCTACGCAGGCAGCGCAACCCTTCGGCCTGGATCTCGGTGGTCGACCGCCGACGGTCCGCGTCGGTCACCCCGAACGGCTTGCTCGGGCGGACAGCGACGCAGACGGCGTGGCCCTCGCCGTCTCGGCGCTCGTCAGGAATGACCCACGCCGTGTACTTCCTCGGCCCCGCCGACCAGACCGTGCCCGACCGCGACCGACCGCCGTCGTCCCAGGTGATCCGCTGGCCAAGCTGCTCGTGCACGTACCCCATGTCGACCCCCTCGCCGTCGTTCTGTCTAGAACCTTATCGTGTTCCCGGCGCAGTGTCTAGAACCTAATCTGCTCGCGTTTAGCTCTACTGGACGCTGTGACCGCTCAGCAGCGTCGGTCACAGCCAGATCGGCCCATCGGTCACAGCAACACCGAGCAAAGCCGGAGGTCAGAGGACTGCCACCCCCGCTGTGACCGCTGTGACCGCTGTGACCGCCTGGCTCGACACGCCTGCCCCGTGAGCGGCACTCGTCAGAGGCCGCGTCTTCATTGCATCTACTGTGGACGATTGCGAAGTCGGAGAACAAACCCGCGGGGAAGGGGTCGGACTCTCGGGTCGGCGACACCTGATTGTTTTAGTAGTTTAACCCTGCTATGGCTCTGTGACCTGCAGGTATGAGACAATACGACCTATGTACGCACCGCGAGATCTGGTCCGGTTCCGTCGCGCAGACGCTCCCGATCCCGTCATTGGCATCGTCCTCGGGCGAGTCGGGGCCGTCATTGAGATCCGCACCGCCGACGGGCGAGTCCACCATCGACTGACCGAGACCGTTCAGCCCTGCCGTCGTCAGCCGGGCCGCGCGCTCACCCTCGCCGCGTGAGCGGAAGGCGAGCCGGGAAGCCGTCGAACCGACGAGCAACGCTCCACTAGACAGTGCTAAGTAGTCTAAATGTTTTAGTGTTAAATAGTTTAGGCACTAGTTAACCGGCAGGATTTTAGCACTAAAACAGGAAAACGTGTTAGCAATACTGTTTTAGTGCTAAAACAGTAATATAAGTCAACTACCTGTATAAGCGCGCTTTAGCGCGCGTCTCAGCCTGCCATCCGCGCGGCGCGCAGCGCCGCGATCACCCGGTGGCCGG
>NZ_MCIJ01000003.1:65456-70244 GCF_001932315.1 Pseudonocardia sp. Ae150A_Ps1 | reverse complement strand
CGCCTGCGGCGGAGCAAGTTAGGTGTTTTCTCGGAGAAAACACTGACAGGGGGTGGCGGTGTGAGATTCTCGGCCGGAAGTGGAGGGGGTCTGGATGTCTCTGGCTGGCCGAACTCGCCGATCTCGGGCTGAAGGCGGGCGTCCGCACCGGACGACTGTCTGGTTCTCGGATTGGGAGATGGCTCGAGTCGAGGTGGCTGCTGCGTCGGCGGCTATGGCTCCGGGTGCGTGGGTGGGTGAGGCGGCGGTTCGGGCGGCGGAGCCGCCTGAACCGGTGGTTCCTGGTGGGCGGGTCTCGGCGGGTTCGGCTGGTGCGCGGATGCAGGAGTTGATGGGGCTGCGTTCGGAGTTGATGGAGGATCGGCGGGTTCTGCGCAACATCGGGGGGAACCTCAACGACATCGCTCGGGTCGCGAACACCGATGGGGTGCTCGAGTCGACGGTGGAGCGGGTCGACCGGACCGTGGCCGAGGTGGACCGGCAGGTCAACGGTGCGGCGGCGCAGCTGCGGCGGTCGGGGAGCCGACGGTGATCGCGAAGGTGAGCCGTGGCTGGCGGGTCGAGGGGCTGGTCCGTTACCTGATGGGGCCGGGGCGGTTCAACGAGCACACCGGGCAGCGGGTCGTCGCGAGCTGGGACGGGGCGCCGGAGAAGTATCAGCCGGCGCAGGACGTCGCCGGTGGATGGGATCTGCGCGGTCTCGTCGAGGCGGTCAGTGCTCCGGCGGTCGCGGCGGGGGTCGGGTTGCGGGAGCCGCGCGCCGAGGCCGGCGGCCGGGTGCCGCGAGGGCCGGTGTGGCACTGCTCGTTGCGCAACGCGCCGGGTGATCCGGTGTTGTCGGATGCGCAGTGGGCTCAGGTGGTCGAGGACCTGATGGATCGCACTGGGATCGCGGCACGGGGTGAGCTCGATGGCTGTCGATGGGTCGCGATCCGGCACGCCGATGACCACGTGCACGTCGCGGCGGTTCTGGTGCGTCAGGAGTCCGGGAAGCGGGTGCACCCGTTCCGGGACTTCGTCCGGGCTCGTGAGACGTGCCGGGACTGGGAGCAGAAGCTGGGGTTGACGCCGACGGCGGCCGCGGATCGCAGCTCGGTGACTGGGCCGACGCAGGCCGAGCAGGAGAAGGCGCTGCGGCGGGGCTCCGAGGAGACTTCGCGGGAGTGGCTGCGGCGGATGTCGCGGGTCGCGGCGGTACAGGCTAGGGACCCGGAGGGGTTCGTGGCTGCGTTGAAGGACCTCGGTGTGCTGGTGCGCGCCCGCAGTTCCGAGGTGCCGGCGGCGGGGCAAGGTGCGGCGATGGTGGGCTACTCGGTGGCTGCGCCGGGTGATCTGACCGCGGCGGGGCAGCCGGTGTGGTTCTCCGGGCGGACGCTGGCTCGAGACCTGTCGTTGCCGAACCTGGAGCGGCGGTGGAGCTCGGCGCCGCCGCCGGCACCGGTGGTGGGTGGTGCTCCGGGGCGGACGTATCGGGCGTCGGTGAGTCCGCAGGAGCGGGTGGCGGCGATCGATGATGCGGTCTCGTCGATGGAGCATGCCACCGCGACGTTGGCATCGGGCGAGACCGGGGTGGGTGCCGACGGGATCGCGCACGCGGCCGGGGACATGCTCTGCGCGGTGGGGGTGGTGACGGGTTGTCAGGACCCGGACGGGCGGGTCCGGAGGGAGGCGGGCAACGACCTCGACCGAGCGGCCCGGGTGCCGGAGCAGGTGTTGCCAGCACGGTGGTCGCCGGTGGCTCAGGTGCTGCGGCAGTCGGCGTGGCGGCTGGCGTCGGTGCGAACGGTGGGTCGCCACGGTGAGGGCGCCGGGGCCCGGTTGGTGCTGGCGCTGGCGAGGTTGGTCGCCGAGATCGCAGCACTGCGGGAGACGCAGTCACGGCTTGCGCAGGCCCGGGCGGCGCACCGCAGCTGCGGTGCGCTGCAGGCATCGGCCCGCAGTAGCGCGGCACGAGCGGCCGTGAGCGGGCCGGCCCGCGGAGGCGTGGCCCGATCGGTTGGGCAGCGCCCGCCGGTGTCGGCGACGGGGTCGGCGAGGTCGTCGGGGCTTCACGAGTCGACGTATCGGGAGAAGCAGAGGCGGGGGAGAGGACGGTGACGGGGCCGGTCGATCAGGACGTTCCGCTGCTCGGTCTCGGTCGGGACCAGGTGCAGGCATGGACGCAGTTCATGCTGGTGACCGCGAACGCGGTACGGCAGTACCGGGTCAACCGGGGGCGGTCGGCGTGGAGCCAGGAGCGGGCGGCTGCACGGGCGACGCAGCGGTACTCGAACGACCTCGATCCGCGGGTGCGGGCGATGGTTGAGGCCGACGAGGCCGCGTTCCAGGCGGCGCGACGACGCGATCCGTCCAGCTTCGAGGACAAGACAAGCGGTGAGAGGCAGTTCGGCTGGGTGGTGCACACGACGACGGGGCCGATGCCGGAGGAATCCCCGTCGGGGATGCACGGTGCATGGGGTCTGTGGGCGGACGGCTGGCTTGCTGAGAAGAAGCTGTCGGTGTTCGTGGTCGCGGACAAGGAGACTGCTCTGCGGCTGCGCGACGAGGTCACCGAGGGAGAGCAGCGGACCCTCAAAGACCTCGGCGAGCTGGGCACCTACGGACACATGCGGGCCGAGCACGCCCGCACCGAGGTGCGCGAGGAACCCTGGCAGCTGCGGGAGCGGGTGTGGGGGAACCTGCGTGAGGTCTGGCCGAACGACTCCGATCTGGCTGCGGCGGTGATGACGCCCAGCCCGTACTGGAATGGGGATGGCGACTCCGAAGAGCAGAGGTACGGGGCGATCGACAGGTTGGCCACGAGGCTGCGCGGGCTGGAGGACCACGGGTACTCGATGACCGATGTCGTGAGGCGGCTCGATCTCGGTGCGATTCGCCAGCAGTACGAGGCTGTGGAGTGGCATCTGCTGGCTGACTTCGTGGACCAGATGGTGCAGCGGACGGCTGACCAGTTGCAGGTTGTCGACGCTGATCCGGTCGATCCGGTCGTGGCCAGGGAAGTCGATGAGGCGCTGGACAGAGGTCTGAGGGACGCGGGCGTTGCACGCGACGGAGTGCTGCGGAGTGAGTACTTCGATCAGCTGCGGGCGCAACTGACTGATTTGCGCTCCGCCGGCCGGGATCTTGATGCTCTGCTAGCGGATCTTCCGACGGAGAAGATCAACCAAGCCCAGCATCCCGCGGCGTATCTGCGGGCGGTGGTGGAGGAGCGCGCCCGCTCGGCTCCGACGGACGGGCCGAGTACCTATGAGCCGGGCCGGGATCCACCGGAGCGGATCCGATCTGGGGGAGGCCGAGCGGATGATCCGTCGGCACTTCTCCGGGCGGTCCGCAGACGCGGTGATCAGCTGTCGGGCGTGGCCTGGTCTGGCCAAGCAGCTACTCGTGTGGAAGGAGCAGGGCGCACCGATCGCGCAGGAACTCACGCAGACCGCGCTGTCGGTCGAGTCGCGTCTTTCGTCGCGGAAGACCCCGGCCTCGTACTTGAAGTCGGTGCTGCGGCGCGGCATCGAGTTCCGCGAGCACCAGGCCCTGGAGGCGGGCGAGTCGGAGCGGTCGCGCCGCGACGCCGCCCATGCTGCCCGGGTGCGGGAGGCGACCAGGGGGTACGGGGCGTCGTCGAATGGTGTGATCACCGAGGCGATGCGCGACGGCGTGCCGGAGCCGCCGTTCGACATCTACCAGCTCGATCCGACCAACGCGGTCGATCGTGCCGCGTTGGAGATGGCGCGTGGGGCGGGGACGGTCGAGGACGACGACTACATCGAGCAGATCCTCCTCGCCCCGGACCCGGGAGAGGTGTGGATTCGGTTCAACCGGGCCGACGGGGCGCGGGGTCGTGCTGATCAGGCTGAGGAGTGGGCAGAGGTGCAGGCTCGGACGCTCGATGACCCGGATACCCGGCCGAGAGAGGAACTCATCGGCCAGGCCGAGGTCGAGGCCGGTGCCGAGCAGCGCCGCGCCGACCGGGATCGCGCGCTGGCCCACGCCGAGGAGACCGGGGCACCGACCGCGGCCGCGCTGCGTGTCGAGGTCGCGCACCGGCCGCCGTCGACCGTCCCGGATGCGGCAGTCCCGGACGCGAGGGCGGCGCGGCCGCGGCGGGCCGAGGTGCAGTCGCCGCCGAGGTTCGAGCCGCTGCAGCTCCCGCGGGGGCCCCGCCCGACCCGCTGAGCCGGGCGGGTCTGACCGAGAAGCGGGCCGGGCGCCCGGGGCGCAGCCCGAGGGAGTGGGGAGGGAGTCTGAGGTGGGGGTGTCTGGGGTGATCGGTCGCAGCGGGCACATTGGTCACAGCGGTGTGCTGTGGGGCTGTGACCTGGGGTTTTACTCGGGAGTGGCTGTGACCGATGGCGTGGTTGTGCTGTGACCGATGCTTGCCGATCGGTCACAGCACGCTGCTGTGGGGGTCCGGACCGTGCCCCCGGCGCCTTGGTAGGCCTTGTCCGCCCACGCCTGGATGTTCTGGCTGGTGACAGCCTCGATGACGCCGGTACGGCGGGCGGCGGTCAGATCGTGGGTGGACCCCGGTAACGGTGGGGCCGCCCACATCAGTCGGCCGAACGGATCAGCGAGGACCTTGTCTCGCGCCGGGTTTGATGGAGGGTGTCAAGCCAGGAGATGATGAGCAGCGATGGCAGCCCCACGGAAGCACCCCAACGAGCTGCGGGAACGAGCGATCCGGCTGGTCCTCGACGCCAAGGCCGACCCTGTCAACGCCGGCACGAACGTCTGCCGCCGTATCGGTGACCAGCTGGGAATCCTTCCGGAAACCCTGCGCGGCTGGGTGAG
>NZ_MCIJ01000003.1:63951-65444 GCF_001932315.1 Pseudonocardia sp. Ae150A_Ps1 | reverse complement strand
TCCAGCGATGCAGGCACGACTCCGCGATGCCCAACGACGTCGCCACATCACGCACTGAGCGTCCCGAGGCCAGCAAATCAAGGGCGCGTCGCCGGAACTCCGGCTGGTAGGGCTTCGGCACGACGGACGATCTCCTTCACAAGATCGTCGGACCCTACGTCTCCTCACTTCTGCGTCCGCCGAGCGGGGTCAACATCACCCCGAACACCTACGAACAGACACTCCGGACTACCCTCACAACAACAGCCGCGTAATCAACCCCCGTGTCCAAGATCCGGGGGTAAGGCCCGTGGCGAAGACCCGGGGCGGCCACGCACGCACCGTCGCTGTAGCCCACCAGCTGCATGACAGCCGCTTCGCTGGCCCCGGCCGACGATGAGACCAGCATGAGCACCGAGAACAGGAAGACCACGATGCAGTCCGAGTCCGAGTCCGAGTCCGAGTCCGAGTCCGAGTCCGGGCCTGCGCCGGTGTCGTTCCCGTTCGGGCCGGGGTCGATGCGGCGGTTGAGGAACGGAAGGAAACGGGCTGCGGTGGTGCCGGCGGCCCAGGCGGTGTTGCTGGGCGCCGGGTCGTCGGTAGCGGCGCGCGCGTCGTCCGGGGATGCCCGCCTGCCGTTGCAGGTCATCGCCCGTCACGACCTCCCCGGTGGCCTTGACGGGCTGCCCGAGCTGGCCGAGACAGCGGGTCTGACGCTCGCTGATTTCACGATCGAGCCGCAGTGGTCCGGTTACATCGAGGAAACGCGGGAGAACGTCCCAGGTGCGGCGGTGCTGCTGGTCATGGAACCGACCGGACCGATGACCGGGACCCTGTCCGGCAGGAAGAAAAAGACCTCGGGCGGACTAGGGGCTTTGGCGTGGTATCGGGTGGATCTGCAGTTGCTGGCCCCGCTGGCTGCGCCGATCTACTCAGCTGATCAGAAAACCCTGGCCGCGCGGATCACGACCGTTCTCGATCACCTCGCTCCAGCAGCAGAAACCCGGGAGGCAGCCGACGCTGCCGCCGACGTGCTGCTGCAATCAGGGCGGGCCCACGGGAAGATCACACCCGAGCTGCACGCCGAGCTCGGGCAGCCCCGCGTCAATGCGGCGGTGGACTGGCTACGACGGAACAAGCTACTGGTCGGGCTGGCCCGGGAACGGGTGTGGAGCCCACGGCTGCTCGTCGGGTTACGCGTCCGGATACCGGTCTCACAAGCCGGCGACCGCACCCCTGAACCAGACCGACCGCAGCCGGCGGCGGCGCGGCGATAACCCCGGCCCGCCATGTCGTCCCCTTCCGAGCCCTGGGCTTTCGAAGCTGGGCCCGAGGTTGATGCGGTGAGCCGCGGATATCGGATCGAGGCCGATGTCGAGCTGTCCAGCGACTGGCTACCAGCCGCGGCGTTCACGACGATCTATCCGACGGTGGAGGCAGCGATTCCAGTCGCGATCGAAGGTGTCGACGACGCCGAGATCGACGAAGTACGAATCGTGGCCGTGGGCACCGGC
>NZ_MCIJ01000003.1:57918-63939 GCF_001932315.1 Pseudonocardia sp. Ae150A_Ps1 | reverse complement strand
CGCGGCGCATCAACGCTGCGACGGTCTTGCGGGACACGACCACGCCCTGGCCCAGGACGAGTTCGGCGCGGATCCTCGGTGCCCCGTAGGTCTGCCGGGAGGCCTCGTGGACCGCGGTGATCTGATCGACCAGCCAGGCCTGTCGGATCGTGCGTGCCGAGGGTGGGCGACTACGAGCTTCGTAGAAGCCCGCCCGGGACACCCCGAGGGACAGACAGGCCTGCTTCACCGGTACGCCCTCAGCGGCCAGTTCCGCGACGAGGGCGAACCGGGCTTTTGGGGGCACCACCTTCTCCACTGCGACCGCCGCCTTACGCAGGATCTTGACCTCGGTCTCCAGCTCGGCGATCCGCGCCTCGGCCGCGGTGAGCGCGGCGGACTCGACCTGCTCCGGGATCGGGGTCTTGAGTCCGCGCTCGAGCAGATCCCGGGACTTCCAGCGATGCAGGCACGACTCCGCGATGCCCAACGACGTCGCCACATCACGCACTGAGCGTCCCGAGGCCAGCAAATCAAGGGCGCGTCGCCGGAACTCCGGCTGGTAGGGCTTCGGCACGACGGACGATCTCCTTCACAAGATCGTCGGACCCTACGTCTCCTCACTTCTGCGTCCGCCGAGCGGGGTCAACATCACCCCGAACACCTACGAACAGACACTCCGGACTACCCTCACAACAACAGCCGCGTAATCAACCCCCGTGTCCAAGATCCGGGGGTAAGGCCCGTGGCGAAGACCCGGGGCGGCCACGCACGCACCGTCGCTGTAGCCCACCAGCTGCATGACAGCCGCTTCGCTGGCCCCGGCCGACGATGAGACCAGCATGAGCACCGAGAACAGGAAGACCACGATGCAGTCCGAGTCCGAGTCCGAGTCCGAGTCCGAGTCCGAGTCCGGGCCTGCGCCGGTGTCGTTCCCGTTCGGGCCGGGGTCGATGCGGCGGTTGAGGAACGGAAGGAAACGGGCTGCGGTGGTGCCGGCGGCCCAGGCGGTGTTGCTGGGCGCCGGGTCGTCGGTAGCGGCGCGCGCGTCGTCCGGGGATGCCCGCCTGCCGTTGCAGGTCATCGCCCGTCACGACCTCCCCGGTGGCCTTGACGGGCTGCCCGAGCTGGCCGAGACAGCGGGTCTGACGCTCGCTGATTTCACGATCGAGCCGCAGTGGTCCGGTTACATCGAGGAAACGCGGGAGAACGTCCCAGGTGCGGCGGTGCTGCTGGTCATGGAACCGACCGGACCGATGACCGGGACCCTGTCCGGCAGGAAGAAAAAGACCTCGGGCGGACTAGGGGCTTTGGCGTGGTATCGGGTGGATCTGCAGTTGCTGGCCCCGCTGGCTGCGCCGATCTACTCAGCTGATCAGAAAACCCTGGCCGCGCGGATCACGACCGTTCTCGATCACCTCGCTCCAGCAGCAGAAACCCGGGAGGCAGCCGACGCTGCCGCCGACGTGCTGCTGCAATCAGGGCGGGCCCACGGGAAGATCACACCCGAGCTGCACGCCGAGCTCGGGCAGCCCCGCGTCAATGCGGCGGTGGACTGGCTACGACGGAACAAGCTACTGGTCGGGCTGGCCCGGGAACGGGTGTGGAGCCCACGGCTGCTCGTCGGGTTACGCGTCCGGATACCGGTCTCACAAGCCGGCGACCGCACCCCTGAACCAGACCGACCGCAGCCGGCGGCGGCGCGGCGATAACCCCGGCCCGCCATGTCGTCCCCTTCCGAGCCCTGGGCTTTCGAAGCTGGGCCCGAGGTTGATGCGGTGAGCCGCGGATATCGGATCGAGGCCGATGTCGAGCTGTCCAGCGACTGGCTACCAGCCGCGGCGTTCACGACGATCTATCCGACGGTGGAGGCAGCGATTCCAGTCGCGATCGAAGGTGTCGACGACGCCGAGATCGACGAAGTACGAATCGTGGCCGTGGGCACCGGCCGGGTGGCGTGGCGGTCCACCGAGGAAGAATTCGAGTAGCCGCGACCGCGGGGCCGCGGTACGAGTGGTGGTGCTGCGACGATTCCGGTCCGTTGTTGATCACGGTGGCCTGGCTGGGTAGCTCACCGCGACGGTCCGGCATGCCTGGACACGTCGCCGTCGTCGGGATCGCCCGCGGTTCTCCGCCCACGATGTAGCCCGCAGCGCGCTACGAATCCGCATCACCCCTCACGCTGTCGACACGGCGGTGTATCGAACGTATCCGAGTTGCGCCATTTATAGGCGTTCCGTAGGGAAATGAGAGTTGAACTGTGAACCTTTTCGATCCGGCGAGCCAAAACAGAAGTCCGGCTAGTCGTAGAGAAGGCCCAGGGCCGCTACGAAATGATGATCAGGATACGGTTCCATTTCGAACCCAGAAGCCCCGCCCGAATAGCATCAAGGGCCGCTCGAAGCGAGTTTGGGCTATCGTAGTGGCGACCGGGTTGACATTCCTTGCCCTGCTTGCAGCGGCAGGGTTTCTGCTCATGTCAGAAGGCGCTAGGATCCCCATAGAGGGCAATCTCGTGGGCTTGATGACCGCACCTTCTCGGAAAATTCCTGACGGGTTCTCCCCTCTGTCTTCTGGTGGTTGCGCTGGATTCGGAGAATTCGGTGAAATCCGAGCAGGAGCGCGGATCTCGGTGCTAAATTCAAAGAGGGAATTAATCGGCTCTGGACATCTGAAGGATTCCGTCATCGTGGGGAGTTCGTGCCAGTTTAGCTTTAGAATCGATGGTGTCCCGAAAAGTGGCTCCTATCGAGTCAGTGTTGCCAGCCGCAAGCCGTTGTCCTGGTCGGCAGCGGAGGTTGAAGCCCCTGGCGGGATTCGAATGTTTCTCGGGGCGTGAGCGCTGGGGAATTTTTGCGGGGAAGGTTCTTCGTGAGGCATCGAGAGGTGTCCGCCGCGGGCTCGGGGCAGAGGGGGGCAGTGCGGGCGGGTGCTGCCGCGCCGCTTCCGGTCCTCGCCGCCCCGAGGGCGACTGCGGTCCGGGTCGGCTTGCCGTTGCGCGGCGCCGGTCGCCCCTTGACCGCCGTCTGGACGCACCTGTCGGCCTACCGCTCTGAGCGGCCGGGCCCGACCGCTCAAGGTCAAAGGCCACAGAACCTATGCATCATCTGATGCTCTTCGGCCCGGCGGGGTAGGGTGTGGGTTGTGTTGCGGGTGATCGCGGTGGGCGCGGGGGCGGTGGAGTACCTCGTGCGTGGGTCGGGTTGCGCCGCGCACGAGTCCCAAGGGTGAGACTGTGGGCGGGCCTGGTTATTACGCGAAGGCGGCGGCTCAGGGGGAGCCGGCGGGTCGTTGGTTCGGTACGGGGATGGCCGGGTTGGGTCTCATCGCGTACGACGACGACTGGCATCGACCATGTCGTCACCCCGGTCAACGACCCGACGGCGCCGTGATCGTGACAGGGCTCCAAGACGATGTCGCCCGAGTTCAGGAGGGCATCGGCTGTGGCCTCGTCGGCTGCCAGTCCTTCGAAGACGGCAGCGCCGACAATGGCGCGACGCTGCCCACCAGTGTAGGCCTCCCACGGTAGTGGCGCGCCGGAGATCAAGATCGTATTCGGGGTCATTCCGGGCACGACCTCGCCGGCGGGCGCGACGTCGGTCAGCACCGGTTCGGAGTCCAGGATGCGGGCGACTGCGTGCGCGTTTGGGGTGACATCCGGGCTGGTTTCGATCGGATCGGTGCTCAAACCGAGAGGTTCGCCCCGGCTGCGGGTGACGACCACGGCGCACAGCCGGGGCGGGTCGTCGTCGGTGATCCAGCTGACGGGCGCCTCGTCGCTCAGCACGTCGCGCAACCGGCCGCGACGGTGGTCGAGGTAGACCTGCTGCGCCCAGCGGCGGCGGGTGCGCCGTGGCGGAATGCGGCGGCCAAGCGCGAGATCGACAAGGTCCGGTTCGATCGCCGCGCCGGAGGAGAGCTGCCACAGCCTCATGATGGCGTCGCCGGGGGGGGGGGGGCGTGCGGCGACCTCCATCAGTACCGCTCGGCCGCCGTCGTCGGACAGCCGGAACTCGGCGTGACTCATCCCGGTGCCGAACGACATCGCCGCCAGCAGCGCGGTGTTCGCATCCAAAAGGGTTTCGCGTCCGACGTCGTTGAGCGCGGCGGCGGGTGACACATGGCCGGTCTCGGTGAAGTACGACGTCGTGCTCTCGTTGGTGGTCTTGGCCGTAACGTCGGCCCACACCACTTCCCCGTCGTGCACGAGGGACTCCACGGAGAACTCCGGCCCACCCACCCGCTGCTCGAGCAGAAGGAACTCCCCGGCCGGATACCCCTGCAGTGCGGTGGACAGGTCGGCGGGCGAGTTGATCGCCCGGACGCCTGAGCTCGACATCCGTCCGACCGGCTTGAGCACGGCCGGGTAGTGCTGCCAGTCATCGGCGGCCGCCGGGTCTCGACCGGGACCGAGCGGTAACCATCGCGGCGCCAGGCCCGGCGCGGAGAGCCGCTGCAGCGGCTTGTTGCGTGCGATCCGTGACGCGCGCCCACCGGGCCCGGGCAGCCCGAGTGCCTCGGCGAGCGCCCCCGCGGAGTCGACGAACAGCTCCCCGCAGTTCAGCACCGCACCGATCTCGACGCGCTGGCCCAAATTTGTAGTAGCGGTGAGCAGCGTCTCGAACGAGTAGTCCGGCAGGTGCACGATCTCGACCGCGTCGTGCAACGCATGTGTAGGGTCAGCTCTGCGCCGGGTGAGTTCGTCGGAACTCGTTTCGGGTCCGAGGACGACCACCGGCTCGTAGCCGCGGGTCCGGATCTCCGCGATCAGGTTCAGGTGCCGGCAGAGCACGACGAGATCAGTCGTGAGCAGAACGGCTGGCCGATCCTGTGCCAGCGGCATCGACCTGCTCATCGCCGCTGGCCCGGGGTCACCGGCACGGTCAGCTGTTGCACTTGGCGTCCGGCGCGCGTGCGGAGCACGGCGCTCGGGGTCGGACCGTCGGTGAACAGCTGAAGCGTGCGCTCCTCGCTCCATCCGGCGAACCGATACTCCGACTGCCCCAGGTGGACGAGGCCGAGGCGCTGCCCGGTGTCGAGCTGAAGCTCCAGGCCGCTACCGGTCTCGTGCACTCGTGCAGGGAGCCTTTTCCATCGTGTTTGTGCTGGTCAGCGGCGGGTTTCGATGCGGTTCAGGACGGTGATCGCGGCGATGATGGTGTGCGCGCGGTGGGGACAGCAGCGGAACCGGTCCACCACGTGCCAGCGTTTGAGTTCGGCGACGGCTTGCTCGACTCGGCACCGGATCCGGGCGTGAGCACGGTTCACCGCTTTCTGTCCGGGTGACAGGCGCGGTCGGGTCCGGTGGCGTTTGTAGGGGGTCCGGACTGTCTCGCACCGGGTTTGATGGAGGGTGTCAAGCCAGGAGATGATGAGCAGCGATGGCAGCCCCACGGAAGCACCCCAACGAGCTGCGGGAACGAGCGATCCGGCTGGTCCTCGACGCCAAGGCCGACCCTGTCAACGCCGGCACGAACGTCTGCCGCCGTATCGGTGACCAGCTGGGAATCCTTCCGGAAACCCTGCGCGGCTGGGTGAAGCAAGCCGAGATCGACGCTGGATCCCGGCCTGGGACGACGACCGATCAGGCCGCTCGGCTGGCGGAGCTGGAGCGGGAGACCCGTGAACTCCGCCGGGCCAACACCATTCTCAAGTCCGCTTCGGCTTTCTTCGCGGCGGAGCTCGACCGCCCGCAACGGTAGTCACCGACTACATCGACAAGAACAGGAACGAGTTCGGGGTCGGGCCGATCTGTGCCGTGCTGAAAGACGCCGGTATCCCGATCGCCCCGAGTGCCTACTATGCGGCGAAGACCCGTCCACCCTCGGCCCGGGCGGAACGCGACATCCTCGTCTCCGCCGAGATCGCACGCGTGCACGCCGAGAACTACGGCGTCTACGGCGTCCGGAAAGTCTGGGCACAGCTGGGCCGCGAAGGCGGCGTGGACGACCGGCCGGTCGCGCGGTGCACCGTCGGCCGGCTCATGAAAGCCGCAGGCCTGCGCGGTGTCCGGCGGCAGCGGGTGCCGCGGACCACCATCCG
>NZ_MCIJ01000003.1:46342-57906 GCF_001932315.1 Pseudonocardia sp. Ae150A_Ps1 | reverse complement strand
AGCGGGTGCCGCGGACCACCATCCGTGCCGACAGCCCCGACCTGCGCCCGGACCTGGTCGAGCGCGACTTCACCGCGACGGCCCCGAACCGGTTGTGGGTCGCCGACATCACCTACATCTAGACGCATTCCGGTTGGGTGTATGCCTCGTTCGTCTTGGACGCGTTCTCCCGGAGGATCGTGGGTTGGCAGCTGTCACGTCATCTCTACACCGATCTCGCCCTAGACGCACTCAACATGGGGATCTGGATCAGGGAACGCAGCGGTGCAGATCTGTCGCGGTTAACGCATCATTCGGACCGCGGTGTCCAATACGTTGCCATTCGCTACACTGAGCGGCTCGGCGAAGCTGGTGTCGTCGCTTCCGTCGGGTCGGTCGGCGATTCCTATGATAACGCGATGGCGGAGGCATTCAACTCGTTGTTCAAGGCCGAATTGATCCGCAACAAGGGGCCGTGGGCGGGGATCAGCGACCTTGAACTCGCGGTCGCCGAGTACGTCGACTGGTACAACCACCGCCGACTACACGGCGAACTCGGCTTCGTCCCGCCGGTCGAGTACGAGATCCATAACGCCACCACCACGACCGCCCGGCAGCCCGCCGGAGCATGAGAACTCAGCCTCTACCAAACCCGGCACTTGACAGGGTGTCGTGGACGTAGCGCCAGGCGGTGCTGATCGCGACCCCGAACCCGACAGCAAGCCGGGCGTAGGTGTCACCGTTGCGCAGATACGCGAGGACGAGCAGGGCCTGGTGGCCTGCGGTGAGCCGCCACCACCGACCCGTGCTATCCCGCCGACGGCGCCGGATCAGCGTGCTGAGCTGGGTGAGTGTGTGGGTCGACAACGCGATCGCAGCAGGGTAGGACAACACGACGAGGCTCCCGGTCAGGATGGTCGATCTTGGTCGACTGCTGTCCTACCGGGAGCCTCACCCAGCCCCGCTACCCCCCAACGGGCCGCTGACCAGCGAACTCACGATGGAAAAGGCTCAGCGTAAAAACACGCGGTGCGGCGCATCAGGTCGCGAGTGACGCGGGCCGCACAGTGTCGATCTTGACAGTGGTTGAAGTGTCGGGTTTCAGTTGGTGAGTGAGGATTCGGAAGTTTGCGCGTCAGGTGGCTGTGTCGGTGGGAGTGATGGGGGCGGTGGTGGCGGGGTCGTTGGTTCTTCCTGCGTCTCCTGCGTATGCGGGTGTTGATCATGTGATGCGGTGTCCGGGTGAGGATGCGGCGTGGCCGGCGATGTGTCCTGATGCGATGGATATTGATCGGGCTCGGAATGTGACGTCGGTGAGTTTCGATGTTCCGCCTCGTGCTACTGCGTATTTGACGGTGACGATGGAGCAGGAGGATGGCTTCGCGCGGAATGAGCGTACGGTGTCTGTGATGAATGCTATCGATGATATTCAGCGGATGCAGTGGTCGGTCCCTCCGTATGATCGGGATATGACGTTCAGGATTGTTCGGGTGGAGTTGCATTTCTCGACTCCGCGATAATGCGGTCGGGTTGTGGTGGGTGCGTGATGTCCACTGAGTGTTTTCCAACCTGCCGTTCGTGCAGGTCACAGCGACGCTCCCGCGGTGTCCCCCACCGGATGATCGCCCGCATGACCTGCGGTAGGAGCATCCACGCGCGCACCTCCGCTGTTAGCGAGCGCCTGTCTCTTGGTGTCGTCAACCAGGATGAAAAACGCTCAGTGCAGCCGGTTCTCGATGTTCCAGTGAGCTTTTGCCAACCTGGTGTTCGGGCTGATCAGAGCAGGTACGGCGTGGCGTGACCTCGAATGGGTGAAGCTCCTGGTAGGCGGGCGGTTGTCGAGACCAGAATCGTCCAACCAGGAGCTTCAAGGTGCTGTCCTACCCGTCCGGGATGACCGTGTCCAGCCGTGCCCTGCACGTGCTTTCTGACGCGCTGCGCGCGCACCGCAACCAGCGCCGGAGCCGGTGGCGGAAGCTGACGGCGGGCTGCCAGGCCCTGCTCGTGGTCGCGCACCTGCGCAAGGGCGAGACCTACGCCGACCTCGCCTGCGGTTTCCGGGTGGGGGCCTCAACGGTCTACCGCTACCTGCGCGAGGCGATCGAGCTGCTCGCGGCGATGGCCCCAACCCTGGCCCAGGCGATCGAGGTCGCCATCGGCAAAGCGTTCGTGATCCTCGACGGCACCCTGCTGCGCATCGACCGCGTCGGCATGGCCTCGGGCTACGACCGGAGATTCTACTCCGGCAAGCACAAGTGCCACGGACTCAACGTCCAGGTCATCGCCGACCCCGCCGGCCGGCTGGTGTGGATCTCCCCACCCTTGCCCGGGGCACGCCACGACATGGGTGCGGCCCGCGGGCACGGCATCATCGACGCCCTGACCGAACATGACATCCCCGCCGCGGCCGACACCGCCTACCAGGGTGCAGGACCGACCGTGGCGGTCCCGCAGAGGCGTCGGCGCCTTGATCCCGACACCGGCCGCTACCGCCCCCTGTCCAGCAACCAGAAGGCGGTCAACGCCGCACACGCTCGCCGCCGCGGACCGGGTGAGCGGGTCAACGCCGAGCTGGAGAACTGGAAGATCCTCCGCAAGATCCGCTCCAGCCCGAACCAGGCCGGACAGCTCATCGCCGCAGTTCAGACCCTCATGATCGCCAACACCTGATCAGGTTGGCAAAGGCTCACTGGGTCCGGGACGTCTCCTTCGACGAGGACCGCCCCCAGACCCGCACCGCAGCCGGACCGCAGGTCATGGCCGCCCTGCGCAACCTCGCGATCACCGCACTCCGACTGACCGGGACCACCAACATCGCCGCCGGACTACGCCACCACGCCCGAGACGCCCACCGGCCCTTGACCACCTACAAGATCATTTGACGACTTTGCCGGGGCCCTGCTAACCGCCCCAAGCGAGCCGCTGACCAGCACAATCACGATGGAAAAGGCTCACTCCTGAAGGTAAAAATAAACGAGGAAATTCTTGGTCCCGCCGTTACGTTTGTGCGTTCAACCATAATGAACTCCTCCGTCATTGCTTTTTCATTCGAGCGGGCCTAATCTTGAAAAAGATAGCCGAGGCTAAGATATGAGGTGTCATGCGTATCCTATCGACCGTGCGCCAAGCTGTCGTTGTAGCTACTGTCGCAGCGCTCACCATCGGAATCGCGAGTATGGCATATGCGACAGAAAATCCACCTCAGGGAGGTGTCGCCCCACCTATTACTAGCACCGCCCCTGACCTCTCGCCTGATGAACCTGTTGAAACAGTTGCGCCAGAGTCTGAATTGACTTCAGGTGATAGAGTGGTTGCAACTGATCCGGAGGCTCTCGCTTACCTTCTTAACTGTCACCCAAGGCTGTTTGCGGATAAGCCTCATATTTCAAGAGACGGATCCGGGCAGCTATCTAGTCATGGAACCTGGGAGTCGGGTCTTTGCCGCGATAAGCGTGGGTCAATTGCTATCCACCTTCAGGCTTTTTTCAGTGATCACACTTGGAGATCACGAGGAGTTATGGGATTTTCTACTGTTCGCCCTGGGGGCGGGGCTGGGAAACGGGCTACGGCAAGAGTTCAATGTCTAAGCCCGAAGCCTGTCTCCTGGAAGGCCTGGGCCGTCATTCACACGCCGAGTGGCGGAACAGCTTCCAAGTATTCTAACGGAACCACAATTAACTGCGCAGATGACTGATAGGAGTACCCGCCCGCCGCTGCAGGTGAGTAAGTTCATTGTTCGAATATCTTACGCAGGCGGACTGCCCCCCCAAACAGTGTTTATCGAGATAGCTGAATACGCACGAACTAAAGATCTTCGCACTATCGAGGTGAGAAAGCATGGCTGGAGTCAATCAATAGGTCATCAGTCAATGACTATGGAGTTGGCAGTGCTTGAGCGGGCAGCACTAAATCATCTCATACCTGATGATGCAGAAGAAACAGGCGAGATTCAAGAATGGGGAATAATTCAGCAGAAGCTAGAACGGTGCGGCCTGTTCATCGCTCTTGAAGATCTAAAAAAAGTTCCAGTCACGATCGAGGTGGATGAAATCCTAGAGGAGCTAGTGTCGCGTTTCTGAAGTTGGTTGACGGTTCACTTTCTTGAGGATTTCGTCGGCGGTCTTGGTTTAGACGAAGGGGTGTTTGCGGTCGTTCCATCCGGTGATTAATTGGCGGATCTTCGCGTTGAGGTCTTTGACGGCTCTTCCGGTTTTAGAGTGCGAGGGCTCCGCAGTGCAGCAGGGAGCGGATGCGGTAGTTGATCAGGTTGCGGAAGCCGAGAGCGTTGCGGCGCAGCGCTTCGAGGCGGCCGTTGATGGCTTCGGTGGGGCCGTTGGATGCTCGGTGGTCGAAGTAGGCCAGGACGTCGTCGCGGCGTCGGTGCAGGGTCTGTCCGAGGGTGGCGAGTTCGTCGAGCCCGGTGGGTAGGCGGGTGCGGATCTGGTCGATCACCGCGGCGAGCGCGGTCTTCCCGCGGCTGCGGTCGGGGTCGGCGTAGGCGGCGATGATCTGCTGATACGCCCACCAGGTGACCTCGACACCGACGTGCTCGTCGCCGGCGAACACCGTCTCGAGGCGGGTTCGCTGCGTGTCGGTGAGCAGCCCGAGCCGGGTCCGCAGGGTGCGTCGCACGCCGTAGAGGGGGTCACCGGCGCGGCCCCGGTGCCCGAGGGTGTCCTGCTGGACCCGTTGGCGGCACCGGTCGAGTTTCTGCCGGGCCAGAGCGACGACGTGGAACGGGTCCATCACCGCCACCGCATCCGGCAGCGCGGTGGTGGCGGCGTTCTTGTAGCCGCCGAACCCGTCCATCGCCACGATCCGGACCCCGTCGCGGAACACCTGGTCGCGGGCGTCGAGCCAGGCCCGCATCGCCGCCGCTGAACGGCCCGGCACGAGGTCGAGCAGCCGCGCAGGTCCCTGGCCTGCGACAACGGCGGTGAGGTCGGTGATCACGGTGACGAACCCGCCGCCGTCGGCGCCGAACACGTGAGCCCACTTGTGCTCGTCGACCCCGATCACCCGGACCCCGTGCAGGCGGGCCGGACCGGCCGTGAGCAGCAACTCCTGCGTGGCAGCGACCGAGATCGTGTTCACGGTGTCCCACGATCGGCCCAACTCGCGGGCGACCGCGGACACGGTGGCCTTGTCCACGGCCAGCCTAGGCAGGGCATAGGCCGCGCAGCGTCTGGTCGTGGTCCAGCCCGGGCGGGCCAGCTGGCTGCTGTCGTGGGCGAAGATCTCGCGGGCGCAGGGTTGCGTCCACGGAGATGGTGTACGGCGTCGTTGCTGGTGATCGGTGTGGCGTCGGGATGTGAGACGGCCACCGGGTGATCCTTCGAGTGCTCTGGTTCTCGAGGGAGGAGACGCGATGGCCGCGTCAGACAGTGTGAACGACGTTGCCGGTTGGCTCGATGACCGGTTCGCCGAAGCTAGCCTGGATCTGCTGCGGGCGATGATCAAGCAGTTCGCCGAGACGCTCATGTCGGCCGAGGCGGACACGGTGTGCGGGGCCGGTTACCGGGAACGCAGCGACGGGCGGGTGAACTCCCGCAACGGCTACCGGGCTCGGGAGTGGGACACCCGCGCCGGCACGGTGGAGTTGGCGATCCCGAAGTTGCGCACCGGCTCGTACTTTCCCGGAGTGGCTGTTGGAGCGGCGTCGGCGCGCCGAGCAGGCCCTGGTCTCGGTGGTCGCGACGTCCTACCTGCTGGGGGTGTCGACCCGGCGGGTGGAGAAGCTGGTCGGCCAGCTCGGCATCGCCGGATTGTCGAAGTCCCAGGTCTCGGAGATGGCCAAGAGCCTCGATGAGCAGGTGGAGGCGTTCCGGTCGCGCCCGCTCAACGACAGCCCGTATGCGTTCGTCTGGCTGGACGCGCTCACTCAGAAGGTCCGCGAGCACGGGCGCACGGTGATCGTGCACGCCCTGATCGCGGTCGGAGTGACCACCGACGGACAACGTGAGGTGCTCGGGCTGGAAGTCGTCTCCGGTGAGGACGGCGCCGGCTGGTTGGGGTTCCTGCGCTCGCTGGTCGCTCGCGGGCTGTCCGGGGTCGCGCTGGTGATCTCGGACAGCCATCAGGGTCTGGTCGGCGCGATCGAGGCCACGCCGCCCGGAGCCAGCTGGCAGCGGTGTCGTACGCACTACGCCCGCAACCTGGCCACGAAGGTGCCGAAGTCGGCGCAGCCGTGGGTGCTCACCCTGCTGCGCACGGTCTTCGACCAGCCCGACACCGCCGCGGTGCATGCCCAGTTCGACCGGGTCGTCGACGGGCTGGCTGAGAAGTTCCCGGCCGCGGCCGAACACCTCGACACCGCCCGCGCGGACCTGCTCGCCTTCGCGGTGTTCCCGCGTGAGCTCTGGCGCCAGATCTGGTCGAACAACCCTCAGGAACAACTGAACAAGGAGATCCGGCGCCGCACCGACGTGGTCGGGATCTTCCCCGACCGCACCGCCGTGATCCGCCTGGTCGGGGCCGTACTGGCCGAACAGACCGACGAATGGGCCGAAGGCCGCCGCTACATCAGCCTCGACCTACTCACCAAGACCCGAGCCGCAACCAGCCCACCCGCGGCCGAGACGACGACCATGGAGGTGACGACCGGCGCGCTCAGCGCCTAGATTGACCACGAAGGCTCACACGGTGGTGTCGATCTCCATCCACCACGTCCGCGGACGCGACCGGGCGCAGCCGTCGTGGAGACACCCGTAGCGCGGTACCCGAACCCGCAGCTGCAGCGGATGACCGACCACCGGAACATCGGTGACCCGACGCGCGACACTGTCACGGTAGGTCCCGACCAGCCCGCACCCCGGGCACGAGCCGGGCCCATCGACCAGCAGATCACACCACAACACCGTGGTCTCACCGTCAACCGCGGCGTCGGTGATCCGTACGCCGAGCTCCACGGTACGGACGATCGTGTCGGCCACGATCTGGGCGGGCGGGCACGTAGGCTGCGACATCAGGTCCCCGGGGCTCGTTGATGGTGTTCGGCGTAGGAACCTGCATCATCAACCGTCCGAAGCAATCGTCAAGACCTGTGGATGAAGATCTTTTAGGCGGCTTCGGTGTGGGTGTGGTCGTCAGGTCGTTCAACGAGTCGTCCGGCTTCGAAGACTGTTCCGGCGCGGACGAGCGCGACCAGGTGCGGGCCGTTCACGGCGCGCCAGCGGTCCTGGGCGGCTTCGATGAGTTTGAACGCCATCGCGAGCCCGGCGGTGCGTGAGCCGGGCCCGCGGGTGACCCGGGTGCGGTGGCGGACGGTCGCGAACGTGGACTCGATCGGGTTCGTGGTGCGTAGGTGCTGCCAGTGCTCGGCGGGGAAGTCGTAGAAGGCGAGCAACTCATCGAGGTCGTCACGGATCTTCACCACGGCCTTGCCGAACTTTGCCCCGTAGACGGCGTCGAAGCAGGTCACGGCGTCGAGGGCCTTGCGTTTGTCTTCGGCGTTCCAGATCTCGGTCAGCGCCTTCTTCGCTCCCGGGTGCGCACTCTTGGGCAGTGCGGCGAGGACGTTGGCGGTCTTGTGGACCCAGCAGCGCTGCTCACGGGTCTCGGGGAACACCTCCCGTAGCGCGCCCCAGAACCCGAGCGTGCCGTCCCCGACGGCCAGGACGGGGGCGCGTATGCCGCGCCGCGCGCAGTCGCGCAGCAGGTCCGCCCAGGACTCGGTCGATTCCCGGTAGCTGTCGGCGAGGGCGACGAGCTCCTTGTGCCCGTCGGCGCGGACTCCGATGAGCACGAGCAGGCACAACTTGTGCTCGGCGAGGCCGATGTTGACGTGGATGCCCTCGGCCCACACGTACACGTAGTCCACCCTGGACAGGTCCCGGTGGGAGAACGCCTGCTGCTCGGTCTTCCAGGTCTCGGTCAGCCTGGTGATCGTCGATGAGGACAGGCCCGCGTTGGAGCCGAGGAACTGCCCCAGCGCGGGCACGAAGTCTCCCGACGAGAGGCCGTGCAGATAGAGCAGCGGCAGCACCTCGGTGATCTTCGGGGTCCTGCGGCACCAGGGCGGCAGGATCGCCGAGGAGAACCGGCGCTGCTCACCGGTCGCGGGGTCGATCCGGCGGTCGTCGACCCGCGGCGCCCGCACCGCCACCGCGCCCGCGGCTGTCACCACCTCGCGAGGTTCGTGGGAGCCGTTGCGCACTACCAGCTGTCGGCCGTGGGCGTCGCGTTCGTTGCTGTGGCGGGTGATGTAGTCGTCGACCTCGGTCTGCAGAGCTTGGGCGAGCATCCGGCGGGCGCCCTCGCGGACGAGCTCGTCGATCAACGCCGGCCCCTCCTGCAGGCGGGCCTCGTCGCCGGATCCGGGTTCGGGAACTACGGTGAGCATGGGTCGTGCCCTTCCGACCAGCGTTGCTGCGCCGGTCTTGCTTGAGAGCCTTCAAGATCACCGGAAGGGTGCGGCCTGTCTCGCGCCGGGTTTGATGGAGGGTGTCAAGCCAGGAGATGATGAGCAGCGATGGCAGCCCCACGGAAGCACCCCAACGAGCTGCGGGAACGAGCGATCCGGCTGGTCCTCGACGCCAAGGCCGACCCTGTCAACGCCGGCACGAACGTCTGCCGCCGTATCGGTGACCAGCTGGGAATCCTTCCGGAAACCCTGCGCGGCTGGGTGAAGCAAGCCGAGATCGACGCTGGATCCCGGCCTGGGACGACGACCGATCAGGCCGCTCGGCTGGCGGAGCTGGAGCGGGAGACCCGTGAACTCCGCCGGGCCAACATCATTCTCAAGTCCGCTTCGGCTTTCTTCGCGGCGGAGCTCGACCGCCCGCAACGGTAGTCACCGACTACATCGACAAGAACAGGAACGAGTTCGGGGTCGGGCCGATCTGTGCCGTGCTGAAAGACGCCGGTATCCCGATCGCCCCGAGTGCCTACTATGCGGCGAAGACCCGTCCACCCTCGGCCCGGGCGGAACGCGACATCCTCGTCTCCGCCGAGATCGCACGCGTGCACGCCGAGAACTACGGCGTCTACGGCGTCCGGAAAGTCTGGGCACAGCTGGGCCGCGAAGGCGGCGTGGACGACCGGCCGGTCGCGCGGTGCACCGTCGGCCGGCTCATGAAAGCCGCAGGCCTGCGCGGTGTCCGGCGGCAGCGGGTGCCGCGGACCACCATCCGTGCCGACAGCCCCGACCTGCGCCCGGACCTGGTCGAGCGCGACTTCACCGCGACGGCCCCGAACCGGTTGTGGGTCGCCGACATCACCTACATCTAGACGCATTCCGGTTGGGTGTATGCCTCGTTCGTCTTGGACGCGTTCTCCCGGAGGATCGTGGGTTGGCAGCTGTCACGTCATCTCTACACCGATCTCGCCCTAGACGCACTCAACATGGGGATCTGGATCAGGGAACGCAGCGGTGCAGATCTGTCGCGGTTAACGCATCATTCGGACCGCGGTGTCCAATACGTTGCCATTCGCTACACTGAGCGGCTCGGCGAAGCTGGTGTCGTCGCTTCCGTCGGGTCGGTCGGCGATTCCTATGATAACGCGATGGCGGAGGCATTCAACTCGTTGTTCAAGGCCGAATTGATCCGCAACAAGGGGCCGTGGGCGGGGATCAGCGACCTTGAACTCGCGGTCGCCGAGTACGTCGACTGGTACAACCACCGCCGACTACACGGCGAACTCGGCTTCGTCCCGCCGGTCGAGTACGAGATCCATAACGCCACCACCACGACCGCCCGGCAGCCCGCCGGAGCATGAGAACTCAGCCTCTACCAAACCCGGCACTTGACACTCAGAGGGATGAAGGTGTTCCCCCGACCCGGGTCCGTGGGCCCCTGCCCGATGTGGAATGCGATAAGCAGCCCAGGTGAGTAGCGCAGCGATGACGAGACAGGCCAGGACAGGTCCGGGGTGGGCGGTGGTGCTGGCGGGTGCGGCGTCGGCGGTGTTGGTCGCCGGGGGCTGCAGCCCCGGTGGGGCCGGTCATGCCGGTCATGCTGGGCATGGGCAGCCTGCTGCGGTGTCGGAGTCGCCTGTCCCGACAACGACTCCGGTGCCGGTGGACAAGGCGAAGTTGGTCACCGATTTCTACACTCAGGCGTTCGTCCACCGTGATGTTGCGGGTGCGTCGCAGACCTATGTCGCGGAGAACTACATCCAGCACAATCCGCAGGTCCCGAACGGACGGGCGGCGTTCGTGGACACGATGGGCCCGTATGTGAAGGACAGCGGGGTGACGTTCCGGATCGGGCGTGTCGTGGCTGAGGGCGACATCGTCGTGGTCCACGCGGAGTCGACGGAGAAGGATGGGAAGCGGTCCGCAGTCGCGGACTTCTTCCGTGTCGAGGGCGGGAAGATCGTCGAGCACTGGGATGTCATCCAGGCCATCCCCGGTGACACCGCCAACGGCAACCCGATGGTCCCCGCTCCTACCTCCTCGCAGGCCCCGGGGCATCCGTAGAGGATTTCCCGCTCATCTCCGCCGCGGGTGTCGTACCGATCGATCTGATCAGCGCGGTGGTGACCAGGCTGGTGGTCTTGGTCGTGGCGGCGTGCCAGCCCACGATCGCCCGGGAGTAGCAGTCGATGACGAATGTCAAGTGCCGGGTTTGGTAGAGGCTGAGTTCTCATGCTCCGGCGGGCTGCCGGGCGGTCGTGGTGGTGGCGTTATGGATCTCGTACTCGACCGGCGGGACGAAGCCGAGTTCGCCGTGTAGTCGGCGGTGGTTGTACCAGTCGACGTACTCGGCGACCGCGAGTTCAAGGTCGCTGATCCCCGCCCACGGCCCCTTGTTGCGGATCAATTCGGCCTTGAACAACGAGTTGAATGCCTCCGCCATCGCGTTATCATAGGAATCGCCGACCGACCCGACGGAAGCGACGACACCAGCTTCGCCGAGCCGCTCAGTGTAGCGAATGGCAACGTATTGGACACCGCGGTCCGAATGATGCGTTAACCGCGACAGATCTGCACCGCTGCGTTCCCTGATCCAGATCCCCATGTTGAGTGCGTCTAGGGCGAGATCGGTGTAGAGATGACGTGACAGCTGCCAACCCACGATCCTCCGGGAGAACGCGTCCAAGACGAACGAGGCATACACCCAACCGGAATGCGTCTAGATGTAGGTGATGTCGGCGACCCACAACCGGTTCGGGGCCGTCGCGGTGAAGTCGCGCTCGACCAGGTCCGGGCGCAGGTCGGGGCTGTCGGCACGGATGGTGGTCCGCGGCACCCGCTGCCGCCGGACACCGCGCAGGCCTGCGGCTTTCATGAGCCGGCCGACGGTGCACCGCGCGACCGGCCGGTCGTCTGTCTCGCGCCGGGTTTGATGGAGGGTGTCAAGCCAGGAGATGATGAGCAGCGATGGCAGCCCCACGGAAGCACCCCAACGAGCTGCGGGAACGAGCGATCCGGCTGGTCCTCGACGCCAAGGCCGACCCTGTCAACGCCGGCACGAACGTCTGCCGCCGTATCGGTGACCAGCTGGGAATCCTTCCGGAAACCCTGCGCGGCTGGGTGAAGCAAGCCGAGATCGACGCTGGATCCCGGCCTGGGACGACGACCGATCAGGCCGCTCGGCTGGCGGAGCTGGAGCGGGAGACCCGTGAACTCCGCCGGGCCAACA
>NZ_MCIJ01000003.1:43784-46330 GCF_001932315.1 Pseudonocardia sp. Ae150A_Ps1 | reverse complement strand
TGTTGGCCCGGCGGAGTTCACGGGTCTCCCGCTCCAGCTCCGCCAGCCGAGCGGCCTGATCGGTCGTCGTCCCAGGCCGGGATCCAGCGTCGATCTCGGCTTGCTTCACCCAGCCGCGCAGGGTTTCCGGAAGGATTCCCAGCTGGTCACCGATACGGCGGCAGACGTTCGTGCCGGCGTTGACAGGGTCGGCCTTGGCGTCGAGGACCAGCCGGATCGCTCGTTCCCGCAGCTCGTTGGGGTGCTTCCGTGGGGCTGCCATCGCTGCTCATCATCTCCTGGCTTGACACCCTCCATCAAACCCGGCGCGAGACAGACGACCGGCCGGTCGCGCGGTGCACCGTCGGCCGGCTCATGAAAGCCGCAGGCCTGCGCGGTGTCCGGCGGCAGCGGGTGCCGCGGACCACCATCCGTGCCGACAGCCCCGACCTGCGCCCGGACCTGGTCGAGCGCGACTTCACCGCGACGGCCCCGAACCGGTTGTGGGTCGCCGACATCACCTACATCTAGACGCATTCCGGTTGGGTGTATGCCTCGTTCGTCTTGGACGCGTTCTCCCGGAGGATCGTGGGTTGGCAGCTGTCACGTCATCTCTACACCGATCTCGCCCTAGACGCACTCAACATGGGGATCTGGATCAGGGAACGCAGCGGTGCAGATCTGTCGCGGTTAACGCATCATTCGGACCGCGGTGTCCAATACGTTGCCATTCGCTACACTGAGCGGCTCGGCGAAGCTGGTGTCGTCGCTTCCGTCGGGTCGGTCGGCGATTCCTATGATAACGCGATGGCGGAGGCATTCAACTCGTTGTTCAAGGCCGAATTGATCCGCAACAAGGGGCCGTGGGCGGGGATCAGCGACCTTGAACTCGCGGTCGCCGAGTACGTCGACTGGTACAACCACCGCCGACTACACGGCGAACTCGGCTTCGTCCCGCCGGTCGAGTACGAGATCCATAACGCCACCACCACGACCGCCCGGCAGCCCGCCGGAGCATGAGAACTCAGCCTCTACCAAACCCGGCACTTGACATTCGTCATCGACTGCTACTCCCGGGCGATCGTGGGCTGGCACGCCGCCACGACCAAGACCACCAGCCTGGTCACCACCGCGCTGATCAGATCGATCGGTACGACACCCGCGGCGGAGATGAGCGGGAAATCCTCTACGGATGCCCCGGGGCCTGCGAGGAGGTAGGAGCGGGGACCATCGGGTTGCCGTTGGCGGTGTCACCGGGGATGGCCTGGATGACATCCCAGTGCTCGACGATCTTCCCGCCCTCGACACGGAAGAAGTCCGCGACTGCGGACCGCTTCCCATCCTTCTCCGTCGACTCCGCGTGGACCACGACGATGTCGCCCTCAGCCACGACACGCCCGATCCGGAACGTCACCCCGCTGTCCTTCACATACGGGCCCATCGTGTCCACGAACGCCGCCCGTCCGTTCGGGACCTGCGGATTGTGCTGGATGTAGTTCTCCGCGACATAGGTCTGCGACGCACCCGCAACATCACGGTGGACGAACGCCTGAGTGTAGAAATCGGTGACCAACTTCGCCTTGTCCACCGGCACCGGAGTCGTTGTCGGGACAGGCGACTCCGACACCGCAGCAGGCTGCCCATGCCCAGCATGACCGGCATGACCGGCCCCACCGGGGCTGCAGCCCCCGGCGACCAACACCGCCGACGCCGCACCCGCCAGCACCACCGCCCACCCCGGACCTGTCCTGGCCTGTCTCGTCATCGCTGCGCTACTCACCTGGGCTGCTTATCGCATTCCACATCGGGCAGGGGCCCACGGACCCGGGTCGGGGGAACACCTTCATCCCTCTGAGTGTCAAGTGCCGGGTTTGGTAGAGGCTGAGTTCTCATGCTCCGGCGGGCTGCCGGGCGGTCGTGGTGGTGGCGTTATGGATCTCGTACTCGACCGGCGGGACGAAGCCGAGTTCGCCGTGTAGTCGGCGGTGGTTGTACCAGTCGACGTACTCGGCGACCGCGAGTTCAAGGTCGCTGATCCCCGCCCACGGCCCCTTGTTGCGGATCAATTCGGCCTTGAACAACGAGTTGAATGCCTCCGCCATCGCGTTATCATAGGAATCGCCGACCGACCCGACGGAAGCGACGACACCAGCTTCGCCGAGCCGCTCAGTGTAGCGAATGGCAACGTATTGGACACCGCGGTCCGAATGATGCGTTAACCGCGACAGATCTGCACCGCTGCGTTCCCTGATCCAGATCCCCATGTTGAGTGCGTCTAGGGCGAGATCGGTGTAGAGATGACGTGACAGCTGCCAACCCACGATCCTCCGGGAGAACGCGTCCAAGACGAACGAGGCATACACCCAACCGGAATGCGTCTAGATGTAGGTGATGTCGGCGACCCACAACCGGTTCGGGGCCGTCGCGGTGAAGTCGCGCTCGACCAGGTCCGGGCGCAGGTCGGGGCTGTCGGCACGGATGGTGGTCCGCGGCACCCGCTGCCGCCGGACACCGCGCAGGCCTGCGGCTTTCATGAGCCGGCCGACGGTGCACCGCGCGACCGGCCG
>NZ_MCIJ01000003.1:17865-43772 GCF_001932315.1 Pseudonocardia sp. Ae150A_Ps1 | reverse complement strand
CGGCCGGTCGCGCGGTGCACCGTCGGCCGGCTCATGAAAGCCGCAGGCCTGCGCGGTGTCCGGCGGCAGCGGGTGCCGCGGACCACCATCCGTGCCGACAGCCCCGACCTGCGCCCGGACCTGGTCGAGCGCGACTTCACCGCGACGGCCCCGAACCGGTTGTGGGTCGCCGACATCACCTACATCTAGACGCATTCCGGTTGGGTGTATGCCTCGTTCGTCTTGGACGCGTTCTCCCGGAGGATCGTGGGTTGGCAGCTGTCACGTCATCTCTACACCGATCTCGCCCTAGACGCACTCAACATGGGGATCTGGATCAGGGAACGCAGCGGTGCAGATCTGTCGCGGTTAACGCATCATTCGGACCGCGGTGTCCAATACGTTGCCATTCGCTACACTGAGCGGCTCGGCGAAGCTGGTGTCGTCGCTTCCGTCGGGTCGGTCGGCGATTCCTATGATAACGCGATGGCGGAGGCATTCAACTCGTTGTTCAAGGCCGAATTGATCCGCAACAAGGGGCCGTGGGCGGGGATCAGCGACCTTGAACTCGCGGTCGCCGAGTACGTCGACTGGTACAACCACCGCCGACTACACGGCGAACTCGGCTTCGTCCCGCCGGTCGAGTACGAGATCCATAACGCCACCACCACGACCGCCCGGCAGCCCGCCGGAGCATGAGAACTCAGCCTCTACCAAACCCGGCACTTGACACCATCGACACCCGGCCGCGACCCAGCTGTGATCAATCCGCGCGACCTCTTAGGCGGCTTCCGGTTGGTGGTGGTCGTCGGGTCGTTCGACGAGCTGGCCGCCGGTGAACGTGGCGCCGGCGCGGACGAGTGCGACCAGGTGCGGGCCGTTCACCGCGCGCCAGCGGTCCTGGGCGGCGTCGATCAGCTTGAACGCCATCGCCAGCCCGGCCGCCCGGGATCCCGGCCCCTTCGTGATCTTCGTGCGGTGCCGGACGGTGGCGAAGGTGGACTCGATCGGGTTGGTGGTGCGTAGGTGCTGCCAGTGCTCAGCCGGGTAGTCGTAGAACGCCAGCAGCTCGTCGAGGTCATCGGTGATCTTGGAGACCGCGTTGGCGAACTTCGCGCCGTAGGTGGTCTCGAAGGACTTCACGGCGTCGAGGGCGTGACGGCGGTCCTCGGCGTTCCAGATCTCGGCCAGCGCCTTCTTCGCCCCGGGTTGGGCGGAGCGCGGCATGGCGCCGAGCACGTTGGCGATCTTGTGAAACCAGCACCTCTGCTCCCGCGTGGCCGGGAAGACCTCGCGCAGCGCGCCCCAGAACCCCAGCGCGCCGTCGGCGATCGCGAGTACCGGGGCCCGCATGCCGCGACGCGCGCAGTCGCGCAGCAGGTCTGCCCATGACTCGGTCGACTCGCGGTAGCCGTCGGCGAGAGCGACGAGTTCCTTGCGGCCGTCGGCGCGGACCCCGATCAGCACGAGCAGACACAGCTTGTGTTCTTCGAGGCGGATGTTGACGTGGATCCCGTCGGCCCACAGGTAGACGTAGTCCACTCCGGACAGGTCGCGGGCGGCGAAGGCGCGTTGCTCGGCCTTCCAGGTCTGGGTCAGCTTCGTGACTGTGGCCGCGGAGAGCCCGGCCGTGGAGCCGAGGAACTGCCCCAGCGCGGGCACGACGTCACCCGAGGACAGGCCGTGCAGGTAGAGCAGCGGAAGCACTTCGGTGATCTTCGGGGTGCGCCGGCACCACGGCGGCAGGATCGCCGAGGAGAACCGGCGTCGCTCGCCGGTGTCGGGATCGGTGCGCCGGTCGTTCACCCGGGGTGCGGTCACCTCGACCGCTCCGGCCGAGGTGAGCACGTCGCGGGGCTGGTGGGAACCGTTGCGTACCACCAGCCGGCGGCCGTGCTCGTCGCGCTCGCCGGCGTGGCGGGCGATGTAGTCGTCGACCTCGGCCTGCAACGCCTCGGCAAGCATCCGCCGCGCGCCCTCGCGGACCAGTTCGTCGATCACGGCCGGGCTGTGCTCGCGGCGGACCTCATCGCCGCCGCCAGGTTCGGGAACTACGGTGAGCACGGGTCGTACCCTTCCGGCCGGCGTTGGCTCGCCGGCCTTGCTTGAGGACCGTCAAGATCACCGGGAGGGTACGACCCTCCCCGACCATCCACAGGTCTCAAGCATTGCTCCGTGGAGCAGGGCAGGATAGGCGGGTGATCCGCGTCCTTATCCCCGCCCTGCTGCTCGTCCCCGCCCTCGGGGCAGCGGGGTGTAGTGGAGCATCGGCCCCTCCCTCCCCAACGAGCGCGGTCCCTGCGGCTCTCAGCGCGCCGGAGGCGGCGTTCGTCGAGCAGGCGCGGCGCATCGCGCCCGCTCTCGTCGGTAGCGATGAGCGAGTCGCGACGCGCGGCGCGAACACGTGCAGCTTGCTGACGGATGGCCGGCCGCAGAGCCAGGTGGTGGACACCGCGATCAAGCGGTTCTCCTCCGGGTCCTACTCCGTAACGCGCGACGAGGCAGAGCAGCTCGTCGAGGCCGCCCGCGGCACGGTCTGCGCCGAGTCATAACGGGCGTTCTCCTCGTCGCGGATCTGCCCAGTTGCGCACGCTCGCCACGCTGATCGAGCCGCAGGCTCCGCGGCCGTCCGGCTACCTGACTCGAGACACGCTCCGGAACCGCGCGAGCAGAACCCCCGCCCGGGGCCCGGCAGGATCTCGTCCCCGATGCTCGGGGCCCCGCAGGTCGCCTCGATCGCTGCCTGAGGATCGCGCGCCAGTCTCGGGCGTCCCCCGACACGGCCCGGGTACGCGCTACCATCATTGGGTGACTCAGCAGGACCATCGCGCGCACGGCGCTCCTTTGGGGGATGCCGAGATCCGCGCGTCGACGGTCGTGTCCCGGATGGTCTCGCGTCACGGTGCCCCTTCGCTGGAGCACTACCGCGCGATCTACGCTGACCTGGACCTGGAGTGGCCCGGAGACGCCGAGATCCGCCGGACCCTGCCCGTCGACGACGCTGCCTGAGCGCGGCATGACCCGCGTGTGATCGGCGGCAAGGTCCTCGACGCCTCCGCCCTGGCCGCCCTCGTTCGCGGGCACCTCGGCGCGGTGGCATGGATCGCGACCGCCCGCCAGGTCGGGATCGCGCTCTACCTGCCCTCCCTCGCCCTGACCGAGGTCCGCGCAGTGCTACCCGAGTCCGGCCCACAGCTGGCCGAGCTCATCGGCCACCCCTCGGTCATCGTGAGCGAACTCGACGTCGACGCCGCCGCCGTGGTGACCACGGTGCTCGACCACGCCGACGCCTTCGACGCACTCGCCGGCCACGTCGTGCACGCCGCCCGCCAACGCGGCTGGCCTGCGCTGAGTGCCGATCCCGATCGGTTGACCCGCCTCGACCCCGACGTCGAGATCACCCTCCTGTAGACGGCGCCCGGTCCACCACCGAACCCACGCCGCAGCTGGCCGTCGGGCCACAGCGCCGGGTTCCCGCTTCAACCACTCGACGTGCCCAGCGACAGCTCAGTGGCAAGTGATCGCGCAGCTCTGCGGAGCGATCACGCGGCAGCCCGCACTTCCACGCGAACCCGAGCACTCACCCAGATAGGCATCGGGCAGAACCGGCCACGCCAAGCAGCAAGGTCCTCTACGTGGCCCGAGCGCGATCGATCCAGCGGCCACCGGACCGTGGCTGCGGCTGCCGTCCCGACTATGGCTACGGGGCCGACGCGACGACTCAGACTCGACGTCAGAGAGCGCGCGACCGAGTCATCGGCGACTCGATAGTGGTCCTGAGCGCGCTCGGCGACGGCTGGCGGGTCGGGCTCGGCGGCCCGGCATGCTGTTCCGCGCGGTATCCGACCCCAAGCAACCCGGCGCTCAGCCGATCGAACCCCGACCGAGCACTTCCGCCATGGGCAGGAAGCTTGTGGGTCGTGGCGATAATCAGGCTTGCAGTCGCTGCAGGATTTGGGTGAGCAGCTCTCGGTTGCTCTGCAGCTGCTGATCCAGCGCGTCGAAGCGTCGCTCGTTGTCCGCACGGACGCTGTCGACATCCCCCCGAAGGGACTCGACATCCCGGCGGATGTCGGTGACATCGCCGGACAGGTTGTCGATCTTGGTGTCGATCCGCTCGCTGATCTCATAGAGCGAGTCGATGTCTGCGCCCTGCTGACGCACACGACGCCCGAGCTCAGGTGAGGACATGCAGCCGAGTCTATCCGCGGCCATCCGAGAGGGCTGGCGGCGGAGGGTTCGTCCGGACAGGCCCGGCCACGCCGGTCCGACGAGCTGGCCCGGGTCGGATGGTCGATGCGGTCCGCTAGCTCCCGATGGTGACCGGGTGATCAGGGTCGAGTTCGAGGACGGCGCGGGCGTCGCCGAGGCCGAGTGCCAGCCTGACGGAGCGGTCACCTGCGGCATCGTCGGGCCTTGACCCCGGGATTGATGTTGACCCCGCTCGGCGGACGCAGAAGTGAGGAGACGTAGGGTCCGACGATCTTGTGAAGGAGATCGTCCGTCGTGCCGAAGCCCTACCAGCCGGAGTTCCGGCGACGCGCCCTTGATTTGCTGGCCTCGGGACGCTCAGTGCGTGATGTGGCGACGTCGTTGGGCATCGCGGAGTCGTGCCTGCATCGCTGGAAGTCCCGGGATCTGCTCGAGCGCGGACTCAAGACCCCGATCCCGGAGCAGGTCGAGTCCGCCGCGCTCACCGCGGCCGAGGCGCGGATCGCCGAGCTGGAGACCGAGGTCAAGATCCTGCGTAAGGCGGCGGTCGCAGTGGAGAAGGTGGTGCCCCCAAAAGCCCGGTTCGCCCTCGTCGCGGAACTGGCCGCTGAGGGCGTACCGGTGAAGCAGGCCTGTCTGTCCCTCGGGGTGTCCCGGGCGGGCTTCTACGAAGCTCGTAGTCGCCCACCCTCGGCACGCACGATCCGACAGGCCTGGCTGGTCGATCAGATCACCGCGGTCCACGAGGCCTCCCGGCAGACCTACGGGGCACCGAGGATCCGCGCCGAACTCGTCCTGGGCCAGGGCGTGGTCGTGTCCCGCAAGACCGTCGCAGCGTTGATGCGCCGCGCCGGCCTTGCCGGGCTCCCATTGCGGCGCAGAGCGAAACGGGTCCCTCCCGCGAAGACCGTGACCGACCTGGTCAAGCGGAACTTCCGGCGCGACGGCCCGAACCAGCTCTGGGTCACCGACATAACCGAGCACCCCACCCGCGAGGGTAAGCTCTACTGCTGCGTGGTCCTCGACGCCTTCTCCCGGCGGGTCGTCGGATGGGCCATCGACTCCCGTCAACGAGCGGACCTGGCCACCTCCGCGCTCGGGATGGCAATCGACTCGCGCGGCACCAGCGGGCAGGTGCCCGGCGGGATCATCCACGGCGATCACGGCACCCAATTCACCTCATGGACCTTCACCGAACGGGCCCGCAGAGCGGGCCTGCTGCCCTCGCTGGGCAGCGTCGGCGACCCCTACGACAACGCCGTCGCCGAGGCCTTCTGGGGCCGAATGCAGACCGAGCTGCTCGACCGGCAGCGCTGGCGCACTCGCATCGAGCTCGCGAACGCGATCTTCGAGTACATCGAGGGCTTCTACAACCGTCGCCGCCGACACTCCGCACTGGACTGGATGAGCCCCGAACAGTTCGAGACCATTAGCCGCCCGCCGGGTCTGATCTCCTCACCGGCGTGTCCGTGAACCGGGGTCAACATCACCCCGGCACCGCACCCACGACAACACCCTTCCCCCACGCAGTGCGATACGTCACACTGAAGGTGTTCGGGTCTTCAGGGTCTTCAGCGGTCGCACCCACCCGGCGCGCTGGGGAGCGCACGCCACCCGCGACCGCCCACCAGGGCCGGGCCGCCCACCCCTCCGGCGACGGCCCGGCCCACCCCCTCACCCAGCACCCCCCCCGCCGGACGCCCCCGGAGGTCCCCGGAGGTCCTCGGAGGTCCTCGGACTGCGCCGAACCAGGACAGATCAGGACACACCAGACATAACTACAGTGCGTGACACGACCGTGTCCCGTGTCCGATCAAATGCCCCATACGGGTGGTCGAGACTTCGACCGCGGAAACAGTCCGCGCGCGCCGCGCGCGGGCCGGGTGACAGTGTTTGACCTGCAGTTACCCCACCTGAACCCTCTCGTTGCAGCTGGCACGGGCTCCCCTCGTATCCGACGTGCCAGCAACAACCAGGAGGACATACCCCATGTGGAAGAAGACCGGGATCGTCGTCGCCGCCTCGGCCGCATCACTGATGGCGCTCTCGCCGGTGGCCATGGCCCACGGCACCCACAGCGGTGACCACGGTGACGGGATCGACAAGAGCGCCGAGGGCCTGATCGCCGGCCTCAACGGCAACAACGTCAACGTCCCGATCCAGGCCTGCAACAACAACATCCCGCTCAACCTCATCGGGCTGCAGGTCCCCATCGAGGACGCCGCCGCCGCGAACGGCCTCACCGGCGCTCTCGGGATCCTCGGATCCGGCACCGCGAAGTCCGGACACTCGGTCACCGACCAGTCCGACAACTGCGCCCAGACCGGCGCCGCCGGAGACACCGTCAAGGGCCACAAGTAACAACCCCGACCCCACGGCACGCTGGGTAGAGCCTTTACCAACCCGGCGACCACGCGGTCTGCTCGCCTGACCACCAACAGCACACAGACCGCACACAGACAGAGCCCCGCCCCGAGGGACCACGGCACTGACGCACAGGGTGCCCACCCCCCGGAGCGGGGCTCTCCCACATCCCCTGAGGTTCCCCCGCTTTGCCGGAGTGTCTGAACACTGGCTCGATCTTGAGAACCAGGAAGGAAGACACTGAGTGTTTTCCAACCTGCCGTTCGTGCGGGTCACAGCGACGCTCCCGCGGTGTCCCCCCACCGGATGATCGCCCGCATGACCTGCGGTAAGAGCATCCACACGCGCACCTCCGCTGTTAGCGAGCGCCTGTCTCTTGGTGTCGTCAACCAGGACGAAAAACGCTCACTGGTGCCGGCTCCGACCCGAACCGGCGGCTCTACACCCGCCCCATAAAACTGGAAACGATCCAGAAAACCCCCAGGCCCCCGGGGGGCCGGGCACAGCGGATCAGCCCGGACCGAGCCCACCACGACCGGGATCGGTCAACTCCGGATGCGCCCGCAGATACGCATCCCGCACCTGCCCCGACAACCGCCCCCGAGCACCCACCGCATACCCCTGAGCCTGCGCCCACGCCCGCACCACCCCCACCGACGGGACAGACACCGCCGAGGCAGACACCGCCGGGACAGACGGGACGGCCACCGCGACCTCACCACCGGAGTCAGCAGGGCCGGCAGGGCCGGCAGGGTCGGCGAGCGGCCACAACGCCAGAGGGACATCCCCGTCATGGGCGACGCCACGCCGGGCCGGCCCCCGACGACTCCGAGAACCAGCAGCGCCCGACCCAACAGCACCGGCCGGCGCCGCGCCACCCGCGCCTGCCGGGCCACCCGCGCCGGCCGGGCCGGTCGGGCGGTCCGCGGGATCCCCGACGTCACCACGAGCAGCGCGGTCACCACAACCGGAGAGGTCACCACAACCGGCGCGGAAGCCGAGGGAACTGAGGGAAGCGAGCAGCGTGTCGGTGACCACCCGAGCGACATCAGTGTGAGCGTGATGATCCAGAAACGCCGCCACCACCCCCAGAGCCGACAGCGCATCCGCTTCCCGCTGCCCCCACACCGGATGCGGCTCCACCCCCCGCGCCGCCCGCCGAGCCGACCGCACCGCATCCCCGACCCGACGAACCCGCACGATCTCACCCACCGCAGCCCCAGCCGACGCAGCCCCAGCCGCCGCGGCAGCAGCAGCGTCGGCGTCGTCGGCGTCGGCGTCGGTGTCGTCGTCGTCGTCGTCGTCGTCGGGGATAGTCATCCGCCCCTACTCACCGGCCGGGCACCGACCCGGCCGACGCAGCGAGATAAGCCGCCCGGACCTGCGCTGGGAGCCGGCCACGCTCCCCGACCACATAACCGTTCACGCGAGCCCACTCCCGCACCACCCGCGCATCCACCCCACCACCAGCCGGACCAGTGGCAGCCGGACCACCAGCAGGCTGAGGTGAGGCATGATCCGGGCCGGCACCACCCGCAACGCCGCCGTGCCGCCCTGACTCAGGGACGAGAGCAGAGGCAGGGGGAGCAGAAGCAGCGGCACCCGCCGATACCGCAGGCGGGGCCGCTGCAGGCGGGGCCGCCGTAGCGGCGACAGCGGCGGCGTCCATGATCGGGCGCAAGATCTTCGCCACCGCATACGCAGCAACATCACACGCCTTCATCTTCGCCCCCTCCGTCGCCGTACACGTGACCACCTCACCCGCAGCATCCCCGACCAACAGCCGCGCCGACACCGTCGCCGCGAACCCCTGCGGATGCCCCGACTTCCCCACCCCCGCCGGGACCGCACCGATCTCCAGATCCGTGATCCGCTCCACCTGCCGCCAATGATGCAACAACGCCCGCGGAGACGTGTACTTCCCCAACACCGGATCCTGCCCCGGCTTCACCCCACGTCGACATCGGCTGCGGCATGTCCGCGGTGCGGACCGACCTGACCGCCTCCGACCTGCCGGTCTCGCTGTCGCGGGTCCGCGCCCAGATCGAGCGCGACGTCCCGGTCGGCCGGGCCGGGCACCGCGAGGGCCCGGATCTGGCCCGCCTCGGGATGGACGACGAGCTCGACTGGGCCGGGTTCTGGCGCGGCTTCGGCCAGCTGCACCATCTGCGCGACGCGTCCTGGACCAGTGAGGACAAGCTGCGCGGCAAGGCGCACCAGCAGCTCGGGTCGCTCGGGGGCGGAAATCACTTCGTGGAGCTCTGCCTCGACGGTGACGACCGGGTCTGGCTGATGCTGCACTCCGGGTCGCGGGGGATCGGCAACATCCTGGCCAACCTGCACATCGAGAAGGCCAAGGCGCTGCCGCACAACCAGGAGCTGCCCGACCGCGACCTGGCCGTGTTCCTCGCCGGCACCCCGCAGATGGAGGCCTACCGGGCCGACCTGCACTGGGCACAGGAGTACGCGCGGCTCAACCGCAGGGTGATGATCGAGCTGTTCAATGCCGCACTGGTCCGGTCGCTGGGCCGCCCGATCGGCTTCGAGCCGGAGGTGTCCTGCCACCACAACTACGTGTCCGAGGAGACCTACGACGGCGTCGAGCTCATCGTGACCCGCAAGGGCGCCATCTCCACCGAGGGCGGCCGCAAGGGGATCATCCCCGGCTCGATGGGCACCGGGTCGTTCATCGTGTCCGGGCTGGGGAACGAGCAGGCCTACCGGTCGGCGTCGCACGGGGCCGGGCGCCGCATGTCGCGGGGGGCGGCGCGCCGGCAGTTCTCGGTCGCCGACCTGCAGGCCCAGACCGAGGGCGTCGAGTGCCGCAAGGACGCCGGCGTGATCGACGAGATCCCCGGCGCGTACAAGGACCTCGACACGGTCATGGCGCAGCAGACCGACCTGGTCCGGGTGGAGCACCGCCTGCGCACGGTGCTGTGCGTGAAGGGCTGACCCTGGAGGCGATGTGGTCAGGTCGTCCCGCGCGGCTGACCAGGCCGCCCGAACGCCGGGCCCGGTCGGCCCGCTGGAGCGACCAGGTCCCGTCCCGCCCCCGCACCGCGCACGAGTGCCATGGGGTCGTCCATGTGTCGTCGGCCGGGACCAGGCGCACACCCAGCTTCGACGAGCCGGCCGGATGCGGGTGGATGGACAGCCGCACGCCGTCGGGGAACCGATCGGCGACCAGCGCGCTCCAGGCGTTGCTGCGGGCCACGACCCGGTAGCCGCGCTCCCGGGAGCGGCGCTGCAGGGCGGCGCGGCTGCCCTCGTGGTCGCCGGCGTCCTCGACGAGGAACCGCACGATCCCCAGGTAGAGCGCGCGTTCAGAGGGGTCGGTGCGGCAACGCTGTCGCAACTGCTCGACCGACGGCGCCCACAGCCGGTCGAGCAGCGCACGGCGCTCGGAGTGGCTGCGGTCGGGGTAGGCGTGGAACAGGTCGAAGAACTCGAAGCCCGGCAGCCGCTCCGTCGCGGCGAGCTCGCGGAGTGCGGCGCCGTAGTCATCGACGTGCAGGTCGGGCACTCCGATGAGGTTGGCGAAGACGTGCCCGTCGGAGCAGACGAGCACCCGCGCACCCGGTTCGTGCACGGCGGCGATCTCGGCCCGGACGCGGTCCAGGTGGTGCAGCGACAGCCGCTCCCCCGCGTCGGGCAGCCGGCCGAGCACCTTGGCCGGGTTCGGGGACTTGCAGGGGAACGCCGGTAGCACCAGCCGCAGTGGTGTACCGGCGGTGACGGCGGCCCGGATCTGGGCGCGCTGCGGATCGAAGACGGAGGGCTCGGGCGCCGGCTCGTCGCGCGGGGCGCGCCGGTGGCGCAGCAGGATGTCGAGGACGTCCTCGACGACGGCGTCGGTGCGGGTCCGGTCGGTGACCGGGTCCGGGGCACAGGCGATCAACGATGCTCCGATCGGCGGGTCGCCACGGGAGGCGACGGCGTGGTGGGTGTCGGTCGGGTCAGCGGGCGTGCGCCGACTCGTCGTGGGTCACGGGCAGTGCGCGGACACCGCGGCCCAGCACGGCCGGGGTCCACTCGAGTGCGGCGGGATCGGTGGCGAACCGCATGCCGGGCAGCCGGGCGAGCAGGCTGCCCAACGCGACCTGCAGCTCGACGCGGGCCAGCGCGGCGCCGGGACAGAAGTGGATGCCGTGTCCGAACGCGAGGTGCGGGTTCGGGCTGCGGTCGAGCACCAGCTCGTCGGCTCGGTCGAAGCGGCGCGGGTCGCGGTTGGCCGCGCACAGCGACACGATCACCGAGTCCCCGGCGGGGATCTCGCGGCCGTGCAGATCGTCGGTCTCGGCGAGGAACCGCCAGGTGGTGAGCTCGAACGCGCTATCGTAGCGCAGCAGCTCCTCCACCGCGCGCGGCAGCAGCGCCGGGTCGGCGGCGAGGCGGTCGAGCTCGTCGGGGCGGTGCAGCAGCGCGACCAGCGCGGTGGTGATCTGGTTCGTCACCGGCTCCTGCCCGGCCACGAGTAGCTGGAAGACCATGGAGTCGAGCTGCTCCGCGGTGAACTCGTCGGCGTCGCGGGCCGCGACCAGACGGGTGAGCAGCCCGCCGCCGGGCAGGTCCCGCACGCCGTCGACGACACGGGCGATGTAGTCCTGCAGCCCGTGCAGCAGCCCCTCGTAGTGGGCGCGGCGCGGGTCGGTGGGCCCGACCGGCGCGACGACACCGCCCCACTCCCGCCGGAACCCCGACGCCAGCTCGTCGGGCAGCCCGAGCGCCAGGACCAGCGCGGCGAACGGGAAGTGGGCGGCGAACCCTCCGACCAGGTCCACCGGCCCGTCGGTGACCGTCAGGTCGTCCAGGAGCCGGTCGGCGATCTCCTGCAGCCGTGGGCGCAGCTCCTCGGCCGCCCGCGGAGTGAAGGACTCGGTCACCAGCCGTCGCATCACGGTGTGAGTGGGCGGGTCCTGGTGCAGCAGGTGGACCTGCAGCTGGGAGTGCTGCGGTTCGGGCATGATCGACGCCCGCGCCCGCCACCCGTCGTTGCCCAGGCCGTGGTCCTTGCCCAGGCGCCGATCGTTCAGGGTCGCGTGGGCGGCGTCATACCCGGTGACCAGCCAGGCGTGCACACCGGACGGGAATGCGACCCGGTGGACCGGGCAGCGCTCGCGCAGCTCGGCGTAGAGCGGGTAGGGGTCGCACTTGTAGTCCGGTCCGACGAGCGGGACCGGCTCGGTCTCGTGGTGGGAGGTCATCGGCGTCCTCTCAGATCCGCAGCTCGGGGCGGGCGACGTCGAGCCACAGGGCGAGGTCGACGACCCGCTCCAGGCGCAGCCGGGTGCCCCAGTCGAGCCCCTCCGCGGGCGCGTCGAGCAGCGGGTCGATGCGGGCGCGGTCGACGACGTCGGTGACTCCGTCGACGGTCAGGGCGTCGCGGGCCAGCTCCTGCAGCCCGGTGGCGTAGCCGGCGTCGTGGGTGGCCGGGTAGTGGTTCTTGGCCCGCCACAGCACCGACTCGGGCAGGTGCTTCGCCCCGGCGTTGCGCAGCAGCGACTTCTCCCGGCCGTCGCGGGTCTGCTCGCTCCACGGGACCGAGAACGCGTACTCGACGAGCCGGTGGTCGCAGTAGGGCACGCGGACCTCCAGGCCGTGCGCCATCGACAGCCGGTCCTTGCGGTGCAGGAGCTGACGCACCCAGCGGGTCAGCGACAGGTGCTGCAGCTCCCGGGAGCGGTGCTGGGCGGGTGACTCGTCGTCGTGGTGCGGGACAGCGGCGAGCGCGTCGGCGTAGGTGTCGGCGCGGAACTCGGTGAGCCGCATGGCGGCCGCGAGGTCGGGATGCAGCGGGACCGCCGCGTCGTCGCCGGTGACCAGCAGCCACGGGAACGTCGCCGCGGCCCGCGGACGCTCGGCGTGGAACCAGGGGTAACCGCCGAACACCTCGTCGGCGGCCTCCCCGGACAGCGCGACCGTCGAGTGCTCGCGGATCCGACCGAACAGCAGGTACAGCGAGGTGTCCATGTCCCCGACGCCGATCGGCGAGTCCCGGGCCGCGACGACGGCGCGCCGGTGCTCCAGGTCGAGCAGCGCCGCCGGGTCGAGCACGGTCACCGAATGGTCAGTGCCGATGTGCGCACCGGCCTCGGCCGCGTAGGGGGTGTCGTGCCCAGTACGCAGGACGTCGCCGGTGAACTCGCGCGCCTGGTCGGCGTAGTCGACGGCATACGAGCGCAGGACCGCGTCGGGCCCGCGGCGGTCGCGCAGTTCGGCCGCGGCGAACGCGGTCACGACCGACGAGTCGAGCCCGCCCGAGAGCAGGCTGCAGATCTCGACATCGGCCTCCAGCCGGGACCGGGCGGCCCGCTCGACGAGCGCCGCGACGTGGTCGGCGGGCGCCTCGGGGCCGTCGGCGTGCTCACGCAGCTCCAGCTGCCAGTAGCGGCCGGTGCGCACACCGTCGGCGTCGAACAGCAGCCACCCGCCGGGCTCGACCTCCGCGACACCGGCGTAGACGCCGGGCCAGGTGGAGAACAACAGCGAGTACCCGTCGCGGAGGCTCTCGACGTCGGCGACCGGGTCGATACCGGGGTGGGCGAACAGGGCCTTCGGTTCGGAGCCGAACGCGACGCCACCGGTCGGGGTCCGCGCCCAGTACAACGGTTTGACGCCGAGCCTGTCCCGGCCCAGCACGAGCCGCCCGATCGGCTGGTCCCACACCGCGAACGCGAACATGCCCTCCAGCCGGTCGAGCACGGCGAGCCCCCACTCCCGGTACGCAGCGAGCACCACCTCGGTGTCGCTGCGGGAGTCGAACCGGTACCCACGCGAACGCAGCGCGGCGCGCAGCTCGTGGTGGTTGTAGACCTCACCGGAGTAGGACAGGACGGTGCGGGTGCCCTCGCTGCCGGCGAGCATCGGCTGGGCCCCGCCGTCGAGGTCGATGACCGCGAGGCGGCGGTGGCCGAGGGCAGCGCGTTCGTCGTGCCAGGCCCCACCGGCATCGGGTCCGCGGGGGGTCTGGGTCGCAGTCATGGCCTCGGCGACTGCTCGGAGCGCCGCCGGGTCGGCGACGGCGACGGGCTCTGCCAGGCCGGCGATGCCACACATCAGGGATCCTCCTCGGTGGTGGGACGGTCGCGGTACGGGATGAGCACGAGCGCGGCGCCGGCGGCTGTGAGGGCCGCGACGATCAGGGCGGGGCGGGTGGCGAGCACCGTGCCCTCGGTGTTCCAGGCGAGCGCCGCGGCGGCCGGGCCGACCGCGAAACCGAGCGCGCGGGCGCACTGCACGCCGGCACCGGCCGTCGCCATCCGGTCCTGCGCGGCCCCGGCGAGGACGAGCACCTGGGTAGGGCCGCCATAGAGGCCGGTGCCCAGCCCGGCCAGCGCCACCCGCCAGGCGACATCGACCGGGTTCCAGGACTCCGCATCGGGCAGCACGGCCAGCAGCGCGAAGCCGACCGCGGCGAGGACGACGCCCGCGATGGCGACCGCACGCGGGGAGTAGCGATCGGCGAGCTGGCCCGCCGCAGGCCCGGCCACGACCATCCCCAGCGGGAACGCCAACAGGGCCAGCCCGGCGGCGGCGGGGCCGGATCCTCCCGCCTGCACTCCGACGGCGACCAGGTATGAGGCGGCCGCGAACGCTCCGGCGAGCAGGGCCACAGCCACGGCGGGCGCAGCGCCACGCGGTAGCAGCGCCGCGGCGACCGAGCGGGCCCCAGGGCGCGACGCCCACGTGGCGAGCGCAGCGACCGCGACCGCGACCGCCGTGGCCACCACCGCCGGACCGGTGAGGACACCGGTGGCGACCGCACACGCGAGTCCGAGACCGGTGATGAGCAGAGCGGCGTCGGCCAGGCCAGGCCCGTCCGGTCCGGTGAACCTCCCGGCGGGGATCCGGGACCGGCGGACCAACACGACAGCGAGTAGCGACACCAGTACCGCGGGGACGAACGCGACGCGCCAGCCGACCATCTCGATCATCGGCCCGCCCACCGCGGGGCCCAGCACCCCGCCGATCGGCCCGGCCGTCGCGGGTACCGCCATCGCCCGGCCGCGGCGCTGCGGGGCGACCGCGGCTATCGCGAGCACCGGCATGAGCACCATCAGCACCGCGCCGCCGACACCTTGCAGCGCGCGCAGCCCGACCAGCACCGGTAGCGACCACGCGACCACGGCCATGAGGTTCGCGGCGGCGAAGACACCGACCGCAGTGAGCAGCGCGGGCCGCACGGCGACCCGGTCCAGCCACCGCCCCGCCGGCAGCAGCAGCGCCACGGCCGGGATCGCATACGCAAGCACGACCCACTGGACCGACCGGGGATCGGCGCCGAAACCCTCCGCGATCCGCGGCAGCGCAACGGTGACGACGTTCATGTCGAACATCGCCACGAACGACAGCAGACCCGCGACCGCGACCGCGGCCCGGTCGTCACGCACCTGCCCGGCTGGCTCCGATACTGTCCCGTCCCCGACTAACTTCGCACCTCCGATCGCCACACCGTCGACTGAGGAGTCGCCACCACACGTGGTTGGGTTCCCGCGTTATGCCCAAACTGCGCGATCCAGACCACACCGTCGTGACGACGAACGACGGAACCGAGAGCCCGCGGCCGCCGACTGGTGAGGTGTTCGAGACGAGTACGGCATGAGGGACGTGTGAGGGTGCGACGACACCGGCAGGTCATCACGACGGCGCTGGCCGTTGCCACGGCTCTACTGCTAGCCGGGTGTGGCGCGGGCGGACAGGACGGCGGCGAGCATGCGGGACATGAGGGGATGAGGGGCTCCTCGACGGGCGGGGCAGGCCACCCGGCCGCCCCTTCCTGCCCGCCGGTGCCGCAGCTCACGACTCCACCGCAGCGCGTCGTCACCATGGACGGCGGCGCCGCGGCCATCCTGACCGAGCTCGGCCAGCGTGAGCGGATCGTGGGTACCGCGGCCCCGGACTTCTTCACTGCCTTCACCGGCGCCGAGCGGACCGAGCTCGACTCGATCCCGGTGCTGGACCCCGGACAGGGCAACACCGAGTCGGTCGTTGCGGCGAAGCCCGACCTCGTGGTCGGCATCTCGAGCTACAGCTTCGGCGGTTTCGCCGGCACCCCCTCGCTGGAGCGGCTGCAGCAGGCCGGCGCGGCCAGCCTGGTGGCCTGCGATGATGCACCCTCGCCGGTGCAGGACATCGACGACACCTACAGGTTCGTCCAGCAGGCCGCGGCCGTGTTCGGCGCGCAGGCACAGGGCACGCAGCTCGCCGACCGGATCAGGGCCCAGGTCGCCGCTGCGACGCCTCCCCCCGGCACCGCGCCGGTGCGAGTGTTGGCGCTGTCCTCGGCCCCGCAGACCGGTCAGCCGCTGATGACCCAGGGCGGCTCCGGCCTCGCTAATGGCATCATCACCCTCGCCGGCGGGCAGAACATCGCCGCCGACCAGGACAGCGACTTCGCGAGCCTGTCCGCCGAGCAGGTCGCCGCGCTCGACCCGCAGGCGATCGTCGTGATCACCGGGTTCTCGCCGCAGAGCGACGCCGAGCTGACCGCGGCCATCCGGTCCAGTCCCGCCCTCGTCTCGACGACCGCGGTGCGGGAGAACCGGCTCGTCACCGTCCCGCAGTCGATCATCCTGTCCCCCAGTGTGCTCAACGGGCAGGCCGTCGCCACGATCGCGAAGGGCATCCACGGCGCTGGATGACCACCCACGACGTCAGGGTTCCCGCGGCCGGGGGGCTGCTCGGGTGGGGCCCGTCGGCGGCGGTGCTCACCGGGCTGCTGCTCGCCCTGCTGGCCTCGGTCGTCGTGGCGATCGGGCTCGGCCCCGTGTCGATCCCGCCCGGCAGGGTGCTCGACGCCGTGACGGCCCACCTGGCCGGGGGTTCCTCCGGGATCGACCGGGCCGAGGACTTCATCGTCTGGGAGCTGCGTACCCCGCGGGTGCTGCTCGGCGTCGTCGTCGGGGCGGGGCTGGCCGTCGCCGGGCTGCTGGTGCAGGCGATGGTCCGCAACCCGATCGGCGACCCCTACATCCTGGGGCTGTCGTCGGGTGCCTCGGTCGGCGCCGTCCTGGTCATCACCACGATCGGCACCGCGACGGCCGGGCTGTTCACCCTGCCCGCCGCCGCGTTCGCCGGTGCGGTGCTCACCGGGGTGGGCGTCTTCGTCCTGTCCCGGGTCCGTGGACGGCTGCACGCGACCCGGATGGTGCTCGCCGGGGTAGCGGTCGGGCAGCTGCTCGGTGGTGTCACCTCGTTCCTGCTGCTGCGCACCCGCAACACCGATGCCCAGCAGCAGGTCCTGTTCTGGATGCTCGGCAGCCTGGCCGGGGCCCGCTGGGACCTGCTCGGGCTGTCCGCAGCGGTGGTCGGAGTGCTGCTGGTCCCGCTGTGGTGGCAGGCGAACCGGGTCAACCTGCTCGTACTCGGCGAGGACGCGGCCTCGGCTCTCGGTACCGATCCGACCCGGCTGCGAGCGGCGCTGTTCGTCCTCACCGGGCTGCTCACCGGGGCGGTCGTCGCGGTGTCGGGCAGCATCGGGTTCGTCGGGCTGGTCGTGCCGAACCTGGCCCGGCTGCTGTTCGGCGCCGACCACCGCCGCACCCTGCCGGTGTGCGTGCTGCTCGGCGCGCTGGTCGTCGTCTGGTCCGACACCGCCGCCCGTCTCGTGCTCGCCCCGACCGAGCTCCCGATCGGCATCCTCACCGCCGCGATCGGCGTGCCCTTCTTCCTGTACGTGCTGCGCCGCAGCGCGACCGGGGCGGTGGGGGTGTGAGCTCCCGGCTCGTCGTCGACGGCGTCAGCGTCGGCCACGGCGGGGACCCGGTCGTGCACGACGCCACCCTGACCGTCCCCGACGGCGCGGTGCTCGCCCTCGTCGGGCCCAACGGATCGGGCAAGTCCACCCTGCTCAAGAGCCTCTACCGGGTGCTCAAGCCAGTGCGCGGGCATCTGCTGCTCGGCGACGACGATCTGGCCGCGATGCCGCACCGCGACAACGCCCGCGCGGTCGGGGTGCTCTCCCAGGACGACCCCGGCGGGTTCGACTTCACCGCGTGGGAGGCCGTGATGCTCGGTCGCTCCCCGCACCTGGGCACGTTCGGGCGTCCCGGCCCCGGCGACGCCGCCGTCGTCGCCGACGCGCTGGAGCGCACCGGCTGTACCGCGTTCTCCGCCCGTCCGCTGTCGGAGCTGTCCGGCGGGGAACGCCAACGGGTGCTCCTCGCCCGTGCGCTGGCCCAGCAGCCCCGGGTCCTGGTGCTCGATGAGCCCACCAACCACCTCGACCCCCGTCACCAGCTCGGAGTCCTGCGGCTGGCCAGGGACCTCGGGATCACCGTCGTCGCCGCGCTGCACTCCCTCGACCACGCCGCCCAGTACGCCGACCTGGTCGCCGTGCTGTCCGCGGGCCGCATCGCGGCACTGGGCGCACCGACCGAGGTGTTGACCCCCGGGCTGCTCGCGGCGCACTTCCGCGTAGACGGCTCGATCGTCGCGGACCCCGTGACCGGGGCGCCCCGGGTACTGCTGCGCGAGCTGGACCCCGGTCAAGCCACCCCGTGACTGACCGGCCTCGGAGACCGTCCTGACAGCCACAACCGCAGCCGCACCCGGACGCCAGATGATCCCCGAAACCACCCCGTTGCCCTGCGACTGCGATTGGCGCCATAGTGGCGCCATGAAGCGGATGAATCTGCGGGATGTGCCCGACGATGTCTACGCCGCGCTCGCAGCAACTGCCGAGGCGAACCGGCAGTCGTTGTCGGCATTCGTGGTTGACCGGCTCGCCGAGGTCGCCCAGGTGACCCGGCTGGACAACTACGTGGCTTCCTACCAGCCGCCGCAGGGCAGCGGGCTCACTTTCGACGCCGCGACCGCGGTGGTGAGGGAGGTGCGCGAAGCCTCGTGAGCCTGGCCGTGATCGACGCTTCGGTACTGGCCGCCTTCTACGCGGCCGACGATTCTCGTCGCGATGTGGTCGCGGCTCGCCTGACAACCGGCGACGCCCTGTTCGCTCCTGCTCACCTCGACGCTGAGGTGGTCTCCGCGTTCCGGGGTATGGCCCGCCGCAGCTCCGTGCTGTATGCCGCGATACCCGCCACGTTACGGCACCTGGCGGATTTCCCCATACGCCGCATGCCGCTGGCTCCGCTACTGGAGCGCATCTGGGAGCTCCAAGACAACATCACTCCCTACGACGCTGCCTGCGTTGGAGCAATGCTTGAGACCTGTGGATGACTGTGGAGGGGTCGTACCCTCCCGATCATCTTGATCGGCTCTCAAGCAAGGCCGGCGTACCCACGCCGGTCGGGAAGGCACGACCCGTGCTCACGGTAGTTCCTGGACCCGCCGGTGCTGATCAGCCCAGCCCCGACGGGCCGTCGTTGATCGACGAGCTTGTCCGTGAAGGTGCCCGTCGGATGCTTGCTCAGGCGTTGCAGGCCGAGGTCGACGCCTACATCGCCCAGTTCGCGGGCGAGCGCGACGAGACCGGCCGACGGCTGGTGGTGCGCAACGGCTCCCACCAACCGCGCGAGGTACTCACCAGCGCCGGGGCGGTCGAGGTCACCGCACCACGGGTCAACGACCGTCGCACCGACCCCGACACCGGCGAACGCCGCCGGTTCGCCTCAGCGATCCTGCCGCCGTGGTGCCGCAAGACCCCGAAGGTCACCGAGGTGCTGCCGCTGCTCTACCTGCACGGCCTGTCCTCGGGTGACTTCGTGCCCGCCCTCGGGCAGTTCCTCGGCTCGAGCGCGGGCCTGTCGGCGTCGACGGTCACGAAGCTGACCCAGACCTGGAAGGCCGAACAACGCGCCTTCGCCGCTCGTGACCTCTCGAGCGCGGACTACGTCTACCTGTGGGCCGATGGCATCCACGTCAACATCCGCCTCGAGGAACACAAGCTGTGCTTGCTCGTGCTGATCGGGGTGCGCGCCGACGGCGGCAAGGAGCTCGTCGCACTGACCGATGGCTACCGCGAATCCTGCGAGTCGTGGGCGGACCTGCTGCGCGACTGCGCACGCCGGGGCATGCGCGCCCCGGTGCCCGCGGTCGGGGACGGCGCGCTGGGGTTCTGGGGCGCGCTGCGGGAGGTGTTCCCGACCACCCGGGAGCGGCGCTGCTGGGTCCACAAGACCGCCAACGTCCTCGCCGCACTGCCCAAGAGTGCGCACCCGGGGGCGAAGAAGGCGCTGGCAGAGATCTGGAACGCCGAAGACCGCCGCCACGCCCTGGACGCGGTACGCGCGTTCGAAGCCGCTTACGGGGCGAAGTTCGGCAAGGCCGCCGCGAAGGTCACCGACGACGTCGATGTACTGCTCGCGGTCTATGACTTCCCGGCCGAGCAGTGGATCCACCTGCGCACCACGAACCCCATCGAGTCCACGTTCGCGACCGTCAGACACCGCACCCGGGTCACCCGCAGGCCGGGCTCACGCGCGGCCGGGCTGGCGATGGCGTTCAAGCTCATCGAAGCCGCCCAGGACCGCTGGCGCGCGGTCAACGGCCCGCACCTGGTCGCCTGTCAAGTGCCGGGTTTGGTAGAGGCTGAGTTCTCATGCTCCGGCGGGCTGCCGGGCGGTCGTGGTGGTGGCGTTATGGATCTCGTACTCGACCGGCGGGACGAAGCCGAGTTCGCCGTGTAGTCGGCGGTGGTTGTACCAGTCGACGTACTCGGCGACCGCGAGTTCAAGGTCGCTGATCCCCGCCCACGGCCCCTTGTTGCGGATCAATTCGGCCTTGAACAACGAGTTGAATGCCTCCGCCATCGCGTTATCATAGGAATCGCCGACCGACCCGACGGAAGCGACGACACCAGCTTCGCCGAGCCGCTCAGTGTAGCGAATGGCAACGTATTGGACACCGCGGTCCGAATGATGCGTTAACCGCGACAGATCTGCACCGCTGCGTTCCCTGATCCAGATCCCCATGTTGAGTGCGTCTAGGGCGAGATCGGTGTAGAGATGACGTGACAGCTGCCAACCCACGATCCTCCGGGAGAACGCGTCCAAGACGAACGAGGCATACACCCAACCGGAATGCGTCTAGATGTAGGTGATGTCGGCGACCCACAACCGGTTCGGGGCCGTCGCGGTGAAGTCGCGCTCGACCAGGTCCGGGCGCAGGTCGGGGCTGTCGGCACGGATGGTGGTCCGCGGCACCCGCTGCCGCCGGACACCGCGCAGGCCTGCGGCTTTCATGAGCCGGCCGACGGTGCACCGCGCGACCGGCCGGTCGTCCACGCCGCCTTCGCGGCCCAGCTGTGCCCAGACTTTCCGGACGCCGTAGACGCCGTAGTTCTCGGCGTGCACGCGTGCGATCTCGGCGGAGACGAGGATGTCGCGTTCCGCCCGGGCCGAGGGTGGACGGGTCTTCGCCGCATAGTAGGCACTCGGGGCGATCGGGATACCGGCGTCTTTCAGCACGGCACAGATCGGCCCGACCCCGAACTCGTTCCTGTTCTTGTCGATGTAGTCGGTGACTACCGTTGCGGGCGGTCGAGCTCCGCCGCGAAGAAAGCCGAAGCGGACTTGAGAATGGTGTTGGCCCGGCGGAGTTCACGGGTCTCCCGCTCCAGCTCCGCCAGCCGAGCGGCCTGATCGGTCGTCGTCCCAGGCCGGGATCCAGCGTCGATCTCGGCTTGCTTCACCCAGCCGCGCAGGGTTTCCGGAAGGATTCCCAGCTGGTCACCGATACGGCGGCAGACGTTCGTGCCGGCGTTGACAGGGTCGGCCTTGGCGTCGAGGACCAGCCGGATCGCTCGTTCCCGCAGCTCGTTGGGGTGCTTCCGTGGGGCTGCCATCGCTGCTCATCATCTCCTGGCTTGACACCCTCCATCAAACCCGGCGCGAGACACGGCCACGCCTCGGACGCTGATGCGACGAGAACCGGACGAGCGGCTAGAGTGCGATGCGATCCACCACGATGGTGGGGCGCGTCTAGGGTTCCGTCCCGTCCCTCGGGAGTCTGGTCCGAGAGATGCAGGCGGCCGCGAGGCCGTCCCACGGCGGGACAAAAGCCCGGGAGGCAACTGGTTGGCATCAGTCGCTCCCGCTGCTGGTGTCTGGCGAGAGGGCTTCCGACCGTGTCTGTCACCGGCTTGTCGTCGTTTACTGTGGACCGGTGCAGGGTCATGGCCCCTGGTCAACAGGTGCCACGCCCTGGTGGTTCCCGCGGCCGATTTTGCCGTCCCCGGGCGGCGGACGGCCCTACGTGGCCCTACGGTTCGATTCCCTCACCGAGTGGGCCGATCTGGTCCACCGAACGTCATTGACGATCCGTGCAGGAGCCGGGGCGGAATCGCGTCTGCAGGCTGGCCCCCACTGAGCATTTGAGGAGGAAGCTCCGAGATATGAACTCAACCGATGCGTTGGCGAAGAGACCGAAGTCGCCGGGGACGAGCACAGTGGTGCTCGATCAGGCCGACGAGCGTTTCGCTTATGCGGCCGGGGTGCGGAAACAGTTCAACAAGGTCTTCCCGACCCATTGGTCGTTCATGCTGGGCGAGATTGCTCTCTACAGCTTCATCATCGTTCTTCTGTCGGGCGTGTACCTGGCGCTGTTCTTCGATCCCTCGATGGAGGAGGTCGTTTACAACGGCCCCTACGACCCGCTGCGCGGAGTGCACATGTCGAGGGCCTATGAGTCGGCCCTCGAGCTGACGTTTGAGGTGCGTGGCGGCCTGTTCATGCGGCAGCTCCACCACTGGTCGGCGCTGCTGTTCGTCGCTTCGATGATCTGTCACATGTTCCGTGTGTATTTCACCGGAGCATTCCGCAAGCCGCGTGAGGCGAACTGGGTGATCGGGGTGAACCTGATCCTGCTCGGCACCTTTGCCGGTTTCACCGGCTACTCGCTGCCCGACGAGATGCTCTCCGGGGTCGGTCTGCGCATCGCCTCCGCTATCACCTTGTCCGTACCCGTGGTCGGCACCTGGGTGCACTGGGCGTTGTTCGGTGGCGAGTTCATGGGCATGGAGATCATCCCGCGGCTCTACATCATTCACGTGCTGGTCCTGCCCGGGGTCATCCTCGCGCTGATCGCGGTGCACTTGGGGTTGGTGTGGTACCAGAAGCACACCCAGTTCCCCGGCGTCGGTCGGACAGAGAACAACGTCGTTGGTGTGCGGATCATGCCGCAGTTCGCCGCCAAGGGTGGCGCGTTCTTCTTCGTCGTCACCGGTGTCCTCGTTCTCATCGCCGGACTCTTCGAGATCAACCGCATCTGGTTCTTCGGGCCCTACGATCCCTCGCACGTCTCGGCCGGGTCGCAGCCCGACTTCTATATGCTCTTCTCCGAAGGGATGGGACGGATCTTCCCGCCGTGGGAGTTCTACCTGTTCGACACGTACACGATCCCGTCGGCGTTCCTGCCGACCGCGGCGTTCCTGCCCGTGTTATTCGCCGTGGCGTCCGCGTATCCGAGGATCGAGCGGAGGTTCACCGGCGACCAGGCGCACCACAACCTGCTCCAGCGACCCCGGGACGTGCCGGTCCGGACGGCGCTGGGGGCGATGGCGATCGCGTTCTACCTATGGTTGGTGCTCTGCGGGTTCAACGACTGGATCGCGCTGTTCTTCCACGTCTCGCTCAACGCGACGACCTGGGCGGGGCGGCTCGGGCTGCTGATCGTGCCGCCGATCGTGTACTGGGTGGCCTACCGCTGGTGCATCGGGTTGCAGAACTCCGACCGCGCGGTGCTGGAGCACGGCCTGGAGACCGGCATCATCACGCGGCTCCCACACGGCCAGTATATCGAGCTGCACCAGCCGCTGGCCGGTCTCGACAAGGACGGCCACCCGGTCGTGCTCGACTACCAGGGCGCCTCCGTGCCGAAGCGGATGAACCAGCTGGGCGCTGCCGGGAGGCCGGTGCCCGGCAGCCTGTTCAGCCCGGACCCGCCCGCGGAGACCGAGGCGCTTGTACGCGCCCGGCAGGAGCTGCGGGACCGGGAACGGGCCGAGGCCGACGAACGGGCCAGGGCCGGCGGCGACGGTCCGGAGGCGGCGCGGCGGGCTGAGCGCTCCGCCGGGCGGGGGGCTGCGCCATGATCCGATGGCGACGGCGACGTGACCATTTGGAAGACCGGGAGATCGATGCGTTGCAGGAGCGCTTTCCCGACGTCGTTTTCCACCTCCGCGACGCGTTCGACGTGAACAGGGTCGCCCCTGGAACCGAGTTCGCCTACGCACGCATCAGCCGGAACGGTGACGTTCTCTCACTCTGCTCGGCCGTCCACCGGGTAGACAGCAGCATGTCGGAATGGCGGTTGGCGGTGACACGGACGGACAAAGCCAGCGGCGCCCCGCTGGCCCTACCTGACGCAGAAGCCCGGCAATGGGCGATCGCGGTGTTCGGCCCCATCCACGCGGAGTCGGTGGTCACCGTCGCAGCGCCTCTACTGCAGGAACTCCCCATCCAGTACCGGGCGGCCACCCATTTCGCCCTCAGGATCGCGCCCGGTGGCCTCCCAGTCGACACCGCGAAACCCCGGCGCACTCGAGGAACTCGGTGAAGACCTCGCCCGGGCCCGCAGACGAACCGGTGACCGAGCGGACCGTCGACGCCCGCGCCTCCCCGGGCAGGTGGCAGGAACCGGTGGGATGGAGAGCGTCTCTGGCGCACACCACATCTCCAGGCAGGGGGGACACCCGCTGTGGACGATGAGCCTTTCTCGGTAGTGGGTTGAGCTGGGGCTGCGGCGACACGCCGGTGGCGCGGAGATGCCGGCAGACGAGTGCGGGACCTCGGTAGAAGAGTCGGTCCGTTCAAAGATCGATTTCCACACCGAGGTCCCGCATGTCCGATCCTGTCACCTACACCGCAGTGCTCCCGATCGGGGAGCACACCTGCACCCATCTCGCGCGGCTTCTCGCAACTCAGCGCCGTGATCTCGGTACCCGTGCAGGCAGGCGGGCCCTGTCGCCGTGGCGACAGGCGGTGATGGTGCTGCGCTGGTTCCTCGACTCCACCCGGGTCGCCCAGCTCGCCGCCGACAACCGGATCGGACGCTCCACCGCCTACCGATACCTCCATGAGGGAATCGACGTCCTCGCCGCGACCGCGCCGGGCCTGCACGGGGCACTACTCGCGGCCCGCCTCGCCGGGCACACCCACCTCGGCTTGGACGGCACCCTGATCCGCACCGACCGCAGCAAGGCCGTCGGCCCGTCCACCACCGCCGAGGAGAAACCGGTGGATCTGTGGTGGTCGGGCAAGCACCGCCGTCACGGCGGGAACATCCAGGTCATCACAGCTCCCGACGGGTGGCCGCTGTGGACTTCACCGGCACGGCCGGGCCGCGAGCACGACACCACCTGCGCCCGCGCCCATCCCGAACTGCTGCCCGCCCTCGACGCCTGGACCGACCAGCAGCACGTCACTCTCCCCGACCTGGGCTACGAGGGCGAGACCACCCGACTGGCCTGCCCGATCACGAAGAAGCCCCACAGACCAAACGGCGACCGGCTCAACGTCGACCAGCAGACGGTGAACATGCTCCACTCCGCCGTCCGGGCCACCACCGAGCGCGGGAACTCGCTGCTCAAGACCACTTTCAAAGTGCTACGCCGGGTCAGCCTGTGCCCGTGGCGGATCGGCCACATCACCGCCGCCGCGCTCGTCCTTCTCCACATCGAACACGGCCGCACAACATGATCAACCGCCTACCGGGAAAGGCTCACTGACTACAAGGAGCCTTTTCCATCGTGTTTGTGCTGGTCAGCGGCGGGTTTCGATGCGGTTCAGGACGGTGATCGCGGCGATGATGGTGTGCGCGCGGTGGGGACAGCAGCGGAACCGGTCCACCACGTGCCAGCGTTTGAGTTCGGCGACGGCTTGCTCGACCCGGCACCGGATCCGGGCGTGAGCACGGTTCACCGCTTTCTGTCCGGGTGACAGGCGCGGTCGGGTCCGGTGGCGTTTGTAGGGGGTCCGGACCGTGCCCCCGGCGCCTTGGTAGGCCTTGTCCGCCCACGCCTGGATGTTCTGGCTGGTGACAGCGTCGATGGCGCCGGTACGGCGGGCGGCGGTCAGATCGTGGGTGGACCCCGGTAACGGTGGGGCCGCCCACATCAGTCGGCCGAACGGATCAGCGAGGTGTCAAGTGCCGGGTTTGGTAGAGGCTGAGTTCTCATGCTCCGGCGGGCTGCCGGGCGGTCGTGGTGGTGGCGTTATGGATCTCGTACTCGACCGGCGGGACGAAGCCGAGTTCGCCGTGTAGTCGGCGGTGGTTGTACCAGTCGACGTACTCGGCGACCGCGAGTTCAAGGTCGCTGATCCCCGCCCACGGCCCCTTGTTGCGGATCAATTCGGCCTTGAACAACGAGTTGAATGCCTCCGCCATCGCGTTATCATAGGAATCGCCGACCGACCCGACGGAAGCGACGACACCAGCTTCGCCGAGCCGCTCAG
>NZ_MCIJ01000003.1:0-17830 GCF_001932315.1 Pseudonocardia sp. Ae150A_Ps1 | reverse complement strand
CGGACCTGGTCGAGCGCGACTTCACCGCGACGGCCCCGAACCGGTTGTGGGTCGCCGACATCACCTACATCTAGACGCATTCCGGTTGGGTGTATGCCTCGTTCGTCTTGGACGCGTTCTCCCGGAGGATCGTGGGTTGGCAGCTGTCACGTCATCTCTACACCGATCTCGCCCTAGACGCACTCAACATGGGGATCTGGATCAGGGAACGCAGCGGTGCAGATCTGTCGCGGTTAACGCATCATTCGGACCGCGGTGTCCAATACGTTGCCATTCGCTACGCTGAGCGGCTCGGCGAAGCTGGTGTCGTCGCTTCCGTCGGGTCGGTCGGCGATTCCTATGATAACGCGATGGCGGAGGCATTCAACTCGTTGTTCAAGGCCGAATTGATCCGCAACAAGGGGCCGTGGGCGGGGATCAGCGACCTTGAACTCGCGGTCGCCGAGTACGTCGACTGGTACAACCACCGCCGACTACACGGCGAACTCGGCTTCGTCCCGCCGGTCGAGTACGAGATCCATAACGCCACCACCACGACCGCCCGGCAGCCCGCCGGAGCATGAGAACTCAGCCTCTACCAAACCCGGCACTTGACAGGGTGTCGTGGACGTAGCGCCAGGCGGTGCTGATCGCGACCCCGAACCCGACAGCAAGCCGGGCGTAGGTGTCACCGTTGCGCAGATACGCGAGGACGAGCAGGGCCTGGTGGCCTGCGGTGAGCCGCCACCACCGACCCGTGCTATCCCGCCGCCGGCGCCGGATCAGCGTGCTGAGCTGGGTGAGTGTGTGGGTCGACAACGCGATCGCAGCAGGGTAGGACAACACGACGAGGCTCCCGGTCAGGATGGTCGATCTTGGTCGACTGCTGTCCTACCGGGAGCCTCACCCAGCCCCGCCAACCACCCCAAGCGAGCCGCTGACCAGCACAATCACGATGGAAAAGGCTCACTGGTTCGATCTTGAGGACCAGGAAGGAAGGCACTGGTGCCGGCACCGAAGAAGTACCCCGACGAGCTGCGTGAACGAGCGGTTCGGCTGTATCGGGAGTCCGACCCTCGTCCGACGTTCCGGGGGCTTGCCGAGCAGCTCGGGGCGCATCACGAGGCCCTGCGCAACTGGGTCCGTCAGGCTGAGGCAGACACCGGCGAGCGCCATGATCGGCCGTCGACCGACATACTCGCCGAGAACCGCCGGTTGGCGCGCGAGAACGCCGAGCTGCGGCGGGTCAACGAGGTCCTACGCGCGGCGAGCGCCTATTTCGCCAGCGAGATCGGCCCGACCCGGAGGTGGTCATGAGCTTCGTCGACGCCCATGACTTCCCCGCCGGTCTCGTACTACGGGTCCTCGGCATCGCCACCTCGACCTACTACGACTGGCGTGCCCGCCGGGTGTCGCCATCGCAGCGGCAGCTCGACGACGGCGTACTGCTCGAGCAGATCGTGAAGATCCGCTCGGTCAGCGAGTTCGCCTCTGGGCCGCGGGGCGAGCAATCACCTCGATGCCGCAGCGATGCGGTCCGAGGCCAGCGCAAGGGCAGGGCGACGTGGCCGGTCGGGGGTAGGGGCTCAGGGTGTCCTGTGTACGCTTGGGGTGTCGTTGTTGTTGCTGGATCCCTTGGCGAATTTGAGTCCCACGATGCATCCGATCAGGATGGTGAGCACAACGGCTTTGGCGGGTGTGAACTGCTCGCCGCCCGTCAGCATGGCGTACGCTACGGTCAGTACCGCGCCGATCCCGATCCACACCGAGTAGGCGACGCTGACCGGGATCCTACGCATCGCGAGCGCGAGACCGAGCATGCTCAATCCCAGGAACACGAGGAACACGACGGTGGGGATGGGCCTGCTCAGTCCGGCGGACATACCGAGCGCTGTCGCCCACACGGCCTCGAACACCGCACTGACGATGAGGATCAACCAACTCATCAGGAAACCGCCTTGAGCGCGACCACGCTGCCGACCAGACCGGCGAGCAGGATGATCTTCAGCGGGGTCGCCTTCTCCTTGCCGCTGCTGATCGCCCACCCGGCGGTCAGCACAGCGCCGACACCGACCCAGACAGCGTAGGAGGTGCCGGTGGGCAGACTCTGCATCGCGATTGCGAGCCCGGCCATGCTGAAGACGAGAGCGGCCGCGAACACGATCGTCGGTCCGCGGCGCTTGAACCCGTCGGAGGCGGCCAGCGCTGTGGCCCATACCGCCTCCAAGACACCGGAGGCGATCAGGATGCTCCATGCCACGATAAACTCCAGAGGCCAGTCTTGTCGCTGCGCGGGTACTGGCCGACCTCGTCCGCAAGGCCGCTGAGGCCCTCGGTACGCAAACCTACCAAGGAGCTCCAGATCATGGCAGGCGGCGGCGAGCTATGTCGCCGCCTCAGGGGGTCGGCAAAGTCGTCTCGCAGCGCCAGCGGCCCCTCCGGCCGGAGCGGGCGTGGACCGGTCGGGTGCGGCGCAGCACGGGGTGTCGGTAAGAAACGGGTCATGAAGTGCCACCGAACCCGGTGGCTTGGCGGTGGCGCTCTCTGTCAAGGTCCGGGTTCGGTGGAGGCTGGGTTCTCATGCCTCGGCGAGTAGCCGGGCGTGATGGTTAGCTTCGTGCTCGACCGGGGGGTGTCTCCATGTGGCTGTCAAGCCGCGGCGAGGGCCGGATCGGGTTCGGTGGCCCTCGGTGGGGTGCAGGTCGGCGATCCGGCGCATCGCCAGCCCAGGCAGGTAGGCCACGTCGATACCCAGGCTGCGGGCGACCGCGACGGCCAGCGCGCCGATCGAGGCCGGTTGATCGACCACCACCAGCACCCGACCGTGCTCCGCGAGCGCGGTGAACACGGTGCGCAGCGCGGTCTCGTCGTTGGGCAGGGCCTTGTCGTGCACCCGCTTGCCCGCAGTGTCGAGCGCGCAGGCGTGGTGTTCGGACTTGCCCACGTCCAGCCCGCAGAACACTGCGAACGGCACCGCTTCGATCTCCTCGGACAACCGGCGCCCTTCCGTCGTCGTGGCAGACCAGCCTGGACACCCGCGCCGGCAGCCACGTTACGAGCAGACCACGCAAGCGGGTCAGGTCTCTATCAGCGGTCGTTGGCGCCCTCCGACCACGGTGACAACACCCCCAGACCATCAACGACAGTGCGGTTCCCCCATGATCGGGGAGGCATCAGCTATAAGGGGTAGCGATGCCAGAGGTACGGAAGCGATACGACCGGGAGTTCCGTGACGGGGCGGTCCGGATCGTCGAGGAGACGGGCAAGCCGATCGCCCAGGTCGCCAGAGACCTGGGGGTCAACGAGGGCACGCTGGGCAACTGGGTGGCCCGCGCCCGTGAGGCCCGTGAGGAGACCGAGGGCCTGTCCCGCGGGGACGTCGAGGAGCTCAAGCGGTTGCGTGCGGAGAACGCCGAGCTGCGGATGGAGCGTGATGTCCTCAAGCGATCCGTGGTCCTGTGGGTCAAGGAGGCGACGAGGTGAGCGTGGCCCGTTTCATCGCCGACCAGAGGACCTTCCACCGGGTGCCGCACACGCTGGCCTGTGCCCTGCTCGGGGTGTCGATCTCGTGGCTGTACAAGTGGCTGCAGCGCGCCGGCAGCCCCGACGGTGGCACGACCGCGACCGAGCAGCGGCGGACCCGGCTCGACGCCGCGGTGGGCGTGGCGTTCGACGCTGCCCAGCGGTTGCACGGCTCGCCGAGGTTGCACGCGGACCTGCGTGAGGCCGGCTGGCAGGTCTCGGAGAAGACTGTGGCGGACTCGATGCGTCGCCAGGGCCTGGTCGCGCGCCGGATCAAGAGACGCAACGGGCTGGCCCGTCAGGACCGCGCAGCGCCGAAGTTCCCCGACCTGCTCAGACGCGACTTCACCGCGGCCGAGCCGAACCGCCGCTGGGTCGGGGACATGACCGAGATCCCCACCGCGGCCGGGAAGCTGTATCTGGCCACGGTGATCGACCTGTACTCGCGGCGGTTGCTCGGCGCGGCCACCGGACTGCACCCGAACGCCGAGCTGGCGTGTGAGGCCATCCGGATGGCCACCGCGGCCCGCGGTGGGGCGGGCTAGATCCGAGGAGTGATCTTTCACACCGACCGCGGGTCGACCTACACCGCCGGGGCGTTCACCGCGCTGTGTCGGCGGCTGGAGATCCGCCAGTCGATGGGTCGGGTCGGGTCGTGTTTCGACAACGCCGCGGCGGAGGCGTTCTTCTCCAGCCTGGAGTGGGAAGTATTGTCCCGCAACGACTTCGACACCACCAGCAGGGCGCGGGCGGTGGTCATCGACTGGTGCTACGGCTTCTACAACCACCGCCGGCGACACAGCGCCGCGGGCGGGCTCTCACCGATCAACTACGAGAACGCCGCTCTCACCCGAGACGCGGCATAGGGAACCCTCCACGATCTTGGGGGAACCACACAGGGGCAACGAGTCATGCCGTGGCCGGTGGCCTGCAAGCCCTCACCGGGCTTGATCAAGAAGGTAACGGGGTGTCGGCGTCGCAGCTGACATCGTCGCCCCGGTGACCGACGAGACGACCTCCCCGAAGCGCCCCGGCCGGGACCGCCGAGCGCACGTCGCGGGCGGTCGCCCGCACACGGTCCGGGTCAGGCTGAGCACCCCGGAGTACGTCGCGGTCCACGCGGCTGCGGTGCGCGCGGACACCTCCGACGCGGCCTGGTTGGGCGAGGCTGGCGTTGCCGCGGCGAGACCGGCAGCGTCGTCACCGGGCGGGCCGCCGCGGGGCTGGGGCGAGTCGATGCAGGCGCTGATGGCCGCGCGCGCCGAGCTGGCCGAGGACCGGCGGGTGCTGCGCAACGTCGGCGGCAACCTCAACGACCTGGCGCAAGCGGCGAACTCGGGGTCCGGGGTGGCAGCGGAGACCGAGCGGGTGCTGGGGTTGGTGGAGCGCGCTGTGGAGCGGATCGGTGGCTTGGTCCGCTACCTGATGGGCCCGGGCCGGGCCGGGCCAACGAGCACGTGAACCCGCGGGTGGTGGCGTCCTGGGATGCGATGCCTGACCTGCACCAGCCCCGCAGGGGCGAAGACGGGAGCTTCGGGGTCGACGCGCTGGCGGCGCACCTGAGTGATCCGGCGGTGGCCGCGGGGGTCGCACAGTCCGAGCCGGCGCCCGGCCCGAACGGGAAGGTACCGCGCGGGATCGTGTGGCACTGCTCGCTGCGCAACAGCGCCGAGGACGTCGTGCTCGACGACGGGCAGTGGGCCGAGGTGGCCACCGAGCTGATGGACCGGACCGGGATCGCGCGGGCGGGGGACCCGGCGGCGTGCCGGTGGATCGCGGTGCGCCACGCCGATGACCACGTCCACGTTGCGGCGATGCTGGTGCGTCCGGACAACGGCCGGCGGGTCCACCCGCGACGCGACTACGTCGTGGCCCGGCAGGTCTGCCGGGAGGCCGAGGACCGGCTCGGCCTGATCCCGACCGGTGCGGTCGACCGGACCGCGGTGAGCGCGCCGACGCAGGCGGAGTTGAAGAAGGCCGAGCGTGGCGGCCGGGGACAAACCTCACGCGAGCAGCTACGAGGGCAGGTGCGCGAGGCGGCGGTGTCGGCTCACGACGTCGAGGGCTTCTTCGTCGAGCTGGAGAACCGGGGGGCGTGGGTGTGTGCGCGCCGCGGCGCCGACGGGACGGTCCTGGGCTACGCGGCCCCGGGCTACCTCACCGCCGACGGGGGCCCGGTGTGGTTCTCCGGCGGGACCCTGGCCCCGGACCTGTCGCTGCCGAAGCTGGTGGCGCGGTGGGCGGCGGCGCCGGACCCGGCCGCGCCGATCCCGCCGACGTCGAGGGAGCGGTCCCGGGTGGGGAGGGCCGAACGGGCCGCTGCGACCCAGGACGCGTTGTCGGCGATGGACCACGCTACCGCGGTGCTTGCCGCCGGGGAGGACTGTGCGGGACTGCTCGACGCCGTCGCGCACGCCACCGGGGACATGGTCACCGTGGTCGGGAGGGTGGCCAGCGGCGGCTGGCGGATCGGCGTCGACGGCGCCCGGTTCCAGGACGAGGTCTGCCGGCCGTATGACCGGGCAGCGCACACCCCGCAGCAGGTGCAGCCGGATCGGTGGCCGGCCGCGGCCGCTCAGCTGCGCACCGCGGCGTGGCGGTTGTCCGGTACACGGGTCATCTTGCGTGCTGGTGACGGTGCGGCGCTGGTGGTGGCACTGGCTGCGCTGGTCGCTGAGGTCGCGGCCCTGCTGGAGGCACGGGGCCGGATCGTGCAGAGCCGTGCGGCGCGGCAGGGCCAGTGCGGTCTGGACGGCGCGCTCGCCGTGCTCCAGGCCCAGGAGGAGGCGACTGCTGCACGTCCGGCGCCCACGGCACCGAGCCGTCCGCGGACGCAGGGACCGGTGCAGCCCGGTCGTCCTCGGCCGTCCTCCCCTCATCCGGATCGGTCTCCTCGTCGTCCGGACGGGCCCCGCCGGTCCCGCTGACCAGCGGCCTGTGGCCTGGTCGGAGCCGAGGACTGTCAGGGGCAGCTGCGACCCCGGGTAGCGCTGTGGCGCGCCGAGCACCTGGAGGTCGTTGTGAGCGCAACGCTGGACCCCTCGCTGGAGCTGTTCTCCCGGGCCCGGTTCGACCCCGCAGGTTTCGCTCAGTGTCTCGCGCCGGGTTTGATGGAGGGTGTCAAGCCAGGAGATGATGAGCAGCGATGGCAGCCCCACGGAAGCACCCCAACGAGCTGCGGGAACGAGCGATCCGGCTGGTCCTCGACGCCAAGGCCGACCCTGTCAACGCCGGCACGAACGTCTGCCGCCGTATCGGTGACCAGCTGGGAATCCTTCCGGAAACCCTGCGCGGCTGGGTGAAGCAAGCCGAGATCGACGCTGGATCCCGGCCTGGGACGACGACCGATCAGGCCGCTCGGCTGGCGGAGCTGGAGCGGGAGACCCGTGAACTCCGCCGGGCCAACATCATTCTCAAGTCCGCTTCGGCTTTCTTCGCGGCGGAGCTCGACCGCCCGCAACGGTAGTCACCGACTACATCGACAAGAACAGGAACGAGTTCGGGGTCGGGCCGATCTGTGCCGTGCTGAAAGACGCCGGTATCCCGATCGCCCCGAGTGCCTACTATGCGGCGAAGACCCGTCCACCCTCGGCCCGGGCGGAACGCGACATCCTCGTCTCCGCCGAGATCGCACGCGTGCACGCCGAGAACTACGGCGTCTACGGCGTCCGGAAAGTCTGGGCACAGCTGGGCCGCGAAGGCGGCGTGGACGACCGGCCGGTCGCGCGGTGCACCGTCGGCCGGCTCATGAAAGCCGCAGGCCTGCGCGGTGTCCGGCGGCAGCGGGTGCCGCGGACCACCATCCGTGCCGACAGCCCCGACCTGCGCCCGGACCTGGTCGAGCGCGACTTCACCGCGACGGCCCCGAACCGGTTGTGGGTCGCCGACATCACCTACATCTAGACGCATTCCGGTTGGGTGTATGCCTCGTTCGTCTTGGACGCGTTCTCCCGGAGGATCGTGGGTTGGCAGCTGTCACGTCATCTCTACACCGATCTCGCCCTAGACGCACTCAACATGGGGATCTGGATCAGGGAACGCAGCGGTGCAGATCTGTCGCGGTTAACGCATCATTCGGACCGCGGTGTCCAATACGTTGCCATTCGCTACACTGAGCGGCTCGGCGAAGCTGGTGTCGTCGCTTCCGTCGGGTCGGTCGGCGATTCCTATGATAACGCGATGGCGGAGGCATTCAACTCGTTGTTCAAGGCCGAATTGATCCGCAACAAGGGGCCGTGGGCGGGGATCAGCGACCTTGAACTCGCGGTCGCCGAGTACGTCGACTGGTACAACCACCGCCGACTACACGGCGAACTCGGCTTCGTCCCGCCGGTCGAGTACGAGATCCATAACGCCACCACCACGACCGCCCGGCAGCCCGCCGGAGCATGAGAACTCAGCCTCTACCAAACCCGGCACTTGACACAACCTCGCCGACGACGTCACGTGGATCCTGCCTACGGAGCTGCTACCGGACCTGGATGAACTCGAGGGCGTCCCCGTCGTGCACGCCGACGTACCCGGCCCGTTGCTAGCCCACTGGGTTCGCCGACAAGGCGACGTCCGCTGAACCTCGGAACATCGACGACCCCTTCCAAACCCAATCCGCCAGACCAGCGGTCATCGACAGCAAACCGGAATCGGATTCGGCGCGTCGCGTTCCCTCTGACTGCTCTGATCGGGTAGAAAGTCCCCATGCCGCAACCGCATCGAGGAGACCGAGTCGCGACTCACGTCCGTCTCCCCCGTCCGATGCGCGAGGCCGCCGAGGCCATCGCTCGTCGTGACGGGATCGCCGTAGGCGACGCTGTCACGAAGGTGTTCGGCGGAGCCCTCGGGTTCGCGATCCCCGACTACTGCTTGTCCCCGCGCGAGCGAGCGACGCAGAACGAGTTGGAGCTGCCTCTAGACAAGGCCTCGTAACGAGATCGAGGCGGCCCCCGGCCAGGGGGCCGCCTCGATCTCGCTCTCGCGTCAGTCGGTCATGCACCCGCCTGACGCCGTAGCCCCGGCGAACCGGGGCCAATCCCCCACCTGCGAAGAAGGGGCGCTTTCGCGTGTCCAGGATACACCCTGGACCGGGCGGCGACCATGACAGACACGGGACGACTTCGTCGTGCCCGACTGCCAGCGGCACCTCAGCGGCGTCTCTGCGACGCCGACCTGTCGTTGCCGGGTACTCGTTTACCGGTCCTACCTCGCACAACTCCTCCCCAACACCTCTCCTCGTCGAGCAACGCGCGTTGTTCGGCCAGGTGGTCTCCTCGGTCACCTCGAGGGGCTGGGATGGCGTCGCCATTCCAGCCCCCCAGCTGTGCATCAGTTGCCGACGGCGCTCCGGGACTGAGCGAGATACTCCGCTGCGCTCGGTGGTCTGCGGCAGGTGCTGGTTCGCCAGCGGTGGCGAGGCGTCTCCCGCAGAGTTCAACGGACCCGGCTCCTCCGGCGAGCTACAGGAATCCGGGGCCCTGGGGTTAGCTGAGTCCCTGATCCCCCGTACGGCGCTGGATTGGTATCGAGGACTGCTGTCCTCCTCTTGGTATCAGCAGGTCCGACGTGACGCTGCCAGCCGGCTCCGTGGCCTGCTTGCCGAGCTAGCTCGGCGAGCCGACTGGGACACCCACACCAGCTGGCCGACCTGGGACCGCCTCCAGCGGTCCAGTGGCTGGCGCCGAAGCTCGACTGCTGCTTGGCTCGCCGAGCTGCAGCGCCAGGGTTGGCTGCTACGCGTCGAGGGAGGGTCCACTCCGCAGTATCGACCCATGGCCCTGCAACATCTGAGCGGGAATCGGGCAGCGGTCTACCAGCTGCGCGTTCCAGCTGTGGAGGCCACCGACAGGGCCATCCCGACGCTGCCTCCTGCTGCAGCACCCGGGCCATCCGTGGCTGCTGTAGAGAGCAGACAGGACACAACTTGGACCCCAACCCACTCACCTAATAATCCTTCTAAGACTGAATCTGTGGTTCCTACGCGCGCGAGCACCCGCATCCACAATCCCCAGGTCAAGTCACCTTCCCTAGCTGGTCACGGCCCTACCGGGCCGGGTCAAGAGGAACAGCAGGGCGGCTACTTCGGGAACCGGGTGCCAGTGACCAGCGCGGAGATGCTGGCTGCCGCCGCCGAGCTGCGATCTGACCCCGCGCTACGGCGACTCACACCCCGCTGGATTCGCGCCATCGTGCGGGGCTGGTGGGAAGCCGGCTGGACTAACAACGACCTGCGCTACGCCCTCGAGTACCGGCCCCGCCAGGACGGCCGCGCCATCCCTGCCCACCGCTGCCCAGCCAGCCAGTTGCGCAGGCCCGACGGCTGGTTACGCCATCGCCTGAGCTGGTGGCGCGACGCACACGGCCCGCTCGTCTCACCCACAGTCGACTCCCGCCAGCGCCGCTCGGCCGCCCTCGTCCGCGGCCACGCCGCCGCCCAACGACTGCCCTACGGCGCCACCGACCTGTCCCCCACCGACCTACAGATCAGTAGCGACGACCACCGCGCCGCCCGTTCTGCCATCGTCCGTCAGTGGGCTGCCGAGTTCACCGCCCGCCGCAACGCTGTCCGCCCCACCGCCGAGGTCGCCACAGTCGAAAGCAGCAAGCGCTACTACCGCCGGATCAGCCGCGCACTCGACGAAGGACGCAGCCGCCGCACAGCCACTCCCCCGCTGCTCGATCCGGCGGATGGTCACGTGGGCGTGCCCGCCTCAAGCGCCTCGCCGGACACCAGCTCACCGCGCAACCACGAGAGCAACGCCCTCGATGAAGGGCGAACCGCTCACGAGCGCGCGCTCGCCCGGGCACGGACCGAACGCACCTCCCGTCCTCTCCCCCGAGCTCACCGGAGGCTCCGATGACCGCCATGTCCGCGCGTTATGACAAGAGTGGGGACACCGGCGCACCACCTGACACGTTCGATCGTCAGCCCCCGCAGGACCTCACGGCCGAGCAGTCCGTGCTCGGCGGGATGCTGCTGAGCACGGACGCGATCGCCGACGTCGTGGAGGTGCTGCAGCCGGAGGACTTCTACCGGCCCGCCCACCAGACCGTCTACGAGACGATCCTGGACCTCTACAGCCGCGGCGAACCCGCCGACGCGGTCACCGTCTCGGCGGAGCTGCAGCGGCGCGGTGAGCTCGTCCGCCTCGGCGGCGCGCCCTACCTGCACACCCTGATCGCGACCGTGCCCACGGCGGCGAACGCGGCCTACTACGCCGAGATCGTGGGCGAGAAGGCGGTCCTGCGACGGCTGGTCGAGGCCGGCACCAGGATCGTGCAGCTGGGCTACCACGGCGCCGACGGCGGCGACGTCGACGACGCGGTGGACCGGGCCCAGGCGCCGCGGTCTACGAGGTCACCGAGCGCACCACCACCGAGGACTACACGGTGCTGGAGGAGCTGCTCCAGCCCACGATGGACGAGATCGACGCGATTGCCTCCCGGGGCGGCCAGTCCACGGGTGTGCCGACCGGCTTCGCCGACCTCGACCAGGTCACCAACGGTCTGCACCCGGGCCAGATGGTCGTCGTCGCGGCCCGGCCGGGTCTGGGCAAGTCGACCCTGGGTCTGGACTTCGCCCGTTCCTGCTCCATCAAGAACGGCATGACCAGCGCGTTCTTCTCCCTGGAGATGAGCAAGTCCGCGATCGTCATGCGTCTGCTGTCGGCGGAGGCGCGGATCCGGCTGGCCGACATGCGTGCGGGCCGGATGTCGGACGAGGACTGGACGCGGATGGCGCGGCGGATGTCGGAGATCTCCGAGGCGCCGCTCTACATCGACGACTCGCCGAACCTGACGCTGATGGAGATCCGGGCCAAGGCGCGCCGGATGAAGCAGCGCTACGACCTGAAGCTGATCATCCTGGACTACCTGCAGCTGATGACCTCGGGCCGCAAGGTCGAGTCACGTCAGCAGGAGGTCTCGGAGTTCTCCCGGCAGATCAAGCTGCTGGCCAAGGAGCTCGAGGTCCCGGTGATGGCGATGAGCCAGCTGAACCGTGGTCCCGAGCAGCGCACCGACAAGCGGCCGATGCTGTCGGACCTGCGTGAGTCCGGCTCGATCGAGCAGGACGCGGACATGGTGGTGCTGCTGCACCGGCCGGACGCGTTCGAGCAGGACGACCCGCGTGCCGGTGAGGCCGACCTGATCCTGGCCAAGCACCGTAACGGCCCGACCACGACGATCACCGTCGCGCACCAGCTGCACTACAGCCGGTTCTCCGACCTCACCCACGGCTGAGGCTCGGCCGATGGCGATAACCCGGTTATCGCTCCACCGCGTACGGCGCGGCGATAACCGGGTTATCACCTCAGTGTCGGAGCGCTGTCAGTGCATCGATCAGAGCCTGCAGTCCGTCGTCGTCGAGCTGTCGACGCAGGCGGCGCGCGATCTTGTCGACGTCGACTGCCGCATCCCGGTCGGGCTTGTCCGCCGCTGGAGCGGGAGAAGGCAAGTCGTTCGCGGGCTGGTCCGGCGAGTCAGTGCCGGAAGGTCGAGCGCGCTCCCCCGCCGGCGACTGACGACGCAACGCCTCTAGCTTCTCCGCCTGTTCTTCCGGTGGAGCCGAGGCCACGGTTCGAGCCTCCTTCACCGATATCTCGCCGATGCGGAGTCTCTCCTGCAGGTCAGGGGTGAGCTTGAGCAGTGACAGCCGCTGCGAAACCCAGGCCTGAGTCTTCGCCACTCGCTTCGCCGCCGTGCGCTGCGAGCCATGACGTTCCACGAGACCTTGAAGCTCGCGGGCCTCCAGCAGCGGGGGAAGGTCTTGACGGTGGATGTTCTCGACCAGCGTGGCCTCCGCCAGCATCGGGTCCGCTCCCCCGAGCCGGTCCTCGATCGAGGCGACGAGGTGAGGCAGCTCCGCCAAGCGGGCCCCCGCGAGCCGGCGGTTTCCGATGAGGACCACCCACGCCGCGATCCCGATCTGGTCCGCATCCTCCGGGTAGTGAGCGAGGTAGACATCCCGAGCGACCACCGTCGCTGGCTGCAGCTGTCCGTGCTCTCGGAGGCTGTCGGCGAGCTCCTGAATCGCGGGGTCGTCGTCGTACCCGTAGCGAGGGTTGCGCGGATTGTGGGCCAGGTCGGAAAGCGGGATGCGGCGCTGGGACACGCCGGGATCCGGTGTTGCCTGGAGCGAGGCCTGCGCGGCGAAGACGTCGGAGCCGAAGGACACCCGCCCGCGCTTGCGCTTCTTCGTCGACGACCCGATTGTGGATTCCGCGCTGCTCGCGGCCGCCTCGCTCATCGGGTGCGCCCGTAGCCGAGTTCGAGCGCCAGCCGCAGGATGTCCTGCTGGGCCTCCAAGGCCACACGGCTCTTGGCGTACTGGGTGCAGACGACACCCTCTGCTGCCGCCCGACTGTGGATCTTGTAACGACGAATGACCGAGTTCGCGAGCGGCCAGTTCTTCTTGCGGGCGAAGGTGAGGGTGTCGTCGAGATCGACCCGGCCGTCGCGTGGATCCCAGAGGTTCACGACCACGGTGTAGGGGACTCCCAGGGGCTCGATGACCTGGGAGATGGTCGTGTCGGCAGGTACGAAGGTGAGCGGCTCTGTCGTGATCGGGACGATCGCGTCGTCGGCGCTCTTCAGGACCGACCGGAGGATGTGCTCATTCTCCAGGCTGCCCGGGGTGTCCACGAACACGTGCGAGAAGTCGGCGTCTCGCAACCTCTCCAGATCACCGGGGCTGTCGGTCTCGGTGTAGGCGAATGGGATGTCATCGCCGACCCTGCTTGCCCACCAGTCCATGGATCGCTGCGGGTCGGTGCCTACGACCAGGACGGATGGATCGTCTCCTCCGAGCACCTGGTCGACGACAGCAGCGAGGTTGACGGTGATCGTGGTCTTGCCGACGCCGCCCTTCTGGCAGCACACAGCATGAACTCTGGCCAAGATGGCCACCTCTCCGTGGACTTCACGGCCCGGAGTTGGGCCGCTACTTCGGATAAGTCAGAGCAGATGATGCCAGCTGTGGGTTCGCGCTCCGCGGTCATCCCCCGGCGTGTGCGGTTCCGAGTCATGGCCGCGCGATAACCGGGTTATCGCCGTCAGCGCGCTGTCGATTTGGGAGCTGCGGCCTATCGATATTGGCGCTACCGGACCGGGAGCGCTGCTTGGGATCGAGGACGACGGCGAAGCTTCTCGCCGGCAACGCGCGCCGAGGCCGTGCGAGACGGCGACCACCCAAACGACGCTGCGGCGGGGGAGCGGGGACCGATAACCCGGTTATCGCCCACGCAGCGACGGTGGCTTCAGTCGTCGGCCTGGAATACACCCTGCGCGACCAGCCACTTCCGCCAGTAATCGACCCGATCGGGGTCGGCCGCGAACCCTTCGGGCCAGCCGTCGGTCGCGATCTGGCGCAGGACATCCCGGACTCGGCTGCGCCCAACGTGAGCGCGGGAGGAGACCTTCCGTAAGTGCGGGTCCACGACGGCGTTCATCGCGCGCGCGGTGTCGCCCAACGTGAAGTGCACCGGCCGGTAGGCGACCAGGACCTCATGTCCGCGCTCGTCTGGCCTGGCGACCAGTGAACTCTCGCGCATCCCTGCCCTCCTCACCTCGGTCCGGTACCGAGAACTGTACCGATGTCGGCGCTCTGACTGAGCACTTGCAGTGAGTGTGTCCTCCGCGGAGGTGGGTTACTACGTGTCCAAGCTGCCGGGCGAGGTCCCGGCTGAGAGTGTCCGCGCCGGTGCAGCAGGCGCCGTCACGCCAGCGTCCTGCGCCCCGATAGACCCAGCCGGACCAGCGCATTTCTGACGCTGGCCCCGGCCGTGGGGGCGAAGGGACGGCTTTGGTGCGAGGGACCGAGAATCATCAGTTAACGAGGTGGTGTCGCGCATCGCCGCGAGGCGTGGTCACCGCGTTCGGGTGCAGCTATCCCGGCCCCGCGCGCCCGGCGTGTCATTGCGGTTGCGTCCTCGGTGGCGAGAGATCCGTTCGAGTCCCTACAGACGGCCTCTGACCAGCTGGAACGCCCTCGGTTGCAGGCTTGCCGCGCGGCCCTGATCGCCGAGGCGAAGTTCTACTATCAGTTCCGGACTCAATGTGCGGCTGACCAGCGACTACGTATTCTCCGGTGGCAGCGGGAGAGAGTCGGCAACGACAGCTCAGTCAGCCCCACTGAGGGTGAGCTATGCCCGATATGCGAGTTCGGCGCTGTCTGCGGGCGCTACCGAGTCGACGACCTGCAGGATATGCGCTGGTCAGCGTCGTGGTGGCGAGCCACTTCGAGTGCGTGCCAGGCGGTCGGAGCCGAGTATCGCCCCGTCCGGTGCTCCAAGAGCACCGTTTGACGATCCGGCGCGGCTCGAGGCGCTCAACGAGTCGGAAGTGGTGGGCCTGTGGCCCCGGTCTTATCGATGCGGGAGCGTCGCAACCTGGGGGCGGGGTGACCGAGCACGTGGCTGCCCGACGGCCGGCCTCGCGCGTACGCGTGTGTCGCGTGGGCGTCACTCCGCGCGCCGGGCTAGGTCTCAGAGAAACTCCCGGCTCGAGCGGGACGGCGGTGGTCTCCGTCCACCGACCCTCGGCGACGGTGGCGGGGCGAGCTGTGGGGGTGGCGCCGGCCCTGGAGGTCGTGAAGACCCGGCGCCCACACCCGGAGAACCTTGCGGACCGTGACTCCCAGAGGCGAGCTCGGCGCGGCCCGTCGAGCCCGTGAGTCCCGCGACCCGGCCCGGGATCGAGACGCCCGCGCCCGGCTGACCCCCGCGCCCTGGCGGGGCCGGGGCGCGGGGGCAACGAGCGTAGGAAGCACCTGTGCTCGCGCTCAGTGCCCCCAGGACTTGAGAGCCGGGGGCGCGCGCGCTGTCGCCTGCGTCGTGGGCACTCGGCATCCCTCACTCGCCACGGCCGCGGCATCCGGCCATACCGAGACCGGCCGGCGTGGGTCCGTTTGCCTCAGGAGCTGCACGAGGGCCGGGAGTAGACCGCCGAGCAACGAGCAGACCGTGCCACGGCGGAAAGCGGCCAGGCGCGCTCGCGGTCGACGTCGCCGACGAGCCGGTCCGCGGCGGCGCGTCCCTTGCACGCACACCGAGCGCCGAGCCGTTCCCCAGGGCGCCGGGAAATTTCCGCGCGACCTCCTACCGCGGTGGCGGGCCCGGACAACGCGACGTACGCGTGCGCGTGCGAGGCCAGAAATTTCCACGGCTCCTGAGCTCGATGCCGGGCTCGGACCCGTTCTGTCCGACACCGTTGCCAGCCCGACTAGTCGCACTTAGTCTTCGAAGCACTAGGATCGCGGCTCAACGGGAAGGCGAACTCATGAGCATGCAGCTGCTCGCCGGGACGATGGAGTGCCGCAACGGCAACTGTCCGACCGTATGGCTGACCGAGCGGGGGGCGGTGATCGTGCAGGGCTACATCGCATCCGCTCGGACGGTGCGGGTGCCGCGCGACATCGTCGAACGCGCCGCGCGCGAACTGCAGATGCACGGCCTGTCCGTCGGCGCCGTGCCGGCGCCGCGGTCCGAGACCATCCGAGCGGCGGGGGAGTGGTTCGTGGTGTCCGGCACCCCGACGACGCTGGTGTGCCCCGAGGGAGAACGCGCCCACGAGGTCCTGGTGAGCGACGTGCTCACGGCCGTCGACGAAGCGACGAGGGAGGCCGTATGACCCCCGAAGACCTGGACGAGCTCTACCGCACCTACGAGCACTCCGCGTTCCGGCTGGAATGCCGCGACGTCTACGCGATCCCCGGCGAGGACCCGGACTTCGACGCCTTCCTCGCCGACAAGCCGTTCCCCGCGCGCACGGTCGACAACGACGACTGGCTGGCCAACGTCCACGCCCAGGTCGGCCGGGGCAAGTACTTCGGCCGGGTCCGGCTGCTCGGCCACCCGGTCACCGACTACACACGGTTCCAGCTGCTCTGCTACCCCCGGGAGAACATCCGCGCCGGCGAGGAAGTCCGCATTCTGGACCGACACTGGCTCAGCACGGGCGACGACGCCTGGACTCGGCAGGACTTCTGGATGTTCGACGAGCGGATCGTGGTGCTGCAGCACTTCGACGACGAAGGGCACTTCCTCGGCGTCTCTCAGGCCAGCGATCCCGCCCCCTACATCGCCATCCGTCGGCGCGCGGTCGAGCTTTCCGTCCCGTTCGACGACTACCGGCTGGTCCCGGCCCCACGATCGGGTGCCGAGACCCCTGAGCGCGCTGCGAGCTAACCCCCTTGACCCACGCCGACATCCACCCACAGCACCAGCGCCTGGCGGCGCGCTTGAAGGAGCTCCGCCAGGCCGCTGGGCTCTCGGCTGCGGCCCTGGGTGAGCAGCTCGGCTGGTCGCAGAGCAAGACCTCCAAGATGGAGAACGGCCACTCCGCTCTCGTACTTGCCGACATCGAGCAGTGGCTCGACACGGTCCACGCCGACGAGGACGTCCGTGCAGAGCTGCGCGCACTCGCCCAGGAGGCGGGGACCCGGGTACGGCCGTGGCGCAACAGCAACCGCCCCGACGGGCCCAGCCAGCAGGACGCCAGGGCTCGGCGTGACGCAACGACCAGCGGGATCGGGGTGTATCAGTCCGAGGTCGTTCCCGGGCTGTTGCAGACCCCGGACTACGCGCGCAGACTGCGCGAGATCCACAGCCTGCTCCCCGCCGCGGAGATCCCCGCCTCGGTGCTGTCGCTGATGAACCGTCAGACAGTCCTGTTCGACGAGTCCAAGCAGTTCGACCTGGTCATGACCGAGACCGCGCTGCGATGGCGTCCCGGCCCAGCCTCCGTGATGCTCGCTCAGCTCGACCGCATCGCCGCGCTGGCCAGCCTCCCCAACGTGCGCATCGGTGTGCTCTCCCGCGAGACGCAGGAGCGTGCCGAGGCCCGCCCCCTGCACTCCTTCGTACTCCTGCGCTACGACGACGCACCCACGACCGTCGAGATCGAGACACTCACCGCCGAGCAGGAAGTGACCGACCCAGCCGACGTCAAGCTCTACGAGCAGTTCCTCGCCGAGCAACAGCGGTCCGCAGAGCACGGACCCGCTCTACTCGCCCTGCTCGACCGCCTCCGCGCCGACCTCTCCTCGAACACCCCGACATAGTCGCAATACGACTAAGGCCCGCGATTAGCAAACTAGCTGGTCGCGGGCCGTTTCTGTGCGCGCAGGGTTAGTCGCGGGAACCTCGGACTGGACTCGCGACTAGTCACAGACTAGTCTGGAAGTTGGAGATGCCCCGGCGGGTGCGACCGCCGAGGCATCTGAGTGGACAACCGGACTAATCCCCCATCACGAGGAAGCCAGGCGCCCATGAAGACCGTGCCCAGAGACGTCGACCCGCAGGCGGTGCCCGGCCGTCTGCCGTGTGCCGATTGTCTCGCG
>NZ_MCIJ01000002.1:58117-105103 GCF_001932315.1 Pseudonocardia sp. Ae150A_Ps1 | reverse complement strand
GACCCGCGACCACCACGCACTCCTCACCGGGCTCGTCCCCGACCACGATGTCATTTCCGTTGGCGCCCGCGAGACCGCCCACGCACACATCACCGCCCTACTCGCCCACCGGCGGTCCCGACGCCCCAGCCCAGCCGGGACGTCATGCTGAACGCCGACACCCACCCCCGGCCGCACGCTGCCACCGCACACGAACGGTGCTGCCGCGCCGCTTCCGGTCCTCGCCCGCTAGCGCGGACTGCGGTCCGGGTCGGCTTGCCCACGACCACCCGCCGCACCTCACACCACCAGGAACACCTCAGCAGCCGCTACGAACACCTCTGCTGCGGTCTCGAACGTTCCCGACCGTCACCCGGCCAGGACAACACAAGCGCCACGGCGGAAGACAGCAGGTCCGGTCAGGATCCCCAGCCAGGAAACCGGGGCGCCTGGAGACTCAGCCCGGGTGCCACTCGGCGCGCACGATCCGCACTCCCATGCCCTGGTCATAGGCACCGACGCTCCACGAACTTTCCACGACACGATCGCTCGCGTTGACAAACGGGATCGTCTGCTGGTGACGACCCTGCCCGTTCTCAGTCTCCAACGTCACCGTCAGATGAGCCCGCAGCTGCGGTGCCAACGTGAACCGCAGCCTCGTCACGTTCAACGACCTATCAAAATCCGTCGCAGGCGGACACGGCACCAACACCACCGCGTTCTCCGCCGCACACGTCTCCGGATCACTCGGAAGACCCGCATAGGCAGGACCCGGGAAAACCACCGCCCCCACCAGGACCGCACCACCCAGGACCAACCCGAGCATCGCCCGCCGAACAACATTCCTGACCTTCACCATCACCACCTCAATCAGGCAGATCGCCCTATCAGGTGTCAACGCCGACACGCGCTGTGACACCGACTGGGCTCTTCGGGTGGAAGTGGTCAGAGGAAGCCGCCGCGGATCAGGTCCACGCCCAGCTGCTGTTTCAGCATTCGCGAACCCGCCGGACTGGCCGGCCCCCGGCCCCGGCCGCCCGCACACCCTGCACCCATTACCGAGACCAGGTATCGAGAAGTAGCGAGACCAGCACAGACAACCCCGATCCATGATCATTATGCGGGTTGGCGATCCCGGCCCCCGGTGTCGTCCCGGGGCCCCACTGGTCCGACCCTGAGGGGCCTGACCTGCAGATCTTTGCAGTAGAAGGCCCCTGGCCTGGGTATCCCCGCGCTCCGCGCGTGCCCCACCAGGAAAGGCGACATGTCATCGACAAGTGCCCGGACCAGCAGGAACGCCCCCCGATGCATGATCAACCAGCGGCTCCGCGCGTCCGACCCTCGGAGTCGATGACCCGGCCAGGTCGGGCCTCTGACCTGGGGATTCTCTGGGATTCTCCCGGACTCAGGTCGGCCGCCCACGACTGTCGGCCCCTCATTCCTCTCTCGCTCCGCCATGTGACAGATCATCGATAAGTACCGGGACCAGCGAAAACGGTCCGTTTCATGATCACTGCATCAGTCGCCGGGAGCCCTCCGGGTGAGGCGTTCGCCGCCCGGATCACCCCCCTGACCTGCGGATATATCCACACGCGGCCCGCCCCGGGGAGGTCGCCACCCGCGCCCGGCCTAGCCTGCCACTCCAGGCGATCAGGTGTCGGTAAGTGTCGGGACCAGCGGAAACGCTACGTAGGGACGATCATTGGTGGCGTCAGGCTCTGACGCTCTGGCCGGCCCGCCGGCCCGCCGGCCCGCCGGCCCGCCGGCCCGCCGGGCCGCGCCGGCCTGACCTGGGGATTCCTTCCGGTGCCGGGGCCAGCGCCGGTGCCCTCGGACTGTCCCCGGCTCGCTGCTCGACGTCTGATGCGTGAGGTGAAGGTGCTGGTCCCGCTACGTACGGGGCGATCATGGGACGCCTTCTCGACGATCGGGCGAGCAGTGCTGCCCGGGGGCGTCCCCGGCGGAGCGCCCAGCGCCGGAATGTCGGCGCCGGAATGTCCGTGCCGGAATGTTCGGCGTTGGAATGCTCGAGTGCGCCTGTGTCGCGCTGTCCGCAGCCGCGCCCGGGGTGCCTCGGGTCGCCCCTCGGATCGAGATCGGGGTCTGTGCCCGACCGGGAAGTTGCTGGCGCCGGATCGTGCGCCACCCCGTTCCCGTCACCGTCGCTCGCGACGCCGGCTGCCACCTGGCCGGCGTTCCCGCCGCGACCGCGCGGGTGTCGCCCCCAGATTCGCGTCATGGTCCCGCGTCGCTGCCCCGGGTGTTGCCGACGTGCCTGTCGCATGAGTGCTCGGCTGTACCCGCTCAAGGTTTACGTGGTGGTGTCTCCTTGTGGTGTCTCCGGTGGAAACTCCCGGGCTCCTCGCGCGCGTGTGTGACGCGCGCTCACGCGCACATCGCGTTGAGCCCGGCCCGTCGGCGTGTCTGGCGAGGAAATTTCCTCGCCGGTGTCTCGGTCGGCGCCGCCGGATCTATCGAGCGTCCGACACGTGACGCCGCCGCCGTCGCCGCCGGTGTGGCTGGGGCTGCGATCGGCTCGTGGTCCTCGGTCGGCTCGTGGTGCGGTGCCGGTCGCCGGCTCGCCGCCGCCCGGCTCGCGTCCGGCCGGATCGCCGGCTGGGGGCACCGCCGGGAGTGCCTGTTGCGCGGGCCTGTCGGGCTGGTTGCGCCGGGTGCGTGGCCGGTGCTGCTGGTCGTCCTCGACGCCGGGGCCCGCCGGGGTGAGCCCGGGTTTTCCTGGCGGAAATTTCCTCGGCGGTCGGGGGCCGGTGCGGGTCTCAACGCGATGTGCGCGTGGGCGCGCGTCGCGCGCGCCCGCGAGGCGGCCCCGGGACATTTCCTCTCGGCGGCCTCCGCTGCGGCTGTGCCGTCGCCGCGCGCCGGGCCCCCGCTGGCCGGGCCCCGGCTCGGTCGCCGGGTGCGGTGGGTGTCCGGGCGGTGACAGCGGGTGGGCCCCGGTCTTGTCACGGGGCCGCGGGGGTGTTAGACATGGGAAAGACCGCCCGGCGCCTGCCGGGTGGGCGACCGACACCCCGGATCAAGATCCGGGGCGCCGGTCTCACCACATCGACCTGAACGAAACCAGGTGATCGGCTGTGAGACATCTTGCCTGCACGACCCATGTTGTTCCACCCGCGGGTGGGGCGGTTCCCCTTCTGGGTGGTGGACCCGGCTGTGAGCAGCTGCGGTGGTTCCCGGACGGGTGGACCGAGAAGCTCATCGACCGGCTGTGGTCGGCGGTTGCCGTGACACCGCTGCCGCGCACGTCAACGGCCGGGTGGACCCGATGAGCCGGTCGGAGTCGTGGCTGGAGGACCTGGTCCCCGCCCCCGATCGCGCCGCCCCCGATCGCGCCGTCGACGGTTCGGTTTCGGATCGGGTGGCGCCGGGTCTGGTGGGTGAGGCTCGTCTGTTGGCGCGGGAGGTGGCCCAGGCCCGCGCGGTCGTGGCGTTGCAGGACGATCCGGCGTTGCTGGAGGCGCGGTCGCCACGCGAGCGGCGTGCTGACCGGCGCGTGACCGAGAAGCTCCGCGGGGCCGAGCGGGTCGAGCGCCGCCGGTCCCGGATGGCGGAGATCGCTACGGCCCGTGGTGCCCGCCGGGAGGCCGGGTGGGCGCGTCGTGCGGTCGCGTCCCGGGACCGGCTGCTGAACCCGGACCGACGGTTGGCCTCGACCTATCGGCGTTATGTGGGTCTGTCGATGGTGCCGCCGCTGCTGATCGCCGCCGGTGTGCTGTTCATGTCGGTGACCGTGCACGACGGTGTCGTCGGTGTCGACGGCCCGTGGTACGGCTACCTGATCGAGCCTGTGGCGTCGGTGCTGCTGGTCGTGAGCCTGTTCGTGGGTTTCACCGCGGTGCAGCACGGCCGCCGGGTCCCCCGCGGCCTCTATGCCCTCGATGCCGGTCTGGCTGGGGCGTCGCTGGCGCTGACGGTGGTGCCGTGGGGAGCCCGGTACGGGTTCGACCCGGGCTCGACCCTGGCCCACGTGCTGCCACCGCTACTCGTCGCGGCGGCTGTGGTCGTGCAGCATGTGTTGCATTCGGTGTTCCGGCCGATCTTCGCCGACCTGTATGACGAGCTCGCCCCGACCCGTCTGGATGAGGCGTCGGCGGACACGGTCGTGCTGTATGAGCGGACCCGCCGCGCGGTGGCCGAGGGCCGCATTCCCGCCCCGGTGGTGTCGGGGGAGCGTGCGGGGTCGGTGTCGCGGGAGGCGATCCGTAAGACCTTCGGTGTGGGCAAGTCCCGCGCCCAGCTCGCCGGTGACGCCTATGACCATGTCACCGCGTTCCTGCACCGCACCGCGCCCTCGGCGGCCGCGCCGGCGGCCGCTGCAGCGTCCGGTTCGCCGGTGGTCGGGCCTGTGAACGGTGCCCGGGTCGCCGCGATCGCCTAGGGCGGCTCTGCTCGGGCCTGTCTAGGTCTTTCTCGGATCGTCTTCGTCCGGCCGTAGCTGCTGTAGGGGTGGCTGCGCGACCGAGGGTGTCGGTTATCTCCTTCTTCTTCCTGCTTCTTCCTTTTCCGGAGTGAGCTTCCTATGTCTGTTGTCGTGTCGTCTTCCGGGCTGTCTGATCGGGTCTCTCGTCGTTCGCCGGTTCCTTCGCCGGCCTCTTCGCCGGGGCGGGCGTCGGAGCGTGAAGCGCCGGATCGGTCGGGTCGGTCGGGTCGGTTGTCGTTGTTCCCGCCGGACCATGTGCGGGTGCGGCGGGCGAAGTTCGCGCCGCACCCGGTGCGGGCTGCTGTGTCGCGTCTGGTGCCGCGGTGGGGGCCGGTGGTGTCGTCGGTGCCGGTGCTGCTCGGTACCGGTGGTGTCGGGTTCGTGGTGTTCGTGCTGGTGGATGCGTTGTTCCCGTCGGCCGGGGACTGGTCGGGTCCGCGGGTCGTGATGGGGGTGTCGGCGGTGGTGGTGTGGTGCGGTGTCGCCGGGCTGGTGGCCCGGGTCCTCGCCCGGTGTGGTGTGGGGCGGGGTGGTCGGCGGTGAGCGGGTACCGGCGCCGCGCCGCGGCGCTGTCGGGTGCGGAGGTGGAGGCGGTGTCGCGGCGTGGCCGTCGGGAGCGGCGGCGTGGCCGGTTCGTGGTGCGCTTCGCCTCGGCGGGCAGCGATGTGGAGCGGCTGTGTGCGGCGTTCGATTACGCCCGGGGCGCGGCGTCGCGTCGGCATCCGGATCCGGCTGAAGCGTCGCGGCTGGTCGAGTCTGTGACCTCGGCGCTGGTCACGGCGGGGGATCGGCTCCTGGAGCTGCAGGCACGAGAGCCGCTGAGCGCGGGAAGGGGCCGGCGATGAGCACGGCAGCGAGTACGACGGTGAGCGAGTCGACGGTGAGCGGGTCGACGCTGAGTGCAGGGGTGTCGGCGGGTGTGGGGAAGGCCGGGTGGGGTCCGGTCCCGGCGGCGGGGCCGCCGTGGTGGGCGCGACTGGCCCGCAGTGTGTCGGCAGCAGTTGTTGATGCGGTGGCGGGCTGCCGGGCCGTGGTGGAGCGTCCGGTGACCCTGGCCGAGGGCCTGGAGTTGGCGCGGCGCGGTGACTGGACGGCCTCGGAGCATCCGATGCTGCGTCAGGTCGCGGTCGCGCATTTCTGGTGTGTGCAGGTGCCTGTTCTGGTGATCGCGGGGATGGCGGGGTGGGCGGCGCGGACCCCGGGCCGACTCTGGACGGTGCTGCCTTTGGCGGTGACGGTGGCGTCGGTGCTGGACCAGGTCCCCCTGGTCGGGCTGCTGGTGCCGGAGTGCGTGACCTGGTCCTACTGGGCGCCGTCCGGGCTGTTGGTGTGGCTGGGTGGGGCTTCTGTCGGGGGCCCGTCGTGACCGCGGCGGGGTGGGCGTCGACCGGTGTGGTCGCGGCGTTGGCGCTCGTGCTGGGTGCCTGGCTGAAGTACAACCAGGACTGCGCGAAGACCACGAACGCTTTGTTCCTGGTCGCGGGGACCGGGCTCGGCGGGGTGCTGGGCACGCTGCTGGGCAGGGTGTTCACGACGGTGTCGGGGGCGACCTCGACGGTCACCCAGCTGTTGGGCGTGGCCGGGGGGACGGTGCTGGCGGCGGTGTGTGTGGTCGCCACCTTGGAGGTCGTGGTGAAGGGCATCCTGCCGAAGACCGCTCGCCCGAAGTCGTGGCATCCGTGGCTGGCGCTGACCGCGCCGACCCTGGCGGTCGCCTCGGGTGCGCCGCTGCTGGCGGGTTTCTACAGCGTCCTGGCCCGCGGGGTCGGCGGTGCGGGTGCGGTGGCCTCGACGTGGATCACCGGGTGATCGCGGGTGGAGACGATCCTGCTGGTCGCCCTGGTCGTCTGGGGCCTGGCGAGATACGCGGGTGCGGAGGTGATCGCGACCGCACGCGGCACCGAGCCACCCCGCCTACGAGATCGACGCCGGCGGGCCGAGCGTGCGCATGAACGGCGTATGACCAAAGACGCGCGTCGGGCGGGTCCGACGATCGCCGAAGCCCTGGCCGGGCGGGTCGCGCACCGGATCGCGCACCCGCGTTCGCGGCGCGCCCCCGGGCCGGCGCGCCGGGCGCTGGGGGCGTGGTGGTCCGATGGCTGGGATTACGCCACCGACCGGCGTCGTCGCCGTCATGAGCGGGCCGTGGCCGGACAGCTGCGGCGGCAGCGGTGGGCCCGCGCGGTGCGCGACCGTGTCGGGCAGACGATCCGGCAGGCGAGGCGGCGGCGTGGTGCGGGTGCCCGCGGCGAATGGGCGCCGTCCCGGGCACACCGCCCGGAAACACCGCGACCTGCCGAACGCGCCGACGTCCGGACCCCGGAGGACGGGCCGATGGTGATCACCGTCGACCCGCCCGCCCCCGAGCCGACCCCGGTGCCGTCGGCCTCCGAGCCGCCGGCTCCGGAGCCGATGCCCGCTGAGAAGAAACCCGCTGAGAAGAAACCCACGGAGAAGGCGGAGGAGCCGCCTGCCGGCGGCCGGGTTCCCGGGGCCGGTGACGGGTGGGCGACGGTGCATCCGCTCCGCGGTCCGGACTCGACCGGCAGTGCGCCGGCCAGTACGTCCGATAGTCCTGTGACCAGCAGTAACGGTGGAAACGATGGGAAGGATGGTCTGATGACCGCAACCAGCACCAGTACCAGCGGCGGCGGCAGTGTCGGCGTGGCGGCGGCGAGTGGGGAGACGCTGGATCCGGGGAGCGCGCATCATTTCTGTGAGCAGATGCGCGGTCTGGCCGAGCAGATGTTCACCCGGATCGAGCAGTCGGTGTCGTCGCTGTCTGCGGCGGGGGTGTCGGGCGCCCCGATCGCGTTGCTCGGGCAGATGCAGGAGCACGCGGCGTTGTTCTGCGACAGTGCCTCGAGCGCGCAGAGTCATTTCGCGCGGCATCTGTCGGCCCAGGACCAGGTCCTGGCTGATGACTCCCTGGCAGCGACGGTGTCGGGCACCTACATCGGCACCCGCACCTGACGCGTCTTCGATGGGCTCTGGCTTGTGGATACGCAGGTCGGAGCCCATCGGAGTCGGCCCCGTCCTCGGAAACCGGTACGCGGGTACTGGTTGTCGAGCGGCCGTGTCGTGGCGGTGCGGGGCACCACCGAGCAGAACCGAACAGCTGTGAACAGTGCTGAACGGCCGAGTGTCCGGAGGGAATCGATGAGCGCAGCGATCGAGTCAGGGGCGGCTGGGTTGACTCCGGAGGTTCTGGCTGCGGCGTTGCAGCGCCTGGCCGCCGTCGACGGCGGGCCTGTGGCCGGTGCGGGTGGGGAGGTGGTGCTGCGCCGGACCGGTTCGGTGCTGCGGAGGGAATCGCCTGGTCAGGTTGCTGTGAGTGAGCGTGTGGATCGGGTGCGGGCGTCGGTGTGGGCGCGGCGGGTGCCGTATCTGGCCACGGCAGCGATCGCGGTGACCGGGGCGCTGGGCTGGGCGGTGTGTGATCTGGTCGCTGCCTCTGACGGGCCGACTGCGGCGGCGGTGACCGCCGCCGTGGTCGGGCTCATCGTGTCGGCCGGGATGGCCGGGGCGCGGGGGTGGTGTCGGCGCCGGGTCCCGGCGGCGTGGAAGAAGGCGTCGTGGGCGGGTGTCGCGGGTGCGGGTGCGTGGGTCGGTGCTGCGGCGGTGGCCGGTCCGGTCGATCCGGCGTTGCTCGGAGTGCTGGCGGCGGGATCGGCGGTGTGCTGGTCGGGGTGGATGGCCGCCCACCCGGTCACCGCGGTGTCTGCGGTTCCGGCGTTGCCGCAGGACGAGGTCGAGGGTGATGTGGGGGACGGGTTGGCGCGGCGGTGGGCCGACAACGTCGCCCGCCGGGGGAAGGCGCTCCCGGGGTCGCTGCTGACCGATCGGGCGGACACGGCGCGGGCGGTCCGCTGGACGGTGCGGACCCCGCCCGGTGAGCTGTGTTTCGACGATGTCCTGTCTCGTCGGGGCCGGATCGCCTCGGCGTTGGGTGTGTCGGCGAAACACCTGGTCCTCGAGCCGTATCCCGATGATGAGGGTTGGGCGCAGCTGACGGTGATCATCGCTGACGTGCTCTCGGGCGGGATCGCGTTCACCGGGCCCCGTTATGAGCACGGTGCGGTGCCGTTGGGTCCGTACGCCGACGGTGAGGGGGAGATGGTCTTCCATGCGGTGGAGGCTGTCGGTGTCCGCAACGGCCTGGTGACCGGGGAACCGGGGTCGGGGAAATCGGCGTGTCTGGAGGCGATCGGTCTCGGTCTCGCCGCGAGCGGGTGCTGGCATGTGTTCTTCGGTGACGGTGACCCCGATGGCGGGTCGTCCCCGGTGCTCAACGATGTCGCCGACTGGGCGGAGTCGGGCCCGGACGGTGTCCTGGCCCAGCTGGGTGCGGTGGAGGCCGCGTTGGAGGTGCGGTCGTTGCTGAAGTCGACGCTCACTGAGGGCCCGTCCGCCCCGGACGGCGTGCCCGGGGTGCTGGTGCCCATCACGGACCCGGCGGTTCAGCCGTCGGCGCGCAAGCTGCTGCCCACCCCTGAGCTGCCGGGTCTGGTGTGGGTCATCGATGAGTTGCACAGGTTGTCGACGCATCCGGCGTTGGTGGCGGCGGGTTTCATCGGCCGGGTGGAGCGGGTCGTGCGGATCGGCCGTAAGTACGGGGTCGGGGTGGTCGTGGGCACGCAGTCGTTGCTGGCGCCGGATTTCGGCGGGTCGACGGTGCTGCGTAGTTTCCTGACCGCCCGGAACCTGTTCGCGTTCCGCAACATGAACCGCAGCGAGAACGTCGTGGTCGACGGGCTCGCCGTGGCGCCGACGAGTCTGCCGGCCGGTGGCGGGTACTGCTTCGCGAACTCCGGTGGGCGGATGACGATGGGCCGGGTCGCGTGGGCGGCCGATCTGGGGCGGTGGGTGCGGTCGGCGCCCGGCGCCGCGCTCGACGCCGATACCGCGGCGGCGGTGGCGCCGTTCCAGCCGGCCCAGGGCCTGTCACCGACCGCGCGGTGGGAGGCGCAGACGGCGAAGCTGGCCGCCTGGCGCCGCACGGCCGGCCCCGGAGCCGAGCCGCCCCCAGGGCCCCCGGCCCCGGCCCTACCGTCGGAGCCGCCGTCGGAGGTGGTGACGTCGCCGGGGTGGGCGGTCATGTCGCTGCCGACCGCGTTGACCGCCGCCGACGTCGTCTCCTCACCCGCCCCGGTGGAGGTGCCCGCTACCACGGGCACGGCCGACCGCCGCGCTGAGACCGGCGCTGAGACCGGCGCTGAGACCGGCGCTGGGGTCGGCGCTGGGGTCGGTGTCGTGGGTGGGTTGTCGCCTGCGCAGGCCGAGGTCCACGCCGCCCTGTGCGCTGGGCATACCCGGACCGGGGAGATCGCTGCGGTGACGGGTCGGAAGGCGCCGGCGGTGTCGAAAGCGCTGACCGCGCTGGCCGGTGCGGGACTGGCGGTCAAGAACGGGCGCAGCTGGGTCGCCTCGGCCGAGTCGGGCAGTGCGGCGTGGGTGGGCGCGTGACCTCGTCGGTGGTGGGCCACCAGGTGCTCGCCGGCGTCGGCCGCGCTTCATCGCCCGAACGGCCCCAGCCACCGTAGTTGGGACGACTAAATGGTAGGATTTTTTGGTGGGGTCAACGGAGAAGGTGTCGCTGTCGCTTGATGCGGGTGCGCTGGTTCTTGCTCGGCGGGCTGCGGAGTTGGAGGGGCGTACGTTGTCGGGGTTCATGAGTCGGTTGGTGTTGCGGCATGCCTGGGAGTCTGAACGGCCGGCGTTGAGCGCTGGAGTGCAGGACCGTTCCGATGCTGCGGTGGTCGCGCTGGACGAGCGTGAGGAGCAGCTCGGCGCTGGTGCGGGTGCTGCGGGTGAGTGGTGTGCGTCGGGGTGAGTTGTGGCGTTGCCCGTCGGTGGTGCGGGATCGGACGATCCTGATCGTCAGCGCGCAGCCGGTGATCGACCGGGGCGTGTCGATGCTCTACGGGGTCGAGGTCGATGAGCAGGATCCGGGTGCGATCTTGTTGGTCGTTCCGGTCGAGGTCGCCGGCGAGCTGCGGTGGCTCAACGTGCAGCGTGGTTTGACCAGGGTGTATCGGCCGACCTTGACCGAGTCGCTCGGCCTGGTCGATCGAGCTGTGCTCGACCAGCTCGACGCGCTCCTGCGCGTTGCACTCGACCTCTGAGAGTGAACCGTCCTGGGTTCGGGAGAGACTCCAGTCTCCTTGCTGGATCAGGATCCTCTCCCGAACTCGGGACGGTTCACTGAGGATCGTGCGGATGGACACCTCGAGCTTCTCGGTGGTTTCTCGGGCGGTCGTGTTCCGTCGCTGCGGGTCCGATCTCTTTCACTGTGTCGGTGGTCGCCGCTGGTTTCGCCGGGTTCGGTGAGTCGTTCTCCGGTTCTGTGTTCACGGTGGTGGTGCGGTTCCTGTTGTTGCGGCGAGGTAGGCGTCCTGGATATGGGTTGGGAGTCGTCCTCGTTCCCCTACGGTGTATCCCTGTTTGCGGGCCCATTCCCGTACCAGTCGGGTGTCGGGAGTGGCACCAGATCGTGTAGTAGGTGGTGCGGTGGGCGCTGTGGTGGATGGCGCGGCTGGTGGTGTGGCCGGGGGTGGGCCGGCCGGAATGTGCCGGGGTTCGGGTGGCGGTGCGGCCGCCGGTTCGGGTGCGGTCTCAGGTTGAGGAGCGGTGCGCGGCGGTGTTGCTGCGGCGGCTACGGCCGCAGCGTCCATGATGGGGCGCAGGATCTTCGCCAGTGCGTACGCTGCGGCGTCGCATGCTTTCATCTTCGCTCTCTCTGTGGCTGTGCACACCACTGATTCGCCTGCGGTGTCTCCTACCAGTAGCCGTGCCGATACTGTCGCGGTGAATCCCTGGGGGTGTCCTGATTTCCCCGCTCCTGCTGGGGCGGCGCCGATCTCGAGGTCGGTGATCCGTTCCAGCTGTCGCCAGTGGTGCAGCAACGCCCGGGGCGAGGTGTATTTTCCCAGCACCGGATCCTGGCCCGGTTTCACCCCGCCTGGTACCACGTTCTTCCGGTCGGTGCCCTTCCGGTCGGTACCTTTCGTGCTGGCCGGTGCTGTCCCGGTGGGGTTCTTCCCGGGTGTTGCTGCAGCGTTTCGTGCGGTGTTGTCCTCTGTTCGCTCATGTTCTGTCGGGGTGGAGGTCAGCGCTGCAGTGCTGGTGTCTGCCGGCGCCGTCGCCGTGGTGTGCACGTTGTCGGTGCCCGCTCGTCGCGCCCCGGTCGTCGGGGGTGGTGCGGTGAACACCGGTGTCACCGGTGGCGTTTCGGCGGGGTCGGGGACCACGGCGATCCCTGCGGCCTTCAGCCATGTCCGCAACGCTGCCGGTGGCACTCGGAGCACATCCGCTGCGGCTTTCGCCGACATTCCTCGCCGGATCATCGTCTCGGCTCGTTCCAGGACTCGGGCGCGATCGCGTTCGGCGTCCGCTGGGGTTCCCAGCCGTTGGGCGTGTTCGCGCTCGCCGAGTTTCAGGTCTTCGGCTGCGGCCAGGACGCATGCCAGCGAGCAGTACATCCCCAGCCGGAGATGACGGCCCCGCCGCCGGGGGATCGTTCCAGCAGGTACCAGCCTGTGGGGACGCTGATCCCTACTGCTGTCAGTTTGCATGACCGGCAGAAATACGACCGTTCCACGCCCCCGGCCGGTGACGGTCCCCGTGGTCCTCGACCCGAGCCCGAGCCCGTCCGCCGATCCGGCATCTGCTGCCGAGACCCCCCTGATGTTCTGGAATGTTCGTATCGCATTGCAGTCCCCCGATCAGGAAAATCTCGCTGTCGGCGCCTGTCCCTCGATGACGGTGACGAGAGCGCGCGCGGCAGTAGTGTCGCTGACACCGGACCGGGCGCCGGCGCGGCTCGGGGGTGTGCGCGGCGGTGTCTGTTGTTGCTTCCTGCGGGCCCCGGCGAGGACGTCGAGGCCGCCTTCGAGTCCGAGGGCGGTGATCAGGAGTCGGGCGTCGTCCGGGTCGTGGGCTCGGGTGAGGACGAGTCGTGTTGCTGCGGCGGCGGTGTGTGGGTCGTGTCCTTCGTCGGTGCGGTATCCCAGTGGGACCAGTCGGTCTGTGATGCTCACTGTGTGCTCCGCTTGCGTGGGGTGGTGGTGGTGCCGCCGCGGGTGACTGCGTGTCGGATTCGGAGTCCTACCAGTAGTTTCGTGTTCCATCGTCCGCGGACCAGTAGCTGGTGTTCTGTCAGCCATGCTGCTGCTGGGGGGAGTTGTCTGCGGAGGCGTTCCCGGTCGGCTTTGCCCAGTCCGGCTGGTCCGGCTTTGCCTTTTTCCAGCAGTGTTCCGATCACTGGTGCTAGGGCTCGCCGCACCTGCAGTGGTGGCGTCCGTCGGGCTATGACTGCCGTGATCCGCTGTTGCAGCACTGCGGTGTCGAGCGGGTGCACCATCGTCAGTGGTGTCACTGTCACCGGGCCTGATGATCCGACCTGTAGCCAGCCGCCCTTCACCGTCTTCGATGCGTTCGGGTCGGGTTTCGGTTTCGGTGGTGTCGGGGGTTGGCGCTTGCGTTTCGGTGTGGGCCGGCCTTTGGGGGGAGTTCACCTTCGAGGTCCCCTGTCGCGGCGACGCCCAGTACGCATACCGGGCCGGGGAACTCCTGCTGTGTCAGCCCGGTGAGGTAGGCGCTCCAGGTCCGGCATTTCGTGAACGCCGACAGTTCCAGTCCCGCTGCTGCGGCGACCTGCGGCAGCATCGACAGCTCCGGTACCCGGTGGCACTGTTTCACCTGCAGCGGCAGCCGCGCGGTCCCGCGGGGCAGTATCGCGGTCAGCTCGTCGTCGACGGACGGTTCGTGGTCGTCGCCGATGACCGTCGCGGTCTTGCGTCCATCGGCCAGCCGTGTCATCGCGCCCCGCCCGAAGATCAGGACTGCTGTCGTGGCGCCGGCGGAACCGTCAGCTGTATCGACGCTCATTCGACTCCGCCCCGCTCGTCAGCGCCCCGCTTGTCAGTACTCGGCTCGTCACTGCTCGCCTCGTCGGTGTCGGGTGTTGTGGGGGGTGGGGTGGCGCGTAGTGCTGTGCCGGCGGGGTGGGGGCCGCAGCCGATGTCGTGGAGTTCGGTGGGGCTCCAGCCGGCGGCGCGGGCTGCGCGGTAGCCGTGGGCGTAGGCGGTTTGTGCGTCGCGCCATTGCTGTCGGGCGGTGTCGGCGTGTGCGCGGGCGGTGTCGACGGCGGCGGCGAGTTCGGCGAGTGCGGTGATGGGTTGCATGCGTGCGCGGAGGAGATCTCGGGCTGCTGTGCGTGCGTGGGTCTTGGCCTGTGTCGCCGCGCTCGGCTTCATGGCGCTGATGGTAACGGGTGTCGGCTTGGTCTGGGGGCGGTCTGTTCCTGCGCGGGTTTTCTGAGGCGCTGCGTGGTGAGTGTGTGGAGATGCGTGTGGCTGTGCTGCACGCTGCGCTGCCGCCTCCGGCGGAGCAAGTTAGGTGTTTTCCTAAGGAAAACACCGGTGGGGAGCTGGCATGTGAGATCGTCGGCGTCGGGCCCGGGGGATCTCGGTCCGTCACGGCCGGTCCTGCCGGCGCCGCACCAACCCGAGGGGAGGGATCTTCGATGACTCGGACTCGACGCTCTCGTGCCGAGGGTGGGCGGCCGCACGCCACGACCGTGTCGTTCTCGGAGTCGGAGTGGGCGGCGATCGAAGCGGCGTCGGCCCGGGCGGCGATGGCTCCGGGTGCGTGGGTTGGGGACTCGGCGGTTCGGGCGGCGGAGCTGCCCGAACCGGTGGTGCCCGGTGCGCGGGTCTCGGCGGGTTCGGCCGGTTCGCGGATGCAGAGGCTGATGGGTTTGCGGGCGGAGTTGATGGAGGACCGTCGGGTGCTGCGCAACATCGGCGGGAATCTCAACGACATCGCGAGGGTCGCGAACGCTGATGGGGCGCTCGGGTCGACGGTCGGTCAGGTCGCGCAGATGGTGGTGCGGGCGGTCGAGCGGATTGACCGCACGGTCGCTGAGGTCGATCGTCAGGTGAGTGAGGCGATGCCGCTGGCGCGGCGGAGCAGGAGCCGGCGGTGATCGCGAAGATCAGCCGTGGGTGGCGCGTGGAGGGGCTGGTCCGTTATCTGATGGGGCCGGGGCGGTTCAACGAGCACACCGGGCAGCGGGTCGTCGCGAGCTGGGACGGGGCGCCCGAGACGCATCAGCTGGCGCAGGCCGCGGATGGCTCCTTCGATGTGCGCTACTTGGTCGATGGGATCAGCGCTGCGGCGGTCGCGGCGGGGGTCGGTCTGCGTGAGCCGGTGGTGGAGCAGGGTAAGCGGGTGCCGCAGGGTCCGGTCTGGCACTGCTCGTTGCGTAACTCGCCGGAGGATCCGGTGCTGACCGACGAGCAGTGGGCGCGGGTGGTCGAGGATCTGCTGGACCGGACCGGGATCGCACGGCGCGGGGACCCCGACGGCTGCCGGTGGGTCGCGATCCGGCACGCCGACGACCACGTGCACGTCGCAGCAGTGCTGGTGCGTCAGGAGTCAGGCAAGCGGGTGCATCCGTACCGGGACTTCGTCCGGGCCCGGGAGACGTGCCAGGCAGCGGAGGCGGAGTTGGGACTCGCGGCGACGGCGGGCGCGGACCGCAGCTCGGCGACCGGGCCGTCGCAGGCGGAGCAGGAGAAGGCGACCCGACGGGAGATGAACGAGTCCTCCCGGGAGCGGCTGCGGCGGATGGTGCGGGTCGCGGCGGTGCAGGCACGCGATCCGGAAGCGTTCGTGGCGGCGCTGGGCGAGCTGGGTGTGCTGGTTCGGCCGCGCTACGGGCTGCAGGAACAGGACCCGGAGCCGGTGGTGGAGCAGCACGCCCCGATGGTCGGCTACTCCGTGGCTGCGCCGGGTGATGTCAGCCGGGCCGGGCAGCCGGTGTGGTTCTCCGGGCGGACGCTGGCCGGGGACCTGTCGTTGCCGAACCTGCTGCTGCGGTGGGACTCGGCGCCTGCACCAGAACCGGTGCCGGCGTCAGGGGCTGCGGGGGAGACGCGCCGGGCGACGGTGAGCCCGGTCGAACGCGCGGCCGCGATCGACGATGCGGTGTCGACGATGGAACACGCCACGGCCACCCTCGCCGCCGGTGAGACCGGGGCGAGCGCGGACGGGATCGCACACGCGGCCGGGGACATGCTCGCCGCGGTGGGCGTGGTGACCGGCCGTCAGGACCAGGGCGAGCGGGTGCGCCGGGACGCGGGCAACGATCTGGACCGGGCGACCCGAGTACCGGGCAAGGTCCTGCCGTCGCGGTGGTCGCCAGCGGCGAAGGCGTTGCGGCAGTCGGCGTGGCGGCTGGCCGCGACGCGGACCGTGGGCCGTCACGGCGCGGGCGACGGGGCCCGGCTGGTGTTGGCGTTGGCGGCGCTGGTCGCCGAGATCGCCGCACTGCGGGAGACGCAGGCGCGCCGTGCCCAGGCGCAGGCTGCGCGGCGCAGCTGCATCGCGCTGCGCAGTTCGGCTCAGGCCATCTCGGCGCGGCCGGCGTCGAACGGGCCGGGCCGGGGCCGGATGAAGACCACGCGCCGTCAGCAGCCGCAGCAGCCTCCGCCGGGGCCGGCCCGGGCTCCGCAGGCTCGGCGGCAGGAGAACCAGACGCGAGGGAGAGGCCGATGACGGGGCAGATCGACCAGGACGTTCCTCTGCTGAGCCCGGGGCGGGAGCAGGTCCAGGCCTGGACGCAGCTGATGCTGGTGACGGCCAACGCGTTGCGGCAGCGCCGGATGGAACTGGGGCAGGCCGCCTGGAGTCAGCAGCGTGCGGCTGCCCGCACGGTGCAGCAGTACGCCAACGACCTCGACCCCCGGGTCCGCGCGATGGCCGCAGCCGACGAGGCAGCCTTCCGCGAGGCCAGCGCGAACGGAGCGGAAGGGTTCGAGCACAGGACCAGCGCCGACCCGCAGTTCGGGTGGACGGTGCACACCACGGCTGGGCCCATGCCGGAGAACTCGCCGTCGGGGATGCGCGGTGCGTGGGGGCTGTGGGCGCACGGCTCCTACGCCGAGAAGTCGCTGTCGGTTTTCGTGGTCGTCCCCGACCGGGAGACCGCCCTGGGTCTACAGGATGAGGTGACACGCGGTGAGCAGCGCACGCTCAAGTCGCTCCGCGATCTCGGCACCTACGGCTTCCAGCGCGCCGAGCACGCCCGTACCGAGGTACGCGAGAACGACGACCAGCTGCGTGAGCGGCTGGCTTATAGCCTCGAGGCGGCGTGGTCGGACGACCGCGATCTTGTCGCTGGAGTGATGACACCGGGGCGGGGTGAGGACGGCGACGACTACTCCTCGATCGACCGGTTGGCGGGCCAGCTCCGGGAGCTGGAGGACCGCGGCTACAACATGGTGGAGGTCCTCGCCCGGCTCAATACCCGAGAGCTGCGTGAGCGGTACAACTCGCATGCGGCGGACCTAGCGGGCCACACCCGCGCCCTGGTGCGGCAGCTAGGCACCCGGCTGAACGTCGTCGATGTTGAGCCCGTCGATCCTGTGGTCGCCCGCGAGGCTGCTCACGCCCTGATCCGGGGATTGCAGGACGCCGGTATCGACCCCAACCGGGTGTACCAGGGTAGTCGTTTCGATCAGCTGCGGGCCAAGCTGACAGATCTGCGGTCCGAGGGGCACGACCTCGCGAAGCTGCTGGCTGATCTCCCCGGCGATAAGATCAACACGGCTCGTGACCCTGCGGCCTACCTGGGCGTAGTAGTCGAGAAGCGTCCGGCGACGTCGTCGCTGAGCGAGGCGAACCGCGAACCAGGACGGGCTGCAGCCGAGGCCGAGGCCGGGATACACAAGACCGGACCCGACCTGGGGCCCGCCGAGCGCATGATGCGCCGTTACCTCGCACCGCAGACCGCAGACTCGGTGGTCAGCTGCCGCGCCTGGCCTGGACTGGCGAAGCAGCTGCTGGCTTGGAAGGAAGAGGGCGCCCCTCTTGCCGAGGAACTCGCCCGCGTGCCGGAGGAGCGGATCCGCAACGCCGACATCCCAGCCGGCTATCTGAAGACGTTGCTGCGCCGGGGTGTCGACTTGCGTCAGAACGCGGCCCGCACCGCAGCCGAGGCAGCGGGCCAGGAGCGCGGCGCCCGGCACACCGCACGGGTCCGCGACCTCACCGGACTCGACGAGCCGGGTCGATGGGGCCCGGTCCCCGAGGCTGTCCGAGATGGCGTGCCCCCGCCGCCGTTCGAAGTCCGCGAACTCGACCCGACTAACGTCGTCGATCGCACCGCGCTAGAGATGTCGCGAGGCGCCGGCACGGTCGAGGACGACGCGTACATCGAGCAGATCCTCGCCGCACCGGACCCCGGCGAGATCTGGAGCAAGTTCAACCGGGCCGCCGATGCGTGGGAACGCGCCGTCGAGGCAGAAGAACAAGCCCTTGAACGCGCACAGACGCCCGACGACCCGGCCCCCGAACCGCGCGAAGACCTCATCGGGCAGGACGCAGCGAGCAGTGAGCGGCGCCGAGCCGACCACGACCGCGCGATCGCCCAAGCCGAGGAGGCCGGGGCACCGACTGCGGCCGCGCTACGCGCAGAGGTAGCGCACCGGCCACCGACGACCGAGCCTGGTGCAGCAGTGGGTCCCAAGCCTGCTGCGAACCCGGCTCCGCCTGCACCGAGCCGGCAGATAAAGCGCACCCTCGGGCGTCGAGCCAGGCTCGTCCGGCCTCCGGGCCGCCGGTGCGGGTGACGATGATCAGCTCCTCGGCAACCGGGTAGACCTTCTCCCAGGTGCGGCGGGGGAGCTGGGCAACGAACTCGCCGCCGTCGTCCTCCTCGGCGATCGTCTCGTCGTCGATCTCGTCGAGCTGGCAGGCCGCCTTGAGCCCGTTGGACCAGACGAGTTGCTGCATGCCGTGGCTGGCCTGCTCCCACTCCTCCCACAACGCGAGGTCACGGTCGCGGCCCCGGTCCAGGGCGTCCGTAGCTGGTAGCGGCCGTGTTCCTGGATGCGTATCCACAACAGGAAACGAGCGAAAAGTCAGCAACGGGTCCGTTCCCAGATTCACTACCATACCCAGTTATACAGATATTGCCGGGAACGGACCCGTTTGACCAGGCGGCGACGACTGCGCGCTTGGATCGCATCCGTGGCATTCCACACTGGGGCGGCCTTACGGCCCGCTCGCTCTGACAGCCGAACCCACCAGGAACGTATAGGTTCAGCTATCAGAAATGATACGTTCTGGTTGTGCGCTCACTCGGCGTCGCAGGGGCCCTTGCGACGGGAATGGCCCTCTTCCTGATCATTCTCGTGCTCGTCGTCGTCGGCGGCTCAGGTCGGTCGACTCCCGGGGCCCCCGGCGTGGTGTGCGCACCACCAGGCGTCGACGCCTCCGAGCTGGTCGAAGGCTTCGGCCCCGAGCAGGTCAGCAACGCCGGACTGATCGTGGCCACCGGCACGGAGATGGGTGTCCCACGCCGGGGGATGGTCATCGCCGTGGCCACCGCCATGCAGGAGTCGGTGCTGAAGAACTACGCCAACTCCACCGTCCCGGAGTCGCTGCAGCACCCGCACGAGGCCGTGGGCAGCGACCACGACTCCGTCGGGCTGTTCCAGCAGCGCGAAGCCGGATGGGGCGACGTCGCGACCCGGATGGATCCGCGGCAGGCTGCGCGGTTGTTCTACGACGCGCTGCTCGAGATCACCGGCTGGGAGACGATGCCACTCACCCGGGCCGCCCAGCTGGTGCAGATCAGCGCCTTCCCCGACGCCTACGCGAAATGGGAACAACCCGCAGCGACCCTCGTCGGCGCACTCGAGGGCGTCACCTGCGGGCCAGGCACCGGCAGCGGGAACCTGCCCCCTGCCGACCCGCAGATCCAGCGGGTCATCGACCGCGCGATGGCCCAGCAGGGCCAGCCCTACGTCTGGGCCGGCGGCGACGCCAACGGCCCCACCCTGGGCGGCTTCGACTGCTCCGGACTGATGGTCTACGCCTTCGCCGGGATCGGCGTCGGCGTGCCCCACCAGACCCAGGCCATCTGGAACTCCTTCCAGCCCGCGATCACCGACCAGGCCGCGCTCCAGCCCGGCGACATGGTGCTGTTCTCCTCCAACGGCCAACCCGGGGGCATCCACCACGTCGGCCTCTACCTGGGCAACGGGCAGATGCTCCACGCCCCCGAAACCGGAGACGTGGTCAAGGTCGAGCCCGACATCTGGTCCAACACCTACTACGCGCAGGAGTTCATCGGAGCCGTCCGCGCGACGAACCCCACGGCGAATTCAGGCGGTCGAAGCATCTAGCTCAACGAGTTCGGCGAATATCTCGGAGGGCTTCTTCCAGTTGTGGATTTTACGGGGTCGGTCGTTGATGTCGCAAGCCACCATCGCCAGGTATTTCGGGTCCGAGGTGATGTCCGTGCCTTTCGGGAAGTACTCGCGGACGATGCGGTTGAGGTTCTCGTTGCTGCCGCGTTCCCACGGCGAGTGTGGGTGGGCGAAGTACACCGGCATCGAGCCCTTGGTGACGGTGGCGTGGCCGGCCATCTCGCCCCCCGCAGTCCCAGGCCAGTGAGGCCCGCATGTGCGCGGGCAGACCGCTGGTGGCGGCGATGACCCCACGGCCGACGGTGAGCGCGTCGCGGCCGGTCAGGGGCACGAGGACCAGGAACCGGGAGGTGCGCTCGACCAGCGTGGCGACGGCGGTCTTGCCGTTCTTGCCGATGACCAGGTCACCCTCCCAGTGCCCGGGCACGGCGCGCCCCTGGGCGTCGGCGGGGCGGGCGTCGATGTAGGTCGGGTCCTTGATCCGCGGGGCCGGTGGGGGCTTGGCGCCGCCTCGTCGGGCGGTGCGCCCGGACCGTAGCGCGAGCAGCTCGCGGGCCAGCGTGGACACCGGGGTGGCGTAGATCCACTGGTAGATCGCCTCGTGAGACACCCGACAAGCCTCGTCATCGGGGTGCTCGGTCGGCAACCGGCCCGCGATCGAGGCCGGTGACCAGCCACGACGCAGCAGAGCATGCACGATCCCGCGCAACCGCGGGTGACGGTCCACCGCGAACTGCTTCGGCCGCTCCCGGGCCGCCAGGGCCCGTTCCTGCGCTGCCGCGGCCCGGTACTCGTGGCGTCCGCCGTGACGACGGACCTCACGAGAGATCACTGACCGATCACGACCCACCACCGAGGCGATCTGCTTGTAGGACAAGCCCTCCGCGAGACCCCTTGAGATCTCCTCCCGATCCGACAACATCAACATCTCACGCACGGAACATCCTGTCCCGCTGAACAACCAAGATCAAGTGCTACGACCGGCTGAACTCGCCCACCGCAGCATGACTCCTACGAGAAAGTGAGTACCTCCGCTGGCGCATCCGGCGTAGGTCAACCAAGTTCTGACCTGTGAAAACAGGTTGAAAAAGGCTCGCATCCCAGAAGCCGCCCGAGCAACCGCAGGAATAGCACGCAGAAGTGTCCCGCTGAGGAGTCAGGGCTGGATCCAGATGCCGTTTTTGGTGGTGGTCAGGTCGAGCGTGTTCGGGTCGAGACGGGCGGTGACGTCGTCGTGTTCAACGCGGTGGGAGTCGAAGAGGTGGGGAGTGTCGAAGACGTGTCCGCAGCCGGCGGTGCGTCGGCAGCAGTGGGCGCGGTCGGGTCCGACCCAGGTGTGTCCGCAGCAGGTCATCCGGACGAGTACACCGCTCACGGGCGTCGCAGGTTCCTCTCATGATCATGCATTGGTCGCCCCGGCCTGGCGGGTGTGTCCGAGCCGGCGACCGAGTCGGAGCTGTCCTGGCGCGAGATCGCGGTCATCTGGTCGGCATCAGCGGCCAGGCCGCCCACGAGCGGTGGCGTTCAGCTTCACGGGACGGCAACGGGTAGACGGTGATACCCGCTACTATGGAAACTATTCGCGTCAGCGGGGCGGGAATCATGACAACGGTCGCCCAGGTGGCAATGCGCCCGGGCGGGGCGGGATCTCGTCAACGCCGTGAGCAGTCTTCATTGTGTCGATCTGACGGCGCAACGCCTCGTCGACCCATGCAGCGAAGGTGACATAGTCACCTCTGGCTAGCCAGTATGCGTTCTTCGCCTCGTCGATCAGCTCCCTGCGCAGGTTGACGGTCATCTTCCCGACCGGCGGTGGATCCGCCCTTTCCAGTATCGGGTCCATTGCTGGTTTCGGGTCCGTTAATGGGGTTACGGGCTTCCCCTGCTCTGGGCGTGGAGCGGATGCACTGGTGGAGACTGAAAACGGACCCGTTATTGGGGAAGCCGTAGAACCGGCCGTTGCTGGTGTATCGGGCGTATCAGGTGTAGTTGGTGATGACGGGGATTCTGGGTATGCCGGGTGGCCGGACAGTGCGGACGGGCGCGGTTGGCGACGACGACTGGGTGGTGGCATCACGCCTTGCCTCCGTCGAGGAGCCGAGTCAGGTACCCGTCGTAGACGGCGGCCAGGTTGGCGGCAGCCGGGGTGCCCCACTCGTCCAGGCCGACGCCGGCCTCGGACGCTTCTGCGATCCATGTGGCTTTGGGGACCGGAGGGTCCCACACTGGAGCCGGAGCGTTGCTGAGCAGCTCGTCCCGGCGGTGGGCCTGCCGCCGGGTCCGGCCCTCGAACATCGTCAAGATGATGCCGGCGAGGTGTACGGACTGATTCGAGTACTTCTGCACTCCGTTGACCGTGCGGAGCAGTCGCGCGATGCCGTCGGACGCCCACAGAGCTGCGGTGGTGACCACGAGTGCCAGGTCGGCAGCCGTCAGGGCATTAATCGGAAGCAGGTCCAGCGATGGCGGGCAATCCAGGAGAACGAGCTCGTGCCTCGGCGCCTCCTCGTCTGCGACGAGGGCGGCAAGGGCTTCCCGTAGGCGGTACTCCCGCCCCGCCGGCATCACGACCAACTCGGAGCCAACGGATGCCAGAACGTCCCCTCCGGACGGCAGGACGTCAACTCGACCGCGGGCGGGGTACTCGTCAGTCGGGAGCCAGCCAGTAGCTCGGATGACATCGGCAGCCGTGGTGTCAGTGCGGTCCGATAAGACGTCGGCAATGGTCTCTTCGCCGTCATCGGCGGGAGAGCGCCCGAGAAACGCCGTGGTGAGGTTGGCCTGGGGGTCGAGGTCGACGACCAGCGTCGGGATGCCACGCAGATGTGCTGCGCGGGCAAGGTTGAGGGTCGTCGTCGTCTTCCCCACGCCGCCCTTCTGATTGCAGAGCGCGATGCAGTGCATCTGAAGATCACGCCTTCCGCTTCTTGAGTCGGTGAGGACGGCGATGATGCCACCATCCGCCGGGAACCACAGGAACGACCCCGAAGTATCTATTACTGGAAACGGACCCGTTCATGTGTGTGTCGCCATACGCTGTCCTGTGAGAGCGCGTTTGAGGGGCTGAGCCGCTGGTTATAGGTGGTCGAGCTGCCCGTCGAGGACGAAGAAGTACTCCGGCGGCGGGTCGACCTGCCCGAGTTTGGTCACGAACCGCTCGGTGCCGTGGTGTCCGCCTTCGCAGGCGCTGAACGGGCCGTGCTCGTCCATCAGCGTCGTGAGCTGGCGGTCGAGGTGGTCGTAGTAGGTGGCCAGGGCGTTGCCTCCATCAGCGGTGATCGCTTCGGTCCAGGATCGGTGCAGGGCATCGAAGCGTGCGATCGCCTCCGGGTGTAGCCACCAGCTGCGGCACCAGCGTAGCCGGCCCTTGTTCTGCGGCAGTCGGCGTTCGAGCAGTTGGGCGATGTGGTCGCGTACCCACGGGACGAGCTCACGCATGTCCAGTCCGGTGTCCGGCGTGGTGTCCTCGATCGCGTCGAAGGCGCCCTCGATGTTCTCGACCCGGTGGTCGAGTTCTCCCAGCCGGGCGGTGAGGGTCGCGTGTTCCGCGCGCAGCTGAGTGAGTGCGGCGAGGACCGCAGCCCAGTCACCGGCAGCGAGGCCGGTGTCGGGTTCCGGGGCGGTCATGGCTTCCCGTCGCGGGGGTCTCGCGCGCGGGCGAGGCGCTGGGCGAGCGGGTTGCGGGGCCCGAGCGCGGCCACCGCTGACTGGCGGACCTGGTCGGTGGCCTCGGCGGCGTGAGCGCTGATCGTGTCGGCGTCGGCTTCGCGGTACCAGGGCATCAGTTCCAGCAGCACCGGGCGGCGTCCGGCGGAGAGCAGGATGGCGTGGCGTTTGTCGAGCGAGCCCACGTCGGCAACGGTCATCACCGGCTTCTCTCGCATCGACGTCGACGTGGAGCCGCCGCCACGGCCGTACTGGTGGGAGTAGGTCGGTACCTCCAGTGGTCCGATGAGGTCGCTGATCCAGCGTGCGAACTCGGGGTCCTGCACTCCGGCGCCGACCAGCTTGATCGTGGCTGCCGACCACATCTTGTCCATCCCGGACTTGCCCCAGACCGCGACGCCCTGCTGGTAGGACTGCAGAAACGACATGACCTGGATGCTCATCGACCCGAAGTAGGAGTACAGGTCGGGAAGGTTCGCGATCGGGCACACGTTGGCGGCCTCGTCCAGTACCGGGCGCAGCGGGGGATCGAGCCGTCCGCCCTGGGCGGTGGCGGCCTGGGCGGCGATGCGCAGCAGGTGATCGACCAGGGCGGCGACGACCGGGGCACCGCTGCCGGCGCCTTCGCGGGTGAGTAGATAGAGGGTGTCGCGGGGGACCGGGTTACCGGAGCTATCAGGCTGGTAGCCGACCAGGAATCGCCACGGGTCGAACTCCTCCACCGGCCCCCGGGGTGGTTCCCGCCACGTCGAGGGCGGGGTGATCAGGCGGGCGACGGCCTCGGACTCCAGGGACCCGAGGGCTGTCAGCGCGGTCTCGAACAGACCACCGCGGGTCTCTGCCGGTGCTTCCTGCAGACCTCGCAAGCCCTCCGCGATCTCGGTGAAGCCGCTGTTCTCCAGCAGACCGACCGGTTCGTTAGCTTGGGTGGCCAGCCATGAGCGGACGTCGCGCAGGCTTTTGTCGGGGCTGCATGATGCGGCCAGGACGAGTTGGGTGAGTAGCCGCTCGGCGCCTCTGGTGAAGAAGGGATTGGCGTCGTTGGAGTTGCCGGCACCGACGGTGCGGGAGAAGTGAGCGACCAGATACCCGGCGTCGGCCAGGTCCTTGATGTCGGCGAGCGGGTTCCACCACCAGCTCTGCTCGACCCCGGCGATGCCCTGAGGATCCGCGACGAAGCAGCGGCCCAGCTCGGCACGCGGCCCGATGGTCAAGGTGTAGACGTCGACCTTGTTGCTGGTCGCGATGACCGGGCCGGGCGCGGAGAGGATCGCGGGCACCACCTGGGCGGAAGTCTTGTTCGATCGCGGTCCGGCGATCACGAGTAGAACGTCTTCCTCGGAGGCGCGCAACAGTCGTGACTCACCGACGCCGCCCGGGCGACGCCCCAGACAATGCCCCAGGTCCCGTTTGTCGATGCGGTCGAGGCCGGCCAGGGAGGGCCGCAGCTGCTGTGCTCGCTTCTGCGCTGCACGACCGCGCATGTCACGGGTGTCGCGATGCCCTGCCAGCACCGAGCGCGGTTCGCTGCGCCGAGCCGAGCGGGAACCGATCCATACCCCGCCGCCGGCGATGGGGCCGAGTGGGAGAGCCAACCCCCCGGCCAGCACGGACCAGAACACCGGGCGCGAGCCCTCGACCCCGATCAGGGGGTCGAGGGTGCCCGTCCCGGCGGCGGAGACCATCGCCCGCAGCGTCGGCCCCCCGAAGCCCGGGGCAGCCTCGGCCGCGGCGGTGGCTGCTGCCCAGCAGCACGTCGTCGCCGCGAACCCTGTACCGAGGACCCCGAGCCCGATCAGGGGGACGGCCAGCTGCTGCCACGGGATCGGCGGCGTAGGCGTGCTCATCAGGCGTGTCCGGTGCGGGGCTGCCAGGCGGTGTCGGTGTTGTAGAGGTCGCGTTCGCTGGGCATCAGTGACAGGGCGACGGGTAGTCCCATCCGTTCACCGGACTTGATCAGGTACCGGCCGCGGCCGGGGTGGGTGCTGCCCGTCATCCAGGTCGGCGGTGCGGCCCAGGCCCGTACCATCGCGGCCTCGGCTGCGGTGAGCGGGCTGATCTCGTTGATCGCGGCGAGTTCCTTGTCGGCCATGCCGCCGAGCACCATAACGCCGTTGCGTTGGGCCATGCCGCGGGCCTTGGCTCGGTCGGCCTCGGTGGGTAGTGCTTCGAGGTCGTCGAGGGAGTGGGTGACCTGCGCGGAGATCTCGCCGCGGTGGCGGCCCAAGCGGGTGACCCGGTCGGAGCGTTCCACCAGCCCCGGGGCGACGCGCAGCGCGCGCCAGAGCTCGTCCTGGATGCGGAAGATGTTGCGGTGCCGGCCCGTCGCCGCCGAGCCGTCGATGACCGCGGCCGCCCACGCCCAGGACGAGAGCATCGCTGCGGCCACGACTTCGTCCTCGTCGTCGTCGAGGGCGGAGATGTCCAGCGACAACGCCGGGGTGTCGAGGTCGGCCGTGATCGAGGACTGGCGGTCGAACAGGCCCCGGATCGCGCCGGCGCAGAGCAGCTCCAAGGTGTTGACCAGGTCCCGGGCGTCGCGGCGGAAGGCCAGCTTGGAGTCGCAGGCAGCGATGTCGAGCAGCAGCGCGGGCGGGCTGACCAGGATCCGCACGACGTCGGGGATGATCGGCTCCTCGCCGACGGTGGTGCCATCCACGCACAGGTCGAGTGCGGCACCGAGTAGACGTCGTTCGGTCACGCTGATCTCGGCGCGGCGCACAATGACCACGAGCGCTTCGAGCAGCGACAGCCGCCGGGCACGGATGGTTTCCGCCAGCCGGGCGTGTTCGTCGCCGCTGGTCTGGGCGAGCGCGGCCCGCAGGGGGCCCGCGTCGAGCGGGTTGAGCGAGTGCAGGCCCCGCCCGATCCGCCACACGCGCCCGTCGAGGTGCTCGACCAGGCGGGTGTACTCGCCCTTGACGTCACCGGGGACCACGGCGGTGAACCCGAACGCGACCAGCCCGGTCATCAGGCGTTTCACGATCGTCGACTTGCCGATGCCGGGCTGGCCCTGGATCCACATGCCGGTGTTGGACACCAGCCCCTGGCGTAGCCACTCCGCCGGGTCGAGTCCCACGGGCTCGGCGGTGTGCATGTGATGGCCGATGGGCACCCCGGGCGGTGCCGCACCCGAGCTGACCGCGAACGGGAACATCCCGCACACCTGGGTGGTCGTGCCCTGCCACATCACCCCGGGCTCGGCGCTCGCCGCCCGCCCGGCGCCGGGCAGCGCCCACCCCAGGGCCCGGGGCACCGGGCGACCGCGGTACGGGGTACCGGGGTCGAACTGCTGCTGCTGCGGGGGCAGGGAGATCGTGGTCACGGAAGGCTCCTGGTCAGGCAGGTGGACGAGGCGCACCGGTGGGTCATTTGCGGGGGCGGCGGGCCAGCTCGGCAGGGTTGATCCCGAGACCGAGGGAGGCGGCGAACCCGGTGATCTGCGCGCCACGCAGGCGCCGCAGCCGCACCTTGGCCTGCCCGGCGCGCTGTTCGACATCGGCGGTCGCGGCGGGCATCTGCTCGGCGTCGAAGACGGTGGTGGTCACGTAGAGGGTGAACCGGCCGACGCCGGCGCCTTCGGCCTCTTCGCGGGCGCTCTGCACCGCACGCGAGAGATCGTCACGGTCACGCTGGGTCTCGTCGCGTTTGGTCTTATGCGCCCACATCCGACGGACCTGGGTGTTGGTGATCTCGCGCTCGACCTCGTCGGCGGCGGCACCGGCCGAGAGCGGCTCGTAGAGCAGGGTCACCCGTCGTGCGAACGGGCCCGCGGCCAGCAGCGGCACCAGTACGCGGTCCATCACCGACTGGCGAGGTGCCTCGACCATCGCCCACGACACCGACAGCCCCGAGTCGTGCTGCCAGTGGTCCCAGCTCTCCTGGAAGGAGACCGGGCCCGCCTCGGACCAGCGCAGCAGCCCGTCGGAGTGCTCGTCGTAGTCGGTCAGGTCCGAGCGGCTGGCCGGGTCGTAGGCGACCCGCAGCCGCCCGGTCAACCAAGCGGCCGTCGCGCGGCCGCGCACCGCGACACCGGCCATGGCCAGGTGGGACTCCAGCCCGGGCAGCCAGCGGGTCACCTCGGCGACACCGGCGGCCAGATCCGGCGGTCGGGGTGTGGCCAGGGCCGGGTCGAAGGTCACCGACACCCGGCAGTCGACCTCAGCGGACGAGGCCGGGGCGGTGGCGGCGAGCTCGGCCATGACCGCTTGCGCGGAGGCCGGGGCGCGCGGGTCGATGCGATCGTTGACGTAGTCGCGCAGGGTGGTACCCCCGGTCGGGGATGTGTCGACGGTGACCGCGACGTGGCGGATCATCGGCTGGTATCCCAGGTCAGCCAGGAACGCGCCCCAGTTCGCGACCCAGGCGTCGGCCTGGCCCGGATCAGCCAGGTCCAGCCCGACCGGGGAGACCCGCAACACCGCGGTCAGCCATCCGGTGCGGCGGTCCCACAGCAGGCCCTGCTTGCCGCCGCGACCGTCATCGGTGGACAACGGCACGATCGGCCCCATCGGGCCGGGAAGGTCGTGGCGGCGCAGGTGGTCGGTGACCATCCCGCCGGTGCGGTCGGTCCAGCCGGCCGCCTTGCTACGGGTGAAACGCAGACGTCGCATAACCACATCCGAAAGTGAACTACCACCGATCTTGATGACCACGGCGCCGATCACCAGGGCACCGATGACCAGGGCAACCGAGCCTGCCCGACCTGAGAAGTTCAGCACCGTGACGGGGATAGCGATCGCGAGGAAGACCGTCATGGTCTGGCCGGTGCCGAGCTGCCCGATGCCGAACCCGCGGGGCGGGCGCCAGTTCCCGTAGGTGCGGGGCGCCGTCACTGATTACCTCCCTGCCCGGCCGGGCCGGCACCGTCCGGTCCCTTACTCGGTGCCGCGCCGCCGAGGTCCTGTGGCGGCGAGGCGAAGTTCTCGGCGGCAGCCCTGCCCTTCTGCACCGCGGACCCGGCCGCCGCAGCTGCGGCACCAGCAGGGCCGGCGGCCGCGGCAGCGCCACCAACTGCGGCGCCCCCGGCAGCGGCCCCGGCCGCCTGGCCCGCTGCAGGCCCTCCCGCGGAGGCGCCCCCTCGCACAGCCCCAGCCCCAGCCCCGGACGCTCCGCCACCCGCCGCCGAGGGAGCTACGCGGCCAGCCGATCCGCCACCGCCCTCGGGCGACCGGACGGCGCCTTGCCGACCGCTGCCACCGGCACCACCGGCAGGCAACGCCTTCTGGGCGGCCACGCCGGGAGGAGAAGCAGCACTCTGGGTCCACCCCGGAGCACTACCGGGACCGGTCATCTCCTGACGCCGCGAAGAACCGAGTGCCCCCATCGACACCGCGCCGGTCGCAGCACCGGCGATCACACCGCCGACCGAGCCGCCGCCGCCGACCCCTACCTGGGCCCAACTGAAGAACTTCATCACTGCGGGCAGCGCGAACACTGCGATGAGCAGGACCACGACCCCGGTCAGCGCGGCGACGAAGTCCCCTCCCCCAGTAGCAACGTCCTCGCCTTTACTGACCAGCCCCAGTCCGATCGCGTAGATCAGCGCCGCCAACGGCTTGTAGACCACCAGGCCGATCAACCAGGCCACCATCGTCGGCAACCAGCGGCGCGTGGCGTTGGTCAGCACTCCCGCTGCCGCCAGCGGCAGCAACGCGACAAGCACCAGGATCGTGCCCTGCCGAAACAGTAGGAAGAGCCACTGGATCAATCCCAGGAGCACCATGACCAGCGCCACAACCAGTTTCAAGCCAGAACCGACCGGGGCGTGCGCGAATGCGTTGCCAACCTCCTTATTGAACTCCGGGAGCGCGTTCCCAAGCAACTCCTCCGTCGCCGCGTCCCCCATTTCGAGAGCGATGTTGAGTGCGAATAGAGCAGCAGCGTTCACCAGGGCGAACTTCAACAGGCCGAGACCGACCTCGACCAGTGGTTCCCGGCGGCCCGAGATCATCAGACGGCCGAGCTGAGTCAGCAGCGAGACCGCCAGAATCAACAGGGCGAGGGGGGCGACGACATTGTTCGGCCCGGGGACTTCCTTGACCTGCTCCAGCGGAGACGGCACGACCAGCCACCAGGTCATCAACATCCCCAGAATCTCGACGGCCGCCTCGCCGAAGTCGGTTGCTAAGGAGTCGATCCCGAACATGCGTGCGCCCACTCCTCGTCAATCAGATGAAGGAGGTCATACGACGAGCCCGAGAATCGACGGAAGCGCCCCCATGATCGCGACCCCCAGAAGTACCATGCCAATCTTTTCGATGCCACTGACCGCATACCCGCTGCGGTTCTTCGAGCCGGTCATGATCAGTCCGACGCCGATGAGTCCGGCGCCTGCGGCGAGAACAAGCAGCACAGCTTTCATCGTGGCGATGATGGTGTTGGCGTTCTCCCCGAGTTTCCCGGGCAGCTGGCCGGGGCTCGGGTCAAGAATAAGAGGTCCCGGCGTCGGCGGTGGCGGCTGCAAGGAGTAGAGGTCAAGGAGTTGAAAACTGAGCGAGTTAAGCACGGCAAGACACTCCGGGGCGTGGCGGGGGCCGCCGCTTAGGCGGTGCGGGATCGGTGACCGCTGTTCTGTTTGATGACTTCTCCGACCAGTTCCCGTAGGGCCCTGGCGAAGGCGCGGACTCCTTTGGGGAGATCCCGCTCGTCCTCGGCGAGCACGGTCGAGGCCCTGCTGTGAGGCGACTCGACGTCACGCCAGTCAGTCACCAGCGGGATCCGGACGAGCGAGGTCACGTACGGCTCGGTGATGTGGACCTTGTTCTGTGTGTTCGGTCCCCAGGCCGCGTTCGGCACGTCATCGACGATCGCTAGAACCGGCGGCGGCGCGGCGGTCGGGGTGTACTGCAGCGCGCGCTGAGCCGAGTGCAGCGAGTTCGACGTCGAACGGCACACGAGCACCTGCACGGGCCGCTGGGCGCGGTAGATCCCGTCGTCGTGGCCATGGAGCGCTTCAGCGAGCAGAGTCGTGCCGACACCACCCAGAACACCCGCCACGATCGGAGGATCGAGCACATCTCCTCCTGCCCTCGGATCGACGATTTTCAGGCCGCAGATAGACTACATGTCGTATCGTTTCAGGCGACAAGGCAGTACGCGTGCAGTGAGGGGGCGGGGTGTCCCTGCGTGAGTCCGGCACGGAGAACACGTCGCTGCGTCGGCGCAATCTCGGAGTTTGGGTAGGTGTGGGCATCGTCGGCGGTGTGCTCGCCGGCGGCATGTACGCGGCGTGCGTGCCGGGCCAGCACGCTGCCCCGCGAGCACCCGACGTGGGGGCCGCTGGAGTCCCACGGACCGCCGGTCCCCACGCAGTCCCGGACCGTGACCCGCTGACGACCGCACGCCGTTGGTTGAAGGCCTCCCGGTCGGTGAGCTTCACCGATCCGCGGCCGGTCACCTGGACCGAGCGGGTCGCCCCTGTACTGACCGGAGCCGCCGCGCAGGACAACACCGCCACCGCGCAGGCCCCCGCGACAGGGGCGGGCTGGGAACAGCTGGTCGCCAACCGGTGCAGCACCACGGTCAGCGAGATCGGCGCAGTGATCCCGACCGAGGCGCCGCGCACCGACCGTCAGGTTTATGTCCAGGTGACCGGGGTCGTCCGGACCGGATGTGAAGGCGATGGACTGGTGGTGCCGCCGGAACACGCCGCAGCGACCCTGGCACTCACTCTTGGACCCGACGGACTGTGGCGCGTCAGCGAACGACTCTACTGAGCCGACCCACCAGCGCCGACCGGCGGAGGTGAGCGGGAGCTCTTCTACGGATGCCCCGGGGCCTGCGAGGAGGTAGGAGCGGGGACCATCGGGTTGCCGTTGGCGGTGTCACCGGGGATGGCCTGGATGACATCCCAGTGCTCGACGATCTTCCCGCCCTCGACACGGAAGAAGTCCGCGACTGCGGACCGCTTCCCATCCTTCTCCGTCGACTCCGCGTGGACCACGACGATGTCACCCTCAGCCACGACACGCCCGATCCGGAACGTCACCCCGCTGTCCTTCACATACGGGCCCATCGTGTCCACGAACGCCGCCCGTCCGTTCGGGACCTGCGGGTTGTGCTGGATGTAGTTCTCCGCGACATAGGTCTGCGACGCACCCGCAACATCACGGTGGACGAACGCCTGAGTGTAGAAATCGGTGACCAACTTCGCCTTGTCCACCGGCACCGGAGTCGTTGTCGGGACAGGCGACTCCGACACCGCAGCAGGCTGCCCATGCCCGGCATGCCCGGCATGACCGGCCCCACCGGGGCTGCAGCCCCCGGCGACCAACACCGCCGACGCCGCACCCGCCAGCACCACCGCCCACCCCGGACCTGTCCTGGCCTGTCTCGTCATCGTTGCGCTACTCACCTGGGCTGCTTATCGCATTCCACATCGGGCCGGGGCCCACGGACCCGGGTCGGGGGAACACCTTCATCCCTCTGAGAGGTCCCCGTACCCGTCCGAGGCGCAGCCACCGATTCCGAGGCCGATGTCTGTTCGCCTCGGGAGAACCGAGAACCGCCCGGCGCCGGGTCCCGGCACCCTGTGCGCGATGCCGGGGCCCGGGAACCGGACGGTTCGGTGGGGCGCACCAGCCCCCTCGATGAAAGATCCTGGTGCGCCCCTCGTCGTGAGGGACAGTCGGGATACACGTCGACCACCCCTCACGACGTCGTCTCGGGGTGTTGAGTCCCCGGGTGTTACTTCAGGTGTTACTTGTGGCCCTTGCCGTGGGCAGCGCTGACCGCGTCGCCGGCGGCGCCGGTCTGGGCGCAGTTGTCGGCCTGGTCGGTGACCGAGTGTCCGGACTTCGCGGTGCCGGATCCGAGGATCCCCAGCGCACCGGTCAGGCCGTTACCCAGGCCGAGGTCCTCGATCGGGACCTGGATACCGAGCGCGTTGACCGGGATGTCGTTGTTGCAGACCTGGATCGGGACGTTGACGTTATTACCGTTGAGCCCCGCGATCAGACCCTCGGCGCTCTTGTCGATCCCGTCACCCTGATCGTGGGTGCCGTGGGCCATCGCCACCGGCGAGAGCGCCATCAGCGACGCAGCCGACGCAGCCACGACGATCCCAGACTTCTTCCACATCACGCATGTCCTCCAGAGATGATGCCGACACTTCGAATACAAGGGGGGAGCCCGTACCAGCTGCAACGAGAGGATTCGGATCGGGAAACTGCAGGTCAAAGACCATCACCCGGTCAGCGCGCGGCGACCGCGCACCGTGACCGACCACAGCGGACCTGACCATCACTACGAGTGAACAGGGCCCGCGAACAGTGCCCGTGAACGGGGCCCGCGTTGCCCCGACCAGGGCAGCCGAACCGCCGGCAGAGCCGTCTGAAGCCGTCCGCTGCCGCCGGAGGTCGTCGGCGCCCCCGCCAGGGCCCGCCGGAGGTCCTGGCGTTCTCGATGCCGTCGGCGATCGGGCTTCGTGATCTCACTGCTGGAGGAGGTTGGCTCATCCACTCTGTACGGCAATCATGTCCACATGAAATACCCACGTAGGGTCACCGGTCGGCGACAGGTGTGGATGGTGGCTGTGGTCGCCGTGGCCGGACTACTGGCGAGCGGCTGCTCGTCAGCCCCGGCCCAGGGCGATCCCAGCTCAGGCGAAGGGGTTGCGGCGGCAGGTCCGGCTCGGCAAGCGTTCGATCCGCCGGCCGACTTCGGGGCCCCAACCGCGGTGATGAGCAGCCGAAGTGATTCCGCGATCCCGATGGTGCAGGTCCTCGACGGATTGTCAGGGTGGACGGTCGGCTCAGCCGGTCTGGTACGGGTGGACTTCACCACCAGCACTGTGCGACAGGGCGTGTTCCCCGACAACGCCTTCGACGACTGGGTGCACTTCGGCAGCGTCCTCGGTGACCCGGTAGTGGCCGACACCCCGGCCGGGCGGCTGGCGCTGGCAGCGTTCCCGGTGAAGACCCCAGGCCAAGGCACCACCCCGGGCGCAGAAGCCCTCGAGCTCGTCGCCGCCGACACGGCTACCGCAGCCAGAGCATTCTCCACCACCGTGGCGCTGCCACCTCCGAGTACCACCGCTTACGACCCGAAGTTCGAACGGGTCGCGGTGATCGGGGTACGGGGATCGACCGTGGTCGTGGAGGCGAAGACCGACCAGACCGCGATCATCGCCGGGGTCGACCTGACCACCCACCAGACACTCTGGACCGCCCCCGAGCTGACCGGAGCCCTCATCGTCGGCGACACCGTGGTCGCATCGAGCGACGACCTGTTCAACGCGACGCTGCAGGGACTGTCGTTGACCGACGGTTCTCGGCGCTGGAGCAGGGCAGGCGGAGACACCGCCTCCCCCCTCGGGCCCAGGATGGTCACGATCAACCCCGGCGGCTACAAAACCGAGGTCATCGCCGCCGCCACCGGAACCCCGGTCACGACCACCCCGCTCGGACAGGACCGGGGGAAGTGGCAATGCTTCTACGACCAGCGCTCGATCACCGTGTGCGAGTCTCAGGGCTTCTCCGGTAAGCCGGAGGTCCTGGTCGGGCTCGACGAGTCCGGGGCCGAGCTGTGGCGCATCGCCGCCCAGCCCGGCGGTCCCCGGGTCCCACCCGAGCTCACCGCGGTCTGGCACGGCGCGGTCTACGGCTTCACCGACGCCGGGCCCGTCGTGCTCGACGCCGCCACCGGCGCCGACCGCACCCCGACTGCGACCGCCGCGCCCCACCTGGTCAACGAGTACTTCGGGATCGCATCCGCACCGCCCCTACCGGGGACGCCGCGCAGCTACGACTACGACTCCGCCAGCGAGTACGTCGCCGTCCCGGCCACCTCATGACCAGCCACCGAGCCGCACACCCGCACCACACCGACCAGAAGGCACCTACGTTGATCAGACCTGCCCGCCCCCGCGCCCGACCCACGGGCCGCTACCGGACCCCGCTGGTACTCGGGTTTGCTGCCATCACCGCAGCCGTGGCGCTGACCGGCTGCGGCGGCCCGGACTCCGACCTGGCCGGACAGTGGGTCGGGACCTGCTCCCCGTCCCCGCAGGCATCGATCCTGACGGCCCCCGTGAACCTGGACCTCCGCGCCGACGGATCCTTCACCGCCACCGTGTCCCGATGCCAGCCGGTCCCCGACACCGGGACCTACTCCACCGAGGACGACCGGCTCACCCTGATAAGCACGGACTCCAAACGCTCCGAGCCCCTGAGCGGCACCGGCCGCTACACCGTCGACGACACCACCCTCTCCATCTCCGGATTACAGACCGGCTCGGACACGATCTGGTGCACCCTGACCCGACGCTGACCACCAGATGGCAACGAGGACGACGTGACCGAGCAGCTCGCCCGTAAAGAGGCGCCACGCCGCACGACCGCCGGGCTCTCCACCAGGTTGGAATCGTTTACCTCGTGGTTGTGTTCAGCTTCGCCCCGTCCGCCTGCTACTCTGAACGGAGTTCGGCCCGAGACCCGCCCGCGTCCGAGAAGCCGCCGGCCGGTCGGGCCGAACTCCAACTTTTAATCCGATCAGTCGGTGAGGCCGAGCTTCTTCGCGCATGACGGCCATGCCTTCCACCCTTGGCCTTCCTGGACACGCTGCGCGACCGCGATCTGCTCAGCCCTGGACGCTTCGTGCACTTCACCCTGACCGCCGAACGCCGTCCAGGTCGACGGCGTGAATTGCAGCCCGCCGGAGAATCCGTTCCCGGTACGAGCCGACCAGTCCCCACCGGACTCGCACTCGACCAGCTCATCCCACACCCGCTCTGGGACCGCGCCCGAGCGCTTCTCCGGAGCCGACGTGGGTGAAGGCTGCGCGCCGGCGGATTCCTGGCCGTTGGCAGCATCCGCCGACACAGGCTCCGGGGCGGGGGTGGCGCTGTTGGTTCTAGAGATCGTCTCACCAGCATTACCAGCACTACCAGCGCTGGTACCGCTGGTGTTGGTGGTGTCGAGGTCGTCGAGGTTCAGGTCCGGGTCTGTGAGCGTCTCCAACAACGCGACCGCGTCCGGATCAGCCACCGCCGCCCGCGCGGCCTGCTCAGTCAACTTCTCCACGCCCGCGGCCAGACCCTCACCACGATGAGCGGCTCCCTGACCGGCGGTATCGAAGGTGCCGTCGTCTCGACCGCCGGCGCGCTGCTCCCCGCCCGCTGTGTCAGCGTTGCTCCCGGGCCGCCCGGACGACGCAGTGTCTGCAGTAGCCGCGCCGCTACCGGCGGCAGCGACCGAGCCACGGTCACCGCCCGCAACGGTGGCGGCGGCGGCGTCGAGGGCAGCGGGATCCGCGCCCAGGGATTCCAGATCGGCCCGAACCTCCGGTCGGTTCACGACCGCATCGACAGCGACCCGCACCCGATCCACCTCATCCGCCGCGCTGCTCGTGCTGACCGGTTCAGCATCAAGAGCGGTAAGGAAATCGCTGAGCAGCGCGACCGCGGCACGCGCGGCCTCCACATCCGTCTCAGCCGTGGTGGAGGTGGCTGTGTTCGTACCGGAGCCACCAGGATCAGAGCTCCGGCGGCTACCCTGCTCCCCCCCACCACGACCGACTCCGACAGATCTTCCCTGGTCAGCGGCGTCTGACCGGTGGTCCTTGTCGTTCTCCTGGCCGTGGTCCTTGCTCTGATCCTCGGGGCGTGACGTGGTCGCGCTGGGGGCCGACTGAGTCCCGCTGCTGGAGTCGTCCGGGGCGAGCGACGCTGTGGCAGCGGCAGGCTGCACCGGCACCGTCGGCGGCGGGGCTGGCGCAGCGGACGGGGTCGGCGCGGGCGCCGAGGTCACGGGCGGCGTGCGACCGGGCTGCGGCGCTACAGGCCGTGGAGCAGGAGTCGCCAATGACGGGACCGGAGCCGGGCCGGTCACCACATCGGCGACCGCACCACCGGCGGCACCGACAGCGTCCACGGCTGCGTGGCCCGCATCCGTCAGACCGCCGAGGACACCCACCGGCCCGGCCCCCGGAGGCGCGGCGGGCGGCGGCTCGGTCAGGATGCGCAGACCCGCCGGAGTGGGGCCGAAGCCGGCAGCGGCGAGTTCCACCGCGACCACATCCAGGGACGGGTGGGTGCCGTGCACCGTATGCAACCGGTCCGACACATCGACCGCCTGCTGACGCCAGCCCGCCGGACGGGTCGCCGGGCTCACCCCGAGCCCGACCAGTTTCCGGGCCAGCTCCCGCGCGCGCGGGCTGTCCGACAAGGCCAGGTCAGTGAGCAGAGCGCGAGCCTGGGCATGCACCTGCGACGCATCCACCGCCGAACTCGGGCCAATCGCGGTCACCCGAAGTGTGACCGCGACGTGTTCCTCCGCCGCCGCGGCCGGACCCAGCAGGGCCGGGGTCAGCGCGGTCCCGCCGAGCATCGCACCCGCCGCCAACGCCGCGACAGCCGAACGACGCACCACCACCGACGACACCGAGGCCGAACGAAAAGCAGCAGAACGAGAGAACATCAGAAGATCCCCTTCATGATCAACAGATAAGGCGAGCCGCAGGCCCCAACGCCGGCCGGCAGCCGAGTCATCGGCGACTACCGACGTTGTTGACCTCGTCAGTGATCGACGTCGACGAGTCCGCATCCGTGGAACCCTCGCTGCCCGACGAATCGGTGGAGGCGCCCTCGCCGGCGGCCAGGCCCCACTGCTTGACCCAGTCGTACTGAACCTGCCCGGTCTCGCCGTCCCCGCGCGGGAACCAGTCCAGCTGCAGACACAGATGCATCGGCCCCGGCGGCAAGATCGAGGTATCCGTCGTCTTCCACCACTCGCGGCCGTCCACGAACGCCGTCACACCGTCCGGGGTCCACTCCACGGCGTAGTTGTGCCACGCCGTGGCATCGACCTTCAGTTCACCGTGGACCTGGGAGTTGTCCGCGCCGTAGTGCAGGAAGAGTTCGATCGTGTCGCGGGCCGGGTTCATGATCTCGGCGAAGTCGATCTCCCCACCGACCGGGAAGTTCTCCTGCGTCGGCCACAGCAGTGCGAGGGCGTTGTAGGACGGGGAGCCGGTGGGGGCGCGCATGCGGACTTCCCAGCGCCCGTACTTCTGCGCATGCGATGTCCACGCCAGACCGGCGGTCGTGCCGTCCCCGGTGCCGTCGATGGTCAGCACACCGTCGGCGACGGTGGCTGCGTCGGGGGAGCGGGTGCCGTTCCCGGCATGCCCCGGGCCGTCATAGGCGTTCCACCCGGGCCCGAGCGCGGTGCCGGTGAAGTCGTCGATGACGTCGGGGGCACCCCACCCGAACACCGCCTGGGCCGTGTCCTGTCTGCTGCCACCCGCCCCGCTACCCGTGATGTCCGTGGTGTCCTGCGCGGGCAACCACTGGGGTGATCCGACTGACGGGGGCGAGTCCTCCCCGGTGCGCGCTCGTTGATCATCAGGTCCAGCGGCGTAGCAGCGAGCGGGGACGAAACCCGGGGTGCCCGCACCGAGAGCGAGTAGCGCCGCACGCAACGCCCCCGCAGCGTCCCTGGCGTCAGGGGCCAGTTCAGCGAAGACACGGGCAGCCGTGATACGCCACCCACACCTCGCCTCCAGCTCGTCCGGTGACGACACGGCTGATGCCCCACCGAACGCCAGTACCGCGGACGTTACGAACGTTGTGATCGCGCTAACCGGGCCCATCGGCACCTCTGGTGTCGACGCTCACCGGTGGCTACTGCTGCTTCTAAAGCCGTGGGCGGCGAGGCCGTGCGTGTCACGGCCGTAGAAACCGTCCGCGACAGTCGCGGCGATCTCCAAAACGGCGTCACGAGTAGCCGGCTGCAGCAGCGCCAGGTCGATCGGGCCGCCGCTGGCTAGATGCCGGTCCGCAGGAAGTTCCAATACCGCGCGGACTCGGCCGCGGAAGTAATCACGGATCACCTCGGCGTCGATCGACTCGCTCCAACGATCACCGGAGAGCACAACGACCGCGTCCTTGACCAGGTGCCGATGCGGGAGCCCGCCGGCGGGGTCACGGTAGTTCGCCAGATAGTCCAGGGTCCGTTGTGCGCGCGAGGCTCCGTCCTGGGTCAGCGTCCCCACGATGACCAGGCTGTCGCAGTGTTTAAGGCCCCCCTGGGCGGCCGAGTGCACGATTCCCGTACCGAGGTCGGTGATGATCGCCTGCGCGAACCGGGACAACACCCGCACGACCGACTCGTAGTCAGATAGCGAGAACGCTTCACTGGACTCCGGTTCCTGATCGGAGGCCACGACCTGCAACCGGCGGGTCAGGTGAACATACTTCGACAGATCAGTGAAGGTCTCGACCTCATCGAGGTGGGCCAGCAGATCGCGGACGGTCACCTGCGCGGCGAACTCTTCACCGACAAGCCGGTCGGCGAGGGTGCCGGCATCGGGATTGGCATCGACGGCCACGACTCGATCACCGCGGTGCTCAGCCAGGCACAGGCCGAGCAAGCAGGACACCGTGGTCTTCCCGACGCCGCCCTTCATCGAGCCGACGATGACCGAGTGCGGCCCTTCCAGACGGGTGTTACCAATACGCCGAGCCAGGTCGGTGTAGTGCTCCTCCGCCGCGGAGGGACCTGGGTTCCACTTCCCGCCGCTGAGCCGGAACGCCGCAGCCCGCCAGCCGCTGGTCGGCGCGCTCTGCCGAGGCCGCAACGCGTTGAGCCGCGCCGGCCCCAGGTCCCGGGGCAGCAACCCAGCGGGGACCGACTCAGAACGTTCCCGGGGTGATGGGTCCGACTGCAGAACAGGAGTGGTGGCAGGTACGGGAGCTACCGGTGCCGGCCTGATCGAGACGGCATCGAGGCTTCCGACCGGTGCCGGCCCCGCCCAGAGGGCGCTGTCCCAGGGCAACGATGTCGATCGTGGCCCCGGACGACGACCGCACCGCACTGCACTGCCGACGTCCAATTCTGGCTGCGGCACCGCCTGCGGCAGCGGGACGGCCGACGTGGCCAGGTCAGGATCAGAGGCACCGGTGGGGAGATCCCACGTGCGGCGCAAAGGGTCGGAATCAGCAACGGCGTCGGTCATCAACAGATCCCAGACTCAAGCGAGGACTGCAGGCGGTCATCGTCGGGAGAGGGCAGTTGCTGCAGCTCCACAACGAGATGACCGTGATCGTGGCGGCGGATTGGGACTCCGAGACGTTGCCACACCGCCATCACCGGCGCCCAGCCCTCCGCGATCGATGGTGGGACTGCCGACCATCGGGCCCCTACCGGTAACCGCGGAACCGGCGCAGGATCCCCCTGCTGCGGTTCACCGGCGCCGGTGGCCTCGGCGGCGGTAGCCTCGGCGGCACCGTCCATGCTGACGAATCCAGCGTGAGATGGAACAGGATCAAAGATCTCGACCAGTGCCTTCACATCGACGGTGAGGACATAGCCGTGCGCCAGCACCTCACCGGCTCTCGCGTGGACCGCGCGGCGACGCCCGTGACCGTGCACGCCACCCGGCCACCCCAGCAGAGCATCTGATTGCCGCGCCAGATACGGCTCCAACGCCAGGCGCCGACGACCTGGATCCTCCGCGTCGCAGGACAGGTAGTCCATCGCGAAACACTCCGCAAGCTGGCGGGCCTCCGCCGGGTCGATCGGGCGCAACGCTTCAACGGGGCGGTCCACCGTGGTCTGGGTGCTGCGCTCGTCATCAGCCGGCCGCCACGAGGGCAGCGCAGCCATACCCGGATCGGACGCCGCAGCTCGATGCTCAGACAGTGACACCGGCAGCTCGCCTGTCGACGGCACCAACAGCGGCGGCGCCAACACCGAGCTGGGAGCGGCCGGGCCGCGGGCATCGACGAGATCACCGGCGGCCACCGTCTGACTGCTTACCTGCTCCCACAGCTCCGGCGGCGGCTCGATGGCCGGGGCGGCCACGATCGATTCCAGCGCTGCCCGGTCGTCATCGGAGCGGCGGCCCCCGAGAGGTATCGCGGCGTTGTTCGACCACCACGGCGGCAGTGCCGCCGGCTCCGGACGTACCCGCCGTGTCTTCACCATCGCCGCCACCGATCCACCAGGCCCGGACAGGACGCGAAGTCGGCCAGCCTGTCGACCGGCGTCGCCCCACAACCACCAGATGTACATTCTTATCGGCAGAGAGAGTACACCAGTATGGGTTGGCGCTGCCCGGACAGGCTGAGCCGGGGATCAGGCCCGATCGACCTGGTATCTGCCGTCTGGGGACAGCACGACTCCCGTGATCTCGGTAGCTTCACCATCGATCATGGTCTGGCAGGCGAACCGCTGCCCAGGAACGACGGGGACCTCGGCGGGACACTGCATGTCGGCGGTCACGGTCAGCTCGTAGTCCTCGACCAGGACCGTGCGCACGCCGGCCTGCAACGCCTCCTGCTCGAAGATGACGCTGATGGCCCAGCCCGGCCACACCACCGCCGAGAACACTCCGCCGGCGACCGCGACCGCGCCGGAGGCGATGGAGAGCCATGCCCGGGGGCCCCTTCGTCGCGGCGGCGACAGATCCAGCCCGCCATCAGCGGTGACGCACGAGGCCGCCAACTGCGCCTGGCCCACCCCCTCCGGAGTGGAACTCGGGGCAGCCCACCCCGGAGTCGCGGCCGGGCCAACCTGGGGCGTCGCGCCGCGGCCGCCCCAGCCGCCCGGCGGCACTCCACCCGCAGGGACCAGCCCATCACCCTCACCGCTCATACACTCGCATCTCCTCGGAAACGACTACCCGACCAGCGATCTAGGATCGCCCCACCGACCAGCGATGTCATCCACGAAGGTGAAGACCCGTGCCCGAGGCCCATAGTCAACCTGCAGTACCCCTCGCCAAGCAGGACATCGCCGGACGACTGGATCATCTATTCGTCACTATCCGGCACACCGATGGAACTTCCTATTCCACCGACGAGGTCGTGCGGTGGATCAACGCTCACCGAACGCCGACCAGCCGGGAGCGAATCACCGCCTTGAGGCGCGTCGGGAAGCCGCCAAAACCGGCACCGGCCCCTGACGAGCTCGCCGTTCTGGCTGAGTTCTTCTGCCTGCCCTCCGCATATTTCACCGATCCCGAACCTGCACCCATCGACGGCCCCCGCCAGGATCAACGCATTCAACAGCGCCTCGACGGCTACCGATCTGGATCAATCCCGCAACGCTTGTACTACTTATTCACCACTATCGTCGGACCCGCCAAGCGCCCCTATCCTGCCGCAGATGTCGCCCGCTGGATCAACGCAAACGGCGGACACATCACCACCGTCTACATGCAGAAGCTCCTCACTGGTGAACGCGGTAAAAATCCGGGCGAAGACTACCTCCGCTGGATCAGTGAATTCTTTGCGGTTCCTGTCAGTTTTTTCCGAGAGGTGCAGCCTACCCCTATCAATGGGCTGCATCAGAGTGCCGTTGTCCTGCTCAGGAACAACCGTGCCGCGGAACTGGTTCGGCTCTATGCGCAACTCACTCCAGGTCAGCAGGACGCCGTCCACAGACTCCTGGCGGGGATAGTTGACGACAACAACTCCGGCGCCGCCCCAGTCCGGGGCACACCCTGAACTGCCGTGCTTTCAATCACTGCATGGCCACCGGCAACTCGGTGACGCCCCGGTTCCGAAACGATGAACGCCACGCATGACTCGTCGGGGCCGCCAACCGAAAACCCGGAATTTCCCTGAAAAGAGTCGCCAGTCCGATATTAAGTTCCATCCGAGCCAGGGCCGCTCCCGGGCAGGCGTGCCCCCCATGCCCGAATGTCAGGTGCGGGTTCGGACAGCGATCGAGACGTAACTGATCAGCACCAGAGTGCACCAGCGGATCGCGGTTAGCCGAGGCCCACGACAACATGACCGTCTCGCCTCTAGCGATCCCCATGCCGCCAATGGTGACGTCCTCACGGGTGAACCGGCGGATCGCCAACTGCGGCGGCGGATCATAACGCAACAACTCATCAATCACTGCCCGCGGAAACTCCCTCTCCACCAGGGCATCCCGTAACATTTCCAGGCCCCCCGTCTCGTCCGCGGCAGCGATCAGACCGTTCCCGATCACTCGGATGGTGTTCTCGTACCCGGCAAACAGCAGGAGAAACGCTGCCGAGGTCAGCTCCTCCATCGACAGTCGCTCCGGATCGTTGTCAGCGTCACGCACCAGCCCCCCCAGGAAACTGTCGGCGCTGCCCTCTTTTTCTTTACGTAATCTTTCAACTAGAGTGCGGATGTAGCGATGAAGTTCTCTGACTGCATCAGCCGATGCCGATTGACTTGATGGGGCCAGAAGTTCATCGGTCCATCCACGAAAATCAGACAGATCTGCCGGCGGGATACCTAGAATCATTGCGATCACACGAAGAGCGAACGGGGAAGCGTATTCGGCGATCACATCCACCGGTGCGCCGCCCGCCAGCTGGATCCGCAAGTTCGTGGCCAGCTCGGCCGCGGCGGCGCTGATTGCAGGCCCGAGCACCTCAACGCGCCGTGAGGTGAGTCCTGCGGCGACCTGGCGGCGGATCCGGCGGTGGTCGGCGCCGTCCATATTCAACAGGTTCCGGTCCAGATCCGGCGGTAACGAAAATCCTGTGTACCCGCGGAGAGAATATCTGCGGTCCAGGGTCAACCGCGGATCAGCAGCCAAGGCCCGAACATGTTCGTCGCCGACAATCACCCAGACCGGAGCTCCATCCGGCGTCATCGCACGATGGACGGGGCCACTCCGTCGTAGCTTATCCCAGCTCGCGTACGGGTCAGCCTGGAACTGCTCATCGAAACTGACAATCACACCGTAGATCATGCCGTCGGAACGGGACCGGCACCACCATCGCCCGGCTACCCGCCGATCACGACCATGCTCATGTGGACACGGTCGCACGAGCATCGACCTCAGCGGTGAGACGGAGGGTGAGTGGGTGATCCCACGCTCGGGCGACACGTTGCCACCAGGACGCGTTCTGGCCGAGCTCGCGAAGGCCGGCCGGGGTCAAGGCGCGCTGCGCCTCTTCCAGCGCAGCGGCACCAGAACGAGCCCGGGTGAGCGCCACACGCAACATGACTGCGTCACCGACACCAGCGGCGGCGAACTCGTCGAGTTCGGCTCGAGCCCGGGTCAACGCCCAAGCCCGCAACGACACATCGAGATGAGGTCGAAGACACCGGACGACATCCCAGCACTCGATAACACGACGGAACAGCCGGAACGCCATCTCGCGAATATCTACGGCCTCCCAGAACCCGATCCACTGATTAGGAACCCACGACGGGGCCCACGTCATCAACACCACATCAGGTCGGAACCGCACCAGCGACAGCCACATTCCGCCCATTTCCCGATACACCACTCGCTGGCGAGCCAAGAGAGCCACGGCCGGGACACCCGTCGCCACCAACGGCATCCCCAAACCGACTACAAGCAGGAACACCGACGTCACCAAAATAGGGCGCTCCGCCGCAAGTGGATCATAGCCTGGACGCCCCACCGTGTACGCCGAAAGCAGGAACAGCGCCTTGTGTCCAATATACATGAAGAATCCGCACGCCGATGCCGCGATAAGTTTCAATCCGGTCGCCGTCCATCGGCGCGCGATGCTCTCTTCACGAGCCCATCCCCACGCCATCAAAGCCGTAGCCACAAATACGGAGCCAACATAAACGATGTAGAGCAGGACGGCCGCCGTTGTCCACGGTGCCGCAGTCCAATCCCCCGCCAAAGCAGCAGCAGCATCGTGCGGTGATGACACCACCGCAATCGACCATCTCATCGCTAGAACGGCTACAAGAACAGCGAAGTGCATGGCCATACGGCGGCGGCGACGACGGCTCGGAGGCCAGATCCAGCACACAAACGCCATCCGCACACACGCGAACGAGATTATGGCCGGAGTGTGCCGTTGCGCATAGGAGATATTGGTGTCGAGCGACCGCCCCAGAAAGTCTGTGACGACCATGCTCTCCTGGAACGTAGCGATCCCCATGAAAATGATCGCAGCGCACATCGCGACAGCAGCTGGACGGTTCGTCTCCGCGACCGGGAAGCGCAGCTGGAAGAGTTTCGCGATCGCCGCGCCGACGATAAGGCCGACCAGCATGAACTGGATCGCGTCGTGCGCTGTCACCACCCCGACCCGCACCGCCCGAGCCGGTACTCGAACGCTCCAACGAGACGGGCGGCATCAACATCGCCGTCCGGGAACAAGCGAGCCCCTGCTGCCTCCCAGATCGAGAACGCAAGAGTCTCGGCCTGCAACTCGCGATAGTCGGCATAGTGGTTACGATGGAGAACCCTGATTGATGAGGATCGACCCCCGCCATCAGCAGATTCCCCCAGCTCAGCTCCCGCACTCGATTCTGAGATCACGACGCCCCGATGTCCTGCGATCATATGCGAAGCTTCGTGGATGATGCGATTATCGCGCTCCAGGCAATCGCCGCCGCACTCATCGAGCCTGATCTCGTCGAAATCTGGATGCTCATACCAGAGAGCCGAAGGAGAAGCCGAACTGTCACTCATTCGAATAGAAGATATGACTATTTCTCGACCTCGGCTCGCGGCGAGACCCTCGATAAACTTGTCAACATCCCACGGGTAAGGGAGTTCCGGCACTGAGTGAAGCTGCTCTCGCGACCAGCGCAGTGCCCGCTTCGCCGCACGCATATTCACCCCGCGAGGTATCGCCGTGACCGGGGCTGCGACAGGGTCGATCTGGGACTTTCTCAACCAGAGGTTCACTGCGAACTCGACTCGGGGGAATCCGACTGGCCCAACGTGTCAAGAAAATTTTCCACAGCCACACGACCTGCATCATCAAGACGCGCAAGGCGGCCCATCACCCGAACGCAACGAGGGTCGAGATTCACGTCAAACGCCAGGAAGCTAGTTCCGAAGAATGCGGCTATCTCCTGCAACTTCATCGTCGGCGGCACATGGGTCCCTGCAAGGGCTCGCCTCAGGCTCTCGTGTGAGATCTGCACGCCGGCATCGCGCATCTGTCGAGCCAGCTTCCGCATAGACAGCGACGATTGTCCCGTTCGCTGCTCGTACTCCTTGATCTCAGATCGCAGCCGCTCACCCAGCTCCACCGCCGCCTGACCCACCAGTCTCCCCCTTGGTATGCGCGCTCGACCTCGCGTCCTGCAAGCCTTGGACTGCAGCATGACACACCCCGTTGACGACGGTGGTGCAGTGTGGTGAGGTAAGCACTACCGAGCGTCACTAGACGCCGTGGCCGTCGTTCCCCAAGTAAGCACCGCCACGCCGAACAGGTGACCGCCGGCCCCGAGTAGACGATGATGAGGTCCCGACATGTACCCCGCCCTCGATCCTGCCCTCGCAAGCGGCGCCAGCGATAATTGGCTCCGAGGCGAGCTCTTCCGCGCCGCTCATGAAGTCCTCCACGCCGCGCAGACTGTCGCTGACCCGCTAGCCGAGTCGCCAGCGCAAGCAACCGCAGTCGGACACCTACGCGCCGCCCAGAACATCCTCGATCCACTCATGGACATGATCGCATGATCAACGACACACAAGAGCTCGGTCGGGACCAGCGCGGCGGACACTCGACCCCACGCCAGAACCGCTAGGATCCACCGTCGGGCGGCTTCTCGGCTTCTCGGCTTCTCGGCTTCTCGGCTTCTCGGCTTCTCGGCTTCTCGGCTTCTCGGCTTCTCGGCTTCTCGGCTTCTCGGCTTCTCGGCGCACGACACGCACGATGAGAGGATCAGCGCGATGCAGACCTAGACCCATCCAACTACTGAACATCCCGGGCTGAGGATCAGAGGCACGCTAGAACTACGTCGGGCCCGACCCCTTAAAGAGGTCGGGCCCGATGTAGGAAGTGCAACGGAGTAGTAGCTCCGATCCCTTCAGCCCCCACCAAGAGGGGCGGATACGCGTTGCATGCGCAGGACAACCATAGCTCGACCGGTCAAGGCTCATCAACCCCCCCGGTCGAGGACGCTCAGAGCGTCTGTGGGTGTGCGGTTCGGGCCGGTCTCGACGTCGGGCTCTGGCCTCTGGTCGAGCTTGCTCCGGGGGAGTTGGCCGCTACAGCGGCCGCGGTGGCCGGGGTCGAGTGGCGTTCTGTCTGTGAGCTGGCGGCGGTGTCTGCGGCGCCGGTGATGTGTACGGGTTGTGTGCGTCGGTCCGGGCGGTCGCGGGACACGGTGTTGGACTCGGTGGTCTGTGATCGGTGTTGGGCGTCGGTCACCAACGAGGCTGCCCCCGGGGCCGGTGACGACGAGGCCGCCGGGGTCCTGCCGCGGACTGCCCGGGACTGGCGCGAGGCTATCGAGGCATCGACCTGGTATCAGCAGGCGCGTCGTGATGTCCGCCGCCGGTTGGACCCTCTGCTCAACGAGCTGGCGCTGCGCGCGGACTGGGCTGATCATTACACGTGGCCGACCTGGGCGCGTTTGCAGGAGGTTTCGGGGTGGGCGCGGTCCTCGGTCGCGTCCTGGCTCGCGAAGCTGCGTGAGGCGGGCTGGTTGCTGCTGGTCGAGTCCGGTTCGACCCCGCAGTACCGCGGGCCGCTCCAGACCGCGATCCACGGCCGGTGCGGGAACCGGGCAGCGGTCTACCAACTCCGCCTGCCCGACCACGCGGTCACCGCGTCGAACACCGCCGCGGCGCCCGACGACGCCCGCCACGCACCCCTCACCGAGATCGGCGACATCCCCTCCGACATCCCCTCCGACATCCCCTCCGAAAGCTTCTCGGCGGGCCCGTCCGAGGCCCCGCCGGGGTCGTTGCGCGGCGAAAGTTGGACCCCAACGAGGTTTACTCTTACCGAAGGTAAGAG
>NZ_MCIJ01000002.1:0-58105 GCF_001932315.1 Pseudonocardia sp. Ae150A_Ps1 | reverse complement strand
GCCACACGACCTGCATCATCAAGACGCGCAAGGCGGCCCATCACCCGAACGCAACGAGGGTCGAGATTCACGTCAAACGCCAGGAAGCTAGTTCCGAAGAATGCGGCTATCTCCTGCAACTTCATCGTCGGCGGCACATGGGTCCCTGCAAGGGCTCGCCTCAGGCTCTCGTGTGAGATCTGCACGCCGGCATCGCGCATCTGTCGAGCCAGCTTCCGCATAGACAGCGACGATTGTCCCGTTCGCTGCTCGTACTCCTTGATCTCAGATCGCAGCCGCTCACCCAGCTCCACCGCCGCCTGACCCACCAGTCTCCCCCTTGGTATGCGCGCTCGACCTCGCGTCCTGCAAGCCTTGGACTGCAGCATGACACACCCCGTTGACGACGGTGGTGCAGTGTGGTGAGGTAAGCACTACCGAGCGTCACTAGACGCCGTGGCCGTCGTTCCCCAAGTAAGCACCGCCACGCCGAACAGGTGACCGCCGGCCCCGAGTAGACGATGATGAGGTCCCGACATGTACCCCGCCCTCGATCCTGCCCTCGCAAGCGGCGCCAGCGATAATTGGCTCCGAGGCGAGCTCTTCCGCGCCGCTCATGAAGTCCTCCACGCCGCGCAGACTGTCGCTGACCCGCTAGCCGAGTCGCCAGCGCAAGCAACCGCAGTCGGACACCTACGCGCCGCCCAGAACATCCTCGATCCACTCATGGACATGATCGCATGATCAACGACACACAAGAGCTCGGTCGGGACCAGCGCGGCGGACACTCGACCCCACGCCAGAACCGCTAGGATCCACCGTCGGGCGGCTTCTCGGCTTCTCGGCTTCTCGGCTTCTCGGCTTCTCGGCTTCTCGGCTTCTCGGCTTCTCGGCTTCTCGGCTTCTCGGCTTCTCGGCTTCTCGGCGCACGACACGCACGATGAGAGGATCAGCGCGATGCAGACCTAGACCCATCCAACTACTGAACATCCCGGGCTGAGGATCAGAGGCACGCTAGAACTACGTCGGGCCCGACCCCTTAAAGAGGTCGGGCCCGATGTAGGAAGTGCAACGGAGTAGTAGCTCCGATCCCTTCAGCCCCCACCAAGAGGGGCGGATACGCGTTGCATGCGCAGGACAACCATAGCTCGACCGGTCAAGGCTCATCAACCCCCCCGGTCGAGGACGCTCAGAGCGTCTGTGGGTGTGCGGTTCGGGCCGGTCTCGACGTCGGGCTCTGGCCTCTGGTCGAGCTTGCTCCGGGGGAGTTGGCCGCTACAGCGGCCGCGGTGGCCGGGGTCGAGTGGCGTTCTGTCTGTGAGCTGGCGGCGGTGTCTGCGGCGCCGGTGATGTGTACGGGTTGTGTGCGTCGGTCCGGGCGGTCGCGGGACACGGTGTTGGACTCGGTGGTCTGTGATCGGTGTTGGGCGTCGGTCACCAACGAGGCTGCCACCGATGACGATGCTCCCGGGGCCGGTGACGACGAGGCCGCCGGGGTCCTGCCGCGGACTGCCCGGGACTGGGTGGGCGCGATCCGTGCTTCGGCCTGGTATCGGGAGCTGCGTGGTGATGTCCGTCCCCGTGCGGATCTTCTGCTCGACGAGCTGGCCCGCCGTGCGGACTGGGAAGATCATTACACGTGGCCGACCTGGGCGCGTTTGCAGGAGGTTTCGGGGTGGGCGCGGTCCTCGGTCGCGTCCTGGCTCGCGAAGCTGCGTGAGGCGGGCTGGTTGCTGCTGGTCGAGTCCGGTTCGACCCCGCAGTACCGCGGGCCGCTCCAGACCGCGATCCACGGCCGGTGCGGGAACCGGGCAGCGGTCTACCAACTCCGCCTGCCCGACCACGCGGTCACCGCGTCGAACACCGCCGCGGCGCCCGACGACGCCCGCCACGCACCCCTCACCGAGATCGGCGACATCCCCTCCGACATCCCCTCCGAAAGCTTCTCGGCGGGCCCGTCCGAGGCCCCGCCGGGGTCGTTGCGCGGCGAAAGTTGGACCCCAACGAGGTTTACTCTTACCGAAGGTAAGAGTTCTGTTCACACGCGCGCGAAAACGATCATCCACACCCCGGCCAGAGCCCGGGCCGGGGCCCGGCCCGCTGCGCGGCCGTGGCTGCAGGCCCGGCCGGTGCGGCCGGTGCGGCCGGAGCCGGCCTGCCACGCCCGGCGTTACGGGGACTGGTTCGATGACCGGGTGCCGCTCACCGGGGGGGAGATGCTCGCCGCAGCCCGACAGCTCCACGACGACCCACACCTCGCGCGGCTCTCGCCGCGGGCAATCCGGGCCCGGATCAAGCCGTTCTGGCGGGCCGGATGGACCAACAACGACCTACGCCACGCCTTGGCACACCAGCCCAGCACCGACGGACCTGCCCGCCGGGTCGAGCGCTGCCCCGCCTCCCAGGTCCGCTGGCCTACGGCGTGGCTCCGCCACCGCCTCGCCCCCTGGACCAGCCCGTCCGGGCCCCTCACCGCCCCCCACGTCGACGCCACCCACCGCGCCGGCCTCGCGGCCCGGCACGGCCACGCCGCCGCGCAGCGGCTGCCCTACGGCCACACCCAGCTCACCGTTGCCGCGCTACACGCTGACGACCAGCAGCGCACTCAGGCCCGCGCCCTCCTGGTCCGTAACCAGGCCCGCGACCGCCACGCACTCCTCACCGGGCTCGTCCCCGACCACGATGTCATTTCCGTTGGCGCCCGCGAGACCGCCTACGCACAGATCACCGCTCTACTCGCCGACCGGCGGTCCCGACGCCTCAGCTCGACCGGAGCGTCATGCTCACCACCGACACCCGCACCCGGCCGCGCGCTGCCGCGTCGCACGAACGGTGCTGCCGCGCCGCTTCCGGTCCTCGCCCGCTAGCGCGGACTGCGGTCCGGGTCGACTTGCCCACGACCCAGCGGTCACCCACAGCGGTCACACGCCCGCCACACCCGCTACGAGCACCTCTGCTGCGGTCATCAACGGTCCCCGACCAACAACCGGCCAGGACAACACGAGCGGCACGGAGAACACCAGCAGCTCCGCCCAGGATCCGAACGCTCGACACACCGCCAGTGTTAACCGCCGCCGAGCGGCGATGGTGCCCGCCGCGTGGTGCGTACGGTAAAAGCGCTGGTCCCGATACCTGCGACGCGATCATGTCGCGGGCCCCAGCCGCCCAGCCAGTCACCCGGGAGCCGGGTCGGAACGGCCGGCGCTGTCAGAGGAAGCCGCCGCGGATCAGGTCCACGCCCAGCTGCTGCTTCAGCATCTGCCGCAGCGGCCCGGGTGCCGTCTCGGCGACGACCAGCCGGTCCACCGTGCGGGTGTAGAGCTGTTCCGCGGCTTCGGCGCGTTCCACGGCGGCCACCTGAGCCAACGGCCCCCACGGGGCTTGCGCGGCAGCCTGGAACGCCGCCCGCAGCACCCGCCGGCCGTGCACCCGCCCGCGCCGCCGATCCCCAGCGGTCACGGCCACCATCACCGCCAGGGCCCGCCCGATCTCCGCGCGTACCGACGCGCCCACCACGACGTCATGATCCTCCACCACCCGACCCGCCGCACCGGCCTGCTCGGCCCGCAACGCCTGCCGTAACGGCACCGCCAACGCCTCCGCCGCCGCATCAGAAACATCGAAGGTCTGAACCACCACCCACGACCGCATATCGCCCTCTTCCCTCGTCGCCCTGCTGAGGCCCGCATCCCCACCGCATCCTGACCGCATCCACCCGGACTCTCCACCAGCACCAGCACCCGGCCCAGGCATCCCCTCTCCAGGCTGACCTACCCCGACCAGCGGAAACGACCCGCCCCATGATCGACACACGCCGCGGAGGGTGCTGCTATCCATCCTTGCCCGATAGCTCTGAACAGCCCTCTGACCTGGGGATTCGCGAACCCGCCGGGCTGACCGGGCCCCAGCACCGGCCGCCCGCACACCCTGCACCCATTACCGCGACCAGACATCGAGAAGTAGTGAGACCAGCAGAAACGACCCCAATCCATGATCATCATGTGGGGTCGCGCCTCCGGTCTCCGGTGTCGCCCGGCGCCCTGCGGACCCGGCTCCGAGGGCTCTGACCTGCAGATATTTGCGATAGAAGGCCCCTGGCCTGGGTGTCGCCGTGCGCCGCGCATGTCCCGCCAGGAAAGGGCGACATGCTATCGACAAGTGCCCGGACCAGCAGAAACCCCCTGGATCGGTGATCAACCGACCCCCTCGTTGCCGGTCCTGCCCGGCGATGCTCGCCGGGATCTTCATGTCGCTGACCTGGGCATTCACTCGACCCGGGGCCTTCACGGCTGCCGCCGCCGCCCGAGCGCCACTCCCGCGCCGATCCCGCCGAGCGGGTATCGGGAAGTGCCCGGACCAGCGGAAACGGCCCAGAGGAGCGATCATGAACGTTGGAGGGTGGCATGCTGCCGGACACCTGCACCGCCCGTGACGCTCTGACCTGGGGATCCCTCCCGGAAAGGACTTCGCCGGCGGTGCCACCCAGCGCTGTGCAGCGTGCCGCGCGCCGCGTGTTGCGGGCGGTGAAAGTGCTGGTCCCGATACCTGTGGGGCGATCTTGATGCAGTTGTCGAAGCTGGCCTGCTGCGCGGCGGCTGTTACGAGTCAGGTCTCAGGGCCACTTGCTCACCGATCGGCTCCTCATCGACGACCGGTCGGGCCCCTGTGGACTCGTAGAGGGCCTCCGCGGCGTCGCCGCGTTCCTCGACGGGCAGATGACCCAACGGCCCGCCCGGATCGACCACCGCGGCAAGGAACGCCCGCCGCAACACCCGCTGCGCCGCCGCCCGCCCCCGCCGCCGGTCCCCGGCCCCGACCACTACCTGCATCACCAATGCACTCCCGGTCAGCTCCCGCAGCTCAGCACCGCCCTCGACGTAGAAGTCCTGCAGCAGGTGGGCATCCGGGCCGCGCGCCTCGGCCTCCAACGCTGCCTGCAGCGGCACCACCACCGCCCGCGCGGTCTCGTCGGTGACCTCGAAAACCTGCCCCGCCGCCCACCCCCGATTCCTCATCGGCTCCTCGCTCCGCTCCTCGTCCACACCCACAACGCCATCACCCAGGCACCATCACCCAGGCGCCATCACACCCGCCCGGACCAGCGCAAACACCCCACACCATGATCGAGGCAAGGGTCCGCGCCAGTGGTGTCCAGGCAGGCACCCGCCACCACTGCACCGGCACCGACCTGGGAATCCTCCCGAACCCACCGCCGCCCTGCAGCAACACCTCCGGCCCCGACTTCACCTCCGGCCGGGGCGATACGCCATCGACAACTGCCCGGACCAGCGGAAACAAGCCGATGCATGATCAACCAGCGGCTCCGCGCGTCCGACCCTCGGAGTCGATGACCCGGCGAGGTTGGGTCTCTGACCTGGGGATTCTCTCAGGCTCAGGTCGGCCGCTCACCGCCGCCGGCCGCTCGCGCCACCCTCATGCCGACATGCGACAGGGCGTCGACAAATACCGGGACCAGCGGAAACGATCCGTTTCATGATCGCCCCACCGGGCGCCGGAGGCCCTCCGGGTGAGGTGTTCGCTCCCTGGATCGCTCCTCTGACCTGCGGATGTATCCGTACGTGGCCCGCCCCGGGGGGAGTCACCACTCGCGCCCGCCGCCCGCGACGCTCCGGGCGATCAGGTGTCGGTAAGTGTCGGGACCAGCGGAAACGCCACACAGAAACGATCATGGATACCGTCAGGCCCTGACGCTCGGCGCGACCCGTAGGGCCGCGACGCCTTGACCTGGGGATTCCTCTTGGTGCCGGGTTCGGTGCCGGTGTCATCCGGCCGTGTCCGACGCACCTCCCGACGTCTGATGCGTGAGGTGAAAGTGCTGGTCCCGCTACCTGTGGAGCGATCATGGGACGCCTTCTGCGCGGCCAGGCGAGCAGAGCTGCCCGGGTCGTCCGCGGCGGAGCACTCAGTGTCGGAACGTTCGGGGTCGGAACGTTCGGTGTTGGCGTGTTCGGCCGCGCCCGTGCCCTGCTATCCGCCGCCGATCCCGGGCCGCCTCGGGTCGCTGCCGCCCGCACCTCGGGCCGAACCCAGCGGCTGTGGCCGGCCGGGAGGTTGCCGCGCCGGATCGTGGGCCACCCCGTTCCCGTCACCGTCGCTCACGGCGCCGGCTGCCGCCTAACCGGCGTGGCCGCCGCGACCGCGCGGGTGTCGCCCTCCAGGTTCGCGTCACGGTCCCGCGCCGCAGTCCCGGGTGTTATCGAGCGCCTGGTGCATGAGTGTTCGGCCGTACCCGCTCAAGGTTTGCGCGGCGGTGTCTCCTTGTGTGTCTCGGTGGGTGTCTCCGGTGGAAATCCCGGGCTCCTCGCGCGCGTGCGTGACGCGCGCTTACGCGCGCATCGCGTTGAGCCTGGCCCGTCGGTGTGTCTGGCGAGGAAATTTCCTCGCCGGCATCTCGGTCGGCGCCGCCGGATCTCTCGAGCGTCCGACACGTGACACCGCCGCCGCCGACACCGCCGCCGACACCGCCGCCGCCGCCGGTGTGGTTGTTGCTGCTGCGATCGGTCGCGGTCCTCGGTCGGATCGTGGTGCGGCGCCGGTCGCCGGCTCGCCGCCGGCCGGCTCGCGTCCGGCCGGATCGCTGGCTGTGGGTCTCTGCCGGGGGTGCCGGTTGTGCCAGCCTGTCGGGCTGGTCGCGGCGGGTGCGTGGCCGGTGCTGCTGGTGGCCCTCGACGCCGGGGCCCGCCGGGGCGAGCCTGGGGTTTTTCCTGGCGGAAATTTCCTCGGTGGTCGGTGACTGGTGCGGGTCTCAACGCGATGTGCGCGTGGGCGCGCGTCGCGCTCGCGCGCGAGGCGCCCCGGAAAATTTCCCCTCGGCGGCATCCGCTGCGGCTGTGATCGCCGGGTCCCGCATGGGCCGTCGGCTGGGTGCGGTATCGGATGCGGTGGGTGTCCGGGCGGTGACGGCGGGTCGAGGTCCGGTCTTGTCACCGGGCCGGGCGGGGTGCTAGACATGGAAAAGACCGCCCGGCTGCTGCTGGGTGGGCGACCGACACCCCGGACATAGATCCGGGGCGCCGGTCTCACCAACCAACCTGCTGAAACGAAACAGGTGATCGGCTGTGAGGCATCCTGCCTGCACGATGTTCAATGTTCCACCCCCGGGTGGGGCGAGTCTTCCGGATGAGGGTCTGGGCTGTGAGTGGCTCGGCTGGTTCCCGGATGGGTGGACCGAGACGCTGATCGATCGCCTGTGGGCGTCGATCCCGCTGCCGCGTGGTTCTGCGTCGGTCTGGTCGCCGGGGTGGGCCCGATGAACGGCTCTCGCCCGAACGGCTCTCGCTCGAACGGTTCCCGGCCGCAGGGGTGGGCAGAGGGCCTGATCCCCACTGCGGCCCCTGGCGCTGATCCGGGCGCCGGTCCCGATGGCTCTGATGTGGCGGCGCCGCGTCTGATCGGTGAGGCCCGGTTGCTGGCTCGTGAGGTGGCTCAGGCCCGCGCGGTCGTGGCGTTGCAGGACGATCCGGCTCTGGTGCAGGCGCGGTCGGCGCGTGAGCGCCGCGCGGACCGCCGGGTCGCCGAGAAGCTGCGTGGCGCGGAGCGGGCGGAGGCCCGGCGGGTGCGGATGGGTGAGATCGCCGCTGCTCGTGGGGAGCGTCGGGAGGCCGGCTGGGCCGGGCGTGCGGTCGCGAACCGGGACCGGTTGCTGAACCCCGATCGCCGGCTGACGTCGACGTATCGGCGCTATGTCGGGTTGTCGATGGTGCCGCCGGCGTTGATCGCCGCGGGTGTGCTGTTCATGGCGGTGACCGTGCATGACGGTGTGGTCGGTGTCGACGGCCCGTGGTACGGCTACCTGATCGAGCCTCTGGCGTCGGTGCTGCTGGTCGTGTCGTTGTTCGTCGGGTTCACTGCGGTGCAGCACGGCCGCCGGATCCCCCGCGGCCTGTATGCCCTGGACGCCGGTCTGGCTGGGGCGTCGCTTGCTCTGACGGTGGTGCCGTGGGGTGTGCGGTATGGCTTCGACCCGGGGTCGACCCTGGCTCATGTGTTGCCGCCGCTGCTGGTTGCCGCCGCGGTCGTTGTCCAGCATGTGTTGCATTCGGTGTTCCGGCCGATCTTCGCCGACCTGTATGACGAACTCACCCCGACCCGTCTGGATGAGGCGTCGGCGGACACGGTGGTGCTCTATGAGCGGACCCGCCGCGCTGTGGCCGATGGTCTGATTCCTGCTCCGGGGGTGTCGGGGGAGCGTGCGGGGTCGGTGTCGCGGGAGGCGATCCGTAAGACCTTCGGCGTGGGTAAGTCCCGGGCTCAGCTGGCCGGTGACGCCTATGACCACGTCACCGCGTTCCTGCACCGCACCGCCGCGTCGCCCGCCGCTACGGCGTTCGGTTCGCCGACGGCGTCTGGTCGTGCGGCGGCGGGGCGTGTGAACGGTGTCCGGGTCGCTGCTCTGGCCTAGCCGGGCTGCGTCCCCGCCCCCTCCGGGCGGTCAGTCCTGACCGTTTCGGTGTGAGTGTCTGTCTGGTTCTGTCTCGTTCTTTCTCGGGCTGTCTTCGTCTGGCTGTAGCTGCTGTAGGGGTGGCTGTGCGAGCGAAGGTGTCCGTTATCTCCTGCTTCTTCCTTTTTGGGGTGAGGTTTGCGTGTCTGTTGTCGTGTCGTCATCGGGGCTGTCTCGTCAGGTTTCTCGTCGTTCGCCGGTCCATTCGCTGGATCACCCGTCGGGCCGGTCGGGTCTCCCGAGCGATCCGGGTCAGTTGTCGTTGCTTCCGCCGGAGCGGGTGCGGGTGCGTCGTCCGCGGTTCGCGCCGCATCCGGTGCGGGCTGCGGTGTCGCGGTGGGTGCCGCGGCTGGTGGCTGTGGTGTCGTCGGTGCCGGTGCTGCTCGGTGCCGGTGGTGTCGGGTTCAGTGTGTTTGTGCTGGTGGGGGCGATGTTCCCGGCGGCCGGGGACTGGTCGGTGCCGCGGGTCGTGATGGGGGTGGCGGCGGTGGTGGTGTGGTGCGGCGTCGCCGGGCTGGTGGTCCGGGCTTGTGAGTACCGGCGTGCTGTGGGGCGTGGTGTGGGTCGGGGTGGTCGGCGGTGAGCGGGTATCGCCGTCGCGCCGCTGTGTTGTCCGGTGGGGAGGCGGAGACGGTGTTGCGTCGTGGTCGCCGTGATCGGCGCAGGTCGCGGTTCGTGGTGCGTTTCGCTGCGGCGGGGAGCGATGTGGAGCGGCTGTGTGCGGCGTTCGATTACGCCCGGGGTGCGGCGAGTAGGCGGCATCCGGACCCGGCTGAAGCGTCGCGGCTGGTCGAGTCGGCGACCTCGGCGCTGGTCACGGCGGGGGATCGGCTCCTGGAGCTGCAGGCGCGGGAGCCGCTGAGGACGGGAAGGGCCCAGCGATGAGCGCGGCAGCGAGTACAGCGGCGAGTACAGCGGCGAGTACAGCGGCGAGCGCGGCGTCGGTGAGTGAGTCGGCGCCGAGGGTGACTCCAGAGGTGTCGGCTGTGGCGGGGAAGGCGGGGTGGGGTCCGGTCCCGGCGGCGGGGCCGCCGTGGTGGGCGCGACTCGCCCGCAGTGTGTCGAGAGCAGTTGTCGATGCGGTGGCGGGCTGCCGGGCCGTGGTGGAGCGTCCGGTGACCGTTGCCGAGGGTCTGGAGCTGGCCCGTCGTGGTGACTGGACGTCATCGGAGCATCCGATGGTGCGTCAGGTCGCCGTCGTCCATTTCTGGGTGGTGCAGGCCCCCGCTCTGGTGGTGTCGGGGGTGGTGGGGTGGGCGTCACGGACCCCGGGCCGGCTTTGGACGGTCGGGCCGCTGGCGGTGACGGTCGCGTCGGTACTGGATCAGGTCCCGGTCGTGGGTTTGCTGGTGCCGGAGTTCGTGACCTGGTCCTACTGGACGCCGGCGTCGCTGGGGACCTGGCTGTCGGGGGCCTCGTCTGCCGGGGGCACGTCGTGAACGCGGCGGGGTGGGCGTCGACCGGGGTGGTCGCGGCGTTGGCGCTGGTCCTGGGTGGGTGGCTGAAGTACAACCAGAACTGCGCGAAGACGACGAACGCGTTGTTCCTGGTCGCGGGGACCGGGATCGGCGGGGTACTGGGCACGCTGCTGGGTCGGGTGTTCACGACGGTGTCGGGGGCGAGTTCCACGGTCACCCAGCTGTTGGGCGTGGCTGGGGGGACGGTGCTGGCGGCGGTGTGTGTGGTCGCGACGCTGGAGGTCGTGGTGAAGGGCATCCTGCCGAAGACCGCGCGCCCGAAGTCGTGGCATCCGTGGCTGGCGTTGACCGCACCGACCCTCGCGGTCGCCTCCGGTGCGCCGTTGCTGGCGGGTTTCTACAGCGTCCTGGCTCGCGGGGTCGGCGGTGCGGGTGCGGTGGCGTCGACGTGGATCACCGGGTGATCGCGGGTGGAGACGATCCTGCTGGTCGCCCTGGTCGTCTGGGGCCTGGTGAGATACGCGGGTGCGGAGGTGATCGCGACCGCGCGGGGCACCGAGCCACCCCGCCTGCGGGATCGGCGTCGTCGTGCTGAACGTGCGCATGAACGGCGTATGGCGAAAGACGCTCGCCGGTTGGGGCCGACGATCGCTGAAGCCCTGGCCGGGCGGGTGGCGGAGCGGATCGCGCACCCGCGGGGTCGGCGCGAGCCCGGCCCGGCCCGGCAAGCGTTGGGTGCGTGGTGGGCTGATGGCTGGGATTACGCCACCGAGCGCCGGCGCCGCCGTCATGAGCGGGCCGCGGCCGGGGTGCTGCGGCGGCAACGCTGGGCCCGCGCGGTGCGCGACCGCGCCGGGCAGACGACGCGGCGGCGTGGTGCGGGTGGCCGCGGCGAGTGGACGGCTCGCCCGGGACCGCCACGACCCGCGGAACGTGACACCGGCCGGACTCCGGAGGAGGAGCTGATGGTGATCACCGTCGACCCGCCCGTGACCGGGACGGCCCCGGGGAAGAAGCCCGCGGGGAAGGAAGCCGAGGACCTGCCCACCGACGGCAGCGTTCCCGAGACCGAGACCGAGACCGAGACCGAGACCGAGACCGAGAGCGGTGTGGGTGTCGGGTGGGCGACGGTGCATCCGCTCCACCGCCCGGACCCGACCAGCACGACCAACAGCTCTGTGACCGGCAGTGACGTGACCAGTAGTGACGATGGGAAGGACGGTCTGATGACCGCGATCAGCACCAGCGCTAGCGCCAGCAGCAGCAGTGTCGGCGTTTCGGGGGCGTCGATGGGGAGTGGGGAGACCCTGGATCCGGGGAGTGCGCATCATTTCTGTGAGCAGATGCGCGGGTTGGCTGAGCGGATGTTCACCGAGATCGAGCAGTCTGTGGCCTCGTTGTCCTCGGCGGGGGTGTCGGGCGCCCCGATCGCGTTGCTCGGGCAGATGCAGGAGCACGCGGCGCTGTTCCGCGACAGCGCCTCGAGCGCGCAGTCCCATTTCGCGCGGCATCTGTCGACCCAGGACCAGGTCCTGGCCGATGACTCCCTGGCAGCGACGGTGTCGGGCACCTACATCGGCACCCGCACCTGACGCGTCTTCGATGGGCTCTGGCTTGTGAATGCGCAGGTCGGAGCCCATCGGGGTCAGCCCCGTCCTCGGAAACCGGTACGTGGGTACCGGTCGTCGAGCGTCCGTGTCGTGGCGGTGCGGGGCACCACCGAACAGCACCGAACAGCACCGAACAGCACTGAATGGCTGAGTGTCTGGAGGATCGATGAGTGCGGCGATCGAGTCAGGGGTGGCCGGTGCGGCTGGGGTGAGTCCGGAGGTTCTGGCTGCGGCGTTGCAGCGCCTGACCGCCGCCGAGCCTGTCGCGGGTGGGGAGGTGGTGGTGCGGGCACGGGGGTCGGTGTTGCGGCGGGAATCCCCTGGTCAGGTTGTGGTGAGTGAGCGGGCGGAGCGGGTGCGGGCTCGGGTGTGGGCGCGGCGGGTGCCGTATCTGGCCACGGCCGCGGCCGCGGCGGCTGGGGCGCTGGGCTGGGCGGTGTGTGATCTGGTCGCGGTCTCGGGCGGGCCGGTTGCGGCGTCGGTGACCGCCGTTGGTGCCGGGCTCACTGTGTCCGCCGGGGTGGCCGGGGCGCGGGGGTGGTGGCGGCGCCGGATCCCGTCGTCGTGGACGACGGCGTCGTGGGCGGGTGTGGTGGGTGCGGGGGTGTGGGTGGGGGCGTCGGCGGTGGTCGGCCCGGCGGATCCGGCGCTGCTCGCCGCGCTCGCGGCGGGATCGGCGGCGTGCTGGTCGGGTTGGATGGCCGCTCACCCGGTCACGGTGCCCGCGTCTGGCCTGGTGCTGGGCCACGACGAGGACGCCGGTGATGTGGGGGACGGGTTGGCGTGGCGGTGGGCTGAGAACGTCGCCGGCCGCGGGAAAGCTCTCCCCGGGTCACTGTTGACCGACCGTGCGGATTCGGCGCGGGCGGTGCGGTGGACGGTGCGGACTCCGCCCGGTGAGCTGTGTTTCGACGACATCCTGTCTCGTCGGGGCCGGATCGCCTCGGCGTTGGGTGTGTCGGGGAAACAGCTGGTGGTGGAGCCGTATCCCGATGACGAGGGCTGGGCGCAGCTGACGGTGATCATCGCTGACGTGCTCTCGAGCGGGATCGCGTTCACCGGGCCCCGTTATGAGCACGGTGCGATCCCGTTGGGCCCGTATGCCGACGGGGAGGGCGAGATGGTCTTCCACGCGGTGGAGGCTGTCGGTGTGCGCAACGGTTTGGTGACCGGGGAGCCGGGGTCGGGGAAGTCGGCGTGTCTGGAGGCGATCGGGCTGGGTCTGGCGTCGTCGGGGTGCTGGCATGTGTTCTTCGGTGACGGTGACCCTGATGGCGGCTCCAGCCCGGTGCTCAATGATGTCGCCGATTGGGCGGAGTCGGGCCCGGAGGGTGTCCTGGCCCAGCTGGGGGCGGTGGAGGCCGCGTTGGAGGTGCGGTCGTTGCTGAAGTCCACGCTCACTGAGGGCCCGTCCGCCCCGGACGGCGTTCCCGGGGTGCTGGTGGCGATCACGGACCCGGCGGTTCAGCCGTCGGCGCGGAAGCTGTTGCCCGCCCCGGGGTTGCCGGGGCTGGTGTGGGTCATCGATGAGTTGCATCGGCTGTCGACGCATCCGGTGTTGGTGGCGGCGGATTTCATCGGACGGTTGGAGCGGGTGGTGCGGATCGGCCGTAAGTACGGGGTCGCTGTCGTGGTCGGGACGCAGTCTCTGCTGGCGCCGGACTTCGGTGGGTCGACGGTGCTGCGGAGCTTCCTGTCCGCCCGGAACCTGTTCGCGTTCCGCAACATGAACCGTAGTGAGAACGTCGTGGTCGACGGGCTTGCCGTGGCGCCGACGTCGTTGCCGGCCGGTGGTGGGTATTGCTTCGCGAGTTCGGGTGGGCGGATGGCGATGGGCCGGGTGGCGTGGGCGCCTGATCTGGGGGAGTGGGTGCGGTCGGTGCCCGGTGCCGCTCTGGATCCGGACACCGCGGCGGCGGTTCTGCGGTTCCAGCCGGCTCAGGGGCTGTCGCCGAGGGCGCGGTGGGAGGCTCAGACGGCGAAACTGGCCGCCTGGCGCCGCAGCACCGCCACCAGGGCCAGTGGCGTCGGCGTCGGCGGTGGTGTCGCCCCGGTCGTGGAGTCTGCGGCTTCGGTGGTGTTGCCGGGGTGGTCGGGTGTGTCGGTGCCGGCGGCGTTGACGGCCGCCGATGTCGTGTCTGTGCCCGTTCGGGGTGGGGGGCCCGTGGCCGGCGATGGGCCCGGCCTCGATGACCTCGGGAGCAGCGCTGACCTCAGCGCTGACCTCAGCGCTGACCTCGGTGCTGAGGTCGGTGCTGAGGTGAGTGGGTTGTCGCCTGCGCAGTCCGAGGTGTACGCCGCTCTGGTTGCGGGGTGTTCTCGGACCGGGGAGATCGCTGCGGCGTCGGGGCGGAAGGCGCCGGCGGTGTCGAAAGCGTTGACCGCTCTCGCCGCTGCGGGGCTGGTGACCAAGACCGGCCGCTACTGGGCTCTGTCGTCGCAGTCGCAGTCGCAGTCGTCGTGGGCGGTGTCTGCGGCGCTGGTGCCGTGACGGGGGTTTTCGTCGGTCCGGTGAGGGTGGTGAGGACGCCGGGGAGTTTCGGTCTGCAACATGATCGTTAGTTTCTTTGTGATCATATGTTGCGGGTGGGGGGCTGGCTGGCCAGTGTTCGCACATCGACCGACAATGGTGAGGGTCCACGTGCTTATCGCTCTGGGGTCCGCGATGATCGCGGTCTTCATGTTTTTGATCTTGTCGAAGCGGCTTGCTCCGACGTTGGCGCTGGTGTTGGTGCCGTTGACGTTTGCTCTGGTCGCGGTCGGTACGGGGGTCGCGGAGTCGGGGGAGGACGGGGTCGTCAAGGCGATCACGTCGGCGATGAAGGACTTCGCGCCGACGGCGGTGTTGCTGTTCTTCGCGATCATCTTCTTCGGGACGATGATCGATGTCGGGTTGTTCGACCCGTTGATCCGGTTTGTGTTGCGGGCGGTGAACAACGACCCGGTCCGGCTGGTGGTGCTGACCGCGGTGCTGGCCGGCGCGGTGTCCCTCGACGGTGATGGGTCGACGACGTTCATCATCACGGTGTCGGCGTTGTTGCCGATCTACCTGCGGCTGGGGATGAGCCCGGTGACGTTGACGGTGGTGGCGAACCTGGCCAACGGGGTCCTCAACATTTTGCCGTGGGGTGGGCCGACCGCGCGGGCGGCGACGGCGTTGAACGTGTCGCCTTCGGAGTTGTTCAACCCGATGATCCCGGGGATGGTGCTGGGGATGGTCACGGTGCTGGTCCTGGCCTGGCTCCTTGGCCGTTCGGAACGGAAGAGGCTCGCCGCCGCGGGGCGGCCGCTGCCGGTCGTGGCCTCGGAGTTCGACCGGGTTCCCGAGCACGCCGCCGCCGGTGTCGCCGCCGCCGAGGTCGCCGGTGCCGGGGGTATCGGTGTCGGTGGGGCGGAGTCTGCGCCGGGGGTGGGGTTCATCGATGCGGGTGGGGTTCTGGATCCGACCCGCCCGACGCTGCGGCCGAAGCTGATCTGGTTCAACCTGGTGTTGACCGTGGCACTGCTGGTGGTGCTGGGGTTGGATGTGTTGCCGTTGTCGCTGGTGTTCGTTGCGGCGTCGGCGATCGCGTTGGTCGTGAACTTCCCCCGCCCGGCTGATCAGGTCACGGCGGTGACCGCGCACGCGTCGTCGATCGTGGCGGTGGTCGCGATGGTGTTCGCTGCGTCGGTGCTGGTCGGGGTGTTGTCGGGGACCGGGATGGTCGCGGCGATGGCGAACGGGATCATCGCGATGGTGCCGCCGGAGATCGGGTCGTGGTTCGCGGTGATCGTCAGTGTGCTGAGCATGCCGTTGACGTTCTTCCTGACTAACGACGCGTTCTACTTCGGGATCCTGCCGATCCTGTCCGAAGCGGCCGGACATTACGGTATCTCGCCGGTGGAGATGGCTCGTGCGTCGATCATCGGGCAGCCGGTGCACATGACCAGCCCGTTGGTCCCGGCGATGTTGCTGCTGGTGTCGCTGGCCAAGGTCGATCTGGCTGATCACCACAAGAAGGTCATCTGGCGGGCTGCGGTGTGCTCGCTGGTGATGATGGCAACGGCGATTGCGCTGGGAGTCATCCCCCTGGGCTGACCAGCGCTGGATCGCCTTCCCCCGGGTGGGGCGGCCCCGACTCCCCGGGGGCCGCCCCACCGGCGTGTAGGGCGACGGCGGGTTTTCTGGCGCGGCCGAGGTCGAGGCTCCTCAGCTTGATCTTTAACCTTGGGGCGGTGCCGTGGCCGGGCCGGTGGTGCTCGGCGACACTCCGGCTCGGCGGGGCGATCTCGCCGGGTTCCGGCAGGAGTTCTACGACTCGTTGACCGCGCGGGCGGATGCGCTGTTCGAGCTCTGTGACGCCGTCCTGTGCGCGGCCGGCCCGGTCCATTCACGCGTCGAGCTGACCCCTCGCCGAGAACCTGTGGTCCACGCTGAGCCTTTTCCATCGTGAGTTCGCTGGTCAGCGAACTCACGATGGAAAAGGCTGTGTACGAGCCGCAGTTCTCGTTGTCGGAGATCCGTGAATCTGTCGATGAAGCTCACGCAGCAGGTGTTCGGGTCGTTGTGCAACTCGCCGTCACGAGATGCAGCACAAACACGACAGAAAAGACTCCATCCTTGTTTGTAAAATTTATAGTTATAATATTCCAATCTCGCCGAGTGCTTGACGAACACGCAAGCGCTCGACATTCAAAAATGAGTGGAACTGGGAGGGAGACAGGTACCCATCTTGCCAATTGTTACTGGCGAGATAAGTCTTCCATTCAGCAGAGGTTGCAAGTCGCCATATGAGTTGCTCCAGCCCAGATCGCTCTGTCAGGCTTACGCCAGGAGATCCGAGCACGCCACGCCAATTTAATACTTCAACATTAACTCCGAACTCTCGCCCAGTGGGTACATCCAATCCCTTCACGCGGCTGTCGGCCATGACCGCCAGGGCCCGGAGCTCCCCCGTGCGGAGCTGGTAGGCGAACTCGCCAGCTCCTGCGGCCGCGAACGAGACCTTGCCATCGAGGAGCGCGCTCAGGAGGGGCCCTCTACCGTCGTGGGCGACGTAGCGAACTAGCTTTGGCTTCAGGTTGATGTATTCAGCGGTCAGCATCGGCGTCAGGTGATCAGGCCCCCCCGGAGAGGAGCCGCCCCCCACTGCAACAGCAGAAGGATTGTCCTTCCAATCTTTTAATAGATCGCTGAAGTTGTAGTACGGAGAATTGGCGGACACCAGGATCAACTCAGGCTCTGTCGTGAGGCGAGCAATAGGAACGGCCTCACTCAGTGACGAGTCAGCGTTATTCGCAATCACTCCTCCTATGAGGCCTAGCCCCATGGACATCAGCAGTCGAGAATTACCGGTATCACCGAGGAGGCGATAGAGGCCTTCGACGCCGCTGGAGCCGATAACATTGAAAATTTCAACATCGTGAGCCAGATCGGCATTCTCGAGCGCTTCGGCCATGGCCTGGGCATTGATGTGGTATCCACTGCCCGGTGAGTTTGGGACAATCAATCGCAGGCCCCGTACATGCCCGTCCATGAATTCCATCAACGGCTGCTTTTCGTGGAGCGCGCCCGCGCTGAGCGCCATGGCCCCTGCACCAAAATACGCCCCCAGCTGCCGACGGGTCAATTTGCCCTTCGAGAAGGAAACGTTTGACATTCATATATCCTTTAGTGCGTGTTGGGAAAGTCCTCGCCGAAGTAGCTCCCGCGTGGTCGGAACACGAAGGCTGGCGGAACTTCCGCAGGTCGCCCGAGTGAAGCTGAGCTTCCCCCGGTTCGCCGGAGTGCGGGTTATCTGTCGGCGTCGCGCTGGGCGCGACGATAGTTGTCTTCGTACTCGTCGGGTGAGAGCCCGCCGAGGCGGGCCTGGATGCGGCGCGGGTTGTACCAGCCGTCGAGGTAGCGGATCAGGGCGTGCTCGGCGGCGCGGCGGGTCGCGAACGTGGTGCCGGGCCAGTAGAGCAGCTCGATCTTGAGCGAGGCTTTTCCAACCTGCCGTTTGACCAGGTCAGGCCGTTCCGGGGCCGTCGCACCGGGACGGCCGGTAGAGGGCTGACCTGCATCAGCGGTTATCCGTCGTGCTGCCGGAGCGGCTTCGGTGCTGCTCTGCAGACGCTCCGCGGCCAGGTTGGAAAAGCCTCAGTGAGCCTTTTTCAACCTGGCTGGGACGGGGTGGGTGGACGTCCTCCAAGGCCGCCCGATGGCCCGCCCGTTCCCTGTCGATGCAGGTCACGCCGGTGACTCCGCCAGCCTCCGACGTCGCGTCTCAAGCTTCCGACCAGGGCCAACGTCAGGTTGGAAAAGGATCAGTGCACAGGTTAAAGATCAAGCTCAGGTCAGGTCGAGCTGTCGTCGTGGGAGGGCCGTCACCAGCGGTAGCTGAATTTGTCGATCTTGAAGCCCATTTCGCGGAAGTAGGGGCTGACGACCTGGATGGTGACGGGGCCGCTGTGGCCGTTGTTGCTGACGGTGTGGCGGGTGGTGTAGGTGCCGCGGCCGTCGGCGTCGCTCATGGTGAACTCGAACTCGTAGGTGCCGGGTTCGTAGAAGCGGATGGTGATGAATCCGCCGTCGATCTCGCACCACAGTGGGTCGCCTTGGCGGCATTCGGGGTTCCCGCCGGGGCGCACGGTGGACTGGCTGGATCCGCTGTTGCCGTAGGGCTGTCCTGGCGGTGGGGTGTCGGCGTGGGCAGCGGGTGCGACGGGGGTGAGGAGCAGTGCTGCGGCCAGCGCGCCGGCGGTGGCCAGCCCGGTCACGATGCGTCGAACCAGGGGGCGTCGGGGGGAGCTCTGGTCGTGTTCAGGGAGTGTGATCGTCACGGAATGGAAGTAGATCACGGACTGTGCGTGACCGGAAGGTGGTCGTGTGTCGTGACAGCAGCCACCTGGTCGGGTGACGATGGGGTCGTGCTCGGTTCTCGTTGAAGCGTCCACGGTGTGCTCGACGGTGTGCTCGCTTCTTGTCGCGGCTGCGGGAGTCGCGGGAGTCGCGGGAGCCGCGGGTGGCGGTGGGTCGGTGAGGACGTGTCAGGGGTCCGGGTGCCGCCGCGCCACTTCCGGTCCTCGCCCGCCCGGGGGGCGGGCTGCGATCACGACGAGCTCCGGGTCGGTGTGTCGCCGACCGGGGCGGGGTCGGTGAGGGTCGTGGGTGCTCTGGTGTGGGTGTTGGCAGCGTCAGGATGCGATTATCGGTGTCGTTCACGGGTGAGATGACGGGCTGGGGGGACATCCTGATGACCGCTGACTCTGCCGCTGACTCTGGTGTTGTTGGCGCGGGTGGCGATGACTCGGCGCCGGTGTTGATTTTCGGTCGGGGGTCGATGACACGTCTGGTCGATGGGCGGAAGACCGCGACCGTGGCTGGTGCTGATCATGAGCTGGCTGTGGGTGATGTGGTGATGGCGATGGTGCCTGGTGGGGCGGCGCGGTTGTTGTTGCGGGTGCGGCAGTGTCATCGGGTGCCGGAGGTGTCGATGGTGCCGCAGGTCGCTGCGGCGGCGGGGCTGGAGTTGTCGTCGTTCACGAAGTGCCGGTCCTGGGATGGGTATCTGCAGGGGGTGGCGCAGCAGGAGTTCCCGGGCCCGGTGTGTGTGCTGGGCCTGGCCCCGGTGGGGGGGTTGGTGGGGGAGGTTCCGCCGAAGGGTCGCCCGACACCGAAGCGGAAGCGTCAGCCGCCGCCGCCTCCGAAGCCCAAGCCGGATCCGAACGCGTCGAAGGCGGTGAAGGGTGGCTGGCTGCTGGTGGGGTCGTCGGGGCCGGTGAAGGTGACACCGTTGACGATGGTGCATCCGCTGGATAAGGCGGTGTTGCAGCAGCGGATCGGGGCGGTGATGGCGCGGCGAGCACCGTCGTTGGAGGTGCGTCGGGCGTTGGGCCCGGTGGTGGGGGCGTTGCTGGAGAAGGGGAAAGCGGGCCCGAACGGGTTGGGGAAGGCGGATCGGGAACGGCTGAAGGGTCGGCTCCCGGTGGCGGTGGCGTGGTTGTCGCAGCATCAGTTGCTGGTGCGGGGGGCGTGGAATCCGAAGTTGCTGGTGGGGTTGCGGATCCGGCATGTGGTCACCCGCGGTGGCGCCACCGCCCGGACCGCGTCTGGGTCCGCGTCTGGTGCTGCTGGTGGAGTTCGGGGTGGTGGGCGGTGAGTATGGCCGACCGGATGGTGCCGTTGGGGTATCGCACCGAGGCAGGTCATGACCCGCAGGTCGCTGCCGCGGCGGCGCGGGTCGTGCTGGCGCGGGCGGTGGACGGGGCTGATGCCTCGATGTTGATCGAGGCGTTGGGGTTGGGTGAGGGTGTCGCTGTCCTCGCCGGCCGGTGCGTCGATCGTGGCTGGTCAGGCACCGGCGAGCGCGGTGACGGTGATCCAGGGTGGTGAGTGCTGGTACTCGGCCCAGTAGGCGTCGCCGAACAGGTCCCGGCCTTGCGGGGAGACCGGGCATCGGCCCCACCCGATCTCACTGAACCCTGCCGTGCGGAGGCATTCGTCGATGAGGTGTGGGTGCGGTGCGTGGAGCCGGAACGACACCGGGGGGTCGCAGTGCGCTGTGAAGACAATTTCTGTCGTGGCGGTCGAGTCCTGCGCGTCATCGGAGTCGGCATCGGGGTCGGCATCGGATGTGATGTCGAATTCGATGCCGTAGTGGCGTAGGCCTGGTCGTGACAGTGGGGAGCTGGGGTCGGTGAGCAGCGCGACGAGGCGGGTGCCGGGTCGGCAGTTCGCTCGGATGGAGGTGAGCATGGCCTCCAGCGTTGCCCGGTCGGGGGCGTAGTTGAACAGGTAGACGGCCAGGACCACGTCGTAGGTGTCGAGGTGGGGGAGTTCGGCGGCGTCGTGGACGTGGTAGGTGATCGAGGCGGGAGAGGCCTGGGAGGGACCCGAGAGCCCCGAGGGCTGTTCCCGGCGTCGGGCCTCGGTGATCATCGTGGTGGAGTTGTCGACACCGTCGATGTGTCGGGCTCCGTGGTCGCGGCATAGGCGTGCGTAATGGCCGGTCCCGCAGCCGAGGTCCAGGACTTTCTGCCCGGTGAGGTCTCCGAGGAGTGCCCGGACAGCGGGTATTTCCCCGTAGCGGGCGGCGGGGAGCTCTTTCACCGCGTCGTAGGCGGCTCCGATGGAGTCGTACTGGCTGTGCGGCGACATCGACGCCCCTTGAAGGAGATGAACAACCCGTCAGGAGACACGCCCGGGGGAGTTCAGCAGGCCTGCGCGCCCACCGAGCGCCACCATCGAGTGCCCACCGGGCGTCCCGTGATGAGCTGATTACCACTTCCTGGGGGACGGGTCAACAGGAGCGTCCAGGTTGCGTCCACGGTGTGAGGCCGTTTCCTTGTGAGTCTGGAAGGGGGGCTGGTCGTGCCGAAGCAGATCCCGGGAGGAGATCAAGCAGCGAGTGGTCGGGGGACGGGCTGTGGTGTCGGTCGGTGGAGCGTGTCGCTGAGTGGGCGTCCCGACCTCCAAGTATGGCCACGTTAGAGTGACCGTGATTTACGCGCAGTAACTTGTGTGGTGCGCGGTGTTCGAGGAAGGATGACGTGTGTGATGACGGTCTCTCGTCGTTTCGGTGGTGGTCTCGCGGTTGCTGCGCTGGCTGCGGCGCCGATGCTCGGTCTCGCCGGGACAGCGCTGGCTGCTGACACCACCGGTCAGGCTCCCGGTCAGGGAGTGGTGCCGACGGCGCCGGTGGACAACCGGGGTTGGAGCGCGGCCGGTGGTCAGGGCAAGTCCGGCGATGACATGGCTGATGAGCCCTGGCGGGTCAACAAGGACTGGAACTGGGTCAAGGACTGGTGTGTCAACCACACCAAGGAGTCCAAGCTCCCCGGGCAGCCGAGCTCTTATGCGGGGATCAGCTGCCCCCCGGTCTGGAACGACTGACCACCCTCACAGGCCTCACAGGCTTTATGGACCTCACAGCCTGGGTCTAGGGCTGGTCGGCGCGGCGGGCTCCGCCGCGCCTGGAACTCCCACGGGGCTTCCTTCCCCGTGGTGATGGCGGTCCCGGCACCTGCAGCCCCCTTCATGATCGCTCTGCAGGTGCCGGGACCAGCTCCTTTTCTATACCCACTTCTCTACCTACCGCGGCCGGGGCGGGCAGCATCGCTGCCGCCTGGACGGCGCGGGGTCGCACGACACGTGCTGGACGCCCGAGAGTGCTGCCGGCGCCCGCCGCGGGGGCCGGCCGAGACCGGCGGTCTTGACCCGCACCGGGCGAAGGAAACGCAGGTCCCCGACAGAGTCGCTAGTGCGTTGACCACGAACGTTCACCGGTTTGGTCATGCAGCGGTGCTGGGGCGGCCCCAGCGCTGCTGGCGTTCGCTGCGGACGCGGGCGCGTTCTCGTCGTTGGGCGGCGAGGACGTCGGGGTGGCGGGCGTTGGCGTTGCGCCAGCGCAGGTAGTCCTGCAGCCGCCGGGCCAGGACGGTGTGGTTCGGGTGGTTCGACGCGCTCATCGTGAAGGTGCGCAGCGGCCCGAACTGGGCCTCGATCGGGTTCGCCCATGAGGCGGAGGTCGGGGTGAAGCACAACTCGACCTTGTGCCAGGCCGCCCACGCCCGGATCTTCGGTGTCTTGTTCGCCGAGAGGTTGTCCAGGATGACGTAGACCGGTGCGCCGTCGGGACGGGCCGCGCGGATCGACTGGAGTGCGGCGAGGGTGTGGTCGCCGCCTTTGCGGCGTCGGGTCACGCCCCAGAGCTGGTCGTCGCCCAGGCTGTAGCAGCCGTGGAAGTAGCGGATCCCGTGTGTGCGGGTGTAGGTCGCGGGCAGGCGGGTCGGTTTGGTCTCCGGTGCCCAGGTAACCCCGTGGCAGGGGCGGATCGACAGCGGCCCGAACTGGTCGAAGGCGAAGCAGCGGCCCGGGAATCGACTGATCACCTCCTCGATCCGGTCGAGCTTGGCGTCCTTGTCCGGGTCGGTGGACTCCTTCCAGGTTCGCGTCCGTTGAAACGAGACCCCGGCCTCGCGCAGGATGACCCGCAGCCGCTCACGGCTGATCACAATCCTGTGCTCGTGGCAGCGGCCCAGGTGAGCGGCGAGTTTGCGGATGCTCCACCGGGTGAACGGCAGGTCCAGCTTGTCCGGGCGGGTGGTGGCCGTCGTGACGATGAACGCGATGTCGGCGTCACTGATCAGGCACTGATCAGGCGGGGACGACCTCCCGCCCACTGAGGGTCCAGCGCGGCCAGCCCCCGCTCGTTGAACGCGTGGATCACATCGCGCACGGTGTCCTCGTCGGCGGCGACCAGGCGGGCGATCGCCGGCACCGGGGTTCCCGACGACGACGCCATGATGATCGACGCCCGACGGACTCGGATCGGGTTCCCCCGCCCGCGGCGCACGATCAGGGTCAGCCGCCGCCCCTCCTCCTCGGTCAGCCGTCGTGCCCTGACCGGTCCAGCCATTCCGAAGCCCCCACTCCCGCCGCCGACGCAACCTCAGCGCCGAGAGTGGGAGTTCCCGACCTGCTCGACCGGGACATCACCCGGCGTGTCGCCAAACCGGTGAACGTTCGTGGTCAACGCACTAGATGATCCTGTAGCGAGCCGCGGCGCGTCGGCGCAGAGTGGTGATATAGCTGGCCCCAGGTAGGTGTGGCGCGGCGGTCAGTCTGCGCCGTCCGCTGCTGCCGATCGCGACTTTGCCGGGGCCCTGCCAGCAACGGGACCGGCTTGGGACCGGCCGGGGATGTGGCCCGGGGTGCGGATGGTCGGGGCCGGGTCCCGGCGGTGTTGTGCCGTGTCCGGTTACCGTGGGCGAAATTCGGTCTGTGGATATTTCTGATGGGTGGGGTTGCGGTGGGGTATGAGCGTTCCAGGGCGTCGGGGTCGGGTTCGTCGGATCGGCAGCCGTCGCGGCAGTCGTCGGCGCGGCGTGTGCCGGATCGGTGGGCGGGGTCTGGGTCGGGGCGGGGGCCGTGGGGTCCGTCGCCGGCTGGTGGTGTGGAGCGGTCGTATTTTTGTCGTTCGTGCAAGTTGACGGCGGCGGGGATCAGCGTCCCGACCGGTTGGTATTTGTTGGAGCGTTCCCCGGGTGGTGGGGGGCGGCATCTGCGGTTGGGGATGTACTGCTCGTTGGCGTGTGTGTTGTCCGCGGCGGAGGATCTGAAGCTCGGGGAGAAGGAGCATGCTGGGCGGTTGGGGACGCCGGCGGATGCGGAGCGGGATCGTGCTCGGATTTTGGAGCGGGCGGAGACGATGATCCGGCGGGGGATGTCGGCGAAGGCGGCGGCGGATGTTCTGCAGGTGCCGTCGGCGGCGTTGCGGACGTGGTTGAAGGCCGCGGGGGTCGCGGTGGTACCTGACTCCGCAGAATCTACTGCGGAGTCTGTGGGGTCTGCGGCGTCGCGGGCGGCGGTGACGCCGGTGTTCGCGGCTCCGGGCAGCGTCCCGCCTCCGGCGGCTGGGGCGGGACGTGCTGGCGCCAGCGCGGTGCAGGCCGCGGCGGCGTCGCAGGTGGGCCAGGGCGCGGGACACTCTGCCGACGTCACTGCCGGTGTTACGGCTGGTGTGGTGTCTGGGGCGGGGTCTGCTCGGGGTGAGGGTAGCGGTGTGGGCGGTGGTTCGACAGGTCCGGGGCAGAGGAAGCCGACCGGCCCGAAGGGCAGCGGGGGAAAGGGCGCCGGGGGAAAGGGTGCTGGTGGGAAGGCTGGGGTGGTGCCGGGTGGGGTGAAGCCGGGGCAGGATCCGGTGTTGGGGAAGTACACGTCTCCGCGGGCGTTGTTGCATCATTGGCGGCAGGTGGAGCGGATCACGGATCTGGAGATCGGTGCGGTCCCGGCGGGGGTGGGGAAGTCGGGGCATCCGCAGGGGTTCGCGGCGACGGTGTCGGCGCGGCTGTTGGTCGGGGATGCTGCGGGTGAGGTGGTCACGTGTACGGCGACGGAGGGGGCGAAGATGAAGGCGTGTGATGTTGCTGCGTATGCGGTGGCGAAGATCTTGCGCCCGATCATGGACGCCGCCGCTGTCGCCGCTACGGCGGCCCCGCCTGCAGCGGCCCCGCCTGCGGTATCGGCGGGTGCCGCTGCCTCTGCTCCCCCTGCCTCTGCTCTCGTCCCTGAGTCAGGGCGGCACGGCGGCGTTGCGGGTGGTGCCGGCCCGGATCATGCCTCACCTCAGCCTGCTGGTGGTCCGGCTGCCACTGGTCCGGCTGCCACTGGTCCGGCTGGTGGTGGGGTGGATGCGCGGGTGGTGCGGGAGTGGGCTCGCGTGAACGGTTATGTGGTCGGGGAGCGTGGCCGGCTCCCAGCGCAGGTCCGGGCGGCTTATCTCGCTGCGTCGGCCGGGTCGGTGCCCGGCCGGTGAGTAGGGGCGGATGACTATCCCCGACGACGACGACGACGACACCGACGCCGACGCCGACGACGCCGACGCTGCTGCTGCCGCGGCGGCTGGGGCTGCGTCGGCTGGGGCTGCGGTGGGTGAGATCGTGCGGGTTCGTCGGGTCGGGGATGCGGTGCGGTCGGCTCGGCGGGCGGCGCGGGGGGTGGAGCCGCATCCGGTGTGGGGGCAGCGGGAAGCGGATGCGCTGTCGGCTCTGGGGGTGGTGGCGGCGTTTCTGGATCATCACGCTCACACTGATGTCGCTCGGGTGGTCACCGACACGCTGCTCGCTTCCCTCAGTTCCCTCGGCTTCCGCGCCGGTTGTGGTGACCTCTCCGGTTGTGGTGACCGCGCTGCTCGTGGTGACGTCGGGGATCCCGCGGACCGCCCGACCGGCCCGGCCGGCGCGGGTGGCCCGGCAGGCGCGGGTGGCGCGGCGCCGGCCGGTGCTGTTGGGTCGGGCGCTGCTGGTTCTCGGAGTCGTCGGGGGCCGGCCCGGCGTGGCGTCGCCCATGACGGGGATGTCCCTCTGGCGTTGTGGCCGCTCGCCGACCCTGCCGGCCCTGCCGGCCCTGCTGACTCCGGTGGTGAGGTCGCGGTGGCCGTCCCGTCTGTCCCGGCGGTGTCTGCCTCGGCGGTGTCTGTCCCGTCGGTGGGGGTGGTGCGGGCGTGGGCGCAGGCTCAGGGGTATGCGGTGGGTGCTCGGGGGCGGTTGTCGGGGCAGGTGCGGGATGCGTATCTGCGGGCGCATCCGGAGTTGACCGATCCCGGTCGTGGTGGGCTCGGTCCGGGCTGATCCGCTGTGCCCGGCCCCCCGGGGGCCTGGGGGTTTTCTGGATCGTTTCCAGTTTTATGGGGCGGGTGTAGAGCCGCCGGTTCGGGTCGGAGCCGGCACCAGTGAGCGTTTTTCGTCCTGGTTGACGACACCAAGAGACAGGCGCTCGCTAACAGCGGAGGTGCGCGTGTGGATGCTCTTACCGCAGGTCATGCGGGCGATCATCCGGTGGGGGGACACCGCGGGAGCGTCGCTGTGACCCGCACGAACGGCAGGTTGGAAAACACTCAGTGTCTTCCTTCCTGGTTCTCAAGATCGAGCCAGTGTTCAGACACTCCGGCAAAGCGGGGGAACCTCAGGGGATGTGGGAGAGCCCCGCTCCGGGGGGTGGGCACCCTGTGCGTCAGTGCCGTGGTCCCTCGGGGCGGGGCTCTGTCTGTGTGCGGTCTGTGTGCTGTTGGTGGTCAGGCGAGCAGACCGCGTGGTCGCCGGGTTGGTAAAGGCTCTACCCAGCGTGCCGTGGGGTCGGGGTTGTTACTTGTGGCCCTTGACGGTGTCTCCGGCGGCGCCGGTCTGGGCGCAGTTGTCGGACTGGTCGGTGACCGAGTGTCCGGACTTCGCGGTGCCGGATCCGAGGATCCCGAGAGCGCCGGTGAGGCCGTTCGCGGCGGCGGCGTCCTCGATGGGGACCTGCAGCCCGATGAGGTTGAGCGGGATGTTGTTGTTGCAGGCCTGGATCGGGACGTTGACGTTGTTGCCGTTGAGGCCGGCGATCAGGCCCTCGGCGCTCTTGTCGATCCCGTCACCGTGGTCACCGCTGTGGGTGCCGTGGGCCATGGCCACCGGCGAGAGCGCCATCAGTGATGCGGCCGAGGCGGCGACGACGATCCCGGTCTTCTTCCACATGGGGTATGTCCTCCTGGTTGTTGCTGGCACGTCGGATACGAGGGGAGCCCGTGCCAGCTGCAACGAGAGGGTTCAGGTGGGGTAACTGCAGGTCAAACACTGTCACCCGGCCCGCGCGCGGCGCGCGCGGACTGTTTCCGCGGTCGAAGTCTCGACCACCCGTATGGGGCATTTGATCGGACACGGGACACGGTCGTGTCACGCACTGTAGTTATGTCTGGTGTGTCCTGATCTGTCCTGGTTCGGCGCAGTCCGAGGACCTCCGAGGACCTCCGGGGACCTCCGGGGGCGTCCGGCGGGGGGGTGCTGGGTGAGGGGGTGGGCCGGGCCGTCGCCGGAGGGGTGGGCGGCCCGGCCCTGGTGGGCGGTCGCGGGTGGCGTGCGCTCCCCAGCGCGCCGGGTGGGTGCGACCGCTGAAGACCCTGAAGACCCGAACACCTTCAGTGTGACGTATCGCACTGCGTGGGGGAAGGGTGTTGTCGTGGGTGCGGTGCCGGGGTGTCAGGGGTGGCGGGTCAGGGCGGTGGTGGTGTCGTCGCCGGCGGGGCCGCGCAGGACGAGGGTGTTGTTGGTGATGTCGGCGTGGCTGGTCTGGGTGAGCCAGTCGGCGATGGGGATGTTCTCGCAGGTCATGAGGGTGGTCGGGTTGGCGGTGGCGGTGAATGTGCCGTCGGTGTGGACGCCCCAGGTGCCGGTCAGGTGGTTGCAGCCGTCGGAGCCGGTCCAGTGTCCGTCGGGGGTGAACTCGACGAACGCTCGTCCTGCGGTGGTGTCGTGGGTGGGGGTCCAGTGGCCGATCAGGGCCTGCTGCAGGGGGTGTGCGGTGGTGGCGCCGGTCGGCATCGGCAGCGTGGTCGGCGTGGTCGGGGCAGTCGGGTCGGTCGGTGTGGTGAGTGCGGCGGGTGTGGCGGGGAGGGGGCCGACGGCGTGGGGGCCGTCGGTGTCGGTGGTGGTGGTGTCGGGTCGGGGCACGTGGACTCCTGCGGTGGGGTGCGGGGGCTGGTGCTGTCCGGGTTCCCAGACCTCGTAGTAGGGCTGCTGGGCGGCGGCGGGCTGGGGGGCCGCGGCGGCGGTGGTGCTGGTGGCGAGTGCGCCGGCGGTGGTGAGTGCGGCGGCGGCGAGGAGTGCTGCGGCACCGGCGCGTCGTGTGCGGGAAGTCGTGTGCATGGGTTTCACCTAAACACGGTTACTGACGGGTAGGTCTGGTCGACGGTAGGTGACCGCGACGCCTGCGGCGGAGCGGGGTGGGTGTCGCCTGCGGCGGAGCAAGTTGTGTGTTTTCTAGTAGAAAACACGCGTCGGGTCGTCGGTCGTGCGACACTCACCTCGGGCTCTCGCCCGGGGGTGTGCTGGGTTTGAGTGGGTAGGAGGTCGTGAGCGGATGGCGGGAATGCGTCGTGGGCGTGCGGTGGGGGGGCGTCCGCATTCGTTGACGGTGTGGTTGTCGTCGGAGGAGCGGGTTGTAGTGGAGGCGGCGGCGGTGCGGTCGGGGATGGCTGTGGGGGCGTGGTTGGGGGTGGCGGGTGTGCGGTCGGCGGAGGCTGATGCGGCGGGTGTTGACGGGGCTGGGTCAGGTGTGTCGGTGCGGTCGGCGGGGTTGTCGGGTGCGCGGATGCAGGCGTTGATGGGGTTGCGGGCGGAGTTGATGGAAGACCGTCGGGTGCTGCGCAATGTGGGGGGGAATCTCAATGACATCGCTCGTGTGGCGAACGTCGATGGCGTGGTGGAGGTGTCGGCGGGGCGGGTGTTGGACCTTGTCGGTAGGGCGGTGGAGCGGATTGATGCGTCGGTCGCGGTGGTGGATGAGCAGGTGGGGGTGGAGCGTGCGGTGGTGCGGTCGCGGTCTCGTGCTCAGTGGGTTCCGGGTTCGGTCGCGGAGGGGTCCGGAGGGGCGCGGTGATCGCGAAGATCAGTCGGGGGTGGCGGCTGAGTGGGCTCGTCTACTACCTGATGGGCCCCGGGCGGGCGAACGAGCACGTCGATCAGCGGGTGGTTGCGGCGTGGGATGGCTGTGTGGAGGTGCATCAGCCGTCACTGCGTGCGGATGGGAGCTTTGATGTCTCCGGTGTGGTGGCGGAGTTGAGCGATCCTGCGGTCGCGGCGGGGGTGTCGTTGAGACCGCAGGCGGGGGGAGAGAGGCGACCGAAGCAGGGCCCGGTGTGGCATTGCTCGTTGCGGTGCGCTCCGGAGGACTCGGAGCTCAGTGATGAGCAGTGGTCTGAGGTCGTCGAGGATTTGATGGATCGGACGGGGATCGCACGGCGGGGTGATCTGGACGGATGCCGGTGGGTCGCGATCCGCCACGCTGGTGATCATGTGCATGTGGCGGCGGTGTTGGTGGGGCAGGTGTCGGGGCGGCGGGTGTCGCCGTCGTTTGACCGGCGTCGGGCGCGTGAGACATGTCAGGTGTGGGAGGAGCGTCTGGAGTTGACGCGGACGGCGGCGGCGGATCGGTCGTCGGTGTCGGGGCCGTCGCGGGCGGAGTTGGAGAAGGCCACCCGTCTGGGGTGGGAAGGTCCGTCGCGGGTGTGGTTGCGGCGTCAGGTGCGGGCGGCGGCGGTGCAGGCGCGGGATGCGGAGGGGTTCGTGTCGGTGTTGTCGGGGCTGGGGGTGTCGGTGCGGCCTCGTTACGCGGCGGCGGGGGATCGGGCGAGTGGGATGGTGGGGTATGCGGTGTCGGTGCCGGGGGACAAGAACGTGGAGGGGCGGTCGGTGTGGTTCTCGGGTCGGCGGTTGGCGGCGGATCTGTCGTTGCCGAATCTGAGAGCGCGGTGGGCGTCGGCTGTAGCGGGGTCGGGTTACGGGCAGTCGGCGGCAGCGGTGGAAGGCCGTACGGCGGTGGGGTCGCCGGTGCGGGTGTCGGAGGGGCGGGTGTCGTCGGAGCGCCGCGCTGCGGCGGTGGCCGGTGCGGTGTCGGCGATGGGGCAGGCGACCGCGGCGTTGTCGGCTGCGCGGTCGTCGTCGGGGGAACTCCCTGACGGCGCCGGGGATGGTGTTGCGCACGCGGTGGGGGACATGCTGGCTGCGGTTGGTGTCGTGACCGCGGTCCAGGATCCTGAGGGTCGGGTGGTGGGTGCGGCGGGGGATGTGTTCGATCGGGCGACTCGGGTCCCGGGGCGGGTGTTGCCGTTGCGGTGGTCTCCGGTCGCTGCGGGGTTGCGGTCGGCGGCGTGGGAGTTGGCGTCGGTCCGGGGGCTGGGCGCCTCCGGTGAGGCGGATGCGGGCCGGTTGATCGTGGCTGTGGCGGCGGTGGTCGCGGAGGTCGCGGCGTTGCGGGAGGCCCAGCAGCGGCCGGCGCAGGCGGCGGCGGCGCGGCGGGGTTGCGTGGTGTTGGCTGCTGTCCCGGCTTCGGCGGATGCTGCGGCGGTGTCGGTGGCTCGGTCCTCGGTGTTGGTGCAGGATCGTCAGGATCTGTCTCGTCCAGTGGGGCCGGTGTCGCCGTTGCGGTCCGCGTCTTGGGGGCGTGGGGGCGAGCCTCCCGGTCGCAGCCCCGGGCTCAGGGGGTAGGGGAGCCGGTACCGTCTCCGGGTTCGGCCTGCGGGTGTCACAGCATCAGGTGCAGTACGGTGTTGGTGGCGTCGAGGTCGAAGTGGTGGGGGTCGTACTGGTCTGATCCCCACCATTGGACTCGGTCGGCGTGTTCGGGGTGGTCGGGGTCGGCGAGTGCGTCGAGGAATGCGGCGTAGCCGGGTGTGCCGCCGACGTCTTCGGGTGGGCAGGCGCCGCGGCCGTCGATACAGCGTGGGTAGCGCACTGCGGGCTCGGCGGTGGTGAGCGCGGTGACGCTCAGGGTGTGGTGCCAGTTGTCGCCGAAGTCGTAGACGTAGTCGGCTTCCTGCCCGACCTGGAAGAGCTGGGCGAGGGTGACGGCCTGCTCGTCGTGGGTGCGGTCGCCGAGGTCCCAGGCGGGGTCCCAGTCCGGGTCGGGGATGCCGTAGCAGGTGTCGTTGATGGTGAACCTGTGCAGGTGGGAGCTCTCCCACCCCATTGCTTCCTGGATGACCTGGTGCAGGACGGCGAGGGTGACCTCGGCGGGGACCTCGACGGTCCGGTGGACCTCGGGGTCGACCTCGAGTAGCGCGATCCCGATCCGGAAGATCGCCGACCGCCCCGCCGCCGGCTCGGGTGTCGGCGCTGTCGCTGGTGGGGGTGCCGCTGCTGGTGTTGTGCTGGCGGTAGGAGTCATGGGCTGTGATGTTCTCATCGGGTATCGCCCGGTCTCGGGTCGAGGTCCGCGCAGATGTCGGTGTAGGTGTTACGGGTTCACGGTTTCTGTCGGGCGTCGTGGATGAGGTCGGTGGCGTAGTTCTCGCGTCGGATGCGTTGGTCGTGGTAGAGCAGGGCGGTGGCGCCGATGCTGTAGCTGCAGCTGATGGCGAACACCCCGGCCAGCGGGGTCGCGGCGGTCAGGATCGCGATCCAGGGTGGGGCGATCATCCCGATCCCGATCCCGATGATGATGGCGGGGACGGTGATCAGGGTGGTGGGGATCAGGATGATCACGCTGATCGCGGCGAGGACGGCGAAGCAACGCCACCAGGACCGATGGACCAGCTCCAAGGACCGTCGTAGGGCTGCCCCGGCGGTGAGTCCTTCGATGACTGCGGCGGCGGGGGCGAGGGCGATCAGGATGGAGACGTAGATCAGCAGGAGGGCGGAGGCCACGGTCAGGATCGCGACCACTGCGGTGATGGTGTCGGTCCCGACAGTGTCGGGGATGTCCGGGGATATCCAGGATGGGATCGCGGCGGTGGTCTCGATGAGGGTCGGGATCAGGCTGAGGGCGGCCACGACTGCCCACACTCCGTAGAGGGCCCGCAGGTGGGGGCGGGCCGCGGTGAAGGCCTGGGACAGGGTGAGCCGGTCCCGGCCGAGGACGGCGGGACGCAGCGTGGACAGCACGACTGCGTGCGCGGGTGGGGCGACCACGAACAACAGCGCGGTCAGCACGAGGGTGAACAGCAGGTCCCGTGGTGAGGTCGCCACCGGTGCTGCTGCGGCTGCTTCAGCGGCGGCCGGGTCCGCTGCTGTGGCGATGGTGTCGAGGTCGAGGATCCACCAGCCGGCCAGCCCGCCGATCCCGAACAGGGCAAGTGCTGAGAGCAGGGTCGGGACCAGCACGGCTGCCGGGTTGGCGCGGATGAACCGGCCCGCCGCCGCCACGATCTCGTGCCACCGCAACGCCTGCAACGACACGATCCCCGGCTTCGGCGCCGGTAGGCCCGGTCCTGCCGGATCGTGAGACCCGGGTGAATCATCTCTACCCATCGATTTCTTTCCACTCTTTCGTTGGGGGAGGGCGTATTCGTTGTATCGGTGCCGCCCGGGGGGAGGGGAATCAGTCCAGAATTATGGCACCGTTCAGCGTCGGAGGTTCGCTGCGGCTGTCGTTAGCGACCGAATACGGTCTGCGGTGATTTTCGGGGGCCTCATCTCGCGGGCGGCGGGCGGTGAGTGGTCCCTCGTTGTGTGTACGTCGTCGGGTGCACGATCGGTAGTGCAGCACGGAGTCGTCGAGCCGGGCAAGGTCAGCTGCTCGTCCCGCACGCGTAATGACGGAACCTGTGGTTCGGTGCGAGGTTAGTTCGAAATGTGATGTATGCGCGTTTTCGCCGAGTCAGGGGTGGAGTCGTGGCGTGCGGGCGTTCTGTCGTTTTCGGCCGCCGCGGACCGGGAATGGCGGTGTGGGCGGTGGCGTGTCTGTTTCTGCTGGGCGGTCGAGGGGTGTGGTGATGGAGGCTGGGGCCCTGTCGTCGGGGTGCGCGGCCGGGGCAGAGTCGTTCTCCGGTTCTTGCTGGTCAGGATCGGGTTCCCTGTGCTGTTCCTGAGTGGGCTCAGCGGCGGCGAGGTCGGGAGGCTGGATCGCGGTGGGGTGGTCGGAGGAGAGGATGGTGTCGATGTAGTCGTCGTCGGCTGTGGTGCCGGCGCCACGGGACGCGCGGAGTGCTTCGCGGTCGAGGGCGTTGGTCGAGTCGAGCTGGCCGATGTCGAAGGGTGTCGGCGGCACCTGCTCGTCCACCGTGCTTTCGTCCATCCTGCTCTCGGTGGCTGTGCTCTCGGTAGTCGCCGTCGGGGTCGTGCTGGTCGGTGCGTCGGTGTTCTGCCTGGCGTCAGCGGCGTCTCCGGCCGCGGTGTCGTGTCGTTTGCAGAAGGTGATGCTGCGGTCGAGGACCGAGCGCAGGTAGATCGCCGGGGCGCGGGCGTCGCGGACCCGTTGGGTGGGTACCCGGGCGAGTTCAGCGGCCAGGTAGTTGGTGGCGGTGTCGTCGTGGTGCCAGGTGTGGAGTCGGCGGGCGAGGCTGGGCCAGTGCCGGCACGCGGTGACCGCGGTGGTGGTGTCGGGGTCGAGGTGGCGGCGTAGGAGCTGGGCTGCGGCGTGAAGGTCGGTCCCGTGTTGTGGCGGCGCGGCCCGGTCGTGGCCGCTGGTCGGGGGGCGTGGCTGCTGCTGAGGTGCGGTGATGCCGTCGGCGGCCAGGGTGTCGAGTGCGGCGGCCAGGGCGGCGCGGGGCCGCTCGCGGTCGAGGGTGTCGGGGTCGATCGCGGCCAGGACGTCGGTAGGGCGGTAGCCGCGTTCGTCGAAGTCCCGGAGGCGGCGGTGCAGGCCTTCGAGGGAGCCGCCGTCCGGGGCGTCGAGGTTCGGGGCGGCGCTGTCCGGGTCCGGGCCGACCGGGTCTGCGTTGTGGAGGACTGCGGTGGTGAGGTCGGGGTGGTCGGGCCAGGCGGTGTGCAGGGCGTGGCGGACGTGCTCGGTGAACTGGGTGTTGGTGGTGCGGAGCTGGGTGCGGGCGTGGTCGGCGCGCAGGCAGCCGTAGACGCCGAGGTCACGTAGTTGGAGCAGGGTGCGTTGCTGGCCGTGGGCGACCTCGTCGCGCAACGCGGCGGCGAGGTCGCGGTCGGGGACGACGACGAACACCGACAGCTCTTTCCCCCCGTTATCCCCGCTCTGGCCGTGGGCCCACAGGCCCCAGCGGCCCGGGCCGCCGGAGGGCGCGGTTGCGGGGATGGGGCCGATGGTGGTGTGGACGGTCCATCCGAACTGCGGGTCCGGGCTGGTCAGGAACTCGAATCCGGCCGTGGCGGCGGAGCCGGCTGCTGCGGCGTGGCGGAAGGCGGTCTCGTCGGCGGCGGCCATCGCCGCGACGCGCGGGTCGAGATCGCTCGCGTACTGGGCGCCGCGGCGCAGCGCGGCGTGTTGGTGGCTGAACGCGGCTCGGCCGTGGGTGAGGCGGTGGTGGCGCAGGGTGGTTGCGATGGTCAGCGCGAGCCGTACCCAGGTTTGGGACTGCTCGCGGCCGAGCCCGAGGGCTGGGACTTCGCTGATCGGGGCGTCCGGCGCTGCCGTCATCGCTGCTGCCCCTTGTCATCTGCGTCGTCGGTGGCCATAGCCTCGCCGGGTTCGGGTTCGGGTTCGGGTTCGGGTTCGTCGGGGTGGGGGTCTTGGCGGAGGTAGCCGACGGTGGGGTCGCCCCGGCCGGGTGGGCGGTGCTGTCCGCCTGGGCAGGCGGCGAAGGGCCCGTGGTCGCTCATCAGGACCTCGAGGGCATGGTCGAGGTGCTCGAAGTAGGCGACCAGGGCGGTGCCGGTGCCGGTCTCGGGGTCGGTGGCCTCGCCCCAGGCTCGGTACAGGGCACCGAAGCGGGCGACGGCTTCACGGTGGCGCCACCAGGAGCGACACCACCGGATCCGCCCCTGCCCCTGGGGCAGTTTCCGCTCGCACCGCTCGGCGATGGTGCGCCGGACCCACGGGAGCAGGACCAGTATGTCCGGTGCGGCGCGGCGGTCCCTGTCGTCACAGCCGTCCTCGTCGCCGTCCCTGTCGCCGTCGCTGTCGCCGTCTGTGCCCGCGGCGGTGTCCTGGGTGCTGTCCCGTGCGGTGCGCAGGGTTGCCTCCAGCCGGTCGAAGGTTCCGGCGAGGGTGTCGAGTTCGTCGGTGAGGGCGGCGACGCGGCGGTCGAGCAGGGTGTGGTCGTCGCGGAGCGTCTCGATCAACACCACATGATCAGCGCGACGGTCTTCGGTGTCGCCGGTTCCGGTGCCGGTGTGGCTGGTGCTGTTGCTGCTGGTCACGGTGACTTCGCGTCCGCGTCTTGGTCGTGGTGTTGTTGGGTGTGGGGTCGGAGGCGGTGGGCGAGGGGGTTGTCGGGGCCGAGGTGGGTGATCGCGGTGTGGCGGATCTCGGCAGCTGCCTGGGTGGCGGCGGTGGTGATGTCGGTGTGGGTGTGTCCGGTGCCATCTGGTTCGCGGTACCAGGGCATGAGTTCGACGACGGTGGGGCGTGCCCCGGTGGCCAGGCAGATGGCGTAGCGCTTGTCGAGGGCGGCGATGTCGGCGACCGACATCGCCGCTTTGTCCCTGGTGGAGTACGAGGTGGAGGTACCGCCGCTGGAATGGGTACGGGAGACCGTCGGGAGTTCGAGGTCGCCGAGCAACGCGGAGAGGTGGCGGGTGAGGTCGAGGTCGGTGACCCCGGCCCCGACCAGGGTGATGGTGGCGGCGCCCCAGAGCTTGTTCATCCCCGCCGCGCCCCAGACGTCGGTGCCTTGGGGGAAGGACTGCAGGAACGTGGCGACCTGGATGCTCATGGAGCCGAAGTAGGAGTAGAGGTCGGGCAGGTTCGCGATCGGGCATACGTTCGCGGCCTCGTCGAGGATGACACGCAGCGGCGGGTCGCAGCGTCCGCCTTGGGCGGCTGCGGTGTGGGCGGCGATGCGCAGGAGGTGGTCGACGACGGCGGCGATGACCGGGGCTCCGGAGCCGGGGCCGTCCTGGGTGAGTAGATACAGGGTGTCCCGCGGCGGTGTGACCTGGCCGGTGTCGGGGTCGGTGTGGCCGACGATGAAGGTCCACGGATCCAGCTCGGCCACGGCGGCGGGATTCTCGGGTGGGGTGCGCCAGGTCTGGGGTGGGGTGATGATGCGGGTGACGTGTTCGTTCTCCAGGGCGCCGAGGGTGGTCAGGGCGCCGGCGAAGATCCCGCCGCGGGTCTCGGCGGGTGCCTCGTACTGGGCTTGCAGTCCGTCGGCGACCTCGCTGAACCCGTGGGTGCGCAGGATGGCGACCGGGGTGGGGTCTTCGGTGGCGGCCCAGCGGCGGACGTCGCGGATCGATACCGGCGCCCCTGCCGGTGCGCGGTCGGTGGGGATGCGGTCCCCAGCTCTCGCCGAGTAGGCGGCGGCGAGGACCAGGGCGGCGAGCAGACGCCGGGAGGATTGGGCGAAGAACTCCCCGCTCCCGGTGCTGCTGGTGGTGGGACCGGTGAAGTGGGCGAGCAGGGTGGAAGCGTCCGCGAGGTCGTGGACCGGGGCCAACGGGTCGAGCCACCAGGTCTGGTCGATGCCGGTGAGGTGCTGTGGATCGGCCACCCACACCCGGGCCCCGTCGATGGCGGCGCGCAGGCGTGCGGTGAGGGTGTAGACGTCGTTTTTGTTGCTGGTCGCGATCACCGGCCCGGGCGCGGACAGGATCGCGGGAACGACCAGTGCGGATGTCTTGTTGGAGCGGGGTCCGGCGATGACCAGGATGACGTCTTCCTCGGAGGCGTAGACCCGCCGTGCTCGCTCGCCACCCACGACACCGTCCAGGATGCTGTTCGGGATACGGCCGAGGAGCATGCCGAGGTCCCGCTCATCCATCTGCCGGGGCCGGTGTTGCTGTGCGTCGTGCGGGTCGGTGGCCTGTGGGTGAAGCAGAGACGGTCGCAGCTCGGTGGCACGCTGGTGGGCGGCGCGGCCGCGCATCCCGGGCAGAGCGTTGCGGGTGAGCGCCCTCGGGGGTCGTCCTGGGCGGGTCGTGTCGCGCACGCTCCATGCCACGGTGATGGCCACGATTGCCGCGGCGAGGACGAACGCAGCGATGACGAGGACGGTCCAGAACAGCGGTCGTGACCCGGCATGGCCGATGAGTGGGTCGAGGTTTCCGGTCCCGGTGGCGGTGATCAGGGCTTTCGTCGTGGCCGATCCCCATCCCGGTGCCGTGTCCGGTCCGGCGAGGGCTGCGGCCGACCAGACGAGGGTGATGGCCCCGGTCCCGGTGGCGAGGACTCCGATCAGCGCGAGCGGGGCGGCGAGTTGGGCCCATGGGATCCCTGGCTGGTGCTGCGGCGGCGTGGTCACGGGGCGGTCACCGCCGGGCCCGGGTGGTGTCATCGGGGGTGGGGCGTGGCTGGTGGTGCTGCCCCGGGTCGGTCGGGGGTCTCTGGCCCGGGGCGGCACCACCAGCGCCATCGGACGTGGGTCCGGTATCGCGGTGGTGATGCTGCCAGCTCACTGCCCTCTCTGGGGGGTTGTGATGGGGTTCATCACTTTCGTCCGGATGTGCTTGTGGGTGCCACGGGCGGGTCTTCCCGCTCTGGGTGCTGGTGATCGTCATCGTGTTGTCTCCCTGGCCGGTGGCCGGTTCCAGGCGTGGTCGGTGTTGTAGAGGTCGAGTTCGTCGGGTGTGAGGGTGAGGTGGATGGGCAGGCCGGTGCGGCCGCCGGACTTGATCAGGTATTTGCCGCGGCCGGGGTGGAGTTGTCCGGGGACCCAGGTCGGTGGGGCGGCCCAGCCGCGCACCATCGCGTGTTCGGCGTCGCTGAGTGGGGTGATGGTGTGGAGGCGGTCGAGGTCGGCGGCGGTCATGCCGCCGAGGACGGTGATGGCGTTGCGGCCGGCCATCCCGCGGGCCTTGGCGCGGTCTTCGAGGGTGGGCAGGGCGTCGAGGTCGTCGAGGGAGTGGGTGACCTGGGCGGAGATCTCCCCGCGATGCCGACCCAACCTGGTGACGCGGTCGGAGAGCTCGACCAGCCCGGGAGCGACGCGCAACGCTCGCCAGAGTTCGTCCTGGACCCGGAACACCGTCCGGGTCCGGCCGAGCCCGGTGTTGGCGTCGATGACCCCCGCCGCCCATGCCCACGCTGAGAGCATCGCGGCGGCGACGACGTCATCGTCGTCGTGATCCAACGCCGAAATATCCAGGGACAGCGCGGGGGTGTCGAGATCGGCGGTGACGGTGGACGGCCGGTCGAACAATCCGCGCAGCGATCCGGAGCAGATCAGGGTGAGGGTGTTGATCAGCTCGCGGGCCTCGCGGCGGTAGTGGGGCTCGGTGTCGGAGGCGGTGACGGCCAGCATCGCCGCCGGCGGGGCGCTCAGGACTCCGAGGATGTCACCGATCACCGGCTCGGCACCGTCCCCAGCGCTGTTTCCGGGGCTGTTTCCGGGGCTGTCTGGGGTGGTGTGGTCGAGGGCGGTGGCGAGCATCCGGCGTTCGGTGACGGTGACCGGGGCGCGGCGCACGATCACCACCAGAGCTTCCAGCAGCGAGAGGCGGCGGGCGCGGATCGTCTCGATCAGATGGGTGCGTTCGGTCCCGACCGCAGCCTGTAGGGCGGCGCGTAACGGGCCCGCATCCAGGGGATTCAACGAGTGCAGTCCGCGGCCGAGGCGCCAGACGGTGCCGCCGAGATGGGTGACGAGGTTGGTGTATTCGCCTTTGACATCGCCGGGGACAACGGCGGTCGCGCCGAAGGCGACCAGGCCGGTGAGGAGGCGTTTCACGATCGTCGACTTCCCGATGCCGGGTTGTCCTTGGATCCACATGCCGGTGTTGGACACCAGGCCGGTGCGCAGCCAGTGGGCGGGGTCGAGGCCCACGGGTTCACCGGTGTGCAGGTGGCGCCCGACCGGGACGCCGCGGGGTGCGGCACCGCCGGCCACCGCGAAAGGAAACAGACCGCAGATCTGAGAGGTCGTTGCTTGCCACATGATCCCGGGTTCGACGTTCGTCGCGCGCCCGCCGCCGCGAGCCGGCCATCCCCACGCCGGCGGCAGGTTCTGTCCTCGGGTCTGCTGCGCGGAGACCAGGTCGGGCGCGGCCGGGTGCACCGGCTCACCCGGGTGGCCGGGATCGAGATCGGTCGTGGCCATGAACGTCTGCTCTCCGAGAGTGCGCGGCGGCTAGTGGCGGTGGTGGAGTTCGTCGGGGTTGACGCCGAGGCCGAGGGCGGCGGCGAAGCCGGCGGCGTGGGCGCCGTTGAGCCGGCGCAGCCGGAGTTTGCTGTGTCCGGCGCGTTGTTCGCAGTCGGCGACTGCGGCGGGGAGCAGGTCGGGGTCGGTGACGGTGGTGGTCACATACAGGGTGAAGCGGCCCAGGCCGGCGCCTTCGGCTTCTTCGCGGGCGGTCTGGATCGCGCGGGCGAGGTCGTCGCGGTCGCGTTGGGTCTCGTCGCGTTTCGTCTTTCGGGCCCAGGAGCGGCGGATGTGGGTGTGGGTGATCTCCCGTTCGACTTCGGTGGCCGCGGCGGCGGCGTTGAACGGGGTGTAGAGCAGGGTGATGCGTCGGGCGAAGGGGCCGGGGGCCAGTAGCGGGCCCAGGATGCGGTCCATGACAGCTTGTCGCGGTGCGTCGATCATCGCCCAGGACACTGACATCCCCGAGTCGTGCCGCCAGTGATCCCACGACTCCCGGGCACGGATTGGGGCCGCCTCAGCCCACTCTGCCGCCCAGTGCTGCGGTGGTGGGTCCGGCCGCTCACCGCTACCGCCATCAGCGTCAGCAGCAGCGGCGGCGAGATCAGCTCGGGCGGCGGGGTCGTAGGCGGCGCGTAGGTGATCGGTCAGCCAGGGTGTGGTGGCGCGTCCCAGAACCGCGACCCCGGTCGCGGACAGCGCTCGTTCCATGCCGGGCAACCAGCGGGTGACCTCGGCGACGGCCGCGGGAAGGTCCGGGGGCCGTGGAGTCGCCCGGGCAGGGTCGAAGCAGAGCGCGACGTAGGTGTTGACCTCCGCGGCGGAGGACGGTGCGGCGGCGGCGAGGGCGGCCATGACCGACCGCGCCGCCGCCGGTGCGGCCGGGTGCAGGCGGGTGGTGACGTCGTCGCGCAGGGTGGTCCCGCCGGTGGGTGAGGTGTCCACGGTGACGGTGACATGCCGGATCATCGGCTGGTAGCCGAGGTCGGCGAGGAAAGCACCCCACTGCGCGACCCAGGTGTCAGCCTGGGTGCGGTCGATCAAATCCAGCCCGACGGGGGATACCCGCAGCACCGCCGTCACACACCCGGTGCGGCGGTCCCACAGCAGGCCTTGGCGGGCGCCGCGGCCGTCGTCGGTGGACAGCGGCACCACTGGGGCGAGGGGACCGGGGAGGTCGTGGCGGCGGGGGTGGTCGGTGAGCAGCCCACCGGAGAGCTCGGTCCAGCCCGCCTTCTGGGCGCGGTGGAACCGCAGTCGCCGCAGTACGAGGCCGGTGATCGACTGTCCGTCGACCTTGACCACCGTCACCGCGACCGCCGCCGCGCCCACTGCAGCCAAGGCCAGGGCGGCGCGGCCGGAGCCGATCGCGACCAGAGCGGGGGCGACCAGGGCGGTGAACACGACTTTCGTCTCGGTCGGTGACAGGGTGCCGATGCCGAACCCGCGGGCCCGGCGCCAGTTCCCATAGGTCCGACGGGTGGCTCCGGCGGGGTTGCTACTCACTGGTGATCACCGGTCTGCTCCTGTGTCTCCTGCGCCGGGTGGCGTCTGGGCCGCACCCGCCGGCGGCCCGCTTCCGCTTGCTCGGGAAGCGGGCGTCTCGCTGGTGGTGCTGGTCATCTGCTCGGCGGTGGCCTCGGCAGCCGACTGCGCGGCCTGCGCCGCCGCCGCTCCGCCGGCCGCGGCGGCGCCGACCCCCGACACCGCAGCACCAGCCCCGGCACCCGCCATGCTGGTGGTGGTCCCGGTCGCTGCCCCCGGCGCAGGTCCGGATGCTGCTGCGGGGGCCGGGGTGTTCTGCAGCCCGGGCGCAGTACCGGGAGCCGCGCCCGAGGACTCCGCCGCTGCGGGACTCCCTGCTCCCGGACTGTTCCCGATGCCGTTGCCCGCGCCGGTGCTGGTGGCGCTGGGAGAACCTGTCGGCGACGAAGAGGAGGGGGTGGGGGTGGTCCAGGCGGGGAGGCTGTCGGGGCCGGTGAGTTCCATGGATCGGCCGCTGCGCATCCCGGCCAGGGAGACCGCCCCGGTCGCCGCCCCGGCCATCATGCCACCGGCGGAGCTGCTGGTGATCGTGGTTCCGGTGAACGAGAAGAACCGCATCATCGCCGGGAGCGCGATCACGGCGAGCCCGAGGATGACGATCCCGACCAGGATCGCCACCCACTCCGGGCCGGCCTCGGCCGAGGTAGCCGGGGGTATGGGGGTGGCGATGAGGGTCATGCCGATGGCGTAGATCAGCCCGGCGACAGGTTTGTAGAAGATCAACGCCGCCAGCCAGGCGATCACGGTGGGCAGCCAGCGGCGGGTGGCCCCGGACAGCGATCCGGCGGCGGCGATCGGGAGGACTGCGATCAGCACGAAGATCCCCGCCTGGCGGACGAACATCGCCAGCCACTGCAACGCGCCCAGGACCAAGACGACGGCTCCGAGCAGGATCTGCGAGCCCACCCCCATCTGGCTGAGCTGGAGGACCTCGGTGAGGCGGTCGACGAACCCCGGTAGCGCCGCGCCGAGGAAGTGCATGGTCGCCGCGTCGGCGGCGGCGAGCGTGGTGACGGCGAGCAGGACCCCGACCGTGGTGGCGGCTACGAACCGGATGAGGCCGGCTGCGGCGTCGACGAGTGGTTCCCCGCGGCGGGTCAGGATCATCTTCCCGACCTGACACAACAGACAGATCGTGACGATCGCGGCCACGACCGGGCCGGTCAGCACCGCGAACCGCTCCGCATGCGCGTGCAAGCCGTCGAACACCGTCTCCTCGGCGAGCCACCACGTCAACAGCGCGGCGAGGATCTCCGCCGCCGACTCGGCCAACGCCCCACCGGGGTCGGTCCAGAACTCCACCTCACACCACCTCCGCCGGCGCCGTCGTGGACGTGGACGTGGACGTGGACGTGGACGTGGACGTGCGGGATACCGGACTGGGCCCGGTCGGGGAGGTCGGGGAGGTCGGGAAGGATGGCCTGTCGTGAGCGAGGGTGATGGCGGTAGTGGCGCTCTTCTCGTTACGGTCGGGCAGCTGTTTCCCTCGCTGGGATGGAAGAACCCGGTCGAGGTCAACTACGTCCTCTCGGAGTTCCTGGTCGAGCAGATCCGGGAAGACCGCATCGTCGATGCGACGGTCGCGCCGCTGCCCGACCCCACCGACGGGGTCGTACTCACCGTGACCCTGATCGCCACAGGGAAGCTGCCCGGCGGGACCGCGGTCGCTGACGGGGTCCAGCAAGCGGTGTCGGCGATGCAATCGGCCTGGTTGTGGCTCAACGCCGGCTTGTCCGCGAACGGGTTGACCGAACTCGATGAAGAGATCATCCGGCGGATGATCCTGTTCGTCGGGCGGGACCTGCAGGTCTGCTACCTCGACCCACCCGACCCGGACGAGAAAGACATCTCCGGGTTCATCCGCGCCCAACTCCTCATCGAACCTCAGCCCTAGAGGAACACCGCGACGATCCCCGACGCCCCCGCGGCCAAAGCGAGGCCCCCGACGACCCACAGGGTGCCGGTCAGGCCGTCGATGGCCATCGCATGATTGCGTTTGCGCCCGACGACGATCATCCCCGCGCACACCAACAGCCCGACCACGCCGGCGGCGATCAGGCCCCACTTGATCCAGCCGATGATCTGGTCGACGAAATCCCCGAGCTTGCCCGGCGGGCGCTGCGCCGGGGGATCCGGCGGCACCACCTGTCCCGGCAACAGCGCTGGGTCCAGTGCAGCAGTCGTGTCGGACGCCGACACCGCAGCGGACATCACCAGAGACATGCAGACTCCTCGAACACGAACAGCAGAGCGGGAACAGACCCGGCCCCGCCGGGTCGCAGAGCAGCGCGGTCACGCCAGACCCACCCGGGCCGCACCCGCACTCACATCCGCCGCAGCGGGGACCGGACAGCCGTCGACGGTGGCGCCCTCGCCAGCAGCTGTGTCCCGGGCGGAGAGATCCCGGGTGGGGAGGTCGAGGACAGCGTCGATCACCTGTCCCAGCGCGCGGACCAGCGCGCGTTCAGGTTTCGACAACTCGGCGGGATCGAGGGCCAGGAGCTGGGTGGCGCGCAGGCCCGGCCGCAGCGTGTCCCGCCAGGCGGCCACGAGAGGAATGGGCACGATCCCGGCGGTGTATGGCTCGATACTGCGTAGCCGATTCCGCGTATTCGGCCCCCATGTCATCCCAGGAGCATCGGAGACCACGGCCAGGACTGGTGGGGCCGGGGTGTGCTGCAACGCGTGTGCTGCACACCCTGCCGAGGACACCGTCGACCGGCACACCAGCACCGCCACCTCGGTTTGCGCCCGGTAAACACCGCGATCCACACCGCCCAACGCCGAGGCAAGCAACGAGGTGCCGACCCCGCCGGCGACCCCAGCCACACACGGACGCTCCCGCACACCCACCACCCCACCCCAGCTTCATCCAACAACACGCCATCGGTAGATACCGCTGTACTGAACGAAATATCAATCGGTGGAACCATACATGATCGGATGGGAGGGTCGCCGCGACTACAGCGACGCGGCGATCCGATGCCGGAACCGCTGTCTCGGCCACGACCTGGTGGTTGTTGCCGGACTCGGTAACGCCGACACCGCCGACGGCGATATTCTTGAACGCAAGACCGGGCAATACAGACACAGAGGCTAGATCGGGAGGACCGGGGCAGGTGGGGCGGTCGTTCCTTGAACCGGATCTGCGCCGCGACCACCGCGGTAGGATCGGAGTGATCCTCGGTGTGGTCATCGCCGGGGTCGTCACTCTGGGTGGGGCGGTGCTGCTGTCGGTGTCGCTGTGGTCGGAGGTCGGACCTGCACCTAAGGCTGCGTCTGCGGTCGTCGCGGACGTCGTGACCCCGGACGGTGTGGGGGTGGCCTCGGCAGATCCACTGGTCACTGCGCAACGTTGGCTGATCGCCACCCGCAGCGTCTCCCACGCTGACCCGGGCCCGTTGGCCTGGACTGAGCGGGTCGCGCCGCTGCTGACCGGGCCGGCAGCCCGAGCCAACGCCCGGCTCGTCGAGCACGGGGCCCGGACCGGGGGCGGCTGGCCGCAACTAGTCGCCGACCGCTGCAGCGTCACCGTCACCGGCCTGGCCGCGGTGATCCCGCCCGAGGCGCCGCGTAGTAGTGACCGGGTCTCGGTTCAGGTATCGGGTACCGTCCACACCCGCTGCGCCGCGCCCCGCAGTCCGAGGACACCACCCGAACCCGTCGCGGCAACACTCACCCTGACCCGCAACGGCCACGACAACGGCGCCGACCGGCTCTGGCGCGTCCATGAACACCTCCACTGAGCTGGCACCTACAGCACCACAGTCAGACGATCTTCGGCACACGTGGTCACGAAAGGAACGTTGAGCACCCTGTGAGTGCTGCGCTTGTCCGGATGACCTGCTGCGGACACACCTGGGTCGGACCCGACCGCGCACACTGCTGCCAACGCACCGGCGGCTGCGGGCACGTCTTCGACGACGCCACCCTGTGGGACATCCACCGCGCCGAACGCGACGACGCCACCGTCTGCCTCGACCCCGCCACGCTCGGCCTGACCACCACCAAAAACGGCATCTGGATCCAGCCAGAGGGTGGGCTCAGTCGACGGTAGATCTTGATCTTGCTGCTCAGCGGGGGCCAAGATGGCCGTCTGCGACATGCCGCACCTCAATGGGGAGAGGTCGCCCGAGCGCGCGACGCTCAGCATCAGAAAGTACGGCAGATAACTCCTCGAAGGGGACGCCAGCCATCCGGGCCGCCTCCACCGCTCGGATGAGGGTCGAACTCCGCGCATCCAGCTTGCGCGCCGCTGCAGCCCAGGACAGGGCGGCATCGGCAACATTTTTACGCTCAGCGCGCCCCTCGTGGACAGCTACCGATAGGACAGGCTCATCCCCCTGGGGCCCCTCTGCCGTGTCGTCAGAAGCTGCCTGGGGCCGGTTCCCGGGGCATTCCCGGATAGCTCGTGCTCTTGAAGATCTAGCGGACGCGGGCTCGTGCGCGGACGCGGGCTCGTGCGCGGACGCGGGCTCGTGCGCGGACGCGGGCTCGTGCGCGGACGCGGGCTCGTGCGCGGACGCGGGCTCGTGCGCGGACGCGGGCTCGTGCGCGGACGCGGGCTCGTGCGCGGACGCGGGCTCGTGCGCGGACGCGGGCTCGTGCGCGGACGCGGGCTCGTGCGCGAATTTCTTCGGATGACGGGGCGCGGGGGGGCGCCGCGGCTGGCGGCTGGCTTTCCTCTCGCGGAGCTTCGCCGTCGGTGACGACGAATTACTAGTATGTTTTTCGTTGGCGACATGGGAATCTAGGTTGTCACTAGGAGGCATTGCGAGCACGTTCGGCCACCTCTCTTGCTGTCGTGATGTAGGCACTGATCATCGGGGTGTTTCGTTTCGATAGAGATTTTGCCGCGCACAAGGCGGTGCGAGCTTTTCGTTGAGGTAGCCAGTCGGCGCGGGGAATCTCGGAACTCACCTTGAGGTCGTAGGTGATCGCGATTTTATCGAGCCAGTCCAGGTGGGAATCGGCCGGACTCTTCGGCACCTGCGATGGGACGATGTACAGGGGATATCCTTGCAGTTTCTCGCACCATCCAGCGAGCGCATTGAGATCCTTTTCTCCCAGTTCCGTGGGGCAGGGCACCACGTGAGCTGCGGCCATCGCGCCGTAAGTTGCGGCCCCTGAGCCGGGGTGGGTGTCGATCACGACTGGCCGTTTCCATTCCCTGGCCCATCGCGTGAGATGGTCAGCAAATTTCTCCGGTCGTGGTTGATGAGCTTCCAAGTCTGGACCGGCCGGGACCAGGTCTGGCTTGGTGGTACCACCGCGAATAAGACGGGGGGCGCGACCGCTGTCAAGCGCGTCGAGCAGTGGAGATCTGGCACGGGTTTCGCGACGCCAGCCGAGGGCCCTGGATACGCAGCCGTCGTCCCAGTCAGCATCGACGAGTACCGCATCAAGGCAGTAGGCCAGCTCTGCGGCTAGAGTACTTTTCCCGACTCCGCCTTTCCCGGCCGCTACCGCGATGACGTGGCCGGCGAGCGTCGTCCGCGACCAAGCGCGGAGTTCTTCTACGGATGCGAGCAGGTCAAGGCTGGCAGCTGGCGGTGGCGAGATCACAGCAGACATCATCGCAGCATCGCGCGAGCACGTGCACGGGCCCGCGTGTAAGATCTTGCGCATGACCGTCGTGAAGATCAACGCGATCACTGTGCCTGCTGGGCAGGGCCCGGAGTTGGAGGCACGGTTCGCTGCCCGCTTCGCCCAAGGCTGCATGGGTGACGTCGACGGCTTCCTGGGATACGAGTTGCTGCGGCCGGTCGCGGGCGACACCCGTTACTTCGTTTACACGCGCTGGGAGTCCGATGCCGCCTTTCAGGCGTGGCGCACTGACGGCAGGGAGGCCGCGCACTGCGACTCGTCTAGCCCTCAGGTCGGGACCGGTGCTGACCTGCTGGAATTCGAGGCCATCGACCTCGCCGCCTCTCCAGCCGCTGCGGCTGAGGGATAACCGGCCCGGCCCAAGCACTCGCCTGCGATCTGGTGTCGCAGACGTCTATGCGGCTGGTCGGTGGGTGGCGCGTACGGCGCCGATGAACTCGCGGGCGTAGTAGGTGTGGTTCCAGATGTCGGTCTCGGTTTTGACGACGTCTCCGGTCTGCGGCGCATGGAGCATGCGGCCGGCGCCGAGGTAGAGGCCGACGTGGTGGATCCCGCCGGGGCGCCCGCTGCCGGAGAACAGGAGCATGTCCCCGGGTTGGACCTGGGCGGGGTCGGTGATGGGTGGCTGGAAGGCCGCCCAGATCGCCTGGGTCTGGTGCGGCACTCCGATCCCGATTCCGGCGAAGGCGTAGGTCATGAGCCCTGAGCAATCGAACCCGCCCATGGTGGGGCCGTGGGCGTCACCGCCGGCCCACACATACGGCACGCCCTGCTGAGCGAGGGCACGGTCGAGGACCTTCTGGATGTGCGGGTCCACCCCGCCGGGCACCACCGGGACCGACCCGGGGGGACCGTCGGGGCGGGTGCAGGTGATGTTGTCCAGGGCGCCGACCAGCAGCGCAGCGGGTTGTTCCCACTTGGCGTAGGCGTCGGGGAACGCGCTGATCTGCACTGCCTGCGCGGCCCGGGTCAACGGCATCGTCTCCCACCCGGGAATCTGCAACAGGCGTTCGTAGAACAACCGCGCCGACCCCCTGGGGTCCATGCGGGTGGCGACTGAGCCCCAGCCGGCGGCCCGCTGCTGGAACAACCCGACCGAGTCATGATCGTCCCCGACGGCCTCGTGCGGGTGCGTCAAGGATTCGTTGACAGTGTGGTTGGCGTAGTTGAGCAGGGTCGATTCCTGCATCGCGGTCGCGACCGCGATCACCTGGCCACGGACGGGGACACCCAGTTCGGCGCCGGTGGCGACGATGTGGACGGCGTTGGACACCTGAGCGGTGCCGAAACCGTCGACCAGATCGGCCGGATCCACCCCGGCGGGGGCACACACCACCCCGGGAACGCCCAGCGAGGACGGGCGGCCGCCGGCGGTGATTGCGCCGCCGAGGGCGATCACGAACAGCACGATGACCACACTCACCACCGCGGCCGCGGCCGCAAGCTCCGTTGTCATGGTCTTCAACGTGGACTCCCCGGTCTCGAACGCAGGGCTGGTCGTGGTTGCCCACGCTGGCGAGGTAGTGACACAGGCCGCGCCGACCGGCTACGGTTCGTGGTGCTCGGGCTGACCCGCCGAGGTTTGAAGAGCCCCTCGGCCGGTCGGCCCGGGTGGGTTGTCTCCGGGCCTGGCCACCACCGACCCTCCTCGTCTCGTGTGGGAACGGCGGCATGGTGTAGGTGACGCAACGGTCTCCCTGCGTCAATCCCTCCCACACCACAGGTCCGGAGCCAACGTCCCAGCACCCGAGCCGACACCACCGGATTCCGGTCTAGTCGGTGAGGCCGAGCCGCTCACTACATGCCGGCCACGCGCCCCACCCTTGGGTGTCCTGCACCCGCTGCGCCACCGCGATCTGCTCAGCCCGGGACGCCTCGTGGGCCGAGCCCTGACCCCCGAAAGCTCTCCAGGTCGAGGGCGTGAACTGCAGCCCACCGGCGAACCCGTTCCCGGTAGGGGTCGCCCAGTCCCCACCCGACTCACACCCGGCCAACTCATCCCACACCCGCTCCGGGACCGCGGCCGCGCTCTTCTCCGCGACCTGGGCCGACGACGGTGACCCGGCCGCGGCGGGCTCCTGAACGGCGGGGCCGGACGACACCTCCGGGGCGGGGGCGGCGCTGCCGCTGGTTCGAGAGATCACCTCACCAGCACTACCGCTCCTGCTGCTGGTGGTGTCGAGGTCGTCGAGGTTCAAACCCGGGTCGGTGATGGTCTCCAACAATGCGGCCGCGTCCGGATCCGCTGCTGCCGCCTGCGCGGCCTGCTCGGTCAACTTCTTCACCCCGGCGGCCAGGCTCTCGCTCTGCTGGCCACCCGGGCCTTCACCCCGCGGGTCGGTGCTCTGACCAGCACTGGGGTGCTCATCCGTGGTTCGCGTGGCCGGGCTACTCGTGCGGGTCGGCTCAGGATCCAGGGTGTCGAGGAACTCTCCCAGCAGCGCGACCGCAGCCCGCGCATCCTCCACACTCGCCCCACCATCATCGGATGCGACGGTCGCGGTGTTCGTGCCAGAGCCACCACGACCAGAGCCCGAACGACTCACCTGTTCCTCGCTGCCGCGACCGGCACCGGCAGAGCCGCCCCGGCCGGCCTCGCTCCCAGGCCGGCCCGGGCCGTGCTTCTTCCCGTGGTCCTCAGGCCCGCTCGTAGTTGCGCTGGTCGCCGGCCCGGCAGGACTGTGGGAGGCGGCCGGGGCGGTCGTCGTGGTAGCGGCGGGCTGCACCGGCACCGCCTTGTCCGGCACCGCCTTGTCCGGCGGCGGAGCAGTCGACGGCGACACCGCCGGGACCGGGGTGGGAACGGGCGCCGGAGCCGCGTCCGGCGGCGGGGGGACGTTCTGCGGCGGGGGCGACGGAGTAGGAGCCGGCCGGGGTGGAGCGGCCCGCGGCGGCGCAGGCACGGGCGCGGACGGAGCAGCAGGCGCGGGCCCCGGGGCCGGGCGAGGCGGCGGTTCAGACACAGGGGCCGGGGCGGGTGCCGGGGCGGGGCCGTTCACGACGTCGGTGACCGCGCCCCCGGCCGCGCCGACCGCGTCCACGGCTTTATGACCCGCATCGGTCAGCTCGCCCAGGACACCCACCGCGCCCTCCCCCGGCGGAGCCTCGGTCGCGGACTCCAGCTCCGACGCCGCAGCAGGGACGAGCAAACCCGGCGTCAGCGCGGTCCCGCCGAGCATCGCCCCCGCTGTCAACGCCGCGACTGCCGAACGACGCACCACCACCCCCGCCAGCGAGGACAAGGGCGAAGAACCAGAACGAGCAGACATCAATGCACTTCCTTCATGATCAACAAACAAAGCGGGCAGGGCATAACGGGGCTGTGGTCATCAGCGACTACCAACGTTGTTGACCTCGTCGGTGATCGAGGTGGAGGAGTCCGCGCCGGTCGACCCTTCGCTGCCGCGTGAGTCCGTGGACGGGCCCTCGCCGACGGCGAGGCTCCACTGTTTGACCCAGTCGACCTGCATCTGCCCGGTCTCGCCGTCGCCGCGGGGGAACCAGTCCAGTTGCAGGCACAGGTGCATCGGGCCCGGCGGCAGGATCGAGGTATCCGTCGTCTTCCACCATTCGCGGCCGTCGACGAACGCGGTCACACCGTGCGGTGTCCACTCGAGGGCGTAGTTGTGCCACGCGGTGGCGTCGATGGTCAGTTCGCCGTGGACCTGGGAGTTGTCCGCCCCGTAGTGCAGAAAGAGTTCGACGGTGTTGCGGTCCGGGTTCATGATCTCGGCGAAGTCGATCTCCCCACCGACGGGGAAGTTCTCCTGCGTCGGCCACAGCAACGCCAGGGCGTTGTAGGACGGGGAGCCGGTGGGGGCGCGCATGCGGACTTCCCAGCGCCCGTACTTCTGGGAGTGCGCGGTCCACGCCAGCCCGGCGGTCGTGCCGTCCCCCGAGCCGTCGATGGTCAGCACACCGTCGGCGACGGTCGCCGCATCCGGGGAGCGGGCGCCGTTCCCGGCATGACCCGGGCCGTCATAGGCATTCCACCCGGGCCCCAGCGCGGTGCCGGTGAAGTCGTCGACAACATCGGGGGCGCCCCAGCCGAACACCTCACCAGCGGTGTCGCCACGGCCCGTGTCCTGCGCAGGCGTCGGGGACGAACCGGTCGACGACGACCTCGCCCCCGGCGGCGGGACCTGTCCGATCGGCGACTGTTGAGTACCGGATCCGTTTTCATGATCCCCAGCACCGGACGCGGCGTCATAGCAGGCGACGGGGACGAAACCGGGCTCATCGGCGCCAAGAGCGAGTAACGCCGACCGCAACACCCCCGCACCGCTACTGCTCTTGCTGCCAGGGTCGAGCTCAGCGAGTTCAGCCAGGACGTGGGTCGCAGTGATCCGCCACCCACACACCGCATCACCCGCCTCCGCGGGCCCCCTGCCCCCAGCGGCGAAGCCAAGCACCAGAGTCACAGCAGCCGCGAGCGCGGAAACACCGCCGACCGGCCCCATCAACGCACACCTCGGCCGCTACGACCACCGGCAGGCCCGGCGCCGCGCGAGACTCGGAGCTTCATCACCCGCACCACTGCCCCCGTCCATCGACCCCGACCCGAACATCACCACGATTGTACACTATCCATTGTTGTATATTCGTCCACTTGTGCGTGTGAAGCACACCTGAGAACCCAACCCGGGGATAGGGTGTCGTACCTGACAGCACCGACCCCACACACCCGGAACCAGGACCATCAGGAACGCCCGGGAGCAGTCCCCAGACGAGAAGGAGCACCATGAGCCGACGACGAGCACAGCTCGACAGCGCCAACAGCACCACAACTACCGGCGGAGAAACCGACCCGGCCCGCGGTCGGGCAGAAACGGTGACACCGCCGCGGATCAAGCCCGGCGCTCCCGACCCGAACCGGTTCGGCACCATCAGCGAACGACTGAACTACCTCGCCAGCAGCATCCGCCGCCCCAACGGGACCATCTTCCCCGCCACCGACATCGTCCGATGGATCCGCAGCCAAGGCGGCAGCGTCAGCGACGTCTACATCACCAAAATCCTCAACGGCACCCGCGGGAAAGAACCCTCACCCACCTACCTGCGCTGGCTCGCCCGCTACTACAACGTCAACGACGACTTCTTCCACACCGACCACCCCGAAGCCGTCGACGGACCCGCGCACACCCTGCACATCCTGCTCCGCGAACCCGCCGGCACCGACCTGCTCCACAACTGGGCGCTCCTACCCGAACGACAGCGCGACATCATCTCCGCCCTGATCACCAGCATGGTCCCCCCACACCACCGACACGCCCTCAGCACCACCGCCGACCACCACAACGACGCCGGCGCCGCCGGGACAGGCACCGACAACGGCACCGACAACGGCACCGTCGAGGACGACCGCTCGACGACCTCGACGCCGAAGACCCGCCGGCCATGACCACCGCGCTCCGCCCCACCAGGACCGGTCGCGGCACCAGCGACGAGATGTCGATCTTCTACGTCGTCCCCGACGATCAGCTCGTCCCCGACCTGCACCCCACCCTCGGGGCATTTCGGGCAGGGGAACGGGTGTTCGCGACCGGGTACCTCGTCGGTCTCCTCGAAGCGCCCTGCATGGACTTCCTCCGACACCACCGCGCCAGACCAGGCCAGACACCGATCGGCGCGAAAGTCGAGATCACCCACCGGGCGCCCTCGGTCCCCGGTGACCGACTCCAAGTCACCGCCCGCTGCGCCAGCGAGACCACCACCCGGTTCGTCTTCACCGTCACCGCCCACGACCAACACGGGGCCCTCGTCGCCGACGGACGCGTCATCCAACACCTCGTCGACACCACCACATTCCGCGCGACGCTCCACAAACGCGCACCGGGAAAGGGCAGCCCCATAAACCGCCTCAACAAGTCATCCACCAGCAGAAACAGCGCTGACGACGAGAGTGACGACAACGAATCGGCGGTCCACACGGCGTACACGACCGGGGAACTCGCCCACCGCCTCAGCGAACACGGCTTCACCCACCACCACGCCGTACGCCCCCAGCACGCCACCACCGACACAGGAACAACGCCTTGACCATCGCCATCGCCGCCACCAACGAGACCCGCCCGCCGGCGCTGCGCCGGGACCACGCCCACAGCGTCTACCGGTGCCCGACCTGCGACCAGCCACCACAGAACCTGCGACTCGGCCCGATCCAGATCTTCCTCTGCAGCGACTGCGCCGCCTACTGGCCCACCCACCACAGCGTCCCCGATCCCCCCGGCTTCTGGGACCCAGACGCCGCCGACCGCGAGTGCCGCAGCCGCGGATGCCTCGACCATCCCGGACCCGAGGGCCCACATACCCACCACAGCGCAGCGCGCGGCCACGTAAACCCGCCGCCGACCTACCCCAGGACGTCGGCGATGCTGGGTAGGTCGACGACCTCGAACTCCAACAACTCCGACTCCACACCTAACCCGGCCGACGACACCCCATGCGCCATCTCCCGACCATGCGCTAGCCAATCACAAAACGAGGCGTCAGAATCCCACCACGACAGCACGAAATACCGGCCACCACCATCGACCGGCCGCAAGAGCTGAACTCCCCGAAACCCTGGAACACCGCCCATGCCAGCGCGACACGCAGCGAACCTGCCCTCCAGACCAGATTCCTGCGCATCCACAACGCGCACGGTGTTAATCTTCACAGCCACCGCGACAGCGGCCTCTGCTGAAGTCAGCGAATCCACAACTCCCACAATTCGTAACCCCATCGTCCTGCACCATCAGCAAGTCGCGGCAGTTCCGACCGGCCTGCCCGCACTGAGGACATACTGGACCTTACGGAGCGCCCCGATATCCTCACGGGGATCACCATCGACGACCAGCACATCCCCAGCCAACCCGACTTTCAGCCGCCCTGTCACTTCGGCGAGACCGAGATGCTTCGCCGAGCGTGAAGTTACAGATTCGATAACGCTCTCCGCGCTGAGACCCGCCCACGTGTAGGCTTCGAGCCCATCGACAAAATTACTGAACAGGGCATTCGCAGTCCCCGCTCGACTCCCTGCTATGAGGGGCACGCCGACTTTCGCCAGCCAGGGCAACTTTCCGTACATTTTGTCCCACATCTTGTGACTGCTGCCAGCCACCACACGGCGCCAGTTCGCGCTGTGAATCACACACGCCGCGATTCCTTGATCAGCCATCTGCCTGGCGGATACCTCGTCACGAATGATATCGCGCTCTCTGGTCACTCCGGTCATGTGGTCGACTTCATCGGCACCGGCTTGCACAGCGCGTGCGATCGCCTCCGCGGCATGCGCGTGCACAACAACCCGAACACCTGCCGCGTGAGCTTCATCGACAGCTTCACAAATCTCCGACAGCGAGAACTGCGGCTCGTACACAGCAGGCCCCGCCAGGCCGAGCAGACCACCTGATCCCATGATCGAGATGAAGTCAGCACCCTCAGCAACACGGGACCGTACTGCGGCGCGAAGCCCGCCCTGAGGCTCCACGGCACCACCAAGGAACGCCGCTTCTCCGTCTCTGATCGTGAGCGCAGAACCAGCTGTAAGGATCCGGGGGAGTGGGATGTCCAGGGACGGCTCATCCCGCAGGCGGCGGGCCAGTCCACGCGCATCTCCGACGTCCCTCATCGTGGTGACCCCGGTCTGCAGGGCGTGGGCGGCCCGGATTCGCATCTGCCCGAGGAGCGCCTCATCATCGCCTCCGCTTCCGCCGCGGGCGGGCGCGGCGAAACGCTGCGAGGCGCCCGGGCCGCCGTCGAGCACCAAGTGCGTGTGCGCATCAATCAATCCCGGCAGGAGCGTTGCACCGGGGAAATGTTTCACCTCCGATTCTGGTGAGCTGGCCAGAACTTCGGGACCCGGGCCGACAGCGTCGATCCTTCCATCACGGATACGAACCGCTCCGTCCTGAACGCTGCACCCAACCGGACCGACCAGAACAGTTTTTCCGACCAGCACCGTAGAGCTCATCGCTTCATCACCACTTTCCTCAACTTTCAAGACGACCCAGCATCGCCCATCGGCGGACATATCCGACAGAGCCGCAATTCGCGCGAGATCTTCAGAAGCTCTTCGGTCTCTCGATCGAATCGATTGTCGCATATTCCCAAAATTTCGGGATCAGTTAAATCTCCGAACAGAATCTGGCGATCAGCTACTTCTCGCAGCACCTTGATAAAATCAAGTACATACGCAGGACCCTCAGGTAGCTGCTCGCTTTCTACGTATGGTCGCAGGCGGGTGATCGCGTCGAAACACTCAGCTCGACGTCGGCGGAAGTTAAACCCCACCACCTCTGACTCAATCGGTTGATTGTTTCGACTCTGCCGACCCCGGACATGACCCTACTCCGTCCTTCATCTGGTCATTTCGGAGCGACATGTTGACCATTGATAATGACGAGGCGGGGCCTCGTTACTGCTGACAGATCAGCGAGTACGTTCCCCTCGACAACAAGCAAGTCGGCAGCCATTCCTGGGGCTAGCGAGCCGGTGACGGCGTCGAGGCCCAACGCTTTAGCACCAGCAACCGTGCCGATCTCTACCGCTTTTCCAGGAGGGAATCCATACTCGGTGAACCGTGCGAGTGCCGCGGCTGTTCCGGCGAAGCTGGTGACCCCGGCATCGGTGCCAGCAATCTGAGTGACTCCGTGTTCATCGAACCAAACGACACGCCCCATCAGCTGCCGCGCCCAGACCTCGCCGACCTTTGTGGCGAGGCCGCGCCAGTCGTTGCTACTGGCATGGCAGAGCACTGTCCCTTGCTCGGCCATCTGTTGGGCGACCTCGGGTCGGGGGTCCCAGTCGGGTCCTTCCACGAGCCAGGTGGCGTGTTCGACAGTGTCGACGCCCGCATCGACTGCCAGTGCGATCGCGGCCGCGCTATGCGCATGGGCGGCGATCCGTAGACCGTGGCCGTGCGCTTCGTCGACCGCAGCCCGCAGCTCAGTGAGGGTGAACTGTGGATCCCACATCGCGTACGGGCCAGGGGTCAGTTGACCGCCCGAAGCCATAATTTTTACCGCGTCGACGCCCTGGGCGGCGAGCAGTCGGATCCGGTCGCGGATCTCTCGCTCGCCCTCGACTACACCCCCGAGGAACCAGCAGTGCCCTTCCTTCACCGTCAGCGGTGCTCCTGCTGTCAACAATCGTGGCCCGAGGACTTCTCCACCGGAGATTGAGTCTCGAACCTGCCGAGCCAGACCGTTTCTGTCGCCGAGGTCTTGCGCCGTCGTCACACCGGACCTAAGGAGTTCCTGGGCTCGCTCGGTCATCTTTTGTGCGAGCCGCGTGTCGTCATCTTCGGCGTACAGGGTGTCCAGGATGTTCGGGCCGCCATGAAATACGAGATGCACATGCGCATCGACTAGCCCCGGAATGATTGTCGCGTCGCCGAACTGATGCACAGCAACATCTCTACCGACACCTACTTCCACCTCGTCGCGGCGACCGACTGCGGAAATTACCCCGTCGGCAACAAGGACCGCGCCGTCAGATACGGACTCCCCCTCCGGGCCGAGAAGGACCGTCGCGGCTGTGTACAGATCCTCCACTCTCACTCCTTCATACTCTCGGCACGCTCAGCGGTGGAAGCGCATTCAGGCGATCGTACTGTTCCGGGGCGAGCCGTAACGCTCGACAAGCTTTGCGAACTCAGCGGCGAACACCAGTAGCGGTCGATCGTCATCTTCGGCGGCTTGCGCGATCGGGACCGGGTCAGCCGCGATCGCTTTTCCTCTATGAAATCTAACCAGCGCCTCGTACACTGCCAGCGCTTGCTGCTTCAAAGTCATTCGCTCAGAGGGTGTGACTACGTATTCGCTGACCAGCCACAGACCGTACTCGCACTCCGCGAAAATTTTGCCATACAGGAATTGAGTATCGCGGAGCAGGAGATCGCTCACTCTTCCAGTAGCCCCCCTTCTCTTAAAATGAACCCCCGGAACTGTTGCGGCCAGCTCCTCCCAAAGAGCCTTGAGCCGACCACTCTTCCTGTGCGCGAGCAGCTGCTCTCGGCGGTACGCTCGAAAAATTTGAATTGCGAACGCGCACAGACTCCCGATAAATCCAAGGATTCCTGCTTTTAGCAGTAGCTGTTCCGCTCGGAGTAGGTCCGCGGGAATTAGTATTTCACTAGTAGTTCCCCACGCTGTCGCCACCACTATAATTCGGATGACGGGGCCGCCGATGAGCATCGCGGTCGAGCTGACCAGGGCTAGGCAGGAGGCCCAGCGTAACGGGGTGGCCGGGCGGATTACAGCTCTGTAGCTACTCCAGGCCAGCAGTGCACAGCAGTATGCAAAGTGGAAGTTCCCTGTCAGATAGAAGAGGTATACAGGGGCAAATCTGGCCTCATATCCATCTAGGAAATCCGGGTACCGAGGCATCCCTACTGGGCTTGCAGCCCAGCAAACAATGAGGCCGATGCTGGCCAGGACGGCTACTGAGGCTTGCGCTGCCGGGCGAGCTAGCAGTAGCTGAGAAGCCTGACAAGCAGTGAAAAATAGGGTAGTCGAAAGGAATACCAAAAGCAGAAAAATATTGGCCAGAAGTCGATCTAGCCCCGAGGCAAGAGAGTCGATGATGGACGCAATGGGACGGAGTTCCGTGAACGCCATCAAAAACAATGCTGCCACCAGCAGGTTCCCGGTGGGGCGACGCCGCGCGGGCTGATTCACCAAAAGTCGCGACAAAAACGCTATTGCAAGCACGCACCATACAGCTATAGCGGTGATACCCACGGTGAGGCCGCCGAATCGGGAAGGTCAGAAGATATCGATTGCATCCATTATCGGTTCGCCTGAGATACTGCACTTGCTGACCATGACGGCGCGGTAGTTCCAGTACTGGAGCATGGCAGCAAAGTGCTCGGCATCGTTTTCTTGAGGAGACTCAAAACAGTCTCGGCGAAGACAGCGGCGCCGCATCACGCCAGGAGGAAGATGCGGAGCCACCATCCTCACCACATCATCATCGCCACCGGCTCCCAGCTGATGCCCCAGCGTCATGTGGCCGATCTCGTGTAAAATTGTCCTGGTGCGCTGCCGAGGCGCCAGATTCGCATCGTGGAAGATAAAATCTTCGGCATCACATTCTACCCACAGCCCAAATATACGTGGGTCGGGAAAATTGAATGCCACGACCTGTAGGGGTCGTCTGCGGTTCTCCCCGACCTTCCGACAGAACTCATCCAGATCCAGCGGGAACGTCATGCCGAGATCACGGACCAGCCCGCTCGCCCGTGCTTCCACTCCCTGTCCCGGCCAGCACAAAAGCGGCAACCTTCGCGGCCCAAACTTTCCCAGCACAGCCTGCTCACTCCCTACTCAACATCCTAGATAAGGTTGTCACCCAAGTTAGGTGAGCCCAGCTCCACTCCAGAATCACCAGGCGTCAAGGTCTTCATCGGCCGGTACCTCAAAAGATCGTAGACGCGCTTGATCCCGCTGCTTACCCAGCGGTCGCCCACCAGGGAGCGTGTTCACAAAATCGTGGAGCCACGACCGCATCTCAGAGTCCAGACTCGCTGCGCGCGCCGCGATACCGCGCACCTTAGCGTCACGTAAACTCGCGACCAACTGAAGTTCCTCGTGAATCACTTTCGCAGCCGAGCCGCTCTCTGCGAAATAACCTACGGGCACTTCAAAAAATCGGGCCAAGGCCTGCAAAGTATGCAAGGTCGGATTCGTTCGAAAACCTCGCCTGAGAAGGCCTATATAGTTCTCGCTGAGGGTTGGCTCACCGTTCTTAGAATTTTCCGCCAACCAATTAGCCACCTCCCGATTCGTAGGCGGATCCTCCCCCGGGCGATGCATCGTCGCGAAGGCTTGATTTATCTTGTCCGCAAACGTAAGCGAACAATCCTCCTCGATAGCTGACATCAACGCATCGTCCTCTCCAGGGCCAGGGCCAGGGCCAGGGCCAGGGCCAGGGCCAGGGCCAGGGCCAGGGCCAGGGCCAACCGTAGCAGCGTCCCGCATCGCCACACGGACGGATCAGTCAGCGTCGTCGTCCGACGCACCTCTGCTGAACTAGGGAGTTGACGCCGTCGTCAGAGGGTGCCACTCTTTCGGTCGCGCGCCGTGACGGCGCGATCACTCACCACTGCCGGAGCTGACTGGCCGGCGCTGTGAGGTTGGCTGCGCGTCGCGTGCAGGTACTTCGTCTCCCCGGAGGTCACGATGCTCGATCCGTCCCCCGCCGATCCGGATCCCGCACGGCAGTGGATGCCGCCGGGGCTCGTCCCGACCCGTCCTGTCCGGCGGGCGGGTCGTGGTGGGGTGGATGTGGAGGAGAACTGGTTGCGGGACAAGATCCTCGCGGCGACCCGGGAGTTGGTGTGTGCGGCGGAGAAGGTCCGTAACCCGTACGGGGCGACGCTGGAGGATCAGGCGCCGGCGGCGTGGCATGTCCGGACCACCCAAGCGATCCTCGATGACTGCGTCGAGCACCTCGACGACCTAGACGACCGCGATGGACGCCACGGGCCCGGCGGGCCACCCCAGCGGTCGACACGCCCGTAAGAGCGGCCACCGACCGGGCCAGTAGCCGGGTCTGGCAAGATCAGACAGTGAG
>NZ_MCIJ01000001.1:5623860-6135547 GCF_001932315.1 Pseudonocardia sp. Ae150A_Ps1 | reverse complement strand
GCTCGAGAACCGGACCTCTCGGCCGTCGTCCCGGGGCATCGAGTTGCTCCTTCAGGGAGGCAACTCTTCTATGCTACGTGCACCTGAGGCCAGAGTCAACCCTTGTCTCAGGCGTCCTGATCTCCACCAGAGTGGATCTCGAGGCCGTCACCCCCGGCCCGGACTCGGGGCTTCGGCCTGTCGGCCGTTCCCGCTCTCGTCCGTCCCGTCCTGGCGACGAAGAGAAAGTTACAGCACCGTGGACAGGGCCTCTGCACGGGGGGGTACCCAACGACAGTCTCTGCAGGTCAGGCAGTCATTCAGCCCGCAAGGCGTGCGCCCGCGAGGTTGCGCTTCCCGCGCCGGACCACGAGCCATCCCCCGGCGAGGGCGTCCTCGGCGCGTGGCACCCACTCCTCGTCGGTCACCTTCACGTTGTTGACGTACGCCCCGCCCTCCTTGACCGCGCGGCGCGCGGCGCCCCGGCTGTCGGTCAGTCCGGTCGACACGAGCAGGTCGACGATCGTGTCGCTCCCACCGGTGTCGGCCGTGGGTACCTCGGCGAGCGCTGCGGCCAGCGTGCCGGCGTCCAGCTCGGACAGGTCTGCGCGTCCGAAGAGGGCCTGACTCGCCGTCGTCACCTGCCGGGTCTGCTCCTCACCGTGGACCATCGTGGTCAGCTCGGTCGCCAGCCGTCGTTGTGCGCTGCGCAGATGGGGCGCGTCGGTCAGTTCGGTGGCCAGGACGTCGATCTCCTCGCGATCCAGGAAGGTGAGGAGCTTCAGGTAGCCGATGACGTCGGCGTCGGCGACGTTCACGAAGTACTGGTACCAGGCGTAGGGCGAGGTCCGGTCCGGATCGAGCCAGATGTTGCCGCCACCCGTGGACTTGCCGAACTTCCGCCCCTCGGAGTCCGTCACCAGCGGCAGTGTCATCGCGTGCACGGACGCACCCTCGATCCGCCGGATCAGGTCGACCCCGCCGACGATGTTGCCCCACTGGTCGGAGCCACCGATCTGGAGACGGCAGCCGAGCTCCCGGTACAGGTGCAGGTAGTCCTGCGACTGGAGCAACAGGTAGCTGAACTCGGTGTAGGACATGCCCTCCCCGGCGAGACGACGCTTCACCGTCTCCCGGGCGAGCATCGTGTTCACGGGGAAGTGTTTGCCGAGGTCGCGCAGGAACTCGAGGACGGTCTGCTGCCCCGTCCAGTCCAGGTTGTTGACCGCCAGGGCCCCGGTCGGGGAGTCGTCGAACGTCACGAACCGCTCGAGCTGGCCCCGGATCAGGCCCGTCCACTCGGCGACGGTCGCCTCGTCGTTGAGGGTCCGCTCCCCCACGTCCCGCGGGTCCCCGATCATCCCCGTGGCTCCCCCGGCGAGGATCACCGGCCGGTGACCGGCCTCCTGGAACCGTCGCAACGTCAGCATCGGGGCGAGGTGCCCGGCGTGCAGGCTCGGCGCGGTCGGATCGAACCCGGCGTAGAGCGTGATCGGCTCGTCGCCGGCGAGATCCTTCGCCAGCGCGTCACGGTCGGTGCTCTGCGCGATCAGGCCGCGCCACTCCAGCTCGTCCAGGATGTCCGTACCCACGCCGCCCATCATCGTCGGCGGGGCCGGGACGCCGCATCCGGGTACGGATCCCCATCCGGGGAGCCGCCGTCGGAACGGCTCCTGCGCCCTGCCCGGGTCCCCGCCCGGTACGTACTCACGGCGGTCGACCCCGCCACCCAGTACCGCCACGGCAGGTCGGCCGCGGCCGCCACACCCACCCGGGGACCGGTCCGCACGGACCCGGAGGGCACCGGGTCCCCCGCGACCAGCCGCACGCGCGACGCCGGGTCGGTGACGTCGACACCGTTGTCGTCGCGCCCCAGCCCGAGCAGCGACGCCAGGCGGGCCGGTCCGCGAGCCAGGTCGGCGTCCGTGCGGGCGGTCGGCCGCCGGAGCCGGGCGACCCCCGGGTCGGTCAGGACCTCGGCACCACGAAGCAGCACCGCGCCCGGCTCACCGTCGGACAAGCACGTCACGTTCGCGCAGAAGTGCATGCCGTACACGAAGTACACGTAGAGGTGCCCCGGCGGTCCGAACATCACCGCGTTGCGCGGAGTACGGCCCCGGAACGAGTGCGACGCCGGGTCGTCCCGTCCCCGGTACGCCTCGACCTCGACGAGCCGCACCGCGACCACACCGTCCGGGGTGTCCGCCTCCAGCACGCACCCCAGGAGCCGCTCGGCGGCCGGCAGGACGTCGACCGCCAGCTCCGACCGGTCCAGGACGGCCGAGGGGCCCGGCCGGTCGTACCGGTCGGGCCCCTCGGCGTCGTGCTCCGCCCCCACTCAGCGCCGGGACAGGGCGAGCTGCACGCAGGTCACGACACCCGCCATCGCCTTCTCCACCTCGTCCTGCGGCGGCAGGGTCGGGGCGAGGCGGATGACCGCGTCCTGCGGGTCCTTGCCTCCCGGGTGCGTCGCACCGGCCGGCGTCAGCACGACGCCGGCGTCCTTGGCGAGGCGCACGACCTCGGTCGCCAGACCCTCCGGAACGGTGAGGCTGACGAAGTAGCCGCCCTTCGGCGTCGTCCACGAGACGCCCTCGACGTCGGAGAACGCCTCGCTCAGCAGCCGTTCGACGGCGGCGAACTTCGGCGCGATCAGCTCACGGTGGGCGGCCATGTGGGCACGCAGACCGGCCTCGTCCTTGAGGAAGCGGGCCTGGCGCAGGTGATTGACCTTGTCCGGGCCGATCGACTTCTTGCCGGTGAGCGCCGTCCACCAGTCGACGTTCGCCGGCGACGCGCCGAGGAAGGCGACGCCGGCACCGGCGAGCGTGATCTTCGAGGTCGAGCCGAACACGAACGGACGGTCGGGGTGACCGGCCTCGGCGGCCAGCGCCAGCATGTCGGCCAACTCGATCTCGTCGGTGGTCAGGTGGTGCACCGCGTAGGCGTTGTCCCACATGATCCGGAAGTCCGGGGCCGCGGTCGGCATCGACGCGAGCCGGCGCACGACGTCGTCGGAGTAGACGGCACCGTCCGGGTTCGAGTACTTGGGCACGCACCAGATGCCCTTGATCGACGGGGCGTCGGCCACGAGCCGCTCGACCTCGTCCATGTCCGGGCCCTCGGGGGTCATCGGAACGGACACCAGGTCGATGCCGAGGCGGTCGCAGACGCCGTAGTGCCGGTCGTAGCCGGGGACGGGCGCGATGAAGGCCACCCGGCCGGCGTCGGCCCAGCGGGTGGTCGCGCCCGGCAACGGGGACAGCAGCGCGTGCACCAGCGTGTCGTGCATCAGCTCCAGGCTGGAGTTGTTCCACGCGATCAGCTGGTCGACCGGGACCTGCAGGGACGGCGCGAAGATCTCCCGGAGCTCGGGCAGGCCCTTGAGACCGCCGTAGTTGCGGGTGTCGGTGCCGTCGGCTGCGCGGTGGTCACCCGCACCCGGCAGTCCGAGCAGCGCGTTCGACAGGTCGAGCTGCTCGGATGACGGCTTGCCCCGCGTCAGGTCCAGCTTCAGGCCGGCGGCCTTGAGCTCCTCGTACACTGCGGCAGGGTCGGTCATGCGGTTCCTCCGGTGAACTCTCGTGCTGCTGCGGCTTCGTCGCGCAGGTCGGTCAGCTGCTCGGCGACCCGGTCGCCCGCGGTACCGCCCCGGGCGTCCCGTGACGCGATGGAGCCTTCCACGCTCAGCACCTCGCGGACACTCGGAGTCAGCGCCGGGTGGACGCCGGCCAGTTCGCCGTCGGTCAGGTCGTCGAGGCCGACGCCGCGGGCCTCCGCGGCCCGGACGCATCCGCCGGCCGCCTCGTGCGCCACCCGGAACGGCACGCCCTGGCGGACGAGCCACTCCGCGACGTCCGTCGCGAGGGTGAAGCCGGCCGGGGCCAGCTCGGCCAGCCGGTCGGTGTGGAAGGTCAGTGTCGCCACCATCCCGGCGATCGCGGGGAGCAGGAGCTCGAGCTGGGCGACCGAGTCGAACAGCGGCTCCTTGTCCTCCTGCAGGTCGCGGTTGTAGGCGAGCGGAAGGCCCTTGAGCGTCGTCATCAGCCCGGTGAGGTTCCCGACCAGCCGGCCGGACTTGCCGCGGGCCAGCTCCGCGACGTCCGGGTTCTTCTTCTGCGGCATGATCGAGCTGCCCGTGGAGAAGGCGTCGTCGAGGGTGACGTAGCCGAACTCGGCGGTCGCCCAGAGGATCACCTCCTCCGACAGCCGCGAGAGATCGACGCCGATCATCGCAAGCACGAACGCGGCCTCGGCGGCGAAGTCCCGCGACGCGGTGCCGTCGATCGAGTTCGCCGACGAGCCGGTGAAGCCGAGCTCCGCGGCCACGGCCTCCGGGTCGAGCCCCAGCGAGGAACCGGCGAGCGCGCCGGAGCCGTACGGCGAGTACGCGGTGCGCCGGTCCCAGTCGCGGAGCCGGTCCACGTCGCGCAGCAGAGCCTGCGCGTGGGCACCGAGCTGGTGACCGAGCAGCACCGGCTGGGCGTGCTGCAGGTGGGTGCGGCCCGGCATCGCCGCGAACGAGTGCGTCTCGGCCTGGCCGACCAGCGCATCGACCACGTCGAGCACCCCGTCGGCGACCCGCCGGGTCGCGTCGCGCAGCCACATCCGGAACTGGGTGGCGACCTGGTCGTTGCGCGACCGGCCGGCGCGCAGCTTCCCGCCGAGGTCGGGCCCGGCCCGCTCGATCAGGCCGCGCTCCAGAGCGGTGTGCACGTCCTCGTCACCCGGCTCGGGGCCGAACACGCCGGACGCCACGTCCGCGGCGAGCTCGTCGAGCGCCTTGTGCATGCCGGACAGCTCCTCGTCCGACAGCAGTCCGGCGCGGTGCAGCACGCGGGCGTGCGCCTTCGAACCGCGGATGTCGTAGGGGGCCAGTGCCCAGTCGAAGTGCGTCGACTTGCTCAGCGCGGCGAGCGCATCGGCCGGACCGGACGCGAACCGGCCACCCCACAGCGCGGCGCTCATGACCGCCGCCCGTCGCCGGTGCCGCCGGTCGCCGGTGCGGTGCCCGGCCCGGCTCCGTGGGCCGGTACGCCCCGGTCCGCCATGTCAGCTCTCCTTCGTCGCGTGCGCCGGGACCGGCACGTCGGCCGGCACGGCGTTCGGCAGTTCCTGCAGCCGCTGCGCGAGCTCCGCCCCGGTGCGGGGCTCGCGAGCGACCACGATGATCGTGTCGTCGCCGGCGATGGTCCCGACGACGTCGTGCAGCGCGGCCCGGTCGAGCGCGCTCGCAAGGTAGTGCGCGGCGCCCGGCGGCGTCCGCAGGACCGCCAGGTTCCCACTCGCGTCGGCCGAGACGAGCAGCTCCCCCAGCAAGCGGCCCAGCCGCGTCGTGCCGCCCTCGACGCCACGGACCGGGCTTCCGTCCTCGGGGATGCGGTAGACCGGGGCGCCGCCGTCGGGGCCACGGAGCTTGACCGCGCCGAGCTCGTCGAGATCCCGCGACAGCGTGGCCTGTGTGGTCTCGATGCCGTGCAGCTGGTCCAGCAGGACCTGCAGCTCCGGCTGGCTGCGGACCGCGCGATGCCAGAGCACGTCGACGATCTTGGCCTGCCGGGTGACCCGGCTCGCGTTGCCCTGACGTCGTTCGCCGTCGCTCATGCGCGCAGCAGCCAGGTGAGGAGGGCCTTCTGCGCGTGCAGCCGGTTCTCCGCCTCGTCCCACACCGCGCTGGCCGGGCCGTCGATCACGTCGTCGGTGATCTCCTCCCCGCGGTGCGCGGGCAGGCAGTGCAGCACGATGGCGCCGGGGGCGGCGCGGGCGAGCAGATCGGCGCCGATCTGGTACGAGCGGAACGGCGCGATCCGGTCCAGACCGTCCTCCTCCTGCCCCATCGACGTCCAGGTGTCGGTGACCAGGACGTCGGCGCCCGCGACCGCGGCGACCGGGTCGGCGACGAGCGTGACCGAACCGCCGGTCCGCTCGGCGCGCGCCTTCGCGTCGCGGACCACCTCCGGGTCCGGGGTGAACCCGGCCGGGGCGGACACGCGCACGTGCAGCCCGGCGGTCGCCCCGCCGAGCAGCAGCGAGTGCGCGATGTTGTTCGCGCCGTCGCCGAGGTAGGTGAGCGTGACGCCGGCGAGCCGCCCGAGCCGCTCCCGGACCGTCTGCAGGTCGGCGAGGATCTGGCACGGGTGGAACCGGTCGGTCAGCGCGTTCACCACCGGCACGGTCGCCACCGATGCCATCTCCTCGATCCGCTCCTGGCCCGAGGTGCGCCAGACGATCGCGTCGACGTAGCGGGACAGGACCCGGGAGGTGTCGGAGATGGTCTCGCCACGCCCGAGCTGGCTGGTGGTCCCGTCGAGGATGACCGCCGTGCCCCCGAGCTGGGTGATCCCGGCCTCGAACGACACGCGGGTGCGGGTCGAGGACTTGTCGAAGACGACGGCGACGGCCTTCGGTCCCTCGAGGGGACGCTCGGAGAACCGGTCGGCCTTGAGCCGGTCGGCCAGGTCGAGGACCTCGGTCTGCTCGGCCGGGGAGAGATCGTCGTCGCGCAGGAGGTGACGGAGCATCAGCTGCCCTGGCCTTCCCGCTCGGCGGCGGCCGCGTCGAGGATCGCGGGGAACGCGGCGAGGAACTCGTGGGCCTCCTCGTCGGTCAGTGTGAGCGCCGGGGCCAGGCGCAGCCGCTCCGGTGTGCAGTTGTTGATCAGGAAACCGGCGTCGCGCGCCGCGGTCGCCGCCTGGGCCGCGACCGGCGAGGTCAGCCCGATGCCGATGTGCAGGCCCGCACCCGTCACCTCGCCGACCACCGGGTGTCCGAGGCCCTCGATCCCGCTGCGGATCTCCTTGCCGAGCCGGCCGACGTGCTCGAGCAGGCCGTCGGTCGCGACCGTGTCGAGCACCGCGAGCGCCGCCGCGCAGGCGACCGGGTTGCCGCCGAAGGTGGTGCCGTGCTGCCCCGGTTCGAGCAGCGCGGCCGCTGCGCCGATCCCGATGCAGGCTCCGATCGGCAGACCGCCACCGAGGCCCTTGGCCAGGGTGACGACGTCGGGAACGACGCCGTGGGCCTGGTGGGCGAACCACTGCCCGGTCCGCCCGATGCCCGTCTGCACCTCGTCGAGGACGAGCAGGGCCCCCCGCTCCGCGGTGATCCGGCGCGCCTCGGCGAGATAGCCCTCCGGGGGCACGATCACCCCGGCCTCGCCGAGGATCGGCTCCAGGAACACCGCGGCCGTGTTCTCGGTGACCGCCGCGTCGAGCACCGCGAGGTCTCCGAACGGGATGTGCGTGACACCCGACGGCATCGGCTCGAACGGGGCCCGCTTTGCCGGCTGCCCGGTGAGCGCGAGCGCTCCCATGGTGCGGCCGTGGAACGCACCCTCGCAGGCGACGATCTCCGGCCGCCCGGTGCGGCGCGCGATCTTGAACGCGGCCTCGTTGGCCTCGGTCCCGGAGTTGCAGAGGAGCGTGCGCGCGTCGACCCGGCCGAGCAGCCCCTGCAGGCGCTCGGCGAGCTGGAGAGCGGGCTCGGTGATGAAGAAGTTCGAGGTGTGGCCGAGCGTGCCGACCTGGGTGGACACCGCCTCGACGACCGCGGGGTGGGCGTGGCCCAGCGCGTTGACCGCGATGCCGGCGTAGAGGTCCAGGTACCGGCGGCCCTCGGCGTCCCACACGTGGGCGCCCTCGCCGCGGACCAGGGTCAGCGGCGGGGTGCCGTAGTTGTTCATCAGCGCGGCCTGCCACCGCTGGGCGTGCGTGGTCATTCCTGTGTCACCCCGTCAGCAGGGGTGTCGGGAAGGACCATCGTCCCGACACCCTCGTGTGTGAAGACCTCGAGCAGGACCGAGTGCGGTACCCGCCCGTCGATCACGTGCGCCTGCCCGACGCCCGAGCGCACCGCGCGCAGGCAGGCCTCCATCTTGGGCGCCATGCCGCTCTCCAGCCGGGGCAGCATCGGCTCGAGCTGGTCCGCCGTCAGCGAGGTGATGATCGACTCCGGGTCGGGGTAGTTCGCGTAGAGCCCCTCGACGTCGGTGAGCACCACCAGCTTCGCGGCGTCCAGTGCACCCGCCAGCGCGGCGGCCGCGCTGTCGGCGTTGATGTTGTGCACCTGGCCGTCGGCGTCCGGCGCGATCCCGGCGACCACCGGGATCCGGCCCGCGGCGATGATGTCCAGCACCGCGTCCGGGTTCACCTCGGTGACGTCGCCGACCAGCCCGATGTCGACCGGGTCGCCGCCCACCAGGGCGGTGCGCTTCTCGGCGGTGAACAGGCCGGCGTCCTCACCGGAGAGCCCCACCGCCAGGGGCCCGTGCTGGTTGATCAGCCCGACCAGCTCCCGGCCGACCTGACCGAAGAGCACCATCCGGACGATCTCCATCGTCTCCGGGGTGGTGACCCGCAGCCCGCCGCGGAACTCGCCGGGCATCCCCAGCCGGGTGAGCATCGCGCTGATCTGCGGTCCGCCGCCGTGGACGACGACCGGGTGGATGCCCGCCAGCCGCAGGAAGACCATGTCCCGGGCGAAGGCCTGCTTCAGCTCCTCGTCGATCATCGCGTTGCCGCCGTACTTCACGACCACGATCCGGCCGTGGAAGCGCTGCAGCCACGGCAGCGCCTCGGCCAGCACCCCGGCCTTCTCGCCGGCCCGCTTCAGCCGTGCAGGTGTCTCCGGCGAGGGCGCCACCTGCGGCTGCGGTCTGCTCGCGGCGGACTGCTCAGGAGGAGTAGGCACTGTTCTCCTCCACGTAGGCATGGGACAGGTCGGTGGTCCGGATCTCCGCGGTGTTGCCCTCGATCCCGCCGGAGCGGCCGAGCTCGACCTCGATCAGGACGTCCTTGCCGGACAGGTCGCAGTCGGCGCGGTCACCGGCCACGACGGCACCGCGGCACAGCAGCACGCCGTTGATCGTGATGTCCAGCGTCTCCGGATCGATGTCCGCGTCGGCGTACCCGGCCGCGGCGGCGATCCGGCCCCAGTTCGGGTCGGAGCCGAACATCGCGGTCTTCACCAGCGCGTCCCGGGCGATCGTGCGGGCGACCGTGACTGCGTCGTCCTCCGAGGCGGCCCCGCTGACCCGCACGGTGATCCGCTTGCTGACCCCCTCGGCGTCGGCCTGCATCTGGGCGGCCAGGTCCCGGCAGACCCGGGTGAGCGCAGCGGTGAACACGGCCTGGTCGGCCGGCACGCCCGACGCACCCGACGACAGCACGAGCACGGTGTCGTTGGTCGACATCGAGCCGTCGACGTCGAGTCGGTCGAAGCTGTAGCGCACCGCCTCGCGCAGCGCCGCGTCGAGCACCGGCTGCTCGACCACCGCGTCGGTGGTGATCACGCTGAGCATCGTCGCCATCGACGGGGCGATCATCCCGGCGCCCTTGGTGGTGCCGCCGACGGTCCAGCCCGCCGGGTCGGAGACCTGGGCCTCCTTCGGCACGGTGTCGGTGGTCATGATCGCGCCGGCCACCGAGGCCCCCGCCTCGGGAGTCGCCGCCAGCTCGCCGGACACCTTCTCCACACCGGCGAGCACGGTCTCGCGCGGGAGCTGCTCGCCGATGAGACCGGTCGAGCAGATCGCGACCTCGATCGCGCCGCACCCGAGCATCTCCGCGGTCTTCTCCGCGGTGGCGTGCGCCGTCTGGAAGCCCTCGGGGCCGGTGCAGGCGTTCGCGCCGCCGGCGTTGAGCACGACCGCGCGGAGCGCTCCCGTGGTGAGCACCTGCTGCGACCACAACACCGGAGCGGCCTTCACCTTGTTCCGGGTGAACACGCCCGCGGCCTCGGTGCGCGGCCCGTCGTTGACGACCAGCGCCAGGTCGGCCCTGCCGGACTTCTTGATCCCCGCGGCGATCCCCGCGGCACGGAACCCCTGCGCTGCGGTCACGCTCACGGTGCCACTCCCGTCGTCGGCAGGCCGGTCGTCTCGGGCAGGCCGAGCGCCAGGTTCATGCACTGCACGGCACCGCCGGCGGTGCCCTTGGTGAGGTTGTCGATGGCGGAGACGACGATCAGGCGCCCCGCGTCGGGGTCGACGGTCATCTGCAGGGCCACCACGTTCGACCCCAGGGTCTGCGCGGTGGTCGGCCACTGCCCCTCCGGCAGCAGCCGGACGAACGGCTCGCCCGCGTAGGCCTTCTCGTACGCCTGCCGGACCGTGGCCGTGTCGGTCGAGGGATCGGCCAGCGGTGCCGAGCACGAGGCGAGGATGCCCCGGGGCAGCGGCGCGAGGACCGGGGTGAAGCTCACCGACACCGGTGCGCCGAGTGCGGCCGACAGGTTCTGGGTGATCTCGGGGGTGTGCCGGTGGGCGCCCCCGACGCCGTACGCCGACAGGGAGCCCATGACCTCGGCGCCGAGCAGGTGGGGCTTGAGCGACTTGCCCGCGCCCGACGTGCCGGTCACGGCGGTGATCACGACCTCGGGCGCGACCAGGCCCGCGACCAGCGCGGGGAACAGTGCGAGGCTCGTGCCCGTCGGGTAGCAGCCGGGCACGGCGACCCGGTTCGAGCCGACGAGCTGCTCCCGTGCCCCGGGCAGCTCGGGCAGGCCGTACGGCCAGTGCCCGGCGTGCTCGCCGCCGTACCAGCGGTCCCAGGCGGCGGGATCGGTCAGCCGGTGGTCCGCCCCGCAGTCGATCACCAGGGTGTCCTCGCCGAGCTGCGCGGCGAGCTCGGCGGACTTGCCGTGCGGGAGCGCGAGGAACACCGCGTCGTGCCCGGCGAGACGCTCCGCCGTGCTCTCCTCCAGCACACGCTCCGCGAGCGGCGCGAGGTGCGGCTGGTGCTCGCCCAGACGGCTCCCGGCGTTGCCGCCTGCTGTGAGGGCACCGATCTCCACGTCCGGATGTGCGAGGAGCAACCGGAGGAGCTCTCCCCCGGCGTACCCGCTGGCTCCCGCCACTGCGATGCGTACCACGTGGATGATTATGCACGCCGACGGAAGCTCATGCAACGCGGTTCGCGATCGCGATCGGGGGACCGCGGACCGCGACCGGCGACGCCGCCGGACCCTAGCCTCCCGCGGGTGCGGACGGAGCGTTCGACCGGGTATCTCCCGGCGAGGATCGTCGCGGCGGGCCTGACCGGCCTGGCCGCGGTCGTGCTGGTGGGCTGCGCGACCACCGTGGCGGGCACGCCGTGGCCGGCCGGTCAGGGACCGGCCCGTCCCGCCGGGGTGGCCGCACCGGTACCCGGGCCCACGGCGACACGCGTCCCACCGTCGTCGTTCACGGAGCCGGCGTCGCCGGTGACGGGCGAGCCCGCGCCGGCCCCGGTGCCGGAACCCGCCCCGCAGACACCGCCGCCCGCCCCGGTGACCGGGGCGACCCGCGTCGTCCCGCCGGTGGCGGTCGGCGGTGACGGGGAGACCGGTGGTCGCCGGCCGGGGCGTGGCGCCCCGGTGCCACGACCCGCCACCGCGCCGCCCGCGCTCACCTCGGACGTCCTCGCGGACGAGTGCCTCCTCGACGAGGTGGCCCTGACCGGCCTGCTCGGCACCGGCCCGGCCGTCGACGCGGCCGACTCCGAGGTCCGCCGGTCGGACGGCACCACCACCCGCTCCTGCTTCGCCGTCGGCGGGTCGTCGTCGGTCGCGGTGAACGTGTACACGACCAACCGGACCACCCCGGCCCGCTACGTGCGCGACGCCGCGGGCGCCCGCCCGCTCACCGGGACCGGCGACGGCACGCAGGCCGCACTGCTCGGCACGGTGGCCGGTCCGACGCTGCAGCTCGGGACCGCACGCCACCTCGTGACGATCGCCGTCGCCGGCCGCACCCCGAGCGACGAGCAGTGGCGGGCCGCCGCACGCTCCGCGGCCGCCGCGCTCCCCCGCTGAGCCACGACACGGGTCAGCGCAGCGCCGCCCCGTACCGGCTCGTCGCCTCGGCGACCGCGGCGTCGCGCGCGGTGTTCGCCTCCTCGCTGGTCAGCGTCCGGTCCCCGGCGCGCAACCGGAGCGAGAACGCCAGCGACCGCTTGCCCGCACCGACCTGGTCGCCGGTGTAGACGTCGAACAGCCGCACCGACTCCAGCAGCTCCCCCGCACCCGCGGTCAGCGCGTCCGCGAGGTCCGCCGAGGGGACCGACTCGTCGGCGACCAGTGCGACGTCCACCGCGACCGGCGGGAACGCCGACACCAGCGGGACCGGCAGGTTCTCGCGCAGCGGCACCGCGTCCAGGTCGATCTCGGCGGCGGCGGTGCGCGCAGGGAGACCCAGCGCCTCGACGACCTTCGGGTGCAGCTCGCCGGCGTGACCGACGACCGTCCCGGTCCCGGCCACGACGATCTCGGCGCACCGGCCCGGGTGCCACGGCGCGCGCTCGGCGCGCCGCGGGCGGAGCTCCACCCCCGCCGCCGCACCCGTCAGGCGGGCGGCCTCGACGGCGTCCTCCCAGGCCGCCGGGCGGCCACGCCCCCACCATCCGCGCGGCTCACGGTTCCCGGCGAGGACGACGCCGACGTGCACCGGCTGCGCGGGCAGCGCGGCCCGGATCGCGGCGTACTCGTCGTCGGACGGCCTGCCGGTGACCGCCGGGTCCGGCATCTCCGGTGTGGTCTCCTGCGGCTGCACGACCTGCGCGATCGCGTACAGCGCGAGGTCCTCCGTCCCACGGGAACGGTTGCGCACCAGCATGTCCAGCAGCCCCGGCAGCAGGGTGGTGGTCAGCCGGGACCGCTCGGCGTCCAGCGGGTTGGTGACGGCGACGGTGCGACGCCTCTCGTCACCGGCGTCCAGCCCGAGGTCGTCCCACACGCTGTCGGAGACGAACGGGAACGGCAGCACCTCGACGTGCCCGGCCTCGGCCAGCGCCCGCGCCACCGCGCGCCGCCGCAGCTGGGACACCGTCAGCCCGCGCCCGGCCGGAGCGGTCGGCAGCTCGGAGGGGATGGTGTCGTAGCCCTCGAGCCGCAGCACCTCCTCGACCAGGTCGGCGGCCATCCGCAGGTCCGGTCGCCAGGTCGGTGGCGTCGCGACGACGACGCCCTGACCGTCGGTGCCGGTGTCCAGGTCGACCGCGCACCCCACCTGGCCGAGGCGGCGGACGGTGGCACCCCGCGGGTAGGCGACGCCGGCGACCCGGTCCGGCATCGACAGCGGCATCCGCACCGACGGGACCGCAGGGATCCCGCCCTCGTCCGTGCGCCCGTCGGCGAGCGTGCCGCCGCCCAGCTCGACGAGCAGCTGCGCGGCCCGTTCGGCCGCGACCGGCGGCAGCGCCGGATCGACGACCCGCTCGAAACGGCGGGACGCCTCGCTCGGCAGCTTGTGCCGACGCGCGGCGCGGGCGATGACCTGCGGGGCGAAGTGCGCGGCCTCGATCAGCACGTCCACCCGGGCGTCGTCGGTGAGGTCGGCGAGCGCGGGGATCTCGGTCGACGCCCCACCCATCACGCCGGCGAGCCCGATCGGCCCGGAGTCGTCGGTGATCAGCAGGTCGTCGGGGTCGAGGGTGCGGGACTGCCCGTCGAGCGTCTCCAGCTTCTCCCCCGCCGCCGCCCGGCGGACCTCGATCGCTCCGGAGACGCGCACGGCATCGTAGGCGTGCAGCGGCTGCCCGAGATCCAGCATGACGAAGTTCGTGACGTCGACGATCAGCGAGATGGGCCGAATCCCGGCGGAGAGCAGCGCGCGCTGCATCCACCAGGGGCTGGCCGCGGCCGGGTCGACGCCGTCCACGCGGCGGACGACGAAGCGCGGGCACCCCTCGGTGTCGGCGATCCGGACCGGCCAGGCGTCGCCGCCGGTGTCCGGGACGGTCACCCGGCCGGCCGGGTCGGTGAAGTCCGCCCCGAGCGAGGTGGCCAGCTCGCGGGCCAGGCCGCGCACGGCGAAGCAGTAGCCCCGGTCCGGTGTGACGGCGAGCTCGACGACCGGCTCGGCCAGACCGAGGACGGCCACGGCGTCGTCGCCAGGCTCGGCGGTGCCCGGGGGCAGCACGAGGATCCCGGCGTGGTCCGCGCCGAGGCCGAGCTCCTTCGCCGAGGCGATCATGCCGTCGGAGACGTGCCCGTAGGTCGTCCGCGAGGCGATCGCGAACCCGCCGGGCAGGACGGCCCCCGGCTCCGTGACGACGACGAGGTCGCCGACGGCGAAGTTGGTCGCCCCGCAGACGACCTGGCGGGAACGGTCACCCTCGAAGCCGACCCGGCAGTACCGGATGGGCTTCTTGAACCCGGTGAGCTCGGAGATCTCCAGCACCCGCGCGACCGTCACCGGCCCGCTGATCTCCGGGGTCGGGTGGATGTCCTCGACCTCCAGCCCGACCCGCACGAAGGCCTCGCCGATCTCCTCGGGCGAGGCGGGCAGGGCCGCCGGGTCGACGTGCCGGGCGAGCCAGGAGGCGGACACTCGCACTGCTCAGAACTCCTCAGGTGGTGACGCAGGTGGTGGCGGGATCGCTCAGACGCCGAACGCGGTGGAGAAGCGGACGTCGCCCTCGACCATGTCGCGCATGTCGGGGATGCCGTTGCGGAACATCAGGGTCCGCTCGATGCCCATGCCGAACGCGAAGCCGGAGAACTCGTCAGGGTCGACGCCCGAGGCGCGCAGGACGTTCGGGTTGACCATCCCGCAGCCACCCCACTCGACCCAGCCCGCCCCGCCCTTCTTCTGCGGGAACCAGAGGTCCACCTCGGCGGACGGCTCGGTGAAGGGGAAGTACGACGGCCGCATCCGGGTACCGGCCTCCGGCCCGAAGACGGCGCGGGCGAACGCGTCGAGGGTGCCCTTGAGGTGCGCCATGGTGAGACCGCGGTCGACGGCGAGCCCCTCGACCTGGTGGAACACCGGCGTGTGCGTGGCGTCCAGCTCGTCGGTACGGAACGTGCGGCCCGGGCAGGCCACGTACACGGGGAGCTCCCGCTCGAGCAGGGTCCGGACCTGCACCGGCGAGGTGTGCGTGCGCAGCACCGTCCCCGAGTCCTGCCCGCGCGCCGGATCACCGAGGTAGAAGGTGTCCTGCATGGTGCGGGCGGGGTGGTCCTTGCCGAAGTTCAGCGCGTCGAAGTTCAGCCACGACGCCTCGACCTCGGGGCCCTCGGCGACCTCCCAGCCCATCGCGACGAAGATGTCGGCGATCCGCTCGGACAGCTGGGTGACGGGGTGCCGGGCGCCGCGGGGGCGCCGGTCCCACGGCAGGGTCACGTCGACGGCCTCGTCGCGCAGCACCCGCGCGTCGCGCTCGGTGACCAGCACGGCCCGGCGCTCGTCGAACGCGGCCTGTGCCTCCAGGCGGGCGGCGTTGACCCGCTTCCCGGCGTCGGCGCGCTCCGGGCCGGGCAGCTGCCCGAGCTCGCGGCGGGCCATCGGGATCGGGGCACGGTCGCCGAGGTGGGCCGGCTTCACGGCGGCCAGGTCGTCCAGGTCCGCGGCGGCGTCGAACGCCGCACGCGCCGCCTCCACGGCAGCCTTCAGCGCGTCCGGGTCCAGCGGGTTCGTACCGTCGTCACTCATGGTGCCCCGATCGTAGAGGTGCGCCCCGAACGGGTTTCGGAGCAGGTCAGTCCCGGGCGGACGGGGGCCGCGGGGCCGCCCCGGCCCGGGCGCCGACCGTCGCGTACAGGCAGATCGCTGCGGCCGTGGCCAGGTTCAGCGACTCGGCGCGGCCGTGGATCGGCACCCGCACCCGGTGGTCGGCGGCGGCGAAGACGTCGGGACCGGGACCGTGCGCCTCGCTGCCGAGGATCCAGGCGACCGGACCAGCCAGGATCGGCGCCGCCTCCGGGGCGTGCAGGTCGAGCTCACCGCGGCCGTCGGCGACCAGCGTGGTGAGCCCTGCGGACCGGCAGGCCGCGACGACGCCCTGGGCGTCCCGGTCACGCGCCAGCGGGAGGTGGAAGACACTGCCGGTGGAGGCGCGGACCGCCTTCCCGTTGTGCGGGTCGACGGTGTCCCCGGCGAGCAGGACCGCGTCGCAGCCGGCCGCGTCCGCCACCCGGACCACGGTCCCGACGTTGCCGGGATCGGAGATTCCGGCGCAGACGGTGACGAAGCCGGGACTGCCGGCGAGCGCCGTCGCGAGCGGTACGTCGAGCAGGTCGCAGACCGCGACCAGTCCCTGCGGGGTCACGGTCTCGGACAGGCCGGCCGCCGCCTGGTCGGTGACGGTCAGGACGCGTGCACCCCGCTCCCGCGCCGACTCGACCAGCTCGGGGTGTCGCTGCGCGGCCGCCGTGGTCACGAACACCTCGTGCACGGGGCAGGCGTCGAGGGCCTCACGGACCGCCTGCGCGCCCTCGACGAGAAAACGCCCGGCCCGATCGCGCCCCGGGCGTCGCAGCAGCTTGCGGGCGGCTGCGACGCGCGGGGTGCGCTCGGTACCGGGCGTCTCGGTACGGGTCACCTCAGGCCGCGGAGCCCTGCTCGGTCCCGGCCGGCAGGTTCTCCTTCGCGACCTTGACCAGCGCGGCGAACGCGGCCGGGTCGCTCACGGCGATCTCGGCGAGGTTCTTGCGGTCGACCTCGACACCGGCGGCCTTGAGGCCCTGGACGAACCGGTTGTACGTCATGTCGTTCGCGCGGGCCGCGGCGTTGATGCGGGTGATCCACAGCTGCCGGAAGTCGCCCTTGCGCTGGCGGCGGTCCCGGTAGGAGTAGGTCATGGAGTGGAGCATCTGCTCCTTGGCCTTGCGGTAGAGCCGCGAACGCTGTCCGCGGTATCCGGCGGCCGACTCCAGCGTGGTGCGACGCTTCTTCTGGGCGTTCACCGCGCGCTTCACGCGTGCCATGGTGTGTCTCCTGGGGGGTTTCGGCGCCGGCCGAGGGGGATGGACGGCGCCGGAAGTTCGTGGGGCGGAAAGTCAGCGACCGAGCAGCTTCTTGACGCGCTTCACGTCCGGCTTGGCCACGTCGACCGTGCCCGAGAGGTCACGCTTCTCCTTGCGGGACTTGACCTCCAGCCGGTGACGGAGGCCGGCCTGCTGACGCATCAGCTTGCCGCTGCCGGTGGTGCGGACCCGCTTCGCGGTCCCCTTGTGCGTCTTGTTCTTGGGCATGACGAATCCGTTCGGTGTCGGCCCCCGGCGGCCCGGGGGTCGTTTCGGGTACTGCGTCTCCTCCCACCCGCCGGGCGACCGGCGGGCGGGCCGGACTCACGCCTCGGCTTCCGCCGGGGCCTCGGTGCTGGCGGCGGCCGCGGACTTGCGCGGTGCCGGCTTCTTGGTCGGCGCCAGGACCATCGTCATGTTGCGGCCGTCCTGCTTCGGAGCGGCCTCGACGACGGCGATGTCCCCGATGTCCTCGGCAAGACGCTGCAACAGCCGGTAGCCCAGCTCGGGGCGGGACTGCTCGCGGCCACGGAACATGATCGTGACCTTGACCTTGTTGCCGCCCTCGAGGAAACGGCGGACGTGTCCGCGCTTCGTCTCGTAGTCGTGCTTGTCGATCTTCGGCCGGAGCTTCTGCTCCTTGATCACGGTGAGCTGCTGGTTGCGCCGGGACTCCCGGGCCTTCTGCGCGCTCTCGTACTTGAACTTGCCGTAGTCCATGAGCTTGCAGACCGGCGGGCGGGCCTGGCCGGCGACCTCGACGAGGTCGAGATCGGCGTCCTGGGCCAGCCGGAGGGCGTCCTCGATGCGCACGATCCCGACCTGCTCCCCGTTCGGGCCGACGAGGCGGACCTCGGGCACGCGGATGCGGTCGTTGATGCGGGGCTCTGTGCTGATGGGGTCTCCTGTGTGACTCGCTGTGTCGCTTCTACCTGGTGCGTCGGCGACGACAAGCGAAGACCCGTTGATCGGCCGGGTGGCACACGTACGCCACAGGGCCGGACCATGGACCCGGACGCCGCTACGATCACGGCGCGGGTGGGAGCGGGGCTCCACTTGACGCCCGGAACACACGAGTCAACGCGGCCCCGGGTGGTCGCATTCCCAGGCTAGCAGGCGCTGCCCAGATGCCCGAACCGGGCCCGCCGTCCGGTGCGTCGCGGGGACGTCGGACCGCCGTCCGCCGATCCGGTCCCCGGAGGGACGGGCACGCGGATCAGGACGCCGCGGTCGCCCGGCTGCGCCGCCGGGTCGCCGGGGCCGAGCCGTTCGAGCTCCCGCTCCCGGTGGCGCCGTTCGACGAGGCGTCGGCCGTACGGCTGCGGGCCGTGCGGCGACGACGTGGCGCCGGGCTGTCGTCCGGTGTCACCAGGTCGCGCAGGAACCGGCCCGTGTGGCTCGCCTGCTCGGCCGCCACCTGCTCGGGTGTCCCCTGTGCGACGACGGCGCCACCACCGGATCCGCCTTCCGGACCCATGTCGATGACCCAGTCCGACGTCTTGATGACGTCGAGATTGTGCTCGATCACGATCACCGTGTTGCCCTTGTCGGCGAGCCCCTGGATCACCGCGAGCAGCTTGCGGATGTCCTCGAAGTGCAGGCCCGTGGTCGGCTCGTCGAGGATGTAGACGGTCCGGCCGTTGCTGCGCTTCTGCAGCTCGGAGGCCAGCTTGACCCGCTGTGCCTCACCCCCGGACAGCGTGGGAGCGGGCTGCCCGAGCCGGACGTAGCCGAGGCCGACGTCGACCAGGGTCCGCAGGTAGCGGCTGATCGAGGTGATCGGCTCGAAGAACTCCGCGGCCTCCTCGATCGGCATGTCGAGCACGTCGGCCACGGTCTTGCCCTTGTAGTGCACCTCGAGCGTCTCCCGGTTGTACCGGGCGCCCTTGCAGACCTCGCACGGGACGTAGACGTCCGGGAGGAAGTTCATCTCGATCTTGATCGTGCCGTCGCCGGTGCACGCCTCGCAGCGGCCGCCCTTGACGTTGAAGGAGAACCGGCCCTCGGCATAGCCGCGCACCTTCGCCTCGGTGGTCGCGGCGAACAGCTTGCGGACCTTGTCCCAGACCCCGGTGTAGGTCGCCGGGTTGGAGCGCGGGGTCCGCCCGATCGGCGACTGGTCGACCCGCACCAGTTTGTCGACCTGGTCGACGCCCGTGATCCGGGTGTGCCGGCCCGGGACCTGCCGGGCGCCGTTGAGCTTGTTCGCCAGGACCGTGGCCAGGATGTCGTTGATCAGCGTGGACTTCCCGGAGCCGGAGACGCCGGTGATGGAGACGAGGCCACCGAGCGGGACGTCGACGTCGATCCCGCGCAGGTTGTGCTCCCGCGCGCCGACGACGGTCAGCTTCCGGTCGTGGTCCAGCTCGCGGCGCTGCGGCAGCGGGATCGTCTTCCGCCCGGACAGGTATGCCCCCGTCAGGGAGGTGTCGTGCGACTCCAGCTCCGCGACCGGCCCGGAGTGCACGATGTGCCCACCGTGCTCACCGGCCCCCGGGCCGATGTCCACCGCCCAGTCGCAGGCCCGGATGGTGTCCTCGTCGTGCTCGACGACGATCAGCGTGTTCCCGAGGTCCTTCAGCCGGGTCAGGGTGTCGATCAGCCGCCGGTTGTCGCGCTGGTGCAGGCCGATCGACGGCTCGTCGAGCACGTAGAGCACGCCGACCAGGCCGGAACCGATCTGGGTGGCCAGCCGGATGCGCTGCGCCTCGCCGCCGGACAGCGTGCCGGCGGCCCGGTCCAGCGACAGGTACTCCAGCCCGACGTCGAGCAGGAAGCCGAGCCTGGCCTGGATCTCCTTGAGCACCGCACCGGCGATCACGGTCTGGCGCTCGTCGAGCACCATGCCCTGCAGGAAGTGCGAGCACTCGGCGACCGACATGTTCGAGACCTGGGCGATCGACCGCTCCCCCAGGGCACGGTGCGGCATGGTGACCGAGAGGACCTCGGGCCGGAGCCGCGCGCCGCCGCAGGCCGGGCACGGGATGTCGCGCATGTAGCCCTCGTAGCGCTCGCGCTGCGACTCCGACTCGGTCTGCTCCAGGCGACGCTCGAGGAACGGCATGACGCCCTCGAAGTTCGCGTAGTACGACCGTTCCCGGCCGTACCGGTTGCGGTAGCGGACGTGGACCTGGTCGTCGCTCCCGTTCAGCACCGCCTTCTGCGCGGCGGCCGGCAGCTTGCGCCACGGGGTGTCCATCCGGAAACCGATGGCCGTCGACAACCCCGACAGCAGCCGGCCGAAGTACTCGGCGTTGTGCCCGGCGGACCAGGGCGCGATCGCGCCGTCGCCGAGCGACAGGTCCGGGTCGGGGACGACCAGCTCCGGGTCGACCTCCTTCTTGATGCCCAGGCCCGCGCAGGCCGGGCAGGCGCCGTAGGGCGAATTGAAGGAGAAGGTCCGGGGCTCGAGGTCGTCGACGGCGAGGGTGTGCCCGTTCGGGCAGGCCATCTTCTCGGAGAACCGGCGCTCGCGGCCGGCGTCGTCGTCGGGGAGGTCGACGAAGTCGAGCACGACGAGCCCGTCGGCCAGCCGCAGCGCCGTCTCCACCGAGTCGGTGAGCCGCTGCTTGGCGGTCGCCTTGACCGACAGCCGGTCGACGACGACGGAGATGTCGTGCTTCTCCTGCTTCTTCAGCTTCGGCGGGTCCGCGAGCTGGTGCACGGTGCCGTCGACGAGCACCCGGGAGTAGCCCTGCGACTGCAGGGTGGAGAACAGGTCGACGAACTCGCCCTTGCGGGTCCGGACGACCGGGGCGAGCACCTGGAAGCGGCTGCCCTGCTCCATCTCGAGGACCTGGTCCACGATCTGCTGCGGCGTCTGCTTCGCGATCCGCTCGCCGCACTGCGGGCAGTGCGGGATCCCGGCCCGCGCGTAGAGCAGGCGCAGGTAGTCGTGGATCTCGGTGATCGTGCCGACCGTCGACCGCGGGTTGCGGTTGGTCGACTTCTGGTCGATCGAGACCGCCGGCGAGAGGCCCTCGATGAAGTCGACGTCGGGCTTGTCCATCTGCCCGAGGAACTGGCGGGCGTAGGCCGACAGCGACTCGACGTACCGGCGCTGACCCTCGGCGAAGATCGTGTCGAACGCGAGGCTCGACTTGCCCGACCCGGACAGCCCGGTGAACACGATCATGCTGTCGCGGGGCAGGTCGATGTCGACGCCCTGCAGGTTGTGCTCGCGCGCGCCGCGCACGACCAGCTTCGGACCGCTCGGTACCGGCTGGGCGCCCGGTGACAGGGCGTCGCCGGCCGCGCGGCGGTCGGTGCTCTGGTCGCTCACGATGCGCGCCTCCTGGAACAGCGGGGTCGTCGGGCCGGACCCGGTTGTGACGTCCGCGGCGGTCGGGACATTCCCGTGGACCGGGCTCCGGCGACCGGTGCGGGCTGTCTCCACGTCCGGCTCCGATGCTAGGTCGGCCCACCGACAAGAACCCGTCGAGCCGGGCTCCGCCCGGTCCCTCCTCGGTGGACGCACCCCGGCACGCGCCGGTCGGTCCGCCGGGGACGATACTCGTACGCATGTTCGAGCCGTGAGCGGCCCCGCCGGTGCGACCGGCGGGTTCTCCCCACCGCGATCGTCGGGGGCGGCCGATACCCTCGCGCCGTGGACGTCCTGGAGAACTACACCGGTCACACCGACCCCGGTGGCGCGGCCATCCGCCGCGACCTGGAGAAGCTCAGCATCAGCAAGATCTCGGTGGGCGAGATGGACAACAACGCCTACCTCCTGGTCTGCAAGGAGAGCAGCGAGGCGCTGCTGATCGACGCGGCGGCGGAGCCGGCCCGGCTGGCCGACCTGATCGGCGCGACCGACGAGCGCCCCGACCTGCGTCACCTCGTCACCACGCACCGGCACGCCGACCACTGGCAGGCGCTGGGCGCGATCGCGGGCATGTTCGAGCCGCGGCTGATCGCCCACCCGCAGGACGCCCCGGAGCTGCCGGCCCCGATGGACGAGCTGGTCGAGGGCGGCGACACGATCGTCTTCGGCGCCGTGGAGCTCGAGGTGATCCACCTGCGCGGGCACACGCCGGGCTCGATCGCGCTGCTCTACCGGGGCGAGGACCGGCCGCACCTGTTCACCGGGGACAGCCTGTTCCCGGGCGGTCCGGGCAAGACCTGGTCGCCGGAGGACAACGCGCAGCTGCTCACCGATCTCGAGGGCCGCGTGTTCGACACCCTGCCGGACGACACCTGGTTCTACCCCGGCCACGGCGACGACTCGACGCTCGGCGAGCAGCGCCCGGGCCTGCCGGAGTGGAAGTCGCGCGGCTGGTGACGCAGGAGGGCCGCCCGGTCGTCGTCAGCGCGTCGCCGGTGCGCCCGGTCGTGACCGGGAGTACCGCCCGGGCGTGACGCCGAGCAGCCGGACGAACCGCCGGTGCAGGTGCGCCTGGTCGTGGAACCCGGCGGTGACGGCCGCCGTCGCCGGGGCCATGCCGTCCAGCAGGAGCCCACGGGCCCGTTCGACGCGGCGGGCGTCCAGGTAGCGGTGCGGGGGCAGCCCGAACCGCCGGGAGAACGCCCGCACCAGGTGACCGGGATGGGCGTGCAGCAGGCGGCCCGCCTCGTCGAGGGTGATCCCGTCCGCCGTGCGGGCGTCGAGGAGGTCGCGCAGCCGCCCGGCGAGGCCGTCGCCGGGCGGCCCCGGATCGGGCGTCCCGGCGGGGGCGAGGTGCCGGGCGAGCCGCTCGGTGACGAGTGCCAGCCGGCTCTCCGCGTGCAGGTCCGTCCCGGACGCGGTCAGCACCCGGTGCAGCTCGTCGAGGCGACGGCGCAGCACCGGGTCGCGCACCCCGGGGTGGTCGACGGCGGGCCCGATCCCGTGGTGCCCGAGCAGCCCGGGTTCGAGGTAGAGCACCCGCTTGCGGAAGCCCGCCCCGCTCGCTGCGCGGCCGTCGTGCGCGACGCCCGGGGGCAGCAGCGTCACCGGGGCCTCCTCGGTCCCGTGCGGCCGCCGGTCCAGGTCGTAGCGGACGGCACCGTCGTCGACGATCAGCAGCGTCCACGTCGCGTGCGCGTGCACCGGGTAGCGGTGCGTGCCGAACCGGGCGTGCAGGACCTCGGCGATCCCGGGGACCCGTTCCGGGCGCCAGGCGACGACGTCGTCCGGTGCCCGCTCCGCTCGGGACATGTGAGGAACGTACAAGACCCGCCGGGCCCGGCACCGGAGGATCGGCCGGGTGACCGCACCCGACACGACGACCGTCCCCGCCCCGGCCCCGGTCGAGCGCCCCGCGACGAAGATCGTGGTGGTGCTCCGCGACGATCTCGCCGGCTGGCAGGTCGCGAACGTGACCGCCTTCCTCTCCGCCGGCGTCGCCACCGCCGTCCCGGAACTGATCGGCGCCCCCTACGCCGACGCCGACGGCAACACCTACCTCCCCACGCTCGGCCTCCCGGTGATCGTCCGGGCGGCCGACGCCGCGACGCTCGGGACCTGCCGGGCCCGTGCCGTCACCCGCGGGCTGCCGGCCGCGATCTACACCTCGGCGATGTTCGGCACCGGCAACGACGACGACAACCGGGCCGTCGTCGCCGCCGACCGGGCCGAGGAGCTCGATCTCGTCGGTGTGGCCGTGCACGGGCCGCGGAACGCCGTCGACAAGATCGTCAAGGGGACGCGCGTCCATCCGTGATCCGCGCCGCCTCGTCCGTGACCGCCGCGCCGGGCGGGACGGGGACCCCGGCCGCCGCGAACAGCTCGGCCCAGCGTGCGGGGCCCAGCCGGTCGACGGCGTCGTCGGCCCCCGCCCAGGCCTGCCGGACCGCCGCGGGGAGGAGCTCGTCGTCCAGCAGGCCCGCGTCGTCCAGCTCGGCGAGCAGCAACGGAACCCGGTTCCCGCCGACGCGGGCGGCCGCCGCGTCCCACTCGGCGGCCGTGAGCGGGCGGTCGCGGTCGAGCAGCGCGTTCACGGTGATCTCGTAGAGGGCCTGGCTCACCCGGCCAGGATGCCGTGACGCGCGGGCCCCGTCGGCGACCGGGCCCGTCCGAGCGGCGTACGGGCTCCGGTCGTGCCGGCGGTACGTCCGTCGCTGTCGTTCACGCACGGTCATCGTTGCAGGACGACCGGCCGCCGTTACTGCTCCGAACGGACGCTGTGCGCGACCACGAGGTGCACTTACCGTGCCCGATCGATGAGCGCTCCCCACGCCGACGACCGTGCCCACGACCGAACCGAGGACCGCCGCAACGGCCATCCGGCCGCCGGTGTGCTCGACGGACCACCGTTGCCGCGTCCCCGTCCGGCACCGTCGCCCGGCGCCGGCGCCGGCGCCGATCGCCGCGCAGCCCCGGACGGAGCGGGCGTTCCCGGCGGCCCCGGTGAGGCGGGGACGCCGGACGGGCCGGGCGCCCTCGGGCAGGCCGGCTTCCCCGGGGTAGCCGGTGTCCCCGGCCCGCGCCGCGACGCCGGGCCGATCGCTCCACCGCGCCCACAGGTCCCGGGTCCGCGTGCACCCGGGACCGCCGGACCGGCCGGACACGGGCCCGCCACACCGGCGGGCCCGGCCCCCGGGGCGACCGAGCTGACCGGCCCCGTCCAGGGCCCGCCGACCGGCCCGCGCACTCCCCCCATGCCCTGGCCTGCGGTCCCGCCGCCCGGAGCGCCCGTGCCGCAGGTGTACCCCGGCGGCCGTCCGCAGCACGACCAGGACCGGCAGGCGGGCCGGTGGAACCCCCTCGTCGCCCTGCGTGCCGTCGACACCGAGCGGTTCACCGGGACGCTCCGGTCCGCCGTGCCGCACCGGACCGCCGCGGTCGCCGTCGGCGCGACGCTGGCGCTCGCCGTCGGCGTCGTCGTCGCCGCCTACGCGGGGACCGGCTCCGGGACGGACGCCGCCGGTGTGGGTGCACCGGCGACGGACGCGACCGTCCCGGCCCCGGCCGACCTGGTCGCGGGCAGCACCGCCGCCGACCCGGCCGCGTTCGGCGACGTCGCGGCCTTCACCTCCCCGACCGGCAACATCGCCTGCCGCGTCGACGGCGGCGAGGCGCGCTGCGACGTGCGGAACCGGCAGTGGACCGCCGAGGGCACCGACGGCTGCACCGACCCCGGCCTCGTCGTCGGCCGCGCCGGCGGCGCGCGGGCGAGCTGCGACGGTGTCCCGGCGCCGACCGACGGGACGGCCCTCGGCTACGACACGCACGTGACACGCGGCGACGTCACCTGTGTCAGCCGCCGGACCGGTGTCGAGTGCCGTGATGCGGCGTCCGGCCACGGCTTCAGCGCGGCCCGGGCGTCGTACCGCCTGTACTGACGGCTAGCGTCGCGGCCCGTGACGGTGGTCGTGGAGATCTTCACCGACGGTGCCTGCGTGCCGAACCCGGGTCCCGGTGGCTGGGGTGCGGTGCTGCGTTACGGCGAACACGAGCGGGAGCTGCACGGCGGGGAGCCCACGACCACGACGAACAACCGGATGGAGCTCACCGCGCCGATCCGCGCGCTGGAGGCGCTCACCCGGCACAGCGTCGTCCACCTGCACACCGACAGCACCTACGTGCGCAACGGGATCACCCAGTGGCTGCCGCGCTGGAAGACGCGCGGCTGGCGCACCGCCGCCGGGGAGCCGGTGAAGAACGACGACCTCTGGCGCGAGCTGGACGCCGCCGTCCGGCGGCACGACGTGACCTGGTTCTGGGTGAAGGGACACTCGGGGCACCCGGAGAACGAGCGCGCCGACCGGCTCGCGGCGCAGGGCTGCGCGGAGGCCGGTGGCCGGGCGGCGCCGGCGCGCACGGCCGCGACGGGGCGTCGGATACGGTCCGGCTCGACCCCGACCTCCCCGGAGAGACGCCCGTGACGGACACGTTCCCCCGCCTGCACGCCCGCACCCGACGGTTCTCCCTCGGCGTCCCCCGCGGGTTCACCGTCGCCCCGGACGGGTCCCGCGCGGTGTTCCTGCGCACCCGGTCGGGGACCGACCCGGTGACGTGCCTGTGGTCGGTCGACGCGGCGACCGGCGAGGAGCGGCTGCTGGTGGACCCGGCGCAGGTCCCGGGTCTGCCGGGTGAGGAGGACCTGCCCGCCGCGGAGCGCGCCCGCCGGGAGCGGGTGCGCGAGCAGGCCGGCGGCGTCGTCGGGTACACGGTGGACGCCGCCGTCGAGCGGGCCGTGTTCGCGCTGTCCGGGCGTCCGTTCACCGTCGCGCTCACCGGGGACCCGCAGGTCCGCCCGCTCGACGTGGGCGCGGTGGAGGCCGTCGTCGACCCGCGGATCGACCCCACCGGTTCCCGGGTCGCGTTCGTCGCCGACCGGGCACTGCACCTGCACGACCTCGCCACCGGTACGACGACGCGGCCGGCCGTGCCCGACGCCGACGACGTGTCCTACGGACTCGCCGACTTCGCCGCGGCCGAGGAGATGGGCCGCACCCGCGGCTTCTGGTGGTCCCTCGACGGCGACGCGCTGCTCGTCGCCCGGGTCGACGAGTCCCCCGTCGCCCGCTGGCACATCGCCGATCCGGCACACCCGGACCGGGTCCCGGCCGAGGTCCGGTACCCCGCAGCGGGCACCCCGAACGCTGTCGTCGGCCTGGAGATCGTGGCCCTCGACGGCACCCGTACGCCGGTGCGCTGGGACGCCGGCGCCCACGAGTACCTCGCCACCGCCGGGTGGGACGCGCACGGCCCGCTGCTCTCGGTGCAGCCGCGCGACCAGCGGGAGGTGCGCACCCTCGCCGTCGACCCCGCGACGGGCACCACGACCACCCTGTACTCGCAGACCGACCCGGTGTGGGTGGAGAACGTCCCGGGCGTGCCGGCCCGCACGGAGTCCGGTGCGCTCGTCCGCGTCACCGACGACGGCGGGGCCCGCCGCCTCGTGCACGGCGACACCACCCTCACCGGACCGGACCTGCAGGTCCGCGACGTCCTCGGGATCGACGGCGAGACCGTCCTGTTCCGGGCGTCGGCCGACCCGACGTCGGTGGCGCTGTACTCGGTCGCCCCCGGCGGTACGCCCGTCCTGCTCTCCCCCGCCGACGGCCTGCACTCGGGGACCGCGGCGGGCGGCACCCTGGTCCGGACCTCCCAGGACCTGGTGACCGCGCCGCACGCGGTGCTGGTGACCGCGGACGGCACCGAGCACCCGGTCGCCGGGCACGCCGTCGAGCCGGGCCTCTCCCCCGCACCCGCGCTGCACGCGTTCGGCGAGCGGGCGCTGCGGACCGCGGTGTTCCTGCCGTCCGGGCACGTCCCGGGGACGAAGGTCCCGGTCCTGCTCGACCCGTACGGCGGGCCGCACTCCCAGCGCGTCGTGCGGTCCCGCAACGCGCACCTGACCAGCCGCTGGTTCGCCGAGCAGGGTTTCGCGGTGGTCGTCACCGACGGCCGCGGCTCGCCGGGGCGCGGCCCGGAGTTCGAGCGGGCGATCCACGGCGACCTCGCGGGTCCGGTGCTGGAGGACCAGGTCGCGGCGCTGCAGGCGGCCGCCGACGAGTACCCGGACCTGGACCTGACCCGGGTCGGCATCCGCGGCTGGTCGTTCGGCGGGTACCTGGCCGCGCTCGCGGTGCTGCGCAGGCCGGACGTGTTCCACGCGGGTGTGGCGGGCGCGCCGGTCACCGACTGGGCGCTGTACGACACCCACTACACCGAGCGCTACCTGGGGCTGCCCGGCGGCGAGTCGTACGCCCGGTCGTCGATCGTCGACGACGCCGCGACCCCGCCGACCGCGGACGCCCCGCACCGTCCGCTGATGATCGTCCACGGCCTGGCCGACGACAACGTCGTCGCCGCGCACACGCTGCGCCTGTCCTCGGCGCTGCTCGCCGCCGGGCGTCCGCACCAGGTGCTGCCGCTGTCGGGGGTCACGCACATGACCCCGCAGGAGGTCGTCGCGGAGAACCTGCTGCTCCTGCAGGTCGGGTTCCTGCGCGAGGCCCTCGGCGGCTGAGTCCCGCCCCCGGTGCACCCGGTGCCGGTACCGGGCACCGCGACGGGCCGCATCACCCGAAACACGTGTTTCGCGGTGGACCTTGCGAGGGCGGCACGTGGTGTGGCTCCCTGGTCACAGGACGACCGTGACCGGCCTCGTGCGGCGCGGCCGGTGTCGTCCGGTGGTACGGCAACGACGCCGTGGGAGGCACATGACGATGCACGAACACACCACGCGGCGCCGGTCCGGTCCGGTCCGGTCCGGTCCGGTCCGGAGCGGCGTATGAGCGGCGGCGGGACGGCGGTCGCCGAGGCACAGGCCCGGCTGTGGTTCTGCGAACCGTGCGGTTTCGTCTACGACCCGGCCGAGGGCGATCCGGACAGCGGCATCGAGCCCGGCACCCCTTCGAGGACATCCCGGACGACTGGATGTGCCCCATCTGCGGCGCCTCGAAGTCGGACTTCCGCGAGCTCGAGCCGGGCGAGGAGTTCCCGGGACGGTGAGGACGGTGCGGTCATGGCCATGATCGGCAGCTACGACCACTTCGTGACGCTGGCCGCGTCGCTGCAGTGGGACGAGACGGAGATCGACTTCTCGGAGGACCGCGCCGCCTGGCCGGCGCTGACCGAGTGGGAGCACGAGCGGGTCCTCGGGCTCATCGCGGGCTTCTGCATCGCCGAGACCTCGGTGGCGGGACAGCTCGGCTCCTACCAGGCGGCGGCCCGTGAGGACTCGATGGAGGCGGCGTTCCGGGCGCAGGCCCGGGACGAGGCACGGCACGCCCGCTTCTTCGACCGGGTCGCCTCGGACGTCGCCGGGATCCCGGGGGCGAACCCGGCCGCGCGGCAGGATGTGCTGCGCGCGCAGGTCGGTGCCGAGCTCGTCGACCTGTTCGAGCACCGCCTCCCGGCCACCGCGCGGCAGCTGGCCGAGGACCCGGCCGGGCTGACGGGAGCCGTCGGGCTCTACCACATGGTCATCGAGGGGGTCGTCCTGCTGGCCGGGCAGCACGCGATGCTCGACACCCTGGAGGGCCTCTCCCGCCCGCTGCCGGGGGTGCGGAAGGGGATGGAGCTCGTCCTGCGCGACGAGCGGTGGCACATCGGGTTCGGCTCCCGGATCGTGCAGTGCGCCGACATCGGCCGTGAGGACGCCGACGCGCTGCTGGAGCAGGGCGAGAACGCGGCGAAGGTCTGGGGCGACCTGATCACCCCGGAGACGATCGACACCGCGGTGCGTCAGCACCGCCGGCGGCTGAAGGCTGCCGGCATCAAGTTCTGGTGACGACGACCGGACGGCACGAACGGCGGCGACCCTGACCGTAAGGTCAGGGTCGCCGCCGTCTTTCCGCCCGCCCGTGTCGGGTCCGCCGCCACGGCCGCCACCTGCGGGCACCGGGCCCGGCGCCGTGTTCCTGCCCTCCCGCGCCGTCCCTGTCCCGGGCCCCGCGCCCGCACCACGGTGACGCCTCGCCGGAACCGACCCGGGAAACACATGTTTCATTCGCCCCGGTACCGCGCGGACCAGCGGGAAATACCTCCCAGCACCGCCCCGGGACGCGCCCGGAGCGGGCGTCGCACTCGATGTCCACATCAGACAGAGCGATCGCCGGACGATCTTCGTCTACGGGAACGCTGCACGTCACAGCGTCACAGGCCGGGCCCGCTGGAGCGACGGGCGCCACCCACCGGGCGACGGAATCGCACACCGGACAGAAGCCGGAACGAATTCCGGAAAGCTCACCGACACAGGCTCGACGCTTATTCTCGGCCAGAGGTGCGGTGTCCGGCGAAATGCGATCGCACACGTCCCGGAGCAATTCCCGGAACAGCTACGAACGGCACTTCCGGATCAGCACCCGGCGCTCGGGCGCACCACCGGAGCGGACGACCTCGACGCCCGGCCCCGATCCCCCGGCCCCCGCCCACCCGCGCCCCGGCGCGCCGCCACGGCCGACCACGTCGTCGACCGTGCACCGCCGTGACCAGCAAGATCCTCCGGCGGAGCGCGTCGGTGCCGGCGGACACCACGTCCCACCGGCGGCGCCCCGGCGCCGGACCGGCCACCCGGACCTGCTGCGCGACACCGGACGGTGAGCCCCTCGCGAAGCCTGCGGGAGCGCCGTCGTATTCACGTCCGGATCGCCCCCCCCGGGGGACCGCGTGATCGTTCTCCGGAATTCCCACGATCCTGGGGTTGACGGCCGTACCGACCAGTGTGAAAGTGATCACGCAACCCGCCGACGAATTGCGCCCGGGAGGATATGTCAATGACGACGACTTCAGGTGATCGGACGGCCGAACTGGCCGCTGCGGGCCTGGACGGGCAGAACAGGACCGCACTCGGCCGGCTGCTCAACACCGGGAGCATCGGCAACGCCGAGGAGGGTGCCGACGGTGTCCTGCGCGCCACCATCCGGATCCCGGAGGACGAGCTGCGCTACGACCCCGCCATCCTCGTCCTCCCGCACGGCGGGGACATCGAGCTGACGCTGATCAACGACGACAAGAACACCCACTGTGCGGTGCTGCCGAGCAACGGCGACCCCAAGTTCATCTGGCTGGTGAACCACTCCAAGGGCACCGCGAAGCTCAACCTGGACGGGCCGGGCACCTACTACTACGGCTCCGCGAGCGGGAACGACGAGGGCCGCGGTCTCACCGGGGCGATCGTCATCGGTGGCGAGGTCCCCGACAGCGCCAAGCTCGACCGACCCCCGCAGCCGCGCCCGTAGGAAGGAGACGAGATGACCGACTACGTCGACGCGGGCGAAGCCATCCCGCACGCACAGCTCAGCAACGTCAAGGGCGAGGCCCCGGCCACCCGCAACGTGGACTACGACCGGATCCTCGGTGCCCGCTCGGAGCCGGACAACTGGCTGACCTACTACGGGACCTACGACGGTCAGCGCTACAGCGAGCTCGACCAGATCAACAAGGACAACCTCCGCCGCCTCACCCCCGCGTGGGTGTTCCAGGCCGGCGCGGTCGGCATGCAGTCCGGCGCCTCGACCTACTCGTTCGAGGCGTCGCCGATCGTGGTCGAGGGCGTCATGTACGTCTCCGGCCCGGACGGCCGGGCCTGGGCCATCGACGCCAAGACCGGCGAGGAGCTCTGGCGCTACAAGCACGCCTCGCCGTACGACGTGTCGCTGTGCTGCGGCAACGTCAACCGAGGCGTCGCCGTGGGCCACGGCAAGGTGTACATGTACACCCTCAACGCCCACCTCATCGCGCTCGACGCGCGTACCGGCGAGAAGGTCTGGGACGTCGTCAACGGTGACGTACGTGCCGGCGAGAGCGGCTCGGTCGCGCCGCTGATCGTCAAGGACATGGTGATCTGCGGCAGCGCGGGCGGCGAGTTCGGCGTCCGCGGTCACCTGGACGCCTTCGACGCGCAGACCGGCGAGCGGCGCTGGCGCTGCTACATGGTCCCGAAGCCGGGCGAGCCCGGCTCGGAGACCTGGCCCGACGACGGCGAGGCGTGGCAGCGGGGCGGGGCGAACTGCTGGGTCACACCCACCTACGACCCGGAGCTGGAGCTGCTGTTCCAGGGCACCGGCAACCCGGCGCCGGACTTCGACGGCGCGGTCCGCCCCGGTGACAACCTGTACACCGACAGCACCGTCGCGGTGGACGTCAACACGGGGCAGATCCGCTGGCACTACCAGTTCACCCCGCACGACCTGTGGGACTACGACTCCACGATGGAGAACGTCCTGTTCGACGCGCCGGACGGGCGGAAGCTCCTCGCGCACGTGGACAAGAACGGCTACTTCTTCGTCCTCGACCGCACCAACGGCGAGCTCGTCCGCGTGTTCCCGTTCGTCGACCGGATCACCTGGGGTGAGATCACCCCGGAGGGCAAGGTCACGCCCAAGGTGTATCCGGACGAGGAGGGCGTCCCGGTGCACTTCTGGCCGGGTCCGGCCGGCGGCAAGGAATGGACGCACATGTCCTACAGCCGCCAGACCGGGCTGATCTACGTCCCGGTGCAGGAGGTCGGGGCGACGGCGACCCGCAGGCGCCGGGAGTTCAAGGAGTCGATCCCCTACTGGGGCGCGGGCGTCGCCGTCGACCTCGAGGACTTCTACGGCTTCGTGAGCGCGATCGACCCGCTCACCGGCGAGGAGAAGTGGCGCTGGCGCAACGAGTACCCGATGTGCGCCTCGAACGTCACCACGGCGGGCGGCCTGGTCTTCCAGGGCACGCCGACCGGTGAGTTCGTCGCGCTCGACGCCGAGACCGGGGAGAAGCTCTGGTCGTTCCAGTGCGGCAGCGGTCACCACTCCAGCCCGACGGTCTTCAGCGTCGACGGCCGGCAGTACATCGCGGTGCCGACCGGCTGGGGCGGCTGGATCGAGGGCTTCCTACCCGGCCTGCTCGGGGCCGCCGCGGGCGACGCGCTGTTCTGCTTCGCCCTGCCGGAGGACTGAGGACCGGCCATTCTGGACACGGCAGACCCGAGACCCGAAAGGAGGTGTCCGCCGTGGAGAGCATCACCGAGTGGGAGGCCCCCGACTTCGAGGAGGTCGGTTGCGCGCCCGAGGTGACGATGTACATCGCCCGCACCGAGGCGTGACGGAGTGAACGTCCAGGGGCGCCGGAGAGGACCCGGCGCCCCTGCGGCGTGCCTACGAGGAGGAACATGCGCGTCCGGATCCTGGGTTCGGCAGCCGGTGGTGGATTCCCGCAGTGGAACTGCGGCTGCCCGGGGTGCCGGGCGGTGCGCGACGGCACGCGCCCCGCGACACCGCGTACCCAGTCGTCGATCGCGGTCAGCCCGGACGGGGAACGGTGGTGGCTCGTCAACGCCTCCCCCGACGTCCGCACGCAGCTGGCGGACACCCCCGCGCTGCACCCCACCGGCGACCGGGCCTCACCGCTGCAGGGCGTACTGCTCACCGACGCCGAGATCGACCACACGCTCGGCCTGGTGCTGCTGCGCGAGGGCAGCGGTGTGCACGTGCACGCGACCGCCGCCTCCGAACGCACCCTGCGCGCCGGCACCGGTCTGCTGGACACGCTCGAGAAGTTCTGCCCCGTGCACTGGACACCCGTCGTCCCCGGGACCGGGCACGACCTCGGCGGGCTCGTCTACCGGGCGTTCGACGTGCCCACCGCGAAGCACGACCGGTTCGGCACCGGCGGCGACAGCGCGGGCCGGGTCGTCGGCTACCGGTTCACCGACACCGCGAGCGGCCGCAGCGCGGTGTACCTGCCCGGGGTCCAGCAGCTGACCCCCGCGGTGCTGGGCGAGCTGGCGGGTGCCGACGTGCTGCTGATCGACGGCACCACCTGGCACGACGACGAGATGATCCGGCTCGGCCTGGCCTCCAAGACCGCGCACGACATGGGACACCTGCACGTCGGGGGCCCCGGTGGCAGTCTGGACGTGCTGTCCCGGCTGGGCCTGCCGCGGGTCGTCTACGTGCACGTCAACAACACCAACCCGATCCTGCTCGACGACTCGGACGAGCGCGCCGAGGTGGAGAAGGCCGGCTTCACGGTCGGCACCGACGGACTGGACCTGGAGGTCTGAGGTGAGCGCAACGCTCGACAGCGGCACCGGCACCGCACTGGTGGAACGCCTGCGCGCCCACGCCCGCAGCTACCACAGCGCGCACCCGTTCCACCTGCGGATGAACGAGGGCACGCTGACGCCCGACCAGATCCGCGGGTGGGTCGCGAACCGGTTCGCCTACCAGGAGGCCATCCCCGTCAAGGACGCGGCGATCCTCTCGAACTGCCCGGACGTCACGGTCCGGCGGCGTTGGATCCGCCGCATCACCGATCACGACGGCACCGTCGCCGACGGCCCCACGAGCGGTGGGATCGAGGCGTGGCTGCGGCTCGGCGAGGCGTGCGGCCTGAGCCGGGCGGAGATCCTCGACCACCGGCACGTCCAGCCGGGTGTCCGGTTCGCCGTCGACGCCTACGTCACCTTCGCCCGCACGAAGCCGTGGGTCGAGGCGGTCGCGTCCTCGCTGACGGAGCTGTTCGCGCCCGACCTGATGGCCGAGCGGCTGGCCGCGTTCGAGAAGTACTACACCTGGATCGAGCCGGACGGCCTCCAGTACTTCCGGAACCGGTTGTTCCAGGCACCGCGGGACTCCGAGCACGCGCTCGAGGTCGTCGTCGAGCACTGCCACAGCGCCGCCGAGCAGGACGCCGCCGAGGCCGCGCTGTCCTTCAAGTGCGACGTGTTGTGGTCCATGATGGACGCGATCGACCATGCCTATCCCGATCGTGGGTGACACCGTGACGGAGGTTCCCGGCGACGCCCGTCCCCGGCTCGGTCAGTTCGTCCGGATGCGTCCGGACCGGGCCACCGGCGGGCACGTCCTGCTCGGACCGGAGACCGTCGTCGTACTGAACCCCACCGGGCACGCCGTGCTGGCGCTGTGCGACGGCGGCCGGACGGTCGACGAGATCGTCGCCGCGCTCGTCGCCGGGCACGAGGGTGCCGACGAGGCCACGGTCGCCGGCCAGGTGCGCGACTACCTGGGCCGGCTCGCGGACCGGAACCTCGTGACCCTCGGCGGAGCGGGCCGATGACCGCGCCGCGCCCGTTCGGGCTGCTCGCCGAGCTCACCTACCGCTGCCCGCTGGCCTGCGCCTACTGCTCCAACCCGATCGAGCTCGCCCGCTACGACGACGAGCTCTCCACCGCCGACTGGCAGCGGGTGTTCGCCGAGGCGGCCGACCTCGGGGTGCTGCAGTGCCACCTGTCCGGCGGCGAGCCGCTGCTGCGCCGCGACCTGACCGAGCTGGTGCGCACGGCGCAGTCCCTGGGGATGTACACGAACCTGGTCACCAGCGCGATCGGGCTGTCCCGGCCGCGGGCCGAGGCGCTGCGCGCCGCCGGGCTCGACCACGTGCAGGTCAGTGTCCAGGCCGACGAACCCGCCACGTCCGACCGGATCGCCGGGGTCCGCTCCTTCGAGCGCAAGATCGAGGCGTGCCGGCTGGTCCGGGAGCTGGGCTGGCCGTTGACCGTCAACGTCGTGCTGCACCGGCAGAACATCGACCGGATCGGCGAGATCATCGCCCTGGTCGAGGAGCTGCAGGCCGACCGGGTGGAGCTGGCGAACACCCAGTACTACGGCTGGGCGTGGAAGAACCGGTCGTCGCTGCTGCCCAGCCGCGAGCAGCTCGACCGCGCCGAGGAGATCGTCACGGCGGCCCGGGCGCGGTTGGCCGGGCGCATGGAGATCGTGCACGTGCTGCCCGACTACTACAGCCGCTACCCGAAGCCCTGCATGGGCGGATGGGCGCAGCGACAGCTCACCGTCGCGCCGGACGGGCACGCACTGCCCTGCCCGGCCGCGCAGACCCTGCCGTTGCCGCCCGCGTCCGTCCGGGAGTCCTCGCTCGCCGACATCTGGACCTCCGCGCCGCTGTTCACCGCGTACCGCGGCGACAGCTGGATGCAGGACCCGTGCCGGACCTGCGACCGCAAGGAGATCGACCTCGGGGGCTGCCGCTGCCAGGCCTTCCAGCTGACCGGGGACCCGGCGGCGACCGACCCGGTCTGCCACCTCTCCCCCGAGCACGCCCGGGTGGAGGAGGCCGTGGCCGAGGCGAACCGCCCGGACCCCGTCGACCTCGAGCTGGTGCCGCGGCCACATCGGTAGGCGCTCCGCGCTCGTGAGTGGAAAAGTGGGTCAGGGCCACTTTTTCCACTCACGGGCGCGCAGCGCCCCTAATCGTCGTCCGCAGGGACGACCCCGAAGACGACGAAGCTGACGATCCAGTAGAGGACGTAGCCGACGAGCAGCACGACGCCGTGCCAGCGTCGCAGCTGTCCGGTCCACAACGCGTACGTCGAGAACCCGATCAGGAGGATCAGCGCCGGCAGGTGCCAGACGAAGACGTCGTCGCCCACCTCGATCGCCCCGCCGGCCAGCACGATGATGCCGAGCTTGGCCGTCACGGAGAACACGACCGACCCGATGACGTTGCCGACGCCGATCAGCGGCGCACCGCGGCGGGCGGGCTCGACGGTGAGGAAGATGTCCTCCAGGGTCAGCACCAGGGTCGCGATGGTCGCGCCGAACACGGTGCCGACGATCCCGAAGTCCTCCAGGATGCCCTCGGTGCCCTCGGCCATCACCCAGGCGCCGACGACCAGCCCGACCAGCGACAGCACCGCCAGCCCGAGCAGTGCCCAGCCGGGCAGGTGCCGTTTGGAGGTGAGTGTCATGTCGCCGGTGCGGGAGACGTCGTCGGACAGTGTGCCGCCACCGCCGTTCCCGGCCCCCTCCATGACCTCGCTGTCGCGGAACACCGCGACCGACCGGGTGCGCTCGCGCACCGCGACGTAGGCCACGAACGCGACGAACAGCGCGATCAGCAGGATCGCCAGTGCCGTCCCGATCTGGCCGACGAACGCCAGCGCCACCAGGACCAGCGGGGACGCCGCGAAGATCACGAGGTAGTCGCGGGGCACCTGGACGCGGCACGGCACCAGCAGTGCGGCCAGCGCCAGCACCACGCCGACCATCGAGATCACCGTGCCGAAGACGACGCCGAGCGCGACGTCCTCCATGCCCTCCAGGTTGAGCGCGACACCGAACACGAGGTCGTCGAACTCGATTCCGGTGAAGATCACCGCGAGGAGGAAGACGGAGATCGCGAGACCGCGGGCGGCCCCGACCAGATAGGTGATCAGTTTCTCGGCGCTGTAGATCAGCAACGCGGCACCGGCCGCGAATATGAGGATCGACATCATCGGCGGTCGCAGCCTCCTCGTCGCCACACCGCCGCGGACCAGCGCGAACGCCATCGGCGAACTCGTCGTGTGAGTATTCGTGCGCGCACCACGACACCGGCGTCACCCCACCGGGATCGATGCTGTGATAGATGCTCGCAAGAATGTGACGGCCACGACAGAGTTGATTTCCGATCCTCATCGGAGCACTATGTCCTGTCCGCGGTGATCGGCACCACACCGTCCGATCCGGACCGCTGGGGCGGTTCAGCGCAGGTCGGGCAGGTCCCAGAAGCAGTACGACGACCCGCCGGGGTCGGGGTCCTGCGGTGCGGGCAGTGCGGAGGCGGCCAACCGGCGCAGGTAGTCGGTGACGCCGGCCCCGACGCGCCGGCGTTCGTCCTCGTCCGGCCCGGCGACGACGACCTGGCCCACGTCCCCGCCCGGCTCCGGGACGACGTCGACGGCGAGCGCGTTCCCACCCCCGTCGAGGGCGAGCGGCCACCAGCCCGCGTCCCAGTAGCGGGCCCGGACCGGGTCACCGGCGCGGACGGTCACGTGGTCGTGGCTGCCGTCCTCCAGCACGTCCAGCCAGCCGCGGTAGATCACCACGGCCTCGGCGACCGGGAGCATCCGGTAGGTCGCCGGGAAGAGGCTGGTGAACCGGTCCGGCTTGTACCCCGGCACCCGCGGGTGGTCGTTCCACTGACCGTCGCAGAGCAGGTAGAGCGCCCGGAGCGCGGCCGGGAACGGGCTGCCGAACACGACCTCGGCGGCGTCGACGTCGGCCGGGGCGGCGGACGGACGGGCGTTCTCCGATGCGGGGTAGCCGGCGGCGTCGAGGGCGGCCAGCCAGGTGGTCCAGGCGACGCGCGGGTCGGGATCGGTCATGGGGCGCAGCCTGGCACGAACCGGGTGGTCACCGGGCCGGATCGGGGACGACCGGCACCGGGCGCTCCGCGAGCGGCACGGCCCGGGGTCCGGCGCGTCCCGGTGGACCCCGTTCTGGCAGGGTCCCCGGGGACAGCCGACCGAGGTCGGGATCCAGCCCGCTGGGAGCACGCACCGTGACCGCACCGCAGAAGCCCGCCGTCGAGATCGTCGACGGCCCGCTGCCCACCGACCTGGTGGTCGAGGACCTCGCCGTCGGCGACGGCCCGGAGGCCAAGCCGGGCGACGCCGTCGCCGTGCACTACGTCGGCGTCTCCCAGTCCACCGGCCGCGAGTTCGACAACTCGTACGACCGTGGCCAGCCGCTGCAGTTCGGCCTCGGCGCCGGCCAGGTCATCTCCGGCTGGGACACCGGCGTCGTCGGCATGAGGATCGGCGGCCGTCGCCGGCTCGTCATCCCGCCGCACCTGGGCTACGGCGCCCGTGGCGCCGGCGGCGTCATCGCGCCGAACGAGACGCTGATCTTCGTCTGCGACCTGGTCGGCGTGAACTGAGCTCGCTCGTCCTGATCTCGGACACCCATGCCCCGGCCCGGGGAGGCGCCCACGAGGGCGGCCTCCCCGGGCCGGTCTGGGATGCGGTGGACGCCGCCGACGTCGTCGTGCACGCGGGCGACTGGTGCTCGGTGGAGCTGCTCGACCGCCTGTCGGCGCGGGCGGCCCGGCTGGTCGCCTGCTGGGGCAACAACGACGGCGACGACCTGCGGGCCCAGCTGCCGGAGACGGCCCGGGTCGTGATCGACGGCGTCCGGGTCGCGGTCACCCACGAGACCGGCGCGAAGCAGGGCCGGGAGAACCGGGCACTGCGGGCACACCCGGACACCGACCTGCTCGTGTTCGGGCACTCGCACATCCCGTGGGACACGTGCGCGGGCGGGCTCCGCCTGCTCAACCCGGGGTCGCCGACCGACCGCAGGCGGATGCCCACCCACACCTGGATGACGCTCACGCTGGACGACGGCCGGATCGGCGACGTCGTCCTCCACCACCTCGAGGGCTAGTCGCGCGGCGGGGACGACACGTGGTGGTCGGCCTGCTCGTCGGCGGCCACGATCCGCGCGGCCTCCTCCTTCGAGCGCGCCAGCGGCGGCGCGGTGATGGCGCTGCTCTGCTCGGCCAGCTCCGGCTTGAGGCGCACCGCGACCAGGCTGGAGATCGTGGTGATCGCCAGGACGCCGATGATGACGGCCAGCGACAGCCCGATCCCGATCTCCGGCACCGGCAGCGGCTCCCCGCCGTTCAGGAACGGCAGGTCGTTCTCGTGCATGGCGTGCAGCGCGAGCTTCACGCCGATGAAGGCCAGCAGCACGGCCAGCCCGTACGACAGGAACACGAGCTTGTTGAGCAGGCCGCCGAGCAGGAAGTAGAGCTGGCGCAGGCCCATCAGCGCGAACGCGTTCGCGGTGAAGACCAGGTACGCCTCCTGGGTCAGGCCGAAGATCGCCGGGATCGAGTCCAGCGCGAACATGATGTCGGTGACGCCGATCGCGATCATCACGATCAGCATCGGCGTCAGCCAGCGCTTGCCGTCGATCTTCACGATCGTCTTGGCGCCCTGGTAGTCGTCGGTGACGGGGAAGACCTTGCGCACCCAGCGGAGGACGCGGCCCTCCTCCCACTCCTCGTCGTCGCCACCCGCGGCCTGCTTGACCAGCGTGATCGCGGTGTAGACGAGGAACGCGGCGAACAGGTAGTAGACCCAGCTGAACTCGTTGATCACCGCGGCGCCCGCCGCGATGAAGATGCTGCGCATGATCAGCGCGATCACGATGCCGACGAGCAGCACCCGGTGCTGGTGGATCACCGGCACCTTGAACGCCGACATGATGATCAGGAAGACGAACAGGTTGTCGACCGAGAGCGAGTACTCGGTGAGGTAGCCGGCGAAGAACTCACCGGCGTAGGTGCCTCCGGCGACGAACCAGATGCCGATACCGAAGGCCACGGCGAGCGCGACGTAGAAGGCGACCCAGCGCGTCACCTCGCCGAGCGTGACGGCGTGCGGCTTGTGGTCGTTCAGCCAGAGATCGGCGCCGATGACCAGGACGAACCCGGCGATCGTGACCAGCCAGACCCACAGGGGGACGTTCACGTACTTCCTCCAGACCAGGGCAGCATGAGACGGCCCGAGGTCTCTCCCGCCACGTCGCCGCGGTGGCGGCGCCAGGCGTGGCCGGTGGTGCCGGGTCCACCGGGAACAACGCTCCCGTCGGCACCGTGCTGACGACACCACCGCGGTAGGGATACTCCCCTGCGGTTCGCGTGGAGTGTCCACCTCAGAACCGTTGCGTGGCGAGGCGGGGTGACCGACAGCACCCGGTACCACCCGGACGGGGACCTCGTCCGTCCTTTTTGCCCGGTCCGATTCCGGATGCCGGAAGCGTCCCACCCCGGCCGGTGGCGACGTGACTCGCCGGACACCGCACCCGGCGCGGGGGCGCGGCCGGAGCGTTCTGCGTAGTTTCGGTGTGGTGCACGTCCTCCCCCGGGCCCGCCGGCTCACCGGTCCGCTCGTCGCCCTGCTCGTCGGCGGCCTCCTGGTGTCGGTCGCCCCCGTGGCCGCCGCCGCGACCGGCGACGACGGCGGTGCCGTCACCGTCTCCGAGGAGCGGGTCGCTGTGCCCGCCGGGCCCGGTGAGCCGGGGTCGGTCGGGATCGACACCTCGCTGTACGTCCCGGCCTCCGCGACGGCGGCCACGCCCGCACCCGCGGTGCTGGTCGCCCACGGCTTCGGCGGGTCGAAGCAGTCGGTCGACCGCGACGCCCGCGAGCTCGCCGCACGCGGCTACGTCGTGCAGACCTGGACCGCCCGCGGGTTCGGTGCGTCCGGCGGCACGATCGGACTGAACGACCCGCAGCGCGAGGTCGCCGACGCGTCCCGGCTCCTCGACCGGCTGGCCGCGCGGCCCGAGGTCGCGCAGGACGGCGCCGGGGACCCGCGGGCCGGCGTCACGGGCGGGTCCTACGGCGGCGGGCTCGCACTGCTCCTCGCCGGCACCGATCCCCGCATCGACGCGCTCGCCCCGGTGATGACGTGGAACGACCTCGTGCAGTCGCTGTTCCCGAACAACGCGGTCCCGGCCGGCGAGGACCTGCCCGGCACGCCCGCCGCGGCCGCGGACGGTCCGGACGGGGTCTTCAAGAGCGGCTGGGCCGGGGTGTTCTTCGGCTCCGGTGGCCGGGTCGCCGGAGGCTCGGGCGGGTCGGGTGGCCCGGACGACTCGAGTGGTCCCGGTGGCTCGGACGGCACCGGATCCGACGGCTCCGGCGGCACCGGTGACTCCGGCGGTCCCTCTGGTCCGGGTGGCTCTGGTGACGCGTCCGACGACGCCGCGGGGGGCGGCGGATCGTCGGCCGGTGGCTCCGGTGGCTCCGGTGGCTCCGACGCGCCCGGAGCCGGATCGTCCGCCGGGAGCGGCGGCCCGGCCGGCAGGGCCGTTCCCGGCTCCGCCGCCCCCGGAGCCGGAGGCGTCCCCGGAGCACCGTCCGCCGCCGTTCCGGGCGCACAGGTGACCTGCGGCCGGTTCGCCGCCGACGTCTGCGCCGCCTACGCCGAGGCCGCCCGCAGCGGCCGGGTCTCGCCGGAGCTGGCGGCACTGCTGCGCCGTTCCTCCCCCGCGACCGCCACCGGCCGGATCGCCGCGCCGGCGCTGCTGGTGCAGGGCGAGCAGGACACCCTCTTCGGCCTCGACCAGGCCGACGCGAACGCCCGGGAGATCGCCGCGAACGGCACGCCGGTGTCGGTGCTGTGGTTCGCGGGCGGTCACGACGGCTCCGCCCCGGACTCCGAGGTCCGCGCCCGGATCGGCGACTGGTTCGACCAGCACCTGCGCGGGGAACCCGCCGCCGACGGCACGACCGGAGCGCTGGCGGAGGCCCCGTTCGCCTACCAGGTGCGCAGCAACGTCCGCACCCGCGGCGACACGCCGACCGGCCGCACCGTGCTCGCCGACGGCTACCCCGGTCTCACCGGTGGCGCGACCCCGGCGACGCCCGTCCCGCTGTCGGGCGGCGAGCAGGTCGTCGCGCACCCGCCCGGCGGCAACCCGGCGGCGATCACCTCGCTGCCCGGTCTGGGCTCGGCGCTCGGCTCGCTGGGGTCGCTCGGGTCGCTCTCCTCGCTCGCCGCGCCCGGACAGTCCGCACGGTTCGTCTCCGAGCCGGTCGCCGAGGCGATGCAGCCGTCCGGGGCCGCGCGGACGACGGTGCGGATCGCGCGGGTGCCGGGCCAGCCGGCGCCGTCGACGGCGGTCCTGTTCGCCTCGGTGAGTGCGCTGTCCCCGGACGGCCGCAGCACCCTGCTCGGCAACGCCGTCGCCCCGCTGCGGGTCGGCGTCCCGGCCGACGGCAGCCCGGTGGAGGTGGCGGTGACGCTGCCCGGCGTCGTCGCACCGGTCACGGCGGGCAGCCGGCTGCAGGTGCAGTTCGCGACGACCGACCAGTCCTACGACTCGGGCACCGATCCGGCGGTGTGGCGGGTCTCCCCGGGCGGGGACGGGACGCTGTCGGTCCCGCAGGTCCCCGGCCGTACCGAGTCGGCAGGCACCGTGCCCCTCTGGCCGGTCCTCGGGATCGCCGGTGTGCTCGCCGCCGCGCTGGTGCTCTGGCTGGCCGCCCGGTACCGGTCCCGCCGTGCGGATCCGGACGCCGCGGACGCCGCCGGGGACGGGAGCGGCGACGAGGTGCCGCCGTTGCAGGTGAGCGGCCTCGCGAAGACCTACCGCAACGGCTTCCGGGCCGTCTCCGACGTCTCCCTGACGGTGCCCCGCGGGGCGGTGCTCGGGCTGCTCGGCCCGAACGGCGCCGGGAAGACGACCGTGCTTCGGATGCTGCTGGGCCTGATCGCACCGACGGGTGGCGAGATGCGGGCGTTCGGGCGCCCGATCCGCCCGGGGGCGGCGGTGCTGTCCCGGATCGGGGCGTTCGTGGAGGGGCCGGGCTTCCTGCCGCACCTGTCGGGGGCGGAGAACCTGCGGCTGTACTGGCAGGCGACCGGGCGCCCCCCGGAGCAGGCGCGGATGGCGGAGACCCTGGAGATCGCCGGGCTCGGCGACTCGGTGCACCGGAAGGTCGGCACGTACTCGCAGGGGATGCGCCAGCGGCTGGCGATCGCGCAGGCCATGCTCGGGCTCCCGGAGCTGCTCATCCTCGACGAGCCCACCAACGGGCTCGACCCGCCCCAGATCCACGCGATGCGGGAGCTGCTGCGCCGCTACGCCTCCGCCGGCCGCACGGTGCTGGTCTCCAGCCACCTGCTGTCGGAGGTCGAGCGGACCTGCACCGACGTCGTCGTCATGCACCGGGGAACGGTCGTCGCGTCCGGCACCGTCGCCGAGCTCACGGCGGCCGGCGGCGGGTCGTCGTTCACCGTCGACGACACCGGCCGGACCGCCGGGATCCTGGCCGGTCTGGACGGTGTGTCCGACGTGATCACCGGCGACGAACCGGGTGTGGTGCACGCCCACCTCGACGGCGTCGCGCGGGCCGACGCCGTCGCCGCGCTGGTCGGCGCGGGGATCGCGGTCAGCGCGGCCGGGCCGCGCGGACGGCTGGAGGACGCGTTCCTGGAACTGGTGGGCCCGGAGGGCCGTGACGTGAGCGGAGGTGGCTCGTGAGCAGCGACGACGGCCGCCGGGGCGGGGACGAGCGCCAGCTGTCCACCCGGCGGGGGCACGTGGGCGATCTCGTCGAGGGCGGGGCCGCGCCACCGGCCGTCCCCGGCCGGACGCTGCCGCTGCGGACCGAGCTGGTCCGGCAGCTGGAGCGGCGCCGCACGCAGGTGGCGTTCGCGCTGGTCGTGGCCATGCCGATCATCCTGTGGGCGGCGTTCTCACTGGGCGGCGACGACGACGGCGGCACGGCGAGCGGGCCGAACCTCGTCGACCTGGCGTCGGGTTCCGCGACGAACTTCGCGGTCTTCACGCTGTTCGCGTCGGCGAGCTTCCTGCTGGTGGTGCTGGTGGCGTTGTTCTTCGGGGACACGGTGGCGGCCGAGGCGTCCTGGTCGTCGCTGCGCTACCTGCTGGCGATCCCGGTGCCGCGGGCGCGGCTGCTGCGGCAGAAGGCCGTCGTCGCGGGGCTGCTGTCGGTCGCGGCCCTGTTGCTGCTCCCGATCGCGTCGCTGGTGGTGGGTGCGATCGCGTACGGCACCGGGGACCTGGTGTCCCCGGTGGGCGAGTCGCTGCCGTTCTGGACGGCCGTCGGCCGGGTCCTGCTCGGGGCGCTCTACGTCACCGTGCAGCTGAGCTGGGTCGCGGGGCTCGCCCTGCTGCTGTCGGTGAGCACCGACGCACCGCTGGGCGCAGTCGGCGGGGCGGTGATGGCGTCGATCGTCTCCCAGATCATCGACCAGATCGACGACCTCGGCGTGATCCGGAACTTCCTGCCCACCCACTACGGCGACGCCTGGTCCGCACTGCTGGCCCGGGACATCGACTGGGCCGAGATGACCTACGGGGCGTTCTCCGCGGTCTGCTACGCGACCGTCTTCCTGGGGGCGGCGGCCTGGCGCTTCACCCGCAAGGACATCACCAGCTGAGCGGTGCCGGGCCGGGGGGGCTCCCCGGCCCGGCGCGCGGCTCAGACCATGACGACCCCGCCGTCGATCATGACGGCCTGGCCGGTCATGTAGTCCGAGTCCGGTGAAGCCAGGTAGGAGACGAAGGCCGCGACGTCGTCTGCGGTCTGCACCCGTCCCAGCGGGATGCCCTGGGCGTACTGCTTCAGGGTCTCCCCCTTCGCCGCGCCGCTGCGGGCGCCCATCTGCTCGTCGATGAGGTCCCACATGTCGGTGCCGACGATGCCCGGGCAGTAGGCGTTGACGGTAATCCGGTGCGGCGCGAGCTCCTTCGCCGCGGCCTGGGTCAGCGCGCGGACGGCGAACTTGGTCGCCGAGTAGTGGCCGAGCAGGTCGAACCCGGCATGGCCGGCGATCGACGCGGCGTTGACGATCTTGCCGCCGGTGCCGCGGTCGATCATCACGCGGGCCGCGGCCTGCAGGCAGTACACGACACCGAACACGTTGACGTCGAAGATCCTCCGCAGGTCGTCGGGGGTGACCTCCAGCAGCGGCTTGACCTGGGCGATCCCGGCGTTCGCGACCATGACGTCCAGCCCGCCGAGCTCGTCGACGACCCGGCCCACCAGCGCGGTGACGGCGTCCGGGTCGGTGACGTCGCCGGGATACGGACGGGCGGTCCCGCCGGCCGCGACGATCTCCTCGGCCACCGCGGCGGCGCCGTCGGCGTTCACGTCGTTGACGGCGACCGAGTGGCCGTCGCGGGCGAGGCGCAACGCGATGCCCCGCCCGATCCCCCGCCCTGCTCCGGTGACCACGGCGACACCCATGTCGGCTCCCTTCGTCTCGGCAGACGCGCGGGACGCCGGTGCGCGCGGCGCGGCGTCCCTGCCGCGTGGGCCGGTCCCGGCCCGCCACACCGAGTCCACCGCGTGACGCCGGTCACGGCCACCGTTGCAGCCGGGTTGCAGCGGGACGGCCGCGGGCCGTCAGGCCCGGCGGAGGGCGGCGACGCCGGGTGCCGCCGAGTCGCGGACGATCCGGCTCTGCGCGACCCCGGCGAGGTCCAGCTCGACCTCCGGGGCGATCCGGTACGGGCGGGCCAGCAGGATCCCGCCGAGGCCACGCCGGAGCCGGGACATCTCCGCGCGCACCGTGACCAGGTGCGCCCGGTCGCCGTACAGGCCCTGCGACAGCGCCGCCGCGTCCAGCCCACCGGTGCCCGCGCGGGCCAGGAGGACGAGCACCTCGGCGTGCCGGGTCGACAGCGGGTGCACCCAGCGGGAGGTGCCCTCGACGACGGCGCTCGGCGGGCGGGCGTCCAGGTCCAGGCGGAGCCGCATCCGCGGGGAGCCGCCGGCGTCGGCGGGCCGCAGCAGCCACCCGCCCGGGACCGGCTCCGGGAGACACGGGCCCAGGCCGTGCACCGCGAGCAACCGGTCCGCGGTCGGTGCCGCGACCCGTTCCACACCGGGCAGCCCGGTCGCGGCGGCGACCCAGCCGTGGTCGTCGACGACCAGACCGGGCCCCGACGAGCGGGCGAGCATCGGGGCGCCGATGGTGCGCAGCATCTCCAGCCGGGCCTCGTGCCACTGCCACAGCCCGGCCTCGGCGAGGCGCACCGCGGTGTCGACCAGCGCGACCGTCGTCGGATGGATGGTCTCGGCGGGCCCGGAGATGTCGACGACCCCGAGCAGCTCCCCGCTGCGCGGGTCGTGCACCGGTGCCGCGGTGCAGGTCCAGCCGTGGTGGCTGCGCACGAAGTGCTCGGCGGAGAAGATCTGGACCGGTCCGTCCTCGGCGATCGCGGTCCCGATCGCATTCGTGCCGACCGTGCGCTCCGACCAGTTCGCGCCCTCGGTGAAGCCCAGTGCGTCGGCACGGCGGCGGACGGAGGTGGAGCCCTCCCGCCAGAGCAGCACCCCGTCGGCGTCGGTCACCACCATCACGTGCCGCGCGTCCTCGGCGATCGAGGTGAGCGCCGACCGCAACGCCGGGAGCACCGGGACCAGCGGGGAGGTGGTCCGTCGCTGCTCCACCACGCCCGCGTCGAGCGGACCGGGAGGGTCACCCGCGTCGGGGTTCACACCCTGCGCGCGGACCCGGTCCCAGGAGCGGGCCACCAGCCGCCGGGCACGGTCGGGCACGGCGTCGCCGGACAGCACGGCGTCGTGCAGCCGGGACAGCATGCGGGCGTGCCTGCCGAGATCGGTGCCCGGACGTACCGCGCAGATGCTCGCCTCGTTCTCGACGTCGTCGTCGGCCACCGGCACCTCCCGGCCCCAGGTTAGGCGTGCCCCTGTGGCGCGCGCCATAGGGGCACGCCGAACGACGAGCCGGTCGGGGCGGGGTCAGGGCCCGACGCGGAGCATCTCCGGCGCAGGTGCCGCCGGGCCGCCAGGGCGGCCCGCCCCGCGGGTGACGTACCAGCAGCCCAAGGCGAGCGCGATCACCGCCGGGACGACGTAGCTGGCGCAGAGCAGCTGCTCGTACCAGGTCCAGCGCATCTGGACGCCCCACACGTTCGGCAGCCAGCGGAAGGGCGCGAGGAAGAAGATCGTCGCGATGACCGCGCCGACCACCCCCCAGGCGACGGACCGGTACCGGATCGCGTGCGCGGCGATGCCGATCAGGGCGGGCACCACCCACACCCAGTGGTGCGACCAGGCGGTGGGCGTCGCCATCAGGACGACGGCGGCGGTCGCCGACAGCGCGATCACCGGCTCGCTGCGGCGGATCACCGGCACCGCCAGCGCGAGCAGCCCGGCGACGATCAGCAGCCACAGCACGGTGAACCACGGCTCGGGCAGCCCCATCCGGGCCAGCGACGCCTGCACGGTCTCGTTGGAGAAGAACGTCGACCCGCTCACCCCGGCCGCCGGCCCCCCGACGAACCAGTAACGGACCGACGAGTCGAGATCGACGAGGAACCCGATCCCGGTGGCGACGACACCGGTGACGACGGCGACGCCCGCCGCCTTCCACTCACGGCGCACCAGGAAGAACAGCACCAGCCCGCCGGGGGTCAGCTTGATCGCGGCGGCGAGCCCGAGCAGCATGCCGCGCGGCCAGAGCGTGCGGGGGGCGAGGCAGTCGACGGCGACCAGCGCCATCAGGACCAGGTTGATCTGGCCGAAGGCGTAGGTCTGCGCCACGGGCTCGATCAGCAGCGTCGCCGCCAGTGCCGGCACTCCGAGGACGAGCGCGGCACGCCATCCGCCCGCCGGCCACGCCGCCCGGATCGCCAGCACGATGCACAGCGCCAGCGAGAGCAACGAGACGACGAACTGGGTGCCGAACGCGGCGCCGTACGGGATCACCGTCAGCGGGACCATCGCGATCGCCGCGAACGGCGGGTAGATGAAGGGCAGCGGGGGCCCGTTCATCGGCAACGGCAGCGGGCCGTACATGTCGCCGCCCGCCATCCACACCTGCACGCCGAGCCGGTAGACGTCGAGATCGAGCGCGTAGCCGCCGAGCCGGATGAACGACCAGAACAGCGAGACCGCCAGCAGCGGCACTGTCACCCAGAGCGTGGCCGTGGTCAACGCCGCGGACCGCAGCCGGAACAGGGTCCCGGCACCGGGGACGGGCACGTCCGGGTCGGGCGTGGTGCTGGTGACGGTCACGCGGGCTCCTCCGCTGCGCGCCGGGGCCGGGCCGGAGGACCCGGACGGCCGTGTGGTGGACGAGAACGGTGGCCCACGGTAGCGGGAGGCCGTTGCACACCCACAGCCCGGCCGCCCTACGGCACGGCCGTCACGTCACCCCGGCCGCGTCCATCCCGCGCAGCTCCTTCTTGAGGTCCCCGATCTCGTCACGCAGCCGGGCCGCGAGCTCGAACTGGAGGTCCCGGGCCGCGGTCAGCATCTGGTCGTTCATCTGCTGGATCAGGTCGGCGAGCTCGGCCCGCGGCATCCCCGCGGTGTCCTTCGCCGGCACACCGGCGCTGCCCGCCGACGGGGCCCGGCCCGCCTCGCCGGCGGCCCGCTTGCCCCGGGAGGCGTTGCGCCCGGAGCCGCCGACCGGCACCGACTCGGTGTCCTCGGCCTCGCGGTAGACCTGGTCGAGGATGTCGGCGATCCGCTTGCGCAGCGGCTGCGGGTCGATGCCGCGCTCGGTGTTGTAGGCGACCTGCTTCGCCCGGCGACGGTCGGTCTCGTCGATGGCGTACTGCATCGAGTCGGTGATCCGGTCGGCGTACATGTGCACCTGGCCGGACACGTTCCGCGCGGCGCGGCCGATCGTCTGGATCAGCGACGTGCCCGAGCGCAGGAAGCCCTCCTTGTCCGCGTCGAGGATCGCGACCAGCGACACCTCGGGCAGGTCGAGACCCTCGCGGAGCAGGTTGATGCCGACCAGCACGTCGTACTCGCCGGACCGCAGCTGGCGCAGCAGCTCCACCCGGCGCAGCGTGTCGACCTCGGAGTGCAGGTACCGGACCTTGATGCCGAGCTCGAGCAGGTAGTCGGTGAGGTCCTCGGCCATCTTCTTGGTCAGCGTGGTGACCAGGACCCGCTCGTCGCGCTCGGTGCGGTCGCGGATCTCGGCGACCAGGTCGTCGATCTGGCCCTTGGTGGGCTTCACGACGACCTCGGGGTCGACCAGCCCGGTCGGCCGGATCACCTGCTCGACGAACTCACCGCCGGTCCGGTTCAGCTCGTAGGGCCCCGGGGTGGCGGACAGGTAGACGGTCTGACCGATCCGGTCGGCGAACTCCTCCCAGGTCAGCGGCCGGTTGTCGACCGCCGACGGGAGCCGGAACCCGTACTCGACGAGGTTGCGCTTGCGGGACATGTCGCCCTCGTACATGCCGCCGATCTGCGGCACGGTCACGTGCGACTCGTCGATGACGAGGAGGAAGTCCTCCGGGAAGTAGTCGATCAGCGTGGCCGGTGCGGTGCCGGCCCCGCGGCCGTCGATGTGGCGCGAGTAGTTCTCGATGCCCGAGCAGAACCCGACCTGGCGGATCATCTCGATGTCGTACTGGGTGCGCATCCGCAGCCGCTGGGCCTCGAGCAGCTTGCCCTGGTTCTCCAGCTGCTCGAGCCGCTGCTCCAGCTCGGCCTCGATGTCGGAGACCGCACGCTCCATCCGGTCCGGGCCCGCGACGTAGTGGGTGGCCGGGAAGATCCGGATCTCGTCGACCTGCTCGACGGTGTCCCCCGTCAGCGGGTTGAGGTGGTAGAGTGCCTCGATCTCGTCGCCGAAGAACTCGATCCGCAGCGCCAGCTCCTCGTACGCCGGGATGATCTCGACGGTGTCCCCGCGGACCCGGAAGGTGCCGCGGGTGAAGGACATGTCGTTGCGCGTGTACTGGATGTCGACCAGGAGCCTCAGCAACCGGTCCCGCTCGACCTCCTGACCGACCGCCAGGGCCACCGACCGGTCCAGGTACGACTGCGGGGTACCGAGGCCGTAGATGCAGGACACCGACGCGACCACGACGACGTCGCGCCGGGACAGCAGGTTCATCGTGGCCGAGTGCCGCAGCCGCTCGACGTCGTCGTTGACGGAGCTGTCCTTCTCGATGTAGGTGTCGGTCTGCGCGATGTACGCCTCGGGCTGGTAGTAGTCGTAGTACGAGACGAAGTACTCGACCGCGTTGTGCGGCAGCATCTCCCGCAGCTCGTTCGCCAGCTGTGCGGCCAGCGTCTTGTTGGGCGCCATCACGAGCGTCGGCCGCTGCTGCTGCTCGATCAGCCAGGCCGTGGTCGCCGACTTGCCCGTACCGGTCGCGCCCATCAGCACGATGTCCTGCTCGGCGGCGCGGAGCCGCCGGTCGAGGTCCGCGATCGCCGTCGGCTGGTCCCCCGCCGGCTGGAGGTCGCTGACGACCTGGAACCGGCCGTCCTTCCGCTCGATCTCGCCGACCGGGCGGTGCTCGGAGTGCGCGAGCGGCGTGTCCGTCGGCGTGGTGCCGGCATCGGGGTGCACGTCGACGGCGGTGCTCGCCGCGGAGCCCGGGACCTCGGTCGCGAAAGCCATGGCCCCAGGGTACGAGCGACCTCCGACAGTTTCGCGTCGTACGCCCCTGACAGCCCCTCGCCCGCCCCGGCAGGATGCACCCCGTGCACCCGCCGAAGTCGCAGCTGTTCGACCCCGACGCCCGCGCCCAGTACGACACCAAGGGCATCCGCCGCGAGATCGAGACGCTCCGTGAGGAGAGCTGGGGGCTCTACGTCTCCCGGCCGGTCGTCGCCCGGCCGAACGCCTGGTGGGTCGAGTCCTGGGTGCTGCCGGAACTCGGCGTCTGCCTGTCCGACTGGCGGTGGCGGCCCGGGCACGAGCGTGACCAGGACATGTACATCGACGTCGCGTCGCTGGTCCGGGAGGGCCGGCGGATCCGGATGACCGACCTCTACCTGGATCTCGTGGTCCACCGCGGCCGGGAGACCGAGGTCGTCGACACGGACGAGTTCGTCGCCGCGGTCGCCCAGGGCCTCCTGGACCCCGCGCAGGCCGAGTACGCCCTGGAGCGCTCGCACGCGATGCTCGACGGTCTCGCGCGGCACGGCCACGACCACGAGGCGTGGCTGGCCTCGCTCGGCGTCGACCTGGGGCCGCGCGCCGAGCCCGAGGCCCCCGCCGATCTCGCCGGCTGACCCGGCGCCCGGTCAGACGGCCGGGTGCTGTGCCGGGCCGAGCCCGACGGCGCTGGTGCTCGACGACTCGCCGGTCTCCGAGCTGGTGCTGGTCGGGCCGGCCGTCGTCGAGCTCGTGGTCGGGGCAGCCGAGCTCGAGGTCGTCGTCTCGGTCGGCTCCGGCGAGCCCTCCCCGTTCGACGACGACGGCGGCGTCGTCGGGTCGTCGGTGGGGGTCGGCGTCGGCGTCTCGCTCGGCGGCGGCGTCGTCGGCGGGGTGGTCGGGTCCGGCGAGCCCTCCGGCGGGTTCGTCGTCGACGGGGGCGGCGTGCTGCCACCGTCGTCGTCCCCCGGCGGCGGTGTGCCCGGACCCGGACCCGGTCCCGGTGCGGGCGGGGGCGGCGGGACCTGTCCCCCACCGGCGGGCGGGGCCGGGGGCGGCGGCAGCACGGGCGCCGGGGCACCCGCCACCGGGCCGGAGCCCTCCAGCGCGCCGCCCTCGGTCGCGGCGGTGGTGGGGTCGAACGACGGCGGCAGCGTCCCGTCGTCGAGCGCGGGGCTGCCCGGCTCCTCGGCCTGCACCGGCGCCGGGGTCGACGCGCCGGTCTGCGGCGAGGCGACGGCGAACGGCGCTCCCACGAAGGAGCCACCCGGGGCGGCGGCCGTCGCGACCGCGGTGAGCCCGCCCAGCGAGCCGACGGTCAGCACCGCGGCGGCCGCGGCGGTGGTCGCGCGCCGGGCGCCGGCGGCGCGGGCGATCACGTCGTCGATCGCCGGCAGCGGCACCGCGGACGCCAGCACGTCGTCGAGCCGGTGAAACTCGCGGTCGATGTCGCCGTACCCGTTCATGCCCGTCCCCCCTCGACGGCGGGCGGGTACCCACCGTCCGCGCCGGGGAACGCCACGGGCGCCCCGACGATCTCCTCCAGCACCTCGGCCATGCCCTCGGTGACGATCTCGCGCCCCCGCGCCAGCCGTCGCCGGACGTCCTGCTCGCCGACCCGTTCCAGCTCCGCCACGGCGCCGACCGGCAGGCCCACCATGTGGTGCAGCACGACCGCGCGGCGGTCCGCCGCGCCGAGCCGGCCCAGCGCCTCCAGCAGGGCCCCGGTGCGCGGGTCGGTCTCCTCCGCGGAGGGACGGCGCCTGCGTCGCAGGAACCGGCCGCGCATCGAGGTCCGGATCGCGACCCGGCGCACCCAGCCGACGGCCGCGTCGCCGTCGGCGCCGTGGCCGTCGTCGACCCGCAGGTCCGACCAGCGCCGCCAGGCGCGCGAGTACGCGTCCTGCACGGCGTCGTGCGCCTCCTGCGGGTTCAGCGTGATCGCGTAGAGCTGGGCCACCAGGCGCGGGTAGTGCGTCTCGAGGTGCGCACCGAAGTCCGCGCGGAGCTCGCCGTGCGGGAGCGTGCGGTGCTGCTGCACCATCGCCCCGCTGATCGGCGGGGGCTCCTCGCCCGCCGGTCCGTCGTCCCACGCACCGCCGCCGGTCCAGGCCCCGTACTCGGCACCCGGGGCCCCTCCGACGTAGGGGTCGTACCCGTACTCGTCCGGATGGGGGACGCCGGGCACGCGACCGGGCCCGGCGTACTCGCCGCCCGCCCCGTATCGCTGCGCCACCGTGCTCAACCCCGTGTCCTCTCGTCGCCGTACCCGGTCCCCGTGCCGACCAGGCCGCGGTGCGGCCCGACCGGCGGAGACCGCCCGTACCCCGGCGGGACGGGAGCGCCGACGCTCTCTCCCCGCCTGATCGACCAACGAGCAGGAACCGTTACAGAAACGGGTGGATCTTCACGCGGGCGTCACGGATCGCATCACACCCGGACGGACGTATCACCCGGACGGGTCGTCGCGCCACGCCGCCGTGTGCGCCGAGTAGCGGATCGGGTCCGGATCGTCCCCGTAGAGCGTCGCGGCGGCCTGCTTCCGTTCGGCGTAACCGGCACGGGCCCGGTCGTCGGCACGGAGGCGGTCCCGGATCCCGAGCGCGTGCCGCCACGCGGGGGAACCGTGGACCCGCACGACGACGACGGCCGGCCGGCCCGGATCGGCGGAACGGTGCACCCGGACGGTTCCCGCGGCGTCCGGCTCCGCCCCCGGGTCCACCGGGAATCCGGCGTCGGCGAGCGGACCGGCCAGTAGTGCGGCGTCGGAACGCGACTCGACCGCCAGCTGCAGGTCCAGCACGTCGCGGGCACGGAGCCCGGGTACCGCCGTCGAGCCGACGTGCTCGACGCCGCGCCCGAGCCGCCCGGCCGCGACGCCGATCCGGTCGGCGAGCCTGCGGGCCTGCCCGGCCCAGTCCGGGTCCGGCTCGACCAGGCTCGGGACCCCGTCGGAGACCGGTCGCCCGCGGCGCAGGTTCTCCTCGAACGGCACCAGCCGCTCGTCCCACAGCGCGTCCACCCGGCGACGGGTGGAGTCCTCGTCGCCGGAGTTGTCGAGCCAGACGTCCGCAGCGGCCCGGCGCTGCGCGTCGGTGGCCTGGGCCGCGGTCCGGGCGCGGGCGTCGGCCTCGGCCATCCCGCGGGCCCCGACGAGCCGACGGACCCGCTCCTCGGCGTCGACCCCGACCACGACGAGGAGGGGGAACGCCGGCGCCGTCCCGCCCTCCACGAGCAGCGGGACGTCCTGCACGACGATCGCCTCCGGCGGCGCCGCGGCGACGAGCTCGTCCGAGCGTGCCCGCACCAGCGGGTGCACGATCCCGTCCAGCGTGCGCCGGGCCTCCGGGTCCCCGAAGACGATCGACGCGAGCGCGGGCCGGTCGAGCTCGCCGTCCGGCCCCAGCACGCCGTCACCGAACGCCCCGACCACCGCGGCGAGCCCCTCGGTCCCGCCCGCGACGACCTCGCGGGCGATGCGGTCGGAGTCGACCAGCACCGCCCCACGCTCGACGAGACGGCGGGCGACCGTCGACTTGCCCGCCCCGATTCCTCCGGTCAGCCCTGTCCGCAGCACACGAGCACCGTATCGGCGAGGACCGTCAGGACGTGATCAGGTCGCGCCGGGTGCACCGGAGGCGGGACGGCCCGCCTGCGACACGGGGCCGCCCGGCGCCGGCGTGGCCGGCGGCTCCGGGCGCGCCGACGGCGGCTGCGTCGGCGTGAGCGCCGGGAGGATGCGCTGGGCGAGGTCCGGCAGGGTCTCCGAGGCCGGGCGGTTCTGCCCCGGCGCCGCGACCGGCAGGATGAAGGTCAGCGTGTCGACCCCGTAGACCATCGCGAGGGTGGTCTCGTCCGGCCGCTCGATCAGCACCCCGGGGACGGTCCCGACGGTGATGTCCCGCGAGGCCGTGGCGTCCGACCGCTCGGCGTTGGCGTTGAGCTGCCACTGCCGGGTCGCCGATGCGGTGTCGCCGTACCGGCCGATGTTGAGCTGGTAGAGCACCGGGCCGCTGTTGCGGGCGCCGCCACCGCCGAACGCCTGCTCCTGCCCGCCGGCACGGTAGGTGCAGGCGGTGCGCTCGGTGCGGTTCACGGCCGGCTCGGGGACCCCGCGCACGGACTGGACCGACACGGAGCCGAGGACCTGGCCGAACAGCGCACCGGCCTGCTCCGGGTCCATGATCTGCGCACAGTCGGTGGGCAGGGCGATCGGGATCGGCGCGGACCCGGACTGGGCCGAGGCCGAGTCCTCCGCGGCGAAGGTCGGGACGGCGATCCCGGGATCACCCGACGCGGTGGCGCATCCGGAGAGGACGGCCCCGACGAGGGCGCCCCCGGCGAGGAGCGCCACCCGTCCGCGACGGGTGGCGGAGAAGGACTGCAGGGCGGTGCCGGAGCGCGTCCGGCGGACGGAGCGGCCGGCCATGATGACAATCTAGAGCCCGGCGGAGATCGACTTCCCGAACGCAGCCGGAGCGTAGGGCGACCGGTGCCGAACCGTGATCTCTACCCGGCGTGTCCGACCCGACACGCCGTGCAACGGCGCAGGCATCACCCGGTCGTGTCGACACGCCGATGTACTCCCTCGGACGGCCGCCGACATGCGCCGAGCCCCGGCGACCACAGGGGTCACCGGGGCTCGGTGCGGCACTGCGATCCGGCCCGCGGGGGGGCCGGGTCACGGGATCAGGCTCCGCCGGAGAGCTTCTCCCGCAGCGCGGCGAGCTGCTCGTCGCTGGCGAGGGAGCCGCCCGACTCGGCCTGGCCACCGCCGCTGCCACCGGTGCTGGGACGCTCGTCGCCCCCACCCGAGGAGTAGTTGGCCGGCGCGACGTCGTCGCCACCCTCCGCCTCGGCCTCGGCGGCCTTGCGGATCTGCGCCATGTGCTGCTCGTAGCGGGCCTGGGCCTCGGAGTACTGCTTCTCCCAGGTGGAGCGGGCCTCGTCGAAGCCCTCCTTCCACTCGCCGGAGTCGACGTCGAAGCCCTCGGGGTAGATGTAGTTCCCCTGGTCGTCGTACTCGGCGGCCATGCCGTACCGGGTCGGGTCGAACTCGGTCTCGGTCGTCATGCCCTCGTTCGCCTGCTTCAGCGAGAGGGAGATGCGACGCCGGTCGAGGTCGATGTCGATGACCTTGACCATCGCGTCGTCGCCGACCTGGACGACCTGCTCCGGCACCTCGACGTGGCGCTCGGCCAGCTCGGAGATGTGGACCAGGCCCTCGATGCCCTCCTCGACGCGGACGAACGCGCCGAACGGGACGAGCTTGGTGACCTTGCCCGGGACGATCTGGCCGATCGCGTGGGTCCGGGCGTACAGGCGCCACGGGTCCTCCTGGGTCGCCTTCAGCGACAGGGAGACCCGCTCGCGGTCGAGGTCAACGTCGAGGACCTCGACGGTGACCTCCTGGCCGACCTCGACCACCTCGGAGGGGTGGTCGATGTGCTTCCAGGACAGCTCGGAGACGTGCACCAGGCCGTCGACACCGCCCAGGTCGACGAACGCACCGAAGTTGACCACCGAGGAGACGACGCCCTTGCGGACCTGGCCGCGCTGCAGCTGGTTGAGGAACTCGCTGCGGACCTCGGACTGGGTCTGCTCGAGCCAGGCGCGGCGGGACAGGACCACGTTGTTGCGGTTCTTGTCCAGCTCGATGATCTTGGCCTCGATCTTGCGGCCGACGTACGGCTGCAGGTCGCGGACGCGGCGCATCTCGACCAGCGAGGCCGGGAGGAAGCCACGGAGCCCGATGTCCAGGATCAGGCCGCCCTTGACGACCTCGATGACGGTGCCCTCGACCGGCTCGTCGGCCTCCTTGAGGGCCTCGATCGTGCCCCAGGCGCGCTCGTACTGGGCGCGCTTCTTGGACAGGATCAGGCGGCCTTCCTTGTCCTCCTTCTGGAGGACGAGGGCCTCGACGAACTCGCCGACCTCGGCGGGGTCGACGTCGTGCTTGATCGACAGCTCGCGCGAGGGGATGACGCCCTCGGTCTTGTAGCCGATGTCGAGCAGGACCTCGTCACGGTCGACCTTGACGATGGTGCCTTCGACGATGTCGCCATCGTTGAAGTACTTGATCGTCTGGTCGATGGCGGCGAGGAAGTCCTCCTCCGACCCGATGTCGTTGATAGCGACCTGCGGCGTGGTCGGGGCGGCGGTGGTGTCGGTGGACATGTAGTGGGGTGCTCCGATGGATTTCTCTGACATGGGCGGGATTTCTCTGACATGGGCGGTCCGGTCCGCGCTGCTGCAGCAACGCTCACCGGTTCTGGTGCGTATAGCTGTGACGTTGTAACAGTCACCCTCTGGCGTCGATTCCCGTGGTCGGAACCTACGTGCGACGGGCGGTCGCGAGGCGGCGCAGGAGTGGCGCCGGGCGGTCGTCCGACACGTTGACCACGGTCAGGAAATCATGCTACGCGGCACCGAAAGTCCCGGGCAATGCGGGTCCGGTAAACGGGCGAACGGCCGGCACTGCGACGATCGGGTGGCGATGAGCAGCCGCGACGAGTATTCCTCCGCCGAGACCGCCGTCGGGACCGCGGGCGTGGCCCGGCGCCGGGTGTCCGGCGCCGAGTCCGAGGCCGCGGGCCGCCGGTGGTGGGACGCCGACGCCGACGACTACCTGGCCGAGCACGGTGCCGACATCGGCGACGCGGCGTTCGTCTGGTGCCCGGAGAACCTCCACGAGGACGAGGCGGAGCTGCTCGGCCCGCGGGAGTCCCTCGCCGGCAGGCGGGTCCTGGAGATCGGCGCGGGATCGGCCCCCTGCAGCCGGTGGCTCGCCGCGCACGGCGCGCACCCGGTCGCGCTGGACGTCTCCGGCGGCATGCTCCGGCACGCCGCGGCGCTCAACGGACGGACCGGGATCGCGGTGCCGCTCGTCCAGGCGGGCGCGGAGCACCTGCCGTTCGGCGACGGGACCTTCGACCTGGCCTGCTCCGCCTTCGGCGCGATCCCGTTCGTCGCGGAGCCGGAGCGGGTCATGCGCGAGGTGCACCGGGTGCTGCGCCCCGGCGGGCGCTGGGTGTTCGCGGTGAACCATCCGATGCGCTGGATGTTCCCCGACGATCCCGGCCCGGCCGGCCTGACCGTCACGCAGTCGTACTTCGACCGGACGCCCTACCTCGAGGTCGACGGGCAGGGCCGGGCCACCTACGTCGAGCACCACCGGACGATCGGCGACCGGGTGCGCGACGTCGTCGCCGCCGGGCTGGTCCTGGAGGACCTGGTGGAGCCGGAGTGGCCGGAGGGGCACGACCGGGTGTGGGGCCAGTGGTCGCCGCTGCGGGGCGAGCTCTTCCCGGGCACCGCGATCCTGGTGACCCGCAGGCCCGCGTGAGCGCCGGGCGGGCCGGCGCACCGGCCCGCCCGTGCGGTCAGAGCCCGACGACCGCGCCGGTCTCCAGGTCGTAGCGGGCGCCGACGATCGTCAGCCGCCCGTCGCGCACCAGCTCGCCGAGCGCCGGCTCGGTGCCGAGCTGCTCGACCTCGCGGCGGACGTTGGCGTCCACCGCGGCGGCCACGGCCTCGTCACCCTCACCCGAGCAGACGGGCGCGATGTCGCCGACCAGCCACCCCAGCGGCGCGGGTGCCGGGGTGTCACCGCCGGCCGCCACCGAGACCGCCGCCTTCACCGCACCGCAGTGCGAGTGACCCAGCACGACCAGCAGCGGGATGCCCAGCGCACCCGCCCCGTAGGCGAGGGTGCCGCGCACCGCGTCGTCCACGACCTGACCCGCGGTCCGGACGACGAACAGGTCGCCCAGACCGAGGTCGAACACCAGCTCCGCGGGGACCCGGGAGTCCGCACAGGACAGCACCATCGCCGCGGGCGCCTGGCCGCCGACGGCCGACTCCCGGTCCCGGGCCGTGCGGCCCGGTGGTCTCGTCGCGCTGCCAGCGCCGGTTGCCCTCGAGCATCGTCGACCACGCCTCGGTCGCGGTCGGCCTGCCGTCGTTCGCCATGAACCTCTCGTTCCGCTCGGGATGCACCGTCGGTGATCACGATCGCGGGAACCGGTCGGATCGGGCAAGTGCGCACGCCGCGATGTGTCGAGCACCGCGGCCGTACGGGAGGGCCGGGCCGGGCCGGCTGCGACTCAGACGATCCGGTCGACCCGCCCGGTCCCCAGGTCGTAACGGGCACCCACCACCGTCGGCACCCCGCCGGACCCCGGCCCCGACAGGTCCGGGTCGGCCCGCAGTACCGCCACGATCCGCCGGACGTTCTCGTCCACCCCGGCGGCGATCCGCTCCTCGCGCGTGCCGGACGCGGGGAGCGCCGGCGCGATCGCGTCGACCAGGAAGCCGAGACGGCCGGACGGCTCCTCCCCCGCCGCCGCGGCGTCCACGGCCGCGGCGACGGCGCCGCAGGACGTGTGACCGAGCACCACGACCAGCGGGATCCCCAGCTCGGCCCGGCCGAACTCCAGGCTGCCCCGCACGGCGTCGTCGAGCACCTGGCCCGCGGTCCGGACGGTGAGCAGGTCACCGAGCCCCTGGTCGAACACGAGCTCGGGCGGCACCCGGGAGTCGACGCAGCAGAGCACGGTCGCGAAGGGGTGCTGCCCGCCGACCAGCCGGGTCCGGACCTCGGCGCCCTCGTGCGGGTGCTCGGGATGCAGGTCGCGCCAGCGCCGGTTGCCCTCGGCGAGGCGCCGCAGCGCCCCGTCGGCGTCCGGCACGGCCTCCGGGATCCCCGGTGCCGCGGCGCGCGCCGCTCCCCCGGGCGCCGCGGCGGCCGCCGTGGCGGACACGCCCGCACCGACCAGGGCCAGTCCTGTCCCCACCGCGCCCCGCAACACCTGACGCCGTCCGATCCCGTCCATCTGCCGCCCCCGTCGCCGACCGAAAGTTTGCAATGCTCTCTATTGTGGAACGCAACGCTATCGCCACCCGTTCGAGTGATCAAGAGGATCCGGAGTCGCCGTCGTCACCGCGTCCCTGCCTCCGGCGGACCCACAGGGGTCGTAGGGTCGCTCCCGTGCCGATTGCCGCCGCCGAGCTCCCCGAGATGTCCCCCGAGCACTCCGCCGAGCAGCTGGGCGAGCGGATGGGCATCGAGCTGCTCACGACGACCGCCGACGAGGTCGTCGGGCGGATGCCGGTCGCGGGCAACCGTCAGCCGTACGGCCTCCTGCACGGCGGCGCGAGCGCGGTGCTCGCCGAGACCCTCGGCTCGGTGCTAGCGGCACTCAACGCGCTGCCCGAGCGGTTCCCGGTCGGCCTCGAGCTGTCCTGCACCCACCACCGGTCGGCCACCTCGGGACACGTCACCGGCACGGCCCGCGCGATCCACATGGGACGGTCCACGTCGACGTCCGAGATCGTGCTCGTGGACGACGACGGGCGTCGCGTCTGCACCGCGAAGCTCACCTGTCTGCACCGGGACACACGACCGCTCGTGTCCTGATCCTCGCCCTGCGGTACCGCCGCGTTACGTCTCGGCTACGGCCTCGTTCGAGACGTTCGTACCAGTCCTCTCCTCGGCTAGGTTCCGTCCGATCACCCACCCGGGTGTCGTACGACGCCCCACGAGGACGGACGAACGTTGCCACCACCCCGCACACCGCTCCGGAGGAGCGCCCCACGCGCGGGTGACGTCCGCGCGGGCGCCCCACGGCGGTCCCCGACCCCGGCCGCGGTCCGCTGGCTGATCGGGCTGATGATCGCGCTGATCGGCACGATCACGCTGTCCGGCACCGCGCTCGCCGCCGCCGCGCCCGCACCCGCCCCGGCCGCCGCGCCCGCGGTGGCACTCCCCGCCCAGTCCCAGGACGGCATCGACGTCAGCGGCACGCTGCGCGACCAGAACGGTCAGCCGCTCGCCGGCGTCACGATCGTCGCGGCCCGCGACGGCGCCCCGGTCGCCCAGGCCACCTCGCAGGCGAACGGCCGGTGGGAGCTCACCGTCCCGGCGGCGGGGAGCTACACCTTCCGCCTCGACGAGTCCACCCTCCCGCCGGGCACCCAGGTGCTCCAGGGCGAGACGACCCGCGAGGTCGCCGAGGGCTCGCTGAACACCGTCGTCTTCCGGTTCGGCGAGGAGGTCCAGGGGGCCGCCACCGGCGGCTTCGCGACGTTCCTGCGGCTGCTGGTCGACGGCATCCGGTTCGGCCTGGTCATCGGGATCTCCGCGATCGGCCTGTCGCTGATCTTCGGCACCACCAGCCTGACCAACTTCGCGCACGGCGAGATGGTCACCATCGGAGCCGTCGTCGCCTGGTACATCAACGTCGTCGGCGGGGTCCAGCTGATCCCGGCGACGATCATCGCGGTGCTCGTCGGAGCGGCGCTCGGCGCCGCCAACGAGCTCGGGATCTGGCGCAGGCTCCGGAGGCGGGGCGCCGGGCTGATCGCGCAGCTCGTCGTCTCGATCGGCCTGTCGATCGCGCTCCGCTACCTGATCCTGATCTTCTTCGGTGGCCGGTCGGAGTCCTTCACCGACTACACCGCCCAGCAGGTGCGCAACTACGGCCCGATCGCGCTCACCGACAAGGACCTGTCGGCGATCGTCATCGCCGTCGTCGTGCTCCTCGGGGTGGCGCTGCTGCTGCAGCGCACCCGGATCGGCAAGGCGATGCGCGCCGTGTCGGACAACCGGGACCTCGCGGCGTCCTCGGGCATCAACGTGGACCGGGTCATCCTGTTCGTCTGGATGCTCGGCGGCGGGCTGGCCACCCTCGGCGGTGTGCTGTTCGCGCTGTCCGAGCTCTCCAGCACGGTGCAGTACGAGATGGGCTTCCGGCTCCTGCTGCTGATGTTCGCCGGCGTCATCCTCGGCGGCCTGGGCACGGCCTACGGCGCGCTGCTCGGATGCCTCATCGTCGGCATCCTCGTGCAGCTGTCCACGCTCGTGCTGCCGCTCGACCTCAAGTACCTCGGCGGTCTGGCGGTGCTGATCGTGATCCTGGTGTTCCGTCCGCAGGGCCTGCTCGGGTCCAAGGCCCGGATCGGCTGAGGGGGACACCGTGATCGATGTCGGACAACTCCTGACCGTCGGGTTCTCGCAGCTGATCGGCCCCTCGGCCATCTTCTTCGCGCTGCTGGCACTCGGCCTGAACATCCACTTCGGCTACACCGGGCTGCTGAACTTCGGCCAGATCGGCTTCGCGCTGGTCGGCGCCTACGGCATGGGCATCTCCGTGGCCAACTTCGGTGCCCCGCTCTGGCTCGGTGTGATCATCGGTATGGCCTGCGGCGTCGCGCTGGCACTGATCCTGGGCATCCCGACACTGCGGCTGCGGGCGGACTACCTCGCGATCGTGACGATCGCGGCCGCCGAGATCCTGCGGCTCGTCACCCGCTCCACCTCGCAGACCGACTTCACCGGCGGCACCCAGGGCCTCACCGGCTTCGCCGACGCGTTCGCCGCGGCGAACCCGTTCACCCAGCCGTCCTACGACATCCTGGGACTCGAGGTCCGCGGGCCGGACCTGTGGGCGATCCTCGTGGGCTGGACGATCGTCGGGCTGTGCGTGCTGCTCACCTGGCTGCTCGTGCGGAGCCCGTGGGGCCGCGTCCTCAAGGCGATCCGCGAGGACGAGGACGCCGCGCGGGCGCTGGGCAAGAACGTGTTCGCCTACAAGATGCAGGCGCTCTCCCTCGGTGGCGTGTTCGGCGCCCTCGGCGGGATCTTCTTCGCCCTGGCGACCCAGTCCCTCACGCCGGACTTCTACTCCCCGCCGCAGACGTTCTTCGCCTACGCCGCGCTCATCCTCGGCGGCGCGGGCCGCGTCTTCGGGCCGGTGATCGGCGCGATGCTGTTCTGGTTCCTGCTCTCCATCGCCGACGCGTTCCTGCGCCAGGCGACGGCGGGCGAGAACCCGCTGCTGCCCTTCATCTCGTCCCAGGACGTCGGCGCGATCCGGTTCGTGCTCGTCGGCGCCTTCCTGGGCCTCATGATGGTGTACCGACCACAGGGCATCTTCGGACGCCGGAGGGAGGTGCTCGGCGATGGCCGCTGACCGCGGTCCCCACGGGGACGACAGCCCAGACAGCACCGACGACACCGAGATCACCCGGGACACCGCGCTCACCGGCGCGGACACCACGGACACCGGGAACGCCCCTGCCGACCGCCCCGACCCGGGCCGCGCGCTGGCCGGCGTGTCCCCCGAGCCGGGGGTCGCCAAGCCGGACGCGGTGCTCACCGTGGACGGGGTGACCCGCACCTTCGGCGGCCTCACCGCCGTCGACGTGGGGCACCTCGAGTTCCAGCGCGGCGCCATCACCGGCCTGATCGGGCCGAACGGCGCCGGTAAGACCACCCTGTTCAACCTGCTCACCGGCTTCGACCGGGCCGACTCCGGCTCGTGGGTCTACGACGGCACGCCGCTGCAGAAGCTGCCGCCGCACCGGGTGGCACGCCGCGGCGTCGTCCGCACGTTCCAGCTGACCAAGGCCCTGGCCGGCATGACCGTCATCGAGAACATGCGCCTCGGCGCCACCGGCCAGCGCGGGGAGAGCTTCCTCGGCGCGCTGTTCACCGGCTGGGGCGCCCAGGAACGGCAGATCACCGAGCGGGCCCACGAGCTGCTGGCCCGCTTCAAGCTCGACACCAAGGCCGACGACCTGGCGGGTTCGCTCTCCGGCGGGCAGCGCAAGCTGCTCGAGATGGCGCGCGCGCTGATGATGCAGCCGAAGGTCGTCATGCTCGACGAGCCGATGGCGGGCGTGAACCCGGCGCTCACCCAGAGCCTGCTGGGTCACGTGAAGTCGCTGCGCGACGAGGGCATGAGCGTGGTGTTCGTCGAGCACGACATGGACGTCATCCGCGACATCTCCGACTGGGTCGTCGTCATGGCCCAGGGGCAGGTCATCGCGGAGGGGCCGCCGGCGGCGCTGTCGTCGAACCAGGCCGTCGTCGACGCCTACCTGGGCGCCCACCACGACCAGGTGCTCGAGTTCGACGCCGACGGCAACCCGGTGGGCGAGACCGCCGACCTGGTCGCCGAGATGGAGGCCGAGGAACTCGGGGAGGCCGAGCACGGCCGGGACGCCCGGTCCGACGAGGAGAAGCGCACATGACCGAGAACCCCGGCCCGGGCACGACCCGGGACGCGGAGCAGGCGGCGACGCCGGAGGCACACCGCGAGCTGGCCGAGGGGGCGCTGCTGCGCGTCGACTCGCTCGTCGCGGGGTACGTGCCGGGGGTCGACATCCTCAACGACAGCGACTTCTTCCTGCGCGACGGGGAGATCGTCGGGATCATCGGCCCGAACGGCGCCGGCAAGTCCACGCTGCTCAAGGCGATGTTCGGGCTGATCCCGGTGCGCCGGGGCACGGTCCGGCTGCGCGACGCCGACATCACCGGCGCCAAGGCGCACGCCCTGGTCACCAAGGGGCTCGGCTACGTGCCCCAGCGGGACAACGTGTTCCCCTCGCTCTCGATCGAGGAGAACCTGGAGATGGGCGTGTACCTGCGTCCCCGGACCTTCGCTAAGCGGTTCGAGGTCGTCGCGGACCTGTTCCCGATGCTGGGACAGCGCCGGAAGACCAAGGCCGGGTCGCTGTCCGGCGGTGAGCGCCAGATGGTCGCGATGGGCCGGGCGCTGATGATGGAGCCGTCGGTCCTGCTGCTCGACGAGCCCTCCGCGGGCCTGTCGCCGATGTTGCAGGACGAGGTCTTCGTGCGCTGCAAGCGGATCAACGCCGCCGGCGTCTCGGTGATCATGGTCGAGCAGAACGCCCGCCGGTGCCTGCAGATCTGCGACCGCGGCTACGTCCTGGACCAGGGCCGGGCCGCCTACACCGCGGGTGGCCGGGAGCTGCTGAACGACCCGAAGGTCATCGAGCTGTACCTCGGCACGCTGGCCGGGAGCAGCGAGAAGAAGGACTGAGCCGCTCCTCCGGCGACGGACGGCCCCGCACCCCCTCGAGGGGTGCGGGGCCGTTCGTCGTTCCCGGAACCAGGCCGCCGGCCCGCGGACGCCCGAGGGGCGGACCGCCGTGGCGGCCCGCCCCTCGGGATCGTCGTGCGCGGTGCGTCAGCCCTGCGCGCCCACCTTGATGTAGGTGGTGTCGTCGCTGAGCTCGTTCTGCGGCGTGAAGGTCAGGACGCCGTAGGAACCGGAACCGGGCTCACCGGCGTCGGTGAAGTCCAGCGTGCCGGTGACGCCGTCGTAGTCGACGTCGCCGCCCCGGTCGAGGATCGCCTTGCAGGCCGCGAAGGTGGTGCACTTCTCGCCCTCCTTGGTGACCGCGTTGATCTGCGTCCCGATGTCGGCGCCGTTGGTGGACTTGGCCGCCTCCGCCGCCAGCGCGGAGACCACGACGGCGTCGTAGGACTCACCGGCGTAGTTGACGTCGGTCAGCGCCGGGTCCTCGGCACGCAGCCGCTGCTCGAAGTCTCCGGAGAGCTCGGTCAGCGGGGTGGTGCCCTTCATCCCGTTGAGCAGCCCGGGCGGAAGGCCCTCGCCGAGGGCGTTGCCCATGTTGCCGTCGGTGCCGTAGAGGCGCTTCTGTGCCGGGCCGATCTGCACCTCGTTCATGCGGGTGATGATCCGCTTCGACTCGTCGAAACCGATCACCGCGATCGAGTCCGGGTTGAACTGCGCGACCTGGTCGATCTCCGGGTTGAACGACGCCGCGTTCGGGTCGTAGATGATCTTCTGGATCTGGTCCTGCGGAATGCCGGCCGAGACCAGGTTCTGCTCGGTGTTGTCGGCGAGACCCGCACCGTACGGGTCGTTCCGGGCCATGATGCTCACCCGCTGGCCGCCGTCGGCGGTGATCAGCTGCGCGAGCGCCTGCGCCTGCAGGACGTCCGGCGGTGCGGTCCGGAAGTACAGCCCGCGGTCCTGCCAGCAGGTGAACTCGTCGGAGGTGTTCGCCGGCGAGAACTGCACCACCCCGGCGCCGGTGACCTTGTCGATGACCAGCTTGGACACACCGGACGCCGCAGCACCCACGATGACCTGCGAGCCGGCCGCGAGGTGCCGGTCGACGGTCTGGTTGGCGATGTCGGTGGTGTCGTCACCGGAGTCACCGCGCAGGTGCTGGACCGGGTTGCCCAGGACACCGCCCGCGTCGTTGATCTCCTTCAGCGCCACCTCGACGCCCGCGAACTCCGGCGGGCCGAGGAAGGCGAGGCTGCCGGTCTCCGGCAGCAGGGAGCCGATCTTCAGCGGCGCGGTGCTGGGTGTCCCGGTCGCCTGGGCCTGCGGCGGGGTGCAGTCGGCACCGGCGGCGGACGGAGCCTCCGATCCACCTGCCTCTCCACCGGAGCCGGCGTCCCCACCACCGCCGCATCCGGCCAGAACCAGCGACGCCACCCCGGCCAGGGCGGCGACTCGCCACATTGATCGCGTCATACAAGTTCCCCTTCGAGCGCTCCCCCGCCGTCGACGTGGCGAGGGAGGATGGCGGAAAACTAGTACGCCCGCACCAGGAAATGGGGTCCGGTCACCGCTCGTGACACGAATGTGATGATTCGACGCACAGATGTCACGAACGGATCTTTCGATGTGTCGGCCGTGCGACGCGGGGTGACGATTTCGTTGCTCTGTGAACCGGACCACGTCCACGATCGAAGCCATTCCGGAACCGTCGGAACCGTAACGTTTCCACCCGTCCGAGCGATGCGCTCGCGCCCGTGTCACGACGCACGACGGCCCCGCCGCGCGGAGGGCGCGACGGGGCCGTCGGTGCGGGACGGGGCCCGGGTGTCAGGAGGACTTGGCGGGTGCCAGCCCGTCGACGACGGCGTCGGCGACCGCCTTCATCGTCGTCCGCCGGTCCATGGCGGTCCGCTGGATCCAGCGGAAGGCCTCGGGCTCGGACATCTTCTGGTGCGTCATGAGCAGGCCCTTGGCCCGGTCGACGACCTTGCGGGTCTCGAAGCGCTCGTTGAGCGAGGCGACCTCGTCCTCGAGCGCCTTCTTCTCCGAGAACCGGGAGACCGCGAGCTCGATCGCCGGCACGAGCTCGTGCCGGGCGAACGGCTTGACCAGGTAGGCCATGGCGCCGGCGTCGCGGGCACGCTCGATGAGGTCGCGCTGGCTGAACGCGGTCAGCATGACGACCGGGGCGATCTTCTCCTCGACGATCACGGCCGCGGCCTCGATGCCGTCCTTCTTGGGCATCTTGACGTCCATGATCACCAGGTCCGGCTCCAGCTCGCGGGCCTGGGTGATGGCGGCCTCGCCGTCGCCGGCCTCGCCGGCGACCTGGTAGCCCTCCTCGGAGAGCATCTCGGCCAGGTCCATCCGGATCAGGGCCTCGTCCTCGACGACCAGCACCCGCCACCCGGGCTGCGGGCCGTCCTCGGCCGGCGTGTCTGCGGGAACGTTGTCGGTCACCGGGGATCTCCTCACGAACGAAACGGGAACTGCGACCGGAGACTTCAGGCTACCGGCGGTGCCGCCCACGACCGAACCACTTCGGCCTTTCGTGTGCGGAAACACCCTCCGTGGGGCGCGTTACCCGTCCGGCCGGAGAGGGCGCCCCCGCACGGCATGGCGCGGGTCACGGTGCACATCACGGCGCACGTCACCGTGCGGGCCCGGGACGTGCGTCGACACGACGCCGGAACGGCCGCGGTGGCGGCGGATCCGCCCTGCGGCGGAAGCGGTGTGCCCCTGGTGGGACTCGAACCCACACTGTATGCATTTTGAGTGCACTGGCTCTGCCGATTGGCCTACAGGGGCGTACTGCGATCAGCGCATTCAGCGCTTTTTCCACTCTAGCGGCCCCGGGGCCCGCCGCGGGACCCGGCCCGGGCTCACGGCCAGGCCAGGAACCGGGTGCGCGGCGGCCCGTCCCCCAGCACGTGGAGCGCTCCTCCGGGCACGGAGTCCGGCAGCAGGAACTCCTCCCCCGGCTCACCGGGGAACCGGATCGCGGGTCCCACCGACGGCGCGACGACCAGCGGGTGCCCGCCGACGGTCGTCGCGACCGGCCGGTGCACGTGCCCGCACACCACCAGCGCGGGTTCCGTCCGCGCGGCCAGCACCGCCGCGAACGGCTCCGCGTCACGCAGCCGGATCCCGTCCATGAACGGGTGCCCGACCGGCACCGGCGGATGGTGCAGCGCCACCAGCAGCGGGGCCGGGTCCCGGGCGGTGTCGGCGAGCAGGTCGACCGCCCCGGCGGAGAGCGCGCCCTCCGGCGCGCCGGGCACCAACGAGTCGAGCAGCACGACGTTCACCCCGCCCGCGCGGTGCACCCGGTCGCCCACCGGCCCGAGGACGGTGCCCATCGCGTCACGGTCGTCGTGGTTGCCGGGCACCGGCAGCACCGCGGCCCCGCCGAGCAGCTCCGCGGCCTCCGCGTACTCCGCGGGATCGCCGTGGTCGGCGACGTCGCCCGTGACGAGCAGGAGGTCCGCCCCGAGCGCGCGGGCACCGGCGACGGCGCGCACGGCCCGCTCCCGGTTGCCCGGCACCCCGAGGTGCAGGTCGGACAGCTGGACGACCGTGATCATCGGTCCGGCCGCTCCAGCAGCGCGACGGCCTCCATGTGGTGGGTCATCGGGAACGCGTCGAACGCCCGCAGCCCCGCCACCCGGTACCCGTGCTCCGCGAACAGCGCGAGGTCGCGGCCGAGCGCGGCGGGGTCGCAGGCGACGTGCACGACCCGGCGGGGCCCGCGGGTGGCCAGCGCCCGGACCGCGGCACGGCCCAGCCCGGTCCGCGGCGGGTCGGTGACGACGACGTCCGGGTCCGGCCGGAGCCGTGCGATCTCGCGCTCCGCGCGTCCCCGCACGAACGACACCTGCGGCAGGTCGGCCAGCGCCGCAGCACCGTCGGCCACCGCCGACGGCGACGACTCCACCACCAGCACCGTCCCGTCCGGGCCGACCTGGCGGGCGAGCACCAACCCGAGCAGCCCGACGCCGCCGTAGAGGTCCCAGGCCACTCCCCCGCGCGGCACGCCCGCCCACTCGTCCACCAGCGTGGCGAGGGTGTCCGCGAGCGCCGGGTGCACCTGCCAGAACGTGCCCGCGGACAGCTCCCAGGTCCGGCCCGCGGCGTGCGCGGTCGCCCCGGAGCCGACCCGCGCGGCACCGTCGTCGCCGACGGTCACGTCCACCTCGGACTCCGGGCGGAACCGCTGCTCCAGGACCGGGCCGAGCGCGCCGTCCGGGACCAGCGGGCAGTCGGCAATCTCGCAGACGTCGTGGCTGCGGTGCGCGCGCAGGCCCGGGACACCGGCGTCGTCGACGGCGAGCCGCACCCGGGTGCGCCAGCCCAGCGCACCGCCCGGCAGCTCCTCGACGACGACCTCGTCGAACGGGAGGAGCGACAGCGGGGCCGCCGCACCGGCGAGCCGGGCCAGCTGCTCGCGGAGCACCGCCGTCTTCAGGTCCCGCTGCGCGCCGGGCGTCGCGTGCTGGAAGTCGCAGCCACCGCACCCGCCGGGGCCCGCCCACACGCAGCCCGGTTCGACCCGGTCCGGGGATGCCTCCAGGACGGCGACGGCGTCGGCGCGGCAGAAGGCCCCGCCCGGGTCCTCCGTCACGACCGCGCGCACCCGCTCGCCGGGCAGCGCGTGCCGCACGAAGACGACCCGGCCGTCGGTGGCCGGGAGACCGTCCTCACCGGCACGGGCGACGCAGCGGCCGCCGTGCGCCACCGGCCCGACGGTCACCTCGAGCATCCGGTCGGTCCAGTCCGTCGCCGGAGCGGAGCTCACGTGTCCCCCTTCGTACCGCGGGTCGCCCCCGCGGTGCTCGTCCCCGTCGCCGGCGGGCCGTCGCGGCGCTCGCCGGGGAGCTGTTCCAGCCCCGGGTAGCCGCGCCGGGAGGCTCCCGGCGCGTCCAGCGGCGAGAGCGCCCGGGTCCGCGACGACGACGGCAGCTGCCACGGCACGCTCGTCACCATCACCCCCGGCTGGAACAGCAGCCGCGTCTTGAGCCGCAGCGCACTCTGGTTGTGCAGGACCTGCTCCCACCAGTGCCCGACGACGTACTCCGGGATGTAGACGGTCACGACGTTGCGCGGGGAGTCGGAGCGGATCCGCTTCACGTAGTCCAGCACGGGCCGGGTGATCTCCCGGTACGGGGACTCCACCACCTTCAGCGGGACCGGGAGCCTCCGCTTGTGCCACTGCTCGACGAGCTTCTTGGTGTCGGAGTCGTCGACGTTGACCGTGACCGCCTCGAGGATGTCCGGCCGGGTGGCGCGGGCGTAGGCGAGCGCGCGGAGGGTCGGCTTGTGCAGCGTCGACACCAGCACGACGGCGTGGTTGCGCGAGGGCAGGACGTCGTCGTCCTCGTCGGCGACGAGCGCGGCGGCGACCCGGTCGTAGTGCAGCTGGATCGCGCGCATCAGCACGAAGAACGCACCCATCGCGACGATCGCGATCCAGGCGCCGAGCGCGAACTTGGTGATCAGCACGGTGATCAGCACGACACCGGTCATGCAGGCCCCGAACCCGTTGATCGCCTGGCTGCGGCGGATCCGGCGCCGCTCGCGGACCCCCGGGCCGAGCTCCAGCTCCCGGTTCCAGTGCCGGACCATCCCGGCCTGGGACAGCGTGAAGGACACGAAGACGCCGACCGTGTAGAGCGGGATCAGCTTCGTGACCTCGGCCTGGAAACCGATCACCAGCAGGATCGCGAACAGCGCCAGCAGCACGATCCCGTTCGAGAACGCGAGCCGGTCGCCGCGGGTGTGCAGCTGGCGGGGCAGGTAGCGGTCCTGGGAGAGGATCGACCCGAGCACCGGGAAGCCGTTGAACGCGGTGTTCGCCGCCAGCACCAGGATCAGCGCCGTCATGACGATCACGAAGAAGTAGCCGGGCGGGAAGTTGTCGAACACCGCGTCCGCGAGCTGCGCGACCATCGTCTGCTGCTGGTAGCCGGGCGGTGCGTCCGGGAACTGGCGGGCCGGGTCCTCGGCGATCTGCACGTGGGTCAGCTGGGCCAGCGCGATCAGGCCCATGAACAGCGTGACCGACATCCCGCCGAGCAGCAGCAGGGTCGTCGCGGCGTTCCGGGACTTCGGCTTGCGGAACGCCGGCACCCCGTTGGAGATCGCCTCGACACCGGTCAGCGCGGCCGCGCCCTGGGTGAAGGACCGCAGCACCAGCAGCACCAGCGCGAGGCCGGTGAAGGTGTCGCCCTCGGCGACGAGATCGAGGTCGGCGCTGGCGGCGCGGACGTCGTCGCCGAGGATCAGGATCCGGGTCAGGCCCCAGACGATCATCGTGCCGACGCCCAGCACGAAGGCGTACACCGGGATCGCGAACGCGGTACCGGACTCCCGGATGCCCCGCAGGTTGATCGCCGTGAGCACGGCGATCGCCGACACCGCGAACAGCACCTTGTGCTCGGCGACGAACGGCACCAGCGCGCCGATGTTCGCGGCCGCAGCGGAGATCGAGACCGCGACGGTGAGCGTGTAGTCGACGAGCAGGGCGCTCGCGACGGTGAGCCCGGCGTTCTTGCCGAGATTGACGGTCGCGACCTCGTAGTCGCCGCCGCCGGACGGGTAGGCGTGGACGTTCTGCCGGTAGCTCGCGACGACCGTCAGCAGGACGACGACGACCGCGAGCCCGATCCACGGCGACATCACGTAGGAGGCGACCCCGGCGACCGACAGCGTCAGGAAGATCTCCTCGGGCGCGTAGGCGACGGACGACATCGCGTCCGAGGCGAACACCGGGAGTGCGACCCGCTTCGGGAGGAGCGTGCTGGTCAGGCGGTCGCTGCGCTGCGGTCGTCCGACCACGAGCCGCTTGAGAGCGACGGCGAGCTTGGACACGGTGCGCAGCCTAGGCCCCCGCGTTCCGGGCGACGCGATAGCGTGCGCGATCAGGCGCACCGGCGTCGCACGTGGTGTGCGGCGCGCTCGGTGCACCGGGAACGAATCGTACATCCCGGGCCCCCGCCCGCCGGAAGGACCACTCCACCATGCACGTCGTGATCATGGGATGCGGCCGGGTGGGCGCGTCCCTGGCCTCGGGCCTGGAGCGGCTCGGCCACGAGGTCGCGGTGATCGACCGCGACCCGCAGGCGTTCCGCAGGCTCGGGCCGGACTTCCGGGGACGCCAGGTGGTCGGCTTCGGCTTCCACCGCAGCGTCCTCGACGAGGCCGGCCTGGAGTCGGCCGACGCGTTCGCCGCCGTCTCCTCGGGGGACAACTCGAACATCATCGCCGCCCGGGTGGCCCGGGAGAGCTACGGCGTCGACAAGGTCGTCGCCCGGATCTACGACGCCAAGCGGGCCGCGGTCTACGAGCGGCTCGGGATCCCCACGGTCGCGACGGTGCCGTGGACGACCGACCGGCTGCTGCGGATGCTGCTGCCCGACGGCGTCGCGACCGCGTGGCGGGAGCCGACCGGCACCGTCGCGGTGCTGCCGCTCCCGCTGCACAAGGAGTGGGTCGGGCACCCGATCGCGGAGCTGGAGCGGGCGACGGGATCGCGGGTGGCGTTCGTCGTCCGGTTCGGGACCGGCGTGCTGCCGACGAAGGACACCACCGTGCAGGCCGAGGACACCGTGTACGTCGCGGCGATCTCCGGCACGGTCAGCGACGTGACGGCGGCCGCCTCGGCGCCGCCGGAGGAGGAGTGATGCGGGTCGCGATCGCGGGTGCGGGCGCCGTCGGGCGGTCCATCGCGCTGGAGCTGGTGGAGTCCGCGCACCGGGTGATGCTGATCGAGCGCGAGCTCGGCCAGATCGACCCGAACGCCGTCCCGGACGCCGAGTGGGTGCACGCCGACGCCTGCGAGCTCGCGTCGCTGGAGGATGCCGGCATCGAGGGCTGCGACGTCGTCATCGCCGCCACCGGCGACGACAAGGTCAACCTCGTGGTGTCGTTGCTCGCGAAGACCGAGTTCGGGGTGCGCCGGGTGGTGGCGCGGGTGAACGACCCGCGCAACGAGTGGCTGTTCGGCGAGAACTGGGGCGTCGACGTCGCGGTGTCCACCCCACGGCTGCTGGCGGCGCTGGTCGAGGAGGCCGTCGCCGTCGGAGACCTGGTGCGGCTGCTCACGCTGCGGCAGGGCCAGGCGAACCTGGTCGAGGTGACGCTGCCCGACGACACCCCGCTCGCCGGGCGTCCGGTGCGGGCGGTGACCCTGCCCCCGGACTCGGCGCTGGTGACGATCCTGCGCGGCGGACGGGTGATCGTCCCGCAGCCGGACGACGCGCTGGAGCCGGGCGACGAGCTGCTGTTCGTCGCGACGGCGGCGGTCGAGGAGGAGATCCGCGAGGCGCTGGCGCGGCCGTGAGCCGCGTCCCTCAGGTCGCGGTGCGGGGCACCCGGCGGACGATGAGGACGGTCGCGAGGATCGCCACCGCCGTCAGCGGGTAGCCCATCGCCAGGCGGGCGACGCCCAGCCAGGTCTCGGAGTCGGCGAGGTAGAGCCCGCCCTGGACGACGACCTTCGCCAGGAACGTCACCGCCCACACGCCGGTGGCCCAGCCGTAGGCGCGGACGAGTCGCGGGTCCTCCCGCCACTCGGTGCCGTGCCCGTTGATGCCGTGCCAGATGGCGCCCGCCAGCGGCCACCGCACCACGATCGACACGAGCGCGACGACGCCGAGGAACCCGCTGTAGAGCAGGCCCGGCAGGTAGAAACCGCGGGCCTCCCCCGTCTGGTTCGCCACCAGCGCACAGATCCCGACGCCGATCAGCCCGGAGATCGCGGGCATCAGCGGGTCCCGGCGGACCAGGCGCCACAGCAGGACGAGCACGCCCGCACCGATCGCGGCGAACACGGCGGTCCGCAGCTCGGTGACGATGTTCGCCACGACGAAGACGATCACCGGGACCGTCGACGCGACGATGCCCGGCACGCCGCCCATCTGCTCCATCAGCGTCGGCGCCCGCTCGGGGGCCCCGCCGGGGACCGGGGCCCCGATGGGGCCGGTCCGTTCCTGCGGGGACTCCTCGATCCACGGGAGCCGGGTGGTGGGGGCGTCGTGGTGGTCGCTCAAGCCTGTCCGATCGGGTCTACTGCGCCTGGCAGATCTCGTAGTACGGGTTGTAGAGCACCTTCCGCCCGTCGCGGACGGAGATCCGCCCGCGGACGCGCATGGTGCGACCGGCCTCGATCCCGGGGATGCGACGCCGGCCCATCCAGACCAGTGTGACGCCCTCGGTGCCGTCGAACAGCTCGGCCTTGAGCGTGGCGTCGGCGCTCTGGGGGCAGAGCTCCACGCTGCGGATCCGGCCGAGCATCGTCACCTCCTCGCCGCAGGCGCAGTCGCGGGCCGGTCGTGCGCCGGTCTCCTCGACGTCCTCGGCGAGATCGCGTGCGTCGAGCTCGTCGACGTCGCTGGTGAGTTTGCGGAGCATCCGGCGGAACGCCCCGCCATCCGTGCTGCCCATGTCTCTCCTCGGCCCGCGCGGCCCCGGACCCTCCGGTGTCCCGCACTCGTGTGGCGACCCGACAGGGTGTCGTGTTATCGCGACGTCAGGGTAACGCGCGGACGCCGCGGTTTGTGCCCTCACCAGCGGATCGGCCCGTGCGCCGGGCCACGCCGACCGGTCTCCCGGACGCGCCCGGTGGTCGGGGCCGGCGGCACCGCGGGCGTTCCGCGGCCGGTGCCCGGATCGCCCCGCGGTGTCAGTCCCGCCGGTGCCGTCCGAGATCGCGGGGATCGGTCCCGGCGGCGCGCCGACCGGCCGGCCAGCGGCCGGTCAGACCGGTCCCACCGGCGGCACGGCCCGGGTCGCCGGTGCCGTCGCCGGCCGCGGCACGCCGGCCGGGCTCGGCGTCGTCCGGACCGTCCGCGTGGTCCGCGTCGTCGCCGTGCCGGTCCCGTCCGTTGCGGCGCCCGGCGGCGGCGCGGCTCGCCCGGTAGTCGGCGAGACCGGTGACGCCGGTCCCGTCGTCGTCCGGTGCGCCCGACGCGCTGCGCAGGAGGTCCTGCAGCGCGCTGCGGGCCTCGTCGGTCGAGGTGGGGCCGCCCTCCAGGTAGCCGCGGCCGGGCACCCCGTCGGCGGCCGACGGCGACCGGAACAGGTCGTCGTCCCCCGCGGGCCACGAGGACCCGGCCGGTCCGGCGGGCTCGGCAAGGGCGGCCGGCTCGGCGTGGGGGGCCGAGGCCGACGGCCGGCCGGTGTCTCCGGCGTCAGCCCGCCGATGGCCGCCGTGACCGTCGAGTCCGGACGACGCGAGCAGGTCCGCGACCGAGGTGCCCCGGCCGCCGCCGTGCCGCCCGGCCCGCCTGCTCGCCGCGATCTCCGAGGACAGCCAGTCGTCCGCGGTGCCGGAGCCGGTGCCGGCCCCGGGGACGGTGTCGGCGGGCGCGCCGCGGCGGCGCGTCCGGCGGGGCAACGGTTCGGCCGCCGACCGCGGCTGCGGCTCGGGCACCGGTTCCGGCAGCGGCTCGGGCTCGGGCTCGGGCTCGCGGTCGAGCGTCGCCTCCATCAGCGGGATGTCCGAGAGCGGGATGTCCTCGATCGCCGACGACAGCCGCTCCGCCGTGGAACGGCCGGGGCCGGCGGCCGGGGCCCCGGTGTCGCGGGCGGCCAGCAGGTCGGCGGCGTCGACGCGGTCCGCGGCGTCGCGGTCGGCGGACCGGCGCCGCCGGGCGGGGGCCGGGGCCGGGACGTCACCGTCGCCGGACGCGGAGTGCTCCTCCCGGCGGGTACGACGGGCCGGACGCCGGGTCTCCGCCGTGCGGTCGCCGGTGACGGGCCCGGCACCCAGGGCCGGATCGGCCTCGGTACCGGCCAGCAGGTCGGCGACCGACAGCGTGGTGACCGCCGGGTCACGCCGGACCGGCGGTTCCGGCGCGGGCGCGCGCTCCGGCTCGGCGGCCGGGAGCGGGGTGCGCGCGTCGAGCGGGTCGGGGACGCCGGCTGCCGGACGCGCGTACGCACCGGTGCCGGCGGGTCCGGCCAGGTCGGCCGCTGGGCGGCGGACCGGCTCGTCGGCGGCCGGGCGGCGGACCGGCTCGTCGGCCTCCGGGCGGACCCCGGGTGCCGGGCCGCGCCGGGTCGCCCCGGTGGAGCGGTCCGGCCGGTCCGGACGGCCGCGGCGGCGGCCGGCGCGGCCCGCGGGGGCCTCCGCGTCGGCGGCCGGGGTGAGCGGGGCGATCGCGGTGCGCTCGCCGGGCTCCTCACGCGGGACCGGGCGGGACAGCGCGGTCCGCTCGGCCTCGGCCGGGGCGGCGGGGCGGCGCGGCACCTGCGGCAGCGCCCGGGTGGCGGGATCGGCATCGGCGGGACGGCGGGCCGGGGCACTCGGCGCCGGGCCGGCAGCGGGGGCACGGCGGACCGGCTCGTCGGCGGCCGGGCGCGGGGTCGCGCCGGTCGTGGCCGCCGGGGTCGCGCCGGTGGTGGGCAGCGGCGTCGCACCGCTCGCGGGTGCCCTCGTGGACCCGGTCTCCCCGGCCGGGCGCGGCACCGACACGGTGATGCTCGGCTTCTGCGGTGCGACGTCGGGCTGCTCCTCGCGCAGGTGCTCGGGCAGCTCCAGCAGCAGCACCGTCCGCGGCGGGTACGGCGACTTCCCGCGGACGACGATGATCCCCCGCAGGACCCGGCGCAGCTCGACGTCGAGCGCCTCGACGGTCTCCAGCGACGCGGTCGCGACGCCGTAGACCATCCAGCGCGGACCGTCACAGCCAACGAACACCGACGCCGCGTTCTCGGTGCGGGCGTGCAGCTCACGGCCCCAGTCACCGCGGGCGTTGCGGACGCGGGCGCCGCCCTTGCGCAGCGACTGCTCGATCTCGGCGGACAGGTCCGGCCACAGACCCGACGAGCGGGGCGCGGCCAGCGCGCTCACCGCGATCCGGCCCTCGGGCAGGAGCAGGTGGACGGCCTGCGGGCGCTCGGCGCCGGCGGGTTCCAGTTTCAGCTCGGCGCCGTAGGGCACCGGCACGTGGACGGCTCCGAGATCGACGCGGGCGAGCGCGTCGGTCATCGACGGGTCGAGCTCCTCGACGTCGGCCGGGCCCAGCGGGCGGCCGCCGCTGCCCGGCGGCGGGACGGACAGCGGCGCGTCGCCGACGCCGTACTCGTCCTCGTCGTAGGGGTCGGAGTCGTCGGGGTCGTCGGGGTCGTCGTCCCCGCCCTCGTCGTACTCGTACTCGTCGGCGGCGGGACGGCCCGGACGGCCCCAGTCCGGGGCGTCGGGGTCGCCACCGTCGAAGCCCTGCGGGGTCCGGTCCCGGGCGTAGGCCGGCTCCTCGGACTCGCCGCGGTGGCTCAGCAGCGGGGGCTCGTCGTCGTCCCACCGGCCGTCCGGGGCGACCCGGTCGTCCGGCCGGTCCGGACCGGGGACGGGGGTGCGGCCGGTCCCGCCGCGGACGGCGCGGACCGCCGTCGTCGCCGCGGTCGCACCCGGGTCGCCGCCCACGCGACCGGCACCGGTGCGCGGGCCGGCGCCGTTCGCCGCCCGCCCGTTCGCCGCACCGCCGCGGCCGGACCCGTTCCGTCCGGCTCCGTCCCGGGGTGCGTCCGGGTGCCCGGAACCGTTGCGGCCTGCGCCGTTGCGCCCGGCGGCACCCGGCGCGCCGTCGCCACGGGCCGCGCCGTTCGCGGGCCGGCCCGGCGGGACCGGCCCGCCGCCGGCGCCCCGTCCGTCGCGGCGGGCGTCGAACTCGGCGTAGTGCTCGTCGTACTCGTCGTAGGACTCGATGTCGGAGTCGCCGTAGCCCGGATACCCGGGATAGGCCCCGGTGCCGGAGTCCTCGACACCGTGCTCGGGACGGATGTCGAACATCTTGCCGCGCGCGCGTCCGGGCATCAGTGGCTGCCTCCCCCGTGCCCGAGCGCGGCGTTCCCGCCGGTCGAGCCGTGTCCCGCGGTTCCGCGCTCGGACCCGGGCAGTTCTGTGACCTCGACGAACCGGGCCGTCTCGACCCGCTGCACGACCAGCTGCGCGATCCGGTCGCCGCGGCTCAGCCGGACCGGCTCGGCCGGGTCCAGGTTCACCAGGCACACCTTGATCTCGCCGCGGTAGCCCGCGTCGACGGTGCCGGGCGCGTTCACGATCGAGAGCCCGCAGCGGGCCGCGAGGCCCGACCGGGGGTGCACGAACCCGGCGTGGCCCGCCGGCAGGGCGATCGCGACGCCGGTACCGACCAGCGCGCGCTCGCCGGGGGCGAGTTCGAGGTCGGACGTCGTCACGAGATCGGCACCGGCGTCACCGGGCCGCGCGTAGGCGGGCAGCGGGACGCCGGGGTCGAGCCTGGTCAGCAGCACGTCGACGGACGGTGCGACCAGCGGCTCGTCCGGGGGAGCGGGGGCGGAACCGGGCACGGCGGGCGACGCTACCCTGGAACACGTGAGCGATCGGGTTCCGGAGCCGGACTCTGCGACGTCCGGCCCCACTGCGTTCGACGAGCGGTTGTCCGTCCCGGTGTGGTGGTACCTCCTGGCCGTCGGTCTCGGCGTCCTGCTGGGCGCCCAGATCCACATGGGGTACCCGGGGCTGCGGTCCTGGATCGGCTACGCCGTGATGATCCCGCTGTGCGTCGGGACGCTGTGGTGGATGGGCCGCAGCCGCACCACGGTGCGGCCCGGCGTGCTGGTGTCGAACGGCCGCGAGCTGCCGCTGGCCGTGGCCGGGGTGACCGACACCGTGGCCCGGCGGGATAAGCAGCAGGCGATGGGGCCGGACCTGGATCCGCGCGCCTACGTGCTGCACCACGCCTGGGTCGGCCCGCTGGTCAGGGTGGAGGTCACCGATCCCTCGTCGGACGAGCCGTACTGGGTGCTGAGCACCCGCCGTCCCGACGCGCTGCGCGCGGCCATCGCGGCGCAGGCGCCGCACCCGCAGGTGCCCTGACCCGTCCCGCACCACCAGGACGGGCCCGGCGGATTCCGCCGGGCCCGTCCTGGTGGTGCTGGTCGTGCGCCGTGTCAGGCCGCGCAGTCGCGGCAGAGGAACTGCCCGCCGGAGGTGCTCGCCAGCCGGCTCCGGTGGTGCACCAGGAAGCAGCTGGCACAGGTGAACTCGTCCGCCTGCTTCGGCAGGACGTTCACCGTCAGCTCCTCGCCGGACAGGTCGGCACCCGGGAGCTCGTAGCTCTCCGCGGTGTCGGTCTCCTCGACGTCGACGACCGCGGACTGCGCCTCGTTGCGGCGCTGCTTGAGCTCGTCGAGCGAGTCCTCGGCCATCTCATCGGCCTCGTTGCGACGCGGGGCATCGTAGTCGGTCGCCATGGGTCTCACCCTTGCCATTCACGTCTGTGCTGTTCAGGTCGCCGCTGAACAGCAGGTCCTTCGCATCTGTCGGTCGTCGCGTGCCGCAGGGGAACGACGCGGCGACCGGGTTTGTGCCCGGTGCGGTAGTGACGCCGGTCTCACTCCGCCTGCGGTTCGGCGGTGATCGATTCGCTTCCGTCCCGGAGGGACCGGTCCGCTACCGGCGGCGGGGAGGGTAACCCAGGGTCCGGCTGGTCGCGCAGGGAGTCCCCCCGGGTGACCCCCGGGGTGTCACGCCACGGCTCCGGCGGCCACGCGCACTAGGGTCGGTCGGCGTGACGACGAGCGCCCGCACGCCCACCCCCGGCGCCGATCCCACGGCGGTCGGACGCTGGCTCGCGACGGTCCTGGACGACGAGCGGTGGGCGGACTCCGAGCTGGCCCCGATCGGCGCGGGCCGGTCGAACCTGACCTACCGGGTGTCCTCCCCCGCCGGCGCGGTCGTGCTGCGCCGACCGCCGGTCGGGACGGTCGCGGCGACCGCCCACGACATGGGCCGGGAGCAGCGGGTGATCGCGGCGCTCGCCCCGACCGCGGTGCCGGTGCCCGCCGTGCTCGCCACCCACGACGGCGGCGACGGCGGCCCGGTCGACGCGCCCTGTTTCGTGATGGAGCTCGTCGACGGCGTCGTCCCGCTCGACGAGCTGCCCGGGGGCTGGGCGGCGACCGGGGCCGGGCGCCGGGCGGCCGGGGAGGCACTCGTCGACGTCCTGGCGGAGCTGCACGCCGTCGACCCGGCCACGGTCGGGCTCGAGGGCTTCGGCCGTCCCGACGGGTTCATGGAGCGCCAGATCCGCCGCTGGAGCACCCAGTGGGCGACAGCCCGCGACGGCGACGACCCGGTCCCGGTCTCCGCCGAGGTCGAGAGCGAACTCACCCGGCTCGCCGGGCGGCTCGGCGAGGACGTCCCGGCCGCCCAGCGGCACACGATCGTGCACGGCGACTACCGGCTCGACAACTGCGTGTTCGACGCCGGCGACCCGGGCCGGATCCTGGCCGTCCTGGACTGGGAGATGTCGACCCTCGGCGATCCGCTCGCCGATCTGGGCCTGCTGCTCGTCTACTGGCAGCAGGACGGCGACGACGCGGTCTGGTCGAGCGCGCAGCCGCTGCCCTCCCCCACCGCGCTCCCCGGCTTCCCCCGGCGCGACGAGCTGGTCCGGGCCTACGCCGCCCGCACCGGCCTCGACGTCACCCCGCTGCCCTGGTACGTCGCGTTCGGCGCGTTCAAGCTGGCCGTGGTCCTCGCCGGGATCCTCGCCCGGGTCCGGGCGGGCTCGGTCCCCGCGGACACGGCGGAGGGCCTCGACGGCTCGGTCGGCCCGCTCGTCGCGCTCGGCCACCACGTGCTCGACGGAGGCTCCTTCTGATGCGGCTGCCGCTCTCCCGTTCCGCCCGGCCCTACGAGCGCCGGAGGCGCCGGCCGATCGTGATCACCTCCGCGGTGCTAGCCGCCGCCCTGGTGGTGACCTGGACCGTCGTGCTGAGCACCGCGTCCGAGGGGCCGTCGTCGACGAACTGCTCCGCCCCCGCCTCCGGGTCGCTGCCGGGCAGCGAGATCACCCGCACCGAGCTGGACGGCGTCGGCGCGGCGGCGCCGCGCGACGCGCGCTTCCAGGTGCTCAACGCGGGCGGTCAGCGCGGGCAGGCGAACCTGGTGTCCGCCCAGCTGCGGGACCTGGAGTTCGGCGAGGCGAGCTCCCCGGGCAACGACCCGGCGTTCCCGGACGGCGACCTGGGCTGCATCGGGCAGCTGCGGTTCGGGCCCGACGGCGAGGCCGCGGCCGCCGCGCTGACGCTGGCCCTGCCGTGCGTGGAGCTGATCCGGGACGACCGGCGGGGCCCGGTGGTCGACGTCGTCGTCGGGACGGCGTTCACCGACGTCGCACCGGGCCGGGGTGCCCGGGACGCGCTGGACCAGCTGGCGTCGCCGGGCAACGAGGGCGGCGCCCGTGCCGACCCGACACTGATGGCCCAGGCCCGCGAGTCGGCCTGCGCGAGCTGAGCCGGGGTCAGACCCCGGCGGCGCCGCTGCGGCGGGCGAGACCGGCCAGCTCGCGGGCGATGCCCGGTGCGGCGGCGAGCGACACGTCGTCGCCCAGCCCGTCGCCGTCGGCGCCGAGGTCGCGCACCCCGGGCGGGACGGTGATGTGCACCAGCGCGCCCGCCTCGCGGGCGATGAGCGCTCCGGCGGCCCAGTCCCACCAGTTGCTGCCGTGCTCCACGTAGCCGTCCAGCCAGCCGGCGGCGACGGCGCACAGGTCCAGCGCGGCGGCACCGGCGCGGCGCACGTCCCGCACCTCGGGCAGCATCGCCGCGACCATCCGGGCCTGCCGGGCCCGGCGCTCCGCGCGGTAGGCGAACCCGGTCCCGACCAGCGACTGCCCGAGCTCGGTGGTCCCCGCGACGGCGAGCGGGCGGCCGTCACAGGTCGCGCCGAGGCCCCGCCCGGCCGACCACAGCCGTCCCGCCGCGGGTTCGGCGACCGCGCCCGCGACCGACTCGCCGTCGGCGACGGCGGCGATCGAGATGGCGTACCAGGGCAGGCCGTAGAGGTAGTTCACGGTGCCGTCGATGGGGTCGACGACCCAGCGGGCGGTCGCCGCGTCGCCCGCGCCCTCCTCGCCGTAGACCGGGTCGCCCGGCCGCAGCTCGGCGAGCCGGTCCCGGACGAACTTCTCCACCGACGCGTCCGACTCGGTCACGACGTCGGTCGGCGAGGACTTGGTCGACACTCCCCCGTCCCGCGGCGCGGGCAGGGTGCGCAGGTGCTCTGCGGCCTCGGCGGCGACCTGCTCGGCCACGGCGCGCAGGGTGGCGGGATCGCTGGTCTCGTGCGGCGTCACGGCTCCATCCGACCACGTTCGCGGGCCCTCGGACGCGCGGGGCGGCGTGAGGTGCGCCCCGTCCCGCGGTGCGCAGTTACAATGGAACGCAGACCCCACCTCACGGGACGCGCGGCGACCTTCGACCGACGCCGGCGACCGAGGTGGTGCCAGGACAGAATTCCGGGGCGGTCCGTGGCCTCGTCTCCCCCGACGAGTGCGCCGCGACCGGCCCGAGTAACGACTCCAGCGCACGTAGCGAGAGGGCCCAGGTGGCAGCCGCAGACTCCGCAGCACGCACCGACTCGACCATCGAGCCGACGTCGGGCACCGCACCCCGCAGCCGCCGCACCTCCGCGGCCGGCACGACCGGGGCGGCGACCGCCAAGAAGCCGGCCGCACGCACCCGCAAGCCGGGCACCGCGACGAAGGCCGCACCCGGCACCGGCCCGAAGAAGCCGGCCGCCAAGAAGGCCTCCACGAAGAAGGCCGACGGCGAGGACGCCGAGCTCGAGGACGGCGACGTCGAGATCGAGGACGGCGAGCTCGAGGAAGCCGACATCGAGGCCGACATCGCCGAGGCGGCCCAGGAGGTCGACGCCGAGGACGCGTCCGACGACGACGAGGACGACGACACCAACACCGGCAAGAACCGGGTCGCCCCGACCACCCGGTCGTCGCAGCAGAAGTCGGCCGACTTCGTCTGGGACGAGGAGGAGTCCGAGGCGCTGCGGCAGGCCCGCAAGGACGCCGAGCTCACCGCCTCCGCCGACTCGGTCCGCGCCTACCTCAAGCAGATCGGCAAGGTGGCGCTGCTCAACGCTGAGGAGGAGGTCGAGCTCGCCAAGCGGATCGAGGCCGGCCTCTACGGCGCGGAGCGCATCCGCAAGCTCTTCGAGTCGAACGACAAGCTCTCCCCGCAGATGCGGCGCGACCTGCGCTGGATCGTCCGCGACGGCGAGCGCGCGAAGAACCACCTGCTGGAGGCGAACCTCCGGCTCGTGGTGTCGCTGGCCAAGCGCTACACCGGCCGTGGGATGGCGTTCCTGGACCTGATCCAGGAGGGTAACCTGGGCCTGATCCGCGCGGTCGAGAAGTTCGACTACACCAAGGGCTACAAGTTCTCGACGTACGCGACGTGGTGGATCCGGCAGGCCATCACCCGCGCGATGGCCGACCAGGCCCGCACCATCCGTATCCCGGTGCACATGGTCGAGGTCATCAACAAGCTCGGCCGTATACAGCGTGAGCTGCTCCAGGACCTCGGGCGCGAGCCCACTCCCGAGGAGCTCGCCAAGGAGATGGACATCACCCCGGAGAAGGTGCTGGAGATCCAGCAGTACGCCCGGGAGCCCATCTCGCTGGACCAGACCATCGGTGACGAGGGCGACTCGCAGCTCGGTGACTTCATCGAGGACTCCGAGGCGGTCGTCGCGGTCGACGCGGTGTCCTTCACGCTGCTGCAGGACCAGCTCCAGTCGGTGCTGGCGACGCTGTCCGAGCGCGAGGCGGGCGTCGTCCGGCTGCGGTTCGGGCTGACCGACGGCCAGCCGCGCACCCTCGACGAGATCGGCCAGGTCTACGGCGTGACCCGCGAGCGGATCCGCCAGATCGAGTCGAAGACGATGTCGAAGCTGCGGCACCCGAGCCGTTCCCAGGTCCTGCGCGACTACCTGGACTGACACGTCCCGCCGACAGGCCCCGCCGGTGTCCGCCGGCGGGGCCTGTCGCGTTCCCGGCCCCGTCGCGGCAACGGTCGGCCGACGACGCTCACCGGTTGCGGCGACGCTCAGGCGATCGCGTGAGCGTGGCCGGGTCCGGTGAGCGTCCGGGTCGCCTGTCGGACCTCAGCTCCGCAGGAGCCGGTTCAGTGCGGGGGCCACGTCACGGTGTGTGCGGACCGTGGCCAGCCGTCCGCCCCCGAGCCGTGCGACGTCCCGCCCGAGCGCGGCGTCGTGCTCGCCGTCGGTCTCCAGCAGCACGTGCAGCTCCCCGAACCGCCGCGCGACGGTGCGCGGATCCGGCCCGGCGTTGTGCACGACGTCGCTGAGCAGCACCGCGACCCGGCGCCGCTCCCGGGCCCCGGCGAGCTCGGCGTGGGCGACGGACAGCCCGAACCCGACGTCGGTCAGCCCGCGGGCGGGGATCCGCACGAGCCGGTCGAGCAGTACCCCCGGTGTCGCGGGTTCGTCGAGCGGGGACAGCACGGCGGCGTCGGACCAGAACGCGACGAGTGCGAGCCGGTCCCCCGTCGCCCCGGCGTCGCCGGACAGCGCCGCGACCGTCGCGGCGGCGATCCGCACCTTCTCCCCGCGCATCGACCCGGAGACGTCGACGACCAGCGTGATCGCCCGCGGGGAGCCGGTCCGTTCCCGGACGACGATGTCGGTGTCCTCGGGCGCCGGGCGCTCGGTGAGCACCTCCACGGTGCGGTCGAGGTCGATGTCGTCGGACCGGTAGCGGTAGGGCTGCGGCGCGGGCGCCCCGCGTCCACGGGCCGCGCGCGGGTCCCGGGGCCGCCGCAGGGCCAGGCGCCGGGCGATCCGGCGGGCCATCGCCGTCACCTCCCGGTCGGGTGGCCGGTCCTCCAGCAGCTCGGACAGGGTCCGGGCCCGGGCGGTGCGGGACGTGGTGAGCGATCCCTGTCCGCCGGTCTCGCCGTCGCCGGGGTCGCCGCGGTCCCCGTCCACCCGCTCGACGACGACCGGTGCGCCCGGCCCGGTGCGGAACAGCTCCGGCGCGGCGGTGAGCTGCTTCGGCCTGCGGCGCAGCGGCGCGAGGGCCCGCGACCGCTCGTCAGCCGCGGGCAGGGTCACGGCACCGTCGACGTCCAGGACGTGGGGACCCGGCGCCGCACGCCGGGGCCGGAGAAAAAATGGTCCTCCCAGATCCGGGTGATCACCTCCTCCGGGGTGGTGTCGACGGCGTCGTCCACCGCGATCCGCGCGGACAGCGCCAGCAGGGCGGCGTCCAGCACGAGCCGGGAACGGTCCCCGTCATGGCTCCCGAGCCGCTGCAGCTCGACCGCGATCGCGGTCAGGTCGATCGCGCCGCGCACGCTCGACCCGCGGCGCAGGTCCGGGTGCGAGCGGGTCGCCCGGGTGAGGGCGACGGCGTCGGTGACGAGCCCGTCGTCGGTGACCCCGGTGCGGGCGCGCACGATCTCGGTCTCCTCGGCGGCGTCCTGGTAGCCGACGACGAGACGGCACCAGCGGTCGTAGACCGAGTCGGAGATCCGGGCGGTGCCGACGTCGTCGAACGGGTTCATCGAGGCCAGCACCCGGAAGGTCGGCAGCGCGGTGACCGTCCCCACCCGGGGCACCGTCAGCTCCCGCTCGGCCATGGCCGCGAGGAGCACGTTCAGGGTGTCCTCGGGGGCCCGGTTGAGCTCCTCGATGTACAGGAACCCGCCGTCCTGCATGGCGCCCACGAGCGGCCCCGGCACGAAGTTGTCGACCGAGTAGTCCTCGCGGAGCACCCGCGCCGGGTTGTGGTGCCCGACCAGCCGGGCCGGGGTGAGCTCGGCGTTGCCCTCCACGAGGACGAACGGGACGCCCCAGTGCGCGGTGATCGCGCGCAGCATCGTCGACTTCGACACGCCGGGCGGGCCCTCCAGCATCACGTCCCGGCCGGCGGACACCGCCGCGAGCACGAGATCGAGCTCACGGCGGCGTCCGACCACGGCGCGGGCGATCGCGTCCCGCGCACTCACTTCTGCAGGAACCCCGCGTCGACCGGCAGCATCGTCCCGGTGACGTAGCGGCCCTCGTCCGAGGCGAGGTAGACGACCGCGTTCGAGATGTCGACCGGCTCGACCATCTCCACCGGCAGCATGTTCTGCAGGTTCTCGCCGAACGAGGGGTCCCCGGAGATGATCCCGCCGATGTAGTCGTTGGTGACCATCGGCGTGTTCACGCCGGTCGGATGGATGGTGTTGACCCGGATCGAGTGCGGCGCCAGCTCGGTCGCCAGGTTGCGCATGAGCCCCACGACGCCGTGCTTGGCGGCGACGTAGTGACCGGTGCGGCTCATGCCCTTCACCCCCGCCGTCGAGCTGGTGAGCACGATCGCCCCGCCGTTGCCCGCGGCGATCATCGCCGGGACCGCGGCGCGGACCGTCTTCCACACCCCGGTGAGGTTGACCCCGATCATCTCGTCCCACTCGTCGTCGGTGAGCGACCACGTGTTGTCGGCGAACCCGGCGATGCCGGCGTTGCCGCACACGACGTCGAGCCGGCCGAACTCCGCCACCCCGGCGTCGACGACGGCCTGCGCCGCGGCGGTGTCCCGCACGTCGGCCTCCCGGGCGACGATCCGCCGGTCCAGCTCCTCGACCAGCTTCACGGTCTCGTCGAGGTCCTCGCGGCGCGACAGCGGGTAGTGCACGGTGTCGAGCGGGTGGCAGACGTCGAAGGCGATGACGTCGGCGCCCTCCTCCGCCAGCCGCACCGCGTGCGACCGGCCCTGTCCGCGCGCGGCCCCCGAGACCAGCGCGACCTTTCCCTCCAGGCGTCCGGGCATCGTCGTTCCCCTCTCAGGCAGCGTTGTTCGCGTTCATGCCCGCCGCGACCGCGACGGACTCACCGGTGACGTAGCGCGCCTCCTCGGAGGCCAGGAACAGCATCGTGTTCGAGATGTCGACCGGCTCGACCCACGGGATCGGGACGTGGTTCAGCGACTGGAACGCCGGGGCCGCGGCGTCCCGGATGGGGTTCGCCGTGCCGGGCAGGAACAGCTCGTACGCGGCCGAGTTCTGGATCATGTCGGTGTCCACGCCGGTCGGGCAGACCGCGTTGACCGTGACGCCGTTGCCCGCGACCTCGATCGCGGTCGACTTGACCAGCCCGATCACGCCCCACTTGGCCGCGACGTAGTGGGCGATGTTGGCCTGGCCCATCTTCCCGGCCATCGACGACGTCGCGACGATCCGCCCGTACCCCTGATCGATCATGGTGGGCAGCACGGCCCGGAACGCGTGGAAGACACCCGTGAGGTTGACCGCGATCATCTCCTGCCACATGTCCTCGGACATCTCGGCGACCGTGCCGAAGGAGAAGATCCCCGCGTTGGCCAGCAGCACGTCGATCCGGCCGAGCTCGGCGCGGGTCCGGTCGGCGACGTCCTGGACCTGGTCGCGGTCCCGGACGTCGGCCCGCACGGCGACGCACCGGCGGTCGAGCTCCTCGACGAGCTTCACCGTCTCGTCGAGGTCCGCCTGGCGCGACGTCGGGTACGGGACCGTGCCGAGCTGTTCGGAGATGTCGCAGAACGCGATGTCCGCGCCCTCCCGGGCGAAGGCCAGGGCGTGCGAGCGCCCCTGCCCCCGGGCTCCCCCGGTGATCAGAACGACCTTGCCGTCGAACCGTCCCATCGCTCCTCCTCGAGCGTCGGTGGATGTCGGTGTCCGTTCAGCGGGCGAGCGCTCCCCCGTCGACCGCCAGGCAGTGCCCGGTGACGCGCCGTGCGTCGTCGCCGAGCAGCCACATCAGTGCGCCGGTGATCTCGCCGATGCTCAGCACCTCGGCGAGCAGCTGGTCGTGCAGCCAGCGCTTGTGCACCTCGTCGGGTGCGAGGCCGAGCTCGTCGGCGAGACCGGCCAGCATCGGCGAGTCGACGGCGCCCGGCAGGATCGCGTTGACCGTGACGCCTGCCGGGGCGAGCTCGACCGCCATCGCCCTGGTCAGCCCGACGACGCCGTGCTTGGCCGCCACGTAGTGCGCGAACTCCGGCACCGCGCGCACCCCTCCGGTGGAGGCGATGTTGACGATCCGGCCCCGTGGCGAGCGGGACGTGCGCGGCCGCGGCCCGCGCGACCCGCCACGTCCCGGTGAGGCCGATGTCGACGACGGCGTCCCACTCGGCGTCGGTGATCTCCCAGAACGGTGCGCTGGTGACGACGGCCGCGTTGTTGACGACGATGTCCAGCCGCCCGAACTCCGCGACGAGGGTCTCCACCGCCGCGCCGACCCGGGCGCTGTCGCGCACGTCGGCGATCAGGGGTACGGCCCGGCCATCCGCGGCGGTGACCGCCGCGACGACCTCCCGGAGCTCGTCCTCGGTGGCGAGCGGGTAGGCCGGGACGTCCAGGTCACGGCAGACGTCCAGCACGCCGACCGCGGCACCGGCGGCGGCCAGCGCCAGGCAGTGCCCGCGCCCCTGCCCCCGCGCACCGCCGGTCACCAGCGCGACCTGACCGGTCAGATCGGGTGCCATCGCCGCCACCCCCGAAACATGCGGAACCGTCCGGATCCGTACGGATCCGCGAGCCGTCCCCGTCGACAGACCCGGTATGTGAGGTGTAGCACCGGTGGGGGAATCCGGACGAATCGTTCCCGGACGGTTCCGGTGGGATGGGGGCTCGCATGCAGTCGGACCGCTGGTTCTCGGTGAGTGAGGCCTGCCGGATCCTCGGGATCAGCCGCACGACGTTGCTCGCCGCCGAGAGCGCGGCCGTCATCACGCCGTCGCGCACGCCCGGCGGGCACCGCCGCTACTCGGCCGGGCAGCTGGAGCGCTACCTGGGGGCCGGTGTCCCGTTGCGACCGGACCCGGGTCCCCGCCCGGCCGGGCGGGCCGCCACCGCCGTGGACGCGACCTTCACCGCCGTCGTCCGGGACGCGGTGCGCCCGCTGGCCCGCTCGCTCGACGCGGAGTGCGCGGGGTTCTACCTCCACGACGACGGCCGGTGGCAGCTCGCGGGCACCGCAGGCGTTCCCCGCTGGCTCGCCGAGCGCCTGGCCTCCTCGGCACCGCCCGCGCCCGTGACGGAGGCCCTGCAGTCCGGTGGGCCCCGGCTGTTCGACCCCCGGGTGACCGGGTTCCCCGACGCCCGGTCACCCGGGCACGGTGTCGCCGTCCGGGTCCGCGCCCCCGACCGCGTGCACGGTGCCCTGTTCCTCGTGACGCGCCCCGGCCGCGCCCCGCTGCCCGGCGAGCTGCAGGTCGTCGGGGCGGTCGCCGACCTGCTCGGTGTGCTCGTCGAGCAGCTGGTGCAGAACGCGGACCTGCGTGGACGGCTGCGTGACATCGCTGCGCTCTGCCCGGACCGAAAACCGGCGGAAACCGTCGGGGGTCCCGGCTAGCGTCGATCTCCGGACCGGCGCCGGAGATCCCGTACCGCGGTCCGTCTCCGGGGGTGTCGAGGGTGCGCGCGCTGTCGTGGCGACGGCTGGGTGGGGCGGCGTCGGCCGTCGCGGTGACGGCGGCGGTGGTCGCCGCCGTCGCGGAGGCGGTCGCCGCGACCGTGGTCGGCGAGGTCGCGGCCGGACCGACGTCCGCCCTGGTCGGTGTGCTCGCGGTCCTCCTGCTCGGTTCCGCCGTCCTGGACACCGCGGGCCGGGTGCTGTTCTCCACGGTCGTCAGCCGGGCCGAGGGCCGGCTGCGGGCCGACCTGCTCGACGCCGCGCTCGGCCAGCCGCTCCCGCGCCTCGAGGACCAGGCGGTCGGTGAGCTGCTCGACCGCGTCGACGACGACTCCCGCCAGCTCGCCCAGCTGTTCCGCCGGATCGGGTGGGAGACCGGGCGCGCGCTGCTCCGCTCGGTCCTCGCCTGGATCGTCGCCGGTCTGGTGTTCTGGCCGGCCTGGATCGCGTTCCCGCTGGTGGCGGGCCTGATCGTGCTCGTGGCGCGGCCGTTGACGGGGGTGATCGCGCGGGCCAAGGTCGCCGAGGAGGTCGCCTGGTCGGACCACTCCGCCCAGCTCGAGGAGGCGATCGCCGGGCAGGACGACGTACGTACCTCGCTGGGCCAGCCGCACGTGATCGCCGGTTCCGCGGCCCGGGCGGCCGAGGTGCTGCGCCGGGTGCAGGTCGTCAGCCTCGCCGCGACGACCGTCGGGCTGCGCACCGGGTTCGTCGCGCACGCCCTGCTCGGGGTGGTCGCGGTCGGCGGGGTCTGGCTCGTGGCGGGCGACCCCGGGGGCGTCGCGGCGCTGGTGTCGCTGTGGATCCTGGTGACCGCGTTCGTGTCGCAGGTGGACGCGATCGTCGACCGCATGCCGGACATCCAGGCCGGGGTCGGCGCGCTCACCCGGGTCGCGTCGCTGCTGCGGGCCGAGCAGGAGCCCGCGGGCGGGCGCCCGGTGCCGTCCGGCCCGGCCGGCGTCCGGCTGCGCGGGCTCACCGCGGGCTACGACGGCGGGTTCCGGCTGGGCGGGATCGATCTCGACGTCCCGGCCGGCACGACGTGCGCGCTGCTCGGCCGGACCGGGTCCGGCAAGTCGACGGTGGCGAAGGTGCTGTCGCGGGCGGTCGAGCCGGACCGGGGGCAGGTGTTCGTCGGCGGGCAGGACGTCCGCGACACCGGTCTCGACGACCTGCGGCGTGCGGTCGGCGTCGTCACCCAGCGCACCGAGATCCTGGCGGCGTCGCTGGCGGAGAACGTCGCGCTGCACGATCCCGCGGTGCCGCGCTCCGCGATCGAGCGGGCGGTGTCCGCGCTGGGGCTCGACGAGTGGGTCGCCGCCCTGCCCGACGGGCTGGACACCCGCCTCGGCAGCGGCGGGGTGACGCTGTCGGCGGGTGAGGAGCAGCTGGTGGCGTTCGCCCGGCTGCTGGTCCGCGACGTCGCGGTGGTCGTGCTCGACGAGGCGACCGCCCGGATGGACCCGCGCACCGAGATGCGGGTGACCCGGGCGTCACGGGCGTTGCTGGCGGACCGGACCGGGATCGTCGTCGCGCACCGGCTGTCGACGATCCGGCGGGCCGACGCCGTCGCCGTCCTGGAGGACGGTCGGCTCCTGCAGCACGGTGCCCGGGAGCGGCTGGCCGTCGAGCCGGGCCGCTACGCCGACCTGCTCGCCGCGGACCGTGACGACGACGGCGGAACCGGTGGCGAGGTGCTCGGGCACGTCGCCCACGGAGGCGGTCACACCGCGACGGCGACCGCGACGCGGCCCGGGGCGACGGCGACGCTGGAGACCCCCCTCCTCCACCGCAGCGCCCGCCGCACGGTCACGGCGGAGCAGGGCCCGCGCCCGCCCGCGCTGTGGCGGACCGTGCTGCGGCTGGCGTTCGCGCACAAACGGTGGGGCCTGACCGGCGGCCTGATGTTCACCCTGGCGACGCTCGCCGGCGCGACCGGCGTCGTGACGGGCTGGCTGTGGGGACTGGTCGCGGAGTCCTTGCAGTCGGGGGCGGCCCCCTGGGGTCCGGCACTGGGCCTCACCGGCGTCCTGCTGCTGTTCCCGCTGTGGATCGCGATCGCGTTCCGGACCTACCCGCGCTGGTGGTCGGCGGTGACCCTGCGGCTGCGGCTGGCGGTGCTCCGCGGGCAGACCATGCAGCACCACTCCGGGCGGGCGCCCGCCGGTGAGGTCGTCGCCCGTGCCCTGGACTCGGACCGGATGGTGCTCTACGTCGACCGCTGGGTGGACGTCACCAACGCCGTCCTCGTGGTGGTCGTGGCCGGGCTGGTGTCCGGCGACGTCCGGGCCGCCCTCGTCATCGGCGGCTTCCTCGCGCTCTGTGCGGCGGTCGCGGCGCTCGGGGCCCCGTTCGCGGGGCGGGCCGGGCGGGTCGCGGCCGACGCCCGGGCACGGTTCGGCACGGCGCTGGGGTCGGCGCTGGAGTCGGTGCGGACGGTGAAGCTCGCCGCCGCGACCGGTGCGGTGCGGGCGCACCTGGGCCGGGTGGACGCGCATCGGGTCCGGGCCACCGTGCGCGAGTACCGGGTCCGCACGCTCCTCGAGGGCGTGCCCGGCCTGCTGATGCAGGCCGCGGTCGTCCTGACCTGGTCGGTGTACCTGACCGGCGGCTGGACCCTCGCGACGGCGCTGCTGCTGTCGACGGCGCTCGGCGGTGCCGGGTTCCTCGGCCAGGTGTGCGCGGCCGCGGTCACCGAGGCGCCGATCGCCCGGCGCTGGCTGCGCGCGGTCGCCCCGTTCGCCGGGCCCGCGGACCTCACCCGGCTGCCCGACGGTGTCGACCTGGTGTCGGGCGCCGCGCCGGAACCGGAGCCCGCACCGCGGGAGCCGCTGCGCCGGTTGAGCCTGGAGAAGGTCACGGCCGTCCACCACGACGGCACCGTCGGCGTCGAGGGGGTGGACCTCGACATCGACGCCGGTGCGCTGGTGCTGCTGACCGGTGAGGTCGGGTCGGGCAAGTCCAGCCTGCTGGCAGGCCTCGCCGGCCTGGTCGCGCACGAGGGCGTGATCCGGTGGAACGGGCGCGCGGTGTCCGATCCGCAGCGGTTCCTGCGTCCCGGGCAGGTCGCCTACGTCGGCCAGGTCCCCCGGGTGCTGTCCGGGACGTTCGGCGAGAACGTGGCGCTCGGCCACCGGCGGCCGGTCGCCGCCGCCGTCGACGACGCCCGGCTCGGGCGCGACGTCGAGGCGGCGGGCGGGCCGGACGCCGTCGTCGGGCACCGGGGAATCCGGCTCTCCGGCGGGCAGGTGCAGCGGCTCGCGATGGCGCGGGCGCTGGCCACCGGCGCGGAGCTGATCGTCGCCGACGACGTGTCGTCGGCGCTCGACGTCCGCACCGAGATCGAGCTGTGGGCGGCGCTGCGACGCCGGGGCGGGACGGTCGTGGGGGCCAGCACGAAACGGGCCGCGCTGGCCCGGGCCGACCGGGTCGTCGTGCTGGAGCGGGGCCGGGTCGCCGACGAGGGCCCCTGGTCGGAGCTGGCGGCGCGCTGGTCGCACCTGGCGGGCTGAGCCGCGGCCGCCGGGCCCGGTCAGCCCGGTGGGAGCGGGTGCGCCGCGAGGAACCGCTGCACCTCCGCTGTGGCCCGCTCCTCCAGGAAGAACGCGTGCCGGGCACCGTCGAACGCGACGAACGCGGCGCCGGGGATGCGCCCGGCGAGGCGACGGCCGTTCTCCTGCGGGGTGAACTCGTCGCCGGCGCCGTGCAGGACGAGCGTCGGTGCGGTGACGCCGGGCAGGACGTCCCAGGCGTCGTGCTGCGCGCTGGCGCGCCGGTGACCGGCGCGGGCCCGCCGGCTCATGCGGAGGTCGCCGAGCACCGGCAGCGGGCCGGTCCAGTCCGGACCGGCCATCAGCCGGCGCAGCTCCCGCGCGCCGGTCGCCGGGTCGGCGAGCCGCTCGAGCACGGCCGGGTCGGCGGGGACGGCGCCCGCGCCGCCGCCGGTGGTGCAGCCGAGCACGAGCGCGCCGACGCGTCCCGGGTGGTCGGCGGCGAGCCACTGTGCGAGCCGCCCGCCCATCGACGTGCCGTAGACGTGCGCCCGACCGATCCCGGCCGCGTCGAGGACAGCGACGACGTCACCGGCGAACCGGCGGGTGCTCCATCCGTCGTCCCCGGCGTCGTCGCTGGTCCCGGTGCCGGCATGGTCCAGGACGACGGTGCGGTACCCGCCGAACGACGACCGGACCGTGTCCCACCAGGCGCGGCTGTTCGCCTGCCCGGCCAGCAGCACCAGCGGTTCGCCGGGCCCGGAGCCGTCCGGCTCGCGGACGTCGAACCCGATGCGGGTGCCGTCCGGCGCGACCGCCCGCTCCCCCGGGCCCACGCTCTGGATCATGGGGACCACGGTAGTCCGGCGATGTGCCCGGCACGGGTCGCGGCCCGCTCACCGCGCCGGGGGCGGTCGGGACGGGCGGCACCGGCACGGCACCGCCCGGCCCGGTCCGGTCCGGTCGAGGCCGTCGTCGGCCGATCGGTCGTCGGTGCCACCTTCAGCGCCGCGATCAGTGCCGCCTTCAGTGCCCTCTCCGAAATCGCTTCCTCGCGCAGCGATCCCAGCGCAGGGACCGGCGGGGCACGACGGCCACCGTTCCCCCGGACGCCCCGAGGCGCTCGGTCCTCAGCCGCAGTGGTTCTCGTGCCCCACGTGGGCCGCGTGCTCGACCTGCAGGGTCGAGTGGTCCAGCCCGAACCGCTCCCGCAGGACGTGCGTCGCGGTGTCGAGCACCGACGCGTCCCCGCAGTGCACGGAGTGCTCCTCGGCGACGACGAGGTGCGCCGACATCGCCGGGGTCCGGTCGTTGATCGCCCACAGGTGCAGGTCGTGCACCTCGGTGACCCCGGGCAGTGCGAGCAGTGCGTCGCGGACCTCGTCGGCGTCGACGCCCTTCGGGGCACCCTCCAGCAGCACGTGCGCCGCCTCGCGCAGCAGCGAAACCGCGCGCGGCAGGATCAGCGCGACGATGAACAGCGACGCGACGGTGTCGGCCCAGGGCCAGCCGGTCGTCATCAGCACCACGGCCGCGGCGAGCACGCCGACGGAGCCGAGCGCGTCGCCGAGGACGTGCAGCATGGCGCCGCGCATGTTCATGTTGCCGCGGTCCCCGCCGGACAGCACGGCCAGCGAGACCAGGTTGCCGACCAGGCCGAGCGCACCGATGACCAGCAGCGGGACGCCGGGGATCTCGACCGGCTCGAACAGCCGCTGCACGCCCTCGACCGCCACCCAGACGACGACGGCCACCAGCGTCAGCGCGTTCAGCGCCGCGACCAGCACTTCCGCCCGGCCCATCCCGTAGGTCCGCCGGGCGGTCGCCGGCCGGGCCGCGAGGATCGTGGCGATGAGCGCGGCGACGAGCGCGCCGGCGTCGGTCAGCAGGTGCCCGAGGTCCGCGAGCAGTGCCAGCGAGCCGGTGAGCACCGCCCCGGCCGCGCCCAGCACCGCCGTCACCAGGGTGACGCCGAGCGCGACCGCCAGCCGCCGCCGGTCGGTCCCCGCACCGGCGTGCCCGTGGCCGCCGTGCGGCTGCCCGCCGTGACCGTGTCCGTGACCCATGCACGACACCCTATACATGCACGTATTCGCATGTCTAAACGGATGAGGCTCCGGCTGATCGGCACCTGACCGGTGGGACGGGTGGACTACGCCGCGGCGTCGATCTCCAGCTCGCCGTCCCGCACCCCGACCCGGACGGTCGTCCCGGGGCCGATCCGGCCGTCCAGCAGCATCGACGACAGCGGGTTGTCGAGCTCCCGCCGGATCGTCCGGCGCAACGGACGGGCCCCGAACTCCGGCTGGTGGCCGCGCTCGGCGAGCAGCCGGACGGCGTCGCCGGAGATCTCGAAACCGATCTCGCGGGCGGCGAGCCGCTCCCGGGTGTCGTCGAGCAGCAGCCCGGTGATCTCGGTGAGCTGCTCGGTGTCGAGCCTGCGGAACACGATGGTCTCGTCGATCCGGTTGAGGAACTCCGGCCGGAACACCTCGCGCAGCCGCGGGGTGAGCCGCTCGCGGAGCACCGCGTCCTCGCGCTCGGAGGCCGTCGACTCCTGCGAGGCCGCCGAGCCGAACCCGAGGGTCATGCCGTGCCCGGTGATCAGCTCGGACCCGACGTTCGACGTCATGATGATCACGGTGTGCCGGAAGTCGACAGTGCGTCCCTGACCGTCGGTGAGCCTGCCGTCGTCGAGCACCTGCAGCAGGGTGTTGAACACGTCGGGGTGCGCCTTCTCGACCTCGTCGTGCAGCAGCACCGAGTACGGCCGGCGGCGGACGGCCTCGGTGAGCTCGCCGGACTCGCCGTAGCCGACGTAGCCGGGCGGGGCGCCGACCATCCGCGCGACGGTGTGCTTCTCGCCGTACTCGCTCATGTCGAGGCGGACCATCCGGTCCTCCTCGCCGAACAGCGCGACGGCGAGCGCCCGTGCCAGCTCGGTCTTCCCGACGCCGGTCGGGCCTAGGAACAGGAAGCTGCCGACCGGCCGGTCGGTGTCCCCGAGACCGGAGCGCGAGCGCCGGATCGCCTCGGCGACCGCGCTGACGGCCGCGTCCTGCCCGACGACGCGACGGTGCAGCTCGTCCTCCAGCCGCAGCAGCCGGTCCCGCTCGGCCTCCGTGAGCTGGGTGGCCGGGATGCCGGTCGCCCGCGAGACGACCTCGGCGATCTCGTCGACGCCGACCACCGGCGCCTTGCCCTGCGGGTCCGCCGGGTCGGCGGAGAGTTTGTCCCGGGTGACGGTGATCTCGTCGCGCAGCTGCGAGGCCCGCTCGTAGTCCTCGTGCGCGACGGCCTGGTCCTTGTCCCGGGTCAGCTGGTCGATCTGCTGCTCGATCTCGCGGTGGTCCACGGTCGGCGTCCGGGTACGCAGCCGCACCCGGGCGCCGGCCTGGTCGAGCAGGTCGATCGCCTTGTCGGGCAGGAAACGCTCGGTGACGTAGCGGTCGGACATCTCGACCGCGGCGCGCAGCGCCTCGGGCGTGTAGCGCACCTGGTGGTGGGCCTCGTAGCGGTCCGCCAGCCCGCGCAGGATCGCGACGGAGTCCTCGATCGACGGCTCCGGCACGAGCACCGGCTGGAACCGGCGGGCGAGGGCCGAGTCGGACTCGATGTAGCGGCGGTACTCGTCGAGCGTCGTCGCGCCGATGACGTGCAGCTCGCCGCGGGACAGGGCGGGCTTGAGCAGGTTGCCGGCGTCCATCGCGCCGCCGCCCTCGCCGCCGCCGGTACCGGCGCCGACCATGGTGTGCAGCTCGTCGATGAACACGACGAGGTCGTTCGAGTGCTCGCGGATCTCCTCGATCAGAGTCCGCATCCGCTCCTCGAAGTCGCCGCGGTACTTCGTGCCCGCGACCACACCGGCCAGGTCCAGCTGCACGACCCGGCGGCCGCGCAGGGTGTCGGGGACCTCGCCGTCCGCGATGCGTTGTGCGATGCCCTCGACGACGGCGGTCTTGCCGACACCCGCCTCGCCGATCAGGACGGGGTTGTTCTTGGTCCGCCGGGACAGGACCTCGATCGTCTGCTCGATCTCCTCCTCGCGGCCGATCACCGGGTCCAGCCGCCCGCCGCGCGCGGCCACGGTGAGGTCCTGGCCGTACTGGTCGACGGTCGGGGTCGACGTCGGCTCCTGCTCCGCGGCCGTCGCGCCGCCCGGCGGCCCCGCCTGCGGGGCCGGGGTGCCGCCACCGGTGGTCATCGAGCCGGGACTGAACCGGGACCGGGCGAGCAGCCGTCCCGCCGCGGACTCCTCGTTCGCGGCGAGGGCCAGCAGCAGGTGCTCGGGTCCGATGTAGGTGGACCCCAGCGACCGCGAGACCTGGTGGGCGTCGAGCAGCGCGCGCTTCGCCGACGGGGTCGGCGACGGCGACCGGCTCGGGTCGACCTCGGCCCCGGGGCGCGGGAGCCGCTCCTCCAGCGTGCGGGCGATGGCGTCGGGATCGCCGCCTGCCCGGGTGATCCACCGCCGGGTCGTCTCGCTGCGCGCGCACGCGAGGAGGATGTGCGTGGCGTCCAGATCGGTGTCCCCGCGCTGCACGGACTCCTGCGCGGCGCGGGCCATGATCTCCCGCGCGCCCGCGCTCATCAGGCGGGTCAGGTCGATCCGGTGGACGGGCCCACGCGGGTCGCCCGGGCCGAAGAAGCCGGTCATGGGTCACCTCTCGTCGGGGACGGACGCCGAGGTGGTTTCCCCGCGCCCGCCGCGCCGAAACGGGGAGGGCCCCGAGGTTCAGCCGGCTGCGACGGCCAGCACGTCGTCGGCGACGTCGCGACAGGCCGCCCAGCCGTGCTCGACACCCCGGTCGGCCGGATAGCTCAGCAGCACCGGGAGCGCCCGGTCCTCCCAGGCCAGCACGCAGTTGACGTTCCAGGTCCCGGCGCCGTGCAGCGTCCAGCCGTTCTTCTCGGCGACGGGGCCCGGCAGGGTCGCACCGATCCCGGAACCTCCGTCCGGGGTGATCGAGGCCAGGTCGGCGAGCAGCTCGCCGCCACCCGGCCACTCGGGTGCCCGGTCGCGCACGCACGCCAGGATCCGGGCCGCGTCGACGGCGGTGAGCTGGGTGAACGACCACCACCCCCGGCGCGACGTCGACACCTCGACCCCGCACTCGCCGTCCAGGCGGGCGGTGCTCGCGTCCCGGCCCAGCCGCCGGTAGAGCCGCTCGGCCGCGTCGTCGTCGCTGGCACGGACGGCCGCCGTGATGTCGGCGCGCTCGGCCGCCGTGACCGGCCGGCCGGCCTCCGCCGCGGCGCGCAGGGTGTCCGCGGCAAGCCATGCCTTGATCGTCGACTCGGCCTCGGTGCGGCGTTCGGCGGCGTCCGCGGAACCGGTCCACTCCCCCGTCGCGGTGTCGAGCAGCGCCCAGGACAGTGCCAGGCCGTCCTCGTCCGCGCGGGACACCGCGACCGAGCCGGGCGGGCGGGTGACGACGTCGACGGCCTCCACACCGCTCAGCGCCCCGGCGAGCCCGGCCGGGGCCACCGGCCCGGCGACCCGTGGCGCCTCGGCTGCCGCACCGACCGTGACCGGCCCGGGCGACGGAGGTCCACCGGCCACGAGGACGGGCGTCGTGACCGCGACGACCACGGCCAGGACGCCGGCACAGGTCCGTAGGCGACCTCGGGGCACGGCTCCCCCGTTCCCGACCGGCAGGCGGCGGGGACGCCGCGCGGGACACCGATACCACCCGATCGTGACGCGGCCCGGGGGTTCCGGACAGCGGGCACGGAACGTTCACACAGGATTATCAGGAACGATCACCGACAGCGTCCGCCACCGGACACCGCGTGACGATCCGGACACCGTCCCGGGCCCGTCCGGCGTGCGGGGGCCGGTCGGCATACCGTCACGCAACAGTCGAGCGAACGGGGGATGTCGGGTGGGATGGACGCGCACGATGCCGGTGGAACGGATCCTGGCGCGCACCGGGGACGGGTCCGGCAGCGATCTGCGACGCACGCTGAAGGCCCGCGACCTGGTCGGGTTCGGCGTCGGGATCATCATCGGCACGGGGATCTTCACCCTGGCCGGGGTGGAGGCCAGGCAGCACGCCGGACCGGCGGTCACGCTGTCGTTCCTCGTCGGCGCCGTCGTCGCCGGCCTGGCCGCGATCTGCTACGCCGAGCTCGCCTCGTCGGTCCCGACCGCAGGATCGGCCTACACCTACGCGTTCGCGACCCTCGGTGAGGTCTTCGCGTGGATCATCGGCTGGGACCTGCTGCTGGAGTTCGGGCTGGGCCTCGCCGTCGTCTCACGCAGCTGGTCGGGCTACCTCGCCGAGCTGTTCGGGCTGCCGACCGCCTGGTTCGGCGAGGACGCGACGGTCAACGTCGGCGCCGTCGCGATCATCGCGGTCCTGACCGCGGTCGCCGTGTCCGGCATCCGGGAGTCGTCCCGGCTGACGAACCTGCTCGTGCTGGTGAAGCTCGCGGTGTGCGTGCTGATCCTGGGCATCGGCGCGTTCTACGTGGACCCGGACAACCTCACGCCGTTCGTCCCGCCGGCCCAGCCGCCCGAGGGCGGGGGCACCGTGTTCACCCAGCCGATCATCTCCGGGGTGTTCGGCCTGGAGCCGACGGTCTTCGGTGTCGGCGGGATGCTCACCGCCGCCGCGGTCGTGTTCTTCGCCTACACCGGGTTCGAGGCACTCGCCAACCTCGGCGAGGAGGCGAAGCGGCCGGACCGCGACCTGAAGATCGGCCTGCTCGGCGCGCTCGCCGTCTGCGCGGTGCTCTACGTCGGCGTCTCGCTGGTGCTGACCGGGATGGTCCCCTACACCGAGATCGACACCGGTGCTCCTCTCGCCGCGGCCTTCTCGTCGGTCGGGCTGCCGTGGATCGGCGCCCTGATCGCGATCGGCGCCGTCACCGGCCTGACGTCGGTGATGATGGTCGAGCTGGTCACGATCGGCCGGATCGGGTTCGCGATGGGCCGGGACGGCCTGCTCCCGGAGTCGATCGGGACGGCGCACCCGCGCTGGGGCACCCCGCACCGGATGACGATCATCGGCGGCGCCGTCTGCGCCGTGATCGCGGCCTTCACCCCGATCACCGCGCTGGCCGACATGGTCTCGATCGGCGCCCTCTCGGCGATGATCATCGTGGCGATCGCGGTCCCGGTCCTGCGGCGCAGGCGTCCGGACCTGGACCGCCCGTTCCGGGTCCCGTTCTCGCCGGTGGTCCCGGCGATCACCGCGGTCGCGTGCCTCTACCTGATGCTGAACCTCAACCTCGACACCTGGATCCGGTTCGTCGGCTGGCTGGTCCTCGGGCTGGTCGTCTACGCGTTCTACGGCCGGAAGCACTCGTTCCTGGCCCGGGGCCGCCGGGAGGCCGAGGAGGACACCCCGGCCTGATGCCCGGGCCTCAGCCGTTCAGGAGCTCCGACGGGGCCTGGGACCGGCCGATCTCGCCCCGCCCGACGGCGCGCCGCACCCGTCGCGCGGTGGTGAGCCGGCGCCGGACCTCGCGGACCGGTTCGATCTGGGTGATGTCGTGCAGGCGGCGGTGCAGCCGGCCCTGGTCCCCGCGGCGGTCCAGCAGCGACCAGGCGAAGTCGATCGGGTCGGTGCCGTCGAGCCGCTGCGGGACGGTCTCGAACCACTCCATGCTGCGCCGGGCCATCCGCTGGATCGGCGCCATCGTCGCCCGGCGACGGGCGTCGTACCCGGCGAGCGCGGCCTCGACGTCGTCGGTGCCGGGCAGCCCGCCGGGGTACAGCTCCTCGGCCAGCGCGATCGCGTCCGCGACGGCGAGGACGGTGCCCGAGCCGATCGCGAAGTGCGTGGTGTGCGCGGCGTCGCCGAGGAGCACGACCCCGCCGTCCCGCCAGGACATGTTGCGGACCTCGCGGAAGGTCAGCCACGGCGAGGCGCCCATGCCGGGCGGTGCGATCAGCGAGTGGCCGTCCAGCGAGCGCTCGAAGATCCGCTCCAGGAACCGCATCGCCTCCTGCGGGTCCATCGCGTCGAGGCCGAGCCCGGTCCAGGTCTCCGGCGTGCACTCGACAATGCAGGTGCTGACGCAGTCCGCGGCCGGGTACGCGTGGAACCAGATCCAGCCGGCCGCGGTGCGCTCGAAGGCGAACGTGAAGGGCCGGAACGCCTTGGTGGTGCCGAACCACACGTAGCGGTTCGCGCCGTGCGCGACCCGGGTGCCGAACGCGTCCGTGCGGCGCTGGCGGATCGCCGAGCCCACCCCGTCCGCGGCGACGACGACGTCCGCGTCCGCGGTGAGCGGGTCGGCCGCCGTGTCACCGTCGGCGGCGGCCGCCGTCTCGAAGTGCAGCCGGACCCCGACCTGGCGGGCCCGCTCGGCGAGCACCTCCAGCAGCCGGGAGCGGCCGATCGAGTAGCCGTAGCGCCCGCCGAGGTGCACCGTCCGGCCGGCGATCTCGACGACCTGCGAGTCCCAGACGTGCGCGGCGGCCCGCACCCGGTCGGCGCCGACCGGATCGGTCCGGTAGAGCTCGTCGAGAATGTCCTCACCGAGGGTCACGGCGAAGCCGGACGCCGTGCCCGGTGCGTTGCGTTCGACGAGGACGACCTCGTCGCGACCACCGGACCACAGGCGAGCCAGGATCGACAGGTAGAGCCCGGCGGGCCCACCACCGACACATACGATCTTCACGCAAGACCCCAATCGGCATCCGTCCGGCGACCGTCCGGACGCACGTTACGAGACCGTGATCGGGGGACGGTGGGCGGGGCACCGCCCCCTGATGGTCACTGTCCGTGACTCTCGCCGGACGGCCGGCTGCTCCCCTCACGGAGCGCGGCACGGCGGACCCGGCGGGCGGTCGTCAGACCGCGGCGCACCTGGCGCAGCGGCCCGATCTGGGTGGCCTTGTGCAGCTGGTAGTGCAGCCGGCCCATGTCACCGCGCCGGTCGGTCAGCGACCAGGCGAACTCGACGGGGTCACCGACCTGCTCCAGCTGCCGGCCCGCCTGCTCGAACCACTGCATGTTGCGGCGGGCGGCGTCCTGCACCGGGCGGACGACGGCACGGCGGCGCGCGTCGTAGGCGGCCAGTGCGGCGCCGCGGCCGTCGGGCCGGTCCAGCTCGACGACGTCCCGCGGGCTGCCCGGGGCCCCGTAGAGGGAGTCGGCCAGCGCCAGCGAGTCCTGCATCGCCAGCACGGTGCCCGAGCCGATGCCGAAGTGCGTGGTGTGCGCGGCGTCGCCGACCAGGACGAGATCCCCGTCGCGCCAGGTGCGGTTGCGGACCTCGCGGAACCGCAGCCAGGGCTTCTCGGCGAGCCCGCCCGGCGGCTCGACCAGCCGGTGCCCGCCCAGCGTCCGCGGGAACAGCGACGTGATCATGCGGACGCCCTCGTCCGCCGCCATGGTGTCCAGCCCCAGGCCGGTCCAGGTGTCCGGCTCGCACTCGACGATGCAGGTGCTCAGCCCGTTGGACGACGGGTAGAGGTGGATCCAGATCCACCCGGCGTCGGTCCGCTGGAAGTCCCAGACGAAGGTGTCCGAGTCGCTGTCCGCGCCGAGCCAGATGTAGCGGTTCGTGCCCTCGTCGATCGTCGTGCCGAAGTGCTCGGCCCGCCGGGTCCGCAGCCTGCTGGAGATCCCGTCCGCGGCGACGACGATGTCGGCGTCGACGTCCTCCCGGCCGGCCGGCGCCGCATAGCGCACGTCGACCCCGAGCTGCTCGGCCCGGCGCGCCAGCACGTCGAGCAGCTCCACCCGGGCGATCGAGTAGCCGTACTTGCCGCCGACGTGCACCGGCCGGGCGTCACCGACGCGGATCTCCTGGGCGTTCCACAACCGCGCGGCGCGGCGCAGGGCCTGCCCGCCGTCGGGATCGTTCCGGAACGCGTCGTCGAGCAGGTCCTCGCCGAAGGTCACGGCGAAGCCGTGTGTCTCGCCGGGCCGGTTCCGCTCGTGGACGACGACCTCGTCGCGGCCACCGGACCGCAACTTGGCGAGAATCGCGAAGTAGAGGCCCGCGGGGCCCCCTCCTACGCACGCGATACGCACGCGAACCCCCTCCGGTTCACCGCTTCACTCCAACGGAGGGACCGTAGCGCAGCACTTGCGGTACCCGATCGGGTGTGCTGTGCCGGGCCGCTCCACAGGGGACGGCGCCCGAGGTCGGCCCGGGTCGGGCAGGGTGCGGCGCGACCCGGCCGGTTGCGCGCACCCGAACGGCCGACCCCGGAGCGTCACGGTTAGCGTGGCCGGGTGGTGCACACCAGCAACGCCGTGATCCGACCCGCCCCCCGCGGGGCGGGTGACCGGTGAGCGTCGGGACCGCGGTCGCCGGGCGCGTGCGCTCGGCGCGCCGGGAGATGGCCAGCCCGCTGTACCGCAACGCCTACGCGTTGATGTTGAACACGGTCGTCAACTCCGGCTTCGGCCTGCTGTACTGGATCTTCGCTGCCCGGGTGTTCAGCACCGAGGAGGTCGGCCGGGGCAACGCACTGGTCAACCTCATGATGATGATCTCGGTGCTGACCTCGCTGAACTTCGGCCAGGCGATCGTCCGCTTCCTGCCGACCGCCGGGCGCGACTCGGCGTCGCTGGTCCGGCTCGCCTACGCGATCTCGACGGGCACGGCCGTACTCGGCTCGGCCGGGGCGATGATCTACTGCCACCTCGCCTACGCGCCCGGTGACCCGCTGTACGTGGCGCCCGGCTTCGGCGCCTGGTTCGTCGTCTCCACCGCGGCCTGGTCGATCTGGAGCCTGCAGGACCAGATGTTCACCGGGCTGCGCTCCGCGATGTGGGTGGTGCTCAAGAACGGGGTCTACGGCCTGGTCAAGCTGGGCCTGCTCGTGGTCGTGGCGCTGCTCGCCGTCGAGGACGGCGTGTTCACGTCCTGGTCCGCACCGGTGATCGCCATGCTGGTGCCCTTCGCCCTGCTGATCGCCCGGCGGCTGCTCCCGCGGCACTCCGAGGAGTCCGCGGCGATGGCCGACGCGGGCGCACCGGACCGGCGGACCCTGAGCCGTTACATGGCGGGCGACTACCTCGGCCAGGTCTTCAACCAGGCCATGTCGTCGTTCCTGCCGGTCCTGGTCGTCATCGTGATCAGCCAGCAGGCGAGCGCGTTCCTGCTGCCCGCCCAGACCGTCTTCCTCGCCATGAGCATGCTGTCGGTCGCGATCACCTCGGCGCTGGTCGTCGAGGGTGCGCGCGATCCCGAGCGGGCGCACGTGTTCGCCCGGGCCGTGCTGCGGCGGATCTGCGTGATCGTGCTGCCCTCGGCCGTGGTGATCGGGCTGGCGGCACCGCTGCTGCTGTGGTTCTACGGACCGGAGTACGTCGAGAACTCGACGCTGGTGCTGCAGCTGCTGATGGTGTCGATGTTCCCGCGGGTCGTCGTCACGCTGTGGATGACCAAGTCCCGGCTCGCGAACCGCACCGGCGGGCTGGCCGTGCAGCAGCTCGTGCACGCGACCATCGTGCTCGGCGGGATCCCGCTGCTGGCACCCACGCTGGGCGTCGACGCCGTCGGCTGGGCGTGGCTGGCCGGCGAGCTGCTGCTCGCGATCGTGTTCGCCCCGTCGGTGGTCCGCTGGCTGCGCCGGCCGGCACCGCCGACCCGCCCGGCCGACGACGACACCCGCCCGATCGGTGGCCCCGACGAGCGCACCCACGAGTTCCCCCGCGTCGAGGACTGACGGGCCGGCGAGGACCGACGGGCTCCGGCCCGGGCGGGCCGGAGCCGCTCAGCGGGTCGCGGAGGCCCGGTCGATGAACTTCTCGGGGATCGGGGTGCCGTGGCGCCACAGGTTCCCCAGTGCCCGGTCGAACGCCCGCGGGCGCAGCCGGACCAGGCCCCCGCCGGGGTTGTGCGTGATCTCGCCGAAGTAGACGTGGCCGTCGACGTCGTAGAGGTCGATCCGGGCGAAGGTGAAGTCCTTGCCGAAGGTGCGCGCGATCTCCAGCATCCGGTCGTAGCAGGCCGGCTTCTCCGGGAGCGCCTCCGCCTGCGCGAACCGCCCGGCGATCCGGAACGGCACCCAGTCGGGGTGCAGCATCGTGGAGGTGTGCGCGACGAACCGGTTCTGGTCGACGACGACCATCGCCGGCTCGCCGTGGAAGACGAAGAACTTGTAGTCGTTCGGCGCCCCCGTCCCGTCGCCGATCATCTCCTCGACGACCGCCCGCGGGGTGAGCCCCTCGTAGGGCCGCTCCCGCCAGCCGTGCCGGAAGAAGTCGGTGCCCAGCCACCGGGCCACCGCCGAACGGATCTTCGCGTGGTCGGCGGCGGCCGGGTGCGGCACGAGGATCGTCATGTCGCAGCCGTGGGTGCCCTTCACGACGTAGGGCTGCTGCGGCGCCTCCAGGTCGAGGTCCTCCACGCGCTCGACGACCTGGACCAGCGGGATGAGGTGCTCGGCCCCGATCCGGTCGGCGACGTGCTCGCGCACCCGGTACTTGTCCGCCGTGATGTGGACGAGTTCGGACTGTTCACCGAGATTCTTCTTCGCGAGGAGTTGCGCGTAGGTCCTCGGTTTCCGCAGCGTCGATATTTCACCCTGGAACAGCGCATGGTGCATGATCGCGAATGCGCGGTGCGGCAGGAATCGGAGCCGGCGGGACAGCATCACCCGGGCGTCGAACGACATTCTGTGGACGATAGCGGGCGCCGCTCGGCGCACCCCGCGGAGGTCCGGTGACGCCCGGTCACCGCACCGGACGGTGCTTTCGCCGCGGGGGGCGTAACCCTCCGGAGCCGGGATCCGTTGTGAATTGCAGGGAATGGTCACCTCGTCGGCCCAGCGGCCGGCGCCGGCCATGCCGCTGCGTCACACCTGTTCGTCCGTCCGCCCGGGGTGGTATCGGCCGAGCGTGATCCCGAGGGAGTCTTGATAACGTGCCGATCGTGCGGAACCGCGACGTTCTGGTGACGGTGATCACCCCTGCCTACAACGTGGGCCCGTGGATCGGCGAGTCGATCGATTCCGTGCTCGCGCAGACCGAGTCACGCTTCGAGTACCTGATCGTCGACGACGGCTCGACCGACGACACCGCCGAGATCGTGCGGGCCCGCGCGGAGCGCGACCCCCGGATCCGGCTCCTGCAGGTCGAGAACGGCGGGTCCGGCGCCGCGCGCAACCGGGCACTGGCCGAGAGCGCCGCCCCGTTCGTCGCGTTCCTCGACGGCGACGACCGCTGGCACCCGCAGTTCCTGCGGCACATGCTCGAGACGATGTACACCGCGCCGCCCGGGGTCGGCATGGCGTACTGCCACACCCGCGTGATGCTGGAGAGCGGCCAGGTCGTGGCGCTGCGCTGGCAGCCCTCCGGCGTCGTCGACATCGACAAGCAGCTGGTGGAGAACAACCCGCCGCACAACGGCAGCTCGCTGATGATCCGCCGGGCCTGCTTCGACCAGGTCGGCGGCTTCGACTCGTCGCTGCCCTCGGCCGTCGACTTCGAGATGTGGCTGCGGATCGCGGCCGGGTCGAACTACCCGCTGATGTGGGGCACCCGCCGGTTCCTGCTCGACATGCGCCTGATGCGGGCCGGGTCGATCAGCTCCAACCGCCAGCGCCGCTTCGAGTGCCTGGACAAGGTGATCGCCGAGTACGCGCCGTCGATGCGCCGCAAGCACCCGGGCCTGGCCTACATCCGGCCCGCCGTGTTCGCCTACCGCGACGGACTCGACGACTTCGGCGACCGCTGGTCGCTGCTGGCCCGCGAGGCCGGCGCGAAGGAGCTCGCCCGCGACTCGTGGGGCCGGTCGCTGCTGGCGTGGAGCAGCGCGGGCCGGGAGCGCCGCGCCCAGCTGCGCAACCTGCGTGACGGCGCCCGCAGCGGCGCCTACAAGGGGATGTCCGGCGCGCTGCGCACCGCCGGGAGGATCAACTCGATGCGCGGGTGACCGCCCGGGAAAACCGGGTACGGGGCCGCCCGGTGCGTCCTGCATCATCGGTGCCGTGACGGGACGAACGACCGCGCCGCCACCCGGACGGACCGAGCGACGCGCGCGGGCCGGCGTCGGGCTGGTGTTCCTCACCAACGGGCTCGTCTACGCGAACCTCCTGCCGCGGTTCCCGGAGATCAAGGACGACCTGGGACTGAGCAACGCCCAGCTGGGCGTGGCGGTGGCCGCGATGCCGTTCGGCGCGCTGCTCGCGGGTCTCACGGCGGGCGCGCTGATCGCCCGGTTCCGTTCGTCGCGGGTCGCGTCGTTCGGGATGGCCGCGATCGCGGTCGGTGTCGTGCTGGTGGCGTTCGCCCCGTCGTGGGGGCTGTTCGCCGCCGCGATGTTCCTGGTGGGCGCGGCGGACGCCGTCGTCGACGTGGCGCAGAACGCGCACGGCCTGCGGGTGCAGCGCCGGTACGGGCGGTCCATCCTCAACTCGTTCCACGCGGTGTGGTCGGTCGGGGCGGTGGCCGGCGGGCTGATGGGTTCGGCGGCGGCCGGGACCGGGGTGCCGCTCGGCCTGCACCTGGGCCTGTCGTCGCTGCTGTCGGTGCTGATCGCCGTCTCGGTGTACCCGCTGCTGCTGCCGGGCCCGGAGGAGACCGAACGCCCGGCCGACGAGGACGAGCCCGCCGCCACCGGGCGGACGCGGCGTCCGTGGGCCGGCCTCGCCGGGCGCACCGTGCTGCTGCTCGTGTTCGGCGTGATCGCCAACTCGGGGACCCTCGTCGAGGACTCCGGGGCCACCTGGGCCGCCGTGTACCTCCAGGGGCTGGGCGCAGGCGCGGCGGTCGCCGGCCTCGGGTTCGTCGCGCTGCAGGGCTGTCAGTTCGTCGGGCGGCTGCTCGGCGACCGGATGGTGGACCGCTTCGGGCAACGGCTGGTCGCCCGGACCGGTGGCGCGCTGGTGCTGGCCGGGATGGGACTCGCGCTGGCGTTCCCGACGGTGCCCGGCACGATCGCCGGGTTCGGGATCGCCGGGTTCGGCGTCGCGACGCTGGTCCCGGCCGCGATGACGGCCGCCGACGCGCTGCCCGGCCTCGCCCCGGGTACCGGGCTGACCGTCGTCACCTGGCTGATGCGGATCGGGTTCCTGGCCTCTCCCCCGGTCGTCGGCGTGATCGCGGACGCCACCGAGCTGCGCACCGGGCTGCTCGTCGTTCCGCTCGCGGGGCTCGTCGTCCTGCTCGTCGCGGGGGTTCTGACGGGCCGGTCCGCGAACCGCTGACGCGGCGTGTACCCCGATCGACAGCATCGCGACCCGCTGCGACAGGATCAGCCGTGCATCTCGACATGATCCGGGCGCGGACATACCGTCCTCGGCCATGTCCGCCACCGTCCCGCCGGCGTCGCCGGGACAGCCCGCAGCACCTGCGCTCCGGTCGTCCCGCAAGGTCGCCACCGCCAGCCTCATCGGTACCACCATCGAGTGGTACGACTTCTTCATCTTCGGCACGGCCGCCGCACTGGTGTTCGGCCAGGTGTTCTTCCCGTCCGTCGATCCGCTGACCGGCACGCTGTCGGCGTTCGGCGCGTTCGCGGTCGGCTTCATCGCCCGCCCGGTCGGCGGCGCGGTGTTCGCGCACTTCGGTGACCGGATCGGCCGGAAACCGATGCTCGTGTACTCGCTGCTCCTGATGGGGGCGGCGACGGTCGGCATGGGCCTGCTGCCGGGGTACGACACGCTCGGCATCTGGGCGCCGATCCTGCTGGTGACCCTGCGGTTCCTGCAGGGCTTCGGTGTCGGCGGTGAGTGGGGCGGGGCGGCGCTGGTGGCCGTCGAGCACGCCCCGGCGCACCGCCGCGGGTACTACGGCAGCTGGCCCCAGGTCGGCGTCCCGCTCGGCCTGGTGATGGGGACGGCGACCTTCGCCGTGCTGTCGGCGGTGCTCACCGACGAGCAGTTCCTGGCCTGGGGCTGGCGGGTGCCCTTCATCGGCAGCATCGCGCTGATCGGCGTCGGCATGTGGATCCGGCTCGGCGTCCACGAGTCGCCGGTGTTCCAGAAGACGATGGACGAGAAGGCCGCGAACCGGATGCCGGTGGTCGAGGCGCTGCGCACCTACCCGAAGGAGATCCTGCTCGCCGCCGGGTCGTTCCTCGCGACGAACTCGACGTTCTACGTCGGCTCGGTCTGGCTGGTCACCTACGCCACCCAGGAGCTCGCCTACGAGCGGACGACGATCCTCACGGCGAACGCGTTCCTGTCGCTGTCCGACATCCCGATGATCCTGCTGTTCGGGCTGCTGTCGGACCGGCTCGGGAGGCGGCCGATGTTCCTGGCCGGGATGGGGTGCCTGGCGCTGTTCGCGGTGCCGTACTTCTGGTTGGTCTCGACGTCGAACGTGTGGCTGTTCACCCTCGGCGGGCTCGTCGTGCAGGCCTGCCGGTCCGCCGTCTACGGGCCGCAGTCGGCGTTCTTCGCGGAGCAGTTCTCGACCCGGATGCGGTACTCCGGGGCGTCGCTGGCCTACCAGATCGCCTCGATCCTGGGCGGGGTCGCGCCGCTGCTGTGCACCGCGCTGGTGGCCTGGACCGGGTCGCTCTACGCGGTCGCCGGGTACGTCGCGTTCATCGCACTGGTGTCGATGGGCTGCTCGTACCTGATGACCGAGACGCTGCGGACGGGGCTGCGCGACGAGACGGCCACCCCGGCGGCCGTCGACGGCCGTACCGGGACCCCCTGACCGGCGTCCCGTCCCCCGGATGGATGATCGTCGCGGCGCGGGCCGGCGAGGTGCCGGCCCGGCCGGGTTCCGGGGACACGAGAGTCCCGGGTCAGTCGCCGCCGGTCGGCGAGGGTGGCCCGGGGTCGTGGGCGACCCCGGCCGGCGTCCGCCCGCGGCGCCGCGCCGCGACGAGATCGGCCACGCCGAGGACGAGCGCGACCGCGACCAGCCCGACGGTGATCATGAGGCCGCGGGAGATCGCCGACGCCCAGTCGCCGGTCGCGCTCAGCCGGCCGAAGAAGACCGCCCCGACGGCGGACAGGCCCACCGCCGTCCCGATCCGCTGCCCGGTCTGCAGCACGCCGGCCGCGGTGCCGCCGGACGCCGGCGGGATCTCGGCGAGCGCGAGGGTCTGGTTCGGTGCGACGACGAGCCCGCCGCCCACGCCGGCCACCAGCAGGGTGCCGGCGATCGCGGCGCCGGTCGCCGCCGCGTCGCCCGCGGTGGCGGCGAGCACCACGTCGGTGGCGACCAGCCCCAGCAGGACGACGGCGAGCCCGACGACCACCATCGGCTGCCCGAACTGCGACACCAGCCGGCCGCCCAGCGCGGACGTCACCGCGGACCCGAGCGCGAACGGCGTCATCGCCAGGCCGGTCTGCAGCGGCGTGTAGCCGAGGCCGTTCTGCAGGTAGAGCGTGAGCACGAAGAAGATCGAGGTGAACCCGGCGAAGTAGGTCATGCCGAGCGTGGCGCCCGCCGCGTAGCTGCGGGTCCGCAGCAGCGCGAAGTCGACCAGCGGGTGCCCGTGGCTCCGCTTCGCCCGCCGTTCCCAGGCCACGAACGCGGCCAGCGCCGCCACCGAGACCGCGAGCAGCCACCACGGGGCGCGCGCCGGGTCTCGTTCGGAGAGCACCAGCGGCAGCATCAGGCTCACCACACCGACGCCGAGCAGCACCGCCCCGGGCAGGTCCAGCGGCCGGCGGGCGGCGCGGCCGACCCCGTCCGCAGGGAGCAGCCGGGCCGCGAAGACCAGCGCGGCCACGCCGATCGGGATGTTCACGAAGAACACCCACCGCCAGCCGCCCGCGTCGCCGGTCCACGCCAGCAGCAGGCCACCGAGCAGCGGCCCGACCGCCGTCGAGATCCCGACGACGGCGCCGAACATCCCGAACGCCGTCCCGCGCTCGGGGCCGCGGAACAGGTCCTGGATGAACCCGACGACCTGCGGGGACAGCAGCCCGGCCGACACCCCCTGCAGCAGGCGCACCGCGACCAGGACCTCGGGGGTCGGCGCGAGACCGGCTGCGGCGCTGGTGAGGGTGAACAGCCCGAGGCCGAGCAGGAACATCCGGCGGCGGCCGCGGTCGTCGCCGAGGCGCCCCGCGGCCACCAGGACCAGGCCGAACGTCAGCGCGTAGCCCGACACCACCCAGGACAGCTGTGCTGCGGACGCGCCCAGGCCCGCCTGCATCGACGGCAGCGCCACGTTGACGATGCTGACGTCGAGCAGGCTCATGAAGCCCGCGACGAGGCAGACGGACAGGGCCCGCCAGCGCCGCGGGTCGGGTTCGGTACTCACAGGGGTCCATTCCCCGCCGTCACGGTGCTCGGCGCAACTCGGGACCCGGGTTCTCCGGGCGGTGTCACAGGGTGTGGACTGGGGATCATGACGACGACGTGGGTGAGGGCCGTCCGGTGAGGGGCGCCCAGGCGCTGGTCGGATCGCTGGTCGGGGCGGGTGTCGAGGTGTGCTTCATGAACCCCGGCACCTCGGAGATGCACTTCGTGCAGGCACTGGACGACGTCCCGGGGATGCGGGGCGTGCTGACCCTGTTCGAGGGGGTCGCCACCGGGGCGGCGGACGCCTACGCGCGCATCGCGGGGCGACCGGCCGCCGTCCTGCTGCACCTCGGGCCGGGCCTCGGGAACGACTGGCGAACCTGCACAACGCGCGCCGGGCCGGCACCCCCCTGCTGTGCGTGGTGGGTGCGCACGCGACCGACCACGTCCGGCACGACGCGCCGCTGGAGTCCGACATCACCTCCGTCGCGCGGACCGTGTCGGGGTGGGTGCACACCTCCGGCGACGTCCGCGACGTCGCCGACGACGCCGTCCGCGCGGTCGCGGCGACCTCGGAGCGCGGCGGGCAGGTCGCGACCCTCGTACTGCCCGCCGACGTCTCGTGGTCCGAGGGCGGCGCGCCCGCACCGGCCCGGACGGCCGCCGTCCCCGAGCCACCGTCGGAGCAGCGGGTCGCCGACGCGGCGATGGCCGTCGGCACGCCGGGCGCGGTGATCCTGCTGGGCGGTCCGGGCCTGACCGCCCGCGGGGTCGACGCGGCCGGCCGGATCGCCGCCGCGACCGGGACCCGTCTGCTGGTGGAGACGTTCCCCCGACGCTGGGAGACCGGTGCCGGGCGCCCCCGCATCGACAAGCTCGGGTACTTCGCCGAGCAGGCGATCGACCAGCTCTCCGGCGCGTCCTCGCTGGTCCTGGCCGGTGCGCGGTCGCCGGTGTCGTTCTTCGGCTACCCCGGTGTGCCGGGAGACCTCGTGCCGGACAACTGCCCGGTGGTGGGGCTGGCCGACCCGTCGTCGGACGCGGAGGCCGCGCTGGTGGCGCTCGCCGACCGGGTCGCCGCCGACGCCGTCGCCGAGCCGGCACCACGGGCGGCAGCCGAGCCCGGGCCGGGCCCGCTCGACGTCCGGTCGCTGTGCGCGGCGGTCGCGGCGACCCTGCCGGACGACGCGATCGTCGTCGACGAGTCGCTCACCGCCTCCGCGGTGCTCGCGCCCGCCCTGCAGACCGCCGCCCCGCACACCCAGCTCGCGCTGACCGGCGGTGCGATCGGGCAGGGCCCGCCGGCCGCGGTGGGGGCCGCGATCGCCGCCCCGGACCGTCCGGTGGTGGCGGTCCAGGCCGACGGCAGCGCGCTCTACACCCTGCAGGCGCTGTGGACCCAGGCCCGTGAGCAGCTCGACGTCACCACGGTGCTGATCAACAACGCGGCGTACGCGATCCTGCGGGTCGAGCTGGCCCGCACCGGGGCCGGGGAGGCCGCGCACTCCGGGCGTGCCGGGCGGATGCTGAGCCTGACCGACCCGACCCCGGACTTCACCGCGCTGGCGACCGGCCTCGGCGTCCCGGCCCGGCGGGTCACGACGACCGAGGAGCTCCTCGAGGCGTTGCGCTGGGCGCGCGCCGAGCCGGGACCGCACCTGATCGAGGCGATCGTCCCGGCGCCGGGCTGAGGCCGACGGGGCCGCCGTAACCGGCTTGACCTCGACCGGGGTGCAGGGCGCAGGGTGTCCCGTGTGGTCGGGACGGTCGGGGGGCGAGCAGGTCAGGAGCCCGGCGTCTGGTCGGCGGACCGGGCCCCGACGACCGTCGGGATCCTGCTGCTGATCAGCCTCACCGCGTTCGAGGCGATGGGCGTCGGCACGGCGATGCCGGAGATCGTCGCCGATCTCGGCGGCGTCACCCTCTACGCCTGGCCGTTCGTGCTGTTCCTCGCCGCCGCGGTGTTCGGGACGGTCGCCGGCGGCCGCTGGTGCGACGCCCGCGGCCCCCGCGTGGCGCTCGTCGTGGCCCCGGTGGTGTTCGGCGCCGGGCTGCTGGTCGCCGGGTCCGCGGAGGTGATGGGCGCGCTGCTGACCGGGCGCGTGTTGCAGGGGCTCGGCGCCGGGGTGCAGGGCGTCGCGGTGTACGTGCTGGTCGCCGAGGTGTACCCGGCGCGGCTGCGGCCCGCGGTGTTCGGGCTGATCTCCTCGGCGTGGGTGCTGCCGTCGCTGGTCGGCCCGCCGCTCGCGGCCGTCGTCACCGAGCGGTTCTCCTGGCACTGGGTGTTCCTCGGGCTGCTGCCCGTCGTCGGGTCGGCGCTGGTCCTGGTCCTGCCCGCGGTGCGCCGGCTCGGTCCACCCGCCCCGCGCCCGCCCGGCCCCGCCGGGACGCCGACGGTGCTCGCCGCGGCCGGTGCCGCGCTCGGCGTGGCCGGGCTGAGCTGGGCGTTCGAGAACGTCGACGTCCACGGCGCCGTGGTGGGGACGGTCGCGCTGGTGCTGCTCGTCCCGTCGCTGCGGCGGCTGCTGCCGCGCGGGACGTTCACGGCCCGTCCCGGGATACCGGCCGTCGTCGCCGCCCGGGGCCTGGTCGCGGGCGCGTTCCTCTCCGTGGTGTCGTTCCTGCCGTTGATCCTCACCGCGACGCACGGCTGGTCGCTCTCCGCCGCCGGGATCCCGCTGATCGTCGCCTCGCTCGGCTGGTCCGCGGCCGCGGCCTGGCAGGGCCGCCACCCGGACCGGGACCGGTCGGCGATGCTGCGCGCCGGGTTCGTGATGATCGCGGTCGGTCAGGTGGGTCTCCTCCCGGTCGCCGCCGGCTGGCTGCCGGGCTGGGTCGCGGTCGTCGCCTGGGGGTGCGCGGGGCTCGGGATGGGCGTCGCGTTCTCCGCGGTCGCCTACCTGACGCTGGCGCACTCCGCCCCGGCCGACGTCGGCGGCCACTCGTCGGCCGCGCAGCTGCTCGACCAGCTGGCGAACGCGTCGTTCGTCGGGCTGGGCGGTGCGCTGCTGGTGCTGCTGGCCTCCCCGGCCGTCGCGATGCCGGTGCTGCTCGGGGCTGTGGCGGTCCTGGCCCTGACCGGCGCCGCGACCGCCTCCCGCACCCGCCTCCCCGGCTGATCCGCCGTCGGATCCGCCGTCAGATCCCGGAGGGCCCGGCCAGGAGCTCGGCGACGGCGGCGTCGATGAACAGCGTGTCGGGGTTGTCCGGCGCCCGCTCCCCCGGCCCGCCGCCGGCGAAGTGCCCCCAGACGCCCGGGATCACCCGCAGCTCCGCGCCGTTGGTCATCTGCGACACCGCCCAGGCCTCGTCCTCGGGCGGGAAGTAGAGGTCCTTCTCGGCCGGCATGACGATCGCCCTCGCCCGGATCGAGGCGAGCGCCTCCTCGGTGGAGCCGAAACCGGGCGTCGCACCGACGTCGCCGTGCCACCAGGTGTCGAGCATCGTGAGCAGGTTGTTCGGGTCCCGCCCGTCCAGGAAGAACCCCTCCCAGAAGCCGACGACGAAGTCCTCCAGCGAGGTGAACCCGAGCTCGCGCCAGCGCTCCTCCCTGTAGAACGCCTGGGAGAACCCCCAGCCCGCATAGATCCGGGCGAAGGCGCGCAGCCCCTGGACCGGCGGCGTCGTGTAGCGGCCGCCGTCGAACCCGGCCGAGGCGGTTAGGGCAGCCCGCAGCGAGTCGAGGAAGACGCGGTTGTGCGGTGCGGTGCGCGGCGACCCGCAGAACGGCAGCATCCGCTGCACCATCTCCGGGTGGCTGACGGCCCACTGGTAGGTCTGCCCGGCACCCATCGACCAGCCCAGCACGAGCGCGAGCCGCTCGATCCCGAACAGCTCGGTGACCAGACGGTGCTGGGCCGCGACGTTGTCGATCACCCGGATCGGCGGGAAGCTCGGCCCGTCGTCGGGGTGCGGCACGGTCGACGGTGACGTCGACAGGCCGTTGCCCAGCATGTTCGGCACGATCACGAACCAGCGCGCCGGGTCGAGCGCCCGGCCCTCGCCGATCAGCCACTCGTTGTCCCAGTGCCGGCCCGAGTACCAGGTCGGGTACAGGACCGCGTTGCTCCGGTCGGCGTTCAGCTGGCCGTAGGTGCGGTAGGCGATCCGGGCCGGGCGCAGCGTCCGGCCGCAGGCCAGTTCGAGCTCCCGGATCTCGAAGACCTCGTGCGGGACCTCGCGGCCGTAGTGCGTCACGACGACACCGCGCAGCTCCCCCGGTCCCGCCGGGCCGGGCCGGCCGCCGACGGGCGGATGTCGTCGTCGAAGATCGCCGTCGGCAGGTAGAGCGAGCAGCACGCGTTCGGGATGTCGACGACGCCCGACACCCGGCCCTCGATCGGCGCCGACCCGAGCAGCAGGTACGCCTGCGGGCCCGAGTACCCGAACTTCTCCAGGTAGGTGACGGCGTTGAGGCACGCGTTGCGGTAGGCGACGGTCGCGTCGTTGTAGAGCTGGGTGTCGGTGGTGTGGTCGACGCCGATCCCGATGAAGGTCACGAACTCGGAGTAGCGCGGCTCGACGTTGCCGGGCATCAGGATCGGGTTGGTGGTGACGCCGTAGGTCGCCATCCCGCCCTTGATCAGGTCGACGTGGAAGTCGATGAACCCGCCCATCTCGATGGCGCCGCAGAAGGTGATCTCGCCGTCGCCCTGGGAGAAGTGCAGGTCACCGCCCGAGAACAAGGCGCCGGGCACGTGCACCGGGTAGAACACCCGGGAGCCGCGGGTGAAGTTCTTGATGTCGTGGTTGCCGCCGTTCTCCCGGGCGGGGACGGTCCGTGCGCCGTCCCGGGCGATCCCGGCCAGCATGTCACCCGACGCCGTCCCGCCGAGCACCTCGTCCTCCAGCGGCGGCAGGGCCAGCGCCGGCACCCGGTCCGGGTCGGTCGCGATCAGCGCCCGCTCCCGGGCGTTCCAGCGGGCCAGCAGCTCCGGGGACGGCGCGGTCCCGAACAGCCCGGGGTGCGTGATCCCGGTGTAGGATACGCCGGGGACGTGCCGGGAGGTGGCCTTCTGGCCGGCGAAGTCCCAGATGGCCTTGTACGCGTCCGGGAACGTGTCGGTCAGGAACCCGCCGCCGTTCTGCTTGGAGAAGATCCCGGTGTAGCCCCAGCCCTGACCGGGTGCCGGGCCGGTCTCCTGCGGCACCGGCCCGAGATCGAGGATGTCGACGACGAGCAGGTCACCCGGCTCGGCACCCTCGATCGCGATCGGCCCGGACAGCATGTGCGCGCCGCGCAGGTCGACGTCGCGGACGTCGTTCGCGGAGTCGTTGTTGCCGATCTGCCCGTCGGTCCACTCCCGGCACTCCACGCGGATCGTCGAGTCGGGCCGGACGGTGACGGCGGGCGGGATGTCCGGGTGCCAGCGGTTGTGGCCGGGAACGGCCTGGTCGCGCATGGACTTCGCCTGGTCGACGGTGAACACGACATCGGGCACGGCGGTACTCCTGTCTGTGCTGGGCTCAGGGGCGCGGCAGGCGGGCGTGGCGCGGGTCCCGGGTCACCGGGGTGGCGCGCCGCGACCGGCCGGGCACCGAGGACACGACGGCCGGGGCGTCGGCGCTCGCGGCGGAGTCGTCGAGCGCGCGGCGCAGGGCGGGATCGACGCCGCGCAGCGCCGGTGCCCCGAAGACCCGCCGCGCGTCCGCGCCGCAGCCCGGGCAGGACGCCCCGGCGCCGGAGCGGGCCATCGGACGGACCAGGTCGAACTCGCCGCAGTCCGGGCAGTGGTGGGTGTAGGTCGGCACGCGGGGCCCCATCCGACGCAGTTACTGTCAGATGGAAATATGTCGATCGATACGACCTGGTGTCAAGCGAGACGGTCGAGAACGTCGAAGGACAGGCCGTCCGCACGGGCCAGGTAGACGTCCTGGCGCAGGTGCCCGTCGTGCAGCGACACGGCGCCGCGGGGACCGTCGAACCCCGTGGACTCGGCGACGGCCAGCAGCGCGGCCGGATCGGTCGACCGGGCCCGCCCGGCGAGCGCGCCGAGCAGGGTGACCGCCTCGAAGCACGACTCGGCGAGCGCCCCGGGCACCGGCGCCCGGACGCCGAACCGCGCGGCATAGCGGCCGGAGAACTCCAGCGCCGACGCCGTCGCGAGCGTCTCGAACCAGCCGGCCGCCGCGTAGAGCTCGCGGGTGGCCTCCGCCCCGGTCGCGAGCAGCATGTTCTCCTCCATCAGCGGGGAGAACCGCACCCGGCCGCGGTCCGCGCCGGCCGCGGCGAAGGCCCGGTTGAACCCGACCGCGTCGGAGCCGACCAGGAACATGAGCACGCCCTGCGCACCGGAGCGGCGCACCCGTTCGACCGCGGGACCGAAGTCGTCGGTGCCCAGCGGGAGGAAGGTCTCGTCGAGCACCCGGACGTCCGGCGTCCCGCGGGCCCAGCGCCTCACCACCCGGGCGGAGCCCCGCGGCCAGACGTAGTCGTTGCCGACCACGCACCACGTGCGGACGCCGAGCTCCGCGGCCATCCAGCGCAGCCCGGGGAGCACCTGGTTCTCCGGTGTCTCGCCGGTGAGGAAGATCCCCGGCGTCCGCTCGCCGCCCTCGTAGAGCGGCGCGTAGACGTAGGGCACCCGGCCGCCGACGACCGGTGCGAGCGCCTGGCGGACCGCCGAGATGTGCCAGCCCGAGACCGCGCCGACGACGCCGGCGTCGAGCAGCCCCGCCACCTCGGCCGCGACGGCGGCGGGTGCGCGGCCGCCGTCGACCGGGTGCAGGCGGACCTCCCGCCCGAGCACTCCCCCGGCCTCGTTCAGCTCGGCGGCGGCGAGGTCCCCGCAGGCCTCGCAGGCCGGCCCGAACAGCCCGGCGGGCCCGCTGCGCGGGACCACGAAGGCGACGTCGAGCGTGGTGGTCACGGGCGTCACCTCCGGATCCGTTCGAGGTGACAGTGTTTACGATGACAGCGACCACGTCACTACGCCCGACTGCCGAGGAGGACGTGTTGAGCGCCGCCGAGCCGCGCACCGCCGGTGCCGCCGCCGCGCTGGGCCGCGCCGCGAACCGGGTGGAGCGGCGCATCGAGGAGCTCGTGCGGCCGCCGCACGGCCCGGGTCTGGACGCCTGGCGGGTGCTGGACCTGCTCGCCGACGGCGAGGGCCACCCGATGTCGGAGATCGCCGCGCACGCGATGGTGCCGGCGCCGACCCTGACGAAGATCGTCGACCGGCTGGTGGAACGCGGCCTGGTCTACCGCCGCCCGGACGAGATCGACCGGCGACGGGTGCTGGTGCTGCTGGCCGCGCGGGGCCGCGAGCTGCACGGATCGCTGCGCGCCGGTGTCGACGCGGTCGAGCGCGAGGTCCACGACGCCCTCGGGCCGGACGCGGACCTCGTGCTGGCCGCGCTGGAGCGGCTCGGCCACTCGTGAGTGGTCGTGGTGGTCTTGGCCGCCACGACCACTCACGAGCGGCGCCGGCCGCCTCAGCGCTCGTACTCGGCGACCACCGTCGCCCGGGCGAGCGTGTGCGAGAACAGCAGGAACCCGAGGTAGGACCCACCGGCGTCACGAGGGATCCCGATCCGCGGCACGTCGACCGCGTGCACCACGAAGTAGTAGTGGTGCACGCCGTGCCCCTCCGGCGGGGCCGCGCCCAGGTACCGGTGCAGACCCGCGTCGTTGCGCAGCGCGAGCGCACCCTCGGGCAGCAGCCAGCCGTCGTCGGAACCGGCTCCGGCCTCGAGTCCGGTGACCGACGCCGGGATGTCGGCCACCGCCCAGTGCCAGAAGCCGGCGGCCGTCGGCGCGTCCGGGTCGTAGCAGGTGACGGCGAAGCTGCGGGTCGCGCTCGGATGGCCGTGCCAGCTCAGCGCCGGCGACCTGTCCTCACCGCCGGCGCCCATGATCCCGCTGACCTGCGGCGCAGCGAGCGGGGTGCCGTCGGCGACGTCGGTGCTGGTCACGGTGAAGGTCGGGACGGCGGGCAGGAACGCGTACGGGTCGGGTGGCGCGCTCGTCGGTGCGGTCATGCTGCGAGCTCCTTGTCCAGCTCGGTCGCGATGTACTCGGCCTGCCGCAGGGCCAGCGCGACGATCGTCAGCGTCGGGTTCGCGGCGGCACCGGTGGTGAACACGCTGCCGTCGGAGACGAACAGGTTCGGTATGTCGTGGGTCCGGCCGAACCGGTCGACGACGCCGTCGCGGGGCCGCTGGCTCATCCGGCACGTCCCGAGGTTGTGCGTCGACGGGTAGGGCGGCGTCTCGATCGTGCGGTGCGCGCCGACGGCCCGGTAGACCGCGGCGCCCTGCGTCTGGCCGTGCCGGCGCATCGCGACGTCGTTGGGGTGGTCGTCGAAGTGGACGTCGGCGACGGGCAGCTTGTGCGCGTCGACCGTCTCCCCGCTGAGCGTGATCCGGTTCCCCGCCTGCGGCATGTCCTCGCCGAGGATCCACATGCCGGCGGTGTTCCGGTAGCCGTCGAGCAGCTCGGTCAGCTGCGAGCCCCACTTGCCGGGCGCGACGAACTTGGCGAGGAACGCCGGGCCCAGCGAGATCGTCTCCATGTAGTAGCCGCCGACGAACCCGCGCGAAGGGTCGTGCCGGGACTCGTCGGAGATCACGCCGGCCATCGTCTCGCCGCGGTACATGTGGACGGGCTTGTCGAACTGCCCCCACACCGTCCCGGTGGTGTGCCGCATGTAGTTGCGTCCGACCTGGCCCGACGAGTTGGCGAGCCCGTCGGGGTGCTGCGGCGACTCCGACAGCAGCAGGAGCCGGGCGGTCTCGATCGCGTTGCCCGCCACGCACACCACGGCGGCGCGCTGGCGGCGCAGGGCACCGTTGCGGTCGACGTAGAGCACGCCGGTGGCGCGGCCCGACGCGTCGTGCAGGATCTGGGTGGCGTGCGAGTCCGGGCGCAGGTCGAGGTTGCCGGTCGCCTCGGCCTTCGGCAGCTCCGCGACCAGGGTCGACCACTTGGATCCCTGCTTGTCGCCCTGGAAGTTGAACCCGTCCTGGACGGTGGCCGGTCGGCCGTCGTACGGCTCGGCGTTCGTGGCGTAGGGGCCCGTCGCGTAGTACTGGTAGCCCAGCTTCTCGGCGCCGTTCGCGAACACCTTGTAGTTGTTGTTCGCGGGCAGCGGGGGCCGTCCGTGCCGGTGGCTGACCCCCATCCTGATCTCCGCCTGGTCGTAGTACGGCTCCAGCTCGGCCAGCGCGATCGGCCAGTCGAGCAGGGTCGCGCCCTCGATGTCGCCGTACGTGCTGCGTGCGGCGAGCTCGTGGGCCTTGAACCGCGGGCACGCGCCGGCCCAGTGGGTGGTGGTCCCTCCGACCGCCTTCACCAGCCAGGCCGGCAGGTTCGGGAAGTCCTGCGCGATCTGCCAGCTGCCGGACGTGGTTCGCGGATCGGTCCAGGCCATCTGTGCGAACGCGGGCCACTCGTCCTGGTGGTAGTCGGCGCCGGTCAGGTGCGGACCGGCCTCCAGGACGACCGTCCTGATGCCGCGCCGGCAGAGCTCGGCCGCGACGGTCCCGCCGCCCGCACCCGACCCGATCACGACGACCACGTCGGCGTCGTCGCAGGCGAACCTCGGCATGGTCACACCCCTTCCCGGTGCTCGATGCGCGGCTCCGGGAGCCAGTCGAGGTCGTCGAACCCGCGGTCGACGTAGCCACCCCTGTCGAAGGAGGGGCCCTCGTAGCCGAGCAGCTCCCACACCTCCGGGTCGCTGTAGAGCGTCACGATCGCGCTGTCGACGATCGCGGTGACGAACGGGCTGCCGTCGGCACCGCGCAGCACGGCGGCGGCGGTGTCGAGGTCGAGCTCGGCGAACGGGACGTCCCGCTGGGCGTCGAGCTCGCCGAGGCCCTGTACGAGCTGCGCCAGCATGCGGGGGTCGGTCACCGCCTGTTCGATCACGGCGTCCGCGGCCCGCTGGTAGGGGCCGACCGGGAAGGTGCGGTGCGGGAAGGCCGCGTAGACCACCCTCGTGAGCGTCTGCCTGTCCTGTCTCGACAACAGATACGTCATTGTCTCCTCCGGCTCCGGACACACGTGTCCCCCGGCCGGAATCCGAACGAATCTCCGGATTCCGGCCGGAGCAGATCCGGCCGGAATCCGACGCCGCGGAGCGACGTGCTCGACAGTGACAGAGCTAACAGCTTAGGGCAGCCTATCCTTGTCTCATTCTGAGACAGGGTCTGCCCCGGACCTACTCGTCGTCCTCGAGGTCGCCCTCCGACTCGAGGTACGCCTGGCGCAGCGCGTCCAGCGTGGCGGGCTCGGGCGACTCCCACAGTCCGCGGTCGACGGCCTCCAGCAGCCGCTCCGCCATCCCGTGCAGCGCCCACGGGTTGGACTCGGTGAGGAACTTGCGGTTCTCCGGGTCCAGCACGTACTCGCTGGTCAGGGTCTCGTACTGCCAGTCGGCGATGACGCCGGTGGTGGCGTCCCAGCCGAACAGGTAGTCGACGGTCGCGGCCATCTCGAAGGCGCCCTTGTAGCCGTGCCGGCGCATCGCGGCCATCCAGCGCGGGTTGGCCACGCGGGCGCGGAACACCCGGGACGTCTCCTCGTGCAGGCTGCGGGTGCGGACCGACTCGGGCCGCGTGGAGTCGCCGACGTACGCGGCCGGCGCGGAGCCGGTGAGCGCGCGCACCGTGGCGACCATGCCGCCGTGGTACTGGTAGTAGTCGTCGGAGTCGGCGATGTCGTGCTCACGGGTGTCGATGTTCTTCGCCGCCACCGCGATGCGCCGGTAGGCGTTCTCCATGTCGTCCCGCGCGGGGACGCCGTCGAGGCCGCGGCCGTAGGCGTAGCCGCCCCAGGTCGAGTAGACCTCGGCCAGGTCGGAGTCGCCCCGCCAGTCGCGCGAGTCGACCAGCTGGAGCAGGCCGGCGCCGTAGGTGCCCGGCTTGGAGCCGAAGATCCGGGTGCGGGCGCGGCGGTCGTCGCCGTGCCGCTCGCGGTCGGCGAGCACGTGCGCGCGGACGTAGTTCTGCTCGGCCGGCTCGTCGAGCTCGGACACCAGCTTCACTGCGTCGTCGAGCAGGGCGAGGACGTGCGGGAACGCGTCCCGGAAGAACCCGGAGATGCGGACGGTCACGTCGATCCGGGGGCGGCCGAGCTCGTCGAGCCCGATCGCCTCGAGGTCCCGCACGCGACGCGACGCCTCGTCCCAGACGGGGCGGACGCCCAGCAGCGCGAAGACCTCGGCGACGTCGTCGCCGGAGGTCCGCATGGCGCTGGTCCCCCACACCGACAGCCCGACCGAGCTCGGGTACTCGCCGTGGTCGGCCTTGTAGCGCTCGACGAGCGACTCGGCCATCGCCTGCCCGGTCTCCCAGGCGAGCTTCGACGGGACGGCCTTCGGGTCGACCGAGTAGAAGTTCCGCCCGGTCGGGAGCACGTTGATCAGCCCGCGCAGGGGCGAGCCGGACGGCCCGGCCGGGACGAAACCGCCGTTCAGGGCGTGCAGCACCCGGTCCAGCTCGTGCGCGGTGGCGTCGAGGCGGGGCACGACCTCGTCGGCGGCGAACCGCAGGATCGTCTCCACGGCGGCGAGATCCGCCCCGGGGAGCTCCTCGGCCGAGGCGACGACGTCCGGGGCGGCGCCGGCGTCCCAGCCGCGGTTCTCCATTCCGGCGACCAGGGCGCGGGCCACCGTCTCGACGGCGTCGGTGCGGGCGCCGGTCTCGGAGCCGTCCTCCACCAGGCCGAGTGCCTGCCGCAGGCCGGGCACCGACTGCTCGCCGCCCCACATCTGGCGGGCGCGCAGCATCGCGAGCACCAGGTCGACCCGCTGCTCGCCGGCCGGGGCCAGGGCGAGGACGTGCAGGCCGTCCCGGATCTGGACGTCCTTGATCTCGCACAGCCAGCCGTCGACGTTCATGAGCATGTCGTCGAAGACGTCCTCGTCCGGGCGCTCGTCGAGGCCCAGGTCGTGGTCCATCTTCGCCGCGGTCATCAGCGTCCAGATCTGCTGGCGGATCGCGGGCAGCTTGGCCGGGTCGAGCGCGGAGATGTTGGCGTGCTCGTCGAGCAGCTGCTCGAGCCGCGCGATGTCGCCGTAGCTCTCCGCGCGGGCCATCGGCGGGATGAGGTGGTCGACCAGCGTCGCGTGCGCGCGCCGCTTGGCCTGAGTGCCCTCGCCCGGGTCGTTGACCAGGAACGGGTAGACCATGGGCAGGTCGCCCAGCACCGCGTCGGTGCCGCACGACGCCGACATCCCCAGCGTCTTGCCGGGCAGCCACTCCAGGTTGCCGTGCTTGCCGATGTGCACGATCGCGTGCGCGCCGAACCCGCCGTCCGGCACCGGCGCCGCCAGCCAGCGGTAGGCGGCCAGGTAGTGGTGCGACGGCGGCAGGTCCGGGTCGTGGTAGATCGCGACCGGGTTCTCGCCGAACCCGCGGGGCGGCTGCACCATCAGCGTCACGTTGCCCGAGCGCAGTGCCGCGACGACGATGTCGCCCCCAGACACGTAGTGCTCGCCGGGCGCGTCGCCCCAGTGCCCGGTGACGCCGTCGCGGAAGTCCGCCGGCAGCGTCTCGAACCAGGACCAGTAGGTCTCGCCGGAGATCCGGATCGGGTTCCCGGCGAGCTTCTCCTCGGTCAGCCAGTCCGGGTCCTGCCCGCCGGCCTCGATCAGCGCGTGCATCAGCGCGTCGCCGTCACCGGCCTCGACACCCGGGAAGTCCCCGGTGTCGTACCCCGCGGCCGCCATCGTCCGCAGCAACGCGATCGCGCTCGCCGGGGTGTCCAGGCCGACCGCGTTGCCGATCCGGGCGTGCTTGGTCGGGTAGGCCGACATCATGAGCACGATCTTCTTGTCCGCGTTCGGGACGCGGCCCAGGTTCGCGTGGTTCACCGCGATCCCGGCGACCCGGGCGGCCCGCTCGTGGTCGGGGACGTAGACCGAGAGGCCGTCGTCGTCGGTCTCCTTGAAGGAGAACGGGACGGTGATCAGGCGGCCGTCGAACTCCGGCACCGCCACCTGGGTGGCGACGTCGAGCGGGGACAGGCCGTCGTCGTTCTCCTCCCAGGTCGCGCGGGAGGAGGTGAGGCACAGCCCCTGCAGGATCGGGACGTCGAGCGCGGCGAGCTCGGTGACGTCCCACTCCTCGTCCTCGCCACCGGCCTGCGCCGAGGCGGGCTTCGTGCCGCCGGCGGCGAGGACGGTGACGACCATGGCGTCGGCGTCGCGCAGGGTGTCCAGCAGCGCGGACGGCGCCTGGCGCAGCGACGCGCACCAGATCGGCAGCGGGCGCCCGCCCTTCGCCTCGATCGCGTCGCAGAGCGCCTCGATGTAGGTGGTGTTCCCGGCCAGGTACTGGGCCCGGTAGAAGAGGACGGCGACGGTGGGGCCGTCGAGCTCGGCGGCGTCGCGCGCGAGGATCCCCCACTCCGGCAGCTCCTCCGGGGGCTCGAAGCCCTCACCGGTGAGCAGCACGGTGTCGGAGAGGAACGCGTGCAGCTGCCGCAGGTTCCCGGTACCGCCCTGGGCGAGGTAGGTGTGCGCCTCCGCCGCGATGCCGGCCGAGGTGGAGGACAGCTCCATCATCTCGGCGTCCGGGGCCGTCTCCCCGCCCAGGCAGACCAGCGGGGTGGACCGGGTCCGCAGCAGGTCCAGGCCCTCCTCGAAGTACCGGTAGCCACCGAGCACCCGGACGACCACGACGTCGGCCTCGTCGGCCATCGCCGCCAGCTCGTCGTGCACCACCCGGTTCGGGTTGGCGAGCCGGTAGTCGGCGCCCGAGGCCCGGGCGGAGAGCAGGTCGGTGTCGGAGGTCGAGAGAAGGAGGATCACCGGGTGTCGTCCCCGGTCGTGGCGCGCGTCATCGCAAAGGACCTTCCTCGGGATCCTCGTCCCGGGTGGAGGTGGGCGCGGCGGGCGGGCGCAGTGTCTGGCTCCCCTCCCCCGGAGGGCGAGGGCTCACAGTGGCGGGACCGCGCCGGACTCGCGCCGGCTTCCTGCGGACCCGTCCGCCGTCTTCGGTTGTCGGATCACCTTCACGGGCGGGCTCACGTCACGTCAAGGCACGCTCGACCAGGGTGGTGATCCGCACGTGCGACGGGCAGGCGGGCGCCGAACCGAACCCGAACCGCACCGCCGGGACGACGGGTGCGAGGCCGCCGAGGTCCACGCCGTCCCAGCGGACGACGGCGGCCGCGATCCGGTGCAGGTCGCGGGCTCCGTAGTACTCGCGGCGCCCACCACCCGCGCTGCCGACGGTCCGCACACCCGGCTGGACGCGGCGGGCCAGCGGGTCGATCGCCCGCAGCCAATGGCGGTTCACGGCGACCGGTCCGGGGACGGCCCCCAGCAGCAGGCCGAGCGGCGGGCGCGGGCCGACCCGCCAGGCGACCTCCAGCGGGCCGGCGACGACCTGGCGCCGGTCGCCACGCACGGTGTGGGTCACCGGGACCACCCGGACCTCGTCGAACGTGTAGGTGGCGGACACGAACGTCGCGACGTCGCCGGAGGGCGCCAGCAGCGTCCGGGTGCCGCCGGCGTCCTCCGTCATCACGTCGGTGAAGGACCCGAGCGGGGACCGTGGCCAGTACCCGACCACGATCCGCCGCCCCTCCTGCGTGCCGAGTCCGGAGATCCAGCCGTCGAACCGGTCGATCATGGGTCCGGTGTACCCGCTACACCGGCAGGCGCTCCCGGCCGGTCTCGCGCAGCGTCAGGACGGTGACGACGCCGACGAGCGCGACGCCCAGCACCCAGAACGCGGGCGACATCGGGTTCCCGGTGCTCTGCACGAGCTGCGCGGACACGTACGGGGCCGTGCCGCCGGCGAGGATCGTGCCGATGTTGAAGCCCAGCGCGACGCCGGTGTAGCGGACGCGGCGCGGGAACAGCTCGGTGAACTGCGGGAACGCGGGGACCTGGGCGAGACCGTTGACCGCCATGTAGACGACGTAGACCAGCGTCACCACCACGATGCTCGACGTCGCCCCGAGCAGCGCGAACGCCGGCCAGGCGATCACCAGGTAGAGCGCGTAGGCCGACAGCAGCACGGGCTTGCGGCCGAACCGGTCGGTGAGCATGCCCGCCAGCGGGTAGGTGGCGCAGGCCAGCGCGATGCCGATCGCCGACGCCCAGTACACCGCCTGCTTGTCGAACCCCTGGGTCTGGATCAGGTAGGTGCTGAAGTACGTGAGGCCGACGTAGCCGGTCCCGTTCATCGCGATCGCGATGCCGACCACCCGCAGCACCGCACCGGGCCGCTCCCGGACCACACTGAGCAGCGGGCTGCGCACGACCTCCTTGCGCTCGGCCATCGACTCGAACTCGGCGGTGTCCTCCAGCTTGACCCGCACCCACAGGCAGACGACCGCGAGCGGGACGGCGATCAGGAACGGGATCCGCCAGCCCCAGGCGGACATCTGCTCGGGTGTCGTGAACGCGGTGACCAGGCCGACGACGGCGGCGGCGACCGAGAACCCGAGCGTCGAGCCGACCGGGGTGAGCGAGCCGTACAGGCCGCGCTTCCCGGGTGGCGCGGACTCGGCGACGTAGGTCGCCGCGCCGCCGATCTCGCCGCCGGCGGAGAAGCCCTGCGCGAGGCGGACCAGCACGAGCAGGACCGGGGCGAGGACGCCGGCCGTCGCGAAGTCCGGCAGCAGGCCGAGGACACCGGAGAAGACGCCCATCGTGACGACGGTGACGACGAGCGCGTGCTTGCGTCCGCGACGGTCGCCGAGGCGGCCGAAGAACCAGCCGCCGATCGGGCGCATGACGTAGGCGGACCCGAACACGGCGAGCGTGAGCAGGATGGAGACCCCGGGCTCGTCGCTGGGGAAGAACAGCGGGCCGAGGGTGACGGCGAGGAAGGCGTAGACGCTGAAGTCGTAGTACTCGATCAGCGTTCCCACGCCGCCGGCGAGGGCGGCCCGGCGGGCGGAGAGGGTGGACGGCGGCGCGGAGGTCCCGGCGCCGGGCGGCGAGGTCGTCTCGGACACGTGTGCTCCAGATCGGCGGTGATCGAGGTGGTGGGGTGTCAGGTGCGCGCGTGCTCGGCGAGCAGCAGCTTCAGCGAGCCGCCCGCCTCGATGACCCGGGCGACCCGCTCGGCGGGCGGGGTACCCTGCAGCGTCCGGCCGCCGGACAGGGTGACGGCGGCGGCACGCCAGTCGAGGCTCAGGTCGTCGCCGGTGGCCACGGCGGCGGTGATGCCGGGGACCGTGATCAACGGCATCCCGTTGTAGGTCTCGCCGCGCCAGAACCCGGGCGAGAACGACTCGGCGAGCACCGCGGCGATGCCGAGGTCGCGCAGCGCGACCATCGGCGGGTAGTGCGGGTGGCCGTAGCCGAAGTTCCGGCCACCGACGATCACGTCGCCGGGCCGGACCCGGTCGGCGAAGCCCGGGTCGTAGGCCTGCATGACGACGCCGCGGAGGAACGCGGCGTCGTAGGACTTGATGTTCTCGACGCCGGTCACGAGGTCGATGTCGAAGTCGTCGCCGAACACCCAGGCCACGCGGCCGGTGATCACGTCGGGCGGCGGCGGGTAGTCGCGCTTCGCGCTCACCGGTCCGTCCCCTCCCCGGCGGCGGTGATGCTGCCGGCGACGGCGCTGGCGGCGACCGTCGACGCCGATCCCATGTAGATGTTGGCGGCGGTGCTGCCCATCCGGCCGGAGATGTTGAGGACGCCGGTGGAGATGCAGTTCTCCTCGGGCTGCAACGGCTTCTGGTAGCCGAAACAGAAGTCGCAGCTCGACCGGGCGATCTGTGCCCCGGCCGCGCGGAGCACGTCGAGCAGGCCCTCGTCCTCGGCCTGCCGGTGCACCGCCTCCGAGGTCGGGACGACGTTCAGCTCGACGCCGGGCGCGACGCGGCGGCCGTCGAGGACGAGCGCGGCCGCCCGGATGTCCTCGATCCGGCCCGACGCGCAGGAGCCGATGAACGCCTTGGTCACCGCGGTCCCGTCCAGGTCGGCGGCGTCGCGGGTGTGCGCGGAACGGGCCGAGCCGGGCAGGACCACCTGCGGTGTGATCGTCGACAGGTCGTAGTGGTGGACGGCCCGGTACTCCGCGTCCGGGTCCGGCGACTGCGGCACGAGATCCGTGGCGCCGGTCCGGCGGGCGTACTCCAGTGCCGCCTCGTCCGGTTCGAACACCGCCGACACCGCGCCGGTGAACATCGCCATGCCGCACAGGCCCTGCCGCTGGTCGATCGGCATCGCCCGGGCGCCCGGCCCGCCGAACTCCATCACCTGGTGCGCGCAGCCGTCGGCGCCGTGGTCGCCGATGATGCGGTGCACCAGGTCCCGGCTGTCGACGCCGGGCCGGAACTCCCCGGTCAGCTCGAACCGGGTCGTGGCCGGGACGTCGAGGAAGATCTGCCCGGAGACCCACGCCTCCAGCAGGTCGCGGCGCACGCCCCAGCCGAGCGCGCCGAACGCGCCCGCCCCGGAGACGTGCCCGTCGAAGTGGACGAGGAAGTTCCCGGGCCGGGCGTAGCCGAGCTCGGCCATCACCTGGTGCCCGATCCCGCGGGCCTCGTGCAGGGCGATCCCGTAGTACTCGCACCAGTCCCGGGTGACCTGGTGGACCTCCTGCTCGCGGGCGTCGCCGCGGGTGAGCATGTGGTCGATGAAGACGACGTAGCGCTCCGGCTCGGCGAGCTCGCGGATGCCGAAGTCGTCGTGCATCTGCCGGAACATCACGTCGGTGTAGCCGGGGAAGTCGTACGCGATCATGTGGTCGGGGCGGACCGGAAGGTTCTCCCCGGCCCGCACCGACTCCACCCCCGCGGCCCGGGCGAGGATCTTCTCGGTGATCGTCGAGCCCATGGTCACACCGCCGCGGGCAGGTAGGCGTGCTGCTGGCGCTCGATCTCGTCCATCCCGATCAGGCCGACGAAGTCGTGGTGCCCCATGCCGTCGGCGCTCACCGACGCCGGCGGCTCGCCCGCGGCCAGGCGCTGCAGGCAGCGCTGCGCGGCCCCGGTGACGGCCATCAGCACCTGGGTCGGCAGCAGCGCGAGCCGGACCCCGACCTGCTCCATGACCTCCGGGGTGAACTCGCGCTCGGTCCACGCCGACGCCGTGAGGGTCGCCGTCAGCGGGACGCCGGCGACCTCCCGGCAGCGGGCCCACTCCTCGACTGTGGAGAACGTCTTCGTCACCGGCATGATCATGTCGGCACCGGCCTCCACGTACGCCTCGGCCCTCCGGAGTGCGTCCTCGCCCCGCGCGTCGGTGCGGGCGATGACGATCATGTCGCCGGCCGCGTCCTTCACCGCCCGGACCTTGCCCGCGGCCTCCGCGACGTCGACGAGATCGACCGCGGCCCCCGGGATCAGCGGGCAGCGCTTCGGGGAGCGCTGGTCCTCCATGAACACCGCGGCCACCCCGGCGTCGGCGAACCGGCGCGCGGTCCGGGCCGCGTTGACCGCGTTGCCGTAGCCGGTGTCGATGTCGGCGACCACCGGCAGCGCGCTGGCCTCCCGCACCGTGCGCACGGCCTGCAGGTTCTCCGACATCGTGTACAGCTCCGCGTCCGGGTAGCCGAGCGCCGCGGAGATCGCGAAGCCGGACGCACACAGCGCTCCGAAGCCGGCCTGCTCGGCCAGCCGTGCGGTCAGCCCGTCCCAGACACCGGGTGCCCGGACGAGTCCCGTCGAGATCATCTCGCGCAGTTCCACTGATCACCTCTCTGTGTATCGTGATGCGATATGCGTTCCGAAAATGTGGCCGGAGGAGAGGCGATGTGTCAAGACGTCGGCAGCGAGCGGGCAGCACCGATCGACGAGCCGCTCGATAACCTGAGGCCCCGACGACACGACCAGTGAGGTGACCGTGGCCGGTGAGAGCCGGGAGACCGTCGGCTCGGTGCTGCGGGCCTGCCGTCTGCTCGAACACTTCGGCGCCGACCGCCCGGTGATCACCCTCGCCGAGCTGACGGCCGCGAGCGGGCTGAACAAGCCGACCGTGCACCGGCTGATGACCTCGTTCGTCGAGGCCGGGTGGGTGCACCGCGACGCGGCGGGGGCCTACCGGATCCGGATGCCGGTCTTCGCCGTCGGCGCCGCCGCGCTGGCCGAGTTCGACCTGCGCACCGAGGCGCGACCCGCCCTGGAGGAGCTCGCCGCCCGATTCGGTGACACCGCGTTCCTGATGGTGCCCGCCGACGCGGGAGCGGTCTGCATCGACCGCGTCGAGGGCGGGAAACCGCTGGTCGTTGCCGGTATCGGGATCGGGACGGTGCTGCCGTACCACGCGGCGGCGGCACCGGTCGTGATGGCGGCGTTCGATCCGGCGCTGCGCGAGCGGGTGCTCGGTGGCGAGCTGCGGGCCTTCACCGGTTCCACGCACGTCGACCCGGCGGAGCTGGCCGCGCACCTCGACGAGGCCCGGGCGAGCGGGATCGCGGTGAGCCGGGACGACTACCTGGGCGGGGTGTCGGCGGTCGCCGCGCCGATCCTCGGGGCGGACGGCGCGCTCGTGGCGACCGTCAGCCTCGGCGGGCGCAGCGAGGACTTCACCGGCCCCGACGGCGAGGCGCGGGCCGCCGCGGTCGCGGAAGCCGGGCGGGGGCTCAGCACGACGATCGGCGCCCGGCCGGCCTGATCCGCGGGCTCGGTCAGGGGGCCCCGGCACCGCCGAGGTCGCGGGCCCGCAGCGCCAGCCACAGCTCGTGCCGGTCCTGCGCGGACCCGAGCCGCCGCCCGCTCACCCCCTCGGCGGTCTCGATCCGGTTCCGCACGGTGTGCCGGTGCACGCCCAGCGCCGACGCGGTGGCCGCCCAGTGCCCGTTGTGCTCGACGAACGCGGCGACCGCCCGCAGGAGCTCCGCACCCCGCGGGTCGGCGTCGAACGGACCGAGGACGGCGTCGGCGAACGCGCGCAGCCGGTCGTGGTCGAGCAGGGCGAGCAGCATCCGGCTGGACGCGACGTCGTCGGCGTGCGCGGGCCGCCCCGTCAGCCGGGCGACCGGCAGCGCGGAGCGGGCCTGCCGCAGCGACACCGCCAGCGCCCCGGGCCGCACGGCGATCCCGATCCCGGCCGGGCGGTGCGCGGCGAGCGCGCCGAGCACGGCGACCAGGTCCACGCCGGCCGGCGCCGCGAGCTCCACCCGCCCGTCGGCGTCCCCGGGGTCGGCGGGGCCGGGGACGACCCGGACCAGGGCGTCCGGCAGGACGGCCGCGAGGTCGGCGGCGAGCTCGTCCGGCCGTGGGGCGGCGACGACCACGGCACGCAGCGGCGTCTCGGGCAGCCCGGCGGCGGCGAGCCGGCGTCCGGCGGCGTCGTCGTCGACCACGCCGCGGTCCAGGGTGGCGAGCAGCCGTTCCCGGCCCCGGCGGGCGGCCGCGTCCAGGCCGAGCCGCCGTTCCAGTTCCAGGGACAGCAACGAGACGAGGTCGCCGGTGACCTGGTGGGAGTGCGGGCCGGTGGCCGGGCCGTCGATGAGCAGCAGCGCCCGGATCCGGCGGGAACCCAGCGGATGCACCTCGCGCCGGCGCACGTCGTCGGCGCCGGGGACCGGGCCGACCTCGACCGCGGCGCCGAGCAGCCCCTGCCGGCGGACGGTGCCGATCGTCGGTCCCAGCTCGGCGGCCAGCTCCGCCGCACCCTCCACCGGCGCGGCGGCGAGCACCCGGCCGAGGAGGTCCACCACCACCGCCGACCGTCCGGTCGTCGCCGCGTGCACCGCCAGCACCGGCTCCGCCCCGCCCGGGCTGACGGCCGCGGCGGTCAGCGCCCGCTGGGTGCGGAGCGCCCACTGGAGGCGGGTGCGCTCGGCCGCGTCCCGGTGCGCGAACACCGCCTTGGTGACGGCGACGAAGGGGACGCCGTCGGGGACGGACAGCAGCGGCAGCCCGGTGCGGCGCGCCGCCGTGACCAGCGCTGGCGGCGTCCGCCGGTGCGGCAGGCCGGTGCCGAGACCGACCGCCAGCGCGACGACGCCGTGCGCCCGCAGGTGCCGCGCGTAGGTGGTGAGGTCGTCGGCGCTCGTCGGTAGCAGGAACCCGACGGTCAGCAGCAGCTCCCCGCCCTCCAGCCAGACGCCCGGTTCGACCAGCTCCGACACCGCCGCCGCGGACACCGCCAGATCGAGGTCGGTCTCCTCGACCGCCGCCCGGCCCAGCCGCAGGGCCGGATCGTCCAGCAGGGTCCGCAGGGTCACCCCGGCCGGAGGCATGGACGTCATGTCGAGCATGATCGCGCCGGGTTCGACGTTCTGTCACTTCTGCCGGGCCGGTCCGGGGAGGACGGTGTGCGGAACCCGAGGACACCCGAGGAGGTCCGATGCCCGTCGGCCCCGTGGACGCCAGCGCCGTCCCCCGTTTCGCAGGCCCCACCACCTTCGCCCGGCTCCCCCGGCTCGACGAGGTGGAGCGCGCCGACGTGACCGTGCTGGGGCTGCCGTTCGACACCGGCGTCTCCTACCGGCCGGGTGCCCGGTTCGGCCCCGCGCACGTGCGGGCGTCGTCGAAGCTGCTGCGGCCCTACCACCCGCCGCTACGGGTCTCCCCGTTCGCGGCGCAGCAGGTCGCCGACGCCGGCGACCTGGGGATCAACCCGTTCGACATCGGCGAGGCGATCGCGACGATCGAGCAGGCCGCCGACCGGCTGCGTGCCGGCGGCTCCACGCTGCTCGCCCTCGGCGGGGACCACACCGTCGCGCTCCCCCTGCTGCGCTCGGTGGCCCGCACCCACGGCCCGGTCGCCGTCGTGCACTTCGACGCGCACCTCGACACCTGGGACACCTACTTCGGCGCGGACATCACCCACGGCACGCCGTTCCGCAACGCGGCCGAGGAGGGCCTGCTCGACCCGCAGCGCTGCCTGCACGTCGGGATCCGCGGGCCGCTCTACGGCGAGCACGACCTCACCGACGACGAGGTCCTCGGCTTCCAGGTGATCGGCACCGACGCGTTCCAGACCGACGGCGTCCCGGCCGTCGTCGAGCGGATGCGACGGCGGCTGGGCACCGGCCCGGTCTACGTCTCGGTCGACGTCGACGTCCTCGACCCGGCGCACGCGCCCGGCACCGGCACCCCGGAGGCGGGTGGTCTGACCACCCGGGAGCTGCTGCACGTGCTGCGGTCCCTGGTCGGGGTGGACGTCGTCGGGGCCGACGTCGTCGAGGTCGCCCCGGCGTACGACCACGCCGAGATCACCGGGATCGCCGCGGCGCACGTCGCCTACGAGCTGCTGTCCGTGCTGGCCGCCAACCGGAAGGGCTGATCCGGGACATGGACATCGCCGTCGTCGTCCTCTACCTGGCCGCGATGATCGCCTTCGGGTTCTGGGGGCGGCGCCGCACCCGGGACCGCAGCGACTTCCTCGTCGCGGGCCGGCGGCTCGGGCCGTGGCTGTACTCGGGGACGATGGCCGCCGTCGTCCTGGGTGGAGCTTCCACCATCGGCGGGGTCGGGCTCGGTTACGAGTACGGGATCTCCGGGATGTGGCTGGTCGTCGCCATCGGCAGCGGGATCCTGGTGCTGTCGCTGCTGTTCTCGGCGCGGATCCAGCGGCTCGGCGTGTTCACCGTCGGCCAGATGCTGGAGCTCCGCTACGGCTCCGGCCTGGGCGCGCCCGCCGGGATCGTGATGTGGGCGTACACCCTGATGCTGGCGGTGACGTCGACGATCGCCTACGCGACGATCTTCGGGGTGCTGCTGGACCTGCAGCGGGTGCCGTCGATCCTGATCGGCGGGGCCGTGGTGGTGGCCTACTCCACGCTCGGCGGGATGTGGTCGGTGACGCTCACCGACTTCGTCCAGTTCCTGATCAAGACGGTCGGGATCTTCCTGGTCCTGCTGCCGATGGTGCTGTGGCGGGCAGGCGGGTGGGACGGCCTCGCCGCCGCGGTCCCGGCCGACGCCCTGTCGCTCACCTCCATCGGCGGCGGCACCATCGTCACCTACTTCGTCACCTACGGCTTCGGGCTGCTGATCGGCCAGGACATCTGGCAGCGCGTGTTCACCGCCCGCTCCCCCGCCGTCGCCCGCTGGGCCGGGACCGGGGCGGGCCTGTACTGCCTGGCCTACGGCGTCGCGGGCGCGCTGATCGGGACGGCCGCGCAGGTGATCGTCCCCGGCCTCGCCGAGCGGGACGACGCGTTCGCCGCGATCGTCGAGGCCGCGATGCCCCCGGTCGCCGCCGGCCTGGTGCTCGCCGCGGCGCTGTCCGCGGTCATGTCGACCTCCAGCGGTGCGCTGCTGGCGACCGTGACCGTGTTCAACCAGGACCTGGTCGGCCGGTTCCGCCGGCCGTCCGGCGACGACGAACTCGCCGGGAACCGGTGGGCGGTCGCCGGGTTCGGGGTGGTGATGATCGCGGTGTCCTGCCTGCTCCAGGAGGTCGTCGCCGCACTCACCCTCGCCTACGGGATCCTCGTCGGCGGTCTGCTGGTGCCGGTGCTCGGCGGGCTCGTGTGGCGGCGCGCCACCCGCGCCGGGGCACTGGCCGCGATGGCGACCGGGACCGTCGCGACACTCGGGACGATGCTGGCCCTCGGCGACCTCTACGCGAACGAGCCGGTGTTCGCCGGGATCGGGTCGGGGCTGGTCGTGTTCGTCGTGGTGTCCCTGCTGACCCGCCCGACCGGCGACGACGTCCGGGCTGAGTGGGAGCGCCGCAGCGGGCGGACGCGGGTGGGTCAGCCGGACTCGGGGTGACGCGGACGCCCGTCGTCGATCGTCAGCCCGTCCGGGGTGGCGAGGAGCTCGACCGAGCCGTGGTCCGGCCGGCCGAGTCCGGTCCACCGTTCGTACGCACGCTCGACGGCGTCACCTGCCCGCAGGTGCGGGAGTCGCCCGTCGTCGTGCATCCGCCGGCGCGCGAGTACGTACTCGGGGTGGCGAGCGGCATTGACCACCGGGACCGCGCGACGTGTCGCGGAAGCGGCGGTGACGCTGTCGCCACTGACATGGCGAGATCGATAGAACCGGCATGACCGACTCCCCCGTCGTCTCTCAGCCGGGTGCGAGGTAGGTGTGTCCGGTCGGGGTCGTGGTCCGCACCCTGCCGTCCGGCCCACGGGCCACCCGCCACCCCGCCTGCTCCCGGACATGGTTGTGGAACTCGCACACACCCCTCCCGTTGTCGAGGTCGGTCGCCCCACCCTCGGCATCCCGCCGGATGTGATCGATATGCCGCACCGGGGCATCGCAGTACGGCTCGGTACACCGATTCCCCGCCCGCGCCCGCACGAGCCGGGCCAGCAATCCGGTGAACGTGCGCTGACGGGAGTCACCGCCGATCACGACACCGTCGGAGGTGATCAGGCGGCGCAGGGTCTTCCTCCCCTCGCTCGTGGCGAGGAGTTCAGCCGGGACGGGGCCGTGGCCGGGGATCTCCGCCGGGAGTGGTGAGTCAGGGTCCAGCAGCGCCTCGATCGGCACCACGACCTGGACCTCGGCATCCACATCGGTCGCCATCGCCTGTCCGGTGAGGCGCTCGACCAGGGTGTCGGCCATGACCTGCCCGCGGGTCCGGGTCAGTGGTGCGGGGTTCACCGACACTTCGGTGAAGGCTTTGTTCAGCGCGACCAGACATGCCACACCCTGCTCGACCGGCAGATACGCGGTCAGGAAGGTCATCGCGTCCGGTGCCGGGCGCAGGGTGACCCGGCGCTCGGCGCGGGCGGACTCGACCCGAGCGAGGAACTTCTCCGGCACGACCTCGGCGGCGAAGCGGCGTGCGAGGTCCTGCAATCGCCGGATCCCGAGCCGGGTCAGATCGTGGCCGGCCAGACGAACATCCACCGCGGCACGTTCGGCGCGGTCGAGATCCGAGCAGGCGCTCACCACCGCCGCCACCTTCGCCGCGCTCAGTTCACCGGCGCCGAACAGCCCACGGACGTGATCGAGACCGTCGTGCAGATCCCGGGCGACGCTCACCCGGCGCCGCGCCTCGGTCGGTGAGACCCGGCAGGCCAATCCGACCTGGGCCACCACTCCGCGCTGCAGCCGATCCGGGTCGGTCTGTCCAGCGGTGATGCCGTTCTCCACATGGAGCCGGGCGAACGCCCGCACCCGGGTCGCATGCAACGCCGCGAGGGAGTGCTGCACCGACTCCAGCTGCTGGATCTGATCGATCAACTCCGCCTCGGACACACCGGACAGGTCGTCCTGCGCGGCCTGCTCCACCGCCAGCTGCACCAGCGCCAGATCGACCTGCGGGAACCCCGGATCCCCGGCAGGCAGGCCGGTGCGTGGAGGTTCCTGGACCGCGGTCATGTCGTCGATCGTACTCGAACACATGTTCGAGCCGCTAGTAATCGTTCGCCCCCCATCCCACCGACGACGGCGGGCCGGCCCGGTGCACGCGGCGGGATCAGCCCAGCCGCAGCCCGTCCGCGCCGAACAGGTGCGTGCGCTCCGGATCCGGCACCAGGTGCACGGTGCCACCCCGGGCCGGGGGACGGCGCCCGTCGACCCGGGTCACCAGCTCGTGCTCGGCGCCGTCGATCCGCGTGCGGCCGTAGACGTAGGCGTCGGCACCGAGCTCCTCGACGAGGTCGACCTCCAGCGGGAGGCCCTCGTCGGCGAGCTTCAGGTCCTCGGGCCGGACACCGACGGTCACGCGCTCCCCGGCCCCGGCCAGCAGGTCCCGCTCCACCGGCACCGGAACGTCGCCGAGCCGGATCCCGTCGCCCGTCACCGGCACGGTCAGCAGGTTCATCGCCGGAGACCCGATGAAGCCGGCGACGAACACGTCCGCCGGGCGGTCGTAGAGCTCACCGGGCGGGGCGCACTGGTGCAGCAGCCCGTCCTTCAGGACGGCGACCCGGTCCCCCATCGTCATGGCCTCGACCTGGTCGTGGGTGACGTAGACGGTGGTGACGCCGAGCCGCCGCTGCAGCGACGCGATCTGGGTGCGGGTCTGGACGCGCAGCTTGGCGTCCAGGTTGGACAGCGGCTCGTCCATCAGGAACACCTGCGGCTGGCGCACGATCGCGCGGCCCATGGCGACCCGCTGGCGCTGGCCGCCGGACAGCGCCTTCGGACAGCGCCTTCGGCTTGCGGTCGAGGTACTGCTCGAGATCGAGGATCCGCGCCGCCTCGGCGACCCGGCGGGCGATCTCCGCCTTCGGCGTCCCCGCGATCTTCAGCGCGAACCCCATGTTGTCGGCGACCGACATGTGCGGATACAGCGCGTAGTTCTGGAACACCATCGCGATGTCGCGTTCCTTGGGTGCGACACCGGTGACGTCGCGGTCCCCGATCCGGATCCGGCCGCCGTCGATGTCCTCCAGGCCGGCGAGCATCCGCAGCGAGGTGGTCTTGCCGCAGCCGGACGGCCCGACGAGTACCAGGAACTCGCCGTCGGCGATCTCGAGGTCGAGGGCGTCGACGGCAGCCCGGGGGGATCCCGGGTACCGACGGGTCACCGCGTCGTAGGTCACGCCGGCCATAGTGGTGCTCCTTCCGGAGGGGGGACGGTCTCGCGGTACAGCTCGGGCCTGCGGTCGCGCAGGGCGTGGTTGTGCGGGCCGAGGCGCTTGTCCCGCGCCCCGGCCGGGTCGAGCCGGGCGTACAGCACGCCGGGCTCCCCCGGCGGTGGTCCGCCGGGTCCGGCGAGCAGGTGGCCGTCGGCCCCGCAGACGACGCCGGCGCCGAACCAGGCGACGCCGCGTTCGGTGCCGCAGCGGTCGGCGGCGACGACGTGCACCCGGTAGGCCCCGGCGGCCGCCCGGACCTTGGCGACCTCCAGCGGGTGCTGCCCGTCCGGGATGGGCCGCCACGGCCAGTTCACCGGTGCGGCGACGATCTCGGCGCCGGCCTCGGCCGCGGCCCGCACCCACTCCGGGAACTCCAGGTCGTAGCAGACCATCGGGGCGATCCGCCCGGCCGCGGTCGCGACCACCGGCGGCGGGGCGTCGCCGGGCGAGAACAGCTCCGCCTCCCGGTCCCACAGGTGGGCCTTCCGGTAGGCGGCGCGCAGCTCACCCCCCTCGACGACGACGGCGCTCGAGTACACCCGCCCGTCCGGTGCGAGCTCGGCCAGACCGGCGACGAGCACGCAGCCCAGCTCCGCGGTCAGCCGCGCGAACCGTCCGACGGTGGGCCCGTCCAGCGGTTCGGCGGCCGCGCGCGCCTCGGCCGCGTCGGTGAAGGCGTAGCCGCAGACCGCGAGCTCCGGCAGCACGACGAGCCGGGCCCCGCCCGCGACCGCCTCGCGCACGCTGCGCTCGGCGATCGCAGGGTCGGGGCGGTCGATCCGGGCCGGGATCCGGCACGCGGCGACCGTGACCGGGCCGGTCGGTCGCTCCGTGGTCGCCGCGTCCATCGGTGCCGGGCCCTCAGTCGTCCTCGGTCGCGAACGCGAGGACGGCCGCGGGGGCGAGGTAGCCGTCGGCATCGAGCATCCGGCCGCGCTCCCGCGCGCCGGCGACGACGTCGTCGCTCCACTCCGGACGGACCCGCCCGTCGCCACCGGTGACGACCAGCAGCTCGCCGGTGCCGGACGTCGCGGACCGGCCCGGGCCGGCGTCGAGCAGGCGGACCGAGCGCCACGCACCGGGCGGGACCGACACGGTGTCCAACGGTCCGATCTCGACGGTGCGCTCGTCGTCGCCGGTGTTGAGGGTGACGGCCCAGCGCCCGGCCTTCGCGGTGAGGACCTGGGTCGCGTCGTGCCGGTGGGTGAGCACGCCCTCCCCCGGCTCGGCGCGCAGCCAGGCCAGGCTGAAGCCGTGCGGCTCGGCGAGCCGGGGCACGGCGGTGCGGCTCTCGACCGTGCCGTACCCGATCACCGGGCTGAGCTCGGCGGCCCCGCCCGGCACCCGCGAGCAGAGGTAGGGCTCGTCGACCCAGGTGCGGTCGGCCTCGTGCACGACGCGGCCGCGGAACTGCTCCGCGGTGTAGACGTCGAGCTTGTCGATCTCGGCCTGGGCCATCGGCCGGATCAGCGCGACGTCGTCGGGGACCTCGTCGCCCGCCACCGTGTCGATCAGCCGGTTGTCGGCGGTGAGGTAGAGCCCGTGCCCGGCCGCGTTCTCCAGGACGGTCGGGCCCCAGATGATGCCGCCGGTGTCGTCGCGGCCCAGGACGGTGAGCAGGATGCCCTCGTCCGGGCCCTCGTTGGTGAAGCCGCGGAAGATCCACGGCGGCACCGAGACGATGTCGCCGTCGACGCTGCGGTACTCGCCCTGGGTGCCGTCCGGCCCCCACCGCAGCAGGTAGTCGCCACCGAAGTTGATGAACACCTCGGCCGTGAAGTGCAGGTGCAGGCTGTTCGTGGTGCCGTTCGGCATGCCCGCGGCACCGAGGTTGAACCCGTGCGGCTCGCGCAGGTTCACGTGCTGCGACGCGTTCTGGGTGACGCCGGGGCCGATGAAGGAGTAGTTGTCCTTCCAGTCGGACCCGGGCGTGCGGCAGTCGATGAAGGCTGCCTTGCACGGGACCCAGTCGGCGTGCCGGACGGTGCGCCGGACGATCTCGTCCGGGCCGACCACCGTGTCGTGCATGTCAGTGCTCCCGATCGTGACGTGTGGTCAGTAGATGTTGGTGTCGGTGAACTCGTCGGTGCGGCCGGCGTTGATCTGGGCGCGCAGCGCGATCTCGTCGTAGACCCGGAACTCCTTGACGATCCGGCCGTCCTGGACCAGGAACTGCGAGATGCCGAGCAGCTCGGTCTCCTCGCCGGTGAGCGGGCCGAAGTCGGGGGTGCCGCGGTAGGTCCCGCGCATCACCCAGGTCACGGCGACCCGCAGGCCGGCGTAGCGCTCGGTGTGGTTGGTCTGCACGTCGCGGATCTCGAACCGGGCGTCCGGGAACGGGGCGACGAGGGAGAGCAGGTCGCGCTGGTAGCCGTCCGGGCGCAGCACGGTCTGGTCGCCGACGGTGTGCAGGAACAGGTCGCGGTGCGCGTAGTCGGCGACCTTCTGGTAGCGCCGGGAGTTTCAGACCTCGTCGATGAACTCCAGCACCATCTCGCACTCCGGCCGGAAGTCGTCCGGGCGCGGGCCGCTGTCCCCGACCGCGAGCACGTCCTTCGGGGGCTCCTCGGTCATCGAGCCCTGGAATCCGCGGAAGCGCTGCGCGAGCGCCGCCTCGGCCGGGTCGATCCCCATCTGCAGGCAGTTCGCGAGCTCGTCGCGCACCACCCACTCCTCCACCATCCGGCCGCGCCGGTAGAGGCAGTTGGCGATGTTGCGCTTGCGGATCCGCTTCACGACGCCGTCGACGAGGATCTCGTCGGCCGAGAAGATCAGGTGGGAGCTGAGGAACGCGTCGTCGCCGCGCGCCTCCCACACGACGTCCTCGGCGACGCCGATGTGCTGCGGGGTGCCCGCGATCCGCATCAGGCTGCCGTCGATGACGCCGTCGCGGCCGATGACGGTGCCGAGACCGCCGTGGACGATCGAGTCCGGCTCGTAGTTGTCGACGATGTAGGACACGTCGCGCTGGACCCAGATCCGGTCGGTCACCTCCCGGATGAAGTCGTCCGGGTCGTTGTAGGGCTGGTACGCGACCGGGTCGAGCGCCATGGTCGTCCTTCCTCGCTGGAGTCCGTTCCCGATCGACTGTATGCGTATGCACAAACGCCGGGCAAGGGCTCCGCGGGGATCGCTCAGGCCCGGGGCTCGGCCACCGTGGAGCGGGCGACGTAGTGCGTCGGGTAGACGACGTGCGCCGGCTCCGCACCCGGGGCGCGCAGCCGGGACACCAGCAGCCGCGCCGACTCGCGGGCGACCTCGTCCATGTCGTAGGCGATGGTGCTCAGCCGGACCATCGCCCAGCCGGAGACGGGCAGGTCGTCGAACCCGACGACCGAGACGTGCCCGGGCACCGGGACGCCGGCCCCGGCGGCCGCGTCGAGCACGCCGTGCGCGACGACGTCGTTGCCGCACAGCAGGAGGGTCGGCCCGCCCGCCCGCTCGTGCAGCGTGCGGAAGCCCTCCCGGCCGGTGGCGAAGTCGAACGGGCCGTGCAGGACGTCGCGCTGGGCCAGCGCCAGCCCGTGCTCGTCGAGAACGGTGCGGACGACCTGTTCGCGCAGCTCACCGGTACTGGTGTTGCGCGGACCGAAGATCGCGCCGATCCGGGCGTGCCCGAGCCGCACGGCCTCGGCGACGACCGCGCGCACCCCGGGCTCCGGGTCGACGGTCACGGCGTCGGCCGGGACGCTCGGCGCCGTGCGGTTGAGGTAGACGAACGGCACCTCGCGGTCCCGCAGCCGGGCGGGCTGGATCGAGTCGACGGTCGTCGTGGACAGGACGACGCCGGCCAGCCCGTGCGCCGACACCCGCTCCGCCAGCGGGGCACTGCCCGCCGACTCGGTGATCAGCACGAGCTCGTGGTCGAGCCGCTCCAGTTCGTCGTGCAGCGGGCCGATCATGTTGGCGCAGAACTGGTTGTCCAGGTCCGCCACGACCAGGCCGATCCGGTTCGACCGGCCCACCGACAGTGCCCGGCCGATCGCGTTCGTCGAGTACCCGAGCGCGAGCGCCGCCTCGCGGACCTTGCGCTTGGTAGCCGCCGAGACCCGCGGATGGTCGGTCAGTGCCCGCGACACCGTCGGTTGCGACACCCCTGCGAGCCTCGCCACGTCGCGACTGGTGACCATCTCCGCCCTTCCTGCGCCGGCCGTCGAGCCTAGTGCCCAGCGACCCGCCCCCTTGACAGCGGAGCGCCGCCACCGTTCACTGCGGAATCACAGCGCATACGTATGCCACCAAGAGAGGGCGGTATGTCGCAGGAACTCAAGAGCGCGTCGGGATCGGTCACGAGGCGCAGCGACGACGGTGTCGCGGAGCGGGTCCGGGCGATCATCGCCGACGTCCGGGACCGCGGGGACGAGGCCGTGCGGGAGTACTCGGCCCGGTTCGACGGCTGGGAGCCCGAGTCGTTCCGGCTCTCGCCGGAGCGGGTCGACGAGCTGATCGCCTCGCTCCCGGGGCAGGTCGTCGACGACATCCGGTTCGTGCAGGACCAGGTGCGGGGCTTCGCCCGCGCCCAGCGGGACTCGATGCACGACGTCGAGGTCGAGACGCTGCCCGGCGTCGTCCTCGGGCACCGGCACGTGCCGGTCTCCTCGGCAGGCGCCTACGTGCCCGGCGGGCGGTACCCGCTGACCGCGTCGGCCCACATGACGATCGTGACCGCCAAGGCCGCCGGGGTGCCGAACGTCGTCGCCGCCACCCCGCCGATCCGCGGTGAGATCCCGGCGGCCACGGTCGCGGCGATGCACCTCGCCGGTGCCGACGAGATCCACCTCCTCGGCGGGGTGCAGGCGGTGGCCGCGATGGCGCTGGGCACGAAGTCCGTGTCCGGGGTGGACATGCTGGCCGGACCGGGCAACGCCTACGTCGCGGAGGCCAAGCGGCAGCTCTTCGGCGAGGTCGGCATCGACCTGTTCGCCGGCCCGACAGAGATCCTGGTGATCGCCGACGACACCGCGGACCCGCTGACCGTCGCCGTCGACCTGCTCTCGCAGGCCGAGCACGGCCCGGACTCCCCCGCCGTGCTGGTCACGACCTCCGAGCGGCTCGGCCGCGAGGTCCTCGACCTCGTCGGGAGGATCCTGCCGGGGATGCCCACGAACGACATGGCCGGGCCCGCCTGGCGCGACCACGGCCGGATCGTGGTCTGCGACGACGCCGACGAGATGTGGCGGGTCGCCGACGACCTGGCGTCCGAGCACGTGCAGGTGTTCACCGCCGAGCCGCGCGAGGCGCTGGACCGGATGCGGAACTACGGGGCGCTGTTCCTCGGCGAGAACACCTGCGTCTCCTACGGCGACAAGGTGATCGGCACCAACCACGTGCTGCCCACCCTCGGCGCCGCCCGCTACACCGGCGGTCTCTGGGTCGGGAAGTACCTGAAGACCTGCACCTACCAGGAGGTGCGCGACCCGGCGGCGAGCGCCGACCTCGGCCGGGTGTGCGGGCGGGCGTCGCGGGTCGAGCTGTTCGAGGGCCACGCCCGCTCCGGTGACCTGCGCGCCTGGCGTCACGGCGGCGACCGGTTCGCCTGGCTCGACGAGGTCACCGCCACCCCGTCCCCGGTGGCCGGGTCGTGAGCGGGCCGGTCACGGGGCGCACCGCGCTGGTGACCGGCGGCGGCAGCGGGCTGGGTGCGGCGATCGCGTCGCACCTGGCCCGGGCCGGCGCCCGGGTCGTGCTGGCCGGGCGGCGCCCGGACGTCCTGGACGCCACCGCGGCCCGGATCGGTCCCGCCGCGCGGGCGGAGGTGTGCGACGTCGCCGACCCTGCGTCGGTCGAGGACCTCGCCGCCCGGCTGGCCGGCGAGGAGATCTCGATCGTCGTGAACAACGCCGGGATCGCCGGGCCGGTCGCGCCGCTGGTCGAGGTCACGCCCGAGGAGTGGGACGAGGTGTTCGCGGTCAACGTCCGCGGCACCTACCTCGTCTGCCGCGCGTTCCTGCCCGCGATGCTCGACCGGGGCGACGGCGACGTGATCAACGTGGCGTCGGTGTCGGGCAAGCGGCCGCTGACCCGGCGGACGCCGTACTGCGCGTCGAAGGTCGCGGTGCTCGGCCTGACCTCGACGCTCGCCTTCGAGGCCGGGCCGGCCGGGGTCCGGGTGAACGCACTGTCCCCCGGGCCGGTCGAGGGCGATCGGATGGACCGCAACTTCGCCCTCGAGGCGGAGCGGACCGGGACCGACGTCGAGACGGCCCGGCAGGCGTTCGTCGGGCGCGCCGCGCTCGGCCGGATGATCACCGAGGACGAGGTCGGTGCGTCGGTCGTCGCGATGCTCGGGATGCCGGGCCTGTCCGGCGCCGACGTCGACCTGTCCGCAGGGATGATCGCGTGAGGGCCCGGGTCGCTGCCGGGGAACGGCTCACCGGCGCCCTGGTCCGGATGCCGTGCGAGGAGATCGTCGAGATGCTCGCCGTCGCCGGCCTGGACTTCGTGCTGATCGACTGCGAGCACGGCCCGGCCGACGTCGGGATGCTGCGCACGCACATCGCCTTCGCCGACGCGCACGATCTCCCCGTGCTCGTCCGGCCCGGGGAGGACGAGCACCACCTCGCCCAGCGGGCCCTCGACCAGGGCGCCCGGGGGATCGTCGCACCGCACGTCGAGGACGTCGCGCAGGCGACCGCGCTCGCCGGCGCGCTGCGGTACCCGCCGCACGGGACGCGTGGCTTCGCGACGTACCCGCGGGCCGGCCGGTTCGGCAGCGTCACCCCCGACGAGCACCGGGCGTCCGCCGACGACGTCCTGGTCCTGGCGATGCTCGAGTCACCGGGCGCGATCAGCCGGGCCGGCGAGATCGTCGGGGTGGACGGGATCGACGGTTACCTGGTCGGCGTCGCCGACCTGGGGGCATCCCGGACCGACGCGGATCCGACGGTCGCCGAGCTGCTCGCGTCGGTCAACGGCGATCCAGCGGTCCACGGCTCCGCGGGCACTGCCGGGGCCCCCGCACCGGAGCGTGGCGCGGCCGGGGACTCGGAGCGAGGCTCGGGGCAGGGCTCGGAGCGAGGCACGGTCCGGGATTCCGGGCGCGGTGCGGTCCGCGCCGATCTGGCGGGCTCGGCGGAGGCGGCGGCGCAGTCGTTCGCCGACGGGGCGCAGCTCGTCGCCTACAACCTGACCGCGGTGATGATGGCGTCGTTCCGCGGACTCGCCGCAGCAAAGGACTGACCAGCCCACGTCCCGGCACCCCGTGCCCGGCCGGCGCACCCCGTGCCGGGTCGACGCACCCGTCGCGTGGGGTGCGCGGCCCGGTGACGGGGTGCGTCGCCGCATCGACGTCCGGCTCGCGCCGCGTTCCGCGGAACGCGCCGGGTCGCCGGGTCGCCGGGTCGCCGGGGACGGGTGTGGGCCTGGCGCGCCTCATGCACGGGCGTCGCGACGGGAACGGGCATCGGCGCCTCCACGATCCGGCACCGCCACGACCGGCACGTCGACGAGCCGGTCGGGACAGTCACCGCCCGTCACGTACCGGGTGCTCCCGACTGGTGCATCCGGGAAAGTCGCTTACCTGGGCAGCGATCTCCCGAAAGGGACCTGACGACGGCTCGGCCCGTGCGACTCGTGGCCCGTTCCGCGGCCGTGCGACTCGTGGCCACGTCCATGGCCCTGCGCCGGGCGGCGACGACCCGCTCGTGCGCCTCGTTGACACGTCCCGCTTCGTCCCGAGTCGCCGCGCCGGCTGCGCTGGGCGAGCCCACAGCACCGGGCGGTCGCGGCGGGCTCAGTGTGCCCCGGCGCCGGCCTGCGCCCGCACCTCGTCCAGCCACCCGCCCATCAGGCCCGCGACGGTGTCCGGCTCCTCCATCGGCAGCAGATGCCCGGCGCCGGGCACCACGTGCAGGTCCGCCCCGGGGACCAGCGACGCGATCTCGGTGTGCCGCTCGACCGGGCAGAGCCGGTCCCGCTCCCCCGCCAGCACCAGGGTGGGGACCGCCACCGACCGGAGCCCCGGGCGCTCGTCGATCCGGGTGCCCTGCAACCGGAGCTGGGCGGCGAGCGCACGCTCCCCGACCTCGTCGGCCATCTGCAGGGCACGGTCGTCCAGGGTGCGGTCCGCCAGCAGGAGGTCGAGCGGCTGGAGCTCCCGGGCGGTGGCGCCGTCGTCGAGACGCGTGAGCTGGGCGGCCCAGGCGGCGCGCTGCCCGTCGGTCGGCGGGCCCGCGTTCGTCGCGAGCAGGCAGAGCCCGGCGACCCGCTCCGGGGCCCGCCGGGTCAGCGCCATCGCGACGATCCCGCCGAGGCTCAGGCCGGCGAGGGCGAACCGGTCCGGGAGGACGTCGAGCAGCGCGTCGACCTGGGCGTCGATGCCGGTCCGGTCGAGCTCCGCGTGCACGGCACCGGCGCCGGCCGGGCCCCACATCCCGGCCGAGCAGTTCATGCCCGGCAGCAGGACGAGCGGCACGGCCGGCGACGGTGATCCCGGCACGCTCAGCCCTTCACCGACCCGGCGCCGAGGCCGGCGACGAGGTAGCGCTGGGCGATGAAGGCGAAGCCGATCACCGGGAGCGTCAGCAGGACCGCGGCGGCACCGGCCTGCTGGAGCATCGGCAGCGTCTGCCCGAGCTGGGTGGCGATGAAGACCGGCACCGTTCTGGCCGCGACGTCGGTCAGCACGTTTGCCGTCAGGTACTCCTGGAAAGCGAACAGGAACATGAAGATCCCCGCGGTCAGGATCCCCGGCCCCATCAGCGGCACCATCACCCGCCAGAGGATCTGGAAGCGGCTGCAGCCGTCCAGCATCGCCGCCTCGTCGAGCTCCTTCGGGATCTCGGCGAAGAAGTTGCGCAGCAACCAGATCGAGAACGGCTGGTTGATCGCCACCAGCGCCGCGGCGACCGCGAACGTGGTGTCGTAGATGCCGAGCGCCCGGGAGAGGTCGTACATCGGGAGCACCACGGCGAACCGCGGCAGCGCCCGGAAGATCAGGGCCGCGATCAGCAGCGCCACCGAGACCCAGCCGGGGAAGTGCGTAGGCCGCCGGGATGCCGATGACCAGCGCGATCACCGTGCTGATCACGGCGACGACCACGGTGTTCAGCAGGTACTTGTGGAACTCGGTGGTCTGCCACAGGTCGACGAACGCGGTGAACGTCGGCGCCCAGGTGAACACCGGCGGATCCAGGAACGCGACGTCGGTCGGCTTGGTGACCGACATCGCCGTCCAGATCACCGGGCTGAGCATCGCCCAGCAGATCAGGAGCACCATGCCCCCGACCAGGACGGCGCGCCCGCGGGGGCGGCGCCGGACGGGTTCGGGACCGGGGTCGGCGATCGGCCCGGAGGGTGTCGCAGGCGGGGCGGTCTGCACGGTGCTCACTGGCGCGCTTCCTTGGCCATGTCCCGGATGAAGGGCGAGAGCAGCAGCACGATCAGGAGGATCAGCAGCACGTTGATCGCGCTCCCGAGCCCCAGCTGCTGGCCGCCGTCCTGGAACGCGATGTTGTAGATGTAGAGCATGATCGACTCGTTGCCGATCTGCGGTGCCTGCGGGGAGAGCGGTATCAGCTGGTCGAACGTCCGCAGCACGTCCATGATCGAGATGATCGAGACGAACGTGAGCACGCCCCGGATGCTCGGGACGATGACGTGCCAGTGCACCCGCCAGCCGGTGGCGCCGTCGATCCGGGCGGCCTCGACGACCTCCGGCGGGACCCCCTGGAGCCCGGCGAGGATCACCAGCATCGCGAACGGGAGCATGAACCAGACGGTGTTGAGTCCGACCATGACCCGGTTCGCCCAGGGATCGGTGAACCAGAGGATCTCCTGCCCGGTGAGCTCGGTGATCAGGTAGTTGACGACGCCACCGAAGTTGGAGTCGAACAGCCAGGAGAACATCGTGGCGCCGACGACGTTCGGGACCACGTAGGACACCAGCAGCACGCCCAGCACCCACGGGCGCGAGCGGCCGAGCCCGTTCACCAGGACGGCGAGCAGGTAGCCGCCGACGAGCAGCACCGCGATCACCGCCGCGGTGAGGCCGACGGTGAACAGCACCGCCCGGCCGAGCCGGGGGTCGGACAGGGCCTGGGCGTAGTTGTCCAGGCCGAGGAACGTGCCGGGCTCGCCGTAGTTCACCCGCTGCAGGCTCCACTCCACGGTCTTGTAGAGCGGGAACTGCAGCAGGCCGAGCATCACCAGCAGGCTCGGGGAGACCAGACCGAGGAACTCGCGCCTCCGCATGATCGCCTCACCTCGCTCTCGTGGGGTGGGATCGGTTCGGGAACGGGACTGCTCAGCCGATGGGGCGGTACTCGGCGACGATCTTCGTGGCGACGTCCTGCATCTGCGCCTGGCCGTCCGGGATCGACGTCCGGCCGGACACCACGTCGGCCACGATCGAGGGGATGGCGGTGGCGATCCGCGGCGTCCACGGGAACGGTTCCGGCGGCGGGGCGCGGTCGATCGCGTCCAGCTGGGCCTCCGCGAACGGGCTGCTGTCCGGGGTGACCATGCCCTCGCGCGCCGGGAACGCCCCCGGCACCGCAGCCTTCGACGACTCCGGCCCGACCGCGGCCGCGACCATGTGGAACAGCAGGTCCTTGTCGACGTCGGTGTTCTCCGGGATCGCCCACCCGTCGACCGACAGCGTGTTGTAGAGGACGGGCCCGCCCGCCACGGACGGCGGCGGTGCGAACGCGAAGTCACCGGCGAACCGGCTGTTCTCCAGCTCGGTGAGGTCCTTCATGCGGCCGCTGAACATGATCGCCATGGCGGCGGAGCCGTTGTACATCTGCTGCTGGACGGCCGGCTGCGCGAACGTCGTCACCTGCGGATCCATGTAGGGCATCAGCGAGCGCAGCTGCTCGAACGCCTCCGCCGCCTGCGGTGTGTCGAAGTTGGGCCGACCGGTCCGCCGGTCCACGTAGTCCATGCCCAGCGAGCCGAGCGCCGAGTCGTAGGCGGTCGCGATGTCCGAGCTGGCCAGCAGCGGCAGCGCCAGCGGGTAGCGGATCCCGCCCTCGCGCTGGATCGTCGCGGCGACGTCGCGCAGCTCGGCGAAGGTCCGCGGCGGCTGCAGGCCGAGCCGGTCGAACACGTCCTTGCGGTAGGCCGTGACGTACACCTGGGCCTGCATCGGGACCGCGTAGAGCTTCCCCTCGTAGGACATGGCCTCGCGCATCGCGGGGTTCAGCCGGTCCAGGTCGTACTGCTCGCCGTACTTCTCGGCGAGCCCGTCCAGCGGGTGGATCTTGCCGCTCGCCGCGTGCTGCGGGACGACCTGGCCGTAGGTCTCCAGGATGTCGTACGTGCCGTACCGACCGGCGAGCGTCGCGATCGTCTTCTGCGACTGGCCCGCGTAGTCGATGGGCTCGTGGTGCAGCTCGACACCGTCCTTCGAGCAGCTGCGCACCATCGAGTTGGTGAACGGGTCGATGGCCGACGAGTTGTAGGCCAGGACGTTCACGTCGACGCTCGACGGCGGCGGCGGGAAGTCACAGGGCACCACCGTCGCCGTGGCCGCCGGGGTCCGCGATCCGGCGCCGCAGCCGGCCAGGAGCAGGGCCGTCACCACCGCGACGACGGCCACGACCGGGCGTCGTGCACGCATCACGCCTTCCTCTCCGTTGAGGTACATACGCATGCGCCGACCTCAGTCACGCAATGCGTCCAGCCGGATCCGGGCGCTGTCCCGGTGGCCGACCAGCTGCTCGAAGTCGGACACGGTCACCGTCGGCTCCGCCTGGGTGCGCGTCGCGTCCCGCGTCGCGCGCTGGTAGGTCAACTGCTTGAGGAAGCCTGCCACCGACAGTCCGCCGGCGTACCGGGCGCCCCGGGTGGTGGGCAGGACGTGGTTCGTCCCGGACATCCCCTTGTCCGCGTAGACCACGGTCGACCAGGGGCCGAGGAACAGCGAGCCGTAGTTGCGCAGCCGCTCCAGCCACCAGTCGAGGTCGTCGGCGATCACCTCGAGGTGCTCGGGGGCCAGCGTGTCCATGATCGCGGCGACCGTCTCGCGGCCCTCGGCGAGGTAGACGGTGCCGTGGTCGCGCCAGGCCGCCCCGGCGATCTCGGCGGTGGCCAGCCCCGCGAGCTGCTTCTCGATCTCCCGCGGCACCTCCTCGGCGAGCCGCTCGGACGTGGTGGCCAGCGACGCGGGCGACGTCGGCCCGTGCTCGGCCTGGGCGAGCAGGTCCGAGGCGACGGTGGCGGCGTCGGCGGTGTCGTCGGCGATCACCGCGACCTCCGACGGGCCGGCCAGCACGTCGATGCCGACCCGCCCGTAGAGCTGGCGCTTCGCCTCGGCGACATAGGCGTTGCCGGCGCCGACGATCATGTCCGACGGCGTCCCGTCGAGCAGGCCGAACGCCATCGCGGCGAGCGCCTGGACACCGCCGACCGCGTACACCGACTCGGCGCCGCTGATCCGCGCCGCGTAGAGCACGGCCGGGTGCGGGCGGCCGTTCCGCGACGGCGGGGTGGCGGCGACGACGTTCGGCACACCCGCGACGCCGGCCACCCCGACGGTCATGAACGCGCTGGCCAGCAGCGGGAAGCGACCGGCGGGCAGGTACGCGCCGACGTTCTCGACCGGGACGAAGCGCTGGCCGCAGACGACACCGGGCAGCACCTCGGACTCGAAGTCCTGCAGGTGCGCGCGCTGCATCGAGGCGAACCGGCGGGTCCGCTCGGAACCGGCGTCGAGCGCCTCGCGCAGGTCGGCCGGGAGCTCGTCACCGGACCGGGCGAGCTCGGCGGGGCCGACCAGGAGGTCGTCACCGGTGAACCCGTCCAGGTCGCGGGCGTACCGCAGCACGGCGTCCATCCCGCCCGACTCGATGGCGCTCAGCATCTCCGAGACGGTCGCGACCACGGCCGGGTCGCGACGGTCGGCGGTCTCCACCGTACCCGGCGCCTTGACCACCCGGACCGGGGAACCGATACGCCGGAAGTCCGATTCGCTCAAGTGCATACGCATACACTAGGTGGCACGGGCCGGGATTGACAAGAGCGGATCGTGCCCGCCGTCACCACCCCGGGCGAATCGGAGGGACCGACCGGGTGAGCCACCGGAGCGCCTCCCCGTCGCGGCGTGCCCGCCGCCGGACCCTGGCCCACAGCGTCCGGGACACGTCGCGGACGCCGGACCGGTCCGGCCGCGATCCCCGTGGCCCCGGCGTGCCAGGTCCAGCGGAGGAGGCCCCGTGTCCGTGCACCCGTCGCCGTCCCGTGTCCTCGGCACGGCGCTGGCCGTGCTCGCCGCGGCCGTCGTCACGACGGTCACCGCCCCCGCGGCGGTCGCCGGGCCCACCGCTCCCGTCACCGGCGACCGCGCCGTCGTCGGCGTCTCGGTGGCGACGGTGTGGACCTCCCCCACCAGCCCCCGCACACGGGACCGGGCCGCGGTGTCCGCGCCGGCCGACCCGGCGGGCTGGCTGGCGTCGATGACCGTCGAGGACCGCCGCGAGCTCACCACCGCGTCGCGCACCCAGACCCAGGTCCTCTACGGCACCCCGGTCCGGGTGCTGGAGCGGCGGACCAGGTGGGCGCGGGTCGTGGTGCCTGACCAGCCCGGCGCCAAGGACGGCCGCGGCTACCCCGGCTGGATCCCCGCGGCGCAGCTGACCGGCGGGGCGGCGTTCGCCGGGCTCGCGTCGGCGATGCCGGCCGGGACCGTCGACGGCGTCGCCACGACCTGGCTGTACGACGACGTGGCCCGCGCCGGCCGGCAGCTCGAGATCAGCGCCGGGACCCGGCTCCCCGTCCTGGCGGGCAGGGCCGGGAGCGTGCAACTCGCGCTGCCCGACGGGGGTACCGCGTGGGCCGACGCCCGGCACGTCCGGATCGGCGACCCCGCCCCGCCGACCGGTGAGGACCTGGTGCGGACCGCACGCCTGTTCCTCGACCGCCCCTACCTGTGGGGCGGGCGCTCCGGATTCGCCCCGGACTGCTCGGGCCTGACCGGGCTGGTGCACGCCCTGCACGGCGTCACGATCGGTCGGGACGCCTCCGACCAGCAGCGCGGCGGCCGCGCCGTCGCAAAGGACGACCTGCAGCCCGGTGACCTGCTGTTCTGGGGCTCCCCCGCGACACACGTGGCGATCTACGCGGGTGACGGCCGGATGATCGAGGCCTTCGACGCCGCGACGCCGGTGCGGGTCACCCCGGTCCGGTTCGACGACGCGTACTCCGGCGCCCGCCGCTACCTGCCCGACGGTCGCTGAGCGGGTCGGCTCCGCCGTCCGCGCGGCATGTGACCCATCCCGCCGCCGCGCGCGGGCGCCCGCGACCGCCCGGTGTGCCTACAGTGACCGGCGTGCCGACGACCGCCCGCACCCGCGCCGACGCCTGTCCGGGCGTCGTGTCGCCGCACCTCGCGGCGGACGGCGCGCTGGCCCGCGTCCGGCTGCCCGGCGGGCGGATCACGGCCGCGGCCCTGCGGGCCGTCGCCGCGCTGGCCGGTGCCGCGGGCGACGGTGCGGTGCACCTGACCTCCCGCGGGAACCTGCAGCTGCGCGGCCTCGACCCCGGTGACCCGCGCCCGGTGCGGGAGCTCGCCGCGGCCGGACTGCTGCCGTCGGTCACCCACGAACGCGTCCGGAACGTCCTCGCCTCGCCGCTGTCGGGGATCACCGGCGGGCTCGCCGACGTCCGCGGGCTGGCCGCCGCCCTCGACCGCGGCCTGTGCGCCCGGCCGGAGCTCGCCGCGCTGCCCGGGCGGTTCCTGATCGCGTTCGACGACGGCCGCGGCGACGTCGCCGGGGAACGCCCCGACCTGTGCTGGGTCGCCGTCTCGGTCACGGCGGGCGAGCTCGTCGTCGCGGGGACCGGCACCGGCCTGCACTGCGCCCTCGGCGACGCCCCGGACCTGCTGCTGGACGCCGCGGCCGCGTTCCTGGAGCTGCGCGACACCCACACCGCCGATCCCGCCGCCCGCGCCTGGCGCGCCGCCGAGCTCCCCGACGCCGCCCGCCGTCTCGCGGACACCCTGTCCGGGCCCCACCGGGCGTCGCGTCCGGGCGGTGCGCGGCGCCCGGACGCCACGCTCGACGGCACCGGGGCGGGCGAGCAGGGTGGGCACGGCCGGGTCGGGGAGCTCGGTGGTGGTGCGCTGGGGGTGGCGCCGGTGCTCGGTGAACTGTCGGTGGCCCAGCTGGAGGTGCTCGCCGGGCACGCCCCGGAGCTGCTCGTGACGCCGTGGCGGACCCTCGTCCTCCCCGGCCCGCACCCGGACGCACGGACGGCACGGACGGCACTGCGGGACACGGGGCTCGTCGTCGATCCCGGGCACCCGGCCCTGCGGGTCAGCGCCTGCGCCGGCACCCCCGGGTGCGCGAAGTCGCTGGCCGACGTCCGCGGCGACGCCCGCGCCCTGCTCCGGACCGGGGACACGGCCACCGTGCACGTCTCCGGCTGTGCCCGCCGCTGCGGCGCCCCGCACACCCCGCACACCGACGCCGTCGCCACCGAGCCAGGGGCCTACCTGCGCGACGGCACGGGCCCCGCACACCCGCTCCCGCTGATCACCCGCGACGACGACGGGCCGGACGGGCCCACGCCACCCCCGCTGCCCCGCGCAGCCACCCCACCGTGCGGCTGCCCGCCCGCGGATCCCGCACCCCCGACCCCGCACGACCGACCGAGGAGCCACCACTGAGCGGCTACGACTACATCACCGACGGCGCCGAGATCTACCGGCGCTCGTTCGCGACGATCCGCGCCGAGGCGGACCTGTCCGGGCTGCCGCCCGGGACGGAGGACGTCGCCGTCCGGATGATCCACGCCTGCGGGCAGGTCGATCTCGCGGCGGACATCGCCGCGTCGGCGGGCGTCGTCGACGCCGCCCGGAGCGCGCTGAAGGCAGGCGGCCCGATCATCTGCGACGCGATGATGGTCGCCTCGGGCGTCACAGCGGCCCGGCTCCCGGCCGGCAACGAGGTGCTCTGCCTGCTGCGCGACGAGCGCGTGCTCGGCCTCGCGGCCGAGATCGGCAACACGCGGTCGGCCGCCGCGCTGGAGCTCCTGGCGGACCGGTTCGACGGCGCCGTCGTCGCCGTCGGGAACGCCCCGACGGCCCTGTTCCACCTCCTCGACCTCATCGACCGGGGCGCGCCGCGACCGGCCGCCGTGGTCGGCATCCCGGTCGGGTTCATCGGCGCGGCCGAGTCCAAGCAGGCCCTCGCCGAGCGCACCGACCTGGAGCACCTCGTCGTGCACGGCCGCCGCGGCGGCTCGGCGATCACCGCGGCCGCGCTCAACGCGCTGGCCCACGAGCAGGAGATCATCCCGTGAGCGACGTGCGCCCCGGCTCCGGCACCCTCTACGGCGTCGGCCTCGGTCCCGGCGACCCCGAGCTGACGACCATCAAGGCGGCCCGGCTGATCCGGGAGGCCGACGTCGTCGCCTACCACTCGGCCCGGCACGGCCGCTCGATCGCGCGGCGGATCGCCGAGCCGCACCTGTCGGGCACCGCCGTCGAGGAGGCGCTGGTCTACCCGGTCACGACCGAGACCACCGACCACCCCGGCGGCTACCAGGGCGCGATCGACGAGTTCTACACGGAGGCCGCGGCCCGGCTGGCCGCCCACCTGGAGGCCGGCCGCGACGTCGTCCTGCTCGCCGAGGGCGACCCGCTCTTCTACGGCTCCTACATGCACATGCACAAGCGGCTCGCCGGCCGCTTCCGCGCCGAGGTCGTCCCGGGCGTCACCTCGATCGGCGGCGCCTCGGCCGCGCTCGGGCAGCCGCTCGTCGAGCGCGACGAGGTGCTCACCGTGCTGCCCGGCACGCTGCCCCGCGAGGAGCTGGCGCGCCGGCTCGCCGACACCGACTCGGCCGCCGTCATGAAGCTGGGGCGGACCTTCGGCACCGTCCGCGACGCGCTCGCCGACGCCGGGAAGCTCGACCGTGCCCGCTACGTCGAGCGGGCCACGATGGACGGCCAGCGCACCGGCGCTCTGTCCGACGTGGACCCCGGTGACGTGCCGTACTTCGCGATCGCGCTGGTGCCGGGTGAGGTCGCGGCCTCGGTGCCGGGCGGGCCGGAACCGGTCGCGGGCACGGCCGCGGCCGCCGGGCTCGGGCCGGGCGAGGTCGTCGTCGTCGGGACCGGGCCGGCCGGGCGGGACTGGCTGACCCCGCAGGTCGCCGCCGCGCTGGCCGGGGCCGACGATCTCGTCGGGTACGGGCCCTACCTGGACCGGGTCCCGTCGAACCCGCGGCAGACCCGGCACGCGTCCGACAACCGGGTCGAGGCCGACCGGGCCGCGCACGCGCTGGACCTGGCCGCGTCCGGGCGGCGGGTCGCCGTCGTCTCCGCGGGTGACCCGGGGATCTTCGCGATGGCCACCGCCGTGCTGGAGGTCGCCGCCCAGGAGAAGTACGCCGACGTCCCGGTCCGGGTGCTGCCCGGGCTGTCCGCCGCGCAGGCGGTGTCGGCGGCCGTCGGCGCGCCGCTCGGCCACGACCACGCGATGATCTCGCTGTCGGACCGGCTCAAGCCGTGGGACGTCGTCGCCGACCGGCTCCGGGCGGCCGCCGCGGCCGACCTCGCGATCGCGATCTACAACCCGCGCTCGAAGGCCCGCCCGTGGCAGGTCGGGGCGGCCCGGGACGTGCTGCTGGAGCACCGCTCCCCCGGCACCCCGGTCGTGCTGGGCCGCGACGTCGGCGGCGCGGGCGAGCGGATCGTCGTCACCACACTGGGCGAGCTGGACCCCGAGCTGGTCGACATGCGGACGCTCGTCGTCGTCGGGTCGTCGACGACCCGGGTCGTCGAGCGGGGCGGCGAACCGGTCGTCTTCACCCCACGTCACTACGGACCGGGTGGGACGACGACCGGCTGAGCCGCCGGTCGGCCCACCACAGCAGCAGTGCCAGCAGCACCGCCCCGGCGACCACGCCCCCGACGGTCGTCGCGGCGGTGCCGGCGTCGATCACCCGCAGGTCCAGGAACGGGTACGGGTACCAGTCGACGAGCGCGCCGCGGACGAAGGTGTAGACCAGCCACGCGACCGGCCACACACAGGCCCAGGCCACGGTGCGGCCGTCGATCCGCGGGCGCGGGCCGAACACCAGCCAGCCCGCCAGCACCGCGACCGGCGCGATCCGGTGGAACACGAGGTCCACCGCCCAGGCGACCCCGGTGACGGTGACGACCGAGGAGAGCAGCGCGGCGAAGACCACCCCGGTCACCGTGATCCCGAGGAGCGCGTCGAGCTGCAGTACCCGGAAGCCGCGGCCGTCGCGGGCCGGGTCGAGCGCGAGTCCGACCGCCAGTGCCAGCACGAGGAGGTTCGACTGGATCGTGAAGAAGCTGAACAGCCGCACCAGCCGGGTGCCCACCGGGGCGAGCGGGCCCGCCTCCCCGGTGTTCACGTCGGGTCCGCCCTGGACGATCAGGACGATCTGCGTGACCAGGGCGATCGCGACCAGGACGGCGAGGACGAAGTACCAGGTCCGGGCGACGGCGTCGCGGGGCGTACTCACGCCCGGTGACGCTAACGTCTCGCCGGTGACGAGGGTGCGCCGCTTCGGGCCGGACGACTGGGAGCTCGCCCGGGAGGTCCGGCTCGCCTCCCTGCGGGACGCGTTCGGCGAGGCCAGCGAGTTCTTCCGGGAGCAGGCCGGGCTCGCCGAGGCCGCCTGGCGGAAGGTGCTCACCGAGCACGTCCGCTTCGGCGCCCACCTCGGTGGGACGCCGGCCGGGACCGTCGGCTGGCGGCGCACCGGCGACGACGACGGCCTGCTCTACGGCATGTGGGTCCGCCCCGACGCCCGCGGCACCGGCCTGGCGACGGAGCTGGTCGACGCCGTCGTCGCCGTGGCGCGCGAGCACGGCTCCCGGAGCCTGACGCTGAAGGTCGAGCCGGACAACGCACGGGCCCGGGCGTTCTACACCCGCACCGGGTTCCGGGAGAGCGGGGACGGCGACGGGCCCGGGCTCGTCCTGATGGTCCTCGACCTGGGGGCGGCACGGTGAGCCGCGCCGTGCTGGTCACCGGGTTCGGTGTCGAACCGACCGTCGAGTCGTTCGCGGACGTCCGGGTGCGGCCGACCTCCGTCGTCGTCCGGGTGGAGGCGACGGGCCTGTGCGCGAGCGACCGGTTCGCCTGGGCCGGCCACGACGACGGCGTCGAGCTGCCGATCGTGCCGGGCCACGAGCTGGTCGGACGGATCGTGGAGACCGGGTCCGCGGTGACCCGGTTCCGGGCCGGTGACCGGGTGACGACGCCGTTCGTCTGCGGCTGCGGGACCTGCGCGCACTGCGCGGCCGGTCAGACCCAGGTGTGCCCCGACCAGGAGCAGCCCGGGTTCACCCACCCCGGCTCGTTCGCGGAGCTCGTCCAGCTGCACCACGCCGACCACAACCTGGTGCGCGTCCCCGACGACGTCGACGCCGCCGGCGCGGCACTGCTCGGCTGCCGGGTCGCGACGGCGTACCGGGCACTCGTCGACCGGGGCGGGATCCGGCCGGGCGACCGGGTGCTCGTGCTCGGCGCCGGCGGGGTGGGGCTGTCGGCCGTGCTGATCGCCGGCGCGCTCGGCGCCGGGGCCGTCGTCGCCGATCCGGCACCCGCGGCCCGCGCGCGGGCCGAGGCGCTCGGCGCGGTGGCGACGGTCGACCCGTCCGCCGGGCCCGGCGCGGTGCGCGACGCCGTCGGCGACGGGGGCGCCGTGCTCGCCGTCGAGGCGGCCGGGCGGGCGGAGTCGCTCGCGCTGGGCGTCCGGGCGTTGCGCCGGCAGGGCACCCTCGTACAGGTGGGGCTGCTGGCCGCCGAGCCCGTCGTCCCGGTACCGGAGATGATCGCGAAGGAGCTGACGCTGCGCGGCAGCCACGGGATGGCCGCCGCCGACTACCCGCGGCTCATGGAGCTCGTCGCCGACGGCAGGCTCGACCCGTCCCGGCTGGTCACCCGCCGGATCACCCTGGACGAGGCCCCCGCCGCGCTGGCCGCACGCCCGGAACCCGGTGAGGTCGTGGTCATCGAGCCGTGACCGGCGCCGCGAGGACCGCCCCGACGGCGGCCGCGACGTCCGGCACGCACGTCACCCCGGCGGGGAGCGCCGGCCGGTCGACGACCACGACCGGGACCCCGCGTTCCCGGGCGGCGGTCAGCTTCGGCGCCGTCGCCGCGCCGCCGGAGTCCTTCGTGACCAGCACGTGCGGGCACACGTCGTCGAACAGGGCCCGCTCGGCGTCGAGGTCGAACGGACCGCGGTCGAGCAGCAGCGTGTGCGCCGCGGGCAGCGGCGGGCCGGGCGGGTCGACGGCCCGGATCCAGAACCGGGCCGCCACCGGGGCGAAGCTCGCGAGCCCACCGCGACCGGTCGTGAGGAGCACCCGGCCGTCCGGGCCGGGCAGCGCCGCCGCCGCGTCCGCGACCGACGCGACCCGGTGCCAGCGGTCCCCCGGCCCGGGGGTCCAGCCGGGCCTGCGCAGCACCACCAGCGGCACCCCGGCGGTCGCGCAGGCCGACGCGGCGTTCGCCGTCATCCCGGCGGCGAACGGGTGGGTCGCGTCGAGGACGGCGTCGACGCCCTCGACGCGCAGGTGACGCGCGAGTCCCCCGGCTCCGCCGAACCCGCCGACCCGCACCTCGCCGTCAGGCAGGCGGGGGCTGCGCACCGCCCCGGCCAGCGACGACACCACCCGGACGCCGTCCCGCGTGGACAGGTCGGCGGCCGCCGCCCGCCCCTCGGTCGTACCGCCGAGGACGAGCACCGTGCGGAGAGGACTCACAACCGCCAGGGTAGGTGGATGGCGCTCACGACCGTGGTGTTCGACGTCAACGAGACCCTCTCCGACCTCACGCCGCTCGGGAAGAAGTTCTCCGAGCTCGGCGTGCCCGACTGGCTCGGCCCCTACTGGTTCGCCTCCACCCTGCGGGAGGGCATCGCGCTGGCAGCGGGCGGGGAGCTCCGGACCTTCTCCGAGATCGGGACCGACACCGCGGCCCGGCTGCTGCGCCGGCACGGCGTGCGCTGGGCCGACGTCCGGGCCGGGGAGGTCCTGGACGGGTTCCTGGAACTGCCGGTGCACCCCGACGTCCACGACGGCGTCGCCGCACTGCGGGCCGCGGGCCTGCGGCTGGTCACACTGTCGAACGGCGCCGCGGCCGTCGCCGAGCGGCTGCTCGGCGGCCACGGGCTGCGTGAGCAGTTCGACCGGGTGCTGTCGGTCGAGGACGCCGGGATCTGGAAGCCCGCCCCCGCCGCCTACACCTACGCGCTGCGCACCTGCGGGATCGACGCGTCCGAGGCGGTGATGGTCGCGGTGCACCCGTGGGACCTGCACGGGGCCGCCCGGACCGGGATGGCGACGGCCTGGCTGAACCGCACCGGCGAGCCCTGGCCCGGCCACCTCACGCCACCGACCTTCACCGTCCGGGCGCTGCCCGAGCTGGCGGGCCGGCTGGCCTGATCCCGGCGACCGGACCGGCTCAGACGACCTCGAGCACCGGCTCGAACGCCAGCTCGGCCGCGCCGACCAGGGCGCCGTCGCGGCCGAGCGGCGAGACCGCGATCCGGGTCCCGCCCACCGCGCGGCTGACCAGGCTGCGCCGCTCGACCTCCGCGCGCACCCGGTCGACCACCGGCGCGGGCAGTGCCCCGAACAGGTCGCCGAGCACGACGAGCTCCGGTGCCAGCATGTTCACGATCGTCACCAGGCCGGCCGCCATCCAGCCGGCGTAGCCGCCGAGGAGGTGCTCGGCGCGGCCGGGGACGGCGGCGAGCGCGCGCAGCTCGGCGACGAGCACCCCGCGCGCGGTGTCCTCGGGCAGGCCGAGGGCCCGGCACAGCGCGGGCTCGCCGACCTCGGTCTCCCAGCAGCCCCGGGAGCCGCAGAAGCACTCCCGGCCGTCGGGCCGGACGAGCAGGTGGCCGAGCTCGCCGACGTAGCCGCCGGTGCCGCGCAACGGACGCCCGCCGGACACGACGCCGCCACCGACGCCGACGTCGGCCGACAGGTAGACCATGTCGGCCACGTCCCGCCCGACGCCACGGACGTGCTCGGCCAGCGCGCCCAGCTCGGCGTCGTTCGCGACCTGGACGGGCGTGCCCAGCACCGACGACAGCCGGCTCCCCAGCCCGACGTCGCGCCAGCCCAGGTTCGGTGCCTCGTGCACGAACCCGTCCGCGCGCCGGACCACGCCGGGCACCGACACCCCGGCACCGCGTTCACGCACCCCCAGCTCGTCGCGCAGCAGCTCGGCGGACTCGGCGAGGTGGGTGATCACCTCGCCGGGCAGCCGGGTGGTGCGGTGCAGGTTCCAGCTGTGCCGGCCGAGGATCTGCCCGCCGATCCCGACCATCGCCAGCGCGACCTGGTCCACCCGCACGTCGACGGCGAGGACGACCGCCGCCTGCGGGTCGGGCAGCACCAGAAGCGACGGCCGTCCCGCCCCGGACCGCCGGGCGGGGACCGCCTCGCTGACCACCCCCGCTCCGGCGAGCCCGTCCACCACCGACTTGATCGTGCTGCGGTTGAGGCCGAGCTCGCCGGCGAGGGTGGCGCGGGTGCAGGGCCCGTCGACGTGCAGCCGGCGCAGCAGGGCGGTCCTGTTGTGCCGGCGCGCGTCGTCGGGCCGGGTTCCCGTCGGGGTGCTCACCGGGTGGCCGCCGTCACCGTCCGGTGGCCGCCGAGCGCCGCCGGGACAGCACGTCGACGGCCGCGGCCAGCAGCAGCACCAGCCCGGTCACGACGAACACGACGGCGGCGGGCTGCTTGAGCAGGCCCAGGCCGTTCTGCACGGTCGCCAGCACGGTGCCGCCGATCACGGCGTTGGAGATCCGCCCGCGCCCACCGAACAGCGACGTCCCGCCGATCACCGCGGCACCGACCGCGAACAGCAGGGTGTTCCCGCCGCCCGCCGCCGGGTTCACCGAGCCGATCTTCGAGGAGTAGACGATGGCGCCGATCGCGGCGAACGCCGTCGAGATCACGAACACCGACGCCCGGATCCGGACGACGTCGATGCCCGCCCGGCGCGCGGCCTCCCGGTTCCCGCCGACGGCGTAGACGTGCCGGCCGAACCGGGTCCGGTCCAGCACCCAGGTGCCCAGCACGATCGGCACCACGTAGGGCACGCCGGCGATCGCGACCGTCCCCGGTGAGCGGTCCTGCACGAGCAGGAACGTGGCGAGCCCGCCCAGCACGACCACCGCCCCGATCTTGATCATCACCAGCCCGGTCGGCCGGGCCACCAGGCCGCTCCGCAGCCGGGACCGCTGCCGGACCAGCTGGACCACCGCGTAGCCGCCCGCGGCCACGACGAACAGTACCCAGGACCCCGTGACGGACAGGTTGCCGTTCGCCACCGCGTTGATCAGCGGGTCGCGCAGGGCCAGGGTGCCGCCGTCGCCGATCAGCTGCAGGATCACGCCCTGCCAGGTGATGAACAGGGCCAGGGTGACGACGAACGAGGGCATCCCGACCCGGGCCACCAGGAACCCGGTCAGGCAGCCGATGACGACGCCGACGCCGAGCGCGAGGCCATCACCGTCCACGCCGTCGCTGGGACGCCGATCACCAGCAGCGCCGCGGTCAGCAGGCTGATCGCCGTCCCGGCCCACACCCGGACCAGCGCGGCCAGCCCGGCCGCGACCACCATCACGATCACGAGCAGCACGAACACGACGGTGCCGGTCGCGCCGAGGACGTTGCCGTCGTTCACCAGGTGCAGCGCCATCAGCGCCGCCGCCAGCCCGGACGCGGTGCCCGCCGCCAGGTCGATCTCGCCGGTGAGCAGGACGAACACCAGGCCCATCGCGATGATGGTCGGCCCGGCGCCCTGCTGCAGGAGGTTCGCCAGGTTCAGCAGGCTGCCGAAGGTGCCGCCGGTGTCGAGCACGGTGAACAGCACGAACAGCGCGGCGAGCCCCAGCAGGGCCGGCAGCGAGCCGAGCTCGCCGGAGCGCAGTCCCCGGAGGTAGCCGGTGATCGCCTCGCCGGTGCTGTGCGCGGTCGTGTCGATGCCGAAGTCGGCGGCCCGGTTGCCGGGGTTCGCCCGCCGGGCGGCGTTCGGCGGCTCGTCGGTCCTGGTCGTCCGGGTCGTCCGGGTCGTCCGGGTCGTCCGGGTCACCGTGTCTCCTCCGTCCGGGTCGGGTGCCCCGTCGCCACGGGTCACTGCGCGGCCGCCGACTCGGGCCGGGCCAGGCCCAGCTCGCCGGACCGGCCGGCGGTGATCAGCTGGACGACCTGGGAGTGGTCGACCTCCGACGTCGGGACCTCGGCGACCATCCGGCCGAGGTAGAGGCAGGCGATCCGGTCCGAGACCTCGAAGACGTCGGCCATGTTGTGGCTGATCAGGACGACGGCGAGGCCCTGCTCGGCCAGCCGTCGCACCAGGTCGAGCACCTGCCGGGTCTGGGCGACGCCGAGCGCCGCGGTCGGCTCGTCGAGCAGCACGACCCGGGAGTCCCACAGCACGGACTTGGCGATGGCGACGGTCTGCCGCTGCCCGCCGGACAGCGACGCGACCGGTGTCCGGACCGAGGTGACCGTGCGGACCGACAGCGACGCCAGCGTGTCCCGGGCGGCCTGCTCCATGGACGCCTCGTCGAGCATCCAGGAGCGGCCGCGCTCCCGGCCGAGGAACATGTTCTGGACGATGTCGAGGTTGTCGGCCAGCGCGAGGTCCTGGTAGACGACCTCGATGCCGAGCCGGGCCGCGTCCGACGGCGCGTCCAGCGACACCGGATCGCCGTCGAAGACGATCTCGCCGCCGTCGATCGGGTGGATGCCGGCGACGCACTTGACCAGCGTGGACTTGCCGGCGCCGTTGTCGCCGACGAGGGCGGTGACCTCCCCGGCGCGGACCGCGAGGTCGACGTCGTGCAGGACCCGCACCGCGCCGAAGCTCTTCGTCACCCCGCGCAGGGACAGGATCGGTTCGGCCATGGCCGTACCTCCGGGTGGTGGTGGCTACTGGATGCCGAGGCGGCCGCACTCGGCCGTGACCGGACCGGTGCAGATCTCCGACGGCTGGATGTAGCCGGCGTCGGTGACCGTCTTGACGTTGTCCTTGGTGATCAGCTGCGGGGTGAGCAGCACGGACTTCACGTCCCGGTTGCCCTTCGGGTCGTTCACCGTCTGGGTGGCGACGGCGTCGGCGCCCGCGGTGTCGCCCGTCGCCAGCGCCCCGGCCAGCTTCGCCGCCGCGTCGGCCTCCTCCTGGATCGGCTTGAACACCGTCATGTACTGGTCACCGCGCAGGATGGCGGCGAGCCCGTCGGCGGTGGCGTCCTGGCCGGTGACCGGGACGGTGCCGTTGAGGCCGTACTTGGCGAGCACCGTGATGATCGATCCGGCCATGCCGTCGTTGGCGACGGCGACGCCGTCGACCTTGCCGCCGTTGGCGGTGAGCAGCTGCTCGAAGGTGGTCCCGGCGACCTGGTTGTCCCACTTGTCGATCGCCTGGTCGCCGGCCAGCACGAACTCGCCGGAGTCGTACTTCGGCTGCAGGGCCTTCAGCTGCCCGTTCTTGTAGAGCGTCGCGTTGTTGTCGGTCGGCGCGCCCTCGATCTGGATGATCTGCGCGCCCGGCTTCGCCCCGATCCCCTGGACCAGGCCCTGCCCCTGGAGCTCGCCGACCTTCTCGTTGTCGAAGGACACGTAGTAGTCGCTGGTGCCGCCCAGGTTGAGCCGGTCGTAGTCGATGACCGGGATACCCTGTGCCTTCGCCTTCTGCGCGACGGCGTTGCCGCCGTCGCCGCTGATCGAGGCGATGATCAGCACCTTGACCCCGCTGGAGATCATCCCGTCGGCCAGCGTCGAGAACTTCTGCTCGTCGCCCTGCGCGTTCTGGATGCCCGGGTCGAGGCCCTGCGCGCGCAGGGCCTTGTCCAGCATCGGCTTGTCGAAGCCCTCCCACCGGGCCGACGTGTCGGTCTCCGGGAGGATCACCCCGACCTTCGTCCCGCCGGCCCCCGCGTCGCCGCCGCCGGCGTCCTCCTGGCCGCCGCCCGCGCTGTTCTGACCGCAGCCCGCCACCACGAGCAGCAGGCCGAGACCCGCCGCCGTCACCGCCCGCCGCAACCGGGACCCACGCCCCGTCTCCCGCACCTTCATCGGCACATCCCCTCCACGACGTTGTGGATCACCGGCCGCACTGCACGGCCGAGTGAATGTTGCGAGCGCCAACGTATTCGCCCGGAGGTCGTGATCGACAGCCGGGTGAATCGAGAAAGTACGTGCCGGAAGGTCACGATCGGATCACGACGGGCGTCATTTGTTGCCGGCCCGGCCCAGCCGCTCTTGCCGCTCCGGCAAGTTTTCTTGCCGACCGGCACAGGGTGCCGGGACCCTGGCGACACCGACACGAGGAGCGCCATGAGCACGATGCCCGACCACGACGACCCCGCTGCCTTCTGGGAGGCCCTCTACGCCGGCCGCGACACCACCGTGGAGCCACGGGTGAACGCGCGCCTCGACGAGATCGCCGCGGCCCTCACCCCCGGCGACGCGCTGGACCTCGGCTGCGGGGGCGGCGGCGACGCGCTGTGGCTCGCCCGCCGCGGCTGGCGGGTCACCGCGGTCGACATCGCCGGGGCGGCGACCACCGCGCTGGCACAGCGCGCGGCCGCCGCCGGCCTCGGCGACCGCATCACCGCCGAGCGGCACGACCTGGCCGACACCTTCCCGGACGGCCGGTTCGACCTGGTCTCGGCCCAGTACTTCCAGACACCGTTCGCCCTGCCCCGCGCCCGGGTGCTGCGCACGGCGGTCGACGCGCTGCGCCCCGGCGGACGACTGGTCGTCGTCGACCACGGCTCGACCGCGCCGTGGTCGTGGAACCAGGACCCGGACACGCACTTCCCCACCCCGGAGGAGGTGCTCGACGGGATCGGGCCGGCACCCGTCGTCGTCGAGCGGGCCGACCGTCCGGTGCGGCGGGCGACCGGGCCCGGCGGGCAGACCGCCGACGTCGTCGACCACGTCCTGGTGCTGCGCCGGGACGGGTGACGCTCAGGCGCGCAGGGTGTCCAGCAGCTCGGCCTCGACCGCCGCGAGCCGCGGGTCGGTGAGGACGTCCCGGGTCCGCGGCCGCGGGAGGTCGACGGCGACCTCGCGCACCACCGTCGCCGGCCGCGGGGAGAACACGATCACCCGGTCAGAGAGGAAGGCGGCCTCGCGGACGTCGTGCGTGATCAGCAGGGTCGTCCAGCCGTAGCGCTCGCGCATCGACTCCAGCCACTCCTGCATCCCGGTGCGGGTGAGCGCGTCGAGGGCGCCGAAGGGCTCGTCGAGGAGCAGCACCTCCCGCCCGCCGACGACGGTCCGCAGCAGCGCGGCCCGCTGCCGCATCCCCCCGGAGAGCTCGGATGGGCGCGCCCCCTCGAACCCGTCGAGCCCGAACGGGGCGAACAGCGCCCGCGCGCGCTCGCGGGCCTCGCGGCGCGACACGCCCGCGACCTCGAGGCCGAGGGTGGTGTTGTCGAGGACCGTCCGCCACGGGAAGAGCAGGTCCTGCTGGGGCATCAGCCCGAACGGGGCGCCGTCCACCGGGTCGCCGTCGACCGTGGTCGCCCCGGTCACTGTGGCGCCGTCGAGGATCCCCGCCATCGCGGCGAACAGCGTGGACTTCCCGCACCCGGAGGGACCGACGATGGAGACGAACTCCCCCGGCGCGACGTCGAGCGACACGTCGTCGAGGACGGCCAGGCCGCCGTAGGACACCGACAGGTCCCGCACCGCCACCTTCATCGGTGATCACCCCGGTACCAGGGCGTCACCAGGCGCTGTACGACGTGGGTCAGCCCGAACAGCGCGACCGAGAGCACCGCCGTCACCGCGACGGCGGCGAGCACCAGGTCGGTGCGGAACTGGTTCTTCTGCAGCTGCATGAAGATCCCCAGCCCGGCACGGGCACCGACGTACTCGGCGAAGATCGCCCCGGTGACGGCGTAGGTGATCGCGATCCGCAACGACGTGAAGAACGACGGCATCGCCCCGGGCAGCCGGACGTAGCGGAACCGCTGCCAGCGGCTCGCCCCCATCGACCGCAGCAGCGCCGTGGCCGACCGGTCCGTCGCGGCGAACCCCTCGATCAGGCCGACGGTCACCGGGAAGAACGTCACCAGCGCGATGACCAGCACCTTCGGTAGCAGCCCGAACCCGAACCAGATGATCAGCAGCGGCGCGATCGCGACGACCGGGAGCGTCTGGGACGCCACCAGCAGCGGGGTCAGCGCCCGGCGCAGCCACGGGGAGAAGTCCACGCCGACCGCGATGGCCCACGCGACCAGCAGCGACACGGTGAACCCGACGACCGTCACCTGCACCGTCGGCAGCGTGTTCTCCCACAGCACCGACCGGAACGCCCAGCCCTGCTCGCCGACGCGCAGCGGCGAGGGCAGCGCCTGCGGCCGGACCCCGGTGACCGCGACGGCCGCCTGCCAGACGGCCAGCAGCGCCACGACCAGCAGCGCGGCGGGGGCGAGCCGGCGCATCACGGTGTCAGGTAGTCGTTGGTGAACCAGGTGGAGAAGTCGGGCTTCTCGCGGACCGGGGCGCCGTCGGGCCCGGCCACCGTCCCGGTGTCGTAGAGGAACCCGGAGAACGCCGACCACTTCTCCGGCGTCTGGAAGCCCACGCGGCCCTGCTCGTCGCGCAGGTAGCCGTCGGCGAGCATCGTCGCGCCCCGGTCGACGAGCTGGTCGTCGGTGAAGGCGCCCGGGTTGGCCTCGGACAGCATCCGGGCCGCACCGGCCGGGTCCTGCGCGGCGAGGGCGTAGCCGCGCTGGGCGGCCTGCACGAAGGCGCGCGCCCGGTCCGGGTTCTGCTGCAGCCAGGTCGAGTTGCCGACGAGGAGCACGTTGTAGGCGTCCGGGAAGCCGTAGTCGGTGTACCGGAACGTCTTCAGCGGCTCGCCCCGCAGCTGCGCCTCGATGCCCTCGACGTTGACGAACGGCTCGGTGAAGTCGGCCTGCCCGGCGTAGAGCGCCTCGTAGGCCGCGGTGTTCAGCACCTCGGTGCGGATGTCGCCGCGTCCGCCGTCGTTGCGGATCACCGCCTGCATCTTCGCGACCTCGCCGGGCTCGCCGAACCCGGCGTAGACCTTGCCGTCGAGGTCGCGCGGCGACCGGATGTCGGCCCGGTCGGCGCGGACCGCGATCTCGGTGGCCCAGTGCTGCAGGACCGCCATCACCGAGGTGATGTCGGCACCCGCGGCCCGGGAGTAGGTGAAGGAGCTCTGGAAGCTGATGCCGAAGTCCGCGGCGCCGCTGCCGACGAGCGTGTCCGGCGACGTCTGGTTGTAGGGCAGGAACTCGACGTCCAGCCCGGCGTCGCGGAAGTACCCGGCCTGCTGGGCGGCGAACAGGCCGATGTGGTTGGTGTTGGGCGTCCAGTCCAGCGCGACGCGGATCGGCTGGTCCCGGTCCGCTCCCCCGCCGTCGCCGCCGGCACAGCCGGACAGCGCGAGGACGAGCGCGAGCAGCAGGACGATCGGACGGGCACGTGACAGCACGAGAGCGGCCTCCCTACGCCGGTGTCACCCGGATCAGGTTCGAACGGTCGGCGGCCGGTCCTGCCGCCCTCTCAGCCTCGGTGCGCGGGCTCCCGCGGTACGGCCGGTCAGCCTACGCGGGTACACAGCCGCGCCCGTCGATCACCGACCGTTGATCGTCATCACCCTGTGTCACATTCGAGCGCGAGACGCGAGCCGGTGTCACCGAGCCGCCGCTCGATCGTTATCCTCGGGCTCCGCGAGAGCGACGCTGCGTGACCGGCCGGATCCGAATCCGCGGACCCGTCCGACGCGGCGCGGAAGGGACGAGATGGCGGCCTCCCCGTGGATCTCCGGAACGGCCGGCCGCGTGACACCCGATCCTGCGCCCGCCCTCGTGCGGGTGGCGCTGCAGGCCGGGTCGACCTCGGTCGCCCACGTCGACGTGGCCGCGATGCTGTCCGGTCTCTGCGTGGCGCTCGTCCCCGCCGCAGGTGTCGGCGGTGCCGCCCTGCTGCTCCGTGAGCCGGCCGACCCCCGTGACCCGGAGGGCCGGCGGGTGTTCGGCTCGGACACCGCCGCGCCCCGGCTCGGGGAGCTCCAGCGCCGTGCCGACGCCGGGCCGGGCCCGGCCGCCGAGCGCGGCGACCGGGTGCTGCTCACCCCCGACCTGACCCGGTCCGGGCCGCCCGAGCTCGCCGCCGCGGCAGCGGACTGCGGGCTGGTCCGGTCGCTCGCCGTCCCGGTACCGATCGCCGGCCGCACCGGCGGGGTCCTGCAGCTGTTCGCCCGGGGCGGCCCGAAGGACCGGCTCACCGAGGACCTGGCCGACGCGCTGCGCGCGGTCGTGACGGCGCTGGCGGCCCGCATCGCCGACGTCCGGGAGATCGCCAGACTGGAGCAGGCGGCGGCCCGCGAGGCGGGGACGGGCACGTCCTCGCTCCCCGGTGCGCCGTCCGCACTCCCGGGGGTGCCCCCGGGAGCCGAGCTGCGCGGGACTGCCCGGCCCGGCGGCCCACGGGACGGTGCCGCGAGCCCGTGGGCCGGGCGGTCCCCGGTCACGGGTCCGTCGAGCAGGTCGGCTCCGTCGGGCCCCGGTTCGCCGGGCCCCGGTCGCGGCCGGGCCGCCGGATCGGACTCCGCCCGGGCGGGGGACCCGCGCACGCGCACCGACGGACCGGACGACGACCGCGTCCGGCCGCGCGACCCGTGGCCCGCACCGGCGGGCGATGCGCCCGCACGACCGTCCGGCCCTCCGGCGCCCCGGCCGGCGGATCCGTCCGCGGCGGGGCAGGCGGGCCCGGTCCCCGCCCGGCTGCCGTCCCCGCGGGACCCGATCAGCGGTGGCACCCGGATCGGACGCGCGGACGGTCCGCGGAACGGCTCCGGCCGCACCGCGGAGCCGGGTCGCGACGGCGGCCGGGAGTCCGGCCCGCTCGGCGGACGACCGCAGGCCCCCGGGACCCGCGAGGGTGACGGACCGCTCCCGCGGACGCCGGCCGACCGGTGGATCGGCTCCCGGGCCGATCCCGCGACCGACGCCGCCGGCGACCGGGAGGTCCACGGGGCGGACGGTCACGACGACGTGCCGCCGCGCGCCGACCGGACGGCCCTCATCCCGGTGGCGCGCCGGTCGGGCGGGACCGGGTCCGGCCCGCAGGTCCCCGCGCAGCGCCGGGCCCGGCACCGTCGCCGGTCCGACTGAGGGCGTCGCCGCTCAGGTGGCGGACGGCCGCACCGGGTCCGGCCCACCCGGACGACCGGCGCCGGCCACGGCCGCCCGGACCGCCGTCACACCGGCGGTCCGGCTCCGGTGGGCGCGTGCTCCGCGGACGGGTCCCCCGAGGACGGGTGCTCCGAGGACGAGGGCACGTGCTCCGACGGCGTACGCTCCGCGGACGTGCTCGGCGACACCGAGTCCCCGGCACCGGCGACGTCCCCGGCGACGTCTCCGGCACCCGCCACGTCCTCGGCACCGGCCTGCCCGGCCGCCCGTCCGGCCTCGACCTGGGCGTGTTCCTGCAGGTAGGCCGACACCCGCTGGCGGCTGACCCCGAACAGCCGTCCGATCCCGGCGATCGTCTCCCCCTCGCCGTGCAGCGCCACCGCCTCCTCCCGGCGGAAGCGGCCGCCGACGGCGCCGAGGCCGTCCAGCGCGCGGGTGACGCTCTCGACGATCAGCGGGCGGTTCTCCTGCGGCACGATCTCCCGCCAGCCGAGGCCGCGGGACCGCAGCTCCTGCAGCTCCAGCACGCGCTGCCGGGCCGACTCCAGGTCCGCGATCGACGCGTCCAGCTCGGCACCGAGTGCGGCCAGCGCGGAGTCCGCGGTGTCCGCGGAGTCCGAGTCACCCGCACCGGCAGCGCCGGATCCGTCCCCCACCATCGTCACCCTTCCGAGCGTACGGCCCGGTGTCACCCACCCTGGCTCGCCGCGTAGTCTCGACCAACGCAAGGGGGGTTGCTCCCTCGAACGGGCTATCACCGACCTACCGGTCGGACAGGAGGAGCGGGATGGCGCGGTACGACGTCGTCATCGTCGGCGGGGGCTCGGCCGGTGCCGTGCTGGCCAACAGGCTCAGCGCCGACACCGATCGTACGGTACTCGTCCTGGAGGCGGGCCGGCCCGACCACCGGTGGGACCCGGTGATCCGGATGCCCGCGGCGCTGTCCCAGGCGTGGGGGAACCCGCGGTACGACTGGTGCTACACGACCGACCCCGAGGACGGTCTCGCCGGCCGCCGGATCGCCGTCCCGCGCGGGAAGGTGCTCGGCGGGAGCAGCAGCATCAACGGGATGGTCTACCAGCGGGGCAACCCCGGTGACTACGACCGCTGGGCCACCGGGCCGGGCCTGTCCGGGTGGAGCTCGGCGCACTGCCTGCCCTACTTCCGGCGCCTGGAGCGGCGGCTCTCCGAGCACCGCATCGCCCTCGACGCCGACGGCGCCGGGCCGCAGGTCCTCGAGCGCGCACCGGCGTCCGGCCCGCTCAACGACGCCTTCCTGATCGCCGCCGGGCAGGCCGGGCACGCGGTGCTCGACAACGTCAACGGCCCCCGCCAGGAAGGCTTCTCCCGCACCGAGCGGACGATCTTCCGTGGCCGGCGGTACTCCGCCACCGACGCCTACCTGCACCCGGTCTCGGCGTCACGCCCGAACCTGCGGGTCCGGACCGGGGTGCAGGTGCGCCAGCTGCGGTTCGACGCCGGCGGGTCCCGCGTGATCGGCGTCCGCTACAGCACCCCGGACGGGCTCACCCACGACGTCGACGCCGGCGAGACGATCCTGTGCGCCGGTGCGGTCGCCACCCCCCAGCTCATGCAAGTCTCCGGGATCGGGGACCCCGCCCACCTCGCGACGCTCGGGATCGACGTCCGGGCCGCGCTGCCGGGGGTCGGGGCGAACCTGCAGGACCACCTGGCCATCCACCTGCAGCACACGTGCCTCCGGCCGGTCTCGCTGGCCGGTCAGCGCCGGGCCCACCGGCTCCCGGGCGCGGCGGCCCGCTGGCTCGTCTCGGGCACCGGGATCGGCGCGAGCAACCACTTCGAGATCGGCGGGTTCGGCTCGACCTCGCTCGCCGCGGGCGTGCCGGACGTCATGATGCTGTTCGCACCGGTCGCGATGCGCTTCGCGCCGGACATCCGGCCGGTCGGGCACGGGTTCGAGATGCACGTGAGCGTCATGGCCTCGGACGCGCGGGGCACCGTGCGGGCGGTCTCGCGGGACTCGTCGGTCCCGCCGCGCCTGCAGATGGGCTACCTCGCGACCGAGGACGACCGGCGGCGCTGGGTCGAGGCCATCGGGATCGCCCGCGGGATCCTCTCCCAGCCGGCCTTCGCCGGGCTGGACGGCGGCGAGACGTTCCCGGGCCCGGGCGTGCGCAGCCCCGAGCAGATCCTGGACTGGGTGTCACGACGCGCCCAGAACGGGCTGCACCCGACGAGCACCGCCCGGATGGGCACCGACGAGGGCTCCGTCATCGACCCGTCGTCGATGCGCGTGCACGGCGTCGGCGGGCTGCGGGTGGTCGACGCGTCGGTCTTCCCGGACGTGCCGAACGCCAACACCTACGGGCCGGTCGTGATGGTCGCCGAGCGCGCTGCCGACCTGGTCCTCGGCAACACGCCGCTGGCGCCGGAGGACCGCCCGTCCTTCCCCGCGCCGCGGCGCGACGGGAGCCCGGTGCCGGGTCTCGTGGAGCCCGTCGACGCCTGAGCACCACACCGGCAGCACGACGTCGGAACGACGAACGGGGCGGGGATCCGTGAGGATCCCCGCCCCGTTCGCTCAGGTCTGCTCGGGCCGACCGGGACTACTCGCCTCCCTCGACCTCCACGCCGGACTCACGCAGCTTCTCCGCGTGGGCACGCCCGTGGTGGTTGCAGAAGAGGAGCTCCCCACCGGAGGGCAGGATCGCGCGCACCTTGGCCGCCGCACCGCAACGGTCGCAGCGGTCGGCGAGGGTCAGTTCGGGCCGGGTCAGCGTTTCGGGCTGCATAGCGGTCTCCCTCCGTTGCGGCGGCGGGCTCGGGCGGCCCTCCGCCGTATCACCGTGACGACCGCACCAGGCGGGTCGCCCACACCTAAACAGACGCTCGAGGCCCCTGCACGTGTTCCCGGGGCGCGTCGCGACGACCGTCACGTCTGGATCTTCATCCGATCGGGCCGGTGACGCCGCGATGTACCCGCGGTGACCGATTACGTATGAAGTTGACTGCGCGTGAATCATGCGGGGACGGCCGCCCCTCATGCAAGCGCGCCACGGTAAACAGGCTGTGTCGCCGTCTACCGTGACCCGGGTGAGTGCTCGCCCGATCGGTGACCGGATCCCCGCCCCGCTGCTCTTCCTGGCGGGCGGCACGTCGATGTACGTCGGCGCGGCACTCGCCGTAGGGCTGTTCGACCGCCTGGCGCCGTCCGCGGTCGCGGAGCTGCGGCTGATCGGCGCAGCCCTGATCCTGCTGGCCTGGCGACGGCCGGGCCGCGAGGCGTGGCGCGGGGTGCGGCTGGTCCGCGCGGGGCTGTTCGGGCTGGCGACGGCGCTGATGAACGTCGCCTACTACGAGGCGATCGCCCGGCTCCCGCTCGGCACCACGGTGGCGATCGAGTTCACCGGCCCGGTGCTGGTCGCAGCACTGGCGTCGCGCCGGCTGCGGGACTTCGGGGCGGTCGGGCTGGCCGCACTGGGGGTGCTCCTGATCGCCGACGTCCGCTGGTCCGGCAGCCCGTCCGGGGTGCTCTGGGCGCTGGGCGCGGCCGCGATGTGGGCCGCCTACGTCCTGCTCGGCAAACGCGTCGCCCGCGCCGGCAGCGGGATCGACGACCTGGCGACCGGATTCACCGTCGCGGCGGTGGTCCTCTCCCCGCTGCTGCTGCTCGGCCCCGAGGGCGGGACGTCGGCGTTCGGTGTGACGAACCTCGCACCGCTCGCAGATCCGTCGCTGATCGCCCTGTCCGTCGGGCTGGGGGTGCTGTCGTCGGTCGTGCCCTACGTCCTCGACCAGGTCGTGCTGCGGCGGGTCGGGCAGGCCCGGTTCGCCGTGCTGCTGGCGCTCCTGCCCGCGACCGCGACGCTCATCGGCGTCGTGATGCTCGGCCAGCTCCCGGGGGCACTGGAGGGCGTCGGGATCCTGCTGGTGGTCGCGGCCGTCGCGCTGCGTTCACGGGACGGCGACGAGCCCGTCCCCGAACCGGCGGTCGGCGAGATCGGCGGTGGGGCCGGCGTCAGCGGCGACCGGGGGCCGGCGTCGGGCCCCCTGACCCGCGCCGGGTGTGCGGGACCGCGCAGCGGCGCTCTCAGCGCCAGGAACGCAGGGTCGCGATCCGTTCCTCGAGCTGCTCGATCGTCGCCATCGCCACCGGCGGCCCGCCGCACGTCTTCCGCAGGTCGTTGTGGATCGCGCCGTGCGGCTTGCGGGTCTTGTGGTTGTGCAGCGCGACGAGCGTGTTGAGCTCCTTGCGGAGGGTCTGCAGCCGCTCGCGGACGCTCACCCCGCCGCGCTCCGACGGCGGCGGGGGCGTCGGCTCGGTCGCCGGCGTCGCCCGGGCCTGGGCCCCGGTCCGGGGCGAGCCCTCGGCGATCCAGTCGGCCTGGCGCTTCGAGAGCAGCGTCCGCACCTGCTCCGGTTCGAGCAGCCCGGGCAGGCCGAGGTAGTCCTCCTCGTCGGCGGAGTAGGTGGCGCCCTCGTAGATCAGCTGGTCGAGCTCGGCGTCGGCGCCCAGCGAGGTGAAGGCCTTCTCCTGCTCGCCGGGCTCGTCCTTGAGCTGGTTGGCCTCGTTCAGCTCGGCGTCGTTCCAGACCTCCTCGGGGCGCTGCGGCTTGCCGAGGACGTGGTCGCGCTGCGCCTCCAGCTCGCTGGCCAGCCCGAGCAGGACCGGGACGCTCGGCACGAACACCGACGCCGTCTCCCCCGACCGGCGCGACCGCACGAACCGGCCGATGGCCTGGGCGAAGAACAGCGGGGTCGACGCCGACGTCGCGTAGACCCCGACGGCCAGACGCGGCACGTCGACGCCCTCGGACACCATCCGGACCGCGACCATCCACCGCTCCTCGGAACGGCCGAACGCGGCGATCCGGTCCGAGGCGCCCGCCTCGTCGGAGAGCACCACGGCCGGCTGGTCCCCGGTGATCTTCCGCAGGATCGCGGCGTAGGAGCGCGCGGTCGTCTGGTCGGAGGCGATCACGAGGCCGCCGGCGTCGGGCATGCCGCCGTCGCGGTGGCTCTGCAGGCGCCGGTCGGCCGCCGCGAGTACCGACGGGATCCAGTCCCCGGCCGGGTCCAGCGCCGTCCGCCAGGCCATCGCGGTCTGCTCGCGCGTCAGCGGTTCGCCGAGCCGGGCGGAGATCTCCTCACCGGCGCTGGTCCGCCAGTTCGAGGTGCCGGAGTAGGCCAGGAAGACCACCGGCCGGACGACGTTGTCGGCCAGCGCCTCGCCGTAGCCGTACTGGTGGTCGGCGCGGCTGCGGGGGGCGCCCTCGACGTCGGGCACGTACTCGACGAACGGGATCGGGTTGTCGTCCGACCGGAACGGCGTACCGGTGAGCGCCAGCCGCCGGGCCGCGGGTTCGAAGGCCTCGTAGACGCCGTCGCCCCAGGTCTTCGCGTCACCGGCGTGGTGGATCTCGTCGAGGACCACCAGCGTCCGCCGGTTCTCGGTGCGGTTCCGGTGCAGCATCGGGTGCGCCGCGACGCCGGCGTAGGTGATCGCGATGCCGTCGTAGTCCTTGGAGGTCGCCCCGGCGCTGTTCCGGAACTCGGGGTCGATCGAGATGCCGGCCGCGACCGCGGCCTCGGCCCACTGGTACTTCAGGTGCTCGGTCGGCGTGACGACGGTCACCGAGTCGATGACCCGGTCGCGCAGCAGCTCGGAGGCGACCCGCAGCGCGAACGTCGTCTTGCCCGCGCCGGGCGTCGCGACCGCGAGGAAGTCGCGGGGCGCCGTGGCCAGGTAGCGGGCGAGCGCGCTGCGCTGCCACGCACGCAGCGGGCGGGTCTCCGGCGACACGAGCTGGGCTTCCGACACACGTCTCCCCTGGTCCGTGGGTCGTTCCCGGGCGGGAACCTGCGAGCCCCGCGGGGCGCAGGAGGTCGGCGGTGACCCGGCTGCGGGGCGTCGATCAGGGTAGCCGGGCGGGCCGCCGCGGCGGCCGGGTGGTCGGGCGTCGGCCCCCGGTGCAGGTCAGGCCGGGTCAGGGCCGCGGACGGGGCCGCCGCGCGGTGATGACGAACGCCGGCGGGATGTTCGCGAGCACCCCTCGCCCGACGACGACCTCCTCGAAGGCGTCGGCGAGCCGGGCCCGCAGCCTCCGGGCGGGTGGCAGCGACCGGGTGACGGTGTAGCCGAACTGGGTCAGCGCACCGTCGGCGTGCAGCGCCCCGGCGATCACGTCGGTGAGCCGCGGCCCGTGCTGCGGGTAGGCGGCCCACGGCAGCCCGGAGACGACGACGTCCGCCGCCCCGAGACCACGTTCGGCCAGCAGCGCGGGCAGCGCCGCCGCGTCGCCGACGACGACGTCGACACCCGGGTGCCGACGCTCGAGCAGTCCCGCGAGCGTCGGGTTCAGCTCGACGGCCAGGTGGTGCCCGCGCCCGCCGAGCCGCTCCGCGATCACCCCGGTGAACGCGCCGGTCCCCGGCCCCAGCTCGACGACGACCGGGTCCCCGGTCTCCGGCACCGGCGCGGTCACGACGGCGGCCAGGGTGCGCGAGCTGGGCAGGCAGGACGCGGTACGCACCGGGTCGCGGAGGAACTCGCGCAGGAACGTGCCCGCACCGGATCCGGTCGCGGGCGGGGCGGTGACGGTGGTCATCGGGCTCCGGGGGTCGGGCGGCGGGGGCCACGGCCACCGGGGCGGCCGCGGTCCGCCACGCTGCCCGCTCCGGTTGGCCTGCGGTCGACGGCGGGGTGAACGAGCCACGGCGGCCGGGAGTGGGGATGATGGGTGCGATGAGCGCGCGCGAGGACGGCCCGGCGACCGGCCCCGCCCCTGAGCGGGGCGGACCGCTCGCCCTGCCCGCCGCGGGGCTGCGGCTGGCGGCCGCGCTGACGGCCCGACCGATGGTCCTGCTGCGCCGTGGCGGCGGCTGGATCGCCGAGCTCGGCCGGGTCGGTCTCGGCCGGGGCGCCGCGGTCCCGGGCGACGACGCCCCCGGCACCGGGTGGCCGGCCGACCCGGTCCGGCGCCGGGCCGCGCAGGCCCTCCTGGCCACCACCGGGGCCCTGTCCGGCCTGCTCGACGACGCCGCGGGCGGCCCCGACCTCCCGCTCCCGCCCGCCGACGCCGAGCGGCTCCGCGCGAGCCTGGCGGGCCTGACCCGGCTGATGCTGCCCGGGGCCCCGGCACCCGCTCCCGTCCCGGGACCGCCGGCCGGACACGCGGCGCCGGAGGCGGGGCCCGGTGACGACGGATCCGCCGACCGGGTCTTCACCGACCCGGTCCCCGGTGGCCCCCGGGTCCCCTTCGACACCGGCGCCCGGGAGGCCCGCGACGGCCCGGTGCACGGCCGGGACGTCGCGGCCGCGCCCGGGGCGGTCGTCCTGCGCACGCCGATGTTCGAGCTCCTGCAGTACCTGCCGACGACCGAGCGGGTGCACGACACCCCGGTGCTCGTCGTCCCGCCGCTGGTGCACCGCTACTGGCTGGCCGACCTCGCCCCCGGCTTCTCCCTCGTCGAGCACCTGCTCGGGCGGGGGCTGCAGGTCTTCGCGCTGTCCTGGCGCCCGGCGGGACCGGCCGACGCCGGCCGGGACCTCGACGCGCACGCCGCCGCCGTCCTGGACGCCCTGGAGGCCTGCACGCGGATCACCCGGGCGCCACGGGTGTCGCTGCTCGGGGTCCGCACGGGCGGGCTGCTGGCCGCGGCCGTGCAGGCCCACCAGGCCGCGATCGGGCTCGCCGACCGGGTCGCCGCCGTCGGCTACCTCGCGACCGTGCTGGACCAGTCCGAGGCGCTGCCCGGCTTCCGGCCGGATCCCGGCACCGTCCGGTCGGCCGCCGAGCAGGCCGCCCGGGTGGGCGTGCTCGACGGCGCCTCGGCCGTCGAGGCATGGGGGTGGCGACGCGGCCCGGAGCGGGTGCTGCCGTGGGCGGTCCCGGACGCCGAGCACGAGGGGCCCACGGAGCTGCACGGACGGGCCGCCCGGGCGATGCGGGCGTGGGCCGGTGACCTCCTGCCGTTGCCGGCGTCGCTGCACGCCGACCTGCTGGCGCTCGCCACGGCGGGCGACGACGGCATCCGCGTGCTCGGCACCCCGGTGCATCCGGCCGAGCTACGGCGCGACGGCTACCTCGTCGCCGCGGCGGACGACCCCGTCCAGCCGTGGACCGGCGGGTTCCGCACCGCCCGGATGCTCGGTGGCTCCTGCCGCCTCGTGCTCGCCCCCGGTGACCAGGCGGGCGCGCTGGTGGCCCCGCCGCAGACGGCGACGTCGTTCCGGGCCGGTTCGTGCGGCGACGGCGACGGGGCTCCCGAGGGCTGGCTGGCCGCCGCCGAGTGGATCGAGGGCTCCTGGTGGGACGACCTGGCCGACTGGCTGGGCGACCGGTCCGGCGTCCTGCGCGACGCACCGCCCGAGCTCGGCGGACGGCGGCTGCGACCGCTGTTCCCGGCCCCGGGCACCTACCTGACCGCCGACCCCGAGGTCCCGGCCCGCCCCTGATCCGGTCGATCTCACACCGGCAGGGTCCCCGGCGGGGCCCTACGCTCGCCGTGATGGCCACACCACCACTCCCCCGGCCCACCGGGTCCGGCCTCGAGGAGCACGACATGCTCGTCGGCGGCCGCACCCTGCGGGTCGTGCGGCGCCCCGCGACCGGACCGGGTGCCCGGCGCACCCCGCTGCTGCTGTGCAACGGCATCGGCGCCGCCACCGACGTCCTCGACCCGCTGGTGGAGGCCCTGCCCGCGGACCTCGACGTGATCCGGTTCGACCCGCCGGGGATCGGCGGGTCGCCCGCGCCGCGGATGCCGTACCACCTGTCGTGGCTGGCGCACCGGATCGGGCAGGTGCTGACCAAGCTGGACGTGCGCGAGGCCGACGTCCTCGGCTTCTCCTGGGGCGGGATGCTGGCCCAGCAGCTGGCGATCAGCCGGCGCCGGCGGGTCCGGAAGCTGGTGCTGGCCGCGACCGGCCCGGGCGCACTGATGATCCCGGCGTCGCCGCGGGTGATGGCGGTGATGACCTCGCCGAAGCGCCACCAGGACCCATCCTACGTCGACGCCGTCGCCGCCCGGATCTACGGCGGGTCGCTGCGGCACCACCCGGAGCGCGCCGCCGAGGCACTCGGGGCCGGTGGCCGCCGGGGCCCGATGCGCGGCTACTACTACCAGCTGCTGGCACTGTCCGGGTGGACGAGCCTGCCGCTGCTGCCCGCGATCACCGCGGACACGCTGATCGTCGCCGGGGACGACGACCCGATCGTCCCGCGCGGGAACGCGACCCTGCTGGAGCGCGGCATCCGGCGGTCCCGGGTCCACCGCTACCCGGGCGGGCACCTCGAGATGCTGCTCGATCCGGAGCCGTTCGCGGCCGAGATCGACCGGTTCCTGTCGTCCTGACCGGCCGCTCCGCCCGGCTACGGGCGTTCCGTGCCGGTGACGCGGCACCGCTCGCGGCGCTCGACGCGCCCCTGCGGGACGTCCTCGGCGAGTCGGGTCCCGGCTGGCACACCGCCACGGCCGCGGACCCGGCCCGGCTGCACCTGGTGCCCGACGACGGCGGTGCGGGTCCCGGCGGCTACCTCGTCCTGGCGGCCCCGCGCGGCCCGGAGCCGGGCGTGGAGCTGCACCGGCTCGTGCTGGCCGCGGACCGGCACGGCACCGGATTGGGACGAGCGGTCCTGCACACCGCGCTGACGCTGGCCGGGGCACCGGGCGGGCCCGGTGCCGGGCACCCGGTCGCCGTCGATCCCGCCTGGACACCGCCGGGCTGGGTGGCGGCCGGACGGCTCTGGCTCGAGGTGGCCCCGGACAACACGGCCGCGCTGGCGCTCTACCGCGCGGCCGGGCTGGTCACCGAGACGAGCCTGCCGTCGGTGCCGGGCGATCCCGGCTCGCCGCCGGTCCGGCTGGTGCTCTCCTGCGGCTGAGCCCGCTCAGGAGTCGTCGCCGCCCTTGGGCAGCCCCTCGAAGATCTCCTTGCACTCCGGGCAGACCGGCGCGCCCGGCTTCGGCGTCTTGGTGACGGGGAAGGTCTCGCCGCACAGCGCCACGACCATGTTGCCCAGGACCGCACTCTCGGTGATCTTGGACTTCTGGACGTAGTGGAACATGTCCGGCGTGTCGTCGCCGGTGCTGTCGCGGGTCTCGGGCCTGCTGTCGACCTCGGGCAGTGTCGTCGTGGACATGGGCCCATGATGCACGACGGCGGCCGGTGCCCGTCCCGCGACGGGCCCGGTCAACCGGACCGGTCGCGCCCGTCCGCCGCACCGGCTCTGTCGTCCGGTTCCGCCCGTCCCGTCCCGTCGCCGGGACCGTCGGTCCCCGGCCGGGCACCCGCCGCGTCGTCGCCGTGCGGGGTCGCACCCGCGTCCCGGCCGGTCGTGCCGCCGGACGGCCCGGCCCCGTCGGCCTCCTGCTCCGACGAGTCGATCACCTGGTGCGGCCGGGCCTCGATCGCCCGGTGCTCGCGCCGGTACCGGTTCGGCTTCTCCGCCTTGCGCGGGAGCCGGTCGTTCGCGACGAGCACGGCGATCCAGGGCAGCGGCACCGAGATCGCCAGCAGGGTCACGGCGAGCCACGGGATCTGGTAACAGATCCCGGCAAGGATCATGCAGGGGATCCGGAGACCCATCGTCAGCTTGTAGCGCCGCTTCCGGATCTCCAGTTCCTCTTCGTAGGACATCTGGGCATCCGTGATGAGGACGGATTCCTCGCGTCGCTGGTCCGACACGCGACCACCTCCGGTTCCATGGTGACACCCGCACGGGAGGACGGCGGCCACATCGGTGGGCGGCGGCCCCATGTGGTCCGGGCCGGTTCAGGCCCCGTCGGGGCCGTTGCCGAGCAGCGGCTCGTCCGCCGAGCGGACCTCGGAGCCGGGCAGCCCGTCGGGGTGCTCGGTCCGGGCGCGCTCCACGGCGTCCAGCGCGATCCCGAGGTGCTTGCGCTTGCTGGCCTCGTAGAACGCCCGCGCACCACCGGCGAGCTTCGGCTCCGCGTGCAGCGGCTTGTCCGACACGCACAGCAGGGTGGCGTTCGGGATCCGGTAGCGGAACCCGTTGGCGGCGATCGTCGCCGACTCCATGTCCACCGCGACCGCGCGGGCGAGCCGCATCCGGTGCAGCGTCGCGGACTGGTTGAACTCCCAGTTCCGGTTGTCGGTGGTGTGCACGACGCCCGGCCGGTAGGTCGCCTCGGCGCGCTCGAGGGCGTCCATCAGGTAGCCGTTGAGCCGCAGGCTGGGGATGACGGGCACGTCCGCGGGCAGGACCTCGTCGAGCACGTGGTCGGCCCGCTGGTAGGCCGTGGCCAGCACGAAGTCGCCGAGCTCCTGGCGGTTCCGCAGGCCGCCGCAGTGCCCGATCATGATCATCGTGTCCGGCCGGAGGACGGCCAGGTGATCGGTGACGGTCTTGGCGTTGGCCGGGCCGACGCCGATGTTGACCAGGGTGACGCCGTCGCCCGCGTCACCGTCGTCGCCGTCCGGGACGTGGTGGTAGGCGGGCATCTGCACGCCCTCGCGGTCCGGGCGCTCGGCGTCCGGGAACCGCTCCAGGAACGACTCGACGTGCATCGCGTAGTTCGTGAACAGCACGTGCCGCTGGAACGACTCGGCCGGCGTCCCGGTGTAGTGCGAGAGCCGGTCCAGCGAGAGCGCCATCCGCTCCGGGCCGAACAGGAACAGCTTCTTCACCCGCAGGTCGAAGCGGTCCTCGTCGAGCGCGGCGAAGAACTCCGGGTCGGTGAAGGCCCGCGCCGGGCGCGCCGCGCGGGCGGTGACCGTCGCGCCGGCGGCGACGAGGCCCCGCAGCTCGCGGTGCAGGTAGCGGCGGATCGCGGACGGCCGGGCGAACTCGCCGGAGATCCGCGGGTTGTGCGTCGACCAGGGCCGGACGACCTCGAGCTCGGGGTACCACCCGTCGCGGTAGACGGCGTCGAGGGCGCCGAGCAGCCGGTCGATCTCGTGGTCGAGCTTCTCGGGCGGGACCGGCGGGCGGACCTGCTCGATCATCGCCGGGGTCACGACGCGTCCTCGTCGCCCGCGCCGTGCGCGTGCAGCCTCCCGGGGGTGACGGCCACCGCCGACACCACCTCCAGCAGCCGCCGCGCCAGACCGTCGGTCAGCCGGTACCGGACCAGCCGCCCCTGACGGTGCGCGGTGACCATGCCGTGCGCGCGCAGCAGCCGCAGCGCGTGCGAGACCGCCGAGTCGCTCATCCCGACGGCCACGGCCAGGTCGGAGACGCAGAGATCACCGGCATGCTGCAGGGCGAGCAGGATCGACAGACGGTTCGCCTCGCCCAGGACGTCCAGGACGGTCGCCGCGTCGGCCACCCGCCGGCCGTCGGCCAGCACGGCGACGGCGTCGCAGACCTGGTCCGGGTCGATCACGCGGGCGCCGCTGAGTGCCTCCGGAACCTTGTGCACGCCACCGATGCTAGTCGCCCCGCGGGCTCACCCGGCGGTCGCGGCCTTCTTCTCGCGCGCCGCGGCCTTGATCGCCTTCTTCGTGTCCCGTACCTCGACGAGTGTCTGTGCGTCGACGACGTCGGCGGCCGACAGCCGGGTGCCCTCCTTCCCGTAGTCCCCGGCGGCCTCCCGCCAGCCCTCCGGCGTGACGCCGTACTGCTTGCCCAGGATCGCGACGAAGATCTTCGCCTTCTGCTCGCCGTAGCCCGGCAGCGCCTTCAGCCTGCGCAGGACCTCCCGGCCGTCGGGGTCGCCCCGGGTCCAGATCGCGGCCGGGTCGCCGTCCCAGTCGTCGACGATCGCCCGGCACATCTCCTGCACGCGCTTGGCCATCGAGCCGCCGTAGCGGTGGATCGCCGGGGGCGTCGTGGCGAGGGTGGCGAACTCGGCCGGGTCGTGGTCGGCGATCACCCGCACGTCGAGCCCGCCGAGCCGGTCGTGGAGCTTCTGCGGCCCGCGGAACGCGACCTCCATCTGGATCTGCTGGTCGAGCAGCATCCCGATGAGCAGTGCGAGCGGCTCGCGCCCCAGCAGCGCGTCGGCCTCGGGTTCCTGGGCGATGCAGATGCCGGTCATGCCGGAAAGGATGGCACGCGACAATGGCGGTGTGCTCCCCCATCTCGACCCCGGCCGTACCGAGCGGGTCCGCGCCTGCCTGCTGGAGGCCGGCTACACCCCGGACGGCGTCCGCGCCCTGCTCGGGCGCTCGGCGCACGACGCGCTGACCCGCGGCGAGCCGGAGCCGGCCGCCCGGGCCAGCCGCGACGGCGGCGAGCTCGGCACCCTGGTCCGGCTGTTCCTGCTGGAGGACGTCGAGCCCGAGCCGGCGGTGACGGCCGCGCTCGGTGACCTGGACCCGCTGCTCGAGGGACGGATCGTGCGCCGCACCCCGGACGGCATCCGGGCCGCCCTGGACGTCCGGCCCTACGGCGAGGGGCCGGGCGACGCCGGCGAGCCCGGCGCCGACTGGTGGGTCGTGTCCGACCTCGACTCCCCCGCCGCCCGGCAGGACCGCGAGCACGTCACCGGCGTCGGCGGCGCGTCGCTGTCGCTGGCCGCGGCCACCGTGCGCCGCCCCGTCGGCTCGCTGCTCGACCTCGGCACCGGCTGCGGGGTGCAGGCCCTGCACGGGTCCCGCCACGCGCTGCGGGTCACGGCCACCGACGTGCTGCCGCGGGCGCTGGCGCTGGCCCGTCTGTCCTGCGGTCTCTCCGGCGTCGACGTCGACCTCCGCGAGGGGCCCTGGTTCTCCCCGGTGGCCGGTGAGCGGTTCGACCAGGTCGTGTCGAACCCGCCGTTCGTGCCCGGCCCGCCGCGGGTCGACTACGTCTACCGCGACTCCGGGCAGGCCGGGGACTCCGCGCTGGCCGCGCTGCTCGGGGAGCTGCCCGGGCTGCTCAACCCCGGCGGTGTCGCCCAGCTGCTCGGCTCCTGGCTGCACGTGCGCGGCGAGGACTGGCCGGACCGGGTGCGGTCGTGGCTGCCCCCGGGCGTCGACGCCTGGGTCCTGCAGCGCGAGGTCGTCGACCCGGGGATGCACGTCGGCACCTGGCAGCGCGACGCCGGGCTGGTGCCGTCGTCGCGGGCCGCCCGCGAGCAGGCCACGGCCTGGCTGGACTGGATGGCCGCCGAGCGTGTCGAGGGCGTCGGGTTCGGGTTCCTGCTGCTGCGCCGGACCGACGCCGAGCCCACCGTGGTGGTCGAGGACCTGCCCGGCGAGCTCGGCGAGGGGCTCGGACGGGAGATGACCGGCTGGCTGGACCGGATCGACTGGCTCCGCGCGCACCCCCGCGACGAGGACCTGCTCGGCGCGACGCTGCTCCTCGCCCCGGAGACGGTGCTGGAGTCGGCGTCGTCGGTGGACCCGGACGGTGGCTGGTCCGAGCTGTCGACGACCGTGCGTCGCTGGGGCGGCCCTGGCTGGGAGCACCCGGTGGACGGCCCGGCCGCGGCCCTGCTCGCCGGGTGCCGGGGCGAGCTCCCCCTCTCGGAGCTGCTGGCGCTGCTGTCGTTCGCGCACGACCGCCCGTACGATGCGCTGGCCGGGGCCACGCTGCCCGCGGTGCGCGAGTTCGTGCGGCACGGCCTGCTGGTCCCGGTCGGCGGCTGGCCGCACCCGGTGGCGTCCGGTGCGGCGTCGACGACCCCCGCGGGGCCCGTCGGATGAAGGCCGTGGTCGCCCGGGTCCGCCGGGCCTCGGTGACGGTCTGCGACGACGGCGACGAGCCGCTGCGGGTGTCCGGGGCGATCGGCCCGGGCCTGCTGGTCCTGCTCGGGGTGCACCGCGACGACGTCGGCGACGCCACCCGGCCCGCGACGATGGCCCGCAAGCTGCACGAGCTGCGGATCCTGCGCGACGAACGCTCCTGCGCCGACTCCGGCGCCCCGCTGCTGGTGGTCAGCCAGTTCACCCTGCACGGCGAGACCCGCAAGGGGCGCCGTCCGTCGTGGTCCGCGGCGGCCCGGCCGGAGGACGCCGCACCCGTCGTCGACGCCGTCGTCGCGGAGCTGCGCGGGCGCGGCGCGACCGTCGAGACCGGTGAGTTCGGTGCGGACATGGCCGTCGAGTCGGTCAACGACGGCCCCTTCACCGTGCTGGTCGAGGTCTGATCCTTCCGGTCCTCTCATCGGATTCTCAGCTCCGAACGGGACGATCGGGGCAGTAGCGGAGAGGAGCTGGGGAATCGTGATCGCTTCATTGCTCGGCCTCGTACTGGGGTTGTTCCAGTTCGTGCTGGTCGCCCGGGTGATCGTCGACTGGATCGAGGTGCTCGGGTCGGGCCGGGGCGGCGCCGTGCTCGACACCGCCCGCCGGATCACGCACGGGATCACCGAGCCGGTCGTGGCGCCGGTCCGCCGGCTCGTGCAGCCCGTGCGGATGGGGAACGTCGGTCTGGACCTCTCGGTCCTGATCGTGTTCGTGCTCGTGTTCGTCGTCCGGCTGGTGGTCGTGCCGCTGATCCCGTTCTGATCAGTCGCCCGGCCCGAGCCGCAGGGTGGTGATCCGGCCGTCGTCGTCGAGCTCGGCCTCGACGCGGCCGGGCACCGCGCCGGCCGGGTCCCCGGCCCGGGTGACCCGGACGTCCCACACCGCGGCGTCCCGGGTGACCTGCTTGCGTGCCGGGTCGACGGTGAACTCGCCGTCGAGGAGCCGGTCGGCGTGCTCGCGCAGCGGCACCCCGCCGGGGTCGCGCTCGCGGAACGGCGCCGTCGAGTACAGGACCACCTCCGGCACGACCGCCGCCCGGAACGCGCTGACGTCCCCCTCCAGCACAGCCCGCTCCACGGCCAGCGCCCCGAGGAACCGGTCGGCCGCCGTCGCGCCGCTCGCCTGGAGGCCGGCCAGGAACGACGCGTCGCGGTTGAGCTTCGACGCCGACCCGATCACCCGCGACGCGAGCACCGACGGCGGCATCTCCAGCACCCGCACGGTGACGTGCCGGTAGCCCGCCTCCGGTGTCAGCGAGCCCTCGGCCAGCAGCCCGTCGATCGTCTCGACGAACCCGAGCTCCTGGTTCAGCGAGAGGTTCCCGGCCAGCGCGTTGCGGCGGTCGGCGATCTCGATCGGCGTCCGTGGCTCGGACCCGATCGCGGACGGGTTGATCTGCACGACCCACAGCTCGTCGGGATCGGTGTCGAGCAGGTCACGGACCGGCGGGTTCTGCGAGAACAGGCCGTCCCAGTAGACCCCGCCGTGGGTGTGCACGGCGCGGAACAGCGTCGGGATCGCGGCCGAGGCCAGGACCGATCGGTCGGTGATCCGGTCGGTGCGGCTGGAGAACGCACGGAACTCCCCCGCCAGCACGTCGACGGCACCGAGCAGCAGCAGCGCCTCCCGCCCGTCCGGGTCCGGGGTGATCGCCTCGAGGTCGACGTGCCGGCCGAGCAGGTCGAGGAACTGGCGGATGCCGTCGAGCGGGCGCGGCACCAGGTACGGCGTCGACGCCGGCAGCAGCCCGATCCCCTGCAGCGCCCCCGCCCAGACGACGCCCGCGTTCTGCAGCCGCGCCAGCGGTGACCGGGCGGCGTTGTCGGCCCAGAACTCCTCGAGCGCCCGTGCCGCGGAGGCGCGCTCCCCCGGGCCCTGCCCGCCGCGCAGCCGGTCCCACGCGACGAGGGCGCAGATCGCGCCGCCCGACGTCCCGGAGAGCCCGACGATCTCGGTGTCGTCGAGGGCGGGCGAGCGCAGCAGCCGGGCCAGGACACCCGCGGTGAAGGCCGTGTGACTGCCCCCGCCCTGGCAGGCGACGGCGATCCGGCGGGGGCGGTCGGGGCTGCTCATGACCCCATGATCGGGCGCGCGGGGCCGGGGCGGCCAGCGGCCGGAGGTCCTGTCACCCGCTGTTCACGCCGGCAGCGGCCGGACGCGACACGGCCCCCGCCGTGGCGGGGGCCGTGGGGCGGAGTCCCGGCTCCGAGGAGGGGGACGTCCGTGTGCGTGGCCGGCCGGTGCCGGCGGGGATCACTTCGTGGTGGAGCGCGGGCTGCGCGCGGCCTTCGGCGCAGTCTCCTCGGTCACGGCCTCGGCGGCCTTCGTCGCCTGCTCGGTGAACTGGTCGACGACCGAGGACCCGGCCCCGACGACGGTCCTGGCGAGCTCGCGCTGGTGGCCCAGCACCTGCTCGTAGAAGTCGAAGACGCGGTCGACGGCGACACCGGCGTCCGGCAGCTGCGGGCGGCCGCCGTCGGCGAACTGCCTGCCGAAGCCCTGCACGGTCTCGGTCCAGTTGCGGACCGACTCGGTGACCAGGTCCTGGCCCCGCTTGGCGATGTCGACGAACTGCTCGGTGGAGGCGGTCATCGTGGCTCCCTCCCGAGAAAGGTCTCGTGGCGGACGGGACGCGGGGACACGCCCGTCATGCCAAGAAAACTACGCAGCACCGTTAAGTATGTCAAGCATCCTTGCTCAGTCCCGCTCGACGAAGCTCCGGTACACGCCCAGCAAGGCCGCCTTCTGCTCGTCGGACAGCCGCCGGTCGGCCGCCACCGCCGCCTCGACGTCCGGGACGGCCCGGTCCCGCCCGGGATCCGGCGTCGCGGCCGCGGGCGGGTCGGCGTCGTCGTCGCGGAACGACCAGCCCGCCCGGCTCAGCATCTGGTCGGTGTCGAGGTGCAGCGCGTCGGCGATCGAGCGCAACACCTTCAGCGACGGCTGGTGCAGCCCGCGTTCCACCTGGCTCAGGTAGGCGTTGGACACCTTCGTCATCGCGGCCATCTCGCGCAGCGAGAGCTTCGCCATCTGGCGCTGGGCGCGGATGAAGCCGCCCAGCGCGTTGACCTGCGCGCTCCAGGCGTCCTCCGCGGCCTCGGCGGCCTGTGCACCGGCGCCGCGCAGCCGCTGTGCGGCCGAGGCCGCGCTCGACCCGTCGGACCCGCGACGGCGGTCCTCCTGCTGCGCGCGGCTCACCGGGCGACCCCGGTCGGACACCCGGCAGTGCCCGGGCACGGTCCGCGCGGCGGTCGCCGGCGCGCGGACGGGATGCGTACGCGGTCCATGGTCGCGCATTGTCCCCGTTGCGCGGCCGCCGCGCACGCACCGCCCGTGACGCACCACAGTGGACGGAGTGTCGGGAGCGGGGTTTCCTCAGCCGGTGAGGACGTAGCGTCCCGACGACGGCTCGAGCGGCGGATGAGCGTCGGAGCCGACCTTCTTCGGCGCCGAGACCTCCTTGCCCGCCCGCTCCGCGATCCACGGGGTCCAGTCCTCCCACCACGACGCCTTGCGCTCACCGGCGTCGTCGCGCCAGTCGTCGGGCGAGGCCGGCAGGTCGTCGGACTCGCCGAACCAGTGCCGCGACTTCGGCGACGGCGGGTTCACGACCCCGGCGATGTGGCCGGAGTTGGACAGGACGAAGCGCACCGTGCCGCCGATCTTCGCCGCGCCGGTGTAGACCGAGCGCCAGGGTGCGATGTGGTCGGACTCCGCGGTGATGACGTAGCTGTCCGGGCGGACGTCGGCGATGCCGAGCCGCTCCCCCGCGAGCTCCAGCTTGCCCTCGGCGAACCGGTTCTCCAGGTACAGCGTGCGCAGGTACTCGGTCTGCATCGCGGCCGGCATCCGCGTCGAGTCGGCGTTCCAGCTCAGCATGTCGAACGGCTTCGGGTCCTCGCCGAGCATCCAGTCGTTGACGACGTAGTTCCACACCAGCTCGGTCGCACGGAGCAGGTCGAAGGTCGTCTTCATGCTCGCCGCGGGCAGGTAGCCGTCCTTGCGCATCGACCGCTCGAGCCGGTTCACCGTCTGCTCGTCGGTGAAGACCCCGAGCTGCCCCGGGCCGGTGTAGTCGAGCAGCGTGTTCATCAGCGTCAGCGAGTTGACGTACTGGGTGCCCCGCGCCTCGAGCCAGGCGACGGTCGCCGCGGACAGGGCGCCGCCCAGGCACAGCCCGGCGACGTTGATCTTGTCCTTGCCGGTGATCTCCCGGACGACGTCGATGGCCGCGATCGGGCCCTCGCGCAGGTAGTCGCTCATCGTCAGGTCGGCGAGTGCCGAGTCCGGGTTCCGGTAGCTGATCATGAAGACGGTGTGACCGTGCTGCACCGCCCACTCGACCAGCGACTTACCCGGCGCGAGATCCATGATGTAGTACTTGTTGATCCACGGCGGGCTCATCAGCAGCGGGGTCTCGTGGACCTTCTCGGTCTGCGGCTCGTACTGGATCAGCTCGATCAGCCGGTTGCGGAAGACCACGTGCCCCGGCGTGACGGCGAGGTCCTTGCCCACGACGTACTGCCCCGGCGTGACCTGACGCGGCATCCCCCGGTTCTGCACGGTGTCGCGGAGCATGTTCCGGGCACCGCGCACGACGTTCAGGCCGCCGGTCTCGACGATCTTCTTCGGCCAGGCCGGGTTGGTGACGACCGCGTTCGACGGCGCGAGCGCCTCGACGGTCTGCCCGACCAGCCAGTCCAGCTTGCGGCGCGCGACCGGCGAGACCCGGGCGGCCTTCGACAGCTCGGTCAGCCGGTCCGCGAGCAGCGCGTGCTCCTGACGGGCCAGGTAGTACCAGGCGTTACCCTCCCAGGCCGGGTCGGCGTAGCGCTTGTCCTTCTCGGGCAGCGACGCCGGCCCGTTGGTCGTGCCGCCGACGGCGCGCGAGGCCGCCGCCGCGACCGCCTTCGCCGAGTCGACGCCGAAGCCGAAGCCCGCCCGCAGCACCGCTCCGGGGCTGCCCGCGAGGGACTTCGCGGCCTCGCCGAGCGCACCGCCGAATCCGACCGGGTCGACCTTGGCCCGCAGACCCTCGGGATCGGCCAGCTCGCGCAGGTCGCGCACGAGGCCCGCCGCCTGCCGTCGCAGCACCTCGGTGGCGTCCCCGGCCCGTTCGGCCGCCCCGCCGGTCGTGTCGGTCTCGTTCCGGGCTGCGGGCTGCGTCGTCACTGTCGTCTCACTCCAGATCGGCCGGTGGTGTCCGTGCCTCGCCGCGCGGATCCCCCGAGGGGGTGGCGCGAAGATGTCGCCCATCGTGACGGGGTACTCACCGGTAGGCAGCCCCTGTCCGGCCGCGTCACGCTGAGACCCCCCTCACCTGCGCTTGATGTAGCAAGCACTACCGACGAGTAGTCCCTGAGTTGCTTGCCATACCGAACGCGTTTTACCGTTCGGTAACCCGGACAGGCCCCGGGCATCAGAGTTGATGGGAGAGGCCCATGAGCACGGCGACCAGCCAGCGCACCACCGCGGCGACCGATCACGGCCCGCGTGCCGTCCCCGCCACCGGCGGGACGGAGACCGCCCCGGCGGGACACGTCGACCCGCTGCGCTTCCTGATCTCGTACAACGCCCGCAACCTGACCAAGGTGGTGACGGAGGTCGGTCGCGCCACGGGCGCGTACTGGATCGACGCCGTGCAGCGGATCGCCAAGCCCGGTGACGCCGCCCGTCGCTCCTTGCTCTGGCTCTCGGCGATGGCCGACCGCCGCGAGCCGGCCTGGCACCTGGCCAACGAGGTGGCGCTGTCCACCCCGTTCGCGCTGCTGCGCGACTTCACCGCCGCCGAGCACCGCGACGACGACGTGGTGCCCACCCTCGTGCTGCCGCCGCAGGCCGGGCACTCCTCGACCGTCATCGACTACTCGCCGCAGCAGAGCCAGCTGGCGATGATCCGGGCGGCGGGCCTGACGAAGCTCTACGCGCTGGACTGGCGCCCCGCGACGACCGCGACGAAGAACGTCACGATCACCGACTACCTCGAGGTGATCGACCGTTCGATCCGCCGGATGGGCGGGAGGGCGAACCTGGTCGGCGACTGACAGGGCGGGTGGCTGGCCACGATCTACGCGGCCCTGCACCCGGAGCGGGTCAACACCCTGACCCTGGCCGGCGCACCGATCGACTTCCACGCCGGCGAGTCGATCATCTCCGCCTCCACGAAGCTGATGGCCGGATCGATGGGCATGGCCCCGTACAAGGCGCTGGTCGCCGCGGGTGGGGGCAACATGCCCGGTTCGGCGGTGCTGTCCAACTTCATCTCGATCCAGCCCCAGTCCGAGGTCTCCCGGCAGCTCCAGCTGCTGGAGAACATCGACGACGCCACGCACGTCGAGCGCTACCGGGTGTTCGAGGACTGGTTCAAGTACACCCAGGACATCCCCGGGGCGTTCTACCTCTGGCTGGTGGAGAACCTGTTCTGGAAGAACCGCCTGATCGACGGCACGCTGCAGGTCGACGGCCGCACGGTCGACATGGCGGCGATCGACTGCCCGCTGCTTCTGCTCGCGGGCTCCACCGACCGCATCACCCCGGCGCCGCAGCTGTTCGCGGCCGCGGAGAAGGTGAGCACGCCGGCGAAGGACGTCACCTACCGGACGGCGTCGGCCGGCCACCTCGGGCTGTTCATGGGGCGCGACGCACTGCGTCAGGAGTGGCCGGTGCTGATGGAGTCCGTCTACTCGCACTCCGTCCCGGGTGCGCGCGCGAAGGCGGGCGGAACAGGCAAGGGCTCGCGCCGGCGCAGCAGCGTCCGCGCCGTGGCCGATCCCCGCGACACGCCGCGGGTGCCCGCTCCTTAAGAGGATCCTGAGAGATCCGCAACACGATGTGATCGACGACACGGCCCCCGCGGCGATTTTCCCGGCCGCGGGGGCCGCGTCGCGGGAACGATCCCGTCACGGGGTGCGTTGGACCCGGTGTAGGGCGATGCGACGAGCCCCATCCGTCGTTCGTCGCGCCCGAGCAGGGGAGGAAATGCACATGACGGTGACCACGACCGCTCCGGCCGAGACCACGGCCGTTCCCGGCCCCCGCCGTACGACGGAGGCGCCCACCCGCGCCGCCGCGAAGAAGACCGCTCCCAGGGTCGCGTCGAGTTCCCGGGCACGGGCGACCGCACAGGACACCGCGCTGGAGACCACCGTACCCGGTGCGAGCGCCGCGCTGGCCGAGGATCTCGACGCGCAGAGCCCGGCCGCGGACCTCGTCCGCGTGTACCTCAACGGCATCGGCCGCACCGCGCTCCTCACGGCCGCCGAGGAGGTCGACCTCGCCAAGCGGATCGAGGCCGGCATCTTCGCCCAGCACCGCCTCGACACCGCGACCGCCGAGGGGACCCTCGAGTCCCTCGACCCGCAGTACCGGCGGGACCTGCGGGCGGTCGTCCGGGACGGTGCACTGGCCAAGAACCACCTGCTGGAGGCCAACCTCCGGCTGGTCGTCTCGCTCGCCAAGCGCTACACCGGGCGCGGCATGCCGCTGCTGGACCTGATCCAGGAGGGCAACCTGGGCCTGATCCGCGCGGTGGAGAAGTTCGACTACACCAAGGGCTTCAAGTTCTCGACGTACGCCACCTGGTGGATCCGGCAGGCGATCACCCGCGGGATGGCCGACCAGGCCCGCACCATCCGGCTGCCCGTGCACCTGGTGGAACAGGTCAACAAGCTCGCCCGGATCAAGCGCGACATGCACCAGCGGCAGGGCCGCGAGCCCAGCGAGGCCGAGCTCGCCCAGGAGTCCGGCATCCCGGAGCACAAGATCTCCGACCTGCTGGACCACGCGCGTGACCCGGTGAGCCTGGACATGCCCGTCGGGTCCGAGGAGGAAGCGCCGCTCGGCGACTTCATCGAGGACGCCGAGGCCACCGACGCCGAGAACACGGTGATCTCCAGCCTGCTGAGCGACGACCTCCGCCGGGTGCTCGCCACCCTGGAGGACCGGGAGCAGAAGGTCATCCGCATGCGGTTCGGCCTCGACGACGGCCAGCCCCGCACGCTCGACCAGATCGGCCGCGCCTTCACGCTCTCCCGGGAGCGGGTGCGCCAGATCGAGCGGGAGGTCATGGCGAAGCTGCGGGTCGGCGAGCGGGCCGACAAGCTGCGCGCCTACGCCAGCTGAGGCGGGCACTCCTCTCCTACCACGCACGACGGACGACGGCCGTGCGGAGCATCGCTCCGCACGGCCGTCGTCGTCAGCGCACCCCGGGGCTCCCCACGAGTTCGGAGTGCGGCAGGGGAGAATTCTACATGATCATCGCCCGGGCGGTCCGGGCGCCCCAGGGAGATCGCCCCGACATCGCCCCGACACCGGGCCCGCCGTCGCACGGCGTGGGACGCGTGACCGTGATCGCTGGCCCGACCGGCGTGGCGCGCCTAGGGTCGAGGACATGTCCGGATCCACGGCCCACACCACGTCCGTCCCCGGCCCGGTCACCCCGGAGGCCATGCGCGACACGCTCGGCGCGTTCGCCTCGGGGGTCGTGGTCGTCACCTCCCACGGACCGGACGGGCCGATCGGTTTCACCTGCCAGTCGTTCTCCTCGCTGTCGCTGGAGCCACCGCTGGTGAGCTTCTCCCCCGCGCGGGGCTCGTCGACCTGGCCGCGGATCCGCGAGATCGGGCGGTTCTGCGTCAACGTCCTGGCTGCCGACCACGAGCACCACAGCGCCGGGTTCGCGCGCTCGGGCGTCGACAAGTTCGCCGGGGTCTCGTGGACACCCGCGCCGTCCGGCGCGCCGGTGCTCGACGGCGTCGGCGCCTGGGTCGACTGCACCCTCTGGAACGAGTACGACGGCGGTGACCACACCATCGTCGCCGCCCAGGTCGACGCGCTCGGCGCCGACGTCGCGCGGCTGCCGCTGCTGTTCTTCCGCGGCGGCTACCACCTGACCCCGAAGGAGAGCTCGTGAGCACCATCATCGGCGTCGTCGCCGGGCCGGAACCGGGTGGACGGACGGCCACCGCCGTCGCCGGACTCCTCGCCGGCGCCGAGAAGGCGGGCGACAGCACCCGGCTGATCGAGCTCTCGGAGACCTCGCACGACGAGGTCACCGCCGCGTTCGCCGACGCCGACGCCGTCGTGTTCGGCAGCCCGGTCTACCGGGCCGGGCACACCGCGTCGCTGCGGGCGCTGCTGGAGGCCACCGAGCGCGGGAAGTGGGGCGAGAAGACCGCGCCGCTGCAGGGCAAGGCCGCCGCCGTCGTGCTGACCGGGGCGAGCGGGCACCACTTCCTCGCCGTCGACGACCTGCGCTCGGTACTCGCCGGGTTCTTCGCGGTGCAGGTCCTCTCCCCCGGGCTCTACCTCGACCACTCCGGCTACGTCGACCGGAACACCCTCACGCCGGAGTCGGCGGAGCTGGCTGCGGCGCACGGCCGGGCACTGGCGGACCTGACGGCCGCGGTCCGGTCGTCGGAGGCGTTGCGGGCGGTCACACCGGTGGTGTGACCGCCGCGGGTCCGGCCGGCCCGGCCAGGGCCGCCGCGATCCGGGCCCCGAGCGCCATGTTGTTGCGGTAGACCGCCACGTTGACCTCCAGGCTGCGGTCACCGGTCGCGTCGCGGACCCGTTGCAGCAGGAACGGGGTCGCGTCCTGGCCGGTGATCCCGGCGTCGTCGAGAGCCGCCAGCGCGGCGGTCAGCGCGGCGTCGTGCTCGGCCGGGGGCAGCTGCTCGGCGGCCGGGACCGGGTTGGCCACCAGCAGCGCGGACCCCAGGCCGAGACCGCGTGCCGCCCGCCAGGCCACCGCGACCTGCTCCGGCGACTCGACGCGCTGCGGCACCGCGTACCCGGAGTCGGCGACGTAGAACCCGGGGAAGGCGTGCGTCCGGTACCCGGCGACCGAGATCCCGAGGGTCTCCAGCCGTTCCAGGGTCGCGGGGACGTCGAGCACCGACTTCACCCCGGCACTCACGACGACGATCGGCAGCCGGGCCAGCGCCGGGAGGTCGGCGGACTCGTCGAACGTCGACGCCGCGTCACGGTGCACCCCGCCGAGACCGCCGGTGGCGAACACCCGGATCCCGGCCCGGTGGGCGACGTGCGCGGTCGCCGCGACGGTCGTCCCGCCGGAGACCCCGGTGGCCGCGGCCACCGGGAGGTCGCGGGCGCTGAGCTTCGCCACGTCCGGATCGGACGCGAGCCGCTCCAGCTCGTCGCCGGGACGGCACCCAGCGAGCGGACCAGGTCCTCGGCGTCGCGCGCGACGCCGAGGTTCCGCGGCCGCGGGAGGCCGTGGGTGACGATCCTGGACTCGCAGGCCAGCACCGGCCGCCCGGCGGCCAGGGCCCGGGACACCTCGTCGGCGATCCTCATCGTGATCGACCGTAGCGCCTCGCCGGCGCCGGGTCAGGGGATCCGGCGGCGCACCGCGTCGGCGCAGTCGTCCGGCGCGGTGTTGAAGGCGATCTCGGCGGCGGGCGCGTGCACCCGGACGAGGTTGACGACCTCCTCGAACAGGCGCAGGTGTTCGGGCGACGACCGGAGCCCGCCCCCGACGACGACGCAGTCGTACCGGCGGGCGGTCAGCGCCGCGGTGATCGCCTCGACGGCGCCGTCGGCGGGGTCCACCAGGCACTCGTGGGCGTCCAGGCCCAGCTCGTGGAAGCGGGCCCGGCCACGCTCCAGCCCGGCGAGCACCGGGGTGGGGGCGTACCCGGGGATCGTCCGCGGGTCGAACCCGATCACCAGGACCGTCGTCATGGGCGACACCCTCCTCCGCGGCCGCGGTGGGCGCCAGGCCGGGCTCAGCTGGGCAGGCCGAGCAGCGCGGGCAGGTCCGCGACCGAGTCGATGACGGCGTCGGCGCCGGCCGCGCGCAGCCGGGGCTCGCCGTGCGCTCCCCCACGCACCCCGATCGCGAGACCGGCCCCCGCCCGGACCGCGGCGTCGATGCCCGCGGTGGCGTCGCCGGCGACGGCCGCCCGGGACGGTTCGGCGCCGGTCCGCTTCGCCGCGGCGTGCAGCAGGTCGGGCTCGGGCAGGCCGCGCCCGTCGACGTCGGCCGGGGACAGCATCACGTCGGCGCGGGACGTGAAGTCCAGCGCCTCGACCAGCCGGTCCCGCAGGACCGGGTCGAACCCGCACGTCAGCGCCACCCGCATGCCGGCGTCACGCAGCGCGTCGAGCGCCTCCGGGGCGCCGTCGACCGGCCGGACCCGGCCGTCGTCGGCGGCGGCGGCGAGGTACTCGGCGAACGCCGTGTGCGCACGCCGGGCGCGGTACATGTCGCCGTCGAGCAGCTCGCCGAACACGGTGAGCGCCGGCCGGTCCATCGTCGCGCGGGCCTGCCGGTCCAGCGCCGGGTAGCACGGACCGTCCACCCGGACCCGGGCCGCGCGCAGCCCGGCACGGAACGCGGCGAGCACCAGGCCGTCGTCGGCCATCGTCGTGCCCGCGAGATCGAGGACCGCCAGTTGCACAGGGGAACTCCAGTCCCCGCGGGTGGCCAGCACCCGTCGTGGACCTGTCCTGCGGATGAACCGGCTCGGTCACTCCGGCGACGACGCCCCCGGACGGCCGGTCACCAGAGCTCGCCGTCACGCCAGTCACAGGTCAGCGCCCGTGCGGGGTCCAGCACGACGTCGACCGGCAGCACGTACACGCCGCCGCGCTCCTCCGGGGTCTCGACGACGCCGTCCGGAGTCAGCGCCGACAGCGGCCCGGTCCAGGCGGTCCAGCCGAGGCGCCGGTAGAGGCGCGCGGCGGGATCGGACGCCCCGAGCGCCCCGAGCCGGTAGCCACCCCGTACGAGGCGTCCGACCGCCGTCATCAGCTGGGCGCCGATGCCGCGGCCCTGCACGTCCGGGTGCACCGCCACGGCCTCGACGTACCCGGCGCGCAGGGCGGTGCCGCCGTGCAGCAACCGCCGCCCGACGACGGCCGCGTGCCCGACCGGCGCGTCCGGCGGCCCGGCGACGACGTGCAGCCCACCCAGCGAGTGGTCCCACGAGTCGTCGTCGAAGTCGTCGAACGCCGTGTCGAGCAGTGCCCGCAGCCGTCGCAGCCCGTCGCGTCCGAGATCGGCAGTGGGCAGGACGCGGATCTCGGCGGGCACCCGGCAGATCCTTCCGCATGCCGCTCCGCGGCGCCGGGTGCCCGGTCCCGTGTCAGAAGGTCGGCACCATCCAGGACAGCACCGGCGTCGACTGCAGGAAGATCAGGACGCAGAGCGCGAGCAGCAGGACCACGCTCCAGCCGATCGTCCTCCGGAACAGCTCGGACTCCCGTCCGCCGATCCCCACCGCGGTGGCGGCGATCGTGAGGTTCTGCGGGCTGATCATCTTCCCGACGACGCCGCCGGAGGTGTTGGCCGCGACCATCAGGTGCGGGTCGAGCCCGGCCTGCTGGGCAGCCGTCTGCTGCAGGATGGCGAACAGCGCGTTGGCCGAGGTGTCCGAGCCGGTGACGGCGGTGCCGAGCCAGCCCAGGATCGGGGAGAGGAACGCGAACAGCGCACCGGTGCCGGCGATCCAGGTGCCCACGGTGATCGTCTGGCCGGACAGGTTCATCACGTAGGCCAGCGCCAGCACCGTGGCGACGGTGAAGAAGGCCCACCGCAGCTTGTACGCGGTGCCGGTGAACTCGCGCCAGGCCGCGCCCGGGGAGACCCGGTACACGACGGCGACCACGATCCCGGACAGCAGCAGCAGCGAGCCGGGCGAGGACAGCCACTGGAAGTTGTAGGTGGTGGTCGAGACGGCCTCGCCGGTGGCGTCGAGGACCTGCCCGTCGAGCCCGGGCCAGGCGACGCCGACGTCGGAGGCGCTGAGCAGGCTCTTGGCCGGGGTCCAGAGCTTCGCGATCGAGAAGACCACGATGACCAGCAGGTAGGGGAAGAACGCCATCAGCGTCCGGCTGGTGGTGAGCGCCTCCGCGCGGTCGGTGAGGGCGCGCTGCTCGGTGACCAGCGCGGTGCCGCCGCCACCGTCCGGGGCGTCGGACGGCGTCTCGTCCGTCCGCTCGCCGCGCAGCTTCTCCATCGCCTCGGTCCCGCCGGACGGCTGCCAGAACCGCAGCATGACCACCCCGGCGACCAGGCCGGTCAGGGCGGCGACGATGTCGGTGAGCTCGACCGACAGGTAGGTCGCGGCGAGCCACTGGGCCACCGCGAAGGCCAGGCCGATCACCAGCGCGACCGGCCAGGTCTGCCGCATGCCGCGCACGCCGTCGACGAGGAACACCAGCAGCAGCGGCACGACGAACGCCAGCACCGGGGTCTGGTGCCCGACCACGGCGCCGATCTCGGCGTACGGGATCCCGGTCAGGGTGCCCGCGGTGATGATCGGGGTGCCGACGGCACCGAACGCGACCGGCGCGGTGTTCGCCACCAGCACGACGACGGCGGCCCGGATCGGCGAGAAGCCCAGTGCCATCAGCATGACGCCGGTGATCGCCACCGGGGCCCCGAACCCGGCGAGCGCCTCCAGCAGCCCGCCGAAGCAGAACGCGATGATCACCGCCTGCACCCGCGGGTCGTCCGAGATCAGGTGGAACGCCGCGCGGAGGTCCTCGAACCGGCCGCTGGCCACCGTGACCTGGTAGAGCCAGATCGCCGTGAAGACGATCCACATGATCGGGAAGAGGCCGAAGACCGCTCCCTCGGTCGCCGAGAGCAACGCCAGGTGCGCCGGCATCCCGAAGGCGACGACGGCCACGACGATCGAGACGGCGAGCGCCGCGAGCGCCTTCCAGCGCAGCGCGCCGAGCAGGACGAAGATGGTCAACAGGGGCAGGAGGGCCACCAGGGCCGAGAGCGTGAGGCTCCCGAGCGGCGCCAGTTGCTGCTGGAACATGAGCACTCCGCGGCAGGGATCGTCGGTGATCGGTGCTGGGCGTTGGTACGGGTGGAGGAACGCGTCGCCCGACAGTGTGACGTACGCGGCCACCGAGCAGCAGACCGGACAACGGTGCGTCACAGGCCGATCCGGCACCGGAGCGGACGAAACGAAGAGCCTCCTATCATTTCACCGCGTACGGTCGGTGGGGACGCGCGTCCGCGACCCGGAGGACCACCACCGTGACCGACACCGACGTCCACCCCCTGCCGCTGCACATGCGCCGGGACCGCTTCACCCCCGATCCCGCTCTCGACCGGCACCGCGAGGACGGCGACGTCCCCGTCGTCTGGGGCGCGTTCGGTGCCGAGGCCTACCTCGTCACCCGCTACGACGACGTCCGCGAGGTGCTCGGCGACGCGGCCACCTTCTCCAACGCGGCCGGCTCGGAGCTGCGCCGCCCGGAGGGCCCCCGGCTGTCCGAGGCCGAGCTCGCCGAGATGCGGGCCGGGAACCTGCTCGCCCAGGATCCGCCGGAGCACACCCGGCTGCGCCGGCTGCTCACCCGCGAGTTCACCCAGCGCCGGATGGCGCGCCTGGAGCCGCGGATCACCGAGATCGTCGACGACCACCTCGACGCCCTGGAGAAGGCCGGACCGGGCGCGGACCTGGTGCGCGAGTTCGCGCTGCCGATCCCCTCGCTGGTGATCTGCGAGCTGCTCGGCGTGCCCTACGCCGACCGCGACGAGTTCTCCGCGCGGTCGTCGCGGCTACTGGACCTGTCGCTGCCCGCCGACGAGCGGGTCGCGCTCTCCCGGGAGAACCGCGCGTACATGTCCCGGCTGGTCGACGGCGCGTTCGCCGACCCGGGCGAGGACATCCTCGGGATGCTCGTGCGCGAGCACGGCCACGACCTCACGCACGCCGAGCTGGTCGGCATCGCGTCGCTGCTGCTGATCGCCGGGCACGAGACGACGTCGAACATGCTCGCCCTCGGCACGCTGGCGCTGCTCGAGCATCCCGACCAGGCGGACGCGGTCCGGGCCGAGCCCGAGCTCGCCCGCCCGGCCGTCGAGGAGCTGCTGCGCTGGCTGACGATCGTCCACACCGGCGTCGTCCGGGTCACGACCCGGGACACCACGATCGGCGGCACCGCCGTGCCGAAGGACTCGCTCGTCCTGTGCTCGCTCCCCTCGGCCAACCGCGATCCCGCGGCGGGCGCCGAGGACCCGGCCCGGCTCGACGTCCGCCGCGGGGCGGCCGGGCACGTCGCGTTCGGGCACGGCGTGCACCACTGCCTGGGCGCGCCACTGGCCCAGATGGAGATGGCGACGGCGTTCCCGGCGTTGCTGCGCCGGTTCCCGACGCTCGCCGTCGCGGGTGAGGTCCCGTCGTCGGCATTCCGGGCATACCACTTCGTGTACGGCATGCACTCGCTCCGCGTGACCTGGTAGGCGCTACCGTTCCCGGATGGGGACCACGACCGGCCCAGCGGCCCGGCCGTTGCGGGCCGACGCGGCACGCAACCACCGGCGGATCGTCGAGGCGGCCGCCGCCGCCTTCGAGTCCGACGGCCCGGACGTCGCGCTGGAGGAGATCGCGCGGCGGGCCGGGGTCGGGGTCGCCACGCTGTACCGCCGCTTCCGCACCCGGGACCTGCTGGTGCGGGCGGTGCTGGAGGACGTGTTCGCCGCCGAGATCGAGCCGACCGCCGCGGCCGGCGAGGGCAACCCGTGGTCCGACCTCGCCGGGTCGCTGTCCCGCGCGGTGGAGGCGATCGCCGGGCGGCGCACCCTGCTCAAGCTGGCGAGGGAGACCTGCGCGTTCGACGTCGAGCCGGTGCACCGGTACGGCCGCACGCTGACCCGGTTGCTCGACCGTGCCCGGGAGGCCGGGGCCGTGCGGCCCGAGCTCACCCCGCGCGATCTCTCGGCGGTGCTGGTGATGGCACTGGCCGCCGTGGACGTCTCCGAGGACGACGCGGACGGCACCGGCGGCACCGGCGGCACCCACGGCACGGACGGCGGCGGCGCCTCGGCCGACGAGGACCGGCGGCGCTACCTGGCGCTGCTGCTCGACGGGCTCCGGCCGGGCCATCCGCCGCTGCCGTCGCCGCCCGGCGACAGGACAGAAACCGGTGCGGACGCGAGCTTCCCCCCGCACTAGGTGAGGGGCTACGGTCGTCGGCGTCCGCTCGGCAACGGCGCCGGGCGGATGTTCTGCGTCAGCGGCCGGAGACGCGTTCCGGGTGCAGCCGCCCGGCCAGGGCCGCCACCGCGTCGGCGTTCCGGATCCCCGGGCTGACCTCGGCGAACGTCGTCGTGTAGACCCGGCCGTCGCGGACCGCGGGGACCGTCGCCAGCGCCGGGTCGGCGCGCAGCCTCTCGACCAGCGGCGCCGCCGACTCCGGTCCCTTGTCGACCCCGCAGCAGGCCGGGACGACGATGACGTCCGGTCGTGCGGCCACGATCCCCTCGGTCGAGACCGTGCGCTGCCGGCCGTCGATCTCCGGGAACGCCTGGGTCCCGCCTGCGGCCTCGATGATCGTCGTCGCGATGTCGCCGGAGCCGAAGACGCGCAGCTCCCCGGTCTGTCCCGGCGAGTTCAGCATCGCCACCCGCGGCCGCTCGGTGACCCCGTCGAGCCGCCGCGCGACGTCGTCCAGGGTGGACCGCATGCGGCCCGTGATCGCGGCGGCGCGGTCCTCGGCGCCGAGCAGCCGGCCGAGGTCGGTGAGGTCGCGCTCCACCCCGGCCAACGACACGTCGACCGCGCCGAGCTCGGTCTGCCCGCCGCCGTCGGCGGACGGGCAGTAGGAGCTGAACAGGAACGAGTCCATCCCGGTGCCGGCGAGGTCGGCGCGGGTGCCCAGGCCCTCCCGGGTGAAGGCGCCGGTGAACCCGGAGACCACGAGGTCGGGCGCCACCCGCAGGACCTCCTCGCGCGACGGGTACTCCTCCGGCCAGTAGATCGGCCGGTCCTGCTCGGGGTGGAACCCGCCGGCGAGCTCGGGGAGCAGCGGGTTGTCGAGGTAGGCGGCACCCACCAGCCGGTCCCCCGCGCCGAGCGCGAGCACGGCCTCGACCGCGTTGTGGAACATCGCGACGACGCGGCCGGGCCGCTCGACCGGGACGTCGACGTCGCAGTTGCGGACCGTCGGCCCGGCCGGGGCGGTGTCCGGGACGGCCTGCTCCGGGGCCCCGCCGCACCCGGCGAGCAGGACGACCACGAGGGACGACGCGGCGACCGAGGCGGCACGGGATCCGAGGGTCCGGCGGGAGCGGGGCACGCGGGGACACTAGCCGCGCACTCCCGCCGGATTCCACAGTTGAGCAGACGTTCAGCTGTTCGTCACAGCGGGCACCGGGTCAGAGCGTGCGCTCCAGCCGTCCGGCCAGGAGCCCCACGAACCGGGACGGGTCGGCGAGCTCCCCACCCTCGGCGAGCAGCGCCATGCCGTGCAGCAGCTCGGCGGTCTCGCTCGCGTCGGTCCCGGCGGCCTGCGCGTCACGCAGCCCGGTGACCAGCGGGTGCGACGGGTTGAGCTCCAGGATCCGCTTGACCTTCGGCGGCTCCTGCCCCATCGCCCGGTACATCTTCTCCAGGGTCGGGGTCATGTCGGACTCGTCGCCGACCAGCACCGCGGGCGAGGTCGTGAGCCGCGACGACAGCCGAACCTCCTTGACCTCCTCCTCGAGGACGCCGGTCACCCACTCGCAGAGCCCGGCGAACTCGGTGCGCTGCTCCTCGGCCTTCTCCTTGTCCTCGTCGGACTGGAGATCCACCTGACCCTTGGCGATCGAGCGGAACGGCGTGCCGTCGAAGCCCTCGACGCCGTCGACCCACACCTCGTCGACCGGGTCGGTGAGCAGCAGGACCTCGTAGCCCTTGTCCCGGAACGCCTCCATGTGCGGGGAGGACTGGATCGACGACGCCGAGTCCCCGGTCATGTAGTAGATGGCGTCCTGGCCCTCCTGCATCCGCTCCTTGTACGCGGCGAGGGTGGTCGGCCCGTCGGTCGCGTGGGTGGAGGCGAAGGAGGAGACCCCGAGGATCGTCTCGGTGTTGTCGGCGTCGGAGAGCAGGCCCTCCTTGAGCGCGCGGCCGAACTGCTCCCAGAACGTCGCGTACTTCTCGGGCTGCTCGTCGCGCAGGGTGCCGATCGTGGACAGCACCTTCTTCACCAGGCGGCGGCGGATCGCGGAGATCTGCCGGTCCTGCTGGAGGATCTCGCGGGAGACGTTCAGCGACAGGTCGGCCGCGTCGACGACGCCCTTGACGAAGCGCAGGTACTCCGGGACCAGCGCCTCGCAGTCGTCCATGATGAACACGCGCCGGACGTAGAGCTGGACACCGCGGCGGGCGTCGCGCATGTAGAGGTCCATCGGCGCGACCTGCGGCAGGAACAGCAGCGCCTGGTACTCGAAGGTGCCCTCGGCGGCGAGCCGCATGGTCTCCAGCGGCTCCTGCCAGTCGTGGCTGACGTGCCGGTAGAACTCCGCGTACTCCTCGTCGGAGACGTCCTTCTGGGGCCGCGCCCAGAGCGCCTTCATCGAGTTGAGGGTCTCGGGCTCCGGCTCGGACTCCGTGTCCGGCGCCTTCTCCGGGGTCATCCGGACCGGCCAGGTGATGAAGTCCGAGTAGGTCTTCACGATGCGGCGCAGCACGCCCGGGTCGGCGTAGTCGTGCATCTGGTCCTCGGCGTCGGACGCCTTGAGGTGCAGTGTCACCGCCGTGCCCTGCGGGGCGTCGTCGACGTCGGCGATCGTGTACGAGCCCTCGCCGTCGGACTCCCAGCGCACCCCGCCGCCGGTGCCGGCCTTGCGGGTGGTCAGCTCGACCCGGTCGGCGACCATGAACGAGGAGTAGAACCCGACGCCGAACTGCCCGATCAGGTCGCGGGCCTGGTCGCCGTCCCCGGCGTCCTGCAGCTTTGCCAGCAGCTCGGCGGTGCCCGACTTCGCGATGGTGCCGATCAGCTCGACGACCTCGTCGCGGGTCATCCCGATGCCGTTGTCGCGCACGGTCAGGGTCCGCGCCCCGGGGTCGGCGACGAGCTCGACGTGCAGGTCGTCGGTCTCCGCCCCGAGCTCCTTGTCCTGGTAGGCGGCGAGACGCACCTTGTCCAGCGCGTCCGACGCGTTCGAGATCAGCTCGCGCAGGAACACGTCCTTGTTCGAGTAGATCGAGTGGATCATGAGCCGCAGCAGCTGCCGGGCCTCCGCCTGGAACTCGATCGTCTCGGTGCTCACGTCTCTTCCCTCCTGGCTGCCATGCGGTCGGACCGCCCGATTCTGCCGTGCCGGGCGGCCGGGGAACGCCCCCCCCCGGCCCTCCCGGGCGCGGCGCCCGCCCGGCGGTGCCGCCGGTGCCACCGGTGCCCGGGCCGACCCGGCCGCGCCGCGCGCCGGTACCGTCGCGGACGAACCGCAGCTTCCCCTCGAACCGGACGGACCGGACGTGAGCCCGACCCGCACTCCCGCACGGCGCCTGGCCGCCGTGCTGTTGCTGTCGCTGGTCGCGGTCCTGGCGCCGGTCGCGGGCCCCGCGACGGCATGGGCGGACCCGGTCCCGGCCTCGGTGGGCAGCGACGCCGCCCCTGCGACGGCCGGACCGCAGTCCGCACTCGCCGCGCGGCCGGTCCCGGGCGGCCCGCTGCCCGCCGACGACGCGGCCCCGCCCGGTCCCCCGGGCCCGGTGCTCGACGCGCTCGTCCTGGCGCCGCCGCCGGTCACGGCCGGTGCGGCCTCCGGGCCCGCGACCGACCGGAGCACGACCACAGGCCTCGATCCGGGGCACGCCTCGGCCTCCACCCCGCGCGGACCGCCCGCGGCCTGACCGGCCGGTACCCGTCGCCGGTCCGCCGACCGGCGCCCGTGCCCCGCCGCGGACCACGGTCCCGCAGCGACCCGGCCCCCGCTCCCGCCCGTCCGCTCCCCCGTCCCGTGACCGGGACGCAGCCCCGAGGAATCCCGTGCAGCAACGCCCCGTCCTGTGGCGCGTGATGATCGCGCTCGCCGTGCTCGCCGTGTCCGCCGTCGTCGCGCTCACCACCGCGCCCACCCTGGGCCTGGACCTGCGCGGCGGCACCCAGATCGTGCTCGAGACCCGCGACACCGAGGAGGTGCCCGCGGACGCCGCGGCCACCGACCGGGTGCTCGAGGTGCTCCGCGGCCGCGTCGACGGTCTCAGTGTCGCCGAACCGTCGCTGACGCGCTCCGGGGAGAACCGGATCATCGTCGAGCTCCCCGGGCTCACCGACCCGGCGGAGGCCGCCGAGACGCTAGGCCGGACCGCTCAGCTGACCATGCACCCGGTGCTCGGCACCGGGGCCCCGGAGGCCGCGCCCACCGCCGACGAGACGGGCCAGCCGCTGCAGCTCGGGCCGCCCGCGCTGCAGGGCGACATGATCGCCTCGGCGCAGTCGGTGCCGTCGCAGCAGTCGGTCGGGTTCGAGGTGCAGGTCGGCTTCGACGGCGAGGGCCCCGGCCGCTGGCAGGCGCTCACCGGGCAGGCGGCCTGCGCACCGCCGGGCGACCCGCAGCGCCGGGTCGCGATCGTGCTCGACGACCAGGTGATCTCCTCCCCGCAGGTCGACCCCTCGATCGCCTGCCAGGTCGGCATGGTCGGCGGGCAGACGACGATCACCGGCAACTTCTCCCAGGAGCAGGCGAACGAGCTGTCCGTGCTCATCGAGGGCGGCGCGCTGCCGGTGCCGGTCGAGATCATCGAGCAGCGGACCGTCGGCCCGACGCTCGGCGCCGACGCGATCTCCGCGAGCGCCTGGGCCGCGATCATCGGCTCGGCGCTCACCGCCGTCTTCCTGATCGTCGTCTACCGCCTGGTCGGCGTCGTCGCCGTCGTCGCGCTCGGCGGCTACGCGCTCACCGCCTACGCGGTGCAGACCGGACTCGGAGCGACCCTGACCCTGCCCGGCCTGGCCGCCTTCGTCCTCGCCGTCGGCATGGCCGTCGACGCGAACGTGCTGATCGCCGAACGCTCCCGCGAGGAGTACGCGGCCCGGCCACGCCTGGAACGCGCGTCGGAGAACGGCTACCGGTTCTCGCTGTCCGCCGTCGGGGACGCCGCCGTCACCTCGCTGCTCGCCGCCGTCCTGCTGTTCGGACTGGCGTCGGGCCCGGTGCGCGGCTTCGGCGTCACGCTCGTCATCGGTGTCGTCGTCTCGCTGTTCTCGGCGCTGGTGCTGTCCCGGTTGCTGACGCTGGCGGTACTGCGGATCCCCGCGGTCCGCAGGCGGCCCCGCATCACCGGGATCGCGGCGATCGGGCCCGTGCGGCAGCGCCTGGAGGCGCGCGACCCTGGCTTCCTGCGCAACGCGGCGAAGGTGCTCGCGGTCGCGGGTGTGGTGCTGGTGGTCGCGGCCAGCGGGCTGTTCGTGCGCGGGCTGGAGCTCGGGGTCGAGTTCACCGGCGGCCGGCTCGTCGAGTTCACGACGACGAACCCGATCACCCCCGAGCAGGCCCGGGAGGCCGTCACCGCCGCCGGGTACCCGAACCTGCAGGTCACGACGACCGGGGACGGCGCCGTCGGCCTGCGAGCCGGTGAACTGGCGGACGCGGAGGTCGCGGCCCTGCGCGACTCGGTCGCCGCCGCCGGTGGCGGGGCCGAGGTCCTGCGCGACGAGATGATCGGCCCGAGCCTCGGCGAGGAGCTGGCGCGGGGCGGTCTGATCGCCCTCGGCGTCGCGCTGGCGGCCCAGTTCCTCTACCTGGCCTTCCGGTTCCGGTGGACACTCGGCGCCGGTGCGGTGGCCGCCCTGCTCGCCAACGTGCTGGTCGTCGTCGGAGTGTTCGCCTGGACCGGGCGGACCCTCGACGGGGTGTTCCTCGCGGCGCTGCTCACCGTCATCGGCTACTCCGTCAACGACACGGTGGTGGTGTTCGACCGGGTGCGCGAGCACTGGGCGCGCCGGGCGAAGGACCCGTTCCACAGGGTCGTCGGATCGGCCGTGCTCTCGACGCTGCCGCGGACGGTGAACACCGGCGTCTCGGCACTGATGATCCTGGTGATGCTGCTGCTCCTGGGCGGGGCGACGCTCGCCGACTTCGCGCTGGCGCTGATCATCGGCATCGTGGTGGGCACGATCTCGACCATCGTGGTCGCCGGACCGGTCGCGATCCTGCTGGAGCGCCGCTGGGGCGGGACACCGCCGCGGGTCAGCAAGGACAAGCAGCCGGTCGGCAAGGCCGGTCGCCGCAACCCGTCGCGGGCCGACCGCGCCCGGACCCGCAACGCCGACGGCGCCGTGGTCTGACCCCCGGTCCATACCCGGATCAGCTCGCGGCCGACCGGTCGCCGCGGTCGAGCCGCTCCCCGCAGCGCTCGATCGCGGCCCGGATCATGCGGCCGTACCCGTCGTCCGGAAGGGCACCGGTCCGGGCGCGGGCGAGCGCGAGGTGCTCGCGGGCCGGGCCGTCGGCGCCGAGCCTGCGGTGCACGTCGGCCAGGTTGAGGTGCAGCGACGGGTAGAAGCCCGCCACCTGCAGCGACGCGTGGTGGGCCCGGGCGCGGTCGTCGGTCAGCTCGTCGGCGGCGGCGAGCGCCCGCTCGTCCCACCTCAGCTCCGCGTGCGCATCGTCCTGCACGTCGGCCGCGTGGTGCGCGAGCGTGCAGCGGTGCAGCGGGTCGCCGCGCTCGCCGACCCGGGCCCAGAGCGCGTCGAACCGGGCGCGGGCCGTGGCGGTGTCACCGGCGTGCCCCGCCTCCACCGCGGCCCCGATCTCCGCCATCACGGTGTCGTGCCGGTCGTCCTGCTGGGTGTCGGTCATCGTTCCTCCCGGTCGCCGCTGCGTGGACCGGATGATGCGGGACACCCCCGACAGTTCCCCGGCCGTCAGCCCGCCGGGTGCTCCCGCCAGCGGAGCTCCGCGGCCCGCCACTCCCGGTCGAGGCGTTCGGCGGCGAGCCCCCGGCCCACCGACCGGGCCCACCGGTCGGCGAGCAGCACCAGCAGCCCGCCGGCGACGAGCACCGACGCCGCCCGCAGCACCCCCGCCGTGCGGGCCTCGGCCAGCCAGCGCGGCGTGGTCGGCTCGCCGTCGGCGTCGAGCCACAGCGTCACCGTGCGTCCCGCGGTCGCGACCTCGCCGACCGCGACGTCCGCGACCCGGATGCCGTCGCGCGGGTCGTTCCAGGTCACCGGCACCGGGGCGCCGCCGGCGTCGGGCCGGGTCTGCAGGACCGTCGCCGTCGTCCGGGTCGCGTCGTAGCGGGCGGCGACCTCGTCCTCGGCGGCCTGACCGGCGAGCAGCGCCACCAGGACGAGGAGCCCGACCGCGACCGGCACGGCGATCCGCCGGACGGTGCCGAGTGCGCGCTCCACCGGGTCCGCGTCGGGGCTGGTGATCATGTCCATGCTGACGAGGATCGGCGGCGTCGTGACCGGCCACAATGCGGAATCGGCGCGGTCAGCCTTCGGGTACGGCAGAGGCTCGGATGTGGTCGGCCAGCGCGGACGCGACCGGCCAGCTCGGCGACCCGCGTTCCAGCGCCGCACCCCGGCACAGCGACAGGCCGCGCCGCGCCCACGGCTCGGCGAGGTCGCGGACCTCGAGGCGCCCGAGCCGGGCCGGGCCCGCTGCCGCGCGGCGCGGGACGATCCCCAGGCCGGCGCCCGCCTCGGCCAGCGCGACGACCGTCCGGAGGTCGACGGTGCGGGTCCGGTACCGCGGCACCGGGGCGGACGGCCCCGCGTGCCCGGTCAGCGCGACCTGGAACGGCGCCGCCGCCTGCAGCCCCACCATCGGGTGCTCGGCAGCCTCGGCGTAGGTCATCGCGTCGCGGCCGTCGAGCACCCCGCCGGGCGGGCCGATGACGACGAGTGAGTCGTCGCACAGCGGCTCGGCCGCCAGCCCCGAACCGGCCGCGACGTCGTCGAGCACGATGCCCAGATCGGCCTCGCCGTCGACGAGCCGCCGGGCGGTCTCGACGCTGCGGTGGACCGTGACGTCGACGTCGGCGTCCGGGTGGGCCAGGAGGAACGTCGTCACCGCGCGCGGCACCAGGCCGTGCATCGCCGAGCTGCCGGCCAGCAGGGACAGCGGCGCCGACGCGGGCCGGGCGTAGGACGCGATCGCGCCGTCGAGGCGGGCCGCGCGGTCGAGGACGTCGCGGGCGTGCCGGGCCAGCGCCATTCCCGCGGGAGTCGTGCGGACCCCGCGGCGGCCGCGGACGAGCAGCTCGATCCGCGCATGCCGCTCCAGGGAGCGGATCCGCGCGCTCGCCGACGGCAGGCTCAGGTTCGCCCGCTCCGCCCCCGCCGTGATGGAGCCCTCGGCGACGACGTGCAGGAACAGCCGGAGGTCGGTGAGGTCGTACTGCACAGCGGTCAGCCTATGGAAGAACCGCACTCTCTGACGAGGACTGTTCCTGTCCGCGATCCACGCCAGGATCGGCGGATGACTCCCACCCTGCAGATCGCCCTCGACGCCACCGACCCGCACGCCCTCGCCCGCTTCTGGGCGGCGGCCCTGGGCTACGAGGTCGAGGACCACACCGAGATCGTCACCGGGCTGCTCGCCGCCGGTCACCTCACCGACGACGAGGTGCTGACCGACGGCGACCGCGCGGCGTTCTGCGACGTCGCCACCTGCCGCGGCCCCGGCCCGCGCCTCTTCCTCCAGCGGGTGCCGGAACCGAAGACGGCGAAGAACCGGATCCACCTCGACCTGCAGGTCGGGCCGGAGGCCGCGCCCGCGGAGATCGAGCGGCTGGTCGCCCTGGGCGCCGAGGTGGCGTGGGTGACCTCCGACCGCGGCCCGGTGAACACCACCCTGCGCGACCCCGAGGGCAACGAGTTCTGCCTGAGCTGACCGGCCTGCTCCCGGAAGTGGGGTTGTCCCCCGCACGGCCTCGTACCAGCCCGACCGACACGGTGCCCCGACGCTGCCACCGTCGACGGTGACCGCCGACCGGCGGAGCTCGGCGAGCTTCCGGGAGATGCGCCATGCCGTCGCCAGCAGCAGTCACCGCACGGACCGCGGGACCGGAGGTCACGGCCCCGCTGCCCGTCCCCGACGCCCGGCGGCGGCCACGCCTGGCCGGTGTCGACGTCGCCCGCGGCGTGGCGGTGCTCGGGATGATCGCGACGCACGCGCTGCCGCAGGCGACCGACGCCGGGGACCCCACGACGGCCGCGGTGGTGGCCGCCGGACGGTCGGCGGCGACGTTCGTGTTCGTCGCCGGTGTCAGCGTGGCCTTCCTGTCCGGTCGACGGGACGGTGTGCACGGCCGGGCACGCCTCGCCGCCTCGGCCGGGCTGCTGGTCCGCGCCGGCGTCGTCCTCGCGTTGGGGCTCGTCGTCGGGACGCTGTCGCCCCTCAACGGCATCTGGGGGATCCTGCCCGTCTACGGCCTGCTGTTCGTCCTGGTGCTCCCGCTGCTGGGGCTGGGGCCACGCGCGCTCGCCGCGGTCACCGCCGCGATCGTCGCCCTCGGCCCGGTGCTGCTGATGACGACGTCCGCCGCGGAGCTGCCGCTGGCCGGCGAGGACGACCCGACGCTCGTCACCCTGCTCCTGGACCCGCTCGGGCTCCTGGTGCAGCTCCTCCTGTCGGGCGCCTACCCGGTGGTGGTCTACCTGGCCTACCTGACCGCCGGGCTCGCGGTCGGCCGGCTCGACCTGTCGTCGGGACGGGTCGCGGGATGGCTGCTCGGCGGGGGGCTGGCGCTCGCCGTGACGGCGCGCGCGGTGTCCTGGTACCTGCTGGACGTCCTCGGCGGGCTCGACGCGCTGGTGCGCGGCTCCGGCGCCGACGATCCCGCCCGGGCCGCGACGACGCTGCTGTGGGAGGAGAACCAGCCGCTGACGTCGTGGTGGCACCTCGCGCTGCCGGCACCGCACTCGCACACCCCGGTCGACCTGCTGCACACCCTCGGCTCGGCGTCCGCGGTGCTCGGCGCCTCGCTGCTGCTCAGCCGGGTGCCGATCGTGTGGCGGATGCTCTCGCCGCTCGCTGCGGCAGGGAGCATGGCACTGACCGTGTACTGCGCACACCTCGTACTGCTCGCCACGGGCATCTGGGCCGACGACCCCACCCTGCTGTTCACCGCGATGGCGGTCGGCGCCCTGCTGGGTGCGCTGCTCTGGCGTCACCTGCTCGGTCAGGGGCCGCTGGAGAAGCTCGTCTCCGTGCCTGCCACGGCCGCCCGCCGGGCCGTCGCCGCGGGCCCGGCCCGCACGCCGTCGACCGGGCTGTCCGTGGGAGCGCGGGCCGCAACCCGGGTGGCCGCCGGGACCGCCGCCGTCGTGGTGCTCGTCGCCGCGCTCGGCCTGGGGGTCTGGACCCGGAGCACGGCCCCGGTCCCCGCCGCCGGTCCGGAGGTGACGGGGAGCGCGCCCGCCGATCCTGACGCCGCGGACGCGGCCGGCCCGGACACCGCCCGGTACTGCGCGCTGTCCGTCCGGTACTCCGCCCTGCTCGACACCGAGGAGGACCCCGCACCGGAGGCCCTCCGGGACGCCGCGGACACGGCGACGGAGATGGCCCGGGTGGCCCCCGCCCCGGTCGCGGGCCCGGTCGCCCTGCTCGCCGACGACGCACGGGCCGAGGCCGGCGTCACCGGCGCCACCGCCCCGGATCCCGCCGCGGTCGAGACGGCGCAAGCGGCGGTCGACGCGTTCGAGGAGACCGGCTGCGCGTAGGCCCGCGGGCCCCGGTCAGCCGGGTTCGAGGTCGTAGGTCCGCCTGCCCACGGTGATCAGGTCGACGGCCGAGACCAGCCCCGCGTTCCCCGCACCCTGGTTCACCCCGGCCGCGTACGCCGAGATGCCGGGATGGGCGTCCATGATCTCGTCGAGCGTGTACTGCGGCGCGCCGTCCGCGCACTCGCGGTAGGCGTCGGTGGCGCCGATCTGGCGGGTGAGGCAGAACGTGCCGGAGCCGACGTCGTACCGCGTCCAGCGGCCCACCGGCGCCGGATCCGGGAGGTAGGTCAGCAGGTGCAGGTCCTGCGGGCCGAGGTCGCCGCCGTCGATGTCGGCGGCGATCTGGAACGACGGCATCGCGTCCGTCGACGACTCCGGTGAGCGGAACGCCTGGTAGCTGCTGGTGGCGAAGCGGGACAGCGGCCCGCCGACCTCGCGGGTGACGAACTGGACCTTGTCGCCGTCGCCGGGTGTGCGGAGCTCCAGGGCACCGGTGCCGCCGTCGGCGGGGGCGCCGTACCGCGAGGTGAACTCGCGGCTGCCCGCGCCGCGGTCGAACGTCCCCGCGAACTGGTTCGACGCCGTGGGCGTGACGGTGACCGTTCCGGACGGCCCGAACGGGTCCACCGCGAGAGCAGGGTGCAGCGAGGCCCCCGCCAGCAGGGCCGCCAGCGCGGCCGCCGCGACGAGTCCGTTCCGGCGCGCACGACGCATGTGTCCTCCTCGACCCGTGATCGTCCGGTCCAACGAGCAGGGAGGGCCGGGGATACCCGTGCGGGGTCAGCGGCGGACGCGGATCTCCATGGACACCGTGACCACGTCCCCGACGTCGACGCCCTCGGTGCGCCGGACCACGTCCTTCACCGGGAGCAGGTACCCGCCGTTCTTCGGGAACAGCGACGTCGTCCAGCGGGTCGCGCCCAGCGCGGCGTCGACGGGGACCATGCCCCAGCCGTACGTGACGTCCCGGCTGACCTCGGCGACCTCCGCCGCGAGCTCGTCGGGCAGCCGGACGAAGTGGAACGGCGACGGGCCACGCCAGTGGACGATCTCGCCGCTGACGTCCACCGCGGTGCTCCCCTCGCCGGTGCGGGCCCTCAGGGGCCACATCGGACGGTACTCCCGCGCACGCGGGCGCGGGCCGTCAGTCCGCGGGCCGCTGCTCCCGACCCGGAGCCGCCGCGACCGGCTCCGGCGCGGCGGGCCCGAACCACCGGGCCAGCGCGGCGTCGAGCGCGTGGGAGCCCTCCCCCGCCCAGACCACATGACCGTCCGGGCGCAGCAGCACGTCGGGCACACCCGGCGCCCCGGCGTCGACGACGTGGTCGACCCGGTCGGCCCACCCGGCGACCGGCAGCGTCCCGGTGCGGTCCAGCAGGAGGCCGCGGCCGGCGTGCATCAGCTCGTACAGCCGGCCCCGGTCCAGCTGCAGGTCCCGCATCCGGCGGCCCACGAGGTCGTGGCCGCCGCCGAGGTCGTAGCGGATCCCGATCGCGATGATCTTCTCGGTGAGGTGGCGGTTCACCTCCTCGAAGCCCACCAGCTCGGCGAGCAGGCGGCGCACCGCCTGCGCCCCCGGTTCCACAGACATCAGCTCGATCTGGGCACGCGTGTTGTCGAGCACCGCGGCGGCGACCGGGCGGCGCTCGGCACCGTAGGTGTCCAGCAACCCGTCCGGCGCGCGGCCGCCGACCTCGGCGGCAAGCTTCCAGCCGAGGTTGAACGCGTCCTGGATGCCGAGGTTGAGTCCCTGTCCGCCGGTCGGCGGGTGGACGTGCGCCGCGTCGCCGGCGAGCAGCACCCGGCCGGACCGGTAGCGCTCGGCGAGCCGGGTCGCGTCGCCGAACCGGGAGCGCCAGCGCGGCGAGTGCACCCCGAAGTCGGTGCCGGAGACCGCGCGGAGCCGGCGACGGACCTCGTCGATCGTCGGCGGCGGCGCGCCCCGCTCCGACACCCCCGCGGCGGGCACCACGACGCGGTACACCCCGTCGCCGAGCGGCCCGAGCCCGAACCGTTTCTGGGTCTCGCGGACCCGGGTGACCACGGCGGTGACTGTCTCCGGGTCGGCGGCGACCTCCGTCTCGCCGATCAGCGTCTCGGTCCGCGACGGCTCCCCCGGGAACCCGATCCCCAGCAGCGAGCGGACCGTGCTGCGCCCGCCGTCGCAGCCGACGACCCAGCCCGCCCGCACACGGGCGCCACCGGCCAGCTCGACGGTGACGCCGTCGTCGTCCTGGGTGAGGCCGACCAGCTCCTCGCCGCGCCGGATCTCGACGGCGCGCTCGGCGAGCAGCCGGTCGGTGACGGGCTGCGGGATGCCGAGGACGTAGGCGTGCGCGGTGTCGAGATCCGCGGGCGCGGGTGCGGTGATGCCGGCGAAGAAGCCCCCGACAGGGTGCTGCGTGCCGTGCTCGAGGAACCGCTCCAGCAGCCCGCGCTGGTCCATCACCTCGATGCTGCGCGCGTGGAGGCCGAGCGAACGGACGACCGTCGTCGGCTCCGCGTCCCGGTCCAGGACGAGCGTGCGGACGCCGTGCAGGCGCAGCTCGGCGGCCAGCATCAGACCTGTCGGCCCGGCTCCGGCGATGACGACGTCGACCATGGACCCCCCGTTCCGTCGATGTCCCCACCGATCGCCGTGCGGATCGTCGTGATCCGCACCGTCCGGTGGACGGCGAAGAGTGTGCAGGTCGGACCGGGTCTTGCCGCAAGACGGGGGGTGCGCTATACGTTGGTCACGGAGGAGACGACCGCTCCGTCCTACCGCGGTAATGGTCCTTGATGACGGCAGAAATCGTCTGAAGCGGCTCGCAGGTCGGTCCGATCTCCCCATCGGTCGCCGCAGTGATTGCCGCCTTCCACAACGCCCAGCCGCGCGCGCGGGCCCACGTCTCCTCCGACGCGTCCACGGTGACGCAGAAGATCTCTCGGGCCTCACCCCAAAAGAGCGTCCACGTCGGCACAAGGTCACACGCCGGATCACCCACCCCGCACGTGCCGAAGTCGATGACCGCCGACAGACGACCCCTCTCGACCAGGAGGTTGCCCGAGGCGACGTCGCCGTGGAACCACGTCTGGTCTCCTGTCCACCGCGACTCACAGGCGTGGTCCCACACGGCCAGAGCATCGTCGGTCGCGATCCGATAACCCAGAGCCGCGATCGCACGACGGGCCTCGTCGTCGTAGACCGCGACATCGGCACCACGGAAGAAGCTGTGAGGCCCGGCGGGTGGTCCCGTGGAAGCGTCGACACGCTGCAGTGCACGGAGGAACCGGGCCAGGTCCTCGGCGAACCGGGTACTGGTTCCCACGTCCGTCGCCGACGCGGTCCTCCCTGGGATCCATCTGCGGATCGACCACGGCCGGGGGTAGTCCGACGAGGGACGCCCTTCGGCGATCGGGACAGGTATCGGGACCGGCAGCGTCGTCGCCAGCCATGGCAGCCACGTCAGCTCCTTCGCGACCGCAGCGGCATACCTCTCCGCGCTGGGCAGGCGAATCGTCAACTCGGTCCCGAGGCGGAACGTGCGGTTGTCCCACCCCCTCTCGTCGACCTCGACGACCGGCAGGTGGGTCCACTGCGGGAACTGTTCCTCGATCAGCCGGGTCGCCAGCGCGGCATCGATCTCGTCACGGAGCATCCGGCCGAGAATGCTCGATCCGGATTCCGGGCACGAGCGGTTTCCGCGACGTCGCGGGTGGGGAAAGTCGGGGCGGACGAGTCGGTCTGTAAGTCGTTGCAGGTCAGAGACCCGCTATGCGCCGTGGGTCGTCTCCGGGCCGTGCGCACCACTACCCGAGCGCGGCGCCGAGCCCATCCACGATCAGCTTCGTCAGCGTCCCTGCCGCTGCCCCGGTTGTGATCAGCTGCTGCACCCGACCCACGATCTGGCGAATCTTCCCCGGATCCGGCTCGTCGTCGTCCAGTTCGTTCTCAACCTCGGTCGTTGACTCCTCCACCGCGGCCCGGCTGTCTTCATCGAGTCCGAGACCGTCGAGCTGGTCGCGGAGGAGGACGAGACACTCCCGCAGACCATCGGCGTTCGCGATCGGCGCATCACCCTGCCACCGGCTCTGATCCACGGGCCCGGAGATCCCGACGGCCATCTGGCCGCTGTTGTTCACTGGCCCGTAGAAGTTGTTGATGCTGCCACCCGGCGCGACCGGGGCGTTGCCAGGCTCGACGTCTAGCGAGATCGGCTTGATGTGCTTGGCGGCCGAGCGCCGCCATTGTTTGCCGACCTCGCGAGCGGCACGGTCGATATCGCGTTTGTTGACCTTGAAGCCCTTGTTGGCCATGTCGAAGACCCTCCTTGCGGGGGTGCTGGGGCCACCCCTGCTCGTTCCAGGCCCATATCTGCGAGAACAACATCAATGTAACCCCTACATGTAGGGGCATGCCACTACCCGGTCACGAATACGGCGTCGATGGCGCGGCGGGTCCGCGCCGAACTGAACGGCATCAGGTGGGTATAGGTCCGGAGCGTGAAGCCGGGATCGTGGTGACCCAGGTACTCCGACAGCGCCCGGACGCCCTCCCCCGCGTCCAGCAGGACCGAGGCGTAGTAGTGGCGCAGCGCGTGCGTGCCCGTCCTGCCGGGTCGGGTTCTCCACTCCGGCGCCTTCCGGGCGGGCGCCCAGACACTCTCGTTGAAGTGGTTGCGGCGCAACGCTCCCCCGCGCTCGTCGGTGAACAGGAGCCGGGCCGTGACCGGATCTCCCGGCCGGGGTGCGCCATGGCAGCGTCACCGGGACCGGCGGAAACTGCTCGGCGTGCTCGTCGACCAGGCGCAGGACGCTGCGCGGCATCGGCACCTCGCGGGTCTTGTTGCGCTTCGGCGGCGCGAACACGAGACGGCTGTCCACGAGCCGCACTTGTCGAACGACGTGCGGGACGCCCGCCTCCCGGTCGATGTCGTCCGGGGAGAAGCCGAACGCCTCTCCCTGGCGCAGCCCGCACCCCGCGCCGAGCAAGACGAAGATCTCGAACCGGTCCTTCATCGCCAGCCGCAGCTTCGTCACCCGGGACCGGGACCACGGCACGACCTTGACCGGCGGACGCTTCGGCCGGACAACCGAACGGGCCTTCACCGGGTTCTCCCGGATAAGCCGGTCGTCCACGGCTGCGCTCAGGATCGACGAGACGTGCGCGAAGCACCGGCCTGGAAACTGTCCGCCACGCCCCGGTCCTGCATGCCGCGGATCCACGTCCGCACGTCGGTGGGTGTGATGTTGCCCAGCTCGCGGCGCTCGGAGAACGGGAGGATCTGGGCGTTCAGCCGCCACGTCACGCTGTTGCGGGTCGACGCCTCGAACGTCTGGGAGTCCAGCCAGCGGCGGGCGTAGTCGCCGAAGGTGATCCGGCCAGCCTTCGGGTCGATGTACCTGCCGTGGCTCTTGTCGCTCTCCATCCTGATCAAGAATTCGTCGGCCGCCCGCTTGCGACGATCCGGGACGCTCCTGCTGCGCACGTGACCCTCCGGGTCAAGAGCGCCGCCTTCGGCGGCGTGCGGGGCCGGCCACGCCGGCCCGCACCCGCTTAGGGGTGCCCAGACTCCTGCCAGCAACGGAGGTGATTCCGGATGCCCTGCCGCACCGCCACCTCCCGGAGCGGTTCGCCGCAGTATCTGCACGCGCTCGTGTGATCGAGTGCCAGATATTGCGTGTCGATCCGGCTCTGCTGCTGCGGAATCAGCTCTTTCAGCCGACGCTCGACGTCAGCCGTGCATGAGCCGATCGGCCCGACCACGTCGCGCTCGCTAGCTCCTCGGGCGACCGGATCCGGGTCGATGAATGTCCCCGCCGCCATCTCGGCGAACGGTGCGGCGTCCCTCGCCCGCACCATGTACGTCGCCTTGATCCGCCTCATGCCGAGTGGGACCTCGATCGGAACGAGGCCGCCATCTGGCGCTTGCTCTGCCACGTCATCAACGCTGTAACCACCGAGGGGGAAGAACTTCGGGTGCCACTGCCCGCAGGGGCGGGGGCACCTTGTGTGGGGGCATACGCCCCCGAATCCCTGCGCCGTGGTGTCGTGGAACCAGGGTCGTGCGCACTTGAACTCGTGCAGCTGCCGTAGCCCGTTGATGACGGTCCAGGAGCCGCGCGGGGCGAAGCCGTGCGGCAGCTCGTTAGTCAGGACCGTCGGCACTCGGTAAGCCCACTTCGGTGGTCCAACCGGCCTGTCGCCCGACCAAAGCCTCGTGATGCCGCTGCGCGCTGCTTTGAACGTTCTCGCCTTCGCGGTCTGCTCGCTCATGCCGCTGTGCTGGACTTCGACGCCGATCTTGACGGACCCTTCGATCAGTACATCGACTTTCGCCCCTGGGATCGGCTTCTCCGGCTCGACCGCGTGTCCAGCGTCGGAGCCCGCTCGCATCCAGTAGTCCTGCTGCCAGCGGTGCTGGTCCGTCATGCGGCTCGCCTTGTGTTCGCCCATGGTGGCGTCGAAGTGGGCCAAGATCCACCGCTTGTACGGATCAAGACGGAGGTAGACCCAGGCACCGTGGAAGGGCTGACCGGGCTGGTCGTGCTCCCGGCACTCCAGCACGAATCGATCATCGATCGGACGATCGCCCGAGGTCGTCTTGCGATGTAGTTCCGACAGCAGCTCGGCCATCTCCGGCTCGTGTGCTCGTTCGAGATCGATCTCCTTGCCAGACCTCACCTCGGTGGCGCGTATGGCCACGGGCACCTCCAGGCGAACCGTTGCCCACCCAGGCGATGAGCAGTCACCTACTAGTGAAGCACCCACCACCGACAGTTCCGACGCGCGCGACCGCCGCTCCCTCGGTGCAGATGAGGGAGAGCGGGGCGGACGAGTCGGTCTGTAAGCCGGATCCTGTTCCCGGGCACCTCGCGGTGCTCCGTTCGGCGACCATCCATCTCGGCCTGCCGTCGCCGGCAGGCTCCAGCGGTCCACCCGCAGGCTCGGGCGGGCAGCCCTCGAACGCCTGCGCAGCCGCACGGTCACGGGTGACCGTCCGGCCTCTCGACCTTGCTCCAGGTGGGGTTTACCGAGCCATCCCGGTCGCCCGGGATGCTGGTGGTCTCTTACACCACCGTTTCACCCTTACCTCCGGGCGGACCCGGAGGCGGTCTGTTCTCTGTGGCACTGTCCCGCGGGTCTCCCCGGGTTGCCGTTGACAACCACCCTGCCCTGTGGAGTCCGGACTTTCCTCGGCGGGACCCGGAGGTCCCGACGCGGTCGCCCGACCAACTCGTCCGCGCCGACGAGTCTAGACCCCCGCCCGGGGAGCCCGACGCCGAGCCGGGTCGATCAGATCCGGGCGTAGTCACCGTGCCGGCCCCGGCCTCCGACGAACCGTCCGGCTCCGGCGACCCCTTCGTCGGCCATGGCGGCGAGACCGCTCACGAACTCCTCCCGCAGCGCCTGCCTGACCGGCTTGCCGTACTGGCCGTGCAGCGACTGGAGGTCCGCCCGGACGCAGTCCTGCGGGAAGCGGGCTATCTCCTGTGCCAGCGCCTCGGCCGCGGCCCGCGCAGTGCCGGTCGGCACGACCTTCTCGGCCAGGCCGATCGACAGTGCCTCGGACGCCGGGACGGTCCGTCCGGTCAGGAGGATCTCCGCCGCGCGCCCCTGGCCCACCAGCCTCGGCAGGCGCACGGTGCCGCCGTCCAGGAAGGGGATGCCCCATCGACGGCAGTAGACGCCGAAGAACGCGTCCTGCTCCGCGACCCGGATGTCGCACCACATGGCGAGTTCCATCCCGCCCGCGACGGCGGCACCGGAGACTGCCGCGATCACCGGCTTGCCGAGCTCCAGCCGGGACGGGCCCATCGGCCCGTTCGGAGCCGGGGCGGTGTCGTCGTCGGGGAAGTCGATGTCGCTCAGCCAGAGTTCGGCACCGGTGCGCTGGACCTCCTTGAGATCACCACCGGCGCAGAAGGTCCCACCCTCGCCCCACAGCACGGCGACGGACTGCTCCGGATCCGCCTCGAACGCCGTGAACGCGTCGACCAGCGCCTGTGCGTGCTCGGTGTCGACCGCGTTGCGCGCCTCCGGCCTGCTCAGCACCACCGTCGTGACCGGGCCGTCCCGTTCCACCCGTACCGTCATCGTGCCGTCTCCTCATCACCCCCGGCCCGCGGGCCGAGGAGGTCGTCCACCATTGCGTCGAGCACCGTGTCCGGCTCCTCCCCCAGCGACCCGAGCCGTCCGGTGTGGGCCATGAGGATCACCCCGAAGACGGCCGAGCTGGCGCGGACGGCGTGCGAGCGCGCCGTACCGGGCACGGCGAGGCGGTCCGCCTCGAGCCCGGCGGCGAGCTCGTCCATCACCCGCTCGACCAGGGCGTTCAGCCGGGCGTCCAGCTCGGCGTCGAGACCGACCGGCCGAGCGCCCTGGAAGAGGCAGGAGCTGAGGTCGAAGTCGCCGGGTCGTTCCCGGTAGAAGCCGTACATCGCCCGCAGGCCGGCCGCGGCGCGCTGCCCGTCCGGTGCACCGTCGGTCGCCGTGGCGATCCGGTCGGCGACCGTCGCGAGCGACCCACGGAGCACCTCGGCGTAGAGCTCCTCCTTGCTGCGGAAGTAGTTGTAGAGAACGCCGACGGTGTAGCCGGCGTTCTTCGCGATCTCCCGCATCGAGCTCCGGGCGATGCCCTCCCGGGCGAACACCGCGCGTGCCGACTCGACCAGCCACTCCCGCTTGAACGCCTGCTCGGCCGACCGTCGGCGCTCCGCGGCACCGGCCGGATCGTCGGTCACCACCGCTCCGTCCACCCGGAATTGATAACACGCGTGCAAGAGATTGAACAACGTTCATGTGACTGCAATGCTGTCCATCAGATGGCCCTACGGCGTGGTGGAGGCGCGGGATGAGCGAGGAACCGACCGGTACGGACGCACTACGGGAGAACCTGATCACCCGGGTCACCGTGGGCGACGCGCTGACGCGCACGGCCCGGCGGTATCCGGACCGGCCGGCCGTCGTGGACGGCGACCGTCGCTGGACCTGGACCGACCTGGAGCAGCGGGCGAACCGCGTGGGGAACGCCCTGCTCGCCGACGGGTACCGGCGCGGCGACCGCCTGGCCCTGATGGCCGGGAACTGCGCCGAGTTCCTCGTGGTCCACTACTCCTGCGCCAAGATCGGCGTGGTCCTCGTCCCCGTGAACCTGGGCTGGCGCTCGGGCGAGATCGCCTACGTGCTCGGCCACTCCGCCGCGCGCGGGATGGTGGTCGCCGCTGGTCTGCTCACCGCGGCGGCCGAACCGCTGGAGGAGTCGCCGGGGGCGACCGATGTGATCGTGTTCGGCGACGGCCCGGCGGGACCGGTGGCCGGTCGCGACGTCCGCCGGCTGGACGAGCTGCTGGCCTCCGGGGCACCGGAGCCGCCCGAGGTCCTGGTCGAGGACCGGGATCCGGTGCAGTGCCGCTACACCAGCGGTACGACCTCGAAGCCCAAGGGCGTGCTGGGCAGCCACCTCGCGTGCCACGTCAACTCGCTGACGCTGGCCATCGAGTGGCGGTTCACCGAGCACGACCGCATCGCCTGCATGATGCCGATGTTCCACACCGGGCAGCTCAACCTGTTCTGCACACCGGCCGTCGCGGTCGGCGCCTGCATGGTGATCCTGCCCGGCTTCGACGCCGGTGGGCTGCTGGACACGATCGAGTCCGAGTCGGTGACCGTGCTGTTCGGGCTGCCGATGATGTACCGGGCGGTGCTGCAGCACCCGGAGGTGTCCGAGCGCGAGGTCGGCTCGTTGCGACTGGCGGTCTACGGCATGGCGCCGATGCCCGACGAGGACCTCCGCAGAGCCATCGACGTCCTCGGGTGCGACTTCTCGCTGATGTTCGGCCAGACCGAGATGGGCCCGGTCACGACGATCTTCCGGCCGGAGCACCAGCTCACGCACACGGGCGCCGTCGGCACCCCGACGGTCAACACCGAGGTGGCGGTGATGGACACCGCGGGAAGGCTGCTGGGTACCGGGGAGTCCGGCGAGATCGTCTACCGCGGGCCGCAGACCATGAACGGGTATCTCGACGATCCCGATGCCACCGCGACGGCGTTCGCGCACGGCTGGTTCCACTCCGGTGACGTCGGGCACTTCGACGACGACGGCGTCCTCTGGTTCGACGACCGGTACAAGGACGTGATCAAGACGGGTGGCGAGAACGTGGCCTCGCTGGAGGTCGAGCGCGCGCTCTACGCGGCCGACGCGCGGGTCCAGGAGGTCGCCGTCGTCGGACTGCCGCACGAACGCTGGAGCGAGGCGATCACGGCCGTGGTCGTACCGGTGGCGGGCGCCGATCTCGATCCGGAGGAGCTGCGCACGGCGCTGCGCGACCACCTGGACGGTTACAAGATCCCGAAGGCCGTCCTCGTGCTGGACGAGCTGCCGAAGACCTCCACCGGCAAGATCCAGAAGAACGTCCTGCGCGAGAAGCACGCGGGGTACTTCGCGTGAGCGCGGCGCAGGGACCGGCCTACGGGCCGACGGTGTACGACCAGCTGGCCCGGGTCGCCGCCGGCACGCCCGACACCCCCTTCCAGGTGCACGGCGACCGTCGCTGGACCTGGGCGCAGGCCCGCGACGAGGTCGACGCGCTCGCCGGCGGGATGCAGCGGCTCGGCGTGCGGCGGGGCGACACCGTCGCCATCTGGCTGCCGAACGTCGGCGAGTGGACGCTGCTCTGGCTCGCCGCCGCGAGTCTCGGCGCGGCAGCCGTCCCGGTGAACACCCGCTACAAGGCGGACGAGGCCGCGTACCTGGTCGGGCAGTCCGGCGCGGTCCTGCTCGTGCACCCGGGCCGGTTCCTCGACATCGACTTCCGGGCGATGGTGGACCGGATGCCGGAGCTGCCCGCACTCCGGCACGTCGTCACGCTCGGCGAGCCGGGGCCCGGCGAGCTCCGGTACACCGATCTCCTCGACCCCGGCCGGGACCTCACCGGGGCGCGCGCCGCGGTCACCCCGTCCGACGACCTGATCCTCGTCTACACCTCGGACACGACGGGGTTCCCGAAGGGCGCCCGGCACCCGCACACCACGCTCTCCGACGTCGCCGCCATGGCCGGGGTGATGGGCGTCCACGCCGGCGACCGGATCCTCACCCAGTTCCCGTTCTTCCACGTCGGTGGCAGCTTCCTGTCCACGATGACGGTCCTGGTCACCGGTGCGTCGATGGTCTGTGTGGAGCACTTCACCGGTGAGGGCGCGCTCGAGGAGATCTCCCGGGAGCGGTGCACGGTGGTGAACGGGGTGCCCAGCCACTTCGTGATGATGCTGTCCGCGATGGAGGCGGGTGCCGCCGTCGACACCGCGTCGGTCCGGGTCGGTTTCGTCGCAGGGGCACTGATCCCGCCCGAGCTGGTCCGCGGGATCCGCCGGCACCTCGGCATGGACCTGCTCACGATGTACGGGATGACCGAGACCACCGGCGTCACGACCGCGACCCGCCTCGACGACCCGGACGAGGTGTTGCTGGGAACGGTCGGGCGCCCGATCGCCGACGACTACGAGGTCGCCGTCGTCGACCCGGCGACCGCCGAACGGGCGTCGACCGGGACCGACGGCGAGATCTGGGTCCGTGGGCACCGGGTCACCCCGGGCTACCACGGCATCGCCGATCCCGAGACGTTCCGCGACGACGGGTGGTTCCGGACCGGTGACCTGGGCCGGATGCGGCCCGACGGCAACCTGATGATCACCGGCCGGCTCAAGGACATGTTCATCGTCGGCGGTACCAACACCTTCCCCGCCGAGATCGAGAACGTGATCGGGTCGCTCGACGGCGTCGTCCAGGTCCACGTCGTCGGTGTGCCGGACGCGCGGCTCGGCGAGGTCGGCTGCGCCTACGTCGAGGTCCGGCCGGGCGAGGCTCCCGACGCGGACGCCGTCGTCGCGCACTGCAGGGAGCGGCTGGCCGGGTACAAGGTGCCACGGCACGTGTTCTTCGTCGACGAGTTCCCGATGACGGCGACCGGGAAGATCCAGAAGTACCGGCTGCGGGACCGGGCGATCGACGATCTCGACCTCGGGGAGCTCGCAGGAAGCACGATCCTCGGCTATCACACCGGCTCGGGCTGAGCCCCGGCCAGGATCGCGCCCAGCTCGTCGCGGGTCGGCCCCTCCGCCGGCGGCGGCCGCCACCCCGACTCGTAGACGGCGCGGGCCAGCGGTTCGACGTCGTCCAGGGCGGACGGCCCCACCCGCATCCCGAGGAACGGCCCCGCCACCTCGCCGATCCGGGGTTCGACCTGGGCGGCGGCCAGGACGAACGGCGTCGCGAGCGGGCCTGTCAGGTCGAGGTCCTCCCCCGCCCAGAGCCGGCGGGCGCCGTCGTCGGCGCGCACGTGGTCCTCCACCCAGGGGCGCATCTCCGCGTCGCACCACGCACCGAAGCCGTCGGTCCCGCCGTCCTCGTCGATCGTCCGCAGGAGCTCGACGGCCTGCATCATCGTCGTCGCGAGGCCACGGCCGAACATCGGCGTGGTGGTGCAGACGGCGTCGCCGACCAGCACCAGCCCGGCGATGCCGGGCTGGACGCGGTACTGGTTGTGCAGCCGCCCCCCGGGCAGCACCGGGGTGATCGGGGCGGACCGGTCCGGGTCGGTCCAGTCGGAGAGCCCGGGGATCGCGCGGCAGGCGGCGTCGAAGGCGGCGTCGTGCCGGAGCCCGTGCAGTGTCCCGGCGGGGCGCACGACCAGCACCGAGAAGATCCCCTGCTCGTGCCGGAAGACGATCACCTGGTACCCGTCGAGGTCGGCCTGCCAGGCCAGCGGGTTGACCATCGGGCCGGGCTCGGCGCCCGGGTGCAGGCGGTACTGCCTGCTGACGTACGCGGCGCCCGTGTCCCCGGCGAGCGCGGGCGGCCCGGCGTGCCCGCGGGTCACCCGGCCCGCCCGCCCGGACGCGTCGACCACCAGGTCGAACGGCACCGGAACGCGGTCGACGACGAGCCCGCGGGCCCGCCCGCCGTCGACCAGCACGGCGTCGACGTGGCCCTGCCGCACCGTGAACCCGGGCTCCCGGACGGCGACCGACCGCAGCGCCCGCTCGAACGTCTCCCGGCGCGCACGCATCCCGCCGGTCATGGTCGTGCCGTCCGGCAGGACGAAGGTCAGCGGCTCGGCGCCGGCGTCGAGGCACGCCCGGTACGCCTCCGGCAGCTCCGCCTGCAGCGCCTCCCCGACCTGCGCGCGCACCCCGTGCGGATGGTGGAACTGCATGACGCCGCGCCGGTCCCAGCTGCCGTCCGGCGCCGGTCCGCCGTCCCGGTCGACGGCGACGACGGCGTGCCCCCGCCGGGCGAGCGCGGCCCCGAGGAACAACCCGGCCGGACCCGCCCCGATGATCCCCACGCGCATGCCGGCCTCCGGTCGGGTAGATTTCAGTGCACTGAGAGTGCACCTGATCGTGGGAGGTGTCCAGTGGCCCGGAGCTACCGGTCCGCGCTGCGCGACGAGCAGGCGCGCGCGACCCGCCGGTCGGTCGTGGCCGCGGCCGCCGGGCTGTTCGTCCGGGACGGCTACGCCGCCACGACGCTCGACGCCGTCGCCGCCGCGGCCGGGGTCAGCCGCCGGACCGTCGTGAACGCCGCCGGTGGCAAGCCGGCGCTGCTGGCGCTCGCCGTCGACCACACGCTCGTCGGCGACGACGAGCCCGTCCCGATGGCCGACCGTCCGATGGTCCGGCGGATCGTCGCGTGCACCGCCCCGGCCGAGGCCGTCCGATTGTGGGCGGACATGGTCGTCGACGTGCAGGGACGGGTGGCCGCGCTGGCAGCGGTGGTGGACGCCGCGGCCGACACCGATCCCGAGGTCGGGGCCCTGCGGGCGCGCGGCGAACGGGAGCGGCTCGACGGCGCACGGGCCTTCGCCGCGCACCTGGACTCGCTCGGTGGTCTGCGCCCGGACCTGTCCCCCGACACGGCCGCCGACGTCTGCTGGACGCTGAACGACGGCGCGTCCTACCGGCGCCTGCTGGGGCTGCGGGGCTGGAGCGCCGTCGCCTACCGGGACTGGCTCACCCGGGTGACGACGGCGTCGCTGCTCGCCTGAACCGCCGGCGTCACGTCCCGCAGAACGTGACGAACCGCGGGGCGTCCGGGCCGGCCGGCTGCGCGAACCGCTCGTAGCCCTCGCGCTCGTCGAACGGGTGGGCGAGCACCTGCAGCAGCCACTGCAACGGCTCGAGGTCGTCGTCGCGCACGGCCGCCTCCAGCGCCGCCTCGACGAGGTGGTTGCGGGGGACGTAGACCGGGTTGACCCGGTCCATCGCGTCCGGGTCGGGACCGGCTGCCCGCCAGGACTCCAGCCAGGCCGACGGGGCCGACGGGTCGTCGAAGAGCTCGCGGAGCGGGCCCTCGTCGCCGCGGGCCGCGGCGCCCAGCCGCCGGAAGAAGAGCGTGTGGTCCGGCTTCTCCTCGGCCAGGAGCGCGGCGAGGTCGGTCAGCAGCGGGCCGGGAGCGGGCAGCCCGATCTTCGCCGCGTACCCGCGGTCGCGGGCGTCGTGGTAACGGTCGGCGAAGCTCTGCAGGACCTCGGTGGCCTGCCGGATCGCCTCGTCCTGGTCGTCGTCGAGCAGCGGGATCAGCGACTCGCCGAAGCGGGCCAGGTTCCACTGGGCGACGCCGGGCTGGTTGCCGTAGGCGTAGCGGCCGCCGGAGTCGATCGAGCTGTAGACGGCCGCCGGGTCGTGCGCGTCGAGGAACGCGCAGGGGCCGTAGTCGATCGTCTCCCCGGAGATCGTCATGTTGTCGGTGTTCATGACGCCGTGCACGAACCCGAGGTGCATCCACTGCGCGACGAGCCGGGCCTGCGCGTCGACGACGCGGCGGTAGAGCTCCAGGTAGGGGGCCTCGGTCCCGGCGACGGACGGGTGGTGCCGGGCGATCGCGTGGTCGGCGAGCCGGCGCAGGACGTCGACCTCGCCGGTGGCCGCGGCGAACTGGAACGTGCCGACCCGCAGGTGGCTCGACGCCGTCAGGGCCAGGACCGCACCGGGCTCGGGCCCGCGGTCGCGCATCACGTGCTCACCGGTCGCGACGACGGCGAGCGACCGGGTGGAGGGCACGCCGAGCGCGTGCATCGCCTCCGACACCAGGTACTCGCGCAGCATCGGCCCGAGCGGAGCCCGGCCGTCGCCGCCGCGGGCGAACGGCGTCCGCCCGGAGCCCTTGAGGTGCAGGTCGCGGCGCTGCCCGTCCGGGGTGACGAGCTCGCCGAGCAGCAGCGCGCGGCCGTCGCCGAGCCGCGGCGAGTAGTTGCCGAACTGGTGGCCGGCGTAGGCCTGGGCGACCGTCGTCGCGGATTCCGGGACCGAGGTGCCGGTGAGCAGCCCGAGCCCGGCGTCCGTGCGCAGGACGTCCGGGTCGAGCCCCAGCTCGCGGGCCAGCGCGTCGTTGACCAGCACCGCCCGCGGGTCCGGGGCGGGCGCCGCGTTCCAGGCGAGGTACAGGCCCTCCAGGTCGCGGACGAAGGTGTTCTCGAACGCGATCTCCGTGGCTGCCGTCATGCCCCCAGGCTACGAGCACCCGGCGGGATCGGCCGCGCGCCGGCGCGTGCACCTCTTCACTGTGCGGCTGCCGGGCCACCGTCCGCGGATATCGGCCACCGCTACCGCCTCCTAACGTCGGCTCCATGAGCGACGGTGCCGTCATCGACCCTGCCCGCATGCGTACCGTGCTGGGCCACTTCGCGTCCGGCCTCGTGGTCGTCACGGCGATCACCCCCGACGGCCCGGCCGGCTTCACCTGCCAGTCCTTCGGTTCGCTGTCCCTGGACCCGCCGCTGGTCTCCTTCTCCCCGGCGCGGACGTCGTCGACCTGGCCGCGGATCCGGGAGGCCGGCCGGTTCTGCGTGAACGTCCTCGCCGAGGAGCACGACGGGCTCAGCTCCGCGTTCGCCCGTTCCGGGACCGACAAGTTCGCCGGTGTCTCCTGGACGTGCGCACCGTCCGGGGCCCCGCTCCTCGACGGCGTCGCCGCCTGGATCGACTGCACCCTCGACGACGAGTTCCCCGGCGGCGACCACACGATCGTCGTCGGCCGGGTGGGCGCGCTCGACGCGGACCCGGACCGGCGGCCGCTGCTGTTCCACCGGGGCGGCTACGGGATCGCGGGGAGCTAGCCGCGCAGGGTGTCCCGCGGGAGCTCGCCGAACCGGTCCCGGTACTGCTGGGCGAACCGGCTCTGGTGGAAGAAGCCCCACCGCAGGGCCACGTCGGTGACCCGCACCGTCGCGGGGTCGCAGCGCAGCAGCTCCGCCCGCACCCGGTCCAGCCGGATCCGGCGGAGGTGCCCCATCGGCGACTCGCCCAGCTCCTGCTGGAACGCCGAGTGCAGCGTGCGCACGCTCATGCAGCCGACCCGGGCCAGCTCCTGCGGGGTGAGCGGGGTGTCGGCGTGCTGCTCCATGTACTCGACGACCGGCCCGAGCCGCCCGGACCGGACGGGGTCGGCGGGGGCCGCGAGCGCGTCGGTGTACCGGTGCCGCCCGGCGTGCAGCAGCTGCGTCATCACGAACGCCTCGAGCTGCTCCCGCGCGACTGGCATGTCGGCCAGACCGCCGGGCCGGTCGAGCTCACGGGCCAGGAACTCGACCGACGCGAGGAGGGTCCGCCCCGCCGGTGTCGTCAGGTCGATCCCGTAGTCGAAGTCGACGATCTCGTGCACCGGACGGTTGAGCTGCTCGCTCAGGTGGATCTCCAGGCTCGTGCGCGGGATCTTCAGGATCAGCTGCTCGGCGTCCGGGGACCAGCGGACGGTGTTGGTGCGGTCGGGCAGCAGCACCACGCCCGACGCCCGCGCCGCCGTACAGGCCCGCTCGCCGTCGCTGCGCTGGGCGGCGGTGTGGCCCGCGATCGTGAGGTTGACGTGGTAGTTGTCCTCGGTCGGTGGCATGACCAGCTTCGCCGGGGACTCGTAGGTCAGGTAGCCGACCGTGAACACGCGGTCGGTGGTGGCGTTCAGGGTCATCGCGACCCGGTCGTCCGGCGCGGTGAGGTCGTGCTCGAGGTAGACCCGGGCGACCGCCTCGCGGGCGTGTTCCAGGCTGTGGGTGCCGAGGACCGGGTCAGCAGTGCGCTCCCGGGTGCGGGCCCGGGGCCGGGGCGGGACTGCATCCGTCTCGACACCTCCTCGTGCCGTCGCGTCCTGCGCGCAGTCTAGGTCCGGCGCCACACCGGCTACCAGCCGTTGCGCGCGGTCCGCCATCCGCTGAGTGCGCCGTTCCGCCGGACCGCGCTGCGCCGTCGCGGTGTGCACGGATCGGCTCGGCGGCCGCCGTCCGCGGATATCGACCCCACGCCGGCGCTCCCTAGCGTCCTGCCGCATCGAGATCACCGGGACCCGTGAGGAGAGGTCGATGACGACATCCCTGGACGAGTTCGGGCTGTTCGTCGGCGGGAAGTCCGTCGGCGCGCGGTCGGGACGCACGTTCGAGTCGCAGAACCCGTACACCGGAGCGCCGTGGGCGCAGCTCGCCGACGGCGGCCCGGACGACGTCGACGAGGCGGTCGCGGCGGCGCGGGCGGCACTGGACGGGGAGTGGGGCGCCATGACGGGCTTCGCCAGGGCCGCGGTCCTGCGCCGGTGCGGCGACGCGATCGCGGCGAACGCCGAGCGGCTGGCCCGCCTGGAGGTGAACGACTCCGGGAAGCTGCTGCGCGAGATGCGCGGGCAGCTCCAGAGCCTGCCGCAGTGGTACTACTACTTCTCGGGGCTGGCCGACAAGATCGAGGGCCGGACCGTCCCGCCGGTGAACCCGAACTACTTCGGCTACACCCTCCGGGAGCTGGTCGGGGTGGTCGGCGCGATCACCCCGTGGAACTCCCCGCTGCTGCTGCTCACCTTCAAGCTGGGCCCCCGCGCTCGCGGCCGGCTGCACGATGGTGGTCAAGCCGTCCGAGCACTCCCCCGCCTCGACCGTCGCGTTCGCCGAGGTGCTGCACGAGGCCGGGCTGCCGGCCGGTGTGCTGAACGTCGTGACCGGCTGGGACCGCGCCTGCGGCGAGGCGCTGGCGAACCACCCGGGGATCGACAAGGTCGCCTTCACCGGATCCACCGGCACCGGCGTCAAGGTCGCCGAGGCGGCAGCCCGCAACGTCAACCGGGTCACCCTGGAGCTGGGCGGCAAGTCCCCGCAGGTCGTGTTCCCGGACGCCGACCTCGACGCCGCCGCGAACGGCCTGGTCGCCGGCGTGTTCGCGGCCACCGGCCAGACCTGCATGGCCGGGTCCCGCCTGATCGTCCACGCCGACGTCCACGACGCGCTGGTCGAGAAGGTCGCCGAGCGGGCCGACGCGATCGTGCTCGGTGATCCCACCGACGCCGCGACCGAGATGGGGCCGGTCGCCAACCGCCCCCAGTACGAGAAGGTGCTCGGCTACCTGCGGGGCGCCGCCGACGAGGGCGCCACCTTCGCCTGCGGAGGCGGGCCGGACGCGGAACGCGGCGGGCTGTTCGTGCGGCCGACCGTGGTCACCGGTGTGACACCGGAGAACACCGTCGTCCGCGAGGAGGTGTTCGGCCCGGTGCTGGCGGCCTACACCTTCACCGACGAGGACGAGGCCCTCGCGCTGGCCAACGACACCCCCTACGGCCTGGCCGGAGCCGTGTGGACCAAGGACGTGCACCGCGCGCACCGGGTCGCGGCCAGGCTCCGTGCCGGCACGGTGTGGATCAACGCCTACCGCGTGATCGCCCCGAACATGCCCTTCGGCGGGTTCGGTGCCAGCGGAATCGGCCGCGAGAACGGCGTCGAGGCGGTCCACGAGTACACGGAGAACAAGTCCGTGTTCGTCGAGCTGACCGGCGGCACCCGCGACCCCTTCCAGCTCGGCTGACGAGCTCCCTCCCCTGCACACCCCCTCTCGAAGGAGACACCCGTGACCGTCACCGCCAACGACCGCCTCGGCCTCGACCCGACCGACCCGCGCCCTCCGGAGGAGACCCGGCCGCTGGTCGACCGCGCGCAGACCAACCCGTTGTTCGGGGACCAGAAGATGAAGCTGGGGCTGTTCGGCACCAACTGCTCGTACGGCCTGATCATGAGCCACGCCCCGAGCACCTACGAGGTCACCTGGGCGCACACGAAGGAGATCGCGCAGCGCGCCGACGCCCTCGGTTTCGACGTGCTCGTCCCGGTCGCGCGCTGGAAGGGCTTCGGGGGCTCGACGAACTTCAACGGCAACTGCTTCGAGACCTACGCCTGGGCCGCCGGACTGGCCGAGGCCACCGAGCGGATCTGCGTGGCGTCGACGTCGCACCTGCCGACGGTGCACCCGATCGTCGCCGCGAAGGCCGCCACCATCGACCACATCTCGGGCGGCCGGTTCGCGCTGAACCTGGTCATGGGCTGGGTGGCGCCGGAGATGGAGATGTTCGGCTCCGAGCAGCGCGAGCACGACCAGCGCTACGCGTTCGGCCAGGACTGGCTGGACTTCGCGAACCGGCTGTGGAGCGAAGAGGGCACCTTCGACGTGCACACCGAGTTCTTCGACGGCGAGCTGATCGAGGCCTACCCGAAGCCGCACCAGGCACCCCGCCCCGCCCTGCTCAACGCGGGGAACTCCGCGTCGGGCATCGAGTTCTCCGCCCGCAACGTCGACATCAACTTCGCCTCGCTGGACACCCTGGAGAACATCCGGTCCTACACCGACGCGCTGCGGGCCAAGGCCCGTGAGGAGTACCAGCGTGACATCAAGGCCATGACCTACGGCCTCGTCGTCTGCCGGGACACGGAGGAGGAGGCGAAGCGGGCCTTCCAGCAGGTCGTCGACGAGGGCGACTGGGGTGCCGCCGGGAACGTCATCAAGATGGCCACCTCGGGCGCGAGCCAGTCGTTCGACCACGCCGCCACGAGGATGCAGGAGCGCTTCATCGCCGGCTGGGGCGGCTACCCGATCGTCGGTACCCCGGAGCAGGTCACCGAGGAGCTCGGCAGACTCAACGAGGCGGGCATGGAGGGCATGATCTTCGGCCTGATCGACTACAACGAAGAGCTCAAGTACTTCGGCGAGCGCGTGATGCCGCTGTTGAAGGAGGCCGGCCTGCGCCACTGACACCACGGCACCTCGCGGCCGGGCCCGTGCGTCGCAGGACGGGCCCGGCCGCTCAGCCGGAGGTCTCCAGCTCCTCGGCACGCGTCGGCCTGCGCGACCACCACCCGGCGAGCACCGAGCCGGAGACGTTGTGCCACACCGAGAACACCGCAGCGGGCAGGGCCGCGGCGGGACCGAAGTGCAGGGTGCCGAGCGTCGCGGCGAGCCCCGAGTTCTGCATCCCCACCTCGATCGACACCGCCCGGCAGGCGGCCCGGTCCAGCCGGACCGCGCGGGCCACCCCGTAGCCGAGCGCGAGCCCGGCGACGTTGTGCACGACGACCGCGCCGACGATCACCAGCCCGGCCGCGATCAGCGCGTCGGCCGACCCGGCGACGACGGCGAGCACGACCGCGGTGATCCCGGCGACCGAGACCAGCGGCAGCGCGGGCGTCACCCGGTCGACGATCCCGCCCACGAACCGGCGCAGCAGGAAGCCGAGCACCACCGGCACCAGGACGACCTGCACGATCGAGAGGAACATCTCGCCGGGCGACACCGGCAGGAACCGGCCGGCGAGCAGCAGCACCAGCAGCGGCGTCACGAGGGGCGCGACCAGCGTGGACACCGACGTCATCGCCACCGACAGCGCGACGTCACCCCGGGCCAGGTAGACCATGACGTTCGACGCCGTACCGCCCGGCGCGCAGGCCACCAGGATCACGCCGACCGCGATCTCCGGCGGGAGGGCGACGAGCACGGTCAGCGCCCAGCCGAGCGCCGGCATCACGACGTACTGCGCGCACAGTCCGATCGCGAAGGCCACGGGCCGCCGGAGGATGTAGCCGAAGTCGGCCGGGCGCAGTGTCATGCCCATCCCCAGCATGATCACCGCGAGCAGCCACGGGACGGCGGCGCTCCAGCCGTCGAACACGCCGGGGACCGCGAGCGCGACCGCCCCGGCGATCAGGACGATGATCGGGAACCACCGGCCCACGACGTCGCCGACCTGCTGGACCCGTTGCATCGCACCCACTCCGGCACCTTCGCACCGGGACCCCGCGCCGGGCGAACCGGACGTCCGGATGGCGGGACGGCTCCCGGGGGCTACCGTCGCCGACGTGATCGACCTCTCGCAGCCGTGGGCGCTCGCCTTCCTGCTCGTGGCCGGGCTGCTCGCGGGGGCGGTCAACGCCGTCGCGGGCGGCGGGTCGCTGCTGGTGTTCCCCGCGCTGCTCGCGGTCGGCTTCCCGCCGCTGGCCGCGAACGTCACGAACTCGGTCGCGCAGTGGCCGGGCTACGCCGGTCTCGTGCTCGGCTCGCGCCAGGAGCTGCCCGGGCAGGGCCGGCGGATCGCCGGGACCGCCGTGGCGGCCGCGCTCGGCTCCGGGGTCGGCTGCGCGTTGCTGCTGGTGCTGCCGACGGCGGTGTTCGACGCCGTCGTGCCGGTGCTCGTGATCCTGGCCGCGCTGACGATGGCGGTGGGCCCCCGGCTGAAACGCTGGATCGGCGATCCGGCCGACGCCGGCCGGGACCGCACGACGGCGCTGACGGTGGCGGTGTTCCTCGCCGCGATCTACGGCGGCTACTTCGGGGGCGCGCTCGGCGTCGTCCTGATCTCGGTGCTGGCCCTGTTCGCGCACGACGAGCTGCGCAGGCTCAACGCGCTCAAGGGTGTGCTGTCGCTGGTCGTCGCGACGGTCACGGTGGCGGTGTTCGCGCTCGGCGCTCCGGTGGACTGGCTCGCGGTGGCGCTGCTGGCGCCGACGACGCTGGTGGGCGGCTACCTCGGCGCGCTCGTCGCGCGGCGGATGCCGGAGACGCTCCTGCGGTGGGCGGTCGTCGTGCTCGGGCTCGCCGTCGGCGTGGCCCTGTTCCTGCAGTGAGGATCCCGCCGTGAGCCTTCTCCTGGCGGTCGCGCTGCTCGCCGTCGTGCTCGTCGCCGCCACGGTGCGGCCGTTCGAGCTGCCCGAGATCGTGCTCGCCGCGCCGGCCGCGGCCCTCACCGTCGTCGCGGGGCTGCTGACGCCGGCCGCGGCGTGGGCCGAGATCGCCGAGCTCGCGCCGACCGTCGGGTTCCTCTCCGCGATCCTGCTGCTGGGGCACCTCGCCGACGCCGAGGGCGTCTTCCGGTGGGTCGGCGACCGGCTGGGCACCGCCTCCGACGGATCCCCGCGACGCCTGCTGGTCCTGGTCTTCGCCGTCGCGGCCGGGACGACGGCGGTGCTCAGCCTGGACGCGACCGTCGTCCTGCTCACGCCCGTGGTGCTCGCGACGGCGGCGCGGCGGGGCTGGGCGTCGCGGCCGCACTCGTACGCCTGCGTGCACCTGTCGAACTCGGCGTCCGGGCTGCTGCCGGTGTCGAACCTGACGAACCTCCTGGCGTTCTCGGCGTCGGGTCTGGGGTTCCTGGGATTCGCCGGGCTGATGGCGGCGCCCTGGGTGGCGGTGATCGTCGTCGAGTACCTGGTGCTGCGGTGGTACTTCGCGCGGGATCTGCTGCCTGCTCCCGCCGTTCCCGGGTCCGGGGTTCCCGGGTCCGGGGTTCCCGCCGCCGGGGCCGGTCCCGAGGCCGGATCAGTCCCCGAGGCCGGATCCATGCCCGAGACCGGATCGGCTCCCGGGTCCGGGTCCGGGTCCGGGTCCGGGTCCGGGTCCGGGTCCGGGTCCGGGTCCGGGTCTGCTTCCGGGGGCCGGGCCGGATTCCGGATCCCGGTTCGGGTCCGGTGGCGATCGAGCGTGCACCGGATCCGGACGGGCGCCGCGGTTCGCGCTGGGCGTCCTCGCCCTGACCCTCGCCGGGTTCGGCGCCTCCTCCGCTGCCGGGATCGAGCCGGGGTGGATCGCCGCGGCCGGGGCGGCAGTGCTGGCGGTGCGGGCGCTCGTCCGGCGCGAGACGGGACCGTTCCGGCTGGTCGCCGCGGCGTCGCCCGAGTTCTGCCTGTTCGTGCTCGCGCTGGGTGTCGTGGTGGCCGGCGTGTCCGGGCAGGGACTCGCCGGGTGGCTCGGCGGGCTGCTCCCGGACACCCCCGACCTGGCGGGGCTCCTGCTGACCGCCGCGATCGCCGCAGTGCTGGCGAACGTCGTGAACAACCTGCCGGCGACACTCGTCCTGCTCGCCGCGCTCGGACCCGCACCGTCCACCGGCCTGGTGCTGGCCGTACTGCTCGGGGTGAACATCGGGCCGAACCTGACCTACGCCGGGTCGCTGGCGACGCTGCTGTGGCGCCGCATCGCCGCGGGGTACGGCGACCCACCCCGGCTCACGACGTTCGCGGCGCTGGGAGCGGTCACGGTCCCCCTCGGCCTGCTCGCCGCGACCCTCGCCCTGTGGGCGTCCCTGACCCTCGCCGGCTGACCCGGGGGCCCCGGCCTCACGCCCCTCGACGCTCACCGGATCCGAGTTCGCTCACCTGATCGCGCGAGCACCGCCGGAAGAGGTGAGCATAGGCGGGCGGTTCCTGGCGGGGCCGGGCTCCGTCGTGCGACGGGGATCGCTCGTGCGGAGGCGGCGCGGCTCGGCGCAGCTCGGCGCGGCGCGGCTCGGCAACACGACGCAGGTCGTGGGCGGGGAGCCGCTCGGCGGCATTGCGCCGCGCCCCGTCGCCATCCGCCGTCGCGGTCTGCCGCACCCGCCGCGTGGGGTGCGGCGCAACGCGAGCCGGTGCTGGAACGAGTGAAGGGGTGCGGCAATCCGGAGCGTGCGGCAACAGACGCGGCGACGCACGGGCGGTCGAGGCGGCGCCACAGCTCGTACAGAAGCCACCGCACCGAGCGCCGCACCCCGTTCCGGTCCGCCGCACCCGCCGCGTGGGGTGCGGCAGACCGGAACGGGGTGCGGCAGCTCTGGCACGAGGCGGCAGCCGAGGCGCAGAGCAACAGCCCAGCACCGGTGCGGCGGTCCGGAACGTCTGCGTCGACGAGTGCGGCGGCCGCCGGGTCGGACGTGCGACGGCCCCGCCGGGTTCAGTGACCGGGCGGGGCCGTCGGGTGTCGGTGGGTCAGAACTCGTGGGCCATGTCGTGGCCGAGGTCGGTGTCCGGGTCCGGCTCGCGGGCCGGCCGGCCGATCGGGCGGGTCGTGCCCCGGCGCTGCTGGGGCAACCGGGCGATCACCTTCATCTCGTGGGCCAGGTCGTAGCCGTAGTCGTGTTCGTGCGACAGCGCACCAGCCGACATCGTGTCTCTCCGTTCCCCGCGACACCGAGACCGTTCATCACGCTCCGTACGCCAACTACCCCGTACGGTGCGCACCGATCATCGCCCGCCCGGGGATGCCCGACAACGGTGCGCAGCCGACACCGCCCGTTCGGGTCAGGGCATGATCGATCAAGCCCCGCGGAACGTCGCTCTCAGTCCAGGTACGATGTGTCGTTGACGAGCCGCACCGACGCCCCGCCGTCCGGGTAGAAGTCGGCGACGCTGGTGCAGGCCAGGTCCAGGTGCATCCGGTAGAGCACCTCGTCGCCGGCACCGAGCGCCTCGCGCAGCAGCATCTTGATCGGCGTCACGTGGCTGACCACGATCACGGTCGCGCCGGGGAAGCCGTCCACGATCCGTCGTCGTTCGGCACCGACCCGCTCCCCCACCGCGCGGAAGCTCTCGCCGCCGGGCGGTTCGACGTCGGCCGAGCCGAGCCAGCGCCCGTGCAGGTCCGGGTCGCGCTCGCGGGCCTCGCGGAAGGTGAGCCCCTCCCACCCGCCGAAGTCGGTCTCGATCAGCGCGTCGCGGACCTCCAGCTCGGCGCCGGTGGCCTCCGCGACGGCGGCGGCCGTCTGCCGGGCACGGCGCAGCGGCGAGGACAGCACCGCGGCCGGGACGACGCCCTGCTTCTTCAGCCGCGTCGCGAGTGCGCGGGCCGCGGCGGCGGCCTGTTCCTGCCCGGCCTCGGTCAGCTCCGGGTCGCCGTGCCCGGAGTAGCGGCGCTCGATCGACAGCGCGGTCTGGCCGTGGCGGAGCAGGATCATCCGCACCGGCGTCCCGACCTGCCCGGTCCAGGCGGCCGCGGCCGACGCCGGGCCCGCGACCTCGGAGGTCTCGGTCGGCGCGGTCGCCGGCTTGCGGGCGGGTCCGGCCGCGGCCGACGGGTCGAGCGCCGGGCTCGACTCCCCGTCCATGGCCCGGTTCGCGAGCGCGTCGGCGCGGGCGTTGTCGGCGCGCGGGATCCAGGTGAAGGTCACCGCGTCGAAGCCGGCCGCCTGGTCACGGGCCGTGTCGGCGAGCTCCTGCAACGCCGTGTTCTTGATCTTCCAGCGCCCGCTCATCTGCTCGACGACGAGCTTGGAGTCCAGCCGGGCGTCGACCTCGGTGGCGCCCAGCTCCCGCGCGGCGGTGAGCCCGGCGATGAGCCCGCGGTACTCGGCGACGTTGTTGGTGGCGGTACCGAGGCCGTCGTACACCTCCGCGAGCACCTGGGTGCCGCCCGCGTCGAGCACCACGGCGCCGTAGCCGGCCGGGCCGGGGTTGCCGCGGGATCCGCCGTCCGCCTCGACGACCAGCTTCACCGGCCACGCACCAGGATCGCGCCGCACTCCTCGCAGTGGACGACGTCGTCGGCGGGCCGGCCCCGGACCTGGGTGAGGAACGTGCGGTCCAGCTCCAGGCGGCAGGCGCCGCACCGCGACTCGCTCAACCCGCCTGCGGCGACCCGGCCGGACGACCGGATCCGCTCGTAGTCGGCCAGCAGGTCCTCCGGCAGCGCGCCGACCAGCTCCGTCCGGGCGCGGTCGCGGCCGCCGCGGGAGGCGTCGATGTCGGCCTCGGCGGTGTCCCGGCGGCCGGTCACCTCGGCGACCGCCTCCTCGGCGGTGGCGAGCTCGGCGCCGCCGTGGTCGAGCTCGACGCCGACGGCCTCACGCTCCTCCATGATCCCGAGCTGTTCCTCCTCGAGGGTGCCCTGCCGCCGCGCGAGGGTGTCGAGCTCGTGCTGCAGCTCGGTGGCCTGCTTGGCGCCGATCCCGGATCCGGCGAGCAGCGCCTTGTCCTTCTCGGTGCGGGCACGGACACCCTCGACGTCACGCTCCAGCCGGGCGATGTCCCGGTCCAGGTCACCGGCGCGGGTCTCGGCGCGCACGACGGCGTCGCGGGCGTCCCGCACCCGCTGCTCGGCGTCGGCGAGCTGCTGGAGCTCGGGAAGGTTCTTCCGCCGGTGGGCCAGTCGGCCGATCTCGGCGTCCACCTCGGCGAGCTGCAGCAGTGTCGCCTGCGCGGTGGGATCGGCCTTCATGATGAACTCGCCTCCGAAGTCGCTGCTGTCGTCCATGGATCCGTGCGCCGCCGGGACACCGTGACCGCGACGCTACCGTCGAGCGCGGCACGGACGATCCCGGCCGCCTGCCCGCACCAGGGCCACTCCGACGCCCAGTGCGCGACGTCGACCAGGGCCGGCACCGGACCGCCCGGTCCGGTCCCGGACAGCGCGTGCTCGGACGCCGGGTGGTGGCGCAGGTCGGCGGTGACGTAGGCGTCGGCGCCGGTGCCCAGCGCCGAGTCGCCGGAGCCGCCGCACACCGCGACCCGCCGCACGGGACGGTCCGGGTCACCGGCCCCGCGCACGCCCCACGCCGTGGCGGGCAGGGCGCGGGCGACCCGCTCGGTGAAGACGGCGAACGGCTCCGCCGCGGGCAGCGACCCGATCCGCCCGAGCCCCCGCGCCGACGGCAGCGGGGCCATCTCCAGCAGGTCGAACGCCGGCTCCTCGTAGGGGTGGGTGGCCCGCAACGCCTCGACGACGGCGCGCCGGCGGGCGCGCGGCAGCACCATCTCCAGCCGGGTCTCCGCGACCCGCTCCAGCTCGCCGACCGTGCCGACCGCCGGGACGGCGCCGTCGAGCGGGAGGAACTGGCCGGTGCCCGCGGTGGCGAACGAGCAGTGCGAGTAGTTGCCGACGTTGCCCGCTCCCGCGGCGGACAGCGCCGCGTGCACCTGCGCGATCGCCGGGCCGACCGGCACGAACGTGACGATCTTGTCCAGGGCCGGCGCGGGATCGGGCTCCAGCGGGCCCTCGACCTGCAGGCCCAGCGCGCCGGCGAGCGCGTCGGACACACCGGGGTCGGCGACGTCGGCGTTGGTGTGCGCGGTGAACAGCCCGACCCCGGCCCGGATCAGCCGGTGCAGCAGGGCACCCTTCGGGGTGTCGGCGCCGACGCCGTGCACCCCGCGCAGCAGCAGCGGATGGTGGGTGACCAGCAGCTGCGCGCCGCCGTCGATCGCCTCGTCGACGGTCTCGGGGGTCGGGTCCACGGCGAACAGCACCGAGGACACCTCCTCGGCCGGGTCGCCGCAGACGAGCCCGACGGCGTCCCACTCCATCGCGGACGCCGGCGGGTAGGCGGCCTCGAGCGCGTCGATCACGTCCTGCAGGCGGGCGCTCACTCGGTCACCGCCAGGGTCCGCAGCGCCGCACCGAGCTCCTCGGCCAGCCGGTGCGCGGTCTCGGGCGGGCGCACCGCCACCCGGACGTGGTCGGGGCCGAGACCGGGGAAGGTGTCCCCTCGGCGGACGGCGATCCCGGCCTCGCGCAGCAGCCGCCGCACGTCGTGGCCGGTGCCGTCGGGGAGGTGCAGCAGCAGGTACGGGGCATGGCCCGGGTGCACGGCGACGCCCTCGATCCCGGACAGCGCCGCCGTCATCGCCACCCGGTGCGCGGCGACCTCGCGGGCCTTCTGGTCGGCGGCGGACAGCGCGTCCGGCTCGCAGCAGGCGACGATCGCCTCCAGCGCGGGGGTGGAGACCGGCCAGGGCGGGCGCGGCGCCGCGAGCCGCGACAGCAGGGCGGGGTCGCCGAGCGCGTACCCGGCGCGCAGGCCGGCCAGCGCCCACGTCTTGGTCAGCGAGCGGAACACCAGTAGCCCGGGCGTCTCGGCGTCACCGGCGAGGGCCTCCGGTTCCCCGGGGACGGCGTCGGCGAACGCCTCGTCGACCAGCAGCACCCGCCCCGGCCGGGCGAGGGCGCGGACGTCGTCGGCGGGGTGCAGCACGCCGGTCGGGTTGGTCGGGTTCCCGACGACGACGAGATCGGCCTCGTCGGGGACGTCCCGCGGGTCCAGGACGTGCCCGGCCGCCGGGTCGGTGAGCACCCGGACGACGGGCACCCCGGCCGCCCGCAGCGCCGCCTCGGGCTCGGTGAAACCGGGGTGGAGGACGGCCGCCAGCCGCGGCTGCAGGGCCGGGAGCAGTGCGAACCCCTCCGCGCTGCCGGCCAGCGGCAGGACGTGGTCGGCGGCGCGGCCGTGCCGGGCGCCCGCGGTGGCGCGGGCACGGGCGTCGTGGTCGGCGCGCGGGTACCGGCCGAGCCCGTCGAGGGTCGCGACGAGGCGGTCGCGCAGCCACGTCGGCGGGCCGTCGGAGAGCACGTTGACCGCGAAGTCGACGAGCCCGTCGGTGGCCTCGGCGTCGCCGTGGTGCCGCAGGTCGTGCGCACCCGGCTCACCGGGACCGTGACCGGCCGGGAGCTGATCGAACGACATCCGGTCACCCTACGGCGGGCCCCGGGCGCCTTCCCGCACCACCCGACCGGGGCGGGGGGCGGGCCGCGGCGCTGCCGGATCGGCGACAATGGCCGACAATGTCCGCCGTCAGCGTCGACGTCCGTGCCCGCGCTCCCCGGGAGGAATCAACGTGAACGTCGTGTTCGTCTGTACCGGAAACATCTGCCGGTCGCCGATCGCGGAGAAGATGCTCGCCGGCGAGGTCGAGGCGATCGGCCTGTCCGACCGCGTCCGAGTCGGCAGCGCGGGCACCGGGCACTGGCACATCGGGCAGCCGATGGACGAGCGTGCGGCCGAGGTGCTGGCCGGGCACGGCTACGACACCGCACACAGCGCCCGCCAGGTCGACTCCGAGACCCTGTCCGCGGACCTGCTGATCGCCCTGGACTCCGGGCACCTGCGGTCCCTGCAGCGGTCGGTGCCGGACCCGAAGCGGGTGCGGCTCCTCCGCTCGTTCGACCCGGACGCACCCGACGGCGCCGAGGTCCCCGACCCGTACTACGGCGGCCCGGACGGCTTCGGCGAGGTCTACGAGATGCTCGCGGCCGCCCTGCCCGGCCTCGTCGAGCACGTCAAGCGCCACGCGTGAGACCCGCCGACGTCGAGCGGCTCACCGGCCGCACGGTCGTCGCCGGGCTCGGCGGGCACCCGCCGCGGTTCGACCTGGACGGGGCGGGCACCGTCGTCGTGAAGGACGGGGCGGGCGACCCTGGGTCGATCGCCGCGGAGGCGGCGGGGCTGCGCTGGCTCGACGTGCCGGGCGGACCGGCCGTCCCACCGGTGTTCGGCCACGACGACACGCTGCTGGTCACCGGGTTCGTCCCGGCGGGCCGCCCGTCGGCCGGCGCCGCCGCCCGGCTCGGCCGCCGGCTCGCCGCCCTGCACGCCGCCGGCGCCGTCGCGTTCGGCGCGGCACCGCCCGGTGGCCCGGAGCAGGCGTGGATCGGGCACACCGGCATGCGCAACTCCCCGCACGACGGCCCGTGGGGCGACTGGTTCGCCGCCGAGCGGGTGCTCCCCTACCTGCGCGTCGCGCGCGACCGCGGCGCCGTCGACCCGGCGGGCGCCGCGACCGTCGAGCAGGTCTGCGAGCGGATCGGCGATCTCGCCGGGCCGGACGAGCCACCCGCCCGGCTGCACGGTGACCTGTGGTCGGGCAACGTGCTGTGGGCCGCCGACGGCGACGCCCGGCTGATCGACCCGGCCGCGCACGGCGGGCACCGCGAGTCCGAGCTGGCGATGCTGGACCTGTTCGGGCTCCCGCACCTGGACACACTGCTCGGCGCCTACGACGAGACCGCCCCGCTCGCCGGCGGGTGGCGCGACCGGATCCCGCTGCACCAGCTGTTCCCGCTGCTCGTGCACGCCGTCCTGTTCGGCGGCGGTTACGGCGGGCAGGCCGTCGCGGCGGCCCGGGAGGCGCTGGCGCGCTCGTGAGTGGATCGTTCGGTCCGGACCGAAGGATCCACTCACGAGCGGCGGAGCCGCCTAGTACCCGCGCAGCGGGAAGCCGGCGCTCTTGTCGTCGTTCAGCTTCACGCCCAGCACCTGGTGGAGCTGGATGTTGTTGAGCTCGAACCCGAGCCGGCAGGCGGCCATGTAGAGCCGCCACACCCGCGCCCGGCCGACACCGACCTCGGCGACGGCGTCGGTCCAGTTGCGCTCCAGGTTGGCGCCCCAGTCCCGCAGCGTCATCGCGTAGTGCTCGCGCAGGTTCTCCTCGTGCCGGATCTCGAACCCGGCCTCGTTCATCGCCGTGACCAGCGTGCCGACCGGCTCCAGCTCGCCGTCCGGGAAGACGTAGCGGTGGATGAACGGGTCGGTGTGGCGGTGGTCGGGCTTGAACGGCTGGGTGATGCAGTGGTTCAGCATCCGGCCGCCGGGGCGCAGCTTGGCCTGCATCGCCTGGAAGTAGGAGTCCAGGTTCGCCTTGCCGATGTGCTCGGTGAGGCCGATCGAGGACACCGCGTCGTAGATGCCGTCCGGCACGTCCCGGTAGTCGAGGTGCCGGACCTCGGCGAGGTCACCGAGGCCCTGGCGCTCGATCTCGGCCTGCGCCCACTCCGCCTGTTCCTTCGACAGCGTGACGCCCAGCGCGCGCACACCGTACTCCTTCGCGGCGTGCCGGACCATCCCGCCCCAGCCGCAGCCGACGTCGAGCAGGCGCGTCCCCGGCTGCAGGTCCAGCTTCTGCGCGACCAGCTCGTACTTGGCCGCCTGTGCGGTCTCCAGGGACGCGTCGGCGTCCGGGTAGGCGGCACAGGTGTACGTCATGGACGGACCGAGCACGAACTCGTAGAACCGGTTCGAGACGTCGTAGTGGTGCGAGATCGACTGCAAGTCCCGCCGCTTCGAGTGCAGCAGCCCCTTCGGACGCGCCTCGAGGTCCGGCGGCGGCATCCGGTGCTCCCGCCAGTACGGCAGCAGCCGCCGCGCCAGCCACAGCTGGTCCTTGCGCGGGATCGAGTGCAGCGTCACCTCGGCCATCGAGCGCAGCGCCGTGTAGAGGTCACCCTCGACGTCGATCTCCTCGGTCACGTACGCGCGGGCCAGCCCGAGCGACCCCGGCGCGCTCACCAGCCGTGCCATCGCCCGGGGCGACCGGACCCTCAGCGTCACCGGCGCGTCGGCCGGACCGGTGTGCGATCCGTCGAACGCCTCCACCCGCAGGTCCCGCGCCGACCCCAGCACCCGGGACAGGATCCCGGCCACCGGCTCCGTCGTCGCGGCCCGTCGTTCCAGCACTCCCGTCATCGCCGAACCCTCCCCTTCGTAGCGCCGCCGGCCCCACGTCCTAGCGGCCGGTCACCTTGCGGTACAGGTCGGGCGCACGTCCCTCGGGGTCGTACCGCCGCTTCACCGCGCGGTAGGCGTCCCCGTTGTAGTGCGCCCAGAACTCGTCCTCGCCGTAGTGCACGGTCGAGTACAACGACTTGTGCCCGCCCAGGTCCGCGACCGCGGCCTCGAGCAGACGGTTGTGTGCCCACGGGTCGCCGGGCTTCTCGGGCACCGAGGACCAGAACCCGACGTTGACGTAGAGCCTGCCCGGCTCCATCGGGTACAGCGGCCACGACCGGTCACCGCGCAGCTTCAGCGGGCACAGCCACACCGGCGAGATCCCGATCTCGCGGTGGAAGAACTCGAGGAACTCGGGGAGCCGCTCGACCGGGATCTCGACGTCCTGGACGACCATCTCCTCGGCCGTCCCGCCGAGGGCCTCGCGGACCCGGTTCGACGCCCCGTGGCGCTGGTCGAGCGCGACCAGCCTGCGGTAGACGTCCGAGCGCCGGTAGCGGCGCGGCCAGAACCGGCGCACCAGGGGCTGCTGGACTCCGAAGGCACGCGAGCACCAGAACCAGTCCGGGTCCCAGCGCCAGATGTAGTCGTGCGCGGTGAGGTGGTCGACCGGGCGGCGTTGCAGCGACCGGTAGAAGACCTCCTGCCCGGTGTAGTCGGAGATCCGCGCGCCCGGCATCGGGGCGTCGACGAACTCGCCCGTCGTGAGGTACTGCTCCCCCGCGCCGAACACGACGCCGTCGAGGAAGTCGACACCGCTCGCGGTGAGCTCGCCGATCGCGGCCGTCGTCTGCCCGGCCGTCGGGTAGCGGTGGTGGGTGAGCTTCACGAACGGACGCACGGGTTGGAGCTCGACGACGAGGCGCACCGCGTAACCGAGCGTGCCGTAGGAGTTGGGGAACGCCGCGAACAGGTCGGCGTGCTCGCCGTCGGGGGTGACATGCAGCAGCTCCCCGGCGGGGGTGAGCACGTCCATCTCCCGCACCGACTCGTGCGGCAGACCGTGCCGGAACGACGTCGACTCCACCCCGAGCCCGGTGACGGCGCCGCCGAGGGTGATCGTCTTGAGCTGGGGGACGACGAGCGGCATCAGCCCGTGGGCGAGCGTCGCGTCGACGATCGTCTCGTAGGTCGCCATGCCCTGGACCTCGGCGGTGCGGGCGTCCGGGTCGACGGCCAGCACACCGTCCAGCGCGGAGGTGTCGAGCCGGCGGGCGCCGCGGCCGGTGTCGCGGTCCCCGAACCGGAACAGGTTCGACGACGGTTTGCCCAGCTGGACCCGCCCCGCGGCGGACCGGACGCGGCGCATCTCGTCCACCGCCGCGTCGTGTGCGACCCGGGATGCGGGTGCTGATGGCGCCACCATGGTGCAGACGATAGACCCCGATCATTTGCGACGCTCACGATTTTCCCCGGACGTGCGTCACACCGTGAAACGGTCCCGGTCCGGCGCGCGGCACCGGTGGCGGCGTGGTGTCATCGCGCCTGTGCCACACAGCAATGAGAACCCCGCACAGAACGTGACCTTCCCGTCCGCCGCGGGCACCGCGCACGGCTACCTGGCGCTGCCCGAGTCGGGATCCGGGCCGGGCGTCGTCGTGATCCAGGAGTGGTGGGGGCTGACCGACCACATCGTCGACGTGACCGACCGGCTGGCCGCCGAGGGCTTCGTCGCACTGGCCCCCGACCTCTACGGCGGCCGCACCACCCACGACTCCGACGAGGCCGGGACGCTGATGGGCGAGCTCCCCGTGCAGCAGGCCGCGACCGACCTCGGCGGCGCCGTGCAGTTCCTGCTCGACCACGACGCCGTCGCCTCGGAGACCGTCGGCAGCATCGGCTTCTGCATGGGTGGCGGGTTCGTCCTGGTCCTGGCCGCGCAGCAGCCGCACAAGGTGAGTGCCGCCGTGCCGTTCTACGGCGTGCTGGGCGAGGACTACCCGAGCTTCGGGCAGCTGACGGCCGCGGTGCAGGGCCACTTCGGCCGCGACGACCAGATGGCCGACCCGGCGTCGGTCGAGAAGCTCGCCGAGCGGATCGAGCGGGAGTCCGGCCGGAAGCCCGAGTTCCACCAGTACCCGGCCGGCCACGCCTTCTTCAACGACGAGAACCTCATGGGCACCTACGACCGCGAGCAGGCCGGGATCGCCTGGGGCCGCGCCGTGCAGTTCCTGCGCGAGCAGGTGAAGTAGACCGGCGGCTCAGCGGCCCCGGCCGGCGAGGTCCCGGAGAAGCGCCGGGTAGGCGCGGGGCCCGACGGTCCGGTGCACCCGCTCGGCCGCGGCGGTGAGCCCGGCGTGCTCGCCCGCCGTGAGCGCGAGCTCCGCGGCGGCCGCGTTCGACTCCAGCTGCGCGACGCTCGACGCCCCCGGGATCGCGACCGTGTTCGGGTGGTGCACCACCCACGCCAGCGCGACCTGGGCGGGCGTCGCGCCGTGCGCCGACGCGACGTCGCGCAGGGCGTCGAGCAGCGGGCGCAGCGCCGCGAGGTTGTCCGGCAGCCACGCGGTGTTGCGGCGGATCGTGTTCGACGGCCGGTGCGTCCCGTCGTAGCGGCCGGTGAGCAGGCCCTGCGCCAGCGGGCTGTAGGCCATGACGATCCGGCCGTGCGACGCCGCGTGCGGCACCCGGTCGGCCGCGGGTTCCCGGCGCAGCAGGCTGAACTCCACCTGGTCGGACAGCACCGGAGCGCCGAGCGCGGCCTCCGCGGACCGCCAGCGGTCCAGCGAGTACGCCGAGACCCCGGCCTCGCGCACCAGGCCGATCCGCTGCAGCGCGGCCATCCCGCGCATCGCGGAGACGTCGCCGAGCACCGGGTGCGGCTTGTGGATCTGGTAGAGGTCCAGGGTGGACACCCCGAGCCGCGCCGCCGACGCCACCGCACGCTGCTGCAGGACCGGCCCCAGCGGCAGGACCGGCAGGAACTTCGTGGCGACGACGACGCCGTCGGTCCCACCGGACGCCCGCAGCGCGTCACCGAGGATCCGCTCGCTCCGCCCGAGGCCGTACATCTCGGCGGTGTCGAACACCGTGATGCCGAGCTCGCGGGCGCGGGCGACGATCCGCCCGGCCTCCCGGACGAGGTCCGCGCCGTAGCCCCACTCGGTGGAGCCGAACTGCCAGGTGCCGAGGCCGATCACCGACCACGGCGTACCGGTGGTCCCGGGGACGTCGAGATACCGCACCGGAGCGATTGTTCCCGACGTCCCCGGGCCACCGCCCGTGCAGACCCCTCGACTACCGCACGGGAGCCCCCGGGCCGAGCGGGATCCCCAGCGCCCACCAGGCGAAGAACAGCAGGGTCCAGACCGCCGTCATCGCGACGGCCAGCGGCAGCGTGTACGACGCGAGCGTCCCGATCCCCGCGCTGCGCCGGTAGCGCTGCAGGAACCCCAGTGCCATCACGAAGTACGGGCTCATCGGGGTGATCGCCGTCGAGCCGGAGTCGGCGATGCGGAACAGCGCCTGCGTCGTCTCCGGTGGGACGTGCACCAGCATGAGCATCGGCACGATCACCGGCGCCGCGATCGACCACATCGCCGAGCCGCTGGTGACCATCACGTTCACCACGGTGAGCACGGCCAGCACCATGAGGAACACGACCGGGATCGGGATCCCGGTGGTCCGCAGGGCGTCCGCGGCGACGACGGCGAGCACGTCCCCCACGTGCGACCAGTCGAAGTACGCGAGGAACTGGGCGATCGCGAAGAACAGCGCCAGCACCGGCGCCATCTGCCGGATGCCGTCGGCCATCAGCTTCGGGACGTCGCCCGCGGAGGTGATCGTCCCGGCGCAGCGGCCGTAGACGATGCCGAGCAGGCCGAACAGCAGCGCGATCACCGCGCCGATGCCCTCGATCAGCGGGGACTCGACGATCCCCCCGTCCGCACCGCGCAGCGGCGACGACGACGGCAGCACCGCCGCCGTCAGCAGGACCAGCGCACCCAGCAGCACCCAGCCGGTGCGGTGCAGCGCCGCGCGCTCGGCGGGCTCCAGGGAGAGCCGGCCGAGGTCGTCGTCCGGGGCGTCCGGGTCGACGTCGAGGTCGGGCCGCCTGCTCAGCACCAGCCGGGTCATCAGGGTGATCACCACCGCCAGCACGAGCGACGACGCGATGTTGAAGAACCAGTTGCTCACCGGCGAGACCGTCCCCGCCGGATCGACGATCCGGGCCGCCGCGGTGGTGATCCCGGCGAAGATCGCGTCGTTGGGGGTCGGGACCGGGCTGGCGTCGTAGCCCGACGCGATCGCGGTGTAGGCGACGACGATGCCGAGGATCGGCGAGCGCCCGACCGCCCGGAACGCGAGCCCGCCGAGCGGGACCAGGATGACGTAGGCCGCGGCCGACGCGACGTGCGCGACGGTCCCGGCGAAGGCGACCGCGAACACCACGAGCGACGCAGGCACCCGCGCCACGCCGACCCGCATCGCCGCGGCCAGCAGCCCGCTGCGCTCCGCGACCGCGACGCCCATGATCACGGTGACGATCGTGGCCATCGGCGGGAACTCGGCGAAGTTGTCGATCATCGACGAGACGGCCATGGCGACGCCGTCACCGGAGAGCAGGTTGCGCACGGCCACCGGCTCGCCGTCGGGCGCGATCACCGACACCCCGGCGGCAGAGAGCCCGGCACTGATCACGGCGAGGATCGCGGACAGCACCCAGAACAGCCAGAACGGGTGCGGGAGCGCGTTGCCGACCCGCTCGACGACGGCCATCGCCCGCACGATGCGGGGCAGTTCCGCCGACCCGGTGTCGCGGGCCTCCTCCGGCGGGGCGCTCACGACCGGCCCAGCCCGAAGAACGCGCCGATCAGGTCCGTCGCACGGACCGTCTGCGTGGTCGTCCCACCGCCGGAGTACGCGGTCGCGCCCGGCCAGGTGTGCCCGCCGCCGTCGACGGCGACGTGCCCGACCCGGGCTCCCCCGTCACAGCCGTCGAAGCGCTGCACCGTCACGTCGGGTTCGATCCGCCGGGTCGCGGGGACGGGGTCGCAGCCGTCGCGGCGGGCCCACCCGGCGACCGTGTCCGGGATCGCGGGCAGGCCGCGGCCGGCGTCGCCGGTGTACGGGATCGTGGCGTCACCGGTGCCGTGCACGAACAGCGCCGGGACCGGGCGGCCGGGGTCGCACGGCGGCTCCCCCGCTCGGTAGTACGCGCCCGCCACCGGGGCGATCGCCGCGATCCGGTCCGGCAGGCGGCAGGCGAGGATCTCGGTGAAGCCGCCCCCGTTGGACTTGCCGGTCGCGAAGGTCCGGTCGTCGTCGAGGCACAGGTCGGCGCCGAGGTCGTCGATCAGGTCGCCGGTGAAGGCGACGTCGTCCACCCCGGGCGCGGAGTACGGCGCGCCCTGCCAGGACCGCTTGCCCTCCCCGCCCGGGACGCCGTCGGGGTAGGCGACGACGGCCGGGAGCCCGGACAGCCCGGAGAAGCCCTCCGTCTCGGCGCCGCTGTTGCCGCGGCCGTGGAAGACCAGGACGAGCGGCCAGGCGCGGTCCGGCGAGTAGTCCTCGGGCAGATGGACGCGGACGGAGCGGTCGAGACCGCCGCTCGCCGTCGTGCGGACGGCCGTGGTGCCGGGCTGCTGCGGGGCGGGCCTGCCACAGCCCGTGCCGCCCGGCGTGGCCGGGTCGTCCGCCGCGCCGGCCGGGGCGGCGCCGGCGGTCCCGGCGCCGATCGTCAGGCAGGTCGCGACCGCGGCCAGGGTGGCCACCGCGCCGCACAGGCGTCGTGGTCGGGTCGTTCCGGACATGCTGGTCCCCTTCGGACGGCGTCGTCGACGGCCGGTGGTCGTCCCCGCCCGGTCGCGCCGGGGCAGGGCGGCTCGGCGGGACGCCGGACGACGCCCCGCGGTGCGGGAGTGCTGTGTCGGAGTGCTGGTGACTCCTGGTCGGAGGGTGGGCGTCAGGCCTTCAGCCAGGCCGTGACGAAGTCGGTGATCCGGTCGACGATCGCGGTGACGATCGCCTCGCCGTGCTCCGGATCGGCCCGGCGGGGGTCGCCGAGGACCCCGCTGCCGGACAGGCGGTCGTAGCCCACGGTGAGCTTCGGACCGCCGCGCCACCGGGCTAGCCCGCCCAGCGCGTCCAGCTCGGAGAGCCGGGTCGTCCCGGCGACCAGACGGTCGGTGTGCACCAGGTGCGGTGCCACCGCCAGCATCTGCGCCGTCTCGGCCTGCCCGCTGTGCCCGGAGACCTCCGGCGGGCCGGACGCCGCGACCACGTCCGCGGCGAGCGGGGTGAGGGGGCTCCACGCGAACTGCAGGTCGGGCCGGGTGACGAGCAGGTCCTGCGCGACCGTCCCGAGCGTCGCGTCGTTCCCGCCGTGCCCGGTGACGACGAGGATCCTGCGCCAGCCGTGCCGGTAGAGGCCGTCGACGTAGTCGCCCAGCACCGCGGCGAACGTGGCGGTGGACAGGCTGACCGTCCCGGCGAACGCGAGATGGTGCGGTGAGACGCCCACCGGCAGCGACGGCCCGATCACCGCGCGCCCGCCGAGCCGCTGCGCGACCCGGTCGGAGACGGCCTCGGCCCGGACCAGGTCCGTCGCGAGCGGCAGGCCGGGGCCGTGCTGCTCGAACGCCCCCGCCGGGACGAGCACGACCGGACTGTCGACGACGGCGGCCGCCGCCTCGGTGGTCGTCATCTCCGCGAGCCGGTGGGTGCTCATGCGCGCACCGCCGCGGCGATCGACTCGAGGTGCTGCCGGGTGAGGCGCTCGGCCCGGGCGGGATCGCCGTCCCGGACCGCCTCCAGCAGCTCGACGTGCTCGGCGTGGTCGCGCTCGCGGTCGTCGTAGCGGTGCCGGATCTCGATCTGGTCCCGCGCCCGGACGTGCAGCAACGCCTCGACCGTCTCCCGCAGCAGGGCGTTGCCGCTGGTGGCGGCGAGCGCGACGTGGAAGTGCACCGCCGGGCGGAGGTCGCCCCGTGGCGGGTGCAGCGCGTTGGTGACGCTGTCGGTCAGCAGCCGCAGGCCGTCGGCGTCGCGGGTCCGGGCGGCGGCCGCGGCGATCGGCGGTTCGACGACCAGCCGGGCCTCCACCAGTTCGAGCACGGTGCCCGGGGTGCTGATCGGCCGGTGCGGGTTGGCGAGGAGCCGCCGGTCCACGCCGTCGCCGACGTAGGTGCCCGAGCCGTGCCGGAACTCCACCGCGCCGGTGGCCTCCAGCCTGCGCAGCGCCTCGCGGACGGTCGGGGTGGTGACCTCGAACCGCTTCGCGAGGTCCCGGGACGATGCCAGCTGGTCCCCCGGCGCCAGACCCTCACCGCGGATGATCTGCAGGATGTCGTCGGCCAGGCGCTCGGACAGCGCCTCCCCCGTGCTCATAAAGTGACTAAATCACTTAGTGAGCTAGTCGGTCAAGCGCAAACGGGAGCATCGACCGCAGCCGCTCGCTCATGCCCTGCACGCTCTGCGGCGGGCCGGTGGGCCGGACTCGCGACCCGACTCCCCGCCGCACCTCGCCGCCGCACCCCACGACCGCCCGGCGCACCCGGTCACGGTGCGCCGCACCCCACGCGACGGGTGCCGCAAGCCACGACACGGTGCGCCGGGCGGCCGTGGGGTGCCGGAGGCCGCCGGGAACGGGTGCTGCAGGCCCCGGCCCGGGTGCGGCGGCCCGCGAGGGGCGGGGTCCGGCGCCGGTCGTGGGGTCAGGCGCTGGTGGCGGTGTCCGGCTCGTCGACGGCGGGGCCGTCCCAGTCGGACAGGGCCCGGTCCAGCTCGGGCCAGGTCGTGTCCCGGGCCCGACGCCCGGTGAGCACACCCAGGTGCCCGCCCGGCGACGTCGAGAACCGCACCTCCGGACTCCCCGACAGCAGCGGCACCGCGCCGCGGACGGCCTTGAGCGGCGCGATCACGTCGTCCCGCCCGGCGACGACGAGGACCGGCACGTCGACGTCGGACAGCTCGACGTCCCGCCCGGCCAGCCGCAGCCCGCCGGACGCGAGGTCGTTGCTGCGCAGCAGCAGGTGGAAGATCTGCCCGAACACGCGGCCGGGATAGCCGTGCATGTTGTTCATCAGGTGGTCGACGGCCTCGATCTGGGCCAGGCAGTCGCGGTCGTCGATCCGGGACAGGACGGCGAGCGGCCGGGTCACCAGCTTGTCGACGGCGGTCAGCTGGAACGCCCAGCTCACGACCGGCGCCGGGAAGCTCCCGACCCCCTTGTAGATCGAGGAGATCAGCCGGCCGCCGGTGACCTGGGCGAGCGGGCGCAGCGGCGCCACCAGCGGCACCCGGGAGATGTCGACCGGCGTCCCGATCGCGGACACGCTCCGCACCGGCAGTGGTGACCGTTCCCGCACCGCGGCGGCGACCGTCAGCAACGCGAAGATGCCGCCCAGCGACCAGGCGACCAGATGGACGTCGTCGCCCTCGCTCGCGGCGATCTCCCGGATCGTCGCCGGGAGCAGCTCGTCGACCCAGTGCTCCATGCCGAGCGAGCGGTCGGAGAAGGACTTGGGCCCGTAGTCGATCAGGTAGACGCTGCGGCCCTGGAGCAGGAGGTGCTCGACCAGCGAGCAGCCGCGCCGCAGGTCGTAGGCGAAGTCGGGCGCGCCCAGCGGTGGCACCAGCAGGACCGGCGCCCCGGGCGAGGGGTCCACACCGGACAGCGGCCGGTAGCGGTAGAGGATCGCCGACGGCGAGCCGACGAGCGCCTCCCGCGGCATCCGCTCGAGATCGGCGAGATGCCCGACGACCGTCCGGTCCCAGACGTTGGCGACGGCGTCGACGAAGTGCACGGGCGCACCCTACGGCACGCGGGGGTCACCGTCGGCCCGCGAGGACGCCGTGGGTTACCGGCCGGTATGTGAGACTCCCGACCATGCAGCGCGACATCTTCGACGACGAACACGACGCGTTCCGGGACCTGTGCCGCACCTTCATCGCGAAGGAGATCCTCCCCCACCACGACCGGTGGGAGGAGGAAGGACAGGTCGACCGGGAGATCTGGCGGACCGCGGGCGCCGCGGGCCTGCTCGGCATGGGGGTCCCCGAGGAGTACGGCGGCGGCGGGGTCGACGACTTCCGCTACAACGCCGTCCTCGACGAGGAGATCGTCGCCGCCGGGACCAGCGGGATCGGGTTCCCGCTCCACAACGACGTCGTCCAGCCCTACTTCCTGCGGCTCGCGAACGAGGAGCAGAAGCAGCGCTGGCTGCCCGGGTTCTGCTCCGGTGACCTGATCACCGCGATCGCGATGACCGAGCCCGGCACCGGATCCGACCTGCAGGGCATCGCCACCAACGCCAAGCAGGACGCGGACGGCGACTGGATCCTCAACGGGTCCAAGACGTTCATCACCAACGGCATCCTCGCCGACCTGGTGATCGTCGTGGCGAAGACCGACCCGGACGCCAAGCACCTCGGCTTCACCCTGTTCGTGGTGGAGCGCGGGATGGAGGGCTTCGAGCGCGGCCGACGGCTCAAGAAGGTCGGGATGAAGGCGCAGGACACCGCGGAGCTGTCCTTCACCGACGTCCGGGTGCCCGACGCGAACCGGCTCGGCGAGGTCGGGCAGGGCTTCGTCTACCTGATGCAGAACCTCGCCCAGGAGAGGCTGTCGATCGCCGTCGCCTCGGCGGCCGGCGCCGAGGCCGCGGTGCGGATGACGCTGGAGTACACCAAGGACCGCAAGGCGTTCGGGCGTCCGGTGTCGAACTTCCAGAACACCCGGTTCGAGCTGGCCGAGATGGACACCGAGGCCTCGATCGCGCGGATCTTCGTGGACCGCTGCATCCGCCAGCACGTCGAGTCCGAGCTGTCCGTCCCGGACGCGGCGAAGGCGAAGTGGTGGACCTCGGACCTGCAGAACCGGGTCGTCGACCGCTGCGTCCAGCTGCACGGCGGGTACGGCTACATGCTCGAGTACCCGATCGCCCGCGCCTTCGTCGACTCCCGCGTCCAGGCGATCTACGGCGGCACGAACGAGATCATGAAGGAGATCATCGGCCGGTCGCTGATCGGGTAGGGCTCGTGAGTGGAAAAGTGGGCCTGGACCCGCTTTTCCACTCACAGGCGCGCCAGCGCCTGCCCGATATCGGCCACGAGATCCCGCGGGTCCTCCAGCCCGACCGAGAGCCGCAGGTGCCCGAGGCGCCGGAAGTCCGGCGGGAAGTGCGCGGCCCGGCCCTCGGAGCCGGCGCCGACGTGCACGACCAGCGACTCGTCGTGCCCGAGCGACACCGCCGAGGTGATGACCCGCAGGTGCGCGACGAAGCGGTTCTGCAGTTCCGGCGGCCCGTCGAGGGCGAAGGCGAGCATCCCGCCGAATCCGCCGTCGAGGGTGCGGGCGGCCAGCTCGTGCTGGGGGTGCGACGCCAGCCCCGGGTAGGCGACGTAGGCGACCCGCGGCTCCGACTCCAGGAACCGGGCCACGACCAGAGCGTTCTCGCAGTGCGCCCGCATCCGCATCGGCAGGGTCACCGCGCCGCGCGCGATCAGCCAGGCGTTGAACGGGCTGATCACTCCCCCGGCGTCGACCATCGCGTCCGCCCGGATCCGGTCCACCAGCTCGCGCGCCCCCAGCACGGCGCCGCCCATCGCGTCGCCGTGCCCGTTGACGTACTTCGTCAGCGAGTGGACGACGAGATCGGCGCCGCGCTCGAGCGGGCGCTGCAGCACCGGTGTGGCGAACGTGGCGTCCACCGAGAGCAGTGCGCCGTGGGCGTGCGCGACCGCGGCGACGGCGTCGACGTCGGTGATCCGGGTCGTCGGGTTCGCCGGGCTCTCGACGTGCACGAGCCGGGTCCCGGGCCGCATCGCCGCGCGCACCGCCTCCGGGTCGGAGGAGTCCACCAGCGTCGCGGTGATCCCGTACCGGTCCGGGAGCAGCTCGGTCAGGAGCCGGTGGGTCGCGACGTAGGTGACGTCCGAGCTGACGACGTGGTCGCCGGAGCGCAGGAACGTGAAGAACACCGCGTGCAGGGCCGCCACACCGGACGCCAGCGCGACGGCGGCGCAGCCGCCCGGCACCGCCCCGGCGGGGTCCTCCAGGGCGACGAGCTTGTCCTCCAGCCAGCCCTGGTTCGCCCCGCCGTTGCGGGTGTAGAGCCGGGTGGCGGTGCCCGACCAGTCCAGGTCGGACGGGTCCTCGGGCAGCGCGTAGGAGTTCGCGGCGACGATCGGCCGCCGGATCGCGCCGGTGCCGGGGTCGACGTCGTTCCCGGCGTGCACCGCACGCGTCGCGAGGTGGGGCGGCCGGTCGTCGTGGGTCACCCGCCGATCCTGCCCCTCAGTGCTCGGCGACCGGCTCCGGGGCCCGCAGCGACGGCCCGGCGTCGGGCACGACGAGCGGGGTGCCGGTCACCGGGTCCGGGATGACCCGGGCACGCAGCCCGAACACCTCGGCCAGGAGCTCCTCGGTGATCACCTCGGACGGCGTCCCCGCGGCGACGATCCGGCCGTCCTTCATGGCGACCAGCTGGTCCGCGTAGCGGGCGGCCAGGTTCAGGTCGTGCAGCACCATGACGACGGTGCGCCCGCCCTCGGACTGCAGCCGCCGCACGAGCTCCAGCACGTCGACCTGGTAGGCCAGGTCGAGGAACGTGGTCGGCTCGTCGAGGAGCAGCAGGTCGGTCTCCTGGGCCAGCGCCATAGAGATCCACGCCCGCTGGCGCTGACCGCCGGAGAGTTCGTCGACCGGGCGGTCGGCGAGGTCCTCGAGCCCGGTCCAGGCCAGCGCGTCGGCGACGGCGCGCTCGTCGTCGCCGGACCACTGGCGGTACCAGGCCTGGTGCGGGTGCCGCCCGCGGGCGACCAGGTCGCCGACGGTCAGGCCCTCGGGGGCCAGCGGCGACTGCGGCAGCACACCGAGGACCCGCGCGACCTCCTTGGTCGGGGTCTGGTCGATCCGCTTGCCGTCGAGCAGCACCTGCCCGGAGCGGGCCGGCAGCAGCCGGGCCAGTGCGCGGAGCACGGTCGACTTCCCGCAGCCGTTCGGGCCGATCACGGTGGTGACCCGCCCGGGCAGCACGTCGAGGTCGAGGTCCTCGACGATCGTGCGGTCGCCGTAGCCGAGGCTGACCCCGTCGGCGCGGAGCCGGACGACCCCGGGTTCGACCGGGGCGCCCTGGGTGGTCGTCCGGTCCTCCAGATACGCGGTCATGCGCGGGCCTCCTGACGGGCGCGGGCGAGCAGGAACAACAGGTACGGCGCACCGAGCACCGCCGTGACGATGCCGACCGGGAGCTCGACGGAGCCGAGCGCGGTACGGGCGATGAGGTCCGCGGTGACGGTGAGCGCGGCGCCGAGCACCAGCGAGACCGCGAGCGGTGGGCTGCCGACCCGGCAGATCCGGCGGGCGATCTGCGGGCACACCAGCGCGACGAACGCGATCGGGCCCGCGGCCGCCGTCGCCACCGACGCGAGACCGACGGCCACGAACAGCAGCCCGGTGCGGGCGTGGTTCACCCGGATCCCGATGCCGCGCGCGGTGTCGTCGTCGAACCGCAGGCCGCCGAGCTGGTGGGCGAGGACCAGCGCCAGCGGCACGAGGACCGCCATCGCGATCGAGAGCGGGACGACCTCGTTCCAGCTGCGGGCGTTGAGGCTGCCGTTGAGCCAGACCTGGGCCTGCGCGGCCTGGTAGATCTGCGCCACGGTCAGCAGCCACTGCACGGCCGCGACGAGCACCGCCTGGATGCCGATGCCGATCAGAACCAGCCGGTAGCCCTGGATGCCGCGGCGCCAGGCCAGCACGTAGACCAGGGTCGAGCTGACGAGTCCGCCGAGCAGCGCCGCGAGCGGGATGCCGAGCGAGGCGAACCAGCCACCGACCCCGGCGGCCCCGCCGCCGAGCACGATCACGAACACCGCGGCGGCACCCGCACCCCACTGGACGCCGATGATGTCCGGGCTGGCGAGCGGGTTGCGCGCGACGGACTGCAGGATCGCGCCGGACACCGCGAGCTCCCCGCCGACCAGCGCGCCGGTCAGCGTGCGCGGCAGCCGGAGCTCCAGCACCACCAGCTGCTGGCCGGCGTCGCCCCCGCCGAACAGCGTGGCGAGGACATCGGTGATGGCGATCGGGTAGTCGCCGCGGCCCATGTTGGCGGCGGCGGCGAGCAGCAGCACCGCCGCCGTCACCGCCAGGACGATCAGCGGGCGCGGGCGCAGGACGCCGGAGAACCGGCCGACCCGCAGCGGGCGGCGCCCCGCGACCGCCGGGGCCTCGGGCTCGCGGACCTCGGCGGGGGCGCTCACACCGCCCCCAGCTTCCGGCGGCGCACGAGCGCGATGAAGAACGGTCCGCCGATCAGTGCCACGACGATGCCCACCTGCAGCTCCCCGGGGCGGGCCACGACCCGTCCCACGACGTCGGCCAGCAACAGCAGCACCGCTCCCGCGAGCGCGGAGGCCGGCAGCAGCCACCGGTGGTCGGGCCCGGTGAAGGCACGGACCACGTGCGGCACGATCAGCCCGAGGAAGGTGATCGGGCCGCAGGCCGCGGTCGCGGCCCCGGCCAGCAGGGTGATCGCGACGACGCCGACGATCCGGGTCCGGCGCACCGAGTGCCCCAGCGAGGTGGCGACGTCGTCGCCCAGCGACAGCGCGTTCAGCGCGGGCGCGCTGGCCAGCGCGAGCACCACGCCGATGACGATGAACCAGACCACCTGGCCGCCCACGGCCGCGTCCCGCCCGGCGAGCGAGCCGACCACCCAGAACCGGTAGGCGTCGAGGCTGGTCTCGTCGAGCAGCACGATCGACGACGTGAACGCCTGCAGCAGGAAGGTCACCGCGGCGCCGGCGAGCGCGAGCGACACCGGGGTCGCCCCGCCGGGCGCCCGGGTCCCGACCACGAACACCGTCACGCTGGCGACGAGCGCACCGGCGAAGGCGAACCAGACGTAGCCGAACAGGCTGGTGACGCCGAACAGGTAGATCCCGCAGACGACGAAGAAGGCGGCGCCGGCGTTCACGCCGAGCAGGCCGGGGTCACCGAGCGGGTTGCGGGTGAAGCCCTGCACCAGCGCACCGGCGAGGCCGAGTGCGACGCCCACCAGCAGGCCGAGCAGCGTGCGGGGGATCCGCAGCGAGCGGATCACCACGTCGTTCTCGGAGCCCGTCGGCGCGAACAGGGCGGAGAACACCTCGTTCACGGGGATGACCTTGGTCCCGATGGCGATGCTCGCCAGCACCGCGACGACCAGGGCGCCGGCGAGCAGGGCGAGCCCGGTCAGGCGCCGGCGCCGCAGCGAGCGCTTCGGCGGGGCGGGCGCCCCGGTGGAGCGGGACCGGACGGGGATCGCGTTCACCTGACTGCGGTCCTCCTGCACGTCGTTCGTCCACGCACGCACCCGTCCGGTGCGGCTCCGCTCACCATAAGTGAGGCTGCCCTACCGCAGAACACCCCGTCGGTCACAGGCCCGTCACACCCGGCATGCTCGGCCGATGCCGCCGCAGCCCCGGGTGACCGCGATCATGGTGTCCTCCCTCGACGGGGCGGTCACCGCAGGCGGGCGGGGATCGCAGGGACTGAGCACCCCGGCCGACCGCGAGCTGTTCCGCGCACTGCGGCGGGCCACCGGCGTCGTCCTGGTCGGAGCCGGCACGGCGCGCGACGAGGACTACCGCGGTGTCCGGCCGCGCCGGGCCGGCCCCGGGGAGCCGGACCCCGGGCCGCCGCCACCGGTCGCCGTCGTCACCGGATCGGCCGATCTGGACCCGCACGCGGCGTTGTTCACCGACACCGTCACTGCGCCGATCGTGCTCACCACCGCGGACGCCCCCGCGCACCGCCGCGCCGCGCTGTCCGCCGCCGGCGCCGACGTGGCCGTCCTGCCCGGTCTCGCCCCCGCGACGCTGCTGGCCGAGCTCGGCCGGCGCGGGCTGCACGACGTGCTCTGCGAGGGCGGTCCGACGCTGCTCGGTGCCCTGGTCGCCGCGGACGCCGTCGACGAGCTGCGACTGACCCTCGTACCGGTCCTCATCGGCGGTCCCGCCGGGCGGATCGCCAGCGGCCCGGTCGCGGGACCGGCCCGGTCGCTGCGGCCGGCGGGCAGCCGTCAGGCCGACGACGGCACCCTCCTCCTGCACTACATCAGGGAGGGTCACCCGCCGAACGGGTGAACTCGCGTGAGGAATCCGCCGGTCCGGGCATCACACGGGTGACCGCACGACGACCGGTGGCACGGCACACGGCCCCAGGGGCCCGCCGTCCGCGAGAGGAGACGACATGACCAGCAGCACTCCGGCTACCACCTCCGGCGCCGGTCCGGCCAAGATCGGCGACGACACCGGCCAGGGCAAGACCTCGATCGCCGCCTCGGTCGTGCAGAAGATCGCCGGGATCGCCGCCCGCGAGGTGTCGGGCGTCCACTCCATGGGCTCGGGCGCCTCCCGCGCGTTCGGCGCGCTGCGCGAGCGCATCCCGGGCGGCGGCTCGACCGGCGCGTCCAACGTCGCCGGCGTCGCCGTCGAGGTCGGCGAGAAGCAGGCGGCCGTCGACCTGGACCTCGTCGTCGAGTACGGCGTGTCTATCGCCGAGCTCGCCAAGGCGGTCCGGCGCAACGTGATCGGCGCCGTCGAGCGGATGACCGGGCTCGAGGTCATCGAGGTCAACATCTCGGTGAACGACATCCACCTCGCGTCCGAGGACGACGACAAGGACGAGGCGCCGGCGGCGCCCGCCCCGACCGGCCGCGTCGTGGAGTGACCGTGCCGGACCCCTCCCCCGAGTCCCCCGCCGCGGTCGTCACCGGGTCGCCCGGTGCCGCCGCGGTCGCGGCCGAGGCGGAGCGCGACCCGGACCCGGCCACGCTCGCCGAGCTGGTCGCCGGGGCGGTCACCGCGCACCCGTCGGTGGTCCGGCTCGACGGCGGCGTCTTCGGCGCCGTCGCGACCTGGCTGCCGGGGCGCCGGCTGGTCGGGGTACACGTCGGCGGACCGGGCGAGCCGGTGGAGATCGGTGTGGTGCTGAACCTCGACCGGCCGATCCCGGCTACCGTCGCCGCTCTGCGCCGCACCGTCGCACCGCTCGTCGGCGGGGCGCCGATCGACGTCACGGTCTCCGACGTGGAGATCCCCGGCGGAAGCGGCACCGCATGACGCAGCAGGTGGAGGTACGGATGGACGGTCGGGACGCCCGCGGCGGGCTCACGCCCTCCGAACGCGCCGCGTACCGGTCGTTCGTCCGCACCCACCACCCCGACCGCGGCGGTGACCCCGAGGTCTTCCGGGCCGGGCTGGCCCGGTTCCGTGCGCTGGCCGGGCAGCCCCCCGGCGAGCGCGACGGCGGCCACGCCGCGGCCGGCGACGACAGCCGCTACGACCGTCCGATCGAGATCGTCCCGGACCTGCCCCTGCCGACCCGGGTCCTGGTCGCGCTCATCCGCACCGTCCGCCGCCAGAGGCGGACCCGGGTCGACCGTCCCGGCCGGCCCGACAACGACACCTCTCGGAGGTTTCCATGAACGCCACCCAGACCGGCCTGCTGGCAGGTCTCCTGCTGGGCATCGCCGGCGCGACCGGCGGGTTCCTGTTCTTCGTCCTCACACTCGTCCTCGGTGCGATCGGCCTGGTCGTCGGGCGGGTGCTCGACGGTGAGCTGGACGTCAGCGGCGTCCTCGGCCGGGGCCGCGACCGGTGACCGCCCTCGCCGAGCCGGACGAACGCGGCTCCCTCGACGTCGACCCGTCGGTCCTCCGCAAGATCGTCGAGTACGCCGCCGACACCGCGCCCGCCACCCGGCACCGCACCCGGCGGGTCGCCGGCCTCGGCGTCGGCGAGTCCGGGCCGAGCGCCCGGGTGACCGCACGGACCGGCGACGAGATCGACGTCCGGCTCTGGCTGACCCTCGTCTACCCCGGCCCCGTCCGGGCGGCCGTCGCCCAGGTCCGCGAGCGGATCGCCGCCGACCTGCTGCGGATGACGGGGCACCGGCTCCACCGCTTCACCGTCGAGATCGGTGCCCTGCAGTCCGACCGGTCCGCCTCGCCGGAGACCGCCCGGGTGCAGTGACCGCGCCCCCGACCCACCAGAAAGGCAGGTGACACGCGATGCGTGTCCTGCTCCGCGTCCTCGCGCCGCTGGTCAGCCTGGCCGTCGCCGCACTCGGCGCACTGATCGTCACCGAGGCCGTCGCCGCCTGGGTGGACCCCGGGTCCGGCGCCGGCCTGCTCGTCCCCTGGCGGGACTGGTGGGCGACCGGCACGGCCACCCTCTGGACGGCCGCGCCGGTGCTCTGGATCGCGGTCGCCGCGATCGTCGTCGGTGTGGTGCTGCTGGTCGTCGGGCTGCTCGCCCGCCGGCACGACGTGGCCCTCACCTCGCCCTCGCCGGGGCTGACCGTCGCGACCGCACCGCGGGTGCTGGCCCGCCTGGTCGGCAGCCGGGTGCGCGCCCTCGACCCGGTCACCGGGGCCACGGTCACCGCGTCGGCGACGTCGGTGGTCGTCCGGGCCGGCGGCCGGGGCGACGCCGGCGAGCTCCGGTCCGAGGCCGACACGGCCGCGAGGGGTGTGCTCGACGCACTGCCGCTGGCCCGCAGGCCCCGGCTGAGCGTGCGCACCGCGCCGGACCGCCCGGCCTCGACGAAGGGAGTGCACTGAGATGGCCGCCGACACCACCCCGGCGCCGACGACCGGTGGCCCCCAGCCGTCGGACGCCGGCACCCGCCCGGTCGCCCCGGGCAACCCGCGCCGCGCCGCGAAGGACGCCCGCAGGGCGCAGTACCGCTCGGCGGGCGGCGCGCGGTGGGGGCTCACCCTGCTCGGCCTCGTGCTGCTGGCGGCGGGCGTCCTCACCGTCCTGCTCGTCAACGGGGTGTTCGGGGAGAACCGGCCGCAGCGGCCGGTGTTCGACCCGCTCGTCGAGCAGTTCCTGCTGGCGAACGTCACCGCGGTCCGGGCCGTCACGATCGTCGTGGGCCTGCTGCTGCTCGTGCTCGGGCTGCTGTGGACCGCGCGGTCGCTGCGCCCCGAGACCCGTCCGGACCTGGTCCTCGACGGGGGCGAGGGCACCCGGATCCGGATCAGCTCCTCCGCGGCCGCCGACGCGGTCGCCGACGGCGCCGACGCGCTCCCCGGCGTCACCCGGGCCCGCGCCCGGATGGTCGGCAGCGCCGCCCGCCCCGCGGTGCGGGCGACCGTCTGGGTCGACGAGGACGTCGCCGACACCGAGGTCGCCGAGATCTGCCGCCGGCTCGACGCCGAAGTCCTGCCCCAGGTGCGCGACGCGCTCGGTCTGGCCGACCTCCCCGTCGCCGTCCGGCTGGAGCTCGACTCGGCCCGCCGGGACTCCGGCCCGCGGGTGTCCTGACCGGTCCGGCGCACCGGCGTGATCCGCTTCACAGCGGGCGGGTCCGCCGGTCGCCGTACGGTCGGGCCATGAGCGCACTGCTGGACGGCACGACGGCTCTGGTCACCGGCGCGGGCAGCGGGATCGGGGCCGCCGTGGCCCGTCGCCTGGTCGCCGACGGCGCCACCGTGCACGCGGTCGACCTCGACGCCGCGAAGCTGGAGCAGCTGGCCGCCGGGGGCGACCGGATCATCCCGCACACCTGCGACCTGTCCGACCTCGACGCCGTGGAGGAGCTCCCCCGCGACATCGACGTCCTGGTCAACAACGCGGGCCGCCAGCACGTCTCCCGGCTGGAGGAGTTCGATCCCGACACGTTCTCGGCGATCCTGCGGCTGATGCTCGAGTCGCCGTTCCGGCTGATCCGGCGGTCGCTGCCGCACATGTACGCCCGCGGCTGGGGCCGGGTCGTCAACATCTCCAGCGCGCACGGGCTGCGCGCCTCGCCGTACAAGTCTGCCTACGTCTCGGCCAAGCACGGCCTCGAGGGCCTGTCCAAGGTGACCGCGCTGGAGGGCGCCGAGCACGGTGTCACCAGCAACTGCATCAACCCGGCCTACGTCCGTACCCCGCTGGTCGAGAAGCAGATCGCCGACCAGGCCCGCACGCACGGGATCTCCGAGGACGAGGTCGTCGAGAAGATCATGCTGACGCCGGTGGCGGTGAAGCGGCTGATCGAGCCCGCGGAGACCGCCGAGCTGGCGGCGCTGCTGTGGGGCCCGGCATCGGCCTCGATCACCGGCTCCTCGCTGAGCCAGGACGGCGGCTGGACCGCCCGCTGACCCGGCTCACCCGAGCCTCACCACCCGCCGGGCAGACTCTCCACGGCGCGACGACGAGATCGGGGGACTCCGGGTGGGGCACGAGCAGGACGGCCGTCGCCCGCCGGGCGACCCCGGTCACCGGCGGCCCGCGGGCGGCACCGGCCTCGCCGGGCTCGTCCTCCTGCTGGCGCTCGCGCTGCTCGCCGGCTGCGCGGTCGGCCCGTCCCAGCGCCCGCCGGTCGCCGTCCGCGGCGAGCTGCTGCCCGCCACTCCCCCGCCCGCGGCCGCCGGACCGCCCGGTGACCCGAACCTGCTGCCCGGGACCGAGCCGCTGCGCGCCGGGCCCACCTTCACCGACTGCACGGCCGCGGTCCTCGGGGAGCAGGCGGCGTCCGGCACCCCGGTCCCGGCCGGGCGCGCGCTGGCGGCCGGCTGCAGCAGGCTCACCGTCCCCGCGGACCGGGACCGGCCGGACCTCGGCCCCACCCGGCTCGGCCTGACCCGGGTGACCACGCCCGGCGCCCCCGCCGACCTGCCCGTGCTCGTCGTGCTCGGAGACACCGGCGTCGACGGATCCTCGGGTGCCGCTGCCACGCTGGCCGCGCGGCTCCCGGATGAGGTGCTGGCGCGCTACCAGGTGATCGGGATGGACCGCCGGGGTTCCGGCGAGGACCTGCTGGACTGCGCGCCGGCCGACGCCCGCACCGCCCTGCTCGACGCCGGGCCCGACCGGCGCGACGAGCGGGCGATGACCGCCCTGCTGGAGCGCTCCCGCTCGATCGTCCAGGACTGCTACCTGCTCCTGTCCGGCACGCTGACCAGCTACCGGGCCGACAGCTCCGCCGACGACGTCGAGTCGCTGCGCGGCGCGCTCGGGCTCGCCCGGCTGAACGTCGTCGGCGTCGGTGACGGCGCCGACGCGGTCGCCGACTGGGCCGCCCGGCACCCGGACGCGGTGGGCCGCGTCGTCCTCGACGGCCCCGGCGACCCGACCCTCGACGACCCGGTGCGCACCGAGACCACCACCGGTGCCGCGGAGGCCGCGTTCGATGCCTTCGCGACGGCCTGCCTCGCGGGCGCGGACTGCCCGCTCGGCCCGGACCCGCGGGCCACCGTGCGGGGGCTGGTCGACCGGCTCTCGCGCGTCGCCCTCCCCGTCGGCGACGGCGACGCCGTCACCGCGGGCGCGACCGTGCGGGCGATCCGCTCGGCACTGTCCCAGCCGTCGCGCTGGCCGGAGCTGCAGTCCGCGCTGGCCGCCGCCGACGGCGGTGACGCCACCGGTCTGGACCGGATCCTGCGGGCCGGCGCGAGCGCACCGGCCGGGCCGCTCGGGCGCTTCGACGCCGCGCTCGCCACCAGCTGCAACGACAGCCGGGTCCGGGTCACCCCTGGCGAGGGCGCCGACCTGGCCGGGCAGTGGGCCGGCCGGTTCCCGCTGTTCGGCGTCGCCGCGGCCCAGGAGCTGGTCGCCTGCGGGCCGTGGCCGCCCGGTGGGTCGGCCGCTCCGGCGGCGCCGCGCACCGGCACCCTGCCGCCGGTCGTCGTGCTGGGCACCGCGCAGGACCCGCGGGCCCCGCAGAGCGGCGCCGAGCGCACCGCCGAGCAGCTCGGCGACGGCCGGGTGGTGCGCTGGGAGGGCGCGGGCACCGGCGCCTATCCCCGCACCCCGTGCGTGACCGCGGTCGTCGACCGTGCCCTCCTCGACGGGCACGCCCCGGCCGAACCGGTCGTCTGTCCGCCGTAACCGCGTGCACCGGACGGGGTACCCCGCGTGGCCGAGCGGTGCGACGAACCCGACACCGAAGGTCACAATTACGTATCCGCCGTTTTCCGGCGCGGTTGCGGACGGAACCGTCACGGTGCCGACGACCTGCGGCGACAGTTCCACGAAACGTTTCTCGAAACGGTCACCGTTGCGTCATCGAGACGCTCGTTCGGCTTACCCGGCTCCCCTGTTCCGGCTAGGCTCCCTCCGGCGACGGGTCATCGCAGATCGTACCGGGGGGCAGCCGGTGCGGTCCCGATCTCGGCCGCCACGTTCGGGCGGTGTAACGCCGGTGGCCCTCACCGGCGAACGTTCCGACGAACGGTGCAGTGCGAACCGGTCGGCCTGAGCCGCTCGGCGGAGGTCGGACCCGGGCGGAAGGAGCACGGTGGATTTCTTCACCTACGTCGGATCACAACTGAACCAGTTGGTGTTCTACGGCCAGCAGCACTTTCTGCTGGTCGCCATTGCCGTCGGAATCGCCGCCGTCTTCGCCCTCCTCGCGGGGATGGTGCTCCACACGAACCGCCTCACCCCGGACAGCTGGAGCAAGCCGATGCGGGTCGGGACGCGGGAGGGCCTGCTGATCGTGAGCTCGGCGGCGCTGACCGTGCCGTCGCTGGCGCTGTTCGGCCTGCTGCAGCCGGTGCTCGGGCTCGGTGCGACGCCGTCGCTGACCGCCCTCACCATCTACGCCGTCTACCCGATCCTGCGCAACGTCGTCGCCGGGCTCTCGTCGGTCGACGACGCGGTGCTCGAGTCCGCCCGCGGGATGGGCATGGGCCCGGTCCGCCGGATGCTGTCCATCCAGCTCCCGCTGGCCTGGCCGGTCATCCTGTCCGGCATCCGGGTCGCCGTCCTGATCATCATCGGGATCGCGGTCGTCGCCGGCGCCATCAACGGCCCCGGGTTCGGCTCCTCGCTGCTCCTGGGCCTGCAGCGGCTGGGCTCGGTCAATTCCTTCAACCAGGTTCTGGCGGCCACGCTCGGCTGCCTCGTCGTGGCTGCCGTCTACGAACTCGTGTTCTGGCTCGTGCAGCGTTTCACCACCCCGAGGGGGATCCGTGTCTGATTCCGACAAGCCGATGATCGCCCTCGAAGGCATCAGCAAGACCTACCCGAAGGCGACCGCACCGGCCGTCCAGGAGCTCAACCTCGAGGTCCCCGAGGGGACCATCTCGATGTTCATCGGACCGTCCGGCTGCGGCAAGACGACCACGCTGAAGATGATGAACCGGCTGATCGAGCCGACGACCGGCCGGATCATGCTCGACGGCGAGGACGTCACCGCGGTGAACGCCGACGAGCTCCGCCGCCGGATCGGCTACGTCATCCAGCAGGTGGGCCTGTTCCCGCACTTCACCATCGGCGACAACATCGCCGTCGTCCCGAAGATCCTCGGCTGGGACAGGAACCGGATCACCGCCCGGGTCGACGAGCTGCTCCACCTGGTCGGCATGGAGCCGAAGGACTACCGCGACCGCTACCCGCGCCAGCTGTCCGGCGGGCAGCAGCAGCGCGTCGGCGTCGCCCGCGGCCTGGCCGCCGACCCGTCGGTGATGCTGATGGACGAGCCGTTCGGGGCGATCGACCCGATCACCCGTGAGCGCATCCAGGGCGAGTTCCTGGAGCTGCAGAAGCAGATCGCGAAGACGATCTGCTTCGTCACCCACGACCTGTCCGAGGCGGTGAAGCTGGGTGACCGGATCGCCGTGTTCGGCCCCGGCGGGACGCTGCAGCAGTACGACACCCCGGACAACGTCCTCACCCACCCCGCGAACGACTTCGTCGCCGAGTTCGTCGGCTCGGGCGCCGCGGTTCGGCGGCTGTCGCTGCTCGAGCTGTCCCGGCTCGAGCTGCAGCCGGTCGGGCTGGACGGCACCGGCGAGCGGAACGGCGCACCGACCTACGAGGCCGACGCCGAGGGCAGGCCGTCGCGCTGGGCCTACCTGCCGGGCACCGAGATGATGCCGAAGATGGTCACCGTCCCGCACTCCGGAACGGTCTACGACGCCGTCGACGTCATGCTCGACTCGCAGACCGAGCTGGTCGGTGTGGTCGACGACGAGCAGAAGCTGCAGGGCGCCCTGTGGTGGAAGGACCTCGTCGAGGGCCTGAAGACCAAGGGGCAGGCGTGAGCGCCCCGGCCGCGGAGGCCGCGAGCGGCACCGCCGTCGCCGACGCACCGCGCCGGCAGCGGGCGAAGCTCGACAAGTCGCTCATCGCGAACCCGCTGATCGCGCTCGTCGGCCTGGTCGGGGTGTTCGCCTACGCGGGCAGCCAGGGCCTCGACGCCGCCGAGCAGTCGGTGATCAACCCGGCGGCGCTGGCCGTGCGGCTCTGGGAACACATGATCCTCACCGGGCTCTCGACCCTGGTGGTCATCGTGATCGCGATCCCGGCCGGGATCGCGATCAGCCGGCCGGCGGCGGGCCGGATCCAGCGCCCGGTGCTCGCGGGCGCCGGGTTCATGCAGGCGCTGCCCGCGTTCGGTGTGATCGTGCTGCTGGCGTTCTCGCCGCTCGGGCTGGGCCTGCCCACCGCGGTCGTCGCGCTCGCGCTGGCCGCGCTGCTGCCGGTGCTGACCAACACCGTCGTCGGCCTCCAGCAGGTCGACCGCTCGCTGATCGAGGCGGCGCGCGGGATCGGGATGTCGGCCCGGCAGACCCTGATCCGGGTCGAGCTCCCGCTGGCCACGCCGGTCATGGTCGCCGGCGTCCGGGTCGCGCTCGTGCTGAACGTCGGCACCGCCGCACTGGCCACCTTCATCGGCGCCGGCGGTCTCGGCGAGCCGATCAAGGGCATGCTCGAGCTCGGCAGGCCGACCGGGACCCTGGTCGCCGCCGCCATCGTCGCCGCCCTGGCCCTGATCGTGGACTGGCTGGCCGGTCTCGCCGAGTACGCGGTCCGCCGCAACTCCGGCTGACGACGCCCGCCCACCCCGTTCCACCACTCGACGTCCCGCACCACAGCTTTCCTGGAGGACACGTGAGATTCGGACGATCCCGGCGCATCGCCATGACGGCGATGGCCGCCGTCACCGCGCTGCCCCTCGCGGGCTGTGGCGGCCTCGACGCCAGCGGGCCATCGGCCTCCGGCGGGTCGCTGGCCGAGGCCGGCAACCTGGAGGGCGTCAACTACATCGTCGGTGGCAAGAACTTCGACGAGCAGCTGGTGCTCTGCGAGATCACCGTCGCCGCGCTGGAGTCGGTCGGCGGCAACGTCACCCCGCGCTGCAACCTCGGCGGCACCGACGTCGCGCGGCAGGCCCTGCTGTCCGGCGACATCAACATCTACTGGGACTACACCGGCACCGCGTGGGCCTCCTTCTTCAAGGAGACCCAGCGCATCCCGGACGACAACGAGCTCTACCGCCTCGTCTCCGAGCGTGACCTGCAGAAGAACCAGCTCGTGTGGCTGGACAAGGCGAACTTCAACAACACCTACGCCTTCGCGGTGAACGGCGAGAAGGCGCAGCAGGAGAACCTGAACACGCTGTCCGACATGGCCGCGTACATCAACGCGGGCAAGCCGGGCAAGGTCTGCGTGGAGACCGAGTACAACTCCCGCGACGACGGCCTGCGCGGCCTGCAGCAGACCTACGGTTTCCAGGTCGGCGGTGACCGGCTCGACGTGCTCGCCACCGGCGCCATCTACCAGGCCACCACGGACGGCGACTGCATGTTCGGCCTGGTGTTCACCACCGACGGCCGCATCCCCGGTCTCGGCCTGAAGGTCCTCGACGACGACAAGAAGTACCACGTCACCTACAACGCGGCGCCGATCGTCCGTGAGGAGACCTACAACCAGAACCAGGCGATCCGCCAGGTCATGGCGCCGATCGCGGCCGCCCTCGACTACCAGACCATGCTGAGCCTCAACGGCAAGGTCTCCTCGGAGGGTCAGGACGCCCGCACGGTCGCCCGTGACTGGCTGACCGAGAAGGGCTTCACCGGCTGATCGACCGGTGCCCCGCACGGCGGCCCCGCATCCCGGCTCCCGGGGTGCGGGGCCGTCGTGCATACCGGCCCGGTCACGGCACCGGGCGGGTCGTTGCACGGCGCGGGCATTCGTGGTCGGCTGAACCCTCCAGCCCTGCGACCTCGAAAGACACGTCGTGATCAGCTCCCCCCGGCGGGCCGCACCGCGTGCCGCCGTCCTGCTCGCCTCCGTCCTGCTGCTCGCCGGGTGCGGTGGTCTGTCCGCGTCCGGCCCGCACGCGTCGGCCGGGTCGCTCGCCGAGCAGGTGGACCTCTCCGGCCAGACCTACGTCGTCGGGTCGAAGAACTTCGACGAGCAGCAGGTGCTGTGCCAGATCTCGATCGCGGCGCTCGAGTCGGTCGGGGCCGCGGTCACCGACCGGTGCAACGTCGGCAGGTCCGACGTCACCCGGCAGGCACTGGTCCACGGCGACATCTCGACCTACTGGGAGTACACCGGCACCGCGTGGGCGTCGTTCCTGACCGAGACCCGCAAGCTCCCCGACGACGAGGTGCTCCGCGAGCTGCGCGAGCGCGACCGGGCCGAGAACGGCGTCGTCTGGCTGGACCGGGCCGGGTTCGACAACACCTACGCGTTCGTCGTCGACGGCACCACGGCCGCCCGGCTGCACCTGGACTCGATCAGCGACATGGCCGCCTACCTCCGCTCCGGCCAGCCGGGGTCGGTGTGCGTGGAGACCGAGTACAACTCCCGTGCCGACGGTCTGCGCGGGCTGCAGCAGGCCTACGACATGGAGATCCCCCGCGACCGCACCGAGGTCGTCGAACAGGGGCTGATCTTCCAGTCCACCGCGGACGGCGTCTGCCTGTTCGGCGAGGTCGCCGCCACCGACGGCCGCATCCCAGGACTCGGCCTGAAGGTCCTCGACGACGACCGCGGCTACCACATCACCTACAGCGCGGTCCCGACGATCCGCCAGGACGTGTTCGACCGGGCGCCGCAGGTGGCCGACGTGTTCGCACCGATCGCCGCCGCGCTGGACCAGCCGACGATCCAGCGCCTCAACGGACGTGTCTCGGCCGGTGGCGAGAGCCCGCGGGACGTGGCCCGCGCCTGGCTGACCCAGCGCGGCTTCATCGGGGGGTAGGCATGGCACGAGGGCAGGGCCGCGACGACGGCGAGACCCGCGACGGGGTCGCGCTCACCAGTCTCGACGGCGAGGTGTTCGACGGCGCGGGCGTCACCAAACGGGCGCTCGTCGACCATCTCGACGCCGTCGCGGACCGGATGCTCCCGGCACTCGACGGCCGGGCGCTGACGGTGGTCCGCGCCCGTCCCGGGCAGGCCCCGTTCATGCAGAAGAACATCCCGCGCGGGGCGCCCTCGTGGATCCCGACCCTGGACGTCTGGGCGGAGACCTCGCAGCGGACCGTGCACTACCCGCTGTGCACCGACCGGCGGACGCTGCTGTGGTTCGGCAACCAGCGCGCGATCGAGTACCACCCGACCCTGGTGCCGCACGGCGGGACACACGCCGGCGAGCTCGTCGTCGACCTGGACCCGCCGCCCGACGGCGGCTTCGACCTGGTCGTCGCGGCCGCCCGGCTCGTCCGCTCGGCGCTGGCCGAGCTCGGCGCGGACGCGGCGGTGAAGACCAGCGGGGCGAAGGGACTGCACCTGGTCGTGCCGCTGGCCGCGCCGCTCGGCATCGACGACGCGTTCGCCGTCACCCGGGCCGTCTGTGCCCGCGCCGCCGCCCTGGGGCCCGACGTGGCGACCACCGCCTTCATCAAGGAGGACCGCGGCGGCCGGGTGTTCCTCGACCCCACCCGGGCAGGCGGCGCGACGCTGGTGGCCGCCTACAGCCCGCGGGCGCGGCCGGGGCTGCCGGTGTCGTTCCCGGTCGCGTGGGACGACCTCGGCGCCGTCACGCCGTCGGACTTCACCGTCACGACGGCTGCCGGGCTGCTCGGGGACACCGACCCGTGGCGGACGCTGCGGCCCCCACCCGCGGTGCTGCCGGACGGGCTCGTCGAGGAGGGCCGGGCCATCCCGGTCCCCCGGGTGCAGGCGATGCACGAGGGGAAGCGGCGCAAGCGCGCCCGGGAGCGCGGCACGGACCCGGGCTGAGAGCCGTCAGGCGTCGGCCGGCGGGATCCGGCGGTAGATCCAGCGGTCGTCGTCGTGGTGCGGGCCGATCAGGGCGTACGACACCGGGTCGCCGCCGGGGTCGGCAAGCTCGATCGTGCGGGGCGGGCGGCCGTCCGGACCGGGATCGATGCGTACCCGCTCCCCGGCGTGCGGGCCGTCGTCCAGGTACGCGTACACGAACCGGGATTCTGCCACCGACGGACGGGGTTCAGTCCTTCTGGCGGGCCCGGCTCGGCTGCACCCGCATCGGCTCGCCGGGCATCTTCGGGTACTCCGGCGGGTAGGGCATCTCCGCCACCCCGAGCTCGATCTCGTCCTCGGCGAACCACTCCAGCGCCGTGTCGCAGCCGCCGCGCTCGGCGTCCATGTGCTCGTGCGGGTCCCCGTACCGTTCCAGCAGGCCCGGGACGGTGCGCAGGGTGAACTCCGCCGGATCGACCTCGCCCACCGCGTCCCAGGTCAGCGGCATCGACACGGTCGCGCCGGGCAGCCCGCGCACCGACCAGGCCGACGCGATGGTGCGGTCCCGGGCGGCCTGGTTGAAGTCGAGGAACACGCGCTCGCCGCGTTCCTCCTTCCACCAGTCGACGGTGGCCCGCTCCGGGATGCGGCGGCACACCCGGCGGGCGATCGCGATGACCGCGCGGCGCACCTGGACGAAGTCCCACTCCGGCCGGACGGGGCAGAACACGTGCAGGCCGCGGCCACCGGACGTCTTCGGCCAGCCGGTCAGGCCGGCCTCGGCGAGCACGTCGCGCAGCACGAGTGCGACGGCGGCGGCATCGGCGAAGTCCGTCCCCGGCTGCGGGTCGAGGTCGATCCGCAGCTCGTCGGGGTGGTCGGTGTCCGGGCAGCGGACCGGCCAGGGGTGGAAGTCGAGGGTGTTGAGGTTGGCCGCCCACGCGATCGTCGCGGGCTCGGTGACGGCCACCGAGTCGGCCTTCCGGCCGCTGGGGAAGGTCACCGTGCAGGTGCGGACCCAGTCGGGGGCGCCCTTCGGGACGCGCTTGACGAAGAACGGCTCGCCCTCGGCGCCGTCGTTGAACCGCTTGAGGTTCGTCGGGCGGTCCCGCAGCGCGCGGGCCATCGGCACGCCGACGGCGAGGTAGTACTCGACCACCTCGCGCTTGGTGATGCCCAGCTTCGGGAACGCGACCTTGTCCGGGCTGGTCAGGCGGACGTCCCGGGGCCCGTCCGGCCCCTCCACCCGCAGCATCACGACCTCACGGCTCGCCACACCGGGGAACCTACCGCGGGTGCGCCACTATCGTGAGCACATGAGTGCTGACCGGTCGCCCCGGTTCGACGACGATCTCGTCGGTCTGGACCCCGACGACCCCGAGGCCCGTGCGTTCGCCGCGCACCTCGACCGGATGCAGCGGGTCCCGTCGTGTTCGGTGGAGGGCTACATCCGCGGCGTCGGTGACTTCGCGGAGTCGGCGAACCGGCTGCGCGGCCCGCGGCGGACGGCCGCCGTCGCCGCCATGGTGCTCCTGCTCCTGTTCGCGGCGTGGGTGGTCGCGAACGCGATGGTCTTCGTCGTCACCACCTGGATCTGAGCCGCGCGCCCCGGAACGGGTTAGCGTGGGTGCATGGGTCTGTTCAGCAGCAAGACCGGCTCCTCCGACGCCGAGCCGGCGGCGAAGGTGCAGAAGACCGACGAGGAGTGGCGGGCCCAGCTGAGCCCGGCGGAGTACCAGGTGCTCCGTCAGGCCGGCACCGAGCGCCCGTTCACCGGGGAGTACACCGACGAGAAGCGCACCGGCGTCTACCGCTGCCGGGCGTGCGGGGCGGAGCTGTTCCGCAGCGAGACGAAGTTCGAGTCGCACTGCGGGTGGCCGTCGTTCTTCACGCCGCTGGCGGGCGACGCGGTCATCGAGCGCACCGACTCCACGCTCGGCATGACGCGCACCGAGGTGCTGTGCGCCACCTGCCACAGCCACCTGGGCCACGTGTTCGCCGGGGAAGGCTACGGCACCCCGACGGACCTGCGCTACTGCATCAACTCGGTCTCGCTCTCCCTGGAACCGGCCGAGTAGGCGCCGCACCCGCGCACCGGTACGGATCCCGGTGCGCGGTGCGGAGGCCCGGGCGCAGCGGTCAGGGCAGGGACGCGACCAGGTCGCCGACCTCGACCCGCGGGCCGGTGTAGAACGGGATCTCCTCGCGGACGTGCCGGCGGGCCTCGGTACCCCGCAGGTGCCGCATGAGGTCGACGATCCGGTGCAGCTCGTCCGCCTCGAACGCGAGGATCCACTCGTAGTCGCCCAGCGCGAACGCGGGCACCGTGTTGGCGCGGACGTCCGGGTAGTCGCGGGCCTCCTTGCCGTGGTCGGCGAGCATCGTGCGGCGCTCCTGGTCCGGGAGCAGGTACCACTCGTAGGACCGGACGAACGGGTACACGCAGACGTAGCGCTTGGGGTCCTCGCCCGCCATGAACGCCGGCACGTGGCTCTTGTTGAACTCCGCCGGACGGTGCAGCGCCGTCTGGCTCCAGACGGGCACCGAGGCGCGGCCGAGCGCCGTGGTGCGGCGCAGGTCGGCGTAGGCGGCCTGCAGCGACTCGATCTCCGAGGCGTGCCACCAGATCATGTAGTCCGCGTCGTGCCGGACGCCGGCGAGGTCGTAGACACCGCGGACGGTCACGTCCTTGTTGGCCAGGGAGTCCAGGTACTCGGTCGCCTGCCGGGCGGCCTCGGCACGGTCGTCGCCCAGCTTTCCGGGCTCTACCCGGAACACCGACCACATGGTGTAGCGGATGGTCTCGTTGATCGCTCTGGTGTCCACGCGGGCCATGGGGCGCATGCTACGCCGACGGTAAGGGGCCCCTCACCGGTGCGGGGTCCGGACGGAAGGAGACCTCGTGAACGAACCGATCGGGCTGCGGATCCTGCGACGCCGGATGCTCGTCCGAGCGCCGATCGCCTTTCTACCGGCTCGGTCTCGGGTTCCTGTTCGGGCGCCGGATGCTGCTGCTCGAGCACGCCGGCCGGCGCACCGGCCGGGTCCGCCGCGCCGTGCTCGAGGTCACCGACCGCCCCGGACCGGGCCGCTACGTGGTCGTGTCCGGGTTCGGGGACCGCGCCCAGTGGTTCCGCAACGTCACCGCGGAACCGCGGGTCCGGATCTCGGTCGGGACGCGCCGGTCCGCGCCCGCGACGGCACACCGCGTTCCGCGGGACCGGGCCGCGGCGCTGTTCGCCGACTACCCGCGCCGCCACCCGCGGGCCTGGGCCCGGCTCGAGCCGGCCGTGCGGGCCGCCTGCGGGCTCGGCCCGGGAGAGCCGCTCGCGCCGCACGTGCCGGTCGTCGAGCTCGTGCTCGACCCCCGCTAGGACGCAGCCGGCACGACCCGGGCCAGGCGCTCCGCCGCGGCCCGCGCCGTCCCGACGCACGCGGGGACGCCGACGCCGTGCAGCATCGCGCCCGCGACCGCCAGGCCGGGCTCGGCCGCCACGGCCGCCTCGAGGCCCGCCACGAGCTCCCCGTGCCCGACGCCGTACTGCGGCAACCCGCCACCCCAGCGCTGCACGTGCACCGCGACCGGCTCGGCGCCGATCCCGTCGAGCTCGCGCAGGTCGGCCCGGGTCCGGGCGACGAGCTCGGCGTCGTCGACCTGCAGGCCCACCTCCTCGCCGAACCGCCCGATCGACGCTCGGACCCGGACCAGGCCGTCCTCGCCGAGGTGGGCCCACTTCGTCGACGCGTGCGTCACGCCCTTGAGCGACAGCGGCTCGTCCGCCGCGACCAGGCACCCCGAGGTCCCCGGCATCCCGGCGACGTCCGCGGCCCGGTAGGCCAGCGCCACGACCGCCGACGACGCCAGCCCGATCCGGGCCGCCGCCCCGGCAGCGGCCGGGACGACCGGTTCCAGCAGCCGGCGCGCGGCCGGCGCGGGGACGGCGAGGACGACGGCGTCGACGTCAAGCGCCTCCGGCTGCCCGACGGGCCCGAGCACGAGCCGCCACCCTCCGGTGCGGCGCTCCAGCGCGCGCACGGTCGTCCCGGTCCGGACGGTGGCCGCCGACGCGTCCGCCAGAGCCGCGACCACCTCGCGGTAGCCGCCTCGGACGGCCCCGAACACCGGCCCCGCCGCGACGGGCTGCGGCGCGGCCGACGCGGCGCCGGTCCCCCCGGAAGGCCCGGCCGCGAGGGTGCCCGCCCGCTGCCCGCTCGCCGCCATCCCGGCACTCGCCGCGTCGGTCAGCGACGCCGCACCGTCGTCGAGCGCACCGGCCAGCGCGGGCACGGTCGCCCGCAGCCCGAGCGTGTCGACCCGGCCCGCGTAGACCCCGCCGAGCAGCGGGTCCGCGATCCGGTCGACGACCTCCGGGCCGAACCGCTCCCGCAGCAGCCCGCCCAGCGCCATGTCGGTGCCCGGATCCCAGGCCAGCGGCCGCGACGGCTCGGCCGCCACCGCCGCCCGGCCCGCGTCGGACAGCACGCCGTCGAGCACCGCGTCGCGGCCCGGGACGCCCATGAGCGTCCCGCGCGGCAGCCCCACGGTCCGCCCGCCGGCGCGGATGGTGGCGGTCGCGGAGGTCGGGTGGGTCAGGGCCCCGGACAGGCCGAGCTCGCCGAGCAGGGCCGGCATCTCGGGGCGCCGGACGAGGAACGCCTCGGCACCGACGTCGAAGGGCGCGCCCGCGAGGTCGACGGTGCGCAGCACCCCGCCGAGCCGGTCGCGCTGCTCCAGAACCGTGATCCCGGCGTCCGGGCCGAGCAGGGTCCGCAACCGGTGCGCCGCGGCGAGCCCGGAGATCCCGCCGCCGACGACGGCGACGCGGGGGCTCATCCGGCCGGCTGGGAGTGGATCGTCTCGACGGTCCGGGTGACGACGTCCGGGTCGGTCTGCGGCAGCACGCCGTGACCCAGGTTGAACACGTGCCCCGGGCAGCGGGCGCCCTCGGCGGCGATGCGGGCGACGTCGGCGTCGATCGCGTCCTGGCCGGCGAACAGCACGGCCGGGTCGAGGTTGCCCTGCACCGGCACCGCTCCCCCGGCCCGCGCCGCGGCGACGTCGAGCGGGGTGCGCCAGTCGACGCCGATGACGTCCGCCCCGGCCTCGGTCATCGCCCCGTACAGCTCGGCGGTGCCGACCCCGAAGTGGATCCGCGGGAGTCCGGACCCGGCGAGCGCGGACAGCACCGCGGACGAGTGCGGCAGCACGAACTCGCGGTAGTCGCGCTCGGAGAGCGCCCCGGCCCAGGAGTCGAACAGCTGCACCCCGTCGACGCCGGCCGCGACCTGTCGCTGCAGGAAGGCGCCGGTCAGCCGGGCCAGCTTCGCCATGAGGGCGTGCCAGACCTCCGGCTCGGAGCGCATCAGGGCCTTGGTCTTCTCGTGGTTGCGGCTCGGCCCGCCCTCGATCAGGTAGGACGCGAGGGTGAAGGGCGCCCCGGCGAACCCGATGAGCGGGGTCTCCCCCAGCTCTGGCAGCAGCAGGGAGATCGCGTCGCCGACCGCGTCGGCCTGCTCGGGCGCGAGCTCGGGCAGCGCCTCGACGGCGGCCGCGGTGCGCACCGGGTGGTCGACGACGGGGCCGGTGCCGGGGACGATGTCGACGCCGATGCCCGCCAGGTACAGCGGCACCACGATGTCGGAGAAGAGGATCGCGGCGTCGACCCCGTGCCTGCGGACCGGCTGCAGGGTGATCTCGCAGGTCAGGTCCGGGGTCAGGCAGGCTTCCAGCATCCCGTTGTGCTGCCGCAGCGCCCGGTACTCGGGCAGCGACCGGCCGGCCTGGCGCATGAACCACACCGGCAGCCGGGACGGGCGGCGGCCGCGCACCGCGTCGAGGAACGGGGACCCGGCCAGGTCGCGGCGGGCCGTGGTCGCGGGGGTGGCGGTGCCTGCAGTCATGACCCCGACATCGTCGCACGGGGCCCGGACCGCCGCGCAGCCGCCCGGCGCGCCTGCCAGGCACGACGGCCCGCGCGGCCTAGAGTTCCCCGCCGTGCCGGACCCGAACTCCCCACCTCCGCTGTTCCGCCGGGCCGTGAGTGCGCTGGCCTCGGTGGCGCCGCGCCCGGAGCTCGTGGTGCGCAAGCTGGAGGCCCCGCCCCGGCTGGCGCCGTTCAGCTGGGCGACGAGCGTCGAGGCCGACATCGGCCACCGCGGCGACGGCACCGACGACCTGGACGAGCCCGACACGTCGGGCCGGCTGATCCTGCTGCACGACCCGGAGGGCCAGGACCGCTGGCAGGGCACCTTCCGGCTGGTCTGCTTCGTCCAGGCCCGCCTGGAGCTGGGCCAGCTCGGCGACGACATGCTGCCGCGCATCGGATGGTCCTGGCTGACCGACGCCCTCGATCACGCGGGCGCGGACTTCACCGCGCTGGGCGGGACGGTGACCCAGACCTCGTCGGTCCGGTTCGGTGGCCTCCAGGCGGACGGCGAGGAGCCACCACGGGAGGACGACGTCGAGCTGCGGGCCTCCTGGACGCCTACGGAGAGCGACGCCGACTTCGCCCGACACGCCGCGGCGTTCGGTTCCCTGGTCGCGACCGCCGCCGGACTGCCTCCGGTCGGGGCAGTACCGTTGACCCGATCACCCGGCTGATAACCGCAGGTCAGCGGCGTCCTGACGAAAAAAGATCACCCGAAAGGGTGGGCCCACGCCCACAGCCATGTAACTTTCCGGGCCAGAAGTTCGAATGCACACGCGACGTTAGGCCGCATGGAGGGATACCATCTCCCGCATGGCACCCACCCGGGCGGCCGAGCGCCACTCTCCGTGCCTCGGGTTCCGGTGTTGGTCGGGGGCTGACGGCCGACTCCAGGAAGGTTGACGACGTGGCTGTACTTGGCCAGCAAGTGCCGGCGCAGAGCTCCGGCAGCACCACCTCAGGTGGCGCTCCGATCGGTGGAGCAGTGCTCTCGCCGGGGATCGTCCCGCAGCCGCGGGAGGAGCTGTTCACGGTTCTCGTCGTGGACGACCACCCGCTGCTCCGCGAGGCGATCGCCGGGCGGCTCCGCTCCATGGGCGCGGGCACCGTGCACGAGGCCGCGTCGGTGACCGAGGCGCGAGCCCGGGCACACGCCGCGGGTCCGTGCGACCTCGCGATCCTCGATCTGACCCTGCCGGACGGCAGCGGCCTGGACCTGGTCAGCGAGCTCCGCTCGCTGGGCTGGAACAGGCTCGTCGTCCTGGCCTCCTCCGACGACCCGTACGCGGTCCACTCGGCCTTCCAGGCCGGCGCGCAGGCGTACCTGCTCAAGTCGGCGTCGCCCTCGGTCGTGACCGACGGCGTCAAGCGGGTGCTCGACGGCCGCGTCTACGCCGACCCGACGGTCGCCCCGCTGCTGGCCACCGGTTCCCGCGTGCCGGGCACCGACAACACCCCGCGCGAGCTCTCCGCCCGCGAGGTCGAGGTGTTGCAGCTGGTCGCCGACGGGCAGTCGAACAAGGAGATCGGTGAGGCGCTGAACCTCTCGGCGCTGACGGTGAAGAGCCACCTGTCCCGGATCGGGCGCAAGCTCGGCACCGGCGACCGCGCCCAGATGGTGGCGCTGGCCATGCGTGCGGGGGTCATTCGCTGAACCAGGGTGCGCGGACGACAGGCGGTACGGACTTCCGGCCGCCCGGCGATCCGTCCCCGGACGGTTCACCCGATCCGGTGCCCCTGCTGCGTCCGGCCGACGGTCTGCCGCCGGTGACGGCGACGGCCGAGGCCCTCGCGGAGGTCGCCGAGGCGTTCGCCGCGGGCACCGGACCGGTCGCGGTGGACGCCGAGCGCGCGTCCGGCTTCCGCTACTCGCAGCGCGCCTACCTGGTGCAGCTGCGACGGGCGGGGGCCGGGTCGGCGCTGGTGGACCCGATCCCCCTGCGCGGCGAGCTCGGGCCGCTCGCCGCGGCGCTCGGCGGCCCCGAGTGGGTGCTGCACGCGGCGTCCCAGGACCTGCCGTGCCTGGGCGAGCTGGACCTGCGTCCGGCCTCGCTCTTCGACACCGAGCTCGCGGGGCGCCTGGCCGGGCTCCCGCGGGTCGGGCTCGGCCCGATGGTGGAGAACCTCCTCGGCCTCTCCCTGGAGAAGGGGCACGGCGCCGCCGACTGGTCCCGGCGCCCCCTCCCCGAGGACTGGCTGGTCTACGCCGCGCTCGACGTCGAGGTCCTCATCGAGCTGCGCGACGTGCTGACCGGGCTGCTCGACGAGCAGGGCAAGCTGGAGTGGGCCCGCCAGGAGTTCGAGGCCGTGCGGACCGCGCCACCGCCCGCCCCACGCGCCGAGCCGTGGCGCCGCACGTCCGGCATCCACAAGGTCCGCAGGCCCCGCCCGCTGGCCGCGGTGCGCGAGCTGTGGCAGGCCCGTGACTCGCTGGCCGCCGAGCGCGACATCGCCCCGGGCCGGGTGCTGCCCGACGCGGCCATCGTCGACGCGGCCGTCCGGAACCCGGAGTCGGCGCAGACGCTGGCCGGGCTGCCGGTCTTCCGCGGGCGTTCGCAGCGCCGGCTGGCCGGCTACTGGTTCGACGCGCTCCGCCGGGCCGCCGACCTCCCCGACGCCGAGCTGCCGCGCGGCTCGGCCACCACCGACGGGCCCCCTCCGGTGGCTCGCTGGGCCGACCGGGACCCGGACGCGGCCGCGCGGCTCACCGCCGCCCGGGCGGCGCTCGCCGGCGTCTCCGAGCAGCACGACGTCCCGGTGGAGAACCTGCTGCAGCCCGACCTGCTGCGCCGGCTGTGCTGGACCCCGCCGTCCGGCGGCGACGTCCGCGGCGCGCTGGCGGCGGGCGGTGCCCGGCCGTGGCAGGTCGAGCTGCTCGCCCCCCTGCTGGAGCCGGTGCTGGGCACCTGAGGGCCGGCGTCCCGGGACCGGCGGTCAGCGGGCGGGTGCGGGATCGGTCCGCGGCTCCCCGCCCGCCCCGGTCGCCGCCGGGAGCACGACGTGGACCGCCAGGCCCCCGCCGGGGACGGCCTCGGCGTCGACCCGGCCGCCGTGCGCCGTCGCCACGGCCCGCACGATCGACAGCCCCAGCCCGGACCCCCGGGTGTGCGCGGTACGCGCCACCGGGCCGCGCCGGAACGGCTCGAACAGCTCCGCGACCTGCCCGGCCGGCAGCTCCGGACCGGACGACCGCACCCGGAGGTCCGCTCCCCCGTCGGCCGCGTCCCCGCACCCGACCTCGATCCAGCCGGCGTCACGGTTGTGCCGGACGGCGTTCTCGAGCAGGTTGGCCACCAGGCGTCGCAGCAGGACCTCGTCCCCGTCGACGACGACCGGGCACGCGTCGGTCCGGACCGACAACGCCCGCGCGGCGGCGGACGGGGCGATCGCGTCGAGTTCCACGGCGAGGACGGCGGCCAGGTCCACCGCGGCGCGGTCGGACCCGCTCAGCGGGCCGGTGGCCTCGGTCCGGGCGAGCAGCAGGAGCCCGGCGACGAGCTCGTCGCAGCAGCGCCCGGCGTCGCGGACGACCTCGGCCATCCGGCGCAGCTCCGTCGCGTCGGCGTCGGGGTCCTGCAACGTCACGTCGATCTCGGTGCGCAGCACGGCGAGCGGGGTCCGCAGTTCGTGCCCGGCGTTCGCGACGAACCGCCGCTGGGCGTCGAACGCGGCCTGCAGCCGGTCGAGCATCGCGTCGAACGCGGCGGTCAGCTCCGCGACCTCGCCGCGCGCCGACTCCAGCGCGACGCGATCGTCGAGCGAGCTCGCGGACAGCCGCGACGCGGTGTCCACCACCCGGTGCAGCGGGTCCAGCACCCGCCCGACCAGCACCCACGCACACACCGCGCCGGCCACGACGACCAGCGGGAACGCGACCAGACCGGCGCGCAGCACGTCGTCGCGGGCGGCGGCGGCGATCGCGTCCCGGGCGGTCTCGGCGGGCACCGGCACCCCGTTCACGACGACCGTGCCGGGCAGCGCGGGCGTCCCCGCCACGGCCGCCCCGACCAGCATCCACCCCAGCCACAGCAGCACCGCCGCCACCACCGCGACCAGCACGGTGGCCAGCAGCGTCAGGCGCGGCCGGAGGCGCTGCACGGGTCAACCCGCCGCGGTCCCGGCGCCGGGTGGGGCGTCGGTCGCGCTGGGGACCCGGTACCCGGCGCCGACGACGGTGTCGATCAGCGCCGGCTCACCGAGCTTCTTGCGCAGCGTCATCACGGTGACCCGCACGGTCGTGGTGAAGGGATCGGCGTTCTCGTCCCACACCCGCTCGAGGAGTTCCTCGGACGAGACGACGGCACCGCCCGCGGCGAGCAGCACCTCCAGCACGCCGAACTCCTTGCGGGTCAGCTCCACCGGGCGTCCGGAGCGGCCGACCGTCCGCCGCGCCGGGTCCAGCACCAGGTCCCCCGCGGCGAGCGTGGGGGGCACGGCGGGGGTGGCCCGGCGGCCGAGTGCCCGCACCCGGGCGACGAGCTCGGGGAAGTCGAACGGCTTGGCGAGGTAGTCGTCGGCCCCGCGGGACAGGCCCTCGACCTTGTCGGCGAGCGTGCCGGACGCGGTCAGCATCAGCACCCGGGTCAGGCCGCCGGCGGCGACCAGCTCGTCGCACAGCTCGTCCCCGCTGCGGCCCGGCAGGTCGCGGTCGAGCACGGCGACGTCGTAGCGGGTCACCGACAGCTTCTCGGAGCCCTCGTCCCCGTCGTAGGCGACGTCGACGGCGATCCCGTCCCGTCGCAGGCCGCGCGCGACCGCGTCGGCCATGGCCGGCTCGTCCTCGACGACGATGACCCGCATCAGCCCGTGCGCTCCGGGTCCAGCCGGGGCAGGGCCGGCACGGCGGCCGCGGCCCACTCGGTGATCCGGCGGGCCACGTCCTGCTCGGTCAGCCCGACCGCGGCGAGCACGTCGTCGCGGCTGCCGTGCTCGAGGTACTCCTGGGGCAGCGCGAGGTCGCGCTGCCGGACGTCGATGTCGGCACCGCGCAGCGCGTCGGACAGCGCCGAGCCGAACCCGCCGTGCGTGCCGCAGTCCGACACCGTGACGACGAGCTGGTGGTCGGCGGCCAGGGTCAGCAGCTCCCGGGGCACCGGCAGCACCCACCGCGGATCGACGACGGTCACGTCGACCCCCTGGTCGGCCAGCCGCTTCGCCGCCGCCACGCCGAGCTTCCCGAACCCGCCCACGCACACGACGAGCACCTGGGCGCGCCCGTCGGCGGGCTCGTGCAGCACGTCGACGCCGGCCGGCCCGTCGAGGCGGCGCACCGCCGGCACCGAGGCGACGACCGACCCCTTGGGATAGCGCAGGGCGGTCGGCCCGTCGGACACCGCGACGGCCTCGCGGAACTCCTCGCGCAGGGTCGGCTCGTCGCGGGGGGCCGCGACCCGCATCCCGGGCACGATGCCGAGGATCGACAGGTCCCACATGCCGTTGTGGGACGGCCCGTCGCTGCCGGTCACGCCGGAGCGGTCCAGCATCAGGGTGAGCCGCTCGCGGTGCAGGCCGACGTCCATCATCAGCTGGTCGAAGCCACGGTTGAGGAACGTCGAGTAGAGCGCGACGACGGGGTGCATCCCGGCCCGCGACAGGCCGGCCGCGGTCGTGAGCGCGTGCTGCTCGGCGATCCCGACGTCGATCAGCCGGTCCGGGTAGGCGGCCCCGAACGGCGCCAGCCCGGTGGGACCGAGCATCGCCGCGGTGATCGCGACGACGTCGGTGCGCCGGGCACCGAGCTCGACGACCTCCTCGGAGAACACGTCGGTCCAGCCGGTCGACGGCGCGCCGGTCGGCGCACCGGTCTCCGGGTCGAACGCCGACGGGCTGTGCATCTGCTCGGCCTCGTCGTTCTCGGCGGGCGGGTAGCCGTTGCCCTTGCGGGTCACGGCGTGCACGATCACCGGCCCGCCGAACCGCTTCGCCCGGCGCAGCGCCGACTCGACCTGGGTGATGTCGTGCCCGTCGACCGGGCCGAAGTACTTGAGCCCCAGGTCGGAGAACAGCTCCTGCGGGCTGAGCGCGTCCTTCACACCCGCCTTGAACGCGTGCAGGCCCGCGTAGAGCGCGGGCCCGACGACCGGGGTCCCGCGGACGGTGCGCTTGCCGGCCTCGAGCATGCGCTCGTAGCCAGGCTGCAGCCGCAGTGACGCCAGCCGGTCGGCGAGCCCGCCGATCGTCGGCGAGTACGACCGGCCGTTGTCGTTGACGACGATGACGACGTTGCGGTCCTCGCCCGCGGCGATGTTGTTCAGCGCCTCCCAGGCCATGCCGCCGGTCAGGGCGCCGTCACCGACGACGGCCACGACGTGCCGGTCCCGCCCGGTCAGCGCGTTCGCCCGGGCGATCCCGTCGGCCCAGGACAGCGACGACGAGGCGTGCGAGGACTCCACGTGGTCGTGCTCGGACTCGGCACGGCTCGGGTACCCGGACAGCCCGCCGGTCTTCTTCAGCCGCTCCCAGCCGTCCTGACGGCCGGTGAGGAGCTTGTGCACGTACGCCTGGTGCCCGGTGTCCCAGATCAGCGCGTCCTGCGGCGAGTCGAAGACCCGGTGCAGGGCGAGCGTCAGCTCGACCACGCCCAGGTTCGGCCCCAGGTGACCACCAGTGCGCGACACCGCCCTGATCAGGAAGCCGCGGATCTCGGCCGCCAGCGAGGCGAGCTCGTCCGGCCCGAGCCCGCGCAGGTCGGCCGGTCGCCGGATCGCGGCCAGCCCCGGGTTCGTCGTCACGTGGTGCCTCCTCGCCGCCGGGCACCCCGCTCGCGGGCGACTCACCGCCGTGGCGGCCCGGCATCGACTCTTCGCGTCCACTCTACGGACGGGTAGCCGAGCCGACCCGGCGGTGCGCCAGGAGTCGCGGCCGGCCCCGTCGCCCTGACGGGGTCCGCTCCGCGCCCACGGGACGAATCGTTCACTCACCAACCCCAGTTACGCATCTGCGACACACCTCCCGACGATCTTCACGACACCTTCTCCAATTCATTCCGGCGGCATCCGCCGGCACGTTCACCAACCCCAGTTGCGCACGATCGATCCCCTTTCCGATACCGCCTGGTCCTGCACGTCCATCCGATGACCCGCATTGCCGATCATGAAATCGGTGACGTGGCCGCCGTTGCCCCGCGGGCGGTCCGGACCCTTTTCCGCGGAGAGCAGGAAAAGAATCGCCCGGCCGCGCCGGGAAAACAATCCGGGCAGCACCATTGCGTACACAACTACATGATGGGCGAGAGATCATGATCACCGAACGTAACCGGTCTGCTCGTTCGAGCAGCACGGACGTCGGGTGAGGGCCGCGCCGATCACGCACCGCGACCGATGCCGGTTAGGATCAGGGCGGGCCGCCCGGCACCGGGGTGGCGCCGAGCCGGACCGGGAGGGAGCGCATGCCGTCGTCCCCCGTCCCGCTGCACCGGATCTCCCGGTGGCCGGTGTGGTCGATCCCACCGCGGCTGCTCGGCGCCGTGCTGGCCGTCGAGCTGCTCGCGCTGGCACTGGTCGTCGCCGGCGCGACGAACCCGCCGCAGATCGACCGGGGCACGCTGGTCCTGCTGGTCACCCTGACGGTCGCCGGGGTGGCACACACCGAGATCGTCTCCGGGGTCGAGCGGGTACGCCGCTACACGGCCGAGACCCACCACGTGAACCTGACGTCGGTGTGGACGTTCGCCTCGGCGCTGCTGCTCCCGCCGGTGCTCGGCGCGCTCGTGGTGGTCGTCGTCTACACCCACCTCTACGTGCGGGTGCTGCGGCCGGTACCGCCGCCCGACCGCCGCCCGGTGTTCCGGGAGGTCTACAACGCCGCGACCGTCATCCTCTCCGTGCACGCGGCGGCCGGGATGCTCGCCGCCACCCGCCCCGGCGAGCTGTACGGGACGGTCCCCGGCACGGTCGCGCTGGTGCTCACGCTGCTCACCTACACCGTGGTGAACACCTGCCTGGTGCTCGGCGTGGTCGCGATGGCGACCCCCGACACGCGGATCTCACAGATCCTCTTCGGCGGCGACGAGCTCACCCTCGAGCTCGCGACGCTGTGCCTCGGCGCGCTCACCGCCGGCGCTCTGGCCACCACGAGCCCCCCTGGTCGCCCTGCTCGCGGTGCCGCCGATCCTCGCCCTGCACAGGACCATCCTGGTCCGCCAGCTCCGCGAGAAGGCCGACCTGGACGCCAAGACCGGCCTGCTCAACCACGCCGCCTGGCACCTGCGCGGGTCACAGGCGCTGCAGGTCGCCGAGCAGGAACGGCGCCAGGCCGCCCTGCTGATCCTCGATCTCGACCACTTCAAGGAGATCAACGACACGCACGGCCACCTCTACGGCGACCAGGTGCTGGCCGCCGTGGCCCGGGTGCTGCAGGAGGAGCTGCGCGACCACGACCTGGTGGGCCGCTTCGGGGGCGAGGAGTTCGTCGTGCTGCTGCCCCGGCTCTCCGGCCACGACGGGCAGGGCGAGCTGCGCCAGATCGCCGAGCGGGTGCGCGGGCGGATCTCCGGGACCCGCCGCGACGACGACCCGGCCGCCCGTCCGGTGGCGGACCTGCCCGCCGGGCGCGCGGACGGGGCCCCCGGCGGCCGGGCGGGCATCGGGATCACGGTGTCGATCGGCGGCGCGGTGTTCCCCGGCGACGGCGGCGGGCTCACCACCTTGCTGGAGGTCGCCGACTCGGCCCTCTACGCCGCCAAGCGGGCCGGCCGGGACACGGTCCGGATCAGCAGGCACCCGTTCCCGGCCACCGAACCCGAGCGAGCCTGACCGACCCGCTCGGCTCCCACCGGTCGGGCACCCGTTCCCCGCCACGGGACCCGAGCGAGCCCGACCGACCGGTTCCGATCCCACCGGTCGGGCACCCGTTCCCCGCCACGGAGCCCGAGCGAGCCCGACGGGCGCGCCCCGGCCGGGCCGGGTCAGACCTCGCTGGCCGGACCGGTCGCGGCCCGCCCGAGCCGCACCCGGTTGCGGCCGGCGCGCTTGGCGGCGTAGAGCGCGTGGTCGGCGACCTGCAGGAGCTCGTCGAGGGTGTCGCCGTCCAGCCCGGCGACCGACACCCCGACCGAGACCGACAGGTTGGTGATCGTCAGAGGCCCGCCCGGGGCCTCGACGTCGACGGCGAGGCCACGCACCGTGTGCCGGATCCGCTCGGCCGCGACGTGCGCCAGGTCGCGGCCCTCCGTCCCGGGCGGCAGCTCGGCCAGCAGCACGACGAACTCCTCACCCCCGAACCGGCCCACCGGGTCGACGTCGCGCACCTGGTCGGTCAGCGTCGCGGCGACGGCGGAGAGGACCTCGTCGCCTGCCAGGTGGCCGTAGCCGTCGTTGACGGACTTGAAGTGGTCGAGATCGAGGACGAGCACGGCCACCGCGCGCCGCTGCCGCCGGGAGCGGGCGATCGCCCGGTGCGACCGGCCCCGCCAGGCGGCGGCCGTGAGCAGGCCGGTCTTGGCGTCGGTGTTCGCCCGCTCCTCGAGCTGGCGGATCAGCACCGCGCGGTGCAGCACCAGCAGCGGGGGCAGGACGAGCAGGACCAGCAGCGGCTGGCGCAGCGCGGCGAGGGAGGCCAGCACGGCCAGGCACAGCGTCGCGCCCTCGAGGACGTGGTCGTCGCCGTCGCCGAGCACCCCGCGCCAGGCGAACCGGCGACCGGTGGTCAGCGAGAGGGCCAGCGCGACGAGCGCCTGGTTGACCAGCATGTACGTGACCATCGCGAGGAGCAGCACGCCGTACGCGGCGGGGCCGCTGCCCGGTCCGGCGCCGGCGGTGCCCGTCAGCCGCTCCGGCGACACGACGGCGCCGGCGGCACAGGCCGCGAGCACCACCGTCGCCGTGGTGTAGACGTGCCGGTGCAGCGCGGCGCCCACCGGGTACCAGACCCGCCACCACAGGTGGGCGTAGATGCCGATCACGACGACGCCGGCCAGCGGCGGGGGCAGGAGCAGCGCACCGGCGAAGGTCCACACGCTCGACAGGTCGAAGTACGAGGCGTGCGCCACCCGGCGCCGGACCCGCTCGATCCCGGTGGCGAGCTCGGTGTGCAGCACACCGAGCGCGACCAGGCCCAGCGCACCCAGCGCGGCGTACCCGGTGGAGGCGTCCGCCGGGAGCATCGCGAGACCGCCCACGACCAGGGCGGCCGCGGAGAGCTCGACGACGACGAGCACCACCAGCATCGACCGGGGCAGGTCCCACACCGGCCGGCGACGGCCTCCGTGCCGGGGGCCGGACGCCGTCACGCACCCTCCCCTAATGGTGCAATCCAGTCCGGGACGTTCCGGACAGATCGGGCGGGCCTCACCATCTGGATCACCCGAACGGGTACTCTGACGTCGCAAATATTGCTCAGAGTCACACCGGCATCCGAACCGGTGACAGGAGGTGCCGTCATGCGCAACCGCGGCTGGTGACCACACCACGACCGGCCGGTACGGCGAGGACCGACGGCGGGCCCGGCACCGGGGCCGCGCCCGGGCGCCACGTACCCCCTGCCGGTCACGTCCATCCCGGTGCGGGTCCCTTCGGCGGTCGGTGGCGGACCGGCGGGGACGCACCTCCCGGCGCACCGGACGGGTGCGCCCGAGGGTCCGCGGACCGCCGGAGTTCTCGTCGAGACTATGTATACGTCCGACGTTCGTCAGGCCCCGGCGGACCTGTACCGGCGGACGGCGCCCCGGCGGCGGCGAACGGCCGACGTGCGGCGCGTCACAGCAGGTCGGACACGTGCGCGATCTCGTTCACCGTCCAGGGCTTGCGCATTCCGTCCCGCGCACAGACCACCCGGCTCACACCCGTGTAGTCGAGCGGGAACGGCAACGTCCGGTCCACACCCAGGATCGCCGCCAGGTACGCGTTCACCACGCCGGCGTGGGCGACGACGATCCCCTCCACGCACCGGTGCACCCGCTCGGTGAAGGCCGCCGCGTCGACGTGCTCGGGCAGGTGCCCGGCCCGCATCCGTTCCCAGGCGGCCGGATCGGCCTGCGCCATCTGCCCGATCGGCACGTACTCGGACCGTTCCGCGTCGTACTCGCGCAGGTCGGCGTGGGTGACGGGCTCCAGACCGCGCTCGGCGGCCAGGGGCGCCGCCGTCTGCACGGCCCGGCGCATGGTGCTCGTGTGGAGCGCGTCCACCCGCTCCCCCGCCAGCGCCCGCACCAGACGTGCCGCCTGGGCGTGCCCGTCCGCCGTCAGACCGGGGTCGGCGTGCGTGCCGTCGGCGTGCTCGACCCGCTCGGGCAGGGCGTGCCGGACGAGGTCCAGCTGCACGTCAGGCGGGGACGTGGTCGGCGTGACCCGCGCCGCGCAGCGCCGTCCGCAGCGCCTCGGCGTGCCCGTCCTGCTCGGCGGCGTCGACCTCGGCGGCGGCGTTGGCGAAGTCGAAGGCGCGCATGTCCCAGGCGGGGAAGACGTGCACGTGCAGGTGCGGGACCTCGAACCCGGCGACGAGCAGCCCGACCCGCGGCGGCGCCCAGATCTCCCGCACGGCGATCCCGACCGTGCGGGCGACCTCCGTCAGGTGCGCGGTCAGCCCGGCGTCGGCGTCGACCCACTGGTCGATCTCGGCCCGCGGCACGACCAGGGTGTGCCCCGGCCCGAGCGGGTTGATCGAGAGGAACCCGACGCACCGGTCGTCGGACCAGACGAAGCGGCCGGGGATCTCACCGTCGATGATCTTCGTGAAGACGCTGCTCACGACGACCGACCCTAGGGCATCCCAGCGGGACGGGCGGTCCGGCCATACCCTGGCCGCATGCCCCGCACCATCGCCACGAACGACCGCGTCGACCGCGACGAGCTGCTGGACTTCGTCCGGCCGCGGCACCACATGATCCTCATGACCACCCGGTCCGACGGCGGCGTCCAGGCCTCCCCCGTCACCGGTGGCGTCGACGACGAGGGCCGCATCGTGATCTCCACCTACCCGGAGCGGGCGAAGTCCACCAACGTCGCACGGCACGGCCGGGCCTCGGTCGTCGTGCTCTCCGAGAAGTTCGACGGGGCATGGGTGCAGGTCGACGGCGACGCCGAGCTGATCACCCTGCCCGACGCGCTGGAGCCGCTCGTCGACTACTTCCGCGCGATCTCCGGGGAGCACCCCGACTGGGACGAGTACCGGCAGGCCATGAGCGACCAGGGCAAGGCGCTGGTCCGGATCACCCCGACCCGCTGGAGCCCGGTCGCGACCGGCGGTTTCCCCGCCCGGTTCGCCGACTCCTGAGCAGGTCCTGGGAGGATCGGCGGCTCCGCGCCCGCACCGCCGGGCCCGGTGAGCACCGACCTGCTCCGCGCCCCGTCCGCGGAGCGAACGGCAACGGCGCCGGCCCCCGATAGGTTGAGCGCGCACACGGCCGGTGGCCGGGTCGCGAGGAGAGGACCGTGAGATGCAGCCCTGGCCCGGGCACGCCTACCCGCTGGGTGCCAGCTACGACGGCACCGGCACCAACTTCGCGCTGTTCTCCGAGGCGGCCGAGTCGGTCGAGCTGTGCCTGTTCGACCCCGACGGCAGCGGCGCCGACGCGCCCGGCGGGCTCACCGAGACCCGGATGAGGCTCACCGAGGTCGACGGCTTCGTCTGGCACGGCTACCTGCCCGGCATCGAGCCCGGGCAGCGCTACGGCTACCGGGTGGACGGCCCGTACGACCCGGCACAGGGGCTGCGCTGCAACCCGAACAAGCTGCTCATCGACCCCTACGCCAAGGCCGTCGACGGTCCGGTGGACTGGGACGAGGCCGTGTTCGGCTACAACTTCGGCGACCCCGACTCGCGCAACGACACCGACTCGGCGCCGCACGTGCCGAAGTCGGTGGTGGTGAACCCGTTCTTCGACTGGGGCTCGGACCGGCCGCCGAAGATCCCCTACAACGAGACCGTCGTCTACGAGGCGCACGTCCGCGGGCTCACCACGCTGCACCCGGACGTCGAGGAGGACTTGCGCGGCACCTACTCCGGCGTCGCGCACCCCGCGATGATCGAGCACTACAAGCAGCTCGGCGTCACCGCCGTCGAGCTGATGCCGGTGCACGAGTTCGTGCAGGACCACCACCTCACCGAGAAGGGCCTGTCGAACTACTGGGGCTACAACACGATCGGCTTCCTGGCCCCGCACCACGCCTACGCCTCCGGCTCCGCGCGGGCCGGCTCGCAGGTCCCGGAGTTCAAGGCGATGGTCCGCGAGCTGCACGACGCGGGGATCGAGGTGATCCTCGACGTCGTCTACAACCACACCGCCGAGGGCTCCGACATGGGACCGACGCTGTCGATGCGCGGGATCGACAACCACGCCTACTACCGGCTGGTCGACGACGACGCCCGCTACTACATGGACTACACCGGCACCGGCAACTCGCTGAACGTCCGGAACCCGCACACCCTGCAGCTGATCATGGACTCGCTGCGGTACTGGGTCACCGAGATGCACGTCGACGGCTTCCGCTTCGACCTCGCCTCGACCCTCGCCCGGGAGTTCTACGACGTCGACAGGCTGTCCACGTTCTTCGACCTCGTCCAGCAGGACCCGGTGATCTCCCAGGTCAAGCTCATCGCCGAGCCGTGGGACGTCGGCCCCGGCGGCTACCAGGTCGGCAACTTCCCCCCGCTGTGGACCGAGTGGAACGGCAAGTACCGCGACACCGTCCGCGACTTCTGGCGCGGCGAGGCAGGCACCCTGGGCGAGTTCGCGTCCCGGATCACCGGCAGCTCCGACCTCTACCAGGGCGACGGCCGCCGCCCCTACGCCTCGATCAACTTCGTGACCGCGCACGACGGGTTCACCCTCGCCGACCTGGTCTCCTACAACGAGAAGCACAACGAGGCCAACGGCGAGGACGGCAACGACGGCGAGAGCCACAACCGGTCCTGGAACTGCGGCGTCGAGGGCCCCACCGACGACGAGGCGGTGCTCGAGCTGCGAGCCCGCCAGCAGCGCAACTTCCTGGCCACCCTGCTCCTCTCGCAGGGCACGCCGATGCTGCTGCACGGCGACGAGCTCGGCCGCACCCAGGGCGGCAACAACAACGTCTACTGCCAGGACAACGAGATCGCCTGGCAGGACTGGGAGCTCTCCGGCAAGCACCACGACCTGGTCACCTTCACCGCGGGCGTCACGGCCCTGCGGCACGCGCACCCGGTGTTCCGGCGGCGCCGGTTCTTCGCGGGCAGGCCCATCGGCCGCCGCCAGCGCGACACGGTGTCCGACATCGGCTGGTTCACTCCAGCCGGCCGGGAGATGACCGAGGACGACTGGGACAACGAGCTCGGCCGGGCCGTCGTCGTGTTCCTCAACGGCGAGGGCATCGCCGACGTCGACCAGCGCGGCCAGCGCATCACCGACGACTCGTTCCTGCTCTGTTTCAACTCCTACTGGGAGGACATCGACGCCACCCTCCCGCCGTCCGAGTTCGGATCGGCCTGGGAGGTCGTCGTCGACACGCACTCGGGCGAGGTGCACCCGCCGTCGGCCGCCGGCCAGAACGGCGTCGACCTCGACCCGGTCTCCGCGGGCTCGGTGCTCACCCTGCCCGCACGTTCCCTGCTCGTCCTGCGATCGAAGGGCTGAGGCGCACCCGCATGAGCCGCCTTCCGGGTTCCACCTACCGGCTGCAGTTCTCGAAGGACCGGACGTTCGCCGACGCGCGGGCGCTCACCGGCTACCTCGACCGGCTCGGGATCGGGGCGCTCTACGCCTCCCCGCTGCTCGAGTCGGGGACCGGGTCGAACCACGGCTACGACGTCGTCGACCCGTCCCGGATCTCGGAGGAGCGCGGCGGCGAGGCCGGGCTGCACGCCCTGCTCGGCACGCTGCGCGAGCACGGGCTGACGCTGCTGCTCGACATCGTCCCGAACCACGTGGGCGTCGCACGGCCCGCGGAGAACCCGTGGTGGTGGGACGTGCTGACGCACGGGCAGTCGTCGCGGTGGGCGCACCACTTCGACGTCGACTGGGGCGCAGGCCGGATCCTGCTCCCGGTGCTCGACGCCGACGAGGCCGGCGCGCTGGAGAACCTCACCGTCGCCGACGGCGAGCTGCGTTACCACGAGCACCGCTTCCCGGTCGCCCCCGGCACCGGGGACGGCACCGCGCAGGAGGTGCACGACCGCCAGCACTACCGGCTCGTGTCCTGGCGGCGCGGGGCGGCGGAGCTGACCTACCGGCGGTTCTTCGACGTCTCCGACCTGGCCGCGGTGCGCGTCGAGGACCCCGAGGTGTTCGCCGACGCCCACCGGAAGGTGCTGGAGCTGCTGCGCGGCGACGACACGATCGTCGGGCTGCGCGTCGACCACCCGGACGGCCTGGCCGATCCCGGCGGGTACGTGCGCCGGCTGCGCGCCGAGATCGGGCCCTGGAAGTGGCTGCTGGTCGAGAAGATCCTCGCCGTCGGCGAGGACCTCCCCGCCTCGTGGCCGGTCGACGGCACCAGCGGTTACGAGGCGCTGCGCGAGATCTGCGGGGTGTTCGTCGATCCCGACGGCGCCGGGCTCCTGACCCAGTTCGCCGCCGAGCACACCGGTGCGAAGCCGTCCGCGCACGCCGTGGAGGACGACGGCAGGCACCTCGTCGTGGACCGGATCCTCGTCGCGGAGGTCCACCGGATCGCCGACGCGTTCCGGGCCGGACCGGGCGCGGACGCCGCGGCCACCGGCGTCGACCTCACCGCGGTCACCGCCGAGGACCTGCACGACGCGGTCGCCGAGTTCCTCTGCGGATTCCCGGTCTACCGCTCCTACCTGACCCCGGCGATCGCCGAGGGGCGCGCCGCCGCCGACACCGCCGTGTCGGTCGCCCGCACCCGGCGCCCCGACCTGGCCGCGGTGATCACCGCCCTGCACGCCGGCCTCGTCGCCGACCCCGGCTCGGAGTACGCGACCCGGCTGCAGCAGACCTCCGGCATGGTCACCGCCAAGGGCGTCGAGGACACCGCGTTCTACCGGTACAACCGCTTCGTCGCGCTCAACGAGGTCGGCGGCGACCCGGCCCGGTTCGGGGTGTCCCCCACCGAGTTCCACGCCGGCCTCACCCACCGCGAGGCGGGCCGGTCGCGCACGATGACCACGCTGTCCACCCACGACACCAAGCGCTCCGAGGACGTCCGGGCGCGGCTCGCGGTGCTCGCCGAGCGGCCGGGTGACTGGACCGAGCAGGTCCGCAGGTGGTCGGTGCGCCACCCGCTGCCGGACCGCTCGCTGGAGCTGCTCGCCTGGCAGTCGCTGGTCGGGGCGTGGCCGATCCCGGCCGAGCGGCTGGCGTCGTACCTGGGCAAGGCCTCCAAGGAGGCGAAGCTCGTCACCTCGCACACCGACGCGGTGCCCGAGGTCGACGAGCGGATCGCCGCCTGGGCGGGCGAGGTGCTCGCCGACGCCGAGCTGGTCGCCGAGATCGAGGCGTTCGTCTCCGGGATCGCCGGCCCGGGCTGGTCGAACTCGCTGGGCCAGAAGCTGCTGCAGATGGCCGGGCCGGGCGTGCCCGACGTCTACCAGGGCACCGAGCTGTTCGAGTACTCGCTGGTCGACCCGGACAACCGGCGGCCCGTCGACTTCGGGGTCCGCGAACGCCTGCTGGAGCGGATCGACGGCGGCTGGCAGCCCCCGGTCGACGCCTCCGGTGCGGCGAAGCTGCTGGTGACGTCGGCGGCGGCGCGGCTGCGGCGGTTCCGGCCGGAGCTGTTCTCCGGCTATGGGCCCCTCGACGCGCAGGGCACCGCGGCGTCGCACGCGGTCGCGTTCTCCCGCGGCGGCGGGGCGCTGGTCGCCGTCGCGACCCGCCTGCCGGAAGGCCTGGCCCGCCGCGGCGGGTGGGGCGACACGACGCTGCCGCTGCCCGGCGGGTTCGACGACTGGCACGACATGATCGCGAACAAGCCGGTGGACGGCCCGGCACCGGCGCTCGCCGGGCTGCTGGACCGCTACCCGGTGGCGCTGCTGGTCCGCCCCGCCTGAGGCGGGTTACTCCTCGTCGTCGACGAGGTGGACGGCGGCCTCCTCCGCCGACGCCCCCGCCCCGTCGATCCCGGCGTCGCCGGCGACGAGCTGCTGCTCGCCGCCGTCGCTGCCGTCGAACGACGCGTCGTCGACGGTCAGCCGGCCCGCCCGGCGATCGCCGACCTCGCCGTCCCGGAGTTCGCCGTCGGTCCCGGTGGTGTCGCCGAGGTCCTCCCCCGTGGCGTCGTCGGTGTCGCGGTCGGTGTCGTCCTCGAGGGCCGGGTCGGTGGCGTTCCACGGGTCCGGTTCCTCGTCGGCGAGGCGCTCGTCGAGCGACTCGTGGTCGCGGGAGTTCCACGGCCGTTCCGGCGGCGAGTAGCCCTCGTCTAGCACGTCGGTGACACCGCCGTACTCCAGGGTGTCGTCGGGTTGCAGCTGGGCGTACTGGTCGATGTCGTCACCGCTGTCCGGGTCGGCCATCGAGGCAGCGTAGCGCCGGGTGAGCGGCGCCACCCCCGCCCGCCCGCGCGGGACCCCCCACGGGTGCGGAAGGATCGACGCCCGTGACGGAGTTCGCGGTGTGGGCCCCTGACAGGAACCGGGTGAGCGTCCTGGTCGGCGACGACCGGATCGCGCTGGACCCCGCACCCGGCGGGTGGTGGCGGACCGAGCTGCCCGACCACGGGCACGGCACCGACTACGCCTTCCTGCTGGACGACGACCCCGCCCCGCTCCCCGACCCGCGTTCCCGCTGGCAGCCGGGCGGGGTGCACGAGCGGTCCCGGGTCTACGACCACGACTCGTTCTGGTGGACCGACGACACCTGGACCGGCCGCACCCTGGCCGGGTCGGTGCTCTACGAGTGCCACATCGGCACCTTCACCGACGCGGGCACCTTCGACGCGGCGATCGGCCGACTCGACCATCTCGTCTCGCTCGGGATCGACCTGGTCGAGGTGCTGCCCGTCAACGCCGTCGACGGCCCGGTGAACTGGGGCTACGACGGCGTCGCCTGGTACGCCGTCACCGGCAACTACGGCGGCCCGGATGCCTTCAAGCGGTTCGTCGACGCCTGCCACGCCCGCGGCCTCGGCGTCGTGCTCGACGTCGTCTACAACCACCTCGGGCCCTCCGGGGCCTATCTGGACCGGTTCGGCCCGTACTTCGCCGGATCGAACATCTGGGGCCCGTCGCTGAACCTCGACGGCGGCGGCTCGGACGAGGTCCGCCGCTACGTGATCGACAACGCGCTGATGTGGCTGCGCGACTTCCACGTCGACGGGCTGCGGATCGACGCCGTGCACGCGCTGCGCGACACCCGCGCCCAGCACGTCCTGGAGCAGCTCGCCGTCGAGGTCACGGCCCTGGAGGCGCACGTCGGGCGTCCGCTGTCACTGATCGCCGAGTCCGACCTCAACGACCCGCGGATGATCACCGCCCGGGAGGGCGGCGGCTACGGGCTCGACGCCCAGTGGGCCGACGACGTCCACCACTGCCTGCACGCGGTGCTCACCGGGGAAGGCCAGGGCTACTACGGCGACTTCGCCGAGGCGGGCCTGGACGGGCTCGCGCACGTGCTGACGCGCGGGTTCCTGCACGAGGGCACCTGGTCGTCGTTCCGGGGGCGCAGTCACGGCGCCCCGATCGACACGGCACGGATCCCCGGCTCCCGGCTGGTGACCTACCTGCAGAACCACGACCAGATCGGGAACCGGGCCACCGGCGACCGGCTCACCCACACGCTGTCCCCCGGCCTGCTGGCCTGCGGCGCGGCGCTGCTGTTCACCTCCGGCTTCACGCCGATGCTGTTCATGGGCGAGGAGTGGGGCGCGCGCACGCCGTGGCAGTTCTTCTCCCGGTTCGGAGACCCGGGCCTGCAGCAGACCGTCCGCGACGGGCGGCGCACGGAGTTCGCCGACCACGGCTGGTCCGACGCCGACGAGGTCCCCGACCCGAACGCGGAGTCGACGTTCACGGACTCGACGCTCGACTGGTCCGAGCCGGAGCAGGAGCCGCACGCGACGCTGCTGCGGATGCACCGCGAGCTCATCGCGCTCCGCCGCACCTGGCCGGAGCTGTCCGACCCGTGGCTGGACTCGGTCGGCGTCGACGTCCACGAACAGGCCCGCACCCTGGTGATCGCCCGGGGCGCGATGCGGGTCGTGGTCAACCTGGGGCCGGAGCCCGTCACGCTGTCGCTCGGGTCGACGATCACCCGGATCCTGCTGGCGTCCGAGCCGACCCGCAGCGACGACGACTCGTTCACCGTTCCGGCGGAGGCGTTCGCGATCTGCCGTATCGCGGGGTGACGGCACCGGCGTTGCACCCGCTCGACCGGCAGACCCGGCCGGCGTGATCACCGGTCGGGAGGCGATCCGGCCACATCCGACCGTTTCCCTTCCCGATCGGTGATCACGGGCCCGGCCGGGAGGCATCACAGCTGGGCGAAGTGCTCCCGCTGCACCTCCAGGGCGTGGTCGATGGCGTCCTCGGCGTGGCCGTACTGCCGGGCGGCGACGAGGAGCCGGTCGGCCGCCTCCCGGACCTCGACGTAGTGCGCCCAGTGGGTGTCGAGGATGTGGTTCACCTTCGGCTGGAACGCCCTCCTGGCGTCGAGCGACACCGGATCCTGGCCGACGGCCGGCAGGTTCCGCAGCCACTCCGCGTCTTTCAGGGCCGTGTACATCCGCTCGGCCTGGGCGGCGAGGATCGCGTGGACCTGGACGACGTTGCCGGTGGTGATCTGCACCATGAGGCTGTCGGAGGCGGTGCCCCGCGGGCGGGCTGCATCGATCGTCATGGCGACGCACGGTAGGAGCGGGCAGCACGGCCGGTCGCTGTTCGGACCGCGGCGTTCGCGGGTGCGAACCCGGTCGCCGACCAGCGAGCGGTGGTCACGCAGCGAGAGTCCGAGGCTCACACCGGGTACCGGGGCTCCACGCGGTAAATTCGGGGCCCAAACGGGGAATCCGGGGCCCACACGGCGAGTCCGGTGGTCACACGACGAGTCCGGTGGTCACGGGCGGCACGGGTCGTCACGCAGCGAGCCCGCGTGCGGTCCGGATCACCTCGGCGGTGAGCCGGACGGCCCGATCGCAGGTCTTGTCGATCCAGGACCCCGGCCCCGGCGGCTCGACGTCGGCAGCCTGGGTCTGCGTGCGGATCAGCTGGCTCTCACCGGTGTCGACGAGGATCTCGCAGAGCGGGGCGATCGTTTCCCGCTCGGTGAGCCGGATGGTGCCGTAACCCTCGATCTCGCCGATCATCGCACCGTCGGCGCCGACCGCCTGCTCGGCATCGGACGGGAAGAACTGCACCGTGAAACCGAAGTCGCTGCCGTAGCCGCCCCAGTCGCACAGGCGGGTCGGCTTCCCCCCGACCACCGGCGACGCGATCCGACGCCTCTCCGGGGCCACACCCGCGGCCCTCAGGCTCTCCGGTGACACCGTCGCGCACGGATCGAGGCGGTTCAGGTCGATGTCCGCCGGCCGGGCCGGGAACGGATCCGGCAGACCCAAGGGCGCGGACGCGCACCCCCCGAGCACGAGAACCAGCACGACCGCCGCCCACCACCGCGTCACGGACCCTCCTCGCCTCCGGGGAGACGCTAGCCCCTACCCCCTGTCCCGCACGGAGATTCCGGGGTGATCACGGATCGGGAAGCGATCCGGCCACGAACGGCCGTATCCCTTCCCGATCCGTGATCACGGGCTGCGGCGAGTGGGCCCGGACGCGAGCCGGCCGCGACCACCTGGGTGGTCGCGGCCGGGGAGGACGTGCGTGGGGTTGGGCTCAGATCAGGCCGAGCTTCTTCACCGCGTCGCGCTCCTCGACGAGCTCGGCGACCGAGGCGTCGATCTTCCCGCGGGAGAACTCGTCGATCTCCAGGCCCTGGACGATCTTCCACTCGCCGTTCTCGGAGGTGACCGGGAACGAGGAGATGATGCCCTCGGCGACGCCGTAGGAGCCGTCGGACGGGATCGCGGCGGAGACCCAGTCGCCGGCCGGGGTGCCGTTGACCCAGTCGTGGACGTGGTCGATGGCGGCGTTCGCGGCCGACGCGGCCGAGGACGCGCCCCGGGCCTCGATGATCGCGGCACCACGCTTGGCGACGGTCGGGATGAAGTCGTTCTCCAGCCACTCCCGCTCGACCTGCTCGGCGGCGATCTTGCCGCCGACCTCGGCGTGGAAGAGGTCGGGGTACTGGGTGGCGGAGTGGTTGCCCCAGATCGTGAGCTTGGAGATCTCGTCGAGGCCGACGCCGAGCTTCTTGGCCAGCTGGGCCAGCGCACGGTTGTGGTCGAGGCGGGTCATCGCGGTGAAGCGGTCGGCCGGGACGTCCGGCGCGGACGCCTGGGCGATCAGGGCGTTGGTGTTGGCCGGGTTGCCGACGGCGAGCACGCGGATGTCGCTCGCGGCGCCGTCGTTGATGGCCTTGCCCTGGGGACCGAAGATGCCGCCGTTGGCCTCGAGCAGGTCGCCGCGCTCCATGCCCTTCGTGCGGGGACGGGCGCCGACCAGCAGGGCGACGTTCGCGCCGTCGAAGGCGGCCTTCGCGTCGTCGTGGATGTCGATGCCGCGCAGCAGCGGGAACGCGCAGTCGTCGAGCTCCATCGCGGTGCCCTCGGCGGCCTTGACGGCCTGCGGGATCTCGAGAAGGTTCAGCTTGACCGGGGTGTCGGGCCCCAGCAGCTGCCCGGAGGCGATCCGGAAGAGCAGCGCGTAACCGATCTGGCCAGCGGCTCCGGTGACGGTGACGGAAACGGGGGTAGCAGACACGACGCGGACCCTAGCCCTGTCGGGCGTCGCACGCCGCGACGGGGAGCACACGGATCGCTCCAGGTGGCACGAACCACACCCGGTAGCGTCGACGTCCGTGCACGCCCTCCCGGTGACCGACCGGTCCGCGGCCCCCGATCTGGCCCGTGGGGCGGCGCTGCTGCTCATCGCGATCGCCAACGCCCACACGTTCGTCACGCACCGCGGGATCGGCGTCCGCACCTACCCGCGGGACCTCTCCGGGGTCGACGCCGTCGTCGCCACGGTGCAGCTCACCCTGGTCGACGGCCGTGCGTACCCGCTGTTCGCGGTGCTGTTCGGGTTCGGGATCGCGGGCCTCGCCGCCCGCCGCACCCCGCCCGGCGCGCGGGCCGGCGACGACGTCGTGGCGTTGGTCCGCCGGCGCGGCGGCGCGCTGCTCGCGATCGGTGCGATCCACGCGGTCCTGCTGTGGCACGGCGACTTCGTCGCCGCGTACGGGCTGATCGCGGTGCTGGCGGCCGGGTTGCTGGCCCGGGGCACGACCCCACAGCTGGTGACGACGGCGGCGACGACGACCGCCCTCGCCGTGCTGCTCCACCTGCCGGTGGCGCTCACCGATGCCGGGGCACCGTCGGCGTCGCCGTCGCTGGTGCAGCCGGACGCCCTCGTGGCGATGGCGGACCGGTTCGGCGAGTGGTTGTTCGGCAACCTGCTGCTGAGCGCGCTCGCGCTCACCGGCGCGGCCGCCGTCGGCGTGCTGCTCCACCGGTCCGGGCTGCTCGCCGACCCGGCCCGGCACCGCCGCCCGCTGCGACGACTGGCCGTCGCCGGGATCGCGACGGGTGTCCTCGGCGGACTGCCGATGGCGCTCGTCGCCGCGGGGTCCTGGTCCCCGCCGACGACGGTGCTGCTGGTGCTCGGTCCGCTGCACGCGCTCACCGGGTACGCCGCCGGCGTCGGCTACGCGGCGCTGGCCGGGCTGGTCGTGGCGCGGCGCGCCGGGCGTGCGCCGGGCCGCGTCGGCGCGGCGCTGGAGGCGACCGGGCAGCGGTCGTTGTCGGCGTACCTGGCGCAGTCGGTGGCGTTCGTGGCGTTGTTCCCGGCCTGGACGCTCGGGCTGGGTGCGGGCCTGCCGCTGTGGGCGGCGGCACTGTGCGGGACCGGGGGTCTGGGCGACGACGGTGCTGGTGGCGACGTGGTCGGCACGCACCGGCGGGCGCGGCCCGGCCGAGTCGCTGCTGCGCCGCCTGACGTACTCCCGGCCCGTCGGCCCGGGGCTGGGGTCGCGCCCGTGACCGGCCGGGAGGATCCCGCGCACCGCGACGAGCCGGACGGCCGTCCGCCGTGGCAGGGAGCGCCCGGGTACTCCGGTGTGGACGACCCGGATCCCGGTCCCGGCGGGGTGCCCCCGCACGCGCCGCTGCCCGGCGCCCCGCCGTACCCACCGGCGACCTGGCCCGACGATTCCGCGCCGTCCGACCGGGAGCCGCCGCCGGTCGCGCGGCTGCTCCCCCGGTGTGTCGCGGCGAGCGCGGGCTGGGTGGCGGTCGCGCTGCTCCTGGCGCTGGTCACCGGCGTGGTGTCGTGGCCGCTGCGCGGGATCGCGCTCGTCGTACCGTGGGGGCTGACGGCCGTCGCGCTGCTCGTCCCGGCCCGTCGCGGCGCCGGCCCGGGTGGACTGGTGGCGCTGGCGTTCGGTCCGTTCTGGCTGCTGCACGCGCTGCTGGTCGGTCTGCTCGGCTGGTGAGCGACGGCCCCTCCGGCCGCGGCGGGCCATCCGTCGCGATCTCGAGTGGCAGCACACGGTGCGTGCCGGAATGATGCGTTCCGCACCGCCCGTCCCGGCGAAGGAGCTCCTCGTGGCGCAGCACGACCCGTACGTCCTGCCGATGGTCGACGTCGCCGACAAGTGGGTGGTCCGGTGCGACTGCGGGTGCGGCGCCTTCGAGCAGTACGCCACCCAGGACGAGGCGCAGGACCGGTCCGACGCCCTCCGCGCCGAGAACGAGCCGCCGCCGTCGGAGCGCGCGCAGGCCGTCGACGAGGTCCGGGCGGCGGAAGGCTCCGACCCGGTCTGAGGCCCGCCGCTACCGCTGCCGCGGGAGCAGCGGGCCCAGCGGACCGAGCTCGATGTTGAGGTCCTGCGCGGTGAGTCCGAACCGCTCGGTCAGCTCCTCCATCGCGGACTCCAGGTGCATGAGCGACGTACCGAGGTCCTCGATCTGGTCGTCGGTGAGATCGCCCTGGTCGACCCGCCGCAGCACCTGCTTCTCCATCAGCTGACGCAGCAGTTCGACGATCGTCAGCACCAGCTTCATCAGGTCCCGCTCGACCGACTCACGGTCGATCTCGACCCGGCCGGCGGGCCGGGCCGGGCGCGACCCGGGCTCCGGGGCGCTCATCCACCGGCCCCCGGGAGCGCACGCGGCTCGGCGGCGGAGACACGCCCGTCCCCGTGGGGCACGTCCTCCGCCGGCGCGATCGAGGTGATGAGCGCGCGCAGCGAGATCCGGACGAGATCGACGCCGGCCAGCGAGATCGTCACGTCCCCGGTGAGCACCACTCCACCGGCGAGCAGCCGGTCCAGGAGGTCGACGAGTGCCACCTCGCGGTCGCCGAACAGTCCGGTCGGTTCGGTCATCCGTCGTCACCGCCCGGGGCGGTCCCGGCGAACGAGTACGGCACCCAGGGGCCGGTCACCTCGACCAGCAGCGCGGGCGTCGCGGCCGCCTCCACGGCGGCCCGCCACCGGTCGGTGTCGTCCGTGTCGACGAGGTAGGCCGCGTTGAGCACCATCTGCTCGGTCCGGCCGGTGAGCGCGGCGTCGTGGACGCGGTGCCGGCGCGCCTCGACCGCGGCCCCGGCGACGGCGTCGTGCAGGCTCTCGGCCACCCGGAACGCCTCGTCGGTCCGGGCCTCCGCCGCCCCGGCGGCGGCACGGCGGCGGCGCAGGTACTCCGCCCCGGACGACGGCCGCTCGCCCCGCGCCGCGGGTGCGGCCCGCGGGGCCCATGCCTTCAGCCCCCACTCGGCCCGGCCGTGCACCCGGTCGAGGACGGCCTCGAACCCGGACCGGCGCTCGTCGAGGACCGCACGGACCCGCGCGTCGTCGGTGAAGACGGTCGCGAGGGCCAGCGGCGCCACGTCGGACGAGCGCCCGACCTCGTCGACGACGTGGTGGTGCGCGCGGGCGGTCGCGGTGAGCCAGTCGAGGTCCTGCAGCCGGTCCTCGATCGCGTCCTGCGCGAACTCGGCGGCGGGCACCCGGCTGACGACGGCGTGCAGCCCGGACCCCGCGACGACCCGGACGGGCGCGTCGAGCACCCCGGTCAGTGTCGCGAGACCGGGCGGCTCACGACGGGTGACGGCGTAGACGTACGACAGCTCGCCCGGCGCGGCCGCGGGGCTGTCGTCGGGTGTCTCCTGCACGGTCATCGCCTCCGGGAGCGGGTGCCGTCGTCACGGGCGCGGCGCCGTTCCGCCGGCTCGCGGGCCGGGGCGTCACGGGCACGGCGGCGTGGTGTTCCCGCAGCACGGCGCCGGGACGGGGCGGGGGGATCGTCGGGTCCGGGCCTGTCGAGCTGGGCGCGGTCCTCGGTCCGGTCGGGCGGCTGCCGCTCCTCGTCCGCGTCGGCGGCGTCGGCACCGGTGTCGGCATCCGCGTCGGCATCCGCGTCGGCGTCCGCGTCGTCGAAGTCGTCGGCGTCGAAGTCGTCGTCGGCGCCGGCGTCGAGGTCGGCGTCGAGGTCGGCGTCGAGGTCGTCGGCAGCGGCGGCCGCCTCTGCTCCGGCGTCTGCTCCGGCGTCGTCGGCGTCGTCGTCGGCCCGGTGCCGGTCCGCTCCGTCGCCCGAAGGCCCCGCCGGGGGCAGACCGTCGCGACCCGCGGCGCGTTCCAGGGCCTCGACCCGCTCACGCAGGTGGGCGTTCTCGGTCTCCAGGTCCTGCCGTCCGGCCGAGAGCGTCGGGTCGCGCTCCCACCAGTCGATGCCCATCTCCTTCGCCCGGTCGACGGACGCGACCACCAGTCGGATCTTGATCGCCAGCAGCTCGATGTCGAGGAGGTTCACCTGGATGTCCCCGGCGATGACGATCCCCTTGTCCAGCACCCGTTCCAGGATGTCGGCGAGGTTCGCCCCGTCGTTCCGGGACTCCTGCTGCCGCCGGGGCTGCCCGGACGACCAGCGCACCGTGTCGCTGCTCATGCCTCACCCCCGGTCCCGCGGGTGTAGCGGCGGACGCGCCGGTACGACACGAGCTCGGCCTCCCGGTCGAGCTCGGCCTCGTACACCCCGAGGACGTCGGCCGAGTCCGGGATCCGCCGGGACTCGACGACCTCCACCTCGATCGTCCAGCCCTCGTCGTGCCGGGAGACCGAGGTGACACCCTCCGGGGTGCGGCCGGTCATCTCGACGACCTGCTCCAACGCAGCCCGGGCGACGGCCCGCGCACCGAGCCGGGCCGGACGGGGCGGAGGTTCCGGTTCGCCCCCGCCGTCGTCGCCGTCGTCGCCGTCGTCGCCGCCGTTGTCGCTGTCGTCCCCCTCGTCCTGGCCCTCGTCGGTCCCGTCGTCGCCCTCGATCTCGTCGATGTCGTCGATGTCGTCGTCGAGCTCGTCGATCTCGTCGTCCGGAGCTGCATCGTCGGGCGCCTCCTCGTCCTCCGCGACCCGGTCCTCCGGGACCTCGTCCTCCGCGGCCCGCCGCATCTGCCGCCGACGCCGGGGCGTGTCCTCCGCCGCCCGTCGCCGGGGGCCGTCCCCGGCCGCCCGGCGCCCGGGCGCCTCGTCGGCGGCACGGCGCCGCGACCCGTCACCGGTGGACCTGCGCCGTGGGGCGTCGCCCGCCGGTGCCCGGCGCGCTGCATCCCCGTCGGCCCGGCGACGCCGCGGCCGCTCGCCGGTCCCCTCCCCGTCGGCCCGGCGGCCCGGTTCCTCACCCGACCGCGCCCTCCTCGGCCGGGCACCGCCCTCCGCGCGGGGACGTCGCGGGGCCGTCGCCTCGTCACGCCCGGGTGCCTCGGCACCGTCCCGGCGGCGGGCAGCGGATCCCCCCCCGGGCGGTGCGGCGCTCCGCGCGATCGCCCGGCCCGCCTCCCGCGCGGTCGTGATCACGGCCGCCGCCGCCGTCGTCGCCGCGGGTGGTCCGTCGCCGGACGGGGCGGTCAGCCACTCCGGCCTCCCCCACCGCGGTCGATCAGCCGCCCGAGGAGCTCCTCCTGGCGGGCGTCGCGCTCGGCCTCGTCGATGTCGCCGTCCTCGAACGCCCGCTCCGACTCGTCGATCTTGCGACGGATGACGGCAGGGTCGTTCATCTCCCGGTCGGCCTCGGCCTCGATCTGCTCGGCGATCCACATGACGCCCCGCACCGGGGCGAGCGGCAGCGTCAGGATCCCGGTCAGCAACCCCATCTCACTCCTCCGTCCCGGCGTCGGGAGCGGGCAGGAAGTCGAACGGGGCGACCGGCCCGATCAGCTGCAGCGACACCCGGTCCCCCCACTCGTCGCCGAGCGCGTCGACCGCGGTGTCGAACTCCGCGCGGCGGTCGCGGCGCACCAGCACCGCGAGGTGCACCGCACCGTCCTCACCGCCGACCTCCTTGACCACGATCCCCTCGCACTGCGGCTCCAGCAGCTCGACGGCGGCCTCGGCGTCGGCGGTCCGCAGGCGTTCCACCTCGTTCGCGATCCGCTCGCCGAGCGTGATCCGCTCGTAGTGGGTGGCGTCGGGATCGGTGTCGCGCAACGACCGGCTCATCTCGGCGATCTCCGGGTCGCGGTCGACGATCCCGCCGAGCAGGAGGTCCTCGTCGTAACGGCCGTAGAGCACGAACTGCAGACACCCGTCGAGGCGCCGCAGCACGTCGACGAAGAAGTCGTGGTTCTCCTCCAGCAGCTCGTCGACGACGGCCAGGTCGTCGGAGACGACGCCGCCGAACTGCATCGGCAGCACCGTCACCTCCGCCGCCACCGCGTTCACGACCCGCTCGTGCGCCATCAGGTCGTCACGCCGGCCCAGGGGCCGGTCCGTCGGGACGTCGCTGACGACCGCCGCGAGCTCGCGGTGGTCGAGCAGACCGATCTCACCCCCCGGCGCGCCCACCGGGTCCAGGTCGCCGGGGATCCGGGCGCCCGCGGCGACCACCCCGTACACGTAGACGCCGTTCCCGGCCGTTCCCTCGCTCACCTGCGCTTCTCCCCCTTGCGCTCACCGCGGAACTCGTCGAACTTCTCCTTCCCCGCCTCCAGGACGCCGCGCGTCGTGCCCTTCGCGCCACCCTCGTACGCGCTCTCGGTGAGCCCGCTGACGACCTGCCCGAGGTCCTTGCCGCCCTTCTGGTGCAGGTCGAGCCGGTTGGTGGCCTCGGCGAAGCGGAGGTAGGTGTCGACGCTGGCGACCACGATCCGCGCGTCGATCGTGACGAGCTCGATGCCGACCAGCGACACCTTCACGAACACGTCGATGACCAGGCCCTTCTCCAGGATCAGGTCGATCACCTGGGCGAGGTCCCCCTGCGGTGCGCGGGAGACCCGGCCCCCTTCCTGACGGCTGACGGTCACCCGTCATCCCCTCCTCTCGTACGGCGTGGAAGGCCCGGCCGGTGCCGCCGGATCAGGACGCACCGGCCTTGCGGCGGCGCGGGGCGGTACGGCCCCGGCGGCCGCCGGACCCGTTGCGGCCACCGTCGTCCGCGGGCTCCGGCTCCTCGGGTTCGTCGTCGTCGGCGTACTCGCCGGCGTCCAGGTCCTCGTCGAGGTCCTCGACGTCCAGGTCGTCGCCGTCCTCGTCCTCGGGGACCTCGTCGACGACCTCGTCCTCGTCGAACTCCTCGAACTCGTCGTCGGGCCCGCCGGCCGGCTCCTCGACGTCGTCGTCGGCGTACTCGGCGGCCTCGCCCTCGTCGTCCTCGAGTTCCTCGTCGGCGCCGTCGTCGTACTCGTCGTAGGCGTCGTCGTCGTACTCCTCGTCCTCCCGGGCACGCTCCTCCTCGAGCGCCTCCTCGTGGGTCCTGACGACCTCGCTGTCGCGGATCTCCCCGCGCCAGCCCTCGAGCTCCTCGCGGTTCACGAGCGTCTCGACCATGACGTGCCTGCGGTAGTGCTTGAACTCGAGCCGGGCCCGCCGGCCCACGGCACGCCAGACGTTCCCGGTCTTCTCGAACAGCCCGACCGGGTAGTACTCCAGGACCAGCAGGACCTTGGTCAGCTGCGGCGCGAGCTCGTGGAACGTCACGATGCCGTTGACGTAGCCCTTCGCGCCGCCGGAGCGCCAGACGATGTGGCTGTCCGGGACCTGCTCGATGATCGTCGCGTTCCAGGTCCGCTTGGACAGGAACACCTGGGCCCGCCAGGTGGTCTTCTCGTCGGACTCCTGCTCGACGCTGTGCACCTTCTTCATGAAGCTCGGGAAGTCGGCGAACTGCGTCCACTGGTCGTAGGCGACGCGGACCGGGACCCCGACGTCGAGCTCCTCGACGATGTTCATGAACTTGAACTTGCCGCGCTGCCCGCCGCCCGGACCGCCGGATCCCCCGGAGCCGCCGGAGTCGTCGGAGTCGTCGTCCGAGCCGCCGCCGAGCCCGACCGCGCCGAGCACCTTGTCCTTCGCCGCCGACAGGCCGCCCTTCAGCGCGCCCGTCACCGGGTTCCCGCCCTGCAGCATCGCCGTGCCGCCACCGAGCGCGGCCCCGAGCCCGGCGCCACCGTTCTCGGTGACGTCGGTGAGCCGTCCGGTCAGCGCGTCGACCCGCTCCAGAGCCGCCCCGACCGCCCGGTCGGTCACCGCACCGAGCAGGGTCATCGCCGCGTCCTTCAACCGGTCCGTGGGCAGCTGCGCGAGGCCCGAGGCCTGGTCGGCGACGTCGTCCGCCGGGTTCGCCTCAGGCATCGTCGCCCCCGCGGCGGGTCCGGGTCGTGCTGCCGCGGCCGCCACCGCGGGCTGTGCGCCGGGTGCCCGACGCCGAGTCCGATCCGCTGCCGGACCGGCCGCCCGTGCTGCGCGCCCGGGACCGCGACGCCGTGCCGGACGCCGCCGACTTCGCCGACTTCGCGGTCTTCGCGGTCTTCGCCGCCCCCGAGGCCGCCGACGCGGCCGTGCGCCGCCGTGCCGGTGCCTTCGCCGTCGCCCCGGTCGCGTCACCGGCCGCGGCGCCGGAACGGCGGCCGCCGGTGCCCGGGCGGCCGTCGTCGGCCGCGGTGTCGTCGACCGCGTCGTCGGCCGAGTCGTCGGCCGAGTCGTCCCTGTCCTCCGCGGTGTCGTCCGCCGTGTCGTCCGCGGTGTCGTCGCCCCCGTCCGTGCCCACGTCGCCGGGGCCGGAGTCCCCGGCCGACCGGCGGGACCGGCCCGCCGACGCGAGCCGCCCCGTCGTCCGGCGCGCGGCGTCCAGACCGTCCGCGGTGGACCCCGCGACGGCGCCCGCCGTGTCCGCCACCTTCTCCACCGGCTTGCCGAGGTTCTCCACCCGCTCGACGAGCGAGTCCGTCAACGACTCCATGCGGCTCGCCGCGGCGGCGAGCGCCGCGTCCCTCCCGGCCTCCACCAGACGCCCGGTGATCGCCTCCCGCAGTCGCGACACGTCGGCCGAACCGGCCGCCAGCTTCGCGCCCTTTCCCAGCAGATCCGTGGGCGAGAGATCGAGTTTCCGGCCGGCCAGCGCGCCGCCCAGCATGATCGCCAGTTTCATCTTCTTCGTGCGGCCGAGGACATACCCCCGAGCACCGCCATCCCCACCTTCGCAGCCGAACTCATGAATGACCACTCCTCCGATACGAGAATGCGATCTTGACCGCTCGGCGCACCGTCGAGATCGACTTCTGTCGCGACGCTCCCACCGAGATCAGCTGCAACGCCGACTGCACAAAGCCTCGCACGGGTCACGTTCCGGCGCGACGTTACAGCGAATGGTCAATTTCCGTACGCCTTCGTCCGGAGCAACATGGGATTGCGCCGTAAAGGTGTGCGACACACCGTGGACGGGCTGACGCAAATGCTGTCACTAGACCGGAAGAGGGGACCCGGTGAATCGGACGGCGCATGATCTTCCCGAGAGATCCTCAATGGAATCAGCTCGTTCTCGATCACTGGTGATCACGTTTCCGGAGTCCCCCGGGCAAAAGAATTCTTCACTCGAAGAGAGCAGCATGATCCGGGAAATACGGTGCTACCTGCGTGGTTCCGGAGCAGGGCCGGAGCGGGGATGGCACGGGGGTGGCGCGGGGGCGGGACCGGCGGGCGCGGACGCGCGGCGCAACGGTCGGGAGCCTGCGGCCGTGACCGTCCGCAGTGGTCGCCGGCCACCCCGCCCGCGGCCGGACGGCAGCGGCGCGGGGTGGCAGGGCGGGGCCGGGAGGGCCGGGTGCGGGTGTGTCAGTCCCGGCGGCGGGAGGTGATCACGCCGGTGTTGAACCCGGCCAGGTGCAGCCCGCCGGCGAAGCGGGCGTGCTCCACCTTGAGACAGCGGTCCATCACGACGTCGAGGCCGGCCTGCTCGGCACGGCGGGCGAGGTCGGCGTCGAACAGGCCGAACTGCAACCAGAACACCGACGGGTGCGGGTCCAGCGCCAGCACGTCGTCGAGCACCCCCGGGAGGTCCTCCGGCTTCCGGAAGACGTCGACGAGGTCGGGGACGACGGGAAGCTCCGCCAGCGACGGGTACACCGGGCGGCCGAGGATCTCGGTCGCGTGCGGGTTCACGAAGTACACGTCGAACCCGGTGGAGGCCAGCAGGTAGGTCGCGACGAAGTTGCTGGCGCGGGCCGGGTTGGGCGACGCACCGACCATCGCGACGGTCCGGGTGTCGCGCAGGATCCGCTGCCGCCGCCACGCGGGCGGGTTCTCCCAGGTCACGCGTCCTCCTTCAGCGCTGCGGTGAGGGCCTGGTCCAGGTCCCACACGATGTCGTCCGGATCCTCGAGACCGACCGAGATCCGGATCATGTCCGCGGGGACGCCGGCCTGGTCCAGCTGGTCGGGCGTGAGCTGCTGGTGCGTCGTCGACGCCGGGTGCAGCACGAGCGTGCGCGCGTCGCCGACGTTGGCGAGATGGCTGCACAGCTGCACCGACTCGATGAACCGGGCGCCCGCGTCGCGGCCGCCCGTCACACCGAACGCGAAGACCGCGCCCGGCCCGTTCGGCAGGTAGCGCCCGGCGCGCTCGTGGTGCTCGTGCGAGGGCAGCCCCGGGTAGGTCACGTACTCGACGCGCGGGTCGGCCTCCAGCCACTCCGCGACCCGGCGGGCGTTCGCGACGTGCTGGTCCATCCGCTGCGGGAGCGTCTCGACGCCCTGCATCAGCAGGAACGCCGAGTGCGCCGACAGCGTCGCGCCGACGTCGCGCAACTGCTCGGCCCGCAGCTTCGTGAGGAAGCCGAGTTCCTGGAAGTTGCCCCACCACGTGAGCCCGCCGTACGACGGCACCGGCTCGGTCATCTGCGGGAAGTTCCCGTTGCCCCAGTCGAAGGTGCCCGCGTCGATGACGACGCCGCCCAGCGTGGTGCCGTGGCCGCCGAGGAACTTCGTCACCGAGTGGATGACGATGTCGGCACCGTGCTCGAGCGGGCGGCACAGGTACGGCGTCGCCAGCGTCGCGTCGATGATCAGCGGCAGGCCGCGGGCGTGCGCGACCTCGGCGAGCCCGGCGATGTCGGCGACCTCCCCGCCCGGGTTCGAGATCACCTCGGCGAACACGAACTTCGTGTCGTCGCGGATCGCCGCGGCGTAGTCGGCCGGGTCGGTGCCGGGCACGAACGTCGTGTCGACGCCGAAGCGCCGCAGCGTGACGTCGAGCTGGGTGATCGTGCCGCCGTAGAGCCCGGCCGCGGCGACGGCGTGGTCCCCGGCCCCGGCGAGCGCCGCGAAGGTCAGGAACTCCGCCGACTGCCCCGACGCCGTGCAGACCGCGCCGATCCCGCCCTCCAGGCTGGCCAGCCGTTCCTCCAGCGCCGACACCGTCGGGTTGGCGATCCGGGAGTAGATGAGCCCGTACTTCTGCAGCGCGAACAGCGCCGCGGCGTCGTCGGTGTCCCGGAAGACGTAGCTGGTGGTCTGGTGGATCGGGACGGCCCGCGATCCGGTCTCCGCGTCCGGCACCGTGCCCGCGTGCACGGCCCGGGTGCGGAAGCCCCAGGCCCGGTCCTGCTGCTGGTGATCGCTCACGGTCCCCATCCTGCCTCCTGACCGCGCGGCATGGCGCGGGGTACCGTCCGATCATGCGCACCGTACGCCCGGAACATCCCTGTCGACCCGTCTGCGCCGCATGAGGATCGACGCGCGCATCCGCGACTCGCTGGAGACCGTCGCCCGGGACGTCCGGGCCTGCGAGGAGATCGGGTACGACGGCGCCTGGAACGGCGAGAACCGCGCCGACGGCCTGCTGCCCCTCGTGCTCGCCGCCGAGCACTCGACGCGGATGCAGCTCGGCCCGTCGGTCGCGATCGCCTTCGCGCGGACGCCGATGACGGTCGCCTACCCGGCCTGGGACCTGCAGCGGTTCTCCGGCGGACGGCTGGTGCTCGGCCTCGGCAGCCAGATCCGGCCGCACGTCACCCGCCGGTTCTCGATGCCGTGGTCGCGGCCGGCCGCGCGGATGCGGGAGTTCGTCGTCGCGCTGCGGGCGATCTGGCGGAGCTGGGAGACCGGCGAGCCGCTCGCGCACCGCGGCGAGTTCTACGACCACTCCCTGATGACGCCGGCGTCCGTCCCGCCGCCGAACCCGCACGGCCCGCCCGCGGTGTTCGTGGCCGCGGTCGGTCCGCAGATGCTGCGGGTGGCGGCGGAGGTCGCCGACGGGCTGTTCGTGCACCCGTTCTGCACCACCCGGTACCTGGAGGAGGTCATCGCCCCGGCGGTGGCCGAGCACCGTCCGGCGGGCATGGCGCCGCTGGAGATCGCGCTGTCGCCGTTCGTCGCGTTCGACGACGCCGACGTGGCCGAGGTGCGCCGGCGGATCTCCTTCTACGGCTCGACCCCCGCCTACCGGCCCGTCCTGGAGCTGCACGGCCTGGGCGAGCTGCAGGACGAGCTCAACGCGCTGTCCAAACAGGGCCGGTGGGACGACATGGTCCCGCTCGTCGACGACGACCTGCTCGACCTCATGTGCGCCACCGGCGACACCGCGGGCGTCGCCGACGGGCTGCGCCGGCGCTGGGGCGGGACCGCGGACCGGCTGCGGTTCACGGTGCCCGGTGAGATCCCGCCGCCGGAGCGCTTCGCCGACCTGGTGGCCGCGCTCCGCGCCTGACGGGGTTCACAGGTGGGTGCGGAGGAACTCCAGCACCCGCCGGGTCGCGTCGGTGGCGGCCGGCTCGTCGTAGGCCGCGTGCAGCGGCGAGCGCCGCGCGGCCGCACCGAGCACGCCCTCGGTCCGCGTCATGAACGAGTGCCCGGCGTCGGGGTAGACCTTCACGTCGTGCGGGATCCCGCGCTCGGCGAGGTCGGCCTCGAGACGTTCCGGGTAACCGTCGGCGAACTGCGCGTCCCGGCCGCCGAAGCTGGCGACCACCGGGCAGACGGGCTCCACCCGGGTGCCGCTGCGGCCGTAGAACGGCACCGCCACCCGGTACAGCCCGGTCTGCGACAGCAGCATCGCGAATCCGCCGCCCATGCAGAACCCGACGGCACCGATCCGGTCGGCGTCCACCGTGGGCTGGCCGGCGAGCCAGCGTCGCGCGGACTCGCAGTCCCCCAGTGCCGCGCCCCGGCCGGACGCCATCGTCGCCATCGTGGAGGCGACGCACAGCGGCTTCACCTTCCCGCGGGCGAACAGGTCCGGGATGAGGACGGTGTAGCCCTCGCGGGCGAGCTCCCGGGCGATCCGGCGCATCTCCGGGGTCATCCCGAACGCCTCGTAGATCATGACCAGCGCCGGGCCGGGCTCACCGGTCTCCGGCCGGGCCAGGAACCCGGGCAGGGTCCCGCCGTTGACGCTGGGAACCGCGACGTCCGCCTCGACCGTCATCGTCGACCGCCCTTCCGGACCCGCACGAGGCCCTCCTGCATCGTCGTGGCGACCAGACGGCCGTCCGCGGTGAAGAACCGGCCCGACGCCAGCCCGCGCCCGCCGGACGCGGCCGGCGAGTAGCAGGTGTAGAGCAGCCACTCGTCGGCCCGGAACGGCTCGTGGAACCACATCGCATGGTCCAGGCTGGCCATCTGCACGCCGTTCGCGGGCGCGTCGTGCCGGGCGACGACGGAGCCGAGCAGCGTCAGGTCGCTGGCGTAGGTCAGCAGGCAGACGTGCAGCAGCTTCTCGTCCGGGAGCGTCCCGTCGGCGCGCAGCCACAACCGCATCGGCTCGTCGGACGGCCCGGTCCAGCGCTGCGACGACACCGGCTCGTCGATCAGCCGGATGTCCAGCGGCCGGGGCAGCCCGGCCATCCACCCGCCGTCGCCGCGCACGGCGCGGGCGCCGAGGTCGTCGATCCGGTCCGGTGCGGGGACGCCCTGGGGCATCGGCTCGGAATGCCGCAGCCCGTCCTGCTCCATCTGGAACGACGCCGACAGCGAGAAGATCGCCTCGCCGCGCTGGATGGCCAGCACCCGGCGGGTCGTGAACGACCGCCCGTCCCGCACCCGCTCGGTCTCGTAGACGATCGGGATGTTCGGGTCGCCGGGCCGGATGAAGTACGCGTGCAGCGAGTGCACCGGACGGTCGCCGGGCACCGTCCGCCCGGCCGCCACCAGCGCCTGTCCCGCGACCTGGCCGCCGAACACCCTGGGCAGCGAGACCGGCGGGCTCACGCCGCGGAAGAGGTTGTCCTCCAGGCGTTCGAGGTCCAGCAGCGAGACCAGGTCGTCGAGGACGGCCTGGCCGCGCGGCTCGCCGTCGGCGGCGGTCGCCTGCGGCTCGGTCGCGGGAACGGGTTCGGCGGGGCTCACGGGACGGGAGTATGCGGGATCAGGTGAGATCGTCCTCGCCCAGGCGGTGCACCCGGATCAGGTTGGTCGAGCCGACGGTCGCGGGCGGCGAGCCGGCGACGATCACGACGAGGTCGCCCGGCTTGAACCGGCCGATCGACAGGATCGCGTGGTCGACCTGCCGGACCATGGCGTCGGTCGAGTCCACCTTGTCGACCAGGAAGGTCTCCACACCCCAGGTCATCGCGAGCTGGCTGCGGACCGCAGGCTCGGGGGTGAAGGCCAGCAGCGGCAGCCGGGTGTGCAGCCGGGCGAGCCGGCGCACGGTGTCACCAGACTGCGAGAACGCCACCAGCGCACGCGCCGAGAGCCGCTCGCCGATGTCGCGGGCCGCGTACGACAGCACGCCCCGCTTGGTGCGCGGCACGTGGTTCAGCGGCGGCACGGTCGCGGGGCCGGACTCGACGGCCTCGACGATCTCGGCCATCGTCCGCACCGTCTTGATCGGGAACCGGCCGACGCTCGTCTCGCCGGAGAGCATCACGGCGTCGGTGCCGTCGAGGACCGCGTTCGCCACGTCGCTCGCCTCGGCGCGGGTCGGCCGCGAGTTGGTGATCATCGAGTCCAGCATCTGGGTGGCCACGATGACGGGCTTGGCGTTCTCCCGGGCGATCTGCACCGCGCGCTTCTGCACCAGCGGGACGTTCTGCAGCGGCAGCTCGACGCCGAGGTCGCCGCGGGCGACCATGATCCCGTCGAAGGCCAGGACGACGGCCTCGAGGTTGTCGACCGCCTCCGGCTTCTCCAGCTTCGCGACGACCGGGACCCGGCCGTAGCCGGTGCGGTCCATGATCTTGTGGGCGAGCTCGATGTCGGCGGGGCTGCGCACGAACGACAGCGCGACGACGTCGGCCCGCAGCGCCATCGCGAACTCGAGGTCGGCGATGTCCTTCTCCGACAGCGCCGGCACCGAGATGTTCATCCCCGGCAGGGAGAGGCCCTTGTTGTCGGACACCGGGCCGCCCTCGGTGACCCGGCAGACGACGTCGTTGCCCTCGACGGCCACGACCCGCAGGCCGACCTTGCCGTCGTCGACGAGCATGCGGTCGTCGACCTTCGCGTCCTGCGCGAGTCCCTTGTAGGTGGTGGAGACGCGGTCGTGGGTGCCGGCCACGTCGTCGCACGTGATCCGCACCTCCTCGCCCGTGCGCCACTCGGTGGGCCCGTCGGTGAACCGGCCCAGGCGGATCTTCGGGCCCTGCAGGTCGGCCAGGACGCCGACGGCGCGACCGCTGGAGTCGGCGGCGTCACGGACCATGTCGTAGACGCGCTTGTGGTCCTCGCGATCGCCGTGGCTGAAGTTGAGCCGGGCCACGTCCATCCCGGCGTCGACGAGATCCCGGATCCGGTCAGGTGTCGCGGTGGCCGGCCCGATGGTGCAAACGATCTTGGTTCGACGTGTCACGGGACCAGCGTAGCGCTGTACTGGAACGATCAGGTTCCCGGCGCAAGGCCAGTCGGTGTCCGGTCGGGTGGAGCCGGTGGAGGAGACTGGGGTCGTGCGTGTCCAGCCGTTCGTCCTCGCGGTCCTGCTCAGCCTGGTCGTGCTGTTCACCCCGGCATCCGGGGAGCCGACCGCACCGCCCGGCACCGACAAGATCGTGCACCTGCTCGTCTTCGCCCTGCTCGCCTGGACCGGGCGCACCGCGGGGCTGCGTCCGTGGCCGCTGCTGGGCGGGCTCGTCGTGTACGCGGCGGCGTCCGAGGTGCTGCAGGCCGCGCTGCCGATCGGCCGCAGCGGCGACGTGCTGGACGGACTCACCGACGTCGCCGGCGCCGTGCTCGGACTCGGCCTGTACCTCGCGACGGCCCGGCTGCGCACCGGGGAACGCTCCGGACGCTCGCGGCTCGGCTGAGCGGCGCTGCTCGCCGGCCGAGTCAGCGGTTCGAGACCGAGGACCCCGGCGACACACCACCGCGGACGCCGTCCCCGGTGCGCGAGCCCGGATCCGCAGGTGCCCTTTCCTGGAATCGCTGCTCGGGGAAGCGATTCCGCAGAAGGACACCCCGGGGGGGGATCGCACACACACCGCCGGACACCCGGCCCGGGGCCCAGGACCGATCCCTTGCCGGACTTCGCTGCCTGAGGAAGCGATTCGACGGAAGGGCACCCCCGGCGGGCCACGCAGGCCGGCAGGACAGGCCGGCAGGACAGGCCGGCAGAACGCAGTGGCGGCCGCAGCAGTCCTGTGACCCGGCACCGCTGCCGCTCAGCGGCGGGGCTGCTCGCTCGGCCCGACGTGGTCGGCCAGCCACTCGGCGAGCGGACCCGCTGCGCGCCAGACCTTCCGGACCCGGTCCCTGGCCCGCGGGCCGTGCAGGACCTCGTCCGGCGGCCACCGGCGGGACACGAAGAGGCCCTTGTGCCGCAGCAGGTCCAGTCGCGGGTGGTCGGGGTCGGTGCCACGCGGGCGGGTCTTGAGGGTCTCCCCGCCGACGGCCAGCCCGTCCTTCTCGGCGGCCGCCAGCCGGTCGCGGAGATCCTCGCCGCGGCGCTCGTCGTCCACCGCCGTGCGGAACCGGGCGACCTGGTCGGGCGCCATCATGTAGTAGCCACCCGCGGCGAGCATGCCCTCGGACGACACCTCGACGTAGAACGGTGCGGTGTAGCCGCCGCAGTGCGTCTTGTACGGCGTCTTGTCCGCGGAGAACCGGACGTCGCGGTGCGGGCGGAAGACCTTCCCGGCGCCGAACTCGTCCTCCAGGTCGGCGAGGAGGGCGAGCATCGGGGCGCGGACGTCGCGTTCGTAGACCTCGCGGTTGTCCGTCCAGTACGCCCGGGAGTTGTCGGCGAGCAGGCCGTCGTAGAACTCGACCGCGGCGTCGCCGAAGCCGGAGAAGCCGGCCACGGCGCTCACGCCTCCGTGCGGTCGGGCGCGGACTCCTCGTCGGGGTCCGGTTCGGGGTCGGCCTGCCGGAAGTCCTCGCGCCCCTTCGGTGCGAACGCGATGTAGGCGACCGCACCGACGAACACCACGGCGGACACGACGACGTTGATCCGCAGGTCGCCGAACACCCGGGTGGCGGGGTCGGTGCGCATCAGCTCGATGAAGAACCGGCCGAGTGTGTAGCCCGCGACGTAGACGGCGAAGGTGCGGCCGTGGCCGAGCCGGAACCGGCGGTCGGCGAACACCACGACCGCGGCGACGGCGAGGTTCCACAGCAGCTCGTAGAGGAACGTCGGATGGACGACCGCGATCGGCGTCGGGTCGATCGCGACGCCGCCGAGGGCGTCCTCCAGCCCGGTCGCCGGATCCACCCGCCGGTAGATCTCCAGCCCCCACGGCAGCGTCGTCGGGCCGCCGTAGAGCTCCTGGTTGAACCAGTTGCCGAGCCGGCCGACCGCCTGCGCGACGACGATTCCGGGCGCGACGGCGTCGGCGAAGACCGGCAGCGGGACGCCGAGGCGCCGGCAGCCGATCCACGCACCGACACCACCGAGCGCGACGGCGCCCCAGATGCCGAGCCCGCCGTTCCAGATCTCCAGCGCGCCGAGCGGGTCGCCGCCGGGTCCGAAGTACGTCTGCCAGTCGGTCGCGACGTGGTAGAGCCGCCCGCCGACCAGGCCGAACGGGACCGCCCAGACGGCGACGTCGAGCACCGTGCCGGGCCGCCCGCCGCGGGCGACGAGCCGCTTCTCCCCCCACCACAGCGCGAGCGCGATGCCGGCGACGATGCAGAGCGCGTACGCGCGGATCGGGATCGGGCCGAGGTGCCAGACACCACGGTCCGGACTCGGGATGGCGGCGAGCGCGGTGGTGACGGCCGGGGTGAGTGCGGACGCGAGCACTGGTTCAGGCGCCGGTGCGGCTGCAGGACGGGTGGAACCCCGCGGCGACCAGGCCGCGGACCGCGGAGGCGGGATCGCCGCTGGTCACCAGGCCCTCGCCGACGAGCACCGCGTCGGCGCCCCAGCCGGCGTAGGTGAGCAGGTCACCGGGGCCGCGGACACCGGACTCGGCCACCTTGATCACGTTCGAGGGCAGTCCGGGCGCGATCTCGCCGAACACCGAGCGGTTCACCTCGAGGGTGTGCAGGTTGCGCGAGTTGACGCCGATCAGCGTCGCACCGGCCTCCAGCGCGCGGTCGCACTCCTCCTCGGTGTGCACCTCGACGAGCGGGGTCATCCCGAGCGACTCGACCCGGTCGAGCAGCGAGTCCAGCACCGGCTGCTCCAACGCGGCGACGATCAGCAGCACGACGTCCGCGCCGTGCGCGCGGGCCTCGTGCACCTGGTACGGCGTGACGATGAAGTCCTTGCGCAGCAGCGGGACGTCGACCCGCGCACGGACGGCGTCGAAGTCGGCGAGCGAGCCGCCGAACCGGCGCTGCTCGGTGAGCACGCTGATCACGCGGGCGCCGCCGTCGGCGTAGGTCTCCGCCAGGTCGGCCGGGTCCGGGATGTCGGCCAGCGACCCCTTGGACGGGCTCGCCCGCTTCACCTCGGCGATGACGCCGACACCGGGCTCGCGCAGCGCGGCCATCGCGTCCCGGGGAGGCGCCGCGGCCGCGGCCCGGCGCTTGATCTCCTCGAGATCGACCGCCTTCTCCCGCTCGGCGAGGTCCTCCCGGACACCCTCCACGATGGATTCCAGGACGCTCGGCACACCGCCGCCGGCTCCGTCGTGCTGTCCCGTGCCCACCGTGTCGACTCCTTCTCCACCTCGCGCGTCGTCCGTCGTCGGCGCCATGCTAGTTCTCCCCCTCACGCGGCCCCACCGTCGGGTCGCCGCCCGCGTCCAGCCGTTCCCAGGCCGCGCGGTCCGGGTCCGACTCCGTCGCCCGCTCCCGTGCCCCGGGAGCGGAGTAGCGCGCACCGAGCCGCGGCAGCCGGGGTTCCCGGACCACCAGGAGCACGACCGCCCCGAGCGCGAGCACACCACCCGCGACGGCGAGCCACGGCCACGGGGTCGCCGTCACCGCGCCCATCCCACCCGGCGCGTTCGGCGCGGTGAGCCCGGACCGGGCCGAGGCGAGCTCGGCCGCCGTCGGCGGGACGACGAGCAGCCGCACCGTCAGCCCGACGGCGGCGATCGCCGCCAGCCCGACGAGCACGCCCAGCAGCCGGCGCGCGATGCCGGACAGGGCCACCAGCGCGGCGACCGCCGCCAGCAGCAACGCCGCGACCGCCGTCACCGCCGGCTGCAGCTGTGCCCCGGTCGCGGTCGCCTCGACGGTGCCGCGGGTCCCCGTCGGCACCGCCACGCCGAACCAGGCCGCCGATCCGGATCCCCACAGCGCCGCGGCCCCGGCCAGCAGGCCGAGGACCACGAGCCCGAGGGCCCGCCGATCGGTGCGTTCCGGGGCGGCGGCCGTCACGGGGTGGACCCGTTCGTCTCGGGTGGCCGCAGGGAGCCCGCGGCCGCGACGGCCGACAGCACCGCCCTGGCCTTGTTGAGGCACTCGGTGTCCTCGGCGGCCGGGTCGGAGTCGGCGACGATCCCGCCGCCGGCCTGCACGTAGGCCGTCCCGTTGCGGATCATCGCGGTACGGATGGCGATCGCGGTGTCGGCGTTCCCGGCGAAGTCCAGATAGCCGACGATGCCGCCGTACTGGCCGCGGCGGGTCGGCTCCAGCCGGTCGATGACCTGCATCGCCCGGACCTTCGGCGCGCCGGACAGGGTGCCCGCCGGGAAGCAGGCGACGACGGCGTCGAACGCCGTACGTCCGCCGCGCAGCAGCCCCGTGACCGTCGAGACCAGGTGCATGACGTGGCTGTAGCGCTCGATCTCGAAGAAGTTCCGGACGGTGACGGTGCCCGGCTCGCAGACCCGGCCCAGGTCGTTGCGGCCGAGGTCGACGAGCATCAGGTGCTCCGCGCGCTCCTTCTCGTCGCCGCGGAGCTCCTTCTCGAGCAGCTCGTCCTCCTCGTCGGTCGCGCCGCGCCACCGGGTACCGGCGATCGGGTGCGTCGTCGCGCGGCCGTCGAGCACGCTGACCAGGGCCTCCGGGCTGGACCCGACGATCGAGAACGGCGGCCCGCCCGCCGCGTCCTCCAGGCTGAGCAGGTACATGTACGGGCTCGGGTTCGTGGTGCGGAGGACCCGGTAGACCTCGAGCGGGTCGGCGTCGCACTCCATCTCGAAGCGCTGCGAGAGCACGATCTGGAAGGCCTCGCCGGCCCGGATCTGCTCCTTCGCGTCCTCGATCGCGGCGTGGTGCTCGGCCGGGGTGCGGCGGCGGAGGAACTGCGGCTCGCCCGGCCGGTACACCGCCACCGACGACGGCGCCGCGGCCCCCAGCTCGCCGGTCATCCGGTCCAGCCGGGCGACGGCGTCGTCGTAGGCCTGGTCGACGCGCTCGTCCGAGGCGTCCCAGTTGATCGCGTTCGCGATGAGGGTGACCGTGCCCTCGTGGTGGTCGAGCGCGGCCAGGTCGGTGGCCAGCAGCATCACGAGCTCCGGGAGCTGCAGGTCGTCGACGGCCGGGTCGTCCGGGTCGGCGATCCGCTCCACCCGGCGGACGACGTCGTAGCCCAGGTAGCCGACCATCCCGCCGGTCAGCGGGGGCAGGCCGGGCAGCGGCTCGGAGTGCAGCTCGGTGACGACGGTGCGCAGCGCGTCGAGCGGGTCGCCGCTGGTGGGCAGGCCGTCGGGCACCTCACCGGTCCAGCGCAGCTCGCCGTCGACGGCGGTCAGCGCGGCGGCGCTGCGCGCCCCGACGAACGACCAGCGCGACCAGGACCGGCCGTTCTCCGCGGACTCCAGCAGGAAGGTGCCGGGACGGCCGTCGGCCAGCTTGCGGTAGACGCCGACCGGGGTCTCGTCGTCGGCCAGCAGGCGCCGGGTCACCGGGATCACCCGGTGCGCGCGGGCGAGCTCGCGGAACTCCTCGCGGCTCGGGCTCACCGCTCCCAACGCTGCGGCCGAGAGGACGGTCGTGGTGCCGGGCACAGCGGTCATGGCGAGCATTGTCCCCCACCGTGACGGGCACGGTCGGGCGGGTGAAGATGGGGTCATGACCGCCTCCCAGGCCGACGCCGAGCAGCCCCGGCGGCGCCGCGGGCGTCGTTCGGGCGGCACCGACACCCGGGCCGCGCTGCTCGCGGCGGGCCGCGCCGAGTTCGCCGAGCGCGGCTACGAGGGCGCCACCGTCCGCCGGATCGCGGAGCGCGCCGGGGTGGACGCGGCGATGGTCAACCACTGGTTCGGTGGCAAGGACCAGCTGTTCGTCGCGACCCTGGAGCTGGAGATCGACCCGGCCCGGGTGCGGGCCGAGGTGCTCGGCGGCGACCCGCGGGACGTCGGCGAGCGGGTGGTCGGCGGCTTCCTCTCCGTGTGGGACACCGCCGGCGACGGTGGTGCGATGGCCGCGCTGCTGCGCAGCGTCGCCGGGCACGAGTTCGCCGCCCGGATGCTGCGCGAGTTCGTCACCCGGGTGATCCTGCAGCCGGTGACGGAGCGGGTGTCGCCGGACCGGCACGCGGAACGGGGCGCGCTGGTCGCGTCGCAGCTGATCGGGCTGGGGATGATGCGGTACGTGGTGCGGCTGGAACCGCTGGCGTCGGCCTCCCGGGAGGAGCTCGTCGCGTCGATCGGCCCGACCGTGCAGCGCTACCTGACCGGGAACCTGGGGTCGACGAACCCGGAGGCGTAGGCGGTCACGACGGCCTGCGTCCGGTGCCGTGCGCCGGTCTTGGCGAGCACCGCCGCGACGTCCGCCGTCACCGTCGGCACGTCGAGGCGCAGCTCGTCGGCGATCTCGGCGTCGGACAGCCCCCGCGCCGCCAGTCGCAGCACCTCGCCCTCGCGGGCGGTCAGCCCCGCCCCGGCCAGCCGGTCCCCGCCGGCGGGCGCGAACCCGGCGACCAGCTCGCGGACGGCGGCGGGGAACAGCAGCGCCTCCCCCGCCGCGACGGTCCGCACGGCGCGGGCGACGTCGCGGGACGGGGTGCGCCGGAGCAGGAACCCGGACGCTCCCGCACAGAGCACGTCGTACACCCGGCGGTCGTGGCCGAACGTCGTCAGCACCAGCACGCGCGGCGGGTCCGGCCGGGCGAGCAGGTCCCGGGTGACGGTGAGGTCGCCGGTGGTGTGCAACCGCACGCCGGCGAGGACGACGTCGGGGCGCAGCCAGGCGACCAGCCCCGGTGCCTCGGCACCCCGGGCGGTCTCCCCGACGACGGTGAGATCTGGCTCGGCGGCGACCACGGCGCGCAGGCCGGCGCGGACCGCGTCGTCGTCCACCAGCAGCACCCCGACGGTCATGTCGCTCCCCTCGGCCCGGCCGTCCCGGGGACCGTCCTACCCCAGGTCGCGGCCGTTCCGGGTCGCGCCGCGCCGGTCCCGTGCCCACCGTGGCCCGGTCGGCGCAGCCGGAGGCGGCCGCCCGGCGGCGCGGTGGCCGGGTCCCGGCGCCGCCCGCACACTGAGGTGATGACCGATCCCGTCGCGCTGCTGCCCGGCGCCGTCACCGACCGGCTCGCGGCCCTGCGGTCCCGGGTCGGCTCGGCGGTGTTCTCCCGGGTCGCCGGCGACGAGGGCTCCGGCCGCCGGGCCCGGATCCTCGGCGCCGACGGCCCCCGCTGGTTCGACGACGACGCCCCGATCCGCCGGGTGCACGGCGACGCGTCGATGTTCGTCGGCGGGCTGCGCGCGCTGCTGCTGCAGTCGCTGCACCCGCTCGCCATGGCCGGCGTCGCGGGGCACTCGGGGTTCCGCGGCGACCCGTGGGGACGGCTGCAGCGGACGTCGTACTTCCTGGCCGCGACGACGTTCGGCCCGGCCGAGGAGGCCGAGCGCGTCATCGCGAGGATCCGGCACGCGCACGGGTACGTGCAGGGGACGGCGCCGGACGGGCGCCCCTACTCGGCGTCGGACCCGCACCTGCTGCGCTGGGTGCACGTCGCCGAGATCGACAGCTTCCTCACCGCGCACGACCGCTACGGCAGCGAGCCGCTCGACGCGGCGGGCCGGGACCGCTACGTCGCCGACACCGCTCGCGTCGCCCGCGCGCTGGGCGTGCCGGACCCACCGGAGACGGCCGCGGAGCTGGCCGCACAGATGGAGGGGTACCGGCCGGAGCTGCGCGGCACCCCGGAGGCCCGCGACGCCGCCCGGTTCCTGCTCCTGGAACCGCCGCTGCCGCTGACCGCGCGGGTGCCCTACGGCGTGCTGGCGGCCGCGTCGGTGGGCCTGCTGCCGCGCTGGGCGCGGATGCCGCTGCGGCTGCCGTGGCTGCCGGTCACCGAGGCGACCGTCGTCCGGGCCGGCGGGACGCTGATCACCGCGGGGATCCGCTGGGTGACGAGCGCGCCCCCGGAGCCGGCGCCACCGGTGCCCCCGATGCCGCCGGTGCATCCGTAACCGCTGCTCCGCTGCTCTCCGCTACTCCGCTGCTCCGCTACTCGGCGGCGAGCAGGACGTCGGTGTCGAAGCAGGTCCGGGTGCCGGTGTGGCAGGCCGGGCCCTCCTGGTCGACGACGACGAGCACGGCGTCGCCGTCGCAGTCCAGCCGCACCTCGTGCACGTGCTGCACGTGCCCCGACGTGTCGCCCTTGACCCAGTACTCCTGCCGGGACCGGGACCAGTAGGTGCCGCGGCCGGTGGTCAGCGTGCGGTGCAGCGCCTCGTCGTCCATCCAGCCGACCATCAGCACCTCACCGGCCCGCGACTGGACGACCGCGCAGACCAGGCCGTCGGCGTCGCGCTTGAGCCGGGCGGCGACCGCAGGGTCCAGCGCCGACTCGGTGACCCGCGTGCTCATCGGACCTCCACTCCCCCGTCGCGCATCGCGTCCTTGACCTCGCCGATCCGCAGCTGTCCGAAGTGGAACACGCTGGCCGCGAGCACGGCGTCGGCGCCGGCGCGGACGGCCGGGGTGAAGTGCTCGACCGCGCCCGCACCGCCGGAGGCGATCACCGGGACGTCGACCACCTTCCGGACGGCCTCGATCATCTCCAGGTCGAACCCGGCGCGGGTGCCGTCCGCGTCCATCGAGTTGAGCAGGATCTCGCCGACGCCCAGCTCCTGGCCGCGCTCGGCCCACTCGACGGCGTCGATCCCCGCGGAACGTCGGCCGCCGTGCGTGGTGACCTCCCAGCCCGACGGCTGCGGCTGCCCGCCCTCCGGGACCCGGCGGGCGTCGACCGACAGGACGATGCACTGCGAGCCGAACCGCCGCGACATCTCGTGCAGCAGCTCCGGCCGGGCGATCGCCGCGGTGTTCACACCGACCTTGTCGGCACCGGCGCGGAGCACCCGGTCGACGTCGTCGGGGGTGCGGATGCCGCCGCCGACGGTCAGCGGGATGAACACCTGCTCGGCCGTGCGCCGGACGACGTCGATCATCGTCCCGCGGTCCGACGACGACGCCGTGACGTCGAGGAAGGTCAGCTCGTCGGCGCCCTCCGCGTCATAGACGCGGGCCATCTCGACCGGGTCGCCCGCGTCGCGGAGCTCCTTGAAGTTGACGCCCTTCACCACGCGCCCGGCGTCGACGTCCAGGCAGGGGATGACGCGGACCGCGACGCCCATCACGCACCCACCTTCCAGACGGCCTCCAGCGCCTCCGGCAGGGTGAACCGGCCGGCGTAGAGCGCCTTCCCGATGATCGAGCCCTCGATGTTCACGCCGGTCGCGGCGACCTCGGCGAGCCGGACCAGGTCGGCCACCTCGGCGATCCCGCCCGACGCGACGACCGGCGCCGTGGTCGCCTTCGCGACCTCGGTGAGCAGGTCGACGTTCGGGCCCTGCAGCGTGCCGTCCTTGGAGACGTCGGTGACGACGTAGCGGGCCGCACCGTCGCGGTCGAGCCGCTCCAGGGCCTCCCAGAGGTCACCGCCGTCGGTGGTCCAGCCGCGGCCGGCGACCCGGCGCCGTCCGTCGATCATCTTGACGTCGAGCCCGATCGCGATCCGGTCGCCGTGCTCGGCGAGGACACGCCGGCACCACTCCGGGTTCTCCAGCGCGGCCGTGCCGAGGTTGAGCCGGGCGGCGCCGGTCGACAGCGCGCGCTCGAGGGACTCGTCGTCGCGGATGCCGCCCGACAGCTCGACGGACAGGTCCAGCGTGCCGACGACCTCGGCGAGCAGCTCGGCGTTCGAGCCCCGCCCGAACGCCGCGTCGAGATCGACCAGGTGCACCCACTCGGCGCCGCCGCGCTGCCAGGTCAGGGCGGCCTCCAGGGGCGAGCCGTAACCGGTCTCGGTGCCGGCCTCGCCCTGCACCAGCCGGACGGCCTGGCCGTCGACGACGTCCACCGCGGGAAGCAACGTGAAGCTCACGGGGCCAAGGGTATCCAGGGCCGCCCCACGGCCCGGGGGTGGCCGGGGACGGCGTCGTCGAACTCGGCGCGCGACCCGGCGCCGGCGGCCCTACCGTCGCCGGCATGGATCTCTCCGGGGCACGCACGCTGGTCGTCGGTGCGACGGGAGTGCTCGGTGCGGCGCTGACCGACGCCCTGCGCGACGCCGGCGCGACGCTCGCGCTGGCGGGCCGGTCCGCACCGGCCGGGCAGGGCGACGAGCCGGCTTTCACCCTCGACGCGCTGGACCTGGAGCGGTGCGCCGCCGTCGTCGACGAGGCGGCGGACGCGCTCGGCGGGCTGGACCTGCTGGTCGTCGCGATCGGGGTGGCGGGGTTCGGTGACGAGGCCGAGACCGACGTGGTCACCGAGCACCTCCTGACGGTGAACGCGCAGGCCCCGATGGCGCTGGGCCGGGCCGCGCTGCGCCGGTTCCCGCCGAAGGACGACGGCGGCGGCACCGTCGCGATGATCTCCGCGATCCTCGCCGACGTCCCGACGCCCGGGATGGCGACCTACTCGGCGTCCAAGGCGGCGCTCTCGGCGTGGCTGACCGCGACCCGCCCGGCCGCGCGACGGCAGGGCGTGCGGGTGCTCGACGTCCGCCCGCCGCACATCGAGACCGGCCTGGCCGACCGGGCCGTGGCGGGGACCCTGCCGACCGGCATCAGCGCGGGCTCGGACGTCGGCGCCCTCGTCGGGCACGTGCTCGACGCGCTGCGCGACGACCGGCGGACCGTCACGTTCGACCTGCGGAGCGGGGAGTACGCGGTCAGCTGAGCGCGGGCAGCCCGAGCCGTTCGCGGGCGGGAACGAGCGCGGCGGCGATGTCGTCGTCGGTGTACTCGTACTGCAACGCCGCCTCCCGGAGCCGGTCGGCGGCCTCGCGGACCTCGTCGGCGTGCGCCTGGTGGATGTCGAGAATGGAGTCGATCTTCGCTTGGAACACGGCCTGTGCGTCGACGGACACGACGTCGTCACCGCACCGCGGGATGGCGCGCAACCCGTTCGCGTCCCGGAGGGCGGCCATCATCGCCTCCGCCTGCGCGGCGAGCAGTGCGTGCACCGCCAGGACGTTGTGGGCGTCGACCTGCACCATCAGGCTGTCCGAGGCGGTTCCGCGGGGTGAGTTCGCTGCGATCGTCACGCCCGGAACGGTAGGAGCCGACGATCCCGCCCACGCGGTTCTCCACAGCCCGGTTCGCACGAGCGAACCCGATGTCAGGAGACCCTCCGGCGCGCGCTCTCCAGTGCCTCGGTCGCGGCGGCGTCCGCCTGCGCACAGACCTGGTCGACCGGGTACGGCGCGCCCGAGCCCCGCTGCCGTTCGACGGTCTGCACCTGGATCCGCATCAGCTGCGCCTCCCCGACGTCGACGAGGATCTCGCAGAGCGGATAGGTGGCCTCACGCTCCACGATCCGGACCGTCCCGTATCCCGCGATCGTGCCGACGACCGCTCCGGGGGCACCCACGGCATCCGCCGCGTCCTGCGGGATCAGCTGGACGCTGTAGTCGAACGGGGTGTCCAGGCTGCCCCAGCCGCACGCACGCGTCGTCGTCCCACTCGACACGGCGGTCGCCGGCCTGCCCGTCCCCACTCGGAGGTCGGAACGAGCGCGGGCCCCCACCAGAGCGCACGGGTCCAGCCGCTCGATGTCGATCTCCGCCGGCCGGGGCGGGAACGGATCGGGCGGAGCCGCCGGGGCAGAGCTGCAGCCGGCCACCGTCGCCACAGTCGCCACCATCAGGGCGACCATCCGACGTCGACGGGCATGCGAACGGGCCACGGATCCTCCAGTCGGGCGCGTCCGGCGAGACTAGCGACGCCCTCCTCCCGGACGGGCCCGATCAGCGCAACCGGTACACCGGAGCGAAGTCCGGCATCGGCCGGCGGCCGTGCCCCCGCCTCGAGCTGTCGAAGCACCGGGCAGACGCTCGGTCCACGTCCGCTCTGAGCGATCACCGGTCAGAACGGCGGCGCTTCGGACGGATTTCCCACCCCGGCTTCGACCACTTCGGGATCCGGGCTGGGCGTCAGCTCGGCCGGATCGTCGGACGGTCCGGTGGCCGTCCGCGGTCCAGCTATGTCCGCGCGCCGGTCGAGCGGATCGCTGATGTACCGGTAGTCCTTCGGCCGCGTGGTCTCCGACCAGCCGCACGGGCTGATCCAGGTCAACGCGCCGTCCGGCCCGGCCAGGACCTGCCAGCCCGCCACGTCCTTCAGCTTGTGATGCCCCAGGCACAGTCCGTGCAGGTTCGCCGCGCTCGTCGGTCCGCCTGCGGCCCACGGCACCAGGTGATCCAGGTCCCGGATCGGCCGGGTGCACGACGGGCCACGGCACGTCCCGTCCCGCGACCGCACGAAGTCGGCCAGACCCTCCGGCGGGTGGTAGGTGCTGCGCCCGTGGTCCAGGCACACGCCCGACAACGGATCGGTCACCAGCCGCTGCCACACCCCGCCCGCGGCCAGCGCGCGAGCGGTGACCGCCGGGATCGGACCGTGCCCGACCAGCTCCGCCGGCCGATCCGCGCCGAGCAGGGTGTCGAGGGAGACCACGACCTGGATCAACGGCTTGCGCCCGATCACGTCGGACGGATCCGGCTTCGCCGCGAGCGCCCGGACCACCGCCTCGGTGACTGACACCGCCTCACCGATCGACGCCACCTCACCGACCGACACCGCCTCGGCACCCGCCCTGCCGAGCTCGCCCTCGACCGCGGCGCAGACGCTGCCCAGGTCGGTCACCGACAGCGTGCCCTGCAACAGCTGGTGAGCCAGGTCGACCCGCCGCTGGTCCAACGTCCGCGGATCGTCCGTGCCGAGCGACCGGGCCAGCCGGTCCACGCACCGCCACGACGCCTCGGTCTGCTCCGCCGTGCCGCCCAGCCACAGCGAGGCCATCCCCTCGTCGCCACGACTGATCGACATCCGCCGGTCCGCCTTCGCCCGCTCGTGCCGGACCCGGGCGCCGTCGGGATCGGCCCGCGCGATCGCGCGACGCAGTCGGTCCCGCAGCAGCCGGTACGGCGTCCCCGGTGCACCGGCCAGGATCCGGTCCTCGACCTCCCGGGCGAGCTCGTCGGACAACACGGCGATGGCGTCGCCGATCGCGCACGCGAGGCGCTCGTCGATCTCCCCCGGCTCCCACGTCGACAGCGTCCGCGGCAGCACCTGCCGGAACCGCAACGCCTCCCCCAGCAGGCCCCGCGCCTGGTCCCGGCTCACGCCCAGGACCAGCGCGACCTGGTCCGGCAACCACCGCGACACCTCGCACACCGCTCGCGGATCCGCGTCGGGTGGCGCCGCGCGCGACCCCGCCGGGTGCCGGGACGCGAACTCGCCCAGCATCCGGGTCCGCAACGCCGAGGCCCAGCGCACCATCCGCTCTGCCCCTTCCACCACGGCGAGCACCTGCTCGTCGGAGAGCAGGTCGCTCATCCCGCCCGCGGTCTGGCACTCCAACGCGAGCCCGTGCCCCACCGGCCGGTCCCGGTGCACCGTCGCCGCCCACGGTTCGTCGTCGCCGCACAGCCGCGCGCACAGACTGCGGGGCATCCCGTGCGGGCACGGGTCGGCGAGCACCGCGTCCAGCGAGACCAGATCGCCGTCCAGATCGACCATGTGTTCGATTCTACCGGTGCCGTGACAGTCCCCTCTAGAAGAACCTGAGCCCATCCGGCGCAAGGACACGACCGCTCGGCCCGATCGATCGGCGGCGGGCCATGGTGCCGACGGGCTGTGCCACCGGGACGGGCTGTGCCGCCGGGACGGGCCGGGGCACCGCGGCGGACCGGGCACCGCGCGCGCCGGGGCACCGAGGCCGACCGGGCACCACCCCAGACCCAGCACCACAACACGCCAGAACACCCAGGCGGACCCAGCACCGAGGCAGGCTGCAGCTCCGTGGTCGATCCCGCGACGGCCCACCCGCCCACCGCCCGAGCCGGGCGAGCCCCGTCGGCGAAAGGGCGCAGCCCCGCCGATCGGAGGCGCGATCCCGCACTTCTCACCGTCCCCGCGGAACCGGCGAGACCGCTGGTCACCGCCGGAACGGGACGCAGGCGGAGCGGCGACGGCGCTGGCGCCACAGCCACGATACGAGCGAGCCCGGACGCGTGCGACGAGCGATACCGCGGGCAGGCACACCGGTGCGCGGCCGGGCCGGCGAGCCGCACCGGCAGGCGGGAACGCGAGCGGCGGGTGGCCGGGGAGCCCGCGCCCGCCGGTGTCAGCCGACGGGGTGCGACCCGTCGGCCGCCTTGGGGACGAGCACCTCGCCCTCGAGACCGTCGGGGTCGCGGAAGAACATGCTGAAGGCCGCGCCGAAGTCGTTGACCGTGCCGTCCGAGGCGCCGTGCGCCATCAGCCGCTCCCGGATCGTCGCGAACGCCGCGTACGACGACGCCCGCAGACCGACGTGGTCCAGCTGCCCGCGGTGCCACATCGGGGTCTGGCGGTCGGCCTCGTCGCTGCCGGGCACGGTGAACACGTTGAGCTCGGTGTGCGGACCGATCCGCATCACCGTCATCGTCTCCTCGGCGTCCTGCCCGTGCGACCGGGTCGGCCCGATCTCGGCGTCGAACACCGCCTCGTAGAAGGCCCCGAGGCGCCGGGGATCGTGGGTCAGGGTGGCGATGTGGTCGACCCCGCTCAGCAGCAAGGCTCGATCATCCCCTCTCACCGGGTCCGCTCAGCCGACGGACGTCAGCCAGTTCTCCAGCACGGTCGCCCCGGCGTCTCCGGACTTCTCCGGGTGGAACTGCGTGGCCGTGAGCGGCCCGTTCTCGACGGCCGCGACGACGTCCTCGCCGTGGTGGGTCCAGGTGACCTTCGGCGGGGCGATCGCGTGCGACTCCTGCAGCTCCCACCGTCGCACACCGAACGAGTGCACGAAGTAGAAGCGGGTCGCGTCGTCCAGCCCGGCGAACAGGGTGCTGCCGTCGGGAACCCGCACGGTGTTCCAGCCCATGTGCGGCAGGACGTCGGCCTGGATCCGCTCCACGGTCCCGGGCCACTCGCCGCAGCCCTCGGTGTCCTCGCCGAACTCGACGCCGCGCTCGAACATCACCTGCATCCCGACGCAGATGCCGAGCACCGGCCGTCCCCCGGCCAGGCGCCTGCCGATGATCTGCGGGCCGCGGACCTCGTGCAGACCCTTCATGCAGGCCGCGAACGCACCGACGCCCGGGACGACGAGCCCGTCGGCCTCGACCGCGGCGTCGAAGTCGGACGTGACGGTGACGTCCGCGCCGACGCGTTCCAGCGCCCGTTCGGCGGAGCGGAGGTTTCCCGAGCCGTAGTCGAGGACGACGATCCGTGTCACCGGGCCAGGATAGTCGCCGGTCCGTGGCCGACCGTCAGGACCGCCCGGCGCGGGCCGTGACGACGGCCGACGTCCCGGCCGCCGCCGCCAGGCAGGCCCCGGCGGCCAGGGCAACGGTCCCGGGACCGATCACCACCGCGACCGGCGCGCCGGTCGCGACCGACAGCCCCGACGCGACCGCCAGGAGCGGCGCGACGGTGACCGCGACGCCCAGCACGACCCCGACGAGCGTCGCGGCGCCCGCCTCGGCCGCGGCCACCGCGATCCGCTGCCCGGGCGTCGCACCGGCCGCGGCGAGCACCGCGAGGTCGGGGCGGCGGGAGCGGGTGGCGGCCGCGATGCCGTTCACGACGGCCAGCCCTCCGTAACCGGACGAGACGGCGACGAGCAGCGCGGCGAGCGCGTCGGTGAGCTGGGCGTCGACGGCGTAGTCGGCCAGGGCGTAGGACCGCGCGTCCCGCACGGTGACGCCCGCCGGCGGCGGATCCGGCACGGCGTCCGAGGGGAGGAACGCCGTGTCCGTGAGCGCGGCCGGGTCGTGCGCACGGACGTCGTCCCGTGCGACGGCGACGTCCCCGCGCCGCTCGTCCGGTGGCAGCACCCGGGAGACCCGCAGCGCCGGGTCGCTGCCGTCGGCGAACCGGACGGGCAGCACGTCGCCCGCCACCACCCCGAGGCCGGCCGCGGCCGGCTCGGAGAGCACCACCTCCCCCGGCCGGACGAGCGCGGTGTCGGCGGTGCCGACGGCGTCCACCGCGGTCGGACCGGCCGGGCCGCGCAGCACCAGGACGGTCGGCAGCGGGACCCGCGCGCCGGGGACGGACAGCGCGCGGGCGGTGGTGTCCGGGATCCCCGGCGCCCCTGCCTGTTCGACGGCGACGCTGCCGGCCAGCACCGCGGTCCGCTGCGCCGGGTAGGCCGCCGCCATCGTGTCGACCAGGCCGCCGATCAGGACCGCGAACCCGACCGCGACGACGGCCGGTGCCGCCACCGCCGCCGACCGCGCCGGTGCGGCGGTCAGCCCGGTCCGCACGAGGCCCGGCACGGCCCCTCCGGACAGCGGCCCGGAGCCACGGGCTCGTGCGCGCCGGGACGGGACGGCGGCGAGCCCACCGGGCAGGGCGATCACCGCGGGCGCCAGCAGCGCCGCGGCCACCACGAGCACCGCCCCGGCCGCCAGCGCGAGCCCGATCCGGCCGTCGCCCTCCGCACCGGCGGTGAGCACCGCGAGTACCCCGCCGCCGACCGCGACGACGAGCCCGGTGACCAGCCGCGGCCGTCCGGCCCGGCCGGCGGGACCGCGGTCGGTGACGGCGTCCAGCGGCACCGCGCGCGCCGCCGTCCTCGACGCGGCGAGGCCACCGCCGAGCGCCAGCACGATCCCCGCCGTGGCCGCGACGAGCAGCGGCCCCGGCGTCACCGGCACGGACCCGACCGGCCGCGCGGCGTCCACCGCGACGAGCGCCCGGTACAGCGCCGGCCCGAGCGCGGCCGCGAGCGCCGTTCCCAGCGCCGCACCCGCGGCCCCGACCAGCGTGGCCTCCCCCAGCACCACCCGCCGGACCTGGCCGGGCGTGGCACCGACCGCGCGCAGCAGCCCGAGCTCGCGCCGCCGCCCGGCGACCGCGGTGGACAGCGCCGCCGACCCGACGACGACCGTCGTCACCCCGGTCAGCAGGCCGAGCGCGGCGAGCAGCTGGTCGCCGCGGTACCGGACGCGGGAGTCCTGCACCGGCTCGACGGCGCCGCGGTCGTCGCCGGTCAGCACCGCCGCGCCGGGCGGGACCTGCGACGCCGGCACCGGACCGAGCACCCCGATCGTCCGGACACCGGGCGCGAACCGGGCCGCCTCCGCGTCCGTCAGATAGACCCCGGGCCCGTCGGTGACGCCGGTGACCCGGACCGGGCGGACGGCGTCGGCGAACAGCACCGGCAGCTCCGCACCGGGGCGCAGGCCCAGGTCCGCCCCGACGACGGCCTCGCCGGGAACCGACGGCGACCCGCCCGCGACGATCCGGTACCCGCCGAGCGCGAGGCTCGCGATGCCGTGCCCGCCCTCCCGGTCCTCCGGGTCCCCGGCCGGGATGCCGCCCGGCATCGGGACGGCGGGGAACGACCGATCGGGCACCGCCGTCGTCCCCGGGGTCGCGCCGAGCCGGTCGGCGACGGCGGCGGCCCCGGCCGACGGCCACGGGACCCGTCCGTCGGACCGCGGAGTCCGGAACTCCGCGACCCGGGGCGGGACGACCAGCGCCGACGTCGCCGAGAGCCGCTCCTGCACCGGCGGCCGGGCGGCCCCGGCGGCCAGCAGGACCGCGCCGAGCAGCCCCACCCCGACGGCGACGACGAGCACCGTCGCGAGCAGCTCCCGCCACCGGGTCCGCAGGTTCGCCGCGGCGATCATCGGACGGCACCCGCGCGCCCCGCGACGCGGCGGGCGATCCCGGTGGCCGTGTCCCCGTCCCCCGGCCGGCCCGGGACGCCGAACCGCTCGTGCAGGCGACCGTCGCGCAGCACCACCACCTCGTCCGCCCAGGCCGCGGCCGCCGGATCGTGGGTGACCATCAGCGTCGTCACCCCGGCCACGTCGGTGCACCGCCGCAGCAGCCCCAGGACCTGCGCCGACGACGTCGAGTCGAGCGCGCCGGGCGGCTCGTCGGCGAACACCGTCGCCGGGCGGGACAGCAGGGCGCGGGCGATCGCGACCCGCTGCTGCCCCCCCCTCCCCCCCCCGGACAGCTGTGCGGGGCGGTGCCCGGCGCGGTCGGCGAGCCCGACCTCGTCCAGGGCCGCCGTCACCGCGTCCCGAGAGACGCGCCGCCGCGCGAGCCGCGCGGGCAGTGCCACGTTCTGCGCGGCCGTCAGCGAGGTGACCAGGTTGAACGCCTGGAACACGAACCCGATCCGTTCGCGGCGCAGTAGCGTGCGGCGGCGTTCGGACAGCGCACCGAGGTCGGTGCCGTCGAGCAGCACGTGGCCCGACGTCGGCACGTCGAGCCCGGCCGCGCAGTGCAGCAGCGTCGACTTGCCGGAGCCGGACGGCCCCATCACCGCGGTGAGGGTCCCGGGACGCAGGGTGAGGTCGACGCCGTCGAGGGCGGCGACCGCGGGACCGGCGCCGGAGTGCACCCGGCGGACGGCCCGCAGTTCGAGAGGAGGGGTCATGCTCCCGAGCAGACCCCGGCGACCGGGCCGGGCGCGGTCACCCGCACGGGAGAGCGGAGGTAGCCCTGGCACTGCCGCGCGCGGCGCCGCGATCTCCTACGTTGCGGGGTGTGCGGATCGCGACGGCCTGGCAGGCGATGGACCAGCAGCCGCTGCGGTTCCTCGCGACGCCGTGGCCGTGGCGCTCGCTCGGCTACCTCGTCACCGGAGCGGCACTCGGCGCCGTCGTGCTGGGCGCGTTCGCGGTGCCCGGCTCCGGACTGGTGCTGGGTGGGCCGGCGCTCGCCGTCGGCACCGGATCGCTGCTGGTCCTGGCCGTCCTGTCGGCAGGACGGCCGCTGGCGGCACTGGAACGACGGCGGCTGCGGCTGGTCGACGACGAGCCGCTGCCCGCGCCGCCCCGCCCGCCCGGGCCGTGGTGGCGGGCCGCCGTCACCTGGCGGGAGGTCGGGTTCGCGCTGCTCGTCGCGACCGGACTGGCCGCGCTGGACGCCTGCGTCCTCGGCTTCTCCCTCGTCCTGCCGGTGCTGCTGGCCCTCTCCCCCGTCGACGACCCGACGGCGTGGCCGCTGGTGATCGTCGGTGTCCTGCTGCTCCTCGCGGCGCCGTGGACGGTGACCGCCTGGGCCGGTGCGCGGGCCGCGCTGACCCGCACCGTCCTCGGTCCGCGTGGCGCCGAGCTGGGGCCGGGGATCGCCGACGTCGCCACCCGGCGGCTGATCGGCGCGTTCGAGACCGAGCGCGCCCGGATCGAGCGGGACCTGCACGACGGTGCGCAGCAACGGCTCGTCGCGCTCGGGGTGACACTCGGGCTGGCCCGCCTCGACGCCGCCGACGGTTCCCCCGCGGCGGCCCGGTTGGACGACGCCCGCGACCAGCTCGGGCTCGCGCTCGCCGAGCTGCGCGACCTCGTCCGCGGGCTCGACCCGCGGACCCTCGCCGACGACGGGCTGGCCGCCGCCGTGGAGGACCACGCGGCGCGCTGCCCGGTGCCGACCGAGGTCGACCTGCGACCGGCGGGCCTGCTGCCGCCGCGGGTCGCGACGACCGCGTACTTCGTCCTCGTCGAGGCCCTGACCAACACCGCCCGGCACAGCGGGGCCCGGTCGGCGACGGTCACCGGGCGCCGGCACGCCGACCAGCTCGTCCTCGAGGTCCGCGACGACGGCCGCGGCGGCGCCGACCCCGGGGGCGGGTCCGGTCTCACCGGGCTGGCCGAGCGGGTCGCGCTCGCGGGCGGACGGGTGCGGCTCTCCAGCCCTCCCGGCGGCCCGACCCTGCTACCGGTGGAGCTGCCGTGCGCGTGATCGTCGCCGAGGACGCCGTCCTCATGCGGGAGGGGCTCGTCGCACTGCTGGAGCGGTTCTCCCACACCGTCGTCGCCGCCGTCGCCGACGCCCCGGCGCTGCTCGGTGCGGTCCGGCGGGACCGGCCGGACCTCGTGCTGACCGACGTCCGGATGCCACCGGACCACACCGACGACGGCCTGCGCGCCGCCGTCGGTCTGCGGACCGCCGATCCCGGCCTGCCGGTGCTGGTGCTGTCCCAGTACGTCGAGCCGGTCGCGGCGGAGGCGCTGCTCGACACCGGCGACGGCGCGGGCGTCGGCTACCTGCTGAAGGACCGGGTCGCCGACGTGACCGGTTTCGCGACCGCCGCCGAGCGGGTGGCCGCGGGCGGGACCGTGCTCGACCCGGAGGTCGTGCAGCGGCTGGTCCGGCGACGGCGGGACCCGGTCGGGCGGCTGTCCCCGCGCGAGCGGGAGGTGCTCGACCTGATGGCGCAGGGCCGGTCGAACGCCGAGATCGCCGCCGCGCTCGTGCTGTCCGACGCGGCGGTGAACAAGCACGTCCGCGCGGTGTTCACCAAGCTCGACCTGCCTGCCGACACCGCCGGGCACCGGCGGGTGCTCGCGGTGCTGGCCCGGCTCCGGTCGGGGTCCTAGAGCGCGCCCTTGGTCGACGGCACCCCGGTGACCCGCGGGTCGGCCTCGGTCGCGGCGCGCAACGCCCGCGCGACGGCCTTGAACTCCGCCTCGGTGATGTGGTGCGGGTCCCGGCCGTCGATCACCCGCACGTGCAGCGCGAGGTGGCCGTGGAAGGCCAGCGACTCGAACACGTGCTTGTTCAGCACGGTCGGGTAGTGCCCGCCGACGACGAAGCCGCGCATCATCTCCGGCTCGCCGGTGCAGACCGTGTACGGCCGCCCGGAGACGTCGACGACGGCCTGGGCCAGCGCCTCGTCCATCGGGATCCACGCGTCGCCGAACCGGCGGATCCCGGTCTTGTCGCCGAGCGCCTGCCGGATCGCCTGGCCGAGCACGATCGCGACGTCCTCGACGGTGTGGTGGGCGTCGATCTCGGTGTCACCGTCGGCGTGGACCGACAGGTCGAACGAGCCGTGCTTGCCGAACGCGTCGAGCATGTGGTCGTAGAACGGCACCTTGGTGTCGATCTCGCTACGGCCGGTGCCGTCGAGGTCGATCTCGACGGTGATCCGGGTCTCCTTGGTGACGCGCTCGACGCGCCCCACTCGGTTGCTCACAGCAGCTCCTTCGTGGCGAGGTCGGTGGCGGCGGCGAGGAAGGCGTCGTTCTCCTCGGGCGTGCCGAGCGTGACACGCAACCGCTCGGGGATCCCGCTGTCGCGGATGAGGACGCCTCGCTCCAGGAATCCCTTCCAGGCGCGCCCGGCGTCGGCGAACCGGCCGAAGAGGATGAAGTTGGCGTCGCTGGGCACCACGTCGTAACCCGCGGCGGCCAGCTCCCCCGACACGCGGTCGCGCTCGGCGGCGAGCAGCGCGACCGAGCCGAGGGTGGCGTCGGCGTGCCGCAGCGCGGCCCGCGCCGACGCCTGGGTCAGCACCGACAGGTGGTACGGCAGCCGCACCAGCTGCAACGCCTCGACGACGGCGGGCGCGGCCGCGAGGTAGCCGAGCCGGCCCCCGGCGAACGCGAACGCCTTGCTCATCGTCCGCGACACCACGAGCTTGTGGCCGTGCGTCGCGAGCAGCGTGGTCGCGCTCGGGCGGCCGGTGGCCTCGGCGAACTCGGCGTAGGCCTCGTCGACGATCACGATCCCGGGCGCCGCGTCGACCAGGCGGGCGAGGTCCTCCGGGGCGATCGACTGCCCGGTCGGGTTGTTCGGGCTGGTGATGAAGGTGACGTCCGGCGCCCGGTCGCGGAGCGCCGCGACGGCGGCCTCGACGTCGACGGTGAAGTCGTCGCGGCGCGGGACACCGACGAACTCGGTCTGCGTGCCGGACGCGAGGATCGGGTGCATCGAGTAGCTCGGCACGAACCCGAGCGCGGTGCGGCCCGGGCCGCCGAAGACCTGCAGCAGCTGCTGCAGGATCTCGTTCGAGCCGTTCGCCGCCCACAGGTTCTCCCGCGTCAGCTCGACACCGGTCTGCCGGGACAGGTAGGTGGCCAGGTCCGCACGGAGCGCGACGTGGTCGCGGTCCGGGTAGCGGTGCAGCTCCCGGGCGGCCTCCTCCACGGCGGAGGCGATGTCGGCCACCAGCTCCGGCGGCGGCGGGTACGGGTTCTCGTTGGTGTTCAGCCGGATCGCGACGTCGAGCTGCGGGGCCCCGTACGGGCTCTTCCCGCGCAGGTCGGCGCGCAGCGGCAGCTCGTCGAGCCGGACGTTCTCACCGGGGGTCACGTCCGGGCCTCCTCGAAGCGGGCGGTCACGGCCTCGCCGTGGGCGGGCAGGTCCTCGGCGTCGGCCAGCGTCACGACCTGCGCCGCGACGTCGCGCAGCGCCTGTTCGCTGTAGTCGACGACGTGCACGCCGCGCAGGAAGGTCGCGGTCGAGAGCCCGCCGGAGTGCCGGGCGCAGCCACCGGTCGGCAGCACGTGGTTGGACCCGGCGCAGTAGTCGCCGAGCGAGACCGGTGACCAGGCCCCGACGAAGATCGCGCCGGCGTTCCGTATGCGCGCGGCGACGGCGGCCGCATCGGCGGTCTGGATCTCCAGGTGCTCCGCGGCGTAGGCGTCGACGACGGCGACACCGTCGTCGACCGACGACACCAGGATCACACCGGACTGCGGGCCGGTCAGCGCCGTGCGGACCCGCTCCGTGTGCTTGGTCGCCCCGACCCGGGTCTCCAGCTCCGCCTCGACCTGCCGGACCAGCTCGTCGGAGTCCGTGACCAGCACCGACGCCGCGTTCGGGTCGTGCTCGGCCTGCGAGACCAGGTCAGCGGCGACGTGCGCGGCGTCGGCGGTGGCGTCGGCGAGGATCGCGATCTCGGTGGTGCCGGCCTCGGCGTCGATCCCGACCAGGCCGCGGAGCATCCGCTTCGCGGCGGTGACGTAGACGTTGCCCGGCCCGGTCACCATGTCGACCGGCTCCAGCTCGGCGCCGTCGGTGTCGGTACCGCCGTGGGCCATCAGCGCCACGGCCTGCGCGCCGCCGACCACCCACACCTCGTCGACGCCGAGCAGCGCCGCCGCGGCCAGGATCGTCGGGTGCGGCCGGCCGCCGAACTCGGCCTGCGCCGGGGAGGCGACGACCAGCGACTCCACCCCCGCCGCCTGGGCCGGGACCACGTTCATGATCACCGACGACGGGTAGACCGCGAGCCCGCCGGGCGCGTAGAGGCCGACCCGGCGGACGGGGACGAACCGCTCGGTGACGGTGCCGCCCGGGACCACCTGCGTCACGACGTCGGCCCGGCGCTGGTCGGCGTGCACCGTGCGGGCCCGCCCGATCGACGTCTCCAGTGCCTCGCGCACCGCGGGGTCGAGGTCGCGCAGGGCGGCGGCGACCGCCGCGGCCGGCACCCGCACGGTCTCCGGGCGGACCTTGTCGAACCGCTCCGTGGCGTCGAGCGCGGCGGCGGCACCGCGCTCGGCCACGTCCTCCACCAGGGGGCGCACCGCGTCGAGCGCGGCGTCGATGTCCAGCTCGGCGCGCGGCATCATCCCGCGCAGGGTCGCCGGGCGGGGCAGCGGCGCACCGGGCACGTCGGGGCGCAGGTCGAGGCGGCGGAGCATGGTCCCCAGCGTACGGTGGGGGCCGACACCGACTCAGCCCACCGGCACCAGCCGGAGGTTCTCCGGACCCGACCACGGGGTGCCGACGTCCACACCCTCCGGGTGGTGCCCGGACCGGGAGACCAGCCGGGTCGTCCCGCGGTGGTACGGCGCCGGTTCCAGGAAGAGGTAGTTGGCGTCGAGCAGCACCCGCGTCACCGGACCGGCGGCGGCCCGTCGCTGCTCGATCCGGGCGAGCATCGGGGCCCGTTCGGACAGCGGGTCGTCGATCGCGCAGCGGTCGGCGCAGAAGTAGGCCAGCGCCCCGAGCTCACCGGCGGAGACGACCTTGCCGTGCAGCCCGGCGGCGACGGTCGCGTACTCCGCCGTCGTCGCCCGGTTCGTCGCGATCGGCGCGACCGTCCACGGGGTGCCGTGCCGCAGGTCGAACTCGCCGGAGACCACGACGAGCCCCGCCGCGGCCACCCCGAGGACGACGGCGGGAACACCGGTCGCGAGCGCCCCGACCGTCCAGGCCGCCAGCAGGCTCAGCGCGCCGACCGCGGGCCCGTAGTACCAGTGGTACGGCGCGGTGCCGATCACGACGAACGCGCCCGCGTGCACCACTGCACCGAGCCCCAGCACGACCGGCGCGACCGCCCCGGGACGGCGCGCGAGCAGCCAGGACACCCCGCCGACCAGCCCGGCGGCCGCCGGGAGCAGGGCGAGGACGGTCGCCTCCGGGAAGCGCTCGTGGTAGACGAACAGCCCGTCGGTGAAGGTGATGTGGTGCCTGCCCCAGCTGTCGCCGATCTTCCACAGCACGGTGTCGGGCACGACCGAGCCGAGCGCCACCCAGGAGAACGCGTACCAGGGCAGCGACACCGCCACCGCGGCCGCCAGCACCGTGGCGAGCCGGCGTCGCAGCACCGGCACGGCGAGCGCGGCGACGGCCGCGACCACGACGAGGTCCGGCCGGGTCAGCGTCAGCAGCCCGCAGACGACGCCCGCGACCACCACCCGCCCGGTGACGGCCGCGTACGCCAGCCCGGCCAGCAGCGTCACCGCCAGGTAGGTCTCCAGCCCGACGGTCGACAGCAGCAGCGGGTTCACCAGGAGCAGCGCGGCCGGCAGCGCCGCGGTCCAGCGCGGCCACCCGAGATGGTCCCCGGTGCGCTGCGACCACCAGGTGACGGTCGCGGCGAGCCCGGCGAGCACGATCCCGGCGGCGACGACCGCGTCCCGCACGACGACGGTGACCACGGCCTGCAGCAGCACGTTCAGCGGCGAGGTCGCGGTGTGGGAGATCCCGTCGAGGTTCGCACCCCAGTGCCCGTGGAACGCGAGGTTCCGCACGTAGGTGAGCGTGATGTAGGCGTCGTCCACGAGCGCGTCCCGGACGAGCAGGAACACCCCGGCCGCGAGGACGGCCGCACCGGCCGGCAGCGCGGCGGGCAGGAGCCACGACGGCGCCGGTACGGGCGCCCGGTGCCGCCCCCGGCGCACCTCCGGAGGCCGGGTGGGGGTGAGCACGTCCGGAGTCTGGCACCGAATCGTCGCCGTGGGACGTCGACGCGTCGGTGACGTGCGAAAATGGCGGCGACGACCGGGAATGACGCTCCTGTTCGTGTCGAGCCGCCCGGAGCCCGGTCCGGTGTGCGGCCGAGGTCGTTGTCGGTGCCGCGTGGCAGTCTCCGGGCCGTGGACCTCCATGTGGGCGACGACGAGCGCCGGGCCCGGCTCGTGACCCGGCACCGGCTCGCCCCGCACACCCGCACCGACGACGTCACCGCGATCGCGGACGATCTCGTCGCGCTGCACTCGACGGATCCCGTGACCGTCTACCTGTCGGCCGCGGCGCGGATGGTGACGCCGTCGCTGGCCCCGGTCGACGCCGCGCTGTACGACGACCGTGTCCTGCTCCGCCACCACGCGATGCGCCGCACGCTGTGGGTGTTCGGCCACGAGCACGCCGCGCTGGCCCACCACGGCGCCACGTCCGGGGTCGCCGCGGTGCAGTACCGGAACCTCATGGGCCAGGTCGGCGCGGCGGGGGTCGCCGATCCCGCCGCCTGGTACGCCGACGCCGCCGCCCGGGTCCTGGCGGTGCTGGCGGAGCGGGGGCCGACGACCGCCCGCGAGGTCCGGTGCCGCGCTGCCCGACCTGGCCGCGCAGCAGCTCCCGGTCCAGGGTGGGAGCCACCCCGCGCACAGCCGGGTGCTGCTGGTGCTCGGGTTCGAGGGCCGGGTGCTGCGGGCCCGCCCGACCGGCACCTGGATCAACGGCCAGTACCGGTGGGCGACGGCGGGGAGCTGGGTCCCGGGCGGGATCGGGCCCGCCCCCGTACCCGACGGCGACGACGGTTCCGGGGGCGCCCGGGCCGCCGCAGCGGGCCTCGCCCGGGCCTACCTGCGCGCGTTCAGCCCGGTGACCCGGGACGACCTGAGGTGGTGGGCCGGCTGGACGGTCGCGACCACGAGGGCCGCGCTCGCCGACACCGGTGCCGTCGAGGTCGGTCTCGACGGCGGGGCCACCGGCTACCTGCTGCCCGACGACCTCGGGCCGGTCGGCGACCCCGGCCCGTCGGTGGCACTGCTCCCCGGCCTCGACCCGACGACGATGGGTTGGAAGGCCCGCGGCCACTACCTGTCCGAGGACGACGCGGCGCTGCTGTTCGACTGCAACGGCAACGGCGGGCCCGCAATCTGGGTGGACGGCCGGATCGCCGGGACCTGGGTGCAGCGCCGGGACGGCACGATCGCGACGAGGCTGTTCCCCGGCGCGCACGACCGGCCCGGTGTCGAGGACGACGTCGCCGCCGCGGCGGAGCGCCACCGGGCGGTGCTCGGCGACGTCCGGTTCTCGGTCCGCTACCCCGCCCCGGTCCAGCCGGAGCTGCTGGCCGGGGCGTGAGCGGTGCGGATCAGCCCAGGTCGAGACCGAGATCGAGGGCGGTGACCGAGTGCGTCAGACCCCCGACGGCGAGGAAGTCGACCCCGGTCACCGCGTAGTCCCGGGCCACCGCGAGGGCGAGGCCCCCGGACGACTCCAGCAGCGCCCGGTGCCCGGTCGCCGAGGCCACCGCGTCGCGCCGGGCGACGGCCTCGGCGGTCTGCGCCACGGTGAAGTTGTCGAGCAGGACGAGCTCCGCCGACAACCCGAGCACCTCGTCGAGCTGGTCGAGGGAGTCGACCTCGACCTCGCAGGGCAGGTCCGGGGCGGCGGTACGGGCCGCGGCCAGCGCGGCCGGGACCGACCCGGCCGCCGCGACGTGGTTGTCCTTGATCAGGATCGCGTCGCCGAGCCCGAGCCGGTGGTTCACCCCGCCGCCGCAGCGCACCGCGTACTTCTCCAGCAGCCGCAGGCCGGGCAGGGTCTTGCGGGTGTCCCGGACCGCGGCGCCGGTGCCGTCGACGGCGTCCGCCCAGGCCCGGGTCGCGGTCGCGACCCCGGACAGGTGGCAGAGCAGGTTGAGGGCGGCGCGCTCGGCCGTCAGCAGGCCACGTACCGGGGCGCGCACCACCAGCGCGGGCGTGCCCGCGGTGAGCCGGTCCCCGTCGGCGGCGGCGTCGAGGACCTCGTACCCGGGGCCGGGGGCCCCGCCCAGCACCTCGTCGAGCACGGCGAGCGCCGCCGGGAGCCCGGCGAGCACCCCGCCGGCCCGCGGGGTGAAGGACGCGAGCGCCACGGCACCGGCGGGCACGGTGGCCGCGGTCGTGGCGTCCGGGCCGTACCGCAGGTCCTCCTCCAGGGCCGTCCGCACGACGCGGAGCAGGTCGTCCCGGTCCGGGACCCCGATCGTGGAGACCCCACCGACCCCGGCGGCGATCCCGGCGCTCACGCCGCACCGGCCAGGGCGTCCGCGACGACGACGGGCCGGCCCGTCGCGTCCAGCCGCACCGGCAGCGACGCCCGCTGGTGGGTGTCGTCGCGGTCCGGGAAGTCGGTGCGGACGTGGCAGCCCCGGCTCTCGCGCCGGGTCCCGGCGGCGGCGAGCACCGCCTGCGCGAGCAGTGTCAGCGCCGCGTCCTCGGCACCGGCCCGGTCCACCGGCACGGCCGTCACGGTGCCGGCCTCGACCACGTCGGACGCGGCCGCGAGACCGGTCGCGTCGCGGCCGATCCCGGCGTGGCGGGTCATCGCGCGCTGCACGGTCTCCCGGTCGGCGACGGGCACCGCCGGGGCCGGCTCGACGGTGCGCCCGCCCGGCCGCGCCCCGCCCGACCGCCGGTCGGCGAGCACCGCGCGGACCGCGCGCTCCCCCACGACCAGGCCCTCCAGCAGGGAGTTCGACGCCAGGCGGTTCGCCCCGTGCAGCCCGGTGCGGGCGACCTCGCCGGCCGCGTACAGGCCGGGCACGCCGGTCCGGCCGTCGACGTCGGTGACGATCCCGCCGCAGGCGTAGTGCGCGGCCGGGGTCACCGGGATCGGGTCGGTGCGCGGGTCGATGCCCACGGCGCGGCAGGAGGCGTGCACCGTCGGGAACCGGCGGGCAAACCCGTCGACCCCGGTGGCGTCGAGGTGCACGCGGTCGGTGCCCGTCTCGGCCATCCGCCGGGTGATCGCCGCGGACACCACGTCGCGCGGGGCGAGGTCGGCGCGCGGGTGCACCCCGGCCATGAACGCGATCCCGGCGCGGTCCCGCAGGACCGCCCCCTCGCCGCGGACGGCCTCGGTGACGAGCGGTCGTCGTCCGGCGGAGTCGCTGTCCGGGCCCGCCCAGAGCACCGTCGGGTGGAACTGCACGAACTCCAGGTCCGACGCCGTGGCCCCGGCCCGCAGGGCGAGCGCGACACCGTCGCCGGTGGCCGTCGACGGGTTCGTGGTGGAGGCGTACAGCCCGCCGTATCCGCCGGTGGCGAGCAGCACCGCCCCGGCGGCGATCCGCCCGGCCCGGCCGCGGTCGTCGAGCAGTGCGAGCCCGGCCACCCGCCCGTCCGGGTCGCGGACCGCGTCGACCGCGACGTGCCCGTCCAGCACGGTGATCTGCGCCGACCGGGCCGCGGCGACCAGCGCGCGCTCGATCTCCGCGCCGGTGGCGTCGCCGCCGGCGTGCACCACCCGGAACGCCGAGTGGCCGCCCTCCCGGGTCCGGTCCAGGCGGCCGGGCGAGGTGTGCGCGTCGAACAGGGCGCCCCGCTCGCGCAGCCGTCGCACCGCGCCGGGGCCGCCGCGGACGACGGCGTCGACCGCGGCGAGGTCGTTGAGCCCACCACCGGCGTCGAGGGTGTCGGCGACGTGCGCGTCGAGCGTGTCGCCCGCGATGTCGCCGAGCACGACCGCGACCCCGCCCTGCGCGAACCGGGTGGAGCCCTCGGCGACGTCGTCCTTGGTGACGACGACGGTGCGCAGCCCGGCCGCGGCCGCGTCGAGCGCGGCGGTCAGGCCCGCCACGCCGGAGCCGACGACGAGGAGGTCGGCCCCCGCCTCCCAGGTCACTCCCCGCCCCCCGGGTTCCCGATCTCGATCATGCGCCGGACCGCGGCGCGGCCGCGCGCGGCCAGATCGGGGTCGACGTGCACCTCGTCGGTGCCCTCCCGGACCGACCGGAGCAGCGCCTCGGGGGTGATCATCTTCATGTAGGTGCAGGACGCGCGATCGTTGACCGCCCGGAAGTCGATCTCCGGGGCGGCCCGGCGGAGCTGGTGCAGCATCCCGACCTCGGTCGCGACGAGCACCTCCTTCGCACCGGTGGAGCGCGCCGCCTCGATCATCCCGCCGGTCGAGAGGATCTTGACCTGGTCCTCGGGGACCGCTCCGGTGCCGGCGAGGTAGAGCGCCGACGTCGCGCACCCGCACTCGGGGTGCACGAACAGGTCCGCCTCCGGGTGGGCCTGTGCCTGGTCGGAGAGCTGCTTGCCGTTGATGCCGGCGTGCACGTGGCACTCCCCCGCCCAGACGTGCATGTCCGCCCGGTCGAGCACCCGGCGGACGTGCGCGCCGAGGAACTGGTCGGGCAGGAACAGCACCTCGCGCTCGCGCGGGATCGACGCGACGACCTCGACCGCGTTCGACGAGGTGCAGCAGATGTCGGTCTCGGCCTTCACCGCGGCGGTCGTGTTGACGTAGGACACGACGACGGCGACGGGGTGCTCGGCCTTCCACTCCCGGAGCTGCTCGGCGGTGATGGAGTCGGCGAGCGAGCAGCCGGCCCGCGCGTCCGGGATCAGGACCGTCTTCTCCGGGGCGAGGATCTTCGCGGTCTCGGCCATGAAGTGGACGCCGCAGAAGACGATCGTCGAGGCGTCCGCCCCGGCCGCGATGCGGGACAGCGCGAGCGAGTCCCCCACGTGGTCGGCGACGTCCTGGATCTCGGGCAGCTGGTAGTTGTGCGCCAGCAGGACAGCGTCCCGCCGGCGGGCCAGCGCGCGGACCTCGTCCGCCCAGCCGGGGTCGACCGCGGTCGACCCGGGCGCCGTGAGCGTCGGAACCATCTTCGCCCTCCCGGGCCGTGTCAGGTTTTCGCCTAGTGAGCGGAAACTAGGCGGATCGTAGCACCGGCAGCAGGCCGCCGACACCTCCGTGGTGACCGGGACCTCACCTGAAGGACACCCCGGCGTCATCCGCCGGTGCGGCCCGGCAGTCCCCCTAGGCTGGCCGTCGTGACGTCACCGCCGGTCCTGCACGAGGTGCTCGCCGCCGTGCTCGGGATCCGGGAGGGGCGGTTGCGGGTGCTGCTGTGGGAGCGGGCGCTCGCGCCCGACGCCGGGCGCTGGGCACTGCCCGGCGGGCGGCTGGCCGCCGACGAGGACGTCGAGACCTCGGTGCGCCGCCAGCTCGCCGAGAAGGTCGACGTCCGCGAGATCGCGCACGTCGAGCAGCTCTCGGTGTTCTCCGACCCGGGCCGTACCCCGGCCCCGCGGACGATCGCGACCGCGTTCCTCGGCCTGGTCCCCTCCGACGCCGACCCGGAGCTGCCCGCCGACACGGCCTGGCACCCGGTCGACGCGCTCCCCCCGACCGCGTTCGACCACGCCGCGATCGTCGACTCGGCGCGGGACCGGCTGCAGGCCAAGCTCTCCTACACGAACCTGGGCTTCGCCCTCGCCCCGGCGGAGTTCACGATCTCGGCGCTGCGCGAGCACTACGTCGCCGCGCTCGGCCACGGGGTGTCGGCGACCAACCTCCAGCGCGTCCTGACCCGGCGGGCCCTGCTCACCCCGACCGGTGAGACGGCCGCGCCCGGGCGGGCCGGTGGCCGTCCGGCAGCGGTGTTCCGGTTCACCGACCGGACGCTGCGGGTGACCGACGCCTTCGCCGTGCTCCGCCCGCCGGCCCACGCGCGGCCGGGCAGCGTGCCCGGCGCCGTACTACCGTGAGCCGGTGTCCGCGACGATCCCGCTGTTCCCGCTGGGAACGGTGCTGATGCCGGGCGCGGCGCTACCGCTGCACATCTTCGAGCCGCGCTACCGGCAGCTCACCGTCGACCTGATCACCGGGACCGTCCCCGACAAGGAGTTCGGTGTCGTCGCCGTGCGCGAGGGGCACTCCGCGGACCGCTCCGGGATGGCCGGGATGCACGCGGTCGGCTGCACCGCCGTCGTGCTCGACGCCCGGCGGCTGCCGGACGGCCGCTACGACGTCGTCACCCGGGGGGCGCGCCGCTTCCGGCTGCTCGACGTCGACGAGGGGTCCCGTCAGTACCTGTGCGGCGAGGTCGAGTTCCTGCCCGACGACGAGCCCGGCGACGACCCGCGGCTGGTGCGGATGCTCGAGAACGCCGCCCGCGCGGCGCACCGCGGCTACTGCGACACCGCGTGGCGGGCCGGCGACTGGTCCGAGCCCGGCGACGACACCCCCACCGCCGAGCTCGCGCACCTGCTCGCCGACGACTGCCTGCTGCCCCTGACCGACCGGCAGGACCTGCTCGAGCAGACCTCCCCGGTGCAGCGGCTGCGGGAGGTCCGGCGGCTGCTGGCCCGGGAGACCGGCCTGCTCGGCCGGCTGCACGCGGTGCCGGCCCCGCAGGGCACCTTCGCCGACGACCACAGCGTCAACTAGCCGAGGGCGAGCGCCGCCCCGGACCAGCGGCGGCGCAGCCACCGGTCGTGCGAGGTGACGACGACGGTGCCGGGCGCCGTCCCGAGCGCCTCCTCCAGCTCGCCCGCCAGCCGCAGCGACACGTGGTTGGTCGGCTCGTCGAGCAGCAGCAGGTCCGGCGCGTCGGCGACGGCGAGGGCGAGCGCCAGCCGCCGTCGCTGCCCGAGGGACAGGGCACCCACCGCCGTGCCGTGCTCACGCGGGTGCAGCAGACCGAGCTCGTTCAGCGGGACCCGCTCGGCGAGGTCCGGGCCGAGCAGCGCGGCCCAGGCGTCGCGGGCGGTGCGGTCGGGCGGTCCGACGTCGGGGTCCTGGGCGAGCAGGCCGACCCGCCGCGCGCGGACGTCCGCGGTGCCCGCGGTCGGCGCGAGATCGCCGTGCAGCACGGCGAGCAGCGTCGACTTCCCCGACCCGTTCGGCCCCGTGACCAGCAGCGTCTCCCCCACCGGCAGATCCAGCAGGTCGAGTCGCAGACGACCGTCGACCCGCAGACCGCGGACCTGCACGGCGAGCCCGTCACCGGCGTCGGTACCGGTGAGCCGGCCGGAGAACCGCAGCGGCCGCGGTGGCTTCGGCAGCGCCTCGCGCTCGGCGACCTCGAGCCGGCGCTGGGCGTCGTTGACGCGCCGCGCCCGGGTGCGCTCGACGTTGGCGCCCTTGAACTTGTCGATGAACTTGTCGTTGTCGCGCGGGCCGCGGCCCGGCGCGATCGCCGAGGTACCCGTGCGCGTCCGGTCCCGCAGCGCCGCGATCTCCTCCTGCTGGGCGGCGAACCGCTCCTCCCAGCGCCGGCGGCTCGCGGCCTGCGCGTCGAGGTACTCGGTGAAGGAGCCGCCGAAGCGGCGCCCGCCGTGCCCGTCGGTGCCGAGTGCGCCGGCGTCGAGGTCGAGCAGCTCGGTGCAGACCCGGTCCAGGAAGGCGCGGTCGTGACTGGCCGCGACGACGACGCCGGGCAGCCCGACCAGCGAGCGTTCCAGCAGGTCGAGGGCGGCGGCGTCGAGGTGGTTGGTGGGTTCGTCGAGCAGCAGCGCCGCCGGGCGGCGCACCAGGGCGGCGGCCATCGCGAGCCGGGTCCGCTGTCCGCCGGACAGCGTGGCGACCGGCCGGTCCCGGTCGAGCTCGGCGACACCGAGGGTCCCGGCCGTGACCTCGGCGCGGCGGTCGGCGTCCCAGGCGTCGTGCGCGACGGCCCAGGCGAGCACCCGGTCGTAGCTCCCACCGACGTCGGCCCCGTCCGCCATCCCGGCGGCCAGCCGCTCCAGCTCGGCGACGGCGTCGTGCAGCGGGCGCAGCGCGCCGTCGAGCAGGTCGCCGACGGTGCCCTCGGCGGACAGCTCGGGCTCCTGCGGCAGGTACACCAGGTCGGCCGGGGCCGACACGGTCCCGGCGTCGGCGACGTCGACGCCGGCCAGCAGCCGCAGCAGCGTGGACTTCCCGGCGCCGTTCTCGCCGATCAGCCCGACCCGGGTCCCCGGACCGGCGGTGAGGTCGATCCCGTCGAGGACCGGCGGGCGCCCGGTGCGGGCGGCGAAGGAACGGACCACACCGCGCGCGGTGAGGGCCTGGGTATCGGTGAGGGACGGCACGACGACGACTCCGAGGAACCGGAGGGAGACCGCAGGGGCAGGTGCCGCGTCCGCGGTCGGTGGTGTCGTCAGAGCCTCATGATGATCGGGAGCCTATCCCGGCGGCCGCCCGTGCCGCCACCCGTATCGACGGGCGTCAGCCGTGCTCGTTCGCGACGTCGGCGGCCGGCACCGCGGGGACCCGCCGGAACCGCGGGTGCAACAGCACGAAGGCGGTCACCGCGGCCATGACGCCCGCGCCCACCAGCACCGGCAGCTGCGGCCAGATCCCGTACAGCGCGGTCCCGGCGGTGGGGGCGATCACGAAGGTCAGGCCGGAGGTGGCGGTGGTCAGGCCGGCCAGCCCGCCCTGCTCCGCCCGCTCGACGAGCAGGGTCGGGCCGGCGGTGTAGCCCGGCATCGCGGTGCCGAGCCCCAGCCCGACGAGCAGGATCGCGACGACGATCGCCGCCGCGCCGGCGTCCGGCACCAGCAGGACGAACCCGGCGAGGGCCACCGATCCCCCGACCCGCAGCAGGGTCGGCGCGGTCCAGCCGCTGCGCGGCACGATCACCGCCTGGGCGAGCACCATGCCGAGCCCGGCGGCGAGCAGCGTCCCGCCGGTCACCAGCCCGGTGGCCTCCGCGGAGAGCCCCAGGCGGTCCTGCACGAGGAACCCGGTGATCACCTGGATGAAGCCGAGCGCGGTGAACATGCCGAACCCGGCCAGCAGGAACGGCCAGACCCGCGGATCGGTCGGCCGCACCCGGGCCGGTTCCTCGACCAGCTCGGCGCGCGGTTCGCGCCGCAGCCGGGTCGCGACCAGGACGAGCCCGGCACCCAGCAGCACCGGGACCGCGATGAGCGGGGTGAGCACACCGAACACCGACAGCACGCCCCCGACGACCGAGCCCCCCCACCATCGCGACACCCTGCACCGCGCCGATACCGGCCATGCCCTTCACCCGGGCCCGCTCGTCGGCGGTGACGTCGGCGACGTAGGCCTGCGCGGTCGGCGGCACGGCGGCGATCGCGGTGCCGAACCCCAGGCCACGCAGCAGCACGAACAGCACGAACAGTCCCGTCCCGGTCACCGCACCGGTCGTCCCCGACCAGGCGACCAGCGCGAACAGCGCCATCGACGTGGTGGCCAGTGCCAGCGCACCCACGAGCACCGGCTTGCGGCCCCAGGACTGCGAGCGGCGGCCCCAGGACTGGCTGGTGAGCACGACCATCAGGGCTGCCGTGCTGATCGTGACACCGACCTGCCACTCGGCCAGGCCGACCTCGCGGGACAGCGGGGCGATGACGGGGTTGAGCGTCATCTGGCCCAGGAAGACCAGGAACACCGCGGCGAGCAGCAGCCCGATCTGCGGCCGGGGCGGGGAGCCGTCGCGGGCAGCGGTCACGGACCGAGTGTCTCAGCTCCAGCCGTAGCGCGACCGGAGCTGGTCGGCGACCCGGTCGAACCGGCTCCGGTCGAGCACCGCGCCCTCGCGCCGGATCCCGTGCTCGTCGATCTCCAGCACCCGGTCGAGCCGGATGTAGGAGTCGCGGCCCTCCCGGTCCCAGGCGCCGGAGCCGATGCCGACCCAGTCCGGGTCGTCGGCGCGCCGGTCCTGGCTGGACAGCATGAGCCCGAGAAGCTCCGCACCTGAGCGCCCGACGACCAGCAGCGGCCGGTCCTTGCCCTGGCTCGGGTCCTCCTCGTAGGGCACCCAGGTCCAGACGATCTCACCCGGGTCGGCGGCACCGTCCGGCTCGGGCGCGTAGGCGACCTTGCGGGCCCGGTCGCCGGTGGGGGCGGTGCGCACCGGCGCCGTGGCGGGGGCACCTCCGCCCCGCGCCGGGGCCGGCCGGCCGCCGCGGTCCTTCTGCTTCTGCGAGTCCTTCAGCAGCTGCATCGCCACGTCGGCGGCCTTGCGCAGGACCGAGCCCCAGTTGATCGCCATGCCGGTCAGCCTGCCGCACGTGCGGGTGATCACCGGCGCCGGGGCACGCATGAACGGCGGAGCATGCGGGAATCCGCCCGGCATGAAGGCGACGCTCATCCACGGCACGCACGACATCCGGGTCTCGGCCGACGTGCCGGACCCACGGCTGCGCGACGACACCGACGCGATCGTGCGGGTCGTCCGGTCCTGCATCTGCGGCAGCGACCTGTGGCCGTACAACGCGGCCGAGGACTCCCCCGAGGGGAAGCGGATCGGGCACGAGTTCCTCGGCGTCGTGGAGGAGGTCGGCGCGGGCGTCCGGACCACACGCAAGGGGCAGCTCGTCGTCGCACCGTTCGTGTGGGCCGACAACACCTGCGACTTCTGCGCGCAGGGCCTCCAGACCTCCTGCCGGCACGGCGGCGGCTGGGGTGCCGACGGCACCGACGGCGGCCAGGGCGAGGCGGTCCGCGTCCCGTTCGCCGACGGCACCCTGGTCCCGATGCCCGGTGAGCCCGACGACGCGCTGCTCGCCTCGATGCTCACGCTGTCCGACGTGTTCTCCACCGGCCACCATGCGGCCGTCTCCGCGCGGGTGAGGCGGGGCGACACGGTCGCGGTCGTCGGGGACGGCGCGGTCGGGCTGTCCGCGGTGCTCGCCGCGAACCGGCTCGGCGCGGAGCGGATCATCCTGCTCGGCAGGCACACCGACCGCACCGACCTCGGCCGGGAGTTCGGCGCCGCCGACGTCGTCGCGGAGCGCGGCGACGAGGGGATCGAGCGGGTCCGCGAGCTCACCGGCGGCGACGGCGTGCACGTGGCACTGGAGTGCGTCGGGTTCGCCGAGGCGGTCCGCACCGCCGTCGGCATCACCCGCGACGGCGGTCTCGTCGGCCGCGTCGGCGTCTCGCAGTACACCGACGTGCCGCTCGGGGTGGGCCCGTTCATGCGCAACGTCGGCATCGTCGGCGGGGTGGCCCCGGCCCGCGCCTACATCGAGGAGCTGCTCCCCGACGTGCTCGACGGCACCGTCGAGCCGGGCCGGGTGTTCGACCGGACGATCGGCCTCGACGACGTCCCGGACGGCTACCGCGCGATGAACGAGCGCGAGGCGCTGAAGGTGCTGATCGCGCCCTGACCCCGGGCCGGACGGACGAGAGGCCCCGCACACCGTGGGTGTGCGGGGCCTCTCGTGGTCGGTGACGCCTCAGGCGCTGCCGTCGCCCTCCTGCTTCTCCTGCTCGGCGACGGCGGCCTTGACCTCGTCCATGTCGACGCCCTTGACCTGTCCGATGAGGTCCTCGAGCGCCTCGGCGGGCAGTGCGCCCGGCTCCGAGTACAGGACGACGCCGTCGCGCACGGCCATCACCGTCGGGATCGAGGAGATCCCGAACGCGCCGGCCAGCTCCTGCTGCGCCTCGGTGTCGACCTTCCCGAAGGTCACGTCCTCGTGCTTCTCGGACGCCTCGTCGTAGACGGGGGCGAACTGCTTGCACGGTCCGCACCAGGACGCCCAGAAGTCGATCAGGACGGTCGCCCCGGGCGCGCCCACGACGTCGTTGAAGTTGTCGGTGGTCAGTTCCACGGTGGCCATTGTCGCTCCAACGACGTCGGGGGGGCGGGGTTGTTCCCGATCCGGGTGGATCGGACCTTCAGGATGCGGCGCGCGGCCGCGGTGATGCCGTGACCGTGCCCGGCCGCGATCTTGTCCAGGCCGGAGCCGACGGCCTCGTCGTCCGGACGGACGTCGACGAAGCGCTGGGCCTCCTCGTCGAGCACCAGCACGCGGGCGGTGCGGATGTCGTAGAACATGCCCATCACCTCGGCGCCGGAGTCCTGGGCCCGCAGCATCTCCATCTGCAGCGCGACGTTCACCATCGCGAGCTGGTCGGTCTCCTCGAAGCCGTCCTGCGCGGCGGCCTCGGCGACCGGGTGACCGGTCTCGAAGGCGCGCAGCACCGGACGGGCCTCCAGCAGCCAGGTCCCGAGGGCGCCCTCGGTGCCGGCCGCGCCGGACCGCAGGCCCTTCATCGCGCCGCAGCCGGAGTGCCCGCAGACGGCGACCAGGGGGACGTTCAGCGCCGAGGTCGCGAACTCGACCGCGGCGGCGGTGCCCGGCCCGCAGGCCAGGTTGCCGACGTTCTGCACGGTGAACACGTCACCGGGACCGCTGTGGGTGATCACGTGCGGCAGCACCCGGGAGTCCGCGCAGGAGATCATCATCGCGGACGGGGCCTGGCCGTTGGCCAGCTCCGACATCGTCGGGCGGATCGCGTCGCAGGTGTTCTCGTGGTACGCCGCGACGCCCGCCATCAGCGGCTCGGACGCCGTCTGCTCGGCGTTGCGGGACTGCCACTCGCCCCAGGTCAGGAACCGGGCGCCGGGTGCGGTGGCGGCGCTGCGGCGTGCCTCGTCCGGCTCGATGACGACGACGGTCCCGCCGGTGCCCTCGTGCCGCGCCTTCCAGGCCAGCAGGTGGTCGTAGGCGGCGTGGTCGAGATAGTCGGTGACCAGACGGACGGTGACGTCGGTGCCGCGCGGCACGGCGTTCAGCTCACGGGACAGCCGCGGCACGGCGAGGAAGCTCAGCGAGCCCTCGATGACGAGCTCGCAGCTGCCGTCGGCGGCCTGCTCCAGGTGCGGGCGCGAGCGCACCGCACGCCACAGGAGCATCAGGCCGGCCAGCACCAGCCCGGCCACGACGCCCTCGAGCAGGTTCAGGAACACGACGCCGGCGAGCGTGACGGCGTAGATCGCGAGCTCGCCGTGGGCGCGGGCGGTGCGGATGTCGACCGGCTTGATCAGGCCGATACCCATCATGACCAGCAGACCGGCCAGGGCGGCCATCGGGATGAGCTCGATGACGCCGATCAGGACGATCGCGAACAGCGCGATCCACACACCGTGCAGCACCGTGGAGGCGCGGGTCTCCGCACCGGCCTTGACGTTCGCGGCGGACCGCACGATGACACCGGTGATCGGCAGGCCGCCGATCATGCCGGAGACGGTGTTGGCGGCACCCTGGCCGAGCAGCTCGCGGTCGGTGTCGGTGCGGGTGCCCGGCTTCATCCGCTCGATGGCGACGGCCGAGAGCAGCGACTCGACGCTGGCGATCAGCGCCACGGTGAGCATGCCGAACAGGACGCCGCCCCAGTTCGACTCCGGCAGCGACGGCAGCGACAGCGCGTCCAGGAGCGAGCCCCCCAGCTCGACCCGGGCGACGTCGGTGAAGCCCAGCGACACCACGGTCGCGGCGACGATGGCGATCAGCGCCGCGGGCACCACGGTGACCTTCGAGGGCAGCCGGCTCCAGCCGAGCATGATCGCGATGACGAGGCCGCCGAGCAGCAGCGCGGGGAGCGACAGGTTCGCGATCGCGCCCGGGAGCGCGGTGATGGACGCGACACCGCCGGTCTGGGCCTCGCCGCCGAGGACGACGTTCAGCTGGCCGAGTGCGATCGTCGCGCCGATGCCGGCGAGCATGCCGTGCACGACGGCGGGCGGGATGGCCTGGGCGAAGCGCGAGAGCTTCGTGAGACCGAAGACGATCTGGAGCACACCGGCGCCGGCGGTGATCAGCGTGGTGACCTGCCAGCCGTAGGTGTTGACGAGCTCGGCGACGATCACCGTGAGACCGGCGGCCGGCCCGGAGACCTGCAGCTTCGAGCCGCCGAGCAGCCCGGCGACGACGGCACCCACCACGGCGGCGACGAGGCCGGCCAGGATCGGGGCGCCGGAGGCGACGGCGATGCCGAGCGAGAGCGGCACCGCGACGAGGAAGACGACGATGGAGGCCGAGAAGTCGGCCCGCGCGTGCGGGAAGGTCCGCCCGAACCAGCCGCCACCACCGGGCGGCGAGCACTCCCCCCGGCCGGACTCGACCGGGGAGTGCTCGTCCTGGGTGGTGCGGACGGGGCTGGTGTGACTGGTGTTACTGGAGTGACTGTGCGAGGGCACCGGATCCTCCGGGGTCGGTCCGTTGGGGGCAGGCGGACCGCGGCGATGCGGTCGCGTGGCCGGCGGGGCGTGCGTGCACGCCACCAGCCGGACGTTTCGTCGAGTCACGGAAACGGATCTTGATGAGAGTGCTTCTCATCGAATCGGTGGGACACGACGAAACGCCCGGTCAGGACACTTCACCCCTGTATAACGTGATCAGTGTCACATGAAGATCCACCCGTGCAGGTGGCCCCGGTCACCGGCGCCGGTGCTATCCGGCCAGCGCCGCGGCCCGCATTCCGGCCGTGATGAGCCCGATGTCCTCACGCGTACAGACGAACGGCGGCATCGCGTAGACCATCGAGCGGAACGGCCGCAGCCAGACTCCCGCGAGGACCGCCGCGGCGGTCGCCGCGGGGAGATCGATCTCGTGGTCGAGCTCGATCACCCCGATCGCACCGAGGATGCGGACCTCCGTCACCCCGGGCAGGGACCGGGCCGGTGCGAGACCGGCCCGGAGCGCGGCGGCGACGTCCTTCACCTCGCGTCGCCAGTCGCGCTCCAGCAGCAGCGAGACCGACGCGTGCGCGACGGCGGCCGCCAGCGGGTTGCCCATGAAGGTGGGCCCGTGCATGAGGACGCCCGCCTCGCCCTCGGTGATGCCGTGGGCGACGCGCCCGCTGCACAGCGTCGCGGCCATCGTCAGGTACCCACCGGTCAGCGCCTTGCCCAGGCACATGACGTCCGGTGCGACGCCCGCGTGGTCGGCGGCGAACAGCTCACCGGTGCGGCCGAAGCCGGTGGCGATCTCGTCGAAGACCAGCAGCACGTCGTGCGCGTGGCACAGCTCCCGCAGCACGTGCAGGTAGCGGGGATCGTGGAAGCGCATGCCGCCCGCCCCCTGCACGACCAGCTCGACGATCACCGCGGCGAGCTCGTCGGCGTGCGTCTCGACCAGCTCGGCCAGGTGCGCGACGTAGTCGTGCGAGAAGTCCTCCGGCGGTGCGTCGGCGAACACCTGCTGCGGGAGCACGTCCGACCAGAGCGAGTGCATGCCGCCGTCGGGGTCGCAGACGCTCATCGCGCCGAACGTGTCACCGTGGTAGCCGCGCCGCCAGGTCATCAGCCGGTGCTTCTCCGGCCGGCCGCGGGAGCGCCAGTACTGCAGGCACATCTTGATCGCGACCTCGACCGAGACCGAGCCGGAGTCGGCGAGGAAGACGTGCTCCAGGCCCTCCGGGGTGACGTCCACCAGCAGCCGGGCCAGGTCGACGGCCGGGCCGTGGGTGATCCCGCCGAACATCACGTGGCTCATCCGGCCGAGCTGGTCCTGCACCGCCCGGTCCAGCCGTGGGTGCCGGTAGCCGTGGATCGCCGACCACCACGACGACATGCCGTCGACGAGCTCGCGGCCGTCCGGCAGCCGTAGCCGCACCCCCTCGGCCGACTCCACGACCAGCGGGGTCGCGGTGGCGGGCATGGGCGAGTAGGGGTGCCAGACGTGGGCACGGTCGGTGGCGAGCAGCCCCCCGGTGCCGTGCGGGGCAGGTATCTCCCCCGGCTCGGGGGCGGGTCCGGGGACGGTCACGGCTGTCCACCGTAGTCCCGGGTTCTACCCTGGTCCGACCATGGCCACCCCATTCCGTGACCCCGGGCCCGCCGAGGCCGCCGACGGTTCCGCGCTACGGCGCCGCGAGCTGGGCCAGACCTCCGCCCGGTCGCTGCTGCTCACCGTGCTCGGCGAGTTCGTGCTCCCGGCCGGGGAGCCAGTGTGGACCCGCGCGCTGCTCGAGGTGCTCGGCACGCTCGGCGTCGAGGCGAAGTCGGCGCGCCAGGCACTCGCCAGGACCGCCGCCGAGGGCCTGCTGACCTCCGACCGCGACGGCAGGCGGGTGCGCTGGTCGCTCACCCCGTCCGGCGAGCGGCTGCTGTCCGACGGCGCAGCCCGCATCTACGGGCTCGGCGCCACCGGCACCGAGTGGGACGGCCGCTGGCTCGTCCTGCTGGCCTCGGTCCCCGAGTCCCGCAGGCGGCTGCGGCACCGGCTCCGCACCCGGCTCGCGTGGGCGGGCCTCGGCTCCCCCGCCCCCGGGGTGTGGCTCTCCCCCGACCCCGGCAAGGAGGAGCAGGTCGCCGCCGTGCTCGACGAGCTGGGACTGGCCGGGATGAGCAGCTCGTTCGTCGGGCGCTACGGCGGCATCGGCAGCGCTGCCGAGGTGGTCGCCCAGGCCTGGGACCTCGACCGGGTGGAGGCGGCCTACCAGGAGTTCCTCGACGACTTCGGGGCCGAGCTCGACCGCACCGATCCCGGCGACGTGCTGGCCCGCCAGGTCCGGCTCGTGCACGCCTGGCGTCGCTTCCCGTTCCTCGACCCGGAGCTGCCCGCCGAGCTGCTGCCCGACCGCTGGGCCGGGACCCGCGCCACCGAGCTGTTCGCCGCGCTGCACGCGCGGTGGGACGGCGCGGCCCGCGCCGCCTGGGCGGAGCTGGCCGGCACCCCCTGATCCCGGGGGTGCCGCCCGCGAGCCCGCTCAGCCGCCCAGGCAGCCCGGCCCGAGCAACGCCTTCAGGTCGCCCATCAGCGCCGAGGTGTGCATGACCTTCAGCGAGTCGTCCAGCCGCAGGGCGGTGATCTTGCTGCCGTAGACCAGCGACAGGTGCACCTCGGAGGTGCCCGGGTGGTGGGTCAGCACCTCCTTGAGCTTCGAGACGCGCTCGGGGGTGCACTGGTCGGTCCGCAGGCTCACCCGGATCGGCAGCCCGCCCTCCCCGGCGGCGGCCAGCTCGGGTACCGCGAGATCGTTCGCGATCAGCGAGATCCGGTCGTCGCGCTTGTTCACCCGGGCCTTGACCAGCACGATCGCGTCCTCGGCGACGTCGACGCCGACGACCTGGTAGGCCCGCGGCAAGAACAGCACCTCGATCCCACCGGCGAGGTCCTCGATCTGGGCCGACGCCCACGGCTCGCCGTTCTTGTTCACCCGGCGGTTCACGTTCGCGAGGATGCCGCCGACGGTGACCTGGCCGCCCTCGGCGACCGAGCCCTCGACGATGTCGGCGATCGAGGTGTCGGCCTTCGCCGCGAGCGCCTGTTCGAGGCCCTGCAGCGGGTGCCCCGAGACGTAGAGGCCCAGCATCTCGCGCTCGACGGCGAGCTTGTGCTTGGAGTCCCACTCCTCCTCGGGCACCTTCACGTCGAAGATGCCGCCGAGCTCGTCACCGTCGTCGCCGCCGCTGCCGTCCATCGACCCGAACAGGTCGAACTGGCCCAGCGACGCGGCCTTCTTGGTGCTCATCACCGCGTCGATCGCGTCGGCGTGCACCAGCAGCAGGCCCTTGCGGGAGTGACCGAGCGAATCGAACGCCCCGGCCTTGATCAGCGACTCGACGACCTTCTTGTTGCAGACCACCGCGTCGACCTTGCGCAGGAAGTCGGAGAAGTCGACGAAGTTCCCCTTCTCCCGGCGCGCCGCGACGATCGCGTCGACCACGTTGTGCCCGACGTTGCGGATGCCGCCGAGACCGAACCGGATGTCGTTGCCGACCGGGGCGAAGTTGCGGACCGAGTCGTTGACGTCCGGCGGGAGCACCGTGACGCCCATCCGGCGGCACTCCGCCAGGTAGACGGCGGCCTTGTCCTTGTCGTCGCGGACCGAGGTGAGGACGCCGGCCATGTACTCGGCCGGGTAGTTCGCCTTGAGGTACGCGGTCCAGTACGAGACGACCCCGTACGCGGCGGAGTGCGCGCGGTTGAACGCGTAGTCGGAGAACGGGAGCAGGATGTCCCAGAGCGTCTTGACGGCATCGGCGGAGTAGCCGTTGTCCTTCATGCCCTGGGCGAAGCCGACGTACTCCTTGTCCAGGATCTCCTTCTTCTTCTTGCCCATCGCGCGGCGGAGCAGGTCCGCCTGGCCGAGCGAGTAGCCCGCCAGCACCTGCGCGATGGACATGACCTGTTCCTGGTAGACGATCAGGCCGAAGGTCTCGCCGAGGACGTCCTTGAGGGGCTCCGCCAGCTCCGGGTGGATCGGCGTGATCTCCTGGCGGCCGTTCTTGCGGTCGGCGTAGTCGTTGTGCGCGTTCGCGCCCATCGGGCCGGGGCGGTAGAGCGCACCGACCGCGGAGATGTGCTCGAACTCCGACGGCGCCATCCGGCGCAGCAGGTCCCGCATCGGGCCGCCGTCCAGCTGGAACACGCCGAGCGTGTCCCCGCGGGAGAGCAGCTCGTAGGTCGGCCCGTCGTCCAGCTCGACGTGGTCGAGGTCGACCTCGGGCTTGCCGTTGAGGGTGATGTTCTCCAGGGCGTCGTCGAGGATCGTGAGGTTCCGCAGCCCCAGGAAGTCCATCTTGAGGAGACCGATGGTCTCGCAGACGCCCATGTCGAACTGGGTGATGACGGCGCCGTCGGACTCGCGGCGCTGGATCGGGATGACGTCGATCAGCGGCGTCGACGACATGATCACGCCGGCCGCGTGGACGCCCCACTGGCGCTTCAGGCCCTCCAGGCCCCGCGCGGTGTCGACGATCTCCTTGACCTGCGGGTCCGCCTCGTAGAGCGCGCGGACCTCGGTGGCCTCGGAGTACCGCTTGTGCGACGGGTCGAAGATCCCCGAGAGCGGGATGTCCTTGCCCATCACGGCGGGCGGCATCGCCTTGGAGATCCGGTCGGCGACCGAGTAGCCGGGCTGGCCGAACAGCACCCGCGCCGAGTCCTTGATCGCGGCCTTCGCCTTGATCGTGGAGTAGGTGATGATCTGCGCGATCCGGTCCTCGCCGTACTTCTCGGTGACGTAGCGGATCATCTCGCCGCGCCGGCGCTCGTCGAAGTCCATGTCGATGTCGGGCATGGACACGCGGTCCGGGTTGAGGAACCGCTCGAAGATCAGCTTGTGCCGGATCGGGTCGAGGTCGGTGATGCCCAGGACGTAGGCGACCAGCGACCCGGCGGCCGAGCCGCGGCCGGGGCCGCACCGGATGCCGACCGACTTGGCGTGCCGGATGAGGTCCGCCGTCACCAGGAAGTAGCCGGGGTAGCCCATCTTGATGATGACGCCGACCTCGTAGTTCGCCTGCGTCCGGTACTGCTCGGTGATGCCGTTCGGGAACCGGTCGTGCAGGCCCCGCTCGACCTCCTTGATCAGCCAGGACTCCTCGGTCTCCCCCTCGGGCACCGGAGCCTTGGGCTGCAGGTCCTGGCCGGTGGTGAAGTCGATGTCGCAGCGCTCGGCGACCCAGAGGGTGTTGTCGCACGCCTCGGGGTGGATCGGGTCCCACAGCTCGCGCATCTCGGTCGCGGACTTGAGGTAGAAGTCCTGCGCGTCGAACTTGAACCGGTTCGGGTCGGCGAGGGTCTTCCCGGTCTGGACGCAGAGCAGCACCTCGTGCGCCTTGGTGTCGTCCGGGTAGGTGTAGTGCAGGTCGTTGGTGGCCAGACCGGGCAGGTCGAGGCGCTTCTTCAGCGCGAACAGGTCCTCCTGGACCCGCTTCTCGATCTCGATCCCGTGGTCCATCAACTCGCAGAAGAAGTTGTCCTTGCCGAAGATGTCCCGGTAGTCGGACGCGGCCTGGCAGGCACCCTCGAAGTCGTCCTGCTGGAGCAGGCGGGCGACCTCGCCGGACGGGCAGCCGGTCGTCCCGATGAGACCCGTGCCGTACTGCTCGAGCAGCTCGCGGTCCATACGGGGCTTGTAGTAGTACCCCTCGAGGCTGGCGAGCGACGAGAGCCGGAAGAGGTTGTGCATCCCCTCGGTGTTCTCGGCCAGCAGCGTCATGTGGGTGTACATGAGGTCGGGGTTCTTGTCGGCGGCGCCGGGGTTGCTGCCGCCGAGCGCGACCCGCTTCCGCTCGTGCCGCGAACCGGGCGCGAGGTACCCCTCCATGCCGATGATCGGCTTGACGCCCGCCGCCTTGGCCTTGCGCCAGAACTCGAAGGCGCCGTAGACGTTGCCGTGGTCGGTCATCGCGACCGCGGACATGTCGTTCTTGACGGCCTCGGAGAAGAGGTCGTCGAGCCGGGCCGCCCCGTCCAGCATCGAGAACTCGGTGTGGGTGTGCAGATGGACGAAGGAGCCTGCTCCGGACGAGGCCATGTGTGTTCCGCGCTCCTCTCCCGCGCCCTGGGTGGCGCGGTGCTCCCCGTGCGCACGCGCCCGCCCGCGGCGGGGCCGGGGACGCGTGCGTGCCGTGCTGGTCACCGACCACGGCCGGACCCGGCGACGGGCGGAACGGCACCTCCGGCCCGGCCTGGCGGGGCCGGTCGACGGTGCCGGTGGGACTCCTGCCGCGGGGCCGGAACGACCGGTTTCGGTGAGCGCCCAGACTAGCCCCGCCCCCCGACAGTTCCGGCGACGGCGGCGGCTCCGGACCGGGTCCGGCGCGTCGCTCCTGCTCAGGGCCGTGCGGCCCGGGCGACAGCGTGTCGCGGTCAGCCGGCGGGGACCGGGCCGTCGTCGGGCGGCGGGGTCGCGGCGGTCGTCTGCTCCGGCAGCAGCGGGGACAGTGCGAGCTCGCGCTCCGTCGTCCCGGGGGGTGCGGCCTGCACCGCGCGGACGCCGTCGCGGGCGGCCAGCGACTCCAGCCCGGCACGGTCGGCGGTCACCACGAACGCGATCACGCAGGCACAGTCCGGTGCGGCGAGCGCACGCCGTTCCGCGTCGGCGACGTCGGCGCGGCGGGTGAGCGACTCCCGCGCCCCGGGGGCACCGGCCACGGCCTGCCGGGCGCGGTCCGCGTCGGCCTCGGCGGCGAACGCGGCCCGCTCGCGGGCCACCCCGAGGGCGGCCGCCGGGTCCCCGGTGCCGACGACGGGCTCGAACCGCAGGGCGGTCTGCACCCGTGCGAACGGCACCCGGAACACCGCCGTGGAGATCCCGGGCGCGCCGAGCGCCGCCACCGAGGCGGCGTCCGACGGCCGGTCGAGCTGCACCAGGGCCGCGGCGCGCGCGCCCGCCGGTGGCAGCTGCGCGGGCAGCGACGCCAGGTAGCCCGCGACGTCCTGGCCGGGATCGGGCCCGAGCCGGACCGACCCGGACGCGGGTGCCGGGCCCGGCGACGGCCCGGAGCCCGCCGCCCACACCGCACCGAGCAGCACCACGGCCATCACCGCGACCACCACCCACAGGCCGCGGGTGCTCAGGCCCGTCACGGGCGCCCCGTCACCGCGGGGGGCGGCACCGCCGTCACGGTTCCCGCAGCGCCGCGAGCGCCGAGGCCAGGTCGTCGGGGTACGGACTGGTGAACTCGACGTACCGGCCGTCGGCGGGGTGCTCGAAGCCGAGGGTGCGCGCGTGCAGCCACTGCCGGGACAACCCCACCCGCTTCGCCAGCGCCGGGTCGGCGCCGTAGGTCAGGTCGCCGACACACGGGTGGCGCAGCGCGGAGAAGTGCACCCGGATCTGGTGGGTGCGCCCCGTCTCGAGGTGCACGTCCAGCAGGCTGGCCGAGCGGAACGCCTCGATCGTGTCGTAGTGGGTGATGCTGGGCTTGCCGCCCTGCAGGACGGCGAACCGGTAGTCGTGACGCGGGTGCCGGTCGATCGGCGCGTCGATGGTGCCCGACGACGGGTCGGGGTGCCCCTGCACGACCGCGTGGTACCGCTTCTCGACGGTCCGCTCCTTGAACGCCCGCTTCAGCGCCGTGTACGCGTGCGCGGACGTCGCGACGACCATCACCCCGGTGGTACCGACGTCGAGCCGGTGCACGATGCCCTGCCGCTCGGCCGCCCCGGACGTCGACAGCCGGTACCCGAGCGCGGCGAGCCCGCCGGTGACGGTCGGCCCGGTCCAGCCCGGCGACGGGTGCGCGGCGACCCCGACCGGCTTGTCCACGACGACGATGTCCTCGTCGTCGTGGAGCACCGACAGGCCGGCGACGACCTCGGCGGGTCCCTCGATGACGGCCGGCGCGGCGGTGTCGGGCAGCTCGACCTCCAGCCAGGACCCGCCCGGCAGCCGGTCGGACTTGCCGGCGTCGCGGCCGTCGACCTGGATCCGGCCCTCCTCGGCCAGCCCCGCGACGACCGTCCGCGACAGCCCCAGCAGCCGGGACAGCCCGGCGTCGATCCGCATCCCGTCGAGCCCGTCGGGGACGGGCATACTCCGCAGCTCACCCATGTCTCAGCCCCGCGTCCCGTCGATCTCGACGCCGCGCAGCGCCATCAGCACCAGCAGGATCCCGCCGCACACGATGCCGGAGTCGGCGACGTTGAACACCGGGAAGACGCTGCCGTCCGGCGCGAACACCGCGACCATGTCGACGACGTGCCCGCGCATCGGCCCCGGCGAGCGGAAGAACCGGTCGATCAGGTTGCCCAGCGCGCCGCCGAGGACCAGGCCGAGCCCGATCGCCCAGCCGGTCGACGCCAGCCGGCGCGCGATCCGGATGATCACCCCGACGACCACGACGGCGACGATCGTGAGGATCCAGGTGTAGCCGGTGGCCATCGACCACGCCGCACCCGGGTTGCGCAGCAGCGTCAGCCAGAGGAGGCCGTCGATCACCGCGACCGGTTCGCGGTCCTCCAGCGTCGCCACCGCCGCGATCTTGGTGACCAGGTCGAGGGCGAGCACGAACCCGGCGATCCCGGCCAGCAGGAGCGTTCCGCGTCGCCGGACGGCGGGATCGGCGGGCGTCTCGCTGACAGGGGGATCGGCACTCACACCCCCGATTATGACGAGCGGCCCCCGTCGGAGTGCCAGCGGACCAGCTTCCCGCCCCGGTCGACGTCCCGGATCCGTTGTTCGGTGGCGTCGCGCACCGCGCGGGTGCTCACGACGAGGAACTGGTCGCCCTCGCGGAGCCGGGTCTCGCCGTCCGGGGAGAACGCCGCGGACTCCCGCACGACCAGGCTCACCGTCGCCCCGGCCGGCAGCCGGAGCTCGCGGAGGTAGACGCCGTGCAGCCGGGACCCGGGCGGGACCCGGACCTGGAGCAGCTCGGCGTCGGCCTCGTCCAGCGGGGCCGCGTCGATGTCGATCTCGCGGGTGCCGGTCCGGGAGACCACGCCGAGCAGCCGCGCGACCCACGGCAGGCTGGTGCTCTGCACCAGGGTGAGCAGCACGACCAGCACGAACACGACGTCGACGAGCATCTGGTTCTGCGGCCCGCCCTCGGTGAGGGCGACCAGCGCGAGCACGATCGGCACCGCACCCCGCAGCCCCGCCCAGGACAGGAACGCCTGCTCCCGCAGCGGGACCCGGAACGGCAGCGCCGCGGCCAGCACCGACAGCGGGCGCGCGGCGAGCAGCACGACACCGGCACAGACCAGGGCGGGCACGATCGCCCCGGGCAGCCGCTCGGGCACCGAGTAGAGCCCGAGCAGCACGAACAGCCCGATCTGGGCGATCCACCCGGTGCCCTCGGCGAAGGACACGACGCCGCTGCGGTGCGGCAGCCGCGAGTTGCCCAGGACGAGCGCGGCGCAGTACGTGGCGAGCAGACCGGACGCGTGCACCCCCTGCCCGGCGGCGTACGCCAGCAGGCAGACCGCGATCGCGGCGAGCGGGTAGAGACCTGTCGACGGCAGGGCCGCGCGGCGCAGCGCCCACGCCCCGCCCGCGCCGAGCAGCACCCCGATCAGCGCACCGGCGGCAAGCTCGTAGACGACGAGCAGCGGGGTGGTCCAGCTGATCGGGTCGCTCCCCGCGAGGACGACGACGGCGATCACCACCGGCGCGTCGTTCATGCCGGACTCGAGCTCCAGGGTCCCCGCCAGCCGGCGCGGGACGGCGACGCCGCGCAGCACGCTGAACACGGCGGCCGCGTCGGTCGACGACAGCACCGCACCCCACAGCAGCGCGGTCCGCCACTCCAGGTCCAGCAGCAGGTGCAGCAGCCCGCCCGCGACACCGATCGACACCGCCACCGACAGCGTCGACAGCAGCATCCCGAGCCCGAGCGCGGGGCGGACCGCCTCCCACCGCGTCGTCATGCCGCCCTCGACCAGGATCAGGACGAGCGCGGCGAGGCCGAGGGTCTCGGTGAGCCCGGCGTCGGAGAACTCGAACCCGAGCACCGACTCGCCGAGCAGCACCCCGATCCCGAGGTAGAGCAGCAGTGAGGGCAACCCGAGCCGGACCGAGATCCGGACGGCGAGCACGCCGAGCAGCAGGACCCCGGCCGTGACGCCGAGCAGCAGTTCCAGACTCATGACCGGCTCAGGGGGTCCACACGAGGGTCACGACGGCGGTCGGCCGCGGCGGGATCCCGGTCAGCGCCTCCTCGACCTCCGGGACCCGGTCCGCGGGCAGGCAGAGCCGGCGCGCGACCCACGCGGCGTCGTGCGGGAGCCGGCGGTCGCGCTCCCAGCGGTGCACCTCCGGCTCGGTCCCGAGCTCCTCGCCGAGCACGGCGACGGCGTCGTCGGCGGTGGCGCTCGCCGGGCGCTGCAGGTCGTGGAACCGCTCCCACAGCGGGTCGAGCCAGGCCATCGGGTGCTCGGGCAGCATCTCGACCACGACGCCACCGGCCCCGCCGCGGACCGCGGAGGTCAGCGCGGCGAGGAACGGTGGCAGGTCGACGACGTTGTGCAGCACGTGGTGGCAGACGACGACGTCGTGCCGTCCCGCCGCGCCGGCGATCTCCGGCCAGGAGCCGTGCACGGTGCCGTGCGGGACGCCGCGGTCCCGCGCGGTCCCCGCGAACACCGCGAGCATGTCGGCCTGCCGGTCGGTGCCGACGACCCGCGCGACCGGTGACGGGTCCGGCCAGGCCGCGCCGAACGCGGCCTCCCCGCCGCCGCAGCCGACGTCGAGCAGGGACGCCCCCGTGCACGTCCACGCAGCGGCCCGCTCGGCGAGCGCGCGGGCGGCCCGGCGCGACGGCGTGTCGGCGGGCGTCTCCGGCGGGGTGAAGTCGGCGGTGGCGTGCGTCCACGGGTCGGCCGGGGCGTCCCGCAGGATCCGCTCGGGGATGCCGCGCGCGGACTGGCGCTCCCGCCACCTCCGCGCCGCGTCACCCATGGGGTGAGGGTAGTGCGCCGTTCCACCCCGACACGGCGTGCCCGCCGGCGGTGTCGGGCACATCCCGTCCGCCCGGCCTCCGTGGTGGTCCCACGGGGGACACCGGGCCGACGGCGCGGAAGACGGGGGTCCGCGGACGGACCCCGCAGGACGTGGTGCGGCACGACCACGACTTCCCGGTGTCCCCGGACGGGCTGGGCGAGCTGGAGATCGACGTCCCGGTGCGGGCGGGGAGCCCGACCGGTTCGCGGACGCTCACGGGGGCGCTGATCTTCGCGCTGCGCGACCCGCTGCGCGCCGCCACCTCCACCAGCTGACGGTCACCCCGCAGCCCTGAGCCCCAGGCTCCCGCATGATCACGGATCGGGCAGCCGGACGGCCGTTCGTGACCGCCTCGGCTCCCGATCCGTGATCACCGGCCGTCAGGCCCGCGCGACCGCCGCCCGCAGCTCGACCGCGGCACCGTCCGGGCCCACGACCTGGCCGGACGACGCCGCACCGTCCGCGGAGCCGTACGACACCGCGGTCGCCAGCACCTCGCCGGCGACGAACGCCTCGTGCGTGCGGACGGCGTCGAGCACCGCGTCCGGCCCGTCCAGGGTCAGCCCGATCCGGTCGGCGACGGCCAGCCCGGCGTCACGGCGGGCCTGCTGCACCACCCGGACGACGTCGCGCGCGGTGCCCTCGGCCGCCAGCTCCGGGGTGACCGTCGTGTCCAGCACGACCAGCCCGGCGTTCCCCGGCAGCGCCTGGGTCCGCTCCGGGTCGGCGGCGACGAGCTTCTCGGTGAACTCGCCGTCGGTCAGCGTGATCCCGGCGGCGACGACGGACCCGTCGGCCTCCTGGCTCCACTCCCCCGCCTTGACCGCGCGGATGCACTTCTGCACGTCCGAGCCCAGGCGCGGTCCGGCGACGCGGGCGTTGACCGCGATCTCGAACCGGCCGTGGGCGGCGACGTCGTCGGTCAGCTCGACCGAGCGCACGTTGACCTCGTCGCGCAGCAGCCCGGTGAAGGGCTCCAGCGCGGCCGCGTCGGCGGCGGCGACGGTGAGCCCGGGCAGCGGCTGGCGCACCCGCACCTTCGCCGACTTGCGCAGCGACAGCGCGGCGCTCGCGACCTGCCGGATCCGGTCCATCCCCGCGACGAGTGCGGCGTCGTGCGGCAGCCCGGCGCCGGGCTGCTGCTGCGTCACCGTCGGGTCGGCACCACCGGGCCAGTCGGTGAGGTGCACCGAGCGGCCGCCGGTCAGGCCGCGCCAGATCGCCTCCGTGGTCAGCGGCAGCAGCGGCGCCGCGACCCGGCAGGTCACCTCCAGCACGGTGTGCAGGGTGTCGACGGCGTCGCGGCGCACCGCGTCGTCGGTCGACCAGAACCGCTCGCGGGAGCGCCGGACGTACCAGTTGGTCAGCGTCTCGGCGTGCTCGCGGATCCGCTCGCACGCGCCGGCGACGTCGTAGCCGTCCATCGCCGCGGTGACGCCGTCGACCAGGTCCGCCGTCTTCGCGAGCACGTAACGGTCGAGGACGTGCGTCGAGTCGGTGCGGAAGGTGCCCCGCCCCTCCCCTGCGTAGAGCGACAGGAAGTACCAGGTGTTCCACAACGGGAGGATCGCCTGTCGGACGCCCTCGCGGATGCCCTGCTCGGTGACGACCAGGTTCCCGCCGCGCAGCACCGGGCTCGCCATGAGGAACCACCGCATGGCGTCCGAGCCGTCGCGGTCGAAGACCTCGTTGACGTCCGGGGAGTTCTTCCGCGACTTCGACATCTTGGCGCCGTCGTCGCCGAGGACGATCCCGTGCGCGACACAGTTGCGGAACGCGGGCCGGTCGAACAACGCCGTCGCCAGCACGTGCAGCGTGTAGAACCAGCCGCGGGTCTGGCCGTTGTACTCGACGATGAAGTCGCCCGGGTAGTGGTGCTCGAACCAGTCGGCGTTCTCGAACGGGTAGTGGACCTGGGCGAACGGCATCGAACCGGACTCGAACCAGCAGTCCAGCACCTCCGGCACCCGGCGCATGGTGCTCTGCCCCGTCGGGTCGTCCGGGTTGGGCCGGGTCAGCTCGTCGACGTACGGGCGGTGCAGGTCGGTCGGGCGCACGCCGAAGTCGCGCTCCAGCTCGTCGAGCGAGCCGTAGACGTCGGTCCGCGGGTACCGCGGGTCGTCCGACTGCCACACCGGGATCGGGCTGCCCCAGTACCGGTTGCGCGAGATGCCCCAGTCGCGGGCGCCCTCGAGCCACTTGCCGAACTGGCCGTCCCGGATGTGCGACGGCGTCCAGTCGATCTGCCGGTTCAGCTCGACCATCCGGTCGCGGAACCGGGTGACCTCGACGAACCACGAGTCGACGGCGCGCTGGATCAGCGCGTTCCCGCACCGCCAGCAGTGCGGGTACGGGTGGTCGTAGGTCTCGTGCCGCAGCAGCACGCCGAGCACGTGCGGCTCGGTGCGCTCCTTGAGGTCGCGGATGATCGACGGGTTGGCGTCGAACACCTGCAGGCCGGTGTAGGGCGGCACCTCGGTGGTGAACTCACCGCGCGAGTCGACCGGGTTGACGACCTCGATCCCGGCCGCGTCGGTGACCTCCTTGTCCTCCTCACCGAAGGCGGGCGCGATGTGGACCAGCCCGGTGCCGTCGTCGGTGGTGACGTAGTCGGCGGACAGGATCCGGTGCGCGTTCGCACGGCCGGTGAAGAAGTCGAACGGCGGGGTGTAGCCGACGCCGAGCAGGTCGGAGCCGGTCAGGGTCGCGACGACCCGCGGCTCCTCGCCCAGCTCACGGGCGTAGGCGGCGACCCGGGCCTCGGCGAGCAGCCACCGCTCCCCCTTCGCATCGACGACGACGTAGTCGACGCCGGGGTGCACGGCGACGGCGAGGTTCGACGGCAGCGTCCACGGCGTGGTCGTCCAGACCAGGGCGAGAGCGCCGTCGAGCTCGGGACGCTCCGGCGCGGCGAGCCGCAGCCCGACCGTGACGGCCGGGTCCTGCCGGTCCTGGTAGACGTCGTCCATCTTCGTCTCGGTGGCCGACAGCGGCGTCTCGCAACGCCAGCAGTACCAGAGCACGCGGAAGCCCGAGTAGACGAGCCCCTTGTCCCACAACGACTTGAACGCCCACATGACGGACTCCATGTAGTCCAGGTCGAGCGTCTTGTAGTCGTTGTCGAAGTCGACCCAGCGGGCCTGCCGGGTCACGTAGTCGCGCCACTCACCGGTGTAGCGCAGCACGGAGGTGCGGCACGCCTCGTTGAACGCGGCGACGCCCATCTCGTCGATCTCGGACTTGTGCTTGATGCCGAGCTGGTTCTCGGTCTCGACCTCGGCCGGCATGCCGTGGGTGTCCCAGCCGAATCGGCGCTCGACGCGCTTGCCGCGCATCGTGCGGTAGCGCGGGACGACGTCCTTGACGTACCCGGTCAGCAGGTGGCCGTAGTGCGGCAGGCCGTTGGCGAACGGCGGGCCGTCGTAGAAGACGTACTCGTCGCCGCCGTCGACGCCGGCGGGGCGCTGCTCGACCGAGGCGCGGAACGTGTCGTCGGCGTCCCAGCTCGCGAGCACGTCCTGCTCGAGCGTCGGGAACGTCGGGTGCGCCGGCACCTCGGGGTATCCGGTCTCGCTCACGGCTGTCGGCTCCTCGTGCGATGCGTGTCTCGCACGGGGACGACACCGGCCCACCTCGGACCGAGCCGCGGTACCACCCCGCTTGCGCGCGCGAACCCGCGTGCGCCTCTCGTCGGACGGCGATGACGGGCCGCACCCGTCCGGTTCTACTCGGGCCGTCTGCACGGCCCTTTCTTCCGGAGGCTCCCCGGTGATGGCCGGATCAGTGCCTGTGGAACCAGGGTAGCGCGGGCGCGCACCGGGATATTCCCCAGCCCGCGCCCGTGCCCTAGCGGACCTGTGCCGGGTGCCGCTCGCCGAGCGTGCGGTTCGGCGAGCACCAGCCGCACGGGGTGAACCCGAGCTCGACGGCCTCGCTGACCGGCAGCGGGATGACCGCACGTCCGGACAGCGCACGGCAGGTCTGCACGTGGTAGCGCGGGTGCTCGTCGATGACCAGCACCTCGTCCGGGAGCCGGGCGACCAGGTTCGCGAGGGTCGGGTCGCGGGGCTCCTCGGGGGACTCGGCGTCGGCCGGGGGCTCCGCTGCGGCCCCGGTCTCCGCGGGGGATCCGCCCGCGACCGTTCCGCCCGCGACCGCCTCGGAGCCGTCGGCCGTGCCGGCACGGTTGCCGGCGACGTCCGGGGCACCGGCGGCGCCCATCGCCGTCGTGGCCGCAGCACCCGCCGTACCCGCCGTACCCGCCGTACCCGCAGCGCCCGTCGCGCCCGCCGGGCCGATGGCGTCCGCCGCACCGGTGCTGCCGGGGGCGTCCGCCGGGGCGGCGGTCGTGTCCGTGGTGCCGGTCGGGGCGGCGGTCGTCGCCGACGCCGCCGGGCCGGCTGTCGTCGGCGAGTCGCCGGGCGTGCCCGGATCCCCGCCACCGCTCGCAGAGCTCGCGGAACCGGCGCCGAAGCCCTGGTCGTCGGACGGCCGCCGGTCGGAACCGGCCACCGCTCCCGCGATGCCCGCGGCACCGACGGCGCCTGCGGCACCGGCCGCGGTCGCCGTCGTCATGTCGTCACGTCCGGCCACGCCGCCGGAGCCCGGCGCGGACCGCTCGTCCTCGGAGCCCGGGGTGCCCGGGGTCTCACCGGAACGCTCCTCGCCCGAGGTGCCGTCGCCGGAGCCGCCCGGGGCACCGGAGCGCGTGGGGCCGCCGCCACGACCCGCACCCTCCTGGTCCGCCGGAGCGGCCTCGGTGGATATCGCCGCAGCGGCTCCTCCGGACCCGTCCGGGTGGCCCGTGGCCGACGCCGCGGCCGACTCGGACCCGGATTCAGTCACGGACAGTGACGAAGAACCGCTCGATCGGGAAACGCCGGACGGTCCCTCTGCAGAGCCGGGCGGCCGGACGACCGGCATGCGGATGGTCGCATCGGTCGCACCGGCACCGTCCTCGACACCGCCCGGGCCGCCGGGAGCACCCGGCGGTCCCGCCGCGGCCGTGCCGCCCTGCGGGGGTCGGACGACCGGGAGGACCTGTGTCGCGGGCTCCATGTCGGCGCCGTAGCGCGCCTCCATCTCGGCCCGTTCGGGCGTTCCCACGGCCGCGTGCGCGGCCGCCTCACCGGAGCCCGTGTGGTCGGCCCCGGCCGCCTCCGACCGGTCACCGGCCCGCACCGCGGACCGGGTCTGCCACCAGTCGTAGAGCAACGCGAGACCGGCCAGCAGGCTGATGCCCACCGACGTCCAGGCCAGTGCCACCACACCCAGGAACCATCCTGCGAGCAGCAGCACCAGCGCGATGACCACGAGGATCAGGACCAGCACCAGCATCGGCGAACTCCGTCGGTCGGCAGCGGCACCCGGCCGCTACCCGGTCGTCGTCGGTCGTCTCGGGCGCGTCACCGCGCCCGAGCGTCAGCTCCCGGTGTCGGCCCGCTGGCCGTAGCCGGAGGCGGCGTACCCACCGTTCGAGCCCGACCGGTTGGCCGTGCCGGAGCTGTCCGACGGTGCGGCCGACCCGCGGCCCTCCAGGTCGCGCAGCTGCGACTCCAGGTAGGTCTTGAGCCGGGTCCGGTACTCGCGCTCGAAGGTGCGGAGCTCGTCGATCTTCTTCTCCAGCACGGACTTGTCCCGCTGGATGGCACCCATGATCTCGTTCTGCTTGCGCTCGGCGTCGCTGACCAGGCCTGCGGCCTTGTCGCGCGACTGCCGCTCGAGCGTCTCGGAACGGGTACGGGCGTCGTTGAGCATGGTCTCCGCACGCGAGCGCGCGTCGTTGACCAGGCCGTCGGCCTTCGTCCGGGCGTCGGAGAGGAGCTGCTCGGACTTGCTCCGGGCATCCGACAGCATCGTGTCGGCCTCGTTCTTCGCCTCGGCGGTCAGCCGGTCGGCCATCTCCTGGGCCAGGCCCAGGACCTTCGCGGCCTGCACGTGGTGGTCACCGCCGTCGTCGGCGGCAGCGGCCACGGCACCGGCCAGCTGCGGCGCGGGCGCACCCGGGCCACGGCCCATCGGCGACGGCGACGCCTGCAGCGCCTGGGTCTGGGCCGGAGCCGGCTGGCTCCGGGCCTCGTCCAGGTCGGCCTCGGCGTCGCCGAGGCGCTGCTCGAGCTGGGAGACCTGGTCTCGGAGGTCGTCGTTCTCCCCGATCAGCCGGGCCAGCTCGGCCTCGACCAGATCGAGGAAGGCGTCGACCTCGTCCTCGTTGTATCCCCGCTTACCGATCGGGGGTTTGCTGAACGCGACGTTGTGTACGTCGGCGGGCGTCAGCGGCATCGGATCACCTCATGCGGTCCTCGGCGGCACTCCTGGGTGACTGGGGCTCATCCCAGGAGCTGTGATCTGACGGCGGTCATCGCGATGAACACCACCAGCACCAGCACCATAATCGACAGGTCCAGTCCGACGCCTCCGATACGGACCACGGGGATCACTCTCCGCAGCAATTTGACCGGAGGGTCGGTCACGGTGAAGACGACCTCGAGCGCCACCGCGGGCGGGCCGGCGGGTCGCCACTGGCGCGCGAACGACCGGACCATCTCGACGACGATCCGGGCCGCGAGCAGCAGCCAGAAGAAGAACAGGACGTAATAGATCAGGAAGCCGATCGCGGTGGACACGGCTCAATCCTGTCGGAAAGCTCCGCGCTCGGCGAGCCTCCGCGCGTCGTCGGCGGACACCTCGACGTCCGCGGGGGTGAGAAGGAACACCCGGTCGGTGACCTTGTCGAAGCCCCCGCGCAGCGCGAAGACCAGTCCCGCAGCAAAATCGACCAGGCGTTTCGCCGTCGCGCCGTCGAGATCGGTGAGGTTCATGATGACCGGCACACCCTCGCGGTAGCGCTCGCCGATGGTCCGCGCCTCGGTGTAGCTGCGGGGGTGCAGCGTCGTGATCGAGGACAGGCCGGCGGCGTTGCGGTCACGCTGCTCGGGCACCGTCGACGGGGCCGGAGCGGGCGCCACCGGGGCCACGCGCTCCTCCCGCTGCGGCTCCCGGGAGGGGCCGCGGAAGGCGTCGGGATCCATCGCGAGCGAGCCGCGTACGGCCGCTCCGGCGCCGCCGCCGATGGGGGTCGGGAGCATTCCACGGTCGCCGGGACCCGTTCCCGGCTCCCGCTCGCCGCGGGCTTCCTGCCGCACGGCGCGCGCCGGACGGACCGGTTCGCGCGCCGTACGGGCGCCCCAGCCGTCGTCGTAGCCACCGGGGCCGTCGTAACGGTCGTCGTCGTAGCCGGCCGGGTCGGCGAACCGCCCCCCACCGGAGGACCAGCGGTCGCCACGCGGGCCGACGTGCTGCTCGTGGCCGCCCCGGTAGTGGTCCGGTTCGTCCACATAGTCCATCTCGTCGGCCGGGACCATGCCGAAGTAGGCCTTCAGCCGGTACATCGCGCTCATCCGCTGTCCCCTCGCAGTACTGCTCGACTCCGTGCGCGGCCAGCGCGCACCCCGCGTTCTGGCGACGGTCTCGCCGATGGCCCTGTACCCGTACCGACCAGCGATTACTCGGAGGCTATCCGCCGTTCCCCCACAAGAGCCGTACCGACACGCACCACGGTCGATCCGTGATCGACGGCGGTCTCCAGGTCGGCGCTCATCCCGGCGGAGAGCTCGACCGCACCGGGGTGGCGCTCCCGTGTCCGCCGGGCGGCCGCGGCGATCGTGGCGAACGCCCGCTCCGGCTCCCCCACCAGCGGCGCGACGGCCATCAGGCCCCCGAGCTCGAGGCCGGGCAGCTCGGTGACCAGGTCGGTCAGCTCGTCGAGCCCGTCGTCCGGCACGCCGCCGCGGTCCGGGTCGCCGTCGACGCTGTACTGGACGAGCACCGGCAGCGGACCGCTGCGCTCGCCACGGTCCCGCGCCTTCGCGACCTCCTTGTCGATCGCCCTGGCCAGCCGGGCCGAGTCGACCGACTCGATCCGTGTCACCCACGGGAGCACCGCCCGTACCTTGTTCCGCTGCAGGCCCCCGACGAAGTGCCAGCGGGCGTCCGCGTCCGGGCGGAGCCGCGCGACGTCGGCGACCTTCGTCCCGGCCTCCTGGGCGCGGTTCTCGGCGAACGCGGCGAGCCCGAGGTCGATCAGGTCCGCGACGTCACGGGCGGGGACGGTCTTCGTCACCGCCAGCAGGGAGACCGCGGCGGGGTCGCGACCGGCGGCCCGGCAGGCCGCGTCCAGTCGTTCCCGGACGGCGCCGAGACGTTCCTTCAGCTCCGCGGTGCGGTCGGGCGGGTTCGAGTCGGCCACACCGGTCATCGTGCCGCGCGTGCGGGGGCGCCGCGACCGTCGCGCACGTCACGCGGGTCGAGCCAGGTGATCGCGGCCTGCCTGCCGCACCGGCCCTCGCGACGGTGGCTGAACAGGTCGGGGTCCTCGATGGTGCAGCGCGGGTCGGTGCCGACCTTCGTCACGCCGAGGCCGGCCAGCCGTCGGGCCAGCCCGGCGCGCAGGTCGAGGCCCGCGGTGCCCGTGCGGGTGGTCGACGCGCTGCCCGGCAGTGCGGCCTCCACCTCGTCGCGCATCGCGGCCGGAACCTCGTAGCACTGCCCGCAGACGGCGGGGCCGAGCAGCACCTCCAGCCGTTCGGGGGCGGCGCCGAGCGCAGTCATCTCGCCGACGACGGCGTCCAGGACCCCGGTGGCGGCGCCGACGCGACCCGCGTGTGCCGCCCCGACGACACCGGCCTGCGGATCGCCCAGCAGCACCGGGACGCAGTCCGCGGCGAGCACGGCGATGCCGAGCAGCGGCACGTCGGTGACGACGGCGTCGACGTCCGGGACGTCCGGTGCCACACCGCCGGTCCCCGGCCGGGCCCGTGGCGGCTCACGCAGGACGGTCACGTCGCGCCCGTGCACCTGAGTCAGGAACACCAGCCCGGACAGGCCCAGCTCGCGGACCACCCGGGCCCGGTTCGCCGTCACGGCCGCCGGGTCGTCGCCGACGCCGAGGGACAGGTTGAACGTGGCGAACGGGCCGCCCGACCGGCCGCCCGCACGCGTCGTCGTGACCCGGCGGACGCGCGCCCCGGGCCGGGTCGGTACCTCCGGCACCGCGGTCAGCGGCGCATGAAGGGCGGGACGTCCACCTCGTCCTCCGCGGGGTCCGCGTCGGCGGGCGGGCGGGCCGCGGTGCCGTGCGGGGCCGGCGCGGAGACCGGCCCGGTGGCGTCGGCCCCCGGGGCGGCGTGCTCGTTCCGGAGGTCGGGCTGGCGCGGTGCGGGAGCGGTCGGCTGCGCCGGCGGCAGCACACCGGTCCGGTCCGCCGACACCGACGCGGGCAGGTGCGGCGCGGTCCGGTCGGCCGCCTGCCCCTGGGCACCGGCGGGCGGCGCAGCAGGGGTGGTCGGGGTGACGGGCGAGGTGGGCGACGTCTGCTGGGTGGCCGGCGCCTGCGGCGCGGCCGGCTGGGTCGCGGCCGGCTCGGCCGGCTTCTGGGTGCCCTGGCGGAAGACCGCGGGCTCCAGCTTCTTGTGTGTCGGGGTGCCGCCCTCGAACCCGGCCGCTATCACCGTGACGCGGACCTCGTCGCCGAGGGAGTCGTCGATCACCGTGCCGAAGATGATGTTCGCCTCGGGGTGCGCGGCCTCTTGGACCAGCGACGCGGCCTCGTGGATCTCGAACAGCCCCAGGTCGGAGCCACCGGCGATCGAGAGCAGCACGCCCTGCGCGCCGTCCATCGACGCCTCGAGCAGTGGCGAGTTGATGGCCTTCTCGGCGGCCTGCACCGCCCGGCCCTCGCCGCGCGAGGACCCGATGCCCATCAGCGCCGAGCCTGCACCGGACATCACCGACTTGACGTCGGCGAAGTCGAGGTTGATCAGGCCCGGCGTGGTGATCAGGTTGGTGATGCCCTGGACACCGGAGAGCAGCACCTCGTCGGCGGAGCGGAAGGCGTCCATCAGCGAGACGCCCACGTCGCCGAGCTGCAGCAGCCGGTCGTTCGGGATGACGATCAGCGTGTCGCACTCGTTGCGGAGCCCCTGGATGCCGTCCTCGGCCTGGCCGGCACGCCGGCGGCCCTCGAACGTGAAGGGCCGGGTGACCACGCCGATGGTGAGCGCGCCGAGCTTCCGCGCGATCGACGCGACGACCGGGGCGCCACCGGTACCGGTGCCACCGCCCTCACCCGCGGTCACGAAGACCATGTCGGCCCCCTTGAGGACCTCCTCGATCTCCTCCGCGTGGTCCTCGGCGGCCTTGCCACCGACCTCCGGATTGGCGCCGGCGCCGAGACCGCGGGTCAGCTCGCGACCGATGTCGAGCTTGACGTCGGCGTCCGACATCAGCAGCGCCTGGGCGTCGGTGTTCACCGCGATGAACTCCACGCCCTTGAGGCCGACCTCGATCATGCGGTTGACGGCGTTCACGCCGCCGCCACCGATGCCGACGACCTTGATCACGGCCAGGTAGTTGTGCGGGGGCGTCATGTGCGGCACCTTCCGTCTCGCTCGGGGTCCGGGTCCAGGGGTCAAGCTCCGGGTGCCCCGGGCCTTCGCGTGCAGACGCTAGGTCGGATCCACGGCCCGGGTCCAGCAGGCGCGCCGCGCGGCGACAACACCCCGCCCGAGTGGTTCGCGTTTCCCGGTCACGTGAAACGCGTACGGTCGCCGGCCGGTCACCCTGCGCCGACCTTCCCAGGACACGACGGGGTGCCCGCCGGCGGGGCCGGTACGCCGGACCTCGACGGCCGCCGTGCGCGACCGCCGTCCGGGTGGGACGCCCGTACCGGACGGGGGTCGGTCTCAGTCGTCGCGGACGGTCACGAGGGCCGGGCTGGAGACGTCGTAGACGGTGCCCTCGCGGCCGAGCAGCGGGCCGAGCACGGCCGCGCGCCGCTCGGTGGCGGCGCCGTCGGCCCACGGACCCCACAACACCCGGCGGCCCTCGGTGAGGCCGAGCTCGAACGTCGAGCCCGCCGCGCCCGCCGACAGCGTCTCCACCTGGTCGCGGACCGGCTGCGGCAACGCCCGCAGGACGGCCACTGCGGCGAGCGTGGCCGGGTCGTCGGGTGCGACCGACGACAGCTGCAGCACGGGCAGCCGCACGTCCGGGGGCGCCGGGCGGTAGGCGAACCCGGCGACGTCGACGAGCATCCGGCCGTCGGGCGTGTCGGCCAGCGCGACCGGGGTCCGCTCGGTGACGGCCACGGTCAGCGTGTCCGGCCAGGAACGGTCCACGTCGACGGTCGCGACGCCGGGGATCGCCGAGACCCGGGAGGCGACGGCGGCGGCGTCGACCGCCGCGAGCGGTGTGCCGATGTCGACGGCGGCGGCGTCGACGACGTCCCGGGCGGGGATCTGGCGGGCGCCGGTGACCTCGACCGACGCGACCCCGGGCCCGTACTGCGCGAGGCCCCACCACGCGGCGGCGGACACCCCGAGCAGTGCGACGACGACGGTCGCGACCAGCGCGACCGTCCGACGGCGGCGGTGGCGCGGGTCCCGGGTGCGTCCCCGGTCGGCGGACCGGGCGGCGGTGCGTTCGCGGACCGCGGCCGCGCTGCGACGCCCGGAGCGCGGGGGGCCGTCCCGCTCCCCCACCGACGGACCGATCTCCTCGCCGTCGGGCCCCCCGTCCCGGTCGGCGGCCGGGTCGGTCTCCCGCGAGCCGGACCGTCCGGACCGCCCGGACCGCTCGGCGGACCGGCGCTCACGGATGCGGCGGGCGCGCTCGGCGGCCCGTCGCTCCTGCTCGGGGGTACGCCGGCCGCCGGTGCCCGCGTCGTCGCCGTCGCCGTCGCCGTCGGTCATCGTCGCCCCCGTCCGTGTGCCTCGCCCGGCACGTCACCGCCCGGGCCGGTCATGCCCCGTCGTCGCCGACCGCCAGCTCGCGCAGGATCTCCGGGCCGAGCGCCGTGATGTCGCCGGCCCCCATGGTGATCACCGTGTCGCCGTCGGCGGCGAGCGCCGCGATCGCCGCGGGGGTCTTCTCCCACGACGGTGCGCGGTGCACCCGCTCGGCCGGCAGCCGCACCTGGTCGGTGATCAGTGCCGGGCCGACTCCGGGCTCGGGGTCCTCCCGGGCACCGTAGACGTCGAGGACCATCACCTCGTCCGCGAGCGACAGCGACGCGCCGAACTCGCCCGCGAACAGCCGGGTGCGGGAGTACAGGTGGGGCTGGAACGCCACCAGCACCCGTCCGCGGCGGCCCTGGACCACCGGCGCGGCCTCGCGCGCGGCGCGCAGGGTCGCGGCGACCTCGGTGGGGTGGTGGGCGTAGTCGTCGTAGACGGCGACGCCGCGGACGCGGCCCTTGAACTCGAACCGCCGCTGCACCCCGCCGAACCCGGCGAGACCCTCGAGCAGGGTCGCCGGATCCTGGTCGACGGCGGTCCCGGCGAGGAACGCACCGAGCGCGTTGAGCGCCATGTGCTCGCCCGGCACGCCGAGTACGAGCTCGTGCTCCTCGCCGCCCCACCGGAACCGGGTGCGGGACCCGACGCCGTCGGGCGCGAAGTCGAGCAATCGCGCGTCCTGCGAGCCGGTGGCGGTGCGGCCGTAGCGGCGCACGGTGGTCCCGGCACGCTCGGCGTGCACCGCGACCAACTCGGAGCCCGGGTCGTCGGCGCAGGTGACCAGGGTGGCGCCGGGGACGAGCCGCTCCAGGAACCGCTCGAACACGGCGCGGTAGGTGGCCTCGTCGCCGTGGTGGTCGAGGTGGTCGGGCTCGACGTTGGTGACGACCGCGACCGACGGCGCGAACGCGGTGAAGGAGCCGTCGCTCTCGTCGGCCTCGACGACGAAGACGTCGCCGCTGCCGTGGTGGGCCCCGCTGCCCGACACCGACAGGTCGCCGCCGATGGCGAACGACGGGTCGGCGCCCGTGTGCTGGAGGGCGACGGTGACCATCGACGTCGTCGACGTCTTGCCGTGCGTCCCGGCGACCGCGACGAGCCGTCGGCCCTCGGTGAGTGCGGCGAGCGCGACCGCCCGGTGGACGACCTGCAGGCCCTGCTCGCGGGCGGCGGCCAGCTCCGGGTTGGTCTCCCGGATCGCGGTGGAGACGACGACCGTCGGCGGGTCCTCGCCGTCGTGGCGCAGATGGGCGGCGTCGTGACCGACCTCGACCCGGGCACCGAGCGCGCGCAGCGCCGTGACGGTCCGGGACTCGCGGGCGTCGGAGCCCGAGACGGTGATCCCGCGGGCCAGCAGGATGCGGGCGATCCCGCTCATGCCGGCCCCGCCGATCCCGATCAGGTGGACGTGCCGGCCGAGTGCCGTGTCGACACCGCTCACCGCCCCGCCACCTCCATCACGATCCGCGCGATCTTCTCGTCCGCCTCGCCGTGCCCGGCCGCGCGGGCCCGGCGGCCCATCGCCAGGGCGAGGTCCGGATCGGTGAGCATCGGCACGAGCTCGTCGAGCGCCCGCTCGGCAGTCAGGTCCTCGTCGGCGACGAGCTTCCCGCCACCTGCTTGGACCACCGGGCGGGCGTTGAGCGCCTGCTCCCCGTTGCCGTGCGGCAGCGGGACGTAGACGGCGGGCAGCCCGACCGCGGTCAGCTCGGCGACCGTGGTCATGCCGGACCTGCCGAGGACGACGTCGGCCGACGCGTAGGCCAGGTCCATCCGGTCGATGTAGGGCATCGGGACGTACCCGGGCCGCGGGTCGGCCGGGGTGCCGTTCTTCCCGTAGGCGTGCAGCACGGAGATGCCGCGCTCGGTGAGCGTCGGCAGGATCGCGGCCACCGCCTCGTTGAGGGAACGCGCGCCCTGCGAGCCCCCGAAGACGAGCAGCACCGGCCCGTGCAGGGGCAGGTTGAAGTACGTCCTGGCCTCCGGGCGCAGCGCGGCCCGGTCGAGCGTGGTGATCGAACGGCGCAGCGGCATGCCGACCACCTCCTCGTTCGCGAGCCCGGTACCCGGGACGGCGGTGCAGACGGCCGCGGCGAACCGCGCGCCGACCTTGTTCGCCAGCCCGGCGCGGGCGTTCGCCTCGTGCACGACGACCGGGACCCGGTTGCGGGCGCCGAGGTAGGCCGGCAGCGAGACGAACCCGCCGAACCCGACGACGACGTCGGCCTCCGCTGCCTCCAGCACCTCGCGAACCCGCTTGACGGCACCGCGGACGTTGCCGGGCAACTTCAGCAGGTCGGCGCTGGGCTTACGGGGCAGCGGCACCGGCGGGATCAGCTCGAGCGGGTAGCCGCGGGCCGGGATCAGCTGGGTGTCCAGGCCCTTCTCGGTGCCGAGCGCGGTGACCCGGGCGCCGGGGACGAGTCGGCGGACGGCGTCGGCGACGGCGAGGGCCGGCTCGATGTGCCCGGCCGAGCCACCCCCGGCGACGACGACCGACAGCGCGCCCGGGACGGGCGCCGGCGTCTGCTCCCCCGCCGGCCGGGTGGTCGCGGGCGGGAAGGCACGGGTGCCGTCGGGGCGGGGTCCCGGGGTGCCGGGGGCTCCGGAGCCGCCCGGGGCACCGGGCACGCCCGGTCCGCCGGGGCCCTCGGGGGTTCCGGCGCCGGCGAGGTTCGTGGCCGGTGGCGGTCCCTGCGGGGCACCGGTGTCCGGCCGGTCCTGCGCACCGGGCGGCGGGAACGGGCCGCCCGGGAACGGTCCGGGCTGGCCGGGCTGGCCGGGCTGCTGACCGGGGATCGGCTGACCGCCCGGGTGGGGCGGCCGGCCGGGCGCCGCCTGGGCACCACCGGGCTGGGCACCACCGGGCTGTGTGCCGAACCGCTGCTGCGGTCCGGTGGGGTGCTGCTGCCCCGGGGGCATCGCGTGGCCGGCAGGGAACGGGCCGGGCGGCACCGTGCCACCGGGCTGCCCCGGCCGTCCCTGCCACGCCTGCTGGCCCGGCTGCACCGGACGAGGCTGCTGCCCGGGTGCGCCCTGCTGCGGGTGCTGCCCGAATGCGCCCTCCTGCGGCTGCTGCCCGGGGGCTCCCGGCTGCCGGTACCCGGGTTGCTGACCGGGCATCGGCCGGCCCGGCTGGGCGGGGTAGGGGGGCATGCCCGGATGGGACCCGGCCACACCGGGGCCGTTCGGCCGGGCCGGTCCACCGGCCTGTCCCGGGCCACCGGCCTGTCCCGGGCCACCGGGCTGCCCCGGGCCACCGGGCTGCCCCGGGCCTCCGGCATGCGGGAAGCCTCCCGACGAGACGGCGCCGGGACCGGACTGCTGCCCCGGACCGGCCTGCTGCGCGGGTCCGCCGGCGGGCGGCTGGGCGCCGGAGGGGGCGGGACCGGTGGGTCCGACCGGGCCTCCGGACTGCGGCGGTCGGCCGGACGCGCCGCCTGCGGGGGCCTGGCCACCGGTCGACGAGGGGCCGCCCGTCCACGATGTTCCGGGGTGCGCCCCGGAGGGGCCGGGCCCACCCGGACGGCCGGGGGCGCCTGCGCCCGGACGGCCCGCGGCGGGGATCCCGCGCGGCCCGGTCGTCGAGAGCGCGGCCGCGTCGCGGCCGGTCGGGCCCTGCTGCGGGCCGGCCGCCGGGATGTCCGGTCGCGGCTCGCTCTGCGGGCCGGTGGCGGTGGTCGGCACGTCGGTGGTGCCGTCGCCGGTGTCCGGTCCCGAGCCGGTCGTGCCGCCCGGGCGGGACGGGCTGCCGGATGCGGACGCGGCAGCACCGGGGTCGGCGGCACCCGGCCGGGCAGCACCGGGCTCGACGGCACCCGACTCCACGGCACCGGGCCCGGCCCCGGCGGCCGCGGCCTCGCCGTCCCCGGACGATCCAGGGGCCGGCTCCACGGCATCGGACCCGGCAGCACCGGACTCGGCAGGCCCGTTCCCGGCAGGCCCGGAACCAGGGGTTCCTGACCCGGCAGGCCCGGCCCCGGCAGCACCGGTCGGCTCGGCACCGGTGGAGCCGGCACCGCTCGACGCGGAACCGGACCCGGCGGAACCCGACGAGGCGGACGACGGCGTGGCAGATGCCGAGGTGGCGGAGCCCGACGACGCGGGCCCCGAGGGCGCGGCTCCCGGCCGGGCGGCCCCGTCCGCCGGCTCGCCCGGGGTCGTGTCGCCCGGGGTCCCGTCGGTCGCCGCCTGCGGGCCGGTCGCCGGGTCGCGGTCCGTCCCGGCCGGGTCGGACGGGGCGCCGTGGCCGCCGGTGTCCTGCTCCGGCGCTCCACCGTTCGGGCCGGCCGGGTGGCCGGACGACCGGTTCCCGGGGGGCCGGGCACCGGCCCCGGACGGGGGCTGCTGCCCTCGGGGGCCGAATCCGCCGGTGCCGGGCTCCTGCGGCACGGACGGCGTGAACAGTCCGCCGGGGGGCATCGAGCCGGGCGGGGTCGGGCCGGACGGGGCCGGGCCGGGCCCGGCGCCGGACGGACGACCGGCGGCACCGGATCCACCGGTACGCCGCGGCAGGCCACCGGGGTCTCCCCCGTCACGCGGCGCACCACCGGCGGGTGCCCCGCCGTCGCGCGGCGGGCGCGCATCACGCGGACCGGGCTCGTCGCTGCGGGAGGCACCGTTCCGGGAGGTCCCGTTCGGCCCGCCACCGTGCGGCGCGGAGCCGCGCGCGCCAGGACCGTGGGCCCCCGGACCGTGCGGCCCGGAACCGTGCGGCCCGGAACCGTGGGTCCCGGGACCGTCCGTGGCGGAACCGTCCGACTCGGAACCGTGCGGGGCCGCCCCGTTCGCCCCCGTTCCACCGGGGACCGGACGGAACGACTGCCGTCCGCCGTGGGTGTACGGGTCCCACCCGGTGCCGGGCAGCCGCTGCGGGCCACGCGCCTCCTCCGGCGCGGGCACTCCGGCGGGATCCGTGCCCACGGACCGGTCGTTCGCGGACGGGTCGGACCCGGCCGGCGGGCCCGGCCACGTGCCACCGGTCCCGGACGCGGTCCCGAAGACGACGCCGTCCGGCTCCACCGGGGACGACCCGGTCGGCCGTCCCATGGTCGGCCGGCGGGGGCCGCCGGCCGCGCCCGGTCCGGGACCACGGCCGTCGCGGCCTGCGCCGCCGTCGCCCGTACCCCCGGTACCGCCGCTGTGATCCGTGCCCGTCACGCTCTCGTGCCCCTTGCGTCGTCCGACTACGTCACGGTCCCGTGGAGGGACCTCAGGTCCTCACCGCGCCGCCCACCGCGACGCCGGTCCCGGCGTCCGGTAGGGCTGTGGCAGCGGGAGCCGCAGCAGCTTCGCCACGCGCCCCTGCCCGTCCTTCCGGAGCGCGGCGACCGCCTCCGGCTCGTGCCGGGCCGCGTTCGTGATCAGCCCGAACAGGAACATCGTCACCACCAGCGAGGTGCCGCCGGAGGAGATCAGCGGGAGCTGCAGACCGGTGACGGGCAGCAGCCCCACGACGTACCCGATGTTGATCGAGGCCTGGACGACCAGGCCCGTCGTCGACGTCGCGACCACGATCCGCAGCCACGGGTCGGTGTTGCGGGCGGCGATCCGCATCCCGGTGTAGGCCAGCGTCGCGAACAACGCCAGCACCGCGAACGCACCGACCAGCCCCAGCTCCTCGCCGATGATGGCGAAGATGAAGTCGTTGTGGGCGTTCGGCAGGTAGTCCCACTTCGCGCGGCCCTGCCCCAGCCCGGCGCCGAACAGGCCGCCGTCGGCCAGGGCGTAGAGCGCCTGGGTCGCCTGGTAGGCCGGGCCCAGCGGGTCCGAGGTCGCCGGCGACAGGAACGCGGTGATCCGGCTCGCCCGGTAGCCGGCGGTGAGGCCGAGCAGCGCGGCGCCCACCAGGCCGCCGCCCGCGATCAGCGCGAGCAGCTTCAGCGGGGCGCCGCCGAAGTAGAGCAGGGCCAGCATCACGATGCCGACCGAGATCGTCATGCCCAGGTCGGGCTGCAGGACCAGCAGCGTGAAGATCACCAGGGCGACCGGCACGACCGGGTTCAGCGCGTGCTTCCAGCGGTGCATCACGGCCCGCCGCGCGACGAGGACGTGCGCACCCCACAGGGTCAGCGCGATCTTCACCATCTCCGACGGCTGCAGCGACACCGGCCCGAACGCGAACCACGACCGGGCACCGCCGCGGATCGCGCCGACGCCGGGGATCAGCACCGCGATCAGCGTCCCGATCCCGATGATCAGCAGCACGGGCGCCGCGGCGCGCAGCCGGCGGGGCGGCACCCGCACCCCGATGTAGAACAGCACCAGCCCCACACCGCAGAACATGAGCTGACGGGTGAACACGGAGTACGCCGACCCGGTCGACACCGACGACGCCGACAGCACCATGACCAGGCCGAACAGGGTCAGCAGCCCGAAGACGCCGAGGACCAGGTGCAGCGAGGTGAGCGGCCGGCGCAGCCATCGGCGCAGGCGTCGCATCCCGCCCTGGACGCCGGCCGTGACGGCCTGTCCCGCGGTGCGCTCCGGCGTGCCCGGGCTCATCGGGCCTGCCCTCCGGCCGGGGCGCCGAGCCCCGCGACGGCGGCCGCAAACGCGTCGCCCCGGTGGGCGTAGTCGCGGAACTGGTCCATCGACGCGGCCGCCGGGGCCAGGAGCACGACGTCGCCGGGCCGGGCCAGCGCCGCCGCGCGGCGGACCGCGGACGGCATGGGGTCGGGGCGGGCGTCGGGGCGGGCGGGGTCCGGCCGGTCGGAGGGCGCCATCCCACCATCGTGGACCGCCGCGACCTCCTCGACCGGGAGGCCGGGCGCGTGTCGGGACAGCGCCTCGACGATCGGTGCCCGGTCCGTCCCGATCACGACGATCCCGGCCAGCAGTGCCGCGTGTTCCCTGGCCAGCCTGCCCAGCTCGTCCGGCGCGACGCCCTTCAGGAGCCCGCCGACCACCCACACCGCGCGGGCGCCCGGACGCCGGGCGGCGATCGCGGCCAGCGCGGCACCGGCGGCGTGCGGGTTGGTGGCCTTGGAGTCGTCGAGGTAGACGACGCCGTCGTGCTCGCCGGCCGGGGCGCTGCGGTGCGGCCCCGGCGCGAACGCCGCCAGCGCCGTCGTGATGTGCCGGGCCGCCACGCCGTACGCGCGGGCCAGTGCCGCCGCGGCGAGCGCGTCGGTCACCCCGGGCGGTCCCGGCGGGACGACGGCGTCGGCCGCCAGCAGCTCCCCGCCGCCGAACGCCCGGTCGACCAGCGTGCTGTCGACGACCCCGAGCTGGTCCGGCCCGGGCTCGCCGAGGGTGATCCCGACGCGGCGCGGCGCGGGCGCGGCGGCGAGCAGGCGGGCGGCGACCGGGTCGTCCACCCCGCCGACCGCGACGGCTCCGGTCAGGGCCCGCGCCTTCGCCGCGGCGTACCCGTCCCGGCCGCCGTGCCAGTCCAGGTGGTCCTCGGCGACGTTCAGCACGACACCCGCCGCCGGCCGCACGGACGGCGACCAGTGCAGCTGGAAGCTGGACAGCTCGACGGCGAGCACCTCGTGCCCCGGGCCGGGCGCGCTCACCGCGCTCACCACCGGGTAGCCGATGTTCCCGCAGGCCACCGAGCGCAGCCCGGCCTCCTGCAGGATCGCGGCGAGCATCTCGGTGGTCGTCGTCTTGCCGTTGGTGCCGGTGACGACCAGCCAGGACGGCGGGGTCGCCCGCGCGGCACCGAGCCGCCACGCCAGCTCGGGCTCGCCGATGACCTCGGCGCCCACCGCGGCGGCCTCGGCGACCAGCGGGTGCTCCGGACGGCGGCCCGGCGAGGTGACGACCGTCGCGACCCCGTCGGGCAGCCCGGCGCCGGGCCACGGCTCGACGCCGTCGGGCAGGGTGTCCAGCGCGGCGGACGAGTCGTCGGAGACCAGGACGCGGGCTCCGGCGTCGCGCAGTGCGGTCGCGGCGGCCAGCCCGGAGATCCCGGCACCGGCCACCAGCACCGGACGTCCCGCGAAGCCCGCGCCCGTCACGCCGAACCCGACGCCGCGAGCCACTCGCTGTAGAAGATCCCCAGCCCCATCGCCGCACAGATCGCGGCCAGCAGCCAGAACCGGATGATGACCGTCGTCTCGGCCCAGCCGGCCAGCTCGAAGTGGTGGTGGAACGGGGCCATCCGGAACAGCCGTCGCCGGGCCGTGCGGAACACCAGGATCTGCAGCGACACCGAGAGCGCCTCGACCACGAACACGCCACCGATCACGACGAGCAGCAGCTCCGTGCGGGTGACCACGGACAGCCCCGCGAGAAGCCCGCCGAGGGCGAGCGAGCCGGTGTCGCCCATGAAGATCCGGGCGGGCGCGGCGTTCCACCACAGGAAGCCGATGCAGCCGCCCATCGCGGCCGCGGCGACCAGGCCGACGTCGAGCGGGTCGCGGACCTCGTAGCAGCCGGCCGACGCGGCGACCGCGCAGCTGTTGCGGAACTGCCAGAAGGCGATGATCACGTAGGTGCCGAGCACCATCGCCGCCGTGCCGGCGGCGAGGCCGTCGAGCCCGTCGGTGAGGTTCACCGCGTTCGACCAGGCGGCGACGATCAGGTTGCAGAGGATCACGAACCCGACGACGCCGAACGCCAGCACCGGGATGTCCCGGACGAACGACAGGCTCTCCGAGGCCGGGCTCAAGTTCCGTTCGTTGGCGAACCGGACGGCCAGGATCCCGAAGATCGTCGCCGTCAGGACCTGCCCGACGATCTTGGACGTCTTGTTCAGGCCGAGGTTGCGCTGCCTGCGGATCTTGAGGAAGTCGTCGAGGAAGCCGACCACGCCGAGCGCGGTGGTGAGGAACAGGACCAGTAGCGCCGAGGCCGTGATCGGCTCCCGGGTGAAGGCGTGCGAGCCCAGGTAGCCGACCCAGATGGCGAGCAGGATCGCGACGCCACCCATCGTCGGCGTGCCCCGCTTGGACTGGTGGCTCTGCGGCCCCTCCTCGCGGATCTCCTGCCCGAAGCCCTGCTTCGCGAAGAACCGGATCAGGTACGGCGTGAGCAGGATCGACACCGCGAGCGCGAGGCCCGCGGCCAGGAAGACGCCCCTCACCGGCGCACCAGCCCTTCTGCGTCGTGGCCCAGCAGGCCCGCGGCGATCCGCTCGAGACCGGCGCTGCGCGAGGCCTTGACCAGCACGACGTCGCCCGGGGCGAGCTCCGCGCGCAGCAGGTCGAGCGCGGCACCGACGTCGCCGACGTGCTCGGCGCCGTCGCCGTAGTCGGGGGCGCCGACCGCGACGACGCGTGCGACGCCGGCGTCGCGGGCCCGGCGGGTGGTGTCGGCGTGCGCCTCGGCGGCGCCGTCGCCGATCTCGGCCATCGGGCCGAGCACGGCCCACGCCCGCCGGTCGGGGCCCGCCACCGAGGCCAGTGCGGACAGCGCGGCCCGCATGGCCTCCGGGTTGGCGTTGTAGGCGTCGTTCACGACGGTGACGCCGTCGGCGCGGTCGGTGACCTCCATCCGCCAGCGCGAGGCGGGCCCGGCAGCGGACAGCGCCTCCGCGATCCCCTCCGGCGTGCCGCCCAGCTCGAGGGCGACGGCGGCCGCGGCGAGCGCGTTCGACACCTGGTGGGCGCCGACCAGCCGGAGCGACACCGGGGCCGACCCGGCCGGGGTGACCAGGCGGAACGAGGGGCGCCCCGCGTCGAGGGTCTCGTCCTCGGCACGGACGTCGGCGCCGGCCGACCGGCCGAAGGTGACGACACGCGCGGGGGTGCGGCTGCGCATGGCCAGGACCAGCTCGTCGTCGGCGTTGAGGACGGCGACGCCGCCCCGCCCGCCGGGCAGGTCCCCGGGCGGCAGCGCCTCCACGAGCTCGCCCTTCGCGGCCGCGATCCCGGCCCGGGACCCGAACTCGCCCAGGTGGGCGGAGCCGACGTTCAGCACGACGCCGATCCGGGGCGGCGCGACCGCGCACAGGGCGGCGATGTGCCCCGCGCCGCGGGCGGAGAACTCCAGCACCAGGTGCCGGGTCGCGGCGTCGGCGCGCAGCGCGGTCCACGGGGTCCCGAGCTCGTTGTTGAACGACTCCGGGGGCGCGACCGTGCGTCCCAGCGGCGCCAACACCGCGGCCAGCAGGTCCTTGGTGGAGGTCTTGCCCGCGCTGCCGGTCACGCCGACGACGGCGAGTCCGGGCAGCGCGCCCAGGACGTGCCGGGCCAGCCTGCCCAGCGCGGCCAGCACGGCGGCGCCGTGCCCGTCGGGATCGACCGACCCCAGGTAGGTGTGCGCGTCCCGCACCTCGGCCGGGGGCGCGACCACCGCGGGGGCGTCGACCGGGCGCCCGGCCAGCACCCCGGTCGCGCCGCGGGTCACCGCCCCGGCGGCGAAGTCGTGGCCGTCGGCCCGCTCACCGGGCAGGGCCAGGAACAACGCGCCCGGGCCCGCCTTCCGCGAGTCGAACTCGACGGCGGTCACCGGGACGGCGGCCTGCTCGTCGGAGACCCCGTGCAGGGTGCCGCCGGTCACCGCCGCGACCTCGGCCAGCGTCATCTCGATCATCGCTCGATCGCCTCCACCGGCTCTGCCCGTCCTCCTGTCGTCCCAGCTGTCGTCCCGGACGTGCTCGCGCACGTCGCGGTACAGGTCGTCGCAGTCGTCGTCATGAGGCCGCACGGATCGCGTTCACCAGCTCGTCCGCGTCGTCGAACGGGTACTTGACCCCGTGCACCTCCTGACCGGTCTCGTGGCCCTTGCCGGCGATCACGACGGCGTCGCCGGGGCGCGCGGACCGCACGGCGTACACGATCGCGCTCCGCCGGTCCCCGATCTCGATCACGTCCCCGCGGGCGGGCTCGTGCATCGCGCCCTCCAGCATCGCCCTGCGGATCGTCGCAGGCTCCTCGCCGCGCGGGTTGTCGTCGGTGACGACGAGCGTGTCCGAGCGGATCGCGGCCGCGGCACCCATCAGCGGGCGCTTGCCGGTGTCCCGGTCGCCGCCGCAGCCGAGCACCGTGATCACGCGGGCGTGCGGGTGGATCTGGGCGCGCAGCGCGTCCAGCAGCGCGGCGACGGCGGCGGGCTTGTGCGCGTAGTCGACCACTGCGAGCCAGGGCTGCCCGGCGTCGACCCGCTGCATCCGGCCCGGCACCGACAGCCGGGCGAAGCCCTGCGCGGCGACGTCGGGCGGGATGCCGTCGGCGTCGAGGCAGGCCAGCGCCACCAGGGCGTTCGCCACGTTGTAGCGACCCGGCAGCGCCAGCGTGACGGCCTGGGCCAGTCCGCCCGGCCCGACGGCGGTGAAGGTCTGGGTGCCGTCCGGGTGGGCGGCGAGATCGCGCACCGTCCAGGTCGCGTGCGGGCCGGCCGGGTCGGAGCCCACCGTCACCGCGTCCGGGCGGCGGGAGGCGAGCTGGCGGCCCCACTCGTCGTCGATGCAGACCACGCCGTGCCGGGCCGCCTCGACGCCCGCACCGCCGCCGCCGAACAGCCGGGCCTTGGCCTCGAAGTAGTCGGTCATCGTCGGGTGGAAGTCCAGGTGGTCCTGGGAGAGGTTGGTGAAGGCGCCGACCGCGAACCGCGAACCGCCGACCCGGCCCAGCGCGAGCGCGTGGCTGGAGACCTCCATCGCGACGTCGGTGACGCCGGCCTCGACCATCACCGCGAACAGCGCCTGCAGGTCGGGCGCCTCCGGCGTGGTGAACGCGCTGGGCAGCGCCCGCGGTTCCTCGCCCGGCACCTGCACCCGGGTCCGGACGGTGCCGAGCAGCCCGGTGGACCGGCCGGCGGCGGTCAGGCCCGCCTCCAGCAGGTGCCCGACGGTCGTCTTGCCGGACGTGCCGGTGACCCCCAGCACCCGCAGCCGGGCGGTCGGCTCGCCGTAGATCGCCGCGGAGACGGGGCCGAGGACCTCCCGCGGCGCCGGGTGCACGAGCACCGGCAGCCGGGAGTGGCGGATCTCCGGACGGTCCGCGCCGTCCGCGTCGGTGAGCACCGCGGCCGCTCCCCCGGCGATCGCCTGGGCGGCGAAGTCGGCGCCGTGCGCGCGGGCACCGGGCAGCGCGGCGAACAGGTCGCCCGGACGCACCGAGCCCGCCCGCAGGGTGGCGCCGGTGACGACGTGCGGTCCCGCGGCGGCGTCGAGCAGCGGGCCGGGACCGGTCCCCGCGGTGCGCGGGTTCAGCTCGGCTCCGGCGAGCCGTCCGAGCAGGGCGACGTCGACCGGGCGGACCGTCTCCGGCCGGTCGGGCAGCTGGTCACGGGTCACCGGCCGGGCTCCACCCTCGGCACGGGGGGGCGTACGCAGCGTGGACGTCGGGCACAGCGCGGGAGGTTACCGACCGGCGGCAACCGGCCCTGCGGCCGGTTCCGGCTCGGAGGACCGCTCGCGGGCGTCGTCACGACGGGCGGTGGGACCCGCGTCACCGTACGGCCGTACGACGACACCGATGCCGCCATCCGGCGCAGGCGCACGGCCGGTGAGCGGGCCGTCACGGGCAGCCCGGACCGCGACCGGCGTGCCCCGTACGGGTGAGCGGCACCGGGGACCGCCCGACGCACACCGGCGGCCCCCGGCCGTGTCACTTGATCTGCAGCGTCTGGACCGGCGGCGGGGTCGTCCGGACCGGGATCCCGTCCCGCTGTGCCAGGTAGGACGCGATGTCGTGGAACAGCGGCGCCGCGCTGGTCCCGGCCTTCGGCGCGTCCAGCATGATCCCGATCACGAACCGCGGGTCCTGCGCCGGGAGCATCCCGGCGAAGGTGATCCAGTACTGGGACCGCGAGTAGGCGCCGGTCTCCGGGTCGACCTGCTGGGCGGTACCGGTCTTGCCGGCCACCTCGTAGCCGGGGACGGCGGCGGCCGGGCCGGTCCCGGCCTGGCCGCGCTCGTTCTGGGTGACGGCGGTGAGCATCGTCCGCAGCGTCTGCGCGGTCTGCGGCGACATCACCTCGACCGGCGCGGCCGCCTCGGCCGGGACCCGCACGCCGTCCGGGCCGGTGGTCGAGGCGACGACCCGCGGCGGGATGCGGACGCCGTCGTTCGCGATCGCCTGGTACATCCCGGCCATCTGGAGCACGGTCATCGACAGGCCCTGCCCGATCGGCAGGTTGCCGAACGTCGACCCGGACCAGGTCGCCCGCGGCGGGACGACGCCGGCACTCTCGCCGGGCAGCCCGATCCCGGTCCGCTGGCCGACGCCCATCCGCCCGAGCATGTCGGAGAACGCGTCCGGGCCGACCTTCTGCGCGGTCATCAGGGTCCCGACGTTCGACGACTTCGCCAGCACCCCGGTGAGGGTGTAGCGGTCGAGACCGTGCACCCAGGCGTCCTTGATCGTCCGGTCGGCGAACTCGATGCTGCCGGGGACCTCGAGCACGTCCTCCGGCTTCACGACGCCGGCCTGCAGCGCCGCCGCCATCGTCACGACCTTGTTGACCGAGCCCGGCTCGAACGGCGTCGTGACGGCCTTGTTCCCGAGCGACTTCGGGTCCGAGGTGAGCAGCTGCGCCGGGTCGAAGGAGGTGTTGTCCGCCAGCGCCCGCACCTCCCCGGTCTCCCGGTCGAGCACGACGGCGGAGCCGCTGCGGGCGCCGGAGTTCGCGGCGTACTCCGACAGCATCCGCTGCACCTGGTGCTGCAGGTCCGAGTCGATCGTCAGCTGGACGTCCGACCCGGACACCGCGGGCTGCTCGGACCGCACGCTGCCCGGGATGACGGTGCGGCTGCCCTCCGCGGTGTCGGCGACCTGGAACCCGTCCTGGCCGGCGAGCAGGCCGTCGTCGGAGGACTCCAGCCCGATGCGGCCGACCAGCTTCTGGGCGTCGGCGCTCCAGGTGGCGGCGCCGATGATGTTCGACGCGAGTGTCCCGCCCGGGTACTGGCGTGCCTCCCGGCCCTCCTCGGCGATCTCCGGGAACTTCTCCCGCAGGTCCCGCGCCGGGGCCGGGTCGACCGCCGTCGCCATGACGACGTACCCGCGGTCGGTGTTCAGCGCACGCTCGAGCTCCGCCGGGTCGCCCTTCGTGACGGCGGCGACGGCCGTGGCCATCGCGTGCTTGTAGGCGACCGCCTCGGCGCCCTTCGTCTTGTCGATCAGCCGGGGGTTGGTGACCAGCGCCTTCGACTCGGTCGAGAAGGCGAGGACGTTGCCGTCCTTGTCGGTGATCGCGCCGCGCTCCGCGGGGATGGTGATCCGGCTGGCGCGCTGCTTCTCGGCGTCCGCGGTGAGCGTGCCGGCCTGCACCGTCTGCACGAACACGAGCTTCGTGCCCGCGACGAGCAACAGCGCCGCCAGCAACACCCAGGCCAGACGCAGCCGGAAGCGCGGGTCGTCGGCCGCGGAGCGCCGTCGCCGGGGGCCGCCGGACCGCGGCGGGCCCCCGCCGGGCCGCCGGGGGCGGGGCGGGGCGTAGGCCATCAGTCCCGGCCCGCGGCCCGGGTGTCGGCGGGGACCTCGCGCTCGGCGCCCTCGGGCGCGGCGCCGTCCGGCCCCTGCTGCCCGTCCTGCGGCGCGTCCGCGGCCGGGGCGTCCGCCCGGGCCCCGGCCGCCGCGGCGGCGTCACCGCCGTCGGCCTCCGGGTCCGATGTGGTGCCCTGCGGTGCAGCCGGCGCGGCCGGCTGCGGTGCGTCGGGTGCGGGCGGCGGGGCGCCGACCGCGGCCTGCGGCTCCCCGACGACGTCGACCCGCCCGTCCGGGGCGACGACCAGCCGGGCCGGGTCGGAGACCGGCACCATGCCCTGGGCCGCGGCGCGCTGCGCCAGCGAGGCCGGGCTCTCCAGCACCGAGACCTCCTTGCGGAGGGCCTCGGACTGCTCGGTCAGGCCGCCGGTGCGCTGGCGGGCCTCCTGCAGCGCGTAGGAGTCGGCGGCCGCGGCGGTCGACAGCCACAGCGTCGCGATCAGCCCGACGGCGAGCAGCACCATCACGACGAGCACGAACTTCGCGCGACCGGTGTTCTCCCGTGCCGCGCTGCGCCGGCGCTGGTCCTGGGCCCGCCGGGCGTCGCCCGGCCCCCGCTGCGCCGGGATCCGCGGCGGGGCAGCCGTCCGGCGGGTCCGCGGACGCGGCCGGCCACCGCCCGGGGTACCCGGGCGCTCGATGACGGGTGTGCTCATCGGGATTCCTGCCTCTCCGCCGTGCTGGTCGTGCCGGTCATCCGCGTTCGCCGCCGTCGGGTCCGGGACCGGTGGCGCCCCCGGTCCGCTCGGCCGCACGCAGCCGCACCGGGGCGGCCCGCGGATTGCGTTCGATCTCGTCGTCGGACGCCGTCTCGGCGCCCCGGGTCAGCAGCCGGAACTCCGGCTCGTGCCCGGGCAGCTCGACCGGGAGGTCGAGCGGGGTCCGCGAGCGGGTGCGCTCGGCGAGGGCGCGCTTGGTGATCCGGTCCTCCAGCGAGTGGTACGACAGGACGACGATCCGGCCGCCCGGGGCGAGTGCGTCGAACGCCGCGGGCAACGCGTCCCGCAGGACGTCCAGCTCGGCGTTGACCTCGATGCGCAGCGCCTGGAACGTCCGCTTGGCCGGGTGCCCGCCGGTGCGGCGGGACGCGGCCGGGACGACCCCGTAGAGCAGCTCGACGAGCTCGGCGCTGCGGCTGAAGGGCCGCTTGTCCCGGTTCCGGACGATCGCGTTCGCGATCGGGCCGGCGAAGCGCTCCTCGCCGTACTCGCGCAGGATCCGGCGCAGCTGGGGCGCGGTGTAGGTGTTGAGCACGTCGGCGGCGGTCGGCCCGGTGGTCGGGTCCATCCGCATGTCGAGATCCGCGTCGCGGGAGTAGGAGAAGCCGCGCTCGACCTCGTCGAGCTGCAGCGAGGAGACCCCGAGGTCGAACAGGATCGCGTCGGCCGGCCCCACGCCCGTCTCGTCGAGGGCCTCGCCGATCCGGTCGTAGACGGCGTGCACCGGGCGCAGCCGGTCGGCGTACGCGGTGAGCCGGCGACCGGCCAGGTCCAGGGCCTGCGGGTCGCGGTCGAGCCCGACGACGGTCAGCTGCGGGTGTGTGGCGAGCAGGGCAGCGGCGTGGCCGCCCATGCCGAGGGTGGCGTCGACGTAGACGGCGGGCCGGTCCGCGATCGCCGGGGCGAGCAGCGCGGAGACGCGCTCCAGGAGGACGGGGGTGTGCCGCTCGGCGGGTGACGGGTCCGGCCCGGTGCTGTCCACGTCCACCCCCCGGTGCCGTCGTCCGTCCCCGTGGTCCGTGCTCCCGGCCCCGCGCCGCCGGCGTGGTCCCGGATCCGGTCCCGGCCCCTCGCGGGGCCGGAACCGGTCGATCCTGTACGTAGGTCGTGCCACGTCGCCGGTTCCCACAACCGGTCCCGCCGCACTCCCGGTGACGCGGGCGTCGCCGCCCCACCCGAACTCCCCAGTCGGGGTGGGGATCCGGCGCCGCCCCCCACCCGGGGACCGTGCCGTCCGGACCTGGCACCGGGGAAGGTGTGCCAGGGCCGGGCGATCACGGCACCCGGGTCGGGACGGCGACGGTGCTGCCGCCCGTGTCGTTCCTGTGCCGCTCGTCCTCCCACCCGCCAGCGGGAGTCAGAACAGCCCGGGCAGAACCTCGTCCTGGGCCTTGGCGAACTCGTCCTCGTGTCGCTCCTGGTACTCCTGCCAGGCCTGCGCGTCCCAGATCTCGGCACGCGTGAACGCGCCGATCACCACGCAGTCCTTGGACAGTCCGGCGTACCGGCGGAGCTCGGACGTGATCGCGATCCGGCCCTGGCCGTCGGGGTTCTGCTCGTCGGTGCCCGAGAAGAGGTTGCGCTGGAACACCCGCGCCGACTCGTTCGTCAGCGGGGCCGCGGCGACCTTGCGCGCCATCTCGGTGAAGGCGTCACGGGTGAACACGTAGAGGCAGTGGTCCTGCCCTTTCGTGATCATGCAACCGCCTCGCAACTCGTCGCGGAATTTGGCCGGCAGCGTGAGCCGCCCCTTGTCGTCCAGCTTCGGGGAATAGGTGCCGAGGAACACCGACCCCACCTCCACCTGGGGCACCTGTTCGCCCCAGCGATCACCACAGTACCCCACAACCACCCACCGTCAACCCGAGCAGGGTCCGGTCTCCGGGGTTCATCCGGTGTTTCCGCAGGTGACAGGCGGTGGGGAGTCGTGGGGAGCGGCGCGGCGCCACCCGGTAGCGGGACGTCCGGGGCCCAGATCCGGCCCGATCACCCCCCTTCTCCCCCACCGGACGTCATCGCAGGTCAGAGCGCGATTCGGCGGGATCGGGGCACGAGTGGTGGGGAGGGGTGGGGGCAGCGTGGGGGGCGTCGTGGGGGGCGTCGTGGGGGATCCGGTGGGGGGATCCGGTGGGGGGATCCGGTGGGGGGATCCGGTGGGGGGCAGCTTGTCCGACCGCCCCGCACCCCACTCCGTCCCGCCCCACACCCCGCCGTCGTGCGGCCCCGCACCCCGCCGCACCCCGCCGCACCCCGCGACGTTCTGCCGCACCCCCCGGCAGCGCGCAGCACCCCACGCAACGGGTGCCTCGGACCGCCGGGGGGTGCGCCGAGCTGTCGAGGGGTGCGGTGGCGGGCGGCGGAGGGTGGCCGGCGCCGGAGGGCGGCCGGCGCCGGAGCCTGTGCATGCCCCGGTTCGCGGCGGGATGGCGCGGCCCTCCCCGGTGGCCGCACCCCATTGCCGTGCGCCGCACCCGTTGCACGGGGTGCGCGGCGCCGGCACGCGGTGCGCGGAACCGGCGCGGGGTGCGCCGAACCGGCACGCGGTGCGCGGAGCCGGCGCTCGGTGCGCCGAGTCGGCACGGGTGCGCCGAATCGGCGCGCGGTGCAGGGAACCGGCGCGGGGCGCGCCGAGCCGGTCGGGGGGCGCCGAGCCGGTCGGGGGGCGCCGGTCGACCGGGGGGCGCCGAGCCGGCGAGGGGCGTCGAGCGGACACGGGGTGTGCCGATTCCTGCGTGGCCGGCGACGGGCGCCGCCGGTGCGCTCACGGCCGTCGGGGTGGTGGCGTCGCCCCGGCCCGTGCCCGCCCCGCGTCGACGCGCCCCGCGACGACCCTCCGTGGCCCGGCGAGCACCGCCCGTGGCGGTCCGCGGTCCCCGGCGCGCCCGGTTTCCGGGCCCGTGTCCGGCCGGGTGCGACGACCGGTACGACCGTCCGGAGCAACGGTCCTCCGCCGGGAGCGGTACCCGTCCCCCTGCGTGCGAGGTTTGACAGACTGGTCCCGCCCGCGTCGCCGCCCGAGGAGGCCCGTTGTCGTCGAGCGCACCCTCTGTGCCGTCCCCGCCGTCCGGCGTGTCCGGGCGTCATCCGGACTCCACCGGCGCGACCCCCGGGTACGCCGCCGAACCGATGGACGCGGGGGCCGTCGCCGAGGTCGCGGGCCGGATCGCCGCCGCCGTCCAGCGGGTGATCGTCGGCAAACCGGACGCGGTCCGTCTCGCGCTGGTCGCGATGCTGTCCGAGGGCCACCTCCTGGTGGAGGACGTCCCGGGCGTCGGCAAGACCTCGCTCGCCAAGGCGCTCGCCCGCTCGGTCGACGGCGCCGTGAGCCGGGTGCAGTTCACCCCGGACCTGCTGCCCGGTGACATCACCGGCACCTCGGTCTACAACCGGCAGACCGCCGAGTTCGAGTTCCGCGCCGGACCGGTGTTCGCCAACCTCGTGATCGCCGACGAGATCAACCGGGCGTCGCCGAAGACGCAGTCCGCGCTGCTGGAGTGCATGGCCGAGCACCAGGTGACCGTCGACGGCGGCACCTATCCCCTCGGGGACCCGTTCATGGTCGTCGCGACCCAGAACCCGGTCGAGATGGACGGCACCTACCCGCTGCCGGAGGCGCAGCGGGACCGTTTCACGATCCGGATCTCGGTCGGCTACCCGGACCCGGCCGCGGAGCTGGCGATGCTCGACGAGCACGGCGCCGCCGAGCCGCTGGACCGCATGCGCCCCGTCACCGACCTGCGCGCGATCCGCTCGATGATCGCCGCGACCCGGGCCCTGCACACGGCCACCGAGGTGCGCCGGTACTGCGTCGAGATCGTCGGCGCGACCCGCCGGCTCAGCGAGGTCCGGCTCGGCGCCTCCCCGCGCGCGACGCTGCACCTGCTCCGTGCCGCGCGGGCGTGGGCGGTCACCGCCGGGCGCGGCTACGTGATCCCGGACGACGTCCAGGCCGTCGCGGTCCCCGTCCTGGCGCACCGCCTGCTCCTCGGGCCGGAGGGTGTCGCCGCCCGCCGTTCGACCGCCGATCTCGTGCGCGGCGCCGTCGGCCGGGTCGCGGTGCCGTCCCCGCCGCGGGGCTGACGTGACCGCACCGGACCCCCGTCGGGACGGCCCACCGGCCCGGCCCGCCACGGGTGGCGCCGGACCCACCGACACCGGGCGGTCCGCCGCCCCGTCCGCACCCACCGCGGCCCCGCGCACGGAGCGGCGGGCCGGCCTGACCGTCCGCGGCCGCTGCCTGCTGGCGGGTGGCCTCGCGATGGTCGTGTCCGCCGTCGTCCTCGACGAGCGGGATCTCGTCCGGGTCGGGGCGTTCGTCGTGCTGCTCCCGCTGCTGGCGCTGGTGGTCGCGCTCCGGTCGCGCCGCACGCTGCAGGTGGAGCGGTCACTGGAACCGGTCCGGATCGAGGCCGGTGCCTCGGGCACGGCGCTGCTACGCATCGCGGGCGGCGCGCTGCTCGGCTCGCTCCGCATCGCCGACCACGTGCCCGACGCGGCCGGGCCGTCCGACCGCTACCCGCCCCGGTTCACCGTCCACCGTCTCGGCCGCCGGGGAGCCCGGGTCGGCTACCCGCTCCGTCCGGCGGTCCGCGGTGCCTACCGGATCGGCCCGCTGCGCGGGCGCGGCACCGACCCGCTCGGCCTGGCCGAGTTCCGGCACGACCTGCTCGCGGCCGACCGCTGGCTGGTCCTCCCCCGGGTCACGCCGCTGACCGGGCGTCCGCCGCTCGCCTCGACCGCGGCCGGCCGGGGCGCCGAGGGCGGCAGCCGTCCCGGCACCGGCAACCCGGACGTCCTCATCCGCCCGTACCGCCAGGGCGACGAGATGCGTCGCGTGCACTGGCGCTCCAGCGCGCGACGCGACGAGCTGATGGTCCGGCTCGACGACCGTCCCGACCCCTCCGGGGTGACGCTGCTGCTCGACCGGCGGGACGCCGCGCACCGCGGTCACGGCGCCGCCTCCAGCCTGGAGTGGGCGGTGGAGTTCACCGCCAGCGTCGCGGTGCACCTGGTGCGTCGCGGTGAGGCCGTCACCCTGGTCGACGAGTCCGGCGACCCGCTCGACGACGGCGGGCCGGTCCCGACCGGTGAGGAGGACCAGGTGCCCCAGCGGCTCGAGTCCCTCGCGGTGCTGCGCCCGTCCGCGACGGCCGCGCTCGGTGGGACCGGTGAGCCCGCGGCGGGCACCGTGACCTCGGACGGCGTGCTCGCCGTCCTCGGCTCCACCGGTCCCCGGGACGTGACGGCGCTGACGGCCGCCTGGCCGCGGGGCGGGCACGCGATCCTGCTCGACGTCGACGGGTGGGGTTCCGGCACCGGCACCGGCACCGGTCGCGCGGCGACCGCGGCCGGCGCGCTGCGTCAGGCCGGCTGGCAGGTGACCGTCGTGCCCGCGGGGGTCACAGTGCAGCGGGCCTGGGCCGACGCGTGCGGCGAACCCGCTGCGCCGGCGGGAGCCCTCCGGTGAGCGCGCCGGCGACAGCACCGCCGACGGCGGCCACCCCGGCGTCGGGTGGTCCGCCCGGCCCCCTGGGCTGGACCGCGCTGCTCGCGCCGCTCGCCTCCGGTCTCGCCGTCCTGCTGGCCGGTTCGGCGACCGGCGCGGTCGTGCAGGGCGCCGCCTGGGTGTGGCACGCGCTGGTCGCGGTGGCGGTCGTCGTCGTGACCGGGGCGGTGCTGGTGCGGGTCCGGCCGTGGCTCGCCGCGCCGGGCCAGCTGGTCGCCCTCGCGCTGCTGGCCACCGCCTGGTTCACCGGCAGTGGCGTGGCCGTCGTCCTGCCGGGACCGGACGCGCTCGCCGAGCTCGGCGCACTGCTCGGCGGCGCCGGGCAGCAGATCGACACGGGCGTCCCACCAGTCGCCGCGACGCCGGAGATCCTGCTGCTGGTCACGCTCGGCTTCGGCACGCTCGCCATCGCCGTGTTCGGGCTCGCCGTGACCGTCGCGGCGCCCGCCGCGGCCGGGGTGCCGCTGCTCGTGGTGTTCGCGGTGCCGACGGCGTTGCAGTCCGACCTGCTGCCGTGGTGGTCGCTGGTGGCGGCCGGGGCCGGGTTCGGGTTGCTGCTCCTGCTGCGCCCGGAGCGGCTGCGGCAGGCACCGGGCGGGATCGCGGTCGTCGCGGTCGCCGTCGTCGGCGCGCTCCTGGTCGGCACCGCCGCGACCGCCGTCGGCACCGCGGGCCGGTTCGACGCGACCGGCGGCGCCGGTGGCGGCGCGGACGGCTCGATCGGGTTGAACCCCTTCACCTCGCTGCGCGGCCAGCTGACCCGCAGCGAGCCGCGGGAGCTGTTCCGCGTGCAGGGCCTGCAGCGGGCGAGCTACCTGCGCGCCCTGACGTTGCAGACCTACGTGCCCCAGGAGGGCTGGACGGCGGAGCGGCCCGCGCCGGGCGTCCCGCTGAGCGGGCAGCTGCCGCCGTCGACGTCGGGGCCCGCTGCCGAGCAGACCGTGCAGGTGGACAACCTCGGTTTCCGCGACTACTGGCTGCCGGTGTTCGGCGACCCGACGGCGGTCGAGGTCGCGTCGGACAGTTGGGCCTACGACGCGGCCGGCGGCATCGCCTACAGCGAACGCCCCCGCGAGGAGGACGGCTGGTCGCAGGCCATGCGTCTGCCCGAGCCGTCCGCGGAGCAGCTGCGCGGGGCGGGCGGGCCGGTCACCGTGGACCGTTCGTACCTGGACACCAACGGCGTCGACCCGCGGGTGGCGCAGATCGCGCAGGACGTCACCGCCGGCGAGGCCACCCCGTTCGACCGGGCGATGGCGATCGAGAACCACTTCACCGGCCCCGGCTCGCCCTTCACCTACAGCCTGTCGACGGCGCCCGGCGGCGGCGGGGACGCGCTCGTCGACTTCCTCACCCGCGGCCGGACCGGCTACTGCGAGCAGTACGCGTCCGCCATGGCCGTGATGCTGCGGGCCGTCGACGTCCCGGCCCGGGTCGCGGTCGGGTTCACCGCGGGCGACGACGGCCCGGACGGCCGCACGATCACCACCGAGGACGCGCACGCCTGGGTCGAGGCGTGGTTCCCCGGCTACGGCTGGATGACGTTCGACCCGACCCCGCTCGCCGACGGCCGCACCATCGACCCCGGTTACGTCCAGCAGGCCCGCGAGCAGGACGGCGGCACCCCCGCCCAGGAGCAGCCGCCGGCCCCGGAGCCGACCGCCGCTCCCCCGCCCCCGGCGGGCGGGGACGAGGCCACGCCGGAACCGCCGCCCCCGGCCGAGGACGGCCAGGAACCCGGTCCGGTTGCCGGGACCTGGTGGCTCCCGGTGCTCGTGGGCGCCCTGGCCCTCGCCGGGCTGGTGCTGCTGGCGTCGTTCCCGGGGTTCTGGCGCCGCCGTCAGTACGCGCGCCGGGCCGGCATCGCGCGCGCCGGGGGCCCGGGCGCCGCGACCGCCGCCTGGGACGAGGTGCTCGCCGCGTCCCGCGACCACGGCGTGCCGGTCCCGCCCGGCGACACGGTGCGGGCCGCAGCGGACCGGATCACCGAGCGGCACGGCCTGACCGACCGGGCGGCGGAGGCGCTGCAGCAGCTCGTCCGCAGCGTGGAGGCCAGCTGGTACGGGGCGATGCCCCCGGAGCCGGACGTCCTCGACGGCCTGGTCGACGAGGTGCGGACGGCGATCGCCACCGGTGCCCCGTCCCTGCGGGCGCGGATGCTGCCGGCGTCGGTGGTGCCGGAGTCCGTGCGGCGCACCCGGAACGGCGACATGGGCGACGACGACGGTGGGACCGGCGTGGACGACACCTCCCCCGTCGCCGGTACCTCGCCCGGCGACGAGCCCGCGGACGCGCCTCGACGCTGACCGCCACGCCGTACACCGGAGCGCACACGACGGCGGGGCGGGACACCGTGGTGTCCCGCCCCGCCGTGGGTTCGTGTCGCGGCCGTGTGGCCGCCGGAGTCACTCCTGTTCGAAGCGGCGCCGGAAGCGCTCCTCCATCCGGTCGGTGAAGCCACCGTTCTCCCCACCGGGCTTGTCCTTCGGCGGGGTCGCCTCGCCCTCGGCCGCTTCGGCGTCGTTACCGCCGCGCGCGCCGATCGAGGTCACCGCGAGGAGGGCTCCGCCGAGCATCGCCAGGAACCCGACGACGCTGAGCACCGGGATGTCGCCCAGGTACAGCACCTGGAACGGGATCCCGGCCACGAGCAGGACGAGACCCACGACGAAGAGGACGGCCCCCTGGATCCGGCGCCGACGAGCCGGCTTGCTCATCCGGCTGCCACTCACCGACGAGGCGAATTTCGGGTCCTCCTGGTAGAGGGCCCGTTCGATCTGTTCGAGCAGGCGCTGCTCGTGCTCGGAGAGCGGCATGCCTTCACCTCCGGCACACGAAATCGGACGGTAGGCCGAATCGACCCGGGCTTCCCTGCCCCGATCGGAACGACGGGCGCCCCACCTGGGCGTCTGGGTCCAAGAGTACGAGGCGAATCGTGCGGCGACCACCCGGACCGGCCAACCCGCACGGCTGATCGTCGAGCGGACGGCGTGTCGCGGCGTGTCGCCGATCACGTTCGGCGGGTCGGAGCGACCCGATCGGCCGTGGAACCGCAGGTGAACGCCCGACGGACGACGACGGACGGTCGCCGCACGGCGACCTCAAGGAGAGGTCGGCATCACGCCTCAGAACCGCCGGGCGAGCAGATGCAACCGCGGAGCGACCTCACCCAGTGCCGGCACCGCCGACGCCAGGGCGTCCAGTTCGTCCCGCTCGTCCCGTCCGGCCGGTTCACCGTCCGGGCCGGGACCGGGGAGCCACGCCTCGAGGGTGCCGTCCCCCTGGAGCGCCTCGACCTCCAGCCGGCCGGTGGCGGACGCGAGCTCGCACAGCTGCCCGGCGTCGAACCGGCGCAGCAGGCGGTCGTCCGGGCCGCTGCGGCCGTCCGGGTCGGTGAGCACCGCACGGGCCTCGGCCAGCCGCCCGGTGGTGATCCGGCCGACGAAGGCCCCGTAGCGGCCGACGGTCAGCACCGAGACCGCACCGCCGGGCGCGGCCGCGGACGCCAGCGCCGTCAGGACGCGGCCCGGCTCGTCGACGACCTCGAGCAGGCCGTGGCCGAGCACGAGGTCGGCGCCGTCGGCGGGGGCCACGTCGGCGAGGGTGTCCACGTCGCCGTGCACCGGGGTGATCCGGTCGGTGACGCCGGCCTCGTCCGCGCGGCGGGCCAGGGTGGCCAGGGCGTTCGGGCTGGTGTCGACGACCGTCACCGCGCATCCGGTGACGGCCAGGGGGACCGCCCAGGTCCCGCTGCCACCACCGACGTCCAGCACCCGCGGGGCGCTGCCGGTCCCGCGGCGGACCCGATCGATCTCCCTGTCCAGCACGCGGGTCACGGCCGCACCGCGCGCTGCTCCGGCCTGCTCACGTGTCGGCGATCCCACGCCCGCAGCCTAGTGCTCCCCCTCCGTGACACCACCGGCCACGCCGGACCGGCGCACCGGTGTGGACCGGTGCCACTCCGCGGGACACGGCCGCGGGACCGCCCTGTAGGTTGGAGGTGTGCAGGTCGTCGCCACGCTCAGTCTCAAGGGCGGCGTCGGGAAGACCACGGTCGCACTCGGTCTCGCCGGCGCGGCCCAGCGGCACGGTGTGTCCACCCTCGTGGTCGATCTCGACCCGCAGGCCAACGCCACCACCGCCCTGGACCCGGAGCCGACCACCGCGACGGTCGCCGACGTCCTCGACGAGCCGCGCCGCGCGGTCGTCGAGCGTGCGATCGCGCCGTCGGCGTGGGGCGAGGGTCTCGACGTCCTGGTCGGCGCCGAGCAGACCGAGCGGCACAACCATCCCGATCCCGGTGCGGCACAGCTGCACCGGCTGGACCGTGCGCTGCAGCGGCTGGCCGGGGACCTGCTGTCCGACGACGGCGAGGGACTGGTCGAGGAGCGCTACCGGCTGGTGATCGTGGACTGCCCGCCGTCGCTGGGACAGCTCACACGCAGCGCGCTGTCCGCCTCCGACCGGGCCATCCTGGTGACCGACCCGACGATGTTCTCGGTGTCCGGCGTCCAGCGGGCCTTCGACGCGGTGCAGACCGAGCGGGAACGCTCCAACGACCGGCTCCAGCCGCTGGGCGTCCTGGTGAACCGGGTACGGCCCCGCAACACCGAGCACGAGTTCCGGATCTCCGAGCTGCGCGAGCTGTTCGGCCCCCTGGTGTTCAACAGCGTCCTTCCCGACCGCTCGGCGGTGCAACAGGCGCAGGGCGCCTGCCTGCCGATCCAGGCCTGGGACACCCCCGGGGCCCGCGAGATCTCCGCGGTGTTCAGCTCCCTGCTGGGACGGGTGCTGCGCAGCGCCTCCCGGGACCGCCCGGCCGCCTCGGCCTGATCCTCACCGGGGCAGCAGCAGCTGCACCCGGGCGACGAACTGTTCGGCCTGCCGCAGCAGGTCGTCGGCGGCGCGGCGGTCCACCAGACGGTCGATGCCCGCCTCGGCCGCGGTCCGGGTCCGCGAGCAGGACGCGAAGAACGACGCCCACTCCCCCAGCTCCGGTGCGACCTCCGCGAGCAGCCCCCAGACGTCCCGCGGGGCGCCGCGGCGCGGCCGCGGACGGGCCCGCATCGCCAGTACCGCGGCGCCCGCCCGGAGCGCCGCCAGGTAGGCGGCGGGATAGCGGCGCACCGGCTCGGGCTCGTGGTGGGCCTGCGCCAGCTGGTCGGCCGCCTGCCGGAGCAGTGCCAGCGCATCACGCGACGGCGGGACCGGACCGCGGCGCGGCGCGGCGCGGCGACCGCCACCGTGCTGTACACCACCGTGCCCTCCGGAAGCCGCCGGAGCAGCAGCCGGCACCGGAGCCTGCGCCGGCGGCGCAGGCGGCACAGCCGGAGCCGTCCCTGTCCGTGCGCACGGCGCCGCCACTCCTCGTGCGGGGGCAGCCGCCTGCGCACCGGCCCGGCACACCCCGCGGACACCCTGCCCCGCCGCACCCCCGGACCGCGGGGGCCGGGGCTCCGGCAGCTGCAGGTCGAGTTCCATCGTCCCGCTCCTCATACGCACCTCCCGCGTTCAGTCGTTCAGCTTCACGAGGTCCCAGACCCCGGGACCGGCACGCATCCGCAGCACCACCTCGCGGGGCGGTTCGTGCGGCTCCTCCACCGAGCGGGCGAGCACCCGCCAGCAGCTCAGCCGGTCCCCGCCGACCGGCATCGGCGACGGGAACGGCCACGGCGACTCCTCGATCCACTGGTCCCGGACGCCGGTGACCAGGAACCGCTCACCCCGCCGGGACGGCCGTCGCTGGAACTCGACCGGCTCACCGTTCTGCCAGCGCACGTCGATGGCCGCCGGCTGCCGCCCCCGGAACAGTCGCGAGAAGCCGCCCACACCACCACGCCCCTTCCCGGTCGGCGGGCCTCGGCTCCCGCTCCCCGGACTCGGTCCCCGGGTCGTCCGGCGGCGGGGCGCTTCCCCCACCCCGCGCCGGACGCCCGGGTGTCGAACGCGTGTTCGACGTCGTCCAATAGAACGCGTGTTCGATCCGGCGTCAAGTCGGCCGCCGGGCGTCCGGCACCCGCGGACGGGTGGTGCGGGGCACCGGCCGGACCGGTCCCGGGCGGCCCGCCCGGCACGGGGCATCCGGCGCAGGTCCCGCGGGCCCCGTGCTGCCGGCCCCGCACTCCGGGCCCGCACACCCGGCCGGGTCGTGATGTGATGGGGACATGCAGTCCGACACCCGCAGCGCCGCGCGCACCCGCCGCCGCGCCGGGCGGTGGGGACCGTGACCGCGGCACCGGCCCGCCCCCGTCTGGTCGGGCTCTCCCGCGGTGACTTCGCCGACCGGCTGGCCGAGGCGATCGACGTCTACGTGACCGCCATGGGGTATCCGCGTTCCACGGCCCGGCAACGCCGGTCGCTGTGGCTGGAGCACTCCTACCGGCCCGGCTGGCACGCCGTCGGCTGGCTGGACGAGCGGAACCGCCTGACCGGCATCGGCTACGGCTACTGGGGCGGCCCCGGGCAGTGGTGGTTCGAGGAGGTCCGGCGCGGGCTGCGGTCCCGCCGCGGGGACCCGGACACCGTCGGCCCCGAGTGGCTGACCGACTACTTCGAGCTCACCGAGCTCCACGTGCACCCGCAGGCCCAGGGCGGCGGGATCGGCGAGCAGCTGCTGCACGCGCTCGCCCGCGACGCCGGCCGCGCCCGGATGCTGCTCTCCACCCCCGAGTACGGCCGGGACGCACCCGGCCGGGCCTGGCGGCTGTACCGGCGCGCGGGCTTCCGCGACGTCCTGCGCGAGCACCTGTTCACCGGCGACCCGCGGCCGTTCGCGGTCCTCGGCCGGGAGCTCCCGCTGCTGTCACCCGGCCCCGGGAGAGATCACCCGACACACCCGGCGTGACACCGGGACCGTCGGTGCCGGGTGGCACGATGACCCGCATGCCGTTCCCCACCACCGCCGCCGTCCCGCGCCGCCGTACCCGGGGCCGGTCGAAGGCCGCGGTGCTGCTCGTGGTGCTCGCCCTGATCACGCTGACGGGCTGCACCCGGGTCCAGGTCGCGATGGCGGTCCAGCCCGACGACACGGTCGACGGCACCGTCGTGGTCGCGACCCCGGACGGCGCTCCCGACGGCGACGGCCCGACGATGACGGTGCCGCCGGAGCTCGAGGGCCGGGTCGACGTGTCGGCCTACGACCAGGACGGCTACGTCGGTTCGCAGGCGTCGTTCACCGACCTCACCTTCGCCGAGGTCTCCGAGCTCAACGCGCTCGGCGGCAACGCGGGGGGCCGGGCGAACGTGGAGATGCGCCGGGTCGGCGAGCGGATCGCGGTGCAGGGCCGCGCCGACCTGACGACGATGCCGGTGGACCGTTCCGACGTGCGGCTCGCGATGAGCTTCCCCGGCGAGGTCGTCGAGAGCGACGGCGATGCCGACGGCAGCACCGTCACCTGGAACTTCGCACCGGGCGAGGTCTCCCAGCTCAACGCCTCGGTCGTCTCGACCGACCCGAACGCACCGTCGGTACTGGGCTGGTCGCTGCTGCTGGCCGGGCTGGTCGTGGTCGCCGCCGGGGCGGCCGTCCTGCTCGCCCGGCGCGACCGGAACCCTGCGATCCGCCGCTAGGACACGCACGCGTGCCCGGCACGTCCGTCGCGGTCGGGACGGACGTACCGGGCACATGGTCGCCTCGGGCAGCTGCCTCAGACGGGCAGCACGGCCTCGCTCTCGGCGCGGTCGGCGCCGGCGGGCTGCGCGGCCAGGCCGAGCCGCTCGACGAGCTCGGTCGTCGCCGTCGACCGGTTCAGCGAGTAGAAGTGGATCCCGGAGACCCCCTCGGCGATCAGCCGCTCGCAGAGCTCGCCGGTTACCTCCATGCCCGCCTCCCGGAACGCCTTCGCGTCGCCGGAGTACTTCGAGAGGCGCTCCACGAGCGCCTCCGGCAGCGGCGAGCCGGACAGCTCCGGCCCCTTGTGGAAGGTCTTCTCGGAGGTCAGCGGCATGATCCCGGGGATGATCGGCTGGTCGAACCCGGCCGCGGCGACCCGGTCGCGCAGCCGCAGGAAGCCGTCGGGCTCCAGGAACAGCTGGGTCACCGCGAACTCGGCACCGGCCCGGAACTTGCCGACCAGCTTCTCGGTGTCGGACTCGACGTCCGCCGAGCGGGGGTGGCCGTACGGGAACGCCGCCACGCCGACGCAGAACGGCCCGGACCGCTTGATCAGCGAGACCAGCTCGTCGGCGTACTCGAGGCCCTCGGGGTGCTTGACCCACTCGCCCAGCGGGTCCCCGGGCGGGTCGCCGCGCAGCGCCATGATGTTGCGGACGCCGGCCGCGGCCAGCGAGCCGATCACGTGCCGTAGCTCCTCGGTCGAGTGCGACACGGCCGTGAGGTGCGCCATCGAGCACAGGGTGGTGTCGCTGGCGATCCGCTCGACCGTGCGCACGGTGCGGTCGCGGCTGGAGCCGCCCGCGCCGTAGGTCACCGACACGTACGCCGGGTCGAGCACCTCCAGCCGGCGGATCGCCCGCCAGAGGTCCGCCTCGCCCTGATCGTCCTTCGGCGGGAAGAACTCCACCGCGAAGAAGGGGCGGTCGACACTGATCCGTTCGGTCACCGTGGATGCAGAGGTCGTCGTCACGGAGGTGACCATACGTGCAACTCCCCCTGCTGTCGGTGCGGAGGAACACACTTCGGCGCCAGGGTAACGAGTGCCACCGCTGATCGTCAGGTGGCCGACGGGTGGGGTCGCGGCCCCACCGATAGCCTGGATCCGTGGTCGACCCCGCAGCTCCCGCGTCCGTCCCGTCCGGCCGGGCCGAGGTCACCCCGGCCGGTGCCACCCCGCTGGACGACGCGCTGCCCCAGCACGTCGAGCGGGTGCTGGCCGGCTACCTCGACCGGCGCCGCACCGACGTCCTGGGCGTCGATCCGGCCGTCGCGCAGGCCGCCGACGCGCTCGCCGGCTTCGTGCTGGGCGGCGGGAAGCGGCTCCGGCCCACGTTCGCCTGGTGGGGCTGGCGCGGAGCGGGCGGCGACCCGGGTTCCGACCACGCCCAGGCGGTGCTGACCGCCGTCGCGTCGCTCGAGCTGATCCAGGCCTGCGCGCTGGTGCACGACGACCTGATGGACGCGTCCTCCACCCGCCGCGGCCGTCCGACGGTGCACGTCGAGTTCGCCAGGACGCACGCGGCGAACGACTGGTCCGGCCCGCCGGCCCGGTTCGGTGCGGCGGTCGCGATCCTCGTCGGCGACCTCGCCCAGGTGTGGGCCGACGACATGTTCCACTCCGCGGCGCTGCCCGACGGCGCGCACGGGCGGGCCGCCGAGCCGTGGCGGGCGATGCGCACCGAGGTGCTGGCCGGTCAGTACCTCGACGTGCTGGCGCAGGCCTCCGGCGACACCGCGGAGTCCACGGCGCTGCAGATCGACCGGTTCAAGACGGCCGCCTACACCGTGGAGCGCCCGCTGCACCTCGGCGCGGCGATCGCCGGCGCGGAACCGCAGGTGGTGAACGCCTACCGCCGCTACGGCGCGGACATCGGCGTCGCCTTCCAGCTGCGCGACGACCTGCTCGGCGTCTTCGGCGCCCCCCGGGTGACCGGCAAGCCGGCCGGTGACGACCTGCGCGAGGGCAAGCGGACGCTGCTGGTCGCGGCCGGCCTGCAACGGGCCGAGCAGCGCGGCGACCCGGCCGCGCGCGAGGCGATCACCGCGGCCCTCGGCGACCCCGGTCTCCCCGACGACGCGCTGGACCGCGCCCGGTCGGCGCTGGCCGAGCTGGGGGCGGTGCAGGCCGTCGAGCAGCGGATCGCGGCGCTGACCGGGTCCGCGCTGGACGCCCTCGACGCCGCCCCGGTCGCCGAGCCGGGCCGGGCGCACCTGTTCGAGCTGGCCGAGCGCGCCACCCGGCGGGCCTGGTGAGACGGATCCCGGGCCGCACCGACCACGTCGTCGTGGTGGGTGCCGGGCTGGCCGGGCTGTCCGCCGCGCTGCACCTGCTCGGTGCGGGACGCCGCGTCACGATCGTCGAGCGCGAGGACGTGCCCGGTGGCCGGGCCGGACGCCTCGACGTCGCCGACGGGCACGGCACCTACCGGCTCGACACCGGCCCGACCGTCCTGACCATGCCGGAGCTGTTCGAGTCGGCACTGGCGGCCGTCGGCGAGACGACGGCGGACCGCCTCGACCTCGTCCGGCTCGACCCCGCCTACCGGGCCGAGTTCGCCGACGGCTCGGCGATCGCGGTGCACACCGACGCCGCCGCGATGGAGCACGAGATCCGCGAGACCTGCGGACCGGACTCGGCGGCCGGCTACCGGCGACTGCGCCGCTGGCTGACCGACCTCTACCGCGCCGAGATGGACTCCTTCATCGGCGCGAACATGGACTCGCCGTTCTCCCTGCTCGGCCCGGACCTCGCCCGGCTGGCCGCGCTCGGCGGGTTCGGCAGGCTGGGGCGGCGGATCGGCCGGTTCCTGCCCGACGAGCGACTGCGCCGGATCTTCTCGTTCCAGGCGCTCTACGCCGGCGTCGCCCCGCAGGACGCGCTCGGCGCCTACGGCGTGATCGCCTACATGGACACCGTCGCGGGGGTCTGGTTCCCCCGCGGCGGCATGCGCGCGATGGGCGACGGGCTGGCCGGAGCGGCCGCCGACGCCGGCGCCGACATCCACTACGGCCGCACGGTCACCGGCCTCGTGCGGTCCGGGGACCGGGTGACCGCCATGCGGCACGCCGGTGCCGACGGCTCCGGCACGACCGAGACCGCGTGCGACGCCGTCGTCCTCACCCCGGAGCTGCCGGCGGCCTACGAGCTGCTGGGCGGCGCGCCCCGGCGCCCGCTGGGGCTGCGGTGGTCGCCCTCGGCGGTGGTCGTGCACGCCGGGGCCCCCGCACCGCGCCCCGGGACCGCGGAGCACCACCACACGATCTCGTTCGGCGCCGCCTGGGAGGGCACCTTCCGCGAGATCATCGACGACGGCCGCCTGATGAGCGACCCGTCGCTGCTGGTCACCCGGCCCGGGCTCACCGACCCGTCGCTGCAGCCCGCGGGACGCGAGGTGCTCAGCGTGCTGGCGCCGTGCCCGAACACCGACGTCGCCCCGGGCCTGGACTGGGAACGGGTCGGGCCCGCCTACGCCGAGGAGCTGTTCGGGGTGCTGGCCGACCGCGGGCTGCTCGATCCCGGCACCGGACCGAGCTGGACCCGGCTGTGGACCCCGCAGGACTGGGCGCGGGCCGGGATGGCCGCCGGGACGCCGTTCTCCGCCTCGCACACGCTGCCCCAGACCGGGCCCTTCCGGCCGCGGAACCTGGTGCCCGGTACGGCCAACGCGGTGCTCGCGGGCTGCGGCACCACACCGGGTGTCGGCATCCCGCCGGTGCTGATCTCGGGACGGCTCGCGGCCGAGCGGATCACCGGCCCCCGGGAGGCCGAACACGCCGGTCACGGTGCGGGGTCGCGGACGGTCCGCTGACGCCCCCGTGGGACGATCGACACCACCATGACCACCCAGCCATCGCCCCCGCTCCCCCGTCCGGCCGGCACCGTCCCGGCTGCTCCGGCCGGGGACGTGGGCGTCCCGCGGGCCGGCACGTGGTCGTCCCGTGCCGCCGGTCTCGCCGACCGGCTCGGCCGCCCGCCGCGCGGCGTGCTGCTGCTCGGCCTGGCGGGCACCGTCCTGATGCTGGTCGGCGCGCCGGGTGGCGGCGGGATCCCGGTACGGGACCCGGTGCTGGGCAACTCGTGGCTCTCGTTCTGGCGCTACGGCCACGGGCAGATGCTCGCCTCCGTCGTGATCTACACGGGGCTGGCACTGATGGTCTGGGCGTGGGTGCGGCTGGGCCGCGAGGTCCTCGCCCGGCGGACCGGTGGCCGCGCGGTGCTGACCGTGTCGGCGGTGTGGGTGCTGCCCATGCTGGTCACGCCCCCAATGTTCACCCGGGACCCGTACAGCTACCTCGCCCAGGGCGCGCTGCCGCTGGCCGGGTACGACCCGTACGTCTTCGGCCCGGACGCGATGGGCGGGTTCCTCACCGACAACGTCCACTTCTTCTGGCAGGACACCCCGGCGCCGTACGGGCCGCTGTTCATCCTGCTGGCCCAGGGCGTCGTCCTGCTGACCGGCAACAACGTGCTGCTCGGCGTGATCCTCATGCGGCTCTCGCTGGTCACCGGCGTGCTGCTGATGATCGCGGTGCTGCCGGCACTGACCCGCCGGCTGGGCGGGCGGCCCGCGGTCGCGCTGTGGATCGCCGTCGCCAACCCCGTGATGATCGTCCACATGATCGGCGGGGTGCACAACGACCTGCTGGTCGTCGGCCTGCTGCCGCTGGCCGCGCTGCTTGCCCTGCGCGACCGGTTCGTCGCGGCGGTGGCCGTCGCCTCGCTCGCGATGGCGGTCAAGGCCTCGGCCGGGCTGATCCTGCCGTTCCTCGTCCTGGTGTGGGCCGCGAGGCTCACCGGCGGCTTCTGGTCGCGGCTGGTCCGGGCCGGGGTCCCGTCGGTGCTGGTGTACCTCGTCGTGTTCGGCGGGTGCACCTGGCTGTCCGGGTTCGGCCTGGGCTGGCTGCCCGCGCTCAGCGCTCCGTCGATGATCGTGAACTGGCTGTCCTGGTCCACCGGCGCCGGGCAGGCCGCCGCGGCCGTGGCGGGGATGTTCGCCGAGGACCTGAACGAGCAGGCGTTCGTCGAGGTGGCGCGGGCGATCGGTGGCGGCGTGCTCGCCCTGGTGATCGCGGCGCTGTGGTGGCGGGCCCGGGTGGGCGGTGCGGCCGCGATCAGCTGCGCCGCGGTCGCCATGGCGTTCGCGGCGGTCCTGTCGCCGACCACGCTGCCGTGGTACCTGAGCTGGGGCTTCTGCCTGCTCGCGATGGCGGCGTGGAGCACCCGCGGGCTCCAGTGGGTGGTCCTCGGCTCGGTGTGGCTGATGATCGTCTACTTCCCGAACGGCGAGACCGCGCTCTACGCGTGGCCGTACCTGGCGCTGTGCGCCGCGGTGGGGGTGCTGGCGGCGCTGTCGCTGGTGCGCACCGACCCGCTGGGCCTGCGCCGCGACCGTCCCGATGTCCCCGGTGCCACCCTGGTGCCCGACGGTGCGGCCGGCCGCGGCTGACCGGGCCGGGCGGGTCGAGCTCGACGCCGCCGGCCTGACCGACCCCGCCCTGCGCGCGGCGTACGCCGCCTGCCGCGACCTGCACGCCGAGCACGGCCGCACCTACTTCCTGGCCACCCGGCTGCTGCCGCCGGGACGGCGGGTCGACATCCACGCGCTCTACGGCTTCGCCCGGTACGCCGACGAGATCGTCGACGACCCGGACGGCGCCGGTGGCGGTGAGCCGCACATCCGCCTCGACGCGCTCGACGCCGAACTCGAGGCGGCACTCGGCGGTGCGCCGCTGCCCGGCAGCCGCCCCGAGGTGGTCGCCGTCGCCGAGACCGCGCGCCGGCACGCGCTGGACCCGCAGCTGTTCCGGGACTTCATGGTCTCGATGCGGATGGACCTGACCGTCTCCGGCTACCCGACCGGCGACGATCTCGCCGTCTACGTGCACGGCTCGGCCGCGGTGATCGGTCTGCAGACGCTGCCCGTGCTCGGGACGGTGGCGCCCCGCGCCGAGGCGGAGCCGCACGCCGCGTTGCTCGGCGTCGCCTTCCAGATGACGAACTTCCTGCGCGACGTCGGCGAGGACCTCGACCGCGGTCGCGTCTACCTGCCCGCCGACGAGCTGGCGGCGTTCGGCGTCGACCGCGAGCTGCTGGCCTGGTCGCGGCGCACCGGCCGGGCCGATCCCCGGGTGCGCCGGGCGATCGCCCACCTGGTCGCCCGCACGCGGGCCACCTACCGCCGCGCCGACCCGGGGATCCCGATGCTGGAGCCGGTGTCGCGGGCCTGCGTCGGTGCGGCCCGGACGCTCTACTCCGAGATCCTCGACGGGATCGCCGACGCCGGCTACGACGTGCTGCGCCGGCGCGTCGCGGTGCCGAACCGGCGCCGGGCCGCCGTGGCGCTCCCCCGGCTGGGGCGCGCGCTCGCGGTGCGCGGGATGCAGGTCGCGGCCGAGCGGGCCGGACGGGCCGGGCGCGGGCGGTAGCCGCCCCCGGGCAGCGCGAGGGTCAGAACGCCATGGCCTGCGCGCGGCGCTTGATCTCCTTCTGCCGCCCCGCCCTGAGCGCACCGATCGGCGACCCGCCCAGCGACTCGTCCTCGGTGAACAGCCAGGCGAGGATCTCGCGGTCCTCGAAACCGCCGTCACGCAGCACCATGATCGTGCCGGACAGGCCGCGGATCACGTCCTGGCCGTCCAGGAACACCGCCGGGACGACGACCTCGCGCTCGTGGCGCAGCGACAGCAGCTGGCCCTCACGCACCAGCTGGACGACGCGGGAGGCAGGGATCGACAGCCGCTCGGCGACCTCGGAGACGGTCAGCGTCTCCTCGGTGACGGCCGCAGGAAGGGACTCGCTCACAGCCGGACACTGTTCCATACCGGCCCGCGCGCGCCACAGCGGTCCGCACGCCCGTGTCGCCACGGGTCGCGGGCCGGTCACCGGCGGTCGCGGCGAGCGCACACGCCGGACCACCCGCACGGACGGTGACCGCCGCTGAAGTAGCCTTCCCGGCGTGAGCTCACCGTCCGGACCGGCCGATCCCGGCACGCCGGGTGGGGCCGCCGGGCGGATCGTGGCCGACGGCCCCGGCCCGGTGCTGCTCGACGGCCGCTACGCCGTCGGGCCCGTGCTGGCCCGCGGCGGCATGTCCACCGTCTACCACGGCACCGACACCCGGCTCGAGCGCGCCGTCGCCATCAAGGTGATGGACCCGCGGATGGCCGGGGACCACGCGTTCCGGACCCGTTTCGACCGGGAGGCGCGGCTCGCCGCCCGGATCGACCACCCGGCCGTCGTCGCCGTGTACGACCGGGGCACCGTCCCGGCCGGGCCGCTGGGCGAGCCCAGCCTGTTCGTCGTCATGGAGCTGGTCGACGGCGGCACCCTGCGCGACGTGCTGCGGGCCCGCGGCGCGCTCGGCCTCCCGGCCGCCGTGCAGGTCCTCGAACCGGTGCTGGCCGGGCTGGCCCGCGCGCACCGGCTCGGCATGGTGCACCGCGACGTGAAGCCGGAGAACGTGCTGATCGCCGCGACCGGCGAGGTCAAGGTCGCCGACTTCGGGCTGCTCACCGCGGCCGCGGAGGCCGGTGTCAGCCACGCCGGGATGATCCTCGGGACGATGGCCTACCTCTCCCCCGAGCAGGTCGTCTCCGGCCGCGCCGACGGCCGCAGCGACGTCTACGCCGCCGGCGTCGTGCTCTACGAGATGCTGACCGGCCAGCCGCCGTACACCGCGGACAACCCGCTGTCGGTGGCCTACCGGCACGTGAACGAGGACGTCCCGCCGCCGTCGGCCCTCGTGCCCGGGCTGCCGCCCGCGGTGGACGAGCTGGTCGCCCGGGCCACCGCCCGCGACCCCGACGACCGCCCGGTCGACGCCGAGCACCTGCGCCGCGAGCTCCTCGCGGTCGCCGACCGGCTCGGTCTGCCCCGCACCGGCGTCCCCCGCCCGCCCGGGCCGCCCCCGCCCGACGACGGCGTCACCCTGCCGGCCGGTCCGCGGCGGGTCCGTCCGGACGCGGCCGCCGAGGCGACGCCGCACGGCACCCGGGTGCAGGCCCGCGGCGCGCACGGCACCGCGGTCACCCCGGCCGCCGAGCCGGAGGCGCTGTCCCGGGCGGAGCTCGGTGCCCAGCGGCGCCGCGGCCGCCGGGTCTTCGCGCTGTGGATGGTGCTGCTGGTGCTGCTCGCGGCGCTGGCCGGGACCGGCGCATGGTGGCTCGGATCGGGCCGCTGGACGACCATGCCCGCCGTCGCCGGCCTGGACCGCGAACGCGCCACCGCCCTGATCGCCGAGTCCGACCTCACCCCGACGATCACCGAACGCGCCGAGGACGACGTCGCGCCGGACCTCGTCGCCGAGGTCACGCCGGCCCCGGAGACCCGGGTGCTGCGCGGCTCGACGGTCACCCTGTTCGTCTCCACCGGGCGCCCCGCGGTGCCGGACGTGCCGGCCGGCAGCGCCGTCGCCGACGCCGAGGCCGCGATCCGGGAGGCCGGGCTCACCCCGGTCCGGTCGACGGGCGCCGACGAGTACAGCTCCGACGTCCCGGCCGGTGCGGTGATCCGGACCGACCCGCAGCCGGGCACCCGGGTCCCCGGCGGATCCGCGGTGACCCTCGTGACCAGCCGGGGTGCCGAACCGGCCCCGCCGCCGACCACGGAGGCGCCGCCGCCGTCGTCGCCCTCGATGCCGTTCGTGATCGGGATGAGCACCGACGAGGCCGAGGAGCTGCTCGAGTCGCAGGGCTACGACGTCGAGATCGACCGCAGCTTCCCGTTCGGGCGCCGCGACGGCCGCGTGGTGGGCCAGGACCCGTCCGCGGGCGACTCCGCCGAGCCCGGCGACACCGTCACCCTCACCGTGCTCTGAGGCGGCGCGGTCACAGGCCGAACCGCTCCCGCTCCGCGGGCGTGATCTCCGGGAGCTGCGCACCGGCCGCGGTGACCGCGAACGCGCCGACCCGCACGGCGTAGCGGGCGGCACCGGCGAGCGGGTCCCCCGCGGCGAGCCGGACGGCGACGGCGGCGAGGAACGCGTCCCCGGACCCGGTGGTGTCCACCGGGGACACCACCGGTGCCTCCACCGTGGTCGTCGTGCCCCGGTCGTCGATCTCGCAGCCGCGTGCCCCGCGGGTGACGACCGAGCGCGGGACCGGGTGCTCCCCCAGCAGCGCCGCCTCGTGCTCGTTGACCACCAGCACGTCGGTGGCCTCCAGCAGCCCGTCCGGCACCGGGCCGAACGGGGACAGGTTGAGCAGCACGGTGACCCCGGCCGCCCGGGCGGCACGCGCCGCGGCGAGCACCGTCTCCAGCGGACTCTCCAGGGAGAGGGTGAGCACCGCGGCGCCGTCGAACGGGGGCAGGTCCGCGGCCGTGAGCGTCCGGTTCGCGCCCGGCGAGACGACGATCGTGTTGTCCGCCGCCGCGTCGACGGTGATCACGGCGGTGCCGGTGGCGGTGTCGTCGCGGGTGGCGACCCGGGAGACGTCCGCACCGGCCGCGGCGACGGCGTCCCGCACCAGCGCCCCGTGCGCGTCCGCACCGGTCACGCCGACCATGGCGACGTCCCCGCCGAGCCGCGCGGCGGCGACGGCCTGGTTGGCGCCCTTCCCACCGGGCCCGACGACGAGGTCGGCGCCGGCGACCGTCTCCCCCGCCGTGGGGAACCGCTCGGTGCGCACCACCAGGTCGGCGTTGAGCGAGCCGACCACCACCACGTCGTTCATCCGGGTCCTCTCGTGTTCCGTCCTCACCGCGACACCGCGGGTGCGGTCCGGTCGTCGGCGGTCTCCGCCGCCGCAGGGCGCGGGATCAGCAGCGACATCGCCAGGGCGCCGGCCGTGCAGACCGCGCCGACCAGCATGCCCGCCGAGTACCCCGCGGTACCGGCCTGGTCCGCCCCGCCGACCGCCACCTGCACCGCGGGCAGGATCACGAAGCTGATGCCGGCGCCCAGGTTGAACGCACCGGCGTTGAGGCCGGGCAGCATCCCCGGGTTGCCCGCCGGGGACAGGACGACGCCCAGCCCGTTCAGCACGATGTTCGCGATCCCGGCGTAGGTGACGCCGAGCAGCAGGGTCGCGACGACCAGCATCGGGAACGACCGCACCCCGGCGAACGCCATGAACAGCGTCGCGGCCACGCTGCCGGCGAGGCCGATCCGCAGCACGGTCCGGTAGCCGAGGACCGGCGCGATCCGCCCCGCGAACGGGCCGACGACCCAACCGACCAGCGCGTACGGGGCGAGCAGCACCAGCGCGGTGAGATCGGCCGGGAGGCCGAACCCGGCGTCAGCGTTCTGGGCGAGCGAGGCGACCAGGCCGTTCACCACGGCGAACACGCCGGTCATGGTGAGCAGGGTGGTGCCGAGCGTCGCCCAGGTCGCGCGGCGGCGAAGGTCCGCGGTCGCGATCAGCGGCTGCTCGGTGCGGTCCTGCAGCCGCCAGAACACGACGAACGACGCGACCGCGACCAGGCCGTACACCGCGACGAGCGCCCACCTCGCGTCCGCGAGACCGCCCGCCTCGTCGAAGGCCAGCAGCAGCGCCCCGACCGAGACTACGAGCGGGACGACGCCGCGCCAGTCCATCCGGGTCCCGGCCGACGGGCACGAGTCCACTCCCCACACCGCGACGAGCACGAGCGCCACGACCGTCGTCGCCGCGATCACCCAGAAGATCGCCCGGAAACCGTGTGCGGTGGCGAGCCAGCCGCCGAGCAGCGCGTCGACACCGGCGACACCGCCGTTGACCGCGGTGATGAGTCCGAGCGCCGCACCGTACCGGCGGGGATCGGCGATCTCGCTGCGCAGCATGAGGAGTCCGATGGGGACGACCGGGCCGGTGACGCCCTGGAGGATCCGGCCCGCGAAGAGCATCTCGACCGACACCGCGAGCGCCGCGACGATGCTCCCGACGAGCATCACCGCCAGCATGACGAGCAGGGTCCGCCGCCGGCCGACGATGTCGGACAGTCGCGGCAGGAACAGCGAGAACATCGCCGCGAGGGTGAAGAACATCGTCTGCGAGAGGCCGGCGGTGGCGTCGTCGGTGCCCAGTTCGCGGGCCATGGTGACCAGCGCGGGGCTGAGCATCGAGGCGTTGAGCTGGAAGGCGACGCAGGCGGCGAGGACGGCGACGACGAGCGTCGCCGTCCCCCGGCGGGTGGCGGTCACGCGGGCTGCTCCGATGCGACGACGGGGGCGGCGACCGGAACGGCGACGGGTGCGGCGACGGTGGGGTCGCCGATCCGGGTCAGCGCACCGACCACCAGGTCCCAGAACCGGCCGTGGTCGAGATCGCGCGCGGCGTACGTGCGGCACCCCTCCGGCGCGGGCCCGCGCAGGTCGGCGACGGTCATGCCGGTCGTGTGCCGCCCGGTCGTCTCGACGACGAGCGGCACCGGCACCGCGCGGACGACCGTCGGGTCGATGACGTGGGCGACGGCGCACGGGTCGTGCACCGGCGGGGCGTCGAAGCCCTGCACGTCGCGGTAGGTGCCGGCGAAGAAGTCGAGGAGCTCGTCGACGAAGCGGGCCGGGCCGGTCCCGACGGCGCGGATCGCCTCGCGCGCCTCCGGGCCCGCGACGGCCTGGTGGGTCAGGTCGAGCCCGACCATCACGACCTCCCAGCCCGCGGAGAACACGATGTCCGCGGCCTCGGGGTCGATCGCGATGTTGAACTCGGCGACCGCGGTCCGGTTCCCGACGCCGACGCCGCCGCCCATGAGCACGACCCGCTTCACACGCTCCACGATCTCCGGGGCGCGCCGTGCGGCCAGCGCGATGTTGGTCAGCCCGCCGGTCGGGACGAGCGTGACGGTGCCCGGCTCGTGCGCCAGCACGGTCTCGACGATCAGGTCGACCGCGTGCGCGCCGACGACGCCGAACGCGGGCTCGGGCAGCTCCGGCCCGTCCAGCCCGGACTCGCCGTGGATGTCGGCGGCGACCTCGATCTCCCGCAGCAGCGGCCGGTCGGCGCCCGCGGCGAACGGGACGCCGGTGATCCCGGCCATCGTCGCGACCGACAGCGCGTTGCGGGTGACCTTCGCCAGGGTCTGGTTGCCGACCACGGTCGTGACGGCGAGCAGCTCGATCCCCGGGTCGCCGTGCGCGAGCAGCAGCGCGATCGCGTCGTCGTGTCCCGGATCGCAGTCCAGGACGATCTTCTCCGCCATGCGCGGCACCCACCTCGTCGTAGATCGTCGCCCGGGTGCTCCGGGCGTGACCACCCTGACTCGTCAAGCGCGTGACGTCAAGCGTTTGATGGATGGTCGCGACCGGTAGGCTCGGCGGATGACCGCAGGGGGTACGCGGCGGGTGACCGCGGCGATGGTGGCCGAGCGCGCGGGGACCAGCGTGTCGACCGTGTCGCTGGTGGTGAACGGCAAGTCCCGCGGCCGGGTGTCACCGGTGATCACCGAGCGGGTCCGCGACGCCGTGTCGGAGCTGGGCTACGTCGTCGACCACGCGGCCAGCTCGCTGGCCCGGGGGCGCACCGACCTGGTCGTGCTGCTGGCCCCGGACCTGCCCAACCCGTACTTCGGCCGGGTCGCCACCGGCATCCGGGAGGCGCTCGGCGACCGGCACCAGCTGATGCTGTCGGTGATCCCGGGCGGCGAGCAGCCCACCGCCGACGACGTCCGCCGGGTCGTCGCGTTCCGCCCCGCCGGCCTGCTGGTGCACGCGCCGGCACCGTCGTTCCTGGACGATCTCGACCCGGGCGGGCCGCCGGTCGTGCTGCTCGACGCCCCCGGCTTCGAGGACCGGGCCGCGACCGTCACCTTCGACCTCCGGCCGGGAGTGCACGCCCTGGTCCGGCACCTCGCCGCGACCGGCCACCGCACGGTGGCCTACCTGGACGGGTCCACGCCGTCGGCGACCTTCACGTTGCGCCGCGACCTGCTGCGCGACGTCGCGGCCGACCACGGGCTGACCGTCCTCGGTGCCGGGGGCGACGGTGCCGTCGCCGCCGGGCTGACCCTCGACGCCGCCGCCGACACCGCGGTCGCCGCGCTGCCGGGCTGGCGGGCCTCCGGGGCCACCGCGGTCGTCGCGGCCGCCGACACCCTCGCCTACGGGGTGCTCGCCGCGGCCCGGCGGCTGGGGCTGGACGTGCCGGGCGACCTCGCCATCGCCGGGTTCGACGATCTGCCCTACTCCCGGGTCACCGCACCGGCGCTGACCAGCGTGGCGCTGCCCGCCGAGGAGCTGGGGCGGGCAGCGGCGCTGCGGCTCACCGCGTTGCTCGGCGGCGACCCGGGCGGCCCGGTCGCCGCGCTCACCTCCCGGCTGGCGGTCCGGGACAGCACGGGCTGACCCCGGCCGCCGTCAGCCGCGCAGCATCTCCGCGACGAGGAACGCCAGCTCCAGGCTCTGCTGCGTGTTGAGCCGCGGGTCGCAGGCGGTCTCGTAGCGGCCGGCCAGGTCGGTGTCGGAGATCCGCTGCGCACCACCGAGGCACTCGGTGACGTCCTCCCCGGTGACCTCGACGTGGATGCCGCCCGGGTGCGTGCCCAGGGCACGGTGCACCTCGAAGAAGCCCTGCACCTCGTCGACGATCCGGTCGAAGTGCCGGGTCTTGTAGCCGGTGGAGGCCTCGTGGGTGTTGCCGTGCATCGGGTCGCACTGCCAGATCACCTTGTGACCGGAGGCGGTGACCTTCTCGACGATCGCCGGCAGCACGTCGCGGACCTTGTCGTTGCCCATCCGGGAGATGAGCGACAGCCGGCCGGGCCGGTTGTGCGGGTCGAGCCGCTCGACGTACTCGACCGCCTGGTCGGGCGTCGTCGAGGGGCCGATCTTCATGCCGATCGGGTTGGCCAGCAGCTCCGCGAACGCGACGTGCGCGCCGTCGAGCTGGCGGGTGCGCTCACCGATCCAGAGGAAGTGCGTGGACAGGTCGAACAGCCGCGGGGCGCCGGTCGCCGGGTCCTCCTCACGCTCGAGGTCGAGGCGGAGCATGGCCCGCTCGTAGTCGAGCAGCAGCGCCTCGTGGCTGGCGTAGAACTCGACCTGGTGCAGGTTGTGGTCCTGCACGCCACACGCGTCCATGAACCGGACGGCCCGGTCGATCTCGGCCGCGACGGCCTCGTACCGCACCCCGGCGGCCGAGGTCCGGACGAAGTCCTTGTTCCAGTCGTGGACCTTGGTCAGGTCCGCCATGCCGGTCGCGGTCAGCCCGCGGACCAGGTTCATCGCGGCCGAGGCGTTGGCGTACGCACGGACCATCCGCGACGGGTCCGGGATCCGGGCCTCCGGGTCGGGCTGCAGCGCGTTCACGATGTCGCCCCGGTAGGACGGCAGCCCGGCGGAGTCCACCGGGGAACTGCGCGGCTTGGCGTACTGGCCGGCGATCCGGCCGACCTTCACCACCGGCAGCGACGCGCCGTAGGTCAGCACGACGGCCATCTGCAGCAGCGTGCGGATGGTCGCGCGGATGTGCGGCTCGGTGTTGTCGACGAAGGTCTCGGCGCAGTCGCCGCCCTGCAGCAGGAACGCCTCGCCGTTCGCCACCTCGGCGAGCCGCTTCTGGAGGCGGTCCACCTCGGGCGGCAGCACGACCGGCGGCACCGACTCGAGGACCTTGCGCACGTCGCCCACACGGGACGGCTCGGGCCACTCGGGCTGCTGCGCAGCGGGGCGGGAGAGGGCGTCGTCCAGGGCGGAGCGCAGGTCCGCGGGCAGCGGCGGCAGCTCCGGGAGGACGTCGATCGGCGCGTCGACGGACCAGTTCACGCCGACCAGACTAGGCCCGCGCCCCCGGTGCGGGAGCCCCGGCCCCCGTGCCGAGGGTCTCCGCGATCACTTCCCAGCGGCGCAGGTTGTGCCGGGCGTCGGCGAGCGCGTCGTGCGCCTCCCGCGGCGGCGGGGGCAGGGTGGGCCGGCCGGCGTCCTCCCAGCGCTGGCGCAGCTCGCGGGTGAACCGCGGCATCGACCGCGGCAGCGCGGGCATGGCGCCCCACAGCTGGCAGAGCGCGACGTGGTCGTAGGCGGCGATCCAGGCCCACAGCTCGACGTCGCCGGGGGCCGAGGTGCAGAACTCCAGGACCTCGTCGCGGATCCGGGAGCGTGACATCCACGCCCGGGACGACGGCGACGGCAGCTTGGGCAGCACGTTCGCGCGCACCCACTTGCCGGCCCGGCCGGGGTCGAACTCGGTGGAGACCGCGTAGAACTCGCGGCCGTCCTCACCGACGATGCCGATCGACACCAGCTCGATGGTGGTGCCGTCCTCGATGAACTCGCAGTCGTAGAAGAAGCGCATGGTCCGACCTGTGTACCCCGGTGCTCAGCTGGCGCGGGAGTCGGGCACGTGGGCGTCCGGCCGCTGACCGGACGAGCGGGACGGCGCGGGCGGCGGAGCGCCCGACGCGGCCTTCTCCTTCACCGACGCGGCGTACAGGTCCACGTAGGTCTGGCCGGACAGCTCCATCAGCGAGTACATGATCTCGTCGGTCATCGACCGCTCGATGAACCGGTCCCCCGCCATGCCCTCGTACCGGGAGAAGTCCAGCGGCTCCCCGATCACGATCTTCACCTTGCGCGGGCGCCACATCTTCGAGCCGATCGGGTTGACCCGGTCGGTGCCGACCATGGCCACCGGGATCACCGGGACGCCGGCCTCCAGCGCCATCCGGGCCACGCCGGTCTTGCCCTTGTAGAGCTTGCCGTCGGGCGAGCGGGTGCCCTCCGGGTAGATCCCGAGCAGCTTCCCCTCACCGAGCAGCCGCACCGCGGTGTCCATCGCCGCCCGGGCCGCGGACCCGCCGGAGCGGTCCACCGGCACCTGCCCGACGCCGGTGAAGAACACCTTCTTGAACCAGCCGCGCAGACCCGGCTCGGTGAAGTACTCGCGCTTCGCGAGGAACGTGACCCGCCGCGGCAGCATCAGCGGCAGGAAGAACGAGTCGGCGACGGCGAGGTGGTTGCTGGCGAGGATCGCCCCACCGTTCGCGGGGACGCGCTCCGCGTCCCGGACCTCGGGTCGGCAGAACAGCCGCATCAACGGGCCGAGCAGCACGAACTTGGACCACCAGTACAGCACCCTGCGCTGCCTCCCTACCGACTTCGCGGCGTCAGCCTACGGAGCGTCCCGCGCTCCTCACAACGGGGCCGTGGTCACCCCCTCCCCGCACCGCGACACAGGGACGGCCGGACGGTCCGGGCGTGACAGGATGGGCGGCGGTACGAGCCGGGGAAGGAACGGGCATGGACCCAGCACACGGCCGGGGTGACCGACCGGAGGACGAGTTCGAGTCGATCGTCGCGGGCTGGCGCAGCGAGGGCTCGGTGCCGGACTGGCCGTCGGACCGCGCCGAGCCTGCCGAGTCCGCGCCGCCGTCCACTCCGCCGTCGGGTGACCGGCCGGTGCACCGTCCGGGACCGGCGTCCGAGCCCGAGGACGACCACTACCACCCGCCCGAGCCGCCACCGCTGCCCCGGCCGGGCCCGCCCGCCGTCGTCGGCGGGGGGCTGATCCTCCTCGGCCTGCTGCTCTGCGCCACCCCGGGCCTGCTCGGCGTCGGCGGCACCTGGCCGCTGCCGCTGGGGCTGGTCCTGATCGCGGCCGGGCTGACCTGGCTGATGCTGCGGCTGTGGACCCCCGACCGCGGCGACGACCCCGACCCGTTCGACGACGGGTCCCGGCTCTAGCCGGTGGCCTCCCGCGCGAGCGTCGCCGCGCCCACGACGGCGGCCGAGATGCCGAGCTGGGCGGTGCGGATCCGGGCCAGCGGCCGGTTGCCGGCGCCGGTCACGATCCGGCCGTAGTGCTCGCGGGCGGCGTCGAGGAACAGCGGCGCCGAACTCGACACCCCACCCGCGACGACGACGAGGTCCGGGTCGAACACGTCGGCCACCAGCGACAGCCCCTCCCCCAGCCACCGCCCGAGGTCGGCGACCGCGGCACGGCCCACCGGGTCGCCCTCCCGCGCGGCGCCGGCGACCCGCTTGCCGGTGATCGAACCCGGGTCCCTGGCGGCCTCCCGCACCAGCACCGACGGCCCCGGCGCGTCACCGGCCGAGATCATCTCCAGCGCCGTGGTGGCCAGCGCGGTGCCGCTGCAGTAGCGCTCCCAGCACCCGCGCTTGCCGCACGGGCAGGCCCGCCCGTCCGGGACGACCCGCAGGTGCCCCAGCTCCGGCGCGACGCCGTGCGCGCCCCGGTACAGCTCGCCCCCGAGCAGCAGTGCCCCGCCGATCCCGGTACCGAGCGCGATCAGCACGACCGTGCCCGCCCCGGCGGCCGCCCCGTAGCGGCGCTCGGCCAGCGCGGCGGAGTTGGCGTCGTGCTCGACGACGACCGGCAGCCCGCCCAGCCGCGCCGAGACGCGCTCGGCTACCGGCGCGTCCCGCCACGACAGGTGCGGGGCGTAGCGGACGAGCCCGCGCGGGGCGTCGACGAACCCGGCCAGCGCCAGGCCCGCGGCGCGCACCCGGTGCTGCCTGCGGAGCTCGTCGACGGCGCCGGCGATCGCCGCCTCCAGGGCGTCGTCGGTGCGCGGGGTGGGCGCGGCGGCGGTGTCGAGCACCTCGCCGTCGGCGTCGACCACACCCGCCCGCACGCTGGTCCCGCCGACGTCGACCCCGATGGTGAGGTCGCGGGTCACGTCCTGTGCACCACGATCCGCTGCACGGAGCGGCCACCGTGCGGGCGGTGCCGGTCGTGGGGGGGGGCGGGCCGGGCCGGCGGCGGCGCGGGCTCCTCCAGCGCCGCGAGCAGCGCCGTGATCAGGCCGGTGGCGTGCTCGGCCAGGTTCGCCGCCAGCTCGGCCCGCTCGCCACGCAGCGCGGCCAGCACCGCGCACACCGGGCAGGCGGTGCAGGCACCGGCCGAGCCCGGCTCGGGCGGGCCGTCACCGGCCGCGGCCAGCGGCTCGACGGCCGACCGCAGCCGTTCCAGCACCTGGCGTGCGGTGACCCGCAGGTCGTCCGGGATGCCCGCGTGGGCGCCGCAGCCATCCGTCACGAGGTCATCCAGGTGCCCGGATCGGGCACGAAGCTGATCACGAGCCGGGCGGCGGCTCCGGAACCCTCCAGCCGGGCGCCGGTGGCCTCGCAGCGGCGCAGGACCGAGGGCAGCGACACCACCCGCCGGGAGAACCCGATCCCGACGACCATGTCGTCGCCGACGCGGGCGAGGTCCAGCGGGGCGTCCTGGGCGCCGGGCAGCGCGACGTCGAGCTCGAACTCGGTGTCCGTGGAGACCCCGTGCCCGGACGTGCGGCGGAGCTCCATCAGCGGGCGCGGCGGCGCGTCCTCGGGCGCCCCGGCCGGGTCGGCGTCGTGGTACACGGACCGGGCGAGCTCGCGCAGCGACTCGACGCCGGTCGGCTCGGCGGCGGTGTAGCGCACCACGGTGACGGGCACGTCCGCCCCCAGCTCCGACAGCTCGCCCAGCACCGCCTGCTGCTCGGTCGCCCGCTCCCGCAGCCAGCGCGCCGCGGGGCCGCGCAGCGACGGCGGCGGGCCGGGCATCACCCGGTTCGCCATCAGGGCGTCCACCCGCAGCTCGTGCAGGGCGAGCGCGGTCAGCGTGCGGCGGGTCTCGGCCGCGACCACCCGCTCCGGGGTGAGGACCAGCCGGATCGAGGTGCGGGTGCGGTCGGCGAGCAGCTCGCGCAGCCCGGTGAGCTGGTCGGCGAGCGCCCCCAGCGCGGCGACCGTGCGGTCCCAGCCGCCACCGTCGTTGCGGGCGCCCGCGAGGTTCGCGACCAGGCCGCGCACGGCGCGGCGGTGCGCCGGGAACAGGCGCTCCAGGTAGCCCGACAGCGCCTCGGGGAGGGTGAGCAGCCGCAGCGTCTCGGCGGTCGGGCCGCAGTCGACGACGACGACGTCGTACTCGCCGGAGTCGGCGAACCGCTGCACCTCGACCAGCGCGAGGAGGTCCTCGACGCCGGGCAGGACGGTGAGCTCGTCGGCGACCAGCTCGTCGACACCGGCCCCGGCGAGCAGGGTGCGCAGGTGGTCCTGCAGGTCGCCCCAGGCGCCCTCGAGCAGGTGCCGGGCCTCGATGTGGGCGCCCCACAGGTGGTCGGCGACCTTCGTGGGCTCGGCGCCGAGGTCGGTGCCGAGGGCGTCACCGAGGGAGTGCGCGGGATCGGTGGAGACGACCAGCGCGGACCGGCCGGAGCCCGCGATCAGCGCGGCGGTGGCCGCGGCGAGGGTGGTCTTGCCGACCCCGCCCTTGCCGGTGAACAGCACGACGCGCACGGAGCGGAGGGTATCGATCGCCGGTGGGTGACCGCCGACCGGCACCGATCACCGGCGTGTCAGCTCTTCTCGACCCTCCGCTTGAGACCCTTCAGCGCCGCGTCGATGATCACCTTCTCGGCCTTGCGGCGGAGCATCCCGATCATCGGGAAGTTCACCTCGACCGAGAGCTCGTAGGTGACGGTGGTGCCGCCGCCGTCGGGATCCAGGCGGTAGGCACCGTCCTGCGCCTTCTGGATCCCGCCCTTGACCAGCGTCCAGGACACCGAGCGGTCGTCACCCGCCCAGTCGTAGTCGAGGGTGTAGGAGTCCTTGATCGCGCCGGCGTCCATCGAGAAGCGGACCTGCCTCGCCCGCTCCCCGGCGCCCGGGTCCAGGATCTCGACGGCGGTGATCTGGTCGGTCCACTCCGGGTACGACTCGAAGTCCGCGATGACCGCCATCACCTGGTCCGGCGGGGCGTCGATGTGGATCGAGGACGTGGTCGCGTCGGCCATGGCGGGGAGGCTATCCGGTACCTAGGTCCACAGCACGTAGGGCCGTTGCAGGGCGCGGAAGTGTCCCGCGTTCACGCACTCGGTGCGCCCGATCCGCGCGCGGCGGTGCAGCGGCTGGTGGACGTGCCCGAACAGCGCGTGCGACGGCTGCTCGGCCGCGATCCGCCCCGCGAGCGGGCGGCTGGCGATCTCCGCACGGCGGGTCACGACGTCGTAGGTGAGCGCGGGGTGCTCCGGCGGGACGTGCGTGCAGAGCACGTCGGCGGGCCCGAGCGCGTCGAGCCGGGCGGTCCACTCGTCGTGGCCGAGGAAGTGCGGCCGCCACGGGCCGTTGCGGCGCGGGTCGACACCGGGTGGCAGCGGCACCCCGCCGAGGAACCCGACGCGCACGCCCCCGATCTCGATCACCCGGCCGTCCGCGGCGGTGACGCCGTCGGCCTCGGGCCAGGCGTGCGGCATGTCGACGTTGCCGGGGATCGCCCAGACCGGGACGCCGAGCCCGGACAGCACCCCGAACAGCTCGGCGTACTGCTCGGCGACGGCCTCCTCGACCGCCGCGGCCGGGTCGGCGAACCGCGCCCAGGAGCGCTCCAGGAGGCCGAGCATCTGCGCGCGGGGCGCCCCGACCCGGCGCATCCGGCCGAACTCGGCGGCGCTCCCGGTGCCCAGCAGCCGGGAGACGATGCCGTTCTCCGGGTCGCGGTAGTCGATGAACTCCAGCAGGTCGCCGAGGACGATCAGGCCGTCCGCGCCGTCGGCGGCCCGCGCGAGCGCCCCGGCGTTGCCGTGGACGTCGGAGACGACGTGCACCCGCACGTCAGGACTCCCCCGCCGGCGCGACACCGGCCGGACGCCTGCCCTCGAGGCGGCGCTTGAGCGCGAAGGCGTGCGCCTTGAACGCCCGGTGCCTGCGGTCGGTCTCCGCCCGGTTCCACCGGGCACGGCGCAGCCGCCCGCCGCCGGGACCGGGCCCCGACGGGTCGGCGCGCAGGAAGAAGTGCAGGACGGTGCCGTCGAGCACCTCCTCGCACCAGACCTCCATGGTCCCGGTCATGGCTCCGGTGACGGTCCAGCGGAGCCCGGACGGACCGCGGTCGTGCGCGATCTCCGGCCGCAGGTCCGGCCAGTACGACGGCCACCGCGACGGGTCGGCGAACTCCGCCGCCACCCGCTCACGGGGCACGGCCAGGAACGTCTCGTCGATCACGTCCACCGCCGGCACACCGGCCAGCGTGCCACCCGCCCCGCGGCCCGCCGACGGGGGTACCGTGCCGCCCGCGGCACGGCCGTCGGTGACCGCTCCGCATCCGTAATGCCCGATTCGATGTACTCGATCCCTACTTACCGGTAGGTTCGGGCTCCAGCAGGTCGGCACCGGTGCCCGTCACCGGTACCGGACCGAGCGCCATGCCCTGTCGAGGCCGCCAGGAGGTCGATCCCCGTGCGTGAGTACAGCGTCCCCGCGAAGGTGTCGGTGGGAGCCGAGGAGTCGCTCTCCGACGCCGTCTTCACCAACGCCGCGGAGCATCCCACGGATGTCCTCTACCGGCGCAAGGACGCCACCGGCGCCTGGACCGAGGTCACCGCCCGGGAGTTCGCCGAGCAGGTGACCCGGCTCGCCGCCGGTCTCGTCGCCGCCGGCGTGCAGGCCGGTGACCGGATCGCCCTGCTGTCCCGCACCCGCTACGAGTGGACGCTGTTCGACTACGCGATCCTCGCCGCCGGAGCCGTGACCGTGCCCATCTACGAGACGTCGTCGCCGGACCAGATCGGCTGGATCCTCTCGGACTCGGGCGCCGTCGCGATCGTCGTCGAGACGGCCGAGCACGCGGCGTCGGTCGAGAAGGTCCGCGCGGACCTGCCGGGCCTGCGCCACGTCTGGCAGATGGAGCCGTCCGCGGCGGCGCCGGACTCGCCGTCGGCCGTGGAGCAGCTCGGCGGGCTCGGCTCCGACACGTCCGACGACGTCGTCCACGAGCGCCGGGGCGGCGTCCGCGCCGACGACCTGTGCACGCTGATCTACACCTCGGGCACGACGGGCCGACCCAAGGGCTGCGAGCTCACCCACCGGAACCTGCTCACCGAGTGCCGGACCATCACCGCGACGGTCCCGGACCTGCTCGCCGCCGGCGGTTCGGTGCTGCTGTTCCTCCCGCTCGCGCACGTGTTCGGCAAGGCGATCCAGTGCGGCGCGCTGACCAGCCGGACGACGGTCGGGCACAGCCCCGACGTCAAGAACCTCCTGCCCGACCTGGCCGAGTTCCGCCCGACCTTCCTGCTCGCGGTGCCGCGGGTGTTCGAGAAGGTCTACAACGGCGCGCGGCTCAAGGCCCACAACGACGGCAAGGGCAAGATCTTCGACACGGCCGCGGACACCGCGATCGCCTACTCCGAGGCGCTCGACGCCGGCGGCCCCGGCCTGCTGCTCAAGGCCCGGCACGCGCTGTTCGACAAGCTCGTCTACGGCAAGCTGCGCGCCGCCGTCGGCGGGAACGTCCGGGCGGCCGTGTCCGGCTCGGCGCCGCTCGGCGCCCGTCTCGGCCACTTCTTCCGCGGCATCGGCCTGCCCGTCCTGGAGGGCTACGGCCTGACCGAGACCTCGGCCGGCATCACCCTGAACACGCTCGACGCGCAGCGGGTCGGCTCGGTCGGCCGCCCGGTGCCCGGCTGCGCGGCCCGGATCGCCGAGGACGGCGAGATCCTGCTCCGTGGCGACATCGTCTTCCGCGGCTACTGGAACAACGAGGAAGCCAGCAAGGAGGCCCTCGAACAGGACGGCTGGTTCCACTCCGGCGACATCGGCGAGATCGACGACGCCGGCTTCGTGACGATCACCGGCCGGAAGAAGGAGATCATCGTCACCGCCGGGGGGAAGAACGTCGCACCCGCGGTGCTCGAGGACCGGCTGCGGGCACACCCGCTGGTCGGGCAGTGCATCGTGCTCGGCGACCAGAAGCCCTTCATCTCCGCACTGGTCACGATCGACCCGGAGGCCCTGCCGGGCTGGCGCGAGCGCAACGGCAAGCCGGCCGGGGACGGTGCGTCCGCGGCCGACCTGATCGACGACCCGGAGCTGCGCGGCGAGGTCGCCGCGGCGGTCGAGGAGGCCAACCAGGCGGTGTCGCGCGCCGAGCAGATCCGCAAGTTCCGGATCCTGCCGACCGACTTCACCGAGGCCGGCGGCGAGCTGACGCCGACGATGAAGGTCAAGCGCAAGGTCGTCCTCGACTCCTACGCCGACGACATCGAGGCGCTCTACTCCGGCTCCACGGCCGACCGGAGCTGACACCTCCCGCCTGCGGCCCGCCGGGTCGCAGGCGGGGCCGGGCGGGTCCGGGTCAGGCGCGGACGGTCCGGACGACGATCGTCGTGCTCGCCCGGTCGTGCCAGCCGCGGCCGTCGGAGTCGAGGAAGAACGGCGGCAGGACGACCGCGATCATCGCGGTCCGGACCAGCGCCTTCGACACGCCCACCTGCTGCGCCATGTCGGTGCGGGCCACCCGCATGCCGAGCGCGAGGTGCCCGGGGCTGCCACCGAGGACCGCCACCGTCAGCACGGTGATCACGAACCAGGTGCCGAGGATCCACCAGCCGAAGTCGGACGTGCCGATCGCCGCGCTCCCGGCGACGAGCAGGACCAGCAGGTAGGCCAGCAGCCAGTCGAGGCACACGCCGAGCAGACGGCGGCCGAAGCCCGCGACCGAGTAGTGCCCCGACGCGGGTAACCCGAACTGCTTCCCCCGGTGTCCGCCCGGGTCGGCGCCGCTCCCGGAGGGTGAACCGGGCTGCCAGGACTCGATCCAGCGGGCCATGGCTTCTAGCCTAGGCGCCACATCGACAGCGCCGCCGCCGACGGGTACCGGACATCCGGCACGAATGTGATCGGCGTCGCGCGCCGGTCAGTTAACGTCGGTGAAACAGGTGAGTGATGGGTGAGCAACACGGTCCTCCTACCGTCACCCACGATCTCCACCAGCGATTGAAGGAGCCCGAGAGAGTGTTCAGCAACGCCGAAGAGGTACTCAAGTACATCTCGGACGAGAAGGTCGAGTACGTCGACATCAGGTTCTGCGACCTGCCCGGCGTCATGCAGCACCTCACCGTCCCCGCCAAGACGGCCGGCGACCTCCTGGAGAACGGTGCCGCGTTCGACGGTTCCTCCGTCCGCGGTTTCCAGGCGATCAACGAGTCCGACATGGCGCTGTACCCGGACACCACGACCGCGCGCGTCGACCCGTTCCGCAAGCACAAGACGCTGAACGTCAACTTCTTCGTGCACGACCCGGTCACCGGTGAGCCCTACTCCCGTGACCCGCGCAACATCGCACGCAAGGCCGAGGAGTACCTGGCCGCGTCGGGCATCGCCGACACCGCGTTCATGGCGCCCGAGGCCGAGTTCTACGTCTTCGACTCGATCCGCTTCGGCACCGACCCGCACCAGGCGTACCACCACATCGACTCCGCCGAGGGCTGGTGGAACACCGGCCGCGACGAGGTCGGCGGGAACCTGGGCTACAAGGTCAACTACAAGGGCGGCTACTTCCCCGTCCCGCCGGTCGACCACTACGCCGACCTGCGTGCCGACATCGTCAGCACCATGCAGGAGTCGGGCTTCGAGGTGGAGCGCGAGCACCACGAGGTCGGCACCGCCGGGCAGGCGGAGATCAACTACAAGTTCGACACCCTGCTCAGCGCGGCCGACGACATCATGCTCTTCAAGTACCTGGTGAAGAACGTGGCGTGGCAGAACGGCAAGACCGCGACCTTCATGCCGAAGCCGCTGTTCGGCGACAACGGCTCGGGCATGCACGTCCACCAGTCGCTCTGGAAGGACGGCCAGCCGCTCTTCCACGACGAGTCCGGCTACGGCGGCCTGTCCGACACCGCGCGCTACTACATCGGCGGCCTGCTGCACCACGCGCCGTCGCTGCTGGCGTTCACCAACCCGACGGTGAACTCCTACCACCGCCTGGTCCCGGGCTTCGAGGCGCCGGTCAACCTGGTCTACTCGGCCCGGAACCGCTCGGCCTGCATCCGGATCCCGCTGTCCGGTGACAGCCCGAAGGCCAAGCGCATCGAGTTCCGCTGCCCCGACTCGTCCGGCAACCCGTACCTCGCCTTCTCGGCGATGCTGATGGCCGGCCTCGACGGGATCAAGAACAAGATCGAGCCGCCGGCGCCGATCGACAAGGACCTGTACGAGCTCCCGCCGGAGGAGGCCAAGGACATCGCGCAGGTCCCGGGCAGCCTCGGCGCCGTCATCGACAAGCTCGAGGAGGACCACGACTACCTGCTCGAGGGTGGCGTGTTCACCCCGGACCTGATCGAGACCTGGATCCAGTACAAGCGGGAGAACGAGATCGACCCGCTGCGGCTGCGCCCGCACCCGTACGAGTTCGCCCTGTACTACGACGTGTGATCGGAACGGCCTCCTGACCTGGTGATCCTCGTCGGGCGGCCGTGATCAGGCCGTCAGACTCGAAGGCCCGGTGTTCCTGTCCCCGGACGGGAGCACCGGGCCTTCGTCGTGCCCGGGACGAGGCTCGGGCAGGAGAGAGATCGTGGGGAGGCGCCAGGTCCGACACCGCAGCCCCCGGAGGGCGACCGGGGACAGATCCGCGCAACAGGAGATCGACACCGTCGGCCCGCCGCTACCATCCCGTCGCGACCGGGCGGGGGTGCAGAGATGGTCGAGCCGGAACACGCGCTACACGTTGCACTCCCGGGCCCGCTGCCGTGCGTTCGATCCCGTCTCGCCACCCACGGAAGGACCGTCTGACATGCCCCGTCTCGGGATCACCGGGCACTCGAAGCTCACCCGCGCCTCGGTGCCGCTGGTCGCCGCCGCCCTCCGCGACGAGCTCCGGTCGCACCCGGCCCCGCTGGTCGGGGTGTCGTGCCTCGCCCGCGGCGCGGACCAGCTGTTCGCCGACGCGGTCCTCGGCGCCGGCGGCGACCTCGTCGTCGTGCTGCCCTCCGAGGACTACCGGAGCAGCAAGGTCGAGCCCGGGAACCGCGACGAGTTCGAGCGGCTCCACGCCCGCGCGGCGGAGGTGCGGGTGCTGCCGTTCGGCACCGCGGACCGCGACGCCTACGCCGCCGCCGGACGGGCCGTGCTCGACGACGTCGACCTGCTCGTCGCCGTCTGGGACGGGGCCCCGCCCGACGGCAGGGGCGGCACCGGGGACACCGTGCGCGAGGCCCGCGACCTCGGGATCCCCGTCACCGTCGTCTGGCCCGACGGCGCCGAGCGGCTCTGACCGCTCCCCCGCGGTCCACGATCCGGCCCTGCACACACGACGGCGCCGCCCGGACGGATCCGGACGGCGCCGTGGTGCTGATGGTGTGGCTCAGCGGCCGATCTTCTTGCGCCCCGTGATCTGGTTGTAGACCACGAGCACGATGATCGCGCCGATGATCGAGCCGATCCAGCTCGACGGCGAGAAGCTGCTGAAACCGGTGAAGATGCTGGCCAGCGCACCGCCGACGAACGAGCCGACGATACCCAGCAGGATCGTGCGCAGGATCCCGATGTCGTCCTTGCCCGGGACGACGGCACGGGCGATGAAGCCCGCGACGAGACCCAGGACGATCCACCCGAGAATGGTCCACAGCATGACGTTTCCTCCTTGTTCCGGACCGTCCCCCGACGGACCTCGTGGCGGCCGGGCGGCCGACCTGGACACCGAGTGACCAACCGGCCGCCGGTCGAAACGTGGCTGACGGTAGCCGTCACAGGTCACATCGGCATCGCGGAAACACCCTCGTACCCGATCCGGTGTCCCTGGTCCCGGATCGGGGGACTCCCCGATGCGCCCGGACGGCGGCGCGCCGCGACCCCCGGTCCCGATCACCGTCCGTCGGGACGGTACGGTCGCAGAATCGGTCCAGTCGTCGGCTCGCCGCCCGCGTTCGCGGGAGCGTTGACAACTGCCCGAACGGACTGGTTGACTCCGAGTCACCGTGTTCCGCGTCACATCGGATGAGGGCTGTACCTGCCCGACCACGAACGGTGACGTCCCGACTGCGCAGCGCCGCAGCCACCACCACGCGACACCCCGCACGCGCCATCGTCCGCGCGTGCCCACGCACGTGCACGGCCCTTCCTCGGCGGCAGGGCCGTGTCCCCTCCGCGCCCCCGGGCTGACCTCGTCGCCCGGGGGTGCGGCTCGTCGTGGAGGTGTTACTCCGCGCCGGTGACGGCGACGAGACCCGCGGCCTCGATCCCGGCGACGGCGGCGGCCTCGTCGTTCAGCGACGCGTCCCCGGTCACGCCGACCGCGCCGAGCAGCGTCCCCTGGGCGTCCTTGACGAACACGCCACCGGGCACGGAGAGGATCTTGCCGTCGGCGAGGTTCGCGACCGAGGTGAAGAACTCGGGCGAGTCCGCGGCCCGCGCGGCGATCGCCCGGTTGGTCATGCCCAGCGCCAGGACCCCGCTCGCCTTGCCGGTCGCGAGGTCGGGGCGGAGGAACCCGGAGCCGTCCTGCCGGGACAGCGTCACGACGGCGCCGCCCGGGTCGAGCACGGCGACCGTCAGCGGGTTGAAGCCCTGCTCGGTGCCGTGCTCCAGCGCGGCGGCGGCGATGGTCTGGGCCTGCTCGAGGGTGATCGTCATGCTGCCGAGCCTGCCATTCCGGACGTTCCGGTGCTCACTGCGGGGTGAGCGCCACCAGCGGGATGGTCCGGTCGGTCTTGCGCTCGTAGTCGGCGAAGCCGCCGTTGTTGTCCTTGATCCACGTCCAGACCCGGTCCCGGTCGGCGGTCCCGAGCTCGCTCGCGTGCACGCGGACCGTCTCGACGGTGCCCGCGCCGTCGGCGATCTCGGCCACGACGTCGGGATTCGCCATCAGGTTGTGGAACCAGGCCGGGTGCTTCGGCGCCCCGGCCGCGGACGCGACGACGACGTAGGAGTCGCCGTCGGCGAACCAGCGCAGCGGCGCGACCCGCTCCGTGCCGCTCTTCGCCCCGACGTGGTGGACCAGCACCATCGGGAGGCCGGTGAACGGCTCACCGACCCGGCCGTCGTTCTCCCGGAACTCGCGGATGACCCGGCTGTTGAAGTCCTCTGCCATGCCGCCGATCCTTCCAGCTCCGGCTCACGCCGGGGCGCCGCCGGGCGCGAAGACCACCCAACCGGCGGCCCCCGTCGCGACCACGGCGGCGATCAGGAAGAACCCGGCCCACGCCCCGCCCGACAGCGGCGTCAGCTCGGCGAGCCGGTCGGCGTCGGAGTGCCGCAGCCGGCCGCCGCGCCGCCCGCGCCGCAGCTCGGTGCAGGCCTTCACCCCGCCGAACAGCAGGAACCAGGCCAGCGCGGCGGCGAACCCGGTGCGCAGGTCCTCCTCGGCGCGCAGCGCGACCAGCACCAGCACCGCCCCGGTGACGACCACGGCGAGCCCGCCGTAGAGGTTGCGGATCTGCAGCAGCGTCGCCGCCAGCAGCGCCACCCCGATCCAGAGCATCGCCTGCGCCGCGTCCGAGGCGACCAGCACGGCCCCGCCGAGGCCGAGCAGCGGCGGGAAGACGTACCCGGCCAGGAACATCACGACGACACCGGGGCCGCGCCCGGCGCCCGTCGAGTAGGTGACCCCCGAGGAGTCGGCGTGCAGCCGGATCCCGGTCAGGCCGCGGCCCACCAGCACCGCGACCAGCGCGTGCCCGCCCTCGTGGGCGATCGTCACCGCGGTCCGGGTCAGCCGCCAGGTCGGGCGCCACGCGACCACGGCCAGTGCGAGCACGGCCGCCAGCAGCGACGCCGGTCGCGCCGCGACCAGGTCGTAGCCGCGGGTCAGCAGGTCCAGGGGATCCGGGGACACGCCGTCCAGTGAACCAGCGGCCGGGAACGCCCCGGGAGCCGGTCGCCCCGGCGCCGGACCGGTGCCTCACCCCCCGGCGGCGTCCAGGATCGCCCCGGCCAGGTCGAGCGCGGTACCGCAGTCCGCGCCCAGGTACATGAGGTCGACGAAGGCGTGCTCGATCTCCGTCTCCGCCCGCACCCGGCGCAGCAGCGCGACCGCGTCGGCGGCCGACGACCCCGGCGGCAGGTTGACCCGCAGCACCGCACCGACCGCGCCTGGACCGCGACCGGCGTCCGCCGCGGCCGCCCGCAGCTCCGCCCACGGCCGCGAGACGGCCCGGCCGAGGTCCGGCACGCCCGGGGTCACGACCGGCAGGAACCCGTCGGCCCGCTCGGCGATCCGCCGCCGCGCCCGCGGCGCGAACCCGGCCAGGTAGACCGGGATCCCGTGCGGCTTGACCTCGACGTGCGACGGCGCGATGGACACGTTCTTGCCCCGGTAGGTGACCGGGTCGTCGTGCCACCAGGCGTCGAACACGTCGAGGGCCTCGTCGAGGCGGGCGCCCCGCTCGGACATCGGGACGCCCACCGCGTCGTACTCCTCGGGCGACCAGCCGGTGCCCAGGCCGAGCAGCAGCCGTCCCCCGGAGATCCGGTCGACGGTCAGCGCGTGCCGCGCCAGCAGCGCCGGCGGGTACCACGGCGCGTTCAGCGTGCTCGTGCCCAGCTGCACCCGGGTGGTCACCGCCGCGGCCGCGGTGAGCAGCGCGAGCGGGTCGTGCGACGCCCGGAACTCGGCCGGGATCGTGTCGCTCCCGGCGTACCCGACGGACGGGTCGACGGCCGCCAGCAGCCGGTCGCCCGTCCAGAGGCTCGCCGCGCCGCGTTCCTCCGCACCCGCGGCGAACCGCATCGTCTCCTCCACCCGGGCGGCGGCCCCGCCGAACTGCGGGATCCCGAATCCGATTCGCACTTGACCTCCAGTGGCTGGAACCCGCGACGCTGTCGGGGTGACCGCGTCGCACACCCATGATCACCCCGTCGTCCTGAGCATCGGGCAACTGTCCGGACGGACCGGGGTGCCGGTCCGCACGATCCGCTTCTGGTCGGACGAGGGCCTGGTGCCCTCGGCCCGCAGCGGAGCGGGCCACCGGGTGTACGACGCGGCCGCCGTGGCCCGGCTCGACCTGGTCCGGACCCTGCGCGAGCTGGGGCTGGGCCTGGACGACGTGCGTTCCGTGCTGTCCCGCCGGCGGGGGGTCGGCGAGATCGCGGAGGCGCACGCACGGGCCCTGGAGAGCCGGATCCGGGAGCTGAGGGCGCAGCGCGCGGTGTGCGTGCTGCTCGCCCGGACCGGTACCGAACCCGACGAGAGGAGCGTGACCCTGATGAACGACCTCGCACGGCTGTCCGCGGCCGAGCGCCAGCACATGATCGACGAGTTCGTCACCGAGGCGTTCGCCGGCACCGACCCGGCGGCGCCGGGTGCCGGCATCGCCGACGGGATGCGGATGCTGCCCACGGAGCTGCCCGACGACCCGACACCGGAGCAGGTGTCGGCCTGGGTGGAGCTGGCCGAGCTGATCCGGGACCCGGGCTTCACGGCCCGGGTCCGGGAGATGGCCGTCGCCGGTGCGGGATCGTCCGCGCCGGAGCACCAGGAGCGGCAGGCCGACCCGGCCGCCGTCGCCGAGCACGCCGGGGCCGCACTGGCCGCGGGCGTCGACCCGGCGAGCGCCGAGGCGGCCGCGGTGCTGGAGCGGATCCCGGGCGCCGCCGGGCTCGACGCCGCGGCCCGGGTCCGGGCGGCCGGCACCGTCGAGCTGTTCGCGGACCGCCGGGTCGAGCGCTACTGGGCGCTGCTCGGCACGCTGAACGGCTGGCCGGCCCGGGAGCCGGTGATCCCGGCGTTCGAATGGTTCGCGGCGGCGCTGCGGTCCGCCCCGGTGGACGGCTGAGCGGCGCTCAGTCCTCCGTCCAGCCGTAGAACACCCGCTCGACGACGTTCCGCGCGCGCCGGGTGACGCGCCGGTAGTCGTCGAGGAACTCGCCAGGGTCCCCGCCCGCCGGGTACCCGAGCGCCGCGGCGACGGCGACCAGCTCCCGCCCCGAGCGCGGGAGCTGGTCCCCCGGCTTGCCCTTCACCAGCATGATCGCGTTCCGGGCGCTGGTCGCGGTCCGCCAGCCCTCCTCCAGCTCGCGGGCGTCGTCGGCGGGGAGCAGGCCGGCCTCGGTGGCCTCGTGCAACCCGTCGAGCGTCGAGGTCGTCCGCAGCTCGGGGACGTCGCCGGCGTGCTGCAGCTGCAGCAGCTGCACCGTCCACTCGACGTCGGCGAGCCCGCCGGACCCCAGCTTGGTGTGGGTGGTCCGGTCCGCGCCGCGGGGCAGCCGCTCGGCGTCGACCCGGGACTTGATCCGGCGGATCTCCACGACCGACGCCGCCGGGAGCCCGTCGGCCGGGTAGCGGATCGGGTCGATCAGCGTCGTGAACTCGCGCCCGAGCGCCCGGTCCCCCGCGACCGGCCGGGCGCGCAGCAGCGCCTGCGCCTCCCAGACCTCGCCCCAGCGGGCGTAGTACTCGCGGTACGACGCCAGGGTCCGCACCATCGGCCCGGACCGGCCCTCGGGCCGCAGGTCGGCGTCGACCGGCAGCGCCGGGTCCGGGCTCGGCGAGCCGAGCAGCCGCCGTACCCGTTCGACGACGCGCGTCGCCCACTTCACGGCCGTGTGGTCGTCGACGCCCTCGGCCGGGGAGCACACGAACATGACGTCGGCGTCGCTGCCGTAGCTCGACTCGCCGCCGCCGAACCGGCCCATGCCGATCACCGCGAGGGTGGCCCGGTCGTCGGGCTCGGACCGCAGGACGGCGTCCAGCGTCGCGGCGAGCACGGCCTCGTTCACCGAGTTCAGCGCTGCGCACACCTCGTCGACCTCGAGCACGCCGAGCAGGTCGGCGCAGGCGATCCGCAGCATCTCGTGCCGCCGGTACGAGCGCGCGGAGGCCACCGCGGCCTCCGGCGTCGACTGCCGGGCCACCGTGGCCCGCAGCGCCACCGACACCTCGGCCGGGTCCCGCGTCAGCTCCGGGCTCTGCACCCCCGAGGAGATCGCGAGCATCCGCAGCACCTCGGGCGCCCGCTGCAGCAGGTCCGGGACCAGCGCGGACGTCCCGAGAAGGGTCATCAGGCGCTGCGCGACGGCGCCCTCGTCGCGCAGCAGCCGCAGATACCAGGGGGTCGCGGCCAGCGCCTCCGACACCCGCCGGTAGGCCAGCAGCCCGCGGTCCGGGTCGGGGCTCTGGGACAGCTCGTCGAGCAGCACCGGCAGCAGCGCCCGCTGGATCGACGCCGCCCGCGAGACCCCGCCGGTGAGCGCGCGCAGGTGCCCGAGCGCGCCCTCGGCCGAGGCCCAGCCCAGCGCGGACAGCCGCGCCTTCGCCGCGTCCGGGGACAGGACGCCGTCGGCCTCCTCCCCCGCCAGCCGGGACACCGCGGTCAGCAGCGGCCGGTAGAAGAGCTTCTCGTGCAGCCGCGTCACCCGCCGCGCGTTGCGCTGCCACTCCGCGACGAGGACCCCGACGACGTCGCGGCGGCCGTCGGGGCGGATCCGCGCCGAGCGCGCCAGCCAGCGCAGCGCCTCGGTGTCGTCGGCAGCCGGCAGCAGGTGGGTGCGGCGCAGCTTCTGCAGCTGCAGCCGGTGCTCCAGCAGCCGCAGGAACCGGTACGACGCGGCCAGGTTCGCCCCGTCGTCGCGGCCCACGTAGCCGCCGTCGCTCAGCGCGGCGAGCGCACGCAGGGTGTTGCCGGAGTGCAGGGTGTCGTCGGTGCGGCCGTGCACCAGCTGCAGCAGCTGGACGGCGAACTCGACGTCGCGCAGGCCGCCGCGGCCGAGCTTGAGCTCCCGGTCCTTCTGGTCCGACGGGATGTTGTCGATCACCCGGGTGCGCATCGCCTGCACCTCGGCGACGAAGTCGTCGCGGGCCGACGCCTGCCACACCATCGGGGAGAGCGCCTCGACGTAGGCGGCACCGAGCGCGGGGTCCCCGGCGATCGGACGGGCCTTGAGCAGGGCCTGGAACTCCCAGGTCTTCGCCCAGCGCTTGTAGTACGTGACGTGCCCGTCGAGGGTGCGGACGAGCGCACCCTGCCTGCCCTCCGGGCGGAGGTTCGCGTCGACCTCGAAGCACGCCTCCCCGGCCACCCGCATCACCCGCGACGCCAGCTTCGTCGACGCCTGGGTGAGCTCCCCGCCGGGCTCGGCGACGAAGATGACGTCGACGTCAGAGACATAGTTCAGCTCCCGGCCGCCGCACTTGCCCATGCCGATCACGGCCAGCCGCAGCTCCTCCGGCGGGTCCTGCTCGGCGGCGGCGACCGCGAGCGCCGCCGCCAGCGCGGCCTCGGCCAGGTCGGCGAGCTGGGCGGCGACGTCGTCGACCTCCATCACCGGCAGCGTCGGGTCCCCGACGGCGGCCAGGTCCGCGGAGGCGAGGCCGAGCAGCTCGTCACGGTAGGCCGTGCGCAGCGCCGTGACGGCCTCGGCTCCGGTGAGGGTCGCGCGGGCGCCGCCCGGCGCCCCGGGCGGCGGAGCGGCGGGATCGGCACCGACGGCGCGCAGCAGGTGCGCGGTGCGCCGGGCCAGGTCCGGCGGCGGGTCCCGGCGGTCCGGGGTGTCGGCGAGCAGCGCACACCGGTCCGGGTGGGTGATCAGGTGGTCGCCGAGCGCCGTGGAGGAGCCCAGCGTCGCGAACAGCCGCCCGCGCAGGCCCGCGTCACCGCGGAGCGCGCGGTCGATCTCCGGCCAGGGGGGCGTCTGGGCGAGCCGCTCCACGGCGCGCAGCGCGAGGTCGCGGTCGGGGCTGCGGGCGAGCGCCCACATGATCTCCTCGCAGCCGCTGGCGGGGGCGTCGCCGTCCCACCAGCCCAGCTCGCGCAGCGTCGCGTCCGCATCCGGTCCGGGGAGTCCCAGCCGGGCCAGCGAGGTTCCCGTGCGCCGATCCATCACGGACGCCGATCCTGCCCCATCACGGCCGGGTCACGACGCCCCTACCGCCTGCGGCACGGGCCGCCGGTACCGGCGGCCTCCTCCCGGCCGGGCCGTGTCAGCTCGGCGAACACCGCATCCAGCGACGTCTCCGACGGCAGGTGACCCGGCTCGACCTGCTCGACGAGCCGGCCGCCGGGGAGCAGCTCGACGGTGGCCTCTGCCGCGTCGAACGGCACCTGGTCGTCGGCGCGGGAGTGCCGGACGGTGACCGGGCGGGCGACGTCGGACGGGGTGAAGCCCCACGGCCGCACCTGGAGCGCGGCCTCCCGGGCGGGGCCGGCCCATCCGTGGCCACTGATCTCCCGGAGGGCCTCCACCAGGTGCGGGTGGCCGGCGAACGCGGCGGCGAACCGGTCGTGCCCGGCGTCGAACCGGGCGGCGACGTCGCGCGGGTCGCCGTCGCGGAAGAACGCCCAGGCGTCGAGCGACGCCTGCGGGTAGCGGCCGCGCATGGCGTCGTCGTGGACGTAGGGCAGCCCGCTCAGGACCCAGCACTCCCGGACCCGCTCGGGCGCGAGCGCGGCGAGCGCGTAGGCGTACGGCGCCCCGGCCGAGATCCCGACGACGTCGACCGGCCGGCCGATCCACTCCAGCAGCGGCGCGACGGCAGGTACCCAGTCCGCGACCGCGCCGAACCCCGCGGGCGGCGAGACGCCGTAGCCCGGGCGTTCGGCGGCGATCAGCCGGACGCCGTGCCGTTCGGCCCGGTCCGACCATGCGGCCCCGACCACCGCCGAGCCGAACAGCCCGTGCAGCAGGAGGACGGGCGGCCCGTCCGACGGGCCGTACTCCGCGTAACCGATCGGCAGGCCGTGCCCGCCCGTGACCACAGCGCGTTCCACGCCGCGATACTAAGGCGAGCCTTACCTGAGCGCGACGGCCCTACAGCACCGGCAGGTAGGTGGCGAGCTCGTGCGGCGTCACGTTGCGCCGGTAGGCGTCCCACTCAGCGCGCTTGTTCCGCAGGAAGAAGTCGAACACGTGCTCGCCGAGGTACTCGGCGACCAGCTCGGACCGCTCCATGACGTCGAGCGCCTCGGTCAGGTTCTGCGGCAGCAGCTCGTAGCCCAGTGCCTTGCGCTCGGTGTCGGTGAGGGCCCAGACGTCGTCCTCGGTGGCCGGGGGCAGCTCGTAGCCCTTCTGGATGCCGGTCAGCCCGGCGCCCAGGATCACCGCGTAGGCGAGGTAGGGGTTGCAGGCCGAGTCGAGCGTGCGGACCTCGATGCGGCGCGACGACGACTTCCCCGGCGAGTACATCGGCACCCGGACCAGCGCGGACCGGTTGGCGTGCCCCCACGACACGGCGGTCGGCGCCTCGCCGCCGGTGATCAGCCGCTTGTAGGAGTTCACCCACTGGTTCGTGACCGCGGTGATCTCGCGGGCGTGCTTGAGCACCCCGGCGACGAACGCCTTGCCGGTCGCGGACAGCTCGTAGGGGTCGTCCGGGTCGTGGAAGGCGTTGTGGTCACCCTCGAACAGCGAGAAGTGCGTGTGCATCGCCGAGCCGGGGTGCTCGGAGAACGGCTTCGGCATGAACGACGCCCGCACGCCCTGGGTGAGCGCGACCTCCTTCACGACGTAGCGGAACGTCATGAGGTTGTCGGCCATCGTCAGCGCGTCGGCGTAGCGGAGGTCGATCTCCTGCTGGCCGGGGCCGCCCTCGTGGTGGCTGAACTCCACCGAGATGCCCATCGACTCGAGCGTCTCGATGGTGTTGCGCCGGAAGTGCGGGGCGACGTCGTGGCTGGCCTGGTCGAAGTAGCCGCCGGAGTCGGCCGGCGTGGGCCGGGAGCCGTCGTCGGGCAGGTTCTTGAGCAGGTAGAACTCGATCTCCGGGTGCACGTAGCAGGTGAACCCGGCCTCGCCCGCCTTGTTGAGCGCGCGGGTGAGCACGTGCCGCGGGTCGGCCCAGGACGGCGAGCCGTCCGGCATCGCGATGTCGCAGAACATCCGGGCCGAGTAGTGCTCGCCGGACGCGCTCTCCCAGGGCAGGACCTGGAACGTCGACGGGTCCGGCTTGGCGACCATGTCCGACTCGTAGACGCGGGCGAAGCCCTCGATCGCCGATCCGTCGAACCCGATGCCCTCGGCGAAGGCACCCTCCAGCTCGGCCGGGGCGATCGCCACCGACTTCAGATAACCGAGCACGTCCGTGAACCACAGACGGACGAAACGGATGTCGCGCTCCTCGAGCGTGCGGAGGACGAACTCCTGCTGGCGGTCCATGCGGCGGAGCCTAGGAACCCCGTGTTACGCGGAAGTTACCGGGGTGTGCGGGTGCCCGGTCCGGGGCACCCGCACACCCCCGATCAGGTCCCGGTCAGGCCGGGGCCAGCGAGCACTCGGCGCCCTCCTGGGGCAGCTTCAGGTCGACCAGGTAGTCGACCGCGAGCCGGTCGACGCACGGGTCACCCTGCAGGGACGCGGTGTGCTGGTTCCCGTTGACCTTGATCAGGCTGCCGCCGAGCTGGCCGGCCAGGTCCACCCCGGCCTGGTACGGCGTCGCCGGGTCGCCGGTGACCGACACCACGACGACGGGCGGGAGCCCCTCGGCCTGCGGCACGTGCGGCTCGCTGGTCGGCGGCACCGGCCAGAACGCGCACGAGTCACGGGCACCGACCGGGCCACGGCCGGTCGAGCGGAACGGGGCGGCCTCGTCGGCCTGCTTCGCGAGCTCGAGCGCCTCGGACGGCTCCTTCAGCGGCGTCTGGTTCACGCAGCTGATCGCCTGGAACGACTCCAGCATGTTGCTGTAGCGGCCCTGCTGGTCACGCTCGTAGTAGAGGTCGGCCAGCGTCATCAGGAAGTCGCCGTTGCCGTTCGCGACCTGCGAGATGCCCTGCTGCAGCGCCGGCCACAGCTGCGACACGTAGAGCGCCTGGCTCACGCCGGTCTGCGCGTCGTTGAAGCTCAGCGTGCGGCCGTCGCTCGTCGGGACCGGCTTGTCGATCAGCGGCTGCATGACCGTCTGGAACGCGCGGGTCGCCTGCGCGGGATCGGTGCCCAGCGGGCAGTTCGGCCTGCTGGTGCAGTCCTTGGCGAAGTTGTCGAAGGCCAGCTGGAAGCCGGCGTTCTGCTTCACGCTGGAGTCGAGCGTCGTCTGCGTCGGGTCGATCGCCCCGTCGAGCAGCAGCGCCCGCACGTTCTGCGGGAACGCCTCGGCGTAGGCGGTGCCGAGCTCGGTGCCGTAGGAGAAGCCCGCGTAGGTCATCTTCTCGTCGCCGACGGCGGCCCGCATGACGTCCATGTCCTTGGCGACGTCGCGGGTGCCGACGTTGGCCAGCACGTCGGCACCGGTGCGCTCGGCGCAGCGGTCGGCGTACTGCTTGTTGCGCGCCTCGGCCGCGGCGACGCCGGCCGGGGACGGGTCGGCGAAGACCTGCCCGCGGTCCTCGTCGTTCTCCTGGTCGGTCAGGCACTCGATCTTCGGCTCGCTGGCGCCGGTGCCGCGCGGGTCGAAGCCGATCAGGTCGAACCGGTCCCCCAGCCCGTTCGCCGACCACGTCGGCGCGGAGCTCGCCATGAACGACGTGCCGGACGCGCCCGGGCCGCCCGGGTCGGCGAACAGCGAGCCGATCTTGTTGCCGGTCGCCTTCTTGCGCAGCATCGCGATCTGCATGGTGTCGCCGTCGGGCTGGGCGTAGTCCTGCGGGACGGTGACCCGGGTGCAGTCGAACTGCGGGTCCGCGAAGGACTGGCCGTCCTCCTCGGTGGGCGCGTAGTCGGCGCAGGGCCCCCAGCTCAGCTCCTGGTCGTAGAACCGGGCCAGGTCCGGCGGGTTCTGCGGGGCCTGGGACTCGTTCGACGTCGTCCCGACGTCGGAGCACGCCCCCACCAGCATCAGCGCCGCGGCACCGAGGGCCGCCGCGCCGGCGACCCGGCCGGGCCGTCGCCGCCGTCCCGTCCGGGGTGGCGGTGTCGCGGGTACGGGGCCACGGAGGCGCAGACGGGGGGCCATGACGGGGAGCATGCCATCGACCCCGGACAGTGGCCGGGCGCGGGGGTTGCGACGGCCACCCGGTGACCGTTCCCACACCCCGGCCCACCGCGCCGCCGCCGGGTGCACCCTGGCGTCCGCCACCGACGGCGAACCCGGGGACCCGCGATCAGCGTGGGCCTCGAGGCACGGAAGGAGCTCACTGGTGAGCACAGAGCGCAGCACGCCCGCGTCCGGATCCGGCGAGGCCGAGGCCCCGTACCGGGCACCGGCGGCACCGCCGAAGCGCACCCGCGTCCACCATCTGCTGCAGTGGAAGCAGGAGGGCAGGCGCTGGCCCATGCTGACCGCCTACGACGTCTACTCCGCCGAGATCTTCGACGACGCCGGGATCCCGGTGCTGCTCGTCGGCGACTCGGCGGGCAACAACGTGTTCGGGCACGACAACACCATCCCCGTCACGGTCGACGACCTGCTCCCGCTGACCCGCGCCGTCGTCCGCGGCGCGCGCAGCGCGCTCGTCGTCGCCGACCTGCCGTTCGGCAGCTACCAGATCTCCCCCGCCCAGGCCCAGGAGTCGGCGTTCCGGTTCATGAAGGAGGCCGGGGCGCACGCGGTGAAGCTGGAGGGCGGTGCCCGGTTCGCGCCGCAGATCGAGGCGCTCACCTCCTCCGGTGTCCCGGTGATGGGGCACCTCGGTTTCACCCCGCAGAGCGAGCACGCGCTCGGCGGATTCCGCATCCAGGGCCGGGGCGACGCCGGTGACCGGCTCGTCGAGGACGCGCTGGCGGTCCAGGAGGCGGGGGCGTTCGCCGTCGTGCTGGAGATGGTGCCCGCCGACGTCGCGAAGCGGGTCACCGGCGAGCTGCGGATCCCGACCGTGGGGATCGGCGCCGGCCCGGACTGCGACGGCCAGGTGCTGGTGTGGTCGGACATGGCGGGCATGAACCGCGGCAGGGTCCCCCGCTTCGTCCGGCGCTACGCCGAGGTCGGCTCGGTGCTGCACGACGCGGCGGCCGCCTTCGCCGCCGACGTCCGCGGCGGCGAGTACCCCGCCGAGGAGCACAGCTACCGCTGAGCCGCGCTCCGGCCGGCTCGCCTACAGGGCCGCCGGCCGGAGCGGTGCCGCGACGCCGGTGATCCCGCCGCCGGAGCGGTACCGGGCGAGCATCCGGCCGGCCGGGGTCTCCCGGCGGCCGAGCCGTTCGCGCAGCAGCGCGAGGCGGCCGTCGTGACCGGGCTCGTCCCGCAGGGCGGCCGTGGCGGCGTCGAGCACGGCCTGCGACCCGGCCCTGGTGCCGGGGTCGGTCCAGCCCCGCAGCGCGGAACGACGGTGCGCCACTGCGTCCGGCGTGCGCCGGCGCCCGGGCAGCGTGGTGTCCCGCAGCAGCCCCGCGAGCAGCGACAGCAGCGCGCCGGGCAGGCCGGTGCCGCAGCCGTCGGCCGGCTCCTCCCCCGGCACGACCGCGACCGCGTCGAACGCCTTGAACTCGATCCGGCCGATCTCGCCGGGGATGCCGGCGTGCCGCACCAGGCTGGGGTCGGTCGGCAGCAGCGGGGCGTCCGGCTCCAGGTAGGCCAGTGCCGCCGGACGGGCCCCGGTGCGGCGCGACGTCCGCGCCGACAGCCCGCCCCACGGCCGCCCGTCCCGGAACGGCGACGAGAACGACCACGGCACCAGGTAAGGGCTGTAGTAGGTGAGCTTGGCCGCCGCGTCGGCGAGCACCGCCGGATCGCTCCCGGCCTCGGGGAACGACAGGTTGAGGTCCGGCCCCCAGGTGACCATGTGCAGCGGGGCGGTGCGCTCCTCCGGGGAGGACGCCATCAGCGCCCGCTCGCAGGCGTTCGGCGGTGGATCCAGCTGGTAGGACGACCGCACCGGATGGTGGCCGATCGCCACCGGCCGCAGCGCGTGGCGGGCGGCGACCTCGGCGAGCAGCGCCGCGTCCGCCGCCAGCGCGGCCTCGGTGGCCTCCACCGAGTCGTGCACGACGGTCCGGATCTCGATGCCCTTCGGCTCGAACCGCAGCAGCTCGCCCTGCTCGTCGAGCCGCTCGTAGCCCTCGGCGTACCAGCGCTTGCGGCGGATCCCGGCGTCGCCGATCCGCAGGTCGGCCTGGTCGCCGGGGAGCTCGGGCAGCTCGGCCACGACGGCCGCGACCTCGTCGTGGCCCAGCACGGTGAAGTCCGCCAGCGAGCCGTCCGGCCGCACGAGTGCCAGCTCGTGCTCGATCCCGTACCGCGCCGCGCCCCGCATCGATCACCCCCGGTGTCCGTCCGGTGATGCACGGTACCGCCGGGCGCACCCGGTGCCGGTGTGATCCGTTCCCCGCCCTCGCTCACCCGTTCCGCCCTGGACAACACCGGGCGGAGGGGTCCGCCTGGTGACGGCGGCCACACGAGGTCCGCCCGGAGCCCGGAACACGGGAGGCGTCATGAGGCTGGGCCGCAAGATCTCCGAGGGGTACGCCGTCGACCACGAGGCCGACCGGCTCGCCGCCGCACAGGACCGACCGGAACCCGCCCCCGCCCCACGGCCCGAGCTCACCGAGTGGTCGGCGGCCACCGAGGAGCCGGCCCGGACGGGTTCGCGCAAGGACTGACGTGCCCAGCGGTCTCTTCCGCCGCGCACCGCAGGAGCACCCGGCCGGTCCGCTGGAGGGGCACAAGCTCGCGTTCCCGATGCTGTCCGCGGACGGGACGACGGCCGGGTTCAGCGGTGTCACCCTCGGGCGTGCGCACGTCTACCGCACGGTCGACGACGCGCTGTGCGCCCACGGCTGCCGGCACGCGTGCCCGTCCCGCTGGTGCGACTACGGCTTCTACTGCTTCCACTCCGACGCCGACGCCCGCGAGCTGGCCTGCGCACCCGAGCACCAGGGTGCTGTCCTGCTCGAGGTCGCGGTGTCCGGCCGGTTCCGGCGCTACGAGCTGGGACTGCGCTACTCCCGGCAGCGGGTCCGGTCGGTCCGGATGCGGCCGTGCCGCTGCGGCGCGGGCGTCTCGGCGCTCGCCGACACCGGCTCCGGGCAGCACGGCTGGCGGCGGCTGGAACCGGTGTGCGGGCGCTGCGCGGGGGCCCGGCCGGTGCTGACGCCGGAACGGTTCACCCGCCTGGCCGGGGTGCTCCTGCTGCCCGACGACGTACCGGCCGGACCGCTGGTACCGGCCGGGGACGCCGTCCCCACCGGGCCGCACCCGCTCGACGACTCGGCGTTCGGCGCCCCGCCCCTCGCCGACTCCGGTGACCCGGTCGCGACGGCCGGGGCGGTCGCGGTGCTCACGGCCGAGATGGCGCTGCTGCAGGCGCGGCTCGACGAGATGGCCCGGCAGCTGGGACGGGCCACCGCCCGGCTGGACGAGCTGGAGGGCCGGGACCTCTAGAGCCAGACCGGCAGCGGGGCGGGACGGTTGCCGTCGGCGTCGCGCAGGCCCTTGCCGAACGGACGGCCGAGGAGCCAGGCGATGAGGTCCGGCGCCCGGCCCCGGATCGTGCCGAGGTCACCGGGCTCGGCGCCGTCGGCGGTGGCCGGTCCCGGCCCGAACTCGCGCACCTGACCGGTCCGCGACTCCTCCAGCCGGACGTGCGGGCAGCCGGGACGCTGCTCCAGGGTCCCGGCGACGTCGGCGACCAGCACCTTCCGCATCGGGATCGGCAGGTCCTTGAACGACGCGCCGACGTCGAGATCGACGGCGTGCACCCACACCTCACGAGCTCGCGCCCAGGGCACCGCGGTCGCCGGGATCTCGACGTCCTGCGCGTTGCGGACCCGGGCCGACCAGGCCTTCTCCGGCATCGCACGCACGGCGTCGGCGAGCCGGTCCGAGGTCGCGACGACGTCGGCGCGGATCTCCTCGGGGCTGCGCGCCGCACCGGCGGCGATGTCGGCGTCCCGTGCCTGCGGGTCCCGGTAGGCACGGGTCTCCTCCCCGGTGCTCGCCCAGTGCAGGAGATTGATCATCGCGTCGGCGTTGCGGGCCACGTGGGTGAGCACGTGCGCCCGGCTCCAGCCGGCGAGCAGCGACGGCGCGCCGAACGCCTCGTCGCCCATCCGCGTCATCAGCCCCCGCAGGTGGGCCTGGCCGTCGCCGGCCCAGGCCAGCGAGTCCGCGAGCGGCGGGGGTACCGCGACCGGGGCGTCGGTCACCGCAGGGCCCGTGCCACGTTGCGGCACTCCCCGATCCCCTCGACCGCGGTGACGATCTCGCAGCCGTCGGTGAGGTAGCGCGGGGGCGTGCGGGCGTCGCCGACGCCGCCCGGGGTGCCGGTGGCGATGACGTCGCCCGGGTTGAGCGTGAGGATCGTCGACAGATAGACGATCAGGTCGACGACGCCGAACACCAGCTGGTCGGTGGTGGAGTCCTGCATGGTCTCGCCACCGAGCTCGGAGCGGATGCGCAGCGCGCCGCCGTCGGCCGGGTCGGCGGTGAGCTCGTCCGGGGTGACGAGCTCGGGGCCCAGCGGCGTCGAGTGCTCCCAGGTCTTGCCCTGCAGGAACTGCTTCGTGCGGCGCTGGTAGTCGCGCATGCTGACGTCGTTGAGCACCGTGTAGCCGGCGATCGCGGCCCGCGCGGACTCGGCGTCGGCGTGCCGGACGGCCTGCCCGATGACGACCGTCAGCTCGGCCTCGAAGTCGACCCGGTCGGACTCGGGGGGCAGCTCGATCTCGTCGCGGGCGCCGATCAGCGCCGGGGCGAACTTGCCGAAGATCGTCGGGTACTCCGGCAGCTCGTTGCCCATCTCGAGCACGTGGTCGCGGTAGTTCAGACCGACGCAGATGATCTTCTCTGGCGACGGGACCAGTGGGGCGAGGTCCAGTGCTCCCGCGTCGTGCACCGGTCCGTCGGCGGCCGCGGCGTGCTCGGCCCAGTCCGGGCGCTCGAGCAGCGCCCGGACGTCGGCCTCCCCCGTCTCGACGGCGCTGTCGCCGTCCACACGCACCGCCCGGTGCCCGGTCGCGGTCCGGATCGTCGCGAGCCTCATCGTGCGCGCCCCTCCTCGAGTGTCGCCGTCTGCGTCCGGCGCAGAGTCTGCGCCACCGCGGGCGGGAACGGGAGTCAGGGGGTGGGTCGGGGCCCGCCGGGCCGCCGTGCCGGGCCGCACCGCGGGGTGGGTGCGGCCCGGTGGCGGGTCAGATGGCGGCCTCGTCGTCACCGCCCCCGCCGCGGACCGGCAGGTCGCCGAACACCTCCGGCGGCTCCCGCCACGCGTCCTGCGGGGCGCCGGCGCGGGCCGCCGACACCGCCCGCCACACCCGCTCCGGGGTGCACGGCAGGTCGATGTGCCGCACGCCGAGGTCGGACAGCGCGTCCACCACCGCGTTCTGCACCGCCGGGGTCGACCCGATCGTCGCCAACTCCCCGATCCCCTTGGCGCCCAGCGAGTTCAGCGGCGTCGGGGTCTCGGTGGTCGCGGTCTCGTAGTCGAACATGTCGGCCGCGGTCGGGATCGTGTACGCGGCGAGGCTGGAGGTCAGCGGCTGGCCCTCGTCGTCGTAGAGCACCTCCTCGTACAGCGCCTGCGCGATGCCCTGCGCCATGCCGCCGTGCTGCTGGCCCTCGACCAGCAGCGGGTTGAGGATCCGGCCGCAGTCGTCGACGGCGACGTGCCGCTTCGGCGTCACCCGCCCGGTGTCGGTGTCGACCTCGACGACCGACACGTGCGCCCCGAACGGGAACGTGGCCCCCGCCTGCTCCGAGTCCAGCCCGACGTGCAGCTCCTCCCCCGTCGTCGCCGCCTGGGCGTGCACCTCGGGCCAGCCGACGGACGGGCCGCCGGGGACACCGGCGACGCCGAACCGCCCGTCCTCGGTGATCTCGACGTCCTCGGTGGAGGCCTCCAGCAGCGTCGCCGCGATCTTGCGGGCGCGGTCGTGGAGCTCCTGTGCGGCCTCGGCGACCGCGGTGCCGCCGAGCTGCAGCGACCGGGAGCCACCGGTGCCCGCCCCGCGCGGGACCCTCGCGGTGTCCGACTGCACGTAGCTGATCTTCTCCAGCGGGATCCCGAGCCGGTCGGAGACCAGCATCGAGAACGACGTCGCGTGACCCTGGCCGTGCGCCGAGGTGCCCGCGGAGACGGTGGCCGTCCCATCGGCGTGGACGGTCACCGAGCCGTACTCGCCGCCACCCCCGCCCGCGGTGACCTCCACGTAGGCCGCGATCCCGATGCCGAGCCGGACCGGGTCGCCCGCCTCGCGGCGGCGGGCCTGCTCGGCGCGCAGCTCGTCGTAGCCGGACAGGCGGAGCGCCTCGCGCAGCGGCAGGTCGTAGTCGCCGACGTCGTAGGTGGCGCCGGTCAGCGTGGTGTAGGGGAAGACGTCCGGGGCGAGGAAGTTGCGCCGCCGCAGCTCCACCGGGTCGATGTCCAGCTCGGCGACGTCGACCAGGCGCTCCAGGTGGGCCGCGGCCTCCGGACGGCCTGCACCGCGGAAGGCACCCATCGGCGTCGTGTTGGTCAGGGCGGCGACCGCGTCGTAGCGCAGCTTCGGGACGTCGTAGACGCCGGTGGCCATCAGGAAGGTCGTGCGCAGCGGCAGGGCGCCGGCGTCGCCGATCACCCGGGTCCGCAGGCCGGTCATCCGGCCGTCGCGGGTCAGGCCGAGCTCGTAGTAGCCGACCTGGCCGCGGCCGTGCGGCATCGAGACGAGGTTCTCCGAGCGCGTCTCGACCCAGGCCAGGGGACGTCCGAGCGCCCGTGCGGCGACGACGGTAGCGGTGTGCTCGGCGAGCACACCGGCCTTGGCGCCGAAACCGCCGCCGACGTGCGGGGCGATCACCCGGACCCGGTCGGTGTCCAGGCCGAGCAGGCCGGCGAGCTGCGCGCGGAACCCGTGCGGCATCTGGGTGGAGACGTGCACGGTCAGGTCGAAGTCGCCGTCGGCCGGGTCCGGCGCGGGATCGGCGAGGATCGCGTTGCCCTCCAGCGGGACCGCGGCCACGCGCTGGTTCACCATCCGGGCCCGGACGACGACCTCGGCGTCGTCCAGCGGGTCCGGCTCCGGGCCGCGCTCGCCCGCGGCGAGATTGCTGCCCTGCTCGGGGAACTGCAGCTCGGCGCCCTCGGCGAGGGCGGCCTCGGGGTCGGTGACCGCGGGCAGCGGCTCGTAGTCGACCTCGACGAGCTCGGTCGCGTCGACGGCGGCGGCCCGGCTGTCGGCGACCACCATCGCGACCGCCTCACCGACGAACCGGACCCGGCCGGTCGCCAGCGGCGGGCGCGGCAGGTCCGGGTTGAGCACCATCAGGCCGTGGTGGGCGGGCAGGTCGAGATCGGCCGCGGTGTACACGGCCAGCACCCCGGGCGCTGCCGCGGCCTCGGTGGTGTCGACGCCGGTGACCAGCGCGTGCGCCAGCGGCGAGCGGACGAAGGCGACGTGCGCGAGGGCGGGCGGGGCGCCGGCACCGTGCAGCAGGTTGCCGACGTAGGTGCTCGCGCCGGTGATCAGGTCGGCGTCCTCGACGCGGCGGACGGAGGTTCCCAGGATCGAGCCAGGCATGCGCCCCACGCTAGCGCCGGCGACCACCGACGGCGACCGGAAACGGAGGGCCGTCCGGTTACGTCGGTGAGCGGTCCGCGTCACGCGTCGGCTGCGTCTCCACCCGCGGTCACGCCGAGGTCGCGCCCGGTAGCGTCCCGGTCATGCCCGAGTTCCACCACACCGACGTGCTCCCGCTCGGCCCGGACGAGACCGAGTACCGCGAGCTCGACCTGCCGGCGGGTACCACCACCGAGGCCGCCGGACGCACCTTCCTCGAGGTCCCGCCCGAGACGATCACCGGCCTGGTCCGCGCCGCCGTCACCGACATCCAGCACCTGCTCCGGCCCTCGCACCTGAGGCAGCTGCGCGCGATCGTCGACGACCCGGAGGCGTCCGGCAACGACCGGTTCGTCGCCACCGACCTGCTGCGCAACGCCTGCGTCTCCGCCGGTGGCGTGCTGCCGATGTGCCAGGACACCGGCACCGCGATCGTCGTCGGCAAGAAGACCGAGACCGTCCTGACCGGCGGCGACGACGAGGCCGCCGTCTCCCGCGGCGTCTTCGACGCCTACCAGGAGCTGAACCTGCGCTACTCGCAGATGGCGCCGCTCTCCTTCTGGGACGAGAAGAACACCGGCACCAACCTGCCGGCCCAGATCGAGCTCTACTCCAAGCCCGGCCGCGACCCGTACTACGAGTTCCTGGTCATGGCCAAGGGCGGCGGTTCGGCGAACAAGACCTTCCTCTACCAGGAGACCAAGGCGCTGCTGAACCCGAAGCGGCTCGCGACCTTCCTGGACGAGAAGCTGCGCTCGCTGGGGACGGCGGCCTGCCCGCCGTACCACCTCGCGATCGTCGTCGGCGGGATGTCGGCCGAGTACAACCTCAAGGTCGCGAAGCTCGCCTCGGCCCGCTACCTCGACGGTCTCCCGACCGAGGGCTCCCCGCTGGGGCACGCGATCCGGGACACCGACCTGGAGCAGCAGGTGCTGGAGCTGACCCGGAACTTCGGGATCGGCGCCCAGTTCGGCGGCAAGTACTTCTGCCACGACGTCCGCGTGATCCGGCTGCCGCGGCACGGCGCCTCGCTGCCGGTCGGGGTCGCGGTGTCGTGCTCGGCGGACCGCCAGGCCAAGGCGAAGATCACGCCGTCCGGGGTGTACCTGGAGCAGCTGGAGCGCGACCCCGCCCAGTACCTGCCCGAGGCGACGTCGGAGGACCTGTCGGACGAGGTCGTCCGGGTCGACCTGAACCGCCCGATGGACGAGATCCGCGCCCAGCTCTCGCAGCTGCCGGTGAAGACCCGGCTGTCGCTGACCGGGCCGCTGGTCGTGGCCCGCGACATCGCCCACGCGAAGATCGCCGAGCGGCTCGACGCCGGCGAGCCGATGCCGCAGTACCTGCGCGACCACGCCGTCTACTACGCCGGCCCGGCCAAGACCCCCGAGGGCTACGCGTCCGGGTCGTTCGGCCCGACGACGGCCGGCCGGATGGACTCCTACGTGACGCAGTTCCAGGAGGCCGGTGGGTCGCTGGTGATGCTGGCGAAGGGGAACCGGTCGAAGCAGGTCGTGGACTCGTGCGCCGCGAACGGCGGGTTCTACCTGGGGTCCATCGGCGGCCCCGCGGCCCGGCTGGCGCAGGACTGCATCCGCAAGGTCGACGTCCTGGAGTACCCGGAGCTCGGCATGGAGGCCGTCTGGAAGATCGAGGTCGAGGACTTCCCGGCGTTCGTCGTGATGGACGACAAGGGCAACGACTTCTTCGCCGACACCTCCGCGCCGACGCTGCAGGTGTCGTTCCGGAGCTGACGCGTGGCGCCCCCGGCGGCTAGCGCAGCCGGCGGGGGCCCGCGTCGCGGCGGTCCGGGACCGGGCCGAGCGTCACCCGGGCACCGGTCACGAAGGCGCCGTCGGGCGAGGCCAGCACGGGATCGAGCGCCAGCGACCGCACCTGCGGGATGTCCTCGGCGAGCTGCCCGATCCGCAGCACGACGTCCTCGAGTGCGTCGGTGTCGACCGGGTCGGTGCCGCGGTAGCCGGTCAGCAGCGGAGCGGCCCGCGGCGCGCGGACCAGTCGCTTCGCGTCCTCGGTCGACACCGGGAGCACCCGGTAGGCCCGGTCGTCGAGCAGCTCGGTCGCCATCCCGGACAGCCCGAAGGCGATGAGGGAACCGAACGAGGGGTCGTCGACCACCTCGATCTTGCACGAGCTGCCCTTGGGCGCCATCCGCTGGACGTACACCTCGCCGGAGCCGGTGAGCCGGGACAGCTCGGCGTGCGCGGCCCGGACCGCCTCGGCGGAGACGAGGTCCAGCCGCACGCCGACGAAGTCCCCGCGGTGTCGCCACTGCTCACCGGTCGCCTTGATGACCACCGGGTAGCCGACCTCCTCCGCCGCGGCGACCGCGGCCTCGGCGCCACTGACCCGGCGGAACGCGATCACCTCCAGGCCGTAGCAGGCCAGCAGCTCGACGGCCTCGTCGTCGGTCAGCGCGTGCGGGGTGTCGGGCCGGAACGACGCGACCAGCCGGCGCGCCCGCTCCGGGTCGATCCCCTCGGGGACGACGAAGTCCCCGACCGGCGTGTTGCGCCACTCCGAGTAGCGGGCGACCCGGCCGAGCGCGGACGTCGCCCGCTCCGGGCTGGCGTAACTCGGCACCGAACCCGGGCCGGGGCTGCCGTCGGCCTGCGGCACCGACAGCTCCGCCGGGATCCCCTCGGCCGCGAGGAAGACAGCCAGCACCGGGATGCCGGCCCCGGCGGCGGCACCGCGCAGGGCCTGCGCGTGCGCGGTCCCCTCGACCGCGACCGGCGGGACGAACACCGCGATCAGCGCGTCCGGCTGTTCCGGCCCCTCCAGCAGGGTGCGGACCGCGGCGGCGAACGCCTCCGGCGACGCCTGGGTGCCGACGTCGACGGTCTCCCCGGCGGGTTTGAGGCCCTCGTCGAGCAGACCGTCGGTGACCAGGAGGTTCACCGCCGTCGAGTTGCCGACGACCGCGACCCGCCGCCCGGTGGGCATCGGCTGGTAGGCGAGCAGGAGTGCCGTGTCGAACAGCTGCGGCAGCGTCTGCACCCGGATGACCCCGGACTGCTCGAACAGGACCTGGACGCTCGACTCGTCGATCTGCGCGGCGGTCCCGGCCAGCGACGGCAACGGGCCGGTGTGCCTGCCGGACTTCACGGCGACGATCGGCTTGGTCCGGGCCAGCCGCCGTGCGACCCGGGCGAACTTGCGCGGGTTGCCGAACGACTCCAGGTAGAGCAGGACCTGGTCGGTCCCGGGGTCGGTCTGCCAGTACTGTATGAGGTCGTTGCCGGAGACGTCGGCGCGGTTCCCGGCCGAGACGAACGACGACAGTCCCAGCCCGCGCGAGCGGGCGTTCGCGAGGATCGCGGTGCCCAGCGCGCCGGACTGGCAGAAGAACCCGGTGCGCCCCGGCCCGGGCATCGCGGGTGCGAGCGTCGCGTTGAGCCGCACCGACGGGTCCGGGTTCGCCACACCGAGCGCGTTCGGGCCGACCACCCGCATGCCGTGCGCACGGGCCTCGGCCACCAGGCGGCGCTCGGCGAGCTTCCCGCCGCCCCCGGCGTCTGCGAACCCGGAGCTGATCACCACGAGGACCTTCACGCCCTTGGCCAGGCACGAGTCCATGACCTCGTCGATGTTCGCGGCCGGGACGGCGACGACGGCCAGGTCCACCTCGTCCGGGATGTCGATCACCGAGGGGTAGGCGCGCACGCCGCGCACGGACCGGGCGTCGGGGTTGACCGGGTAGACGGGCCCGGTGAACCCGGCCCGGAGCAGGTTCACGAGTACCGCGTGCCCGATCTTGGTCTCGTCGGCCGACGCACCGATCACCGCGACCGACGACGGGTGCAGCAGGTTCGCCACGCTGCGCGCCTCGGCGGCCTGCTCGCGCGAGTCCCGCACCGCGATCGACTTCTCGGTGGGGTCGATGTCGAACTCCAGGTGCAGCACACCCTCGGCGAAGGCGCGCTTGACCTGGTAGCCGGCCTCCCGGAAGACCCGCACCATGGCGTGGTTCTCCACCAGCACCTCGGCCTCGAACCGGGACAGCCCGTTCTCCCGGGCGGCCGCGGCGAGGTGTTCGAGGAGGATCGACCCGAGCCCGCGGGACTGGTGGTCGTCGCGCACGACGAAGGCCACCTCGGCCGACGTGACGGGCTGGTCGGTCCCCGCACCCTCCGACGCCGCCGCCCCGCCGTTCGCGGTGAGCCCCTCGTACCGGCCGACGGCGATGATCTCGTCACCGAGCAGGGCGAGGAACGCGACCCGGGTGCGCTGGTCGACGACGGTGAACCGCTCGAGGTCCCGCGGCGAGATCCGCGGGTACGGGCCGAAGTAGCGCAGGTAGCGGGTCCGGTCCGACAGCTTGCCGTGGAAGTACAGCAACGCGTCGGCGTCGTCGGGGGTGATCGGCCTCAGGTGCACGATCCCGCCGTCGGAGGCGACGACGTCGGCCTCCCACTGCCGGGGATACGGGTACTCGACCTGCTGGGGCTGCTGCTCGTCGGGCATGCGCGTGGTCGTCCTGTCCGCCTGTCGCTACCGGGGTCCGTTCCGCGTCCGCGGGCCCGCTCAGTCCCGCGGGTCGTCGGGTTCGAGGCCGTGCAGCGGGAACACCGCACGACGGGTCTCCAGGACGGCCGAGTCCACCCGGTCCTCGTTGCCGCCGCCCCACCGCTCGAACGACGGGTCCGCCCCGTCGGACATCGACACCGGCAGCGGTGCGCGGGTGTGGGTGGACGCCCGGGCCGTCCAGTCGGCCGGGATCGTGGTGTCCGGGTGCAGGTCGCGGTCGAGGGCGACGGCGAGCAGGTGTGTCCAGGACCGCGGCACCACCCGGTACAGGGCGTATCCCCCGCCGCCGAGCACCAGCCACTTGCCGCCCGCCGTCGTCTCAGCCATCTCCCGCAGCGCGTGGTAGATCGCCCGGTGCCCGTCGACCGACAGCTCCAGGTTCGCCAGCGGGTCCTCGGCGTGGGTGTCGGTGCCGCACTCGGTGACCAGCACCTGGGGCCGGAACGACTCCAGCAGCGACGGCACCACGCCGTGGAAGGCCCGCAGCCAGCCGGCGTCGCCGGTGCCCGGCGGGAGCGCGACGTTGACCGCGTAGCCCTCGCCGTCGCCGCGGCCGTACTCGCCGGCCCAGCCGGTGCCGGGCCAGAGGGTGAGCGGGTGCTGGTGCAGCGAGACCGTCAGCACCCGCGGGTCGTCGTAGAAGGCGTCCTGCACCCCGTCGCCGTGGTGGACGTCGACGTCGACGTAGGCGATCCGCTCGTAGCCCTGCTCCAGGAGCCAGGCGATGGCGACCGAGCAGTCGTTGTAGACGCAGAACCCGGCCGCCCGGTCCCGCATGGCGTGGTGCAGGCCGCCGGCCATGTTCACCGCGCGGTCCGCCCGGCCCTCGGCGATCTCCCGGGCCGCGGCCACCGATCCACCGGCGATGAGCGAGGCCGCCTCGTGCATCCCGAAGAAGATCGGGTTGTCGGAGGTGCCGAGCCCGTGGCCCACCCCGAACGGCGCCTCCGGCGCCGACTTGACCGCGGTCTGGTAGCCCGGCGTGTGCACCCGGGTCAGCTCGGCGTCGGTCGCCGGTTCCGGCGCGATCAGCTCGACGCCGTCGAGCACGCCCAGCCCGCGCGACAGCTCCATGTGCAGGTCGAGCCGCACCGGGTTCAGGGGGTGGTCGTCGGACAGCTGGTAGGTCAGGAAGTCCGGGGTCCACACGACCGAGGTGCGCGCGCTCATGACACCGGACCGTATGTCAGCAGGACCGCCGCAACCACGGGGCTCACCGCTCCTGCGCCCACGGACGGTCACCGGTCGCGACCGGGCGGGCGGGGTCGGCGCTCCACTCCGACCAGGAGCCCGGGTAGAGCGCCGCCGGCGCGTCCGCCGTCGTCAGCCCGGCCACCTCGAGGGCCAGGACGAGGGCGCACGCGTTGATCCCGGACCCGCAGTAGGCACCGACCGGGACGCCGGGTGCCGCTCCGGCGGCGCGGAACCGGTCGGCGAGCACGTCGGGCCCGACCCAGCGCCCGTCCGGGCCGGTGTTCGCGGCGGCCGGGAGGTTGCGGGCGCCGGGCACGTGCCCGGCGCGCGGGTCGACCGGTTCGGTCTCGCCCCGGAACCGGGCAGCGGCGCGCGCGTCGAGCAACACGCCGTCGCGGGCCAGCGCGGCCGCTCCGTCGGCGTCGACGACCGGCATCGCACCGGCCCGCACGACGACGTCGCCCGGCGGCAGCGGCTCGGGCTCGTCCGCGCCGCCCGCGGTCCCCGCGACCGGCCCACCGGCGGACTCCCACCCGGCGAACCCGCCGTCGAGCACCCGGACCCGGGCGGGATCGAGCCCGGCCCACCGCAGCAACCACCAGGCACGGGCCGCCACCGAGCCGTCGCGATCGTCGTGGACGACGACCGGCCGGTCGTCCTCGCCGATCCCGGCGGCGCGCAGCACACGCTGGAGCGCCCCGGGCTCGGGGAGCGGGTGCCGCCCGCCCGGCCCCGGCACCGACGGACCCGCCGCCAGCTCGGAGTCGAGGTCGACGAACACCGCCCCGGGAACACGACGGGCCTCGAAATCGTCTCTACCGGGTGGCCCCGTCAACCGCCAGCGCACGTCGAGCACGACCGGGCGGAGGACACCGGCTGCGCCGCCGGGCGTACCCGCAGGGGCCAGCAACCCCACCAGGTCCTCAGGGGTGATCATGGAACCGGACACGCGGCCCATCCTGCCCCGGATGGGTGCGCCGTGCCCGGGGCTCGCCCTGGGTAGACTGGACGTCGAACGAAGGGGCCCCACGTGAACGACCTCATCGACACCACCGAGATGTACCTCCGGACCATCTACGAGCTCGAGGAAGAGGGCGTCGTCCCGCTGCGCGCGCGGATCGCCGAGCGCCTCGGACAGAGCGGCCCGACCGTGAGCCAGACCGTCGCCCGGATGGAGCGTGACGGTCTCGTCGTCGTGGCCGGGGACCGCCACCTCGAGCTGACCGACGAAGGGCGCGGCCGCGCCGTGTCGGTCATGCGCAAGCACCGGCTCGCCGAACGCCTCCTCATCGACGTCATCGGCCTGGAGTGGGAACTCGTCCACGCCGAGGCCTGCCGCTGGGAGCACGTGATGAGCGAGGACGTCGAGCGCAAGCTGGTGCGCCTGCTCGACAAGCCCACCGTCTCCCCCTACGGCAACCCGATCCCCGGCCTCGACGAGCTGGAGCGCGAGGACCACGGGCCGTCGGCCGCGTCGTCGGTGCCGCCCACGCTCGAGGTCGGGCTGCAGCGGCTCGACGAGCTCGCCCGCAGGGGCGGCGGCCGGGTCGAGGTGCGTCGCATCGCCGAGCACGTGCAGAACGACGCCGACCTCATGGCGGAGCTGAAGCTCGCCGGCATCGTGCCGGGCAACAGCGTCGAGGTCGGCTCGATCCCGCGGTTCGGCGACCCCGTGCCCGTCACGTCGGCGGACGACGAGAAGGCCACGGTCGCTCCGCTGGTCGCGCACGCGGTCCTCGTCCGGGCCCAGTAGCCCGGCCTCGCGGCGGCCGCCGCGGGCGCCCGTGAGAAGGTCGTGCCGCGGGACCGGCACGGCGCGGACCCGGGCGCGGACCAGGCGGGGAGGACCGGAGTGAAGCTGCTCGTCACGGGCGGGGCGGGGTACGTCGGCAGCGTGTGCGCGGCGCACCTGCTGGAGGCCGGACACGAGGTCGTCGTGCTCGACGACCTGTCGACGGGGCACCGCGACGCCGTCCCGGCCGGCGCCACGTTCGTCGAGGGCGAGCTCGGCAGCACGGCCGGTGACGTGCTCGGTGCCGGAGGGTTCGACGGCGTCCTGCACTTCGCGGCCCGCTCGCTGGTCGGCGAGTCGGTGGAGAAGCCGGAGAAGTACTGGAACGGCAACGTGGTCGCCTCGTTCCGGCTCCTGGAGGCGATCCGCGAGCACGCCGTGCCGCGGCTGGTGTTCTCCTCCACGGCCGCCACCTACGGGGAGCCGGAGCAGGTCCCGATCACGGAGACCGCACCCACCCGTCCGACCAACCCGTACGGTGCGAGCAAGCTCGCGATCGACCACATGATCACGTCGTACGCCGCGGCGCACGGCCTCGCCGCGACCAGCCTCCGGTACTTCAACGTCGCCGGGGCGCACGTGTCCGGCGCGGAGCGCCTCGGCGAGCGGCATGCGGTGGAGACGCACCTGATCCCGCTGGTCCTGCAGGTCGCCGCAGGCACCCGCGAGTCGATCTCGATCTACGGCGACGACTGGCCCACCCCGGACGGCACCTGCGTGCGGGACTACATCCACGTCGACGACCTCGCCGACGCGCACCTGCTCGCGCTGCAGCACGCGACCGCGGGCCGGCACAACGTCTACAACCTGGGCAGCGGTCGCGGCTTCTCGGTGCTGGAGGTCGTCGAGGCCTGCCGTGCGGTCAGCGGCCACCCGATCCCGGCCGTCGTCGCGCCGCGGCGGGCCGGGGACCCCGCGGTGCTGGTCGCGTCCAGCGAGCGTGCCGCCGGGGACCTGGGCTGGAAGCCGTCGCGCACCGAGCTGCAGCGGATCGTCTCCGACGCGTGGGAGTTCGCCCGCGGGCGCTGACCCGGTCACCCGTCGCCCTCCGCCGGGGCGCCGGTCGCCGCGGTGAGCAGCCGGCGCAGCCCTACCGGCCCGGCGTACGGACCCGGCGTCACCCCCGGGGTCACGGCACCCCGCAGCGACGTGTCCACGACCGTGGCCAGGATGTGGGCGGGGCGGTCCTCCAGTGCCCGCTCCACGGCGAGCGTGGCGAGGGCCCCGTCGCCACGCAGCAGCGCGCAGGTCGCCAGCAGCGCGGCCGCATCGGCCCGCTCGGGCGCCGGCAGCGCCCGGGTCAGTGCCGCCCACAGCTGCTCGGCGTGCGGTGCCTGCGCTCCGAGGCACCGGCGCAGCGCCTCGTCGCGGAAGTCCGGATCGGCGAGGGCCGCCGCGACGCCCAGCGCGAGACGGTCGTCGACGACCAGGCGCCCCTCGGCGGCGTCGTCGAGGCAGCCGTCGAGCAACCACGGGTCCGGCCGGCCCGGCCTGCCCACCAGGACGGGTGCCGACCCGAGCCTCGCCCGCCGCGCGGAGTCGGTGGCGTCGCCGTCGAGCTGGGCGCGGACCGCGGCCCGGTCGGGCAGCACCGCCCGGCCGCCCTGGACCGCGGCGGCCACCGCCACGGGCGTCGCGGTCGGGTCCGGGACCGTGCCGGAGCAGCCGCAGGCCTGTCCGGGAAGCGGGTAGCAGCTCCAGCGGTCCTCGGCGCGGGTGCCCGACGCCCACAGCACCGCCGTCGGCCCGATCCCCGCCCGCCGCAGCTCCCGCCGGACCGCCAGCGCGACGTCGCGCCGGGCGCGCCGGGGCGCGGCGGACGGCCGGCCCCGCACCACGACGGCCACCGCCCGGTCCGGCCCGCTCCCCGCGAGCACGGACACCGCGTCGGTGCACACGCGGCGCACGTCCCGCCCGGACGGCAGGTCGACCCGCACCGTGAGGCCGACCCGGCCCCGCAGCTCCGGCCCGGCCAGCCCGACCAGGACCAGCGAGTCCTCCGGATGGAAGCCGATCAGCACCGGGAGCGCGGCGACCAGGTCGCCGGGCGAGGAGAGCCGGAGCCGCGCTCCCGCGGCCGGCGGAGGGTCGCCCGGTGGCCAGGGGGGAGCGGCGCTCCCGGCCGGTCGGGGTGCGGGAGGCGGTGGCGGATCGGCGTCGGGCCGGGGGTGTGCGGTCATGGCGGTGAGCGTGCGCCGGGTGGGCGATGTCCGGGCGGGACCGCCCGCCGGGCTGTGGACGGAGCCGCGGGCGCCTCCTTTCCGACACCATCTCGTGGACAGCAGGCGGTGCCCGGTGCCGGTGCGCCGCGGTTCTGTCGGCTCCCGCTGGTAGGAGTCGGAGGGGGCGTCCGTGACCGGGCCACGGACCGTCCGCCGCCCGGATCCGCACCGATGTTCTGGGCGGGGACCGGTGCGCCCGCCTCGGGCGGAACGGTAGGAAGAACGCATGCGCGTGTATCTGGGCGTCGACATCGGCACGTCGGGCTCGAAGGGTGTCGTCGCCGACGCCGGTGGCCGGGTCCTCGACCGCGCCGACCGCGCGCACGAGACCGCACAGCCCCGGCCCGGCTGGGTCGAGCACGACGCGGAGACGATCTGGTGGGGTGACTTCACCGCCGTCGTCCGCGAGCTGCTCGCCGCCGTCCCCGACGCCGAGCCGGCCGGTCTGGGCGTCTCCGGGATCGGCCCCACGCTGCTGCCCGCCGACGCCGACGGCCGGCCGCTGCGCCCCGCGATCCTCTACGGCGTCGACACCCGGGCCGCCGCCGAGATCGACGAGCTCACCGCGGAGATCGGCGCCGACCGCATCCTGGCCCGGGCCGGGACCGCGCTGTCGTCCCAGGCGGTGGGTCCGAAGTGGCGCTGGCTGGCGCGGCACGAGCCGGAGGTGTTCGAGCGCACGTCGCTGTTCCTGATGTGCTCGTCCTACCTGGTGCACCGGCTGACCGGCGAGTACGTGCTCGACCACCACTCGGCCAGCCAGTGCGACCCGATGTACGACCTGGCCGCCGCGGACTGGGCGCGGGACTGGGCCGAGGCCGTCGCCCCCGGGATCGCGCTGCCCCGCCTCCTGTGGCCGACCGAGGTGGCCGGGCACGTCACCGCCGCCGCGGCGGCCGCGACCGGGCTGCCGGAGGGTCTGCCCGTCACCGCGGGCACGGTCGACGCGTGGGCCGAGGCGACCAGCGCCGGCGTCACCTCCCCCGGCGAGGTGATGGTCATGTACGGGACCACGATGTTCCTGATCGAGGTGATCGACCGGCCCCGGCCGCACCCGGCGATGTGGACCACCCGGGGCGTCGTCCCGGGCACGCACACCCTGGCCGGGGGGATGGCGACGTCCGGTGCGATCACGAACTGGCTGCGCGACCTGACCGGCTCCGACTTCGCCGAGCTCGTCGGCGAGGCCGGCGCGGTGCCACCGGGCAGCGGTGGGCTGCTGCTCCTGCCGTACTTCGCGGGCGAGCGCACCCCACTGTTCGACCCGGACGCCCGCGGGATCCTCGCGGGGCTCACCACCGGTCACACCCGGGGCGAGGTCTACCGGGCGGCGCTGGAGGGCATCGCGCACGGCGTGCGGCACAACCTGGAGGTCATGCGGGAGGCCGGCGGCGGGACCAAGCGTCTGGTCGCCGTCGGCGGCGGGGTCCAGGGTGGACTGTGGACCCGGATCGTCACCGACGTGACGGGTGTGCCGCAGGACGTGCCGGAGCAGACCGTCGGCGCCGCGTTCGGCGACGCCTGGCTGGCCGCCGTCGCGACCGGGGCCGATCCTGACCTGCGCCGCTGGAACCCGGTGGCCCGCACAATCGAACCGGACCCGGTCGCGCGCGAGGTGTACGACCGGTTCCACCCGCACTACCGTTCGCTCTACACCGCGACCCGGGAGACCGCGCACTTCCTGTCCCACGAGCGGCGCCGCGCCTACCGGGCGTGACACGCTGTTCACGCCCGCCCTGTTGCCGGGTGCCCCGGCGACCGTGAGGCTGGTCGGCGTGAGTGCCGACGCCGAGGAGCGCCCCGTGTACGACTACGACCTGTTGGTGATCGGTTCCGGGCCCGGCGGGCAGAAGGCCGCGATCGCCGCGGCGAAGCTCGGCAAGCGGGTCGCCATCGCCGACCGCGGACACATGATGGGCGGCGTCTGCGTCAACACCGGGACGATCCCGTCGAAGACGTTGCGGGAGGCCGTCGTCTACCTGGCCGGCCTGCACCAGCGGGAGATGTACGGCGCGAGCTACCGGGTCAAGGCCGAGATCACCATCGACGACCTGCTGGCCCGGACCCGGCACGTCATCGGCCGCGAGATCGAGATCGTGCGCAACCAGCTGCTGCGCAACCACGTCGACATCCTCACCGGCACCGCGCGGTTCACCGACCCGCACACCGTCGTCGTCGAGGGTTCCGGGCGGGGCGACCACAACACCGTCACCGCGTCGAGGTTCGTGATCGCCACCGGGACCCGGCCGGCCCGGCCGGACACCGTCGCGTTCGACGGTGAGCGGGTCGTCGACTCCGACCAGGTGCTCGAGCTGGGCCGGGTGCCCGGATCGATGGTCGTCGTCGGCGCCGGGGTGATCGGCATCGAGTACGCCTCGATGTTCGCCGCGCTCGGCACCCGCGTCACCGTGGTGGAGAAGCGGGACTCGATGCTCGGCTTCTGCGACCCCGAGATCGTGGAGTCGCTGAAGTTCCACCTGCGCGACTCGGCGGTGACCTTCCGGTTCGGCGAGGAGGTGTCCTCGGTCGATGTCAACGGCAAGGGCACCGTCACCAGCCTGGTCAGCGGCAAGAAGATCCCCGCCGACATGGTCATGTACTCGGCGGGCCGGCAGGGGCTGACCGAGGAGCTGCAGCTCGCCGCGGCCGGGTTGCAGGCCGACGACCGCGGCCGGATCGAGGTGGACAAGCAGTTCCGGTCCTCGGTGGAGCACATCGCCGCGGTCGGCGACGTCATCGGGTTCCCGGCGCTCGCGTCGACCAGCATGGACCAGGGCCGGCTGGCCGCGTACCACCTGTTCGACGAGCCGGTCCGGGAGCTGCACGAGCTGCAGCCCATCGGGATCTACACGATCCCCGAGATCTCGTTCTGCGGGCGGACCGAGGCCGAGCTGACGGCCGCCGCGATCCCCTACGAGACGGGTCTGGCCCGGTACCGCGAACTCGCCCGCGGCGCGATCGTTGGCGACTCCTACGGCATGCTCAAGCTGCTGGTCTCCCCCGACGACCACACACTGCTCGGCGTGCACGTGTTCGGCACGAACGCCACCGACCTGGTGCACATCGGCCAGGCGATCATGGGCTGCGGCGGGTCGGTCGACTACCTGGTCGACACCGTCCTCAACTACCCGACGCTGTCCGAGGCGTACAAGGTGGCGGCCCTGGACGCGACGAACAAGATCCGTGCGCTGGAGTCCGTGCAGGGCTCCTGACCCGGCGGTCCCCCACGGCCGCCGGGCCCGGCCGCCCGGTCAGGTGTAGGAGAACCCGTTGGCGTCCAGCCACGGCTTCGGGTTGATCTTCGTCCCGCTCGGGTCGACGACCTCGATGTGCAGGTGCGGGCCGGTGGACTGGCCCCGGTTGCCGACCTCGGCGATCTGCTGACCGGCCGAGACCTTCTCCCCGACCGACACCAGGGAACGGTTGATGTGGCCGTAGACGGTGACGGTGCCGTCGTCGTGCTGCACGCGGACCCACATGCCGAACCCGCTGGCGGGACCGGAGCTGATCACGGTGCCGGCCAGCGGGACGTGGATCGGCGTCCCGATCGGCGCGGCGACGTCCATTCCCATGTGGCCGGTGCCCCAGCGGGTGCCGAACCCGGAGGTGACACGCCCGGTCACGATCGACACCGCGCCGCCCGCGGAGGCGGACTGCAGCGAGCCGGTCGCACCGGCGGCGCGGGCGGCCTCGGCGGCGCGCGCACGCTCGGCGGCGGCCTTCTGCACCTCGCCGACCGACGCCGACGCGCTCTGCACGGCCTCGGCGGCGCCGGTGTGCGCGGCGGGAGCCGCGGTGACGGTCCGTGCGGCGACCGAGCCGCCCGCGGCGGCCGGGGTGGCCAGCGCGGCGATGGTGCTCGCGTCGGCGATCGGGGTCGCCGCCGGAGCGGAGTCCACCGGAGCCCGCGGCGCCGGTACGGCGGCCTCGGCGGGGGCCTCGGACGACAGCCCCTGGAACCAGGCCGCCGGGGAGGGCAGCTCGGCGCCGCCCGTCGTCGCGTGCGCGGCGCCGGCGAGCCCGCCGACCGCGACGACGGCCGCGACGACCTTCGCCGACGTCGAGACGGAGGAGCCCGTGTCCCGGGAGCCGGCGGAGCGGGAGGTCCCGGCGGCGTCACGGGGGACGGACCAGCCCGCGGTGCGGGCGTGCCGGACGTGCGGTCCGGCCGGGAAGGTGCCGCCGATGCCACCGGCTCCTGCCACCGCGAACTGCGGTGACAGGAGCCCGAGGCTCGCAGGTCGGCCCTGGGGGGAGCGATGCCGTGCCACGATCTTCCTTCCAGATCGCGGAACGGCGGACAACCCGTGGGGAGCGGGCAGCCCGTCGGGGGTCGGGCCGCGTCCGGTTCGTAACCGTTCCGTGATCTGAGAAGCACGCTAGCGGGGCTCGGCGCCCGGACAAACCCGAAAGGGTGATCACGAGACCACCGGAACGCGACGGGCGGTGAGCGGACGCTCGGTGACCGACACCGGCGCAACCTGCCGTTCATCGCAGCGACCACCGGCGATCTCACCCCGAATCAGGCGATCGACCTGCACGAACGCCGCCGGGCCCGCTCGGGCCGAGTGGTCTCGCCGTCCGGCCGGGGTGTGCCGGCGGTCACGCACCGTGGCCACCATCGGGTGGCACACCGGCGGCACACCGGGTGCCGTCGAGCATCGCGAGCGGCGACCGGAGATCCGCACGTCAGCGCCCTGCCGGGCGCCCCGGGAGCCGCTTGACGCACCGGCCGGGCGGGCCTAGCGTGCCCGCTCCCGGAGCGATCGGCCCCGGAGGTCACCCCGTGCTCGTCCGGACGGGAGGCACGGCCGTGGGCGACGCACCGCTGTCGACGGTCACGAACGCCGCCCGGCTACTCAAGACCTTCCTCACCGACGAGGGCCCGGTCGGCGTCTCCGAGCTCTCGCGGCGGCTCGGCGTCGGGAAGTCCGCGGTGCACCGGCTGGTCACGACGCTGGCCGCGGAAGGGCTCGTCGAGCAGGACCCGCACACCGGCGGTTACCGGCTCGGCATCGTGCTGCTCGAGCTCGGCCGGGCGGTTCCGCTGCACCGCGAGCTGCACACGGCCGCGGCCCAGGTCCTCTTCCGGGTCCGCGCGCAGACCGGCGGGTCCGTGCAGGTCGGCGTGCTCGTCGGCGACGAGGTCGTCCACGTCGACCGGCTGGAGGGCCCCCACCACCCGCCGCCAGGGGCCGGGGGCCGCGTTCCCGCCCACCGCACCAGCTGCGGTCGCGTGCTGCTCGCTCACCTCGACGCCGCCGAGCGCGAGGAGTACCTGGCGCACCCGCGGATCCCCGCCCCCCGGCAGCCGGAGGACCTGCGCGCCGGGCTGGACCGCGTGCTGCGGTCCGGCTGGGCGGAGGTGCCGGACGAGCAGGAGGGCGACGTCGCCTCGGTCGCCGCGCCGGTCCGCGACGCGACCGGCCACGTCGTCGCCGCGCTCGCGGTGGGCGCGCCGGTGTCCCGCTTCGGCCCCCGGAACGACGACGGGTCGCCCGCCTCGTCGTCGAGGCCGGGGAGGCGATCTCCCGCCGGCTCGGGTGGGTGCCGGAGACCGGCGCCGGGCCCGGGGACCGGTGACCGGGACCCGTTCGGCCCACACCGTGCTCCACCGCCCGTGCACCCGGTCACCCGGTACCGCGATTGCCGGGAGGGTGTCGCCGGCGGTTGGCTGGAGCCGTGCGCCGCCTCCTGCTCCCGCTGCCGGTCTGTGCCCTGGCGGTGCTGCTGCTCGCCGGGCTCGCGCCCGCCGCCGTCGCCGCCCCGCCCGGACCCGCCGTCGCCCGCAGCGACACCCGCTACGTCGCGCTCGGTGACTCCTACGCCGCCGGGGTCGGGGCCACCCCCGATCCCGCCACCGGCGCCTGCCGTCGCAGCGACAGCTCCTACCCCGCGCTGTGGGCGGCCCGGAACTCCCCCGCGTCGTTCACGAACGTCGCCTGCAGCGGCGCGACGAGCGGCGAGGTCGTCGCGAAGCAGGTCCGCACGGTCGCCAGGGACACCTCGCTCGTCACGATCACGGTGGGCGGCAACGACACCGGCTTCGGGCCGGTGCTGGCGACCTGCAGCACGGCGCCCGACGACGAGACCTGCTTCCGCGCGATCCGGGCCGGTGAGCGTGCCGCCCGGTTCGTCGCGCCGGGCGGCCTGATCTCGACGATCGTCGGTGTCCGGCTGCAGGCACCGGACGCGACGATCCTCGTCCTCGGATACCCGCGGCTGTTCGAGCCCGGTGCGTCCTGCGACGTGAGCGGGGTGCCGAACGCGGCCCGGCGTGCGGCGCTCAACCGGGCCGCCGACACGCTCGACGCGTCGCTCGCCGACGCGGCGCAGCGCTTCCGCGGGGAGTTCGTCGACGTCCGGGGCGCCTTCGCCGGACACGGGCTCTGCAGTGCCGACCCGTGGATCAACCCGCCGGGGAGGTCCGCCGACCAGGCGCTCTACCACCCGACCGCCGAGGGCTACGCCGGCGGCTACCTGCCCGCACTCACCGCGGCGGCCGCACGCACCTGACACCCGGCGCTCAGGGGTTCCGACACTCGTCGCCGCGTGGCCATCTGCACGCCACCCACCGGACGAACCGGACACGAAGGGTCGAACCCGATCGTGTTCCCCTATCCGGAGGTACCCCCGTGCGCCCCCTGCGCCGCGTGCTCGGCACGCTGCTCCCCGTCGCCCTCGTCCCGGCCGCCCTGCTGGCCCTCGCCCCGTCCGCCGTCGCGGAGCCGCAGGAGGACGGCCCCGAGGTCGTCGCGCACCGCGGCGCGTCCGGCGACGCCCCGGAGAACACCCTCGCCGCCGTCGACGAGGCCGTCGCCCAGAAGGCGGACTCGGTCGAGATCGACGTCCAGCGCACCGCCGACGGCCGCCTCGTGCTGCTGCACGACGGCACCCTGACCCGCACCACGGACGTCGAGCAGGTCTTCCCGGCCCGCGCGCTCGCCCCGGTCGGGTCCTTCACCCTCGACGAGCTGAAGCAGCTCGACGCCGGATCCTGGTTCGGTCCGGAGTTCGCCGGCGAGCGCATCCCGACCTTCGACGAGTTCGTCGAGCGGGCCGGTGACCGCGCGGGCCTGCTGATCGAGCTCAAGGACCCGGCGACCTACCCCGGCATCGAGAAGGAGGTGGCGGCCGCGCTCGGTGAGCCGCGCCCGGGCGTCGTCGTGCAGTCGTTCGACCACGACGCGATGCTGCGCTTCGCCGAGGCCGCGCCGGGGATCCCCGCCGGGTGGCTCTACGAGACCCGCCCGACCGCCGCCGAACTCGACGAGGCGAAGGCCGCCGGGGTCGACCAGGTCAACCCGAGCTTCCGGAACACCGACGCCGCCCTGGTCGGGGCCGTCCGCGAGCGCGGCATGGAGACCGGCGTCTACACCGTGAACGAGGAGGCGGACATGCGCCGCATGCTCGACGCCGGTGTCGACCGGATCATCACCGATCACCCGGGCGTGCTGCGGGGCGTGCTCGGCGGCTGATCCGCGGGTCCCGGCCCGGGCCGTCAGTAGCTGTTGCCCGCCATCCCGAACGCGGCGATCCCGACGAAGAACACGATCGCCACGACCAGGACGGCGACGCCGATCCAGCCGAGCACGATCCCCGCGGTGGCCAGGCCGCCGCCCTGCTCGCCACGTTCCGCGATCTGCCGCTTCGCGACGTAGCCCAGCACCAGGGCGAGGATGCTCCCGAGCCCGTACAGCCAGAGGATCCCGAGGACGAGCGAGGCGATCGCCATGCCGTTCGTCGGGCGGGGCGGCGGGTAGGCGGGGCCCCAGCCGGGGTACGGGCCGGGCGGTCCCCCGTACCCCGGTGGGCCGGCAGCCCACGGTGGCGGGCCCGCGGCCCCGGGGCCGTACCCGGCGCCGCCGGGTGCGTCGTCCCCGGGCGTCCCGCCCGGCCGTGGGTCGCGGTCGTCACTGCTCACGGCACCACCGTGCCCTGCGCGGCGGCCCGGCACCAGCCCGGCGCGCACCCGGCCGGTCGACAGTGGACGGGCACCTACCCCTTCACACAGAGGATCGTGCGGAGCCGGTGCTCCACCCGGACGAGGTCGGTCTGCTCGGACATCACCGTGTCCAGGTCCTTGTAGGCGCCGGGGATCTCGTCGAGCACGCCCGCGTCCTTCCGGCACTCGACGCCCTCGGTCTGGGCCTGCAGGTCGGCGACCGAGAACTGCCGGCGCGCCGCTCCCCGCGACATCCGCCGCCCGGCACCGTGCGACGCCGAGCAGTACGACTCCGGGGCCGCCAGGCCGGAGACGATGAAGGAACCGGTCCCCATCGACCCGGGGATGATCCCCCGGCGCCCGCCCTCGGTGGAGATCGCGCCCTTGCGGGTCACGACGAGCTCGACACCGTCGTAGGTCTCCTCGGACACGTAGTTGTGGTGGCAGGACACCTCGGGCTCGAACGCCACCGGCCGGCCCAGTGCGCGGGCGAGCGCCGCCTCGAACAGCCGCATCATCACGTGCCGGTTGAGCCGGGCGTACTCCTGCACCCAGAAGAGGTCGGCCCGGTAGGCGTCCATCTGCGGTGTCCCGGACAGGAACACGGCGAGGTCGCGGTCGGGCAGGTCCTGGTTGTGCGGCAGCTCCTTCGCCTTCTCGATGTGCAGGTTCGCGAGGACGTTGCCGATCCCGCGCGAGCCGGAGTGCAGCATCAGCCAGACCCGGTCGTCGCCGTCGGTGCACAGCTCGAGGAAGTGGTTTCCGGAGCCGAGCGAGCCGAGCTGCCGGTGTGCCTTCGTGCGGAGCGCGTCCTCGCTGGTCCACGACGCGTCGCGCAGATGGTGCAGCCGGTCGAACCCGGTCCAGAACGCCGTCCAGTCGTAGCCGTCCTCGATGCCGAGGCGGGCCAGGTCGGGGCCGTCGCGGTGGCCGGCGCGCCCGACCGGGACGTCCCGCTCGACCTGCGACCGGACGCGGGCGAGCGAGTCGGGGAGGTCGGCCGCGGTCAGGTCGGTGCGGACCGCGGACATGCCGCACCCGATGTCGACGCCGACGGCGCCCGGGGAGACGGCGTCGCGCATGGCAACGACCGAGCCCACGGTCGCGCCGTAGCCCTGGTGCACGTCCGGCATGACGGCGACGCCGTGCGTCCAGGGCAGCGCCGCGCAGTTGCGCAGCTGGGTCAGTGCGCCCGGCTCGACCGACTCCGGGTCCGTCCAGAGACGGACCGGTGCGGCGGTGCCGGTGAGGGTGAACATGGCTCGTCCTTCCGGTTCGGTACGCCCCGGCGATCGGGGGTGATCGACGATCGCGCACCGGCGCCGGACGGGCATCCGGATTTCCGGTCGCGTGCCGCGGGGTCCGCCGACAGGGACCTCACGGGCCCCGACCTAGAATCCCGCCGACGGATCGGCCGCGCGGCCCGGTCGGCGACGGGGAGGCACCACGATGACGGGTGTACGGCGGCTCGCGCTGCTCGTCCCGGCGGCCCTCGTGCTCGTCGCCGGGTGCGGCGGGTCGCTCGCCACGCAGCCCGGCTCGTCCCGCCAGGCGACGACCACCGAGGCGGTCGCGACGACCCCGTTCTGCGAGGCGGTGCAGGCCAGCCGGGACGCCGCCCAGCCGGTCAGCGGGCTCGCGATCGGCCGCTCGCTGGGCGACATCGACCGGGTCGCCGCCGAGGTCCGCCGGGCGAACCAGCAGGTCAGCTCGCTGGCTCCGCAGGAGATCCGCGCCGACTTCGACCGGGCCAACCAGCTCGTCGAGCGTCAGCTGGAGCTGCTCGAGGCCAACGGCGGCGACACGATGGCCGTCGCACGGGACCCGGAGATCGCGCAGGCCCGCAGCGACCCCGAGTACCAGGCGGCGTCGCAGCGGATCAACGACTACGTCCGGTCGAACTGCGCGACCTGACCGCCGTCGATCACGACGGGGGCGCTCCGGCGCCAGCCGAGGTAGCGGTCGGCCTCGACCAGCAGGGCCCCGCCCAGCCACATGGCGACGACGGCGTCGTCGGTGAGGCCCAGCACGGCCAGGAACGCCTCGGGCACGAGGTCGACCGGCGAGACCAGGTAGGCCAGTGCCAGCAGGAACGTGGCCATCCGGCCCTTGCCCAGGTGCGGGGTAGGTGCCGCGCCAGGCGTCGCCGACCATGGACGGCAGGGCCCTGACCCGGGCGGCGGGGCCGGGCTCACCGGGACCGCCGCGACGGGTCAGCGCCCGGAACAGCGCGGTGAACGCGGCCGTACGACCGGCCCGGCGGGACGTGGCGGATGCAGCGCTCATGACATGGTCAACGCACGCGCACCCGCCGTCGTTCCCGGTGGAACGGACGTCACCCTCCCGGCGGGCCCCGCCCTGGGATCAGTGCGAGGCGAGGTAGATGTCGCGCAGCACCCCGGCCTCGGTGCTCATCTCGGCCAGCCGCTGCTTCACCACGTCGCCGATACTGATCATCCCGCAGAGCTTCCCGTCCTCGACGACCGGCAGGTGGCGGTGCCGCCAGCGGTTCATCTGCGCCATGACCTCGGCGATGGGGTCGTCGGGCCGGCAGGTGATCACGTGCCGGGTCATCACGTCGGCGACCGTCAGGCGGCTGACCGCGCCGCCGTCGGACGCGAGCCGGCGCACGATGTCCCGCTCGGAGACGATCCCGTCGACACGCTCACGGAACCCGTCGTCGGACACCACCAGGGCGCCGATGGCGGGCGGTCCGGCGAGCCGCGTGGCCGCCTCCCCCACCGTGTTCCACGACAGCACGGTCTGCACCGCGTCGCCCTTGATCCGCAGGATGTCGGACACCTTCATGGAACTCTCCCTTCGACGCCCGCTATTGTTGCGCTTGCGCAGTAGTTGTGCAATGCCAAGAACTTCCGGGCGAGCTCTCATCGGCCGGTAAAATCCGCCCGTCAGGGAGGGGACGCGACGTGCCCGACACACGAGCCCGCGAGATGGATCACGTCCGCAGCGCCGACGTGGAGGCCGGACTCGCCGTGGCGCGGCTGTTCACCGGGATCAGCGTCCGCGCCGTCGCCGCGACCGACAACGCGATCACGTTGCCGCAGCTCAGGGTCCTGATGATGATCGACGAGTCCGGGCCGACGAACGTCGCGACCGTCGGGCGCGGGTTGGGCGTGCACTCGTCCAACGCCACCCGGGTGGTCGAGCGGCTGGTGCGGGCCGGCCTGATCGCCCGCCGCACCCACGACGACGACCGCCGGCACCTCGTCGTCGAGCTCACCGCGGCCGGCCGCGCCGTCGTCCACGACATCGACGAGCACCGCCGGGCGGAGATCGCCGCCGTCCTGGGCAGGGTCCCGGCCGGTCGCCGTGACGACGCCGCCGCCCTGCTCGCCGCGCTCGCCGCCGCGGGCGCGCGTCCCGCCTCCGCATGACGGGACCGACCGTCGCCGACGACGTGCTGTCGGCCCTGCGCGGGGCGGGCGCCACGACCGTGTTCGGCATGCCCGGGGTGCACAACCTCGCGTTCTTCGGTCCCGGACCCGGCTCACCGGTCGTCGTCCGGCACGAGCAGGCCGCGACCGCCGCCGCCGACGGCTGGGCCCGCCGCACCGGGCGCCTCGGCGCGGCCGTCGTGACCACCGGGCCGGGGGCGACGAACGCGCTCACCGGTCTCGGCGAGGCCGCGGCGGCCGGGTCACCGGTGGTGCTGGTGGCCTCGGAGATCCCGCAGCGGCTGCGGCGCCCGGGACGGCTGCGCGGGGTGCTGCACGAGTCACGGGACCAGGCCGCGGTGTTCGCGCCGCTGGTGAAGGCGGTCCGCACCCCGCGCACGGCGGCCGACACCGCGCGGGCGGTCCGGGAGGCGGTCGTCGTCGCGCTGACCGAGCCACGCGGCCCGGTCTACGTCGACGTCCCCGCCGACCTGCTGGGCGCACCCGCCGAGGTCGCTCCCTGCACCGTCGAGGACGGAGCCCCGGCACGACCCGACGACGACGCGCTCGCCGCGGTGACGGCTGTCCTCGCGGGCGGGACCGTCGTCGTCTGGGCGGGGCGCGGTGCCGTCGACGCCGCCGGACCGGTGTCCGCACTCGCCCGGCGGCTCGGGGCGCCGCTGGTCACCGCATTCGGGGCGCGCGGGCTCGACGGCGCGCTCGACGCTCCCCCCGCACGAGCCGGAGGTCGCCGCGCTCGTCGGGTCGGCGGACGTCCTGCTCGCCGTCGGCGGCGGGCTGGACGGGATGGACACCCGCAACTGGACGATGCCCCGCCCGCCGGTGCTCGTCACCGTCGACCCGGCGCCGCCGGCCGATCCGCCGGAGTGGGCGCCCGACCACGCCCTGACCGGCGACGTGGCCGTGATCGCCGGGGAGCTGGCCGCCGGCTTCCCGGGGCGCGGGCCGTGGTGGGACACCGGCGTCGCCGGCCGGGTCCGGGCCCGCCTGCGTGACGACCCGGCGACCGCCGACGCCTGGACGCTGGTCGAGGCCGTCGAGTCGGTGACGGCGACCGGAGCCGCCCTCGTCTGCGACATGGCCGTCGCGGGCTACTGGACCGGCGGCTACGCCCGGGTGAGCGGGCCGCGCGGTCTCGCGTACCCGGTCGGCTGGGGCACCCTCGGGTTCGGCCTGCCCGCGGCGCTCGGCGTGGCGGCGACCGGGACCCCGACCCTGGCCGTGGTGGGCGACGGCGGGCTCGCCATGGCCGTCGGTGAGCTCGCGACGCTGGTGCAGGAGCAGCTGCCGGTGACCGTCCTCGTCGTCGACGACGGCGGGTACGGGATGCTCCGCTACGACCAGGACCGCGCCGGTGCGCCGCACGCCGGGGTGGACCTGCACACCCCCGACCTGGTCGCGCTGGCCCACGCGTACGGGCTGGACGCGGTCGACGTCCCGATCGCCGGGCTCGGCGCCGCGGTACGCGACGCCGTCGGGTCCGGCCGCCCGCACCTGGTCCGGCTCGGCGCCGCGCTGCTCCCGCCCCGCACGACCTCCCCCGCTGGAACGACGAGTGACCGGCCGCCTCCCTTCCCGGTCCGTGATCACGGGTTACAGGTGGGACTCGTAGAAGGCGGCCAGGCGGTCGGTGGCCGCGTCGACGTACTCGGGGACGTCGTACATCTCGTAGTGGCCGGCGCCCTCGACGACCATGAGGTCGACGGGGTGCGGCGCCAGGTCCCACAGCCGCCTCCCCGCCTCGGACGAGCCGGTGTTCCCGGCGCGCCCGGCGAGCACGACCTGCAGCGGCTGGGTCATGAGCCGGTCGACCAGGTGGAACGCGTCGTACCCCAGGAGCAACGCGTCGCCGCGCGCGAGGCGGCGGTTCGTCGAGTGCTCGTGGCCACCCCGCGCGATCCGGTAGTAGGTGACGGCCTGGGTGGTGTCGAGGTCGGTCAGGCCGGCCGCGACGGCCTCCTCCGGGGTGTCGGGCAGCCAGTTCACCCGGGCCTGCTCACCGGTGCGGTTCTCCTCGGTGCGTGCGGCGGCCAGGGCGTCGAGCGCGGCCACCGGCCCGTCCGGCTGGAAGCCGCGGAACGAGGTGCCCATGTTCCCGGGGACGACCGTCCCGACCGCCCGGATGCGGTGGTCGGTCCGGGCGGTGTGCACCGCGTAGCCGCCGCCGGCACAGATGCCGAGGACACCGATCCGCTCCGGGTCGATACCGGGGAGCGTGCCGAGAGTGTCGATCGCGTACGAGATGTCCTCGCCACGGCGGTACGGGTCCTCGAGGTCGCGGGGCTCGCCGCCGCTGCTCCCCTGGTGTGCCGGGTCGAACACGAGCGCCGCGATGCCCCGGGCGGCGAGGCGGGCGGCGTAGTTCGCGCCGATCTGCTCCTTCACGCTGCTGCCCGGGGTGGAGAGCACGACGGCGCGCAGCGGCGCGTCGCCGGCGTCGTCGGGCAGGTGGAGGTCGGCGGCGAGCTCGATCGGCCCGCGCGGGATCGTGACGTGCTGGAGCACCGGGTGACGCCTTCCGTCTAGAGTCCGTCCGGCCATCGGCCGTTCCGGACCACCACCAGTTCATTCTCGTACTTGTTTAGAACTGTACCACCTGACGGGAGACGCGCATGTCGGTCGACGCCGCGCAGCTGTGGACGCTGAACCACCGCCTGCTCACCGTCGTGCTGGACGCCTGCACCGGTGAGCTGGCCGCGCTCGGGCTCGAGACGAAGGAGTTCTTCGTCCTCGCCGAGGTGGGCACGTCGCCGTACCCCGCCGAGCTGGCGGCGGCGCTGGTGATCCCCAGGGCGAGCGTGACCGTCTACGTCCGCAACCTCGTCGGCAAGGGACTCGTGCGACGCGAGATCGACGACGCGGACCTCCGGCGGCACCGCCTCGCGCTCACCCCCGAGGGCGAGGTGGCACGGGACCGGGCACTCGCGGCGCTCGCGACGGAGTTCGAGCGCAGGCTGGCGACGATCACGGCGCGCGACCGCGCCGCACTGCAGCGGATCCTGCACGCGCTGCTCGCGCCCGGGGAGTGACCCCGGCCGGTCAGGACCGTCGCGGCCGCCGGGCCCGCCTGACGACCAGCAACGCCCCGGCCCCGGCCGCAGCCGCCCCGCCGGCGAACGGGGCCGCGGCCCGCGCGATCTCCCCGGCCCGGGTGACCAGGGCCTCGCGCCGGTAGGCGATCGCCCCGGTGAGCCGGTCGAGACTCGCCCGGAGCTCCGTCGCCGCGTGGACGACGCGCTCGTCACGGCCGTCGGAGCGTGCGGAGAGGCGGTCGCGCAGGTCCTCCGCCGAGACCTCGCTCAGGTCGAGCATCTCGGCCTCACCCCGGGACGCACCCTCGGAGCCGTCGTTCCTGTCGTGACGCCCCACGGCGACCTCCCCTCGTCCGGCCCGGCACCCCCCCGGACCTGCACGAACAGTCAACACGGGACCCGCGCGACCGGCCACCCGCCGAACGGCGGGGGTCCTCCTCAGCAGATTCTCAGACATATCTCGTTGCAACTCTGACAGGTCGCGATATATCGCGATGGCACACAAGTCGATCGAAGAGGAGGCTCACGACGAGAGGACCACGAGTCATGACCACGCGAGACATGCCCTGGGGCCCGCCGTTCGCACGCGGACGCCGCCCCGGCCATCGCCACCCCCGGGCCCGGTTCGGACCCGACTCCCCCTTCACCTGCGGCCCCCAGGAGGCACCCATGGACGACGAGCACGACGACGACGAGGAGCGCGGCCCGCGCGGCCGCGGACGCCGGCACCACCGCGGCGGCCCGCACGGCCGCGGACGTGGCTTCGGGCCGGGCGGCCCCTTCGGCCCCGGTGGCCCCTTCGGACCGGGTGGCTTCGGCCCCGGCGGTCCGTTCGGGCCGGGCGGACCGCGCGGCTTCGGCCGGCGCGGCCGTCGCACCGCCCGCGGTGACGTCCGCACGGCGGTGCTCGCCGTCGTCGCCGACGGCCCGCGGCACGGCTACGAGATCATCCAGGAGATCACCGCGCGCTCCGGCGGCCGGTGGAAGCCGAGCCCCGGCTCGGTCTACCCGATGCTGTCCCAGCTCGAGGACGAGGGCCTGGTCCGCTCGGAGCAGACCGAGGGCCGCCGGGTCGTCCACCTCACCGAGGAGGGCACCCGGCACGTGGAGGAGAACCGCGCCGCGCTGGACGCGGTGTGGGCCCCCTTCACCGCCGACGGCGAGGCGTCCGACGAGCCGGCCGACGGGCTCGGCGAGGAGCTGTCCAAGCTGTTCGCCGCCGCCCAGCAGGTCGCTGCGGCCGGGTCGGCCGAGCAGGTCGCCTCGGCGACCGAGTCGCTGACCGAGGCCCGCAAGGCGCTCTACCGCCTGCTGGCGGAGTGATCACGCCGGTGCCCGGCCGCGCGGCCGGGCACCGGTGTCCTCAGGACAGTTCGCGGCGGCGACGGCCGCGCCGCAGCACGTCCCGGATCGGCGGGACGACCGTGCCCTCGGCCGCCATCACCCGGCGCGCCTTGCGACGGGCGCCGACGACACCGACCACGGTGATCGCCCAGATCGGGAACTGCACCAGCCAGGCCGTCCGGAACGCCTCCGGCGTGTAGCCGCCCGAGGCCCCGAGCACGGCGCCGACGAGCAGCGTCGTCGTCAGCGACGCGGTGAACCCGCCGACGTTGACGATGCCGACCGCCGTCCCGCGCCGGTGCTCGGGGTTGAACGTGCGGGCGTAGTCGAACCCGACGGCCGAGCACGGCCCGTTCGCGGCCAGCACGACGACGAGCAGCACCAGCAGCCACATCGGCGCCGGCGGCGGCACGAGCAGCACCGCGACCCACACCAGCACGGTCGCCGCGATCACCGACAGCACGAGCCAGGACCGGCGCAGCGGGTGCCGGGCGGTGAACTCGCCGAACACCGGCCCGACGACGGCGCCCGCCAGCACCAGCACGGTCAGCATCACCGAGGCACCGGTCGGGCTCATGCCCTGCCCCACCACCAGGTACGGCACGCCCCAGAGCAGCGCGAACACCAGGCCGGAGCACTGCGTCCCGGCGTGCGACCACAGCCCGAGCCGGGTCCCCGGATGGCGCCACGCGCCCTTCAGGCCGTCGAGGACCTCGCGCGGGCTCGCGGCGGCCGCCGGGGCGGGCGCACCCGGCGGACGGTTGCGGAACCCCGCGAACACCGCGGTCCCGGCGACGACACCGGCCCCCGCGGCGGCGAGGAACGCCGGTGTCCAGCCCCAGCCGTGCAGCACGGTGGCCAGCGGCACCGCCGAGAGCACCTGCCCGAACTGGCCGAGCAGCGCCGTGAGCTGGGTCATCAGCGGGACCCGGCGGGCCGGGAACCACACCGACAGGACCGACAGCACCGAGATGAAGGTCAGCGCGTCACCGACACCGACGAGCACCCGGGCCATGATCGCCAGCGGCAGCGAGGTCGCGAGCGCGACCAGGACCTGCGCGGCCGTCATCGTCACCGCGCCGGCGAGCACCATCGTCCGCGCGCCGAACCGGTCGAGGAGCAGCCCGACCGGGACCTGCAGCATCGCGTAGACCAGCAGCTGCAGGACGAGGAAGCCGCCGAGCATCGTCGGTGACGCGTCGAACCGGTCGGCGGCGTCCAGCCCGGCGACGCCGAACGAGCTGCGTTGAAGCACCGCCACGACGTAGGCGAGGAGACCGGCGGACCAGACGAGGTAAGCGCGCTGTGACGTGTGCATGACGGAACCCCATTGTGGTCCATGCGCACACCGCACACCCGCTCCGACGACACGTCTCACACCGCGGACCTCCGACGAGTACCGGGCGCGGGCGGCGCGCATCCGGATAGGGTCGGGCCGCACGCCACGACACGGAGGACACCGGTGCTCGATCCCGCCCAGCTCTACCAGGTCGACAAGGCCGCACCGCGGCTCGACGAGCCCGTCCTCATCGTCGTCCTCGACGGCTTCGTCGACGCGGGGAACGCCGCGGCCCTCGCGGTCGGCGCGCTGACCGACGAGCGCGAGACCACGCCGGTCGCGAGCTTCGACATCGACCAGCTCGTCGACTACCGCTCCCGGCGCCCGCCGCTGCGCTTCGAGACCGACCACTGGTCCGACTACGACCCGCCCGCCCTCGACGTCGTCGCACTCACCGACACCGGTGAGACCCAGTACCTGCTCCTCTCCGGCCCCGAGCCGGACACCCAGTGGGAGCGGTTCGTCGCCGCCGTCGGCCTGCTGGTCGAGCAGCTCGGCGTCCGCCTGGTGATCACCCTGCAGGGCATCCCGATGGCGGTGCCGCACACCCGTCCGATCGGCGTCACCGCGCACGCGACCCGCCCCGAGCTGGTCGAGGGCCACACCCCCTGGTTCGCGACCGCGGACGTCCCGGGGAGCGCGGCCGCGCTGCTCGAGTACCGGCTCGGGCAGACCGGTCAGGACGCGATGGGGTACGCCGTGCACGTGCCGCACTACCTGGCCCGGTCGGCGTACCCGCAGGCCGCGCGGGTGCTGCTGGACCACGCCGGCCTCTCCGCCGGTCTCTACCTGCCGACCGAGACGCTGACCCGCGCCGCCGAGCAGGCCGACACCGAGATCGCCGAGCAGATGGCCGACTCCGACGAGGTCGTCCAGGTGGTGAAGGCGCTCGAGGAGCAGTACGACCAGGTCGCCGCGGCCCGCGAGGGCGGGAACCTCACCGACGAGCTGGAGGGTCGCGACCTGCCCAGCGGTGACGAGCTGGCCGCCGAGTTCGAACGCTTCCTCGCCGCGGGCGGCGACGACAAGCCCGGCGACAAGTCCGGGCGCGACAACGACCCGCCGCAAGAACCGCCGGCCCCGCCGGCACCGGCGTGAGCGTCCGCTAACACCGGCACCGCGCCCGGCGAGTCCCCGCTCCGTGGAGGCATGGAGCGAGTTCGGGGTCGCCGTCACGGGCGCCGGTGCCGCCCTGATCGGCCTGCTCTTCGTCTCGATCTCGATCAACCTGCGGCAGATCATCGGCTCCGCGCTGCTGCAGAGCCGCTCCGCGTTCGCGCTGCTGCTGCTGCTCGTCCCGACCGCGTCGGCGATGCTGCTGCTCGTGCCACAGACCCCGGCTGCGTTCGGCGTCGAGCTGCTCGTGCTCGCCGTCCTGGTCTGCCCGGGGCTGCTCTGGCAGGCCCGGCCGGGCGTCCGGCCGCCCGAGCAACCGGTGGCCGTCCGGCTCGCCAGCACCGTCACCCCCGCCGTGTGCACGGCGGGCGGCGTGCTGGTGAGCGGTGTCCTGCTGGTCACGGGCAGCACCGCCGGCCTGTACGTGCTCGTGTTCGCCGTCCTCGCCGCCTTCGCGGGTGCGCTGACCACCACCTGGGTGCTGCTCGTGGAGATCCTGCGCTGAGCCCGCGACCGATCCGATTCCGGGAGGGCCCGTGGGCCTCGTGATGCAGGACGACCTCTTCGACGCCCAGTTCGTGCGTGCGCTGGCCTACGTCCGGTCCGGCGGGGCGGAGCTCGGCGAGTGCGTGGCGACCGCACGGCGGATCACCCGCACCGACGGCGCACTCTGGTACGCGGAGTGGTCCGCGACCGCGGAACGCGTGCAGCGTGACGCCGAGGAGAGCCTGCGCCGGGGGCACCGGGCGAGCGCCCGGGACGCGTTCCTGCGGGCGTCGAACTACCACCGCACCGCCGGCCTGTTCCTCATGGGGGCGCCGGTGGACCAGCGGTTCCGGGACAGCTCACGGGCCCAGACGGCGGCCTTCCGCGCCGCGGGCGAGCTGTTCGACCGCCCGCCGGAGGTCCTGGCGATCCCGTACGAGGGCACCACGCTGCCCGGCTACTTCTTCCGCGCCGCCGGCGACGACCGGCCCCGGCCGACCGTGATCCTCACCGACGGCTACGACGGCACGGTCGAGGAGCTCTACCTCGCCTCCGGCGCCGCCGCCCTGGAGCGCGGCTACCACGTGCTCGCCTTCGACGGCCCCGGCCAGGGATCGGTGATCCTCGACCAGGGCATCCCCTTCCGGCCGGACTGGGAGAACGTCGTCTCCCCCTCGTCGACCACGCCCTCGCCCGCCCCGACGTCGACCCGGAGCGGATCGCGCTGATCGGCTGGAGCTTCGGCGGCTACACCGCCCCGCGGGCCGCGACCGCCGAGCACAGGCTGGCCGCCTGCGTCTCCGACAGCGGGCCCTACGACCTGCTCGACGCCGTCCGCGCGAAGCTCCCCCGCGTGCTGGCCCGGGGGCTCCCCCACCGCACCCCGCTCACCCGGCCCCTGCTGCGTGCCGCCCTCGGCTCCACCATCCGCAAGCCGTCCGCAGGCTGGTCGATGCGCCGCAACCTCTGGGTGCACGGGGCCGGCGACCCACTGGAGATGCTGTCGATGCTCGCCGCGTACACGCTCAAGGGCCGCGAGCACCTCGTCCGCTGCCCGACGTTCGTGTGCCGCACCGCGGGCGACGAACTGTCCGCGGCGGCCCCGGTCCTGGCCGCCGCGCTGACCTGCCCCGTCGAGTACGTCGAGTTCGGCCGGGCCGACGACGTCTCCGGGCACTGCGAGACGAGCGGGCGTGCCGTGTACCACCGCCGCGTCTTCGACTGGCTCGACGCCACGCTGGCGGCGCCCGCCCGGGTCGCGGCGGCGGGCTGACCGGCGGCCCGGGCTACAACAGGTCCAGGGCGGCACCGACGACCGCGTCGGCGTCGAGCCCGTGGTGGGCGTACACCGAGGCGAGGTCGCCGGACTGCCCGAACCGGGACACGCCCAGGTGGGTGGCGGGCACCCGGTTGATCCCGGCCAGGAACGCGAGGGTGTGCGGGTGCCCGTCGAGCAGCGTCACCATCGGTGCCGCCCGGCGGGCCGGGAAGACGGAGTCGAGCACCCACGGCTCGGCCTGCGGCCGGGCCGGGCGCCCGGCCCGCGCCTGGACGGCGTCGAACAGCAGCCCGGGGCTGGTCACGCAGACGACCTCCACCGCGTACCCCTGCCCGGCGAGCCGGTCGGCCGCGGCGAGCGCCTCGGTGAGCAGCGGCCCGGCCGCGGCGATCGTCAGGTCCGGGGTGCCCTCGGTGCGGCGCAGCGGGTAGGCGCCGGCGACGACCTGCCGGCGACGGCGCTCCCGTGCGGCCGGGTCCGCCGGGATCACCGCGAGGGACTGGTCGACCGGGCGCGTCGAGAGCCGTAGGTACGCCGACGTCCCGTCCGGCCGCCCGAGACGGGCCAGCGACGCCAGCAGCGTCCACTCGACGTCGATCGCGAACGCCGGCTCGTAGGTCACGCAGCCCGGCTGCTCCAGCCCGACCGACGGCGTCGTCACCGACTGGTGGGCGCCGCCCTCCGGCGCCAGCGACACCCCGGACGGCGTCCCCACCAGGATCGACTGCCCGCCGGCGTAGATCCCGAACGACCACGGCTCCAGCGCCCGCTCGACGAACGGGTCGTAGAGCACCCCGATCGGCAGCAGCGGATGCCCCCACCGCGACCAGGTGGCGCCCAGCTCGCCGAGCGCGCCGACGAGGTTCCCCTCGGCGATGCCCAGCTCCAGGTGCTGGCCGGTGGGGCGCTCGCGCCAGTGCAGGATCGTCTCGGGGTCGTCGTCGAACCAGTCCTTGCGCTCGGCCGGCGACCAGACGCCGACCTTGTTGACCCAGCCGCCGAGGTTGGTCGACGACGACACGTCCGGGCACAGGGTGACGACCCGGCCGGCGGCGTCGGGCGCCTCCCGGGTGATGTCGAGCAGCGCGCGGCCCAGCGCCGCCTGCGTGGTGGCGCGGCCGGTCGGGGTGCGGCCGATGTCGGTGGGCAGCGCGGGAGCCGGGTGGTCCTCCACGGGGTCGCGGTGCAGGCGCCGTGCGGTGGTCAGGCACAGCTCGGCGGCCGCGGAGCCTGCCGGGAACCGCCGCCACGGGTCGTCGACGTCGGCGCCGACCGCGTCGGCGAGCTCGCGCATCTGGCCGGCGTCGAGGATCGAGCCGTGGTTCTGCGGGTGCCCCGCCGACGCGAGGCCGTGCCCCTTCACCGTGTAGGCGAGGACGACGGTCGGGCGGGAGTCGTCGATCGCGTCGAACGCCTCGCGCAGCGCGTCCGGGTCGTGCCCGCCCAGGTTCCGGACGGCGGCGAGCAGCGTCTCGTCGTCCAGCGTCGCCACCAGTTCGGCGAGCCCGGGGTCGTCGGCGGGCAGCCGGGTGCGGACCTCGCCGGCGTCGCACCGCAGCAGCCGCTGGTACTCGGGGTTCTGCATGGTGTCGATCCGGGTCCGCAGCGCCTCGCCGCCGGGACGGGCGAACAGCTCGTGCAGCAGCCGCCCGTACTTGACCGTGAGGACCTGCCAGCCGGCGGCGGCGAACATGCCCTCGATGCGCGTCGCCCCGATGTTGGGCACGACCCGGTCCAGCGACTGGCGGTTCAGGTCGACGATCCAGACGACCTCGCCGAGCTCGCCGACCATCGGGTCGAGGATGGCCTCCCAGACCGCGCCCTCGTCCAGCTCGGCGTCGCCGACCAGGGAGTACTGGCGCCCCTGGGAGACACCGCCGAACCGCGACGAGACGTAGCGGCGGGCCACGGCCCCCCAGATCGGGGCGGTCGCGCCGATGCCGACCGAGCCGGTCGAGTAGTCGACGGGGTCGGGGTCCTTCGAGCGGGACGGGTAGGATTGCAGCCCGCCGAACGCCCGCAGCGTCGGCAGGTAGGACGCGTCCAGCTCGCCGAGCAGGTAGTTGATCGCGTGCAGGACGGGCGACGCGTGCGGCTTGACCGAGACCCGGTCACCGGGCTGCAGGTGCTCGAACCAGAGCGACGTCATGATCGTCACCAGCGAGGCCGACGACGCCTGGTGCCCGCCCACCTTGAGGCCGCTGGGGTCGCCGCGCCGGTTGGCCGCGTCGATGATCGCCGTCGACAGCCACAGCACCCGCTGCTCGATCTCGGCCATCGGCCCGGCCGCCGGGACGGCGGGGGCGTTCGTCGGGTCGGCTGCCGTGCTCATCGTCGTCTCCAGCTTCGTCGCTGCTCGCGCAGGTTGCTCCCCCAGCCCACCACCACGATCATGAGTGCACAACCTGATCCGGCGGGACCGTGCAGAGTGCACGGATCCACGGGCAGCGGACCGAGCGGGGACGGGCAGAGTGCACACCGGCGACCACACCCACACGACCGGCGGCGGCGATCGCGCGGTGCCGCCGGGTCCGGGCGCACCGGCGCCGACCGACCTCGACGGGCACGACGCCCGGCTCCTGCTGGCCCTCGCCGAGGACCCGCGGGCGACCGTGCTGGCGCTGGCCGGGAAGGTCGGGCTCTCCCGCAACACCGTGCAGGCCCGGCTGGCCCGTCTCGACCGGCTCGGGGCGCTCGACACCTTCGAGCGCCGCGTCGACCCGGCCGCGCTGGGCTACCCGCTGACCGCCTTCGTCACCGTGCGGGTGGTGCAGCGCGAGCTCGCCGCGGTCGCCGACGCGCTGGAGCGGGTACCGGAGGTGCTGGAGGTGCACGGCGTCTCCGGCGAGGAGGACCTGCTCGTCCACCTGGTCGCCCGCGACGCCGACGACCTCTACCGCATCGCCGGGCACCTGCTCGCCATCGACGGGGTGGAGCGGACGTCGACGTCGCTGGTCATGCGCTCGCTGGTCGGGTTCCGTACGGCCCCCCTGCTGCACCGGCTGGCCGGCGGCTGACACCCGCGCCCCGCCCGCCCGGACTACGGTCGGGTCGTGCCCGATCTGCTGCCCTCCACCCAGCGCACCCTGCTCGCCCGCGTCGCCCGCGCCCAGCGCGACGGCCGCGTCCCCTCCCTCGTCGCCGGCGTCGTCCGGGACGGTGGCCTGGCCTGGCACGCCGGCCGCGGCGCGTTGCCCGCGGGCGCGGACGCCGACGACGTGCAGTACCGGATCGGGTCGATCACCAAGACGGTCTGCGCGGTCACCGTGCTGCGCCTGCGCGACGAGGGCCTGCTCGACCTCGACGACCGCCTGGAGCAGCACCTGCCCGGCACCCCGCTGGGCGACCGCACCCTCGGCCAGCTGCTCTCGCACCTGGCGGGCGCCGGGTCCGAGAGCCCCGGACAGTGGTGGGAGCGCAGCCCCGGCGGCCCGCTGGAGGAGCTGAGCCTCGGCGACGCCGACCGGGTGCTGCCCGCAGCCCGCCGGTTCCACTACTCGAACCTCGGCTTCGGCCTGCTCGGGGAGCTGGTCGCGCGCCGCCGCGGCACGAGCTGGTCCGACGTCGCGCACGACGAGGTGCTGGCCCCGCTCGGGATGAAGCGCACCTCGCCCCGGCCGCAGGCGCCGGCGGCCGAGGGACTGGCCGTGCACCCGTGGGCGGAGCTGACCCTGCCCGAGCCCGAGCACGACGCGGGCGTGATGGCCCCGGCCGGCCAGCTGTGGTGCTCCGCGCGCGATCTCGCCCGGCTGGGCGCGTTCCTGCTCGGCGACACCGGCGGCGTGCTCTCCCCGGCCACGGTCGAGGAGATGACGCTGCCGGCGGGCATCGACTCCTCGTCGCCGATCTGGGCCGGGTACGGCCTCGGCGTGCAGGTGCTCCGGGTCGAGGGCGCCACGCTGGTCGGGCACGGCGGCTCGATGCCGGGCTTCCTCGCCGGGCTCTGGGTGGACCGCGAGGAGGGCACCGGCGCGCTGGCACTCGGGAACACGACGACCGGGCTGGACTCCGGCCTCGGCGCCGGCCTGCTCGCCGACCTCCGCGCGGCCGAGCCCCGGATCGTCGACGCGTGGTCGCCGGAGCCCGCGCCGGTGGATCCGGCGCTGCTGGGGCCGTGGTTCTGGGGCCCCTCCCCGTACGCGCTGCGGGCGGTCGGCGGCGGGCTGCTGCACCTGGGCGGGCTCGGGCGACCGGGCCGGTCGTCGCGGTTCCGCCCGGGTCCGGACGGGACGTGGATCGGGATGGACGGCTACTTCGCCGGCGAGACCCTGCGGATCGAGGGCGACCACCTGTGGCTCGCCACCTTCGTCTTCACCCGCACCCCGTACGATCCGGCCGCACCCGTTCCGGGCGGGGTGGACGACGCCGGCTGGCGCTGACGGCGCCAATATCGAATCGCAACCGACCGCCGAACGGCGCTGACCTGCGACGACGTCCGGAGCGGCGGACGTGGGCGGCGACAGGGACGAGCGTAGTACCTACACTTCCCCCTCGAAACGACTTGTGCACGATTCATCGTGTTCGACCGGGAGGGGGGAAACGCCCGTCGGGGCGTGACCTGTTATGACACAGGCGGAACCACGTACGGATCCCGATAGTTCCGGGGCCGCTGAGGGTCGGTCACGCACCGACTGGACCGTTTTCGGAGTGGGTGCGGCGCTCGCCCTGCTCTTCGTGCTGTGGGGTCTCCTCTCCCCCGACAGCCTCGCGAACGCCGCGAGCACGATGCTCGACGGCCTCATGCGCGGTGGCGGCTGGGGTTTCATCCTCGCCGCGACCGGCTTCGTCGCGTTCGCGCTCTTCCTCGCGTTCAGCAGGTTCGGCCGGATCAGGCTCGGTGCCGACGACGAGCAGCCCGAGTTCCGGACGGTGTCCTGGATCGCGATGATGTTCTCCGCCGGCATGGGCATCGGGCTGATGTTCTTCGGCGTGAACGAGCCGCTGACCTTCTTCACCTCGCCCCCGCCCGGCTCCGCGGCGCCGGAGTCGATCGAGGCGCTCCAGGTCTCGATGGCGACCTCCCTGTTCCACTGGACGCTGCACCCGTGGGCGATCTACGCCGTCGTCGGCCTGGCCATCGCCTACTCGACGTTCCGCAAGGGGCGCCGTCAGCTGATCAGCCAGGCGTTCATCCCGCTGATCGGCAAGCGTGCCGCCGAGGGCGGCATCGGCAAGGCCATCGACATCCTGGCCATCTTCGCCACGCTGTTCGGCTCCGCCGCCTCGCTGGGCATCGGCGCCTTCCAGATCGGCGGTGGCATGCAGACCGTCGGCTGGGTCGACGGCCAGGTCGGTGCCCCGGTGCTGGCCGTGATCATCGTCGTGCTCACCGCGGCCTTCATCCTGTCCGCGGTCTCCGGCGTCGCCCGGGGCATCCAGTGGCTGTCCAACACCAACATGGTGCTGGCCGCCGTGCTCACCGTCTTCGTGTTCGTGGTCGGCCCGACGGTGATCATCCTCGACCTGATCCCGACCACGATCGGCGCGTACTTCTCGCAGTTCTTCGAGATGGTCGGGCGCACCGAGGCCGTCGGCGGCGAGCCGATGCTCGAGTGGCTCTCGGGCTGGACCGTCTTCTACTGGGCCTGGTGGATCTCCTGGACGCCGTTCGTCGGCATGTTCCTGGCCCGCATCTCGCGCGGCCGCACGATCCGCGAGTTCGTCGGCGGCGTGATCCTCGCGCCGAGCCTGGTCTCGCTGGTCTGGTTCTGCGTCTACGGCGGCACCGCCATCACCCAGGTGCAGCAGGGCACGACCCAGTTCTCCGACGACTCGAACGTCCAGCTGTTCGAGATGCTCGGGGCCTACCCGTGGGCCACCTTCACCGGCCTGCTGGTGATGCTCCTGGTCGCGATCTTCTTCGTGTCCGGTGCCGACGCGGCCTCGATCGTCATGGGCACGCTCTCGCAGCGCGGCACCATCGAGCCGAGCCGCTGGGTCGTCATCTTCTGGGGTGCGGTCATGGGTGCGGTCGCCGTGCTCATGCTGGTCACCGGCGGGGAGGACGCGCTCGACGGCATCCAGAACCTCACGATCCTGGTCGCCGCACCGTTCGTGGTGATCATGGTCATGCTCTGCTTCGCGCTCTACAAGGACCTGCGGCGCGACCCCGTGGTCCTGCGTGAGCAGAAGGGCGCCGAGGTCATCGAGCAGGCCGTGGACTGGGCCACCGACAAGCACGGTGACGACTTCTACGTGAAGGTCGGCGTGTTCCCGAAGGACTACAAGGAGGAGCCCTCCACCAACGGGTACGCGAACGGTCCCGGCACCGGCCCCGGCTACACCATGACCGAGCCCGGGGAGGGCCCGGTGTCCGCCGAGGACGGGACCGGTGACGGGTCCGCGGACACCACCACCCCGGACGACGGTTCCGGGAGCGGGACGTCCGACCGCAAGGACAGCCCGGTCGGCGGCGACTAGACCGGATCCCCGCACGACAGGGCGGCCGGGTACCCCGACGGGGTGCCCGGCCGCCGTCGTCGTGGGAGGGTCGTGGACCGACACGCCGCGGCGCGGCGAGACGTCACTCACAGGCGGTGACCGCACACCAACGCACGGTGAGTGGTCGGGAGTGACCCGCGCCGACTCCGCTCGTTGCACAGGAGGGGCTCCCGGTGGCGGGGCCCGCCGGCCGACCGGAGATCATCGCGGGCGTCGCACCGCAGCCGGAGTGGATCACCGTCCACCCCGTGACCGAACGGATGGAGGGACCTGACAAAGTGGGCCGGATGCGTCTCGTGTTCACCCCCGGGGACGACCAGGGGTACGCCGAGGCCCGGAGCCGCCTGCTGGAGCAGTTCCTCGTCTGGGCGCGCCGTCGCCGCGTCGAGGTGGACACCGCGCTCGTCGCCGCCACGCTCGACTACAAGTACGCCCGCGACCGCCGGCTGGGCCGCTGGACCCGCGCGCACATCGCCGACGCGCTCGGGATGTGGTTCCCGCGCAAGGTGACCGTGCTGGAGCCCGACGACGTCGCCCCCGCGTTCCACGCCCTGGTCGACTTCCTCGCCGAGCACGACTGGTTCGACCCGCAGTCGTCCGAGCCCGACACGCTGCACCGGCAGGTGCTCGACTCCACCCCCGCGCTGCACGACGGCCTCGCCGACGAGCGGAACTACGACCTCGGCAAGTTCTGGGGCGTCCAGCTGCACCGCAACGGGATCGACCCGGCCGACCCGTCGGCCGTCCAGCGCTTCCTCGACCGGGCCGGGTCGGGCGAGGCCGACGTCGACCGGCACGCCCTCGCCGAGATCATGCGGCGTGACGCCCTGCGCCCCGCCCGGCCGGAGTGGAACCCCGAGCTGCCCCCGGTGCCGATGCCCGGCGCCGCCACGCTCGTCGACGCGGCGGAGCGCTCGGAGGCACTGGGCCAGCTCCGCAAGCTGACCGTCTGGGTGCGGGCCGGGCGACGGCTCACCTCGGACGGCAGGCTGGGCCGCGCCGACGCGCTCGACCTGGCCGCGCACCTGCAGCTCGACCACCTCTACCGCGAGACCGCCCGCACCAGCGACGACCTGCCCGAGGTCTCGCTGCTGCTGCGCTGGGCCCGGGCCGCCCGGCTCGTCCGCGTCGTGCGCGGCCGGCTGCTGCCGGTCAAGAGCGCCGGGCCGCTGCTGAACCGGCCGATCGAGCTGTGGCGCCGGGTGTTCGAGTCCGTCGGGCGGCTCGGCGACGACCTCGGCGGGACCGACGTGTTCGGCGCGCCGTCACTGTTCGGGATGTCGATGTCCGAGGCCCTGCCCATGCTCTGGGTCGGCCTGTACTGCGCCGGCGGCGGCCCGGTCCCGCTGGAGCACTTCCACCACCAGGTCCGCGACACCGTGAACGACGAGGCGGGCTGCGTCGTCGACGACCTCGCGGGCGACGTCGAGCAGCGGCTGTGGCGCCGCGACGTGACGGCCCTGCTCGACGCCTGCGAGCTGCTCGGCGCGATCGAGCTGACCGAGACGCTCGACGCCGACGAGCTCGACGATCTGTCCCAGGTCGCGCACCGCGACGACCCGGACCCGACGGTCGTCGCACTGACGCCGATGGGTCTGTGGGCGGTGCACGAGTACCTGCTGGAGCAGGGCGTCCACGTCCCCGCGCCGGGCGAGCTCGCCGAGGAGGACCTGGAGTACGTCTGCGTCCGGCTGGGTGCGGTCCGGAACGAGGTCGCGGAGGTCGAGATGGGTGCCTGGGTCAGGGCCCGGGAGACCGGCGACGCGGTGCGCGAGCTGGACCGGTTCCTGCGCCGCTGCGAGGTCCCGGCGCACCGGGCCCTCGCCCTGCACGCACTCGGCGAGACCGGTCCGGCCGGTCGCGCGGTCGCCGCCCGGCACCGGCTGCACGTCGCCGAGCCGGCGACGGCCGTCGCGGGGCCGGTCTGGTCCGGCCCGGCCCCCGCCCCGCGCGACCCGGGTGGCGGGGACCGGCCGCCGGCGGCGCCGCACCCGCGGACCGCGGTCCGGCACAACCTCGAACCGGCCGGCTGAACGGGGCGGTCAGGTCTCCAGGACGACCTTGCCGGTGACGACGCGGTCGTCGATCCGGGACAGGGCCTCGCCCGCCTTCTCCAGCGGGAAGCGCTCGCTCACGATCGGGTCGAGCGCGCCGGACCGCAGGTGCGGGAGCAGCGCGTCCCACTCCTGCGCGACGAAGCCGTCCCGGGCGAGCGCGTAGGCGCCCCACCCGACGCCGCGGACGTCGACGTTGTTCAGCAGCAGCCGGTTCACCTTCACCGTCGGGATGTCGCCCGCGGTGAACCCGACGACCATCAGCCGGCCCAGCGGGCCGAGGCAGCGCAGCGAGTCGGTGAAGCGGTCACCGCCGACCGGGTCGACGACCATGTCGACGCCCGCTCCCCCGGTGAGCTCCTTGACGGCGTCCTTGAACCCCTCGACGCCGACGGCGTGGGCCGCGCCGGCGTGGCGTGCGACGTCGGCCTTGGCCTCGGTGGAGGCGACCCCGATGACAGTGGCGCCGAGCGCCGCCGCCAGCTGGATCACCGCCGTCCCGATGCCACCCGCGGCACCCTGGACGAGGACCGTCTCCCCCGCCCGCAGGCCGCCCCGGGTCTCCAGGGTGAAGTGCGCGGTCAGGTAGTTCATCGGCAGGCAGGCCCCGGCCGCGAACCCGACCTCGTCGGGCAGCGGCAGCACGACCTGCTCCGGCACCGAGACGACCTCGGAGAACACCCCGGACATCGTGAACGCGACGACCCGGTCGCCCGGCACGAACCGGCTGCCCGGCCCGGCCTCGCGGACCGTCCCGGCGCACTCCGAGCCGAGCGTGAAGGGGGGCTCCGGCTTGTACTGGTACAGGCCGCGGGTCAGCAGGACGTCCGGGAAGTTGACCCCGGCCGCGGCGACGTCGACGAGGACCTCGCCGTCCCCCCGGACCGGTGGGTCCACCTCGTTGACGCGGACCGCGGACGGCCCGTCCAGCTCGACGACCTGCACTGCACGCACGTGCTCTCCCTGTCGTTCGACGGCGGTGTCACCGCCATCGAACCACGGGCACGTGTGACGTGCGGGTGATCTACACCGGCTGCGCGTCGCCGTAGCGCGGGGTGCGCGTGTCGGTCAGCGACTCGCACAGCTCGGACAGGCGCTGGTCGATCCGGTCCTGCACGCGCTCCAGCGCGTCGAGCTCCAGCATCAGGTCGAGCGCGTCCTGTGCGCCGTCGGTGCCGGCCAGCACCCGCTCCAGCTCGGCACGGCGTTCCAGCGTGCGGCGGCGGCACGCGTCGGCGGTGGCCTTGTGGGCGGTGAGGCGTGCGCGGGTGGTCTCGGCGAGGTCGGCGCCGCCGGAGACGGAGGCGACTCGTTCTTCCAGCAGGTGGGGGTTCACGGGCAGGCCCTCCTGGTGCGTCGACGTGCGGTGGTGGCCGCGTCGGTCCGGGTGCGACGGTCCACGTGACCGCCGCCACATCCACGCTAGACGATCAGCGTGTGCCGCGCATCACATCGATGTCGCATCCCGGTGAATCACCAGAACCTGCGGGACGGGGATCCGCTCAGTCGCCGCGGCGGAGCCGCGGGATCAGCTCGGCCGGGACGCCCCGGCGCTCGGCGACCTGGTCGGTCGTCAGGTGGAAGTGGCCGCGCTTCGAGCGGCGGCAGAGATAGGCGCGCTGCGGGCGCCCGCCGAGAGCCTCGAGCTCGCGGGCCGCACACTCGGCGGCGTCACGATCCGGATAGATGACCTTGCCGTCGCTGCCGGTGACACCCCCGCCGCCGAACCGCTCGCGGTCCTCGATCTCGCGCCGGCCCGGCCGGCACACCTCGGGGCGGCCGGAGCGCATCAGCCGCGCGTACCGGCCCAGCACGCGTCCGCGGTCGGCGTCGACGACACCACGGCCGGACGGCAGGTCCTCCACCGAGCGTCGCGCAGCCGGGATGAGCCCCGGGTGCACCGCCGGAATCCTGTCGTACTTCCCGTCCATGTCGCCTCCACGTCGCCGTCACTTGTGGATCGCTGCCGACATCCTGCCTCGTTACCGGCGCCCACGGAGTCCCTCGATCGTGTCATCCGTCACCACCTGGCAACCCCAGGCGGTGACGGAACGTCATAGTACCCCGCTGTTCGGCGCACCGCCGGACGCCGTCGTCCGGAGGTTGTCACACCAGCGGGTAGAGCGTCCGGCGGCAGGCTGTCCATGGCTTTGCGCGCCCGTATGATGAAAACCCGGCCCGTGCGTGACGCGGATCACCGGTCGCGAGCGGGTCCGGGGGAAGCGAGATGGCGATCCAGCCCGACACGGGCATCGGCAGCGGACAGGGCGGACCGCGCTGGACCGAGGTCCTCTCCGACTCCGACCTCTGCGCCGGGGTGTTCGACGTCCGCTGGGACCTGCGCCCCCGGCTGCGCGGCTGGCTCGCCGCCCACGACCTGCCCACCGCGTGGGGCCGCGAGCCCCACCGCCCCGCGATCGACGCGTGGGCGATGCTCGACGGCGGCGTCCTCGCGGCGTCCGCGGTGACGCTGCCGGGCTCCCCGCCCGGCGCCGTACCGATGCCGGGGCGGCCGGCGACCGCCGGACTGGTCCCGGAGGCCCCGTCCCCACTGCTCACTCCGGGGATGCGGGTCATCGGGTACCGGACGCTCCGGCTGCTGATCTCCCGCCTGGGCCTGGCCGGCCCCACGCAGGCGCTGCGGGGCGAGCACCTGGACGTGCCGGGTGTCGTCGAGGACCTGTTCGACACCCGCCGCCACGACGACGAGGCCGTCGAGCAGGCCGAGCTCCTCGCGACCTGCACCGACCGGTCGACGATGCGCTGGGTGGTCGCGGCGCTGCGGCCCTGAACCCGCGATGCTCCGGCCGTGAGCCGCCGCATCCTGCACGCCGACCTCGACCAGTTCCTGGCCGCGGCCGAGCTGCTGCGCAGGCCCGAGCTGGCCGGGCTACCGCTGGTCGTCGGCGGCGACGGTGACCTGGACTCCCGCACGGTCGTCGCCACCGCGTCCTACGAGGCCCGCGCGTTCGGCGTGCGGTCGGGCATGCCGATGCGGCTCGCCCGGCGGAGATGCCCCGGCGCGGTGTTCCTGCCGTCGGACAAGCCGTACTACGAGGAGGTCTCCGAGCAGGTCATGGGCCTGCTCCGCGATCTCGGCGAGCCGGTCGAGATGATCGGCTGGGACGAGGCGTTCGTCGGCACCGACGGCGACCCGTGGGCCCTCGCGGAGCGGATCCGGGAGACGGTCTCCTCGACCGGGCTGTCCTGCGCGGTGGGGATCGGTGACAACACGCTGCGGGCCAAGGCGGCCACCGGCTACGCGAAGCCGGGCGGGGTGCACGAGCTGACCGCCGCGAACTGGTTCGCCACCCTCGGTGCCGACCCGCCCGAGGCGCTGCCGGGCATCGGCCGGGCGACCGCGCGGGCGCTCGCCGAGCTGGGGATCACCACCGTCACCGAGCTCGCGGAGTCCCGCCCCGGTGACGTGGCGGCCCGGCTCGGGCCGAACCGCGGGCCGTACTACGTCTCGCTCGGCCGCGGGATGGGGCGCACCGAGCTGGACACCGGCCCGTGGGTGCCGCGCTCGCGCAGCCGGGAGACGACCTTCCCCGCCGATCTCACCGACCGCTCCGCGATGCACGCCGAGCTGCGCACGCTGGCCCACCGGGTCGCCGCCGACGTCGCCGGTGAGGACCGCGACTGCGTCCGGGTCGGGATCCGGGTGCGGACCCGCAGCTTCCGCACCACCACCCGCAGCCGGGCCCTCGACCCGCCGGGGCGCGACGGCGACGTGATCGCGGACGTCGCCGCCGCGCTGCTGGACGAGATGGCCCCGGACCGTCCGGTGCGGCTGCTCGGGGTGCGGGCGGAACTGGATGGCACGCTTGCCCGGTGACGACCTGGACCAGCGACGAGTGCGCCGCCCACTGGGGCGTGCAGGTGGGGACCTGGAACTCCTACGTCAGCCGGGGCCAGGCGCCCGCGCCGCTGCCCGGTCCCGGCCCCGACGGCCGGAAGGTGTGGGACGCCGACGAGGTCCGGTCCTGGTCGCGGCCCGGCGCCGGGCGCCGCCGCACCTCCGGCGACGCCGACGAGCTCCTGGCACGCATGCGCGGGACCGGCGCCGAGCTGGAGGAGCTGCGCTCCCGGCAGCGGGAGCTGCTCCGGGCGGGCCGGGAGGCCGGGTGCGAGATCAGCGCGATGGCGTCGGCGCTGGGGATCTCCCGGCAGACCGCGTACGCCTGGTTGAAGGACTGATCGTCCTCGTCGAGACTGCTCCACGGCTGCGCACCGCAACGGAAGGGGACGCGCGATGGTCTCGGCACGACCGCAGGCGGAGGTGCGGGCGGCGGTCCGCACCGCGACCGTCCGGCTGATCCCGCTGCTCGGGCTCGCCTACCTGCTCAACTACATCGACCGCGTCAACGTCGGTTTCGCGGCCCTGACCATGAACGCCGACCTCGGGCTGTCCGCGGCCGCCTACGGCCTCGGCGCCGGGCTGTTCTTCATCGGGTACTTCTTCTTCGAGGTGCCCTCGAACGTCATCCTGCACCGGGTCGGCGCGCGGCTCTGGATCGCGCGGATCATGGTGACCTGGGGGATCGTCGCGTCGTCGACGGCGTTCGTCCAGGGCGAGATCGGGTTCTACGTCGTCCGGGTGCTGCTCGGCATCGCCGAGGCGGGCTTCTTCCCGGGGATCATCCTCTACTTGACCTACTGGTTCCCGAGGGTGGACCGGGCGCGGATCGTCGCACTGTTCTTCCTGGCCGTGCCGCTGTCCTCGGTCGTGAGCGGGCCGCTGTCGACCTGGCTGATCACCGTCGGCGACGGCGCGCTCGGGTTCGACGCCGGGTGGCGGTTCATGTTTTTCGTCGAGGGCGTCCCCGCGGTGCTGCTGGGGATCGCGGTGCTGTGGCTGCTCCCCGACCGGCCGTCGTCGGCCCGCTGGTTGCCGGCCGGCCGGGCGGCGGCGCTGGAGGAGACGATCGCCGCCGAGGACGCCGCGGAGGCCGGTCACGACCGCGGGATCGGCGCGGCGCTGCGCGACGTCCGGGTGATCGCGCTGTCCGCCGTCTACTTCGGGATCGTGTTCGGCCTCTACGTGCTGGCCTTCTTCCTGCCCCAGATCATCGCCGGGTTCGAGGAGCAGTTCGGTGCGGACTACTCGCTGATCGACGTCGGGCTGATCACCGCGGTCCCGTACGCGATCGCGTCGGTGGCGATGGTGCTGTGGGCCCGGCACTCCGACCGCACCGGGGAGCGGGCGCTGCACGTGGCCGTTCCCGCGGCCGTCGGTGCCGTCGCCATCGCCGCGGCGCTGGCGATGCCCTCACCACTGCTGGTCATGGCGTGCGTGACGGTCTGCGCGATCGGCGTGTTCACCGCGATCCCGCCGTTCTGGTCGTTGCCGAACTCGTTCCTGACCGGTGTCGGCGCGGCCGCCGGGATCGGCCTCGTCAACTCGTTCGGGAACCTGTCCGGGTTCGTCGGGCCGTTCGTGACCGGCTGGCTGAAGGACCTGACCGGTGACGCGCAGGCCGGGATGTGGGTGGTCGCGGCGATGATGCTGATGTCGGCGGGGATCACGCTCGCCTTCCGGCGCGAGCGCGGGCGCGACCGGACCGGGTGATCTCTCAGTAGCCGATGGCGCTGGTGTACCCCGCCGTACCGACCCCGATCGCAACCGTCGTGATCGCCAGGGTCACCAGCGCGAACGGCCAGGACAGCCGGCGCTCGACGATCCGCAGCACGGTCATCGCGAGCCCGGCGATCCCGGCCGCGACGGCGACGGCGAGCGACCCGGCCACCGACACCAGCAGCCGGGACGAGCTGCAGGCCGGCGGCGGGCAGTAGTCGAGGAAGGCCACCAGGAACACCGCGCCGAACACGCCGAGGGCGATCAGCATCCCGGTGACGGTGAGGGCGATGCCGGAGAGCGCCACGTCCCACCCGATCACTGGCCCGCGGGCCGTACCCGCGCGCGGGGACCCGGTCGGCACCATGCTCCGAACGGTACTCGTATCCCCCGGAGCGGGACAGATCGGACATCGATCGTGAAGCGGGTGTCACCTGCCGGTGACGGGGCGGGCGGTGCCGCCGCCCTGGCAGCGTGGGCACCAGAACAGGTTGCGCGCGCGGAACTCCCGGTGCGCGATCGGCGTCCCGCAGACCAGGCAGGGCCGGCCGGTGCGCCGGTAGGCGTAGACGACGCTCGCGCAGACCGCGCCCCGGTCGGCGGGTTCGAGCAGTGCCGGATCGTGCTCGGGCAGCAGGGTCTCGATCCGGCCGCGGCGCTCGCCCTCGCGCAGCATCGCGGAGAGGTCGTCCCAGAGCAGGCCGAACGAGTCGTCGTCCAGGTCGCGGGCGGGGGTCAGCGGATCGAGACCGGTGCGGAAGAGGGTCTCGGCGCGGAAGACGTTGCCGACACCCGCGATCACCGACTGGTCCATGAGCAGTGCGGCGAGCGGCGCGCGGGAGCGGGCGAACCGGTGCCGGACCCGGTCGGGGTCGGCGTCGTCGCGCAGCGGGTCCTCGCCGAGCCGGTCGTGCAGGGCCTTCACCGCGACGTCGTCGAGCAGCTCACAGGCCGCCGGGCCGCGGAGATCAGCGTAGTGGGTCCCGCCGACGATCCGCATCCGGACCTGGCCACGGGGCGGTGCCTCGGGCAGGCGCCGGTTCGCGAACCGGCCCCACAGCCCGAGGTGGACGTGCACGACCGTGTCCGGTCCGTAGTGCTGGAACAGGTGCTTCCCGTGGGCCTCCACAGTCTCCAGGACCCGGCCGTCGACGACGTCCGCACCCGTGGTGAACCGGCCCTGCGGGCTGCTGACGGCGACCTCCCGCCCGGCGTAGCGGCGTCGCTGCAGCCGGGCGAGCCGGTGCACGGTGTGTCCCTCGGGCATGCCCCCAGCGTCTCCCGGGCGGCGACTCGCCGCCCGGCGGACTCAGGCGTCCACGGTGGCGCGGGTGCGCCGGCCGGCCAGCGCGCCGTCGACGGAGAACCGGCCGGGCCCGGCCGCGGCGAGGGCGAGCGCACCGGCGGCGATCACGCCGACGAGCTCCCAGCCGCCGGCGTCGACGAACACCGTGGCCCCGAAGTGGGCGAACAGGAACGCCCCGGCCATCGCGACGAACGCGGCCAGGCCGGCGACGGTCGTCGCGGCGCCGGCGACGAGCAGCACGCCACCGAGCAGCTCAACGACCATCACGAACAGCGCGGAGACCGTCGGCAGCGGGATGCCCATGCCGGCGAAGCCGCCGGCCACGCCGCCGACGCCGTTGCCCAGTTTCTGCAGGCCGTGGGCGACGAGGACGACGCCGACGAGGAGCCGGGTGACGAGGAGGGCGAGGTCGGAGTACGGGGCGGGGAGCGGGCGCACGGTGGATCCCTTCGGCAGTTGAACGTTCATTCTTCGGCGCCACCGTAGCGGCCGGGTCCGTTCGGACGCTCGTCGTGCGGCCGGATGCGGAGGAGGTCACATCCCCGCCCGGGTTGCGGGGCGGCACGGTCCGGGGTGCGCTGATCGTCGTGCCCGCTCCCCACTCGACGCTGTCCCACCTGGAGTGCTCCCGGACCGGATCGCGGCACGACGCCGACTCGGTCCAGGGCACCTCGCCCGACGGCGCCCCGCTGCTCGCCCGCTACGACCTGGGACGCGCGCGGGACCTGGTGACCCCGGCGGAGATCGCCGCCCGCCCGCCGGACCTCTGGCGCTACCACGAGGTGCTGCCCGTCCGGGACCCCGCGCACGTCGTGACGATGGGCGAGGGCATGACCCCGCTGCTCCCGCTCCCCCGCGCCGGTGCCCGGCTCGGCCTGCCGCGGCTGCTCATGAAGGACGAGGGCCTGATCCCGACCGGCGCGTTCAAGGCGCGCGGGGCGGCCGTCGGCGTCTCCCGGGCCGCCGAGCTCGGCGTGCGCGGCATCGCGATGCCGACGAACGGCAACGCCGGTGCGGCCTGGGCCTGCTACGCGGCGCGGGCCGGGATCGACGCGCTGATCGCGATGCCCGTCGACGCTCCCGAGATCACCCGGCGCGAGTGCGTCGTCTCCGGCGCAGAGCTCTACCTGGCCGACGGCCTGATCGGCGACGCCGGCCGGCTGGTCGCCGACGCCGTGGGCCGTCGCGACGGCTTCCAGGACACCTCGACGCTGAAGGAGCCCTACCGGATCGAGGGCAAGAAGACGATGGGCTACGAGATCGCCGAACAGCTCGGCTGGCGCAGCCCGGACGTCCTCCTCTACCCCACCGGCGGCGGCGTCGGGATCATCGCGATCCACAAGGCCCTGCAGGAGATGCGGGAGCTCGGCTGGATCACCGGGCCGATGCCCCGGCTCGTCGCGGTGCAGGCCGAGGGGTGCGCCCCGATCGTCGACGCGTTCGACGCCGGGCTGCGCGAGTCGACCGCCCCCACCGACCCGCGCACGGTCGCGTTCGGGATCACCGTCCCCAAGGCGCTCGGCGACTTCCTGGTGCTCGACGCCGTGTACGACACCGGCGGGACGGCCGTCGCCGTCTCCGACGACGAGCTGCTCGCCGCCGAGCACGCGCTCGCCCGCGACGAGGGCACCTGGATCTGCCCGGAGGGTGCCGCCTGCGTGGCGGCGGCCGGCCGGCTGCGCGAGTCGGGCTGGCTCGACGGCAGCGAGGAGGTCGTCGTCCTCAACACGGGCAGCGGGCTGATCTACCCGGAGACGGTGGCCGCCGAACCGCCGGTACTGGCGGTGGACGGACGGATCCCGTGACGACGCCGGTGCGGGCACCCGGCCGGATCGTCCGGGGCATCGAGTGGGCCGGGAACAAGATCCCGCACCCGTTCTACCTGTTCTGGATCCTGCTGCTCCTCCTCGGGATCGGGTCCGCGGTGCTCGCCGCGACCGGAGCGACGGCGCAGCTGCCCGGCGCGCCGGAGGCCGAGCCGGTCCGCAACATCCTCTCGGTGACGGGCCTGCGGGAGCTGCTCACGACGATGGTCGACAACTTCGTCGGCTTCCCGCCGCTGGGCGTCGTGCTGACGGTGCTGTTCGGCGTCGGGATCTGCGAGCGCACCGGGTTGCTGCGGACGCTGGTCAACGCCGCGCTGGCGCGGGTACCGCGCCGGTGGATGCCCTACGCCGTCGTCTACCTGTGCGGGCAGGGGCACTTCATGGGCGACGCGGCCATGGTCGTCCTGCCACCGCTGGCCGCCCTGGCGTTCCGGTCGGTGGGACGGCACCCGGTCGCCGGTGCGCTCGGCGCGTTCGCGGCGACGGCGGTCGGCTACGGCTCCGGGGTGATCGTCGGGTCGCTCGACGCCAACCTCGCCGCGCTGACCGAGTCGGTCCTGCCGCCCGGGACACCACCGGACGTCGGGGTCTCGGTGCTGATGAACTACTGGATCCAGTTCGTCTCCGCGTTCGTGCTGCCCGGTGTGGTCGGGTGGATCCTGGTGCACCGGGTGGAGCCCGGGCTGCCTGCGGTGGACCCGCCGTCGTCGGACGGGACGGGTTCGGACAGCGCCGACGCCACGGACGTCACAGACGTCACGGACGCCGCCCCGGACACGACCGTCACGCCGCGGCAGCGGCGGGCGTTGCGGCTCGCCGGGGCCGCCCTCTCCGCATGGGTGGGACTCGCGCTCGCCTCCTGGCTGGTGCCGGGCGCCCCGCTGCAGGGCGACGACGGCGCGCTGGTCGACTCCCCGTTCTTCGACGCGATCGTCCCCCTCATCATGATCAGCTTCCTGGTCGCGGGCGTCACCTACGGCGCGGCGGCCGGGGTGATCACGAGCCCGTCCGACGTGCCCGACCTCATGGCCGACGCGCTCAGGGGGATGCTCGGATTCGTCGTCATCGCGTTCTCGGCCGGGCAGTTCATCGCGATGTTCACCTGGAGCCGGGTCGGGACGTGGCTCGCCGTCGAGGGCTCCGCCGGGCTGCGGGCGATCGGGCTGACCGGGTTCGGCGCGCTGCTGGTCGCGCTGGTGCTGTGCTCGCTGCTCGCGATGGTGGTGTTCTCCGGGTCGTCACTCTGGGCGGTGCTGGCGCCGGTGCTCGTGCCCGTGTTCGTGGGGCTGGGGATGCACCCCGCCGTCATCCAGGCCACCTACCGGATCGGCGACTCGATCACGAACCCGATCTCCCCGCTGAACCCCTACCTCTACGTGCTGCAGCTGACCTGCCGCCGCCACGACCGGTCGTTCTCGCTGGGGATGGTGTTCTCCCGGATGGCGATGTTCGTGGTGCCCACCTTCGTGCTGTGGGTGGCGATCCTGGCGGCGTTCTATGCGCTGGCCGTCCCCCTGGGGCCCGGGACGACGATCATGATCGGAGGCTGACCGCGGCCGGCAGGCCGGGGACGACACGCTCCCGTGCGGTTCCGGGCACCCTGACCGGAACCGCTCGCGGCCCCGTGCAGGCCGTCGCCGCACACATTCCGTCATCACCGCACGCGTGCCGTCGTCACCGCACGCGTCGCACCGATGCCGACCCGTGACGCTCGCTGCCGTCGCGATCGTGCACCCTGTAGGTCGTGCCACGCCTGCGACCGTCCGCCGAGCCACCGCCCGCCCCGCTGTCGCGATACTGGAAGGGCTACGTGGCCGACTGCACCGAGCAGGTCGACCGCTTCCACCGGATCACCACCGTGATCACCGCGATGCAGGTGCGCACCTGGCTGACCGAGATCGGGAAGCGACTGGACACCGAACTGGAGGCCGTCCAGCGGCTCGCCGCGGTCGGCGACTCGATCGAACCCGCGCGGTTCCGGATCACCGAGCCGCCGGCGAGGCGGATCGCGAACCGGCTGAACAAGGCGAAGGCGTCGCTGAAGCAGTCGGTGGACCAGGCGGCCGAGATCGCCGAGCAGGCGGTTCTGGACCCGACCCACGACGACGTCCGCGTCCACCTCAAGGTGCTCAACGAGCAGGTCGGACGCCTCGCGATCGCCGCGCCGCTGGAGGACGAGTCGGAGCCGCAGGGCCGGCGTCGCCGGTGGGGCCGCACGGCGTCCTGACGGGCGGCGTCCTGACGGGCGCGCCGGGCCGACGGGCTCGGCAACCACGACGTGAAGCATGTCCTGTCCGGCAGGACAGCGTCCGTCGCGAACCGTCCGGCTCGGCGCGGTCCGGCCCTGCAGCCGAACCGGTGCCGTCTCGACGGGACGTCGTCAGACTCGCCGCGCAGGCAGAGCGACACCGTTCGTGGTGCGCCGGTCGGACCACCACCGCGCGGAGGGACGCACCGGGCCGCGGTCACGCCGTCGCTGACGGGAATGGTGCAACGCGGATCGCCACACCGGTATCTGCAGCTCAGCGCTGTTCGGCCGCGATCGGCTTACTGGCGGATCGAACATATGGTCGAGTACGATCGTCCACATGACCGCGGTCCAGGAACCCCCACGCACCGGCCTCCCTGCCGGGGATCCGGGGTTCCCTCAGATCGATCTGGCGCTGGTGCAGCTGGCGGTGGAACAGGCCGCGCACGACGACCTGTCCGGTGCCTCCGAGGCGGAGTTGATCGACCAGATCCAGCAGCTGGAGTCGGTGCAGCACTCCCTCGCGGCGCTCCAGGCCACTCGGGTGCGGGCGTTCGCCCGGCTCCATGTGGAGAACGGCATCACCGCTGGACAGACCGATCCGGATCGGCTGCAACGTGGGGTGGTGGCCCAGGTCGGGTTGGCCTGCCGGGTCTCGCCGACCGAGGCCCGCCGTCGGGTGAGTACGGCCCGGGATCTGCACGATGGTCTCGATCACGTCCGTGGGCTGTTCGCCGCCGGGGAGCTCTCGGCACTGAAGGCGGCGGCGGTGGTGACTGCCTGCTCGGATCTGGACCGCGCCGAACGCGCCGCAGTGGACCTGCGCCTGGCCGCGCACGATCTGACCCGGCTGGGGATCCGGCGGTTGCAGGACCTCGCACGCAAGTTCGCCGCCGAGGTGGCGCCGGAGAAGTTCCTCGCCCGCGCCGAGTCCGCCCGAGCAGAGCGGCGCGTGACCCTGCGTCCGGCACCGGACGCGATGACGTATCTGACCGCGTATCTGCCGGTCGAGCAGGGTGTGGCGTGCCTGGCCGCTCTGAACAAGGCGTTCACCGAGGTGTCGGTGGACCCGGCACCGCTGACCCGGACCCGTGGTCAGGTCATGGCCGACGCGCTCGTCGAGCGGGTCACCGGACAGGCGATGGCGACCGATGTGGGCGTCGAGGTCCAGGTCGTCGTCCCGATCGAGGCGCTGCTGGACCCTGACTCACCACTCCCGGCGGAGATCCCCGGCCACGGCCCCGTCCCGGTCGACCTCCTCGCCACGAGCGAAGGGAAGAAGACCCTGCGCCGCCTGATCACCTCCGACGGAGTCGTGATCGGCGGGGACTCCCGCCAGCGCACCTTCACCGGCCTGCTCGCCCGGCTGGTCCGGGCACGGGCGGGGAACCGGTGCACCGAGCCCTACTGCGACGCCCCGGTCCGCCACATCGACCACATCCACCGAGATGCCGACGGGGGAGCGACCGACCTCGACAACGGACGCGGGGTGTGCGAGTTCCACAACCACGTCCGCGAACAAGCCGGCTGGCGCGTCGCCCGCGGCCCCGACGGAACGGTCCGCACCACCACCCCGACCGGACACACCTACCGTGCCCCCGGCTGACCTCGCTGCGGTCCGTCGCGCGGACGGTCACGGCTCCGGCGCGGGCCTCACCGTCATCGACCCGACCGGTCGGCCGGACCGGTGCGGAACGCCCGGGTATCAGCGACAGGGCCCCGGAGCTCGGCGACGCGAGCGCCGGGGCCTCGGCGAGATCCGATCAGAAGGGGCGGCCCCCGGCGATCGCGACGCGCTCGGCGATCCGCTTGTGCGGGTGGTAGTCGCCGACCGCGTAGTGCTGCGTCGCGCGGTTGTCCCAGAACGCCACGGTGCCCTCGGCCCAGCGGTGCCGGACCTGGAACTCGGGCACGTGCGCCTGGGCGAACAGGTGCCGCAGCAGCGCGTCGGACTCCTCGCGGGGCAGCCCCACGATCTCGGTGGTGAACGACGCGTTCACGAACAGCGTCCGCCGGCCCGTCTCCGGGTGGGTCCGGACGACCGGGTGGGTCACGGGCGGGAACTCGTCCTGCAGGCCGGCGAGCTTGTCCGCGTCCAGGAAGCGGGCGAAGCCGGGCACCATGTCGTGCACGGCCTCCGCCCCCTCGATGCGGGCCTTCACCTCGTCGGACAGGTTGTCGTAGGCGGCGGCCATGTCCGCCCACATCGTGTCCCCGCCGAACGGCGGCGTCTGCACCATGCGCAGCACCGCACCCATCGCCGGCTCCTCGCGGAACGTGGTGTCGGCGTGCCAGATGTTCTCGTAGGTCTTCGCCCCGGCACCGAACCGGACGACCTCGTCGGACCCGCCGCGGTCGAGCATCGGGTTGGTCTCCAGCGAACCCCACAGCGCGCCGAAGTCCCGCTGCTGTTCGCCGGTGATGTCCTGCCCGGGGAAGAACAGCACCTTCCACTCGAGCAGCGCGCGGTGGAGTTCCGCGCGCAGCTCCGGACCGGGGGCCTCACGCAGGTCGACGCCGGTGATCTCGGCCCCGAGCGTCCGCCCGACCGGGGTGACGGTGAACAGCTCGAACGGTCGGTCCGGCCCGTCGCCCGGCAGGCGGCAGAGCAGGCGCTCGCCTTCCAGGAGATCGATGGCGGGCGTGGACCGGGGCCGGCTCACCGGCGCGTCGAGGTTGATCGTCACGCCCCCGATCCTGCGTCCGGACCCCCCGTCCGGACAACCCCCGTCCAAACGGACGGAATGCCTGTCCGGTCACCCCGGCCGGGCGCCGGCCCGTACCCATTCGATCACGGCCCGTTTCTCCGGCGTGACGTCGGTGGTGGTGATCGCCCGGACGTCGTCGGGCGGCAGCGGGTAGCGGACGTCCTCCTGCAACGACGCCCACGTCGCCGCCGCCAGGTCCGCCGCGCCCGCGGTCCGGATCAGCGACGGCACGACCTGCCGGTACTCGGAGCGGACCAGCTGGTCGAGTGCCGTGGAGGCGACGGCGATGTCGAAGTCCAGGTCACCGGCGTCGCTGGAGTCGGCGAGGTCCAGGCTGCGCCGCTCCGCGATCACCCCGAGCAGCACCGGGTGCAGCCGCGGGTGATCGCCCAGCACCCGCTCCGGGTCCACCTCGGAGCCACCGGGCTCGCCGATCCCGAAGGCCCGCGCGCAGAACTCGCGGTGGAACGCGTGCAGTGCGAGGAGCCGGAGCACCAGCTCGCCGCGCTCGTACTCGGAGCCGGCAGCGGTCAGCCGGGCCGTCGTCAGCACGCCCCACGCCCACGCCGCCCACGCCTGCTCGGAGCCGTCGTAGCGGAGGTCGAAGAGATCGATGGCGATCTCGTGCAGGTCGCCGAGGACGTCGGCGGGGTCCGGGGGTTCGAACAGCTCGTCCCACATGTCGGTCATCACGAGATTTCTACCGCGGGTCGCTTCCTCGAAACCGTCGGCCCCGGCAGGCAGGATGGGGCCATGACGACCACCGAGCCGAAGCACTCCGGTCTCGACCTGACCTGGGTCGACCCGGACGTCCGTCCGCAGGACGACCTGTTCGCCCACGTCAACGGCCGGTGGCTGGCGACCCACGAGATCCCGGAGGACCGCTCGCAGGACGGTGCGTTCCGGGTGCTGCGCGACCGCGCCGAGGAGCACGTGCGCGTCATCGTCGAGGAGTGCGCCGCCGGCTCACCGGAGCCGGGCACCGAGGCCCGCAAGGTCGGCGACCTCTACTCCTCCTTCATGGACACCGAGCGTGTCGAGCAGCTGGGCGTCGCGCCGCTGCGTCCGCTGCTGGACGAGATCTACGCCGCCGGCGACCGGGCCGCGCTCGCCGGCGTTCTCGGGCGGCGCCAGCGTGAGGGCCGGGCCGCGCTGTTCGGCGAGTTCATCGCGACCGATGCCAAGGACTCGTCGCGCTACCTGGTCAACCTCAACCAGTCCGGGCTGGGCCTGCCCGACGAGGCGTACTACCGCGAGGACGACTCGGCGGAGATCCGCGCGAAGTACGTGGAGCACCTGCAGCGGCTGGCGGAGCTGGTCGGCCTGGCCGAGCCGGCCCGGGTGGCCGAGCAGGTGATGGAGCTGGAGACGGCGCTCGCCGCCGCGTCGTGGGACCGCGTCACCAACCGCGACGCCGAGAAGACCTACACACTGCTGACCCGCGAGCAGCTCCGCGAGTCCGCTCCCGGGTTCGACTGGGCCGAGTGGGAGGCCGCGCTGGGCGTCCCGGCGCACTCGTACGACGAGGTGATCGTCCGGCAGCCGAGCTTCGTCACCGAGGCCGGCGCGCTCTGGGCGGGCCGCCCGCTCGAGCAGTGGCAGGCGTGGCTCGCCCTGCACACCGCCGCGGCGGCCACCGAGTACCTGTCGTCGGACCTGGTCGAGGAGGACTTCGACTTCTACGGCCGCACCCTGTCCGGCACCCCCGAGCTGCGGGAGCGCTGGAAGCGCGGGGTGTCGCTCGTGGAGGGTGCGCTCGGTGAGGCCGTCGGGAAGCTCTACGTGGAGCGGCACTTCCCGCCGAAGGCGAAGGAGCGGATCAACGAGCTGGTCGCCAACATCGTCGAGGCGTACCGGCAATCGATCTCCACGCTGGACTGGATGAGCCCGGAGACCCGCGAGCGGGCCCTGGAGAAGCTCGGCAAGTTCACACCGAAGGTCGGCTACCCGGAGCGCTGGAAGGACTACTCGGACCTCGGGATCGACCCGGCCGACCTGCTCGGGAACGTCGGTCGCGCGGCGGAGTGGCGACACGACTTCGAGTACGCGAAGCTCGGCGGCCCGGTCGACCGCTACGAGTGGCTGATGACCCCGCAGACGGTCAACGCCTACTACCACCCGCGGCTCAACGAGATCGCGTTCCCGGCCGCGATCCTGCAGCCCCCGTTCTTCGACGCCGACGCCGACGACGCCGCCAACTACGGCGGCATCGGCGCGGTGATCGGCCACGAGATCGGCCACGGGTTCGACGACCAGGGCTCCCGCTACGACGGCGACGGCAACCTCCAGGACTGGTGGGAGACCGCCGACCGCGAGGAGTTCGACACCCGCTCCCGGATGCTGATCGACCAGTACAGCGCGCTCTCCCCCATGGGCCTGCCCGAGCACAAGGTCAACGGGGCGCTCACCGTCGGCGAGAACATCGGCGACCTCGGCGGTCTGACGATCGCGCTGAAGGCCTACGCGATCGCCAACGACGGCACCGAGCCCCCGACCCTGGACGGGCTGACCGGCGAGCAGCGGGTGCTGTTCGGCTGGGCGCAGGTGTGGCGGGCCGTCACCCGCGACGCCGAGGCGATCCGCCGGCTGGCGACCGACCCGCACTCGCCGCCGGACCTGCGGTGCAACGCCGTCGTGACCAACCTGGACACCTTCCACGAGGCGTTCGGGGTGACGGAGACCGACGAGCTGTTCACGGAGCCGGGCAGGCGCGTCCGGATCTGGTGAGGGGTGACCGGTGCCGGGGGCTGGTCCCCCGGCACCGGTCACGCCGCCCGGATGGCGGTTCGACCGACGTGCCCCGGGTACCCGCCGCCCATGACCGAGAAGTTCGCGAAGGGCACCTGGGTGGCGTGGAACTGGGGCAACGGCACCCCCACCGCCAAGGTCGTCGACTCCGCCACCGACCGCATCGAGCGGATGATCGACGGCACGACGCAGTCCCGCAACGGGACCGAGGACAACCCCGCCTACGTCCTCGAACAGGAGAGCAGGCAGACCGTCCTCAAGCTCCACTCGGAGCTGAAGAAGGCCTGATCCGGCGCCGTCGCCGGATCACCAGGTAGATCACGACGAGCAGCAGCAGGAACGGCACACCCGCCTTCCAGGCCGTCGAGAACTGGTCGGTGAACGGCGTCGTCGCCAGCACCGCCGCGACGAACAGCATCGCCGCGACGGTGGTGTACGGGGCGCCCGGCAGCCGCACCGGGGACCGCTCCCCCGCGTGCGCCCTGCGGAACGCCAGGTGACTGGCGAAGATCAGCAGCCAGGTGGTGAGCGCCCCGAACAGGGCCAGCCCGACGAGCAGCGGGAACGCCGTCTCCTCGGCGAACACCGACACCAGCGACGCGAGCGCCAGGCCGGCCGCGGACAGCGCCAGGGCCCGCTGCGGCGCGCCGCGCCGGTTGGTGCGGGCCAGCGCCCGCGGGGCGTAGCCGTCGACGGCCAGCGAGTACGTCATCCGCGCGGTCACGTAGAGGCTGGTGTTCATCGCCGACAGCGCCGCGGTGAGCACCACGACGTTCATCACCGCAGCCGCAGCCGGCACGCCCGCCTGCGCGAACAGCCGGACGAACGGCGACTCCGTGACGCTCTCCCCCGTCGACACGGTGTTCCAGGGAACCAGCGTGACGACGACGAGCATCGCGCCGATGTAGAACACGGCCAGCCGCAGCACGGTCCGCCGCGCGGCGCGCGGGATGTCCCGGCCGGGATCGCGCGACTCCGCGGCGGTCACGGCGACCGCCTCCGTCCCGAGGAACGAGAAGGTCACCACGGTCAGCGCGAGCCAGATCGCCCCGAGCCCGTTCGGCGCGAACCCGCCGTGCGCGGTGAGCGCGCCTACCCCGACCGCCTCCTGCCCGGGCAGGCCGAACACGATAGCCGTCAGGCCGACGACGATGAACGCGACGACCGCCACCACCTTGATCATCGCGAACCAGTACTCGGTCTCGCCGAAGAACCGGACCGCGCCGGCATTGATCGCCAGCATGATCACCGAGAAGCCGACGACCGGGATCCACAGTGGCAGGTCGGGGTACCAGAACTGCAGGTAGAGCCCGGCGGCGACGACCTCGCTGCCGACGTTGACCACCTGCGCGGCCCAGTAGATCCAGCGCTGGACGAACCCGGTCCCGTCGCCGAGGTAGCGCTGCGCGACCGGCCCGAACCCGCCGGCCTCGGGATGGCGTACCACCATCTCGGCGAGCGCGTAGGCCAGCGCGAGCGCGACGACGGCCGCCACCGCGTACGCGACGATGACGGCCGGTCCGGCGATCGAGATGGCGAGCCCGGAACCGAGGAACAGCCCGGTCCCGATCGCGCCACCGACGGCGATCATCCCGATCTGCCGGCCGTCGAGGTCCCGGCGCAGCCCCTGCTGCTCGCCGTCCGTGCTGCCGCGCTCCACCCGTGCTCCCGTGCGGTACCGATCCCCCGGTCCGGATCGCGGACGGGGCGCACCGGCACGCGCGGTGATCACGTGCGCGGCGCAACGGCCCGGGATCCTCGCACGTCACCCTCGGGCACCGGGCCCGCGGGTCACGCTCCGGCGGGCCCCTGCGGCGACGGGTCGGCGAGGTCCCGGCGGTACCAGACGACGTCGCGCCACGCCCCCAGCTTCCAGCCGACCCCGCGGAACACCCCGACCTCGGTGAACCCGAGCGCCCGGTGCAGCGCGACGCTGGCCTCGTTCGGCAGGGTCAGGACGGCGACCGCCACGACCAGGCCGCACGCGGTCAGCCGGGCGAGCAACGCCTCGTACAACGCGCGCCCGGTGCCGCGGCCGCGGGCCTCCGGGTGCAGGTAGACGCTGACCTCGCAGGTCCAGCGGTACGCCTCGCGGGGCTTGAACGGGGCACCGTAGGCGTAGCCGAGCACGTCGCCGTCGTCGGTCACGGCGACCAGCCACGCGTACCGCTCCTGTGCGGCAGCGATCCGCCCGGCCATCTCGACCGGCCCCGGCGGCTCCGACTCGAAGCTGACGGCGGTGTCGCGGACGTACGGCGCGTAGATCACCGCGCAGGCGTCGGCGTCCTCGGCGGTGGCGTCACGGATCTGCACGATCGCATCGAATCACGATGCAATCAGGACGCCTCCCGGGTGAGGATCGGGGCGTGACGACTGCTCCTCCCGCGGCGCGGACGGGTCTCCTCTCGGTGGTGCTCGGCCTGCTGTTCAGCCTGGCCGGTACGTCGACGTCGGGGGTGACGGTCGCGCTGCCGAGCCTCGCCGAAGGACTCGGCGTGACGACCGCCGACGCGACGTGGATGGTCAGCGGCTACGCGGTGGCCCTCGCCGTCGCGACGCCGGTGCACGGGCGGCTCGCCGACGCCGTCGGCATCCGGGCGCCGCTGTGCACGGGGACGGCGCTGCTCGGTCTGGGTGCACTGGCGCCGAACTTCGCGCTCCTGATGGTGGCGCGCGTCGTGCAGGGGCTCGGGGCGGCCGCGATCCCGGTGCTCGCGGCAGCCCTGCTGAGCGCACGCGCCCCGGAGGAGCGACGCGGAGCGGTGCTGGGACGCCTGGCGGGGACGTCCGCGGTGCTGTCCGCACTCGGCCCCCTTCTCGGCGGCGCGCTGACGACGGCCGGCGGCTGGCGCGCGGCGGTCGCGCTGCCGGTCGTCGGGCTGCTGGCGCTGCCGTACCTGTGGCAGCGGTCGGTCGTCGACGGCGACGGGGCCCGTCCCGACCCGGCCGGCGCGCTGATCGTCGCCACGGCGGTGTCCGGGCTGGTCCTGCTCATCCAATCGCCGAGCGCGGGGACCGCGGCCGCGGTGACGGGCGCGGTGCTGCTGGCCGTCGGCGTCCCGGCGACGGCCGCCTGGGTCCGGCACCGGCCGGACGGCTTCCTGCCCCGCGCCGTCGTCGGGAACGCGACGGTGGTGCGGTCGTCGCTGTGCGCGTCGGCGATCCCGGCGAGCTGGTTCGCGCTGCTGCTGGGCATCCCGCTGGCGCTGGCCGAGCGCGGATGGACCCCGCTGACGACGGGGTTGATGCTGGTGCCGTCGGCGGCGGTCGCACTCGCCTGCCCGGCGCTGTCCGCCCGGCTGCAGCGACGGCTCGGGCCGACCCGCACCCTGCTCGCGGCCTGTGCGGCGACGGTCGCCGGGCTGCTCGCCGCGGTCGCGGGCGTCGCATGGCACCAGCCGTGGGTGCTCGCGGTGGCCCCGATGCTGGTGACGCTGGCGTTCGGGACGGGGCAGCCCGCGATGATCGCCGCCGTCGGGGGCCGCGGTACCCGCGGACCGGCGCAGCGGGGCGATCGGCGTCGCGACGCTGTGCTTCCTCGCCGGGGCCGGGATCGGCGCCGCCGTCATCGGCGGGTTCGCCGTCGTCGTCGGGCTGGCGGCGGCACTGGCGCTGCTCCTGGTGCTGCCCCTGTTGGGATCGATCGGCCTCCTCGTCGCGATCCGCACGACCTGACCTGCACGACCGGGTTCGGACGGGATCAGGCGGGCGCGGAAGCGCCGCTGGTGCTGCGGTAGGACAGCCGTCGCAGCAGGGTCTCCGCCGGGCCCGGCGGCCCCCGCCGCTCCAGGACGACCGCGAACACCAGCGTCACGAGCCACACCCCGACCGCGTACAACGCCATCGTCGTGCTGCCCAGCGACGCGCCCCAGCCGAGTCCCCACGCCGCGAGGACCGGCGCGCACAGCACCGACTGGGCGAGGTAGCAGCTCAGCGACCGCTTGCCGACCGCGGTCACCGCCGAGCCGACGGGGCCGAGCGGCCGCCCGGCGAGCCGGCTCCCGATCAGCCCGAACAGCGCCACGTAGCCGACGCCGCAGGCCAGGCCGGTGACCAGCTGCGTCGCCGCGAACACCCACATGATCTCGTCCCACCCGCCGATGACGCCGACGTGCGCCAGCGCGTGCGGCAGGCCGCCCGCCCAGCCCAGTGCGATCCCGACGACGGCCGTCACCCGCAGCAGCCGCAGGTGCTGCTCCGGCTGTTCCAGGATCCGGCGCCGCGCGGTCCAGAAGCCGAGCCCGATCGCGATCGGGACCGTCAGCCCGACCACGCCCTGGCCGAGCGTGATCAGTGGCCAGAGCGCGAGCCGGTCCCCGACCGCCGCAAGCACGGACGGCTGGGAGGCGCTGGCCGTCATGTCCGCCGGCATCCCGCCCCCGGCGGACGCACCCACGGTCAGCACGGCCCACGCACCGAAGACCGCGAACCCGGCGAGCAGCACCAGGACGCCGGTGCCCACACCGGCCCACACCAGCAGCGTGCGGTCGGCCCGGCGGACGAACAGCCACACGAGCAGCAGCCCGCACAGGCCGTACGCACCGAGGACGTCCCCGCCCCACAGCAGGGCCGCGTGCACGAATCCGAACACGAGCAACCAGAGGTTGCGTCGCTGCAGCAGCCGGTACGCGTCCCGCTCCGGCACGCCCTTCGCCCTCTGACGCCGGTAGATCACCGCCAGCCCGTAACCGAACAGGAACGCGAACATCGGGTACACCCGCATGTCCACGCCCGTGATGAGCACCGCCTGCACGATCTTGTCCACGACCGAACCCTCGACCGGGTGGAAGCCGGCCTGGGAGTGCTCGCGGCCGTACAGGTAGAACGGCGTGTTCGCGAGCGCGATGAGCAGCAGCATCGCACCGCGCGCCAGGTCCGGTGCCGGTGCCCGGCCGCTCATGCCGAGCGGTCCTGCCAGTGGTGGTCGAGCGTTCTCGACGGTCATGTGGCCCCCCCTTCCCCGGAGCCCAGCACAGCGGGGCCGACCGGGACGGTCAAGGAGGAAAAGGACGATTCATCCGGGCCGAAGGTCGACGATCCGGTCGGCCGTCTCCGTCGTCACGCCTCCTCCTGTAGCTCGGCGACGAACCGGTTCCGCAGCTCGACGGCCCACTCTGGCCCCGGTTCGCTCGGATCCACGCCCGGACGCTCCCGGGTGGTCATCGCGTCCGCGTAGACCCGGAAGCAGCCCTGGATGCCCCGGATCAGGCCGTCCACCAGGCACCGCCCCGGTTCGAGCGAGTGCAGCACCGTCGTGAGGACCCGGTGCTCGTGGTCGGTGTCGGGGTCGGGCCTGTCCGGGCAGACGACGAAGATCCCGCGCCCGGCGAGTACCGCCTCCTGCAGGAGATCACGCACGACCTCCTCGTCGGGCTCGTCCTGGCGCATGACCAGGACCTCCCTCGCGACGCCGAGGTCCTCGTGCTCGATCGCCTCGGCGAGCGCGACGACGTCGGCGACGGAGTGCCCGGCGACCTCCGCCACCCAGCGGGCCGCCGCCCGTAGCCAGTGCACCGCGGCGACCGCGGCCGAGTGGGGTTCGACCGTGGTCAGCAGGCCGACGGGTTCGAGCGGATCGGCCTCGAGCACGGCGTCCGCGGTCGCGACGTGTCCCTCGTGGACGTCGCCCCGGACGTGCCGGACGGCCTGGAGTGCCCGTCCGGTGAGCTCACCGGCGTCGGCGTCGAGGACGGCGTCGAGCTCGGCACGCACCTCCCGCACGACGGTCTCACGGAACGCCCGCCCGGGCGTCCGGGCCAGCAGGCGGCCGAGCGCGTGGACGAGCCGGACACGTTCGTCGTCGCCGTCGGGCAGTGGACGGTCCGGGTCCCGCAGGGTGGCGAGGAGATCCGCGGGGCGGAGCTGCCCGGCCTCGCCCTCGGAGTAGGCGGACCAGAGCACCGCCGAGAGCCAGGTGGAGACGATCGCCGACGCGGCGGGGTCGTGTGCGTAGGTGGTCATCTCAGTCCCACCAGAAGTGCCACGAGCGGGCGCCACGGATCATGCCGGCGTAACGCGACAGGGTGTAGAAGTCGCCGTTCTGCGGGTCTTGCTGGTCCGGGCAGAACGCGATGTGCTCGGCGGCGGCCTGCTCGCATTCGTCGTCGTACATCGGGGGTCGGGCGACCGACAGTTCCATCCGCGACCGGCTCATGAACACGACGAGCGCGCCCCACCGCGACTCCCAGTACCGGAGCACCGCAGCCAACGACACGAGATCCTGGTGCGGATAGTTGCAGATCCCCGCCCATCCAAGGGCGGCCGGAGTATCGGCCGGGCGGTACGCGTCGACGACCGCCAGGCTCCGCGGCGGACACTCGACCAGCTCGACGGCGGCGTCGAACCTATCGAGGCGGTGTGCCGGGTCGGTCTCCGGCGCCACCGCGGTCGCCTGCGGGATCGCGGCCGGAAGGGCCTCGCCGCACGGACACTCGGAGGAACAGGGGCCGGGCCACCAGCGGTCGAGGACGTCGCGGCCGTCGAGGGCGTCGATCGCCTCGGCGAGTGCGCGTGGATCGGTCGGGCGGTCGAGGGTGTGTTCGAGGTCGTCGGGGTGGATCCATACGGGACAGCGGCCGGTGACGTGGGCGCGGCGCAGGAGACGTCCGTAGAGGACCGGGTCGGGGTCGTCCGGAAAGTGCGGTGATCCGGCCGGGCCCGTGGCGGTGAGAGTCATGCGGCTTGGACGACGTCGTGGCGCCGTCGGTTCCGGCGAGATTCAGGTCGGGCACCCGGAGCCGCGCCTGCGAATGGGATTGGTGAGCTTCGTAAAGTCCGGGCGTCCAAGTCCTGCGAGACCGTCCACCTTGTGAACGGAACCCGCGCGGCGGGCAAGCCGGCCTCGAATCCCCGCACCAGATGATCGCTCCCCTCACGAATGACCCTGCGTCTCTCGATTCCAATCGGTCGACGCACAACAGTCCTCACCGGAACAACTGTCCGCGACCGTACCCTGAGCGGCGGTACCCACTGACGCATCGAGCAAGACTACGATCACCGACATTACCGCGAAACGCAGAAGAGGGTATCGATGAGCGATCACGAGCTGACGGTGACTGTGCACGTCGGAAGCGATCCACGCAGGCGCGAGCGTTCGGCGCAGGATCTCCGTGCGGCGTTGGTCGACGATCCGACAATCGCGGGGGCGGGCATCACCGTGACTCGTCGGTCACGACAACTCGCTCCGGACGGAACGAAGAGCGCGATCGAGCTTGTCGCGGCGGCCGGTACGCTTGCGGTCATCGGTCGGTGGTATGTCCCGCACGTCGCCGACGTTCTCACGACCGCGATCCAAGCGTGGTGCGCCCAGGATCGCCGGATGTCGGTGACTCTCCATGACGGAGACCGTTCCTTGACCTACACCGGCAAACCTGATGCTGCGCAGCGAGCTGTGATCGAGCGCTTCTTCGAAGGGAAATCGCCCACAGGCGCGGACAGCTCGACGCTCCCGGACGACGGCACCGTACTGTGAGCGTTCCGCGACGCCGACGAGCGTTGCTGATCGGCAACGAGATCCACCACAACGACCGCTGGGCCCGCCTGCCTTCAGCGAGAGTCGACAGGGACGAGCTCCGAGCCGTCTTGAGCGAGCCAACGATCGGCGGCTTCGACGTCGAAGTTCTCGCCGATCTTGACGCCCTGCGGATGCGCGCCGCAATCACCAACTTCTGCCAGGAGAGCGTGGACGACGAGCTCCTGCTTCTCTACGTCTCCGGCCACGGTGCGGTCCGACCGGACGGCGAGTTCGCCTTCGTCGCGACCGACACCGACCCTCATGATCTGACCGGTACCGGGATCTCCGCTACTTTCGTCAACAACTGCCTCGAGGACAGTTATGCGGCGCAGAAGGTCGCCCTGTTCGATACGTGCCAGAGCGGCGCCTTCACCAGCGGATTCCGCACTCGCCCGACCAAAGGCGTGAGCACCACACCACTTACTCGCACAGCTCCGGTCCGCCCCCGTGGCGTCTATGTTCTCGCATCGTCCGACGTGGACGAGTACTCTTTTTCTGGACCCATCGATGAGTCCGGAAACCCCACGGCATCGGTCTTCACCGACGCCGTCGTGAAGGTTCTGAGCAGCGGCTCCGCGGGTACGACCGGCGGTGGTTTCGTCTCTGTCGACGATCTCTACGACGCCGTCCACCAGAGGCTGCTCGGACTGGAACCTCCGCAGACGCCTCTGAAGTCCTCGGACCACGTCGTGGGCTCGATCGTCATCGCCGCACGCCCCTCCGGCCGCACGTCAGCCGAATCACGAGTCGGCGAAGAGGCCAGCGCTCGAAGCTTCGCGGCGACCGCCCCCGAGTCGGACGACGATGCGGGCGTCGCACCAGACTGGTCACGGCTCCTCGGCTATTACGCCGACATCGTACGCGCCGACACGACCAGGCCCGGACTGATGGCAGTGGGTGGCGACGACTACGTCGACCTGACCGGCTCTGAACGAGTGCTTCGAGGCGTCCTCGACCCGGACGGAACAGTTCCGGTGCCCGAGGGGGCCGACGCGTTGATCGAGTCGGCTCGAAGCGAGCACGGCCCGACGTTGTGGGCGGGCTGGCCTACGGTCGTGTTGCACCGCTCCGCGCCCAGTGGGACGCAGAGCGGACAACCACTGTGCGCACCGCTGCTGATACGTCGCGTCGAGGTCGTCGACGACGGCGGTGCGGTACGACTGCGGCCGATCAGCGACGTCGTACCTCATCCCGGACTGGTTTCCTCCTGCTTGGAGGAGGACGAGGCCGCCCGCCTGCTCTGGTCCTACCGGCCGAGCTGGCACTTCGGCGAGTCGGCGCGGATGGCGACCGATGCCGACCAGCTGCTCCGGGACCCGTTCGGACTGCCTTCGGTGGAGCAGCTGCGCCCCGAGCATCTGGCCGGTCGCGTCGACATCGCAACCCCCGGCGAGGGTGCCCGAAACGCCGCGATCCTGTTCGGGCTTCCGACCAGTTCGGCCGCCAAGGGCTTGCTGAAGGACTACGTCCAGATCATCGCTCGGCCCACATCGATCGCTGGAACGGCGCTCGCCGCGCTCCATCCCGACACCTCGACCGACGACGTACCGAAGGCCGAGGTTTCACTCGTCACTCCACTTCCTGGCAACGACGCACAGGAGGCGGTCATCCGCTGCGCCATGACACGCCGCCTCACTGTTGCCACCGGTCCCCCCGGGACGGGAAAGAGTCAACTCGTCGTCGACACGGTCGCGACAGCCACCGCAGCCGGCCAGAGTGTCCTCGTCGCATCGACGAACAACACGGCCGTCGACGAGGTTGTCGAACGCTGTCACCGGATCGCCCCCGGATTCGTGGTCCGCACCGGCAACCGCGCTGCACGTCAGAGAGAACAGGCCATCGTGGCGGGACTGCTCCGAGCACAAAAATCCGCACCGGACGTGGAGACACGGCACCGTGCGCTACGAGCAGCCGACCGGAGCTGGTCCCGGGCCCGAGATGAGCTCGACACGATCGCCCGGCGCGAGAACGAGCTACTCGCCGCCGAACGAGCCTGTCACACCGAGGAAGTCCGGCTCAGGGCGGATCCTGCCCCGTTCTCGCGCGCGGCCCCTCCGAGCTGGGTCGATCGAGCCGCCTCGCTCGCCAAGGCCCGTTGGTTCGGTGACTGGCGCCGGCGTCGGTTCCTTCGGTCTTTCATCGGGGCCGACACAGCTGATCACCGTTTCTCCCCACTCGGGCGGTTCGACGATGCGGACAAGGCGGCCGGCGACACGTCGCAGATCTGTGCTGCCCTAGGCCGCTGGGGGAAAGCCGACCGAGACCGGACCCGGCTGCGGGAGCTTGTCGGTGGCGTCGACGATCTGGCCGTGCAGTCCGCCCTGACCGAGGCCGAGACGCGACGCGCCACCTGGGGAAGAGCGCTGACCGCAGACGTCGTGGCACGACGGGCCCGGGACGGCCACCGTCAGATCCGTGAACTCCAGCAGGCCTCCGCGTCGGACCGGACGGACTGGGGGGAGTTCCGCCGGGCACTCCCCTATCTCCCGGCCTGGGCGTCGACGAGCCTGGCTGCTCGACGCTTCCCGATCGGCGAGGGTCTGTTCGATCTGGTCGTGATCGACGAGGCCAGCCAGTGCACGATCCCATCCATCGTGCCGCTGCTCTATCGGGCCAAACGGGCCCTCGTCATCGGTGACCCGATGCAACTGAGCCACATCACGAACGTGGACCCCGGCACCGACGCCACCCTGCGCAGCCGGTGGAAGGTCCCGCGAGCCTGGCTGTCCGAGCACCGGCTGTCCCCCGTCCGACACTCCGCGTTCGCCGCTGCCGAACAACGATCAGGTCCAGCGATCCTTCTCGACGAGCACTACCGCTGCCATCCCGATATCGCGGGTGTGGTGAACAGACTCTTCTACAAGGGCCGCCTCACCGTGTTCACCGATCCGGCCGCCCCCGGCCGGGTCAGGTTGCCCGGGCCGGCGCTGCGATGGCGGGACGTGGCAGGTCACGCCGTCCGCGGGCCGTCCGGAAGGTCGTGGCGCAATGACGCCGAGGCGACCGAGATCGACGCGGTACTCGGTGAGCTGATCCGGGACCTCCCCGACACCGCGACGATCGGTGTCGTCACTCCCTATCGAGCACAGGCCGAGTTGGTCACCGAGCTGGCTGGTCAGTTCGGTGATCGGGTGCAGGTGGGAACCGCGCACAAGTTCCAGGGCGGCGAGCGCGACGTCATGGTGCTCTCCCTCGTCGCGGGCAGGAACGAGGCTCCCCGACGATTCGACTGGATCGACCAGCAGCCGGAGCTGTGGAATGTCGCGATCACTCGTGCGCGGTCCCGGCTGGTTGTCGTCGGCGACGCCGACCTCTGGCGTGACAGGGGCGGCGTCGGAGCGGAGCTGCTCGATGCCGCATCGGCTGCCGCCGATGCGGTTCCGCCGGTGCACCATGAGCTCGACGACGACCTCGCCGATCGGCTCTACGAGGTGCTGGAGCAAGTTGGCAGCAGCGAGGTCAGGCTCCGGGCGACCGTCGACGGTCATCCGGTGGACGGCCTCTTATCCGATGGCCGAGCGGTGCTCGTGGACGACAGCGGTGCTGCGGCACAGCCGGGGGCACGCCTCAAACGGACGCTGACCCGATCTCGTCTTTCGGAGGCGATCCGGATTCCGGCGTGGACGTTGTACGGACCGCGGGCACTCGAGTTGATCGAGCGGGGGAAGCCGCCGATCTCCGAGGACCGCACCCACCGTCGGGCGTGACCGAGTGTCGCCGCTTCCGCCGGTCGGCACCAGCACGTTGAGATCGGCGAGCCGAGCAGCGCCACCAGCGAAAGCGGTCAGGCCCAGCCCGAGGCGTCACTTCAGGTGGCGGGCGAAGAATCGGCTCCCCTCGTCGCCCTCGAACGCCGGGACGCCGGTGTGCCCGCCCATGTTGGCGTGCAGCGTCTTCTCCTCGGAGCCGAAGGCGTCGAACAGGTCCAGGGCCGTCTGCCGGTCGTTCCCCTCGTCGTCCCACTGCAGCAGGACCAGCAGCGGAACGGTGACCCGCCGGGCCTCCTCGACCACGGCGCGGGGCACGACGCTCCCGGCGAACAGGAGCGCGGCCACGATGCGCGGTTCGACCACCGCCAGCCGGACGCTGACGGAGATCACTCCCCCGGCGAACCCGACCGGCTCCCGTAGCCCGGGGAGCGCGAGCAGGGCGTCCAGGACGGCCCGCCATTCCGGTACCGCCGCATCGACGAGCGGGAGGACGAGCCTGTCGACGATCTCGTCGCCGACCGGCTCGCCCGCCCGGAGCGCGCGACGGAGTTCGGCGCGGGCGTCCTCGGCGTCGGTGGAACGGGGCCGGTCGCCGCTCCCGGGAAGCTCGATGGTGGCCGCGGCGAACCCGTCCGCCACGCAGCGCCGGGCCCGGGCGACGAGCCTGGGATACATCCGGCGCAGTCCGCCGGGGTGGCCGAGAAGGATCAGCGGGACCGGCTTGGACGCCGGTGCGGGTGTCCAGAGGATCCCGGGGATCCCGTCGAGGGTGACGCTGCGTTCGAGGACGCCGTCGTCGAGATGCTGTGCGGAGGAGAGTCGCATGGTCGTGCCCTTCGGGAGCGTTCGTGAACGGCGCTCCCGGACGACCTACCGCCCGACCGTGGCCCCGGAGGGGAGCACCCATGTCGATGTCGCGTTCACGGGGGTCACCTCCTTCGTCTCTGCCCAGCCACACGGAAGGTAGCCCCGGGCGCTGTGGGCCGCCACCGAATTGCTCACCCGGGCAGCGAAACAGTGTCACCTGCGAGCCGCCCACGGACCTTGGGCGGGTTTCCGTGAATCGCTCCGACACACCACGGTCTCCCTCTACTCTCACGCCATGTCCATGACTCCGGAACAGCAGCGTTCGATCGCGGAACTCGTCGCACAAGTGCACGTGGACAACGTGCTGCAGGTAGCCGCACTACTGCGGAAACAGGCGGACGACATCGAGGAGGCGATCACGTCGAACAGTCAGCGTCTTCAGGTCATCGCCTGCGGCGGTGATCCCGTCTCCCGGGATGCCCGCGACAGTTTCCAGCGCAAGATCGACGCGATCGTCGACGTCCACTGGGCACATCACGACGAACTGAGTGTCAAGTGCCGGGTTTGGTAGAGGCTGAGTTCTCATGCTCCGGCGGGCTGCCGGGCGGTCGTGGTGGTGGCGTTATGGATCTCGTACTCGACCGGCGGGACGAAGCCGAGTTCGCCGTGTAGTCGGCGGTGGTTGTACCAGTCGACGTACTCGGCGACCGCGAGTTCAAGGTCGCTGATCCCCGCCCACGGCCCCTTGTTGCGGATCAATTCGGCCTTGAACAACGAGTTGAATGCCTCCGCCATCGCGTTATCATAGGAATCGCCGACCGACCCGACGGAAGCGACGACACCAGCTTCGCCGAGCCGCTCAGTGTAGCGAATGGCAACGTATTGGACACCGCGGTCCGAATGATGCGTTAACCGCGACAGATCTGCACCGCTGCGTTCCCTGATCCAGATCCCCATGTTGAGTGCGTCTAGGGCGAGATCGGTGTAGAGATGACGTGACAGCTGCCAACCCACGATCCTCCGGGAGAACGCGTCCAAGACGAACGAGGCATACACCCAACCGGAATGCGTCTAGATGTAGGTGATGTCGGCGACCCACAACCGGTTCGGGGCCGTCGCGGTGAAGTCGCGCTCGACCAGGTCCGGGCGCAGGTCGGGGCTGTCGGCACGGATGGTG
>NZ_MCIJ01000001.1:5278758-5623848 GCF_001932315.1 Pseudonocardia sp. Ae150A_Ps1 | reverse complement strand
TGGCGGGCGAAGAATCGGCTCCCCTCGTCGCCCTCGAACGCCGGGACGCCGGTGTGCCCGCCCATGTTGGCGTGCAGCGTCTTCTCCTCGGAGCCGAAGGCGTCGAACAGGTCCAGGGCCGTCTGCCGGTCGTTCCCCTCGTCGTCCCACTGCAGCAGGACCAGCAGCGGAACGGTGACCCGCCGGGCCTCCTCGACCACGGCGCGGGGCACGACGCTCCCGGCGAACAGGAGCGCGGCCACGATGCGCGGTTCGACCACCGCCAGCCGGACGCTGACGGAGATCACTCCCCCGGCGAACCCGACCGGCTCCCGTAGCCCGGGGAGCGCGAGCAGGGCGTCCAGGACGGCCCGCCATTCCGGTACCGCCGCATCGACGAGCGGGAGGACGAGCCTGTCGACGATCTCGTCGCCGACCGGCTCGCCCGCCCGGAGCGCGCGACGGAGTTCGGCGCGGGCGTCCTCGGCGTCGGTGGAACGGGGCCGGTCGCCGCTCCCGGGAAGCTCGATGGTGGCCGCGGCGAACCCGTCCGCCACGCAGCGCCGGGCCCGGGCGACGAGCCTGGGATACATCCGGCGCAGTCCGCCGGGGTGGCCGAGAAGGATCAGCGGGACCGGCTTGGACGCCGGTGCGGGTGTCCAGAGGATCCCGGGGATCCCGTCGAGGGTGACGCTGCGTTCGAGGACGCCGTCGTCGAGATGCTGTGCGGAGGAGAGTCGCATGGTCGTGCCCTTCGGGAGCGTTCGTGAACGGCGCTCCCGGACGACCTACCGCCCGACCGTGGCCCCGGAGGGGAGCACCCATGTCGATGTCGCGTTCACGGGGGTCACCTCCTTCGTCTCTGCCCAGCCACACGGAAGGTAGCCCCGGGCGCTGTGGGCCGCCACCGAATTGCTCACCCGGGCAGCGAAACAGTGTCACCTGCGAGCCGCCCACGGACCTTGGGCGGGTTTCCGTGAATCGCTCCGACACACCACGGTCTCCCTCTACTCTCACGCCATGTCCATGACTCCGGAACAGCAGCGTTCGATCGCGGAACTCGTCGCACAAGTGCACGTGGACAACGTGCTGCAGGTAGCCGCACTACTGCGGAAACAGGCGGACGACATCGAGGAGGCGATCACGTCGAACAGTCAGCGTCTTCAGGTCATCGCCTGCGGCGGTGATCCCGTCTCCCGGGATGCCCGCGACAGTTTCCAGCGCAAGATCGACGCGATCGTCGACGTCCACTGGGCACATCACGACGAACTGAGTGTCAAGTGCCGGGTTTGGTAGAGGCTGAGTTCTCATGCTCCGGCGGGCTGCCGGGCGGTCGTGGTGGTGGCGTTATGGATCTCGTACTCGACCGGCGGGACGAAGCCGAGTTCGCCGTGTAGTCGGCGGTGGTTGTACCAGTCGACGTACTCGGCGACCGCGAGTTCAAGGTCGCTGATCCCCGCCCACGGCCCCTTGTTGCGGATCAATTCGGCCTTGAACAACGAGTTGAATGCCTCCGCCATCGCGTTATCATAGGAATCGCCGACCGACCCGACGGAAGCGACGACACCAGCTTCGCCGAGCCGCTCAGTGTAGCGAATGGCAACGTATTGGACACCGCGGTCCGAATGATGCGTTAACCGCGACAGATCTGCACCGCTGCGTTCCCTGATCCAGATCCCCATGTTGAGTGCGTCTAGGGCGAGATCGGTGTAGAGATGACGTGACAGCTGCCAACCCACGATCCTCCGGGAGAACGCGTCCAAGACGAACGAGGCATACACCCAACCGGAATGCGTCTAGATGTAGGTGATGTCGGCGACCCACAACCGGTTCGGGGCCGTCGCGGTGAAGTCGCGCTCGACCAGGTCCGGGCGCAGGTCGGGGCTGTCGGCACGGATGGTGGTCCGCGGCACCCGCTGCCGCCGGACACCGCGCAGGCCTGCGGCTTTCATGAGCCGGCCGACGGTGCACCGCGCGACCGGCCGGTCGTCCACGCCGCCTTCGCGGCCCAGCTGTGCCCAGACTTTCCGGACGCCGTAGACGCCGTAGTTCTCGGCGTGCACGCGTGCGATCTCGGCGGAGACGAGGATGTCGCGTTCCGCCCGGGCCGAGGGTGGACGGGTCTTCGCCGCATAGTAGGCACTCGGGGCGATCGGGATACCGGCGTCTTTCAGCACGGCACAGATCGGCCCGACCCCGAACTCGTTCCTGTTCTTGTCGATGTAGTCGGTGACTACCGTTGCGGGCGGTCGAGCTCCGCCGCGAAGAAAGCCGAAGCGGACTTGAGAATGATGTTGGCCCGGCGGAGTTCACGGGTCTCCCGCTCCAGCTCCGCCAGCCGAGCGGCCTGATCGGTCGTCGTCCCAGGCCGGGATCCAGCGTCGATCTCGGCTTGCTTCACCCAGCCGCGCAGGGTTTCCGGAAGGATTCCCAGCTGGTCACCGATACGGCGGCAGACGTTCGTGCCGGCGTTGACAGGGTCGGCCTTGGCGTCGAGGACCAGCCGGATCGCTCGTTCCCGCAGCTCGTTGGGGTGCTTCCGTGGGGCTGCCATCGCTGCTCATCATCTCCTGGCTTGACACCCTCCATCAAACCCGGCGCGAGACAGAGGGCCGCCGTCGACGCCCTCCATGCCACGGCTCGCGGATACGGGTTCACCGACGCCGACATCGAACGCACCTTTCAGAACCTGGGGACGGCATGAGACGGATCCGCATCGCCGGCGCGTTGCTGACGGTCGTCGTGTCGGCGGCCGGGTGTGGATCCGGACATCCCGGAACGGAGGACACCCCGTTCCCTCCGAGGCCTTTTGCGATCGACGTGTAACGGGTCGACCCGTGTACCGCGCTGTCCGCGGACGAACGGGCGGAGATGGGCGTCCGTAACGGGCGCCCTGGGAAATCTCACGGTGGGACGTCCCGTGGATGTACCTGGGTTGGCAACCGCGGCCTCGGATACAACCTGCAGACCTTCGACATCGGTGCCGTCGCGACGATCGGCGCGGAACCGACGTCGACAGTGGTCACCGTCGCCGGCTTCGGTGCGGTTCGGAGCACCCCACCTGCACCGGGAAGCGGTCTGCCCCTGTGCCAGGTGGTCCTCGACGTCGCCGACGGCGCGTCACTGCGTGCACAGCTACAGGCCAATCCGACCCGGGACGACTCGCCGCCTCCGACCATCGACGAGGTCTGTGCCCGGTTGGGATCCACGGTGACGACGATGCTGAAGAACCTCCGCGAGCAGCAGGGGCAGTAGTGCGCCCGGCATTCCGGCGCACCACGGTTTCGCAGGAAATCCATTCTTGCCGATTCGGTCCCGGCCGCCGCGCGACACGATGCGGTCGCCGCATTCCAACCGAAGATCGACCGGATCGTCTCCATCCACTGGGCGCACTGTGCCGAGCTGCGCGCGGCGGTCGTCGCGCTTCGCGCCAGCGCGTTCGGCTACGGCTTCACGGACGACGACATCGAGGCCGAGTTCAGGAAGCTCGTCTCCCCATGAGGCGGATCGTCCTGGCCATCACGTGCGGAGCACTTCTCGTGGCACTGGAACTCACCACCGGATGCGCCGGGCACGATGACTATCGGGAGCCGTTTCCGGAACGGCCGTACGCGCTGGACGTCTCCCGCGTCGATCCGTGTGCAGCGCTCACGGACCAGGGACGAGAGGAACTCGATCTGCGCCCGGGTAGCGCGAACGCGAGCCACAGCGGAACCTCGAGGGTCTGCACCTGGTCCAGCAATCACGGGCTCGGCTACAACCTGCAGACCTTCACCGACGACGCGTCGGTCGCCATCGGCGCCGAACCGACATCGCAGGTCATCACCCTCGCCGGCTTCGGCGCCGTCCAGAGCTCACCACCCGCCCAGGGCACGGGTCTGCCGTTCTGCCAGGTCGTCCTCGACGTCGCCGACGGCTCCTCACTCCGAGCCCAGCTCCAGGTCACTCCCCTCGCCGAGCACGCCGACCGGCGCACCGTCGAGGGCACGTGCGCGCAGCTCCACGCCGCCGCGACGACGATGCTGGAGAACCTCCGGACGCAGCGGGGTCAGTAGTTCCCCACGACCCGCACCGGCTCCACCAGGACGGCCGCACGCCGCTGTTCGGCCATCACGCGGTCGTACTCGGCCCAGTCGTCGTGCGTCCCGCCGCAGGCGGCGAAGACGTCGCGCAGGAGCCGGGGGACGTCCACGCCGTCGACCGGGTCGTCCGGCCCGATGATCTCCGACGAGCCCTCGACGGCGACCCAGCGCCAGCCGGACCGCCAGTGCAGCGACGTCGCGGGCCGCGTGCGCAACGCCTGCAGCTTCACCGGGCCGTACGTCACGTAGGCGGCGACGGGTGAGCCGGTCACCGGATGGTCGAGGACGCCGGCGTTCACGAGTGAGGTGTGCGGGCGCCCGTCGGGGCGGACGACGGCGACCGTGCACAGGCCGCTGTCCTCGGCCACGATGCGCCGGACGGGATCCAGATCGGCACTCATGGACCGAGTGTGCCGCAGACCGGCCTCAGCGCCAGCCGAGCTTCTTCGTGCAGGACGGCCAGGCCTTCCAGCCCTGCTCGTCCTGGACCTTCTTGGCGACCTCGATCTGCTGCGACTTCGACGCCTGCTCGGGGCTGGAGGCGAACTCGGTGCCGCCGAACGACTTCCACGTGGTCGGGGTGAACTGCAGCCCGCCCTTGAATCCGTTGCCGGTGTCGGCCTGCCAGTCGCTGGTGCTCTCGCAGTGCGCGAGCTCGTCCCAGGTGGCGGTCTTCTCGACCGAGGGTGCGGCCGGGGCCGAGGGGGCGGCCGACGCGGTGCCGACGATGCCGAGCGGTGCCGCGGCCATCGCGGCGGCGGCGCCGATCCGGGCCGCGGTGCGGCCGGTGTCGGTGGGCTTGCGGTGCCGTCCTGCCATGTTCGCTTCTCCGTGCGGTGGGGAGCAGTTGCGTCGCCGTCCGGGCACGGTTCGGGGAGGGCCCGGACGGCGGCCGACACGGTAGGCACGCCCACCCCGGCCGGTTCAACCCGTCACCTCCGCTCGTCGCGGACGTGCGCGGTGAGTGGTCGGACGCACGCGATCGGCGACGGACGCAGTAACGCGAACCAGACGAACGGACCAGTGCCCGGGCCCCTCCGTCGGCCGATCAGCGGGTGCTGTTCGCCGCCGGGACCCGGTCCCCGGTGGCGGGAACCGCCGCCTTCCGGCCGAGGACCGACGCGACGACGGCCAGGACGACGACCACACCGCCGTAGGCGAGCGCCGTCGGGCGCAGCCCACCCGCGGTCGCGGCCACCCCGGCGATCATCGCGGGGACGCTGAACGAGAGGTACGCCAGCGTGTAGGTCGCGGCGAACAGCTCACCGCGCTCGTGCGGGGCGGCGAGCGCCGACAGCGTCCCGAACGTCGCGAAGGACGCCGAGCCGAACCCGACGCCGGCGACGAGCGTCCCGACGGTCGCGACGACGAGCACGCCGGTCACCACCCCGGTCAGCGTCACGAGGGTGCCGACGGCCAGCAACGCCGCGGCCGGCGTCAGCACGCGGGCCGGGGTGCGCCCGCGCAGCAGGAACGCGGTCAGCGCGCCGGTGAGGCAGAGCGCCGCGACGACCAGGCCGCCGACCAGATGGTTCCGGACGCCGAAGACGTCGACGACGACCGACGGCCCGAGCGACATGTACAGCCCGCCGAGTGCCCAGCTCGCCATCAGGATCGGCACGATCACCGCGAAGCCGGGACGGACCCGCGCCGGTACCCCGACCCGGGGCCGCAGCGACCGCAGTGCGCCCGGCCGCCGGTCGATCGTCTCCGGGATCAGCGCCACCAGCAGCGCCGCGACCAGCAGGCCCGCGGTGAGCAGCACCCACACCAGCCGCGTCGGTGCCGGGGCGAACTCGACGAGTGCGCCGCAGGCGAGCGCGCCGAGGCCGAGCCCCGCGAGCGGGGCGGTGCCGTTGACCAGGCCGGCCCGGGCCGGGTCGCCGCGCCGCCAGGTCGACGACGGTCGCCGGCAGTGTCGCCGTCGCCGCGCCGGTCGCGATCCCCTGCACGACGCGGGCGGTGAGCAACCAGCCCACGCCGTCGGCGGCGAGGAACAGCAGCAACGAGACGATCTCCAGCGCGATCGCGCCGAGCAGCACCGGCCGTCGTCCCACGTGGTCGGACAGGGCACCGACGACGAGCAGCGCCGCGATGAGGGCGAGCACGTACACCGCGAAGACCGCGGTGAGGGTGAACTCGGTGAAGGCGAACCGCTCCTGGTAGACGACGTAGAGCGGGGACGGCGCCGACGACGCGGCGAGGAACCAGACGAAGGTCGCCGCGACGACGGCGAAGGCGACCGGTGGGCTGAGCCGGAGGCGGCTCGACAGGGCGGTGCTCACGGGACTCCTCGGGTCGCTCGTCTGCTGAGCGTTGCCAACGACCGGGCCCGGCCCCGGCATTCCCCGGACCGTGTGACAGGTCAGGTCCGTCGCCACTCCCCCGCGCCCTGCACGACCACTGCCACGAGCAGCGGCACCGCCGCGAGCGCGGGCACCGCACCCGGCAGGTGCACCAGCAGCAGCCCACCGGCGACCGCGCCGAGCACGAGCGCACCGAGCTGGCGCACCGCGCTCCACCGCCGGGCCTCCCCCGCGGCGAGGTCGGCGACGGCGCCGGTGAGCGTGCCCGTCAGGTAGGTCGACGACTCCCCCAGGCGCAGCGCGACGCTGCTCTGCCCGCCCATCGCGATCGCGGCCCCGGCGAGCAGCAGCACGGCCGGGGCGCCGGCCGACGGCCAGAGCACCGCGAGCACGACGAGCAGGAGCAGCTCCGCGAGCAACGGCGCGGCGACCGCGGCCGGCCACCGTCGCCGTCCGAACGTCCACAGCGCGACGCCCACGACGAACCCGGCGACGGCGACGACCGGCGCGACGAGATCACCCCACCGTCCGGCTGCCGTCGCGGCCCCGGTCGTCACGAGGTTCCCCGTCACCACGCCGGCGAACGCGCCGCCGAGCGAGCCGACCGCCCAGACGTCCACCACACCCGAGCACGCCGCCATCGCGGCGAGCACCACCGCACGTCGCACGCGTCGATCCTCCCGGAATCGGCGCGACGGTGGCAGGCTCTCGGACCATGCTGCGTGCCACGTCCTCCCGGGTCGGGCTGTTCCACGTGCGCTACGAGGTGAGCCACGACGGCCGCCCCGTCACCGGCTGGACGGCGCGTACCTGGCAACGCCATCGGGACCTCGTGATCGACGGCCATCCCTACGCGCTGCGCTCGGAGGGCATCGCCCGGTTCGCGCTGGAGGGCGACCTGCGCGCGCACATCCTGCGCTCCGTGGACCATCCGGACGGCCCGCTGTCGCGACCACACTGGAACATCGAGATCGGGGACCTGACGTACCGGCTGGCCGGGTCGGGCGTCGGGCGGCGGTTCGCGTTGCTGACGACGGCCGACGCCGTCAACGAGGCCGGCCGGGTGTGGCGGACGGGGGCGCTGCGGCCGTCGTACGCCGCGCAGCTGCCGGACGCGCTGGAACTGCCGGTGCAGGTGTTCGTGCTGTGGTCGGCGATGGCGATCTGGCGGGCCAGCGTCGCCGCCGCGACCGCCGTCGCCCGGTGACCGGCGCCTACCGGGCGGCGGCGTGGGTCACGAGCACCGGGATCGGCGACTCCAGGATGATCCGCTGAGCGGTGCTGCCGGTGAGCAGCTTCCCGACCGGGCTGCGCCGCTTGACCCCGACGACGAGCAGCTCCGTGTCCTGCGCGGCGGCCAGGTCCAGGAGTGCCTCGGCGGGGTCGCCGCCGTCGTCGACGACGCGGACGTCGGTGCCCGGGTCGCCGTCGGCCCGCAGCGACGCGAGGCGGGCCTCGATGTCGGCGCGCAGCGTGCCGCCGTCGTGGGCGTCGGAGTCGGGGTCGAACCGCTCCTGTCGCTCGGTCGCGAGCGCGACCAGGGTCGCACCCCGCAACCGGGACTCGCGGACGGCCAGGTCGAGCGCGGCAGCGCCCTCGGGCGTCGGGCCGTAGGCCACACAGATCGTCATGTCGCTCCCCATCAAGCGCGTGCGGACGGCGGAACGATATCCAGCGAAACGGACGAGTCGAGGAACAGTTCGTTGTGTTCACAGCGTTCGTAGAGTTTCCGGAACCGGACATTGGCGACCGCGGTGATCTGTGCCAACGTCTCCGGCCATGCCACGACGGCAGGTCATTGCAGCCCTGGGAATCGTCCTCGTCGCCGCTCTCGCGGTGACCGCGTTCGCCGACGCCGCCCGTTCCGGGCAGGGTCAGGCAGCGCGCTCCAACCTCACCCTCATCGCCCCCGCAGCCGCCGGGGGCGGCTGGGACCTCGTCGCCCGCGAGGCGCAGCAGTCCATGCGCACGGGCAACGTCGTCAACACCGTGCAGGTCGTCAACATCCCCGGCGCGGGCGGGACGATCGGTCTCAACCAGCTCGCCGGCCTGGCCGGTGAGGAGACGACCATGATGGTCACCGGGACCGTGATGCTCGGCGGCATCAGCCAGGCCAACAGCCCGCTGAGCCTGGAGGACACGACGCCGATCGCCCGTGTCGCCGAGGACTTCGAGGTGATCGCGGTGCCGGCGGACTCGCCGTTCCGCACGCTGGAGGACTTCCTCGCCGCGTGGAAGGAGAACCCGCGCGGCCTGCCGGTCGGCGGCGGCTCCGCGGGCGGCATCGACCACATGGTGGCCGCGCAGCTGGCGCAGGCCCGCGGGGTGCCGGTCGAGGACCTCGTCTACACCCCGCACCCGGGCGGCGGCGAGCTGACGCTCAGCCTGCTGTCGACGGCGGCCGGCACCGTCGGCGTCGGGATCTCGGGGTACAACGACTTCCGCGACCTCGTCGAGGCCGGGCAGCTGCGGGTGCTGGCCGTCGTCTCCCCGGAGCGTCTGGAGGGCGTGGACGCGCCGACGATGGACGAGCTCGGGCTGCCGCAGGTCGACCTCGTGAACTGGCGCGGTCTCGTCGCCCCGGCCGGGATCACCCCGGAGGAGCGGGCGGAGCTGGAGCAGATCACCCGCGAGATGGTCGGGACCGAGTCGTGGGCCGAGTCGGTGGAGCGCAACCGGTGGGTGCGCAGCGAGGCCTACGGCGACGACTTCGGCGAGTTCCTGGTCAGCGAGCAGCGCCGCATCGACGATCTTCTGAAGGAGCTGGGGCTGGCATGAGCCGCCGTCCGCCACACCTGTCGAGGGGCGCGCTGGTCGTGCCCGCGATCCTGACCGCGCTGGGGCTGTTCCTGGTCTACGGCACGCTGACGATGGAGGTCGTCGGTGACGGCGGCCTGTTCGGCCCGACGACGATGCCGTGGATCGTCGCGGTGCTGTGCTTCGTCGTCGCGGTGGGGCTGGCCTTCGACATCCTGCGGCCGCGCCGCGAGTACGACACCCCCGCCCGGACCCCGGAGCCGGCGATCGCCGCCGGCGCGGCCGTGGCCCCGCCCCGGCCTCCGGGGCCACGGCCGCCGGTGACACGGGCGAGGATCCCGCGGGTCGCACCGATCCGGAGGGGGTGAACGCCCCGGCCGTGCTCACCGCGGTCGGCGGCGTCGTCGCCTTCATCGTCGTCCTGCCCTGGCTGGGCTGGATCCTCTCCGCGACCGGCCTGTTCACCGCCCTCGCCGCCGCACTGGGCAACCGCAAGTGGCTGCCGGTCGTCCTGGCCGGCCTCGCACTGGCCTCCGCGATCCAGGTCGTGTTCAGCGGTCTGCTCGGCATCTCCCTGCCCGCAGGCTTCGTCGGCCTCCTGGGAGGTGGCCTGTGATGGACCAGCTCACCAACCTGCTCGGCGGCTTCGCCGACGTCCTCAGCCCCTCCGCACTGCTGTTCGTCTTCCTCGGCGCCCTGCTCGGCACCGCCGTCGGCGTCCTGCCCGGCCTCGGCTCGTCGATGGCGGTGGCGCTGCTGCTGCCGCTGACGTTCGTCCTCGAACCGACCAACGCCCTGATCATGTTCACCGGCATCTACTTCGGCGGGCTGTTCGGCGACTCCATCGCCGGGATCCTGATGAACACCCCCGGCAACTCCACCGCCATCGCCAGCTCCTTCGAGGGCTACCGCATGGCCCAGCGCGGCAAGGCCGCCCAGGCACTGGCCACCGCCGCCATCGGCGCCTTCATCGGCGGCATGATCGCCTCCGTGCTGGTGGTGTTCTTCGCCCCCACCCTCGCCGAGCTCGCCACCGGGTTCGGGCCCGCCGAGTTCCTCGCCCTCGCCGTGTTCGCCTTCGTCGCGATCTCCGCGGTCGTCGCCGACTCCGCCATCCGCGGCCTCGCCGCCCTGGCCATCGGCCTGACCCTGGCCCTGATCGGCATCGACCAGCCCTCGGGCAGCCCACGGTTCTCCTTCGGCTTCCCCGCCCTGCTCGACGGCATCTCCATCGTCGTGATTACCGTGTCCCTGCTCGCGCTGGGCGAGGTGTTCCACCAGGCCGCGAAACTCGGCCGCACCACCGACCAGGAGACCGTCCTGCCCATCGGACGCCCCTGGCTCTCCCGCGCCGAGTTCCGCGCCGCGCTGCCCGCGTGGCTGCGCGGCACCGGCTACGGGCTCCCCTTCGGCGTCATCCCCGCCGGCGGCGCCGAGGTCCCCACCTTCCTCGCCTACGGCACCGAACGCCGCCTCGACCGCCGCCGCGACACCCCCATGTTCGGCAAGGGATCCATCCAGGGCGTCGCCGGCCCCGAAGCCGCCGGCAACGCCACCGCCGGCACCGCGATGGGTGCACTGCTGGCACTGGGCCTGCCCACCTCGGCGACCGCGGCGATCCTGCTCGCCGCGTTCCAGCAGTACGGCCTGCAACCCGGACCGCTGCTGCTCGAACGCTCCGGCGACATCGTGTGGGCCCTGCTCGCCGGGTTCTTCCTCGCGATGATCGTGCTGCTGATCCTCAACCTGCCCTTCGCACCACTGTGGGCACAGCTGCTGCGGGTCCCGAAGTCCTACCTCTACGCCGGCATCGCCGTGTTCGCCGCGTTCGGTGTCTACGCCGCCGGGGCCAGCACCGTCGACCTCGTGATCATGCTGGTGATCGGTGTGCTCGGACTCGCCATGCGGCTCTACGACATCCCGGTCGCACCGGTGCTGATCGCGGTCATCCTCGGCCCGCTCGCCGAGTACTCCCTGCGCGACGCCATGGGCAACTCCGAGAACGACCCCGCCGTCCTGGTCTCCAGCCCGATCACCATCGTGCTCTACCTCCTGCTCCTCGCCGGACTGGCCTGGACCGGCTGGCGCAGGTTCGCCGAGAAGCGTGCCGCCGACGTCTGACCCGGCGGTGCACCCCGGTCCCGCCGTGCTCCCCGCGGCGGGGCCGGAGGATCACGTGGCCCGGGCGAGACCGATCGCCCGGGCCAGCGTCGTGAGCCGCTCGTCGAGGGTGTCGCCCGCCGGGTAGAGGCGCACGGTGCCGATCCCGGCCGCCGCCCAGTCCCGGAGCCGCGCGGCGACACGCTCCTCGGTGCCGATCAGCGTCGTGCCGAGCACCATGTCGTCCGTGACGAGCGCGGCGGCACCCGCCCGGTCGCCGCCGAGCCAGGCGGCGCGGACGGCGTCGGCCCGCTCGCCCCAGCCCTGGCGGCGGTAGGCGTCGAAGTAGAAGTTCTGCTCCGCCGTGCCCATCCCGCCGAGGCTGAACGCGATCCCCGGGCGGCGGGCGTCGACCATCGCGGCCTCCTCGCCGGGGTCGGCGGCGAACGCGACCTCGGCCCCCTGGCAGAGCTCGACGTCGGCACGGGTGCGCCCGGCCGCGGCGAGCCCGGCGTCCAGCGGGGACAGGTAGGCCGCGGCGCCCTCCGGGACGAAGCTGGTGCCCAGCCAGCCGTCGGCGACCCGGCCGGTCAGTTCCAGCATCCGCGGCGAGAGCGCCGCGACGAACACCGGCAGGTCCGGCACCGGGGTGGTCGACAGGCGCATCGGGCGACCGCGGTCGCCGGGCAGCGGGATCGCGACGGTGTCGCCGTCGTGCGAGATCCGCTCGCCGGCGCAGGCCGCGCGGATCACCTCGATCGTCTCCCGGAGCCGGGTCAGGGGGCGGTCGAACGGCACCCCGTGCAGACCCTCGATCACCTGCGGGCCGGACGGGCCGAGCCCGAGCACGAACCGGCCCTGCGACATGTCGTGCAGGGTGAGCGCGGCCTGCGCGACCGCGACCGGGGAGCGGGTGCCGACCTGGATCACCCCGGAGCCGAGGCGGATCCGGTCGGTGCGGGCGGCGAGGAAGCCGAGTGCGGACGGCGCGTCGGAGCCCCACGCCTCGGCGACCCAGCAGTCGTCGAGCCCGAGCTTCTCGGCCTCGGTCACGAACTCGACGGTCTCCGCCCAGTTCCCCCCGGACGCCTCGACCGTCGTCGCGGTGCGCACCTCAGGACTCCCCGGTGGACCGGACGAGCCCGACCGGGCTGCGCTCGGGGACGTCGCCCGCGGCGAGCACCGCGGACGCGAGCGGGTCGAGCAGCGCGGCGAGCTCGTCCGTGCGGTCCCCGCCGAGCGCCGTCCACGGCCGGGCGGCGGCCGCGTCGGTGAGCCGCTCGATCTCGGTGTGCTCGGCGGCCCCGGCGGACGTCAGGGTCCCGTCGGGGCCGGTCCAGCCGCGGCGGCGGACGTCCTCGGTCCCGGTGGCCCAGTCGTCGTCGCTCCACCCGCGGGCGGTGCGCAGCCACTCGGCGTCGGTCTCCCCCGCGGCGGCCTTGAGCAGGTGCGCGGCGACCGGGCCGACGCCGCGGGCGACCAGGACGGCGACGTGGCCGTCGCCGCGGTGCTCGCGCAGCGTCGTCGTCGCCTGCCAGAGCGTCTCGACCGCGCCGCCGGGACGGGGCAGTGCCGCGTTCGCGGCGGCGAGCACCCGGCCCTCGACGTCCACCTCGGACGCGGCCGCCCAGGCCAGCTCCGCGGCCCGGTCCACCGGGCCGGTCCCGATCCGCCGCAGCGCGGCGGCCGCGCCGGACGACCGGGCGTCCAGGGCGGCGGCGGGCGGGGCGAGCGACCACACCTCCGGCAGCGCGCGGGCGGGCATCGACGGGTGGAAGTTGTGGAACGCGGCCGTCACCGGCGCCGGACCCACCGGCCCCAGCGGGGCGGCGCGCATCGCGAAGTAGCCCCGCCAGAAGCCGCGGTAGCCGGCCGCCTCGGCGGCGGCGCGGGCCTCCGGGGTGAAGTAGACGACGTCGTGCACCGGTTCGAGGCGTTCCCACAGCGCACGCGCGGCCGGCACCGGCCCGGGAGGTGGCGTCACCGGCGCACCGTAACCCGTGTGCGGCGCCGGTGGCGCGCACGCCGCCGGGCCCGCACACCACGTGGGTGTGCGGGCCCGGACGGGATCCCCTGCTCGGCGGTCAGGAGAGGTGGTGCCGCTCCTGCAGCGCGTAGACCGGCGTGGAGATGCCCTCCTGCCGCGCCTTGAGCTGCAGAGCGAGGCACAGCGAGTAGAACCGGCTCTGGTGCAGGTTGCCGCCGTGGAACCAGAGGTTCTGCTGCTGGGTGGGCTTCCACATGTTGCGCTGCTCGCCCTCCCACGGGCCCGGGTCCTTGGTGGTGTCGGACCCGAGACCCCACACCTTCCCGACCTTGTCCGCGACGTCCTGGCCGACGATGTCGGCGGCGAGCCCGTTCATCGACCGGTAGCCGGTGGCGAAGACGACGAGGTCCGCGTCGAGCTCGACCGTGGCTCCGTCCGATCCGGTCAGGCGCACGCCCTTCTCGGTGAACTCCTGCATCTGGCCGCGGACCAGCTTCACCTTGCCGTCGGCGACGAGCTCGGCCGCGCCGACGTCGATGTAGTAGCCCGAGCCCCGGCGCAGGTACTTCATGAACAGGCCGGAGTCGTCGTCGCCGAAGTCCAGCTCGAACCCGGCGTCGGTCAGCCGCTGGTAGAACTCGGCGTCGACCTCGCGGGCCTTGTCGTAGGCCGGCTTCTGGAACTGCGCCATGATCCGGTACGGCAGCGACGCGAAGATCATGTCCGCGGTGTAGGTGTCGACACCGGCCTTGACCGCGCGCTCGGAGTACAGGTCACCGAGGCCGTACTCCATCAGCGTGTCGGACTTGATGATGTGGGTCGAGGACCGCTGCACCATCGTGACGTCGGCGCCGACCTCCCAGAGGGCGCCGCAGATGTCGAAGGCCGAGTTGTTCGACCCGATGACGACGACCTTCTTGCCCTGGTAGGCGTCCAGCCCGGGGTGCTGCGAGGAGTGCTGCACCCCGCCGCGGAACTGCTCCCGGCCCGGGAAGTCCGGCACGTTCGGCTTGCCGGAGACCCCCAGCGCGACGACGACCTGGCGCGGGCGGAGGGTGACCTCCTCGCCCGCCCGGTCGACCACGACGGTCCAGCGGCCGGTGGCCTCGTCGAACTCGGCGGACCGCGCGGTCGTGGAGCCCCAGTAGTTGAGCTCCATGATCCGCGTGTAGAACTCGAGCCAGTCGCCGATCTTGTCCTTCGGGGCGAAGACCGGCCAGTTGTCCGGGAACTTCAGGTACGGCAGGTGGTCGTACCAGACCGGGTCGTGCAGGGCGAGGCTCTTGTAGCGCCTGCGCCAGGAGTCGCCGGGGCGCTCGTTGCGCTCGACGATGATCGTCGGGACGCCGAGCTGCCGGAGCCGGGCACCCAGCGCGATGCCGCCCTGGCCGCCACCGATGATCACGACCTCGGGGTCGCGGGTGCGGCCCAGCTCGGACAGCTCCTCCTCGCGCCGCTCCTTCCACGTGACCCGGTCCGGGTTGGCGCCGTGCTCGGTGCCGAACGGGCGGTTCTCCCGCATCGGCTCCTCGTGCCCCGTGAGCTCGTCGAGGGTGGTGAGGAGGGTCCACGCCTTCCCGTCGACGATCCGGACGTGGCCGGAGCCGCGGCCCACCGCCGTCGCGAAGGTGAACCAGGCCTCGGTGACGCCGTCGGCCTCGGCCGGCTCCGCCGACAGCTCCCACCGCGACGGGTCGGTGCCCTCGAGAGTGTTCTCGAGCAGGTCGCGGACACCGGCGTGGTGCTCGACCGTCTTCAGGTTCCAGGTGAAGGAGACCAGGTCGCGCCAGTAGCTCTGCTCGGCGAACAGCGACACCGCCCGGTCGACGTCCCGGGCGGCCAGCGCCTCGCCGAAGGCGTCCAGCCAGCCCTCCGCGGTCGTGCGCGCCGCGGACTTCTCCTGCGTGGTGGTCACGTGAGCACCTCCTGCGAGCGGTTCGCCGCGACCACGGGGCGCTCGCCGTCCCTGCCGCGGTCATCGGGGCAACGGGAGCAGTGAGCACCACCGTCGTGACGCGCGACACGGGTTGCGGCGAGGTTGCAACCGCTCGGCCTACCGGAAGAGCAGCACTCCGCGGCCGCGCTGCCCGCCCACCTCCAGGGCGCGGTGGGCCTCCGCGGCGTCCCCGGCGGGCCAGGTGGCGGCGACCCTCGGGGTGAGCCTGCCCGACGAGGCGAGGTCGCGGATCGCGAGCAGCGTCTCCCGGTCCTCGGCGACCGTCCGCACCCACACCGGGTGCCAGGTGATGCCGCGCTCCGCGGTGCCGCGGTGACCGCGGACGGTGGCGATCCGGCCGCCGTCCCGGACCGCGGGCAGCAGCGCGTCGCCCTGCAGGGAGCCGTCGGCCAGCCCGTCGACGCCGCCGGGGACGGCACCGCGGACCGACCCGGCGAACCCGTCGCCGCGGGGCAGCACGACGTGTGCGCCCAGCCCGTCGACGAGCTCGGTGTCCCGCTCGGCGGCGTCGGCGACCACCCGCAGGCCGCGGGCCACGGCGAGCTGCACGGCGTACCCGCCGAACGCCCCGGCCGCACCGGTGACCGCGACCGTCCCTCCGCGCGGGACGGCCAGCTCGTCGAGCGCCAGCCAGGCGGTGAGGGCGTTCATCGGGAGCGTCGCGGCGGCGGTCTCGTCGACGCCGTCGGGCAGCGGGACGGCCGACCCGGCCGGGACGACGACGTGCTCGGCATAGCCGCCGTGCGTCCCGTCCGGGACGACGATCGCCATCACCCGGTCGCCCACCCGCAGCGGGACGTCGTCCCCGGCCTCGTCGACCACGCCCGCGACGTCCATCCCGGGCACCCACGGCGGGTCCGTCTCCTGGCGCCGGACGGAGCGCTGGAGCGTGTCGGTCGGGTTGACCGCGGCCGCGGACACCCGGATCCGGACCTGCCCCGGGCCGGCGTGCGGCTCGGGCAGGTCGAGGACCTCGAGGACGTCCGGGCCTCCGTGCGTGGTGAGTCCGACGGCGCGCATGGACCCACCCTCACAGTCAGGCGAGATCGGGGCGCGGTGGGAGCGTCTCCCCCGCCTCGACCGCCACGTCGAGGTGGTTCCCGGCGGGCGGCAGCGGGCAGGTCGCGTGCGCGGTGAAGGCGCACGGCAGGTTCACCACGCGGTTGAGGTCGAGGCGCAGCGCGCCGTCGGCGCCGGGGTCGGCGGTCTTCAGGATCCGGCCCCCGCCGTAGGTGGTGTCGCCGGAGGTGGCGTCGCGGAAGTGCAGGGACAGGCCGCCGTCCCTCCCGGACAGCGCGACCAGGCGCTGCTGTGCGCCGCCGTGGCGGAACGTCACCTCGCCGACGGCGGTCGGGAAGTGCTGCAGCCCGTCGACGACCGCGTCGACGGTGATCCGGCGCGGCTCGTCGTAGGGGGTGAAGGCGGCGTCGACGACGGCGGCCTCGTCGTAGGGGTACGCGGGGACCCCGGTGAAGGTGGTGCGGGTGACCGCGTGCGGGTCCCGGATCCGCAGCGCGGAGGAGTCGGTGCGGCGGGCGATCTCGACCATCCGGTCGCCGACGGCGACCATCACGCCGGGCGCACCGTCGACCGGGTGCAGGTCCACGGTGCCGTCGAGCGGGGTGTCGGCGCCGGGCGGCACGACGCCGTCGGCGGCGGCCGCGGTGACCGTCACCGTCCCGCCGCCGGTGGCCCGCCAGGTGCCGGGGAGGCCGGGGACCGTGCCCGGGCCGTCGTCGAGCCAGTGCAGGGCGGTCAGCGACAGCCAGCCGTGCGGCTCGCGCAGCGTCTCCTCGCGGGCGGCCTTCCAGGCGGCGTGCTCGGTGCGGGCGTCGGTACCGGTCGTCGTCATGCCGGTGGAACGCGGCGTGCGCCGGATGACTTCCCGGGCGGGTGTGTCAGTGCACCCGGTGCCGTTCGGCCTCGGGGTCGGTGCGGGTCAGCGCGATCACCCCGGCGAGCGCGACGACGACGCCGATCAGCGCGGCGCCCGCCCACCCGTCCCGGATCCGGTCGCCGAGCAGCGCGATCCCGACCACGCCCGGCACCACGACCTCGGTCACCGACAGCACCGCCGTCGCCGGGCCGACGGGGCCGTTCTGCAGCGCCTTCGCGAACGCCAGGACGCCGAGCACCCCCATCACGACGACGCCGTACACCAGCGGGTCCAGCAGCAGGTCCCCGATCGTGTCCCAGCGGAGCGGCCCGGGGTGCAGGGCGCGCACGGCGAGCGCGGTGCCGCCGAACCCGAGCCCGGCGAGCAGCGCCAGCAGCATCGGGCGTCCCGTCCGCCACACGAACGGCGTCGCGACGAGGATCAGCACGAACGCGACGAGCAGCGCCGGGGTCGCCGCGGGGGGCAGCGCCTCCGGGCGGTCCGGTTCGGCCGCGGCGGCGACCAGCACCAGCCCCGCCAGCACGGCGACGACGGCCCACCGGTCCCGCCACGCCAGGTTCCACGGGTTCCAGCCGTGGTCGGACAACGTGGTGAGCGCGATCGCGCCCGCCAGGATCGACTGCACCGCGAACACCGGCAGGTACCGCAGCGCGACGACGGTCAGCACCCAGGCCACGACGTCCGCGAACAGGCCCGCGAGGAACCACGGCTGCTGCCACACCGGGCGCCCGTACCGGGCCAGCCTGCTGCCCCGGGCCTCCCACAGCGCGGCGATCGTGTTGCCGACCATGGCGGCCACGGCGATCAACAAGGCGAACACGGTCGTCATCTCCGCCCATCCTGCCCCCTCCCGCGCCGGGCGGCTCCGGACACGCCGATCCCCACGGCGGGAGGACGCGGTGCACACTCGGGCCATGCGCATGCAGTTCGGTGTGGACGAGGACGAGGCGTTCCACGAGTGCGCGGGCCGGCTGATCAGCGGGTTCGCGGACTGGCTCGACGAGAACGACCTGGTCGCCGAGCCCGTCTCGGCGGAGCTGCTGCTGCAGTACAAGTGGCTGGAGGCCGACGGCGACCTCGCCGCGTGGCCGCTGGCACACGTCGAGACGTTCCTCGACGGCTGGTGCCCGCGTGTCATGACCGAGTACCGGCTGCCGGTGCGGCTGGTCCCGCTCAGCGTCGCGTCGTTCGTCGAGTACCTCGACGAGCGCGGGTTGCTGACCCCGGACAGCCCGCGGCCGTCGCAGGTCCGGCGGTTGTGCACCGCCTACGCCGACGACTACGACGAGCTGGAGGCCCGCGGCGTCCACCCGGTGCTCGACGAGTTCGGCACGCCCCCGGACCCGGTCCGGATCCCGGGACCGGCCGACCGCGCCGCCTCGGCCGCGGCGGCGACGGTGCTGGCCGACGCCCGTGCGCTCGCCACCTGGTGCGGGCCGTCGGGCCGGGTCCTGACGAGGACCGGCAACCTGCGCATCGCCGACGCCCGGGAGCTGGCCGGGAAGCTCGGCACCGACGACCTCGACTCGCCCGGCTCGACCGTGCCGACCGGCTCCCGGTCCTGACCTGGGTGCTGGAGACGGCGGTCCGGGCCGGGGCGGTGCACCACGAGAACGGCCGGCTCGTCGCCGGCGGGCGGTTCGGCGGGCTCGACGACACGACCGCGCACGAGGACCTCGTGCTCGCCGCGCGGGACCAGGGCGTGCTGACCGTCACCGGGGAGCGGCGGGTGCCCGACGGGGCCGAGCCGCTCGACGTCCTCGACGGCCTGCTCGAGGAGCCGCCCGCCGGGACCGACGACGAGGACGGGCGGAACGCGCTGGAGATCCTCGCCGAGCAGCTCGGCCGGGCCGACGGCGAGGAACTCCTCGACGAGGACGGGTTCGACCAGGGCACCCCTGTCCCCGAGCCCGCCGACGACGCCACCCCCGCGTTCCTCGCGCTGCTGCGCCACCCGGTCGAGGGGATGCCCTTCGACGATCTCGCCGCCCTGCTCGACCTGGTGCTGGGCTGGGACGGCGGCCCCGCGGGCGACGGGGCCTTCCCGGCCCGGATGCTCGTCACCCGTCTCGAGCGCCTCGGCCTCGCCGAGTGGTCGGACTCCACCCTGGAGCAGGACGACGTGCTCGGTGCCGACGTCCGGTCCGGCGGGCGGGTCACGCTCACCCCCGGTGGCGTCGCCTGCGGTCTGCTGGTGCTGGCCGCGGAGAGCCTGGAGTTCCCGACCCGCCCCGATCCGGCCGTGGCGTCGGTCGAGGAGATCGTCGACCTGGCGGGCGAGGTGACGCCCACCGAGTGGCGCCGCGACATCGACGCCTGGCACGCGGCGCAGCCCGACCCGGACCGTGCGGTCGCGGCGTTCGTCGACCGGGCGCTGGCACCGGGGCGCCCGCTCGTCGTCGTGCTGACGGCGACCGGCGTCGCCGCGGACAGGTTCGGGGACGACGTCGTCGACGGCCTGCTCCGCCGGCACCTGGACGGTCCGCACCGGGCCCAGGTGGCGCGCCGCCTGGTGGCACGCGGGCAGCTGGACCCGGGCACGCTCGAGCCGGAGCTGCTGCTGCAGGCCTCGATCGACGTCCTCGCCGTCACCGTCGACACCATCGGGTCCGACGAGTGGCCCGCGCTGTTCGCCCGGGAGTTCCCGGCCGACGCCGCGGAGGTGTTCGACGAGCTCTGGCGGCTGGACCATCCCCGGCTCGGCGACGTGCTCACCGAGGTCGGTGCGCACCATCCCGATGCGCGGGTCGCGGAGGCCGCCCGCACGGCGCTGTCCCGGTGGCGGGGCCGCAGCGGCGGGCACTGACCGGTACCGGAGTCTGGCCCACCCGGCCGGATCGTGCGAACATATGTTCGTGCGCGGCCTGGCCACCATCCTGCACGCCGACCTGGACTCGTTCTACGCGGCGGTCGAGCAGCGGGACGACCCACGGCTGCGCGGCCGCCCGGTGATCGTCGGTGGCGGGGTGGTGCTGGCCGCGAGCTACGAGGCCAGGGCGTTCGGCGTGCGGACCGCCATGAACGGCGGCCAGGCCCGCGCGCACTGCCCGGGCGTGATCGTCGTCCCACCGCGGATGGCGGCCTACTCCGAGGCGAGCCGGGCCGTGTTCGCGATCTTCCGGGACACCACGCCCGAGGTGGAGGGCCTGTCGATCGACGAGGCGTTCCTCGAGGTCGGCGGGCTCGCCCGGATCGCGGGCACGCCCCGGGAGGTCGCGCTGGTGTCGTTCCTCGGTCCGGCGAGCGGGCGGCACCTGCACGCGCTGGCCCACCTGCGCGACCCCCGCCCGGTCGACACGCACCGCTCGCGGCGGTCGATCGGCTCGCAGCGCGCGCTCGGCCGCAGGCCCCGCACCCCGGAGGAGCTCGACGCGATCCTGGCCGGCACCGTCGACCGGCTGGCACGGCGACTGCGGGCGCCCCGCGAGACCGGTGGCGGGCGGGTGTGCCGCACGGTCGTGCTGCGTCTGCGGTTCGGCGACTTCGCCCGCGTCACCCGCTCGCACACGCTCCCGGTGCCGACCGCGCACACGCCCACGATCCTGACGGCGGCCCGGCGGCTGCTGGTCGCGGCGACGCCGGAGATCCGGGACCGCGGGATCACCCTGCTCGGACTGTCGCTGACCAACCTCGACCGCGACGACGCGGTGCAGCTGGAGCTCCCCCTCGACGCGCACGCCGGCCCGGCACTGGACACCGCGCTCGACGAGGTGCGCCGCCGGTTCGGTGCCTCCTCGGTGTCGCGGGCGACCCAGCTCGGCCGCGACCAGGGACTGCAGGTCCCGCTGCTGCCCGAGCACGAGTGAGCACCTCAGCAGGACGGGTTGCTGCCGAGCTCGCGGGTGGTGCGGATGTAGTAGTTCGTCACCCAGCCCTCCTGCGGGCCGAGGATGCGATACCAGACGGTGTCGCCGCGGACCGCCTCCCCGCGCTGCCAGCAGCCGATCCGGACCGGGGTCCCGGACTCCGGGATGGTCCCGACGACCGCGAAACCGGTGCCCGGTCCGGAGCGGACCTGCAGACCCTCGATCGAGGTCCGGGTGCACCCGGACAGCACGAGAACCCCGCACAGCACCACGAGGCCCTGCGCCACACGCTTCCGTCGCACACCCTCACCTCACCCGATCAGGTGACATCGCGGATGCGCAACGTAGCGATGAGCGACCGACCATGCACGGCGAATCGCGGTCAACCCACGGTTGACGACCTAAGATCGTCAACTTACAGTTGACGCATGACCACTCCGTCCCCCGTCACCGGGACCGTCCGGCTCGACGACCTCATCTCCGCCATCACCGACGTCCACTCCGACCCGCTCGAGCAGCTCTCCGGCGCGGTGCTCGCGGGCGACCACCTCGGTGACCTGGCCGACCACCTGATCGGCCACTTCGTCGACCGGGCCCGCCGCTCCGGCGCGTCCTGGACCGACATCGGCCGCAGCATGGGCGTGTCCAAACAGGCCGCCCAGAAGCGCTTCGTCCCGAAGCCCGACGAGCCGGTCGACCCCGAGGAGGGCTTCAAACGGTTCACCCCGCGCGCCCGCGGCGTCGTGGTCGCGGCGCAGAGCGAGGCCAGGAGCGCCGGCAACGACCGGATCACCCCGGCGCACCTGGTGCTCGGCCTGGCGGCCGACCCGCAGGCGCTCGCCGTCGTCCTGCTGGAGCCCCAGGGGGTCACGCCGGACGCGCTGCGCGAGGCCGCCGTCGCGCGGCTGCCGGAGCGGGTGGAGCAGGTGCCCGACCTCGTCCCGTTCGACGGGGCCGCGAAGAAGGCGCTCGAGCTCACCTTCCGCCAGGCGCTGCGGCTGGGCCACAACTACGTCGGCACCGAGCACATCCTGCTCGCCCTGCTGGAACAGGAGGACGGCGACGGCGTGCTGTCCGGGCTGGACGTCGACGGCCCGCGTGCCGAGGCCGCGATCGTGAAGACGCTCGCCGCGATCGCCGCGCAGCAGGAGCAGGGCGACGGCTGAGAACCGGTCAGGACGCCAGCTGGTAGCGCGTGTGCTGCAGGATCGTCCACGCCACCAGCGCGGGATTGTCCATCATGGGCACGTGCCCGACACCGGGCAGCACCACCAGCTCGGCGCCGGGGACGGCGTCCATCAGCGGGCGGCCGTAGCGGCCGTACGGGATCGTGCGGTCCGAACCGGACCAGGCGATCCGGACCGGGCAGGGCAGCTCGTCGAACGGCACGATGGCCGTCTCCATACTGGCCGCGGACAGCAGCGGGTCGAGCACCGTGCACGCGGCGAGATCGTCGAAGAGCACGGCGACGTCCTCGGCCGAGTACAGGTCGGCGCGTTCCGCGAGGGTGAGCAGCAGCAGGCGCCGGACCAGCCCGCACGACGCGAGCAGCCGCACCGGCGTCCACCCGGCCAGCAGCGCCCCCACCCGGAAGGTGGCGAGCAGCCGGTAGAGGTCCTTCGGCAGCGCCCACGCCCCGGCCGGGGACAGCGCGACGACCGAGCGGGCCCGCCCGCGCCGGGCCAGCTCCAGCGCGGCCCAGCCGCCGAGCGAATTCCCGACGACGTGCGGCATCTCGTCGATCCCGAGCTCGTCGAGCTGCTCGACCAGCGCGTCGACCATGACGTCGATGGAGAACTCGCCGTCGGGCAGCGGGGGGCCGTCGCGGTGCCCGGGCATCGTGACCGCCCAGACGTCGTGGTGCTCCTCCAGCATCGGGAGCAGCGGCGTCCAGGCGCGCCACGACGACGTCACGCCGTGCAACAGCAGCAGCGGCTCGCCGGAGCCGCCCCGGTGGAACGCGGTCATCTCACGATCATGGGCGCCGCGGCGCCGGGATGCAGCGCGAGCACCTCGTCGAAGCCCGCGGCCAGGCACTCGGCGAACAGGTCCCGGTCGGTGATCGCCGCCGCGTCCAGGTTGGCGCCGACGCAGCAGACGTCGCCGTGCGTGACGACCGAGATCATCGCCGCGCAGCCGGGCAGCGGCGCGAACGGGTAGACCCGCTCGATCCGCGCGCCGCACAGGAACGCCTCCGATCGCAGCCCCGGCACGTTCGACGCCTGCAGGTCGTTCCCGGCCGTCGACCCGCCGGCGACCAGCGTCAGCAGCGGGCCCGGCAGCCGCGCCAGCAGCGGCGCGACGACGTCGGTGCTCTCCAGCGCGGGCTCGCCCCGCGCCGCGCGCATCTGCTCGCCGACCGCCCGGATCCGCTCGGCCGGGTCGGTCACGCCCATCGGCGCGGCCAGCCGGGCGGGCGCCCACCGGTTCCCGCCGGACGAGTCGCCGTCGCGGCGTACCGACACCGGCACCGACGTGCGGAGCGTGGTGTCCGCACCGACCGGCCGGCCCATGCGCTCGTGGTAGTGCCGGAACCCGCCGAGCAGCGCGGCCACGTAGGCGTCGTTGAAGGAGCCGCCCACCGACTTCCCGGCCGCCCGCAGGTCGGCGAACACGACGTCGACCGCGACGAAGCGCCAGGACAGCCCGCGCGGGCGCAGCAGCTCGGAGCCGCCACCCGACGGCGGGGACAGCACCCGCACCGCCGAGTCGAGGTAGCGGGCCGTCTCGCGGGCCGCGGTCAGCGGGTGGGTCAGCGCCCCGAACAGGTCCCGGGCCGCGCGCGCCGCCGACGGCACGATCCCGGCCTCGCGCCGCACCAGCCGGTCCATCTCGGCCAACGGGTCCGGCGCCTCGGTCGCGGGTGCCGGCGGCTGCGGCTTCGTCTCGTCATGCTCGCGCTTGCGGCTGTGCAGCTGGGACAGCAGCTGGACCGCGCCCATGCCGTCGGTCAGCACGTGGTGCAGCTTCAGCAGGAACGCGGCACGGCCACCGGGCAGCCCCTCGACCAGCATCGCCTCCCACGGCGGCCGCTCCCGGTCGAACGGGGTCATCGCGAACTGCTCCGCGATCGGGCCGAGCTCGCTCCAGAACCCGGGGCCCGCACCGGGGATCCGCACCCGTCGCAGGTGGTAGTGCAGGTCGAACTCGACGTCGTGGATCCAGTACGGGGTGCCGAGCCCGGCCAGCGGCTCGCGGACCCGCTCCCGGAAGCGCGGCACCATCCGGGTCGCCCAGTCGACGGCCGCGACCAGCCGGTCCCGGTCGGGCTTCGTGTCGAGCAGCTCGACCGCGAGGACCGGCGAGCGGTAGCGCGGGTCCTCGGCCTCGGCCTCGGCCTCGGCGCGCCACATCATCACCTCGAACGGCGACATCTCGCGGACCGATCCCCAGGACAGCGGGACGTCGCTCATCGGGTGCCGCCCTCCGGCCAGTTGGGTCAGTGTGTCGACGAACAGGTCCCGGATCTCCTCGGAGTACTTCCCGGCGTTCTCCGGCACCCAGTTGGTGGTGTCGACAGGCGGGTGTACGGCGACCTGCACGGTGCCCGCCCGCAGGGTCTGTGCGCCGCGCCACATGATCTCGCCGGCGTTGCGGATCACGACCGGCACGATCGGCACCTCGGCCTGCATCGCGATGTGGAACGCGCCCTTCTTGAACCGGCCCAGCCGCGGCGTCGGGGAGCGGGTGCCCTCCGGGGCGATCACCAGCGAGATGCCCTCGTCGCGCAGCTTGGCGACGGCCGGCCGGAGCGCCTCGCGGGCCTGCCGGCTGTCGCCGCGGTCGATGAAGGCGACGTCGGCCATCTGGAACAGCTGACCCCACACCGGGATCTGCGCCGCCTCCTTCTTCGCGACGCCGGTGAAGCTGCCGCGCAGCAGCTTCATCAGGACCGGCACGTCGAACTTGGACTGGTGGTTGAACACGAACACGCACGGCCGGGCGGCGACGAGGTGCTCCGCGCCCGTCACCTCGACGTCGATCCCGGACAGTCCGAACGCGACGTCGGACCCGACCGACGCGGCCAGGTCGACGAACCGGCGGCGCGAGCCGTGCAGCAGCCCGGCACCGGCCGCGGCGGCCAGCCCGCCCGCCATGCCGCCGTAGAACACGGCGGTGCGGGCGACGTCGGCGACGTCCGGGAGGAGCCCGCCGCGGGGCGCGCAGTCCAGCACCGGCCAGCCCAGCTCGACGGCGACCCGGCGCAGCGAGTCGGTCGGCGACACCGCGACCGGGTTGCCGACCGCGGAGAGGAACTCGGCGTCCTCGGTGCCGTTGGCGTACCCGAAGCAGTCGGTGAGCTCGGCATCCTGTGCCTCGGCGTCGGCACGGACCGCGGCGGCCTTCCCGGCGCCCCACAGCGAGATGCCGGCGACCCGCCCGGTGAGCACGCCGTCGCGCACCTCCAGCTCGGTGCACAGCACCCGGTCGGCGCCCAGCTCCTCGGCCATCGGCTGGACCTGGAACCGGGTCGCCGACGACGCCATGACGACCTGGTGACCCTGCTCCTGGTGCGCGGCGACGAGCTCCCACACCTCCGGGTGCAGCGCACCCGCGATCTCCTCCTTGAACAGGGACCGGCCCAGTGCGTGCAGCTCGTCCTCGCTGCGGCCCTTCCAGGTGGCCAGGGTGATCGAGAGGAACTCCTTGAAGTCGTCATCGGTGCGGATGCCACGCATGCCGGACAGCACCGTGCGCGCCATCTCGACCGGGCCGACGTCGAACTCGCGCAGGCGCTTCCGGTAGAAGGCACCTGCCGAATACCCGTCGATGACGGTGCCGTCGTAGTCGAAGTACGCGATCGTCCCCGGCCCCGGCGGGGCCTCCCGGATCGCCCGGAGCCGCTCGGCCCGGGCGGTCTCAGCTCGCGACACCACTGTCCCCCTCCGCACGTGCGTGGTCACTGTCGGACGCCACGGCCGGCGCCGCGGGTACCGGGTCCGCCGACCGGGAGCCGTCCGTCGCCGACCCCAGGACGACGGCGAGCCGGGCGCGCTGCAGCTGCGCGAGGCGGCCGAGGTCGTCGATGACGCCCGTCACCTCGTCCCGCCACATCCGGCGGCGCTCACCGAGATCGGCCGCGCCGTCGCCCGCGTCGGTGAGCAGGCCCCGGTTGCCCGCCTGCCGCACCGCGGTGGCGTAGAGCTCGCGGGACACCGAGTCGGCCCGGTCCAGCCGGTGCTGCAGGAGCATCTGGCCGCCGACGCCGAGGCACTCCTCGAGGAACGGCCCCTCCTCGGTCAGCGCCTCGTCGTCCCGCGCGGCGAGCCGGTCGGCGACGACGAGCTGGGCGTCCAGGAAGGAGCGGAGCACGCCCGGGGCGACGAGCAGCGGCGCCTGGCGCAGCGCGCCGCGCACGTCGGCCGGCGCCGCGGCACGCGAGCGCCAGTCCGGGTCGACGAGATCGAGCTCGTGCAGGATCTCGTCGCGGAACTCCCGGCGGGTCGAGAAGAAGAACTCGAACTTCAGCAGGTCCCGCAGCCGGGCCAGCTCCCGCCAGGCGACCTCGACGAGGTCCTCGGCGTCGCCGATGCGCAGCAGCGCCACCTCGAGCAACGCCCGGTTGAGCAGGTGGTGCAGCGTCCCGTTGCGGTAGAAGGCGGCCACGTGGTGGCGGCCCGAGCTGATCGAGAAGACCGGCTCGGTGCCGTCTTCGAAGATCGTCACGACGCCGGCCTCGGCCAGCCGGTCGAGCGTCATCCGCAGGCCGTGCCGGGTGCGCAGCTCGGCGATCGGGACGGGGACGCCGCGCGACTCCAGGTAGTCGGCCAGCGGCGCGACGACCTCCCGGACCTGCTGCAGGGTCAGTGCCCGGTCCCGCGCCGAGAGCAGCGCGAAGGTCGCCAGCGACGTCGCGGTGGCCGGGGTGACCCGGTTGATCCCGGCGCACACCCGGAAGGCGACCTTGTCCAGCTGCGCGGACCCCTCGCCGGCGTCGGCGAGTGCCTGCCGCAACCCGATCGGCTCGGCGAATCGGACCCGCGCGGCACCGATGTGCCGGCGCTGGTCGCGGAAGTAGTGGTAGAGCCAGCCCAGGCCCTCGGCCTTCTTCTCGCCGCCGCGCTGCTCGGCGGCCATCGCGCCGACCTCGTGCAGCTGGTCGTAGGCGATCGACACCGGCACGAGCACGGCGTCGAGCTCCGGGCGGTCCTCGATCGCCGAGACGAGGTAGCGGAGCAGGCCGATCCGCGGCTTGCGGAGCTTGCCGGCGCGGCTGCGGCCGCCCTCGATGTACCACTCGAGGTTGAACCGCTTGGCGAGCAGGTGCCCCAGGTACTCCTGGATCGCCGCCTTGTAGACGGTGTCGCCGCCGAAGCTGCGGCAGATGAACACGACGCCCGCGCGCCGGCCGAGCGCCCCCATCGGCCAGAACGACAGGTTGTTGCCGCCGAGCACGTGGTTGCGGGGGAAGTTGCGGTCGTGCAGCACCTCGGCGAAGAGCAGCGGGTCGGCGTACGAGCGGTGGCTGGGCAGGAACACCAGCGCGTGCTCCTTGTTGAGCTCGCGCAGCCGCTCCAGGCCCGACTCGTCGACCTGGACGTCCCAGGCCCGGGAGTGCATCGGCCCCATCATCGCCCGGAAGACGTCGATCGCCGGCGGGCTCTGCACCGCGGCCATCTCGTGCAGGCACGACTCGAGCCGGCGCTCGATCTCGGGGGCCGGCTGCCCGGTCCGGCGCGCGAGCCGCTCGACGAGCGCCGGGAACCGGGTCGACGAGGTGATCTGCTCGACCATCCGGCGCGGCACCTTGTACCGGTCACCCAGCACGCGTCGTTCGGCCCGGTCGCACGCCAGGACGGCCTGGCGGGCGACGAACCGCGCGAAGCCGTGCGACCCCGGCCGCCCGTTCTCCTGCGCGACGAACCGGGAGACCAGGTCGGCGACGGTCGCGGGCTCCCCCGCGACGACGCGCGCGGCGTCCCGCCGGTGCCGGGCCATCGACGGGTGCAGCGGCGACCACGCCATCCGCATGACGGCGGTGGTCGCCAGCCCGGCGAGCCTGCGGACCGCCCCCGGCTCGTCGGACTCCGGGGTCACCCAGGTGACCCGGGCCGGGACGATCACGGTGGCGTCGTCGGAGTGCAGCGACTCCCCGAGCGCGGACGGGACGTCGGACCCCACGCCGAGGGGCACGACGACCGAGCCGGGATGGTGCTCCTCGGCCCAGCGCCGCAGGATCGTGCGCTCGGTGTGCGACCGCGACTGGGCCACCACCACCTCACGGGTGCCGCTCGGTCCGTCCGTCGTCATGGAACCCCCGTTCGGACCGCCGCCGCACCGCGGCGTCGTGGGGACCCCACGTAGTTACCGATGAGTTCGGGAACAACAGGGACACGGCCCGGGGCCTCAGCCGACCAGCGACCACGCCTCGGTGAGGGTGTGCCGCAGGATCTGCTCCATCTCGTCGAACTCGGCCTGCCCGGCGACCAGCGGCGGGGCGAGCTGCACGACGACGTCGCCGCGGTCGTCGGGACGGCAGTAGAGCCCGTTGTCCAGCAGCGCGCCGGGCAGGAACTGCTTGACCAGCCGCTCCCGCTCCCCCGCGTCGAAGGTCTCCCGGGTCTGCCGGTCCTTGACCAGCTCGATCGCCCAGAAGTAGCCGTCGCCACGGACGTCACCGACGATCGGCAGGTCCAGCAGCTTGCGCAGAGTGGTCTCGAACCCCGCGGCGTTGCCGAGGACCCGGCCGTAGAGGTCCTCGCGTTCCATCAGGTCGAGGTTCGCGAGCGCGACGGCGGCCGAGACCGGGTGCCCGCCCCAGGTGTAGCCGTGCGGGAACGTGACGCCCGGGGCCAGGAACGGCTCCATCACCCGGTCCGAGGCGATCATCGCGCCGAGCGGGCCGTAACCCGACGTCATGCCCTTGGCGCAGGTGACGATGTCGGGGGTGAACCCGAACTTCGCGCAGGCGAACGGGTGCCCCTGCCTGCCGAAGGCGTTGATCACCTCGTCGGAGACCAGCAGCACGTCGTGGCGGTCGCAGATCTCCCGCAGCCGCGCGAAGTACGACGGCGGCGCGGTCAGGCAGCCGCCGGAGTTCTGCACCGGCTCGACGACGACGGCCGCGACCGTGTCGGCGCCCTCGAAGAGGAGCGCCTCCTCGACCCGGTCCGCGGCCCAGCGGCCCAGCGCCTCGGCGTCGCCGTCGAACTCGGGGTGCCGGTAGAGGTTGGTGTTCGGCACCCGGAACCCGCCGGGCGCGAGCGGCTCGAAGTCCTTCTTCATCGCCGGCAGGCCGGTGATCGCCAGCGCCCCGTGGGTGGTGCCGTGGTACGCGGTCGCCCGGCTGATCACCTTGTGCTTGGCGGGCCTGCCGCGCAGCGTGAAGTACTGCTTGGCGACCTTCCAGGCGCTCTCCACGGCCTCCCCGCCGCCGGAGGTGAAGAAGACCCGGTTCAGGTCCCCGGGTGCCAGGTGGGCGAGCCGCTCGGCCAGCTCCGCGGCGGGCGGGGTGGTGTAGCCCCACACCGGGAAGTACGCCAGCTCCGACGCCTGCCGCGCCGCCACCTCGGCGAGCTCGCGACGACCGTGACCGGCCTGGACCACGAACAGGCCGGCCAGACCGTCAAGGATCCGCCTGCCCCGGTCGTCCCACAGGTGCACACCCTCGCCCCGGGTGATCACCGGGACCGGGTTCACCCCGTCCCGGCCGTGCATCCGGGCGAAGTGCATCCACAGGTGCCGGCCCGCCGACCGGGCGGCCTGCGACGTCCCGGTGGCGGTGGGGTCCTCGAGTGCGGTCATGGGGCGCTCCTTGCTCCGCGGGGGACGCGGGTCCCGGCGTCCGTGGGCCGCGGGCAAGCATACGAGCCGGGCGGCCCGCGCCGCCCGGCCGCGGGATCACCCGAGGTCGGCCGAGAGGAGCTCCACCTGCCCCATCGAGGCCGCGATGGCACCGTCGAGCGGGCGGCCGTAGCCGGCGGCGACGTCGGCGGCCCGCCGTGACCCGACCGTCCAGCCGTGCCGCTGCAGCCACTCGACCGGGCCCTCGCTGCGCGGCTCGTCGAAGAAGAGCTCACGGACGTCGGTGCCGAGCATCCGCTCGGAGAGCGCGCGGAAGTGCGGGTCGGACACGATCCGGTCGATCGAGACGCCGAAGTGCTCGACGGCGATCCGGCTGCCCGGCGCGGACAACGCGTGGACCCGCTCGAACAGGAGCCGTTCGGCGTCGGCGGGCAGGTACGGCAGCAGTCCCTCGGCCAGCCACGCCGTCGGGCGCGCCGGGTCGAGCCCGGCCTCGGTCAGCGCGAGCGGCCAGTCGTGCCGCAGGTCCACCGGGACGGTCTCCCGCCGCGCGGTGGGTGCCCGGCCGGCGTCGGCGATCACGCCGTCCTTGAAGGCCAGGACGCGCGGCTGGTCGACCTCGAAGACGGTCGTCCCGGACGGCCAGTCGAGCCGCAGTGCGCGGGCGTCCAGGCCGGCGGCGAGCAGCACGACCTGGCCGGTCCCCGCGCCGCGCAGGGCCTCGTCGAAGAACCGGGACCGGACGCCCTGGTAGGTGGCCTGCAGGCGCCACAGGTCGTCGGGGTCCTGCGGGTCGCCCTGGACGTCGACGCCGTGCCCCGCGGCGTCGACGAACGCCTGGGCGAGCGGATCGTCCACGAGCCGGTCCGTGCGGCGGGTCTCGGTGGCCCGCCCGGCGGCGACCGCGAGAGCGGTCGCGCCCACGCTGCTGGTGATGTCCCACTGATCGTCGGCGGTACGCATGACGATCACCGCACGACGGTTCATTAGCATTGCTCAGGTCAGCGCGTGATGATCACTCACGTGGCGGAGGACGTACCGGACACCCGGTCCCATAGCCGTCGGGCGCGGTGACCCGTAACACACCCCGGGGGGGCGGCCCGAGTCCACGCGATGGACCTCCGCCGGGTCACCGGGTACATCGCGCTGGGCCTCCTCGCGCTCTACCTGCTGTGGCTGCTCTCGCGGACCGCCCCGGAGCTGCGCAAGAGCACCCGGGGCCGTCATCTGCGGGCCCAGGTGCTGGCTGTGCGGCTGTGCGCGGTGGCGCTGGCCGGGCTGTTCGTGGGGCTCGTCCACTTCTGGGCCACCGCGTGGTGGCAGGTGATCGTCGCGGTGCCGGTCACCTTCGCGCTGGCGACCGGGCTGCGCCGGATCCACCGGAAGCTGGTCGCGCTGCCCCGGCACCGCGTGCCGCTCGCCCAGCGGGTCCGGCGCACCGGGCACTTCCAGGTGATCCGCGAGCCCGGCTCGTCCGGGCCGCACCGGCACGCGGCGGGTGAGCTCGGGACGGCACCGTTCGTGGTGCCCGGCGCGGAGCCGGACACCGCCGTCCCGCCCGACGCGCCGGACGGTGGGTCCCTGTTCGACGTGGCCCCCGTCGACGCGGTCCCGCCCGCGGAACCCGACGACCCGGGCCGGTCGCGGCCCGGGTCCGGGTACTGAGGACGCCGGCCCGGATCAGCCCGTGGCGCCCACCGGCTCCTGCCGCTCCGCCCCGGCCCCGGCCTCCACGGGGTCCTCGGACTCCGCGGCGTCCGGGAGGTCGGCGGGATCGGCATCGCCCGCGGTCTCCGGCGTCGCGGCGCGCCCCTCCAGCAGCTCGGTGTAGACCCCGGTGAGTGCGTCCGCGATCCGGGACCGGTCGAAGCGCGACACCGCCCGGTCCCGGCCGGCGATGCCGAAGCCGGTCCGCAGCCCGTCGTCGGCGAGGATCTCGCGCACGGCCACCGCCAGGTCGTCCACCCGGCCGGGTCGGACGTGCAGACCGGTCACGCCGTCGACGACCGCGTCCCGCAGCCCGCCGACGCCGGAGGCGACCACGGGCCGTGAGCACGCCATGGCCTGCAGCGCAGGGGCGACCGGGACGTCGTGCCCGGGGGCGGCCACGACGACGTCCGCCGAGCGCAGCAGCCGCGGCACCGTCGCGGCACCGACCGGGCCGAGGAACCGGACGCGCCCGGCGACCCCCACCGACTCCGCGACGGCGAACAACCGCGCGCGGTCCGCGTCGTCGCCGGTGGCGCCGCCGCCGACGAGCAGCTCCGCACCCGGCACCCGGGCCAGTGCGCGGATCGCCGCACCCGCCCCCGCACCGTCGGCCAGCGACCCGAGCGTGACGATCCTCGGGTGCTCGTCCCGGCGCAGGGCAGGCCCCTCCGGGGTGAAGACGTCGGTGTCGACGCAGGCCGGGACGGTGCGCAGCACCGCCCGCGGGACGCCGAGACGCAGCAACGCGGTGTGCTGGTCCTCGCTGGCCGCCAGCACCCGGGCGCGGCCGACGGGCAGCGGGTCGTCGTCGGCGCCGGACCGGGCGGGGACACCGGCCGGGTAGGACAGGACGACCGGGAGACCGGTCGTCCCCGCGGCCCGGGCGGCGGCCGGGCCGACGGCGTGCACCAGCTCGGGCGGGTCGTCCGCCCAGGCGGACGCGAGGCCGTCGGTGAGCGTGGCCGGGGTGAGGGTGTCGACCCGCAGGTCGCCCGCGCCGTCCGGCCGGACGAGGGCGGGGTCGTCGGGGAGGTCGGTGACGACGCGGATCCGGTGGCCGGCCGCGGCCAGCGCCGCCGCGACGAGACCGGTGCCGCAGTCCTCCGGCACCTCAGGGGTTCGGACGATGGCGATGCGCAACTCAGGCCTCCTGGTCGTGCTCGCGATGCGGGCACGCGCAGGTGGCTCTACGCGTCGGACGGCCGACCCTACCCGTTCGAGCGGGCGGCGCCACCCGGCGCAGCGCGCATGCCCGCACACGGATCCGGGTGCGCGGCCGCCCGGACCGACGGTCGGACGGCCGGCCCGGACTACTCCCGGGCCCCGGCCGTGGCCTCGGCGGCGGCCCGACGGGCGTCGGCACGGCGCCGGCGGACCAGCCAGGCCACGACCCCGGCCACGACGACCACCGCGAGGACGATCCAGCCGAGCAGCCCGAAGGCGTGCTCGAACTCCTTCGCCGCCTCGCGCAGCAGGAACCCGGCGGTCACGTGCATCGCCGCCCACGCCGTCGCACCGACGGCGACGGCGGGCAGGAACCGCCGCAGCGGCAGCCCGGACGCACCGGCCGCGGCCGGCGTCATCGTGCGCACCACGGGCAGGAAGCGGGCGCACAGCACGGCCCAGGAGCCGTGTCGGCGCAGGGTGCGGGCGGCGTCGTCCCACGAGTCGCGGCCCATCCGACCGATCAGCCGGGACTCGCGCAGCCGGGACCCGAACCGTCGTCCGATCGCGTAGCCGATGGTGTCGCCACCGGCCGCCGCGACGGCGACGACGCCGGTGACCAGCACGGCCGCCGGCACGTCCGGGACGGCCATCGCCGCCGCGATCAGGACGGTCTCGCCGGGCAGGAGGAGGCCGACACCGAGCGTGGTCTCCCCGAGCGTGACCAGGCCCGCGACGAGTACCACCACCCAGAGCGGCACGGACGTGAGGAACTCGATGATCTCGGAGATGGGAGGCTCCTTCAGTCGACGCAGGGAACGCCGTCGGCGGTCAGGTCGGGGGGCGGGACGCTCGCGGGTGGCGCGGCCGGGTCCGGCGACCCGCGCGGGGCGGCGGCGCCCGTCGTGCCGGAGTCCTCGGCCGGGGCCGGGTCGTCGCCGACGGCGGCCTCGGGCGTGGCACCGGTGCCGTCCCCGTCCGGGTCCTCGCCGGGCGCCGCGGGGTCGGTGGGGTCCGCCAGGAAGGCGGTGACCTCGGCCGGGTCCACCTGCACGGCGACGCCCTCGCTGCCGGTGCGGTAGTCGGCGCGGCCGGTCGGGATCGTCCGGAACTCGACGCGGTCGCCGCGCAGCTGGCTCGCGTGCGCGATCATCGAGGTGAGGTCCCACCCCTGGTCGAGGACGACGGCGCCGTTGACCGCACGCAGCAGTCCGGCGACGGCCGTGGGATCGGCCAGCGTCCCGGCCGAGAGCAGCCGGTGGGTGAGCCCGGCGAGGAACGCCTGCTGGCGCCGGACCCGGTCCAGGTCCCCGCCCGGCAGCCCGTGCCGCTGCCGGACGAACTGCAGTGCCTGCGCGCCCTCCACCGTCTGCGGGCCCGCGGCGGAGTCGGCACCGGAGTACCGGTCCCGGACGGGTTCGCGCAGGCAGACGGGCACTCCTCCGAGCGCGCGGGTGATCTCGGCGAACCCGGCGAGGTTGACCTGGGCGTAGTGGTCGACGGAGACGCCGGTCAGCTCCTCCACGGTCGCGACGAGCGTGCGGCTGCCCGCCGCGTTCGCCTCGCGTTCGAGATCGGCCCCGGACAGGCCCTGCCCGCTCAGGCCGGGCCGGGCGACGGCGGCGCCGCGGGCGTGCGCAGAGTTGATCTTGTGCATGCCGAGGCCCGGGACGTCGACCCAGGCGTCGCGCGGGATGGAGACCGCGGACGCGCCGAGCGACGGGTCGTCCGGGATCCGGACGAGCATGAGGGTGTCGGTGTTGGCCTGACCGTCGGCGTCACCGGCGTCGAGCGCGTCGAGCACCTCGCGGGGCAGCGGGTTGCCGCGGGCGTCCACCCGGGAGTCGCTGCCGACCAGCAGGATGTCGGTGGCGCCGTCGGCCACCGTGTCGCCGGTGATGTCGGCGGTGACCAGCCCGCCGTCGCCACCCAGCACCGACCAGGCCGCGCCGGTGGCGAGCAGGACGGACGCGGACAGTGCCGCGACCCAGCGCCGGGCCCGCGACGGGGGCCGGTCCCCCGCCCGCGGCCACGGTGCGACCGGCCCGCCCGGTGCGACCGCCCCGACCGGGGCGAGCGGGGTGGTCCGGCGGGTCGGGTCCACGGGGGGCGCCGCCGGAGGGCGGCGCGGCGGGCGGGGCCGTCCGGGGCGCTCGGCGGATCGCCTCGGCGGGGTGCCCGGCGGCGGGCCGGGCGGACGGGCCGGCGGCGGGCCCGGCGGCACCGCGCCGCGGGGGTCGCGCCGCGGCGGGCGGGGCGGGGTCACGCACTCCCCCGGGCCCGGCCGGCGCCTCCGGCGTCGGGGCGGCGTCGTGCCCGCTGTGCCGCGACGACCGCGTGCACCGTCTCGACCACGCCGGGATCGTCGATCACGTAGATCTGGTGCCGGCCCTCCCGCCGGGCCCGCACGAGCCCGGCGAGCTTCAGCTTGGCCAGGTGCTGGCTGACCGCGGCGACCGGCTGGCCGAGCGCGGTGGCCAGCGAACCGACGTCGTGGGGGCCCGCGGCGAGCAGCCAGACGATCTGCAGCCGGGAGGTCGCGCTGAGCATCCCGAACGCCGCGGCCACGTCGGCCAGCAGCTCGGGTTCGAGGAGCTCCTCGTCCACCACACCTCCAGACAGTTGCAATACTTACGCAACTGTTACCGTACCGGTCGGGGTCCGGGCACGGCCCCGGGGACCGAGGAGCGCGATGGACCGGACGACCGAGGCGGGCGCCGCCGCGGCCGGGCCGCCTCCGCGCCGCGGCCCCGGCCCCCCGCCGGTCCCGGGCGAGGCCGCCCTGCGCCACTACGCGCAGGCCGACGCGTTCGCCCTGCTCCGCGGCCTGGAGACGTCCCGGCGCGGGCTCACCGAGGACACCGCCGCGCTCCGCCTGGCCGAGCACGGCGAGAACGTCCCCGCCGCCGACCGCAGGCACGGCCCGCCGGTGTGGCTGCGCCGCGCACTGGCCAGCCCGTTCGCCGGACTGATGACCGTGCTCGGTGCACTGCTCGCCGTCGCCGACGAGGCCGGGAGCGCGGCGCTGGTACTGGTGATCGCCGCGCTCGGGATCGGGCTGCGGCTGTGGCACGAGATCCGGGCCGACCGCACCGCTCGGGTGCTGCGGGCCCGGGCCGGCACGACGGTCACGGTGCGCAGGCGCCCCGCCGCCGGCTCGTCCCCGCGGGAGAGCGAGGTGCCGCCCGAGGACCTGGTGCCCGGCGACGTCGTGCTCCTGCGGGCCGGCGACCCGGTGCCCGCCGACCTGCGGCTGCTGCGCGCCACGGACCTGCTGGTCGACCAGTCGTCGCTGTCCGGGGAGCTGCTGCCGGTCCCGAAGGCACCGCCGTCGGCCCCGGAGCGTTCGCCGCGCCGGCTCCGTGACCGGCCGGCCACGGTCCCTCCGGTGACGGCGATCCCGTCGCTGCTGCCGGCCGGTGGCACCGTCACCCGGGGCGAGGCGACCGCGGTCGTGCTCGCCACCGGGTCCCGCACGCACGCCGAGGAGCTCGGCGGCCGGGCGCACCGGCCGCGGCCGTCGTCCGCGGTGGACCGGGGCGTCCGCGCGGTGAGCTGGACGCTGGTGCGCTGCATGCTGGTCGCCGCACCGCTGGTCGTGGTCGTCAACGGCTCGGTGTCCGGCGACCCGCGGCAGGCCCTGCTGTTCGCCGTCGCCGTGACCGTCGGGCTGGCGCCGGAGCTGCTCCCGCTGATCGTCGGGACGACGCTGCTGCGCGGCGCCGCCCGGCTGCGCGAGTCCGGTGTGCTGGTGACCCGGCCGGACGCGATCCACGACCTCGGAGCGATCGACGTCGCCTGCCTGGACAAGACCGGCACGCTCACCGAGGACCGGGTCGTGTTCACGCACTCGGTCGACGTCGACGGGCGGCCCGATCCCGCACCCGGCGACACCGCGGCCGTCGCCGTCCGGTTCCAGGGCACCCCGCGCGACGGCATCGACGACGCGCTGGCCGGTGCGGGCCGGGACGGGTCGGCGGAGCTCGCGCAGGGGCTGCTCACCCGGGTCGACGAGCTGCCGTTCGACCACGCACGGCGCCGCGCGGCCGTCGTGCTGCGCGACGCGCACGACCCCGGTGAGCTCGTGATCGTGCGCGGCGACCCGGACACCGTCCTCCCTCGCTGCTCGCACGCGGTCCGCGACGGCTCCGCCGAACCCCTGACCCGCTCGCTGCGCGCCGCCGCGGCCGACGCCGCCGACGGCCACCGCGCCCGCGGGATGCGGGTCGTCGCCGTCGCCACCCGGCGGATCGCCGCGCACGACCCGGACCCCGAGCAGGACCTGCTGCTGCTCGGGTTCGTGGGGCTGGTCGATCCGGTCCGCGCGTCCGCCGCGGGCGCGGTCGCACGGTTCCGCGAGCAGGGCGTCGAGGTGAAGGTGCTGACCGGGGACGACCCGGTCGTCGCCGAGCAGGTCTGCGAGCGGGCCGGGATCGCGGTCGACGGGGTACTCGACGGCGCCGCCCTCGACGCGCTCAACGACGTCGCGCTGGCCCGCGCGGTGCAGCGGACCACCGTGTTCGCCCGGCTCGCCCCACTGCAGAAGGAGCGGGTCGTCGCGGCGCTCCAGGCACGCGGCCACACCGTCGGCTTCCTCGGCGACGGCGTCAACGACGTCGGCGCGCTGCGCACCGCCGACGTCGGGATCGGGGTCGACGACGCCGTGCCCGCCGCCCGCGCGGCCGCCGACATCGTGCTCACCGGCCGGGGCCCGGACGCCGTCGTCACCGCCGTCGAGGAGGGCAGGCGCACCCTCGGGCGGGCCACCCGCTACCTGACGGTGACCGCCGCGCTCAACGTCGGCAACGCGCTGTCGGTGGTCGTCGCCTCGGCGGTGCTGCCGTTCCTCCCGCTCCTGCCCGCGCAGCTGGTGCTGCAGAGCGTGCTGTTCGGGGTGGCGGCGCTGTCGCTGCCGTTCGACCGGGTCGAGCCGGGCTGGACCGCCCGGCCCCGGACCTGGGACACCCGCGGCATGCTGCGGTTCATGGCGGTGCTCGGGCCGCTGTCCTCGGCGTCCGACCTGGTCACGTTCTGGGCGGTGTGGCGTTTCCTCGGCCTGGACACGCCGCAGGAGCAGGCGGTCTTCCAGGCGGTCTGGTTCGTCGAGGGCGTCCTGTCCCAGGTGCTGGTGCTGCTCCTGCTGCGGACCCGGGCCGGACGCCCGGTCCGCGCGGTGGTGCTCACCGTCGCGGCGGTCGTCGTCGCGGGGGTGGCGCTGCCCTTCACCCCGCTCGCCCCGGTGTTCGGGATGGCGGCACCGCCGCCCGCGGTGTGGCCCCTGCTGGCGGCCGTCGTGCCGCCGTTCCTGCTGTGCGTGGCCGCGACGCGGCCGCTCTACCTGCGTCACGTGCTGGGGATCGCCCCGGCGGAGAAGGACGGTGTCCCATGACCCCACCCGGACCGACCCAGCTGCTGATCGTGCTGCTGGTCCTCGTGCTGCTGTTCGGCGCGAAGAAGCTGCCCGACCTCGCCCGCTCCGTAGGTCGCTCGAGCCGGATCCTCAAGACGGAACTGTCCGCCGAGGAGAACCGCACCGACCACACCGACCGCTGACCCCACACTGGCCGCGCACCCCTCCGCGGGGCGGCGCACCCGTCGCGTGGGGTGCGCCGCGCCGTGACGGGGTGCGTCCCGGCGGGACGCGGCTCAGAGCAGGCTGGACCAGTAGATCCAGAACCGCTGGAGCGCCAGGCCGATGATCACCAGGAACCAGAGGACGACCGGCACCGCGTGGTAGCGGCGCAGGCCCTCGTAGAGCCCGCGGGCCGCGCCGCTGCGGTCCAGCGCCGCCAGTGCCGAGTACCAGAAGATCGGGATCGTCACGGCCCAGACGACCATGCAGTACGGGCAGAGCGCCCCGATCTCGTACAGGCTCTGGACGATCAGGTAGTGCACGAAGGCGACGCCGAGCGCCGCCCCCGCGGTCAGTCCGGCCCACCACCACGCCGGGAAGCGGACCCCGGCGAGCAGCGCGGCCCCGACCGTCACGACGACGGCGAAGGCGCCGATCCCGAGCAGCGGGTTCGGGAACCCGAAGAACGCCGCCTGCTCGGTCTGCATGACCGACCCGCAGGACAGCACCGGGTTGATGCTGCAGGACGGCGTGTACCCCGGGTCCAGCAGCAGCTCGATGCGCTCGACGGTCAGCGTGAACGCGGCGACCAGGCCGAGCGCGCCGCCGAGCGTCAGCAGCCACGGCAGGACCCGCGGCACCGGGCCGGGGACGCCGCCGGCCACGGGCCCGCCGGGCACCCGGTCGATCTCCTCGGTCATGGCCGCGGCCGTCACCGGTTCACCGCGGCGTCGAGCGCGTCGGTGATGTCCTGCACCGAGCTCACCTGCACCTGCTCGCCGTTCACGAAGATGGTCGGGGTGCCCTGCACGCCGGCGGCCTCACCGGCCGCCTTCTCGGCCTGCACCGCTTCCAGGGTCGCCGGGTTCGCGACGGCAGCGTCGTAGGCGGCTCCGTCGAGGCCGATCTCGTCGGCGTAGCCGCGGAAGATCGCCGTCGGGTCGGGCTGCTCGGACCAGTTCTGCTGGTTCTGGAAGAGCTTCTCGTACATCGGGACGAACTTGCCCTGCTGGTGCGCGGCCTCGGCGGCGACGGCGGCCTGCTCGGCGTTGGGGTGGATCGGCAGCGGGAAGTCCCGGACGACGAACTCGACGCGGTCGCCGTACTGCTGCACCAGCTGGCTCATGATCGGCTGGAGCTGGCCGCAGCCGGGGCACTGGAAGTCGAGGAACTCGACGAGGGTCACCTGGGCGCCCGGGGCGTCGTTCAGCCGCGGCGCGTCGGCCGGGGCGAGCGCGTCGGCGGACACCTCGCCGCCGGCGCTCCCCGTGGGGGCGTCGGGGCGGTTGACGAACAGCAGTGCCGCCACCAGGAGCGCGAACGCACCGACGACGAACAGCGAGATCTTGACATTGCGGGTCATGGGGAGGGCTCCTCCACGGGGCTCCGGCACGGAGCCGGGATCACGGGTACTGGGGACGCGGGACGTTCCCTCCCGGTCAGTTCCGGTCCACGCACAGCTGCTCGACCGGCGACGGCCCGAGCAGCGTCCGCTCCGGGGGTGGCGACGGGTCGGTGTCGGCGTGGCCCGCCGGGACGGCGGCGACCGGCGTCACCGGCAGGGCGGCCGGCGACGGGGGATCGTCGCCGTCCCGCCGAGGGACCTGCTCCGAGTCGCCGACGTGCAGCGTGGTCGGGATCTGGTACGGGCACTCGACGGCCCGGACGTGCTCCGCGTGGTGCGTCGCCGCGGCCGCGGCCGGCCCCGCACAGACCACCAGGGCCACGAGCAGGAGCAGCAACGACGCGAGGACGCGCACGCACCTCACCTCGTTCCTCGCCGACGGACCGCGGCGGGACGCGTTCCGGCCGCGGGCACGACGATACCGACGCAGTTCAGAGGGGTCGCCGCTCCCCCATCGCCCCGATCCGGGCCCGGACCGGTGGTCGCGTGCCGACGCCCGGTCGTCGGGCGGCTACCGTCGGTGGGCGTGAGCTTCCCCGAACCGTCGGCCGTGTGGCGTCCGGCCGCCGACACCGAGCGCGCGGTCACCTCCCCCACCGGATCGTGGACCCGCTTCGCCGCGCCGGGCGGATCCGTCGGCGGCGGTTTCGGGCTCTTCGAGTCGTGGATCCCCGCGGACTCCCCCGGCGCGCTGCCGCACTACCACTCGGGTTTCACCGAGAGCTTCTACGTGATCGGCGGACGGCTGCGGATCATGACCGGGTCGGACTGGACGGAGGCCGGCCCCGGCGATCTCGTGCACGTCCCGGCGCACGGGGTGCACGCGTTCCGGACCGGCCCGGACTCCGACGCCCGGTTCCTGATCCTCTTCATGCCGGGTGCCCCGCGGGAGCGCTACTTCCGCGGGCTGGCCGGGTTCGCCGCGCGGGCCGAGCCACCGACCGACGACGAGGTCGACGCGTTCACGCGCAGCTGCGACCAGGTCAACCTGCGCGACCACCCGGGGTTCTAGGCCACCCGCGGTGTGACCGGGGACACTTCGACGGAGAAGATCCCCGCACCCGTGAGGAGCTCCGATGGACACCGCCGCCACCCGGCTGATCGGGATGGTCCAGGCCCACTGGACCACCGACGCGATCTGCGCCGCCGCCGAGCTGGGCGTCATGGACGTCCTGGCCCGCGGGCCCGCCGGCGTCGACGAGCTGGCCGCAGAGACCGGCGCGCACCCGCCGACGCTCGACCGGCTGCTGCGCGCGCTCGCCACACTCGGCCTGTGCACCCGCGAGCCGGACGGCCGGTGGGCGGACACCGAGCTGGGCGGGGCGCTGCGCCGCGACGCACCGGGCGCTGCGCACGCCAGGGCACTGCTCACCTCCCGGTTGTGGCGCCCGCTGTGGGACGACCTGACCGAGTCGGTCCGCACCGGCGAGCAGGCGTGCCGGCGGGTGACCGGGCGGCCGATCTTCGGGCACCTCACCCACCGGCCCGAGCTGGGCGCGCTCTACGACGTCACCCAGCGCGGCCTCGTCGACGAGGCGGGGGCCGCGTTCGTCGACGCCTACGACGTCCCGGACGGCAGCACCGTCGTCGACCTCGGCGGGGGGACGGGCGCGCTGCTGCGGCACGTGCTGACCGCACGGCCGTCGTGCCGCGGCATGCTGCTCGACCTGCCCGACGTCGCCCAGCGGGCGCACGACGAGCTCACCGCGGCGGGGCTCGCGAGCCGCTGCGACGTGATGCTCGGCGACTTCTTCGAGGCCGTCCCCGGCGGCGCGGACGTCTACCTGCTCTCGTTCGTCCTGCACGACTGGACCGACGACGAGTGCCGCGCACTGCTGCGGACGGTGCGGGTCGCCACCGGGCCGGACGCCCGGGTGCTGATCCTCGAGCAGTTGCTGCCCGACGACGGCCCCGGCGAGCCCGGACCCGCCCTCTACGACCTGCACATGCTCGTCGGCACCGGCGGCCGGGAGCGCACCGCCCGGGAGTACGCGGAGCTGCTGGACGACACCGGCTTCCGGGTCGAGGCGGTCGTCCCGACCACCGGCCCGCGCAGCGTGATCGACGCCCGCCCCCGGTGAGGCCGGCCACCGCCGACTGCGGGACACTTGCGTCGAACGTAGAATTGTTGCCGTACGCAATGTATCTGGGCGCGCCCCTGCCGGGCCTGCCGCCGCAGCCGGGGAGGTGGAGAGATGGACGCGACGACCACGACGCGCACGCAGGCCGAACGGGCCGCCCGGGACGCGATCCCGGATCATCCCCAGCTCGCCGGTGCGCTGCGCGCGGGTGACCTCCCTGCCGTCGCCGCCGGGGCCGGGGACCTGAGCCCCCGGGACCTCGCCGAGACGCTGGCGCGGTGCGACGAGGCCGACGCCGGGGTCCTGTTCCGGCTGCTGGACAAGGACACCGCGGCCGCCGCGTTCGAGGAGCTCGACGCGGTGACCGCCCAGCGGGTGCTCGACGGGATGCGCGAGGACCGGGTGGCGGAACTCGTCGAGGGCCTCGATCCCGACGACCGCGCCCGGCTGCTCGGCGAGATGCCGGCGTCGGTGGCGCACCGGGTGCTCGCCGGGCTGGCCCCGGACCGGCGCCGGGCGACCGCCGCGCTGCTCGGCTACCCGGCCGGGTCCGCCGGCCGGCTGATGACGCCCGAGACGGTGAGCCTGCACTCCGGCGGCACCGTCACCGAGGCGCTGGCCCGGGTGCGCCGGGCCGGGCGGAACGCCGAGACCGTCTACACGCTGCCGGTCGTCGGGCCGGGCCGGGTGCTGGAGGGTGTCGTCACGCTCCGCGAGCTCGTGCTCGGCACGCCGGAGACGCCGCTCGCCGACCTCGTCGAGACCGGCACCCCCACGGTGCGCGCCACCGACACCGGGGAGCACGCCGCCCGGCTGCTCGGCGACTCGGACCGGATCGCGCTCCCGGTCGTCGACGGCGAGGACCGCCTGCTGGGCCTGCTCACGATCGACGACGCGGTGGAGGAGCTGGAGCGGGCCGACTCGGAGGACGTCGCACGGCAGTCCGGCGCGGCCCCGTGGTCCGGGCACTACATGACCGTCGGCGTGCTGTCGCTGGCCCGCTCCCGGATCGTCTGGCTGCTCCTGCTCCTGGTGGCGGCCACACTCACGGTGAACGTCCTGCAGTACTTCGAGGACACACTCGCCCAGGTCACGACACTGGCGCTGTTCGTGCCGCTGCTGATCGGCACCGGTGGGAACGCCGGTGCCCAGGCCGCGACGGCGAGCGTGCGCGCGCTCGCCGTCGGCGAGGTCCGGCCGTCGGACGTGCTCACGGTGATGTGGAGCGAGGCCCGGGTGGGCGCCGCGCTCGGCACGATGCTGGCCCTGGCGGGGCTGGTGATCGGCACCGCGCTCGTGGGGGCGCAGGTCGCGCTCGTCGTCGGGATCTCGCTGGTCGCGATCTGCGCCTGGGCGGCGACGATCGGGGCGACGATGCCGCTGGTCGCGCGCCGGCTGGGCATCGATCCCGCGGTGGTGTCCGCCCCCGCGGTGACGACCCTGGTCGACGCGACCGGCCTGGTCATCTACTTCTCCGTGGCCCACCTGGTCCTGCAGTTCTGACGCCCGGCCGCGCGCCGGGCGGGGTCAGCTCACCAGTCCGGCGCGGAAGGCCAGTGCCACCAGCTGGACGCGGTCCCGGGAGCCGGTCTTCGCCAGCAGGTGGCCGATGTGCGTCTTCACCGTCGCCTCCGACACGACCAGGTCCTGCTGGATCTCGGCGTTGGACCGGCCGTCGCCGACCAGGTTCAGCACCTCCCGCTCGCGCGGGGTGAGATCGGCGAGCGCGGCCGCCGCGTCGGGCGCCGCGGCGGCCGGCTCCGGCGCGGACAGCAGTGGCGCGGTCGCCCGCAGCAGCCGGCGCGTCGACACCGGGTCGATCACCGAGTCGCCACTGTGGACCGTCCGCACCGCGTCGATCAGGCCCTGCGGCTTGACGTCCTTCAGCAGGAACCCGCTGGCCCCGGCCCCGATCGCGGCCGTCACCGACTCGTCGAGATCGAACGTCGTCAGCACGACGACCTTCAACCCGGGATGCGCGGCCAGCGCCAAGCGGGTCGCCTCGATCCCGTCGAGGCGCGGCATGCGGACGTCCATCAGGACGACGTCGACCGCGGTCCGGTCGAGCTCGGCGAGCGCCTGCTCACCGTCCCCGGCCTGCGCGACGACGGTCAGGTCGTCGCACGAGTCGAGCACCATCGCGAAACCGGCGCGGACGAGCTCCTGGTCGTCGACCAGCATCAGGCGGACAGGGTTCACCGTTCTCCTCGGGTGGGTGTCGACGGGGGCACCGGGAGCCGCAGCCGGACGGACCAGCCGCCGTCGGGGTGCGGTCCGGTCTCGACCGAGCCGCCGTGCAGGGCGGCGCGCTCGCGCATCCCGGTCAGGCCGTGCCCGCCGCGGGGCGGGCGCGGCACGGGGCCGCGGGCACCCTCGTCGCGGACGCGCACGGCCAGCTCGTCGGTGCTCCACTCCAGACGGACGTGGGTGGGTGTGCCGGGACCGGCATGCTTAATCACGTTGGTGAGGGCCTCCTGGACCACCCGGTAGGCGGTCAGGCCGGGGCCGGTGGGGACGGTCCGCGGCGTGCCCGTGACCTCCAGGTCGACCGGGAGACCGCCGGCGCGGACCTGCTCGACCAGCGCGGGGACGTCGTCGGTGCCGGGCTGCGGGCGGCCTGCGGTGTCGGCGGTGCTGTCGGCCGGGTCGTCGGGGCCGGTGTCGCGCAGCATCTCCAGCAGCCCGCGGACGTCGGCGAGCGCCTCGCGGCCGGTGTCGGCGATCCCGGCGAGCACGTCGACCGCCTTCTGCGGGTCGCGCTGCGCGGCGAACTGGCCGCCGTCGGCCTGGGCGATGATGCCGGACAGGGAGTGCGCGACGACGTCGTGCACCTCCCGGGAGATCCGCGAGCGCTCGGCGAGCAGCTCGATCCGGACCTCCTGGCGGCGGCTCTCCTCCAGCAACCGGGCCCGGTCGCGCAGACCCTCGGTGTGCCGGAACGACGCCCGGCGCAGCGAGCCGGTCAGCCAGACGCCGATCGCGACCAGCAGCATGTAGCCACCGACCACGGCCATGCCGAGCAGTCCCATCTGCGGCACGGCCCCCCGCAGCAGGAACGGCCCGAACATCCCCGCGAGGAGCAGGAGCACGGCCACGGGGCCCGCCCAGCGGGGCCCGTAGGCCACCGCCGAGTACCCCATCACGAGCGCGGGGAGCAGGAACGCGGCGAGCGTCCCCGGCAGCGCGACCGTGCAGACGGTCGCGACGACCGCCGTCGCCACCGCCGCCGGGATCGGGTACGCGCGCCGGAACACCACCGGCGCGGCGGCGAGGACCGCGACGACGAGGGCGGCCGTCCGCTGGGAGGCCATGACCTTGCCCTCGAACGTCCAGCTGACCGCGATCCCGATCAGCAGCGCGGCGAGCACCGCGTCGACGACGACGGGGTTGCGCCGGCAGAGCACGACGAACCGTTCGACGAGCGTCGGCTCCTCCGCCGACGAGGGGCGGCCGATGTCGTTCAGGTAGCGGCGCAGGGTCCGGAACGAGGCGGTCATCGGGCACCTCCGGCGCGCGCCGAGACGACGTGCACGACCTGTTCGAGCGGGCCGCGACCGGCCAGCCCCCGCCAGCCGGCGGCGAAGAGGACCGCGACCGCGCAGAACACGGCGGTGACGGCCCACGGCGAGGTCTCCGGTGCGCCGCCGGCCAGGGTCAGCACCACGATGTGTCCGGCGTAGACGGTCAGCGCCAGCGAGCCGGTCGCGGCGAGCGGCACGAGCAGCGCCGGGACGGCGCGGGCCACGAGCAGGCACAGCCCGAGCACCGCGACGGCGACCCCGGCCGCCCCGACGACGTCGAACGGGCTGCCGCTGTGCGGGGCGGCGACGAGCAGCCAGGCCGGCGTCGTCGTCGCGACCGTGCCGTACGACGACGAACCCAGGATCTCGAGCGCGGCCTCCGGCGGCATGCCGAGCCGGTCGGCGACGGGCGCGACGCTGCCCAGCAGCGCCTGCCGCCCGCCGAGCACGTCCACGGCGAGCCATGATCCCCCGTACCCGATCGTGGCACCGACGAGGCCCCCGGCGAGCAGCCTGCCGGCGGCGGCGCGCAGGTCGAGCCGGCCGATCGCCATGCCCAGCAGCAGGAACGGCATCCAGGTCAGCACGGGATAGGCCCCCGAGAGCAGCAGCACGTCGACGGCCCGGACCAGGCCGGCGCCCGAGGTGAGGTCGGACGCCTGCAGCACCCCGCCGAGGATCGTGCCGCCGTCCGCCGTGGTCGGCCCCGGCAGCACCGAGCGCAGGGCGAACGACAGCAGCGGCCCGGCGACCGCCCACACCGCGGCGGTGACGGCGAGCGTCCGCGCCCCGGCGAAGAGCAGCGGCAGCACCAGCAGGAACTCGACGCCGTAGACGGCCAGGATCACCATCGGTCCGGTGCTCACCGCGGCGAGGACGACACCGAGCACGATCAGCAGGACGGCGCGCACGGCGACCCGGCGGCGCAGCGCGGCCCGGTCAGGGGAATCGCCGGAGCGCAGCGCGGACCGCGCCATGAGCGCGAGCGACACGCCGCCGAGCACTCCGAACAGGACGGCCGCGCGGCCGTTCACCAGGGTCCAGAGCGTGGAGGTCGCCTCCGCGGCCGCGACGTGGGCGACGATCATCCCGAGGACGGCGAGGCCGCGGGCGGCGTCGACGCCCGCCAGCCGCTCCCGGCCGGACGCGCCGGACCGGCGGCCGGTCCGCCACGGCGCCGGTGCGGTGGGCGCCCGTGCCGGGCGCGGTGCCGGGACGGATTCCCGCGTCCGACCACGGCATGAGGCCCCCTAGGCTGTGACCTCATGACCAGCCCGTTCGCCGTCCAGGACGGCGCCGAACGCGCCCAGCTCACCGCTTTCCTCGACGAGTACCGCGCCCTCCTCGACGCCTCCCTCGACGGGCTGACCGAGGAGCAGGCCCGCCGCCGGCTCGTCCCGTCCCGGACGACGCTGCTGGGACTGGTCGGGCACGCGGCGTTCGTCGAGACGGTCTGGTTCGGACAGGCCGTGACCGGGGCGACGCGGGTGGAGCTCGGCATCCCGGAGTCGGTCGAGGACTCCTTCGAGTTCACCGACGACGACACCGTGGCCGCGGTCCGCGCCCGCTACCGCGCGGTGGCCGAGCGGTCCCGCGCCGCCGTCGCCGAACTGTCGCTGGACGACACCGTGCACGGCCGCGGGCGGCCGATCACGGTGCGCTGGCTCCACCTGCAGGTGCTGCGGGAGCTGGCCCACCACTGCGGGCACGCGGACATCCTGCGGGAACAGGTGCTCGCCGCCGACCGGGCGGGGTGATCGACCGTCACCCCGAGCCGGCGGGGTCCGGGGACCCGGTGCGCCGGGCCGGGTCCGGTGGTGCCGTCGGCGCCGCCCCCGGACCGCCCGGGTCGGCCCCGGAGCCCCCGGGCCCGGCCGGCTGCCCCGGTGCACCGTCGCCACCGGGAGCGGTGCCCGGCGTCGTGCCCGTCCCGGGTGCCGGACCGGCCGGCGTCGTGCCCGCCCCGGGCGCCGTGCCGGGATCCGGCTCGGTACCCGCACCCGGCGAGGAACCGGACCCGGGCTCCGTCCCCGCACCGGGAGTCGTGCCCGGTGCCGGTGCCGGGGCCGTGCCGGGTGCCGTGCCCGTTCCGGGCGGCTGCCCCTGCCCCGGCTCCGTGCCGGGCGCCGTCCCCGGCCCGGTGTCCTGCGGGGCGGTGGGGGCCGCTCCCCGCGTCGGAGCGGGTCGCGCCGGCGCGCCCGGTCCCGGTCCCGGCCGGGCCTGAACACCACCGCCGGGCCCGGCACCCGGCGCCGGAGCCGGTGGGCGGTGCGCACCGGCGCCCGGTCGCGGCGCGACCGGACCGGGCTCGGCGGCGCGGTGGGCGGGCCGCCGCTCCGGCTCCACCGGCTGCGACGGATCTCCCGCACCGGGGAGGCGGGCGACGGCGCCGGGGTCCACCACGTCCGGGACCGGACCGGGCGCCGCGCGCGGGCCGCCGTCGACCGCCGGCGGGTCCGCGACGGCGGGCGGCGTCCCGAGCTGCGGCCAGCCGCCGTCCGGGCGTGCGGCGGCGACCGCGACCGCGACCCCGCCCGCCGCACCCGCGACGGCCAGTACCGCGCCCGCGACGCCGAGCGTCACCGCCCGCGACACCGTCCGGGACGGCGTGACGGGGACGACCGGCATCGGTCCACCGTGGAGCGTCGGTGCCGGGTCGGTGGTCACGACCGGCTCGGCCGGCTCACCGGACGGACGGATCGGGGGCCGCGGCGGGGGTTCCGCCGACCGCCCGCGGGACGACGTCCGGTCGTCGCCCCCGTGCTCACCGTCGTCGTCGCCGACCCCGCCCGTCACCGCACTGCGCCCCCTGCTCGTAAGCCGAGGGGCGATCGTCGCGGTGCCGGTCCCCCGGGGCCAGCCGTACGACCCGGATGCACCCCGGAGCACCGGAGAAACGCACGAGCGGGTGACGGTGGCTCACCAGGCGACCGGCAGCTCCTCCAGACCGAAGATCGCCTTGTGGCTGGCCCAGGCGATGCCGTCGTCGGTGGCGAACCGCAGCCCCGGGAACCGGCGCAGCAGCGCCGGGAACGCCACCCGCATCTCGGCGCGGGCCAGCGGCGCGCCGAGGCAGTGGTGGATGCCGTGCCCGAACGCGACGTGGTTGGTGGGGCGGCGGGTCACGTCGAGCCGCTCCGGGTCGTCGGCGATCCCGGGATCGCGGTTGGCCGCGGGCAGGTTGAACAGCACGAGGTCGCCCGCCGGGATCGTGGTGCCGTCGAACTCGACGTCGGCGGCGGCGAGCCGGGGCGACCCGGAGTTGACGATCGAGATCCAGCGCAGCAGCTCCTCGACGGCGGCGGGCACGGCGTCCGGGTCGTCGCGGACGAGTGCGAGCTGGTCGGGGTACCGGAGCAGCGCCAGCGTGCCGAGGGCGAGCATGTTCGACGTCGTCTCGTGCCCCGCCACGAGCAGCAGGTTCGCGATGCCGACGAGCTCGGCGTCGGTGACGACGTCGGCGTGCTCGCGGATCAGCATCCCGATCAGGTCCTCACCGGGGTCGCGGCGGGCCCGCGCGACGAGGTCCTGCATGTACGCCAGTGCCTCGGCGGCCAGCTCGACGCGCTCGGCCTCGCCGAGGGTGGTGTCGAGCTGGCGAGCCGTGCGGGTCTGGAACTCGTCCTGGTCGGCGGGCGGCACGCCGAGCAGCTCGCAGATCGCCAGCGACGGGACGGGCAGCGCGAAGAGCCGGACGAGATCGGCCGGGGCGCCGTCGCGCTCGACGGCGTCGAGGTGCTCGTCGACGATCTCGACGATCCGCGGTTCGAGCCTCCGCATCCGCCGCACCGTGAACTCCGGGGTCAGCAGGCGGCGCAGCCGGGTGTGGTCGGGCGGGTCGAGGGAGAGCAGGTTGCCGGTGCGGTCGCCGGAGAGCTGGCGCGGGTCGCGGCTCGGGCCACCCGTCAGGTCGGCGGGCGTCCAGCCGTTGCGGAAGGTGGTGGCGTCGCCGAGCATCCGGCGGACGTCGGCGTGCCGGGTCAGCAGCCACGCGGACGGGCCGAACGGCGTGGGGACGCGGACGACGCCCGGCTGCTCCCGCAGCTCCGCGGCGTCCGGGGCGGGGCCGAACCCGCTGCGGCGCAGCTCGATCGGCCGGGGCTCCTCGGTGGTGGTCACGGTGGGTCCTCCGTCAGGGTCGGGTGCGGGGAATGGCGGCGGTGACGGCCATCGCGACCAGCGCGGAGCCGGCCCCGAGCAGCATCACCAGGGAGAACGCGGTCTCGGACGGGACGACGGAGCCGCCGGGACCCGCCGTCGTCATCCGGGCGAGCAGGACGCCCGCGACGGCACCGGCGGTGGACAGGCCGATCGCCCGCATCAGGTTGTTGAGGCTGTTGGCCGCCGCGGTCTGGGTGACCGGCACCGCGGCCATGACCAGGGCGGGCATCGCCCCGTAGGCCAGTCCGATGCCGGCGCTGATCACGACGGAGCTCACCAGCAGCTGCCACACCGCGGCGTGGAAGGCGGCCCCCAGCCCGTACCCGGCGGCGACGACGACGGCGCCGGCCATCAGCGTCGTCCGCGGGCCGTAGCGGGCGCTGATCCGCGCCGACACCGGGGACATCGCCATCATGCAGAGCCCGCCGGGCGCGAGGACGAGGCCGGCGACCAGGATCGACTGCCCGAGCCCGTAGCCGGTCTCCTCGGGCAGCTGCAGCAGCTGCGGGAAGACCAGCGACATCGCGAACATCGAGAACCCGAACACGGCGGACGCGATGTTGGTGGGCAGCAGCGGGCGCCGCCGGCTGACCCGCAGGTCGATCAGCGGATCGGGGGTGCGCAGCTCGCGCAGCCCGAAACCGGCCAGCGCCACCGCCGCGACGGCGAGCAGCGACAGCGTGAGCGGGCTCGCCCAGCCCCAGTCGCCGCCCTTCGACACCGAGAGCAGCAGCCCGACGAGGGCCACCGCGAGCAGCAGTGCACCGGGCAGGTCGAACCGTCCCCCGGTCCGCTGCGGCGACTCCGGGACGAGCAGCACCACCAGGGCGATCACCGCGGCCCCGAGCACCGCGGCGGCCCAGAACAGTGCGTGCCAGTCGGCGACCTGCACCACCAGCGCGGACGCGGGGAGGCCGAGCGCGCCGCCGACGCCGAGCGAGGCGCTCATCGTCGCGGTGGCCGAGCCGACCCGCTCCGCGGGCAGCAGGTCCCGCATCAGGCTGATCCCCAGCGGGACGACGCCCGCGGCCAGTCCCTGCAGCGCCCGCCCGACCACCAGCGGGACCAGCGAGGTGCTGAGCGCGGCCACCACGGAGCCGGTCACCAGCACGCCGAGGCAGACGAGCAGCATCCGGCGCTTGCCGACCATGTCGGCGAACCGTCCGACCACCGGGACGGCGACGGCGCCGGCCAGGAGTGTCGCGGTGACGATCCACGCGGTGTCCGCCGGGTCGGCACCCAGCAGGGACGGGAACAGCGGGACGAGCGGGACCACCACGGTCTACTGGAGCGAGACGACGATGCCCGCCGCGGCGAGCACGGCGACCAGCGCGGACGGCGGCCCGATGGGGGTGGGAGCGTCCACGGGGGAGGCCGGGGAGCTCGAGGGACGGGACATGCACACTCCTGCGACACCGGTGCGGGACACCGCCGACGCTAAGTCGATCACTTGACTTAATGCAAGCGGAACGGTTCCCTGGGCACCGCGACCCCGGACGGGAGGCGACGAGATGAGCACGAGCGGCCCGAGCGAGCGCGCCGCGGCGACCCGGGAACGGATCCTGGAGGCCGCCGAGCGGCTCTTCGCCGAGCACGGCGTCCACGCGGTGTCGAACCGGGCCGTGGCGGAGGCGGCCGGACAGGGCAACAACACCGTCGTCGGCTACCACTTCGGCACGAAGGCCGATCTCGTCCGCGCGCTCATCCGGCGCCAGGCCGGGGCGATGGACGCCCGCCGCGAGGAGACGGCGGCCCGGCTGCCGCCCGAGGCGGACCTCCGCGACTGGGTCGACGCCCTGGTCCGGCCGGTCGCCGACCACCTCGCCGCGGCCGGGGCGCCGACCTGGTACGCGCGGTTCGGGGCGCAGGTGATGACCGACCCCGCGCTGCGGGAGATCATGGTCGCCGAGTCGCTCGCGTCGCGGTCGCTGACCGTCGTCCTCGACGGGCTGAACGCCCGGCTCCCCACGCTGCCGCCGGAGGTCCGGCTCGAGCGCGGTGAGATCTGCCGTCAGCTGCTCGTGCACCACTTCGCCGAGCGGGAGCGGGCGCTGGCCGAGGGCCTGCCCACGCCGCGGTCGTCCTGGGCGGACGCCGCGACGGGGCTGGTCGACGTGCTCGTCGGGGTGTGGACGGCGCCGGTCAGTCCCGCAGGTCCGGGCGCCTGAACTCGGTCGTCTCCTCGTTCCCGGGCCGGCCGGGCATCGTGAAGACCGTCGTGTCGCCGTCGTCCGGGGCGTTGTCCGGGGCGACGTCGTCGGGGTCCGCGGTCCCGGCGCCCGCCCAGTCGGCCGGCCCGGTCTCGCCGATCCGCCGGCGGTAGACGGTGGGCGCGCCGGTGTCGGGGGCGAGACCGTCCGGCGCCGGGGCGCCGCCGCCGATGCCCTCGTAGACCTCCGGACGGTTGCGGCGCAGGCTCAGCGCCCACGCGCCGCCCGCGACCGCGGCGACCAGTACGACCCCGGGCAGGACCCACCGGGCCGGCGACGACGGGTCGGTGCCGAGCAGCGCGTCGAAGTTGCCGACCAGCACGACCAGGATCGCCGCTAGCAGCAGCGCCGCGAGCGCCGGGGCGACCAGCCGCGACCACACCGACACCGGCGCCGTCCGGTTGCGCCGGAAGAACCCGATCACGGCCACCGAGGTGCCGGTCATCAGCAGCACGACGCCGATCGCCGAGAGCCCGGAGAACCAGCTGAACAGCGACAGCATCGGGTCGGCCGCGGTGACGGCGAAGCCCATGACGACGACGAGCGCCAGCACCGACTGCGCCACCGACCCGGCGACCGGGCCGCCGGAACGGGCACCGACGGTGGCCAGCACGCCGGGCAGGACCCGCTCCCGGCCGAGCGCGAACAGGTAGCGGGCGACGCCGTTGTGGAAGCTCAGCAGCGCCGCGAAGACGCTGGTGAGCAGCAGGACGGTGGCGACGTCGGCGACGACCGGCCCGAACATCTCCGCCAGCGGCCCGAAGACGAGGCCGGGCCCCTCCTCCCCCGCACGCACCTGCAGCTGCGACGGCCCGGTCGCGGCGACCATCGCCCAGGCGGACAGCGCGTAGAACAGGCCGGTGAACGTGACGGCGACGAAGGTCGCCCGGGCCACCGTCCGGCGCGGGTCACGCGCCTCCTCGGAGTAGATCGCGCCGGACTCGAACCCGGTGAAGGACGCGACCGTGAAGGCGACGACCGCGCCGATCCCGCCCGCGAACAGCGTGGCGGGCATCAGCGGCTCGGCCGTGACCACGCCCTCGGCGGGACGGGTGAAGCCGGCGACGTCGAACCCGACGACCACCGCCACCTCGACGACCAGCAGCACCGCGAGGATCCGCGCGTTCAGGTCCACGCGCAGCAGCCCGAGCCAGCCGACGGCCAGCATCGCGAACAGCGCCCAGGTCCACCACGGCAGCCGCAGGCCCGCGACGTCGCCGACGAAGTCGGACATCGTCGAGCCGAACAGTCCGTAGAGCGCGATCTGGATCGCGTTGTAGGCGACGAGCGCGACGAACGACCCGGAGACCCCGGCCGGCCTGCCGAGCCCGCGGGCGAGGTAGGAGTAGAAGGCACCGGCGTTCGCGACGTGCCGGCTCATCGCGGCGTAGCCGAACGCGAACAGCACGAGAACCGCGGCGACGCCGAGGAACGCCAGCGGGACTCCCTGGTTGCCGCTCACCGCGTACGCGGTGGTGACACCACCCGCGAGGACGGTGAGCGGGGCCGAGGCGGCGACGGTGAAGAACACCAGGTGCACCACACCGAGGCGGCGCCGGCGCAGGCCGGGGACCTGCCGGTCTGCGGTCGCGAGCGCGGACATGCGCGACTCCTGAACTCGGGAGAATCGTTTGACGATGCGGAATGATAACGTCACGTCAGAACGGGCGCGAAATCGGTAAGAAATGTTGACGATATGCGCTCGCGCAATTACCCAGGGTGAAATCGAATCGAGGGGCGACAGGTGGAACAGGGCGCGCTGGCGAACGGCTTGTTCCTGATCGCGTACGACGAGACGGCGGGCCGCCCGGGACTGGCGCCCGATCTCCTGGCCTGCGGCCTGGTCGGTGCCCAGCTGGCCGACCTCGTCATGGCCGGAGCGCTGACCGTCGGCGCCGACGACCGGGTCGTCGCCACCCGGCCCGGCCCGGCGGCGCGGGTGACCGGCGAGGCGGCGACCCTCGTCCTCGACAGCATCGCCCACGAGCCCCGCGCCCACCCCGTCCGCGCCTGGATCGAGGCGCTCGGCGGGCCGCTGACCGACGCCGTCCGGAACGACCTGGTGGAGCGCGGGACGCTCGCGCAGTCGACGGGACGGACCCTGCTGGGCCGGAGCCGGACCCGGCTCACCGCGACCGACACCACCGCCGCGCGGGCACCGTCGATCGCGTTGCGCGAGATGGTCCGCGCGCCCGCCACCTTCACCCTGCCGGGCGCCGTCACCCTCGTGCTGGTCTCGGCACTCGGTGTCGAACGGCTGCTGGAGCCGGAGGTCGACCGGGCGACCGCGCGGGCGCTGGCCCGCGACGCGGCCGGGCACCTGCCGGCGCCCGTCGAGCGGCTGCGGCAGGGCCTGGCGGAGACCGCCGCCGCTGCCGGCGTCGCCGTCCGGCGCTGACGGTCAGTGCCCCGGCGGCACGTCGAGGGTCGGGTTCCGGTCGAAGAAACCCGAGGGCGTCAGCCGGAACCCGCAGGACGCGGTCGGCATCACCGGCCAGTCCTCCGGACGCGGGAAGTGGGTCACGCCGAAGGTGTGCCAGAGCGTCAGCTCGACGCCGTCGACGTCACGGTCCTCCCCCACCCACGCCGGCAGTCCCGCCCCTCCGCCGTGCTGGTTCACCAGCTCACCCGCCGGGTAGCGACGCTGCGGGTCGTAGGCGGTGACCCACAGGTGCCGGCTCGCGAACGCAGCCCGGCCGGCGATCGAGGAGCCGTCGTCGGCGAGCAGGGCCGGCCCGTCCTCCGGCTCCAGCACGTACGCGGTCGGGTCGCCGAACCGGTTGCGCGCCTCGGCGGAGGAGACCCTCCACACGCGACCGGCGCCGCGGTCGGCGAACCGGCCGGCCTCGCGTTCGGACGCGATCCGGGTGACGGTGCGCTCGAACGCGTTGCCGTAGGGGTTGTCCGCCGAGACCGGCAGCCGCCGCACGTCGAGCTCGTCGACCGCACCCCGCGCGCCGTCGACGGTCAGGTCGAGGCGGGCGCAGAACAGGTGCTGGTGGTACGGCGCGCCGAGGCCGGGCGCGACCTGGCTCGCCCAGCGGGACGCCCGCTCGTCGTAGGCGCCGGTGAACACGACCCCGGTGGACTTCACGTCCAGCTCGATCGCGCCGTCGGGGTGGAGGTGCCAGTAGAAGCCGTAGTCGTAGTTGCCGATCGTCGCGAAGAACGAGACCACCAGGCGACGGCGGCGCCGCACCGCCTGCTTCCCGGTGAAGACGTCGGTGTGCTTCCAGAGCACGCCGTCGTCCTCCTCGTGCAGGCAGACCGCGTTGCGGATCGTGCGGGGCCGCGCGTCCGGGTCGGCGACGACGGCGTCGACATAGTGGATCTCGCCGACGCAGTCGCACCCGAGCTCGAGCGAGTTCGCCTGCTGCCCGAGCAGGTACTCACCGGCGTCGAAGTAGTTCTGCCAGAAGCGGACCGGACCGGGGTCGGCGTAGGGGACGACCATCTCGGCGACCGACACCCGGTGCGCCACCGGCCGGCCGGAGATCGAGAGCTGCTGCAGGAGCAGGCCCTCGCGCGGGTCGAAGCCGATCCGGAAGCGCCAGCCCTCCCACTCGACGACGTCGTCGCCGGACACGGTGAAGCTCGCACCCTCGGGCTGGGTGACGTGCAGGGGCCGCCGGGTCTCACGGTAGGGGCCCTCGCCGAAGTTGCCCTCCTCCTCGGGGATCGGCACGACCCCGGTGTCGACGAGCTCGACGACCCGGCGCTCCAGCAGGTCCACATAGGCCACGACGCCGTCGATCGGGTGCGCCCACGGACTGTCATCCGGGCGGTGCTGCAGGAACGACAGCACCCGCAGCATCCGGCGCCCCTGCTCCCCCGGGAGCCCGAACGAGCCCGCCGACAGCGGGCACGCCGCGACCAGCGAGACGTCCTCGACGCCCCGCTCCGCCATCGCGGCCAGCCAGCCGGGGTCGGCCTTCACGATCGCGTCGACGCCCTCCATCTCCTCACCCGTGATCGGGGGCTGGCCGTCGACGGCCGGATCGTGCTCGACCGTGGCGTCCACCGTGGACCGGGTGAGCGACGCGATCACCGTGCGGGACGTGCCGGACGCCGGGTCCAGCAGGACGGCGCGCACCCGGCGGTCCACCGGGTCGCCGTCGCGGTGGGCGGCGACCTCGGCCCGGGGCGGCTCCTCCAGTGCGAGGACCGGCACGCGCACGCCCGGACCGAGCAGGTCGTGCGACGTCAGCAGTGCGCGTGCGGCGTCGATCTCGGCGGCGGTGAGCCGGGACAGCGGGTGGATCATGCGACCTCTCCAGTCGTGCCGGTGCGTGCCGCCGACCCTGCCACGCGGGACCGGGCTCGCGCCGATCACGACCGGGGGCTCACGTGCGACGACGGTGGGTCACCGGCAACGGTGGCGTGCGCCTCGAATCTCGCTCCGGAGACCCAAGCGACACCGGTTACCGGTACGTTCAGTACCGATCAACTAGTCCGACCGGGTGGCACGCACCGTCCGGACGGCCTACCGCGAGGAGGTAACGCGACCGTGAGTAACAGCGTCTTCGCCGGTTCCCCGTTCCTGCGCGAGAGTGCGGCCGTCGACCACCGGGCCGGCGGCGCCCGGACCGCCCTGCGGACCCGGCACGACCGCGCCGCGACCGACGTCCGCGCCGCCGGCCGGTCCGGCGACGAGCAGGGCCTGCTCGACGCGACCCGGCGCCTGGAGCAGCTGCTCGCCGCGGCCCGCCGCGAGCTCGGTGCGCGCGACGCCGACACCCTCGTCGTCGAGGGCACTCTGTCGGTCGCGTACCTGCTCGGTGACGACGAGACCCGCGGCCTCGAGCTGGCCGCCCGCAACCTGGCGGCTCGCGAGCAGGAGTTCGGCGCCGACCACCCGGCCTCGCTGGCCGCCGCCGACGCGCTCGCCGCGGCACACCGCGTCACCGGACGCCCCGAGGAGGCCGTCGCCCGGCACGAGGACGTGATCACCCGGCGCGGGCGCGTGCTGGGCGACGCGCACCCGTGCACCGTCGCCTCCCGCGCGGCGCTCGCCGTGGCCCGCGCCGACGCCGGCGACCTGCGCGGCGCCGCCGGGCTGCTGTCGTCCACGCTGGACACCGCCGACCGGTTCCTCGGGCCGAGCCACCCGGTGACCGACGACGTCCGCGAGCTGCTGGCCGAGTGTCGTGAGGCGCTGGCCGACGAGGCGCTCGCCGCCGTCCGCCCGGGCCGCGAGGAACCGGCCGACGAGCCCACGGAGGAGCCCACCGGTCTGCTCTCCGTGCTCTCCCGGGTCCCCGACCCCCGCGAGGAGACGCGCCCGATCTTCTTCGACCGGCCCTCCGGACCGCTGCCGGTCATCGGCTGATCCACCGGTCCCACGACACCGCCTCCCGGGATCCACCGCCGGGCAGCCTCCCCTCGCGGTGGGCCGGCCGGAGGACCCCTGCGGTCCGGAGTGGATGCGGACACCACCAGGCCGCAGGTGGGATCGCCGCGCGCCACGTGCGCACATCGGTCATCCGGGCGCCCGGTAAGTGTGCCCGGTCGGGGTCGTGGTCCGCACCCTGCCGTCCGGCCCGCGAGCCACCCGCCACCCCGCCTGCTCCCGGACATGGTTGTGGAACTCGCACACCCCCCTCCCGTTGTCGAGGTCGGTCGCCCCACCCTCGGCATCCCGCCGGATGTGATCGATATGCCGCACCGGGGCATCGCAATACGGCTCGGTACACCGATTCCCCGCCCGCACCCGCACCAGCCGGGCCAGCAATCCAGTGAACGTGCGCTGACGGGAGTCACCGCCGATCACCACACCGTCGGAAGTGATCAATCGGCGCAGGCTCTTCCTCCCCTCGCCCGTGGCCAGGAGCTCGACCGGGACAGCGCCGTGGCCGGGGATCTCCGCCGGCAACGGCGAACCCGGGTCCAGCAGCGCCTCGACCGGCACCACCACCTGGACCTCGACACCCACATCGGTCGCGATCGCCTGTCCGGTGAGGCGCTCGACGAGCGTGTCGGCCATGACCTGCCCGCGAGTGCGGGTCAGGGGTGCCGGGTTCACCGACACCTCGATGAAGGCCTTGTTCAACGCGGCGAGGCAGGCCACACCCTGCTCGACCGGGAGGTAGGCGGTCAGGTAGGTCATCGCATCCGGCGCCGGGCGCAGGGTCACCCGGCGCTCGGCTCGGGCCGACTCGACCCGGGCGAGGAACTTCCCCGGCGCCACCTCGGCGGCGAAGCGGCGTGCGAGATCCTGCAACCGCCGGATCCCCAGCCGGGTCAGATCGTGGCCGGCCAGACGCGCATCCACCGCGGCACGTTCGGCGCGGTCCAGATCGGAGCACGCGGCCACCACCGCCGCCACCTTCACCGCGCTCAACTCACCGGCACCGAACAACCCACGAACATGATCGAGACCGTCGTGCAGGTCCCGGGCGGTACTCACCCGGCGCCGCGCCTCGGTCGGCGACACCCGGCAGGCCAACCCGACCTGCGCCACCACACCGCGCTGCAACCGATCCGGATCCGTCCGCCCGGCAGCGATGCCGTTCTCGACATGGAGCCGGGCGAACGCCCGCACCCGCGTCGCCTGCAACGCCGCCAAGGAGTGCTGCACGGATTCGAGCTGCTGGATCTGATCGATCAACTCCGCCTCGGAGACACCGGACAGGTCGTCGAGCGCGGCCTGTTCCCCCGCCAGCTGAACCAGCGCCAGATCGATCTGCGGGAACCCCGGATCCCCGGCAGGCAGGCCGGTGCGTGGAGGTTCCTGGACCGCGGTCATAGGGCTGAGTCTGCTCGACCATATGTTCGATCCGCTAGTACGACGTTCGCGCCCGCACACCCGTGACCTGCGAGAGAGCGCGCGAACCACTCGGCGCCGGCGATCGCCCCGGGAGGTCGGCCGCTGCCGAGCACGTTCGCGGAGCCGCCTTCGTCCGAGTCGACCGGCAGATGATGCGCCCCCTCCACTCCGGCACCACCGCGGATCGCCTCGCCCCTCACCCTCGCGAAGCAGCCACGAGCCTGTACCGCCCCGGAGGCGTCACGGACCACACGGTCGACTGCACAGACCTCGGTTCGCACACCTCCGCCACGGACCTCCGCCCGCCACATGATCACCCGAGGCCGCGACCCGCCCTCAGCCCCGGGCCACCAGCTTCATCAGCGTGTCGACGACGTCGTCGAACGCCCGCTCCTGCGCTGCCCCGGAGAGCTCCCCGCACCACACCGGCGCCTGGCTCATCGTCGCGTGCAGGCACTGCAGCGTGGCGTCGGTGTCGACGACCGCGAACTCCCCGGCCGCGAGCCCCTCGGTCAGCACGGCCCGGAACACCGCGTCGTGCCGGCGCCGCAGCGCCTTGATCCGGGTGCGCTGCGCGGCGGGCCAGGTGCTGGGCACCAGGAACAGCCGCAGCGCCGCGGGGTACTCGCGCACCGCGATCGTCACGTGCTCGCGCATCAGGGCCCGCAGCCGTCGGGCGGCGCTTCCCTCCCGGCCGGCCGGGAGGCTCTCCAGGCGGCTCGTCCAGTCGTCGCCGAGGGTCTCGATCGCGGCGGTGACCAGATCGTCCTTGCCGGGGAAGTAGTAGTAGAGCGACCCCTTCGTGACGTCGAGGCGCTCGGCCACGTCCTCCAGGCTGACCGCGTCGTACCCGCGCTCGCCGACGAGCTCGGCGGCCGTCGTCAGGATCTGCCGGATCCGGCGGCCGCGCTTGCGCTGCACCCGCCCGACCGGCTCCTCGCCCACGCGCGCCGCGTCCGTCATCACTCCACCTCCGCCGAAACCTCCGCCGACCAGTCTCGCACCGGCCGCGCGGGCACCTCACGGACTCCAGTATTGACCTATGAGTCAAGTTTTGTCATCGTGGTCAGAGTTTGATGCCGAGGTCGATACCCAGAGGAGGTCGGCGACGTGGACTTCGCCCCCACCGAGAGCCAGCGCGCGCACCGCGACCGGGCCCGCGCGTTCGCGGAGTCGGTGCTGCTGCCCGGCTACCGGGGCCGGGAGGCCGCCGGCCGGATCGACCCGGACCTGCGCCGCGACATGGGCCGCGCGGGCCTGATCGGCCCGCAGCTGCCCACCGGTCTCGGCGGCGGCGGGACGGACCGGCTCACCGCGGGCCTCGTCGTCGAGGAGATCGGCCGCGGCGACATCAACGTCGGCTACCTGAACGTCGTCGGCGCGCTGACCGGCCGGATCCTCGCCGCCAACGCGACGCCCGGGCTCGCCGCGCACTGGGTGCCGCGGATCTGCTCCGGGGAGGAGATCGTCGGGATCGGGCTGACCGAGCCGCACGCCGGGTCCGACGCCGGCGTCCCCCGGCTGACCGCGACCCGCGACGGCACGTCCGACGACGCCGACTGGGTCCTCGACGGCGTCAAGTCGCTGTCGTTCGCCGCCGACGCCGCCGCGGTCGTCGTCTTCGCCCGCACCGGCGGGTCCACCGAGCGCGGCCGCGACATCTCCGCGTTCCTCGTGCCGCTCGACCGGCCCGGCGTGACCGTCGAGCCGTACCCGGACATGGGCACCCGCGCCGTCGGCCGCGGGGCCGCCCACCTCGACCGGGTCCGCGTCCCCGCCGACCATCTGCTCGGACCCGAGGGGCAGGGGTTCGGGCAGGTCATGTCCGGGTTCGACTTCTCCCGGGCGCTGATCGGGCTGCAGTGTCTCGGCTGCGCGCAGCAGACCGTCGACGAGACCTGGCGGTACGTGTCGGAGCGCGAGGCGTTCGACCGGCCGCTGTCGGTCAACCAGGACGTCTCGTTCCCGCTCGCCGAGGCCGACACGCTGCTCGCCGCGGCCCGCGGGCTCTGCCACCGCGCGCTCTGGCTGGCCGACGCCGGCGAGCCGCACACCGCCGAGGCCGCGATGTGCAAGTGGTTCGCCCCGAAGACGGCCCACGACCAGATCACCCAGTGCCTGCTGCTGCACGGCCAGTACGGCTACCGCACCGAGCTGCCGATCGAGCAGCGGTTGCGGGACGTGCTCGGCCTGCAGATCGGCGACGGCACCGCCCAGATCATGAAGCTCGTCATCGCCCGCCGACGGCTGGGCCGCGAGCTCGCACCCTGACTCACCCGACCGACCACGAGGAGAACACCCGATGGGCAGGATGGACGACAGGACCGTGATCGTGACCGGCGCCGGGCGCGGCATCGGCCGCGCGATCGCCGAGCGGCTGGCGGCCGAGGGCGCCGCCGTCGCGGTCACCGACGTCGACGAGCAGACCGCCGCCGGCACCGCCGCGGAGATCGGCGGACGGGCGGTCGGGATCCGGGCGGACGTCGCCGACCCGGAGTCGGTGCGGTCCATGGTGGACCGGGTCCGCGCGGAGTACGGCCGGATCGATGTCCTCGTGAACAACGCCGGCTGGGACAAGGTCGGCCCGTTCGTCGACTCCGACCCCGCCGACTGGGACCGGATCATCCGGATCAACCTCTACGGCGTCCTGCACACCGCACACGCCGTGGTCCCGGTGATGGTCGAGCAGGGTGGCGGGACGGTGGTCAACCTGGCCTCCGACGCCGGCCGGGTCGGCTCGTCCGGCGAGGCGGTCTACTCCGCGGCGAAGGGCGGGGTCATCTCCTTCTCCAAGACCCTCGCCCGCGAGGTCGCCCGGAACGGGATCAACGCCAACTGCGTGTGCCCCGGCCCGACCGACACCGCCCTGTTCGCCTCGGTCGTCGAGGGCAACGACAGGCTGCGCGACGCGCTGGTCAAGGCCATCCCGTTCCGCAGGCTCGCGCAGCCGGAGGACCTCGCGGCCACCGTCGCGTTCTTCGCCTCCCCCGACGCCTCGTACCTCACCGGACAGACCGTCAGCGTCAGCGGCGGCCTCTCGATGGCCTGATCGGCGCGCCGTGGACACCACCTCCGCACACGACCTCCTCGACCTCGACGACCTACTCACCGACGACGAGCGCGCCTGGCGCGAGCACGTCCGCGGGTTCGTCGCCGAGCGCGTCACCCCGCACGTCGCCGACTGGTTCGAGCGGGCACACCTGCCCCGCGAGCTGATCCCCGAGCTGGGCCGGGCCGGGCTGCTCGGCGCGCACCTGCACGGCCCGGGATGTCCGGACCGCAGCGCCGTCGAGTACGGGCTCGCCGCGGCCGAGCTGGAGGCGGCCGACTCCGGGATCCGGACGATCGTCAGCGTCCAGGGCTCGCTCGCCATGACCGCGATCGACCGGTTCGGCACCGACGAGCAGCGGGAACGCTGGCTGCCCGGGATGGCAGCGGGCGAGCTCGTCGGCTGCTTCGGGCTCACCGAGCCCGGGTCCGGCAGCGACCCGGCGAGCATGACCACCCGCGCCGAGCCCGACGGCGACGGCTGGGTGCTGCACGGCGCGAAACGCTGGATCGGCCTCGCGACGATCGCCGACGTCGCCGTCGTCTGGGCGCGGACGCCGGACGGGATCCGCGGGTTCTGCGTCCCGACCGGCACCGACGGGTTCACCGCCACCCCGATCGAGCCGAAGCTGGGGCTCCGGACGTCGGTGCAGGCCGACGTCGTGCTCGACGGCGTCCGGCTGCCCGGCGACGCGGTCCTGCCCGGAGCGACCGGCCTGCGCGGCCCCTTCACCTGCCTGAACGAGGCCCGCTACGGGATCATGTGGGGCGCGATGGGCGCCGCCCGCGACGCCTGGACGACGGCGTGGCGCTACACGCTGGAGCGCCACCAGTTCGGGACGCCGCTGGCCGCGTTCCAGCTGACCCAGCAGAAGCTCGTCGACACCGCGCTGGAGCTGCAGAAGGGCATGCTCGTCGCGCTGCGCACCGGCCGGCTCAAGGACGCGGGACGGCTGCGCCCGGAGCAGATCTCGGTCGGCAAGCTCAACAACGTCCGCGAGGCGATCGACATCTGCCGGACGGCGCGCACGATGCTCGGCGGGAACGGCCTGTCCGCCGCGTACCCGCCGCTGCGGCACGTGGCGAACCTGGAGGCGGTGCGGACCTACGAGGGCACCGACGAGATCCACACGCTGATCCTCGGCCGGGCCCTCACCGGGATCCCGGCCTTCACCGCGGGCGGTGCGGGGTGACCCGCCCGGCCCGCACCTGACGCCCTCGACGAGGAGGAGCCGATGTACACCTACGACCCCGCACCCTTCCGGGAGTGGTTCGAACGCGACTTCACCTACCTGGCCGGGTTCCGGCGCACCGTGCGCCGGTTCGGCCGCCGGACCGCCGTCGTCGACCCGGCCACCGGTGACCGGCACACCTACGCCGACCTGGCCGCCCAGGTGGACGCTCTGGCGGCCGGCCTGCTCGACGCCGGGGTGCGGCCCGGCGACGTCGTCGCCTACCAGCTGTTCAACACCGCCGACTTCGCGCGCCTCTACCTGGCCACCCAGGCCGCGGGCGCGGTCGGGGCACCGGTCAACTTCCGGCTCGCCGCGGGCGAGGTCGCGCACGTCCTCGACGACAGCGGGCCACGGGTGTTCGTGTACGACACCGAGCTGGCCGGTACCGCGCGCGACGCGCTGGGGATCGCCGCGCATCGCCCGGAGCTGCTCGTCGCCGCCGGCGGCGGGGAGCCGCTGCCCGGGTCGGTCCGGATCGGCGAGCTCGCCCGGCCCGGCGAGGTGCCCCCGGAACCGGCGCGCACCACCTACGACGAGACCACCCGGCTCTACACCTCCGGCACCACCGGCATGCCGAAGGGCGTGCCGCTGAACAGCCTCGTCGAGGTGTTCAGCGCGCACGACGTGCTCATGCACTTCCCGCTGGGGCCGGGCGACCTGACGCTGAACATGACGCCGTGGTTCCACCGCGGCGGGCTCTACGCCGGCGGGCCGAACCCGGCGTTCTACGTCGGCGCGGGCGTCGTCCCGCTGCGGGCGTTCGACCCGGACCGGGTGCTGGACCTGGTCGCCGAGCACGGCATCACCTACCTGGTCGGCGCCCCGACCAACCTGGAGATGCTCTCCCACGCCCAGGCCGGGCGGGCCCGGGACCTGTCGTCGCTGCGCGGCGTCGTCACCATGGGCGCGCCGCTGGAGCGCGAGGCGTGCCTGCGCTACCAGGAGCTGCTCACCCCGCGGATCTTCAACGGCTACGGCACCACCGAGACGTTCTGGAACACCTTCCTGCGCCCCGACGACCTGCCCGGGCACGCCGGGACCACGGGGCGGGCCTGCACCGACGACGACGTCCGCGTGGTCCGCATCGACGACTCCGGCCGGGCCGACCCGGACGATCCCGCCGCCCGTGACGGCCAGGAGATCGGCGAGGTCGTGGTGCGCTCCCCCAAGGGCGGCTACGCCTACACCGGCGGCGCCGACCCGGGGAAGTTCGCGGGCGGCTGGGTCCGGCTCGGCGACCTCGCGACCTGGGACGCCGACGAGTTCGTCACCGTCGTCGGCCGCAAGGACGACATGCTCGTCTCCGGTGGCGAGAACGTGCACCCCGCGCAGGTCGAGGAGGCGCTGAACCAGCACCCCGGGATCGCCGACTCGCTCGTCGTCGGCGTGCCCGACGCGCGGTGGGGACGCCGCGTCGTCGCCTACGTGGTGCGCGCCGATCCCGGCCTGACCGCCGACGACTGCGACCGGCACTGCCGCGCCCACCCGATGCTCGCTGACTTCAAACGCCCCCGCGGCTACCGCTTCGTCGACGAGCTGCCCCGCAACGCGACCGGGAAGAAGATCCACTACAAGGCGGTGGCCCAGGCCGCCGACGACGACGCCGGCGGCCTCTTCGAGACCGTCACCACCCGTCCGGAAGGAACACCACGATGACCACGACGACAACGACGACCCTCGACCCGAGCTCCTACTCCCAGCTGCTGTTCGAGCGCCGCGACGACGGCGTCCTGCTCATCACGATCAACAACCCGGAGAAGTACAACGCCACCGACGAGCAGCTGCACGGCGAGCTCGCCCGGGTGTGGAACGACGTCGCCCGCGACGACGAGACCCGGGTCGCGGTGATCACCGGTGCCGGTAAGGCGTTCTCCGCGGGCGGCGACCTGGGCATGGTCGAGCGGATGGCCGGTGACCACGAGCGCGTCTCGCACATGCTCACCGAGATGAGCGACCTGGTCTACAACATCATCAACTGCGAGAAGCCGGTCGTCTCCGCGATCAACGGCGTGGCCGTCGGCGCCGGTGTCGTCGTGGCGTTGCTGGCCGACATCGCGATCTGCGCCGAGGACGCGAAGATCGGTGACGGCCACGTCAGGCTCGGGGTGTCGGCCGGGGACCACGCCGCGATCATCTGGCCGCTGCTGGCGGGGATGGCGAAGGCCCGCTACTATCTGCTCACCGGCGAGATCCTCTCCGGCGCCGAGGCCGAGCGGCTGGGCATGGTCGCCAAGGCGCTCCCCCGCGACCAGGTTCTCGACGAGTCGCTGCGGGTCGCGCACGAGCTGGCCACCGGGTCGCAGCAGGCGATCCGGCTCACGAAGCGCTCGCTGAACAGCTGGCTGCGCAGCGCCGGACCGACCTTCGACCAGTCGGCCGCCTACGAGATGCTCTGCTTCCTCGGCCCGGACGTCGTCGAGGGCGCTGCGCGAGAAGCGCCGGCCCGACTTCCCCCTCGGCGAGGCGCCCCTGACACCCGATCGGTGGGGGCGTGAGAGCGCCCTCACCGCAATTCCTGCGTACTTTCACGCTTCAGGTCGTGTTTAACCGGGTTCGCGCCGGGAAGAATGATACGCGGGCTGCACCACCGGGGGGCGGCGTACCGGAAGGGGCAACGGACTGTGAGCGCCGTGAGCACCGGTAGGACGAACGCCGTCATGGCCGTGGTCCGGGTCGAGGCCCCGGCCGGGGCCGAGGCGCACACCGTGGAGGCCGAGCTGACCCGGGCCCTGCACGCCCGGCAGAAGCGCCCGATGACGGTCGAGCTGTCGCTGGCCGACGGCACCGGCCCGTGGCCCCGGCGCGGCCCGGCGCGGTACGCGTTCGTCGCCGTCCTCACGATGGCGGGCCGGTCTGTACCGGAGCGGCTGCACCGCAAGATCGAGAAGACCGCCCGGAAGGCACTCGAGCGGCGCTTCGGGTGCCCGGCACGGGCACGGGTGCGCACCGAGCTCTCCGACGCCGAGGCGGGCGCCTACTGGTTCAGCCTGCGCGGCACCCCGCACCGCCAGGCCTGACCGGGCGTACCGGGCCGCTGCCCGCGCGTGCCGCGCTGACCGGAAACGGAAACTTGTCCGGACGTCTGCCCAGGTAGGGGGCCCGTAGGCGGTCCGGTGACCTGACGTACGGTGCGGCCATGGCTACCGAGACGACCCGAGACACGGAGACCACGCCGGCCGACACGGACACGGCCGGGACCGACGGCGCCGGCACCGAGTCGACGACGGCCACCACCAAGCCGGCCACCGCCGGGGCCGACGAGAAGACCGGTGAGAAGTCCGGCGACACGGTCACCGAGAAGGCCGCCGAGCCCGTGAAGGCCGCCGAGACCACCGGGACCGGTGCCGGCGCGGCCGCGACCTCCGGCGGGCTCGTCGCCGGTGCCGGCGCGGTCGTCGGTGCCGCGCTCGGCCTGGTGTCGCTGACCGGCACCCAGCTCACCGACATGCTCCGCGACCGGCAGAGCCTGATCGGCCAGATCGAGGCCGCGACCGGCCTGCCCGGCAACCAGATCGAGGCGTTCTACGGCGCCCCGTGGCACACCGCGGCGCTGGCCAACGGTGTGTTCGCGATCCTCGCCGTGATCGTGGCCGGCGCGATCGCGTTCGGCCCGGCGGCCCGCCCCGGTGCGGCCGCGTGGGCCCGCCCGGTCGCGCTCGGCGGGCTCGTGCTCGGCGTGCTGGGCCTGCTCGTCGCGGGCGGGATGTACCTCGACGTGTTCGCCGCGCAGCCGGTGCTGCCCGCGATGCCGGGCATGCCCGGCATGGGCGGCTGACACCGCAGGGACCCGGCCCGGGCCCGTCACCCCGCGTGGGTGGCGGGCCCGGCGTGCGTCCGGGGGTGGGTCAGGCGGGCCGCGCGCCCGGCGCGGACAGCACGAGCAGGTCCAGCAGGCCCGCCGCACCCGTGCCCAGGACCTCCACCGCGAACGTCCGCCCCCGCCCGAGGTGCACGACCTCGTTCGGCGACAGCACGGCCGTGACGCCGCCGTCGACCGTCACGCGGGCGTGCCCGGTCAGGACGACGAGCAGGCGGTCCTCGGTCGAGGCCGGTCCGCACCATGGCGCCGGGCCGGGCACGAGCGACAGCCGCTCGAGCGCGACGTCGCCGTAGCCGTCGTCCGGACCGACGAGCAGCTGGTGGGCGGGCGCCGGGCCGGACGGCCCGTTCGGGGCGCCCCACCGCACGACGCGATCGACAGCGGTGGCGGTCATGTCACCCTCCCGGTACTCGGTGACTCAGATGAGCGGAACACTCCGTGTTCCGCCACTCGGCCAGTAGAGGGTTTCGGGGTCCGACGGGTCAACTCGACCGGCGAAATGGTGGGCTAGGGTGCTCAGATGAGCGCCACTGCCGGGGACTCCGGGCCGGACGACCGGTGGGGGCCCGCCCGCAGGTTGCTCGCCGCCGACGTCGCCGACCGGTACTTCGCCGCCGGCCAGACGAAGATCACGATCGCGGCGGAGCTGGGGCTGAGCCGGTTCCAGGTGGCCCGGCTGCTGGACGCGGCCCGCGAGCGTGGCCTGGTGCGCGTCGAGATCGACGCGGGCCCGGACGTCGACCGGGCCCGCTCCGCCGGGCTGCGTGCGGCCTACGGGCTGCGCCGCGCGCTCGTCGTCCCGCCGGGGCCGGCGCGCTCGGTCCCGGTGCGGGTCGCCGCGCTGGCCGCGGATCTGCTGCGCGAGACCGTCGGCACCGGCGACGTGCTCGGGCTGGCCTGGTCGCGCACGGTCAACGACGTCGTCGAGCACCTCCACCGGCTGCCCCGCTGCCAGGTCGTCCAGCTGTGCGGGGCGTACTCGCTGCCGTGGCGCCGCGACGGGTCGGCGACCGCGGTCTACCGGGCCGCCGCGCTGTGCGGCGGGGACGCCTTCCCGATCTACGCCCCGCTCGTGCTCCCCGACCGGGACTCGGCGACCGCGGTGCGGTCCCAGCCGGGTGTCGCGGACGCCGTCGCCCGGTTCGCCGAGCTCGGCACCGCCGTCGTGTCGGTCGGCGCCTGGCGGACCGGGCACTCGACGGTGCACGACGTGCTGACGGCGGCCGAGCGGAAGCGGCTCGGCGGGCGGGGCGCGTGCGGCGAGATCGTCGGGCTGCTGGTCGACCCCGACGGGCGGGTCCTGGACACCCCGCTGGCCCAGCACGTCGTCGCGGTCGGCGAGGCCGAGCTGCGCGCCGCACGGGAGGTCGTCGCGCTGGTGCGGGACCCGGAGCGGGCCGACGCCGTCGACGCGGTGCTGCGGTCCGGGCTGGTGCACACCCTCGTCGCCGACGCCGGCACCGCCGACGCGCTGCTGCGGCTCACCGCGGAGCGACCGGTGCCCGGGGTGTGAGCCGCTACGGCCGGGCCGGGACGGCGCCGGTGACGGATCCCCGGATCCGGAGCTCGCCGGGCAACCGGATCGTCCCGCCCGCCGGGCCGGGCTCCTCCCCCATCGCGGCGATCAGCTCGTGTGCGGCCCGCCGGCCCATCTCGGCCAGCGGCGGCGCGAACGTGGTGATCCCCGGCTGCCAGATCGCGAACCACTCGGGGTCACCGAGGCCGGCCAGCGACAGGTCCGCGGGGATGCGGACCTCGTGCTCGCCCGCCCAGCGCAGCACACCCATCACCAGCCGGCTGCTCAGCGCGACGACCGCCCCCGGGAGGTCGCCCGCGGTCCGGGCCATCGCCGCGGCCCCGCCGTCGGCACTGAACCCGGTGACGAGCACCCGGTAGCGGGCGCCGCGGGGCCCGTCCTCGGCGAGACCGGCCGCGTCGGCGGCCGTGCGGAACCCGGCGAGCCGTTCGGCGCTGGTGGACAGCTCGGGTGCGCCGACCAGCACGGCGAGGTCGGTGTGGCCGGCGGCGATCACGTGCCGGGTCAGCTCCGCGACCCCGGCGACGTCGTCGCTGACGACGGCGGGCGTGCCCGCGGTGCGGGTGTGCCGGTTGAGCTGGACGACGGGGAGCCCCGGCGGTGCGACGCCGCCGGGATCGACCGGGACGTGGACGACGCCGTCGACCTGGCGGTCCAGCATCGTCTCCCAGGCGTGCCGTTCGGCGTCGGCGCTGTTGCCGGTCGCGACGACGAGCAGCTGGTACCCGGCGTCGGCCAGCTCGGCCTGCAGGACCGCGGCGCTCGCCGTGTAGAACTCGTTGTGGATGTCGGGAAGCATCAGCCCGACGACCAGGCTGCGCCGCTCGCGCAGGGCGCGCGCGGCGGCGTTGCGCCGGTAGCCGAGCTCGCCGGCCGCGTCGAGCACGCGGCGCCGGGTCGCGTCGTCGACGTAGCCCTTCCCGCTGATCGCGCGGGAGGCGGTACCGACACCGACCCCGGCCAGCCGGGCGACGTCCGCGAGGGTGCTCACGGTGTCGAACGTACTGACCGGGGCCTGGTGACCGGGCACGCGCTCAGGTCCTCACGGCAGGGCCAGCCCGATCATCGAGCCGATCCCGACGGTGGCGAGCAGGATCAGCGGGATCGTCGCCAGGTCGGCGACCACCCCGGTGCGGATCATGCGGATCATCGGGACGTAGCCGGATCCGTAGACGATGGCGTTCGGGGGCGTCGAGACCGGCAGCATCGCGCCGGCGTTGCCGCCGAAGATCGCGGCCATCGCGGGGATCAGCGGGTCCACCCCGATGGCCACGGCGATCGGGATGACGATCGGCACGACGATGCCGACCGAGGCGGTGTTGCTCGTCGTCTCCGAGATGACCATGCCGAGGACGACCGCGACCAGGCAGAGCAACAGTGTGGACTGCACGCCGGTCAGGTCCGCGACGGCGGCGCCGACCGAGTCCGCGAGGCCGGTCTCGCTCATCATCCGGCCGATGGTCAGTCCCACCCCGACCAGGACGACCGTGCCCCAGTCGATCCTCCCGGCGTCGGCCCAGGAGAGCGTCCGCTCCCCGCCGCCCGCCGGGAGGAAGAACAGCAGGCCCGCGGTGGCGACCACGACCGCGCCCTCGTTGAGCCGGTCCAGCACGATGGCGAGCACCGTGTCCGGCGCGACCGCCCCGAGGGTCTCCAGCAGCGACGGCGTCACCCACAGGACGACGGTCAGCGCGAAGATCCACAGCACGTTCCGCTCGCCGGTGCTCATGCCGCCGAGCTCGCGGTGGGCCGCGCGGAAGTGCTCCTGGCCGCCGGGGATGTGCCGGGTCTCGGGCCGGTTGAGCAGCACCACGGCGGTGAACACGACCACGCCGAGCGCGACGACGTACGGCGCGGACAGCGCGAGCCAGTCGAACAGCGGGATCTGGTAGCCGGTCATCTCCTGGACCGCGCCCCGGCCGATGACGTTCGCGATCCCGGTGATCGGGGTGAGCACCGAGCCGACCCCGGCGCCGTAGGCGATCGCCAGCATCAGCATGCAGGAGAAGCGGGTCCGATGCCCCCGCACCTGCGGGTTCTGCTCCTGGACGAGGTCCCCGACGGTGCGGACGACGCCGACGCCGATCGGCAGCAGCATCGCCGCGGTCGCCGACGCGGAGACCAGCGTGGCGAGCACCGTCGCGACGACGCCGAACGCCAGCGCCGTGCGGTAGGTGCTGTTCCCGACGCCGGGCAGCGCGAGCACCCGCAGCGCGAACCTGCGGTCGAGGCCGTGCACCGTCATCGCCCGTGCCAGCAGGAACGCGCCGATCACGAGGAACACGGTCGGCGAGCCGAAGGCACCGAACACCTCGGACGCGGAGCCGACGCCGAGCAGGACCAGCAGCGCGATCCCGATCAGGGCGGTCGCCGCGATCGGGATCGTCTCGCAGATCCACAGCAGGACGACGAACGCCAGCACCGCGAGCATCCCGCGCTGGTCGGCGGGGAGGTCACCGGGCCAGAGCAGGGCGAGCGCCATCAGCGGGAGGACCGCCCATCCGCCGATCCGCGAGCGGATCCGGTCGAACCGGTTCTCCGGGCCCTCGGCGTCGCCGTCGGCCGGGGCGGGCGCGGAGGTCGTGGGGGCGGTCACGACGCCGTCCCCGGGCCGCTCGCGGCCAGGGCCGGGACGGCGATCCAGCCGCGGACCGCGGCGGCGGAGATCCGGGAGGCCTCGCCGACGTAGTCGTCGGCGGTGACGAGCGGGTCGGGCAGCAGCGCGGCACGGCCCTGCTCCTCGGCGACCTCGGGCAGCACCTCGGCCAGGGTCCGGCCGTCCCGGCGGGCGCGGGCGGCGGCCTCGTACACCAGGTCGTGCGCGTGCTCGCGGCCCATCGCGCCGGCCAGCGAGATCATCTGGGCCTCGGCCATGACCAGCCCACCGTCCTGCTCCAGGTTGGCGCGCATCCGGCCGGCGTCGACCCGCATCCCGCGGACGACGACGAGCGTCTCGGCCAGCGCGGTCCCGGCCAGCACCGCGAGCTGCGGCAGCACCTGCCACTCGATCTGCCACTCGCCCGCGGCCCGCTCGTGCCCGGCCTCCTGCATCCGGGCCAGCGACGACGCCAGCGCCCCGGCCGTCCCGGACAACCCGATCACGATCTCCGAGGAGATCGGGTTGACCTTCTGCGGCATCGTCGACGACGCGCCGCGGTGGCTCTCGAACGGCTCGAAGACCTCGCCGATCTCGGTCCGCGACAGGTCGACGACGTTGCGGGCGAGCTTCGCGCAGGTCGCGGTGACGGTCGCGCAGAGCCAGCCGAACTCGGCGACGCCGTCGCGGTCGACGTGCCACGGCACGTCGGTGTGGTGCAGGCCGAGCAGCTCCGCGGTCGTCGCGCGGACCTCGGCGGAGCGCGGGCCGAGCGCGGCGCCGGTGCCGCCGGCGCCGAACAGCGAGACCAGCGCGATCCGCGGGGCGGCCTGGGCGAGGCGCTCGCGCTGGCGGGTGAACTGGGCGAGCAGGGTCGCGAGCGTGGCGCCGAACGTCGTCGGGACGGCCTGCTGGGCGTGGGTGCGGGCCGCCATCACCGTCCCGGCGTGCTCGCCGACCCGCTCGGCCAGCGCGTCTCCGAGCGCACCGAGGCGACGGTCGAGGGCGGCCAGCGAGCGCGCCATCTGCAGGGCGAGACCGGTGTCCATGATGTCCTGGGTCGTCGCGCCGTAGTGCACGCGGCCGTCCGGCCCGGGCGGCAGCGACCCGCAGATCTCGCGGACCAGGCCGAGGATCGGGTAGCCGACATTGCGGGCGGTCTTCCAGACGGCGTCCTGGTCGATGTTGTCCAGGTGCGCGGCGGCGACGATCGCCTCGGCGTCGTCCGGGGCTATCACGCCGTGCCGTGCCTGGGCCTGGGCCAGTGCCCGTTCGGCGGCGAGCCAGCTCTCGATCGAGCTCTGCTCGGAGAAGATCTCCAGCTGCTCCTCGTCACCCGCGAGCTGGGTGAGCAGGGAGAACGGGGACCGACCGGCGGTCGGGGTCATCGTCGAACCTCCATGGCGCGTCGCTGCACCACTCCGCGTCGAGCGGTGCGGAATGCATTCCACTATGGGATCGATTCCACACTCCGTCAAGACCTGTCCCGGCCGTAGACGCCGGGACGCCGCGTGCCTCACACTCGTCGGGTCGCCGGCCCCGGATACGTCCTCCTCCGCCGCGCGGCAGTGCCACCGGCCCGCGCGACGCCCCTGTCCCCGCCGTCGCCGCACCCGGCCCGTTCCGTGCCGCACGCCGTTCCGGACGGCCGCGCGATCGCCGTGCGCCGGCTCGGGCGGATCCGGTCGGTTCGTGGATACCCTTGACGCTCGGCGGACAGGTGCCGGAGCGTGGGCACCGACGGAGAGACGGCGGTGGGCGACCCCGCGGTCGTACTCCGCACCCGCGCCGAGGGCTGGAGGCCCGATGGACCGGAGGTACCGGACCCGACCGGAGCCGTCCCGCCCCGGCCGGGCGGAGAACGGAACGACCGGGTGGGGGGACGACCCGTGGTCGACCTCGGCCGCCTGAGCCGCGACCTGGCGGCAGCGTCGGAGGTGGCCGGGCCGGACGCCCCGATGGCGGTGTGCGAGGCGTGCGTGTCCTGGCTCCCGATGACCGGTGCGGCGGTCACCGTGATGACCGGGCAGGAGCAGCAGGAACTGGTCTGCGCCACCGATCCGGTCGCCGCACGGATCGACGAGCTCCAGTTCGCCTTCGGGGACGGGCCCTGCCTCACCGCCTTCCGCACCGGGCGCGCCGTGCTCGTGTCCGACACGACCGACCCGTCCGACCGGCGGTGGCCGCTCTTCACCGCCGCCGCGGTGGAGACCGGTGCCCGTGCGATGTTCGTGTTCCCGCTGCAGATCGGGGCCGCGCGCGTCGGGGTACTGGACTGCTACCGCACCGAGGCCGGGCCGCTGAGCAGCGCGGAGCTGGCCGGTGCGCTCCGTGCCGCGGACGTCGCCGTCTGGACGTTGATCGACCGGATGGACTGGGCCGGACCCGCGGCCGACGACCTGCCCGGGGGCCCTCCGGGCAGCGGGACCCCCGTGCTGGGCGGGGGACTCGCGGCGGCGGCACCACCCCGGGCGGAGGTGCACCAGGCGACCGGGATGCTCGTCGCGCAGGCCCGGGTGAGTGCCCCCGTCGCGCTGGCCCGCTTGCGCGCGGCGGCGTTCGCCACTGAACTGTCCCTCGGACAGGTCGCGGCCGAGGTCGTGGCACGGCGTCTGCGGCTGACCCCCGACGGCGCGTGGCAGCCCGACCTGACACGGGTCGCGCGCGGCGTCGAGGAGGGACCGCCATGGCCGGAGAGTCACCAGCACGGTCGCCCCGGGAACGGGAGGGGCCGCTGATCGAGGCGTTCGTGCGGCTCGCGGACACCCTGGTCGACGACTACGACGTGATCGACCTGCTCAAGGGCCTGTGCGACGACTGCGTCACGCTGCTGGGCGCCGACGCCGCGGGCCTCGTCCTGACCGACCGGCGCGGGGCGCTGCAGGCCGTCGCCGCCTCGGCCGAGGCCGCGAACCTGCTCGAGCTGTTCCAGATCCAGGCCGACCAGGGGCCGTGCCTGGACTGTTTCCGGACGACCAGGCAGGTGCGCTCGCCCGATCTCCGGCGGGACCGTCGCTGGCCGGCGTTCGCCCCGCGGGCGCGCGCGGCCGGCTTCCTCGCGGTACACGCCCTGCCGATGCGTCTGCGTGGCCTCACCATCGGCGCGCTCAACCTCTTCCACCGCACCCCGGTCGCGATGCCGGTGGGTGACCTCCGGGTCGGGCAGGCGCTGGCGGACGTCGCCACCATCGGGATCCTGACCGACCGCACCTCCCGGGAGCGGGAGCTCCTGACCGGGCAGCTGCAGGCCGCGCTGTCCAGCCGGGTCGTCATCGAGCAGGCCAAGGGGGTCCTGGCCGAGCGCGGTGGCGTCACGATGGACGACGCCTTCACCCGGCTGCGCGCGTACGCGCGGTCCACCAAGCAGCAGCTGTCCGCGGTCGCCCGCGGCATCGTCGAGGGCCGCGTCGACACCACCGTGATGCTCCCCCGCCGCGACGACGACCGCTGAGGAGCTCAGGCGCGCGCCCCACCGATCGTCCGCGGGGTGGTCGCGTCACCGTCGTCGGGCTCGGGCTCGGGCTCGGGCTCGGGGTCCGGGTCCGGGCGGGTCGCCGGAGAGCCGGGGACGGGTGCCCCCGCCAGCTCCGCACCGAACACCGCGGCGCCGACGAGCAGGTAGGCCAGGACCAGCAGCCACGAGACCAGCACGAACGCCACACCGAGGACGCCGAACCGGTCGGCCTGCTCCCCCACGGCGAGCCGCAGGTAGGGCCCCGACAGCAGGGTCGCCAGCGTCTGGCCGACGCCCGTCACCACCGCGCCGGGCAGGAGCCGGCGCAGCGTGACGCGGTCACCGACGAGCAGCTGCTGGATCGGCAGCCACAGCACCGCCGCGATGAGGGCCTGCACGGCGAGTGCGGCCACGGGGTGCGGGCCCTCGTCCGACGGCGCGAACACGACCGCCGCGAGCACGGCGGCCACGAGCGCGGCGACCGCGAGCAACGCGTGCAGGAACCCACGCAGGCCGAGCGGGCTGAGCACCCAGGCCGAGACGTAGAGCCGCTGCAGCGTCCGCGTGAACCCGATCCCGGTCATCACGACGAGCACGACGCCGCCGACCGCCCCCGGCGTACCCGCCTGCCGGGGCCGCGCGACGAGCTCCCGCACCGCCTCGGCCCCGTCGCCGGTCAGCCCGAAGCGGTCGATCAGGTAGGTCACGGCCGCCCCCTGGTCCACCGGGAAGTAGGCGAGCGTGAGCAGCGCCGCCGGGACGAGGGCCACGAACGCCTGCGCCGCCAGGGCCAGCGCCCGGTCGTATCCGCTGGCCGCGACGAACCGGACCACGAGGCGCCCGGCGAACCCGGACTGCAGGGTGGCGACCGACGCCCGCACGCTCCGATGTGGCCTGCCGGACCGGTGGGGCCGGCGTGGCCTGCGGGACCGGCCGGCCGGGATCAGCCGGCGCATGCGGGCGGCTGCCGGGCCGGTACCGGCGGGCCGTCGTGCACGCCGTTCCGCGAGTGCGGGTCCCGGGAGGCCGTGACGGGCTCGGTCATCGTCTGCCTCCGGGGACTCGGCGTGCTCCGACCCTGCCGCAGGCGGGCGTCCCGCTCGTCACCCGGCACGGGTGAGGACAGAACTACCGCCGCAGCGTCGCGCTCGGGGAACAGCCGTAGGCGTGGCGGTACTCGACCGAGAACCGTCCCGAGTGGGCGAACCCCCAGCGGGCCGCGATCGAGCCGACCGTGTCCCCCGAGGTGGGGTCCGCGGCCCGCAGATCGGCGTGCGCGCGGGCCATCCGGACCCGGCGCAGCTCCTCGAGCGGCGTGCCACGGCGGTGTCTGCGGAACATGTGCTGCAGCCCGCGGACGCCGATCCGGGCCGCCGCGGCGATGTCGTCGACCCCGATGTCCTCGCCGGCGTGCTCGTCGATGTAGGCGAGGGCCCGCCGCAGGACGGCCGGATCCGCCCGGCCCCCCGCGTCGGTGCGTTCCCCGGCCCGGGCGAGCCCGACGTTCGGGAACACGACGAGGGTCGCGGTGGCCAGCGCGCGGGTCGCCTCGGCGAGGACGAGCGGGTTCGCCGCCACCGCGTCGTCGCCCAGGACGTCGTCGCGCAGGTGGGCGACGACGCCCTGCCAGTACCGGGCCGCCTCCGGCGAGACCGGTGCCGTCGAGGTGAAGCGGGTCGGGGGCACGTCGGCGCCGAACGCCGACCGGGCGGCCCGGTCCATGAGCGACGACGTCAGCGACACGGTGCGGACGTCCACGTCCGCGAGGCGGCAGGTGATCTCACGCCTCGGCAGCATCGTCGGTGTGCCCAGGCCGGGGGTGACGATCTCCCTGCCGTCCCGCAGACACACCCGGCCACCGGCGTAGGTGGCCAGGTGGAACTGCCGGTCCTGCGGCGGCACGCCCATCTCGGCGGCCGCGCCGTACCGCGTCCGTGCGAGCACCACGTCGCCGGTCCGGACACCGGTGAGTGCGAGGCGGAAGTCGTCGAGGTTCCTGGACGTGCGGACCGCGAAGTCGGTGTAGGTCGCGCGGAGCACCTCGTGCGAGTACTCCGGATCGGACGACCTCACGTCGAACCGCGAGACCGGTGACGTCACCGGTTCGGTCATCGGACCTCCTCGGAACGGGGACGGCGTGTACCCGAGGAACCGCGGGCCAAACCCCGGGAGCGCCGCCGGTCCGGGCCCGGTCAGCCGGGCGGGAAGCGGATCGCGAACGCGACGACGTCGTCGTCCGCCCCCGGGGCGAGCGTCTCGACTGCGATGTCGGCGATGTCGTCCACGGACCGGTCGGACACGCCCGCCAGCAGCTCGACCAGGGCCGCCGTCCCGGCGTCGAGGTCGCTGCCGCGCTTCTCCACCAGACCGTCGGTGTAGAGGAACAGCGTGCTGCTGGGCGCGAGGGCCCGGTGGTGGTCGTGGCGGGCGCCGGGCCCGGCGAGGTCGTACCCGAACAGCACGTCGTGCTCGCTGAGCAGCTCGGCGGTGCCGTCGGGGTGCAGCAGGACGGGTGGCGGGTGGCCCGCGTTGACCCACGTCATCGACCAGCGGCCCGCCGGGTCACGGCGCAGGTGGACGACGACGGTCGTACCGGCGGCACCGAGGTCGAGCCCGCTGTTCGCCGCCTCGAACGACTCCAGGATCGCGGTGGGCGGTCCTCCGGGGTTGTCCCAGGTGGCCTGACGCAGCATCGAGCGGGCCTGCCCCATCAGGGTGACCGCGGTCACCGAGTGGCCGACGATGTCACCGACCGACACCGCGAACAGCTCGTCGCGGGGCCGGTCGGGATCGGTCTTGGGGACGACGTCGTACCAGTCGCCGCCGACGTACTCCCGGGAGTCGGCCGGACGGTAGCGGGCGGCCATGGGCAGGCCGTCGATCTTCGGCAGCGTCGTCAGCATGGCGTTCTGCATCTCGTGCGCCACCGCGGTGCGGTGGTCGAGCCGCCGGGCCCTGGCCAGCGCCTGGGCGGCGTAACCGGCGATGGTGGCGATGGTCAGGAGGTCGGTCGGCTCGACGGCGTCGGGCGTGGTCCACCCGAGCACGAGGGAACCCGGCGCGCCGGCCGCCGAGGGCAACGGCACGGAGACCACGGAGTGCAGGCCGAGGTCCCGGAGCTGGTCACGGACGCCCCGAGGGAACTCCCGGTCGAACTCCGCGCGACCGCGGAAGTACTGCACGCCGTCGCGCCGCCCGCCGTCCGGGGCGGCCAGCACGGACCCGGCGAACCGCAGCGGGCCCGGATCGTCGTCCGCGGTCCGCTCGGGGGCGAACTGCTGCAGACCGCCGCGCTCGTCGGTCACGACGACCGTCAGGAGCGCGGGGGCCAGCGCCTCCCCCAGTAGGTCCTCGATGCGGGACCGGACGTCGTCGACGGTCGTCGTGCCGGTGAACGCCTGCGACGCCGACAGCAGCATCTGGCTGCGGTCGAACGCCCGGCGGTGGCCGGTCGCGATCTCGTCGCGCCGGTCGATCTCGATACCGGCGTCCTGACGGAACAGCCGCAGCCGCAGGTCCGTGGAGCACGCCCGGCCGACGTTGAACAGCGTCCGGATCTCGTCCGGATCCCAGCTCCGCGGACGGTCGTCGGCGACGACGAGAGCGCCGAGGACGTGGCCGTGGCCGTCGGTCAGGGGTGCGGCGGCGAGGGCGACGGCCCCCGGAGCCACGGTACGGAGCGCCGGGAGGACGTCCGCCCCTCGGGCGTCGTCGACCACGACGGCGGTCGCCAGCTCGGCGGCGTGCCGGCACACCGGCCGGGTCAGCGGCACCGACCGGGGCGGGGCGGCCGGTCCGGTCCCGCCCGCCAGGCCGGGGACGACCAGCCGGACCGGGTGGACCAGCAGGACGACCGCCAGCGGGACGCCGACGGAGGTGCGGACCCACTCCGCGTGGAACTGCATGTGCGGGTCGGGAGCGCCGGACAGACCCGACGCCGCCAGCGCCGCCAGCCGGTCGGGCGCGCAGACCACCTCGCAGGCGGTGTGGTCGCCGCCGTCGGCGGGACACGTCGTGGCCAAGGCGTTCATCCTGCTCCTGCGGGGCCCTCTGGTCGGCCGCCCATTCTGCCAAACCGGCCGGGAGGGGGGCATGCCTTCCCACCCGGACCGGGGGTGCCGGCACCGCTCACGTCACCGGGCGGGTCGCTCCTTGGACAAACGCTGCCGTGGGCGGATAGTCCCTGTGCGTGGACACCCACCAGCCCCCCGGCAGCCACGAACCGCTACAGGCGGTCCTCGACCGGATCGCCACGCAGCTGACCAGCGGTGTCTCCCGGCAGTGCGGACCGCGCAGCCGGGTGCTGCTCGAGCACCTGACCGCCGCGGCGGTCGCCACCATCCCCGGCGCCGACTACGCCGGCCTGACGGTGCACGACCACGACGGTCTGTCGTCCCGCGCACCCAGCCACCCCGACATCACCCAGCTCGACCAGCTCCAGGTGACCCTCGGCGAGGGGCCCTGCGTCGAGGCGGTCGCGCCGGGCACCGCCGCACGGGTCGTCGTCGACGACTTCCGCGACGAGCGACGCTGGCCGCGGTTCGCCACCGCCGCCGCGGAACGCGGGGTGCGCAGCCTGATCTCCTACCGGACGGCGCCGCACGACGGCACCCGCGCGGCGCTCAACCTCTACAGCGTGACGCCCCGCGGGTTCGACGAGGAGAGCCGGGAGATCGCGGGCGTGTTCGCCTCGCACGCCGCCGTCGCGCTCTACGGCGCCACCGACATCGCGAACCTGGAACGCGCCCTCGCCACCCGCGACCTCATCGGGCAGGCCAAGGGCGTGCTGATGCAGACCTACCAGCTCGACGCCGACCAGGCGTTCAGCCTGCTCACCCGCTACTCGCAGCACACCAACAGCAAGCTGCACGACGTCGCCCGCCGGATCACCGAGAGCGCGGTGCACCCGCGGCGGTGACCCGCGGTTCAGCGACCGTCGATCGGCAGTGTCCGGGCGACGAGCACCCGGTGCTCGGCCCACCGGTCCAGCCCCTCGCGGACCGTCGGCAGGTCGGCAGGCCGCCGGCCGCGCAGGTGTTCCTCGTAGCGGCGGCGGCGTCCGCCGACCGGGCCGGGATCGGTCCGGCTCCAGAGCAGGAAGCCCTCGACGACGATCCGGATCCGGCGCCGGGCCGTCTCGTCCAGCGACCGGGTGGCCAGCCAGGCGACGAAGGGTGCGAGCTGGTCGGCGACCACCCGGTCCAGCGCTCCTCCGTCGTCCTTCGCCGGCGCGTCGTCGTGCGTCACGGTCGTCCGCCTTCCGGGGCCGTCGGGAGTCCCGGCGGGCGCACCGCGGGGAACACGAGATCGGGTGCCAGACGCAGCGTCCGCGCCGCGGGTGCGGCGTCGTCGAGGACCACCCGCAGCTCTGCGTCCAGGCAGGCGGCCCGTTCCGCGGCCGCGCGGAGGACCTCCAGTCCGCAGGCGCCGAGGAAGCGGACCTCGTCGAGCTCGACGAGGATCCGGTGTCCGTGCGAGGCGGCGACGACGTCGAGGAGCGTCCGCGCGACCGCGTCCGCGGTCGCGAGGTCGATCTCCCCGGACAGCCGCACGACGGTCGTGCCGGGTCGCAGCCGTTCGACGGCCACCCGTGCCCCCTCCGGGACCGCCGCCGGCGCAGTGGGCGCAGCGCATCCGGACGAGTGCCGTGCTGCGTCGGAACCGTTCATGTGACACCGCCCGAACAGGGGGTACGCAGACCGTGCGTGACCCGGGGAACGTTCAGGGCGTCGTGGTTTGAGCCCGGACGCGGGAGCCGCGCCGACCCGTCCGAAGATCGAGCCTGTTATCCCGGTCACACTATCCGGTCGGCGTCTGCGATGTCCACAGCACGAACGGGCTGCGTCCGCCGGACCGTCAGCTGCGCACCGGCACCACGGCGTGCCGGACCGCCCAGGCGAGGACGAGGTCGGCGATCTCCTCCCAGCCCGGCGCCGCGGGCAGCAGGTGCGGTCTGCCGCCGAACTCGACGACCTCGGTGACCGTGGACGTGCCCCGGTAGTGGGCGGCGTTGGACCACTGCACCTTCGGCGGCATGATCTTGTCCTCGCTCCCACCGACGAACAGCAGCGGCGCCCGGTCCTCGTTGCGGTAGTCGACCCAGGTGCCCTGGTGGCCGGGGGTGAGGTTGGCCAGCGCTGTCTCGAACAGGGTGCGGCCCGACACCGGGACCGCGTAGCGCTCGTAGAGCGCGCGGGCCTCGTCCTCGGGGAAGGTGTTCGTGAACGCGTAGTTCCACTGCTCGAAGTCGTAGCGCACCGCCCGGTGCCGGTTCCCGGGGTTCTTCAGCACCGGGAAGGTGGCCTTCACCTGGGACAGCGGGACCACCGGCACACCCTCGGTCGGCGCCGAGTTCAGCGCGACCCCCGCGGCGCCGAAACCGTGGCCCAGCAGGATCTGGGTGAACGCGCCCCCCGCGGAGTGGCCGATCAGGATCGGGGGCGCCGACAGGCCGCGGACGACCTCCGCCAGCCGGTCCACGATCGCCGGGATCGTGACCTCCTCGACCGGGGAGGGGTCGGCGTTGAGCGACTCCACCTCCGCCTCGAAGCCCGGGTAGGCGGGGGCGATCACCCGGTAGCCCCGGCTCTCGTAGTGGGCGATCCAGTTCTCCCACGACCGGGGCGTCACCCAGAAGCCGTGGATCAGGACGATCGTGTCGGGTGCGGCGTACGTCATACGAGGTGTCCTTCCGGTCGGTCCGGTGGCACTGCGACCGGAACGAAGGTAGGAACAGGGCACGGACCGGACAGCTCCTGTCTGCGGGGTCCTTGTCCCTGGGCGCGCGATCCGGGCGGCGCCCGTGTAGCACCGGCGGGTGCGGCGGCGAGTCCCCGGAGATGCTGCTGCTCGACTCGCGCACCGTGCCCGAGCAGGACCGCGCCGGGACCGTCGCGAGCCGGCTGGCCGAGGCCAGCGGCGCGACCGTCACGCTCGCCCCGCACGAGCGCCTGCACGCGCGCATGGAGCTGTGGCGGCTCGGCAGGCTGGGCCTGTTCCGCAACGAGTCGTCCGGGCTCGCGATGTCCCGCGACGAGCGGCAGGCACGGCGGGACGGCGGGCCGGTCGTCGCACTCGCCGTCCAGGAACGCAGCAGCGCCCGGCACGAGCAGTTCGGCCACCGCCACGACGTACCGGCGGGCGGGTTGATGCTGGTGGACCTCTCGGCCCCGTTCGCGTTCTCCTGGAGCGCCCGGGGCGCGTCGCGGGCGCTGCAGATCCCGCGGGACGCGCTGGAGCTCCCCGCCGACGTCATCCGCGCGGCGGCGCCACGGCTCGGCCGGAGCCCGCTGTCCGACCTGGTGGCACGGCACGTCGTCGACCTGTTCCAGCAGGCCGGGCACCTCGCCGACCGTCCGGAGGCCGCCGCGGTCGGCGGCGCGAGCATCGACCTCGTCCGGGCCCTGCTCTCGTCGGCCGCGGACGGTCCGGCCGCGCACCGCGACGCCGTGCACGAGACCCTGGCGACGCAGGTCCGCGAGGTCGTGCGCCAGAACCTCCGGCGCCCCGACCTGGGCCCCGAGCTGGTCGCGGCCGCGCTCAACATCTCGGTCCGCCACCTCTACGAGGTCTGCTCCCGGGCCGGCATCAGCCTGGAGCAGCTCGTCATCACGCGGCGGCTCGACGGGGCGCACCAGGAGCTCGCCGGCCCCGGCTCGTCGCACCGGACGATCGGCGCGATCGCCCACGGCTGGGGCTTCCGGGACCCCGCCCACTTCAGCCGCAGGTTCAAGGCCGCGTACGGCATCACCCCGCGGGAGCGGCGCGCCCGTGCGGGATCAGGACGCGGACCGCACGGCGGCGAGCACGTGGGCGGTCAGCGCCTCCGGGGCGTCGAGCTGGATCAGGTGCCCGGCCCCGGGGACCAGGTGCAGTGACGACCCCGGGATCGCGGCGGCCAGCCGGTGCGCCCGGTCCACCGGGATCCAGGTGTCCTCGGTGCCCCAGACGATCCGGACCGGCAGGTCGAGCTCGCCGTAGCGGGGCTCGATCTCGTCGGTGAACCGCTCGTCGGCCTGGGCGATCTGCCGGTAGAACGCGGTCTGCCCCGCTGCCGGGAGCCAGGGTCCCACCAGCATGTCCTCGTCGTCGGCGCGCAGCTCGCGGTGGGCGGCCCCACGGACGTAGGCGCGCACCAGCGCCTCGTGCAACGGGGCGGGGAGACCGGCGAACGCCGCCACGTGGTCCCGGACCAGCCGGAAGAACGGCGATCCCCACGGGGCGAGCGCGACGACGTCGACGAGCGTCAGCGACGCGTACGCCGCGCCGTGCAGCAGGTGGGCGCGCAGCGACACCGCGCCCCCGTAGTCGTGCGCGACCACGTGCGGACGGTCCAGGCCCCAGCGCTCCAGCAGCGCCGCCAGCACCCGCCCCTGGGCCGCCAGCGACACGTCCGATCCCTCCGCCATCGACGACGCGCCGTAGCCCGGCATGTCCCAGAGGTACACCCGGAACTCGGTGGCCAGTACGGCCGCGATCGGCGCCCACAGCCGCGACGACCAGGGCGTCCCGTGGCAGAACACGACCGGCGGGCCGTCGCCGGACACCGACCAGCGGATCCGGTGCCCGTCGACGTCGATCTCGTCGGCCGGGTCCGGGACCGTGTCGGACGTGCGGTCGGCCATCGGGTCGGTGCCTCCTGGTTCGGCGACAAGTGGCACCGGAACGGTACGGGGCGGCCCGGCCGTCCGGGGTCCCGTCGCAGGTGCCCGATCCCGGCCACCCGTTCGGACGCACCATTCGGGACCACGGTTGCGTCCGCTTCGACCTTGACCTGTCCGGATCGCGTTTCACCTGGTCAAGTCGGCTGTGGATCCTTGACCGTCGAATTCGGTCGGCGCTACGTTCTCCGGTCTGAACGGCAGGGTGACGGCCGGTGAACGGAGGTGATCCCCCCATGGGCAAGAAGAAGAAGGACAAGAAGAAAAAGAAGTGACGTGACGGTCCGGCACCCCCGCGGCGAGGTCCTCGTCGTGGGCGGTCCCGGATCCCGTCCTGACGGACGGGCCGCGCTCCCACCTCAGCGGAAGGCGCCGATCCCGGTGAGCGCCTTGCCGACGGTGAGCTGGTGGACCTCCGAGGTGCCCTCGTAGGTCAGCACCGACTCGAGGTTCGCCGCGTGCCGCAGCACCGGGTACTCGAGCGTGATCCCGTTCGCGCCCAGGATCGTGCGGCTCGTCCGGGCGATCTCCAGCGACTCCCGGACGTTGTTCAGCTTGCCGATGCTGATCTGCTCCGGCGTGATCGTGCCCGCGTCCTTGAGCCTGCCCAGGTGCAGAGCCAGCAGCATCGCCTTGTCCAGCTCGACGGCCATGTCGGCGAGCTTCGCCTGGGTGAGCTGGAACCCGGCGAGCGGCCGGTCGAACACCGGGCGCGCGAGCGCGTAGCCGATCGCGGACTCCAGGCAGTCCCGGGCGGCTCCGGGCGCACCGAACACGATCCCGAACCGCGCCTCCGACAGGCAGCTCAACGGACCGCGCAGGCCGGTGACCCCGGGGAGCACGGCTGTGGCCGGGAGCCGGACCCCGTCGAGCACCAGTTCCGAGGTCACCGAGGCCCGCAGCGAGAGCTTGCCGGGGACGGCGCGGGCGGTGAATCCGGGCGTGCCCGCCGGGACGACGAACCCGCGGATGCCGTCGTCGGTCCGCGCCCAGACGACCGCGACGTCGGCGACCGAGCCGTTGGTGATCCACATCTTGGTGCCGTCGAGGACCCAGTCGGCGTCCGGGCCGTTGCCGTCGCGGCGGGCCCGGGTGCGCATCCCCGACGGGTCGGACCCGAAGTCCGGCTCGGTGAGGCCGAAGCAGCCGATCGCCCGGCCGGCCGCCATCGCCGGCAGCCACTCCTGCCGGTGCTCCTCGGACCCGAACGCGTGGATCGCGTACATCGCCAGCGAGCCCTGCACCGAGACCAGGCTGCGGATGCCGGAGTCGACGGCCTCCAGCTCGTGGCACGCGGCGCCGTAGGCGGTGGCCGAGGTCCCGGCGCAGCCGTGGCCCTCCAGGTGCATGCCGAGCACCCCCAGCTCGCCCAGCTCGACCGCGAGCTCGCGCACCGGCAGCTCGCCGGTCTCGAACCAGCCGGCCACGTGCGGCCGGAGCCGCTCGTCGCAGAACCGGCGGACGGTGTCGCGGATCGCGCGCTCCTCCTCGCCGAGCAGGGCGTCGAGGTCGAGCAGGTCCAGGGAGCGGGTCGCGGTGGTCACGGGGTCCTCCGGGGGGGGTGACGTGCAGGGCGTCGAGCACGTCGTCGGTGTGCTGTCCGAGCAGGGGCGGCGCGGTCCGCACGGCGGGGCGCGTGCCGTGGTAGTTGACGGGGAACCCGACCTGGCGGATCGGGCCGGCGGTCGGGTGTTCCACGGTCGAGACGATCCCGAGCGCCTCGGTGTGCGGGCTGGTGTAGACCTCGTGGAGGTCGCGGATCGGGGCGGCCGGGACACCGTCGGCCCGCAGCAGCTCGCACCACTGCGCGACGGTGCGCGGGGCGAGCGCCTTCTCGATCAGCGCGACCAGGTCGGCCCGGTGGGTGACCCGGTCGGCGTTGGTGCGGAACCGCGGGTCCTCGGCGAGCTCGGGCCGCTCCAGCGCCGAGCACAGCCGTGTCCACAGCGTGTCGTTGCCGACGGCGATCACGACGTAGCCGTCCGCGGCCGGGAACGCCTGGTACGGCACCAGGTTGGGGTGTCCGGAGCCGAGCCGCCGCGGCGTCTCGCCGGTCGCGAAGTAGCCGGTCGCCCAGTTGATGTGCAGCGCCAGCTGGGTCTCGTACAGCGACGTCGTCAGATACTGCCCGAGCCCGGTGCGTGACCGCTCGACCAGCGCCGACAGCACCCCGATCGCGCCGAACAGGGCGGCGCCGAGGTCGCCCATCGCGTAGCCGGCCTTCAGCGGCGGCCCGTCGGGCTCCCCGGTGAGCGACATGAGCCCGGCGGTGGCCTGGGCGACCATGTCGTAGCCGGGCTCGTCGCGCATCGGTCCGTCGTCGCCGAACGCCGAGATGTGCAGGACGACCAAGTGCGGGTGCCGCTCGGACAGCTCACGGTGGTCGAACAGCCGCTGCAGGCTGCTGCCGGGCCGGAAGTTCTCGACGACGACGTCGGCGTCGCGCAGCATCGCCTCGACCGTCGCGCGGCCCTCGTCGGACTTCAGGTCGACGGTCACCGACCGCTTGTTCCGGTTCGCCGCCAGGTAGTAGGTGGCGTCGGAGCCCTGGAACGGCGGGCCCCACTGCCGGGTCGGGTCGCCGCCGTCGGGGTGCTCGACCTTCACGACGTCGGCGCCCAGGTCGGCGAGGGTCATGCCGACGTAGGGCCCGGCGAGGATCTTCGACAGGTCGACGACCCGGATCCCGTCGAGCGGGCGCGCGGTGCGCGGTGCGCCGGTCCCCTCCTCCGCGGAGACGCCGGGGATCCGCACGGGCTCCGGCAGCGGACCGCCGTCGGCGATGACGCCGAGGTGGTCGAGCGCGGCGACAGGGGTGGCGCCCGGGTCGTCGAGCCGGTGCAGCACCGTCTCGGCGACGAGCAACGACCGGTGGTCACCGTCGGCGTGGAGCCGGTGCTCGGCCTGCTCCAGCAGCAGCGTCGCCATCAGGGTCTCTGCGACGTCGCCGGCCCAGCGGGCGATGCCGATCTCCTGCTCGCCGGCCGGGCTCCCGAGGAGCCGGTCCGCGTCCGCGGCGAGCCGGGACCAGCGCTCCCCCAGCCGCCGCGCCGCGCCGTCGGTGAGCGGGTGACGCACGGCGTCGAGGCGGGCCCGGTAGGTCGTCGCGAGGAGCCGGTGGGTGCCCTCCTTGCGCAGGCAGCGCAGGATGTCCAGCGCGATGACGTTCGACGAGCCCTCCCAGATGGACCCGAGATGGGCGTCGCGCAGGAGCCGGGGATCGACGAAGTCCTCGATGTAGCCGTTGCCGCCACGGATCTCCATCGTCTCGCCGGTCACGAACCGGGCCCGCTTGCAGACCGTGTACTTGGCGAGCGGCGTGAGGATCCGGATCAGCGACCGGGCCGCGGGATCGGCTGCGTCGCGGGTGACCTCGCCGAACGTGACGGCGTCGGCGGCGTCGAGCCGGTCGGCGCACTCCAGCACCAGGGCCAGCGACGCCTCGGCGTCCAGCAGCAGCGGCAGCAGCGTGGCCCGCATCAGCGGCTTGTCGAACAGCGCCGTCCCGGACACGACCCGCTCCCGGGTGTGGTCCACGGCCTCCCGCACGGCCCGCCGCATCAGCGCCGCCGAGCGCATGGCGTTGGACAGGCGCGAGACGTTGACCATCTCGGCCATCTGCAGGAACCCGCGGGACAGCTCGCCGACCGGTTGCGCCCAGGCCCCCTCCAGCGTCACCTCGCCGCTGGCCATCGACCGCGTCCCCAGCTTGTCCTTGAGCCGGTCGACGCGGACCGCGTTGCGGCTGCCGTCGGGGCGTGTCCGCGGCACCAGGAACATCCCGAGCCCGCGGGTCCCCTCGCCCTGTCCCGGTACCCGGGCCAGGGTGAGCACGACGTCCGCGGTGACGTTGGAGCAGAACCACTTCCGCCCGGTCAGCGTCCAGTGGTCGCCGTGGTCGGTCGCCTCGGTGGCGGTCCGCCCGACATCGGTGCCGCCGTCGATCTCGGTCATGAACATCGCGCCGGTGGCGGCGGTGGCCGGGTCGGTGGAGCTGAGGGCGTCGATCTCGGCGGCGAACCGGCCGGCGTCGAACAGGCGCAGGATGCGGGCCGCGGAGTCGGTCATCGACAGCGGGCACGCGATGCCGAACTCGGACTGCACGAACAGGTACGACAGCGCGTACTTGACGACGTGCGGGGTGCGGCCGGGCCACCCGTTGACGCCCGGGCGGTGCGACATCGCGGCCAGGCCGAACCGGTGGAACGCGACCTCGGCGAGGCCGTCGTAGGCGGGGTGGAACTCGATCTCGTCGATCCTTTCCCCGGACGGCGCGAACGGGACGTGCCGGGGCGGGTGGCGGTCGGCTGTCCGGGCGAGCCGGTCCACCTCTCCCCCGGCCGCGGCGCCCATGGCGTCGAGCAGCGGGCCGGCACGGTCCCGGTCGGCGGGGGCCAGCACGCGGTCCAGCATCGGGCGCAGTGCCGGGTCCCGGTCGGCGACGTTCACGGAGAGTTCCTCCCGGAGTGGGGTCGGGTGCGGGGCGGTCATCGGTCCGCCCAGGTGCTGCGCCGGATCAGGGCGGCGGTGCAGACGATCGAGACGACGACGTAGCCCAGGCCGAGCACGACGACCGACCAGATGCTGCCGGTGGCGACCAGCAGGGTCTGCGAGACCAGTGGCGCGGTGCCGGCGAACACCGTGGTGCAGAGCTGGTAGGCCAGCGAGGTGGCGGTGTAGCGGACGTCGACCGGGAAGACCTCGGAGAGGATCCCGGCCAGCGCGGCGTAGAACATCGCGTGCGGCACCGTCGCCAGCGCCATCCCGAGCATCGCCAGGCCGAGCGAACCCGTCTGCACGAGCACGAACATCAGGGGCAGCAGCACGATCTCGGGGAGCAGCATCCAGAGCACGGCGCGCCGCAGGTCGATCCGGCTGGCGAGCACCGCCCCGAACGGCTGCACGATCACCTGGACGACGAGCGCCACGGTGATCACGGTCAGGAACGTGGTCCGGTCGAACCCGATCTCGGTCGTGGCCCAGGACAGCGCGAACGTCGTCTTCACGTAGGTGATCGCCACGCCCGCGGCACCGGCGCCGACCCCGATCGCGACCAGCAGGCGGTGCTTGCGCAGGACCTCCGCGATCGGCAGCTTCGCGGTGCGCCGCGACTCCAGCAGCGCGGTCATCTCGGGCGTCTCGGCCATCCGCAGCCGGATGAACAGGCCCACCATCAGCAGGAGCAGCGACGCGATGAAGGGCACCCGCCAGCCCCAGGAGGCGAACGCCTCCTCGTCGAGCTGGGAGATGCCGAGGAAGGCCAGGGTGGCGAGGAGGTTGCCCACCGGCGAGCCCTGCTGGGCGAACGCGCCGTAGAGGATGCGCTTGTGGCGGGGCGCGTACTCGGTCGCGATCAGGACCGCGCCGCCCCACTCACCGCCCATGGCGACGCCCTGCACCATGCGCAGCACGATCAGCAGCACCGGGGCCAGGACGCCGATCTGCGCGTAGGTCGGCAGCAGGCCGACGCCCGCCGTCGCGACCGCCATCATCGACAGCGTCGTGACGAGCGCCGTCTTGCGGCCGACGCGGTCGCCGATGTGCCCGAACACGATCCCGCCGATCGGGCGGGCGAGGAACCCGACCCAGAACGTCCCGAACGCGGCGAGCGTGCCGAGCACCGGGTTCATGTCGGGGAAGAACAGCTGCCCGAACACCAGCGCGGACGCGGTGCCGTAGATGTAGAAGTCGAACCACTCGACGGTCGTCCCGATGAAGGCGGTGACGCCGGCCTTCCGGGCCTCCCTCGGCATCGCCGTCGTCGTCTCGGTGCGGGGTACGGAGTCGGTCATCGCAGACTTCCTTGTCGGCGTGCGGGGGTCTGCGACGACTGTGTCAGCGAGGATTATGCCTGGTAAAAGACCAATTCAGTCCGGCATTGAGACTGCTTTGGCAACAGTTAGGACTGTGCCGTCGGCAGCACCCGCTCGGCGACGTCGAGCACGGCCCGCAGCGCCCGCGACGGGTTGTCCGCCCGCCACGCCAGTGCGATCGGCAGCGCGGGCGGCTCGTCGCTCAGGGGCCGGAAGACCACGTGCCCGGTGTGGATGCGCTGCGCCGACGAGACCATCAGCGCCACACCCACCTCGGCCCCAACCAGGGTCAGCATCGTGTACGAGTCCGGCGCCTCCTGGGCGATGCGCGGCGTGAACCCTGCGTCGAAGCACGCCCGGTGCGCGGCGTCGCGGACCGCCGACCCGCCGGCGGCGGGGAACGACACGAACGGCTCCGACGCCAGCTCGGCCAGCGCGACCGACTCCTGCCCGGCCAGCCGGTGCCGGTCCGGCAGCGCGACGACGATGCGCTCCAGGCGGACGACCCGCGCGTCCAGCCCGGTCCGCACCGGGACCGCCGCGAACCCGATGTCGAGCCGCCCGTCGGCGACGTCGTTGAGCGCCTGCCCCGAGTACGTCTGCCCGCGCAGCACCAGTTCGATCCCCGCCAGCTCCGAGGTGACGGCCCGGGTCAGCAGGGGCAGCACGTCGTAGCTGCTGGCACCGGCGAACCCGATGCTGACCCTGCCGACCTCGCCGTGCCCGGCCGCGCGCACCGCCCGCTCGGCCAGCGCCGCCTCGTCGAGCAGGCGGCGGGCGTGCTCCAGCAGCGCGTCGCCCTGCGCGGTCAGCGCGACGCTGCGGGTGCTGCGCTCGAACAGCTGCGCGCCGAGCTCGTCCTCCAGCGTCCGGATCCGCCGGCTCAGCGGGGACTGGGCCACGTGCAGGCGCTCCGCCGCGCGTCCGAAGTGGAGTTCCTCGGCCACGGCGACGAAGGCCGCGAGGTGACGCAGCTCCATGGGGGTCATTGTTCCCGCCGCTCGTCGTGAGGGGTGGTCGCCTCGGGTAATCTGCGCGCCGCAGCGGCGGTAGCTCAACTGGTCAGAGCAGCGGACTCATAACCCGTCAGGTTGCCGGTTCGAGCCCGGCCCGCCGCACGGCCGCGATGCCAGGTGGTGGAGCACCGCGACCAGGGTCCCGGCTCCGAGCAGCTCGCCACGGGCGGCGAGATCGGTCATCCGCGACAGCGGGACCCACTCGACGGTCCCCACCTCCTCGGCGTCGGTCGGCTCGCCGATCCGCTCGAACTCCCGCCACAGGTACACCGCCGTCGGCGCGGTCACGTTGCCCGGCAACGGCTCGAAGCCGACCAACCTCGTCGGCTCGCCGACCGGCGCCCATCCCGACTCCTCGGCCGCCTCGCGCGCCGCGGTCGCCGCGGGCTCCTCCCCGTCCTCGACGAGGCCGCCCAGCAACTCGTACCCCCACTGACCGGGGATGAACCGGTAGCGCCGCAGCATCAGGACCCGGTCGGCGTCGTCGACCAGCAGCGCCACGGCGATCCGCGCCAGATGGACGACGTGGTACTCCCACCGCTCCCCGTTCGGCGCCCGGACGTCGACCAGGCCCAGCCGGACCCATCGGTCGTCGTAGACCGTCCGCTCTCCGAACGTCTGCCACCCGCCACTGCCCTGTCCGGTCATGCCGGGACCCTAGTGGCGCCGAGGCACCCGTCAGCCCTCGAGCGGGAGGGGCGCGACCCGGTACCGCGGCGGCTCGGTCCCGTGCAGGTGCCGGACGAGGTGGTCCCAGGTCCGCCGCACGACGTGGTGCCGGCGCTGGTGCAGCGAGTGCTCCCCGCCGGGGACGATCAGCATGTCGACGTCCTTGTCGGCCGCGACGAGCGCGTCGACCAGCCGCAGCGTCTGGGTGGGGTGCACGTTGTCGTCGAGCTCCCCGTGGATCAGCAGCAGCTTCCCTTGCAGGTTCGCCGCGAGCGCCGGGTTGGAGATCGCGCGCAGGCTCTCCTCGCCGACGTCGCCGTGGTACTGCTCGGCCCAGAACGGCTGGTAGACGCCGTTGTCGTGGTTCCCTGCCAGCGCGACGCCCACGGAGTAGAACCCGGGATGGGCCAGCAGCGCGCGGGCGGTGGCGAAGCCGCCGCCGGAGTGGCCGGTGATCCCGACGCGCCCGGTGTCGATCCAGGGGTGCCGCAGCCCGAGCTCGCGGATCGCGGCCACGTGGTCGGCGAGCGCACCGGCGTCGCCGAGCGCTCCGTAGGAGTGGTCGTGGAAGGCCTTGCTCCGGCCCGGGGTGCCACGCCCGTCGATCGCGACGACGACGAACCCGAGCGCCGCCAGCGCCTCCGGGTCCCCCGTGGCGTCGTTGTCGAAGCCCGACGACGTCCGGCTGACCTGCGGCCCCGGGTAGACGTGGTCGACGACCGGGTAGCGACGGCCGGGTTCGAAGCGGTGCGGCCGCCACAGCAGTCCGTACACCGGCGTCGTCCCGTCGGCGGCGGTGGCGCGGAAGCGCTCCGGCGGGGTCCAGCCCAGCATCCGCAGCTCGTCGGCGTCCGGGGACTCGAGCTCGACGAGCACCCGCCCGTCGGCGTCCAGCACCCGCGAGCGCGGCGGGACGGCCGGGGTCGACGCCCGGTCGACGACGTAGCCGCCCCCGGGCGGGCAGACGGCGTCGTGGTCGAGCTCGTCGTCGGTGAGCCGGGTGACGCCGGTGCCGTCGAGGTCCACACGGCAGATCTGGCGGACGTACGGGTCGTCGCCGACCAGCCCACCGGCCAGGAAGAACACCCGACGGCGCTCCTCGTCGACCCCGAGGATCCTCGTGACCAGCCACGGCCCGGAGGTCAGCTGCACGGGGTCCGCGCCGTCGGCGGGGTACAGGTACAGGTGCCCCCAGCCGTCGCGCTGGGACCACCAGAGGATCTCGCCGCCCTCGAGCACGCGCACCATCGGCAGCTCGCCGAAGGTGTACTGCGGCATCGGGTCGAGCCGGGTACGGCCGGTCTCGCTCACCAGCGTGGTGCTCTCACCGGTGGCCGGGTCCATCCGGCGCAGCTCCAGCGAGCGCCCGTCGCGGGAGTGGTGCAGCACGTGCACCCACTCCCCCGCCGGCCCGGACCACCAGCGGTACACCTGCATCGCCGACGGGTGGGTGACGACGTACGGCTCGTCCCGCTGACGCACCACGCTGCCGGTGGCGACGTCCAGGACGTTCCACGACATCGTCGGCTGCGCCTCGTCCCCCGGGATCGCGGTGCGGTAGCGGTGCTCCCGCGGACGGCCGCCGTCCGGCGGCGCGGACTCGACGAGCACCTGCTCTGCCACGTGCCGCTGGTCGAGGCGGTGGACCAGGATCCGGGTGGAGTCCGGCGACCAGGCCAGGACCGGTGCGGGGTCCAGGCCGAACGAGCGCATCAACGTCCGGTGGCCGAAGAAGTCGAGCACGCCGCCGTAGCCGTGATCGGGCTCGGCGTCGTCGGTCAGGGCGAACTCCTCCTTCCCGTCCCGTGATCGGACCCGGACGTCGCCGTCACGGAGGAACGCGACCCACGCCCCGTCCGGCGACGAATGCTCCCCCGGCCCCGCCGGTCGGCCACCATCGGCCTCCCCGTCGACACGCACGCAGTCTCCTGTCTCCCCCGACCATGACCACCGGGCATCGAACGCGCTGAACAGCACCCGGTCACCGTCGACGTCGAGGTCACCGAGCACCAGCGACGCGCCGTCGACGGCATGCCCGGACGCCTCCGACAGCGCCGCGGCGAGCCGGTCGTGGTCGACGAGGTCCCGCCGCGTTCCCGCCGCCGGGTCGACGACGACGTGGCGCGGACCGACCTGGTAGCGGAACCGGGCCCCGCCGGACAGCCAGTGCGGGGTCACCGCGGCACCGCGGACGCGACGAGCGCGGTGCGGGGCGAGCATCTGTTCCGCACGCGCGTAGTTCGCGTCGGTGAGCGGGGTCATCGGGCCGTCCCTCCGGGTCGGTGCGGCGCCGGGAGCGGCGCCCGTCGCCGACAGCGGACACCGTGCCGTCGCGGCCGGCTCAAGCCCGGCGTGGCTGCGATCACGCGATCGGGCGAGGGACCCGGATCAGCTCCGCGGCCGCTCCCGGCCCCGTTCGAGCACCTCCCGCAGCCGGACGGGATCGGACTGCAGGTCCGCAGGCAGCAGCTCGACGATCTGCTCCGGGCGCAGCGGCAGGTCGAGCAGGCTGAGCTTGATCCGGCTGCGCCGGGCGTGGGCGTCCGGGTCGAGCCGGACGACCTGGGCGGCGTCGGCGCGCAGGCGCGCTGTCAGGGTCGCGTCGGGACCGAGGTCGCCCCACCGGGTGCCGTCGAGCTGCAGCTCCGCGCTGCGGCTCGACGGATCGAGGTGCAGGGCGACGGTGTCCCCGGCCGGGAGGACGATCGACCGGCTCACGCCCGACATCGGGGCGACCGGGGTGATCGTCAGGACGTCGGCGCCGGGCGACACGACCGGCCCGCCGGCGGCGTAGTTGTAGGCGGTCGAGCCGGTCGGGGTGCTGAGCACGAGGGCGTCGCACCGGTAGTAGCCGTAGTGCGCACCGTCGACGACCAGGTCGGCGACGACCGACGACCCGGGCGAGTTCCGGCACAGCACCAGGTCGTTGAACGCCGACCCGGACACCTCGTCGTGGTCGGCGTCGATGCAGCTGTGCGGCTCGACGACGTAGTCCCCCGCACCGAGCCGGTCGAGCGCCGCGGGCAGCCCCGACGGCTCGACCTCGACGAGGAAGCCGACGTTGCCGTGGTTGACCCCGATCACCGGGACCGGGCGGGCCGCGACCAGGCGCATCGCGCCGAGCATCGTCCCGTCTCCCCCGAGGCTGACGACCGCGTCGACGCGGTCGAGGAACCCGGGCTCGTCGAGCACGGTGACGTCGGTCCCGAGCCGGGCCGCGTCCCGCGGCCGGACGACGACGTCCGCGTCGTGCCCCGCCGCCCACGCCAGGACGGTGCGCACCGAGTCGTCCACCGCCTTCGACGGGTGCACGACGAGTCCGATGTGCAGGTCGGCGCCGTCGGCGCGGGTGACCACCATGACCGTTCCTCCCGATGCGTGCGACGGGGCGGGTGCCCACCGCACACCACCCCATCATCGCGAACCCCGGGCACGCCGTCCCCGGGCGTACTTTCAGCTAGGCTGAAACTCATGGAAGCCTTCCTGCTGTCCGTCCACGTCGTGGCGGGCATCCTCTTCGTCGGCCCGGTCGCCGTGACGACCAGCCTGTTCCCCCGGTACGCAACGGTGACCGTCGCAGCGGCCGGCGCGGAGCCCCGACGTCGCCCGCCTGCTGCACCGCATCACCCGCGTCTACGGCGTGCTGGCGATCGGGGTCCCGGTCGTCGGCCTCGTGCTGGCCGCCGTCCAGGGCCGGACGACGGAGGTGTGGGTCGTCGTCGCGATGGTGCTGACCGCCCTCGCCGGCGGGCTGCTCGCACTGCGGATCGCGCCGGACCAGCGCGAGGCGCTCGACCGCCCCGACGACGGCACCCGGCTGCGGCGGCTCGCCATGACGTCCGGCGTGTTCAACCTGCTGTGGGCGGTCGTCGTCGTCCTCATGATCGTGCGGCCCGGATCGGACAGCACGTGACCGGGCTGCTGCGCACCCTGGCCGCGCTGTCCGCACTCGAGCTCGTCAGCGTGCTCGCACTGCTGGTGAACCTCGCGACCCTGCACGACGCGACCGTCGCGAGCGTCGTCGGCCCGGCCCACGGTGCGCTCTACCTCGCCGTGGCCGTCACCGCCCTGCTCGGACGCGGACTGACACCGTGGACCCGGATCGGCGCGATACTCCCCGTCCTGAGCGGCCCGCTCACGATGGTCAACGTGCGACGGGAGGCACGGACACCGTGAACCTGCGCCACCACCTGCGCCGGGCACCGGCCGTCGATGCGGCCGACGCGGTCCGGCTCGTCGCGGACGGCGCGCTCGTCGTCGACGTCCGGCGAGCCTTCGAGTGGAAGCGGCAGCACATCCCGGACGCCGTGCACATGCCCCTCGAGGTCCTGCCCGAACGCTGTGTCGAGCTCCTGGACGACCGTCTCCTCATCACGTTCTGCACCGGCGGGCTCCGCTCCGCCGGAGCGGCGAACCTGTTGCGAGAGAACGGGTTCGACGCGGTCAACATGACCCGCGGACTGATCGGCTGGCGGGCGGCGGGCGGGGCGCTCACGACGAGCTGACCGGTCAGGCCGTCCGCCCCGGACGGAGAGCCCGCAACGGCACCGGTGACGGATCGGTCCGGATCCGGCAGGCTGTGCCCGGACCGCAACGACGCGGCCGACCGGCACCGGAGGGGTCGATGACGACCGGACAGCGACGTGAGGACTTCCTGCCCGCCGACCGGGGACAGCAGGCCCCCAATGCCGGACGCTTCCTGCTGCTGCTGTTCGCGGCCAACACCTTCAACTTCTACGACCGCGCCATCCCGGCGATCGTGGCCGAGCCGATCAAGGTCGAGTTCGCACTGTCCGATCTGGACATCGGCATCCTCGCGGCGGCGTTCACCGTCGTCTACGCCCTGTGCGGGCTGCCGCTCGGCCGGCTCGCCGACCACCGCTCCCGGGCGAAGATCATGGGCTGGGGCCTGGTCGCGTGGAGCGCGCTGACGGCGGCGAGCGGCGCCGCCTGGAACTACACCTCGCTGCTCCTGCTACGGATCGGCGTGGGCGTCGGCGAGGCGAGCTACGCCCCCGCCGCCAACTCGACGATCGCGGACCTCTACCCGGCCGAGAAGCGGGCCCACGCCATCGGGCTGTTCCAGCTCGGCCTGCCGGTCGGACTGATCCTGGCCTACTTCTCGGTCGGCGCGATCACCGAGGCGTTCGGGTCGTGGCGGGCACCGTTCGTCCTCGCCGCGGTGCCGGGAATCCTCATCGCGATCGGCTTCTTCCTCGTTCGCGAGCCCCGGCGTGGCGCGTCCGAGGCGACCCCGGCAGCCACGGGGCACGAGAAGGTCGACCGTCCGTTCCGGAGGATCCTGGCCGTCCCGACGATGTGGTGGCTAATCATCGCGGGGATCGGCGCCAACCTCGCCGCGTACTCGGTCAACACGTTCACCGTGCCGCTGTTCCAGCGCTACTTCGGCGCGTCGCTGACCGGTGCGGCCGCGCTGACCGGCGTCGTCGTCGGCATCACCGGGCTGGTCGGGCTGCTCGCCGGCGGATGGATCTCCGACCGTGCCGCCCGGCGGTCGTCCGGGGCGCGGGTCCTGGTCGGCGCCGTGGCGACGCTGCTCTCGGTGCCGCTCACCTGGTTCGCGCTCACCCTCGGGCCCGAGGCGACCGGGACCTTCGTGTTGCTGTTCGGTGTCGGCTGGCTGCTGCAGTATCTCTACTACACCTCGGCGTACCCGGCCGTCGCCGACGTCGTCCCACCGCGCCTGCGCTCCACCGCGACCGCGGTCTTCTTCGCCGCGTTCTACCTGCTGGGCGGCGCCATCGGCCCGGTGATCGCGGGGGCGCTCTCCGACTCGTTCGCGGCGACGGCGATGGCCGCCGGCACGGGGCAGGCCGAGGCTGGCGCGATCGGGCTGCGCCAGGCGCTGTCGGTCATCGTCCCGATCTCGATGCTGATCACGGCGGTCGGCCTGTTCCTGGCGACCCGGACCGTCCAGCGCGACAACGAGCGGATGAAGGCCGCGACGGCGACGGGCTGAGCTCCTACCGTGCCCGCAGGACGGGCCGCGGCCGCAGCAGCGGGACGTCGTCGACGACGGGCTCCGCGGCCTGTGCGACGGGCGCGGGGTGCGCCGGCCCGGCGACCCCGAGGAACGGGCGCACGAACCGCGCCGTCCGTTCCAGCACCTCGCGGTGCACGTCGGCCGGTGCCGTGGTCGGCTGGGCCTGCACGATCGTCTCGCCCGCCCACGGGAGTGCGGGATCGGCGAGGAGGTCGTCGATCACGCGACCGGTCGAGTGGCCCGCGGGGAGCGGCCGGGACAGCGCGACCCGGGGCAGGCCACGGGCGTAGGTCCAGTACCGGGCGAGGTCCGGGACGACGGTGCCCTCCGCGGGCGGCCGCCCTGAGATCACGCCCAGCCCACGGGCGGCTGCGGCGCCCACCTCGGACGACGTCGCCCACCACACCCGCTGCTCGGCCAGCGGCGGCGGGAGGAGTTCGAGCAGCACGTCGAGCGCGGCGAGGGTGTCGGTGTGCCGGTCGTCGTAGTGACGTCCGAACCGGACGGACGCAGCATCGTCGGCCCCGGCGCCCACGCCGAGCTCCAACCGGCCGCCGGACAGCGCGTCGAGCACGGCGGCGTCCTCCGCGAGACGACGCGGGTCCTCCAGCGGCAGCGCGACGACGGCCGTCCCGAGCCGGATCAGCCGGGTGCGCTCCGCGACGGCGGCGAGCAGGACCAGCGGCGACGGCAACCGGCCGCCGAGATGGCCGTCGTGATGCTGGGCGACCCAGAACGAGTCGTACCCGAGCTCCTCGGCGCGGACGGCCAGGTCGACGGTCTCGCGGTACGCCCGCGCGGGGTCGTCGCCCGTGACGTGGGTGAGATAGCCGAGCCGCACCCAGCGGAGGATAGGAGGTGACACCCACGCACCGGACGGGTGACTCGGCGGTGACACGGGGTACCGGGATCGGCCGAGGCGCTCGATCTGCCGATCGACCTCCGCGAGACGCTCCAGCGCGAGCGCAGCCCGGTACTCGGCCTGCACCCGCCGGTACGTCAGCGCCAGGGTCTCCGCCGTCGCCGGTCCGCGACCAGCCCGCACGGGGCGGTCTGTCCGGGAAGAGGCAGACAGGATGGCCGAGCGCCCTCTCGAGATCCGCATCGGACGTGGGGCCGGTGCACATCGGACGATAAGCAGGCTGCCCCGCTCTCACCACGAGAATGCGGGATTCCCGGCGTTTCTCCCGATTGCGTGCAGGATCGGCGCGGTTCGTGACACCGCAGCTTCCGGTGAACCGGGTTCATCTGTACGTTCCCCGGCATGACCACTGCTGCCAGGACGATTTCCTGTCGATGCGCCGTGCGGATTCTTCGCGCAGTGATCATCGTACTCGCCGCATCGTTCGTCGCCGTACCGGCGACGCTCCCCGGGAACGACGGCTCGACGCCGTCCGTGGAACGGACGACGTCCCAGTCGTCCGAGGAATGTCCCCCGGAGCTGGAACTCCGTGCGACGCAGAGCGGGCCGGACCAGCCTCTCCAGTGGGTGTGCTCCAACGAGGACGGAAGCGTGACGGCGAGACCCGTCGACTGCCCCGAGAGCCACCCGAACCGGCACACCGACAAGAACGGAGAGCTCCTCAGCTGCTACAGCTGGTTCTGACGCGGATCGTCGTCGTCCCGTCGGCAGGACGGAATACGAGCGGGACGTCACAGTCGAGCGCCCATCCGGTCGCGCGGAATCCGTCCGGCAGACCTCCCGGGCATCACACGAACCGCCCGATCCCCGACGTGACACACAGGGGCATCATGACGTCACCTGCCCTCGCCGATCTTCTCCCCACTGCAGTTCTGATTCTCCAGTTGAGCCTTCTGATGATACTCGGCGCGATGGCGCCGGCAGTCTTTCCGGCCGCCCACGGGAATCGGACGGTCCTCCTGGCGGTCCGCCGATTCGCCGGATGGTCGGTGCTACTGGCACTCGGCGGTGGGGCGTCGGTGGCACTGCTGGACGCCCCGGCCGTCCCGACCGGGGTGACGTCGTGGATCCCGCTCCTCGTCACTGCGCTGGCGGGAGCCGTCGCGGTCCGGGTGGGCCACCTCCTCCGGCGTCACCGCACCCCACCGTGAGAGCTTCTGCCTATCGAACGACCCATCATTCCGTCTTGGACGTTCTCCTTCCCGTGCCCGCTAATGGTCGCTGTGACAGCGCGCGGTCGGTCACCCCGATCCGTGCGGACGATCCACGCGAAACCGGAGGACGGGAAGTCGATGAAGATCATCTCGGTGCACGAGGGCGTCGTCCCGATCAGCTCGTCGATCCGCAACGCCTGGATCGACTTCAGCGCCATGGACTGCTCGATCGTCGCCGTCGTCAGTGACGTCGTGCGCGACGGCGAGCCGGTCGTCGGGTACGGGTTCAACTCCAACGGCCGCTACAGCGCCGGGGACATCCTGCGCCGTCGCATCGTCCCCCGCCTGCTCGCCGCCGACCCGGACTCCCTGCTCGCCGACGACGGCCGGCTCGACCCGTCCCGCGCCTGGGACGTCGTCATGACCAACGAGAAGCCCGGCGGTCACGGCGAGCGCTCGGTCGCGGTGGGCGTACTGGACATGGCGTTGTACGACCTCGCCTCCAAGATCGACGGGCAGCCCCTCCACCGGTGGCTGTCCGACCGCCACGGCGACGGCGAGCCCGACGACGACGTCTTCGTCTACGCGGCCGGCGGTTACTACGCCCCCGGGAAGACCCTGTCCGACCTGCAGGACGAGATGCGCGGGTTCCTCGACCAGGGCTATCGCGTCGTGAAGATGAAGATCGGCGGCGCCGACCTCGCCGAGGACCTCCGCCGTAACGAGGCGGTGATCGACGTCCTGGACGGCGACGGCTCCCGGCTCGCCGTCGACGTCAACGGCCGCTTCGACCTCGCCACCGCCCTCGAGTACGGCGCGGCCATCGAGCCGTACGGCCTGTTCTGGTACGAGGAGGTCGGCGACCCGCTCGACTACCGGCTCAACGCCACCCTGTCCGAGCACTACCGCGGCCCGATCGCCACCGGCGAGAACCTGTTCTCCCTGCAGGACGCCCGCAACCTCGTCCGCTACGGCGGCATGCGCCCCGACCGCGACTGGATCCAGGTCGATCCCGCCCTGAGCTACGGGCTCACCGAGTACCTGCGCATCCAGGAGATGCTCGCGCAGCACGGCTGGTCCTCGCGCCGCTGCATCCCGCACGGCGGACACCAGTTCTCGCTGCACATCGCCGCCGCACTCAAGCTCGGCGGCAACGAGTCCTACCCCGGCGAGTTCCAGCCGACCGGTGGCTTCGCCGACGGCGCCGTCGTCGAGAACGGCCGGGTCGGGCTCGCCGAGACCCCCGGCATCGGGTTCGAGCAGAAGGCTGCGTTCCACGCGGTTCTGCGCGAGCTGCACGCCTGACACCCCGCGCGGAGGAACGTGATGGGAACGCCGCCACGTGGGTAGGCCACGGCAATGGATGCACGGCCGATGTGCCCGTCCCGCAAGCGTCCGACGCCGGAGGCATCCGGATGAGCCGGCGGGACCACGACGTCAGCGAGGCGGATCTCGAGGTGCACCCGCCCCAGGACCACGCGGCGGGGCCGACCGCCGTCGCGGTGTCGATGAAGCGGGCGCTGGAGCGGATGGGTCCCGCCCGTACGGCGCGGACGTTCCTGGACCTGAACAAGGCCGAGGGGTTCGACTGCACGAGCTGCGCGTGGCCGGACCCGGACCCGGCCACCGCGCCGTCGCCGAGTTCTGTGAGAACGGCGCGAAGGCCATCGCGGAGGAGGCCACGAAGGGCCGGGCGACGCCCGAGTTCTTCGCCCGGCACAGCATCGCCGAGCTCGACGCCCGCTCCGAGTACTGGCTCGGCCGGCAGGGCCGGATCACGCACCCGATGGTGCGGCGACCGAACGGCACGCACTACGAACCGATCGGCTGGGACGAGGCGTTCCGGCTGATCGCGGGCGAGCTCGACGGCCTGGACTCGCCGGACGAGGCGACCCTGTACACGTCCGGCCGGGCCTCCAACGAGGCCGCGTTCGCCTACCAGCTCTTCGCCAGGGCGTTCGGCACCAACAACCTGCCGGACTGCTCGAACATGTGCCACGAGTCGACGTCGATCGCGTTGCAGGAGTCCATCGGGATCGGCAAGGCCAGCGTCACCCTCCCGGACCTCGTCGGCGCGGACCTCATCGTGATCGCCGGCCAGAACCCCGGCACCAACCACCCGCGCATGCTGAGCCAGCTCGAGCACGCCAAGCAGAACGGCGCCAGGATCCTGACGATCAACCCGCTGCGGGAGGCCGGGCTGCTGCGGTTCAAGAACCCGCAGACCCCGAAGGGCGTCGTCGGACGCGGCACCGACCTGTCCGACCTGCACCTGCCGGTACGGGTCAACGGCGATCTCGCGCTGTTCCAGGCGATCGGCGCCCTGCTCGTCGAGTGGGACGCCCTCGACCACCCGTTCCTCGAGCGCCACACCACGGGCTTCGAGGAGTGGCGCGAGCACGTCTCCCGGATCGACTGGGACGACGTCACCCGCTCCACGGGCCTGTCCCGGGAACAGATCACCGAGGCGGCCGTCCTGCTGCGGGACTCGCGCAAGACCGTCTTCTGCTGGGCGATGGGGTTGACCCAGCACCGCAACGGCGTCGCCACCATCAAGGAGGTCGTCAACCTCGCGCTGGCCCAGGGCAACATCGGGAAGCCGGGCGCGGGGCTGTTCCCGGTCCGGGGCCACTCGAACGTCCAGGGTGACCGGACCATGGGGATCTGGGAGCGCGTGCCGAAGACCTTCCTCGACTCTCCCGTGTCGTCGTCGGCTGCGAGAGCTACGAGGTCAACGCGCGCAGGCCCGGTGGCTTCGTCCTGCCGCACCCGCCCCGGGACTCCCGCACCTTCGAGACCCCGTCGGGACGCGGCGAGTTCGCGGTCTCGCCGATCGAGGTGCTGGACGTCCCCGAGGGCCACCTCCTGCTGCAGACCCTGCGCAGCCACGACCAGTTCAACACTACCATCTACGGGATGTCGGACCGCTACCGCGGCATCGAGGGCGGCCGGCGCGTGGTCTCCGCCCACCGCGAGGACATCGCTGCCCTCGGGTTCGACGACGGCGACCACATCGATCTCGTGACGCCGTGGGACGGCGACGAGCACGTCCGCTGCGCCCAGGACTTCCGCCTGGTCGCCTACAAGATCCCGCGCGGCACCGCGGCCGCCTACTACCCGGAGAGGAACCCGCTGGTCCCGCTCGACTCGACGGCGCTGAAGAGCAACCAGCCCGCGTCGAAGTCGGTCGTCGTCCGGCTCACGACCGCGGGATCGGAGGGCTGCGTGCCCGAGGGCGCCCAGGGCGCGGTCGGCGGGGACTGGTCACACAAGTCCCACCCCGAGGTCCCCCACCTGTCCTGACCCACCCTCCGGGACCCGGGGCCGCGCCGGGACGCTCTGTTCGCACGGGATCGGTTCGTTCGCCCGGGATCCGATCCCGTGCGAGGGACGCGAACCCGTGCGAAACGAGGCGGGCCGGCTATCCGCTCGCGCCGCGACGATGCGTCACCCCGCTCGTCCGGCCCGCACGGGACCGGGACCTACCGGGGCCGGACCGCCATCGCCGCCGCCACCGCCCGGGTCGCCGGGGTCCGGTGGCGGCGACGTCCACACCTGGACGGTGCTGCCCCACGGGACGGTCTCCCCGCCCGGTGGCTGCTGCCCGGTCACCCGCCGCTCCGGCAGGTGCCCGGCGACACCCTCCTCGACGGCGAGCACGCCGCCGTCGAGGGCGGTGTCGTGGGCCCTCGGGACGTCGAGTCCCGCGAGATGCGGGACGGTGACGATGCGCTCGCGTTCCGGCCGTGTCCGTGTCCTCCCCATGACCGGGGATTGCCGCAGGAGCGACGCCGAAACCCGCACGCCGCGCCCGTTCACCACGCCCAGGAGCCGGTGACCAGCGCGACCCCCGTCACCGCGAGCAGCCCGACGACGACGTGCTCGCCCCGGCCGCCGGTGCGGAACCGCAGCACGTCGGGCCAGCGGATCCGGGCCAGCGGCCAGAACGCGAACCGGTTCCCGGCCGACGTCAGCTCGTCGCCGATCGCCCCGATCCAGCAGCCCGCGCCGGCTGCGGCACCCGTCCAGACCGCGGTGTCACCGGGCAGGACGAACCCGGTCCCCCACCAGACGAGCAGCCCGACCGCCGCGGCGAACACCGGCGAGTGCGACAGGCCGCGGTGCGAGACGCCGGTGAGCATCCGCGACGACCACCGGATCACCCGGCACAGCAGCCACGTCACCGGCGGCAGTGCCCGCGACGCCGTGCTCGACGGGTGGTCGAGGTCCGGTGCGAACGCCGCGAGCGCGCACACCACCACGACGACCGGGACCAGCACGGGCGGCGGCGGCACGACCGCGCACACGGCGAGGCCGAGGACGGCCCCGGACAGGGCGTGGGTCCGGCCCATCACCTAGTTCTCACGGCGGCGTCGCACTCCCGGGTCGTCGGTTCGAGCATCGCGGCGCGCGTCCGGCGGGTGGGCCGGCGGCCGGACGGCCGGGCGGGCCGCACCGACCGTAGCCGCGGTGGAGCCGTCCCCCGTCCGGACGACACGCCCACCGGCGAGATGATTCGACGGGCACAGGTGAGGTACCCCGGGGGGATGACCGATCAGCTCCCGATCCCGGACTACGACAACCTGCCCGAGAACGCGCTGGCCAACCGGATCCGCACGCTCGACGCGGACGGCGTCGCCCAGCTCCTCGAGTACGAGCGCGGGCACGCGAACCGGATCCAGGTCGTGATGGTGCTCGAGCGCCGGCTCGGCGACCTGCGCTCCGGCGACGCGGCGCCGACCGGTGGCGATCCCGCCGGCGCCCAGCCGGAGGTTCCCGGCACGCCGGACCGCGGCTCGCCCGTCGAGGCCACCGACCAGCAGCAGTACAACCAGCCACTGCGACACGGCGTCGCCGGGCAGACGCCGAACCGACCGATCCGCTGAGCCGCCGCTGTTGACCTCCGGGCCCGCCCGGCCGAAGCTGCATCCGTGACGGGTGGCTGGCGGAACTGGGCGGGCAACCAGCGCAGCCGCCCGGCCCGCACCGTCCACACCCGCGACGCCGGCGAGGTCGCCGCCGCCGTCCGCGCCGCGGCCCTGCTCGACCTGCGGGTCACGGCACTGGGCAGCGGGCACTCGTTCACCGGCATCGGGGCGCCCGACGGCGTCGCGGTCCGGCCACCGTCCGATCCGGAGCGGGTCCGGCTCGACGGCGACCTGGTGCACGTCCCCGCCGGGGTCACGCTCCGGGTGCTGAACCGGTGGCTGCGCTGCCGCGGCCGGGCCCTGCCCAACCTGGGCGACATCGAGGAGCAGACGGTCGCCGGTGCGATCTCCACCGGCACCCATGGCACCGGGGCCGGGTACCGGGGCATCTCCGCCGGCGTCCGCGGGCTCGAGATCGTCACCGCCGACGGTGCCGTGTACCGGCCGGACGGCGCCGAACTCGCGCTCGCCGCGGTCGGTCTGGGCGCCCTCGGCGTGATCACCGAGGTCACGCTCGTGACGGTGCCCGCGTTCGACCTGCACGCCGTCGAGTCCGTCCGGCCGCTGGCCGAGGTCGTCGACGGCCTCGGCGAGCTGGCCGCCGCCCACGACCACGTCGAGTTCTACTGGTTCCCGCACACCGACGTCGCCGTGCTGAAGTGCAACGACCGCACCGGCCGGTCCGGCCCGCGGCGGGGCCGCGCCGCGGCCTGGGTCGGTGACGAGCTGCTCGGCAACGCCGGGTTCGCCCTCGCCTGCCGCGCCGGCGAGCTGGCCCCGCCGCTCGTCCCCCGGCTGAACGGGTTCCTGGCGGGCCGGATGGCCGCCGCCGAGTACGTCGGGCCCTCGCACGAGGTGTTCTGCAGCCCGCGCCGGGTCCGCTTCCTCGAGATGGAGTACGCCGTGCCCCGCGCGGCGCTGCCCGAGGCGTTCGCCGGCCTGCGCGCCGCCGCGGCCCGGCACGCCCGCGACGTCACGTTCCCGGTGGAGGTCCGGGTGCTCGGCGCCGACGACGTCCCGCTCTCCACGGCGTACGGCCGGGACAGCGCCTACCTGGCCGCCCACGTCCGCGCCGGACGCCCGTACGAGGCGTACTTCGCCGCCGTCGAGTCGGTGCTGTCCGCGGCCGACGGCAGACCGCACTGGGGAAAGATCCACACCCGGACCGCGGCCCAGCTGCGACCGCGCTACCCACGGTTCGCGGAGTTCGTCGCCCTGCGGGACCGGCTCGACCCGGAGGGCCGGTTCCGCAACCCCTACCTGGACCGGGTCCTGGGAGTTCCGTGCGCCTCACCGACCTGACCACGCCCGCCCTCGTCGTCGACGCGGGCGCCCTGGAGGCGAACCTCGCCGACATGGCGGCCGCCCTGCCCGGCCCGCGGCTGCGGCCGCACGTGAAGGCGCACAAGACGACCGAGCTGTCCCGGCGGCAGCTCGCCCACGGTCACGCCGGCTTCACCTGCGCCACGGTGCGCGAGGTCGAGGGGATGGCCGCCGCCGGGCTCGGGACGGACCTGTTGCTGGCGAACGAGGTGCTCGACGCCCGCCGGCTCGGCGCCGTGGTCGAGGCCGGGGCCCGGGTGACGGTCGCGATCGACTCGGAGGCGACGCTGCGCGCCGCCGTCGACGGCGGGGTGCGGGAGGTGCTCGTCGACGTCAACGTGGGCATGCCGCGCTGCGGGATCGCCCCCGGCCGGGCGGGCGCGCTCGCCGACGCCGCCCGGGCCGCCGGGCTGACCGTGCGCGGTGTGATGGGCTACGAGGGCCACCTGCAGATGGTCGGCGACGCGGCCGAGCGGGCCCGGCTGACCGCCGGGTGCACCGACCTGCTGCTCGCCGCGCACGCCGACGTCGGCGGCGAGATCGTCTCCGGCGGCGGTACCGGCACCCACGCGATGAACACCGCCTGCACCGAGATCCAGGCCGGGTCGTACGCGCTGATGGACACCGCCTACACCGCGGCGGGCCTGCCGTTCCGCCAGGCGCTGACCGTGCTGTCCACAGTGGTCTCCACGACCGCGCCGGCGGGCGACATGCCCGGCTGGGCGGTCGCCGACGCCGGGCTCAAGGCGTTCGGGATGGACCACGGCAACCCGTCGGTGCCCAGCGGGAACGTCTGGTTCTGCTCCGACGAGCACCTCGTGTTCGCGCTCGACGCGCCGCCGCGGGCCGGTGACCGGGTCCGGATCGCCCCGGCGCACGTCGACCCGACCGTCGCCCTGCACGAGCGGATGCACGTCGTCGACGGCGACGACGTGCTCGACACCTGGCCGGTCGACCTGCGCGGCTGGTGACCCGCGCGGCCGATGTCACGGGCGTCGCCGGGTGGCATGCTGGACGGCTCCACACGGAGCGATCCGAAGGAGGTGACGACGATGCACGACACGGCATCGGTCGGGGACCGGATCGTCGTCGAGGCGGCCGTCGTGGACCACGGGCGGCGCCGCGGCGAGGTCGTGGAGGTCCTCGGCGGCGACGACGAGCAGGTGCGCTACCGGGTGCGGTGGAGCGACGGGAGCGAGTCGCTCTACTTCCCGGGCGCGGACGCGCACGTCGAACACGCCTGACGGCCCGCGGGCACGGGGCCGGCTCCCGTGCCCGCTCCGGGCCCGTCGGTGCCCGCGGTCAGGCCCAGCGCTGCGCCAGGGCCGCCAGCCCGGCCCCGAACACACCGTTCGCGAACAGCTCGACGAGCTCGCCCTCGGCTGCGGCGTCGGCGTCGAACTCCACCCACCACTCGGCGAAGGTGTGACCGGCCGCCGTCACCGGCGCGAGCCGCAGGGTGGAGACGTAGCGGCGCACCGGGAACGGCGACTCGACGATCTCGTAGGTCAGCGCGTGCCCGCGGTCGTCGAGCGCCAGCAGGTTCTCGACGACGACGCCGCCGTCACCGAGGACGAGCCGCCGCTGCGCCCCGATGTCGGAGCCCGAGGCGCCGCGGGTGAGCTCGGCGGAGTCGATCGCCGGGTGCCAGCGGTGGATGGCGCCGAAGTCGCGGACGTGCGGCCAGACCTCGGCCAGCGGCGCCGGGATCACGGCGCTGGAGTAGGGGCGGGGCATGGTCTCCTCCTCGGGAGCGGTCAGGTCTGCCGGCGCAGGTGTGGGGCCTGTGCCGTGAGCTGGTCGAGCTGGGCGCGGACGTCCTCGAAGCCGGAGTCGGCGCGCAGGTCCAGCGCGATCGACGCGGCGTGCTCGGTCGTGTCGTGGAAGGCGGTGCGGGCGACCTCGAGCCGGGCGCCGACGGAGCGGGCGACGTCCCCGCCCGGTGCCCCGGACTCGACGCTCTCGCCGAGCCGCGCCGTCCGCAGCGCCTCGGCGAGCTCGGTGTCGAGGCGGCGGCCGATGTCGTGCAGCCAGTCCTTCGCCGGGCCGTCCGGCACGGTGCGGACGATGCCGTGGAAGGCGGTCACCGACCCGACGCAGCCCTCGTAGGCGCGGGCCCAGCGGGACCCGGCGACCAGGCCGGCGGGGAGGGCGTCGGGGGCGTTCTCGGCGGCCAGCTGCATCGCCCGGCGCTCGTCGGGGCTCGCGGAGCGCAGGTAGGAGCGTGCCAGGTACTGCGCCGGGAGCCCGACGAACAGCACCGACGGCGCCGCGCAGAAGACCACTCCGGCGATCGCGCCGCCGATCGTGCGCCCGATCAGTTCCGACATCGGGTAGGCACCGAGCTCCGACACCCCCATCGCGACCCCGACGACCAGCCCGACCGCCACCCCGACCAGCAGGAACACCAGCCAGCCGTGGGACGCCAGCGTGTGTGAGACCCGCCCGCCGCGGACCGCCATCCGGCGCCGCCAGTCCCCGCCCGGTGGCGGGACCGGCCGCCGCGGTGCCATCACCGCCCCACGGCGTTCTTGAAGGCCCGCGTCTGCTCGGTCAGCGCCCGCTCGGTCGGGAGCCGCTCCATCGACGAGGCGCCGTAGAAGCCGTGGCAGACCTGCGCCCGCGCCAGCACGTACGCGGCGTCCTCGGGCATCGCGATCGGGCCGCCGTGGCAGAGGACGAGTACGTCGTCGCGCACCTCCAGCGCGGCCGCGGCCCACTCGTCGACCAGCTCGACGCAGTCGTCGAGGCTCTTCGCGGTCTCCGCGCCGATCGAGCCGCCGGTGGTCAGCCCCATGTGGCAGACGACGATGTCGGCACCGGCGCGCGCCATCGCGCGGGCGTCGTCGGCGGAGAACACGTACGGGGTGGTCAGCAGCTCCTTGGCGCGGGCGGCGGCGACGAGGTCGACCTCCAGCCCGAAGCCCATGCCCGTCTCCTCCAGGTTGGCCCGGAAGACGCCGTCGATCAGGCCGACCGTCGGGAAGTTCTGGATGCCGGCGAAGCCGAGCGAGGCGAGCTCGTCGAGGAACCGGTCGGTGAGCAGGAACGGGTCGGTGCCGTTGACCCCGGCCAGCACCGGCGTCCGCTCGACGACCGGGAGCACCTCGGCCGCCATCTCGACGACGATGTCGTTCGCGTTGCCGTAGGCGAGCAGCCCGGCGAGCGAGCCGCGCCCCGCCATCCGGTAGCGGCCGGAGTTGTAGATCACGATGAGGTCGATCCCGCCGGCCTCCTCGCACTTCGCGGAGAGCCCCGTCCCGGCCCCACCGCCGACGATCGGCTCGCCGCGGGCCGCCATGCCGGTGAACCGCTCCATCAGCTCGGCGCGGGTGGACCGCCTCATGCCTGCACCTCCCGCCACGCGGCCAGCACCGCGTCGGCGAACTCGGGGTCGTTGACGTGGTGCGGGATCCGCCGGACCCGCTCCGGTTCGTCCACACCGGACTCGATCGCGGCGAACAGCGCCGCGTCCGCCGCGGGGTCGTGGAACGCCTGGCCGGGTGCGTCCAGTGCGGACACCCCGCCGAGCGGGAGCAGGAACAGCCATGGCCCGGTGAAGCCGTTCAGCCTGTGCGCCAGCCACTCCCCGATCCCGCGGTTCTCCTCCACGGTGGTCCGCATGAGCGTCACGTTCGCGTTGTGCTCGTACAGCAGCCGGCCGTCGAACCGGTCCGGCACGGTCGCGACGGCACCGAAGTTGACCATGTCGAGCGCACCGCAGGAGCCCACCCAGGGGACACCGGTCCGGGCGACGGCGCCGAGCCGGTCCTCCCCCGCGGCCATCACGCCGCCGACGAGAAGGTCCGCGACCTCGGTGGTGGTCAGGTCGAGCACCGAGTCGACCAGGCCGTCGTCGACGAGCTTCTCCATCGAGGCGCCACCGGAGCCGGTCGCGTGGAAGACCAGGGCGTCCACCTCGTCGCCGAGCCGCTCGCGGACCGCGGTCACGCACGGCGTCGTGACACCGAACATGGTCACGCCGACGGCGGCCAGGCCGGCGTCGCCGTCCGGGACCGGGGCCGCCACGGCACCGGCGATCATGTGGGCCGCGTTGCCGAGTACCCGCCGGGAGATCCGGTTGAGCCCGGCGACGTCGGTGACCGCGTACAGCATCGCGATGTCGCTCGCGCCGACGTAGGGGGCCGTGTCACCGGACGCGACGGTGGAGACCATCAGCTTCGGCACACCGACCGGGAGGTCGCGCATCGCGGGCGTGACCAGCGCGGTCCCGCCCGACCCGCCGAGCCCGAGCACCCCGCCGACGTCGTCCCGGCCGGCGAGGAAAGCGCGCAGCGCCTCCGCCATCGCCTGCACCGCGCTGCCCCGGTCACCGGTGAACACCGCGGAGGTGCCGCCCGGGTGGTGCGCGGCGACCTCGGCCGCACCGACGTCCGGTGCCGGTTCCCCCGCACCCGGGCCGGAGCCCGAGGTGGACACGTCCACCCGGCACACCGCGACGCCGGCGGACTCCACCAGGCCCGCGACGAAGCCGAGCTCGGCGGCCTTCGTGTCGGACGTCCCGATGACGTATGCGGTCCCCACACCCGATTTCTACCGGTAGTTCCCGCTCCGGGGCGAGAGCCGAGACCGGAACGACGCAGGGCAGGATGGGTACGCCCCCGCCGGCAGGTCCCGTGACCTCGCGGCCCGTGACGTCGTTGGAGAGACATGCTCGGTCACCCGGACGATCCCCGCGGCGTCGTGCTCCCGCTCGACGGGCGGCCCGGTGCGGCTGGGACGGGGCAGGGCGGGAACCCGGCACCTGCCCGGAACGGCACACCGCCCGGCCCCGCCCTGCTGCTGAGCTGGCGGCCGGCCGATCCCCGCTCCACCGACGCCGACCGGCCCTGGGGCGCGACGCTCTCCGCCTCCAGCGAGCTGGCCCGCCGGCTCGCCCGGCCGGGGAGCTCCCGCGGCCCGGAGCGCGGCCGGACCTTCCGCCTCACCCTGCCCGAGGCGTTCGGGGCCGAGCCGCTGCTCACGCTCGCGGGCGGCGCGACCGCTCCCGGCCACCCCGGGCTCTCGGCCGTGCTGCCGGTGGGCGACCCCGCGTCCGGCCCGGCACCGGGCGCCGGGCTCGGCCTGCTCGCGCTCACGGTCGCCGCCGAGATCGCCGCGATCGGTACCCAGCACCGGGTGGTCGACGAGCTGACCTCCGCCGTCGACGACCTCGCGCCCGGGTGCACGCTGCGGCTCGACTCGCGGCTGCGGGCGGCCGAGGAGTCGCTGCGCGACGCGCAGACGGAGCTGCTCGAGCACGGGGCGATCACCTCCGGTGCCAGGCTCGACACCGCCGTCGCGAACCTGGCCGTGCTGCGCCACCAGACGCACGCGTGGATCTCCGGCTGGGAGCGCGTCACGGCCGCGGCCGACCCGTCGGGAACCGGCGGCATCGGCCTGCGCGAGCAGCTCGGCGAGGTGGGCAGGCTCGGCTGGGACCGGTTCCCGGGCGCGGTGCTCGGCGCCTACCTGGCGCTCGTCCTCGACGCGCGCCGCATCCTGCTCACCGCGGCCGACCACCTGCTGCGGTCGCCGAACCGGCCGCTGGCGGCGCTGCGCCCGCTGGTCGAGTCGGACCTGTCCGGGCGGATCGCCGACGTCGGGCGGCTGCACCGGCTGGCGACCGGCCTGTCGGTGCTGCCGCTGACGGTCCGCAAGCGGTCCGGCGGGATGCTGCCGCACCTCATCGCCGACCAGGCCGCGACGAACGCGCGCACCCAGGCGCTGTTCACCCGGCTGGCGAACGCGCTGCGCCCGGCCCCGTGGTCCGGGCGGGTCGTGGTCGAGGTGCAGTCACTGGAGAGCGGCGAGCTGCAGGTCCTGCGCCCGGTCTGACCGGCACACCCCGCCCCCCGGACCGGATCAGCGAGGACGGGGCGCGCTCAGCGCGCGGCGGCCTTGGCGCGCTTGCGGGCGTCCTTCGCGCTCTTCTTCGCCTGCTTGGCCGTCTCGGCACCGGCGGTGGCGGCACGGTCGGCCAGGTCGGAGCCGAACTTCGCGGCCTGCGACTGGGCCTGGCTCGCGAGCGAGGAGAACCGGTCGGCGTACTCCGGCGCGCGCTTCTCGACGCGGGCGACGGCCTTCTGGGCCTGCTTCTCCCAGCGGGCCCGGCGCCGCTCGGCCTCCTGGATCCACCGGTCCCCGGTGCGCTCGGCGACCTTGCGGTACTGCGCACCGCGGCGGTCGACGGCCTTCTCCAGCTTCGCGCCGTGCTTGTCGGCGGCCTTCGCGAGCTTGGCGCCCTTCTTCTCGGCCGCCTTCGCCCGCTTCTCGGCCTTCTTAGCCGCCTGCTCGGCGGCGGCCGAGAGCTGCTCGGACCAGGTCGAGGCCCGCTCGGAGGCGACCTCACCCAGGTGCGCGGCCTGCTCGGACGCCTTGCCGCTCCACTCCGTCGCGCGGTCCCGGACCACCGGGCCGTACTCCTCGACGGCGTCGTGCAGCCGCTCACGGCCACCTGCCGCGGCCGCCGCGATCGACGACCCGGCGCCGGCCAGGCCGGCCGCGAGCTGCGAGCCGGTCTCGGAGTCGGCCGAGGAGAACCGGTCGTGCACCTGCTCGGCCGCCTTCCGCGCCCGGTAGGCGTTCGACGGCTTGCCGTGCGTGTCGGACGCGGCGATGAGCAGGCCGCCCAGCAGCCCGACGTTCTTCAGGAAGTGGATCTGCTGCTCGGTGCGCCGCTGCTGGTCGGTCTCCTCCCAGAAGCGGTGCCCGGCGAGCGTCGTCGGGATGACGGTCGCGGCGAGTGCTGTGGAGGCGAGGCGGGGGAACTTGCCGACGGCCAGCAGCGTGCCGGCGGCGATCTTCACACCGGCGTCGACCTTGACCAGGGTCTCGGCCTCGGGGCGCCGGTCGAGCGGGGCGTTCTCGACGACCTTGTCGATGGCCGGGGAGGCCTGGTCGAGAACCGGCTTGGCGGCCTGCGCGTGGCCCTCGGGCTGGCGGAGGGCGTTGACACCGCCGTAGATGAAGACGGCCGCGAGCATGGGCCGGGCTACTCGTCGCAAGACTGGCATGGGTCACCTTTCCCCGGTCGCCGTATCCGCAAACCCGGGGGCGGGTGTGGCATCACGACGGTCGTGTCGCAATCATGCCGGGGTGACGAACGGACGGCGGGCGATCGGGCTCGACATCGGAGGAACGAAGGTCGCGGGAGCGATCGTGGGCGAGGATGGCACGGTCCACGCCGAACTGCGGCGCAACACCCCGGACACGTCCGACGCGAGCACGATGAACGACCTCCTCCGGGGGATGGTCGAGGAGCTGCGCGCGGACGGGGCCGGGGCCGGGGTGTGCGCGATCGGGGTCGGCGCGGCGGGCACGGTGGAGTGGCCGGTGGGCCGGATCCGCTGGGCACCGAACAACAACTACGAGAACTGGGACCTGCGGGCGGACCTGGAGGCGGCGACCGGGCTGCCCACCGTGGTCGACAACGACGGCAACGTCGCCGGTCTCGCCGAGGCCCGGCTGGGCGAGACCCGCAACGACGACATGGTGCTGCTGACCGTGGGCACCGGCGTCGGTGCCGGGATCGTGCTGGGCGGGAAGATCTACCGCGGGCCGCACGGCCTGGGCGCCGAGGTCGGGCACATGAACGTCAACCCGGAGGGCCCGCTGTGCGGGTGCGGGAACCACGGCTGCCTGGAGTCGATGGCCTCGGGGACCGCGCTGACCCGGATGGGGCGCAGCACCGCCGCGCACGATCCCGACGGGATGATCGCGGGCCTGGCCCGCGAGGCGGGCGGCGAGGTGACCGGGCAGCACGTGACGATGGCGGCGATGGCGGGCGACCGGACCGCGCAGTCGCTGTTCCAGCGGCTCGGGCGGGCCCTGGGCGTCGGGATCGCGAGCATCAACGCGATCTTCGAGTTCGAGGTCGTCCTGATCGGGGGCGGGCTGGTCGACGCCGGGGAGCTGCTGCTGGGTCCGGCCCGGCGGGCGGCGCGGGAGTTCCACTACGGGCCGCCCGGGGTCCGGCCGATCCCGCCGGTCGTGCCCGCCACCTACAAGGGGGACGCCGGCAAGATCGGCGCCGGCCTGCTGGCGCTCGAGGAGCTCTGAGTACGGCCCCCGGCGACGGGCCCGGGCCGGGTCTACCCTCGACCGGGTGACGCTCCTCCTCGGCCCGGTGCTGCGGCACGTCGACGACACCTCCGCCCTGGTCTGGGTCCAGACCGACCGGCGCTGCCGGGTGGAGGTGCTGGGCTGCACGGCGGACACCGTCGAGGTGGCCGGGCTGCACTACGCGATCGTCGTCGTCACCGGGCTGGAGCCGGACTCGCGCACGCCCTACGAGGTCCGGCTCGACGGCGAGACGGCCTGGCCGCAGCCCGGCTCGCCGTTCCCGCCCAGCGCGATCGCGACCCGCGGTCCGGCCACCGCCCGCAGCCAGCGGGTCGTCTTCGGGTCCTGCCGGTACGTGAAGCTCGCCGACCCGAAGCAGGCCCGGCACTACGGCCTCGACGCACTCGACGCCTACGCGACGCGGATGACCACCCGTCCGCACGAGGAGTGGCCGACCGCGCTGCTGCTGCTCGGCGACCAGGTCTACGCCGACGAACTCACCCCGCAGAGCCGACGGCGCATCGCCGGGCGCGGCGAGCGGCGCCCCGAGTGGCCCGACGACGAGATCGTCAGCTTCGAGGAGTACTCCGGCCTCTACCGCGACGCCTGGTCGGACCCGGAGGTGCGGTGGATGATGTCGACGATCCCCACCGCGATGATCTTCGACGACCACGACGTGCGCGACGACTGGAACACGTCCGGCACGTGGCGGGCACAGATCGCGCAGAAGCCGTGGTGGCGGGAGCGGGTGCGGGCCGGCCTGGCGTCGTACTGGGTCCACCAGCACCTGGGCAACCTCTCCCCCGCCGAACTGGAGGCCGACACCGACTGGCAGGCCGTGCGGGCCGCCGACGGCGACGTGTGGCCACTGCTGGCCGAGCGGGCCGACCGGTGGGACGCCGAGACCGGGGAGGGGGCCGCCCGGCACAAGGAGGAGCGTTTCTCGTTCTGCTGGGAGCTGGGGCACACCCGGCTGATCGTGATCGACTCCCGGAACGGCCGGATCGTGGAGTCGACGCCTCGCAAGATGGTCTCCGACGCCGAATTCGACTGGATCACCGACCGGGCGCTCGCGCCCGGGCCGCTCGACCACCTGCTGCTCGGCACCTCGGTGCCGTGGCTGCTGCCGCAGGTCATCTCGGACCTGCAGGCCGCGGTGGAGAAGGGCGGCAACCGGCCCGGGCGGATCGGCCGGGCCGCGGAGTTCCTGCGCCAGGAGGCCGACCTGGAGCACTGGCCCGCGTTCGGCCACTCGTTCCTGCGGATGGCCGAGCTGATCCGGGAGGCGTGCCGCCCGCGCGGCGACCGCCCGGCCCCGGCGACGGTGTCGGTGCTGTCCGGCGACGTGCACCACTCGTACGCCGCCGCGGCCGACGTGCACACCGACACCCCGGGGGACCGCCCGGGCCGCGGCCGCGACGGGACCCGGGTGCACCAGCTGACCTGCTCGCCGGTGCACAACATCATCCCCGGGTTCATGCGGGTGCTGTTCCGGGTCACCTGGTCGCGGGCGATCGCCCGGTTCTCGACGTCGTGGACCCGGGGCACCGGGACGGGACGGGCGGGCGTCGCGTGGGAACGCACGGCGGGCCCGCTGTTCGGCAACCTGATCGCCACCCTCGAGCTGGACGGCCGGCGCGCCGCCGTCCGCTTCGAGCGGCCCCGGACGGCGTCGGTACTGGACACCGCCGCCGAACGCGTCCTCACGCCCGAGACACCCACGGCGCACGACCACCTCCGGGCCGTACCGGCCGGGAGCTGACCACCGCGGGCCCGGCTCAGAAGGCGGTGCGGGCCAGCCAGTCCTGCCAGACCTGCCGGTCACCGAGGACGTCGAGCCGGGCGTCGTCGGCGGGGATGCGGCGCAGGACGCCCTGCAGGAGGTCCGCGGCAGTGCCCCGGACGGCGGCGGCGCCCTTGCCGTGGCCGGGTTCCCAGACGACCCGGCCACTCTCGGCCCGGACCAGCCACTCCCCCGCCGGGCCCAGGCCGTCGTCGGTGGCGTGCAGGTGCAGCGTGGCCCCCGGGGCGAGCGCCGGCTCGTCCGCCGCGGGCCGCGCGGTGAGCAGGTCCAGCCACTCCGACAGGCCGTCGGCGGCGAGCGCGGGGGCGATCTCGAACGGGGTCCCGAGTGCGATCGCCGCGTCCGCCCGGTGCACGGTCGCCTCGTGCAGCCGCCGGCGCACCCACCAGGCCGACGGCCGCGGCCCGGTGAAGGTCCAGACCGGGGCCTGTGGCCCGGCGGCGACGACGGCGTCGAGGAGCTCGTCGGCCCCGTCCCGCAGCCACTGCGCGGCGACCTCCGGCCCGCCCTCGGGCGGCCTCCCGCCGACGACCTCGCGCGGGTCCAGCCCCTCGGTCGCCCCGGAGGCGACCATCTGCGCCGCCCAGCGGTGCCCCCGGCCGACGTGCCGCAGCAGCTGCAGGAGCGTCCAGCCGGGGCAGGTCGGTACCTCGGCCGTCGGATCGGCCGTCTCCAGGAGGTCGGCGAGCCGGTCGTTCTCCGCGACCAGGACCTCCGCGTAGGGGTCGACGGCGCTGCGGTCCGGTGTCGAGGGCATGAAATCCGGCCTCCACTCGCGAAACAGTGAGTCACTTTTCCGGCGAGTCGCGCATGACGATCGTGCCGGTCGGGTACAGATAGATCATGCCGCCTCATCGCGACTGGACGCGACGGGGAGCGGGGCGTGCGCTGCTGTACTGGCCGTTGGTGGCCTTCATCCTGGCGGCGGCCTTTCCCGCTCTCGCGGTGCCGCTCGTCGTCGGCTCCGGTCTCGCCCTCCTGGCGCTCGGTCTCGTCGGCGGGTTCGCGGGCAAGCGGTGGCGGGCACGGCGGCTGGCCCGGGCCCGCCGGATCGTCGCCGACATCGCGGAGGACGTCCTGCCCGGCCCGGCACCCGAGGCCGCGGACGACCCGGACGAGCGGAGCACCGGATCCGACGGCCACGCGATTCCTGCGGTGTGGCCCACCGGCCGGCACGCCCGCAGGCACCGGACCCCCGGTACCCCCGGCACCTCCGCCGCCGGGGACGACTCCCCCGGCGGCGACGGGAACCCCGTCCACACGGGGCGCACCCACTCCGACGCGGCCTGAGACCGCTCACCCGCCCGCCTGCTCCACGGTGTGACGCACGCCCCGTTTCTTGTACGTCCAATACTAGGATGTCAAACTAAATCGGCCGGGACCTGTCGCCGTCCGCCCGGCGGGAGGAGCGGGTCATGGCCGACCCCGAGCTGCACGTGCCCACCCACCCGGTCCGGTTCGTCACCGCCGCCAGCCTGTTCGACGGGCACGACGCCGCCATCAACATCATGCGGCGCATCCTGCAGAAGCAGGGCGCCGAGGTGATCCACCTGGGCCACAACCGATCCGTGGACGAGGTCGTCACCGCGGCGATCCAGGAGGACGTCCAGGGCATCGCCATCTCCTCGTACCAGGGCGGCCACGTCGAGTACTTCTCGTACCTGGTCGAGCTGCTGCGCGAGCGCGGCGCCGGCCACGTGCGGGTCTACGGCGGGGGCGGTGGCGTGATCGTCCCCGAGGAGATCGAGCTGCTGCACTCCCGCGGCGTCTCCCGGATCTTCTCCCCCGAGGACGGCCAGAAGCTGGGCCTCCCGGGAATGATCAACATCATGATCCGCGAGTGCGACACCGACCTCACGGACCCGTCGGCGTCGACGGCCGGCTACGCGAGCTCCGCCTTCGGCGACGGGGTCCTCGCCGGCGAGACCGCCACCCTCGCCCGGGCGCTGACCCTGGCCGAGGCCGGCCGCCTCCCGGACGAGGTGCGGGAGCGGATCGCGTCGGTGGAACGCGCCGTGCCCGTCGTCGGCATCACCGGCACCGGTGGTTCCGGCAAGTCCTCGCTGACCGACGAGCTGGTCCGCCGGTTCCGGCTCGACCAGGAGGACAAGCTGCGGATCGCGGTCCTCGCGGTCGACCCGACCCGGCGCAAGGGCGGCGGTGCGCTGCTCGGCGACCGCATCCGGATGAACGCGCTCTCCGGTCGCGGGCCCGCCGGCGCGGGCGGCCCCGACAGCGTGTTCTTCCGCTCGCTGGCGACCCGCGGTCAGGACGGCGGCTCGCTGCCGGAGAAGCTGGGTGACACGATCTCGGTCCTGAAGGCGGCCGGGTTCGACCTGGTGATCGTCGAGACCCCGGGCATCGGCCAGGGCGACGCGGGCATCGTCCCGTTCGTCGACCACTCGCTCTACGTCATGACGCCGGAGTTCGGCGCGGCGTCGCAGCTCGAGAAGATCGACATGCTGGACTTCGCCGACGTCGTCGCGATCAACAAGTTCGAGCGCCGCGGCGCCGAGGACGCCCGTCGCGACGTGGGTCGCCAGCTCGTGCGCAACCGCGAGGAGTTCGGCGCGAGCTGGGAGGACATGCCGGTCTACGGCACCTCGGCCGCCACCTTCAACGACGACGGCGTCACCGCGCTCTACCAGCACCTGCGCGACCTGCTCGCCGAGGGCGGCCTGGCCGTCGCCGACGGCAGGCTGCCGCGGGTGGAGACGAAGACGTCCAGCGACTACGCGGCCGTCATCCCGCCGGAGCGGGTGCGCTACCTCGCCGAGATCGCCGAGACCCTCCGCACCTACCACTCCGACACCGAGACCCACGCCCGCGCCGCCCGGACCGCGCAGCACCTGCGCACCGCGAAGGAGCTCGTCGGGGGGTCCGACGTGGACACCGCGCTGCAGCGCGCGGAGAAGGAGGTCCCGGCGGAGTCCGCGGAGCTGCTGGAGCAGTGGCCGTCGCGGGTCGAGGACTACTCCGGCGACGAGTACGTCTACACCGTGCGGGACAAGGAGTTCCGCACGAAGCTCACGCGGGAGACGCTGTCGGGGAACAAGGTCCGCCGGGTCGCGCTCCCCCGCTACGACGACGACGCGGAGCTGCTGCGCTTCCTGCGGCGGGAGAACCTGCCGGGCCACTTCCCCTTCACCGCGGGCGTGTTCCCGTTCAAGCGGGAGGGTGAGGACCCGGCCCGGATGTTCGCCGGCGAGGGCGACCCGTTCCGGACCAACCGGCGGTTCAAGCTGCTCTCCGCCGACTCGGACGCGAAGCGGCTCTCGACCGCGTTCGACTCGGTCACGCTGTACGGGCACGACCCGGACACCCGGCCCGACATCTACGGCAAGGTCGGCACCTCCGGCGTCTCGATCGCCACGCTCGACGACCTCAAGGCGCTCTACGACGGCTTCGACCTCTGCTCGCCGACGACGTCGGTGTCGATGACGATCAACGGCCCGGCGCCGACGATCCTCGCCTACTACCTCAACGCCGCGATCGACCAGCAGGTCGACGGCTTCCGCTCCGAGCACGACCGCGAGCCCGACGACGCCGAGCGCGAGGAGCTGACCGCCTTCGCGCTGGCGAACGTCCGCGGGACGGTGCAGGCCGACATCCTCAAGGAGGACCAGGGCCAGAACACCTGCATCTTCTCCACCGAGTTCTCACTCCGGATGATGGCCGACATCCAGGAGTGGTTCATCGCGCACAAGGTGCGGAACTTCTACTCGGTCTCGATCTCCGGCTACCACATCGCCGAGGCGGGGGCCAACCCCATCTCGCAGCTGGCGTTCACCCTCGCGAACGGCTTCACCTTCGTCGAGTCCTACCTGTCGCGCGGGATGGCGATCGACGACTTCGCGCCGAACCTGTCGTTCTTCTTCTCCAACGGGATGGACGCCGAGTACACCGTGCTCGGCCGGGTCGCCCGGCGGATCTGGTCGGTCGCGATGCGGGACCGGTACGGGGCGAACGAGCGGTCGCAGAAGCTCAAGTACCACGTCCAGACCTCCGGTCGGTCCCTGCACGCGCAGGAGATGAACTTCAACGACATCCGGACCACGCTCCAGGCGCTCTGCGCGCTCTACGACAACGCGAACTCGCTGCACACCAACGCCTACGACGAGGCCGTCACCACCCCGACCGGCGAGTCCGTGCGCCGCGCGATGGCCATCCAGATGATCATCGGCAAGGAGTGGGGGCTGTCGCTGAACGAGAACCCGCTGCAGGGCTCGTTCGTCGTCGACGAGCTGACCGACCTGGTCGAGGAGGCGGTGCTGCGCGAGTTCGAGTCGATCGCCGAGCGCGGTGGCGTGCTGGGGGCGATGGAGACCGGCTACCAGCGCGGCAAGATCCAGGACGAGTCGATGCTCTACGAGCACCGCAAGCACTCGGGCGAGCTGCCGATCGTCGGCGTCAACACCTTCCTCAAGCCCTCCGACGACGACGAGGAGCCGCAGGAGATCGAGCTCGCCCGGGCCACCGAGTCCGAGAAGCGCTCCCAGCTGGACCGGCTGGAGGACTTCCAGACCCGCAACCGCACCGAGGCCGAGCAGGCGATGCGGCGCCTGCAGGACGTGGCCACCGGCGACGGCAACGTGTTCGACGAGCTGATGAAGGCCGCGCGGGTGTGCTCGCTGGGCCAGCTGACGACCGCGTTCTTCGAGGTGGGCGGGCAGTACCGGCGCAACATGTGAGACCGGCCGGGTGCGGCCGCCCCCGGCGGGGGTGGCCGCACACCCGTGTCCGCACCCGGACCGGTCGTTGCGCCGTCGAACCGATTTGAGTTGTTTGACCCTAAGCAACTAATGTCGGAGGCACCGCTGCAGAAAGGTGCCCCGACCGTGTCCGAGACCCTGCACGTCGAGTCCGCACGCCGGGACCGGGACACCCCGCACCCCCGGCGGCACGTCGTGTTCGCCGTGGTCTCGGTCGCGCTGCTGATGTTCTCGCAGGACCAGACCGCGGTGGCGACCGCGCTGACCACCGTCAGCGGCGACCTCGGCGTCGACCTCGCCTGGACCGGCTGGATCGTCACCATCTACGCCGTCGGCCAGATCCTCGCCCTGCCGCTCGGCGGGCGGCTCGCCGACCGCTTCGGCAGCCGGCGCACCTTCCTCGTCTCCGTCGCCGCGTTCACCGTGCTCTCCGGCCTGTGCGCGGTCGCCGGGGCGATCGGCCCGCTGATCGGGCTGCGGTTCCTGCAGGGCGTCGCCGGCGGGGTGATGCTGCCGGCCGCGAACGGGATCGTCGCGCACCACTACGGCCGCGACCGCGACCGCGCGCTCGCCGCCTTCACCAGCGTGTTCCCGATCGGCGCGATCCTCGGCCCGCTGGTCGGCGGGCTGATCCTGACCACCTGGTCCTGGCACGCGATCTTCCTGGTGAACGCGCCCCTGGGGGGTCGTCGTGGTCGGCGTCGCCGCACTGACCGTGCAGGACCCGCCGCGCCGCCGTCCGGACGCCGTCGACGTCCGCGGGATCGCGCTGCTCCTGGTCACGCTCGTCGCCGCGATGGTGGCGATCACCGGGCTGTCCGGTCTCGGCCGGACACCCGCGGTGCTGCCGCTGACGCTGGCCGCGGCGCTCGCCGCCGTCGCCGGCGGGTACGCGTTCGCCCGGCACGCATGGCGCCGGGAGGACGCCGTCGTGCCGTGGCGGCTCCTCGCCGGGCGCGGGCTCGGGATCATGAACGTCACCAACGTCCTCTTCGGAGCGGCGGTGATCGGCTTCTCGGCGCTGCTCCCGCTCTACGCGCAGACGCGCTACGGGCTCGCGCCGTTCGCCGCCGGCGCGCTGCTCACCGGGCGCGCGGCAGGGACGATCGCGTCGTCCGGGGTGTCGGTCGCGCTGCTCCGGCGCACCGGTCACCGGCCACTGCTGCTCGGCGGGATGGGCGTCATCGTGCTCGGGCTGCTGCTCAGCGCGGCACCGGCCGTGGGTGTCACACCCGAGGTCTGGCTGCTCGGCGCGGCGACGGTGCTCGGCATCGGCATGGGCCTGACCGGCCCGGCGGCGAACAACGCCGGCATGCACCTGGTCCCGGGCGACGTCACCGCGGTCGCCGGGCTCCGGATCATGTTCCGGCAGATCGGCGGGATCGCGGCGGTGGCCGCGACGACGGCGGCGATCGCCGCCTCCGCCACACCGGGTACGGCGGGGGCGATCGCGATCGTGGTGCTGGCCGGGCTGCTCGCGGCCGTCACACTGCTCGCGGCGCGCATCCCCAACCAGCGCGGCCAGTGGTGACCGTCCGGCCTAGCGGCGGGTCCGGCTCCGGCGACGGCCGCGGTTCCAGCCTCCGATGATGCCGATGGCCTCGACGAACGACTCCGCAGCCTTGGAGAGCTTGCGACCGGCCTTCCGCATCGGGTTCCTCCTGGGGATGTGCAACTGCTGGGGGCGGCGACCACGCTCCCAGACGGCGTTCCGCGAGCGCACGTGGGTTGCTGCTCCGGCAGGGTGACGGCGCGGACGCGGTTCCTTCCGGATCGGAAGCGTTGCCACCCGGCGCGCGGAGCGCTCCGCGGCGTGTCCGCGCGACACGTACGCCGGTCGGCGCAGCACCACACCGTCGTCCGGGGTCACACGTCCGATCGGGCGGCACACCGGCAGCCGGGGTCGATCCGGGTGTCGGCGCCGATCGCGGCCGTCAGCACCGGACCCAGTGTCGCCTGCATGCCACGGCGCGGGATCGCCGCCAGCCGCCCGGCGAGCCGGGGCAGCGCGCGGTGCGCCCCCGCCTCGACGACGTGCGCGACGTTCAGCGCGGCGAGGGAGTGGGTGTCCGTGGCGCTGTGCCCCTGACCCGCGAGCGGGACCAGGACGCCGTCCGGGAGCTCGGCGACGACCTGCTCGGCGACCGGTCGCGGGGTGCGCAGGTCCCGCTCGCCGGAGATCACCGCCACCGGCCAGCCGAAGCCACGGCGCGCGGCCGCGAGATCGTGCGGCGCCGCGTGCCCGGTCCCGCCCGCCATGTCCCCGTAGGTGCGCTGGAGATCGAGCACCTCGCCGTCCGGCGGGACCCCGAAGCCCAGCTCGCCGATCCCGATCGGCCGGACCAGATCGCCGTCGAAGATCATCGGTTCCCTCCTGCCCGCCGACTCGCCCGCGCCCAGCCCGGCGATCCACGCCCAGGAACGGCGGGCGCCGCCCCGGACGCGAGCGGCGAGCAGCCGTTCCAGCCGGGCCGGCCCGGCGAACTCGTGCACGGTCCGTACGACGGAGGTGAGGTCGCGCGGGTCCTTCCCCGCCGCGGCGAGGGCCGCCACGTGCCGCGCGCTCCGCGCTGTCCGGGGATCGGCGCCGTCCCGGTAGAGCCGGCGCAGGTGGGCACGCAGCACGGGCACCGAGCCCGGCCCCGTGCTCGGTGAGTCGAGCACCATCGCGGCGACCCGCTCCGGGTGCCGCGCCCCGAACACCTGGGCCAGGTAGCTGCCGTAGGACGTGCCGAGGACGACCGCGCGGTCGACGCCGTTCGCGTCGAGGACCGCGGCGACGTCGTCGGCGGCGGCCGCGGTGGTGACGTCGCCGGTGGTGACGTCCTGCCCGGTGCCGTCGGTCCGGGAGAGCCCCACCCCGCGGTGCTCGACCATGATCACGTCGAGACCGCGGGCGACCGCCGCCTGCCGCAGCGCGTGGTACGGCAGCACACTCGCGAGCCCCGGACCGCCCGGGAGGACGACGACCGGCGTCCGGTCCCCGCCCCGGGCACGGACCCAGGCCAGCGGGAGGACGCGACCGCCGTCGAGCGGCCGGTCCACCGTCCCGCCGTGCCGGGCCACCTGCTCACGTGCCGCCCGCTCCCGTACCTCGGCCGCTCGATCCCGTGTCCGTCCCACCCGTGCCTCCCCCTCGGCGCCGTTTCTTCCACCGTGGACGAACGGGCCGCCGCGAGGGTTCCGGGGCGTCCGGGTCAGGCCGGTGCCGGGGTGCGCCGCAGGACCAGCGCGAGCGCGAGCGCACCGGCGAGCAGCACGCTGACGTAGCAGACCACGCCGGCCCAGCCGGCGTGGTCGTAGGCGATCCCGCCGACGGCCCCGCCCGCGCTCGAGCCCGCGTAGTAGCCGACCAGGTAGAGCGACGACGCCTGCGCCGGCACCGCGCCCGTCATCAGCGCGGAGCGGCGGCCCACCCAGCTGCTCGCGACCGAGTGCGCACCGAAGAAGCCGACCGTCACCATCACCAGTCCGGCGAGGACGGTGACCAGGAGGTCCGCCCAGGTCACCCAGATCCCGGCCAGCGCGACGAGGGTCGCCACCCAGAGCACCGGACGGCGGCCGAACCGGTCGCCCAGCAGCCCGGCCCGGGTGGACGCCCAGCTGCCGGCGAGGTAGCCGAGGAAGACCAGGCCCACCAGCGTCGCGGGCAGCGAGAACGGCGGTGCGAGCAGCCGGAAGCCCAGGAAGTTGTAGACGGTCACGAAGGCACCCATGAGCAGGAACGCCATCCCGAACAGGCTGAGCAGACCCGGGTCGGTGAGGTGACGGCGCAGCGGGCCGCCGAGGTCGCGCAGCCTCGTCCGGGGCGGCGTGGGTGCCGTCGCGGGCGGCAGGAGCAGCCGGAACGCGATCGTGGCGGCGACCGACACCGCGCCGACCGCGGCGAGCCCGGCCCGCCAGCCGCCGAGGTCCGACACCCAGGTCGCGATCAGCCGTCCGGAGAGCCCGCCGAGCGTGTTGCCGGCGATGAGCAGGCCGACCGCACCGCCGAGGTGCTTCGCCGCGACCTCGTGCGTCAGGTGCGCCATCGACAGCGCCGGGAGCGCGGCGAGCGTGACGCCCTGCAGGCCGCGGATCGCCACCAGCGACTCGAAGGTCGGCGCGAACGGGGCGAGCAGCGCCAGCACGGCGGAGACCCCGAGCGCCCAGGTCATGACCCGGGCCCGGCCCCAGGACTCGGTGACGGCGGACAGCGGGAGGACGGCGAGCGCGAGCGTCCCGGTCGTCGCGGACAGGACGAGGCTGGCCGTCGAGGACCCGACGCCGAACTCCGCCGACAGCGTCGGCAGGAGGCCCTGCACGCTGTAGACCAGCACGAACGTCGCCACCCCTGACAGCCACAGCGCCGCGCCGAGGCGCAGGAAGCCCGGCGTCCCACGCTCGTGCGGGGGCGCGAGGCGGGTGCCGGTCCCGGTGTCTCCGGTGGTGGGACGTTCGGTCGTTGTCATCGCACACGACCGTAGGCGCGGGGGGTCGCATGCGTCCAATGCATGGTTTCACCGGATAAGATGCGGATGTGCATGAGTCGTTGGCGCCCGCGCTGCACCGGTTCGTCGCGGTCGCGCAGGACGGTCACCTGACGCGGGCGGCGGAGCGGATCGGCGTCCCGCAGCCCACGGTGTCGCGGGCGATCGCGCGGCTGGAGGACGAGCTCGGCGTCGCGCTGTTCCGCCGGGTCGGGCGCGGGCTGCGGCTCACCCCGGCCGGGCGGACGCTGCTGCCCCGTGCCGAGGCCGCGCTCGCCGAGCTGACCGCGGCCGCCGCGGAGCTCGCCGGTGACGCCGACCCCCGGACCGGGCGGGTCGCCTTCGGATTCCTCGGCACGCTCGGGACCGAGGTGGTGCCGCGGATCCTGCGCGGGTTCCGGGAGGCCCACCCGGGCGTCCGGATCGAGCTGGTGCAGAGCCGGCACGCCGTGCTGCTGGACCGGGTCCGGGAGGGCACCGTCGACCTGGCACTGACCTCGCCACTGCCCGACGAGCCCGGGCTCACCTCGACCGGCCTGGCCGAGGAGGAGCTGCGCCTGGTCGTGCCGGCCGGGCACGGCCTGTCGCGGCGGGTGGACGTCGATCTCGCCGAGGTCGCCGACGAGCCGTTCCTGCTGTTCGCGCGTGGCTACGGCCTGCACGGCACCGTGGAGGCGTGGTGCGAGGAAGCGGGCTTCCGGCCGCGCCGGGCCTTCGAGGGCGGCGAGACCGCGACGCTGCGGGGGCTCGCCGGTGCCGGTCTCGGCGTCGCGTTGCTGCCCCGCGGCCCGGACGCACCGGGGGTCGTCCAGCTCCCGGTCCGGTCACCGCGCACGGTCCGCACGCTCGGGATGGTGCACGCCGCGGGCGACCGGCCGACCGCGCCCGTGCGCGACCTGCGCGCCTTCGTCGCCGAGCACGGGCCGGGTCTGCTCGCGCACGGCGACTGAGGACGCGGCGGGACCCCGCGCGGACGTTCGGAGGGCCCGGCGGGCCGGACGGTGCCCGGCCCGCCGGGTTACGGTCGTCGGCGTGAACCCGGTGATCGACGACGAGGGCCGCGAGCCGGCCGTCCCCGCCGAGGTGCGCCGGGTGGTGTCCCTGGTGCCGTCGCTGACCGAGGCCGTCGAGGCGACCGCGCCCGGCCTCGTCGTCGGGGCGACCGACTGGTGCACCCACCCGGCCGGCCTCGCCGCCGAGCGGGTGCGGGGCACCAAGAACCCGGACGTCGAGAAGATCGTCGCCCTCGCCCCCGACCTCGTCCTCGCCAACCAGGAGGAGAACCTCCTCCCGGACCTCGACGCGCTGCGCGACGCGGGCCTGCCGGTGTACGTCACCGACATCCGCGACGTCGACGGCGGGCTCGCCTCCCTCGGCCGGATGCTCGCCGCCTGCCGGCTCGCCGAGCCGGACTGGCTGCGCGAGGCACGGGAGCTGTGGGCCGCGATCGAGCCCGCGTCGCCGCGGCGCCGCGCGGTCGTCCCGATCTGGCGGAAGCCGTGGATGGCGGTCGGCTCGGACACCTTCACCGGCGCCGTCCTGGACCGGCTCGGGATCGGCAACGTCCTCGACGACTCCCCCGAGCGCTACCCGCGGTTCGACCCCGCCACGCTGCCCGAGCACGACCTGGTGGTCCTGCCCGACGAGCCGTACCTGTTCACCGCCGACGACGGCCCCGAGTCCTTCGACGCCCCGTCCGTGCTGGTCAGCGGACGCCTGCTGACCTGGTACGGGCCGAGCCTGGTCGAGGCGGCCCGGGAGCTGCCCGCGGCGTTCGGGCTCGCGGCTGCCTGAGCCGGTCGCGGACGACGTGTCGCTGCCTCACCGGGGTGGTCCTTCTGCAGAATCGCTGCGTCAGGAAGCGATCTGACGGACACGGACCACCCGGCCCGGCTCGGCCCGCCGTCCACGGGTACGTCCTTCTACGGAATCGCTTCCTCAGGAAGCGACTCTCCGGAGGCCGACCCGGTCGACCCTCCCCTGCCCTGCCCTTCGAGGTCGCCCCTCCACCGAATCGCTTCCTGAGGAAGCGATTCTCCGGAATACAGGTCCGGCCGGTTCGGCAGGTCCGGCAGGTCCGGCAGGCACCGCGTTCCGCGGAACGCGGCGGGTCCGGCCCGGCCGGCTCACCCGTGCAGGACCGCGGATCCCAGGACCCTGCAGGCCAGCAGGGCGACCTCGACGTCGACGCGCCCCTCGGCCAGCGGCCGTCCCAGCACCTCCTCGGCGCGGCGCACCCGGTACTGCACGGAGTTCCGGTGCAGGTGCAGCTCGGCGGCCGCGGCGGCGAGGCTGTTCCCGCCGCGCAGGTAGGCGTCGACGGTGTCGCGGAGGCGTTCGTGCTGCTCGTCGTCGGCGGCGAGGGCGCCCAGGGTCTCGCGGACCCAGGCTCCGAGCAGGTCGGCATCGGCGCCGAGGAGCAGCAGCGGGCCGAGGTCCGCGGGGGTGGTCACCGGCCGGCGGGCGTCGGGGGCCGCGGCCGTCACAACCGACTGCACCTGCCGGGCCCGGCGGTGCGAGCGGCGGAACCCGTCGAGGTCGCGGTCGGGGGTGCCGAGCGCGACGAGCACCCCCTCCGGCGCGGGCACGGCGGACGCACCGGGGCCGGGGCCGGGGCCGGGGCCGGGGCCGGGGCCGGGGCCGGGGCCGGGGCCGGGGCCGGACGAGGCGTACCAGGCCCAGAGGGTCTCGCCGTCCGGTGCGACGACCAGCGGCGGCCGCGTGCACCCGAGCGCCTCCCCGAGAGCGGTGACCGCCCGTTCCAGGGACCGGCCCGGATCGGTGGTGCCCGGCGCGGACCAGAACACGGCCGCGAGGTGGTCGCCGACGACCGGGTGCCCCAGTGCCGCCTCCACGTCGGCGACGGAGCCGCCCCGGCCGGCGAGGACGGCGTCGACCATGGCGAGCCGGGCCGCGTCACGGCGGCGCACCCAGCCGTCCCGTTCGGCCTGGTGGACGGCGACCATCTCCTCCGAGACCCGGTCGACGTAGCCGAACGCCACGGCCGTCAGCTCCCGGACGGCGGTGGCGACCTCGCCGTCGGGCAGCCCGGAACCGGCGATCCGTCCGATCAGGACCTGCTGGAACGCGGCCTGCCCGAGCCGGTAGGCGCGCAACAGCACGGTGACGGGGACGCCCTGCTGGGCGAGCCGGCGGGCCAGGCCGGACGCGGACGGCGGGATCGGCGCGTCGTCCGCGTCGCCGCCGCCGGTCAGGACGGCCAGGGCACCGTCGAGCGAGCCCTCGATCGTCCCGACCAGCAGCTCACGCACCCGCGGGTCGCGGCCCAGCTCCGGCAGGCCCGCGTCGATCTCGGTGAGGACGTGCGCGCCGAGCGGGCCGAGGTCGTCCCGCGCCGCCCGGGCGAGGAGGTCGGTGACCGGGGGCACGTGCGGCACCGCAGCGCCGCTCAGGCCTCGTCGAGGCGCAGGGCCCGGGCCGGGCAGGCCCGGACGGCGGCGCCGACGTGCTCCCGGTCGGCCTCCGGCGGGTGCTCGTCGTGGACGACCACGACGTCGTCGTCCCCGATCGCGAAGTAGTCGTCGGCCATGGCCTCGCACATGCCGAAGCCCTCGCAGCCGGCGGCGTCGGCGACGATCCGCATCTCAGACCCCCTCGGCGTCGAGGGCGACGAAGTCGACCTTCTCGCGGACGCCGCAGTCCGGGCAGGTCCAGTCGTCGGGGATCTCCGACCAGGCGGTGCCCGCCGGGAAGCCCTCGGACTCGTGCCCGGCCGCGACCTCGTAGGTGTACCCGCACCCGGGGCAGCGGGCGGCGGTGACGCCGTCGGCCTGCGCGCGGCGCGCGGTGTCGGCCCGGTCGTCCTCCACGGTCCCCTCCACCGGCGGCGGGTACGTGGCCAGCAGCCGCTCCCGCTTCGCGGGCTGGAGGTTCGCCAGCCGCAGGTCGCCGTCGTAGTGGGCGATCACCAGCGGGTCCATCAGCCGCCGGAACACCGGCGGCACGAGCGCGGCCAGCATCATCCCGGTGTAGCCGGTCGGCAGGACCGGGGCCTCGGGGAAGTCGCGCAGCGTCTGGAAGCGCCGGGTCGGGTTCGCGTGGTGGTCGGAGTGCCGCTGCAGGTGGTAGAGGAGCACGTTCGTGGCGATGTTGTTCGAGTTCCACGAGTGCGCCGGGGTGACCCGCTCGAAGCGGCGACGGTCCGGCGGGCCCACCCGCTGCCGCAGCATCCCGTAGTGCTCCATGTAGTTGACCAGCTCGAGCAGGGTGAACCCGACGACGGCCTGCACCAGCAGGTACGGCAGCACGACCCAGCCGAACAGCGCGACCAGCGCACCCCACAGGACGAGCGTCATCAGCCAGGCGTTGAGCACGTCGTTCCCGATCCGGTACGGGTGCCGGTCGCGGCGGGCGAAGCGCTTGCGCTCCAGCCGCCACGCGCTGGTCAGCGACCCGACCACGGTGCGCGGCCAGAACCGGTAGAAGCTCTCGCCCATCCGGGCCGACGCCGGGTCCTCCGGGGTGGAGACGCGGACGTGGTGGCCACGGTTGTGCTCGACGTAGAAGTGGCCGTAGAAGCTCGGCGCGAGGGCGATCTTCGCCGCCCAGCGCTCGACGTCCTCGCGCTTGTGCCCGAGCTCGTGCGCGGTGTTGATCGCGACCCCCGCGACGGTGCCGAGGGTGACGGCCAGGCCGACGTCCCCGGCGAGCGGCGCCCCGGCGTCGGCGATGTACCACATCCCGGCGAACAGGCCCAGCAGCCAGGCGTGGCGCTTGCCGTCGTGCCAGGTGTCCTCGCTGTTCACCGGTTCGGACAGTGCGTAGGTCTTCACGGCCGGTCTCCCTCGCGTCGGCTCTGACGGGATGTGCCGTGGAACGGTAGGGAGATCGCGGCCGGGATCCGACGGCGCCGGGAACGAAGATCCCCCGTGCTGTCGTGCCGGGAGCACAAGAGCCCGGCCGTCCCCCTCGTGACGGCCGGGCCCCGGTGCGGCTCACCCCGGGCTCACTCCCAGCGGAACCAGCGGACCGCGCCCAGCCCCGCGACGACGGCCGTCGCCACCATGCCGAGCACCGGCGCGAGCTCCGGTGGCACCCCGCGCCAGGCCGCGCCGAGCACCTGGACGGTCGCCCCGAACGGCAGCACGCGCCCGATGTCGGCGAGCGGCCCCGGCAGCGCCGAGGGGTCGCCGAACATGCCGCCGAGCACGCCGGTGCCGAGGAACAGCACGAGCCCGGCGGCGATCGCCGAGTTGACCGTCGGGGCGATCGCCGCGACCAGCGCACCGACCGCGAAGAACGCCGCCGCGGCGAGCAGCAGGCCACCGGCCGCCACCCACGGCGACGACGGCATCCCCGCCCCGAACCCGGCGACCGCCACCATCACGGCGACACCGACCCCGGCCGTTGCCTGCACGACCCCGACGACCCCCTGCGCGACGAGCTCGGGGACGGCGCCGGCGGGCGTGACGCCGAGCCGGCGCAGGACCCCGGTGCGGCGGTAGGTCGCGAGGAAGCTCGGCAGGTTCACGATCCCGACCAGGCCGATCACCGTGGCGGCCGCGATCGGGAGCCCGACCACCTCCAGCACCGTGCGGCCGCCCAGCTCCTGCGGCGGGACGTCCGGCGCGGTGAACCCGATCATGGCGAGGATCAGCAGCGGCAGTCCGAACGGGACGATCAGTCCCGCGGTGTCCCGGGCGACCATCCGTGCCTCCGCCCCGACGAGTGCGACCCACCCGGCGGCCGGGAGCCCCGGCCTGCGCGTCCCGGCGGTCATGCCGCGACCTCCGTCCCGGCAGCAGGCAGCGACCGGCCGGTCAGCTCCAGGAACGCGTCGTCGAGGGTGGGCCGGTCCTCCCGCAGCCCGGTCGCGACGACCCCCTGCCGCACCAGCTCGGCACCGATCGTGCCGAGCAGGTCCCCGTCGCCGTGCACGACGACCTCCTCCCCCACCCGGGTCAGCTCCCGCACCCCGGGCAGCGCGTGCAGCGCGGGCCGGTCGAACCCGCCGACCGTCCGGAACCGGACGCGCGCGGCGAGCCCGGCCGCGGCGACCAGGCCGGCCGGCGGCGCGTCGGCGACGACCCGGCCGCCGTCGAGCAGCAGCACCCGGTCGCAGAGCCGCTCCAGCTCGTCGGTGCGGTGGCTGACCAGCAGCACCGTCACGCCGTCGGCCGCCAGCTCCGCGACCAGGTCGAGCACGCCCTCCCGGGATCGCGGGTCCAGCCCGGTCGTGAGCTCGTCGAGGATCACCACCCGCGGCGCCCCGACGAGGGCGAGCGCCACCGACAGCCGTTGCTGCTGCCCGCCGGAGAGCCGGTCGAACCGGATGCCGGCCTGCTCCTCCAGCCCGACCGCGGCGATCAGCCGGGCGGGGTCGGCGCCGTCGCGGTGCAGCGCCCGGTGCATCCGGACCAGCTCGGTCACGGTGAGCATGTCGTGCAGCGCGGCCTGCTGCAGCTGCACGCCGAGCACCGCCCGGACCGCGCGGCGGTCACGCCACGGGTCGAGCCCCAGCACCCGGACGCTGCCGCGGTCCGGCCGCCGCAGGCCGGCGACGCACTCGACCGTCGTCGTCTTCCCGCCCCGTTCGGGCCCAGCACCCCGACCACGGAACCGGCGGGCACGCGGAAGCCGACCTCGTCGACCGCGACCCGGGCCCCGTAGCGTTTGTGCAGGTCGTGCACCTCGATCGCATCCATGGTGGAGGAGCCTGCCGCCGGACGGGGCTCGCCGTGAGTGCCGGACGTCGTGACCGCGGCCCATGACTTCCGGCACTGCGCCGCCGGTCGCCGGCGCCCCTAGTCTGTCCGATATGCGCAGAGTCGACCCGAACGCCGTGACCGGGGTGATCATGACCGTGCTCTGCGCCGTGCTCGCCGTCCCCGTCGCGCTGGAGCAGCTCGCCGACGACGGCGCCCGCACCGCGGGACCGCCGTGGCTCTGGTGGTCGGTCTACGCCGTCTTCTTCGCCGCGCTCGTGTTCGGGGGCTGGCTCGACGAGGTCGTCGGACCGCTCGTGACCCGGTACCTGCTCGCCGTGATGGTGGCCGCCGCCGCGGTGCTGGTGCTGCTCGCGCCGGGCTTCGGGTGGGTGCCGATCCTGCTGGTGTTCACGGCCGCGCTGTCGGTCTACCACGCTCCCCGGCGGGTCACCGGGGCGATCGTGCTGTTCAACGTCGGTGTCGTCGTCGGCGCCGGGCTCCTGGCCGGCATGCGGATCGCGGGCTCCCTCACCGCGGGTGTGATCTACCTGATGCTGCAGAGCGCGTCGGTGCTGCTCATCGTCGCCCTGCACCGCGAGGAGGCGTCCCGGCGGCGGCTCGCCGAGGCGCACGCCGAGCTGGCCGCGACCGGCGCCGCGCTCGCCGAGACCAGCCGCGTGCAGGAACGCCTGCGGATCGCCCGCGAGCTGCACGACCTCGTCGGGCACCAGCTCACCGCGCTGGCCCTGGAGCTGGAGGTCGCCACGCACCGCACCGACAACGCCGAGCACGTCGACCGTGCGCGGGGCATCGCGCGCAACCTGCTCGCCGACGTCCGGTCCACCGTCGGCGAGCTGCGCCGCCGCGCCCCCGACCTGGCCACCACGCTGCAGCGGATCGCCGCACAGCTGCCCAGCCCGGCCGTGCACGTGCGGATCGGCGACGACGTCACCGCCGACGAGGAGCGGACCATCGCGGTCGTCCGGTGCGTGCAGGAGATCCTCACCAACGCGATCCGGCACGCCGACGCGGGCAACGTCTGGATCGACGTCGAGGCCGCGCCGGACGGCGGGCTGCGCCTGCACGCCCGCGACGACGGCCGCGGCGCCGCCCCCGATCTCGTCCCCGGCAACGGCCTGCGCGGCCTCGCCGAGCGGGCCGCGGCACTCGGCGGGACCGTCGACTTCGGACCGGCCCGGCCGGGCGGGTTCGCGGTGACGGCGGTGCTGCCGTGACCGTGCGGGTGTGCCTGGTCGACGACCAGACCCTCGTCCGGCACGGCATCCGCAGCCTGCTCGGTCTCGCGGACGACGTCGAGGTCGTCGCCGAGGCGGGCGACGGGGCCGAGGGCGTGGCGATGGTCGTCGAGCACCGGCCGGACGTCGTGCTGCTGGACCTGCGGATGCCCCGCCACGACGGCATGTGGGCACTCGGCGAGCTCCGCGCCCGCGGCCTCGACGTCCCCGTCCTGGTGCTCACCACGTTCGACGACGACGAGCTCGTCCTGCAGGCCCTCCGCGCCGGGGCGCGGGGCTACCTGCTCAAGGACGTCACCCTGGAGCAGCTGGTCGGCGCGGTCCGCACGCTCGCCGCGGGCGGCACCCTGATCAGCCCGGCGATCACCGAGCGGCTGCTGCGCGCGGTGCACGGCGTGCCCGCCCCGCCCGACGACGGCGCCCCGCTGCAGGAGCTGTCCGGGCGGGAGCTGGAGGTGCTGAGGCTGCTGGCCGCCGGGTACGCGAACCGGGAGATCGCGCAGGTGCTCGTCCTCGCCGAGGGGACCGTCAAGAACCACGTCTCGAACGTGCTGCTCAAGCTGGGTACCCGCGACCGGACCCGGGCGGTGCTCCGGGCGTTGCACCACGGACTGCTCGATCCGGCCCCCGGCCGCCGGGATTAGAACTCCGGCACACGGGGTACGCCCCACCCGGAAGGGTGACATCACGAGGAGGTCGGCATGGGAGACAACGGGTTGCGGCACACGGTGGAGGGGTTCGTGTGCGCCTGTGACCTGCTCCCCGGCGCCGGGACCGGCCGGTGACGCCGGACCTGGCCCGTGCCGCCGACGCGGTGACCCGGCTGGTCGAGGAACTCGGCCCGGGCACCTGCCACGACGCGGTCGCGACGGCCGTCCGGCAGGCCTGTGAGGACCTGCGCGGCAGCCCGGTGGGTGCCCTGCCCGAGCTGGTCGAGCGTCTGGCCCGGGTGCGGCTGTCGGCGCCGGTGCCCGTCGACGCCTGACCTGCGCGACCCCGGGGACGTCTCCGGGGGAACCCCGGTGTCCCGGAGCGGACCGCCGAGCATGATCGGGGCATGACGTCCTCCGAGGGTCCGATCGCCCCGCGCGACCTGCGCGTCTCGCACGACGAGCGCGAGCACGTGACCGCACTGCTGGCCCGTCACCACACCGAGGGCAGGCTGACCGCCGACGAGTTCGCGGAGCGGTCCGCGCGGGCGTCGGCCGCGGTGACCCGGGCGGACCTGAACGGCACGGTCGCCGACCTGCCCGGCGCGCTGGACGCCGTCCCCACCCGCGAGGTGCTGGAGCTGACGAACACCGCGGGCGACCTGCGCCGCGGCGGCGAGTGGCTGGTGCCGCCGCGGATCGTCGTGCGGTCGTGGTTCGGCAACGCCCGGCTCGACATGCGCCGGGCCCGGTTCATCACCGGCGAGGTCGTGATCGAGTGCGACCTGACCTTCGGCAACCTGGAGCTGCGGCTGCCGCCGGAGGCGACCGTCGACGTCGAGGACGTGAGCACCTCGGTCGGCTCGGTCCTCGACCGGCGCGGGGCCGCGGCCGAGCGCGGGGTCCCGCACGTGATCGTCCGTGGCGGCACGCTCATCGGGAACATCCGGGTCCGGTAGCTACTGCCGGCCCGACGCGTCCAGCCGGTGCAGGCGCAGCGCGAGCTGCACCTCCAGCGACCGCTCCGGGTCCTGCCAGCCGGGCCCGAGCAGCGTGCCGATCCGCTCCAGGCGCTGCGCGACCGTGTTGACGTGGACGTGCAGCCGGGCGGCGGCGCGGGTCGGGCTGGCGCCGGTGGCGTAGTACGCCTCCAGGGTGTGCAGGAGGTCGCTGCCGCGGCGCTCGTCGTGCTCCGCGACCGGGCCGAGGATCCCGTCGACGTACCCGGCGACGTCCGGCCGGTCCCCCAGCAGCAGCCCGGCGAAACCGAGGCCGGCCGCGGCCGCGGACTCGCCGGCGCGGTCCAGCGCCAGCAACGCCTCCGCCGCGCGCCGCGCCTCCCAGAGCGCGGCGTCGGCCCCGTCGGCGGGCCGGAACGGGCCGGCCGCCCCGACGGTGACGCCGGCGTCCGAGTCCTGCTCGGACGACGGCCGGGCCAGCCGGGCGCCGGCCGCGGCCGGGTCGTCGCCGGGCAGCAGGACGACGAGCGCGCCCTCCCGCTCCGCGACCAGGCCGGAGCGCCCGCCCAGCGTCGCCGCCTCGCGGGCCAGCGCGCGTCGCCGCGCCGGGTGGGAGCGGCACACCAGCAGCAGGTGCGGCCGGTGGACCGACACCCCGAGGGCGGCGAGCCGGGCCAGCGTCGCCGGGCGCGGCGGGCCCGCGGCGCCGAGCAGCTCGGCGAGGCCGTCGGCGCGGTCGAGCCGGTCGGCCTCGTCGGCGCGCTGGGTGGACAGGAGCACCAGCGCCGTCACCATCGCCGCCCGCTCCACGGTGCGGACCTGCGCCGGCGACAGCTCCGCCGGTCCGGGCCCGCGCCCGTCACCGATGCCGCCCAGCAGCAGGGTGCCCAGCCGCTGGCCACCCGCGACGACCGCGACCACCCGGGCCCCGCCCGCGCACGGCACGGTGACGGGCCTGCCCGCACCGTCACCGCCACGTTCGTCGTCGGCGCGGCGCAGGGCGGCGGCGACGTCGAGGTCCGGCGGGACCGGCCCGTACCGGGCGGCGGGCGTCCCGTCGAGGTCCACGACGGTGACCCAGCCACCGAGCAGCCTGCCCAGCGCCTCGGCGATGTCCCCGACGTCACCGCCCTCCAGCACGACGCCGGCGAACCGGTCGTGCGCGTCGGCGGCCTCCGCGATCGCCGCGTGCGCCCCCCCCCCCGCAGCGCCTCCAGGGTCGCCGCGGTGTCGGCGAGCCGGCGGGTCTGCACCAGCGAGACGGCGGCGAGCGCGGCGAGCGAGCCGAGCAGCGCCACGTCGTCGGGGGTGAAGGGGCGGGCCGAGCGGTTGGCGGCGAACAGCACGCCGACGAATTCGTCGTCGACCAGCAGCGGGGTGCCGCAGATCGCGACGATCCCCTCCTCCCCGACCGCGGTGTCGATCGCCTCGGTGTGCCGGTAGCGGTCATCGCCGGCGTAGCGGCCGGTCCAGTGCGGGGTGCGGCTGGCCGCGACCAGCCCGCCGAGCCCGGCACCGAGCGGGAGGCGCAGCGTCTGGAACCGGCGGGACACCGAGCCCGAGGTGACCCGCATGTAGGTGTCGCCGTGCTCGGCGTCGTAGAGGGTCAGGTAGGCGACGTCGGTGCCCAGCAGGGCCCGCGCCCGCCGGACGATGGTGTCCAGCACCGATCCGGTGTCGGACTCCGAGGCCAGGTCCCGCGCGATCCCGACGAGTGCGGCGAGCTCCGACTCGCGGCGGCGGCCGGCGTCCATCGCGGCCAGGACCCGCAGGGCGAGCGCGCCGGCCTCCGGCTCGGAGGCGAGCTCGGCGGCGGCGCGCTCCAGCTCGTCGGCGGAGGCGTCACCGTCGGCCCGCTCGGCGAGCAGCCGGAGCAGGTCGAGGACGGTGCGCACGCCGCCATCCTGCCGTGCGCGCGCCGGGCCGGGCCCGTTCAGCCGGACTTCCAGGCCCCGGGGCGGGCGTAGAGCTCGCGCAGGTCGAGCAGGTGGTTCCGCATCGCCTCCTCCGCCTCGGCCGCCTCGCCCCGGGCGATGTGCTCGGTGATCTCGGCGTGGCAGGCGTCGACCTCGGCCCACCGCTCCGCCGCGACCGCGCCGCGGTCCAGCCGGGTGCGCAGGACGTCGCCGACCGGCTGGCCCATCATCGTGAGCATCAGGTTCCCGGTGGCCATGAGCACCGTGGTGTGGAAGTCCATGTGCTCGACGAAGCCGCTCGGGTCGCGCGGGTCGCGCGGTGCCGCCGCGGCGGTGCGCAACGCCTCGACGGTCTCCGGGGCGGCCCGCTGGGCGGCGAGCCGGGCGGCGGCCGGCTCCAGCAGGAGCCGGGCCTCGAGGAGGTCGGCCATGCCCAGGCGCGGGGTCGCGACCAGCACCCCGAGCGCGCCGCCGACGTCCTCGACGAGCCGGGCCGGGTCGGGGGCGGCGACGAAGGACCCACCCTGCACGCCCCGCCGGGTGTCGATCAGGTGCTGGCTGGCCAGCACCCGCAGCGCCTCGCGGACCGTGGACCGGCTGACACCGAACATGCCGGTCAGCTCGCTCTCCGCGGGCAGCCGGGCGCCGGGTGCGAGCGAGCCGCGCATGATCTGCGTGCGCAGCTCGTCGGCGACCTGGCGGTAGGCCGGGCGGACCCGCTGGACCTGCAGCCGCGCCGTCGGCGGCCGGGCCGCGGAGGGCGACGACCCACCGGCGGACGCGGCCGCACGGCCCGGCTGCTCCGGGGTCGGGCTCATGGGTCACGCTCCGCGGATCGGGCTCACCGGCGCGGCGGGCGCCGCGCCGGAGGGACGAGCGTACCGACCCGGCGCCGGTCGCACCGGACCTCCGGGTGAAAACATCCGACCGATCGACGGCGACCCCTGTCCAGGTCCCCGCAGGCCGCCGAGCAACCCTTGCGACCTAAGTGTCTGACGTTTACGGTCCGAGGGTGCCCGCCGGGGCGCCCTCCGCAGCGGTGCGGAGCCCGGCGACCGCGCGACGACGCGCGCCGAGGGGAGTTCACGATGACCACCGGCCCACCCGACACGCACGGCCCGGCCCGCACGGAGCACGGCCCGCCGGATCCCGCGGCGCGGCTCGACCGGATCCCCGTCATCACCCCGAGCCACCGGCGGTGGGTGGGACTGCTCGGCTTCCTGTTCGTGTTCGACCTGGTCGACCTCAACTCCTTCGCCTACGCCGCGCCGGCCCTGCGCACCGAGTGGGGGCTGTCCGTCGGCGGCGTCGGGGTGATCACCTCCGCCGGGTTCGTCGGAATGTTCGTCGGCGCGATCGTCGGCGGGCGGCTCTCGGACCGCTTCGGACGGCGTCCGGTGCTGATCGGCGCGGTCTTCTTCTACTCGCTGTTCTCGCTGCTCAGCGCGTTCGCACCGGGGCCGTGGTCGCTCGGCGTGCTGCGGGTGCTGACCGGGTTCGGGCTCCAGGCCATGACGGGCGTGCTGCTGGTCTGGGTGAGCGAGATGTTCCCGCGGGCGCTGCGCGGCCGGTACCAGGCGCTGCTGCTCGCGATCGGCCTGGCCGGGGTCCCGATCGCGGCCTGGGTGGCCCGGCTGGTGGTGCCGCTCGGGCCCGGTGCCTGGCGGTGGATCTTCGTCGTCGGCGCGGTCGACGCGGTCGGCGGCCTGGTCGCCCTGCGCGTGCTGCCGGAGTCGATCCGCTGGCGCTCGGCCCACGGCCGGCCGGTCGACGACCGCGAGGAGGCCCTGATCGCCCGCATCGAGCGGGAGGCCCGTGAACGCACCGGCGCCGATCTCCCGGAACCGGTCGTCGAACCGCCGGTCGCCCGCGGCAGCGTGACCGAGCTGCTGCGTGGGGCGATGCTGCGCCGCACCGTCGTCGCGTCGGGGGCGTGCGTCTTCCTGATCCTCTCGTTCTACGGCTTCAGCTCGTGGGTGCCGACCCTGCTCGTCGAGCGCGGCTACACCACCGCGGAGAGCCTGACCTTCGCCTCGGTGCTCGCGATCGCCGCGGTCCCCGGCGCGCTGCTGGCGATGCCGGTGATCGACCGCTTCGAACGGCGCTCGGTGATCCTGGTGCTGCAGGTCGCGGTGGCCGCCCTGCTGATCGGGTTCGGCCTGTCCGACGACCCGGTCGCCATCGTGGTGTGCGGGTTCGGCGCGGCGATGCTCATGCAGACCGGCGTGGCGACGCTCTACACCTACATCGCCGAGGTGTTCCCGCTGCACCTGCGCGGCCTCGGCTCCGGCATCGCCAACGGCTCGGGCCGCCTCGCGGGCGTCGCGGGCGGCCTGCTCGTCGCCTCGATCTACTCCGGCGCCGGCCTCGCCGCCGTCTACGTCTACCTGGCGGTGGCGGCCCTGCTGCTCGGCCTGGTGATGGTCCTGTTCGGCGAGCGCACGACCAACCGGCGACTCGAGGACATCGAGCGCACATGACCGGAACGCACGACACGCACCACCGCACGGACGGAGGAGACGCACAGGTGACGATCAAGCAGGGGTGGCAGGGCCGGTTCTACGAGGACTTCGAGGTCGGCGACGTCTACCAGCACCCGCTCGGCCGCACGATCAGCGAGACGGACAACACCTGGTTCACGCTGCTCACGATGAACACCAACCAGGCGCACTTCAACGCGCAGGTCGGTGAGTCCTCGGAGTTCGGGCGGATGCTGGTGGTCTCGCCGCTGACGATCGCGATCGCGATGGGGCAGTCGGTCACCGACACCTCGCAGAACGCGTTCGCCAACCTCGGGGTGGACGGGCTGCGGCTGACCGCGCCGGTGTTCGTCGGCGACACGATCTGGTCCGAGTCGATCGTGCTGGAGAAGCGGGAGTCCGGGTCGCGGCCGGGGGCGGGCATCGTGAAGGTCCGTACCCGCACGCTCAACCAGGACGCCGTCGAGGTGCTGACCTTCACCCGCGCCTTCTACGTGCACAAGGCGGACACCGACCGGGCCGCGTCCCTGTTCCCGCAGGCCGCCACGCCGCTCACGCTGGAGGACTCGTGAGACCGCTGGAGGACGTCCGGATCATCTCCCTGGAGCAGTACGGCGCCGGCCCGTTCGGGTCGATGCACCTCGCCGAGCTCGGCGCGGAGATCATCAAGATCGAGGACCCGGCCGCGGGCGGCGACGTCGGCCGGACCATCCCGCCCTACACCGCCGGCGCGGACTCGCTGTTCTTCCAGTCGTTCAACCGGGACAAGTCCTCGATCACCCTCGACGTCCGCACGGCGGAGGGGCGGGCGGTGTTCCACGACCTCGTCCGGACCGCCGACGCCGTGTACTCGAACCTGCGCGGCGACGTCCCGGCGAAGCTGGGCATCCGCTACGACGACCTCAAGGAGGTCAACCCGCGGATCGTCTGCTGCTCGCTGACCGGGTTCGGGATGACCGGCCCGCGCTCGGAGGAGCCCGGCTACGACTACGTGCTGCAGGCCCTCGGCGGCTGGATGTCGCTGACCGGCGAGCCGGGCGGGGCGCCGCAGAAGACCGGCCCGTCGCTCGTCGACTACTGCGGCGGTTACGTGGCGGCGATCTCGCTGCTCGGCGCGATCCACGGCGCACGGCGCGACGGCGTCGGCACCGACTGCGACCTGTCGCTCTACGACACCGCGGTCAGCCTCCTCACCTATCCGGCGACCTGGCACATGACCGCCGGGTACCCCCCGGCCCGCACCCGGCACTCGGCGCACCCGTCGCTGGTGCCGTTCCAGGCGTTCGAGGCCTCGGACGGCTGGCTGGTCGTGGGCTGCGCGAAGGAGAAGTTCTGGCAGCGGCTCACCGTCGTGCTGGAGCGTCCCGACCTGGCGGCCGACCCGCGGTTCGCCACGTTCGCCGACCGGGCCGAGCACCGCGACGAGCTGGTGCCCGAGCTGGAGCGGCTGTTCCGCACCCGCACCGTCGCCGACTGGCTGGCCCCGATGTACGCGGCGTCGATCCCGTGCGCCCCGGTCCGCGACGTCGCCGGCGCGCTGACCGACCCGCACACCCTCGAGCGGGACCTGATCGCCGAGACCGACCACGACGCGTTCGGCCGGATCCGGAGCCTGCGCAGCCCCGTCCGCGTCGGACCGCCCGGCGACGACCGCTCCCCGACGAGGCCGGCCCCCGCGATGGGCGCCGACACCGACCGGGTCCTGCGCGAACTCGGCTACGACGACACCACGATCACCACGCTCCGCGAGTCCGGCGCGCTGGGGAAGGACTGAGATGGACTTCCGGTTCGCCGACGAGCAGCGCCTGTTCCGGGACACGCTGCGCAGCTTCGTCGACAAGGAGATCGTGCCGGTGGCGCGGGAGTGGGAGCACTCCGGCCGCTACCCGACCGAGATCGTCGAGGGGATGAAGCAGCTCGGGCTGTTCGGGCTCGCCGTCCCCGAGGAGCACGGCGGCCTGGGCGCCGACACCGTCTCGTTCGGGCTCGCGTTCGAGGAGATCTCCCGGGGCTGGATGGGCATCGCCGGGATCCTGGGCAGCCACTCGGTGTCCTGCTTCATGCTGGCCCGGCACGGCACCGAGGAGCAGAAGCAGCGCTACCTGCCCGACCTCGCGAGCGGCGCCCGGCGCACCGGGATCGCGCTCACCGAGCCCGGCGCGGGCACCGACCTGCAAGGCATCCGCACCACAGCGCGCCGCGACGGGGACGACTACGTCGTCAACGGCACCAAGATGTGGATCACCAACGCGCGGCACGCCGATCCGCTGCCGGTGCTGGTCAAGACCGACCCGTCGGCGGAGCCCGCGCACAAGGGCATGAGCATCCTGCTGGTCGAGGCGGACTCCCCCGGGTTCGAGGTCACCGCCGACATCGGCAAGCTCGGCTACAAGGGCACCGAGTCCTGCGAGGTCGTGCTCACCGACGTCCGGGTCCCCGCCTCCCAGCTGCTCGGCGGCGTCGAGGGCCGCGGGCTGCAGCAGGCACTGTCGTCGCTGGAGACCGGCCGGATCAACATCGCGGCGCGCAGTGTCGGGATCGCCCAGCGCGCCTACGACGAGGCCCTGAACTACGCCCGCGAGCGCACCGCGTTCGGCCGCCCGATCGGCGAGTTCCAGGCCGTCGAGCAGCGGCTGGCCCAGATCGCGGTGCGGCTGCAGGCCGCCCGCCTGATGACCTACTGGGCGGCGTCCCGGATGGACGACGGCGTCCGGATGGACACCGAGTCCGGCATGGCCAAGATCTTCGCCTCCGAGCAGGCGCTGGAGTGCGCGATCGACTCGATGCGCATCCACGGCGGCTACGGCTACTCCACCGAGTTCGAGATCGAGCGGCTCTACCGCGACGCCCCGCTGATGTCGATCGGCGAGGGCACCAACGACGTGCTGCGCGGTGTCGTCGCGAAGGCGCTGCTGTCCGGGAAGGCGACCGTGCGGTGACCTCGGCCGACGACCTCGGGGCGCTCGGGGCGCTCGCCGCGCGGCTGGGCTACGCGCTGGAGCCGGACCAGGTCGCCGCGATGGGCGAGGCGGTGGCCGGCACCGAGCCGGTCGCCGCCGCGCTGCGGGAGATCCCGGTCCCGGCGGTGGCGGCGGACCCGGCCGCCGGTGACGCCTGGCTGCTCCCGCCGCCCGCCGCCCGCCGGCGCCGGTGCGCCACCCGTGGACGACCCGCTGGCGGCCGCGCTGCGGGAGGCGTGGTCCGGCCGGGTGCCGGAGTCGCTCGATCGCCTCGAACGCCTGCACGCCGAGCTGAACTGCACGATCCGGGTGCTGCGCGAGCGCGCGCTCGCCCACCGCGAGCCCGCGGGCGGGCCGCGCCCCCTGGAGGGCGTGCCCTTCGCGGTCAAGGACGTCATCGACGTCGCCGGGGTCCCGACGACGGCCGCCTCCCGCACCCGCGCCGGCACCGCCCCCGCGGCGGAGTCGGCGACGGTCGTCGCCCGGCTGGAGGCGGCCGGGGCGGTCCCGGTGTCGAAGGACGCGACGACCGGGTTCGCCGTCGGTGGGCCGCACCCGCCGCTCACCGGGGCCTGCCGCAACCCGTGGGACCCCGAACGCTGGGCGGGCGGCTCGTCGACCGGCACCGCGGCCGCGGTCGCCGCCGGGGTGGTGCCGTTCGGCCTGGGCACCGACGTCGGCGGCTCGGTCCGGCTGCCCGCCGCCTGGTGCGGGCTCACCGGGCTCAAGCCCACCGCGGGGGCGATCCCGCGGACCGGGTCGGTGCCGCTGTCCTGGACCACCGAGACCATCGGCCCGCTGGCCCGCGACGCCCGCACCGCCGGGCTCGTCCTCGGTCTGCTCCGGGGCCCGGACGGGCGGGACCCCCGGGTCCCGGAGCTCCCACCCCTCCCCCCGACGGGCGTCCCGGCCGACCTGCGCGGCCTGCGGGTCGCGCGGCCCGGCGGCTACCTCACCGAGCTGTGCGACTCCGCGGTCCGCGCGGGTGTGGACCACCTGGTCGACGTGCTCACCGACGCCGGCGCGGAGATCGTGCCCGGGGAGATCCCGTCCGCGCACCGGGCACTGCCGATCGGCTACCAGCTCGTGTTCACCGAGGCCGCCGCGGTGCACCGGGCCGACGCCGGCCGCTGGGACGGCTACGACCCGGTGACGGTGCGCCGGATCAGCCAGGGCATCACCACCCCGGCCGCGGACTACCTGCGGGCGCTGCACTTCCGGGCCGAGCTGCAGCGCGAGCTCGACGCGGTGTTCGCCGGGGCCGACCTGATCGTCGTCCCGACGACCCCGGCGACCGCGCCGCGGCTGCCGGACTGCACCGTCGTCGTCGACGGCGAGCGCTACCCGCTCTACGCGGCGCAGTCGCGCGCCACGATGCTCGGCAACCTCACCGGCGCACCCGGCCTGGCGCTGCCCACCGGGCTCGCCCCGGACGGCTGCCCGGTCTCCGCGCTCCTGATCGCCCGCCCGCACGACGAGATCACCGCGCTGCGCGTCGCGGCGCTGTTCCAGGACCGCACCGACCACCACCGCCGCCGGCCGCCGATCGCGGACCGGATCGGCGGGCCCTTCCCATCCGAATACGTCTGACCTAACCTCGCCCTCGATCCGGAGGTCACCGATGACCGCAGTGCAGGCACCCACCCTGGCCGGGAGGGTCGGCGAGTTCGCCGCCCGGGCCGACCTCGACGACGTCCCGCAGGAGGTGCTCGAACGGGCCCGCCACCTGGTGCTGGACGCCGTCGGCCTGGCGTTCGCCTCCACCGCCTATCCCTTCCCCGGCGTCGCGCTGCAGGCGCTGACCGCCTTCGGCGGAGCCGGTGAGCAGCCGGTGCTCGGCATGTCCGAGCGGCTCCCCGCCCGCGACGCCGCCGTGCTCAACGGCGTGCTGATCCACGGGATGGACTTCGACGACACCCACATCCCGGCCGTCACCCACGTCTCGGCGGCCGCGCTGCCCGCCGCGCTGGCGGCCGCGATCTCCCGCGGTGCCGACACCCGGACCCTGCTGCTGGCCTACGTGCTCGGCGTCGAGGTCTCGGCCCGGGTCGGGATCGGCGGTGCGGGCGGGTTCCACGACGTCGGCTTCCACCCGACCGCCGTCGCCGGGGCGTTCGGCGCCGCCGTCGCCGCGGGCCGGGTGTCCGGTCTGGACGCCGCCGGGATCACCCGGGCGCAGGGCGTCGTCGGGTCGATGAGTGCGGGCCTGCTCGAGTTCCTCGCCGACGGGTCGTGGACGAAGCGCCTCCACCCGGGCTGGGCGGCGATGTCCGGGCTGACCGCCGCCGGGTTCGCGTCGGCGGGCTGGAGCGGACCGCCCGCCGTCTACGAGGGCCGGTTCGGGCTCTACAACACCCACCTCGCCGGCCGGGAGACGCGGCCCGAGGCCGTCGGCGCGGAGCTGGGCGAGACCTGGGAGCTGATGCGGACGGCCGTGAAGCCCTACCCGATCTGCCACTTCATCCACGCCTTCGCCGACGCGGCGCTGCTGCTGCGCGAGGAGATCGGCGACACCACGATCCGCGAGATCCGCTGCGCGATCCACCCGGTGCCGGGCAAGGTCGTCTGCGAGCCGCCCGAGGCCAAGTGGGCCCCGCGCGACGAGTACGACGCCAAGTTCAGCCTCCCCTACGTCGTCGCCACCGCCCTGACCCGCGGCCGCTTCACCCTCGCCGAACTGGAGGACGACGCACTGGCCGACCGCGCCGTGCTGGACCTCGCCCAGAAGGTGCGGGTCTCCGACGACCCGGACAGCGGGTTCCCGGCGGCCTACTCGGGCGCGGTGGAGATCGAGCTGGCCGACGGCCGGGTGCTGCGGCACCGCGAGCAGGTCAACCGGGGCCACGAGGACCGGCCGCTCACCAACGACGAGATCGCCGCCAAGTTCCGGGACACGATCGGCCGGGTCGCCCCGGACGCCATCGCCTCGCTCGACCTGCTCGCCCGCGAGGTCGCCCCGGTACTGCGTTCCACACCCGCCGTCCGGCCCGCCGCGGCCGGCCCCGCCTCCGACCGGAAGGACTCCCCGTGGACTTCGGCGTCTTCATCCCCATCGGCAACAACGGCTGGCTGATCTCGGAGAACAGCCCCCAATACATGCCGTCGTTCGACCTGAACAAGCGGGTCGTCCAGGAGGCGGAGCGGCAGGGCTTCGCCTTCGCCCTCTCGATGATCAAGCTGCGCGGCTTCGGCGGGAAGACCGAGTTCTGGGACCACAACCTGGAGTCGTTCACGCTGATGGCCGGGCTCGCCGCGGTCACCGAGCGGATCAAGCTCTACGCCTCCACCGCGGTCCTCACACTGCCGCCGGCGCTGGTCGCCCGGATGGCGACGACGATCGACTCGATCGCGCCGGGCCGGTTCAGCATCAACATCGTCTCCGGCTGGGCCAAGGGCGAGTACGACCAGATGGGCCTGTGGCCCGGCGACGACTACTTCGGCTACCGCTACGACTACTCCACCGAGTACGTGCAGGTGCTGCGCGACCTGTTCGAGAAGGGCCGCTGCGACCTGCAGGGCGAGCACTTCACGATGAACGACTGCGTGCTCTCGCCGCGGCCGTCGGGGCACGTGGACATCGTGTGTGCCGGGCAGTCCGACCGTGGGATGCGGATGGTCGCCGAGTACGGGGACTACAACTTCGTGCTCTCCCCCGGGGTCAACGACCCGGAGGTCTACCGGGAGTCCACCCAGCGCCTCGCCAAGGCGGCCGAGACCACCGGGCGCGACGTCGGCTCGCTGCCGCTGTTCATGGCGATCATGGCCGAGACCGACGAGGAGGCCCAGGCGAAGTGGGCGTCCTACAACGCCGGTGCGGACGCCGCCGCCCTGGGCTACATGTCCGACGAGGGCGGCAAGGACGCCACCGCGGACGGCTCCGGCACCGCCCGGACGATCAACCTCCCGGAGGGCGCGGTCAACTTCAACATGGCCACCCTCGTGGGCAGCTACGAGACGGTCGCCCGGCAGATCGACCAGGTCGCCACGATGCCCGGGGGGAAGGGGATGATGTTCACCTTCGACGACTTCGAGCAGGGCGTGCACGACTTCGGCACGAAGGTGAAGCCGCTGCTGGGCTGAGGTCCCGCGGCTCCTCTCCCCCGTGACACGGCCGGGCCGGTGGACTCACCGGTCCGGCCGTTCGGCGCGCACCCATACGTCTGATGTTTTCCCCTATCGAACCGCTGCGCACGCAGCCGCCACCGCAGAATGCCCGGTTCAAAATATCTGATGATTCTTGATCCGATATGCCCGATCGTGCGAGGCTGGCTGTGACGCCGAGCACGGGCCCACCGGTCCGTGCCACCGTCCGGCCGTAGCCGTCCGGGGCGGGCGTCGCGGGGGCCCACCCGGCACGCGCCGGGACACCGGCGTCCCGCGCCGCCGTCCACCCCGCCCGGCGCGCCGGTGGACGACGCCGAAGGGGAACCGTTCGATGACAAGGCTGGGCAACGGAGCCGGGCTGCTGGCGGGCTCGCTCGCCGCGGCGGCCGCGCTGGTCGCCGGGTGCGCACCCACACCGGGGGATCCCGGGCCGGACGCGGCACGCACGCTCGTGGTCGCCGACTCCTACCCGGTGTCGCATCCCGCCTCGCGGGACGGCATCGTGCACTTCACCGACCGGGTGACCGAGCTGACCGGCGGGGCCGTCGGTTTCGACTACTTCCCGTCCGAGCAGCTGGGCAAGGCCACCGACTACGTCAAGCTCGTCGCCGGGGGCGCCGTCGATATCGGCGTGGTCTCCCCGCCCTACCTGTCGGACAAGCTCCCGCTGTCCAACGTGGGCGACCTCCCCGGGCTCAGCGGGGACTCCTGCACCACCGCGCGCGCCGTCAGCGAGCTGACCCGCGAGGGCGGGATCCTCTACGAGGAGGAGTTCGCCCCGCGCGGGCTGCGGCCGCTGTTCGTCGGCGTCGTCCCGCAGTACGAGCTGTTCACCAACGGCCCGGTCACCGACCCGGACCAGGCGGCCGGGCTGCTGACCCGCTCCCCCGGCGGCGTCGTCGACCAGACCCTCGGCCACCTGGGCGCCACCCCCGTCTCGATCGCCGGGCCGGAGGTCTACGAGGCGATGTCCCGCGGCACCGTCGACGCGATGACGCTGCCGCCGATGAGCGCGGTCCCCTACCGCCTCGACGAGGTCGCCTCGCACGCCACCGAGGGCGCCCCCCTCGGCGGGTTCACCCTCACCTTCTCGATCTCCGAGTCCCTCTGGCAGGAGCTGCCCGAGCCGCAGCGGGAGGCGATGCGCGTCGCCGGCGACGAGACCGTCGGCCACCTGTGCGACGAGATGACCCGGGAGACCGAGGAGGCCCGGGCGGAGCTCGAGGCCGGCGGGATGACCTTCACCTCGCTGACGCCAGCCCAGCAGGCCCGCTGGCAGCAGAAGGTCGCCGAGGTCCGCGCCGACTGGGTCACCGGCATGGAGGACCGGGGCAAGCCCGGCAGGGCCGTCCTCACCGCGATGGAACAGGCGCTGACCCGGGCCGGGAACGCGGAGGCGGCACGATGAGCGCGCCGGAGCGGGGCCCCGCCGACCGCCTGCTGCGGACCGCCGAGAACGTCCTCGCCGCCGTCGGGCTGTCCGGCCTGGCGGCCACCGGCGTGCTGATCGTCGTCGACGTCGCGCTGCGCTACCTCGTCGGGGCGCCGCTGTCGTGGTCGGTCGGCTTCGTCGGCGACTACGCGCTGATCGGGCTCTTCTTCCTCGGACTGTCCTACACGGTGCGCGAGGGCGCCCACGTCCGGATCGACCTGGTGTACACCCGGCTCGGCCCCGGCGGGCGTCGCGCACTGGACCTGCTCGGGCCGCTGCTGACCGCGGTGTTCCTGGCCCTGGTCGGCTACGGCGGGCTGGTCCTGACCCTGGACGCCGCCCGGTTCGGCGACGCCCCGCTCGCGGGCGCGTCCGAGCTGTCCTGGCCGGTGTGGACGTCGGCGGTGATGGTGCCGCTCGGCGCCGGGCTGGCCGTGCTGCGCTCCCTGCACACCCTCGTGACCGTGGCCCGTCACGGCGCCGGCGGCGACACCCACAGCGACACCCACGACACCCCCGCCCGCCCCGTGACCGCGGAGGAGACGCACTGATGGTCCTCGCCGGAGTGCTGGTCCTGCTCTTCGCCCTGCTCCTGATCCGGGTGCCGGTCGGCATCGCGATCGGCCTGAGCGGTGTGGTCGGCCTGCTCGCGCTGGGCGGCCCGGAGACGGCCGTCGGGTTCCTGCAGACGACGCCCTACACCGCGGTCTCGGCGTACACACTGGCCGCGATCCCCCTGTTCATCCTGATGGCACAGCTCGTGCTGAAGAGCGGCGTGACGACCGAGCTGTTCGAGGCGGCCCGGATCTGGGTCGGGCGGGTCCCCGCCGGGCTCGGGGTGGCGACGACGACCACGGGTGCCACCTTCGCGGCCGTCTCCGGGTCGAGCACCGCCGCGGCCGCCGCACTGGCCTCGACGACCGTCCCCGAGATGGAGCGGCAGAACTACGACCGCACGCTCGCCGGCGGTCTCGTCGCCGTCGTCGGGACCCTCGCCGCGATGGTGCCGCCGAGCATCATCCTGGTCTTCTACGCGATCCTCGCCGAGGTCAGCGTCGGCCAGATGCTGGTCGCGGGCCTGGTGCCCGGCCTCCTCGTCACCCTGACCATCATCGTCACCACGCTGGTCCTGGTCCGCCGGAACCCGGAGCGGGCACCGGCCGGGCAGCGGCACACGATGGCCGAGAAGATCCGGACGATCCCGGTGCTCGGCCCGGTCGCCGTGCTCTTCCTGCTCGTCGTCGGCTCGATCTACTTCGGACTGACCACGCCGACCGAGTCCGCCGGGCTCGGTGTCGCGGGCGCGCTGGCGATCGGGCTCGCGCGCCGCCGCCTGGACCTCGCCCGGATCCGGGACGCGCTGGTCGAGACGCTGACCTCGACCGCGATGATCCTGCTGATCATCTCGTCGGCGTACCTGTTCGGCTACTTCATGACGCTGACCGGCATCACCGTGACGCTGGTCGAGGCGATCGGCGGCATCGCGGCACCACCGCTGCTGATCTTCGCGCTGATCGCGGTCGTCTACCTGGTGCTGGGCGCGTTCCTCGACCAGCTCGCGATCCTCGCGCTCACCGTGCCGGTCGTGCTGCCACTGATCGAACAGCTCGGCTTCGACCCGATCTGGTTCGGCGTGCTGATCATCCTGCTCGCCGAGATCGGGCTGGTCACGCCACCGCTCGGGATGAACGTGTTCATCGTGTCGAGCTCGACCGGCCGCCCGGCCGAGGAGATCTTCGTCGGGGTCCTGCCCTACGTGCTCGGCCTGCTCGTGCTGGTGGTGCTGCTCGCCGCGGTGCCGGGCATCGTGATGTGGCTGCCGGAGACGATGGCGGGCTGACCCGGGGCCGGGCTCAGCTGCGCCAGCGGCGCTCGTAGCGCTCGCGCGCCGCGTCCCGCTCGTCCGCGCCGGCCTCGGCGCGGACGGCGGCGGCGTGCCCGACCGGGTAGCCGGCCTTCACCACCCGGTGCTCGGCCGACTCGTACATGTAGGCGACCGAGTAGAAGTAGCCCAGCAGCGCACCCGCCAGCACCGACAGCGCCCGGACGTACACCGGTCCCGGGATGAGCAGGTACAGCGCGACCCCGATCGGCAGCAGCTGCACCGTGACCCGCACGAGGTGGCGCAGCTGCCAGGTCGGCGCCGTCACGTCGTGCAGCACCCAGGTGCGGTGCCGGTCCGGCAGTCCCGCGCCGAAGACGTAGAGCAGCCAGCGCAGCGGGCCGGGACGGTGCGGCTCGTCCACTGTTGGTCCCCCAATCCTTGGTGCACCAACAATGTACGATGCCGGTCGTGGAGGCCGCATCCCCGGGTGACCAGGACGACCTGCTGAAGCTGGACCGGCAGGTGTGCTTCGCCCTGGCCGTCGCCGCGCGGAACGTGATCGCGCTCTACCGGCCGCTGCTCGAGCCGATGGGGCTGACCCACCCGCAGTACCTGGTGATGCTCGCGCTCTGGGAGCGGTCGCCGCGGTCCGGCGGTGAGCTGGCCCGCGAGCTGGCCCTCGACCCCGGGACGCTGTCACCGCTGCTCAAACGCCTGGAGGCGGCCGGGCTCCTGGAGCGCAGGCGGGTGCCCGGCGACGAGCGGACCCTCGCGGTGACCCTGACGACGGCCGGGCGTGACCTGCGGCGCGAGGCCGAGGCGATCCCGCCCGCGATCGTCGAACGGCTGGGCATGCCGCCGGCCGAGCTGGAGGACCTCCGCGCCGTGCTCGACCGTGTGATCCGGGCGTCCCGGGACTGAACCTCGGAGTCCCGACGACCGGACCGGTCCTCATCAGTTCTGACGATGCCTGCTCCCACCGGGTTAACGCTTACTCCGCCACCGTCGACGAACCGGCCGCATCCGGCATCCGCCGGACCACGCTCCCTGTCCTCCCGGAGGAAACCCGTGTCCAAGGCCGGTCTGTTCGGCACCGCTCTCGTCGTCGCCGCCACCGTGTGCGCCTGTGGCGGCCCGGACGAGCCGACGATCACCGACGCCGCCTCCGCGGCCGGTCCCGCGGCCGCCGTCGCGCCCGCGGCGGCTCCGCCGACGACCTCGTCCCCCCGCGGCGCCGGCGGGCACCGGCTCCGGCAGCGGGTCGACCGGCTACGGGACCGGCGCCGAGACCGTCGTCGTCACCTCGGTGACCGACGGCGACACGTTCCGCGTCGGTGAGCGGCGGATCCGGGTGATCGGGATCGACTCCTGCGAGACCGGCACGACCGGGGGCCGCGACGCCACGGCGGCGGCCCGCCGGTGGCTGTCCGGCGCGACCGTCACCCTGACCCGGGAGCCGGGCGTCGATTTCGACCGGTACGGCCGCGAGGTGCGCTACGTCGGCACCGCGTCCGGCGACTTCGGCCGGCTGATGGTCCCGGCCACCCACACCGGCGTCTACCGGGGCGGGAACAACGCCTCGGCGTCGTACCTGGCCGGGCTGACCGCCCTCGACGCCGGCGGCCGCAGCTGCGGCGCCTCCACCGAGCCCGCCACCCGGCAGGCCGCCCCGACGACCGAGCGGAAGGCCGCGCTGCAGGCCGCCCCGCGCACCGAGGCACCGCGCACCGCCGCACCCCGCCCGGTCGCGCAGGCCCCGGCGACGAAGGCTCCCGCGGCGAAGGCCCCGGCGTCGTCCGGCGGGACCTACTACAAGAACTGCACGGCCGCGCGCGCCGCGGGCGCCGCCCCCCTCTACCGCGGCCAGCCCGGGTACGCCGCCAAGCTCGACCGCGACAACGACGGCGTCGCCTGCGAGTGAGTCCCCGCGTTACGGTCGGTCCGTGCTGATGACCGCCGACGACGCCGTCCTGCTGCTGGTCGACCTCCAGGAACGCCTCGCCCCCGCGATCCACGACGGCGACGAGGTCGTCGCACGGGCCGCGCGGCTCGCCGAGGGCGCGGGCCTGCTCGGTGTGCCGGTACTGGCCACCGAGCAGGTCCCGGACAAGCTCGGGCCCACCGTCGGACAGCTCTCCGGGTACCCGCACCTGGTGACGCCGAAGTCCCGGTTCGCCGCCGACGGGTCCGGGCTGCTCCCGCCCGGCCGCTCGGAGATCGTCGTGACCGGGATGGAGGCGCACGTCTGCGTGCTGCAGACGGTCCTGCAGCTGCTGGCCGACGGTCGGCGGGTGCTGGTCGCCGCCGACGCGACCGGCTCCCGGGACCCCCGCGACAAGTCCGTCGCGCTGGACCGGGCGCGCGCGGCCGGCGCGGAGGTCGTCACCTCGGAGATGGTGCTGTTCGAGTGGCTGCGCGACGCGACCCACCCGCGGTTCCGCGAGGTGCAGAAGCTGCTGAAGTAGCCCGCGCCCGACCGCGCCCGGCCCCGGCGGCACTCAGCCGCGCAGGGCGGCCAGGCGCTCGGCGGCCGCGGCACGGAAACGCTCCACGTTCGCGAGCTTGACGTCCTCGTAGCCCCGGACGATCGACGCCGTCTCCGCGACCGCGACGACCTCCTCCGCGGTGCCGGGGTCGAGCGCGTCCAGCGCCTCCCGGACCAGCGCCTGGTACTCCCCGATCAGCTCCCGCTCGACGCGGCGCACCCCGGCCAGGCCGAACACGTCCAGCGCCGTGCCGCGCAGCCGGCGCGCCGCGCGCAGCGCCCGGAACGCGGGCGCCGCGACCCGCCCGTCGAGCGCGATCTTGCGCTGCATGCCCAGCGCCCGCAGCACCGGCGGGTGCAGCATCACCGAGACCCGGGCGTCCGGGCCGTACTCGCTCGCGCGGCGCGCGACCTCGACCGGGTCGAGGTGCAGGCGGGCGACCTCGTACTCGTCCTTGTAGGCCATCAGCGTGTGCAGGCCGCGGGCGTAGGCCGCGGCGACCCGGGTGCCGGCGTCGTCGCCCGCCCGGACGCTCGCGATCGCGGCGACCCGGCGGACCTCCTCGGCGTAGCGGCGGGCGTACCCGGCGTCCTGGTAGCCGGTGAGGTCGGCGATCCGGGTGGCGAGCAGGTCCTCGAAGGACTCGTCGCCGGACGCGACGGAGCGGGCGAGCGCGCCGGACGTCCCGTCGACCGCGACCACGGCCGGTTCGGGCGCGACCAGCGCGGCGTGCACCGCGGCGGCGTCGATCGCGGCGGCCCGGCCCCAGCGGAACGCGGTGAGCGTGCGCTCGACCGCGGCGCCGTTCAGCCGGACCGCCTGCTCCAGGGCCTCGGCGGACACCGGCAGCACCCCGTACTGGTAGGCGGCGCCGAGCAGCAGCATGTTCGCCGGGAGGTGGTCGTCGAAGAGCGCCTCGGCGAGCGTCTGGGCGTCGACGGTCAGCAGGTCGCGGGTGACCCGCCCGATCCGCTCGACGGCGTCGTCGGTAGAGCCGGGGAGCACGACCCGGCCGGTGACCATGGCCGCGGTCGGCATCAGGGAGGTGGTGACGACGGCGACGGTGTGCCCGGGCCGGGCGACCGCGAGGGTGGCGTCGGTGGCCGTCCCGACGAGGTCCATCCCGATCAGGACGTCGGCGGTGCCGCGGGAGGCCCGCAGGATGCCGTCGACGGGCTGCTTGGAGATCCGCACGTCGGAGACAACGGGGCCGCCCTTCTGCGCGAGCCCGACCTGCTCCAGCCCGGCGGCGCAGAGGCCGTCGAGGTGGGCGGCCATCTGCAGGACCGCCGACGCGGTGACGACGCCGGTGCCGCCGATGCCCGGCATCCGGATCAGCGTGGAGTCGCCGGTGGTGCGCGGCTCCGGGTCGGTGAGGGTGACCGGCAGCGGCGGGATCCCGCGGCGGCGCGGGGTGCCGGGGGTGACCATCAGGAACGACGGGCAGTCGCCCTTCAGGCAGGACAGGTCGGAGTTGCAGGACGCCTGGTGGATGCGCGTCTTGCGGCCGAACCCGGTCTCGACCGGGAGCACCGACAGGCAGGTGCTCTTGTCGCCGCAGTCGCCGCAGCCCTCGCACACCCGCTCGTTGATCACGATCTTCTCCGCCGGGACGGGGAGCTTCCCGCGCTTGCGCAGGCGTCGCTCCTCGGCGGCGCAGCGGTCGTCGTGGATCAGGACGGTGACACCGTCGACGGCGGCCAGCTCCCGCTCGACGCCGGGCAGGTCGTCGCGGTGGCGCACCGACGCGATCGGGTCGAGCGCGATCCGCCGGTAGCGCTGCGGCTCGTCGGTGGTGACCACGATGCGGCGCACGCCCTCCAGCGCGAGCGAGCGGGTGATCTCGGGGACGCCCATCCGGCCCTCGGCGCGCTGGCCGCCGGTCATGGCGACCGCGTCGTTGTAGAGCAGCTTGTAGGTCATCGTGACCCCGGCGGCGACGGCCGCCCGGATCGCGAGCGAGCCGGAGTGGTGGAAGGTCCCGTCGCCCAGGTTCTGCACCAGCGTGCGGTCGTCGGTGAAGGGGGCGAGCCCGAACCACTGGGCGCCCTCGCCGCCCATCTGGGTCAGCCCGACCTGGCGGCCGCGGTGCTCGCCGTCCAGCGCGATCATCGCGTGGCAGCCGATCCCGACGCCGACGAGCGTGTCGTCCGCGGTCCGGGTCGAGGTGTTGTGCGGGCAGCCGGAGCAGAAGTACGGGGTGCGGCTGCCGAGGTCGCCGGCCATCGGGACGGTGATCCGGGACGGCTTCGGCGGGGCGAGCCGGTCGAGGTGCGCGACGGCCCCGGCCGGGAGCGTCGCCCCGCACGCGGTCAGCCGGGCGGCGACGGCACGGGCGACGTCCTCGGCGGAGAGCTGGCCGCGGGCGGTGAGCAGCGGGCGCTCGCGGTCGTCGCGGCGGCCGGTGATCCGCGGCCGGTGGTCGCGGCCGTACAAGGCGTCGCGCAGGTGCCCCTCGAGGAACGGCACCTTGTCCTCGACGACGAGCACCTCGGACAGCCCCTCGACCAGGCCGGCGAGCGCGTCGCGGTCGATCGGGAACGGCATCGCGAGGCGGATCAGCCGGACGCCGAGCGCGTCGAGCTCGCCCTCACCGAGGCCGAGGTCGTCGAGGGCACGGAGCACGGTCGCGTAGCCGGTGCCGGAGGCGAGGATCCCCAGCCGGGACTCGCGGGCGTCGAAGGTGACGCGGTTGAGACCGGTCTCGCGGGCGTACTGGCGGGCGAGGTCGAGACGCCGGGTGAGCTGGTCGTGCTCGGCGTCGACCGCGGCCGGGCCGACGAGCGCTCCGGCCTGCGCCCGGTCGGTCGCGGGCGGGAGCGGCACACCCAGCAGGTCCGGGTCGAGCGCTCCCAGCTCCACCGTGGACGACGCGGCGGCCACGTCGGCGATGATCTTCAGTCCGGTCCAGAGCCCGGTGGCCCGCGACAGCGCGACGGCGTGCAGGCCGAACTCGACCACCTCGGACACCGAGCCCGGCGCGAGCAGCGGCAGGCAGAGGCTCTGCGCGATCGGCTCGCAGGAACTGGGCACGGTGGAGGACTTACAGGACGGGTCGTCGCCGATGATCGCGACGGCACCGCCGAGCCGCGCGGTGCCGGCCAGGTTGCCGTGCCGGATCGCGTCGGCGGCCCGGTCGAGACCGGGGTTCTTGCCGTACCAGTACCCGACGACGCCGTCGTGCCGGGCGCCCGGGACGGCGTCGAGCATCTGGGTGCCGGCGACGGCGGTCGCGGCGAGCTCCTCGTTCAGCCCCGGCCGGAAGACGACGCCGGCTGCGTCGAGGTGGGTGCGCGCGCGGCCGAACTCCGTGTCCAGGCCGCCCAGCGGGGAGCCCTGGTAGCCGGAGACGAACGACGCGGTGTCGAACCCGCGCCCGGCGTCGAGCCGGGCCTGGGCGAGGGTGAGCCGGACGAGGGCCTGCACGCCGGTCATCGGCGCGCGGCCGCGGGTGGCGACGTACTTGTCGTCCAGGGTCACACCGACCTCGGTCGGACCGTTCATGCGTGGCTCCTCGTCGAGTCGGTGGTGGGGCGCGGACCGGGGTGCCCGGCCCGCGCGGCGCCCGGCACGGTGCGTACAGGACAACGTGACGCCGACCACCGGCGCAATGCAGCGCAGCAAGTTCGCCACGAAGACGCAACGGATACGCTTGTACCACCCGATAGACAGGACATCGTTGCGCCGGAGGTCCCGTGCCCGACAACCCCGAGGTCGACGGCATCGACCACGCGCTGCTCCGGCTGCTCCACGAGGACGGCCGCCGCACCTTCGCCGACATGGCCGGCCGGGTCGGGCTGTCGACCGCGGCGACGAAGCGCCGGGTGGACCGGTTGCGCGAGATCGGGGGGATCACCGGCTTCACCGTGCAGGTCGACCACCGCAGGCTCGGCTGGCCGGTGGAGGCGTTCAGCGAGGTCCGCTACGCCGGTGCGACGAGCGTCGGCGACATCGTCGAGACGGCGTCCCGCCAGCCCGAGGTGCAGGCCGTCTACACCGTCGCCGGGGACCTCGACGCGCTCGTCCAGATGCGGGTCCGCGACCTCGACCACCTGCAGGAGGTGGTGGACCGGCTGCGGCGGACCGGGACCGTCACCGGTACCCGCACGCTGATGGTGCTCGGCCGGTGGACCCGGAGCTGACCGTTTGCATCCCGCAACCACTCGGATGATCATCGAGGGGTGCGAGTCCTCTGCAGCGTGACCGGGTCCCCCTCCCACGGCCGGGCGGTGCTGCCGTTCGCGCGGGCACTGGGCGCGGCCGGGCACGACGTCGTCGTCGCCTGCGCGCCGGACGTCGCGGGCGTGTTCGCCGACGCCCCGGTGCGGGTCGAGGCGGTGTTCGCGCCGATGACCGAGGCCGCCGAGCACCTGGGGCCGGTCCTCGCCGCGCTCGGTGACCCGGCGTCGCTGAGCACGACCGAGCTGACCCGGGCCATGCTGCCGACGCTGTTCGCGGGCCCGCAGGTCACCGGCTCGGCGCGGGCGCTGCTGGAGGTGTGCGACCGCGACGGCAAGCCCGACCTGGTGCTGCGCGACGGCGGCGAGACCGCCGGCCTGCTGGTCGCGGAGCACCTGGGTGTCCCGTGCGTGGCGGCGCCGTCGGGTGCGGGCAACGTGCTGACCCCGGAGATCGTCGCCGACGCCCTCGCCGAGCGCCGCCGCGACCTCGGGTTCGCGGCGCCCGCCGCCCCGGCGGCCCTGCACCGCTGGGGCAGGCTGGACTGCATGCCGGCCGAGTTCTCGCTGGCCGCACCCGGGATCACGGCGCCGCTCGCGTTCCGGCAGGACGACCAGGTCGCCCGTGGCGAGACGCTGCCGGCCTGGATCGGTGAGCTCCCGGCCGGGCGTCCGCTGGTGCTGGCCGGCATCGGGACCGCGATGCCGATGATGGCCCGGCGCGGTGAGGACGCCGCCCGCGCCGGGGAGCCGCCGCCCCGCGGCCCGGTCGACCCGCACGTCGCGCTGCGCACGGTCGTCGACGCCGTGTCACGGCTCGACGCCGAGGTGGTGCTGTCCACGGGCGGGCTGCCGCTCGACGACGTCGACCTCCCGGACCACGTGCACCCGTCGCCCTGGGTGCCGCAGCCGTTGCTGCTCCAGTGCGCCGACCTGTTCCTCACCCACGGCGGCTACAACGGCGTCCGGGAGGCCGTCCGGCACGGGGTGCCCCTCGCGGTGCTGCCGCAGTTCGGCGACCAGGAGCACAACGCCGAGCGGGTCGCCGCGCTCGGGATCGGCGCGCACTGCCCACCCGACCCCGTGCAGGTCGCGGAGACCTGCGCCGAGCTGCTGGGCGACCGCGGGGCCCCGGTGCGCGCGCAGATGCGCCGCGCGCAGCGGGCGATGCTGGCGCTCCCCCAGGCCGACGCCGCGGTGTCCGACCTGGAGGACCTGGCCGAGGGCCGGCGCGCCACACTGGCCGGATGAGCGGGAGCGGACCCAGCCGGCCGGTGCCGGTCGTCGCGGTGCCGGGGACGCTGTGCTCCCCCGCCGTGTTCGACGCGCTGGCCGCGACCCTCGGCGACGGCTTCGACGTCGAGCCGGTCGACTGGCTGACCGGCTCCGGCCCGTGGACGGTGCCCGCCGTCGCGGACCGGATCGGGGACGCCGTCGCCGCGGCCGGGCGCCGCCCGGTCCTGCTGATCGGGCACTCGACCGGCGGAGCGGTCGCGCTGTGGCTGGCGACGGAGCGGCCGGAGCTGGTCGCCGGGCTCGTGGCCGTCGGGACCGGGGCGCACATGCGCGGGCACGGCGACGTCGACGCGATCATCGAGCGGGTCCGCACCGCGTGGGGCCCGGAGCTGCGGCAGGCCGTCCTGGACCGTTCGTTCGCGACGCCTCCCACGGCGGAGTTCGCGGCCGTCCTGCGCGACTACGCCGCGGGCGTGACACCGGAGGCCGTCGCCCAGGTGCTCGCGAGCCAACGCGACCTCGATCTCGAACCGCGGCTCGCGGCGCTGACGATGCCGGTGACCGTCGTGCACGGACGGCACGACCCGACGCGGCCGGTGGAACGCGCGGCCGAGCTGGCCGCGGCGGTCGGCGACGGCGAGCTCGTCGTGCTCGGCACGGGCCACACCCCGGTGCACGAGTCGCCGGGCCAGGTCGCCGCCGCGGTGCGGGCCCTCGCCGTCCGTGCGGGGCTGCGGCCGGCCGGCTGAGGTCAGGCCGGTGGGGCTCCCGGCACGTGCGTGCCGGCGGCGACGACGATCCGGGCCCAGGTCGCGAACAGCACGCAGACGCCGAGCACGGTCACCACCAGCCCCGGGCCGATGTCGGCCTCCGGGCTCCCGGTCTGCCGTGCCCACACCGCCCACAGGCCGGTCAGCGCACCGACCCCGGTGCAGGTCGCCGCCGTCCAGGCCAGTGGCCAGAACCGGGTCAGCAGCGCGAGGACGGAGACGACCAGCCCGACGGCCGCGACCACGGTGAACAGCCGCGGCAGCGGACCCATCACGACGTGCCCGGCGAGGATCTGCCAGCCGTCGGCGTGGACGGACCAGGGCATCAGCAGCGACGCCGAGATCGCGGCGACGGACGCGCCCGCGACGACGGCGGCTGGCCCGGGGTCGATCCAGCGCTCCACGCGCCAGGCGATCCGGGTGAGCTCGTCCTCCAGTTCGGGGCTCGTCGAGGCGTGGGGGGCAGGCTGCTCGCTCATGCGGTCCCTCCTGCTCCTCGCCGTGGCCCGCGCGCCGGACGGTGCGGGTCGTGCGCGACGCCTGCCAGGATGGCAGGCCCCGGCCGGTGCCGTCACGGGGGTGGTCCCCGGTCCGCGCCCGTGCTCAGGCGGCCTCAGGCGGCCTTCGTGCCGCACCGGCACGGAGCGCCGCCCTGGCAGCCGCAGCCGCAGCTGGCCAGGCAGCCGCACGCCGACCGCTCGGCACCGGGGACGACATCGGCGACGACGTCGCCGCCGCAGCAGCCCCCGGCCAGGCAGGTCAGGTCCGGCCGGGCCGACGGGACGGCCACGGTGTCGGGGTCGTCGACGCCGAGCGCCGACAGCACCGCGGCCGCGATGTCCGGTACCTCCTCCGCCGGGCGTACCCGGGTGAGGCGGGTGACGCGCTCGGCGCCGGCGGCGTACGTGCGACAGGCGGGACACCCGTCGAGGTGCACGTCGGCCGCCGCGCGCTCCTCGGGGGCGGCCTCGCCGTCGAGGGCGGCGGATACCACCTCGCGGCACAGCTGACAGTCTATACCGTCACTGTCGTACACGGGGGCCGTCGGGTTCCCGCCGCCCCCTGTTCGGTCTAGAACTCGTTGCGACTCCCGCGCGGACCCAGGTCGTGGATGTGCGACGACAGCGCCTCCCGCAGCGCACCCGGGTCGCGGTCTTCCAGCAGGTCGAGCAGGTGATCGTGCTCGTCGGCGAGACCGAGCATGTGCCCGGTGTCGGTCGGGACGCCCTGCCGGGCGAGCCGGACGAACGCACCGAGCTGCTCGAGGAGGAGCGACAGCGTGGGCATCCGGGCAAGCGCGGCGAGACCGCGGTGGAACTCCTCGTCGAGGGCGAGGAAGCCCTGGACGTCCCCGGTCGCGGCGACCCGCCGCTGGCGCCGGACGGCGACCCGCAGCGGATCGACCTCCCCCTCGGTGTGCACGGTGCACGCCTCGGCCGCCGCGGCCCCCTCCAGCGCGACGCGCACCGTGGCGATCTCCCGGCGGTGTGCGTCGCTGCGGTGGCCGGACAGGTCGACGACCCGCATCTGACGACGGCTGCCGGTGGTCAGCAACCCCTCGCTCTGCAGGCGGCGCAGCGCCTCCCGGACCGGTGTCCGGGAGGCGCCGAACGTCGCGGCGAGCTCGGCCTCGTCGAGCACCGAACCCTGCGCGCGGTGGCCGGCGACGATCTCGTCGCGCAGCGCGTCGTGGATCGCGCCGGCCTTGGTGCGGGACATCTACTTCGCGAAGATCTGGGACTCGTCGGCGAACGCCTTGAACTCCAGGTTGTTGCCGGCGGGGTCGGTCAGGAACATCGTCCACTGCTCCCCGGACTCGCCCGCGAACCGCTGGTACGGCTCGATGACGAACGCGGTGCCCGCCGCGCGCAGGCGGTCCGCCAGCTCGTGGAACCCGGCCACCGGGAGCACCAGCCCGAAGTGCGGCACCGGGACGTCGTGCCCGTCGACCGGGTTGTGCGCGGGCGGGGTCGACCGCGGGGCGACGTGCGTGACGACCTGGTGGCCGTGGAAGTTCCAGTCGACCCAGATGTCCGACGACCAGCCCTCGGGCAGGCCCAGGACGTCGCCGTAGAACCGGCGGGCGGCCGCCAGGTCGTCGACCGGGATCGCGAGATGGAAGCAGGGACGGGTGGGAGTTGCGGTGCTCATGCGGACCTTCCTCGACGACGACGGGCCTCCGGATCGACCCACGCTCAAGTATACAAATTTCCGTTCTTCATACATCAATCTGTGCACGGGAGCACAGGACGGGCTGCAGGACGAGCAGGCGCCCACATCGGTGGTCTGCGTGCGGCGCGTCCCGGAACGCGGCCCCCGTCGCGCGACGCGGTGCCGTCCACCGTCCACACAGGCCGTGCCGCGACAGCGCGGAACGCCGCGCCGGTCACGTTCCGCGGAACGCACTCGGGCACACGGCGCGCCGCACGCCATCCCGTGCACGGGGCCGCAGATCGGCAGAGAGCGCGGGTCCCGACGGACACGGCAGCGTCGGCGTTCATCGGGCATACAGTGCGAACGAGCGACGGCGCTCGCAGACCCTGACGATGCGCGTTCCGCGGAACGCCGCTCGGTCCTCCCGCGCCTGCGAGGCGTCGGGCCGTCACCTCGGAGCACCGTGCACCGGCGCGTTCCGCGGAACGCACTCCGCACCATCAGTCCTGCGCCACGGACCACGGACCCAGCCGGACCCCGCGTTCCGCGGAACGCATCCCGTCGGGTCCGGCAGGCTGCCGGTTCGGGGGACCACCTCCGTCACCGCGGCTCCATTCCTGTGCAACGTCACCCACCCGGAACGTTCCGCAGAACGCGCACCGACACGTCGCAGCGACCCGGCGCGGCGACCGAGGTGGTCCGCTCTCCTGCGTTCCGCGGAACGCACGCGGCTCCAGCGGCACGACGGGCGAGCCGGCCACCGATGTCAGGTGTCCGGGCCACGCACGCCCTCCGCTCGGGTGCCGACGGCGGTCCGTCCTCCTCACACCCGACCGGCCCCACCAGCGGGAACGGCGTACTGGGGACCCAGGGTGCGCGTTCCGCGGAACGCGCACCACCGTCCGCGCAGGCCGACCGAGAGTCATGGGAGCCGCCCGCCACCGGGCCACCCCAGCCACGAGCGACATGTCCACCGGTGCCGGGTCCCCTGGGGCGGCACCCGTTCTCCGTTCAGGTGCCGACGACGATGCACTCTTCTCACCCGCCTGGGCCCACCAGCAGCCGTCGGGGCCGCCGGCGTGAACGACCTGGGGGACGCCCGTGCGGGCGCGTTCCGCGGAACGCGCAGGACGGTCTGCGGGCCCCGGGAGTGCTGTGGGAGCCGCTCGCCAGCGGGTCGGCCCAAGGTCGGCGCCCGGTCGGCGCCCGCCGGTCGGGCAGATCGCGCTCCGAGAACCCGTCCGCGTCCCGACCGCGTTCCGCGGAACGCGGACCTGGCAGCGTTCCGCGGTCCTGGCAGCGTTGCGCGGTCCTGGCGGTGTTGCGCGGACCTGGCGGTGTTCAGCGGAACGCGCGACGACCGCAGACGACACACCCATCCGGCGTCGACGACACCCCAGGACCCGCGCCCCGGACCCACCGGACCGCCGGCCCGCCACCAGGAAAACCGGGCCCGTAACGCAGAAAATCCCCCGGACCGAAACGGTCCGAGGGATCCCCTGAAATGTTGAATGTCGGCGGCGACCTACTCTCCCACACCCTGTCGAGTGCAGTACCATCGGCGCAGGAAGGCTTAGCTACCGGGTTCGGAATGGGACCGGGCGTTCCCCTACCGCCATAACCACCGACAACACTATCCAATTACACCCCACACCCCCTCACACCCCACACCACGGTGGGACACAAGAAGACCCAGGAAACAGAGACCACACAACCAACGGGGTTGTAGACTCAGGGTCACACAGTGGATGCGAACAACATGTTGTGGCAAGCCCTCGGCCTATTAGTACCGGTCAACTCCACCCCTCACAAGGCTTCCATCTCCGGCCTATCAACCCAGTCATCTACTGGGAGCCTTACCCACTCAAGGTGGTGGGAGACCTCATCTTGGAACAGGCTTCCCGCTTAGATGCCTTCAGCGGTTATCCCTCCCGAACATAGCCAACCAGCCGTGCCCCTGGCGGGACAACTGGCACACCAGAGGTTCGTCCGTCCCGGTCCTCTCGTACTAGGGACAGCCTTCCTCAAGTCTCCAACGCGCGCGGCGGATAGGGACCGAACTGTCTCACGACGTTCTAAACCCAGCTCGCGTACCGCTTTAATGGGCGAACAGCCCAACCCTTGGGACCTACTCCAGCCCCAGGATGCGACGAGCCGACATCGAGGTGCCAAACCATGCCGTCGATATGGACTCTTGGGCAAGATCAGCCTGTTATCCCCGGGGTACCTTTTATCCGTTGAGCGACACCCCTTCCACCAGGAGGTGCCGGATCACTAGTCCCGACTTTCGTCCCTGCTCGACCCGTCAGTCTCACAGTCAAGCTCCCTTGTGCACTTACACTCAACACCTGATTGCCAACCAGGCTGAGGGAACCTTTGGGCGCCTCCGTTACTCTTTAGGAGGCAACCGCCCCAGTTAAACTACCCACCAGGCACTGTCCCTGAACCAGATCATGGCCCGAGGTTCAGACACCCAATTCGACCAGAGTGGTATTTCAACAACGACTCCACCGCCACTAGCGTGACGACTTCACAGTCTCCCACCTATCCTACACAAGCCGAACCGAGCATCAATACCAAGCTATAGTAAAGGTCCCGGGGTCTTTCCGTCCTGCCGCGCGTAACGAGCATCTTTACTCGTAATGCAATTTCGCCGAGTCTGTGGTCGAGACAGCGCCCAAGTCGTTACGCCATTCGTGCAGGTCGGAACTTACCCGACAAGGAATTTCGCTACCTTAGGATGGTTATAGTTACCACCGCCGTTTACTGGCGCTTAAATTCTCCGCTTCGCCCCCAAAGGGGCTAACAGGTCCTCTTAACGTTCCAGCACCGGGCAGGCGTCAGTCCGTATACATCGTCTTGCGACTTCGCACGGACCTGTGTTTTTAGTAAACAGTCGCTTGGGCCTGGTCTCTGCGACCACCCACCCCTAGCCCGCGAAGGGGCTTCAAGGCAGATGGCCCTCCTTCTCCCGAAGTTACGGAGGTATTTTGCCGAATTCCTTAACCACAGTTCGCTCGATCGCCTCGGTATTCTCTACCTGACCACCTGTGTCGGTTTGGGGTACGGGCCGCAACAGCACTCGCTAGAGGCTTTTCTCGACAGCATGGGATCACCCTCTTCGCCTCAATCGGCTACGCATCACCTCTCACCCTTGATGAGCCCCGGATTTACCTAGGACTCGGGCTACAGGCTTACACCACGACAACCACCGCGTGGCGGAGCTACCCTCCTGCGTCACCCCATCACTTGCCTACTACCGGATCGGATCCCACGCTCCCCCACAAACAACACTCCCGAAGGAGCGAAGGTGGGTTCGGATGGTTAGCATCACCGGCCCCGGCATGGACGCACTATCACGAGCACGGGAATATCAACCCGTTGTCCATCGACTACGCCTGACGGCCTCGCCTTAGGTCCCGGCTCACCCTGGGCGGAACAACCTGGCCCAGGAACCCTTGGTCATCCGGCGGCAGAGATTCTCACTCTGCATTCGCTACTCATGCCTGCATTCTCACTCCCACACCCTCCACCCGTAAATCACTCCCGGGCTTCACCACATGCAGGACGCTCCCCTACCCAACAACACAACAGTGTCATTGCCACGGCTTCGGCGGTGCGCTTGAGCCCCGCTACATTGTCGGCGCAGGACCACTTGACCAGTGAGCTATTACGCACTCTTTCAAGGGTGGCTGCTTCTAAGCCAACCTCCTGGTTGTCCGGGCGATCCCACATCCTTTCCCACTTAGCGCACGCTTAGGGGCCTTAGCCGGTGATCTGGGCTGTTTCCCTCTCGACCACGAAGCTTATCCCCCGCAGTCTCACTGCCGCGCTCTCACTCACCGGCATTCGGAGTTTGGCTGACTTCGGTAAGCTTGTCGACCCCCTAGGCCATCCAGTGCTCTACCTCCGATGAGAAACACACGACGCTGCACCTAAATGCATTTCGGGGAGAACCAGCTATCACGAAGTTTGATTGGCCTTTCACCCCTACCCACAGCTCATCCCCCAGGTTTTCAACCCTGGTGGGTTCGGGCCTCCACGGCGTCTTACCGACGCTTCACCCTGGCCATGGGTAGATCACTCCGCTTCGGGTCTACACCCCGCGACTCCACCGCCCTATTCGGACTCGCTTTCGCTACGGCTACCCCACAACGGGTTAACCTCGCCACGAAGCATAACTCGCAGGCTCATTCTTCAAAAGGCACGCCATCACCCTGCAGCACAAGACTGCTCCAGGCTCTGACGGCTTGTAAGCACACGGTTTCAGGTACTATTTCACTCCCCTCCCGGGGTACTTTTCACCTTTCCCTCACGGTACTAGTCCGCTATCGGTCACCAGGTAGTATTTAGGCTTAACGGGTGGTCCCGCCAGATTCACAGCAAATTCCACGAGCTCGCTGCTACTCGAGAACAATGCCCACGACCAGACTCATGCTTTCGCGTACGGGGCTCTCACCCACTACGGCCGACCATCCCAGAGTCGTTCCGCTAACACAAACACTGGACCGCCCCATCCTCGGCAGAAGATGAACAGCACGTCTCACAACCCCGCATCCGCAACACCTGCCGGCTTGACACGGACACGGTTTAGCCTCTTCCGCTTTCGCTCGCCACTACTCACGGAATCACTGTTGTTTTCTCTTCCTGTGGGTACTGAGATGTTTCACTTCCCCACGTTCCCTCCACGCACCCTATGAATTCAGGTACGGGTAACACCCCATGACGGGTGCTGGGTTTCCCCATTCGGACACCCTCGGATCACAGTTCGGTTGACAACTCCCCGAGGACTATCGCGGCCTCCCACGTCCTTCATCGGCTCCTGATGCCCAGGCATCCACCATGTGCTCTTAACAACTTGACCACAACAAGATGCTCGCATCCACTATGCAACACTCAACCCACAACCACAGAAGACCCCAGGCAACCACCACCCCCAACCAGAAGGCGTTAGGACAACCCAGAACCCACGCGGCCAAAGACAACACCCACCAAACCGGTGTCCCCTCAGGACCCAACAGTGTGCCGAACCACAGCTTGACGTCCATTGCGTTCCACCCAGTCACACCCGACCCACACTCGGGGCCGACAGCGCGATCTCAGTTAAGGAACCAACACATTCCCACATTTCAGAAGAAACGAAAGAAACGAGCCGGTGCCCCACCACATGGTGAGACTCCTTAGAAAGGAGGTGATCCAGCCGCACCTTCCGGTACGGCTACCTTGTTACGACTTCGTCCCAATCGCCAGTCCCACCTTCGACGACTCCCTCCACAAGGGTTGGGCCGCCGGCTTCGGGTGTTACCAACTTTCGTGACGTGACGGGCGGTGTGTACAAGGCCCGGGAACGTATTCACCGCAGCGTTGCTGATCTGCGATTACTAGCGACTCCAACTTCACGGGGTCGAGTTGCAGACCCCGATCCGAACTGAGACTCACTTTAAGGGATTCGCTCCACCTCACGGTCTCGCAGCCCTCTGTATGAGCCATTGTAGCATGTGTGAAGCCCTGGACATAAGGGGCATGATGACTTGACGTCATCCCCACCTTCCTCCGAGTTGACCCCGGCAGTCTCCCATGAGTCCCCACCACTACGTGCTGGCAACATGGAATAAGGGTTGCGCTCGTTGCGGGACTTAACCCAACATCTCACGACACGAGCTGACGACAGCCATGCACCACCTGCACACAGGCCACAAGGGAAACGACATCTCTGCCGCGATCCTGTGCATGTCAAACCCAGGTAAGGTTCTTCGCGTTGCATCGAATTAATCCACATGCTCCGCCGCTTGTGCGGGCCCCCGTCAATTCCTTTGAGTTTTAGCCTTGCGGCCGTACTCCCCAGGCGGGGCGCTTAATGCGTTAGCTGCGGCGCAGAAACCGTGGAATGGTCCCCACACCTAGCGCCCAACGTTTACGGCGTGGACTACCAGGGTATCTAATCCTGTTCGCTCCCCACGCTTTCGCTCCTCAGCGTCAGTATCGGCCCAGAGACCCGCCTTCGCCACCGGTGTTCCTCCTGATATCTGCGCATTTCACCGCTACACCAGGAATTCCAGTCTCCCCTGCCGAACTCAAGTGATGCCCGTATCGACCGCACGCTCAGAGTTAAGCCCCAAGTTTTCACGGCCGACGCGACACACCGCCTACGAGCTCTTTACGCCCAATAATTCCGGACAACGCTCGCACCCTACGTGTTACCGCGGCTGCTGGCACGTAGTTGGCCGGTGCTTCTTCTCCAGGTACCGTCACAAAAGCTTCGTCCCTGGCGAAAGAGGTTTACAACCCGAAGGCCGTCATCCCCCACGCGGCGTCGCTGCGTCAGGCTTCCGCCCATTGCGCAATATTCCCCACTGCTGCCTCCCGTAGGAGTCTGGGCCGTGTCTCAGTCCCAGTGTGGCCGGTCGCCCTCTCAGGCCGGCTACCCGTCACCGCCTTGGTAGGCCATCACCCCACCAACAAGCTGATAGGCCGCGGGCCCATCCCCCACCGAAAAAACTTTCCACCACCCAACATGCGTTGAGAGGTCCTATCCGGTATTAGACCCAGTTTCCCGGGCTTATCCCAGAGTGGAGGGCAGGTCACCCACGTGTTACTCACCCGTTCGCCGCTCGTGTACCCCCGAAAGGGCCTTACCGCTCGACTTGCATGTGTTAAGCACGCCGCCAGCGTTCGTCCTGAGCCAGGATCAAACTCTCCAACAAAAACCCTGACTTACAAACAACTGGCCCACCAGCACGACGGGGTCGCACCGGCAGCCAAACAAACAATCTGGCACAAAAACGCCAAACCAAAAAATAGCTCGACACACTGTTGAGTTCTCAAAAGACACCCGCACCACCATCACCGATCTCCCGACCGGATCCAGAAGGCGGATCGCCTTGACCCCACCACCGTAAACCCACAACAAACTCGAAGGCCGACCGGGGTGTCGTAGTGGCCAGCGGGCCTGTTGACCGGGCCTCCAGGGCCCGTTCTGTCCGGCTCACTCGCTGACAGAGAGAAAGTTACAGGACCGTCCGAGGTGCCTGAACAGGGGGGGGCGGTTACCGACGTTCCTGCAGGTCGGGCCGCGATTTCCCGGGTGCGGGCGGTGGTCAGGCCGCCTCGGTGCGCGCGGGCCTGCGGCGCAGACCCCGTCGTTCCCGGCGGCGCTCCCGCTCCCGGATCCCCCCGCGCCGGCAGGGAGAGCCGCCAGATCGACCGGGTCGCCTGCCAGAACTGCCGGGGGAACGGATCCGTCGTGTAGGGCAGGTCGTACTTGTCGCAGACCTCCCGCACCGTCACGGCGATCTCCGGGTACCGGTTCGACGGCAGGTTCGGGAAGAGGTGGTGCTCGATCTGGTAGCCGAGGCTGCCCGACATCACGTGCATCAGGCGGTTGCCGCCGAAGTTCGCCGACCCGAGCAGCTGGCGCAGGTACCACTCGCCACGCGTCTCGTCGTCGAGCTCCTCCTCGGTGAACACCTCGGCGCCGTCCGGGAAGTGCCCGCAGAAGATGATCGCGTAGGACCAGACGTTCCGGACCACGTTGGCCGTGGCGTTCGCGGCGAGTGTCGGGACGAACGCACGGCCCGTCAGCAGCGGGAACAGCACGTAGTCCTTGCGCATCTGCCGGGCGTGCTTGCGGCCCACGTCGCGCAGCTTGCGCCGGAACTCCGCGGGATCGTCCACGCTGAGCTTCAGCAGGCCCTCGACGTCGAGGTCGTGCAGCGAGACGCCGTGCTCGAAGAGCAGCATCAGCGGCACGTTCCACACGGGCTGGCCGAGGTAGACCGGGTGCCAGGGCTGGTCGGCGCGGACCCGGAGGATCTCGTAGCCGACGTCCTTGTCCTTGCCGATCACGTTCGTATACGTGTGGTGCAGGTAGTTGTGGGAGTGCCGCTACTGCTCGGCCGGGCACACGTTGTCCCACTCCCACGTCGACGAGTGGATCTCCGGATCGTTCATCCAGTCCCACTGGCCGTGCATGACGTTGTGCCCGATCTCCATGTTCTCGAGGATCTTGGCGACCGAGAGCATGGCGGTGCCGGCGGCCCACAGGGCGGGGACCCGGCTGCCGAACAGGGTGGCCCGGGCGGCGACGGTGAGGCGGCGCTGCCAGGTGATCAGACTGCGGATGTAGTCCGCGTCGGACTGGCCGCGCTGTTCCTCGACGTCGGCGCGGATCGCGTCGAACTCGCGTCCGATCGCCTCGACGTCGGCGTCGGTGAGGTGGGCGAACTCCTTGACGTCCGAGATGGCCACGGTGGGCTCCCTCCGGGGTCGGGTCGGTCGTGCGGGTCTCAGATCTCGAGGACGCAGTCGCCGGCGGCGGCCGTGACGCAGGTCTGCACCTTCTCCGCGGGGGTGTCGGGGTCGGCGCGGTGCTCGCTGCCGTCGCGCAGGTCGCGGACGGTCCCCGACCGCAGGCCGACGACGCAGGTGTGGCAGATGCCCATCCGGCAGCCGTAGGGCAGGTCCAGGTCCGCCGACTCGCCGGCCTCCAGCAGGGTCGTCGCGCCGTCGATCTCCACGGTGGCGGCGACGTCGCCGTCGTCCGGGGTGGACGTCCCCGCGACGGCCGAGCCCCGGCGCGCGAACGTCACCGTGCCGCCCTCGGCCTCTCCCCCGCGCAGCGCCGCGGAGAACCGCTCGACGTGCAGCCGGTCGTCGCACCCGGCCGACGACCAGAGCTCCTCGGCCTCGTCGAGCATCGCCGACGGTCCGCACGCCCAGGTGCTGCGCTCGGACCAGTCCGGGCAGTAGCGCGCGAGGTCGTCGGGCGTGAGCCTTCCGCGCTCGCCGGTGAGGTGCCGGTGCAGCCGCAGCGACGGGTGCCGCTGCGCCAGCCGCTCGAGCTCGGCGGCGAAGATGACGTCCCCGCTGCGGGGTGCCGAGTGCACGACGACGGTGTCGGGCACGGTGCCGCGCCGGTCCAGGGTGCGCAGCATCGCCATGATCGGCGTGATCCCGCTGCCCGCGGTCAGGAACAGCAGCCGCGACGGCGGCGGGTCGGGCAGGACGAACTCGCCCCGCGGCAGCGCGAGACGCACGATCGTGCCCGGCCCGACGCCGGCGACCAGGTGTTTCGACAGGAAGCCCTCGGGCATCGCCTTCACCGTGACCGAGATGTGCCTGCGGTCGCGCCGCGGCTCGGAGGTGAGCGAGTACGACCGCCAGTGGAACCGGCCCTCGACCTGGACGCCGATGCCGACGTACTGGCCCGCCCGGTGGCCGAACGACCAGCCGAGCCCCGGCCGGATCACCAGCGTGGCGGCGTCGGACGTCTCCCGGACGATCTTCACGCCCCGGCCGCGCAGCTCCCGCGCCGACCAGAGCGGGTTGAGCAGGAGGAGGTAGTCGTCGGGCAGCAGGGGCGTGGTGAAGCGGGCCGCGGCCCGGCGTGCCCGCCGGAGTCCGCGGGGCAGCGCGGTACCGGTGTCGCTCATGGCCGACCTCCCCGTCGTGGCTGCCGACCATCGGACCGGATCGCGGGCGATCCGGCAACTTGGAACCGGCACGACCGTGTGAGCTGCACCGATACCGCCCTGACGTATCGACCGAGAACGTTACATAGGATCACCGGCAGGCGGTGTCACGATCGTCGTCACTAGCATCGCGGCGGTGGCGGACTATCCGATCGAGGAGCTGGCCCACCGGGCCGGGATGAGCGTGCGCAACGTCCGCACCTACGTCTCACGCGGGCTGCTCCCGCCCGCACGGATGGCCGGACGTGCCGCCCGCTACACCGACGAGCACCTCGACCGGCTCGATCTCGTCAACGGCCTGCGCCGTCGCGGGTTCACCCTGGGTGCCATCGAGGTGCTGGTGCGCCAGGACCCGGACCGCGCGGCCGAGGACGCGTTGCGGCTCTACCGCGGCATGCTCGCCCCGTGGCGCCCCGAGGAGCCCGTCGAGATCGACGAGGACGCCCTCGCCGGCTGGATGGGCCTGCCACCGGAGGCCCTGGACACCCTCCGGGGCGACCCCGGGGACGCCGGGCCCGGGACGGCGGGGCCGGGGGTCACGACGGCACGGCTGCGCGAGGCCGGGCTGGTCGAGCCGGCCGGTCCCGGCCGGATCCGGATCCTGCGGCCGGACCTGGTGCGGGCCGGCGGGGACGCGGTCCGCCTGGGTATCCCGCTCGAGGCCGTCCTGACCCTGCGCGAACACCTCGACGAGCACACCGGGCGCATCGCGGAGCTGTTCGTCGAGCTGTTCGCCGAGCAGGTCTGGGCCGGTTACGTCCGCGACGGGCTGCCCGCGGAGGGCGTGCCACGGATCCAGACCGTGGTCGAGGGCCTGCAACCGGTCGCGACGACGGCGCTGCTCGGCTCGTTCCGGGCCCGGATGCAGTCCACGATGGACGCCTTCATCGAACGGATCTCCGGCGAGATCAGCGAGAGCGCCGCCGCCGACGCGGCCCGCCTGCTCGGGCCCCGCGGCACCGAGCGCCGCCTGGACGATCGTTGACCTCTCAACCATACTGACGGGCGCACGACCGGATCGCCGACGCCCCGGAGGTATCCCGCATGTCCCTCGTCCACGAACCGGCCCCCACCCGCGTGCTGTTCGGGACGGGCACCCTCGGGACCGTCCGCGACGAGGTGGAGCGGCTCGGCCGGTCCCGCAGGTTCCTCGTCGCCGGGCGCAGCCCGTCCGGTGCCGGTGAGCGGGTCGCCGACGTGCTCGGGCCGCTGCTGGCCGGCCGGTCGCCGCGGGCCGTCGTCCACACGCCGGTGGAGGTCACCGCGGAGGCCCTCGCCGCGTTCCGGGAGGCCGGGGCCGACTGCGTCGTGGCCGTCGGCGGCGGGTCGGCGATCGGGCTGTCCAAGGCGATCGCCGTGCGGACCGGGGCCGACCAGGTGGTGCTGCCGTCGACCTACTCGGGCTCGGAGTGCACCGCGGTGCTCGGCGAGACCGAGGGCGGCGTCAAGACCACCCGGACCGCCGAGGCGATCCGTCCGGAGACCGTCGTCTACGACACCGACCTGGTCCGCGACCTGCCCGCCGCGGTCGCGCTGCCGAGCGCGGTGAACGCCCTCGCGCACGCCGTGGAGGCGCTCTACGGGGCGGGCGCGACCCCGCTCACCGACGCCGTCGCGGTCGAGGCGGTGCGCGTGCTCGTCGCCGGCCTGCGGTCCGGGGACCCCGAGCAGTTGCTGCGCGGTGCGTGGCTGGCCGGGACCTGCCTGGACCGGGTCGGGATGGGGGTGCAGCACAAGCTCGCGCACACCCTCGGCGGGACGCTGGACCTGCCGCACGCGCCCACCCACACCGTCCTGCTGCCGCACGTGATCGCCCTCAACGCGGCCGCGCTCCCCCGGCTCGGCGAGGTGCTCGGCACCGCGGACCCGGCCGGTGCGGTGCACGACCTCGTGGTCTCCGCGGACGGGCCGGCAGCGCTGCGGGACCTCGGCGTCACCGAGGCCGGCCTGGACCGCGTCGCCGACCTCGCGGTGCAGCGGCCCTACCCGAACCCGGTGCCGCTCACCCGGGACGGGATCCGGGACCTGCTCGGACAGGCGTGGGCCGGTGCCCGGCCGGTCCCGCAGGAGCCCGCCGACCCGGTCGCCGGCACGCTCGACCGGCTGACCGCCCAGGTCGTCGACTCGTTCCGGGCCGGCGACCCGCGGCTGCGCGAGCTCCTCACCGGACTCGTCCGCGCGCTGCACGGCTACGCCCGCACCCACGGGCTCACCCAGGCGGAGTGGCAGGCCACGATCGACTTCCTCACCGCCACCGGGCACGCCACCGACGAGCGGCGGCAGGAGTTCGTGCTGCTCTCGGACACCCTCGGGCTGTCCAGCGTGGTCGACGTGCTGACCCACTCGCGGACGCCGGACACGACGTCGTCGGCGGTGCTCGGGCCGTTCTACACCGAGGGACCACCGGAGCTCGCCCAGGGCGCCGACGTCTCGGCGGGGAAGAAGGGCACCCCGCTGTGGGTCGACGTCGCCGTGACCGGGACCGACGACCGGCCGGTCCCGGGGGCGGTCGTCGACGTCTGGCAGTCCGACGAGGACGGCTTCTACGACCTGCAGCTGCCCGAGGAGGACGGACCGGTGCTACGCGGCCGGTTCCGCACCGGCGACGACGGACGGCTGCGGTTCCGCTCGATCCTGCCCGCCGCGTACCCGGTCCCGGCCGACGGGCCGGTCGGCTCCATGCTCGACGCGACCGGGCGGCACCCCTTCCGGGCGCCGCACCTGCACTTCCTCATCGCGGCCGACGGGTACCGGGAGCTGATCACCCAGCTGTTCGTCGCCGGCGGGGCGCACCTGGACTCCGACGCCGTATTCGGGGTGAAGGAGGACCTGATCGTCGACTTCGTACCGCGGACCGGTGCGATGCCCGACGGGACCGTCCCGGACGGCGGATGGCGGCAGCTCACCTTCACCTTCCGGATCTCCCGCGACGACTGATCGGCCCATTCCCTGCCCGATTCCGGGCAGGATCGTGGCACTCCGGGTCCGCGGCGGGGAGGATCACCGCCGTGGATCCGGATCTCGTGCGCCACGTGGCCGCCACCACCGGACTCGGGGAACCCGTCGCGGCCCGTGTGGTCGCCGACGTCGTCGCCCACTTCGGGGAGACGACCGAGGAGTTCGTCCGGCGGCGGCACCGCGAGCTGCAGTCCCGGGACCGGCGCAACGACGAGATCTGGCCGCACATCGCCGCCGAGCTCGCCGCCCGCGTCGTCGCGCCCGGCGAGATCTCGCAGCGCCGGCTGCGCCGGATCGTCTACGGCTGACCAGGAAGGGAGACCTGCATGTGCGGGATCGTGGGGTACGTCGGGCCGCGGGAGGCCGCGGCGGTGCTGCTGGACGGGCTGGCCCGGCTGGAGTACCGGGGGTACGACTCGGCGGGGCTCGCCGTGGTGCACCGCAGGCGCGTCACCGTGCGCCGCACCGCGGGGCGGGTCGACGACCTGCGGGACGTGCTGGGCGACGAGCCGCCGCGCGGCCGCACCGGGATCGCGCACACGCGGTGGGCGACCCACGGTGAGCCGAGCGAGGGCAACGCGCACCCGCACACCGACGCGTCCGGGCGCATCGCCGTCGTCCACAACGGGATCATCGAGAACGCCGACGGGCTGCGTACCGGGCTGGTCGCGCGCGGGGTCCGGCCGGTGTCCGACACCGACACCGAGGTGCTCCCGCACCTGATCGCCGAGGCGTTCGACGCCGGCGCCCCGACCCTCGCCGACGCCGTCCGGACCGCGCTCGCGCCGGTCGAGGGCACCTACGGGCTCGCCGTCGTCGACGCGCACCGCCCCGAGGAGATCGTCGTCGCCCGCAACGGCAGCCCGATCGTCCTGGGGATCGGCGGCAGCGAGATGGTCGTCGCCTCCGACCTCGCCGCCGTCGTCCGGCACACCCGCCAGGTCGTCTTCCTCGACGACGGCGAGCTCGTCACCGTGCGGGCCGACGGGATCGAGGGGGCCACCCGGATCCCGCCGACCACGGTGGACACCGAGTCCAAGGACTACGCGCTCGGCAGGCACCCGGACTTCCTGGCCAAGGAGATCGCCGAGCAGCCGGACGCCGTGCGCCGTGCACTGGCCGGCCGTCTCGACACCCGGTTCTCCACGACCCGGCTCGGCGGGCTGGAGCTCGACCCGCGGGACCTGCGCGGGGTGCGCCGGGTCCTGTTCCTCGGCTGCGGCTCCGCCTACTACGCCGGGGAGATCGGCGCCGGTCTGGTCGAGGAGCTGGCGCGCATCCCGGCGTCGGCCGAGCCCGCCGGGGAGTTCCGGCACCGGAACCCGGTCGTCGACCCCGACTGTCTCTACGTCGCGGTCAGCCAGTCCGGCGAGACCGCCGACACGCTGAGCTGCGTGCAGGAGCTGCGCCGCAAGGGCGGACGCGTGATCGGCGCGGTGAACGTGATCGGCTCGGCGATCTCCCGCGAGTGCGGCGCGGGGGTGTTCCTGCACTCGGGGCCGGAGGTCTCCGTCGCCTCGACGAAGGCCGTCACGAACATGGCCGTGTCGTTCGCGATGCTGGCCGTGCTGCTGGGCCGGGTCCGGGACCTGTCGGTCGCCGACGGGAGGCGGGTCGTCGAGGCGCTGGCCGCGCTGCCCGGCCACATCGACACCGTCCTCGAGCAGGACGGGGAGATCGCCGAGGTCGCGAAGCGGTACGCCGACGCGTCGTCGATGTTCTTCGTCGGCCGCACCCGCTGCAGCCCGGTCGCGCGGGAGGGCGCCCAGAAGCTTAAGGAGATCTCCTACGTCCACGCCGAGGCCTACCCCGCCTCCGAGCTCAAGCACGGCCCGCTGGCACTGATCACGCCGGAGATGCCCAGCGTGGTGCTGGTCCCCGGCGACGACCTGTTCGCGAAGAACATCGGGACGATCGAGCAGATCCGGGCCCGCGGCGGCCCGGTGATCGCGGTGACCGACACCGACCTGCCCGACGGGCTCGCCGACGCCGTGCTGCGGGTGCCGCGCACCGAGCCCGAGCTGGCCCCGCTGCTGCTGACCGTGCCGCTGCAGATGCTGGCCCGGCACGTCGCCGTCGCGCTCGGGCGGGACGTCGACAAGCCGCGCAACCTGGCGAAGTCGGTAACCGTGGAGTGACGGCGCGGGAGGACGCAGTGGAGTCACGGCGGGCCGGCCCCGCCGACCGCTCCCCCGCGACCACCTGATCGTGGCTCAACCCCGGGCGGGGTCGTGCGTCGACCGTCACGGAAGCCACCCGTCGGCGTTGTACCGGTCGGGGTACCGACCGAGTCACGAGGAGCCGTGCACGTGCCGAGCAGGACGATCCGCCGGAACCGGGCCGCGACCGCGGCGGTGGCGGCACTGGTCGTCGTCGCCGGGATCGCGACCGCCGGTGTCGCGACCGCCGACGCCGAGGCCGAGAACAGCGAGGCCGCCCGGCAGACGCACGCCGAGAAGCAGGTCCCGGGCACGCCGTGCTCGGTCTCGGCACGGGCCTGCGTCGATCTCGAGACGCAGCGGGCCTGGCTGATCGAGAACGGGGCGGTCACCCACGGGCCGGTGCCGGTCGCGTCCGGCGGGGCCGGTCAGGAGACGCCGATCGGGCACTCGTTCCGCGTGTACCGCAAGGAGGCGGACCACACGAGCGGCGAGTTCACGACGCCCGAGGGGCAGCCGTCGCCGATGCCGTGGTCGGTGTTCTTCGCCGACGGCGGGGTGGCGTTCCACGGCGGTGACCGGGACCGCGCGTCGGCCGGGTGCGTCAAGCTCGACGCCGTCGAGGCGCAGCGGTTCTTCACCGACCTCGACAACGGCGACAAGGTCCAGGTCCTGAACGCGACCACCGAACGGGACGAGCGGGCGAAGCTCGCCACCGCCTGAGCGCCGTGGCCCGGGAGCCCGTCGGGTTCCCGGGCCACTCCCTGCTCAGTGCATCGTGACCTCGGGCCGGACGGCCCCGGTGCGGCCCCGCACCAGCAGCGACAGCAGCACCGCGACCACACCGACCCCACCGGCGACGGCGAACGCCGCGTGCAGGCCGGCCGCGTCCGGCGACGGTCCGCCGGGCGCCGAGCCGGTCGCGGCGACGGTCACGAACAGGGCGGTGCCCATCGCGCCCGCGACCTGCTGCAGCGTGGAGAGGATCGCGCTGCCGTGCGAGTACAGCGAGTCCGGCAGCGAGCCCAGCGCCTCCGTCATCAGCGGCGTCATCATCAGCGACAGCCCGCCCATCAGGACCAGGTGGTAGGCGATCACCACCCAGAGCGGGGTGGCCGGGCCCATGGTGGAGAACAGGCCCAGCCCGGCCGCCATCAGCACGGCACCGGGGATCACCAGCGGTCGCGCGCCGACCCGGTCGAACAGCGCACCCACCGGACGGCCGAGCAGGCCGAGCAGCAGCCCGCCCGGGAGCACCGCGAGTCCGGAGACCACCGTGCTCACCCCCATGACGGTCTGCAGGTACAGCGGGAGCAGCACCGCGGCGACGCCGATCAGCGACAGCAGCACCAGCGCGGTCAGCACCAGCGCGACGACGAACGGCCGCTTCTGAAACGGGCGCAGGTCGAGCAGCGCGCGGCTCTCCCGCTGCAGCCGCAGCTGGCGGGCGACGAAGAGCGCGAGCGCGACGAGGCCGGCGACGACCGGCACCCACGGCGGGATGCCGCCGCCGCTGCCCTTGCCGATCGCGGACAGCCCGTAGACGAGGCCGCCGAACCCGACGGCGGACAGGATCACCGACAGCACGTCCAGCGGGACCGGGCGGCCGCCGCCGTCGAGCCGCAGGAAGCGGGCACCGACCGCCAGCGCGGCCACGGCCAGGGGCAGGACCAGCCAGAACATCCAGCGCCAGCCGAGGCCGGCGAGCACGGCGCCGCCGATCGTCGGGCCGATCGCCGGGGCGACCGCGATGACGATCGTGATGGTGCCCATCGTCGCGCCGCGGCGCTCCTGCGGGACCAGCCGCAGGATCGTCGTCATCAGCAGCGGGATCATCATCGCGGTGCCGACGGCCTGCACGATCCGGCCGGCGAGCAGCACCTCGAACCCGGGCGCGAACCCGGACACCGCGGTGCCGGCGGTGAAGGTGCCCAGCGACGCGAGGAACACCTGACGCGGGGTGAAGCGGTCCAGCAGGTAGCCGGTGGTGGGGATGACGACGGCCATCGTCAGCAGGAAGCCGCTGGTCAGCCACTGCACGGTCGTCGTCGGCACGGCGAGGTCGACGCTCAGGCCGCGGAGCGCGACGCTGAGGATGGTCTCGTTGAGGATCATCACGAACGCGGCGCCGACCAGGACACTGATCAGCAGGCCGGTCCGGTGCGCCGGTACCGAGTCGGTACGGGGCGGGGTGGTGGTCACTCGGGGTCTCCTGCCCGGTGGTGGGTGGACGAGGGTGGGGCGGGGTCCGCGTCGACCCCGTGGGCGGCGGCACGCAGCGCGGCGGCGAGCCGCTCGACCGGATCCGACGGCCGGGTGTCGCAGACGAGCTCGGCGGCGGGCTCTTCGCCGTTGATCCGGAGGGCGGCGGCCATCGCCGCGGCGTGCACCCGGACCGCGAGATCGTCGGCCGGGCGGCCCAGCCGTCCGGCGAGGACCTCGGCCAGCACCGGCTCGGACCGCTCGTGGACGGCCAGCCAGACGGCGCGCAGTCCCGGCTCGGTCGCCGACAGCGCGATCACCGTGAGCCCGGCCTCGGCGTCGGCGGCAGCCTCGGCGTCGGCCGGCGGGTGGTACTCGGCGATCAGGTGCTCGTCGAGCGTCCGGTCGGCGGGCCAGCTGCGCAGGGCCTCGACGATCGCGTCGATGCCCCGCGCCAGCACCGGCTCGACGCAGCTCTCCTTCGAGCGGAAGTAGCGCCACAGCGTGCGGGCGGAGAGGCCGACCTCCTCGGCGATCCGTTCCCCGCTGGTCCCGGCGACGCCGTGCTCACGGAACAGCGCGACGGCGGCCCGCGAGATCTCCAGCCGCAGCCGCGCCCGGCGCCGGTCGGTCATCGGCGCACGACCGCGGACGGGTGCGGGAGCGGACAGCGTCACGACGCCCAACCCCCTGTCACGCAGTGCCTTGTTGTCACTGACTGACACTAACGACGACCCGACCGGGCGTCGACGAGACGGAGGAGGGCCGGCTCGCCACCCGCTACGACGACGTCCGCACCGTCATGTCCGACCCGCGCTTCAGCCGGGCCGCCGTCGTCGGCGCCGACGTGCCGCGGGCCCTCCCGGAGCGGCCCGGCCAGCCCGAGTCGATCATCAACATCGACCCGCCGGAGCACGGCAGGCTGCGGCGCCTGGTCGCGGCCGCCTTCACCGCCCGCCGCGTCGAGCGGATGCGCCCGCACGTCGCCGGGATCGCCGACGACCTCGTCGACGGGCTCGTCGCGGGCGGCAGCCCCGCCGACCTGGTGTCGGCGGTGTCGATGCCGTTCCCGGTGATCGTGATCTGCGAGCTGCTCGGCGTGCCGCTCGACGGGCGCGACACCTTCCGGGCCGCCGCCGACGCGGCGCTGTCGACGTCGGCCGTCCCGGTCGAGGAGCGGCGGCAGGCCATGACCGACCTGCACACCTACATCGCCTCGCTCGTCGCCGAGCGCCGGGACCGGCCGGACGGGCCCGGCGACGACGTGCTCGGCGGCCTGGTCTCGGCCCGCGACGACGACGGCGACCGGCTCTCGGAGGGCGAGATGGTCTCGCTCGGCTCGGCGATCCTGCTCGCCGGCCACGAGACCACGATGAACATGACCGGCAACATGGTCCGGACGCTCCTGCACGAGCGCTCCCGCTGGGACGCGCTGGTCGCCGAGCCCGACGGGATCCCGGCCGCGGTCGAGGAGATGCTGCGGTTCATCCCGCTCGGCAGGCAGGCCGGGCTGCCGCGGATCGCCACCGCCGACGTCGAGCTCACCGGCGGCACCGTCCGCGCCGGGGAGGCCGTGCTCGTCTCCACCAACGCGGCGAACCGCGATCCCGAGGTCTTCGACGACCCGGACGCACTGCACCTGGACCGCTCCCCCGGCGCCCACGTCGCGTTCGGCTACGGCCCGCACCACTGCCTCGGCGCGTCGCTGGCCCGCATGGAACTGCAGACGATCCTGCGCGCGCTCACCACCCGGCTGCCCGGGCTCGACCTGGCCGACGACGTCGAGTGGCGCGCCACCTCGGCCGTGCGCGGCCCGGCCCGGCTGCCGGTGACCTGGTGACCACACCCGACCCCCGACCCCCCGGAGGAACCCCGCGGTGACGACCGATGCCACCCTCCGCCCCGACGCGGGCGACCCGACCGCCGCCGACATGGACCGGCTCCGCGAGCGCTACCGCACCGAACGCGACCGCCGGATCCGCACCGACGGCACCGCCCAGTACCGCACCGCCACCGGCGACTTCGGCTTCTACGCCGACGACCCGTGGTCCCCGCCCGGGGACCGGGAACCGGTGCACGACCACGTCGACGCGCTCGTCGTCGGTGGCGGGTTCGGCGGGCTGGTCGCCGCCGCCCGGCTGCGCGAGGCCGGTCTGGAGCGGATCCGGATCGTCGACGTCGCGGGCGACCTGGGCGGCACCTGGTACTGGAACCGCTATCCCGGCATCGCCTGCGACATCGAGTCGTCGATCTACCTGCCGCTGCTGGAGGAGATCGGCGGGATGCCCAGCCGGAAGTACCCGCCGGGCGAGGAGATCCGCGGCCACGCCCGGGCGATCGGCGAACGCTTCGACCTCTACACCGACGCCCTGTTCGGCACCGAGGTCACGTCGCTGACCTGGGACGACGCCGGACACTGGGACGTCAGGACGGACCGCGGAGACGCCGTCACCGCGCGCTTCGTGGTGATCTCGTCGGGCCCGTTCAACCGGCCGAAGCTGCCCGGGATCCCGGGCATCGAGGACTTCGCCGGGCACACGTTCCACACCAGCCGGTGGGACTTCGCCTACACCGGCGGCGACGCGACCAGCGGCCTGGACCGGATCGGCGGGAAGCGGATCGCCGTGATCGGCACCGGCGCCACCGCGATCCAGTGCGTGCCGCACCTCGCCGAGGGCGCCGCGCACCTCTACGTCGTGCAGCGGACGCCGTCCTGTGTGGACGTCCGAGACGACGCCCCCTACGACGCGCAGTGGTGGTCGTCGCTCGAACCCGGCTGGCAGCGGCGCCGCCGCGAGGACTTCCTGCACCTGATGAACATGCTGCCGCCACGGCACGGCGGCGCCGGGGACGACGGCGTCGCCGACCGGTGGACCGACACCGCGCCGATCCGCGGCGTCGCCCGCTACGCCCGCACCCACGGCACCGAGTCCCTCGCCGACGCCCTCGAGATCGCCGACGCCGAGAAGATGGACGAGATTCGGGCCCGGGTGGACACGGTCGTCGACGACCCGGCCACCGCGGACGCGCTGAAGCCCTGGTACCGGCAAATGTGCAAGCGGCCCACGTTCAGCGACCGCTACCTGCAGGCGTTCAACCGCGACGACGTGACGCTGCTCGACACCGGCGGCCAGGGCGTCGAGAAGATCACCCCGGCCGGGCTCGTCGTCGACGGCACCGAGTACCCGGTGGACGCGATCGTGTTCGCCACCGGGTTCGAGCTGGGCGCCGACCCGGCCACCCGCGCGGGTGCGGACGTCCGCGGCCGGGACGGTCTCGCGCTGGGCGAGAAGTGGGCCGACGGCCTGTCCACCCTGCACGGCTGGGTCAGCCGCGGGTTCCCGAACCTGTTCCACGTCGGTGCCCTGCAGAACTCGGCGTCGGTCAACTTCACGCACGTGCTGGAGGAGCAGGCGACGCACATCGCGGCCGTCGTCGCCGAGGCGGGCCGGCGTGGTGCGACCGCCGTCGAGCCCACCGCCGGGGCCGAGGACGCCTGGGTGGCGACGATCCGCGACCGCGCGGTCGACCAGCAGGGCTTCCTCGCCGAGTGCACGCCCGGCTACTACAACTTCGAGGGGCGCCCGCGGAAGCGGAACGAGCAGTTCGGCGGTGGACCGGTGGAGTTCCACGAGATCCTGCACGCCTGGCGCGACAGCGGGATGGACGACGTGTTCGAGGGGCCGCGGTGAGCGCCCGCCCCGTCGCGGGGCCACTCTCCGGTCCGCTGTGGACGGCACCCGGCCTGCGGGCCGAGCCACTGTGCCCGCCGAACCCGCTCTGGGCCTCCAACGGGATCGCGTTCGGCCCGGACGGCCGGTTGTGGATCGCCCAGTTCCTCGGCGGCACGGTCGGGGCGCTCGACCTCGGCACCGGGGAGATCGAGACGGTGCTCGGGCCGGACGGCCCGCTGACCGCCCCGGACGACCTGGTGTTCGGCGACGGCGGCGAGCTGTTCGTCGTCGACCTCCCGGCCGGGCTGGTGTGGCGGCGCGACCCGGACGGTGCGACGACCGTGGTGGCCGACGGGATCGTCGCGCCGGACGGGATCGCCTGGCACCGCGGCCGGCTGTTCGTCAACGAGCTGGTGCCGGAGGGCAGGCTCCTGGAGATCGACCTCGCCGGCGGCCCGCCCCGGGTGCTGGCGGACGACCTCGCGCTGGGCAACGCGATGCAGGTGGGCCCGGACGGGTTCCTCTACTACCCGCACCTGCTCTCCGGCGAGGTGTGGCGGGTCGACCCGGACGGCGGCACCCCGGAACGGGTCCTCGCCGGGCTGGACCGCCCGGTCGCCGTCCGGTTCGACCCGGCCGGGCGGCTGCGGATCCTGTCCAACGGCGAGCGCGGGACGCTGTGGACCCACGACGGCGACGGGCCTCTCCGCGAGCTGCACACCGGGGTCGGCGGGGCCGACAACGTCGCGTTCGCCCCGGACGGCACGGCCTACGTGTCCGGGGCGTTCCACGGCGGCGTCCACGCCGTCGACCCCGCCGGGACGGTGCGCGTGATCGTGCCGGAGGGGCTGAACGGCCCGTTCGGGATCGCCGCGACCCCGGACGGGATCCTGGCCGCGGACCACTTCGGACTCGCACTCGTCGCGGACGGCCGGGCCGGCGCGCTCGGCGACGTCGTGACCGAGGTCCGCGGCGGCGTCCGCGGGATCGCCCGGCGCGGCGGGGACACCGTGCTCACCACCGACGCCGGCGGCGTGTGGCGGGGCGCACCCGGCGCGTGGAAGCCCCTGGCCGACGGGCTCGGCTCCCCCACCGGCGTCGCCGAGGCCGGGGACGGGGTGCTCGTCGCCGAGACCGCCGCCGGGCGGGTGCTGCACGTCGCCGACGACGGCACCGTCACCGTCCGCGCCGACGGGCTCGACCGGCCGGTCGGCGTCGCCACCGGTGAGGACGGGCGCGGGTACGTGACCACGACCGGTGGCGGCCGGGTGCTCCGGCTCGACGACGACGGCGGGTCCACTGTGCTCGGCGCCGGCCTGCACCGTCCGGAGGGGCTCGCCGCGTCCGGCGGCGCGCTGTGGTGCGCCGAGGCCGGGACCGGGCGGCTGCTGCGGATCGACCCGGTCCGGCGGGCCACCGGCGTCGCGGCGTCGGGACTCGCGTTCGACGTCCGCCCGCCGCACGTGCCCGACGACTGCCGCAGCGGCGCCGCCCGCCGCCCGGCACCGTTCGCGGGGGTCACCGCCGACGGGGACGGGATCGTCGTGGCGTGCACCGGCGCGGGGAACCTGGTGCGGCTCGGGAGCTGACCCGATCCGCCGGCCGGTCAGGCCGGTGGGCTCGCCGCGACGCCGTGGGTGGCGGCCCGGACCGCCGTCGAGAGCCGGGCGGTCAGGTCGTCGACCGGGGGCTCGTGGCCGTCCGCCGTGACGGCCGCGATGTCCTCGGTCGCGATCCGCAGCGCCGCGTTCAGCGCGGCGGCCTGCACCCGGACCTCGATGTCACCGACGTCGCGGCCGAGCCGCTCGGCGAGGATCCCGGCCAGCACCGGCTCGGCCCGCTCCTGCACGACGAGCCAGATCGCACGCAGCGCGAGCTCGTCGCGGGACATCCGGACGACGGCCAGCACGAGCTCGCCGTCGTCCGGGCCGCCGTCGTCGTGCTCCGGGAAGTCGGTGAGGAGGTGCTCCTCCAGCGACCGGCCGGCGGGCCAGCGGGCCAGGCAGGCGGTGAAGGCGTCGGTCGAGAGGCTCAGCACCGGCTCGACGCAGCTCTCCTTGGTCCGGAACCAGCGCCAGAACGTGCGGGCCGACAGGCCGACGGCGTCGGCGATCTGCTCCCCGCTGGTCCCGGCGACGCCGTGCTCGCGGAACAGCCGGATCGCCGCCCGGGAGATCTCGAGCCGCTGCAGGGCACGACGGCGGTCGCTCATCGGCCGCCGGCCGCGCCGCGCCGCCGGTGCCGTCTCCGCCGCCACGCCTCCCCCGGCTCGTCGGGCGGTCAGCGTACTGGTCCGGATCCGGGGTCCCCCGCATCCCGTGCGTGCCGTTCACCGCCCCGACGGCCGGTCACCGCGGGGAATCCGGCGTTCGCCCGTCCGGGGCACCGCCGGTCACCGAGCGGCCGGAACCGGTCACCGCCGGTCGGACCGTGACACCCCCTCGCGCGTTAACGATGGAGCGCGGGGCCCGACATGCAGACGGCCGCCGACCCCGGGGAGGAACCACCGCATGCCCGTCGAGATGTTCTGGGACGGACTGGAGCAGCGCGTCGCAGGCGGCGCCTTGCACGACGGGGCCGGTGACCTGACCCCGCCGGCCGGCGTCAGCGCGGCGGCGGTGCGCCGCGTGCTGGACCTGGAGGCGCACCACCTGCGCGACCCCGATCTCGCCGGGCAGGCCGCCGGGCTGCCCCAGCAGCTGCTGGCCCGGGCGGCCGTCACGGGCGAGGACGCGCTGGCCGGGGCCGCGCGGGCCCGGATCGAGTCCCGCGGGCTGTCCGCGCTCGCCACCCGCTGGCGGACGCGGCCGCCGTCCGCGGCGCTGCTGCGCGTCCTCGACGGGCACGGCGACGCCCTCACCGGGCTGGCCGTCGACCCCGGCGGGGCGCTGCTCTCGGTCGACGCCTCCGGCGGCGCGGTGACCTGGGACCCGGCGACCGGGACGCCCGTCGCCCACCCGGTGACGGGGCCGTGCGGGCCGGAGCGGGCCGCCGGTCCGGCGCCCGTGCTCGCCGTCGCGACCACCGCCGACGGCGGGCTGGTCGCGGTCGCGGGGTCCGACGACGTCGTCCGGGTGCGGGCCGCGGGCGGCGCCGAGGTGGCGGCCCTCACCGGGCACACCACCCCGGTCACCGTGCTCGCCTTCGCCGACGCCCCCTCCGGTGCGACCCGGCTGCTGGGCGCCGCGCTGGACGGCACCGTCCTCGTCTGGGACGTCGTCCGCGGCACCGCGGTGGTGCTGTCCGGGCACGACGGCCCGGTGCGGGCGCTCGTCGCGACGGCGTCCGGGCGCGCCGTGACCGGCGGCGACGACGGCACCCTCCGCGCCTGGGACACCACCACCGGTGCGCAGCTCGCGACGCTCCAGGCCGACGCGGGCGTCACCGGGGTGGCGGTGACCGGGCCGGAGGAGCTGCTCGCCGTCACCGCCGACGGTGCGGTGCACGGTTTCGTGATGACCGCCGGCGTACCGCACGACGCGGTGGTCCTCGACCGGTCCGGCGCCCCGGCCACCGCCGCCGGCCCCGCGGGTCCGGGACGGGCGCTGGCGACCCGGGCGGACGGCACCGTCGAGCTGTGGTGGACCGGCGACGAGCCGGGCCGGGTCACGCTGACGGGGCACGGCACCGCGGTGCGGGCCGCGGCCGCGAACGCCGACGGCACGCTCGTCGCGACCGGCGACGACCACGGCCGGATCCTGCTGTGGGACCCGGCCGCCGCGGCACCGGCCGGGGACCGCCCCGGCCTCCCGGAGGCCGTCGGCGCGATCGTCGTCGCGGGCGGGCTGATCGTCTCCGCGGCCCGCGGCACCGGTGAGCTGGTCGCCCTCGACCTGCGGACCGGCGACGAGTGCTGGCGCTGCGACGGCGGGCCCGGCCCGGTGTGGTCCGACACCGCCGGGATGCGGATCTTCACCGCGTCCGGGGGCACCGTCACCGAGCGGTACGCCGCCACCGGGCTCGCGGCCGGGTCGGTCGAGGTCCCGGGCCGGGTGCTGGCCGGGCGCGGGACGCTCGTGGTGGTCGGCGACGGCGACCGGGTCGCCGTCGCCGACGCGCGGACCGGCCGGATCTACCGCAGCGCGACGACCGGGGCGCCGGTCCGGCGGGCCGCGCTCACGCCCGGCGGGAGCACCGTGCTGCTCGGCGCGGACACCGCGCTCGCCGCGTGGCGGCCTGCCGCGGGGGATCCGGTCGTCGTGCCGCTGCCCGGCTCGATGCTCGCGGCGGTCGCGATCGACGACGAGGGCTGCCACGCCGTCGCCGCGGACGCCGACGGCCGGGCGCACGTCTGGACGGTCGGCACGGACCGGGTGACCACGGTGCGCGCCGACCCCGTCCAGCTCTGCGCCGCGACCGCCGCCGGCGGGCACCGTGCCGTCACCGCGGGCACCGGCGGGACCGCGCTGCTGTGGGACCTGACCCGGGCCGCCGTGCTCGTCCGCACCCCGCTCGACGCCCCGCTCACCGCGCTGGCCGCGGCGCACGGGAGCGTCGTCGCGGGCGACGCCTGCGGCGACACGCACTGCCTGGACCTCCTCGACGGGGTCTCCACCACGGGGCCGACCATCCCGGTCCCGCGGGACGGCGCCGCGGATCCCGAGCCCGCGCCGCCGGTGGTCCCCGAGCAGGCGGGCGCGCCGGAGCAGGGCGCCCCGTCCGGGCAGCCCGCGCCGCGACTGCGGCGGCTCCTCGGACTGCGGTGAGCGGGGGGGCCGGGCCGCTCAGGGGCGTGCGACCAGCACCGGGCAGTCCGCGTGCCGCAGGAGCGCCTGCCCGACCGACCCGAGCAGCAGGCCGGCGAGGCCACCGCGGCCCCGTGACCCGACCACGACCAGCCCGGCCCCGGCCGACTCCGCGATCAGCGCGTGCGCCGGGCGGTCGCGGACCACGATCCGCTGCACGTCGACGTCGGGATACTTCTCCGACCAGCCCGCGAGACGCTCGGCGAGGACCTCCCGCTCCTCGGCCTCCAGCGCGGCCGCGTCGATCAGCACCGCGACGGCCGGATCGAGGACGACGTCGGACCAGGCGTGCACAGCGCGCAGCGGCACCGACCGCCGGGACGCCTGCTCGAACGCGGGCCCGACCGCGGCCTCCCCCGCCGGGGAACCGTCGACGCCGAGCACCACCGGCAACCCGGCGTCCGGGGCCCGCTCGCCGCGCACCACCAGCACCGGGGAACCGCCGTGCGCGGCCACCGCCACCGCGACCGAGCCCACGAGCAGGCCGCTGAACCCGCCGAGGCCGCGGCTCCCGACGACGGTCAGGGACGCGCCGCGCGACTCCTCGGTGAGCACGTCCGCCGGGTACCCGGCGCGGATCTCGGACTCCAGGTCGACGTCGATCCCGGACACGAGCGCGGCCGCGCCGGTCAGCGCCTCCTGCAGCGTGCCGACGACCTGCGCGCGGTAGGCGGGTCCGAGCCCCATGTCGTGGCGGTGCCCCGGCGGCAGCGGGGTGTACACGGCGACCAGCCGGAGCCGGACGCGCCGGGCCACCGCCTCCGCCGCCGCCCACCGGACCGCGTCCCGGGCGGACGCCGACCCGTCGATCCCGACGACCACCGGACGACCCTGCTGGTCGGACATCACCACACCCCCGTCCACCGGCGTCCCTCGCCGGCCACGGCTCCACACTGGTCCGCGGAGCCGCGCGGGCACCGGAGGCGTCCGTCCCCCGGGGCCCGGGGCGGAGGACCCGGGTGGGCCGGTCGCGCCGCGGTGCCGCACGGCCACGGGTGCGGCACGATGTGTGATCACCGGCGGCGATCATCGGAGGCGACATGGCGGACACGCACACGGGGCGGTACCTGATGGTGCTGAGCGACGACCTGCTGGACGACGACACCGCCGCCCAGGCCGCGGTGCAGGAGCTGACCGGCCTGGCCGACGTCACCAGCAGCCGCGACGCGCGGTCCGGCGTCCGCCCGACGCTGTTCTCCCGGCTGGGGGTCGCGGTCGCCGAGCTCGACCCGGACCGGCTCCGGTCGGCCCGTGCCGACCGGCGGGTCCTGGGCGTCGAGCCCGAGCGGGTGCAGCGGGCGCTGACCGGGCCGGGCCTGTCCGCGGACTACCTGCGGGGCTTCGCCGACGCGGCCGCCCACCGCGCCGACCGGGCCGCGGCCGCCGTCGCGGACGCGGCACCGGCACCCGCGCGGTTCGCCGACACCGACCGGCTGACCTGGGGGCTGCAGGCCACCGGGGTCGACGTGTCCCCCGAGACCGGCGCCGGGATCACCGTCGCCGTCCTCGACACCGGACTCGATCTCGGCCATCCCGACGTCGCCGGACGGCAGATCGAGTCCCGCTCGTTCGTCGACGGGCAGCAGGTGCAGGACGCCCAGGGCCACGGCACGCACTGCGTCGGCACCTCGTGCGGACCGGCGGGCCCCGCCGAGGGCCGGCGCTACGGCGTCGCCCACGGGGCCCGGATCCTGGTCGGCAAGGTGCTCGGCGACGACGGCTCGGGCACCGACGCCGGCATCCTCGAGGGCATCGAGTGGGCGATCACCTCCGGGGCGCACGTCGTGTCGATGTCGCTCGGCGCGGACCTCGACGAGGTCTCGGCCGCCTACGAGAACGCGGGCCGTCGCGCCCTCGACGCGGGCGTGCTGATCGTCGCCGCGGCCGGGAACAACGCCGAGCGCTCCGCCGGCAACGCCGGGTTCGTCGGCGTACCGGCGAACAGCCCGTCGATCATGGCCGTCGGCGCGGTCGACGCCGCGCTGGCGATCGCGGACTTCTCCGCGGCATCGTCGTCGGTGGAGGGCGGCCAGGTCGACATCGCGGGTCCGGGCGTCGACGTCTACTCGGCATGGCCGATGCCCCGGCGGACGAACACGATCTCCGGCACGTCGATGGCGACCCCGCACGTGTCCGGGATCGCCGCGCTCTGGTCGCAGCGCACCGGTGCCCGCGGCCGCGAGCTGTGGACGCAGCTGACCCAGGCCGCGCAGCGGCTGCCGCTGCCCTCCGGCGACGTCGGCGCCGGGCTCGTCCGGGCGCCGGGGGCCTGACCCGTGGCCGGCCGGGTGCTGGTGTCGGTCGCCGACGGGCACGCGATCGACGACGTCGCCGCCGCCTGCTCGGCGGCCGGGCTGCAGGTGGAGAAGGTGCTGCGCGGGGTCGGCGTCGTCGTCGGGACCTGCGACGACGAGCACCGGGACGGCCTGTCCGCGGTCACCGGCGTCGGTGCGGTGGAGCCGGACCGGGAGGTTCGTCTCGACCCACCGGACTCCGGGGTGCAGTGAGCCGGTGCCGGCTCAGGACCGTGCGGACAGGCCGCCGTCGACGGGCAGGCAGACCCCGTTGACGTAGGCGGCGGCGTCGGAGGCGAGGAAGAGCGCCGCGTTCGCGACGTCCCACGGCGACCCCATCCGGCCGGTCGGGCTGAGCGCGTCCCGCTCGGCGCGGGCGCGCTCCGGGTCGGCGGTGTGCAGCTGGCGCCCGACGAGCGGGGTGTCGATGTAGCCGGGCAGGACCGCGTTGGCCCGGATGCCGTCCCGGGCGTGGGTGAGCGCCAGCGCGACGGTCAGCTGGTTCAGCGCGGCCTTGCCCGCCATGTAGGCCGGGTAGTCGTAGCCGAGGTGGCGCACGGCGGCCAGGGACGACACGTTGACGATCGCGCCGCGCCCGGCGGCCAGCATCCCCGGCAGGGTGTGCTTGCAGGTCAGGAACGCGCCGGTGACGTTCAGCGCGAGCGCCCGGTCCCAGGTCTCCCGGCTCAGCGCGGTGACGCCGCCGGTGACCGCGACACCGACGTTGTTGTGCAGCACGTCCGGGGTGCCCAGCGCCGCGGCCGCCGCCGCGACGGCCCGCTCGACCGACGCCTCGTCGGTCACGTCCGCGGTGAGGGCGACCGCCCGGCCGCCCTCGTCGGAGATCGCACGGGCGGTGCGGTCGGCCGCGTCGCCGTCGAGGTCGACCGCGGCGACCGCGGCACCCGCCCGGGCGTAGGTCAGGGCGGCGGCGCCGCCGTTGTTCGTCCCGTCGCCGTCCGATCCGGCGCCGAACACCAGCACCACCCGGCCGTCCACACCGATCACGTCCCCCGCCTCCCCGCGCCGTCCGCCGCCGATCCGGTGCCATGGTGCGTCCGGTGACCCGGTCGGCGGCACCGCGTGATGTCGTGTGTCCGGGCCGGGGATTCCACGCACTGTCGGACGGGCCCGGGAGGAGGCCGCGGTGACGCCCGGTGCGGACCTGCAGACGCTCGTCGACGACCTCGCCGACGAGCTCGGCCGGTCGGTCGTGGTGAACGACCCGATGGTGCGGATGCTGTGCACCAGCAGGCACTTCGGTGACGAGGACGCAGTCCGGGTGCGCGCCGTCCTGCAGCGCGACGCCGGTCCCGAGGTCGGCGCGCACGTGCTCGGGCAGGGCGTCGCGCGCTGGGGCGGGCCCGGGTTCGTACGGGGCGGCGAGGAGCTCGGCATGCACGACCGCTGGTGCGTGCCGCTGCGCGAGGACGGCGTGCTGCTCGGCCTGCTCATGGTGATCGACGCCGGCCGCACCCTGGCCGCGGCGGAGCGGGCCCGGATCGACGAGGTCGCGCGGACGGCCGCGGCGCTGCTGCACCGTGACCGCACCGGTGCCGGCGACCGCGAGCGTGAACGGCTGCTGCTCCGCCTGGTCGGCCCCGATCCGCTCGACCGGGCGGCCGCGGTGCGCGAGAGCGGGACGACCGGGCCGGGCGCGGCCGCCGTCGTCGAGGTCGGTGCCGCGCTCCCGGCGCCGGAGGTCGAGGTGGCGTTGCGCGCGACGGCCGGGTCACCGGGCCGTCGTCCGGACCGGACCCTCGCCGCCGTGGACGACGGCCGCGCGGTCCTCGTCGCCTCCCGGCCCGACGTGGACGTCCTCGCCGCCGACGCCGAGCGGATCGTCCTGTCGGTCGAGCACCTGCTCGGCCGTACCGGGGTCGCGGTCGCGGGGATCGGGCCCGTCGTGCCCAGTCCGGAGCTGCTGTGGCGGTCGGCGGGCCGGGCCGCGGCCGCCGCCCGCGGTGCCCGGCTGGTGCCCGGGCTGGGTCCGGTCGCGCGGTGGGACGGTCTCGGGCCGTACGCGCCGCTGCTGCAGCTCCCGCCCGCCGAGCTGGACGCGGACCTGGTGCCCGCGCCGCTGGTGGCACTGCGCGCCGACCCCCGTGCCGCACGGCTGGTCGAGACCCTGCGCGCCTACCTCGACCACGGCGGCTCGATCCCGCGGACCGCGCAGGCACTGCACCTGCACCGGACCTCGCTGTACTACCGGCTGGACCAGATCCGGGCCGTCACCGGGCTGGACCTCGACGACGGCCGGGACCGGCTGCTGCTGCACCTCGGGCTGCTCGTCGCCGACCTCACGGGCTGAGCGGGCCGGGGGCGTCCTACAGAGCGTGGAGAGCCGCCGCCGACGTTCCACGTCCCGTTCCTGGTGGCGGGCCGTGGCCCGGAGCAGAGTGTCGGTCACCTGTCGACGACGCGGGAGCAGCCATGCCGACCTTCACCACCTCCGACGGTGTCGAGCTCACCTACCGCGACAGCGGTCCCGCGTCCGGTACGGCGGCACCGCCGCTGGTCATGCTGCACGGCTGGGGACAGACCCAGGCGATGTTCCGCCACCAGCTGATCGGGCTGGCGGGCGGCCGCCGGGTGCTGACGCTGGACCAGCGCGGGCACGGCGTCTCCGAGAAGCCGCACCACGGGTACCGCATCGCCCGGCTGGCCCGCGACGCCCAGGAGTTCCTCGACCACCTCGGGCTCGGGCAGGCGGACGTCCTCGGCTGGTCGATGGGTGCCTCAGTGTGGTGGAGCGTCGTCGACCAGTACGGGACGGGCCGGATCCGCAGGCTCGTCGTGGTCGACCAGCCGGCGGCCGTCGCGGCGGTGCCGTGGATGTCGGCAGGCGACCAGCGCGACAGCGGCGCGATCTTCGACGTCGCCGCGCTCGTCTCGCTCTGCGCGTCGCTGGACGGGCCGGAGGGCCGCAAGGCCGCGACCGACTTCGTGCGCGGCATGTTCAGTGGTGACACCGACCCGGAGGTCTGGGCGTTCGTCGAGCAGGAGATCGCGTCGACGCCGCCGCACGCCGGGGTGCCGCTGCTGTGGGACCACTGCGCGCAGGACTGGCGCGACGTGCTGCCCCGGATCGACGTGCCGACGCTGGTGATCGGTTGCGACGGCAGCCACGTCGACCCGGGTTCGCAGCGCTATATCGCCGACCGGGTCCCGGACGCGCGCCTGCACGTGTTCGGACGCGACGTCGCGAGCTCGCACTTCCCGTTCCTGGAGAACCCGCCGGCCTTCGACGCCGTCGTCGCGGAGTTCCTCGACGGGTCCTGACCCGCGGCACCGCACGGCCGGTCGTGGGCCCGGCCGGACCGCGGCCGTCGCGGGTGTAGAATATGCGTTCGACGCCACGCCCCGCCCTGTCCTACGGTGGCGACGGTCGCCGGCCGCGGCCCGGGAGATCCCGGGCACCGGACCCGGTGATCGTGCGGGTGTCCACCGAGTGAAACACGCGGCGGTCCGCGACCGAGGACCCCGCGTCCGGGAACTTCCGACCGGGCACCCGTGCCCGGCACGGCCGACCCGGCCACCGGCACGTCCGGTGCCCGCGGGGCCTCCCGGCACCCACCGACCCACCGCCCGGAGCCGCGGACCACCGCGCCCGGGCCCGCCCACGACGAAACGACACCGACCGTGCACGTGACCCTGGACCCACCCCCCGACACCTCCGTCCCCGGCGCCGTCGCCCGGCTCTCCGCCGAGTTCGCCGGCCGCGTCCCCGAACGGCTCGTCGACGCCGTCGTCCGCGGCTCCCGGCGCGACCTCGACTCCGCCCCGCACGCCGCGTTGCCCGAGCTGGTCGAGCGGCTCGCCCGCCAGCGTCTCCTCGACGGCGCCGGCGAGGCCTGATCCCGCGACCGTGCATGCTGGGGGCCGTGTCCACGACCGGTCCCGCACCGCAGGAGGGGGAAGACGCGCGATGGGCGACGACGTCCCGCACGACCAGCAGCTGACCGAGGCCCGGTGGACGCACCTCGCGTTGCCGACCGGGAACCTCGACGCGGCGATCGACTTCTACACCACGATGACCCCGCTGACCGTCGTCGAGCGCTTCTCCGACGACGCCGGCGAGAGCGTCTGGCTGTCCAACGCGAAGCAGGTGGAGACGCCGATGGTGCTCGTCCTGGTCTCGTTCGACCAGGACCGCGGCGAGGAGCTGGGGCTGCTCCGCCCGTTCGCGCACATCGGCATCGAGGTGCCGCACCGGGCCGACGTCGACGCGGCCGCCGACCGCGCCCGGGACGCCGGCTGCCTGCACTGGGAGCCGCGCCAGATGCCCGGCCCGGTCGGCTACATCTGCGCCCTCACCGATCCCGACGGCAACGTCGTCGAGTTCTCCCACGACCAGAAGGTCTTCTCGTCGGTGCGGGAGCGCTGGGGCTCCGGCACCTGACGGGCCGCGCCGCGGCCACCGATGAGTACGGCGCGGCGAGGGAGTCACCACCTCCAGACAGGAACACGACCGTCCGGAGGCACCATGTCCGCCACCGCCACCGCCCTCCCGCCCGTCGTCGACGCCGCGACCTGGCGGTCCGAGCTGGCCGCGCTGCGGGTCCGGGAGAAGGCCGCCACCCGCGAGCTCGACGCCGTCGCCGCGCAGCGGCGGCGGCGGCTGCCCATGGTCGAGATGCCCGACTACGTACTCGACGGCGAGGACGGCCCGGTCCACCTCGCCGACCTCTTCGGCGAGCACCCCCAGCTGATCGTCTACAGCCACATGTGGCACGCCGGTGCCGAATGGCAGTGCGGCGGCTGCACCGGGTTCACCTCGCAGTTCACCCGGCTCGCCGGGCTGGAGAAGTTCGACGCCCGGTTCGTGATCGTCACCCAGGGCCCGATCGACGAGGCACTGGCCTACAAGCACCGGGTCGGCAACACGATGACCTCGTACTCGACGGCGAACAGCACGTTCGGCAGTGACGTCGGTGCCCCGCCGGACGCCGGGTTCGCGGTCAACGTGTTCCTGCGTGACGGGGACACCGTGTACCGGACCTGGCACACCGACGGCCGCGGCACCGAGCAGCTGAGCTACCTGTTCGGGCTCGTCAACCTGCTGCCCTACGGCCGTCAGGAGGTGTGGCAGGACTCCCCGGAGGGCTGGCCGCAGGGTCCGACGTACAGCCGGTGCGCCGGCCCGGAGGAGATCGCCGCCGCCTACGGCGAGGACCGCTGACCGGCACCGGACCGGCTCAGGGGAGTGCGGGCCGGATGCGGCCGGTGACCTCCCCGAAGCCGATCCGGGTGCCGTCCGGTCCGGGGGCGGTGGCGGTGATCGTGACCTCGTCGTCGTCGAGCAGGAAGGTCCGCTGCTCGCCGTTCACCGTGACCGGTTCGGCGCCGCCCCAGGTCAGCTCGATGAAGGCGCCCCGCTGGTCCTTCGCGGGCCCGGACACCGTGCCGGAGGCGAGGAGGTCACCGGTGCGGCTCGACGCGCCGTTCGTCGTCAGGTGGGCGAGCATCTGCGCCGGGGACCAGTACATCTCGCGGTAGGGCGGCCGGGTGACCTCGACGCCGTTCCATCTGACGGCCATGTCGACGTCGAGTCCCCAGGTCTCCGTGCCGCGCAGGTACGGCAGCGGCTCCGGGTCCTGCCCGGGCAGCGGGATGCGGGCGTGCTCCAGCGCCGCGAGCGGCACCACCCAGGCCCCGACCGACGTCGCGAAGCTCTTGCCCAGGTGCGGGCCCAGCGGGACGTACTCCCAGGCCTGGATGTCGCGGGCCGACCAGTCGTTGATCAGGACGGCGCCGAACAGGTGGTCCGCGACGTCGTCGACGGCGATCCGGGAGCCCAGGCGGGACCCGGCACCGACGACGAAGCCGAGCTCGGCCTCGATGTCGAGCCGGCGGCTGGGCCCGTGGTCCGGGACGGTGTCGCCGGGCGCCTTCCGCTGCCCGCACGGCCGCACGATCTCGGTACCGGAGGCGACGACCGTCCCGGCCCGGCCGTGGTAGCCGACCGGAAGGTGCTTCCAGTTCGGCAGGAGCGGCTCGGCGTCCGGCCGGAACAGCCGCCCGAGGTTCGACGCGTGGTGCTCGGAGGCGTAGAAGTCGACGTAGTCCGCGACCTCGAACGGCAGGTGCATCCGCACGGTGCCGGCCGGGTGGCGGGCGGCGTCGGGCACGTCGCCCGCGACGAGCGCGGTGAGCCGTTCGCGGACCTGTGCCCAGCGCGCCGGGCCCTGCGCCATGAACGGGTTCAGGGCCGGTGCGGCGAACACCGCGTCGTCGCCCGCGGTGCCCAGCAGGACACCCAGGTCGAGGACGGTGTCGCCGAGCCGCACCCCGGGCCGGGGCCGGTCGTCGTCTCCGGTGGAGAAGACGCCGTAGGGCAGGTTCCCGGGCCCGAACGGCGAGCCGGCCGGGATGTCGACGGCGCTCACGGGAGCGCTCCTTCCGTCGGTGGGGCGGTGCAGACGCCCAGGTGGATCAGGTCGGTGAGTGGGTCGGTGATGCTGCAGGTGCCGAACGACCGGAACGCGGCGCGGGCGCGGTCCACCCGGGCGGCGTCGAGGTCGTGGACCCGGCCAGCGACGACGGCGCCGGCCCTCTCGGCCAGCAGCGCGGCGGCGTCGGCCGCGGTCCCTCCGCGGAGCAGCGCGTCGGTCGCCAGCAGCACGTTGAGGAACCCGTGCTGCTCGAATCCGGTGGCCGGGTCGGAGTGCCGCACCGCGTGGTGCAGGCCGGCGGTGGCCTTGAACGGCCGCCCGGCGGCGACGGCGCCGGCGAGCCCCGCCGCGAGCTCGTCCTCGCCGGGGTGGAGGTCGGCGCGGACACCGCCGGTGCGGAACTTGGCGAGGACCCCGGCGGGGAGACCGGTGAGGAACGCGTCGCGGCGGTCGTCGCGTGGGATCTCGACGTAGACGTCCGGGCCGCCGGTGGGCGGCGGCGCGACAGCGGCACCGTCCGGGGCCGTCCCGGCGGGCGCGGCGATCTCGACCGACACCAGCCGCACCGGCAGGGCGGCCGCCCGGTCGAGGACGCGTGGCAGCCCCTGCGGGCCGCCGGGGAGGGTCACCGACAGCGGCAGCGCGGCGCCGGGCGGGAGCAGTGCGGCGAGCGCGTCGAGCAGCCCGTCGTGGACGACCAGCGGCCCGGCGAGCGCGGCGTACCAGGTGCCGTGCGGTTTCCCCCATGATCGGGGAGGCATCAGCTATAAGGGGTAGCGATGCCAGAGGTACGGAAGCGATACGACCGGGAGTTCCGTGACGGGGCGGTCCGGATCGTCGAGGAGACGGGCAAGCCGATCGCCCAGGTCGCCAGAGACCTGGGGGTCAACGAGGGCACGCTGGGCAACTGGGTGGCCCGCGCCCGTGAGGCCCGTGAGGAGACCGAGGGCCTGTCCCGCGGGGACGTCGAGGAGCTCAAGCGGTTGCGTGCGGAGAACGCCGAGCTGCGGATGGAGCGTGATGTCCTCAAGCGATCCGTGGTCCTGTGGGTCAAGGAGGCGACGAGGTGAGCGTGGCCCGTTTCATCGCCGACCAGAGGACCTTCCACCGGGTGCCGCACACGCTGGCCTGTGCCCTGCTCGGGGTGTCGATCTCGTGGCTGTACAAGTGGCTGCAGCGCGCCGGCAGCCCCGACGGTGGCACGACCGCGACCGAGCAGCGGCGGACCCGGCTCGACGCCGCGGTGGGCGTGGCGTTCGACGCTGCCCAGCGGTTGCACGGCTCGCCGAGGTTGCACGCGGACCTGCGTGAGGCCGGCTGGCAGGTCTCGGAGAAGACTGTGGCGGACTCGATGCGTCGCCAGGGCCTGGTCGCGCGCCGGATCAAGAGACGCAACGGGCTGGCCCGTCAGGACCGCGCAACGCCGAAGTTCCCCGACCTGCTCAGACGCGACTTCACCGCGGCCGAGCCGAACCGCCGCTGGGTCGGGGACATGACCGAGATCCCCACCGCGGCCGGGAAGCTGTATCTGGCCACGGTGATCGACCTGTACTCGCGGCGGTTGCTCGGCGCGGCCACCGGACTGCACCCGAACGCCGAGCTGGCGTGTGAGGCCATCCGGATGGCCACCGCGGCCCGCGGTGGGGCGGGCTAGATCCGAGGAGTGATCTTTCACACCGACCGCGGGTCGACCTACACCGCCGGGGCGTTCACCGCGCTGTGTCGGCGGCTGGAGATCCGCCAGTCGATGGGTCGGGTCGGGTCGTGTTTCGACAACGCCGCGGCGGAGGCGTTCTTCTCCAGCCTGGAGTGGGAAGTATTGTCCCGCAACGACTTCGACACCACCAGCAGGGCGCGGGCGGTGGTCATCGACTGGTGCTACGGCTTCTACAACCACCGCCGGCGACACAGCGCCGCGGGCGGGCTCTCACCGATCAACTACGAGAACGCCGCTCTCACCCGAGACGCGGCATAGGGAACCCTCCACGATCTTGGGGGAACCACACACTGCTGCACCAGCCGGTCCGCCATGAACGGCGGCACGACCTCGTCCTGGTCGCCCTGCACGACGAGCAGCGGCACGTGCCGGGCGCGCGTCCCCATCACGGACCGCGCGAGGCGGGCGTTGTCGACCGGGGTGACCGCGTCGAGGTCGTCCTGGGCGCGGTGGAACCCGTACTCGCCACCCGCGACCGAGGTGACGGTCGCGACGAGGTCCGGGTAGGTGACCCCGAGGATCACGGCCGTCCCCGCCCCGGACGAGGCCCCCGCGACGTGCACCTGCCGGGCGTCCGCCCCGTACTCGCCGACGACCTGGCGGATCATCCCGGCGAGCAGCTCGGGCTCGCCGCGGCCCCGATCCTGGTGGTCCGGGGACAGCGAGTTCCAGCACATCTGGACGTTCCGCAGGAGCGACTGCGTCGGGTAGACGACGAGGAACCCCTCCCGGTCGGCGAGGTCGTCGAAGCGGGTGGTGGCCTTCATCGAGTTCAGCCCGTAGCCGCTCATCGCGCACCCGTGCACGGCGACGACCACCGGCATCGGCCGGTCCGGCCGCCACGACGGCGGGACGTGTACCTGGTAGGCCAGCCGCCCCTCGGAGCTGGAGTAGCTGCCCGTCCGGTCCCCGCCCGGGGCGGGCCCGGCGGCCGGGGCCGCTGCCGAGGGGGTCGCGGCGAGGACGACGAGCACGAGCGCGACCGTCACCCACCCCGTCCATCGGCCGATGCTGCGGCGGTGGGTCATGTCGACATCGCTCCGTTCCGGACGCCCGTGCCGGGTCCGTCGACAGTGAACACCCAGCCGTAGCGGCATGGTCAACCGCGGTCCCCGGGCCCGCCCGCCGGTCAGGCGGTCGGCAACGCCCCCGGTCCGGCGTCGGCCGCGGTCAGACGGTGCGGGACACCCCCGGGAGCGGGACGACGGCGGGGCGGCACGGGTGCGGACCGCACCACCGGCGAGGGCCGCACCGGGCGGGCGCCGGGCGGCACGACGACCACCGCCGCGCCCCGCACCTCGTCGGCGACGACGTCGGCCCACCTCCCGATGCGCACCTCCGCCTCGACGTCGACCTCGCCCGACCGGACCGCGACGTCGTCGGCGACCCGGTCGAGGCGCTGCCGCACGAGAACCGCCGCGCCGCGGGACACCGGCCGGTCGTCGGGCGACCGGGCGCCGACGGCCACGACCAGGCGCAGGTCACGTCCCGCCCGGCGCGCCAGCTGCTCCGCCCAGCAGGCGACGTGGTCGGCCAGCTCCCCGTCCCCGACCGCGACGACCGGCCCGGCCCTCCGGTGCCCGTCGCCGGCGTCCTCCCCGTCGCCGCGCGCGCCGGTCCCGGACGCGCCGGAACCGCCGGTCAGCCGCCGCAGCCAGGCCGGGAGGAAGGGCCCGGGGACGCTCGACGACGTCGTCATGCGGGTAAGCGTCCCGCCGGGGCACCCGGGACGGGCAGGGCCGACCGGCCCGCACCCCGGTCCGGCCCGGTCAGCTCCGGCCGGTCCCGGGCGCGGGCCCCAGCGCCTCCGGATCCGTCGACAGCCCGGACACGATCGCGGCCACGCCGAAGTGGAACGCCTCCGCGTCGTCGTCGCGGCTCCGCCCGGCACCGTCGGCGACGATCCCCGTCCGCACCAGCTCGGCGTGGTTCTGCTCCTCGGCGACGAACCCGAGCACGTAGTGCACGAGCGTCCGCGCCGCCCAACCCGCCCGGCGCTCGGAGAGCCGGTCGTCGAACGCGTCGCGCAGGTCCCGGAGGGGTCCCAGCGCCTCGGGCCGGAAGGCGAACGCGAACGACACGAGCTCGGCGCCGTCGCGGACCGCCAGGAGCGCGGCCCGCAGGGCGATCGCGGCCTCGCGCGGATCATCCGTCGGGACGGGATCCGGCGCGTCGTCGAGGATCCGGACCGCGACGTCCACGAGCAGGTCCTGCTTGCTCGGGACGTGGTAGTAGAGCGCTCCGGGCCGCACGCCGAGGTCGTCGGCGAGCCGCCGCATCGTCAGGCCGCCCAGGCCCTGCCCCCCGAGCAGGGCGACGGCCTGCCCGACGATCCGTTCCCGACTCAACCGCACGGTTCCCCCCACCTGTCCCGCTCCAGTCTGCGGTCCGGCCCGGACCGCGTCCCCACCGGGCGAGCTTGTCGCGCGGCGGCGCCCCGGCTACCGTTTGAACGGTGTTCAAAACCTTTGACGACCTCGCCTCCCGACAGCTCGACGGCGGCGTGCTCGACTGCGAGGACGCCCGCACCGTGCTCTCCGCTCCCGACGACGAGGTCCTCGGGCTGGTCGCGGCGGCCGGCCGGCTGCGCCGCGCCCACTTCGGCGACCGGGTGAAGGTCAACTACCTGGTGAACCTCAAGTCGGGGCTGTGCCCGGAGGACTGCGGGTACTGCTCGCAGCGGCTCGGCTCGTCGGCGGACGTCCTGAAGTACTCGTGGCTGAAGACCGACGAGGCCGTGCGGCAGGCGGGCGCAGGGATCTCGGGCGGGGCGTCGCGGGTCTGCCTCGTCGCGAGCGGGCGCGGGCCGGGCGCGCGGGACGTGGAGCGGGTCGCGGGCGTCGTCGGGGAGCTCAAGTCCGCGCACCCGGGTGTCGAGGTCTGTGCCTGCCTGGGGTTCCTGGGCGACGGCCAGGCCGAACGCCTGCGCGAGGCCGGTGTCGACGCCTACAACCACAACCTGAACACCGCCGAGTCGCGGTACTCGTCGATCTGCTCGACACACGACTACGCCGGCCGCGTCGACACCGTGGAACGCGCGCGGGACGCCGGCCTCTCCCCCTGCTCCGGCCTCATCGTCGGCATGGGCGAGACCGACGACGAGGTGATCGACGCGATCTTCGCCCTGCGGGACCTCGGGGCCGACTCGATCCCGATCAACTTCCTGATGCCGTTCGAGGGCACGCCGATGGCGGGCACGTGGACCCTGGACCCCCAGCGCTGCCTGCGGATCCTCGCCCTGGCTCGGCTCGCGTGCCCGGACACCGAGGTCCGGATCGCCGGCGGCCGGGAGATGCACCTGCGGTCCCTGCAGGCGGTCGCCCTGCACGTCGCGAACTCGATCTTCCTGGGTGACTACCTGACCAGCGAGGGCCAGGCGGCGGAGGCCGACCTCCAGCTCATCGCCGACGCCGGGTTCCGGGTCCAGGGCGCCGACGAGTCGGCCACCGGCGACGCGCAGACCCCGGCCTCCCGCCGTCGCGGCGCCGGTACGCCCGTGGCCCCGAACGCATGACGACGACCACGCCTGCCGGGACGGGCTCGATGGAGGACTGGCTCGCCGGCGCCGCGGACCGCCGGCACCGCGACGGCCTGGTCCGGGCGACCGACGCCGCCCGCCACCCGCGGGCTCGTCCGGGGACCCTCGACCTCGCCTCGAACGACTACCTCGGGCTGAGCGGTGACCCGCGCCTGGTCGCCGCCGCGGCCGAGGCACTGCGACGGCACGGCACGGGGGCCGGCGCGTCCCGGGTCGTCACCGGGACCACCGGCGCGCACGACGACCTCGAGTCCGCGCTCGGGCGGCTCACCGGGCAGCCGGCGGCACTCGCCTTCTCGAGCGGGTACGCCGCGAACGTCGGCCTGCTCACCGCACTCGGCGACCCCGGCACCCTGATCGTCAGTGACGCCCACGTGCACGCCTCGCTGGTCGACGGGCCAGGCTGTCGCGCTCACCGGTGCGGATCTGCCCGCACGCCGACACCGGCGCGCTCGAGGAGCTGCTGCGCGACCGGGAGCACGAGCGCGCCGTGGTCGTCGTGGAGTCGATCTACTCGGTGCTCGGCGACGCCGCCGACCTGCGCCGGACCGCCGAGCTGTGCCACCGGTACGGGGCGATGCTCGTCGTCGACGAGGCGCACGGGATCGGCGTGGCGGGCGGCGGGCGGGGAGCCGTGCACGCCGCAGGGCTGGCCGGCGCCCCGCACGTCGCCGTCACCGCGACGCTGTCCAAGGCACTGGGCTCGCAGGGCGGCGCCGTGCTCGGCTCGCCGCTGCTGCGCGAGCACCTCGTGAACACGGCGCGCACGTTCGTCTTCGACACCGGGCTCGCCCCGGCTGCCGCCGCGGCGGCAGCCGAGGGCTGCCGGATCATCGACACCGACCCCGGGCCGTGCGCCGCGCTGCACGCGGTCGCCGACGCCGTCGCGTCCGCGGCCGGGATCGTCCGGGCCCCCGGTGCGGTGCAGTCGCTGGCCGCCGCCGGCCCCGAGATCGCGGTCGCCGCGGCGCGGACGCTCGGCGAGGCCGGGACCCTCGTCGGCTGCTTCCGGCCACCGAGCGTCCCCGACGGGATCTCCCGGCTCCGGCTGGTCGCCCGCGCCGGGGTCGATCCCGGCCGCGCCGCCGAGGCTGCAGCACGGGCCGCACGCTCGGTCGGCCCGGCCGGTTCGGTCGGTCCGGTCGGTTCGGTCGGTCCGGCCGCGTCGACCGGCGGGTCCGTCGGGGCGCCGTCGTGACCGGGGTGCCGCGGGTCCTGTTCGTGACCGGCACCGACACCGGGGTCGGCAAGACGATCGCCACCGCCGCGCTCGCCGCCGCCCTCGGCCGGACGGGCCGCTCCGTCGCGGTGTACAAGCCCGTCCAGGCCGGCACTGAGGACGGCGCCGGTGACATCGACACCGTCGTCCGGCTGGCCGCGCCGGCGGTGGCCCGTGAGGGTGTGCGGCTGCCCGATCCGATGGCACCGGTCGCTGCCGCGGCCCGCGCGGGCGTCCCGCTCCCGGCCGCGCCCGACCACCTGGCGACGATCGCCGCCCTCGGCGCCGCCCACGACCATGTGATCGTCGAGGGCGCCGGTGGGCTCCTGGTCGAGCTCGGCACCGACGGCCACACCCTCGCGGACCTCGCCGTCGCCGCACCGCAGCCGTCGGCGACGGTCGTCGTCTGCCGTAGCGGGCTCGGGACGCTCAACCACACCGTGCTGACCGTCGAGGCGCTCCGGCACCGCGACGCCGTCATCGCCGGGCTCCTCCTCGGCGCCTGGCCGGAGCACCCGTCCCCGATCGAGGAGGACAACCGGCGCCGCCTCGCCACGGGACCGCCCCCGCTGCTCGGCGCGGTCCCCGACGGAGCGGGCCTGCTCGACCCCGGGCACTTCCGCCGCCGGGCAGCCGAGTGGCTCGACTCGTGGCCCGCCCCCGCCCCGCACCCGGCTCACCCTCACCCTCATCGAGATGCACCTCAGCGCGACATGTCGATCTCCGGACGACACTGAGCTGCATCTCGGCGGGTACGCGACGCGGACCGGGCCGGGTTCGCACGGGATCGGTTGCCTCGCACGGGGTCGGATCCCGTGCGAGCGACGCGTACCCGTGCGAACCGATCCGTCGAGGGGTGCGGGGGCGCCGCGACTCATCGGACTCCGAATCCGCACCGCACGGCACGGTGTCCGGCACGCGCACGGTGTCCGGCACGGCACGGCACGGCACGGCACGGCCTGGCCTGGCCCGGCTCGGCACGGCCTGGCCCGGCCCGGCCCGGCCCGGCCCGGCAGAGCGCCACTCTGTCCGCCGGGCCTGGTCCGCACCGGCACACCCTTTCCATGGAATCGCTTCCCCAGGCAGCGATCTCACCGGACAAGGTCCTCGGCCGCGGCGCGTGCCGGCCGGGCCCGGAGTCCGCGGTCCTGTGCGGGCGCCCCGGTGGGCGGCGCCGCCCACCGCGAGATCCGCCCCCGGACAGGTCCGGCCCGCCGCCGGCCCGTCTGCGCGGCTCGTTCGCGCAGCTCGTTCGCGCGGCTCGTTCGTGCGGGATCGTCAGTCGTAGACGACGGCGAGGCCGCGGCGCCGCAGGTCGTCGAGGAGGTCCCGCATCGTCTGCAGCTGCTCGGGGGTGTGCCCCGTCCAGTCCTCCAGCTCACCCACGATGCGGACGGGCTCGCGGGTCCGGTAGGAGCGCGTCGGATTGCCGGGGTGCTTCTTGTCGGTGACGTTGGGATCGTCCTCGACGGCTCCGGTCGGTTCCACGACGTAGATGCGACCGGACCCGTCACCGGCGGCCATCTCGGCACCCCAGGCCGCGGCGTCGAGCGTCGCCGTCACGTAGACGTGGTTCATGATCCGCCCCTCCTCGAAGTTCGAGGGGCGGCCGGGTACCAGCAGGTCACCGACGGCCAGGTCGGCCCTGGTCCCGTGCAGCAGGACCCCCGGCTCGTACACCTCGAACGGCGTCGGCCCGGTCCCCGAGTCCGGCTCCTGCGTCATGACGTGACTCCCCCTCGCCGTCGCGTGTGCGTCGAGCGGAGATCCTCCGCCGTGAGGGAGGGCTTGCCGCAAGCCCCGCCCCGCGCTATAGGTTGATCACGGCGGACGCAGTGCCGGTCACCGGGGCATGTCTCGGGTCATCCCTCGTCGGCGCCCACGCGGAACCGCAGGTCCCCCGCCATGTCGATCCGGGCGAGCTCGACGCGCGAGGTGATGCCGAGCTTGGGGTAGACGCTGGCCAGGTGATGGCCGACCGTGCGGTGGCTGATCAGCAGCTGTGCCGCGATCTCCCGGTTGGTCAGGCCGTCGGCGGCCAGCCGTGCGACCCGCAGCTCCTGGGCGGTCAGTCCGGCCCCGGCCGGTGAGCCCGGCTCGTGGCGGGCGCCCGGCCCGCCCGCCAGGTCCTGCTCGCGCAGCGCCCGTGCCCGCAGCGGCTCCGCGCCGAGCCGGCCGAACGTGTCGGCGGCCGCGGCGAGCTCGTGCCGGGCGTCGGCCCGGCGGCGCGCCCGCCGCAGCCACTCGCCGTACAGCAGCCGGGTACGGGCGTGCTCGAACGGGTCGTCGCACGCGCCGGCCTCGTCGAGGGCCGCACGGTAGGAGGTCTCGGCCGCCGGACCGTCCGCGGTGAGGGCGCGCAGCCGGTGGGCGGCCGAACGGGCCCAGACCGCGCCGGTGCGCTCGGCCCACGTCGCCACCGTCGCGACCCGGGCCCCGACGACGTCGGCGCGCCCGGCCTGCGCCGCCGCCTCCGCGGTGTCCGGGGCCGCGAGCAGCGCGGCCGTGCGGTGGGCGGCCTCGTGGCCGGGCTCGTCGAGCGGCAGCAGGTGGCGCAGGGCCTCCTTCGGCCGGCCGCCGAGGAGCGCCGCCCGGCCGCGGTGCCAGTACGCGGAGGCCGTCAGCGCGCGCACCCCGCGCGGGACCGAGAGTGCCAGTGCGCTCCGGGTGAGCTCCTCGGTGCGGGTCCCGTCGCCGCGGGCCGCGGCCAGGCCGGCCAGGGAGAGGCGGCACTGCGTGGCGATGTGGTCCGCCCCGACCTCCGCCGCCAGCTGCAGTCCCTCCTCCGCCGCGGACCCGGCCGCCTCCCACCGGCCCGCGGCGAGGTCGAGGACGGCGGTCTGGGAGAGGACCATCGCCAGCGCGGCGAGCTCATGCCGGCGCCGCAGCTGCGCGGCCTGCACGGTCAGCACGTCGTGCAGCGGGCCCTCGGCGCCCCAGGCCCAGACCAGCGGGACGGGTGGCAGCAGCTCCCACGGGACGGTGCCGAGCCGGCCGACGGTGTCGCTGCTCCTGCCCGGGGTGGCGGGGGCGACCTGCCCGGTCTCGTCGTAGCAGGCCCACCAGGCCCGCAGCACCGGCACGACCGGTGACAGCTCCGGGTCGCCGCCGGCATCGAGATCCAGCAGCCGGCGCAGTGCCTCCTGCTGCAGCTCGGGCCGGCCTGCCGACCACGCCGCGCGGACCGCCATCGAGCCCAGCTCCACCGCGCCGCGGGTGCCCGGGACTTCGGTCATGTCGCGGGCCAGGTAGTGGTGGGCGCGCTCCGGCCTGCCGTAGGCGAACTCGAGGATCCCGCGCAGCCCACCGCTGCGCCGGACGACGGGGTCCACGCCGTCCAGGAGCTCGGCGTCGTCGAGCAGCCGTCGCGCCGCACCGGCCTGACCGGCGTCCCACGCGGCGCGGGCGGCGGCGGCCAGCCGGCGTGCCGCGTCCGCCGGCTCCGGCGACAGCGCGGCGGCCCGCCGCAGCGTGCGGGACGCCATCGGCCCGGCGCTGCGCTGCAGGCAGCGATCGGCCGCACGCTCCAGCAGCGCGGCGACGTCCTCGTCCGCCCCCTCGGCGGCCGCCGCCAGGTGCCAGGCCCGTTCCTCGAGGGCGTCGCCGGACAGCACCGCGGCGAGCGCCCGGTGCGCGGCCTGCCGGTCCGCGAAGGGAGCGCCGTCGTAGACGGCCGCCCGCACCAGCGGGTGCCGGAACTCCACCCGGGCTCCCGACGCACGGAGCAGACCCGAGCGCAGTGCCTCGTCCCAGGCGTCCGTGTCGACGCCCCAGCCCGCCCCGGCGCGGTGCACGACGTGCCGGTCACCCCGGTCCTCGGCCGCCGCCAGCAGCAGCAACGCCCGCGTCGACGGCTTCAGGGTCTCGACCCGGGCGCAGAACGCCCGCCGCAACCGGGGCCCGACCGCCACCGGCTCCCCCGCCGCCGGGAGGGGCGCCTCGCGACCGAGGGTGGGCAGCTCGCGCAGCGCCAGCGGGTTGCCCCCTGCCGTCCGGACCGTGCGGTCGACCAGCGTCTCGTCGGTGTCCGGCACGACGGCCGCGACCAGCCGGCGTGCGTCGTCGTCGGCCAGGCCGACGACCTCCATCGACGGCAGCCCCTCCCACGGCCTCGAGGCGGGATCCTCGTGCCCGGTCAGGAGCACGACGACGGGGTCGGTCCGCACCCGCCGCGCGACGAATCCCAGGCAGTGCGCGGTCGCCTCGTCGATCCACTGGGCGTCGTCGACCACGACGAGCACCGGCCGTTCCCGGGCCAGGCCGGAGAGCAGCGAGAGCACGGCCGCACCGATGAGGAAGCGGTTGGCCGGGTCCCGGCTCAGACCCAGCGCACCGCGCAGCGCCGCGGCCTGCGGTGCGGGGAGCGCGTCCAGCCGGTCCGTCACCGGCCACAACAGCTCGTGCAGCGCGGCGAACGCGAGGCCCGCCTCCATCCGGGTGCCCCGGCACCGCAGGACCGTGGCGCCGGACGCCGCCCCGACGGCGTGGTCGAGCAGGGCGGTCTTGCCGATGCCCGGCTCACCCCACAGCACGAGCCCGGAGCCCTCGCCACCGGCCGCCCGTGCCAGCACCCGGTCCAGGGCCGCGGTCTCGGCGCGCCGCCCGAACAGCTCCATGGTCCACCGTGCCTTCCCGCGCCGGGCCGCAACGGCACGACGGATCGCCTCGTCACACGGTAACCGCGCCTTTCCGGACATTCCGTCGTGACCGATCCACCGACCGATCCGCGGACGTCCGCGGCGCCCGACACTCGGCGGGTGAACCGCTCCGCACGCGTCGAACCGCCCGCGTCGTGACCCCCGTGACCGAGAGACCCGACTTCACCGGGCTGCGGGCGACGTACATCAACTGCACGCTCAACCGCTCCCCCGGCCGCAGCCACACGCAGGGCGTGATCGACCGCAGCGTGGCGATCATGGAGGCGAACGGGGTCGGCGTCGACCAGATCCGCGCCGTCGACCACGACATCGCCACCGGTGTCCGCCCGGACATGACCGAGCACGGGTGGGACACCGACGAGTGGCCGGCGCTGCTCACCCGGGTCCTGGCCGCCGACATCCTGGTCATCGCCGGACCCATCTGGCTCGGGGACAACAGCTCGGTGACCCGCCGGGTGATCGAACGGCTCTACGGCTACTCCGGCGTGCTCAACGAGCACGGCCAGTACGCCTACTACGGACGCGTCGGCGGCGCCCTGCTCACCGGCAACGAGGACGGCCTCAAGCACTGCGCGATGAGCATTCTCTACAGCCTGCAGCACATCGGGTTCACCGTCCCGCCCCAGGCCGACGCGGGCTGGCTCGGCGAGATCGGCCCCGGCCCGTCCTACCTCGACGAGGGCTCCGGCGGTCCGGAGAACGACTTCACCAACCGCAACACCGCGTTCATGACCTACAACCTGCTCCACCTCGCGTCGATGTTCCGGAGCGCAGGCGGGTTCCCCGCCTACGGCAACCAGCGCACGGCCTGGGACGCCGGGCGCCGCCCCGACGACGCCAATCCCGAATACCGTTGACCGTCACCCTCCCGTGGCGCCGCGAAGGATGTGAGCACCGATGACCAGCCCGGCGACGACGACCTGGCCGAGCCTGCGGGTGTCCGACTGGACCCCCACCCGCGACACCCTGCACATGTGGACCCAGATCGTGGGCAGGATCCGCATGGCCCACGCGCCCCTGCTGAACCACTGGTGGCAGGTGACCCTCTACGTCAGCCCGCGCGGGCTGACGACGTCGACCGTCCCGCACCGCACGGGGGCCTTCGAGATCGAGTTCGACTTCGTCGGGCAGCAGCTGGAGGTCCGCAGCAGCGACGGCGGGGTGCAGAGCCTCCCGCTCCGGCCGATGCCGGTCGCGGAGTTCTACGCCCGCGTCCTCGACATGCTCGACCGGCTCGGGATCGAGGCCCCGATCCGGCCGCACCCCAACGAGGTCGACCCGGCGATCCCCTTCGCCGAGGACTACACCCACACCTCCTACGACGGCGAGGCGGCCGCCCTGTTCTGGCGGCAGCTGCTGCAGGCGAACCGGGTGATGGGTGAGTTCCGGTCGCACTTCGTCGGCAAGGTCAGCCCGGTGCACTTCTTCTGGGGTGCGATGGACCTCGCCTGCACCCGCTTCTCCGGGCGGCCGGCCCCGCCGCACCCGGGCGGGGCACCCAACTGCGGGGACTGGGTCATGGTCGAGGGCTACTCCCGGGAGCTGTCCAGCTGCGGGTTCTGGCCGGGCGGCGGCGAGGAGGGCGCGTTCTACTCCTACGCCTACCCCGGGCCGGACGGGTTCGCCGACCAGCCGGTCGGCCCCGACGGCGCGTTCTTCAGTACCGAGTTCCAGCAGTTCCTGCTGCCCTACGAGGTCGCCCGCGCCGCACCCGACCCCGACCGGGCGGTCGCCGAGTTCCTCCGCACCACCTACGAGGCCGCCGCGGACCTCGGCCACTGGGACCGCGCGGCACTGGAGGACGACCCCGCCCGCTGGGACGGGACGGCCGTGCCCCGGACCGCGACATGACCGATCCGATCGGCACCCTCGTCGACGCGCACCTGGACGCCTGGAACCGACCGGCCGGGACGCGGCCGTCGCGGAGATCTACGCGCCGGACGTGCTCGTCGGGGAACCGGACGCCGCCCGCACCGGGCACGCCGGGATGTCCGAGGCGATCGACGCCCTCCACGCGCAGGTGCCGGGCACCGCGATCACCCGCTCGGGGCCTGTCCAGCGGGCGCAGGACCTGGTCACCTACACCTGGGTCCTCGGCGCGGAGGGTCGCGCGCCGGTCGCGTCCGGCCGTGACGTGCTCCTCGTCCGGGGCGGGAGGATCACGAGCCTGTACGTGCTGATCGACACGACGTGACGGCTGCGCCGGTGGCGTGACCGGGGAGCGTTGTAAGGCGGGTACGGGCACGGGGACGCCGGGGAGGGAGCGGGCCGTGGCCGATCAGGACGTCGATCACCTGGCCGTGGCCGAGCGGGCCGCGCGGATGGACGACCTCGCCGTCCGGCGGGGCGCGGAGGGCCGGCGGGCCGAGGCCGAGGCCGCCGCCGACGAGGCCGCCCGGCTGTACCGCGCTCTCGCGGCGGACTTCCCCGCGATGTTCGGCGGCGACGCCGATCGTGCCGGTGCGCTCGCCACCGCCCTGCGGGACGCACCGCCCGGGGGTTGGTCGGCCGTCCTGACCGCCGCCGTGCCCCACGGGCCCGTCTCCCTCGGCGTCCGCGCGCCCGCCGCCGCCCGCGTGCCGGACGGCCCCGTCGTACCCGCGGAGCCGGAGCCGGCGGCCTCCGCCGGACCCCCGCCCGGACCGCGGCGACGGCGCACGGTGACGTCGGTGGTGCTGGTGACGGCGGCGGTGGTCGTCGTCCTTCTCGGGACCGTCGGCACCGCGGGCTGGGTCCTCTCGCGACCGCCCGCGCAGGCCGCCGTCCGGACGGAGCCGGCGCCCGTCCCCGTCCCGATCCGGCCGTGGACCGCCAGCGCCCGCGCCGACGTGGCCCCGACCGGCGTCGCGCTGCGCCCCGCGCCGTCCACCGCGGGCGACCCGGTCGGGCGACTGCCCGTGGGCGACGACGTCGAGATCCGCTGCGGCGAGATCGGCCGCGCGACCACCACCGACACCGGCGAGCGCAGCTCCAGCTGGCTCCGCACCGCGACCGGGAGCTGGGTCGCCGCGGTGAACGTCGAGCTCCGCGGGCCCGGCACGATCACGAACTGCAGGCCCGGGCAGCCCCCGGTGCCCGTCCCGCACCACCGGTGAGGTCTCGTCCTCCGGGCGGCGTGCGAGACGATCACGAACCGTCATATAGTTAGCATGTGCAACGGTTAGTGGAGGTCGGCGAGGGACGTACGTCCGACGCGATCGTCCCCGGCCGCCTGCGACGCGCCCGCGACCGGTTCGTCGCCTCCGACCCCGGGCTCGTCCGGCTCGTGTCGGCAGCGCGTGCGGTCCTGGCGATCGCCTCGGCGCTCGGGGTGGAGTACCTCGTCGCGAGCGTGACCGGCGCTCCCCCGCTGGTCCCGATGATGCTCGGCGCGGTCGTCGCGATGCTCGCCTCGTTCGGCGTCGTCGACGCGACCCGTGGCGGGCAGGCCCTCACCCTGTGCTGCCTGCCGCTGGCGATGCTGGCCGGGATGGGCGTCGCGCTGCTCGTCGACCGCAACCGGCTCGCGTCGCTGGTGACGTTCGTCGCGGTCGTGTTCGTGGCGGTCTGGGTCCGGCGCTTCGGGATGCGGTTCTTCGTCTGCGGCATGGGCGGGTTCATGGGCTACTTCTTCGCCCTGTTCCTGAACCTGCGCCCGGAGATGCTGCCCGGGGTGGCGGAGGCGGTCGTCGTCGCGATCGCCTGGGTGCTCCTGCTGACGCTGGTCCTGCTGCCGATCCGCAACGACCGCGTGCTGCGCCGGATGCTGCGCTCGTTCGAGGCCCGGCTGGCCGGTCTCGCCGGGACCGTCCTCCTGCTCGCCGACCAGGCCCCGGGCACGGCCGAGCGGGCCCGTGCCGAGACCCGGCTGCGCAGCCTGCTCGTGCGGATCAACGAGTCCGCTCTGGTCATCGACGGGCAGCTGGGCACGCCCGCAGCCGTCACCGACGACGACACCGCCCGCACCGTGCGTCGCACCGTCTTCGACGCCGAGCTGGCCGCGACCGCCCTGGCCCGGGTCGGGCCCACCGCCGTCACCCACGACGACGGGGCCCGCGCGATCCTGACGGCACTGTGGCGGGGCCGGTGGGACACCGTGGAGGAGCTCGCCGACCGGGCCACCGGCGCGACGGGGCCGGGACCGCAGCGCCTGGCCGTCGACGCAGCCGTCCTCGCCTCCGCCCGCGCCGAGTGGACCCGGGCGGCCGGGGCACGCGACCCGGGCCGGACCGGCGAGGACCCGCGCAACGCCGATGCCGACGCCGATGCGGTGGAGTTCGCGCCCGCGGTGCAGCTGTTCGGCGGGAACCTCCCCGGCTCGGCCGGCACCGTCACCCGGCTGCACCGGCCGCCCGAGGCGGACCGGCCCGCGTCGCGGCTCTCGTTGACCACCCGCCAGGCCGTGCAGGTCACCATCGCGACGGCGCTCGCGATCGCCGCCGGGGACGCGCTCTCGGAGCAGCGCTACTACTGGGCGGTGCTGGCCGCGTTCATCGCCTTCACCGGCACCGCGACCGTCGCCGAGACCGTCCGCAAGTCCGCGCACCGAGCCGTCGGCACGATGATCGGCCTGGTCGGGGCGATCGTGCTGGTCCCGGTGCTCGGCCCGGACGTCGCCGTCGTGCTGCCGGTGATCCTCGTCAGCATCTTCGGGGCGCTGTACCTGTTCCGGCTGTCCTACGCGCTGATGATCTTCTTCATCACCCTGATGCTGGGTGAGCTGTACGCGCTGCTCGGCAGCTTCTCGGTGGACCTGATGGTGCTGCGCCTGGAGGAGACCGTCCTGGGCGGCCTGATCGGCTGCGCGGTGTCGGTCCTGGTGCTGCCGACCCGCACCCGGTCCGCGGCCGACGAGGCCCGCCGCGGGCTGCTCGACGCCCTCGCCGAGCTGCTGGCCGCCACCGACCGCGCGCTGCGGCGGCCGGGACCGCCGGAGGACCTGCGGGCCTGCTCCCGCGCGCTCGACGCGGCCCTGCACCAGGCGATGCTCCTCGGGCGCCCGCTCACCCGGACCTGGCTGGGCTCTGCCCAGGACGACGTCGTGCGCGAGTTGACCGCCTGCACCGCGGTCGCCGACCACGCCCGGCGGCTCGCCCGCTCGGCCGAGGGCGTGCCCGGGACGGCCGCGCTGACCGGGGCCTGCGCGCGGCTCGCGGAGCTCGTGTCGTCCGCCGTCGCCGGGCGGCCCGTTCCCGCGGGGAGCTGCGCGGCCGTCGTCGACCTGCTGGTGGGACCGGCCGGTGGGCACGGCCCGGGTGCCGCGCTCGCCCGGGAGGCCGGGCTGCTCGCGGCCGAACTGCCCGCGCTCCTGGAGGCGCCCGGCCTGCTCCCGGACCCGGCGGCCGTCGGGCGGGTCCGCGGGCCCGAGGGTGGTCCCACCGCGGCGACGGTCACCGTGGTCGACCGGGCGGGCCGGCAGTTCGACCGGGTCACCACCGGCGACGACGGCCGCTTCGCCCTCCGCGTCCCGCCCGGCACACACTTGCTGGTCGCCGCCCCCCCCCCCCCGCCGGCGGCGGGGCAGCCCCCTACGGCGACCACGTGCCGCTCGGGCCGGGGACGGTGCTGCCGGACGTCGTCCTCGGGCCGCAGCCGGTGCGGGAACGGGCCCGGGCGATCGGGCGGGGCTGCCTGGGGCACGGCTGACCGCGCCGGGGCACCACCCGGCAGGCAGCCCTCACGACGCCCCGGGATGATCGGGGCATGGGGGACACCGGCGTCTTCGTGCCCTACGGCCCGACGCACTGGAGCGCACTGACCGTCGGCGTGCTCGGCGCGGTCGTGCTGGTCGTGGTCGGCCGGCGGCTGCGCGGGAGCCCGGCCGAGCGCACGTTCTGCCGGGCGTTCGCCGTCGCGATCCTCGTCCTGCTGGTGCCGCTGCAGCTGCGCCTGCTCACCCCCGGCACGTTCGACGTGCAGATCTCCCTGCCGCTGCAGCTGTCGGACCTGTCCTGGATCACCGCCGCCTACGCGCTGTGGACGGGGCGCGCCTGGGCGTGCGCGCCGCTGTACTACTGGGGCCTCACGCTGACCCCGCAGGCGCTGCTCACCCCGGCCACCGACGCCCCGGACTTCCCGCACGTCGCGTTCCTGCACTTCTGGGCCCTGCACCTGCTCGTCACCTGGGCCGCGGTCTACCTGACCTGGGGCGCCGGGGTGCGGCCGACGTGGCGCGGCATGCGCGTGACGCTGGCGATCACGGTGGGCTGGGCGGCAGTCGTCCTTCCGTTCAACCTGCTCGCCGGCACGAACTACGGGTTCCTGGCCCGGCCGCCGTCGAACGCCTCGCTGCTGGACCTGCTGGGCCCCTGGCCCTGGTACCTGGTCGTGGAGCTCGCGCTCGTCGCGGTGGGGTGGAGCGCGATCACGTGGCCGTGGACGCGACGGCAACCGGCCCCCGCCCGGCCGTGACCGGCGGCCGATCGATCTACCGCTCACCGAGTGCGTCCGCACCGAACCGGTCCTCGCTGCAAGGGTGACCGGGGCACGCAATCGGGCGCGGCCGCTCCGGCCGCCGTGGACGGGAGGACCACGATGGGCGACATCGCGAGCAAGGTCGACAAGGCCTACGAGGGCAAGAGCATCGCCGAGCTGGCCGACGCACCGGTCGACGCGCTGCAGGGCGTCTCCGAGGGGGACGCGAAGCACCTGAAGGACGCCTTCGGCATCACGACCGTTCGTGACCTGGGCACCAACAAGTACTTCCTGTGGGCCCAGGCCATCAGCACGCTCGCCGGCTGAGCACGGGCGGCCGTCCGGCAGCCCGTCGTCATCAATTCCGGGTATGCCGGACGGCGCAGCCGCAACACCTCCGTTCGCCCCACCGATGTGTCGGCCGAGGGTCGAGCGGAGGCAGGTCTGTGGAGATGTCCATCGTCGAGGCAGCACGGTTGAACAGGGCGAACCGGGCGGAGGAACAGCGGCTCCGTGCGCGCCACGAGGATCTCGTCGGCCGGCTCGGCATCGAGCGCGATGCCCACGACCTGCGTCGGACGAACATCTACTACACCGCGATCGCACCGTTCTGCGAGGTCTTCGCGACTCTGAAGAACGTCGAGCTGGGCGCCCTCACGGAGATCCACCTGCCCCCGGCGACGGATCTTCCGCTCCGGGAGGACGCCCCTGCTGCGACGATCCGCGGTGTGCACGGCCTGGCCGCGGCGGCCGGTGGCGCGGCCGTCGGCGCCGGTGCCGGGTCGGCAGCGTTCGCCGGCGTCGGGGCGTTCGCCGCAGCCTCGACGGGGACCCCGATCGCCTCGTTGTCCGGCGCCGCGGCGACGAACGCGACCCTCGCCTGGCTCGGCGGTGGCTCGCTCGCCGCCGGCGGGGGCGGTGTCGCGGTGGGCTCGCTCGTCCTCACCGGCGTGGTCGCCGCGCCGGTCCTGATCGCCGGCACAGGTTTCGTCGTGTGGAAGGGCCGGCGCGACCTGCGTGACCAGCGGGCCGTCGCCGTGCAGCTCGCCGAGCAGGAGGCGGTCATGTCCCGCGAGGAGCAACGGTGCGACGCGGTCCTGCGACGCAGCCGGCTCCTGCGCACGGCGCTGGCCGACCTCCAGGACCACATCGCCCGCCGCATCGGCGCGTTCACCGCGCTCGTCGACCGCACACCGGACTTCGCCGTGTACACGCCGGAGGAGAGGGATCTCGTCAGGACGCTGGTCCGTCTGGTGTCGACCGCGACGACTCTCATGGGCACCAGGCCGGCGGACGAGTCCGGCGCCGTCACCACGGAGTCCGGCCTCGTGATCGAACAGGCCCGTGCACTCCTCGCCGACCTCGACCGCGCGGACACCGACCGTGCAGCCGGGACGTCCCGGACGGAGTCGGCCGCGTGATTCCCCCGACGAGCCGTACCCGCTCGGGAACCGACGCGGCACTGCGGACGATCGTCGACGCCGCGACCCGCACGCTGCGTGCGGAGACACTCGAAGCGCTGTCCACCCGGCGGGCCGCCGCAGCGCTCGCCAGGACCTATGAGCGGCTCGGTCAGGAGCAGCGGGCGGGGCACCTGTTCGAGCTGTGGCACGGACACACCTTCAACGTGGACGCCATCCGTCAGGGCGCCTCGGTCCGTGCCACGGTCACGGCCGCGTGCGGTGAGCCGACCGCACCCGCAGATCTGCGCATCGTCGACCAAGGGCGCGTACTCGACGAGGTCCAGGCCAAGCTCTACGGCAGGGCGGCCGCCGCCACGCGCGCGCTGGCCCAGTCCCGGTACCGCGGCATGCAGCGCCTCGTCGCCGGGGACAAGCGCGAGCACGTCGAGCGGCTCCTCGACAAGGCCCTGCTCCGCGACTCCGACGGTCTCTACCAGGACGACTACGCCGACACCCGGGCACACCTCACCGACACCGTCAGGCACGGAGACGTCAGCAGCACGCCCCTCGACACCGACGATGTCCACCGGGCGGCCGGGAACGTCGGCCGGTGGGGGAACCACCTGGCGGCCCGGGCCGCAGGCCGGGAGGTCGTGGGGGCCGCCGCGTCCGGCGCGGTCATCGGCGGCGGGTTCGCCGGACTCGCCGCCGCCGCGCGCGAGACGGCGCGGGTCCGGGCCGGAGAGACCACGGCCGCCGCCGCGGCGTGCACCGCCGCCGGAGCGGCGGCCCGCAGCGCCGCACGCTCCGGAGCCCTGGCGGGCCTGGGAGCCGGGGCGAGGATCGCGCTCACCCACGCGAAGGTCCCCGCCTCCGTCACCGGGAGCGGTCTCCCCGGGGCCGTCGCCTCCGCGGCGTTCGGTGTCGCCGACGCTGCGATCTCACTGGCCCGCGGCGACGTCAGCCGCGAGGAGTTCGCAGAGATCAGCTGCGACGTGACGTTCCAGGCAGGGATGGCGTGGGCCGGCGGGGCCGTGGGACAGACGGTCCTCCCCGTCCCCGTCGTGGGTGCCCTCGTCGGAGGATTCGTCGGACAGGTCTCGGCGACGTTGATCGTGCAGGGGATCCAGCTCGCCATCGCCGCGGTCCATTCCGGCGACCCGGGCGACGACGGGCTGGCGTTGCTCGAGACTGAAGCAGGTGCCGCGGCCGAGGCTGCGGCCCTCCTCGGCGCCGCCGGTGCCGCGCTCGGTGCGGAGTCCGGCGCCTACGCCGAAACGACCGTCGTGCCGGAGGTCGACCACGCCCTGTGGTCGAGCGTGGACGCCGACCCGGAATCCGGCCTCACGGAGCTGGTCGAGCTCGCCGAGGGCTCCGACGGCACTCCGCTGTTCGTCAGCCTCGACGAGTTCGATGCGTGGATGTCGGATCCGCTGACGACCTTGTCCCTGACGACCAGCTGGACGTGAGGTCGTCCGGGTCTGTCTCGTCGACGGCTCCAGGCAGCCGACTCACGCGTGACGGATCACGGTGCCGGGTCGCCGTCGAGGATCCGGCGGATGGTGTTGCGGTGGTAGCCGGTCAGTTCGGCGAGCTCCACCTGCGAGACACCGGCTGCGGCGGCGTCCCGGATGACGCCCTACAGCTGTACCCGGCATGCATGACACGAGCCGCAGCCGTGTCCGTCCGCCTGGCGACACCAGCTCATCCACTCTGACGAACCACGGAAACACGCCGACGGACGCCCTCGACACCACGACTGAACGGGCCAACAGCGGCTCGTCCGGACAGCGGAGGTCGGTCAGTGAACGGGCAGTCGTGGGAGTCGATGACACCGGAGCAGCGACGGGCCGAGTGGGACCGTTTCCGGTACTGGCAGCAGCAACGCGAACAGCAGCGTCCGCAGACCGCCGTACCCGCTCGACACGTGCAGCTGGGAACCCCGACCGCGCGCCGGGGTCTCCTCATCGGAGTGATCGCACTCGTCGTCGGGCTCGGCCTCGTCACCATCATCGACCGGAGCACCGACGTCACGGGCCGGATGACCGTCGTGACCGGTACCAGCGCCCTGTCGGCGTCGAGCTACGGCAGCGGCGGCAGCTGCGTCACCTACGGCGGATACGACGACATCACCGAGGGCACCGCGGTCACCGTCCGGGATTCGAGCGGCGCCATCGTCGGCGTCGGGAATCTGGAGGCCGGCCAGTCCGATTCCTACGGGTGCACGTTCCCGTTCACCGTCACCGACGTTCCGAACTCCGCCTTCTACACCGTCGAGATCAGCCACCGTGGCGAGGTCACCTTCACCGCCGACGACGTCGAGACGGGCGAGGTCCAGCTCAGTCTCGGCTGAGGCAGCCGCGATCCGTCAGGACAGCACCCGGAGCTGGAACGGGTAGTCGTAGGTCTCGTTGTTCGACGCCCGGATCGCTCCCTTGATGTGGCACCACGCGGAGACCACGAACAGGACGAGCATGAGCGGGAGAGCGACGAGGATCCCGACCACGGTGAAGATCAGCACCCAGCTGAGCAGGAAGAGCACCCAAGAACGACAGGTTGAAGTTGAACGCCCCGGCGGCGGCCCTGCGTGCGAACGGGTCGTCCTTCTTGACCAGCCAGACCAGCAGCGGGCCGAGCAGGCTCAGCAGCCCGGCGCTCAGCACCGCGGCGATCGGCGCCGAGAGGTGGGCGAGAATGGCGGCGATCCGGCTGCCCTCGGGCGGCCTGGACACGGGATGGCTGGGGTACGGCTGCGACATCGACGCTCCCTCCTCTGGTCCGCGAGCCATGACCGGCTACGCTCCGGCACCTCTCTGGACGAGGGTCCGCCGGTAGGTGCCACCCTGCCAGTCACCGGCCCCGAAACCGGACCCCGACGACACGGTTCCGATACCTGATCACCCGGACGAGCGCACCGATCCGGACCGCACGGCTCGCCGGGCCGGAGCCCCGCCCTCAGATCCCCGCCACGGACAGGAACTGGGTCTCCTGGAAGGCCCGGATCCCGTCCCGCGCACCCTCCCGGCCCATCCCGGACCGGCGCATCCCACCGAACGGCGCCGCGGGATCGGAGACGACTCCCCGGTTGATCCCGACCATGCCGCATCGCAGGGCCCGCCCGAGCCGCAGTGCCAGAGCGGTGTCCCCGGAGAAGACGTAGCCCGCCAGCCCGTACTCGGTGGAGTTCGCCGACCGCACGACGTCGTCGACCTCGCGCCAGGTGAGGATCGGGGCGACCGGGCCGAAGGTCTCCTCCACGACCAGGGCCGAGTCCGCGGGGACGTCGCGCAGCACCATCGGAGCGAGGTACGACCCGGCGTCCGGTACCGGCCCCGGCCGGTTCGCCAGGACGGCGCCGCGTCCCAGCGCGTCGTCGACACGGCCCTGGATCCGTGCGACGGCATGGTGGTCGATGAGCGGCCCGATGTCGCTCGCGGGATCGGTCGCCGGGCCGACCCGCTGGGCGTCGAACGCCGTGGCGAGTGCATCGGTGAACGCGTCGGCGACGTCGGCGTGGACGAGGAAGCGGTTCGCCGCGGTGCAGGCCTGCCCGGCGTTGCGGAGCTTCGCGATCACCGCTCCCGCCACGGCCGCCTCGACGTCCGCGTCGGCGCAGACGACGAACGGTGCGTTGCCGCCCAGCTCCATCGAGCTGGTGACCACGCGGTCGGCAGCCTGGCGGAGCAGCAGGCGGCCGACGCCCGTGGAACCGGTGAACGACAGCTTGCGCACCGCCGGATGGTCGAGCAGGGACGCGACCACCGGACCGGACCGCGAGGTGACCACCACCTGCACCGCACCGTCCGGGACCCCGGCCTCGCCGAGGAGGCCGGCGATCGCCAGGGCGGTCAGCGGCGTCTCCGCCGCGGGCTTGAGCACGGCGGTGCAGCCCGCGGCGAGCGCGGGGGCGACCTTGCGGGTGACCATCGCCGCGGGGAAGTTCCACGGGGTGACGAGTGCGGCGACCCCGACCGGCTGCGCGGTGACGACGGTGGTGCTGCGGCCGTCGGGGGCGGTGCCGAAGTGTCCGTCCGGTCGCACCGCCTCCTCCGCGAACCAGCGGAGGAACTCGGCGGCGTAGGTGATCTCCGCGCGGGCGTCGCCCCGGGACTTGCCGCTCTCCGAGGACACGAGGGCGGCGAGCCGGTCGGCGCGCTCGATCATCAGCCGGTGGGCCGCCACGAGGACGTCCGACCGGGTCCTCGGTGGAGTCGCCGCCCACCCGGCGAACGCCTCGGCCGCGGTGTCGGCGGCGCGGCGGGCGTCGTCGGTGTCGTCGTCGGTGAGGGTGGCGAGCACGGCGCCGGTCGCCGGGTCGGCGACGTCGACGCCGTGCCCGGCGCCGGTGTGGCGTCCGGTCCCGGCCAGCGCGAGGGCGTCGTCGAGCCGGACCGTGTCACCGGCGGCGAGGGAGGTGCTCACTCGTCGTCCCAGTTCCGCGGGGCGACGTAGCCGGTCTGACCCTTCTCCAGCCCGAGCGCGAGGATCGGCCCACCGAGGTCCTCCTGCCAGATCAGCGATTCCATGCCGATGTGCTGCGGGTGGTCCTGGACCGTGTAGACGGTGAGTCCGCTGTCGCTCGGGTAGTGCGCGTGCTCCCGCCAGGAGGGCGCGGAGAGCAGCAGGTCGCCGGGGCCGAAGTCGATCCGCTGCCCGTCGACGACGGAGTAGCCGGTGCCCTCGACGTGGTAGTTGATGGCGACCGAGCTGTGCCGGTGGCCGGGGCCCTCCGGCCGCTGCCGGACCCCCTGCGGGATCCGGGAGAGCGTGACGAAGAAGCTGCCGGTAGCCCCCTGTCGGCGCTCGGTCGCCGGGTTGTACAGCGCCATGATCGTGCGCCTGCCGTCCCCGAGGGTCTGCGACATCAGGTCCGCGACCGCCCGGTAGGGCCAGTGCAGCGCCCGGTCCGGGACGGGCTCGATGTCGACCAGGTACTCGTAACCGCGCAGGCGCGCCCCGGTCGGCGAGACCTCGTGGTCCGGTGCGGTGCCGCGGTCGGCGACGTCGTCGGCCTCCTCCATGTCGATCGGCCCGTCGACCGGTACCCCGGGGACCCAGTCCTCGGCGAGCTCCTCCCGGAAGTGGGTGCCGAGGAACTCGAGCAGCGGAGCGTTCGAGTAGGCCAGCCGCACCCATCGCCGGTCGCCGGTGTTGACGAACCGGTGCGGCTTCATCGAGGGCACGGTGACCACGTCGCGGGTGGCCGGCTCCAGCGTCGTGTCCCCGACCTGGATGCTCCCGGTGCCCTCGAGACCGATCTGGACGAGGCTGGAGTTGCGCCGCACGGGTGTCGTCCGCTCGCCGGGCAGCAACACCTCGACGACGACCTCCACCCCGGGGCGAAGCTGCGTCCGGACGTCGACTCGGGATGGACCAGCGCCGCCGAACGCCGGCCGTCGGCGGGGGTGGGTCCCTCCGACAGCCGTTCGACGGTCTCCCGGATCTCCGCCGCGGTGATCTTCAGCGGGGCCCAGGGGGTGGGCCGTGCCGATCCCTCGCCCGACATGTCGACGGCGCGGGCGCCGGAGCCGGCACGGGTCACGTCAGTGGTGGTCATGTGCGTTCCTCTCCGTGGGTACGGACGCCGGTGAAGCCGCTGCGGTGGAAGACCAGCGGGTCGGCGTCGTCGTTCGAACGTGCGCTGTGGACCCGCAGCAGCACGAGGAGGTGGTCACCGGTGACGGTCTCGCCGTCGACGGAGCAGGTGAGCTGCGCGACGCTGCCGTCGAGGTGCACCGCTCCCCCGGTGGCCGAGGTCGCGATCCCGGCGAACCGGTCGCCGCTGCGGGCCGCCAGGGAACGTGCCGCGTGCTCGTGCGGATGCGCGAGGACGCTGAGGCCGAGGACGGGGACCTCGCGGAGCACCGGCCAGGTCTCGAGCTCTGCTGGACGCAGACCGCGACGAGCGGAGGGTCCAGCGACACCGGGACGAAGGTGCTGATCGCCATGCCGACCGGCTCCCCCGCGACCGTCCCGCAGACGGCGACGACGCCCGACGGGCAGGCACCGAACACCGAGCGCAGGACGTCCGGTGCGAGCGTCTCCGCCGTCATGCCGCGGCCCTCCGCGCCCGCCGGGCCTGCTCGACCGGTCCGGGAACCGTGAACCGCCAGTAGCGGCACACGGCGGAGATGGCAGGGCCGGGGTCCTGGCGGGGCGGCAGCGTCAACCCCGGTGTGGGGCAGACGAGACCGGCGGCGACGAGTGCGGGCCTGAGCTGCCACTCGACGACGGTGTGATCCGACGGTTCGGCCACGCACAGGGCGAACGCCACTCCTGCGGCCGGACGGGTGCCGGACCGGCGCTCGAGCGCCCGGGTCAGGTCCACGGGCAGCTCGCCGTCACGGACGACCGCGGCGACCACGAGGACGTCGGCGTCGCGGGCGACGGCGACGAGGTCGGTCGACCCGGTCGCGGTGGTCATCCGGGTCGGCCGGGTCCCGGTGAGGCTCGTCGTGAACCGGTCGGCGACGTCCGCGACAGGCGGTCCGCCCGCCGTGATCACCGCGGTGGTGACGGGTGCGTCGATCATGGTGCGTCCCCGCGCCGGAGGACCGCTGCGCGGAACCACGGCGTTCACCGCGAGACCGGCTCGCGGGCCGGGGCGGCGCCGCGCCGGTACCGGGCGCCGACGTGGTCGGCCGGCAGGTGCGGTCCCCCGTGCGGGAACATCTTCTCCCGGAAGGTCCCCGGCCGGTACGCGGTCTTGTACCGGCCGCGGTCCTGCAGCTCCGGCACGACGAGCTCGGTGAAGGCGCGGAGCCCGCCCGGCTCGATCGTGCGGAGCAGGTTGAACCCGTCGATGCCGGTCCCGTCGACCCAGGAGATCAGCTCGTCGCAGACCTGGGAGGGCGAGCCGACGACGTAGGCCTCGATCCCGGCGAGACCGCTGAACGAGGCGATGTCCCGGATCCGGACGGTCCGCCCGCCGTTGTGGCGGGTCATCGCGTCGAGCACCGACTGCATCGCGTCGCTCTCGACGTGCTCGACCGGGTCGTCCCAGCCGTACTTCGAGAGGTCCTGGCCGATGAACCCGGAGAGCATCGCGAGATTGCCCTCGCCGTCGCTGTACTCGCGGCACTGGGCCTCGACGTCCCGGGCCTCGGCCTCGGTGGGGGCGACGACGACGGTGATCGCGTTGAAGACCTTCACGCTGTCGGCGCTGCGGCCGGCGTCCACCGCGGCCGCGCGGTACCCGTCGACGAGCCGCCGGGCGTGCCCCTTGTCGCTCACCGACATGAACGCGGCCTCCGCGTGCGTCCCGGCGAAGCGCATCCCCCGGGGCGACCCGCCCGCCGAGTAGATGAAGGGCGTGCGCTGGGGGGACGGCTCGCACGGGTGGAACGCCTCGCACGCGTACCGGCCCTCGGTCCTGACACGGTGCACGCGGGCGGGGTCGGTGAAGACGCGGCGGTCCCGGTCGCGGACGGCGGCACCGTCCTCCCAGCTCTCCTCCCACAGCCGGTACATGAGGTCCATGTACTCCTCGGCGATGTCGTAGCGCTGGTCGTGGGGCACCGGCTCGACGCCCATCGCCCGCGCGGCGGAGGGCTGGATGCCGGTGACGACGTTCCAGCTCACCCTGCCGTCGGTGAGGTGGTCCAGCGTGGAGAACCTGCGTGCGAGCAGGTACGGCGGTTCGTAGGTCGAGTTGGCGGTCACGCCGAAGCACAGGTCCGAGGTGGCCGCCGCCATCGCCGGGATCATCATCATCGGGTCGTTGACCGGGAACATCCCGCCGGCGCGCATGATCGCGTCCGGCGCCCCCTGGTAGACGTCGTGGATGCCGAGGCCGTCGGCGAGGAAGATGCCGTCGATCAGGCCCCGTTCCGCGGTCCGCGCGAGATCGGCCCAGTGGTCGAGCGTGGTGTACCGCGTGGCCTCGGACTCGGGGTGCGCCCAGAGTCCGGTCCAGGACTGCGAGGGCGATGCCATGGAGAACGCGTTGGTCAGGATGTCCGTGCTCACGGTGGTCTCCTGTGTGAGGTCGGCGGGGTCGGTTCAGGACGGCCCGAGGAGCGCCGCGCCCTGCTCGAGCAGGGCGCGGACCCGGGGCAGGCCGTCGTCGCCCAGCGGCAGGAGCGGGGCGCGGACGTGCGCCGACGCCAGGTGTCCCTGCTGGTGCAGGACCCACTTCGCCGGGGCCGGGTTGGTCTCGTGGTCCCCCGCCTCCCAGGCCTCGTACATGCGCGCGACGGCAGCCGGGGCCAGGTTGGACACCGCGGAGACGAAGCCGGCCCCGCCGAGGGCGAGCAGCGGGAGTCCGAGCAGCTCGATGCCCGACCACACCAGCAGCTCCCGCCCGCACAGGTGCAGCACGCGGGAGAAGTGCTCGAAGTCCTTGGTGGTCTCCTTGATGCCGACGACGTTGTCGCAGTCGGCGAACAGCCGGGCCACGGTCTCCGGGGCGACGTCGACCGCCGTCCGGGACGGCACGTTGTAGATCACGATCGGCAGGTCCGGGAACTCCGCGGCGACCGTGCGGTACCAGGTGTAGAGCGCCTCCTGCGTCGGGCGGGCGTAGTACGGCGTGATCACCAGGGCCGCGTCGGCGCCGGCGTCCCGGGCGGCGGCGGTGATCTCCAGGGTCTCGTCGAGCTTCGCCGAGCCGGTCCCCGGCAGGAACGGGACGGCGTCGTCGACCTCGGCGGCGACGGAGCGGATCGCCTCGATCCGCTCCGCGACGGTCTGGGCCGACGGTTCCCCGGTGGAGCCGCCGACCGAGACGCCGTGCGAGCCCGACTCGATCTGCCGGCGCACCAGCCCGCGCAGCGAGGCGAGGTCGAGCGCACCGTCGGCGGTGAAGGGTGTGACGACCGGGGCGATGGATCCCCGGATGCGGGCGGGGTCACTGCGGAACTTCACGAACGTCCTCCTACGAGCAGGCGGGCGACCGCCAGATCCGACAGGCCCATGCCCATTCCCTTGAACACCGTGCAGCGGGGCCTGGACGGCCGTTCCGCCTTCCCGGCGACGACGTCGCAGAGCCGCCGCAGGGCTCCCCATCCGTCGGTCTCCGCGGGGCCGAAGTACTCGCGCAGCTCGCGTGAGCCGCGGCGTGCGTTGGTCTCGCTGTCGACGACGGTCAGCGCGGACTCCCCGAGCAGGGCCGGGTCGAACTCGGCGTGCGAGGGCAGGATGGCGCCGACCGCGTTCAGGTGGGCGCCCCGCGCGAGGTGCTCCAGCCGCAGGAACGGCTCGGGCGCGCGGGTGACCAGGGTGACGACCGGGACGTCCCGGGTCGCCTCGCCGACCGAGCCGGCGACGACCGCGTCGAGCCCCAGCTCGCCGCGGACCTGGTCGGCCAGCGCGTGCGCGCGCTCCGTGGTGCGGTTCCAGAGCCGGACCCGGCGCAGCGGGCGGACCGCGGCGACGGCCTCGACCTGCCGCAGCGCCTGGCGTCCCGCCCCCAGGACGGCGAGCTCGTCGGCGTCCGGGTCCGCCATCACCCGCGTCGCCACGCCGGAGATCGCGGCGGCCCGCAGCGCACCGGCCGCACCCGCCTCGGCGACGCCGAGGGTCGCGCCGTCACCGGCGGAGAACACCGTCATCAGCGCGCTCGCACCGGTGGGGGTGTTGACCCACGTCTTGAAGATCGCCAGGTCGGCGTCGCGGTCGAGCGCACCGAGCGCGTGCGCGCTGCCGCGGGCGTCGCCGTGCGGCCACGTTGTCATGGTCTTGTCGAGGTTCCAGGCCGAGCCGGCGGCCTCGTGGGACAGCACCGCCTCCAGCGAGTCGATCACCTGCGGCAGGGTCGGCCCGGAACGCACGTCGTCCTCGGTCCAGAGCTTCATCGGGTCGCCTCCACCGTCGTGCGGGCCTCGTCGACGACGCCGTGCCGCAGGGTCCCGACGCCCGAGACCTCCACCTCAAGCTCGTCGCCCGGCCGCAGGAACCGGGGCGGGTCCATCCGGAACCCGATTCCCTTCGGCGTACCGGTCGCGATCAGGTCCCCTGGCCGCAGCGGGGTGAGGGTGCTGACGTAGGCGACCAGCTCGGCGAACCCGAAGGTGAGACGGTCGGTCGTGTCGTCCTGCACCGTCGTCCCGTTGAGGCGGGTGGTGACGCGCGGCGGTCCGATGCCGACCTCGTCGACGGTCGTGACCCACGGGCCGACGGCACCGCTGTGGTGCCAGTTCTTCCCCGCGGTGGCCTGGTTCGAGTGCAGCTGCCAGGACCGGACGCTGTTCTCGGCGATGCAGGTGACGCCGGCGACGTGCCGCCAGGCGTCCTCGGCGGGGATCCGGCGGCCCGGGGCCCCGATCACCAGTGCGGCCTCGTCCTCCCAGTCCAGGGTGTCGTCGGAGGCCGGCCGGACGACAGGGGTCCCGGCACCGACGAACGAGTCGGCGAACCGGGTGAACAGCGTCGGGTGGTCCGGGCCGTCGGTGGCCGGGCGTTCCGACTCCGAGGCGTGGGCCGCGTAGTTGAAGCCGACGCACACGATCTTGGCGTGGTCCCCGATGGGCGGGTCCCAGCGCAGGTCGCCGACCGGGAGCCGGGGGTCGTCGGGGCGGTCCGCCGGTAGCCGGGCGAGCACGGACCCGAAGGTGTCGACACGGTGGTCGAGCCGGACGACCTCGTCGCCGGAGACGATGCCGAACCCTGCCTCGCCGGAGGTGGTGCGGAAGCGGGCGAGCCTCATCCGATCACCGCCGGTTCCGCGTGGCCGGCCGACGACGTGAGCGGGCCCACCGGTGCGCGCAGTCCGGCGTCCTCGAGACGGGGCAGCACCTCGCGGGTGAAGGCGTCGAGCCCGGCGTCGTAGTCCACCCAGGTCAGCAGCGCGCCCTCGATCCCGGCCCGGCTGAGCATCGCGAGCCGCTCGGAGATCGTCTCCGCGGTGCCGACCAGCGGGAACCCACCCGCACCCGCCGCGAAGCGCTGCCGCATCGCCGCCAGCACGGCCGGGGGCATCACCTGGGTGTTCGCCCCCTGGAGTCGCATCCAGGCGTCGACGCTCCCGGTGTCCTCCTGCTCGACCGAGAACCGCCGGTAGTACGCTTCGGCCTCGGCCCCGGTGTCCCGCTGCACGACCGCGGTGTGGGTCCAGACGCGGACCTCGCGGCCGAACTCGTCGCGGGCCATCTGCTTGTAGCCCTGGATCTGGTCGCGGATCTCGTCCTCGTCCTCGGAGTGCACGATCACGAAGCACAGGTCGGCGTGCTCGGCGGCGAACCGCATCCCCCGCGGGGACCCACCGGCGTTCATGATCGGGATCGCGGGCTGCACCGGCTTCGGTTCCGACACACCGCCGACGACGTCGAAGAAGCTGCCGTGGAAGTCGAACTCGCCGGTCTCCGTCCAGAGCCTGCGCGTCACCTGCAGCCATTCGGCGAGGTGGTCGTAGCGCTCGTCGTGCTCACGCAGCGGAGCGCCGAACATCTCCAGCTCCGGCCGGTTCCAGCCGCCGACCACGTTCAGCGCGAACCGGCCGCCGGAGATGCGGTCGACGGTCGCCGCCTGCTTCGCGGCGACGATCGGGTGCAGCGTCGGGGCGTGCGAGGTGGCGAGGACGCCGATGTTCTCGGTGGCGGCGGCGATCCCCGCCGCCCAGGTGAAGGGGTCCATCACGCGTCCGGACCGGTGCCCGGGGCTGTTCTCCGGGTAGCCCTTCCAGCGGGCGAAGGGGACGACGGCCTCGAAGCCGGCCCGGTCGGCCGCCCGGGCGGTGCGCAACGACATGGCCCACGACGTCTCCGACGCCTCCGGCACCAGGGTCTGGGACGCACCGGAGCCGTTGGTGCAGAACAGTCCGAGCTTGAGGGTGTTGCCGCCGAACAGCGGATTCAGCGCAGACCTCCTCGTCCGTGGTGGTGTCAGGGACGCTAGGGAGCCGCATCACATAACACCACTACGAGTCCAGCCATGAATCGATATGCTTTTTCGTATGCTTCAGCTGCAGCTGCGCCGCCTCGACCTGTTCTGCACGGTGGTCCAGGAGGGCGGCGTGACCCGCGCCGCCGAGCGGCTGCACGTGGCACAGCCCTGGGTGTCGGCGCAGCTCCGCACCCTGGAGAAGGCGGCAGGCGCGCCGCTGTTCGTCCGGGACGGACGCCGCATCGCGCTGACCGAGGCCGGTCGGCGCTTCCACGCCTGGGCGGCCGACGTGCTGGCCGGCAGTGCCCAGGTCCGCCGCGACATCGAGAACCTCGGTGCGGGACTCGCCGGGTCGCTGACGGTCGCGACGAGCATGGCGATCGGCACCTACCTCGTGCCCCCGCTGCTCACCGGGCTGCGCCACGAACGCCCCGGTGCCGACATCACCGTCCACATCAGCGAGCCGGCAGCGGCGCTCCGCAGCGTCGCCACCGGCGACGCCGACTTCGCCGTCGCCACCTTCTCCGACGAGCTCGATCCCGAGCCCCTGCACGCCGAGCGGCTGTGGGAGGAACCGCTGGTGCTCGCCGCCGCGCCCGGCGGCCCGCCGGACGGTGACACGATCACCCTCGCCGAGCTCGCCGGCCTGCCGCTCGTGGGCGTCCCCGCCGGTGTGGCGTTCGACCGCACGCTGGGCGACCAGCTGCGCCGCCACGGGGCCGGCGAGCTGACCTACGTCATGCGGCTCGGCCACGCCGAGGCCATGAAGCGGGCGGTGGCCGCGAACGGCTGGTGCTGCTTCTCCCCGTCCTACGTGCTCGCCGACGACGTCGACGCCGGGCGGTTGCGGAGCGTCACGATCAGCGACGCGAACCTCGTCGAGGGGATCGGGCTGTTCCACCGGCGGACGAAGTTCTTCTCCCCGCTCCAGGAGGCGGCCGTCGCGATGCTCCGGGAGGTGGCGACGAGCAGATCGGGCGAGGTCACGGCAGCGGCACCGCCCCGGTGAGCAGTGCGACGGCCAGCACGACCGCCGACACGGCCAGTCCGCACGGGACCCCCAGCCGCACCATGGCGCGGTAGTCCAGGCGCAGGAGCCCCAGCAGCAGGAACAGCGCGGCGACCGTGGGGCTGTAGGCGTGCAGCGGCTGCGCGACCACCGCCGCGCGGGCGACGGCCTCGGCGGGCACCCCGAACTGGGCGGCGGCCCCGCTGAGCACGGGGAGGACACCGAAGTAGAACGTGTCCTGCTGGACGACGAACGTGAGCGGGAACGCCAGCAGTGCGGTGGCCAGCGGGACCGCGGCGCCCGCGTCGGGCGGCACGAGGGCCGCCAGCGACGTCGCCAGCGACTCCGCCATCCCGGTCCCGGACAGCACGCCGGTGAACACCCCGGCGGCGAAGATCAGCACGGTGACGGGGATCGCGTTGGGTGCGTGGCGCCGCAGCAGACGTGCCTGGGTCGCCGGGTCCGGATAGTTGAGCAGCAGCGCCACGACGGTGCCGGCGACGAACAGCAGGACGGGTTCGACCCAGCCGGCGATCAAGGGTGCCATGACCGCCAGCGCGAGGACGAGGTTCGCCAGGGCGAGGCGCGGCCGTCGCAGATCCTGCTCGGCGGGCTCGTCCCCCTGGACGGCCGCGCTCGGTGGATCGGTACCGGCGGCCGGCGCGACGGCGACCCGCTCACGGAGAGCGCCGAGGCGGCTGCGTTCGCGGCTGCCCAGCACGGCGGCCAGCCCGAGGACGGCGGCGGCCCCGGCCAGCTGCGGGACGACCAGCGGCGCGTACACCTCGACGACGTCGACGTCGAGCGCGGTCGGGGCCTTGATCACCGGTCCGCCCCACGGCAGCAGCGTCGCGGTCCCCGCGGCCATCACCGCGACCACGGCCAGGAGCTCGACCCGCATCCCGAGACGCCGGTACACCGGCAGCAGCGCCGAGACGACGATGATGTAGGTCGAGGAGCCGTCGCCGTCGACGGCGACCAGCAGTGTCAGCACGGCGGTGGCGAGCACGACCCGCATCGGGTCGTCCCTCGCGAACCGGCGGAGCACGGTGATGAGGGGATCGAACAGGCCGGCGTCGAGCAGGATGCTGAAGAACAGCACCGCGAAGAGGATCAGCGCCGCGGTCGGGGCGACGGTGGCGATGCCGTCACCGACGATCCCGCCCAGGTCGCCACCGGCACCGGCGAGCAGGGCGAACACGATCGGTACGCCCACCAGGGCCACGACCACCGACACGCGTCCGGAGAGGACGAGCCCGAGGAACGCGGCCAGCATGGCCAGGGTCAGCATGAGGAGAGGTCCTTGTCGGCGGGGCGGGGTCGCATCAGGCGACGTCGGTGCGGCCGGCGAAGTCCTCCGGCAGCAGTTCGGAGATCCGCGCCGCGACGTGCACGACGGCGGCCGCGTGGGTGCGGGCCAGGACGCGGGCGCCGACCCGCGACGCGGACACGGTGATGTTGACGGCGCCGACGGGCGCTCCGGAGGGGACGCGGATCGCGGCGGCCAGCGACCGGTGCTCGACCGTCGTCTGCTGGTCGTTGAGCGCCCAGCCCCGGCGCCGGGTCCGGTCCAGGTCGCTCCGGATCGCCTCGGGGGTGGTGGCGGTGCGCGGCGTCAGGGCGGGGAGCTCGGACCGGGCGAGCACCTCGTCGCACGTCCCGGCCGGGGCGGCGGCGAGCATGGCCCGGCCCAGCGAACCGGCGTGGATCGGCACCCGGTGACCGATGTAGACGGGGTTCGGGGGGAACTGGCGGGAGGGGACGCGCCCGACGATGACCGCGTCGGTCCCGTGCGGGACGGCGAGCTGCGCGGTCTCCCCCGTGACGTCCCGCAGCTCCACGAGCAGCGGTTCGGCGACCTCGGGCAGGGCCATCGTCGCCGTCGTCGCGAGCCCGACGGTGATGGCCGTGGGGCCGAGGCGGTAGCCGCGCCCGTCACCGACGCGGACCAGGAACCCCGCCTCGCACAAAGTGTGGCCCAGCCGCAGCGCACCGGCCTTGCTGACGTCGACGTGGTCGGCGATGTCCTGCAACGACATCTCCGGTCGTGCCGGTCCGAACGCGGTGAGCACGCGGAGCCCACGCGCGAGTGACTCGATGGTGTAGTCGCCACGGTGCGACGGCATCCGATCCTCCTTCCCGGCGACGGCGCCGGTCCTCGGAGGACCGTAGATCGGCTCGCGCCGTCTCCGTGACACCGTTTCGCACAGCGAAACGCACGTGAACGGGCACCGGGGCGGTCCGTAGAACCGCAGGGGTGAGCCGACACCTCGATCCGGACGCCGCCCGGTTGCTGGCGCGCCGCAACGGGCCGCCGCTGCACACCCTCACCCCCGAGCAGGCGCGATCGTCCCGGTCGGCACGGATCCCCGCCGACCGGGACGACGACGTCGGCACGGTCGAGGAGCTCACGCTCCCGCTGTCCGGCCGCGCACCGGCCGCGCGCCGCTACCTGCCCGGGGGCGCGGCGCCGCCCGGGACGGTCGTCTTCTTCCACGGTGGCGGGTTCGTCACCGGTGATCTCGACAGCCACGACCGCCAGGCGCGCATGCTCTGCACCCGCACCGGGTGGGCGGTGGTCTCGATCGACTACCGCCTCGCCCCCGAGCACCCGTTCCCCGCCGCCGTCGACGACGCCGTCGAGTCCGTCGCGCGGGTCGCACGGGACGCGGGGCCGGTCGCCGTCGCGGGCAGCAGCGCCGGGGGCAACCTCGCCGCGGGCGCCGCCCGCGCACTGGTGGGCACGCCCGGGGCCCCGGTGGCCCAGCTGCTCGTCCAGCCCCTGCTCACCGACGATCCCGGCCTGCCGGCCCGCCGGGACAACGCCGCCGCACCCGGCCTGGACGACGCCACCCTCCGCTGGTACCTCCGGCACTACCTGGGACCGCGTCCCGGCGCCCGGCGCGACCCGCGCTTCGACCTGCTGGCCGACCCCCCGCCGGACGGTCTCGCACCCGCGGTCGTCGCCGTCGGCGGTGTCGACCCCCTCCGCGACGACGGGTGGTCCTACGCCCGCGCACTCGCGACGGCGGGCGTCGAGGTCGTGCTGCACGACCACCCGCGACTGCCCCATGGTCTCTGGGGCATGGCCGGCGACGTCCCGGCGGCCGACCGGGCCGCGGCCGCCTTCTGCGACGCCTTCACCCGGCTCCTGCACCGTCCCACCGACACCGAGGAACGCTGATGATCGTCCTGGTCAGCCTGCTCCGGCGCCTGCCGGAGCTCACCGCGGCGCAGTTCACCGCGCACCACCGCGAGCACCACGCGCCGCTGTTCGCGTCCGTGGACGAGGTGCGCCGGCTCGTGCGCCGGTACACCGTGGAGTCCCCGGCCGCGGTCGGGGACCTCGCAGCTCCGCAGGTCGACGCCGTCGTCCGGCAGTGGTTCGACGACGTCGGGGCGATCCACGAGCTGCTCGCCTCCGACGGGTACCGGACCGTGGTGCTGCCGGACGAACGACGCTTCATCGACCACGCCTCCAGCACCTTCTACGTGACCACGGAGCTGGACGTGCCGATCACACCCTGAGCTCGATCTCGTGGTCGGATCGACCGTCCGTCCACGCCCCCGGGGGGCTCGTGGCACTCGTCACGCCGGGGGCGGCGCACCTTGCGACTCGTCCGCGGTGTCGCCCGCCGCAGGGCATGCACCGGGGCCCCTCAGCGATCCCGAGGTTCCCAGGCCACCGCCAGCGAGCCGCCGACGAGCCCACACGCCGTCCCGAGCAGAAGACCGCCGAGGCTCGGGGTGAGCAGCGACGCCACCGCCAGCAGCAGGCCGGCCACCCCGCACGGCACAGTGTGTCGCGGGCTCACCACGAGGGTGACGGCGCAGCCGAGGAGCAGTACGCCGACCAGGAGTCCGGTCAGTCCGCCGGCGCCGGGGGCCACGAGCACCGTCAGCCGGCTCGAAGGGAGCAGGAGCACTGCCGCCCCGGAGACGGCCAGCAACACCACCGCCGCCACCGGCCGCCCGCGCAGAGCCGTGCCCCGGGCGGCGCGCCGGAACATCCCGGGCACCGGGGTGCGTCCCGCCATCAGAAGCACTCCGCGACGTCGTCGCCGATCCGCAGGTCCAACCCGGACAGACCCAGGTCCGCGACGCTCGCCCACCGCACGGTGGCTGCCAGGTCCAGCTGGAGCCCTTCCGCCAGGATCGGCAGGTTCCCCGGTGCCGCGACATCCAGCGGGATCCCCTCCGGCGTCTGCTGCTCCCGGTTGAGCAGCAGACGCTGACCGAGCGCCCCGAGCCCGTCGACGCTCTCGATCGCGAACTGCACGTCGCCCGCCCGGATCTCCTCCGCGTCGGGCGGAGTGTCGAGCCGCAGCACCCAGGTCCCCACCGGCGTCGGGACCGCACCCGAGGCGCACAGCCCGCGCACCCGCACGTCCCCGAGCCCGACGACCACCACCGGCTGCCTGTCCCCGTCCGCGTCCTGGACGAACTGCGGGAACACCCCGGTCGCCACGGCGCCGAGCTCCGCAGCGGTGATCTTCACATGCTGGCGGCCGTCCGCGGCCAGCGCGACGGGAAGCCCTCCCGTCGCCGCAGCCACGAGCATCGCCAGCACGACACCGGACGACAGCGCGAGGACCACACCGAAGCGCCTCCACCTGATCCGGGCGGATCCACGTGCCGCCTCGGCACGGTGCCTGCCCCTATTCGCCGTCGAGTCCACACCATGTGCAACTGTGCCAATGAACTATGGCAACATCGCCCGGCCGTCGTTCACCCTATCGAGTCTCCTGCACGCACTGCGCGACAATCACCCGATGGCCCCGATGCCACCCCCCGCTCCGGAACCGCGCCCCTCACCACACGGCGCCGACACCGATTACCGGATCGACGACCTCGCCCGCGCCGCCGGGATGACCGTGCGCAACGTGCGCTCCTACCAGGAGCGTGGGCTCCTGCACCCTCCACGCCGCGACGGCCGCCGGGCGCTCTACGACGACACCCACCTGGGCAGGCTGCGGATCATCGGCAGGCTCCTGGACCGCGGCTACACCACCGTCACCATCGCCGAGCTGCTCGCCGAGTGGGAACGCGGCCGCGACCTCGGCGTCGTCCTCGGCCTGGAGACCGCCGTGAGCGCCCTGTGGCCGCCCCGCCCGGCCACCCCGATGACACCCGAGGCGCTGACCGCGCTCTTCCCGGGGGCCGACGTCGACGCCCTGGTGGCCGCCGGGCTGGTGCACCACCACCGCGGCACCCACACCGCGCCCAGTCAGCAGATCCTCGCCGCCGCAGCCGACCTCGTCCGAGCAGGCGTGCCGAGCGAGGTCGTCCTCGACCTCGCCCGGCGCACCACCACCGCCCTCGACGGGATGGCTCGTGATCTGCTCGACGCGGTCGTGACCCACCTCGTCGACGGCGGCTCGGCCGTGGCCCACCCCGATGACGCCCTCCCCGACGACTCGGCCGCCGACCGCGCCGCCACCGCACTCCGCAGCCTCACCCCGGCCTTGACCACGGGCATCGCGGAGCTCCTCGCCGCGACACTCGAGCGTCACAGCGTCGCCGTACTCGACGCTCGCGCCGGGCTCGTCCTCGGCGAGCACCCGAGCACGCCATCCGTCTGACGCCCCGACACGTGCGGCCGGGCCGACGGCCCCGGTAATCACCGCAGCCCGCGTTCCTGTCGCCACCAGGTCGGTTCGGGACTCCACCGCCGGGTGCCGGGAACACCCGGCGCCGGTCCCGCCGGGCAGATCCACCAGCGAGCCGCTGACCTGCCGAACCTCGCCGGAGGCCGGTCCCGCGCACCCGGTGTCGGCCGCGGCCACCGTCCTGCTCCGGCCACCTCATACGGCGCCGTCCCGCGGGCACATCGTGATCTGCGTCCCGTCAGGGTAGATTTGCCTAACCTGACCCGTAGTGTCCGATCAGTCCGGATCTGATCGCAGTCCGTTGCGTCTCATCCCACTCCCCGAAAGGACGGTCATGGCCTTCACCGTGCCCCGCCGCAGCCGGTGGTCCGTGGTTCCTGCCATCGCGCTCGCAGCCCTCCTCGCGCTCGCCGGCTGCGCGACACCCTCCGACGACGGTGACGCTCCGAGCCCCGGTGCCACCGCGCTTCCGCCCGCCGAGGGAGCCACGCAGTACCCGCTGACGCTCACCACGTGGGCGGGCGAGACGGTGCTCGAGCAGCGGCCCGAGCGGATCGCCGTGATCGGCTTCTCGCCGAACATGGACGCGCTGGAGGCCCTGGGCGTCACCCCCGTCTACACGATGGCCGAAGAGAGCGAGTGGCCGTGGCGGAGCCAGGAGTGGTTGTCGGGAGTCGAGTTCCGCGACACCGTCACCCGGCGCGATCCGATCAACTTCGAGGGGATCGCCTCGACCCGACCGGATCTGATCGTGGCGACCAACTGGGTCCAGGACGAGCCCACCTTCGAGCGGCTCAGCTCGATCGCCCCGGTGCTGGAGAACCCGACCCAGGTCAAGGGTGATCAGATCAGCTGGCAGGACACCCAGCGGATGATCGGCGAGGCGCTGGACCTGAGCGCCGCGTCCGACACCGCGGTCACCGAGGCCGAGCAGGCCATCGACCGGGTCGCGCAGGAGAACCCGGACTACGCGGACCGGACGATCACGATCGCCACCGACTACACCCAGAGCGGTATCGACTACTACACCGCCGCCGGCGGGACCGCCGAGGCCGCGACGCGCCGGATGGGGTTCATGCCGAATCCGCTGGCCGAGAACTTCACCGCCGACGCCGGCGTCGCCGACGAGCAGATCGGCCAGCTCGACGCCGACGTGCTCGTCGTGTTCTACACCGATCCCGCCTCGAAGACCGCGCGCGAGGCCACCCCGCTGTTCCAGTCGCTGCCCCCCGTCGCCGAGGGCCGCTACCTCGGCATCACCATCGACGACCCGGACAGCGCCATGACCTGGGTGCTGCGCCGCGGCGCCAGCGTGACCAGCCTGCCGTGGACCGTGCAGCGGCTGTCCGAGCGGATCAACGCGCTGGGCACCGCCTGACGGTGTGCACGTGATGGGAACGGGCGCGACATGAACGACGCACCGCGAGCCGGCGTCGCGACCGCACGGCGCACTGGGCGGGGGGACTCCCCCGCCCGGTCGTCGTCGCTGTACCGGCGCCGCGCACTCGGGCTGGCCACGATCCTCACGGCACTGATGGCGGCGGTGATCCTGAGCCTGGCGCACGGCGCGAACCCGCTCGGCTACGACCAGGTGTGGTCGGCGCTGTGGGGCCGGGACGGGTCGCAGGCGTCCATCATCGTCTGGACCGAGCGCTGGCCCCGCACGCTGCTCGGGATCGCCGTCGGCGCCGCGCTGGGCGTCGCCGGGGCGCTGATCCAGGCGCTGACCCGCAACCCGCTCGCCGAACCGGGGATCCTGGGTGTCAACGCCGGGGCCGGGTTCGCCGTGACCCTGGGCGCCGGGGTGTTCGGGCTCGCCGGCATCTCCCAGTACGTGTGGTTCGCCTTCCTCGGCGCCGCGGTGACCACCGTCGTGGTCTTCGTGATCGGCTCCGCGGGCAGCGGGACGGCGTCCCCGGTCACCCTGGTCCTGGCCGGGGTGGCGCTCGGCGCGGTGCTCAACGGGTTCTCCACGTTCCTCACCCTGATCGACCCGGACACGTTCCGGTCGTTCCGCAACTGGGGCCTGGGGTCGCTGGCGCGGACCACGATGGAGGACACGCTGCTCGTCGCGCCGTTCCTCCTGGTCGGCCTGATCGGCGCGCTGGCGCTGGCCGGGCCGCTGAACTCGATCGCCCTCGGTGACGACCTGGCGGCCTCGCTCGGCACCCGGGTGGGCCGCACCCGGGTGCTGGGCATCGGCGTCGTCACCCTGCTGGCGGGCGGCGCGACGGCGCTGACCGGCGGCATCGCGTTCCTCGGGCTGATGGTGCCGCACGTGGTGCGCTGGTGCGTCGGCCCGGACCAGCGGTGGATCATCGCCTACTCGGCGCTGGCCGCGCCGGTGCTCGTCCTGGTCGCCGACGTGCTGGGCCGGGTGCTCGTGCGCCCCAGCGAGATCGAGGTCGGGGTCGTCGCGGCGGTCATCGGCGCACCGGTGCTGATCGCGCTGGTCCGCCGGAGGGAGGCGAGCAGCCTGTGACGACCACACCGACCCGCCCCGACGAGCGGGTGGACTTCGGCTACACGACCCGCACGGTCCGTACCCGGTGGCTCTCCGGCCGCGTCGGCGTCCGGCTGCTGGCGGTCTCCGCGGCGGTCCTCGCGGTCGCCGTGGCGGTCTCCGTCGTGTCGCTGGGGCTGGGCGACTTCCGGCTCGGCGTCGGCGAGGTCGTGCAGGCACTGCTCGGCGGCGGGCGGGAGTTCCAGCGCATCATCGTGACCGAGTGGCGGCTGCCGGTGGTGCTCGCGGCGCTGGTGTTCGGTGCGCTGCTCGGCATCGGCGGGGCGATCTTCCAGTCGCTGACCCGCAACCCGCTGGGCTCCCCGGACGTGATCGGCTTCGACGCCGGCTCCTACACCGGGGTCGTGCTGACCCTGCTGGTCGTCGGCGCGAGCAGCTACTGGAACGTCGCGTTCGCGGCGCTGGCCGGCGGTCTGCTCACCGCGTTCGCGGTGTACGTGCTGGCCTACCGCGGCGGCATCGCCGGGTTCCGCCTGATCATCGTCGGGATCGGGATCTCGGCGATGCTCACCTCGGTCAACTCCTACCTGGTCACCCGCGCCGACATCGACGACGCGATGGTCGTCGGGTTCTGGGCGGCCGGCTCGATCGCCGACGTGACCTGGACGCCGATGCTGCCCTCGCTGGGGATCGCCGCGGTGATCGTCGTCGCGACCGTGCTGCTGTCCCCGGCGCTGCGCCGCCTCGAGCTCGGCGACGACGCCGCCGTCACCCAGGGCACCCGGGTCGGCGCGGCCCGGCTCGGGCTGCTCGTCGTGGGCGTGTCGACCACCGCGCTGGTGACCGCGGCGGCCGGCCCGATCGGGTTCGTCGCGCTCGCCGCCCCGCAGCTGGCCCGGCGGCTCACCCGCTCCCCCGGGGTCAGCACCGCGGCCTCCGCCGCGATGGGCGCGGCGCTGCTCGCCTCGGCGCACCTGCTGAGCCTGGCGATCGCCGAGGTGTACCGGGCCATCCCGGTCGGGCTGATCACCGTCTGCCTCGGCGGCTGCTACCTGATCTGGCTGCTCGTCCGCGAGGCACGGCGGCAGTACGGAACGTTCGCATGACCGACCCGGGAGCCCCCTCGTTGAACACCTCGTCACACGGGACGCACGCTCGGCTCGTCACCCGCGACGCCGCGATCGGCTACCGCGGGCGGGTCGTCGCCGACGACCTGTCGCTGGACATCCCGGACGGCTCGTTCACCGCGATCATCGGCCCGAACGGCTGCGGCAAGTCCACGGTGCTGCGCGCGCTGTCCCGGATCCTGCCGCCGTCGTCCGGGCAGATCCTGCTCGACGGCAAGGAGATCGCGTCCTACCCGCCGAAGGAGGCCGCCCGCAGCATCGGGCTGCTCCCGCAGAGCTCGCTCGCCCCGGACGGCATCCGGGTCGCCGACCTGGTGGCCCGCGGGCGGGCGCCGTACCAGAACCTGATCCACCAGTGGCGCGGCTCCGACGAGGAGGCCGTCCGGTCGGCGCTGGAGGCGACCCGGCTGACCGAGCTGTCCGGACGGCTGGTCGCCGAGCTGTCCGGCGGGCAGCGGCAGCGGGTGTGGGTGGCGATGCTGCTCGCCCAGGACACCCCGATCATGCTGCTGGACGAGCCGACGACGTTCCTCGACATCGCCCACCAGTACGAGCTGATGGAGCTGTTCCGGTCGCTGCACGAGGGCGGCCGGACGATCGTGGCCGTCCTGCACGACCTCGGCCAGGCGGCCCGCTACGCCGACCACCTCGTCGTCATGCGGGAGGGCCGGGTGGTCACCGCGGGCCCGCCGCACGAGGTGATCACCGCCGAGCTGATCGACGAGGTGTTCGGGCTGCGCTGCCTGGTCGTGCCCGACCCCGTCACCGGCACCCCTACGGTGGTGCCGCTCGACCCCCGCACCGTGAGCACGGAAGGACATCGATGAGCACTCCCGGAAACCGCCCGCGGCGGCCGCAGATCGTGCTGGAGGTGCTCTAGCGCACCCGGCTCACGCCGCACATGGTGCGCATCGTCGCCGGTGGGCCCGGCATCGCCGACGTCACCGACAACGGGCACACCGACGCCTACACGAAGATGCTGTTCGCACCCCCCGGCAGCGACCTGACCCCGCCCTACGACCTCGCCGCGCTGCGCGAGGAGCTGCCGGTCGAGGCGCTGCCGTCGACCCGCACCTACACGATCCGCCGCTTCGACCTGGAGAACCAGCGGATCTGGATCGACTTCGTCGTGCACGGCGACACCGGCGTGGCCGGGCCCTGGGCGGCGACGGCCGAGCCCGGCTCCCCGGTGGTGCTCGGCGGGATCGGCGGCGGCTACGCCCCCGACCCGCAGGCCGACCGGCACCTGCTCGCCGGTGACGAGTCGGCCCTGCCCGCGATCGCGTCCGCGCTGGAGGCGATGCCTGCCGACGCACGCGGCGTCGCACTGCTCGAGGTCGGCTCCGCCGCCGACGAACTCGACCTGACCGCGCCCGACGGTCTCGAGGTGCGCTGGCTGCACCGTGACGGCGCCGAGGCCGGGACGACCGACCTGCTCGTCGACGCCGTCCGAGGTCTCGACTGGCCCGCCGGGCGGGTACAGGTCTTCGTGCACGGCGAGCGGGCCGCCATGAAGTCGCTGCGCCCACACCTCACCGACGAGCGCGGCCTCGACCGGTCCCAGCTGTCGCTGTCGGCCTACTGGGCGCACGGCCGCAAGGAGGACGTGTTCCAGTCCGAGAAGCGCGAGGCCGTCGGGCAGATCTGAGCCACCCTGGAACCGGGGGCCGGGTAGGGCCGCGCGTACCGCGCTCGGCCCCACCCGACCCCCGATCACCGGGTGCGTCGCCGGGCCGCGTGGCTAGGCCCGGACCGGGTCCCCGCTCGCGTCCGGCCCCGGCACGGCCCCGTCCAGCTCGGCGAGCAGCGCGTCGAGGGCCCGCGCACCGCGGGCCGCGACATCGTGCGGGGGCTGCGCCCGGATCTCCGGGTTGAAGATCTCCAGCGACAGCGGGCCGCGGTAGCCCGCCGCCCACAGCGCCCGCAGCGGTGTGCGCAGGTCGAACTCGCCGTCGCCGGGCAGGCACCGGTGGTTGCGGCTCCACTGCTTGAGATCCATCGACAGCATCGGCGCGTCGGCCACCTGGGCCAGGCTGATCTTGTCCATCGGGACGCCGTCCAGGGCCCCGGCGTCCTCGCCGCGGCTGATCATGTGGAAGGTGTCGACGGTGACCGTCAGGGCCGGGTGACCGGCGCGGCGGACCACGTCCCAGGCATCGGCGAAACGGCCGACGTGGGTGCCCCAGGCCAGCGCCTCGTAGGTCACCGACATGCCGCGCTCGGCGGCGGCGTCGGCGAGCGCGGACAGCTGCCGGGCCGACAGGTCGCGGTCCGGGTCGGCGTCGTCGTCGGTGTTGGACACGACCAGGATGGAGCCGGTGCCCAGCCCGGCCATGACGTCGAGCTCGCCACGGAAGCGCGCCAGCACGTCGGTGAACTCGGCCGCGCTGACCCCCTCGGCACGCCGGAACGGCTGGTAGGCGTCGATGGTCAGTCCCAGGTCGGCACAGCGGGCGGCCACCTCGGACGCGGACAGCGACGAGTCGCGCAGGTCCGCGTCGAGCAGCTCGATGCCGTCGAACCCGGCCGCGGCGACGGCGTCCAGCTTGTCGGTGAGCGAACCGCCCAGCGACACCGTCGCGATGCAGGTGCGCAGCGAGGGCGGTTCCGCCGCGCCGGGCTGCAGCTCGCGCACGACCTCGATCCACCGCTCCAGGCGACGGTCCTCGGCCAGCGCGATGAAGCTGATCCCGGGCACTCCCGCCCGGCGCCACCGGTCGACCAGCTCCATCGTGCGCACGGAGTCCATCCCCTGGTCGCGAAGGTCCAGCTGGTGGTCCAGCTCCGCGGGTTGCAGGAACAGCGCCTCCGCGACGTCCGCGGTCACATCGGCGGCGGTGAGACTCATCGTTTCCTCTCCTCGTGCGTGGTCCCCGCGGTGCCGCCCTCGAGCAGCCCGGTCAGGTGGTCGGCCCAGCGCGGCAGGCCGCGGTCCGGGTCGATGATCGAGTGGTGGTCCTCGCCGTCGACGTACTCGGTGCGGGCCCCGGGCAGGTGCGCGCCCCACGCGGCGATCCCGGTGCCCGCGGCGCGGTCGGCCTCGACCGGCGCACCCGCCGCGACGAGCAGCGCCGGGGCGTCGAGCTCGCCGACGGTCCGCTCGGCCATGTGCCGCTCGCAGCGCAGGCCGGCGACCGCGAACGCGGTGAGCGCCTCGGCGGAGAGCTCGGCGCTCACCTCGGGCCCGAGCAGCGCGCGCAGCTCGGCGGAGTTGACGTCGAGGAACTCCCGTTGCCGCTGCTCGTCCTCGGCGACCGGCACCCCCGGGCGAGGCAGGACGTCGCCCGGCTCCGGTGCGTGATCCGGCCCCGTCGGGGTGGTGTCGACGATCGTGACCGACCCGATCCGCTCCCCGCGGCCGACGAGCTCCCGCCCGACGGCGACCACGATGTGGCCGCCGAACGACCAGCCCAGCAGGTCGTAGGGGCCGTGCGGCTGCACCCGCTGGACGGCGTCGGCGTAGACCGTGGCCAGCTCGGCCATCGAGCCGAACTCGGCGCCGAGCCCGGCGTGCGCCGGGTCCTGCAGCCCGACCAGGCCGACACCGTCAGGCAGGTACCTGCCCAGCGCGGAGTAGAGCGAGGCGTGCCCGTAGCGGGCGTGTGCGCAGAACAGATGCCGACCTGCCGCCGCGGCCCGCAGCGGGACCAGGACAGCGCCGGCCACGTCGCCGGCCACGTCCTCGGAGGTGGACGGCGCGGACCGGTCGTCGGCCACCGCGGCGAGGGTGCCGAGCACCTGCGCGGCGAAGACGTCGGACACCAGCAGCTCCGAGCCGAGTCGCTCGTTGAGCCGGGCGACCAGTCGCATGGCCAGCAGAGAGTTGCCGCCGACGTCGAAGAAGTTCGCCGACACCGACACCTCCCGGGTGCCGAGCAGCTCGGCGACCGCACCGGCGACCACCACCTCGGTCCCGGAGGCCGGTGCCACGTACTCCGCGGCCGCGGACTCGATCACCGGCAGCGCCTTGGTCTCGATCTTGCCGTTCACGGTCAGCGGCAGATCGTCGAGAGCGGCGAGCCCGGCCGGGACCATGTAGTCCGGGAGCAGGGTGCGCGCGCGGGCCCGGACGGCGTCGAGGTCCACGGTGCCGGGCCCGTCCGCCGCGGGGACCAGGTAGCCGTAGAGCTGCAGCGCGCCCCGGGCGTCCGCCCTGGCGATCACCGCAGCCCTGGCGACCTGCGGGTCCCCGGCCAGAGTGTCGGCGACCTCGCTCGGCTCGATCCGGTAGCCACGGATCTTCACCTGGTCGTCGGCACGACCGAGGTAGTCGATCGTCCCGTCGGGTGTCCAGCGGGCCAGGTCCCCGGTGCGGTACATCCGGGTCCCGGGTTCCCACGGGCAGGCGACGAACCGTTCCGCGGTGCGCCCGGGCTGGGCCCAGTATCCGCGGGCGGTCCCGGCGCCGGCGAGGTACAGCTCCCCCGGTACACCCGGCAGCGCGGGCTGGAGGTTGTCGTCGAGGATGTAGGCCCGCGAGTTGAAGATCGGCCGGCCGACGCTGGAGGTCGCCGTGTCGGCCAGGTCCGCGCCGAGCGCGTTGATCGTGTACTCGGTGGGGCCGTACAGGTTGTAGGACTCCACCCCCGGCGCCTCACGCAGCTGCCGCCACAGCGTGTCCGGCACGGCCTCGCCACCCAGCGACACGAACACCACCCCGGGCGCGTCCGCGGCGACCGATCGACCGGCAGGCCGGTCCCGGTCGAGCAGACCCTGGTCCACCAGCACCTGCCCGTAGGACGGCGTGACGTCGAACCCGTCGATCCGGGCGTCGTCGTAGTGCGCCAGCAGCTGCTGTGGCTCGCGCCGCAGCTCCTCGTCGATCACGTGCACCTCGTGCCCGTTGAGCAGCCAGAACAGCTGCTCCCATGACGCGTCGAAGGAGAACGACGTGGTGTGGGCGATCTTCATCCGGCGCCCGCCCTGGTGCGCGACGACCCGGTCGAAGATCTCCTCGACATGGTTGGCGTACATGTTGGTCAGGCCGCGGTAGCCCACCGCGACACCCTTGGGCAGCCCGGTCGAGCCCGAGGTGAAGATGATGTAGGCGAGGTGGTCGGGGTCGATCGGGCCGCCGCGCTCGGCGTCGGTGACCGGGCCCTGGCCGGCGGCGGCGATCTCCGCGCGCAGCACGGGTTCGTCGAGGTCGAGCACCTGCCCGGCGGCGGTGCCGGGCAGGCGTGCCGCATCGCGGCCGGTCACCAGTGTCACGGTGGGCCGGGCGATGTCGCACATCGTCGCGATCCGTTCGTCCGGGTGCTCGGCATCGATCGGCACGTAGGCGGCGCCGACCGCGAAGACCGCGAACATCGCGATCACCATGCGCTCGTCGCGGGGCAGCAGCAGCGCCACCCGGTGCTCGGGCCGCACGCCGCGGGCCAGCAGCACCCGCGCGTACCGGTGCACCTCGGCGGAGAACCCGTCGAAGGTGTAGCTGCGGTCCCCGGCGACCAGCGCGGTCTCCTGCGGTGAGCGGGCCACCTGGGCACGCAGCAGGTCGGCAACCGTCACCTCGGGGACGGCCCGGGTGACACCGGCCGGCGACGGAGCGTCCTCGCCGGGCAGGTAGCCCGGGATCCGCCCCAGTGCGGTGTCCGGACCGGCCGCGAGCGCGCGCAGTACGTGCAGGTAGCGCTCGGTCAGCCGCTCGGCGGCGGCCTCGTCGAGTGCGTCGCGCCGGTAGGACAGCCGGACGTGCACGGTCGCGGCGCCGTCGTGCTCCCACGGGTTCACCGCCACGGTGACCGGGTAGTGGGTGGCGTCGTTCACCGTCCCGCCGGTCACCCGCAGCCCGCCGACCGGCGTCGTCTCCGGCTCGAACGGGTCGAAGGGCAGGTTCTGGACGACGAACAGGGTGTCGAACAGGGCACCCAGCCCGGCCGCGTTCTGGATCCGGGTCAGCTCGACGTCCGGGTGGTCGAGCACCTCGAGCTGCTCGGACCGGACCCGGGCCAGCAGCTGGGTGACGGTCTCGTCCGGGCGGGCGCGGACCCGCATCGGCAGTGTGTTGAACAGCAGCCCGATCATCCGGTCCGAACCGGGCAGCTCCGGTGGCCGCCCGGAGACGGTGTTGCCGAACACGACATCACCGCGGCCGGTGACCCGGCCCAGGGTCACCGCCCACGCGGTCTGCAGCAGCGTGCCCACGGTGACCCCGGCCCTGCGGGCGGCCGCGTACACGGTCGCGGCCTCGGCCGGGCTCAGATCCCGGTGCAGGTCCCCGGTCTCGACCCGGGTCAGACCCAGGTCACCGCCCTCGGGCCAGAGCAGGGTCGGCTCGGTGACCTCCGCGAGGTAGCCCGCCCACGCGCGGTCGCCCGCCGCGGCGTCGCGGGTCTCGAGCCAATCCAGGTAGGACTCGAACGACACGGGCCGGACCCGGTCGAGCAGTCCGGGATCGGCGTAGGCGTCGACGATCTCGCCGAGCAGCGCGTTGATCGACCAGCCGTCCATCAGGATGTGCTCGAAGGTCATCGCGAACGTCCAGGCCCCCGGCCCGTGCTCGAGCAGGGTGAACCGGATCAGCGGCCCGGTCGCGAAGTCGAACGGCTCCTGGCGTTCGGCCTCCAGGAACTCCGCACGCCCGGGGCCGCCCGGCGGGTCGAGCCGGACGACCCGGAACGGGACCTCGGAGCGCTGCGGGATCACCTGGACCTCGGTGTCGCGCAGCGTCACGAACGCGGCCCGCAGGTTCGGGTACCGCTCCAGCACCCGGCGAGTGGTGGACTCCAGGTGCGCCGGGTCGACCTCGCCCTCGATCTCGCGCAGGATCTGCGACACGTAGGCATTGTGATCGCCGGTCTCGCGGGCCCGCACCATGTGGTAGAGCAGTCCGCTCTGCAGCGACGACAACGGCAGTAACCTGCTGTCCTCGCCGTGCTCGGCCCGTATCCGCCGCGCATCGGCCCGGGAGACCCGGGCACGGTCGGCCCGGCGCAGCCTCGGCCGCACCCCCGTGTGCGTCCCCCGTGCGGTGTCGTCGGGCCACTCCAGACGCACCGCGACGGTGGACCGGTAGCTCTCCACGAGCTCGCCGGCGAGGCCGGCCAGCAGCGCGGCCGCATCCGGGCCGGTGGGAGTCCCGGTCAGCTCGCCGGTGCCGTCGTCGCGTACCTCGAGCGCGAGCATCCCGGCCCCGGAGACGACGTGGCGCAGGTACTCGGCGGCCGCCCGCCAGGACGTCGTCTCGTCCGGGGTGAAGCCGGGCAGCGGGATCCTCGCCCCCGGCCCGTCCGGTGCGGCACCGAGGTCCGCGGGGTCGGTGACGGCCCGGACCAGCTCGACCAGGTGCCGCAGCGGTAGCTGCGGATACCGGGCCCCCAGGACCAGGAACCGGCGCACCCCGGCGAGCAGCCGGGCACCGGTGTCGGCGGTGAACAGCTCGCGGGTGGCGTTGAGCTGCAGGTCCAGCGCGCCGTCCGGACGCCGGACGATCGCGTAGACCAGGTCGAACAGCGCGGGCCGGTCGCCGGTGGCCTCGGCCACCGCCGCAGGGTCCGGGACCAGACGCCCGGCCACGGGGTCGCGGGCGGTGTCGTCCAGGAATGCGGCCATCACCTGGAACAGCGGGCTGACGCCGGGGATCCGCGGCGGTCCGAGGGCCTCCACGACGCTGTCGAACGGCGCCGTCTTGTGCTCGCCCGCGTCGACCACCCGGTCCCGGACACCGGACAGCAGCGTGCCGAAGCCGACCGTCTCGTCGATCTCGGCGCGGACGACGACGGTGTTGACGAAGTACCCGACGGCGTCGTCGAGCTCCGGCTGGTCGCGCAGCTCGACCGGGGTGCCGACCGGCACCGTGTTCCCGGCGCCCTCGGTCCACAGACCCAGCGCCAGTGCTGTGATCAGCCCCTGCAGCGGGGTCGCCCGTCGCTCGGCCAGCAGCCGCTCGACGGCCGCCGAGTCGGCGGCCGGCAGCGGGTCGCGGACGGTGCGCACGGTGCGCGAGGTGGTCTCCGACCGGGGCCGGTCGAGCGGCAGCGGGGTCTCGGCCGGCAGGTCGGCGAGCGCCTTCTCCCAGAACGTCAGCTCGCCCCGGAAACGCGAGTCCGGGTCGTCCCGGTCGCCGAGCGTGCTGCGCTGCCAGACCGCGAACTCCGCGGACTGCACGAGCAGCCGCGGCAGCGCGGCCGCGGTGCCGGACAGCTCGGCGTCATAGAGCACGTCGAGGTCGCGGACCAGCGGCCGGACCGAACCCTCGTCGATGACGATGTGGTGGCCGTGCACGACGAGCAGGTCGTCGCCGCCGGTACGCAGCAGGGTGAACCCGGCACCGCCGTCGGCTGCCAGGTCGCATCGCTGCGCCAGCAGCGCACCGATCCGGGCCGGTACCGCGTCCGCCGCGACGGTCTCGACCGCCAGGACCGGCGCGTCGTCCGGGGGCCGGACGAGCTGGGTCAGCTCGCCGTCCGGTCCGGCGACGAACGCCGTGCGCAGGATCTCGTGCCGCTCGGTGAACCGGGCCACCGCGCGGTGCAGGGCGGCGGGGTCGGCGCCGCCGGGAATCCGCAGGACGATCCCGACCTGGTAGGCCGGTCCCATCCCGAGCTCGTCGAGCAGCCACAGCGCCTGCTGGCCGTAGGACGCCGGGACGGGATCGGGGCGGACCACCTCGGTGATCGGCGACAGCGGCGAGCCGTCGTGCCGGGCCACCCCGGTGACGGCCTCGGCCAGTCCGGCGATCGTCGGGGTACCGAACACGTGCCGCAGCCGCAGGGCGGACGCGAAGGTGGTGTTGATGCGGGTGAGCAGCCGGGCTGCGAGCAGTGAGTCCCCGCCGAGACGGAAGAAGTCCGCATCGACCGCGAGAGCCGCACGCGGACCGGCGCCTCCGTCGAGCCGCAGGACCTCTCGGAAGTGCTCGGCCAGCGCCCGCTCGGTCGCGGTCTCCGGGCTGTGCCCACCGGCCCCCGCCCTCTCGGTGAGGTCCGGCGCGGGCAGCGCCCTGCGGTCGATCTTGCCGTTCGGGGTGAGGGGGAACTCCGCCAGCGTCGTCACCGCCGCGGGCACCATGTACTCCGGCAGCCTCGACGCCACGAACTCGCGCAGCTCCACGGCGAGGCCGGGACCGGGACCACCGGCGGTGACCCAGGCGAGCAGCTGCGGCCCGCCGGTGGGTCGCTCCGCCGCGAGGACGACGGCGCCGGTCACCGCCGGGTGCTCCCGCAGCACACCGCGGACCTGTTCCGGCTCGACCCGGTGTCCGCGGATCGTGACCTGGTCGTCGGCACGGCCGAGGAACTCCAGCTCGCCGCCGGCAGTCCAACGGGCCAGGTCCCCGGTGCGGTAGAGCCGGGAGCCGGGGTGGCCGAACGGGTCTGCCACGAACCGCTCGGCGGTGAGCCCCGGCAGCGCGAGGTAACCGTCGGCGAGCTGCCCGCCGCCGACGTAGAGCTCCCCGGCGACACCGGCGGGCACCGGTCGCAGCCACCGGTCCAGCACACGTGCGGAGCTCCCGGGCTGCGGGCGGCCGATCGCCACCCGCCGGTCCGGATCCCCGGTGTCGACGCGTGCGGCGGTGGCGTCCCCGGTGACCTCGGTGGACCCGTAGAAGTTGTGCAGGACGGCGTGCGGGGCGGCACGGCGCATGGCGTCCCGGCCGGCCGCCGTCAGCGGCTCCCCGGACGACACCCAGTGCCGCAACGAGCCGAACCCCGGTCCGCTGCCGGTGCGGGAGTCGGCGAGGGTGTCGGCGAGGCCGGGCACGGTCAGCAGATGGGTGATGTGGTGCTCGCGTATCAGCTCGGCCAGTGCGCCCGCGTCGCGCGCCGTCCCGTCGCCGACCACCACGACGGCGGCCCCCGCGGTCAGTGGCCCGAACAGCTCGGTCACCGCGTCGACGAAGCCGGCGCCGCTCTTGGCCAGGCACACGGCGGTGCCGTCGAGTTCCAGCAGCGCATTGCCCCAGCGGAGTCGGTCGGCGACCGCGCCGTGCGGGAGCCCGACGCCCTTGGCCTCCCCGGTCGTGCCCGACGTGAAGATCACCTGGGCGGTGTCGCGCGGGGTCACCGGCCGGGCCGGGCCCGACCACCGGGCCGCCTCGGCGGCGGGCTCGTCGACCAGCAGCAGCCGATCCGCGGGAAGGTCGTGCGCGGCGGCCGTGGCCCGGTCGGTGACCACCAGGGCCGGAGTGGCCGTGGTGAGGATCCGGGCGACGTGCGCCGCCGGATGGGCCGGGTCGACGGGCACGTAGGCCGCGCCGGCGCGCAGCAGCCCGGCGAGCACGGCGACCTGGTCGGCGCTGCGCGGCAGGAGGACGGCGACCCGGTCCCCCACCGTGACACCCCGCGCCGCGACCCGGGCGGCGAACGCGTCGATCCGGGCGTCCAGCTCGGCGAAGGTCCACCGGATCCCCGCGGTCGCATCGAGCACCGCCGGAGCGTCCGGGGTGGACCGGACCTGCTCGCGCAGCAGCCCGTCCACCGTGGCGGCCGGCGCGTCGACATCCGGGCCCAGCGACCAGGTCTCCACCTCGGACGACGACGCCGCCGGCAGCACGTCCAGCCGCGCCACCGCCCGCCCCGGGTCCGTCGCGACGACCTCCAGCACCCGGGTGAACACCGCGACGAACCGCTCCACCGTCGCCCGGTCGAACAGATCGGTCGCCGCCGAGACGAAGCCCTCGACCCCGTCCGCGCCATCGATCAGGTAGATGTCGAGATCGGTCTTGACCGCGCCGAGCTCGGCCGGTTCGCGCCGGGCCCGGACACCGGGCAGCGCCAGGGGCTCCTGCTCGGTGCCGCTGCGCTGCAGGTGGGTGAGCATGACCTGATAGAGCGGCGTGCGGTCGGCCGCGCGCTGCGCCCCGATCGCGGTGACGATCTGGTCGAACGGGGCTGCCTGGTGGGCGAACCCGTCGAGCACCGTCTCCCGCGCCCGGGCCAGCACGTCGGCGACGGTGTCGGCGGCACCGATCCGGTGCCGGACCGGCACGATGTTGGCGAAGTAGCCGACGTCGTCGGCGACGCCGTCGGCGGTGCGGCCGCCGACCGGGGACCCGACGACGACATCGTCCCCGCCACCGAGTGCGGACACCGCGAGCGCCACGGCGGCCTGCGCGAGCATGAAGGGGGTCAGTCCCCGCGCGCGGGCGGTCTCGTGCAGGCCCGTGACGAGCGACGGCTCCAGGGCGAACGGCACGTCCTGTCCGCGGTGCGTCGGCGCTGCCGGTCGGGCCCGGTCCGGGCTGATCGTCGACTCGTCCGGCGCGCCGTCCAGCGCGTCGCGCCAGTACCGCAGGTGCCCGGCCAGAACCGAGCCCTCGTCGTCGGGATCGCCGAGTGCGGCGAGCTCGGCGAGGGTGTGGTCGGCGTACTGCACCGGCAGCGGCGCCCACCCGGGCTCCGCACCGGCGACCCGCGCCCGGTAGGCCGCCGAGAGGTCCGCCAGCAACGACGGCAACGACCACTCGTCCACCGCGTGGTGATGCACCGCCAGCACCAGCCGCCACTCCGGGTCCGCACCGGCACCGGTCCGCAGCACCACCGCCCGCACCGGGAGATCCGCGCCCAGGTCGAACCGGGCTCGCACCACCGCGGCCACCCGGTCCTCGACGACCGCCCGGGACGCCCCCACGTGATCCTCGACAGCGACCCTCACCCGGTCCGCCGTCTCGGCCGGATCCACGATCACCTGCAGCAGCTGGTCGTCGTGTTCCTGCAGCAGGGTGCGCAGCGGTTCGTGCCGGGTCACGACGTCGCGCAGCGCGGATTCCAGCGCGTCCTCGTCGAGCGCACCGGTCAGCCGCACGACGGTCGGAACGGCGTATCGCCCGCCGGGTCCGCCGAGCTGCTCGACGAGCCAGAGGGCCCGCTGCCCCGCCGACGCCGGGATCCGGTCCGGGCGCGGTGCGTGCACCGGCGCAGCCGGAGCCGTGGCGGGCAGCTCGCCGAGCAGGTCCGCGAGCCCGGCCACGGTGGGCCGGTCGAACACATCGCGCAGGCTGATCCGGACGCCGGCCGCGGCACCCACTCGCGCCACCACACGTGTCGCGAGCAGCGAGTGCCCGCCGAGGGCGAAGAAGTCGTCGTCGACGCCCAGCTCAGTGTCGACGGGCAACCCGAGCACCTCGCGGAACGCGGCGGCGAGCGCGAGCTCGGTGCGGGTGCTGGGCGCGCGGCCGGTGGCCGCGGTCAGGCCGGTGGGCTCGGGCAGGGCCCTGCGGTCGATCTTCCCGTTGGGGGTGACCGGGAACGCCTCGAGCACCTCGATCGCGGCGGGGACCATGTGGCCCGGCAGCAGCGCGGCGAGGTGCTCCCGCAGCTCGTCGGGGTCCCCGGCGGCGCCGTCCGCCGTGCCCACCGTCGTCACGTAGCCGACCAGCCGGGTCCCGGCCACCGGGTGCTCGTGGGCGACCACGATCGCCCGGGTCACCGACGGGTGGCGCTCCAGCGCGCTCACGACCTCACCGGGCTCGACCCGGTGCCCGCGGATCTTGATCTGATCGTCGGCCCGGCCGAGGTAGTGCAGCACGCCGAACCGGTCGTGCGAGACCAGGTCGCCGGTTCGGTAGAGGCGCTCCCCCACCGCTGACCCGGGGTCGGCGACGAACCGCTCCGCTGTCAGCCCCGGCCGACCGGCGTAGCCCTCGGCGAGCTGCGTCCCACCGAGATAGAGCTCGCCGGGCACTCCCGGGCCGACCTCGCGCAGCCACGAGTCGAGCACCCGGGCGCGGGTGTTGGCCATCGGGATCCCGATCGGCACCACCGCGCCGGCCGGTACCGCGGTGGGATCGACCTCGTGATGGGTGATCTCGCCGGTCTCGGTGGGCCCGTACACGTTGAGGACGGTGCCGCCGGTGATCGTGCTCAGCGCTGCGGACAGGGTGGTCGGGAAGGCCTCGCCCGCGACCATCGTCGTGGTCACCGACGGCAGCGCTGCGCTGCCGGCCCGGACGAACTCCTCGCCCATCGAGGGCACGAAGTTGATCCGGTTCACGCCGTGGCGGCGGACCGCGTCGTGCAGGTACTCGGGGTCACCGTGCCGCTCGTCGGCAGCGACGACGAGCGTCCCGCCCTCGGTGAGCGGGGCGAACACCTCCGGCGCGGACACGTCGAACGACACCGGGGTCTTCATCAGCACGGTCTCGCCGTCCGCGAGCGGGTAGCGGGACCGGCCCCAGGCCAGCCGGCTGACCAGCGCCCGGTGCGGGACCACGACGCCCTTGGGGCGCCCGGTCGTGCCGGAGGTGAAGATGACATAGACGGGGTCGTCCGCTGTCGGGGCCCGGGACAGCTCCGGCGGTGTGGCGCGACCGCGGTGCAGCGCGGCGGCGACCGTGGCGTCGTCGAGCAGCAGGACGTCCGGGCCCACACGGTCCGCACCGTCGGAGTCGGTGATCGTCAGTCGCGGCCCGCCGTCGGCGACGATCGCCGCGATCCGTCCGGCGGGCAGCGCCGGGTCGACAGGTAGGTAGCCGGCACCGGCGCGCAGCACCGCGGCGAGCGCCACGACGAGGTCGGGGCACCGCGGCAGCAGGACCCCCACCCGGTCCCCGGCCCGCACCCCGCGCTCGACGAGCAGCGCGGCCAGCGCATTCACCCGGGCGTCGAGATCGGCGAAGGTCCAGCGCGTCCCGTCGGTGTCCCCGACGACGGCGATCCGGTCGGCCGACCGGGCGGCCTCGGCCCGCACGAGGTCGTCGACGGTGGTCGCGGGCAGCGCGAGCTCGGTGCCCTCGATGCTCGCGGTACCGGTCGCCGGTGCAACGGGTGCGTCGACGGCCAGGACCCGGTCGAGCTCGGCCAGGGTGACCTCGGTGCCGAGCTCGAGCGCGGTGTCCAGGAACGCGGCGAACCGCCCGGCCCAGGACTCCAGAGGCTGCCCGGCGTAGGACGGCTCGCGGCCGCGCGGGTCGAGCCGGAAACCGTGCACCGGGTCGTTGTAGACCGACAGGTCGAGCCGCCCGACCGGGCCCGGGTTGACGGTCTGCTCGATCCCCGGCGTACCCGCGAAGTCGACCTCGTAGTCGAGGACCTTGACGTTGGCGACCGGCAGCGCGAAGTAGTCGGCCTCGCCGCCGGGCCACAGCCGGGCCAGCTGCGAGTCCTCGATCCCCTGATACTTCTCGACGCCCCGGATCTGCGCCGAGGTCGCCCGGAGAACGTCGGTCATCGGCATCGCGGGCGTGATGCCGACGACGACGGGGAAGATCCGCGACGCCATCGACGGGGTGCGCAGCAGCACCGACCCGCCGCGCAGCATGAACGGCATCCGGACCGCGATCCGGTCGGAGTGTCGGCTGCGGGCGGTGAACAGCCCCCACAGCGCGACCATCGTGTCCGGCCAGGACAGCCGGGCGGTACGGGCGTAGGCCACCAGCCGGTCCCGGACATCCGCGGCCAGGGGGACCGTCGCGGTGTGCGGCTGGAACGAGAACGCGTCGGCGAGATCTCCCGCGTCGCCGCGTGGGTCGACGTCGACGTCGAGCAGTGTGCGCCAGTGGATCTCGCCGTCCGTGTCCGGCACGCCGCCGTCGCCGACCGCGTCGGCGAGGCGACCGAACCACGGTTCCTGCGCAGTGCCCTGGGTATGCGACGCGGTGTAGTGCTCGGCCACCCGCCGGACGAACAGCGCCACCCCGTAGGCGTCGAGCACCAGGTGGTGATGGGTGAACGCCCACGCCCAGCCGCCCGCGGCGCGCCGCACCAGCATCGACGACGGCGCGTACAGCGCCTCCCCGGTCGCGCCCGACCGGTAGTCCACCCGGACGCGTTCGATGATCGCGGCATCGTCGAGTGGTTCGGCGCGCACCTCGGTGGGCACCGACACCGTGTCGTCGACCCACTGCATCGGGACACCGCCGGACTCCTCGAACCGGACGCGCAGCGCCTCGGTCTCAGCGACGGTGGCGTCGATCGCGGCGACGAACCGGTCGGGGTCGACCGGTGCGGACAACCAGATGATCTGGCCGACGCGGTAGACGGTCGAATCCGCGAACAGCTGCTGCGCGGACCAGACCCCGCGCTGCGCCACGGACAACGGCAGGCGCACCGGAGGCGTCACCTTCACTCCTTCTTCGCTCGCTGAGCCCGCTTGCTGACCTTGCCGGCCACCGTGCTCGGGAACGTCTCGACGACCTCGACGAGGTCGGGGAGCTTGTAGGCCGCCAGCCCGCGCTCCCGCAGGAACGACCGGGTCCCGGCGACGGTGAGCACCGACCGGTCGATCCCCTGGCGCGGCACGAGGTAGGCCTTCGTGCGCTCGCCCAGCGCGTCGTCCGGGACCCCGACGACGGAGGCGTCGTGCACCGCCGGGTGGGCGAGGAGGTGGTTCTCGACCTCCTCGGGCGCGACCTTCTCCCCGCCCCGGTTGATCTGGTCCTTCGCCCGACCCACCACCGTGAGGTAGCCGCGGTCGTCCTGTTCGACGAGATCGCCGACGCGGTAGAAGCCGTCCGCCGTGAAGACCTGCGCGTCGTGGGCGGGAGTGCGGTAGTAGCCGCGCACGGTGGCCGGGCCGCGGGTCAGCAGGTGCCCGGGGCTGCCCGGGGGCACCGGCCGGTCCTCGTCGTCCACGACCAGGATCTCGTCGGCCTCGGAGGTCGGCCTGCCCTGCCGGGTGGTGATCGTCTCCTCGTCGGCGTCGAGATCGGTGAACGTGTGCAACCCCTCGGCCATGCCGTAGCTCTGTTGCAGCGTCGCACCCAGCTCCGCCCGGATGCGCCGGGCCGCCTCGGCGCCGAACTTCGCGCCGCCGACCCGGACGACCTGCAGGCTGGACAGGTCCGCCTCCGGCCGCAGCGACGAGTTCAGCCACAACAGGGCCAGCGGCGGGACCAGCGCGGTCTCGGTCACCCCGTGCCGGGCGACCAGCGCGAACGCCGTGTCCGGGCTCGGGTCGGAAGCCACGACGACGGTGGCGCCGACGTGCAGGGCCCCCAGGAACCCCGGGGAGCGCATCGCGAAGCTGTGCGGCATCGGCAGCACGACCAGCTGGACCGACGACGCGGTGGTCCCGCCCACGCGCACCGCCTGCCGCATCGACCCGAGATACCCCTCGTGGGTGTGTGGGATGAGCTTCGATGTCCCGGTCGTACCACCGGAGAGCTGCAGGAACGCGACGTCTCCCGGTAGGCAGCGACGCTCGCGGGGCAGCGGGTCGTGAGCCAGCAGCGTCTCGAGGGCCGCGCCCCCACCGGACCGGTCCAGGACGACGGTGTGTTCCACGGTCGGCGAGGACTCCGCGATCTGCGCCGCCAGCGCGCCCAGGTCGACACCGTCGTGCCGGTCCACGGTCACATAGGCACGCGCCTCGGCCAGGTCGGCGAAGTGCGCGATCTCGCTGCGCTCGTGTGCGGCGAGCGCCAGCACCGGGATCGCGCCGAGCTCGAACAGCCCGAACAGCCCGAACACCAGCGGAACGAACTCCCCGACGTTGGGCAACTGGACGACGACGCGGTCGCCGCGCCCGATCCCCAGGTCGCGGAATCCGGCGGCCAGCCGCAGCACCCGCTCGCCGAGCTCGGCGTAGCTCAACCGCGTGTCCCCGGCGATGATCGCGACGTCGTCGGGCACCCGGTCGACGGTCTCGAACAACATCTCGGAGAACGTCTGGTCGATCCAGTAGCCGTCCCGCCGGTAGCGGGCGGCGATCTCCTCGGGGTATCCGACGACGCCGTCGAGGACGAGCGGCTCGGGCCCGGGCACCGCGGGGTTCACGAGACCCGGGAATCGAACTGGTCGGTCGCCCCGGGCACCGGTTCACCCGGGTCCTCGCCGAGCTTGACGATGCGGTTCTCGGCGTCGACGTGGACGACGCGCGGGTCGTGCCCGGCGAGTTCGGCGTCCTCGGCGAGCAGGTACGAGATGATGATGACGAGGTCGCCGGGGCGGACCAGGTGGGCGGCGGCACCGTTGATACAGATGACGCCCGAATCGGGATCGCCCAGGATCACGTACGTCTCGAGTCGCGCGCCGTTGGTGATGTCGACGACCTGCACCTTCTCGCCCTCGACCAGTCCGGCGGCGGCGGCCAGCGTGGAGTCGAGCGTCAGCGAACCGACGTAGTGCAGGTCGGCCTGGGTCACGGTCGCGCGGTGGATCTTTCCACCGAGGACGGTGCGAAGCATCGGGTTCCTCCCGGGATCGGCGATCAGAGCGACGTTGGGGACGTGTCCCGCGGACCGGTCGCGGCGGGCCCGGTCACGGACTCGCGGTGTCGGCGCGGTCCCGCAGCGATCGCGGGCGCAGGTCGGTCCAGGTCCGTTCGATCCAGTCGAGAACCTCCTGGCGCGGTCTGCCCGCGGGTTCGCCGTGGGCGACGGTCCACCCGCTCGGCACCACCTGGAACGTCGGCCACAGCGAGTACTGACCCTCGCGATTGACCAGTGCGTAGAAGCTTCCGTCGGCGTCGTCGAACGGGTTCGTGGCCATCGCATCCGTCTTCGTCGGGGTTGCGTCCCGCCGGTCGTGGCACGGTCGACGCGGTGGTCGATGCCGGTGCGGGATCCGAGAACGAACAGTAGATCTTGACTATTAGTTTAGGCTAGCTTTACTCGTGTAGGTAGAGTCACCGCTTTGTCCGCTTCGTCGACAATGTCCGCTTTGGTTAGCCTGCCCTTTTCCCTGGACGGCTGCCAGACGTCCACACCGACCATCGCGATGGATGACATGACGACTTCCCAGGCAGCTCGTGCGCGGTGACCGCCTCGCCGACCCGGCGGACCTCGGCCGCGGCCGGCTCACCCGCCGGTTTCCGGTGTTCCTGCAGGTCCCGCCGGACCCACTCGCGGTGGATCCGTTCACCGTCGACGGGCGGATCAGCGCGCGGCGGTTCACCGCCCGGGTCGCCACCTCGTCGCCGAGGCTGACGGTCCCGGCTGCGGGGCTCGCCGTCGTCCAGCACACCTGCACCGCGTTGGTACCGGTGATCATGGGGCTGGCGATCGACCGGGCGCTGCAGAGCGGCGACTTCGTCCAGCTGACCGGATGGCTGCTACTTCTCGGGGCGAACTTCGTGTTCCTGGCCGTGGGCACACGGTTCAGCGCGCAGCTCGCCGCACGAGCAGTCCAGATGGTCGAGCACCGGCTGCGCAGCACCCTGTCCGGCACGGTCCTCCACCCGCCCGACGGACGAGTACGACAGGCCGACGGATCACTCCTGTCCACCACGACCAACGACGTCACCCGCCTCGCGACAGCGGTGAACCTGGGTGTCTACCCGGTCGGCGAGCTGGCCGGGATCGCGTTCATCGCGGTGGCACTGCTGATGATCCACTGGCCGATCGGGACCGTGGTGCTGCTGGGCGCACCGGTCGTGGTCTGGCTGATGGGCGCACTGAGCGGGCCGTTCGCACGGACTGCGCGGCACGCCCAGGCACTTCTCGCCGACGCTGTCGGCCGGGCCACCGACCTCGTCACCGGCTACCGGGTCATCAAGGGCATCCGAGCCGAGGACGAGGCGACCCGCCGCTACCGCCGGGAGAGCCGGACCGCCCTCGACGGCGCGTACCGCAACACCGACGCCCTCGGCCGCTACCTCGCCGGAAGCAACACGATCGGCGGCGTGTTCGTCGCCGCAGTCGCCGGGCTGGCGGGCTGGTTCGCGGTCACCGGGGCGATCACCATCGGCGAGCTCATCGCGGTCGCGGGGCTCACCCAGGCACTCCTGCCGCCGCTCAACATGCTGACCGCCAACGCGGGCGCCGTGTGGGCGGCAGCGGTGGGCTCCGGCGCACGGGTGCTGGACCTGCTGCTCAGCGCCCCGGGAACCGGCGACCACTCGGTGCGGACACCTGCCCCGGCACCCGCACACCTGCCGACCCTGGAGATCAGCATCGACGGGCACGCCCCGGTCCGCCTCGCCCCGGGGGACCTGCTCGGGCTGCACACCGACGAGCGGACCGCCACCGGGATCGTCCAGGCGCTGACCTCTCCCCGCGACGGTGACGGCGCCACGACGGTCCTGGTCGACGGCGACCCGGCAGGGCGACTGGATCCGGCGGGCTACCGGGAGGTGGTCCTCGTCGCGCCACACGAGGCGAGCCTGTTCAGCGGGACCGTCGCCGACAACCTGGACCTGCCCGGCGTCCCGGCGGAGCGCCGGACCGGGGCACTGTGGGCCGCCGCCTGCGAGGACTTCACCCTCGGCGCCGACCACGGCCTCAGCACCGAGGTCGGCGAGAACGGCAACCGCCTCTCCGGCGGTCAGCGCCAGCGCCTGGCCCTGGCCAGGGCCTACACCCGCGACCCCGCCGTGCTGGTCCTGCACGAACCGGCGGCCGCGGTCGACTCGGTGACCGGCACTGCGATCGCCCAGCGGCTGCGCGCAGCGCGCGCGGGCCGGTCGACCCTGGTGATCACCACCTCGCCGGTACTGCTCGAGGGCTGCGACCGGGTCGTCGAGCTGGGCCGCCGGTCGTCCACGCCAGGGCTCCGGTGACCCGGTGACGACCACAGCGGACCGCGCGACGGCGGACCCGACGGCGGTCGGGGGCCTGCCCGTCGCCACCGGCAGCGAGACATGGCGTGAGCTCGTGCGGGCGAGCCGCGGGCACCGGCTCCGGCTCCTCGCCGTCGTGCTGTGCGGGCTCGGCAGCGCCGCGCTCGAGCTCGCCATGCCGGTGGTACTCGGCCGCCTCATCAACTCCGTCGCCGCCGGGACCGCCGACGCGGCCCCTGTCGGGTGGAGCATCGCCGCGATGGTGGGTGCGACCACGACCGGTGCGGCAGGAGCCGCTGTCACCGCCGTGCTGGCGGGTCGGTTGTACCAGACGATGCTGGCCGAGCTCCGCGAACGGCTGGTGGCCAACGCGATGCGGTTGCCACAGAGCGTCGTGGAACGGTCCGGGACCGGTGACCTGATCGCCCGCGCGAGACGACGTCGCGCAGATCGCCGGGTCCGCGCAACGGGTGATCCCCGCGCTCACCTCGGCGGCGTTCACCATCGTGGTCGCGCTGGCCGGCCTGACCGCGCTGGACTGGAGGTACGGGCTCGCGCTGACACTGACACTGCCGGTGTACCTGGTCGCTCTGCGCTGGTACCTCGCCACCGCGCCGAGGATCTACGCGGCACAGCGAGCCGCGGCGGGTGCACGCGCCCAGCAGATACTGGAGTCGCTGCACGGATTCCAGACCGTGCAGGCCTACGGACTCGGCCCGCACCGCCACGACCGGGTGATCGAGGCATCGTGGACGATGCTGCGCCACACCATGCGTGCCCGCACCGTGCAGAACATGTTCGTCGGACGGCTGAACCTGGCCGAGTACCTGGGCCTGTCCGCAATCCTGATCACCGGCTGCCTGCTGATCGGAGCCGGGACCTCGACCGTCGGCACCGCGACCACAGCGATGCTGTTCTTCCTGCGACTGTTCGCTCCGATCACCCTGCTGCTGATGGTGATCGATGTCCTGCAGGCGGCCATCGCCGCGCTGAACCGGATCGTCGGCGTGATCACGGTGCCCGCGCACGACGGACCGGCCGGGCCGCCGACCGCGACGTCGGCGGACACCGCGGTGGCCAGGCTGCACGGCGTCAGCTTCGGCTACCCCGGTGGACCACGGGTGCTGCACGGGATCGACCTCACCGTGGGGCCCGGCGAACGGGTCGCGCTGGTCGGCGCGTCCGGCGCAGGGAAGACCACGGTCGCGAGCCTGCTCGCCGGGATCCACCGACCCGACCACGGCACCGTCACCCGACCTGATCACACGATCCTGATCACCCAGGACGCCCACGTCTTCGCCGGCACCCTGCGGGAGAACCTGGCCCTGGCAGCACCAGACGCAGACGACGCCCGGATCGTCGCCGCACTGGACGCGACCGGCGCGGCGGGGTTGCTCGATCTGCTGCCCGACGGTCTGGACACGACCCTGGGAGCGGCCGGGCACACGCTGACCTCGGCGCAGTCCCAGCAGGTCGCGCTGACGAGGGCGCTGCTCGCCGACCCCGAACTGGCGATCTTCGACGAGGCGACCGCGGAGGCCGGGTCGAGCAAGGCCGAGCTGCTCGACCGCTGCTCGGAGGCTGCGCTGCGAGGACGGGCAGGACTGGTGATCGCGCACCGGCTCTCACAGGCCGCGACCTGCGACCGGATCGTCGTCATGGACGGCGGGCGAGTCGTACAGGTCGGCACCCACGCCGAACTGACCACAGTGGATGGACTGTACGCGCAGCTGTGGCACTCCTGGAGCGGCGGCGATCCGGTGATCGCAGACGAGCGGTGAGCCCGCCACCGGCCACCGGGTCGCCTCGCCCGGACCCGACCCCCTCGCCGGGCGAACGGACCCGATGTGCGGATCGCAGCAACCACTCTGCGGCGACACCATCGACTCACCGGCCGACCGCGCTCGGAGTCTCCGGAGAGGCCTCCGGCGACCGGTTCACCGCGATCATCACACCGTGGAGACGTTGACGGATGGAACTCAGACAGCTGAGGCACTTCGTCGAAGCGGCACGGTTGTCGCACTTCACCAGAGCCGCCGAACGACTGAACGTCGCACAGCCTGCGCTGTCCCAACAGGTCAGCGCGCTCGAGCGCGAACTCGGAGTGGACCTCTTCGAACGCCACGGAAGACGCGTCGTGCTCGCGGCCGCCGGTGAGCGTCTCCTCGCCCGCGCCGAGGTCATCCTCGCCGAGGTCGAACGCGCACGAATCGCGGTCCAGGACGAACCGGACGCCCCGAGTGGCACCACCGTCGTCGGCGCTCTGAACTCGCTCGTGACCACGCTGCTCACCCGCGAGCTACCCCGGTTCCACCACTGTTTTCCCCAGGTGGATGTCGCCATCCACGAGGCGACGCCGGTAGAGATGTTGCGCAGTCTGCGCGAGGGCACCATCGACCTCGCCCTCAGCGACGATCGACTCGGCGACGGCTCGACCGCGCTGGAACGGCGACCACTCTTCGTCGAGGAGCTCGTCGTCGCCGTACCCACCGGGCATCGGCTGACCCGCCACGATCGGCTCGACCCGAAGGACCTCGTCGGCGAACGGTTCGTCAGCTATCCCCGTGGGTCGGTCGTCCGCGAGGTCCTCGTCTCACTCCTGCGAGCCGAAGAGCACGAGGCTCACATCCTCCATGAGTGCAGCACCCCCGAGAAGCTCGTGGCGAGCAATCTCGGCGTGGCACTCGTTCCACGCATGACAGCCGAAGCAGCAGTCGGGAATGTCATCGTCAGAAGGCTGCGCCGGCCGCCTTCCCGAACGATCGGCTTGTTCACGGTCCGTGGGCGTCACCTCTCCGACGCCGCCGGCGCCTTCGTGAATCACGACTGGACACAGGGTCGAGCCGAGAACGGCGCCTGAAGGTGGACCCGGTCGCACCACACCGGCGGCACCATGTGCACTGCGGGTCAGAGTCGATCACACGTGAGTGGGCCCGGCGTCGGCCTGGTGGACGATCCGAGTCGCCCGCGACCCTGCAGTCGCCTCATCGTCCCGGTCCCGGGTCGGCTGTGGCGAACCACCAGGTGAAGGTGTCCCAAGTGCTCCAGTCCGGCGGGGTCCGGCCGAGCGCACGCGCCCAGTCCGCGACGTCCCGGGCGGTCGCCGACCATCCCGCGCCGGCGAACCACTGCTGCGGCGGCAGCTGCGGGCCCGCCTGCACGAATGCGGCGATCATGTCCCGGGTCGCCGCCCCGCCGTCGATGTCGTCGAGCGCTCCGGCCAGGTCCCCCTGCGGGTACTCGGTCGCGAAGGCCGAACCCGGCGCGCTCAGCGCCCCGACCGCGGCGAGCAGGGCGGCGCAGTCCTCCGGTGCGAGATAGAACAGCAGGCCCTCGGCCAGCCAGAGTGCGGGCAGGTCCCGGTCGTACCCGGCAGCCTGCAGCGCGTCCGGCCAGTCGCCGTCGCGCAGGTCGGTGGGCACCGGCACCGCGTACGTGGTGGGCGTGAGATTCCGGCTCTCGGCCAGCAGCCGCTTCGCCCGCAGGACCTCAGGTGCGTCGATCTCGAAGATCGTGGCGTCCGGCAGCCGCATCCGGTGGGCCCGGCCGTCGAGTCCCGCGCCGAGCACGACGATCTGCCGGACCCCCTCGTCGACGGCGGAGTGCACCCGCTCGTCGAAGTACCGGGTCCGCATCGCGACGTAGTCGCGCAGGGCGTCGGCGAGCACCGAGGGCGAGCCGTCCGCGGCGCGCCACAACCGGGATACGGGTGCGTCGCCGACCGCCGCCGTCACCGCCTCGGCGATCGGGTCGGACTCGATCAGACGGTCGGGGTGCCCGAGGCCCGCGGCGCGCAGGGCCGCGATGAACACCGCCGTGTTCCCCACCCCGGACACAGCGCTCAGCACATCGTCGGACATGGTCATGCGTCGGTCCTCTCGTCCTGCATCGGATGGCCCGTGCCCGGGCGCGACCGCGGGAGGACGCGCCGCAGGCAGGCGAGGCCGAGCCCCGCGACGATCACCATGATCGCCCACGAGCAGAGTGTGAACAGGTGGGCCTGCTCCGGGGTCGGCGAGGGCAGCCGCCCAGCGGCGAGCAGCTGGTACTGCCAGACCTGCGCGGTGCGGAACCAGACGACGACGGCCGCGATCCCGCCGGAGAGGTTCCAGACGGCGTGCAGCAGCGACACCACCAGGTACCAGCCGACCACCGGGCCGGTCACCCGCAGCCGTCCTGCCGCACGGGCGGCGGCGAACAGCGTCGCCCCGAGGACCGCGGTCCACAGCCCGTGACCGACCGGGGCGAGCAGGCCGCGAAGGATCTCGGTCTCGACGAGGGCACGCAGGTCCAGGCCGCCCAGGCCGAGCGCGGCGTTGAACGCGTACCCCGCGGACTCGAACGCGGCGAAGCCGAGCCCGACCGCCGCGCCGAACACCGCACCGTCGCGGACCGTGTAGCCGGAGAGCCGCCGGGCGAGCAGCCAGACCGCGCCGAGCTTCATCAGCTCCTCGATCAGCCCCACCCCGAGCATGCCGAGTACCGGTCCGCCGCCCTGGAGCAACCGGGTCTCCAGCAGCGAGGCGCCCAGGATCCCCAGTACGCCGCCGACGACGAAGGCGAGCACGACGTCGCGCACGGCCACGTGCTCGGTGCCCGAGTCGACCGCCCACAGGACGAAGGCCACCGGCACCAGGAAGGAGCCGAGCAGGATGACGGTCGGGATCAGCGTGGGGTTCTGCGTGGTCCAGGTGACCACCACCGTGGCGACCCAGAGCGCGAGTCCCCCGAGCAGCACCCGCAGCGCCGTGCGGTGCGCTCCCCGGCGCAGCAGGTCGCCGCCGATCACGCCCCGGTCCCCCGGCCCGCGGACATCGTCGACTCGAACGCGAAGATCCCCTTCGCCATCAGGGAGCCCTCGGCCTCACTGCAGGTCGCGTACACCGCAGCTCGTGCCCGCTGCACGCCCGCGTCGTCGGGCGCGGCACCGGCGGCCCACTCCACCAGCTGACGGGCCAGGCGCAGGTCCCCTGCGGCCACGCTCTCCTCGGCCCGCTCCACCAGGACCGCGGCCCCGCCGGCGAGCCTGGCCACCTCGGCGGCGACGGTCGCGTCCGCGGCGGGCTTGAGCCGGGCCGGGTTGCCGTCGTACCAGCCGCCGTAGAGCCGCCAGATGTTGCGCACGACGAACTCGGGCTCGTCGTAGAGCGGCTGGAGGAAGGGCTTGGCCAGCGTCACCTCCGGCACGGAGACGGTGTGCAGGACGGTGTCGAGCGGAGCGCCGGCGTTCATCAGCTCCAGGGTCTGGGCCACGAGCGCGTCCAGGACGTCGGCTGTCTCGCCGAGCACCGCGGCGATCCGGTCCCGTCCGCCGATCGGCAGGCCGTGCGCCGGGAGCAGCAGCTCCGGTTCCTCGGCCACGATCGCCCGCAGCGCGGTGGCCCACTCGTCGGGGTAGCGCTGCACCTTCTGCGGGTTGCCCGCGTTCGGGAAGTTCCAGATGAGCAGGTCGCCCGTGCTGACCGCACGCTTTCCGGGAAGCCAGGACCAGAGGTGGTCGTCGGTCTCGCCCCGCGCGTGCCGGAACCCGATGTCGAGCCCGCCGACCGAGAGGTCGAGCGCGTCACCGACGAGGGTGTCGGGCAGGGCCACGTCGGAGGGCACGAACTCCCTCGGCGCGGCGTCGAACGACGGCCGCAGCTCGTCCGAACCCGTCCCGCCCGTCCGGCCCGGGTCCATCAGCCAGCCGAACTGGCGCATGTTGATCAGCATGTTGTACCCGGCGGTGCCCCGGTAGCGGGACAGCCGGCCCGGCACGTTCTCGTGCGCGATCACGCGCGGCGCCGGGTGGCCGCGGCGGGCGGCGTCGGCGAGGACCGCACCGCTCCCGCCGACGTGGTCGAGGTGCCCGTGGGTGTAGACGAGGGTGTGCACCGGCTCGTCGCTCCACCGGCGGACGGCGTCGACGACCTCGGCGCCGGTACCGGCGCCGCTCGCGTCGAACAGCACCAGCCCCTCGTCCGTGCGGACGACGACGCAGTGCGAGAAGGACTCGACGACGGCGACGTCCTCGGCGACCTCGGACAGCTCCTGGTTCGTGCGGTTCACGGCGACGTCGCACACACCGGTGTCGATGATCCGGGCGGACAGGTCGAGCAGGTCGGTCATGGCTCCTCCGCTCTCTCGGCTGATTCACCTGTAACGATACCGAGTAGTATTCGATACTTCATGGTACTGAACAGGTCGCGCCGGTCCGCCACCGCCGGTGTCGTGTGGGCCGTGAGTGGACGTGGAGGCACGGACGTGGTGAACGCGGGCCCGGTCCCCCGGGTGAAGCGGGACGAGGTGCGCAGCCGGCTGCTCGACGCCGCCGCCGAGGTGTTCGCGCAGCGCGGCTACGCGGCGGCCCGCCTCGACGAGATCGCCCGCGCGGCGGGATTCACCAAGGGGGCGGTGTACTCGAACTTCGCGAGCAAGCACGCCCTGCTGGCCGAGCTGATCGAGCAGCGCGTCAGTGCCCACCTCGCGACGAGCGCCGCGGAGCTGCAGGCACGGGACCGGCCCGGCCGGGCGCTGGAGGACATCGCCGAGGTGTTCGCCGACGGGATCGTCGCCGGCCCCACCTGGGCCCGGCTGCTGGTCGAGATCGCCCAGCAGGCGGCGTACGACCCGGAGGTGCGGGCGGTCTACACCGAGGTCCGGCGGAGCCTGCGCGACGAGCTGGCCGCGGCGCTGGAGCGGGCCTGCGACCGGCTCGGCCGCACCCCGGCCGTCCCGCCCGCGCAGCTCGCCCTGACCATGCAGTCGCTGCGGCTCGGCCTGGTGCTCGAGTACGGCACCGACCCGGAGCAGGTCGACCGGGACACCGTGGTCGCCGTGTTCACCGACGCCCTGCACGCCCTCGTCCGCTGAGGACGGGCGGCGCGCCCCGGGGACCACAGCCGGGGCGAATCCGGCGGGCACCCGAGGGAGGTGTCCACGGCCCGCGTCACCGCGCTCCCCCGACCAGGTCGGCGGCCGTCCCCTCCTGCCACGGCCCGGGGTCGGTGAGGAACGTCGACTCCCCGGACGGATCCTGCCGCTCCAGCCACCGGCGCAGGGCGACCGTCGCCGCGGGGAACCCGCGCACCTGCGCCGCGGTCTCCCGGACCAGGCTCGTCGTCGCCGTGTCCCGGTCGGGATCGTGCAGGATCCGCTTCTGCGCGGCCACCACCGCCCGTGGCCGGCGGGCGAACCGGGCGGCACGGGACCGGGTGTGCGGCAGCAGGTCCGCGGCGGGCACGACGTCGTCGACGAGGCCGAACCGGGCCGCCTCCTCCGCCGTGTAGGCCCGGGCCTCCAGCATGATCTCCAGCGCACGGGAGGGGCCGACCAACCGGGCGAGCCGCTGCCCACCGAACGTCGTGGACAGACCGAGGGCCAGCTCCGGCAGCAGGAACCGGGCACCGGGCGAGGCGAACCGCAGGTCGAAGAAGACCGACAGCTCCAGTCCTCCGCCACCACACGGCCCGTCGACGGCGGCGATCCACACCGCGGGCGAGCGCAGGATGCCCTCGGCCGCCCGCTGGAAGTCGGCGAGCGCCTGCAGGCCGGCCAGCGGGGTGCTCCGCAGCAGGTGCCGGACGGGGCCGTGGGCCCTGGCGAGCAACGCGGTCCCCCGGGCCAGCCCCCAGGCCGCGGCCGGTGGGAGCCGCGGGGTGTGCTCGGCGGTGTGCAGGAGGTCCCCGATGTCGAAGTGGGTGATGTAGCGCCCGGGGACACCGCCGGTCACCACGACCACGCCGACGCTGTCGTCGTCGGCGACCGCGTCGACCAGCCGGACGACGTCGGCCTGCATCGCCGCGGTCATGTAGGTGTAGGGCGGATCGGTCGCGAGGACCGTCAGCACCCGCCCGTCCTGTTCCGTGCGCAGGGTCTCGTAGCCCTGCCCGGCAGCTCGGCGGGTCATCGGTTCCTCCTGTCCCGCAGGGGCGCGAGCACCCGCTCCGGGGCCTGGCCCGAGGCGAGGACCGTCGCGTCCGGGCGCACGAGTACGGCGTGCGCCCCGCCGTCGCGCAGCCAGCGGCCGAGCGGGTCGGCCGGCGTGACCTCGACCAGTGCCGCCCCCGCCCGTTCCACCTCGCGGCGCCGGGCCGGTCCGACGGGCGTGTCGGTCACCACGGCGAACCGGCCCCCGACGATCTCGTCGAGGCGAGCGGTGCCGCGCACCTCGGCGTTGGGGCAGAGCGACCCGGCCGGTCCGCGGGACCGGAGAGTTCCCCGTGGCCGCCGGACGAGCGACGAGTGCCCCAGCGCGGGTGTCCCGCTCCCGAACCGCTCGGGCCGGGCGGCCGCGGCCAGCCGCGGCAGGACGGTCCGCCGCGCGACGTCGCCCGCGTGCCCGCCGCCGGTCATCACCCGGCCCAGCGAGACCGCCTGCCGGATCATGGCGCGGGCGTGCGGCCTGCGCTCCGCCTGATAGCTGTCGAGATCGGACTCCGGGAGCTCGCCGCGGAGCACCCCGGCGAGTTTCCAGGACAGGTTGGCGGCGTCGCGCAGACCGGCGCCCATCCCCTGCCCGACGAAGGGCGGGGTCAGGTGCGCGGCGTCCCCGAGCAGCAGTACCCGGCCGTCCTGCCAGCGGTCGGCGAGCTGGGCCCGGAAGGTGTAGTCGGTGACCCGCAGGAGCGTCAGGTCCTCGTCCGGCGTGCCGCGCAGCCAGGGCCGCAGCAACGGGCGCAGCGCGTGCACGGTGCCGTGGTCCGCGGCGGACTCGCCGTCGGCGAGCTGGAACTCCCACCGGTACCGGTCGTCGGAGATCCGCATGTAGGTCGCGGCGCGCTCGGCCGAGCAGACCTGGTGGATGCCCTCCCACCGGCCGAGATCGGCGCCGGTCACGAGGTCCACGACGAGCCAGCGTTGGGTGAAGCCGAGATCCTCCATCCGGGAGCCGAGAGCGTCGCGGACCACGCTGTTGGCCCCGTCGCAGCCCAGGACGTACCCGGCGGTGATCGTCTCGTCCCGGCCGGTGACCCGGTCGGTGAGCTGCACGGTGATCCCGTGGGCGAGATCGTGCCGGACGATCCCGGTCACCTCGGCGTCACCGCGGATGCGGGCACCGGGACGGCGCCGCAGGGCGCTGCGCAGCAACCGCTCCAGCTCCGGCTGGTCGAACATGCTGGCTTCCGGGTACCCGTGCCTGCCGGTAGCGGCCCGGCCGATCTCCCCGAGCACCCGGTGGTCGGCTCCGTCGATCAGCCGCAGCCCGAGTGCGGGCCGCGAGATCGCGGCGAACTCCTCGGCCAGGCCCATCCGGGCCAGGATCCGGAAGATCTCGTCGTCGAGCGACACCGCCCGGGGCCGGGGGTACACGCCGGTCCAGCGGTCGAGCACGAGAACGTCGACGCCCCGGTCGGCCAGCATGATCGCCGCACTGATCCCGGTCGGGCCCGCACCCACGATCACGACGTCGGCGTGCTCCGGCCGCCCGGCCGTCACCGGTGCTCCACCGGGTTGCGCTGACGGCCCAGGTCCAGGTGGCCGTCGTCGGTGCCGATGGCGGCCGTGACGACGTCGCCGTGCTGCAGGTAGTCGGGGTTGCGCTCGGCCCGGCCGACGAAGGCCTTCCACTTCCGCTCCGGAGGGAGGAACCCGCCGATGATCTCCACGATCCGCCGCGGAGCCTTCAGCGCGGTGCCACCCGGCGTCCCGGTCAGGAGCAGGTCGCCGGGCTCCAGTTCCTGGAACCGGGCGAGCAGCGTGAGTGCCCTGGCCGGCTGCACGATCATGTCGGCGAGGGTGCGGTCCTGGCGCAGCACGTCGTTGACCCACAGCCGCAGCCGCAGCCGTTCCAGGTGCGCGGCGTCGCCCGGCTCGAGCAGGACGAGCCGGGGCCCGACGGGGGTGAACGTCGGGTACGACTTCGACTCGTAGAACTGGCCCTTCGGCAGCTGGATGTCGCGGGCGCTGACGTCGTCGGTGACGACCAGCCCGGCCACGTAGTGGTCGAGGTCGGCGTCGGTGACGACGCTGCCGACCGGCAGCGGCGCGCCGAGGACCAGGCCGAGCTCGACCTCGTAGTCCAGCAGCCGGACGTGCTCGGGCCGCACGATCGTCGCGTCCGGGGCCGACACCGAGCCCGACGCCTTGCGGAAGAACGTCGGGAGCACCGTGTCCGGGTCGAAGCCGGAGTCCGTGGCGTGCGACCGGAAGTTGACCATCTGGGCGACGACCCGGCACGGCGTGGTCACCGGCGAGACCAGGTCCAGCCCCGCGACGTCGACGGCGCCCTCCGCCGTCGGCGCGGCCAGCGCGGCGGCCGCCTTCTCGACGGCCGGACGGTCGGCCAGCAACGCGGCCGTCGTCGTCGCGTCGGTGTCGATCGGTACCGCCCGGCCTGCGTCGGAGGTGCTGCCGGTGGCCTCGACGTACCAGGCGTCGGTGGTGCGCAGGACGGAGATGCTCATGAGTTCATCGCTCTCATCAGGGCCCGCAGGCGGGCGGGGGTCAGGTCGGTGTCCTCGGCACGGAGCGCGCCGAGGGCGTCGAGGAGCCGGGACGGGCCGCCGTCGAGGAACTCCCGGGTGACGGGCGGGCCCCACTGGGCGAGCCCGGACGACGACATCGAGGCCCAGCCAGGCTCGACCGAGGCGTCGAAGACGTCGCCGTCGGCGAAGTGCTCGACCATGAGGCCGTCGGGATCGCGCCAGTAGTCGAAGAGCTGGCTGCCCTGGACGTGCCGCCCGATCCCCCAGGACCGCCGGTGGCCGCGCTCGGTCAGGTACTCGCCGCCGGCGGCGATCGCGTCGAGGTCGGTGACCTGGTAGGCGGAGTGGACGTAGCCGGTGGTGGGCCCGAGGTGCATGGCCAGGGTGTGGTGGTCGGCCGGTTCACGGCCGCGGTCGCACCGCAGGAAGGCGAACGTCGGGCCGAAGTCCCGGTCGTCGGGCAGGTGGAGGAAGTCGCTGACGATCAGGCCGAGGGTGTCGAGGTACCAGTCCAGTGCGGACCGGAAGCGCGGTGTCTCCAGGACCACGTGCCCCATCCGCTGCACCCGGGCCGGTTCGCGGGCCGGTCGCTGGGTCGCGTTGACGCGCGGGAACTCCCGCGCGGCCGTCAGCCCGGTGTTCAGCGTCAGTGGCACCTGTCCGGGCAGTCCGGCGTGCTCGTCGGCGCCGGCGACGACGGCGACCGGGATCCCGCTCGGGTCGCGCAGCTCCACCAGGGACCCCGGCCATCCGGGTGCGACCGGGCGGACCGGCGAGCCGGTGTGCCGGGCGAGGCGTTCGAGGTCCTCCGTCGCGTCGGCCTGGAAGACCGGTCCGACGAAGCGCGACGACGGCCCGCGGCGGACGACCAGGGCGTCGCTGCCGGGCAGGGTGCCGCGCAGCCGCAGCTCGTCCGGTGTCCGGGACGCGACGGCGAACCCGAAGTCGCGGGCGAAGATCTCGGCCCGGTCCAGGTCCGGCTTCTCGAACTGCAGCCAGGCGAGGTCGCGGACCTTGATCACCGGGTTGCGGGACCGGCCCGGGTGCTCGCCGCGGCGTCGCCCGTGCTCGCTGTGCAGGTCGCTGTGCGCCGCCTCCGGCAGGTCCGCGGGCGCGGGGATCTCGACGGTCATGCTCCTACTCCGATCTGGTCCAGGTCGTGGCCGACGACCAGCCGGCCGGAGAAGCCCTTGCCGGCGTCCTCCCAGCGCTCGACGGGCCAGGTCGCCGGCACGAAGTGGTTCAGGACGAGCGTCCCGACCCCGGCCCGCTCGGCCAGCGGGCCGACGTCGGCGATGCGGGTGTGCTGGCCGACCATGTGCTGGTAGATGGCCTCGGACATCGGGTCACGCGGCGAGGGGAAGTGCTCGGCGACCCAGTCGTCGGCGATCACCTCGTGGACGAGGACGTCCGCCCCGGTGGCCAGTTCGACCAGGTTGTCGCTGGGCCCGGTGTCACCGGAGAACACGACCGAGCCGTCGTCGGTGTCGAACCGGAACGCGAGCGCCGGGAAGATCGGCGCGTGCTGGACGAGCGTCGCCGACACCCGGATCCGGTCGTCCTCGAAGAACGGCACCGGGCTCATCCGCGGGTGCGGGTTCCCGTTCGGGTCGGCGGTGTACTCGGCCGGGATCGGCACGTCGTGCCCGGCGAGGTACCCGTCGGGGACCTCGACGCCCTGCTCGAAGAAGCGGTCGTTGTAGTCGGTCGCGTAGGTGCCGAGGAGCTTCTCGACCATCTCCGCGGTGCCGGGGGTCGGGCTCTGCGGCGCGACCGCGTTCGGCGAGCTGCCGGGGCGGGCCGGGGGAAGGGCGCCACGGTTGCCCGGGCCCCAGACCCGGACCGGGCCGCCGAGTCCCAGCCCGTTCGCCAGGCCGGTGGTGAGGATGTTGTTGAGGTCGCAGACGTGGCCGGAGTGCAGGTGGGTCAGGAAGATCCCGCCGAGCGCGTCGAGCGGGCCCGCCATCCGGGACTCCCAGTTGCCGAGCCGGGCGCGGCGGATCTGCGGGCCGACACCGTGCCCGCAGTCGACCAGGTAGTACCGGTCTCCGACGGCGACGGCCGACGAGATCCCGCAGCGCGGGTCGTCGAGCCACCAGTTGGGGCCGCCCGCGGTGCCGAGCAGGACGAGGCGGGTCGGGGCGTCGGAGGTCAGGGGTGCACGGTCAGCGGTCACGGTGGTTCCTCTCGTCGTCGTGCAGCAGGGCACGGGTGTTCGTGGCGAGGTGGTCGCGCCACGTTCCGGTCGGTCCCGGCGCCGCCAGCGAGGCGATCTGGGCATCGACGGCCGGGGCGGGCGTGAAGCAGTGGTCGCTGCCGTAGACGAGGCGGGCGTCGCCGACGGTGGCGGCGATCGCGGGCAGCTGGACGGGCAGCGGGGTCCCCGCGCAGTCGAACCAGCACCCGGCCAGCGCGGTGGCCACGTCCTGCCGCGGTGCCTGCGGGTCGAACAGGGAGAACAGGTTCACCCGCGCGGTGAGCAGCGGCAGCACGCCACCGCCGTGGGTGAGCACCCACCGGATCCGCGGGTGCCGGCCGATCCGGTCGGCGAGCACCAGGTCGACCGCGGAGCGCGCCGCGTCGAACAGGAACTCGATCATCGGCAGCGGCCTGCCGCGGGACACGGCGTCGGCGTGCGGGGGCGCGGAGGGATGGACCAGGACGAGCGCTCCGCGCGCGTCGAGCTCGTCGAACAGCGGATCGAGGGCCCGGTCGCCCGGATAGAGCCCGGCGGCGTTCGACGGTAGCAGCACGCCGTCGGCCCCCAGCTCGCCGAGCCCGCGACGGGCCTCGGCGACGGCCGCCCCGACGTCCGGCAGCGGAAGCGCGACGAGGTGCCCGAACCGGTCCGGCCGGGCCTCGACGATCTCCGCGGCGGCGTCGTTGACGTGCCGGGCGAGCTCGCGGGCGGCGGCGTCGTCACCGAAGTGGACCCCGGGCGAGGACACCGACAGCAGGGACCGCCCGATCCCGGTCGCGTCCATCAGGGACAGGTGCTGGTCGGCCGACCAGCGCGGCCAGGCCGGCATGCCGTCCGGCGTGGTGTGGCCCGCGGCGACGGCCGCCTCGACGTAGTGGTCGGTGAGGAAGTGCGCGTGGACGTCGGTCAGCGACGGCGACGTCACCGCTGCTCCTCGTCGGCGGCGGCCACCGCCGCCGGACGCGTGCGCAGCAGGCGCCAGGTGAGGTAGCCCCAGAGGACGATCGCGGGCGGGCCGAGCACGAACTTCGCCACCCCGAGGGCGACGACCTGGGACGCCGCGTACAGCGGGACCCCGACGAGCAGGTGCAGCACCCAGAACCCGGTCCACAGTGCGGTGACCCTGAGATGGGCGGCCGGGTCGTCGGTCATGCCGGAGAAGCGGGACAGCCGCATCGAGATCGGCCGCCGGATCAGCCAGGAGCCCGCGAACACGACCGTCGCAAGGCTGTTGACGACCAGCCACGGCAGGAAGTAGTCGCGGCCCTCCCCGGTGACCAGCACCATCAGCACGTGCAGCAGCACGAGGCCGAAGGCCGCGACGACCATGGTGAGCCGTCGGCGCGCGAGCAGGCGTACGACGACCAGTACCAGGCCCGCGGCGACGGCCGCGATCACTCCCTCCTGCACTCCCAGCGCCTCGTAACCCACCAGGAAGGCGATGTTCGGCAGGACGGCGTCGGCGAGATGTCGTCGCAGGTCACGGCCCTTCAGCGGGGCCGGCGGTCCGGACGGGTGCTCCACAGCCATGTCCGTGACGATACTTCTCGGTATTCAATACCCTCAAGTACTGGACGCTGAGAAGTCCCTGAGTTCTGCCGGGCCGGCCCCACCCGGCAGCCGGACCCCGTCCACCTCCGTGACCGTCGCCCACCGGCGTCGGCGGACGACCTCAGATGTGGCGGCCACCGGCGACCTCGAGGACGCAGCCGGTCATGTAGGACGACATCCGGCCGGCCAGGAACAGCGCGACCGAGGCGATCTCGCTCGGGTCGCCCACCCGCTGCAACGGGATCTCGGCCACCTTCGCGTCGAAGATGTCCTGGCGCAGGGCGGCGGTCATGTCGGTACGGATCAGGCCGGGCTGGATGGCGTTGACCCGCACCCCCCGATGGGCCAGCTCCTTGGCAGCAGCCTTGGTCATACCGACCACGCCTGCCTTGGCGGCGCTGTAGTTCGTCTGCCCGGCCATCCCTACCTTGCCGGAGATGGAGGACAGGTTCACGATCGCGCCGCTCCCCTGCTCGCGCATCACCGCGGCGGCGGCACGGGTACCGAGCCAGGTGCCCTTGAGATGGATGTCCAGCACGGCCTCGAAGTCCTCGAGGGTCATTCTCCGCATGGTCGCGTCCCGCGTGATGCCGGCGTTGTTGACGAAGACGTCGAGCGAGCCGAACTCACCGACCGCGGTGTCCGCAGCGCGCTGCACGGAACCGGGATCGGTGACGTCGCACGCCACCCCGATCGCCCCCGCCCTCAGCTTCTCGGCGGACTCGCCGACGAGGTCGCCGTCGATGTCGGCGAGGACGACCCGCGCGCCGTTCGCGAGGAAGGTCTCGGCGATCGCGAGGCCGAGGCCCTTCGCCCCACCGGTGATCACTGCCGTCTGGTCCTGGAGCATGTCTGCCTCTCGCGTGTCCGGGGTCGGGGTCGGGGTCGGGGTCGGGGTCGGTGGGTCAGCGGTCGTGCCAGACCGGCCGGCGCTTCTCGACGAAGGCCGCAGCGCCCTCGGCGGCATCGTCGGAGGCCAGGACCGGCTCGACCACCTCGCGCTGCCGCGCGAAGGCGGCCGGCGCGGTGTAGTGCACGGACTCGGCGACGAGCTGCTTCGACGCCCGGACCGCGCGCGGGGCGTTGGCGGCGATGGTCCGAGCGAGCTCCCGCGCCGCCGCGAGCGCCCCGCCCGGCTCGGCGAGCCGGGCGACCAGACCGTGCGCATGCGCGACGTCCGCGGTGACGGGCTCCCCGGTCAGGGCCATCTGCATGGCCTGCTGGTAGGGCAGCACCTTGGCCAGCCGGAGGAGACCACCGCCGCCGGCGACGAGCCCGCGCCTGACCTCGGGCAATCCGAACTTCGCGTCCCGCGAGGCCACGATCAGGTCGGCTGCCAGCGCCAGCTCGCAGCCGCCCGCCAGCGCCCATCCCTCGACGGCGGCGAGCAGCGGGGTGCGGGGCGGGCTCTCGACGATCCCGGCGAAGCCGCGCCCCGGGAGGGACGGCCGTTCCCCGCGAGCGAAAGCCTTCAGGTCCATGCCGGCGCAGAAGTTGCCGCCGGCTCCGGTGATGATCCCGACCCGCAGGTCGGGGTCCGCATCGAGCTCGTCGACGGCGGCGGCGAGCGCGACCGCGGTCGCCCGGTCCACCGCGTTGCGGACCTCGGGGCGGACGATCGTCATCACCAGCACGCCGTCGTCGACCCCGGTCGTCACGGGCCGGTCGGTCGTCGTGGTCACGGGATGCGGCTCCTCGGTGTCAGAGTCCCAGGGACTTGGCGATGATCGTTTTCATGACCTCGCTCGTCCCGCCGTAGATGCGGGAGACCCGCGCGTCGGCATACAGCCGGGCGATCGGGTAGTCGCGGATGTAGCCGTAGCCACCGAACAGCTGAAGGCACCGATCGAGCACACGCCCCTGCAGCTCGGTGCAGAACAGCTTGAGTGCGGCGGCGTCCGCGGCCGAGAGCTCGGCGCGGTCGTGGTCGACCAGGCTGCGGTCCAGCATCGCCCGGCCCGCCATGACCTCGGCCCCGCACGCCGCGAGCTCGAACCTGGTGTTCTGGAACCCCGCGAGCGAGCTGCCGAACACCTCGCGCTCCTTGACGTAGCCCACCGTCGTGTCGAGTGCCGTCTCGGCGGCGGCCACCGCACCCAGCGCGATGGCGAGCCGTTCCTGGGGCAGGTTCCCGGTCAGGTAGGTGAACGCCTGCCCCTCTTCTCCGAGCAGGTTGTCCTCCGGCACCTCGACGCCGTCGAAGAACAGTTCCGCCGTGTCCTGGGTGTGCAGACCCAGCTTGTCCAGCTTGAGGCCACGGGTGAAGCCCGGCATCCCGTCCTCGACCACCAGCAGGGACAGTCCCTGACGGCGGTTCTCCGAGTTCCCGGTCCGCGCGACGACCAGCACCAGGTCGCAGTTGATGCCACCGGTGATGAAGGTCTTCGCCCCGTCGAGGACGAAACGGTCGCCGGCTCGCCGGGCCCGGGTCGTCATTCCCGCGAGGTCCGAGCCGGTGCCGGGCTCGGTCATGGCGATGGCGGTCATCAGCTCGCCGCGGGCGATGCCGGGCAGCCACCGTCGCCGCTGTTCCTCGGTCGCGTACCGCAGCAGGTAGGGCAGCACGACGTTCATGTGCACCCCCAGCCCGCCGAGGTGCACCCCGGCCCGCACGACCTCCTCGGTGAGCACGGCGGAGAACCGGAAGCTCGTGGCGCCGCCCCCTCCGTACTCCTCGGGGACCTGCATTCCGGGGATCCCGAGCTCGCCGAGGCGGGCGAAGATCTCCTTCGGGACGAGACCTGCGGACTCCCACTCCGCGAAGTGCGGGACGACCTCCTTGGCCAGGAGGTCCCGGACGACCTCCCGGAACGCCTCGTGGTCGGCGTCGTAGGCGCGACCGGTCGTGCCCGTCACCGTTCACCTGCCGGCACCGGGCCGAGCACCCGGCGGGCGTCGCGCTCCGGGTTCATCCCGAGCAGCGCGGCGAGTCCGCCGACCAGGGCCAGGACGCCGAAGATCTGGAACGCGGCGGCATACCCCTCGGCCGGCGATGCGGCCCCGTCCACGATGACACCCGTCATGTACGGGCCGACGAGCCCGCCGAGTGCCATCAGCGCCAGGAAGATCCCCAGCGTGGTCGCCAGCCGGTGCGGCGGGCAGATCTGCGAGATCGCGGCGTTGATGAGCGGGAACACGATCGACCCGACGCCATAGCCGATCGACACGACGACGACGGCGAGTACGGGCGAGCTGATCGCGGGCAGGCCGACCAGAGCGACCCCGCACACGAGCAGCCCGCACCCCGGGAGCACGCCTCGCAGCATCCGGGCGCTGGCGCCCCGGGACAGCATCCGGTCGCTCACGGCGGTGGCCGCGAACATGGCGACCACTCCGACGATGCTGGGCAGCCCGAACATCGCGCCGGCCTGCAGCCGGCCGTATCCGAGACCGACCTCGAAGTAGGACGGGAGCCAGGTGAGCACCGTGGACACGAGCGCGTACATCACGAAGACCGCGACAAGCCCACCCAGGAAGGTCGGGGTGCGGGCGATGCGCCACCAGGGTGCGTCGTTCGGCATCGGAAGCGTCGTCGCTCGTGCCTCGTCCGGCTCGGCCGATGCCGGGCGTTCGCCGTAGGGGCCCTCACGCCACACCATCAGCCAGACCGCACACCATGCGAGCCCGAGGATCGCCAGTGCGATGAACTCGCCCCGCCATCCCCAGGTCGCGACGATCACCGCCAGCACGGGGATCAGTGCGATCTTGGCGATCGACGAGCCCGCGGTGATGAACGCCCCCGGCAGGCCGCGCTTCTGCGGCGGGTGCCAGGAGTAGGCCGCGGTGTGGATGATGGCGCTCGACGGCCCTTCGAACAGTCCGAGCGCGATCCGGGACATGAGCAGCACTGCGAACCCGGCGAACGCCACGACCGGGAGCATCGAGGCAGCCCAGGTGAGCGAGAGGATCACCATGATCCATCGCATCGGCATCCACCGGGTGAGCGCCCCGGCGACGAAGCCGCTGAAGACGAACGCCGCGAAGAACGCGCTGCCGATGAGGCCGATCTGGGAGCTGGTCAACCCCAGTTCTTCGGAGAGCGGCTGGGCGACCAGGCCCAGGACCGCCTTGTCCGCGTAGTTCAGGACGTAGAGTGCGACGAGGGTGAACGTCACCCCCCCATGCCGTTGCTCGGGATTCGCCGCGCTCCCCCCGGGCCGATGTCATCGCTTCGACCGTGCGTACCGCGTTCAAGACAGATTCCTCCTGTGGAATCGTGACGATCAGCGAGAGATCCCGTCGTACGCCGTCTCGTGCGTTGCTGGATCCGTCCGATCGGGCCTCAGCGAGGAGGCATCCGGATCGCGCCGTCGAGCCTGACGGTCTCGCCGTTCATGTAGCCGTTCTCCAGCAGCGTGGTGGCCATGTGGGCGTAGTCGGCCGGGTCGCCGAGCCGACGTGGATGCGGTACCCCCGCGGCCAGCTGGTCCCGGAGGTCGTCCCGCAGCCGCGCGAGCATGGGGGTGTCGAAGACACCCGGGGCGATGGTGTTGACCCGGATCAGCCGGTTCGCCAGGTCCCGCGCCGCGACGATCGTCATCGCGTGGACCGCGCCCTTCGACGCGCTGTAGGAGGTCTGCCCGATCTGTCCGTCGAAGGCGGCGACGGAGGCGGTCAGGACGATCGCGCCCCGTTCACCGTCGACGGGCTCGTTGCGGGCCATCGCCTCGGCCGCCAGCCGCAGCACGGTGTAGGTCCCGACCAGGTTGACCTCGAGCACCTCGCGGAAGCGGTCGACGTCGGCCGGGGTGCCGTCCCGATCCAGGATGCGGAGCCGGTCACCGCCGCGGCCCGCGCAGTGGACGACACCGCGCAGCGGGGGCCGGCCGTCGTCGGTGGCGACGGCGAGGGCCTGGCGGATCTGGTCGTCGTCGCGGATGTCGGCGGGCACGAACCGCACGCCGGCGCCCAGTGCGGCGGCCGTGGCCGCACCGTCCGACCCGGGAAGGTCCGTGATCGTCACGTACGCCCCGCCCCGCACCAGCTGTGCGGCGGTGGCGGCGCCGAGTCCGGATGCGCCGCCGGTCACCAGGACCGACGTGTCGGCGATCTTCACAGAGCGTCTCCTCCTGTCCGACGGCGCCGTAGGACGGTCGCCGGTGTCTCGGTCGTGGCCATGTCAGATCACGTCCTTGTCGCGCAGGCCGTCGATCTCGTCGCGCGAGAGCCCGGCGATGTCGTGCAGGACGTCGTCGGTGTCCGCTCCCAGCGCCGGGGGCGGCGCGGCCGGGGCCGGAGCCGCATCGTCGAACCGGATCCCGAGGCCGACCTGCGGAATCCTGGTACCGCCGCGTTCCATGCGATAGAACATGCCGCGCTCCCGCAGGTGGGGGTCCGCGGCGACCTCGTCCACCGAGTGGATCGGGCCTGCGGGTACCCGTGCCTGCGCGAACACCGCCAGCCAGTGCGCGCGCGGACGCTGCTGCAGGATCGCCGAGATCCGCTCGACGATCTCCTCACGGTTCCGGCTCCGGGAGGAGTTGTCGACGAACCGTCCGGCGGCACCGAAGCCGGGGTCGCCGACGGCCTCCCAGAACCGCGCCCAGATCCCGTCGTTGCCCAGCCCCAGCGTGAGCGGCCGGTCGGCGGTGTCGAAGGACTGGTAGACGGCGATGACGCTGTCCTTCGCGCCGGCGCGGCGCGGGACCTCACCGGAGCCCAGGTAGGTGACGATGCACGGGGTGAGCATCCGCGTCATGCTCTCGACCAGCGAGACGTCGACCCCGTGGCCCCTTCCGGTTCGCGCCCGGTCGAACAGGGCGCTCACGGCGCCCAGTGCCGCGTCCATCCCGGCGAGCACGTCCGCCGCCGGGGCGCCGATCTTCTGCGGGGGCGAGCCGGCCTCACCGGTGACGTCCATGATCCCCTGTAGCCCTCGGCGATCAGGTCGTAGCCCGACAGGTCGGCGTGCGCGCCCGTGAGCCCGTAGCCGGAGATCGAGACGTGCACCAGGTCGGGCCGGACCGCGGTGAGGGCCTCCCGGTCGAGGCCCAGCTTGCGCTGGACCCGCCCGGTCATGTTGACCACGACCACGTCGCAGGCGGCGACCAGGCGGTGCAGCACCTCCTGCCCGGGATCCGAGGTGATGTCCAGGGTGATGCTGCGCTTCGAGCGGTTGACGCTGAGGAACCACAGCGACTCCCCGTCGAGGAACGGCGGTCCCCAGGCGCGGCTGTCGTCGCCGGCTCCGGGCCGCTCGACCTTCAGCACCTCCGCGCCGAGGTCGGCGAGCAGCATCGTGGCGTAGGGGGCGGCGATCGACGTCGTGAGGTCGAGGACCCGGACCCCGGACAGCAGGGCGGGCGGGTCCGCCGTCGGCGCGGTGCCGAGATCGTCCACCGGGAGCGCGCCGGTCATGACGGGCCTCCCGCAGACCGACCGGGTCGGGGGGCCGTCACAGCGCCTCGAGCACGGTGGCGTTCGCCATCCCGCCCGCCTCGCACATGGTCTGGAGTCCGTACCGGATGCCGTCGTCGCGCATCCGGTGGACGAGTGTGGTCATCAGCCGGGCGCCGGAGGCACCCAGCGGGTGGCCGAGTCCGATCGCCCCGCCCCGGGCGTTGAGCAGCTTCGGGTCCGCTCCGGTGTCGGCGAGCCAGGCACAGGTCACCGACGCGAAGGCCTCGTTCACCTCGAAGGCGCCGACGTCCTCGATCCGGAGTCCGGCCCGTGTCAGGACGGCAGCGGTGGCCGGGATCGGGGCGGTCAGCATCGTCACCGGATCGACCCCGGCAAGGGCGAACGAGTGGAACCGGGCCAACGGCTGCCAGCCGTGCCGGGCCGCGATCTCGCTGGTCGTGACCAGCAGTGCGGCGGCACCGTCGGAGATCTGCGAGGAGTTGCCCGCGGTGACGACACCGTCGTCCCGGAACGACGGCCGGAGCGCGCCCAGCTTCTCGGGCGTTCCGCCACGGCGGACCCCCTCGTCGGTGTCGACGACGGTCGCGGCGGCGCCGTCCTGCCCCGGGACCGGGACCGGGACGATCTCGTTCTCGAACAGGCCGCCGTCGATCGCCTGTCCCGCCCGCTCGTGGGACTCCAGAGCGTGCAGATCGAGCGCCTCGCGGGACAGCCCCCAGCGCTCGGCGACGATCTCGGTGCTGTCACCCTGGTTGAACTCGACGCCCTCGTAGCGCTCGCGCACGGAGGGCCCGAAGGGCAGACCCGGACCGTTCGTCCGCGCCGATCCCATCGGCACCCGCGACATCGACTCCACACCGCCGCAGACGACGACGTCGTACTGCCCCGCGATCACCCCGGCGGCGGCGAACGTCGCCGCCTGCTGGGACGACCCGCAGGCACGGTCGATGCTCGTGCCCGGCACGTGCTCCGGCCAGCCGGCGGCCAGTGCCGCGTACCGGCCGACGTTGCCGCCCTGCTCGCCGACCTGGGAGGCACATCCCCACACGACGTCCTCCACCAGCGACGGGTCCAGCCCGTTGCGCTCGGCGAGCCCGTGCAGGACCGCGGCGGACAGATCCACCGGATGCACGCCGGACAGGGCACCGTTCCGTCTGCCGATCGGGGTACAGACCGCGTCGACGACGACGGCGTCACGCATGGCTCAGCCTCTCCTTCAGTTCGGTCTTGAGGATCTTTCCGGTGGGGGTGACGGGAAGCTGGTCCACGAAGACCACCTCGGAGATCCGCTTGTACGGCGGCACCCGGCTCGCGACCTGCTCCCGCAGTGCGTCACCGGTGAGTCCGGCCTCCGGATCCGCGACGACGAACGCGACGGGCCGCTCCCCCACGACGGCTTCCGGCCTGCCGACCACAGCGGCCTGGCGGACCCCGTCGATCGCGGTCAGCAGTTCCTCCAGCTCCCGCGGGTAGACGTTGTAGCCCTTGTAGATCAGCATCTCCTTGAGCCGGCCGGTGATCGCGAGGTAGCCGTCGGCGTCGAGGCGGCCGATGTCACCGGTACGCACCCAGCCGTCCCGGAACTGCTCCGCGGTGATCTCCGGGTGGCCGAGATAGCCGGCGGTGACCTGCGGTCCGCGCACCCAGATCTCACCGTCGGTACCGGCCGGCACCGCCCGGCCGACGTCCTGCAGGTCACGGATCTCCACCTCGGTGTCGAACAGGGGACGCCGACAGTGCCGATCCGGCGTTCGGTGTCCGGTGTGGGCGGTGGGAAGGTCGCGGTGCTGGTGACCTCGGTGAGGCCGTAGCCCTCCAGAACGACCGCACGGGGGAACGCTTCGCCGAGGGCGGCGTGCATGGCCACCCCCATCGGCGCCGCCCCGCTGGTCAGCGCCCGGACCGACGACAGGTCCCGGTCCGCGATGTCCGGGACGTCCAGCAATGCGTGGTAGGCAGCCGGAGCGGTGGTGGTGTAGTCCACTCCGTACCGCTCGATGAGATCGAGGGTGCGCGCCGCGTCGAACCGTCCCGCGATGACGGCCGTCGCTCCGACCGTGACCATCAGGTTCAGGTTCATCAGCGCGTGCTGGTGATAGAGCGGCGAGGTGATCAGCCCGATGGACCGGCCGAGGCGTAGCGGGAAGTCCTCGCTCTCGGGGATCTCCGTGAGCCGGACCTCCGGACCGTGCACCTCGGGGAGCACGCCGGCGCGCCAGCAGCCCATCTGGAGCAGGTTCGCGACGAAGTTGCGGTGCAAGACGCGGACCGGCTTCGGCGCTCCGGTCGTCCCACCGGTGTACGCGAGCAGGGCGGTGTCCTCCGGACCGACGCCGATCTCGGGGGGTACCGACGGCAGGCCCCGGACCAGGTCGTCGAAGGCCGTTCCACCGACCGGCGCCCCCTCTCCGCCGGCCGGGCCCGGGAGGGTGACGACCCGCTGCAGCCGGCCGGCGGCCGCCTCGCGGGTGGCGTCGGAGCAGGCCGGATGGGTGACGGCAGCCACGGCGTTCGTCTCGCGCAACTGCCCTGCGAGCGTCGGCACCGGCTGCAGCGGGCTGAGCAGGCAGACCGTCCCGCCGGCCAGCAGGATGCCGAACCAACCCACCGGGTGGTAGAGGCCGTTCGGAGCATGCAGCGCGACCACGTCGCCTTCTCGGACCCCGTCCCGCCGCAGTGCGTGTGCCAGCGCCGAGGCGCGGCCGAGCAGCTCGGCGTAGGTCAGGGTCTCCTCGCCGTCGCGCAGGGCGATCCGGTCGGGAAAGGCACTCGCGGTCCCCCGCAGCAGCGCCGTCATCGGGAGCGCCGGATAGTCCAGCGTCCGCGGCAGGCCCGTCGGCCAGGTCTTGCCTGCGGTCTTCATCGTCAACGTCCTCCTCGACGAACACGCGACCCGTTCGGTGTGGCCTCAGCCAGTCAAGGACCTCGACACATATAGAACAAGCGGCATTCAACTAATGATCCGTACACAAGAAGCTATGAGTTGGGCTGTCCGGTGCACCTCGGCCCTGGGCCGATCTAGGATCGGAGAGTGGAGCGCCGAGCCGCCGAGTACTTCCTCGCCGTCGTCGAGCACGGCTCGATGACCGCAGCGGCCGGAGCGCTCTACATCAGCCAGCCGACCCTCTCGGTCGCGATCCGCAAGCTCGAGCAGCAACTGGGGGCGACGCTGTTCGAGCGGTCGACGCGCGCGCTGACGCTCACCGACGCGGGCCGGTCGCTCCTGGAACCGGCACGGCAGATCCTCGTCGATATCGACCGTGCGCAGCGCACCGTGCGCGACGTGGTGTCCCTGCGGGGCGGCGAGCTGGCCGGCCCGGCGGTACCGGCGCACGCCGTGGATCCCTTGCCGGCCCTGGTGGCGCGGCTGCGCGAGCGCCTTCCGGACGTGCGCGTGGTACTGCGAAGCGGGTCCACGGACGCTGTGGAGACCGATCTCCGCGCGGGCCGCTGCGAGGCCGCCATCACCGATGGTCCGGTCCGCGCCGGCGACGAGCTCTGTCACCACCAGGGTGAGGACCAAGAGATCGTCCTGGTCCTCCCGGAGGGGTCGAGCCTGCCGGACCCGCTGCCACGGCATCGGCTCAACGAGATGCCGCTCGTCCTCGAGCTCGAGGACCGCTGGCTGCGTTCCGAGCTCGGCGAGTACCTGACCCACGTGGTGGTCGACTGCGAGCACCGGCAGGCGATGCGAGCGCTGGTCTCCAGCGGCGCCGGGGCCGCGCTGATGTCACGCGGGACCGCTGCCCGCGCCGTACCGGACCACACGATCGTTGCTCTCGATCCGCCGCCACGGAGACCGTTCGTCGTCGTCCACCGCGGCGGCGCGCCATCGCCCGCCGTGACCGAGATCCTGGCCGCCGCAGGGATGGCGTGCGCAGGCGTGGGCTCGTCACCGGTGAACGTGCCCGGCCGACCGGCAGCCTTTCCAGCACGCTAGGTGTCGGGTCCCGACTCCGCCCCGTCGGTCGATGCGAGGGCCCGTTCGAGGAACGCCGCTCCTGCCGCGGACAGATGCGCGGGGTCGTACACCACACCGTGAGACCGCCGTACCGGCGGAATCAGGTCGCGCACCTGAGCGCCCCGTTCGCCCAGGTAGGCAGCACTGGAGCGCTCCATGAACGTCGCACCCACGCCACTGAGGACCAGGGAGTCGAGCGACTCGCGGTGATGGGTGACCACGGCGACCCTCGTCCGCTTACCGGCAGCGTGCAGCGCCTCCTCGATCTGGACACGCATCGGTGCCGTTCGTGGCACGAGCAGGAGCGGCAGATCGGGGAGTTCCGCCAGGGCCAGCCGAGAGGTCGGAGGCAGCTCAGCGTCGGGTGGCGCGACCAGCACGTAGTCGAGCTGCCCGAGCGTCCTGGCCGTCAAGCCGGAAGCCATGACGGGGAGGTGGCTGAACACGAGCTCGCAGTGCCCTTGTCGCAGGAGTGCGGCCGGATCATCGCCCTCCGAGAGCGAGCCCATCCGAACGGTCACCGCGGGATAGGAGCGTCGGAACGCACCGACGAGCTCTGCGACCGGGTGAACCGACACGTACGCCGAAGCCAGGATGTCGAGACGACCTGCGACCTGTGTACCCGACGCCAGCGGTGCGAGCTCCGCCGCTGTCGCGCTTCGCACGACCCGACGGGCCGGGCCGACGAACGACTGCCCGGCCGAGGTGAGCACCATGCCCCGGCCGACCCGGTGGAAGAGCTCCGCGCCCAGCGTCCGCTCCAGGGCACGGACCCCCTGCGACACGGACGAGCTGGTCGACCCCAGCGCGGTTGCCGCACTGACGACGCCGCCGTTGTCGACCACGGCGAGGAAGTAGCGCACCTGCCGGATCTCCACCGACCCATCCTAGGAAACCTCAGGGATACCGAGGACTTCCGATCGACAACCGGTCTCCACGCGCCACGGTCGACGAGACCGCGCTGCTCGCCGAGCCGAGACAGCAGCTGGCCGGCCACACGGCGCCCAAGTCGGTCGTCGTCGACGAGCTGCCGCGCACGTCCACCGGCACGACCCAGAGAACGTGGTGCGCGACCCCCGCTCGACGCACTACGGAGGCTGACCGCCGTCCGCGGGCCCGGCACCCGCCTCGACAGCTGATCGCCGACGGTCGGCCCGGCGGTGGGACGGCACGCGCGAAGGAGCCGGACCGCGCACGCTCGACCCGGCCGCGCGACCCGGTGACGGCATCCCGGATCGCGCCTGCAATTCGGCCCCTACAGCTCCATGTCCTCGAGCGACGGCCCGATCCACGTCTGTTCGGCAGGCATCGGATCGTCGCACCGCTCGGCGAACGCAGCGAGCTCGACGAGGAGCCGGTCGGACATCGGATGCGCACGCTGGGCGGACCCGTGCTGACCGCCGGCGACCACCCGGAGCTCGACCTCGCAGCCGGCCCGGGCGGCCGACCGGGCCACCGCGAGAGTGTCGTCGCGGAGGAGCTCGTCGGCGCCGCACAGCAGGAACAGCGGCGGCGCGCCCCTCCAGACCTCCGGCGAGGCCACCGCCGGCGACACGGCCGGATGACCGGGATCGGACGACCCCGTGTACATCGGACCGACTCGGTGAGCCTGGGCGGGCGTGATCTGGTCCAGGCCGTCGTTGTCGGCGAGCGACTGCTGGGTGAGCGTGAAGTCGAGGAAGGCCGACAGCGACACCACGCCGGCAGGTATCGGCAGACCGTGCTCGGAGGACCGGGTGAGCAGGGTCAGCCCCAGCGTGCCGCCTGCGGAGTGGCCGAGGACCAGGATGTCGCCCGGGGCCCAGCCGGCGTCGAGCAGGAGCCTGTACGCGGCGATGGTGTCGTCGCTCGCGGCGGGGAACGGATTCTCCGCGCCGACCCGGTAGTGGAGCATCAGCACCGGGCGATCGAGAGCGGCAGCGACCCGGACGGCGTAGAGATCGGGTTCCTCGTCGAACAGGAACGCCCCACCGTGCAGGTACAGCACGACCCGTGCGCCCGGAGCGGGCTCGCGGAGCGACGGCGGCAGCTCGCCGCCGGGCCACAGCTCCGCGACGGCGGGGGTGGACGGTGCAGAGGTCGCCACGGCGACTCCGTTCCGGTAGGGGCCTACAAATCGAAACGATTGACTCGTTTTGACGCTATGGCGGCGGGCGATCCCGCGCAACCGCTCCGCGCCTACCATGGCGATCATGCCCCGGTTGAGCGATGCGCTGAGAGCGGAGCGGCGTCGACATGTCCTCGACAGCGCGTTCCGCTGCTTCGCCCGCACCGGCTTCCACGCGACCACCGTCGACGATGTCGTCGCCGAGACCGGCTGGTCGTCGAGCGTGGTCTACAGCTACGTCCGGACCAAGGACGAGATGGTCGCTGCGGCGGTCGAGGAGGCGCTCGCCGAATTCGCCGTCGTACTCGCCGGCCTGCTAGGCCGCGATCCGGCGCCGACTCCGCGCGAGACGCTCCAGGCGTTCGTCGACATCCTCGACGACGACACCTACGACCGCCGGTACGGCCTGCAGGGCCTGGTCGTCCACATCTGGGCCGAGGCCCTGGGCAGCCGTGAGGTCGGGGACCGCGCCCGCCGAGCACTCGCGGTGGGGCGCCGCAGGCTCACGACACTCACCGGCCGGATGGAACAGGCCGGGACCCTGCCGCCCAGCATGACTCCTGACGACGGTGCCTCGCTCCTCCTGCTGGTGATCTTCGGTGTCATCGTCGACCAGACCCATCTCGGCGGCGCGGCCACTGAAGGAGCGCTGCACCGCCTGGAGATCTTCGAGCCGTGACGGCCCCTGGCACGACGGCGGCTCCTCGATGGTCCCGCGCGGCCGTCCGCGTGTCCCCCATGCCGTCCCGTGGAGCGGCGCACGAGAGGTTCACACCACGAAACGACTCCACGAGCAGAGCTTCGTGATCATGAGATGAGGGAAATACTGGGCAGAGGGGTGGGCGCGGCAGGGTTCGAACCTGCGACCGCTCGGGTGTAAACCGAGTGCTCTCCCGCTGAGCTACGCGCCCTCGAACGAACGAGGAAACACTCTCACACGACCGAGAGCGCCCGTCTCCACCCGTCCTGGTCCCGCGGCTCCCCCGGCTGGTTCACCTCGGCGAACGAGACGCGGCCGTCCGGGGCGACGAGGAACGTCCCCCGCACCGCCATCCCCTTGGCCGGGTTGAACACCCCGTAGGACGACGCCACGTCGCCGTGCGGCCAGAAGTCCGACAGCAGCGGGAACGTGAACCCCGCCGACGACGCCCACGCTCCCAGCGCGAACGTCGGGTCGCACGAGATCGCCAGCACCTGCGTCGAGGAGTTCTGGAAGTCCGCGAGCGAGGACTGCACGGCGGAGAGCTCCCCGCCGCAGATCCCGGAGAACGCGAACGGGTAGAAGACCAGCAGCGCCGAGCGCCCCGATCCCAGGACCGACTCCAGCGACACCGGAGTGCGGTTCTGGTCGGGGAGCTCGAAGGCCGGCGCCACCGACCCGACGGCGACGGTCAGCGCTTGCCCTTGCCCTGCTTCGGCGGGACGAGCTTCGAGCCCACCCAGTCGTCACCGAGGGTCGCGTTGGACGTCTGGGACAGGCCGGCGGTGGGGGCCGCCTCGGCGATCTCGGACGGCTGGAGGTGCCCGTCCCGGCCGGTCTTGGGTGTCAGCACCCAGACCACGCCGTCGTCGGCCAGTGGAGTCCGGGCGTCGACGAGGGTGTCGACGAGGTCTCCGTCACCCTCACGGAACCAGAGGAGGACGACGTCGATGACCTCCTGGGCGTCCTCGTCCAGCAGCTCCTCACCGGTGATCTCCTCGACGGCGTCTCTCACCTGCTCGTCGACATCGGTGTCGTATCCCAGCTCCTGGACGATCTGGCCCGGCTCGATGCCGAGCTTCCCCGCGATGTCGGACGCACCGGCATCAGCCGCGGTCACCACTCGTTCCCCTCTCACGCTGCTCACGCAGTCCATCGTCATCGGTTCCACGTGCGGGCGCCACCCTTCACGCGAAATCGGATGCGGCATCCGAACACGCGGGCGCGACCCGGCGCAACTGTGCGTACCCGATGCGGGGCACCGGGGCGGCGGGAGAAGCAGGTCACCCGACCTTCCGTTCAGTTACGTACGAGTAGTACCTATCCTCGCCGGAACGCCTCGTAACCGGATCGTCCCTCGTCGATGCGAGTTTCGGGCCCGAGCCGGAACGGGCACGATGGACACCATCACGTCCGCTCGATCCGGTCGGCGGCTCCGCGTCCTGCCGCCCCGCAGATCCGGGGGCCAGGGGCACGGCGGCACGTGAGGAATACAGGGCCGGGTACCCCGGCCACCGACTGACCAGGCAGGGAGAACCCTTGACCGCGCAGAGCAGCAGGGCGGGCGACGAGCCACGCCGCGTCAACGTCATCCGGGGCGGGCTTGCGGCCCACCTGCCGGACATCGATCCGGAGGAGACGGCCGAGTGGCTCGAGTCCTTCGACGCGGTCCTGGACAACGCCGGGCAGCAGCGTGCCCGCTACCTGATGCTGACGATGCTGCAGCGTGCGCGCGAGAAGCACGTCGGCGTCCCGTCGCTCACCACCACCGACTACGTCAACACGATCCCGACCGACCAGGAGCCCTGGTTCCCGGGTGACGAGGACGTCGAGCGGACCTACCGGCGCTGGCTGCGCTGGAACGCGGCGATGACCGTGCACCGCGCGCAGCGGCCGGGCATCGGCGTCGGCGGGCACATCTCGTCGTACGCGTCGTCCGCGACGCTCTACGAGGTCGGCTTCAACCACTTCTTCCGCGGCAAGGACCACGCCGGCGGCGGGGACCAGATCTACATCCAGGGGCACGCCTCCCCCGGCATCTACGCGCGCGCGTTCCTGGAGGGCCGCCTCTCCGAGGACCGCCTCGACGGGTTCCGCCAGGAGCTGAGCCACGCGGGCCCGGGCGGCGGGCTGCCGTCGTACCCGCACCCGCGACTGATGCCGGACTTCTGGGAGTTCCCCACGGTCTCGATGGGCATCGGCCCGATGAACGCGATCATGCAGGCCCGGTTCAACCGGTACCTCGGCGACCGCGGCTTCTCGAACACCGACGACCAGCACGTGTGGGCCTTCCTCGGCGACGGCGAGATGGACGAGCCGGAGTCGCGCGGCATGATCCACGTCGCGGCGAACGAGGGCCTCGACAACCTGACCTTCGTCGTCAACTGCAACCTGCAGCGCCTCGACGGCCCGGTCCGCGGCAACGGCAAGATCATCCAGGAGCTGGAGTCGTTCTTCCGGGGCGCCGGCTGGAACGTCATCAAGGTCATCTGGGGCCGCGAGTGGGACTCGCTGCTGCACGCCGACCGTGACGGCGCGCTGATCAACCTGATGAACACCACGCCGGACGGCGACTACCAGACCTACAAGGCCAACGACGGCGCGTACGTCCGCGACCACTTCTTCGGCCGCGACCCGCGCACCAAGTCGCTCGTCGAGCCGATGTCGGACGCCGAGATCTGGAAGCTCAAGCGCGGTGGTCACGACTACCGCAAGGTGCACGCCGCCTACGCCGCGGCGACCGCGCACCACGGCCAGCCGACCGTCATCCTGGCGAAGACGATCAAGGGGTACGGCCTGGGCACGCACTTCGCGGGCCGCAACGCCACCCACCAGATGAAGAAGCTCACGCTCGACGACCTCAAGCAGTTCCGCGACGAGCAGCGGATCCCGATCTCGGACAAGCAGCTCGAGGCGGACCCGTACCTGCCGCCGTACTACCACCCCGGCGAGAACGACGACGCGATCCGCTACCTGCGCGACCGCCGCCGCCAGCTGGGCGGGCCGCTGCCCTCGCGGCGCACCACGAGCAAGCCGCTCGTGTTCCCCGGCGACAAGGTCTACGACATCGCCAAGAAGGGCTCGGGCAAGCAGGAGGTCGCCACGACGATGGCGTTCGTCCGGCTGCTCCGCGAGCTGATCAAGGACAAGGAGATCGGCGGCCGGTTCGTGCCGATCATCCCGGACGAGGCCCGTACCTTCGGTATGGACTCGATGTTCCCGAGCCAGAAGATCTACAACCCGAACGGGCAGAACTACACGTCGGTCGACGCCGACCTGATGCTCGCCTACAAGGAGTCCGAGCAGGGCCAGATCCTGCACGAGGGCATCAACGAGGCCGGTTCGGTCGGGTCCTTCACCGCGGCGGGAACCTCCTACGCCACGCACGGCGAGCCGATGATCCCGGTCTACATCTTCTACTCGATGTTCGGGTTCCAGCGGACCGGCGACTCGATCTGGGCCGCCTCGGACCAGATGGCCCGCGGCTTCCTCGTCGGCGCCACCGCAGGCCGGACGACCCTGACCGGTGAGGGCCTGCAGCACAACGACGGGCACTCGCTGCTGCTGGCCGCGACCAACCCGGCGATCGTCGCCTACGACCCGGCGTACTCCTACGAGGTCGCGCACATCATGAAGGACGGCCTGCGCCGCATGGTGGGCGAGGACGCCGAGAACGTCATCTACTACCTGACCGTCTACAACGAGCCCTACGTCCACCCCAAGGAGCCCGAGGGTGTCGACGCCGAGGGCATCCTGCGCGGCCTGCACCGCGTCGAGCAGGCACCGGAGGGCAACGGTCCGGTCGTGCGGCTGCTCGCCTCCGGCGTCTCGGTCCCGTGGGCGCTGCGGGCCCGGGACATGCTCGCCGACGAATGGTACGTCCGGGCCGAGGTCTGGTCGGTCACCTCGTGGGGCGAGCTGCGCCGCGACGGCGTCGAGGCCGAGCACCAGAACCTGCTCAAGCCCGGCGACACCCCGGTCGCCCCCTACGTGATGAACAAGCTCGGCGAGGGCGAGCACGGCGAGGCCCCGGTCGTCGCCGTCTCGGACTGGATGCGGGCCGTCCCGGACCAGATCCGCCAGTGGTCCCCGGCGCCGTTCCTCTCGCTCGGCACCGACGGGTTCGGCCTGTCCGACACCCGCCCGGCCGTGCGGCGGCACTTCGCCGTCGACGCCGAGTCGATCGTCGTCGGTGCCCTCTCGGCGCTCGCCGGGCAGGGCCAGATCAAGTCCGAGACCGCGGCCGAGGCCGCGGCCGGCTACAAGATCGACGACCCCCGGGCCGCCGGGCCGCAGACCAGCGACTCCGGCGTCGCCTGACCCCGTCCGGCACCCTCACGGGCCCGCCCCTCCCCCGGTCCGGGGACGGGGCGGGCCCGTGGTGCATTTCGCCCCTCCCAGGGCGGCGCAGATCACGATAGTCTCCTCGCCACGGACGGTCGTCGTGATCACATTCCACGACGGATCGCCGTCGCGACCAGGGCGTGGACCGTGTGCGCCGCTGGCCGGCGGTCGCGGTGCGAGGTGCGCCGGGCCGATGAACGAGGGAGCAGGAATGGCAGAAGGCACCGTCAAGTGGTTCAACAGCGAGAAGGGCTACGGCTTCCTCGCTCCCGACGGTGGTGGTGCAGACGTGTTCGTGCACTACTCGGCGATCCAGACCCAGGGTTACAAGACCCTCGACGAGGGCCAGCGCGTGTCGTTCGACATCGAGCAGGGCCAGAAGGGCCCGCAGGCCAGCGGCGTCACGCCGCTCTGAGCGCACCCGTCACCAGGACGGCCCGCGCGGCGACGCCCGGGCCGTGATCCACGGCGCCCGCCGTCACTCCCGGCCCAGGGCGCCGTGCATCTCCCACACCAGGATCTCCGCGCCCTCCGGGCCGGCGGTGAGCCGCCGGCCCCCGTCGTCGACGATCCTGGCCGCGTCACCGGCGTCCAGCGCCGGTGGGCCCGTGCCGTCCCCTGGGGCGACGGTCGCGGACTCCAGTCCCGCGCTCCCGCGCGCCACGAAGGCGTGCACGAACGGCGCCGCGGGCAGCTGCGCGCCCTGCCCCGCCCGCAGCCGGACGACGCCGAGTGCCGCGTGCCGCTGACGCAGCGGGAGCACCGCCACGTCCCGGTGCCGCGCCAGCCCGGACGCCAGGACGGCCGTGCCGTCGTCGACGCCGAGCGCGTCCCGCACCTGGTACTCGGGGTCCCCGCCCGGGGCGTCGGGCACCACCCACATCTGCACGAAACGCACGCCGCGCTCCGGTGTCGCGTGCTCGGAGTGCCGCACTCCCGAGCCCGCACCGAGCCGCTGCACCGCGCCGGGGCCGACCCGCTCCAGCCGGCCGCTGCCGCTGTCGCGGTGCTCCAGCTCCCCCTCCAGCACCCAGGTGAGGATCTCGGTGTCGCGGTGCGGGTGCTCGTCGTAGCCCCGCCCCGGTGTCACCCGGTCCTCGTTGTGCAGCAGGAGCAGCCCGAAGTGGGTGTTGTCCGGGTCGTAGTGCGCGCCGGCCGAGAAGCTGTGCCGCGAGTCCAGCCAGCCGGTCGCGGTGCGGAACCGCTCACCGGCGCGGTGCAGGGTGACGTGCCGGTCGTGGTCTGTGTAGGCGCCCATCGTCGTGTCATGCTGCCCGACGTGCACCGCCCCCCGGTCGCGGCCGCGACGTTGCGCCGCCTCGAGCTCGCCTCGTCGCAGCTCGCCGGTGCGTGCCTGGCGGAGATGGAACGGCGCCGCCCGTGGTTCGCGCGGCTGCCCGCCGACCAGCGCGCGGGCGTCGCCCTGGTGACGCAGACCGGCGTCGCGAACTTCGTGTCGTGGCTCCGCGAACCCGACCGCACGACCCCGCTGACCGCCGAGGCGTTCCGGATCGCCCCGCGTGACCTGGCCCGCCGGATCAGCCTGCGCCAGACCGTCGAGCTGGTGCGGATCGCCGCCGACGTCTTCGAGCAGCACCTGCCCCCGCTCGCGGCGGACGCCGCCGAACGCCACGAGCTGACCGAGGCGGTGCTGCGCTTCGGGCGGGAGATCGCGTTCGCGGCGGCCACCGTCTACGCCGGAGCCGCCGAGTCCCGCGGCGCGTGGGACGCCCGGCTGGAGGCCCTCGTCGTCGACGCGGTGCTGCGCGGCGACGTCGACGGGGCGCTCGTCTCCCGCGCCGCGGCGCTCGGCTGGAACCCGGCGGTCCCGGTGCAGTGCCTGGTCGGCAGCGTGCCCGGGTCCGGGTCGGAGTCGCCGCAGCTCATCGTGGAGCTGCGCAGGCTCGCGGCGCGGCTCGGGCACGAGGTGCTGGTCGGCGTGCAGGGACGACGGCTGGTCGTGCTGCTCCACGCCACCGGGCGCGCCGCCCGCGGCTCCGCGGGCGTGCTCACCGAGGTCGCCACGCACTTCGGGCCGGGGCCGGTCGTCGCCGGGCCGCCGAGCCCCGATCTCGCCGGTGCCGGGGCGGCCGTCGCCGAGGCGCTCGCCGGGCTGGCCGCGGCGCCCGGGCACCCGGACCCGCCGCGCCCCGTCGACGCCGCCGACCTGCTCCCCGAGCGCGCCCTCTGCGGCGACGCGACCGCCCGGCAGCGGCTCGCCGAGGACGTCCTCGCCCCGCTGCACGACGCCGGCGGCGAGCTCCTGCGCACCCTGGCCGCCTACCTGGAGGGCGGGGCGAGCCTGGAGGGCTGCGCCCGGACGCTGTACGTGCACCCGAACACCGTCCGGTACCGGCTGCGGCGGATCGGTGAGCTCTCGGGGCTGGCGCCCACCGACCCGCGGGAGGCGTTCGTGCTGCGCGCGGCGCTGGTCGCGGACCGGATGGGCAGGGCCGGGGAGGGACTCCCGGCCGTCGGGCCGCTCACCCCGCTCGACGGCGCCGGCGACGAGGGGAGCGCCGGGAACGCGGATCGCCTGTCCGACACGCCCGGGCCGACCCCCGCCGTCGCTACCGGAACCCGGCGGTGATCGGATGGACGATGTCGTGAACCCTACAAACATCGGCGCCTACGGACCGGTAACGAGGGCTCGGTCACACCTCACTGTTGGAGGAAACCTCCAACACGGGTGGGGCGAAGTTCGTCGTAACCGATATCCCGTCGCCGCCCCCGTGAGGTGTGTGATGTCCCGGTGATCGCCCTGCTCGCTCCCGGCCAGGGGGCCCAGACCCCCGGCATGCTCTCCCCGTGGCTGGAGGACCCGGCCGCCGAGAAGGCCGTCGCCGGCTGGTCCGACGCGGTCGGGCTGGACCTGGTCCGCCTGGGCACCACCGCGGACGCCGAGGAGATCACCGACACCGCGGTCACCCAGCCGCTGATCGTCACGCTCGGGCTGCTGGCCGCGCGACGGCTGCGGGAGACCGTGGAGCTGCCGGCGGGCACCGTCGTCGCGGGGCACTCGATCGGGGAGATCACCGCCGCCGCGATCGCGGGCGTCCTGACCGACGACGCCGCCGTCGCCCTCGCCGGGGTGCGCGGGCGTGAGATGGCCGCCGCCTGCGCCGTCACGCCGACCTCGATGGCCGCCGTCCTCGGCGGTGACGAGGAGGTCGTGCTGGCCCGGCTCACCGACCTCGGGCTGGACCCGGCCAACCGCAACGGTGCCGGTCAGATCGTCGCGGCCGGCGCGAAGGACGCGATCGCCGAGCTGGTCGCCACGCCGCCGGAGGGCGCGCGCGTCCGGGAGATCCCGGTGGCCGGCGCGTTCCACACCGCGCACATGGAGCCGGCCCGCGCCGCGCTGGAGGCGCACGCGTCGTCGGTCCGGGTCGCCGACCCCGATCTGGTGCTGCTGTCCAACGCCGACGGCGGGACGGTCACCTCGGGTGCCGCCGTGCTGGAGCGGCTGGTCGCCCAGGTGACCCGCCCGGTGCGCTGGGACCTGTGCATGGCGTCGCTGGCGGGCCACGGCGTCGGTGCGACCCTGGAGCTCCCGCCCGGCGCCACGCTGACCGGCATGGTCAAGCGGGCCGTGAAGGGCACGCCCACCCTGGCGGTCAAGACCCCCGAGCAGCTCGGCGCGGCCGCCGAGCTCGTCGCCGAACACGGAAAGTGAGTCGCATGCGTCTCTCGTCGCCCGTCACCGGGGCACGCATCCTCGGGATCGGCAGCGCCCAGCCCGAGCAGGTCGTGACCAACGCCGACCTGGAGAAGCGGGTCGAGACCGACGACGCGTGGATCCGCTCGCGGGTCGGCATCGTCGAGCGCCGGATCGCCGACGCCGCGACGTCGCTCCCGGACATGGCGGTCGAGGCCGGGCGGGCCGCGCTCAAGGACGCGGGCTTCGACCCCGCCGACCTGGACGCCGTCATCGTCGCGACCTGCACCATGCCCAACCCGATCCCGAACGCCGCCGCGCAGGTCGGCACCGCGCTGGGCGCGAACGGGGTCGCCGCGTTCGACCTCAACGCCGCCTGCGCCGGCTTCTCCTACGGCCTCGGCGTCGCCTCGGACATGGTGCGGGCGGGCAGCGCGAAGCACGTGCTCGTGATCGGCGCCGAGAAGCTGTCCGACTGGATCGACTGGGACGACCGCTCGACCTGCATCATCTTCGCCGACGGCGCGGCTGCGGCCCTGGTCGGACCGGCCGAGACCGACGACGCCGTCGGGATCGGGCCGGTCAGCTGGGGCAGCGCGGGCGACCTCGCCTCCGCGATCCGGATCCTCGGCGAGACCACCGAGAAGCTGCACCAGGAGGGCCAGGCGGTCTTCCGCTGGGCCACCACCGCGATCGCGCCGATCGCCCTGGACGCGATCGACCGGGCCGGGCTGACCCCGGCCGACATCGACGTCCTGATCCCGCACCAGGCGAACCTGCGGATCGTCGAGGCGATCGCGCGCAAGCTGCGCACCAAGGGTGCGCGGGAGGACATGGTCGTCGCCGACGACATCGTGCACTCCGGCAACACCTCGTCCGCGTCCATCCCGATGGCGCTGGACCACATGCGCGCCGCCGGCCGGGTACGGTCCGGCGACGTGCTGCTCCTCGTAGGCTTCGGCGCAGGTCTGTCCTACGCCGGACAGGTCGTCGTCTGCCCGTGACGCAGGGCAGCCGCCGTCCTGGCACCACACCCGAAACCGACCCCACCTCGCAAGGAGATACCGACCGTGGCTGACAACGCTGAGATCCTGTCCGGGCTGGCCGAGATCGTCGAGGAGGTCGCAGGCATCGACACCGCCGAGGTGACCCCGGAGAAGTCCTTCGTGGACGACCTGGACATCGACTCGCTGTCCATGGTGGAGATCGCCGTCCAGGCCGAGGACAAGTTCGGCGCCAAGATCCCGGACGACCAGCTGGCCGAGCTGAAGACCGTCGGCGACGCCGTCGACTTCATCGCCAAGCACCAGTGAGTCGTTCCGGCGCGCACCGCGCCGGGGAAGGGGAGACACCATGACCGACGGAGTGGTCGTCACCGGTTTCGGGGCCACCACCCCGCTCGACGGGGACGCCATGTCCACCTGGGAGGCGCTGCTCGCCGGCAAGTCCGGCGTCGGCACCACCCGCGCGGACTGGACCGAGCGCTTCGACCTGCCGGTGGGCATCTCGGCCCAGCTCGCCGTGGACCCGGCGGAGGTCCTGCCACGGGTGCAGGCCCGCCGCATGGACCGCTGCGAGCAGGTCGCGATGATCGCCGCCCGGGAGGCCTGGGCGCACTCGGGGCTCGGTGCCGTCCCCGGTGAGGACGGCGCGAGCGTCGAGGGCGAGCGGCTGGCCGTCGTGCTGGGCGCCGGCATCGGCGGCGCGCCGACGCTCCTCGCGCAGGACGACCTGCTCGAGGAGCACGGCCTGCGCAAGGTCTCGCCGCTCACCGTCCCCATGCTCATGCCGAACGGGCCGGCCGCCATGGTCAGCCTGGAGTACAAGGCCAAGGGCGGGGTCCACTCCCCCGCGTCAGCGTGCGCGACCGGGGCCGAGGCGCTCGCCTGGGCCTACCGGCTGCTGCAGGCCGGCGAGGTGGACGTCGTGCTCGCCGGTGGCGCCGAGTCCTGCATCGTGCCGATCACCGTGGCCGGGTTCGTCCAGGCGCGGACGCTGTCCACCCGCAACGACGACCCGGAGCGCGCCTCCCGGCCGTTCGACACCGGGCGGGACGGCTTCGTGCTCGGCGAGGGCGCCGGGGTGCTGGTGCTCGAGCGCGAGGAGTTCGCGAAGGCCCGCGGCGCGACCGTCCACGGCCGGCTGGCCGGGATCGGCCTCACCTCGGACGCGTACCACATCACCGGGCCCGACCCCGAGGGCGAGGGCCAGGTCCGGGCGATGCGCAAGGCCGTCACGAACGCCGGCCTGGAGCCCTCCGACGTCACCCACGTCAACTGCCACGCCACCTCCACGGTGGTCGGCGACGTCGGCGAGTCGGTGGCCGTGAAGAAGGCCCTGGGCGACCACCCGGTGCTCACCGCGCCGAAGTCGGCGCTCGGGCACCTGGTCGGCGGGGCCGGAGCGGTCGAGGGCATCATCACGATGCTGTCGGTCCGCGACGACGTCGTCCCGGCGACGCTCAACCTCACCGACAAGGACCCGAAGGTCGAGCTGGACGTGGTCTCCGGTGAGCCGCGCAAGCTCACGGTCGACGCGGCGCTGAACAACTCGTTCGGCTTCGGCGGGCACAACGCCTCGCTGCTGTTCACCAAGCCCTGAGGCACTCCCCCACGACGACGACGGCGGCGGCTCCGTGGACCGGAGCCGCCGCCGTCGTCGTGCGTGGTGGCCTCAGCAGGGGGCGCCGAGGATCCCGCCCGGGTCGCCCACCAGGATCCGCGGCGGCGAGCCCGCCATCGGGTAGGTGGCCTGCCAGCAGATCCGCCCGACCTGCAGGCCCGGCGGGCCGTCCTCGGGGTTCTGCACGCTCACGAAGCGCACCAGCGCCACCACGCCGCCGCCCGGGGCCGGGTCGATCCGGTCCACCCGGATCGTGCCGTCGGTGGTGGTCCCGACCCCGTCCAGCCAGACGTCGCGCGGTTGCTGCTCGGCGCGTTCCGGGCTGACCACCCGGGTCCAGGTCGCGTGGTCCCGGCCGTTGATCGCGTTGAAGTAGAGCTGGACCTGTTCCAGGACCAGCTGCGCGGCCGGATGGTCCGCGGCCCCGTCGCTGATCGTGACGGTCTGGTCCCCCGCGCCGTCGTCGGGCACCCGCGGCGGCGCCGCGGCCGGTCCGACGCCGTCCGGTGAGGACCCGGACGCCGTCCAGGCGGTCCCCCCGAGCGCGACCAGTGCCACGACCAGCCCCGCGGCCACCGCAGCGGCCCGCGCGCTCATCGTTCCCCCGTGCACACGTCGTCCAGTGTGCCCGGAGGCGTCCGGGTCAGCCGACCCGGTGGGTCAGCCAGGTGACCGCGGCACCGTCACCGGCGAAGCGGAAGGACTCCAGCTCGTCGTCCCAGGCGGTGCCGAGGAGCTGGTCGAGCTGCCGGGTGAGGCCCGTGCCGCCGTGCTCGGCCATCACCGCGCGCAGCTGGTCCTCGGGCAGCACGACGTCGCCGTTGGCGCTCGTGCGGCCGTGCCACATGCCGAGGCCGGGGACGTGCATGAACCGTTCACCGTCCACGCCGGGGCTCGGTTCCTCGGTCACCTCGAACCGCAGCATCGACCAGGCGCGCAGCGCTCCCGCGAGGGCCCCACCGCTGCCGGCCGGACCGCTCCACGAGCACTCGGCCCGCATCTGCCCGGACGCCACCGGCTGCGCGGACCACTCGAGAGAGACCCGCGCCCCGAGGACGCCCGAAATCGCCCACTCGACGTGCGGACAGACCGCAGTCGGCGACGAGTGGACGAACACCACTCCGCGTGTGCTCACTGCCAACCTCCGCTGTCGTCGACGAGGATCGTCTTCCCCTACGTCCTCTGTGACTTCTGCGGTGCTGCGTGGTGACGCGCGGTACGGATGTGCTGCGTGTGGGTGTGAGGGCGACCTCCGGGTCAGGTGGGTCCGTGGCATCACTCTGCCGCATTCCGCCCCGGGCGGCCACCCCGACACGACTTACGGGTGAACCGCCGACGGCGTGTCGCGGCCCGGCGCGCGGGTCACGCGGTGTAGGTGGCGATCATCGCACCGGACGCCGGATCCACCGTCTCCGAGCGGACCAGATCGCCCCGGTCGGCGAGGACGTCGAGGTGCGCACCGGTCTCCAGGACGGCCAGCATCCGGTTGAACAGGTCCATGTCGTCGAACCGGTGCTCGCGGCGGGTCCAGCGCAGCACCCGGGCCACGTCCTGGGCGGTCGGTGCGCCCGCGACGACGGCGTCCCGGCTCTGGGCGAGCCGCACGTCGTGGTGTGCGAGCAGCTCGTCGACCCGGGCGTGCACCCGGCCACCGATCGCGCCGTGCGCGGGCAGCAGGCCGGCGTCGGGCAGCGAGCGGACCAGCCGCAGCGAGTCGAGGAACTGGCCGAGCGGGCTGTCCACGATTGTCGGCTGCAGCCCGATCGACGGGGTGATCCGCGGCAGGACGTGGTCACCGGCGAAGAAGAGCTCGTTCTCGGCGTCGGTGAAGACGAGGTGCCCGCGGGTGTGCCCGGGCGTCTCGACGGCGGTGAGGGTGCGGGTGCCGGACTGGTCCCCGACGGCGATCGCCGCCCGGTCGGCGATCCACTCGTCGGGCGCCTCCCACTCCTCGGGCACCGGCCGCGGCCACGGACCGCTGCGGCCGATCTCCTCGACGATGTCCACGGCGCCGCACCGCAGCAGCCGGGTCCGCTCGGGCTCGCGCTCGGCACGGTCCGGGGAGGCGATGATGTCGAGGTTCGGCTTCTCCCCCGCCCCCAGCAGGACCCGGGCGCCGTACTCGCGGCGCAGGATCGACGCGAGCGTGTAGTGGTCCCGGTGGGCGTGGGTGATGAGGAACCGGCGGACGTCGCCGAACCCGGAACCGAGGGCGGCCAGCGCCTTCCCCAGCAGGTCACGGGACTCGTCGATGGCCCAGCCGGAGTCCACCAGGGTCCACCCGTCGGCGTCGGCGATCGCGTAGACGTTGACGGCGCGCAGGCCGTCCTGGGGCAGTGGCAGCGGGATCCGGTACACCCCGGGCGCGCAGCGGAACACGCCGGGCGTGGTCCAGTCGCCGTCGGGATCGTCGTCGGTCACGGTCGGGAGGCTCACCCCTCGACCCTAGATCGTTGCCGTTGCTAGCGGGTGAAGGCGTCCTCCCCCGGCTCGTGCGCAGCGAACATCTCCTCGCCGTAGTGCTCCCGGAAGGTGGTCAGGACGTCGTCGAGCGGGAGGTCGTGGAACGTGCCGCGGTCGTGCTCGTAGCTCATGTAGCGGGCACCGGCGCCGTCGTAGGCGTGCATCAGGGCGTCGCCGGTGCCGTCGAACGCGATCGGCTCGACGCCGAAGCGGGCGCACAGCTCGGCGTTGAACGCCGGGGTGGCCTTGCGCCAGGCGCCGTCGAGCCACAGCGCGGTGTAGCCGTGCCAGACGAACAGGTCCGCCCCGCCCATCCGGTCCCGCAGCCGCGGGGTGTTGAGGTGGTTGCGGACGTCGGCGAAGCCGAGCCGGGCCGGGCCGGGATCCCGGCGGCACGGGCGGCCGCGGTGAGCAGCACCGCCTTGGGCACGCACCAGTTGCCCTGCTGCCCGGCGACCCGGCTCGCGCGGTACGCCTCCGGGTCGGTGACGACGCAGAACGGATCGTACCAGATCTCGTCGCGGACGGCCTCGAACAACGCCGCGGCCCGCGCGCGGGGGTCGTCGAGCCCCGCGGTCACCCGGGCGGCGAAGGCTCGCACCGCGGGGGCGTCCGAGTCCGTGAACCGGCCCGGTTCCAGGTCCTGTGCGGCCGGCTCGCCGGTCCCGGTCGATGGCTCCCGTGCGGACACCGTCGTCCTCCCCTCTCGTGTGGTCGCGACCCTACGCGGGCCCCTGAATCTCACCGTACGTAGGCGTTCGAGCACCCTGTGCCGATCTTCGGCGCGGAGTCCACCCGAGGGTGGGACATGATCGCACCGGGAGTGTGGCCGGTTCCGCGCTACCGTCCCTGCGTTCGCTGATCACGATGGTCGGCCGCGGGGGCGCGGTACGGCGGAGGAGGGGCGCACGCATGGGGGCAGGGATCCCGGAGCAACGGTCCGGGCAGGACGCGCCGTTCCTCACCGTGGCAGAGGTGGCCGAGCGGATGCGGGTGTCGCGGATGACGGTGTACCGGCTGGTGCACTCCGGCGAGCTGCCCGCGGTGCGGTTCGGCCGGTCGTTCCGGGTGCCACCGGAGTCGGTGGAGACGTTGATCGAGTCGGCCCGCTACACGGGGAGCTGAGCGCCACCGATGCTGCCCACCGACGCCGCCTCCGCGCGGCGGGTGGCCGGTACCTACGACACGCCGGAGGCCGACGCCGAGCGGGTCCGGGCCCGGTCGTTGCTGGCCGCGGATCCCGGCGAGCGGATCCTGCTCGTCGGGACCGGGCCGGGGCACCTGCTCGCGGAGCTCGCCACCGCGCGCGGTCCCGGCGTGCAGGGCGTCGATCCCGACCCGGTGATGGTGACGCTCGCCCGGCGACGGTGCGGGCCCGCGGCCGTCGTCGAGCAGCGGGCGCTCGGTGGTCCCCGGTCGCTGCCCGACGGGCCGTTCGACGCCGTCGCCTGCCTGCAAGTGCTGGAGTTCCTGACCGACACCCGTGCGGCCGTGGCGGAGCTGTACCGGGTGCTGCGCCCGGGCGGGCGCCTGCTGGTGCTCGACACCGACTGGACCTCGCTGCACTGGCCGGGCCACGGTCAGGACCGGCACCGCCGCGTCCGGGACGCCTGGTGCACGACGATGCCGCGGCCGCGCCTGCCGCACGAGCTGGGTCCGCTGCTGCGCGCGGCCGGGTTCGCCGACGAGTGGGCCGAGCGCGCGACGATGCGTGGGCCGGCCTCCACCGGTTACGGCGCGGAGCTGCGCGAGATGGTCGCCGGCGCCGCGCCCGGGCGGTGCGGGCTCACCCGGGCCGAGGTCGACGCCTGGGCGGACGGTGTCGCCGCGTGTGCGGACGAGCCGTTCTCGGTGGACCGGTGGTTCCTGGGCGCCCGGCGGCCTGGCGGGACCCGAGCATGATCGGGCAGCATCGGCGCCCGTGAGCAGTACGCCAGACGCACGGGTCCCGGCCCGGGTCCGGATCGGGCAGCGGCCCGACCACGTCCGCTGGTTCCGGGTGGTGCCCCGGACCGGGGAGTGGGTCAACTTCGCGCCACCCGGGATGACACGCGACGACTACGAGGTCGACTGGGTGATGCACTGGGCCGTCGACCCCGACGACGGCGACCAGCCGGACGTCACGATCGAGATCCAGCTCGTCGACCCGGAGGGCTGAGCGCCGGTCAGCGGAAGCCGTGACTGGTGATCGCGGCGGGGCCGCCGCGGCGGACGGCGTCGAGGACCGCCCGCTCGTGCGGCACGGTGTCGACCGGCAGCGCGGCCAGCGGGAACCAGTCCAGCCCGGCGGTCTTGCCGGTCTCGGCCGCGTGCGGCTCGCCCGTCCAGCGGCGGGCGGTGAAGAAGAAGTCGACGCGTTCGTCGACCGGATCGCCGTTGCGCTGCGTCCGGTGCAGGGCGGTCAGCGGCAGCAGGTCGGCCGGGTCGATCGTGACGCCGAGCTCCTCGCGGGCCTCCCGGACGGCCGCGGCGGGCGCGTCCTCACCCTCCTCGACGTGACCGGCCGCGGCGGCGGCCCAGTGGCCGTCCATGAACCCGGTATTCGCACGCAGCTGCAGGAGCACCTCGGTGCGCTCGCCGTCGCCGCGCAGCAGCAGGACGTAGGACGCGGGGACCACCCGGTAGCGATCGGTCACGGCGCCGACCCTAGGCGGGATCCGGCGCGGGACCCGGCGCGGGACCCGGCGCGGGATTCGAGAAGGACCCCGAACCTCGTCGCAACGCCGGGGTAACGGGGTGCGCCTACCGTCCCTGCGATGGCGGTGCGGGACGAGGAGCGCAGGGCGGTCGGTGACCGGCTCGGGATGGTTCCGCCACGCGGGTCGGAACTGAGGTTCCGCACGGTGCACGGCTACCGGCGGGCGTTCCGCGTCGCCGGGTCCGGGCCGCCGATCGTGCTCGTGCACGGCATCGGCGACAGCTCCGCGACCTGGGAGGCCGTCCTCCCGGCACTGGCCCGCCGGTTCCTGGTGATCGCCCCGGACCTGCTCGGGCACGGTCACTCGGACAAGCCGCGCGCCGACTACTCGGTCGCGGCGTACGCCAACGGGATCCGTGACCTGCTCGGGGTCCTCGGCGTACCGCGCGCGACGCTGGTCGGGCACTCGCTCGGCGGCGGCGTCGCGATGCAGTTCGCCTACCAGTACCCCGACCGCACCGAGCGCCTCGTGCTCGTCGGCAGCGGCGGCGCGGGCCCGGAGGTGACGCCGTTGCTGCGGGCCGTCAGCCTGCCCGGTGCGCAGGCGGCGCTCGCCGCGCTGCAGCTGCCGCCGGTGCGGTGGCAGGCCGGGCTCGTCCTGGACCTGCTCCGGGTGCTCGGTGCCGATCTCGGACGGGACGCGACCGGCCTGCTCCGGCTGATCGACGCGCTGCCGGACGCGACGTCGCGGGCCGCGTTCATCCGGACGCTGCGGGCGGTCGTCGACTGGCGCGGGCAGGTCGTCACGATGCTCGACCGCTGCTACCTGACCCGCGGGATGCCGACGATGCTGGTGTGGGGCGGGCGGGACGCCGTGGTGCCCGTCGAGCACGGCTACACCGCGCACCGGGCGATGCCGGGCAGCCGGCTGGAGGTGTTCGACGACGCCGGGCACTTCCCGTTCCACTCCGATCCGGCCCGGTTCGTCGGGCTGCTGGAGGAGTTCCTCGACTCGACCGAACCCGCGCGGTGGAGCCCGGAGCAGTGGCGCCAGCTGCTGCGCTGCCCGGCCCCCGTCCCGGCGCGACCCGGACCGGTGTCCGCGACCTGACCGCTCCCAGGCCGGCCGCTCGCTCAGTGGAGGATGCCGAGCCACCGGGACGCGCAGGCGTGGCAGGCGCCGTATGTGGTGTCGTCGCGAGCCACCTGGCGCAGGCAGAACGGGCAGTGCACCAGCCGGCGGCGGGCCCGGCGCAGCAGGCGGTCGCGGACGTCGCGGACCGCCGCCGCCTGCTCGTCGTCCGGGTCGGTGCACCCGGCGAGCCCCGGGACCTCCTCCTCGACCGGTTCCAGGACCGGCAGGTGCCCGTCCCACCGGGTACGGGGACGGGCGAGGCGGGGCGGCCCGTACGGGGCCAGCCCGAGCATCAGCTGGGCGGGTTCCCCCGCGACGAACCAGTCGACGGCCGGCCCCGCCCCCGGCACGGGCAGGCCGGCCGAGCGCAGGTCGGCGTCGGTCCAGCCGCCCGCCCGCAGCTCGGCGGGGGTCAGCCCGAAGTGCCGCAGGCCGTCGGCGGGGAGGTCGAGGTCGCGCAGCTCGGACGGTGAGGGGACGCCGACGAACACCCGTCCGCGGGCGGGCGGGTCGTCGTCCTCGGCCCGAGGGGTCCCGCCGTCGCCGGAGGCGGGTCGCCACGGTGCCGCGACCAGCAGGGCGAGGACCCGCGGGTCGATGCCGAGCCGCCGGGCGAGCTCGTCCGTGTGGTCCTGCACCGGTGGTTCCCCCTCCCTGTCCCCGGGGTTCCGCCGCGGGGCCTCGCGACGCGCCGCGGGGCGGCACCGGAGTCGTCCGGTACCGCCCCGCGGTGTCGTGCCGGGTGTCAGCTGCAGCCGCTGGTGGAGCCGCAGCCCTCGCAGAGGTAGCAGGATCCCGCCGGCCGCATCTTCGTCCCGCAGGTCATGCACAGCGGGGCGTCCGCGGCCTTGCCCAGCCGCAGCTCCAGCAGCTCGGTGGAGCTGCCGACCTCGGCCGGAGCCGGCTCGACGCCGGCCTCGTCCTTCTTCTCGGACGTGGGCACGGAGGACCGGAACTCCTCCATGTCCAGCTTCTCCGAGCCCGAGCCGTAGTCGCTCTCGACCTGGGCCGACCGCTCGTCCGAGGAGAAGATCCCCAGCTGGACCCGCTTCTCGTACGGGAGGTGGTCCAGCGCGAGACGGCGGAACAGGTAGTCCAGCACCGAGGTCGCGATCCGGACGTCCGGGTCGTCGGTCATGCCGGCCGGCTCGAACCGCAGGTTGGAGAACTTCGAGACGTAGAACTCGAGCGGGATGCCGTACTGCAGCCCCACCGAGATCGACATCGAGAAGGCGTCCATCACACCGGCGAGCGTCGAGCCCTGCTTGCCGAGCTTGACGAAGATCTCGCCGAGCCCGTCGTCGGGGTAGCTGCCCGCGGTCAGGTAGCCCTCAGCACCGCCGACGGTGAAAGACACCGTCTCGCTGGGGCGCTTCTTCGGGAGCCGCTTGCGGATGGGCCGCTGCTCGACGACGACCTTCGGCTCCGCCTCGGCCGTCCTCTCGCCGGAGCCGCCCTTGCCTGCGGACAGCGGCTGGCCGACCTTGCAGTTGTCGCGGTAGATCGCGAGTGCCTTGAGGCCGAGCCGCCACCCCTCGAGGTAGATCCGCTCGACGTCCTCGACGGTGGCCCGCTCGGGCATGTTCACCGTCTTGGAGATCGCACCGGACAGGAACGGCTGGGCCGCCGCCATCATCCGGACGTGTCCCATCGGCGCGATCGACCGCTCGCCCATGGCGCAGTCGAACACCTCGTAGTGCTCGGGCCGCATGCCCGGGGCGTCGACGACGTGGCCGTGCTCGGCGACGTACTCGACGATCGCCTCGGCCTGCTCGGCCTGGTAGCCGAGGTTGTCCAGCGCCCGGCGCACCGACTGGTTGACGATCTGCATGGAGCCGCCGCCGACCAGCTTCTTGAACTTGACCAGCGCCAGGTCCGGCTCGATGCCGGTCGTGTCGCAGTCCATCATCAGGCCGATCGTGCCGGTCGGTGCCAGCACGGAGGCCTGGGCGTTGCGCCAGCCGTTCGCCTCGCCGATCTCCTGGCACTGCTTCCAGGTCAGCGTGGCGAGCTTCTGGATCGCGGTGGACGCCGCGAAGGTGCAGATCCCGTCGTTCGCGGCCGCGTGCTTGCGGATCACCCGCTGGTGCGCCTCGGCGTTGCGGGCGTAGCCCTCGTACGGGCCGACGACACCGGCGAGCTCCGCGGAGCGCTTGTACGCGGCACCGGTCATGAGGGAGGTGATCGCGCCGGCCAGCGCGCGGCCGCCCTCCGAGTCGTACGCGTGCCCGGTCGCCATGAGCAGCGCGCCGAGGTTCGCGTAGCCGATGCCGAGCTGCCGGAACTTCCGGGTGGTGTCGGCGATCGGGTCGGTCGGGAAGTCCGCGAAGCAGATGGAGATGTCCATCGCGGTGATGATCAGCTCGACGGCATTGGCGAAGGTCTCGGCGTCGAACCGGTCGTCGGCGTCGAGGAACTTCAGCAGGTTCAGCGACGCGAGGTTGCAGCTGGAGTTGTCCAGGTGCATGTACTCCGAGCACGGGTTCGACGCGGTGATCCGGCCCGACTCCGGGCAGGTGTGCCAGTCGTTGATCGTGCCGTCGTACTGGATGCCGGGGTCGGCGCAGTTCCAGGCGGCCTCGGCGATGCCGTGGAAGAGCTTGCGGGCGTCGACGGTGTCGATCACCTCGCCGGTCATCCGGGCGCGCAGGCCGAACTCGGTGTCCTCCTCGACGGCGCGCATGAACTCGTCGGAGACCCGGATCGAGTTGTTGGCGTTCTGGTACTGCACCGAGGTGATGTCGGAGCCGCCGAGGTCCATGTCGAAGCCGGCGTCGCGCAGCACGCGGACCTTGGCCTCCTCCTTGGCCTTGGTCTCGACGAACTCCTCGACGTCGGGGTGGTCGACGTCGAGGACGACCATCTTCGCCGCCCGGCGGGTCGCGCCCCCGGACTTGATCGTCCCGGCGGAGGCGTCCGCACCGCGCATGAAGGAGACCGGGCCCGACGCGGTGCCGCCCGAGGACAGCAGCTCCTTCGACGACCGGATGCGGGAGAGGTTCAGACCGGCACCGGAGCCGCCCTTGAAGATCAGGCCCTCCTCCCGGTACCAGTTCAGGATCGACTCCATCGTGTCGTCGACCGACAGGATGAAGCAGGCGCTGACCTGCTGCGGGCTGGGCGTACCGACGTTGAACCACACCGGCGAGTTGAAGCTGAACACCTGGTGGATCAGCATCCAGGTCAGCTCGTGGTCGAACACCTCGGCGGCGGCGTCCGTGGCGAAGTAGCCGTTCTCGACCCCGGCCCGCCGGTAGGTCCCGACGACGCGCTCGACGAGCTGCTTGAGGCTGGACTCCCGCGTCTCGGAGCCGACCGCACCGCGGAAGTACTTGCTCGTGACGATGTTAGTGGCGTTCACCGACCAGGACGACGGGAACTCCACGCCGCGCTGCTCGAAGTTGACCGTGTCGTCACGCCAGTTCGTCATGACGACGTCGCGGCGCTCCCACTCGACCTGCTCGTACGGGTGGACGCCCTCGGTGGTGAAGACGCGCGGCACGGTCAGGCCACGGCGCTTCGCGCCGGCCTTGCCCCGGCCGCGGGCGGCCTTCGGGGCCTCCCCCGCGCCGTTCGTGCTCTCGCTCCCGGTGCCTGTCGTCGGGCCCCCGACGGTCTCGGTCATGAACTGCCTCCGCATCCGACGTCCTCTGCCCGCCCGCGCGCTGGGGTGCGCGGGCGTTCCCCGGACGGTGCCGTGCACCGTCCCCCTTCCGGTCCTGCCGACGTGGCTCCCGCGGTGCCGGTGTGCGCGCCCCCTGGTGCCCGCACCGGTCCGATCGGTCGCCCGGTTCAGCCGTCCCGGTTGCCGGCCGCGTCGTCGGCTGCTTCCCCGGCAGCCGCCGTACGCAGATCGGCGATCTCCTTCTCGAAGTCCTCGATGGAGGAGAAGGACCGGTAGACGCTCGCGAACCGCAGGTACGCGACCTCGTCGAGATCGCGCAACGGTCCGAGGATCGCCAGCCCCACCTCGTGGCTGGGAATCTCGGCCGCCCCGCGGGCACGCACCGTCTCCTCGACCCTGTGGGCGAGCTGCTGCAGGTCGTCCTCGTCGACCGGCCGGCCCTGACACGCCCGCCGAACCCCTCCGACCACCTTCTGGCGGCTGAAGGGCTCGCTCACCCCGCTGCGCTTGACGACGGCGAGCACGGTCTCCTCGACCGTGGTGAACCGGCGACCGCACGCGGTGCAGGACCGGCGACGGCGGGTACACGTCCCGTCGTCGGCGGTCCGGGAATCGATCACCCGCGAGTCCGGGTGGCGGCAGAAGGGGCAACGCACGACGTACCCACCCTCTTTCTCCCGCGACCTACCGGAGACTCTCCGCGATGACCTGTTCCCCAACCCGTGGGAGAACGACACCAATGTAACCCCTACATCTAGGGGTGCGCCATCCCAGGGGCGGCGCGGCGCCGAGCTTCGCCCGATCGGGACCCGAAGCCTCGCACACCGGCTCCCGGTCCCCGCCGACAGCAACCGATCATGAACGGATGCATACGCCCTGATCAGGTCGTGCACGCCGGCACCGCCCGCCGTCCGTCGCCCCGGAACGACCGCGCCGGACGACCACCCGGTTCCGCGACACGCCAGTGTGTCGCGCCCGGCGGCCACCGGTCAGCGTCCGGTCGCCGCCGTCACGACCGGCCCCGCCGGGCTCGCGGGGGCCGTCGCGCCGCCGGCGTTCCACCCGGCGGCCGCGTCACCCAGCAGCCCGAGCACCACGACGACGGTCGCCGCGCACAGCGCGACCGCCACCCCGGCCAGCAGCCGGGAGCCCCGCGAGTGCGCCTGCGCCTGCCGCGTCCGGCGACGCGCCGGGGCGACGCACCGGCGGTGCAGCGGACGAACCGTACGCGGCGCGGGCACGGACGACGGGCCCGCCGCCACCGGCCGCCGGTCACGCCCGGGGACCCCCGTCGTCCGCCACGCCGGTGCCGCGCCCGGGACGACCGGCACACCGTGGACGGTGCGGCGCCCGGCGCGCTCCGGACGGTCGTGGCCGCCCTCGGCCCGCTCGATGCCGGCCCAGCGGAGCGCGGCACGCTCGGCCGCCGACGGCCGGCGGACGCCCTCGGCCACCGGCACCGCCCGGTCCTCGACGGGGTCGGCGTCGCGCAGCGCCGCCGTGGAGCGGCCCCCGCCCGCGCAGACCGGCCGGACCGGGCGCCTGCGCTCACGCGGTCCGGCGGAGCGCGTTCCCCGCGCCGTCTCGCGGGTCCCCCGCGCCACGTCACGCACGTCGAGCTCTCGCATGGCTCCTCCTGCTCCTCGCGGACCGCCCCACCCGGGGCGGGGCGGTCGCCGTCGGCGCCCGGCCACACCCGGCCGCGCGCCCTGCTCACCCCCGACCGGCCCTTCCCCCAGCCCGGTCGAACGAGTGTACGAGCTGTGTAGCACCGGCCCCCCGACAGAAACGGGGGGCCGCCGGCCGGCGCCCGCGGGCCCGCCGACGCCGGCGGGTCAGCGACCCGTGGACACGGCCGCCGGAGCGACCGGGACGACGCCGGCGGTGGCGACCTCGGCCAGCAGGCCCAGCCCGACGACCGCCGTGGCGGAGGCGACCAGCACGCCCACGGCGGCGACCGCCCGGTGCAGCACGGAGGGCGCACCCGCCGACCCCGCCGAGCGCGCACCCGGCGGCATCCTGACCGCCGCAGGCGTCGCGGAGAACACCCGGACCGTCGTCCCACACGGCGGCGGCACCGCGAGCGGCGCCGTCCGAACCAGCTCCGCGGTGACCGGCGGGCGGACACCGCCGGGGACCACCCGCACCTCCGTCGTCGCGCTCACGATCTCCACCCCTCCCGGTCTCCGGCGCTGTACGGGCGCCGGACCGAAGTCGTCGAATCGATGTTCGATCGAACGCCTGTGCGCTGTTCTACCACCGGGGTCCGACGGAATCCACGACACGCCCGGCGCGAACTTCGAACGCATGTTTGGCGGACGGCCCGGACTTGGCTAGTGTTCGTGCCGGTAGATCCTCGAGGAGGCGAATGCGATGGCAGCGGACGAGTCCGGAGGCGGTGCGCCCGCCGGGCCGGGATCCGCGGACGTCCGGGAGTTCCCCGAGCCCCCGGCCGACACCCGTGGGCTGACCCCGCGGCAGCGGAAGGTCCTGTCGGTGATCCGGGACTGGGTGGACCGGTACGGGTACCCGCCGAGCGTGCGCGAGATCGGGGACGCGGTGGGGCTGACCTCCACCTCCTCGGTGCACCACCAGCTGCGGACCCTGGAGCGGAAGGGCTTCCTCCGCCGGGACCCGAACCGGACCCGGGCGGTCGACGTCCGGAGCCCGGAGCAGGCCGCGGCGGGCGACGGCACCGACGCGGACACCGAGGCGGTCCGGTCCGAGCGCCCGGCACCGGCCTTCGTGCCGCTGCTCGGTGACATCGCAGCGGGCGGGCCGATCCTCGCCGAGCAGGCCGTGCAGGACGTGTTCCCGCTCCCGCGGGAGATCGTCGGCGAGGGCACGTTGTTCCTGCTCAACGTCAAGGGCGACTCGATGGTCGACGCCGCGATCACCGACGGGGACTGGGTCGTCGTCCGGCAGCAGCCGGTCGCCGAGCAGGGCGAGGTCGTGGCCGCGATGATCGACGGCGAGGCGACGGTGAAGACGTTCCGCCGCAAGGATGGGCACATCTGGCTGATGCCGGCGAACGAGGCGTACGACCCGATCCCGGGGGACGACGCGTCGATCCTGGGCCGGGTCGTCGCGGTCATGCGCCGGCTCTGAGGCGCGGGACCGGGCCGTCGGCGGATCAGCTCCGCCGGCGGCCGTGCAGGACCATCGCGCCGATCCCGGCCAGCAGCAGCACCCCGAGCACCCCGGCCCCGGCGACGGCGGGCAGCCACGGCGGGAACGACCCGGTGCGGGGCACCTCCGCCGGTTGCGCGACCACGGGGGCCGCCGCGGCGGTCGCGGCCGTCGCCACGCCGGGCACGGCCCGGACGCCCGCCGGCGAGAGCCCGCGGGCCTCCGAGCCGGAGTGCAGCGTCCCGCGGCCGTCGAGGGCCACCGCCTCCCCCTGGGCCTCGTCCGGCAGCGGCACCGGCAGCGGCGCTGCGCGCAGGGCCTCGACGAGCGCGTCCGCGGAGACCCGGCCGTCCGGTGGCGGGCGCAGCGGGAACACCCACGCGTCGGTGTAGGTCCGCAGCGCGGCGACCCGGCCGCCGTCGGCGCCGGGAGGGCCGACCGCTCCCCCGGTGACCGTCCGGGTCCCGGTGGCGCCGAGCGGGCCGCCGGACGTGGCGGAGTACGGGAGGACCACCTCGCCGACCCGGTCCAGCGTGACCGGTGCGGCGCCGCCGTCGAGCGGGCCGGCGGGCCGGTACACCCCGGCCGCCCCCGTGGTCTTCGCGACGATCAGCGGGGTCCCGTCGTCGGCGAGGAGGATCGCCTCGGCGTCGCGCGGCCCGTCCGGGTAGACGAGGTCGTGCGCCCGCGCGGGCCCGGACACCGGCAGCTCGACCAGGCGCACCGTGCCGCGGTCGCCGCGGTTGTCGCCGATGTCGGCGAGCCAGAGGGTCCCGTCGGGTGTCGCACCGAGGTCCTCGACGTCGGTGACCCGGACACCGGTGTCCCGGATCTCGGTGACCGCGCAGGTCACCGGGTCGAGCGTGAGGACCTCGCCGGTTCCGCCGCCGTCGACGATCGCCCGGTACCGCACCGGGCCCGCTCCCGGTGGGCCCTCGGCGACCAGCCCGGAGAGCTCGGCGGCCCGCGGGTCCTCGGCCGTGCAGACCGGACGCGGCGCTGCCGGCCCGGGTGCGGCCCCGGTCCGTGGCGGGGCCCCCGGGACCTCGTCCGGCGCGGCGTGCGCCGCCGTCACCCCGCCGGCTCCGGCACCGCTGATGCCGAGGACGATCCCGAGCGCGACGGCGACCGGCCCCACACGGAGCCTGCTCCGCCGGGGCCGGGACATGCAGGGCCAGGACGTGCGGGGCCCCCTCGGGCTCAGTGCCCTGCCGCCGTCGCGGGCAGGTCGGTGCCCGCAGGATCGGTGTCCGCGGGCACCGTCGCGGTCCCGCCGACGGCGTACGGGAGCACCGCGGTGCCGAGCTCCGGACCGACCCGGGCGCGGACCCGGGTGCCCTCACCGGTGTGCTCCTCGGCGAGGACCTCGCCCTCGTCGTGGAGCCGGGCCACGAGCGCACCCTCGGTGTAGGGCAGCAGCAGGTCGACCTCGTACTCGGGGCGCGGGAGCAGCTCCGCGATCCGGTCGCGGAGCTTCCCGATGCCGCTGCCGTCGTGCGCGGAGACGAACACCGCCTCCGGCTGGGCGTGCCGCAGCCGGGCCAGTGCGAGGTCACCGGCGGCGTCGACCTTGTTGATCACCAGGAGCTCCCGCGGCATGGTGCCGCCCTGCTCCTCGCCGATCTCCACGAGGACCTGCCGGACCGCGGCGATCTGGTCGTCGGGCAGCGGGTCGGAGCCGTCGACGACGTGCACCAGCAGGTCCGCCCGGGCCGCCTCCTCCAGCGTCGAGCGGAACGCCTCGACGAGCTGGTGCGGCAGGTGCCGCACGAACCCGACCGTGTCGGTGAGGGTGTAGGCGCGGCCGTCGGGCGTCTCGGAGCGGCGCGTCGTCGGGTCCAGCGTCGCGAACAGCGAGTCCTGGACCAGGACCCCGGCGTCGGTCAGCTGGTTGAGGAGGCTGGACTTTCCGGCGTTGGTGTAGCCGACGATCGCGACCGACGGGACCTCGTTGCGGGTACGGTTCCCGCGCTGGGTCTCGCGGACCTGGCGCATCGCCCCGATCTCGCGGCGCAGCTTCGACATGCGCGCCCGGATCCGGCGGCGGTCCAGCTCGATCTTCGTCTCACCCGGGCCACGGCCACCGATGCCGACACCGCCTGCGGCCCGGCCACCGACCTGACGGGACAGCGCCTCACCCCAGCCGCGCAGGCGCGGGAGCAGGTAGGACAGCTGGGCCAGCTCGACCTGCGCCTTGCCGTCCCGGGAGCGGGCGTGCTGGGCGAAGATGTCGAGGATCAGCGCGGTCCGGTCGATCACCTTGACCTTGAGCCGCTCCTCCAGCTGGCGGAGCTGGCCGGGTGAGAGCTCGCCGTCGCAGATCACGGTGTCGGCGCCGGTCGCGCGGACCACCGTGGACAGCTCGTCGACCTTGCCGGAGCCGATGAAGGTCGCCGGATCCGGTGTCGAGCGGCGCTGCACGAGTCCGTCGAGGACCTCGGACCCCGCGGTCTCGGCGAGGCGGGCGAGCTCGGCGAGCGAGGCATCGGCCTGCTCGGCGCTGCCCTCGGTCCACACCCCGACCAGCACGACCCGTTCGAGCTGGAGCCGCCGGTACTCGACCTCGGTGATGTCGGTGAGCTCGGTGGAGAGGCCGTGGATCCGGCGGAGCGACGAGCGCTCCTCGAGGTCCAGCTCGCCCGCCGACGGGACGGCGGACCCTGCGGACGTGGACGGCACGGCGGCGGTGTGGGCTTCAGTCATCGTGCCGTCCAGTGTTCCACGTCGGCGGGCGTGTGTCCGCCCGGATTCGCGCCGGTCAGGCGGGCCGGTCCCACCAGGAGCGGTCGATCTCGCCGGTCGCGAGCAGGACGGCGGGGCCGTGCAGCACCGTCGTGCCGGTGGCCGCGTCGTCGCCCGCCCCGACGGTCACCCGGAGCCGGCCGCCGGGGGTGTCGACGTGCACGTCACCGGCCGGGTGCCCGGCGGCGCGCAGCGCGGCGACGACGGCCGCGACGGTCCCGGTGCCGCACGCCAGGGTCTCCCCCACGCCCCGCTCGTGCACCCGCATCCGGACGCGCCCGCCGTCGGCCGGGCCGTCCAGCGGGGTCACGAACTCGACGTTGACGCCACGCGGGAACACCTGCGGGTCGACGGCCGGTGCCCGGGTGAGGTCCAGCGCGTCCGGGTCGGTGGCGGTGACGCAGGCCAGGTGCGGGTTGCCGACGTCGAGGGCGATGCCGTCGAACCGGGCGCCACCGGTCGTCGCGACCGAGGCCGGACCGATCGCGACCGGGCCCATGTCGACCGACACGGTGTCGCCGGACAGCGTCGCGGTCCGCACCCCGGCCCGGGTGCCGACGGGGCCTCCGCCGGGCGCCCAGCCGCGCTCGTGCAGGTAGCGGGCGAACACCCGCACCCCGTTGCCGCACATCTCGGCGACCGAGCCGTCGGCGTTGCGGTAGTCCATGAACCACTCGACGCCGGGGACCGGCTCGGGCACCGACTCGTCCCCGGCCAGCTTCGCCCAGCGCACGACGCGCAGGACGCCGTCGGCGCCGATGCCGCCGTGGCGGTCGCAGAGCGCCGCGACCCGTTCCGGGGTCAGGTCGAGCGCGGCGTCGGGATCGGGCAGCACGACGAAGTCGTTCCGGGTGCCGTGGCCCTTGGTGAACTCGATCCCGCCGCTCATGCCACCAGGGTACGAGCGAGCACCGACCGCGCGTCCGCGACCAGGTCCGGGGCCGCGCCGTCGAGCCAGTGGATCCGCTTGTCGCGGCGGAACCAGGACCGCTGCCGCCGCACGAACCGGCGGGTGGCACGGACGGTCTCCTCGCGGACCGCGGCGAGGTCGGGGGCGTCGGGATCCCGTTCGAGTGCCTCGATCACCTGCCGGTACCCCAGTGCCCGGGACGCGGTCCGGCCCTCGGCCAGCCCGTGCGGCAGCAGGCCGCGGGTCTCCTCGACCAGGCCGTCGCCGAGCATCCGGTCCACCCGGAGCGCGACCCGCTCGTCGAGCTCGGCGACGTCGCGGTCGACGCCGAGCAGCACGGCGCCGTAGCGCGGCTCGCCGGTGGTGGGCAGCGTCGCCCGGAACGGGCCGCCGGTCAGCGCGATCACCTCCAGCGCGCGGACGATCCGCCGCCCGTTCGACGGCAGCACCTCGGCGGCCGCCGCGGGATCGACGTCGGCGAGCCTGCGGTGCAGCGCCCCCGGCCCGTCCCGCTCCAGCTCCGCCTCCAGCTCGGCACGCAGCCCCGGATCGGTCCCGGGGAACTCCAGCTCGTCGAGGACCGCCTGGACGTAGAGCCCGGACCCGCCGACCAGCACCGGGGTGCGGCCGCAGGTCCGCAGGCGCTCGATCACGGCGCGCGCCTCGCGCTGGTAGGCGGCGACCGAGGCGGTCTCCCGCACGTCGAGGACGTCGAGCAGGTGGTGCGGCACGCCGCGGCGCTCGGGGACGGGGAGCTTCGCGGTGCCGATGTCGAGGCCGCGGTAGAGCTGCATCGCATCGACGTTGACGACCTCGCCGCCGAGCGCGAGCGCGATCTCCAGGCCGAGGTCGGACTTGCCGGTCGCCGTCGGCCCGACGACGGCGACCAGCCCCGGCCCGCCGTCACCGCCGGCCGTCACGCCGGTTCCCACAGCGCGACGTGGTAGGCGACGCCGTAGGGCATCGAGGTGTGCCGGTGCGCGGCCCGCCAGTCCCGCCCGGACGCGGCGCCGGCGAGGACCTGCCAGGGGGCGCGGCCCGCCGCCCACAGCTCCGCCGCGGCGGACGGGTCGAGCCCGGCGAGCGCGCCGGGCGACGCGTCGTCGAGGGCCGCGGCGACGACGGCGTCGAACGCCTCGGCGCGCTCGTCGAACCCGCCGGGGGCCGTCGTGGAGTGCCGGGCGGCGCCGTCCCCCACGACGAGCAGGCCCGCGTCCTCAGCGGCCAGTGCCGCACCGAGCGCCCGGCAGTCCGCCGGCGGGGCGTCCGGCGCGACCAGCTCGCCGCGCGCCGACCGCACGCCCGCACCGGCCGCCGCCCACGCCGCGACCAGCAGCGGCAGCGGCAGCTCGGCGCCCTCGTCGGCGCCATCCGGGCCGGGGAGGGCGACCGGGACGTCGTGGCCGTACCCGGCGAACGTGCCCCGGGTGCCGGGGGCGACGGTGCGGCGACCGCCCTGGTCCGCGCCGACGACGATCCAGTCCGCGGCGGCCGCGGCGAGTCCCGTCACGACCGCGCCGACGGCCTCGCGCAGCGCCTCGGTCTCGACGGCGGCGTCCCCGCTCAGGTCGGGGACGAGCAGCGGCGGCTGGGGCAGGACGGCGATCGCGGCGGGCACGGCGCCCGAGCGTAGCCAGCGTGGGCGCCCCTCGCCCGGAGCCCCGGCGGAACGCCACCGCGACGCGTCCGGACCGTGCGGTTCGCCGACATCGGACGCCCGTTCGAGGCGCGCACGGTCCCCGGCCGGGGCCTCGGCGGTTCCCCCGGAGGTGGTGGACCTGCTTGAATCTCCATCCCGGCTCCTGGCCACGGCGAGGAGCCCGGTGCGCGCACGGCCCCGGACGGACATCCGGACGGGGCGCCCGCCGGTGATCCGGTGGGCCGAACGAGGAGGACACCGGTGCCCGAGACCAACGCCGCCACGCCCGGAGCACGCCCGCCGAACCCCGGTTCGGTCCCGAAGCCGGGGCCGCGCCCCGGCCCGCGTCCCGGGCCGCCGCCCGGCGCGAAGCCCGGACCGGTGGCGCAGAACGCCGCACCGGTACCGCCGGCCGCGCACCCGTCCCCGGTCCCGTCGGCGGTCGCCGACCCGGGCCGCTGGGGCCGCGCCGACGACGACGGCACCATCACCCTGCTCGGCCCCGACGGCGAGCGGGTGGTCGGCTCGTACCAGGCCGGACCGCCCGCGGAGGGGCTGGAGCACTTCGCCCGCCGGTTCGACGCGCTCGTCACCGAGACCGAGGTGCTGGCCGCCCGGATCGCCGGTGGCGGCGACCCGAAGGCGTCGCTCACCGCGCTGCGCACGCTGATCGCGGGGCTGGAGGAACCGGCCGTCGTCGGTGACGTGGCGGCGCTGCGGACCCGGCTCGACGAGCTCGTCGGCCGCGCCGAGGAGGGCGTCCACGCCGCGCGCGAGGAGCGTGACCGGGCCCGGCACGACGCCGTCGCCCGCAAGGAGGCGCTGATCGTCGAGGCGGAGAAGCTCGCCGAGGAGTCCACCCAGTGGAAGCAGGCGGGTGACCGGTTCAAGGCGATCCTCGACGAGTGGCGCACGATCAAGGGCGTCGACCGCAAGCACGACGAGCAGCTGTGGAAGCGGTACTCGAAGGCGCGGGAGGCGTTCAACCGGCGGCGCGGCTCGCACTTCGCCGACCTGGACCGGCAGCGGGTCGTCGCCAAGGGCCGCAAGGAGGAGCTCGCCGAGCAGGCCGAGGCCCTCGCCGAGTCCGACGAGTGGTCGTCGACCGCGGCCGCCTACCGGGACCTGATGACCGAGTGGAAGGCCGCGGGCCGGGCGCACCGGGAGGCCGACGACGCGCTGTGGTCGCGGTTCCGCGGTGCGCAGGACCGGTTCTTCGCCCGCCGCAACGAGCACTTCTCCGCCCGCGACGCCGAGTTCGCGGAGAACGCCGACGCGAAGCGGGTGCTGCTCGCCGAGGCCGAGAAGATCGACCTCTCGAACCCGGACGCCGCCCGGGCCGCGCTGCGCGACGTCCAGGAACGCTGGGAGGACATCGGCAAGGTCCCGCGCGACGAGATCCGCACCCTCGAGGGGCGGCTGCGCGGGATCGAGGAGAAGGTCGCCGAGGCCGCCGACGCACAGTGGCGCCGGACCGACCCGGAGGCCCAGGCCCGCGTCGAGCAGTTCCGGTCCCGGGTCGAGCAGTTCGAGGCGCAGGCCGAGAAGGCCGAGGCGTCCGGTGACCGCAGGCGGGCCGAGCAGGCCCGTGCCCAGGCGGCCCAGTGGCGGGAGTGGCTGGACGCGGCCGAGCAGTCGGTCAACGAGCTGTAGGTCCCGCCGGTCCGTGCGCGGCCCCGTCCGGGGCCGCGCCGGCCGTTCAGGAACGCGCCAGCGCCGCGCCCGCCCACACGAAGGTCAGCAGCACGACCGCGATCACGCCCAGCACCAGCCCGAACCCGGGCCCGCCCGCGGCGCCGGTCTGCTGCGACCAGATCGCCCAGACACCGTTCACCGACGAGATGCCGCAGCCGAAGGCGGCGAGCCAGGCCAGCACCCACAGCCGGGTGAGCAGGGCCGACGCGGACACGACGATCGCGAACACCGTCAGCGTGACGGAGAACAGCCGGGGCAGCGGGCCCGCCGCACCCCCCGCGAGGACCTCCCAGCCGGGCGCCCCCGCCACCCACGGCAGCAGCAGTGACGCCACCGCGGCGACGACCGCGACCGCGACCAGCATGGCCCGCGTGCCCGGGTCGATCCGCCGGGTCGCGGCCCGGCCGGCGTCGTCGATCTCCGCGCGGGTCTCCGGCGTCACGTCGCTGCTCATCGGATCCTCCTCAGGGGGCCGGGACGGCGCACGGCGACTCGGGTGCCGGCTCCTCGGCCGGCTTCCCGAAGGCGGGCAGTCCCAGGGTGGTGGGCGCGCCGGTGGGCCGGGTCCCGGCCTCGGCCGCGTCCCCGGCACGGGTGCGGCGGTGGGTCGTGACCCCGCCGTCGGCGACGAGATGGTGCGGGGCGCCGTAGTCGATCCGGACGGTGACGAGGTCGCCGGGCCGGATCCCGGTCGCGTCGCCCGGGGCGAAGTGGACGAGCCGCCCGTCGCGCGCCCGGCCGGTGAGCCGGCGGGTGGCGTCGTCCTTGCGGCCCTCGCCGGTGGAGACGAGGAGCTCGACCTCCCGGCCCTCCTGGGCGCGGTTCTCCTCCCAGGAGATCTCCTCCTGGAGGGCGACGAGACGCTCGTAGCGCTCCTGCACGACCTTCTTGGGCAGCTGCCCGTCCATGTCGGCGGCGGGTGTCCCGGGGCGGGGCGAGTACTGGAACGTGAAGGCCTGGGAGAACCGGGCCGCGGCGACGACGTCGAGGGTCGCCTGGAAGTCCTCCTCGGTCTCGCCCGGGAAGCCGACGATGATGTCGGTGGAGATCGCCGCGTGCGGGATGGACTCCCGCACGTCGGACAGGATCCGCAGGAAGCGGTCCGACCGGTAGGAGCGGCGCATCCGGCGCAGGACGGCGTCGGAGCCCGACTGCAGCGGCATGTGCAGCTGCGGGCAGACGTTCGGCGTCTCCGCCATCGCGGCGATCACGTCGGAGGTGAAGTCGCGCGGGTGCGGCGAGGTGAAGCGGACCCGCTCCAGGCCCTCGACGCCGCCGCAGGCCCGCAGCAGCTTCGAGAACGCCTCCCGGTCGCCCATGTCCTGGCCGTAGGCGTTGACGTTCTGGCCGAGCAGCGTCACCTCGAGCACGCCCTCGGTGGCCAGCGCCTCGACCTCGGCGAGCACGTCGCCGGGGCGCCGGTCGCGCTCCTTGCCGCGCAGCGCGGGCACGATGCAGAAGGTGCACGTGTTGTTGCAGCCGACCGAGATCGACACCCAGCCCGCGTAGGCGGACTCGCGGCGGGCCGGCAGCGTCGAGGGGAACACCTCGAGCGACTCGGCGATCTCGACCTGCGCGGTCTCGTTGTGCCGGGCGCGCTCCAGCAGGGTGGGCAGCGCGTGCACGTTGTGCGTGCCGAACACGACGTCGACCCACGGGGCCTTCCGCGTGATCGTGTCGCGGTCCTTCTGGGCGAGGCACCCGCCGACGGCGATCTGCATGTCCGGGTTCGCCTGCTTGCGCGGGCGGAGGTGGCCGAGGTTGCCGTAGAGCTTGTTGTCCGCGTTCTCGCGCACCGCACACGTGTTGAACACGACCACGTCGGCGGCGTCGGGATCCTCGGCCCTGGCGTAGCCCGCCTGCTCCAGCAGACCCGCCATCCGCTCCGTGTCGTGCACGTTCATCTGGCACCCGTAGGTGCGCACGGTGTAGCTGCGGCTCACACCCCGAGGGTAGGCGCCGCCGGGCCCGGCCCGCTGCGCGGGCCCGCGAGGGGAGCCCTCGCGGCGACACGGTGGCACCGCACCGGGAGGATGGCCGGATGACGACCGGGGGCGGCACGGCGCAGCGCGCCCTGTCACGCCGCACCCTGCTCGGGGCCGGGCTGGCGGCGGGCGTCTCGCTCGGTGCCCTCGGCGTCGCAGGCTGCACGGGGCCCGCGCCACCGCCCCGGCTGGTGATCGCCGGCGGCGTGCAGCCGGGCGTCTACATCTCGCTCGCCCGCACGCTGGCCGCCCTCTGGCAGGAACGGCTCGGCCCCGCGACGAGCACCGAGGTGCTGACCACGGCGGGCAGCACCCAGAACATGCAGCTGCTCGTCTCCGGTGCCGCGACCGTGGCGATCAGCCAGGTCGACGTCGCCGCCGACGTCGCCGCGGGCGTCACCGGAGCGACGGAGCCCCTGGCGCTGGCGCGGCTCTACGACGACGTCACCCACGTCGTCGTCCGGCGGGACTCGCGGTTCCGCTCGCTCGACGACCTGCGCGGCGCCCGGGTGTCGATCGGCCCGGCGGGCAGCGGCTACCAGCCGATCGCGCTGCGCCTGCTCGACGTCGCCGGGATCGGGACCGCGGGACTCGGCGAGCAGGCCGGCCTGGGCCTCCCGGACGCGGTGGAGGCGTTGCGCGGCGGCCGGATCGACGCGTTCTTCTGGTCCGGCGGGGTCCCGACCGACGGCATCCGGGAGCTGGCCGACGAGCTGCCGATCCGGCTGCTGGACCTCGGCGCGGTGCTCGACCGGATGCGGGAGCGGTTCCCGGTCTACTCGGTCGGCACGGTGCCCGCGAACACCTACGGCCTGCCCGGCCCGGTGTCGTGCCTGTCGGTGCGCAACGTGCTGCTCGCGACCGCCGGCATGCCCGACACGACGGCGCGCTCGCTGATCGACGCCGCGTTCGCCGGGCAGCCCCGGCTCGCCCAGGCCAGCCCGGCCGCGGTGACCGTCGACTCGCGCTCGGCGATCGGCACCCAGCCGATCGCGCTGCACCCGGGTGCCGTCGAGTTCTACCGCTCGACCAAGGGGTACTGACCGGCGCCGCGGTCACGGATCCGGGTGCTCCGGGACCGGATCGAGCCACAGCGTGACGCGCAGGCCGCCGCCCGGTGCCGGGTCGAGGGCCAGCGTCCCGCCGACCGCCGCCGCCGTCCGGGCGGCGATCGCCAGTCCCAGCCCGCTGCCCTCCACGTTGGTCTGGCCGGGCGCGCGCCAGAACCGGTCGGTGGCCCGGGCACGATCCTCGTCCGGCATGCCGGGCCCGCCGTCGACGACGCTGACCCCGACCCGGCCCGCGACCCGCAGCGTCGCGACCCGGATCCGGCGGCCCCGCGGGGTGTACTTGAGCGCGTTGTCGAGCACCGCGTCGAGCACCCCCTCCAGCCCGGCCGTGCCGATCCGGGCCCGCATCCCCCGCGGCCCGCTGCGCCGCAGCTCCACCCCGTTGTGCTCGGCCAGCGGCTGCCAGTTCTCCACCCGGTCGTCGACGACGTCGTCGAGCTCGGTCCCGGCGGCCTCCGCACCCGTCTCGACCGTCCGCTCCGCCCGGGCCAGCGCGAGCAGCCCGTCCAGCACACCGGACAGCCGCTCGGCCTCCTCCATCGCGGCGAGGTGCTCGTCGGCCGCGCCCGGATCGACCCGGCCGTCCAGGTTGGACAGGCGCAGGCGGAGAGCGGTGAGCGGGTTGCGGAGCTGGTGCGAGGCGTCGGCGACGAAGGCGCGCTGCGCGGCGATCGCCTCCCGGACGGTCTCGGTCATCCGGTCGAACGACCCGGACAGCGACCGCAGCTCCGGCGGTCCGCTGCGGCGGATCGGCGGACCGGGCGGGCCGCCCGCGACGACCGCGGTCCCGACCCGGCCCATCGCCTCGTCGAGCCGCCGGACCGGGCGCAGGATCCACGCGGTGAGCGGCAGCGCCACGAGGGTCCCGGCGAGCAGCGCCAGCAGCGCCGCGCCGGTGATCACCGACCAGGTGCGCAGCTCGGCCGAGCGCAGCGCGTCGGTCGGCGAGACCGTCATCGCGGCGCCGACCACCTCGCCGTCGACCAGGACGGGTTCGGCCAGCACGATCGGCCGGTCGTCCCACGGCATCAGCAGCGGCTCGGTGGCCGAGCGGCGGCCGGCCAGCGCGACCTGCAACCGGGCGGCCGGGTCGCCGGCGAGCTCCGGCAGCCGTTCCGCGGGGCGGGAGGCGGCGAGCAGCGCGCCGGACCGGTCGAACACGGCGACGGCGACGTCGTACACCTCGTCGTAGCGGGTGATCTCGGCGGTGAACGCCGTCGTCGCGGACCGGCCGTCCGGGGACTCGATCAGCGGCCGCTGCGCGGCGGAGGCGAACGAGATCGTGTCGGTCAGCCGGTCGGTGAAGACCTCCTCCTGGCTGCGCTGGGCGTCGGTGAGCGCGAGCGGCACCCCGAGCCCGGCGGCGAGCAGCCCGACGAGCACCAGGACGACCAGCAGCAACCGGCTCCGCATCCCGCTCCCCCGGTCGCCTAGTCCTCGGTGGCGGCGAAGCGGTACCCGACGCCCCGGACGGTGCGGATCAGCTCGGGCCGCCCGAGCTTGGCGCGCAGGGTCGCGACGTGCACGTCCAGCGTCCGGTTCGCACCGGCCCAGCCGCGCCCCCACACCTCGGCGACGATCTGCGCCCGGGTGCAGACGGCGCCGTCGGCGCGGGCGAGCAGCGCGAGCACCTGGAACTCCTTGCGGGTGAGCACGACCTCCTCACCGGCGACCGTGACGGCGTGTCGCTCCGGGTCGATGCGGACGTCCCCCACCGCCACCGGCGCCGCACCCGCCGGGGCCGCGGTGCCGTCGTCGCGCACCTTGCGGCGGCGCTGCACCGCGTGCACGCGGGCGACGAGCTCGCCGATGTCGTAGGGCTTCACCAGGTAGTCGTCGGCGCCGGTGTGCAGGCCCGCGATCCGGTCGGTCACCTCGCCGCGGGCGGTCACCATGAGGACCGGCACCTCGCTGACCGCCCGGATCTCACGGCAGACGTCGAGGCCGTCGGCGTCGGGCAGCCCGAGATCGAGCAGGACGACGTCGACCCCGTCGAGGTGGTCGACCACCCCGCGGCCGTGGTCGAGCCGGGTCGTGGTCATCCCGTGCCGGTGCAGCGCCGGACGCAGCGCGGCCGCGACCCTGTCGTCGTCCTCGATGAGCAGGATGTGCACCCGCGCACCGCCCCTTCCGTTACGTGGCCGAGACCCTAAGGCTTCCTCAAGGTGGTGGACTGCGGTGTCCGTTCCGTCCAGGCTCTCGCCATGTCCGGAGGCAGCATGACCAGCACGCCCGAGTCCCGCACCCCCATGGTCCGGATGACCGGGGTGCAGAAGCACTTCGGCGACCTCCACGTCCTCCGCGACATCGAGCTCGAGGTCGCGCGGGGTGAGGTCGTCGTCGTCCTCGGCCCGTCCGGTTCCGGCAAGTCGACACTCTGCCGGACGATCAACCGGCTGGAGCCCATCGACACCGGGACGATCGAGATCGACGGGACTCCCCTCGCGGCCGAGGGCAAGGCGCTCGCCGCGCTCCGGGCCGACGTCGGAATGGTGTTCCAGTCGTTCAACCTGTTCGCGCACAAGACGATCCTCGAGAACGTCACGCTCGCGCCGATCAAGGTCCGCGGGGTGTCGAAGGCCGAGGCGGAGAAGACCGGCCTGGCCCTGCTGGAGCGCGTCGGTATCGCGAACCAGCGCGACAAGTACCCGGCCCAGCTCTCCGGCGGGCAGCAGCAGCGCGCCGCGATCGCCCGCGCGCTGGCGATGAAGCCGAAGGTCATGCTCTTCGACGAGCCCACCTCCGCACTGGACCCGGAGATGGTCAACGAGGTCCTGGACACGATGACGTCGCTGGCCTCCGAGGGCATGACGATGGTCGTCGTGACCCACGAGATGGGCTTCGCCCGCCGGGCCGCGCACCGGGTGGTGTTCATGAGCGACGGCGAGATCGTCGAGGACTCCACACCGGACGACTTCATTCACCCACCCGCGCAGCGACCGCGCGAAGGACTTCCTGGGCAAGATCCTCAGCCACTGAGCCGAGGTCCGGCCCCCGACCGGCAGCGGCTCCCCGGCCGCCGGTCACCGGAGCACCGTTCCGCCGCACCCGCGGCACCCGTCCCACCACCCGTTCACGAGCGGAGATCATGATGAAGAGAACCCGGATCCTGGTGGCGGCCGCCATGGCCGCCGCCCTGGCACTGGCCGGCTGTGGCCAGGAGGGCTCGCCCGGCGCCGCGGGGTCCGGCTACGAGCCGGCCGTCGCGCAGAACGTGACCGTCGAGGGCTCGCCGACCTTCCAGGCGATGCAGCAGCGCGGCCGCGTCGTCGTCGGTGTGAAGGACGACCAGCCCGGCCTCGGCTTCCGTGACGCGACCACCGGTGAGTTCTCCGGCTTCGACATCGACGTCGCGAAGATGGTCGCCGGCGGGCTCGGCTTCGCGCCGGACCAGATCGACTGGAAGGTCGTCCCGTCCGCGGCCCGCGAGGACGTCATCGAGCGCGGCGAGGTCGACTACTACGTCGGCACCTACACGATCAACGACAAGCGCAAGCAGCGCGTCGGGTTCGCCGGCCCGTACTACACCGCGGGCCAGGGCCTGCTGGTCCGCGCCGACGAGAACGAGATCACCGGGCCGCAGACCCTGCAGGGCAAGACGGTCTGCTCGGTCACCGGTTCGACCCCGATCCAGCGGGTCCGGGACCAGAACCTCACCACCAGCATCGTCGAGTTCCAGACCTACACCCAGTGTGTCGACCAGCTGATCAACGGCCAGGTCGACGCCGTCACCACCGACGACGCGATCCTGCTCGGCTACGCCTCGCAGAACCCGGAGCAGCTGAAGGTCGTCGGCGAGACCTTCTCCGAGGAGCCCTACGGCATCGGCGTGCCGCTCAACGACACGGCGTTCCGCACCAAGGTCAACGACCTGCTGCAGACCGCGATCGACGACGGCACCTGGAAGACGATCTACGACGACACCCTGGGCAAGTCGGGCACCCCGGCCGACCCGCCGCAGATCGAGCGTTACTGACCCACCCGCTCCCCGGGCGTGCGGTGACCCCGTCACCGCACGCCCGGCCGGGGCGGGCGAGCAAGGAAGGAGAACACCGCGGTGGACGTCCTGCTGGACAACATCGACGTGTACTGGCGCGGGCTCGTCGGCACGGTAGGACTGTTCGTCATCGCGGCGATCGGGTCGCTGCTGCTGGGCACCCTCGTCGCGGGCCTGCGGGTCAGCCCGGTCCCGGCGCTGCGCAGCTTCGGGTCCGCGTACGTGACGGTCATGCGGAACACGCCACTCACCCTGGTCCTGTTCTTCTTCGCCTTCGCCTACCCGCGCCTGGAGCTGGTGGAGCTCCCGTTCTTCACCCTCGCCTGCATCGGTCTGACCCTCTACACGGCGGCCTTCGTCTGCGAGGTCGTCCGCTCGGGGATCAACACGGTCCCCGTCGGCCAGGCCGAGGCGGCCCGCGCGCTCGGGTTCACCTTCACCCAGACGCTCGGCCAGGTCGTCCTGCCGCAGGCCGTCCGCGCCGTGGTGCCCCCGATGACGAACGTCCAGATCGCCCTGCTGAAGAACACGACCATCGCGTCCGGCTTCGCGGTGTTCAACATGGGCAACGTGTACAGCGTCCTGTCCGAGCGGGGGTACAACGTGCTGGTCGGCCTGCTCTGGGTGGCGCTGTTCTTCATCATCCTGGTCGCGCCGCTGACCCTGTTGCAGCGCCGCCTCGACGCGCGGTGGGGGGTCGCCCGGTGACCGCCGTGACACGCACCGGAGGTGCACCGACCATGCCCGCCGACGTCCGTCCCACCGGGGAGGCGACATGAGCAGCGTCCTCTACGACGTGCCCGGACCGGCCGCGGTCCGGCGGAACCGGGCGCTCGGCGTCGTCGGCGTCGCCGCCGTCGTCGCGATCGTCGCGTTCGTCCTGTGGCGGTTCTACGACGCCGGTCAGTTCTCCCCGCGCCTGTGGGAGTGGATCACCTACGTCAACATCCAGTACATCCTGCTGGGTGCCCTGTGGGCGACCGTCAGCGCGTTCCTCGTCGCCGCGGTGCTCTCCCTGGTGTTCGGGGCCGTGTTCGCGGGCGGCAGGCTGTCCGACCACCGGTGGGTCAGCGGACCGGCGACGGCGATCGTCGAGTTCTTCCGTGCCATCCCGCTGCTGGTCCTGATCTTCATCCTGTACTTCGGGCTCTCGCAGGGCCTCGGCATCGACATCGACGCCTTCTGGGCCGTGGTGCTCGGCCTGATGCTCTACAACGGGTCGGTGCTGGCCGAGGTCTTCCGGGCCGGCGTCAACGCGGTGCCGCGCGGGCAGCGGGAGGCCGCCTACGCGCTCGGGCTGCGCAAGACCCAGGTGATGACGAACGTGCTGCTCCCGCAGGCGTTCCGGTCGATGCTGCCGACGATCCTGTCGCAGCTCGTGGTGGTCCTGAAGGACACCGCGCTCGGGTTCATCATCCTCTACCCGGAGCTGCTCTACCAGGCGCGTTTCCTCGGCAGCCAGAACCAGCTCGGTGCTCCGATCCTCCCGGTCGCGATCGTCATCGCGGTCATCTACATCGGACTGTGCCTGATCCTGACCGGTTTCTCCCGGCTGGTGGAGAAGCGGCTCGCCCGCGGACCGCGGGCGACGAGCACCCAGGGTCCGGACCAGGCCGCGCCGGCGATGCCGGCGGGCGCGGGCGGCATCACCTGAGCCGGACAGCCTCCGTCCGACGAGCCCCGGGGACCCCGCGTCCCCGGGGCTCGTCGGCGTCTACAGGTGCCGCAGGAACGCGTCCGGGTCGGCGAGGAACCCGCGGGTGAGCACCACCGGCGCGGCGTCGTCGTAGCCGACCTTCCGGATCGCACCGTCGTCGCCGATCTCCAGGATCGTCGCGCCGGGCAGGGCGAGCAGCACCGGTGAGTGCGTCGCGACGACGAACTGGCTGCCCTGCCCGGTCAGGTCGGTCATCCGGCGCAGGACGGCGAGCGCGCCCGTCAGCGAGAGCGCGGCCTCCGGCTCGTCGAGCAGGTAGAGCCCGCGCGGGCCGAAGCGGTGGTTGAGCAGGGCGACGAACGACTCGCCGTGGGACCGCTCGTGGCCGGACCCGCCGTAGGCCGGTAGGAGCGGCGGCCCGCCCGCCCGGTCGAGTCGCTCCACCTCGGTCGCCACGTTGTAGTACGACTCGGCGCGCAGGAAGAAGCTGGTCCGTTCCCGTCCCGGGCGCCGCGCGACCCTCAGGTGTGCCCCGAGGTCGGACTCGCTGCCGCGGGTCGCGAACCGGAACGAGCGTGACCCGCCCTCCGGGTTCAGACCGATCGCGACGGCGAGCGCCTCGACCAGGGTCGACTTGCCGGACCCGTTCTCGCCGACGAGGAACGTGACGCCGGGGTACAGCGGCAGGGCGCCGTGCTCGCGCAGCCACCGGACGGCGGGCAGGTCGAACGGGTAGCCGTCGGCCGGGGCGTCCGGGGCGAGCGACACCCGGGCGACGAAGTGGCCCCCGCGCGCCCCCGCGGTCACAGGTTCTCGATCTCCACCGGCTCGGTGCCTTCCTCGGGGGGCAGGCCGAACCCGAACACCCGCCCGTAGAAGGCGAGCTCCGCGTCGAGCGCCCGGCGGATGTTCTCCGCCTTCCGGAAGCCGTGCTGCTCCCCGGCGAAGAGCAGGTAGGCGACCGGGACCCCGCGCTCGCGCAGCGCGTCGACGATCATCTCGGACTGGTTCGGCGGGACGATCGCGTCCTCGTCGCCCTGCAGCACGATCAGCGGCGTGGAGAACGCGTCGACGTGGGTGAGCGGGGAGCGCTCGGTGTAGACGTCGCGGGCGCCGGGCCAGGGGCCGACGAGACCGTCGAGGTAGCGGGACTCGAACTTGTGGGTGTCCGCGGCGAGCGCCGCCAGGTCGGCGACGCCGAAGTGGTCGGCACCGGCGGAGAACGGGGTGTCCTCCCGGGCCAGCGCGGCGAGCGTGGTGAACCCGCCCGCGGACCCGCCGCGGATGGCCATCCGATGTGGGTCGACCCGGCCGGTGTCGGCGAGCGTCCGCGCGGCGGCGAGGCAGTCGGCGACGTCGACCAGGCCCCACGCGCCCTTCAGCTGCTCGCGGTAGGCGCGCCCGTACCCGGTGGACCCGCCGTAGTCGACGTCGACGACTCCGAACCCGCGGCTCGTCCAGTACTGCACGCCGACGGCGAGCACCGGCACCGCCGACCCGGTCGGCCCGCCGTGGATGACGACGAGCAGCGGCGGGAGCTCGCCCTCGGGGGCGTCGCCCATCCCGAGCGGCGGGTAGTACAGCGCGTAGCCGGTGCGCGGGCTGCCCGCGGCGTCGGACGACAGGAACTGGATCGGCTCCGGGACCGAGATCGTCTCCGGGTGCAGGCCGAGGTCCCGCGGCGGCCGCAGCGTCTGCACCCCGGCCGCGCCCGGCTCCCCCGCACTCGTCGGCGCGGGGACGACGCGGTGCACGCCCGGCTCCGCCGTCGGGCTGCCGGCCACGCAGACCACGGCGTGCGGCCCGTCGGCACGCACCGACCCGATCGCCGAGAACGGAGTGTCGAGCTCGGAGACCTGCCCGTTCAGCTCGCGGACGGCGAGCGCGTCGAACCCGTGCGACGACCGCGCGAACACGACCCGGCCGTCGTCGAGGAGGGTGTAGCGGGAGCCGCCGAGCGACCAGCCGGGGACCCCGATCTCCGAGTCGGTCCGGACCAGCGGCTCGATGTCCTCGCCGGGCATCCAGCGGTAGAGGTTCCACCAGCCGGTGCGGTCGGACAGGAAGGTGAGCGAGCCGTCGGGCTGCCACTGCGGCTCGGTGACCGACTCCCCCGGCCCGCCCGCGACGACGACGTCCACCCCGGACGCGAGGTCCCGCACGGTGAGCTCGACGTCGTCCCACGGCATCGACGGGTGGTCCCAGGACAGCCAGGCCAGGGTCGCGCCGTCCGGGGAGATCCGCGGCGCGGCGACGAAGTCCGGGCCGGTCACGACGACCTCCGGCGCGGACGGTTCGCGCGCGTCGAGCCGGACGATCTCGTTGACGACGTCGGTGGCGGGGCAGCCCGCGGACGGGTGGTGCTCGCGCACCGCGACCAGCCAGGACCCGTCGGGCGCGACGTCGCCGTCGGCGTAGCGGTCACCGCGCGGGACGTCCGGCTCCGGGGTCAGCGCCACCGGTGCGGCGCCGCGGTCGAGCCGGTACAGCCGCTGGTCGGCCCACTCGACGTACCAGACGACGCCGGGGCTGCCCGCGTGCAGCCACCAGGCGCCGCCGCCGTACTCGTGGACCGCGGTGCGCGCGTTGGCGCCGTCGGGCAGCAGGTCGGTGCGGGTGCCGTCGTCGGTGCGGCGGACGAGCTGGATGCGCCCGCCCTCGGTCGCGCGGCCCTCGGCCCAGATCACGCCGGTGCCCTCCGCACCGGGGGCGCCGTCCGGACGGACGTCGCCGAGCCGCACCGCGGCCGTCACCACCAGTTCCGACGTCACCGGTGTCGGCCAGGACCCGTAGCCCGAGATCGTCACGGCACCCACGCTAGTTGCTCGGCGGCGGTCCGGGACACGCCCCCGTCAGCGGCGGACCGCGACCGCCTCGCGGAGGAGCCGCACCGCGACCGGCAGCGACCCGGGCCGCAGGACCGGCGCGATGCCGAGCACCCCGCGCATGCCCGGCCACCAGCGGACCTGCCCGTCGGTCCGCACGACACCGACGGCCGGTGACCGGCATCCCGCGACGGCGGCGGGCAGGTTCGGGTAGATCTCGGCGAGCCGCGGCTCCCGGCAGGACCGTGCGCGCACCCGGACGGTCACGCAGCCCGGCAGCTCCTGTGCGATCCGCGAGCACGTGGCGCAGCGCGCGTCGTGCACCACGACCAGCTCCCGGATCCGCGTGCGCGCCACCCGGGCATCATCGCCCCAGCAGCGTCCCGGCCAGCTGCGCGGGGTGCGAGAGCATCGGATGGTGCGAGCCCGGGACCGCCTCGGGGACGACACCGCGCAGCCTGCGGGCCACCACCGTCCGCATGAACGCCGACGGGAACAGCTTGTCGTCGCGGCACAGCAGGAACCGGGTCGGGACGTCCGGCCAGCCGTCCCGCGGCCACGGCTGCTCCCACGCCGTCGACGACTGGTCGCGGTCGTGGCGCAGCGCCTCGGCGGCGACCTCGTCGGGGACGTCGTGGAAGAACAGGGCGACGACGTCGTCGGGGTCCCGGCCGTCCCGCGCGTCCTGGTCCGCCAGCGCGGCGGCGGCCCCGGTCGCGGCACCCCACCCGGACGCGGGCTCACCGGGCGCCGGGACCATCGCCGTCACCAGCACCAGCTCGCGCACGGCGAGGCGGTCACACACCAGCGGCGCGGTGAACCCGCCGAAGGAGTGCGCGACGACGACCAGGTCGTCCGGCTCCCCGTCACCCCCGGCCTTCACCGCCTCGACGACGGCGTCGGCGTAGTCCTCCAGGCGGGCGCCGTCGTCGTCGCAGGGCAGGTCAACCGGGACGGCGCGGTGTCCCCGGCCGGTCAGCTCCCACATCAGCGGGCCCCAGTACCAGGTGTCGGTCCCGGCCCCGGGCACCAGCGCGAACGTCGTCATGGTCCTACGACCGGCGCCGGCGCCGGAACTCATCGGCGCTGCTTCTCGTCTGTGCTGCTTCTCGTCGGTGCCGCGGCCGCCGGGCCGCCGGTACGCTCGGTGGCCCGTCCGTCAGGAGTGCCGATGAGCGAGCCCACGCCGAACCCGCCCGCCGTGCCGGACCCGGACGTGCCCGGCAACCCCGTCGAGCCGGTCGGCGACTACACGGAGTCCGGTGCCCCGACCTTCGAGTTCGTGCGCGACCGGATCGAGGGGCGCGCCGCGACGGCCGCCGCCGCGGAGGAGCTCGCCGGCGGGGACACCCGCGCCCGGGAGGCGGAGGACGCCTTCGCCGACCGGGAGCGCAAGGCCGCCGACCGGCTGGAGGAGATCCGCCGCTCGATGGGGCGCTGAGGCCGGAGCTCCGCCGGGCCGCCCTGCCGCGACGACGGCGCCGGGCAGTGGCGACGGCGCCGGGCGGTGACGGCCGCCCCGGGACGACGGGGGGCGAGCCGCTCGGGTGACCGCCGACTGGTCTCGCCCGCGCCGTCCCCGACCACTGCCGCCCCGGGTGTGTGTCCGGTGAACTCGCTGCCCCAGGCAGCGATCTCAGCGGACCCCCTGGTCCGCGGCACCGCCCGGCGGGCGGTGACACGGACGGGGACACGGACGGCGGCGACGCGGACGGGCCGACGGCCCGCCGCGCCGCGGGGCAGCTCTCAGGACCCCGGCCGTCGGAAGATCTTGCTCCCCAGCCAGACCAGCGGGTCGTACTTCCGGTCGACCGCCCGTTCCTTCATCGGGATCAGCGCGTTGTCGGTGATCTTGATGTGCTCGGGGCAGACCTCGGTGCAGCACTTGGTGATGTTGCAGAACCCCAGTCCGTGCTCCTCCTGCGCCTCGACCGCGCGGTTGCCGTGCGCGTCGAGCGGGTGCATGTCGAGCTCGGCGGTGCGCATCAGGTACCGCGGCCCGGCGAACGCCTCCTTGTTCTCCTCGTGGTCGCGGACCACGTGGCAGGTGTTCTGGCACAGGTAGCACTCGATGCACTTGCGGAACTCCTGGCTCCGCTCGACGTCGACCTGCTGCATCCGGTACTCGCCCGGCTCGACGCCCTCCGGTGGCACGAACGACGGGATCTCGCGGGCCTTCGTGTAGTTGAACGACACGTCGGTCACCAGGTCCCGGATCACCGGGAAGGTCCGCAGCGGCGTGACCGTGACGACCTCGTTCTCGTCGAACGTGTTCATCCGCGTCATGCACAACAGCCGCGGCCGGCCGTTGATCTCGGCCGAGCAGGAGCCGCACTTCCCGGCCTTGCAGTTCCAGCGGACGGCGAGATCTCCTGCCTCGGTCGCCTGCAGGCGGTGGATGACGTCGAGGACGACCTCGCCCTCGTTCACCTCGACCGGGTAGTCGACGAGCTCGCCCTTGGTGTCGTCACCCCGCCAGACGCGGAAGTGCTGCAGGTGGGAGCCCTTCTCGGTACTGGTCACTGGGATCCCTCCGCACGGTGACCGCCCAGCTCGTCACCGGTGTAGTACTTCTTCAGCTCGTCCATCTCGAACAGGTCGAACAGGTCGGACCGCATCGCGATCTGCTCCTGCCGGGTCAGCTCGACGTTGTCCTCGCCCAGCGCGGAGCAGACCAGCAGCAGGTGCCGCCAGTCCGAGTCCATGACCGGGTGGTCGTCGCGGGTGTGCCCACCGCGGGACTCCTGGCGTTCCAGGGCCGCCTTCCCGACGCACAGCGAGACCAGCAGCATGTTCCGCAGGTCGAGCGCCAGGTGCCAGCCCGGGTTGAACTGCCGGTGCCCCTCGACCGAGACCGTCCGGGTCCGGGTCGCGATGTCCTCGAGCTTCTTGAGGGCCATCTCCATCTCGTCGCCCTTGCGGATGATCCCGACGAGCTCGTGCATCGTCTTCTGCAGCTCCTGCTGCACGACGAACGGGTTCTCCCCACCCTCGGTCGCCGTGGAGAACGGCAGCAGCGCGCGGTCCAGGGCCCGGTCGACGTCGGCCTCCGCGACGACGGGCCGGCCGCGGTCGGCGTGCTGTGCGGCGTGCAGCCCGGCGCGGCGGCCGAACACCAGCAGGTCCGACAGCGAGTTCCCGCCGAGCCGGTTGGAGCCGTGCATCCCGCCGGCGACCTCACCGGCCGCGAACAGTCCCGGCACCCGCGACATCGCGGTGTCCGGCTCGACCTCGACCCCACCCATCACGTAGTGGCAGGTCGGGCCGACCTCCATCGGCTCCTTCGTGATGTCGACGTCGGCCAGCTCCTTGAACTGGTGGTGCATCGACGGCAGCCGCTTGAGGATCTCCTCGGGCTTCAGCCGGGTGGAGACGTCGAGGAACACGCCACCGTGGTCGGTCCCGCGGCCGGCCTTCACCTCGGAGTTGATCGCCCGGGCGACCTCGTCCCGGGGCAGCAGTTCCGGCGGACGCCGGTTGTTGTCCGGGTCGGTGTACCAGCGGTCGCCCTCCTCCTCGGAGGTCGCGTACTGCTCCTTGAACACGTCCGGGACGTAGGAGAACATGAACCGCTCGCCGTCGGTGTTGCGCAGCACGCCGCCGTCGCCGCGGACCGACTCGGTGACCAGCAGGCCCCGCACCGACGGCGGCCACACCATCCCGGTGGGGTGGAACTGCAGGAACTCCATGTTGATCAGCGAGGCGCCGGCCCGCAGGGCCAGGGCGTGGCCGTCGCCGGTGTACTCCCACGAGTTCGACGTGACCGAGTAGCTCTTCCCGACGCCGCCGGTCGCCAGCACGATCGCCGGCGCGTCGAACCGGACGAACCGGCCGTCGTCGCGGAAGCAGCCGAAGCACCCGGAGATCGCGCCGTCGGTCGTGAACAGCTCGGTGATGGTGCACTCGTGGAAGACCCGGATCCGGGCCTCGTAGTCGCCGGTCTCGGCGAAGTCCTCCTGCTGCAGCGAGACGACCTTCTGCTGCAGGGTGCGGATCAGCTCGAGCCCGGTCCGGTCCCCGACGTGCGCCAGCCGCGGGTAGGTGTGCCCGCCGAAGTTCCGCTGGCTGATCTTGCCGTCCTTCGTGCGGTCGAACAGCGCGCCGTAGGTCTCGAGCTCCCAGACCCGGTCCGGGGCCTCCTTGGCGTGCAGCTCCGCCATCCGCCAGTTGTTGAGGAACTTCCCGCCGCGCATGGTGTCGCGGAAGTGGACCTGCCAGTTGTCGTTCGGGTTGGCGTTGCCCATCGACGCCGCGCAGCCGCCCTCGGCCATCACGGTGTGCGCCTTGCCGAACAGCGACTTGGAGATGATCGCGGTCCGCTTGCCCTGCAGCCGCGCCTCGATCGCCGCCCGCAGGCCGGCACCACCGGCCCCGATGACGACGACGTCGTACTCGTGACGCTCGATCTCTTCGGACATCTCAGGTCACCCCACGATCCGCAGGTCGGAGATCCAGCCGGCGGAGACGGCCATGACGTAGAAGTCGGTCAGGGCGAGGCTGACCAGCGTCGCCCAGGCGTACCCCATGTGATGGGTGTTGAGCTTCGAGACCTGGGTCCACAGCTTGTAGCGGACCGGGTGCTTCGAGAAGTGGTTGAGCCGGCCGCCGACCGCGCTGCGGCACGAGTGGCACGACAGCGTGTAGCCGAACAGCAGCACGACGTTCACGACCAGGATGATGTTGCCCAGCCCCAGGCCGAATCCGCCGCCGGGCTTGGCGAAGGAGACCACCGCGTCGTAGGCGTTGACGAGCGTGATGAGCCCGGCGATGTAGAAGAAGTAGCGGTGCGCGTTCTGCAGGATCAGCGGGAACCGCGTCTCACCCGTGTAGCGCTGGTGCGGCTCCGCGACCGCACAGGCCGGCGGGGACAGCCAGAACGCCCGGTAGTAGGCCTTCCGGTAGTAGTAGCAGGTCAGCCGGAACAGCAGCAGGAACGGCAGCGAGATCGCCGCGTACGGCAGCCACCACACGTCCGGCAGGAACCTGCCGAAGTGCGCGGCGCCCTCGACACAGCCGACCGAGGCGCACGGCGAGTAGAACGGCGTCAGGTAGCCGTACTCGGCGACGTAGTAGTAGTCCTGCATGAACGCGCGGACCGTCGCGTAGGCCACCCAGGCCACGAACGCGACGAACGTCGCGAGCGGTGGTAGCCACCATCTGTCGGTGCGCAGCGTGCGTGCGGCGATCGTCGCCCGGCCCGAGCCGGTCCGGCCGCTGGTGTCAGTGGTGGATGACACGCGCGGGAGCTCCTGTCGTCTCGACGACGTCGGCGGCCCCGTCGCCCCGGGGGGTCCCGGCCCGACACACCTGACACGACGCCGTGTCCTGTCGATCCTCGTCCGTCGCACGAGGAGCACGACGGTCGCCAGAGCGTACGACCCGGATCACATGTGATCTACGTCGGCATCCGGAATGTGACCCGGATCGAGACGTGACTCACAGGTCACGCGCCGTCGAGAGCCGATCCGCGGAGCGTGACGGCCGCCGGCGCCGTCGTGCGGCCCCACCCGGCACGACGACGGCCCGGCCCACCCCCGCGTGCGGAGGTGGACCGGGCCGTCGGTCCCCGGTGCGGCACGAGGCCGCCCCGGCTCACTTCTTCCTGCCGCCCACCGTGGCCGCGAGGTAGTCGCGGTTCAGCTGGGAGATCACGTCGAGCGGGATCTCCTTCGGGCAGGCCGTGGCGCAGGCGCCGGTGTTGGTGCAGCCACCGAAGCCGGCGTCCTCGTGGGTCTCCACCATGTTGACGACGCGCTCCCACCGCTCGGGCTGGCCCTGCGGCAGCTCCCCGAGGTGGGTCAGCTTCGCCCCCAGGAACAGCGACGCCGACCCGTTCGGGCAGGCCGCGACGCAGGCACCGCAGCCGATGCAGTTCGCCGCGGCGAACGAGCGGTCGGCCTGCGCCTTCGGCACGGCGTTGGCGTTGGCCTCCGGGGCCGAGCCGGTGTTCGCCGAGACGTAGCCGCCCGCCTGGATGATCTTGTCGAAGGAGCCCCGGTCGACGACCAGGTCCTTGATCACCGGGAACGACCCCGACCGGAACGGCTCGATGACGATGGTGTCGCCGTCGGAGTAGTGCCGCATGTGCAGCTGGCAGGTGGTCGTCGCCCGCTGCGGGCCGTGCGGCTGGCCGTCGATGACCATGCTGCAGGCACCGCAGATGCCCTCACGGCAGTCGTGGTCGAACGCGACCGGCTCGTCGCCGGAGAGGATGAGCCTCTCGTTGAGCACGTCCAGCATCTCGAGGAACGACATGTCCTCGTCGGCCTCGACGTCGTAGGTGGCCAGGCGACCCTTGTCGACCGCGTCGCGCTGACGCCACACCTTCAGAGTCAGTTTCACGTCTGCTCGCCTTACTTGTAGCTGCGCTGGGTCGGGTGCACGTACTCGAAGACGAGCTCTTCCTTGCGCAGGACCGGAGCCTGCCCGCGGCCGGTGTACTCCCAGGCCGAGGTGAAGGAGAAGTTCTCGTCGTCGCGCTTCGCCTCGCCGTCCTCGGTCTGGCTCTCCCCACGGAAGTGACCGCCGCAGGACTCGCGACGCACGAGCGCGTCCAGGCACATGAGCTCGCCGAGCTCGAGGAAGTCGGCCACCCGGCCGGCCTTCTCGAGGCTCTGGTTCAGCTCCGCGCCGGTACCCGGCACCTTGACGTTGCTCCAGAACTCGCGGCGCAACTCGGGGATGCGGTCCAGCGCCTTGCGCAGGCCGTCCTCGGTCCGCTCCATGCCGCAGTAGTCCCACATGATCTGGCCCAGCTCGCGGTGGAACGAGTCCACCGTGCGGGTGCCGTTGATCGACAGGAACTGGTCGATCCGGTCGGTCACCGACTTCACGGCCTCGACGACCTCGGGTGCGTCCTCCGGGACGTCGTCGAGGTTGTGCGTGGCGATGTAGTCGCCGATGGTCACCGGCAGGACGAAGTAGCCGTCGGCCAGGCCCTGCATCAACGCCGAGGCCCCGAGGCGGTTCGCGCCGTGGTCGGAGAAGTTCGCCTCGCCGCCGATGTAGAGGCCCGGGACGGTCGACTGCAGGTCGTAGTCGACCCAGAGGCCGCCCATCGTGTAGTGCACGGCGGGGTAGATCCGCATCGGGACCTCGTACGGGTTCTCCCCCGTGATCCGCTCGTACATCTCGAAGAGGTTGCCGTACTTGGCCTCGACGGCCTTGCGGCCGAGCCGCTGGATGGCGTCGTCGAAGTCCAGGTAGACGCCGAGCCCGCCCGGGCCGACGCCACGCTTCTCGTCGCAGACCTCCTTGGCGGCCCGGGACGCGATGTCGCGGGGCACCAGGTTGCCGAACGCCGGGTACTTGCGCTCGAGGAAGTAGTCGCGCTCCTCGTGCGGGATCTCGTTCGGCCCGCGCTCGTCGCCGAGCTTCTTCGGGACCCAGACCCGGCCGTCGTTGCGCAGCGACTCCGACATCAGGGTCAGCTTCGACTGGTGGTCACCCGAGACCGGGATGCAGGTCGGGTGGATCTGGGTGAAGCACGGGTTCGCGAACAGCGCGCCCTTGCGGTGTGCCCGCCAGGAGGCGGTCACGTTGCAGCCCTTGGCGTTCGTCGACAGGTAGAAGACGTTGCCGTAGCCGCCGGTGCAGAGGACGACCGCGTCCGCGGTGTGCACCTCGATCTCGCCGGTGACCATGTCACGGGCGACGATGCCGCGGGCCCGGCCCTCGACCACGATCAGCTCGAGCATCTCGTGCCGGGTGAACATCTCGACCGTCCCGGCCTGCACCTGACGCTCCAGCGCCTGGTAGGCACCGAGCAGCAGCTGCTGGCCCGTCTGGCCGCGGGCGTAGAAGGTCCGGGAGACCTGCACGCCGCCGAACGAGCGGGTGTCGAGCAGGCCGCCGTAGTCGCGGGCGAAGGGGACGCCCTGCGCGACGCACTGGTCGATGATCTGACGGCTGATCTCGGCGAGCCGGTGGACGTTCGACTCGCGGGCGCGGAAGTCGCCGCCCTTCACGGTGTCGTAGAACAGCCGGTAGACGCTGTCGCCGTCGTTGCGGTAGTTCTTCGCCGCGTTGATGCCGCCCTGCGCGGCGATCGAGTGCGCACGCCGCGGGCTGTCCTGGTAGCAGAAGTTCTTGACCTGGTAGCCGGCCTCGCCGAGGGTGGCCGCGGCGGCACCGCCGGCCAGCCCCGAACCGACGACGATGATCTTCTTCGAGCGCTTGTTGGCCGGGTTGACCAGCTTCACGCCGAACCGGCGGCGCTCCCAGCGGGTCTCGATCGGACCCGACGGGACGGCCTTGTCGACGACCGGCTCGCCGGTCGTGTAGTCGCTGTAGGACACGTGGTGGGTGTTGGCGTCAGTCATGGATCAGACCACTCCGAACGTGACGGCGAGGGGCACCGAGACGAACCCCAGGGTAAGCACGACGGCGAACACCGTGGCCACCGTCTTGATGGTGCGCTCACGGCTGTTGCTGGACCACCCGAGGGTCTGGATGCCGGAGAAGATGCCGTGCTGGACGTGGAAGCCCAGCGCGACGACGGACAGCACGTAGAACAGCGTCACGTACCAGCGGTCGAGGGTGAAGTCGGCCGCGAGGTTGTCGTACGCCTGCAGGTGCACGCCGTTCGGGTTGAGCGTGCCGGCCGTGAGGTCGAGCAGGTGGTAGATCACGAACAGCACGATGATGACCCCGCCCCAGCGCATGGTGCGGGCCGCGTAGCTGCCCTTGACCTTGTAGGAACCACCCGCGTACTTGATCGGGCGGGCCCGCTTCGCGCGCAGGGCCAGCACGGTGGCCGACCAGATGTGCGCGATCACCGACACCAGCAGGACCACGCGGACGATCCAGAGCATGCCGCCGTAGGGCAGCGCGGGCTCGAGGATCGTGCGCAGCCAGGCCGCGTAGTGATCGATCGACTCCGGCCCGAAGAAGATCTTCAGGTTGCCGATCATGTGCAGGACGACGTAGAGCAGCAGGAAGACGCCGCTCACCGCCATCACGAGTTTCAGGAACGCGCTCGGCGTGCGCGGACGCCGGGGCTTGGCTGCAGTCTTGGCTGCACCGCCCGCCCGGGACTTCTCGGACATGGTGACCACGGAGACCAGTGGACATACCAACGAGTGGGACCGTCCAATGCATCGAGCGGTCAACTGTCATAGCCGTAGGCTATGCACGTGACACTTCAGCAGCTCATGTACTTCGTCGCCGTGGCGAACGTGCGCAGCTTCACTCGTGCGGCCGACCTGGTGGGTGTGGCGCAGCCGACGCTCAGCAAGTCCCTGCGCGCCTTGGAGAGCGAGCTGGGTGCCCCGCTGATCAACCGCGGGTCGGTCGTGACGCTGACACCGGCCGGCGAGGCCGTACTGCCACTGGCCCAGCGGATGCTCGCAGACTCCGACATGGTCCGCTCGACGGTCGCGGAGATGGTGGGCCTGCGCAGCGGCCGGGTGCGGGTCGGGGCGACGCCGTCGCTGTGCATCGGCGTGCTGTCGGACGTGCTGCGGGTGTTCCACGCCCGGCACCCGGAGATCGCCGTCGAACTGGCCGAGGACGGGTCGCAGCCGCTGGAGACGGCGCTGGTGCGCAACGAGCTCGACGTCGCGCTGGTGATCGTCCCGCCGGACGGCGTCGACCCCGCCCTGCACTCGGCTCCCCTGCTCCGGGAGCGGCTGTCGGTCGCGTCGCCGCGGGCACGGCGCCCCCTGACCTCGCGCGGGTCGATCGCGATTCCGGAGCTCGCCAAGCACGACCTGGTCATGGTGCGGAAGGGCTACGACCTGCGTGAGGTCACGCTGCGGGCGTACGCGGTCGCAGGGGTGACGCCCCGGATCGCGGTCGAGGGCGGCCAGATGGACGCGGTGCTGCGGATGGTGGAGGCCGGGACGGGCGTCGCGGTGGTGCCCGACCTGGTGTTCATCGGACGGCCCCGGCTGCGGCGCACGGTGCTCACCCCGGCACTGCACCGGACCGTCGCGCTGGCCCGTCGTGCGGACATCGCACCGACGCCGGCGGTCATCGCGTTCGCGGACACCCTGCTGGAGCACATGTCCGACACGTCGGCGTCGCTGCGGGAGGGGACGAACGACGTGCAGGTGCTGCACCGGCACCGCAGCGGGCGGGAGCTCCTGGGCTGAACCGGCCCGAGCCGGTCAGTCCTCCGGTGGCTCGCCGAGCTCGTCGGTGTCGGCGCCCGCGGCGGCGATCTCCTCCTTGACGACGCCGTAGGCGACACCGGGGCCGTAGCCCTTGCGGGCGAGCATCCCGACGAGCTTGCGCGCGGTCGACTGCTGCTCCTCCCGGGAGCCGACGGGCAGACCCCGGAGGCGCCGGGTGACCAGCTCACGGGCACGTTCGCGCTCGGAGTCCTCGTCGATCTCGGTGAGGGCCTCGTCGGCCGTCTCGCGGTCGACGCCCTTGCGGTGCAGTTCGAGCGCGATGGCCCGCTTCCCGAGGCCGCGGTGGCGGTGCCGGGAGCGGACCCACTGGTCGGCGAACGCCTTGTCGTCGATCAGGCCGACCTCGTCGAACCGCTCGAGGACGCGACGCGCGACGTCGTCCGGGATCTCCTTGCGGCTCAGGGCGTCGCCGAGCTCCTTGACGGTGCGCGCCCGGTCGGTCAGCAGGCGCAGGCAGATGTCCTTGGCCCGCGTCTCCTGCTCGGCGGGGGTCTCGTCGGGCGGGGGCGTCGATCCGCGGCCCCGGCCGCCACGACCGGTCCGGGCGCCACGAGCACCTCGCCCGCCCTGGCCGCGCGCCGCGCGCCCGGTCCCGGCGGTGTCGTCCCCCGGCTCGTCCCGTTCCTCACTCGGGCCGGCCACGTCGTCGGAGCCGCCCGGTCGGTCGCCATCCGGACGGTTTCCCTCCGGTCGACCGCCGGATCCACGGCGATCGGCCCCGCGGCGCCCGTCCCGGTCCGACGGGCCGGTCCGGCGGGACCGCCGGTCGCTCCCCGCGGGGCGCGCCCCGCGGGAGCCGGACAGGCCGTCGAACGACACGACCCGCGGGCCGTCGTCCTCGGGCGGCGGCTCACGGTCCTCGGTGAGCTCGCCGACCGTCAGGGGGAGCGGGGCACCGGCGTCTGCCTCCCCACCGGCACTCAGCTCCTCGAACGCGAGACGCCGGGGAGCGGGCGGGGCCTCGTCTCCCCCGTCAGCAGCAGCCTGGTCGACGTCACCGCTGACCGGCTCGGCCGCGGCCCCGGCACCGGTGGCCTCGGCTCCGTCGGTGTCACCCTCCGGGAACCCGTCGTGCACCTCGCCGGAGGAGTCGTCCGCGCGGCTCCCCGACCCACCGAACAGGTCGTCCAGCGAGACGGACGACGCCTCCTGCTCCCCGGGCACGCTCAGAAGTCGACCGGGGCGGGCAGCGCCTCGACCGGAGCGGCCTCCTCGGCGTCGACGACGGCGCCGATCCCGAGCTTCTCCTTGATCCGCTTCTCGACCTCGGCGGCGACGTCCGGGTTCTCCTTGAGGAACTTCCGGGCGTTCTCCTTGCCCTGCCCCATCTGGTCGCCCTCGTAGGTGTACCAGGCACCGGACTTCCGGATGATCCCCTGCTCGACACCCACGTCGATCAGCGAACCCTCCTTGCTGATCCCGACGCCGTAGAGCACGTCGAACTCGGCCTGCTTGAACGGCGGGGCCACCTTGTTCTTCACGACCTTGACCCGGGTCCGGCTGCCGACCATGTCGGTGCCGTCCTTCAGAGTCTCGATGCGCCGGATGTCCATCCGGACCGACGCGTAGAACTTCAGCGCCTTACCACCGGTCGTGGTCTCCGGGGACCCGAACATCACGCCGATCTTCTCGCGCAGCTGGTTGATGAAGATCGCGGTGGTACCGGACGTGCTCAGCGCACCGGTGATCTTCCGCAGCGCCTGGCTCATCAGCCGCGCCTGCAGGCCGACGTGGCTGTCGCCCATCTCGCCCTCGATCTCGGCGCGCGGCACGAGCGCGGCGACCGAGTCAATGACGATGACGTCGAGCGCGCCGGAGCGGATCAGCATGTCCGCGATCTCCAGCGCCTGCTCACCGGTGTCCGGCTGGGAGACCAGCAGCTCGTCGGTGTCGACACCGAGCGCCTTGGCGTACTCCGGGTCGAGCGCGTGCTCGGCGTCGACGAACGCGGCCACGCCACCGGCGGCCTGCGCGCTGGCCACCGTGTGCAGCGCGACCGTGGTCTTACCGCTGGACTCCGGGCCGTAGATCTCGACGACACGGCCGCGGGGGATCCCGCCGACGCCGAGTGCGACGTCGAGCGCGATGGATCCGGTGGAGATGGCACTGATCGGGACGCGGGTCTGGTCGCCCAGACGCATCACCGAACCCTTGCCGTGGTTCTTCTCGATCTGGGCGAGGGCGAGTTCCAGCGCCTTGCCGCGGTCCGGAGCGGACATCTCTTGACTCCTCGCTGGTCGGCGATCGGGGTCTGCTGCTGTCTTTCGGGGAGGCACACCGCAACGGTATGGGGTACCTCCGACAGTTCCGGTGGCCGGATCGGCACCTGTGGACAACTTCTCGGGTCGTGCAGCGTCGTATCCCGGCCCGAACGATAGGCGAACACGCGTTCGACCGGATACCCGACACGCCGACCGGACGCTCCGGGGAGCCGAACGGTCACGCGTCGTGGCGGTGGTGCCGTCCGTCAGCGGCGGGTGGCCGGCACCTCGTAGGCCTGACACACGGCACGCCAGATCCGGCGCAGCTCGAAGCCGGACTCGATCGCCTGCTCGACGGTCTGGCCGTCCAGCTCGGCGAAGACGTGGTCCCGGGACAGCGACGCCGCCCGCACCGGCCCGAACTCGCCCTCCATCAGCTCGCGGAAGTGGCTCAGTCGCACGGCCGTGAGGGTAGACGCCGTCACCGTTCCGTGCGGTCCGCACCCACGGTCGTCCGGTCGGCGGTACGATGGGCAATATGTCCGAACTGCTGGCGTCCGCGCCCGTCGACGTCGCCGACGAGGTCCTCGCGACGACCGGTATCGGATCCCCCCTCGCCTGGCAGATCGTGTCGCTGCTGGCGCTGCTCTCCGCCCTCGTCGTGCTGGTGCGCTGGTGGATCCAGCAGCGCAAGCGCTGACCGGCGGCCGGTCCGGGCACGCGCCGCCCGGGCGTTAGGCTCCCGCCCCGGACACGAGGGCGGACGCCCGCGGGGACGACGAGGAGGCCGGGACCGATGGCACGCACGGAGCAGGACCGCGAGACCGAGGTCGAGGACGCCTACCGCCTCGTCTCCGACGTCCTCGAGGGGGCCGTGCGCGAGACCCTCGCCGCGCCCGGGCCCGATCCCGCGCGCTTCGCCGTCCGGCAGCTCACCGCCGTCGACAAGGAACTCCCCGACGACGCCACCCCGCCGGCTGGTCGCTGGCGTTCCTGGTGCTCGCCGACTGGTACGACGCCGCACGCACCGCCCTCGCCGGCTCCGAGGACCGCGCCGAGCGGGCCCTGGGCTGGATCGAGCAGCACATGGGCCGCCGGTTCGCGGCCCGCGCCCGCTACACCGTGACCCCGCTCGTCGACCCGGACAACGCGCGGGAGACCTCGCTCTACGTCGACGCGCTGGGCCCGGACTTCCTGCCGACCATGGTCTGGACCGTCGCCGGGCTCGTCGCGGAGTTCCCCGCCGACGACACCCAGGAGATCTGGCCCCGCACCCGGGCCGACTCCCGCCGCTGACGCCGCTGGTGGGACCCGGTCCGCCGGGTAATTGTCGGTGCCCGACCCCATGATGGTCGGGTGAGCGCACTCGACGGCTTCTCCCCCGCCACCCGCCAGTGGTTCGAGGGGGCGTTCGCCGCGCCCACCGCCGCCCAGGAGGGCGCCTGGTCGGCCGCGCAGGACGGGCGCAACGCCCTCGTCGTCGCACCGACCGGGTCGGGCAAGACCCTCGCGGCGTTCCTCTGGGCGCTGGACCGGCTGGCGGCGACGCCCGTCCCGGACGAGCCGCGCAGCCGGTGCCGGGTCCTCTACGTCTCGCCGCTGAAGGCGCTCGCCGTCGACGTGCAGCGCAACCTCCGGTCGCCGCTCACCGGCATCCGGCAGGCCGCACAGCGGCTCGGTGATCCGGTCCCCGACATCACCGTCGGCACGCGCACCGGCGACACCCCCGCCGACGAGCGGCGGCAGTTCCAGCGGACCCCGCCCGACGTGCTGGTGACCACCCCGGAGTCGCTGTTCCTGCTGCTCACCTCGGCCGCCCGCGAGTCGCTGCGCGGGGTCACGACGGTGATCCTCGACGAGGTCCACGCGGTCGCGGGCACCAAGCGCGGCGCGCACCTCGCGCTGTCGCTGGAGCGCCTGGAGGAGATCACCGAGAGCTCCCCGCAGCGGATCGGGCTCTCGGCGACGGTGCGCCCGGTGGACGAGGTGTCGACGTTCCTGTCCGGGGCCCGGCCGGTCGAGGTCGTCCAGCCGAGCACCCCGAAGACGCTCACGGTCGAGGTCCAGGTCCCCGTGCCGGACCTCGCCGCGCTCGACGAGCGGCCCTCCCCCCGGCAGCACCGACGAGGAGGTCGTCGGGTCGGCCGCGGGGACCGCGCAGAAGCCCTCGATCTGGCCGGCCGTCGAGGAACGGCTGCTCGGCCTGGTCCGCGAGCACCGGTCGACGATCGTGTTCGCCAACTCCCGGCGGCTCGCGGAGCGGTTGACGTCGCGGCTCAACGAGCTCGCCGCCGAGCAGGCGGAGGCCGAGGCCGAGGCGGCTGCGGAGTCCGGCCCCGACGCTCCCGGCACGTCGCCGGAGCTCGACGACCCGCGCGGGCCGACCGCGTTCCCGGCCGAGGCCGTCGGCCAGTCCGGGGTCGGCGGCGGGGCGGTGCCGAGCGTGGCGAAGGCCCATCACGGTTCCATGTCCCGCGACCAGCGGACCCTGGTCGAGGAGGAGCTCAAGTCCGGCGTGCTGCCCTGCGTGGTCGCGACGTCCAGCCTCGAGCTGGGCATCGACATGGGCGCGGTCGACCTGGTCGTCCAGGTCGAGGCGCCGCCGTCGGTCGCGTCCGGGCTGCAGCGGGTCGGCCGGGCCGGCCACCAGGTCGGCGCGGTCTCCGAGGGCGTCGTGTTCCCGAAGTACCGGGGCGACCTGGTGTCGTGCGCCGTCGTCGCCGAGCGGATGACCTCCGGCTCGATCGAGTCGACCCGCTACCCCCGCAACCCGCTCGACGTCCTCGCCCAGCAGATCGTGGCGATGGTGGCGATGGAGACGTGGTCGCTGCCCGACCTGGCCGCGACGATCCGCCGGGCGGCGCCCTTCGCCGCGCTGCCCGACTCGGCGCTGCACTCGGTGCTCGACATGCTGTCCGGCCGGTACCCGTCGGAGGAGTTCGGCGAGCTGCGCGCCCGGATCACCTGGGACCGGGTGACGGACGAGCTGCGCGGCCGGCCCGGCGCGCAGCGGCTCGCGGTCACCTCCGGCGGCACGATCCCGGACCGCGGCCTGTTCACCGTCATGACCCCGGGCGGGGCCGACGGCGCCGGGTCGCGGGTCGGCGAGCTCGACGAGGAGATGGTCTACGAGTCGCGGGTCGGCGACACCTTCCTGCTCGGGACATCGTCGTGGCGGGTCGGGGACATCACGCACGACCGGGTCGTGGTGACTCCGGCGCCCGGGGTACCGGCCCGGATGCCGTTCTGGAAGGGCGAGTCGATCGGCAGGCCGCTCGAGTTGGGCCGCGCGGTCGGGGCCTTCGTGCGGGAGATGTCCGGGCTCGCCGAGGAGGCCGCCCGCGAACGCGCCACCGCGGCCGGGCTCGACGAGTGGGCCTGCGACAACCTGCTCTCCTACCTCCGCGAGCAGCGCGAGGCGACCCGGCACGTCCCCAGCGACCGGACGATCCTGGTCGAACGGTTCCGCGACGAGCTCGGCGACTGGCGTCTGGTCGTCCACTCGCCGTTCGGGGCCCAGGTGAACGGGCCGTGGGCGCTCGCGATCGCCGCCCGGATGCGGGAGCGGCGCGGCGTCGAGGTGAGCGCGTCGGGCGCCGACGACGGCATCGTCCTGCGCCTGCCCGACGCGGTCGACGACTCCGGCTCCGAGGTCGTCCCGAGCGGGGAGGACGTGCTGCTCGACCCGGGTGAGATCGAGCAGATCGTCGTCGCCGAGCTGGGTAACTCGGCGCTGTACGCGTCCCGGTTCCGGGAGTGCGCGGCCCGGGCGCTGCTGCTCCCCCGCCGCGACCCGCGCCGGCGCAGCCCGCTGTGGCAGCAGCGGCAGCGGTCGGCGCAGCTGCTGAGCGTGGCCGGCAAGTTCGAGCAGTTCCCGATCACGCTCGAGGCGATGCGGGAGTGTGTGCAGGATGTCTACGACCTGCCCGGCCTGCGGGAGCTGATGGGCGACGTCGGCTCGCGGAAGGTGAAGGTCGCCGAGGTCGAGACCTCGCAGCCGTCGCCGTTCGCCCGGAGCCTGCTCTTCGGCTACGTCGGGATGTTCCTCTACGAGGCCGACGCCCCGCTCGCCGAGCGGCGGGCCGCCGCGCTCTCGCTGGACTCGACGCTGCTCTCCGAGCTGCTCGGCTCCGAGGCCATCCGCGAGCTGCTCGATCCCGACGTGCTGGCCGAGGTCGAGGCGCTGCTGCAGCGCACCGACCCGGACCGGCACGCCCGCGACGCGGAGGTCGCCGCCGACCTGCTCCGGTTCGTCGGCGACCTGTCCGAGGCCGACGGCCGGGCCCGCGGCGTCGATCCCGCCTGGCTGGCCGGGCTGGAGCGGGACCGGCGGGCGCTGCGGGTGCGGATCGCCGGCGAGGAACGGTTCATCGCGATCGAGGACGCCGGCCGCATCCGCGACGCGCTCGGCACGGCACTGCCGGTCGGGGTGCCCGAGGCCTTCACCGAGCCGGTGACGGACCCGCTGGGTGACCTGGTGCTCCGGTACGCGCGCACGCACGGTCCCTTCACCGCCGCGGAGTGCGCGGCGCGGTTCGGGCTGGGCGTCGCGGTCGTGGCCGGTGTGCTGGACCGGCTCACCGGGAGCGGCCGGCTGGTCAAGGGCGAGCTGCGACCGCAGGCGGCGATTCCGGCGGGGGCCCGTACCGAGACCGAGTACTGCGACGCCGAGGTGCTGCGACGGCTGCGACGGGCGTCGCTCGCCAAGCTGCGGCACGAGGTCGAGCCGGTCGAGCAGCGCGCGCTCGGCCGGTTCCTGCCGGCCTGGCAGGGCGTGCAGGTGCGGTCCGGGGGCGAGCGGCGCGGCCGGGTGCGGCGTGCGCCGGGCCCGGAGGACGTCCTCGGGGTCGTCGAGCAGCTCGCCGGGACCCCGCTGCCGGCCAGCGCGGTCGAGTCGCTCGTGCTGCCGGCCCGGCTGCCCGGGTACACCCCCGCGCTGCTGGACGAGCTGACCGCGGCGGGCGAGGTGACCTGGTCCGGGTGCGGTGCCCTCGCCGGGCAGGACGGCTGGCTGGCGCTCGCCCCGGCCGACGTCGCGGACCTGCTGCTGCCGGCACCGGACCTCGACACCGCCGGGACGCCCCTGCACACGGCGCTGCTCGCCGCCCTGGGACTGACCGACCCGGCGGCCCTGACCGATCCCGGGGTCGCCGCCGAGCAGGGCGGGGGTGCGCTGTTCTTCCGCGAGCTCGCCACCCGGGCGGGAATGCTGATGACCGAGCAGGGCGAGCCGGCGCCGTCCGACGACGACGTCGTCGCCGCGGTCTGGGACCTGGTCTGGGCCGGCGCGCTGACGAACGACACGCTCGGCCCGCTGCGGGCCCGGCTGTCCGGCAGCGGCACCCGGCGCGGCGGTTCCGGGCGGCAGGGCGGGGCCCACCGGACGGCCCGCGGGGCACCCCGCGGGCGTTACGCGCAGCTGCGGTCCGGACGACCGTCGATGCCGAGCCGGACGGGCCCGCCGTCGGTCGGCGGCCGCTGGTCGGCCGCGGTGCCCCGGGAGCCCGACGCGACGCGCCGGGCCCACGCGGCGGCCGAGGCGTTCCTGGAGCGCCACGGGGTCCTGACCCGCGGCGCGCTCGGCACCGAGCGGGTGAGCGGCGGGTTCGCCGGCGTCTACAAGGTGCTCCGCGCGATGGAGGAGTCCGGCCGGTGCCGGCGCGGCTACATCGTCGAGGGGCTGGGCGCGGCCCAGTTCGCGGTGCCCGGAGCCATCGACCGGGTCCGCGCGCTCGCCGGTCCCGACGGTCCGCCGCCGGAGCGGTCCGGCCCCGCCCGGACGGACGGCGGCGGCGACGACGACGACGACAGCAACGGAGACCGGCCGGAGGGACGCGAGCGCGACGCACCCGCGCCCGGCGACGACGGCGACGAGATCCCCGACGACCTGCGCGGGCCCGGGATGTTCCCGGGGTCCGGCGCGGGCCGGCACGACGAGTTCGACGGCCGGTCCGCCGGCGCCGGGTTCGCGGCGGGTGCCCCGCGGGGCGCCTGGCGCTCGCTGTCCCGGGTCGTGCTGGCCGCGGCCGACCCGGCACAGCCCTACGGCGCGGCACTCCCCTGGCCCGGGACGATCGGCGACAGCCGGCACCGCCCCGGTCGCAAGGCAGGTGCCCTGGTCACCCTCGTCGACGGCGCACCGGCGCTCTACGTCGAGCGGGGCGGCCGGTCACTGCTCTCCTTCACCACCGAGCACGACGAGCTGCGCGCCGGAGCCGAGGCACTGGCCGGAGCGGTGCACGAGGGCTGGCTCGGGTCGCTCGCCGTCGAGCGGGCCGACGGGCAGGACTCGCTGGCGTCGGAGCTGTCCGAGGTGCTCACCGAGGCGGGGTTCCGGGTCACCCCGAAAGGACTGCGACTGCGGGCCTGACCCGGGTCCGGGATTCAGTAGCGCCGGTTCACCAGCACCGGCACGGCGCGCCGCACCGGCCCGACCTCAGCGAGGTCGACGTCGGTGACCAGCAGCCCCGGTCCGGCGCCGAGCGAGTCGAGCGCCGTGCCGGTCGGCCCGGACACCAGGCTCGCCCCGATCCCGGTCGGCACTCCGGCGGGCACGTCGTGCCCCACCGACGCCGGGTCGGCCTGGTCGCAGGCCGCCACGAACGCGGTGGAGTCCAGCGCCCGGGCACGGACCAGCAGGTCCCACTGCTCCTGCTTGCCCGGGCCGGCGCCCCACGAGGCCAGGACGACGACCAGTTCGGCCCCGGCGTCGCCGAGCTTCTGGAACAGGCCGGCGAACCGCAGGTCGTAGCAGGTCGCGAGCCCGACGGTGGCGCCGCCGACGGTGATCGTCACCGGGTCGGTCCCCGGCGCGACGGTGTCGGACTCGGCGAACCCGAAGGCGTCGAACAGGTGGATCTTGTCGTAGTGGGCCTCCACCCCGCCTCCGGTGGCGAGCAGGGTGTTGCGCACGCGGCCGTCGTCGGCGGGGGTGAACATCCCGGCGACGACCGTGACCCCGGCCCGCCCGGCGATCTCCCGGACCCGGGTCGCCCACGGTCCGTCGAGCGGCTCGGCGATCCCGCCGAGCGGCACACCGAAACGGCACTGGGTGGCCTCGGGGAAGACGACCAGCTCGGCTCCCCGCCCGGCCGCGTCGGCGACGCCGTCGGCGATCAGGGCCAGGTTCTGCTCCGGTTCCGTCGTCGCGGCGATCTGGGCGAGCGCGATCCGCATCGGTCCTCCTACGCTGTGTGTCGGGCGGCGTCGTGCGAGCCCGTACCGACGTGTATACATTGTGTATGCCGCTGTCGAGGGAGTCCGGTCGCGAGCGCGCCCTGCTGTACCTGCGCGAGACGGTCCTCGCGGACCCGGGCGTCCAGGGCACTTTCCTCAACGAGGTCGAGCTCGCGGGGCGGATCGGCGTGTCCCGGACCCCGGTCCGCGAGGCGCTGCTCCTGCTCGTCGCCGACGGGCTGGTCGAGATGCTGCCCGGACGCGGGGCCTACGTGCCGCCGATGACCGGGCGGCAGGTCCGCGAGCTGATGGAGCTGCGCGGTCTCCTGGAGCGGCACGCCGCGGCCGGGACGATCGCGGCCGGGACCGTCCCGCTCGGGGCGATGCGCACCGTGCTCGAGGAGCAGCGCGCCCTGGCGAGCACCGGTGGCGACCCCGCGGCGTTCATCGACCTGGACATGACCTTCCACCAGGTACTCGTGGACGCCGCCGACAACGCTCTGCTCGCCCGCACCTACGCGAGCCTGCGGGTGCGCCAGCGGCGGGCCGGAGTGAGCGCGCTGTTCCGGTCGGCGGACCGCCAGCGCGCCGTCTGCAGCGAGCACGACGCGATCGTCGAGGCACTCGCCGCCGGCGACACCGACGCCGCGACGACTGCGATCACCGAGCACCTCCGGCTCACCGAGGGCGTGCTGCTGCAGGCCTGACGGCACGTCAGGACGCCGCACCCGCGACGAGGTACGCCTCGTCCTCGGCGTGGTCCGGGTCGCGTCCCAGCCCGAGACCGACCAGCGTCAGCACGCAGGCGACGGCCAGGTAGCAGGCCACCGGGAGCCACCCGCCGAGCCCGCCGGAGAGCGCGGTGAAGGCGAGGGGCGCGATCGCCCCGCCGACGACGCCGGCGATCGTGTAGGCCAGCGAGCTGCCGGTGTAGCGCAGCCGCGGGGAGAACTGCTCGGTCACGAACGCCGCCTGCGGCCCGTACATGAACGAGTGCAGCGCCAGCCCGACGGTCACGCCCAGCACCAGGAGGCCGAACGACCCGCCGGCGATCATCGGGAAGAACACGAACGGCCAGACGATGCCGCCGGCCGCCGCGACGGCGTACACCACGCGCCGGTTGACGCGGTCGCTCAGCGCGCCGGCGAGCGGGATCGCCGGCAGCTGGAACGCCGAGTCGACGAGGATCGCGCCGAGCACCTCGGAGCGGGAGAACCCGGCCTGACCGGTCGCCCACGTCAGCACGAACACGGTGAACAGCGCGTACGTGACGTCCGGCCCGATCCGGCTGAGGATGCCCGCCAGCAACGGCCGCCCCTCGGTCGTGAAGACCTCCTTGACCGGCGCGTCCGGCCGCTCGCCGGACGCCGCAATCGCCTTGAAGACCGGCGTGTCCTCGAGCTTCAGCCGGATCCAGAGACCGAACGCGACGAGCACCGCGGAGAGCAGGAACGCCAGCCGCCAGCCCCAGTCGAGGAACTGCTGCTCGCTCAGCAGCACGGTGAGCAGCGCGAGCACGCCGTTGGACAGCAGGTTGCCCGCCGGCGGCCCGATCTGCGCCGCCGACGCCCAGAACCCGCGCCGCCGCGGATCGCCGAACTCGCTGGAGAGCAGCACGGCGCCGCCCCACTCCCCACCGACGCCGACACCCTGCGCGAACCGCAGCAGCACCAGGATGATCGGCGCGGCGACACCGATCGCGCCGTAGGTCGGGAGCAGGCCGATCAGGAAGGTCGCGGCGCCGATCAGCACCAGGGTCGCGACGAGGACCTGCTTGCGCCCGATGACGTCGCCGAGCCTGCCGAACACCACCCCGCCCAGGGGGCGGGAGACGTACCCCACCGCGTAGGTGGAGAACGCGAGGAGGAGGCCGGTCAGTGGGTCGGCCGCCGGGAAGAACAGCACCGGGAACACGAGCGCGGCCGCCGCGGAGTAGACGGCGAAGTCGTACCACTCCAGCGACGTGCCGGTGAGGCTGGCGACGAACGCCTTGCGCAGGTCGCGCCGGTCCACCGGCGGTGTCGACGCCTGTGACGACGAGGCGGGCGGTGAGCTCATCTCGGCCTCCGGGGTTGCGGGTCGAAGCGGTTGGACCGGCGTAATACTTGCTGTATACACGGTGTGTGCGCAAGTCTTCCGCGCATCGGTTACCGGACGGACACATGGAGGTCCCGTGCAGCTCGACCTGACCCTTCCCGACGGCAGCACCCGCTCGACCGACGTCGTGCGGGTGTTCAACGCCGGCTACGCCGGGCGCGCGCAGGAGGAGGTCGCGGCGCACGTCGCGGAGCTCGCCGAGCTCGGCGTCCCGGCGCCGTCGGCGGTCCCGGCGCTCTACCCGGTCTCGCCGTACCTGGCGTCGCAGACCGACCGGGTCCCCGCCCAGCACGACCGCACCTCCGGCGAGGCCGAGTGGGCCCTGGTCGTCGGTGACGACGTGGACGACCCGCTGCTCACCGTCGCCTGCGACCACACCGACCGGGCCCTCGAGGTGCACGGGGTGGCGTGGAGCAAGAACGCGAGCCCGGACGTCCTCGGTCGGCGCGCCTGGCGCCTCGCCGAGATCGCCGACCGCCTCGACGACATCCGGCTGCGTGCCTGGGTGCGGCACGGCGACGCCGAGCCCGAGCTCGTGCAGGACGCCACCCTCGCCGCGCTGCTGCCCCCGCAGTACTGGCTCGACGTGCTCCGCGAGCGCGGCTGGCTGGCCCCGGGCACCGTCGTGCTGTCCGGGACGATCCAGATGCGCGAGGGCGTCGACCAGTTCGCCGACGCCTGGCGGGTCGAGCTGCACGACCCCGCGACCGGGGACTCCATCGAGGCCGCCTACGAGATCGACCGGCTCCCGGAGCCGATCGGCTGACCACCGCGGGGACGACGCCCGACCGGCCCGGGGCCCGGGCGGCTGCGAGGATCACGGTCATGATCCGCCGCCCGACCGCGCACGATCCGCGTGACCGTCGCACCGCCCTCGCCCTCGCCGGCCTGCTCGGCGCCGCCGCCGTGCTGCACGCCGCCCGGCCCGAGCCGTTCGACTCGATCGTCCCGAAGAGCCTGCCCGGCGAGCCCCGGACCTGGACGTACGTGTCCGGGGTCGCCGAGGGCGCGGTGGCGGCGGCGCTGGTCCACCCGCGGACCCGCCGCGCCGGCGGCTGGGCCGCGGCCGGACTGTTCACCGCCGTGTTCCCGGCCAACGTGTCGATGGCGCTGCGCTGGCGGCGCAAGCCGGCCACGTACCGGGCGATCGCCTGGGGACGACTGCCGCTGCAGGTGCCGCTCGTGCTGTGGGCCCTGCGGGTCGCCCGCTCCGGCCGTACCCGCTAGCGACCCCACCGACGTCGGGCGCCGATCGACGAAAGTCGCCCCCGCGGTCCACGATCTCGGGCAGCGCCGCCCCCCCCCCCCCCCCCCCCCCC
>NZ_MCIJ01000001.1:4320321-5278746 GCF_001932315.1 Pseudonocardia sp. Ae150A_Ps1 | reverse complement strand
CCCCCCCCCCCCCCCCCCCCCGCACGCACGGGATCTACTGGCCGCGGCCGGCGACCGCACAGCCGTGCTCAGGGGGGGCTCCATGACCACGTCCGTACCGGCCCGGGACGCTCCGTCCGTCTCCGTCCCGTCGTTCGCGCGCACACCGGTGGGGCTGATCGCCGCCGTCGTCGGGGTGTACCACCTCGTGCTCGGCGCGCTCGGGCGCGGGCTGTACTTCGACGAGTCGCTGATGCTCGCGATCGGGCGGCACCACCTGGACTGGGGCTCGGCCGACCAGCCGCCGCTCACGCCCGCCCTCGCCGCGCTGGCCGACGCCGTCGCCCCCGGGGTGAACGGGGTGCTGCGGCTGGTGCCGTCGCTGGCGACCGCGGCGGCCGTCGTCGTCGCGGCACTGATCGCGCGGGAGCTGGGTGGCGACCGCCGCGCCCAGACCCTCACCGCCCTCGCCCAGGCCACGGGCGTCTGGGTCACGATGACCGGGCACTTCGTCGCGCCGTACGTCCTGGAGCCGGTGCAGTGGCTGGTGATCGTGTGGCTCCTCGTGCGGTGGATGCGGCTCCGCGACGACCGGCTGCTGCTCGTACTGGGCCCGGTGCTGGGGCTCGCCGCGCTGACCAAGTTCCAGGTGATGCTGTTCGCGGTCGTGCTCGTCGTGGCGGTGCTCGTCGCCGGGCCGCGGGACCTGTTGCGCAGGCCGGCCTTCTGGGCCGCCGCCGTGATCGCGGCGCTGATCGCGACCCCGACGCTGGTGTGGCAGGCCCTCCGCGGATGGCCGCAGCTGGAGATGGGGGCGGTCGTCGCCGGCGAGTCGGTCCTGTTCGGCGGGCCGGTCCCCAACGCCGTCCTGATGGTGCTGTTCGCCGGCGTGGCCGGGACCGTGCTGCTGGTGGCGGGCGTCCTGGGCACCGTCACCGACCCGCGGTTGCGCCCCTACCGGTTCCTGACCCTCGCCTTCCTACTGCTGTGGATCTTCTTCGCCGTCACCGTCGGACGCGCCTACTACCGGGACGGGATCCACGGCGCGATCGCGGCCGTGGGCGCGGTGTGGTTCCAGCACCGCCGGGAGGCGGGCCACCGGCGACTGTCCTGGGCCGCCTGGCCGGGCGGGGTACTGGCGGTCCTGGTGGCGGCGACCACGTTCGGTCTGAGCACCGCCTTCACCGCGCCCGACATCCCGCAGCGGATCACCGACGCCGTCGCGGGCGTGTACGACGCGCTCCCACCCGAGCAGCGGGAGCGGACCGTCGTCTACGGGGAGTCCTACATCTACTCGTCCTACCTCGACACCTTCGGCTCGGCGTCCGGGCTGCCGCAGGCCTACGGCGGCAACCGCGCCTACGGCTACTTCGCCCCACCACCGGACGACCACGACTCGGTCGTCTTCCTCGGCAAGGACCCGTCCACGCTCGCGCCGACCGGCGTCGTCCTGCGGCAGGCGGCCGACCTCGGCGACGAGACCCGGGTGTGGGTCGGCGACGGGATGCGGCGGCCGTGGTCCGCGGTGTGGCCCGAGCTGCGCACGCTGCAGGTCAGCTGACCGGCGCACGTCCTGCGGCGGGGGTAGCGTCGGCGCCGTGCCCGAGGGAGACACCGTCTACCTGGCCGCGGTGCGGCTGCACGCCGCGCTGGCCGGCCACGAGCTCCTCCGCGGGGAGCTGCGGCACCCGCGGCTGGTGGAGCACGACCTGGCAGGACTGACCGTCACCGGCGTCGCCCCGGTCGGGAAACACCTGTTCACCCGGTTCGACGACGGCCGCAGCCTGCACAGCCACTTCCGGATGGACGGCGCGTGGCACCTGTACCGGCCCGGGATGCGGTGGCGGCGGGTCGCGCACGAGGCCCGCGCGGTGCTGGAGACCCGGGAGCGGGTCGCCGTCGGCTTCGCGCTGCACGACCTCGAGCTCCTGCCGACCGCCGACGAACACACCCTCGTCGGGCACCTCGGCCCGGACCTGCTCGACCCGGACTGGGGCGCCGGCCACGAGGCCGAGGCGCTGCGCCGGATGTCCGCGCGCGGGGACCACGAGCTCGGCCTGGTGCTGCTGGAACAGCGGGTGATGGCGGGGCTGGGCAACCTGTACCGCAACGACATCTGCTTCCGGCTCGGATTGACACCCTGGGTGCTGGTGCGGGACGTCCCGGACCTGCCGGGCGTGATCTCGCTGTCGCGCACGCTACTGTCGTCCAACAAGGACAGACCCGAGCAGACGACGACGGGGTCGCTCGCCGCGGGCGAGGCACACTGGGTCTTCGAGCGGTCGGGTCGGCCCTGCCGGCGCTGCGGGACCCGGATCCGGACCGCCGACCAGGGCGAGCCACCCCGGGACCGGGTCACCTATTGGTGCCCACGCTGCCAGCGGGGTCCCGCGCCCGAGCCGGTGCGCCGCAGGACCGGCCCGCGCCGCGGCGCCCCCGGCCGTCCTCCCCCGGGCGTACGCACCCGCTGACCCGCCGTGCCCGGACGCGCAGCCCGGGCCCCGCCGCCGCACCCCGTCGCCGCCCGGCGCGCCCCGACCTCGCCGACCCACCCCGTGCCCGGCCGACGCACCCCGTGCCCGGCCTACGCACCCCCCGACCGGCCGAGGCACCCCACGCGACGGGTGCCACGACCGGCGACGGGGTGCGTCCGGGCGCGCACCCCCGCCCGCGCGGACGCCGGCGCGCCCCTGCCCGGCCGATGCACCCCTGGCCGGCTGACGCACCTCTGCCCCGCCGACGCACCGCCCGGCCCTCCGACGCACCCCACGCGACGGGTGCCACGACCGGCGACGGGGTGCGCCAGGGCCGCCGTCGCGCGGGCGGCGCGGCGGTGGGCGGCGCGGCGGTGGGCGGCGCAGGACCACGGCCGGGGCCGGACGCGCGGACGCCGCGCCCCGGAGCGGGGCGCGGCGTCCGTGTGCGGTGGAGCGGCGGCTCAGGCGGTGCCGGGCTGCTGCTGGTTCTGCTGGGTGTTCTCCTGCGCCGGCGCGGGGTTCGACGGCAGCTGCTGGGTGCTCTGCTCGCCCTGCCCGACCTGAGGCGCCTGCTGCCCGCCGGCGATCGGGGTCCCGGACATCGAGGCCCGGATCTGGTCCAGCCGCGACGCACCGGCCATGTCGGTGGTCGACTGCTGGACCTCGAGCATCCGGCCCTGCACCGAGTTCTGCGCGAGCTCCGCCGAGCCGAGGGCGTTGGCGTACCGCTTCTCGATCTTGTCGCGGACCTCGTCGAGCGACGGGGCGTTGCGCGGCGCGGACAGCTCGCTCATCTGCTGGAGCGAGCTCGCGGCCTGCTCCTGCATCTTCGCCTGCTCGAGCTGGCTGAGCAGCTTGGTGCGCTCGGCGATCTTCTGCTGCAGGACCATCGAGTTGCGCTCGACGGCCTGCTTGGCCTGCTCGGCCGCACCGATCGACTGGTCGTGCAGCGTCTTGAGGTCCTCGACGCCCTGCTCCGCCGTCACCAGCTGGGTGGCGAACGTCTGGGCGGACTGCTCGTACTGCTGGGCCTTCTGCTCGTCGCCCTGGGCGCGGGCCTGGTCGGCGAGGACCAGAGCCTGCTTGGCCGACGACTGCAGCTTCTCGATCTCCCCGAGCTGACGGTTCAGCTTCATCTCCAGCTGCCGCTGGTTGCCGATGACCGCCGCCGCCTGCTGGGACAGCTGCTGGTGCTGCCGCTGGGCGTCCTCGATGGCCTGCTGGATCTGCACCTTCGGGTCCGCGTGCTCGTCGACCTTCGACGAGAACAGGGCCATCAGGTAGCTCCAGGCCTTGGTGAATCCGTTGGCCATCTCTCCGCCTACCTCCGCTGGGGCTCGCTCACGACCGTGCCCGCGTATCGGCGGGCGCACCGGGACGGGCCGACCCCGCGTTTCCCCCCCCCGCGGTCGGCGCCGGCACTCCGGCCCTCTCCATCCTGGCACCGCTGCCAGTACGCGCGCACCCTACCGTGACGAGCCGGGCGGGGATCCGAGCATCTCCGAAAGTCGATCAGGCGGCGGAGGCGACCGGGCCGCCGGCCGACGCGGGCGCCACCACCGGCGTGCCGGGACGGCCGGCCAGGCGCAGCTCGGCGTGCCGCTGGCCGATCGGGACCAGGACGTCGTCGCGGCGCAGCTCGCCGGCCATCTCCACGGCGACCGAGGTCAGCAGGTCCGGGACGGAGATGCCGAGTGCCTCGCAGATCGCGGCGAGCAGCTCGCTGGAGGGTTCCTTGCGGCCGCGCTCGACCTCGGACAGGTACCCGAGGCTGACCCGCGCGGCCCGCGAGATGTCGCGCAGCGTGCGCCGGCGCTCGGTGCGCGCCTGGCGCAGGCCGCTGCCGATCGCTTCCCGCAGCAGCATGTGCCCTCCTCGACTCGTCCCACCGGGGTGGGGTGGCACCGTGCCCCGGTGTGAATCACCGTACCGACTCGCGGACCGGATCGGCGGGACCGATCGTGCGCGACCCTGTCCGCCCACGGCGAACACCTCAACGCCCGCGGGCGGCGGTTCAGTCCTCGCAGGTCAGGCGGGCTGGGCCCGAGCGGCCTTGACGACGTAGTCGACGCCGGTCACGACGGTCAGCACCAGCGCGACGGCCATGACCACCCACTGCACGACCAGCACCGCGGCCACGGCCCCCGGGAGCAGCAGCGGCAGCGGGAGCAGGAACAGCCCGATGGCGACGGTCTGGGCGACCGTCTTCGCCTTCCCGCCGCGGCTGGCCGGGATGACCCCGCGCCGGATCACCGCGAACCGCAGCACCGTGATGCCGAGCTCGCGGCCGAGGATCACGATCGTCACCCACCACGGGACGACGGCCAGCATCGACAACCCGATCAGCGCCGCCCCGGTGAGTGCCTTGTCGGCGATCGGGTCGGCGAGCGCCCCGAACCAGGTGACGAGGCCCCGGCTGCGGGCCAGCTGCCCGTCGAGCCGGTCGGTCAACGCCGCGACCACGAACACGGCGAACGCGATCAGCCGCCAGACGGTGTCCTCGCCGCCCCCGGTGAACAACGCCGCGACGAACACCGGGACGAGGACCAGCCGCAGGCAGGTCAGCGCGTTCGCGATGTTCAGCAGCGGCGCCTGCCCGCCGACCGGCACGGTGCCGCCGGCGGGCTGCGACGAGCTCATCCGGCCGCCACCGCGGGCACGGGGTCGTCGATCCCGGCGCGCGGCAGCAGCTCGCAGGCCTCCACGAGCAGGTCGACACCCTCGGTGTCGAGCACCCGGCAGCGGACGAGGTCCCCCGGGCGCAGCGACGACGGGTCCGGGCCGTCGTCGGCCGCGGCGACGACGTAGGACTCGCCGTCGGCGTCCGGGCCCTGGTGGGCGGCGCGGCCGGCGCAGTCGTCCTCGTCGTCGGCATCGGTCCGCTCGACCAGGACGACGACCTCGGTGCCGATCCGCTCCTCGGCCCGCTGCTCCATGAGCTCGTCGGCCAGCGCCGAGATCCGCGCGACGCGGGCCTGCACCTCGGCCGGGTCGACCTTGCCGTCGTAACCCTCGGCCTCGGTGCCGTCCTCGTCTGAGTACCCGAACACGCCGACGGCGTCGAGCCGGGCCCCGGTCAGGAACGCCTCGAGCTCGGCGAGGTCCTCCTCGGTCTCGCCGGGGAACCCGACGATCACGTTGGACCGGATCCCGGCCTCCGGCGCGAGCTCGCGGATCCGCGTGCACAGGTCCAGGAAGTCGGTGCGCGAGCCGAAGCGGCGCATCCGGCGCAGCACGGTCGCCGACGCGTGCTGGAACGACAGGTCGAAGTAGGGCGCGATCCCCGGCGTCGTCGCGATCGCGGCGAGCAGGTCCGGGCGCAGCTCGGCGGGCTGCAGGTACGACACGCGCACCCGCTCGACACCGGGGGTGGAGCCGAGGCGCGGCAGCAGGTCGACCAGCGCGCGGGTGCCGCCCGGCAGGTCCTTGCCGTACGACGTCGAGTTCTCGCTGACCAGCACCAGCTCCCGCACGCCCTGCGACGCCAGCCAGGCCGCCTCGCCGAGGACGTCGGCCGGCGGGCGGGACACGAAGCTGCCGCGGAAGGACGGGATCGCGCAGAACGCGCACCGGCGGTCGCAGCCCGAGGCGAGCTTCAGCGACGCGACCGGTCCGCCGGCGAGCCGGGTGCGGGCGATGCCCGCGAGGTCGGGAACCCAGTCGTGCCCCGGCACCGACACGTCGGCGGTGGCGGCGGGCCGCTCCACCGGCGAGATCGGCAGCAGGGTGCGGCGGTCCACCGGCACGTGCGGGGCGGGCGCGTGGCCGCCCAGGACGTCGCCGAGCCGCTCGGCGAGCTCCGGGTAGGCGTCGAAGCCGAGCACGGCGTCGGCCTCCGGCAGGTCGGCGGCCAGCTCGGCGCCGTACCGCTCGGCCAGGCAGCCGACCGCGACGACCTTCGCACCGGCCGGGCGGGCCACGTCCGAGGCGGCCAGCACGGTGTCGATCGAGTCCTTCTTGGCCTGCTCGACGAAGCCGCAGGTGTTGACGAGGATGACGTCGGGCGAGCCGCCCTCGGCGTCGACCAGCTCCCAGCCGGAGCCGGTCAGGCGGCCGGCGAGCTCCTCGGAGTCGACCTCGTTCCGCGCGCAGCCCAGGGTCAGCAGGGCGGCGCGCCGGGGCGCGTTCTCGGGGGAAGCCACGGCCTCCAGGATAGACGGCGGCCCGGCCGGCCCACGCGGTGCGGTCTAGGCTCGGCGTCCGTGGCCGATCCCGACCCCGACGTGCACGTCCGCCGCGCCCGCACCCCCGACGTCCGCACGATCCGCGAGCTGGTGGACCAGTACGCCGGGAAGGTGCTGCTCGCGAAGGAGACGGTGACCCTCTACGAGGCCGTCCCCGAGTTCCTGGTCGCCGAGCTCGACGGCCGCGTCGTCGGTTGCGGTGCGCTGCACGTGCTCTGGGAGGACCTCGGTGAGATCCGGACGGTCGCGGTCTCCCCGTCGGTGCTGGGGCGCGGCGTCGGGCACCGGATCGTCGACGCGCTGATCGCCGGCGCCCGCGACCTCGGCCTGAAGCGGCTGTTCGTGCTGACCTTCGAGAAGCAGTTCTTCGCCCGTCACGGGTTCGCCGAGATCGACGGGACGCCCGTGTCGGCCGAGGTGTTCGCCGCGATGCTGCGCTCCTACGACACCGGCGTCGCCGAGTTCCTGGACCTCGCGCACGTCAAGCCGAACACACTGGGCAACGTCCGGATGTTGCTGACACTCTGACCCCATGGCCGGACACGGGGCCGCACACGACGCCGTCGGGGCGTGGCGGTGGCGCACCTCGGCCGCGCTCCGCCCGCTGGTGCCCGAGATCTGGGCGTGGCGGTCGCCTGCCGGGCCGGCGGGCACCCACCAGGGGGTGTCGAGCGGGCACCTGACGGTGATCCTCTGCCTGGAGGGTGCGGTCGAACTGCTGCGCAAACCCGACCCGGGACGGGGAGCGGGACGCTTCGCGGCGTCCGCGGCCGGGCTGCACGCCGCCCCCGCCGTCATCGCGACCGGGGAGCTGCAGGCCGGCCTGCAGCTCGCCCTGACCTGGCGGGGCGCCCGGGCGCTGCTGGGGCTGCCCGCGTCCGAGCTGGCGTCCGACGTCGTCGACCTGGGGCTTCTCCTGCCGGACACCGGCACGCTGCTGGACCGGTTGCACGCCACGCCGTCGTGGGCGGGCCGGTGCGCCCTCCTCGATGCCGAGCTGTGCCGGATCGCCGCACGGCGCACGGGCCCGGCCGGTCCACCGCCGGAGATCGGGCGTGCCTGGGACCTGCTGGTCCGTTCCGGGGGCACGGTGCGGGTCGCGGATCTCGCCGACGACGTCGGCTGGTCGGCCCGGCACCTCGGCGAGCGGCTCCGCCGAGAGACCGGGCTCGGCACCAAGACGGCGGCGCGGGTGATCCGGTTCGAGCGGGCCTGCGCGCTGCTGCGCTCGCGTACCGCTCCTGCACTCGTCGACGTGGCCACGACCTGCGGCTACGTCGACCAGCAACACCTCGCCCGGGACTTCCGCGAGCTCGCCGGGACGACCGCGCGGGGCTGGCTGGCCGAGCGGCCCTGACCCGGGCCCGGCTCAGCCGGCGATCGCGCGGACCGCGGCGACGACCGCCCACACCAGGGCCGCGACGATCAGGACGACCAGCGACAGCACCAGCAGCACCGGTGCCAGGACCAGTACCACGCCGATGAGCACCTTCGCCGCGGTGCCGAGTGCGGCGAAACCACCCTTGATCGCGCCCCAGAGCACGTTGCGCCCCTCCGCGTAAGCGCGCCCGGCACCCACCGCCGCGCCGACGCCGGGACCGCCCTCGCTCGCGATCCGCTCCAGCCCGGCGGCCAGGTCGTCGACCTTCTCCAGGGCCGCCTGGGCGAGCCGGTCCACGACCGCGGCGAGCAGCCGCCCCCCCGCCACGCGCAGTGTCGTGGCCAGGTCCGGCGGCGGCCCCGTCCGCGGGACCGCCGTGCCGGTCGGGACGGAACGCAGCGCCGGGCGTCCGACCGCCGGCGCCGTCACCGGCGCACCCCGGGCCGGGTCCCGGTGGGGGCATCCCCCGTGCGGGTGTCGGTGGGCATCGCCGCCCCTTCCGCCGTACGTCGTCGTGGGCCGTGATCGAGCGTAGGTCGCCACGCCGCGCACCGGGGCCTCCGTCCGGCCGCACCGCATCGGCAATCGGGTGGAGCGAGGGTGCCGATCGTGCGGAGCCGGACGTACCGTCCGGCGACGAGCGCCCCCGGTGGGAGGAGTCCCGATGCGCGTCCGCGACCGAGCCACGCTCGACCTGGTGATCCTTTCCGCGGTGCAGGCCGAGCCGGGCGACGGCACGGCGATCGCCCGGCTGGTGCGCGACCGCACCGGCGGCGTCGTCGACCTCTCCCCCGGCACCCTGCACAGCACGCTGCACCGGATGCGCCGCAACCGGCTGGTGGCCAGGGCCCCGGGGTCGACCCGCTACCGCCTGACCGCGTCCGGCGCGCGGGTGCTGCGCGGACGCCGTCGCGAGTTCGAGCGCGGGGTGCGCGCGGTCCGGGCCGTGCTGCCCGCCGACGGGGACTGACCACCGGCCCCGCCGCCCCCGCCTCCTGCACGACGGCGAGTGCCCCACCACCACCCGGTGGCGCACCGGTCCACCTGGTCGACGACGACCCCGCCGGCCGGCTCGCGCGCATCCGGACCCACCCTCACCCCTCGACGCAACCGCACAGGTTTCGGGCGTTCGCACGGGTTGCAACATGTGCGGTGGGCCCGGAGCCTGTGCGGTTCAGGCGGTACCTGTGCAGCCCGACCGGTGTCTGCGCGACCGGGCCGGTACCCGCGCGACCCGACCGGTACCCGCGCGACCCGACCGCTGCCTGCGCGACCCGACCGGTGCCCGTACGAACGGCCCGGTGCCCGTGCGGTCACCGGGCGAGCCGGCGCGGCCTGATCCCGGCCGCGCCGGCCACCCGCGCCCCGGGCTCAGCCGCACAGGTTCCGGGCGTCCGCACGGGTTACGACCTGCGCGGGTGACCATGAGCGTGTGCGACGGGACTCGAGCCTGTGCGACGGGGCCCGAGCCTGTGCGGCGGCGTCCGGGGCCTCCGCGGGCGGTCGTGCGCGAACGGTGGAGCGCCGGGACCCGGCACGGCGGCCGGGGCGATACTCGGCGCCGTGTTCCGACTCGCCCTGCACACCCCGGAGATCCCGCCCAACACCGGGAACGTCATCAGGCTGGCCGCGAACACCGGCGCCGAGCTGCACCTGATCCGGCCGCTCGGGTTCTCCCTCGACCAGCGGGCGGTGCGCCGGGCCGGGCTCGACTACGGCGAGCTCGCCGACGTCGTCGTGCACGCGGGGACCGACGCCTTCGCCGCGTGGGTGGCGGACGCCGGGGCGCGGGTCTACGCGTTCACCACCGGCGCGCCGGTGCGCTACACCGACGTCGCCTACTCCCCCGGCGACGTGCTGCTGTTCGGCCGCGAGTCCACCGGGCTCCCGGCCGACGTCGCCGGGGCGGCGTGGGTGACCGGCCGGGTGGCGCTGCCGATGCGGCCGTCGAACCGGTCGCTGAACCTGGCCAACGCGGCGGCCGTCGCCGTCTACGAGGCGTGGCGGCAGACCGGGTTCCGGTAGCGCGCGAGGCGCCCGGCCGTCAGCCCTGCCGTCAGCCCTGCCGGACGGCCTGCACGTCGAGCTGGATCTCGATCGTCGAGCCGACGACCGGCAGTCCCTTCGCGATCGTCTGCTGCCAGTTGAGCGTGTAGTGCTCGCGGTGCAGCTGCCCGGTGGCGATCGCGCCGACCCGGTCGCCGTTCCACTCCGCGGAGCCGAGGAACGTGGTGTCCAGCGAGACGTCGCTGGTCAGGCCGTGCAGGGTGAGGTCGCCGTCGACGGTCCAGCGGTTCCCGCCGTGCGCGGCGAAGCGGACGCTGGAGAAGCGCAGCTCGGGGAACCGCTCGACGTCGAGGAAGTCGGCGGAACGCAGGTGGGTGTCGCGGGCGTCGGCGTTCGTGTCGACGCTCGCGGAGTCGATGACGACGTCCACCGACGACTCCTCGAACGGCTCCGCGATCCGGATCCGGCCCTGGAACCGGTTGAACCTTCCGTACACCTTGGACAGTCCGATGTGGCGGGCGACGAACCGGACCGAGCTGTGGTCGGGGTCGATCACGAACAGGCCGGGCCGCGGCGGGCGCAGCGCCGGGTCCTCGCCGAGGACGATCGTGCCCATGTCGGCGTGCTGGCCCCAGGAGACCTCGACGACGTCGGTCACCTGCTGATAGCCGCCCGCGTCGACCCGCACGCGGTACTGGCCGGGCATCAGCGACGCGGCGAACCGGCCGAACGGGTCGGTGTCGAGGTGCGCGACCCGGCGGTCACCGCCGTCGATCACGGAGATCTCGGTGCCGTGCAGCGCCCCGCCGCGGCCGTCGCGGACCTGGCTCGACAGCACGCCGCCGGTGAGGGGGATCGGGACCAGGGCGTGCCGGTCGGTGGTCCCCCGTGCCGGACGACGACGGTCCTTCTTCCTCCAGAACACCGGCCAGACCTCCTCCGCCCGGGCACCGGGCAGGACGACGTGCGGCCACCGGACAGTGACCCCGGCCGTCACTCTGGCACGTTCGTGACGGTCTCGTTAACCCGTCCAAGCCAAAGAGTGATCACGCTTGGTATTGGTCACACCACACCATCACTCGTCGTCGCCACCACCGACCTCGCCGCCGTCGGCGGTGCCGCCGCCGCGGATCAGGTACAGGGCGTTCTCCAGCTCGTCCGGCTTCACCAGCACGTCGCGGGCCTTGGAACCCTCGGACGGCCCGACGATGTGCCGGGTCTCCAGCAGGTCCATCAGCCGGCCCGCCTTGGCGAAGCCGACGCGGAGCTTGCGCTGCAGCATCGACGTCGAGCCGAACTGCGACGTCACGATCAGCTCGGCGGCCTGCAGCAGGACGTCCAGGTCGTCGCCGATGTCGGCGTCGATCTCCTTCGCCTCGCCGGCCTTGGCCGCGGTGACACCCTCGGTGTAGCTGGGCTCGGCCTGCTCCTTGGTGAACCCGACGACCTTGGCGATCTCGTCGTCGTCGACGAAGGCGCCCTGCATGCGGACCGGCTTCCCGGCGCCCATCGGCAGGTAGAGCGCGTCGCCCATGCCGATCAGCTTCTCCGCGCCCGGCTGGTCGAGGATGACCCGGGAGTCGGTCAGCGACGACGTCGCGAACGCCAGTCTGGACGGGACGTTCGTCTTGATCAGGCCGGTGACGACGTCGACCGACGGCCGCTGGGTCGCCAGGATCAGGTGGATCCCGGCCGCACGGGCCTTCTGGGTGATCCGGACGATCGCGTCCTCGACGTCGCGCGGGGCGGTCATCATGAGGTCGGCGAGCTCGTCGACGATGCACATAATGTACGGGTACGGCCGGTACACCCGCTCCGAGCCGGGCGGCGCGGTGATCTCGCCGGAGCGGACCTTGCGGTTGAAGTCGTCGATGTGCCGGACCCGGTTGGCCTGCATGTCCTGGTAGCGCTGCTCCATCTCCTCCACCAGCCAGGCCAGCGCGGCGGCGGCCTTCTTCGGCTGGGTGATGATGGGCGTGATCAGGTGCGGGATGCCCTCGTACGGGGTCAGCTCGACCATCTTCGGGTCGATGAGGATCATCCGGACCTCGTCCGGGGTGGCCCGGGTCAGCAGCGACACCAGCATCGAGTTGACGAAGCTCGACTTGCCGGAGCCGGTGGAGCCCGCGACCAGCAGGTGCGGCATCTTCGCCAGGTTCGCGACGAGGTAGTGGCCCTCGATGTCCTTGCCCAGCCCGATGCCCATCGGGTGCTGCTCGTTGCGCGCGGAGTTCGAGCGCAGGACGTCGCCGAGCCGCACCATCTCGCGGTCGGTGTTCGGCACCTCGATGCCCACGGCGGACTTGCCGGGGATCGGGGCGAGCAGCCGGACGTTGTCGTTCGCGACCGCGTAGGCGAGGTTCCGCTGCAGCTGGGTGATCTTCTCGACCTTCACCGCGGGGCCGAGCTCGATCTCATAGCGGGTGACCGTCGGGCCGCGGGTGAAGCCGGTGACCTGGGCGTCGATGTTGAACTGGTCCAGCACGCCGGTGATCGCCTCGATCATGGCGTCGTTGGCGGAGCTGCGGGTCTTCGGCGGCGGCCCGGCCTCCAGGGCGTCCGGCGGGGGCAGGACGTACTCGGTCTCGCCGACCGGCTCCCGGATCGCCATCGAGAGCTGCTCACCCTCGGTGGGCGGCGAGTCCTCAGCCGGCGGGGTCTCGACGACCGGCTTGCGCGGAGCCTTCTTCGCCGCCGCGGCGGCGGGGACCTCCGGGGGCGCACCGGGAACCTCGGCGTCGACCGGCGTGGGGGCGTGCTCGCCCTCCTCGACCCGGTAGGCGTCGGCCTCCGACGCCTGCTGACGGCGGCGCGACGGGCGCCGGCGCTTCGGCGCCTCCTCCCCGTTCTCGGCGGCCTCCTTCTCGGCGACGGCGTCGGCGACCGTGCGCGGCGCGCCGTCCTCGCCGGTCTCGTCGTCCTCGGGCGGGAGCTGCCCGGTGAGCCTGCGGAACCGGTCCGGCAGCTCCCGGACCGGGATGCCGGTCACGAGCAGCACCGAGTACAGCGTGAGCAGGACGAGCACCGGCACGGCCGTCCACAGCGTGAGACCCGCCTCGAGCGGGGTGCCCGCGACGTACCCGACGGCGCCGCCGGCACCGCGCCACGCGTCGGGCTCGGACGGACCGCCCCGGGCGAGGTGGACCAGGCCGAGTACGCCCAGCGCGAGCAGCAGCGACCCCGCCACGATCCGCGGCCGCGCCTCCGGGTGCGCCGGTGTCGTCACCAGGACGACGCCGATGCCCAGCAGGATCACCGGCAGCAGCACCCCGGTCACGCCCATCACGGCCTGGACGACGAACGTGAACCAGTAGCCGACCGAGCCGCCCGCCTGCCACCACAGTCCGGCCGCGGCGATCACGGCGAGCACAAGCATGCCGAAGCCGAGCCCGTCACGGCGGTGCGCGGGATCGATGTCCCGGGTCCGGCCGACGGCGCGGCCCGACGCCCGGAACGTCCGCGCGACACCCCGCCCGACCGCGTCGATCCCGCGGTCGATCAGGTCGGGTCCCTGGCGCTTCGGCGGCGTCCGGCGCGTGGTGGACCGCTTGCGGGACGCCGACGCGCGCGAGCCGGACCGCCCCGAGCCGCGACCCGCGGCCGCTCTCGTGGTGGTCCTGCCCGTGCCCGTACGTCCTGCCATGTCACACACGGTAGCCCGCGGTGAAGATCGAACCGTGGACCGACGCGGGGGCCTGCGGCTCGTGAGTGGTTATCGCGGTCATAGCCGCGATAACCACTCACGGGCGGCGCAGCCGCCTACACGGCGATGACAGTAGGCACGATCATCGGCCGGCGACGGTAGGTGTCCGACACCCAGCGCCCGACGACCCGCCGGACGCCCTGGGCGATCCGGTGCGGGTCGCTCACACCCTCGTTCTCCAGGCGGGACAGCTCGTTCTCGACGAGCGCCTGCGCGGCGTCGAGGGCCTTGGGGTCGTCGGAGAACCCGCGGCCGGACAGCGTCGGACGGGACAGCGCCCGCCCCGTCTTGTGGTCGATCGCGACGGTGATCTGGATGAACCCGCCCTCGCCGAGCGCGATCCGGTCGCCGAGGGTGTTCTCCCCGACGTCGCCGACAGCCAGGCCGTCGACGTAGACCTGGCCGACCTCGACCCGCCCGGTGATGCCGGCCTTGCTGTCGACGAGATCGACGACGACGCCGTTCTCGGCGATCACGACCGAGTCCTCCGGCACCCCGGTCTTGCGGGCGAGTTCGGCGTTGGCGCGCAGGTGGCGCCACTCGCCGTGCACCGGCATGACGTTCGACGGCCGTACCGCGTTGTAGAGGAACAGCAGCTCGCCGGCCGGGGCGTGCCCGGAGACGTGCACCTTGGCGTTGCCCTGGTGCACGACGGTCGCGCCCAGCCGGGTCAGGCCGTTGATCACTGCGAAGACCGCGGTCTCGTTGCCCGGGATCAGCGAGCTGGCCAGGATGATCGTGTCGTCCGGGCGGATCGTGATGCTGCGGTGGTCGCCGCGGGCCATCCGGGACAGCGCCGCGAGCGGCTCGCCCTGGGACCCGGTGGAGACGAGCACCAGCTGGTCGTCGGGCAGGCGCATCGCCTCGTCGATGTCGACGAGGAGCCCCTCCGGGATGTTGAGCAGCGAGTGGTCGTCGGCCAGGCCCATGTTGCGGACCATCGACCGGCCGGTCAGGCAGACCTTGCGGCCGTGCGCGTGCGCGGCGTCGAGGACCTGCTGGACGCGGTGCACGTGGCTGGCGAAGCAGGCCAGGATGATCCGCGACGGGGCCCGCCGCACCAGGTCGGCGATGACCGGCCCGATGTCGGACTCCGGGGTGACGAAGCCGGGGACCTCGGCGTTCGTGGAGTCGACCAGGAACAGGTCGACGCCCTCCTCGCCCAGCCGGGAGAACCCGGCGAGGTCGGTGAGCCGCCCGTCGAGCGGGAGCTGGTCGAGCTTGATGTCACCGGTGTGCAGCACCAGGCCGGCCGGGGTGCGGATCGCGACCGCGACCGCGTCCGGGATGGAGTGGTTGACCGCGAAGTACTCGCAGTCCCAGCCGCCGTGGGAGACCCGGTCTCCCTCGGAGACCTCCTGCAGGCGCGGGGTGAGCCGGTGCTCCTTGCACTTGGCCGCGACCAGGGCGAGCGTGAACCGCGAGCCGACGACGGGGATGTCCGGCCGCATCCGCAGCAGCCACGGCACGGCACCGATGTGGTCCTCGTGGCCGTGGGTGAGGACGAGCGCGTCGATGTCGTCGAGCCGGTCCTCGATGGCGCGGAAGTCGGGCAGGATCAGGTCGACGCCGGGCGAGTCGTCGGACGGGAACAGCACGCCGCAGTCGACGACGAGCAGTCGGCCCTCGTACTCGAAGACCGTCATGTTCCGGCCGACCTCGCCGATGCCGCCGAGCGCGAAGGTGCGCAGGCCGCCCTTCGCGAGCGCGGGCGGGCGTCCCTCCGGCAGCTCGGGACGGTCGATCTTCTCCGGCGGGGCGCTCAGGGACCGCCCGGGTCGGTTCCGGCGGTCGTTGCGCTGGGGACTCACTGGGGTTCGTGCCTCACAAGGTTCGTCACTGATGGATGGTGGGGCGGATCAGGTACGCGGGTACGCGATCTCGGCCCCGAGGTCGGTGGCGGTGCGTCCGCCGAGCGCGCCGTGCCCGGACTGGTAGAGCGGGACACCGGGCCGGGACAGCGGGTCCAGCGCGACACCCGCGACGGCGAGGTCCCCGGCGATCGCGGCGACCTGCTCCTCGGTGGCGGGCGGCAGCGGCAGCCGGGTCTCGCCGACGTCGATGCCGCGCAGCCGCAGCGCCGTCTTCGCGAAGACGGCGCCGCCGACGCGGCCCATCGCCCGGATCACCGGGAGCATCGCGTAGTGCAGCGCGCGGGCCCGCTGGTGCTCGCCCGCGTGGTAGGCGTCGATCATCGCACGAAGCCGGTCGGCGACGACGTGGCCGATCACGGACACGAAGCCGACGGCACCGACCGACAGCCACGGCAGGTTCACCGGGTCGTCGCCGGAGTAGTAGGCCAGCATCGTGGTCGCGAGGACCTCGGTGCCGACCCGCAGGTCGTTGCGGGCGTCCTTCACCGCGACGATCCGCGGGTGCTGGGCGAGCCGCTGGAACGTCTCGACGTCGATCCCGATCACGCTGCGCGGCGGGATGTCGTAGAGCATCACCGGCAGGTCGGTGGCGTCGGCGACCGCGGTGAAGTGCGCGATCAATCCCTCCTGCGGCGGCCGCGAGTAGTACGGCGTCACGGTCAGCAGACCGTGCGCGCCGGCCTGCTCCGCGCTGCGCGCGAGCTCGATCGAGTGCGCGGTGTCGTAGGTCCCTGCGCCGCTGATGATCGTCGCCCGGTCACCGACGGCCGCGACGACCGCGCGGATCAGCTCGCGCTTCTCGGCGTCCGAGGTGGTGGGGCCCTCACCGGTGGTCCCGTTGACGACCAGACCGTCGTTGCCCAGGTCCACCAGATGGGCGGCGAGCTCCTCCGCCTTGCCCAGGTCGAGCTCCCCGTCGGGGTCGAAAGGGGTCACCATCGCGGTGAGGACCTCGCCGAACGGACGACGTGGCGGGTGCTGCCCCGCCGGGGCGGTCTGGGAGCCGGAGTCCATGGGGGTCGACGGTACCGCCTCGGCGGTGCGATGAGACCTCAGAGCCCGGAGGGCGCGGCGCGGTAGGCCTCCACGTCGGCGGGCAGTCCCTGGACCTCGACGCGGGCCGCGTCGCGACCGAACGCGTGCAGCACCAGCTCCGACGGCTCGCCGACCACCGTGACCAGGCCGTGCCCGGTCGCGACGACCTGCTGCGCCCCCTCCGGGCGCTGCAGCACGATGCCGACCGGGCTGCGCCGGAACAGCAGCTTCGACTGCGACGACAGCAGGGTCCACAGCTGCCCGTCGCGCTGTGGCTCGGACGGCCGCGGCTCCCAGCCGGCCTCGCCCCGCCGGAGGTCCTCGTGGTGGACGAAGAACTCGGCGCCGTTGGCGATCTCGTCGACCTTGCCGACCTTGAACGGCGACCACCCCGGGGAGCCCTTGCGGAGGTCGTCGATCATGTTCGGCCAGGCCTCGGAGGCGTAGGCCTCCATCGCCTTCTCGGTGACCCCGGACAGCGCGGGCACCAGGATGCCCGCCGCGCTCCACGGCTGCCGCTCCCGCACCAGGAGGTGGGTGAGCAGGTCGCGGGCGTTCCAGCCCTCGCACAGGGTCGGGCGGTCCGGGCCGGAGCGTTCGAACTCGGCGCAGATGGCGGCACGTTCGTCGGTCGCGAGGCTCACCGTGCCCAACGTAGTGCGCGCGGCCGTCCGACGCCCACCGGCGCACGACGAGCGGCGGACGAACGGTCGACAGACGGATGACGGAACGACGACGTTTTATAGCCAGTGATACAGATCTCACCCGTCGGGGTGCGCATACTCCCCGCGTCCCGTTCTCAGCGGAGAGGACTCCCATGACGCACGCTGCCGCCACGCAGCCCCCGAACTCGATGCGCCGCATCGCGCTCGCCAGCATGACCGGCACGGTGATCGAGTTCTACGACTTCTTCATCTACGGCACCGCCGCCGCCCTCGTGTTCAACAAGGTGTTCTTCCCCGAGCTCGGGGCCGCGGCCGGGACCGCGCTGGCGCTGGCCACCTTCGGCGTCGCGTTCGTCGCCCGGCCGTTCGGGTCGATCCTCTTCGGTCACTTCGGCGACCGCCTCGGGCGCAAGGGCACGCTCGTCACGACGCTGCTGCTCATGGGCTTCTCGACGCTGGCGATCGGCCTGCTGCCGACCACCGGGACGATCGGCGTGCTGGCACCGATCCTGCTGGTCGTGCTGCGGATCCTGCAGGGTCTGGCCGTCGGCGGCGAGTGGGCCGGCGCGACGCTGCTGACCGCGGAGAACGCACCGACGAAGGCCCGCGGCAAGTACGCCCTGTATCCGCAGCTCGGCCCGTCGGTGGCGTTCGCGCTGGCGTCGGCGACGTTCCTCATCACCGCGCTGACGATGAGCGACGCGGCGTTCGCCTCCTGGGGCTGGCGGATCCCGTTCATCGCGTCGGTGCTGCTCGTCGGCGTGGGCCTGTACGTGCGCCTCGCGCTGGAGGAGACGTCGTCGTTCCGCAGCAGCAAGGCGGCGACCACCTCCACCCGGCTCCCGGTCGCGGAGGTGTTCACCAGCCGTCCGGCCGCGGTGTTCCTCGGCGCCGGCTCGACGACGGCCGTGTTCGCCTTCTTCTACATCGGCGTCACCTACCTGACCAGCTACGGCACCCAGCAGCTGGAGCTGCCCCGGCCGACCGTGCTGGCGATGGGCATCGTCGGGGGCCTCGTGTTCGCGATGACCACGATCGCCTCGGCGATCCTGTCCGACCGCGTCGGGCGACGGCGGATGGTCGTGATCGGCAACATCGCCTCGGTGGCGGCGGGCGTCGCGGCGTTCCCGATCATCGACATCGGCACGGCGTGGTCGTTCGGGCTCGGGCTGTCGCTGGTCCTCGGCGTCGTCGGCATCGCGTACGGCCCGATCGGCGCGCAGCTGCCGGAGCTGTTCCCGACCCGGTACCGCTACACCGGCGCGGGGATCGCCTACAACCTCGCCGGCGTGCTCGGCGGCGGTGTCGTCCCGCTGATCTCCGCGGCGCTGGTGCCCGTCTACGGCAGCCTCGCGATCGGCCTGCTGCTGGCCGGGGTGTCGCTGGCCAGCCTGCTCTGCACGCTGGCGCTGCCGCAGACCGACGCCGACTCGCTCGCCGCGCAGGACGCGCAGCCGGCGACCGTCTGACCGCGGGCCCCGCCGGGCCCACCGCTCGTCCGTCCGGGCCGCACCGGGACGCCGTACGGCTTCCCGGGCGGGCCGGGCCGGGCTACCGTCCGCACCATCGGACGGCAGCCGGTCCCTCGACGGCCGCAGGAGGCGGGTGACGGGTGACGGCCGGGACGGCGGACGACGCGGGCGCGGACCGGGCCCACGGCCCGGCCGGCGATCCCGTCTCGCCCTTCCTCACCGCGCCGGCGACGCCCGTGACCGACCGGCTCGCCGGTCTGGGGACCCCGCGCCGCTACGCCCGCGGCGAGCACGTCTACCGGCAGGGCGAGCTGTCCACCCGGCTCCACCTGGTCGTCTCCGGGCGGGTGCGCATCTACCTGCACCGCCCGGACGGTTCCGAGCGGTCACTGGCCTACGCCGAACCGGGCGCCACCCTCGGTGAGGCCGCCTGCGTCGACGGGCGGCCGCGGCACCTCGCGTCGGTCTGCACCCAGCCGTCGGAGATCGTCTCGGTCACCCGGGACGCGCTGCTCGACGCGGCCCGCGCCGAGCCCGAGCTGCTGCTGGAGATCACCCGGCGGATCGCCTACAAGCAGCGCGTCATGCAGCTGCACGTCCTCATCGAGGGCCTGCCGGCCCGGGAGCGGGTCATCCTGCTGCTCGGGCACCTCGTGGAGGCCTACGGCGAGGTCGCGCTCGACACCGTCACCCGGCTGTCGATCCGCCCGGCCGTCGACGAGCTGGCCCTGCTCGTCGGCCTGACCCGGGTGACCATGAGCCGGGAGCTGTCCCGGCTGGTCGCCGAGGGCCTGGTCGAGAAGGAGGGCCGCAGCATCGTCGTGCGGGACCTGCCGGACCTGCGCCGCCGGGTGCACGCCGTCCTGGCGTGAGGAGCGCTCAGCCCTCGCTGACCAGCGGGCTGGAAGCGATCTCGGTGCCGTCGTCGAGCTTCTGGATCTCGAAGTCGGCGAAGACGTTCGGCACCTCGCGCTGCAGCTGACGCAGGCACTCCACCGCCAGGTTGCGGATCTCGACGTCGGCGTGCTCGGAGGCCCGCATCGCGACGAAGTGCCGCCAGGCGCGGTAGTTCCCGGTGACGACGATCTTCGTCTCGGTCGCGTTCGGCAGCACCGACCGGGCGGCCTGACGGGCCTGCTTGCGGCGCAGCGTGCCGTTCGGGACGTCGGCGAAGCGCTTCTCCAGCCCTTCGAGGAGCTTCTGGTAGGCGCTCAGCGCGTCCGCGGACGCCTGCAGGAACAGCTCGTGCAGCTCGGGGTCGTCGGCGATGACGTCCGGCTCGACCATCGCCGCGTCCCGCTCGGGGACGTAGCGCTGGGACAGCTGCGAGTAGGAGAAGTGCCGATGGCGGATGAGCTCGTGGGTCAGCGACCGCGAGATCCCGGTGAGGTAGAAGCTGACGCTGCCGTGCTCCAGCACCGAGAGGTGCCCGACCTCCAGGATGTGCCGGACGTAGCCGGCGTTGGTCGCCGTGCGCGGGTTCGGCTTGCTCCACGACTGGTAGCAGGCGCGCCCGGCGAACTCGGCGAGCGCCTGGCCACCGTCGGCGTCGGTGGACCACGGGACGTCCGCGGGCGGGGTGAACTCGGTCTTCGCCACCAGCTGGACGGTCAGCGGGACGGTCTGCGGCGCGGTCTCCGACATGCGCCCGAGCGTAGCCTCGGCGCCCCCCGACATCACCGGTGACGGCATCTCCTTGAAATGACATCGCGAGTGACGCCATAGTGACGTCATGGACCTCACGCCGTACGTCACGCAGCTGCGTGACGACCTCGCCGCCGCCGCGGCCGCCGGGGACGAGCAGGCCCGCCGCACGGCGGCGCTGCTCGGCTCCGCGATCGAGCCCGCCGCCCGCCTCGCGATCATGAACGCCCTCTCGGACCTCGCCTCGGAGGCGACCGCCGCCCTCGGCGACCGCTCCGTGGAGGTGCGGCTGCACGGCCGGGAGGTGCGGGTCTCGGTCTCGGGCACGCCGTCCGGCGACGGGCCGCAGCAGCCCGCCGGCCAGGCCCCGACCGGGACGACCGGGGGCCGGCCCGACGGGTGGGCAGGCGGGTGGCCCGGCGGGTCCGAGGGGACCGGCGGCCCGTCCGGGCTGCCGTTCGGCGCCGACGCGGGCGACATCAGCCGGGTGACCCTGCGGATCGTCGAGCAGATCAAGTCGCAGGCCGAGCGGGCGGCGCAGTCGCAGGGCGTCTCGCTGAACACCTGGGTGTCCCAGGCGGTGCAGGGCGCCCTCGCGGGCGCCGAGGAGCGCGCCCGCGGCGGGCGCGGACCGGGCGACGGACGGAACCTCCGGGGATGGGTGCAGGGATGAACGACGAGCGTGACGACACGACCGGCCCGATCGACGGCGGCGACGCCGGGGGTCCGGGCGCTCAGGGCGCGGGCGGCGGGCCCGGCGACCGCTCTCCCGGCTCCGGAGCGGGCACCGGTGACCGCGACTCCGATCCCGGTGCCGGGACCGGTTCCGGGGCCGGTGCCGGGACCGGTCCGGTCGACGCCCGCCGGGAGAGCTGGGCCTGCACCGGCCCCGCCGAGCTGGAGATCACCATCGGTGGCGGCGACGTCCGGATCGACCTCGTCGAGGACGCCGCCGAGGTCCGCGTCGAGGTGTCGGCCGACCGCTCCGGCGCCCCGTGGTCCGGCGGCCTGGGCGGTCTCCTCGACTGGATCGGGACGTCGATGAGCGGCGGCGGGGCACCGCCCGCCGCCGGCTGGTCCGGGCGCGGCTTCGAGCCGATCGTCGGCGCCCCCTGGGAGCGGACCGGCGACCCGTCGGCCGAGGCCGTCGACGCCGTGACCATCGAGTGGTCCGGCCCCGGCGGGCGGCTGGTCGTGCGCGGGCCCGACGAGCCCGGCCTGAGCAGCGTCCCGTTGAGCGTGACCGTCTCGGCCCCGGCCGGGTCGCGGGCCGCCGTGCAGACCGGCGCGGCGGGCGTCCGGGTGACGGGCCGCGCGTCCTGGGCGGCCGTCCGGACCGGGTCGGGCACGGCGCGCCTCGCCGAGGTGACGGGTGATGCCGACATCACCACCGGTTCCGGCGGGATCGACCTCGGCTCGTGCGGCGGGCGCGCCGAGCTCCGCACCGGCGGCGGTGGGGTCGAGGCCGGGTCGCTCGCCGGGCCGTCCCGGGTGCGCACCGGCAGCGGCGACGTCCGGCTCGGGCAGGTGACGGGCGATCTCGAGATTCGCAGCGGCTCCGGGGACCTGGTGCTCGCCGACGCGGTCAGCGGCGACGTGCGGGTCAGCACCGGCTCGGGAAACGTCCGCGTGGGGGTGCACTCCGGTGTCGCCGCCGAGCTGGACCTGTCGACCGGCTCCGGCCGGGCCCGCAGCGATCTCGACGTCCGGCACGACGGCCCGCCGTCCCCCGCGGCCGTCCGGCTCTCGGGCCGCACCGGCAGCGGGGACGTGCTCGTCGGACGGGCGGCCGCCGTCGCGGGATGACGCTATTCTCTCGATGATGGAGATGGTTGTTCATCGAGGAGTACGGTCGGTGGCATGGAGCGCACCGAGATCGCCGCGATGAACGCCGCCATGACCGGGCGGGTGCTGGCCATGCCCGCCGCACCCGTCCCGGACGGCGGGTACGCCCTGCGCGTGCTGCGGACCCGGGGACGGCGCAGCGGGGAACCACGGGACACCCCGGTGGGCGTGGTCGCTCACGGCGGGGCGGAGTACGTCGTCGCGCCGGTGGCGGCCCGGGACTGGGTGCGGAACCTGCGCGCGACGCCCGGCTGCACGCTCCTGGCGAGCGACGGCGGGAGCGAGCGGCGTGCCGTCGAGCCGGGGCCCGGCGAGGCGGCCGCGGCCGTCGTCACCTACCTGCGGGCGATCGACCAGCCGCAGGCGTTGCGGGCGTTCCCGGTCCCGGCCGACGCCTCCGCCGACGACGTCGCCGCCCACCTCGGCACGATCGCCGTGTTCCGGCTCGACAGGGACTGACACCTCCCCGCCGGCCCGGCCTCGCGGGGGTCGACCGTTCGGGCCGGACGGGCTAACCTCCCGGCTCCGATCAGCCGATCCGCGGGGGACCGTTGAGCGAGCAGACAGCACCGGAGACACCGTCACGGCTGACCCGGGCACTCGGCGTCGTCGAACGGGCCGGGAACAAGCTGCCCGACCCGGTGATCCTCTTCGTGGTGCTGTCGGTGCTGCTGGCCGGGCTGTCCGCGGTGCTCGCCGCGGCCGGGCTCACCGCGCAGGTCCCCGGCCAGGACGAGATCACCCCCGTCCGTAGCCTGCTCACCGGTGACGGCCTGCGGTTCGCGCTCACCGAGGCGGTCACGAACTTCGTCGAGTTCCCGCCCCTCGGGACGATCATCGCGGTCCTGCTGGGCATCGCCGTCGCCGACCGCTCCGGGCTGCTGCCGACACTGCTGCGGGTCACCGTGCTGCGGGCCCCGCGCCCGCTGGTCACCCCGGCACTGATGTTCGCCGGGGTCTGCGGGTCGGTCGCGTCCGACGCCGCGTACATCGTGCTGATCCCGCTCGGCGCGATGGTGTTCCGAACCCTGGGCCGCAACCCGGCGGTCGGGGCGGTGGCAGCGTTCGTGTCGGTCGGGGCGGGGTACGACGCGAGCATCCTCGTGACCGCGACCGACGTACTGCTGGCCGGCATCACGAACTCCGCCGCGGCCGTCGTGGACCCGTCGATCCAGCTGACCGCGCTGTCGAACTACTGGTTCAACGTCGTGAGCGCGCTGCTCATCGCCCTGGCGGCGGCGGTCGTCGTCGACCGGGTCGTCGAACCCGCCGCCGGCCGGTCCACCGAGGAACCGGCTGACGCCTCCGGGCACGAGGAGGCGGAGGCCGCGGAGGCACGGGACGCCGAGATCTCCCGCGACCAGGTGCGTGGCCTGCGGGACGCCGGCCTGACGCTGCTCGCGCTCCTGGCGCTCTACGCGGCGGCCTGGCTGCCTGCGGGTTCCCCGCTGCGGGACCCGGACACCGGGGACCTGGTGCCGTCGCCGTTCCTGGACGGCATCGCCGTCGTGCTGCTGCTGACCTTCCTCGCGGTCGGCATCGTGTACGGGCTGCGGGTCGGGACGGTCCGCCGCGCCGCCGACGTCCCGCGGCTGATGCGCGAGGGGCTCGTCGACGTCGTCCCGATCCTCGTGCTGTTCTTCGTGATCGCCCAGTTCCTGGCCTGGTTCACCTGGACCGGGCTCGGTCAGTGGATCGCGGTGTCGGGCGCGGAGGTGCTGCAGGCGTCGGGCGCCCCCGCGCCGGTGCTGCTGTTCCTGACCATGCTGCTGGTGTTCGTGCTCGGCCTGGTGATCACGTCGGGGTCGGCGCAGTGGTCGCTGCTGGCCCCGGTGCTGGTGCCGATGCTGCTGCTCGTCGGGATCGACGCCGACCAGACGATGGCCGCGTTCCGGATCGGGGACTCCGTCGCGAACTCCCTCACGCCGATGAGTCCGTACTTCGCCGTCGCGCTCGGGTTCCTGCAGCGCTACCGGCGTGACGCCGGCATCGGCACGCTCATCTCGATGACGCTGCCGATCTGTGCGGCGATGTTCGTCGTCTGGACCGTCCTGTTCCTGGCCTGGGTATCGCTGGGGATCCCGCTCGGGGTCTGATCAGGCCGCGTCTCTGATCAGGCGGCGTCCGAGCGACGGAGCTCCGCGTGCAGCGGCGCCGCGAGGCCGCCCCGCTCCCCCACGACGACGCCGTCGAGGCCCAGCCAGCCGGCCATCGTCGTCAGCTCGGCGGCGAGCTCGGCCGCGATCCGCGACTCCGGCCCCGGGGCGCCCGGCTCGGCGAACGCGCCCGGCACCCGCAGCACACCGGCGGCGCGGGCGGCCTTGAGGTCGACCCGGCCGACGAGGCGGCCGTCGAGCAGGAACGGGAAGACGTAGTAGCCGTACTCGCGCTGCGGCTCGGGCACGTAGATCTCGATGCGGTAGCGGAAGCCGAAGATCCGCTCGGTGCGGTCGCGCTCCCACACCAGCGGGTCGAACGGGCAGAGCAGCGCCCGGCCCTCGACCGTGCGCGGTGCCCGGGCCGCCGGGTCGCGGTAGGCGGGCTTCGCCCAGCCGCGCACCGCGACCGGTTCGAGCCGCCCGCCGTCGACGAGCTCGTCGATCGCCGTGCGGGTGCGTTCCGGGCCGAGCCGGTAGTAGTCGCGCAGGTCGGTCTCGGTGCCGACGCCCAGCGCCGAGGCCGCCTTGGCGATGAGCTCGCGGGCGGCGTCGGCCGGGTCGGGTGGCAGGCCGTCGAGGACCTCCAGCGGGAGGACCCGCTCGGGCAGGTCGTAGCGGCGCTCGAAGTGCTTCCGGGTGCCCACGGCCAGGTCACCCACCGCGAACAGGTACTCGCAGACCCGCTTGACCTCGGACCGCTCCCACCAGGTCGCGCCCGGCGGTCGCGGGCGGACGGTGCCCGCCCGGCCGCCGGGTGCCAGCGCCTTCTCGATCGCACCGGCGCCGATCGGGCCGGACTCGGCGACGACGTCGCGGATGTCCCCGGCCAGCGACGGGTGCTTCTCCAGCAGCGGCCCGTAGTGCTTCCACCACCGCCGCGGCAGCGTCTCGTGGCCGAGCAGCGGCCAGTCCTGCACGAGGACCAGGCTCGCCTCGTGCGCCCAGGTCTCGGCGAGCAGCCGTGGGCGGCGCGCGCTCGGTGACCAGGCGGCGTCGTCGAGCAGGGACGCCGGGTACGCCCCGAGCCTGCTGAAGATCGGCATGTAGTGCGCGCGGACGGCGACGTTCACCGAGTCCAGCTGCAGCAGCTTCACCCGGTCCAGCACCCGCCCGAGATGCCGCCGGGTCACCGCGCCCGCAGGCCGGGGGTCGGCGAAGCCCTGCGCTGCCAGGAAGGTTCGCCGGGCCACGTCTCCCGAGATCGTCCGCACCCGCCGGATGTTGCCACGGACCCCCGACAGGAACCGGCCCGCACCCCGTGGCCCGGCGCCGCACCCGTGGCCGGCGAGGCACCCACCGCCCGGCGCCGCATCCCGTGGCCTGGCGCCGCACCCCATTGCCTGGCGCCGCACCCCATCGCCTGGCGAGGCACCCGCCGCAGAGGGTGCGCCGGTCGGGGACGGGGTGCCGCTCCCTCGGCCGCACCCCACCCAGGTCCGTGCCCGCGCCCGACCGCCGCACTTGCCTGACCCGGCATGGCGCCCCCTGATCCGTCGCCGCACCCCACGGCCCGGCGTGGCACTCCACGGTCCGGCGTGGCACCCGCTGCAGACGGTGCGCCGACCGGTGACGGGGTGCCGCACCCGGCCGGGGGGTTCCGGCGCACGTCACTGCCCGAGCGATGCGCTTCCGGGGCTGCCGATTGCCAACCGCCTCGATCCCCGCACCCCGGCCGCGCCGCACCCGCTCGCCCGGCGAAGCACCCCGTGACCCGGCGTCGCACCCATCGCAGAGGGTGCGCCGACCGGTTACGGGGTGCCACGCCCTCGACCGGCCGCCGCCGTGGCCGGCTACCGCTCCCCTGACCGGTGCGGTACCCGCTGACCGGGAACCGCACCCCCTGACCCGGCGTGGCACCCCGTGGCAGGGCACCGCACCACGTGCCCCGGCGTGGCACCCCGTGGCAGGGCGCCGCACCCCGTGACCCGGCGTGGCGCCCGCCGCAAGGGGTGCGCCGGCCAGTGGCGGGGTGCGGCGCCCTGCCACGGGTGCCGCGGCCCGCCACGGGTGGCGGGCACGGTCACGGGGTGCCGGGTGTGGGTCAGTTCCCGGGCGGCGGACCGCCGGGGCCGCCGCCCTGCCCGCCGGCGCCCCCCCACCGGACCCGCCGTCCGGTGCACCGCCGCCGGTGGGCTCGGTGGTCGTGTCCACCGCGGCCGTCAGCGCCACGGTCCAGCCGCGGGTGACGTCCCCGCTGACCGTCGCGACCTGCAGAGCCCCGCCGTCGTCGCCGAAGACGTTGTCGCTGTCGAGGGACACCTTCGACAGGTTCGTCACCGACTGCTCGTAGCCGGTCGTGGCGTACACGGCGGTGCACATGTCCTGCGGCAGCGCGACCTGCGAGGTGGCGATGGCGTTGCCGGCGTCGGTGATGTCGGCGACCGCCGGGTAGACCTCGAAGTGGATGTGCGGCCAGCGGCCGTCGTAGCAGGCCGGGACGATGCTGGTGAACCGCACCGTCCCGTCGCTGCCGGCGACCTGGACGCCGCGCAGGTAGTTCTCGTTCTCCAGCCCGGACGAGTAGAGCAAGTACTCGCCGGCACGGTCGCAGTGCCACACGTACACCGCGGCCCCGGCCATCCCGGCCGCCGCCATGTCGGTGATCGTCAGCTCGAGGGTCATGGGCACGCCCTCCGCGGTGGCACTGCCGGTCCCGAAGCTGGACCGGATGTCGCTGCGCACCACACCGGACTCGGTGAGCACGTTCGCCCCGTTGGAGCCGTCGCCCGGGTACGGGCCCGCGGTCTCGTCCGGGATCTCGCCGGTGCTCGTGGTGCTCGCCGTCGACGCCCCGGACGACCCGGACGCGCCGCACGCGGCCAGGCCCGCCGTGGCGGCGCCGATGCCGAGCACCGCGAGCATCCGGCGGCGGCTGAACAACGTACCGAGATCGAACCCGAGGCCCTGGTCGACGACCTCGTCGTCGGGGCGGGGCAGCGGGCGGCCCTCGTAGGTGGGGCGCGGGCTCATGCGGTCCTCCAGGAGCGTCGGTCGGGAACTGCCACCGACGGTAGGAACCGCACGTGGGCGGCGGCCCGGGATCATCTGTGCGTCCCCTGTGAGCGATGCCCGCCACGGACACGGTAGGCATGGGGCATGGCCACCGCGAGCGTCCGCCCCGCCACCGACGACGACGTCGACGCCGTCGTCGGGATCCAGGACCGCACCTGGCGCACCGCCTACGCCGGGCTGCTCCCCGAGGAGGCGTTCGCGAGCCTGACCTCCGACGCGGCCCGCTCGCACTGGCGCGACGCCGTGCACGCGGGCGACGACTTCCACCTGTTCGTCGCCGTCGAGGGCGACGAGACCGTGGGGTTCTGCGCCGCCGCGCACTACGCGGGAGCCGACGGCCTGTCGATCGCGGAGATCTCCGCGCTGCTGGTGGAGCCGCGGTGGGGGCGGCGCGGGCACGGCGGACGGCTGCTCGCCGCCGCCGCGGCCGCGCTGCGCGGGTCCGGCTCCGGGTCGGGGCGGGCGTGGCTGCCCGAGGCCGACGCCGCGTCCCGGGGGTTCTACGCGCGCGCCGGCTGGCAGCCCGACGGCGCGGTCCGCACCCTCGACACCGGCACCGGCACGCTGCGCGAGATCCGGGTCGGCGGGACCCTCGACCTGCACCTGACCGGCTGAGGAGCCGGTCAGACCAGGCCGAGCAGTGGCTCCAGGCCGATGGTCAGACCGGGCCGCGACCGCACTGCCCGCACGGCCATCAGCACGCCGGGCATGAAGGACGCCCGGTTCATCGAGTCGTGCCGCATCGTGAACACCTCGCCGTCGGTGCCCAGGATGACCTCCTGGTGCGCGATCAGACCGGGCATCCGGACCGCGTGCACGTGGACGCCGTCGACGACCGCGCCGCGGGCACCGTCCGGGTCGGTGGTGGTGGCGTCCGGGACGTCGCCCAGACCGGCCTCGGCACGGGCGGCGGCGACCACCGACGCGGTGCGGGCCGCGGTCCCGGACGGGGCGTCGACCTTGCCGGCGTGGTGCAGCTCGACGATCTCGGCAGAGTCGAAGAACTTCGCGGCCTGCCCGGCGAAGTGCATCATCAGCACCGCGCCGACCCCGAAGTTCGGGGCGACCAGCACGCTTCCGGAGCCGTGGGCGTCGAGGACGGACCGGACCTCGTCGAACTTCGCGGCGTCGAAGCCACTGGTCCCGACGACCGCCGCGACCCCGCGCGAGACGCACGCCCGCACGTTGTCCAGCGCCGCACCGGGGTGGGTGAAGTCGACGGCGACGTCGGCGCCGTCCAGCGCGGCGAGGTCGTCGTCCGCGTCGAGGGCCGCCACCAGCTCGGTGTCCTCGGCCGCCTCGACCGCACGGCAGACCTCGCTGCCCATCCGGCCCTCCGCGCCGAGCACCGCCACCCGGATCGTCCCGCTCACCCGCACACCTCGTTCCCAGATCTTCTGACCGCCGTCGTGACCGCAGGCGAGTCTAGGCAGTGCCGCTCAGCCGGCGACGAGCCCGCCGATCCACACCGCCGTCGCCAGCATCCCGGCGGCGAGCTCGATGAGGATGCTCCACCCGACGGCGGTGAGCGCCTCCTTCGCCGATCGCCAGGCCGTCGCGGCGTCCGGGAGCCGCACCAGCTCGGCCAGCCACACCCCGAGCACGAACCCGAGGAACAGCCCGACCACCGGGACGACGAAGAACCCGACGACACCGAGCAGGAGGCCCGCGAGCAGGGTCCGGGTCGGTACCCCGGACGCCTTGAGCCGGCGGCCGGGGAGCAGGTACTTCGCGACCTGGCCGATCACGGTGACCAGCACGGCGAGACCGAGCACCCACCAGCCGACGGCGTCGCCGCGCGGCACCGCCCACACCGCGATCCCGCCGACGATCAGTACGGGGCCGGGGAGCACGGGGAGCACGATCCCGGCCAGCCCGACCGCGATCATGAGGCCGGCGAGGACGGCGAGCCAGGTCATGGCCCCACCCTGCCAGGTCGTGATCGACCCCGGCTCACAGGTCGCGCAGGGACCCCGGGAGAGCGGACTCGTCGTCGTAGGGACCGACGACGGCGGCGGTGAGCGGCTGGTCCAGCAGGCCCGCGGCCAGCGCCGCGACCTCCGCCGGGGTGACGGCCTCGATGCGGGCCAGGCTGTCGGTCAGCGACCGCTGGCGCCCGTGGTCGAGCTCGGCCCGGCCGAGCCGGTTCATCCGGGACGCGGTGTCCTCGCAGCCCAGCACCAGTCCCCCGCGCAGCGCGCCCTTGGCCCGGGTCACCTCGGCCTCGGTGAGCCCGCCCCCGGCGACCTCGGCGAGCACGTCACGCACGACGGCCACGACCTCGCCGAGCCGCTCCGGTGCGCAGCCGGCGTACACCGACAGGGCACCGGCGTCGGCGTAGCGGGCGACCGAGGAGTAGACCTGGTAGGCCAGCCCGCGCTGCTCACGGACCTGCTGGAACAGCCGCGACGACAGGCCGCCGCCGAGCGCGTTGTTCAGCACCGCGAGCACCGGCAGCCCCGGGACGTGCCGGCCCGCGGCCGGGACGCCCAGCATCACGTGTGCCTGCTCGGAGTCGTCGGGCTGCAGGCCGAGCGCACCGGAGCGGGCCGGGCGCACACCGGTGGCGGCGCGCGGCGGGACGGCGACGGCGTGGCCGTTCGCCGCGGGTGCCAGCGCTGCGGCGACGAGTTCGGCGAGCCGGTCGTGCTCCAGGTTCCCGGCGGCGGCGACGACCATCCGTGGCGTCGTGTACTCCCCGCGCCAGAACGCGTGCAGCGTCTCCCGGCTCATCGCCCGGACGGACTCCTCGGACCCGATCACGGGACAGCCGAGCGGGTGCGACCCGAACAGGGTCTCGTCGAACAGGTCGCCGAGCAGGTCCTCCGGGTCGTCGTCGCGCATCGAGATCTCCTCGAGCACGACGCCCCGTTCCAGCTCGACGTCGGTGCGGGCCAGCTCGGCGTCGGTGACGACGTCGGCGAGCAGGTCGACCGCGAGCGCCACGTCGGTGTCGAGGACGTGCGCATAGTAGCAGGTGTGTTCCTTGGCGGTGAAGGCGTTCAGCTCACCGCCGACGGCGTCCATCTCCTCGGCGATCCCGGCCGCGGTCCGGCGCCGGGTGCCCTTGAAGAGCAGGTGTTCCAGGAAGTGTGCGGCACCGGCCTGCTCGCCGGTCTCGTCGACCGAGCCGATGCCGATCCAGATGCCGACGGCGACCGAGCGGACCCCGGGCACCGTCTCCGTGACCAGCCGGACGCCGCCGGGCAGCTCGCTGCGCCGCACCGCGTCCGGGGTCGCGAGATCGGCGGGCACGCGGGCGGCGGCCCGGGAACCCTGGGGTTCCCGGGCCGCCGCCCTGGAGTCGTGCGCGTCCGCCAACGGATCAGCTCTGGTTCGCGGCCTCGGCCGCGGCCGGAGCCTCGGCGCCGGTCTCGGCGTCCGCCGGGGCCTCACCGTTCTCCCCGCCCTCCTGGACCGGGACGAGGCTGATCTTGCCGCGGTTGTCGATGTCGGTGACCTCGACGCGGATCTTGTCGCCGACCTTGCAGACGTCCTCGACCTTGCCGATCCGCTTCCCGTTGCCGAGCTTCGAGATGTGGATCAGACCGTCCTTGCCGGGGACCAGCGAGACGAAGGCACCGAAGGCGGCGGCCTTGACCACCGTGCCCAGGAACCGCTCGCCGACCTTCGGCAGCTGCGGGTTGGCGATCGCGTTGATCATGCCGATCGCCTCCTCCGCGGAGGGGCCGTCGTTCGCACCGACGTAGATCGTGCCGTCGTCCTCGATCGAGATGTCGGCGCCGGTCTTCTCGGTGATCGAGTTGATCATCTTGCCCTTCGGGCCGATGACCTCGCCGATCTTGTCGACCGGGACCTTCACCGCGGTGACCCGCGGCGCGTACTTGGACATCTCGTCCGGGCCGTCGATGGCCTCGCCGATCACCTCGAGGATGGTCAGGCGGGCGTCCTTGGCCTGGCTCAGGGCCGCGGCCAGCACCTCGGACGGGATGCCGTCCAGCTTGGTGTCCAGCTGCAGCGCCGTCACGAAGTCCTTGGTGCCGGCGACCTTGAAGTCCATGTCGCCGAACGCGTCCTCGGCGCCGAGGATGTCGGTCAGCGCGACGTAGCGGGTCTGGCCGTCGACCTCGTCGGAGACCAGGCCCATCGCGATGCCCGCGACCGGCGCCTTCAGCGGCACACCGGCGTTGAGCAGCGACATCGTCGACGCGCAGACCGAGCCCATCGAGGTGGACCCGTTGGAGCCCAGCGCCTCGGAGACCTGGCGGATCGCGTAGGGGAACTCCTCGCGGTCCGGCAGGACCGGGAGCAGCGCCCGCTCGGCGAGGGCGCCGTGGCCGATCTCGCGGCGCTTCGGCGACCCGACGCGGCCGGTCTCACCGGTGGAGAACGGCGGGAAGTTGTAGTGGTGCAGGTAGCGCTTGGAGGTCTCCGGACCGAGCGAGTCGATCGTCTGCTCCATGCGCAGCATGTTCAGCGTGGTGACACCCAGGATCTGGGTCTCGCCACGCTCGAACAGCGCCGAGCCGTGCGCCCGCGGGATGACCTCGACCTCGGCCGAGAGCGGCCGGATGTCGGTCAGGCCGCGGCCGTCGATCCGGACCTGGTCGGTCAGGATCCGGCGGCGGATGAGCTTCTTGTTGAGCGCGCGGAACGCGTTGCCCAGCTCGGACTCGCGGCCGGTGAAGCGCTCGCCCAGCTTCTCCAGCACCGACGCCTTGATCTCGTCGGTGCGGGTCTCGCGCTCCTGCTTGCCGGCGATGGTCAGCGCCTGCGCCAGCTCCTGCTCGACGGCCTCGGTGACGGCCTCGAGCGCGTCCGGCTGGTAGGCCGGGAACACCGGGTAGTCGGCGGTCGGCTTGGCCGCGACGTCGGCGAGCTGCTGCTGCGCGACGCACAGCGAGCGGATGAAGGGCTTCGCGGCCTCCAGGCCGTCGGCCACGACGTCCTCGGTCGGGGCGTTGGCGCCGCCGCCGACGAGCTCGATCGTCTTCTCGGTGGCCTCGGCCTCGACCATCATGATCGCGACGTCGTCGCCGACGACGCGGCCCGCGACGACCATGTCGAACGCGGCGCGCTCGAGCTGGTCGTGCGTCGGGAAGGCCACCCACTGGGTGTCGGTGCCGGTCTCGTTCGCGATCAGCGCGACGCGGACGCCGCCGACCGGGCCGGAGAAGGGCAGGCCCGCGAGCTGGGTGGACGCCGACGCGGCGTTGATCGCCACGACGTCGTAGGGGTCCTTCGGGTCGAGCGACATGACCGTCACGACGACCTGGATCTCGTTGCGGAGACCGTCCACGAAGGACGGGCGCAGCGGCCGGTCGATGAGGCGGCAGGTCAGGATCGCGTCGGTGCCGGGGCGGCCCTCGCGGCGGAAGAACGAGCCGGGGATCCGGCCCGCCGCGTACATCCGCTCCTCGACGTCGACCGTCAGGGGGAAGAAGTCGAACTGGTCCTTCGGCCGCTTCGAGGCGGTCGTGGCGGACAGCAGCATGGTCTCGTCGTCCAGGTACGCGACGACTGAACCGGCGGCCTGGCGGGCGAGCCGGCCGGCCTCGAACCGGACGGTGCGCGTGCCGTAGGCACCATTGTCGATGACGGCGGTGCTCTCGTGCACGCCGTCCTCGCTGATGACGTCAGTCATGCGGGGGTGATCTCCTCGTCGTAGGGAGTTGTCTCTGCGTCCCCACCACCGACGACGTCCGGGGCGATCCCCTGCTGGGCCGGTCTTCGATCGAAGCCCCCGGCAACTCGTGCTCCCGGGAGCCACTACCGAGGACCGGCGGACGTCCGTCCGCCGGCGCGCGGTGGGCTTCTGTTCAGTTGAGTCGGTTCAGTTGTACCGCGTGGGATGCGGAACGACCCGGCACCGGAGTCCGGTGCCGGGTCGCCGGCGGGTCAGCGGCGCAGACCCAGCTTCTCGATCAGCGCGCGGTAACGAGCCACGTCGACGGCGCGCAGGTACTTGAGGAGCCGGCGACGACGACCGACCAGCAGCAGCAGGCCGCGCCGGCTGTGGTGGTCGTGCTTGTGCTCCTTCAGGTGCTCGGTCAGCCCGATGATGCGCTGCGTCAGCAGCGCCACCTGGGCCTCGGGGGACCCGGTGTCGGTGGCGTGGGTGCCGTACTTCTCGAGCGTGGTCTTCTTCTCGGCGGTAGACAGTGCCACTGCGTCTCCTTCATCTCGTGGACGGTCCGCGGGGCCGTACCGTTCGCGACCCCGGCCGGGACGGCCGGTGGAACGGCAGGTGGTCGGTCGCGGCCGCCGCTGACTGCAGCCGGACCCGGGGAGAAACGGTACCAGCGACGACATCGCCCGCCGTCGCCGACCCGCGCACCTCAGCGCCCTGCTCCACCGGACGGGACCGTCAGCCGTACCCGGTGCACCGGGGTGTAGCGCGGGCCCGGGTCGCTGCGCACCAGCAGCACCTCGTCCGCCGTCCACCAGGGCCCCGGCCGGACGCCGCCGGCGCCGGTCAGGGCGTCCGGCCGGGGCCGGTCGGCGGGCCGCCTGCGAGCGAGTGTGAGGTGCGCCCGGAACGACGACGGGTCGGCCCCGGCCCGGGCCGCGAGGTCGTCGAGCACACCGCCGGGCTCGACCCCGGCCCAGACGACGCCGGGGAAGGTGCCGGTCCCCGCGATCCGCAGCCGCGGCGCGGGCACCCCGGCGAACGCCGCGTCGAGGGCCGCGGCCCGCGCGTCCGGGTCGTCGTCGCCGTGGAAGCACAGGGTGAGGTGCCAGGTGCCGGGATCCACCGGCCGCCACGCGCCGTCCGGGTGCCAGGGCGGTGCGGACGCCAGCTCCGTCGCGAGCGCGTCGACCGCCGCCGGGGGCGGCCACAGCGCGGTGAACAGCCTCATTTCGCTCCGTCCTCCCGGCGGCCCGCCCCGATGCCACGGACGAGCACGGCGGCGGCGATCGAGGGGCGACGGTGTCCGGTGGAATCGCTGCCTCGGGCAGCGATTCCACCCGAAGGAACCCGTGCCGGACAAGGGGCGTCGCGACCGTGGAGGCCGCGGGTCGTGGCGCCGAGGGTGACCGTCTCCCGTGAGATCGCTTCCCCGGGAAGCGATCTCACAGCACCCGTCATCTCCGCGACGCCGCCGCCCGCCGGAGCACCTCGGCGATCTCCGGGAACGACGGGTCCAGCTCCGCCGCGGCCGCGACGAGGCGGGCCGGCGCGGAGACGCCGCGCAGCGCGTCGTCAGCGGTCGGCGCGGAGGCCCGCGCGGCGGTCGGCGCGGCGGTCGGCGCGGCGGTCGGCGCGGAGGTCGGCGCGGAGGTCGGCGCGGAGGCGGCCGGCCGTCGCGGGTGCGGCACCACTGCCGTGCGGACCGGAACGACCGGCGCGCCTGACGCACCCGGCGCACCCGGGACGACCGGGGCGCCGCCCGGGAGGCGATCGGGGCCGGCGAGGCCCGGGCCGGCAGCACCGCAGCGGCAGTCCCCCGCCGGCACCGGCCCCCAGGGCACCGCGGGCCCGGACCGGACGCGGTCCAGCAGCGCCTCCAGCTCACCGGGCGGGACCGGACCGCGCGCCACCCGGCAGTCGAGCGCCACCATCCGGCCGAGCACCGCGGGATCACCGATCTTGACCCGCCGGGCCCCGGACAGCTGGGACAGCATCGCCGGGCTCAGCCCCAGCGCCGACGCCAGCCGCGCCTGCGTGATCCCCAGCCCGGAGGTCAGCCGGCGTACCCGCTCCCCCAGCGGCTCGCCGTAGATCTCGCGCTGCCGCGCGCGGTTGCCCGCCACCTGGTCACCGGGACGATCGTCCATGTCGCGATCCTGCGGCCGTCCCCGTCGCGCCCGGGCCGGATCGGAACGGGTAGGGGACTTCCACTCAGCCCGGCGCGTTCGGCCCCGGTCCGGTGGGGGGATCCCCGTCCGGTCCGGTCGCGTCGCCGGCGGCGACGAGCGTCGCCCGGCTGTCCTCGACGTCGCGGGTCATCTGGGCGATGAGCGGCTCGATGCCGTCGTAGTGCTCCTGACCGCGCAGCCGGGCGACGAACTCGACGCCGACCTCGTGGCCGTAGAAGTCCTCGTCGACGTCGAGCACGTAGGCCTCGACGGTGCGCACCCGCCCGGAGAAGGTCGGGTTCGTTCCGACCGAGATCGCGGACTTCAGCCGCCGGTCGCCGATCCGGAACCAGCCGGCGTAGACCCCGTCGGCGGGGACCGCGGTGTGCGGCGGGCAGGCCACGTTGGCCGTCGGGAAGCCCAGGTCCCGGCCCCGCTTGTGGCCGTGCACGATCACGCCGTCCACCCGGTGCCAGCGGCCCAGCGCGCGGGCGGCGTCGCGGACCGCGCCGGCGTCGATGCAGGACCGGATGTAGGTCGAGGAGAACGTGATGTGGTCGTCGGAGATGAGGTCCACCGCCTCGCAGACGAAGCCGAACCGGCGGCCCAGCTCGTGCAGCGTCGTGACGTCGCCGGCGGCCTTGTGCCCGAAGGTGAAGTTGCTGCCGACGACGACGACGGCGGCGTGCAGCCGGTCGACGAGGATCTCGTGCGCGAAGCCGGCCGGCGCCATCCGCGACAGCTGCTCGGTGAAGGGGATGACGCAGAAGACGTCCGCACCGGCCTCGGCGACGAGCTCGGCACGCCGGTCCAGCGTGGACAGCCGCGCGGGGTGCGTCCCGGGGCGCACGAGCTCGGCCGGGTGCGGGTCGAACGTCACGACGACCGCGGGGAGCCCCCGGTCCCGGGCGAGCTCCACGGCCCGGGCGATGAGCTGCCGGTGCCCGCGGTGCACCCCGTCGAACACCCCGACGGTGACGACGCAGCGTCCCCAGCCGGGCGGGACGGCCTCCAGACCACGCCAGCGCTGCACGGCGGCGAGCCTACGGAACCGGTGACCGCCCCGCCCCACCGGCCGCCGGGGATCAGCCGGCCGGGGCCAGCACGACCACCGGGCGCGCGGACGGTCCACGGTCGGCCATCAGCGCGAGCGCGGCCCCGTCGGGCCCGAACACGCCGTACGTGCCGGGGATCCCCGCGGACGGCAGCGACCGGCCGATCCGCACGTCGGTGGCGGCCGCGTCGTCGACGTCGACCCGCGGGAACGCCGTCGCCACCGCCGCGGCCAGGTCGAGCGAGAGGCCCGGCTCGGCGGCCAGCTGCTCGACGGTGCGGGCGTGCTCCAGGGTGAAGGGCCCGACCCGGGTGCGGCGCAGCGCCGTGAGGTGCCCGCCCGCGCCGAGCGCCACCCCGAGATCGCGGGCCAGCGCCCGCACGTAGGTCCCCGACGTGCACTCCACGACGACGTCGAGGTCCACGAACCCGCCGTCCCGGCGCAGGCCGCGCAGGTCGAACGCCGACACCGTGACCGGCCGGGCCGGGATCTCGACCGTCTCGCCGTCGCGGACGCGCTGGTAGGCCCGCTTCCCGTCGATCTTCACCGCGGACACCGCGCTCGGGACCTGCTCGATGTCCCCGGTCAGCACGGCCATCGCCGCACGGACCTCCGCCTCGCCGGCCACGACGGCGACGGGGTCACCGACGGGCGTGCCCTCGGCGTCGTCGGTGTCGGTCGCCTGCCCGAGCCGGACGGTCGCGGTGTAGGCCTTGGTGTCCAGCGACAGGTGCCCCAGCAGCTTCGTCGCCCGCTCGATGCCGACGACCAGCACGCCGGTCGCCATCGGGTCGAGCGTCCCGGCGTGGCCGACCTTGCGGGTGCCCATGATCCGGCGCAGCTTCCCGACGACGTCGTGGCTGGTCGGGCCCCGGTCCTTGTCGACGACGACGAGACCGGGCGGCGGAGGCGGTGGCTTCGGCACGGTCGCAGACGCTAACGCGCCAGCCGGTACCCGACCCCACGCACCGTCACGACGACCTCGCGGGCGCCGAGTTTCGACCGCAGCGACGCCACGTGCGCCTCCAGGGTGCGGGCGGCGGAGCCGTCGGCGACGCCCCAGACCTGTTCGAGCAGCTCGGTCCGGGGCAGCACGGCGCCCTCGCGCCGGGCCAGCGCCGCGAGCAGGTCGAACTCCTTGCGGGTCAGCGCGACCTCGTCCCCGGCCGCGGTGACGGACCGCCGCTCCAGGTCGACGACGACGTCGCCCACCGCCACCGTGGACGCCACCGCGCCGCCGGTGGAGCGGCGCAGCACCGCGTCGATCCTGGCCAGCAGCTCGTCGGTGGACACCGGCTTGACCAGGTAGTCGTCGGCACCGGCACGCAGGCCCTGCACCCGGGCGGCGACGTCGCCGCGGCCGGTGATCGCGAGGATCGGCACCCGGGACCGCTCCCGGATCTCCCGGCAGACACCGATCCCGTCGCGGTCGGGCAGTCCCATGTCGAGCAGCACGACGTCGGGCTCCCGGTCCGCGATCGCGCTGAGCGCGGCGGTCCCGCTGCCGACCAGATCGGTCGGATGACCGTGCTTGACCAGGGTGCGCCGCAACGCGTCTCCGAGGACGGCGTCGTCCTCGACCAGCAGTACGCGCACGTCCGACAGCGTAGTCCGCACCCTCAAACCTTCCTCAAGACCGCCTCCGCTCCCGTTGGCGCGGCGGGCGGCCCTCCTTCATCGTTTCGGCACCGAACACGTCGAGGAGGACGGACATGGCCGAGGTCGCCACCGCAGCCGGCTCACCGGGACAGGGGTCGTCGACCCCCACCCGGCCGAAGAAGAAGCTCTACTCCCAGCTCTGGTTCTGGGTCCTGATCGGCATCGCGTCCGGCATCCTGGTCGGGTTCGTCGCCCCCGACTTCGCCTCGGACACCAAGTGGCTCGCCGACACCTTCGTCCAGATGATCAAGGTGATCATCGGGCCGGTCATCTTCTGCACCGTGATCGTGGGCATCGCGTCGCTGGGCAACCTCGCCCGGGCCGGCGGGCTCGCCGCCCGCGCGCTGGGCTACTTCCTGGTCATGACGGTGATCGCGCTGGCGATGGGCCTTCTCGCGGGCAACCTCTTCCAGCCGGGCGCCGGCTTCCAGGGTGCCCCGAACCCGGCCGACCTCGCGAAGGCCGCCGAGAACGCCGCGACCGGCTCCGAGGAGTCGGGCGTCATCGGCTTCATCCAGGGCTCGCTGCTGCCGGAGAGCTTCTTCGGGCCGTTCGTCGAGAACTCGGTCCTGCAGGTCCTGGTCCTCGCGATCCTCACCGCCTGCGCGATCTCGTCGCTGAACAACGACCTCCGCGTCCGGCTGGTCCGCGGCATCGAGGGCATCTCGCAGGTGATCTTCGGGATCATCAAGATCATCATGTGGGCCGCACCGGTCGCCGCGTTCGGCGGCATGGCCTACACCGTCGGTCAGATGGGCGGCGAGTCGCTCGTCAACCTGCTCAAGCTGATGGGCGTCTTCTGGGGCACCTGCGCGGTGTTCGTCCTGGTCGTCCTCGGCGCGGTCTCCTGGGCCGCCGGGTTCAACGTCCTGAAGGTCATCCGGCTCATCAAGGACGAGCTGCTCATCATCGTCGGCACCTCGTCGTCGGAGTCGGTGCTGCCGCGCTTCCTCACCAAGCTGCAGTCGGCCGGTGCGTCCAAGCAGACCGTCGGCATGGTCATCCCGACCGGCTACTCGTTCAACCTGGACGGCACCTGCATCTACCTGACCCTGGGTGCGCTGTTCATCATCCAGGCCGGCGGTGAGGTCCTCCCGATCGGCGCGCAGATCGCCCTCGCGGTCCTGATGGTGCTCACCTCGAAGGGCGCCGCGGGCGTCACCGGCGCCGGTCTGGTCACCCTGGCCGCGTCACTGCAGGCGTTCGGCGGGGAGTTCTTCACCCCCGAGGCGATCGTCGTCGGCCTCGCCCTGATCGTCGGCATCGACCGCATGATGTCCGAGGGCCGCGCGCTGACCAACGCGATCGGCAACGTCGTCGCCACCCTGGTGATCGCCCGCTGGAACGGCGAGCTCGACCGCGAGCGGCTCGCCGCCGTCCTCGAGGACCCGTCGCTCGTCGAGGCCGACATGGAGGCCGCCCACGGCAGCGGTGCCGGCGAGGAGACCGAGGAGACCGCGACCGGCACCGAGGCTCCCGCCGACGCCGACACCCGCGTCAAGGCCACCACCGGTTCCTGACGCGACCGTCCCGTCCTCCTCGTGACGGTCGCCCCGCCCGGAGCACGGTCCCCCCTCCCACCCCCGCGGTGGCAGGGTGGGGCCGTGCTCCGGGCGTTCCGCACCTCCTCGACCTCCCTGCGGGGGTCGAAGCTGGTCCGCCGCCTGTTCGTGCTGCAGGTGGTGACGGTGCTGCTGACCGTCGGCGGTCTCACCGCACTCGGCGTGTACGGCGCCGGGGAGCTCGAGCACGACGCCGCCGGGCGGCTGACCCGGGCCACTGCGCTGAGCATCGCCTCCGACCCCGAGGTCGTCGACGCGCTGCGGGCCGGTGGCGACGTCGCCACCCTGTCGTCGCGGCTGCAGCCGGTCGCCGAGCGGGTCCGGACCGCGACGAACACCAACTTCGTCGTCGTCATGTCCCCCGCCGGGATCCGCTACAGCCACTACAACCCCGCCGAGATCGGCCTGCCGTACCAGGGCAACATCGCCCCGGCGCTGGAGGGCCGGACGGCCACCGAGGTCTACACCGGCACGCTCGGGCCGTCGGTCCGCACCGTCACCCCGGTCGTCGAGGACGGGCGGCTCATCGCCGTCGTCTCGGTCGGGGTGCTGCAGACCCGGGTCAGCGACCTGGCGCTGCGCTGGCTGCCCGGCATCGTCGTCGCCGCCGGTGTCGCGCTGCTGCTCGGCCTGGGCCTCGCCGTGCTGCTGGCCCGCAGGCTGCGGCGGCAGACCCTCGGGCTGGAGCCCGAGGAGATCGCCGGGGCCTACACCCATCACGACGCCGTGCTGCACGCCGTCGGCGAGGGCTTGCTGGTCGTCGACGGCAGCGGACGGCTGGTCGTCGTCAACGCCGAGGCCCGGCGGCTGCTGGCCTCCCCCGTCCCGATCGAGGGCGGCCCCGACACCGCCGAGCCCGGACGCCCGCTGACCGGCCTGGGCATCGACCCGGCGGTGCTGGCGGTGCTGGTCCGCGGCCTGCGCGAGGACCTCCGCGACGAGCCCGCGCTCGCCGGGGAACGGGTGCTGCTGGTCAACAGCCGGCACGCCGGCCCGGCCGCGGGGCCGGGGACCCGGGTGTTCACGCTGCGCGACCGCACCGAGCTGGCCGGCGCCCTCCGGGAGCGCGACGACGCCCGCGGCAAGGTCGACGCCTTGTCCGGGCAGGCCCACGAGTTCGCGAACCGATTGCAGACCGTGCTGACACTGATCGAGCTCGGCGACACCTCGGACGCCACGGCCGCCGGGACCGCCGCCCTCGACCGCACCCGCGGACCGGGCTCCGCGGTCGTCGCCGAGGTGCTCGACCCGGTGCTCGCCGCGCTGCTGGCGGACAAGGCGTGGCAGGCGGTGGAGCGCGACGTCGCGTTCTCGGTGACCGACGTCTGCGATCCCGACACCCTCCCGGACCTGCACCTGCCGTTCGCCGCCGACGACCTCGTCTCGCTGGCCGGGAACCTCGTCGACAACGCGCTCGAGGTGGTCGCGGCGCAGCCACGCGGCGCGGAGCGGTCGCTCACCGCGACGGTCCGGACCGACGGCGGCGAGGTGGTCCTGGAGGTCGCCGACAGCGGTCCCGGTGTCCCCCAGGAGACCGCCCGCGAGCTGTTCACCTTCGGCTTCAGCACCCGGGCGACACCCGGTGGCCGCCCGCGCGGGATCGGGCTGGCCCTGGTCGACCGGATCACCCGGCGCCTCGGGGGGACGGTGACCGTCGGCCCCCGGGACGACGGCACCGGCGCGGTCTTCACGGTGCGGCTCCCGCTCCCGACCCCACCCCCGCTCGACGAGGGGCGCTCCGCGGTCGCACGCCCCTGACCGGACGGCGCGGAGCTCAGGCCCGGACCGTGCCCGGGACCGCCCACCGCCCCGAGCGCGCCCGCAGCCCGACGGCCACCAGCCGGACGACCATGAACATCGCCAGCCCGGTCCAGATCCCGGCCAGCCCCCACCCGAACGCCAGCGACAGCCAGATCAGCGGCAGGAACCCGCACACCGCGGCGAGCAGCGTCGTCGTGCGCAGGAACGCCGCGTCACCGGCGCCGAGCAGCACACCGTCGAGGGCGAAGACCACGCCCGCCACCGGTTGCAGCGCGGTGAAGAACCACCACGCGGCGGGGATCGTCGCGAGCACCGCGGCGTCGGTGGTGAACACCCCGGGCAGCACCGGGTAGAGCGCCGCGAACACGACGCCGAACACGCAGCCCAGCAGCAGCCCGTACCGCGTCACCCGGGCCGCGACGGCACGCGCCCCGGCGGTGCCCTCCCGATCCCGGGCCGCCCCCAGCGCCGACCCGACGAGTGCCTGGGCGGCGATCGCCACCGCGTCGAGCACGAGCGACTGGAACACCCACAGCTGCAGCACGACCTGGTGCGCCGCCACCGACTCCGCACCGAACCGGGAGGCCACCGCGGTCGCGGACAGGAAGCACGTCTGGAAGCCGAGCGACCGGATCACCAGGTCGCGGCCCATCGTCACCTGGGCGCGCAGCACCGCGGCGTCGGGCGCGAACCGGACCGGGTCGGACGACGGCGCCCGCCGCCGCTCCGCCGCCAGCGCACGCAGGAACAGCCCCGCCGACACCGCCTGGGCCACGACGTTGGCGACCGCGGAGCCCTCCAGCCCCCAGCCGTCCCAGGAACCGGCGCCGTGCACGAGGAACGGGCACAGCAGCGCGGACAGGCCGTTGCCCGCCAGCACGTAGTACATCGGGCGCCGGGTGTCCTGCACCCCGCGCATCCAGCCGTTCCCGGCGAGCGTGACCAGCACCAGCGGGGCGCCGAACAGGGCGATGCGCAGCCAGGAGACCGCTCCCGCCGCGATGTCCCCGCCGCCCGCGAGCACCCCGGCGACCGGGGCCGCCAGCAGCTGCCCGGCCGCGATCACCAGCAGCCCGACGACGACGGCCAGCCACGTCGCCTGCACCCCCTCGGTGACCGCGGCGGAGCGGCGCCCGGCGCCGTAGAACCGGGACGCCCGCGCCGTCGTCCCGTAGGACAGGAACGTCAGCTGGGTGGTGACCTGGGCGAACAGCACCGCGGCGACGGCGAGCGAGGCCAGCGGGAGCCCACCCAGCCGTCCGACGACGGCGGTGTCGACCAGCAGGTACAGCGGCTCCGCGGCGAGCACCGGCAGCGCCGGCACCGCGAGCCGCAGGATGTCCCGGGCCCCGCCCCGGGAGCGGACGTCCGGTTCCGAGCCTCCCGACACCGCTACGGGCGCGGGCGGCGGCAGAGGAAGCAGAACGCGGGCGGGACGTTGCGCCACACCGTCCGCGTCATGACGACCTCGTCGAAGGTCTCCTGCAGGGTCGCCTTGAACCGGCGGGCCGAGGGCATCGGCATGGTGTGCGAGTACGCGAACGTGGCGAACGCCCCGGTCTCCCCGATCACGTCGACGACCTGGCCGAGGATCTCGCGCTGGGAGGCCCGGTCGAACAGCGACCAGGGCAGCCCGGAGATGACCGCGTCGACACCCGCGATACCGCGCTCGTCCAGGAGCTCGCCCAGCTTGCGGGCGTCACCGTTGATGACCTCGACGCCCGGGTGCCGCCCCGTGAGGTAGCGGGCCATGCCCGGGTCGAGCTCGACGGCGAGGTGCCGGCCGCCGGGCGCGAGCCGGCGGGAGACCTCGGAGGTCACCGCGCCGGTGCCCGGGCCGAGCTCCACGACGACCGGCGCTCCGTGACCGGGCGCGATCCGGGCGAGCTTCTCCGACAGCCGCTGCGAGCTCGGCCAGACGGCACCGACCCGGGCGGGGTTGCGCACCCACGCTCCGAGGAACTCGCGCCAGCCGCTGGCGTCGTCGCGGGCACCGTCGTGTCCCGGGGCGGGCTCGGAACTCACGTGCAACCTCCTGGGGGGATCGCCGGACACGCTACGTCCCGGGACCGTGGCCGGTCGGACCGGCCCGTGCCTACCGGACGCGGTGGTACCGCAGGTGTATCCCGGATGACGGTCGTGACACCTCGCCGGTGCGACGCGGTGACCGGCCGGGCGTCGTGGGGCCGCGTCACGGCTGCGGGACGGCGGCGAGCTCGGCCCGCAGCAGGTCGAGCAGCCCGTCGCGGGTGCCGTCGCGCTCGAACCCCGCCGCGGCCGCGTGCCCGCCCCCGCCGAGCGCCGTCGCGACCCGGGACAGGTCCGGGCGTCCGGTGCCGCGCAGGGACACCGACCACGATCCGGGGGCGACCTCGGTCAGCAGCGCCGCGACACCGTCGTCGGCGGTGGCCAGCAGCTGCCCGACCAGGGTGACCGTCTGGTCCCGGAACCGGGTCGCCGTCGCGGCGTCCACGACCGCCCAGACCAGGGGCTCGCCACCGGCCCCGGCGGGCTCCCGCCGGGCCCCGGCCAGGACGGTCGCCTGCGCCGCCAGCCAGGCGAACGGACGGGTCCCGGTGATCTCGCGCATCAGCTCGCGCGGCTCCGCCCCGGCGTCGACGAGTTCGGCGCCCAGCCGCAGCGCGTCCGACCCGCCCCAGCGGAACCCGCCGGTGTCGGTGTAGAGGCCCGCGAACAACGCCCGGGCCAGTACGGGGTCCAGTGTGGTCCCCAGCTCGGCGAGGACCTCGCGGACCAGCAGCACGGTGGCCGGGGCGCCCGGATCGACCAGGTGGTGGGTCGCGAACGGCACGAACGACGCGTGGTGGTCGATCGCGAGCGACGACCGCGCCGTCCCGAGCCGCCCCGCCAGGTCACCGAGCCGGGCGGCCGACGAGATGTCGCAGCAGACCAGCAGGTCCGGCGCCGCGGGCGCGTCCTGCGAGGCGACGACGACGCCGCCGGGGTCGAGCGCGAGCAGCGCCTCCGGCACCGGCTCGGGCCCGCCGAACGACACCACCGCGGGCACGCCCGAGCGGCGCAGCGCCGTGGCGAGCGCGATCGCGCTGCCCGCGGCGTCGGCGTCGGGCCGGACGTGGCCGACGACGAGGACCTCGCCACGGGCCTGCCGCAGCAGCGCCGCGGCCCCGGCCGGATCGACCGGTCCGGGGCCGGGCAGCGGCGGCGCGGACGTCGCCCTCACTCCGCCTCGGTCTCCCGCGGGGCCTTGTACGGGTCCGCGTCGCCCGCGGGCGACGCGGAGGCCGCCAGCCGTGCGACCTCGGCGTCCGAGGCGCGGGTCTGGGCCAGCAGCTCCTCCATCCGGCGCGCCTCGTCCGGGACCTGGTCGAAGACGAAGGCGAGGCTCGGGGTGTGCCGGACACCGGTCTGCTGACCGACCCGGCTGCGGAGCACACCGGCGGCGCTCTGCAGCGCGGCGGCGGCACCGGCGGTGTCGGGTGCCTCCTCCAGGGAGGCCCCCATCACCGTGTAGTAGACGGTGGCTTCCCACAGGTCACCGGTCACCCGGGTGTCGGTGATCGTCACCATGGACAACCGCGGGTCCTTGACCTCGTGCTCCAACGCCTCCGCGACGATCTGCGAGATCCGCTTGGCGAGCTTGCGTGCGCGGGCCTGGTCGACCATGTCGTGCTCCTTCCACCGGTCGTGCGGGGCCGAGTCTAGGCAAGGCCGGCCCGGTCCCGCCGCGGGTTCTCAGTCGTCGTCCTCCGGGCCGAACAGGCGGGTCCGGGCGGACAGCAGTTCCATCTCGGGCCGGCGGCGACCAGCCGCTCGCACCGCTCCAGCAGCGCCGTGACCTGTCCGGCGTCGGCGGCCACGCAGCTCACACCGATCAGCGCGCGCCGGTACAGGTCCTGGTGGCCGGCCTCGGCCGCCGCCACCTCGAACCGGCGCAGCTCGGCCAGCAGCGGCCGCACCGCCGACCGCTTCTGTTTCAGCGACCGGACGTCGCCGAGCAGGACGTCGCACTCCAGTGCACCGACGAACATGCCCACCTCCGGGCGAGACGCCGACGGGGCGGCCGGTTCGCACCGGCCGCCCCGTCGGACGAGTACCTCGGTTCCGCTGCTTCCGTCCCTCGATCTCAGGGACTCAGTCGCGCGGCTTCTCCCGCATCTCGAACGTCTCGATGACGTCGTCGACCTTGATGTCGGAGTAGCTGCCCAGCGTCAGACCGCACTCGAAGCCCTCGCGGACCTCGACCACGTCGTCCTTGTACCGGCGCAGCGACGACACCGGGAGGTTCTCGTGGATCACCTTCGAGTCGCGCAGCAGGCGCGCCCTGGCGTTCCGGCGGATCTCCCCACCCATCACGAGGCAACCGGCGATCGTGCCGAACTTCGAGGACTTGAAGACCTCGCGGACCTCCGCGCGGCCCAGCTCGACCTCCTCGTACTCCGGCTTGAGCATGCCCTTCAGGGCCTGCTCAATCTCCTCGATCGCCTGGTAGATCACCGAGTAGTAGCGGATCTCCACGCCCTCGCGGTTGGCCAGCTCGGTGGCCTTGCCCTCGGCACGGACGTTGAAGCCCATGACGATGACGTTGTCCGCGATGGCGAGGTTGATGTCGCCCTCGGTGATGCCACCGACGCCGCGGTGGATGACGCGCAGATCGATGTCGTCCCCCACGTCCAGCTTCATCAGGGCCTCCTCGAGCGCCTCCACGGTGCCCGAGTTGTCACCCTTGATGATCAGGTTGAGGGTGTTCGTCTCCTTGAGCGCGGCGTCCAGGTCCTCCAGGCTGACGCGCTTGCGACGGCTCGCCAGCTCGGCGTTGCGCTCGCGGGCGCGCCGCCGGTCGGCGATCTGCCGGGCCACCCGGTCCTCGTCGACGACGAGGAACGTGTCGCCGGCACCCGGGACCGAGGTCAGGCCGATGACCTGCACCGGACGCGACGGGAGCGCCTCGGTGACGTCGGCACCGTGCTCGTCGATCATCCGCCGGACGCGCCCGGAGGCGTCGCCCGCGACGACCGAGTCGCCGACCTTCAGCGTGCCGCGCTGGACCAGCACCGTGGCCACCGGGCCACGGCCGCGGTCCAGGTGCCCCTCGATGGTGACGCCCTGGGCGTCCATGTCGGGGTTGGCCCGCAGGTCGAGCGCCGCGTCCGCGGTCAGCAGGATCGCCTCGAGCAGCGACTCGATGTTGGTGCCCTGCTTGGCGGAGATGTCGACGAACATGGTGTCGCCGCCGAACTCCTCGGCCACCAGGTTGTACTCGGTGAGCTGCTGCCGGATCTTCTGCGGGTTCGCACCCTCGACGTCGATCTTGTTGACCGCGACCACGATCGGCAGGTCCGCCGCCTGGGCGTGGTTGATCGACTCGACGGTCTGCGGCATCACGCCGTCGTCCGCCGCCACCACGATCACCGCGATGTCGGTGGACTTCGCACCGCGGGCACGCATGGCGGTGAACGCCTCGTGACCCGGGGTGTCGATGAACGTGATGAGCCGCTCCTCACCCTCCAGCTCGGCCGGCACCTGGTACGCGCCGATGTGCTGGGTGATGCCGCCGGCCTCGCCCTCGCGGACGTTGGCCTTGCGGACCGTGTCCAGCAGGCGCGTCTTGCCGTGGTCGACGTGACCCATGACGGTGACGACCGGCGGCCGGGCCACCAGCGCCTCCTCGTCGCCGAGGTCGCCGAACTCGATGTCGAACGACTCGAGCAGGGCGCGGTCCTCCTCCTCGGGGGACACGACCTGGACCCGGTAGTTCATCTCCTGGCCGAGCAGCTCCAGGATCTCGTCCGAGACCGACGCGGTCGCCGTGACCATCTCGCCGAGGTGGAACAACACCTGTACCAGCGAGGCCGGGTTGGCGTTGATCTTCTCCGCGAAGTCGGTCAGCGACGCGCCACGCGGCAGCCGGATCGTCTCGCCGTTGCCTTTGGGCAGGCGGACGCCGCCCACCGAGGGCGCGGCCATGGCGTCGTACTCCTGGCGCTTCTGCCGCTTCGACTTGCGGCCACGACGGGCCGGACCGCCGGGACGGCCGAACGCGCCCGCGGCACCGCCGCGGCCACGACCGCCACCACCGGGACGACCACGGAAACCGCCGGCCGGAGGCGGTCCACCGGGACCGCCGCCACCGGGACGGAAGCCGCCACCGCCGCCACCGGGACGACCGCCACCGGGGCCACCACGGCCGCCACCGGGACCGCCACGGCCACCGGGACCGGGGCGCCCACCGGCCGGACGCGCGGGCATCATGCCCGGGTTCGGCCGCGGCGGCATGCTGTTCGGGGTCGGGCGCGGACCACCGGCGCCACCGCCCGGACGGGGCGGACGCGGCGGGGCCTCACCGGAGCGGGCCGCCGGCTGCTGCGGGGCGGCGCCGCCACCCTGCTGCTGACCACCCGGCTGCTGCGCGGGCGGGCCGGGACGCGGGGCCGGCTTGGGCGAACCCTGGCCGACGCCGAACGGGTTGTTCCCGACGCGCGGCTGGCGCGGGCCCGGCTTCGGGCCACGCTGGCCGTCGCCACCGGGACGCGGGGCACCGCCGCCCTGGCCGCCGCCCTGACCCTGCTCACCCGGCTTCGGACCGGGCTTCGGCGCGGCCGGACCCGGCTTGGGACCGGGCTTCGGCGCCGCGGGACCGGGCCGCGGCGCAGCCGGCGCCGAGGCGTCGGCGGCCGGGGCCTGGGGCTGCGGGGTGGGTGCCGACGTGGCCGGACCCGGCTTCGGGGCGTCCTGACCGGCCGCCGGCTGTGCCGGGGACGGCGCACCCTGCGCGGGCGCGGGCGGCCCGGGGCGCGGACCGGGCTTCGGCGCCGGGCCCGGGCGCGACGGAGCCGCTCCCGGGGTCGGGCCGGGCTTGGGCGCGCTCGGGCGGGACGGCGACGGGGCGCCGGAACCGCCGCCACCGGCGCGCGGGCGACCGCCACCGGGCGCACCGGAACCGCGGCGCTGGCCGTTGCCACCGCCGTTGCCCCCACCGGCGGCCATCGCGTCGCGCAGCTTGCGCGCGACAGGGGCCTCCACGGTGGAGGAGGGAGACTTCACGTACTCCCCGAGGTCCTGCAGCTTGCTGAGGACCTGCTTACTGCTGAGACCGAGCTCCTTAGCGAGCTCGTGCACGCGGGCCTTGCCTGCCACTGCTCTCCTTGTCCTGACCGGAGGCCGGGCGGCAGCGACCCGCTCGACCTCGAACCTAGTGTCGAAGCACGTTCATGGTGCGATCTTCACTGCTGGCTCATGACTGGTCGACCTTGCTTTCTTCCGATGACGGGACCGGGAGGCTCCCGATCCCCAGCTGACGTCACTGCTCCTGCACCCATCGGCGGACAACGTCCACCTCAGGTCTGCTCCGGAGCCGCAACGCCCGGACGAACGCCGAGCGTCGCTCGGCCTTGTCCAGGCATCCCGTCGCGGGGTGCAGCCAGGCACCCCTCCCGGGGAGGCGGTGACGCGGATCCGGGACGAGACGTCCGTTCTCCGCGACCACCCGCAACAGTGCGCCGGCCCGTTCCCGTTTCCGGCACCCGACGCACGTCCGGATCGGAACCGACCGGGTGCGAGCGGGCGACGGTCCGCGATCGCGGGCCGTCTGTGAGTGTAGCGCAGCGGAGTCGTCCGGCATTCCCTCGCCCGGCCCACCGCGGTGATCGTCGCCCCGGCCGCCGTCGCGCTCCCCGGTCGCCGGCGGGCCACCGGCCGGTCCGGTCGCGGCTACGACGACACCTCGACCGGATCGCCGTCCGGGCCGACCGGGTCGCGGGGGTCGGCGTCGCTCCGGATGTCGATCTTCCAGCCGGTGAGCCGGGCGGCGAGCCGGGCGTTCTGGCCCTCCTTGCCGATCGCCAGCGACAACTGGAAGTCGGGCACGACGACGCGCGCGATCCGCGCCCGCTCGTCCAGCACCGTCACCGAGACCACCTTGGACGGCGAGAGCGCGTTCCCGACGAACTCACCGGGGTCCTCGGACCAGTCGATGATGTCGATCTTCTCGCCGGCCAGCTCGCCCATCACGCCGCGGACGCGCGCGCCCATCGGGCCGATGCAGGCGCCCTTGGCGTTGAGCCCCGGCCGGGCCGACCGCACGGCGATCTTGGACCGGAACCCGGCCTCCCGGGCGACCGAGACGATCTCGATCGAGCCGTCGACGAGCTCGGGCACCTCGAGCGCGAACAGCTTGCGCACCAGGTTCGGGTGCGTGCGGGACAGCGTGATCGTGGTCCCGCGCGGCCCGCGGGCGACCCCGATCACGTAGCAGCGGATGCGCTCGCCGTGCTGGTAGACCTCGCCCGGCACCTGCTCGGCCGCCGGGAGGACCGCCTCGGTGCCGCCGCCCAGCTCGACGATCACCACACCGCGGGCGTTGGCGCGGGCGTCGCGCTGCACGATGCCGGCGACGACCTCGCCCTCCTTGGTGGAGAACTCCCCGTAGGTGCGCTCGTGCTCGGCGTCGCGCAGCCGCTGCACGATCACCTGGCGGGCGGTGGTCGCCGCGATCCGGCCGAAGCCCTCGGGGGTGTCGTCGAACTCGGGGCCGGGGGTGCCGTCCTCGGCCGCGTCCGAGGCGTCGCGGGCCCGCACGCGCACGACACCGGTCTTGCGGTCGATGTCGACGCGCGCGTCGGAGTGGTGGCCCTCGGTGTGCCGGTAGGCGGTGAGCAGCGCGGTCTCGATGGCCTCCAGCACCGTCTCGAACGGGATCTCCTTGTCCCGCTCGATGGCCCGCAGTGCGGGGATGTCGACGTTCACCGGTTCTCCTCGGATCCGTTCGTGCCGCTGTTGTCGCTGGTGTCGCCGCTGCCGCCGCCCGGGTCGAGCAGGGCGGTCTCGGCGGCCGGGGCCGGCTTGAACTCGACCTGCACCTGGGCGTGCGTGACGTCGTCGTAGGCGATCTCGCGCAGCTCGGGCTGCTTCCGGCCGGGCACCGCGACCTGCACCCGGTCGTCACCGGCCCGGCCGATCCTGGCCTCCAGGTCGTCGCCGCCCGCCAGGGTGATCCGGGCCAGCCGCAGGAAGTTCCGCCGCCAGTGCCGGGGCGTGGTCAGCGGCCGGTCGATGCCGGGCGAGGTCACCTCGAGCGTGTAGGACCCCTCGATGAGGTGCTCGTGCAGGTCGAGCTCGGCCGCGGCGGTCCGGCTGAGCCGGGCGATGTCGTCCAGGTCGATGCCGGTGGCGGTCGAGGCCTCCGGCAGGTCGACGACGAGCTTCACCGCGTGCCGCCGGCCGGCGGTGCGGACCTCCACGGCGTCGATCTCCAGCCCGGCGTCGGTGACGACCGGCTCGAGCACGCCGCGCAGCTGGTCTGCCAGCTGTTCGGGGTCCGGACTGCGCATCGGGTGACTCTCCTCGTGGTCGCGTCGGTCGCCGGCCGTCACCGCCCGCCCACGCGCCCGGGCGGCGCCGCGGGGCGGCACGGCTCGGGTACGGGCCCCGTCACGGACCGCGGAGCGGTGGCCGGGACGGCGGCGGGGACGACGGCAGGGGCGGCCGACGAGCCTAGCGCGTCGGCCCGGGGATGCGGCGGCCGCCGTCCACCCGGACGGGGGCGGGCGGTCGGTGTGGGGACCCCCGTGACCGGCTGGCAGCATGACCCGGCGTGAGGGACCGGAGACCAACCGTGCCGGCACCGGGGTTCACCCGGCGGCAGGTACTCGGGACGGCGGCGGCCGCCGTGGCGTCCTGGCCGGTCCTGTCCGCCTGCTCCCCCGGCGCCGCCCGGACCGACGACACCGGCGACGCCCTGCTCGCGATGGCCGACGGCGCCCGGATGGACGCCGCGATGGTCGCCGCCGCCGTGACCGACGATCCCGCGCTGGCCGGCCGTCTGGAGCCGCTGCGGGCGGCCCGGATGGAGCACGCGACCGCGCTCGACCAGGCCGGCGGGCGCGCCCCGGGCTCGGTGCCCGCTCCCGCGACCCCGCCGGCGGCGGACCTCGCCGCCGTGCGCGACGCCGTTGCCGCCTCCGCGCGGACCGCGGGCGAGGTCGTCTCGCGGGCGTCGGCCCAGCAGGTCGGGCTGGTCGCCGAGGTGGCCGCCTGCTGCGCGACCTACGCGGCGGTGCTGCAGTGAGCCAGGAACAGGACGACTCCGCGGTCCCGCAGGTGACCGTCGACGCGTTGCAGCGGGCGCTCGCGAGCGAGCACGCGGCGCTGTGGGCCTACAAGATGTCGACGGCGTTCGTCCCGGCCGACTGGGCCACGCGGGCCCGCGCCGACATCGAGGCCCACACCACGCTGCGCGGGCAGATCACCCAGACGCTGTCCGACGTGGGGCAGCGCCCGGTGTCGGCGCAGCCCGCGTACACACCGCCGCAGCCGGTCGTCGACGCGGTGTCGGCGGGGGCGCTGCTGGTCTCCGCCGAGACCGACACGATCGCCGCCTGGCGGTCGGTGATGGAGCGCTCGACCCAGACCGCGCTGCGCGAGGCGGGACTGCGCGCGATGATCGACTGCACGGGCCGGCTCGCCTTCTGGCGCACGGTGACCGAGCGCTCCCCCGTCGTCCCGGTGTTCCCCGGCAGGGGCTGACGCCCGGCCCACGGCCCTCAGTCGCGCAACGCGGCGGCGGCCAGGTCGACGTCCTCGGGGGTGTTGGCCAGGTGGAACGCGAGCCGTGCCGCGCCGTCCCGGACCGCGGCGGTGATCCCGGCGGCGGCCAGCCGGTCGGCGGCGCCGTCGGCCCGCACGGAGACGATCGCCGACCCGGTGGGCTCCAGACCGAGCCGCTCCCGCAGGGCGTCGGCGAGCCCGGCGCAGTGGGCGCGCAGGGCCTCCGGGTCAACCGACGCCAGCCACGGCACCGTCACCGCCGACCCCGCGTGCGCGAACCAGACCGGCGACTCCTCCCCGCCGGCCGGCCCCGGGCGCGCGGGCGGGTCCGGCGTGTAGAGGCCGCCGCCCCAACGGTCCCGGGTGCCGTACCAGCCGGCGGAGTGCCGCACGACCTCCGGCCAGCGCTCCCCGCCGGGCGGCCCCGCCACCCAGGACGGCCGCTGCGCCAGCCACGCCGTCCCGCGCGGCCCGAGCAGCCACTTGTACCCCGCCCCGACGACGGCGTCCGCTCCCGCCAGGCGGAGCGGGAGCCACCCGGCGGCCTGGGTGACGTCGAGCAGCAGCCGCACGCCGTGCCGCTCGCGGACCGCGCCCAGCGCGTCGAGATCGGCGATCCGGCCGTCGGCGGACTGCACCACAGACACCGCGACGAGATCGTGGCCGGGCGCGTTCCCGGCGAGCTCGGCGAGCGGCACCTCGGTGACCCGCACCCCGCGGTGCGCCTGCAGCGCGAACGGCCGGGTGACCGACGAGAACTCGCCCGCCGCGACCAGCACCCGGGTGCCGTCCGGCACGGCCGCCGCGAGCGGGCCGATCAGCCCGGACGTGGTGGCGCCCTGGGCGACGTCGGCGACCGGGACGCCGGTGATCGTGGCGAAACCCGCGCGGGCGGCCTCCACGTCGTCGTCGAAGTCCTTCGGTGACGCCTCCGCCACCGCCCAGCGCCGCACCGTCTCGGCGACCGCTGCGGAGGCCTCCAGTGTCGGCACCCCGATGCTCGCGGTGTTCAGGTAGCCGGGACGGCGCGGGAGCTCCCGGCCGAACACCGTGATCGTCTCTCCCACGCTGCCCGAGCCTAGCCACCGACCTAGGTTGGACGGCGTGCACAGTGAGCTGATCGAGGTCCGTACCGGCTCCGAGGAGTCCGTGGTGGACCTGACGGGCCCGATCGAGGAATTCCTGTCCGGCGCCGGGGCCGGCGACGGGCTGCTGAACGTCTTCGTCCCGCACGCCACCGCCGGGATCGCCGTGATCGAGACCGGAGCGGGCAGCGACGCCGACCTCCTGGCGCAGCTGCGTCAGGTCCTCCCCGCCGACGACCGCTGGCGGCACCGGCACGGCAGCGCCGGCCACGGGCGGGACCACGTGCTGCCGGCGTTCGTGCCGCCGTCGACCACGATCCCGGTGATCGGCGGACGCCCGGCGCTGGGCACCTGGCAGTCGGTGTGCCTGGTCGACACCAACGTGGACAACCCGACGCGGTCCGTGCGGTTCTCCCTGCTGCCGAGCTGACCGCTCCCCCCGCGTTCCCCCGGGTCCTCCGCCGGGCGCCCCGGCCCGGCCGGCCGTCGTCCGGTCGGCGGGACCGCGCGGAGGGCGCCGTAGGCTGCGCCGGTGACCTCCGGGTGGACGACCTCGACCAGCCGTCCGGGCGCGGTGTCCGGGGCCCGACCGGCCCAGTCACCGCCCGGCGGCGGCCCGGGGCGCCGGTTCCGGCCGGTGCTGGCCGCCGTCGTGGTGGTGCTGCTCGTGACCGGGACCGTCGCGGCGCTGAGCGGCCCCTCGTCCGGCCCGTCCGGGCCCTCCCCCGCGGCTGCCGCACCCGCGACGTCGGAGGCGTTCGCCGTGACCCCGCCGTCGGGCTGGCCCCCCGCGCCCGCCGGGACCGCGCCGCTGGACGTCTTCGGGGTGCCCTTCGTGCGCCTCGCCGAGGTGCCGCCGTTCGCGGCCGGGGAGTGCCCACCGGGCGCCGCGCCGCGCGGGGTCGCCGCGGCGGCACTGGTCGCTGTCCCGGCCGGGACGACGGTCGAGCAGGCCGCCCAGGCGTTCGCCCGGGGCGCCGGGGAGTCCGCCTACGCGGGGTCCACGCCGCAGGTGGCGGTCGGGCCCGCCGTGCCGCGCCCGGGCGGGACCGAGCCGGGTTCGTGGGTGGAGGCGACCGTCCGGTCCGACGGCCTCGCCGCCGGGGCCGCCGGATGCCGCGCGACCGACGGCGCGGTCGGGGTGCTCGCCGTGCCCCGCACCCGGGCCCAGGACGGCTCGACCGGGGTGGCGATGCTCGTCACCGCGGCGGACGCCGGTGGCGGGCCGGGCGACCCGGTCCCCGGCACCGACCTCGCCGACCTGGCGACCTCGGCCGTCCCGCCCCCCTGACCCGCCTACGCCGGACCCGCGCCGCACCTCGACCCGGTTCGCACGGGATCGCTCGGCTCGCACGAGGTCCGACCCCGTGCGAACGACCCGACCCCGTGCGAACCCGGTGGCTCCGAGGGCCGGCGCGGGCGGGAGTGCCCGTCAGGCGCCGCGGACGACTCCCGCGACGTGGCCGGCCGCGCCGTCGCGCGGGATCTCGGTCCGCTCGCCCGTCGCACGGTCCTTGAGCTCGACCTTCCCGTCGGCCAGCCCCCGGCCGACGACGACGATCGTCGGCACCCCGACCAGCTCGGCGTCGGCGAACTTGACCCCGGGCGAGGCCTTGCGGTCGTCGAGGATCACCGACAGGCCCTCGGCCTCCAGCTCCGCGGCGAGGACCTCACCGCCCTCGAGCAGCTCGGCCGACTTCCCGGCGACGACGACGTGCACGTCGAACGGCGCCACCGAGCGCGGCCAGACGAGACCGGAGTCGTCGTGGCACTGCTCGGCGATCGCCGCGACCAGCCGCGAGACGCCGATGCCGTAGGACCCCATCGTGATCCGCACCGGCTTCGAGTCGGGGCCCAGCGCGTCGAGCGAGAACGCGTCGGCGTACTTGCGGCCGAGCTGGAAGATGTGCCCGATCTCGATGCCGCGCGCGGCCTCCAGGACCCCTTCCCCGTCGGGGCTGGGGTCACCGGCGCGCACCTCGGCGGCCTCGATCGTGCCGTCCGGGGTGAAGTCGCGGCCCGCCACGAGGTCGACGACGTGGTGGTCGGCCTTGTCGGCGCCGGTCACCCAGGCGGTGCCGGTGACGATCCGCGGGTCGACGAGGTACCGGACACCGTTCGCGGCCAGCGCCGCCGGGCCGATGTAGCCCTTGACCAGGAACGCGTTGCGGGAGAAGTCGGCCTCCTCCAGGAGCTCGACCTGGGCGGGTTCGAGGGCCGCCTCGAGCCGCTTCATGTCGACCTCGCGGTCGCCGGGCACGCCGACGCCGACCAGCTCCCAGCTGTCCGCGCCCGGCTGCCGGGTCTTGACCAGGACATTCTTCAGCGTGTCCGCCGCGGTGAAGGTCCGGTCGGTGTGCTCGTTGAGGTAGGTCACGAGCGTCTCGATGGTCGGTGTGTCCGGCGTGTGGTGGACCTGGGCCGCGGGCAGCCCGTCGAGCGGGATCGCCGGGGGCGCGGGGGTGGTGACCGCCTCGACGTTCGCCGCGTACCCGCCGGGCCCGCGGACGAACGTGTCCTCCCCCGTCTCCGACTCGGCGAGGAACTCCTCGGACGCCGAGCCGCCCATCGCCCCGGACGTGGCCGCCACGATCACGTACTTCAGCGCGAGGCGGTCGAAGATCCGGATGTAGGTGTCGCGGTGCTTGCCGTAGGACTCCGAGAGCCCCTCGTCGGACAGGTCGAACGAGTACGAGTCCTTCATCAGGAACTCGCGGCCGCGCAGGATGCCGGCGCGGGGCCGCTCCTCGTCGCGGTACTTGGTCTGGATCTGGTAGAGGACGACCGGGTAGTCCTTGTACGACGAGTACTCGCCCTTCACCGCGCGCGTGAACAGCTCCTCGTGGGTGGGGCCGAGCAGGTAGTCGCCGCCCTTGCGGTCCTGGATGCGGAACAGCGCCGGGCCGTACTCGGTCCACCGGTTCGTCGCCTCGTAGGGCTCACGCGGCAGCAGCGCGGGGAACTGGATCTCCTGGCCGCCCATGGCGTCCATCTCCTCGCGCACCACGTTCTCGATGCGGCGGAGCACCTTCAGCCCGAGCGGCAGCCAGGAGTAGACCCCCGGGGCGACGCGACGGACGTAGCCGGCGCGGACCAGCAGCTTGTGGCTGGGCACCTCCGCGTCGGCCGGGTCCTCACGCAGGGTGCGCAGGAACAGCGACGACATCCGGGTCAACACCCGGAGAAGGGTAGCGACGCCCCCCGCGGCCGCTCACCCCGGTTCCGGCGGGAACAGTGACCCACGCCATCGGCGTTGGTCCGGGTATGGGAGACGAACAGCACGACCTGCTCGGGAACGCCCGTCAGGGCGTCCTCGCGACCATCAAGCGCAGCGGGATGCCGCAGCTGTCACCGGTCACCCCGTACTACGACCGCGCCGCCGGCACCATCGGCGTCTCGATGACCGAGGGCGGGGCGAAGACGGCGAACCTGCGCCGCGACCCGCGGGCCGCCCTGTCGGTGGAGAGCGCGGACGGCCGCGCCTGGGCGACCGCCGAGGGGCCGGTCGAGCTCGCCGGACCCGACGACTCCCCGGACGGCCCGGCGGTGCAGGCACTCGTCGACTGGTACCGGGCGGCCGCGGGCGAGCACCCGGACTGGGACGACTTCCGCGCGGCCATGGTGCGCGACCGCCGGGTGCTCATGACGATGCACGTCCAGCGGGTCTACGGCGAGCGGATCGGCTGACCGGCACGGGTCAGGGCGCCGGCTCGGCCAGCAGCTCCCCGAGCATCCGCGCGACCGTCGGCGTCTCGACGAGGAACCCGTCGTGCCCGTACGGCGAGTCGATCACCTTCAGCGGGTCCGCGTTCGGGATCCCGGCGGCCAGCTCCTCCTGCTCGGCGAGCGGGTAGAGCCGGTCCGACGTGACACCGGCGACGTAGGTCCGCGCCCGGACCCGGGACAGCGCCGGCGCCGTCCCGCCACGTCCGCGACCGACGTCGTGGTGGTTCATGGCCTGGGTGAGCCGGACGTAGGACGCCGCGTCGAACCGGCGCACCAGCTTGTCCGCGTGGTGGTCCAGGTACGACTCGACGGCGTACCGGCCACCATCGAGCGGGTCCTCGCCGTCCTGCGGGTCGCGGCCGAAGCGGGTCGCCAGCTCGTACCCGGAGCGGTAGCTCAGGTGCGCGATCCGGCGGGCGATGCCCAGGCCGCGCCACGGTCCCTCGGGCAGCTGGTGGTAGTCGCCGCCGTGCCAGTGCGGGTCGGCACGGATGGCCTCGATCTGCGGGGCCGCCCAGCCGATCTGGTCCGCCGACGACGCCGCCGGCCCGGCCAGCAGGAACAGCCGCCGGACCCGGTCGGGCTCGGTCGCCGCCCACTCCAGCGACCGCATCGACCCCATCGAGCCACCGATCACGCAGGCGAACGCGTCGATGCCGAGCGCGTCGGCGAGGTGCTGCTCGGCGACCACCGAGTCCCGCACGGTGACCAGCGGGAACCGGCTCCCCCAGGTGCGTCCGTCGGGCGCGGTGGAGGCCGGCCCGGTGCTGCCCTGGCAGCCGCCGACCGCGTTCGGGGCGACGACGAACCAGTGCGCCGGGTCCAGCGGCCCGCCCGGCGTGATCAGTCCCGGCCACCAGCCCGCCGTCGGGTGTCCCGGCCCGGCGGGCCCCTCGAGGTGGGTGTCCCCGGTCAGGGCGTGCAGCACCAGCACGGCGTTCGAGCCGTCCGGCGCGAGCTCGCCCCACGTCTCGTAGGAGAGCCGCACCCCCGGCAGCTCACCACCCGCCTCCAGTTTCAGCGGGGCGGGGAGGTCGAGGAACCTGCGGCGGCCGGGGTCGTCCCCCTCCCGCCAGGCGCCGCTGGCGGGAGGGAGCGCTGTGTCGTTCACGTCCGACAGGAGATCAGATCCGGGGTTCGTTCCGACAGACTGCTCTCACGCACCCTTGGACGCGCGGAACCCGGAGTCCAGGTCGGCCTTGATGTCCTCGATCCCCTCGAGCCCCACCGACAGCCGGACCAGGCCCGGGGTGACGCCGGAGGCCAGCTGCTCCTCGGGGTTCAGCTGGCTGTGCGTCGTGGACGCCGGGTGGATCACGAGGCTGCGGACGTCACCGATGTTGGCGAGGTGGCTGTGCAGTTCGAGGGCGTTCACGAACCTCTTGCCCGCCTCGAGCCCGTCGCGCAGCTCGAACGCGACGATCGCGCCGCCACCCTTCGGCAGGTACTTCTGCTGGGCGGCGTGCCACCGCGACGACGGCAGCCCCGCGTAGTGGACCTTCTCGACCTCGTCGCGCTGCTCCAGCCACTCGGCCAGCGCCTGCGCGTTCTGGTTGTGCCGCTCCAGCCGCAGCGACAGGGTCTCGATCCCCTGCAGGATCAGGAACGCGTTCTGCGGGGAAATCGCCGGGCCGAGGTCGCGCAGCAGCTGCACGCGGGCCTTGATGATGTAGGCGATCGGGCCGACGGCGTCGGTGAACACCGCGCCGTGGTAGCTCGGGTCCGGAGTGGTCAGACCGGGGAACTTCGCGGCGTTGCCCACCCAGTCGAACGTCCCGGAGTCGACGATGATCCCGCCGACCGAGGTGCCGTGGCCGCCGAGGAACTTGGTGAGCGAGTGGACGACGATGTCGGCGCCGTGCTCGATCGGACGCACCAGGTACGGGGTCAGGACGGTGTTGTCCACGATCAGCGGCACGCCGGCGTCGTGCGCGACACCGGCCACCCCGGTGATGTCGAGGATGTTGCCCCGCGGGTTGCCCAGCGTCTCCCCGTAGAGCGCCTTGGTGTTCGGGCGGATCGCCGCGCGCCACTCGTCGAGGTCGTCGGGGTCGTCGACGAACGTGACCTCGATCCCCAGCTTCGGGAACGTGTAGTGGAACTGGTTGTACGTGCCGCCGTACAGCGACGCGCTGGAGACGATGTGGTCGCCCGCCTCGGCGATGTTCTGGATCGCGAGCGCCTGGGCGGCCTGCCCGGACGCGACGGCCAGCGCCGCGGCCCCGCCCTCCAGGGCGGCGACGCGCTGCTCCAGGACGTCCTGGGTCGGGTTCATGATCCGCGTGTAGATGTTGCCGAACTCGGCGAGTCCGAACAGGTTCGCGGCGTGGTCGGTGTCCCGGAAGACGTACGACGTCGTCTGGTAGATCGGCGTCGCGCGCGCACCGGTCGTCGGGTCCGGTGCGGCACCGGCGTGGACCTGCTTGGTCTCGAAGGACCAGCCTGCGGTCGGGTCGGGCTCGGTCATGAGGATCTCCTCGGAGAGGTTCGGCCGGGTCGACGCGGTCGAGGCGAGCGGATCGCTCGGGGACGCTGCCGGACGTCGGCGGGCTGTCGTGGGGGCGCGGGCGGCCGCAGGCGAGCGGGGGCCGGGCCCGGGCGCGGGATCAGCGCGGGATCAGCGACGAGGGCGACAGGTCGCGCTCGTGATCCGCATGAAGTCGACGTGCAGTCGCGCCACGAGGCAGGTCACCCGGCCGAACCTAGTCGCGTCGCAGGGGTCGCACAACGCCCGGTCGGGGCGTACCCGACGGGCGCGCCTCCCGGTCCGTCCGGGCCGCGAACTAGGCTGCTCCGCCGTGCTCGTGCTGCTGCCGCCCTCGGAGACCAAACGCGACGGCGGGGACGGCGCGCCGCTCGATCTCGCTGCGCTCTCCCACGACGCCGACCTCGGCGCCGTCCGCAAGGAACTGGTGGGTGAGCTCGTCGCGCTCACCGCCGACCCTCCGGCGGCCCTGCAAGCGCTGGGCCTGTCCGCGGGTCAGGCCGCGGAGGTCGACCGGGACGCCGCGTTGGCCACGTCGCCGACGATGCCCGCGCTGGACCGCTACACCGGCGTCCTCTACGACGCCCTCGACTCCGGCTCCTTCACCCGCGCCGTCCGGGACCGGGCCCGGTCCCGGCTGGCGGTCTGCTCGGCCCTGTTCGGGCTGCTCGGGGCCGACGACCCGATCCCCGCCTACCGGCTCTCGGCCTCGGCGAAGCTGCCCGGCTCGGGCACCCTCGCGGCACGGTGGCGACCAGTGCTCGACCCGCTGCTGGCCCGGATCGCCGGCGGCGAGCTCGTCGTCGACCTGCGGTCCGGCGGCTACGCCGCGCTGGGCGCGGTCCCCGGCGCGGTGACGGTGAACGTCCTCGCCGTCCGTCCCGACGGCAGCCGCTCGGTGGTCAGCCACCACAACAAGTCGCACAAGGGCGGGCTGGCCCGGCTGCTGGCGACCTCGCGGGCCGAGCCGTCCGATGCCGGGGCGGTCGCCCGGATCGCGCGGCGCGCCGGGCACGCGGTGGAGCGGACCGGGAACCACCTCGACCTGGTGATCCCCGCCTGACCGGCGGTCCCACGATCGGGACCCGACCGGGCATACCGGACACAGCACGCGATCCGGCAGGATCTTCCACATGGTCGAGCAGCTCAACGCCGTCGTGGACACCCTGCACCCGGTCCTGCAGGTCCTCGCCGTGGTGGCCATCGGGATCGTGCCGTTCCTGGAGTCCTACGTCGGCGCTGGCGTCGGGGCCCTCGCCGGGATGCCGGTCGTGCTCGCCGTCACCGCCGCCGTGGTCGGGAACCTGCTCGCGCTGGCCGTCGCGGTCTGGCTGGGCGACCGCGCCCGGCGCGGCCTCACCCGGGGCGGGGAGAAGCCGCAGAGCGAGCGGCGCCGGAAGCTGATCGCCCGGGTCGACCGGTACGGCGTGCCGGTCGCCTCGCTGCTCGCGCCGACCCTGATGGCGATCTCGCTGACCGCCTTCGCCATGGTCGCGGCCGGGCTGGACCGCAGGCAGGTCGTGGTGTGGCAGACCGTGACCGTCGTCGTCTGGGGCGTGCTGTTCGGCGCGCTCGGGCTCGGGGCGCTGAGCGCGCTGGGGTGAACCCGGCGGGCCCGGGGTCTCGGGGGTCTCGCTGCTGCGGAGTGCCCGACCGGTTCGGTCGGCCGGTCGACCTGTCGTTCGCCTGGTCGGTGGCTCGGCGGACCTGTGGGCCGGCGGACCTGTGGGTCGGCGGGGTCGGCAGGGTCGGCGGACCAGGCGCGATAACCGGTGGCGCCCGGGGGCAGCGCCCGGCAGTCTGCTCGTCGCCGGAGGGACCGGTGCGCGGGACGACCGCGCCGAGGGAGCGGGGAGGTGCGTACCGATGGCCGTCACGCCTGTCCGGGTGCGCGCTGCGCGCCCGTCCCGCCCGTCCCCGCCCCGCGGCTGACCCGGCGCCTCCGAGAGGCGCGTCCGGCACCGCGTGGCGCCCTGCCGCCCTCCGGAGCCCACCGTGCACTCCTCGCACTCCTCGCATTCCTCACGACCGTCCGAACCCGTCCGCCGCCGTCGCCGCCGATTCGACGACGAGGACACCCCCGGCCGTACCGCGGCCGTCCCCTCCCGCCTGTCCGATCTCGACGGTCGAGCCGGGTCCGACCCGGACGCCCCGCCCGAGGGCGACCGCTGGAGCACCTGGCCGTCGGTGCCCGCCGGATCGCGCGGGCCGCGCCCGTGGCCGTCCTGGATGGTCACCGCGACCGGTGCCGTCGACCGCGAGCGCGGCGTGCTCAAGACCGGCAAGGAGGCCGACGTCCACCTGGTAGAGCGCGGCCTGCCCGGCCGTCCGGGAGTGCTGCTGGCCGCCAAGCGGTACCGCGACGCCGCACACCGCCTGTTCCACCGCGACGAGGGCTACCTCGAGGGACGCCGCGTCCGGAGGTCCCGGGAGAACCGGGCGATGGCCCGGCGCACGTCCGTCGGCCGCGACATGATCGCGACCCGGTGGGCGGAGGCGGAGTTCGCCGCGCTGGCCCGGCTGCACGACGCCGGCGCACCCGTCCCCTACCCGGTGTCGGTCGCGGGCACCGAGGTGCTGATGGAGTTCCTCGGCACCCCCGACGGCACCGCGGCGCCCCGGCTGGCCGCGTCCCGCCCGGGGCCCGACGAGCGGGACGCCCTCTGGTCAGGCCTGGCCGGCGCGCTCGGGACCCTGGCCGGCCTCGGGTACGCCCACGGCGACCTGTCCGCCTACAACGTCCTGGTCCACGACGGCCGGCCGGTGCTGATCGACCTGCCGCAGGTGGTGGACGTCGTCGGGAACCCGCGGGGGCCGGAGTTCCTGGAGCGCGACGTCCGGCGGATCGGTGAGTGGTTCGTCGCCCGCGGGCTCGACCCGGACGCCCCGGACTCGCTCCTGGCCGACCTGTGCAGCCGTCTGTACTGACGGCCCGGGCCCGCCCACCGGGCAGGGCACCCACGTGCCCTGCCCGGCTCGCCCCACAGGGCCCGCCCACGCCCTGCCCGACTCGCTCCGTGGGCTCGCCCCCGCCCTGCGTCCGCCCCCGGCGCCGCAGCCGTCCAGGCCCGGGCACCGCCGCACAGGCTCAGGCACCGCCGCACGGGCTCAGAGTCACCCGCACAGGTCGTAACCCGTGCGGACACCCGGAACCTGTGCGGCTCAGCCTCGGGCGCGGGGTGGGCGCGGGTTGGGGCTCGCGGCCGGGACCGGGCCGCTCCATGGCCCCGACGACGCGCAGACGCCCCGCCGGCTCGCACCAGCTGCGCCGGCTCGCCCGGTAACCGCGCAGGCACCGGCCCAGCCGCACAGGCACCGCCCCAGCCGCACAGATACCGGTCCGGCCGCACAGATACCGCCTGAACCGCGCAGGATCCGGGCCCACCGCACACGGTGCAACCCGTGCGAACACCCGAAACCTGTGCGGGTGTGCCGAGGGGGAGGGCGGGGTGGATGGGGGGCGGGCGTAAGATCGGTGGACGAGCGTCCGGCGTCCGAGCTACCGGGCCGAGCCTTCCCATCACGGAGCGCGCGCCGCGACGACGCCGAGCCGCGCCCGGGCCCGTCGGCCGAGCACCCGCCATCGCAGAGGTCTCCGCAGGACGTGCCACGTCACGCGAGGAGACCTGTTGTCCAGGCCCCAGTTCCGTCCGCCGTCGCCCGACGCCCCCGAGCGGCGTCCGCGCCGCCGCGCCACCCGCCCGTCGGCGGCGCCCGGTGAGTCGGTCCCCCGCCGCGGCGACGAGCCCCGCGCGGCCCGCCGCGCGAGCGGTTCCCCCGACCGCGGCCCCCGCCACGGCACCGAGCACCGCCCCGGCGGTCCCGGGCACGACGCCGGCGACCGTCCCGGCGGCGCCTCCGGCAACCGTCGCACCGAGCGCGACGGGGGCGGTCGCGGTCGCGGCGGCCGTCGTCGCACCGGCGGTCAGCAGCAGTCCGGCCGCCCGGCCGGTCCCGCGTCCGGGGGCGGCCGCGCCGGTGGGCAGCGGCAGCGCTCCGCCGACGCCGAGGTCGTCCAGTGGACACCGCCGGCGACGGGCATGCCGTCCTTCGCCGAGCTCGGGCTGCCCGAGGCCCTGGTGAAGTCGCTCGCCGCGCAGGGATTCACCGCCCCGTTCCCGGTGCAGGCCGCCACCCTTCCGGACACCCTGGCCGGGCGTGATCTGCTCGGCCGCGGGCAGACGGGCTCCGGCAAGACCCTGGCCTTCGGGCTCGCGCTGCTCGCCCGGATCGCCGGTGACCGCGCCCGGTCGACCGCACCGCTGGGCCTGGTCCTGGTGCCGACGCGGGAGCTCGCCGGCCAGGTCGTCGACGTGCTGACCCCGCTGGCCGCAGCGGTGAACCTGCGGGTCACCGCCGTCGTCGGTGGTCTGGCGATGAACAAGCAGGTGGCCGAGCTGCGCCGCGGCATCGACCTGCTCGTCGCGACCCCCGGCCGGCTCACCGACCACCTCCAGCAGGGCACCTGCGACCTCTCCGAGGTCACGATCACCGCGCTCGACGAGGCCGACCGGATGGCGGACATGGGCTTCCTGCCGCAGGTCCGCGGGATCCTCGACCGCACCCCGTCCGACGGCCAGCGGCTGCTGTTCTCCGCCACCCTCGACGGCGAGGTCGACACCCTCGTCCGGCGCCACCTCACCGATCCGGTCACGCGCTCGGTCGCGCCGCCGACGGCGAGCGTCGACACGATGGAGCACCACGTGCTCGTCGTCGGCAAGGACGACCGCTCCCGGGTGATCGCCGAGATCGCCGCCCGCGAGGGCCGGACGATCATGTTCGTGCGCACCAAGCACGGCGCCGACCGGATGGTGCGGGTGCTGCGCCGCCAGGGTGTCGCGGCCGGTCCGCTGCACGGAGGGCGCTCGCAGAACCAGCGCAACCGAGCCCTGGACGAGTTCCGCACCGGCGAGGTGCCGGTGCTGGTCGCGACCGACGTGGCCGCCCGCGGCATCCACATCGACGACGTCGGCCTGGTCGTCCACGTCGACCCGCCGGCCGACCCGAAGGCCTATCTGCACCGCGCCGGCCGGACCGCCCGGGCCGGGGAGGAGGGCGTCGTCGTCACGCTGTCCGCGCCGGAGCAGCGCGCCGAGGTGGACCTGCTCACGAAGCAGGCGGGGGTGCGTCCCGAGGTCGCGACCGTGACGCCCGGCCACCCGGACCTGGTGCGTGTCACCGGGGCGCGGGAGCCGTCCGGTGAGCCGATCGTCGTCGCCAAGCCGGCACAGCCGAAGCCGAAGCCGCGGGGCGGTCGCCCCGGCGCCGGGCGACGCCGCCGCTGACCCGTCGGCCGGACCGGCGACGCCCGGTCCGGCCGTACAGATCGTCTCCGCGCCGCGCGCGGTCCGTGGCTACCGCACGGACTCTGTGGTCGCTGCACAGCGTCGTGGCAGCCGCGCGGGTTCAGTCGCCACCGCGCAGGTTCCGTAGCCGCGGCGCAGGCTCCGTAGCCGCAAAGGCCCGTAACCCCCGCACAGGTTCCGGCGCCGCCGCGCAGGCTCCGGCGCCGCACAGGCCCGTAACCCCCGCGCAGGTTCCGGCGCCGCACAACCTCGGATCCCGCCGCACAACTTCGGATCCCCCCGCACACGTTCGGATCACGCCGCACAAGTCACAGCCTGTGCGGACGCCACAGTGCGTGTGCGAATGCACGGGACCTGCGCGGATGCGCCGCGACCTGCGCGGGTGCGCAGACGCGGAGGCTCGGGGTCAGGTGCGGCGGGCCTCGCGACGCAGCTGCAGGATCCGGCCCGTCCCCGGGACGGCGACGAGCAGGACCCCGGCGATCGCGGCGAACAGCAGCGCGACGCCGGTCGGCAGCGTCCCGGTCAGCCACAGGAAGTTGATCACGACCGGCTCGGTGTTCTGCAGGATGAACACCAGCAGGAAGATCAGCACGACCGCGGACAGGATCAGCGCCGCCCACAGACCACCGGTGCGTGTGTTGGGGATCCTCCGCCGCACGGTCGGGGTGTCGTCACCGGCCGGACCGTCACCGGCGGAACCGGCCGCACCCCCGGCGCCCCCGGCACCCCCGGCACCGTCGCCCGTCGGGACGGCGACGGTCGGCTGCTCCGAGCGCTCCACCTCGCCGGACGGGACCCGCATCGCGGGATGGGTCGCGGGATCGGCCGTGGGGTCCTCCGGACCGACCCGGCCCCAGGCCGGCGCGTCCCCGCCCCGTCGATCGTCGCTCATCCGCACTCGTCCTCCTCGTCGTCCCTGCGTCCGGCGCGGCAGGAGTATCGCGCACGACGCCGCCCGGGGTGCCGCGGCGCGCTCGGTCGTGCACGATCGGTCACCGCAGCGCCGCAGCCGTCGTCAGGAGGACCCCCGTGGACCATGCCGAAGCCGTGCGGATCTTCTTCGCCGCCGCACCCGAGGGGGTGACCGTCCCCGGGGCCGTCACGGGCGGGAGCCCCGCCCGCGCGCTGCGCGACGCACTCGAACCGCTCGCGATGCACGACGTCTGGTCGTCGCGGGTCGGTGAGGCCACCGCCGCGCACGGGCACGACTTCTTCTCGGCCTACGTCACCGGCCGTGCGGCCCCGTTCGGTGCCGACCCGCCGCCGGAGCTGGTGGCCGCCGCCTTCGCCGTGTTCGAGCCGGGGTTCGTCGGGGACACCTGGGAACGCGGGCGCGCCCTGCTCCCGATCGAGGACCTGCAGCGCCTGCGCGAGGACGCGACCGTCGAGAGCCTGCAGGAGATCCTCGGCGACGACCCCGATGTCGCCCCGGTCGCGGCGGTCCTCGAACGCGCCGTCGACGCCGTCGCCGGTGCCGGGCGGCCGCTGTTCGCCGCGCTGCGGGCACGCCCCCGCCCCGGGCATCCGGCCGGACGGCTGTGGCGGGCCGCCGACCTGGTCCGCGAGCACCGCGGCGACGGCCATGTGGCGGCGAGCGTCGCGGCCGGGCTCGACCCGGTGCGGATGGGGATCCTCGCCGAGCTGTGGGTCGGCTACCCGCTCGGCGAGTACTCCGGGACCCGGGCCTGGCCCGAGGAGTTCGCCACGGCGGGTGCACACCGCCTCGCCGACGAGGGCCTGATCACCACCGCAGCCCCGGGCGCGGAGCTCACCGACGCGGGCCGGGCCTTCCGGGACGGCGTCGAGGCCGCCACCGACACCTCCCAGGCCGATCTGCTCACCGCGCTCGGCCCGGACCTGGACCACGTCACCGCGGCGCTGAACCGCTGGTCCGACGCGTGCGTGGCGGCCGGGGCGTTCCCGCCCGACGTCCGCAAGCGCGCCGCGGGCTAGCTCACGCGCGCCGCATGGGCAGGTGCGGGATGCCGTCCTCGACGAACCCCTCCCCCGCCACCACGAACCCGTGCCGCTCGTAGAAGGCGGCCTGGACCTCCTGGGCGTCCAGCACGCAGGTCCCGGACCCGACCTCGGCCAGCGCGGCGTCCATCAGCCGGTGCCCGAGGCCCTGGCGACGGGCGTCGGCCCGGGTGCAGACCCGGCCGATCCGGTACCCGCCGCCGGGCTCCTTCAGCAGCCGCAGCGTGGCGAGGATCTCGACGGTGTCCCCGGCGTCGCGGGCCAGCCAGTAGTGCCGGGTGCGGGGCTCGAGGTCGCGCCCGTCGAGCTCCTGGTACGCGCACTCCTGCTCGACCACGAAGATCTCGGTACGCAGCGCGAGCAGCGCGTACAGGGTGGCGAGATCGAGATCGGAGGCCCAGCTGCGGCGCACCGTCGCGCCCGGGGTGTGCACGGTCATCCGCTGTGGGTACCAGAGCCTCGTGAGCATCCGGAAGCGGTTAGCCTCGAGAGGTGGCCCACCATGATCTGGTCGTCATCGGCACCGGTTCCGGAAACACCTTCCTCGACGAACGCTTCGCCGGGCTCGACGTGGCACTGGTCGAGCACGGGGTGTTCGGCGGGACGTGCCTGAACGTCGGCTGCATCCCGACGAAGATGTACGTCTACGCCGCCGACGTCGCCGAGACGATCCGGCACGCGCACACCTACGGCGTCGACGGGTCGGTCGACAAGATCCGCTGGACCGACATCCGGGACCGGGTGTTCGGCCGGATCGACCCGATCTCGGAGGGCGGCCGGGAGTACCGCGTCGAGCGCAGCCCGAACGTCACCGTCTACTTCGGGCACGCCCGGTTCACCGCGGACCGCGAGCTCGCCGTCGAGCGCACCGACGGCTCGGGCACCGACACGATCACCGCCGACCGGGTAGTGATCGCGGCCGGGTCGCGCCCCGTCGTCCCGGAGGCCGTCACCGCGTCCGGGGTGCCGTTCGAGACCTCCGACACGGTCATGCGGGTGGACGACGTCCCGCGGCGGCTGGTGATCCTCGGGGGCGGGTACATCGCGGCGGAGTTCGCGCACGTGTTCTCCGCGCTCGGGGCCGAGGTCACCGTCGTCGCCCGCGGCCCGAAGCTGCTGCGTCACCTCGACGAGACCCTCGCCGACCGGTTCACCGAGATCGCCACCTCGCGCTGGGACTGCCGGCTCGGCCGCCAGGTCACCGCCCTGTCCGGCGACGGGACCGGCGGGCCCGGCGAGGTCACGCTCACCCTCGACGACGGCTCCGAGGTCGTCGCGGACACCCTGCTCGTCGCCACGGGCCGGGAGCCGAACGGCGACCGGATGGACCTGGACCGGGCCGGCGTCACCGTGCACGACGACGGGCGGGTCGCGGTCGACGAGTTCCAGCGCAGCGTGTCCGCCGAGGGGGTCTGGGCGCTCGGCGACGTGTCGTCGCCGCACCAGCTCAAGCACGTCGCCAACCACGAGGCCAAGATCGTCGGGCACAACCTGGCGCACCCCGAGGACCTGCGCGCCACCAGCCACGCGTTCGTCCCGGCCGCGGTCTTCACCGAGCCGCAGATCGCCTCGGTGGGCCTGACCGAGGCGGAGGCCAGGGACCAGGGCCTGGACGTCACCGTCAAGGTGCAGAACTTCGGCGACGTCGCCTACGGCTGGGCGATGGAGGACAGGACCGGCGTCTGCAAGATCGTCGCCGAGAAGGGCACCGGGCGGCTGCTCGGGGCGCACCTGCTCGGCCCGCAGGCGTCCACCCTGATCCAGCAGCTGATCCAGGCGATGGTGTTCGGGCAGACCGCCGGCGAGCTGGCCACCGCGCAGTACTGGATCCACCCGGCGCTCCCCGAGGTCGTCGAGAACGCCCTGCTCGGCCTGGAGGTCTGACCCGGGGGTCAGCTCGCGGCGCGCCCGGGCCCCTCGACCGGCTCGCCCGGGGCCTCCGGGCGTGCCCCCAGCTCGGGGTCGTAGGGCGTCGCCGGGCGGGTCTCGTCGCGCAGCCCCTCCAGCAGCGTCGTGACCTCGTCCATGATCTTCTTCGTGGCCGCGTCCAGCGTGGTGCGGGTCAGCGGCTTCCCCGCGAACTCCGAGAGATCGACGGGCGGCCCGAGTGCGATGCCGATCCGCTTGCGCGGGAACAGCTTCGGCCTGCCCTCGGCGGGCAGGAAGTCCTGGGTGCCCCAGTTCGCCATCGGGATCACCGGGGCGACGGAGCGCAGCGCGATCCGCGCCACGCCGTTCTTCGGCCTCATCGGCCAGCCCTCGGGATCGGCCGTGTAGGTGCCCTCCGGGTAGACGGCGACGACCTCGCCCCTGCTCAGCGCGTCGATCGCGCCGGTGAACGACTCACCGACCCGCTTGGACGCCCGGTACACCGGGATGTGCCCGCCCTGGCCGAGCACCCACTTCACCACCGGGACGTCCCAGAGCTCACCCTTCGCCATGAACCGCGGGATCCGCCCGTGCGTCGTGCCGAACGCGATGTCGAAGATCGGGTCGGAGAACGAGACGTGGTTGCCGACGAGCAGCGCACCCCCGGTGCGGGGCAGGTGCTCGGCGCCGCGCCAGCCGAGGCGGGTGCCCCACAGCACGATCGGCCAGATCACCGCGATCGCCAGCCCGAACCAGAACCCCGACCCACGACGGCGGCGCCGCAGCGTCGCCGCGATCCGACCGCGCACCGTCAGCTCCGGTGGCATGCCCATCGTCCGTACCCCTCTCCGGCCCGCGCGGGCCCGGTCTCGTCGCGCACATCCTGGCCCGCCGACCGCGGCCGGCTCGACCGGGGCGGCGGTGGCGGCGGCCACCCCGCCCGCCGGACCACATCCTGCGCGGCGGCCCCGACACCCGCGTCCGTGCTCCTACCGAGCGGGCACCGCCGGCCCCACGACCTGTGACAACGCTCGCAGACCGCCGTCCCCGCCCGCTTCGCCGCGCGGGGAGCTGTTCCACCGAAATACGATCCCGGGTGCGGACCGTGATCGGGCGCCGCCCGGATGTGACGTCGGTCCCACCAGATCGGCCGGTCCGGACCCGGCGGACGAACCACACGACGCGACCGTCCCGGTGCCCCGCGCACCCCGTCCCCGTGAGGTGGCCGTGCCCGATCCGTTCCCCCGGCTGGAGACGACCGGTGCCGCGCGCACCGGACCCGCGGCCGTCGTCCTGGTCGCGCACGGCGGCAAGGCCCACTCGACGGCGCCGTCGCCGCGCCGCGGGCTCGCCCACTGGCGGATGCTGCCGTTCGCCCGCGCCGTCGAGGCGGGCGGCCGCGGCCTGCGCACCGAGCTCGGCGAGGGCGTCGCGGTCCACGTGCTGCGGTACCGGGTGAAGGGCTGGAACGGGCAGGCCATGGACGCGTTCCGCGACGTCGAGTGGGCGCTCGGCGAGCTCGGCCGCCGCTACCCGGGCCGCCCGGTCGCGCTGGTCGGGCACTCGATGGGCGGCCGCGCGGTGCTGCGCGCCGCGGGCGGGCCCGGTGTCGTCGCCGTCTGCGGGCTCGCGCCGTGGCTGGACGGCTCGGACCCGGTCACCCAGCTCGCCGGCCGTGCGGTGCTGATCGCGCACGGCGACCGCGAGCGGATGACCGACCCGGCCGCGTCGTACGCCTACGCCCTGCGCGCCCGCGAGGTCACCCCGCGGGTGGCGCGGTTCGACGTGCTCGGCGACGGCCACGCCATGCTCCGCCGGGCCGGGGACTGGACGTCGCTGGTGTCCCGGTTCGTGCTCGGCGAGCTCGGGGCCGAACCTCTCGACCCGTCGATCACGAATGCCATGGCGGAACCGGCCCCGGACGGGCTGCGGGCCGCGCTCACCCCGGCGCGCGGCTGAGCCCGGCGGTGGATCCGACGCGAGAAGGAGTGGTGAGCCGATGACCGGCCGACCGACCGTCGCGGTGGTGGGCAGCGGGGTGTCCGGCCTGACCGCCGCGTACCTGCTGTCCCGCACCCACGACGTCACCCTGTACGAGGCGGACGACCGCCCCGGCGGCCACGCGCACACCCACGAGCTGGCGACGTCGGACGGCGGGATCAGCCGCGTCGACACCGGCTTCATCGTGCACAACGACCGCACCTACCCGAACCTGCTGCGGCTGTTCGGCGAGCTGGGCGTGTCCACGCAGGACTCCGACATGTCGATGTCGGTGCGCTGCGACGGCTGCGGGCTGGAGTACGCCGGGGCGCAGCGCATCAGCGGACTGTTCCCGCGGGCGTCCAACGCGGTCCGGCCGCAGTACCTGCGGATGCTCGGCGAGGTGGTCCGGTTCCACCGGCACGCCCGCCGGGTGCTGGCCGACGAGGCGGCGGGCGACGTCACCCTCGGTGCGTTCCTCGCCATCGGCGGCTACTCCCGCTACTTCGTGCAGCACTTCATGATCCCGGTCGTGTCCTGCGTGTGGTCGGCGGGCGCGGCGCTGTCGATGAGCTACCCCGCCCGCTACCTGTTCACCTTTCTCGACCACCACGGGATGCTGGCGATCGGCGGCTCGCCGCAGTGGCGCACCGTCACCGGCGGGTCGCGGTCCTACGTGGACCGGATCGTCAAGCAGCTGCCCGCGGTGCGGACCGGCACCCCGGTGCGGTCGGTGCTGCGCACCCCGGCCGGCGTCGAGGTCCGCGACGACGGCGACGCGGTCGCCGCGTTCGACCGGATCGTCGTCGCGACCCACCCCGACCAGGCGCTGCGGCTGCTCGGCGACGACGCGACCGCCGCCGAGCGGGAGGTGCTGGGTGCGTTCGAGTACTCGCGCAACGAGACGTGGCTGCACCACGACGCCTCGCTGCTGCCGCGTGCCCGCGGCGCCCGGGCGTCGTGGAACTACCTGAAGCCGGCCTGCGCCGACTCCGCGGAGGCGCCGGTGCTGGTCAGCTACGACATGAACCGCCTGATGCGGCTCACCGACCCCGACGACTGGGTCGTCACGCTGAACGGGTCGGGCCGGGTCTCCCCGGACGCCGTCGTCGCCCGGATGCAGTACGAGCACCCGATCTACACGCCCACCTCGGTCGCCGCACAACGCCGCCTGCCGGAGCTCGACACCCCGGTGACCGCGTTCGCGGGGGCGTACCACGGCTGGGGCTTCCACGAGGACGGGTGCGCCTCCGGTGTCCGCGCGGCCCGCGCGCTGGGTGTCGCATGGTGACGCCGGCGCTGTACGACGCCGAGGTCCGGCACGCCCGCCGCCGCGACCTCGAGACCGCCTTCGCGCACCCGACCTACCTGTGGCTGGTCGATCTCGACGAGCTGCCGCGGCTGCCCCGGTGGCTGCGCCCGTTCGCCCGGTTCCGCGCCGCCGACCACCTCGGCGACCCGGACCGCACGATCCGGGCGAACGTCGACACCTTCCTCGCCGCGCACGGCATCGACCTGGCGGGCGGGCGGGTGTCGATGCTCGCGAACGCCCGGGTGCTCGGCCACGTGTTCAACCCGATCTCGGTGTTCTGGTGCCACCGCGCCGACGGCTCGCTCGCCTGCGTGATCGCGGAGGTGCACAACACCTACGGCGAGCAGCACTGCTACCTGCTGCAGCCCGGCGACGGGGACGGCGACGGGCGGTACCGCGCGGCCAAGGAGTTCTACGTCTCCCCGTTCCTGACCGTGGACGGCCACTACACGATGCGGCTCCCGGAGCCCGGCGAGCGGCTCGGGATCGCGGTCACCCTGCACCAGGAGGGCGCACCGGCGTTCGTCGCGACCCTGACCGGCCGCCGCCGCACGGCGACGCCGCGGGAGGTCGCGCGCACGGTGCTGCGCAGGCCGCTGGTGACGCTCCGGACGTCCGCACTGATCCGCCGGCACGGCATCGCGCTGTGGCTGCGCCGACTGCCGATCGTGGCCCGGCCCACGCGGCCACCGCAGAACCAGACGAGCCAGCTGGACGAACAACAGCAGGAGTCCCGCGCAGCCGACCGTTCCGAGGAAGGGGTCACGCGATGACCATGCAGCACGACCTGTCCCGTGACGACTCCCCGCAGCCGGCCGGCCGGCCGCGCACCCGCGCCGTCCCCCGCCCGAACGAGGGGATCTGGCCGGGACTGGCCACTCCGCCGTCGGCGCCGGTGAAGGCCCGGATCGCGGAGTCGTTGTTCCGCAACGCCGTCCGCAGGCTGCCGGTACGGGTGGTGTTCCCCGGGGGCGAGCGGATCGGCTCCGGCGGGACCGACTCGCCGGTGATGCGGATCGAGCGCCCGGCCGCGTTCTTCGCCCGGCTCGGCGCCGACTCCAAGATCGGTTTCGGCGAGTCCTACATGGCGGGCGACTGGACGACGACCGACCTGCCCGGCCTGCTCACCCCGTTCGCCGCCAGGCTGTCGACGCTGATCCCGCCGGTGCTGCAGCGCCTGGCCCGCCGGTACGTGGAGGCCCGCCAGCCCCGCGAGGAGGTCAACTCGCTGGAGGGGTCGCGGGAGAACATCCACCGCCACTACGACCTCTCCAACGACCTGTTCGCGCTCTTCCTGGACGAGACCATGTCCCACTCCGCGGGCTGGTTCGCCGGCGGTTCCGACGACCTGGTGCTCGCCCAGGAGCGCAAGATCGACGGCATCCTCGACATGGCGGGCGTCCGCGACGGGATGCACGTGCTGGAGATCGGCACCGGCTGGGGCGGTCTCGCGACCCGCGCCGCGCAGCGCGGGGCCCGCGTCACCACGCTCACCATCTCGGAGGAACAGAAGACCCTCGCCGAGCAGCGGATCGCCGAGGACGGCGTCGCCGACCGGGTGCAGGTGCTGCTGCGCGACTACCGCGAGGCCCGGGGCAGCTACGACGCCGTCGTCTCGGTGGAGATGGTCGAGGCGGTCGGCGAGGCGTACTGGACGACCTACTTCGCCGCGCTGGACCGCCTGCTCGCACCGGGCGGGCGGGTCGGTCTGCAGTCGATCACGATGCCGCACGACCGGATGGTCGTCGCCAAGGACGACTACACCTGGATCCACAAGTACGTCTTCCCCGGTGGCCTCATCCCGTCGGTCACGTCGATCGAGCGCAACCTGGCGGCCGACACCACGCTGCACGTCGCCGAGCGCCGCAGCCTGGGTTTCGACTACGCCCGCACCCTCGGCCACTGGCGCGAGCGCTTCCTGGACCGCTGGGACGACGTCGAGGGGCTCGGGTTCGACGAGACCTTCCGCCGGATGTGGGAGTTCTACCTGGGCTACTGCGAGGCCGGGTTCCGGGTCGGCTACCTCGACGTCTTCCAGTTCTCGCTGCAGCGCAAGCCGTCCTTCTAGAGGAGAACCATGTCCCCCACCCCCGCCCAGCGGCTCGCGTCACTGCTGGAAGACGTCCTCGGCGCCCCGCTCCCGGTACGCCTGCGCGCCTGGGACGGCAGCGAGGCCGGTCACCCGGGTTCCCCGGACGACCCGCACCCGCCGACGGTGATCGTCCGGCGCCGGCGCGCGCTGCGACGCCTGCTCTGGTCCCCGGGCGAGCTGGGGCTGGCCCGCGCGTTCGTCTCCGGTGACCTGGACGTCGACGGCGACGTCGCCGACGGGCTGTCCCGGTTCTGGCAGCTGGCCCGCCCCGGTTCCGGGGCGGTGCGGCCGGACCTGCGGCAGAAGGTGTCCGCGCTGCGCACCGCGGCCCGGCTGCGCGCCGTGGGCCCGCCGCCGAAGCCGCCCGCCTCGGAGGCCCGGCTCGGCGGCCGCCTGCACACCCGCCGGCGGGACTCCGACGCGATCAGCCACCACTACGACCTCTCCAACGAGTTCTACGCGTTCCTGCTGGACCCGCAGATGGCGTACTCGTGCGGCTACTGGACCCGTGACGAGGGCCCCGACTACACCCTGGTCGACGCGCAGCGCGACAAGCTGGACCTGATCTGCCGCAAGCTCGGGCTGGGGCCCGGGATGCGGCTGCTCGACGTCGGCTGCGGCTGGGCGTCGCTGCTGGTGCACGCCGCCGAGCACTACGGCGTGCACGCCACCGGGGTGACGCTGTCGGCGCAGCAGCGCGACTACGGCGTGGAGCGGGTCCGTCGCGCCGGCCTGTCCGACCGGGTCGAGATCCGCCTGCAGGACTACCGCGAGATCGACGACCAGCCGTTCGACGCGGTGGCCTCGATCGAGATGGGCGAGCACGTCGGCCAGGACAACTACCCCGTGTACGCGGAGCGGCTGCACCGGCTGCTGCGCCCGCACGGCCGGCTGCTGCTGCAGCAGATGTCGCGCGGATCGGCCGGCGCCAACACCGCCCCGGGCGGCGGGGCGTTCATGGAGTCCTACGTCGCCCCGGACATGTACATGCGCCCGCTCGGCGAGACCCTCGGCTTCCTGGAGCGTGCCGGGCACGAGATCGTCGACGTGCACTCGCTGCGGGAGCACTACGTGTGGACGGTCCGGCCCTGGTTGGAGACCCTGCAGCGGCACCGCGAGACCGCCGTCCGGATGATCGGTGAGGAGCAGTGGCGGATCTGGCTGCTGTACCTGGCCGGGGCCGCGCTGGCCTTCGAGGAGAACCGGATGGGCGTGCACCAGGTCCTCACCGTACGCCCCGGGACCGACGGCACCTCCGGGCTGCCGCGCAGCCGCTCCGGGATCCTGGGCCGCGACCCCGCCCTGGACCCGGCCCCGGCGGCTCCGGCGCGCGAGCAGGACCCCGCCACCGCAGGATGATCACGTGAACCCGTACCCCTGGACCGCCCTGGCCGCGAACCTCGGCGTCACCCTGGCCGCCGTCCTCGTGCTGATGGTCGTGGCGCTCGCGGTCGGCGTGCGGCGCGGCCGGCACGACGGCGTCGACGTCGTCTGGGGGCTCGGGTTCGTGCTGATCGCGCTGGTCAGCGCCGTGACGGCGACACTGCTCGATCCCTCCGGGGACGCCTGGCGACGGGTGCTGGTGGTCGTGCTCGTCACCGTCTGGGGCGGCCGGCTGGCCCGGCACATCGCCCGGCGCAACCACGGGAAGCCGGAGGACCGGCGCTACGTCGATCTCCTCGCCCGCGCGCCCGGGAACCCGGCGGCGTACGCGTTCCGGAAGGTCTACCTGACCCAGGGCGCGGTCATGTGGGTCGTGTCGCTGCCGGTGCAGATCGCGCCGTACGGGGCGGTGGGGACCTGGGGCGTGGTCGTCACCGTGCTCGGGATGCTGGTCTGGGCGGTCGGGTTCGGCTTCGAGGCCGTCGGCGACGCCCAGCTGGCCCGGTTCACCGCCGACCCCGCGCACCGCGGCGAGGTCCTCGACTCCGGGCTGTGGCGCTACACGCGGCACCCCAACTACTTCGGCGACGCGTGCGTCTGGTGGGGGCTGGGGCTCCTGGCCCTGGCACATCCGGCCGGGCTGATCGGTCTGGTCGGCGTCGCCGTCATCACGGCCAACCTGGTCAAGGGCACGGGCGCCGCACTGCTGGAGCGCGACATCGCCGACCGGCGCCCCGGCTACGCCGACTACGTCCGCCGCACCAGCGGGTTCCTCCCGCTCCCGCCGCGCGCGCCCCGCCCGCAGCCGTGACCCGCCTGCGGGATCATCGGACGCACCCGGACGCCGAACCGGCACGGTCCGCGGACCGAACGTCACGGCGAGACCGTTCCCCTTCCAGCCCTTCCCAGCCCGAGGAGACACCATGGCCGTCGGCGACCTCGCCACCGACTTCGAACTGGCCGACGAGACGGGCGCCCCGCGCCGGCTCACCGACCTGCTGGCCGCCGGCCCGGTCGTCCTGTTCTTCTACCCCGCCGCGATGACGGGCGGCTGCACCCAGGAGGCCTGCCACTTCCGCGACCTCTCGGCGGAGTTCGCCGAGCTGGGCGCGCAACCCGTCGGGATCTCCAGCGACCGGCCGGACAAGCAGAACATGTTCGCCGCCGCGAACGGCTTCGGCTTCCCGCTGCTGTCCGACGCCGACCACACCGTCGCGAAGTCGTTCGGCGCGTGGCGGGCGTGGCTGCCGGGCAACTTCCACACCCGGCGCCGCACCTTCGTCATCGGCACCGACCGCCGGATCCTCGCCGAGATCAGCTCCGAGACGGCGATGACCAAGCGCGCCGACGACGCGCTGGCCGCGCTGCGCGAGCGGCGGGCCGCGTAGGTCAGGGCAGCGTCAGGATCTCCGCGCCGTCGTCGGTGACGACGATGGTGTGCTCGAACTGGGCGACCCAGGACTTGTCCTTGGTGACGACGGTCCAGTCGTCGTCCCAGGTGTCGTGGTCGATGCCGCCGAGGGTGATCATCGGCTCGATCGTGAAGGTCATCCCCGGGACGAGTTCGGTGTGCACGTCGGGCTGGTCGTAGTGCAGCACGACCAGGCCCGAGTGGAACTCGTGGGCGATGCTGTGGCCGGTGAAGTCACGGACGACGCCGTAGCCGAAGCGCTTCGCGTAGGACTCGATCACCCGTCCGACGACGTTGAGCTCACGGCCCGGGCGGACGGCCTTGATCGACCGCATCGTCGCCTCGCGGGTGCGCTCGACGAGCAGCCGCGGCTCCTCGGCGACGTCACCGGCGAGGAACGTGGCGTTGGTGTCGCCGTGCACACCGTTCACGAAGGCGGTGACGTCGACGTTGAGGATGTCGCCGTCGTCGATCACCGTGCTGTCCGGGATCCCGTGGCAGATGACCTCGTTGAGGCTGGTGCAGCAGGACTTCGGGAAACCGCGGTAGCCCAGCGTCGAGGGGTAGGCGTCGTGGTCGAGCAGGAACTCGTGGACCACGCGGTCGATCTCGTCGGTGGTGATCCCGGGCCGGACCGTCTCGCCGGCCAGCGCGAGCGCCTGCGCGGCGACCTTCCCGGCGTGCCGCATGAGCTCGATCGTCTCGGGCGTCTGGACGTCACCGTTGCGGCTGCGCGCCGGGGCCGGCTTGCCGACGTACTCGGGCCGCGGGATGTGCTTCGGCACCTCGCGGATCGGGGTCTGCGTGCCGGGGACGAGCAACGTGCGGGTGGCCATGTCCTCCATGGTAGGCCTCGGAGCGCGTCCTCAGCCGCGTGACGTCTCCCGCGCCGCCTGCACCCGGACGACGGCCGCCGAGACCCCCCGCCAGCCCAGCAGCAGCACGGCGAGCGCGACCACCGTCACGATCGCGAAGGACAGCGGGAGCCGGCCCAGGAACGCCCAGCGCAGCAGGCACCCCACGCCCGCGGTGAGCGCCACCACCACCAGTCCCGCACGGAACGAGACCGGCTCGGCCCGCACCCACGGCGTCGCCCATGCCACCGCCGCCCCGGCCAGGAACGGCAGCGCGGTCCCGGCGAGCCCGACGACGCTGCCCGCCTCGGCATGGCTCATCCGCCCGATCGCGGCGAACACCACGACCGCAACGACATCGGCGACCACAGCACCCCGACGGGAGAACACGAACCAAGGATAGGCCGTGATCACGGATCGGGAAGCGGGGCGGCCACATGTGACCGCCGGGCTTCCCGATCCGTGATCACCGCGGGACGTTCTGCAGGAACTGAGAGGAGAGCTGGACCGCCGGGCCGGACGAGCCGCCGTCGACGATGAGGGTGGCGAAGGCCAGGTCGCCGCGGTAACCGGTGAACCAGCCGTGCGCGCGGTTGCTGCCGTCGGGCCCGGCGTACTCGGCGGTGCCGGTCTTGCCGAACACCTCGTCCTGCCCGTTCACCGCCGTCGCCGTGCCGGAGGTGACGACCGCCCGCATCATCGGCCGCAGCTGGTCGAGCACCGCACGGTCGGGGGTGCCGGGCGCGACCGTCGCCTCGGAGGGCAGACCACGGATCAGGCTCGGTGTCACCGGGGCGCCGTGCGCGATCGTCGCCGACACCATCGCCATCCCGAACGGCGACGCCAGCACGTCGCCCTGGCCCATCCCGTCGGACGCCCGCTGCAGGTCGTCGGTGGCCGCGTCGACGCTGCCGGTGATCGTCGTCATGCCGGGGATGTTCCAGTCCGCGCCGAAGCCGAGCGCCTTGCCCGCGTTCGGCAGCCCCTCCGCCGGGAGGCCGAGGGCGAGCCGGGTGAAGGTGGTGTTGCACGAGCGGGCGAACGCCTGCTGCAGCGGGACGGTGCCGAGCGCGAACGTGTCCTCGTTCGGGATGGTCCGGCCGTCGATCACGGTGGTGCCCGGGCAGTCGACCGGCGACTGCGGGGTGAGGTTCTCCGCGGACATCGCCCCGTACGCGGTGATCATCTTGAAGGTGGAGCCCGGGGGGTAGCGGCCGGTCAGGGCGACGGCGCCGTCCCGGTCGGCCGCCGGGTTCTGCGCGACGGCCAGGACCGCGCCGGTCGACGGCCGCACCGCGACGATCATCGCCTGCCGGGACTGCCCGTCGACGGCGGCCTGCGCGGCGTCCTGCACGGTGCGGTCCAGCTCCAGGGTCACCGGCTGCCCGGGCCGCGGCGGGGTGCCGGTCAGCGAACGGGCCGTGGACCCGTCCGCGCCGACGGCGTCGACCGACCAGCCGGGCGTCCCGCCCGCGGCCTTGTCGATCTCGGCGCGGGCGCCCTGGATCACCTGGCCCGCGAACCCGGAGTCCGGGGGCAGCAGCCGGGTCGACGGCGCGAACCGCACCCCGGGGAGCTCGTAGATCCGGTCACGGACGCGCTGGTAGTCCGGCTGGCGCAGGACGGCGACCGTGTACGCCTGCCCCTCCGGGGTCCCGTTCGCGCCGGCGGTGATGCTCTGCCGGGTGATCGCGGGGTCGACCCCGCCCAGCGCGGAACCGAGCGGCCCCGCGGCCTGGGCCACGTTCCGCTTGTCCAGGGTGATCGTGACGACCGGGGTGGGCGCGAGCAGCGTCGCGCCGCTCGCGTCGAGCACCGAAGCCGGATCGGCCGTGACGGTGCGGGCGACCGGGCGCTGCCCGTCGGCCAGGTCCGGCGCGAACGCCGCCGGGGACCAGTCGACCGCCCAGCCGGTGTCGTTCGCGTCCGTCTCCGGGGCGGCGACGAGGGGCAGGTCCAGGGTGTAGTTCCAGGCCCGGCCCTGCCCGAGGTCCCAGTTCACCTCGATCGTCGAGGTGGCCCGCTCCCCCTCGGTGCGGGTGCCGGTGACCCGCGCCGTCATCGCGGTCGCGGACAGGTCGGTGCGGGCGCGCTCGAGGTACGGGCCGGCCGCTGCCGGGTCGGTCGTGTACCCGCCCGCGACGGGCGCGTTGCCGGCCGCCCACGCCTCGGCGTACCGCTCGGCCGTCGTGCCCGCCCCCTCCCAGGGACGCAGCAGCGCCACGACGACGCCGGCCGCCGCCAGGACGGCGATCACGGCAGCGAGGACGACGGGGCGGTTCCGCAGGGAGCGCACGGTCGGTCAGTATGCCCACCCGGAGATCACGTGGAGATGAAGCCCCGGGGTCGCGAACTCAGGACCGGCCGCCGGCCGGTGACTCCCGGACGGTGCGCAGCATCGTCACGAGCTCGGTGGAGCGCCGCGCGTCGAGGCCCGTCGACGACTCCGCGTTGAACGCCTGCACCAGCGGCCAGGCCCGCCCGAGGGCCGCGTGACCGTCGTCGGTGAGCTCCAGCCCGGCGCGCCGGCCGCGCCCGCCCGGGCCGTCCCGCCGGACCAGCCCGCGTCCGACGAGATCGGCGACCAGCTCCCCCACGCTCTGCGGCCGCAGCAGCACCACCCGCGCGAGCTCCGCCTGCGACGGCGACGGCCGGCCGTCGCGTTCGCGGTCGCGCAGCTCGGCGAGCACGCCGAACTGGGTCGGGGTCAGCCCGGCCTCCGCGAACACCTCGTGGAACCCGCGTGCGACGACGTGCGCGGTCCGGATCAGCTCCCACAGCGGGAGGGCGTCCTCTTGCACACGCGCACGGTATCAGGCACCTTCTCTACAAACAGGTACCTGATACTGAGGGGGGACGGCATGCGGGTCGTGGTGGCCGGGGGCGGGATCGGTGGACTGGCGCTCGCGCAGGGGCTGCAGCGCGCGGGGATCGAGGTGGTGGTGCACGAGCGGGACGCCCGCCCGGAACACACCGGTGGCTACCGGCTGCACCTCGACGACACCGCCTGCTCGGCACTGGGCCGGCTCCTCCCGCCGCCCGTACTGCAGGCGGTGCTCGCCTCGGCCGCGGGCGGCGCCACGTTCCGCCGGTTCACGTTCTGCGACCACCGGCTGCGGGAACTGTCAGCGGAACCGATGCCGCCCGGGGAGCGCCTGATGATCGGCCGCGTCCCGCTGCGGACGCTCCTGGCCCACGATCTCGACGTCCGCTGGGGTTCGGTCCACCACGGACACACCCCCACCCCGGACGGACGGGTCCGGGTCGACTGCTCCGGCGGCAGCACCACCGCCGACGTCCTGGTCGGCGCGGACGGCACCGGGTCGGCCGTCGCCCGCGCGCTGGCGGGCCGCCCGACGGCCGCACCGACCGGCGTCGACGGGATCGCGGGGAAGGTCCCGCTCGACGACGACGCCCGCGCCCTCCTCCCGGCCGCGCTCGCGGACGGTCCCGCTCTTGCGTTCGGTCCGGGCGGCCTGGGCGTGTTCCTCAGCGTCCACGAGCCGGGCACCGGCCCGGTGTCCGTGGCCGCGTGCACCTCGCCGCCCGCGATCGCCGAACCGGCGTCCCTGGTCCTGGGCCCGCTGCTGCCCGCGGACCGGTGGCCCCGCGACCCGGGCGGCCTCGACGGTCCCGGTCTCGTCGGCATGCTCGGCGAGCTGCTCCGGGACTGGCATCCCGGCCTGCGGGAACTGGGCAGCCGGGTGGCACCGGGGACCGTCGCGCACTTCCGGTTCCTCGCCGCCGACCCGGACGCCGACCCGGCACCGTGGCCCACCGGCAATGTCACCGCGATCGGGGACGCCGTGCACGCGATGCCCCCGACGGGAGGCCGCGGCGCGGCCACCGCGGTCCGCGACGCCGACGTCCTCGCCAGGCACCTGGTGCGGGCCCGCGACGGCGACACCACCGTCCCGCTGGCCCTGCTGGCCTACGAGCGGGAGATGGCGGGCTACGGGCCGGCGGCCGTACGGGAGTCGCTGCAGCCACTGGCACTGCAGCGCAGGCTCGCCGGGCCGATCGGGGCGACGGCGCTGCGTGCCGCGGGCACTGTCGCAGCCGCGCGCTCGCGGCTGCGGCTCAGAACAGGACCGTCGCGAACCGGGCGACCTGGGTGAACCCCACCCGCCGGTACGCGGCGCGGGCCGGGGTGTTGAAGGCGTTCACGTAGAGACTGGCGCACCGGCCCATCGCGGACAGCGCCACCGCGACCGAGGCGGTGCCGGACGTCCCGAGGCCGTGCCCGCGCCAGGCCGGGTGCACCCAGACGCCCTGGATCTGCCCGACCGTCCGGGACAACGCACCGACCTCGGCCTTGAACACGACCTCGCCCTCGTGGAACCGGGCGAACGCCCGCCCCGAGGTGATCAGCTCGGCGACCCGGGCGCGGTACCCCGCGCCGCCGTCGCCGTCACGGGGGTCGACGCCGACCTCCTCGGTGAACATCGCGACGGCCGCCGGCAGGTAGCGGTCCAGCTCGGCGATCCGCACCGGCCGCACGTGCGGGTCGGGCGCCACCGCGGGCGGCCCCTGCAGCGCCATCAGTGGCTGGTCGGCGCGGATCTCGCGGGCCGGGCCCCAGCCGGGGGCGAGCTCGTCCCACAGCGGCATGACCAGCTCGGCGCGGCCGACCAGCGACGAGCAGACCCGCCCACCACGCCGCGCGCGGTCGGCGAAGGCGCGGATCGCGGCACGCTCGCCCCGCAGGGGGACCAGGTTGGCCCCGGAGAAGCAGAGCCCGTCGGCCGGCCCGCCGTACGACCACAGCTCACCGCCGAGCCGCCACGGATCCAGGCCCACGGCCTCGACGCGGGCGGCGACCATGCACGAGGCGACCGGATCGGCGTCGAGGGCGTCGTGCACCCCGGAGCGGTGACGATCGTCGAGAAGCCGTGCACCGGCCACCCTCAGCACGTCGGTCATCATGCCACGCGGACGGGACGCCGGCGCAGAGCCATGTTCAGCCGACCGTCACCTGTGGCTCGCCCGTGGCGCCGTCGACCGGCTCGCCCATCTCCTCGGCGATCCGCATGGCCTCCTCGATGAGGGTCTCCACGATCTTGTGCTCCGGCACGGTCTTGATGACCTCGCCCTTCACGAAGATCTGGCCCTTGCCGTTACCGGAGGCGACGCCGAGGTCGGCCTCCCGGGCCTCGCCCGGACCGTTCACGACGCAGCCCATGACGGCCACCCGCAGCGGGACCTCCATGCCGGTCAGGCCGGCGGTGACCTCGTCGGCGAGGGTGTAGACGTCGACCTGGGCCCGCCCGCAGGACGGGCAGGACACGATCTCCAGCTTGCGCGGGCGCAGGTTCAGCGACTCGAGGATCTGCTGGCCGACCTTGATCTCCTCGACCGGCGGCGCGGACAGCGACACCCGGATCGTGTCGCCGATTCCCTGGCGCAGCAGCGCGCCGAACGCGACCGCGGACTTGATGGTGCCCTGGAACGCCGGGCCGGCCTCGGTGACGCCGAGGTGCAGCGGGTAGTCGCACTGCTCGGCCAGCAGCTCGTAGGCACGGACCATGACGACCGGGTCGTTGTGCTTCACCGAGATCTTGATGTCGTGGAAGTCGTGCTCGGCGAACAGGCTCGCCTCCCACAGCGCGGACTCGGCGAGGGCCTCCGGCGTGGCCTTGCCGTGCTTCTCCATCAGCCGCTTGTCCAGCGAGCCGGCGTTGACGCCGATCCGGATCGGCGTGCCGTGGTCGCGCGCGGCGTGCGCGATCTCCTTGACCTGGTCGTCGAACTTGCGGATGTTGCCGGGATTCACGCGGACCGCGGCGCAGCCCGCCTCGATCGCGGCGAACACGTACTTCGGCTGGAAGTGGATGTCGGCGATCACCGGGATCTGCGACTTCTGCGCGATGGCCGGGAGGGCCTCGGCGTCGTCGGCGGACGGGCACGCGACACGGACGATGTCGCAGCCGGACGCGGTCAGCTCCGCGATCTGCTGCAACGTCGCGTTGACGTCCGAGGTCAGGGTGGTCGTCATCGACTGGACGGAGATCGGGTGGTCGGAGCCGACGCCGACCGGCCCGACCTGCAGCTGCCGGGTCTTCCGGCGCGGGGCCAGGGTCGGCGCGGGCGCGGAGGGCATACCCAGGGAGACGCTCACGAACCCCACTATCCCATCGGCCGTCGCAGCCTGCCGCCCCCGGTGAGGCGACGCACTCCGCGCACCGGACCGCCACCACGCATCCGGGTGTTGCGAAGGGCCCGCGCGACGACCATCGTCCGGGCGGACGACCCGACGACGGCACCGGGAGGCCGGGGTGGACGACCTCGAACGCGAGACGCTCGACATCCTGCGGATGGGCCCGGAGACCCTGGACGAGCTGGCCGGGATGTACGCCGCCGCGGACGAGGTCCGCCTGACCGCGCGCGGTGGATCCGTGCGGGCGGGCACCGAGGACGTGGTGCGGCGGCTCGCGGAACGCGGCCTCGTCGCGCAGGCGGGGCCCGCGTCCGGGTGGCAGCTCACCGACACGGGCCGGCGGCTCGCCGGCGAGCGCACCGGGTGAGTCCGGTGTGACTCAGGTGCGGCCCTGGTTCTCCTGCGCGTCCTGCAGCGTCGACGAGTGGGGCAGCCAGGTGGCCAGCTCGATCGGCCAGCCGTCGTCGGCCAGCAGCCGCACCACCGCCGGGTCGTCGTCGAGCATCATCGCGACCTCCCGCTCCTCGGCGAGCAGGCGCAGCACCTCGCGCTTGACGTAGCGGGCGGGCCGCAGGTCGTCGTCGGCGCGCATGAACAACGGGCCCGTCGGCAGGCCGCACCCGGCGAGCCAGCGCTCGGTGAGCCGCCGGTTCCGCTCCGGGCGCCCGGTCAGGTAGACGACGTCGAACTCCTTCTGTGCCTCCCGCAGCCGCTCCGCGCCCTCGTCGAGCAGCGGGTCGGCGTGCGCGGCGGCGAAGAACTTCTCCCAGCGGTGCACGTCGAGGAAGTGCAGCCGGTGCGAGACGTCGGCGAGGACGCCGTCGATGTCGAAGACCGCGAGCGGGCGGTGGTCGTCCCCCGGGGTCACCCGAAGATCCGCACCGGGTTGACGATGTCGGCGACGGCCACCATCAGCGAGAAGCCGATGAAGACCAGCACGAAGACGTAGGCGAACGGCAGGAGCTTCGCCGCGTCGACGGGCCCCGGATCGGGTCTGCCGAGGAGCCGTGCGGTGTTCCGCTTGATCGACTCCCAGATCGCCGGGACGATCTGGCCACCGTCCAGCGGCGGGATCGGCAGCAGGTTGAGCAGGAACAACGACATGTTCACCGCGGCGAGCATGTTGAGGAACAGGCCCACGTCCTGCTGCCAGGGCGCGTCCTCCTGGGCGAGGATCTCGCCGCCGATCCGGGACACGCCGACCACGCCCATCGGGCTGTCCTGGTCACGCTCCTCGCCGAGGAAGGCGGCACCGAACACCGCCGGTACCCGCGCCGGGATCTGGGTGATCGCCTCGGCGGTCCGGGCGATGCCGTCGCCGATCCGCGCGACCGTCTCCCCGGCGGTCATCGGCTGGTAGTTCGTGTCGAGCAGGACACCCAGGTACCCGGCGCTGACGGTGGCGTTCGGGTCGGCCGAGTCACGGTCCGGCAGCGTGTTCGGGATGACGTCGACCTGGAGCGGGATCTGCTGCCCCGCCCGCTCGACGACGATCGAGGTCGGGCCGGAGGCGGCCCGGATCGCGTCCTGCAGCTGGTCGCCGTCGTCCGGCCCGAACGTCAGGCCGTTCACCGACAGGATGCGGTCGTCGGGATTCACCCCGGCGGCCAGCGCCGGGGCCTGCGGCGCCCCGGCGGGGCACCGGTCCGGAGCGCCGTTCTGCACCGCCGTCACCGGCAGCACGCACTCCTCGAGCGCCGCGATCTGGGTGTTCGGGGTGAGGACCCCGACGCCCATCAGCGTCACGAAGAACAGCACCACCGCCAGGATCAGGTTCATGAACGGCCCGGCGAACATGACGACGATCCGCTTCCACGGCGCGCGGGTCCAGAACTGCCGGTCCTCGTCCTGCGGCAGCACGTCCATCTGCGACTGCCGCCGGGCGTCGTCCATCAGGCCCTGGAACGGGCCGGTGCGCCGGCTGCGGCCGAGCCGCCCGGACCCGGGGGCCGGCGGCAGCATCCCGATCATGCGGACGTAGCCGCCGAGCGGGATCGCCTTGATCCCGTACTCGGTCTCGCCCCTCTTCACCGACCAGATCGTCCGGCCGAACCCGACCATGAACTCGGGGACCTTGATCCCGAACCAGCGGGCCGTCGTGAAGTGGCCCAGCTCGTGCCAGGCGATCGACAGGAGCAGCCCGAAGAAGAAGATCGCGATACCGACGATCGTCCAGAGCACGGTCACGACGCCGCCTTCTCCCGCGCGTGGGCGCGGGCCCACTCCTCGGCCGCCAGCACGTCCGCCACGGTAGCGGGGTCACCCGTCCAGGCGTCGGCCGCCTCCAGCACCTCACCGAGCAGGTCGGTCACGCCCAGGTAGCCGATCCTGCCCTGCACGAACGCCGCCACGAGCTCCTCGTTGGCCGCGTTGAGCACGGCGGGCACGCAGCCGCCGGCGAGACCGGCGGCGCGGGCGAGCCGGACGCCGGGGAACGCGTCGTCGTCGAGGGGCTCGAAGGTCCAGGTCTGCGCCTCGGCGAAGTCGCAGGCGGCGGACGCGCCGGGCAGCCGGTCCGGCCATCCCAGCGCGAGCGCGATCGGCAGCCGCATGTCCGGCGGCGACGCCTGGGCGATCGTGGAGCCGTCGGCGAAGGTGACCATCGAGTGCACGATCGACTGCGGGTGCACGGTGACGTCGATCCGGTCGTACGGGGTACCGAACAGCAGGTGCGCCTCGATCACCTCGAGGCCCTTGTTCACCAGGGTCGCCGAGTTGATCGTGATGACCGGGCCCATGTCCCAGGTGGGGTGTTTGAGCGCCTGGTCGAGGGTCACGTCGGCCAGCGAGGCCCGGTCGCGGCCGCGGAACGGCCCGCCGGACGCGGTCAGCACGAGCCGGTCGACCTCCGACGCCCGGCCGCCGCGCAGGCACTGGGCCAGCGCGGAGTGCTCGGAGTCGACCGGCACGATCTGCCCGGGCCCGGCGGCGGCGAGCACCAGCGGCCCGCCCGCGACCAGCGACTCCTTGTTCGCCAGCGCCAGCCGGGCCCCCGACTCCAGCGCGGCCAGCGTCGGCCGGAGCCCGCGGGACCCGGTGATGCCGTTGAGCACGATGTCGGCGCCCGCGGCGGCGACGAGCTCGGTCGCGGCGTCCGGCCCGTCGAGCACCTCGACGCCCGGGAGCTGCTCCCGCAGTGCCTCCGCCGCGGCCGGGGACGACACGGCGACCCGCGGCACCCGGTGCTCCCGCGCCTGGGCCGCCAGCGCGGGCACGTCCGACCCGCCGGCGGCCAGCCCGGTGACGGCGAACCCGCCGGCCTTCGCGATCACATCGAGGGCCTGGGTGCCGATCGACCCGGTACTGCCCAACACGACGAGTGACTTCATCACCGTCCATCATCCTCGCCCCGCGTGCTGTGCGACGATGGCCCCGCAGTGAGCGGAGCGGGAGGAACCACCGTGGCGAGCAACACACGCGAGGTCGCGATCAGGTCGGGCGTCGACCCCGAGGCGGAGCCGTCGGTCGACTGGGGATGGCACCAGAACTTCACAAAGGGCCTCCCGATCGCCGCGGGCCTCACGGGCGTCGTCCTGCTGCTGTTCCTGATCGGCCACCCGGCCAGCTGGACCGAGATCCTCTACATGGCGATCCCGGCCGTGTTCTGCCTGGTCGGTGCCGTCGTGTACCCGATCTACAAGCGGCGCAGCTGGCGGCACTGAGCAGGACGTGGCCGCCAGCGCGGGTGAGCCGGTCGAGCTGACGATCGGCGACCGCGTCGTGCGGCTGTCCAGCCCGGACCGCGTCTACTTCCCGGCCCGGGGCGAGACCAAGCGGGACCTGGCCGCGTACTACGAGTCCGTGGGCGACGGCATCGTCCGCGCGCTCCGCGACCGGCCCTGCATGCTGCACCGGTTCCCCACCGGCGTCACCGGGGAGAAGGTGCACCAGAAGCGGCTGCCGCGCGGTGCCCCGGACTGGGTCCGCACGGTGCGCGTGCACTTCCCGCGCTTCAACCGCACCGCAGACGAGCTGTGCGTGGGCCACCTCGCCGACGTCGTGTGGGCGGTGCAGATGTCCACCGTCGAGTTCCACCCGTGGAACTCCCGCGCGGCCGACGTCGAGTCCCCCGACGAGTGGCGGATCGACCTCGACCCGATGCCCTCCGCGAGCTGGGACGACGTGCGCCGGGTCGCCGGCGTCGTGCACGAGGTGCTCGACGAGCTCGGCGCCACCGGATTCCCGAAGACGTCCGGCGGGTCCGGGCTGCACGTCTACGTCCGGATCCCGCCGGACCACGGGTTCGCCGACGTCCGCCGGGCGGCGCACGCGTTCGCCCGCGAGGTCGGCCGGCGCTGCGACCGGGTCGACCTGTCCTGGTGGCGGAAGGACCGGGACCCGTCGGCGATCTTCGGCGACTACAACCAGAACGCCCGCGACCACACGATCGCCTGCGCCTACTCGGTGCGCGGCACGCCCGACGCGCGGGTGTCGGCCCCGGTCCGCTGGGACGAGATCGACGCCTGCGAGCCCGGCGACTTCACGATCGCCACGATGCCCGCCCGATACGCCGAGCTGGGCGACCTGCACGCGGGCATCGACGAGGCCGTCTTCGCCATCGACCCGCTGCTGGAGTGGGCCGACCGCGACGCCCGCGACGGCGCCCCTCCCCCGGACCTCCCCGACCTCGACGGCGCGTGAGCCCCGGTCCCCTCCGCCGAGATACGGACCAGAGTCGCCCGGTGATCGGGAACTCGCGCTGAGCCGCATCTCGGCGGAGACGGTCCGGCTCCGGACGACCGGGGCCTGGCAGGATGCCGGACGTGGAGGACGAGTTCCGCAAGCGGCAGCTCAACCGGGTCGGCTACGGCGTCGGCGGCGGGCTCGTCGTCGGCTGCGCGATCTGGACGCTGGGCGGCTCGTGGTGGTGGGTCGTGGTGTTCCTCGCCGTCGGCGTCGCGCTCGGCCTGTTCCTGCGCACGACCACCCCGCCCGGCCCGCAGGACTGATCAGCCGCCCGACACGGCGCGGAGCCGGGCGAACTCGGCGACCATCCCGGCCCGCGACCAGTGCGCGTTGAGCCCGGACGGGTTCGGCAGCACCCAGACCCGCGTGGCGCCGAGGCGGTCGTCCTGCTCCCCCACCGCGGCGTCGCGCCGGCCGAACGCGGTCCGGTAGGCGCCGATCCCGACGACCGCGAGCCAGCGCGGCGCGCGGGCGCCGACCAGGGTGCGCAGGTGCTCGCCACCGGCGACCAGCTCGTCGTCGGTCAGCTCGTCGGCCCGCGCGGTCGCGCGCGGCGCCATGTTGGTGATGCCCAGCCCGAGCCCGGCCAGCTCGCCCTGCTCGGCGGGCGTCAGCAGCCGCGGGGTGAACCCGGACCCGTGCAGCACCGGCCAGAACCGGTTGCCGGGGCGGGCGAAGTGGTGCCCGGTCGCCGCGGAGACCAGGCCCGGGTTGATCCCGCAGAACAGCACCCGCAGCGGCGGGTCACCGGGGCCGGGGAGCACGTCCGGGATCGTCCGGTCCCGGGCACGGTCGAGCTCGTCGCGGCTCGGCAGGCGTCCCACCCGGCCAGTATCCCGGCGGGCGATCAGTTCCGGGCGGCCGGCAGGTCCATCCCCCCGACGGGCGAGCCGGGATGCCCGCACCGCCGCCCGAGAGGAGACTCCCCGCCGTGGACCTGCCCGTGATGCCCCCGGTGAAGCCGATGCTCGCCAAGCCCGCGTCGTCGATCCCCGACGGCCGGCTGTACGAACCCAAGTGGGACGGCTTCCGCTCGATCGTCTTCCGGGACGGCGACGACGTCGAGATCGGCTCCCGCAACGAGCGGCCGATGACGCGCTACTTCCCCGAGGTCGTCGAGGCGGTGCGGGCGAACTTCCCGGACCGCGCGGTGATCGACGGCGAGATCGTCGTCGCGGACCCCGCGAACAACCGCCTCGACTTCGAGGCGCTCCAGCAGCGGATCCATCCCGCCGCGAGCCGGGTGACGCTCCTGTCGACCGAGACGCCGGCGTCGTTCGTGGCGTTCGACCTGCTCGCGCTCGGCGCCGACGACCTGACCGGGCTGCCGTTCGCCGAGCGTCGCGACCTCCTGGAGTCCGCGCTCGCCGACGCCGCCCCGCCGGTGCACCTCACCCCCGTCACCGACGACACCGGCACCGCCCGGCGCTGGTTCGACCGGTTCGAGGGCGCCGGGCTCGACGGCCTGATCGCGAAGGACCCGGCGGGGACCTACCAGCCGGACAAGCGCGTCATGACCAAGATCAAGCACGAACGGACCGCGGACTGCGTCGTCGCCGGGTACCGGGTGCACAAGTCCGGGCCGGACGCCGTCGGGTCGCTGCTGCTCGGTCTGCACGACGAGCGCGGGGTGCTGGTGTCGGTCGGTGTCGTCGGCGCGTTCCCGATGGCACGCAGACGGGAGCTGATGACCGAGCTCCAGCCGCTGGTCACCGGCTTCGACGAGCACCCGTGGGCCTGGGCGAAGCAGCTCGAGGGCGAGCGCACCCCGCGCAAGTCCGAGACGAGCCGCTGGAACGCCGGCAAAGACCTCTCGTTCGTGCCGCTGCGCCCGGAGCGGGTCGTGGAGGTGCGCTACGACTACATGGAGGGCGCCCGGTTCCGGCACACCACCCAGTTCGTGCGGTGGCGCCCGGACCGCACCCCGGAGTCGTGCACCTACGAACAGCTGGACCGGCCGGTCGGGTTCGACCTGGCCGAGGTCCTCGCGGGCCGCGGCTGAGCCGCAGGACGCTCCGGGAGGACCGATCGGCGCCGGCGCGGTAGCGTCCGGCACCGCGTCTTGATCATCAACGGCAGCCGCAGGAGTCCCGGTGCACGAAGGTCGTGGGGAGCCGCACCGACCGCGGCTCGGCGTCCGCGTCGGCCATGCGCCGCAGCAACAGCCGCACCGCCTCCCGGCCGATCTCGGCGAACGGCTGTGCGACGACGGTGAGGCGCGGGCTGAACGCGTCGGCCCAGGGAAAGTCGTCGAACGCGGCCAGGGCGATGTCCCCGGGGACCGCCAGGCCGACGTCGTGCGCGGCCTGGACCGCACCGATGGTCATGGCGTTGTTACCGGTGATCAGCGCGCCGGGCCGGTCGGGGGCCGACAGGAGCGAGCGGACGGCGCTGCGGGCCGGCTCGGCCTCCGAGTGTCCTTCCAGGACGAGCCCGTAGTCGAGCCCGGCGCGGCGCAGTCCCAGCCGGTAGCCCTCGAGCCGCTCGACGGTCGTCGCGAGACCGGCCTGACCGGCGACGAACCCGATCCGGGTGTGCCCGGCCGCGGCCAGGTGATGGACCAGCCCGGCCACCGGCTCGACGTTCTCGGCGCCGACCTCGTCGTAGCCGCCACCGAGCATCCGGTCGACCAGGACGACCGGCACCTCCTGTTCGGACAGTGCCTCCAGCGTCCCCGACGAGTCCGCCGACGGCGCGAGCAGCAGCCCGTCGACACGGCTGCGCAGGCGGGCGACGGCCGTCGCCTCCGTGCCGGGGTCGTCGTGCGGATCGGTGAGCAGCAGCGTGTACCCGGCGGCGGCCGCCTCGTCCTCGACGCCGTGCAGCAGCTCGCCGAGGTACGGGTTGGAGATCGCGGACAGGGCGAGCGCCACGGTGCGGGTGCGGGCGGTCGCGAGCGAGCGGGCTGCCGCGTTGGGCGAGTAGCTGACCTCGGCCATGGCGGCGAGCACCTGCCGGCGGGTGTGCTCGCGCACCGGCCGGGTGCCGTTGAGCACATGGGAGACGGTCGCGGTGGACACCCCGGCGAGCCGGGCGACCTCGGCCATGGTCGCGATCGTGCACCTCCCTGTCACGGAACGAGCACAGAGTACAGGCAAGCGGTTACGCCGCGCATATCGTACACGCATCCACCGGTCGGGCGTGCGTCAGATCACACCGATCAGGCCATTCTCGACGACGAGGGGTGCTCGTGAACAGACGGCTGCACCGATCGGGACCCGGCGGCCCACCCGCCGTTCCGGGTCCGCCGGCGCACACCGCGACCGGAGGGCCGGGCGGACCGCGTTCGCGCCGCCGCCGCTCCGCCGTCCTCACCTCGGTGCTCGCCGTGGTCGCGCTGGTCCTGTCCGGCTGCGCGGGAGCGGGGACGCTGGGCCTGCCCGAGGGCGCCCGGGTCGTGACGATCGCGATCGTGTCCAACCCGCAGATGGAGGACGCGATCGAGCTCAGCCCGCGCTTCGAGGCGGAGAACCCGGACATCAAGCTCCGGTTCGTCAGCCTGTCGGAGAACGAGGCGCGCGCGAAGATCACCGCATCGGTCGCGACCGGCGGCGACGAGTTCGACGCGGTGATGATCTCGAACTACGAGACCCCGCAGTGGGCCCGCAACGGCTGGCTGACCGATCTCGACCCGCTGATGGCACAGACGCCGGGCTACGACCGCGAGGACTTCACCCCGAGCATCCGCAACGCCCTGTCCGGTCCGGACGGCCACATGTACTCGGTCCCGTTCTACGGCGAGTCGGCGTTCCTGATGTACCGCAAGGACCTCTTCGAGCAGGCCGGGCTGACGATGCCGGCGAAGCCGACCTGGGAGCAGGTCGCGGGGTTCGCCGACCGGCTCACCGACCGCTCGCAGGGCCGCGGCGGGATCTGCCTGCGCGGCAAGCCCGGCTGGGGCGAGGTCATGGCCCCGCTCGACGCGATGATCCATTCCTGGGGTGGTCGCTGGTACGACCCGCAGTGGAACGCCCAGCTGAACTCCCCCGAGGTCCGCGAGGCCGCCAACTTCTACGTCGACCTCGTCCGCCGCGACGGGCAGGCCGGTGCCGCCGGGTCCGGGTTCTCCGAGTGCGGCAACCAGTTCAGCCAGGGCAACACCGCGATGTGGTTCGACGCCACGGTCGCCGCCGGCCTGCTGGAGAACCCGGAGGAGTCCAACGTCGTCGGGAAGGTCGGGTACGCCCCGGCCCCCACCGGCCCGGGCGGACTGCCGTCCAGCTGGCTCTACTCCTGGGCGCTGGCGATCCCGAAGACCACCGCCGACAAGGGCCCCGAGCAGGTCGACGCGACCTGGCGCTTCCTGTCCTGGATGACCTCGAAGCCCTACCAGCGGATGGTCGGCGAGGAGCTCGGCTGGACCTCGGTCCCGCCCGGTGCCCGCCAGTCCACCTACGAGATCCCGGAGTACGTCGAGTCGTCGAAGGCGTACGGCCCGCAGACCCGGGCGGCGATCAACGCCGCGAACCAGGACCGTCCCACCCGGGACCCGGTCCCCTACACCGGGCTGCAGTTCGTCGGGATCCCCGAGTTCCAGGACCTCGGCACCCGGGTCAGCCAGCAGATCTCGGCGGCCGTCGCAGGGCAGCAGAGCACCGACGAGGCCCTCGAGCAGGCCCAGCAGTACGCCCAGACCGTCGGTGAGGGCTACCAGCAGTCCGGGGAGGACCAGTGACCGCCACGGCCGAACGCGTCGAGGAGACGCGGACGCGACCGGCCTCCGGGCCGGGGTCGCGCAAGGACGGCTGGATCCGCCGGGCGCCGCTGCTGCCCGCGCTGATCTTCACGATCATCGTCACGCAGCTGCCGTTCCTGATCACCATCTGGTACTCGCTGCAGTCCTGGAACCTGGTCCGCCCCGGCAGCCAGCGCTTCGTCGGGCTGGAGAACTACGGGACGGTGTTCACCGACTCGCAGTTCCGGGGCGTCGCGCTGAACTCGGTGCTCCTGACGCTCGGCTCGGTCGCGATCGCGATGATCCTGGGCCTGGCGATCGCGCTGCTGCTGAACCGGGCGTTCGTCGGCCGCGGCATCGTCCGGACCCTGATCATCACGCCGTTCCTCATCACCCCGGTGGCCGGCGCGCTGCTGTGGAAGACGGTGCTGTTCGACCCGACCTACGGCCTGGTCAACTTCGTGCTCGGCCCGTTCGGCGCCGGCCAGACCGACTGGGTGTCGACGTTCCCGCGGACCGCGGTGATCATCGCGCTGGTCTGGCAGTGGACGCCGTTCATGATGCTGCTGATCCTCGCCGGGCTCGGCTCGCAGCCGCCGGAGGTCCTGGAGGCCGCCCGGATGGACGGCGCCACCGGCTTCGCCGTGTTCCGCGAGGTGACGCTGCCGCACCTGCGCCGCTTCATCGAGCTGGGCGTGGTGCTCGGGGCGATCTACCTGGTCAACACGTTCGACACGATCTACATGATGACCCAGGGCGGGCCCGGCACGGCGTCGGCGAACCTGCCCTTCTACATCTACCAGCGGGCGTTCCTGGGCTTCGACATCGGCGAGTCCGCCGCGATGGGCGTGGTCACCGTGGTCGCGACGATCATCATCGCCACCCTGGCCCTGCGCCTGATCTTCCGCAGCTTCTCCGCCGCCGAGGAGGCGTGATGACCGCCGTCGCCGACAAGACCACCTCGGCACCGCCGCCGAGCCCGGCCCGCCCGGGGAAGGGCCGGGGCACCGGTGCGCTGCTGACGGTGCTGGCCTGGATCGTCGGCATCGGGTTCTTCTTCCCGGTGCTGTGGATGGTCATGACCGCGTTCAAGACCGAGGCGCAGGCCTACACGGTCCCGCCGACGGTCTTCTTCGCCCCGACGCTGGACAACTTCGCCGAGGTCTTCTCCGGCGGGGTCGGCCCGTACCTGCTGAACTCCGTGTTCGCGACCGTCGTGTCCACGCTGCTGGTCCTGGTGCTCGGCACCCCGGCCGCGTTCGCGCTGTCGCTGCGCCCGGTGAAGAAGACGCAGGACGTCCTGTTCTTCTTCATCTCGACGAAGATGCTGCCGGTTGTCGCCGCGATCGTGCCGATCTACGTCGTCGTGAACTACATGGGCGCGCTCGACAACATCTGGACCCTCATCGTGCTCTACACCGCGATGAACCTGCCGATCGCGGTCTGGATGATGCGGTCGTTCTTCCTGGAGGTCCCGAAGGAGCTCCTGGAGGCGGCGAGCATGGACGGCGCCTCGCTGTGGCGCTCGCTGCGCGAGGTCGTCCTGCCGATCATCTCCCCCGGGATGGCGGCGACCGCGCTGATCTGCATGATCTTCGCCTGGAACGAGTTCTTCTTCGCGGTGAACCTCACCGCGTCGCGGGCGGCGACCGTGCCGGTCTACCTGGTCGGGTTCATCACCTCCGAGGGCCTGTACTTCGCCAGCCTCTGTGCCGCCGCGACCGTGGCCGCGCTGCCCGTCGTCATCGCCGGCTGGATCGCCCAGAACAAGCTGGTCCAGGGCCTGTCCTTCGGCGCCGTCAAGTGAGCCGCAGCATGAGCCGCCGGCACGTGATCACCATCGAGAAGGAGGCCCGCCGTGGCTGACGTCGTGTTCGACCAGGCGAGCCGGATCTACACCCCGGGTTCCAAGCCCGCGGTCGACCGGCTGGACCTGACCATCGAGGACGGCGAGTTCGTCGTCCTGGTCGGGCCGTCGGGTTCCGGGAAGTCGACGGCGCTGCGCATGCTCGCCGGACTCGAGGACATCGACGGCGGCTCCATCCGCATCGACGGCGAGAACATGGTCGGCGTGCCCTCGCGCGACCGCGACATCGCGATGGTCTTCCAGAACTACGCGCTCTACCCGAACAAGTCGGTCGGCGAGAACATGGCGTTCCCGCTGAAGATGGCCGGGGTGGAGAAGTCGGCCCGCGCGCAGAAGGTCAAGGAGGCCGCCGAGATCCTCGGGCTGACCGACTACCTCGACCGCAGGCCCAAGGCGCTGTCCGGTGGTCAGCGCCAGCGGGTCGCGATGGGCCGGGCGATCGTCCGCGAGCCGCGCGTGTTCCTCATGGACGAGCCGCTGTCGAACCTCGACGCCAAGATGCGGGTCTCGACCCGTACCGAGATCGCCTCGCTGCAGCGGCGCCTCGGCGTCACCACCGTCTACGTCACCCACGACCAGGTCGAGGCCATGACGATGGGCGACCGGGTCGCGCTGCTCGCCGACGGCAAGCTCCAGCAGTTCGCCACCCCGGCCGACCTGTACGACCGGCCGCAGAACGCGTTCGTCGCCGGGTTCATCGGCTCCCCCGCCATGAACCTGTTCACCGTGCCGGTGACCGAACGCGGCGTGACGCTGGCGGGCCACGAGGTCGCGCTGCCGCAGGACGTCCGCTCCACCATCGGCGCCCAGCAGCTCACCCGGGTCACCGTCGGGATCCGGCCCGAGCAGTGGACGGTGTCCTCCAACGGTCACGAGGGCATCCCGGCCCGGGTCGACGTCGTCGAGGAGCTCGGCTCGGACGCGTTCCTCTACGGAGTGCTCGCCGAGTCCTCCGGGGACCTGTCGGACACGGCGTCGCTGACCGGGCCGAGCGAGGGCACCGTCGTCGTCCGGACCGGGGGACGCTCGGGTGCCCGCCGCGGGGACCGGGTGACGCTGACGCCGTCGTCCGAGGGTCTGCACCTGTTCCACCCGGAGTCCGGCGACCGGCTCTGAGCGCGGCGCACCGTTCCCACCGCGCCCCGGCCGGGCCGGTGGGAACGGGTCAGCCGGGGTGCGACGCGGCCAGCTGGCCGCAGGCGGCGTCGATCTCCTGGCCGCGGGTGTCCCGGACCGTGCACGCGACGCCGGTGGCACGCACCCGGCGCACGAACTCCTCCTCGACGGGCTTCGGCGAGGCGTCCCACTCGCTGCCCGGGGTCGGGTTCAGCGGGATCAGGTTGACGTGCACCCGGGACGTGCCGATGTGCTGCCGCAGCACCTTCCCGAGCATGTCGGCCCGCCACGGCTGGTCGTTCACGTCGCGGATCAGCGCGTACTCGATCGACACCCGGCGTCCGGTCGTCGTGGCGTAGCGGCGGCCGGCGTCGAGGACCTCGGACACCTTCCACCGGTTGTTGACCGGGACGAGGGTGTCGCGCAGCTCGTCGTCCGGGCAGTGCAGGGAGATCGCGAGCGTCACCGGGACGCCCTCCTCGCGCAGCCGGTCGATCGCCGGCACCAGCCCGACGGTGGACACGGTGACGCCCCGCGCGGAGATGCCGAAGCCGTCGGGCGCGGGCGAGGTGATCCGGCGGACCGCGGCGACGACCCGCTTGTAGTTCGCCAGCGGCTCGCCCATCCCCATGAAGACGACGTTCGAGAGCCGGGCCGGCTCGTCCAGCGCGCCGTCCCGGGCCGCCGCGGCGGCGCGGCGCACCTGGTCGACGATCTCGCCCGTCGACAGGTTGCGCTGCAGCCCGCCCTGGCCGGTGGCGCAGAACGGGCAGGCCATCCCGCAGCCGGCCTGGCTGGAGATGCAGACCGTCGCGCGGTCCGGGTAGCGCATCAGGACCGACTCGGCGAGGACACCGTCGTGCCCGCGCCAGAGGGTCTTGCGGGTCGCGCCGTCGTCGCACGCCTTCTCGGTGAGCGGCGTGACGAGCGGCGGGAGCAGGGCGGCGAGGCGCTGCCGCGCGTCGGCGCCCAGGTCCGACATCTCCTCGACGTCGGCGGTGAGCCGCCCGAAGTAGTGCCGGGCGAGCTGGTCGAGCCGGAACTTCGGCAGGCCGAGCTCCGCCGCGACGGCGGCGCGGTCGGCCGGGTCGACGTCGGCGAGGTGGCGGGGCGGCGTGCCGCGGCGGGGTGCGTCGAAGACGAGCGGGAGGCTGGACATGGCACCCACCAGTGTGCCAGCCGCGCTCAGCGGACCCCGGGCAGGCGCACGTTGTAGCGGCGGGACAGGTCCGTGAGGATCCCCAGCCGGCGCAGCGCGGCCACCCACAGCACGATCCCGGCGCCGAGCCCGATCACCGCCTGGGACGAGCCCGTCCCCTGCCCCTCGTAGGTCAGCGCCAGGAACGCACCGAACGCCGCGATCAGCAGGACCAGCCCACCGGTCGCGACCAGGCTGCGCTCCTCCAGCACCGACGACGCCTGGATCAGCAGCACCCCGACCAGCGCGGCTGACAACGCCGTCGCGAGCTCCCCGTAGCCGACCAGGGCGAGGATCGACGGCAGCAGCACGATCCCGGCGACGCCGACGACGATCAGTCGCTGCATCCGCCGCTTGCGCTCCGGGTGCAGCGTCACCGCCAGCGCGGAGTTCCGGCGCCGGACGAACCACAGGTACGCGGCCAGGAACACCCCGAGTGCGACGAGCACGGTGCCGAACCCGCTCGCGAGACCGCCCGCACCGACCGTCCAGGCCAGCAGGCCCAGCGCGATCTCCAGGCTCGGCGCGGGCACACCGAGCGAGGGTTGGCGCATCGTGTACGGCATGGGTCCACGGTAGCGAGACCGCTCGCCCGTCCGCCGCCACTCCCCCGGTCCGGTGAGCGTCGGTCCACGCCCGCCGGGCGGCCCCGAAACGGACATCGTGGGACGCTGGTCGCAGCCGCCCGGGAACGCCCGGCGGCGCCGGGAGGCACGGACCCCGAACTCCGCGCCTGCCGCACCACCACACGCGCCGGACCCGGTCCGGCCTCTGCCCGAGGAGCACCATGACCCTCCCCGACCGCATCCCCACCTCGGACGCCCCGCCGCCGCCGTCGCGCGGCCCGAAGGTCGGCCGCCGCGTCGTGTTCGCCGGTGCCGGCGTCGCCGCGATCGGCGCGGTCGCGGCCTGCGGTGGCGGCACCACCACCGACGACGACGGTGGGCAGCAGGAGGCGGGCGACGCCCCGCAGGGCGCCCCCGGCACCACCCTCGGGCCGTCGTCCGAGGTGCCGGTCGGGAGCGGGAAGATCTACTCCGACGAGCAGGTCGTCGTCACCCAGCCGCAGCCGGGGCAGTTCACCGGCCTCTCCGCGATCTGCCCGCACCAGGGCTGCGCGGTCTCCACCGTCACCGACGGCCAGATCGTGTGCCCGTGCCACGACAGCCGGTTCGGCCTCGACGGCAGCGTCCAGAAGGGCCCGGCCCAGCAGCCGCTGCAGCAGCGGCCGGTCACCGTCGCCGACGGGTCCGTCACGCTCGCCTGATCCGGACCGTCATCCCCGGGGCAGGACGAGCCCCGTGGCGCGGCGCCGAGTGTGCAGCCGGTAGCCGACCTGGATCGAGAGGCCGGCGACGTCGTCGATCGCCCGGCGCGCGGTGCGCGCCGAGAACTCGATACGGAGCACCTCCTCCAGGTCGGCCCGGGTGGCGAACCGCCAGGTCGACCGCACCCGGCGCAGCGCGAAGCCCTGGCCCGAGAAGAACCTGTCCACCGCAGGCGGGTCGTAGCGGGGCAGGTCCGCCCGCAGCCAGTTCCCGTACGGCCGGGACGTGAAGTCCAGGTCGACGACGGCGAGCACCCCGCCGGGCCGCAGCACGCGCTCGGCCTCGGCCAGGCCCGGCTCGCAGCCCGGCCCGAAGAAGTAGGCGGTCCTGGCGTGCACGACGTCGGCGGACGCGTCGGGCAGCGGCAGCCGCTCGGCGCCGGCCCGGTGCACGGAGATCCGGTCGTCGGCGGCGCAGCGCTCCCGCGCCCGGTCCACCAGCGGCGGGTGCGGCTCGACGCCGGTGACGGTCGCGGCGACCTCGGCGAAGCGGGGCAGGTGGAAACCGTCACCACAGCCGACGTCGACGACGTCGAGCCCCGCCCAGCCGCCGGTCTCCTCGCACAACGCCGCCCACAGGGTGCCGTCGGCGTCCTGCGCGCGGTTCTCGGTCTCGTAGACCTCGGGCCAGTTCCAGATGTTCGGGCTGGGGATGGCGGGGCCGGACTTCTGCTGCCCGCCGAACCCGGTCCAGGTGCGTCTCACGCGACGGGGACGACGATCCCGAGCACCGCCCAGGCGACGAACGCCGTGGGCAGCAGGGAGTCCATCCGGTCCAGCAGGCCACCGTGCCCCGGGAGCAGGGTGCCCATGTCCTTGATGCCGAGGTCGCGCTTCACCAGCGACTCGACCAGGTCGCCGAGGGTGGCGGTGGCGACGAGCAGGGCGCCGACGAGGGTGCCCCAGTACCAGGGCACGCCGAGGAACAGCGCCACGCACAGCGACCCGGCGGCCATGCCCGCGACCTGCGAGCCCGCGAAGCCCTCCCAGGATTTCTTGGGGCTGATCGTGGGGGCCATCGGATGCCGGCCGGCGACGACCCCGGCGGCGTACCCGCCGACGTCGGAGGCGACGACGCAGAGCAGGAACGTCAGGACGCGGCCGACGCCCTGCGGGGCGACCGTCATCTGCACGGCGAAGGCGACCAGCAGCGGAACGTAGAGGGCCACGAACATCGAGGCGCTGATGTCGCGCACGAAGTGCGCCGCGCCCTCGCGCATCCGCCAGAGCAGGCAGCCCAGCACCGTCGCGCCGAGCGCGATCGCGGCGCCGCGCAGGCCGAACGGCCACGACAGCCAGACGATGGCCTGCCCGCCCGCGAGGAGCACCGGGAGCGACACCCGGATGTCGGCCCCGCGCCGCAGGGCACCGGCCAGTTCCCAGGTCGCGACGACCGTGCAGACCGCCAGCACCAGGACGAACCACTGGGGGACGATCAGCAGGCTGACCAGGATGACCGCACCGAGACCGACGCCGACACCGATCGCGGCGACGAGGTTGCGGCCCAGCCGGGACCGCTTGTAGCCCTTCTGGCCGCGGACCGGTTTCGCGCCCTCCGGGGTCCCCGGGGCGCCTGCCGGCCCGTCACCGGGAAGGTCGGAGGTCACGGGGACGACGGCGTCGGAGGAGGGGGGCACCGGGTCAGACCTCGAGGAGCTCGGATTCCTTGTTCTTCACGAGCTCGTCGATCTGCGCGACGTAGCGGTCCGTGAGGACCTGCAGCTCCTTCTCGCCGCGCACGACCTCGTCCTCGCCGGCCTCACCGTCGCGCTGGATGCGGTGCAGCTCGTCCATCGCCTTGCGGCGCAGCCCGCGCATGACGACGCGCGCGTCCTCACCCTTGCCGCGGGCGACCTTGACCATGTCGCGGCGGCGCTCCTCGGAGAGCTGCGGGATGATCACGCGGATGATCTGGCCGTCGTTGCTGGGGTTCACGCCGAGCTCGGACTCGGCGATCGCCTTCTCCATGGCCTTGAGCTGGCTGGCGTCGTAGGGCTTGATGACCGCCATCCGCGCTTCCGGGATGCTGACCGAGGCGAGCTGGTTCAGCGGGGTCGCGGCGCCGTAGTAGTCCACGACGATCCGGGAGAACATGCTCGGAGTGGCCCGGCCGGTGCGCACACCGGTGAGGTCGTCGCGCGCGACGCCGACGGCCTTCTCCATCTTCTCCTCGACGTCGAAGAGGGTTTCCTCGATCACGGTTGCTTCCCCCGGCCTGTCGTACTCGCGGTGTGGTCCCGATTCTCTCACTCCGGGCCCGGGCGGTGCCGCTCGCACCGCCCGGCCCGGGGCGGGAGATCAGTTCTGGCCGACCTCGAAGCGGACGAAGCCCTTGATCGTCAGACCGGCCTCGTCGGCGACGGCCTTGACCGACTTCTTGGGGTCCACGACGGACGCCTGCTCGAGCAGCACGACGTCCTTGTAGTAGCCGTTGACCCGGCCCTCGACGATGCGGGGCAGCACCTGCTCGGGCTTGCCCTCCTCGCGCGCGGTGGCCTCGGCGATCTTCTTCTCGTTCTCGACGGTCTCCGCCGGCACCTGCTCACGGGTGGTGAACTCCGGGCGGGCCGCGGCGACCTGCATCGCGAGGCCGCGGGCGGCCTCGGCGTCGTCGCCCTCGTAGGAGAGCAGCACGCCGATCTGCGGGGGCAGGTCGGTGGCGCGCTTGTGCAGGTAGACGGCCGCCTGGCCGTCGACGCGGGCGTAACGCTTCAGCTCGAACTTCTCGCCGATGCGGGCGGAGAGCTCCTGCACGGCCTCGCCGACGGTGGCGGCGTCGAGCTTGGTCTCGCGCAGCGCGTCCAGGTCGGCCGGCTTCTGCTCGACCGCGGCGGCGAGGATCTTCTCGGCCAGCGCGATGAAGTCGTCGGACTTGGCGACGAAGTCGGTCTCGCAGTCCAGCTCGACCAGGGTGCCGCCGTCGGCGACGACCAAGCCGTTGGCGGTGGCGCGCTCGGCGCGCTTGCCCACGTCCTTCGCACCCTTGATGCGGAGGAGCTCGACCGCCTTGTCGAAGTCGCCCTCGGACTCCTCGAGGGCCTTCTTGCAGTCCATCATCCCGGAGCCGGTGAGCTCACGGAGCCGCTTGACGTCGGCGGCGCTGTAGTTCGCCATCAGGTGTCTCTCGTCCTCTGGGTCGTGACGGGAAATGGATCACCGGGTCGCCGGGAGGGCCGGGGCCGGTCGGCCCCGGCCCTCCCCGCGGGTCAGTTCTGGGTGCCGTTGCTGCTCGACGCCGGGGCGGGCGCGGAGTCCGCTCCGTCGCCACCGGCGGCGGCCAGGCTGGCGCCGTCCGAGCCGACCTCGTTACCGGCGAGCACGTCCTGCTCCCACTCGGCGAGGGGCTGCTCCGCAGCGGCCTCGCCCTCGCCACGGCGCTGGCCGCGGGAGACCAGACCGTCGGCGGCGGCCTTCGCGATGACCTTGGTCAGCAGCGCGGCCGAGCGGATCGCGTCGTCGTTGCCCGGGATCGGGAAGTCGACCTCGTCCGGGTCGCAGTTGGTGTCGAGGATCGAGACGACCGGGATGTTGAGCTTCCGGGCCTCGCCGACCGCGATGTGCTCCTTCTTGGTGTCGACGATCCACACCGCGCTGGGCACCTTGGACATGTCGCGAATACCGCCGAGGGTCTTCTCGAGCTTGTCCTTCTCACGGGTCAGCGTGAGGATCTCGCGCTTGGTGCGCCCCTCGAACCCGCCGGTCTGCTCCATCGCCTCGAGCTCCTTGAGGCGCTGCAGGCGCTTGTGCACGGTCTGGAAGTTCGTGAGCATGCCGCCCAGCCAGCGCTGGTTCACGTAGGGCATGTTGACCCGGCCCGCCTCTTCGGCGATGGCCTCCTGGGCCTGCTTCTTCGTGCCGACGAACATAATCGTCCCGCCGTGCGCGACGGTCTCGCGCACGAACTCGTAGGCGCGGTCGATGTACGACAGCGTCTGCTGGAGGTCGATGATGTAGATGCCGTTGCGCTCGGTGAGGATGTAGCGCTTCATCTTCGGGTTCCAGCGACGGGTCTGGTGCCCGAAGTGCACGCCGCTGTCGAGCAGCTGCTTCATGGTGACGACGGCCATGGCCTGTGATCACCTCTCGGTCGGGCGCGGCGGGTGCCGCGCGTGCGGTTCTGCGGACCACCGGTGGTGGGACCGCCCTGGCGCCTGCCGCGGGGCCGGACCCGGTTCCCCGGGTCGGCGAGTGGAACTCGACGACCGGGTCCGCGGGACCGCCCGGCCTCCGCTCCCGGCGCCGTACCCTGGGGGACGGCGCGCCGGGCACGCGGGCGCGCGAAGTCACCACGTCTGACCGTGGTGCGGGAACCAGTGTACGCCCGGGCCCTCGGGGCCCTCGCATCGGAGCCCGCCGCGGGCCGCGGCCGTCCACAACCGGCCGGTACGTCCCCAGGACCGGTGGTCGTCGCCGCGACGGACGGTCGCGGATCCAGGCTGAACGGGTGGTCACGACACCCTCGCCGCCCGTGCCGTCCGGGCGCTCGCTCCTGCGGGCCAGGCGCGCGCTCACGCGGGCCGGGCGCTCGCTCGTACGGGCCGGGCGCTCGCTCCTGCGGGCCGGGACGGTCCTCGTCGCGTTGACGGTGCTGCTGGTGGCCCTGGCGCCGCCGTGGGTGGCCCGCGCCGCAGAGCCGGTCCCACCGCGACCGCCGCGACCGCCGGGTGCCGGGATCCCGGCGCCCGGTGCGCACTACGCCTGGCCGCTGGCGCCCGTGCCTGCCGTGACGGGACCGTTCCGGGCGCCGACGTTCCGTTACGGGCGCGGCCACCGGGGCGCCGATCTCGCGGGTGCACCCGGGCAGCCGGTGCTCGTGGCGCGCGACGGCGTCGTCGTCCATGCCGGGCCCGTCGCGGGCCGCGGGGTGGTCTCGGTCGACCATCCCGACGGGCTGCGCAGCACCTACGAGCCGGTGACGGCGGCCGTCGCCACGGGGGCCCGGGTCGCATCGGGCGACCCCGTCGGCGTCCTGGAGCCGGGGCACGGGGGCTGCCCGGTCGCCGCGTGCCTGCGCTGGGGGGGGCGGCGGGACCGGCTCGACCACCTCGATCCGCTGGTCCTGCTGCGCCCGCCGCGGATGCGGCTGCTCCCCTGGGACGGCGCTCCGCCCTGACCGGCCGGGCCGGTCATCCCGCGAGGGCGGGCTCCATCCGGGTGCGCAGCCGCGTGAGCATCCGTGTGTGCAGCTGGCAGACCCGGGACTCCGTGACCCCCAGCAGCGCGCCGATCTCGGCGAGGGTGTGGTCCTCGACGTAGTACAGGCGGAGCACCGTGCGGTCGCGCTCACCGAGCTGGGCGATCGCGGCGCGCAGCTCGGCACCGGTCTCGCGGCGGACGGCGGTGGCGACCGGGTCGGCGGTGTCGGCGGCGGCGAGGGCGGCCGGGCCGGGTGCGGCGTTCCCGTCGAGATCGTCGGCGCTGACGAGCAGCGCCGGCCGCACCGCCTGCCGGAGATCGCGCAGGCCGATCCCGAGCTCGGCCGCCAGCTCCCGGTCGGAGGCGGGCCGGCCGACCTTGCTCTGGACGGCCTCGCGGGCGCGCTCGATCTCCCGGCTCCGGGAGCGCACGGTGCGCGGCACCCAGTCCTGGGCGCGCAGCTCGTCGAGCATCGCGCCACGGACCCGCTGCGCCGCGTACCCCTCGAACCGCACCCCGCGTGCCGGGTCGAACCGGTCCACGGCGTCGATCAGCCCGAAGGTCCCCGACTGCAGGAGGTCCGCCAGCTCGATCGACGACGGCAGCCGGGTCGCCAGCTTCGCCCCGATCCCGCGAACGAGGGGGGCGTGGTGCTCGACCAGGAGCCGGCGGGTGTCGGCGCTCCGCACGGCCAGGTGGGCGCGCCACAGCGGCAGCGCCTCCGGCTCGACGGTCTCGATCAGGTGGTCCCGGACGGCGCCGGGCGTGTCGCGCTCCGGCGCCCCCGCAGCGGCACCGACGGCCGGGACGAGCGCCATCCGGACGGCGCCCGTGGCGGTCCCGCGATCCGCGGCACCCTCGGTGCCGGTGCCGGTGCCCGGGCCCGGGCTGCCGGTTCCCGTGCCACCGGTTCCCGTGCCGCCGACGTCCGTACCACCGGTTCCCGTGACACCGACGCTCGCGCTGCCGGTGCCCGTGCCGCCGACGCTCGTGCTGCCGGTGTCCGTGCCGCGCCGGTGGAGGGCGCGCCGTCCGCCGACGCCTCCGGGCGCTACCCGGCCGGGCTCCGCGACGTGCACCGCGACCGGCCCGGGAGCCGGGTCGTCGGACTGCTCGGCGGGGCCGTCCCCGGGCGGCGGAGGCACCGCGACGAGGGGGCGCGACGCCGACGGCTGGGCGACCCGGTCGAGGGCCGAGGCCAGGACACAGGGGAAGCGATCGGGCCGGACGGTCGTCGGTGACGACACCTCACGCCCGAGGGTGGGCCTGGTCATGAACCACCTTCAGCCGGTCGACGGTCACGTGCGTGTAGAGCTGGGTCGTCGACAGCGTAGCGTGACCGAGCAACTCCTGTACGTAACGGAGGTCGGCTCCCCCCTCGAGGAGATGGGTGGCCGCGGCGTGCCGCAGACCGTGCGGGCCGACGTCGGTGGCTCCCGGGACGGCGCGCATCGCGCGGTGCACGACGGTCCGGGCGACACGCGCGTCGAGCCGACCGCCCCGGACGCCCAGCAGCACCGCCGGCGGCGACGCCGGTGTCGCGAGGGCCGGGCGGCCGCGCTCGATCCAGCGCCGCAGTGCGCGGGCGGCGGGCACCCCGAACACGACGGTGCGTTCCCGGTCCCCCTTGCCGCGGACCCGCAGCGTACGACTCGCCTCGTCGACACGGTCCAGGTCCAGGCCGCACAGCTCCGCGACACGGATGCCGGTCGCGTAGAGCAGCTCGAGGACCAACAGGTCGCGCAGCGCCTCCGGAGCGTCCTCGGTGGCACCGGAGATCGCGGCGTCCAGCACGGCGGCGGTCTCGTCGGCGGCCGAGACCTCCGGCAGGACGGTGCCGGCCCGCGGCGAACCGAGCCGGGCCGCCGGGTCGCGGTCGAGCCGGCCGGTGCGCACCGCCCAGGCACAGAAGGTCCGGGCCGCGGCGGTGCGGCGGGCGACGGTGGCCCGGCCCGCCCCGGCGGAGTGGGTGGCCGTGAGCGCACGGCGCAGGTAGTCCAGGTCCAGCGCCACGAGCGCCGGCAGGTCCCGCAGCAGGTCCGTGAGGTCCGACCGGTAGGCGCGCACGGTGTGCGGGGACCGTCCGCGCTCGTGGCGAAGGTGGCCGGTGAAGGCCTCCAGGGCGGCCGCGACGTCGTCGGCGAGACCGGGATCGTCCGTGCGGGCGCGGGCCATACCCGGACGGTCCGCCGCCGACGGGGCCCGGTCAAGGACCGCCCCGGCGCGCCGGGCGCTGCCACATCCCCTGGTGGTGCTCGGCCAGGCCGTGCTCCTCCAGTTCGGTCAGGGCGGCGCGCACGGCGTCGGCGTCGAGGCCCGCCGCCTCGCCGATCCGCGACGGCGGCCACGCGGCCCGGGCCGGCAGCGCGTCGTGCACGGCGAGCGCGTGCGGGGCGAGCCCGTCGGTCGGCCGCGTCTCCCCCTCGGGCGGCGGCGCGAGGTCCACCCCGAGCCTGCCGACGACCTCCAGGACGTCCTCCGGCCGCCCCACCAGGCTCGCGTCCCCGGTGCGGATCAGCTCGTGGCAGCCGACCGACAGCCCCGAGGTGACCGGGCCCGGCACCGCCATCAGCGGGCGGCGCAGGGCGACCGCGTCGGACGCGGTGCGCCGCGACCCGCTGCGCGCCCCGGCCTCGACGACGAGGCAGCCGGCGCCGAGGGCCGCCAGCAGCCGGTTGCGGACCAGGAACCGCAGCCGGCCGGGCACCGTGCCCGGCGGGTACTCGGTCAGCACCAGCCCGCGCTCGGCGATCCGCTCGATGAGGCCCTCGTGCGCGGCCGGGTAGAACCGGTCCGGACCGCACGCCAGTACCGCGACCGTCGGGCTGCCTGCGGCGAGCGCGCCCCGGTGCGCCGCGGCGTCGATGCCGAACGCGGCACCGGAGAAGACGGTGACACCCCGGCGGCCGAGCTCCGCGGCGAAGTCGGCGGCGGTGTGCAGCCCGTAGCGGGTCGCCGCACGCGAGCCCACGATCGTCACCGACCGGTCCGCCAGCACCGCCGCGTCGCCGGGGCCACGGGCCCACAGCGCGACCGGAGGGGTCAGGTCCGCCCGCCGGGTACCGGCGAACGCGGCGAACGGCCACACCGGCCAGGACGGGTCCTCCGGCACCAGCAGCCGCGCCCCGGCGGCCGCCGCGGTGTCGAGATCGGCGTCGGTGTGGTCGCTGCCCCGGCGGGCCGTCGCGGAGCGCAGCAGCTCGTCGGGGACCGCTCCGTGCCGCAGCCGGTCCGCGGCCTCGACCGGCCCGTACTCCTCCACCAGCCGGTTCAGGTGCCGGTTCGGCGGTTCCACGCTGCGCAGCAGGTAGGCCCGCGCCCGCAGGACCTCCTCCGGCGGCCCGCTGCCCGGCGCCGGCCGGGTCGCACCGCCGGCGTTCATGCCGCACCCCGGTCGCGGAAGTAGAGGGCGGCGTCGACGTCGTGCCGGTCCGGCCGGTCGCTCCCGGCGAGGTCGGCGAGGGTCCACGCGACCCGCAGCGCCCGGTCCGCCCCGCGGGCGCTCAGCTCACCGGCACGCAGGCGCTTCTCCAGGGGTTCCAGTACCGCCTGCGGCAGCGGGAACCGGGACCGGAGCTCGGTGCCGGGACCTCGGCGTTGCACCGCCAGCCGTGCTCGGACCAGCGCTCACCGGCCGCGGTCCTGGCGTCGATCACCCGTCGCCGGACGGTGGCCGTGTCGTCGCCCCGGGGGCCCTGCACCACCAGCCTCGTCACGGGTTGCATCGCCACCCTCAGGTCGACGCGGTCGAGCAGCGGGCCGGAGAGCCGGGACGTGTAGCGGCGGCGGGCGTCCGCCCGACAGATGCAGTCCCGGTCGATCGGGGGTGCGCAGGGGCACGGGTTCGCCGCGAGGACGAGCTGGAACCGGGCCGGGTAGCGGACGCTGCCCTCGGCCCGGGACAGCCGGACCTCCCCCTCCTCCAGCGGGGTGCGCAGCGCGTCGAGCACCGAGGCGGGCCAGTGCGGGCACTCGTCGAGGAACAGGACACCGCGGTGGGCGAGCGAGACCGCGCCGGGACGTGCCACGCCGCTGCCGCCCCCGAGCAACGCCGCCGCCGAGGCCGAGTGGTGCGGTGCGACGAACGGCGCGAGCGTGCTCAGCGGCGCGGACTCCCCCAGCCGCCCGGCGACCGACCGGATCGCCGCGAGCTGCAACGCCTCCGGCCGCCCGAGCCGGGGCAGCAGCCCCACGATCCGCTGGGCGAGCATGGTCTTCCCGGTACCGGGCGGGCCGACCATCAGCAGGTGGTGCCCGCCGGCGGCGGCGATCTCCAGGGCACGGCGGGCGTCGTCCTGGCCGATCACGTCGGCCAGTTCCGGTGCGGGATCGGCGGGTCCGGGGTCGGTGACGGGCGGGACCCGGTCGAGCGGGCGGTTCCCGGCCGCCCAGTCGAGCACCTCGGACAGCGACTCCGCGCCGTACGACTCCAGCCCGTCGACCAGTGCCGCCTCGGCGAGCGCGGCGCGCGGCACGACGGCGCGGGACATCCCGGCGTCGCGGGCCGCGAGCAGGCAGGGCAGCACGCCGCGGACCGGCCGCAGCCGCCCGTCGAGGGCGAGCTCCCCCAGCAGGACGGTGCCCGCGAGCCGGTCCGCCGGGACCGCCCCGGCGGCGGCGAGCACTCCCGCGGCCAGGGCGAGGTCGAACCGGCTCCCGGTCTTGCGCAGGGTCGCCGGGGAGAGCGCGAGCACGATCCGCTCGTTCGGCCACCGGCGCCCCGAGTGCACGACCGCCGACCGCACCCGGTCCTTGGCCTCGTTCAGCGCGGCGTCGGGCAGCCCGACCAGGTGGACGCCCGGGATGCCGCCGCCGATCGCCGCCTCGATCTCGACCGGGACGCCGTCGACGCCGTGCAGCTCGACCGACCACACCCGTGCCAGCTCGCCCATCAGAACGCCGCCGGGTAGTGGGTGAGCGTGGCAGGCCCACCGGGCGGCATCAGCACCGCGACGACGTCGAACCGGATCTCGGTCCACCCGAGCTGGTGGGCGCCCATCCAGGTCCGGGCCAGCCCGCGGATCCGGCGCATCTTCCGGGGTGTGACCGACTCGGCGGGTTCCCCGAACCGGGTGCCCGACCGGGTCTTCACCTCGCAGACGATCAGCCGGTGTTCCGGGTCGGTGGCGACGATGTCGAGCTCGCCGTCCTTGCACCGCCAGTTGCGGGCCAGCACGACCATGCCGTGTGCCCGTTCGAGGTACTCGGCAGCGGTGTCCTCACCGCGCCGGCCGAGCTCGTCCTTCGCAGCCATGGATCCACGATCGGCCCGCGGCGGGGCGCGGGACCGGCGGATCGGGCCGCTGTGGACGGATTCCCCGCTTGGGGATCGGCACCGCCGGCCGCGGTCGCGGGCGGGGTCCGCCGTCGGTGGGGTCTGGCAGTCTCAGCCGGGGAAGGTGTCGCTGTCGGGAAGCCGCAGGTCGGGGGTGTCGAGCTCCTCGATGTTGACGTCCTTGAACGTCACCACCCGCACGTTCTTCACGAACCGCGCGGGCCGGTACATGTCCCACACCCAGGCGTCCGACATCCGGACCTCGAAGTAGACCTCGCCGTCGGCGTTCCGGGGTGCCACGTCGACGGAGTTGGCCAGGTAGAACCGCCGCTCCGTCTCCACCACGTAGGAGAACTGGGCGACGATGTCGCGGTACTCCTTGTAGAGCGTGAGCTCCATCTCGGTCTCGTACTTCTCGAGATCCTCGGCGCTCACCGGCCTGCTCCTCCTGTGACGGTCTCCATCGGTTCCCATCGGGCCGGCTCCACCTCACCGGTGTCGCCGAGCACCTCGTCGGGGTCGGTCTCATTGTGGACCAGCCCGCCCGGCACCTCGCGCCCGGCCACCGCGGCGACGTTCGCGAACGAGAACCGGTGCTCCGGGCACGGTCCGTGGGCGCGCAGCGCCCCCTCGTGCTCGGGTGTGTTGTACCCCTTGTGCACGGCGAACCCGTAGGCGCCGTGCTCGGCGTCCAGCTCGGTCATGATGCGGTCCCGGGTGACCTTCGCGAGCACCGACGCGGCCGCGATGCAGGCCGCGACCCGGTCGCCCTTCGGCACGGCCAGCGCCGGACGGCCGAACCCGCGGACGGCGAACCCGTCGGTGAGCACGTACCCGGGCGGGACGGTGGTCAGCGCGGCGACCGCCCGACGCATCCCCTCGATGTTCGCGATGTGCACACCGCGGCGGTCCACCTCGGCGGGCGGGATCACGACCACCGCGAGGTCCAGCGCCCGCTTCCTGATGCGGCCGTACCAGTGCTCGCGGGCGGACGCCGTCAGCAGCTTGGAGTCGGTGAGCCCGTCGAGGGCGGCGGCGTCGGCCGGGCGCAGCACGCAGGCGGCCACGACCAGCGGTCCGGCGCTGGCGCCGCGGCCCGCCTCGTCGACGCCGGCGACCGGGCCGAGTCCGTGGCGCTGCAGGACGGTCTGCAGGGTCCAGGTGCCGGCGTCGCGGACGATGGCGCGGGGCGGGCGCAGGCCGTCGGGCAGCACCCGCACCGGGCGTCGGCGACGGGCCGGCGCGCGGCGGGACACCGCGGCCGTACGGGCGCGGGCGGGGGGAACCGGCACGGTGCTCCCGGTCAGGATCTCCGGCGCCACCCGGTGGGGTGGCGCGTGTCGGGCAGGAATCGCTCGGCGTCGGCCCGGGCACGCAGGGTCCGTCGCCGACCGGCCGCGAGCGGCAGGGTCCCCATGATGCCGAGCGCGAGGGGCAGGCCGTCGGGCAGCCCCGGCGCGGCGGCCGCCTCGGCCGTCGTCTGGGGGTCGGACGAGCTCACCCAGCCGAACCGGTCGAAGGGCAGCACGATCAGCCGCACCTTGCCGATGATGTTCTCCTCCGGGATCGGGCCGTGACCGGCCGCCCGGGAGTCGGCGGAGTTGTTCCGCGAGTCGCCCATCATCCAGTACTCGCCCTCGGGAACCGTGATCGGCCCGAACGGGATCTGCCGGGCCGGGCCGGCCTCGGGCAGGTAGTAGACGTAGGGCTCCTCGAGGGGCTGGCCGTCGACCATCACCTGGTTCAGCGCGTCGCAGCACGCGACCGTCTGGCCGCCGACGGCGATCACCCGCTTGACGAAGTCCTTCTCGTCGGGCGGGGCCACGCCGACCAGCGAGCCGAGCGTCTGCAGGCCCTTGACCAGCGGGTTCGCCGACCCCTCACCGGAGTAGGTCTCGCTGGCCCAGCCGTCGGTGCCGCGGAAGACCACGATGTCGCCCGGGGAGACGTCGGTGAAGTTGTAGGTGACCTTGTCGACGAGCACACGGTCGTTGGTGCAGCCGGTGCAGCCGTGCAGCGTCGTCTCCATCGACCCGGACGGGATCACGTAGACCTTCGCCAGGAAGGTCTGGATCAGGACGGTCAACAGGAGCGCGACACCGGCCAGGAGCAGCAGCTCCTTCCAGAACGCGAGCTTCTGCTTCTCGCCGTCCGGGCCCTTCCCGAGCCCGGCCATCGCCGCGAGCTTCGCGCCGGCTCCGACGGGTCCGGAGCGCTTCCCCGCGCGCCGGCTCCTGTCGTCCACCTGCTCCGTACCGGCCTGCTCGGCGTCGTCGTCGAGGTCGTGCGGCGCCACGGTGCCGGTGGCCTCGTCCTGCGGCGAGAGGTCCGGCGGCGGTCCGGCGGCCCCCCTGCGGCGTCGCGACGGGCGCCGGAGCGTCTCGGTCGGGGGCGCCTGGTCGTGGAGGTCGTCGTCCTCCGCCGGGCCGGCGTCGTCGGCCGGGCCGTGGGGGCGCCGCGGGTCCTCGGCGGGACCGGGCGGCCGGACGGGCGCGGCGGGCCCGCCGTGGGCGGCGTCCACGCCGTACGGCGGCGGGGCCTGCGGTGCGGCGGGAGCGCGGCCGGGCGGCCGCGCGGCCGCGGGACCGCCCGGGCCGGGGCCGCGACGGGGCCCGGGGGCGGCCGGAGCCTCCGAGCCGGGACGGCCCGGGGCCCATGCCGGTCCGGGAGCGGCCACGGCACCGTCGGGAGCGGCGCGACGGCGGGACGGCCGGGCGTCCTGCCCGGGAACGGGGCCCGCGCCGGATGGCGGACCGTCCTGGCGGAACGGGGCGCCGAGGCCGGCGCGTCCGCCATGGCGGTCGTGCCGGGCGCCGCCGTCCTGGACGTTCGGGCCACCGGGGCGACCGTTGCGGTCACGGGGACGGCCGTCCGGGCCGCCGTGGTGCGCCGGATCGGCCTCGTGACCGGGGGCCCCGTAGCCGGCCGGACCACCGTTGCGTGCCGGCGAGCGGGGGGCATCGGCCGCGCCGTGCCTGCCGGTGGCCTCCGGGCCTCGGCGGTGGGAGCCGGTCCCGTTCGCCTCGAACTGTTCGGGGGCGCGGCGGTGCCCGCCGGTGCGGCCGGGGGGCGGCCGGCGGTCGTCGCCGGGCTGCCGGTCCGGAGGGGCCTCGTACGGCGGCGAGTCGCGCAGCCGGTCGGCATAGCGTGCCCGGAGGGAGTCCCCGCCGTCACCGCTCCCGTTGCTCTGCCGCCCGGGGCCCGCGTCGGCAGGGCCGTACGGTTCCGGCTCGGCGTACCCGTTGCGGGGCCCGCCGTGCCGGCCGGTCCGCTCGCCCGTCAGGTCCTCGTAGCCGTTGCGGTACCGGCGCCCGCGCGGGGCGTCGCCGGAGGTGTCCGCATCGGCCTCCGACGCGTGCCGGGTGCGTACACCGCGCGCCTCGGGCTCGGCCGCCCCGTCGTCCCCCGCGGGCGGGGCCCCGCTGTGCGGCGGGGTCCCGAGGAGCCAGTCCTGGTCCTCGGCGGCCGGGGGCGGGGACCCTTCGGGGGCCCGCCGCCGACCGGTGCGCTCGGGGGCGTCGCTGCCGCGATACCGCCGGGGGCGGGCCCGGCGGTCATCGGGGAGCTCGGGGAAGGCCACGCGACGAGATTACGTCACCGGACCGTCACGACGGGGTGACGGTCAGGACGCGGTCGGGGTCTCCCGGCGCTCCTTGATCTTCGCGGCCTTGCCGCGCAGGTCACGGAGGTAGTAGAGCTTCGCCCGGCGGACGGCGCCGCGGGTGGCGACCTCGATCTTGTCGATGTTCGGCGTGTGCACCGGGAAGGTGCGCTCGACGCCGACGCCGAACGAGATCTTGCGGACGGTGAAGGTCTCGCGGGCGCCGGAGCCCTGGCGGCGGATGACCACGCCCTGGAAGACCTGGGTACGGGTGCGGCTGCCCTCGATGACCTTCACGTGCACCTTGAGGGTGTCGCCGGGCCGGAAGTCCGGGATGTCGGAGCGCAGGATCTCCGCGTCCAGTGCGTCCAGGGTGTTCATGTCGACGTCCGTCCTCGTGTGTCGTTCGTGCGGTTCATACGGTGCCGCCCCGGGTCGTTCCGGGGCTTTCTCCCGGGTCATCCGGGCCGTCCGTACCTGGTGGTGGGACGCTCGTCCGGATGGCGGGCTCCGGCGCGGCCGGCGCTCCCCGGGTCGACCGGGTGGCGCACGGGACCGTCACCGGGCACCGCACACGGCGCTGGCAACCCGTCCATAGTGCCAGACGGCCCGATCGGCCCGGACACCCGGTGGCCGGTCCGCCCGCGGGGTCCGGCGCTCCGGAGCCCGGGGACCGGAGCCCGCCCGGGGCGGTGCGGGCCCCCGCCGGGACCGGTCAGCCGGCCGGCGACCCGTCCTCGTCGGTGCGCCCGGCGGCCAGTGCGGCGCGGTCGGCGGCGTCCAGCGCGCCGTCGGGAAGCGCATCGAGCAGGTCGGGGCGCCGGTCGCGGGTGCGCTCCAGGGCCCGGTCGCGGCGCCAGCGGTCGATCGCGGCGTGGTTGCCGCTGCGCAGGACGTCCGGCACGGCGAGCCCCCGCCACGTCTCGGGACGGGTGTAGGACGGCCCCTCGAGCAGCCCGTCGGAGAACGAGTCCTCCGCCGCCGAGCGCGGGTTGCCGAGCACCCCCGGCAGCAACCGGGCGACGGCCTCGACCATCACGAGGACCGCGACCTCGCCGCCGACCAGCACGTAGTCACCGATCGACACCTCGTCGACCCGGGTCCCGCGGGCCCGCGCGTCGAGCAGCACCCGCTCGTCGATGCCCTCGTAGCGGCCGCAGGCGAACACGAGGCGCTGGTCGGCGGACCAGGCGCGCGCGGTCTCCTGGGTGAAGGGCCGGCCGGCCGGGGTCGGGACGACCAGCCGGGCCGGCGGACCGGCGAGCACCTCGTCGAGCGCGTCGCCCCAGACCTGCGGCCGCATGACCATCCCCGGCCCGCCGCCGTAGGGCGAGTCGTCGACGGCCTGGTGGACGTCGTGGGTCCAGCGGCGCAGGTCGTGCACCCCGACCTCGAGCAGGCCGCGCTCGACCGCCCGCCCCAGCAGTGCCTCGCGCAACGGTTCGAGGTAGGAGGGGAAGATGGTGACGACGTCGATCCGCACGCGGCGGATCGTCGCAGCCCCGCATTCCCGGACGACGAGGGAGGTCGGCAGTGCCGGACGGCTGGTCGGGTCCGCTGTGGTCCACCGAGGCCCAGTGGGACCTCCTACCACCGGTCCTGCTCGCCCTGGTCCTGACGACGGCCATCGGCCTGGAGCGCGAGGCGGGGGCCAAGAGCGCCGGCCTGCGGACGCACGTGCTCGTCGGCGTGGGTGCGGCCGTGTTCATGGTGATCTCGAAGTACGGCTTCGCGGACCTGCTGGCGACCGAGCACGTCGCGCTGGATCCGTCCCGGATCGCGGCGCAGATCGTCTCCGGGATCGGGTTCATCGGCGCCGGGCTGATCTTCGTCCGGCAGGACGTCGTGCGGGGCCTCACGACCGCCGCCACGATCTGGCTCGCCGCCGCGGTCGGCACCGCCTGCGGGGCGGGACTGCCGCTGCTCGCCGTGCTCGCGACCGCGGCCCACTTCCTCGTGACCCGCGGGCTGCAGCCGCTCGCCCGGGCGGTCCGGCGCCGCCGTCGCCGCCCGCCGGTGCTGCGCATCCGCTACGACGACGGCCTGGGTGTGCTCCGCGGGGTCCTCGAACTCCGCGGGGTCCTCGAACGCTGCACCGACGCCGGGTTCTCCGTCGCCCGGGTGTCCGTGCACCGCGGGTCGGTCACCGGCGACGGCGGCCGGGTCGCCGCGCTCACGCTGCGCCTGGACGGGCGGGGCGACCTGAACTCGCTGGCCGCGACCCTCGCCGAGACGGCCGGGGTGCGGTCGGCGGAGACCCGGGTCGACCCGACGGAGGATCCGGACGACCCGGCCGACGACACCGCCGGCGACCCGCTGGACGAGTACCGGGCCTGACGGGCGGCCGGATCCACGGGTGGCGGTCAGCCCGCCCGGCGGCCGGGGCGCTCGGCGACCGTCCGCCGCGTCCCCTGCAGGGTCACGCCCCGCCCCTGGAGGACCTGCGACGCCGTGTGACCGGGATGCAGCAGCCCCAGCAGCAGGTGCTCGGTGCCGATGTGCCGGTCCCCCAGGCAGATCGCCTCCCGCAGCGCGAGCTCCAGGGCCTTCTTCGTGAGCCGGTCGAACGGGACGTGCCCGGCGAACCACCGTCCGCGGCGCCCACCGGTCCGGTCCAGGGCGCCCGGCCCGAAGGACTCCTCGGCGGCCCGGCGCACCTCGTCGAGGTCGATGCCGAGGGTGGCGAGGGCGTCGGCGTCGTCCGGCCGGGCGCGGGCCAGGTCGTGGTCGACCTGCGCCGCACCGACGCCGGCGGCACGCAGCAGCTCCTCCCCCGGCGTCCCCGGGCAGCGCAGGATCCCCAGCAGCAGGTGCTCCGGGCCGATCCGGTCGGCGTGGCGCCCCCGCGCCTCCTCCTGGGCGACGACGACGGCACGCCGGGCCGGGTCGGTGAACCTCTCGAACACGTGCTCTCCCCTCGTCGCGGGCCGCTACAGCCCGAGCCGGCGGTACTTCTTGTGCACCGCCTGGCGACTGATCCGGAGCGCGTCGGCGATCTGCTGCCAGGACCAGCCCTGGTCCCGTGCACTGGTCACCTGCAGCTCCTCCAGGGACTCCTGCAGGCCGCGCAGGGCCGCCACCGCCGCCAGGCCGACGGCCGGGTCCTTGCTGGACGCCGCCGCGGCCACCGCCGTCGCATCGCTCATGCCTGTCAACATAAGTTGACATCGACGGGCTGTCAACCGATGTTGACAACGCGGCCACGGAAGAGGCCCGGCGTCGTGCGACGCCGGGCCTCACCGGTGCTCACTCCTCGGGGTCGAGCAGCCCCTCGGGCGGATCGAGGACGACCCGGCCGCCCTCGAGATCGACCTCCGGCACGATCTCGCCGACGAACGGGACCATCGCCTCGTGCCCGGCGGGCCGGGTCACGACCAGCAGCGATCCCCCGGGACCGTGCACCACGTCGGTGATCGTCCCGGCCGGCGTCCCGTCGGTCAGCTCGGCCCGCAGGCCGGTGAGCCGGTGGACGTGGAACTCCTCCGGGTCGTCGGGCTCGGCGAGCTCCGTCGTCGGCAGCAGCAGCTGCACGCCACGGAGCTCCTCGGCCCCGTCACGGTCGCCGACACCCTCGAACAGGACGAGCCAGCGCCCGGAGTGCGCGCGGGAGGTGGCCACCGTGAGAGGCCCCGGCCCGCTCCCCCGCCGGCGGCTGCCGTGCAGGACCGCTCCGGGGGCGAACCGCTCCTCCGGGGAGTCGGTCCGCGACTCGACGACGACCTCGCCGCGCAGACCGTGCACACGCACGACGACGCCGACCAGGACCTGGTCCCGGCCGGCGTCGCTGGTGCGTGGGTTGCTGCTGGTCACCGGTCGGTGTCGACGACGTCGACCCGCACCCCGCGGCCGCCCACTCCGCCGATCACGTTGCGCAGGGCGGTGGCGGTGCGGCCACCACGGCCGATCACCTTGCCCAGGTCGTCGGGGTGCACCCGGACCTCCAGGATCCGCCCACGACGGCCGGTGACCAGGTCCACCCGGACGTCGTCGGGGTGGTCGACGATGCCGCGCACGAGGTGCTCGAGCGCGTCCGCCAGGAGGGTCACGACTCGGCGGCAGGCGCGTCGGCGTCCTTGGTGGCGTCGACGACGTCGTCGCTCTTGGTGGCGGCCTCGGCCGGGGCGTCGTCCGCGGTCTTGCCGACGCGGTCGCCGCCGCCCTTCTTCTTCGGGGTGGTGGCCGGGGTGCTCGGCTCGTCGTTGGCCTGGGCCAGCGCCTGCTGGAAGCGGGCGAGCTTGTCGGCCTTCTCCGCCTGCGGCTTCAGGGTGCCCTCGGTGCCCGGCAGACCCTTGAACTTCTGCCAGTCACCGGTGATCTCGAGCAGGTTCTGCACCGTCTCGGTCGGCAGCGCGCCGACACCCAGCCAGTACTGCGCCCGCTCCGAGTCGATCTCGATGAGGCTCGGCTCGTTCTTCGGGTGGTACTTGCCGATGGTCTCGATGGCCCGGCCGTTCCGCCGCGTACGGGAGTCCGCGACGACGACGCGGTAGTACGGCTGACGGATCTTGCCCAGACGCATCAGCTTGATCTTGACGGCCACGCTGTGGTGCTCCTCGCGAATGTCGATTCGTGCTGCGATGAGTCAGCTGGTGCTCGCGTGGGGTACGGGCTCGCTCACTCGAAGGTCATCGGCCGTGGCTGGTAGAGGGCCGGCCACGGGCCCGATCGACCATTCTGCCAGACGGCCGTCAGACGGCAGGGACGAACCCGACCAGCATGAGCGCGAGCGCCAGTCCGGGCAGGAAGTTGTTCACCGCGTGCGCGACCACACCCGCGGTCAGCCGCCCGGTGAGCAGCCGTGCGACGCCCAGCGGCAGCGTCACCACGAACAGCAGCGGCGCCCGCAGGAGCTCCAGGTGGGCGACGGCGAAGACGGCGGTGGTCACCAGGAACACCACCCAGCGGTTGGCGACCCACTTCGCCACGGCGTTCCACAGCAGCCCGCGGTAGACGATCTCCTCGCAGACCGGGGCGATCACCACGATGCCGAACATGACGGCGAGCGCGACCGGCCAGGTCGTCCGGATCCCCTCGAAGGCGACGCCGACCGACGTCGTGAGGTCCGGACCAACCAGGTAGAGGTAGCCGAAGGCGGCCGGGACGGTGACGAACAGCCCGGCGATCCCGATCAGCAGTCCGGCCCCGACGTCCTCCCAGCGGAACCGCAGCCCCAGGTCGGCGACCGGACCGTCGCCCCGCCAGAGCGTCCAGCCGATGCAGGTCAGCGCGGCGAGCACGGTCGGGACCGCGATCGCGAGCAGCACCTCGCCGGCGGAGTCGACGTCGATCGCCAGCCCGACCAGGGCCGACGAGCCGAGGAACACCGCCTCGACGACCAGGAACGCCCACAACCCCCACCGCACCCGCGGTGTCGGGGACGGGTCGAGGCCGAACGCACCGGCCTGCGGCCGGTAGGCGCCGGAGAAGCCTGCGGGACCGCCCGGCGGCCCGGGCGTGGAGGTCATGCCCCCACTGATACCCGACGTCCGCGCACCAGTACCACCGACGGGCCCCGCAGCACGCCGAGGTCGTCGCGCGGATCACGGTCGTAGACGACCAGGTCGGCCGGCGCGCCCGGGACCGGACCGGCCGGGCGGCCCAGCCACTCCCGCGCCGCCCAGCTCGCGGCGCCGATCGGGTCCGGGTGCCCGGCCCGGGCGAGCTCGGCGACCTCGTCGGCGATCCGGCCGTGCCGGATGCCACCGCCGGCGTCGGTCCCCACGTAGACCCGCACCCCGGCCTCGATCGCCTTCCCGACGGTCTCCCAGGCGTGCGCGTGCAGGTCCCGCATGTGCCCGGCGTAGCGCGGGTACTTCGTCGCCTTGTCGGCGATCGACGGGAACGTCTCGACGTTGATCAGCGTCGGCACCAGTGCGGTGCCGCGCGCGGCCATCTCGCCGATCAGGTCGTCGGTGAGACCGGGGCCGTGCTCGATGCAGTCGATCCCGGCGCCGATCAGCCCGGGCAGCGCCTCGGTGCCGAAGACGTGCGCGGTGACCCGGGCACCGGCGTCGTGCGCGGCGGCGATCGCCTCGGCGAGCACCTCGTCCGGCCAGAGCGGGGCGAGGTCGGCGCCGTCGCCGAGACCACGGTCGATCCAGTCGCCGACGAGCTTGACCCAGCCGTCGCCGCGGGCGGCCTGGGTGCGCACCTCGTCGACGAGCAGCCGCGGGTCGTCCAGCTCGGCGGCGAGCCCGGGGATGTAGCGCTTCGGCCGGGCCACGTGCCGCCCGGCCCGGATGATCTCGGGCAGGTCGTCGCGGGCCTGCAGCGGCGAGGTGTCGACCGGGGAACCGCAGTCCCGCAGGAGCAGGGTGCCCGCGTCACGGTCGGTGCGGGCCTGCGCCGCGCACTCCTCGAGGTCGGTGACCGGGCCGTCCGGGCCGAGGCCGACGTGGCAGTGCGCGTCGACCAGGCCGGGCACGATCCACCCGGAGGTGACCAGGTCCTCGGCGCCCGGCAGCGGCTCGGCGACGATCCGCCCGGAGCCGTCGACGTACAGGTCGGCCGGCTCCGCCCCGGCGGGGCCCAGCACCGTTCCGCGCAGCCGCCACCCCGCGGCAGGAAGATCGCCCATAGCGGGCGACCCTACGTCACTTCTTCTTGCCGAAGTCCAGCGTCGACGGGTCGAAGCCGGGCGGCAGCTGGTCCATCCCGGCGAGCCCCGGCGGGAGCTGCTGCAGGCTCGGCGGCAGGTTCGACAGGTCCGGCCCGCCGGCCTGCCCGGCCCGGTTCGCGGGGTTGCCGCTGCGGCGCTTCTTCGCCTGCTTCGCCTTGCGCGCGTTCTTCGGGACCTTCTTGGTGGCCTTGCGCCCGCCGCCGCCGAAACCGAACTGACCGGCCATCTGCTTCATCATCTTGCGGGCCTCGAAGAAGCGGTTGACCAGGTCGTTCACGTCGGAGACGGTGACGCCCGAGCCGGTCGCGATCCGCTGCCGCCGGGACGCGTTGATGATCTTCGGGTCGTCCCGCTCGGCCGGGGTCATGCCGCGGATGATCGCCTGCAGGCGGTCGATCTGCTTGTCGTCGACCTGCTCGAGCGCGGCCTTCATCTGCCCCTGGTTGGCGCCCGGGAGCATGTTGAGGATGTTGCCGATCGGCCCCATCTTGCGCAGCTGCATCATCTGCTGGAGGAAGTCCTCCAGGGACAGCTCGCCGGAGCTGATCTTCTGCGCGGCGGCGGCGGACTGCTCGGCGTCGAAGACCTGCTCGGCCTGCTCGATCAGGGTGAGCAGGTCGCCCATCCCGAGGATGCGCGAGGACATCCGGTCGGGGTGGAAGACGTCGAAGTCCTCGAGCTTCTCGCCGTTCGACGCGAAGAGGATCGGCTGCCCGGTGACCTCGCGGACCGACAGCGCGGCGCCACCGCGGGCGTCGCCGTCGAGCTTGGTGAGCACGACACCGGTGAAGCCGACGCCGTCGCGGAACGCCTCGGCGGTCGCCACCGCGTCCTGACCGATCATGGCGTCGACGACGAACAGGACCTCGTCCGGGGCGACCGCCGTCCGGATGTCGGACGCCTGGCGCATCAGCTCCTCGTCGACACCGAGGCGGCCCGCGGTGTCGACAACGACGACGTCGTACTGCTTCTCGCGGGCGTGCGCGATGCCGCCGCGGGCGACGCCGACCGGGTCACCGGGGCCCTCCGGCAGCTCACCGGACCCGGTGGCGCCCGGGTGCGGCGCGAAGGTCTGCACGCCGGCGCGCTCGCCGACGATCTGCAGCTGGTTCACCGCGTTCGGGCGCTGCAGGTCGCACGCCACCAGCAGCGGGGTGTGCCCCTGCCCCTTGAGCCAGCGCGCGAGCTTGCCGGCCAGGGTCGTCTTACCGGCGCCCTGCAGACCGGCCAGCATGATGACCGTCGGCGGTTCCTTGGCGAGGTTCAGCCGCCGCGTCTCGCCGCCGAGGATCGTCACGAGCTCCTCGTTGACGATCTTGACGACCTGCTGGGCGGGGTTCAGGGCCTGCGAGACCTCCGACCCCTTGGCCCGTTCCTTGATGCGCGCGATGAACCCGCGGACCACCAGCAGGGCGACGTCCGCCTCCAGCAGCGCGATCCGGATCTCGCGCGCGGTGGCGTCGATGTCGGCGTCGGAGAGCCGGCCCTTGCCGCGGAGATCACGCAGCGTGGATCCGAGCCGCTCGGAGAGGGAGTCGAACACCCTTACCAGCCTACTTGGCCAGCGCCAGGCCCCGGCGGGCGCCGGAGCGATCGGTCGTCCGCACCGAGGTCCAGCCCGGTTCACCCCCCCCGCACGCAGCAGGTCCGCGGTCCGTGCCGCACGCCCGGCGTGCCGGTCGAACGGGCGGGACCGCACGACCCTGCCGCGCGCGTGCTGCCCGGCGAGCGCCTGTCCCGCCGGCACGTCCAGCCACAGCAGGTGCGGCGCGCGGCCGGTCAGCCGGGCGAGCCCACGGACCGCGGCCCGCACCCGGGGCGCGGTCGCCGGCAGGTGCACGACGACGGTGTCCGCCGGCCCGGCGCAGGCCCCGGCCACCGACGCGCGGTGGGCCAGATGGGTCAGCCAGCGGTAGGCCGCGTACGGCGTCCCCGCCGGCAGCCGGGCCGCGAGCGCGGCGCGGGACTCCCCCGAGTCGAGGACCCGGACGCCCCGGCACGCGGTCAGCTCGGCCAGCAGCGTGGACTTGCCAGCCCCGGGCAGGCCCGCGACCAGCAGCAACGTCCCCCCCGGCAGGTGCACGACGAGCGGCCCGGCGTCCGCGTCCGCGCGGACGGGGTCCGCCGCCGCGCCGGCGGTCGGGGCGTGGGCAGGGGCAGGGGCACGTCGTCGAGCGGCACGGCACCGGCGGTGGACATGTGGGATGAAACGGTCGGGCGGCCGGGATCGTTCCGGTCACGCGGCGTGTCCGGCACGGCACACCCGAGCACCGCTTACGGCGGCCGGGTGCGCGCCGCTCACACGGCGTCGGCGCCCCGCTCCCCCGTCCGTACCCGCACCAGGGTCTCGACGGCGGTCAGCCAGACCTTCCCGTCGCCGATCCGCCCCGTGTGTGCGGCGTCGACGACGGTCTGCAGGGCCCGGTCCGCCACCTCGTCGCCGACCACGACCTCGATCCGCACCTTCGGCACGAGATCGACCTGGTACTCGGCACCCCGGTAGACCTCGGTGTGGCCCTTCTGCCTGCCGTAGCCCTGCACCTCGGTCACGGTCATGCCGAGCACGCCGATCCCCTCCAGGGCCTCCCTGACGTCGGCCAGCACGAACGGCTTGACGATCGCGGTCACCAGCTTCATCGCTTCCCCCTCCGGACGCGGTTTCGCCCCGAGAGGATGCCCCCGTTCCCGGCCCGGGTCGCGTCCGGGCCCCGGTCGGCTCAGGCGCGGGCCGCCGACCGCCCGGCCGCGACCGCCAGCACCGCACGCTCGATCTCCTTGCGGGCGGCCCGTTCCGGTGCCCCGGCGATGCCGAACGAGTCGACGACCGACGACCCGAGCGTCTCGACCCGGGCCCAGACGAGATCGATCCCGGTGCGCTCCAGCGCGGCGGTGACGTGGTGCAGCAGACCGATCCGGTCGGTCCCGCGGAGCTCGAGCACGACGGCGCCGGTGGCCTCGTCGTCGAACCACAGCACCCGCGGCGGCGCGGTGCGCTCCACCTCCGGGGTGGAGGGGGCGTAGTCGCGTTCCTTGCGGGCCAGCGCCGCGCCCAGCTCGAGCGATCCGGACAGCACCCGGACCAGGTCGGACCGGACCAGCGCCGGGTCCGGCAGTCCCCCGAACCGCGGGGTCACGGCGAAGGTGACCACGACGACCCCGGCCTCGGTCGCGAGATCGGCGGCGTGCACCTGCAGCGAGTGCAGCGCCACCACGCCGGCGACCGCGGACAGCGCCCCGCGCCGGTCCGGGACCGCGACGGCGACGGTCGCGACGTCGTCACCGGTGGAGAACCGGACCTGGGGCTGGTCGTCCTCCGCGACCGCCTCGACCATCTCCTTGTACGCCGGGTCCGGCGGGCCGGGCTCGACGAACGGCCTGCCGTCCAGCGCGGACAGGCAGCGGCCGGACAGGCCCTGGATGAGGGTGCGCCGCCACGGGCTCCACACCCCGGGCCCGGTGCCGAGCGAGTCGGCCTCGGCGAGGGCGTCGAGCAGCTCGAGCAGGACGCCGACGGCCGTGTCGTCCCCGTCGACGGTCTCCCGCAGCGTGTCCAGCACCCGGGCCACCGTGGCGGGGTCGTCCGGGTCGCGGCGGGTCGCGGTGTGCGGCAGCAGCAGGTGGTGCCGGACCATCGCGGCGAGCAGCTCGATGTCGGCCGCGCGCAGCCCGAGCCGCTCGCCGATCTGCCGGACCAGCGACTCCCCGACGATCGAGTGGTCCCCGCCCCGGCCCTTGCCGATGTCGTGCAGCAGCGCGCCGACCAGCAGCAGGTCGGGGCGGGCGACCCGGGTGGTCAGCCGCGCGGCCTGGGCGCCGACCTCGACCAGGTGCCGGTCGACGGTCCAGACGTGGGTGCGGTCCCGCGGCGGCAGGTCCCGCACCGCACCCCACTCGGGGAACAGCCGCCCCCACAGCCCGGTCCGGTCCAGGGACTCGATCACGCCGACCATCGCCTGGCCGGTGCCGAGCAGGGCGAGCAGCTCGGCCAGCGCCGCCCGCGGCCACGGCGTACGCAGCTCGGGGGCGGTGTCGGCGAGCCGGGTCAGGGTGCCGGCGGAGATGGGCAGCCCGGTGCGGGCGGCGGTGGCCGCGACCCGCAGGACGAGCGCGGGGTCCTTGGCGGCGGAGGCGTCGCGGGCGAGCCCGACCTCCCCGCCGTGCTCGACGACGCCGGAGTCCAGGGGCCGCCGGACGGGCGCGCGCCGGAGGGCGGCGAGCCCGCGCCGGGGCAGCGCGTTGCGGGCCTGGCGCAGCACCACCTCGGCACCGAACGCGACGGCACGGGCGCCTCCCGACAGCGCCCGGGCCAGGTCGAAGCGGTCGCCAAGGTCCATGAGCCCGGCGATGTCGTCGGCGTCCTGGGCGCGCAGCACGTCCCGCGCACGGCCCGAGCGGCGGTGCAGCTCCGTGCGGACGTCGAGCAGCAGCGAGCGGGCGGCGACGACCTCCGCCGAGGGCCGGTCGACCAGCTGCGCGGTGGCGAGCGCGTCGATCAGCTGCACGTCGCGCAGCCCGCCGTGGCCGTTCTTGAGGTCGGGCTCGATCCGGTGAGCGACGTCGCCGTTGCGCTGCCAGCGTTCGGTGGTGGTGTCGACGATCTCGTCGAAGCGACTGCGCATCCCGGCCCGCCAGGCCTGCCGGACGGCGTCGCGGACCTTCGTCGCGAGCGGCCCGTCGCCGGCGATGTGCCGGGCCTCGAGCAGGCCGAACGCGGCACGCAGGTCCGTGGTGGCGATCTGGACGGCCTGGCCCGGGGTGCGCACCGAGTGGTCGAGGCCGAGGCCCGCGTCCCACAGCGGGTACCAGAGCTGCTCGGCGAGGGTGTCGATCCCCTTGCGGCCGTCGTGCAGCAGGACGAGGTCGAGATCGGACCAGGGGCAGAGCTCGCGACGCCCCAGCGCCCCGACGGCGACGAGGGCGACGCCGCTGCCGTCGCCGCCGAACCCGAGTGCCGCACAGCGCGAGGAGAGCCAGAAGTCGTGCAGGTCGACCAGGGCGGCCCGCAACGCCTCCGGCCCGTGATGGTTCCGGCCGTTGGACTCCAGCAGTACCGATTTCACCTTGACCAGGTCCGCCGCCTCGCCCGACCCGAGGACCGTCATCGCTCCGCGCCACCCGCTTCCTGTCTCGTCATGACCCGTCCCGGCCGGATCGGGCCGGATTGTCCGTTTCTGTTCCGGACGGAGGACGGGCCCGCCGCACTCCCCTGTGGGATGCGACGGGCCCGTCCTCCTCGCTGCGGAGTGATCAGATGGCGTCGGTGCCGCGCTCGCCGGTGCGGACGCGGACGACGGTCTCCACCAAGGTCACCCAGACCTTGCCGTCACCGATCTTGCCGGTGCGGGCGGCCTCGACGACCGCGTCGACGACCTTGTCCAGGAGCGCGTCGTCGACGACGACCTCGACCCGCACCTTCGGCACGAAGTCGACCGAGTACTCGGCGCCACGGTAGACCTCGGTGTGGCCCTTCTGGCGGCCGTAGCCCTGGACCTCGCTGATGGTCAGACCGAGCACACCGATCTGTTCCAGCGCGCCCTTGACGTCCTCCAGGACGAACGGCTTGACGATGGCGGTCACGAGCTTCATGGGTCAGGCCTCCTGCTTCGCCGGGGTGGTCGGCGCGGCGGCCGGGGGCTTCGGCGCGGAGCCGAGGCCGGAGCCACCACGCAGGCCGGAGAACTCGTAGCCGGTCTCGGCGTGCTCCGCCTCGTCGATACCGGTCTGCTCGGCCTCGTCCTCGACCCGCAGGCCCAGGGTGAACTTCACGACCAGGGCGATGATCGTGGTGACGATGCCGCAGTAGACGATCGTGGCGAGTGCGGCGACCGCCTGGATGCCGAGCTGGCCCGCGCCGCCGCCGTAGAAGAGACCGTTGGTCTCGTCGGGGGCGATGTCGGTGGCGAACAGGCCGATGGCCAGGGTGCCCCAGAGGCCGGCGACAAGGTGGACGCCGACGACGTCGAACGAGTCGTCGTAGCCCAGCTTGTACTTCCAGCCGACCGCGTAGGCCGACAGCGCACCGGCGATGACGCCGATGGCGAGGGCGCCCAGCGGCGAGACCGAGGCACAGGCCGGGGTGATCGCGACCAGACCGGCGACGATGCCCGACGCGGCACCCAGCGAGGTGGCCTTGCCGTAGCGGATCTTCTCGATCAGCAGCCAGCCGAGGATGGCGGCGGCGGTGGCGGCGATGGTGTTGGTGAACGCGTAGGCGGCGGCCCAGTCGGCGGCACCGGAGGACCCGGCGTTGAAGCCGAACCAGCCGAACCACAGCAGACCGGCACCGAGCATGACCATCGTCAGGTTGTGCGGCCGCATGGCCTCACGCGGCCAGCCGCGGCGCTTGCCGAGGATGATGCAGAGCACCAGCGCGGCGACACCGGCGTTGATGTGCACCGCGGTACCGCCGGCGAAGTCCAGCGCGCCCAGCGAGGTGGCGATCCAGCCCTGCTCCAGGTCGAAGACCCAGTGCGCGATCGGGAAGTAGACCAGCGTGGCCCACAGCCCGGAGAACAGCATCCAGGCGCCGAACTTCATGCGGTCGGCGGCGGCACCGGCGACCAGCGCGACCGTCAGGATCGCGAACATCGCCTGGAAGCTGACGAACGCGAGGTCCGGCAGCGCGTTCTCGGCCTGGTCGTTCGCCAGGACCGACGACAGACCGAACGCCTCGAACGGGTTGCCGAGCAGCCCGCCCCCGAGGTCGGTGCCGAAGGTCATCGAGTAACCGAAGAGGATCCACAGCACGCCGACGAGCCCCAGCGAGCTGAAGCACATCATCATCATGTTCAGGACGCTCTTGGACCGGGCCTGGCCGCCGTAGAACAGGGCCACCCCCGGGGTCATCAGCAGTACGAGCGCAGCGCTCGCGAGGATCCAGGCGGTATCTCCGCCGTTCAGGGCTTCCTGTGGCACGGTCCGTTCCCTCCCACGTCTGTCGGTGGCCGACTGGGGAGGAACAATGGTGATCCCGTGTTTCGCACTCGGCGCCTGTCCGTTTCGCACCCGTTAACAGGCCGCCGAAACAGATGACGGTTGCGTTACCCAACCGGATCCGGCGTACGGAACGTCATCCGGATGGTCCGTTTCGTGAGCCGCAGCACGTGGTGTAACACCCGCGGACGCCGACGGCGCGGGAGCCCCGGAGAGGCTCCCGCGCCGTTCGTGCGGGCGTCGCGCTCAGTTCAGGAGGGCGTCGACGAACGCCTTCGGCTCGAACGGGGCGAGATCGTCGGGGCCCTCGCCGAGCCCGACCAGCTTCACCGGGACACCGAGCTCGCGCTGCACCCGGAAGACGATGCCGCCCTTGGCGGTGCCGTCGAGCTTGGTGAGCACGATCCCGGTGACGTCGACGACCTCGCCGAACACCCGGGCCTGGGTGAGCCCGTTCTGGCCGGTGGTGGCGTCGAGGACGAGGAGGACCTCGTCCACCCGGGCCTGCTTCTCGACGACCCGCTTCACCTTGCCGAGCTCGTCCATCAGGCCGGTCTTGGTGTGCAGCCGGCCCGCGGTGTCGAGCAGGACGGCGTCGACGGCGTCGTCGGTGCCGCGCTTGACGGCGTCGAACGCGACGGAGGCGGGGTCCGATCCCTCCGGACCGCGCACGACGCCGGCCCCGGACCGCTCGCCCCAGGTCACCAGCTGCTCGGCGGCGGCCGCCCGGAAGGTGTCGGCGGCGCCGAGGGTGACCCGGTGCCCGCCCGCGACCAGCACCCGGGCGAGCTTGCCGGTGGTCGTCGTCTTGCCGGTGCCGTTGACGCCGACGACGAGGAGCACGGCGGGCCGGCCCTCGTGCGGCAGCGCGTGCACCGAGCGGTCCTGGCCGGTGTCGAGCGCCCCGGTGAGCACGTCGTGCAGGGTCTGGCGGACCTGCTCCGCGGACCGGACGCCCCGGGCGGCGAGCTGCTCGCGCAGCTGCTCGGTGACCTCCTGGGTCATCTCCGGGCCGAGGTCGGCCTGCAGCAGGGTGGCCTCGACGTCCTCCCACGACTCGTCGTCGAGGTCGCCGGCGCCGAGCAGGCCGAGCAGGCTCTGCCCGAACCCGGACCGGGAGCGCGAGAGGCGCCCCCGCAGCCGGCCGATCCGGCCCTCGGCGGGGTCGATGTCCTCGGCCGGGGCGCCGGGGGCGACCGGGGCCGTCGCGTCGGCGGGGCTCTCCGGGGCGGCCGGCGCGGTGTCCGCGGTGGGCCGGGCGACGGGCTCGGTGGGCGCCGTGCCGGTCGCCGGCCGTGCGACGGGCTCGGTCGGCGCTGTCGGTGCGGTCGGTGCGGTCGCCGCCGCACCGGCGGCCCCGCCGGTCCGCTCGGTCGGGAGCTGCTGTGTGGTCCCGGCGTCCGGGGTGGCGGTCCCGGCGTCGGGCCGGGCGATCTGCCGGGTCGCCGGATCCTTGCTGGCCTCGGCGGTGTCGATGACCCGGCCCTCGCCCGGGGTACCCGTGACGGTGCCCGGGTCGGGGCCGCGCTGCTCGGTCGGGACCGTCGGGCCGCTGGGCGTGCCGGCGGACGGGACCGGTGGCGCGGTGCTCACCGGGATCCCGCCGGGCGGCGTGCGGGCCTCGGTGGCACCGCCGACGACCGGGGTGCCCCCGGGAGGGGTGCGCACCTCGTCCGCGGTCGGGGTCTCGTCGACCGGCGTGGCCGTGTCGGTGGTGTCGGGGGTGCCGGTGTCGTCCCCGGCGTCGGGTGCGCGGGGCCGTTCGGGCGCGGTGGCCGTGCCCGAGGAGAAGGCGAAGCCGCCCCCGGCCTGGTAGGTGCCGCCCGTGCGCGGCGTCTCCTGCTCGGTCCCGAGCTCGCGCTGCTCCTCGTCGGACCGCAGGCTGATCCGCCGCCTGCGGGCGATCACCACCCCCGCGACGAGGGCGATCAGCAGCACGGCCACGACGACCGCGACGACGATCCAGATGGTCTGCGTGGTCACCCGCCCAACCCTGCCACGCCCGGTGCACCCGGGCGCACAGGACACCGCGCTACGACGCCGGTCGCAACCGTTGCGAGATCACCTGGGTGATGCCGTCGCCGCGCATGGAGACGCCGTAGAGCGCGTCGGCGACCTCCATCGTCGGCTTCTGGTGGGTGATGACGATGAGCTGGCTGGCCGCGCGCAGCTCCTCCATCAGCGAGATGAGCCGGCGGAGGTTGACGTCGTCGAGGGCCGCCTCGATCTCGTCGAGCACGTAGAACGGCGACGGCCGCGCCCGGAAGATCGCCACCAGCAGGGCCATCGCGGTCAGCGACCGCTCCCCGCCCGACAGCAGCGACAACCGCTTCACCTTCTTGCCCGGCGGGCGGGCCTCCACCTCGATGCCGGTGGTGAGCATGTCCTCGGGATCGGTGAGGACGAGCCGCCCGTCGCCGCCCGGGAACAGCGTCGCGAACACGGTCTCGAACTCCCGCGCGACGTCGTGGTACGCGGTCGTGAAGACCTCGAGGATCTTGTCGTCGACCTCGCGGACCACGGTGAGCAGGTCGCGCCGGGTGTTCTTGAGGTCCTCCAGCTGGGTGGAGAGGAACCGGTAGCGCTCCTCCAGCGCCGCGAACTCCTCCAGCGCGAGCGGGTTCACCTTGCCGAGCAGCGAGAGGTCCTTCTCGGCCCGCTTCAGGCGGCGTTCCTGGGTGGCCCGGTCGAACGGCACGGCGGGCGGCGCCGACACCTGGTCGCCGCGCTCCTTCGCCGTCTCGTACTCGGCGACGTCGGCCTCCGACGGCGGCACCGGCACGTCCGGGCCGTACTCGGCGACCAGGTCGTCGATGCCGATGCCGTGGTCGGCGAGGATCTTCTCGGTCAGCTGCTCGAGCCGCATCCGGGTCTGCTGGCGCACCATCTCGTCGCGGTGGACGGCGTCGGTCAGCTTCTCCAGCAGCCCGGTCAGCCGGGTGGTCTGCTCGCGGGCCTCGGTGTGGGCGCGCTCCCGGTCGGCGCGGGCGGCCTGGATCTCGTCGCGCTCCGCGGCCGCGGCGGCGAGCGAGACCTCGATCCGCTCCGACGCCGTCCCACCGGCGTCGACGACGAGCCGGGCGATCTCCGACGCCCGCTCCCGCTCGGTGGCGGCCGCCTCCGCCCGGGCCCGGGCCTGACGCTCGGAGTGGGCCTGGCGGCGCAGCGACTCGGCCTTCCCGGCGATCGCCCGGGCCCGCTCCTCCGCGGTCCGCAGCGCCAGCCGGCACTCGACCTCCTCGGAGCGGACGGCCTCGACCTTCTCGGCGGCCTCGTCGCGCAGCTCGGTGTCGGGCTCGTCGTCGACCGGGGCGTCCTCGGCGAGCGACAGCTGGTGCTCGGCGGCCTCCAGCTCGATCAGCGACTCGGACCGCCGGGTCTCGACGCCGTCCCGCCGCTCGCGCAGCCGCTGCGCCTCGGCCCGGGCGGAGGAGACGACCTGCTCCAGGCGGCCCAGCTGGGCCGCGGCCGCGGCGCGGCGCCGGTCGGCGTCGGCGACGGCGGTCCGGGCGGTGCCCAGGTCGGTGCCGCGCGCCTCCTCCTCGGCGCGGGCGCCCTCCAGGGTGGGCCGCAGCGACTCCAGCTCGGCGTCGACGGCGTCCCGCTCGGTGACGGCGTCGTCGACGGCGGCCTGCAGCTGCAGCGCGCCCTCCCCGGCCCCGGCACCGCCGCGGGCGGCGTGCGCGGTGAGCAGGTCCCCGTCGGTCGTGACGGCGGTCAGGTCGGGCCGGGCGTCCAGCGCGGCGGCCGCGGCGCCCAGGTCGTCGACGACGACGACCTCCCGCAGCAGCGCGGCGAGCGGCGCACCCAGTCCAGGGGGCGCGGTGACCAGCGACGCGGCCCAGCGCCCGGCGGGCGGCGGGCCGTCGGGCACCGGCACCACCCCGGGCGGTCCGTCCCCGGCCCCGGCGCCGCCGACCAGCAGCGCGGCCCGCCCGGCGTCGCCGTCGCGCAGGGCGCGCAGCGCACCCGCCGCCGACGGCACCGACGACACCGCGACACCCTCGGCGACCTCGCCCAGTGCGGCCGCGACCGCGGTCCGGGCCGACGGCTCCACCACGACGAGCTCGGCGACCGCGCCGAGCACGCCGTCGGCGGCGGCGTCCGTGCCGGAGCCGAGCAGCGCGCCGGTGCCGTCGCGGCGGACGAGTCCGACCTCGAGGGCCTCCACCCGGGCCCGCCAGTGCGCGCGGCGCTGCTCGGCGTCGCGCTCGGCGCGGGCCAGCTCCGCCACCCGCTCCTGCGCGGCGCGGTGCCCGGCCTCGGCCTGGTCGACCCGCTCGGCGAGGGCGTCGCCGCTCTCGTCGGAGGCGTCGAGGCCCAGCCCCTCGCGGGCCTCCTCCAGCTCGGCCTCGGCCTGCTCGGTCCGCGTCGACGCCTCGGCGAGGGCCTCGGACAGTCGCTCGATCTCCTCCGCGGTCGCCGCGACACCGGAGCGCAGCGCGTCGGCCTTGCCGGCGAGGGTCGCGATCCCGGCCCGGCGGTCCGCGATCGCCCGGACGGCGGCGAGGTGCTCGCGCTCGGCCGCGGCGAGGGTCCGCTCGCGCTCCGCCTTCTCGGTGACGGCCTCGTCGAGCCGGCGGCGCGCCTCGGCGACCCCGGCGACGAGCTCCTCCTCCTGCTCGGAGATCGCGTCCGCCTCGGCCTCGGTCTCGTCCGGGTCCCGGCCGGGGGTGCGTTCAACCGCGTCGGACGACGTCAGGTGCCGGACCCGCTCCTCGGCCAGCCGCACGGTGCCGCGCAGGCGCTCGGCCAGCGCGGAGAGCTGGTACCAGGTGTCCTGGGCGGCCTGCAGCCGCGGCGCGTCGGCGGCGAGGGCCGTCTCGAGCTCCTGCTGGCGCTCGCGGGCGGTGTCGAGCTGCTCCTCCGTCTCGGCGCGGCGGCGGCGGGCCTGGTCCTGGTCGGCCTCCTCGCGGGTGATCTCCTCCTGCAGGGTCACCAGGTCGTCCGCGGCGAGCCGCAGGCGCGCGTCGCGCAGCTCGGTCTGCACCGACTGGGCCTTGCGGGCGATCTCGGCCTGCCTGCCGAGCGGCTTGAGCTGGCGGCGCAGCTCGGCGGTGAGGTCGGTGAGCCGGGTCAGGTTGGCCTGCATCGCGTCGAGCTTCCGCAGCGCCTTCTCCTTGCGCTTGCGGTGCTTGAGGACGCCTGCCGCCTCCTCGATGTAGGCGCGCCGGTCCTCCGGCTTCGACTGCAGCACCCCGTCGAGCTGGCCCTGCCCGACGATCACGTGCATCTCCCGGCCGATGCCGGAGTCGCTCAGCAGCTCCTGGACGTCGAGCAGCCGGGCCCGGGCCCCGTTGATCTCGTACTCGCCCGCGCCGTCGCGGAACATCCGGCGGGTCACCGAGACCTCGGAGTAATCGATCGGCAGCGCGCCGTCGGAGTTGTCGATGGTGAGGGTGACCTCGGCGCGGCCCAGCGCCGACCGGCCGGACGTGCCGGCGAAGATCACGTCCTCCATCTTCCCGCCGCGCAGGGCCTTGGCCCCCTGCTCGCCGAGTACCCAGCTGATCGCGTCGACGACGTTGGACTTGCCGGACCCGTTCGGGCCGACGACGCAGGTGATCCCGGGTTCCAGGCGCAGGGTGGTGGCCGAGGCGAAGGACTTGAAGCCCTTCATCGTCAGCGTCTTGAGGTGCACGGGCGCGGGTCTCCAGGGAGCGGGAAGCCCCCAGGCTATCGGCACGGGGACGCGGTCCGTGGACGGCACGCGGCGGGGCGGCCCGCAGGTCGTCCCGCCGCGCCGGGGTCAGGCCTGCGGATCGGCCGCGTTCCCCAGCCAGCGGACCCCGAACCGGTCGGTGACCTGCCCGAACAGGTCGCCCCACATCTGCTTCTCGAACGGCACGTCGATCGTGCCGCCCTCGGCGAGCGCGGTGAACCAGCCGCCGAGCTTGCCGGGGTCGTCGCCGGACAGGCTGACCGAGATGCCGGTGGGGGCACCGGCCTCGCGGCCCGGCTCGCCGTCGGAGGCCATCAGGACGAAGCCGTCCGGGGTCTCCAGGTAGCCGTGCATGACCCCCTCGGGCGGCGGCACCGGGCCCTCGGCGCCCATGTCCCCGAAGGTCATGATCTGCAGCTCGCCGCCGAGGACGGAGCGGTAGAACTCCAGTGCCTCGCGGCCGGTCGACTCGAAGTGCAGGTACGGGTTCAGGCGGACGGACATGCGGGCCTCCTCGGGCGGCGGTGCGGGCCGGTGACGACCGGCTGCTCCGGGCGGGACTCGTCGGCGGGCCCGCATCCGTGACGGCTACGCCTCGACGAACCCGGCGAACGTCCCGGTCGCGGCGCTCCACTGCTCGGAGACCGAGGTCACCCGGCCCGGCGTACCGCCGCCCTTCAGCAGGTCGAGCAGGGTCTCGCAGTCCGGACGGCCACCCTCCGCGGTCATCGCCACCCGGCCGTCGGGGAGGTTGCGGGCCTGTCCGACGAGTCCCAGCTCGAGCGCACGTGCCCGGGTCCACCAGCGGAAACCGACACCCTGCACCTCCCCTCGGACCCATGCGGTGAGCCGAACGGACGAATCTGTGTTGCTACTCACAGTGCTGGTACATTACCCGACCGTGATCGGACGACGCACCCCGCGGGCCCCCGTCGCCGTGCTCGGCGGGATCGGGGCCGGGGCGGTGCTGGCCATGGCCGCGCCGCTGACACCGCTGGGCACGGCGCTGCCCGGTCCGGACGGACCGGTCGCGGAGACCGTCCCGCTGCGCGCCGTCGGTGCGGCGTCGGCCGCGCTCCCCACGGCCGACGTCGTCGATCACGCTGACCGGAGCGTCCCCCCACCGGCGTTCAACGCGGCCGGTCTGGCCCGCGCCGCGTTCGCGGGCGCTGCGGCCGACCCGGGTTTCCCGGCCCGGTCGGCGCAGCAGGCGGCCGAGGCGTTCCGGGCCGCCGCGGCGGCTGCCGTGGCCGAGCCGCGCCCGGCCCCCGCACCGGGGCCCCGCGCGGTGCCGGACCGGGTCGCGGCCGGGGTGGCCGGTCTGTCCGGGCAGCTCGCCCGGGTCGTCGAACTGACCAACGCCGAGCGCGCGCAGGTGGGCTGCGCGCCGCTGACGCACGACCGGCGGATCACCGCCGCCGCGCAGGCGCACAGCGACGACATGGCCGCGAACGGCTACTTCGCGCACGACAGCCGCGACGGCCGCGACTTCGCCGACCGCCTCACCGCGGCCGGCTACGACTCCCCCGGCGCGGAGAACATCGCCATGGGCCAGCCCGACGCGGCGACCGTGGTGCAGGACTGGATGGAGTCACCGGGGCACCGGGGCACCGGCGGAACATCCTCGACTGCTCGCTGAGCACGATCGGCATCGGTCTCGCCGACGGCTACTGGACCCAGGACTTCGGCCGGTAGCCGACGACACCGGGCCGGCGCCCCGGCCCGTCGGACGGCGGCGTAGCGGCGGCGCACCATCCGCCCAGGACACCGCTGGTCCCGCTGCGCGGCATGCGCCGTCGACGGAACCCTGACGACGAACCCTGCTGGGCTCCGGCACACGGACCCGGACGGGTGGCCGCCGCCACAGCGGCGTCAGGAACCCGTAAGGACGAGTGGTCGCACCCGTCAACGGCACGTCATCGGCACGCCCGTACCGGTCCGCCACCGCGCAGGATTCCGCAGCCGCACAACCGCGGCGGGAGTCGAGAAGGGACATGCTGTGGCCGACGTGCTGTACGCCGTGCTGCTGATCGCCGCCTTCGTCGTCCTCGCGCTGATCCTGCGTGGGATGGAGAAGCTGTGATCGCGAACATCGCCGGGGGCCTGATCGCCCTGGCACTGCTGGTCTACCTGGTGGTGGCACTGTTGCGCCCGGAGAAGTTCTGATGGGCGGGCTCTCCGACACCGCCGCCGGGCTGATCCAGCTCGGGGCACTGGTCCTGTTCCTCGGACTGGCCTGGAAGCCGCTCGGCGACTGGATGGCGCGGGTCTACACCGACACCGGGCACTGGCGCGTCGAGCGGGCGCTGTACCGGCTGGTGCGGGTGGACGCCGGCACCGGCCAGCGGTGGACCACCTACGCCGCGGGCGTCCTCGGGTTCTCCTTCGTCTCGATCGTGCTGCTCCACCTGATGCAGCGGCTGCAGGCGTTCCTGCCGCTGGGATTCGGCCGCGGCACCGACGACGCCGACTCGGCGTCCCCGTCGATGGCGTTCAACACCGCGGTGTCGTTCGTGACCAACACGAACTGGCAGTCCTACTCGGGCGAGGCCGTCCTCGGGCACACCGTGCAGATGGCGGGCCTGACCGTGCAGAACTTCGTGTCCGCCGCGGTGGGCATGGCGGTGGCGGTCGCGCTGGTGCGCGCGTTCGCGAGCAGCGGCGCCGACGACGGGCGGATCGGCAACTTCTGGGTCGATCTCACCCGCGGCGTCACCCGGATCCTGCTGCCGATCGCCGCGGTCGCGGCGATCGTGCTGGTGGCCGCCGGGGTCACCCAGTCCCTGCGGGCCGGGGTCGACGTCGTCACCGTCGACGGATCGACGCACACCCTGCCGAACGCGCCCACCGCCTCCCAGGAGGCGATCAAGGAGCTCGGCACCAACGGTGGCGGGATCTTCAACGCGAACTCGGCGCACCCGTTCGAGAACCCGAACCCGTTCACGAACCTGCTGGAGAACTTCCTGCTCCTGCTCGTCCCGGTCGCGCTGACCAGGACGTTCGGCGTCATGGTCGGCCGGGTCCGGCAGGGTGTCGTGCTGCTGTCGGTGATGACCGGTATCTGGGCGGTGTTCACCGCGCTGGTGTGGCTGGCCGAGGCGTTCCCGAACGGCCCGGCCGCGCTGATCGCGGGCGGCTCGATGGAGGGCAAGGAGGTCCGGTTCGGCATCCCGGCCTCGGTGCTGTGGGCCGTCTCGACGACCGGCACCTCGACCGGTGCGGTCAACTCGATGCACGACAGCTTCTCCGGTGCGGGCGGCGGCGTGCTGATCCTCAACATGCTGCTCGGCGAGGTCGCGCCCGGCGGGGTCGGTGCGGGCCTCTACGGCATGCTCGTGCTCGCGATCATCGCGGTGTTCCTGGCCGGGCTGATGGTCGGGCGGACCCCGGAGTACCTGGGCAAGAAGCTCGGCCGCCGGGAGGTCACGTTCGCCGCGGTGTCGATCCTGGCCATGCCGTCGCTGGTGCTGCTCGGCGCCGGCCTCGCGGTGGTGCTCCCCGGCACGCTCGACGCCCTGAACAACGACGGTGCGCACGGCTTCTCCGAGGTCCTCTACGCGTGGGCGTCGGCCGCCAACAACAACGGCTCGGCGTTCGCCGGGCTGACCGTCACGAACGACTTCTTCCAGGCCGGTCTCGGCATCGCGATGCTGTTCGGCCGGTTCGTGCCGATCCTGGCCGTGCTCGAGCTGGCCGGTGCGCTCGCCGGGCAGCGGCGCACCCCGGCGGGCGCCGGGACGCTGCCCACCGACGGCGTGCTCTTCGCGGGCCTCGTCGGCGGGACCGTGCTGCTCGTCGCGGCCCTGACCTTCTTCCCGGCACTCGCTCTCGGACCGATCGCGGAGGCACTGTCATGACCGCCCAGACCGTCGCGCCCGCTGAGGACCCGCGGCCGGACACCCCGGCGGCACCGGTCGGTGCCGGGGCGTTCGCGCCCCGGCAGCTGATCGAGTCCGTGCCGGAGGCGCTGCGCAAGCTCGACCCGCGGGTCCAGGCCCGCAACCCGGTGATGTTCGTCGTCTGGGTGGGCTCGGTGCTGGTCACCGTGCTCGCTGTGGTCGACCCGAGCGTCTTCGCCGTGCTGATCGCGATCTGGCTGTGGTTCACGGTGCTGTTCGCGAACCTGGCCGAGGCGGTCGCGGAGGGCCGCGGCAAGGCCCAGGCGGCGTCGCTGCGGGCGACCCAGCGGGACACGGTCGCCCGCAGGCTGATCGAGGGCAGCAGCGACCGTGCGGAGCAGGTGCCCGCCACCGCGCTGACGATCGGCGACCGGGTCGTCGTCGAGGCAGGGGAGACGATCCCGGGGGACGGCGACGTCGTCTCCGGCATCGCCTCGGTCGACGAGTCCGCGATCACCGGCGAGTCCGCACCGGTCATCCGGGAGGCGGGCGGCGACCGCTGCGCCGTGACCGGCGGCACCACCGTGCTGTCGGACCGGATCGTCGTCGAGATCAGCACGAAGCCCGGCGAGTCCTTCGTCGACCGCATGATCGGGCTGGTCGAGGGGGCCGCGCGGAAGAAGACGCCGAACGAGATCGCGCTGACGATCCTGCTCGCCGCACTGACGATCATCTTCCTGCTCGCCGTCGTCGCGGTCGCGCCGATGAGCGCCTACGCCGGGTCCCAGGTGCCGGTCCTGGTGCTGGCGGCGCTGCTGGTCTGCCTCATCCCGACGACGATCGGGGCGCTGCTGTCCGCGATCGGCATCGCCGGCATGGACCGCCTGGTGCAGCGCAACGTGCTCGCGACGTCGGGCCGTGCCGTGGAGGCGGCCGGCGACATCGACACCCTGCTGCTGGACAAGACCGGCACGATCACCTTCGGGAACCGGCGGGCCACCGCGCTGCACCCGGTCGGCGGCACCGACCTCGACGAGGTCGCCCGCGCGGCCCGGCTGTCCAGCCTGGCCGACCAGACCCCGGAGGGGCGCAGCATCGTCGAGCTCTGCGCGGCCGAGCACGGGCTGGCGCCCGAGGCCGACGCCACCGAGGCCGTCGCGGAGTTCGTCCCGTTCGCCGCGCAGACCCGGATGTCCGGCGTCGACGCGGGCGGGGCGTCCGTGCGCAAGGGCGCCACCGCCGCCGTGCTCGGCTGGGCGGCCGGTGCCGACGACGCGGTTCGCACCGAGGTGGACCGGGTGGTGGAGTCCGTCTCCGACGGCGGCGGCACCCCGCTGGTGGTGGCGACCGGCACCGATCCGGACGGGCGGGGCGCGCGGATCCTGGGCGTGATCCAGCTCTCCGACGTGGTCAAGCCGGGGATGGCGCAGCGGTTCGCCGAGCTGCGGGCGATGGGGATCCGCACGGTGATGGTCACCGGCGACAACCCGCGCACCGCGGCCGCGATCGCCGGCGAGGCCGGGGTGGACGACCACCTGGCCGAGGCCACGCCGGAGGACAAGCTCGCGCTGATCCGGCGCGAGCAGTCCGGCGGGCGACTGGTCGCCATGACCGGCGACGGCACCAACGACGCCCCGGCGCTGGCCCAGGCCGACGTCGGTGTCGCGATGAACACCGGCACCTCCGCCGCCAAGGAGGCCGGGAACATGGTCGACCTCGACTCGGACCCGACCAAGCTGATCGAGATCGTCGAGATCGGCAAGCAGCTGCTGATCACCCGGGGCGCGCTGACCACGTTCTCGGTGGCCAACGACCTCGCGAAGTACTTCGCGATCCTGCCCGCGATGTTCGCCGCGCTCTACCCGTCGCTCGGCCTGCTCAACGTCATGGGCCTGTCCACGCCGGAGTCCGCGATCCTCTCCGCGGTGATCTTCAACGCGTTGATCATCGTGGTGCTGATCCCGCTCGCGCTGCGCGGCGTGCGGTACCGGCCGTCCTCGGCGGCGAGCCTGCTGCGCCGCAACCTGCTCGTCTACGGAGTGGGCGGGGTCGTCACCCCGTTCATCGGGATCTTCCTGATCGACCTGCTCGTCCGTCTGATCCCCGGAGTCTGAAGATGCTGACCACCCTGCGCCGCCAGACCGCGGTCGGCCTGCGCGTGCTGCTCGTCATGACGGTCCTGTGCGGGATCGTCTACCCGCTCGCGATCTGGGGCGTGGCCCGGATCCCGGGCCTGAACGCCCAGGCGGAGGGCTCGATCCTGCCCGGCGGCAGCGGATCGTCGCTGATCGGGATCGACCCGGTCGCCGCCGACCCGGCCGCCGACCCGTACTTCCACACCCGGCCGGCCGGCTCGTCCGAGGACGTGCTCGGTCCCGGGGACACGACGTCGTCCGGCGGATCCAACAAGGGCGCGTTCGACGCCGAGCTGGTCGAGTCCGTCACCGAGCGGCAGCGGCTGATCGCGGCCCGGGAGGGCGTCGCGCCCGAGGTCGTCCCCGCGGACGCGGTGACCGCGTCCGGGTCCGGCCTGGACCCGGACATCAGCCCGGAGTACGCAGCCCTGCAGGCCCCCCGGGTCGCCCGGGTCACCGGTCTGGACCCGGACCGGGTCCGGGAGCTCGTCGCCGAGGCCACGACCGGGCGCACGCTCGGGTTCCTCGGCAGCCCGCGGGTGAACGTCACCGAGCTGAACCTGGCCGTCCGGGACGCGGACGGCTGATGCGGGATCATTCGTCGATGAGCGACGAGAAGGTGCGCGGCGGGCCGCGTGGCGAGCTGCGCATCCATCTCGGTGCCGCGCCCGGGGTCGGCAAGACCTTCGCCATGCTCGGCGAGGCCCACCGCAGGCTCGGGCGCGGCACCGACGTGGTGGTCGGGGTCGTCGAGACGCACGGCCGGGACCGGACCGCCGCGGCGCTGGAGGGGCTCGAGGTGGTGCCGCGGCGGCGGGTGACGCACGGCGGGGTCGTCCTGGAGGAGCTGGACCTCGACGCGGTACTGGCCCGGCGTCCGGAGGTCGTGCTGGTCGACGAGCTCGCGCACACCAACGCGCCCGGCGGGCGGCACGCCAAGCGCTGGGAGGACGTCGAGGAGCTCCTGGAGGCGGGCATCGACGTCATCTCCACGGTGAACGTGCAGCACCTGGAGTCGCTCGGCGACGTCGTGCACCGGATCACCGGGGCCCGCCAGCGCGAGACCGTGCCGGACGAGGTCGTCCGCCGGGCCGAGCAGCTGGAGCTGGTCGACATCACCCCGGAGGCGCTGCGCAGGCGCCTGGCGCACGGCAACGTCTACCCCGCCGAGAAGATCGACGCCGCGCTCGGGCACTACTTCAAGGTCCCGAACCTGATCGCGCTGCGGGAGCTCGCGCTGCTCTGGGTCGCCGACGAGGTCGACGTCGCCCTGCTGCGCTACCGGGCCGACGAGCAGGTCACCGACGTGTGGGAGACGCGGGAACGGGTCGTCGTCGCGCTCACCGGCGGGGCGGAGTCGGAGACCGTGCTGCGGCGGGCCGCCCGGATCGCGACCCGCTCCGGCAAGGCCGACCTGATCGCGGTCCACGTGCTGCGCGGGGACGGCCTGGCGGCCGCGCCGGTGGGCTCGGTCGACCGGATCCGCCGGCTCGCCGACGACGTCGGCGCGAGCTTCCACACCGCCGTCGGCGACGGCGGGGCGGACGCCGTCACCCGTGCCCTGCTCGACTTCGCCCGTGGGGTCAACGCCACCCAGCTGGTGCTGGGGACCTCGCGCCGGTCCCGGGTGGCGCGGCTGTTCGACCCGGGGATCGGGGCGCGGGTCGTACAGGAGTCCGGTCCGATCGACGTCCACATGGTCACCCACGACAGTGCCGGACGGGTGCTGCGGCTCCCCATCCTGCGGAACGGGCTGCCCTACGGGCGTCAGATCGCGGGCTGGGTGACCGCCGTCATCGGCCCGGCCGCCGCAACCGTGCTGGGCGTCGCGTTCACCGGGGTGATCGACCTGTCCACCGACGTGGTGCTCTACTTCCTGGCCACGGTGCTCGCAGCGCTGGCCGGCGGCCTCGGCCCGGCGCTGCTCGCGGCGTTGCTCGGCGGGATCCTTCTGGACTTCTTCTTCACCCAGCCCTTCTACTCGCTGAACGTGGCCGCCGCCGGGAACCTGCTCACCGTCGTCGCGCTGCTGCTGGCCGGGGTGCTGGTCGCGCTCGTCGTGGACCGCGCGGCCCGGCAGGCGGAGCAGGCCGCGCGGGCCCGGGCCGAGGCTGCGCTGCTCGCGTCGTTCGCGCGGACCGTCCTCACCAGGGCGGACCCGCTCCCACGCCTCCTGACCAAGGTTCGCGAGACCTTCGGACTGACCTGCGCCGCCCTGCTGGAGCGCGGGCCGGACCGGGCCTGGAACGTGATCGCCTCCGCCGGACCGGTCGGGTGTGGCCGCCCCGAGCAGGCCGACGTCGACGTGCTCGTCGACGACGGCCTGCACCTGATCGGGACCGGGCGAACACTGCCGGCCGCCGATCGCCGCCTGCTGGAGACGGTCGGCGGGCAGGCGCTGCTGGCACTGCGCGGTCAACGGTCCGAGGCCGGTGCCGCCGACGCCGAACGCCGGGCAGAGGTCAACGAGACCCGCGGGGCGCTGCTCTCCGCGGTCGGCCACGACCTCCGGACCCCGCTGACCTCGATCAAGGCCGCGGTCGGCAGTCTGCGCGATCCCGGGCTGCGGCTCCCCGACGACGACCGCGCGGAGCTGCTCGCCACCGTCGAGGAGTCCGCGGACCGGCTCAGCAACCTGGTGGACAACCGGCTCGACTCCTCCCGGCTGGCCGCGGGTGCCGTGACGCCGCTGCTCGCCCCCGTCGGCTACGACGAGGTGGTGGCGACCGCGTTGATCGGCCTGGACGGGGCCGGAGACGTCACGGTCGCGGTCGCGGAGGACGTCCCTGACGTCGTCGCCGACTCGGGCCTGCTGGAGCGGGTGATCGCGAACGTGATCGACAACGCCCTGCGGCACGGCGGGAGGGGCGTGACGGTACGGGCCAGCGCGCACTCCGACCGCGTCGAGCTGCGTGTCGTCGACCGCGGTCCCGGCGTACCGCGGCGGCGGATGGGTGACCTGTTCGCCGCGTTCCAGCGACTCGGGGACCGGGATGCGACCAGCGGCCTCGGTCTGGGACTCTCCGTGGCACAGGGCCTCACGACGGCGATGGGCGGCACCCTGACCGTGGAGGACACACCCGGGGGTGGACTGACGGTGGTCGTGTCACTGCCCGCTGCGCCGGCGGGAGCCCGGCGGTGACCGGGGTGCGGACCACGGTCCTGGTCGTCGACGACGATCCGCAGATCCTGCGCGCGCTCCGGATCAACCTCGCGGCACACGGGTACGCCGTACTCCTCGCCGAGGACGGGGCCGCGGCACTGCGCCGGGCAGCGGACGGGCACCCCGACGTCGTCGTGCTCGATCTCGGGCTGCCCGACCTGCACGGGTCCGAGGTCATCGAGGGGATCCGCGGCTGGAGCGCCGTGCCGATCATCGTGCTGTCCGCGCGCGGCGACTCCGGCGACAAGGTCCGTGCCCTCGACGCCGGCGCGGACGACTACGTCACCAAGCCGTTCGGGATGGCGGAACTGCTCGCCCGGCTCCGCGCGGCCGTCCGCAGGGCCGCCGTCACGACCGTGGACGGCGAGGCGGTGATCAGGACCGACGCCTTCACCGTCGACCTGGCGGCGAAGACCGTCGTGGACTCCGGCGGCGGGGACGTCCACCTCACCCCGACCGAGTGGGGGATCCTCGAGGTGCTCGTCCGCAACCGCGGCAAGCTCGTCGACCGGCGGCGGCTCCTGCACGAGGTGTGGGGGCCGAGCTACGACACCGAGACCCACTACCTGCGGGTCTACCTGGCCCAGCTACGGCGGAAGCTGGAGCCGGTGCCGTCCACACCCCGATATCTGATCACCGAGGCCGGTATGGGGTACCGGTTCGAGACCTGAGCCGGCATCGCCTCGGTGGTCCCGGACGACGACACCGGGAACGCTGCGACGACGGCCCGGCGACGACACCGGACGCGGCCGTTCCCTGATCTCCCGCGGGGCCCGCCCGATCTTGACGGGATCCTGACGGCCCGGGCAGGCCTGCCGCCGCACGGGTGGCCCTACGATCGTCCTCGGTGTGCCGGGAAGTCTGGTCGGCGAGCGGAACCGTCGTTCGCCGGGAGGACCACTCGTGCAGATTTACCGTTCGGAGCCGGGGCGCCGGATCGTCCAGGACTGGTGCCGCGGCGTGCTGGACCGGCACCTGCCCGCCGCCGAGCGGCAGGTCGTGGGTACCTCGCTGGGGCACACCCACCTGACGACCGTCGGCGACGGCCCGCGGGTCCTCCTGCTGCCGGGTACCAACTTCGGCGTCGCAGCGTCCGTCGGGCTCGTCACCGAGCTGGCTGCGACCCACCGGGTCACCGTGCCCGACCTGCCGGGCCAGCCCGGCCTGAGCTCCGGCGTGCGGTACCGGGACGACCGCGTGACGCGGCACCGCCGGTGGTTCGCCGAGGTGCAGGCCCACCTCGGTACCGAGCCGATGGTCGTCGTCGGCGAGTCACTCGGCGCGGCCGTGGCGCTGTGTGCCGAGCCGGCCCCACGGATCACGGGCATGGTGCTCGTGGCGCCCGCGGGCCTCGTCACGGCCCGGGTGGATCCCGGGGTCCTCACCGCGGCCCTCGGATGGACGCTGCGGCGGACGGAGCGGTGGTCGGACCGGCTGCTGGGAACGATGGACGGCGGCGCGACCGTCCCGGAGCGGGACCGGTTGATCGAGTGGATGACGCTGGTGGCGCGGCACGCCCGCACCAGCCTGGCGCCCGCACCGCTGCCGACGCCGGTGCTGACCGGCTGGGGGCGGACGCCGTTCCGGGTGCTGGCCGGCGCCGGTGACCGCTTCTTCCCGGCGCACCGGCTCGCCGTCCCGGCCCGGCGGATGCTCGGAACGGAGACGACGGTGGTGGCGGGCGCGGGCCACCTGCTCTCCCACAGCGCATCCGGCGCGGTCGTCGCCGCGGTCGCGGACCTGCACCGTCCGGGCGGCGTCACGGGGTGACCGTGCCGGGAGCGCCGCGCCGGCCGTCACCTCCCACCGGAGGTACCCCGGATCTCCCAGCGGTCGGCGAGGCGGCTCGCGACCGGTCGGCGGAGCGTGAGCGGGGTGGTTACCCTGCACGACGGCCCGGTCGGACACCCGGGAACGCGAGGTCGGCGGGAGGTCGCAGGCATGTCGGTGATCGACAACGCGGTGTACGTCGACGGCCGGCGGGCCGCCGCCCCGGCGTCGGTCGACGGTGCGCTCGAGGAGCTGCACCGCTGCCGGAGCGACCACACCGGCGACGGCGACGGGTCCACCGCCCCGTACAGCTTCTGCTGGATCGGCATGCTCCGCCCGGACGTCGAGGAGATCGAGGAGCTCGCGAAGGAGTTCGACCTCCACTCCCTCGCCGTCGAGGACACCGTCAACGCCCACCAGCGGCCGAAGATGGAGCGCTACGGCGACACCGAGTTCGTCGTGCTGCGCCCGGCCCGCTACGTCGACCGCGACGAGGTCGTGCAGATCGGCGAGGTGCACCTGTTCCTCGGCCCGGACTTCGTGCTCACCGTCCGGCACGCGGTCGAGCCGGACCTCGGCGAGGTCCGTGAACGACTGGAGCGTGACCCGGAGCTGCTGGCGCACGGCCCGATGGCGGTGCTCTACGCCGTCCTCGACCGGGTCGTCGACGACTACATCCCGGTCCTCGACGGCCTGCAGGACGACATCGACGAGATCGAGGAGCAGGTCTTCCGCGGCGACCCGCACGTCTCCCGGCGGATCTACCAGCTGACCCGCGAGGTGATCGCCTTCCAGCGGGCGGTGGAACCGCTGCAGGAGATCTTCCTCGAGCTGCGCGGCCGGTTCGCGAAATCCGGGCCGAGCCCGGACGTCGAGCTGCGACGGGCGATGCGGGACGTCATCGACCACGCCACAAGGGTCCGTGAGCGGGTCGAGGGTTTCCGGGACCTGCTCGGCAACATCCTCACCGTCAACGCGACCCTGGTCGCGCAGCGGCAGAACGACGAGATGACGCGGCTGACCGAGGCCGGGTTCCAGCAGAACGAGCAGATGAAGAAGGTGTCGTCCTGGGCGGCGATCCTCTTCGCGCCCAGCCTGATCGCCGGCGTCTACGGCATGAACTTCGACTACATGCCGGAGCTGCACTGGATGTTCGGCTACCCGATGGCGTTCGGGCTCATGGTGCTGCTCGCCGTCGGGCTCTTCGCGATGTTCAAGTTCAACGACTGGCTCTGACCGGTCCCGGGCGCCGGGCACGCCCCCTGTGCGTACCCGGCGCCGGGCGGGCCGGGGCACGCTCCCCCTGCGTACCCCCGGCCCGGGTGGCCGGCTCTCCCCCGAGTCCGGCAGGTCCTGTCCCCGCGCTGCAGCGCGGGCCACCCCCGGTGCTGCTCAGCCGCCGGGGCGCGGGGCGGCCGGCGCCGGTGTGGCGGTCGGTGCGGGCGGAGCCGACGGCGGAGCGCTCGCCGAGGTGGCGGGTGCGGGCGTCGCGCCCGGGATCGTGACGACCATCGGCGCGGGCGGCGTCGTCACGCACTCACCGGTCCGTGGGTCCGAGGTCCGGGTCCCCCGGGGGTACGGACCGGGCGCATCCGGCTCGTCGGCCACCGGGCGTCCGCGGACCGGGCAGTAGTCGTCCACCACCAGCGGGGTGCCGTCCTGGTCGAACAGGTACACCCCGGACAGCGGCCTGCCCTTCGCGTCGAACGGGCGCACGTCGGTGATCGACTCGCCGTCGAGCGTGAGCCCGGACGGCGTGGAGTAGCGGACCGGGTCGTCGTCCTCGGCGAGCGCCCCGGCCGCGGCGAACACCAGCCCCGCCGCGAACACGTTCAGCGGCAGCACCGCCCACAGCAGCCGCCGGTCGGACCGGGAGCGGGCCCCGAGCGCGACCGAGAGCGGCACGGCCGCCAGCGAGACGAGCACCGTCACCAGCACCGCCGTGGAGCCGCCCGTCGTGAGCATCACGGCGACCACCCCCGCCGCGACGACGGCGCGCAGCACCCACCACCCCGGCTGCAGGACGGCGACGAACGCCGGCAGGTCCCGCCAGTTCGGCTCCCCGGCCGGGGCACCGTCCCGGACGCGCAGCCGGTCGAGCGCCCGGACCGGTCGCAGGGCCCCCGCCGTCGACTGGCGCGGGCCGTCCCGCAGCACCGGCAACACCCCGACCCCTGCGACGACGAGCCCGAGGATCAGCGCGAGGCCGCCCTCCGGCACCCCGATGACGCCGCCGAGCGCGGCGAACAGCATCGCGCCGACCAGCGTGAGCACCGCGAACCGCGCCGCCCAGCGCGGACGGGGCTCCGGACCGGGCGGCGCCGGGAATCCCGCGGCGGCGCGCAGCTCGGCCGCGTACGCCGCGGGGGCCCCGAGGCGCTCGTGCACCGCGGTCCGGTCGTAGGCCTCCCCCAGCTCACCGGCGAGGTCGGCGAGGTGCCCGCGGGCGTCCTCGACGATCTCGGCCAGCTCCGCGGAAGGCAGGTCGGCCAGCGCCGACCGCAACCCGTCGAGATAGTCGGCCGTGACCGCGTCGTCGATCCGGATCGTCTCGTCGGTCCCGTTCTCGGCCATCACGTGCCCACCAGGCCTTCCATCGTGGCGGCGAACGTCCGCCACCGCGCCGTCGTCTCCTGCAGCCGGGCCCGGCCCGGTTCGTTGATCGCGTAGTACTTGCGGTGCGGTCCCTCCTCGCTCGGGACCACGTACGAGGTCAGCAGGCCCGCGCCGTAGAGCCGGCGCAGGGTGCCGTAGACCGACGCGTCACCGACCTCGGAGAGTCCTGCCGCGCGCAGTGCCCGCACGACCTCGTAGCCGTAGCCGTCCTCCTTGTCGAGCACGGCCAGGACCGCGAGGTCGAGCACCCCCTTGAGCAACTGGCTGGTGTCCATCGCCCCCTCCTTCTGCGCCGGAGAGTACTACGTGATGCGCAGTAGTGTCGAACGCGTTGCATCCTCCGCCGCATGAGCGACCCGCCTCGCGCCGCTCCGGGCCCCGTTTCGCCTCGCACCGCACCGGCCCGGTTCGCCCCCGCCGAGATGCGGCTCAGCGTCGCCGAGTGATCGACAATTCGCGCCGTGCTGCATCTCGGCGGTCCCCAGCATCGCGCCGGTTCGCAGCATCGCGATGGCACCCCGGCAACGGTGGGCTCCCCAGCAACCCGGTCGGCGCCCCAGCGACTCGCCGGGCACCGCTGCGTCGGTGGGGCGCACGGCCGGCCCCGGCGACGGGTACGCCCTGCACCGCGACGGCCGAGGCCGGCGGACACGGTGTGCCGCTCGAGGGGCGCGGTGCACCGCCCGACGGCCCGGCACGAGCGCGAGCGTCCGGTGCGCCAGGACCCGGCACCGGCGCGCGGGTCAGGTGCGCGGCGCGCGGGGTCTCGGCTGGCAGCGCGGGCAGGTGAAGGACGAGCGGTTCATGAACGCGTCCCGCCGGATCGGCGTGCCGCAGCGCGGGCAGGCCCGGTCCACCTGTCCGTAGACGTTCAGGGACCGGTCGAAGTACCCCGATGCCCCGTTGACGTTGACGTACAGCGCGTCGAACGAGGTCCCGCCCTGAGCGAGCGCCGCGGTCATGACGGTGGTGGCCGCGTCGAGCACGGCGTGCCCCTGCGCCCGGGTGAGCTTCTCGGTGGGCCGCAGGCCGTGCAGTCTCGCCCGCCAGAGGGCCTCGTCGGCGTAGATGTTGCCGATGCCCGAGACCACGGTCTGGTCCAGCAGCGCCCGCTTGACCTCGGTCCGCCTGCGGCGCAGCGCGGCGACGGTGTCGTCGGCGGAGAAGGCCGGGTCCATCGGGTCGCGCGCGATGTGCGCGACCGGCTCGGGCAGCAGGCCCCCGCCGGACGCCGGGGCGAGCGGATGGACCGACAGCCCGCCGAACGTGCGCTGGTCGACGAAGCGCAGCTCGGGACCGTCGTCGTCGAAGCGGAGGCGGACCCGCAGGTGCTTCTCGTCGGGTTCCGCCGGATCCTCGACGAGCATCTGGCCGGACATCCCGAGGTGCGCGAGGAGCGCGTCGTCCCCGGCCTCGGCCGTGTCGAGTTCGAGCCACAGGTACTTGCCACGGCGGGCGGCCGCACGCAGCGTCCGCCCGGTCAGCCGGGCGGTGAAGTCCGCCGAGCCGGTGGGATGCCGCCGGACGGCCCGCGGGTGCAGCACCTCGACGGCGGCGACCCGGCGGTCCAGGACGTGGTCGGCGAGGCCCCGGCGGACGACCTCGACCTCGGGGAGCTCCGGCATCTAGTGCGTGGAGCCGGTGCTCTCGGCCGACAGGGTGCGCCAGGCGAGCTCGGCGGCCTTCTGCTCGGCTTCCTTCTTGGTGCGGCCCGCCCCGCTGCCGAGGTCACGGCCCCCGACGACGGCGGTCGCGGTGAACACCTTGAGGTGGTCCGGGCCCTCCTCGTCGATCCGGTACTCGGGCACGCCGTGCCCGCCGGCCGCGGTGAGCTCCTGCAGGCTGGTCTTCCAGTCGAGACCGGCGCCGAGCAGCGGCGCACTGTGCAGCAGGCCGGCGAACAGCCGGTGGACGAGCTCGCGGGAGGGCTCCAGCCCGTGCTGCAGGTAGACGGCGCCGAGCAGGGCCTCGGTGGCGTCGGCCAGGATGCTGGCCTTCGACCGGCCACCGGTCAGTTCCTCGCCGCGCCCCAGGTACAGGTAGGCGCCGAGACCGTCGGACGACTCACCGGGGGTGGGCAGCGCCACGGCGACGCCCGCCAGCGCGTGCATGTTGACGACGCTGGCCCGCAGCTTCGCGAGCTGCCCCTCGGGGAGGTCCGGGTGGTCCCGGTATAGCCGTTCGGTGATCACGATGGACAGCACCGAGTCGCCCAGGAACTCCAGGCGCTCGTTGGTGGGCAGTCCACCGTGCTCATAGGCGTACGAGCGGTGGGTGAGCGCGAGGGTCAGCAGCTCCTCGTCCAGCTCGACCCCGAGTGCGGACAGCAGAGGAGACCGGTCCGTCACCGGACCGGTCACGCTCTTGTCACCCACTACCGGATCAGGCCGGGCTGGTGACCTGCCGGCCGTCGTACTGACCGCAGGTCGGGCAGGCGATGTGCTGGAGCTTCGGCTCGCGGCACGCGCGGTTCGAGCACGCGACGAGGTTCGGCGCAGTGGCCTTCCACTGCGACCGGCGCGCACGCGTGTTGGACCGCGACATCCGGCGCTTGGGGACGGCCATGATGACACTCCTCGGTACTTCGAACGATCAGGTCTTCCCACCGGGAGCGGGCTCCGCGTGGAGCCCCCGCTCAGTCAGTGGAGGGCAGGCGCTCCTTGAGCGCCGCCCAACGAGAATCCAGTGTCTCATGCCCGTGATCCTGCGGGAGATCGGCCCACCTCTCGCCACAGACGTCGCACAGGCCCGGGCAGTCGGGCCTGCACAGCGGCGCCATCGGGAGATCGGTGACGACGGCGTCGCGCACGGTCTGGGTGATGTCGATCCGGTCGTCGACCAGCCGCGGGATCTCGTCGGCGTCGGTGGTCTCCTCGGTGACCGAGTCCGGGTAGGCGAACAGCTCGCCGATCCGGACCGCGACGTCGTCGCCGATCGGGTCGAGGCACCGGGAGCACTCGCCCTCCAGCCGCGCAGCGGCCGTGCCGGAGACGTAGACGCCCTCGGTGACCGACTCCAGGGAGAGGTCGAGGTCGACCTCCGAGTCCTCGGGGACGGCGATGACGCCGGCCAGGCCGATGGCGGCGTCGCCCGACGGGGCGGGCACCGTGCGCTGGACGGTGCGCTGTGTGCCGGGCCGCCGGGCCAGCTCGCGGGTGCTGAACACCCACGGGTTCTCGTCGGGACGGTCTCCGGGCGTGCGATGCGTGCTCATGACCCGGACCAGCGTACGCGCACCGATCAACCCGCCGGTCGCGCGTCGAACGCGTCGGCGACGAGGGCACCGAGCTCGAGGAACGCGTCCGACGTCGCGGGGCGCAGCCGGGCCGGGTCGATCCGGCCGCCGGTGGCCAGGTGCGGGTCGTGCGGGACCGGGACGACGCCGCGCACCCGGCTCCGGAAGTGCTCGAGGATCCGGTCGGCGTCGACCTCGGCGCTGTGCCGGTCGCAGGACAGCACCACGACCGCGTCCGCCGCGAGGCCGGCGTGCCCGTGCGCGACCAGCCAGTCCAGTGTCCTGCTCGCCCGCCCGGCGCCGTCGACGGTGGGGGCGCCGACCACGACGACCGAGTCGGCGCGGGCGAGGGTCCCCTCCATCGCGGAGTGGACCAGCCCGGTGCCCGAGTCGGTGACGATGATGTTGAAGAACCGGCCGAGCAGGTCGCAGACGCGCTCGTACTCGTCGCGGCGGAACGCGTCGCCCGCGGCCGGGTCCTGCTCGGAGGAGAGGACCTGCAGCCGGCCCGCGAGGCTGGTGTACCGGGAGACGTCGGTCCAGGTCCCGACGGACTCCAGGTCGTCGAGCAGCTCCCGGACGGTGACCCGTGAGTCGCCGGTCAACCGGTCGGCGAGGGTCCCGGCGTCCGGGTTCGCGTCGAGGACGACGGCCCGGTCACCACGGTGCTCGGCCAGGGCCAGCCCGAGGCAGGCGGACACGGTCGTCTTCCCGACGCCGCCCTTGACCGACATGACCGCGACCCGGTGCGCGCCGGGCAGCGGCCCGCGGATGCGGGTCAGCAGGGCGTCGCGCCGCTCCTCGGCGTCGCTCGGTCCCGGGTTGACCCGGCCGCCGGTCACGTCGTGCAGCATCCGGCGCCAGCCGGTGCGGGGCCGTTCGGCGCGCGGCCGCAGCACCTCGGCCTCGCGCAGGTCGGGCCGCGCCGGAGCGGGCGGGTACGACGGCGGGTCGACCGGTCGGGTCGTCACGGGGCTTCCTTCCAGCCGGTGTCCGTAGCGCTCCCACCAGGTCGTCGGATCGGGCTCGGGCCGGCGCGCCATGGAGCGGAAGAGTAGTACGCCGTTCGGCGCAGCGGGACGGATTCGCCGGGTCTCAGCCGGCCGCGCGTGCGGCCCGCCGGGTCGCGCCCGGCGTCTCCCCGACGACGGCCCGGTAGCGACGGGTGAAGTGGGCCTGGTCGGCGTACCCGAGGTCGGCGGCCAGCGCGGCCAGGTCCGCGCCGGGGTCCTCGCGCAACGTGGTCGCGGCCGACTGCAGCCGCCGGCAGTCGATCAGCCACAGCGGGGTCAGCCCGACGTGCGCGCGGACCAGACGTTCGAGGGTGCGCGGCGCGACCCCGGTCGCGTCGGCGAGCTGGTCGGCGCGGACGAGGTCGGTCCGCTCCTCGGCGAGCGCGCAGGCCCGGTTGACCAGCAGCCCCGCGTCGGTGACGCGGTCCGCGTACGGCCCGAGCCAGTCCCGCACGACGGTGGCGACCGCCCGGTCCGGCTCGGAACCGTGGACCGCGGCCGTCAGCTCCGCGACCGGTGCGCCGGGGAACGGCTCCTCGACGCCGGTCAGCGCGGCCGGCGCGGTCGCGGTGAGCACCGGCGCCGCGGCCGGGCGGAGCAGCACGCCGGCCACCCAGGAACGGCCGGCGAGCTCACGGGTGCCGACGACGGTCCGCGGCCCGTACAGGTACGCCCCGACCGGACCGGTGACCAGGTTGAACGACGGGTACTGCAGGACCCGCTGGGTCACGGTGCGGCCGTGCGGCACGGTCCAGCGGGCGACCCAGACCCAGCGGACGAGCGCGTCGAGACCGGCCGGGAACCGGGACAGCGCCACCTCCGGTGCGCCCGGGTTCAGGTGTCCCCGCGACTCGACCATCCGCCCCTCCCCACCCGTGACGCCGACGCTGTCGGGAATCTTCAAGCACGCAGCGGGTACGGGCGGCAGGCTGGTCCGTATGACGAACACCACCACCGCCGCCACCGGCGAGCACACCACCGAGGGCCGCCCGAACTCGCACACCTCGCTGACACCGCACCTGGTGGCGTCCCCTGCCCGCGAGGCGGTCGAACTGTACTCCGCGGCGTTCGGCGCACGGGTCGTCTCGATCACGGAGATGGGTGGGCTGATCGGGCACGCCGAGCTGGCGCTGCCGTCCGGGCGGTTCACCGTCAGCGACGCGATGCCGTCCTACGGCCTGGTCTCCGCCGAGCCGGGCGACCAGCCGGTGAGCCTGTCGCTCGCGGTCTACGTGCCGGACGCCGAGGCCGCCGTCGCCGTCCTGACCGCGGCGGGGTCGACCATCCGGGAACCGCTGACGACCTTCGTGTCCGGGGACCTGTTCGCCTCGGTCGTCGACCCGTACGGCGTGCGGTGGGCCGTGATGACGCGGGTGGAGGACTTCTCGCCCGCCGAGAGCGAGCGCCGGGTCGCGGAGTGGGCGGCCGCCCAGGGCTGAGCCGGCCCGCTCAGTCGATGAGATCCATCCCGGTACCGGACCGGCCGCCGTTCTGCGCGTAACCGGACTCGTAGCCGGGGTCGTACTGCCCGCCGCGCCAGAGCTGGCTGCGGCCCCGCCCGACGACGCCGAGCGCGTTGTTCAGCGTCGTCTCCAGCTCGCCGAGGGTGGTGTCGACGTAGTCGTCGCACTCGCGGCGGAGCCGGTCGCTCTCGGCGTGGGCGGCGTCGACGACGCGGCCGGCCTCGGCGTGCGAGGCGCGGACGACCTCGGCCTGCGACAGGAGCCGGGTCTGTTCGTTCTGCCCGTCGGCGACGAGGCGGTCGTGCGCGGCCCGCCCGGCGTGCCCCATCCGCTCGGCCTCGTCGCGGGCCCGGTCGGTGAGCTCCGAGTACTGCCTGCGCCCCTCGGCGACGGCGCGTTCGGCCTCGTGCCGGGCCTCGGCGAGGGTCTGCGCGGCCTCCTCCTGGGCCTCGGCGACGAGCCGCTCGGCCTCGGTGCGCGCGTTCTGCAGGGTCTCCTCGGCCTCGGAGTTCGCGGCGGACCGGGTCTCCTCGGCCTCCCGCTCGGCCTCGGAGACGACCTCGTCGCGGCGGTCGAGGACGTCCTGGGCGTCGTCCATCTCGCCGGGGATCGCCTCGCGCACGTCGTCGAGGAGCTCCAGCACGTCGCCACGCGGGACGACGCAGTTGGACGTCATCGGGACGCTGCGCGCCTCCTCGACGATCGTCACCAGCGCGTCCAGCGACTCGAAGACCCGGTACACGCGAGGGATCATCGCACCGCCGACCTGTACCGGGCGTTATTACCGGCCACTCCCGCGTGTCAAGTTCCGGACGGGTGACCCCCACACATGTGAACGCGAACCCTGCGGCTCAACCCTGCAGGCGCTCGACCAGCCGGGCGTGGATGCTCGGCGGCAGGAACGGCGTCACGTCGCCGCCGCCGCGGGCGACCTCCTTGACGAGCGAGCTCGACACGTAGACCTGGCCCGGCGCCCCGGGCAGGAACAGCGTCTCGACGCCGGTGAGGTGCCGGTTCATGTGCGCCATCGGGAGCTCGTAGTCGTAGTCGGTGGCGCCGCGGAGGCCCTTCACCAGTGCCTGGGCGCCCCGCTCGCGGCAGTAGTCGACGACGAGCCCGGAGAACGACTCGACCCGCACGCCGGGGAGGTCGGAGGTGATCTCCTCCAGCATCGCGACCCGCTCGTCGACCTCGAACATGCCCTGCTTGCGCGGGTTGACCAGGATCGCGACGAAGACCTCGTCGAACAGTCCCGCGGTCCGCGCGATCACGTCGAGGTGACCGACCGTCGGCGGGTCGTAGGAACCGGGGCACACCGCACGACGCACGACCGACATGCGGCGGAACCTATCAGCCGGTGATCATCGCTCCGGGCGTCCTACCGGGCCCGCGGACCGTCGGGATCCGACACGGCCCCGGTGTGCCGGGCGTGGTGCAGGACGGTGTCGCCGTACCGGCGGGACCGTCCGGGCTCGAACCCGGCGGGCCAGGCGAAGTCGCCGGAACCCTTGGCGCGCTCGACGACCACCACCGCGTCGCCGGCGAGCCAGCCGTTGCCCGCCGCGGCCGTGAGCCAGCCGGCGATCTCGGCGTCGCCGACGGCGTAGGGCGGGTCGAACAGCACGACGTCGAACGTCCGCGGTGCGGGCCCGGCGAGCACGGTCCCGGCCCGGCCGGCGACGACGCGGCCGCCGAGCCCGACGGACCCGACGTTGCGCCGCAGCACCCCCGCCGCACGCTTGTCGGCCTCGACGAACACCGCGTCGGCCGCGCCGCGGGACAGCGCCTCGAGCCCGAGCGCCCCGGACCCGGCACAGACGTCCAGGACGGCCGCGCCGCCGAGCCCCGGATCGTGGTCGAGCGCGGAGAAGAGGGCCTCCCGCACCCGGTCGGACGTGGGCCGGGTGCCCGACGGCGGCACGTCCAGCCGTCGCCCGCCCGCGGCCCCCGCGATCACCCTCGTCACGTGTTCATGGTGCCTCCGGCACTCGTGAGTGGTTGCCTCGGCCCTGACCGAATGTCGTGTCTCAGCACATCTAAGACAGATCTGTCTCAGCACATCGTGGACGGTTTGCTGGTGGTCCGCTGGTAGCGGACGCTGCGATCGAGGGTAAGGCTGGCGGCGACCGCGTCGTCGATGAGGATGGTGACGCGGTCGCCTTGCCAGAACACCTCCGCGGTGGTGCCGGCGTGGCGGCGGCCCAGACCGATCGAGGTTCCGGAGAAGCTGATGACTCCGGTCTCGGAGACGGTGCGGGTGAGGTGTCCGGCGATGCGGGGTGCGGGTCCGGCCGGTCGGGCGGGTTCGCGGGTGTGGAAACGCTGGTGCGGGGTGTCGCCGTCGAGGCTTTGGTGGCGGCGGTGGTTGTAGCCCTGCCGGTAGGTCTCGAGCAGGTTCTGGAGTTCGGTCAGGGTGGCCGGGGTGGGTCGGGCGGCGAGCCAGCGTTGCAGGGTCTGGTGGGCGCGTTCGTTCTTCCCGCAGGTCTGTGGGTGTCCGATCGAGGACACGATGGTGGTGATGCCCAGCGCGGCCAGGCGGCGTTCGAGGTCGACCAGGGGCCACTGGCGGCGCCGGCCGGAGAAGGCGGTGCCGTTGTCGGAGAGCACGCAGGCCGGGTGGCCGTAGCGGGCGAAGCCGGCGCTGAGCGCGGCCCAGGCGGCCTCGCCGTTCTCGCTGCTCGCGGCGTGGCAGGCGATGTCGAGCCGGGAGTGGTCGTCGATGACCTGCACCACCGTGGCGCGCCGGCCATCGGCCAGTACGGTCCGGGCGCCGTCGATCTGCCAGACCGCGTTCGGGGCCGGGTGGACGAACCGGTGCGTGCTGCGGCGGGGTCGTTTACGTGGTTGCGGGGTGATCTGGCCGCGGTCGGCCAGCAGCCGGTGGATCGTGGCCCGCGACGGGACCTCGGCCTGCTCGAGTGCCGGGCCGCTGCCGCCGCTACTGCCAGGGCCGCTGCCGGGGCTGCTGCCGGGGCGGGCCGCGTCGAGCAGCCGCCAGCGGATGGTCTGGGCTCCGTGGTCCCAGCCCTGGTCGGCGAGTTCTTTGCGGGCCCGCACCACCGCCTCGGCCACGTGTTCGGCCACCGCGCTGGGACGGGTGTGCGGAGCACGTGAACGCGGTGCCAGACCGGTGCTGCCCTGGTCTCGGAAACGGGACAGCTTGCGATAGAACACCGACCGGGACACGCCGAGTTCTCGGCACACCCGAGCGATGTTGATCTCTTGCCCGGCGGCGGCCCGGGCGACCGCCGCGACGCGGTCGGGATCCATCTCGAACCCTGTTCCACCCACCTGGACCAGGCTGGCCGATCACCAGGATCGACCAACCCGGCCAGCGGGCTACTCAGTGTCCTCGATGTGCCGAGACATCAACTGTGTCGGATGTCCTGAGAACAGGCACGCGGTCCTGACCGCGACAACCACTCACGAGCCGCGTCAGCGGCCCATGGCGTCGGTGATCGAGAAGGTGTGCTCCGGGACCTCGGGACCGGTGTCCGGGGCCGCGACCGTCTCCTCCGGCTCCACCCGGTGCGGGGTGATCCGGCCGTCCCGGATCGCCTCGGCGTGGTGGCAGGCCACCCGGTGCCCGGCCCCGATCTCCCGGAGCTCGGGCCGCTCGGTGTCGCACCGGTCGGCCTGTCGCCACGGGCAGCGGGTGTGGAACCGGCAGCCCGCCGGCGGTGCGGCCGGTGACGGCAGGTCACCGGTGAGCAGGATCCGCTCCCGGCCGTCCTCGGCGGACGGGTCGGGCTGCGGCACCGCGGAGAGCAGCGCCCGGGTGTAGGGGTGCAGCGGCTCGTCGTACAGCGCGCCGGCCGGCGCCTCCTCCACGATCGAGCCCAGGTACATCACCCCGACCCGGTCCGACACGTGCCGGACGACGGCGAGGTCGTGCGCGATCACGAGGTAGGTCAGGCCGAGCTCGCGCTGCAGCGAGCGCAGCAGGTTGAGCACCTGGGCCTGCACCGAGACGTCCAGCGCGGAGACCGGCTCGTCGGCGACGATCAGGTCCGGCTCCACGCACAGCGCCCGGGCGATCCCGATCCGCTGCCGCTGCCCGCCCGAGAACTCGTGCGGGTACCGGCCCAGCGCCGATGCGGGCAGCCCGACGGCGGTCATCAGCCCGCGCAGGCGTTCCGGGTCGTCGCCGAGCCCGTGCGCGGCCATGCCCTCACGCAGCATCGACCCGACCGACTGCCGCGGGTCCAGGCTGGACAGCGGATCCTGGAACACCATCTGGAACCGCTGCCGCATCCGGCGCAACGGCTCGCCCGACAGCGTCGCGACGTCGGTGCCGTCGAACGTCACGGACCCGGCGGTCGGCTCGGTCAGCTTCAGGATCGCCCGCCCGAGGGTGGACTTCCCGCAGCCCGACTCCCCCACGAGCCCGTAGGTCTCGCCGCGCTCGATCCGCAGGGCCACGCCGTCGACCGCGCGGACGTGCCCGATCGTGCGCTGCACGAGCACGCCACGGGTGATCGGGAAGTGCACCTCGAGGCCGTCGACATCCAGCAACGCGGTCATGCGTCGGCTCCCACCGGGTTGTGGCACCGCAGCAGCCGGTCGGGATCCGACTCGGCCGCCGGTGTGCGGGACGTGCAGGTCTCCAGCGCGCGCGGGCACCGTGGGGCGAACGCGCACGCGTCGTCCCACGGGAGGTTGTCGGCCACCGACCCGCTGATGGCGGGCAGCTCGTCGGCCGGGTCCGAGTCCAGCCGCGGGATCGACCCGATCAGGCCCGACGTGTACGGGTGGCGCGGGCGGGCGAACAGGGCGTGCCGCTCGGCCCGCTCCACCACCCGTCCCCCGTAGAGGACGTTGACCCGGTCGCACAGCCCGGCGACGACCCCGAGGTCGTGCGTGATCATCACCAGTGCGGTCCCGGTCTCCGCGACGAGCTCGCGCAGCAGCTCCAGGATCTGCGCCTGGATGGTGACGTCGAGGGCGGTGGTCGGTTCGTCCGCGATCAGCAGCCGCGGCCGGCAGGCGAGCGCGATCGCGATCAGCGCGCGCTGCCGCATCCCGCCCGACATCTGGTGCGGGTACGAGGTCAGCCGCCGTGCCGGGTCGGGGATCCCCACCCGGTCCAGCAGCGAGACCGCCTCGGCGCGGGCCTGCCCCTTCGACATGCCCCGGTGCCGGATCAGCGCCTCGGTGATCTGCACCCCGACCGGCACCACCGGGTTCAGCGAGGACAGCGGGTCCTGGAACACCATCCCGATGTCGCGGCCCCGGCGTTCCCGGAGCTCGGCGTCGGAGAGGGTGAGCAGGTCGACGGGCGGGTCGCCGTCGAGCGTCACCCGGCCGGACACCCGCGGGGTGCGGCCCGGCAGCAGGCCCATGATCGCCAGCGAGGTGACGGACTTGCCGCAGCCGGACTCGCCGACCAGCCCCACGACCTCGCCGGGACGGACGTCGAACGACACCCCGTCGACGGCCGTGACGGTCGGCTCGCCCTTGCGCACGAACCGGACGGACAGGTCCTCCACGGACAGCAGCGGGTTCATCGGCGCCCCTTCGGGTCGAGGGCCTCGCGCAGCGACTCGCCGAGCAGCGTGAACCCGAGCGCGACGATGATGATCGCGATCGCCGGGTAGAACGCCAGTGCGGGCCGCACGTCCAGGTACGGCTGGGCCGACGCGAGCATCAGCCCCCACTCCGCACGGGCCGGGTCGGCGTCGCCGAGGCCGAGGAAGGACAGCGCGGCGGCGTCCAGGATGGCGGTGGCCAGTGTGAGCGTGGCCTGGACGATCACCGGCCCGATCGCATTGGGCAGCATGTGCCGCAGCACGACGGCCCGGCGCCGGACGCCGAGCGCGGTCGCCGCGAGGACGTGGTCGGACTCGCGCTGGGCGAGCATCGAGCCGCGCAGCAGCCGGGCGAAGATCGGAACGTTCACCAGCGCCACCGCGATGATCACCGTGGTCTGGCTGGGCCGGGCGGCGAGCGCGGCGATCGAGATCGCGAGCAGCAGCGACGGGATCGACAGCAGCACGTCGGTGACCCGCATGAGCACGGTGTCCACCCACCCGCCGACGGCGCCCGCGACCGCCCCGACGACGACCCCGGCGGCCAGCCCGAACAGCGTCGCCAGCACGCCGACCAGCAGCGTCTGCCGCGAGGCCAGGATCATCCGGGAGAACTCGTCGCGGCCGTTCTGGTCCGAGCCGAACGGGAAGCCCTCCTGCGGGCCGGGGATCGAGCCGGGCCGCAGCTCGTCGAGCAGCTCCGGGAACGCCTGGCCCGGGTCGTGCGGCGCGATCAGCGGCGCGCACAGGGACACGAGCACGAACAGCCCGACGATGACGGCCCCGGTGATCGCCGTGGGGCTGCGCCGCAGCCGGCGCAGCGCGTCGGCGCCGAGACTGCGGCCCGCCGTGTCGTCGATCTTCTCGCGGCGGCGCTGCGCCCAGGTGGTGGTCGGGGCGCTCATCGCAGCCTCACCCTCGGGTCGATCAGCGCGTACGAGAGGTCGACGAGCAGGTTGACCAGGACGTAGATCAGCGCGCCGAGCAGCACGACGGCCTGCAGCCGCGGGTAGTCGCGGCGCTCGATGCCGACCGCGATCAACGTCCCGATCCCGCCCCAGTTGAAGACCTTCTCGGTGAGCACCGCACCGGCGAGGAGCAGACCGGTCTGCAGACCGATCGTCGTCGACACCGGCAGCAGGGCGTTGCGCAGGACGTGCCGCCCACGGACCGTGCCGGGGGCGAGGCCCTTCGCGTTCGCGGTGCGGACGAAGTCGGACTCCAGCACGTCCAGCACGGACGCCCGGGTGATGCGGACGATCACGGCGAGCGGGATCGTCGCGAGCGTCAGCGCGGGCAGCACCAGGTGCACGATCGCGTCCCAGCTCGCGTCGAACTCGCGGGTCAGGAACCCGTCGAGGATCGCGAACCCGGTGACCGGCGTGGCGTCGATGTCGACCGCCTGCCGCCCGGACGGCGGGAGCAGCCCGAACTCGACGGCGAACACCTGCTTGAGCACGTAGCCGAGGAAGAACACCGGGACGGCGACGCCGACCAGGGTGGCCAGGATCGTCAGGTTGTCCCACGGCCGTCCGCGGTGGCGGGCCGCGACGTAGCCGAGCGGGATGCCGGCGAGCACCGCGATCAGCAGCGCGGCGGCCCCGAGCTCGATGGTGGCGGGCAGGGCCCGGCCCAGCTCGGTGAGAACCGGGTCGCCGCTGACCAGCGACGCCCCGAAGTCGCCGGTGGCGGCGCGGCCGAGATAGCGGAAGTACTGGATCCAGATCGGCTGGTCCAGGCCCAGGGTGCGGTTGAGCGCCGCGATCGACTCCGGGGTCGCCTTGTCGCCGAGCAGCGCCGTGGCCGGCCCGCCGGGCAGCGAGCGCAGCCAGGCGAACAACAGCACGGACAGGATCAGCAACGTGGGGATCACCTGGAGCAGGCGGCGCGCGACGAAGCGCAGCATGCGTGGATGTCCTCTGTGGTGGGGGACGGCACGGGCCCTCCGCGCCGCGGGGTCGCCGCGGCGCGGAGGACGTGGTCAGTTCTTGCTGACGGTGTAGAAGCGCTCGTCGGTCAGCGGGGACGGGACGACGCCCTGGACGTTGTCCTTCACGACGATCGCGGGACCGGTCGTCAGGATCGGCACGGCCGGGAGGTACTTCCCGACGATGTCGGAGTTGACCTGCTCGTACGCCGCGGCGTGGCCGGCCGGGTCCGGGATCGCGTCGGCCTTGGCGAGCGCGTCGTACATCGCCGGGTCCTGCGGGCCGAACTCCGCCTTCTCCCGGCCGAAGAACGTGCCGACGAAGTTGCCGGCGTCGTTGTAGTCGCCGGTCCAGCCGAGCATGTGGAGGTCGTGCTTGCCGGCCTTCTGGACGTCGTCCTTGTAGCCGCCGTTCCACGGCCGCGCGACCGGGTTCACGGTGATGCCCACGGCCTGGAGGTTCGCCGACATCGCCGAGAACAGGTCGGCCGGGTTCGGCATGTAGGGCCGGGTGACCTCGGTCGGGTAGTAGAAGTTCAGGGTCAGGTTCTGCGCACCTGCCTCGGCGAGCAGCTGCTTGGCCTTCTCCGGGTCGTACGGGTACTGGGTGACGTCCTGCGCGTAGCCCGCGACGGTCGGCGGGACGAACTCCTGCGCGACGGCCGAGCCCTCGGGCATCTTGGTCCGTACCAGCGACTCCCGGTCGATGGCGTAGGCGATCGCCTGCCGCACCCGGACGTCCTTCAGGGCGGGGTTGTTCTTGGTGTTGATGCCGACGTAGAGGATCGAGAACGGGTCACGGATCAGGATCTGGTTGCCCTGCTCCTTCAAGGTCCCGTAGTCGGCGGGACTCGGGTAGTCGTAGCCGTCGATGGTGCCCGCGGCGAGCTCCTGCTTGCGGGCGTTCTCGTCCGGGATGACCTTGAAGATCAGCTTGTCGACCTTGGCCTTCTCGCCCCAGTAGTCGTCGTTGCGGGCGAGCGTGATGGTGCCGTTGGCCTTGTCGTAGCTCTCGAACCGGAACGGCCCGGTGCCGGTCGGGTGCTCGTTCGCGTAGGCCGGGTAGGTGAAGGAGTCACCGCTCTGGGTGACAGCGTCGGCGTCGTACTGCTGCAACGCCGTCGGGCTGGAGATCGACAGCGAGGTCAGTCCGAACGCGGCCGGGAACGCGCCCTTGAACTTGTTCAGCTGCAGCACCGCGGTGGTCGGGTTCTCCGCGGTGCAGGACTTGTAGACGGGGTCGCCGGAGGCGTCGCCCTCGTTCTTCGCGAAGCCCTCGAAGACGTCGCCGTAGTAGATCATCTGGCTCTGGGCGGCGGCGCCCTGCATGGTGTACCAGCGGTCGAAGTTGAAGCAGACGGCCGCGGCGTCGAACGGTGTGCCGTCGTGGAAGGTGACGCCCTCACGCAGGGTGAACGTCCAGGTCTTCCCGTCCGGTGACGACTGCCAGGCCGTCGCGAGGCCGGGCTCCAGCTCCGTGGTGCCCTGCTTGTAGGTGATCAGGGTGTCGAACATCTGGCGCGCCGGGCGGAAGCTCTCGCCGTCGTCGTTCCAGATCGGGTCGAAGTTCTTCGGCGCACCGGCGGCACCGAAGACGAAGTTCCCGCCGCCCTCACCGCCGGAGCCGCCGCGCTCCGAGGCCGCGCACGCCGTCATCGTCAGTGCCAGCAGCCCGGCCGTGGCCGCCGTGATCCACCGTCTGGCTCGCATCAGTTCCCCCACTCGGTAGCCGGGGCATGCCTCCACGATGTTTGCGCGGTGACACCCGGATGAACCGGGAACCTATAGCGGTCCGTTACCTGCCGGTAGACCTTCGCGTCACGAAAGGGCTACGAAGTGGGACGGATGTACCGTTCCCGTTACGCCGGGGCGGTGCCCGCGGCGGCGCGGTGCCGGTCCCGGTACGCCGCGACGACCTCACGGGACGCCTCCGGTTCGAGCGCGTCCCGGCGCACGTCGGCGAGCACCCGCCGGAAGGCGTCGAGATCCTTCGGCGAGTCGAGGAACGCCTCTCCCGTGTGACCCTCCGTGTGCACGAGGTCCGACCCGAGCTCGTCGGGGATCTCCAGCACCGCGACGCGTCCGGTGTGCGCCCGCTGGACGCCCGCCGAGAACGGCAGGACCAGCAGGATCACGTTCGGCAGCCGGGAGAGGTCGAGGAGCCGGTCCAGCTGCCCCGCCATCACCTCCGGGCCGCCGGTCCTCCGGGCGAGCACCGACTCGTCGATCACCGAGCGCAACCGCAGCGGCGGGTCGGCGGTGAGCGCCTCGTGCCGGCGGCGGCGCAGGTGGACCAGCTGGTCGATCTCCCACTCGTCGTGCCGGGGCAACCGGGCGCGGAGAACGGCGCGGGCGTACTCGGGCGTCTGCAGCAGGCCGTGCAGGACCGAGAGGTCGAACGCGTCGACGCCGACCGCATCGGTCTCCACGGCGGCGTACCGGCCCGGCGCGGGGAGCTCGTACCGATCGGTGCGCAGCCCCTCGGTGAAGGGTTCCCACCACCCCCGGGTCCGGCTCTGCGTGACGAGCCGCCGGAGCATGTCCGCCTCGACCTCGGCGACGCCGCCGTAGAGGGCGAGGAGCGCGTCGACGTCACCGGCGCGGGGCACCCCCTTGCCGTTCTCCAGCCTGCTGATCTTCGAGGTCGAGCAGGCGAGGCCGCGGGCGACGTCGTCGAGCTTCATCCCGGCGTTGCCCCGCAGGCGGCGCAGCTCCGCACCGAGGCGGCGCCGCGCACCGACCGGCTCCTGCTCCACCCCGCCCTCCCGGTGCCTCCGGTCCGCCCGACCGCGGACCCCGGGTCATGCAACCACATCCCCCGTGCAATCTCCCGAGTCGTGCAATTTTCATCAGCTTTGCAATTGCACGGCACATCCGGATCCGGCACCCTGGGACGTACCCGGACGTGACGGGCAGCACACCGCACGGCACTGCCGGGGGACGCACACCACGAGCAGAACAGAAGGGAGAACGACATGATCCGCAAGGCACAGGTGCCGCACACCGGCAAGCACCAGAGCACCCGCACCGGGCGGTGGTCGCCGTGATCGCCCTGGTCACGCTGGTCCTCTCCGGACTGGCGGTCGTCGTCATCACGGCGATCGTGATCGGGGTGACCGAGTCCCGCCAGAACGGGGCGTGGCGCCGGATCGCGGCCGAACGCCGGCGGGCGTGGGAGCGCAGGCAGCGCCAGCTGCACCGCAGCCCGCACCACGTCGACGCGTGGGGCGACGAGGACACCGACTAGAAGCACGACCCGGGCCCCGAGGCCCCGGGAGGAAGGAACGGCGCAGCGGCGGGGGGTTGCTGCGCCGGGTGGCCGGTCCACGTCCGTTCCGGACGGGGCCGGCCGTTCGCCGTTCCGGGGCCGGCCGTCCCGGAGCTACAGCGCGCGACGGCCGGCGAGCGCGCGGCCGAGGGTCATCTCGTCGGCGAACTCGAGATCGCCGCCCATGGGCAGCCCCGACGCCAGCCGGGTGACGGTCAGCCCGGGGAAGTCCCGGAGCAGCCGGACCAGGTAGGTCGCCGTCGCCTCGCCCTCGGTGTTCGGGTCGGTGGCGATGATGACCTCGGAGATCGACGTCTCGTCCTGCGCGGGGCCGGTGCCACCGAGCCGGGCGAGCAGCTCGCGGATCCGCAGCGTGTCCGGGCCGACCCCGGCCAGCGGGTCGAGCGCGCCACCGAGCACGTGGTAGCGCCCCTTGAACTCGCGGGTCCGCTCCACGGCCAGGACGTCCTTGGGCTCCTCGACCACGCACAGCAGCGCCGGGTCACGGCGGGCGTCCGAGCAGTACCGGCAGCGGGTGTCGGAGGAGACGTTCCCGCAGACCTCGCAGAACGCGACGCCCTGCTTGACCGTCTGCAGGACCTCCTGGAGGCGGGCGATGTCCGCCGGATCCGCCGCGAGCAGGTGGAACGCGATCCGCTGGGCGCTCTTCGGACCGACGCCCGGCAGGCGGCCGAGCTCGTCGATCAGATCCTGTACGGGGCCTTCGAACACCTCAGGCGCCCGGGAGGCCCAGGCCGCCCATGTCGAGGCCGCCGGCCAGCGGGCCCATCTTCTCCTGCTGCAGCTCCTGGGCGCGGCGGACCGCGTCGGACATCGCGCCGGCGACGAGGTCCTGCAGGGTCTCGACGTCGTCCGGGTCGACGACCTTCGGGTCGATCCGGACCGAGCGCGGCTCCAGGCCGGCGGTGACGGTGACCTCGACGAGGCCGTTGCCGGCCTGGCCGGTCACCTCCGCCTCGGCGAGCTCCGCCTGGGCCTGCTGCAGCTGCTGCTGCATCTTCTGGGCCTGCTGCAGGATCATCTGCATGTCGGGCTGACCGGGTTGCACGGCGTATCCCTCGCTGTCGGGTCCCGGCCCGCGCGTCCGGGTGTGTCACCCCGACACGGCCGGTGCGGACGTCTCCCCCACCAGGGTAGCCGTGTCAGGCTGTCGCACCGTGCTCACCCCGATCCGCTCCGCCGCCGTCGCCGCCCTGGCCGCAGCCGCGCTGTGCACGGGATGCACACCGCCGCCCGAGCCCGGCCCGGCCGCCGCGGACACCACCTCCCGGACCGCCCCGGTCGCCGCCCGCACACCGGAACCGCCGGCACCGGTCGTGCTCCTCGATCCCGGCCACAACGGCGGGAACGCCGCGGCCCGGACGGCGGTCACCCGCCAGGTCCCGGACGGGCGCGGTGGGACGAAACCGTGCAACACGACCGGCACCTCCACCTCGGACGGCTATCCCGAGCATGCCTTCACCTGGGACCTCGCCCAGCGGGTCCGGACCCGGCTGGAGGCCGCCGGGGTGCGGGTGGTCATGACCCGGACCGACGACGACGGTGTCGGCCCCTGCGTCGACGAGCGCGGCGCGGCCGCCCGCCGGGCCGGCGCCGTGGCCGCGGTGTCGCTGCACGCCGACGGATCGAGCCCGTCGGCCCGCGGCTTCCACGTCGCCTACGCGGACCCACCCGTGCACGGGACCGGACCGGAGTCGCTGCGGCTCGCCACCACGCTGCGCGACGCGCTGCGCTCCGACGGGATCCCGCCCGCCGACTACATCGGACGGGACGGACTCGACGGTCGCGACGACCTCGCCGGGCTGAACACGTCCGCCGTCCCGACAGCGCTGGTCGAGGCGGGGAACATGCGCAACCCCGCCGAGGCCGCGGCGATGTCGAGCCCGCAGGGCCGGGACCGCTACGCGGCCGCCGTGAGCGCCGGGGTGCTCGCCCACCTCGGGCGCTGACCCCGCGGGCCCGGCGTCACTTCGGGTCGACGGTGCGGGCGCCCAGGTGCTCCTGCAGGATCCCGAGCGCCGCGGCCTCCGGATCGCGCCGCACACCCGGTGCCGACGCCTCGGCCGCGGCCTCCGCGAGCATCGCCTCCTCCTCGTCGGCCTGGCTGGCGCGCGGGGACGGCGCTCCCTGCCCGCCCGCCGCGGTACGGCCGCCCCGGGCGGGTCCACCCTCGTGCGGGTCGGGTGGTGCATCCTCCGGCGGGGGCTCGGGCGGCAGCGGGATGTCGCCGTCCGGACCGCCCTGGCGCCGGGCCGGACGAGCCTGCGCCCCGTCGCCCTGCTGCGCGGCCTGCCGCTGGGACGGTCGCTGCGGGACCGGGCGCTGCTGGCGTTCCGGCGCGGCCCGGCGCTGCTGCCCGGCCGCCTCGCCCTGGTCGCAGCGGACCTGCCACTGCACGCCGAGCACAGCGCGCAGCGCCTCGCTGATCACGTCGGTGTTGCGCGACTCGGAGAGCCGCCGGGCCAGCGGCGGGGCGCCGATCGCCAGCACCAGGGTGTCCCCGTCGACCGCCCGGACGGTGGCGTTGACCAGCAGCGCCTCGGTGCTGCGGCTGCGCTGGCGGACGGCGGCGAGGATCTCCGGCCACACCCGTCGGACGGCGGTCGCGTCCAGCGACGCGACCGCGGGCGCGGGCTGCGCCGACGACGGCGGGACCGCGTCCGCGGGGGCCCCGTCGCGCGGCGGGTCGGGGTGCCTCGCCGCCTCGTCCGGCCCGGCTCCGGGCTGTGGCTCGGGGGCCGGCGTGGTCCGGTGTCCGGGGGCCGGCGGGAGCGGCTCGGCCGCCTGATCCCTCGCGGCGGGCTCGCCCGCGGCGGCGGTACTCCCCGCGGGAGCCGGCTCCCCCACGGGAGCCTGCGGCTCCGTGGTGGCCTCCTGCTCCGTGGTGGCCTGCGGCGGCGAGCCGGTGGCCTGCGGGGTGACGGAGGCTCCAGCGGCCTCGCTCCGCGGCTCGACGGAGCTCTCGGTGTCGGTATCCGGGACGGGACGCTCCGGCGCCTGCCGTGTACCGCCCGACCCTGCCGCGGGCCCTGCCGCGGGCCCTGCACCGCTGGACTCCGCACCCGCCGCCCGCTCGGTGGCCGGCGTGGGCTCGGCCGCCGCGCATTCACGGGCGTCGTCGCCACCGGCGCCGGCCTGCTCCCGCGCCGGAGCGGCACCGCCGGCCGGCACCGCCGCGGCCGGCGTCGAGGCGCCGCGACCGTTCCCGGCGGCAGGAGCGGACCCGCCGTCGGCCGCGGCCGGCCGCGACGCCGCGTCGCCACCCTGACCGGACCGCTCGCTGGGCCGCACGAAGCGCTTGGCGGCCCCGCCGTCGTCGCCGGGGTCGACGGCGATCGCATTGCGCCGCTCGATCCGCTCCAGCCGCTCGAGGAGCCCGCCGTCCGACGTCGTCGCCGCCGCCGGCAGCAGCATCCGGGCGCACAGCAGCTCCAGCAGCAGCCGCGGAGCCGTCGCGCCCCGCATGTCGATCAGGCCCTGGTGCAGGATCTCGCCGTAGCGGGTCAGCGCGGCCGGACCGAGCCGGGCCGCCTGGTCGGCCATCCGGGAGAGCTCGTCCTCGGCACCGTCGACCAGCCCCTGCTCCGCGGCGTCCGGGACGACCTGGACCAGCATCAGGTCGCGGAAGCGCTGCAACAGGTCGGACGCGAACCGGCGGGGATCGTGACCGGCCTCGACGAGCCGGTCGACCGCGCCGTAGACGGCGGCCCCGTCGGCCGCGGCGAGCGCGTCCACCGCGTCGTCGATGAGGCCCGAGTCGGTGACCCCGAGCAGGGCGACCGCGCGCTCGTAGGTGACCCCACCGTCGCCCGCACCGGCCAGCAGCTGGTCCAGCACCGACAGCGTGTCCCGCGCCGAGCCGCCGCCGGCCCGGATGACCAGCGGGAACACCGGCGGCGCGACGGTGACCTCCTCGTCGCCGCAGATCCTCTCCAGCAGCGAGCGCATGGTCCCCGGCGGGATCAGCCGGAACGGGTAGTGGTGGGTGCGCGAGCGGATCGTCGGCAGCACCTTGTCCGGCTCGGTGGTCGCGAACACGAACACCAGGTGCTCCGGCGGCTCCTCGACGATCTTGAGCAGCGCGTTGAAGCCCTGGGTGGTGACCATGTGCGCCTCGTCGACCACGAACACGCGGTACCGCGACTCGGCGGGCGCGTAGAACGCACGGTCACGCAGCTCGCGCGCGTCCTCGACACCACCGTGCGAGGCCGCGTCGAGCTCGATGACGTCGATGTTCCCCGGACCCTCGGGTGCGAGCGACACGCAGGACCCGCACTCGCCGCACGGGTCCGGCGTGGGCCCCTGGACGCAGTTCAGCGAGCGGGCCAGGATCCGCGCCGACGACGTCTTCCCGCAGCCGCGCGGGCCCGAGAACAGGTACGCATGGTTGACCCGCCCCGCGGACAGGGCAGTGGCCAGGGGCTCGGTGACGTGCTCCTGCCCCACGACGTCGGCCAGCTTGGCCGGGCGGTACTTGCGGTACAGAGCCAGAGCCACGCCGCGAGGTTACCGAGGGGGGCCGACGGTTTCCGACACCGGGAACACCGACCGGCCGGAGACAGAAGGGGACCCCGCGCACCCGCCAGAGCCTGTTGACCCTTGCTGCCTTCCGGCCCTGGGGGAGTTCACAGGATGGACGCCGCACGGGGTCCACGGACAGTGTGCCACGGAGCGGGCCCGCCGGGGCCGAGGGGGCCGTGACGGACGGCCCCGGGCGGCAGGTAACCTTCTTCGCGGAGGATTCGCCTAGTGGCCTAGGGCGCACGCTTGGAAAGCGTGTTGGGAGCAATCCCTCACGGGTTCAAATCCCGTATCCTCCGCCAGCCTGAAAAGGCAGAGCGCCGGGCACACCCCACGGGTGGCCCGGCGTTCGGCGTTCCGGACGCAGGTGCGGCCGCCGTGCCGCCGCCCGGGGCCGCGACTCAGGACGGGTGCACCTCGATCAGCACGAGACCCGTCGGGGTCTGCTGACGCCGGTGCAGCTCACGACCGCACGCGTCGAGCAGCGCTTCGAGCACCTCGGTGCTGAGCTCGGCCGGATCGATCATCGAGGGCACCGACACCACCTGCGACCTCTCGTGAGGCCTTCCCTCCACGGCTACCTCCTCGTTGCCGGCCGGGCAGCTCCGGGCCGCAGCCCGGAACCGTCGCGGAGGTCGACGTCGCGACGACATGAGGAGATTCACATCACACCGTGGTGGCATTGGTGCGCAAGGGAATCAGCACGACTGGTCGGAGACTGGCCATTCGGTGCGCATCGCGGACATACGGCCGGTCGGGACCGGACGGTGGGCTGCCCCTCGCGCGTCGCCGGTCGTGGAGCGGAATGAAACCGGGGACGTCCCGGTTGGGCGGTCCGTCCGGACCGAACACCGCACAGCGGAGGCGAGCCCGTCATGACCGGCACCGACCTGCAGGCCAACAAGGACAACGTCCGGGCGTTCTACGACCTGATGTTCAACGGGTGCAGGCCCGCCGAGGCGCTGGAGCGCTACGCCGGGGACACCTACACCCAGCACAACGTGCACGTCGCCGACGGCAAGCAGGCCTTCGTCGACTACTTCGAACGGATGGCCGCGGAGTACCCCGGCAAGCACGTGCGGTTCGTCCGTGTCGTCGCCGAGGGCGACCTGGTCGTGCTGCACTGCCACCAGACCTGGCCGGGTGGCGACGACTACGCCGGGATCGACATCTTCCGCGTGGACGACGACGGCCGGATCGTCGAGCACAGGGACGTCCTGCAGGTCGTCCCGGCGACCTCGGCCAACGACAACGGCATGTTCTGACCCGGCCGCGGATCGCCGTTCAGCCCACGACGGACGCGTGGGCGGCGAGCACCCGCCAGCCCGCGCCGTCGTGCGCCCAGGTGCGGGTGTAGCGGACCCGGGCGGCGAACGCCTCGCCCGCCGTCTCCCCCTCCAGCGCGACGAGCACCCAGGTGACCCCGGTCGGGCCGGCCACCCGGGTGCGGAGCTCCAGCTCCTCGCTCCGCCGCAGGACCTGTGCACCGTCACGGTGGGCCCGCAGGTCGTCGGCCTTGGCCAGGACCGTCCCGTCCGGGCCCGTGAACAGCGCCGCGTCGTCGAGCAGGGCGTCCAGCTCCGTGACGTCGGAGGCGAGCTGGGCGGCCTGCAGCCGCCGTTCGGCCGTGCGGAGGTCGTCGTCCATGCGGCCGGACGGTAGTCCGGGCGGCACTGCGGGGTGCCCGCCGTTCGCTCCGGGCGGATCGCTGCGCCGCCCGCGAACCCGCCGTCGCGACGACCCGGCCGTCACCCCGCCCGCCGGGCACCGGGTTCCTGCACCGCGGGACGCCGCCCGGCCAGGTACCGCGCGATCACGCCGTGCCGCGGCCCGAACAGGTACGCCAGCGCGAACGTCGTGGCCAGGCTGACCACCACCGCACCCCCGGTGGAGACGTTCGCGTAGTAGCTGACATAGGTGCCCGCCACCCCGGCGACGACCGCCACCCCGACGGCGAGGAGCAGCATCCGCTCCATCCGGTCCGTCAGCAGGAAGGCCGTCGCCCGGGGGATGATCAGCACCGCCACCACCAGCACGATCCCGACAGCCTGCAGCGCGACCACGACGGCGAGCGCGAGCAGCCCGAGCAGCAGGGCCTCCACCCGGCGCGGGTCGATCCCGACCGCGTGCGCGTGCACCCGGTCGAACGCGACCAGGGTGAAGTCCCGCCGGCGCAGCGCGACCACCGCGATCGTCACGAGGCCCAGCACGACGATCTGGACGACGTCGGCGACGGACAGCCCGAGCAGGTTCCCGAACAGGATGTGGGACAGGTCGGTGTCGCTGGGAGTGCGCGAGATCAGGATCAGCCCGAGCGCGAACAGCCCGGTGAACACGACGCCGATCGCGGCGTCCTCCTTCACCCGCGACGTCCGCCGGACCAGCCCGATCAGACCGACGGCACCGGCGCCGAACACGAACGCGCCGATCCCGAACGGGATCCCGACGATGTAGGACAGCACCACCCCGGGCAGCACCGCGTGCGACACGGCGTCGCCCATCAGCGACCAGCCGACGAGGGTCAGCCAGCAGGACAGCAGCGCGCCGACCGAGCCTGCCACGACCGCGACGAGCAGCGCACGCTGCATGAACCCGAACTGCAGCGGCTCCAGCACCCAGGCGATCATGTGGCGGAGAACCCGAACACGCGGCCCAGCACCCCGGGGGTGAGCACCTCGCCCGGCGGGCCGTCGGCCAGCAGCCGGTTGGCCAGCAGGACCGCCCGGTCGCACAGCCGCTCGACGCCGCCGATGTCGTGCGTCGACACGAGGACGGTGCGGCCGGCGTCGCGCAGCTCGTGCAGGACCGCCGTCATCGCCTCCTGCGTGCCGTGGTCGACACCGGCGAACGGCTCGTCGAGCAGCAGCAGCGGCGCGTCCTGGGCGATCGCCCTGGCGAGGAACACCCGCTTGCGCTGACCGCCCGACAGCCTGCCGATCTGCCGGTCGGCCAGGCCGGTCAGGCCGACCCGCTCCAGCGCGTCGGCGACGGCCGTCCGGTCGGCCGCCCGGGGCCTGCGACCGATCCCCATGCGGCCGTAGCGCCCGGTCATGACGACCTCGTGCGCGACGATCGGGAAGTCCCTGTCGATCGCCTCGGCCTGCGGCATGTACGCGATCGCGGCCGCCCGCCGGGCCGCGCGGACGTCGCCGTCGCCGACCCGGACGGTGCCGGCGTGCGGCCGGACCAGCCCCATGACGGCGGAGAACAGTGTCGACTTGCCGGAGCCGTTGGTCCCCAGCAGCCCGCAGACGGTGCCGGCGCCGAGCCGGAGGTCGACGCCGTCGAGCGCGATGACCTCGCCGTAGCGCACCGACAGGCCGGTCACCTCCAGCACCGCGGCGGTCACGGCTGCGCCCCCGTCAGCCCGTCCGAGATCACCCGGGCGTCGTGCCGGAGCAGGTCGAGGTAGCTGGGTACCGGACCGCCCTCCTCGGACAGCGAGTCGACGTAGAGCGGGCCCGCCAGCCGGGCGCCGGTCTCGGCGGCGACCTGCCGCTGCGCGGAGTCGTTCACGGTGCTCTCGCAGAACACGGCGGGCACCGCGTCGTCCCGGACGACGGCGATCGTCGACGCGATCTGGTCCGGGGTGCCCTCGGCGTCGCTGTTCACCGGCCACAGGTAGGACTCCCGCAGCCCCATGTCCCGGGCCAGGTAGGAGAACGCGCCCTCACAGGTCACGAGCACCCGCTGGGCGTCGGGCAGCCGGCCCAGGTCGGCCCGGAGCTCCTCCCCGACCTGCCGGATCCGCTCGGCGTAGCCGGCCGCGTTGGCGGTGTAGACGTCGCGTCCCGCCGGGTCGAGCTCCACGAGCGCGTCGCGGATGTTCGCGACGTAGCGCTCGCCGGCCACCGGCGACATCCAGGCGTGCGGGTTCGGGCGGTCGCGGTACTCCCCCGCGGCGATCGGCAGCACGTCGACGCCGTCGCTCACGGTCGCCGACCGGGCCTCGGACCGGTCCACGAACTGCTCGAACCAGCGCTCCAGACCGAGCCCGTTGTCGAGCACCAGGTCCGCGTCCGCGCCGCGCACCAGGTCACCGGGGACCGGCTCGTAGTCGTGGATCTCCGCCCCGGGGCGGGTGATCGACTCGACCCGGACCCGGTCGCCGCCGACCTCGCGGGCCATGTCGGCGATCACGGTGAAGGTCGCCAGCACGACCGGACGCGGGTCGTCCGGGTCCGCGGGCTCCGGCCCCGCTCCGCACCCGGCGAGGACCAGCACACAGGCCAGCAACACCCCAGATGTTCGCCAGGCCATAGACCGTGAGTTAGGCATGCCGAACACTATGCGGGAGGGATCAGCGACGAGCAAGATCCGTGGTCGGACCGGTCACCATCGCTTGCCCGTCCCGCGCGACCGGGCAGACTGGGATCCGGACCGCCGCACGGCGGGCTCCCCGGACGAGACACGCCGTACCCGGATCGCCAAGACGACGCAGCTGTCCGGGAGGAGTGTCGTCATGGCGTGGATCTATCTGGTCGTCTCCGGCCTGCTGGAGACGGTGTGGGCCGCGGCCCTGTCACAGAGCCGGGGCTTCAGCCGGCTGACGCCGTCGATCGTCTTCGGCGTGGCGCTGGTGCTGAGCATGGGCGGGCTGTCGCTGGCCCTGCGGGACCTGCCGGTCGGGACCGCGTACGCGATCTGGGTCGGCATCGGCGCGGTCGGCACGGCGATCTACGGGATGGCCGCGCTGGGCGAGCCCGCGACGACCGCGCGGCTGCTGTGCCTGCTGGCGATCGTCGGCGGCGTGGTCGGGCTGAAGCTCGCCCACTAGAACGACGACGGCGGGGCCGGTCCGGGTCTCCCCGGTCCGACCCCGCCGCCGCGCGGGGAGCCCCTTACTCGAAGGGTCCGTCCTTCAGCAGCCCGCCGAGGGGACCCTCGACGAACCGCTGGGTCCGCCTGCGGGATCTCGGTGTCGGTGCCGTTGACACCGTCCGGCCGGTTGTCCGGCGAGAACGTGTCCGCGGCGTCGAGGAAGCTCGCGCCGAACGACCCGGTGGTCGCACCGACGGCGTCCACACTCTGGGTCGGGCTCTGGGTGCTGGGGTAGCCGTGGCCCTCGTCGCTCTCGTCCGCGCTGGCGATCCCGGCCAGCGGGAACGCCACGGCGCCCATGGCGCCGAGGGCGATCAGGGAGCGGCGCATGCGGTTCTGCATCGAATCCGTCCTATCGGTCTGGGGAGCGTGCTGCACCGGCGCGGCCCGCGGGGAGCGTGGCCGGTGCTGTGCGGCAGTGACCTGCCGTACACCCTAACGGCCTAGCTCGACGCCGGCGCTGCGGCCGCGCCGGACGATCACATGTTGTCGGCGCCGGCCTTGATCGCCTCACGGATGCGGTTGTAGGTGCCGCACCGGCAGATGTTGCGGATCTCGTCGAGGGCCTCGTCGTCGATCGAGAAGCCCTCGGCCTGGGCCCGCTTGACCAGGGCGACCGCGGCCATGATCTGGCCGGGCTGGCAGTACCCGCACTGCGCGACGTCGTACTCGATCCAGGCCTCCTGCATCGGGTGCAGGGTGTCGCCGTCGGCAAGGCCCTCGATCGTGGTGATCTCGTCACCCTCCTCGAGACTGCCGACCGGCGTGGCGCAGGGGTTGAAGGCCTTGCCGTTGACGTGGCTGGTGCAGGCCTTGCAGACGTTGATCCCGCAGCCGTACTTCGGGCCGGTCACCCCGAGCACGTCGCGCAGGACCCACAGCAACCGGACGTCGTCCTCGACCTCGACGGTGACGGTCTCGCCGTTGAGCTTGAAAGTCTGAGTGGACATGAGAACTCCTGATTCAGCTCTGGAGGGGCCGCGCTCAGCGCGCCAGCTCGCGGCCGTCGGTGGGCGACGGCGGGACCGGCGGGATCGTCGGGTACGGCTCGAACGGCAGCGGCTCGTTGTGCAGGATCGGGAACTGGGTGGGCACCTCGCCGGCGGCGCGGGCGTAGGCACAGGCGATCGCGCCACAGGTGGCGGCGACACCGAACTCTCCGGCCCCACCCGGCTCCGGGGCCTCGGAGTCCTCGATGAGGACGATGTTCATCTCGGGCGGGGTGTTCCACTGCCGGGTGTAGAAGTAGTTGTCCCAGCTCGCCTCGATGAAGTGACCGTCCTCGAGGTGCAGGCCCGAGGTCAGTGTCATGGCGATGCCGTCGTTGATGCCGCCCATCATCTGCGCCTCGTAGCCGCGCGGGTTGATGATCAGGCCGGGGTCGACGACGTAGGTCACCTTGGTGACGCGCGGACCGGTCCGCGCCGAGCGGATCTCCCGGTTCACCGTCTCCGGGCGGCAGTCCAGCTCGACGACGGCGACTGCGACACCCTTGTACTCGACGTGCATCGCGATGCCCTGCGCGGTGCCGTCCGCCATGGACTTGCCCCAGTCGGCCTCCTCGGCCGCCCGGTCCAGGACCTTCTTGTAGCGCTCCAGCTTGGTGTAGGCGGACCGGAACTCGTACGGGTCCTTGCCCATCTTCGCCGCCACCTGGTCGATCATCAGCTCACGCGCGGTCGCCGTGTCCGGTGAGTAGATGTTGCGCATCGAGCTGGTGTTGAACCGCATGTCGATCTCGTTGAGCAGGGAGGTCGCCACGCCGACGTTGTACGGGTTGGTCTGCGTGGTGATGTAGAGGGCCTGCGAGACCGTGTAGTTGCCGCCCGGCGCCTTCTGGGCCGCCGCGGTGACCGCCTCACCACTGACCTGGGCTCGCACGCGGCAGGTCGCCATCGGGTGGGTACGGCCCTGGCGCGAGTCGTCGGAGCGGGTCCACATCAGCTTGACCGGCTTGCCCATGAGCTGGGAGACCTCTGCCGCCTCCTCGGCGGCGTCCGAGAACAGCTTCCGACCGAACGACCCACCACCCTCGGTCACGTGGAACGTGACCGAGTTCTGCGGGATGCCCAGCTTCTTGGCGATCTCGGCCTGCGCGGCGATCGGGTTCTTGGCCGGACCCCAGATCTCCGCGGTGTCGCCGCGCACATCGGCGATCGCGCAGTTGGTCTCCAGCGAGGAGTTGCTGCGGAAGTAGAAGGTGAAGTCGCCCTCGAGCGTGTCGCCCGGAACCTGCGGGACGGCGAGTGGCAGCTCGGCCCGGCGGAGCTGGTCCAGGACCGTCTGGTCGCTCTCGCCCTCGACCGTGCCGCCGTCCCAGTTGACGTCCAGCGCGTTGACGCCGTCGATCGCCTGGCCGAAGGTCTTGGCCCGGACCGCGACGCCGGTCGTCATCTCCTCGACATCGGTGACGCCGGGCATGTTCCGGACCTCGTCGATGTTGTTCGCGCCCTGCGGGGCGGAGTTGAGGTTCGGCCCGCGGCAGATGACGGTCGGCAGTGCGTCGGGGATCGCCAGGTCGGTGGCGAACTGCTTCTTGCCCGTCACCATCGCCCGGGCGTCGGACTTGGTCCGCGGCTTCCCGATGACGGTGAACTCCTCGCGCGGCTTGAGGATGACCTCGACCGCCTCGTTCACCGGGCTGGCCGCCGCCTCGGTCAGCTCGCCGAACGGCAGCCCCTCGCCGTTCTGCCCCAGGATCAGCCCGGTCCGGCTCGTGAGGACGGCCTTGTCCTGCCCCAGCTCCGCCGCAGCGGCGTCGAGCAGGCGGCCCTTGGCCAGAGCCGCCGCGACCCGGAACGCCGCGAACGTGGTGAAGGTCGTGCTCGAACCGGCGGTGAGCTGGTTGAACACCAGCTCGGGGCGGGCATCGGCCAGGGTGACGATCACCTGGTCCGGGTCGAGGTCCATCTCCTCGGCGATGATCATCTGCGTCGAGGTGATGATGCCCTGGCCGTTGTCCGAGCGGGGCATCGCGAACGACACCGTGCCGTCCCGGTTGACCTCGATCTTGATGAGGTTCGCGGTCGGTCGCGCAGCGCGTCGAGCAGGTCGTAGAGCTCGGCAGGCAGCGGCGACGAGGGGATGGCCGCGGCGTTCGCCTGCGGCGCGCCGTTGAACACCGCCTGGCGACCCATCTCTGCCGCGACGACCAGGGTCGGGGCAGCGACGAGGTAGCCGAGGAAGCGGCGCCGACTGACGTTCTTCCGGCTGCCGCCGGCCGTCGGGCGCTCGGGGGCGGGCGCGCTGTGAGCGGGCATCGTTGTCCTCTCCGGGGGTGCTGCGTTGCGTGAGCCCGTGCAGCGGCGTCCGTGTGCGGGGAGCGGGGACTGCCGTGGGTTCTCGAAACGGGCAACGAGGCGGTTCTTTCGACGGTTACGCGCCGGTACGCGTGGACGCTGTCGATCGATCTCCGCGAGGACGGTTGTGTGCGACCATCTGATTCGCAGGTCAACGACTCGCCGGTCAGGGCACCCTTATCCGCAGATGCGGATCCATCGGAGGCCATGGGTCCGCACAGGCAGGTTTCCTGCCAGTGGCGCATGCCACCCGTACGGGTGAACAGCGACCAGAAAGATCGAACCGGCGACAGGGTGTCGTCCGAAATGCCGCGTCCGCACCCGCGCCGGAGGAGCCGACGACGGGCGCGGGTGCACGGCGGCGCGGTGCACGGGCCGGATCACCGTCGCCCGGCGCGCAGGAGCCGGACGAAGGTCCACGGCAGCAGGACGAGGACGCCCAGCACACCGAGCACGGCCGCGGCGACGATCAGCCAGCCCGGCGCGCCGTTCCCCACGCCTCCCAGCGCGCCGGTGGCGAGCACCAGACCACCCGGCACGACGACGACCGCCGGCCACACGAGCGTCCCCAGCCACTTCTCGCCGGTGCTCCAGGCGCGGCCGGTCCATAGCATCACGACGCCGGCCAGCCAGCCGACGACCGGCAGGACGAAACCGCCGAGCATCAGCATCAGGACCGTCAGCACGGGGTAGGCGTCCGGGTCTCCGGCCGCTCGCGGGGCGGGTCCGTGCGGGTCGGTGGTCATGGTGGTCATCTCCAGCTCCTTCGTGTCTCCCGGTCGTGTCTCCGAGGTGCCTCCAGGGTCGCGCCGGACGGGTGCCGGACACATCGGAGCAGGGGTGGATCCGCGGCGTCGGACCACGGTCGGAGGCGGTGTCGTCGCAGGTCGGAGCGGTTCGGAGCGGATCACCGCGGAACGGTGCGCCGGTCCGGCCGGGCCGGGCAACCGGCCGTCCACGCCGTCGGCACACGTCACCGGCCGCCGGGTGAAACGACTCGGGCCGCCGCGACGACATCCCCCACGACGGTCTCCGGAGGCGAGGCGCATCGCGCACCGGCGCCGAGACCGCCCCGTCACCCCGGCGAGACCCGCTCGCGACCGGTGACCGCCGGTCATCGTGGCGGCCGCTCCGCTCGTCGGCGCCGCTCGCAGATCACGGCCCCGTTGCGATCCGGGATTCATGCGTTCGCCGGGCAACCCCGCCGCCGTCCGTCGCTCCTGCGGCCCTGGCGCCAACCCCGCACGCGCCGCGGTGGCAGACGTGGGACATCGGCCGTGACCGGCGCACCGGCCCCGCCGGGCGTCCGGTCGAGCGCGCCGGGCTCGACCGCCCGGCAGCCGGTACACCCGTTCGGCTGCGCCCCGACGGCCGATTGCCGCCCTCGTCGCGAGTCGATCAGCATTCGCGCCGTGTTCCGGGGTCGTCCCGGGCCACGCCGTCACAACGATCGACAAGAGGAAACGGGTACGTGAGGAATCGAGTTCGGATCGCCGTAGGAGCTGCCGCCGTGGGTGCCGCGGGCATCGGGCTGGCGGGGTCCGCGATGGCGGGTGAGTCCTACGAGGGCCACTCCGCAGTCGGTGGCGAGCACGTGTCGTCCGTCGCGGACGACGGCGAGGGCCGCACCGGCCTGCTGACCGGCGTCGCCGAAGGCGTCGGTGGCCTGCTGGGCGGTGTCTGGGAGGCTGCGGGCCCGGTGGTCGACGGCCTGCTCTGAGGGCCGACCCGGTCTCGACACAGGGGCAGAGTGTCGAGCCCGGGCCGGCGTCGTCCATCGTGCCGCTCCGTCGGGGGTCGGGGCGGCCGGACGCGCCGGTGCACGATCGGAGGCCGGGTCCCGGGGAGGGGCCCGGCTTCCGGCATGCGGGGCGGCGAGGGGCCGATCGACCCCCGGAAAGACCGGAAGCCGGGCCCTGACGGACCCGGCTTCCCGGTGTGGCGGTAGCGGTGGGATTTGAACCCACGGAGGCTATGAACCTCACGCGCTTTCGAGGCGCGCTCCTTCGGCCGCTCGGACACGCTACCGCCGAGAAGGCTACAAGACGGCTACCCCTCGCTGACGGACGGGGGGCGGCCGAAGAACTCCTGGAGCAGCGCGGCGGCCTCACCAGCACGGACGCCGCCGACGACCTCGGGCCGGTGGCTCAGCCGACGGTCGCGCAGCACGTCCCACAGCGATCCGGCCGCCCCGGTCTTCGGCTCCCAGGCGCCGAACACGACCCGCTCGACCCGGGCGAGCCCGATCGCGCCGGCACACATCGTGCACGGCTCGACGGTCACGGCGAGGGTCGTGCCGGTGAGCCGCCAGGAGCCGACGACGCGGGCGGCGGCGCGCAGGGCCAGCACCTCGGCGTGTGCGGTGGGGTCCCCGAGCGCCTCCCGTGCGTTACAGGCGGCGGCGAGCTCGGTGCCGTCGGCGTCGAGCACGACCGCACCGATCGGCACGTCGTCACTCGCGGCGGCACCGCGCGCGACCTCGAGGGCGCGACCGAGGGCACGGTCGTCGGCGGCGCGATACAACTCAGGCGTTGACGAGCTCGTCCAGCTGGGTGGCGAAGCCGCAGCGGCGGGCGATCGTGTCGAGCTGCTCGTCGGGGTAGAGCTCCAGGTCGCCGACCAGGATCTCCAGCTCGTCGGCGGGCAGGCCGAGGTCGGCCACGATGCCGAGGTCGCCCTCGGGCCAGGGGTCGTCCAGCGCGTCGTCGTCCGGGGGGAGCTCGACCCGGAGCAGGTCCAGCACGTCGGCCGCGACGTCGTAGTCCAGTGCCGCGACGGCGTCGGAGATCAGCAGCCGCACCCCGCCCGGCGACGGGCGCAGGAGGACGAAGAACTCGTCGTCGACGTCGAGCAGGCCCAGCACGGCTCCGGTGGAGCGCTGCGCGCGCAGGGCCGTGATCGCCGCGTCGAGGTCGACCAGGGTGGCCTGGTCGAGCCGGACGCAGCGCCACCGCCCCTCCTCGCGGATCGCGGCGACCGCGAATCCGGGCAGGGCGGCGCCCCGGGTGTCCGGGGCGGCCTCGACGCTCTGGGTGGGCACGACGACAACGGTACGTCCGATGGGCGCTGTGAGCCACGCCACGACCAGGTATGCGTGGTCACATCGGCGCCGCCGTCGCCCGGCGGGCGGTGGTGGGCGACGATCGGTGGGTGCCGAACCCCGTGCCGATCACTGCCGCGTCCGTCGCCGGGCTGCCCGGTGACCTGCTCGCGGCCGCCCGGGCACTCCAGCCGCGCACCGTCGCACTGCGCCGGGAGCTGCACGCCGCACCGGAGCTCGGGCTGGAGCTGCCCCGCACCCGCGACGCCGTGCTCCGGACGCTGCGGGACCTGCCGCTGACGATCCGGACGGGGACGTCGTGCAGCTCGGTCGTCGCCGTCCTGGAGGGCGATCGCCCGGGGCCGACGGTGCTGCTGCGCGGGGACATGGACGCGCTCCCCCTTCAGGAGGCCACCGGGCTGGAGTTCGCGTCCCGGACCGACGGCGCGATGCACGCCTGCGGGCACGACACCCACACGGCGATGCTCGCCTCCGCGGCCCGCCTGCTCGCGGGCCACCGGGACCGTATCGCGGGCCGGGTGCTGCTGATGTTCCAGCCGGGCGAGGAGGGGTTCCACGGGGCCCGGCACATGATCGACGACGGGCTGCTGGACGACGGCCCCGAGCTGGCCTACGCCCTGCACATCTCCTCCACCGTGCCGGCCGGGGAGCTGCACCACCGGCCGGGCCCGATCATGGCCGCGGCCGACGTCGTGGAGGTCCGGGTGACCGGACGGGGCGGGCACGCGTCGGCCCCGCAGGACGCGTGTGATCCCGTCCCGGCGGCCGCGGCGATGGTCGGCGGGCTGCAGACGGTGCTCACCCGGCGGGTGGGGCCGCAGGAGGCGGCGGTGCTGACGGTCGCCCGGATCCAGGCGGGCACCACGGACAACGTCATCCCGGAGACCGCCGAGCTGACCGGGACGCTGCGCACCCTGTCCGAGCCGGTGCGGGCACTGCTGCACCGCGAGATCGGCGAGCACTGCCGCCAGGTCGCGCTCGCGCACGGCTGCACCGCGGAGGTGACGATCGTCCCCGGCTACCCGGTGACGGTGAACGACGAGGCCGCGACCGCGTCGCTGGCCGACGTGGGCAGGCGGGTGCTCGGCACCCGCGCCTGCGTCCCGATGCGTGACCCGCTCATGGGGTCCGAGGACTTCTCCTACGTGCTGCAGCGCATCCCGGGCGCGCTCGCCTTCCTCGGGGCGCGGCCGCCGGGCGTCGCGGCGGGCGAGGCCGCACCGAACCACTCGAACCGGGTGGTGTTCGACGAGGCCGCGTTCCCGTCCGGCGTCGCGGTCCTCAGCGGGCTGGCGCTGGCCGCCCTGTCCTGATCCCGGACACGACGGTGGGGCGGGTCCGGCAGGACCCGCCCCACGGTCACGACGTCTCTCAGGCGGTCTCGTCCGCGACGGCCGCGCGGCCGTAGCCCTTCCAGTTGCGCTGGGCGTAGGCGGCCAGGCCGGCGGTGACCGCCAGGCCTGCTCCCGTGCTCGCGATGATCGACATGAAAACGGTCGCCATGACGGCTCCTCCTCACCGGTGGCACGCGCCGTGTCCGATGGCCGGGTCCGGATGACCCGGGCGGTACGACGGCGCTTGCGATACGACGACGCTGACTGCGCCCACCAGGGATTCTCCCACCGGCCCCCGGGTGATGTCCGCCCCGCGGGGAACGGTGGACCGATGATTCGTGCCACACGTCGATACCGCTCCGCCCGGCAGTTCTCCGAGCCGTTGGTTAGCGTTGGACAAAAGTAAGTACGAAATCGGACACATCACCATGGACCGACAGTTACGTGACGGAAGTGTCGGTTCTCCGCAGATGTCGTCAGGGGGATGGACGTGGACGAACAAGCAGGTGGGAGCCATCCGGGCGTCACCGTGACCGACCCGGCCACCATGAAGCGGGCGGTCGCCGCCGCCGCGGTCGGGAACATCACCGAATGGTTCGACTTCGGTGTGTACGGCTATCTGGCCACGACGATCGAGGCGCAGTTCTTTCCGCCCGGGCCACTCGCCCAGGTCGCCGTGTTCGCGACGTTCGCCGTCGCGTTCTTCTTCCGCCCGCTGGGCGGGTTGTTCTTCGGACCGCTCGGTGACCGCATCGGCCGGACCAAGGTCCTGTCCATCACGGTGATCATGATGGCGTTCGGGACGTTCCTGATGGGGCTCATCCCGTCCTACGCGACGATCGGGATCGCGGCACCGATCCTGCTGGTCTGCGCCCGGGTGGTGCAGGGCTTCTCCACCGGTGGCGAGTACGCGGGTGCGATGACCTTCATCGCCGAGTACAGCCCGGACCGCCGTCGCGGGTACTTCGGCAGCTTCCTGGAGCTCGGCACGTTCGTCGGCTACGCCTTCGGCGCCACCGTCGCGTCGGTCCTCCCGCTGATCTTCAGCGAGGAGTTCATGGCCGACTGGGGCTGGCGGATCCCGTTCTTCGTGGCGCTGCCGCTCGGCCTCGTCGGCGTCTACCTGCGGGTGCGGCTGGAGGAGACCCCGGCGTTCCAGACGCTGCTCTCCCAGTCGGAGGAGCGCGAGGGCACCGAGGTGAAGGACGGCTTCCGGCTGATCTTCACCAAGTACCTGCCGACGTTCATGATGGTCGGCGGCATCGTGGTCGCCTGGAACGTCACGAACTACATGCTCACCAGCTACATGCCGACGTACCTGGAGGACGACGTCGCCGCACACGGCGGCACCCCGATCGACTCGCAGACCTCGGCCTGGCTGCAGATCGCCGTGCTCTGGGTCGCCGTGCTGGTCATCCCGTTCCTCGGGCGGCTCTCGGACCGGGTCGGCCGCAAGCCGATCATGTGGACGGGTGCCGGCGGTCTGATCATCCTGGGCATCCCGATGATCCTGCTGATGCAGAACGGCTCGGTGCCCTCGGTGCTGCTCGGCCTCGTGCTCATGGGCGGGCTGCTGATCTGCTTCTCCTCGGCGGCCCCGTCGACGCTGCCCGCGGTGTTCCCGACCGAGATCCGCTACGGCGGCCTGTCGATCGCGTTCAACATCTTCGTCTCGGCCTTCGCGGGGACCGTGTCGCTGGTGATGTCGGCACTCGTGCTGACCACCGGGGACCTGCTGTGGCCCGGCTACTACCTCATCGGTGCCGGCGTCGTCGGTGTCGTGACGCTGTGGTTCCTGCCGGAGACCAACGGCAGGCCGCTGCGCGGGTCGCAGCCGTCCGCCGGCAGCGAGGAGGAGGCGCGGGAGCTCGCCCGCGCCACGCACTGATCGCTTGTCCTCCCCGGGGAGCGGCGGCACGCTGAGCGCGTGCTGTCGCTCCCCGAACTGTTGCGGGCCCTGGACACCGGCGGGATCTCCCCCACCGAGCACGTCGACGACGTCCTCGCCCGGCTGGAGCGGGACGAGACCAACTGCGTGATCGAGCTCGACGCCGACCGCGCCCGGGCCCGCGCGGCCGAGCTGACGGCGATGTCCGCCCGCGGGGAGCGGGCCGGGCCGCTGCACGGCGTCGCGGTCGGGATCAAGGACCTGGTCGACGTCGCGGGGCTGCCGACCCGGTGCGGGTCCCGGATCCTCGCCGACGCCCCGCCCGCGGGCGCCGACGCACCGGTCGTCGCGATGCTGCGGGCGGCCGGGGCGGTCGTCGTCGGGAAGCTGCACACCCACGAGTTCGCCTACGGGCCGGTCGGCGACGTCGCGGCGACCGGCCCGGCCCGCAACCCGCACGACCTGTCCCGGGTGACGGGCGGGTCGTCGTCGGGGTCCGCGGCGGCCGTCGCCGCGGGGCACCTGCCGCTGGCCGTCGGGACCGACACCGGGGCCAGCGTCCGCACCCCGGCCGCGCTCTGCGGCGTCGCCGGGCTCAAGCCCCGGCGCGGCGCGCTCCCGGGCGCGGGGGTGTTCCCGCTGGCCGAGTCGTTCGACACCGTCGGCCTGATCGCGGCCGACGCGGCCGGGCTCGCGACGGCCCGGGCCGCGCTGGGTGCCGCGGGACCGGCCGCCGACGGCCGTCGGCTGCGGATCGGCGTCGCGACCGGTGCCTGGTGGCGGCCGCACGACCCTGCGATCGCCGACGCCGTCCGGGGTGCGGCGGACGCGCTCGCCGCGCTCGGCCACCCGGTGTCCGACCAGGACACCCCCGACGTCGCGGAGCTGGCCGCGACGTACGCGACGATCACCGGCGCGGAGGCGTACGCGACGCACCGGAGGTGGTACGCCACCCGCCGCGACGAGTACCAGCCGGCGACGGCCGCGCGGTTCGTCCGGTCCGCCGACGCCCCCGCCCACCACTACATCGACGCGAGGCGGGACCGCGCCCGGCTCTCCGCCGCGTTCCTCGACCGGCTGACCTGCGACGTCCTCCTCTGCCCCACCACGAAGCTGCGGGCGACACCGATCGGCGAGGAGGAGTCCGCGGGGGCGTCGGTCATGCTCTCGCTGCTCGAGGCGACGGTGCCGTTCAACCTCACCGACCGCCCGGTGGTGGCGCTGCCGGTGCCGGTGCCGGGGCTCCCGGCCGGCGTCCAGCTCGCCGGGATCACCGTCGGCGAGGACGTCCTGCTGAACCTGGGGCGCGCGCTCGAGGGGGCACTGCGGTGATCCTCCCGGTCGCGGTGGCGCGCGGGGTCGCCGCGGGCGAGGTGGACCGCGTCTACCGCCGGTGGGCACGGCCGCGGGTCCGGGCCGGCTCGACGCTGCGGACCGCGGCGGGCGTCGTGGAGATCGTCGCGGTCGAGCAGGTCGATCCGGCGACCCTCACCGACGACGACGCCCGCGCCGCCGGTGCGGCGTCCGTGGCCGAGGTGCTGCGGTCGTTCCGCCGGCCCCGTGGCACCCCGTCACGTGCCGCCGCACCCCACGCGACGGGTGCGGCGACCGGCGACGGGGTGCGCGACGAGGACCCGGTCTGGCGGATCCGGCTGCGTGCGGCGGGTACGGATCCGCGGATCGCGCTGCGGGAGTCCGTGGACGGCCTCGACGCGACCGCGGCGCGGCTGGACCGGCTCGACCGGGCGTCGTGGCACGGGCCGTGGACCCGGGCGACGCTGCGGCTGGTCGCGGCGCACCCCGGGGAGCGCGCCGCCGATCTCGCCGCGCGGGCCGGGCGGGAGCGGGACCCGTTCAAGCTCGACGTCCGCAAGCTCAAGGACCTCGGGCTGACCGAGAGCCTGGAGGTCGGCTACCGGATCTCGCCGTGCGGTGCGGCGTTTCTGGAGTCCGGGGCGTGATCGAGCGGGCCGCGGGCGGGTCTTTACCCTTCGGACGCATGCGAGCGGTGTGCGTGCTGGGGACCGGACTGATCGGCGGGTCGCTGATGCGGGCCGCGGCCCGTGCCGGGCGGGAGGTCTGGGGGACCGCCGCGTCCGACGCCACCGCGGCGGCCGCCGTCGCCGACGGGTTCGACGTCACCACCGACACCGACGCCGCGCTGACCCGGGCCGCCGACTCCGATGCGCTGGTCGTCGTCGCCGTCCCGCTGACGGCGCTGGAACCGGTGCTCCGGCGGATCGACGCCGTCGCCCCCACCTGCCGGCTCACCGACGCGGTGAGCGTCAAGATCCCGGTCGCCGACGCCGTCGCCGAGTTCGCGCCGCGGGCCCGCTACGTCGGCGGGCACCCGATGGCCGGCACCGCCGAGTCCGGCTGGGCCGCCGGGGACCCGGACCTGTTCGGCGACGCCGCCTGGGTGGTCGCCGCCGACGACGGTCTCGACGTCGACGTGTGGCGCGACGTCGCCGAGCTGGCCTGGGCCTGCGGGGCGCGGGTCGTGCCGTCGGCGGTCGACGAGCACGACACGGCCGTCGCCCGGATCTCGCACCTGCCGCACCTGTTCGCGGCGGTGCTCGCGTCGGTCGGCGCCGGGGAGCAGGGCGACGATCTCGCGCTGGCGCTGTCCGCGAGCTCGTTCGCCGACGGCACCCGGGTCGCCGGCACCCGGCCCGAGCTGGTGCTCGCGATGTGCGAGGGCAACCGGGCCGCGCTGCTCGGCGCCGTCGACGACGCGCTGGGCCGCCTCGGCGCGATGCGCGGCGCGCTGGCCTCCACCGGCGGGCTGGCGGCGACCGTGCGGTCCGGGCACGAGGCGCGGATGCGCTGGGCCGCCACCCGGGAGCCGCTCGCACTGCCGGTCTCCCTCGACGGCGCCGGCGTGTTCGCCGAGCTGCGCGAGCTGGGCCGCCGCGGCGACGTCGTGGAGCCCTGGAAGTCCTAGAGGTCCACCCGGGTGGCGATGCCCGGGTAGTCGAGCACGAACCCGTCGGCGTCGACGGTCATGTCGGCGGCGACGTCCCCGGCCGCGAACCCGACGACGGCGGGCCCGGCCGCGGATGCCGACCTCACCGTCCGGTAGGTCTGCTCGGTGGCCTCCACCGCGAGCGTCGGCAGGTCCACGAAGACCATCGGCAGCACGTGTTCGGCCGGTTCGCGGTGCAGGCCGAGCCGGCGGATCGGCAGCGCGTTGAACACGGGGCTGAACGCGAGGTCGACGTCGCGGGCGCCGGAGAACGCACCCCGGGTGCCGCCGGAGCCGTCGTCGACCAGCCAGACGCCGTCGGTGCTGCGGGAGATCGTGAGCTGCTGCTCGCCCTCGGCCGTCGCGACGTCGACCGCGAGCCGGGACAGCGCCCCGTCGCCGGCGACGACCAGCCGGTACGACGCCGTCAGCACACCCTCGGGCGTGCCGCGGATCATCCGGCCGACCGCGCGGAAACCGCCACCGGCCACCGTGATCCGGGCGGACTCCAGCCCGGTCGCGGCGCCGGCCTCCGGGCCGGACCGCCAGCTCAGCATGACCGCCATGCACACCACCGTTCGAGGATCGCCTCAGACCAGGTTCAGCACGCCGCATCGCGTGCACGGAAGAGTGATGATCGTGTCATCCTCACGGCTCCCGTTGCACCCCGGTGGGGTCGACGTCGTCGCGGATCCCCCGGAACACCGGCTGGCGCAGCCGGCCGGCCGCCGTCCAGCCGAGGTGCGCGACCTCCACGACGACGCGTGGTGTGCACCAGGTGGCTCCGGCCGCGTCGAGCCGGGGCAGGGTCTGCGCGAACGGTGACGACTCCGCCGTCAGCGGGCCGAGCCGCTCGGTGAGGAGCTGTTGCACCGCGTCACCGGCGAGACCGGACCCGACCCGGCCGGCGAACTCCAGCCCGTCCGGGCCGGGGACACCGAGCAGCAGGGCCCCGATCCGGCTGCCGCTCCCCTTCTCCGGGCGCCGCCCGCCGACCACGCAGCTCTGCGTGTGCCGGTGCGCGACCTTCACCCAGTCCGGGCTGCGCCGGCCCGGCCGGTACACCGACGACTCCTTCTTCGCGACGACGCCCTCCAACCCGCGCTCGGCGGTCACCGCCAGCAACGACGCCCCGTCCGGGTACAGCGGCGACGCCTCCACGTGCGCGAGCGCGCCCAGGTCGAGCCGCTCCAGCGTGGCCCGCCGTTCGGACAGCGGCCGGTCGAGGAGCGACACCCCGTAGAGCCGCAGCACGTCGAACACCATGAAGGTGACGGGGCGGCGCTCCGCGGCGGCGGCGCCGACGACGCCCTGCATGCGGTGGGCGAGCGCGGCGAAGCTGGGGACGCCGGCGTCGAGCAGGACGACCTCCCCGTCGAGCACGACGTCGGGCGCCGCACCGGCGAGCTCGGCGAGTTCCGGGAAGTTCGCCGTGACGTCCCGGCCGGAACGGGTACGCAGGACGAGTGCCCGGCCGTCGTCACCCTCGGTGACCGACGCCAGCACGCGCATGCCGTCCCACTTGACCTCGAACGACCAGCCGGGACCGGTCGGGAGCGGTCCGGGGGTGGCGAGCATGGGCAACACACCGTCATGCTGTCACCGAATGTCCGGCGCGCCACGTCCTGTGGCCGCGCGACCGGTACCGAGGGGGAACACCTCATGCGGGCGATCTGGAGCGGCGCCGTGTCGTTCGGGCTGGTCAGCGTCCCGATCAAGGTCTACTCGGCCACCTCCAACCACGACGTGCGGTTCCACCAGGTGCACGGTGAGGACGGCGGCCGGATCCGCTACAAGCGGACCTGCGAGGTGTGCGGCGAGGAGGTCTCCTACGCCGACATCGTCAAGGGCTTCGAGACGCCCGAGGGTGAGCTGATCACCCTCGACGAGAACGATCTCGCCTCCCTCCCGGTCGCCACCGGCCACGAGATCGACGTGATCGAGTTCGTGCCGAACGAGCAGATCGACCCGATGCTGTTCGACAAGAGCTACTACCTGGAGCCGGAGACCAAGGCCGCCAAGCCCTACGCGCTGCTGCGCGAGGCACTGAACGAGACCGACCGCACGGCCGTGGTGAAGGTGGCGCTGCGGCAGCGCGAGACGCTGGCGTTGCTGCGGGTGCGGGACAAGGCGATCGTCCTGCAGACCCTGATCTGGCCGGACGAGGTGCGCACGCCGGACTTCGACATCCTCGAGACCGACGTGGAGCTGCGGCCGCAGGAGCTGCAGATGGCGTCGTCGCTGGTCGAGAGCATGGGCGCGGACTTCGACGGGTCCGAGTTCCACGACGAGTACCGCGACGCGATGGTCGATCTCATCGAGGCCAAGAAGTCCGACGGCGACGCCCGGCCCGCGCCGGCCGCCGAACGTGCCGACGACGGCGCGGACTCCATGAGCGACCTGCTGTCCGCCCTGCAGGCGAGTGTGGACGCGGCCCGGACGACGGCAGGGACGAAGTCCGGTGGGTCCACGGGCGGGAAGAAGGAGACCGCGGCGACCGGCTCGGGATCGCGGAGCTCGTCGGGCACGAAGTCCTCCGGGTCCTCGACCCGCTCGCGCTCCCGGAAGAGCACCGAGGAGAAGGAGACCGCGGCGACCGGCACCGAGGGCGGCGGCACGAAGCCGGCCACCACGCGGCGCCGCTCGACCCGCAAGACCGCCTGAGCCGCTCAGGGCCCGAAGCTCGACTCCGGCGGTGCCTGGTCCTGCTGCAACGCCCCGAACAGCGCCGCCGACCGCTCCTGGTCCCAGCGCAGGTTCGACCCGCTGCTGCCGCCGATCGGCACCGTCGTCTGCACGCCGTCCCCGGTCGATACGCCCCGCATCCCCCAGGCCAGGCCGGCCAGGTGCCAGATGTGGTCGGTGTCGTCGACGGTGATCGTGTCCGTCACCGCCGACGCCAGCGGCACCATCCGGAACGGGTTGATCAGCGTGAGCGGGCTGGTCGCCTTGCTCAGCAGCGCCGAGAGGAACTCCCGCTGCCGCTGGACCCGGTCGAAGTCCGAGCCCGCCGTGGCCCGGGTGCGGACGTAGCCGAGCGCGGTACCGCCGTCGAGCTCCTGGCAGCCCTCCTGGATGTCCAGGCCGGCCTTCGGGTCCTCGATCGACTGCGGGATGCACATGTCGACCCCGCCGACCGCGTCGACCGCGCCGACGAAGCCGCCGAAGCCGACCTCGACGTAGTGGTCGACCTGCAGTCCGGTCGCGCCCTCGACGGTCTGCACGAGCAGCTGCGGGCCGCCGATCGCGAACGCCGCGTTGATCTTGTTCCGGCCCTGGCCCGGCACCGGGACGTAGGAGTCGCGCGGGAGCGAGACCAGCACGCTCCCCGAGCTGCCGGTGTGCAGCAGCATGATCGTGTCGGTGCGCTGGCCCGCGGCGTCGCCGGTGGCGAGGCGTTCCTCGTCCTCGGCGGAGAGGCCGTCGCGGCTGTCCGAGCCGACGATCAGGTAGTTCGTCCCGGACGACGACGCCTCCGACTCCGACGGCAGCGCCTCCACCCGGGTCATGTTCTGGTCCAGGTAGACGCCGAACCCGACGAACGCGACCAGCAGCACGACGAGCACGGCCTTCCAGCGGCCACGCATCGAGCCGCGCACCCGCCGCCAGTCGGGCAGTGTCGGGCCCTTGGTGACCCGGCCGTCCCGCGGGGCCTGCGACGCCGGGTGCACCGGCGGACCGGCGGGACCACCGCCTCCGCCCGCGGCACCGGCCGGGCGCGGCATCGCCCCGCCGGGCGGGACCGCGCCGCGCGGCGGCGGGTTCCCCGACCCGCGACCGGGCGGCGGCCTGCGCAGCGGACCGCCACCGCGTCCGGGCGGCGGGTCCGCCGGGCGCTGCGGCGGCGACGGCGGCGGCATCGGCCGGCCCCCGTGCCCGGGCAGCGGGCCGCGACCCGGCTGGTTCGCCCAGCCCGGGCTGCCACCGCGCCTCGGCGGCCGGCCGCCCGGCGGTGGCCCACCACCGCGCGGGGGCGGGCCGCGGAAGTCTCCGGGCATGCGCGCTCCACCGTCCCGGCCCCTCGGGGTGCGGGACCGTTCCCCGACGATACTGCCGATCGCCCCGCAGACGGGGGCGGCGGCCGATCCGTCCCCGTCCGGGCAGGATCGTCGGCGTGGATCACACCGCGCTGCCGCTGTTCGAGGACGACCTGCACGCCGACGGCGTCATCCGGGCGACGGCCATGGTGCGGCGCCCGGCGGACATGCCCGACACCGCCGTCCTGTGCTGGTTCCCCGAGGTCGTCGACGACCTCGGGGCCGGGGACGCCCGCGCGCTCACCGTGTGGCGCACCGAGCTGGGCCGGACCCCGGTCTGGCGCGCCCACGGCCCCGGCGGGCGGCCGGTCGCGGTGCTGCACCCGGGTGTCGGCGCACCGCTCGCGGCGATGTTCCTGGAGCACCTGGTGGCGACCGGGGTCCGCACCGTCGTCGGCGTCGGTGGTGCCGGTGCGCTGCTGCACGAGCTGACCCTGGGGCACGCCGTCGTCCTCGGCAGCGTGCTGCGCGACGAGGGCACCTCGTTCCGCTACCAGCCGCCGTCGCGGACCCTCGACGCCGATCCGGGCGGGATCGAGGTCCTCGGGCGCGTGCTCGACGACGCCGGCATCCCCCGGACCGTCGGCCGGTGCTGGACCACCGACGCCGTGTACCGGGAGACCCCGCAGCGCATCGAGCGGCGCCGCGCGGAGGGCTGCGCGGTGGTCGACATGGAGGCGTCCGCGCTGGTCGCGGCGGCCGCCCGGCTCGGCGTCGGGTACGGGCAGGTGTTCCTGGCCGCCGACTCGCTGGCCGGCCCGGAGTGGCAACACCGCGGTTGGACGACGGCGGCGCAGGCCAGGTCCGGCCTGTTCGGCCTGGCACTGGCCGCGGCCGAGCGGTGGGCCGGCGAGCGGGACCGGGCACCGGAGGGCCCCGGACGACCGGCCCAGCGGGCGGGCGGCGCCGTCGACCCATAGCGTCCGGACGATGCGCGTACTCCTGACCGGCGGTGCCGGTTTCATCGGCTCCCACGTCGCCGACCGCCTCACGGCCGACGGCCACGACGTCGTCCTGCTCGACGCGCTGCTCCCGCAGGCGCACGGCCCCGGCGCCGTGCCGGACGGCGACCACGAGCTCGTCCACGGCGACGTCCGCGACGCGGACCTCGTCCGGCGGCTGCTGTCCGGGGTGGACGCGGTCTGCCACCAGGCGGCGATGGTCGGGCACGGCGTCGACCCCTCGGACGCCCCGGACTACGCCGCACACAACGACCTCGGCACCGCGGTGCTGCTGGCGCAGATGCACGCGGCCGGGGTGCACCGGCTGGTGCTCGCCGGCTCGATGGTCGTCTACGGCGAGGGCCGCTACGACTGCCCGGACCACGGCGTCGTCCGGCCGGGACCGCGCGCGTTCGACGACATCGACGCAGGTCGGTACGAGCCGCGCTGCCCGGAGTGCGGCAAGGACCTCGAACCCGGGCTGGTCCCGGAGAGCGCCCCGGTCGACCCGCGCAGCACCTACGCCGCGACCAAGCTCGCCCAGGAGCACCTGGCGTCGGCGTGGGCCCGCCAGACCGGCGGCACCGTGTGGTCGCTGCGCTACCACAACGTCTACGGCCCCCGGATGCCCCGCGACACCCCGTACGCCGGGGTCGCCTCGATCTTCCGGTCCGCGCTGGAGCGCGGCGAGGCCCCGCGGGTGATGGAGGACGGGCGCCAGCGCCGGGACTTCGTGCACGTCAGCGACGTCGCGGCGGCCAACGCGGCCGCGCTGCTCGCCGATCCCGAACCGACCGGGTTCGGGGCGGCGAACGTGTGCTCCGGCGAGCCGCACACGATCGGCGACCTCGCCGCGGAGCTCGCCAGGGCGATGGGCGGGCCGGCGCCGGAGATCACCGGCGGGGCCCGGCCGGGCGACGTGCGGCACGTGGTCGCCGACCCGTCGTACGCGGCGTCGCGGCTCGGGTTCCGAGCGGCCACGTCGTTCGCCGACGGGGTCACGGCGTTCGCCACCGATCCGCTGCGGTCACCCGTCCGGGCGACGACCTAGATCTTTCACCGAACCGCGGGGCACCTCGTGTCCGAACACCCTTCCGTTCGGCGGGCACAACTGCGGCGGAGAGGTGAAGATCGCGACGTGTATCCGGAGATCGTTCTCCCGTGCCTGGACGAGGCCGAGGCGCTGCCCCACGTCCTGGACCGGATGCCGCACGACTGGCCGGTGATCGTCGTCGACAACGGGTCGACGGACGGCACCGCGGACGTCGCGCGCGCCCACGGCGCCCGGGTCGTCGTCGAGCCACGGCGCGGGTACGGCGCCGCCGTCCACGCCGGCCTGGAGGCGGCGACCGGCGAGCTCGTCGCGTTCCTCGACAGCGACGGCTCGCTCGACGCGGGCGCGCTCCCGGGGATGGCCGAGACGGTCGCCTCGGGCCGTGCCGACATCGCCGTCGGGCGGCGGGTGCCGGACTCCGCGAGCGTCTGGCCCTGGCATGCCCGCGCCGCCAACTCCGTGATCGCCGGGATGCTGCGTGGCCGGGGCGTGCCGGTGCACGACATCGCCCCGATCCGGGTCGCCCGCCGGCAGGCGCTGCTCGATCTCGACATCGCCGACCGCGCCTTCGGCTACCCCCTCGAACTGCTGCTCAAGGCGGGCCGCGCCGGCTGGCGGTTCGACGAGACCCCGGTGGCCTACTCACGGCGGGCCGGTGGCCGGTCGAAGGTGTCCGGCTCGGTGAAGGGCACCGCACGGGCCGGCCGCGACATGATCCGGTTGCTGCGATGAGCGCCCGGGTCACCACGGTCGTGCTGGCCAAGGCGCCGGTGCCGGGGCGGGCCAAGACCCGGCTCTGCCCACCGGCGACACCGGACCAGGCCGCGGCCCTCGCGTCCGCGGCACTGCTGGACACCCTCGACGCCGCGGCCGGTGTCCCGGGCGACACCGTCGTCGCGATCACCGGGTCCCGCGCCGACGCCGTCGGGGCGGCCGGGCTGCGCGCCGTCCTGGACCGGGTCGGCGTCGTCGAGCAGCGCGGGGACGGCCTGGCCGCCCGGATCGCCGCCGCGCACGCCGACGCCGCCGCGCCGCACCCGGGGCGCCCGACGCTGCAGATCGGCATGGACACCCCGCAGGCGTCGGCGGAGCTGCTCGCACGCTGCGCGGACCGGCTCGCCGAGCCCGGCGTCGACGCCGTGCTCGGGCCCGCCACCGACGGCGGCTGGTGGGTCCTGGGCCTGCACGACCCGGCCGCGGCGGCCCTGCTGGCCGGGGTCCCGATGTCGTGCGAGGAGACCGGCGCCCGCACTCTCGACGCGCTGCGGGCCGCCGGCCTCACGGTCGCCGTCGTCGACGCGCTGACCGACGTGGACACCGCGGACGAGGCCGTCGACGTCGCCCGCGGGATCCCGGGCAGCCGGTTCGCCGCGGTCGTCGACGAGCTCGCGGGGGTGCTCGCGGGCGGGCACGCCGGGGTGCTCGAGTGACGGCCCCGCCCCGCCGGGCAGGACTGCCCGGGTTCGACCGCCCGCTGGCCGGGACGCCGTCGTCGCTGATCTGCGACGACGGCACCGAGATCCCGCTCGACGTCGGCCGGTGGACCGAGCCCGCCGCCGGCTGCGACGCCTGGCTGCTGCGGCACTGCACCGGCCCCACGGTGGACCTCGGCTGCGGGCCGGGCCGGCTGCTCGTCGCGCTGGCCGCCCGCGGGATCGCCGCGATCGGCGTCGACGGGTCGGCCGTGTCGGCGGGGCACTGCCGGCACCGCGGCGTCCCGATGATCCACACCGATCTCTTCGGCCCGCTGCCCGGCGAGGGCGGCTGGGCGCACGTGCTGCTGGCCGACGGCAACGTCGGCATCGGCGGTGATCCCGCGGCGCTGCTGGCTCGCGCCGCACGGCTCCTCGCCCCGGGCAGGACCGTCCTGGTCGAGGTCGATCCGCGGCCCGGCCACGACTGGCACGGCACCGCGCGGGTGGCCTGCCCGGACGGCGCCGGCGATCCGATCCCGTGGGCCGTGCAGGGTGCCGTGACCCTGTCCGTCACCGCCGGGCGCGCCGGGCTGCGGGTCACCGACTGGCATCCCGGTGACCGGGTGTTCCTGGAGCTGACCGGGCCGTGAGCCGACGGGTGCTGCGCTGGCGGAGCCCGATCCGCGGACCGTGGCTGACGTCGATGTTCGCCCTGCCGCTGCTGGTGGGGCTGCCGGTCGTCGCGCTCACCGGGCTGCTGGACCGGCTCGCCTACGGGCGTTCCCAGGCGATCCCGGACGCCGACGCCGTCGGCGGGCTGCAGCTGCCCTGGTGGGAGTGGCCGGTCTCGCCGTCGTGGCTGTTCCGGCTGACCGAGGGCCTGCACGTCGTGCTGGGGATCGTGCTGGTGCCGATGGTGCTGGCCAAGCTGTGGTCGGTGATCCCGAAGCTGTTCACCGCGCCGCCGCGGAACCCGGTGCGGCTGCTGGAACGGCTGACCCTCGTCCCGCTGGTCGGGTCGATCCTCTTCCTGATCGTCACCGGGCTGCTCAACACCCAGTACGACTACGTCTTCGGCTTCTCCTTCTACGACGGGCACTACGCCGCCGCGTGGGTGTTCATGGCGTCGTTCGCGCTGCACGTCGTGCTGAAGCTGCCCACGGTGGTCCGGTCGTTGCGTTCCCGGTCGTTGCGCGCGGAGCTGCGGACCCCGCTCGCCGCGACCCGCCCGGAGGAGGGGCCGGACGAGCTCGTCGCGCCCGATCCCGACCCGCCGACCGTGTCCCGTCGCGGGGCGCTGGCGCTGGCCGGTGGAGGCATGCTGTTCGTCGCCGCGCTCACCGTCGGCCAGGTCACCGACCGGTTCCGCGCGACGGCGCTGCTGCTGCCCCGCGGACGCACCACCGATCCCGCCGCCACCGAGCGCGGCGGGCCGAACGACTTCCCGGTGAACCGCACGTTCGTCGCGTCCGGCATCGCCCCGGACGCCGTCGGTGACGGCTGGGCCCTGGAGCTGACCGGTGGCGACGCACCCGTCGTGCTGGACCGGGCCGCGCTCCTGGCGCTGCCGCAGCACACGGCCGAGCTGCCGATCGCCTGTGTCGAGGGCTGGTCGACCCTGCAGACCTGGACGGGGGTGCGGCTGGCCGACCTGGCCCGCGCGGCGGGCGTCCCGGGCCCCGGCGGCGCGACGGTCGGCTCCGTCGAGGCGGCGGGCCCCTTCACCCGGTCCGAGCTCGGCCGGGCCCAGGTGCTGGCCGGGGACTCGCTGCTGGCGCTGCGCGTGAACGGGGCCGACCTGTCCCGCGACCACGGCTTCCCGGCGCGGCTGATCGTCCCGGCGCTGCCCGGGGTGCACAACACCAAGTGGGTGGCGACGATCCGGTTCCGCCGTGGGTGAGCACCGCGCGGACCGGCGACGGGCGGGCCGCACCGCGCCGTCCGGTGGTGGGGCCCTGGGCAGCGCGGTGCGCGGCACCGGATGGCTGGTGCGGCTGCTCGCCGTCGTCGCCTCGCTCGCCCTCACCGGCTACGCGGTGCACGCGATCGTCGGGGACTCCCCCGCCCTGCTCCGCACGGCACTGTGGTTCGCCGGGGCGCTGGTCCTGCACGATCTGGTGCTGTTCCCGCTGTACGCGGCCGGTGACCGGCTGCTCCTGCTCGGCCTGCCCCGGACCCGGGTGCCGCTGGTCAACCACGTCCGGGTCCCGGTGCTGGGCTCCGGGCTCGCGCTGCTGATGTTCCTGCCCGGGATCCTCCGGCAGGGCACCGCCACCCACCTCGCCGCGACCGGGCTCGACCAGGAGCCCTACCGGATGCGGTGGGTGTGGCTGACGATCGCGCTGTTCGCCGTCTCCGCGCTGGTGTGGCTGGTGCGGACCCTCGTCGCGCACCGGCCGCGGGCGGACCGCGCCGCGCCCGGCAGGATCGGGCCATGAGCGAACCCGTCTTCGACGAGCGCAACCAGCTCGACACGGTCGCGGCCGGTCTGCTGGAGGGCGAGCGGATCCTCGCGGTGTACGACGCGGTGGCCGGCGGCACCGGGTTCCTCGGCCTCACCGACCTGCGGGTGGTGGTGCAGGACAACTCGTTCACCGGCAAGCGGACGGCGGTCACGTCGATCCCGTACTCGCGGATCAGCGCCGTCTCGTTCGTCACCGACCGGAACGCGCTGGGCCGGTTCGCGAGCGCGGGCGAGATCGCGGTGACGGTCGGCGCGCAGACCTGGGAGGTCGCGTTCCGGAGCGACGACCGGGCCCGGCACGCCCACGACGTCATCCTCTGGCACCTCACCCGGGCGTGACCGGGGGCACGCTCGGCGGCGGGCCCGCCCGGGCGGTTGCGACACTGGTCGCATGACCACCCCCGCCTCGTCGCCGAGCCCGCCCGACGCCGCGGCCCCGGCCGCGCCGGAGAGCACCGACGTCCTCGTGGTGGGGGCCGGGCCGGCCGGGTCGGCGGCCGCGGCCTGGGCCGCCCGGCACGGGCTCGACGTCGTGCTCGCCGACTCCGCGACGTTCCCCCGGGACAAGGCCTGCGGCGACGGATTGACACCGCGGGCGATCGCCGAGCTCGGCCGGCTCGGGCTCGGCGACTGGGTGGACACCCACGGCACGAACCGGGGGCTGCGGGCACACGGGTTCGGGCAGGTCCTGGAGCTGCCCTGGCCGGGCGGGTCGCTGCCGGCGCACGGTTCGGCGATCCCGCGGACCGAGCTGGACGCCGGGATCCGGCGGGCGGCGCTGGACGCGGGCGCGACGCCGATGGAGGGCGCCAAGGCGGTCGACGTGACGTTCGCCGGTGACCGGGTCGACACCGTCGTGTTCGACGACGGCCGGTCCGTCCGGTGCCGGCGCCTCGTCGTCGCCGACGGGGCGCGGTCCACCCTGGGCCGGGTGCTCGGCCGCGAGTGGCACCAGGACACCGCGTACGGCGTCGCCGCACGCGGCTACATCACCTCCGGCCGGCACGACGACCCGTGGATCAGCTCGCACCTGGAGCTCCGCGGCGAGGCCGACGAGGTCCTGGCCGGCTACGGCTGGCTGTTCCCGCTCAACGACGGCCGGGTCAACATCGGCGTCGGCACCCTCGCCACCGACCGGCGGCCGGCGAACCTGCGGCTGCGCAGCCTCATCGAGCACTACGCCGGCGCCCGCCGCGCGGACTGGGAGCTCGGCCCGAAGGTCGAGCTGGTCCGGTCCGCGCTGCTGCCGATGGGTGGTGCGGTGTCCGGTGTGGCCGGTCCGAACTGGGCGCTGATCGGTGACGCCGCGGGCTGCGTGAACCCGCTCAACGGCGAGGGGATCGACTACGGCCTGGAGACCGGCCGGTTGGTCGCCGAGCTGCTCGCCGCCGGTGCCGATCTCGATCGGGCCTGGCCCGCGACCCTGCGCTCGCACTACGGGCTGGCCTTCTCCATCGCCCGCCGGCTCGCCGGGCTGATCACGATCCCCCGGCTGCTCCCGCTGGCCGGGCCGGTCGGCATGCGCTCCCGGTCGCTGATGACGGTGGCGCTGCGGGTGATGGGGAACCTGGTGACCGACGAGGACCGCGACCTCACCGCCCGGGCCTGGCGGGCCGCCGGACGGCTGTCGGTGCGGTTCGACGACCGGCCGCCGTTCCCGGCCGCCGACCTGCGGGTCCCCGCGCCGGCCCGCTGAGACCGGGGTACGGCAGGATCACCGCCGTGACCACCGGTGGACCGACCGTCGTGCTCGTCCACGGCGCCGCGTGCAACTCGTCGTCGTGGACGGGGGTCGTCCGCGAGCTCGCGCTCCGCGGCGTCCGCACCCTCGCCGTGGACCTTCCCGGGCACGGCCCGGGCGCCCGCATCCCGCGTGGTCTGCTCGGCGGCCGCGACGCCGCGCTCGCCGCGACCGAGCCGAGCGGGATGGCCGGCGTCGGGACCGCCGACGACGTCGCGTCCGTCGCGGGTGTGCTGCGGCGGGCGAGGGAGCACGGGCCCGTGGTGCTCGTGGGGATCAGCCGGGGCGGGCTCACGCTGAACGCGGTCGCCAACGCGCACCCGGAGCTGGTGGACCGGCTCGTCTACGTCACCGCGCACTGCCCGGTCGCGGCGGGCGCCGGCGAGTACCACGCGAGCCCGGAGAACGCGGACAGCCTGTTGCACGACACCGCGGGCCTGATCGTCGCCGATCCCGGCGTGATCGGGGCGCTGCGGTTCGACTGGGGCACCGCCGATCCCGCGCTGCTCGACACCCTGCAGGCCGCGCTGCTCGCCGACGGGACCCGCGACGAGCTGCTCACCTACCTCCACGCACAGGACCCGGACGAGTCGGTCCTCATCGACGACGACCTGGTGCGCGCCGACGCGGCCACCTGGGGAACGATCCCGCGGCACTACGTCCGGCTCCCCGCCGACCGCGCCCTGCCGGTCGCGCTGCAGGACCGCTGGATCGCCGAGGCGGACGCCCTCACCCCGGACAACCGGTTCGTCGTGCACGACCTCGGCGCGACGCACATCGGTGCGCAGGTGCACCCCGGGCCGCTCGCGGACGTCCTGGAGGGGATCACGAGGCTCCACAACGGGTGATCGCGCCGATCGTGGCGCGCCGACCCGCCCCCGGTGCGGTGCGTGACGGTACGGTCGGCCGACTCTCCGCCACGCGGCGGACGGCCGGGCGCGGACCGGGCCGCGACACCGACCATCGGGAGGGCCCGTGCAGCGCGGGGACGATCCGGACCGCACCCGCCGGGCGGCGCCCGGGACGTGGCAGACCGGGAACCACCGCCGGGACGGCGCGCGCCGTGCCGACGACGACCCCGCCACCCGGCGGAACGCCCCGCCGCCGGCGGGCCCGCCACCACAGGGCCCCCCGCAGCAGGGGAACCCGCCCCAGGGCCGGTCCCCGCAGGGGCCGCCGCAGCAGGGCCCGCACCAGCCGGGACCGCCGCCGCAGGGCGCACCGCAGGACCCCACCCGCCGGACGCCGCCGCCGGACGCGACCCGCCGGGTCGGCCCGCCACCGCCACCCGGTGCGCCCCCGCCCGGGCACGGTGACCCGGCCACGGCACGGCACGGCGGCCCGCCGCCCGACGGCACCCGCCGGATGGGCCCGCCCCCGACCGCCGCCTACGGCGCACCCCGGCAGCACCGCCCGGACGCGACCCGGATGATGCCCGCGCCCGTCACCGAGCCGGAGCTGCTCGGCGGGCGCTACCGCCTGGAGGGCCTCCTCGGCCAGGGCGGCATGGCCGACGTCCACCGCGCCACCGACACCCGGCTCAACCGGCCGGTCGCCGTCAAGATCTTCGGTGCGGCCGACGACCCGACCGCCGACCAGCGCTTCGAGCAGGAGGCGCAGGTCATGGCGAACCTGCGGCACCCCGGCCTGGTCGCGGTGCACGACTTCGCCGTCGAGCCGGACCGCGCCTACCTGGTGATGGAGCTCGTCGACGGGCCGTCGCTCAAGGACGTCGTCGCCCGCGAGGACCTGCCGCCCGACGACATCCGCCGGATCGGCACCGAGATCGCGCAGACCCTCGCCTACGTCCACGGCCAGGGCGTGACGCACCGGGACGTGAAGCCGTCCAACGTGCTGATCGACTCCGACGGCCGCGCCCGGCTGGCCGACTTCGGCATCGCCGCGCTGCTGGGCGCGGACGGCCACACCGCGGCCGGGGAGATCATCGGGACGCCCGCGTACCTCTCGCCGGAGCAGGTGCAGGGCCGCGAGGTCGGCCCGCCGACCGACGTCTACGCGCTCGGGCTGGTGCTGCTGGAGTCCTGGACCGGGCGGCAGGAGTACCAGGGCGAGGGGCTGCAGGGCGCCGCGGAGCGGGTGCACCGTGCCCCGGTCGTGCCCGCGGACGTCCCGGACCCGCTGCGGTCGACGATCGCCGAGGCCACCGCCACCGACCCGCGCCGGCGGCCGGACGCCCACCGGGTCGCCGAGATGCTCGCCGGACCCACCCCGGCGCCGGTGGCCCCGGAACCCGAGCCGGAGCCCGAGCAGCGGGACCTGGGCTCGTCCGGGGCCGGGAAGTGGATCGCGATCGGCGCGTTCGTCGTCGCGCTCCTCGTGCTGCTCATCGGGTTCCTGCTCTTCGGCGGGGCCGGCTCGGACACCCAGGCCCCGCCGACGACGGAGTCCAGCGCGCCCCCCACGACGGAGAGCAGCGAGCAGACCAGCGAGGCGCCGACGTCGGAGGACGGCGGGGGCGGGTTCCCGCTGCCGTCGCTGCCGTCGAACCTGCCCACCGAGCTGCCGTCGCTGCCCTCGAACCTGCCGGACCCCGGCCAGATCGGGGAGGACGCGCAGGGCTTCTGGGACACCGTCTCGGGCTGGTGGTCACGGTTCACCGGCGGAGGGAACTGATCCGCGCGGCGTGACGGTGCCGACCCGGGGCGGCGTGCACCGGCGGGCATCGGGGACCATCGTGGGTGGAGCGCGGGCCGCAGCTCAGGACGCGGCTCGCCGGTGACACCTGCGGAGGACCTCGGTGAGCGCGAGCACGGAGCCGACCACCCCCACCGGGGCCGGCCCGCGACCGGACGGAGCGGGCCCGGATCCTGCGGTCGGCCCGCCGGTCCGGCGTGACCGCCGGTCGTCGCTCACCGCGCTGACGCTCGTCCTCGCCGCGGCCTGCGCCGGGCTCGCCGTCGCCGTGTCCCTCGGCGACGACGGGTTCTGGCAGCTGAGCGGCCTGCCCGTCCCGGCCCCCGGGGTGAAGGCCGCGACGGTCGCGGCGAAGGTGCTCGCCGTCGCCGCCACGGCGCTGGCCGCCGGATCGCTGCTGGTCGGCGGGCTGCTCGCGGCCCCGCAGGAGTCCGGGACCGTCGACGTGCACGGCTACCGGGCGGTCCGCCGCGGCACCCTCGCCGCCGGTGCCGCCGGGGTGCTCGCGATCGGCGCCGCCTGGCTGTCGGTCGCCGACATGATCGGCACCGCGCCGTCCGAGCTGGCCTCGGCCGGGCCGGTCGGCTGGCTGGGCGCGGCCGCGACGCTCGAGGAGCCGCTGGGCTGGGCGCTGGCCGGTGTCGTCCTGCTGCTGGTCACCGCCGGTGCCGCCTGGACGCTGAGCTGGAAGGCGGTCGCCGCGCTCGGCGCGATCGCCGCGGCCGCTGTCGCGCTGCCGGCCGCGGTGCACCCGGCCGCGACCGGCACCGCGCACGACTGGAGCGGCGACGCGAACGTGCTGCGCGCCGTCGCGGGTGTCGCCTGGCTGGGCATCGTGGCCGCGCTCGTCGCGCACCGCACGCACGGTGGGGCGCTCGGTGGGCGGACCGGGGCGCGGGCCCGCGGCCTGCTGCTCGTGACGGGCGTCGTGTACCTGGTGGGCGAGGTCGTCCTCCAGCTGGTGGTGACGACCGGTGGCCCGCTGTCCGGGTCGGCGTACGTGCGCACCGCCGTCGTCGTGGCGCTGCTGCTGGTGGCGCTGGTGCCCGTCACCGCCCTGATCGGGGCTGGCCTGCGCGACGACCCCGGCGGGCGCGCGACGGGCCGGTGGCTCCCGGTCGGGGCGGTGCTCGGCGCGCTGGTGGCGACGCTGGGGGTCGCGGGCATCCGGCTCGTCCCGCCGCGGTTCACCGGCGCCGGGGCGACCGCGCTGGAGACGCTGATCGGCTGGGACATCGAGCAGCCCTTCACCGCGCTGACGCTGCTCACCCACTGGCGCTGGAACCTGCTGTTCGGTACCGGCGCGGTGCTGCTGGCGGTGCTGTACGCGATCGGCGTGCACCGGCTCGCCGGCCGTGGCGTGCGCTGGCCGGTCGGGCGCACCTGGGCGTGGATGCTGGGCTGCGCGACGCTGCTGCTGGCGACGTCGTCCGGGCTGGGCTTCTACTCACCGTCCATGTTCAGCGTCCACATGATCAGCCACATGACGCTGAACATGCTCGCGCCGATCCTGCTCAGCCTGGGCGGGGCGGTCACGCTGGCGCTGCGCGTGCTGCGCCCGGCCGGCCGCGGCAACCCGCCCGGCCCGCGGGAGTGGCTGCTCGCCGGCGTCCACTCCCGGATCGCGCGGGTGCTGACCCACCCGGCGTGCGCCGCGGTGCTGTTCGTCGGCTCGTTCTACGTCCTGTACTTCACCCCGCTGTTCGACGACGCCCTGCGGTTCCACTGGTCGCACCAGCTGATGAACCTGCACTTCGTGCTGGTCGGGTACCTGTTCTTCTGGCCGCTGATCGGCGTCGACTCGGCGCCGCACCGGCTGCCGCACCTGGGCAGGCTCGCCGTGATGCTGGCGACGATGCCGTTCCACGCGTTCTTCGGGATCGCGGTGATGAGCTCGTCGGAGGTGCTCGGCCGCAACTTCTACGCCCAGGTCGGGCTGCCGTGGATCGATCTGCTCGCCGACCAGAAGGTCGGTGGCGGCATCGCCTGGGCGACGGGCGAGATCCCGATGCTGCTGGTGATGGTGACGCTGGTGGTGCAGTGGTCCCGGGACGACTCCCGGGAGGCGGCCCGCAAGGACCGGCAGGCCGAACGGGACGACGACGCCGAGCTGCGCGCCTACAACGAGATGCTGTCGAAGCTGCGCCAGGGCGGCTGAGGGCGCGGGTCAGCCCGCCTCGGCGACCGCCTTGAGCCGGGACAGGCCGCGCTCGAAGTCGCCGCCCATCAGCCGGTCCATCGGCACGACCCTGCCGACGACGACGGCGGCCAGCCCGGTCTGCTCCCCCGTCATCCGCCAGGTCACGTCGGTGGCACCGGCGCCGTCACCGGTGGGCGCCAGCAGGAACGTCGACGTGCTGGTGCTGCGGAACGGCTTCTCGAAGGTCACGAGGATGTCGATCCGGTCGTCGGCGACGCCGGTGACCTCCATGGTGCCGCGGCCCGCCTTGCGGTTGCCCGACCAGGCGTAGCGGGCTCCGACGCCCTGCTCCGGACCGGAGTGCTCCCGCTCCAGGGCGGGATCGAGGCCCTCCCACGGCGACCACGCCCGCCACTCGCGGAGGTCGGCGACGAGCCGGTGGACCCGCTCGGCCGGGGCGCCGACCACGACCCGCCGCTGGACGGTGTAGCTGCTCATGGCGGAACCGTAGGGCTCCGCGGTTTCCCCGACCAGTGTCGCGGGTCGCGGAGGATCAGGCGGGGGCCTCGACGTAGGACTCCTCGTCGGCGACCGGGTCGCGCCGGCCGCCGAGCGTCTCGTCCGCCCAGCTCGCGGCCCGGCGCAGGCGCAGGCTGTTCGTCACCACCAGGAACGACGACACGGCCATCGCCGCGCCGGCCAGCAGCGGGTTGAGCAGCCCCGCCATCGCGACCGGGATCGCCGCGACGTTGTAACCGAACGCCCACCACAGGTTGCCGCGGATCGTGCCCATCGTGGCCCTGGCGAGCTCGACGGTCGCCGGGAGCACCCGCAGGTCGTCGCGGACGAGCACGACGTCGGCGGCCTCCAGCGCGACGTCCGTGCCCGAGCCGACCGCGACGCCGAGGTCCGCGGTGGCGAGCGCGGCGGCGTCGTTCACGCCGTCGCCGACCATCGCGACCGTGTGGCCCTGCTCCTGCAGCGCGCGGACGTGGTCGACCTTGCCGTCGGGCAGTGCCCCGGCGACGACCTCGGTGATCCCGCAGGCCGCGGCGACGGCGTGCGCCGCGGCGGGCCGGTCGCCGGTCAGCAGGACCGGGCGCAGGCCCGCGGCGACCAGCTCGGCGACCGCGACGGGTGCCGACTCCTTGACCGGGTCGGACAGCGCGACCAAGCCGGCGAGCTCCCCCGGGTCGGGCCCGTCGGCCTCCCCGACGTGCACCGCGACGACGGTGTGCCCGGCCGCCTCCCAGCCGGCCAGCCGGTCGGCGAGCCCACCGGCGTCGGCCGGGGGACGGCCGACCGTCACGGTGACGCCGTCGACGGTGCCCCGGGCGCCGAGCCCGGGCAGCGCGGCGAAGTCGTCGAGCGCGGGCACGCTCAGCCCGAGGTCGGCGGCCCGGGTGCGGATCGCGGCGGCGATGGCGTGCTCGGAACCGGACTCCACGGCCGCCGCCCGGGCGAGCAGCTCGTCCGCACCGGTCCCGGCGGCCGTCGCGACGTCGGCGACGGTCATCCGGCCGGTGGTCAGGGTCCCGGTCTTGTCCAGCACGACGGTGTCGGCGGCCCGGGTCGTCTCCAGCGCCCGGTAGCCCTTCACGAAGATGCCCAGCTCGGCACCGCGCCCGGTGGCCACCATCAGCGCGGTCGGGGTCGCCAGGCCGAGCGCACACGGACAGGCGATGATCACGACGGCGATCGCGGGCCCCAGCGAGCCCGCCCAGCCGGCGCCCGCGAGGAGCCACCCGCCCAGCGTCAGCAGCGCCAGCCCGAGCACCACCGGCACGAACACCGACGACACCCGGTCCACCAGCCGCTGGGTCGCGGACTTCTCGGTCTGCGCCCGCTCGACGGCGGCGATCATCCGGGCCAGCCGGGTGTCGGCGCCGACCTGCTCCGCGACGACCACCAGCCGTCCGCCCGAGGGGATCGTGCCGCCGGTGACGGCGTCGCCGGGGCCGACCTCGACCGGCACCGGCTCCCCGGTCATCGCGCTCGTGTCGACGGCCGCCCGCCCGGTCTCCACGACGCCGTCGGCGGCGATGCGCGCACCCGGCCGGACGAGGAAACGGTCGCCGGCGCGCAGCCGTCCGACCGGGACGGTCGTCTCCGTCCCGTCGACGAGGACGGTGACCTCGTCGGACTCGAGCGTGGCCAGCGAGCGCATCACCCGGCCCGCGGTGCGCCGCGCCCGCGCCTCGAAGTAGCGCCCGGCCAGCACGAACGTCGTGACGCCCGCCGCGACCTCCAGGTACAGCGGCCCGGACGGGTGCAGCACCGCGTCCCACCCGGTCAACGTGGTCCGCGTGTCGGTGACGGCCATCTCCCCCAGCGACCACACCGACGCCAAGATGACGCCCAGCGAGACGAGGGTGTCCATCGACGTCGTGCCGTGCCGCAGGTTCGTGAACGCGGTCCGGTGGAACGGCCACGCCGCCCAGCCGACGACCGGCAGCGCGAGCGCGACCACCACCCACTGCCAGAACGGGAACCGCAGCGTCGGGACCAGCGACATCGCCAGCGACAGGTCCGCGAGCGGGATGAACAGGACGAGCGCGACGGCCATCCGCGTCCGCAGCCTGCGGAGCGCGGTGTCGTCGGAGGTCGCGGCGTCGCCGGTGTCGCCGGAGGCGGGGCGCAGCTCGGTGGCCCCGTAGCCCGCCTTGCGCACCGTCTCGACCAGCGTCTCGACGGGCGTGCCCGGCGGGTGCTCGACGACCGCACGCTCGGTCGCGAGGTTGACGGTCGCGCGGACGCCGTCGAGCTTGCCGAGCTTGCGCTCCACCCGCCCGACGCAGGCGGCGCAGGTCATGCCGTCGATCCGCAGCTCGACCGTTCGGACGTCGCTGTCGGTACTCACGTCTCCATGGTTCTACACGAAGTCAAACAACGCCCACCCGGGCTCGTGACCACCCACCCCGGGGCGGCGACCGGACCGGCGAGGGGTACAAGGGTGGGGTGACCAGGATGCGCGAGGAGGACCGATGATGGCCGGGAAGCGGAAGGCTCCGCCGTCGAAGAACCCGCTCACCGCGAAACGGGGTCCGTCGCAGGCCACGGTGATCGGCACCGTCGTCGTCGCGTTCGCGGCCGTCGTCGGGTTCGGGGTGTTCTGGAACAACCAGCCCACGGACGTCGTCGTCCCGCAGAACGCGACCGCGCAGGGGATCTCCACCGGCAACGCCGCGGCCGCCAAGAAGATCGACATCTACCTCGACTTCCAGTGCCCGGCGTGCAAGCAGTTCCAGCAGCTCTCCGGGTCGACGGTCGACGAGCTGCGCGACTCCGGGCAGGCCGAGGTCATCTACCACCCCATCGCGATCCTGGACAACACCTCACCGGACCGCTTCTCCTCCCGCTCGGCCGCCGCGGCGGGCTGCGTCGCCGAGGCCGGGGCCTTCCCGCAGTGGGAGAAGCTGATGTACGAGAACCAGCCCTGGGAGGGCGACGCGGGCCTGACGACGGCACAGATGGCCCAGCTGGCGCAGCAGGCCGGCGCGCAGGGCGACGTCACCTCGTGCATCGAGGACGAGCGGTTCGAGCCGTGGGCCCAGAGCATCACCCAGCAGGCGTTCCAGGCCGAGGTGCAGAGCACCCCGACCGTGAAGGTCGACGGGCAGACGATCGACAACCCGGTGCCCGACGCCCTGAAGCAGGCCGTCGCGAGCTGATCCCGGCGGTTCAGCCGGTCGACTCCAGCAGCCCGGCCAGGTGGTCGAGGGCGGCGGCCGCGCCGTCGCCCTCGGCCCGCAGCGTCACCCGGTGCCCGTGCCCGGCACCGAGCGTCAGCACGGACAGGACGCTGGTCGCGTCGACCGGCTCCCCGCCGTCGAGGGCGATCGTCACCGGCAGGCCGGTGTCCTTCGCCGCCCGCGCGAAGACGGCGGCGGGGCGGGCGTGCAGTCCCACCTCCGACGCGACGACGGCGGTGCGCTCGGCGTTCACGGTGTCTCCCCCTCGGTCCGGCCCGGCCGCGCCGGGGTCCCCGCGCCGTCCGGCTCCTCCGGTTCCTCCCGGCCCGGCGTCCGCAGGTTCCAGCGCCGGATCACGAACCGGAACAGGACGTAGTAGACCACCGCGTACCCGAGCCCGATCGGTATCAGCAGCAGCGGCTGCGTCGCCTGCCCGAAGTTGAGCACGTAGTCGATCGCGCCGGCGGAGAACGTGAAGCCGTCGTGGATGCCGAGCGCGTTGACCAGCATGTGCGAGGTGCCGGTGAGCACCGCGTGGATCACGTACAGCGGCCAGGCGACGAAGACGAACGCGAACTCCAGCGGCTCGGTGATGCCGGTGACGAACGCGGTCAGCGCCACCGACAGCATGATCCCGCCGGTGACCTTCCGGTTCGCCGGGCGCGCCTCGTGCCAGATCGCCAGCGCCGCTGCGGGCAGCGCGAACATCATGATCGGGAAGAAGCCCGTCATGAAGATGCCGGCGTCCGGGTCGCCGGCGAAGAACCGGTTGAGGTCGCCGCGGGCGCCGTCGTAGTCGCCGATGACGAACCAGACGACCGAGTTCAGGATGTGGTGCAGGCCCAGCGGGATCAGCATGCGGTTGGCGAAGCCGTAGATCCCGCCGCCGATCACGGCGTTCGCCGTGATCGCCTGGCCGAGCGCGGTGAGGCCGGCGTCGAACAGCGGGTAGAGCAGGCCGAGCCCGGCCGCCAGCAGCATGACGACGACCGCGGTCAGGATCGGCACGAACCGCCGCCCGCCGAAGAACGCCAGGTAGGTGGGGAGCTTGATCCGGTGGTAGCGCTGCCAGAGGACGGCGGCGATCAGCCCGACCAGGATGCCGCCGAGTACGCCGTAGTCGATCAGCTCCTGGGCGCCGTCCGGGTCGAGCCTGCCGGGCAGCACCAGCGGGCTCATCGCCTCGAACACGCCCTGCAGCACCAGGTACCCGACGACGGCCGCGAGCGCCGTCGAGCCGTCCGCGCGCTTCGCCCAGCCGATCGCGATCCCGACGGCGAAGATCAGTCCGAGGTTGTCGAACAGCGCCGACCCGGCGGCGCCGATCACGGTCGCGACCGTGGACATCGACTCGAACCGGCCCAGGAGGTCGTCCTGGCCGAGGCGGTTGAGCAGTCCCGCCGCGGGGAGCGCCGCGATCGGGAGCATGAGGCTGCGGCCGAGGCGTTGCAGCCCGGCGAGTCCGCGCCGGTTCTCGGCGGAGGTGGCGGTCATCGTTAACCTCGGGGTCGGGAACCGGGGATCTCCGGAACCTTTCGCTGTACACCGATGGGTGTCAACGACTGAGCTGTTCGGAGGTGTTCGCGATGGCGGACGACACGGCGGCGGCGATCCTCGCCGGACTCGGCGGCGCGGCGAACGTCGCGGAGGTCGAGGGGCGCATCACCCGGTTGCGCACCGAGGTGCACGACGCGGCGCTCGTCGACCGGGAGGCGCTGACGAAGCTCTCGCACGGCGTCGTCGTGTCCGGGACGGTCGTGCAGGTCGTCGTCGGACCGCAGGCGGACATGATCGCCGACGACATCGCGGACCTGCTGTGACCGTGCGGGTCACGGCCCCGCTGGCCGGGCGGGTCGCGCCGCTGTCCACGGTCCCCGACTCGGTGTTCGCCGAGCAGATGCCCGGGTCGGGCGTGGCGATCGAGCCCGCCGCCGGCCGGCTCGACGTCGTCGCCCCGATCCCGGGGTCGATCGCGAAGCTCCACCCGCACGCGTTCGTCGTCGTCGGCGACGACGGCGCCGGGGTCCTCGTGCACCTCGGGATCGACACCGTGGAGCTCGGCGGGGCGGCGTTCGAGGTGCACGCCGCCGAGGGCGACGCGGTCGCGGCCGGGGACACCGTCGTCACGATGGACGCCGATCTCGTCCGCGAGCGCGGGCTGCCCGCCGTGTGCCCGGTCGTCCTCATGGAGTCCGAACCCGACGGCACCGCCGAGCACGCCGCCGGGGAGGTCCGCCCCGGCGACCCGCTGTTCACCTGGGACGGCTGAGCCCCGCGCAGTACGCTGGCTCCCGGGGGCCGGACGCGAGGAGATCGGGAGTCACCGTGGCGAACGGTCCGGTCGTCATCCGCAAGCGGCTCGGCCGGGCGCTGAAGCAGCTGCGCGTGCAACGCCGGCGCCGGCTCGGCGAGATCGCGACGCTGCTGGAGATCTCCGCCTCGAAGCTGTCCCGGATCGAGACCGGGCAGGTCGAGATCAAGTTCCGCGACGTCCACGACCTGCTCGACGTCTACGAGGCACCGGCCGCGGACCGCGACCGCATCCTGGACTGGGCGAACCGGGCCCGGTCCCCGGCGTGGTGGGAGCCGCTCGGGCCGTCGTCGTCCGGGGTGGACCTCGACCTGCTGATCTCGCACGAGACCGAGGCGCGGGCCAAACGGACCTACTGCGTCCCGGTCGCCGGGCTCCTGCAGACCGAGGACTACGCCCGCCTGCTCCTGAACCGGGTGTTCGACGGCCGCGCACCGGACGAGATCGAGCGCCTGGTGCGCCTCCGCACCGGCCGCCGGCACGTGATCGACCCCGGCCGGTCCGACGCGCCGCCGCTGGAGCTGCACGTGCTGATGGACGAGGTGGCGCTGCACCGCTGCGCGGACCCCGAGGTGCTGCGGGGCCAGGTCGCCGCGCTGCTGGAGCGGGCGGCCCAGCCCAACGTCACGCTGCAGATCGTCCCGTTCCGGGCCGGCTGGACCACCGCCACGAGCACGTTCTCGATCTTCGATCCGCGCGAGCCGTCGGTCGACCGGCGCGTGGTCAACGTCGAGGGCACCGGCAGCGACACCTTCGTCGACGACCCGCAGGCCGTCGCGGGGTACGAGGACGTGTGGACCGAGCTGCTCGGCGTGGCGCTCTCCGAACGGGACAGCGCCGCGGTGCTCACCGACGCGCTCGGCCGGTGACCGGCACGGTCAGCCGCGCAGGGTGTCCAGGTCGAACTCGCCGTTCTTGACGCCCTGCACGAAGGCGGTCCACTCGTCGTCGGTGAAGGACACCTCGCCCGCGGCGCGGTCCGTGGCGCGCACCAGCACCCCGCCCTCGGGCGCCGCGACCTCAACGCACTCGCCGCGGACGCAGAAGGAGCTGGTGACGTAGCGGATCTCGGACACGCGGGCCTCGTTCTCGGTCGTGGAGCGGCAGGCCGGGAAGCGTGCCGACACCCGCCCAACGACGTCCGGGGCGCCGGGGAACGCCCGGGGTCAGCCCTCGGCCGCGACCTCGCTCGGCGTCGCCGCGGCCCGGGTCTCGGCCCGCCGGATCAGGACGATCCCGCCGAGGATCAGCAGGCCGCCGAGCAGCTGCATGAGCGTCGGCTCCTGGGCCACGAGCAGCCAGGCGGCGAGCACACCGAACAGGACCTCGGACAGCCCGACGAACGACGCGACCCGGGTGTCGAGGCGACGGATCGCGAGGATCCCGGTCACATAGGGCAGGGCCGTGGCCAGCACCACGAGCATCCCGAGCAGCAGCGGCCAGCCCAGCTGCGCACCGCCGAGCTCGCCCGCCGGGGCACCGACCTCCCAGGGGGTGATCCCGGCGAGCCCGGTGAGGGTGAGCGACACGGCGCCGACCAGCATCCCGCCCGAGATCATCAGCAGCGGCGGGACCTGCCCCTCGGCGTCGCCGCCGGGCAGGGCGAAGTACACGCAGACGCAGACCGCGGACGCCAGGCCCCAGAGGATCCCGACGACGTCGACCTGTTGCGGCCCGAACGGGTCGACGACGAACACCAGCCCGGCCAGCGCGACGACGCAGCCCGCGAGGGTGACCGCCGACGGCGTCCGCCGGGTCGTCACCCAGGTCCAGCCGACCAGCAGCACCGGGGCGAGGAACTCCAGCAGCAGCGCCACCCCCACCGAGAGGTGCTGCAGCGCGTGGAAGAAGCACAGCTGGACCCCGGCCACGGCGAACAGGCCGAAGACCACGATCTTCCGGGCGGACGGGCCGTCCAGCGGGTGCCGGCGGACCAGCACGACCGCCACCGGCAGCAGCAGCACCGCGGCCCCCGCGATGCGCATCAGCGTGGTGAGGCCCGGCGACCAGCCCGCCTCCAGGAACGACGCCCCGAGCGGGCCGGAGAAGCCGTACGCGGCCGCCGAGACCAGCGCCCACGCGAGTCCGCGGACCACGTGGTCCCGTGTCACGACCGAAGTACTCATAGACTCCTGACACTAGGAACGGACGATGTCAGGGGTCAACATGGAATTCGCCCATGACACGCAGGTCGTGCTGGCGGCGGCCGCGTCGCTGGTGAACACCGCTCTCGACCGGCCCGACGTGCTCGGCGACCCGGTCTCCTTCGAGGCGTGGATGGCCGAGCAGCCCTACACCGGCGACCGGGCGCGCACCGGCGCCGAGCGGGCCGCGGTCCGCGCGCTGCGGGAGCGCCTGACCGCGCTGTGGCCGGCCCCCGGCGAGGACGAGGGCCCGGACCGGGACGGCACGGTGGCGCTGGTCAACGCGATCCTCGACGAGACCGACGCCCGCCCCCACCTGGCCCGCCACGACGGCTGGGACTGGCACCTGCACGTGACCCCGCCGCACGCGCCGCTGGCCGACCGGATGGGTGCCGAGATCGCGATGTCGGTGGTCGACCTCGTCCGCGGCGACGACCTGTCCCGGCTCCGGCGCTGCGCGGGCGAGGACTGCGACGCCGTGCTCGTCGACCTGTCCCGCAACCGGTCGAAGCGGTTCTGCGACACCGGCAACTGCGCCAACCGCGCGCACGTCGCCGCCTACCGGGCACGGCGCGCCCGCGCCGCGGGCTGACCCGGCCCGGCGGATCCGGCGCGGGCCTCAGACCTGCGCGTCGAGGTGCTCCGCGAGCAGGGCGTCCACCTCGGCGGGGCGCTCGTAGTTGAGCAGGTGCGCCGAGTCGGGGACCTCGGCGTAGCGGGCGCCGGGGATGCCGTCGGCGATCTCCCGCAGGCACGACGGCGGCGTGGCCGGGTCGTCCGCACCGGCGACCACCAGCGCGGGGACGGCCACCGCCCCGAGCTCGTCCCGGATGTCGAACGCGCCGATCGCGGCACAGCAGGCGGCGTAGCCCCCGGGCTTCGCGGCCCGCAGCATGTCGAGCAGCCGCGTCTCCCCCGCCGGGTCCCGGCGGGCCCAGTCCTCGACGTACCAGGTGCCCGGCCGCGAGGCGACCATCGCCTCCGTCCCCTGCTCGCGCACGGTCGCGGCGCGCTGCGGCCACGAGTCGGGGTTCGGGAAGCGGGCCGCGGTGGCCAGGACCGCGATGCTGCGGACCCGCTCGCCGCCGTGCACGCCCAGCCACTGCCCGACGGCGCCGCCGATCGAGACGCCGACGTAGTGGAACGCGGTGACACCCGCCGCCTCGGCGGCGGCCAGCGCGCCCGCCGCGAGGTCGGCGATCGTGAGGTCGCCGTCGGCGTCCGGCGACCCGCCGTGCCCCGGGAGGTCGAACCGCACACAGCGGTACCGGTCGGACAGCGCGGCCACCTGGGCGTCGAACAGGTGCAGGTCGGTGCCCAGCGACGGGCCGAACAGCACCGCGGGTGCATCGGCCGGGCCGTCGACGACGTGGTGGAGATCCAGTGCCATGGGCCCATCCTGCCCGCCGCGCACCCGTTCGTCCGCTGCACGGGGCGGCCCGGATTCGTAAGGTCTGGACTCGGACGCGCCACCGCTGCCGCTGCTGGGAGGACCACGATGGCCGAGCTCGAGACGTTCCGGATGCTGATCGACGGGAAGGCCACCGGCGCCGCGTCCGGGGCCACCTTCGAGACCGGGAACCCCTACACCGGTGAGCCCTGGGCGACCGTCCCGGACGGCGGCCCGGACGACGTCGACGCCGCCGTCGCGGCCGCCCGCTCCGCGCTGGACGGCGAGTGGGGCGCGATGACGCCGTTCGCCCGCGCGGCGTGCCTGCGCCGGCTCGGCGACCTGGTCGCCGAGAACGCCGAGGCGCTGGCCCGCACCGAGGTGAACGACTCCGGCAAGCTCTACCGGGAGATGATCGGCCAGCTCACCGGGCTGGGCGGCTGGTACCACTACTTCGCCGGGATCGCCCCGACGATCGAGGGCCGCCAGATCCCGTCGCCGAACCCGAACTACCTGGTGTACACGCGCAAGGAGCCGGTCGGCGTCGTCGCGGCGATCACCCCGTGGAACTCGCCGCTGCTGCTGATGACCTGGAAGCTCGCTCCGGCGCTGGCCGCGGGCTGCACGGTCGTGGTCAAGCCGTCCGAGCACTCGCCGGCGTCGACGCTGCGGTTCGCCGAGCTGATCGAGCAGGCCGGGATCCCCGCGGGCGTCGTGAACGTCGTGTCCACGAACGACCGGGACACCGCCGCGCACCTGGCCGCGCACCCCGGCGTCGACAAGGTCGCCTTCACCGGGTCGACGGCGACCGGCCGCGCGGTCGCGAGGGCGGCCGCCGGGAACATCGCCAAGGTCACCCTGGAGCTGGGCGGGAAGTCGCCGCAGGTCGTGTTCCCGGACGCCGATCTCGCCGCTGCCGCGAACGGGATCATCGCGGGCGTCTTCGCCGCGACCGGGCAGACCTGCATGGCGGGCTCGCGCCTGATCGTGCACGCCGACGTGCACGACGAGCTGGTCCGGCTGATCGCCGAGCGCGCCGCGACGATCCGGCTCGGCGACCCGAACGCCGAGGACACCGAGATGGGACCGGTCGCGAACGCCCCGCAGTACGAGAAGGTCCTCGGCTTCCTGGAGACGGCCCGCGCGGAGGGCAACACGATCGCCTGCGGCGGCGCACCGGACGCCGGTCTGGGCGGCTACTTCGTGCAGCCGACGGTCGTCACCGGGGTCACGCCGGAGTCCACCCTTTTCCGGGAGGAGGTGTTCGGGCCGGTGCTCGCCGCGCTGACCTTCACCGACGAGGACGAGGCTGTGGCACTCGCCAACGACACCCCGTACGGGCTGGCCGGTGCGGTGTGGACGAAGGACGTGCACCGCGCGCACCGGGTCGCAGGCCGGATCCGGGCCGGATCGGTGTGGATCAACGCGTACCGGGTGGTGGCGCCGAGCGTGCCGTTCGGCGGGTTCGGACAGTCCGGGCTGGGCCGGGAGAACGGCGTGCACGCCGTCGACGAGTACCTGGAGGAGAAGGCCGTCTGGGTGGAGCTGTCCGGCGGGACCCGGGACCCCTTCACCCTGGGCTGACGCCCGGATACCCACTCCGGGCCATGCCCGGGACGGCCTGTTGCCGACACAGTCTCACCGCGGGACGTTCTGGGCCACCGTCGTCCGACGGGTCACCGGGCCTCCTCCCAGCCGAGCCGGTCGAGCCAGCGTTCGCCGTCGTGGTCGCGACGGCGGGGGCGGCCCGGCCGGTCGTGGGTGGGTCCGGACGTCGGGTCGGGCGAGGAGATGGGGAGCCTCCGAGGGGTAGGGGTCCCGCCGTGCCCGGGGTCGAGGTCCCGGGCACGGCGGGTCTTGCACCGGCACGCGGACGACGACGGCGCCGTCCAGGGGAACGGGCCGTCCGGCGGCGGGGAGCATCGCCGGGGGGAATGTCGTCGGCCGCGGGCCGGGGTCAGGGGGAGTTGCCGCGGTGCAGGTGGCAGGGACGCTACGAGGTGTGGGGTCCGGTTTCCCACCGTCTGAGACGGGAACCGTCGGGCGGAGCGGGCCGGACGACGAGCGGGACGGCGTTCGCCGTGACGGATCAGTGCGGTCGTCCGAACGCCCGCGGTCCTCTCAGCCGGTCACGCCAGGAGCACGCGGTCGCCCTCCACGCGGACCTCGCGCCGCCCCAGCGGGGCGTTCGCCGGGCCCTCCAGCGGGGCGCCGTCGGCGGTCGCGAACACGCTGCCGTGGCACGGGCAGGAGATGCCGCTGTCGGTCACCTGGTCGACCAGGCATCCGGCGTGCGGGCAGGTGGCGTCGAACCCGACGAACGTGCCCGCCTGCGGCTGGGTGACGACGAGGGCGTCGCCGGGGAACACGCGACCGCCGCCGACGGGGATGTCGGCGGTGGCCGCGACCCCCTGCCCGGCCGGCTCCGGCTGCGCACCCGCCGGGGCCGGTGGTGCGGCGGCCGGGGGCGGGGCGGGGCCGGACTCCCGTGGCGTGCCGTAGGTGGCGCAGCCGGCGGCGCAGCACGCCGCGGCCGCCGCGCCCGCGCCGGTCAGCAGCCGGCGCCGGGTGATCGGGGACATGAGGTCTCCTCGTCGGTCAGAAGGTCAGGCCGTTGTCGGTGAAGAACCAGAGCGCCGAGGTCAGCCAGATGCCGGCGAGTACGGCGAGCAGCAACCCGCCCGCGACGGCGAGCACCCAGCCCGGCACGCCGGGCCGGCGCAGCAGCAGCATCTTCGTGACGAACGCGCCGTAGAACGCGCAGCCCAGCACCGAGTGCAGCAGGGCCGACGTCGTCGCACCCGACCAGCCGAACGCGTACAGGCACTGCACGGCGACGGGGACCGTCACCAGGACAGCCGCACGCCCGGACCAGCGGTGCACGAACGCCGTCCACGGTGACCCGCGGAGCACCCACCGCCCGGTCACGCCCTGGACCAGGGCGAGCAGCAGCGCGAGCGAGCCGAGCCACGCCTTCACGGCGACGCCGCTGGAGAACCCGGCGAGGTTCACCGCGACGCCGGTGGGCTCGTGCTGGCGGGCCCAGACGCCGAGCGCGACCGCGACGAGCGACCCGACGACCACGGCGACCAGCACGACCCGGATCGACGGGCCCGCCGCCTGCGGCTCGACCTGCTGGTCGGCGGCAGGTGGTGCGGTGCGGCGGTCGAGCGTCCGGACGCGGCCGGGCTCGTCGTGCCGGCCGGGCCCGTCGTCCCAGGCTTCGTCGTCCCAGGCTCCGTCGTCCCGGGCTCCGTCGTCCCGGGGCCCGTCGTCCCGGCCGGGCTCGTCCGCCCACCGGGGCTCGTCGTGGCGGCGCCTGCCCCGACGGCGGTCGTCGCGGTGCCGGTCGTCCCCGGCCCACCGGTCGTCCTCGGCCCACGCCTCCTCGGGCCGGTCGCTCCCGGGGCGGTCGTCCTCGGCCCACCCGGCCGTGTCGTCCGGGACGGGTGGACCGCCCCGGCGGGGCCGGGAGCCGGCCGGGGCACCGGCGACCCGGGGCGGGCGGCCGGGCCGCAGGGCCCCGGCGTCCCGTCCCGGGTGGCGCGGGAGGTCCCCGGCCGGCTCGTGGTCCCCGGTCCACGCCCGCGCGTCCGCGCGGACGGAGCCCGGGGCGTTCCGCGGGGCGCCCGGCGCGAACAGGTCGCCGGCGACCGCCCCGCTCCGCCGGGTGGAGGTGCCCTCCCAGCGGTCGGCGAACCCGAGGTGCTGGTCGCCCTCGTCCCATCCGGGGCCGAGCGGGTCGTGCCCGCCGCCGGCCCGGTGGTGTGCCTCGTGGGGGTCCCGGCCGGTGTCGGGCCGGAGCCTGCGGCGGCCCCGGCGCGGCGCGGGGGCGGCCGCCTCCGGTTCGAGCCAGACCCGGTCGTCACCGGCCCACCCACCACTGTGGTCGGGCCGGCGGGGACGGGGGACGCCGCCGCCCGGCACCGGCGCGAAACCGACCGGGTCGGTGGTGTCGCGGTCGGCGTGCCGTGCGCGGGAACCCATCAGTACCCACCGCCGTCGCCACCGGAGCCGGAGGCCGCCGGGGCGGGCCCCTGCGGCGCGGCCGGGGGCGCCGGCGCACCGGTGGCCTGCTCGACGGACGGCGGGTCGGGCGCGGCAGTGAGGACGACGTTCGCCGCCACCATCCCCGCGGCGACCGCGCCGACGGCGGTCAGTGTCAGTACCGGTCCGGAGATCCGCATGTCAGCCGACCTTGATCCGGACGGAGTCGAACGCGGGGGTCTGGTTGGCCCGCTGCATCATCGGCGTGCGGTGCGAGCCGTCGCCCGCCCACGACGAGCACTGCAGCTCACCGGACTGCTGGATCCCCGGGACGTCGATCTTCACCTCGTCCGGGGTGCTGCCGCCGGCGCCGTCCTCGGTGGCCTCGAAGAACAGCGGGTCCGGGGCGGAGTCCGGCGCCTCGGCCGGGTTCGGGAGCATCCGGCACGCGGTGTGGAAGTGCCCTCGCTGCAGGCCCTGGCCGTTGAGCAGCGACGACTCGACGTAGTAGCCGCCCTGGGCGGCCGCGAGGAACCGGTCACGGACCAGGTTCCGGGTGCTGACGGTCATCGAGAACCCCTGGCCCTGCGCGACCTCGTCCGGGGAGTCGGTGATCAGCAGCGACGGGCTCTGGTCGGCCGCGGCGACCTCGCCGAACTCGGTCGACACGCAGCGCGGGGCCTTCTGGAACCCGTCGTGCGGCTGCAGGCGGCTGCCCGTGCAGTCGGAGGCGAGGATGTCGAGCGCGGCCGCGGCGCCGTCCGGGCCGTCGGCACGACCCGCGGCGTCGTCGCCGCCGGCGCCGTCGGCGTCACCGGCGCCGCCCTGCGCCCCGGCGTCCTGGCCGTCGTCCTGCCCGGCGGCGTCCTGGCCCGCGGCGTCCTGGCCGGCCGCGTCCTGGGAGCCGCCGTCCTGGGAACCGGCGTCCTGGCCGCCGGTGTCCCCGCCGTCCTGGGTGGGGTCGGCCGACGAGGAGTGGTCGTGACCGCCGGAGCCCGATCCGGCGCCGGTGACGCCCTCTCCGGACTCGGCGACGTTGGAGGTGCTGCGGTCGTCACCGTCCGACGTCGCGGCCCCAGCCGCGTAGGCGGCCGGGCCCGCCACGAGCAGGCAGGCGACGAAGGTGGCAGCCGCGATCATGCGGCGGCGGCTGGCGGAGACTGGACTCATCGGTGACGGCTCCTCGGTACGTTCCGCGCGCGGCGCGGGCCGGCGCGGTGGGTCGTGTGTCGGTGGGACGCGGTTCCGGGTCCGTCCGGCGGGAGGCCGGGCGGGCCCGCGTCCGGGTGGTCGGGGTCGGTCGTGTCGGGTCCGGCGTGCCGGCGGTCGGGGGTGAACAGGTCGGTGTCGAGGACGGCCGGGCCGAACTCCCCCGTCGACCCGGGTCCGTCGCGCTCACGCAGGGACGGGTCGGTGTCGAGCGAGCCCGCACCCCCGTCCGGCCGTGGCCGCGCGGGTGGGACGTGCGCGAGCTCGTCCCACGGGTCGGGCGGACCGACCGGGAGTGCCGCCCGGCGCGGTGGCGGACCGGCGGCGTCGTCGCGGGCCCGTCGCGGCCGCGGGATCAGCCCGCCGGCCGGGAGGAGGCCCGACGTGGCCACGCCACCGCCGGGCCGTCCACGCCGGTAGAGCGTCATCAGCAGTCCGCCCGCGGCGAGCAGCGCCACCCCGACGACGATCGCCGGGACGACCAGGGCGGACATGCTGCGGGTCGAGACGGGGTCCGGTGGTGCGGGCAGCGCGGCGTAGTCGACCATCCCGGTCGCCTCGAGGTAGCCGATGTGCCGGGTGACGTAGGCGTCGGCCTCGGCGGCGAACTGCCGCACCATCTCGTTGCGGGTACCGGAGCGGACCTGCGCGATGGCCGGGAGGATCGTCCCGTACGCCGAGCGCAGGATCTGCACGAACTGCCGATCGTAGTCGGCGCCCGACCGGCCGGTCAGGTCGTTCATCCAGCCGATCTGCTGGTCGCTCGGACGGCTGGGCAGCGGGACGCCGAGCCTGCCCGCGGTGTCGCGGACGATCTCGTCCAGGGCGTGGTGCTCGACGGCGACCTTCTGGCCGACGTCGCGCACCGCGTCGCTGCTCGCCTGCTGCTGGGCCTGCTCGCCGGTCGGGGCCTCCCACAGCCCGGCGAGCCGCACCTTCTCCAGCAGGTCGCGGTCGGCGGGGCCGAGCGGCCCCCACTGCGTCTGGGTCCAGCCCGTGCCGGCGGCAGCCGGTACCGAGGCCCAGGACTGGGCCAGCGCGACGGCCACGACCGCGGCGAGCGCGGCCACGATCGACCAGCGCAGCGGGCCGGGGATCCGGCGGGACGTACGTGTTTCTCCTCGGGATTCGGGGGGCTCAGACCTGGGCGAACTGCTCGGTGTGCACCCGGTCCTCCGGGACTCCGAGCGTCGACAGGGTGGTGAGGACGTCGGTGACCAGCTGCGGACGCCCGCAGATGAAGTAGTCGAGTCGCCGGCGTTCGTCGTCGATGTCGGTCAGGACGGCGGCCAGCAGGGCGGTGTCGATCGGCCCGGTGGCCCCGCCCCAGTCCGGCGCCGGGCGGCGCAGGACCTCGGTGACCTGCAGGTCGAGCATCGTGCGGAGGTACGCGAGCTCGGACCGGAACAGCAGGTCCGCGCGGTCGCGGGCGTGCACGACGAGCCGGTACGGCCGCGGGTCGCCGCGGTCGGCCGCGGTGCGGAGCATGCTCATCATCGGCGTGATCCCGACCCCGCCGGCGATCAGCACGAGCCCGGTCGAGGGCACCGCGTCCGGGGTGAAGGAGCCGTAGGGCCCGTCCACCCAGACCGGGTCGCCGCGGCGCAGGTCGCGCAGCCGGGAGGCGAAGTCGCCGGTGTGCCGCACGGTGAACTCGATCCGGCCGCCGTCGGTCGCCGAGGACGCGATCGTGAACGGGTGCTCCTCCACCGACATCCGCTCCAGCCGGAGCCAGGCGAACTGGCCCGGCCGGAACCAGGGGCCGGTGTGCCGACCGCGGCGGGCCAGCACCAGCGTCGAGACGGTCGTGCTCTCCGGGCGCACCACGTGCACCCGGAACTCGCCGGCCGCGGCACGCATGCCCCAGCGCAGCACCAGCACGGCGATCAGCAGCAGGCCGAGGCCGGCGAGCACCGGCCCCATCACCGCGTCGGTGACCAGGTTGTTCAGCCAGAGCACGTGCAGGCAGGACCCGCCGAGGACGACGGCGGCCAGGCTGAGGTGCAGCCAGCGCCACACCTCGTGCGAGCCGGACCGCACCCCGCGCAGCGCGAGGACGATCAGCACCACGACGGTGACCGTCGCGACCGTCGCGGCCTGGCCGCGCGCCGGTGCGGACAGCGGGACCAGCAGGCCGATCCGGGCCGGCTGGTCGGCGATCACGCAGGCCAGGTGGAGCGCGACGAGCGCACCGGCGAGCACGCCCAGCCTGCGGTGCAGGCCGAGCAGGGTCTCCAGCCCGAGCGCGCCCGACAGGCCACGCACCCGGGACGGCAGCACGGCGACGATCACCATCGCCGACAGCGCCAGCAGACCGGTGAGCATCGACAGCAGGTGCATGAACGGCTGCGGGCCCGAGCGGAGCATCCAGATCACCGAGGGGCCGACCAGGACCGTGACCAGCACGGATCCCCAGGCCCTCCGGGCGCGACGGTGCGCCAGCCAGGCGTCGGCGGGCGGCGGGTCGTCCCGCCGCACCGGCACGGTGACCGGATGCGCGGCGGGGCGGCTCACCGGTCGCCGGGCACACGCCCGGCGAGGATCGGAGCACGCATCGGCCGCGGGTGGCCGGTGCGGGATGCTGCCGCGCGCAGCGGCACGGGCCGGGGGCGCACCGGGCGGGGATGCGCGGTGGACGCTACGGTCACGCGGACGCCGGGGGCACGTCCGGGCAGCACGGGACGACGGACTGTCATCGGGTCACTTCCGGTTCGGGGAGCCGGCCGGGCGGGGGTTCCCGGCCACCGCCGCGACTCGAGGGGGAGCGGTCGCGATGCGGCGCCGCCGACGATAGGAACCGGCCCGAGATCAGGTTGCGTTCCTGAGAGACGTCACCGGCGTCCGGGCTCCGGGAGAAGGTGAACGGCGACCGGTCGCTCCACCCGGAGTACAGACGTCCGTCCATCCGGCGCCGCCACTCTCAGGGACGGACCGTTCACCGCCCGGAGCGGCGTCGGGTGTCGACGGGCGGTGGAACTGTGTCCCGGGCCATACGCCGCGCGGGGAGGCACGGGAACGCACCCGTCCGGCCCCGGCGCGGGCGCCCGGAACGGACGCACGCGCCGCCGTCCTCCGCCCCACCCGGCACGTCCGGATCCCCCTGTCCCGATGCCACCGGCCGGTCGTGCACCGGTCGCCGGCTGCCGCGCCGACCACCCGGGCGTCCCCACCGCCGGGTCCGCCGGACCGGGGACACGGCCGACCGGCCCCGCCCGGCGGACGCGCCCGTTCGCGGTACGGCCACTTCGCGGTCACCGGACGGCCCGCGCTCGACTACCCTCGGGCCACGTGCTGATCCGGACATTCGGGATCGCCCGCTCCCTCGCGACCTACCACGGCATCCCTGGCCGCCAACGCCGGATGCGCGCTCTGTACGGGCAGTTCCTGGGACCCGGCGATCTGGCCTTCGACATCGGCGCGCACGCCGGCAACCGGGTGCGCGCCTGGCGCGGGCTGGGCGCGCGGGTCGTCGCGATCGAGCCCCAGCCCGACTTCGTGCGCCTGCTGCGCCTGTTCTTCGACCGCGACCCGGAGGTGACGGTCGTGCCCGCCGCGCTGGGTGCCCGGCCGGGCACCGCGCGGCTCGGGATCTCCCGTGCCACGCCGACGGTGTCGTCGATGTCGGAGACCTGGCGCCGCACCGTCGCGGACGACGCCGGTTTCGCACGGGTGCGCTGGGACGAGTCGGTGCCGGTACCCGTCACCACCCTCGACGAGCTCGCCGCGACGCACGGCGTCCCCGCGTTCTGCAAGATCGACGTCGAGGGGTTCGAGGCGGACGTGCTCGCCGGGCTGACGCACCCGCTGCCCGCCCTGTCGTTCGAGTACCTGCCCGCGGCGCACGACGCCGCCCTCGCCGCCCTCGACCGGGTCGAGTCCCTCGGGCGGTACGTCTACCGCTACTCCCCCGTCGAGACGATGCGCTGGGACCCCACCGCGGGCGGGCGCTGGCTGGACGCCGACGAGCTCAGGGCCCTGCTCGACCGCAGGCGCCCGCTCGGCCGGTCCGGCGACGTCTACGCCCGTGCGGCGCCGTCCGCGGCGGGCGACGGCCCCGGTCCGTCGTGATCGCCCGGCCCGAGCGGTCCCCGGCCGTCGCGTCGCCGCTGGTCCGGCAGCTCGCGGGCGCCACCGCGCTGCTGGCCGTCGTGCTGGCGGGCTCGGCGGCGGTCACCGGCGCCGGCGTCCTCCGGACTACGGCGGGCGTGCTGCTCGCCGCACTGATCCTGGTGCTGCTGGTGCGGGCCGCCCGCCGGGCCGGGGAGACGACGCTCGGACCGGCCGGGCTGGTGACGGTCGCCCGCGGCACGCTCGTCGTCGGTGCGGCCACGCTGGTCGGGCGGGACGACCTCGCCCAGGCCGTGCTGGTGGGGCTCACCGTGGTGGCACTAGCACTGGACGCGGTGGACGGCGTCGTCGCCCGGCGCACCGGCACCGCGACCGCGTTCGGCGCCCGGTTCGACATGGAGACCGACGCGCTGCTGCTGCTCGTGCTCTCGGCGCACGTCACCGCCACGTCGGGCGAGGTCTGGCTCCTGGCGCTGGGCCTGATGCGGTACGCCTACGTCGGTGCGGCGCGCATCCTGCCGTGGCTGGACGGGGAGCTGCCGGTCCGGCGCTCCGCCAAGGTCGTCGCCGCCGTGCAGGGGGTCGTGCTGATCGTGACCGCCGCCGGGCTGCTCCCCCGGCCGGTCGAGACCGCCGCGCTCGCCGTCGCCCTGGTGGCGCTGCTCTGGTCCTTCGGTTCGTCGGTCGCGTGGCGGTGGCGCGCGGTCGACGCGCACCCGGTCCGGTTGCGGGTCGCGGCCGCGGGCCTGCTCACGGTCGCCGCCGCGGCGCTGGTGACCGGCCTGCACGTGCTGCCCGGCGACCCGTCGCACGTCGCGCCGCAGGCGTTCCTGCGGCTCCCGGTCGAGGCCGTCGCCGGGATCGCCCTGCTCGCGGTGCTGCCCGGGCGGCTGCGTGCGATCGCGGCGGCCGTCGCGGGGACCGTGGTCGCGCTGCTCGGGCTCCTCAAGGCGCTCGACATCGGCTTCGAGGTGGCGCTGGGCCGCAGCTTCGACCCGGTCGCGGACTGGGTGCTGCTGGGCAACGCCCGCGATTTCCTGCAGGGCGCAGGCGGGTCCGGGACGCTCGTCGCCGTCCTCGCCGCGCTCGCCGTGCTCGGGCTCGTCGTCGCGACGGCGGGCGCGGTCGTCCGGCTGGGCCGGCTCGCCGCCCGGCACCGGCGGACCACGCTGGCCTGCGCCGCCGTGCTCGGCGCGGCGTGGCTGGTGGTCTGGGCCGCACCCGGCGGGCGGCTCGTCCCCGGTGTCCCGATCGCCGCCGCCGACGGCGTCGCGCAGCTGCGCGACCGGGCCTCACAGATCCCGTCCGCGGTCCACGACCGGTACGTCTTCTCCACCGAGGCCGCGCAGGACGACTGGGCCGGCGTCCCCGCCGACCGGCTGCTCGCCGGGCTGCGGGGCAAGGACGTCGTGTTCGCCGTCGTCGAGAGCTACGGACGGTCGGCCATCGAGGACCCGGCCATGGCGCCGTCCGTCGGGCCGGTCCTGGCCGAGGGCGACCGGCGGCTCGCCGACGCCGGGTTCGCCTCCCGCAGCGGGTTCCTCACCTCTCCGGTCACCGGCGGCGGGAGCTGGCTGGCGCACGCGACCCTGTTCGCCGGGCTGCGGATCGGCGACCAGGCCCGGCACCAGCAGCTCGTCGGGTCCGACCGGCTCACCCTCACCCGGGCGTTCCGCGACGCCGGCTGAGAGACCACCGCCGTGATGCCCGGGACCACCCGGGACTGGCCGGAGGCGGCGTTCTACGGGCACCAGCGGGTGCACGCCTTCGACGGGCTCGGCTACCGCGGCCCGCCGTTCAGCTGGTCCCCGATGCCCGACCAGTACGCCCTGTCCGCCTTCGACCGGCTCGAGTACGGCCGCACCGACCGCGGCCCGCTCATGGCCGAGGTCGCGCTGACCTCCAGCCACGCCCCGTGGTCCCCCGTGCCGCCGCTGCTGCCCTGGGACCGCGTCGGGGACGGGTCGGCCTACGCCCCGTACGCCCACGACCAGCGTGCCTGGGACACGATCTGGACCGGCGACCCGGCCGCGATCCGCGCGGACTACGTGCGCTCGACCGAGTACTCGCTGGAGACCCTCTACGACTGGGTGAGCCGCTTCGGCGACGACCGGCTCGTCGTGGTGGTCCTGGGCGACCACCAGCCCGCCCCGATGGTCGTCGGGCAGGACGCGGGCCGGGACGTGCCGATCTCGGTGGTGACCCGGGACCAGGCCGTCCTGGACCGGATCGCCGGCTGGGGCTGGACGCCCGGGCTGCGGCCGCCGCCGACGGCGCCCGTGCAGCCGATGGAGGACTTCCGCGACCGGTTCCTCTCCGCCTTCAACCGGTGACCGGCGGGCGCACCCGGTAGTGCAGCAGGACGAGGTCGCCGATCGGCCGGGCCTCGACCAGCTCCATCGGGGCCCCTGGCCCCTGCGGGAAGCCGCCGTCGTGCACGAACCGCGGCGCGCGGGGGTCCCCGACGAAGAACGGCGCGACGACCACGTGCAGCTCGTCCACCAGGCCCGCGGTGAGGAACGCGGTGTGCACGACGCCGCCGCCCTCGACCAGCAGCCGTCGCACCCCGCGGCGGGCGAGATCGGCGACCACCGCCGCCGGGTCGGGCGGGTCGCCCCCGTCGGCGACGTCGGCGACCGCGCCGAGGCGGGCACGCAGCCGGGGCACCGCGGGCCCGGACGCGTACACCAGCGGCCGGGCCGGGGCGTCGACGGTGAACACGGTCGCCGACGGGTCCAGGTCGGACCCCGCGGCAGCGAGGACCACCCGCAGCGGCGACGGCGCGCGCCCGGCGGCGACCCGCTCCGCACGGCGCCGGTCCGAGCGCACCAGCAACCGGGAATCGTCGTTGCGCACGGTGCCCGCCCCGACCAGGACGGCGTCCACCTCCGCCCGGACGCCGTCGACCCGGTCCAGGTCCACGGCGTCGGAGAGCACGAGCGTGGCGGGGCCCGCGTCGTCGATGTAGCCGTCCAGCGACATCGCCACCGACGCCAGGACGTACGGCCTGCCGCGCGTCACCGTGGGGACGGTACGCGAGCGCGCCGGTAGGGTCGTCCGGCGTGACCCGAGAGGCCCGCGCGTTCCGGCTCGCCGCCCCCGGCCGCGGTGAGATCCGGACGGTCCCGTTGCCCGGCCCGGGACCGGGCGAGGTCCTGGTCCGCACCCGGTTCACCGGGATCAGCCGCGGCACCGAGACCCTGGTCTTCCGCGGTGAGGTACCGCCCGGCGAGTACGCGACGATGCGGACGCCGTTCCAGCAGGGCGAGTTCCCGGCCCCGGTCGAGTACGGCTACCTCGCCGTCGGCGACGTCGAGGAGGGCCCGCCGGAGCTCGTCGGGCGGACGGTGTTCTGCCTGCACCCGCACCGCACCCGGTTCGTCGTCCCCGCGGACGCCGTCGTCGTGGTCCCCGACGACGTCCCCGCCGGCCGGGCGGTGCTGGCGGGCACCGTGGAGACGGCCGTCAACGCCGCCTGGGACGCGGCCCCGCTGGTCGGGGACCGGATCGCCGTCGTCGGGGCGGGGATGGTCGGGTGCAGCGTGGCCGCGGTACTGGCCGGGCTGCCCGGCGCCCGGGTCGAGCTGGTCGATCCCGACCCGGACCGCGCCCCGGTGGCGGCGGCGCTCGGAGTGGGGTTCGCCGCCCCCGCCGACGCGACCGGCGGCTGCGATCTCGTCGTGCACGCCAGCGCCACCGGAGCGGGCCTGGAGCGGTCGCTGGAGCTGCTCGCGCCGGAGGGCGAGGTGCTCGAGCTCAGCTGGTACGGCACCCGCCGGGTGGAGATCGGGCTCGGCGGCGCGTTCCACAGCGGGCGCCTGGCCGTGCGCTCCAGCCAGGTCGGCACGGTGTCCCCGCGCCGGGCGGGCCGCGGCTACGGCGAGCGGATGGCGCTGGCGCTGCGGCTGCTCGCCGACCCGCGGTTCGACGCGCTGATCGGCGGCGAGTGCCGGTTCGACGAGCTGCCGTCGGTGCTGGCCCGGATGGCGGCCGGCGAGCCCCCGGCGCTCTGCGTCCGCGTCACCTACGACGACGCGTAGCCCGTCACGGCCCGGTGCCGTCGAGCTGCGGCAGGTGGTGGCCGAGGCGGTCGCGCTTCGCCGTCAGGTACCGGACGTTGTGCTCGTCCACCGGCTCCAGCAACGGCACCAGCTCGGTCACGGTGATCCCGTTGCCGGTCAGCGCCGACGCCTTCTCCGGGTTGTTGGACAGCAGCCGCACCCGGTCGACACCGAGGTACCGCAGCGCCACGGCCGCCGCCCCGAAGTCGCGGACGTCGACCGGCAGGCCGAGCGCGACGGCCGAGTCCACGGTGTCCAGGCCGTCGTCGTCCTGCAGGGTGTGCGTGCGGATCTTCGCCAGCAGGCCGATCCCGCGCCCCTCGTGCCCGCGGAGGTACACGATCACCCCGCACCCCGCTGCGGCGACGGCGTCGAGCGCCGAGGCCAGCTGGGCCCCGCACTCGCACCGCCGGGCGCCGAACACGTCGCCGGTCAGGCACTCCGAGTGCATGCGCACCAGGACCTCCGGCACCTCCGCCGGATCGCCGAGCACCAGCGCGAGGTGCTCGGGCCCACCGGGGTGCTCGCGGAACGCGACCGCCCGGAACGTCCCGTGCCGGGTCGTCAGCTGCGACTCGGCGACCTCGGCCGGTCCGTCGCGATGAGGATCGTGCACTGCCTCTCCTTCGTCAGCGGGCGGACCCGTGGAAACCTCGTCCGCGTGCATCTTCTCCCGACCGAGACCACCGTGGACGTGCAGAACCGGCCCGTCGTCGCGGCGCTGCTGCCCGTCGGCAGCCACGAGCAGCACGGGCCGCACCTGCCGCTCGACACCGACACCGTCGTCGCGACGTCGCTGGCCGCGCGGCTCGGACAGGAGTACCCCGTCCGGGTCCTGCCCCCGGTCGCGATCTCCTGCTCGCACGAGCACGCCGCCTGGGCCGGGACGGTGAGCATCTCCGCCACCACGCTGGCCGCGGTCGTCGGCGACGTCGCCGCCTCGCTGCGCGCGGCGGGCGTCCCGGCGCTGGTGCTGGTCAACGGGCACGGCGGGAACCACGTGCTGCGCAACGTCGTCCAGGAGGCCTCGACCGGGCCACTGCCCATGGCGTTGTTCCCCGGTGGCGACGACTGGGTGGCCGCCCGGGCCGCAGGCGGCCTGGTCTCCAGCCACTCCGCCGACATGCACGCCGGCGAGCTGGAGACGTCGATCCTGCTGCACGCCCGGCCGGACGTCGTCCGGCCCGGGTTCGCCGGCGCCGACCACGACGCCGACGAGCGGCCGCACATGCTCACGCTCGGGCTGCAGGCCTACTCCGGGTCGGGCGTCGTCGGTAGGCCCTCGCTGGCGACCGAGGGGAAGGGCCGGGCCGTGCTGGACGCCCTGGTCGCCGGGTTCGGCGACCACCTCCGGGCGCTCGGGTCCCGGTGACCCCGGGGCGGGTGTGACGCCGGTCCGCCGCCGCCACGCGACCACCAGGCCACCGGGCACGCACCCGATGAGCGCCAGCACGCCGTAGACGACGGCGGTGGCCAGCCCCTCGGCCGCGGGGAGGCCGACGGCCGCGAACGCGGCGACCGCGACCGCCTCACGCGGGCCCCAGCCACCAACGTTGAGCGGCAGGGCCATCGCCAGCAGGGCCAGTACCAGCAGCGGAAGCAGCTCCGCGACACCGGCTACCGATCCGGCGACACGCGCCGCGAGCACGAACACGGCGAGATGGCAGGCCAGCGACCCCGCCGACGCCAGCAGTACCGCGGCGGCGGTCCGGGCCCGCAGCAGCGCGCGGACGTCACCGAGCAGCCCGCCCAGCCGGTCCCGCAGCAGCCGCCCGGCCACGACGAGCACGACGACCGCCGCGGCGGCGGCCCAGACCGCGCCCCCGGGCACGAGCGCGCCGACCGCGCGGAGCAGGTCGGGCTGTGCGACGAGCACCGCCACCGCGACGACGACCAGCACCAGCTGGGCGGCGAGCCGCTCCAGCACGACGGCGCGGACGCCCCCGCCGACGTCACCGGCCCGGCGGCCGTGGCTGACCGCGCGGTGGACGTCGCCGAGGACCCCCGACGGGAGCACCGAGTTGAGGAAGCTCGCCCGGTAGCAGTCGGCGAACGCGCCGGGCCAGGCCAGGTGCAGGCCCAGGCCGCGGGCCGTGAGGCACCACCGCCACGCGGTGCAGGCCGTGCCCAGTGCCCCGAGCACGACCGCGGCCAGGACGGTGCGGGCGTCGAGATCGCGCAGCCGCTCCAGCACCGGTCCCGCCCCGACCTGCACGACCAGCACCCCGAGCAGCGCGACACCGGCGGCGAGGCGGAGCAGCGTGCCTGCGCGGGCGCTCACGCCCGCGGCCCCGGCCCGCCGGTCCCGGCGGGGAACACCAGCAGGTCGGAGTGCCCGACGGCGACGGTGAGGCGGCCGGCGGCCAGCTCCCGGTACCGGCGCTCCCGGTGGTCCTCGACGGCCGCGCGCAGCTCGGGACGCTGCGCGCGGGCCGCGTCGTACCAGCCGGCGAGCCACTCCCGGGTCAGCTCCGGACGGTCCGGCCCGAGCCGCCAGGGGGTGGCGGCGGTCCGGACCCGGGCGCCCCGACGGCGGAACGCGGCCGCGGTGTACCCGGCGGCGTCCGGCCCGAGCAGGACGCGTCCGCCGGTCTCGCGGCGCTGGTGGCCGTCGAAGGCGGCGGCCACCTCGCGGTCCGCCGGCCCGGCGGGATCGAACCGCACCTCACCGGTCACCGACAGGGTCAACAGGGCCGGGCACCCGGCCCGCGTGCAGGCGTCGGCGAGGTCGTCGATCTCCCCGGCGGTCAGCAGGTCGAGCAGCGCGGACGCGGTGACCAGCGACGTCCCGGCCAGCTCCGCCGCGTCGAGCGCGGTCAGGTCGCCGTGGCGGGCCTCGCCGGTGACGCCGCCGGGCAGGCCGGCGAGCGCGCGGTCGAGCAGCACCGGGTCGCGGTCGTGCAGGATCCAGTGCTGGTCACCGGCACCGTGTGCCCGCAGGTGCGGTGCCAGCCAGCGGGCCATCGACCCGGTGCCGCACCCGAGGTCGCGCACGACGAGCGGCCCCTCCGGCAGGGCGTCGCACAGCGCGGCGGCGAGGTCGGCGGAGCGGGCCTCGGCGTCGGCGGGCTCGCGCACGGCGAGCCACTCCGGCGGGCAGACCGGCGACCCGGCCGCCCCCTGCAGCGGGGCGCTCACACCAGCACCCGGTCGAGCCGCCGGGCCGCGGACGGCCAGTCGTCGAGCCGGTCCCGGCGGCGGCGGGCGGCGGCGCGCGCGGCGGCGCGGACGTCGCCGCGGCCGAGCCAGGTGCGGAGGCCGTCGGCGAGCGCGCCGGTGTCACCGGGTGCGACGAGCAGGCCGGGCCGGTCGTCGCCGGTGCCGCCCAGTGTCTCCGGCACCCCACCGGTCGCGGTCGCCAGCACCGGCACCGCCCGGGCCAGCGCCTCGGTCACGACCATCCCGTAGGACTCGGTCCGGGACGGGAGGACGAGCAGGTCGGCGATCGCATAGGCGGCGTCGAGCTCCGCGCCGGTGCGCGGCCCGTCGAGGCTCACCCGGCCGGTGAGACCGTGCCGTTCGACGGCGTCCCGCACGGCGGCGGTGTGCGCCGGATCCCGGTCGAGCGGGCCGACCAGCCGGAGCGTCCAGTCCGTGCCTGCGAGCCGGGCCAGTGCCTCCACCAGCAGGTCGTGGCCCTTCGTCGGGGTGAGCGCGCCGACGGCGAGCAGCCGGGTCCCCGGCTCCTGCGGCGCGGTGACGGGCGCCGGGTCGGCGCCCGGGGGAACGACGTGCACCCGGTCCGCGGGCAGGTCGTGCAGCTCGGCGACGCGCCGCGCCGTCCAGGGGCTCGTGGTCACCACCGCGGCGGCGTGGTGCAGGGCGGCGCGCTCGCGCCGCCGCCGGTCCTCGGACACGTCCGGGGGCACCCCGTGCTCGTCACCGAGCGGCAGGTGCACGAGCACGACCGCGGTGATCCGGCCGGCGTGCCGGGCGAGGACGGCCGGTGCGCCGCAGGCCACGAGCCCGTCGAGCAGCACGAGTGCGTCGTCCGGGACACCGGCGAGCAGGTCGTCGAGCGCGTCGAGCGCGGCCCGGTCCGGATCCGGGTGGCCGGCACCGGCGAGCTCGCGCACCGGGCGCCCGAGCGCGGCCAGCCCGGTGCACATCCGGCGGTCGTACACGTTGCCGCCGCTGGGTGAGCGGGGATCGTCGACCGTGGCCGGGACGACCACGTGCACCGTCCGCCGGGGGTCCGGCTCGGTCACAGGGTCCGCTCGTAGCTCGCCCACGCCACGTGCGACTCGTGCAGGGTCACCACCAGCCCGGCCAGCCCGCGCGCGCCGGGCCCGAGGCCGCCGGCCCGTACCCGCTCCGCGAGGCGGTCGGCGATCGCGCGGGCCAGGAACTCGGTGGTGGTGTTGACGCCGGCGAAGTCCGAGTGCTCGTCGAGGTCGCGGTGGTTGAGGTCGGCCAGCACCTCACCCAGCTGCGTGGTGGCGAGCGCGATGTCGACCACGATCCCGTCGGGATCGAGCTCGGGGCGCCGGAACGTCGCGTCGACCAGGAAGGTCGCCCCGTGCCGCTGCTGCGCCGGTCCGAAGACGTCCCCGCGCAGGCTGTGCGCGATCATGACGTGGTCCCTGACGGTGATGCTGAACAAGACGGGGTGACTCCTCGCGGTCGGGCGGCCCGGCTGACGGTGGTGCGCACCCGTCAGCGGCCGTATCGGACATACCCGACAGTCTGCCGTGGACTCCGCTCCCCGGGGGACCGTGTGCGGCCACCGGACGGGTCGGTGCGTCCGGGCGGCACGGCACGGGAGGTCATCGGGTCACTTCCGGTTCGGGGAGCGGCCGGGATCGGTCCCGGCCACCACCGCGACCCGACGGGGGAGCCGGCCGCGGTGCGGTGCGGTGCCGACGACGATAGGAAGCCCGAGCGGGATCGGGTTGCGTTCCTGAGAGGTGTCACCGCCGTCCGGGCACCGGGGGACGCCGAACGGGCCCGTGTCCCGCCGACCGGAGTACCGGGGTCGCTCCGTCCGCCGCGCCCGCTCTCAGGAACGGCGGGCAGGGACCCGCTAGGCGCTCACCGGCGTCGCCGAGCGGATCCCCTCGGACAGCTCCTGCGCCAGGTCGCGCACCGAGGACGGCCCGCCCGACTCGAGTGCCTGCACGAACGCCGTCCCGACGATGACGCCGTCGGCGTAGGAGGCGACCTCGGCGGCGTGCTCGGCGGTCCGCACCCCGAGCCCGACGCACACCGGCAGGGTCGCGACCTCGCGGGCACGGCCGACCAGCTCGCGGGCCTCGGCACCGATCGAGCGGACGCCGGTGACGCCCATCAGCGACGCCGCGTAGAGGAACCCGCGGCTGGCCCCGGCGGTGAGTCGCATGCGCTCCGGCGTGGTCGTCTGCGCGACCAGGAAGATGCGGTCGAGGTCGTGGCGCTCCGACGCGGCGAGCCACTCCTCGGCGTCGTCGGGCAGCAGGTCCGGGGTGATCAGGCCGGAGCCGCCGGCCGCCGCGAGCTCGGCGGCGAACCGCTCGACGCCGTAGCGGTCGATCAGGTTCCAGTAGGTCATGACGACCGCGGGCGCCCCGGCGTCGGCGACCCCGCGGACGGCGGTGAACGCGTCCCGAGAGCGGGCGCCGTTGTCCAGCGCCTGCTGTGTGGCGCGCTGGATGACCGGGCCGTCCATCAGCGGGTCCGAGTACGGCAGGCCGACCTCGACGACGTCGACGCCGCCCTCGACCATCGCCCGCATCGCCTCGACGGAGCCGTCGACGCTCGGGAACCCGACCGGCAGGTAGCCGACCAGCGCGGCGCGGCCCTCCGCACGGACCGCCTCGATCCGCTGCGCGACGCTCACTTCGTCTCCCCGTCGGTCACGGCGTTCCCCTGCTCGTCGATCAGGTCGAAGTACTTCGCGGCGGTGTCCACGTCCTTGTCGCCGCGACCGGACAGGTTCACCAGGACGACCTTGCCCTCGCCCAGCCGCGCCGCCTCGCGCAGCGCGCCCGCGAGTGCGTGCGCGCTCTCGATCGCCGGGATGATCCCCTCGGTGCGGCAGAGCAGGCGGAACGCGTCCATGGCCTCGCGGTCGGTCACCGACTCGTAGCGGGCCCGGTGCAGGTCGTTCAGCCAGGAGTGCTCCGGCCCGACGCCGGGGTAGTCCAGCCCGGCCGAGATGGAGTGCGAGTCCCGGGTCTGCCCGTCCTCGTCCTGCAGGATGTAGCTGCGCGACCCGTGCAGGACGCCGACGTCCCCGCCGCCGATCGACGACGCGTGCCGCGGGGTGTCGACGCCGTCACCACCGGCCTCGAAGCCGACCAGCTCGACACCGGTGTCGTCGAGGAACGCGTGGAAGATCCCCATCGCGTTGGACCCGCCGCCGACGCAGGCGCACACCAGGTCCGGCAGCGCGCCGGTGAGGTCCTGCACCTGCTGCCGCGCCTCGACACCGATGATCCGCTGGAAGTCGCGGACCATCGCCGGGAACGGGTGCGGCCCGGCGACCGAGCCGATCAGGTAGTGCGTGTCGGCCACGTTGGTGACCCAGTCGCGCATGGCCTCGTTCATCGCGTCCTTGAGGGTGCGCGTGCCCGAGGTGACGGGGCGGACCTCAGCGCCGAGCATCCGCATGCGGGCGACGTTGAGCGCCTGCCGCTCGGTGTCGACCTCGCCCATGTAGACGACGCAGTCGAGGCCGAGCAGGGCCGCCGCGGTCGCCGACGCGACGCCGTGCTGGCCCGCCCCGGTCTCGGCGATCACCCGCGACTTGCCCATCCGCTTGGTGAGCAGTGCCTGACCCAGCACGTTGTTGATCTTGTGCGAGCCGGTGTGGTTCAGGTCCTCGCGCTTGAGCAGGATCCGCGCGCCACCGGCGTGCGCGGCGAACCGCGGCGCCTCGGTGAGCAGGCTCGGCCGACCGGAGTAGGTGCGGTGCAGCTCCGCGAGCTCGGCCTGGAACGCCTCGTCGGTCATCGCCGCGTGGTAGGCCTGCTCCAGTTCGTCCAGGGCGGCAACCAGCGCCTCCGGGACGTAGCGGCCGCCGAAGCGGCCGAAGTACGGGCCGGTCTGGTCGACCAGCCGCGCCGTGTCCCCGGCCGGGGGGAGGGCGGTGTCGGTCACGAGTTCTCCCTGACGGATGAAGCGGACCCCGCGAGCGCGACGGCCGGCACGCCGGGTGCGGTGACGCCGAGCGGCTGCGCCCGACGGTACACCGCGACCACCACCCGCTTTCCGCCGCGATCAGACGAAGCGCGGACGCCCCGCGATCCACCCGACGACCATCTCGACGACGATCACCGCACCGAGCAGGACCAGCGACGCGGTCCAGGTCCCGGTCACCCCGTGCAGCATCCCGAACAGGAACGGCCCGGTGGCCCCGATCAGGTAGCCGACGCCCTGCGCCATCGCGGACAGGTCGGTCGTCTCGGACGCCTCCCGGGTCCGCAGCGCGATCACACCGAGGCCCAGCGGGAAGACCGCCATGCCGGTGCCGAGCAGCACCGTCCACAGCCACGGCGCCGCCGCGGGCGCGACGGCGAGACCGGCGACGGCCGCGAGCGAGCAGCACGCGAGGCCGACGATCCACCAGGACTGCGAGGGCCGGTTCAGCGCGATCGGCGGCACGATGAAGCTCAGCGGGATCCCGATGAGGTTGATCAGCGCGAGCATCAGGCCGGCGTCGGTGCGGGGGATCCCCTCGGACACGAACAGCTCGGACAGCCAGCCCATCGCGACGTAGGCGACGCAGGCCTGCAGCCCGAAGAACGCGGTGACCGCCCAGGCCAGCGGCCGGCGCAGCATCGAGCGGCGCGGCTCGGCCGAGCGGGCCGTCACCTCGGCGGCGCTACCGTGCCGGGCCCCGCAGAGCCAGACGACCAGCGCCGCGGCCGACAGCAGCGCCCAGGCACCGACGGCACCGCGCCAGCCGCCGAGCAGCGGCTCCAGCGGCGGGGTGAAGGCCGCGCCGATCCCGCCGCCCGCCGCGAGGGCCGCGGTGTAGACGCCCGTCACCCGGCCAACCGCGTGCGGGAACGACTCCTTGACCACGACCGGGATGAGCACGTTGCCGATCGCGATGCCGGCGGCGGCGACGAACGTGCCGCCGAGCACCACCCACGGCCCGTCGACGATCCGGAGCACCAGCCCGGCGGTGAGCACCGTGAGGGCGATCCCGATCGCCCGGGCCATCCCGAAGCGGCGCCCGAGCCACGGCGCGGCGATCGCGGCCAGTCCGAAGCAGATCGTGGGGACGGCGGTGAGCACACTCGTCCACGCGGCCGCGGCGCCGAGGTCGTCGCGGACCTCGCCAAGCACCGACGCCATGCTGGTGACGGCGGGGCGCAGGTTCGACGCGGCGAGCGCCACCCCGACGACGAGCAGCGGGGACCCGACGAGCGCGGACCGGCGGGACCGGTCCACACGCTCGCTCGATCCGGTGGCGATGGTCTCCTCCGCGCGGGTCTCGTGCTCAGCAATGCTCACGAAACAGTAGTGTTACAGACATAGGATGTTCGGATGGAAGGATGATCCGGTGCCTCTGGTCACAGCACGCCGAGGAAGCCTGGTCGACCAGGTGATCGCGCAGCTCCGCAGCGCCATCGCCGACGGCGAGTGGCCGGTCGGCAGCCGCATCCCGCCGGAGTCCGAGCTGGCGTCGTCGCTCGAGGTCGGGCGGAACACCGTCCGCGAGTCGGTCCGCGCGCTCGCGCACGGCGGCCTGCTCGAGGTCCGCCAGGGCGACGGCACCTACGTCCGCGCCACCACCGAGCTGTCCGGTGCCCTGCGCACGCTGTGCGGCTCCGAGCTGCGCGAGGTCCTGAAGGTGCGACGGACGCTCGAGGTCGAGTCCGCCCGGCTCGCCGCCGCCCGCTGCACCCCCGAGGACCTGGAGATGCTGCGGGGCGCCCTCGCCGAGCGCGACGTCGCCGTCGCCGGGGTCGCCGAGATCACCCGCCGCGGTGACGAGCCCGGCCCCGCCGAGCTGGAGCGCGCCGCCCGCGCCGACACCGACTTCCACCTGACCGTCGTGCACTGCGCGGGCAACGCGCTGCTCGCCGAGCTCTACCGGGGCGTCGTCGAGGCGGTCGCCGGGAGCGTGGCCGCCACCATGCCCTCCACCGTCGGCACCGACGACGACGTCTCGCACACCGGGATCGTCGAGGCCATCGCCGACGGCGACGTGGAGCGGGCCGCCCGGGAGGCCGGCGACTTCCTGGACCGGCTGATCGCCCAGCGCCGCACCACGCCGGGTGGCCCGGGTCCGGCCACGACCTGACGACGGCCGCCCGCCGATCCGGGCGTCCCGCCCACCGAGCCGGTCACCGCCCGTCCCGCACCGGCGGAGCACGACGATCACGGTCGGGTTACGGTCGCCCGCCGGACCGTCCCCCGACCGACGACCCCCGAGGAGTGCTCCGGCGTGCTGAAGGGCTTCAAGGAATTCCTGCTGCGCGGGAACGTGATCGACCTGGCGGTCGCCGTCGTCATCGGTGCCGCCTTCACCGCGGTGGTCACCGCGTTCACGAAGGCCTTCCTGGAGCCGCTGCTCCGGCTGTTCTCCGGCGGGGAGGACGCGGTGCCGCCCGGGACGATCCCGCTCACCGACGAGGTCCAGCTCGACTACGCGGCGTTCCTCAACGCGATCATCCAGTTCATGATCACGGCAGCGGTGATCTACTTCCTCGTCGTCTACCCGATGAAGTGGCTGCAGGAGCGTCGTAAGAAGGGCAAGGAGGAGGACACCCCGGAGACCGACAGCGAGCTGCTGAAGCAGATCCGGGACCTCCTCGAGGAGCAGTCCGCCCGCGAGCGCGAGCGCACCACCGTGCTGCCCCCGGCCGATCAGGCCGTGCCGGCCGGGCCCGCCGGGCCGCTCGGACATGGCGGCCCGGCCCCGCGGCCCCCGATGCCGGCACCGCAGTGGACGCCCCCGCCGCAGCAGGTCCCGCAGACACAGCAGATGTCCCCGGGGTACGTGTCGTACCAGGACGAGCCGCAGGCACCGCGCCGCCGCGGGTGATCACCCGGGCGCGCACCGTTCCGACTCGACACGGCCGGAACCGGACACCAGGCTGACCCCGGTCGCGGCGGGAACGGCCCCGCCGCAGGAGGGGGAACACCGGGATGGCGGACGCCACCACCACCGAGGCGCAGCCCGCGCTGAAGCGGGTCATGGGGCCCAAGCTGCTGTTGCTGTTCATCGTCGGCGACATCCTGGGTACCGGGATCTACGCCCTGGTCGGCGAGGTCGCCCAGGAGGTCGGCGGCGCGGCGTGGCTGCCGTTCCTGGTCGCCTTCGCGGTCGCGATGGTCACCGCGTTCTCCTACCTGGAACTGGTCACCAAGTACCCCGCGGCGGCCGGGGCGGCGCTGTACGCGCACAAGGCGTTCGGCATCCACTTCCTGACCTTCATGGTCACCTTCGTCGTGATGTGCTCGGGGATCACCTCGGCCTCGACGGCCTCGCGGGCGTTCGCCTCGAACCTGAACGAGGGCTTCGGCCTCGACCTGGGCAACGGCGGCATCGTGCTGATCGCGCTCGGGTTCATGGCCCTGGTCGCGGCGGTGAACTTCCGCGGCGTCGGCGAGAGCGTCAAGGTCAACGTGGTCCTGACCCTGGTCGAGCTGTCCGGGCTGCTGCTGGTGATCCTGGTCGGGGTGTTCGCCATCGCCGGCGGCAACGCCGACTGGGCCCGGGTGATCGCCTTCGACACCCCCGAGGACAAGGGCGTGTTCCTGGCCGTGACCTCGGCGACCTCGCTGGCGTTCTTCGCGATGGTCGGGTTCGAGGACTCGGTGAACATGGCCGAGGAGTGCCACGAACCACGCCGGATCTTCCCCAAGATCATGATCACCGGTCTGACGATCACCGGCATCATCTACGTGCTGGTCGCGATCTGCGCGGTCGCGCTGGTCCCCGTCGGGCCCCTGGCCGCCAGCGAGACCCCGCTGGTCGAGGTCGTGCGCGCCGGCGCCCCCGGGATCCCGGCCGACGCGGTACTGCCCTTCATCTCGATGTTCGCGGTCGCGAACTCGGCGCTGATCAACATGCTGATGGCCTCCCGGCTGCTCTACGGCATGGCCAACCAGGCCGTGCTGCCCAAGCCACTGGCCCGGGTGCACCCGTTCCGCCGCACCCCGTGGGTGGCGATCGTGTTCACCACGCTGATCTCGTTCGGGCTGATCACCTACGTCTCGCTCGACGACTCCTCCGACGTCGTCTCCGCGCTCGGCGGCACCACCTCGCTGCTGCTGCTCGCGGTGTTCACCATCGTCAACATCGCGGTACTCGTACTGCGCCGCGACACCGTCGACGCCGACCACTTCCGCGCCCCGCCCGGCCTGCCCGTCGTCGGCGCGATCACCAGCCTCTACCTGGTGCTGCCGTTCTCCGGGCGCGACACCATCCAGTACGAGCTCGCCGGGCTGCTGCTCCTGCTCGGCCTGGTCCTCTACGGCATCACCGTCCTGCTCAACCGCCGCCTCGGCGTGAAGCGCGCGACCCTGGACCCGGCGAAGCTCGACGGGTGACGGGAGTCTCGCCGGACGCCTCGCCGGTTCCGTACCCGTAGCTGACGCGGTGTCCGGCGGTGTCCGGTTGATCCCGGAGGACGTCGGTCCGCACCGGTGCCACGATCGGTGATCATGAGCCGGCACTTCACGTTCGTGAGCATGCCCGCGTCCGGGCACGTCAACCCGACTCTTCCGCTGGTCGCCGAGCTGGTCCGGCGCGGACACCGGGTCAGCTACGCCACCGGCGCGACGCACCTGGACGCGGTCGCCGCGGCCGGCGCCGAGCCGGTGGAGGTCCCGTTCGTGCTGCCGGAGGCACCGCCGCCCGGGAAGAGCTTCTCCGACGAGGAGATGGTGCCCCGTGTGGACGCGTTCGCCGTCTCGGTCGAGCAGGTGTTCCCGGTGCTCGCGGACCGGGTCACCACCGACCGGCCGGACGTCCTGTGCGGGGACGCGATGAGCCCGGTCGACGGGCTCGTCGCACAGCAGGCGAGGATCCCGCACGCGGTGATGCACCCGTCGTTCGCGAGCAACGAGCACTTCTCCCTGGCCCGCGACGTCCTCGGCGCCGGCGACGACGGGCCGCCACCCGCGTTCCGCCGGGTCACCGAGCGGATCGCCGGGTTCGCCCGTGAACGGGGCCTCGAACCGCTCCCGTTCGGGACTCCCGGTGACCTCAACCTGGTGTTCCTCCCGCGCGAGTTCCAGGTCGCGGGCGACACGTTCGACGACTCGTTCGTCTTCCTCGGTCCCGCGCTCGGCCCCCGCTCCGCGGACGTCTGGGACGGCCCCGGCCCGGTCCTGCTGGTGTCGCTGGGCACCACGTTCAACGACCGTCCCGAGTTCTTCCGGACCTGTGCCGAGGCGTTCGCCGGCAGCGGGTGGCAGGTCGTGATGGCCGTCGGGAGCAGGATCGACCCGGCCGACCTCGGGCCGCTGCCGCCGAACGTCGTCGCGCAGGCGCACGTGCCGCAGATCGGGGTGCTCCGGCGGGCGCGGGCGTTCGTGACCCACAACGGCATGAACTCCACGATGGAGGCGCTGCTCCTCGGCGTTCCGCAGATCGGGATACCGCAGATGCCGGAGCAGGCCGCCAACGCGGCCCGGGTCGCCGAACTCGGCTGCGGGCGCAGCCTGGACCCGGACACCCTCGATGCCGCGACGCTGCGGGCCACCGCGGACGAGGTCGCCACCGACCCGGACGTGCGCGCCGCCGCGGAGGCGTTCGGCGCCCGGATGCGGGCGGTCGACGGGCCCGCCCTGGGCGCCGACGCGCTGGAGGCCTTCGCCGCCCGCGCCTAGGGGGTGAGGACGATCTTCCCCACCTGGGCGTTCGACTCCAGGTGCTCGTGCGCGGCGACGACCTGGTCCAGCCCGGAGAAGACCCGGTCGACCTGCGGGGCGAAGTCGCCGCCGCGCATCCCGGCCGCGACGAACGCGGCCGCCCGCCGCAGCCGTTCCTCGTCGCGGGTCATCGCGAACAGCGTGAAGGAGCGGACGACGAGATCGGGCAGCGTCGCCGTCGGGAAGATCGTGGGCTCGCCGGAGAGCCTGCCGTGGATGACGATCGTCCCGTCCGGGCGGACGGCGTCGGCCATGGTCTCCACCGCGGGCCCGGCGACGGCGTCGAACACGACGTCCAGCCCGCGCCCGCCGGTGATCTCCCGGCACCGTTCCACGAGGTCCTCCTCCCCCGTGGCGACGACGTGGGCGGCGCCGGCGTCGAGGAGCGCCCCCGCCTTGGCGCGGCTGCGGCTGGTGGCGATCGGGACGGCGCCGATCCGGTTCGCCGTCGCGATCGCGGCCAGCCCGACGCTCGACGACGCCGCGATGACCAGCACGTGGTCACCGGGCTGCAGCACCCGCGGTTCCAGCAGCCCGGCGTAGGCGACGAGGTAGGGCATCCAGGTGGCGGCCCCCGTGACGGCGTCCACCGGGCGCGGCACCAGTGCCCGGGCCGGGACGACCGCGCGGTCGCCGTAGACCGTGTAGTCGTTCATCGAGAAGGCCGGGACGACGCTCACCGGGTCACCCACCGCCCAGCGGGTCACCCCGTCGCCGACGCCGGTGACGGTGCCCGCCGCCTCGTAGCCGAGCCCGGCCGGCAGCCGGGTCGGCTCGATGTACTCACCGCGCCGGAACATCGACTCGGCCCGGTTGAGCCCGATCGCCTCGACGTCGACCACGGCCTCGCCCGGCCCGGGCACCGGCTCCGGCGCCTCGACGACCTGGAGCACGCCGGGCCCGCCGAGCTCGGTGAAGCGCACGACCCTGTTCATGGTCACCACCCTGCCGTCCCCCGCACCCGCGCCGCCCCGTCCGGCCGGAGGGGTTGCGTTTTCCGCCTTTCACTAGTTAACTAGTGAAAGCAAGCAAGCAGGACACACCGAGGGGGACACAGGACATGCACGCACGACGCTCGATCATCGGATTCCTCGCCGTCGCGATCGCGATGGGCGGCGCCACCGGCACCGCGCTCGCCGACCCGGTCACCACCGACCCGACACCCATGACGATCACCTCGGGCCACGGGCCGGTCGACGTGACGGTGCTGAACACCTACGAGGACGGCTACTCCTTCACGGTGCCCGCCGGGGGCCGGGGCGACGTCCCGACCGAGGCGGGCGGGTACAGCCGGATCGTGATCAGCGAGAACGGCGTCACCATCGGGGAGCGTGCACTGCTCAACCCGGATCTCCAGACCTACTGCGACGTCCGTCCTGCCACCGAGGACCCCCGGCTGAGCTGCGGGATCATCGCCTGAGCCACGGTCGGCGCTCCCCGGGCGGAGGGGATCCGGGGAGCGTGGACCGGCCACCGGGCCGGGTGCCGGTGGGGGATCGGCACCCGGCCCGCATGATGTGGCACCAGACCGTCCGGGGAGGAGGTACCGGTGATCGAGTACCGGATCGACCGGCGCTCCGGGGTGGCCGCGTACGTGCAGATCGTCCGGCAGACGAAGGAGGCCCTGCTGCTCGGGACGCTGCGGGCCGGGGACCGGCTGCCGACGGCCCGCGAGGTCGTCGAGGCCACCGCGATCAACCCGAACACCGTGCTCAAGGCCTACCGGGAGCTGGAGCGTGACGGGCTGGTCGAGGCGAAGCGGGGGGTCGGGACGTTCGTCCGGGCCGACGCCGTCGCCGCCGGGCCGGCCGCGAGCTCGCCGCTGCGGGCGGAGCTGGAGGACTGGGCGGCCCGCGCCGTCGCGGCGGGGCTGTCCCGGGAGGAGGCCGACGCGCTCGTGCGCGCGGCCCTCGACCGGCACTACGACCGAGGAGACGTATGACCGCCGCAGGGACCCACGCGGTGCGCACCCCCGGGCTCGGCCGCCGGCACGGCGGGACCCGGGCGCTGCGTGACTGCTCGCTCACCGTCGACCCCGGCTCCGTGGTCGCGCTGACCGGCGCGCCCGGTGCCGGGAAGTCGACGCTGCTCGGCCTGCTGGCCGGGCTCGACCTACCGTCGGAGGGGACCGCCGCGGTGCTCGGCGCGCCGGTGCCCACCGGCGGGCCGCACCCGGCCGTCGGCTACCTGGACCAGTCGCGGCCGCTGCCCGGGGGCTTCACCGTCGCCGAGACGCTGCGGCTGGGCGCGGCGCTGAACCCGGGCCGGTGGGACGACGGCCGCGCCGCCGATCTCGCCGGCCCGCTGCCACCGGGCAGCCGGACGGCGGCCCTCTCCGGCGGGCAGCGGGCGATGCTGGCGCTGGCGTTGGTGCTGGGCACGGTCCCGGACCTGTTGTTGCTCGACGAGCCGCTGGCCGGGCTCGACCCGCTGACCCGGCGGCGGGTGCTGGCCGCGGTCACCGCGCACGTCGCGGAGACCGGGGCGACCGCGGTGCTCGCGTCGCACGAGGTCGAGGACCTGCAGGACAGCTGCGACCGGGTGCTGTTCCTCGACCGCGGCCGGGTGCTGCTCGACGACGACGTCGACGACCTGCTGACCGGGCACCGGATCCTCGACGGCCCGGCCGGGGCCGCCGCCTGGTCCGCGGAGCACACCGTCGTCGAGCAGCGGGTGCACGGACGCGACCAGACCGTCCTGGTCCGGGGCGGACCGATCGGCCCGGCACCGGGCTGGCGGGTGAGTGCCCCCGGCCTGCTCGACGTGGTGATGGCCTACCTGCGCGCTGCCGAGGAGCGCTCCGACGAGGCGAAGGAGACCTGATGACCTGGGTGATCTGGCGCAGCCACCGCTCCGCGCTGCTCACGACCGTGCTCCTCGCCGTGGCCGGCTGCCTGGTGGTGACCGTGCTCGCCGTCACCGGACGGCTCGACGACGCCGTGGGCGTGGACGGCCTCCTCATGGCCGACGCGTCCCAGGTCCTGGCCGTGCTCACGACGCTGGCGCCCGCGCTGGCAGGGGCCTTCCTCGGCGCGCCACTGCTCGCCGGGGACCTGGAGCGCGGCACCCACGTGCTGCTGCTGACCCAGGCGGCGTCACGGCGCCGCTGGGCCACCACGGCCCTGCTGCTCGTGGGCGGCCTCGGGATCGTGGCCGTCACCGTCGTCACCGCCGTGCTGCAGCCGCTGAACGGCTCGGCGCAGTGGTACTCGCTCGAGGAGTTCTCCGCGACCGGGCTGCTGCCCCTGGCCCGAACCCTGTCCGCGGTCGCGCTCGGCGCGGTGATCGGGCTGCTCGTGCGGCGGGTGCTCGCGGCGTCGGTGCTCACGCTGGCCGCCCTGCGCAACGTGCTCGTCCCGCCGGTGCTGCGCACCGGCCCGCTCCCTCACGGCGGCTCCGTCGACTCCGACCGGGACCAGATGCTGGACGCCGGCTACACCCTGGCGGGTGGCGGCCTCCGTCCGCTCGGGACGGGCTGCACGCAGGACGACGTCGCCTGCCTGCGGGCCGCGGGGATCGACGGCAACTGGGTGCTGGTGCGACCGCTCGAGCTGCGGTGGCCGATGCACTGGGTGGAGGTCGGGCTGCACCTGGTCCTGACGGCCGGCGCGCTCGCGCTGCTGTTCGCACGGCTGCGCCGGCCACTGGGCCGGTGAGACGGCGACGGGTCGGAGGGTCCGCAAGCGTCCGGACCATCACTCCTGCGGCGGCAGGACGATCGTGCGACGAGCCCCCTCATGCCCCGGACGTCCCCGGGCGCAGCTGCTCGACGGCCGCGGCGACCTCCAGCAGGAACCGGTCGGCGCCATGCCGCGCGACGATCTGCAGCCCGACGGGCAGCCCGCCGGGCGTCCGGCCGAACGGCACCGAGATCGCCGGGCACCCGGTGACGGTGATCAGGTACGCCGACCGCATCCAGTCCAGGTAGGACTCCATCGGGCGGCCGTCGATCTCGGTCGGGAACTCCTGGTCCGCCGGGAACGGTGGCACCTGCGACACGGGAAGCACGAGCACGTCGTGGTCGGCGAAGAACGCGCGCGCGGCGTGCGCGAGCGACGTGCGCAGCCCGTGGGCCCGCGCGACGTCGGCACCGGTCAACGACGCGCCGGCCCGGATGTTGGCGGCCAGCGTCGCCTTGAACTCGTCCGGGTGCGCGGCGAGGAGCTCACCGAACGCGGCCTGGAAGTGCCAGGCGCGCAGCGTGCGGAAGCACTCGTCGGCCCCGGCCAGGTCGGGCACCGCGGAGCCGACCACGGCGCCGGCCCCGGCCAGCGCGGGCGCCGCCGACGACACGACGGCGGCGACGTCCGGGTCGACGGCGAACGCGCCGTCCAGGTCGGTCGACACCGCCACCCGCAGCCCGGCGAGCGGGGCCGGGCGGAGCGGGGGCGCGAACGCCGCACCGGGGTCGCCGAGCGCGTGCGGCGCGCGCGGGTCCGGCCCGGCCAGCACCGACAGCAGCAGCGCGAGATCGCCGGCCGAGCGCGCCATCGGGCCCCCGGTCGCGGTGGTCTCCCACATGTTCTGCGCCGGCCACGCCGGCACCCGGCCCAGTGACGGGCGGAGCCCCACCACCCCGCAGAACGACGCCGGGTTGCGCAGCGAGCCACCCATGTCCGAACCGTCGGCCAGCGGCACCATCCCGGACGCCAGCGCGCACGCCGCCCCGCCGGACGAGCCCCCGGCCGAGCGGGACGGGTCGTGCGGGTTGCGCGTCGTCCCGAAGACCCGGTTGAAGGTGTGCGAGCCGGCGGCGAACTCCGGCACGTTCGTCTTCCCGATCGGGACCGCACCGGCCCGCCGGATCCGCTCGACGATCAGGTCGTCGGTGTCCGGGACGTGCTCGGCGAACAGCGGCGAGCCCGAGGTGGTGCGCCAGCCCGCGGCGGCGTGGGTGTCCTTGAAGGCGAACGGCAGCCCGTGCAGCGGGCCGACGTCCGCGCCCGAGGCGAGCCGCTCGTCGGCGGCGGCCGCGCCGGCCCGGGCCCGCTCCGGGTCGAGGGAGACGATCGCGTTCAGCTCCGGGTTCCGCTCGGCGATCCGGTCGAGGTGCAGCTCCAGCAGCTCGCGCGCCGAGATCTCGCGGGCGCGCAGCGCGGCGGCCTGCTCCTGAGCGCCCGAGTCGACCGTGAGCCGGTCGGAGGCGTTCCCGCTGGTCGTCATCGAGCGCTCCCGGGGGTGTCGCGGGCGGGGTAGGGGTGGAGCACAGCATGACTCGCCGGGCCCGCGAGCGGCACCGGCCGTGACCGTCCCCACCGGACGACCCGGGCGTCGTGACACCATTCCGGAACGGAACTCCGGGAATTGCGTGCCGCATTCCGCGACCCCGTTCTCGGAGTGGTACGACAATGACCCCGATCCATTCCAGGAGCCGCCTCGGACATCCGGCCGATCCGACGACGATGCTGCTGAGAGGGTTCACCGATAAGGCGACCCTGACCGGGACACGGTTCCGTCCCTCGTTGCTACGTGCGTCGGACCCGATCGGTTCACCACTTTGCGAGTGACACTTACCACCGGCTTCTCCGGCATTTTCCGACCACTTTCGTGGGTAGCCGGATCCCATGACGGACGTGCACAACCGGCCGGCTCCCGCGGACGGAGCCGACGGTCGCGATGATCATGGCGGGCCGGGCGGCCCCCGGGTGATCCGCCGGGATCTCCCGTTCCGGCCGTCCCCCCGCCCCCGGACGGCGATCGACGAGCGGGTCCTCGTACCCGGCGACTCGCTCGCCCCACCGCGCACCCGGCCCGGGGAGCAGCTCGCCGAGGTCTTCGAGGAGGCCGTGGACGCCCACCCCGGCTCCGTGGCCGTCGACACCGGCGACACGCAGCTCACCTACCGCGAGCTCGACGCCCGTGCCGACCGGCTCGCCCGCCACCTCCACGCCCGCGGGACGGGCCCCGGCGACGTCGTCGGCCTGCTGCTCGACGACCCGGTGGAGGCCTACACCGCCCTGCTCGCGGTCCTGAAGACCGGCGCCACGTACGTCCCGCTCGACGCCGGCTTCCCCGCCGACCGGATCGCCCACATCCTCGACGACTCGTCCGCCGGGCTGCTGCTCGCGACGACGTCGGCCCTGGACGCCGTCGGTGACGCGATCGACGGCGACGTCGAGATCCTCCGCGTCGCCGGGGAGGGCTCGGCCGCCGAGGAGATCGCGCGCCGGCCCGCCGAGCGGCTCGGCACCGACGACCGCCGCGACGGCGGGGAGCACCCCGCCTACCTGATCTACACGTCCGGCTCGACCGGGCGGCCCAAGGGCGTGGTGATCTCCCACCCGGCGATCTGCAACTTCGTCCGGGTCGCGGCCGACGAGTACGGCGTGCTCCCGGACGATCGCATGTACCAGGGCCTCACGCTCGCGTTCGACTTCTCGGTCGAGGAGATCTGGACGTCGTTCCTGGTCGGCGCGACCCTCGTCCCGAAGCCCGCCGGGGTCTCGCTGGTCGGCGAGGACCTGCACGCCTTCCTCGCCGAGCAGCGGATCACCGCCCTGTGCTGCGTCCCGACGCTGCTCGCGACGCTCGACGACGACCTCGACGACCTCCGCTTCCTGCTCGTCTCCGGCGAGGCGTGCCCGCAGGACCTGGTGCGCCGCTGGCACACCGGGGACCGCCGGTTCCTCAACGTCTACGGCCCCACCGAGGCCACGGTGACCGCGACCTGGACCGAGCTCCACCCGGACCGCCCGGTGACGATCGGCGAGCCGCTGCCGACCTACGCGGTGCTGGTCCTCGACCCCGAGGACCCCACCCGGGTCCTGCCGTTCGGCGAGACCGGTGAGATCGCGATCGCCGGCGCCGGCCTGGCCGACGGCTACCTGAACCGGGACGACAAGACCGCCGCCGCGTTCGTCGCGTGCCCGGTCGAGCTGCCGGGGAACCCGTCCGGCCTGGTCTACCGGACCGGGGACCTCGGCCGCGTCGACGACGACGGCGAGATCGAGTACCGGGGCCGGATCGACCTGCAGGTCAAGATCCGCGGCTACCGGATCGAGCTCGCCGAGATCGAGGCCGTCCTGCTGGAGCACCCGTCGGTCGCGATGGCCGTCGTCGACACCCACGATCCGGGCGGCGGGAAGGAGCTGGTGGCCTGGTACAGCCTGGTCGGCGATGCCGACCACCCGGACGACCTGCAGGATCGGCTGCGCGACCGGCTGCCGTCCTACATGGTGCCCACCTACCTGGAGCACCTCGACCGGATCCCGATGACCACCAGCGACAAGGCGGACCGTGCGAACCTGCCCGCCCCGGCCGGGGGCCGGGTGCGGGCGTCCGGCCCGGTCGTCGCGCCGGAGTCCGACGTCGAGCGCGGACTGGTCGAGGAGCTCGCCGGCGCGCTCGGCGTGGAGCCCGGCGAGATCTCGGTGACCGCGCACCTGTTCGACGAGCTCGGCGCGACGTCGCTGCTCATGGCCGGTGTCGCGGCGTCCGTCCGTCGTCGCGACGACCTGCCGCCGGTGAGCGCGCGCGACGTCTACCGGAATCCGACCGTCCGCGATCTCGCCGCCGCGGTCGGCGACGCCCCGCCGGTCACCGCCGCCGCGACCGACGTCGAGCCGGTCCGGCCGCGGCCGGTCGCGCACGCCCTCACCGGGCTCGCGCACCTGGCCCTCCTGCTCGCCGCCGGGTTCGCGACGGCCGCCGTCGTCACCCTGGGCTACGGCTGGGTGTCGGTGGCGCCGGACACCGCCGGGACCGCGGCCCGGGCCGGGGGCCTCGCCGCCGGCCTGCTGGCCGGGGTCGCGCTCCTGCCGGTGCTGGCGAAGTGGACGCTGATCGGCCGGTTCACCGAGCGCACCGTCCCGCTGTGGGGCCTCACGCACCTCCGGTTCTGGGTCGTGTCGACGCTGATCCGCACCAGCCCGGTCGTCCTGCTGGCCGGGACCCCCGTGTTCACCCTGTGGCTGCGGCTGCTCGGTGCCCGGATCGGCCGGGGCAGCACCTGGTTCGGCGCCGTGCCGGTCGCGACCGATCTCGTCCGCACCGGTGAGCGCACCCTGGTGCACCCGGAGGCGTCGCTGCAAGGCTACCGGGCCGTGCCGGGCGCGCTGGAGTTCGGCCCCGTCGACGTCGGCGACGACTGCGTCGTCGGCGAGGCGGGCGTGCTGGACGTGCGGACCCGGATGGGGGACGGCGCCCAGCTCGGTCACGCCTCCGCGCTGCGGCCCGGCGTCACCGTCCCGGCCGGCGAGGTCTGGCACGGGTCCCCGGCCGGACCGTCCGGTTCGGACTACCGGACCGTGACGCCGGTCGGCGCGGGCCGGGTCCGCCGCGCGGTCTACGGCACGGTGCTGGCCGCGCTGCTGTGGGCGGTCGTCAGCGCGGTGCTCGCGGTCGTCGTGACCGTCTACGCGAGGTTCGCGCCGCAGGTCACGGCCCTGATCGGCGCGCAGGCCGGGGAACGGTGGTGGTACCTCGGGGTCGGCGTCGTGGCCGTCATGACGCTGGTCGTGCTCGCGCTGGCCGTCGGCGTGGCCGCCGTGCTGGCGCTGCCGCGGCTGGCGGGGCTGCTGGTGCCCGTCGACCGGACCTTCCCGCTGTACGGCGTCCGGCACGTCGCCCAGCAGGTCGTCACCGGTGTGTCCAACGCACGGTTCCTCGTCCTGCTGCTCGGCGACAGCTCCTTCATCACCGGCTACCTGAGGGGGCTCGGCTACGACCTCGGCGACCTCCACCAGACCGGGTCGAACTTCGGCACCCAGCTGCGCCAGGAGTCGCCGCGGTTCGTGCACGTCGGGCGGGGCACGATGGTGTCCGACGGCCTGCGGATGATGAACACCGACCTGTCGCACGACTCGTTCCGGATCCGCCCGGTGCGACTGGGTGCGGACAACTTCGTCGGCAACGACGTCCACCTCCCGCCGGACGCCCGCACCGGCGACGACGTGCTCCTCGCGACCAAGGTCATGGTCCCGACGGACGGGCCGGTGCGGTCCGGCGTCGGGCTGCTCGGCTCGCCGCCGATGGAGATCCCGCGCTCCGGTGCGGGCCCGCACCCGAACACACCGGCCACCGAGGACGAGCGGCTGCGGCGGCTGCGGTCGAAGAACCGGTACAACGCGTCGACCGTGCTGGCAACGGTGCTGCTGCGGGCGTTCGGCGCCGCCGCGGCGCTGCTGCCGGTGGGCCTCTCGGTCGCCCTCTGGCCGACCTGGGGCCTGTGGGCGCTCGGCCCCGCGCTGTTCCTCGGCCCGCTGCTGCTGATGCTGTGGTCGGCCCTGCTCGAGCGGGCCACGCTGGGCTTCCGGGCGCTGGAGCCGCGCACCGCGTCGATCTACGACCGCTACTTCTGGTTCCACCAGCGGCTGTGGAAGTTCTACGTCCGGCCGGTCCTGGGCGGCAGCCCGCTGCTGGTCTGGCGGAACCGGGTCGCGGGCCTGACCGCGGGCCGCCGGGTGTTCGACGACGGAGCGTCCCTGCCGGAGAAGAGCCTCGTCGCGGTCGGTGACGACGCCGTCCTCAACGCCGGGTCGGTCGTGCAGTGCCACTCCCTGGAGGACGGGCGGTTCGAGTCCGGCCGGTCCCGGATCGGCGACGGCGGCTGCATCGGGGTGCGCGCGTTCGTGCACCACTCCACCGAGGTGGGCGACGGCGCCACGCTGGCCGCCGACTCCTTCCTGCTCAAGGGCGAGCAGGTCGGGACGGGCGAGCACTGGGGCGGCAACCCCGCCGAGCCGGAGCGGCCCGGGACCGTGGACACGTCCGGGACCGGGGACGACGCCGGGGACGACTTCCTGGCCCGGGTGCAGGAGCGGTTCGACGCGACGGTCGCGTCGCTCGCGGTGCTGGGCGTCCTGGCGGACCGGATGCCTCCCGCGGAGCGCACCGCGCTGGCCCGCCGGCTGCCCGGGGAGCTGCGCTCGCGCATCCCGGTGCTCGCGGAGCCCGACGCGCCCGGGCCGGAACCGGCGGTCCCCGACCAGCGGTCCGCCGGCTGAGCCGGGTCCGCGCCGCCCGCCCGGCGGCGCGGACCGGTTGTGCGAAATTCAGTTGTGCACCATTGACGTGCCCCGCTCCGGGCGGGACCGTGGGTGTGACCGCCGCCACGCGGTCACCGTCCCGGGCCCGCCGCCCTACACCGGAGTGGAGCAGCACATGACCGAGCAGTCCCTGTTCGAGCGCCTCGGAGGCGTCTACGGCATCGCCGGGGCGGTCGACATCCTCGTCGACCGGCTCTTCGAGAACGCCTCGGTCAACGCCAACGAGGCGGTGCACGCCCACCACGGCATCCCGGCGAACGCGGCCGGCTACAAGTTCCTGGTGACGGCGTGGTCGGTCCAGGCCGCGGGCGGCCCGCAGTGCTATCCGGGCCTGGACATGATCACCGCGCACGAGACCATGGGCGTCACGGACGAGCAGTTCGACGCGGTCGCGATGGAGATCGCGTCGACGCTCAGCTTCTGCGGCGTCCCGGCCGCCGAGCACGTCGAGTTCATGGACATCATCGAGAGCTACCGCCCGCAGGTCGTCGAGCAGAAGGTCGCCTGATCCCGTCCGATCAGCGCAATGACCAGGCGCAGCCGCCGCTGAAGGTCACCGCCTCGCCGGCGACCAGCTCGGCGGCGGCGCGCCCGTGCACCGCGGCGCGGGCCGCCTCCCGCGTGCCGGGGCCGGTACGGCTGTAGGCGCAGGCGCGACCGGCGGCGGGCCCGTCGGTCACCCAGTGGCCGGGCACCAGGACGGGCCCCACCCGGAACCGTCCGTCGGCCACCCGGGTCACCGCGGCCGGGTGCGGCTGCGGGGCGTGCAGGCCGGCGGCCGCCCCGGTGGGCGGGGGCGGCTCGTCGTCGGTCACGAAGGTGCGCACCAGCAGCAGCGGTACGACGAGGGCGAGCAGGATCCACGGCCACACGACGGTCCGCTTCCCCGCGGCCTCCCGCTCGGCGTAGTACCGCTCGTAGGGTCCGTCGCCGTCCATCACACCCCCACCCCGGCCGGCCTCCCGGTTACCCGGCAGTAGGTATCTGCGCGGCCGCCGTCTACGCTGCGTGCGACCGTCCACGGGAGCCAGGGCCGGAAGGCCCTGGCTCCGGCACCGACGCCGTCCGGGAGCGCCGATGAAGACCTTCACCGACCGCACTGCCGCGATCACCGGGGCCGGCTCCGGCATCGGCCGGGCACTGGCGCTGCGCCTCGCGGGCGACGGCTGCCACCTCGCCCTCGCCGACCGGGATGCCGCCGGGCTCGCCGAGACCGCCGCGCTGGCCGGCCCGCAGGTGCGGGTGACGACGACCGAACTGGACGTCGCCGACGAGAAGTCCGTGTTCGACTGGGCCGACCGGGTGGTCGCCGACCACGGCGGGGTCCACCTCGTGGTCAACAACGCCGGCGTCGCGCTGTCCGGCACGGTCGAGGCGCTCTCGCTCGACGACTACCGCTGGATCATGGACATCAACTTCTGGGGCGTCGTCTACGGGACCAAGGCGTTCCTGCCGCACCTGCAGGCCGCGGGCGAGGGCCACGTCGTCAACCTGTCGAGCATCTTCGGTGTCGCCGCCCAGCCGCTGATGAGCGGCTACAACGCGAGCAAGTACGCCGTCCGCGGGTTCACCGAGTCGCTGCGGCAGGATCTGGAGCTGACCGGGTCGGCGGTCTCGGCGACCTGCGTGCACCCGGGCGGGATCAAGACCAACATCGCGAAGGCCGCCCGGGTCGACGACAGTGTCGCCGCGGCGACCGGCAAGCCGTCCGACGCCGCCACGGCCGAGTTCGAGCGGATGCTGAACACCACTCCGGACAAGGCCGCCCGCACGATCCTCGACGGTGTCCGCGCCGACCGGCGGCGGGTCCTCATCGGTCCGGACGCGTGGGCGATCGACTCGATGGTGCGGCTACTGCCGTCCGCCTACCAGCGGATCGTCACGAGCGCGGTGCGCTCGCGCCGGGGCTGACGCGGGGCTCCGGACGGCCGCGAGCACCGGGTCCCGGCGGGGCCGGCGGATAGGGTCGATCGGACCGGGCGACACCCGGCCCGACCCGAGGAGTCACACGATGAGTCCCGACCCGCGCCCGGTCACCGCCTTCGGACCGGACTTCCCGTTCCCGTTCGACGACTGGATCTCCCACTCGGCCGGGCTCGGCCGGGTGCCGCCGGACCGGCTCGGGGCCGAGGTCGCGGTCGTCGGGGCCGGGATCGCCGGGCTCGTCGCGGCCTACGAGCTGATGCGGATCGGGCTGCGGCCGGTCGTGTACGAGCCGTCGCACCTCGGCGGGCGCCTGCGGTCCCAGCCGTTCGAGGGCGCCGACGGGATCGTCGCCGAGCTGGGCGGGATGCGGTTCCCCCGCTCGTCGACCGCCTTCCACCACTACGTGGACCTGCTCGGCCTGCGCACCGAGCCGTTCCCGAACCCGCTCACCCCCGCGGCCGGCAGCACCGTGATCGACCTGCACGGCGAGACCTTCTACGGCCGGACCCCCGACGACCTGCCGCCGTTCTTCTCCGAGGTCGCCGACGCCTGGGCGTCGGCGCTGGAGCAGGGGGCCGGGTTCGGTGCGCTGCAGGAGGCGGTCCGCGCCCGGGACACGGCGACGGTCAAGCGACTGTGGGACGCGCTCGTCCCGCTGTGGGACGACCGGACCTTCTACGACTTCGTGTCCACCTCGAAGGCGTTCTCCGAGCTCTCGTTCCGCCACCGCGAGGCGTTCGGGCAGGTCGGGTTCGGCACCGGCGGGTGGGACTCGGACTTCCCGAACTCCATGCTGGAGATCCTCCGGGTGGTGACGACGGCCTGCGACGAGGACCAGCTCCTCGTCACCGGCGGGGTGGAGCAGGTCCCGCAGGGGCTGTGGCGCCGTGCACCGGACGACGCCGTGCACTGGCCGGCCGGGACCAGCCTGGCGTCGCTGCACGGCGGCGGGACCCGGCCGGGCGTCGCGCGGATCCACCGGGTCGGCCCGGACACGATCCGCGTCACCGACACCTACGGCGGCACCCGGGACTTCCCGGCGGTGCTCACCACCTGCCAGAGCTGGCTGCTGTCCACCCAGATCGACACCGACGAGTCCCTGTTCGACCAGGACGTGTGGATGGCACTCGACCGGACCCGGTACATGCAGTCGACGAAGACGTTCGTGATGGTCGACCGTCCGTTCTGGCGCGACACCGATCCCGCGACCGGGCGCGACCGGATGAGCATGACGCTGACCGACCGGCTCACCCGCAGCACGTACCTGTTCGACCACGGCCCCGACCGGCCCGGCGTGATCTGCCTGTCGTACTCGTGGATGAGCGACTCGCTGAAGATGCTGCCCTACCCGGTCGAGAAGCGGGTCGGGCTCGCGCTGGCGGCGCTGCGCAAGATCTACCCCGACGTCGACGTCGCGGCGCACGTCATCGGCGACCCGATCACCGTGACCTGGGAGTCCGATCCGCACAGCCTCGGGGCCTTCAAGGGTGCGCTGCCCGGCCACTACCGCTACAACCGGCGGATGTACTGCCACTTCGTGCAGGACGGGCTGCCCCCGGCCCGGCGCGGGATCTTCATGGCGGGCGACGACGTGTCCTGGACGCCGGCCTGGGCGGAGGGCGCGGTGCAGACCGCGCTCAACGCGGTGTGGGGGATCGTCCACCACCTCGGCGGGGCCTGCGACCCGGCGAACCCCGGCCCCGGCGACCGCTTCGACGAGCTCGCGCCGCTGGCGCTGCCGGACTGATGCGGATCGCGCTGCTGCAGGTCGAGCCGGGTTCCCGGGACGTCGCCGGGAACCTGCGCCGGCTCGCGGACGCCTGCGGGGCCGGCGTCGATCTCGTCGTCACACCGGAGATGTTCCTGACCGGCTACGACATCGGCGCCGCCGCGGTGCACGCGCTGGCCGAACCGGCCGACGGGCCGTCGGCCGCCGCCGTCGCCGGCATTGCGCGCCGCACCGGGACCGCCGTGCTGTACGGCTACCCCGAGCGGTCGGGCCGGGCCGTGTTCGACGCGGTGCAGCTCGTCGGGCCGGACGGGACACGGCTCGCCGGGTACCGCAAGACCCACCTGTTCGGCGACCTCGACCGCTCCGTGTTCGAGGCGGGGGACGACCCGCCGCCCGTCGTGGAGCTGCACGGCTGGGGCCTCGGCCTGCTGATCTGCTACGACGTGGAGTTCCCGGAGACGGTGCGCGGCCTCGCACTGGCAGGGGCGGACGCCGTGCTGGTGCCGACCGCGAACATGCTCCCGTACGACGCGGTGCCGGAGGTCCTGGTACCGGCCCGGGCCCACGAGAACCAGGTGTACGTCGCGTACGCCAACTTCGTGGGTCGCGAGGGGCCCCTCGACTACGGCGGGCTGTCCCGCGTGGCGGGGCCGACCGGCGCGGTGCCCGCCCGCGCGGGCCGCGGCGCGGAGGTGCTCGTCGCCGAGCTCGACCGCGCGGCGCTGGCGGACTCCCGGCGGGACACCCCGTACCTGGCGGACCGGCGGCCGGAGCTCTACCGGGGCCTCGCTGACGGTCCCTGACCGGCGCGGCCGCCCGCCGCGTGCCCCGGCCGCCGGGCCGGGGCACACCGGGGGTGCGGGGTCAGGAGAACTGGATGCCGCCGTCGACCAGCATCGTCTGGCCGGTGACGTAGTCGGAGTCCTCGCCGGCGAGGTAGGAGACCATCCGGGCCACGTCGTAGCCGACCGAGACCCGGCCCAGGTGGATCGAGCGGGAGTTCTCGGCCAGGGCCTCGCCGCGCTGCTGCCCGTTCTTCGCGGCGAGCTTCTGGTCGATGAGGTCCCACATGTCGGTACCGACGATGCCCAGCCCGTAGGCGTTGACGGTGATGCCGTACTCGGCCCACTCCATCGCCGCCGCCTGGGTCAGGCCGCGGACCGCCCACTTGGTCGCCGAGTACGGTCCGAGCAGCGCGAACGGGCGGAAGGCGACGATCGACGCCGCACCGATGATCTTTCCGCCGTGTCCCTGCGCGACCATCTGCCGCGCGGCCTGGCGGTAGGAGTTGAAGATGCCGGTCAGGTTCACGTCCAGGATCTTCCGGAAGTCCGCCGCGTCGTAGGACAGCAGCTCCTCGACCTGGGCGATACCCGCGTTCGCCACGAAGACGTCCAGCCGGCCCCCGGCCTCGACGGCGGCGGCGACCGCGGCCTCGACCGAGTCCTCGTCGGTCACGTCGACGTCCACACCGGTCGCGGTGCCGCCGGCGGCGACGACGGCCTTCACCGTGGCGTCGGTCCCCTCCCGGGACTGCGGCAGGTCGGCCACGACCACGTGGAACCCGTCGCGCCCCAGACGCAGGGCGATCGCCTCGCCGATGCCGCGCGCGGCGCCGGTGACGACCGCGACCTGCTGCCCCTGCGGAGCCCTCCTCCGTGCGACCTCCACATGGGACTGTCCGGTGATGTCGGCGCTCGTCGTCACGGGTGCTTCCTCCTCGTCGAGTGTCCGTCCGGCCGGGTGTCGGCCGGACGACCGAGTCGATCGCAGGGAGAGGGCCCGGACAACACGGGTGCCATCTCAGGATGAGATGAGACCGGTCGTCCGGGACGGTGGTGTCTCAGCGGGAGGGGATCAGCCGACGATGCCGACGAGCACGCCGAGCCCGGCCAGCACGCAGCCGGCGAGGGCTACGGCGATCGACGCCTGCAGCCACAGGTCGGCCGGGGCGGGTGTGACCCGGGCACTGACCGCGCCGTGCACCTCGGCGACGGCCTCCCGCCTGCGCAGCGCACGCGCACGGGCGAGATATCCCGCGGCGTCCCGGGTGGCGAGCCGGGCACGGCGACGGATGTCGACGTGCGCGTTCGTGGGCACCGCATCGTCCGTCATCGCCGACCTCCCGCTCACCGGTCGCCATCAGGATAGCCACGAACCCGGCCGCAGCCCACGGTCCCGCGGGGAACGGCCCGGATCCGGTACGGTCCGCCGGTCGGCGGAACGGGGGTGGCGGTGACGCAAAGGCGACGGTGGCTCCCGCCCGCGGCCTGGTGGAACCTGCCGCTGCCCGCGCTGGCGTCGTCGGCCGCGTGGATCACCCAGATCTACTTCAGCGAGGACCTGTCCGGGACGACGCAGGTCTCGCTCGTGACGATCGGGGTGCTCGCCTCCGCGTTGACCGTGCTGCTGCCCGCGCTGGAGATCCGGCGCGAGCGCGGCCGGATCACGACGGCCGAGCAGCTGGCCGCCGAACGGCTCGCCGAGTACAAGGTGACCACCAACGACATGCTGATCCCGCTGTCGCTGGCCGTCACCGACGTCCTCACCACGACGTCGGCGACCGCGCGCCGGGAGGCCCGCCAGTCACTGCGCCAGATGACGGTCGGCTTCGCCGCCGAGTACATCGGCCCGGAGCGCAGCCGGTCCTGCTTCTACGGCCTGGAGGACGACCCGGAGACCGGCGGGCGGACCCTGCGGCTGCGTGCCTGGCACGGGCGCAACCGGCAGCCGCGACCCCGGTTCGACCCGGCGGACCCGGTCGAGGCACAGGTGTTCGCCTTCGTGGACAGCCTGGACTCGATGATCGTCGCCGACGTCCAGCGGGTGCACCTGATCGGCTGGACCGACGTCTCGGAGTGCCGGACCTTCGTCGCCGCCACCGTCTGTGCCGGGGAGACCCCGCTGGGCCTGCTGACCGTGGACTCGCTGCAGCCCGGTGACCTCGGCGAGGACGACCTCGACCTGGTCCGGCTGCTCGCCCAGCTGCTGGCCGCCGGGCTGTCCGCCCGCTGACGGCTCACCCCCGCACGAGGACCGTGGCGTCGACCTCGACGAGCGCACCCTGCGGCAGGACGGGTGCGGGCAGCGCGGTGCGGGCGTGCCGGCCTGCGTCGCCGAGGACGTCGATCAGCAGCTGTGAGGCCCCGTCGGCGACCTCGGGCTGGTTCGTCGCGCCCGGGTCGCTCGCGACCCAGGCGTTCAGCTTGACGATCCGCACCACGTCCTCCAGGCCGACCGCGGCGTCGATCCGGGCCAGGAGGTTGAGCGCGGCGGCGCGGGCCGCCGCGATCCCTTCGGCCACGCCGGCGCCGTCACCCAGCCGGCCGCCGAGGACCTCCCCGCCTGCCGTGCGGGAGATCTGCCCGGAGACGAAGAGCAGGTCGCCGGCCCGTACGGCGGGCTCGTAGGCGCATCTCGGTGGCCCCGGCTCGGGCAGTTCCAGGGACAGCTCGGCCAGCCGCGTGCGGACCTCCGTCACGGCGCCGCTCATCGCTTGCTCACCACGTAGGTCCGGTCGCGACCGACGTACCAGAGGTCCTCGGTGCCGATGGCCGCGTCGTCGTAGCGCCACGGGATCTCGGCCGCTCCGTACGACCCGACCTGCAGGACGTGCTTGTACCCGGGCCGCAGCTCGTTGGCGAACGACTCCTGCTTGCCCATCAGATGGCCGACGTTCCGCTTGCGGTACTCGGTGTCGAAGTCGATCTCGGTGCCGAGCATCCCGATGGCGCGCATGCGTTCCAGGTGCGGTGCCAGGTAGCGCAGCGTCCCCTCGTGGACGTCCTCGCACACGGCGCCCGGCCGCAGCTGACCGATGATGCCCTCCCGCACGACGTCGAAGAACAAGGCGTACGCCTCCTTCGCCGCGGCGGTGCGCGGCAGCGAACGGGCCATGTCGGAGGTGGCGACGGTGACGCCGTCCACGACGACCCGGACACCGGCGTCGAGCTGGATGCAGGTCGTCGTGGAGTCGATCGGGGAGTCCACCGGCGGGCCGGGGAACAGCATCCGGTTCGACGAGTGCAGGTTGGTGAAGTACGGCTCGATCCCGAAGGGGATCCCGTTCGCGGCCCGGAACTCGGCGATCTTCTCCAGGTACACGGCGTGGACGTCGAGCTCGGTGAACCGGCGGCCGTCGTCGATGCCCTGCTCGGCCCACGCCAGCGCGGCCTCGATCGCGAACACGCTGGTGCGGGCGGCGACGACCTGGAAGACCAGGTCCTCGTGGTCGCGCACGTCGCGCCAGTGGCCGAGGTCGGCCGAGAGGCTCGGCGCCCGCGCGCTCCAGCTCGCGGGCGAGCCCGATCCCGACGAACTCCTCCTCGACCCCGGTCCGGGGTCCGGGGCCCAGCGCGACGACCGCGGCGCCGGCCGACGGGTAGCTGCCGACCGCCGCCCCCGGGAGATCGGGGGCGCCCTCGGGGGCGAGGACGAACAGCCGCTCCGACGCCGGGATCCACAGCGCGACGGCTCCGTCCGGTCCGGCCTGCCCGGTCACCTCGGTGTAGTCGGGGGTGGCGGCGAGCAGCACGGCATCGAGCCCGCGCTCGCGGGCCAGCGCCGTCAGGGCGGTGAACCGGGTGTCCTCGGTGGCGGACAGCTCGTCCGCCAGGCCGTCGAGGTGCTCGACCCCCTCGATCAGCTCCCGGGCGACCCGGACGCCCTCGGTGCGCCACCCGGCGAACCGGGCCAGCACCGCGGCGGTGTCGACCTCGTGCACGACGACCGGGGCCGGGGCCCGGTCGTCCGCGGTCACCTCCAGCGTCCCGGCGCCGGTGAGCGCACGGTGGTGGGCCAGCACGACGTCGGCGGCGAGGTGTACCCAGCCGTCGTCGGCGAGCTCGGAGACCAGGGCGGCCAGTGAGGCCGCGGCCGGGGTGTCCGCGACGATCCGCGGGTCGATCGTGACCCACGGGGCGTAGAACCGGATCTGCTCCTTCGGCACGCCCGCCGAGAGCGCGTTCCCCTGCTCCTGCTGCCGGACGAGCAGGACGCGCTCCCCGTCGCGCTCCGCGATCAGCGGGGCGACGAGCGGGTGGGAGTCGAGCCGGATCGCGGAGAACAGCAGGCTCCGGCGCGCGTCGAGCCCGTAGCGCTGCTCGACCTGTGCGGGGTCCGCGGTGAGGTGCAACATGGGTTCCTCCGGGGTCGGGGTGGTCAGCTGATGCCGGCGGTGACGCCGATGTGCGACTCGATCTCGGTCGCGTAGTCGGAGAACGCCGGGGAGAAGCGGTGCTCCTTGCCGCGGGGGCGCGGCAGGTCGATCTCGACGTCGGCGACGATGCGGCCGGGGCGGTCCCCGACCACGACGACGCGGTCGGCGAGCCACACCGCCTCGGGGATGCTGTGCGTGACGAACAGGACGCTGCAGCCGGTGGTGCGCCAGATCCGCTGGATCTCGATGTTCATCGAGTCCCGGGTCATGGCGTCGAGCGCACCGAACGGCTCGTCCATCAGCAGCAGCTCGGGGTGTGACACCAGCGCCCGGCAGATCGCGACCCGCTGCTGCATGCCACCGCTGAGCTCGTAGGAGTAGCGGGTCGCCCGGTCTCCGAGCCCGACCATGTCGAGCAGCTCGCGGGCGTAGCGCTCGGCCTCGCCGTCGCGGGTGCCCCGGAACTCCAGCGGCAGCAGCACGTTGTCGAGGTTGTTGCGCCAGGGCAGCAGCACCGGGCTCTGGAACACCATCGCGATGTCCTCGACGCCCTCCCTGATCGGGCGGCCCTTCACGAGGATCTCGCCCTCGGTCGGGTCCTGCAGCCCGGAGATCGTCTTGAGCAGGGTGGTCTTCCCGCTGCCGGACTGCCCGACGATCGAGACGAACTGCCCCGGCTCGACGTGGAAGTCGAGTCCCTTCAGGACGGTGTTGTCCGCCCCGTCCCGGGAGCGGTAGGTCTTGCCGACGTTGCTGACCGAGATCGCGTACTCGTGGTTCATCTGGCTCTCCGTCCGGCCGTCACGGCGTCGGGATGGCGTCGCCGCGGTGCAGCAGGGTGAGGTAGTCGTTGCTGTAGACGTCGGCCGGTGTCAGCCGGGCGTCCGGGTCCAGCCCGAGGAACCGGTGGGCGACGTCGATCATGTTCTGGACGCTCGCGTCGTCCATCACGCCGAAGTCGCCGGCCCCGTCCGGGCCCCAGTTCAGGGCGCACTGCTCGTTGATCGCCAGGACGATCGTGCGGTCCTCGAAGCCGCTGACCTCCTTCTGGAAGTCCTGCGCGGCCTCCTGCGGGTGCCCGCAGGCCCAGAGGTAGCCCTTCTGCACGGCCCGGTTGAACCGCTTCACCTGGTCCGGGGCCGTGCGCAGCTTCTCGTCGGAGAAGACGATCCCGTTGCCGTAGAGGTCGATGCCCAGGTCCGACCACTTCAGGACGGTGGCCCGGCGGTCCAGCGCGTCGATCGCGGGCTGGTCGGAGACGTAGAGCGCGAGGTTGGCGTCCCACTGTCCGGCCAGCAGCCCAGGGATCTTGGCGGCGCTCGTGGCGTGCACGACGTTCACGTCGTCCTCGGTGAGCCCGAGCCTGCTCAGCGCGTAGGGCCACATGGCGGTCATCGCGCCGGCACCCTCGGTGGCGACGGTCTTGCCGGGGAGGTCCTCCCAGCCGTCGATGCCGGTACCGGCGAGCGCGACGACGGCGTAGGCCGACCGGGCCTGGACCTGGTTGACCTGCTTGACGGCCGCACCACGGCCCTGGCTCACGACGGTGGCGCCGTAGTCGGCCCAGCCGGCGTCGACCCGGCCGACGTCGACCGAGGTGACGGTGTTGGTGGATCCCGAACCGGGCATGACCTCGAGGTCGATGCCCTCGGCCTCGAAGAAGCCCCGTTCGACAGCCGAGACGAACAGAGCGTGCTTGGGCAGCCAGCCGACGTCGAGCATCAGCGACATGCGCTCGCGGCCGCTGCCGCTGCCGCACGCGGTCAGCGCCAGCAGGGCGACGATCGCCCCGAGCGCGACGGCGGACCGGCGGACCCGGCTCCCCGCCGTCACCTGGTGTGCCGCTTCCACGGGACGAGCTTGCGCCCGGCGAGGTCCACCAGGAAGAACAGCGCCAGCGCGATCGCGGCGAGCACGATGAACGCCGCGAACATCGACGGCAGGTCGACCTGGCTGTTCGCCAGCATGATCACGTACCCCAGCCCCTTCGAACCGGCGATGAACTCACCGACGACGGCGCCACCGACCGCGAGCGAGATCGAGATCTTCGCGCCGGAGAGGATCGACGGGATCGCGTAGATGAACTCGATCTTGGTCATCCGCTTCCACGCGGAGGCCCTGTTGATCCGCGCCAGTTCCTGCAGCTCGTGCGGGACCGACCCGAGGCCGTCGTAGGTGTTGATCACGAGCGGGAAGAACGCGATGGCCATCGCCACGAACGCCTTCGACTCGAACCCGAAGCCGAACCACACGATGAACAGCGGCGCCAGCGCCACCTTCGGGATGGTGTCGATCGCGATGAGCGCCGGGTAGAGGAAGCTCCGGATCGTCGTCGAGTAGTGCAGCGCGGCGCCGCACAGCACACCCAGTGCGGTGCCGAGCGCGAACCCGGCGAGCGCCTCCTGCAGCGTGATGACCGTGTTCTCGGCGAAGTAGCCCGGCCGCCCGGCCAGCTCGACGAAGGCCGAGACCGGACCGACCAGCAGGTACTCCGGCGGGTCGGTGAGCGCGACGACGAGCTCCCACACCGCGAACAGGCCGAGGATGCCGACGACGGCCTTGACCCCCGCCATGACGGAGTCGCGCCGGGGTCCCCGGCGGCGGGCGGGCTGCTCGGCGGGACGGTCCGCCGGGGCGGAGGGCCCGCTGCGGTCCTTCGGTCTGACGTCAGGAGTCGCCACGGCGGGGGCTCCCCTCGGGACGGTGGCCGGCGGACCGGGCGGTGCGGTGGCCCGGCCGGGCCGGCAGGTACCGCGACGGCGGGGACGGTGTCATGAGTTCCTCACAGCGTTGGAAGGTGCGCGGCCGGGGCCGCGGAGGTGTGGGACGGGCCGGTCCGGTCGGTCGCGGTGCCGGGCCGGCCCGTGTCTCAGTCGGCGACCGGCCCCCGGCCGGGCTCGCCGTCGGTCCGCCGCCACACCCGGTCGGGGTTGTCGTCGGCGAGCTCGGCGGGCAGCAGTGCCTGCGGCACGTCCTGGTAGGCGACCGGCCGGAGGAACCGCTCGATCGCGAGGGTCCCCACCGAGGTGCTGCGCGGGTCCGTGGTGGCGGGGAAGGGTCCCCCGTGCACCATGGCGTGCCCGACCTCGACCCCGGTCGGCCAGCCGTCGAACAGGATGCGCCCCGCCCGCTCCTCCAGCAGCGGCAGCAACCGCCGGGCCGCGTCGTGGTCGGCGGCGTCGGCGTGCACGGTCGCGGTCAGCTGGCCCTCCAGCACGGCGACCGCCGCGGTGAGCTCGACGAGGTCGGCGCACCTGACCAGCAGGGACGTGGCTCCGAACACCTCGCACTGCAACTGCGGGTCGGCGAGGAAGCGCTCCGCCGGTACCGAGAGCAGCCTCGCGGCCCCGGAGGCGGCCTCCCCGGACCGGGTGCCACGGGCCCGTTCGGACACACCGGGACGTCCGGCCACCGCGTCACCGGCGGCGGCGTAGTGGCCGGCGATCCCGGTGGTGAGCATGGTCGCGCCGGTGTCACCGGCCACCACGTCCGCGGCCGCCGCGACGAACGCGTCGAGCCCCGGGCCCTCGACGGCCAGCAGCAGGCCGGGGTTGGTGCAGAACTGCCCGGCCCCGAGCGTGAGCGAGGCGGCGAAGGCGGCGCCTAGCTCGGCGCCGCGCCCCGCCAGCGCGCCGGGCAGCAGCACCACCGGGTTGATGCTGCTCATCTCGGCGTAGACCGGGATCGGGACCGGGCGGGCGGCGGCCGTCGCGGCGATCGCGAGGCCGCCGGCGCGGGAGCCGGTGAATCCGACCGCGCGGATCCGGGGGTCGGCGACCAGCTGCGCGCCGATCCCGGTGCCGCTGCCGACCAGCTGGGCGAAGACGCCGTCCGGCATGCCGGTGTCCGCGGCCGCCTCGGCGATCGCGCGGGCCACGAGCTCGGCCGTACCGAGGTGGGCCTGGTGCGCCTTGACGACGACCGGGCAGCCGGCGGCCAGCGCGGACGCGGTGTCCCCGCCCGCGGTCGAGAACGCGAGGGGGAAGTTGCTCGCGCCGAACACGGCGACCGGACCGAGCGGGATCCGGCGCTGCCGGATGTCCGCCCGCGGCAGCGGCGTGCGGCCGGGCCGGGCGGGATCGATCCGGGCGCCCTGCCAGGTGCCGGTCCGCAGCTCCTCGGCGAACAGGCGCAGCTGGCCGCTGGTGCGCCCGACCTCACCGGTCAGCCGCGGGACGGGCAGGGCGGTCTCGGCGTGCGCCCGCTCGACCAGCGCGTCCCGGCGCTCGTCGAGCAGGTCGGCGATGCGTTCGAGGAAGCCGGCCCGGCGCTCCACCGGGAGCGCCCGATAGACCGGGAACGCCTCGGCGGCCAGTGCGCAGGCCCGGTCGAGCTGGCCGGTGGACGCCGCGGGCCAGGCGGGCTCCAGCGCGGTCCCGGTACGGGGGTCGGTGGAACTGATCCCGTCGTCGCCGGCACCGGCCACCGGCGCGCCACCGATGATCATGGCTCCGGTCGGGCGGGTCGTGGGGGGAGCGGTCATGTCCGCCTCCGTCCTCGTCGTCTGGGGGTGGGCCGGTTCAGCCGGTGACCGTTCGGGAGGCCGCGACGACCTCCGCCAGCAGGGCACGCTCACGCTCGTCGAGATCGGTCAGCGGCGGGCGGACGGGACCGGCCGGGTGCCCGGTCAGCTCCATCCCGGCCTTGACGATGCTCACCGCATAGCCGGGCTTGCGGTCGCGGACGGCGGTGTAGGGCAGCACGACCTCGTCGAGCAGGCGGCGGACGGTCGCCCGGTCACCGGCCCGGACGGCGGCGTAGAACGCCAGCGCGAACTCGGGCAGGAAGTTGAAGATCGCCGAGCTGTAGGTCGTGACGCCCAGCTCGAGGTACGGCAGCGCGAAGGTCTCCGCGGTCGGCAGGCCCCCGATGTAGACGAGGCGGTCACCGAGGCGGGAGTGGATCCGGGTGATCGACTCCAGGTCGCCGACGCCGTCCTTGAACCCGACCAGGTTCGGGCAGGTGCCGGCCAGCTCGGCCACGGCCTCGGGGGTGTACACGGCGTTCGCCCGGCTGTAGATCACCACGCCGAGCGAGGTAGCCTCGCAGACCGCGCGGACGTGTGCGACGAGTCCGTCGGTCGAGGCCTCGGTGAGGTAGGGCGGGAAGAGCAGCAGCCCGTCGGCACCTGCGGCCTCGGCGTCCCGGGCGAAGCCGATCGCCTGGGCGGTGCCGTGGCCCGCCGGCGCGACGATCGGGGTGTCCTCCGGTGCGCTCCCGACCGCGGCGCGAACGACGCGGCCGACCTCCTGCGGGGTCAGCGAGAAGAACTCGCCGGTCCCGCCGGCCGCGAACAGGCCCGCCACCTCGTACTTGCCGAGCCGGACGATGTTGTCCCGGTAGGCGGGCTCGTCGAACGCCAGATCGCGGGTGAAGTGGGTGACGGGGAAGGACAGCAGCCCCGAGCCGAGACGCTGGGCGAGCTCGCTGGGAGCTATGGCGGGCATGGGCAGGTTCCTCCTGGCTGGCGGTCGGCGGCGACGGGCTGCAACCGGAATCGAGCGTAAGGAGCAGCATCGATGCACGTCCAACACTGCTTTCGCATCGACCAATACCTAGACTGGATCGGTGTTCACGCTCAGCCAGCTCGAGAGCTTCGTCGCGGTCGCCGAGACGCTCCACTACGGACGGGCGGCCGAGCGGCTGTCGATGACCCAGCCGCCGCTGACCCGGCGGATCCAGCTCCTGGAACGTGAGCTGGGGGTCGAGCTGTTCGACCGCACCGGCCGGACCGTGCGGCCCACCGCTGCCGGGCGGGCCTTCCTGGCCGACGCCCGCCGGATCCTCGGCCTGTCGACCCAGGCCGCACTCGCCGTCCGGAGGGTGCCGACCGGGGAGGTCGGGACGGTGGCGCTCGGCTTCACCGCGTCGGCCGCACACTCGGTGCTGGACACCGTGGTGGACGCGATCCGTTCCCACCTGCCGGGGGTGGATCTCGTCCTGCGCGAGCGGGTCTCCGGGACCCAGCTGGAGGAGCTCCGGTCCGGGGAACTCGATCTCGTGCTGGTACGCCCGCCGGTCCCGGCGTCCGGCGTCGGCCAGCACCTGCTGCACCGGGAGGCGTTGCTCGCCGCGGTTCCGGCAGGCCACCACCTGGCCGACCCGGCCCGCCCCCTGCACCTGCACGACCTCGACGGCCTGCCGTTCGTCATGTACTCACCGACCGAGGCCCGGTACTTCCACGAGGTGCTCGTCGGGGTGTTCCGCGGCGCAGGTGTGGCACCGCGGTACGTGCACCACCTCAGCCAGGTGCACACGATCCTGGCCCTGGTCCGGGCCGGGCTGGGGCTGGCGCTCGTCCCGCACGCGGCGACCGCCCTCGGGCTCGACGGCGTCGTGCTCCGGCCGGTCGTGGGCCTCGCCGGGGAGCCGGTCGAGCTCGTCGCGGCCTGGCGCACGAACGACGAGAACCCCGCCCTGCGCGCCGTGCGCGAGATCGTCGTGACCGCGACGGCGACCGGCAGGCGGGGTGGGCCCGGGGGGCCGTGACACGGCCGGTGCCCTCACCGGGTGGCAGGGGCCTCCGAGCAGCGGCCGAGGTGCTCGGCGAGCGCGCGGGTGACCTCGTCGGCCCGTTCCACGTTCGGTAGGTGCGCCGCGCCGTCGAGGATCACGTAGTGCCCGTCGCGGACGCCGTTCGCGATCGCCTTCAGCATCTCCGGCGGCGTCGCCGGGTCGGCGGCGCCCGCGACGGCCAGCGTCGGTGCGGTGATCCCGGCGAGGCGGCGCCGGACGTCGAACTCCCCGATCGCCTCGCAGCACCCCGCGTAGCCCTCGGCCGTCGTGGCCTGCAGCATCGCGAGCAACCGCACCGCCTCGCCGTTGCGCCGGCGGACGAAGTCGTGGGTGAACCAGGTGCCCGGCCGGCTGGTGACCATCGCCCCGGTTCCCTGGGCGCGCACCACCCTCGCCCGCCGCGGCCACTCCGAGGGCTCGGCGAACCGCGCCGCCGACGCGACGACGGTCAGCGACGCGACCCGGTCGGGCCGGTCGAGCGCGAGCTGCAGGCCGATCGCGCCGCCCAGCGACACCCCCGCGTGGTGGAAGCGGCCGATGCCGAGCCCGTCGAGCAGGGCGAGCACGTCGCGGGCGAGGCCCGCGACCGTGTAGGGGCCGTCCGGGGCGGGGCTCCCGCCGTGACCGGGCAGGTCGTAGCGGACGATCCGATAGGTGCTCGCGAGCTCGGCGACCTGGGCGTCGAACAGGTGCAGGTCGGTGCCGAGCGACGGGCCGAGCACCAGCACCGGGCCGTCGGCCGGGCCGTCGGTGCGGTGGTGCAGCGCGATCGGCGCGTGGTCCGGCCGGGGCGGTTCCGGGGTGTCACCGGGGGTGCGGGTCCCCGCGGCCGCGTCCACGGTGAACCGGGCGCGGTCCCAGCCCTCGTCGAGCGGGGCGAAGTAGTCGAACGACACCTGCTTCGACCGGTACCGCCAGGCACCGGCGACGCGCACGAGGGTGTCGGTGTACCGGCCCGCCGCGACGTGCGGGACCCCGTCCAGCACGCACGGCTGCCACAGGAACGACCGGGCGCGCGCCCGGCCCGGGGCACCGCCGTCGAGCTCGATCTCCAGGTTGGTGACGTGGTGCCAGAACGCGGTGAGCCCGTTCCCGGCGAGCCCGGCGAAGAACCGGCGCAGCCCGGGACGCCCGCGGGCGTGGCCGAGGCCGGTGAACTCGCCGTCGTCGGTGAAGAGGGAGACGAGGGTGTCCCAGTCGCCGTCGTCGAGGGCCCGGCAGTAGCGGGCGTCGAGCGTGCGGATCTCCTCCAGCGTCTCCAGCCGGGCGATCCGCTGTTCCAGCGACGTCATCGCGCGGCCGTCCCGGCGCCGGGGAAGGTGACCGCGACCGTCCCGTCCCGGCCGGTGGTCACCGCGCCGAGGAGGCGCAGCCCGCCGCGGAGGTCGATCTCGACGGTCGCCGGCCGGTCGCCGACCAGGGCCCGGTACCGGCCGGGCGGGGGCAGCGCGGTGTCCGGCTCCAGCACGACCCGGTCGGACCGGCGCTGCCCGTGGACCCGGTGCGGCCTGCCCAGCGCCCGCTCGGCGCCGGCGAGGTCACCGGCGCGCAGGCAGCGCCGGGCGTGCGTCGACGAGCATGTCGTGCCGGCGTCCTGCAGCAGGTCGACGCCGTGCGCGGTGAACCCGAGCTCCCGGCCGAGCTCGCGCAGGGTGCCGACGGTCCCGGCGCCGCGCGCGCCGAAGGTGAAGTCGGCCCCGACGACGACGGCCGCGGCCCGCAGCCCGGCCACCAGCACCTCGCGGGCGAACTCCTGCGGGGTGCGGGCGGCCAGCTCGCGGGTGAAGCGGAGCACGCAGACGGCGTCGGCGCCGGCGTCCGCGGCGAGCTCGGCGCGGTGCCCGAGCGTGCTGAGGGCGGCGGTGTCCCGGCCGGTGCCCAGCACCCTGGCCGGGTGCGGGTCGAAGGTGACGAGCAGGACCGGCAGGCCGCGGCGGCGCGCGACCGCCCGTGCGGTCGCCCGTGCGGTCGCCACGATCCGGCGGTGGCCCCGGTGCAGGCCGTCGAACACGCCCAGCGCGACGACGCACGGGCCGGAGCCCGCAGGGACCTCGTCGACGCCGTGCCACACCGGGATCCCGGCCGGTGCGTCGGTGTGCTGGGTCGGTACGGCGGTCATTCCCGGGCTCCGATCGGTGGCGGGCAGGGGGTGGCACGCGGGGACGCCCGCCGGAGACCGGCGTCCCCGCGCCGGGGTCAGCGGCGGCCGATGACGGCGTCGTCACCCGGGTTGATCAGGTCGGGCACGGTCCAGCCGTTCAGGTCGTACTCGGACAGGCACTGCTCGGCGAAGCCCTTCATCGCCCCGGCCGTCCCGGAGGCCTCGGCGGCGAAGAGCAGCTCGGCGCGCACGCCCTCGTGGTTGCCGGAGTAGTTGCGCTCGTAGAGCTCGTGCCGGCCACCGAACTCGGTGCCGATCGAGTCCCAGATCAGCTTCATCAGCTTGACCCGGTCGACGGCCTCGTAGCCGTTCGAGCCGCGCACGTACTTGTCCAGGTAGGGCCGCACCTCCGGGGACAGGAAGTCGGTCGAGTGGCTGGGCAGGTAGATCAGCGAGGCGCCGAGGTCCTGCAGGATGATCTCGCGGACGCGGGGGTAGCCGATCGTCATGAACCAGCGGTAGGCCAGGCCGTAGTCGAGCTTCGGCAGCTTGGCGCCGCCGACCCACTCGTCGGGGTTGGCGCACATCGCGTCCGACAGCGCCCAGAACATGTTCCGCCAGGCAATCACCTCACCGACCCGGGTCTGGACGCCGCGGAAGTCCTTCGAACCGGTGACCTCGAGGCCCTTCATCAGCAGTCCGGCGATGAAGTCGAGCTTGACCGCGAGCCGGGTGACGCCGTGGAAGGTGAAGCGGTGCAGGAAGCCCGAGCCGGGGAAGAACGTCGACGCCTTCTCCGGGTCGCCGTAGATGAAGACGTTCTCCCAGGGGATCAGGACCTTGTCGAGCACGAAGATCGTGTCGTTCTCGTCCATCCGCGACGAGAGCGGGTAGTCGAACGGGCTGCCCGTCATGGTGGCCTGCTGGGCGTAGGACGGCCGGCAGATCAGCTTCATCCCGGGCGCACCCATCGGGACGGTGCAGACCAGCGAGTACTCCCGCTTCTTGATCGGCAGCCCGTAGTGGGCGAGGAAGTTGAAGTGGGTGATCGCCGACCCGGTCGCGACGACCTTGGCCCCCGACACCACGACGCCGTTGTCGTTCTCCTCCTCGACGTGCATGAACACGTCGGAGACCTCGTCCGGGTCGCGGTGCCGGTCGACCGGCGGGTTGATGATCGCGTGGTTCCAGTAGAGGACCTTCTCCTGCGACTCCTCGTACCAGCGCCGCGCGTTGGCCGCGTACGGGTCGTAGAACGGCGAGTTCGCGCCGAGGGTGCCGAGGAAGGCGGCCTTGTAGTCGGGGCTGCGGCCCATGAAGCCGTAGGTCATCCGGGCCCACTCCGCGATCGCGTCGCGGTCCTTCTTCAGGTCCTCGACCGAGTGCGGGGTGCGGAAGAACGGGTGGGTGAACCCGGTGCTGCCGGTGTCGGTGGGGACGGTCAGCGTCTCCTGCCTGTCCGGGTCGTGCAGCGCGTCGTAGAGCCGCGCGATCATGCGGACCGCGTTGCGGAACGCCGGGTGGGTGGTGACGTCGCGGACCTTCTCGCCGTAGAGGAAGACCTCGCGGTCGTCCCGCAGGCTCTCGATGTACTCGGCGCCCGTCATCGGCCGCGTCGCGCGGCCCTCGCCGTCGGTGGGGGTGCTGACGGAATCCTGCTGCAGGGTCATCGTCGACTCCTTCGTCGTCCGGGCATGCCGGGTCGGGGCACCGCGCGGGGCGGGGTGCCGGGTCACGGGTGGAGGGCGGGTCGGGTCAGCGGGCCGCGGCGTGCGGCGGGATCCAGGACTGGCTCTGCGGGCCGTCGGCGGAGTCGCCCCACAGCAGTGGTTCGTGGTCGTCGCCGAGGTGGTGGAACTTGCCGGTGTGGAACAGCAGGGGCTCCCCGCCGTTCATCAGGAACTCCTGGACCTCGCCCAGGTACAGGACGTGGTCGCCGCCGTCGTAGGACTGCCAGGGCGTGCACGAGACGTGCGCCAGCGCACCGCCGAGCCGCGGCGCACCGCAGGCGCTGTCGGGCAGCCACTCGACGTCCTGGTTCGGGCGGCCCGCGAAGTGCAGTGCCAGGTCCTTCTGCCGGCTCTCCAGCACGTTCACGGTGAAGGGCCGCGCCTCGACCAGCGAGCACAGCCGCGACCGCCGGTCCAGGGAGACCAGCACGAGCGGTGGCTCCAGCGACACCGCCGTGAACGCGTTGACCGTCGCGCCGTGCGGTGCACCGTCGGCGCCCTGGCAGGTGATCACGGTGACCCCGGTCGTGAAGTGACCCAGGCACCGCCGTAGCTCTCTCGGGTCGATCGCCATCGATCGCTCCTTTCGCGTGTACGCTCTGCGTACCGGTCGAACGCCCTGCGTTCAGACTTCACCATGGCGTGGCCGGGGTCACCGGTCAATGGACGCGGGCAGGATGCGAGGGACCGGGTCCCGCTGCACTGAGAGGATCTGCGACTGAATGAGCGACAGGCCGGCCGACGACCGTGACCACATCCAGAGCATCGAGCGCGGGTTCGCGGTGCTGCTGGCGTTCGACGCCGACCGGCCCCGTCCGACCGGCACCGACCTCGCCGAGGCCACCGGGCTGTCCCGGCCGGCCGTGCGGCGCATCCTCCTGACGCTCGAGCACCTCGGCTACGTCCGGCCCGTCGGCAACCGGTGGCGGCTCACACCGCGGGTGCTGTCGATCGGGCAGCACTTCACCGCGACCAACTCGATCGTCGAGCTGGCCCGGCCGCACCTGTCCCGGCTGTCCGAGGAGACGGGAGAGTCGGCGTCGCTGGCCGTGCTCGACGGCACCGACGCGGTGTACGTCGCCCGGGTCGCCGTGCGGCGCATCATGAGCATCGACGTCTCCCCCGGCACCCGGGTGCCCGCGGCCGCGACCTCGATGGGCCGGGTGCTGCTCGCGTGGGCCGAGGAGGAGACCGTCGCCGGCGTCCTCGCGGCGGGGCTCCCCGCGCACACCGCACGGACGGTGACCGACCCCAAGTCCCTCCGCGGCGTGCTCCGCGAGGTCCAGGCCCAGGGCTGGTCGATCGTCGACGGCGAGCTCGACCCCGAGCTGATCTCCGTCGCCGTCCCGGTCCGGGACCACACCGGGTCCGTGGTCGCGGCCATGGCGTCGTCGACGTCGGTGGCCCGGACGACGGCGGAGCAGCTCCGCGCCACGGTGCTGGAACCGCTGCTCGCGGCCGCGTCCCGGCTCAGCGTGGAGCTCGGGCAGCCCCGCGGGGCGCAGGCCCGGGAACGGCGCGAGGGCTTCTTCTGACGCTCCCCGCCGGCCCCGCCCGGACCGGGACTTGAGTGTGCCCCGACGGCACGGTCTCTGATGGAGGCACTCCGCCACCGAGAGGGAGCCTCCCGTGCCCACCGATGCGACCGCACCGCTGCGACCGGCCCCCGGTCCCGACGACACCTCGCCGGCGCTCCCGACCCCCGTGTCGCGCCGTGCACTCGCCCCGGACCTCGCCCGCGGCCTGATGCTGCTGCTCATCGGGCTGGCGCACGTACCGTGGTTCCTCTACACGACCGACATCGGCGCCACGCTGCTGCACCCGGCAGGCGGCGGCGTCGCCGACCGGATCGCACAGGCGGTCACGATCGTCACCGTCGACGCCCGGGCGTACCCGCTGTTCGCGCTGCTGTTCGCCTACGGCATCGGCCAGATGTATGCGCGCCAGACCGGCGGCGGCACCTCGGTGCGCGACGCCCGCCGGCTCCTGTGCACCCGGCACCTGTGGCTGCTCGGCTTCGGTCTGGTGCACGCCGCGCTGCTGTGGCAGGGCGACATCCTCGGCACCTACGGGCTGCTCGGCCTCGTCCTGGTGCCGCTCTTCCTGAACCGCAGCGACCGCGTCCTGAAGATCTGGATCGGGGTGCTGCTCGGCGTCGGCGGGGCCTGGGCCCTCACGATGACCGCGCTCGGCGCGCCCGCCGCCCCGGCCGCGATGGAGGTGCAGCGGATGGCGATCGCCCAGGAGAGCTACCTCCTGTCGATCCCGCTCCGCCTCGTCATGTGGTTCCCCGGCCTGCTGTCGGGGTTCGTCACCGTCACCCTGCCCGCCGCGTTCCTCGTCGGCCTGCTCGCATCGCGGCACCGGGTGCTCGAGGAACCCGCGCGGCACCTGCCGCTGCTGCGGCGCACCGCTGTCCTCGGGATCGCGGTCGGCTGGGGCGCCGGCCTCGCGCAGGCGCTGGTCCACCTCGGCGTGCTCACGCTGCCCGGCGGGGCCGCCCTCACCGACCTGCACGTCTACACCGGCTTCTTCGCCGGGGTCGGCTACGCGGCACTGTTCGGCCTGGTCGCGCACCGGATCACGGCCCGTGGGACGACGCCGCCGCTGCCCGTCCGCGCCCTGGTCGCCCTCGGCCGCCGCTCGATGAGCGGCTACATCGCGCAGTCGATGGTGTGGACCCCGCTGCTCGCGGCGTCCGGACTCGCGCTCGGTGCCCATCTCACGAGCTGGTCGGCGCTGCTCGTCGGGATCGGGACGTGGCTGCTGACCGTCGTACTGGCCTACGCGCTCGACCGCGCCGGGATCCGTGGCCCGGCCGAGACCCTGCTGCGACGGCTCACCTACCGCCGGGGAGTCATCCGGAGAGGGTGATGCCGCCGGGCGGCGACGCGGCCAGGGTCGGACGCGTCGTCACCCGAGGGGCGTGATCACCATGCCGGACGGACCGCCCGGCGCCGCGTCCGCGCCCCTCGACCCGCCGTCGGCCGGGCGCCGGCTGGCCGCGGCGGGCGCGCTCGTCGCCCTGCTCGTGGCGGCGATCGTGATGCTGTCGCTGCTGAGGGACCCGCTCGCGATGGTGCTGGGGCTGGTCCTCGTCGTCGTCACGGTGGTCGCCGGGTGGACGGCCCTGGTCAACCGCGGCACCCGCCGGGTGCTCGCCGCCGCGGTCGCCGTGGCGGCGCTGGCGGGGACCGTCTGGGTCCTGCTCCTCACCGGCTCGGTGCTGCGGCTGGTCTCGGTCGTCGTGCTGGTCCTGCTGGCCACGGCGGCGGGCCGGGTGGCGATCGGCCACGACCTCGCCCGCACGCCCGCGACGTCACGGCCGGTGGGACCGGCCCGCTCCGGGGTGCTGATCATGAACCCGCGGTCGGGCGGCGGGAAGGTCGAGCGTGACGACCTGGTGACGGCCGCCCGCGACCGCGGTGTCACCCCGGTGGTCCTCCAGCGGGGCGACGACCTGCGTGCGCTCGCCGAGGAGGCGGTGTCCGGCGGCGCCGACGTGATCGGGATGGCCGGGGGCGACGGCTCGCAGGCGCTGGTCGCGGACGTCGCCCGCCGGCACGACGTCGCCTTCGTCTGCGTCCCCGCCGGGACCCGCAACCACTTCGCCCTCGACCTGGGCCTGGACCGCGACGACGTCCCGGCCGCGCTGGACGCGTTCGGCCCGGCCGTCGAGCGGCGGGTCGATCTGGCCCTGCTCGGCGAGCGCGTGTTCGTGAACAACGCCTCGCTCGGCGTGTACGCGACCGTCGTCCAGTCCGACGACTACCGCGACGCGAAGCTCGCGACCACGGCGACCGTCCTGCCGCAGATGCTGGGCCCGGGTGCCCGCCGGTCCGACCTGCGCTTCAGCGACGCCGACGGGGCACCGGTGCACTCCGCCGACGTGCTGCTCGTGTCGAACGGCGCCTACCGGTTGAGCACCCTCAACGGGTTCGGCACCCGCGAGTGCATCGACGCGGGGGTGCTCGGCGTCGTCACCGTGACGGTCGAACGGGCCCGTGACCTGCCCGCGCTGCTCACCGCCGAGGCGGGCGGGCAGGTCGGGCGCTTCCACGGCTACCGGGAGTGGACGACCCCCGAGTTCGAGGTCGACTCGGCCGAGCCGGTGCTCGACGTGGCCCTCGACGGGGAGGCGTTGCGGATGGCCCCGCCCCTGCGGTTCCGGTCGCTCCCCGGGGTGCTGCGCGTGCGGGTGCCGGAGGGCACCCCCGGCGCCGCCCCCGCGGCCTTCGCCCCCGCGGGGGTGCGCAGCGGCCTGACCGCCCTGCTCCGCGTGGCCGGAGGACGGCCGGCGCGCTGACGGGCGGTGCCGGCACCCGCGGTCACACCCCGGGTTCGGCGTCGATCCGGCCGTCCCCGATCGCGTCGAGCAGCTCCTGGTGGTCGCGCTCGTTGAGGTCGGCGTAGGCCGTCGCGAACCCGGCGACGGCCCGGTCGAACGACGGCCCCGAGCCGAGGTAGGCGCCGATGGCGACACGGTCCCCCGACCGGGCGTGCGCGCGCGCCAGCGTCCAGCCGCACAGCTCGGCGTACACCTCCATCCCGCGCGGGATCATCGCCTCGACCTCGGCGGAGGCCTTCCAGTCGCGCAGCTGGCGGAGGTAGAAGTCGCGCGTCCGGCCGTCGATGCCGACCTGCCGCTGCCAGCCGAGGAAGATGTCGCCGACGGCCTGCATCAGCCGCTGGCCCTCGGTCACCCGCCGGGCGGGCGACGACTGCGGTGCCGGCCCCAGGTAGTCCTCGAGCACGGACCGGCCCGCCTCCTTGGCCTGCAGGAACAGCGGATCCTGGTCGTCGCGGCCGAGCAGCAGGAACATCCACGAGCGGGTACCGACGCTCCCGACACCGACCACCTTCCGGGCGATGTCGACCAGCCGGTAGCTGTCGAGCAGCACGCGGCGCTCGGTGGGGAGCGTGGCCCGGTAGTCACGGAGCAGGCCGCGCATCACGTCCTCCTGGCCGAGCCGGGTCGTCTCCTCCGGGAAGAGATCACGGAGCGGGACGACGAGGGGCTCGGCCGCCGCCAGCCGGAGCCGCCCGCCGACGTCGGTGGTGAACCGGCCGAGCGCTCCGAGGTTGTCCCGGGTGCGCGCCTTGGCCAGGCCGCGGTCCACCCGCTTGCGCCCCTTGCCCAGTTCGCGCTCGTAGCGGCCGCGGATCTCCTCGACGTCGGCCCGCGCGTACCAGACGTCGAGGGTGGTCATCGAGGCGAACCGGCGCATCGCGTGCCGGTAGGACCGTGCCGCGGTCTCGACGATGTCCCGCCGGTCCCCGCGCCGGAACCCGCGGTCCCGCCCGGCGATCTCCAGGCTCGCGGCGAGCCGTTTCACGTCCCACTCCCACGGGCCGCGCAGGGTCTCGTCGAAGTCGTTGAGGTCGAACACCAGACGCCGCTCGGGCGAGGCGAAGAAGCCAAAGTTGGACAGGTACGCGTCCCCGGAGATCTGCGCGGTGATGCCGGAGACCGGGGTACCGGCGAGGTCGCGGGCCATCACGGCGGCCGCCCCGCGGTAGAACGTGAACGGTGTGGCGGCCATCCGGCCGTACCGGATCGGGAGGAGCTCGGGGACGCGTCCGGCGTCCTGGGCGGTGAGCAGCGGGAGCGGGCCGGGGCGCGCGGGGTCCGGCCGGAAGTCGGCGTGCGCGCCGCGGGGCGTGTCCCGGCGCGCCGTCCGGCCGCGCGCCTCGCGCTCCTCCACGGAGGTTCCGGCGGGCGCCGGTGCGGTGTCGACCGGCTGGACCGGGGTGGCGGTCATCGTGGCTCCAGGTGACGTGACGGACGTGCCGGGAAGGGTCAGTGCAGATACGGGACGGGGCCGTCGGCCAGGGCGTGGTCGATCCGGTGCCGGGCCCCCGGTTCCAGCGGCAGCCGGTCGATCTCGGCCGGGGTGAGCCACGCGGCGAGGCTGGTCTCCTCCCGGTCCGCGCAGAGGGTTCCGCCGACCGGCTCCGCCCGCAGGACCAGGCTGAACGGCTGACGGACCTCGCCGTCGACGGCCCGGACGACGAGCCCCGGATCGGTGTAGACACCGACGATCCCGGTGATCGCGACGAGCACGCCGGACTCCTCGGCGGTCTCGCGTACGGCCGCAGCCACGGCGCACTCGCCCACGTCGACCCGGCCGCCCGGCAGCTCCCAGCCGCCGCTGTCGCACCGGCGCACGAGCAGCAGCGTCCGGTCCGGCCCACGGGCCGCGACGAACACCGACGGGACGACGACCGTCGCGAGCGGTGCAGCCGGGTCGTGGTCGAACACCTGCCGGGCCCCGACGACGTGGCCCGTCGGCGATCCGCTCACAGCACCCTCCTCGCACCGCCGGTTCCGGAGCGCGAGCATCGGCGGCCCCGCTGGGGCCCACCTCGTCCGGAGCGGATGAACGCGGGCCGGTGCCGGCGCGCGGCGGTCACCGCACGACCGGCCGGACCGAGACGACGGTCAGCCCGAGCACCCGCATCGAGGCGATGATCCCGTGCAGGTGCGACTCGTCGACCACGGTGCCCTCGAGGACGGTGCTCGCCCGGGCCTCCTCGATCCGCATGTCGCAGAACTCCTCGGCAGCCTGCTCGGACAGGTGCCCGTCGATCCGGAACCGGTAGACCGTCGGCGTCATCCCGGGCCTCCCTCCGCCTCGGGGCGGGTGAGCAGTGTCCGGCCGGGCAGGCCGGCCGGACACCGCCCGCGGGGGGGTGGGCCCCGGGTCACGCGCGGCCGTCACCACCGGTGCCTGCCGGGCCGGACGCGGTGGCGCCGGCCCGCGACACCGCCGCGGACAGCTGCCGTCCGCCGCCGACGAGCGCCCGCCGCCACGGCGGGATCCCCTCGATCTCGATCTCGAGCGAGAAGCTCAGGAACGTCCGGATCAGCACGATGAGCCCGAGCACCGCCACGCTCTGCAGCGTCGACTCGACCGCGACGGTCCGCACGAGGTCGGCGGCCACCAGGATCTCGAGACCGAGCAGCAGCACCCCGCCGAACGTCTCGCGCAGGGTGCGGTAACCGGCGCGGCCGCTCCTCGTGCGCTGCCAGACCCGGACGGCGAGCACGCCCGCGAGCACCAGGCCCAGCACGAGCACGGCCGCGCCGATCACCTCGAACGCCGTGGCGACGTGCTCCATCCCCTCGGCGACGGTCACGCCCCGCTACTCCTCCTCGGCGAACGCCGCACGCAGCTTGGACTCCTGCTCGTCGGACAGGTTGGTCGACAGGAGCGTCGCTCCGGTGTCGCGGAACTGGTCGAGCACCTTGTCCTCGACGACGTTCGAGGTCATCACGAACAGCGCCGACGTCCCCGGGGTGACGTTGTCCCGCACCTTCTTGATGAACTCGTCGTCGATCCCGACGTCGGAGAGCGAGCCCGTGAGCGCACCCATCGTCGCGCCGATCGCCAGCCCCAGGAGCGGGACGAAGAAGATCAACCCGAACAGCAGGCCCCAGAAGCCGCCGCCGAGGGCCCCGCCCCCGGTCAGGTTGTGCAGCTGCTCGGTCTTCGGCTTCTTCCGGCCCTCCGTCCAGTACACGCAGGCGGCGTCGTCGATCCGGAGGAGCTCCTCCTTCTGCATGCGTTGCAGCAGGTGGAGCGCGTCGTCCGCCCCGCTCGCCGTGTCGAACTTCCACACCGTCAAGGTCGCCATGCCCTGCCTCCGTCCGATGAACCGGTCGTCGTACCCCCTCGACTCTTCGGACCGGCGGGCCCCGGGACATCACCCTCGGTGGGGGATCCCGCCGCCGGCGGGCGTCAGCGCGCGACGCCGCTCTCCGACACGGGCAGGGTGTGCGACGTCGACGCGGCGGCCGCGGCGTAGTCGATGGCACGCGGCCGGCCGGGGCGCCGGGAGGCGAACACGGCGAGCACGATGCTGACCGCCGAGAAGATCGCGAGCACGACGGACCCGGCCGAGAACCCGGCGGCGAGCGCGTCGCCCTGCGCGTCGCCGTCCGCCGTACGGGTCGAGATCACGTTCCCGTAGACGCCGGCACCGACGGCCGTCATGACCGCGCCGCCGACGTAGCGGGCCATGTTGGAGATCCCCGACGCCTGCCCGACCTGGTCCGGTGTGACGCAGGAGGTCGCGACCGACGACGCGGGGCCGTTCGTCAGGGAGAGCCCGGCGGCCACGCACAGCAGCGGGACCAGGAACGTGCTGTAGCTCCAGGACGGGGTGACCAGCGCCAGCAGGGCGAACCCGGCGGTGAGGATCACGAAGCCGCCGAGCACGGCGGCACGGGTGCCGAACCGGTGCGCCAGCGGGGTGACCGCGGGCGCCAGGATGATCACGACCGCGGCCAGCGGCAGCATGGCGAGGCCCGCGAGCAGGCTCGACAGGCCGAGCGTGGCCGGGTTCTGCAGGTACAGGCTGAGCATGAAGCTGAGCGCGGCGATCGCACCGGCCCCCACGAAGATCACCCAGGTCGACGCCACGAGCTGCACGTTGCCCAGCAGCCGCAGGTCGACGAGCGGCGACGCGACCCGCCGTTCGACGGCGACGAAGCCGAACGAGGCCACGACGGTCAGGACGAGGCAGGTCACGGTGGGGACCGACAGCCACCCCCACGTCGGCCCCTCGGTCATGGCGAACACGAAGGGGACGAGCACGCAGGCGATCAGTGCCGTGCCCGCGAGGTCGATCGAGGGCGACCGCTTCGGGTCCCGGGACTCGGCGACCGTGCGGAACGTGAGCGGGACGCAGACGGCGGCGATCACGGCGGCGATCCAGAACAGCCCCTGCCAGCCGGTCAGCTCGTTGAGGACGCCGCCGACCACGGGACCGCCCGCGGCGCCCGCCGCCGCGGCGGCGCCCCACATGGTGACCGCGCGCATCTGGGCCGGCCCGGACGACGCCACCGAGAGCAGGCTGAGCCCACAGGCCAGGATCGTGGCCCCCGCGGCGCCCTGGATCAGCCGCCCGGCCACCACCATCCAGCCGCTCTGGGCGAGCGCGATCAGCGCGCAGGAGACCACGAATAGCAGCAGCCCGGCCACGAAGATCCGCCGGCGGCCGAAGACGTCACCCATCGCGCCCGAGGTGACGATCACCGCGGCACCGACGAGCAGGTAACCGGTGACCGCCCACTGCAGGACGTCCACCGAGACCTGGAGGTCGGCGCTGATCGAGGGCAGCAGGATGCTCACCGCCGAGGTGTTCGCGTTGACCACCAGCGTCGACACGCACGCGGCGGTCATCACCCCCCACCCCGGGCGGACACCGGTGCTGCCGGTGTCGTCGCCGGCGCGGGCCTCCTGCCCGGCGTCGTCCTTCGTCATCGGGGTCCTTCCTGCCGTCAGGGGTCGTCGGGCTGCATCTCGGCGAGCCACCAGGCGATCGGGGGGACGACGAACGTCGCCAGCAGCCCCGGCATCACCAGCACGGCCGCGGACAGGGAGGAACCGAGGACGATCAGGAGGAACCCGCACGCCACCGACCACCAGCAGATCCGCTTGAGCAGCCGCCGGCGGCCGACCCGCGGGTCCTCGGCGAACAAGTACGCCAGGGCCGGGTCGGCGTCGACCAGGGACGCCTCGATCGCGCGCAGGCGGCGCCGCTCGCTCCAGCTCAGGGGCCGGGGCTCGGGCGGGCGCGCGCCGCCCGGCGGGGTGTTCGGGGTACTGGTGCTCACGACCGCTCCCGCAGCATCCGTCAGGTGCTTGCGCCGAGGCCGCGACGGCCGGCCCCGGCCGGCGTACGCCCGGTGTCGGTCATGTCGGTCTCCTCTCCGAGCTGCGCCGCCGTCACGCGCCGCTCGCGGCGGCGGGGACGGCGTCGCAGGGGTGCCGGACCGTGGGGATGCTCCCGACCTGGACGGGGTCCGTGCCTCATCCGTCGGGGATGGTTCGGCGCCGCGGGCTCAGCCCGGGACCGGGGGTACCGGGCCGTTCCCGGTGTCGCCCGCCCGGAGGACGGCCGCACCGTCGGTGTCCGGGTCGGTCGCCTTCCGCCGCCGTCGCAGGCGGTGCAGCCGGCCGTGGTACTCCTCCTCGGGGGGCTCGCCGGGCGGCGTGTCCGGTTCGCCCTTCGGCTTCGACCGGAGCAGGGCGTCGGCCCAGCGGGCGCTCGGATCGATGTCCACGAGCATGGCCTTGGCCAGCAGCGTCAGCGGGACCGCGAGGATCGCCCCGAGCGGTCCGAGCAACCAGGCCCAGAACACCAGGGCCACGAACGTCACCGTCACCGACAGCCCGACGGCGTCGCCGATGAACCGCGGCTGGATGATCGACTGGACGACGAAGTTGATGGCGCAGAAGACGACGATCACGATGATCATCAGCTCGGGACCGCCGGTCAGCAGCCCGAGCAGCGCCGGCGGGATCACCCCGATGACGAAGCCGACGTTCGGGATGTAGTTCGTGACGAACGCCAGCAGGCCCCAGGTCGCCGCCAGCGGGATGCCCAGCATCAGCAGCGCGACCCAGTCGAGCACCGCGACGATGAGCCCGAAGACCGTCGTGACGATCAGGTACTGCCGGGTGCCCCACGCGAAGCGGGCCAGGGCCGCGCTGGTGGCGGGACGGCCGGCGGCGATCGCGGCGAGGCGGTCACCGGCCCCGCTCGACTCGACCCCGAGGAACAGCAGCAGTGCGAGCAGGAACACGAAGTTGGTCGCCAGACCGGCCACGCTGCTCAGCAGGGCACCGAGCAGGCCGGCCAGCTTGCCGAGGTCCAGCGAACCGGCGGCCTGTTGCAGCTGCTCGGGACCGATGCCCATCGCGGCCAGGCCCGCCGTCGCCCGGTTCACGAGGGCGGTGGCCGATCCGGCGTACTGGGGGAGCTCGGTCGCCAGCCGGGCCACCGAGTAGACGATCCCGAGGGCCAGCCCGAGGAGGATCGCGTAGACCAGCAGGACCACCACGAGGGTCGTCGCCCAGCCGGGCCAGTTGTGCCGCCGCAGGAAGCCCTGCACCGGTGCGACCGCGATGACGATGATCAGCGCCATGAAGGCGGGGCCGATCAGCCAGGCGACCGCCTGCATGCCCGCCGCGGCGATGGTCGCCGCCGCGAGGCCGAGGAGGATGACCAGCGCCCGCGGCATGCTCGGCTGAGCCACCGCGCCGCCGGTCTCCGGGGGGACCTGCGACGCGGCGCCGGCCGGCGGAGCAGCGGCCGGGGCCTCGGCTGCCGAAGTCGTCATGACGCGGAAGCTAGGCCGGGCGGCGGCGGCCGCCATCACCCGTGGAGGGCGAGAGTCCGGCCCGGCCCGACCGCACCCGGCGGATCGCCCGGTGCGGGTGAGGACCGCCCGCCGGGACCGGCGGTTCGGTGGGCCGGTGCGAAGCGGCAGGAGGTCCCGGGGTTCAGGGCCCCGCGGACGTGGCCCGGTGCGCCCGCACGCCCGGGCGGCGACGGGACCACGGCGATGACGAGTGGTGGCACGTCCAGCCCCTCGGCCCGCCGGGCGCTGGTGGTCGCGATACTGAGCTCCACGGCCTCGATCGTGCTGCTCGTCGCCGTCTACTACCTGGCCCCGCTCGACCGCCCGTTGAACCTCGCGACCGGGGCCATGTTCGCGAGCGGCCTCGCCGTCTACGGCTGGCTGGTCGTCGCCCAGGTGCGGGCGGTCGGCCGGTCGGACTTCCCCCGGCTGCGCGCCGCGAAGGCCGTCGCCACGGGCTTCCCGCTCTTCCTGGTGCTCTACGCCTCCGCCTACTGCATCGTCGCCCACGAACGTCCGGACAGCTTCAACCAGGTGCTCGACCGGACCGACGCGCTCTACTTCACGGTGACCGTCTTCGCCACCGTCGGGTTCGGCGACATCGTGCCGACGACGAGCCTCACGCGGATCCTCGTGACGACCCAGATGATCCTCGGGCTGATCGTCGTCGGGCTGGTCGCCCGGCTCCTCCTGGGGGCCGTCGAGCGGGCCGAGGACGGCCACGGACCGCGCACGTCCGACGGCGGTCCGGCGGCCGATCCGCCGCCCGGCACGCGCGGTACCGGCTGATCCCGGCGACGGGGCGAGCCCGTTGGCCGTCAACAACATTGGCGATGTGATCACGCACGGGTCGGGAGCACGGTACGAGGCCCGCCGTCGGGGCGGCCGGTCGGTGACCGCACGGCGGCCTCGCCGCGGAAGGGGGTGACCCCTCACGGAGCGCACACCACCAGCCCCGTCGCGGCGCCCCGGGCGCACGGACGCCGGGGCGGACGACCCCCGCCGGGAGATCGCCCTGACACCTCCACCCGATCGTCACGAGCCTGCGGCACCGGTCCCGGCCGTCAAGATCACGGTGCCGCACGTCCCTCCCGAGGCCGTGCTGCGCGCCGCGCTGAACCGCGAGCTCGACCGGGGCGCCGCGGCCGACCTCACCCTGGTCTCCGCCCCGGCCGGGTACGGCAAGACGTTGCTGCTCGCGGCCTGGGCACGGGACGACCCGACGGTCGACACGGCCTGGGTCACCGTCGACCGGGACGACAACAAGCCGAGCCGGCTGTGGGCGTCGGTCGTGGCGGCGATCGCGGGCTGCCCGTCGGTACCCCCGGACAGCCGTCTGCGAGCCCCGTGGGCATGGCGGCCGGGAGCCCTGCCCGAGCTCGTCGCCGATCTCGCCGCAGCGCTGGCCGCCCTCCCGGGCCCGCTCCGCCTGGTCCTCGACGACGTCCACGAGCTCGTCGACCCGGACGCCGTGCACGGCGTCCGGATCCTCACCCGGGTGAAGCCGCCGAACGTCCATCTCGTCCTCGCGAGCCGGTTCGACCCACCGCTGTCGCTGCCCCGGCTGCGTCTGGGCGGCCGGGTCCGGGAGCTGCGTGCCGACGACCTGGCCTTCACCCGCCGCGAGGCGGCGGCCCTGCTGGAGCAGTCGGGCCTGCACCTGACCCCGTCCCAGGTCGAGGTGCTCCACACCCGGACCGGCGGGTGGGTCGCGGGGCTGCGGCTCGCCGCGCTCGGCCTCGAGAAGGCCCCCGACCGGACGGCGTTCCTGGCCCAGTTCTCCGGGGACGACCGCTCGGTGGGCGACTACCTCGTCGGCGAGATCCTCTCCGGCCTGCCCGACGACGTGCGCGAGTTCCTACGGGTGATCAGCATCTGCAACCCGGTCCCGACCGGGCTCGCCGCCGAGCTGTCCGGCCTGGACGACGCCGGCAGCGTGCTCGACCGGCTCGAACACCGGACCTCGCTGCTCTCCACCGCCGGGCAACACCCCGCCGTGTACCGGATCCAGGAGCTCCTGCGCACCCATCTGGCCGCCGACCTGGAGCGCCAGGGCGAGCGCCGGGTCGCGGACCTGCATGCGGTGGCCGCGCGCTGGTGGGCCGGTCAGGACGCCCCCGGCGCCGCCCTGGAGCACGCCGTCCTGACCGGTGACCCCGCGCTCGTCGTCGAGCTGCTGCACCGGTTCGCCGTGCCGCTGCTGCTCCGCGGGGACCTCCGCCCGCTGCGCCGAGCGCTCTCGTTCGCGGGCACCGACGCGTGCGGCCCGCGGCTCTCGCTCGCCTCGGCACTCGGGCACCTCACCGACGGCGACCTGCCCGCCGCCCGCGACGACCTGGACGCGGCCCGGCGCAGCCCTCCCGACGGCGACGACCCCGTGGAGCTCGGCGTCCTCCGCGCGGTCGCCGAGCAGTTCGGCGCCGGGGAGCCCGGCACGGCCCCGGACCCGCTCCCCGCCGGCGCCCCGCAACCCGGCGACCCACAGCCCGGCCACCCGCAGCCCGACGACCCGCTGCCCGGTGACCCCGGCACGGCGGCGCTGGCCCGGCTCAGCCGTGGCCGGGCCCTGCTGGGCGACGACCGCGAGGGGGCGCACGCCGAGCTGGACGCCGCACTGTCACTCGGCCGCCGGCACGGCTTCGACCACCTGCGGGCGGTGTCGCTGGCCCTGCTCGGTGTCGTCGCGGCCGGCGACGGCGACCTGCCCACGACGCGGGCGGTGTGCCGGGAGGCCCTGATCCTCGCCGACGACCACGGGTGGGGCGGCACGGCGCTGCCCACGACGGCCCGGGCGCTGCTGTCCTACGCCGAGCTCATGGCCTGCGAGACCGCGGACGCCGAGCGCATCGCCGCCGAGGGGCTCACCGAGGGAGCGGGCTCGGCGTCGCCCGCGGTCCGGTTCGCGTTGCAGGCGGTCCACGGCGCCGCCGCCTTCGACCTCGGGGACCGCGCGCGGGGCCTGACGGAGCTGCAGCGGGCCCGTGCCGACTTCGGCACCCACGGCATCGGGGCCGAGCAGGCCGCGGCGCTCGCGATGCTGGAGTGCCGGCTGGCGCTCCTGCTCGGGCACCCGGCCGCCGCGCAGAGCGCGCTCGCGTGGGCGGCGCAACGGACCGGCGACTGCGGCGAGCTCGTGACGATGCGCGCCTGGACCGAGTCGGCCGGCCGCCACCGGGGGCGGGCGCGGGCCCTGGTCCGGCCCGTCCTCGACGGGTCGGTCCCGGTCCTGCTGCCCGCCACCGTGGTGGACGCCTGGCTCCTGGAGACCTCGATCGCGATGGCGGCCGACGAGCGGCTCGCCGCGCGGCACGCACTGCAGACCGCGCTCGCCTGGGCCGGACCGCTCGGCACGATCCGCCCGTTCGCCGTCGCCGAACCGGGTGTCCACGAGCTGCTGGTCCATCAGCTCGGCAGCTTCGGCAGCCACAACGAGATCGCGAGGCGCGCGCTCGACGCGGGTCTCGGCCGGACGCCGCAGCAGGCGTTGCTGAGCGACCGGGAGATCACGGTCCTCGAGCTGCTGCCCTCCCTGCTCTCGCTCGACGACATCGCCGCGGACCTCACCGTCTCGGTGAACACGGTCAAGAGCCACGTGCGGTCGATCTACGCGAAGCTCGGGGTGAGCAACCGCAGGCTCGCGGTGGTCGCGGCGCACGAGCGCGGCCTGATCGACAGCGGGCACCGCTGACGGTCGGTGCTCATCCGGCACGGGCGATGACTCGCGGGGCCGCGGGCGGCGAGCCTCGGCCGTCCAGACCGGGGCGCGCGCGGACGGGAGCATCGGCGATGGCGCGGTACGAGGTGTGTGTGAACGGGCGGCTGTCCGGGCCGGCGCGGAGCGCGTTCGGAGCGCTCGAGGTGCGGACCGTGCCGTCACACACGACGTTGCTCGGGGTCTTCCCCGAGCAGGCCGACCTGCACTCCCTGTTGGAGCTCTGCAGTGACCTGGGCCTGGAGGTGCTCTCGTTGCAGCGCATCTCACCCCTGCCGGGTGAGGAGGAATCGGAGCCGGACGACGACCCTCGTCGGGACGACGTGCCCGCTGTCCGGGAGGTTTGACATGTCTCTGTCCGAGAAGGCCGCGACCACCGCCGGGGAGGCGACCACGCGGCCGCACCATCGCGAGGGGTGGAGGACCGGTCTCGCGTTCTTCGCCGGGATCATCATGATCGTCGCCGGTGTGTTCGGCGCGATCCAGGGACTCGTGGGGCTGTTCCGCAACGAGGTCTACGTGATCGGCCCCGAGTACGTCTTCTCCTGCGACCTGACGACGTGGGGCTGGGTGCACCTGATCGTCGGGGTCGTCGTGGCGCTGGCCGGCTGCGCCGTGCTCGCGGGCCAGACCTGGGGCCGGGTGGTCGGGATCGTGGTCGTGATCCTGAGCATGGTCGCGAACTTCCTGTTCATCCCGCTGTACCCGCTCTGGTCGCTGCTGATCATCACGCTGGACGTCTTCGTCATCGCGGCGCTCTGCACCTACACCCGGGAGCCCGACACGACGTGAGGCAGGGGCGTCACGGACGCCCGCCCCACCAGCCGATCCGGCCCCGACCGGCACGAACGGTCCGGGCCGGATCTCCCGCGTCCGGGGCCACCCCGCCGCCGGACGGACCATTGCCGCCGTGACTACCCGCTGCTACTGTCCATTAAACGGTTAAGTTAACCGTTTAAGTTCAGACCTACTGCGGAAGGACGGCAGGGTGTCCACACCAATCGAGGACGCGGTCAAGCCCTACGACGGGCCGAGGCTCTACGGGATGGTCGACGACATGATCACCCCGGGTGCGCTCGACCTGGACTGCGACGAACGACTCTGGGTCCCGCAGGGCGAGCACTCGCCCGGGGTCGAGTTCCGGCCGCTGATGTTCCAGCCCGGGGAGGGCAAGTTCGTCAACCTGCTGCGCGGGCGCCGCCAGGGCGTCGTCTCCCGCCACCGGCACGTGGGTGCGGTGCAGGCGTTCACGCTGCGCGGGCGCTGGCACTACCTGGAGTACGACTGGTGGTCCGAGGAGGGCAGCTTCGCCTTCGACCCCCCCCGGCGACGTGCACACCCTCGAGGTGCCGTCCGACTGCCAGGAGATGATCACCCTCTTCATCACGACGGGTGCCTACATCTACGTGGACGCGGACTTCGGGATGCTCGGCATCGAGGACGTCTTCAGCAAGATCGACAAGACCCGCGAGCACTACCGCGACGTCGGTCTCGACGTCGCGCTCGTGGACGACCTGATCCGCTGACCCGCGGGGCCCGCGCCCCCTCCCCGGCGACGTCGCCGGTCCGCGTCACCCGAACTCCAGACGGGATACACAGTCGTGTCCACTGACCACTCCCCCACCGCGCCCCCGCCACGCCAGTCGAGCGTCAAGGTCATCAAGGGTGCCGTGCTCGGCACGATCGTCGAGTACTACGACTTCGGCATCTACGGCTACATGGCCGCCCTGCTGAGCGTGCAGTTCTTCGCCTCCGAGGACCCCAACACCGCGCTGCTGGAGACGTTCGCCGCCTTCGCGGTGGCGTTCTTCCTGCGCATCCCCGGCGGCCTGTTCTTCGGGCACATCGGCGACCGCTACGGCCGCCGCACCGCGCTCACCTGGACGCTGCTGCTGATGGCGGGATCGACGCTGCTCATCGGGCTGCTCCCGACCTACGCGACGCTCGGCATCTGGGCGACGATGCTGCTGATCCTCTGCCGCTGCCTGCAGGGCTTCTCCGCCGGTGGCGAGGTGGGCGGGGCGAACGTGTTCGTCTCCGAGCACGCCCCCACCCGGTGGCGCGGCTTCCAGACCGCCCTGGTCATGGGCGGCATGTACCTGGGTTCGCTGGCGGCGTCGCTGACGGGCCTCGCGATCAGCTCGCTGTTCACCGAGCAGCAGGCGATCGACTGGGCCTGGCGGCTCCCGTTCCTGCTGAGCGCCGTCATCGGGATCATCGGCTTCTACATCCGCAACAACCTGCACGACTCCCCCGAGTTCACCGCGCTCAAGGAGGAGCAGCAGGTCAGCAGCCTGCCGATCACGACGCTGCTGCGGACGTCGTGGAAGACGATCGCACACCTCGTGGCCCTCTACGGGCTGTCCGCCGGTGGCTTCTACACCGCGTCCGTCTACACCGCCACCTACCTGCGGACGACCGCCGGGTTCTCCTCGACCGTGGCCTTCGTCAGCACGAGCCTCGCGCTGGTCCTCGGCATCCTCACCCTGCCGGTCGGCGGCTACCTCGCGGACCGGTTCGGCCGCCGCCCGGTCCTTCTGGCCGGTTCGGGCGCGGGCCTGGTCCTAGCGATCCCGATGTTCCAGCTCATGCAGCTCGGCTCGGTCAGGCTCGCGATGCTCGCCCAGTCGGTCTGCTTCGTCTGCGTGTCGGTCTTCAACAGCGCGCTGTTCGTGACCTTCTCCGAGAGGATGCCGACCCGGGTGCGGTACACCGGCGTCGCCCTGGTCACCAACATCGCGAACTCGACGATGGGCGGCACCGCGCCCTTCATCGCGACCTTCCTTGTCGCGACCACCGCGAACCCGCTCTCACCGTCCTGGTTCTACGCGGCGACCGCACTGCTCTCGCTGGTGGCGGCACTGTTCCTGCGGGAGACCCGCGGCATCGACCTCGCCGGCGTCGGGACCGGCCCGGCGCGCACCGCGGCCGGGGCAGGCCGGGGTGCGTCGTGCTGAGCGCGACCGGGATCGCGGGCCGGAGCGCCCTGGTCACCGGCGCGGCCTCGGGCATCGGCCGGGCGACGGTGCTGGCACTCGCGCGCGACGGCGTGCGCGTCGTCGCCGTCGACCGGCAGCCGGTCGACGAGGTGTGCGCCGCCGTCGCCGCCCGGGGCGGGACCGCCGTCGGCGCCGTCGCCGACGTCGCCGACGACGCGTCGGTCGCGGCCGCCGTCGACCGCGCGGTCACCGGGTTCGGTGGCCTCGACATCGCCGTGCACTGCGCCGGGGTCGTGTCGGAGACCGCGATCGCGGACCTGGAACGCCCGGAGTGGGGCCGGCAGCTGGACGTCAACCTGACCGGCTCCTACGTCGTCTCCCGGACGGTCCTGCCGCACCTGGTGACGGCCGGGGCGGGCCGGCTGGTGCTGTTCTCCTCGATCGCCGCCCGGGTCGGCGGCGTCAACTCCGGGGCCGCCTACGTGGCGTCCAAGGGCGGGGTCGGGGCGCTCGGCAAGTGGCTGGCCCGCCGGTACGGGGGCGACGGCGTCACCGTGAACATGATCGCGCCGGGCCCCGTGGACTCGCCGATGACCCACGGCCGGGACTACGCGCCGGAGGGCTATCCCGTCCCGCGGATGGGCACGCCCGACGAGCTCGCCGCCGCCGTCGTCTTCCTGGTGTCCGACGCCGCCGCCTGGATCACCGGGCACACGCTCGACGTCAACGGCGGCATCTTCATGAACTGACGTGGCCGTCCGGCCCCGTCGAGAGGAGCGGATCGAAATGGGATGGGCCCTGGTGACCGGCGGTGCGACCGGTATCGGTGCGGCCACGGTGGAACTGCTGGCGACGGGCGGGACCGACGTCGTCTGCGCGGGCATCGACGAGCGGGCCGCGGCCGGGCTGGCGGCGGAACTGGAGGGGAAGGGGCTCCCCGGACGGGTGCGGCCGGCCCGCGTCGACGTCAGCGACGTGGCCTCGGTCCGGGCGTTGTTCGCCGGGCTCGACGAGGCGGGGATCCTGCCGGAACAGCTCGTCAACTGCGCCGGGCTCAACCGCCGCGAGCGGGCGCAGGACGTCCTCGAGGAGAGCTGGACGACCGTCGTCGACGTCAACCTCCACGGAACGTTCGAGGTGTGCCGTGCGTTCGCGGACCGGCTGGTCGCGGCGGGCCGTCCCGGGCGGATCGTGAACATCACCTCGATGCTGGCGCACTACGGGGCACCGGGTTTCGCCTCGTACGCCGCGTCGAAGGGCGGTGTGCTGGCGCTGACGCGGACCCTCGCCGTGGAGTGGGCCCCGCACGGGATCCGGGTCAACGCCGTGAGCCCCGGCTACGTCGCGACCCCGCTCGCCGCGTCGCTGCTCGTCTCGGGCCGGTTCGCCGAGGAGATCAGGGCGCGGACGCCGATGGGCCGGATCGGGTCGGTCGAGGACGTCGCGCCGGTGATCCGGTTCCTGCTCGGCGACGACTCGCGGTTCGTGACCGGCCAGGTCATCCCGGTCGACGGGGGGATCACCGCGGGGGACCTGCGGCTCGGCCCGACCGGCCTGCAGTGACGGCGTCGTAGCCGTCAGGTGGCCGCCCGGCCCGCCCGGGCCGGGCGGGCCGCCGGGGCGCCGCCCTCCCCGGTGGAGTCCCGCAGGACGGTCTCGTAGGGCAGCATCCGCCGGATCGGCGGGCCGTCGGCCCCCTCGATCCGGTCGATCAGCATCGTCGCCGCGCACTCCCCCATGACCCGGCGCGGCGCGTTCACCGTGCTCAGCTGCAGCGGTCCGGCGCTGGCGATGCCGGTGCCGTCGAAGCCGGTGATCGCGAGGTCGCCGGGTACGGACAGCCCCGCCTCCCGGGCGTGGTCCCAGGCACCGACGGCGATCACGTCGCTGGCGCAGAGCAGGAGGTCGGTGCCGGGGTGCCGGTCGAGCACGTCCCGGGCGCGGGTGACGCCGGCCTCGCGGGTCAGCGGCCCCCAGACGTCGTCCGGGTTGACGGGCTCGATGCCGCGCTCCGCCAGCGCCTCCCGGAACCCGGCGACGCGGTTCCGCGCCACCACGGACTCCCGGACACCGCTGAGGATCGCGACCGAACGCCGCCCGCCGGCGAGCACCTGCGCGGCGAGCTCGCGGGCGGCGGCCCGGTCGTCGATGCCGACCCAGTCGTTCGGCACCTCGGTCAGCCCCCGGTAGGCCTGGACGCAGGCGACGCCGCGCTCGCGCAGCGAGGCGAGCAGCGGGATGTCCTCGACCGTCACCGAGGTGAGGATCAGTCCGCTGATGTTGCGGTCCACGTGCGAGAGCGCGACCTCGGTCTTGCGGTCCGAGGCCGTGCCGAGGTGGGAGACGAAGACCTCGTAGCCCCGCTCGGCGGCGGCGGACACGGCGGCGCCGGCGATCTCGGTGTAGACCGGGTTCTCGATGTTGTCGAGCAGGATCCCGATGACCTTGGCCGTCCCGGCGCGGAGGTCCTGGGCGATCCGGTTGGGACGGAACCGCAGCTCGGCGGCGATGTCGAGGATCTGCTGGCGCACGGCCGGGCTGACGCCGGGCACACCGTTCAGCGCGTAGGAGACGGCGGCCTTAGACACCCCGGCCCGGGCGGCGATGTCCGCGATCGTCACCCGCCGCCTGCCGTCCGCCACGGCGTCGACGATACCCGGCTGCCCGGGGTGCGCCCTGCTCAGCGGTGCAGGGTCGTCGCCGGCGTGACCCCGTACGCCGCCCGGTACTCGACGGCGAAACGGCCGTGGTGCGGCAGCTGCCAGGCGTCGGCGATCGCCCCGACGGTGTCACCGCGGGTCGGGTCGGCGGCGAGGAGCTCACGGTGTGCGTGGGCGAGGCGGACCCGGCGCAGGTACCGGGTCGGGCTCACGCCGCAGTGCTCCCGGAACGCGTGCTGCAGCCGGCGGCGGCCGACACCGGCCGCGGTGGCGATGTGGTCGCTGGTGATGTCCTCGTGGGCGTGCCGTTCGATGAAGGCGACCGCCCGCCGGACGACCAGCGGCACGCTGTGCCTGCCGGTCACGCCGCCGTCGCGGAGCACGTTCGCCGGGTCGCCGCCGCGTTCGCACTCGGTGACCATCCGCCGGGCGAGTGCCTCCGGCGGACGGTCCTGCTGCCAGCTCAGCATGGCCAGCAGCTCCCCGGCCTGCTTCCCGGTCAGCCCGAACATCCCCATCAGCATCCCGACGGCCTGGTGGTGCGCCGCGGAACGCTGGGGGGCGTCGTGCCGGTGGACGGCGAGGAAGTCGGCGTGGCGCCGCCCGAGGTCCTCGAGGCGCTCCCCGAGCGCCTCGGCACGGCTGCGGGCCAGCCGTGCGCGGGCGCGGACGATCGCCCGGTTCTCAGCGTTGTCCGCCGCGGGGTCGGCCCCTCCGGCGTCGGGGCCCACGGGCTGCGCGAGCAGCTCGGACACCGACTGCAGGAAGGCCTCGACGTTCGCGGCGGCGTCGACCTCGGCCACCCCACCAGGATAGCCGCGCGTGCCGGTGTGACGCAGCAGTCACGGGCACCGATGACGTGGCCTCAGTCGGACGGCTCGATCTGGTCCATCACGATGATCGCTCCACTGCGCCCCCGCTCGTGGTAACGGAGCGGGGCGACCGCGACCTCGATCCGCACGGTCCGCCCGCGCCGGTTGATCGCGTCGACGACGACGGTCGACCGGTCGGGCCGGCCGTCGGAGCCGGACCGGTCGTCCTCCCGCTCGGTCACGACGACCGGCTCCGCACCGTCCTCGTCGTCCTCGGGACGGCGTTCGGCGAGCGTGTCCCACACGATCGGCCGGATCCGTTCGGTGGGCAGCCCGATGTCGAGGTTGAGCAGGTGGCGGCCCGTCGCCTCGTCCGAACGAAGGCCCCACAGGTCCGCGGCGCGGTGGTTCCAGGCCAGGACCATCAGCTCCGAGTCGACGACCACGACGGCGGAACGCAGGCTCTCCAGCACCGCCTGGAGGAAGTCGTTGGTGCCGTCGAGCTCGGCCGTGCGGTCCCGGAGCTCGTCGTTGATCGACTGGAGCTCGTCGTTGGTGGACTGGAGCTCCTCGTTCATCGTCTCGAGCTCCTCGTTCGTGGACTGGAGCTCCTCGTTGGTGGTCTCCAGCTCCTCGACCGTCGACTGGAGCTCCTCGTTGGTGGTCTCCAGCTCCTCGACCGTCGACTGCAGCTGCTCGTAGGCGGACTCGACCTGCCGGTGGGCCTGCTCCAGCTCCTTGGCGAGCTGGCGGTACCGGCTGACGTCGGTGAAGAAGATCGCCGCCGGGGTGCCGCCGTTGCCGTCGACGGGGAGGGGCACGAGCTGGACGTCGAAGTGCATCGTCTCGTTGTTGTGGGTCCACTTGACCTCGTGCAGCACCGCCGAGCCGCGTTGCTGCTGGACCTGGTCCAGGGTCGAGGAGAGCTTCGCGACGCGTGTGAAGAGCTCGAGCTCACCGACGTGCCGTCCGACCTCACGGCCGGAGAGCCCGAGCTGGGTCTCCGCACGGCGGTTGGCGAGTCCGAGCACGCCGTCGGGGGAGACCGCGAGCGTCGCGACCGGGCTGGACATCAGCGTCTCGTCCTCGACCCGCGGCACGCTCGCGGCGTCGTTCGAGAACAGCGGCTCCAGCGACGTCACCCGCAGACCGGGTGAGTCGGACTTCCGGAAGAAGCGGCGCTTGAGGTCCGTCGGCACGAACAGGCGCGTGTGGCTGAGCAGCATCTCGGCCTTGCCCAGGAACAGCGCTCCGCCCGGCTTCAACGCGAAGTGGAACCGGCCCAGCACCTGGGCCTGGGTCTGGGCGTTGAGGTACATCAGGGTGTTGCGGCACACCAGCAGGTCGAGCCGGCCGATCGGGGCGTCCTGGACGAGGTCGTTGCGACCGAAGATCACCGACCGGCGCAGGTCGGGGCGGAACACGTAGCGCTGGCCGTTGCGCTCGAAGTAACGGTCCCGCCACTCGGGGATCACGGCCTCGAGGTCCTTGGCGGTGTAGGCCGCCTGGCGGGCCGTGGCGAGCGCGTCCTCGTCGACGTCCGTCCCGTAGATCTTGACGCGCTCGCGGAAACCCTCCGCACCGAGTGCCTCGGCCAGCAGGATCGCGAGCCCGTAGGTCTCCTCACCGCTGGCGCACCCGGCCGACCACACCCGTACCGGCTCGCCCGGCCACAGGGTGGCCAGCAACGACGGCAACACGTCGTGCTGCAGGTGCATCCACGAGTCGTGGTCCCGGAAGAACCCGGTCACATTGATCAGGATCGTGTTGAACAGGCGGGCGAACTCGTCCTGGTCGACCTGCAGCCGGTCCAGGTACTCGTCGAGCCCGCTGATCGCCAGCTGCTGCATCCGCCGTTCGATCCGCCGGCGCAGGCTCGACCGCTTGTAGCCGGTGAAGTCGAAGCCGCGCATCTCCTTCAGGAAGTCCAGCAGATGCTCGAACTCCGGGTCGGGCCCCCCGTCGCGGGCCACATCGCTCATTCCGTCCTGCTCCTTCCCCGATCCTCGTCCCCCGCACCGCCCAGGAGCCGCCGGAGCACCCGCGCCGAGCGCACCGCCTCGTCGGCGGCGGCTCGGGCGCGTGCCACCACCCGGTCGGCTCCCTGCTCGGCGGCCGTGGCCGCGATGCGTCGCTGCAGGGCCGCCTTGTCCTCCAGGGCCCGCAGCGCCATGTAGAGAGCAGTCTCCACCGACTGCTCCTGCTGGGCGCCGAGGGCATGCTGCGACCAGGCGTGCCCCACCCGGCACCGGTACCGCGGGAGTCCCCCGTCGTGGATCTCGAACAGCGGACCGGAGCAGTCCGGGCAGGCCAGCCCGGCCGCCGTACCGGCCGCATCGGGAGCAGACATCTCCGAACCCTCCATCCGGGCGATCGCGACCTCCCAGCGCAGCCGGGCCGATCCGTGGCCGGTGGACCGCAGGGGACCGGCGCGGTCGACGACGCCCGGGAGGATGGCGCCGAGCCCGGCCACCGGTCGCACGAACGCACCCGGCACCTGCTCGAGCGTAGCGAGCGGCATGCTCGGGTAGAGCGCCTCGTCGGGTTCCTGGATCATGACCGTCCCGCCGTGGCGCACCACCTCCAGCGCCCCCGACGCGCCGTCGTCGAGCGCCCCGCTGAGGACCACCCCGACCGCACCCGCCCCGGCGTCCAGGGCCAGCGAACGGAACAGCGGATCGATCGCGGGCCGGTTCCCGTTCTCCTTCGGGCCGCTGCTGAGCACGACCCGGCCCTTGTCCACCATGAGGTGCCGGTCCGGCGGGGCGACGTACACGCGGCCCGGCAACAGGGTCTCCCCGTCCTGCGCGTGCCCGACCGGCAACCGCCCTCGACGGGCCAGCAGCTGCGGCAGGACGGTCGTGGCGGCCGCCGGCTGGTGCACCGTCACCAGCACCGGGGCCGCGAGCCCGGGCTCCAGCAACGGGACCAGCTCCAGCAGGGCCTCGATCCCGCCGGCCGAGGCCCCGATCGCGATCGCACGCCGCGACGGCGGCCCGGTGCCACCATCCTGCGGCCCGGTCTCCGCCTCGTCCGGCGTCTCCTCGGCCATCTCGCACATCGACAACGTCCTCCGCCCGGAAGGTACTCGGCCGCGGGGACATCGGCCACGGTCCGCCGTCACCCGGAACGCGAGGTCAGGCGGGGGCGAAGAGGTACCCACGGACCAGCGAGCCGTGCGCGGTGCGGACCGACACCACCGCCCACGCGACCACCAGCATGACGTAGAGCGCCGTCGCGGTGACCGCCAGCAGCGGGAGGTGCAGGTGCGCGGCCAGCGCGCTGGTCCCGGTCACGCACGTCCCGACGGGGAACGTGAAGCTCCACCAGGTCAGCGCGAACGGCAGCCTCTGCCGTGCCGTCCGGACGGTGACGGCGGCCGCGATGACCAGCCAGATCATCGCGAAACCCCACGTCGGAACCCCGTAGAAGATCCCGAACACGTGCGCCCCGGTCGCGTAGGGCTCGCCCAGCACGCCCGCCTGGTCGCCCAGCAGGTTCGCCGCGGTCACCGACTGCCCCAGCGGACCGAGGACGATCCACATCGTCGGTACCGTGGCCGCGGGCCCCGTCCCGTGCACGACCAGCCTGTTCCACACCTGCGGGAGGATCGCCAGCGTCGCGAACAGGCTGATCCCGAACATCGCGTAGCAGGCGACCACCATCGACGCCTGCCACCCGGCCGGGGTGTGCGGCACCAGCAGCGCCCCGTTGGCGGCCGAGACCATCGGCGGCACCACCGGCATCAGCCAGCCCCCGAACGCCGACCCCTGCTCGATCCTGTGGTGGACGATCATCATGTACGGGATCCACGCCGCGGTGACCAGCCCGAGCACGGTGCCGATCCCCCACAGCGTCCAGCCGGCACCGATCGCCCCGGTGGCGCCGAGGAACGGTCCGCCGAACTTCACCGCGCCCGCGCCGACGGTCATCACACCCATCGCGACCGCGCCCCAGAACTGGGCCATGACCGGGTTCCGCGCGTGCCCCAGCGCGGTGCCGGTGTGGCGGACCCAGTGGACCGCCCACGCGGCGGTCAGCGTCACGAGCAGGAAGGAGGCGAGCAGCCAGATCCCGACCGCGAAGGTGTGCAGGCCGGGGACCTGCACCGGGAGCGTCGCGGCGGCGACACCGACGATGCCGGTACCCATGATCGACGAGTACCAGTTCGGGCCGATGCCGGAGAAGAGGTCGCCGGGCCGGTCCAGGTCGCGCAGCAGTCCCGCACGGGACAGCCGGTGGCGACCGGTGCCGTGCCCCGTGGTGTCCACGGGGCACTCCCGCGCGGCCGCGGTGCTCAGCTCGGAGGACGTCATGGCCACCACCGTGCGCTCCCGGTGCGGTCCGCGGTAGCGGGGTGGACCTTGTGCCGCCACAATCTCCGCTTGTGCCCCTACCACCGCGGGTGGCCGATCTCGCGGCCTTCGACCTGCTGCTCAGCGTCGCCGGCCTCGGCAGCATGGGCAAGGCCGCCGCCGCACACGGGGTCAGCCAGGCCGCCGTCAGCGCTCGAATCAAGACCCTCGAGTCCGCACTCGGACTGACCCTGCTGGAGCGCACCACCCGTGGCACCACGCTCACCCGGGACGGCGCACTCGTCGCCGACTGGGCACGCACCGCCGTCGACGCGGCGCGGGCCATGGACGAGGGCGTCACCGCACTGCGCACCCGGCAGGACGCCCGGCTGCGGGTCGCGGCCAGTCTCACCGTCGCCGAGTACCTGCTGCCCCGGTGGCTGATCGCCCTGCGGGACCGCCTGCCCGGCACCGGCGTCGCACTGACCTCGCACAACTCCAGCGACGTCCAGGACGACGTGCTCGCCGGCCGGGCCGACCTGGGGTTCGTCGAGGGACCCCGGCACTCCCCCGATCTCGACGAGCAGATCGTCGCCCGCGACCACCTCACCGTCGTCGTCGCCCCCGGCCATCCCTGGGCCGGCCGCCGCGGCGTCACACCGGCCCGGCTCGCCGCCACCGCCCTGATCTCCCGGGAGCGCGGCTCCGGCACCCGCGAACACCTCGACGAGGCCCTGGACCGGGCCGGGACAGGGGCGCCCGTCGAGCCCGTGCTGGAGCTCGGGTCGACGACGGCGATCAAGAACGCCGCGGCCGACGGCGTCGCACCCGCGGTGCTCAGCTCGCTCGCCGTGGCCGGGGAGCTCGCCGGGGGGACCCTCGTCGCCGTGCCCGTCCGCGGTCTCGCGCTGGACCGCCGCCTCGCCGCGATCTGGCCCCGCGGACGTCCGCCTGCCGGGCCGGCACGGGAGCTCGTCGAGCTCGCCGCGCGGACCGGGACGGGGCGTGGGCGGTAGGTACTGGAACAGGAGTGGCTCGCCGAGGCCTACGCCCGCGCCGGGGTCCACGACGCCGGACGCGCCACGATCGACCGGGCACGCCGATCCGCACGCGGCGTCCGGTCGGCCCGCCTGGACGCACGGATCGGTGAGGTCGAGCGGCTGCTGTCCACGTAGGCCGTCCTACCGCGAGTTCCGGGTGACGGGCGCCGGCGTGCGCTCCGGCAGGCGCGACGGCGTCGTCCGCGCGGGGCCGGTCCGGCGGGTGGCCCACCAGACGACGGCGGTGAGCGCGACGACGGTGATCGTGGGGACGAGCTGGTAGGCGGTCCCCACGGTCTCCGAGCGGCCCTGCAGCGCCGCACCGAGGTCGATCCGCAGGTACGGCGCGGCGGCGAGGGACAGCGTGTTCAGGACGGCGTGGAGCATGACCGCGATCTCCAGACCCCCGGTACGCCAGGTGATGACGGCCAGCCCGCCGAACAGGACCAGGTACCAGAGCACGAGGTACGCGTCGGTCGCCCCGTGCACCAGGGTGAACAGCACGCTGGACACGACGATCCCGAGGACCAGGCCGGCGCGCCGCCCCCGGGTCCAGCCGCCGACCACCCGGAGGACCAGCCCCCGCACGCTGTACTCCTCCCCCGCCGCCTGCAACGGGGTGAGCAGCAGCGTGGCCAGCAGGATGGCGACGAGGTCGGCGTGCGACCAGGGGCTCTCCTCGACCGGCGTCGCGAAGCCCAGCAGGACGACGATCACCCAGACCGGCCCGAGCACGAGCAGCGCCCTGCCGAACAGGCCGAAGCGGAACCGTGAGGTCACCGAGTGCAGCGACGCCCCGGGCACGCCGTAGAGCAGGCGCTGGACGAGCATGCTCCAGGGGGCGAGCAGGCCGAGGGCGATCATCGACCCTGCGTGGTGGAGCGGTGTGTAGTCGGTGCCCCCGGCAGCGGGCGGGCTGTTCCCGAGCCGGACGTCGACGAGCGCGAGCCCCTGGCCGATGACCGTCGGGAACAGCACGAACCCGGCCGCCAGCAGGACGATCGCGAGGATCCCCCGCCCGACCCGCCGTCTCTCGCCGGCGAGCACCCGGTGGTACTCCACCCCGGCGGGCACCGCCGGGTCGTTCCTCGGCGCGCCGTCGTCCATCAGCCAGTTCGGTGCGGTCGTCATGTCCTGATCCCCCTCGGCGTGGTGGTCCGGGCCGCGGCTCAGCTGACGGCCTGGACGACGCCGCCGACGACGAGGGCGGTGATGGTCGTCCACAGGACGATCGCGACCGCCTGCCAGACCAGGATCCGGGCCCGGCCCACACCGGACGCGGCGAGCATGGTGGCCGTGAAGTGGGTGGGCAGCAGCAGCGGGCCGAGCAGGCTCACGCCGGGGACGCCGTAGCGCTCGTAGGCGCGCTGGAACTTCGCCCGGCGCGCGGACCCCCGGTCCCGGCCGTCGCCCGGGACCGCCGCGGGGTGCGGTGCGGCGCCGCCGACCGTGGCGCCCTGGCGGGCGCGCGCCGCCGTGCGGTGGCGGTTCACCACGGCGTCCCGGGCGCCCGCACCGAGCAGCACCAGGGCGGCGACGACGAAGTTCCCGATCATCGCGGCGACCGCGGCGACGGCGGGGTGGATGCCGCCGAGGATGCCGATCGCGGCACCGCCCTCCCCCTCGACGAACGGGATGGCGCCGGCGAACGCCGCGATCAGCGGCTGCAGCGGCTCGGGCACCTGGCCCACGAGGTTCTGGAGGGTCTCGAAGAGGTTCACGGCGGGCTCCTGTGCTGGGTGGCGGGGCGGTTCCCCGGCGCTGTGTCCAGTTCAGACGCCCGGCGCGCTCGCCAGAAGTGCCTGGCCGTCATCGGGATCCGGGAGCTTTCGCTGTCCGATCCGTGACATCTGTCATGGTCGTAGGCTGAGCGGATGGAGCGGACGGCCGAGCGCACCGCGTCGACGGCCGTCGACGCGCGTCGCGCCGTGCGGCTCAGCCGGGGCATCACCGTCACCTGGTGGTACATGGCTCTGGCGGTCGTCGTCTTCGAGCTGTTCGTCGTGGCCCTGTCGATCAGCGCGCTCGCCGGGTCCGGCACCGGGCCGGTGCCGACCGGTGTGGTCGCCGCGAGCGGGGTGGTGTGGTTCCTGACGACGCTGCTCCCGCTGCACGACTACCGGCGCCGGTCCGACGCCGTGTCGCTGGTGGTCCGGCGCCGGCACCTCGCACCGCTGGTGACCGGTGTGGTCTTCGGGCTCGCGGCGGGCGTCGCCCTCGATCTCTGGGTGCTGGGCGCGCTCCCGGTGCTGCAGGCCGCGGTGCTGTTGAACTGGCCGTCCGGGACACGGGCCCGGCTGGTGCTGGCGGCGACCGCCCTTCTCGTGGCGCTGGCGGTGATCGACTCCCGGCTCACGCTCGCGGAGAGCGGCGCTCCGAACTGGACCCAGCTGGTCTTCCTGTCCACCGTCCTCCCGGCGATCACCGTGTCGTCGCTGTGGTGGTGGGACGTCATCGAGGCACTGGACCGGGCACGGGTGTCGGAGGCGCGGCTCGCGGCGGCCCAGGAGCGGCTGCGGGTCGCGACGGACGTCCACGACCTGCAGGGACACCATCTCCAGGTCGTCGCTCTGCAGCTGGAGCTGGCCGAGCGGCTCCTGCCGGGCTACCCGGACGCCGGCATGGCGCAGCTGGCGGCGGCGCGGGTGAGCGTCGACGAGGCGCGGCAGGGCACCCGGGACCTGGCCACCCGGTTCCGCTCCGTGCCGCTGGCCGACGAGCTCGCCAACGCGGTGGACCTGCTGCGCGCGGCGGGCACGAACGCCGTGGCCGAGGTGGATCCGGACGCGGCGGCGGCGCCGGCCGGGTCCCTCGGCCCGGTGGTCCGCGAGACGACGACCAACGCGCTGCGCCACGGGGGCGGCGGCTGGGCCCGGCTGCGCCTGACCCGCACGGACGGCACCTGGCGCTACGAGATCTCCAACGACGTCACCGGCCGCCCGCCCGACGACACCGGCGGGTCCGGGCTGGACGGGATCGCGCGCCGGGCGGCGGAGGGGGGCGGTGACCTCGAGGTACGGCGGGACGACTCGGTGTTCACCGTCGTCGTCACCGTGCCCGCCGACGTACGGGAGGCCGGATGATCCGGGTACTGCTCGCCGACGACGAGGGGATGATCCGGTCCGCGCTGGCCGCGCTGCTGCGCCTGGAGCCGGACATCGACGTCGTGGCGGAGTGCGCCGACGGTGCGGAGGCCGTCACCGAGGCGCAGCGGCTGCGGCCGGACGTCTGTCTTCTCGACCTGGAGATGCCGCAGCTCGACGGCGTACAGGTCACCGAGCGGCTGACCCGCAGCACCGCCACCCGGTGCGTGATCGTCACGCGGCACGCGCGGCCGGGGGTGCTGCGCCGGGCGCTGGCCTCGGGGGCGGCCGGGTTCCTGCCCAAGTCCCGCAGCGCCGACGAGGTCGCGGCCGTCATCCGGCGCGCGGCCGCCGGCGAGCGGTACGTCGATCCGGAGATCGCGGCCGACGCCCTCAGTGACGAACGCTCCCCGCTGACCGACCGCGAGCTCGACGTCCTGCGGGCCGGACGGCGCGGGGAGTCGACCCAGCAGATCGCGCGCGCCCTGTCCCTGGCCCCGGGCACGGTGCGGAACCACATCTCGGCAGGACTGCGCAAGCTCGCCGTCGACACGCGTCAGCAGGCGGTCCTCGTCGCGGAGGAGCGGGGCTGGATCTGACCGCGGACTCCCGAACGACGACGAAGGCCCTCCCGGTCGGGAGGGCCTTCGCTGTGTGTGCGCCCGAAGGGATTCGAACCCCTAACCTTCTGATCCGTAGCTTGCGTGTCCTCGTACTCAGGGCAGGATTCCGAGGTGTGGACTCGTCCTGCTCGCGCCCGACCGGGCACGACTGGCACCAGTGCCGCGCAGTTCGTGGACCGATCCGTGGACCGGGCCCGGCGTCCCGCCGCCCCCACGACCGCGGTGCCGCTCACGGCATGGCGACTCGCGGCGCCGTTGGCGGTGAGGTCGGCGGCGATGTAGCCCATCGGGACGGCTCACCGACAGCGCAGGCCTGCGCCGACGCGACGAGCAGACGTCCGGCGCGGGGTCGAAGTGGTGCGTTCACCGCTTGAGACCGCCATCGTTTACAAGACAGACGCCCGCCTGCGGGGGTCGTGCGGCGGGTTCAAGGTTCATCGCTTCTCGCTCTCTGAACCGGGCCGCTTGCCTGCGTCAGGAATTTCAAGCGTTGTCAGAGATTGCGCTGCATGCAGACCGACGCTTGACTGTTGACGTAGGGCCCGAACTTGGGCACAACGCGGAAGCCGCGGCGGTGGTAGAAAGAGATCGCGACGTCTTGTCGGATCCCAGTTTCTAGTCGGAGCTTCCTCACTCTATGGCCACGGGCGTGCCCTTCGAGCACGTCGAGGATCGCGTCGGCGAGTCCGTGGCCCCGTAGACCGGGCGCCACGTAGAATCGTTTCAGCTCAGCGAACCTGCTGTCCTGGAGTTCGATACCACCGATGCCGACCAGCCGACCGCCAACGCTCGCCCCGACCAGGTAAACCGAACCGGCCTCCAGTTCGTGCGTTGAGTACCCGAAGCTTTCGCTCTCGGTGTACTCAGATTTGGCCAGATCGTTGTCGAGCGCCTGGATCAGTGCGACGACCTCTGGATCGCGGACGGTCACCGGGCGGACTTCGACGGCGCCTATGGGCTGTTTCATCGTCACGCTCCAGTCGCCGTCGCGACGTTCAGCCGGTGTCCGCGGCGCGGTGCCGCCGCGACGAAGGTCGTGCACCATACGAGCGCCGCGACGGATGCGATGCCGAACATCAGTCCGTACCCTCCGGTGAGATCGAACGCGATGCCGCCCAGCCAGGTCCCGGCCGCGGCGCCGAGCGCGCTGCCGACCTGAACGAGACCGGACACCCGCCCGAGGACAGGTCCCGCGAACATGTCGCCGGTCCCGGCGCTGCGAGCACCGATCACCCCGCCGATGACGAGGCCCAACCCGGCAGACAGAACTGCGACCAACCACTGCGCCGGCAGGTGCGCGGTCCCGACGAGAAGCACGATGTAGGCCAGCCCAGCGGCCACCCCGACACGCTCTCGCCCCCACCGGTCCGACGCAGCCCCCGCGGTGAGCTGCCCCGCGATGTAGCCCAGCGACGCGATGCTCAAAACGAACCCGGCGGACGCCACCGAGTAGCCGGAGGTCACCAGGAACGGCGCAAGGTGCTGGAACACAACGAAGTCGAGCACGCTCGCGGCTACGGCGGCGATGAACAGAAACCAGAACACTGGACACGCCAGGACAACACCGATCCCAACGGTTCTTGCTGGGGCTTCGTCAGGCGCGTCGGTTCGGACAGGCGTGGGTAGCCGTCGGTGCAACAGAAGGAACGCTAGCGCGACCACGACTGCGATCATCCCGGCGACCAGGTAGGCGGTCCGCCAGCCGTAAGCGGAGATGATCTGCCCCAGCAGGTTGAACAGCACGAAGTTCCCAAGCCCAACGCACGCGTAGGCCAGACCGAGCGCTCGGCCGCGGAACGCGGTCGGATACGAGTTCGACACCATGACCTGGGCAGCGACGATCAGCACGGTCGTCGCTGTCGCCAGGACGAGGGCATACAGCAGGTAGAAGTGCCACAACGCCGTCGCTCGTGACGCCATGCCGAGCCCCATCCCGACCACGACGAACCCGGCGGGCACGACCCGCCCCGGTCCATACCGGTCGACGAACCTGCCCGCCAGCGGCGCCGAGAGCGCGCTACACAACAAGTAGACCGAGTACATGCTGGATGCCTCACCACGGGTGATTCCGAGATCACGGGTGAAGGCGAGCGAGAACAGCGAGAAGCCCTCTACCAACCCGAAGATCGTGCCGAGGGCCAGACCGCCCAGCAGCGCCGTCTGCCAGAAGGACAGGCGCTCCCGCAATCCCGCCATCAGGCGCCGCTCACAGCGAACCGCGGCGGCCCGGCGAACATCTTGGGGACCTCCAGCTTGTTGTTCTCGTACGCTTCCGCGATCCGGCTGCGGGTGCGGCAGTGCTCATCCAGGCTGGCGATCCCCTCGCGGACGAGCTTGCGGCCGTCCGAGCCGACGCCAGCGAACCAGCTGACCAGCGGCTGCGGATGGAATCCCATCCGGACCTTGAAGCCGTACATGCTGCGGCCCATCTCGATCCGCTTCACGCCGAGGCGTTCGGCGAGCTGCAGGGTCTGCGCGTAGAGCGCGTAGTAGGTACCGAGCTCCTTGTGGTAGTCGTAGTTGAGTCCCGCGATCCAGGCGTAGAGCGTGTCCTCGAAGTGCATCAGGACGAAGCCGCCGAGCAGCTCGTCATTCAGCCAGATGCTCACGAAGTACACGTACTCACGCAGATTCTCGAAGATGCTGTAGAGGTTCTCCGGCGGGTTGATCGTCGCGACACCGTGTCGGGTGCACACGTCCTCGACGAGCTTCGCGAACCGCTCGACGTCGCCGGACTCGATGTTCGTTCGGACGTGCGCGCCCAACCGGAGCCCCTTCGTGGACAGCCTGCGGAACTCCCGGCGGAACGTCTGGCTCCGCAGTGTGTCCAGGTGCGCCTCTGCCGTGCCCGCGAAATCGGCGCCGCTGGTCGCTTCGGTGTAGATGGGGCTGAAGCCGCGCTGCTCCAGCTCGCCACAGAGCGGGTCGGACTCGGGGACCCCGGGGAAGCCGAAGATCGGCACGCCGAGGTGGGTCGCGACCTCACCCAGGGTGCCGACCAGGTCGTCGACGATTTCTGCGGGGTCGATGACCGAGCAGACGCCGTTGAAGTAGGAGTACCACGAGTGTCCAACCAGCATCCGCGTGTGCAGGATCGGGTGGTCGAAGTCGTAATCGGGGCCGTAACCGGCGTAGTGCGGGTCTTCCTGCACCTCGTAGAACGGTGCGACGGCGTCGAGGCGGCCGTCGGTCCGGTGGCAGAAGTGGCGGGCGTGGAACAGCGGCGCCGGCGGCGCCGTCTCGTACGCCGTCAGCCACTGATGGCTGTGGAAGGCCGCCCCCCCCCGCTCGGATAACGACGTCGTTCCACTCTTCGGCGTCCACGTCGTTGATCGAGTCGTGCACGGTCCAGCCTGATACCACTATCACTCCTTACATCTACCGGGGGCGCAGGATCCCGGTGTCGTTGAGGACCTCGGCTAGCAGCGCGACGGCCAGTTCCAGGCCCGACCGAGCGGCGGGACCGGCCGGGATACGCGCGGCCGCCACGTCAGCGGGCGACTTCCCAGTCGAGAGCTCACCACCGAGGGCGTGCATGTCGCGACCCACGGTGCGCACGTGCTCCTCGCCCTGGACCGACCAGAACTCGTCGGGCATTAGCCGCAGTCGCGAGCAGTACTCGGTCCACACGGCCGAGTCGTGGATCTTGCGGACCTGGCCGCTTCGCCATAGACGTACTAGATCGAGCCTGGTCAGCGGTGCTGCGTAGTCGATCCCGGGCCTGCCGGGGGTGAGGTTCATGGTCGAGCAGAAGTATGTTGTCCGACCGCCGGTCCGACGTGCGTCCGACAGTTGGTCAACGGTGTCATCCGGGTCGGCTCCGGTAATCGTGGCGATCCGCTCTGCGGTGATCGCGTCCCGCAGCCGCATCGGCACCGCGGAGTCGGCGGCGATGGAGATCGCGTGCTGCGGAAAGGTCTCGCGGAGTTCGGTGAGCACCTCGGGCTCGGCTCCGCCCATGCTCTGGAACCGCATAGTCACCCGTCGCGGCGGGCCGGTGGCCAGCTGCTTCCAGAACGTCCGGATCAGGTCGAGCCCGTCCGGGCCGCCGTTCCCGGCCGTCGGGTAGGGCATTCCCGCGGGCACTGGAACGCCCGGAAGATTCACGATCACGTGATCGAACTCGGAAAGGTCGACGTCGGAAAAATACCGAACTTCGGTGGTGACCTCAGCGCCGCCGGGGTTGAGCGCGCAGGTCATCCCGGTGGCGTGCACCGCGTCCGGGAGGACGTCGATCGCACGGACCGACCCCGCAGTACGCGCGGCGGCCGCCGTCGCGATCCCGGAGCCGGAGCCGATGTCGAGCACCGCATCCCGCGGTGTCGCAGCGAGGACAGCTTGGGTGAACCGCAACGAGTCCTCGCCTAAATGAACCTCGTGCTCGGTGCCGTAGTCGCGGTCAGCGGCAATCAGCAGCCCAGCGAAAGCGCTCAGTCGCCACCGGCCCGTGCGATAGACGCCGTCGTCGGACGTCACGAGACCGGCGCCGACCAGCGCTCGCCCGATGTCGTCACGGATCGCCGGGTGCCCGACGTCGACGCCAATGTGCAGCAGTCGAGCCAGCTCGTCACGCGGGGATGACGCGACCTCCGCTGGGGAGGCGCCGGTAACCGCTTCCTCGGCGAGCCACGGCTCCCACGTGTTGAGGCACCCACGACGCCGGCCGTCGAGCAGACCAGGCAGGTCTACTCGCCGGAGCACCTCGCCCGCGGTGGGAACCGAGAGGGGGCCGACGATCATCCGAAGTGCCGCTCGTGGGCCTCCGGGTACAGGTCCTCCATGCTGGAGTGGTCGACAGGTCGGGTCAGGTCCGACTCGGTGGCGAACGTGTAGCAGACGATCATGCGCTCGGCGTCTTCGGAAAGCGGCGCGACCCGGTGCAGCGCAGTGTCGGCCTTGAGCAGGTACGCGTTGCCGACCCCTGGGTGTCGGCGGACCACAGGACCCTTCGCGACGAGTTCGTCTACCTGCGGGTTTTCGCGGTCCCACGGGGCGCGCTCGATGAAGTCGACACTGCCGCCGACCGTCTCGTCCGGGATCTTGAAGATCCAGACGAGCGCCCAAGTGTAGTCGTCCCAGTGCCATCCGTGCACGTCTCCGGCCTTGTGCAGCCGGGCAGCGATGTACTCCTCGGGGGTGTAGGGAACCGGCAGGACGGTCTCGTCGACGATCTGCTCGAGGTAGCTTCGTAGCCCACGGCTGTCGAACAACTCCGGGACGACGGTGCTGCCGGCCGCGAGCGCGTCGCGGTCGAGGTTGGAGTACCTGCGCGGGGTGTAGTCGCTCTGGGCGACGACGATGTCGCGCCGCTTCGCCTGTCTATTGAAGATTTCCTCGACCTCGTCGAGGGCGGTGTCGAATACCCAGGGCGGGGTGAATCCGACAATCTCGGCGAAGTCGGTTTCCTGGTAGCTGTGACGCAGATCGAGGATCTGCGACTGCATCGCCTCAGACGCGAAGTGCTCCTCGACGCTCTTTCGGATGGTATCCAGCGACTCTCGGATCGTAGCGGTTGCAGGCATGCTTCTCCTTCATCGCCTATGCTTCGAGGGGTGCGAGCGAGCAACAATTGCTCCTCGTATGCCGAGATCGATGCTAGGGGGTTATCGGCATTGAGTCGGCCGTTTTCGCGTTCTTAGGAGATGAACAGTCGGCGTCGGTCACGGGATCGCAGGTGATAGTCAGTCCGTTCTCGACGATGTCGACGTACTGCTGGCAGCGGTCGGTAGATTCCGCTCGGACGACGGCGAATCCGACGCGATCGAGGAAAGCGTGGGGAGGCGTTCGGAGCACGGTTCCGAATTCCACCTCGCGCGTGAGAGCATGCAGCCAGGGAGCGGCCTTGATCTTCGGGTCGAGGTGTAGGCCCACCAGCCTGCTCTCCACCGCCGGGTAGAAGAAGCGGATCGCGGCGGCCGCCGGCCCGCTTCCTTCGGGACCCTCGGGCGTGGTAGGGAGGTCCACCCCGCACACTGCGGCGACGGCCTCGACCACCTGATCCCGCCCGGTAGCCAGGCGTACGAGCAGCGGAATCAGATCCCCACCAGGCCGCGCACCGATCTCGATCACGCGGGGCCCGGTGCGGGTCAGACGTAGCTCGGTGTGGGTCGCACCCCAGGCGATCCCGACGGCAGCATGTGTGGGTTGAACTACGGAGAAGATCGCGGAGTCGTCCGCGGTCACCGGCTCTGCCGGCGCGACCACATGCCCGATCTCCTCGAAGTACGGCGCTGGCCCGAGAGACTTTCGCGTAACCGCCAGGACCTCGGGCATGCCGTCCCGGACGACGCACTCCACCGAGATCTCCGGCCCGTCCAGGTACTCCTCGACCAGGAGCCGTCCGCCGGCCGAGCCGTAGACACCATGGCCTGAGTTGGCGGCGACGTCATAGGCGGCGTCGAGCTCGGAGTTGGCGTCAACTCGGATCACGCCGATGCTCCCGGCGAGCGCCTGTGGCTTCAGTACTACTGGGTAGCCGATCCCCTGGGCTGCGGCACGTGCCGCGTCACGGGAGTCGACCTGGATGCTTCGGGCTGACGGGACGTTGCCGGTCTTCAACCGCGCCCGCATCTCGGCCTTGTCCCGGCACGCACGGGCGGTCGAGATCGAGTTGACACGCAAACCAGCGTCTGCACCGACCTCGGTCGCCGTCTCGACGGCAAACTCGTCGCAAGTGAAAATTCCATCGAAAAAACCTAGATCGCGACGGACATACTCGGAGACGACTGCCGGATCACGATGATCAATGCCGACGTGTTTGTCGACGACCGCCCTCTGCCATTCGTTGGCGGAAGCGTCGACCAGCGTTACCCGAAAACTGCGCGTCAACGCCTCGAGTGAATATCCCCGGTAAACCGGATCGCCAGCGCCCAGAAGCAACAGCCCCGGCAGCAGCATCTTCCATCCTCCCAGATGTGGGGCCACTATTCTGTGACACCGCCTGGCCCCGACGAGGGAACCTACGCGACGCCCCGTCAGGAGGTAAAGGGCTGCGACCTAGAATGTCCCAGGCCGCAGGCATCCGAGTCCCCCGCGTAGAGGTTCACCAAAGGATCAGAAGGTCCGCGATGTTGGCCCTGAGTGGCGGTGGAGCCCTCCGGGCCAGAAGACCGCGGTGCGGCTGCTGCCCGACTGAACATTGCTGCCGACGGGGTGTATCGGCGGTTCCGGCCATGCAAGACCGACCAGGGCGCCCGCTGCGCGACAGTTGTCCTGTCGTACGGGACACATCCGTGGGCTGCTTGGTGAACGCGTTTCCAGCACTGCCCACCGAGGCCACCATCCGGGATGTGCGCAGGTCTGACCGAAGTCGATCGAGGTGCTGCACTCCATGCTCGCTGTGATGCATCAGCGCAGCGGCGAGACGATGCTTCGATTGCTCGTGTGTTGGAACGGTTGTCAATGATCAAGAGAACCAGGTGTCAACCCTCTCCGTTCTAGAGTTGACAGACGGGGCGGGGTGGAAGTGCACAGCCGTCGGATCGGCGACGATCTCGATCGCGTCGCCGAGTGACCATTCAGCCGCGCGGGCGGCGAGGAACGCCGGAACCCCTTCGGACGGACCCGGACCGGGCGGGACGTCGTAGGTGGCGTGAGCGGTGTGCGGGAGCACCACTCCGCAACCACGTGCAAGGGCACCGCGAGCGGTCGCAGCGACACATCTCCGACATGACCCCGCAGATCGCGAACCGCCGGACCCCGCGCTCACGGAGCTCGTGGTCGAGCCGGGTACCGGCGAACCCGTCGTCGTCAGACTTGTCGAGGACAAGTTCATCTGCCCACCGGCGACGGTACAGCCCCCAGCTCGCGCGGCCCGGTTCGTCGAGTGCCCCGGGCGGGCCGGCATTGCGCAGGTGGATCACCTCAGCACCAGCGACCCGGGCTCGGGCCAGGAGCGTGTCGACGGCCTCAACCAGGGCGACAGACTCCGGGACAGCCTCTGTCCCGGAGACGAAACCCGCCTACATATCAACCACAACGATGCCATCGACCGACTCTGCCGACATCACTTCTGCCGAGACCTCCACACGATCACCAGAGTAGGCATCCAATCGTCACCCGCGTCACGGTCGGACAGACACCCAGGTTTCGCGGGTCGCAGCGCAGGTGGCAACTTCACCATCCGGCGGGATGGTCCGGTTCGGGCTGGAGGAACTCCAGCCGGTTGCCCAGGTCGTCTACGGTGTGGGGGGTGAGCACCATGCCCGTGCAGAAGCCCTACACCCCGGTCCTGACTGCCGCGCCGAGCTCGATCGTGACTAGGGCGTGTCTCCTAAAGCGCGGAGCCAGGTGACGATCGCCTTCAGGACGGCGCCGCCGCGGAAGGTCAACGCGAGCTTGTCGTAGCGGGTGGCCAGCCCGCGCCACTGTTTGACGTGGCAGAACCCGCGTTCGACGACGTTGCGATTGCGGTAGTCGGCGCGGTCGAACGCGGGCGGGCGGCCGCCGCGTGCCCCCCCCCCCGCCCCCCCGCCGTTTGCGGTGTCCTTGCTGGTCGGCGGGCTCGGGGATGACGGCGACGATCCGCCGCTCGCGTAGATGGCGGCGGATCGCGCGCGAGTAGTAGACCTTGTCAGCGCGCAGTCGTTCCGGCCGGGTTCGGCGACGTCCCGGGCCCACTCGCGCGATGCTCAGATGCGCCATCAGGTGCGGGAACATCGGTGAGTCCCCGCCTTGGCCCGGTCCGAGTAGGACCACCAGCGGCCGGCCGTGACCATCGACGAGCTGGTGGATCTTCGTCGACAGCCCGCCGCGAGACCGACCCAAGGCGTGATCGCCGGGCTCGGCGAGCAGATTCGTGTAATTCGATCCTGCCCCCTGTGTCGCGAGCCAGGGTCGCGGCGTGTTGGTGGGCGCGGATGATCGTGGAGTCCACGCTGACCGCCCAGTCCACGATCCCGGCAGTGTCGGCGTCGGTCAGCAGAGCCGCGAGAACGTGGTCCCAGGTGCCATCGCCGGAGTAGCGGCGGTGCCGCTTCCACAACGTCTGCCACGGCCCGAACTCGGACGGGACATCCCGCCAGGCCAGGCCGCACCGGTACCGGTAGATGATCCCCTCGAGTACTCGACGGTCGTCCGAAACGGGCGCCCGCGACGACCCTCCGACGAGGGCAGGAGCGGGGCCAGCCGGGCCCACTGAACGTCGGTCAGGGCCGCAGTGCGCGACACCGTTCAAGCATCGCGCACCCCGACCCACCTATTTGGGAGACACGCCCTAGCGCCCGCCACGCCGCCCGGTGCGCGGCGAGCTCCTCCACCTGCCCTGGCTTCGGGACCGGGCCGAGCGCATCGATCGGGTCGTCGTGGCTGCGCACCTCGCGGTAGGCGGCGCCCCTGCCGACGTCGTCGCAACACTGCTGCCGGGCCAGCGGATCGGTGGGGACGTCGCCGAACGCCTCGACCGCCCACGCGGGCGACTCGACGGCCGCGGCGGCGCCGAGGTCGTCGGCGCGCTGGTCGTCGGCGGCGAGCCGGTGCAGGTAGCTGGTCCACTGGAGGTTGTCGGTCTGGGGGATCCAGTCGGCCCAGCGTTCCCCGACGGGGTCGAGGCAGTGCTGGTCGCGGATGTGGGAGTAGACGACGTTGATGACGTTGCGCGCCCCGGTCAGCGGCCCGCGCTCGGCGGCCTCGGCGAGTACGGCGTGTGGGTCGTGCCCGGCGAGTTCGGCGCGGCGCAGTACCCTCGTCCAGGCGGACGATGCCCGCGTCGAGGTCGATGTCCTCCCACTGGAGCGCGATGACCTCGCGCCGGCGGGCCCCGAGGACGGCCGAGAGCCACACGGACAGGCCCCATTCCGCCGCGGCCGTCCAGGCGGTCTCGACGATGCGGGCCATCTGGGTGCTCGTCGGGGGCCGCGGCTGCGGACGCATCGTCGACGGCGGCCGGACCAACGGCATCGGGTTGAACTCGATCCAGCCCCACCGCACCGCGGCGCTGCACGCCCCGGAGAGGATCACGTGGATCGACCGCACGCTCGACGCCGCGTAGGGCTTGCAGACGTGCCTCTTGCAGCCCACCACGGCGCAGTCGTGCGGCCCCTCGACCGCGTGCTTCTCGACGAAGGGCCGACCGTTGCACAGCGAGCGGCACTTCCGCAGGCGGCTGTAGAGCGTCTCCAACCGCTGCGACGCCTCCCGGACGAACAGCACGAGCGGGACGTCGCCCAGGTTCGGGCCGATGTACATCCGGATCTGCAACTCGTAGGTCATCCGGGTCGTCGGGTCGATCTCGTGCTGCGCCATCCAGCGTTCGAGCAACGCCCCGACCGTCGCCTTGGTCCGGGCGACCTTCAACTCGTCGGCGTCCGCGAAGAGCCGGGTCCGGACCTTCTCGGCCTCGCTGGTACGCCGCCTTCTCCGCGCGGTCTCCGGCGCCCTCGATGTCCACGCTCTCGCACAGCACGATCCGCTCACCGGCCGAGGGACCCTCACCGGCCGGCACCCGGACCTCGTAGCACCGTGCTCGGCGGCGGATGCTCCTTCGCTGGCGCTTCACGGGGGCGTCGGATCGGCTGGCCACGTGGCGGGAGCTAGCAATGTTCGTGGACCGGTTCGTGGACCGCGATCGACTTCTGGCCCGGGAACGAGAACCGGCCCTGACCGTTCGTGCTGGCCAGGGCCGGATTTCGTGTGTGCGCCCGAAGGGATTCGAACCCCTAACCTTCTGATCCGTAGTCAGATGCTCTATCCGTTGAGCTACGGGCGCGTGCTCTTCTTCAGTTGTCGGCCGCCGGTCCGATCTCGTTCCGCCGTGCCGGTGCGGAGGCTCCGGGATTTGAACCCGGGATGGGGGGTTACCCCAAACCGCATTAGCAGTGCGGCGCCATAGACCAGACTAGGCGAAGCCTCCCCGGTGCCTCACGGCCACCAGCGAGGACAACACTACACGGCACCCTGACCGGGCCGGAACCGGGGTCGGGCGATCACCCGGGACCCCGGTCCGGCGCTGATCAGCGCCCTGCCATGGCCACGAACGGGGCCAGCGAGTCCGGGTTCTGGAGCGCCCCGGAGGACACCGCCTTCGCCGGATCGGCGCCGGAGAGGATCTTCTTCACCGGGACCTCGCACTTCTTGCCGTTCAGCGTCCGCGGCACCGCGTCGACGACGACGAACCGGTCCGGCACGTGCCGCGGCGAGAGCTCCTTGCGCAGCGCCGTGCGGAGCGCCGGCTCGACGTCGTCGAGGGACACGCCGTCGTCGAGCACCAGGAAGCAGAGCAGCGCGCCCTCCTCCCGCGCGCCCAGCGCCGTGGTGTCGATGACCAGGCAGTCGGCGACGCCGTCGAAGTTCTCGACGACCGAGTAGAAGTCGGCCGTCCCCATCCGCACCCCGCCGCGGTTCAGCGTCGAGTCCGACCGGCCGTAGATCACGTAGGAGCCGCGCGGGGTCCGGCGCACCCAGTCGCCGTGCCGCCACTTCCCGGGGAAGTCCTCGTAGTAGGACTCGCGCAGCCGGGTGCCGTCCGGGTCGTTCCAGAACATCACCGGCATCGACGGCGTCGGCGTCGTGATGACCAGCTCGCCGACGTCGTCGAGCAGGTCGGCCCCGTCCTCGCCGTAGGACCGGACGTCGGCGCCCAGCGCCGCGCAGGACAGCTCACCGAGCCACACCGGGACGGTCGGGGCGCTGGTCAGGAACGCCGCGCACACGTCGGTGCCGCCCGACACCGAGCAGATCTGGATGTGCTTCCCGGCCGCGTCACCGATCCAGCGGAAACCCTCGACCGACAGCGGCGCCCCGGTGGAGCCGAGCGCCTTCATCGCGGACAGGTCGTGGTCGTCGCCGGGACGCAGACCGGCCTTCATGCAGGACTGGACGTACGGGGCGGACACCCCGAACAGCGACACCCGGTGCTTCGCGGCGAGCGCCCAGAGCGCACCCAGGTCCGGGTGCCCGGGGCTGCCGTCGAACATCACGACCGTCGCGCCCACCAGCAGGCCGCCGACGAGGAAGTTCCACATCATCCAGCCGGTGGTGGTGAACCAGAAGAACCGCTCCCCGGGCCCCAGGCCGTGCTGCAGCCGCATCGCCTTGAGGTGCTCCAGCACGATGCCGCCGTGCCCGTGCACGATGCCCTTCGGCAGCCCGGTCGTGCCGGACGAGTAGAGCACCCACAGCGGGTGGTCGAACGGGACGGCGGTGAACTCCAGCGGGCCGGCCTCGGCGGTGAACTCCGACCAGGACACGGTGCCGTCGAGGGTCGCGTCCGGGTCCAGGTACGGCACCAGGACGGTCGCGCGCAACGACGGCATCTGCTGCTGCAGCGACGCCACGTTGGACCGGATGTCGAAGCCCTTGCCGTTGTAGCGGTAGCCGTCGACCGCGACGAGCACCGTGGGCTCGATCTGGGCGAACCGGTCGTGCACCGCACGGGCGCCGAAGTCCGGCGAGCACGACGACCAGATCGCGCCCAGGCTGGCCGTGGCGAGGAACGCGACGAGGGTCTCGACCGAGTTCGACGCCAGCGCGACGACCCGGTCACCCGTCCCCACCCCGGCCCGGACCAGGCCGGCCCGGGCGCGCGCGACCTGGTCGCGCAGCTCGGCGTGGGTGACGGTGCGCTCCAGGCCGTCCTCGCGGACGAACTCGACGGCCACGTCGTCGTCCGCGCGGCCGGGGCCGGGGGTGAGGGCGTGCTCGGCGTAGTTCAGCGTCGACCCCGGGAACCACTGCGCGCCCGGCATGTCCCGCGCACCGAGGGTCGCGGTGGGCCGGTCGTGGAAGATCACGCCGGAGTACTCGGCGACCGCCGACCAGAACGCCTCGAGGTCGGACACCGACCAGGCGTGCAGCTGCGCGTAGTCCGTGACGTCGGTGATCGGCGCCCCGCGTGAGTCGCGGGCCCACGTGGCGAACGCGACGATCTCGGTGTGCGGCACCTGTTCCGGGTCGGGCCGCCACAGGAGCTCGGGGATCTCCGGGTCGGTCACGGTCTGCGCTGACGACATGGATCCAGCTTCCCCGACCGGGCCGCCCGCGCACCAGTGGTCGCCGGACACACCCCGGCCGCCGTGCTGGGGCGGGACCACACCGCGGGCGCCGGGCGGGTCAGCGGAGGTGGGCGTCGTACCAGTTGAGGACGCGCTCCCACGCCTCGGCGGCGGACTCGGGGTCGTCGTCGAACCGGTAGCCGGTGGAGGGGAACACGACGAGATCGGTCGCCACCCCCGACGACTCGGCGGCCTCGCGCAACCGGGCGACGGCGGCGCTGTCGGCGGCCTCCGAGTAGATCCCCAGCCACGGGCAGGTCAGCTCGGGCGCGGTCTCCACCAGCGCGGGGACGCTGTGCGACGGGGACCGTTCGACCCCCTCGCCCGCCACGGTGACGGCGGCGCCGAGGGTCCGGTTCGCCGCGACGTGCAACGCCACCGTTCCGCCGATGTCGAACCCGAGGACGCCCATCCGGTCGGGCTCGATGCCGTTGTCCGCCAGCCAGCCGAACGCGGTCTCGCAGTCGTCCATCACCTGCTGCGGCTCCAGGCGGCCGAGCTGCTCGGCGACCTCGGTGTCGCTGCCCGCGCCGAGGTCGTCGGCGTCGTCACGGTGGTAGAGGTGCGGGGCGACGGCCAGCCAGCCGTCGCCGGCCAGCCCGGTCACCAGCAGCCGCACGGAGTCGGTGACGCCGCGGGCCTCCTGCAGCACGACGACGCCGCCGCGGGCCGGGCCGTCCGGCTCGCCGACCGTGAGCCGTAGCTCGCTCCCGTCGGTCAGCGGAACGCCCTCGGTCCGGATCCCCGTACTCATGGGGTCACTCAACCAGAGCAGCCGCCCGTGTTTCGACCCCCGAGAGCTACCGTTGCCCACATGACGCTGATCCGTCCCGATCTGGACACCCTGCCCGCCTACGTGCCGGGCCGCACCGTCCCCGGGGCGATCAAGCTGGCCAGCAACGAGGTCGCCGAGCCACCGGCCCCGGCCGTACTGGAGGCGATCACCCGGGCCGCCGCGAACGGCAACCGCTACCCCGATCTGGGGGTCGTCGAGCTGTCCGGGCGGATCGCGGAGCTGCACGGCCTCGCGCCGGAGCGGGTCGCGGTCGGCTGCGGATCGGTGACGCTCTGCCAGCAGCTGGTGCAGGTCACCTGCCGCACCGGCGACGAGGTGCTCTTCGCCTGGCGCTCGTTCGAGGCCTACCCGATCGTGACCCGGATCGGCGGCGCCGAGGTCCGCACCGTGCCGCTCGACGACGGCCACCGCCACGACCTCGACGCGATGGCCGCCGCGATCACCGACCGGACCCGGCTGGTGTTCGTGTGCAGCCCGAACAACCCGACCGGGCCCGCCGTCCACCGCGACGAGTTCGAGCGCTTCCTCTCCGCGGTGCCGTCGGACGTGCTGGTGGCGCTGGACGAGGCGTACGCGGAGTACGTCACCGACCCCGGCGCCGTCACCGGTCGCCCGCTGCTCGACGCGCACCCGAACCTCGTGGTGCTGCGGACCTTCTCGAAGGCCTACCGGATGGCCGGGCTCCGGGTCGGCTACGCGCTGGCGTCGGAGGAGGTGGCGACGGCGCTGCGCAAGGTCGCTCCGCCGTTCGGGGTCAGCTCGGTGGCCCAGGCCGGCGCGATCGCCGCGCTGGAGCACCGGGAGGAGATCCTCGCGGGGTGCGCGGGCGTCGTCCGCGAGCGCGACCGGGTCGCCGCCGGCCTGCGCGGCCTCGGGTTCACCGTGCCGGAGACGCAGGCCAACTTCGTGTGGCTGCCGCTCGGCGAGCGGGCCGCGGACTTCGCGGCCCACTGCGCCGAACGGAAGGTGATCGTGCGTCCGTTCCAGCCGGACGGCGTCCGGGTGTCGGTGTCCACCCCGGAGGAGAACGACGTGCTGCTCGACGCCGCGTCGTCGTTCCCCGCCGGGGACGGCGCCCGCTAACCGTCCAGCTGGTAGCCGGCACCGCGGACGGTGCGGATGCGCTCCGGACCGATCTTGCGGCGCAGGTAGGAGATGTAGACCTGCACCAGGTTCGGCGAGGCGGGTTCGGACCAGGCGCGCCGGGCCAGCTCGTCGTGGGTGACGACCTCGCCCGCCCGCTCGGCGAGCGCCAGGAGCAGCGCGTACTCGGTCGGTGAGAGCGCGACCCGCCTGCCGTCGGCGAAGACCTGGCCGGCGTCGACGTCCACGGACAGCCCGCCGTGCCCGAGCACGGTCGGGGCCGGGAGCCCGGCGGCGGCGCGCAGCCGCAGCCGGATCCGCGCGGCCAGCTCGTCGGGGACGAACGGCCGGATGAGGAAGTCGTCGCGGTCACCGCGGAGCAGGCCGAGCACGGTGGCCCGCCGTTCGCGCGGAACGACCGTGATCACCGGTGTCGGCGGGGACTCGGCCTGCACCGCGCCGAGCAGCACCGCCGGATCGGGGCCGGGCAGGTCCATGTCGAGGACGAGCAGGTCGGTGCCACCGGCACGGACGGCGTCGAGCAGCTCGATGCCGTCCGCGGCGACGGTCAGGTCGACACCCTCCGCCGCCAGGTCCTGCCGCAGGCCGCGACCGAGCGAGACCGAGGTCGTGGACGGCGGTAGGGCGAGGAGGACGGAGAGGGGGCGGACCGGGGAGCGGGGCGCCGGGACGGAGATGGACGGGGCGACGGGGGGGGAGCGTTGTCGTTCACAGGTCCTGGGGCGGGGTTCGGGGGGATGGGGGGAGCATCGGGCCCACTCTGGCGCGACCGGAAGTCGGTCACAATCGGCTAACGGTGCGACAGAGAGTGTTCGCGTCCGCCTATCGGACCAACCTGAGAGTGCGACTGCTCCATTCGGAGCAGAGTCATTACCGTTTCTGCGAGATCTTGCTGATCGTCGTGTCCCGACGACCTGTCGGCGCCGGAGAGCAACCACCTCTCTCAGCGAGGGTGTTCACGCACGGTCACCCTACCTAGAGTCCCTCCTCATGCGACGGAAGAGTTCCGCTGCGGCTGATCGGATCGACCCCCGGGATCTGATCGAGCGGGTTGCCGCAGAGCACAGCTCCCCCTCTGTGCCGTCCCCACGGGCCGGGCGCTCCGCGTCCGCTGCCGTACCCGCGTCGACCCTGCTGCAGGAACCGGTGACCGCCTCCGGGCGTCACCGTGCCCGCCGCGCCGGGGACGGTGACGACACCGGTGCCGCCGAGGCGGACTCCCCCACCGGTGTCACGCGGAGTGGCCGGTCGGCCGAGGTCCGGGTGTCCCGTTCGCCGTGGGCGGACCCGGACGCGGACGACGCGAGCGGGTGGGCACCCGGTGCCCCCGCACGCTCCGCGACGACGACGCTCGATCCACCGGCCGTCCCGGACGCGCCGGTCGAGCTGTTCTCGCACCGCGAGGCCGGGGACGAGCCCGACGACGGTGCGCACGGTGCGCGGCACGCCGCCCGCGGGACGAGCGGTGTCGCGATCGCCGAGCTGCACGAGCCCGCCGGTCCCGCGGACGCGGGGACCGGAGCGGGTGACTCGTCGGTCGTCGAGATCGACCGGGCCGCACCGGCCGGCCGGTCCCGGCTCCGCCGCTACGGCCCGCTCGGCGTGGGCGTGGCCGCGATCCTCGCCGCCACGCTCGTGGTGACGCTGCTGCAGCCCGGCGCCGAGGACCCCTCGCTGAGCACCACCCTGGTGGACGCGTCGCGCCGGTCGGTCTCCGACGGCGTCGGCACCGCGACGACCGGCATCGGCGACGGCGGCGGGTCCGCGATGGGTGACGTCGCCCAGGGTGCGTCCGGCCAGATCGGACCGGCGATCGCCGCCGCCGAGGCCGCCGAGTGGCGCGCCGCGGAGCGCAAGGCCGCCGCCGAGCGCGCCGCGGAGTCCGGTTCGGACTCCGGCTCGGGCACCGGATCCGCACCCGCCGGTCCGGTCGGGGGCGCCGCCCAGGTCGTCGGTGACGGGATCCAGGCCGCGCTGAAGCTGGGCTGGCAGGCCATCGGCGGCGACGAGTTCACCGGCTCCTCGCTCGGCGAGAACTGGAGCGCCTACGACGGCGCCGGCCACGACGGGCAGGGCCGCCGCACCCCGGACGCCGTGTCGGTCGAGAACGGCAACCTCGTCATCCGTGGCGACTCCGAGGGCAACACCGGCGGCATCGCCTGGGGCACCCCGCAGAAGTACGGCAAGTGGGAGATGCGGGCGAAGTTCCCGAAGGGCGACGAGCAGTACCACCCGGTGCTGCTCCTGTGGCCGAGCGAGATCTCCTGGCCGGAGGGCGGCGAGGTCGACTTCGCCGAGACCACCAGCGCCAGCGAGGACGTGTCGTTCTTCCTGCACTACGGGTCGGACAACTCACAGAAGCACGCCAAGACCGACCTCGACATCACCCAGTGGAACAACTACGCCGTCGAGTGGACGCCGGAAGCGATCGTCGGCTACGTCAACGGCGTCGAGTTCTTCCGGTCGACCGACCCGGAGACGCTGCCCCCGGGCCCGATGCACGCCACGGTCCAGCTGGACTACTTCCCGTCGGGCGGGTCGCCCCAGCCGTCGGAGATGCAGGTGGCCTGGATGCGCCAGTACTCGTGACCCTCCCGCACGACGACACCGCCCGCCGCCCGGCGCTCCCCACCGGACGACGGGCGGTGTCGTGTGCGCCGGGCACGCCGGCGGGCGTTCAGTCCACGGTCAGCCCGCGGCGCTCCAGCAGCGGGCCGATCTCCGGGTCCCGTCCGCGGAACGCGCGGTACGCCTCCATCGCGTCCACCGCCCCGCCGCGGGAGAGCACCTCACGGCGGAACCGGTCGCCGTTGCCGCGGCGCAGACCACCGTTCTCGGCGAACCAGGCGACGGTGTCGGCGTCGAGCACCTCGGCCCAGATGTAGGAGTAGTACGCGGCCGCGTACCCGCTGCCGCCGAAGACGTGGTTGAAGTAGGTCGTGCGGTAGCGCGGCGGGATCAGCGGGTGCGCGATCCCCGCCGCCTCCAGTGCCTGCTGTTCGAACGCGGCGACGTCGGTCACCGCCCCCGCCTCCTCCGGCGAGAGCCGGTGCCACGCCTGGTCCAGCAACGACGCCGCCAGGTACTCGGTGGTGGCGAAGCCCTCGCCGTACCCGCGGGCGGACAGCGCCGCCGACAGCAGCTCCGGCGGCAGCGGCTCACCCGTCGCGTGGTGCCGCGCGAACGACGCCAGGATCTCCGGGTCGCTCAGCCACATCTCGTTGACCTGGCTGGGGAACTCGACGAAGTCCCGCGGCACCGACGTCCCGGAGAACGTCGGGTACTCCACCGCGGAGAACAGCCCGTGCAGGGCGTGCCCGAACTCGTGGAACAGGGTGCGGACCTCGTCGAGGGATAGCAGCGCGGCCTCGCCCGCGGCCGGCTTGACCAGGTTCAGCGTGTTCAGCACGACGGGCGTCGTCCCCAGCAGCGACGACTGGTCGACGAGCGCGTTCATCCACGCTCCGCCGCGCTTCGAGGGCCGCGCCCACAGGTCCGCACCGAACAGGCCGAGCACCCGGCCGTCGCCGTCGCGGACCTCCCACCAGCGGACGTCCGGGTGGTGGGCGGGCAGGTCGGTGCGCTCGGTGAAGCTCACGCCGTACAGCAGCCCGGCCGCGTGGAACACGCCGTCGTGGATCACGCGCTCGGCACTCAGGTACGGCCGCAGCACCGCGTCGTCGACGGCGTACCGCTCGCGGCGGACCCGCTCGGCGTGGAACGCCCGGTCCCACGGCTCGATCGCACCGCCGGCGAGATCGGCGAGCTCCGCCGTCTCCCGGTCGGCGTTCGCGACGGCGGCCGGGACCAGCGACTCCAGCATCTCCCCGGCCGCGGCGGCGGTGCCGGCCGTGGCGTCGTCGATGACGTAGGACGCATGGTCCGGGTACCCGAGCAGCCGGGCCCGCTCGGCGCGCAGCCGGGCGATCGCCAGGACCGTGTCCCGGGTGTCGTGCGCGCCGCCCAGGCCCCGGGTCACCGACGCCCGGTGCAGCTCCTCCCGCAGCGACCGGTCGGTGAGGACGGCGAGGGCGGGCTGCGTGGTCGGGAGCACCAGGGTGATCAGCCAGCCGCCGTCGTACCCGCGGTCCCGGGCGGCCGCCGCGGCGGCGGAGACGGCGTCGTCGGACAGGCCGTCGAGCCGCTCCCGGTCGGTCACGTACACGGCGGCCGCGTTCACCCCGGCCAGCAGGCTCGCACCGAACGACGTGGTCAGGCCGGACAGCTCGGCGTTGAGCTCGCGCAGCCGCTCCTGCTCCGCACCGCCCAGCCGGGCACCGGCGCGGACCATGTCGCGGTGGTGGCGCTCCAGCAGGCGCAGCGCCTCGGGACCGAGCCCGAGGGAGTCCCGGCGGGCGTGCAGCGCGTCGATCCGGGCGAACAGCCCGGGATCGAGGGCGACCGCGTCGGCGTGCGCGGCGAGCTGCGGGGCGACCGTCGCCTCGATCTCCTGCACCGCGGGCGAGGTGTGCGACGAGACGAGGGTGAAGAACAGCCGCGACACCCGGTCCAGGACGGCGCCGGACCGTTCCAGCGCGACGACCGTGTTCTCGAACGTCGGCTCACCACCCGCGACGATCTCCGCCACCTCGGCGCGCTGCTGCGCCATGCCCGCCTCGAACGCCGGGAGGAAGTGCTCGTCGGCGATCCGGGTGGTGTCGGGCAGGCCGTACGGCAGCTCGCTCGGAGCCAGGAACGGGTTCACCGAGGTCATGGGCCGAGCCTACGGCCCTCAGCCCAGGTCGCGGCGCATCGCCAGGCGCGGCCACACGTCCAGGCCACGGGCGGTCTCCTCGGCGCGGATCGCCCGCAGACCCGGGGTCAGCTCGACCAGCTCCCGGAAGCCGAGCCGCACCCAGTACGGCCCGTTCCACGGCACGTCCCGGTACGTGGTCAGGGTGAGCGCGGGCAGCCGCCGGTCCCGCGCCCAGCCGGCGAGGTGCTCGACCAGCCCCTCCCCGATGCGCCTGCCGCGCATCCGGGGCAGCACCGACACCTGCTCGAGGTGGGCGCAGCCGTCGACGACCTCGGTGATCAGGTAGCCGGCCGGTGCGCCGTCGCGCACGTCGACGAACGCCCGGCCCGCGGCCGCGTAGGCGACGAGGACGGCGCCGGGGAGCGGCTCGTCGTCGGCGACGACGTCGAGCCCGATCGCACGGAACGGCTCGCCGGCCGCCCGTTCGATCTCCCGCATGGCCGCCACGTCGGCGGGCACCGCCGGCCGGATCATCCGGACGCGCCCGCCCCGCCGTCGTCGGACCGGGCGCCCTCGGCGACCTCCCGGATCCGGTGCAGGGTCTCGGTCATCCCGCGCAGATTGGTCCGCCGCCGGGCCCGCCCCGCGATCGCCCAGTAGATCCGGGTGCCCACGTTGTCGGCCAGCGCGAACGACTCCGTGACGTCGGTCCCGTCGCCGGCCGGGGTGAACCGGTAGTGCCAGGTGTTGATCGTCCGGCTCCCCGCCAGCACGGCGAACCCGAACTCGCGCCCCGGCTCGCACGCCGTGACCCGGCAGACGGTCCAGTACATCGGCCCGCGGCCGTTGCGCTTGACGTGCCCGCGGAACCGGGCACCCGGTGCCGGGCCGGTCGCGCCGTCGAGCCACTCGGCCTCGAGGGTCTCCGGGGAGAACCGGCCGGTGTTGCGCACGTCGGCGACCAGCTCCCAGATCTCGTGGGCCGGTGCCCGCACGTGCACCGTGACCTCGTCGCGCATGGTTCCTCCTCGTCGGGCCGGTCAGCCGCCGACCAGGTCGGCGGCCCGCTCCCCGATCATGACGGCGGTCGCGGCCGGGCCGCGCCGCGGTGCCGACGGCAGCACCGAGGTGTCGGCCACCCGCAGCCCGTCCAGACCGTGCACGCACAGGTCCGGCCCGACGACGGCGTCCGGCCCGGTCCCCATCGCCGCGCTGCCGGACAGGTGCACCGACGTCGTCAGCCTGCCGTGGATCCACTCGTCGAGCCGGGTGTCGTTGCCGAGCTCCCAGCCGGCCGGGCCGCCGTCGTCCGGGCCGGCCCGGTCCCAGCCCGCGGCGCGGAGGATCTCCGCGGCGACCCGCACCGCGGCCCGCATCCGGTGCCGGTCCGAGGTGGTCTGCAGGTAGCGGAAGTTCAGCCGTGGCGGGTCGGCGTGCTCGGGCGAGGTGATCGCGAGCATCCCGCGGCTGTCCGGGTGCTGCACCGCGCACATCAGGTGCGCGGGCCCGCCCGGCGCGAACGGGTGCGCGAACAACAGGACCTCCAGGTCGCCCGCGGGGTCGGTGCCGGAGTCGAGGTTCAGCGCGGCCTGCCCGGCGACGGCGTCCGGGTGCGGGTCGGGCAGTCCGCTGCGCAGCGGCAGGAACACCGACGGGTGATCCGACCAGCCGCGGCCGACCCCCGGCAGCTCGTGGCGCACCGCGACGCCCGCCGAGCGCAGGGTGTCCTCCGGTCCGATCCCGGAACGCTGCAGCAGGGCCGGGCTCCCCACCGCACCCGCCGCGACGACCGTCTCCGCCGCGTGGAGCTCCGTGTCACCGAACCGGACGCCGGTGACCCGGTCGCCGTCGAACAGCAGGGTGTCGACGGCGCGTCCGCCGTAGACGGTCAGCGCGTCCTGCCACTCGGCGTTCCCCCACGGCGGCGGGAGGTACGCCGTCGCGGCGCTGATCCGCTTCCCGTCGACGGCGTTGGTCGGGACCGGGCCCACCCCGGGCCTGCCGCCGGCGTTCTTGTCCGGCTCCTCGGAGTACCCCAGCCCGGCGCACGCCCGCAGGAACGGGTCCGTGACGGGGGCCAGCAGGTGCCCGGCCGGCCGGGAGATCCGCAGCGGGCCGGCGTCGCCGTGCGCGTCGGAGGTGCAGAAGTCCAGGTCGCGCTCGAGCCTCCGGTAGTAGGGCAGGACGTCGTCGTAGGACCAGCCCGGGATCACCCAGTCGGCGAAGTCGGCGGGCACCGCCCGGACGAAGTAGCCACCGTTGATCGCGCCGGAGCCGCCGAGCACCCGGCCGCGGGGCACCGTGCACTCCCGGCCCTGGCACAGGGTCGCCCGGTAGGCCCAGTTCAGGACGTGCCCCGGGGTGGTCGCCGCGAGCGACGCGATCGGTGTGGACTCCGGCGGGACGACGATCTCGCCCGCCTCGACCAGCGCCGTCCGGACACCGCGCTCGGCCAGCCGGCCGGCCAGCGTGCAGCCGGCGGATCCCGCGCCGACCACGATCACGTCGTGGACGTCCGTCCTCGCCCCTCCAGTCATTGCTGCCAGGATGCCTTACGTGACCGACGCTGCACGTGATCTCGCCTCGTTCCTCACCACGAGCCCGTCGCCGTACCACGCGGTGGCCGAGGCCGTCCGCAGGCTGACCGCGGCCGGGTTCGTCGAGCAGCCCGAGGACGGGCCCTGGGTCGACGGCCCCGGCGGCCGCTACCTCGTGCGCGACGGCACCGTGCTCGCCTGGTGGCAGCGCGCGACACCCGGCGAGCGGCCGCTGCGGATCTTCGCGGCGCACACCGACTCCCCCGGTTTCAAGGTCAAGCCGAACCCGGACGTCGGCGCCGCGGGCTGGCGGCAGGTCGGTGTGGAGGTCTACGGCGGTGCGCTGTGCAACTCCTGGCTGGACCGTGACCTCGGGCTGGCCGGACGGCTGGCGCTCTACGACGGCCGGGTCGTCCCGGTGCGGGTGGACCGGCCGCTGCTGCGCATCCCGCAGCTCGCGATCCACCTCGACCGCGGCGTGAGCCAGGGGCTCACCCTGGACCCGCAGCGACACCTGCTCCCCGTCTGGGGGCTCGGCGACCCCAGCGGCGGTGACCTGCTGGAGTTCCTGGCCGTGCTCGCCGACGAGGACCCCGGCGACGTCGCCGCGCACGACCTGTTCACCTACGACCTCACCCCGCCCGCCACCCTCGGCCGTGACGACGAACTCCTCGCCGCGCCCCGGCTGGACAACCTCGCGTCGGTCCACGCGGGGATCACCGCGCTGATCGAGACCGCGCGGCGCGACCCGGACACGGTGCCGGTGTTCGTCGGGTTCGACCACGAGGAGATCGGTTCCGACACCGCCACCGGTGCCGCGGGCCCGCTGCTGGAGACCGTGCTGACCCGCCTCGCTGGCGGGTTCGACGCCCGCCGACCGGTGTTCGCCCGGTCCCGCTGCCTGTCGGTGGACGTCACCCACGCGGCGCACCCGAACCACCTCGACAAGCACGACCCGGACCACCTGTCGGTGCCGAACTCCGGCCCGTCGCTGAAGGTCAACGCGGTACAGCGCTACGCCACCGACGCGCCCGGCGCGGCCGCGTGGAAGCGGGCGTGCCGCACGGCGGACGTGCCGAGCCAGGTGTTCGTCTCGAAGAACACGGTGCCGTGCGGGTCGACGGTCGGGCCGATCATGGCGACGCGGCTGGGGATCCGGACGGTCGACGTCGGGATCCCGGTGCTGTCCATGCACTCGGCCCGCGAGCTGTGCGGGGTGCACGACCCGGGGCTGCTCGCCCGGGCCGGCGCCGAGTTCCTCTCCGACGCGGGCTGACCGGCCGGGCTCACGTCGCGATGCGCGACCCCGGCACCTAGTCGTCGGTGTCGACGACCTGCGAGCCCAGCGGGAACAGCGACACCGGGATCAGCTTCAGGTTCGCCCAGGCCAGCGGCAGCCCGACGATCGTGATCGCCAGTGCGATCGCCGTGCCGATGTGCCCGAGCACCAGCCACCACCCGAACAGCAGGATCCACAGCACGTTCCCGATCGTGGACGCCACCCCGGCCGTGGGTCGGCGCACCACGTCCCGGCCGAACGGCCAGAGCGCGTAGAAGCCGATGCGGAACGCGGCGATGCCGAACGGGATCGTCACGATCAGCACGCAGGCGACGATCCCGGCGGCCAGGTAGCCGAGGAACAGCCAGAAGCCCGAGAGCACCAGCCAGATCACGTTCAGGATGAGCCGCAGCATCATTCCAGGGTGCCCGCCCACCCGGGGGCGATGCTCGGGGTTCGCCCTGATCCTTTCCCCCGGATTCCGCCCGGTCGATTGAGAGCCGCATCGTCTTAGCCCATTCGGAGTAGAGCCGGATCATCCGCGCACGTCACCGCGTCACAGACGGGTCCGTTGTGCCCTGTACCGGTGATCCGTCCGGACCCCACCACGCAACGAGGCGCGGGCCGCGGTCACCGGTGGAAGGCTCCCCATGAGAAGGACGAAGCGAGTCGGCGTCGCGCTCGTCGTGGCCGGGCTCGTCGCCGGCGCGGCCGTCGGTGCCGGGTCGGCGCTCGCCGCACCGGGCGACCCCGGCGCCGGCGACACGGCGGGCCCCGACCTGCTGCGCGCCCCGGCCGTCGACGCACCCCAGCTGCAGAACACCGGACCGTGGTCGGCGGACCCGATCGGGATCTGCATGACGAGCGCCTACCGCGCCGGTGAGTACGTGCACCAGGGCTGCGTCTACGACGACGAGGGCGGCGGCAACCAGTACCGCTGGCCGAACGACACCCTGCTGCGCAACTACACCTACCCCGAGGCCGCCGGGTACCGGCGCAACGCCGCCGACATCCTCGAGGTCCGGGCGAAGCCCGAGGACGACGCGACCTTGTTCCGGGTCACGATGAACACGATGACCGATCCGGAGCTCCTCGGTCTCACCCTGGCGCTGGGGGACTCCGACACACCGCGCGAGGCACCGCACGGCGCCCACACCGTGATGCCCGCGGAGCGGTTCGTGACCGTGCACGGCACCGGCGGGGACGTCACCGACGCCGCCACCGGCGAAACCCTGTCCGACGCCCCCGATGTGCGGGTCGACGTCGAGCGACGGCAGGTCGAGATCCGGGTCCCGCACTCCGCGTGGGACCCGGCGGACGGGACGCAGCGGATCGCCGCCGCGGCCGGATTGTGGGACCGCGACGCCGACGCCTACCTGACCCCACGGGCGACGGCCGACGAGACGCACCCGGGCGGCGCGGTCGTCGGGGACCCGACGCCGTCGGCGTTCTTCGACGCCGCGTTCCGGTTCCAGGAGCCGTTCGAGGCGCCCTACCGCAACAACGACCAGCGGCTCGCGATCGCGAACGGTGACCTCAGCCCGTTCCACGCCGACGTCGACTTCGGGAAGCTGCGCAGCGGCACCGACGACGAGTCGGGCGTCCCGACCAGCGGTTACATGACACGCGTGTTCGCCTCGGAGTTCGAGACCGAGCAGGGCAGGCGGCTGCCGTCGGACCCGGGCGGACCGGCCCCGGGGACCGGCACCCAGCAGGGCGGCATCGCCACCGGGTCCGGCGAGGGCTCCGGTGACCAGCGCCCGAGCCTGTCGTTCGGCTACCCCTGCCGCGACGACTGCGTCCCCGACCTGGCGGGCCGGATGCAGCGCTACATGGTCTACGTCCCCGAGACCGGGGCCCCGTCCGCGGGCTGGTCGTCGATGGTCTGGACCAACGGGTACACCCTGCGCCCCGGCGACGACGTCGCGGGCGACAAGGACCTCTACCGGCAGCTCGCCGAGCGCCCGGACGACCCGACGATGATGATCGACGTCGACTTCCGCGGCGCCGACAACTGGGGCTACGGCCAGGGCGGCGCCGTCGTGTTCGAGGCGGTGGCCGACGCCCGCAGGCACTACGACCTCGACACCGAGCGGACCACGATGGCCGGGTTCTCCTCCGGTGCCTACACCGCGAACAAGCTGTCGCTGACCTTCCCGGACGTGTTCACCAAGGCGTTCGTCTGCGACGGGCTGAACGTCGCGCCGTCGCTCCCGGGGGTCAACGGCGTCGCCGACGAGGTCGCGGAGAACGCCGGCGTCGACACCGTGACGAAGCACGAGCCTGGGTCGAAGATCTCCGAGCTGCTGCCCAGCCGGCGCAACCAGCCGGTGATGGAGTGGGCGGGCGTGAACGACGACTTCATCCCCTACAACATCACCCGCGAGCGGGCCGACATGTACGCGGCGGGCGACTACGACTACGAGTTCGTCAGCCACGTCGGTGTGGGCGCCGAGCACCTGGTGATGTGCAAGAACGGGATGTGGGACCTCACCACCGACTGGCTCGGCGACGAGCCGCGCGCGGTCGACCCGCACCACGTGACCTACGTGCGGAACCCGCTGATGGACGACCCGGGGTCGGGCCTGGTGGGCGACCACGCCTACTGGCTGTCCGGCATCGTCTCGCGCGACCCGCAGCAGCTGGGCACGATCGACGTCGTCAGCCGCGGTCAGGGCATCACCGAGGCACCCGTGCCGGCACCGCAGCGCGAGATCGGGCAGACCGACGGCACGTTCTCCCCGGTCAACCCGTACCTGCGCGAGTACCGGCACCTCGACGAGCCGGTGGAGGCCGGTGCGGAGGACGTGCTGGAGGTCCGCTCGGCGGGCGTCGGCGCGGTCACGGTCGATCCGGAGCGGGCCGGCGTGAGCTGCGACGCCCGGCTCGACGTGCACACCGACGGCCCGCTGACCGTCATGCTCGACGGCTGCGACCGCACCGAGTCGTTCGACGGCACCGAGTCCGGTGGCCTGGAGCGGCCGGGCACGTTCGCCCCGGCCGACCCGCTGGAGCCGGTGGGCAACCCGCTCCAGGGCGCCCCCGTGCCGCCGGAGGTGGGCAACGCCCCGCAGCCGCCGCTGCAGGAGCTGCCGCCGTTGCGGTTCCCGCCGAACCAGCTCGGCCAGGACCCGGCCCCCGGTGACGGGGAGCAGGAGTCCCCGACCGGCTGACGGTCGGCACCGGCGGTCACGTGACGGCGCCGGCCCCGGGCCCGAGCGGAACCTGGTCACCGGTGAGACGTTCTGCGTCAGGAAAACCACCCGGTGTACGTGTGAGGATCCGGATATGGACGGATCAGTGGCGATCGTCGGGGCCGGGATCGGCGGGCTCACGCTGGCCCTGTCGCTGCACGCGCGCGGGGTACCGGTGACCGTGTACGAGCGGGCCGGCGAACTGCGCGAGGTCGGCGCCGCGGTGGCGCTGTCCGCGAACGGCCTGCGCCCGATGGACGAGCTCGGGCTGCTCGGGCAGCTGGAGGCGGTCGCGACCCAGCCGACCGAGCTGGTGCACCGCGGCTGGCGGACCCACGACCGCGTCACCGCGTTCCCGGTCGGCGCCGACGGCTCGTACCGCGACCGGTTCGGGGCCCCCTACCTGGGCATCCACCGGGCCGAGTTCCAGCGGATCCTGTCCGGGGCCTGCCCGCCGGGGACGATCCGGCTGAGCGGCGAGGTCACCAGCGTCACGGACCGCGGCGACCACGTCGCGCTGTCCCTCGCCTCCGGGGAGACCGCGACGGCGGCGGTCGTCGTCGGCGCGGACGGGGTCCACTCGCGGCTGCGCGCGGTCGTCGACCCACACGCCCGGCCGGTCTACACCGGGACGTCCGGGTTCCGGGGCATCGTCGGCGTCGCCGACCTGCCGTCGCTGCCGGACCCGCAGGCCATCCAGTTCTGGATGGGTCCGGACGCGCACCTCCTGCACTACGCGATCGGCCCCGACGGCGGCGAGGTCAACTTCCTCGCCGTGCTGGAGGGCCCCGAGCGGTGGGACGCGGGTTCCGGCCCGGCCGCCGCCGAGCCCGGCACCCTGGCCCGGGCGTTCGCGGGCTGGGCACCGGCCGTCCGCGAGATGGTCGGGGCCGTCCCGCAGTCCGCGCACTGGCCGCTGTACACGCTGCCGCCGCTGTCGCGCTGGTCGGCGGGGCGGGTGGTGATCCTCGGCGACGCCGCGCACACGATGCTGCCGCACCACGGCCAGGGCGCCAACCAGTCCATCGAGGACGCCGTCGTGCTCGCCGACCTGCTGGCCTCCGCCGGCGCCGACCCGGGCCCCGCGTTCGGCCGCTACGAGCGGCTGCGCCGGACCCGCACCCGCCAGGTGCAGCGCAGCTCGCTGGTCACGTCGGACCTGCTGCACCTGCCCGACGGCGAGGCCGCCGGCAGCCGGGACGCGGGGCTGGCCGGGCTGGACCCCTGGCTGGCCTGGATCCACGGCGTCGACGCCCGCGCCGACACCCGTCCGGCCGCCGTGCCGGTCTGATCAGGCGATCTCCTCGACGATGCTGGTCCCGGCCCCGGGCCGGGACTCCCAACACCAGTCCTCGTGCGAGCGCAGCCGGCCGTCGGGCAGCACCTCGAGACGGGCCTCGCAACGCCCGGAGCTGGTCGAACCGTCCTCGGCGACGTGCACGTAGCGGAACCGCAGGACATCGCCCTCCCGGGTGCCGACGAGCCGGCCGAGCCGGACCGCGCCGCCGCCGTACTCGGCCCAGACCAGGCCGTCGGCCTCGTGGTAGTCGAAGACGGTGGCCCGGCCGACCTCGCCGTCGCCGGTGTTCGCGACAGCGGTGAACCGGCGACCGTCGACGCTGGGAGCGCTCACGCACCCAGCCTGGCAGGTGACACCCTGTCCGCGCCGTAGGTTGGAGCCATGACCTCGACGGTGTGGCCGGTCCTGCACTACGACGACCCGGGCGCGGCGCTGCGGTTCCTCCTCGGCATCGGTTTCGCCGAGACCGTGGTGGTCCGCGACGACGTCGGCGACGTCGTGCACGCCGAGCTCTCCTGGCCGGGCGGTGGCACCGTCCTGTTCGGAGGGACCAAGCACGACGACGGCGTCCACGCCGGGTTGCGAGCGGGTGCGGTCTACGTGGCCGTCGCGTCCGAGGAGGGGGTCGACACCGTCCACGAGCGGGCCGTCACCGCCGGCGCGACCGTGCCGGCGGCGCCCCACCGGACGGCGTTCGCGGCGGGCGGCCCGGCCTACGCGTGCGCGGTCACCGACACCGAGGGCAACCTCTGGACGTTCGGCACCTACCGCGGTGGGGGCTGACCGTCAGACCCCGGTGCGCCCGTCGATGCGTTCCCGGATCAGGTCCGCGTGCCCGCAGTGGCGGGCGTACTCGGCGACGACGTGGGTCAGCACCCACACGACCGACACCTCGTGCCCGTCGAGCGAGCCGGTGCCGTCCGGTCCGGCCTCGGCGCAGACCGCGCGGGCGTGCGCGACCTCGTCCTCCCAGGCGGCGAGAGCCTCGGCGAACCCGGTGCCGTCGAGCTCGAACCCACCGTCGTGGCCGGTCCCCGCCTCGCGGCCGTGCAGCGGCGGGAGGTCCGCGCCGCCCAGCACCGTGCGGAACCAGTTCCGCTCGACCGCGGCCAGGTGCCGGACCAGCCCGAGCAGCGTCAGCGACGACGGCTCCACCGGCGCCCGGCGCAACTGCTCGTCGGTCAGCCCGTCGCACCTGCCGATCAGGGTGGCCCGGTAGAAGTCGAGCCATCCGGCGAGCGTGGTCAGCGGATCGGCCTGCATCGGCGGGATGCCGCGTTCGGTCGTCGTCACGACGGGATCGTGGCACCGGGGTCCGACAACGAGCGCGTGCCGTCCCGCCGCGACGGGACAACCCGTTCCCGGGCGTGCTCCACTCCGGTGGTGACCGAGCAGACCGTCGTCTCCAGCACCCGGGAGATCGCCGCACCCGCGGACCGCATCTTCGAGCTCGTCGCCGACCCGGCCCGGCAGCCGCGCTGGGACGGCAACGACAACCTCGCCCACGCCGCTCCCGGACAACGGGTGCACGGGACCGGCGAGGTCTTCACGACCACGCTGACGCTCGGCACCGTCCGGGAGAACCGGGTCGTCGAGTTCGAGGAGGGACGGGTGATCGCCTGGCTCCCCTCGGAGCCCGGCAGTCCACCGCCCGGCCACCTGTGGCGCTGGGAACTGGACGCGCTCGGCCCCGGACGGACCCGGGTGACCCACACCTACGACTGGTCGGACCTGACCGACGCGAACCGGCTGACCCGTGCCCGCGCCACGACAGCGGACCGGCTGGCGGCCTCACTGGACCGCCTCGCCGAGCTGGCCGAATCATCCGAGTGATCTGCATCACTTGATCCGCCCATCGCCCGGTGGAATCGTGCTGTCTTGGCGCAATGGACTCCGACGAGATCGCCACCCTCCTGGCCGGCTATCCCGGCACCCGGCTGATCGAGGCGAACGGTGACGTCTTCGCCATCCACGACCCGGACGACGACTACGACCAGCGCCCCCGCCAGGGCTGGGCGACCGTCGTGAACTCCGACGTCAACGACACCGCGTCCGACCTGGACCGGCCCGGCGTCTTCCGCCTCAACATCGGCCTGCCAAAGCCGCGGTTCGCCGAGCTGTTCCCGGTGGCGGGCCGAGCACGACACGATCGCCCTCGACACCCTCTTCCCGCACCCGGTCTACGGGACCTACCACTGGGTGAGCGTGATCAACCCGGACCAGACGTGGCCGCAGGTCCAGGCACTGCTGGACGAGGCACACGCCTTCGCCGTCCGGAAGCACGACAACGCCGCACGCCGGCGCCGGGCCTGACCGGCCCACCACTCGCAGCGCGCCCACCCGCCGGAACTCGTCCGTACCCGGAACACCCTCGCCGAGATGCGGCTCAGAGTCTCTATCGGTATGTGCGGACGATGCTGAGCTGCATCTCGGCGGGAGTCGTCCGGATGCGGACGGCCCGGCAGGAGCGGCCCGCCGCACCCGCAACGGGCAAAGCCCCGAGGCCGCCGCTGTCGTGCTGACCGGGTCAGCGACCGTTCCCGCACAGGCTGCGGGTGTATCGCACAGGACAGCACGCGCCCGCACGGGACCAATCCTGCGCGGGAGCCGGTCGTCCTGTGCGGGAGCCGGTCCACGTGTGCGGGAGCCGATCGACGTGTGCAGGAGCCGGTCCACGTGCGCGGGAGCCGGTCCAGGTGTGCGGGTGCGGGTGCGGGGACGGCGTGGGGCGCGGCGGCGTCGGCGGAGCCCCGTCGGCCGGTGGCGGAAGCGGGGGGATTCGAACCCCCGGTCCTTTCGGACGCCCGCTTTCAAGAACAGCACATGGTCGATCACATGGGCCCGCCCGTTGTGCCCGAGCAGCTCAACAGGCATCGCTCCTGCCTCCTGAACGCCAGATACCGCTGACGACTGCAACCAGGACTGCAACCGGTAGGGCGAGCGCCAACGACTGCTGAAGTCGTCATGTCCATGCCGTCAGGATGGTGGACACGCTGCACGACCACGGTCGCCCATCTACCCACCGGCACACTCCACCCATCACCTGCACAACCCCCGACGCCACTGACGGACAAAGGACAACCGCTCGACGCTGAATCCGCCCAGCACATTCCTAACAATGGCAAGGCCCGACATACTTGCTACGTGCGCCGAGAGCAGCGTGAAGCCGCCAAACAGCTACAAGATCGCCTAAACGAGCATCCCGGGCGCGTGGAGCACCGCAAGATTCACGCTCTGATTGGGACTCTGAAGCAAGTGTTCGAACCGAACTATCGCGAACTTGTGGACCACATTGACAGCATTCATGGCGACACCAACGCAGTGTTCGACCTCTTCGAGAATATTGGTCGACCGAAGAGTCAGAGCGCCACCACTGGACGCATCTCGCGAAACTTGCACAATTACATCGCAAGCACCTCAACGTTGGCAGACCATGCGAGAAACTTCCTTCACGACAAGGACGATCTAAGCGCGGAGTTCGCTACTCGACGCGCCGAGCTCGTCACTCACCCGGAGATCACGTTCATCAGTCGACTGCGCAACTTCGCACTGCATAGATCGCTTCCGGTAATCCAGTACACGCTAGCCTTCAAGCAGGAGCTCACAAAGCCCGAGATTGAGCTGAGCACAGCGGATTTACTTGAGGACGACAGTTGGTCCGCGACGACCAGAAAGTTTATATCTTCCCACGGACAGAGGATGCCACTCCGTCCGATTGTCGACCACCACTTTAGCCTTGTCTACAATCTGAACGCGTGGCTCATCAATACAGCTCAAGAACGAAATAGACCCGCCCTTGCCGAGGCAAATGAACTGATAATAGAGCTCAATATGGCCAAAGCTGGAGTAGACCGAGAGCGAGCGATCGAACTATCGAAGGACAGCACAAGAAGGGTGTCACCAGTAAGGCGGTCAGAAGATGCCTAATGACTCAAACTCAGATAGATCTACAATAGATGTCGAAGAACATATTGCCGAGATCGAGACCGTGCGCTTGGTCCTCACGCAACATCGCGTCCTACCCCGCGATAATAAGCACAGGCTTCCGGACCTGCCGGACGGCTTCTACGGCAGCATCGCCGCACACCTCACCGACATGCGAAGCTCGGAAACTCTACGATCACACATCGAGGAGGCGCTCACATACCACAACGTCCGAGTTCACGTTCGGCGAATTGAGGCCGCAGTTGACGCGCTGCTTCAGATCTCATCTGCATGGGAGCCGCGCGGCCGCTTCCGAACGATAGATGAAGAAATATCAGGATTGTCGAGCCACCGATCGAAACGAATCGATCTACTTGAACGCGTAACTCAGAACCAGGTGTACCGATCAAGGCCGATCGAGCATATCGTAGTTAAATACAAGGAGATTGCCGTCGGACACGCGCACCACAGCCAGTACTACGGCTGGCGACGAGCAGTCGACGTATTGATGGATCGAGTTGTGGCGACCCTCAGCCCACCCCGGGGAAGAAGCTCCGACGAGGACATCATTCATGCAGAATTCGAATCCCTAACAGTGCAGTACCTTTCATATCCTCTTCTTGCAGCTTGGCGTCTCTGCCTAGAGATTCAACTGAAGTCGACTTTCGAAGATCTACGTGAAGCAATACCCGATTCAGAGGCCGTCAAGTCCGTCTCGAACTCTGCCCTAAAGACACACAAGCTCTCGCCAATCTGGACGGGCATATCGATTGCAGTGAACGAGATCCTCGACGCACTTGTAGAACATATCCCTGAGGACGACCGTAACGCCCTCAGAGTCGAGCTGGAGCCAGCCTGGGTTGGAATCGCGATTACCGAACTAGAGTCTCTGGACTCTGACGGCCAGGAGTTGCGGTATCCCCGCGACCTAAGCGGGAAGATGAACATGCGCGAGGTACAGGAGATTGAGCTGAGCCGACTTCACGCCGACTTTCAATCAGTGGAGTCCTACCTCCATAAGATTAGCCAGTTCGCGAGCGCGGCGTACCACATACGAGATTGTGACCGTCGAATCGATGAACTAAGCCGAGGAGAGAACGTGTACCGGAATCGCTGGCTCTAGAAGCCGTCGATCCGGCTCAATGGACGGGTCTCGGCTATCAAGCAGAATTGGATGACCCGATCAGTAGGTCTCGGCACTCGTAAGACCTTTGAAGGATGCATGCTCCGGGAGAAGCTACCGGCTCGCCCATTAGCAGGCGCTGTACATTCTCAGCAGTAAACTGTAGACCGTCAGTGACGTTCACTGTCTCTGCCGAGCTAACAAGTGCCCCCTCTGCGTTGACAGCAACGGCGTCTCCAAATAGCTCATCGAAAGCCTCATCGTCGAAGACGACCACAGTCAAGATAGTTGCTGTAAGTGTCAGCGTATCGAGGCCGATGCCCAAGCAGTAGGGTCTCACCGTCCCTGCTTGTCGGGCGGACTCCAGATCCTTGTAGAGTTTCCACCCCTCGTACACGAGTGGCTCGCCTGAACTGCCGTCACGCTCTGGTTCACCCAAAATCTCCTCACTGTACTCGCGCACGATGCTTCGCCACAGACTAAAATCATTCTCTCGATCGTGCGTGGCGACGGTCGACGGTTGAAACTCTCCTGCTGGTATCAATCCGTAAATTCCTGCTGAGGTGGCAACCTTCGCCGGGTCGCGCCAGTGCAGCAGGAACGTCGCCTCGCCGGTCTCCCGGTTCCGCCGCAGCGTGAGCGTTTCGATAGCCGGGATGATGTAGCGCCGTTCCATGTCGAACGGGTCCCCCATGAGCGCCCGCAACGGCAACTCACTCCAGTCGAACTTCTTCTCGGCCCGCTCGGCTGCAATCGCCATCTCGTGCGCGATCGCCTCAGCGAGGTCGAGCTTGTCGAAGTAGGCCGCGAGCCCGAACGTCATATGCGGGTCGCCCCGTAGGTCGACGTCGAGCAGGCGGTAGCTGGTGCGGTTCTCGAACAGCTTCGGCGGGTCCAGGTAGCGGACGGCCGAGGTGTACCGCGGGAACGACTTCCCCGGCGCCCTCAGCGGCAGCGTAGCTGCTGCCTCCGGCTCGCTCCCGGTGATGCTCACCGGGGACGGGTTGTCGCTCCACTCCAGGCGGATGTCGTCGAGCGGGATCGGACGCTCCGGCGTCCACTGGGGCAGCGCCAGGAACGTGAGGTCCCCGACCCGGATGTCGGGTTGGTAGAGGTCGGCTGCCCGCTGGGCCAGCTCCCGGCGGGACCGGTTGAGCGCACGGCGCGTTCGGCGCCACTTCTCTTGGCTGACCGCGACCGGGTCGACGTCGCCGACCAGCCGCGAGTCCGACGGTTCGGCCACGGGCCGCAGCAGCTCGTCCGACAGTCCGAGGCGGGCAGGCGAGATGTTGAGCTGCTGGGCGATGCGGAGCAGCATCTCGATGTCGGTCACCCGGCGCTTGCCCGTCTCGATCTTGGAGACGTAGGACTGGTCCAGGTGCAGCAGTTGGGCCAGGTCGGCTTGGTTGATCTTGTTGGCGCGGCGGTACTCGCGCAGGACTTCGCCGAGCAGGTCGGTGTTCAGTTCCAGCTCCGATGACGCGGGGGACGACAACCACGGCTCGTCTGGCACGAGAAATCTCCGCCTTCCTCTCGGGCGCCGGCCCCGCGGATGCGGGCTCCGACCAGTGCTTATGCCTGGTAGTCCTAGCAGGTCACGGGGTAGGTCAGAGGGTCCTTGGACTCATTTGTCCGAAAGCTCGATTCTCGGTTCATGGCACCGAGACGAGCACTACGAACCCGAGTCCGAACCAGACGCCGGCGCCCGGTCGAGCATCTCGCCGATGGCCCGTTCGACGTCGTTGAGCGTGGCCTTCGCTCGGCGGACCTGGTCACGCAGCGCGGCGAGTTCAAGCCGGTCCGCCGCCGTGGTCCGGGTCGCGCCGGCCGGCTCGTCGGCGACGAACGCGCCGCTGCTGGGGCGCACGACGGCCCGACCGGACGCGACGAGGAGCCGGACCGCCGCCTGTGCGGTGTTCACGGCGATGTCGTGGTCGGTCGCGATCTGCCGGTAGGAGGGCAGCCGCTCCCCCGGCCCGTAGGTGCCGGCGTCGATGTCACGGGCGAGCAGCTCGGCGACGCGATGGCTCGCGTGGCGCGGCTCGGCGTCGTCGGGCTCGGAGTCGGGCGCAGCCATGCCGGCGAGGCTACTCGCCGTCTCAAGACGGCGGTTGACGTTGCGACGGTCGAGCCTTACCGTCGCAACCACAGCAACCGTATTAAGACGGATCGGAGCGTCATGCACACGGATCGACACGACACCGCCGGGCTGGACGACTGCACCGTGCCCCTGGCCGAGGAGCAGCGCGAGGCGCTGCACGAGTTCTGGGACAGCGTCATCGCCGAGGAGTGGGGTCCGGCCCCGATTCAGCGGCCGGCGCCGGTGGACGGGGCGTTGGTGGAGCTGGCCGAGCGTCGGCGCCGGCGCAGTACCCGCCGGGCCATGACCCGGATGACCCGCGCTGCACAGGTCACCGCGCCCGCGCCGAGCTACGGGGGTGAGGCGGCGTGATCGCGCTGCGGATCACCGTCGGCTGCGACGACTGCGCGATGGCTCTGGCCGGCACCGACCAGGTGCGGACGACGACCGACGGACTGGCGGCGGCCCGCGCTGCCGGCTGGGTGGTCCGGCTGCTGTGCCCGGCGTGTGCCGACCCAGCGCTGTGCCGGCTGCTCGGTCACGACTTCGGCCCCGCCCCGGTGTGGAGGGCGTGTGCCTGCGACGGGTCGTTGTGGGAGCACTCGACCTGCGAGCCGTGGCAGGACCCGACCTCGTGGGAGGGCTGCGGGTGGGAGTGGCGGACGTGCCGGCGCTGCGACCACGTCGACGACCGGCACGTGACCCAGGCAGACGCGGCATCGAGACGAGCCGACGAGCGCGCGGCCGACGCCTACATCGCCGCGCTCGAACGTGGCGAGCTGCGCCCGCAGCCGGCACGCCGCAACGGAGACCGCAGTGAGCACCAGCCCGGCGACGGGATCTTGGCGGATGTAGCCGCCGGGCTGGCTCTCCCCCACCAGCAGAACGCACGTGAGGAGACCGCGATGGTAGAGCCGAACGGGCCCCGGCCCGCCACCCCGGCCGGGGGTGAGCAGCGGTGAATGGGCAGACGATCGCCGTCGCGCTCGGTGTCCTGGCTGGGCTGGTCCTGATGTGGTCATGGGCGGCCGGGGCCCGCGCCGGGCGCAAGGTGCAGAAGTCGATTCACCACGCCGGCCGTACCGGCAACAACGCCGCCCGGATCGTGATGACCGCGGCTGTGGTGGTCGGGGTGCAGTGGGCGGTCGTGAAGCTCTCGGCCGACCCGGTCGCGTGGGTCATCGTGCTCGGCGTCCCGGCGCTGATCGCCGGGGTGACCGTGGCGCGGATGCTCGCCGGCCCTGACGACGTCGTCCGCGTCTCGTCGCGGGGTGTCCGATGAACGCCGCGGTGGAACGCCTCGCCGAGCAGGCCGCCGACGCTGCCCGGGTACGAGCGCTGACCACCGATCCGGACGTGATCGCGCTGCGGGTCGAGCGAGTGCGTGCGCAGGTGGACGGGCTGCTGTGGGCCGGGATCGTGCTCGGTCTGGCGTTCACGATGGTCAACGTCCAGAGCTTCGCCGCTGCCGGCGCTCCGACCTGGTCGGCCGCGTGGTGGGTGGCGTGGCTGCTGGATCCGATGGTGTCGCTGGTGCTGCTCGCGGTGCTGCGTGCCGAGCAGGTCACCGCCCGCTACCAGGTCGCGTTGCCGACCTGGGCGCGGCGGACGAAGTGGCTGACCTTCGCCGCCACCTACGTGATGAACACCTGGACCTCGTGGGGCCTGGGCGACGCGCCGTTCTCTGCGGCCGGGGTGGTGCTGCACTCGGTGCCGCCGCTGGTGGTGTTCGCGACCGCCGAGACCGGCCCGGTCCTGCGTGACCGGCTCACCGAGGCGGTGCACCGCGCGGTGGCCGCCGGGCCGGCGTCGACCGCCGAGCAGACTCCGGTGGTTCACGACCCGGTCGAGCCGGACGTTCACGAGCCGGCCGCCGAGCCCGCTGCGCGAATCGCGGAGACACCGGTCCGGGCACCGCGCGGCGGTGGCCGACGGAAGGCGGCGGCCCGGCCGCGTCGGCTGCTGGCCGACTACGTCCGGGCCGCGTCCGAAGCGCTCGACAGCGCCCGGGACGCCGGCGAGCAGGTCGACGTCACTCCGGCGTGGTGCCGGCAGGTGACGGGCTGCTCGGCCGGCACCAGCGTCAAGGTCGCTGCCGCCCTGCGCGCTGCGCCCGCCTCGATCGACTCCGCTCGTTCCCGCGACCGCCGGCCGGTGGCTGGCGAGGAGGTGGCTGCGTGATGACCGACCACCCGCACACTCCGAACCCCGACCAGCAGACCCCGGCGACCGTTCACGAGCCCGCGCCCGACACCGTTCACAACGGGACCGGCGCCCGGGTGCTGAACTTCCGCCCGCGTTCGGCCGACCCTGTCGAGCGCTCGGCCCGCCCGACGGTTGTCGACGGCGAGATCGTCGACGACACCGACGTCCAGCACGTCGCGGTGGACCCGCCCGCAGGCACGGACCTGGCGCTGCCGTGGCGCCGTGAGGTGTCCCGCCGCCCGGTCGTGGAACCGTGGCTGCGCAGCCGGGAGGACATCGCGGCCGCCGCCCGCTGGGCCGCCGGGTGGGCGTGGCACTCCACCGGGTTCCACACCGTCCGAGCGCCCCTCTACGCCGCCCGCCTCACGGCCCGCGCCCCGCGGGGCGCGGTGACCGCGGTCGCCGGCGCCGCTCGGTGGGCCGGCGACGCCGAGTCCCGCCCGCTGCGGGAGCAGGCCATCCGGTCCGGTGAGCCGGACCAGTACCTGCGCCTGACCGCAGCGCGGGCCGAGCGGATCACGGTCCGGCGCCGGCTGCTCGCCGCCGCGGTGCTCGGCGGCGCCGGTGCCCTGGTGGCGCTGTGGACCTTCGCCCCGCCGTGGCTGCTCGCCGTCCTGCTGGTCGCCGGGGTGCTGGTGCTCGGCTGGGTCGGGTCGCCGGCCGACAAGCCGGTCACCGGGCGGTCGGTGGTCACCCACCGGCCGACGCGGCTCACCTCGGAGATGGTCGTGCGAGCCCTGGGCGCGCTCGGTCTGGGCGAGATGAACAAGGCGCTCGCGAAGGGGCCGAACGGGATCACGTTCCCCGCGCCGATCACCCGTGACGGGCCGGGCTGGCGCGCGGACGTCGACCTGCCGTTCGGGGTGACGGTGACCGACATCGTCGAGCGCCGCGACCGGCTCGCGTCCGGCCTGCGCCGCCCGCTGGGCTGCGTGTGGCCCGAGCCCGCGCACGACGCCCACGCCGGCCGTCTCGTGCTGTGGGTGGGAGACCAGGACATGAGCCAGGCCCGCCCGCGGCCGTGGCCGCTCGCCGCGCACGGCGAGGTCGACCTGTTCAAGCCGGTGCCGTTCGGGGCCGACCAGCGCGGCCGGTCGGTGTCGCTGCTGCTGATGTTCTCCAACGTCCTGATCGGGGCGATGCCGCGGGTGGGGAAGACGTTTGCGCTGCGGGTGCTGCTGCTGGCCTGCGCTCTGGACCCGACCGCACAGCTTCGGATCTTCGAGTTGAAGGGTACCGGGGACCTGTCGCCGATGGAGGGGTGCGCGCACCGCTACGCCTCCGGCGCCGACGACGCCACGCTGGAACTGGCGATGGATTCGCTGCGCGAGCTGTACGCCGAGCTCAACACCCGGGCCAAGCGCATCCGAGAGCTGCCGCGGGAGCTGTGCCCGGAGAACAAGGTCACCCCGCAGATCTCCGGGCGCCGCGACCTGGGCCTGTTCCCGATCGTCCTGGCGGTCGACGAGTGCCAGGAACTGTTCTCCCACCCCGATTTCAAGGACGAGGCCGACCGGCTCGCGACCGGCATCATCAAGCGCGGACCGGCGATGGGGATCATCCTCATTCTCGCCACGCAGCGCCCGGACGCGAAGTCGCTGCCCACCGGGGTCAGCGCGAACGTCGGGACCCGGTTCTGCCTGCGGGTGATGGGCCAGACCGAGAACGACATGGTGCTCGGCACCAGCGCCTACAAGAACGGCATCCGGGCGACCACGTTCACCGCGAAGGACAAGGGCATCGGCTACCTCGTCGGCGCCGCCGACGAGCCGCAGATCGTGCGCTCGGCCTACATCGACGCACCCGCTGCGGAGACCATCGCCGCGCGCGCCCGCGCGCTGCGGGAGGCCGCCGGCACCCTGTCCGGGCACGCCGTCGGTGAGACCGCGGAGCAGACCGGCGGGCCGTCGCGGTCGGTGCTCGGTGACGTCGCGGCGGTGTTCGCACCGGGCGAGGACCGGCTGTGGTCCGACGTCATCGCCGCCCGGCTGGTCGAGCAGTGGCCGACCACCTACACCGGCACCACCCCGGCGACGCTCGCCGCCGCCCTGCGCCCGTACGGGGTCGAGCCCAAGCAGGTGTGGGGCACCGACCCGCAGACCGGCGACGGGCGCAACCGGCGCGGCTACCACCGCGACGCCATCACGACGGCGTGGGAGACCGCGGAACGGCGGCGCCGCACCGGCACCGACGGTGACACCGAGTAGCCAGACGGAACGGCGCGGCGACGGGTGCGACTAGCAGTGAGCCGCGCTAGACCTAGCACCCGCCGCTAGCGCGCCACACCACATCTGATCAGCCCGCTAGCAACCTAGCGCCACCAGGCCGAACACACCCGGAAACCCCTCCACACAGCATCCACGCGGGTGCTGCGGCGCTAGACCCATGCCGAAATCAGGAGCCCGAATGTCGACACAGAGTGACCGTTCCGGCAGTCCCGCAGCCCGTGCTCGTCTCGCCGGCTGGCTCGATCTCGCTGCCCGCGGCTGGCACCTCTTCCCGGTACTGCCCGGCCGCAAGCAGCCCGCCATCCCCGCGTGGGAGTCCCGCGCCACCACTCACCCGGAGACCATCGTGGACTACTTCACCGCCCACCCCGACCACAACGCCGGCATCGCCTGCGGCCCCTCCCGGCTCCTGGTCATCGACTGCGATACCCCCAAGCCGACCGACCCCGACCAGACCCGCGACGGCACCGCCGTGCTCGCCGGCCTCGCCGCCGGACGGGGCGGACTGCCCAACACCTGGACCGTCGCCACACCGTCCGGCGGCCGGCACCTGTACTTCCGAGCCCCCACGGTCCGGCTCGGCAACACCGCCCGCACGCTCGGACCGATGCTCGACAGTCGCGGACACGGCGGGCAGGTCCTCGCCCCCGGCAGCCGGCTGCCGAACGGCTCCTACGAACTGCTCAACGACACCGACCTGCCCCCGCTGCCAGGGTGGTTGGTCTGGCACCTGTCCGTTCGCCCCGCCACGGCCATCTCAGCGCCGTCTGAGCGGCCCGCCACCACGCCGCGCGACGCCGGGGCCTACGTGTCGGCAGTCGTTCGGGCAGAGCTGCAGCGGGTCGCTGCGGCCGGGCGCGGGGGTCACAACGCCGCGGTGTTCACCGCCGCCCGCGCCCTCGGACAGCTCGTCGGGGCCGGGGTGCTCGACCACGACCAGGCCGCCGCGGACCTGACCGCTGCGGCCGGGCACATCATGACCGGGCCGTGCGACTGCACCGCCGCCGACATCGCCGCCACGATCGCGTCTGGACTCGGCTACGGCGCCCGCCGGCCCCGCCAATTGCCCACCCTGTCGAGCACTCGCTCCCAAAGCGAGGGGCGGCGGTCGGCATGAGCACCACACCCGCCGGCCTGCGCGCCGTCCCGGACCTGCCCGCCATCGCGCCGGCCGAGCTGCTCGACCAGGTCGCCGCGTTCGTCTCCCGGTTCTCGGTGTTCCCCGACCGGCACACCGCCCCGATGCTGGCGCTCTGGTACGCCCACACCCACGCCGTCCAGCACTTCTACACAACGCCGCGCCTCATCCTCGACAGCGCCGAGCCCGGCTCCGGCAAGACCCGCGTGCTCGAAGTGGCGCAGTACCTCGTCCGCAAGCCCGAGATGACCATCTCGATCACCACCGCGGCCATCTTCCGGATGCTCTGCGACGGCCCGGTCACGCTGCTGTTCGACGAGATCGACGCCGTGTTCTCGCCCAAGGGCGGCGGGAACAACGAGGACCTGCGCGGGCTGCTCAACTCCGGCTACAAGCGCTCGGCCACCGTGTCCCGCTGCGTCGGCGACGCCTCCCGGATGAAGGTCGAGCGGTTCCCGGTCTTCGCCCCGGTCGCGCTGGCCGGGATCGCCGGCGCGATGCCCGCCACGATCACCACCCGCGCGATCACCGTGCACATGCGCCGCCGCGCCCCGCACGAGCGCGCCGAGGCGTTCCGCGAGCGTCGGGTCGAGAACGAGGCGACGCCGCTGCGCGAGCAGCTCGCCGCTTGGCTCGACAGGGTCGGGGAGGACGAGCTGGTCGGGGCCGAGCCGGTCATGCCCGAGCAGGTCACCGACCGCGCCGCCGAGGTCTGGGAGCCCCTGCTCGCCATCGCCGATCTCGCCGGTGGGCACTGGCCCGACACCGCCCGCGCCGCCGCTGTGCACTTCGTCGGGCAGGCCACCGAGACCGGCACGTCGGTCGGGACGCGGCTGCTCGCCGACCTGCGCGCTCTGTTCACCGCCCACGAGGCCGAGCGGATGGCGACCAGCGACATCATCGGCCGGCTCTGCGCCGACGAGGAAGCCGGCTGGGCCGACCTCGACGGCCGGCCCCTCGACGCCCGACGCCTCGCCCGCGAGCTGGCCCGCTACGGCGTCCGCCCCGGCGCGCTGCGCATCGGCGGGCACGTCACCAAGGGCTACCACGTCGACGGCGCACTCTCCGACGCCTTCGCCCGCTACCTCCCACCCGCCGAACCCGACCCATCAGGTGCGGTTACCGCGGTTACAGCGGTTACACCGCAGGTCAGGGGCGTAACCGATCCCGACCGCGTAACCGCAGCGTCGGTTACGCCCCCTGTCGAGCACCCACCCGCCGACCCACCAGAGCAGGCCGCCGTAACCGACGCAGCGGTTACACCCCGCTCCTCGGTTACGCCCCTGACCAGGCACGTAACCGCTGTAACCGACGTAACCGCTACTAGTGGGGGTGCCCGATGACCGACGACCGCACCGCGCAGATCGGGCAGCTCCTCGCGCAGCTCGCCACCCTCATGGCCGACCAGCCGACGCCGCGCGAGCCCGAGCCCGCGCACCGACCGGCACGGGTCCTCTTCACCGTCGAGGAAGCCGCAGAACAGCTCGGCATCGGAAAGACGACCGCATACGCGTACGTCCGCACCGGCGAGCTGGAATCCGTCCTCATCGGACGACTCCGACGCATCCACGCCGACGCCATCGCCGGTTTCGCCGACCGGCTCGTCGCCAAGCACCGAGCCGCCTGAGAGGACCGGACATGACCCGCGAGAAGCCCACCCGGAACGCCAACGGCCGGTCCAGCATCTACCTCGGCAGCGACGGATCGTGGCACGGCTACGTCACCGTCGGGACGAAGGACAACGGCCGTCCCGACCGCCGCCACGTCCGCGGGAAGACGCAGGCTGCCGTCACGAAGAAGGTCCGTGCTCTGGAGAAGAACCGCGACGCCGGCACGGTCGCGCAGCCCGGTGCGAATTGGACCGTCGAGAAGTGGTTGATCCATTGGTTGGAGACCGTTGCAGCCCCGCCTGCGATCAGTTCGAACGCCCACGATGCCTACTCGACGGCAATCCGGATCCACCTCATCCCCGGTGTCGGCGCACACAAGCTGGACAAGCTGCAGCCGGAGCACCTCGAACGGCTCTATCAGAAGATGATGCGCAACGGGGCTGCTCCCGGCACTGCTCACCAGGTGCACCGAACGATTCGCACGGCGCTGAACGAGGCCGTCCGGCGCCGACACGCCACGACGAATCCCGCCCTGCTCGCAAAGGCCCCGCGAGTACGCACCACCGAGGTCGAGCCCTACACGGTCGACGAGGTCTCCCGGATTCTCAAGGCCGCGTCGACCGAGAGGAACGGCGCCCGCTGGGCGGTCGCTCTCGCGCTGGGCCTGCGCCAGGGTGAAGCCCTCGGACTGCGCTGGCAGGACGTCGACCTCATGGGCGGATTCCTCGTGGTCCGCCGCAATCGCCTACGCCCGAAATGGGCCCACGGCTGCGACGGGACGTGCGGACGGAAGCAGGCCGGCCGCTGTCCTCGCCGACTCGCACTCCGGCCCGAGACGGCGGAGACGAAATCGGAGGCCGGCCGCCGGGGAATCGGTCTGCCCGATCCGCTCGTCAAGCTGCTCCGGGAACACGCCAACGAGCAGTACGACGAGCGTGTGCGGGCTGCCGACCTGTGGGTGGACACCGACTACGTCTTCACGACCGAATTCGGCACCGTCCTGCATCCTCGAACCGATAACAAGAGCTGGAAGCAGCTCCTCATCTCGGCGGAAGTCCCGGAACGGCGACTGCACGACGCTCGACACACCGCCGCGACGGTCCTGCTGCTGCTCGGCGTGACCGAGCGGGCGGTCATGGGTGTGATGGGCTGGTCGAACACGGCAATGGCTGCGCGGTACCAGCACCTCACGTCGGCGGTGCGGCAGGACGTCGCGTCGCGGGTCGGCGGGCTGCTCTGGCAGACGTCCGACGGGCCGCCGACGACCGTCTGAGAAGGCGGAATGCCACCACAACTGCAACCGCCGCGGGTTCCCGGAGAGCTGGGAGCGCGCGGCGGTTGCGTCCTCGCAGGTCAGAGATGGCGGAAGCGGGGGGATTCGAACCCCCGGTCCTTTCGGACGCCCGCTTTCAAGGCGGGTGCATTCGGCCGCTCTGCCACGCTTCCGCACGGCAGGGTAGCGGGTGCGTCGTGGGCGTCAGCGAACCGCGCGGTGGTAGGTCACCGCACCCATCCGTGTGCTGCCGTGCCCGACGACGACCGGCTCGGCGAATCCGGCCTCGGCCAGCACCTCCGGAACCGGCCGGCCCCCACCGTGAGCGTGACCGTGCGCCGGGTCCGCGCCCGTGACCCCCGCCGAAGCCCAGGCGCCGCGCGGCCGGGTCGAGCCGGTGCAGGAGCGACAGCACCCGGTTCACCGGCCGCATCGGACCCGCGACCCGCGGGTCGGCGTCGAGGTCGACGAGGTGCAGGCTCCCGCCGGGCGCGAGCACCCGGCGCACCTCGCGCAGCGCGGACACCTGCCGGTCGGCGGGCAGGTGGTGCAGCATCAGCGAGGACAGGACGCGGTCGACGCTGCCGTCGTCGTAGGGGAGGTCCTCGGCGACCCCCTCGTCGAGCTGGAGCGCGAGGCCCTCGTCGGCGGCCTTGCGACGGGCGATGCCGAGCGCCTCACCGTCCGGGTCCAGGCCGATCACCGTCGCCCCGGGGACGGCCCGCTTCGCCCGGAGCACGACGTTCCCGGTCCCGCACCCGATCTCCAGGACGGTCGAGCCCGGCTGGATCCCGGCCTGGGCGACCAGCCTCCAGTACATCCCGGTCGCCCCCATCAGGATGGCGAAGCCGTCGTAGCCGGGCAGCAGCCGCGGGCTGACGAGCGCGGGCAGGTAGTCGGTCGACATGACCCCTCCGTGGTACGAAACTCGTGTGCTGAACCCAGCTTCCGTCGCCGTTGACCGGCGCACAATGAAGGATGTGCGGCGCTGATGGGACGATCTTCCGATGTGCCTCTGATGGGGTTCATCCACTCTCCGGTGCCGATCGTCGTCCAGCGCGGGTCGGGTTCCGGGCTCGCGGAGGTCCCCCGGATGCGCGGCGAGCACGCCCACGACTTCCTGTGCCTGATCCACCTCGTGGAGGGCCGCTGGACCCGCCGCGTCGACGGGCGGGCGTGGGAACTCGCCGCGGGCGACGCGTTCGTCGTCGCACCGGGGGCGGTCATCGGCGCCGCCGACGACGATCCGCCGGCGTCCGGGGCGGCCTGGACCGTCCTCTTCCCGGCGGAGGCGGTCGACCCGGACGCGGCCGCGCCGCTGGTGTCCTGGCGTGGGCACCCGTTGCTCGCACCGTTCGTCGGCAACCACCGTGGCGGGGCGCAGCGGCTGGTCGTCCCGCCCGCGGACCGGCCCGGCTGGCTCGCCCGGCTCGACGCGCTGGACACCGAACTGACCGAGCGGCGCGACGGCTACGCCGAGGCCGCCCGCGCCCACCTCACCCTGCTGCTCGTCGCGCTCGGACGCCTGCAGGACGACGTCCCGGCCGAGGCCACGGACCCGCAGCTCGCCGCCGTCTTCGAGCTGATCGAGCAACGCTTCCGGGACCCGATCTCGCTGCGCGACGTCGCCTCGGCGCTCGGGCTCACGCCGGGTCACCTGACGACGGTGGTCGGCCGCGGGACCGGCCGGACCGTGCAGCAGTGGATCACCGAGCGACGGATGCGCGAGGCCCGGCGGCTGCTGGTGGGCACCGAGCTGACGGTCACGGAGATCGGCTGGCGGGTCGGCTACCGGGATGCCGGCTACTTCGTCCGACGCTTCCGCACGGCGCACCGGCGGAGCCCCGCGGCCTGGCGCCGGGGCTGACCCCCGACGGGCGGATCGCCGGTGTGCGGGCAGGCCGGGTGTGGTGGGATCTTCCCGACTCGGCTTCGGGAGGTCGGCGTGCGGTTCGACGAGAACGCCAGGCTGGACACGTCCGGTGTGGACGACCTGCGTGGCTCCGGCGGCGGTGGCCGCGGTGTCGGTGGCCGGGTCGCCGGCGCCGGCGGCGGGCTCGGGATCGTCGGCCTGGTCATCTACCTGCTGCTGTCGAACTTCGCGGGCGTCGACATGGGTGGCATGGCCGCCGGTGGCGGCTACCCGAGCCTCGACCAGGTCGGTGCGGGCCAGACCGCGGACAGCTCGTCGCTGGCGCAGAACTGCGCGACCGGGGCGTCGGCGAACAACTCGACGGACTGCCGGATGGTCGCCGTCGTGAACTCCCTGGACGACTTCTGGGCGGGCCAGTTCTCGTCCGGCTTCGAGCGGCCGCGGACGAACTTCTTCTCCGGCGGCGTCAGCACCCAGGGCTGCGGCTCCGCGACGTCGGACAGCGGTCCGTTCTACTGCCCGGCCGACTCCGAGATCTACATCGACCTGACGTTCTTCGAGGACCTGCAGACCCGGTTCGGCGCGCAGGGCGGCCCGTTCGCGCAGTCGTACGTGATGGCGCACGAGTACGGCCACCACATCCAGAACCTGCTCGGCACCAACCGCCGCGTGGGCAACGAGACCGGCCCGACCTCGGGCTCGGTCCGCCTCGAGCTCCAGGCCGACTGCTACGCCGGTGTCTGGGCCCACCACGCGACGACGGTCCCCGGCGACTCCGGCCGGCCGCTGATCACCGAGCTGGACCAGTCCGACATCGACGCGGCGCTCGACACCGCCGAGAAGATCGGCGACGACCACATCCAGTCGACCCTGGGCAGCGGCCGGGTCGACGAGTCCCAGTTCTCGCACGGCAGCTCCGCCCAGCGCGAGCGGTGGTTCACCACCGGATTGCAGACCGGCGACCCGAACGCCTGCGACACCTTCGCCGCCCGCACCCTCGGCTGACCCACACATCCCCTCGTGAGTGCTTGAGTCGGTCCTGGCCGACACACAATCACTCACGGGCGGCGGAGCCGCCCGACCTGGTGCTCGACGGTCCCGACAGCGGATGCCGGGGCGTACTCACCGAGCAGGATCCCCTCGGCCAGCCCACCGACCAGCGCGATCAGCACCGTCGCCTCCTGCTCGGCGTCCACGGCGTCGATCTCGCCCTGCGCGTGCGCAGCGTCCAGGCGGCCGGCGACGGCCTCGCGGATCAGCCGGTTGCCCGAACGGTAGGTCTCGCCCATCGCCGCGTCGCCGAGGGCTCGGATCAGGAACGCCGAGCCGACGCGCGCGTCGGTGGCGGCGGCGTCGTCGAGCGGGAGGAGCGCGACCAGCAGCGCGCGGACCTCGTCGAGCGGCGTCGCAGGTCGGGCGGCGGCCAGCCGCGCGCGGATCCGCTCGTCGATACGGAGCTGGAGCTGCTGTGCGGCGTAGCCGAGCAGCTCGTCGCGCGAGGTGAAGTAGTGCTGGACCCGGCCCTTGGAGACACCGGCCTCCTGCGCGACGCGGGCCAGGCTGACCGCCTCCAGGCCCTCGTCCGCCGCCACCCGCCAGAGCGCCTCCGCGATCTCGCCGCGACGCTGCCCGTGATCGACGACTCTCGGCACCCGCATCCCCTCGTTGCAATCCGATCGGCTTGCATACAGCCGAGCCGCTCTTTACAGTCCGATCGTATCGTCAAGGAGGGGGCGCGATGCGGACCGGACACTTCACCGGCCCGGCGGCACGGGACCGGTACCGCGCGCTGCACAACGCAGCGGTCGCGACGCTGCCGCCGTCGACCGCGCGGGACGTCGGGACGACCCACGGCACCGTCCGGGTACTGACCTGCGAGGGCGCGTCCGGGGACCCGCTCGTCCTGCTTCCCGGAGCGGGCGCGCCCGGGCTGAGCTGGGCACCGAACGTGCCGTCGCTGCGGGGACTCGGCACCGTGCACCTGGTCGACCCGCTGGGCGGGCCCGGCGCGAGCCACCAGGACGTGCCGATCCGCGACGTCGCCGACCAGGCCCGCTGGCTGCGGGCGCTGCTCGACGGGCTGGACCTGCCGTCGTTCCACCTGGTGGGGACGTCGATGGGCGGCCGGATCGCCTTCGAGTTGGCCCGGCGCGCACCACGGGGACTGCGGACGCTCACCCTGCTCGAACCGGCGAACACGTTCGCCCGCCTCCCGCTCGGGACAGTCGTGGCCTCGGTCGGCGCGCTGCCCGGGGCCCCGGCCCGCATGCGGCGCCGGTTCCTCGACCGGATCGGCGACGGCGGCGCGAGTGGAGACGATCCCGTCCTGCAGCTGATCGACGCCGGGATGTCCGGTTACGCGTCCGCGGTGCCGTTCCCACCGCTCCCCTCGCCCGCGGACGTCCGCGCGGTCGCGGTACCGACGCTCGTCCTGCTGGGCGGGCGCAGCACGATGCTCGACGCGGGCCGGGCCCGCGAGCGCGCCGGGCTGCTGCCACGCGGGACGGTCGAGCTGTGGCCGGACGCCTCGCACGCGCTGCCCGGGGAGTTCCCGGAGCGGGTGGCGGACCGGATGACGGCGCTGGTGACGTCGTGAACCGGCGCGAGCTGCTCGCAACGGTCGGGATCGACGTCGTCGCACCGCTGGCGGTCTTCTACGGCCTGCGCGCGTCCGGCGTCGGCGCCGGGACCGCGCTGCTCGCGGGAGCGGCCGCCCCCGCGGTTCGGGCGTCGTACGTGCTGGTCCGGCACCGGCGGGTCGAGTGGTTCGCGGTGCTCGTCCTGGTCCTGTGCGTCGCGAGCGCGGCGACCTCGCTGGTCAGCGGGGACGAACGAGTGCTGCTCGCCCGGGACGGGCTCGTCACGGCGGCGCTCGGTGCGACATTGCTGGTCACGGTGCCGACCGCACGTCCGGCGCTGTTCACGATCGGCCGGATCGCACTGAGCCGGGCCGGGCACGATCCCGACGGGTGGGACCGCCGGTGGGCGGACTCGTCCCGGTTCCGGACGATCTGGCGGTGGCTCACCGCGTGGTGGGCCCTGGGCCTGTTCGCCGATGCCGCGCTCCGTGTGGTGGCCGCCTACGCGCTGCCGGTCGACGTCGTCCCCGCCGTGCACGCGGTGCAGTGGTTCGCCGTGCTCGCCGTACTACTGGTGGGCGGGCAGGTGTGGCTGCGACTGCCACGCCACCGGGACCTGGTCTTCAGCTGACCCGCGGCGGATCGGCGGCCAGGAAGTCCGCGAGCTCCGTCGTATAGCCCCGCACACCGAGCTCCCACCCGGGCCGGACGAACGCCTCGCGGGCCAGCAGCTGCCGGTGCTCCACCGTCCGACGGTCACGGGTGGCCGTGAGTGCGGTGCCGTCGTGCACGTAGCCGAGCCGGGCGGAGACGGTCGCAGACGCGGCGTTGCCCTCGACGTACTCCGAGCGCGCCGCCGTCGCACCGAGGTGGTCGAACGCGAACGCCAGCACCGCCGCCCGCATCTCGGTGCCGTACCCCTGTCCCTGGTACCGCAGGCCCAGGTAGGAGCCGGTGTGCACCTCACGGAGGACACCGAAACGGTCGGCCATCAGGTCCTGCAGACCGATCACAGCGCCGCCGGCCCGCACGAGGAACTGCACCGCCCACGACTCCGGCGCCGCCCGAGCCCGGTTCGACCAGAAGTACTGCGCGACGCCGTGCCCCAGGTACCGCGGGTCGGCATCGGTCCAGGGGGCCCGGAACGGCATCTCGTCGGCGGGGTGGATGCCGGTGGAGTGGAGCATCGTCACGAACTCGCGGAGCGTCGCGTCGTCCTCCGGGCGCAGCTCCAGCCGCGGCGTGCGCAGCACGAGCCCCGACAACGGCCACGGGTCGGGGACGGGGTCGATCGGCGCCGGGAGCACGTCCATGGTCCACGGACCCTGCCGGATCGCCCGGGACGGCGCGACGGAATACCGTCGACGACCATGAAGGCGATCACCTTGGCGGAGTACGGCGGTCCCGAGCAGATGGCCTGGGAGGAGGTCCCGGACCCGGTGCCGGGCGCGGGCGAGGTCGTGCTCGACGTCGTCGCGTCCGCGGTCAACCGCGCCGACCTGCTCCAGGTCCAGGGCAACTACCCGGTGCCGCCGGGTGCCTCCCAGATCCTCGGGCTGGAGTGCTCCGGCCGGATCTCCGCTCTCGGCGAAGGTGTCACCGGCTGGAACGTCGGCGACGAGGTGTGCGCCCTGCTCGCGGGCGGCGGGTACGCGCAGAAGGTCGCCGTCCCCGCGGCGCAGCTCCTGCCGGTGCCCGAGGGCGTCTCGCTGGAGGACGCGGGCGGCCTCCCCGAGGTCGCGTGCACCGTCTGGTCGAACGTGTTCATGGAGGGGCGGCTCGCCGAGGGCGAGACCTTCCTGGGCCAGGGCGGGTCGTCCGGCATCGGCACGCACGCGATCCAGGTGGCGACGGCGTTCGGGGCGCGGGTCGCGGCGACCGCGGGCCACGCCGACCGGCTGGAGTTCTGTCGCGGGCTGGGGGCCGACATCACGATCGACTACCACGACGACATCGCCGAGGAGCTGAAGAAGGCCGCCGACGGGCACGGTGCCGACGTCATCCTCGACAACATGGGCGCCAAGGGCCTGGCGAACAACCTGTCCGCCCTCGCGAAGGACGGCCGACTGATGATCATCGGGATGCAGGGCGGGGTGAAGGCGGAGATCAACATCGGTGCGCTGCTCGCCAAGCGCGGACACGTCTCCGCCATGGGCCTGCGCGGGCGCCCTGTGGAGGGCCCGCACTCGAAGGCCGAGATCGTCGAGCAGGTGCGCGACCAGGTCTGGCCGCTGTTCCCCGCGGGCCGGGTCCGCCCCGTCGTCTTCGAGCGGTACTCGATGGCCGACGCCGCCGACGCCCACCGCCGGCTGGCCGACGGCGGCGTCACCGGCAAGCTGATCCTCCGCAACCCCGACGCCTGAGGTTGCCCCGGATCCCGCCGGGGCCAGAATGGCGCTCATGAGCGACGAGCAGGAGAACCCGGACGAGCGGGTCGTGGTGGTCGGCGCCGACGGCCGCCCGGTCGGCGACACCACGTCCGGCGAGGACGAGGAGCAGCAGAGCCCGGCCTCGATGGTCGAGCAGCCCGCGAAGGTCATGCGGATCGGCACGATGATCAAGCAGCTGCTGGAGGAGGTGAAGGCGGCCCCGCTGGACGAGGCCTCCCGCAGCCGGCTCAAGGAGATCCACGAGAACTCCGTCAAGGAGCTCGAGGACGGTCTCGCCCCGGAGCTGCGCGAGGAGCTGCAGCGGCTGAGCCTGCCCTTCACCGCCGACTCGACGCCGTCGGAGGGCGAGCTGCGGATCGCCCAGGCCCAGCTGGTGGGCTGGCTGGAAGGACTGTTCCACGGCATCCAGACGGCGCTGTTCGCCCAGCAGATGGCCGCCCGCGCGCAGCTGGAGCAGATGCGCCGCGGGCTCCCGCCGGGCATGTCGGCAGGCCCGGAGCAGGGCATGCCGGAGGGCATGGGCCGGGGCACCGGGCAGTACCTCTGACCCGGACGACGCGGCCGGTCCGCCGTCCGCGGGTCCGGACCCGGCGCACCCGGCTCCGACCTGCGGTTTCGCCCGCGCCCGGCAGGGGCCGCCCCTGCCGGGCCGCGCGAAGGGCCGTGAGTACCCTCGTCGGGTGGCCGTGACCGTGACCGACAACGAGCCGGGCGACCTCGTCGATCCGTCCGAGATGTCGAGCCCGCGCAGCTGGCGCCGGGCGTTCGCGGATCTCGCCGCCGGCTGGCGGCAGCGACCGCTCTGGGGCTACCTCGGCTGGCAGGACATCAAGCAGCGCTACCGGCGCTCCGTCCTCGGCCCGCTGTGGATCTCGATCAGCATGGGCGTCATCGCGCTCGGGCTGGGCATCCTCTACTCGGCGCTGTTCGAGACCCCGATCGCGACGTTCCTGCCGCACGTGGCCGTCGGCCTGCTGATCTGGAACTTCGTCTCGGGGTGCATCCTCGAGGGCAGCGAGGTCTTCATCTCGAACGAGGGACTGATCAAGTTCCTCCCGGCGCCACTGACCCTGCACATCTACCGGCTGGTGTGGCGGCAGACGCTGTTCTTCCTGCACAACATGGTCGTCTGGGCCGTGCTGATGGTCGTGTTCCCGCGGCCGCTGGGCTGGGAGGTGCTGCTCGCCGTCCCGGCGTTCGCGCTGCTCGCGATCAACGGCGCCTGGATCGCGATCCTCTCCGGGATCCTCGCGACCCGCTTCCGGGACATCCCGCCGATCATCGCCAGCGTGACCCAGCTGGTCTTCTACCTGACGCCGATCGTCTGGTCGATCGACATCCTCAAGGACAACGAGGCCGCGCGGGAGCGTGCCGCACTCGTCGAACTGAACCCGGTCTTCCACTTCCTGGAGATCCTGCGCGAGCCGCTGCTCGGCCAGGAGATCGTCGGCCGGTACTGGCTGGTGGCCGGGTTGATCACGATCGTCGGCTGGGTCGCAGCGCTGGTCTGCCTGCGCAACTACCGCTCCCGCGTCGCCTACTGGGTGTGAGCCGCTGTGAATGAACCCCAGATCCGCATCGACCGCGCCGGAGTCGACTTCCCGATCTTCGACGCCAAGACCCGGTCGCTGAAGAAGTCCGTCCTTGGACGCGCCGGTGGCCGGATCGGCACCGACGCCAAGGTGCCGATCATCGAGGCGCTGCGCGACATCACGCTGAAGCTGGGTCGCGGGGACCGGGTGGCGCTGGTCGGCCACAACGGCGCCGGCAAGTCCACCCTGCTCCGCCTCATGGCCGGCATCTACGAACCGACCCGGGGCCGGTCCGCCGTCCGCGGCAAGGTCGCGCCGATCTTCGACCTCGCGGTCGGGATGGACCCGGAGATCTCCGGCTTCGACAACATCGTCATCCGTGGGCTCTTCCTGGGCATGACCCGGAAGCAGATGGAAGCACGGATGGACGACATCGCCGAGTTCACCGAGCTCGGCGACTACCTGGAGATGCCGCTGCGGGCGTACTCGACGGGTATGCGGGTCCGGCTGGCACTGGGCGTCGTCACGTCGATCGACCCGGAGATCCTGCTGCTCGACGAGGGAATCGGCGCCGTCGACGCGGAGTTCCTGAACAAGGCCCGCGGCCGCCTCCACGAGCTGGTCGACCGCTCCGGGATCCTGGTGTTCGCCTCCCACTCCGACGAGTTCCTCGCGGACCTGTGCGACACCGCGCTGTGGATGGAGCACGGGACGATCAAGGAGTACGGTCCGCTGCAGGAGGTCCTCGACCACTACAAGGGCAGGACGCCGTTCGAGGGGACCGCGTGAACGCTCCCCTGCCGCCGGGCTCGGTCGTCGGCGTCATCGTCACCCGGCACCGCGCCGACCTCCTGGTCGACTCGCTCACCGCGATGGCGAAGCAGACCCACCCGGTCTCGCACCTGATCGTCGTCGACAACGGACCGGACCAGCCTGCCCGCGCGGCCGTGGACGCCTGCCCGCTGCCGACGACCTGGCGGCCGTCCTGGCGGAACCTCGGCGGCGCAGGCGGGTTCGCCCTGGGCATGCTGCACGCACTCGCGCTGGGCGCGGACTGGGTGTTCCTCGCCGACGACGACGGCCACGCCGCCGACGAGTCCACCCTGGCCACCCTGCTGGACCTGGCGAACCGCCGCGGTCTCGCCGCGGTGTCCCCCGTGGTCGCCGACAAGGCCGACCCCGAACGTCTCGCGTTCCCGCTGCGCCGGGGCGTGACCTGGCACCGCACCCGGTCGGCGCTGACGGCCGGTGACGGGGACCCCGAGCTCCTGCCCGGGATCGCGTCGTTCTTCAACGGTGCGCTGTTCCGGGCCTCGACGCTCGAGGTCATCGGCGTCCCGGACCTGCGGCTGTTCGTCCGCGGCGACGAGGTGGAGATGCACCGCCGGATGGTGCGCTCGGGACTGCCGTTCGGCACCGCGCTGCACGCCGGCTACCTGCACCCCTACGGATCCGACGAGTTCAAGCCGATGCTCGGCGGGCGCCTGCACGCGCAGGATCCGGGCGACCCGGTGAAGCGCTACTACACCTACCGCAACCGCGGTTACCTCATGAGCCAGCCGGGGATGCGCCGGATCGGGCTCCTGGAGCTGCCGAGGTTCGCCTGGTACTTCCTGGTGACGAAGCGGGACCCGCGCGGCTTCCGCGACTGGCTGCGCCTGCTGAAGGAGGGCCGCGACGAGCGGTTCGACCGCGCCTGACGCCCCTGTCCTCCCGGACTCGCCTCCACACCCCCGCGCCCGTCACGGCCGGATCAGCTGATCGTGGGTCGACGCACTCGGCCCCGCGCACCCCGTCACGGCCCGCGCACCCCGTGACTGGCCGACGCACCCCGTGACTGGCCGACGCACCCCGTGACCAACCGACGCACCCCGTGACCGGCCGGCGCACCCCCCGCGTGGGGTGCCATGACCTGTCATGGGGTGCGTGGAGCGCTGACGGGGTGCGCGGGGACGGGCTCGCACGCGTTCATCGTCGGCGGAGTTGTCCACAATGCAGCCTCTTTCCACAGGTTGTCCACAGGCTGGAGGACGGCCCCTCCCGGTCCATGGCGTTGCGGCGCATCGTCATGCGCATGGACCCGCTCGACACCCTCCGCCCGGACCGCGCCGGGTTGCTCCGCCGAGACACCCTGCTGGCCACCGGGCACGGCCCCGACGAGATCGACCGCCTCGTGCGGACCGGCGCCCTCCTCGCCGTCCGCCGTGGGGTGTACCGGCTCCCTGACGGGACCACGCCGTCCCCGGCGGGCATGCACGTCCTGCGCGCCCGCGGTGCCGAGCCGGGGTTGGCCGCCGGGGCGGCGTTCAGCCACGTGACCGCCGGTCTGCTGTTCCGGCTCCCGTTCTGGAGCGTGCCGCTCACCCGGCTGCACCTGACCAGGGACCGGCGCGGCGGCGGCCGGGTCCGGGCGGGCACCCACGTCCACTGTGCACCGCTGCCGGAGACCGACGTCGTCGAGATCGACGGGCTCCGCGTCACCTCACCGGCGCGGACCATCGCCGATCTCGCCCGGACGGTGTCTGCGGAGCGGGCACTGGTGACCCTCGACGCCGCGCTCCACCGGCACCGGATACGGGACCCCGGCGAACCTCCACCACCCGGAGCCACGACCGCCGAGGAGATCAGGGCGGCGATCGACCGGTTCGCGGGTCGTCGTGGCGCCCCACCCGCGCGACGGGTGCTCTCCCTCGCCGACGACCTCTCCGAGAGCCCCGGCGAGTCGCGCAGCCGCTACCGCATGCACGTGGCCGGGCTGCCGGTCCCAGTCACGCAGTGGCAGGTGCCGGGGCTCCCCTACCGGACGGACTTCGCCTGGCCGGATGCGGGAGTCGTCGGGGAGTTCGACGGCCGCACCAAGTACGGCCGTGGGCTGCGGCCGGGCGACGACGTCGAGGAGATCCTGTGGGAGGAGAAGCGCCGGGAGGACCGGATCCGGGAGTGCGGGCTCGTCGTCGTGCGCTGGATCTGGTCGGAGATCGCGGACACCGGGCCCGAAGGCATGGTCGCGCGGCTGTGCGAGCGCTTGGCGCACCCCGTCACCGGTCCGCGCACCGGCCGCGGCGGGTGCGTCGTCCGGTGAGAGGGTGCGGCGCCCGGTCAGGGGGTGCGCCAGCCGGCGAGAGGGTGCGGCGCCCAGTCAGGGGGTGCGGTGGCCGGGACGTGGTGCGGCGACCGAGGACACCGTGCGGCGGCGACCCGGGAAATGGAGGCCGCCGGTCAGTCCTTGAAGATCACGTAGCGCAGCATCACGAAGTTGATCGCGGTGGCGGTGCCCTGGGCGATGAGCCAGGCCAGGGAGGTGCCGTACTCCAGCGGCGGGAGCAGGTGCAGCACCAGGGAGTTCACGCCGACGTTCACCGCGAACGTCGTCCCGTAGAGGGCGACGAAGCCCGCGAACCGGCCCTTGCCGCCGGTGTTCGCGCCGGTGAAGGTGAAGCGCTTGTTGAGCAGGTACGCCGTCGTCGTACCGAGGACGAAACTGATCCCCTTCGACACCGGCACCCACAGGCCCAGGTTCAGCAGCAGGTGGTAGAAGCCGAAGTCGACGACTGCCGAGAGCGCGCCGATGACGACGAAGCTGCCGAGCTGCCGGACGAGTCCGTGGCGCGATGCGGGGGCGGCGGCACCGTCGGGAGCCGGGCTCTCGGCCCGCGAGGGCTCGGTGGCGGTCACGCCTCCGAGGGTAGCGGCGTGCAACGACGCCACCGCGCGGACCCGTCCCCTGGACACCACCAACCACTTTGTGCTACAAACTAGATGTAGCCACAAACCAGTTGGCACATCCAGAGGGGGAACCCGTGGACGACCGACCGCACACCGACGTCGACGAGCAGCCACCCGCCTCACCGGCCGAGGCGCTGGCGATCATCAAGCGTGAGCAGGCCCGCCAGGAACCGGACATCGCGCCGTTCTTCGTGGTGTGGGGCGTCGTCTGGATGGTGATCGGCCTCGCGTGGTCCGGGGCCGGGTTCGGGGTCTGGCCGGACACCGCGGCCGGCATCGCGACGGCGGCGGTGATCGTGCTGTCGATGATCGCGTCCGGAGTGCTCGGCGCCCGGCTCGGCCGCGGCGTCGCGGGTCCCACGCAGCACTTCGGGGCCATGTACGGGTGGGCCTGGACGCTGTCGATGATCGGCACCGGCGTGTTGGTCGGCGCGCTGGCCCGGCTCGGCGGACCCGGGGTCGGGGTACTCGCGCCCGCGCTGTTCGTGTTCGTCGTCGGGGCGATGTACACCCTCGGCGGGGCGTTCTGGCGGAGCCGGCTCGACTACGGGCTCGGCCTCGCGCTGCAGGTGATCGCCGTGGTGTCGGCGTTCACGCCGCTTCCCTGGAACTCGCTGCTGATGGGTCTCGGCGGGGGCGGCGCCATGATCGCGACCGGCGTCCTGCGGCGGGTCCGCCGATGAGCGAGCTCGATCCCGTCATCCACGCCCAGGCCCGGCTCCGCGTGACCGCCACCCTCGCGACGCTCGCCGACGGCGACCGGATGACCTTCCCCCGTCTCCAGGAGGTGCTGGAGATGACCGCCGGTAACCTCTCGACGCACCTGCGCAAGCTGGAGGACGCCGGCTACGTCGCGATCACCAAGACCCACCAGCGCCGCACCCCGGTCACCTATGTCGAGCTGACGAGAACCGGGCGTCGTGCCTTCGAGGACTACACGACCGCACTGCGCACCCTGCTGTCCCCGCAGGTCGACGAGGAGGTCGGGTCGTGAGCGCACCCGTCGTGCTGGACGGCGTCACCCGCCGCTACGGCGGCACCGTCGCCCTCGACGGCGTCGACCTCGTCCTGGAGGCCGGCAGCCTCACCGGGCTGCTCGGCCCGAACGGGGCGGGCAAGTCGACGCTGGTCAACCTCGTCTCCGGGCTGCGCCGGGCGGACTCCGGCACGGTGCGGCTGTTCGGCGGTGACCCGCGGGTGGCGGCGAACCGCGTCGCGCTCGGGACGACCCCGCAGCAGACCGGCCTGCCGGAGACACTGCGGGTCGGCGAGATCGTCCGGTTCGTCTCCGAGCACTTCCCGGACCCGGTCCCGGCCGGGGAGCTCCTCGCCCGTTTCGGTCTCGACGGGCTGGAGCGCCGTCAGTCGGGCGGACTGTCCGGCGGGCAGCGACGACGGCTGGCGCTCGCCCTCGCCTTCGCCGGGCGTCCCCGGCTGATGCTGCTCGACGAGCCGACCACCGGACTCGACGTGGAGGGCCGCCGGGCCCTGTGGGACCCCGTCCGCGAGTTCCACGCGGGCGGCGGCACCGTCCTGCTCACCACCCACTACCTGGACGAGATCGAGACCCTGGCCGAACGCGTCGTCGTCCTCGCGCAGGGCCGGATCCGGGCGGACGGCGACGTCACGGCCGTCCGCGGAATGGTCCGGCGCAGCCGGGTCACCGTGCGGGCCATCGCGCTGCCGGACCTGCCCGGCGTCGACCTCGCCGAGCGGGACGGCGACCGCTGGACCCTGCACACCGCCGACGCCGACGAGCTGGTCCGTGACCTGGTGCGGTCCGGCGCGGCGTTCGCCGATCTCGGCGTGGCACAGGCGTCGCTCGAGGACCCGTTCCTCAGCCTGACGGGAGAGACCTCGTGACACTGGTCGTCGCGCACGCCCGCTACCTGGTCCTGGAGCAGCTCCGGATCCCGGTCGCGGTGCTGTCCACGGCGCTGTTCCCGGCGCTGGTGCTGGCGTTCTTCGTGCTGCCCTTCGACTGGGTCGACGACCCGGCACAGGCGACGGTGTCGGTGGCCCAGCTGGCGTTGTTCGGCGTGCTCAGCGGGTTCCTGTTCACCTTCGGCGTGGGCGTCGCGAACGACCGGGAGCAGCCGTGGGACCCCTACCTGCGGACGTTGCCGGCCCCGCCGACGGCCCGGATCGTCGGACGCCTGGCGGTCGGCGCGTTCTTCGCGCTGCTCGGGCTGCTGCCGGTCGTGGTGCTCGGTGCGCTGTTCACCCCGGCGTACGTCCCGCCGGGACGGCTGCTCGCCGCGGTCGGGATGCTGCTCGTCGCGGGACTGCCGTTCCTGTTCGGCGGGCTCGCGATCGGCTACTCGCTGCCGACGAAGGTCGCGCTGCCGGTCACCCAGCTCGTCTTCTTCCCGATGGCCTTCGGCGGCGGGCTGCTCATGCCCCCCGAGATCTTCCCCGCCTGGCTGCAGACGGCGTCCGCCCTGCTGCCCACGCGGGGCGCTCGCGACCTGCTGATCTGGGCGGTCGGTGGGGCCGCGCCGCTGCCACTGGCCGTCGTCGCGTTCGTCGTGTGGACCGTGGCGCTGGCGCTGCTGGCCGGCTGGGCCTACCGCCGGGACGAGGGCCGCCGGTTCCGGTGACCCACGGCGCCGCCCCGGCTCAGAAGTGCCGGCCGGCGAACGTGTAGCGGGTGCGGACGGTGACCGATCCGGCGGACGTCCGGCCGTAGATCCGGAAGTGCGGCCTGCCGTGCACCGCGCGGGCCGGGACCTTGGACCGGACCGAGCCGTAGGCCGCGACCAGGCCGTCGACGTCGGCCGTCGCGTTCTCCGGGACGAGCAGGCGGGCCGACCCGGCCCCCAGCGCCAGCTCGATCTCGACGACCGGCTCCGGCAGCTCCGTGTCGCAGAAGTCGAGCAGGACCGAGCCGATCGAGCTCTGCACACGCAGCCGGGACGACACCCGCCAGTCCCCGCGCCGCTTGAGCCCGCTGACGCCGACGCGCAGCACGGTCGGCGGGCCGACCGGCGTGGCGAGGACGTCGGCGCTCAGGTCCAGCGGATCACCGGGGAGGTCGGACAGCACCGGTGTCAGGTCGGAGCCGAACCGGGCGGCGTAGACCGTGGTGAGACGCTCCTGCAGCTCGTCGACGGAGATGCGGCCCTCCGCCATCGCCCGGTTCAGGCGCTCCGCGGCACGCTCGCGGTCGGCGTCCGAGATCCTGATCTCGCGCCGCTCACCGGGAAGCCGCGGGCTGGTCACGTGTCCAGGGTAAACGGCACCTAGCCGACCGGTGCGCTCACCGGCAACCGGAACAGCCACACCCCACCGTCGAAGCGGCCGGGGTCGCCGGAGACGCGCCGCGTCCACTCCACGACCCGGGCGGCGTCGCCGCCCTCGGCGGACCGGCCCGGCACGACGGCCACCGCGGTGATGCCGAGCGTGCGGAGCTCCCGGTGGGCCTGCGCGGTGTAGTCGTCGCTCGGGTCGTTCTTCCCGTCGGCGACCCACTGCGCGCCGACCTGGTAGCGGTTCCACCGGGACTGGATGACGACGACGTCGTCCGGGTCGGAGGCGATGAAGTAGCCGCCGCGGATCCGGAAGTCCGGCCCCGACGCGGCCTGCCAGCGCAGGCCCTGCGCGCCGTCGTCCCAGGTGGCGGTGATCCGCGGGTAGATCTCGACGACGTCGGCGGGCCCCAGCCCTCCGGCGCCCGTGGTGAAGAACTCCGGGACCGGCGCCGGGCGCACCTCCTGCGCGTCCGCCGGCAGCCAGCTGACCAGCGCGAACCCGGTCAACGCGAGCGCGCCGACGGCGGTCGCGGGTGGTGCGGTCGGCATCCGGTCGATCCACATCGCGACGACGACGGCGACGCACAGCACCGTCACGACCTGGATCCGGACCAGCTCGATCTCCGACAGCAGGGGGACGTCGGCGAACGCGAGCCACGGCAACGGCACCCCGGTCTCGGACCCCAGCAGCACGACGCCGGTACCCAGCGACGCGAGCCAGGCGAGCGCGCCGAGCCCGGCGGCCACCCGCAACGCCGTCGAGCGGATCACCAGGACGGCGACGACGACGAGCGCCAGCATCGCGACGCCGACGTAGCCGCCCTGCTCACCGATGTGCCCGGCGAGCGACTCCCCCGCGCTGTCCGGGAGCGGCCGGAACGCCGTCATCCGGGTCGGGACCAGCACGTTCGCCAGGTCCGCACCGGTCGCGTGCACGTTGCGGATCGCGGAGCGCGGCCGGTTCGGCCCGGCCAGCACGAGGTGGATCGGGTAGGCGCCGAGCGCGCCGAACACGACCACGCAGGCGACGCCCGCCCGCAGCAGCCCCGGCAGGTGTGCGGGCACCCGGCGGGGGAACCGCAGCGCCAGCACGATCGCGGTGAGCACCAGGAAGATGACGCCGACGGCGAGGGTCTGGGTGTAGAGGAGGAGCTGGCCGAGCAGGGCGAGCCCGGTCAGCCCGCCGACCAGCCACGGCCGCCGCAGGGGCCCCCGCCCGAAGAGATGGTGCGCGATCAGCAGGAGCAGCGGCGGCAGCACCGACCACGTGAGGTTGAGGTGCCCGGCGATGGCGTGGGCGAGATGGAACGGCGAGAACGCGTAGAGCGCACCGGCGGTCCCCCGGGCGACCCAGCCCCGGATCCCGGACGAGGTGACGAACGGTCCGAGCGCCGCGACCAGCAGCAGGCCCGACACGACAGGGCCGAGCACGATGCCCACGTTGAACGCGGTGACCGACCCCGCGATGACGGTGACGGGCGCCAGCAGCGCGGCGAGCAGCGGCACCGCGGTGTTCCACAGCGCGTTCAGCCCGTGCGGCCAGTGCATCCAGTCGGTGACCAGCGGGTTCGCGCCGTTCCCGACCGCGAACGGGAACCAGTTGAGCCACCAGGCGAACATGTCGGCGTCGGCGGTGACGTGGCCGGCGAGCAGGCCGGACGGGTCGGCGAGCACCCGGCGCTGCAGCCACAGCGAGACCAGCAGGTACGCGATCCCGAGCAGGACGTACGTGCCCGCGACAGCGGTGCGCGGCCGCGGCGACGGCAGCGGGATGCGGGCGTGCCGGGGCCCGGGCCGGGGGGCCTCCCGCTCGTCCAGCACGCGATCAGTGTGGCGCTTCGCGCTCGTGAGTGGTTATCGCGGTCCGGACCACGTGTCGTGTCTCAGCACATCTAAGACAGATCTGTCTCAGCACATCGTGGACGGTTTGCTGGTGGTCCGCTGGTAGCGGACGCTGCGATCGAGGGTAAGGCTGGCGGCGACCGCGTCGTCGATGAGGATGGTGACGCGGTCGCCTTGCCAGAACACCTCCGCGGTGGTGCCGGCGTGGCGGCGGCCCAGACCGATCGAGGTTCCGGAGAAGCTGATGACTCCGGTCTCGGAGACGGTGCGGGTGAGGTGTCCGGCGATGCGGGGTGCGGGTCCGGCCGGTCGGGCGGGTTCGCGGGTGTGGAAACGCTGGTGCGGGGTGTCGCCGTCGAGGCTTTGGTGGCGGCGGTGGTTGTAGCCCTGCCGGTAGGTCTCGAGCAGGTTCTGGAGTTCGGTCAGGGTGGCCGGGGTGGGTCGGGCGGCGAGCCAGCGTTGCAGGGTCTGGTGGGCGCGTTCGTTCTTCCCGCAGGTCTGTGGGTGTCCGATCGAGGACACGATGGTGGTGATGCCCAGCGCGGCCAGGCGGCGTTCGAGGTCGACCAGGGGCCACTGGCGGCGCCGGCCGGAGAAGGCGGTGCCGTTGTCGGAGAGCACGCAGGCCGGGTGGCCGTAGCGGGCGAAGCCGGCGCTGAGCGCGGCCCAGGCGGCCTCGCCGTTCTCGCTGCTCGCGGCGTGGCAGGCGATGTCGAGCCGGGAGTGGTCGTCGATGACCTGCACCACCGTGGCGCGCCGGCCATCGGCCAGTACGGTCCGGGCGCCGTCGATCTGCCAGACCGCGTTCGGGGCCGGGTGGACGAACCGGTGCGTGCTGCGGCGGGGTCGTTTACGTGGTTGCGGGGTGATCTGGCCGCGGTCGGCCAGCAGCCGGTGGATCGTGGCCCGCGACGGGACCTCGGCCTGCTCGAGTGCCGGGCCGCTGCCGCCGCTACTGCCAGGGCCGCTGCCGGGGCTGCTGCCGGGGCGGGCCGCGTCGAGCAGCCGCCAGCGGATGGTCTGGGCTCCGTGGTCCCAGCCCTGGTCGGCGAGTTCTTTGCGGGCCCGCACCACCGCCTCGGCCACGTGTTCGGCCACCGCGCTGGGACGGGTGTGCGGAGCACGTGAACGCGGTGCCAGACCGGTGCTGCCCTGGTCTCGGAAACGGGACAGCTTGCGATAGAACACCGACCGGGACACGCCGAGTTCTCGGCACACCCGAGCGATGTTGATCTCTTGCCCGGCGGCGGCCCGGGCGACCGCCGCGACGCGGTCGGGATCCATCTCGAACCCTGTTCCACCCACCTGGACCAGGCTGGCCGATCACCAGGATCGACCAACCCGGCCAGCGGGCTACTCAGTGTCCTCGATGTGCCGAGACATCAACTGTGTCGGATGTCCTGAGAACAGGCACGCGGTCCGGACCGCGACAACCACTCACGAGCGCCGGAGGCGCCTACCGCAGCTCGACGAGCAGGTCGCCGCCCTCGACCTGCTGGACGTCGCCGATCGCGAGGCGGGACACGGTGCCGGCGCGGTGGGTGGTGATCGAGGCCTCCATCTTCATCGCCTCGATCGTGGCCACGGTCTGGCCGGCGTCGACGGTGTCGCCCTCGGCGACCTGGAGCGTGACGACGCCGGCGAACGGGGCGGCGACGTGGCCGTCGTTCGACTTGTCGGCCTTCTCCGCGGCCTTGACCTCGGTCGCGACGGACTCGTCGCGCACCGAGACCGGGCGGATCTGCCCGTTCAGGGTGGTGAGCAGGGTGCGGTAGCCGCGCTCGTCGGGCTCGGAGACCGCTTCCAGCTCGATCAGCAGCGTCACGCCGGGCTCGAGCTCCACGGTGTGCTCGAGGTCCTCCTCCAGGCCGTAGAAGAAGTCCTTCGTCGAGAGCCCCGAGGTGTTGCCGTAGTGCTCGCGGTGCGCGTCGAAGTCCTTCGTCGGGCCGGGGAACAGCAGCCGGTTCAGCGTGCGGCGGCGCTCGTCACGGAGCCCGCGACGGTCCTCGATGGACAGTTCCGCCCTCTCCGCCTCGGGGCTGCGGCCCTCCAGGGCACGGGTCCGGAACGGCTCGGGCCAGCCCGCCGGGGGCTCACCCAGCTCGCCACGCAGGAACCCGATCACCGAGTCCGGCACGTCGAACGACGCCGGGTCCTTCTCGAAGTCCGCCGCGTCGACCCCGGCGCCGACCAGGTGCAGGGCGAGGTCGCCCACGACCTTCGACGACGGCGTCACCTTCACCAGCCGCCCCAGCATCCGGTCCGCCGCCGCATAACAGTCCTCGATCAGCTCGAACCGGTCGCCCAGGCCGAGCGCGATGGCCTGCTGACGCAGGTTGGACAGCTGCCCACCCGGGATTTCGTGGTGATAGACCCGGCCGGTGGGGCTGGCGAGCCCGGACTCGAAGGGGGCGTAGACCTTCCGCACCGCCTCCCAGTACGGCTCCATGTCCCCCACCGCCTGCAACGACAACCCCGTCGCCCGCTCGGTGTGATCGGTCGCCGCCACCAACGCCGACAACGACGGCTGCGACGTCGTCCCCGCCATCGACGCCACCGCACCGTCCACCGCATCGACCCCCGCATCGATCGCCGCGGTCAACGTCGCCAACTGCCCACCCGCCGTGTCATGGGTGTGCAGATGCACCGGCAGATCGAACCGCTCCCGCAACGCCGACACCAACGTCCGCGCCGCCGGGGGCCGCAACAACCCCGCCATGTCCTTGATCGCCAGCACGTGTGCACCGGCGTCGACGATCTGCTCGGCGAGGCGCAGGTAGTAGTCGAGGGTGTAGAGCTTCTCACCGGGATCCGACAGATCCGCGGTGTAGCACAGCGCCACCTCGGCCAGCGCGGTCCCGGTGGTGCGGACGGCGTCGATGGCCGGACGCATCTGCGAGACGTCGTTGAGCGCATCGAAGATCCGGAAGATGTCCATCCCGGTCGCCGCGGCCTCGGCGACGAAGGCGTCGGTCACCTCGGTCGGGTACGGGGTGTAGCCCACCGTGTTGCGGCCGCGCAGCAGCATCTGCGTGCAGATGTTCGGGGCAGCGGCCTTGATCGCGGCGAGCCGCTCCCACGGGTCCTCGGCCAGGAACCGCAGTGCCACGTCGTAGGTCGCTCCGCCCCAGCACTCGAGGGAGAGCAGCTCGGGCATCGTGCGGGCGACGTACGGAGCGACCGCGACGAGGTCGCGGGTACGCACCCGGGTGGCCAGCAGCGACTGGTGTGCGTCCCGGAACGTGGTGTCGGTGACCGCCACCGCGGACTGCCCCCGCAGCCGGGCCGCGAACCCCTCCGGACCCAGCTCCCGCAACAGCTGCGCCGACCCGTCCGGCACCGGCGCGTCGAGGTCCACCTCCAGCGGCAGCTTGTCGACCGGCTCGACGACGACGGGGCGGTCACCGTTCGGCTTGTTCACCGTCGTCTCGCCGAGGAACTGCAGGATCCGCGAGCCCCGGTCGGCGGACGGGCGGGCCTTGAGCAGGTGCGGGCGTTCCTCGATGAAGCTGGTGGTGACCCGGCCGGCCTTGAAGTCGTCGTCCTCGAGGACGGCGGCGAGGAACGGCAGGTTCGTCGCGACGCCACGGATCCGGAACTCGGCGATGGCGCGGCGGGCCCGGCGGGCGGCGTTGGTGAAGTCGTGGCCGTGGCAGGTGAGCTTGACCAGCATGGAGTCGAAGTGCGCCGACACCTCGGCGGCGACGTGCACGGTGCCGCCGTCGAGCCGCACGCCGGGGCCGCCCGGGGAGCGGTACACCGAGATCGTCCCGACGTCCGGGCGGAACTCGTTGGCCGGGTCCTCGGTGGTGATGCGGGTCTGCATCGCCGTGCCGGTCAGCGTGATCGCGTCCTGGGTCAGCGCGAGCTCGGGCAGCGTCATCCCGGACGCGATCCGCAGCTGGGCGATGACCAGGTCCCGGTCGGTGACCTGCTCGGTCACCGTGTGCTCGACCTGGATCCGCGGGTTCATCTCGATGAAGTGGTGCTTGCCGCGCTCGTCGAGCAGGAACTCCACGGTGCCCGCGTTGACGTAGCCGATCTGGCGCGCGAAGTTGACCGCGTCGGCGCAGATGGCGTCGCGGACCTCGGGATCGAGGTTCGGCGCCGGGGCGATCTCGACGACCTTCTGGTGGCGGCGCTGCACCGAGCAGTCCCGCTCATAGAGGTGCACGACGTTGCCGTCGGCGTCGGCGAGGATCTGGACCTCGATGTGGCGCGGGTTCACCACGGCCTGCTCGAGGAACACGGTCGGATCGCCGAACGCGGACTCGGCCTCGCGCATCGCCGCCTCGATCGCCTCACGCAGCGCGCCCGGCTCCTGGACCCGGCGCATACCGCGCCCGCCACCCCCGGCGACGGCCTTGACGAAGATCGGGAAGTCGATGTTCTCCGAGGCCGCGAGCAGCTCGTCGACGTCCGACGACGGGTCCGACGACTCCAGCACCGGGACGCCGGCCTCGCGGGCCGCGGCGACGGCTCGGAACTTGTTGCCGGTCAGGTGGAGCACCTCGGTCGGCGGACCGACGAAGGTGATCCCCTCCTCGCGGCAGGCGCGGGCCAGGTCCGGGTTCTCGGACATGAAGCCGTAGCCCGGGTAGACGGCGTCCGCGCCGGCCTTCTTCGCGGCGCGGACGACCTCGTCGACCGACAGGTACGCGCGGACCGGATGGCCCTGCTCACCGATCCGGTACGACTCGTCCGCCTTGGCACGGTGCAAGGAGTTGCGATCCTCGTACGGGAAGACGGCCACCGTCGACACGCCCAGCTCGAAGGCCGCCCGGAACGCCCGGATCGCGATCTCACCCCGGTTGGCCACCAGAACCTTGCGGAACATCTGTCTCCTCATCCTGTTCGGCGTCGAGACCCGGGACCGCGGGGTTTCCGCAGACCGGACGCGTGATCCTGGCACGTGGGACGTGGGCCCACCACCGCACGACCACGTGGCGGGACACCCCCGGCACCGCCACCCGTACGGCCCGCACCGCGACCCGGCGGGTTCCGGTAGCAAGGAGGTATGACGCGGAGCACCCACCACCGGCACGGCGGCCGGTACGGCCGTGGCGGGCACCGGCACGGCCCCGGCGGGGTCGCGCACCGGGGCGCGCGGGTGCACCACGGGGCCGCCCGGTACGACCACCGGCGGGAACGGCGGTTGCGCCGCCGCGGCGGCCCCGTCCATCCGGTGGCGGCGGTCGCGCTCGTGTCGGGTGCGGTGCTCCTCACGGGAACGGCGGTGGCGGTGGTGGTCACGGTGGTCGCGCAGATCCTGGCGATCCTGCTCGTCGGCCTGGTCGTGGCCGGGACGTGGACCTGGCTGAAAGGTGCGGTACGACGCCCGGAGGCCGGCCCCGTGACAGCGGTCCCGGCCGCCGCGGTGACGGCCGAGGAGGCGTGGCGCCGGGCGCGTGCCGACTTCCAGCGGGTGCGGGCCGAGTTCGCCGAGCACGAGACCGACCCGATGGCGGTGCTGCACCGGCCCGCGCTGTCCGACGTCGCCGTCGGGAGCACGGCGCGGTTCGTCGACGCGTTCGCCGCCGCGCAGGCACTCGACACCGACGGCTACCCCGGCGAACCGTTCGGCGGCACCTACGTCCGGGCGGTCGAGCAGGCCCGCCGGGCCTGGCGGGCCGCGGTCGAGGCGGCGGACCGGATCCGGCTGTCCGGCCTCTCCGCGGAGGAGCGGCGCACCGTCGAACGGGTCGTCAAGCTCCTGACGACGGCGCGGGACTCGGACTCCGAGCCGGAACGGCTGGCCGCCTACTCCCGCGCGCGCAGCGAGCTGGACCGGCTCGACCGCGCCGGGGTGATCCACCTGCCGCGACCGGCCCGCGCCCATCTGGACGCGCGGGCCCGGGGCGAGCTGCCCGGGACCTGAGCCCGGTCAGGCCTTGTCCAGGTAGGCGGCCCGCTCCTCGTCGCCGAGGGTCTCGCCGACGAGATCGCGCAGGCGCGGGTGCCCGCCGAGGTCCGGGTCGCGGTCGACCAGGTCCCGGGCGTAGAGCTGCGCCTTCGCGATGACGTCGCCGTGCCGCAGGAGCGACAGCAGTTTCAGCCCCGAGCGGGACCCGGACTGGCTGGCACCGAGCACGTCGCCCTCGCGGCGCAGCTCCAGGTCGAGCCGGGCGAGCTCGAAGCCGTCGGTGGTGCCGGCCACCGCGTCGAGCCGCTCCCGCGCGGTGGTGGCGGCCGGCATCTCGGTGACCAGCAGGCACAGGCCGGCGGCGCTGCCCCGGCCGACGCGGCCGCGCAGCTGGTGCAGCTGGGACAGGCCGAACCGGTCGGCGTCGAGGAGCACGATCCCGGTCGCGTTCGGCACGTCGACGCCGACCTCGATGACCGTCGTCGCCACCAGGACGTCGAGCTCGGCGCGCTCGAAGGCCCGCATCACCGCGTCCTTCTCGTCCGCCGGGAGCTTGCCGTGCAGGATCCCGATCCGCAGCCCCCCGAGCTTCTCGGTGATCATCGGGGCGATGTCGAGGACCGCCAGCGGGGGGCGCCGCTCGGACTCCTCCTCCTCCGGCGGCGGCTCCTCCAGCTCCGGACCCTCCTTCTCGGTGTCGCCGACCCGCGGGCACACGACGTAGCACTGGTGGCCGCGCTCGACCTCCTCCCGGATCCGCTGCCACACGCGCTCGATCCAGCCGGGGTGCTCGGACAGCGGGACGACCGTCGTCGTCACCGGGGACCGGCCGCGGGGCAGGCCCTTGAGCTCGGAGACGGCGAGATCGCCGTACACCGTCATCGCGACCGTGCGCGGGATCGGCGTCGCGGTCATGACCAGCATGTGCGGGGCGCGCTCGCCGCGGGCCCGCAGCGCGTCGCGCTGCTCGACCCCGAACCGGTGCTGCTCGTCGACGACGACCAGCCCGAGATCGGCGAACCCGACCGTGTCCTGGATCAGCGCGTGGGTCCCGACGACGATCCCGGCCGCGCCGGACTGCGCGTCCAGCAGCGCCTGACGCCGGGCCTTCACCCCCATCGAACCGGTGAGCAGGGTGATCGAGGTGGCGCCGTCGGCGGCGTCGAGCTCACCGGCGCGCCCGAGGGCGCCGAGCATCCCGCGCAGCGAGCGGGCGTGCTGGGCGGCGAGCACCTCGGTGGGCGCGAGCATCGCGGCCTGCTTCCCGGCGTCGACGATCTGCAGCATCGCCCGTAGCGCGACGATCGTCTTGCCGGCGCCCACGTCGCCCTGGACCAGCCGGTTCATCGGGTGCTCGGCACCGAGGTCCGCGGCGATCTCCTCGCCCACGGCCTCCTGGCCGTCGGTGAGCGGGAACGGCAGGTCGGCGTCGAACGCGGCGAGCAGGCCCCCCTCGGTGCGCGGGCACACCGGCGCGGGCCGGGCGACCGCGGCCTGCCGGCGCAGTGCGAGCGCGAGCTGCACGCCGAGCGCCTCGTCCCACACCAGGCGGTGCCGGGCCGCGTGGATGTCGGCCTCGGCCTCCGGCACGTGGATCCGGCGCAGCGCCCGCCCCAGCTCGGTGAGCTGCTCGCGCTCGCGCAGCGCGTCGGGAAGCGGGTCGGTGGGGTCGTCGATCTGGTCGAGGACCTGGCGGACCGACCGCGCGATGGCCTGCGAGGTGACCTTGGCGTTCGCCGGGTAGACCGACAGGAACGGGCGCAGCGAGTCGGTCTCGTCGATCTCCTCGAACTGCGGGTGGGTGAGCTGCAGCCGCCGGTTGAACACACCGACCTTGCCGGAGAACACACCGACCGCCCCGGCCTTCACGAAGCCCTGCAGCCTCCAGCCGTTGAAGAAGGTGCAGTCCAGCTCGCCGCCCTTCTCGTCGCGGATGACGGCCTTCAACATCTTCCCGCGCCGGTTGCGCATGTCCCGCAGCTCCGCCTTCGCGACCTGTGCGACGACGGTCGCGTGCTCGCCGGCGACCAGCCCGGCGATGTCGGTGAGCCGGCCGCGGTCGACGTAGCGGCGCGGGTAGTGCCGCAGCAGATCCCCGACCGTCTCCAGACCCAGCGGGGCCAGCGCCTCGGCGGCCTTGCGTCCCAGCGGCCCGTCCAGCCGGCTGTCCAGGTCGTACGCGTCCATCTACTCCACCCCCAGCACCAGCGGGAAGTCGCTCTGCCCGCCCCGGTGCACCACCACGTCCACCTCCGGATGGGTACGCCGCAGGTCGTCGGCGAACCGCTCGCCCAGCCCGTCGCCGGCGGCCGAGCCGAGCAGCACGGTCACCAGCTCGCCACCCGGCGTGAGCATGCGATGAGCCAACCACAGCGCACCGACAGCGAGATCCGGGGCGATCAGCACCACCTCGCCGTCGGACAGGCCCAGCACCTCGCCCGGCCGGCACGGCCCGGCCCACGTGAGCGCCTCGGCCTCGGCGATCTGCAGCCCGCCGGTGCGGGTCCCCGCGGCGGCCTCCGCCATCGCGACGACGTCGTCGGACGCCCGCCGCGCCGGATCGTGCACCGCGAGCGCGGCCAGCCCCTGCAGCACCGACGACGACGGGACGACCACGACGTCGATCCCCTCCTCGCGGACCCGCGCGGCGGCGGTCTCGGCGAGGGTCCGGCGGTGCGCCGCGCACGGCAGCACGGCGACGTGCTCGGCGCCGGTGGCCCGGATCGCAGCGAGGACCTCGTCGACGGCCGGGTCCGGCTCGGCGACCAGGACGTCGCCGCCCGCCTGCCGCGCCAGTGCACCCGCCCCGGCGCTCTCGATCATCAGGAGGACGGCGCGGGCCCGGGTGGGCGCCTCGGCTGGGAGAGCCTCGATCCGGATCGACGACGGCCGCCCCGCCACCGTTCCCGCCTCGACCGCGGGACCCGCCTCGGTGGTGTGCACGTGGACGGTGCAGCCGCCCGTGCCGTCGCCCGCGACGGTCACCGAGTCCCCGAGACCGCTCAGCCGCGCGCGCAGGGTCGCGAGCGCGTCCGCACCCGGGTCGGCGAGCCAGTAGGTGACCTCGTACACCGGCTGCGGCACCGGGCGCGCGGGCTGCATCCCGTCCGCGCGGTCCGGCGGCACGGCCCGCCGGTGCGGCGCGTCGGCCGGTGCCGGCGCTGCTCCGTCCGGTGCCCCGGCATTCCCGTTCGGTGGCGTGTCGGCTCGGCTCGGTGGCGAGCCCGCCCCGGCCACGGGCCCACCCGGCGCCGTACCCGGCGGTGGCGGTGCCGGCTCGCCCCCGGTCGCGAGCACCAGCGCGTCGAGCACGGCGACGAGACCGAGGCCGCCCGCGTCGACCACTCCCGCGCGGACGAGTTCGGCGGGGCGGCCCACGGGCGTCGTCAGTGCCACCCGCGCGGCCTCCGCCGCGAGCCGAGCGCCTCCGGCGAGCCCCCCGGCGACCACACGCCCGCCGATGGCCCCGACCCCCTCGTTCCCGTGGTTCGCACGGGTTCGCTCGCCTCGCACGGGATCGGACCCCGTGCGAACGACGGGAACCCGTGCGGCGAGGGCGGACGCAGCGGCGTCGAGCACGGTCAGCGCCGTGCCGGGGCGGGGGACGGACACCGCGGCCGCGGCCAGGTCCGCCGCACACCGGAGCGCCCCGGCGAGGACGGTCACCGCGTCCGGCACCCCCGCGGCCGACGCCGACCGCGGCCGGGGCGCCGCCCCGGGCACCGAGCCAGCGGCCACCACGGCGCCGTCGCCCCGGGTGTCACCGTTCGCCCCGCCACGCCCCTCCCCCGCGTCCAGCTCCTCGGCCACCCCGCGGAACAGTTGCGAGAGGATCAGTCCCGAGTTGCCCCGGGCCCCCCGCACCGCCGCGGCGGCCAGCGCCGCCGCGGCCCGGGCGGGGCCGCCCTCCAGCGGCGCCGACGCCGCAGCACGTACCGTGAGCAGCAGGTTCGACCCGGTGTCGTGGTCCGCGACCGGGAAGACGTTGATCCGGTCGATCTCGGCCCGGCACTCGGCGAGCCGCGCGGCGGCGGCGTCGATCCAGCGGCGCAGCAGCGCGGGGTCGAACGGCGGGGCCACCCTGCCACCCTAGGTGCGCCGCACCGGTCCGGCGCTCCTGGCGGGCCCCCGCGGAGATCGCGGTACCCCCCTCGCTAGACTTGCAGACCGAGCTCCGGCACGCCCGGGCTTCGTGAACTGTTCGCCAACCCCTCGAGGAGTGTCCGACGTGGCTGCCGTCTGCGACGTCTGCGGCAAGGGTCCGGGCTTCGGCATGTCCGTCTCGCACTCGCACCGCCGTACCAACCGCCGCTGGAACCCGAACATCCAGACCGTTCGGGCCGCGATCAACGGTGGCAACCGCCGCCGCATCAACGCCTGCACCTCCTGCCTGAAGGCCGGGAAGGTCACCCGCGTCTGACGCGGTGCGTCCAGCGAGATCAGAACACCGACCGGCCCGGTTCCCGCGAGGGACCGGGCCGTCGTCGTGTCCGGGGTCGATTCCTAGCCGAGGACGGCCCGCCACCAGCCCTTGCGCGACCCGCGGACGGTGAGGGAGCCCATCCCGACCTTGCCGTGCACCACGAGGTGCGGGCCGGATCCGGCGGGCGTCCCGGGGACCTTCGTCTTCACCTCGCCCCAGGACCCGCTGACGCCGTCGACGTCGGCGGTGCCACCCTCGGGGAGGATCAGCACGATCTCCCCCATCCCGGTCGAGACCTCGACGTCGACGCGCGGCGGCATCCGCCGCACCTCGGACAGGTCGAGGTGGATGGTGCCCATGCTCGTCGTGAGCCGTAGCGCGGCAGGCACCTCCCAGTCACCGGTCCGCTTCACGGTGCCGGCCCCGGTGCGCAGGTGCACCCGGTCTTCGGAGCCCGCGGAACGGGCCGGTGCCGCGCCGGACGCCACCGACGGCGGCAGGCCGCCGGGCAGGTCCGCCAGCGGGGGACGCAGCTCGCTCGCGGTGCGGGCCGCGTAGACCGCGTCGAGGCGTTCCTCGAGCTCGGTCAGGGTGATGCGGCCCTCGCCCAGCGCGTCGTGCAGCCGCTTCGCGGCGGCTTCACGATCGGCGTCCGATATGCGCATCTCGCCCGAGTCGTCCACCCCGACGAGCCTAATGGTTCCGACCGTCAGGGAAGCTTCCAGTCGACCGGGTCGCCGCCGATCTCCTCCAGCAGGTCGTTCGCACGGCTGAACGGCCGGGACCCGAAGAACCCGCGGTCGGCCGACATCGGCGACGGGTGCGCCGACTCGACCAGCGGCACGTCCTCCAGCAGCGGGACGAGGTTGCGGGCGTCGCGGCCCCAGAGGATCGCCACCATCGGCTCGGCGTCGCGGGCGACCAGCGCCCGGATGGCCTGCTCGGTGACCTCCTCCCAGCCCTTGTTCCGGTGCGAGCCGGGCTCGCCGGGAGCGACGGTGAGGCACCGGTTGAGCAGCAGCACGCCCTGGTCGGTCCACGGCGTCAGGTCGCCCGACGACGGCGCCGGGTGCCCGAGATCCTCCGTGTACTCCCGGAAGATGTTCTGCAGCGAGCGCGGCAGCGGGCGGGTCTCCTCGGCGACCGAGAACGACAGGCCGACGGCGTGCCCGGGCGTCGGGTACGGGTCCTGCCCGACGATCAGTACCCGGACGTCCTCGAAGGGCTGCTGGAACGCCCGCAGGACGTTCGCCCCCGCCGGCAGGTACCGGCGCCCCGCGGCGATCTCCGCCCGCAGGAACTCCCCCATCGAGGAGACGGTCTCGGCCACCGGCGCGAGCGCCTCCGCCCAGCCTGCCTCGACGACCTCGTGCATCGGCTTCGCGGCCATCAGTCCTCCAGCCTGCGCAGCTGCTCGCGGAACCGGCGGCCCCGGTCGACATAGGACTCCACCGAGTGCTTCCAGCGGTCCTCCGGCACCTCGTACCCGTCGCGGACCCGGGCCGGGACGCCGAGCGCCATCGCCCGGTCCGGGACCTCCGCACCGGGCGAGACGACCGCGCCGGCGGCGACGATCGCGCCCGCACCGACCGTCGAGCCGTTCAGCACGACCGATCCCGACGAGATCAGCGCCCGGTTCCCGATGGTCGCCGCCTCGATGTGCACGTTGTGACCGACGGTCACCTCGTCGCCGATGACGGTCGCCTGGCGCAGCGTGGTGTGGATGATCGAGCCGTCCTGGATGCTGGTGCGGGCGCCGACCTCGATCCGGCCGTCGTCGCCGCGCAGCACCGCGGTGGGCCACACGGTCGACTCCGGCCCGAGTGTCACGTTCCCGATCACGACGGCGTCCGGGTGGACGTAGGCGGTCGGGTGGATGTCCGGTTCGGCGTCACCGAGCGCGTACAGAGGCACACCCGCAGGGTACGAGTCCCGGAGGACCCGTCACGCCGGGCCCCCGGCCCCGCCGGTCGTGTCCGATCCGGACCCGCGCGGCGACGGCGGTCCGTCCGGCGTCACGGTGCGGACGGCCCGGGCGTCGGCGTCCATCCGCTCCCCCAGGTCGTCGACGACCAGCGACTCCCGGTCGATCGCGCCGGTGCGGTACGCCGACCGGCCGACCACCTGGGAGATCACCGGGGCGGTCAGCACCTGGAACAGCACGACCAGCACCAGCGTCGAGGAGTTCTCGAACTCCAGCTGCACCGCCATACCGAGGAGGATCAGCAGCAGGCCGAGCGTCTGCGGCTTGGTCGTCGCCTGCAGCCGCGCCGGCAGGTCCGGCAGCCGCACAAGGCCGAGGGCCCCCATGAGGCAGGACACTCCACCGGCCAGCATCAGCACGGCGGAGATCACCGAGGTCACGTCCGAGGCCGACATCAGCGGTGCCGCTCCCATCGTTCGACGAGCCGGGCCGCCGTCGCCGAGCCGACCAGCGCGATCAGCGCGACGGCCGCCAGCAGCGGGATGTTCGACCCGTCCGAGTAGATCGCCGCGTACACCCCGGCGGCGGCCACGATCAGCACCACGATGACGTCGAGGGCCGCGATCCGGTCCAGGGTCGTGGGGCCGCGGAGCAGCCGCCACAGCGTGAGCCCGCCGGCGGCGGTCAGCATGGTCAGCACGATCGCGTAGACGACGGTCATCGCGCCGCCCTCCCCGTGTCCCGGCCCTCGGCGACGGCGGCGACGGCCGCGCGGCACATCTCCACGTCGGCGTCGGTACCGACCGCGTCGATGACGCGCATCTGCAGGTTCATCATCTCCTTGCGCAACCGGTCGACCGCGCCCGCGCGGTGCAGCCCGAGCGCGAACACGTACCAGCGGCCACGCCGGCGGTCGATCTGCAACGTGAAGCTGCCCGGGGACAGCGCGCACGCCGCGACGATCATGGTCACCGTCCGGTCGGAGGTGGCGCACAGCGGCAGCCCCACGATCCCGGAGCGGGCCCGCCGACCCTGGGCGACGGTCACCACGCTCACGCGGATACCGGAGACGACGAGGTCCACCACGAGGTACCCGGCGAGCCGCAGCAGCTTCAGCGGCCGCACCGGCATCCGGTCCGGCAGCAGCGGGAGCGGGAACAGCACCGTCACCAGCAACCCGATCACCAGACCGCCGACGATCGCCGTCGGCGCGAGGCTGCCCCACAACAGCACCCACAACAGCACCCACACCAGCGCCAGCGCCAGCACCTGCGGGATCCGCCGCGGCCAGCTCCCGATCCGGGAGTTGTCGCCCGGCTGGTCGTCGACCGTGGCGGGGCGCTGCTCGGGCACGAGTGCGGCCTCGCGGGACTCCTCGGCCGGCAGCCCGGTCCCGGTCTCCGCGGCACCCATGTCCGCCTCGCGCTGCCCCTCCGGGGACGTCTCCGGAGCCGCGCCGTCGCGGATCGTCCGGTCCTCGCTCACGGGGTGCCCCCTTCCGCGTCGTCGGTCGCCATCGCCGTCCCGGCGCCGGTCCCGTCGGGAACGTCCGGCACCGTCGCGACCGGCTGCGCACCGGGCCCGCCGGGGGCCTCGTCCGGCCCGAGCACGGCGCCGCGGTAGGTGTCGCGGGTCTGCAGGTCGATCCCGGCGCGCGCGGTGACCGCCGACAGCGGCCCGGCGAACACCGCGATGACGATGCTGACCACGATCAGCAACGCGGCGCCGACGTACATCCCGCGGGCGCTGCGGGCGGTGCCGACGACCAGCTCGTCGTTCGGGTCGTTGTCGACCAGCGGCTCCTTCGGCGTGCCCCAGAACACCCGGACCCAGACGCGGGCGGCGGCGTAGAGCGTGAGCAGGCTGGCGAGCACGACGAAGGCGGCGACGATCCGGCCCGCCGTACCGGCCTCGGCGCCGGCCTGCAGCAGTGCGAGCTTCGCGACGAATCCCGACGTCGGCGGCAGCCCGGCCAGGGTGATCGCGGGGATCGCGAACAGCACCGCCAGGTGCGGGGCCGTCTTCGCGAGCCCGCCCATCTGCGAGATCGACACCGTCCCGGTCCGCCGGGTGATCAACCCACTGACGAGGAACAGCGTCGCCTGCACGGTGATGTGGTGGACGACGTAGAGCGCCGTCCCGGCGATCCCCGACGGGGTGTACACCGCCAGCCCGAAGAGCATGAACCCGATGTGGCTGACCAGCAGGAACGACAGGAGCCGGTTGAGGTCGTCCTGCGCGACGGCGCCGAGCGCGCCGACCACCATCGTCACCGCGGCCATCACGAGCAGCAGCAACGAGGGGTGGTCCTGCGGGAACACCAGGGTCTGGGTGCGCAGCAGCGCGTAGATGCCGACCTTGGTCAGCAGTCCGGCGAACAGCGCGGTGACCGGTGCTGGGGCGTTCGGGTAGCTGTCGGGCAACCAGAAGTGCAGCGGCACGATCGCCGCCTTGATCCCGAACACGACGACCAGCACGAGCGCCAGCACCGTCTTCAGCCCGTCGGGCAGCAGCGCGACCCGCCCGGCGAGGTCGGCCAGGTTGACCGTGCCGGTCGCCGCGTAGACCAGCGCGACCGCGGTCAGGAACAGCAGCGACGACATCAGCGAGACGATCACGTACGTCATCCCGGACCGGATCCGCGACGCCGACGTCCGCCGGGTGATCAGCACGTAGCTGGCCGCCAGCATGATCTCGAAGGCGACGAACAGCGTGAACAGGTCACCGGTCAGGTAGGCCAGCGAGACGCCCGTCGACAGCAGCAGGAAGATCGGGTGGAACGTGGTGCTGGCCGTCTCCCGGCCGTAGTCGGAGATCCGCTGGTCGATCGCGTAGACGAGCACCGCGAGGGTGACCAGCGTCGAGATCAGCAGCAGCAGGGCCGACATCCGGTCGGCGACGAGCACGATGCCCATCGGTGCCGGCCAGCCGCCCAGCTCGGCGACGACCGGCCCGTAGCGGTCGGCGGACACCAGCAGGACGCCGGCCACGACGCAGACGATCGCCAGCGTCACCACGCCGATGACCCGCTGCAGCGAGGCCCGCCTGCTGACGATCACGCTGGCGGCGGCGCCGAGCATCGGCAGCAGCACCGGCAGCGTCACGAAGGCCTGGAGCAGGGTCACTTGCGGCCCTCCTCGAGCTCGTGGGAGTCGGCGGTGTCCTCGGGACCGGCCTCGGTCTCCTCGGCGGTGCCCTCCTCCATCGCACCGTCCGGCTTCTGGGCGGCGATCCGGCGGTCCTCGACGTCGTCCTGGACCTCGTCGTGGCCGACCAGTACCCAGGACCGGTATCCGAGCGCCAGCAGGTAGGTGGTCAGCGCGAAGGTGATCACGATGGCGGTGAGCGCCAGCGCCTGCGGCAGCGGGTCGGTGAACTCCTCGGGCAGTACCGGGCCGAGGATCGGCGCGCGCCCGGGCGGCCCGCCCGCGAGCTGCAGCAGCAGGTTCGCCCCGTGCCCCAGGACGACGATGCCGATCAGGACCCGCATCAGCGAACGCTGCATGAGCAGGTAGAATCCGACCGAGTACAGGACGGCGAGCACGATCGCCATGCTCAGGTTGATCGTCATGTTCACCGGTCACCACCGCCGGAACCGCGCGGCGCGGCCTCGCCGGCCTCGCCGGCCTCGCGGGCGTCCCGGGCGATGCCCGAGCCCAGCGAGCGCAGCAGGTCCAGCACGACGCCGATGATCAGCAGGTAGACGCCGACGTCGAGCAGCAGGCTGGTGACGACGTCGATGTAGCCGGCGTCGCCGAAGCTGATCCGCCACTTGGCGGAGGACAGCACCGCGCCGCCCCAGAGCAACGGTGCGAGACCTGTCAGCACCGCGATCGTCAGCCCGGTACCGACGACGACCGGCGGCCGGATGCGCAGTGTGGAGCCGGGGTCGTCGTCGCCGCCCGCGATGTACCGCAGCACGAACGCGAGCCCGGCGACCAGGCCGCCGGAGAACCCGCCGCCCGGGCCGTAGTGGCCCTCGAACAGCAGGAACACCGAGAACACCAGCACCGTCGGGAACAGGAGCCGGGCGGCGGCCTCGAGGACGAGGGTCCGTTCCCGGGTGTCGGGGCAGTTGCCGGGCAGCATCCAGCGGCCGCTGGGCTGGTCCCAGCGCTCCCCGGCCGTGTCCTCCTCGGGGGGCGGTGCCGTGCCACCGGGCCGGTCGGTGGAGGTCGTCATCCGAGCACCTCCTGCTCGTGCTTCGGCGAGCCCGAACCGCTGCTCACGACCGCGCCGCCCTTCTTCTTGTCGTAGCGGGTGGCGAGGACCAGGCTCGCCGTCCCGGCGGCACAGATCAGCAGGATGGTGATCTCCCCGATGGTGTCCAGTGCCCGGAAGTCGACGAGGATCGCGCTGATGAGGTTGGTGGCGCCGGCCTCGGGGGCGTTCGCGACGAAGGCGTCGGTGGTCGACGGCGGCTGCAGCCGGGCCCCGGAGAGCACGACCGCGGTCCCGGCCACGAACACCCCGCCGACGGCGGCGAGCGCGGCCTTGGGGGCGCGGACCCGGCGTTCGGTGTCCGGTTCGTCGAAGTGCGCGGGCAGCCGCCGCAGCACGAACACGAACGCCACCAGGGTCAGCGTCTCCACCAGGAACTGGGCGAGGGCCAGGTCCGGGCCACCGTCGATGACGAACAGGCCGCCGATCCCGTAGCCGACGGCGCCGACCAGCAGCACCGCGGTGAACCGCCTGCGTGCCCGGGTGAGCGCGACCGCGGCGATCACGACCATCAGCCCGACCGGGACCTGCATGATCGAGTCGTAGGGGGCCTGGTGCTCGGGCATGGCACCCGTCATCAGCAGCACCGGGCCCGGGAGCACGATCAGGGTGGCCAGGATGCAGCCCAGGTAGACCGGCAGCGACCCGATCTGCAGGCGGCCGGTGAGGCCGATCGCGAACCGCTCCAGGCCGGTCACGACCGCCTCGTAGCCGCGCTGCGCGGACACCCCCGGGATCCGCGCCCCGGAGGTCAGCGGCGCCCCGTAGCGGTGCAGGAGCAGGCCGCCGACGAGGGCGAGCGCGGAGAAGCCCAGCGGGAGACCGAGGCCGTGCCACAGGGCGAGCTCGTACTGTGCGGCGTAGGCGTCGCCGAGCGGGGGCAGCGACCGGGCGTAGGACCCGGCGACGTCCTGCACCAGCGGCGCGGCGAAGCCGGCAGCCAGGCCGGTCAGCGCGCACAGCCAGGCCGGGCCGGACAGCCCGAGCGGCACCGGGTCGCCGCCGGTGGGCTGGCTGCCCTTGGTCGAGAACGCGCCCCACAGGAAGCGCGCGGTGTAGGCGACGGTCAGCAGCGAGCCCGCGAGCAGCCCCACCGCGACGACCCAGCCGCGGGTCCCGCCCTCCAGGACGAACGCCTCGTACGCGGCCTCCTTGCCGACGAACCCGAGCAGCGGCGGCAGCCCCGCCATCGACAGCCCCGCCAGCGTCGCGAGCACGGCCAGGCCGCGCCGCCGCCGGCCGAGACCGCACAGCTCCCCCAGGTCACGCGTGCCGCACGCCTTGTCGATGGCGCCGACGACCATGAACAGCGGGGCCTTGAAGAGGCCGTGCGCCAGCAGCATCGCGATGCCGGCCAGCGCGGCGACCCGGGACCCGGCACCGAAGAGCACCATCAGGAAGCCGAGCTGGGACACGGTGCCGAAGGCCAGCAGCCGCTTGAGGTCGGTCTGGCGCAGCGCCCGCCAGCCGCCGAGGAGCATCGTCGCCAGGCCGAGCACGACGACCGGGACCCACCACACCGTGTACACCGAGAACGCCGGCCCGAGCCGCGCCACCAGCACGACGCCGGCCTTCACCATCGAGGCGGCGTGCAGATAGGCCGAGATCGGCGTCGGCGCCGCCATCGCGTAGGGCAGCCACGGGTGGAAGGGCAGCTGCGCGGACTTCGTCAGCGCCCCCATGAGGATCAGCACCAGCGAGATCGCCAGCGCGACCGGCTGGTCCGGCGCGAGGGTGCCCGCGGAGGCCGCTGCGGTGAGCTCGGGGATCGAGTAGGTGCCGGCGATCCCGCCGAGCAGCACGATGCCCAGCAGCATCGCCAGGCCGCCGAACACCGTCACGAGCAACGCCTGCACGGCGGCCCGCCGGTTCTCCCGGTACTGACCGCCCTGCCCCACGAGCAGGAACGACGTCAGCGACGTCAGCTCCCAGAACACGTAGAGGGTGAGCAGGTCGTCGGCCAGGACCAGGCCGAGCATCATCCCGGCGAAGGTGACCAGCAGGGCGGCCGAGCGGGCGGCGTCCTTCGAGCGGGGGCCGAAGTACCAGGCCGCGTAGACCATGATCAGCGCCCCGACGCCGGAGACCAGGACGATCATGGCGAGGGCCAGCGCGTCCATCCGGAGGCTCAGCCGGAGCCCGAGCTCCGGGGCCCACTCGACGACGTCGGTGACGCCGGCGCCGAGCGCGGCCGGGGCCTGCGCCATCGCCCACACCAGTGTGGCCGCCAGCAGTGCGGCGCCAGCCCCGAAGGCCAGTCGCCGGTTGTACCGGGCGAGGGCCGGGAGGCACAGCGCCAGGACGAGATGGGCGGCCACGACGGCGAGCACCGACACCTCCTGGTTCGCGGGGTCGTACGGACGGGCGGGTCACTCGCTGCACGATCGACCGGGGAGCGGTGCGGACGTGTCACGAGCCGGTCCCCGGACGGGACACGGCGACGACGCCTCCGTCATCCTATCGGCGCAACCGGACGATTCGCCCGCCACCGTACCGGGGCTCACGTCCGCAGGGGCTTGCCGAAACACCGTGAGCGATGATCGTCCCGATACACGCCGAACCTCCCGATCGGGCGGTATCCGCACGCGCGGTACAAGCTGATGGCCTCCGGCTGCGCGGTCCCGGTCTCCAGGATCATGCGCCGGCGCCCGGCCGCGTCCGCGGTGCGTTCCAGCTCCGCCAGCAGGGTCCGGGCGTGACCCTTCCCACGGGCGTCCGGGACGACGTACATCCGCTTGACCTCCGCGTCGCCGTCGCGGCGGACCGGGTCGTCCGCCGCCGCGTCGACCGCCCGCCAGGCACCGGTGACCACGGCGCGGTCGCCGTCGTAGCCGACCAGGAACAGCCCGCGCGGGGCGGCGAAGTCCGCCGGTGCGACGGGGGTGGCGTCGCCGTCGCCGTAGACCCGGCGGTAGTACTCCTGCACCTGCCCGTCGAGCGTCACCGCGTCCGGGTGGTCGAGGGCGGAGACCCGCAGTTCCAGCACCGGGCCATCATCGTTCCCAGGTCACCGGGAGCGCGCGGAGGCCTCCGGTGAGGACGTCCGAGCGCAGCTGCAGCTCCGCGCGGGGCACCGCCGTGCGCAACGACGGCAGCCGCGCCGGCAGGGCGCGGAACACCTCGGTGAGCTCCACCCGGGCGAGGCTCGCGCCGATGCAGAAGTACGGGCCGTGGCCGAAGGCGAGGTGCGCGGGCCGGCGCCCGGCGTCGAAGGCGCCGGGGTCGTCGAACGTGCGCGGGTCCCGGTTCGCGGCGGCGAGGGCGAGCAGGACGGCGTCGCCCGCCGGGATGCGGACCCCGGCGATCTCGATGTCGGCGTGCGCGTAGCGGGGGATCCCGCTCGACCCGGGGGCGGCCAGCCGCAGGATCTCCTCGACGACGGCGTCGGCGCGGCCGGGATCCGCGGCCAGCGCCGCCCACTCCCCCGGCTGGTCGAGCAGCAGCACGGTGCCGACGTCGATCCGGCCGACCGTCGTCTCGTGCCCGGCGAACAGCAGCGCCGCACCGAGCCCCGCGAGCCGGTCGCGTTGATCGTCGTCACCGCCGAGTGCGGCGAGGTCGGAGAGCACGTCCTCCCCCGGCTCGGCCGCCTTCCGGTCGAGCAGTTCACGCATGTACGCGAACAGCCGCGCCGCGCTCGCCTGCGCGTGCTCGCGGTCGTCGAGCCGGCTCAGGCCCTCGGACCACGCGCTGAACTCGGCGCGGTCGGCGAAGGGGACGCCGAGCAGCTCGCAGATCACCAGCACCGGCAGCGGGAACGAGAGGAGCTCGTGCAGGTCGGCGCCGGGTCCGGCCGCCTCCATGGCGTCGAGCCGCTCCGCGACGAGATCGGCGACGTGCTCGCGCAGCCGGCCCATCCGCCGTGCCGAGAACGCCGGCGCGAGGAGCGTGCGCATCTGCGTGTGGTTCACCCGCTCGGTCTCCGGCGAGTCCCCGGAGGGGCCGCCGAAGACCATCGAGCCGGAGATCCGCGCCGCCCGCTCCGGCTCCGGATGACTGCGGCCGAGCCGGTCGTCGGCGAACAGCGCGCGGGCCTCCTCGTAGCCGGTGACCAGCCAGGCGACGTCGCCGGCCGGGGTGCGGACGGGGGTGATCGGCGCCCGTTCCCGGAGCTCGTCGTAGAGCGGAGGGAGTCGCAGGACGTCGTCGCGCGGGAACGGGAGGCGGGGCAGGTCCGTGGTGGCGGTCACGCACCCGACGTTACGTCCGGCAACGGCCCCGCACCTGCCCACGGGAACGGATTCCCGCGCGGACGCCCCCGGGACCTCGGTCCCGGGGGCGTCGTCGGTCACGCTGCGAACGGATCAGGCGTTCGCCTTGGCGCGCTGCCGCCACGAGGTCAGCGTGCGCTCGGTGTAGCCGTTCGGCTCCGTCGCGCCGGTGAACACGAGCTCCAGCGCGGCCTGGAAGGACTCGCTGCCGTCGAGGTCCTTCGCCATCGGCGGGTAGCCGGGCTCGCCGGCGTTCTGGTCGTCGACGACCGACGCCATCCGGGCGAAGGTGTCCCGGACGGTCACCTCGTCGACGACGCCGTGCGCGAGCCAGTTCGCGACGAGCTGGGCGGAGATCCGCAGCGTCGCGCGGTCCTCCATCAGCCCGGCCCCGGACAGGTCCGGCACGGTGGAGCAGCCGATGCCCATCCCGACCCAGCGGACGACGTAGCCCAGGATCGACTGCGCGTTGGTCTCCAGCTCGTGGGTGACGGTCCCGGCCGGCAGCGACGACGCGCCGGCGAGCGGCAGCTCCAGCAGCCGGCTCCGGTCGGCCGTGGCGCGCGCCGCGATCTGCGACTGGACCTCGTGGACGTCGACCCGCAGGTAGTGCAGGGCGTGCAGGGTGGCAGCGGTCGGCGAGGGCACCCAGGCGCAGTTCGCCCCGGCCTTCGGGTGACCGATCTTCTGCTCGATCATCTCCGCCATCGCGGCCGGCTTGGCCCACATGCCCTTGCCGATCTGGGCGGAGTGGCTGAACCCGGCGGCGAGCGCGACGTCGACGTTGCGGTCCTCGTAGGTCGTCAGCCAGGTCGTCGACTTCATGTCGCCCTTGGGCAGCACCGCGCCGGCCCGGAAGCAGGTGTGGATCTCGTCGCCGGTCCGGTCGAGGAAGCCGGTGTTGACGAAGATGACCCGGTTCGCGGCCTCGGCGATGCAGGCACCGAGGTTGGCCGAGGTGCGCTTCTCCTCGTCCATGATGCCGATCTTGAGCGTGTTCGCCTGCAGGCCGAGCGCCTCCTCGACGGCGCCGAACAGCTCGACGGTGAGCGCGACCTCCTCGGGGCCGTGCTGCTTCGGCTTCACGATGTAGACGCTGCCGGCCCGCGAGTTGGTGTGCGGGCCCTTGTGCTGCAGGTCGTAGAGCCCCGCGACGGCGGAGACCAGCGCGTCCAGGACGCCCTCCGCCACCTCGGTGCCGTCGGCGGTGCGGACGGCGTTCGTGGTCATGTGGTGGCCGCAGTTGCGGACCAGCATCAGCGAACGGCCCGGCAGGGTGAGGGCGGACCCGTCCGGCGCGGTGTACTCGCGGTCCGGGTTCACCCGGCGGACGACGGTCCTCCCGCCCTTGCTGAACTCGCTGGTCAGGTCACCGGTCAGCAGGCCCAGCCAGGTGCGGTAGGCCAGCGCCTTGTCCTCGCCGTCGACGGTCGAGACCGAGTCCTCCAGGTCGACGATCGTCGAGACCGCCGACTCCAGCACGACGTCGGCGACGTCGGCGTGGTGCTGGCGCCCGACCTGCGTGGTCGGGTCGAGGGTGATCTCCAGGTGCAGCCCGTTGCGGGTGAGCAGGACGGCGCCGCGGCCGTCGCCGTCGACCGCGCGGAAGCCGGCGAACTGCGCCGGGTCGGCGAGCCCGACCGTGCCTCCGGCGGTGTCGGCGACCAGGCCGTCGGTTCCGGCCCGGTAGGCGGTGACGCCGGCGTGGCTCCCCTTCGCCAGTCCGAACAGCTCGTCGAGCAGCTCGTCGGCGGCCGTGATGACCTGGGCGCCGCGGCGCTCGTCGTAGCCGCGGGCGAGCTCGCCGTCCTGCGGGAGGGCGTCGGTGCCGTAGAGCGCGTCGAACAGCGAGCCCCAGCGGGCGTTGGCGGCGTTGAGCGCGTAGCGCGGCACCGTCGAGGGGACGACCAGCTGCGGGCCCGCGATCTCGGCGATCTCCGGGTCGACCCGGTCGACGGAGATCGTCGGCGACGCGTCGGGGAGCAGGTAGCCGAGGTCGGTCAGGAACTTCTCGTAGTCGGCGGTCGAGCCGGCGCCGTGCTCGGCGTGCCAGGCGTCGATGCGCTCCTGGAGCTCGTCACGGCGGCGCAGCGCGTCGGCGATCCTGGGCGCGAACCGCTCCTGCAGACCCGCCAGGGTCGCCCAGAAGTCCGCCGCCGTGAGGTCCACGTCGGACAGGAGCTCGTCCTCGACGAACGACTTCAGGTGCTCCTCGACCTGCAGCCCGGCGGTGTCGGCCATCTGTGACCACCCTCTCTGCGTACTCGCTTGGACTGGCTACACTTCTACCAGTGGATTATCTTTTCCGCATCATGAAAGTACTGGGTGCCCGTACGTGATCGCCGGACGGGCGTCGTGCCCCGGCACCGACGTACCCTCACGTGAGCCCCGCCACGCCTGTCCTGCAGCAAGGGAGTGCACCGATGCCCCTGGACGCACCGGTCCGTGAGGAGTTCGCCGCCCTCCTCGGACCCGCCGACGTGATCGACGACCCGGTCCGCACCCGCGCCTACGAGTGCGACGGGCTGACCGGCAACCGGGTCGTCCCCGAGCTCGTGCTGCTCCCCCGGACCGCCGAGGACGTGGCCGGGTGCGTCCGGATCTGCGCACGGCACCGGATCCCGTTCGTCGCCCGCGGCGCCGGGACCGGCCTGTCCGGCGGCGCGCTGCCGGTGGCCGACGGCGTCGTCATCGGGCTGAACCGGCTCGACCGGGTGCTCGAGATCGACGTGGAGAACCGCCGCGCGGTCCTGGAACCGGGCGTCACGAACCTGGAGATCACCGCCGCGGCCTCGCCGCACGGGCTGTACTACGCGCCGGACCCGTCGTCGCAGCAGGTCTGCACGATCGGCGGGAACGTCGCGGAGAACTCCGGCGGGGCGCACTGCCTGAAGTACGGCTTCACCACCAACCACGTGCTGTCGATCGAGGTCGTCCTACCCGACGGCTCGGTCGTCACCCTCGGCTCGGACTCGATGGAGCAGCAGGGACCGGACCTGCGCGGGGTGTTCCTCGGCTCGGAGGGGACCCTCGGCGTCGTCACGAAGATCACCGTGCGGCTGCTGCGGACGCCGGAGGTCATGCGCACGCTGCTCGCCGACTTCCCGTCGGTCGCCGCCGGTGGGCAGGTCGTCTCGGACATCGTGGCGGCCGGGATCGTGCCCGCCGCCGTCGAGATGATGGACGCGCTCGCGATCGAGGCCGCGGAGGGCGCCACCGGCGCCGGCTACTCGCTGGACACCCCGGCGGCGCTGGTCGTCGAGCTCGACGGGACCGTCGAGGAGTGCGACGAGCAGTTCGCCCTGGTCAAGGACATCTGCGACCGGCACGGCTGCACCCGGCTGCACGTATCGGGCTCGCCGGAGGAGCGCGCGAACATCTGGCGGGGGCGCAAGGCCGCCTTCGCCGCCGTCGGCCGGATCTCGCCCGACTACATCGTCCAGGACGGCGTCGTCCCCCGGACCCGGCTCGCCGAGGTCCTGGAGCGGATCTCCGGCATGGGCGACGAGGCCGGGCTGCGGGTCGCGAACGTCTTCCACGCCGGTGACGGCAACCTGCACCCGCTGGTCCTGTTCTCCGCCGCCGACGGCGAGACCGAGCGAGCCGAGCACCTCTCCGCCGGGATCGCCGAGCTCTGCGTGGAGATGGGCGGGTCGCTGTCCGGCGAGCACGGCATCGGCACCGACAAGGCCTGCTCGATGCCGAAGATGTTCGGCGAGGACGACCTGGCGGTCATGAACCGCATCCGGGCCGGGTTCGACCCGGACCACATCTGCAACCCGGGCAAGCTGCTGCCGACCCCGCGGCTGTGCGGCGAGAAGCCCGGGAGGTACCGGCCGCATCCCCTGGAAGAAGCCGGGCTGATCGATCGACTCTGAGAGGGTTCGAAGGGCATGACTCGCGCTGCTCCCACCACGCTGCGCCCGACGACGCCGAAGGAGGTCCGCGACGCCGTCCTGGACACCCCCGGCCGGCTCGCGATCTCCGGCGCAGGCACCGCCCGGCACTGGGCCGGGCGCCCCGCCGAGGTCGACGCCACGCTCGACCTGTCCGCACTGACGGGTGTGATCACCCACAACCCGGGCGACATGACAGTGTCGGTGCACGCCGGCACCCCCGTCCGTGACCTGCAGGCCGAGCTGGCCGGCCACGGGCAGCGGCTCGCGCTCGACGCCGGCCGGATCGGCCGCGGCGCGACCGTCGGCGGCCTGCTCGCCACGGCCGACGCCGGCCCGTCCTCCCTGGTCTACGGCGCCATGCGGGACCTGGTGATCGGTACGACGTCGGTACTGGCCGACGGCACGATGGTCCGCAGCGGCGGTCACGTGATCAAGAACGTGGCCGGCTACGACATGGCCAAGCTGCTGCACGGCTCCTACGGCACGTTCGGCCCGCTGGTGGAGGTCGTGCTGCGGCTGCACCCGGTGCCGAAGGCGACCGCCTGCGTCGCCGTCGACGGACCGGTGGCCGACGCCGCGCGGCACACCGCCGCCGTCGTCTCCAGCCCGCTGGAGCCCATCGCCGTCGAGTGGGTCTCCGGTGATCCCGGACGGCTGCTGATCCGGCTCGAGGGCGGGGTCGACACCCTCCCCGGCCGGGTCGGGCGGCTGGTGGACCTGCTCGGCGACGACGCCCGCGAGATCGGCGACGACGCCTGGTCCGGGCACGCCGCACTCACCGCCGGGCAGCCGTCGGCGGACGCACCGGAGGGCGCGGTCGTGCGGATCGGGTGCGCCCCGGCCCGGCTCGCGTCCCTGGTGGCGGAGCTGCCCGCGACCGGCGTAACGGCGGGGCTCGCCACCGGCGTCGCGACCGTCACGGTGCCCGGCGCCGCGGTCGCCGAGGTGCACGACGCCGTCGCCGCGGTCGGCGGCACGAGCGTGCTGCGCGACCGGCCCGACGCGCTCGACGCCCCCGCGTGGGGCCCCGCCCCGTCCGCGCTCGCGCTCCTGAAGGCGATCAAGACCCAGCTCGACCCCGGAGCCCGGTTCGCACCCGGCCGCTTCGACCCCTGGATGTGAGGACCCCGTGACCAGCACCCACGACACCGAGGGCACACCCGCCGGCGCCGCGGAGACGAAGATCCCGCAGCAGGGCCCGAGCGCCTTCGACGACGTCCACCCGCCGCAGCGCGAGCTGCTCGACGACTGCGTGCACTGCGGGTTCTGCCTGCCCACCTGTCCCACCTACGTCCTGTGGGGCGAGGAGATGGACTCGCCACGCGGCCGGATCCTGCTCATGGACCTGGCGGAGAAGGGCGACATCGCCCTCGACGGCCCCTTCACCGAGCACATCGACAACTGCCTGGGCTGCATGGCCTGCGTGACGGCGTGCCCCTCCGGCGTGCAGTACGACAAGCTGCTCGAGTCGGTCCGGCCGCAGATCGAGCGCAACGTGCCCCGCACCCGCGCCGACAAGCTCTTCCGGGACGCGATCTTCGCGCTGTTCCCGTACAAGCGACGGCTGCGGGTCGCCGCCCTGCCCGGAGCGCTCTACCAGAAGCTGCGCACGGTGCCCGCGATCCGGCGGCTCGCCGAGAAGCTGCCCGGGCGGCTCGCCGCGATGGAGTCGCTGCTGCCGCCGGTGACGGTGCGCGAGGCGTTCGCGACGCTGCCGGTGCACACCCCCGCCGTCGGACGGCGCCGGGCGCGGGTCGCGCTGCTCACGGGCTGCGTGCAGGACGTGTTCTTCCACCGCGTCAACGAGGCCACCGTGCGGGTGCTGTCCGCCGAGGGCTGCGACGTGCTCGTGCCCCGCGACCAGCAGTGCTGCGGCGCGCTGGAGGTCCACGCCGGCCGCGAGGAGTCCGCGCTCGACCGGGCCCGGCGCACGATCGCCCGCTTCGAGATCCTCGACGTCGACGCGGTGGTCACCAACGTCGCCGGCTGCGGGTCGTCCATGAAGGACTACGGCCACCTGCTCGCCGACGACCCGGACTGGGCCGAGCGGGCGAAGGCGTTCTCCGCGTCCTGCCGCGATGTGCACGAGGTGCTCGCCGATCTCTACGCCCGCCCGGAGTCCGACGACGGCGGCCCGCGCGCCCCGCGGACCCCCGTCACCGGCCGGGTCGCCTACCACGACGCCTGCCACCTCGGGCACGCCCAGGGTGTGCGGAACCAGCCGCGCGAGATGCTGCGCAGCATCCCGGACCTGCAGCTCGTCGACATCGCCGAGGCGTCGCTGTGCTGCGGCTCGGCCGGCATCTACAACATGATCATGCCGGACGCCGCGGGCGAGCTGGGCGAGCGGAAGGCCGGGAAGATCCGGGACGCGAAGCCCGACGTCGTCGTCACGGCGAACCCGGGCTGCCTGCTGCAGATCGGGAAGTACCTGCCCGACGACGGCTTCGCCGACATCCCGCTCCTGCACCCCGTGCAGCTGCTCGACGCGAGCATCCGCGGGGCGGACGTCCCGCACCGGTAGCGCCCTCCGCTCCCCGTCCGGCTCGTCCTCCTGCCCATACCGACCCTCCTGCCCGCCCCGCCCCTTCCGACCCGCCCCTTTCCGGCCCGCCCCGCCCCTTCCAGTCCCGCCCCAACCGGTCCGCTCGGCACCCGCCGAGATGCAGCCCAGCGTCATCCGGAGATCCACGATTCGCGCTGAGCCGCATCTCGGCGAGGGTGGTCCGGACACGTACGAGTTCCGGGACGAGACGGGCGGCCCGGGTCAGGGGCCGCCCGGGTCAGGGGCGGCCCGGGCGGTCCTTGCGCGGGCGGTGGGCACGGCGCCACGCCGTCGGCCCGGCGAGGTGCCGGGCGCCTGCCGGGGCGTCGGCGGTCCGGGACACCGGGCCCTCGGGGGTCGTGTCGACGGACCCGTGGGCAGGGTCGTCGTCGGGGGCCGGGAGCCCCATCCGCCGCCGTAGCGCCCCCAGCTCCGCCCGCAGCGCGACGATGTCCCACTTCCGGGCGGTGTGCGCCCGTTCCAGGCCCTCGATCCTCCGGTGCGCGACGACGAGGAGCACCCCAGCGGCGATCCAGCCGGCCAGGGCGGCCCAGGCCACGAACGTCACCAGCCCCGACACGTCTGCTCCGTTCACCCGTTCCGCCTGGCCGGGACGTACGGTAGCCGGATTCGCGGTCCCGACCGGCCGACCGGGTGAGGGACCGCACACGCGCTGCACGTCACGTGACCCACTACCCTCGATCGTCGACGGCACCGTCGCCCGCGCGCCCCTCCCCGGGCCCGACCGCGCCCCGCCGGCCACCGGCGATCCGGCGCTCCCTCCGTGCGGCGCGTGACCACGGTGACCACGAGCCGCGGCCCTCCCGCGCCACGGCCGACCAGAGGACGGAGCGCAGCCCGATGACCGGTAACGGACCGACCACGCAGAGCGATGGACCTGGCGTGGAGGAGCAGTCCGTGATCCCGAACCCGACCCCGTCCCCGGAGGCCCCCGGGCCGCCCGAGGCCCCGGCCGCCTCCGCGCGCCATTTCCCGCAGACGCTGGTCGCGATGGACCCGCCGCCCCTCCCGGCGGCGCGCCCGACCGCACCGCCGCCGGAGTTCCGGCAGTTCCCGACCCCGCAGCGGTCGGTTCCCGGTCACCCGACCATGCGTCGCCGGCTGCGCCGGATCCTGATGTTCTGGCGTCGCGGCGCCTGACCGGCGTCAGGCGCGGGTGACGGGCGGCCGGGACGCGGCCCGTCGCAACCCGACCACGATCGCGGCGAGCGTCACCAGCAGCACGGTCAGCAGCACCGTCCCCGCGTTGGCGCCGACCCCGTAGATCGCCACGAACGCGAGGCCGCCGGTCAGCAGGCAGTAGTAGGTCGTCGGGATGATCGTCATCCGGATGACGTCACCCTCCCGCCCGAGCAGGCCCACCGTCGCCGACGCCGCGACGACGTTGTGCACGGTGATCATGTTCCCGGCTGCGCCGCCCACCGCCTGCGCCGCGACGACGGTCTCGGGGTCGACGGCGAGGTTCTCCGCGGTGGCGAACTGGAACAGCGAGAACGTCAGGTTGGACACGGTGTTGCTGCCCGCCACGAAGGCTCCGAGCGCGCCGATCCACGGGGCGAGGATCGGCCATGCCGGGCCGACCGCCAGCGCGGCGCCTTCGGCGAGTGTCAGCGGCATGCTCGCCAGGCCGGTCGCGTTGTGGTCGGCGCCGGAGTTGATCAGGATCCGGACCAGCGGCAGCGCGAACAGCAGTGCGACGGCGGCACCCGCCAGCTGTGCACCAGACACCCTCCACGCCGTCGCCACCTGTCGCCCGCTCATGCGGTGCATGCCGTAGGTGACCAGGCAGACCAGCAGGAAGACGGCTCCGGGCGAGTAGAGGATCTCGAGCTTCTCGCCGATCCCGGTACCCAGGATGTCGGACGGCCCGATGGTGATCGACTGCAGCGCGTCCTTCACCGGCTCGACGGTCCGCGACAGCACCAGCACTGCGGCGACCAGGACGTACGGGGACCAGGCGAGCCAGGTGCGCATGCGGGGACCACCGGTCTCCGCGTCGCCGGCGTCGCCCGACTCGATCGTGCCCGTCCAGCGGTCCAGCCAGCGCTCGCGCGGCGGGAAGTCCCACACCTGCTTCGGCATGAGGAACCCGCGGCTCGAGGTGAACATGACCAGGGCCAGCCCGACGAGGCCGCCGAGGAGCGCCGGGAACTCCGGCCCCAGAAGCGCGGCGACGAGCAGGTACGGAACGGTCATCGCCAGCGCGGCGTAGAGCGCGAACGGGGCGATCGCGAGTCCCTCGGAGAACCGCCTGTTCTCGCCGAAGAAGCGCGTGAGGAGGCACACCATGAACAGCGGGATCAGGGTGCCTGCCACCGCGTGCAGCGTGGCGACCTGGAGCCCGATCGCGGTGAGGTAGCCGTCGGCGTCGAGCCCGAGCAGCGCGGTCCGCGCCTCCACCTCGCCGGACCCGGACAGCCCTTGCCCGATGCCCGTCAGCACCGGGGTGCCCGCGGCGCCGAAGCTCACCGGCGTGGACTGGATGACCATGCCGACGAGCACCGCACCCAGCGCCGGGAACCCCAGCGCCAGCAGCAGCGGTGCGACGACCGCCGCCGGCGTCCCGAAACCGGACGCTCCCTCGATGAAGGACCCGAACAGCCAGCCGATGATGATCGCCTGCACCCGCCGGTCCGGGCTGATGCCGGTGAATCCGGCCCGGATCGTCGCGAGTGCCCCGCTCTGGGTCAGCGTCTGGAGCAGCAGGAGCGCACCGAAGATGATGTAGAGCAGACCGATCGCGATGATCAGTCCCTCGATCGACGACGCCAGGATCGTCGTGGTGTCCATCCCCCCACACCAGCGATCCGATGAGCGCGGCGGCGACGAATCCCAGCGGCATCGCGTACTTCGCGGGCCAGCGCAGGCCCACCAGAAGGATCGCGACGACGACGATCGGGGTGAGTGCGAGCAGGCTGAGTACACCCACATTGTCCACAGTGACAATCCCCTCGAGACACCGGTCATCCAGACATAACGCCTGGAAAGGCACGGAACCTCTCGGACGATGTCACCCGGACGGGCCGGCCACAAGAGCTGAGTGGAATCAATATTTCGCGAAGTGGAGCCAGCCCGTCTCGCCGTCGTCGGGCCTGCCGTCCACCGTGACGGCCGGGCCCTCCTCGTCGGGGGCCTCGACTGTCCCGATCTCGGTCCAGTCCGCGGGGAGCGCAGCGCCGGACGGGAAGGTCGCGGCCAGCGCGTGGTCCTCACCCCCGGTGAGCATCCAGCGCAGTGGGTCCAGGCCGAGTGCGGAGCCGATCTCGGACAGCCGCGCCGGCACCGTGAAGGCCCGCGACCGCAGCCGGAGCGCGACCGCCGACGCCCGCGCCACGTGCCCGAGGTCGGCGAGTAGCCCGTCCGAGACATCGATCATCGCGGTGGCGCCCGCGTCGGCGGCGACCGGGCCCGCGGCGTACGGCGGCTCCGGGACCCGGTGCGCGTTCACCAGCGCCGCGGGCGAGCGGAACCCGCGCCCGAGCACCGCGAGCCCGGCCGCGGACCAGCCCAGGCGCCCGCAGACCGCCACCCGGTCCCCCGGCTGCGCACCCGACCGCAGCACCGGTGCGCGCCCCTGCAGGGAGCCGAGCGCCGTCACCGAGACGACGATCACCGGGCCGGAGGTCAGGTCGCCGCCGACCAGCCCGGCCCCGACAGACGACGCCTCCGCCCACAGCCCGTCGGCGAGCTGTTCGAGCCGGTCCGCCGGCGTCGTCGAGGGGCAGGCGAGCCCGACCAGCAACGACGTCGGCACCGCTCCCATCGCGGCGATGTCGGCCAGGTTCGCGGCGGCGGCCTTGCGGCCGATCTGCTCGGGCGACGACCAGTCGAGGCGGAAGTGCACCCCTTCGACGAGGACGTCGGTGCAGGCGACGACCCTGCCGTCGTCCGCCGCGACGACGGCCGAGTCGTCGCCGGAGCCGAGCAGTGTGGTGACCGGCTGGACACGGCCCGTGGTGACGCGGTCGATCAGTCGGAACTCGCCCACCTCCCGGAGTGAGACGCTCGCCTCGGAACCGCCTTCTGGCGTGATCGCGGATGGGGACACGGGGGCTGCCTCCGGTAAGTTCTGCGTCCGACATTCCTGCCGCCAACCATCCGGCAGGGCGGCACGTACCGGAAAGGGGCACGCCGTGGTGCAGGCATACATCCTCGTCCAGACGGAGGTCGGCAAGGCCGCCGCCGTCGCCTCCGAGATCGGGGGCCTGCCGGGGGTCATCTCGGCGGAGGACGTCACCGGCCCGTACGACGTGATCGTGCGCGCGGAGGCGGACGACGTCGACGAGCTCGGCCGGCTGGTCGTGGCACGGGTGCAGAACGTCAACGGGATCACCCGGACGCTCACCTGCCCCGTGGTGAAGCTGAACTGAGACACACCGTGGCAGGAGCAGGGTCGTCGCGCATCTCCCCGCCGGTGGCGGTGGCGATCGCACTCCCCCTGCTCCTGGCACTCGTGGTGGCCGGGCTGGGGCTGTACAGCCGGGTCTCCGCCGGGCCGGACACCGGCCCGCTCGCGCTCCCCCCGCAGGCGGCGCCGCAGGCGTCCACCCCGCAGTGCGACGCCGTGCTGGGCGCGCTCCCCGCGCAGCTCCCGGCCGATCCGGCGGCGCTCGGACCCCGCGAGCTCGATCCCGCGGTCCCCGGCGCGCGGGCCTGGATCGCCGAGCCCGGCCCGGTGGTGCTGCGCTGCGGCACCGAACGCCCCGCCGAGCTGGGGCCGACCTCGCCGCTGATCGTCGTGAACGGCGTGGACTGGCTGCCCCTCGCGACGCCGGACGGCGCGCTCACGACGACCTACGCCGCCGTCGACCGGGGCGTGTACCTGGAACTCTCGGCCGCCGCCGAGGCCGGCCCCGGGCCGCTGCAGGCCGTGGCGGACGCGATCACCGGAACACTCCCGGCCGAGCCCGTACGGGTGCGCTGACGCGCCCGTGAGTGGTTGTGTGGGCCAGGGCCGAATGCCTGTTCTCAGGACATCCGACACAGTTGATGTCTCGGCACATCGAGGACACTGAGTAGCCCGCTGGCCGGGTTGGTCGATCCTGGTGATCGGCCAGCCTGGTCCAGGTGGGTGGAACAGGGTTCGAGATGGATCCCGACCGCGTCGCGGCGGTCGCCCGGGCCGCCGCCGGGCAAGAGATCAACATCGCTCGGGTGTGCCGAGAACTCGGCGTGTCCCGGTCGGTGTTCTATCGCAAGCTGTCCCGTTTCCGAGACCAGGGCAGCACCGGTCTGGCACCGCGTTCACGTGCTCCGCACACCCGTCCCAGCGCGGTGGCCGAACACGTGGCCGAGGCGGTGGTGCGGGCCCGCAAAGAACTCGCCGACCAGGGCTGGGACCACGGAGCCCAGACCATCCGCTGGCGGCTGCTCGACGCGGCCCGCCCCGGCAGCAGCCCCGGCAGCGGCCCTGGCAGTAGCGGCGGCAGCGGCCCGGCACTCGAGCAGGCCGAGGTCCCGTCGCGGGCCACGATCCACCGGCTGCTGGCCGACCGCGGCCAGATCACCCCGCAACCACGTAAACGACCCCGCCGCAGCACGCACCGGTTCGTCCACCCGGCCCCGAACGCGGTCTGGCAGATCGACGGCGCCCGGACCGTACTGGCCGATGGCCGGCGCGCCACGGTGGTGCAGGTCATCGACGACCACTCCCGGCTCGACATCGCCTGCCACGCCGCGAGCAGCGAGAACGGCGAGGCCGCCTGGGCCGCGCTCAGCGCCGGCTTCGCCCGCTACGGCCACCCGGCCTGCGTGCTCTCCGACAACGGCACCGCCTTCTCCGGCCGGCGCCGCCAGTGGCCCCTGGTCGACCTCGAACGCCGCCTGGCCGCGCTGGGCATCACCACCATCGTGTCCTCGATCGGACACCCACAGACCTGCGGGAAGAACGAACGCGCCCACCAGACCCTGCAACGCTGGCTCGCCGCCCGACCCACCCCGGCCACCCTGACCGAACTCCAGAACCTGCTCGAGACCTACCGGCAGGGCTACAACCACCGCCGCCACCAAAGCCTCGACGGCGACACCCCGCACCAGCGTTTCCACACCCGCGAACCCGCCCGACCGGCCGGACCCGCACCCCGCATCGCCGGACACCTCACCCGCACCGTCTCCGAGACCGGAGTCATCAGCTTCTCCGGAACCTCGATCGGTCTGGGCCGCCGCCACGCCGGCACCACCGCGGAGGTGTTCTGGCAAGGCGACCGCGTCACCATCCTCATCGACGACGCGGTCGCCGCCAGCCTTACCCTCGATCGCAGCGTCCGCTACCAGCGGACCACCAGCAAACCGTCCACGATGTGCTGAGACAGATCTGTCTTAGATGTGCTGAGACACGACAGTGGGCCAGGGCCGAATTTTCCACTCACGAGCGCGGAGCGCCTAGCGCAGGCCGGTCCCCCGGGCGAGCGCCGTCTCGACCATGGTCGTGAGCAGCTCGCCGTAGTCGAGCCCGGTCACGGCCCACATCTTCGGGAACGCCGAGCTCGGGGTGAACCCCGGCATGGTGTTGACCTCGTTGACGGTGATGTGGCCGTCGTCGGTGACGAAGAAGTCCACCCGGGCCAGTCCCTGGACGTCGAGTGCGCGGAACGCGGTGACGGCCTTCCAGCGGACCGAGTCGGTGATCTCGTCGTCGAGCTTCGCCGGGATCTCCAGCTCGGACACGTCGAGGTACTTGGACTCGAAGTCGTAGAACTCGCCGTTGTAGCGCAGCTCGGCGGGCAGGCTGGCGCGGACGCTGCCGTCCGGGAACTCCAGGACGGCGCACTCCACCTCCCGCCCGGGGACTGCGGACTCGACCAGCACCTTCGGGTCGTGCTCGCGGGCCTCGGCGATCGCCGCGTCGAGCCCGACCGGGTCGGTCACCCGGGTCACGCCCATCGACGACCCCGCGCGGGCCGGCTTGACGAACAGCGGCAGGCCGAGCCGGTCGCGGTCGGCGAACCCGATGTCCGTCCCGGGCCGCAGCACGATGCCGTCGGCCACGTTCAGGCCCTCGGCACGCAGCAGCTTCTTGGCGAACTCCTTGTCCATCCCGACCGCCGACGCCAGCACCCCGGCGCCGACGTAGGGCAGGCCCGCCATCTCGAGCAGTCCCTGGATCGTCCCGTCCTCGCCGAACGCGCCGTGCAGGATCGGGAAGACGACGTCGACCTGCGAGAGCGCCTCGCCGGCGTCCAGCCTGATCAGTCCGCGCCCGGGCTCACCGGGCAGCACGAGGGCGTCGGACGTGCCGTCGACCTCGGGCAGCTCGCGGCCGCTGATCCCCAGCTCCCGCGGGTCGGACGGGCCGGTCACCCACGCGCCGTCCCGGGAGATCCCGACCGGGACCACCTCGAACCGCTCCGGGTCGAGGTGGGTCAGCACGCTGCCCGCGGAGACGCACGAGATCGCGTGCTCGGAACTGCGGCCGCCGAAGACGACGGCCACCCTGACCCGGTCGGAACTCATGGGGCCCGAGGGTAGGCCGGGGGTCCCGGCGGTCGCGCAGCCAGGATCACCGGGCGAGCCGGTCCAGCGCCTCCTCCAGGTCCGCGCGGGTACCGGCGGCGTAGCCCACGACCAGGCCGGACGTCCGGGGCTCGCCGTCGTGGTAGTCCGCGAGCCCGCGCACGTCGACGCCGCGCCCGGCGGCCGCGGCCACCGCCTCCCGCTCGCCGGGACCGCGCAGGACGAGGTGCGCGCCGGCCGGGTCGCCGCTCGCGGCCCACCCCACGCGGTCCGCCGCCGCGAGCACCAGCTCGCGGCGTTCCCGGAGCTCTCGGCGCAGGCGTCGCAGGTGCCGGGCGAGGTCACCGTGCGCGGCGAGCGCGGTGAACACCCGCTGCCCGGCCGGTGCCGGGCGCGTCCCGGTCCGGGAGCGCAGGTCCCGCCACGCCGCGAGCACCGCGGGCGGGGCGACCGCCCAGCCCGCCCCGAGCGTCGGGCTGACGATCTTGCTGGCGGTGCCGAGGTGCACGACGTGGCCGGGAGCGAGCGCGGCGAGCAGCGGCAGCGGCGCGACGTCGTAGCGGAGCTCGCCGTCGTAGTCGTCCTCGATCACCAGGAAGTCCTCGTCCCGGGCCTGTTCGAGCAGCGCGACGCGGCGGGCCGCGGCCATCCGCACCGCGGTCGGGAACTGGTGCGCCGGGGTGGTGTAGACGGCCGCGCAACCGGCCGGGACGGCGTCGACGACCAGCCCGTCGTCGTCGACGGGGACGCCGACGACCCGCACACCGGCGGCCCGCAGCGCGGTGACGGCGCGCCGGTAGCCGGGTTCCTCGACGGCGACGGTCGCTCCGGACGGGAGCAGCCGGGCGAGCTCGGCGACGGCGGCCGACGTGCCCGCCGTGGTGATCATGTCGTCCGGGGTGAGACCGCGGTGCCGCAGCAGGTGCAGCGCGACGGCGGTGTGGAACCCGGGCAGGCCGTCGGGCCGGGGCGCGTCGTCGGCCGGGGGCTCGGCGGCGGCCCGCCACGCCCGCCGCCACATCGTCCGGTCCAGCGCGGCGACGCAGGGCCGCCCGGGATCGAGGACGTACGGCGGGCGGTGCTCGTCCGGGCCGGACGGGGGTGCGGCGCGGTCCGGCCCGGCTCCGCCGGCCGTGGGCCGCGCCCCGGCGGGGACCGCCGTCACGTAGGTCCCCGCCCCGACCCTGCCCTGCACCCAGCCCTCGGCGAGCAGCTGGTCGTAGGCCGCGGCGGTCACGGTGCGGCTGACCCCGAGCGTCGCGGCGAGGGTCCGGGTGGAGGGCAGCCGGTCACCGGGGCGCACCGGGCCGCCGGCCGCGGCGGCCCGCAGCGCGTCGGCGAGCTGCACGGCGAGCGGGACGCCGGACGCGCGGTCCAGCGGCAGCGGCAGGTCCATCGGCCTTCTCGATTCGCTCCGGATTGGCCGTTCCAGGATGCCACTGTGCGCGGCACGCTCGACAGCGTGACGCTCTCCCCCACCACCCGGAGCACCCTCGGCCGCAAGCAGGACCGGGCCGCCACCGACCGCGCCGCACTGCACGCCGTCCTCGACGAGGGCCTCGTCTGCCACCTCGGCTTCGTCCGCGACGGCGCACCGGTCGTCCTCCCGACCGCGTACGGCCGCGACGGCGAGACCCTCTACCTGCACGGCTCGACCGGTGCCCGCTGGCTCGCCGGCGACGAGCTCCCGTGCTGCGTGACGGTCACCCACCTCGACGGCATCGTGCACGCCCGGGCCGTCATGCACTTCTCGATGAACTACCGCAGCGCGGTCGTGCACGGGAGCGCGCGCAGGCTCACCGGCGCCGACGAGCGGTGGCACGCCCTGCGGACGATCGTCGAGCACCTGACTCCCGGCGCCTGGGACCACGCCCGGCGGCCGGACCGCCGTGAGCTCGCCGCGACCGCGGTGTTCGCCCTGGACCTCACCGAGGCGAGCGTGAAGACCCGGTCCGGCCCCCCGTCCGACGACGAGGCCGACGTCACCGCCGATCTCGCCTGGTCCGGTGTGGTCCCGGTCCGCACCGTCACGGGAGTGCCCGAACGTGCGCCCGACCTGCCGGAACACCACACGCTCCCGGCGCACCTGGCGGGCCGGGTTCACCGGGACGGGTGACGTAGGGTCGGGGGCGACACCGGCCGGATCCCGGCCGCTCCCCACGCGGTCCCGGACCGCGGACACCGCCCTCACCGCCCCCGAGGAGGACGCGTGACGATCATTCCCCCGGTGCCCGACCGGGTCGTCCCCGCACTGATGCCCGACTGCGTGCAGAACGCGGGCTCGTGGTGCTCGACGTTCTACCGCTGGACCAGCAACGACTTCCTGGCCCAGCACGCCGACACGATCGTCTCGAAGACGTTCTCGATCGGCACGATCGTCGTGTTCGCGGTGCTGTTCCGGTGGGTGGCCCACCGGGCGATCGCGCGGATGGTGGACGGCGCCACCAACGGCCGGTTCTCCGCACTCGTCGGCCGGGCCCGGCGGCTGCGCCGCACCGACGGTGCACGACGGGCCGGCGACTCCCCGGGCTCGCAGCGGCGCATGCAGCGGGCGCGCACGATCGGGTCGGTGCTGCGCTCGATCGTCTCCGCGGTGGTCCTGCTCGTCGCGGTGATGATGGTGATGAACGAGCTGGGCTACCCGCTCGGGCCGTTGCTGGCCGGCGCCGGGGTGCTCGGCCTCGCCATCGGGTTCGGCGCGCAGAACCTCGTGCGCGACTTCCTGTCGGGCATGTTCATGCTGCTCGAGGACCAGTACGGCGTCGGCGACATCGTCGACCTCGGTGAGGCCGTGGGCACCGTCGAGGCCGTCGGCCTGCGCATCACCACGATCCGGGAGCTGCAGGGCACCGTCTGGTACGTCCGCAACGGCGAGATCCTGCGGGTCGGCAACATGAGCCAGGGCTACGCGGTGGCGGTCGTCGACCTGCCGGTCGCGCACAGCGCGGACGTCGAGGAGGCCACCGAGATCGCCGGCACCACGGCGACCGAGCGGGTCGCGCAGGACGACGTCGCCGGCGACGTCCTGGAGCCGCCGGAGGTGCTCGGCGTCGACCGGATCGGCCCCGAGGGCGTGACGCTGCGGATCACCGTCCGGGTCAGCCCGGGCCGCCAGTGGGCGGTGCAGCGGGCGCTGAACGGGGCGATCACCGACGCCTTCGACGACCACGGGATCCCGCGGCCGCTGCTGTTCGGCGGCGCGGGCCTGGACAAGCGCGCCCAGAACCAGAACTGAGACGATGGCTCCGTGAGTGCACCGCAGAACTTCTACGCCGAGGTGGGCGGCGCGCCGGTCTTCCACCGGATCGTCCACCGGTTCTACGAGGAGGTCGCGCGCGACGAGGTGCTGCGGCCGCTGTACCCGGAGGAGGACCTCGGCCCCGCCGAGGACCGGCTGCGGATGTTCCTGGAGCAGTACTGGGGCGGCCCACGCACCTACTCCGAGCAGCGGGGTCACCCGCGGCTGCGGATGCGGCACGTCCCGTTCACGATCGGCCCCATCGAGCGGGACGCGTGGCTGCGCTGCATGCAGATCGCGGTCGACGAGGAGAACCTCTCCCCCGAGCACCGCGAGCAACTGTGGAACTACATGCAGTACGCGGCGCTGAGCATGCAGAACTCCGAGTTCTGATCTCTCCGGTGTCCTGTCGGCGACCCTGCGTGACCGTCTGATCTGCCGCTTGGCGGCCGAACGAGTGGCGTTCGGCGTCAATCCGGGCTCTAGTCCTGTGTGGTCGTGACCGAACGCGTCCGGGCTCGTTGGACCGGACGCCGCCCCGGGACATCGGGCGGCCAGGAGTCGCCCGTATGGGGGTAATCGTGAGCGCAATGCCGTCGTCGTCCGGCCCGGAGCGGCCCGACCCGGGGCACGGATCGTCGCGGCACTCGCACCGCGCCGCCGAGCCGGAGGCGGTCGGGAGCGACGAGTCGGGTGACGGATCGTGGTTCACCGTGGTGCTCCGCGGCTACGACCGCAGCCAGGTCGACACCCGGCTCGCCGATCTCGACCACCGCATCCACGAGGAGATCCGGCGGGCCGAGTCCGCCGATCGCGCGCTGGCCGCCGCCAGGGCCCAGATGCGCCGCCTGCAGGAGCAGGTCGAGGCCGGAGCCGCGGACGCGTCCGACCGCCGTGCCGAGGAGGCCGGGTTCGGCCGCCGCGTGGAGCGGGTGCTGCAGGCCGCCGAGCAGGAGGCCACCGAGCTGCGCGAACGGGCGGCCGCGGAGGCCGACGAGATCGTCGCCCGCGCACGCGCCGAGGCCGACGACCGCCGGACCCGCACCGAGGAGGCGCTGCTCGGCCGCGCCGCCACCCTGGACCGCGAGTTCACCTCCCGCAGCACCGCGCTCGACGAGCGCGAGGAGGCCGCCGCGTCCCGTGAGCGAGGCCTCGCCGAGCGGGAGCGCACGGTCGACGAGCGGTTCGGATCCGCCCGGTCCGAGGCCGAGAAGATCCTCGCGACGGCCCGCTCGGAGGCCGACGACGTCCTGTCCGGCGCCCGCGACCAGGCCGCGTCCGCGCTGCGCGACGCCGAGCGCGACGCCGGTGCCGCGCGGGACGGGGTCACCCGGGACGTCGAGCGGCTGGCGTCGCTGCGTGACCAGGTCCGCGGCGAGCTGACCCGGGTGCGCGAGGCGCTCTCGGCCGAACTGGACCGTGAGCCGGTCGCCGCGGCGCTCGACGACGCCCTGTTCGGCCCGTCCGCCACGCCCGGGATCGGCGACGATGCCACCGGCGCGCCGGCCGGCGCCGTCGCGTCGGTCTCCGAGCTCGGCTCGGCGCGTGGTGCGGCGTTCGTCTGGTCGTCCGGCACGGGCGCCGACCGGACCCCGCCGACCGTGACCGACGAGGAGCCGGCCGCCGGGGACCCCGCCGACGACGCCCCCGGGGACGGGGCCGCCGACGACGCGGACTCCCCCTCCGCGTCGGCCACCGGGGAGCCGGCGGACACCACCGGCGACACCGCCACCGGCACCCTGCTCCTCGGCCCGGGACGCCGGCCGGGCGGCGCCCGCCGGGACGACGACGACCCGGACAGCACGACGGTCGGGCAGATCCCGCCGATCTCCCTCACCTCGATCGGGGTACTCCCGTTCGGGGAACTCGGCGCGGGCCGTGACAACGCCCGGACCAGGACGGACGGGGCCAACGGCGCCTCCCGCCCCCAGCGGGGACCCACCCGGGGTCCGGGCCCGGGACGCCGCTCGCGATAATCGGATCGTTATGTGCACCCGACCGTCACAGAACGCATGACGTCGGCGCCCGGTCAGCCGGGACGCGACGACGCAGCGGAACCGGCCCCGGACGGGCTCGGCGAAGCGATCCGGACCGGCCGCGTCCCCGTGGTCCCCGGATCGCTGGTCGACCTGGTGATGAGGTCGGGTTCCGACACCGACCCGGACCGTCCCGGCGACGCCTCCGGACCTCCGGGACCTCCCAGGTCCCCCGGCGGCACCGCGGACGGCGCGAGCGACGCCGGACCGGAGCCGGCGGGGCCCCCGGGGTCCGCGGACCCGCCGCCCGGCTCCGCGGCCGGCTCGGCCGCCCCGGTCGCCACCGGGCCCGGCCCGGACTCGGCCGGGACCGGGACCGGGTTCGCCGATCTCGTCACCCGCGGGCCTGACGGGTCCGGGACCGACGGGCGTGCGGCACCGGCAGCGCCCGACCGTGCGTCGGGCAACGGCGTGAACGGGACTCCTGGCGTCGGCGGGACCGCCGGCACCGGAGCGCCCTCGCCCGGCGCCCGGCCCCGTCCGGCACCGCGCCCCGCGGCGGACGACGCGTCCGCTCCGGCCGGCCACGACCCGGACGAGGCGTCCCCCGACGACTCGTACGCCGATCTCGGCGACCTCGGCGACGACCCGCTGGGTGTCGGGCCGCTGCCGGCCGACGACCCCGCTTCCGGTGGGTCCGGCGACGACGGATCCGGCGACCGCACCCCGGAGGGCCCCGGATCCGCCGACGGCTCCGGCGACCCGTTGCACACCCCGCCCGACCGTTTCGCGCCGCCGCCGTCGTTCGCCCCGCCTGCGACGGCCGCGGACCCGGCCACGGCCACCCCGGCCGCCGGCCGTCCGCGGATGGGCGGCGGACGCCCGTCGACCGACGGCATCCCGGTGACCGCGCCCGCCCCGACCGTCGTCCCGCCGATCGCGCCGAACCCGCGTCCGATCGACGAGGAGGGCACCGGCACGACGCCCGCGGTCCCCGCGGCGGGACCGGCCGCGCGGCCGGACGCCGGCACGTCCGACGACGACGGCGGCGAGACGACGTCGAAGCGGTGGCCGCCACGCCCGTCGCGGCCGTCGTCCGACGGCCCGGAGACGGACATCCTCCCGCCGGGCGCCCTCATCGGGCACTACCCGAGCGCACAGAACGACGCCCGGCCCCGGGACGACGCGGCGCAGGCCGAGCCCGCCGCCCGGCCGGCGCCCCCGCCCGGCGGCCGTCCGACCATGCCGGGAAGGCGCCCGCCGGCGGACCGGCCGCCGGAGCAGCGGCCCGCGACGGGTCGCACACCGTCGGGCCCGGCGATGGCCGGCCTGTCCGGCGACGACCTGTTCGCGACGCAGGCCGGCGCGGACACCGGTGGCGGTTTCGGCAGGCTGCCCGGCCGCGGCGCCGATGCCTGGGCACCGGCCGACCGCGACGAGACCGGGCCCGCCGATCCGGCCGGTCCGGGTACCGGGCCGCAGACCGGCGCGTTCCCCGCCGAGGACCCCCGGTCCGGCACCGGCCCGCAGCCGGGTGCCCTCCGCGACGGTCGCCCCGGACCCGGCCCCGGTCCCGGTCCGAGGACCGGCGCGTTCCCGGCCCCGGAAGCACGGCCCGGACCTGACCCCCGGTCGGGGTCGTTCCCCGCCGGCGAGGCCGGCACCGGGGCGTTCCGCGCCCCGGCGCCGCCGCCCGGCGCACCGGCACCGGGCTCGCCCTGGGCGCCACCGGAGGCCGCGCCCGGCCGTCCGCCGCAGGGGCCGCGTCCGTCGCAGGGCCGGCCGGTCCCGCCGAGGCCCGCACCGGGCCGTCCCGGCGACGGGACCGACGTCACCGAGACGATCCCCGCTCTGGACGTCGACGGGCGCCCCCGCGCCGTCGCACCGGGCCGCACGGACGCCGAGGACCCCGCCCCCGCCGAGCACGCCGTCGAGGGCACCGCCCCGGTCACGCCGCCGGTCACGGACGACGCCCCCGACCCCACCACCCGCAACGCGGCCGCGGCGGCGTCGGTGGGTGCGGTGTCGGTGGCGGCCGCCCGCGCCGAGTCCGGCAAGGACGGCACCGTCTCCGACACCGGTCCGCAGGGCCCGCAGTCCCCGGCGGACAAGCCGATCGCCCCGCGCCGCGAGGCGATCATGTCGGCGAAGCCGCGCAACGGCCGCCGTGGCGTGTCCCCGGCCGGTCTGGCGATCGCGCTGGCGATCGCCCTGCTCGGCGCGCTGACGCTCTGGGCGATGCTCTCGCCGACGCCGGAGGACGCCGGCGGCGACACGCTCGGCGCGGCGGTCAGCGGTGACGCGGACGCGGGCCGGGGCCCGCGGCCCGCGGTCGCCGCCGCGGCGGCCAGCCTGTCGCAGCCGACGGTGCGCGCGACCGTCCCGGCCGGTGCCGCGCCGGTCGCGGTCGCCGCCGCGCCCGGCGGGCCCGCGCTCGTCGCGGTGCGCGACGCGAACCGACTCCTCGTGGTCGATCCCGCCGGCGACGCCGTCACCGGGGAGATCCCGCTGCCCGGCGTCCCGGAGGACGTCACCACCTCGCCCGACGGCACGCGGGCGTTCGTGACGATGTCCGGCGACGGCGGCGGACAGCTCGCCGTCGTCGACGTCCCGGGCGCCACGGTCGTGAACACGGTGCCGGTCGCGGCCGATCCGGCCGGTGCGGTCACCTCTGCCGACGGCCGCTTCCTCTACCTGCCCTCGCGCGCGAACGGCGTCGTCGACGAGCTCGACCCCTACGCGGGGGTCGTCACGCGCTCCGTCCCGGTCCCGCAGACCCCGTCCGCGGCCGCCCCGAACGCCGAGGCGAACCGCGTCTATCTCGCCACCCGCGGCGCGGACGAGCTGACGGTGCTGGACCCGGACAGCCTCACCGTGCTCGGGAGCTTCCCCGTCGCCGGGGGCGCCGAGGCGGTCGCCGCGGCCCCGGCGTCCACGTCGTCCCCCGGGCCCCGGGTCGCCGTGGCCGGACCGGACTCCGACACCGTCACCGTGCTCAACCCCGACGACGGCCGCGAGATCGCCCGCGTCGAGGCGGCCGGCGGTCCGACCGGCCTGGCGTTCGCCGCCGACGGTCGCCACCTGTACGTCACCACCGGGCAGGGCCTCCAGGTGGTCGACACGCGGTCCTGGGAGGTCGCCGGTTCCACCGACGTCGCGCTGAACCCGACCGCCGTCGCCGTCTCCGCCGACGGTCGCACCGGCTGGGTCACCGGCGACGGCGAGGTCAGCGTCCTCAACCTGTCCTGACCCGGTGGGTCTCCGCTACCCGGTCACGGTGAGCGGCAACGACACCACGCGACGCTTCACGACGGCGCCGTAGCGGGCGTCGAGCCGCACCCAGGAGCCGGACGCCGACACCCGCACCCGCGGCTCACCCGCTCCGGTTCCCCCGGGCCCCGGCACGGCACCGCCCGCGTCCGCCGGCCCGGATCCCAGGAACCCCATCCCGGACATCGCGAACAGCACCCGCATCGGCACCGTCACCGGCCGCCCCGGCTCCGGCGGCGACACGGTCAGCACCGTCTGGTCCAGCAGCGACGCCGGTGGCCCCATCGGTCCCGCGTGCTCCCGGGCCAGTGCGAGGCCGCGCTCGGCGAGACCGTCGAGCTCGCCGGCCGGGATGTCGTCGACCAGGGCCCAGCCCTCCGCAGGCGGCAGCTCCTCCATCCACGCGGCCGGCGTCCCGGGGTCGATCTCCTCGGCCCGCTCCACGGCCAGCGCGGTGAGCAGCGACGACGCGTGCGCCGTGACCGGGACGCCGCCGTCCAGGGTGCCTGCGACCGATCGGGTGACCAGGACGTCGAACGGGGTCCGCGCCCACGCCGTGACCCGGTCCCCCGCCGTCGTCAGCCGGATCGCCGCCGCCTGGTCGAGCCGCACGACCCGCGCCGTGAAGGCGCCGAGGTCGTCCCGCTCGGTCGCGTCGGCCAGCCGGAGGGTCACGACACCGCTCCCAGGTGCCGCTTCAGGAAGTCCCGCTCGCCCTCGGTGATCCGCCGCGGGCGGTTCGCCCGGAGGTCGTAGAGGGCCATCGACGTCCACGCGGTGACGGCGACGGCGTCGTCCCCGCCGGGGCCGTCGCGCAGGACGTAGTCCAGCGTGAACGACGCCGCCCGCAGGTCCCGGACGGTGATCTCGACGCGCAGCGGGTCCGCCCGCCACGGCAACTGGCGCCGGTAGTCGACGTGCAGCCCGGCGACGAGCAGGCCGGACGCGAACCCGGTCAGCCCTTCCTCGCCGGCGCCGGTGAAGGCGAGCGCGACGCGCGCCTCCTCGATCAGCGTGACGATCCGGGCGTGGTTCACGTGCCGGTAGGCGTCCTGGTCGGTCCAGCGCAGCGGGACCGTCGTGACGAAGGCGGACATGGGCGTGAGTGTCCCCGACTCCTAGCGGGCCAGGCCGCGCAGCTGTCGTGAGATCACCGACAGCGTCGCCAGGTCCAGCGACGCCGATCCGCCGATCTCCTCCAGCGCGGTCCGGGCCCGCGACAACTTCGACGCGTTGGACTGCTCCCAGGCCGCGATCGCCTCGTCGACGTCGGTGCCGGGCGCGGACTCCCGCAGCGCGTCGAGGGTGATCGAGCGCAGCGACCCGTAGAGGTCGTCGCGCAGCGCGAGCCGGGCCAGCGCGTGCCACCGGTCCCCGCGGTCGAGCCGGGACACCGCGGTCAGCGCCTGGTCGACGCCGAGGTGCTCGGAGACCGCGTAGTACAGCTGCGCCACCTCGGCCGCCGGCCGCGGCTCCTTCTCCCGATCGGACAGCTCGACCAGCTCGACGACGTCGAGCAGGCCGTAGGCGTAGAGCGACAGTGCGGCCGGTTCCACGAGCTGCTCGGGCACCCCGGCCGCCCGCAGCTCCGCCGCGCGTTCCTTCACGGCATCGAGCTCGCGGCCCTGCAGCAACTCCGGCAGCCGCTCGCGCAGCTCGGCGATCGGTGCGGCGAACCGGTTGATCTCCGCACCGACGGCGAGGGGCTGCGGCCGGTTGGTGAGGAACCAGCGCGACACCCGGTCGAGCAGTCGCCGGGACTCGAGGACGACGGCGTCGGCGACGGCCACCGGGACGTCCGCGGTCCGCACGGCCTCCCACAGCGCGGGCAGCGCGAACACGCGGGTGGTGACGGCGTAGGCGCGGACGACGTCGTCCGGGCCTGCGGCGATCTCCTCGCCGAGCCGGAACGCGTAGCTGATCCCGGCGCCGTCGACCATCTCGTTGACCAGCCGCGTCCCGATGATCTCGCGGCGCAGCGGATGGTTGCGGACGGCGTGGTCGTACCGTTCCCGCACCGGGGCCGGGAAGTAGGCGGGCAGCGTCGGCTCGAACGCGGGCCGGTCGGGCAGGTCGGTCTGCAGCAGCCGGTGGGTCAGGTCGAGCTTGGTGTGGGCGAGCAGGGTCGCGAGCTCCGGGCCGGTGAGTCCGAGATCGGCGGCGGCGAGCGCGTCGAACCCGGCGGTGGACGGCAGCACCTCCAGCTCGCGGTCCAGCCCGGCCCGTTCGACGAGGTCGCTGACCATCCGACCGTGCACCGCGACCATCGCGGTGGCGTGCGCGCGGGCGACGCCGAGGACGTCGTTCTGCGCGACGTTGTGGGCCAGGACCAGGTCGGCGACGTCGTCGGTCATCGACGCGAGCAGCTCGTTGCGGGCGGGCCGGTCGAGCGTGCCGTCGGCCACCGGCCGGTCGAGCAGGATCTTGATGTTGACCTCGTGGTCGGAGCAGTCCACACCGGCCGAGTTGTCGATCGCGTCGGTGTTGATCCGGCCGTACTCGCCGTCGCGGCCGCCGGAGCGGGCGAACTCGATCCGGCCGCGCTGGGTGAGACCGAGGTTGCCGCCCTCGCCGACGACGCGGACGCGCAGGTCCCGGCCGTCGACCCGGATCGCGTCGTTGGCCTTGTCCCCGACCTCGGCGTGGGTCTCGACCGACGCCTTGACGTAGGTGCCGATGCCGCCGTTCCACAGCAGGTCCGCGGGGGCGAGCAGGATCGCGTGGATCAGCTCCGGCGGCGACATCCGCGTGACGTCGGCGGGCAGGCCGAGCGCCGTCCGGATCTCCGGCCCGATCGGCACCGACTTCGCCGTCCGCGGCCAGACCCCTCCCCCGGCGCTGATCAGGGAGGCGTCGTAGCTCTCCCAGGTGGAGCGGGGCAGCTCGAACAGCCGGCGCCGCTCGGCGTAGGACGTGGCGGCGTCCGGGGTGGGGTCGACGAACACGTGACGGTGGTCGAACGCGGCGACCAGCCGGATGTGCTCGGACAGCAGCATCCCGTTGCCGAACACGTCACCGGACATGTCCCCGACGCCGACGACGGTGAACTCCTGGCCCTGGGTGTCCAGGTCCAGCTCGCGGAAGTGGTGCTTCACCGACTCCCAGGCGCCGCGGGCGGTGATGCCCATGGCCTTGTGGTCGTAGCCGACGGAGCCGCCGGAGGCGAACGCGTCGCCGAGCCAGAAGCCGTACTCCTCGGAGACCGAGTTGGCCAGGTCGGAGAACGTCGCGGTGCCCTTGTCCGCCGCGACGACCAGGTAGGAGTCGTCCCCGTCGTGCCGGACGACGCCGGGCGGCGGCAGGGTCTCGGTGCTGCCGTCGGCGTGGGTCAGCAGGTTGTCGGTGACGTCGAGCAGGCCGGAGACGAAGGTCCGGTAGCACTCCCGCACGTGGTCGGGGGCGGGCGCGGGCCTGCGGACGACGAACCCGCCCTTCGCCCCGACCGGCACGATGACGGCGTTCTTCACCGCCTGCGCCTTCACGAGCCCGAGGACCTCGGTGCGGTAGTCCTGCTGGCGGTCGGAGAACCGCAGGCCACCGCGGGCGACCGGGCCGAACCGCAGGTGCACGCCCTCGATCCGCGGCGAGTACACGAAGATCTCGAACCGGGGCCGCGGCAGCGGCATGTCCGGGACGGCGGCCGGGTCGAGCTTGAACGAGAAGAACGGCCGGTCGCGGAACCAGTTGGTGCGCAGCGTCGCCTCGATCAGGGCGAGCAGCCCGCGCAGGATGCGGTCCGCGTCCAGGCCGCTGACCTGGTCGATCAGCGTCGTGACGTTCTCCAGCGCCCGCTGGTGGGCAGCCTCCTGCTCGGCGGCGTCGGGCTTCGCCGGGTCGAACCGGGCCCGGAACAGCGTGATCAGTCCCTCGGCGACCTGCGGGTGGGCGACGAGGACGTTCGCCGTGTACTGCAGCGTGAACAGCCCGCCGAGCTGGCGGGTGTAGCGGCTGTAGGCCCGCAGGACGGCCGCCTCCCGCCAGTGCAGGCCGGCACGCAGGACGAGTGCGGAGAACCGGTCCGACTCGGCGTCGCCGCGCCAGGCGGCGGCGAAGGCGTCCTCGAAGCGGGTGCCCGCGTCCTCGACGGTGACGGTGGGCACCGCGGGCGCCCCGGACGGCTGCGGGGCGCGCACCCCGAAGTCGTAGAGCCAGCAGCGGCGGCCGTCGGGCCGGACGAACTCGTACGGCCGCTCGTCGACGACGTCGACGTCGAGCTGCTGGAGCAGCGGCAGCACCGCGGTCAGCGTGGCCGGGGCGTCACCGAGGTAGAGGGCGAACCGTATGTCGTCGTCGGCGCTGCGGTAGAGGCGCAGGTCGAACGGCCGGTCCTCGTCCAGCGCCAGCAGCCGCCGCAGGTCCTCCACGGCCCGGTGCGGCGCGACGCCCGCCTTGTACGACTCGGGGACGCCGTCGAGCAGCGGCCGGGCGGCCGGCCCGGCGTCCCCGAGGGCGGCGACGAGCAGGTCGTCCCAGGTCCGGGTGGCCTCGGCGACGTGGTCCTGCAGTGCGGGCAGGTCGTAGGCGACCGGCTCGGCGGACGGGTCGGTGGCGACGGTCAGGTGCAGCATCGCCAGCTCGGCGTCGCCGACCTGGGCGGTGTAGGCGACGTCGGTTCCGCCGAGCCGGGTCCGCAGGATCTCGGTGATCCGCAGCCGGGTATCGGTCGTGTAGCGGTCGCGGGGCAGGTAGACCAGGCAGGACAGGAAGCGGCGGTACGGGTCCGGGTGAACGAACAGCCGGACCGCGCGCCGCCCGCTCGCCTCCAGCACGCCGACGCCGGTCTCCTGCAGCCGCCGCTCCGAGGACGCGAACAGCTCCGCGCGCGGCAGCACCGAGAACACCTCGAGCATCTGCTGGCCGGAGTAGGAGTCGGCAGGGAACCCGGCGCGGCGGATCGCGCCGCGGATCCGGCGGGCGACGACCGGGATGTCGAGGACCGACTCGTGCCGGGCGGGGACGGTCAGCATCCCGAGGAACCGGTGCTCCCCGGTGACGGTGCCGTCGTCGTCGCGGGCACGGACGCCGACGTAGTACGGGTGCACCGCCCGCAGCACCCGGCTGCGCTCGCTGGCCCGGGTGATCAGGAGGGGGCCGCCGAACTCCTCGGCGCCTTCCTCTCCCTCTCCGGAGAGGAAGACCGCGGCGCCGGCGTCGTCGGGGCGGAGCACGCCGAGCCCGGTGTCGGTGTCGGGCTGCAGGCGACCCTCGCGCCGGGAGTAGTGCCGGTAGCCGACGAAGACGAAGTGGTCGTCGACGAGCCAGCGGAGCAGCTCGGCGACCTCGGTGGGGTGCACGTCGTCGCCCTCGTGGGGGGCGGTGGCGCTCCCGGCGCCGGTCAGGTCGTCGGCGAGCGCGCGGGCCCGCAACGTCATGGCGGCGGTGTCGTCGATGACCTGGCGGACGTCGGACAGCGTCCGCTCCAGCTCCGCGCGCAGGCGCTCCGGGTCGAGGCCACCGGCGGAGACGACGTCGAGGTGCATCCAGGACTCGGCCCGGGCGTCCCCCGGCTCGCTGGGATCGGCGTCGGTGTCGACGCGGACGAGCGACCCGTCCGGACCGCGGTGGACGACGAGGATGGGGTGCACGACCCGGCGCACCGTCCCGCCCGCACGGCCGACCCCGGCCATGACGGACTCGACCAGGTACGGCATGTCGTCGGTGACGATGTCGACGGTCGTCGCGTCACCGGGGCCCGCGGTGACGTCGACGACGGCGCGTCCCGGCTCGCGGCGCGCGGCCAGTGCGAGGTGCGCGTCGACGACGGGTGCCGGACCGGCCAGCTCGGGGCCGCCGGTGCTCTCCGCCTCGGGTGTGTTCCGCGTGTAGAGGCGGACCAGCTCCGCCGCGGCGCCGCTCCCCGGACGCGGCTCTCCCCCCGCCCGCACCTCGACCCCGGTCGTGCTCCCCGTGCCATCCGTACCGCTGCTCACGTACCACTCCGGCCCCGCGCGTGTGCTGACTCACGCACCCTATCGCCCGGGTGCGGCCGCCCGGAGGAACATCAGCGGACGGCGACTGGACCGTTCGCGCAGGTCAGGATCAGATCTCGCGGTATGCGGCCATGGCTCCGGCGAGGAGATCGGCCAGCCCCATGTGCTCCGGAATGTCCTGCGGATCGCCGGACGTCGTGGCGTCGTCGTCGGACGGCACGGCGGTAGGGGGCGCGTCGGTCCCGGACGGGGCGTCCGTCGCGGTCGGGGCGTCCGTCGCGGTCGAGGTGCCCGTCGCGGTCGAGGTGCCCGCCGCGGTCGAGGTGCCCGCCGCGGTCGAGGTGCCCGCCGCGGTCGAGGTGCCCGCCGCGGTCGAGGTGCCGGCGGAGCCGGTGCCGTCCGATGCCGGGGATCCAGGCGGTGTGCGGGGACCCGGCTCGCGGGGGCCCGGGTCGCGGAGGCTCGGGGCGTCGCCCGTCCCACCCCGGTCCGCAGGCCCGCTCGACGCGGCCTCCGTGCGCCGGTGCCCGCTCTCGTCGTCCGCACGACGGGAGTCGGGCTCCACCTCCGGGGCGACGTCGCCCGGCACCACGGCCGGGACGTCCTCCGACGCGGCGGCCGACCGGACGGTCCACACCTCGTCGCGCGGTTCCTCGGCCGCGGCGGACCCGTTCCGCACAGCGGCACGGGACGGGCCGACGCGCTTCGGCAACGCCGAGGGTCCCGCCCCCTCCGTCACCGAGGACCAGGCGACCGGCCGACCCGCACGCCCGGTCTCCCCGGGCTCCTCCCCACCGGTGTCGGGGAGCTCGAGGTGCGCGCGGACGGCGGCCGCCAGCCGCCGATCGTCGCCGTTGCGCCCGGTCCGGGAGATCCGTCCCGGACCGTCCGGGACACGGTCGCCCTGCGCACGGTCGCCGGGCACACCGTCACCCGGCGCCGGCTCGGCACGGACGTCCTGCTCCTGACCGCCGTGCCGTCCGGCCGTCCGGGCCTCGGACACCGGCTCCGGACGCCGCGGCGCGTCGGACCGGCGCCGGCCACCGCTGCCCGGCCGGACCGTGATCCCGGCCGGGAGCGCGGACGGCTCGGCACCCTCGACCGCCCTGCGGCGGCCGCGGCGCGGCTCCTCCTGCTCCGTCGTCGGGTCCCAGACCGCCGTCATGGCGGGCCCGGCGTCCCCGACGGACGGCGCCGTCCCCGATCCACCGCCCGGCACCGGCGCCCCGTCGGGTGCGACCGGGTCCGGCTCACCGGGCGCGCTCGTCGTGACAGGCGCCTCGTCGTCCACGAGCGGTGTGGCCCGGCGCCTCCCGTTCCGGGCTCCGCCGACCGCGGCTGCGGGCCGGGCGAGCGTCGGTTCCGGGACGGGAGCGGGCTCGTCGGGGCCGGTCAGCTCGCGGACGATCTCTTCGCCCTCCGCGCCCCGCGGACCGGTGGCGCGCAGCCGCAGACCGGTTCCCGCCGGGAGGCCACCCCGCCGGACGCGCACCGCGAGATGCGCGGCGAGCGACCGGGCCCAGAGGAGCACGGTCACCCGGTCGGCGTCGGGAAGGATGATGAGGACGGCGTCGTCCTCGGTGACCGTCGTCCCGGACGGCGGGACCAGCCGCGCCGACCGGACCGCGATCTCGTGCAGGACACCCGCAGGGAGAGGGGCCGGCGCGGGAGCACCGTCCCGGCCGATCAGATCCACCCGGATCGACCGCTCCGCGAGACCGGGCTCGGGTTCGACGGGCGATCCGGCGGGCTCCGGTCCGGAGGTCTTCGGCTCCGCGGCCCTCGGCTCGGACGTCTCCGGCTCGGACGCCGTCGGTGTCTCCCGCTCGGACGCCTCCGGCTCGGACCTCGTCGGCTCGCCTGCCCCCGGCCCCGCGGGCTCCGGTCCGGCGCCGTCCAGGACACCGCCCCCACCGGCGGCTGTGCCGTCGTGCGGGCCGGAATCGACCGGCGCGGCCTCGGCGCGGAGCGCCCCGAGGACGGACGAGCCGTTCGTCGACGCCGACGCCGGTCGCGGGTCGCGGAGCTCGGCGAGCAACGCGTCTCCGAGGGGCGCACCACTGTCCGCACCCGAGACGCCCGGGACCCCGTACCGGGCCCCCTCCGCCCGGTCGAGCACGCCGCTTGCGTCCGGACCGACCGGCGGCAGGCCCCCGAGCGGCGCATCCTGTTCCGCGTCCTCGGCCCGTCCGGTCATCAGGCCCGAGACACCGAGCGGGTCGTCGGGATCGATCGAGCTCGTGCCGCCGGAGGCGGCGAGCGCGGTGTCCCCCGCCCCGGCAGGTCCCTCGTCCGGGAGGACAGCAGGACCCGCTGTCCCGGACACGACCGGATCGGCGGTCCCGTCGCCGCGGATGACGATCTCCGACCGACTCTCCTCCGCCGAGGTCTCGACCGGTGCGCCGGACGGTTCTCTCGTCGGTCCGTCCTCGCGCGGGCGCCCGAGCCCGAACCGCAGTCGTGCCGCCGGTCCGCCGCGTGCCGGGCCCGCAGCGTCGTCGATGTCCGTGCCGGAGCCGGTGCCGGTCGCGGTGCCCGTGCTGGTCGCGGTGCCGGCCACAGCCCGCCGGAACGGCGTGGGCATCGGCGCGTCTCCGCGGGATCCGGACCACCGGGCACGGCGGCCGGCCGACCCGTCCAGCGGGAGGGCTGCGGCGACGGCGTGCCGGAAGCGGCGACCGCGGGCCCGGTCGAGCTGGTCGGCCGCCGTGGCCGCCCACATCGCCTCCAGCGCCTCGCGGAACCGTCCCGCGCTCTCGTGCAGCTCGGACTGGGCGGTGCGGCACGCGGCGACGAGCGCCGGGACCCCGGCCGCCCCGGCACCGTCCGCCGCCTCGGCCAGGGCACGGGACGCGTGGTCCGCCCGCCCGGCACCGGCGCGAGCCAGGGTCAGCCGCAGCAACACACCCTGCCGCCCGGCGTCGGCCACGTCCCGCTGGGCCGACGCGGCCCGCACGGCGTCGGCCGGTACCCGGCCGCCGTCGAGGAGCGCGGTGATCCACTGGCTGAGCAGGGCCGCGGCCAGGTGCGCCGACAGGGGGCGGGCGTCGGCGCGGTCCGGCGTCCAGCCGAGCTGCGCGAGCCCGCGGAGCGCGCTGTCGACGGCGAGGTCGTGCTCGCCGCGGGCGCGGTGCACCGAGCCGACGACGAGGTCGGCGAAGGCCGACGCCTCACCGCTGAAGGCCGCCCCGCAGGAGGCGACCTCCTCGCGCAGGCGCTGGAGGTCGTCCACGGCAGGCCCGGCGAGCGCGCACCGGACCTGGACGGCGAGCCGGTCGAGCAGGAGCAGCCCCGGCTCCTCCCCGGCACCGTCGTCCGGCAGCCCGGCGACGAGGGCGTGCGCGGTCGCCAGCTCACCGTCGACCTGCGCGACGGTGGCGAGCTCGACCCGCAGCCGAGCGGCCTCGGGCCGGCTCAGCAGTGCGGCACCGGGCGCCCGGACGGGCACGGACGGGACCGCGTCGTCCGGGCGTCCGGTGCCGGTGAGACCGGCGAGGACGGCCGTCGCGACGTCGCGGGCGTCACCGCCTGCAGCATGCCCGTCCAACAGCCAGCCGGCCGCCTGCACCCAGCCGAGATCGTCACTGTCCGCGACCGCGCGGGAACACGCGTAACCGGCGAGCTCCGAGGTCAGCAGCGGACGCTGCCAGCGCAGCGCCGCTGCCGTCCTCAGTTCAGCCGTCGTCGCGTTTCCGCGATCTCCCAGGTGGGACGTCACTTCGCCTCCCGTGACATCACCGGCCCGGTGCACCCGCGCCGCCTCGTCGCGTCCGCTCTGTTCAGACAGGACCGACTCGGAGCGGTCCGGCGGAGTGGTGATCAGTCGCGGGTGAGCTTACGGTGCGTGACCCGGTGCGGTCGCGCCGCCTCTGCTCCGAGCCGCTCGATCTTGTTCTTCTCGTACGCCTCGAAGTTGCCCTCGAACCAGAACCACGCCGCCGGGTTCTCGTCCGTGCCCTCCCACGCGAGGATGTGCGTGCAGACCCGGTCCAGGAACCACCGGTCGTGGGAGATGACCACGGCACAGCCGGGGAACTGCTCGAGCGCGTTCTCCAGCGAGCCGAGGGTCTCGACGTCCAGGTCGTTCGTCGGCTCGTCGAGCAGGATCAGGTTGCCGCCCAGCTTCAGCGTGAGCGCCAGGTTCAGCCGGTTCCGCTCACCACCGGAGAGGACCCCCGCCGGCTTCTGCTGGTCGGGTCCCTTGAAACCGAACGCCGCGACGTAGGCCCGGGACGGCATCTCGACGTTGCCGACCTGGATGAAGTCGAGCCCGTCGGAGACGACCTCGAACACCGTCTTCTTCGGGTCGATCCCGCCACGGTTCTGGTCGACGTAGGAGAGCTTCACGGTGTCGCCGACCTTGACCTCGCCGGAGTCCGGCTCCTCCAGCCCGACGATCGTCTTGAACAGGGTCGTCTTACCGACACCGTTCGGGCCGATGACACCGACGATGCCGTTCCGCGGCAGTGTGAAGGACAGGTCCTTGATCAGCTGCCGGCCGTCGAAGCCCTTGTCCAGGTTCGAGACCTCGACGACCTGGTTGCCCATGCGCGGGCCCGGCGGGATCTGGATCTCCTCGAAGTCCAGCTTCCGGTGGCGCTCGGCCTCGGCCGCCATCTCGTCGTACCGGTCCAGCCGGGAACGGCTCTTGGCCTGACGGGCCTTCGGGTTGGAGCGGACCCAGGCCAGCTCCTCCTTCAGGCGCTTCTGCAGCTTCGCGTCCTTCTTGCCCTGGACAGCGAGCCGCTCCGCCTTCTTCTCCAGGTAGGTGGAGTAGTTGCCCTCGTAGGGGAACGTGCGACCGCGGTCGAGCTCGAGGATCCAGCCGGCGACGTTGTCGAGGAAGTACCGGTCGTGCGTGACCGCGAGGACGGCGCCCGGGTAGTTCGCGAGGAACTGCTCGAGCCACAGCACGCTCTCCGCGTCCAGGTGGTTCGTGGGCTCGTCGAGCAGGAGCAGGTCCGGGCTGGAGAGGAGCAGCTTGCACAGCGCGACCCGGCGGCGCTCACCACCGGAGAGGTGCCCGACCTCGGCATCCCCCGGCGGGCAGCGCAGGGCGTCCATCGCCTGCTCCAGCTGGGAGTCGAGCTCCCAGGCGTCGGCGTGGTCGAGCTCCTCCTGGAGCTTGCCCATCTCCTCCATCAGCTCGTCGGTGTAGTTCGTCGCCATCTCCTCGGCGATGGCGTTGTATCGATCGAGCTTGACCTTGACGTCGCCCAGCCCCTCCTCGACGTTGCCGAGGACGGTCTTCTCCTCGTTGAGGGGCGGCTCCTGCTGGAGGATGCCGACCGTCGCTCCGGGCTTCAGGAACACGTCACCGTTGTTCGCGTTCTCCAGCCCTGCCATGATCTTGAGGACGGTCGACTTCCCGGCCCCGTTCGGGCCCACGACGCCGATCTTCGCCCCCGGCAGGAAGCTGATCGACGCGTTCTCCAGGATGACCTTGTCGCCGTGCGCCTTGCGCACGTTCCGCATCGTGTAAATCAGGTCCGCCACGCCCCCGATGGTAGTTCGACGGCCGTCAGCGTCCGGAAGCCGGTACGGCGGCGACCTCACGCGGAGTCTCCTCGTCGCCGTCGGGCGCTGCGCCGAACGGGGCATCGCCGTCCTCCGCCATGCCGTCGAGGGCCTCCGACGGCACCTCCCAGTCGTCGACCGGTCGCTGGTCGCGGCCGGGCTCACGGTCGGGGCCGCTCACCGGCCGCGGCGGGACCAGCACCGGCGAGTACCGCAGATCGAGGCCCACGCTGATCGGGTCGATCTTCGGGGTCTTGCGCAGGACGTTGTCGCGATCGAGCCACTCCTCGACGAAGAGCCGGCCGACGACGATGACCGCGTGCCCCTTGTCCAGGGTCTGCGCGGCGTGCTCGGCCAGCCTCCGCCAGCACGTCACCGTGTAGTAGGTCTTGGCGACGTCACGCCACTCGCCGCTGCTGTCGTCGCGTCGGCGATAGTTCTCGGCGACCGTCAGGTCCAGCACCGGCCGCCCACTGTGGGTGTAGCGGAGCTGGGGCTTGCGGGTCAGGTTGCCGACGACGGTGATCTGGTTGCTGCTCACGGGACCCTCCGGGGGTGGACGTCGAGTCGATGTCCCGTCGAGCATCCCGCCGCCGGACGCTTCCGGATCGGTCTTCCGGCAGGCTGTGGATGGTTCGGCCACTTGTGGATGCGAGACCGGCTCCGGCCGGCCCGATGGCGTTCATCGTCGGCCTCGTGTGCAGCTCTCCACGTGACCGTGTCCGACGTGCCGTCGCTGCCGCGGGCCCTCCGTCGACGAGCTCCGAACCGGTCCGGGAGAACCGCGCCGGAGCACAAGATTCGCGAAGCCCCGCAAGCTCGACATCGCAACTCGCTACCTCGACGGCCCACCGGACCAGAGCTCCTGTCCGGTGCCGACGGCAGCCGCGTTCCGCGGAACGCCGGTCCCGCTCGTGGCGACCACTGCTCTCCGGGACCTGGTCCGCGTCGAGGTGAGGTCCTCGCACGAGCAGGCAGGTGACCCGGATCTGCGTTCCGCGGAACGCTCCCCGGACCCCACCGGGCTGCGCCCGAATCCGGTCACGAGCTCCACGCCGATATCAGGCAGGCGGTCCGCAGGCGGTGCAGCCACGCTGTACGGATGTCCGGCGTCCACCCTGCTGTACCGCTCGCGGCGCTCATTGTCATCGCAGGCCCCGGGTCCGGGTCCCTGCCCACCCCCGGACGATGTCCCGCTCGCCGCCGCCTGCCCATATCCGTCTGCCGCTGGGACAACGGGATCCGGAACGGCTTGCTGTCTGCGCGGCCGACCGGATAGCGCTGAGCCTCCTGAGCAGGAGCGTTCCGCGGAACGCATCTGCCGCTCACGGGCAGAAACAGCGAGTCCGACGGCCGCTGCCCGGCCGAGGTGGTCCGCCGCTCCGTCGCGTTCCGCGGAACGCACACGGCTCCAGCGGGAACAGGGACATGCCCACCGGTCCCGGGTCCCCCGGGGCGGCACCCGTTCTCCGCTCGGGTGCCGACGACGGTGCACTCTCCTCACACCCGCCCGGCCCGACCAGCCTCCGCCGGCGCCGCCGGCGTGAACGACCTGGGGGACGCCCGTGCGGGCGCGTTCCGCGGAACGCGCAGGACGGTCTGCGGGCCCCGGGAGTGCTGTGGGAGCCGCTCGCCAGCGGGTCGGCCCAAGGTCGGCGCCCGGTCGGCGCCCGCCGGTCGGGCAGATCGCGCTCCGAGAACCCGTCCGCGTCCCGACCGCGTTCCGCGGAACGCGGACCTGGCAGCGTTCCGCGGTCCTGGCAGCGTTGCGCGGTCCTGGCGGTGTTGCGCGGACCTGGCGGTGTTCAGCGGAACGCGCGACGACCGCAGACGACACACCCATCCGGCGTCGACGACACCCCAGGACCCGCGCCCCGGACCCACCGGACCGCCGGCCCGCCACCAGGAAAACCGGGCCCGTAACGCAGAAAATCCCCCGGACCGAAACGGTCCGAGGGATCCCCTGAAATGTTGAATGTCGGCGGCGACCTACTCTCCCACACCCTGTCGAGTGCAGTACCATCGGCGCAGGAAGGCTTAGCTACCGGGTTCGGAATGGGACCGGGCGTTCCCCTACCGCCATAACCACCGACAACACTATCCAATTACACCCCACACCCCCTCACACCCCACACCACGGTGGGACACAAGAAGACCCAGGAAACAGAGACCACACAACCAACGGGGTTGTAGACTCAGGGTCACACAGTGGATGCGAACAACATGTTGTGGCAAGCCCTCGGCCTATTAGTACCGGTCAACTCCACCCCTCACAAGGCTTCCATCTCCGGCCTATCAACCCAGTCATCTACTGGGAGCCTTACCCACTCAAGGTGGTGGGAGACCTCATCTTGGAACAGGCTTCCCGCTTAGATGCCTTCAGCGGTTATCCCTCCCGAACATAGCCAACCAGCCGTGCCCCTGGCGGGACAACTGGCACACCAGAGGTTCGTCCGTCCCGGTCCTCTCGTACTAGGGACAGCCTTCCTCAAGTCTCCAACGCGCGCGGCGGATAGGGACCGAACTGTCTCACGACGTTCTAAACCCAGCTCGCGTACCGCTTTAATGGGCGAACAGCCCAACCCTTGGGACCTACTCCAGCCCCAGGATGCGACGAGCCGACATCGAGGTGCCAAACCATGCCGTCGATATGGACTCTTGGGCAAGATCAGCCTGTTATCCCCGGGGTACCTTTTATCCGTTGAGCGACACCCCTTCCACCAGGAGGTGCCGGATCACTAGTCCCGACTTTCGTCCCTGCTCGACCCGTCAGTCTCACAGTCAAGCTCCCTTGTGCACTTACACTCAACACCTGATTGCCAACCAGGCTGAGGGAACCTTTGGGCGCCTCCGTTACTCTTTAGGAGGCAACCGCCCCAGTTAAACTACCCACCAGGCACTGTCCCTGAACCAGATCATGGCCCGAGGTTCAGACACCCAATTCGACCAGAGTGGTATTTCAACAACGACTCCACCGCCACTAGCGTGACGACTTCACAGTCTCCCACCTATCCTACACAAGCCGAACCGAGCATCAATACCAAGCTATAGTAAAGGTCCCGGGGTCTTTCCGTCCTGCCGCGCGTAACGAGCATCTTTACTCGTAATGCAATTTCGCCGAGTCTGTGGTCGAGACAGCGCCCAAGTCGTTACGCCATTCGTGCAGGTCGGAACTTACCCGACAAGGAATTTCGCTACCTTAGGATGGTTATAGTTACCACCGCCGTTTACTGGCGCTTAAATTCTCCGCTTCGCCCCCAAAGGGGCTAACAGGTCCTCTTAACGTTCCAGCACCGGGCAGGCGTCAGTCCGTATACATCGTCTTGCGACTTCGCACGGACCTGTGTTTTTAGTAAACAGTCGCTTGGGCCTGGTCTCTGCGACCACCCACCCCTAGCCCGCGAAGGGGCTTCAAGGCAGATGGCCCTCCTTCTCCCGAAGTTACGGAGGTATTTTGCCGAATTCCTTAACCACAGTTCGCTCGATCGCCTCGGTATTCTCTACCTGACCACCTGTGTCGGTTTGGGGTACGGGCCGCAACAGCACTCGCTAGAGGCTTTTCTCGACAGCATGGGATCACCCTCTTCGCCTCAATCGGCTACGCATCACCTCTCACCCTTGATGAGCCCCGGATTTACCTAGGACTCGGGCTACAGGCTTACACCACGACAACCACCGCGTGGCGGAGCTACCCTCCTGCGTCACCCCATCACTTGCCTACTACCGGATCGGATCCCACGCTCCCCCACAAACAACACTCCCGAAGGAGCGAAGGTGGGTTCGGATGGTTAGCATCACCGGCCCCGGCATGGACGCACTATCACGAGCACGGGAATATCAACCCGTTGTCCATCGACTACGCCTGACGGCCTCGCCTTAGGTCCCGGCTCACCCTGGGCGGAACAACCTGGCCCAGGAACCCTTGGTCATCCGGCGGCAGAGATTCTCACTCTGCATTCGCTACTCATGCCTGCATTCTCACTCCCACACCCTCCACCCGTAAATCACTCCCGGGCTTCACCAGATGCAGGACGCTCCCCTACCCAACAACACAACAGTGTCATTGCCACGGCTTCGGCGGTGCGCTTGAGCCCCGCTACATTGTCGGCGCAGGACCACTTGACCAGTGAGCTATTACGCACTCTTTCAAGGGTGGCTGCTTCTAAGCCAACCTCCTGGTTGTCCGGGCGATCCCACATCCTTTCCCACTTAGCGCACGCTTAGGGGCCTTAGCCGGTGATCTGGGCTGTTTCCCTCTCGACCACGAAGCTTATCCCCCGCAGTCTCACTGCCGCGCTCTCACTCACCGGCATTCGGAGTTTGGCTGACTTCGGTAAGCTTGTCGGCCCCCTAGGCCATCCAGTGCTCTACCTCCGATGAGAAACACACGACGCTGCACCTAAATGCATTTCGGGGAGAACCAGCTATCACGAAGTTTGATTGGCCTTTCACCCCTACCCACAGCTCATCCCCCAGGTTTTCAACCCTGGTGGGTTCGGGCCTCCACGGCGTCTTACCGACGCTTCACCCTGGCCATGGGTAGATCACTCCGCTTCGGGTCTACACCCCGCGACTCCACCGCCCTATTCGGACTCGCTTTCGCTACGGCTACCCCACAACGGGTTAACCTCGCCACGAAGCATAACTCGCAGGCTCATTCTTCAAAAGGCACGCCATCACCCTGCAGCACAAGACTGCTCCAGGCTCTGACGGCTTGTAAGCACACGGTTTCAGGTACTATTTCACTCCCCTCTCGGGGTACTTTTCACCTTTCCCTCACGGTACTAGTCCGCTATCGGTCACCAGGTAGTATTTAGGCTTAACGGGTGGTCCCGCCAGATTCACAGCAAATTCCACGAGCTCGCTGCTACTCGAGAACAATGCCCACGACCAGACTCATGCTTTCGCGTACGGGGCTCTCACCCACTACGGCCGACCATCCCAGAGTCGTTCCGCTAACACAAACACTGGACCGCCCCATCCTCGGCAGAAGATGAACAGCACGTCTCACAACCCCGCATCCGCAACACCTGCCGGCTTGACACGGACACGGTTTAGCCTCTTCCGCTTTCGCTCGCCACTACTCACGGAATCACTGTTGTTTTCTCTTCCTGTGGGTACTGAGATGTTTCACTTCCCCACGTTCCCTCCACGCACCCTATGAATTCAGGTACGGGTAACACCCCATGACGGGTGCTGGGTTTCCCCATTCGGACACCCTCGGATCACAGTTCGGTTGACAACTCCCCGAGGACTATCGCGGCCTCCCACGTCCTTCATCGGCTCCTGATGCCCAGGCATCCACCATGTGCTCTTAACAACTTGACCACAACAAGATGCTCGCATCCACTATGCAACACTCAACCCACAACCACAGAAGACCCCAGGCAACCACCACCCCCAACCAGAAGGCGTTAGGACAACCCAGAACCCACGCGGCCAAAGACAACACCCACCAAACCGGTGTCCCCTCAGGACCCAACAGTGTGCCGAACCACAGCTTGACGTCCATTGCGTTCCACCCAGTCACACCCGACCCACACTCGGGGCCGACAGCGCGATCTCAGTTAAGGAACCAACACATTCCCACATTTCAGAAGAAACGAAAGAAACGAGCCGGTGCCCCACCACATGGTGAGACTCCTTAGAAAGGAGGTGATCCAGCCGCACCTTCCGGTACGGCTACCTTGTTACGACTTCGTCCCAATCGCCAGTCCCACCTTCGACGACTCCCTCCACAAGGGTTGGGCCGCCGGCTTCGGGTGTTACCAACTTTCGTGACGTGACGGGCGGTGTGTACAAGGCCCGGGAACGTATTCACCGCAGCGTTGCTGATCTGCGATTACTAGCGACTCCAACTTCACGGGGTCGAGTTGCAGACCCCGATCCGAACTGAGACTCACTTTAAGGGATTCGCTCCACCTCACGGTCTCGCAGCCCTCTGTATGAGCCATTGTAGCATGTGTGAAGCCCTGGACATAAGGGGCATGATGACTTGACGTCATCCCCACCTTCCTCCGAGTTGACCCCGGCAGTCTCCCATGAGTCCCCACCACTACGTGCTGGCAACATGGAATAAGGGTTGCGCTCGTTGCGGGACTTAACCCAACATCTCACGACACGAGCTGACGACAGCCATGCACCACCTGCACACAGGCCACAAGGGAAACGACATCTCTGCCGCGATCCTGTGCATGTCAAACCCAGGTAAGGTTCTTCGCGTTGCATCGAATTAATCCACATGCTCCGCCGCTTGTGCGGGCCCCCGTCAATTCCTTTGAGTTTTAGCCTTGCGGCCGTACTCCCCAGGCGGGGCGCTTAATGCGTTAGCTGCGGCGCAGAAACCGTGGAATGGTCCCCACACCTAGCGCCCAACGTTTACGGCGTGGACTACCAGGGTATCTAATCCTGTTCGCTCCCCACGCTTTCGCTCCTCAGCGTCAGTATCGGCCCAGAGACCCGCCTTCGCCACCGGTGTTCCTCCTGATATCTGCGCATTTCACCGCTACACCAGGAATTCCAGTCTCCCCTGCCGAACTCAAGTGATGCCCGTATCGACCGCACGCTCAGAGTTAAGCCCCAAGTTTTCACGGCCGACGCGACACACCGCCTACGAGCTCTTTACGCCCAATAATTCCGGACAACGCTCGCACCCTACGTGTTACCGCGGCTGCTGGCACGTAGTTGGCCGGTGCTTCTTCTCCAGGTACCGTCACAAAAGCTTCGTCCCTGGCGAAAGAGGTTTACAACCCGAAGGCCGTCATCCCCCACGCGGCGTCGCTGCGTCAGGCTTCCGCCCATTGCGCAATATTCCCCACTGCTGCCTCCCGTAGGAGTCTGGGCCGTGTCTCAGTCCCAGTGTGGCCGGTCGCCCTCTCAGGCCGGCTACCCGTCACCGCCTTGGTAGGCCATCACCCCACCAACAAGCTGATAGGCCGCGGGCCCATCCCCCACCGAAAAAACTTTCCACCACCCAACATGCGTTGAGAGGTCCTATCCGGTATTAGACCCAGTTTCCCGGGCTTATCCCAGAGTGGAGGGCAGGTCACCCACGTGTTACTCACCCGTTCGCCGCTCGTGTACCCCCGAAAGGGCCTTACCGCTCGACTTGCATGTGTTAAGCACGCCGCCAGCGTTCGTCCTGAGCCAGGATCAAACTCTCCAACAAAAACCCTGACTTACAAACAACTGGCCCACCAGCACGACGGGGTCGCACCGGCAGCCAAACAAACAATCTGGCACAAAAACGCCAAACCAAAAAATAGCTCGACACACTGTTGAGTTCTCAAAAGACACCCGCACCACCATCACCGATCTCCCGACCGGATCCAGAAGGCGGATCGCCTTGACCCCACCACCGTAAACCCACAACAAACTCGAAGGCCGACCGGGGTGTCGTAGTGGCCAGCGGGCCTGTTGACCGGGCCTCCAGGGCCCGTTCTGTCCGGCTCACTCGCTGACAGGAAGAAAGTTACGGCACGCCCTGCGGGCGCGTCAAACCGGGGTCGAAAACGCCCGCTGACCTGCGCGAACACGGCCCCAGGCCGCACAGCAGCGCGGACGAACCCGACCCTGTCGCACGACGAACGGTCGTGCTGACGGGCTCCCTCCGGATACTGGTTGACCAGCGCCGATCGCGCAAGAGGAAGCCCGGATCGGGGCCCGCGCGGGCCGTCCGCGCTGTCGTTCGTCTCGTGGACGCCCGATCTCCAACTTCTTTCAAGATTTTTTTCGACCGTCCGTCGCGGGTCCGGGGTACGACGAGCGGCAGGTGGGCGGCACGCGTCCGGTCCGCGCGGCTCGCGACCCCACTCGAAGACGATCATCGGCTGTGGGCGGCCGTTCGTCGCGGTCCGGCCGTCCCATCGGCCACCTGTACGCGAGACTCCCCCGGTGCCCTTCGACGGAGACGTCCTCCCGCCGGTCCTTCACCGGCTGCGTGCCGACGACGGCCCGACCGCCGCACAGTGGTGCCGCGCGCCCGGGGCGAGCGCACGCGTGCGGGCGACCGTCACCGGCATCGGGGCCGCCCTGGAGGCCGGGGACGGTGCGTTCGCCCTCGTGGCGGCGTCGCCCCTCGCCCTTCCGGTGCGCACGCGGTCCGTCGAGCGCGTCGCCGTCCCGCTCGTCCTCCCGCTCCTGCAGGACATGGACGGGCTGCTCGCCGAGATCCGGCGGGTGCTCGCCCCGCACGGGTTGTTGTCCCTGCTCCTCCCGGCCCCGGCGTCGTGGGGCTGGCGCGGACGGCACCTCCGGCACGCGGTCCGCGAGGCGTGGCGGCACCGGTCGGCCGTCGAGCATCCGGAGTGGCTGGCGTCGTCGGCGGACTTCGCGGTCCTCGCCGACGACCGGCTGAGCTTCCGGCTCACCGACGGGGGTGCGGAGCCGGCGGGCGACGTGGCGGAGCTGTGCGCGGCGGGCGTCTACCCGCCCGATCTCCCCGCGGAGACCCGGGCGGAACTCGCTGCGCACCGCTCGGCGGCGCGGACGGTGCGTCTGCGCCGGATCGTGGCCCGCCGCTGACACGAGCGTGCGGACGGGGGCGGTGTCGGTGCCCGTCCCGCCGTCGGGCTTCCCGGCCCGCCCGGACGTCACCCGTGGACGGGGCCGCCCGGCGTCGTCCTCAGTTGGAGGTCGCGATCTCCTTGGCCGCGCCGGCCGTCTCGAGGGGCTGCGTCGCCACCTCGGGGACGTCGACGACGTCCGCCACGATCGCGGTGATGTTGTCCGGGCCGCCGCCCTCGTTCGAGAGCTCGACGAGACGCTCGACCACGGCGTCCGGCTCCGTCCCCGACGCCAGCTCGCGCAGGAGCGCGGCGTCGTCGAGGACGGCGGTGACGCCGTCCGAGCACAGCAGGAAACGGTCACCCTCGACGATCTCGACGCGGTCGAGGTCCGGCTCCGGCGCGTGATCGGTGCTCAGCGCCCGCATCAGCACCGAGCGCCGAGGATGGTGCGCGGCCTCCTCGGCGGTGATCTGCCCCTGGTCGACCAGCTGCTGCACCATCGTGTGGTCGTGCGTGAGCTGCGCGAGCTCACCCTCACGGAGCCGGTAGATGCGCGAGTCACCGATGTGCGCGAGCGCCAGGTGCTCGCCCGTCAGCACCAGCGACACGACGGTCGTGCCCATGCCCCGGGTCTCCGGGTCCTCCCCCGCACGGCGGGCGAGGCGGTCGGTGGCGTCCTCCAGGGCGGAGTTCAGCTCGGCATCGAGGTCGATGTCGCTGAGGTCCTCGGGGAGCCGGGCCTCCATCTCGGTGAAGGCCGAGACCGTCATCGCGCTCGCGATCTCGCCGTGGGCGTGCCCGCCCATCCCGTCGGCCACGATCAGCAGCCGGCCCGTCGTCGCGCCGGAGTCCTGGTTCGACGTCCGGCGACGACCCACATCCGACCTGATCGCGGATCGCAGTCCCAGAACCATGGGCACAGTATGGACGTCACGGTCCGTCAGCGTCGCAGGCGAGGCCCCTTCGGCGTGCTCTTCAACCGGACGGATGGTGGTCGGGGGCGTCTCGCGGCCCGTCGGACCGCCGTCGGACGGCCGTCGGACCGCCCCTGAGGCCGATGTCGGATGGCTGATCACTTGCGCGTGTCGCTACCGTGGGCGGCGTCCGGGGAGACCCGGGACATGCCCTCGTAGCTCAGCTGGACAGAGCAAGAGCCTTCTAATCTCTAGGTCGCAGGTTCGAGTCCTGCCGGGGGCACACACGGCACACCGGCTCCGTCCTACGACGGATCGTCGGTCGCCCGGACGGAGCCGCTGCGGTGCTACTTTCCGTCGGTCCCGGCCCACGTCGAGAGGATGTCGCGTGTCCTCCCCGTCGCAGTTCGACGTTTCGGTCAAGGGGGTCGTCCTCGACCTGCAGCGCCGCGTGCTCGTCCCCCGGTCCGAGGTGGCGGGACTCCGCATGCCGGACGGGTACCGGCGGTCGATCGACACGTGGTTCGACCGGATCGGCGCGGCCACGGTCCCCCGAGGCACTGCGGGTCGGGGCGGCGACAGCTCATGACCAGGACTACCCTCCCGGTCCTCGACCTGTCGGACCTCGACCGCGACGCGGAGACCGCGGACACGTTCCGCTCCGCGCTGCGGTACGCGGGTCACGGCGTCGGGTTCTTCCACCTCCGAGGCCACGGCATCCCCGACGACGTCACGGCACGCGCGTTCGCCGAGGCCGGACGGTTCTTCGCGCTCCCCGACGAGGACAAGCGGGCCGTCGAGATGCTGTGGAGCCCGCAGTTCCGCGGCTGGACCCGCACCGGCGGCGAGCTCACCCGGAGCCGCGTCGACTGGCGCGAGCAGATCGACATCGGCGCCGAGCGTGCGACGCACGACGATCCTGCCGCTCCCGCCTACATGCGGATGGAGGGGCCGAACCTCTGGCCAGCCGCGCAGCCCGCGCTGCGCGAGGCGTTCCTCGACTGGGAGAAGCGCTGCTCGACCGTCGCGCGGCGGTTGCTCCGGGCCTGGGCGGTCGCGCTGGGGAGTCCCGCCGACGTCTTCGACGGCATGTTCGGCGACCGCCCCTCGACCCTGATCAAGCTGGTCCGCTACCCCGGGCGGGAGGACCGTGGCCAGGGAGTGGGCGCGCACAAGGACCCGGGATTCCTCACCCTGCTGATGATCGAGCCGGGCAAGGGCGGCCTCCAGGTCGAGCACGACGGCGGGGGGATCGACGTGCCCGCCGTCCCCGGGGCGTTCGTCGTCAACATCGGTGAGCTGATGGAGGTCGCCACCGACGGCTACCTCAAGGCGACCGTGCACCGCGTCGCCTCGCCGCCGCCGGGCGAGGTCCGGACGTCGATCCCGTTCTTCTTCAACCCCGCACTCGACTCCACGGTGCCGCGGATCGCGCTTCCCGCCGCGCTCGCGGCGCAGGCCCACGGGGTCAGCCGGGACCCGGACAACGTCATCTCGGGGACGTTCGGCGACAACCTGCTCAAGGCGCGGCTGCGCGCCCATCCGGACGTCGCGGCCCGGCACCACCCCGATCTCACCGGGCCTGGCTAGTCCGGTCGCGGGCCGCCGGTCGACGGCGCCCGGCGCGTCGGCGCAGGGGGCCGCCTCCGGCCTGTCCGGACGCCCGCCGGGCTGCGACGCTCGGACGGGTCCGGCGGACGGCGCCGGGCCGGTGTGCCGGCTCCCTGGCCGGCGCGACCACCGCCGACGCCGCCTCCCCCGGGCGACCGAAGGAGCACCCCGCCGTATGGCCGTACGGGAACCGGTCTCCGCCCCGCAGGGCGGCCCCGGCGTGCTGGAGAGCGCGGCCCTGCTCGCGTCCGGCACCGGGCCCGGCGGGGCGCTGCTGCTGCGGGCCCTGATCGAGGCCGTCCGCTTCCGCTACCTGGGTCGCGAGACGACCCTCGGCGGCACGCTCCGGCTCGTCCCGACCGCGATCGGGACCGCGGGCATCGGGACGCGGGCGCTCACCACCGGCCGGCTCGACGTCCGGCTCGCGGCGCGCGACGTCGTCCGGCCCGGGCTCCGGGTCCGCGAGCTCACGGTGTCCGCGTCCGACGTCCGGCTGCGGCCCGCGCTCACCCCGGAGCTGGTCACCGGCCCGGTGGAGATCGCGGCGGTGCTGGACCCGGACTGGGTGACCGCCCGGCTCCGCGAGCACGCACCCGACCTGGACGTGACGGTCGACGCCGACGGGGTCCCGCGGGCCCGGCTGCGTCGTCACCCCGGGCTCGGCGCCGCGGAGCTGGCCGTCGCCGTCGAGGGGCACACGCTGTCGTGGAAGGTCGCGGCGCTGACCGTCGCAGGCCGCCGCGTCGGACCGCCCCGCTCCGACGACACGCGCCGCTCGGTGCGCGCGCTGCTCGACCGCAGCCCGCTGCGGGCGGCCCGCTCCGGCCGCGTCGTGCTGGCGGGCCTCCCCCCGGAGCTGCACCTGCACGGTGTCGGGATCGCACCGGACGGGATCACCGTCCGTGGGCGGCTCGCGTCGTGGCGGCGGCCGGTCCCGCCGACCGGCATCGACGACGTCCTGCGCGGGGCCCTCTCCCTGTTCGCCCCGGGGCGTTGAGAGAGCGGGCGGCTCAGCCCCGGCGGAGCAGGCGGCCCACGGCGCGGAGCCGGGACCCGCGCGGCGGGCGCGACGGCAGCCGGCCGGCGACGGCGTCGTCAAGCAGGGACCCGACGGTCTCGGCCGCGCAGGTCCGGTTGGTGCCGATGCCGCCCGAGGGGCCGCGCTTGATCCAGCCGACGACGTAGTGGCCGGGACGGTCGGCGACCCGGCCGGCGTCGTTCGGCACGACGCCGCGGTCGCCGTCGAAGGGCAGTCCCGACACCGGGCGACCGCGGTGCCCGGCGGCGCGGACGACCAGCCCGGCCGGGATCTCGGTGCCGTCGCACGTGTGCACGCCCCGGGCGCGGACGTCACCCGCGATCCGGTCCGGCGCGGAGTGGAAGCGGAACACGACCCGCGGCGCGGGGGCGGGCAGCGACCAGTCGATCTTCTCCCGCCGCGCGCCCTGCAGCAGCCGGTGCGCCTCGGAGGCGGCGGGGCCGTCCATCGACTCGGTGACGCGCGCGTCGTGCTCGTCGACGACGACGTCCACACCGGACCGTCCGAGCAGCTCGCGCAGCTCCGGCGCGGTCGCGGCGACCGTCTCCGGGCCGCGCCGGCCCAGCACGACGACCTCGCGGACCGCCCCGGCCCGCAGCGCGGCCAGCGCGGCGGCGTCGATCGGGGTGTCGTCCAGGTCCTCCGGCGGGGCGGTGAGGATCCGGGCGACGTCGATGGAGACGTTGCCGGTCCCGACCACCACGACCCGCTCACAGGTGGTGTCGACGGCGTCGCGGGGCACGTCGGGGTGGCCGTTGTACCAGCCGACGACGGTGTCCGCGGCGATGCTGCCGGGCAGTCCCTCGCCCTCGATCCCGAGGTCCTTCGCCACGGGTGCGCCGACCGCCCAGACCACAGCGTCGTGCTGCGCGGCGAGCTCGTCGGCCGTCATGTCCCGGCCGATCTCGGTGCCGAGCCGCATCCGCACGCGCGGATGGGTGTGGAACCGGGCGAACGACTCCCCGATCCGCTTGGTCGACGGGTGGTCGGGGGCGACGCCGTAGCGGACGAGACCGCCGGGGGTGTCCAGCCGGTCGACCAGCGTCACCCGGGACGCGGTGTGCAGCAGGAGGTCCTGCGCGGCGTACATGCCGGCGGGCCCCGTCCCGACGACGGCGACGTCCAGCGGCGCCATGTCCGCCGGCAGCGACCGGGTGAACTGCAGCGGGTACCAGTCGTGGAACAGCGGGGAGTCGCCCTCGAGCTTCCCCGCGACCGGCTTGCCGTCGTAGTACGCCGCGTTGACGTCGGCGTACCCGGCGAGCGACGCGCTGAGACGCTCGACCGGGAACACCGCGTCGACCGGGCACGCGTCCGCGCACGCCCCGCAGTCGATGCACGCCCGCGGGTCGATGTAGAGCATGTCGGTCGTCGTGTAGTCCGGCTCGTCCGGCGTCGGGTGGATGCAGTTGACCGGGCACGCCGCGACGCAGGACGCGTCGGTGCAGCAGGTCTGGGTGATCGCGAAGGCCACGGCTGGTGTCCCCGGCTCAGACGAGGTTGGCGCGGCGGTAGAACCAGAGCGCCGGCTTCGTGAGCAGCCCGCACGAGGACAGGAACTCCATCAGCCCGGCGCACGACGAGCGCAGCTGCGACTTGTGGTGCTCGTTGGCCTTCGCCTCGCGCAGCGCTCGCTTCGTGTCGAGCCCCGCGTTCGCGTAGATCTGGTCGTTCCACATGCTGGTGACGATGAAGTAGGCGGCGGCCGCGACGGTGAGCGCCTGGTACCGGCGGCGCAGCGGGCCCGCGCCCTTGAGCCGCTCGCGGGTCTCCTCGCGGGCGAACTTCATGTGCCGCGACTCCTCGACCACGTGGATGTTGTTGATCGTCCGGACGAACGGGACGACGCGCTCGTCGCGCATCCAGTCCCGCTGCATCACGTCGAGGACCTCCTCGGCGACCAGGATCGACGCGTACGCCGCCTCGCCGGTGTAGGTCATCGCGCACAGCCGGCCGAGGTTCACGACGCTGCGCTTCGGGATGTAGGCCGGGGCGCCGAGCTTCTCCGAGCCGCGCGCGAACATGATCGAGTGCCGGCACTCGTCGGCGATCTCGGTCAGGGCCCACTGGAACGACGGGTCGGTCGGGTCCTTCGCGTAGAAGTCCCGCAGCACGAGCTGCTGGAGGATCATCTCGAACCAGATGCCGGTGGAGGCGACCGACGCCGACTCCTGCCGGGTCAGCTCCCTGCGCTGGTCCTCGGTCATCTCGTCCCAGTACGCGGTGCCGTAGAGGCTGCTCCACTCCGGGCTCATGCCGTGGTAGCTGCGGTCCAGCGGGGTCTCCCAGTCGACCTGCGTCGCGGGGTCGAACGACAGTTCCTCGGACGAGCGCAGCAACCGGGCGGCGGTGTCCTTCCGCTCCTCGGTGGTGTCGATACCGGGCTCGGGAACGGTGGCAGTCATGTCGACTCCCTCGTAGACGACGACGTCATGTGCTGTAACCACCGGTAACGTTACCACCGGTTACACGTGACGCAAGTCCCGGCGGGCCGCCACCGCGACGGCGCACCGGACGGGTGATCGCCGGACCCATCGCAGGGGATATCGTTGCGATAGACAATGAACGGAGGAGAGCCGACGTGACTACCGGGCCCTCGATCACCGGGACCGTCCGGCGCCGCGGCGGGAACCCCGTCCCCGCCGCGACCGTGACCGTCACCGACCTGGACGGCCGCCAGCACGGCCGGGCCACCACCGGCGAGGACGGCAGCTGGTCCGTCCCGCTCGGCACCGGCGGGACCTACCTCGTCGTCGTCCGCGCCGAGGGGTCCGGGCCGGACGCCGGCCTCGTCGCGGTCCGCGACTCCCCCGCCCGCCACGACGTCGTGACCACCGGCGGCGGGACCGTCCACGGTGTCCTCACCGACGGCGCCGGGGTGCCCGTCCCCGCGGCGGCGGTCACCCTCATCGACCAGTCGGGCGAGGTCGTCGGGCACGGCCCCACCGGCCCGGACGGGCGGTTCCGGCTCGAGACCCCGGGCACCGGCCCGCACACCCTCACCGTGACCGCGCCCGGCCACCAGCCGGTGGCGCGCACCGTGACCGCCGGTCCCCCGGGGCCGCCGGTCGAGATCCGGCTGCCCGCCCGCGCCGGGCTCGCCGGCACCGCCCGCACCTCCGACGGCCGTCCCGTCGCGGGCGCCCGGATGGCACTCACCGATCTCGACGGCCGCACCGTCGCGACCACGACGACCGGCCCGGACGGGCGCTACGAGCTGCGGGACCTCCCGCCCGGCCGGCACTCGCTCACCGCGAGCGGGCACCCACCGGTCGTCGCAGCGGTCCAGATCGACCGGGGTGCGACGACCCCGGTGCAGGTCCACTTCCCCGACCCGCGCGGCGCGGCTGCCGGGACACGGACGGAGAACGCCGATGAGTGAGCTGTACGGCCGGCTGAGCAGCCCCGACGGGTGGCCCGTCGCCGGCGGGACCGTCACCGTCATGGACGCCGGCGGTGTCCAGCAGGGACGGGCGGCGAGCCGCGCGGACGGCGGCTTCTCGATCGACGGCCTGGTGGCGGGGCCGCACACGGTGGTCGTCGCGGCACCGGGGCACGAGCCGTCGGCGCGGGCGGTGGTGGTGAACGGCGCGGGCGTCGACCTGGGCCGGTTCGAGCTGACCCGGGCGGGCGGCGCCGTGCTCCCCGCCCCGGGGACCTGGCGGATCGACGCGCAGCACTCGAGCATCCGCGCGACCGCGCTGCACCTGGGCATGAGCCGGATCCACGGCCGGCTGCGCCGGTTCTCCGGGCAGGTCGTCGTCGCCGACTCGTTCGAGACGAGCCGGGTGGAGGTGGCGATCGACGCGTCCTCGGTGGACTCGGACGAGCCGGACCGCGACGCGCACCTGCGCAACGCCGACTTCCTCGACGTCGAGCGGCACCCGTCGATCGGCTACGCCGGTACCGGGCTCACGAGGCACGACCCGACGCACTGGACGGTGCACGGCACGCTGTCGCTCAAGGGCGTCTCGGCGCCGGTGGACCTCGCCGTCGTCTACGGGGGCAGCGGGCCGGACCCGTGGGGCGGGACGCGCGCGGCGTTCACGGCCACCACGGAGATCTCCCGGGACGAGTTCGCGATCGACTGGAACCAGTCGGTGCTGGCCGGGGTGCTGGCGGTCGGCCGGACGCTGCGGATCGACATCGACGTCCAAGCCGTACTGGACGGGGGCTGACGGTCCCGGGCGGTACAGCAGGGACGGTCACCCGCCCGGCGCCGAGGCCGGCGCGGCTCCGGGCGGGTGACCGTGTGTCCGGCTCGCGGCCCCCAGCGAGCCGACGCCCGGTGCGCGCCGTGGCGGCGCGCACCGGAGCAGGATCAGGACAGGCCGTCGAGGGTGCCGAAGACCGGCGCGGTCAGGTCGACGGGCTTCAGCAGGTCCTCGGGAACCGGGGCGCCCGGCAGGCCGTCCAGCAGGAACACCGGGGTGCCCGAGGACTCGCCGGCCCCCTCCGGACCGGACTCCGAACCGGAACCGCCCGACGGGGACGACGACGCGCCGTCGTAGCCACCCGCCCCGGGGGTGTCGGCGTGCGCGAGCCCACCGGTGAGCGCGGCCAGCGCCCCGGCCCCGGCGACGGCGGCCGCCGCGCGGCCGGCAGTGCGTACGTTCATGATCGAACCTCTTTCTTCTCGGGGAGCGACCGGGCGGCTCAGCAGAGCGAGTCGGCCGGCTTGGGGTTGGTCAGGCCGAAGAGCGGCCGCAGCCGCAGCCCGACCCAGGTACCGCCGAGTGCGACGACGGCCCAGATCCATCCGTGCAGGCTGAACGAGGCGATGCCGGAGAAGTAGGCACCGATGTTGCAGCCACCGGCCAGCCGCGCGCCGTAGCCCATCGCGATGCCGCCGAGGACGGCGCCCATCGCGAGCTTCCACGGGATCCGCTTGTGCAGCACGAACGCGCCGCCCACCGCGGAGGCCACCAGCGCGCCGATCATGATGCCGACGTCGAGGTTGGAGATCCGGTCGGCGAGCACCGGTCCGGCCAGCGACCTCGCGTTCGCCGGGACCTGCCAGTAGGCCAGGCTCGCCATGTCGAACCCGAGGAGCTGCAGGAACTTCGATCCCCACAGCGCGAACGCCGACGTGACGCCCCACGGCGCGGCGGAGACGAACAGGACCGCGGCGTTGAGCACGGCCAGCACGATCGCGCCCGCCCACATCGGCCAGGAGCCGCGCAGCACCCGGGCGATCCCGCGGGCCGACGGCGGCCGCTCGACCGGCAGCGGGGTGCGGCGCCGGGCCACCACCCAGGTGACGACCGTGATCGCGGCCAGGACGACCAGGGTCAGCGCGAGCGCGCCCGGGTACCCGAGCGACTGCGCCAGGTCGACGGTCGGGCCCTGCGGCACCGTCTGTGTCCAGAAGCTGTGCGTGAACACCGCGAACATCGAGCCGACGATGCAGCCGAACAGCGTCAGCACGATCGCGCTCTGCCCGCTGCCGACCGCGAACAGCGTGCCGGACGCGCACGAGCCGCCGACCTGCATGCCGACACCGAACAGGAACGAGCCCACGACCAGCCCGATCCCGACCGGTGCGCTGAGCCCGCGGGGCTCGCCGGCCAGCGCGAAGCCGGACGACAGGATCACCGCGAACAGCACCGCCGCGGTGCCGAGCATCAGCATGTGCGCCCGGATCGCGGCACCCTGGCCGACCGCGACGAGCTGCCGCCAGCCGGAGGTGAACCCGAACCGGGAGTGGAACAGGGTGAAGCCGAGTGCGAGACCCAGCGCAGCGGTACCGACCATCGTGGCCGGCGCGACCGTGCTCACCCCGATCAGGAACAACACCGCGAGCACCAGGCCGACGGTGACGACCTTCCACTGTGGCGGCTTCGCCGCGCGGTCCTGCGGGCCGTACGCGGCACGTTCGGTCTCCCGGACGGCGCCGAGCAGCCCGTTCGGCGGCCGCCCGGCGGCCTCGTCGCTGACCACGGACATGGGTGTCTCTCCTCGGATGAGTGGGGGCGTGCTCAGGGGGTGGGCGCCGGGGGCGCCGTGTCCAGCGGACCACCGATCCGGACGACGGCACCACCCGGGAACCAGGCGGCCGTGTTCGGCTGGTGGTGGTCGTCGTCGCCGCTGGTCATCGGGACACTGACCGGTGCGGCACCGTACAGCGCGGGCGGTTCGTCGAACCGCACGCCGCTCTCGGCGGCCCAGGCCCGCAGCCCGGCCACCGACGGCGACGAGCCGGGGGCGACGACGGACAGCGAGCGGACGTAGCGCTGCGGGATCTCCTCCTGCGGTCCGAAGTCGAGCGGCAGGAGGACGCCCGGGGTGTGTGCCAGCACGCCGCCGGTCAACAGCCAGGGTGCGAGGTAGATTCCGCCGAGTGCCGTGGGTCGCTCCACGGCGGCGACCGTGGTGTCGCGCAGCGTCGTCGCGCCGCCCTGCCAGCCGGACAGGACCAGCAGTGCGTCGTCCGCACCGGCACGCTCGCTCAGCCGGAGGCCGGCGGCGGTCGCCTCGGCGCGGACGGCGCCGGCCGCCGCCCGCGAGCGCGGTGACGCGTCCGCGACGAGCGCGACGCCCGGCACCCGCTGCCCGCGAGCGAGCGGACCGTGGCACGCAGGGCCTGCTCGTCGGCGGGATCGAGCGTCTCCGACGGGCAGGTCCCGACGGTGGGGTCGCCACCGGCGGTGATCCGTCCCAGGACGGCGGACAGGCACTCCGGCCCGTCGGCCCCGGCGCTGCCCTCCGGCGCGGTCCGCTCGTCACCGACGTCGACCGACACCGAGCGGCTGACCGCACCGTCGGACACGGTGATCGCGTCCGTCCCCGCGGGGACGTCGACGAGCGCCCAGCCCCCGGGGGCTCCGGCACGCTGCACGAACGGCACCTCCCGGTCCCCGGCGCGGACGACGTAGCCGGCCGGGGCGGCGTCGCCGTCGTGCCCGGGCATCGCAGCCGCACCCTCCCCACCGGTGATCTCGACGTCCTCGCCGGTGAGCTGCACCAGGTTCGGCCCGGGCCGCATCGGTGCGACCGCGAGGGGCAGCGGACCGGAGCCGAGGTCCAGCCCCCGCAGCAGCGCCTGGCCGGGCACCGCAGCGGGGGCCGGCGCGGGCAGCGCCGCCAGGAGGGTCGCGGCGCCGATCCCCGCGACCGCCGCGACGGCGGCAAGGCCGCGGCCCCGCTCGCGGACGGCGGCCGCGCGGACCCGTTCGCGGGCGGACGGCCCGGCCCGCCGGGACACGAGCGTCTCGGCGACCACCAGTGCCACGACGGCGGCCGGGGCGACCAGGGTGACCGCCGCGGCCCGGCCGTAGCCGGTGCCGGGGAGGTCGACGAGTGCGAACGGCCCGGACACGGCGACCCGGACCGCGGCCAGCACCGTGGCGGCCACACCGGCGACGAGCGCGAGCACCCGCACCCGGCCCAGCCGCCCGGTCCCGTCCTCGCCGACCACCACGTCCACGGCGCCGGAGGCGCCCGCGGTGCGGGTGGCGAACAGGTGCACCACCGCACCGGCGAGCAACGCCCCGGCGACGGCGTACCCGGCGTCGAGCAGGTACGGCACCGACCCCGGGCTGCCGGCGGCCAGCTGCATCACCAGCAGGACCGTCACGGCGACGGCCGGGACGACCGCCAGCACCGGCCGGGACGTCCACAGCAGGGCCGGGACGGCGACGGTCACCGCCAGCAGGCCGAGTGTCCACGAGGAGGTGCCGGCACCGGACCAGGTCACCGCGGCAACCGCGGCGGAGACGGCGGCGAGCGCCGCGGCTCCCGCGACGACCCGCTCCGCGCGTCCGGCCGGTCCGGAGAGGACCCGCACGAGCCCGGTCCCCGCGACGACGGCGAGTGCGGTGAGCAGTACCAGGCGCAGGACGGTCTCCGCGGGCGGAGCACCGTCGACGATCCCGGCGGCGAGCGCCGGGCCTGCCGGGGCGGCACCCGCCACCGTGGTGATCACGGTGGCGGGGCCGGCCCCGGCCGGGCCGGCGGGCAGGAGCCCGCCGGCCGGCACGAGCGCTGCCCCGTGGGGCAGCAGGGTTGCGAACACCGACATCAGTCCTTGATGTCCTCGTCCGCGGCGACGAACAGCATCGAGTGCGGCTTGGCGTTGCCGAACGCACCGTGCCGCCAGTTCTCGCGGTTGAAGTTGATGCAGGTGTCGCCCGTGTCCTCGTCCTTGAAGGTCTCGTCCACGGCGAGCTCTCCGTCCTCCGCGATGTCCACCATGCACACCCGGTGATCGCCGTCGAGCCCGGTGCGGGCCACGAAGTAGTTCGCGGTCGCGAGACGCTTCGGCTGGTCGGTGTGGTGGTAGAAGCCGTCGTCACCCAGCTCCAGGTTGTCCAGGGCGCCCCAGTGCGGGCCCGCCCCGGTCTGGTCCGGGTTGATGCCGACCGTGCTCCTGATGGTCGGGCAGTCGCCCTCGGCACCACCGGCGGTGGTCTCCTCGATCGTGTCGATCGAGCACTCGGGCGCGTCGCCCGAGCCGACCAGCTTCTCGATGTCGAGCGCGATCACGCCGCCCGCCGTGCCCTTGTCGTCCGGGCCCAGCGTGCCGGCCTTGCGGCCGATCGTGGCGTGGTAGAGCGTCTTGTCGTCGGGGCTGGTCTGGATCCAGCCGCCGTTCGCGCTCGGGCCACCGTTCTCGCCACCCACGCCGAGCTCCGGCGCGGCGGTGCCGAGGTCGAAGACCTCCTTCCACTCCGGGTTCTCAGCGGTGATGTCCGGGGTGTAGAAGATCGCGCCACCCTGCATGGTCTGGGCGAACGCGCCCTTGTTGCCGGGCTGGTTGGTGACCGTGGTCTCCATCGCGGCGCGGTTCTCGTTGCGCAGCGGGTCCTCGCCGTTGGACCGCGGACCGGTGGGCAGGTACTGCACCGACTTGACCTTCGGGTGGTTCAGGTCGGAGATGTCCCAGGTCCGGACCGTCGGTCGTCGCAGGTACGGCGACGGGTTCTTCACCGGGTCGAGGATGATCGACCTCGGCTCGGCGTAGTCGCTCGTGACCATGGTGTCCAGGTCCTCGCGCAGCTGGATGCCGTGCGGGTTGGCGCAGGTCGGGTTGCCCAGTGCCGGCATGTTGAGGCACTGGGTCGGGTCCTCCGGCGTCTCGGTCGCGGCCGGGGCCTCGACCAGGTTCTCGCCGTCCTCACCGAACCGCACCACGGAGCCCGGGGCCCCCGCGAAGCCGTTGCCGGTGCGGACCTCGCCGTGGGTGTAGCGGCACGGGCCCGGGGCGACGGGGCCGCCCATGTAGGTCCCGTAGGCGGTGCCGTCGTTGAGCACCCAGTAGGCGTCCGGCACCGAGCCGCAGAGGGTCTGCGACGGCAGCGAGATGCCGGAGAGCTTGAGCTCCGGCAGCGCGGTGACGTCGAAGACGTAGGTGGCCGCCGAGTAGAGGCCACCCGCGTAGATCTTGTCGCCCTTGCGCCACGTGTACTGCATGTGGTGCGGCTCGTTCTCGACCAGCGGCCCGACGGTCGCGGTGTTCACGACCTTGCCGTAGTCCGGGGTGCCCTTGGTCGCGTCGACCACGGCGACGAAGTCCGGCCCCGGCAGGGAGTCGCGGACCTTGTCGATCGGGTCGGTGAGGGAGCCGGGCAGCTCCCGCATGTCGGAGACCGCGGTGTCGGCGACGTTCTCGTCACCGGCCCAGACGATCGCGTACTCCTTCTTGGGCCCGTCGGCGGACTGCTGACGGGCCTCCGGCGTGAGGTTGTTCTCGACCCAGTAGTCCTTGCCGTCGGAGCCGGTGACCTCGGACTTGACCTTGTCGATGCTGTTCTGTGCCGTCGCCGGGACCGCGACGACCCCGGCGACGACGGCCGCGCCCAGCAGGGCGAACGCAGTCCGTCGACCCCAGCGGGACTTCGGGAGCAGACTCATTCGCCGACCGTTCCGCTCTGGAGGACGGTCGGGGTGATCTGCTTCGGCGCCTGGCTCACCACGTCGACGAGCCCGGCGGCGGGCACGCCCGCGGGGCGAAGTCACGCAGCTGCTTGATCGGCTCGTCGGAGTCGAACGCGGTGTAGGACGGTTCGACGGGGGGCGCGGTGGGCGCCGGGTCCGGCTGGGCGTCGTTCGGCGCGCTGAGCAGCGGGCCGAGGTCCGGGACGACGTCCGGCGTGGCCGCCTGGGCCGCGCCGGACAGGCCGATCAGGGCGGTGCCGGCGAGTGCGGCACCCCCCGCGATCAGCCGGGCCCGGGACGTCGATCGTGCGCGGTGCTGGGGCACGACGTGTCTCCTTTCTGTGGTCGGGGAGCGGATCGGGATCCGATGTGGACACCCGGTCCGAGGCGGGCCGGTACCGCCGTCCGTGCAGGACGGCGGCCGGGGCGCCGGCGGATCGGGCGTGAACTCCGGTGGGCGTCGGATCCCGTCCTCCCGGGCCGCCGGGTGGCGGGGCAGGAGGGTCGCGCGGGGCGCAGTACCGGACGTTTCCTCAGGGGTCGGGGCGGTCCCGTGCCGTACGGGTGCGGAGCGGCCGGAGCCGGGTCCGCACGGGACGGGGCGGGCGCGCCCCGGGGCCGGGCGCGGTCAGGCGCCGGAACAGAGCGCGCTCGCCTGGCGGCGCAGGTCGACGTGGCGCCGACTCGCGAACCGGGAGACGAGGTGCATGGGAGAGAGTCTGCGCTACTCGTTCGGGCCAACCCGCGCCCGGACATGTCCAGATGGTGGGATCCGACCGCTCCGGGCCTCGCCTCGGCCGCTCCGGGTGACCTGCACTACTCCGTACGGGCCGGACATGCCGGGACGGGGCACGGAAATCGCCCGCGAGGATTCACCCGATCGTGGCTTCCGGGTCGGGAACCGATCACGCTCACGCCGCTGACCTGGGACGACTCCGCCGGTTCCGCGGCGTACGGGAACCGGTCCGGACAACGTCCAGCGGCGGGCGGGCGTGTCGTGGCGTGACGGAACGGTCTTGACATCGGGCGTCCCGCGCATCCGGCTTGTCGGATTGCGGAGTATCGCCGCAGGTCGGAGGCGTGCCGGGCCTCCGGCGCCCCGCCGATCCCGCCCGGCGGCACCGGACCGGCCGCGGCGCACCGGCGGTACGCGGAGACGGGGCACCGCACACCGCACACCGGGCCGGGCAGCCGGACCGCCGGACCGGCGCCTCGTCGCGCCCTGGCAGCCGCGGCACCCCGTGACGGGCCGGCGCACCCGTCGCGTGGGGTGCGGCAGGGGGTCACGGGGTGCGGCAGGGGGTCACCGGGTGCGGCGCGGGGGCGCGGGGCCCGGCCCGTCGGGGGCCGGGCCGCCCGGGCTCAGTGCGTCGTCGTCCCGGAGGCGACCGGGTCGGCGGCCGCGCGGCCCCCGGTCAGGAACGCCAGCGCCACCACGGCGAGCGACACGAACGCCGCGACGAGGAAGGCCGCGTGCACCCCGGCCTCGTCGATGCCGCCGTCGCCGGAGGCCAGGGTCATGACGGTGATGAACAGCGCCGTCCCCGCGGCACCGGCGACCTGCTGCATCGTCGTGACGATGACGCTGCCGTGCGAGTACAGGTCGCCGGGGAGGGAACCGAGCGCGTCGGTCATCAGCGGCGTGAACATCAGCGCCAGCGCGGCGGACAGCCCGACGTGCAGCACCGTCACCAGCCAGATCGGAGAGCCGGCGCCGAGCGTCGTGAAGCCCCACATCACGACGGCCAGCACCACCGCGCCGGGGATGACGAGCGGGCGCACGCCGAGCCGGTCGTAGGCACGTCCGACGATCGGGCCGAGCAGGCCCATCACCAGGCCGCCGGGCAGCACGACCAGGCCGGCGACGAAGGCGCTGTCGCCGAGCACGTCCTGGATGTAGAGGGGCAGCAGGATGATCGCGCCGAACAGCGACATGAAACCGGTCGCGACCAGGACGAGCGCGAGCGTGTAGCGGCGGATCGCGAACGGGCGCAGGTCGAGCAGCGGCGCCCCGGTCCGCTGCAACCGGATCTGCCGGTGCACGAACACGGCCAGTGCGAGCGCCCCGACCACCAGCGGCACCCAGGGTGGGACGCCCCCGTGCGTGCCCGCGGCGGCGGACTCGCCGGCCGCGGACAGCCCGTAGACGATGCCGGAGAACGCGACCACCGAGATCAGGACCGACAGCACGTCCAGCGGGGCCGTCGACGTCTCGGCGGTCACCTTCAGCCAGGTGGCGCCCGCGGCGAGGGCGAGCAGCGCGATCGGCAGGACGATCCAGAACATCCATCGCCAGCCGAGCGCGGAGAGGATGACCCCGGAGATCGTCGGCCCGACGGCGGGCGCGACCGCGATGACGATGGAGATCGTGCCCATCGTCTGCCCGCGCCGTGACGCGGGGACCAGGCGCAGGATCGTCGTCATCAGCAGCGGGACCATCACCGCGGTGCCGCAGGCCTGCACGACCCGGCCGCCCAGCAGCACGGGGAACGTCGGCGCCAGCGCGGACAGCAGGGTGCCCGCGCTGAACAGGCTCATCGACGCCAGGTAGACCGCGCGCGGCCGGAACCGCTGCAGCAGGTACCCGGTGATCGGGATGACGACGGCCATCGTCAGCATGAAACCGCTGGTCAACCACTGTCCGGTCGCGGCGGTGATCCCGAGGTCGGTGATCAGCGCGGGCAGCGCGACGCTCATGATCGTCTCGTTGAGGATCATGACGAAGGCGGACCCGACCAGCAGCGAGATGATGAGCGGAGCACCCACCGGGAGCCGCTCCGCCTCCGGGACGGGACCGGTCGTCGGCTCGGTCGTCACAGCGGGACTCCTTCGCGGTTCGGGCACGGTCCGGCCCCCGGTCGAGGGCATGCGGGACCGCGGACGGACGGTCGTGCGGTACATCGAGTGAACACGACGCCGCGTTCCACGGCGAACGGATTCCGTGCCCGGCGAACGCCGTCCGCCCGGGGCGGACGCGCAGAATGGGACGCATGCACACGTACGACGTCGTCGTGGTCGGGGCCGGTCCGGCCGGTGCCGCGGCGGCCCTGAACGCGTTGCGGCTGCGGCCGGACGCGACGGTGCTGATGCTCGACGCGCAGGCGTTCCCGCGGGACAAGGTGTGCGGTGACGGCGTCGCGGCCGAGGTGTTCGACCTGCTCGACGCCCTGGGCGTCGGTGGCGTCCGCGAGCTCGGCCCCGAGGCACCGTGGCTGCGGCTGCGGACCCCGGGCGGGCGGGCCGTGCACCGCGCGGCGCCGCGGCCGAACCGGGTGATCACGCGGACGGTGCTCGACGCGGCGCTGGCCGGCGCAGCCGTCGCCGCCGGGGCGGAGCTGCGCACCCACCGGGTCCGGGCGCTCGTGCCGGAGCCGGGCGTCGTCGTCGTCGACGGGGTGGTCGCCGGACGGACGGTCGTCGCCGCCGACGGCGCGAACTCGGTGGTCCGCCGCGCGCTCGGCGCGCCGGCCGCCCCGCCCGGGGACACCGCCGTCGCGATCCGCGGGTACACGCCGGTCGCGGCCGAGCCGGGCACGCTGACGATCGAGTACGCCGGCGGCGACCACCCCGCGTACGCGTGGTCGTTCCCGGTCGCCGGGGGCGGCGCGAACGTCGGCTACGGGGTGTTCGACAAGCGCGGCGCCGGGTCCCGCGCCGACCTGCTGGAACGGCTGGCCGTGCTGCTGCCCGGCCAGCAGCCCGACCCCGCGACCCTGCGGGCGCACCACCTGCCGCTGTCGACGACGCCCCGGTTCCAGCCCGACGGCCGGGTGGTGCTCGCCGGCGACGCCGCCGCGAAGGTCAACCCGCTGACCGGCGAGGGGATCTTCGACGCCGTCGCCTCGGGGATCCTCGCCGGCCGCAGCGCGCTGCGCGGCGCGTCCGCGGGGGCCGTGCACCGGGACGCGATGGACCGGACCTTCGGCCGGCACCACCGGCACGTCGGGACGCTGGCCCGGCTCGCCGCACGGCCCGCGTTCCTGGACGCCGCGATCGGTGCCGCCGCGGCGCACCGGACCGTGTTCGACTGCGCCGTCCGGCTGGGCCTGGCCCGCGGGACCGTCTCCCCCACGGCGCTCGCACTCGTCGCCGCGCAGCGGCCGGGCAGCGTGATCCGCGCCCGCCGCCGGGCCACCGCGGCGTCGCTGGGGTAGACAGGTCGCATGGAACAGGTCGTGCTCCTCGACGACGACGGCGCCCCGGTCGGGGTGGCCGACAAGGCGACCGTGCACGGCGCGACGACCCCGCGGCACCTGGCGTTCTCCTGTTACGGCGTGGACGACGCCGGCCGCCTGCTCGTCACCCGGCGTTCCCGCAGCAAGACGGCGTTCCCGCTGGTCTGGACGAACACCTGCTGCGGGCACCCCGCTCCGGGCGAGGACATGGCCGACGCGGTGCACCGCAGGCTCTCCGACGAGCTCGGCATCCGGGCCACCGAGCTGCGGCTGGTGCTGCCCGATTTCAGCTACCGCGCCTCGCAGGACGGCATCGAGGAGAACGAACTCTGCCCGGTCTTCGTCGCGCGGATCACCGGCGAGCCCGACCCGCGGCCCGACGAGGTCGAGGAGACCCGGTGGTGGAGCTGGGAACGCTTCCGCGCCGCCGCCGACGACCCGGACTCCGGCCTCTCCCCCTGGGCCTGCCTCCAGGCCCCCTCCTGGACGCCCTCGCCGACCCGCTCCTGACCCGGTAGATCACCGATCGGGAGGGGAGGCGGCCACATGTGGCCGCACCGCTTCCCGATCCGTGACCTCCCTGGGCGGGGTGGTGGGATGGCCGGGTGGACGATCTGGCCGACGACCTCGGTGCCGCGCTCGACGGGGTACTGGACCCGATCCCGGGCGGGCGGCTCGCACCGCTCGTCGAGCGGCTGATCGGCGAGTACCGCAGCGGGTCGGTGCCCTCGTCGCCGATCCTGCGCACCGACGACGACGCGGCCGCCTACGCGGCGTACCGGATGCCGGCGACGCACGCCGCGGTCGTCGACGTCCTCGGGCGGGCGGCCGGGCGGGTGCCCGATCCGGTCTCGCACGTCGACCTCGGTGGCGGGACGGGTGCCGCGGTGTGGGCGGCGGCGCAGGTGTGGCCGTCGGTGCGCCGGGCCACGGTGCTCGAGGCGGCCGCCCCGGCACGGGCGCTCGGGCGCCGGCTGACCGAGGGGGCGTCGGCGCCGTCGGTGCGGGGCGCCCGCTGGGAGTCCGCCGTGCTCGGCACCGGCACGGAGCTGCCGGACACCGATCTGCTCACCGCCTGTTACCTGCTCGGTGAGCTGCCCGAGCCGGTACGGGCGGCGCTGGTGGATGCGGCGGCCCGCACGGCACGGGTGGTGGTCGTCGTCGAACCGGGGACGCCCGCCGGGTACGCGCGGGTTCTGGCCACCCGGTCCCGGCTGCTCGCCGCCGGGCTGCGGACCGCGGCACCCTGCCCGCACGACGACGTCTGCCCGGTGACCGGCGACGACTGGTGCCACTTCGCGGCCCGGGTCAGCCGCAGCTCGCGGCACCGCGCGCTCAAGGCCGGCTCACTGGGTCACGAGGACGAGAAGTTCTCCTACGTCGTCGCCGTCCGGGACACGGCCGCGCCGGCGCCGGGACGGGTGGTGCGGCACCCGCAGACGCGGAAGGGGCTCGTGACGCTGCGTGTGTGCGCGGCGGACGGCTCCCTGCGCGACACCCCCGTTCCGCGCAGCCGCAAGGAGCTGTACCGGGCCGCCCGCGACGCCGCGTGGGGCGACCCGTGGCCACCCGGGTGACACGCCAGGGGGTCTGCGTCGACCCCTCGCAACCGGGGGTGATCAACGACACACAGGTGATGCACAGTCCAGTCGTTGTGAATCCGTAACACGGACGGGCATCGTGTGCGACTGACCGGGCGAGACGGCCATCCGGTGGGCCGCGAGCAGCAGCTTTCTCACAGATCGAGCACGACCATGAACGACTTCACCACCGGTGCTCCCACCGATCGGCTCCCGACACTCGTCCGCACGCGCCGCGGCTACCGCGTGCACGATCCTGCGCTGCTCCAGGGCACCTCCTACGTCATCGACGACGCCGGCGACCTCGTCTACACGAAGGTCCCCGCCGGCGTCATGACCGCGAGCGCGTTCCTCGCCGCGACCGTCACCGCGGTGACCGTGGGTGCGCACAGCTGGACCCTGGCGATGCTGGTGTTCGTGATCGGGCTGCCGGTCGCGTTCGCCGCCGCCGCGGCGCTGCTGTCGCTGGTCCACGCGGCGACCGACCCGGTGCGCCGCTACCGCGCGCGGTTCGGGAACTCCCGTTTCGCGCTCGACGTGACCGACCGGTCGTCGGCGGACTGGCAGCTGTGCGCGCGGGCCGAGCGGCTCGCCGCGAGCCGGTCCTGGCAGGCCGGGCGGATCGACCCGACGCGGACCCTCGGCGGGCTGCTGTGGACGGCCGTCGGCGGTGGGGAGACCTGGGCGGCCGACGCCCTGACCACGCTGGCCGAGCCGGCGACCGGCCCCGACCTCACCTCCGTCTGAGCGGGCGCCGCGGTCACACCGCGTAGCGGGCGACGGGGAGCAGAGCATCGGTGTCGCGGCGGTCCCCGTCGCCCGCGACGCACGCCTCCAGCGAGCGCCGCAGGGCGGCCTCGTCGAGTCCGGTGCCGATCAGCACCAGCGTGGTGCGGCGGGGTTCGTCGGCGTCCCACCGGGTGCGGTGGAACCGGACGTAGCGGCCGACGGTGTGCAGGTCCCAGCGTTCCCGGCCGGGCGCGGCGGCGAACCGCACCGAGCCCTTGATCCGGTAGAGCCCGGACGGGCGGGCGTCGAGGAGGTCCTGCAGACGCCCGGCGTCGAGCGGGTCGTCGCACTCGAACGTGAGGCTCTGGTAGCCGGCGTGCAGGTGGGCCTCGTGGTCGTGGCCGGCCTCGCGCACCTGCTCGCCGAGCATCAGCTGCCGCCCGGGGACGACCTCGATGTCGAACAGCAGCGCCGGGTCGACCGCACCGTCGCGCACCGGGACGATCAGGGCCCGCGGGTTGGCCTCGCGGCACAGCCGTCGCACCCGCCACAGCGTCCCCGGCCCGACCCGGTCGATCTTGTTGAGGACGACGAGGTCGGCCATCCCGACGTGCTTGTCCAGCTGCGCGTGCCGGCGGCGGGTGTCCTCGAACTCGGCGGCGTCGACCACTTCGACGAGCCCGCCGAAGCTGAGGTGCCTGCCGAGCGCGTCGAGCACCAGCTGGACCAGCGTGCCGGGCTCGGCGATCCCGCTGGCCTCGATGACGATCACGTCGATCTCGTCACGGCGGCGGGTCAGGTCCTCCAGGACCCCGGCGACGCCGTCCTCCCCGACCTCGCAGCACAGGCAGCCGTTGCCGAGGCCGACGACCTCGCCCGCCTGCCCCGCCAGGCGCATCGCGTCGATGCCGACCGAGCCGAAGTCGTTGACGACGACACCGATGCGCGCGTCCCCGCCGGTGGCGAGGAGATGGTTCAGCAGGGTCGTCTTGCCGGCTCCGAGGAAACCGGCCAGCACCACGACCGGGATCTTCCGGGGCACCCGACATGCCTACCACGTGCCACGGACCGTGCACGCCGGGTGGGGGCGCGTGCACGGAGTGGGTCCGGGTCGTCCACCGGTCGATACAGTGCCCCCCATGCCCGACACAGCTGCCGGACGTCCGCCACACGGAGTGATCGCCGTCGCCGGAGAGGCCCTCGTCGACATCGTCCCCGCCCCGGCCGAGGGGTACTGGGAGTTCGCGCCCGGTGGCAGCCCGGCGAACGTCGCGGTCGGCCTGTCGCGGCTGGACGTCCCGGCCCGGATGCTCGCCCGGCTGGCCGACGACCTGCTGGGCCGGAAGCTGCGCGACCATCTGGCGGGCAACGGCGTCGACCTGTCGCACGCCGTCGAGGCCGGCGAGCCGTCGTCGCTGGCGATCGTCGAGCTGGCCGACGACGGGCAGGCGTCCTACGACTTCCGCATCTCGGGCACCGCGGACTGGCAGTGGACCACCGACGAGCTCGAGGGCGCCCTGGACGAGGGCCCCGGAGGACCCGTCCTGGCCGTCCACTCCGGATCGCTGGCGCTGACGACCGCACCCGGGCACGAGGCGCTGCGCGAGCTCCTGGCCTCGGCGGTCGACACCGCGACGGTGAGCTACGACCCCAACTTCCGGCCGTTGCTGATGGGCACCCCGGAGGAGGTCCTGCCCGGCGTGCACGAGCTCCTCGGGCTGGCCGACGTGGTGAAGGTCAGCGAGGAGGACCTCGCCTGGCTGCACCCGGGACGCGAGCCCGGTGACATCGTCGGCGAGTGGCTGGACCTCGGGCCTGCCGTCGTCGTCGTGACGCTGGGGGCGGAAGGCGTGCTGGCCGGCACCGCGTCGGGGCTGCACAGCGTGCTGCCGGGCCGGCGGATCGACGTCGTCGACACCGTCGGGGCCGGGGACAGCTTCTCCGCCGCGCTGCTGGCCGGGCTGCACCGGCGCGGGCTGCTCGGCGCGATCGCCCGCGACGACCTCCACCGGATCGGGCGCGAGGCCCTCGACGGCGTGCTCGCCGAGGCCGTCGCCGCGGCCGCGATCACCTGCTCCCGGCACGGTGCGAACCCGCCGACCCGGGCCGAGCTCGACGCCGCGGACCTCGCCGGCTGATCAGCCGAGCCTGCGCGGCGCCCGCTCGGGGAAGTCCTTCGGCTGGCCGGTCGCGTTCGAGCCGGGCGCCAGGGTCAGCTCCGCCGGCTCGCTCTCGGGCAGCGCCCACTGCTTCGCCCAGTCCATGTGCATGGCGGTCGAGCCGCCCGCGTCGCCGAAGTAGTCCAGCTGCATGGTCATGTTCATCGGCCGCGGCGGGAACTGCTCGGTGTTCGTGGTCGAGTACCACTCCTTCCCGTTCACGAAGGCCGTGATCTTCTCCGGCGTCCACTCGAGCGCGTAGGCCGACCACTGCGTCGCGTCGTGCTCGACGGAGCCGTAGTCCTGATCGTTGTTCTCCCCGTAGTGCAGGAAGAACTCCGTCTCCTGCCGCGTGTCGTCGGTGATCTCCATCCAGTCGACCTCGCCACCGACCGGGAAGTCCTCGGCGACGGGCCAGAGCAGCAGCAGCGCGTTGAGCCCGCCGGACGCCTTCTCCGACTGCACGCACGCCTCCCACCGGCCGTACTTCTGACCGGGATGCCAGCTGACGGCGCCGGTGGTGCCGTCCTCGTCGCCCCTGATCGTCATGGCGCCGTCGGCGACGGAGACCTGGTCCGGGGTGCGGATGCCCTGCTTGTCGTGGCCGGGTTCGGGGCCGTAGGGGTGCCAGTCCGGCGGGAGGGCGGTGCCGTCGAAGTCGGACCGGCGGGTCGGCTCGCCCCAGCCGAGCGTGTCGGCGGCGGTCGTCGTGCAGTGCGACGCCGGGGCGGGGGCCTGCTGCTGCGGTTGCTGCGGTGCAGGTCCGGTTGCCGGAGGTGCCGGCTCCGCGTCGGGCTGCGGCTGCGCGGCGACAGCGCCTGCGCGTGCCGGGTCCGCGGGCTGCGTCGTGGCGTTGCTCGTGCGCGCCGGGTCCGTGGACTGCGTCGTGGCGTTGCTCGTGGGCGCCGGGTCCGTGGAATGCGCCGTGGCGGTGCCCGCGGCCGTCGTCGCCGTGACCGCCAGCGTCACCGCCAGCGCGGACGCCACGGCCAGCGCCCGCGACCGGGTCCTCGTGTTCGCACGCACCGTGAGTCACTCCCGTCACTCGGTTACCGACCGCCCCATCAGACGAGCAGTCGGTGAGGGGCGCCAGCCGAAACACTCGTCCGAGTCACCCCCGATCGGTGCTCGCGCCGGGAGAGATCGACCCACGGTGACGTCGGTGGCGCGGAACTCACCGCCCGTGACCGGCACGCACCCCGTCCCGCGCCCGTCGCCGCTCGGCGCACCCCTTCGCTGCTCCACGCACCCGTCGCGTGGGGTGCGGCGCGCGACCGGAAGGTGCGCGGCGCGGTCGGAGGGTGCGGCAGCGCCGGGGGTGAAGCGGCGGGGCGGGCGGGGCGGGCGGGGCGCGACGGTGGGTGCGGGGAGCGGTGCTCTGCGACAGTGGGGCCGTGTCGCGCCCCGATCTCGCTGCCGCGCTGGACCTCGCACCGCACCCGGAGGGTGGCTGGTACCGGCGGACCTGGACCTCCCCCGCGTCCGTCCCGACGCCGCACGGGGACCGGCCCACGGCGACCGCCATCCTCTACCTGATGGACGGTCCGGACCGGTGGCACCGGGTCCGGTCGACCGAGCTGTGGCTGTGGCACTCGGGCTCCGCCGCGGAGCTCGTCCTGGGCGGCGACGGGGACGCGCCCCGCACCGAGCAGGTGCTCCGCCTCGGCGCGGCGGATCCGGAGACGCTCCCCCAGCGTGAGGTCCCGGCCGGGGTGTGGCAGCGGGCGTACCCGCTCGGCGACGAGCCCGTCCTGGTGAGCTGCGTCGTCTCCCCCGGGTTCGACTTCGCCGACTTCGAGCTGCGCTGAGAGCGGCCGGTCAGGCGGGCGCGGTGCCGAGCAGCCCCGCCGCGTCGCGGGTGTTGCGGATCCGCTCCGGCGCGACCCCGCAGGCGATGGCGCGGGCGCAGCCGTGGTCGAGCCAGTCGAGCTGACCGGGGGCGTGCGCGTCGGTGTCGATCGTGAACTCGCACCCGGCCTCGACGGCGAGGCGGAGCAGCCGTTTCGGCGGGTCGAGCCGCTCCGGCCGCGAGTTGATCTCGACGGCGACGCCGTGCTCCGCGCAGGCGTCGAACACGGCGGTGGCGTCGAACTCCGACTCCGGGCGCTTCCGCCGGCCGGTGACCATCCGCCCGGTGCAGTGCCCGAGCACGTCGACGTGGGGGTTCGCGACGGCGGTGAGCATCCGCTCCGTCATCTCGTCACGCGGCATCCGCAGCTTCGAGTGCACGCTGGCGACGACGAGGTCGAGCTCGGCGAGCAGGTCGGCGTCCTGGTCGAGGGCGCCGTCGTCGAGGATGTCGACCTCGATCCCGGTCAGTACCCGGAAGTCCGACCCGGTGCCGGCGATCCGCTCGTTCAGCTCCGCGACCTGCTCCAGCTGGCGGCGCAGCCGGTCCGCGGAGAGCCCGTTGGCGACGGTGAGGCGCGGCGAGTGGTCGGTGACGACGAGGTAGTCGTGGCCGAGCCCGATCGCCGTCTCCGCCATCTCGGTGAGCGGCGACCCGCCGTCGGACGCGTCGGTGTGGCTGTGGCAGTCCCCACGCAGCGACTGCCGCAGCGCCACGGCGGCCTCGGCGAGCGGGACGCCGTCGGCGTCGGCCCGCGCGACGGCGTCCTCCAGGCGCCGCAGGTAGACCGGTTCCTCGCCGGCGACCGACTCCCCCACGCAACGGGCGGTGACCTCGCCGACCCCGCGCAGATCGGTGAGCGAACCGGCCGCGTGCAGCCGGGCGAGCTCGTCGGGGCCGGTGCCCCGCAGCGCCGCGGCGGCGGTGCGGAACGCCCGGACGCGGTAGGTCGACTCGTGTGCCCGCTCCAGCAGGAACGCGATCCGGCGCAGGTCGGCGACGGCGTCTCTCACGCCCGCAGGTTAGCGGCGCCGCATCCAGCGGCGGGATCTCGTGGTCCACACGTGCTCCCAGACCCCGGGCAGCCGCTCCTCCAGCCCGATCATGGCCGCCGTGTCCCGCCCGTGCAGCACACCGAAGGTGAACCCGTTGCGGCTCTCCGCGCCGGCGCGGGCGCCGAGGGTCCGCAGGAGCTCCCGGGACACCACGGCGTCCTGGTGGTCGCCGAGCACGGTCTGCACCTTCTTGAGCTGCTTCGAGAAGGCCCGCGCGTCCTTCCCGACGGCGGGACGGGCGACGTCGGTGGCGTAGCGGAGCTGCTTGCCGGTCTTGCGGGCGTCGTGCAGGGAGGTCGGCGCGACGTGCCCGGCGTCGAGGTCGGCGAGTGCGGCCTCCATCCGCCGCTCCAGCTTGCGGGCGGTCCGGCCGACCATCCGCGGCAGCGTCTCCCGTGCCGGCCGGTCGGCGCGCGACGACAGCGGCGGGTCGGCCAGCAGCCGCAGCAGCGCCCCGCGCAGGGCGGCGTAGCGCTCGCCGTCGACGACCTCGGTCACCGCCGCGCCGGTCTCGGCGCGGGTGCGGGCGAAATGCCGGGTGACGGCGGCCTGCACCGGACCGAGCAGAAGCTCCGGGTCCAGGTCGTCGAGGCGGCCGTTCAGCCGGGCCTCCTGGACCTCGGCGTCACGCTCGCCGGCGAGGGCCCGCCCCAGCCAGCGCAGCTCCGCGACCAGGTGCGGCACCCGCGGCCCCTCGAAGACCCGCGAGAAGGTCCGCAGCGCGCTGCGGATCCGGCGGGCGGACACCCGCATCTGGTGCACGGCGTCGGGCCGGTCGGCACGCAGGTCGGCCTCGCGCGCGGCGAGGGTGTCCACCTGCCGTGCGACGTGGTCGAGCAGCGCGCGCCCCGCGGTGCCCTTGCGGCCCCGGCGGCGCGGCGGCTCGGCGGGCCCGGCGGCGGCGAACAGCGCGGCGAGCGTCCGGCGGGCCTGGCCCGGCCCGCGGACGAGTCCGGTGTCGCGCAGCGCGCCGTCGATCTCCTGCAGCACGCCGGTGCCCGCCGTCCCCGGCCGGACGACGGCCTCGCTCCAGGCCTCCCCCGACGTCGATCCGCCGAGCGTCCCGGCCTGCACCTGGTCGCGCTGGAGCGACGCGAGCTCGCGCCCGGCGGCGTCGTGCAGGAGGCCCACCGACCGCACGACCCGCACCCGCCCGACCGGGCGGAGCTCGGCGTCGCCGCGGACCCGGCGGAGCAGCGCGTCGATCTCCGGCGGGACGCCCTCCGGGTCGACGCCCTCGATCCCGCCGCCGGCCTGCGGCACCCGCAGCTCCTCGACCGGGTCGCCGTCGGGCAGCCGGAGCACCCAGGTGACGCTGGGCGCGACCGGCGCGCCGCGGTCGGGGACGATCCGCTCGACGGCGAGCTCGACGCCGACCGCGAACAGGCGCAGGTCGGCGGTGTCGAACCGCTCGTGCTCACGCACCTCCGCCTCGGTGACGGGCCGGACACCGTGGATGCCGGCGGACCCGCCGAGCCGGGGCGCGCCGGTGTGCGCGGGCCCGGTGTAGGTGAGGGCGTCGGGCGGGAGCTGCTCCTCCACCGCCGGGCCTGCCGTCCGTGTCGCGTCGCCGGGTTCGCTCATCCCGGAGGGTTCCCGCGGGCCCGCGGTCCATACGGGGCCGTCCGGGCGAACCGGGCGTGTCAGACGGCCTTGCCGGGGTTGAGGATGCCGTCCGGGTCGAGCGCCGCCTTCACCGCCCGCTGCAGGGCCAGGGCGCCCGGGCCGAGCTCGCGCTCCATCCCGTCGCGCTTGAGCAGGCCGACCCCGTGCTCACCGGTCACCGTCCCCCCGGCCTCGACGGCGGCGGCGATGATCTCGTCGAACGCGGCCTTCGTCCGGGCCTTCGCGCCGGGATCGTCGTGCGGGGTGAGCATCAGCGGGTGCAGGTTGCCGTCGCCGGCGTGCGCGACGGTGGCGATGCGGACCCGGTGCCGGGCACCGATCTCCTCGATCCGGGCGAGCATCTCCGCCATCCGGGGGCGGGGGACGCACACGTCCTCGGTGAGCATGCCCATCCCGAGCTGCTCCAGCGCCGGGTAGGCCATCCGGCGGGCCGCGAAGAGCGCCTCGGCCTCGGTCTCGTCGGTGGAGGCCATGGCCTCGGTCGCGCCGTGCTGCTCGAACGCGGCCAGGATCGCGTCCGCCTCGGCCTCGGCGGCCGGTTCGGGCAGGTCGGTCTGGGCGAGCAGCAGTGCGGCGGCGTCCTCGGGCAGTCCGGCGTTGCGCCAGTTGTTGACCGCGGTCAGGCACTCGCGGTCGACGAGCTCGAACACGGCGGGCTGCAATCCCTGCTCGGTGACGGCAGCGACCGCGGCCCCGCAGTCGGCGAGCGAGTCGAAGAACCCGACGACGGTGCGCGGCGCGGACGGGCGCGCCGGGCGCAGCTTCACGGTGATCTCGGTGATCACACCGAGGGTGCCCTCGGACCCGACGAGCAGCCCCGCCAGGTCGTAGCCGACGACACCCTTCGCGGTCCGCCGCCCGACCCGCACGATCTCACCGGTCGCGGTGACGACCTCGAGCGCGAGCACGTAGTCGCGGGTCACGCCGTACTTCACGCAGCACAGCCCGCCCGCGTTGGTGGCGACGTTGCCGCCGATCGTCGACCAGGGCGCCGACGCCGGGTCCGGCGGGTACCAGAGGCCCTGGTCCGCGCAGGCGGCGCGCAGGTCGTCGTTCACCACCCCCGGTTCGACGACGGTGAGCCGCTCCCCGGCGGAGATCTCCCGGATCGCGGTCATCCGCTCCAGCGACAGCAGCACGCAGCCCTCGACCGCGTTCGCGCCGCCGGACAGCCCGGTCCCGGCCCCGCGCGGGACGACCGGCACCCGGGCCCGCGCGCAGGCGGCGACGGTGGCGGCGACGTCGGCCGTGGTCCGGGCCCGCACGACGCACAGCGGGGTGCCGTACTCGGCCCACTCCGCCTCGTCGTGCACGTAGGGGCGGACGGTGTCGGGATCGGTGAGGACCCGGTCGGCGTCGAGCACGGCGGCCAGCTCGGCGAGCAGGGCACGGCCGGTGGCGTCGGGCACCGACCGGTCCAGCTCGGCCGGTGCCGTGGACCCGCCGAACGGCCGCCCCTCCGGCTCGACGACGACCGGGGTGCCCTCGGTCAGCCCCCCGTCGGTGGATGCGCGCTCGACCATGACCGCGACGGTAGGCGGCCGCCGGGGCGCCGGGCCAGTGGAACCGGTGTGTGCACCGCGTCCGCAGGTGGTTCCGCCCCCGCCCACGCCATCCGGGACCACGGCAGCGCCAGCTCGTCGGTGCCCGTCACCGGGTGCGGGGCCAGCGTGTCCAGCGGCACCGCCTCGGTGTGCCGGGCGAAGACGCCGTCGACGTAGCGGTGGCCGGTGTCGGCGGCGATCAGCACGACGGTGCGGCCGGGGTCCCGCGCGCGCTCCCACCGCGCGGCGAGGTACGACGCGCCCGCCGACAGGCCCGCGAACACCGCGTGCCCGCGGAGCAACGCCACCGCTCCGGACAGGGCGGCGGTGAACCCGGTCCAGTGGACGACGTCGTAGGCGGGGTGGTCGACGTTGCCGAACGGGATCGAGCTGCCGATCCCGGCGATGATGATGTCCGGGTCGGCGACGTGCTCGCTGCCGAAGGTCACGCTGCCGAACGGCTGCACCCCGACGAGCCGGGTCGGGTCCCCCGGCGGGTCACCGGCGCGCAGGTACCGGGCGAGGCCACCGGTGGAGGCCCCGGACCCGACCCCGCCGACGACGGTCAGCGGCACCGGTCCGAGCGCCTCCCGCAGCCGTTGCGCGACCGGCCGGTAGCCGAGGTAGTGGACGTCGTCGTGGTACTGGCGCATCCAGTGCAGCCGGGGGTCGGCCGCGAGCAGCTCCCGGATCCGCGCGACCCGGCGGCTCTGGTCGAGCTTCAGGTCGTCGCTGGGCGGCATCCGCTCGAGGGTGGCGCCGAGCAGCTCCAGCTGGATCCGGGCGGCGTCGTCGACGGTGGTGGAGCCGACGATGTGGCAGTGCAGGCCGTGCCGGTGGCAGGCCAGTGCGAGGGCGTAGGCGTAGATCCCGCTGGAGCTGTCGACGACGCTGTCGCCGGGCGCGATCCGGCCGGTGTCGAGCAGCCGCCGCACCGCGGCGTCGGCACTGAGCACCTTCATGGTCTCGAACCGCAGGCAGACGAGCCCGTCGTCGAGCCGGACGAGGTCGGGGCGTCCGACGGCGTCGGCGACGTGGGTGTCGACCGCGCCGGTCACCGGGTGCCCCCGGCCGCCGCGACCGGCCGGAGGTGCGCGGCCCCGCCGGCGGTGAACCGCCCGGTCGGCACCAGCCCGGCCGCGCGCAGCGCCGCCGTCACCCGGTCCGCGGCGACGCCGTCTCCCGGGGCGAGCAGCACCCCGGCCACGTTGCCGCTGTGCGCGATCTGCACCCCGAGCACGCCGGGGCCCTCGACCGCGGCCCGCAGCCGGTCCACCTCGCCGTCGGTGCGGTGCAGCTGCGCGCTGCGGGTCGCGACCCGTGCGATCCCGGCCGGGTCGCCGGCGGCCAGCGCCGCGCGCAGCTCGTCGCGCAGCTCCTCGTAGGTGCCGACGACCGGGGCCGGGGGCTCGGGCGGGCGCACGGCGGGGGTGTCCACCGGGCGTCCGCCGTCGAGCAGGCAGCCGACCACGAGCAGCCGCGGCAGCTCGCCGGGCAGGACCTCGAGGACGTCGCCGTCGCGCTGGGCGAACAGGCGGGGCCGGGCGTCGTCGAACATCAGCGGGTCACTGGCCGCCTCGGCCGCGACGGCGAGGCGCGCCAGGGTGTGCGGCGCGATCCGGGTGCCGGCGGCGTCGGCGACCGCACGCACCGAGGCGACGACGTCCGCCGTCGACGAGCCCAGCCCCAGTCCCGGTGGGACGGCGCCGTGCAGGGTCAGCTGCCCGCCCCCGGTCCTCGGGCCGGCCACGGCGTCGAGCGCGAGGCGGGCCGCGCGGGCGGCCTTCACCCGGCCCGGGGGCCGCACCGTCACCTCGGTGCCGGTGCCCGACGGCCGGAACTCCGCACGCACCCCCGCGACCGGCGACGGCAGCGTGACCAGGCCCGGCCGGGCCGCGCCGGAGGAGTCCCGGAAGAACCCCTGCAGCAGCTCGCCGTGGTGGCACGGTGCGCTCCCCCGGCCGGGTCTCACGAGGCCGCCCGGTACCGGTAGAGCGCGGTCGTGTCGGCGCTGAACTGGGAGAACGGGAACGGCTCCGCGGACAGCGCGGACACCCCGTCGCCGAGGAAGGCCCTGGCCACCGCGGCTCCGGTCTGCGCGTAGACGGTCAGCGGGATCCCGCGGTCGCGACATCGGGCGGCGATGGGGTCGAAGGTGCCGTTCGCCAGGGTCATCCCGGTGGCGACGACGGCGTCCGCCGAGTCGATCACCTCGTCGGCGGAGCCGGAGACCGTGTCGCCCCACTGCGTGGTGCGCAGGTCGAGGTCGCAGGGCAGGCACTCGGCGCCCCGCTCGCGGATGGCCGCGACGAGCGGGTTCACCACCCCGATCAGCGCGACCCGGGCACCGGCGGGCACGTCGAGCAGCCCGGCGACGGCGGCGTCGCGGGCCACCGCACGCTCCTCCGGCGTCCCGGCGGGCAGCTCCACCCGCTCCGCACCCGGGTCGTCGCGGAACGGCCGCACCCCGGCGAGGTAGGCGTCGAGGGCGGCGGTCCGGACCGGGGCGGGCACGTCGTCGCCGAGCAGCGCGGCCAGCGGGCTGCCGGAGAGGTCCTGGCAGGCGACCGGATCGAGCTCACCGTCCCGCGCCGACGCCGCACCGAACGCGGCACCGCACCGGACCAGGACGTAGCGGTTGCGGTAGGTCACCGGTCCCCCGGCCAGCCGGGTGCCGTGCCCCGCCCAGAACACGCTGGTCGCGGTCCGCTCCGCCGGGTCGGGGCCGTGCCCGCCCGCGAGCACCTCGGCGACCAGGTCGTCCACCGTGCGGGTCATCGGGCGCCTCCGGCACGGGTGAAGCGGAACAGGTGGGTGATCACACCGTCGCCCCAGTCGTGGCGCAGCGCCAGACCGGCGTCGAAACCGTGCCGCAGCGCACTGTCCACCAGGGCAGGCAGGTCGGCGGTGTTGGAGGCGATCACGAACACCTCCCCGTCCGGGGCGAGCACGTCGCGCTCCGCCAGCTGGGCGAAGAACCGTTCCAGCAACGGGGCGCCCTCGCAGACGTTGCGGACGACGTCGGGGTCGTCGTCGACCCGGACGCTCACCGCGGGCGGGTTGAACGTCACCACGTCGACGACCGTGGAGTCCGGGACGCCGTCGAGCAGGTCGGCGACGATCCCGGTGCGCGCCGTGCCGCCGGCGAGCCGGTCGAGGTGGCCGACGGCGGTCTCCACACTCGCCGGGTGGACGTCGACGGCGTAGGTGTGCGCGGCCCCGCGCACCCCCGCGGCGATCACCTCCAGACCCAGGCCGCAGCCCATGGCGAGGTAGCGGCGACCGCGGGTCTCGATCTCCCCGGAGAGCACCCGATCGGCGATCATCTCGCTGGTCAGGCCGGGCCGGAACACGCCGGGCGGGACCTCGAGGTCCCAGCCGTTCCAGTGCCGGGTGCGGGTGGTGTGGAGGGTGCCGTCGGGTCGGTTGAGGGCCGACACGGTCTCGGCCGGCAGCGGTGCCGGCAGCTCCTGCGGCGTCACGGGAACACTCTGCGTCATAATGAAAACGGATACCATTTCGAGACCTGACCGGACAACGGTGACGCGGCGTGCATCACGACTCGGTCCGGACGCTGGCGGATCGCTCGCCCGAGTGTTACTACATACGACAATCATGTTTATCAGATGCACAGTCGGTCTCGCCGTGGCCCTGGTCGTGTCGGTCGTCCTCGCGATCGGGCTCGGCCCCGCCCCCGTCTCCCCCGCCGACACGCTGCGCTACCTCGGCGCCGCCTTCACCGGCGGCACGATCCGGCTCGACGAGGTCGCGACCTACGAGATCGTCTGGCAGCTGCGCACGCCCCGGGTGCTGCTCGCCGCCGTCGTCGGGGCGGGGCTATCCGCGGTCGGGGCCGGGGTGCAGGCGCTCGTCCGCAACCCCCTGGCCGACCCGTTCGTCCTCGGGATCTCCTCCGGTGCCGCCGTCGGCGCGGTCTCGGTGCTGGTCACCGGGGCACTGGCCGTCGCGGGCATCTACGCGCTGTCGGTCGGCGCGTTCGCCGGTGCGCTGGTCGCCGCGCTGCTGGTGCACCTGGCCGCCCGGCGCCGGGGCCCCGGCGGGACGAGCCCGCTGCGCCTGGTCCTGACCGGCGTGGCGATGGCGTACGCGTTCCAGGCCACGATGGCGTTGCTGATCTACCTGGTCCCGCAGGGCGAGGCGACCGCGACCGTCCTCTACTGGACCCTCGGCGGGTTCGGCGCCGCCACCTGGGGCTCACTGCCGCTGGTCGTCGTCGTGGTGCTCGCCGGGATCGTGCTGCTGCGGCTGCGGGCGCGGGACATGGACGTGCTCGCCCTCGGCGACGAGACCGCCGCGAGCTCCGGTGTGGACACCGGCCGGCTGCGCCGCGAGCTGTTCGTGCTGACGTCGGTGATGACCGGGGCGATGGTCGCGGTCAGCGGGGCCATCGGGTTCGTCGGGCTGATCGTGCCGCACCTGGTGCGGATGGTCACCGGCGCCGTGCACGCCCGGGTCCTGGTGCTGGCACCGCTGGTCGGCGCGGTGCTGGCGGTCTGGGTCGACCTGCTCTCGCGCACCGTCGTCGCCCCCCGGGAGCTGCCGCTCGGCGTGGTGACCGCGCTCGTCGGCGTCCCGGTGTTCGTGGTGCTGCTGCGCCGCCGCGGCTACGTGTTCGGGGGCGTGTAGATGTCCGGCCTGTCGCTGTCCGGGATCACCGTCGCCGCCGGTGGCCGCGAGATCGTCCGGGAGCTGTCCCTCGACGTGGCGTCCGGCTCCGTGGTCGGGCTGGTCGGCCCGAACGGCAGCGGCAAGTCCACCGCGCTGCGCTGCGTCTACCGGACGCTGCGGCCGCTGCGCGGGACCGTCCTGCTCGACGGCGAGGACCTCACCACCGGCTCGCTGCGCGAGAGCGCACGACGGGTCGCCGCGATGACCCAGGACCACGCGTCCGACCTGGACTTCACCGTCGCCGAGCTCGTCGCGCTCGGCCGGACACCGCACCTGGCCGGGCACCGTGGGCCCGGACCCGGCGACCTCCGGATCTGCCGCGAGGCGATGGACCGCGTCGGCGTCACCCACCTGGCCGACCGCGGCGTCCTGACGCTGTCCGGCGGCGAGCGCCAGCGGGTGCTCGCCGCCCGCGCGCTGGCCCAGACGCCCGAGGTGCTGGTGCTCGACGAGCCGACCAACCACCTCGACATCTCCTACCAGCTCGGACTGCTCGCCCTGCTGCGCGAGATCGGCACGACGGTGCTGGTCGTGCTGCACGACCTGAACCTCGCGGCCGCGGTGTGCGACCGGATCGGCGTGCTGTCCGAGGGGCGTCTCGTCGCCTCCGGCGCCCCCGCCGACGTGCTCACCCCCGCGCTCGTGGCCGACGTGTTCGGCGTGCGCGCCGACGTCGTCACCCATCCCGTCACCGGTGGGACCCGGCTGCTCTACGCCCTGCCGGGCGACCCGGTCCGTCCCGACACCGAGGAGATCTGAGTGCGCACGATCCGCGCCGTACCCCTGCTGCTCGCCACCCTGCTCGCCGCCACCGCCTGCGGCGCGCAGGTCGAGCGGTCGACGGCGGAGACCGCCACGGTCCCCCGCTGCGGGCAGCCGGTGGAGTACCGCGCCCCCGAGCGCGCCGTCGCCTACGAGGCAGGGAGCGCCGACAAGCTGTTCGCGCTCGGGCTGGGCGAGAAGGTGCGCGGCTACGTCATGCCGCCGGCGAACCCGCCCGTCTCCGAGTCCCCCTGGGCCGCCGACTACGCCGCCACCGAGGAGCTCTCCACCGACCTGCTCAACCGCGAGCTCGTCGTCGACGCGGGCGCCGATCTCGTCGTCGCGGGCTGGCGGTCCGGGTTCTCCGACGAGCGCGGCATCACCCCGGAGCTGCTCGACCGGCTCGGCATCCAGAGCTTCATGCACACCGAGACCTGCTGGAACTACCCCGGCTTCCCCGAGCGGGTCACGCCGCTGGAGGGCCTCTACGAGGACATGCGCCGGCTCGGCGCGATCTTCCGGGTGCCCGAGCGGGCCGACGACGTCGTCGCCGGGATGCAGGCCAGGGTCGACGCCGTCACCGCGGCCGCGCCGCGGCAGGACCCGCCGCCGTCGGTGTTCCTCTACGACTCGGGCACCGATCGCCCGAACACCGCGGGCAACCAGGTGCCGCCGAACGACATCATCTCCCTCGCCGGGGGGCGCAACGTCCTCGCCGACGTCGACGCCCGCTGGACCGACGTCGGCTGGGAGACCGTCGTCGAGCGGCAGCCGGAGATCATCATGATCCTCGACTACGGCGACCAGAGCGCCGAGCAGAAGATCGACTACCTGACCTCGCTGCCGCAGCTGCGCAGCGTCCCTGCGATCGCGGAGCGGAACTTCTTCGTGCTCGACTACAATGAGGGCATCAGCGGCCCCCGCAACATCGACGGCCTGGAGCGCTTCGGCGCCTACCTGCGGGAGTTCCGCCGGTGACGGGCGCGCGGACCGTCCTGCGCGACGTCGCGTTCCTCCGGCTGTGGACCGGGACGACGGCGTCCGGCCTCGCCACCTGGGCGCTGCCGTTCGTGCTCGGCCTCGGCGTCGTCCAGGGGGCGCTGACCGCCGTCGAGCTCGGGCTGGCCCTCGGGGTGCGGACGGCCGGCTTCCTCGCCGCGATGCCGGCCGGCGGTGTGCTCGCCGACCGCTACTCCCGCCGGACGACGGTCGCCTGGTCCGGCGCGCTCGCCGCCGCCGGGTCCGCGGCCACCGCGCTCGCCCTGACCGGCGCAGGCGGGCTCGCGCTGCTGCTCGCCGGGTGCGCGCTGGCCGGCGTCGGGCAGGGGGCCTGCCGGCCGGCGTTCCAGGCGCTGGTCGCCGAGATCGTCGACGGCGACCGGCGGCAGGAGGCGAACGCCGCGATGACGTTCGCCGTGCGCGGCACCACCCTGGTCGCACCGGCCCTGACCGCCCTGGTCGCGACCGTCCTCCCGGTCGCCGGGGTCACCCTGGGCATCACCGCGCTGTGGGTCGTCGCGGCCGCCGTCCCCGGGCCGGGGACGCACCGGCCGGTGCCCGCCGGACCCCGCGCCGGGTTCGTCGCCGAGTTCGCCGAGGGACTCACCGAGGCACGCCGGCACCCCTGGTTCCTCGCCGGGCTCGGCGCGCTGACCGCCGTGATCGCGACCGGCTACTCCGCGACCGGGGTGGCGTTGCCGCTGGTCAGCACCGAGAGCTACGGCGGCTCGGCGGTCCTGGCCGCGGCGCTCACCGGCTACACGGCCGGTGCGCTGGTCGGCGCGGTGATCGTCGCGCGGTGGCGGCCGGTGGCTCGCGGCCGGGTCGCGCTCGCCGGGCTCGCGGTCTACGCCGTCGCGCCGCTGTCGCTGCTGACCCCGCTGCCCGTGTGGGTCGTGGTCGGCGCCTACGTGGTGTGCGGGATCGGGATCGAGCTGTTCAACGTCCCGTGGTTCACCGCCGTGCAGCGCGAGGTCGAGCCGTCGAAGCTGGCGCGGGTGTCGTCGCTGGACTTCCTGCTGTCCTACGGCCTGGCCCCGCTCGGGCTCGCCCTGATCGCGCCGGCGATCCAGGCGTTCGGGCTGCGGCCGGTGCTGGTGGTGTGCGCGATCATGTGCCTGCTCGGACCGGCCCTGGCGATGCTGGCCCCGGGGTCGCGCCGGTTCTCCCGGGAACCCGCCCCCGCACCCTGACCCGCTCCCCCGTCGCACCGCCGCACCCCGCGGGACGCGGGGCGCGAGGCACGGGGCACGGGGCACGGGGCACGGGGCACGGGGCGCCGAGATGCAGCTCAGCGTCGTGGCGGGGTGTCGCGGACAGCGCTGAGCTGCATCTCGGCGGGGGGGTGCCGCACAGTCAGCGGCACCCGCGCAGCTCCTCCGGCAACCGCGCACGCTCTGTCGCTCACGCACAGCTCGTTCCCCTCCCGCACATGCTCCCCGTAACCGCACCGGCTGGTGCCGCGCCCGCATGGGCTCTCCGCACATCCGCGCGCCGCTCCCTCCACCGCCGCACAGGTTCCGCAACGGCCGCGCGCCGCTCCCGCACGCCTCCCGCCGCAACCGCACAGGTCTCACCGCTCCCGCACGAGACACGAACCGTGCGAGAGCACCGCAATGTGCGCGGCTGTTGCGCAACCTGCGCGGTTGCAGGGCTCGGGTGCGGAGAAGGGGGCCCGCGCGAGGAGCAGGACCTTCGCGGCCGACACCAGATCCGTGCAGCCGACCACGAGCCTGTGCGGCTGAGACAGAACCTGTGCGGCGGCCGAGCTCCCTCCACGACCGCACAGGTTCCGTGGATCCCGCACGAGACATGGACCGTGCGGGAGCATAAGTAGGTGTGCGGCTCCGGCCGAGCCTGTGCAACTGGGACAGAACCTGTGCGGCGGGGTCACCACACCTAGCGGCAGGACCTGTACGGGACGAAGGGGCTGGGCGGCAGCACGACCTTGGCGGCACGGACGAGTCCTCCGACCGCGGAGTGGCCGGGGGCCGGCAGGTCGAGACTGCGCGATCCGGTACACGGCCGCCGCCGGGTCTGTGCGGTTGCGGCAGAACCGCTGCGGCGGCGGACCAGCCGGGCGGTCAGAGGGCGAGGCGGGTGGCCAGGGCGTGGCCGAGGGACCGGCCGGAGAGCCAGGCCGTCTCGACCCGGGATCGTCCCCAGCCGTCGCCGGCGAGGGCGATGTTCTCGTCGTCGAGGTGGAAGGCCGTGGAGCGCTGGTCCGCTGGGGCCGCGTACCGCCAGCGGTGCACGTGGGTCCACTCCGGATCCGGGCCGATCCCGAGCGGCTCCTGCACCGCGGCCGTCATGGCGGGGACCGCGGCGGCGGGATCGGCGTCGTGGCGGCGGGCGGCGTCGCCGGTGGAGTGCGCGACCAGGACGGGGGCGTCGCCGCGGCGGTCGCCGTCGTCGGCGACGAGCGACAGCACGGGGTGCTCGTTCACGAACGCGGCGGGCAGCGCGGGCCAGTCGCGGTGGGCGAAGCCGAGGGTCAGCGCGAGCACCGGGTTCCACTTTCATCCCGCGACGGCGGCGCCGGCCGGGGTTCCCGGATCGAGCAGCCGGGCGGCCTGCGGGTCCGGCATCGCGAGCACGACGGCGTCGCAGGGCTCGCCGTCGACCAGCGGTCTCCCGTCCGGTCCCGGCCGCACGGCCGTGACGAGACGTCCGGTGTGGACGGTCAGGTCGCGCGCGGCGTCGGCGACGAGCGACCGTAGCCCACCGGGTGCCGCCCACCGCATCGGGCCGGGGGCGTCGGCGGCGCGGGTGCCGCCGTCGAACACGGCGAGGGTGTCGGTCCACTCGCGGAGCAGGCCGTCACGGCGCCAGCGGTCCACCCGGTCGGCGAACGCGTCGTCGGACACCGTGAGGTAAGCGGCCCCGATGTCGGCGGGCCGGCCGTCGTGCCGGTGCACCGCGAGCCGCCCGCCGGCTCCGCGGGCCCGTTCGAGCACGGTCACGTCGGCACCGCGCGCCGCGAGCTCCCCGGCGCAGGTCACCCCGGCGATCCCGGCCCCGACGACGACCACCCGCGGCGGGCTCATCCGTCGTCCTCCGGCAGGTCGGCCAGCACCTCGGAGGAGCTGAGCAGGTGCGTGGTCATCGCGGCCCGCGCCAGCTCGGCGTTGCGCCGCCGGATGGCCGAGACGATGTCGTGGTGCTGGCGCTGGCTGCGTTCCAGCTCGGCCGGCGAGTACTGGCCGAAGTTCCGGGCGATCGCGTTGACGCTCACGAGCTGCTGCAGGAGCTGCGGGAGCCGGGGACTGCGGGCAGCCTCGACGATCCCGTCGTGCAGCTCAGCGTTGTGCACGCTGCGCCGCTCGATCGCCTCCGGGTCGGTCCGGTCCCCGAGAGCGTCCATCGCGGTGAGGGCGCGTTCGATCCGAGCGAGCTGCTCGTCGGTCCGGAGCTCGGCGGCCCGGCCCGCGGCGTGGCTCTCCAGGACCGCACGCAGCGCGAAGACCTCGCCGAGGTCGTCGGCGTCCCACCGGATGACCCGCGCGCCGCGGTTGGCCTCGATCTCGACCAGGCCGTCCAGGCTCAGCCTGCGCAGCGCCTCCCGGACCGGGGTCCGGCTGAGGTCGAGCCGTTGCGCCAGCGAGGACTCGGCGAGCTTGTCGCCCGGCCGGAACTCCCCCTCCAGGATCGCCGCACGGACGGCCTCGTAGGCACGTTCCGCTCCCGTCGCCATGGGCTCGCCCTCACCTCCGCAGGAGTCGCGGCACGGCCGGCGTCCCGGCCCACGACCGCAGCCTAGGCGGTCGCACACGGGCACGTCGCGGCGGCCAAATGTACACAATCAATGCCGTTCCGGGAAGTAATCCCCAGGAAAAAACGAACTCTTGACGAATCATGTGTACAACTTGCAGGCTGACGTGGCGTACACCACGCGATCTGCCTCGACGCGGAGGAGACCGGCGAGCCCCATGACGACGACGACGTCGACGACCCCCGGCAGCACCGCTGCCGGCACCACGACCGACGGGCCGCTCGCCGGCCTCCGGGTGGTGGAGACCGGCTCGCTCATCGCGGGCCCGTTCTGTGCCCAGCTGCTCGGCGACTTCGGCGCCGAGATCATCAAGATCGAGGACCCGGGCGCGGGCGACCCCATGCGCCAGTGGGGCAGCTGCCGGCCGTCCGGCCACTCGCTGTCCTGGCCGATCATCGCCCGCAACAAGAAGTCCGTGACCTGCAACCTGCGGAGCCCCGAGGGACAGGAGATCCTCCGCGGCCTCGCGGAGCGCGCCGACGTGGTGGTGGAGAACTTCCGCCCCGGCACGATGGAGCGCTGGGGCTGCGGCTACGAGGACCTGAGCCGGACCAACCCGGGGATCATCATGACCCGGGTGACCGGCTACGGGCAGACCGGGCCGTACGCGCAGCGCGCCGGGTTCGGCGTGATCGGCGAGGCGATGGGCGGCATCCGCCACCTCACCGGCGAGCCCGGACGCCCGACGGGCCGGATCGGCGTCTCCCTCGGCGACTCGCTCGCGGGGACGTTCGCCGCGCTGGGCACCGTGATGGCCGTGGTCGGCCGGCAGCGCACCGGCATCGGCCAGGTCGTCGACTCGGCGATCTACGAGGCCGTGCTCGCGCTGATGGAGGCGTCGCTGCCGGAGTGGGAGCTGGCCGGTTTCCAGCGGGAACGCAGCGGGAGCACCCTTCCGGGCGTCGCACCCAGCAACGTCTACCCCACCCGGGACGGCGCCGAGGTGCTCATCGCGGGGAACCGCGACACCGTCTTCCGCAGGCTGGCCTCGGTGCTCGGCCGCGAGGACTGGCTCGACGACGACCGGTTCGCCACCCACGGCGCGCGCGGCGAGCACGGCGCGAAGCTCGACGCCCTGATCGGGGCGATCACGGCGACCCGGGACAGCGCGGCGCTGCTCGACGCGCTGCACGACGCGGGCGTCCCGGCCGGGCTCGCCTACCGCTCGGAGGACATGCTCCGCGACCCGCACTTCGCCGCCCGGCAGGCGATCGTCCGGCTCACCCATCCCGCGCTCGGCCCGTTCCCGATGCAGAACGTCGTTCCGCAGCTCTCCGGCACCCCCGGCCGGGTCGGGAGCCTCGGCCCCGAGCTGGGCGAGCACACCGACGCCGTCCTGTCGTCGGTCCTCGGTCTGGAGCACGCCCGGATCGCGGAGCTCCGCGCGCGGGGGGTCGTCTGAGATGGGCGCGGATACCGGGATCACGCTCGTCGAGGTCGCGCCCCGCGACGGCCTGCAGAACGAGGCCGTCCACCTGACGGTGCCGCAGAAGCTCGAGCTCGTCGCCCGGTGCGTCGACGCCGGCGCGCGGCGGATCGAGGCGGTCAGCTTCGCGAACCCGGCGCGGGTCCCGGCGATGGCCGGCGCCGAGGAGCTGATGGCGCAGGTCCCCCGCCGCCCGGGCGTGCGGTACGCGGGGCTGGTCATGAACGACCGCGGGCTCGACCGCGCGCTCGCCTGCGGGGTCGACGAGATCGACGTCGTCGCCGTCGTGACCGACACGTTCAGCCGCCGGAACCAGAACACGGACACCGCCGGCGCCCTGGCACTGGTCGCCCGGCTGCTGCCGCGGGCGCGCGCCGCGGGCGTCCCGGTGACGGTGCCCCTCGGCGCGTCGTTCGGATGCCCCTTCGAGGGCGAGGTCCCGCCCGACCGGCTGGGCGCGTGCCTCGCCGCGGTCGCGGACGCGGGACCGGCGGAGATCGCGCTGGCCGACACCATCGGCGTCGCCGTCCCGCGGGACGTGCACGAGCGCGTCGCGCTGGCCCGCGAGGCCTCCCCCGGCACCCCGCTGCGGATCCACCTGCACGACACCCGCAACACCGCCGTCGCCAACGCGCTCGCCGCCGTCGAGGCCGGGGTGACCGTGCTCGACAGCAGCATCGGCGGCGCGGGCGGGTGCCCGTTCGCGCCCGCCGCGACCGGGAACGTCGCGACCGAGGACCTCGTCTACGCCCTGCGGTGCAGCGGGATCGACGTGGGCCACGACCTGGAGCGGCTCCGGGACTGCGCCCGCTGGCTGGAGACCGTGCTCGAACGACCGCTGCCCTCGGCGCTGCTCGCCGCGGGCGACTTCCCCGACCGGAGCCGGCAGGCCGGCTGAACCGCAGAGAAAGCGAGAACGGTGTGATCGGATCAATGGCGATCCTGCACATAGCGATCGCGGTCGTCGGCATCGTCGGCATCGTCGGCATCGTCGGCATCGTCGGCATCGTCGGCATCGTCGGCATCGTCGGCATCGTCGGCATCGTCGGCACGATCGTCCTCCTCCGGGTCGAGCCGGTGATCGCGCTCGTGCTCGGCGCGGCGTACCTCGGACTCGCGACCGGTCAGGGGGTCGAGGGGACCAGCACGGCCGTCGCCGAGGGCTTCGGCTCGGTGATGGGCGAGATCGGGCTCCTGATCGCGTTCGGTGTCCTGCTGGGCTCGCTCGTCCAGGCACTCGGTGTGCCGCAACGCATCGCCGAGGCGATGCTGCGGACGTTCGGGCGGGGCGGCGTGCCCTACGCCTACGGATTGTCCCTCGGCGTCGTGCTGGCCTCGGTGTTCACGGACGTCCTCATCGTGCTGGCCGGTCCGCTGACCCGGCACGCGTCGCCGCGGCTCGGCCGCGACGGGCACGGCCTGCTCTCCGGGACGGCGATCATCGGCATCACCGCCGGGCTCACGTTCGTCGTCCCCGGGACCGCACTGATGGCGGTGATCGGCGTGCTCGGCATCCCGGTCGGGCAGGCGCTGCTCTACGCGTTGCCGGTCGGCGTGCTCACGATCGTCGTCACCGTCGCCGTCTACAGCGCACTGATCCGCTACGGGCTCTGGAACGCCGCGCGCGACCAGCTCTTCCCCGACGGGGACCCCGGCGACGGCGCCTCCGCGCCGCGGCCGGACACCGGCTCCGGTCCCGTCGACGACGGTGGGTCGCGCGCGCCCGACGGCGACGGCGTCGCCCCGGAGCCGGCGGGCCGGGCGGCGGTCGGCACGACCGGTGCGGACGCCCCGGCACGGCTCCCCGACGGTCCACTGTGGCTGTTCGCCGCCCCGCTGCTGGTCACCGTCGTGATGATCCTGGCCGGGGCGGGTCTCACCACGGCGGGCGTGCAGGGCACGGTCGTCGACGTCCTCGGCGACGTCAGCACCGCCCTGTTCACCGGCGTCTGCGTGGCCTACGTCGTCGCCCGCCGGGTGCTGGCCACCGAGGAGCTGGACGAGGCGGTCCGCCGCGGCATGCGGACCAGCGGGTCGATCCTGGTCCTGACCGGCGTCGGCGGCAGCTTCGCGGCGCTGGTCGGCGGGACGGACGCGGGCGACTACCTGTCGGGCCTGTTCAGCTCGGGGTTCGGCTCCCCGATCGTCCTCACCTGGATCATCGCCGCGGTCCTGCACGCGGCGGTCGGGTCCATCACGCTCGGCGCGCTGACCGCGGTCGGGATCGTCGCCCCCGTCGCCCAGGCGGCGGGCCCCGGCGAGGCCGTCCTCATCGGACTCGCCGCGCTGTCCGGGGCGCTGTTCGGCGGCCTGCCGAACGCGAACGGCTTCTGGCTGTTCAAGTCGGTGTTCGACCTGTCCGTCCGGGGTGCGCTGAAGACGTACACGCTCGGCCCGTCGATCTCCTCGGTCGTCTCCTTCCTGCTCCTGCTCGCACTGTCCGCCGTGGTGTGAGCCGGGCGCCGTTTCCGTGAAGCCCCTTCACGGTTAGGGTGTCCTAAGACCTTGGGGGAGCACATGGACGAGATCACCGACGAGGCGCGGCTGCGCGAGGTCATCGGCGAGACGAGCGCCGCGATCCGGGACAAGGCCCGCGACCGGGTCGACCCGGTGACGGCGGACTTCCTGGCGGCGTCGCCGTTCTTCCTGCTCGCGACGACCGGACCGGACGGCGTCGACGTCTCGCCGCGGGGCGACCCCGCCGGCTGCATCCTGGTGCTCGACGAGCGCACGGTGGCCTTCGCCGACCGCAAGGGGAACCGGAAGCTGGACTCGCTGCGCAACATCCTGCACGACCCGCGGGTCGGGATGATCGTCGTCGTGCCGGGGTCCAACGACACGGTGCGGATCAACGGCCGCGCCCGGATCGTGCACGAGCCCGACTTCGCCGACCGGCTCGAGGTCAAGGGGTCCACGCCCGACGTGGCGATCGTCGTCGAGATCGACGAGCTGTTCCTGCACTGCGCGAAGGCGTTCCTGCGGTCGTCGCTGTGGGACTCCTCGACGTGGCCCGCGAAGGGCGAGGTGCCCACCGCCGGGAAGCTGGTGAAGGGGCAGTACCGCATCCCAGGCCCGGCGAAGGCGATCGACGTCGCGCTGCGCCGGGACGCGAAGGTCAACCAGTACTGAGCGCCGCGACGCGGTCGTACCGGGCCCGCCACCAGGCGTCGCGGTCCGGCGGCGCCGCGGCCCCGTCCCGGTGCACCGGCTCCGGGGCCCGGCGCGGCACCGGGAGGAACCCGCCGTCCGGGAGGTAGGGCTCGGCGACGACGTCGGCGGCCAGCAGCGACGCCGTCCCGAGCCCGCAGGCGTGGTGCAGCTCGGGCAGCGCCCCGGCCAGCGCGAGCCCGGCGGCCAGCCCGACCCCGGACTCGACGGCCGACGACACGACGACCGGGAGCCCGCACTCCTGCGCGATCCGCAGCGCCCGCCGCACCCCGCCGAGCGGCGACACCTTGAGGACGACGACGTCGGCCGCCTCGGCACGCACCACCCGCATCGGGTCCTCCGCACGGCGGATCGACTCGTCGGCGGCCACCGGCACGTCCACGGCGCGCCGCACCGCGGCGAGCTCCTCCACCGAGGCGCAGGGCTGCTCGACGTACTCCAGCCCGCCCGCGGCCCTCTCCAGCCGGGCGATCGCGGCGACCGCCTCGTCGACCGTCCACGCCGTGTTCGCGTCGACCCGGACCAGGCCGGACGGGCCGAGCGCGTCCCGCACGGCGGCGACCCGCTCCTCGTCCTCCGCCGCCGGCCGGCCCTTCTCGGCGACCTTGACCTTCGCCGTGGTGGCGCCGGAGGCCCGCACGATCCGCTGCGCGTGCTCGGGGCCGACGGCGGGCACGGTCGCGTTGACCGGGATCCGGTCGCGCACCGGCTCCGGCCAGCCCTCGTGGGCCGCCTCCCGGGCCGCGGCCAGCCAGGCGACGGCCTCGCGGTCGTCGTACTCGGCGAAGGGGCAGAACTCGCCCCAGCCCGCAGGCCCCCGCAGCAGCAGCCCCTCCCGGACCGTGATCCCGCGGAACCGGGTGGTCATGGGCAGCGCGTAGGTCCAGACGGGGTCGTCCACCCCGCCCAAGCTAGGCGACGAGCTCGTGCGCGGCCGGGTCGGCCCGGCGGGTCCGGTTCCGGAAGGTGAAGGTGTAGCCGGGCCACAGCGTGCGGTTGCGGCCGTGCTCGTCGAGGTACCAGGACGCGCACCCGCCGGAGCCCCAGACGGCCGCGCCCAGACGGTCCTGCAGGTCGGCGTTGTGCGCGTCCTGCACCTCGGCGCGGGTGTCGATCGCGACGGCGCGGTTGCGGTCGACCAGCTCCATCGCGTCGAGGACGTAGTTCAGCTGCGACTCGATCATCAGCACCATCGAGCTGTGCCCCAGCCCGGTGTTCGGCCCGACGACGGCGAACAGGTTGGGGAACCCGGAGACCGTCGTGCCGTGCAGCGCCTGCGGGCCGTCCCGCCAGGCGTCGGCGAGCTTGACGCCGTCGCGGCCGGTGATCGCCATCCGGCTCATGCCGTCGCCGACCCGGAACCCGGTGCCGAACACGATGACGTCGCACGGGTGCTCGACGCCGTCGGTGGTGACGACGCCGCGCGCGGTGATCCGGTCGATGCCGGTGGTCTCGACGGAGACGTCGTCGCGGCGCAGTGCCGGGTAGTAGTCGTTGCTCATCAGGACGCGCTTGCAGCCCATCGTGAAGTCCGGGGTGACCTTCCGGCGCAGCTCCGGGTCGCCCGCGAAGGTCCGCCGCAGGTACAGCCGCGCCGCGCGCTCGGCGAGCTTCATGATCCGCGGGTGCATGAAGCCGACGACCATCGCCTCGTGCCGCCAGTACAGCGCCGTCCGGTAGGCCCGCCGCAGCCCGGGCACCCGGCGGAACGCGCGCCGGGTGCGCTCCCGGATCGGCTTGTCGGGCTTGGGCAGCACCCACGGTGCGGTCCGCTGGAACAGCGTGAGGTGCTCGGTCTCCGGGGCGATCGCCGGGACGAACTGGATCGCCGAGGCGCCGGTGCCGATCACGGCGACGCGCTTGTCGCGCAGGTCGGTGCCGTGGTCCCACTGGGCCGAGTGGAACGCGGTGCCGGCGAACTCCTCCAGGCCCTCGATCTCGGGGACCGACGGCTCGTGCAGGGCGCCGGTGCCGAACACGACGTAGCGCGCCCGCAGCAGCGTGCCGTCGGCGAGCGTGACGTCCCAGGCGGCGCCGTCCCACTCGGCACCGGTGACGTGCGCGCCGAACCGGATCCGGTCGCGCAGCCGGTAGTGGTCGGCCACGTCCTCCAGGTAGGCGCGGATCTCGGCCTGCCGGGCGAAGGTGCGGCTCCAGTCGTCGTTCGGGAAGAACGAGAACGAGTAGAGGTGCGACTCCACGTCGCAGGCGCAGCCCGGGTAGACGTTGTCCCGCCAGGTGCCGCCGAGGGTCTCCGCCTTCTCCAGCATCAGCCAGTCGCGGCGCCCGGCCCCGTCCAGCCGGATGGCGGCACCCAGCCCGGCGAATCCGCTCCCGACGATCAGCGTGTCGACCTGCTCGGACATGCGTCCCCTCCGGATCACGTCGGCTCACATCACTGTTACCGACGGTAACCTACCACGGGTAACTTACTGCGGGTAGGGTCCCCGCCGTGACCACGCAGACCGTTCCGGGACCCCGGCGCCGCGTGCCCCGGGCCGAACGGGAGCGCCAGATCGTCGACGCCGCCGTCGCCGTGTTCGGCGAGCGCGGCTACGCGAACACGTCGATGGAGGCCGTCGCCGAGCGCGTCGGTGTCACCAAGCCGGTGCTCTACGCGCACTTCGGCTCCAAGGAGGGCCTGCTGCTCGCCGCGATCGCGCGGGCACGGGCCGAGCTGCTCGAGGTCGTCGCGGAGGCCGCGGGCGCCGCGCACGACCCGGAGTCGATGCTGCGCGGCGGCACGCTGGCGTTCTTCACCTACCTGGACCGCAGGGCACCGGCCTGGCAGCTGTTCTGCTCCGAGGCCGGGGTGGCCGACGACGCGCTGGAGGAGATCCGCGCCCAGCAGACCGACTTCATCGCCGGGCTGCTCGCCGCCCAGGTGCCGGGCACCGAGCCGGAACGGCTCACCGGCTGGGCGCAGGTGATCGTCGGGGCCGGGGAGCGGCTCGCCGTCTGGCGCGGGCAGGACGAGCGCGTCACCGCCGAGCAGGCCACCGACTACCTCATGGAGGTCGCCTGGACCGGGCTGGCGGGACTCCGCCGGAACCGCTGAGGCGTCCGTCCGGGAGACTGGTCGGCCATGAGCACGACCGCGCCCCGCCTGCTGCAGGTGACCCGCACCGAGCGGGTCACGCCCGGGATGATCCGGGTGACCCTCACCGGCGAGGAGCTGGCCGGTTTCCCCGGCCACGGCCCGGACCGCCGGATCAAGATGTTCTTCCCGGTCGAGGGGCAGGAGCGCCCCGCGGTGCCGCGCGCGTCGACCGGCGGTCCGGTGTGGCCCGCCGGTGAGGCCCGCCCGGCGATCCGGACCTACACGGTGCGCCGCTTCTCCCCCGGCGCCGGGGCGCACGGCGAACTCGACGTCGACTTCGTCGTGCACGCCGGGTACGGCCCGGCGGCGGCCTGGGCGGTGGCGACGGAACCCGGGAACTGGGTCGGGGTGTCCGAGCCCGGCGGCCGCTGGGCCCCGGACCCGGCGGCCGAGCACCAGGTCGTCATCGGCGACGAGTCGGCGCTGCCCGCCCTCGCCACCGTGCTGGAGACGCTCACGGAGGAGCATCCGGCGGTGCCCGTCCGGGCGATAGTCGAGGTCTCCGGGCCCGACGAGGAGCAGCCGCTGCCCGGCGACGCCGAGGTCCACTGGGTGCACCGCGGGTCCGACCCGGCCGGCGAGCCGCTGGTCGCGGCCGTGCACGCCGCCGAGCTGCCCGCCGGGCGCGGGCAGGCGTGGCTGTCCGGCGAGTCCGCGGCGGTGAAGGACCTGCGCGCGCACCTGCTCGGCGACCGCGGTTTCGACCGGCGCGCCGTCTACGCCACCGGGTACTGGCGGGCCCGCTGACCCGGTCGCAGCATGCCGACAGCCGTCGCACAGGTCGGGGCTGTGTGCTGGCACCATGACCGAGGTGATCGACCGGGGAGCCGACCAGCTGCGCCGCGCCGACGGCAGCCCGATCCGGGTGCTGGTCGTCGACGACGAGTCGACCCTGTCGGACCTGCTCTCGATGGCGCTGCGCTACGAGGGCTGGGAGGTCCGGACCGCCGGTGACGGTGCGACCGCGGTGCGGCACGCCCGGGAGTTCCGGCCGGACGCGATCGTCCTCGACGTCATGCTGCCCGACGTCGACGGCTTCGAGGTCCTGCGCCGCGTCCGGGCAGGCACCCCCGAGGTGCCGGTGCTGTTCCTGACCGCGCGCGACGCGGTCGAGGACCGGGTCGCCGGCCTCACCGCGGGCGGCGACGACTACGTGATCAAGCCGTTCTCGCTGGAGGAGCTCGTCGCCCGGCTGCGGGGGCTGCTGCGCCGGGCCGGGATGGCGGCCGCGCAGCGCTCGTCCGAGCTCGTCGTCGGGGACCTGGTGCTCGACGAGGACGCGCACGAGGTGCGCCGCGCCGACCGCCCGATCGAGCTCACCGCGACCGAGTTCGAGCTGCTGCGCTACCTGATGCGCAACCCGCGCCGGGTGCTGTCGAAGGCCCAGATCCTCGACCGCGTCTGGAACTACGACTTCGGCGGCCAGTCCAACGTGGTCGAGCTCTACGTCTCCTACCTGCGCAAGAAGATCGACGCCGGGTACGCCCCGATGATCCACACGGTGCGCGGCGCCGGTTACGTACTGCGGCCCGCGGCGGAGTAGGACGGGTCGCATGGTCGTCACGCGGGTCTCCGGGCGGGTGCGCTCCCTGCGCGCCCGGCTGGTGATCACCGTCCTGCTGGTGTTCACCGTCGCCTGCGTGGCGATCGGCGTGACGACGACGCTCTCCCTCGACCGCTACCTGTCGTCCCGGCAGGACCGGGAGCTCGTCCTCGCCCTCGACGGCTTCGTCTCCCGGCAGACCGGGCAGCCGCCCGGGTCGGTGGCCGACCCGTCCGGGGACCGCACCGCGCCGGACGCCGGCTCGGGCGCACCCGGGCCGGGGCGCTCGCCGCTGCCGGCCGTCCCGGGCGACGGGTTCCTCATCGGTCCCGGTCAGGGGCCCGGCTCGATGGCCGCCGTGTTCGACGCCGGCCGGGTCGAGCGCGCCGAACGCGCCGAGCGGGGCGGGACCGGCACCTCGGTCGCGGACACCGACGTCGCGGCCCTGCAGACCGTCCCTGCCGACGGCGCCCCGCACGACACGGCGCTCTCGCCGGGGAACTACCGGGCGGTCGCGCACGTCGCCGGCACGAGGACCTACGTCGTCGCGCAGCCCGACAGTGCGGGCGAGACCGTCGACCGGCTCCTGGTCACCGAGGTGATCGTGCTCGGCGCCGCCGTCGTGCTCGCGGGGCTGGGCGCCGCCGTCCTCGTCCGCCGCGAACTGCGACCCCTCGAACGGGTCGCCGGTGTCGCCGCCGGGGTCGGCGCGCTGCCGCTGGACCGCGGCGAGGTACATCTGGCCGCGCGCGTCCCCGATCCCGATCCCCGCACCGAGGTCGGCCAGGTCGGCACCGCCCTGAACCACATGCTCGACAACGTCGAGGGCGCGCTCGCCGCACGCCAGGAGTCCGAGACCCGGCTGCGCCGCTTCGTCGCCGACGCCAGCCACGAGCTGCGCACCCCGCTCGCCGCCATCCGCGGCTACGCCGAGCTGTCCCGCCGCGAACCCGACCCCGGCCCGGCCGGCACCACCCACGCCCTGACCCGGATCACCTCCCAGGCCGAGCGCATGAGCACCCTCGTCGAGGACCTGCTCCTGCTGGCCCGTCTCGACTTCGGCCGCCCCCTCGAACGCACCGAGGTCGGCCTGACCCGCCTGGTGCTCGACGGCGTCGGTGACGCCCACGTCGCCGGCCCGGAGCACCGCTGGTACCCCCGGCTGCCCGACGACCCCGTCACCGTCACCGGCGACACCCACCGGCTCGCGCAGGTCGTCACCAATCTGCTGGCGAACGCGCGCACCCACACCCCGCCGGGCACGTCGGTGACCGTCGGCCTGGACCGGCCGGCCCCCGGCCGCGTCCGCCTCCGGGTCGGCGACGACGGCCCGGGCATCCCGCCCGAGGTCCTGCCCCGGGTGTTCGAGCGGTTCGCCCGCGGGGCGGAGGGCCGCAGCCGGGCCGGCAACGACACCCCGAGCACCGGGCTCGGCCTGGCGATCGTGTCCGCGGTGGTCGCGGCGCACGACGGCACCGTGTCGGTGGACAACGAGCCCGGGCGGACGGTCTTCACCGTCGAGCTGCCGGGCGCGTGAGTGCCGGTCAGTCCCGGTCGCCGGTGGCCGGGGTGGCCGGCGCGAGGTCCCCGGAGAGCTGGCGGATGAAGTCGTCCATCGCCTCCTGCATCGTCTGCCGGAACGCGCCGAGCAGCGACTGGGTCGCGACCGGCTGCAACGCCTCGACGGCCGTCCGCAGGTCGGCGACGCCGTCGCGGGGCAGGCCGGCGTCGACGTGCGCCTGCCACACCTGGTCGCGGAACAGGGCGACGAACATGTCCGCGATCTCCCGGGTGCGCCCGCGCAGCGCCACCCCGACCTCGACGACCGACTCCGGCGACAGGCCGAGCGCGATGGCGTGCACCCCGGCCCGCACCATCGACGGGTTGAGGATCCGCAGGCGCCCCTCCGACGGCCACTCCAGCAGCCCGGACCCGGCGAGGAGGGCGAGCGACTCCGCCGGGAGCTCGGCACCCGCCCACTCGACGAACTCGCTCTCGTCGATCTCGACGGGCTCCTCGGGCTGCCAGGGCGCGAGCATGCCGCGGTAGAGCCGCAGCGCCTCCTCGGCGCTGCCCGACGGCGTCTGGTTGATCAGCACGCCGATCGCCGCGAGGGAGAAGCCGCGGCGCTGCAGCCCGGCGATGAGGTCGAGCCGGGCGAGGTGCTCGGGGCCGTACCAGGCGATGCGGCCACGCATCTCCCCTGCCTGCAGCAGGCCACGGGACAGGTGTGCGCGCACGTTGCGCACGGTCATCCCGGCCCGCGCGGCGAGCTGGTCGATGGGGTACTCGTCCCCGGCGGGCGGCGATCCGGACATCGGTGCGGACCCTACCCGGGGAAGGCGGTGGGGGCGGCGTCCCACGGCGGGACCGCAGCCGGATCGGGCGGTGCCGCGCCGTCCGCCGCCGCGACTCACGAGAGACGGACGATCAACGGTGACACGAGTCGGTGTTCCATGACGGCGACATCGGCGCCACGCCGATCCAGACCCTGTTTCTGCTGCTCATCGCCGTGCCTCCCGAAGACTTTGACATGACCTCTTCTTCGGATAGTACTGTTCGGCCGTGTCGACGTCACGACCGAGGACGCGGATCGGCCCCCGCCGGGGGAACGGTCCACGCGCCCGGGTGACGGCGAAGGCCCCGGCCGCATGCCCGCGGCCGGCACCCACCGGACCGGCCGACGGGTCCCCCTCCCTGCCGGCCGGTCCGGTCCCGGCACACCGGCGTCCGGGGTCAGGACCGCCCGAGGTGCTGGTCCTGGAGGATCGCCATCCGGTAGGCGTCGCGGTAGCGGCCGCTCGCGAAGAACTCCTCGCGCAGCTCGCCCTCGACGACGAACCCGGTGCGCTCGTAGGCGCGCACCGCGCGGGTGTTGTCGACGTCCACGACGAGGAAGACCTTGTGCAGGTTGAGCACGCCGAAGGCGTAGTCCAGCGCGGCGGACGTCGCACGCGCGGCGAGACCCCGGCCCTGGAACGCCGGGTGCACGATGATCTGGAACTCGGCCTTGCGGTGGATGTAGTCGATCTCCACCAGCTCGACGAGGCCGGCCCGGCCATCGCGCACGGCAGGATCGTCGCCGGAGCCGCCGGCGGCGGCGAGCTGAATGACGAACCGGCGCTCGCGGACGTCGTGGACGTGCCGGTCGTAGATGTCCTGCAGCTCGACGAGCGCCTCGTAGGGCTCCTCGAACCAGTAGGACATGATCCCGGAGTCGTTGGAGAGCTCGTGCACGAACGCGAGGTCGTCGCGCTCCAGGGCACGCAGCCGCATGTCCGGGGTGGGGGGCGTCACGCAGGCCTCCGGGCCGATCGATCGGACGTCGTCGACCCGGAACCTACGAGATCGCGGCCCGGCCGCCGCTCAGCGCGTGGCGTGCGCCCGCTGCGGGACGCAGGCCGGGCAGTCGCGCCACGGCAGCGCGTGCGAGTCGGCGGGGCGGGCGGCGCCGCACCGGCAGACGCCGGCGAGACCGCCGAAGCCGGGCATGGTCTTCGTGGGACGACCGGCCCGGACCAGGGTGCGGCCGGAGGCGGGCGTGCGGGCAGGCAGGTACAGGCGCATCAGGATCCCCGACGGTGTGCTGACGTGAGCGGTGACCTGTGGGTCACCCACGGAGACATCGTCGTCACACCCCGGAACATGACAGGTGCTCGCCGTGACCTCTGACACATCACCCGCCACCGGACCCGGCGACGCCGGGGAGAGCACTGCGAGACTGCGGCGCATGGCCGCCTCCCCGCTGCTCCAGAACCTGTCCGGCACCGCACGCTCGGCCTACGAGCTGGGCAGCGGCACCGCCCGCGCGGCCGTCGCCCTGACCCGGTCCGGCGTGGTGCGTCCGCTCGGGCCCGGCCGGCTCTACGGGATGGGCCGCGCGTTCGTGCGGTACGGCCACAGCATCACCGCGGCGTTCGCCGTCGGCGCGGCCCGGCACCCGTACCGGCTCGCGGTCGTCGACGACGACGGCGTCACCACCTACGCCGAGCTCGACCAGCGCACCGACCGGCTCGCGCTCGCGCTGCTCGACTCCGGAGCCGGGCCGGGCGCACCGGTCGGGGTGCTCTGCCGCAACGCCCGGGCGCCGATCGAGGCCATGATCGCCGCCGGGAAGGCGGGCGCCGACGTCGTGCTCGTCAACACCGGGCTGTCCGCGGAGCAGATGCGCGGCGTGCAGGACCAGCAGCAGCTGCACACGATCGTCACCGACCCGGACTTCCTCGGCATCGTCCCGGACGGCCCGCGCGCGGTGCTGACGTCGACCCCCGACCGGCCGCGAGCCGCCGGCGACCGGGTGCTCGACGACCTCGAGGTGATGGTGGCGCGGGGCGGGCCGGGCGAGCTCCCCTTCCGGCCCGAGCCGTCGAAGCAGATCGTCCTGACCTCCGGTACGACCGGCACGCCGAAGGGCGCCCGGCGGCCGCACCCGTCGAGCCTGGCCCCGGCCGCGTCGATCCTCTCGGCGATCCCGCTGCGCGCCGCGGAGCCGGTGCACATCGCCGCGCCGCTGTTCCACACCTGGGGCAACGCCGGGCTGCTGCTGGCCTCGCTGCACGGCGCGACGGTCGTACTGCGCCGGAGGTTCACCCCGGAGGGCCTGCTCGGCGCGGTCGCCGAGCGCCGGTGCACCACGGTGTTCGCGGTCCCGGTGATGCTGCAGCGGGTGCTGGAGTCCGGCGCAGCGGGCTGGACGTCCGGCCACGCCCCGCGGATCGTCGCCGTCTCCGGGTCCGCGCTGCCCGGCGGGCAGGCGCAGGACTTCATGGACCGTTTCGGCGACTGCCTCTACAACCTCTACGGCTCGACCGAGGTGTCCTGGGTGTCGATCGCCGGTCCGCAGGACCTGCGCGACGCCCCCGGCACCGCGGGCCGCGCCCCGGCCGGCACCACCCTGCTCGTCCTCGACGACGACGACCGGGCCGCCGCGCCGGGCGTCGAGGGCCGGGTGTTCGTCGGCAACGACCTCCCGTTCGAGGGCTACACCGGCGGCGAGGAGGGCCTCGAGGAGCGCGACGGCCTGCTCGGCACCGGCGACGTCGGGCACCTCGACGGGGCGGGACGGCTGTTCCTGACCGGCCGGGCCGACGACATGATCGTCTCCGGTGGCGAGAACGTGCACCCGGGCCCGGTCGAGGACCTCGTCTCCGGGATGGACGGGGTCCGTGAGGCCTGCGTTCTCGGTGTGGACGACGACGACTACGGCCAGCGTCTCGCCGCCTGGGTCGTCCTCGAGCCGGGCGCCGACGTCTCCGCCGACGCCGTCCGCGACCGGGTCAAGGCCGACCTCGCGAAGTTCGCCGTCCCGCGGGACGTGCACTTCCTCGACGAGCTGCCGCGCAACCAGACCGGCAAGGTCCTGCGTGCCGAGCTCCCGGGTCGTTCCTGATCACGACCGGGGGTACGGACCGCCCGACCGGGGGTCCGGCTTGAAGTTAGGTCAGCCTTCCCTACACTGACCCGATGACGGTCACCTCCCCGCTCGAAGGCCCGCGGGCCGCGGGGGCTCCCCTGCGCGCCGGCTGCGCCGCGCTCAGCGAGGACGCCGGTGAACCGCTGACCGGGACCGCACCCGCCGCCCGCCGGCTGGTCGCCGTCGAGCACGTCGGTGCCTGGCCGCGCACGGTCGCCGACCACCCGGATCCCGACGTCGCCGGGCTGTACACGCGGCTGCGCCACGAGGACGTCCTGCTGCTGCTCCTCCGCCGGACCGGGCGGGCCGGACGGGACTGCGACGGCGCGCGCACGGTCTACGTCGCCGACCTGGCCCCGGGCGCGTCCCGGGTCACCCGGCAGTCCGTCCGCAGCACCGACGACCTCGCCCGGATCACGTTCGACCCGGACGCCGGCGAGCCCGTCACCGACCCGGTGATGCTGGTGTGCGCGCACGGCAGGCGCGACGTCTGCTGCGCCGTCCGCGGCCGCGCGCTCGCCGCCGACCTCGGCGCCGAGGGCGCCGACGTCTGGGAGTGCACCCACCTCGGCGGGCACCGCTTCGCGCCGACCGCGCTGGTCCTGCCCACCGGGTACGCCTACGGCCGGCTCGACACCGGCAGCGGGCTGGCGGCGCTCAAGGCGGCGGCCGGCGGCGGCGTCGACCCGTGGTCGTGCCGCGGGCACGCCGGGCTGGAGCCGGTGCAGCAGGTCGCGGAGCTCGCCGTCCGTGAGCACACCGGCATCGGTCACGCCGGCGCCCTGCACGTGGACGCCGCGCACGAGCCGGGCCCGGTCACGGTGCGGTGCACCGACGGTCGTGCCTGGTCGGTGGAGGTCCTCCCCGACGGGGGGCTGCCGCCGCGGCCGCCGTCCTGCGGGGCGGTGCTGGAACCGGCGGAGCCGCTGGTCGCGGGCGTGCCGGTCGAGCTCGGCCGGTAGGTCCCTCAGAACCAGCGCCGCAGCGCCGCCGCGAGCCCGTCCTCGGCGACGGTCGCGGTGCTGGAGTCGGCGTCGGCGTGCACCTCCGGCGGGGCCTGGCCCATCGCGACGCCGTGCCCGGCCCAGCGCAGCATCTCGCGGTCGTTGTCGCCGTCGCCGACGGCGAGGACGTCGGCCCGGTCGATCCCGAGCCGGGCCGCGACGCGAGCCAGCCCGGACGCCTTGGACACCCCGGCGGGGACCAGCGTCACCCAGGGCAGCTCGTGGTCGAGGGTCATCGTGGCGTCGTCGAACTCCAGTCCGGCGGCGCGTTCGGCCGTCTCGGCGGGGGTCCGGCCCGGCCAGTACATGATCAGCTTCGGGGTGGGCTCGCGGAGCAGCCCCTCGACGCCGACCTCCGTCACGTTCCCGGCGAGGATCCCGTCCGGGAACGGGCCGCTCACCCGCTGCCCGACGCCGACGTGCTCCCCCGCGAACACCGCCCCCGGGAAGTGCTCGCGCAGCCGGGCGAGGCCCGCGCCGACGTCGAACCGCGACACCGACAGCACCCGGCGGGTGGCGGTGTCCATCTCGACGGCGCCGTTCGAGGTCAGCGTGACCCCGGTGTCCAGGCCGATCCGGTCCAGCGCGGGCGCGACGCCGACGACGGTCCGGCCGGTGCAGAGCATCACCACGGCGTGCCGGCCGGCGGCGGTGATCGCGTCGAGAACGGCGGCGGACGGGGGTCGCTTCCCGTGCACGATCGTGCCGTCGATGTCCAGGGCGACCAGTCGGGGTCGGGTCACAGCAGAAGAGCCTATGTCGCCGCCAGCCGGTACCGGTCGGCCCCGTCGGCGGAGCCGGTGCGGTGCATCCCGATGCGCTCCAGCACCCGGACCGACGCCGGGTTGCCGGGCTCCACACCGGCGACGACCCGGGGCACGCCGTCGGCCAGCGCGAGCGCGGCCAGCGCGCGGGCGGCCTCCGTGGCGTAGCCGCGCCCGCGCCGCGACACGACGACGCCGTACCCGAGCTCCAGGCCGCCGTCGCCGTCCGGGAACAGGCCGGCCCCGCCGACGACGAGGCCGGTCGCCCGCTCCACCAGCAGCCGGTGGCCGTGCCGCCCCCAGCCGGGCCCGCCCGGGTCGCGGGCGAGGAGCCGGGCGATCTCCCGGTCGCCGCAGGCGGGGAAGTCGGCGGCCCAGCCGTCCCGCCGGGCCCCGGCGACGACGGCGGCCGCGACCTGGGGACTCCACCGGCGCAGCAGCAGCCGCGGGGTCGTCAGGTCGGGCACCGGGGTCCGCGGTTCGGGCACCGGCGGATCCTCCCCGCGCGCCGCGCCGTCCGCCACCGGGTTCGCGGCGGGTGTGACGTCGGGTGTGGATCCGCCCGATACCGGCCCGCCGCGACGGCGCCCGTGCGACGGTGCCCGGGTGAGTGCGTCCACCGGCACCGATCCGTTCGCTCCCCCGGCCGAGCTCGCCGCGCACCCGGCCGTCGTCGCGGCGTCCGGGATCGCGGGGACCGTCCTCGCCCCGCGGGCCGCCGCGGCCGACGACCCGGCGCGCGGGGTGTCCCGGGAGTCGTGCGAGGCGGTGGCGCGGGCGGGGCTGCTCTCGGTCGCCGTCCCGGTCGACGAGGGCGGCCTCGGCGGCGACGCCCGGGTCGACGCCGAGACGGTCGAACTGCTGGCCGGGGCGTGCGGGGCGACCTGGTTCGTCGGCACCCAGCACCGCACCCCGCAGCAGCTCGCCCGGGGCGGGCCCGCGGAGCTGCCGGAGCGGACCGTGCGCACCGGACCTGCCGCCGCACTGCACCGGGCGGACCTGGGCTCCGGCGCCCGCCGGTCCGGGATCGCGATCGCGCACCTGCGCCGGCCGGGCCCGCCTGCGGTGACGGCCGAGCCGGACGGCACCGGGTGGCGGCTGCGCGGCCGCTCCGACTGGTGCACCGGGTGGGGACTGACCGACCTGCTGATGATCGGCGCCGTGGCGCCCGGCGACCGGTACCTGTTCGTCCTCGTCCCCGCCCGGGAGACACCCGGACTGCGGGCCGGTGCGCCGCTGCCGCTGAGCGTGATGGGCGGGACCCGCACCGTCGCCGTCGAGTTCGACGACCTGGCCGTCGGGGGCGACGCGGTGCTCACCGAGATCGACGGCGCCCCCTACCGCGAGCTCGACGCCGCCCGCACCGCGAACGCGACCCCCGCCTCGATCGGGCTGCTGCGCCGGGTGCTGGCCGAGCTCGACCGGCTGGGCCGGGAGCGGGACCGCCCGGAGGCCGTGGACCTCGCCGCCGCGCTGGCACCGGAGGCCGCACGGCGCCGCGCGGAGGTGTACGCCCTGCTCACCGGGGTGCCGCTGCGGGAGCGGACCGCCGAGCGGACGGCGCTGCGCGGCGAGCTCGCGGCGCTCACCGTGCGGGCGGCGCAGGGGCTGGTCGCGGCCCGCGCCGGGTCGGCGCTGCTGGCGTCGAGCCCGGAGCAGCGCTGGGCCCGGGAGGCGATGTTCTACCTGGTGCAGGCGCAGACCGCACCAGTGCGCGCGGCGCAGCTGGGCGCGCTGGCGGGGTAGCCCGGGCGGTACACAGCCCCCGCACAGGTCGATCACCGGGACGGCACAGCGGGCCCCGGCAGCGTCGGCGGGCGTGACGAGCACCCTGCAGCGTTCCCGGCCGGTCCCCGCGCGGGAGCCGGCGCCCCCGCGCCGGTGGCGGCGGCACGTGCCGCTCGCCGCCCTGCTCACCGGGACGGCGGTGCTCTACCTCTGGGGGCTGTCGGAGTCCGGCTGGGCGAACGCGTTCTACGCGGCCGCCGCCCAGGCCGGTGCGCAGAGCTGGTCGGCATGGTTCTTCGGCGCGTCCGACGCCGCGGGCGGCATCACCGTCGACAAGGCGCCCGGTGCGCTGTGGCCGATCGGACTGTCGGTCCGGCTGTTCGGGCTGTCCTCCTGGAGCGTCCTGGTACCGCAGGCGCTGATGGGCGTCGGCTCGGTGGCGCTGCTGCACGCGGCGGTCCGCCGGGTCGCCGGTGACGCCGCCGGTCTGCTCGCCGGGGCGGTGCTGGCACTGACCCCGGTCGCCGTGCTGATGTTCCGCTTCGACAATCCGGACGCGATGCTCGTGCTGGTCCTGACCGGCGCGGCGTACGCGGTCACCCGGGCCGTCGAGCAGGGCCGGACCCGCTGGCTCGTCCTCGCCGGTGCGCTCATCGGGTACGGGTTCCTCGCGAAGATGCTGCAGGCGTTCCTGGTGCTGCCCGCGTTCACGCTGGTCTGGCTGCTGGCCGCGCCGGTCGCCTGGTGGCCGCGGGTCCGAGGGCTGCTCGCCGCCGGCGTCGCGCTGCTGGTGTCGGCGGGCTGGTGGGTGCTGGTCGTCGAGCTGTGGCCGGCGGCCGACCGGCCCTGGATCGGCGGGTCGCAGGGGAACAGCGTCCTGGAGCTGGTGTTCGGCTACAACGGCGTCGGACGGCTGACCGGCGACGAGGTCGGCTCGGTCGGGGGCGGTGCCGGTGGCGGCTGGGGCGAGACCGGGCTGCTGCGGCTGTTCGGCTCGGAGATGGGCCGGGAGGCGTCGTGGCTGCTGCCGGTCGCGATGCTGCTGCTCGGCGTCCTGCTGTGGCGGTCCCGGCGCGCACCCCGCACCGACCGGGCGCGGGCCGCCGCCCTGCTGTGGGGCGGCTGGCTCGTGGTCACCGGACTGACGTTCAGCCTGATGGCCGGGATCATCCACAGCTACTACACGGTCGCGCCGGCCCCCGCGGTCGCGGCGCTGACCGGCATCGGCGTCGTGACGCTGTGGCGGGACCGGGCCGCGCTCGCGTCCCGGCTGCTGCTGGCGGCGACGGTGCTGCTCGCCGCCGGGTGGTCGTCCGCGCTGCTCGCGGGGGCGGCCGGCTGACTGCCGTGGCTGCGCTGGACGGTGCCGGTCCTGGGCCTGGTCGCGGCCGCCGCACTGACCGGGGTGCACCGGATGCCGCGGGCGCTCGCCGCGGGCGTCGTGGTGGCGGCGGTGCTGGCCGGGCTGGGCGGCACCGCCGCGTGGTCGGTGGCCACGGCGGCGACGCCGCACACGGGCGCGATCCCGGCCTCCGGGCCGGAGGGCCACGGGTCCGGGCCGGGCGGGCGCGGCGGCCCCGGCGGGATGCGCGACGGTCGCGGTGCGGGCGGGCCCGCGAACGGCCTCCCCGACGGTGGCGCACCGGGTGGCGGGCCCGGCGACATCCTCGGCTCCCCCACCCCGTCCGCACAGGTCACGGCCCTGCTGCAGGAGGACGCGGCGGACTACACCTGGGTCGCGGCGGCCGTCGGTTCGAACCAGGCGGCCGGGTACCAGCTGGCGTCCGGTGGCCCCGTCCTCGCCCTCGGCGGGTTCAACGGCACCGACCCGTACCCGACACTCGACGCGTTCCGGCAGATGGTGGCGGACGGGCGGGTGCACTGGTTCGTCGGCGGCTCCGGCGGCGGCATGATCGCGAGCTCGGACACCGGCGGCAGCGACGCGGCGACCCGGATCGCGGAGTGGGTGCAGGCGTCGTTCCCGGCCCGGACCGTCGACGGCGTCACCCTCTACGACCTGTCCGGGGCGGCGTCGTGACCGGCGGGCACGTGCTCACAGCCGGCGCACAGGTCGATCACACGGCCGCGACAGAGCCGGGGACGACCGTCGGTGCCATGACCCCAGTCGTCACCGGCCCCGAGACCGTGACCCGACCCGACGTGCCGCCGCCACCGCAGCGGCCCGGACGAACCGTGCTGGACATCGTCGTCCCGGTGTTCAACGAGGAGTCCGATGTGGAGTCCTCGGTGCGGCGGCTGCACGCCTTCCTCACCGGCGGGTTCCCCTACACCTTCCGGATCACGATCGCCGACAACGCCAGCACCGACGCCACCCCCCCCCCCGTCATCGCGGCCGGGCTGGCCGCCGAGATCGCCGAGGTCCGCACGGTCCGGCTGGAGCAGAAGGGCCGCGGCCGCGCACTGCGGCAGGTGTGGTCCGCCTCCGACGCCGACGTGCTCGCCTACTGCGACGTCGACCTCTCCACCGACCTCGGCGCCGTCCTCCCCCTGGTCGCGCCGCTGGTCTCCGGGCACTCCGACCTGGCGATCGGGACCCGGCTCGGTCGCGGCTCCCGCGTCGTGCGCGGGGCCAAGCGGGAGTTCGTCTCCCGCAGCTACAACCTGATCCTGCGCGGCGCGCTGTCCGCCCGGTTCTCCGACGCCCAGTGCGGCTTCAAGGCGATCCGCTCCGACGTCGCCCACCGCCTGCTGCCCCTCGTCGAGGACACCGGCTGGTTCTTCGACACCGAGCTGCTCGTCCTCGCCGAACGCGCCGGCCTGCGCATCCACGAGGTCCCCGTCGACTGGGTCGACGACCCCGACTCCAGCGTCGACATCGTCGCGACCGCCGTCGCCGACCTGAAGGGCGTCTGGCGGGTCGGCCGGGCACTGGCCGGTGGCGCGCTCCCACTGGCCGACATCCGCGCCCAGCTCGGCCGGGCACCACTGGAACCGGCCCCGGTGCCGGGCGTCCCGCGGGCGATGCCCTTCCAACTCGCCCGGTTCGCCGCGATCGGCGTCGCCTCGACCGTGGCGAACCTGCTGCTGTTCCTCGCCTTCCGCGGGATCCTCGGCCCGATCACCGCCAACGTCGCGGCGATGGTGATCTGCGCGGTGGTCAACACGGCCGCGAACCGGCGGTTCACCTTCGGCGTCCGCGGGCGCGAACGAGCCGTCACCCACCAGTTCCAGGGACTGGTCGTGTTCGGGCTCGGCCTGGCACTGACCACCGGCGCGCTCGGCCTGCTCACCCTCGCCGCCCCCGGCGCCCACCTGGCCGTCGAGGTCGCGGTGATCGTCGCCGCCAACCTCGTCGCGACGGTGCTGCGCTTCGTCCTGTTCCGGTCCTGGATCTTCCGCCGCGAGACCACCCCCGTCCCCACGCTCGAGAAGGCAGCCGCCCGGTGACCACCACGCTCGACCGCGGGCCGTCCGCACGGCCCCGCACCGACGACGACACACCCCCGCCCCACCGGCCCTGGCACCGGCCGGTCTCGGTCGCCGCCCTGCTGGTCGCGACCGGCGTCCTGTACCTGTGGAACCTGGGCGCGTCCGGCTGGGCCAACTCCTTCTACGCCGCCGCGGTCCAGGCCGGGGCGAACGACTGGACGGCGTTCTTCTTCGGCTCCCTCGACCCGTCGAACGCGATCACCGTCGACAAGCCGCCCGCCGCGCTGTGGCCGATGGAGATCGCCGCCCGGGTCGCCGGGTTCAGCTCCTGGAGCCTGCTCGTCCCCCAGGCGCTCATGGGGGTCGCCGCGGTCGGGCTGCTGTACGCGGCCGTGCGCCGGGTCTCCGGGCACGGCGCCGGGCTGCTCGCCGGTGCCGCACTCGCGCTGACCCCGGTCGCGACCCTGATGTTCCGGTTCGACAACCCCGACGCGCTGCTCACCCTGCTCCTGGTCGCCGCCGCCTACCTGGTGGTCCGCGGTGTCGAGGACGGCCGCACCCGGTGGATCGTCGCGGCCGGGCTCGTCGTCGGGTTCGCCTTCCTGACCAAGTCGCTGCAGGCGTTCGTCGTCCTGCCGGCGCTGGCCCTGACCTGGGTGTGGGCCGCTCCCGGACGGCCGCTGCGGCGGGTGTGGCAGCTCCTCGCCGGTGGCGCCGGGATCGTCGTCGGCGCCGGCTGGTGGCTGCTGGCGGTCGCGCTCTGGCCGGTCGGGGCCCGGCCCTGGATCGGCGGGTCGGGTGACAACACCCCGCTGGGCCTGGCCTTCGGCTACAACGGCCTCGGCCGGATCCTCGGCGGCGACGGCAACGGCGGTGGCGGGACGCCGGGTGGCGGTGGCGGGATGCCGGGTGGCGGTGCCGCGGGAGCCCCCGGTGCGACGGCCGGTGCCGACGCGGCCGGCGCGGCGGGCACGGCCGGTGCGACGCCGCCCGGCGGCGGGATGATGCCGCCCGGCGGCACGGGCGGTGGTCCCGGCGACACGGGCGGGAACACCGCGTTCGGTGGCGGGACGGGCGTCCTGCGGATGTTCGAGGCCGCGTTCGGCACCCAGGTGTCGTGGCTGCTGCCGGCGGCGCTGCTGCTGGTCGTCGCCGCACTGGTGCTGCGCGGGCGGGTGTCCCGGGCCGACCCGGTGCGCGCGTCGCTGCTGCTGTGGGGCGGCTGGACGCTGGTCACCGCGCTGGTCTTCTCCTTCATGGAGGGCACGATCCACCCGTACTACGCGGTGGCACTCGCCCCCGGGATCGCGGCGCTGGTCGCGGGCGGCGGCCGCGAGGTCCTCGCCCACCGGGACCGCTGGTGGGCGCGGGCGGTGCTCGCGGTCGCGACGGGCGGGACCGCGGTGTGGGCGTTCGTCCTGCTGGGCCGGTCGCCCGACTTCCTGCCGTGGCTGCGGTGGGTGGTGCTGGTGCTCGGCGTCGTCGCCGGGGTGGCGTTGCTGGTCCGGTACGGCGGGAGGCGGGTGCTCGCCGTGGTGCTCGGGGTGGCGGTCCTGTCCGGGATCGCGGCACCGGCGGCCTACGCGGTGCAGACGGCCGCGACCGTGCACGAGGGCTCGATCCCCACGGCCGGACCGCAGGTCTCCGGCTCGCCGGACGGCGTCGGTGGCCGCGGCGTCCGCGACGGCGGGCGAGGTCCAGGTGGGCCCGGCGGCGCCGAGACGAACGCCGAGGTCGCCGCGCTCCTCGCCGACGCCGGCGACGCCCGCTGGGCCGCGGCCACGATCGGCTCGCAGAGCGCCGCGTCGATGATGCTCGCCGCCGGCGGCGACACGGCCGTCATGGCGATCGGCGGCTGGTCCGGCAGCGACGAGTTCCCGACCCTGGAGCAGTTCCGGCAGTACGTCGCGCAGGGCGACATCCGGTACTTCGTCGGCGGCGGCGACGGTGGTGGGCCCGGTAGCGACCGCGGCGTCGGCGCCGCGATCACCGAGTGGGTGGCGGCGCACTACACCGCCACCACGGTCGGCGGGACGACCGTCTACGACCTCGCGGCCCCGTCCCGCTGAGGCACCCGCCGAGACATCAGCCGAGTGGCACACGGTGCACGCCGTCCCGGGTTCCCGAGGTGCACGGTGTGCCACTCGGTGGCTCCGGGACCCCTCTTTCGGCCACAGCCGCACACCGGGCGGCGCGGCCGCATGCCGAGCGGCGTCCTCGTTCGGCAGAGTGTGCCCATGACCGCCTCCGGCCCCCTCACGACCGGCGACCCGACCGACGGCACCGAGCAGCTCCCGCTCCCCCTGCGCCCACCGGCGCACCGGGTGGACGGGCGCGCGATCTGGTGGTGGCGGCTGCGCGGGCTGCCGACGCCGGTCGTGCTGCTCGTCGCCCAGGGGGTCGGCTGGGCCCTGCTCCCGCGCGAGCCGTGGCACGGCCTGCTCATCGCGACGATCACGCTGACCGTCCTGTGGCTGCTCGTCGCCACGCTGCTGGTCCCGACCCTGCGCTACCGGCTGCACCGCTGGGAGGTCACCGACGAGGCCGTCTACACCCGCTCCGGCTGGCTGGTCCGGGAGTGGCGGATCGCGCCGATCCCGCGGGTGCAGACCGTCGACACCGAGCACGGCCCGCTGCAGCAGGCACTGCGGCTGGGGACCGTCACGGTGACGACGGCGTCGGCCCGCGGCCCGGTCCGCATCGCCGGTCTCGACGCCGACGAGGCCCGCGAGCTGGCCCGGCGGCTCACCGAGACGACCGGCCGGCACTCCGGGGACGCGACGTGAGCGGCGACGGAACCGGGACCCCCGACCCGGGCTCCCGGTGGGTCGTCCCGGCCCCGGACCGTCCGACGCTCCGGGAGTCCGGCGGCGTCCCGCCTCCCTGGAGCCGCACCGAGACACCCGGCACCGCGCTCGACGGCCACGACTCCCCCGCCCCCGGACCCGCAGGAACCGCGACGGCCCCCGGGGACGGCTGGCGGCGCCTCCCGGCGCTGATGCTCGTCGTCGCCCCCGCCACCGCACTCCTGAAGCTGGCCCCCGCCCTGGTCGTCCTGCTGCTGTTCGGCGCCGGACGCGGGAACGCGGTGCAGCTGTGGATCGCGGCCGGGATCGCCGTGCTCGCCGTCGGTGCCGGGGTGGTCCGCTGGCGGACCACCCGCTACCGCATCACCGAGGAGCGCGTCGAGCTGCACAGCGGGCTGCTCAACCGGCAGCGCCGCTCGGTCCCGCGGGACCGGATCCGCACCGTCGACCTGACCGCGCCGCTGCTGCACCGGCTCGTCGGGGTCAGCGTGGTGAAGGTCGGGTCCGGGCAGAGCGCGGGCAAGGAGTCCGGCCTCGATCTCGACGCCGTCACCACGGCCGAGGCCGAGCGTCTCCGCCGCGAGCTGCTCTCCCGCCCCGCCGCGGGCACCCACCCGCCCACGGCCGGTGCTCCCGGGCCGGCAGCGGAGCCGGAGGCCGGCGAGGAGCTGGACCGCATCGACTGGACGTCGCTGCGCTACGCCCCGCTGACCGTCAGCTCGCTCGCCGCGATCGGTGCCGCCGCGGCCGCGCTCTGGAACCTGCTCCGCGAGGCGGACGTCGATCCCCGCACCCTCCCCGGCGCGGACGCCGTCGCCGGGGAGCTGACCTCCGCACCGGTCTGGGCGTCGGTGCTGGTCGGCGTCGTCCTGCTGCTGTTCCTGATGGTCGCCGGGTCGATCGTGCTGTTCGTCGAGCGCTGGTGGGGGTTCCGGCTGACCCGCGAGCCCGACGGCACGCTGCGGGTCCGGCGCGGGCTGCTCACCCGGCGTTCGCTGTCGGTGTCCGAGCAGCGGCTGCGCGGGGTCACCGTCACCGAGCCGCTGCTGGTGCGCGCGATCGGGAAGGGCGCGCAGGCCGGGGCGCTGACCGTCGGGCTGGCCGGCGCCGACGGCGAGGCGAGCCACGCGGGTGCGCTCGGCCCGCCGGTCCCGCGGGCGCACGCGCACCGCATCGCGACGACCGCCGCCCGGACCGGGTCCGCGGTCACCGACGGCCCGCTGACGGCGCACCCGCGGCGGGCCCGCACCCGGCGACTGGTCCGGGCGGTCGGCCCGGCGCTGGTGCTGCCGGTGGCGGCCGCCGTCCTCGCCCACCTGGGCGGCCCGTCCTGGCCGCTGGTGGTCGCGGCCCTGCTGGTCGTCGTGGCCGTCCCGCTCGGGCTGGACCGCTACCGCGCGCTCGGCCACCGGCTCGACGAGCGCTACCTGGTGGCCCGCAGCGGCTCGCTGCTCCGGACGACGGCGGCGCTGCGCCGCGACGGCGTCATCGGCTGGCGGGTCCGGCAGAGCCTGTTCCAGCGCCGGGCCGGCGTCGTCACCCTGGAGGCGACGACGGCGGCGGGCAACGGCGCCGTGCAGGTGCTCGACCTGGCCCCGTCCGACGCCGTCGCACTGATGGCGGAGATCTCGCCGGACGCCGTGCGCGGCTTCCGGGCCTGATCCTCAGCGCCGGCGGCGGGTCCCGAACAGGCTCCGGGTGATCTCCCGGGTGACCGTGTTCGTGATCTGCCGCCCGGTCGGGGACTGCAGGAAGTCACCGACTTTGGAGAACCAGCCCTGCTCGCTGGAGTCCTGCGGCTGCGGCGGGGGCGGCGGCGGGGCGGCCTCGCCGGGCGGCGGGGCCTGCGGGGCCGGGGCCTCGACGGGGGTGGCGTCCCCGCCGGGACCGGACGCGATCCGGCCGGTCAGCCGCTCGTAGGCGGAGTCGCGGTCGACCATCTCGCCGTACTTGGCCTGCAACGACGACGCGGCCGCCTCCTGCCGGACGTCGTCCTCGCCGAGCGCGGCCATCATCGAGCGCGGCGCCCGCAGCCGGGTCCACGCCACCGGGGTGGGGGCGCCCCGCTCGGACAGCACGGTCACGATCGCCTCGCCGGTGCCCAGCGACGTCAGCGCCGACTCCAGGTCGTAGACGTCGGACCGGGGGTAGGTCTTGACGGTCCGGTTGAGGGCCTTCTGGTCCTCGGGGGTGAAGGCCCGCAGCGCGTGCTGGACGCGCGCGCCGAGCTGCGACAGCACCTCGTTCGGGACGTCGGTGGGCAGCTGGGTGCAGAAGAACACCCCGACACCCTTGGACCGGATGAGCTTCACGGTCTGCTCGATGCGGTCGAGGAACGCCTTCGACGCGTCGGCGAACAGCAGGTGCGCCTCGTCGAAGAAGAAGACCAGCTTCGGCTTGTCCAGGTCCCCGGCCTCGGGCAGGTCCTCGTAGAGCTCGGCCAGCAGCCACATGAGGAACGTCGAGAACAGCATCGGGTTCGCGGCCCGCTCGGCGAGCTCGAGCAGGGTGACGACACCCTTCCCCTCGATCTCGCGCATCAGGTCCGCCGGCTCGAACTCGGGCTCGCCGAAGAACGTGTCCCCGCCCTGGGCCTCCAGGTTCACCAGCGCCCGCAGGATCACCCCTGCCGTCGACGACGACACCCCGCCGATCCCCTTGAGGTCGGCCCTGCCCTCGTCGGAGGTCAGGTGCTGGATGACGGCGCGCAGGTCCTTCGTGTCGAGCAGCGGCAGCCCGCGCTGGTCGGCCCAGTGGAAGATCAGCCCGAGGGTCGACTCCTGGGTGGGGTTGAGCCCCAGGACCTTCGCCAGCAGGATCGGGCCGAACTGGGTGATCGTCGCCCGCACCGGGACGGCCACGCCGCCGTCGCCCAGCGACAGGAACTGCACCGGGTAGGCCGTCGGCGTCCAGTCGTCGCCGGTGTCGCGCACCCGCTCGTCGATCTTCGCGCCCGGCTCGCCGGCCCGCGCCATGCCCGACAGGTCGCCCTTGACGTCGGCCAGGAGCACCGGGACGCCGGCGTCGGAGAGCTGCCCGGCGAGCGCCTGCAGCGTCTTCGTCTTGCCGGTACCGGTGGCGCCGGCGACGAGGCCGTGCCGGTTCAGCGTCGCCAGCGGGATCCGGACCCGCGCCTCCGGGTCGCAGACACCGTCGACGAGCACCGTGCCGAGTTCCAGCGCGGCGCCGTCGGTGGCGTACCCCTCGGCGATGGTGCGGGCGGCGGTGTGATCTGCAGCGGAATCTGCGTTGTCGGCCACGGACCGGGAGCGTAGGGCACTCACACCGCCGTGACCCGCGGGGCGCGCGCCGTGTGCACGGATGTCACATAGTCTGCACCGATGACCGACCGGCTGGTGTGGATCGACTGCGAGATGACCGGGCTCGACCTCGGTTCCGACGCGCTCATCGAGATCGCGGCGCTGGTCACCGACGGGGACCTCAACGTCCTGGGCGAGGGCGTGGACGTCGTCATCGCCTGCGACGACGCGCAGCTCGACGCGATGCCCGACGTGGTGCGGGACATGCACGCGCGCTCCGGGCTGACCGAGGAGGTCCGGGCCGCGACGGTGACCATCGCCGAGGCGGAGGAACGGGTGCTCGCCTACATCCGCGCCCACGTCCCCGACGCCCGCACCGCGCCGCTCGCCGGCAACTCCATCGCGACCGACCGCGGATTCCTCGCCCGCGACATGCAGGAGCTCGACGCCTACCTGCACTACCGGATGATCGACGTCAGCTCGGTGAAGGAACTGGCCCGCCGCTGGTTCCCGCGGGTGTTCTACGCGAAGCCGGAGAAGGGGCTGGCGCACCGCGCGCTGGCCGACATCCAGGAGTCGATCCGGGAGCTCGCGTACTACCGGAAGGCGTTGTTCGTGGCCCCGCCCGGGCCGAGCACCGAGCAGGCCCAGGCCGCCGCGGCCGCGGTCGCCGACGTGGCCACGACGGCGAACCCGCAGGCAGGGGGCGGCGCGACGGGGTGAGCCAACCCCCGCGCAACCGGCCGCACACCGGGGGCTATGCTGTATCAGCGCTTCCGGCCACGGCCGGGGAGTTCGCATGGTGGGTGTAGCTCAGTTGGTAGAGCACCTGGTTGTGGTCCAGGGGGCCGCGGGTTCAAGTCCCGTCACTCACCCGGTCGCCACCCTGGCGGTCGATCCCGGAAAGCATCGTGCTAATTTTCCGGGGTCGTTCTCGCCCGGGGCGCGCGACAGCACGACGACAGAAATGAATACGCGCCGTTAGCTCAATTGGCAGAGCAGCTGGCTCTTAACCAGCGGGTTCGGGGTTCGAGTCCCTGACGGCGCACCGTGACGAGAAGGCCCGCGACCATCCGGTCGCGGGCCTTCTCGCGTCCCCGGGGCCGCGCGGCCGTCGTGACGCCGGTCGCCTCCACATGACCGGAGGCCGCGGACCCGCCACGATGTCCGTATGGCCCGTCCCGACCACACCGTCTTCCTCAAGCGGTCCTTCTCCAAGATGGACCAGCTCGCGACACCGTTCCTCACCGGGCGGCGACTGTGCCGGCAGCTGGCACAGGTCGTCCCGCACGGCACGAACGGCGTGGTCGTCGAGCTCGGGGCCGGGCCCGGAGTCCTGGCCGAGCCGATCCGCGCCCGGCTCGGCCCGAACGCCCGCTACCTCGCCATCGAGATCGACCCGGAGCTCGTCGCGCACCTGCGGGAGCACAAGCCGTGGCTGGAGGTCGTCGAGGGTGACGTCGCCGACCTGGAGCGGATCCTCGACGAGGCCGGGATCGACCGGGTGGACGCGTTCGTCTCCACGCTGCCCTGGGCGGTGTTCCCGCAGACGCTGCGCCTGTCGGTGATGGGCGTGATCGCACGGCGGCTCGTGCCCGACGGCGTCATGAGCATGATCATCACGTGGATGGCGCTGCCGAACCGGGTGCGCGACCTGCGGGACCTGCTCGACACCCACTTCGACGAGGTCGTCGAGACCGCCACCGAGTGGCGCAACCCGCCGCCCGCGCGGACCTTCCTCTGCCGCCGCCCGCTCCCGCAGTTCAACTCTCTCGACGAGCGAGACACTCGATCGGCGAGCTAGTATTGCGGGCGTGACCACCCCCGCGAGGACCGTCGTCGCCGGCGGTGGGCCGGGCGGGATGCTGCTGGCCTACCTGCTGGCCCGGGCCGGGCTGCCGGTGACGCTGCTCGAGCGTCACCAGGACTTCGACCGCGACTTCCGCGGCGACTCCCTGCACCCGTGGACCCTCGAGCTCCTCGACCGGCTCGGTCTCGCCGGGCGGCTGCTGGAACTCCCGCACGTCAAGGCCCGGCAGTTCCGGTTCCGGACGCCGAAGGGGCTGGTCACCACCTCCGACTACGGCCTGCTCGACACCCCCTACGACTACGTCGCGCTGATGCCGCAGGCCCGGTTCCTCGACTTCCTCGCCGGGGAGGCCGCCGCGCTGCCGTCGTTCGCGCTGCGCACCGGTGCCGCGGTGAACGGCCTGCTCGGGACCGGGACGGCCGGTGACCCGGTGCGCGGCGTGACGCTGCGCTCCGGCGAGCAGGTCGAGGCCGGTCTCGTCGTCGCCGCCGACGGCCGGTTCTCCCGCATCCGCGCCCTCGCCGGGGCGACGGCCGTCTCCCAGGGCGCCACCACCGACCTGCTGTGGTTCGCGCTCCCCCAGCGCGACGACGACCCACCGGACGCGGACGTCGACCTCTTCTTCGGCGAGCGGCACTACGTCGGCCTGCTCGGCGGTCCCGGCCGCTGGCAGGTCGGGCTCTCCCTGCCGAAGGGCGGCTACCCGGCGATCCGGGAGGCGGGCGTCGGGTACGTCCGCCGGGAGGTCGCCGAGCGCGTGCCGTGGCTGGCCGACCGGGTCGGGCTGCTCACCGACCTGAACGACGCGACGCTGCTGTCGGTGGACATCTCCCGGGTGCCGGTCTGGCACCGCCCCGGCCTGCTCCTGCTCGGCGACGCCGCGCACGTCATCTCCCCGGTCGGGGGCAACGGGATCCTGATGGCCGCGCAGGACGCGCTGGCCGCGGCGAACCACCTCGTCCCGGCGCTGCGGGCGGGCGTACCGGGCGACGACGTGCTCGCCGCGGTGCAGGCCGAGCGGGAACCGGCGATCGTCACCGTCCAGGACCAGCAGGTGCGGGTGGAGCGGACCGTCGCCCGGGCCCGCGAGCGCGGTCGCGCCGTCACACCGCCCGGGTTCCTGCGGCTGCTGACCCGGCTGCCCGCGGTCCGGCGCCGCTCGGCCCGGCGGAACGCGTACGGCCCGGTGCCGGTGCACCCCACGCCCGAGCTGGAACGGGCGCTCGGCCTGCGCCCGGCGCCCGGCCCCGCCTGACGTAGCGTCGACGGGTGACCTCCCCCGCCGCCACGACCGCCCCGCCCGTCCTCGCCGCCGCCGTCCCGCTGGCGTACGTCGAGCGCGAGGGCACGGTCGAGTCGGTGCACCTGGGCACGGTCGCCGAGCTCGACGCCGGCGGCGGCCTGACCGGCCGGGGCGACCCGGACGTCGCGTTCCTCCCGCGGTCCGCGCTGAAGCCCGTGCAGGCGGTCGCGCTGCTGCGCGCGGGCCTCGATCTCGACGGCGAGCTGCTCGCACTGGCCTGCGCGTCGCACTCCGGCGAGCCCACGCACGTCGACGGCGTCCGCCGGATCCTCGCCGGCGCCGGGCTCACCGAGGACGACCTGGACAACACCCCGGACCTGCCGCTCGACCCGGACGCCGCCGCGGGCGTGCGCGCATCCGGTGGCGGCCCCGCGCCGGTGCTGCAGAACTGCGCCGGCAAGCACGCCGCGATGCTGGCCGCCTGCGTCGCCGCCGGGTGGCCGACGACCGGTTACCGCGACCCGGGGCACCCGCTGCAGCGGCTCGTCCGCGACACGGTCGCCGATCTGACCGGGGTCGAGCCCGCCGTCACCACCGTGGACGGGTGCGGCGCCCCGCTCCTCGGATCCACCCCGGCCGGGCTGGCCCGGGCGTTCGCCCGGATCGCGACCGCCGCGCCGGGGACCCCGGAGGGCCGGGTGGCCGCGGCGATGCGCGAGCACCCGTGGTGGGTCGGCGGCACCGGACGCGACGTGACCCGGCTGGCGCAGGCCGTCCCGGGCCTCGTCGCGAAGGACGGCGCCGAGGGCGTCCTCGCGGCCGCGCTGCCGGACGGGCGCGCGTTCGCCGTCACCGTGCTGGACGGGGCGGCCCGCCCGCTGCCGGTCGTCGCGGCCGGTCTCCTCGGCGGCTGGGGCGTGCACTCCCCCGCGCTGGACACCGCCGGGCGGGTCGAGGTGCTCGGCCACGGCGAGCCGGTCGGGTCCGTCCGGCTCGTGCCGCAGCCCTGACCACCGCTCCGCGGATCAGCCCGGCGGTCCCGTACCAGCGCTCCCGGGCCCCTCGTCCGGGGGCACCGCCGGACGACCCTCGTCCGGGGGCGCCGCCGCCCGGGACGCCGCGGCGGCCCGCCGGTACCGGGCGGCGACCGCGTCCAGGTGCTCGACGAGCTCCGGCGGCTCGAACACCTGGAAGTCGACGCCGAAGAACCCGATCCAGACGGCGAGCGTGTCCAGACCGGACGCACCGGCGACGAGCTCGCAGCGGCCGTCGCCGAGGTCGGTGACGGTGCCCGACGCCGGCGTCACCCACTCCGCGACCTGCTCCGCGGGCGCCTCGAACACCACCCGCGCCCGGTACGGGTACGCGCCGGTCGAGATCCCCTGCTGGGCGAACGCCGCGACGCCGCCCTCCGGTGGGTCGCGGGGCGCGAACCGCGGCCCGGCGGGGAGCCTGAGCCGCATCCGGTCGACCCGGAAGGTGCGCCAGTCGTCGCGGCCGGTGTCCCACGCGACCAGGTACCAGCGCCGGCCGGTGTGCACGAGCCCCTCCGGCTCGACGATCCGTCGGGTCTCGCTGCCGTCGCCCCCGGTGTAGTCGAAGCGGACCCGCTCCCGGTCCCGGCAGGCCGCGGCCAGCGCGGAGAGGTCGTCGGCGTCGACCGTGGGCCCGCGCCCGACCAGAGTCGCGGTGGCCGCGCCCAGCGCCGCGACCCGGCGGCGCAGCCGGTTCGGCAGGACCTGCTCCAGCTTGGCCAGCGCCCGCACCGACGTCTCCTCGATCCCGGAGACGGTGCCGCCGGCCGCGGTCCGCAACCCGACGGCGACGGCCACCGCCTCGTCGTCGTCGAGGAGCAGCGGGGGCAGCGCCGCACCGGCGCCGAGCCGGTAGCCGCCGGTCGTGCCCGGCGTCGAGTGCACCGGGTAGCCGAGGGTGCGGAGCTTGTCGACGTCACGCCGCACGGTGCGGACGTCGACGTCGAGGCGCTCGGCCAGCGCCGGACCGGTCCAGTCCCGCGGTACCTGCAGCAGCCCGAGCAGGCGCAGCAGCCGTGCCGACGTCTCCATCACGCCGCCCAGTCTGCACCGCACCGAGGACAGGTCCGGTCCTCGACGGCGGGGCAGCCGCCGGAGTAGACCGGAGATCGTGACCTCTCCCGACTCCGCGCCCGTCGTGCGGACGACCTCCGGCCGGGTGCGCGGCACCCGCGCCGGCGGCGTCGTCCGGTTCCGGTCCGTCCCCTACGCCGCGCCACCCACCGGCCCGCTGCGCTTCGCGGCCCCGGCGCCCGTCCCCGGGTGGGACGGCGTCCGCGACGCCGGCGGCGGGCCCGGCCCGAACGCCCCGCAGCCGGTCCGCGCGATCGCCGGCGGGCTCGACATGAGCCCGGTGATCGGGACCGGCTGGCGGCCCGGCGCCGACTTCCTCACCGCCGACGTGTAGACGCCCGACCCGGCCGCCGGCGGTCTGCCGGTGCTGGTGTTCGTGCACGGCGGCGCGTTCGTCGCCGGGGAGGCCTCGGCCCCCGCCTACGACGGCACGGCCCTCGCGGCGGACGGCGTCGTGCTGGTGTCGGTGAACTACCGGCTGGGGGCCGAGGGCTTCCTGCCGCTCGACGGGGGCGCCACCAACGTCGGGTTGCGCGACCAGCTCGCCGCACTCGCCTGGGTCCGGGACAACGCCGCCGCGTTCGGCGGCGACCCCGGCCGAGTCACCGTGTTCGGCGAGTCCGCCGGGGCGATGAGCATCGGTCTGCTGCTCGCCTCGCCGCTGTCGGCGGGACTGTTCCGGCGGGCCGTCGTCCAGTCCGGCGGTGCCGAGATGGCCCGGTCGGGGCCGGAGCGGGCGGCGCCGTTCGCGGCCGCGCTGGCCGCCGGGCTGGGCGCGCCGGCGTCGGCGGAGGCCTTCCGCGGGTTCCCCGTCGAGGACGTCGCTGCCGCGCAGGGCCGCGTCGACGTCCCGGGGGGCCGCGGTGACCTGCGGGAGGCCGACGGCCGCGACCCCGGCTTCGGGATCACCGGCTTCCTGCCCGTCCTCGGCGACGACGTGCTGCCCGAGGACCCGCTGACGGCACTGCGCGCCGGCGCCGGGGCGGACGTCGATCTCGTCGCCGGGTCGAACGCCGACGAGATGAACCTCTATCTCGTCCCCACCGGCGCACTCGACGCGCTGACCGAGGACCAGGCCCGGACGGTGGTGGCGGCCGTCGCGCCGGGCGCCACGCTGTCCGGCGACGGCAGCCCCGGCGAGCGCTACAGCCGTCTGATGACCGAGCTGGTGTTCGCCGGCCCCACCCGGCGGCTGCTCGACGCCCACACCGGACGGCGGTTCGGCTACCTGTTCGGGTACCGCTCGACCGCCTGCGGCGGCCGGCTCGGGGCGGCGCACGCCACCGAGCTGCCGTTCGTGTTCGGGACGCTCGACCGGGCGTCCGGCCCGTCCGGCCTGGCCGGCGACGCCCCGCCCGCCGCGCTGTCGGACCGCATGCGCGCCTCGTGGGTCCGGTTCGCCGCCGACGGCGACCCCGGCTGGCCTGCCTGGGACCCCGCGGCACCGGTGCGCCGCCGGTTCGACGTCGAGGACACCGACGAGGAGGCCACCGACGACCCGGCCCGCTGAGCCCGCCCGCCGGCGGCCGTCTACGGTCGCCGCCGTGGAGACGAACGAGCGGGTCGGCAGGTACGTGCGGATGGTGGCCGTGGAGGGCCAGGGCCCCGAGCTGGCCAAGGCCCTGCTCCGGGTGGCGGACGGGATGGCGCAGCAGCCCGGCTGCCTGGCGTACGTCGTGAACGCGACGCCGGACGAGGCGGACGCCGTCTGGGTGACGGAGATGTGGTCCGACGCGGCCTCGTCCGAGGCCGCGCTGGGCCGGGACCTCGGCGAGGCCGGGCTCGGCGACGTGCTCGAGCTGCTCGCCGCGCCGCCGGACTACATCGAGGTCACCCCGCTGGGCGGCCCCGGCCTCGCCTGAGGGCCCGGGTCAGTTCTGCTGCTCGGACCGCTCCTTGCGGGCCTTCAGCGAGCCGGGCTTGGCCTTCGCCGTCGGGTCGCCCTTGGTCTTGATCAGGCTGGCCACGGTGACGATCGCCAGGATGCCGAGGATGACGACCAGGCTGAGCACGGTCGGGATCTCCGGCACCGCCGGGTTGATGTCGACGTGGAGCCAGTGCAGGACCAGCTTCACGCCGATGAAGCCCAGGATGATCGCGAGCCCGGTCGACAGGTAGACCAGCCGGTCCAGCAGGCCCTTCACCAGGAAGAACAGCGCCCGCAGGCCCAGGAGGGCGAACGCGTTCGCCGCGAAGACGATGTACGCCTCCTGGGTCACGCCGAACACCGCGGGGATCGAGTCCAGCGCGAACAGCAGGTCGATGCCGCCGATCGCGACGAGCACCAGGAACAGCGGGGTGGCGACGCGCTTGCCGTTGTCCCGGGTGAAGAGCTTGCCGCCGTCGTACTCGGTGCTGACCGGGAAGAGCCGCTTGGCGCCCTTCACGACCATGTTGTCCTCGATGTCCGGCTCCTCGTCCTTGTGCCGGTACAGCTGGACCGCGGTCCAGAGCAGCAGCACGCCGAAGACCAGGAACATGAACGAGAACAGGTTCAGCAGCGCCGCACCGACCACGATGAAGATGGCGCGCATGATCAGGGCCAGGACGATGCCGAAGGTCAGCGCCTTCTGCTGGTGCTCCTCCGGGACCGCGAACGTCGTCATGATGACGACGAAGACGAAGAGGTTGTCGACCGAGAGGCTCTTCTCGACGATGTAGCCGGTGAAGTACTGGGTGCCGAAGTCCCAGCCGTGCACCATCGCGAAGATCACGCCGAACGCGATCGCGATCCCGATGTAGAAGACCGACCAGGCGGTCGCCTCCTTGAAGCCGACCTTGTGCGGCCGCAACCAGCCCTGTACGAGGTCGACCGCGAGCAGGGCGATGATCGCACCGATCGTGATGGCCCATTCCAGGCCGCTGATCTCGAGCACCGGGTCTCCTCCGTACGGGATCATCGTTCCGGCCGGGACGAGCCGGTTGCGCTACGCACCATATCGGTCACGGCGGACGTTCCGCCGCACGTGACGCACCGGCCCGTCGCCGGCCGGGACGATCGGTCCCGCCGGACCCGGTCTACCGGGCGAACACGCTGTCGGACGGGAACGCCCCGTTCGCGAGCGCGGTCCGCACGAACGCGCCGCCGATCTCGCCGAGCCGGCCGGCGCCGTCGGCGCCCAGCGCCGCCCAGGGCTCCGAGCCGAGCCGGTGGGTGTCGTCCTCGAGGCGCTTGCGCAGCAGCGACCCCTCCTCGGTGAGCACCGGTGTCACGACCTCGTCCGACGGGTCCGCCTGCTCGAGCAGGCCGCGGCCGGCGAGCCGCGCGACGCCGTCGTTCCACTCGCCGGCCGACCAGCCGCGGCTGGCCCGGGCGAAGCCGACGGTGAACCCGGTGCCGGTGGCGGTCGCGGTGAGCAGGGCCTCCAGCCCGGAGAGCCCGGCCTCGACGAGCAGCGCGATGTGCCCGTCGCCGCGGTGCTCGCGCAGGATCGACAGCGCGTGCCAGAACACGAGGTGCGGCGCGGTGGGCCACTCGACGTCGAGATGCCCGGCGGCGAGCGGGCGGCCGACCGCGGGGACCGCCTCGGCGGCGGTGCGGGCGAGCGCCGCGGCCTCGGCCATCTCCGGGGAGCCGACGCCGTCGTCGCCCAGCAGCCTGCGCAGCGACGCGTCCGCCACCTCGAACCGGGCCGCGACCAGGTCCGACGGGGAGACCAGCTCCCAGGCCCGCGGGATCGACGCCGCGACCAGGCGGGGCGAGAAGTTGTAGAAGGTCGCCGTCACGACCGAGGGGCCGACCGCCCCCATCGGGGCGGCGCGCGGCGCGAAGTAGCTCATCCGCCCCTCCTCGAGCCCGGCGCTCCGGTAGCGGGGCTCGGCCTCGGGGGCGAAGTAGATCTGGGCGTGCAGGGGCTCGAGGCCGCGGGCCAGGCGGCCCGCGGCGACGACGCTGTCGGTGCTCATGCTCCGGACGCTAACCCGGCTGCGCCGTCCGGGCGCACCTCAGAGCACCCCGGGGAGCACGAGCAGGGCCCATGCCAGCAACGGTCCGACGACCACGACGACCCCGGCGTAGACCATCATCTGCCGGTAGAAGGCGTCCCGGTCGACGCCGGCGGGGGCGTTGGCGAGCACCAGCGCACCGTTGGTGGAGAACGGGCTGACGTCGACGACGGTGGCGGCGACGGCGAGCGCGGCGACCATCCCGATCGCCGAGACCTGCCCCTGCTGCAGGAACGGGACGGCCAGCGGGATCGCGACGCCGAGGATCGCCACCGACGACGCGAACGCCGACAGCACCCCGCCGAGGTAGCAGAGCAGCAGGGCCGCGAGCAGCGGCGCACCGATCGCCGTGATGCCGGACGAGACGAAGTCGACCGTCCCCGCGGCGATGAGGACGCCGACGTAGGTGATCACACCGCAGATCAGCAGGACGGTGGACCAGGAGACCTGCCCGACGACGTCGGGACGCTTCGGGTTCATCAGCCGCAGCACGATCGCGACGGCGAGGGCGACGACGCCGACGTCCCACCCGAACGCGGCCGCGCCGACGGCCATCAGCACGATCCCGGCGAGGGTCACGCCGCGCTCCGGGCCGATCCGGAGGTCGGGGAGGTCACCGCTCTCCGTGACCTCCTGGTCGACCGACCGGCCGAGCAGCGAGCGACCCCCGAGCAGCAGGTAGATCCCGACCGCGATGACGACGTTGACGACCAGCGGGGTCAGGAACAGCACGACCGGATCGCCGGGCAGCCCGACGCGGGCCATCGTCGAGTTCACGAACGCGCCGTAGACGGTGATCGGCGAGAACGCCCCGCCGAGCGCGCCGTGAACGACCATCATGCCCATGAGCAGCAGGTTCACCCCGTAGCGACGGGCGAACGGCAGGGCCAGCGGCGCCACGATCGCCACCGCGAACAGCGCGCCGAGCGCGGACAGGCCGCAGGAGATCGCGAAGAACACGAACGGGGCGAGCGCGAGACGGCCGCGGACCAGCCGCATCGCCCCGTGCACGATGAGATCGACGGTGCCGTTCGCCGTCGCCAGCGCGAACAGGTACGTCAACCCGACGAGGAGCAGGAACAGGTCACCGGGGAACCCGCCGGCGATCTCGTCGCCGTCCGGGACGCCGAGGATCACCTCGTCGAGGCTCAGACCGAGTATGCCGACGCCGACCCCGACGGCCGCGACCAGCGCCAGCGCGCCGAGGTTCACCGGCATCGTCGTGGCGATCACGAACATGACCACCAGCACGACGATCGAGACGATCTCGGGCCCCATCCGCGCGGCTCCTCGGGTCGACCGGCCCGGACGGCGGTGACCGGGCGACGGGCCGCATCGTGGCAAACGACCCACATCGTGGGCAAGCCTCGCTCGGTCACGACGGGCGACTACCCGGACCCGTCCAGCCATTGACAGTGCGCCGAACGGGGGCGGAGAGTACTCCGGCCGGGCTACCGGGACAGGGGGAAGAGTGAGCGACACGACCGGGAGTGACACCGGGGCACCGGCGATGTCGGCACGCCGCATCGCGCTGGCCAGCTTCATCGGCACCGCGATCGAGTTCTACGACTTCTACATCTACGGCACCGCGGCCGCGCTGGTCTTCGGGTCGCTGTTCTTCCCCGACCTCGACCCGCTCACCGGCACCCTCGCGGCGTTCGCGACGTTCGGCGTCGGGTTCGTCGCCCGGCCGGTCGGCGCGGTGGCGTTCGGGCACTTCGGCGACCGGATCGGGCGCAAGGCGACGCTGGTCGTCTCGCTGCTGACGATGGGTGTCGGCACCGTCGCGATCGGGTTGCTGCCCACGTACTCGTCGGTCGGGATCCTGGCGCCGCTGTTGCTGGTGCTGTGCCGGTTCCTGCAGGGCTTCGGCCTCGGCGGGGAGTGGGGCGGCGCCGTGCTGATGGCGACCGAGCACGCCCCGGCGGGCAAGCGCGGCTTGTACTCCAGCTTCCCGCAGCTCGGGCCCGCTGTCGGGTTCGTCGTGGCGAGCGGCGCGTTCCTCGCGCTGTCCGCCGGCCTGAGCGACGAGCAGTTCGCCGCCTGGGGCTGGCGGGTACCGTTCCTGGCCAGCGCGGTGCTCGTCCTCGTCGGTCTCTACATCCGGCTCCGGATCGCCGAGACGCCCGTGTTCGAGAAGGCGATGCGTGAGCAGGAGAAGGCCAGGGCGCCGATCGCGGACGTCGTGCGGCGCCAGCCGCGCTCCCTGCTGCTCGCGACCGGCGGCATGATCATCACGCACACGATCTTCTACACGGTGACGACGTTCAGCCTGTCCTACGGCACCCAGGTGCTGGACCTGTCCCGGACGATGCTGCTGGTCGCCGCCATGGTCGCGGCCGCCGTGATGGGCGTCGCGACCCCGATCCTCGCCGTGCTGTCCGACCGGACCGGGCGCCGCCGCGTCTGCCTGTGGGCGTGCGCCCTGGCGGTGCTGTGGGCGTTCCCCCTGTTCTGGCTGCTCGGCACCGGCAACGGCATCCTGATCACGATCGGCTTCTCCGTCGCCATGATCGCCTTCGCCGGGGTGTTCGCCCCGATGGGCGCGTTCCTGCCGGAGCTCTTCGCGACCCGCTACCGCTACACCGGCGCCTCGATCGGCTACAACGCCTCCAGCATCGTCGGCGGCGGGATCACCCCGCTGCTGGCGACCAGCCTGACCGCCGCCGCCGGCGCGTCCTGGCCGGTGTCGCTGCTGGTCGCCGGGCTCGCGGCGGCGTCAGGGCTGAGCATCTGGGCCCTGCACGAGACCCGCACCGCCGACCTGAGCGACGACGGCGCCTTCACCCGGTGACCCGCACCCACCGAGCCCGCCCCACCCCGGCGGCCGGCCGCGCGTGATGGGCAGCCGGTGATCGGCAGCCCGCGATCGGCGGCCCGCGATCGGCGGCCGTGGGCGCCGGATTCGCCGATCCACCGCGGTCGAGGCCCCCGTCGTGTTACCTCACCTGGATGCAGCTCCACACCGAGGGCGCACCCCACCCCTCACTTCTCTGGATTCGCTTCCCCAGGCAGCGATCTCCGAGAACCCACTCCTGCGGGAGGGGCCCGGTCGTCCCGGGCGGCACGCCCGGTGTGCTCGTCGCACCCGCACCCCGGCGCCACCGGCCTCCTGTTCTGCGGAATCGCTTCCTGGGGAAGCGGTTCTCCAGGAGGATCACCCCGGCCGCTCGCGACGCAGGGGGCGTCGGGACGTGGCGGGACGGTCCGTGTGGCCGAGCCCGGGCGACCGGGCCCCGCCGTCGGCTCCCGGCCGCGCCGGCGACGGGGGCGGTGCCGGCGACTCGGGTGGTGCCGGCGGCGCCGGGTCCGGAGGAGCTCCCGTGAACCCCGGCGCCGACGGCGCTCCCACGAACGGCGCTCCCGTGGACGACGCCACCGTGCGCGCCGCCGCCCTGCACGAGGCCGCCGAGGAGCTGCGGGGGATCCTGCCGCGCTGGGAGCTCGTCGCGCACCACCGGCTGCGCGACCTGGCGGAGCGGCACGAGCTGTCGCTGAACGAGCTCGTCGTCCTGGCCGAGCTGCTGCTCCGCTCCCGGCCGCTCGACGGCGCCGCCACCGCGGAGCTGACCGGACTCCGCAGTGGCGGGGCCCCCGGCTGCTCGCGCGGCTGGAGGAGCGGGACCTGGTGGTGCGCGACCCCGGTCCCGGCGACGGGCGCCGGCTGCTGGTGTCCGCGTCGGACGAGGCGCGTGAGCTGCTGTGGCACGGCCTCACCGACGTGGACGCCACGCGGATGTTCGCCGTCGTCCCGACGGACCGGATCGGCTGGGCGACCGGGTTCCTCGGCCGCCTCACCGACCTGGGCGTCCGCCGGATCCAGGCGTTGCAGGACCGCCGCGCCCGCGAGCGGCGCCGCGGCCGGTAGGACCGCGGGACGGCAGCAGCACGGAGCACGGCAGCACGGCGCGCGCTCACCGCGCCCAGCCGGCGCTCCGTTCCACCGCGCGCTGCCAGTTGACGTGCTCGCGGTCCCGCACCGCGGGGTCCATCGCGGGGTCCCAGGCCGCGGCCCGGTGCCAGTTGCGGCGCAGCACCTCCTGGTCCGGCCAGTACCCGACGGCGAGGCCTGCCGCGTAGGCGGCGCCGAGCGAGACCGCCTCGGAGCCGAGCGGGCGTTCGACCGTCAGGTCGAGCACGTCGGCGACGCACTGCATGAGCAGGTGGTTCGCCGTCATGCCGCCGTCCACCTTCAACCGCGTGACCGGCAGGCCGGAGTCCGCGTTCATCGCATCCAGCACCTCGCGGGTCTGCCACGCCGTCGCCTCCAGCACGGCCCGGGCCAGGTGCCCGCGGTGGATGTAGGACGTCAGCCCGACGATCACACCGCGCGCGTCCGGGTACCACCGTGGCGCGTAGAGACCGGAGAACGCGGGCACGACGTAGCAGCCGCCGTTGTCGGGCACGGTGAGTGCCAGCGTCTCGATGCGGGCCGCGGTGGAGATCATCCCGAGGTTGTCGCGGAACCACTGCACCAGCGACCCGGTCATCGCGATCGATCCCTCGAGGGCGTAGACCGGTTCGTCGCCGAGCAGGTACCCGACCGTCGGGATCAGGCCCGTCTCCGACCCGGCGATGCGCGACCCGGTGTTCTTCAGGAGGAACGCGCCCGTCCCGTAGGTGCACTTCGCCTCGCCCGGCGCGAAACAGGTCTGCCCGACCAGCGCGGCCTGCTGGTCACCGAGCGCCCCCGCGACGGGGACGCCGGGCAGCAGGTCCACGCAGCGGCCGTACACCTGCGAGTTCGGCACGATCCGCGGCAGCATCCGCGGCGGGACCCGCAGCGCGGCACACAGGTCCGGCGACCACTCGAGGGTCCGCAGGTCCATGAGCATCGTCCGGCTGGTGTTGGTGACGTCGGTGACGTGCACCCCGCCGTCCGGGCCGCCGGTGAGCTGCCAGATCAGCCAGCTCTCGATCGTCCCGAACAGCACGTCCCCCCGCTCCGCGCCCTCCCGGGCGCCCGGGACGTGGTCCAGCAGCCACTGCAGCCGCGGCCCGGCGAAGTAGGTGGCCGGGCCGAGCCCGGACACCTGGGCGTACATCCCGGCGTCGGCGGCCAGCCCGGCGACGATGCCACCGGTGCGGGTGTCCTGCCAGGTGATCGCCCGCGACAGCGGGACGCCGGTGTGCCGGTTCCAGATGACGGTCGTCTCGCGCTGGTTCGCGATGCCGAGCGCCGCGACGTTCTGCGGACCGAGCCCGGCCCGGCGCAACGCCGCCGGCACCACCCGGTTGACCGCGCGCCAGATCTCGGCCGCGTCGTGCTCGGCACGCCCCGGGCTCGGGAAGTGCTGGCGGTGCTCGTGCTGCGCGACCGCGACCATCCGCCCGGAGCGGGTGAAGAGCAGGCAGCGGGTGGACGTCGTGCCCTGGTCGATCGCCGCGACCACCCGCTCCGACGACGGCACCGTGCTCATCGCAGTCCCTCCAGCCCGTCGGCGATCTCGGCGGCCGCCCCGGTCAGCTGGACCAGCGGATCCGGGCGGGGCCTGCCGTCGGAGCTGAACAGCTGCTCGGCCGGGGCGCCGATGCCGAGCGCGGCCACGGTCAGCCCGCCGCCGCTGCGCACCGCGACCGCGAGCCCGCCGGTCCCCGGCTCCCAGCCGCCGGGATCCGCCGCCCAGCCGCGCCGGCGCGACGCCGTCAGCTCCCGGGTCAGCGCCGCCGGATCGGTGAGGGTCCGCCGGGTGTAGCGGTCCAGCGGCTCCGGCACCCGCACCGACGCCGGTGCGAACGCCAGCAGGCACAGCCCCCACGCCGTCGCGTGCAGCGGCTGCACGGTGTTGGTGCGCAACGTCTGCGGGCTCCCGTCCGGCCGGAAGACGTGGTGCACGACGTCCACCCCGCGGCCGTCGACGGACGGGACGCCGAGGTACACCGCGCACCCGGTTCCCGCGGCGAGCGCGTCCGCCCAGTTCATCGCCCGCGACCGCAGGTCGTGCCGGTCCCACGGGGTGCCGAGCCGGTCCAGCCCCTCCCCCAGGAGGTAGCGCCCACTGGCCTGGTCCTGCGCGACGAGCCCCTCGTCGCGCAGCGTCCGCAGGATGCCGTGGACGGTCGGCCGGGGCAGGTCCACCGCGGCGGCGAGCTCCGCGAGCGCGAGCGGGCGCCCGGCGCCACCGAGCAGCCGCAGCAGCGCGGCCGCCCGCTCGACGGACTGGATCTGCCGGGCCACGACGCCCGATCCTAGGGGCCGGGGACCGCGACGGCGACGCCCGCTGCGGCCGACCGCCACCCGATCATGCGCTGATCGACCCGCAACGTTCGACATCGTCGAACGGTTTGCGTTGCCGCCTCACCGCTCCGCTCCTAGCGTCTCCGCCCACGGCGGGGCCGTCCGGTCCCGCGAGGGGGAACTCGAGGAGGAGGGGGTTCGATGACGAGCTCCGAGAAGACCGAGAAAACCGAGGCGGCTCCCGCGCCGAAGGGCCTGTCACTGATCGCCGAGATGAGCGCCGAGTTCGCCGGCACGATGATCCTGATCCTCTTCGGGGTCGGCGTCGTCGCTCAGGTGACCACGACGCCCGACGGGTCCAACGGGCAGTACGACTCGATCGCCTGGGCATGGGGCATCGGCGTCATGCTCGGTGTCTACGTGGCCGGCCGTACCTCCGGCGCGCACCTCAACCCGGCCGTCACCCTCGCCTTCGCGCTCTACGAGGGCTTCCCGTGGCGCAAGGTCGCATCGTTCGTGCTGGCCCAGGTGCTGGGCGCGTTCGTCGCCGCACTGATCGTCCGTGTCGTCTACGCCGACTTCATCCGGTCCGTCGACCCGAACCTGACCGAGACCCAGGGGATCTTCTCCACCTCGCCCGGTGACCCGGTGTCGATCCCGACGGCGTTCCTCGACCAGGTCGTCGGCACCGCGATCCTGATCTTCGTGATCTTCTCGCTGGTCCACCCGCGGAACAAGGGTCCGCTGGCCAACATGGCGCCGTTCATGATCGGCGTGCTGGTCGTGGGCATCGGCATGGCATGGGGTGCGAACGCCGGCTACGCCATCAACCCGGCCCGTGACTTCGGCCCGCGGCTGGCCTCCTTCATCACCGGTTACGACACCGCCTGGGTCACCAGTGACGGCACGCCGTACTGGTGGCTGCCGATCGTCGCGCCGCTGCTCGGCGCCGTCGTCGGCGGTGGCCTGTTCAAGCTGCTGATCGACCGCTACATCCCGGCCGAGGACGCCCCGCAGGAGATCGGACGGGTCTGACGCCCGGCCCCACCGACCGCACAGCAGAAGGAGAGCTCAATGGCCGAGTTCGTCGGCGCCATCGACCAGGGCACCACCTCCAGCCGCTTCATGATCTTCGATCACTCCGGCAACGAGGTGGGCCGGCACCAGCTGGAGCACGAGCAGATCCTGCCGCAGCCCGGCTGGGTCGAGCACAATCCCGTCGAGATCATCGAACGCACCAACGCCTGCCTGCAGTCCGCGCTCAACGCGACCAACCTGACCGCGGACGACCTGGTCGCGCTCGGCGTCACCAACCAGCGCGAGACCACCGTCGTGTGGAACCGGCGCAACGGGCGCCCGTACTACAACGCGATCGTCTGGCAGGACACCCGCACCGACCGGATCGCCACCGCCCTCGAGCGTGAGGGCAAGGGCGACGTCATCCGGCGCAAGGCGGGCCTGCCGCCCGCGACGTACTTCTCCGGCGGCAAGATCCAGTGGATCCTTGAGAACGTCGACGGCGTCCGGGAGGCCGCCGAGGCGGGCGACGCGATCTTCGGCAACACCGACACCTGGGTCATCTGGAACCTGACGGGCGGCCCGAACGGCGGGCGGCACGTCACCGACGTGACCAACGCGAGCCGCACGATGCTGATGAACCTCGAGACGCTCGACTGGGACGACGAGCTGCTCGGCTTCTTCGGCATCCCCCGGCAGATGCTGCCGGAGATCAAGCCGTCGTCGTCGGCCGACGGCTTCGGCACGACGCTGGCGAACGGCGCGCTGGGCGGCGAGGTCCGGATCACCGGCGACCTCGGCGACCAGCAGGCCGCGACCGTCGGGCAGGTGTGCTTCGCCCCGGGCGAGGCGAAGAACACCTACGGCACCGGCAACTTCATGCTGCTCAACACCGGCAACGAGCTCGTCCGCTCGGAGTCGGGGCTGCTGTCGACGGTCTGCTACAAGTTCGGCGACGAGCCGGTCGTCTACGCGCTGGAGGGGTCGATCGCCGTCACCGGGTCGGCCGTGCAGTGGCTGCGCGACCAGCTCGGGATCATCTCCGGCGCATCGCAGTCCGAGTCGCTGGCCCGCCAGGTCGAGGACAACGGGGGCGTGTACTTCGTGCCCGCGTTCTCCGGGCTGTTCGCGCCGTACTGGCGGTCCGACGCCCGCGGCGCGATCGTCGGGCTGTCCCGGTTCAACACGAACGCGCACCTGGCCCGGGCCACCCTGGAGGCGATCTGCTACCAGTCCCGCGACGTCGCCGAGGCGATGACGAAGGACTCCGGAGTCTCGCTCGACGTCCTGAAGGTCGACGGCGGCGTCACGCTGAACGAGCTCTGCATGCAGATCCAGGCGGACGTCCTGGGTGTCTCGGTGTCGCGGCCGGTCGTCGCGGAGACGACGGCGCTCGGTGCGGCCTACGCGGCCGGGCTGGCGGTCGGGTTCTGGAAGAACACCGACGAGCTGCGGGAGAACTGGAACGAGGCCCGCCGCTGGGAGCCGCACTGGGACGCCGCCCAGCGTGACGAGGGCTACGCGAAGTGGAAGAAGGCCGTCGAGCGCACGCTCGACTGGGTCGACGTCGAGTGACCCCTGTGCCCGGTGCCGCCCCCACGACAGGGCGACACCGGGCACAACGGCGCACGTCCCGGGCGTTGAACGGGTAGTCCCCTGCAGGACGACACGAGTGGAAGGTCTGATCATGAAATCGGTGGAGCTCTCCCCGGAGGCCCGTACCGCGGCACTGCAGGCGATGGGCGACCGCGAGCTCGACGTGCTCGTCGTGGGGGGTGGCGTCGTCGGCGCCGGCTCCGCGCTCGACGCCGCGACCCGCGGCCTGTCGGTCGGCCTGGTGGAGGCGCGCGACTTCGCGTCCGGCACGTCCAGCCGCTCGTCCAAGCTCGTCCACGGCGGTCTCCGCTACCTGGAGATGCTGGACTTCCGGCTGGTCGCCGAGGCGCTCGCGGAGCGCGGCCTGCTCATCCAGCACCTCGCCCCGCACCTGGTCCGCCCGGTGCCGTTCCTCTACCCGCTGCAGCACCGCGGCTGGGAGCGGCTCTACGCCGGCGCCGGTGTCGCGCTCTACGACACGCTCGGCTTCCTCTCGGGCCGGTCCCGCGGCGTCCCGCACCACCGGCACCTCACCCGTCGCGGTGCGCGCCGGGTCGTCCCGTCGCTGCGCAAGGACGCCCTCGTGGGCGCCCTGCAGTACTACGACGCCCAGGTCGACGACGCCCGGCACACCATGATGATCGCCCGCACGGCCGCCGCGTACGGCGCGCACGTGGCGACCCGCGCCCGCGTCGTCGGGCTGCTGAAGGACGCCGGCCGTGTGGTCGGCGCGACCGTGCAGGACCTGGAGACCGGCGAGCGGGTCGACGTCCGCGCCAAGCAGGTCATCAACGCGACCGGCGTGTGGACCGACGACACCCAGGGCCTGGCCGGTGAGCGTGGCCTGTTCAAGGTGCGGGCCTCGAAGGGCATCCACCTGGTGGTGCCCCGCGACCGGATCCGCGGTGAGTCCGGGCTGATCCTCCGCACCGAGAAGTCGGTGCTGTTCGTCATCCCGTGGGGCCGGCACTGGATCATCGGCACCACCGACACCGACTGGGACCTCGACAAGGCCCACCCGGCTGCCAGCGCGGCCGACATCGACTACCTGCTCGAACACGTCAACGCCGTGCTGGAGCAGCCGCTCACCCACGACGACGTCGAGGGCGTCTACGCGGGCCTGCGCCCGCTGCTGTCGGGCGAGTCGGACTCCACGTCGAAGCTGTCCCGCGAGCACGCGGTCGCGACGCCGGTGCCCGGCCTCGTCGTCGTCGCCGGTGGGAAGTACACGACCTACCGGGTGATGGCGAAGGACGCGGTCGACGCCGCGGTGCACAGCCTGGACGCGAAGGTCCCGGAGTCGTGCACCGAGGACGTGCCGCTGCTCGGCGCCGAGGGCTTCCACGCGCTGACCAACGCCACCGCACGGCTGGCCACGCAGTCGGGCCTGCACAAGGCCCGGATCGAGCACCTGCTCGGCCGCTACGGCTCGCTGATCCAGGAGGTGCTCGGCGTCGCCTCCGACGACCCGACGCTCACCGAGCCCCTCGCCGGCGCGCCGGACTACCTGCGCGCCGAGGTCGTCTACGCCGCGTCGCACGAGGGCGCCCGGCACCTCGAGGACATCCTCGCCCGCCGCACCCGGATCTCGATCGAGACGTTCGACCGCGGTGTCGGTGCGGCCGAGGAGGCCGCCCGGCTCGTCGCCCCGGTCCTCGGCTGGAACGAGGAGCAGGTCGCCCGCGAGGTCGACCACTATCGCAAGCGGGTGGAGGCCGAGCGGGAGAGCCAGAAGATGCCCGACGACGCCACCGCCGACGCGGCCCGGCTCGGCGCCCCGGACGTCGTGCCGGTCAGCGGCTGAGCCCGCCGTGAGCGAGCCCGGGCGGACCCCGGACGGCCGGTACGTGGTCGTCCGGGGCCGCCGATCCCGAGCTGCCCGACGACGTCCGGTCCCGGCTGCAGCAGCACCTCGGGCAGGCCCGCGCCGAGGTCGGCGCCGGGCGGCGGACCGGCGACGACGACCGGGTCACCGCCGCACGCGCCCGCGTCGACGCGGCCAAGCACGGCCTGGGTGAGCGCGGCACGCCGTGGTGGGAGCTCGGGCTCGGCGAGCGGCGCGACCGCTGGGAGGACGCGCTGCGCGAACTCTCCTGAGGAGCCCGGTCATCGAGGACCGGACCTGTCCGCATGGGGTCCTACCGTCGTTCTCGTCGGGCCGGGGAACAGCCCCCGGCCGGAGAACCCCCGAGAGGCGGGCCCATGAACGCCACCACCGAGTCCCAGGCCCTGACCGGCGAGCGCGCCGAGCTGGTCGCCCTGCTGGAGCGGCACCGCGGTTTCCTGTTGCAGACCGCCCAGGGCCTCACCGAGTCCCAGGCCCGTACGGCGAGCACGGTCAGCGCCCTCACCATCGCCTCGCTGCTCAAGCACGTCGCCGACACCGAGGAGCAGTGGTTCCGGTTCGCGCTGGAGGGCGCGAGCGCCTTCACCGCCGTCTACACCGACGACGTCGACTGGGACGCCGTCGCCACCGAGGGCGAGAGCAACGGCGGCGACTGGTCGGACTCCGAGTGGACCGACACCCGGTTCGTGCTGGCGGACCACGAGACCCTGGAGTTCCTGCGGGCGCGGATCGAGCAGGTCGCCGGGCGGACCGAGGAGATCCTGCGGACCGCGGACCTCGACGTCGTCCACGACCTGCCCGTCGCCCCGTGGTTCGAGCCGGGCGCCGCCTGGTCCGTGCGGCGGGTCGCGCTGCACATGCTGGCCGAGATCAGCCAGCACTCCGGGCGCGCGGACATCATCCGCGAGGCCCTCGACGGCGCGCGGACGATGGGCTGAGGGGGCAGGCGATGAACGACACCGCCGAGTCGATGACCGAACTGCTGGGCTCCGCCGCGCGCGGCCTGTCCGGCGAGCGGGCCTGCATCCTGGAGACCCTCGCGAAGCACCGGATGCTGCTGCGGCACACCGTGGACGGACTCTCCGAGTCCGACGCCCGGCGGCGCCCGACGGCGAGCGCGCTGACCCTCGCCGGGATCCTGAAGCACGTCGAGGGCGTCGAGACGTGGGCCGACGTCGCCGCGGACCCCGACGCCGAGCGTGCGGACTTCGCCGTCGGGCCCGACGACACGTGCGAGTCCCTGCTCGCGCGGTACGCGGCGACCGCGGCCCGCACCGACGAGCTGGTCACGACCGTGGACCTCGACGTCGCGCACAAGCTGCCGCCCGCGCCGTGGTTCCCCGGGGAGGCGTGGTGGAGCGCCCGTCAGGCGCTCGCACACATCGTCGGCGAGACCGCCCAGCACAGCGGGCACGCCGACATCATCCGGGAGACGATCGACGGCCGGAGGTCGATGGGCTGACCGGGTCACTACCGTCGGGGGCATGGCCGACCTGGTGACCCTCGACGACATCGAGACCGCGGCGGAGCGGATCGCCGGGGGCGTGGTCCGCACCCCGACCGTCCCCTCCCCCGGCCTCGCCGCCCTGCTGGGCGCCCCGGTGCTGCTGAAGCTGGAGCAGCTCCAGCGGGCCGGGTCGTTCAAGCCGCGCGGCGTGCTCGCGAAGCTCGCGACGTTGTCCGCCGCCGAGCGCGACGCCGGGCTGGTCGCCGTCTCCGGCGGGAACCACGGCCTCGCGGGCGCGGAGGTCGCGGGCGCGGCGGGGGTAGCGGCCGTCGTCGTCATGCCCGAGAACGCGCCGGCCCGTTCGGTCGCCGCCGCCCGGGCGGCGGGTGCCGACGTCCGGCTCACCGCGGACATCCCGGCCGCGTTCGCGCTGGCCGGCGAGCTGCAGGCGGCCGGGGCGACGCTGGTGCACCCGTTCGACGATCCGGTCGTCCTCGCCGCGCAGGGCACGGCCGGGCTGGAGCTGGCCCGCGACGCCGCCACGCTCGGCGAGCCGCCGACCGACGTCCTCGTCTCGATCGGCGGGGCGCGCTGCTCTCCGGTGTCGCGACCGCCGTGCGGGCGCTGCTGCCGGAGACCCGGGTGTGGGGCGTGGAGACGGTCGGGGCCGAGGCGATGTCCGCGGCGCTCGCCGCCGGTGGCCCGGTCCCGGTGACGATCACCTCGGCGATCACCACGCTGTCCGCGCCGTCGGTCTCGCAGCTGACCTACGACCACGTCCGCGAGCTGGTCCACGACGTGCTGGTCGTGCCGGACGCCGACGCCGTCCGCGGCAGCGTCGAGCTCGCCGAGCACGCCGGGATCTGGGCCGAGCCCGCCGCGGGGTGCCTGGTCGCGGGCGCCCGCACCGTCGTCGCGCGGCATCCGGACGCCCCGCTCGCCCTGGTCGTCTGCGGGGCGAACGCCGACGTCGCCGACGTGGTGGGCGCGGCGCGGCCACCCGCCTGACCGGCCGGGATGGCGGGGCGGCTCCCCGGCGTTGAGTCCGGCGTGGAGCAGCGGACGGACGTGGTCGTGATCGGCGCCGGGCAGGCGGGGCTGTCCGCGGCGGCCGGGCTGCGGCGCGGCGGGCTGGAGCCCGGCCCCGGGTTCGTCGTGCTCGACGGCGAGGACGGCCCCGGCGGCGCGTGGCGGCACCGCTGGCCGACGCTGCGGATGCGCACGGTCAACGGGATCCACGACGTCGCCGGCGTCCGGTCCGGGTTCGACGACCCGGGCGCCGATCCCGACCGGCCCGCCCGGGAAGCGGTCCCCGGCTACTTCGCCGCGATCGAGCGGGCCTGGGACCTGCAGGTCGTGCGCCCGGTCCGGGTGCACGCGGTGCGCGACGCGGACGACGTGGCCGGCCGGGACGGCGAGCTCACCGTCGAGACCGACGCCGGCACCTGGACGGCCCCGCACCTGATCAACGCCACAGGCACCTGGACGCGGCCGTTCGTGCCGTCCTACCCGGGCGCCGGGTCGTTCCGCGGGACCGCCCTGCACGCCCGCGACCACACCGGCCCGGAGGCGATGGCCGGGAAGCGGGTCGTCGTGGTGGGCGGCGGGATCACCGCGGTGCAGCTGCTCCTGGAGATCGCCCCGTACGCGGCGTCGACGACCTGGGTGACGCGGCGCGAGCCGGTCTGGCACGAGGGGCCGTTCGACGCCGGGCACGGCCGCGCCGCCGTCGCGCTCGTGGAGGAGCGGGTGCGGGCCGGGCTGCCGCCCCGCAGCGTCGTCGGCGTCACCGGGCTGGGCCTGACGCCGGAGGTCCGGGTCGGGATCGCGAGCGGCGTGCTGCGCAGGCGGCCGATGTTCGCCCGCATCACCCCCGACGGCGTGACCTGGGACGACGGCACCCACGAGGCCGCCGACGTCCTGCTGTGGGCGACCGGCTGGCGGCCCGCGACCGGGCACCTCGCGCCGCTGCGGCTCCGGTCGCCGGGCGGCGGGATCCGGCTGGGCGAGCCGCTCGACACGACCGTCGTCGCCGACCCGCGGGTGCACCTGGTCGGCTACGGGCCGTCGGCGAGCACGATCGGCGCGGACCGGGCGGGCCGGGCCGCCGCCCGCGCGGTGCTGGCCGGGCTGCGCGAGCGGGACGGCGCGGCCGCCCGAGCCGTCACTCCCGCCGTTCCCGGCTGAGCAGCCGGTACTCCCGCAGCACCAGCACGATGATCGCGACGTCGAGCGCGGCGAGGAACGGCAGCAGCAGCGACCCGGTGTGCCAGGCGTGCACCAGCTCGTAGACCACGAACAGCGACAGCACCACGATCGCGGGCGGGTACGCCGGCAGCCACTTCCGCAGCAGTGCCCCCACCAGCGCCAGCTTGATCGCCCCGTGCAGGGCGAGGTAGACGACGGCGAAGGTGCGGTCGCCGCCGGCGAACGCGTCGGTCCCGGCGACGAGGTGCCGCGCCAGGGTGCCGTCCGGCGGCCCGACGAGGTCGCGGGCGAGGATCCGCGCCACCACGTGGTGCAGCCATTCCCCGGACACCAGCAGCAGCGCGACCCCGGCCAGCAGCTCGGCCGCGCCGTCGACACCCTTGACCACCAGGGCGATCCGGAACAGCCGCTCGGTCCACCGGGCCTGCTCGGCCGCCGGTCGTGTCATGGCGCGACCCTAGACCGGCCCGGTCCCGTTGCAGCGCGCAACCGGCCGTCGTAACCTCGTTAGCGATACTCAAGGAAACCGGCGGCCGCTACCGGTGGGTCGCGCTGTCGAACACCACCATGGGCGTGCTGATCGTGACGATCAACATGTTGATCCTGCTCATCGCCCTGCCGGACATCTTCCGCGGCATCGGGGTCGATCCGCTCGCTCCGCAGAACATCGACTACCTGCTGTGGCTGATCATGGGCTACCTGGTCGTCACCGCGGTGCTGGTGGTCAGCTTCGGGCGGCTCGGCGACATGTACGGCCGCACCCGGATGTACAACCTGGGCTTCGCCGTCTTCACGCTGTTCTCGGTGCTGCTCGCGGCGACCTGGCTGCAGGGCGACGCCGGCGCCGTCTGGCTGATCGTGATGCGGGTGCTGCAGGGCGTCGGCGGGGCGCTCCTGCTGGCGAACTCGACCGCGATCCTCACCGACGCGTTCCCCGCCGACCGGCGCGGGCTCGCCCTCGGGGTGAACTCGGTCGCGGCGATCGCCGGGTCGTTCCTCGGGCTGGTCGTCGGCGGGGTGCTCGCCCCGGTGGACTGGCACCTGGTGTTCCTGGTGTCGGTGCCGGTCGGGGTGTTCGGCACCGGGTGGGCGTACGCGAAGCTGCGCGACACCGGCGTCCGCCGGGCGGCCCGGATCGACTGGTGGGGCAACGCGACGTTCGCGGTCGGGCTCGTCGCCGTCCTCATGGGCATCACCTACGGCATCCAGCCCTACGGCGACGACGTCATGGGCTGGACGAGCCCGCTCGTGCTCGGCTTGATCGGCGGCGGGATCGTCGTCCTGGGGATCTTCACCTGGATCGAGCGCCGGGTGCCGGACCCGATGTTCCACGTCTCGCTGTTCTCGATCCGCGCCTTCACCGCCGGGAACCTGGCGAGCCTGCTCGCCGCGCTCGGCCGGGGCGGGCTGCAGTTCATCCTGATCATCTGGCTGCAGGGGATCTGGCTGCCCGAGCACGGCTTCGCGTTCGAGGCGACGCCGCTGTGGGCCGGGATCTACATGGTCCCGCTGACGATCGGGTTCCTCGTCGCCGGGCCGGTGTCGGGGATCCTGTCCGACCGGTACGGGGCGCGGGCGTTCGCGACCGGCGGCATGGTCGCCGCGGCGGCGACCTTCCTCGCGCTGCTGGCCGTACCGGTGGACTTCGACTACCGCGTCTTCGCGGTGGTCCTCGCGCTCAACGGGCTCGCGATGGGGCTGTTCAGCTCCCCGAACCGGGCGGCGATCATGAACTCGCTGCCGGCGCACCAGCGCGGCGCGGGCGCGGGGATGACGTCGACGTTCCAGAACGCCGCGACCGTGCTGTCGATCGGGGTGTTCTTCTCGCTGCTGATCGCCGGGCTGGCGACGACGCTGCCGTCGGCGATGCACGACGGCCTGGTCGCCCAGGGCGTCCCGGAGCTCGCCGCGGACCGGGTGGCCGCGCTCCCGCCGGTGGGGATCCTGTTCGCCGCGCTGCTGGGCTACAACCCCGTCGCGACGCTGCTGGGCCCCGACGTGCTCGCCCACCTGGACCCGGCGCACGCCGCGTTCCTGACCGGGCGGGTGTTCTTCCCGCAGCTGATCTCCGGCCCGTTCGCCGACGGGCTCACCTTCGCACTGGGCTTCGCGGCCGTCGCCTGCCTGGTCGCGGCGGTGGCGAGCGCGCTGCGGGGCGGGCGGTACCACCACGACGACGCCGTGACACCCGCCCCCACACGGACCTGACCGGACCTGACCCGCCCCGGAGTGTCCCGGGGCGGGTGGTGCCGGTCAGTCGGTGCGGACCTCGGCGCCGTCCTGGCTCCAGCGGGTGTGGAACTTGCCGTCGGCGTCGATGCGCTCGTACGTGTGCGCGCCGAAGTAGTCGCGCAGGCCCTGGATCAGGTTCGCCGGGCCCCGCTCGCGGCGGTAGCCGTCGTAGTAGGACAGGCTGGACGAGAACGCCGGGATCGCGACGCCGTTCTCGGTCGCGGTCACCACGACCCGCCGCCACGCGTCCTGCGCCGCGCCGACGGCCTCGGTGAAGTACGGGACCATCAGCAGGTTGTCGAGGTCCGGGTGGGTCTCGTAGGCCTCGGTGATCCGGTTGAGGAACTGCGCGCGGATGATGCAGCCGCCGCGCCAGATCCGGGCCATCGCACCCAGGTCGAGGTCCCAGCCGTTCGCCTGCGACGCGGCCCGCATCTGCGCGAAGCCCTGCGCGTAGGCGACCACCTTCGACGCGTAGAGCGCCTGGCGGACGTCCTCGACCAGCTGGTCGACGTTCGCGGTGCGCTGCTGCGCCGGCCCGGCCAGCGTCGTAGACGCGGCCTTCCGCTCGTCACGCAGCGCCGACAGCGTCCGGGCGAACACGGCCTCGGTGATGCCGGTCAGCGGGACGCCGAGGTCGAGCGCGTCGATCGCCGTCCACCGGCCGGTGCCCTTCTGCTCGGCCTGGTCGGTGATGACGTCGACCAGCGGCGTGCCGGTCTTCTCGTCGGTCTTCGCGAGCACGATGCCGGTGATCTCGATGAGGAACGACTCGAGGTCACCGGTGTTCCACTGCTCGACGATCTTCCCGATCTCCGGCGCCGAGAGCCCGCCGACGTGACTGAGCAGGTCGTAGGCCTCGGCGATGAGCTGGATGTCGGCGTACTCGATGCCGTTGTGCACCATCTTGACGTAGTGCCCGGCCCCGCCCGGCCCGACGTGCGTGCAGCACGGGGTGCCGTCGACCTCGGCGGCGATCGCGGTGAGGATCTCGGAGACCTCGCCGTAGGCCTCCACCGGCCCGCCGGGCATGATGCTCGGCCCGTTGAGGGCGCCCTCCTCGCCACCGGAGACGCCGATCCCCATGAACCGCAGCCCGCGCTCGGCGCAGTAGGCGGCGCGGCGGTCGGTGTCGGGGAAGTGCGAGTTGCCGGCGTCGATGATGATGTCGCCGGAGTCGAGCAGCGGCGCGAGCTCGTCGATGACGGCGTCCACCGGCTTGCCGGCCTTCACCATGACGACGATCTTGCGCGGCGTCTCCAGCGCGTCGACGAACTCCTGCAGCGACTCGGCACCGGTGAAGGAGCCCTCGTGGCCGTAGTCCTTCATGAACTCGGTGGTCTTCGACGTGGTGCGGTTGTGCACCGCCACCCCGAACCCGCGGCGGGCCATGTTGCGGGCGAGGTTCGCCCCCATCACCGCCAGCCCGGTGACCCCGATCCGGCTCTTCTCCGCCATCGAACTCCTCCGTCTCGCTCTGCCGTGTGCGTGCGTCGCGCGCGATACCCCCGCGCGAGCCGCGGACCGGGCCCCATCCTGGCCCTTCCGGTGTCCGCCGCGCGCGGTGCGCCCGCTGTCCCCTTGGTCACGGCGGTCATCGGCCGCGGAGGAACTCCAGCAGGAGCCGGCCCGCCTCCTCCGGTGCCTCCTGCGGGATCCAGTGCCCGGCGCCCTCGACGAGCGCGAACCGGAAGTCCTCGACGAACTCCGACGAGCGCCGCATCTGCCCCTCGGTCAGCGCCATGTCCCCGTCGCTCCACACCCCGAGGACCGGGACCCGGATCGGTGGCACCTGCGGGATCTCGGTGGCCACGAACGTCGCCGGGTCCACGTTGGCGCGGTACCACTCCAGCGACGCGGTCAGCGCCCCCGGCCGGGACAGGTCGGCGATCTGCTGCCCGGGCAGCGGGTGCCCCTCCGGGAACGACGCCTGGGCCCAGGCCCGCAGGAACTGCCAGTCGTGCGCGGGCAGCACCTCCTCGGCGACGCCCGGGAACTGGAACCACAGCATGTACCAGGACATCGCCTTCTGCCCGAACCCGGCCGTCGCGAACGCGGCGGGGTTCCCGACGGAGAACGCGGCGTAGCGGGTCACCCGGTCCGAGGCGAGCGTCAGCGTCCACCCCAGCACCGCGCCCCAGTCGTGCCCGGCGAGGGCGAAGCGGTCGATCCCGAGCGCGTCGGCGACGCCGAGGACGTCCGCCCGGAGCGCCTTCATCCGGTAGTGCTCGGTCCCCTCCGGCCGGTCCGACTCGCCGAACCCGCGCAGGTCGGGCACGACGACCCGGTAGCCGGCCGCCGCGAGGACCTCGGCCTGGGGCTCCCACAGCGTCGCCCGGTCCGGCCAGCCGTGCAGCAGGACGACGGCCTCGCCCGGCCCGCCGGTGTCGTGCACCGACAGGGTGGTCTCGGGCCGGGTCGAGCCGGGGACGGTGATCCGCTGCGGTGCGGGGAGGGCCATGCGTCGCTCCTGGTGGATGTCCGGGACCTGTCCCCCGCACGCTAGGCGGTGATCGCCGGCGCGGGGCACCGCGGCCGGATCCCGGTTCGTGGGACCGCCCCGGCGCGGGGTGCCGGGCCGATCGAGAATGGGCCCATGGCCCGCAGCGACGCGATCGGACCGCCGGGTGCGGGCGGACAGGCCGACGACAGCGGCGCGGAGGGCGGGCGCAGCGGGCTGGTCGGCACGATCGGGCTGGTCGGCGGCGTCGTCGGCGGTCTGATCGGCGGCGGGAGCGGGGTGCTGTTCGTCCCGGCGCTCGACCGGTTCACCCGGATGTCGCGGGCCCGGATCCACGGCACGTCGACGATCGCCAACATCGGCGTGTGCGTCGCGGGGGCCGCCGCCTACGCGGCCGGTGGCGGGGTGCTGGACCTGCGGGCCGGCGTCGGACTGATCATCGGCGGCACGGTCGGCGGGCTGGTCGGGCCGGCGCTGCTGGCGCGGGCGTCGGAGACCCTGCTGCGCGTGCTGCTGATCGGGATCCTGCTGCTCACGGCCGTGAAGCTCACCGTCGACGCGCTCGCGCTCCCCCTGTTCGACGGTGCGCTCGTGCCGCAGGAGCTGATCGACGACCCGTGGTTCCTGTACCCGGTGACGACGGCCGTCGGGCTGGTCATCGGCGCGTGGGCCGGGGCGATGGGGCTCGGCGGCGGGCTGCTCGCGGTGCCCGCGATGGTGCTGCTGTTCGGGACCGACCTGCACGTCGCCGCGGGGACGTCGCTCCTGATGTTCATCCCGAACTCGATCGTCGGCACGGTCGTGCACCTGCGCCAGGGGACGGCGTCGGGCCGGTGGGGGCGGCTGCTCGCGGTGACGGCGGCCCCGGGGACGGTCGCTGGGGCGGCGCTGGGGCTGTCGCTCGACGCCGTCGTGCTCGGGCTGGTGTTCGGGACGTTCGCGACGGCGATGGCGGTCCGGGAGATCGTCCAGCTGCTGCGCACACGTGCATGAGGGGTCGCGGAGGCGCTACCATGAGGGGTGCGACGCGACGCGACGAAGAGCTCGTCGCGTCGCGCTTTCAGCATACCACGGATGGGAAGAGTGTGAACAGAGCCCTCGCCGACCAGGAACTGACCGCGGAGACCGGGCAGGTCCGCGCACTGCACGCACTGCTCGCCACCGAGCTCGCGGACGCGACGGGCCGCGCACGCGGCGGCGAGGCCGCACCGACCGGTGAGGAGCTCAGCGCCCGCTGGGAGCGGGACGTCTCGGTGCACCGCTGGTCGGAGCGGGTCACGGCGCTCAAGGCCGCCCGAGCGGGGCTGTGCTTCGGGCGCCTCGACCACACCGGCGGGGAGGCGACCTACGTCGGCCGGATCGGGCTCACCGACCCGGCCGACGGGGAGAGCGCGCTGGTCGACTGGCGGGCGCCGGCGGCCCGGCCGTTCTACTGCGCCACCCCCGTCACCCCGCTCGGGGTGACCCGGCGGCGGCATTTCCGCATCGCCGGTACCGCCCCCGACGAGCGCGTCGCGTCGTACCACGACGACGTCCTGGACCGCTCGGCCCTGGCCGGGACCGACGCCCGGTCGGCGTCGGACCCGGCGCTGCTCGCCGCACTGAACGCGCCCCGCGGATCGCAGATGCGCGACATCGTGACGACCATCCAGGCCGAGCAGGACGAGATCATCCGGCTCCCGCTGGCGGGCACCGCGGTGATCGAGGGCGGCCCGGGCACCGGCAAGACCGCCGTCGCGCTGCACCGGGTCGCCTACCTGCTCTACGCGCACCGCGACCGGCTGGCCCGCAGCGGTGTGCTCGTCGTCGGGCCGAGCGCCGGGTTCGTGCACTACGTCGGAGGGGTGCTCCCGGCGCTGGGTGAGTCGGCCGTGGTGTTCACGACGCCCGGCCGGCTGCGGCACGGCGTCGTCGCGGGCGCCCTCGACCCGCCGGAGGTCGCGCGCACCAAGGGCGACCTCGCGATGGTGGACGTGCTGCGCCGCGCGGTCGCCGACCGGCAGGAGCTGCCGGGCGGCCGGATCGCGATCGAGCTCGACGACGTCACCGTCGAGATCGACGACGCCCTGGTCGCGGAGGCCCGGCGGCGGGCACGGGCCACCGGGTCGGCCCACAACGTCGCCCGCGTGACGTTCCGCGACGCGCTCGGCGGCCTGCTCGTCGACCAGGGCCTGGAGGCACTCGGCGCGAGCCTGGAGGACCCGCCCGAGGTCGCCGAGCTCCTCGCCGGGCTCGGCGACCTGCCGGAGATCGAGCCGGCCGGCGCGGCGGAGGTGTCGGCGGAGATGCGGCAGGGGCTGCGCGCGAACCTGCGCTCGGAGCCCGGCTTCCACGCGGCCGTCGAGCAGCTCTGGCCGGTGCTGACACCGGAGCGGGCGCTCGCCGACCTCTACGCGTCGCGGCGGCGCCTCGCGGCGGCGGCCGGCGGGACCGACCTCACCGGCCTGCACCGCGCCGCGGGCGCACCGTGGACGGTGGCCGACGCACCGCTGCTCGACGAGCTCGCCGAGCTGCTCGGGGACCCGCCCGGCGCGGCGGCCACCGCCGAGGAGCCGGACGGGCGCTACGCGGCCGACGTCCTGTCCATCCTGGAGTCCGCCGACCGCGACCTCGCCGGTGAGGACGCCGACGAGCTGCGCCCGACCGACTTCGTGACCTCCGACGTCCTGGCCGGACGGCACGTGGCCGGGATCGGTGGGACGGTCGCCGAGCGGGCCGCGGCCGACCGGGACTGGCGGTTCGGGCACCTCGTCGTCGACGAGGCGCAGGAACTGTCCGCGATGGACTAGCACGTCCTGCTGCGCCGGTGCCCGTCGCGCTCGATCACCGCGGTCGGCGACCTCGCCCAGCGCAGCGCACCCGCCGGGGCCCGCAGCTGGACCGACGTGCTCGCCCCGCACCTCGACGACCGGTGGACGCACCGCACGCTCACGGTGAACTACCGGACCCCCACCGAGATCATGGACCCGGCGGCCGAGGTCCTGGCGTCGTTCGCGCCCGGGCACCGGCCACCGGACTCGGTGCGGGAGACCGGCGAGCACCCGTGGGACCGCACGGTCCCCGCGGCCGGCCTCGCCGACGCGGTGCGGGAGGCGGTCGAGGCCGAGGCGGCCCGGCTCGACGACGGGACCGTCGCGGTGATCGCCGCCGACACCACCGGCCTCGACGATCTCCCGGCTCACGTGCACACACCGGTGTCGGCGAAGGGCCTGGAGTTCGACGCCGTCGTGATCGTCGACCCGGAGCGCGTCCGGGCCGGGAACCCGGCCGATCTCTACGTGTCGATGACCCGGGCGACCCGGCGGCTCGGACTGCTGCGCCCGGCGGACTGAGCGGCCCGGGCCGGGCGGCGGAGGATCAGAACGCGGGCCAGGGGATCGCCGGCCCGAACCCGTCCGGCCCGGGGAAGTGCGGCTCGGCGAGGAGGTGGTCGATGCGGGAGCGCAGCGCGGCCACCTCCCGCCGGGTGACGTGCTCCCCCAGCGTGTCGGCGAAGTCCCCGGCGAGACGGGACCGCAGCTCCTTGAGCTGCGCGGTGCGCTCCTCGCCGATGCCGTCGCCGATCCAGCCCCACAGCACCGTCCGCAGCTTGGGCTCGGTGTGCAGGGTGAGACCGTGGTCGACGCCGTAGACGCCGCCGTCACCGGCGACGATGACGTGCCCGCCCTTGCGGTCGGCGTTGTTCACGACGACGTCGAACACCGCCATCGCGCGCAGCTGCCGGTGGTCGGCGTGCACGAGGACGACCGGGTCACCGGCGCCGTCACGGGCACGCAGCACCGGCAGCCAGCCGCCCGGCACGTCGCCGGGCTCGCACAGCTCCACCAGCGACTCCGACGCCAGGTGGAGGGTCTGCTCGTCGAGCTCCCCGTCGAGCTCGTCGCCCTCCGAGCCCGGGTCGGTCAGCGCGCTCTCGTCGCCGGACGACACCCAGGCCTGCACCATTCCCGGCCCGAACGGGGCCTCCTCCCGGAGCACCGTCGGCGGCACGACGTTCAGCCCGGAGACCTCGGACACCAGGTAGGCGCCGACCTCGCGCCCGGCGAGCGTGCCGTCCGGGAAGTCCCAGAGCGGGCGCTCCCCGCGGACCGGCTTGTAGACGCAGCGCAGCTCGGTCCCGTCGAGCGTGACGGTGCCGAAGAGGGTGGCGTTGGACGCGTCGACCATCCGTCCGGTGACCTCGAGCCGCCCCCGGTCGAGGATCTCGAGCACGGCCGGGTCGCGGAGTCCGGGAGCCGGGCTCACTCGACCCTGCTCACTCGGAGGACCCGGCCACGGGGTTGCGGTCGTGGTAGCCGTTCAGCCGGACGCAGACGTGCCCCTCGGGGTCGAGCGGCTCGGCACACAGCGGGCACGGCGCGCGACCCGCGCCGACGACCTTCTCGGCCCGGTCGGCGAACGCCTTCGCCGCGTTCGGCGAGAGGAACACGCGCAACGCGTCCGGCCCCTCCTCGGTGTCGTCGAGGACGACCGACTCGTCGATCTCCTCCTCCGACACCGCGAGGAGCTCGACGACGATCGAGCTGGAGTCCGCGTCCCACCCCAGGCCCATCGTGCCGACCCGGAACTCCTCCTCGAGCGGGACGTTCAACGGGTCGTTGTCGGAGCCCGGCGTCTCGTCGCCCTCGGGGAGGTTCTCCTCGCCGAAGCGCTTGGACACCTCGCCGAGCAGCCCGGTGATCCGCTCCGCCAGCACCGAGACCTGCTGTTTCTCGAGCAGCACGCTGATCGTGCGCGAGCTCTCGATCGCCTGCAGGTAGAAAGCGCGGTCGCCGGGTTCACCGACGGTGCCGGCCACGAAGCGGTCCGGGCGGCGGAAGACGTGGATGACGCGTGCCATGACCCTTCCCAGGGTAGGCGAGACGGGAACCGGGGGCATCCCCACCGTCGGCCGACAACGCTGTCACCAGGAACGATGGGAGAAGGATCACCTTACCTCACGCGTTGGTCGCGCCTCCGACCACCGCGTCCGACGACGGCTTCTCCTCCGCCGGCCTGGGGATCAGGCTCGCCACGTCGCCGGACTGCTCGTTCATCCGCGCGACGAACGGGCGCAGCTGGGTGTAGGCGACGACGCTCACCGAGCAGGTGTCGACGACGATCCGCTGGAAGTTGTCGAGGTGGCAGGCGAGCGCGTCGGCCAGGACCGCCTTGATGACGTCGCCGTGGCTGCACGCGAGCACGATGGCGTCGTCGCCGTGCTCGGCGCGCACCCGCGCGACGTGCCTGCGGACGCCCGCGACCGCCCTGGCCTGCATGCCGGCGAGTGACTCGCCGTCCGGGAACACCGCCGCCGACGGGTGGGCCTGGACGACCCTCCACAGGTCCTCCGAGGTCAGCTCGGAGATCTTCCGGCCGGTCCACGAGCCGTAGTCGACCTCGGCCAGGTCGTCCTCGACGACGGGCTCCAGCCCGCGGGCGGCCGCCAGCGGCGCCACGGTCTCCCGGCAGCGGCTCAGCGGCGAGGTGACCACGGAGGCGATCGGCAGGTCGGCGAGCCGGTCGACGACCTTCGCGGCCTGCTCGCGGCCACGGTCGTCGAGCTCGACCCCGGGGGTGCGCCCGGCCAGCACCCCGGCGGTGTTCGCCGTGGAGCGCCCGTGCCGCAGCAGGATCAAGGTCGTCACGCGGGCGAGGCTACGTGACGTGCGCGGACCGGGGCGGGAGCCCCGGGCCCGCTCAGGTCGCGGAGACCGCCCCGATCGCCAGCGCCGCCAGCAGGGCGACGCCCAGCGCGATCCGGTACGCCACGAAGACGTAGACGGTGTTGTTCTGCACGAACCGCAGCAGCCACGCGATGACCGCGTAGCCGACGACGAAGGCGATCACGACGGCGACGACCATCTGGGCCGCCGACGGTCCGTCGCCCGCGAACACGTCGGGCAGCGTGAACAGGCCCGCACCGAACACCGACGGGATCGCCAGCAGGAACGAGTACCGGACGACCGCCGGCCGGGTCAGGCCGAGCGCCAGTCCCGCGGTGATCGTGCCCCCGGACCGGGACACCCCCGGGACCAGCGCCATGGCCTGCGCGAACCCGAGCACGATGCCGTCCCGCCAGGTGATCTTCTCGATCGGTTTGCGCTGCTTCCCGAACCGTTCGGCCAGGCCGAGCAGGATCCCGAAGACGACCAGCATCGTCGCGACCAGCCACAGGTTCCGTGCCACGGTCTCGACCTGGTCCTTGAGCAGCACGCCCAGGACGGCGATCGGGATCGAGCCGACGATCACCAGCCAGGCCAGCCGGTAGTCGTCGGTCTGGCGGACCTCGGCGTCGCGGAACCCGCGGAGCCAGGTGACGAACAGCCGCCACAGGTCCTTCGCGAAGTACACGATCACCGCGGCCTCGGTCCCCAGCTGGGTCACCGCGGTGAAGGCGGCCCCGGGGTCACTGTTGAAGAACACCTCGGACGTGATCCGGAGGTGCCCGGACGACGACACGGGCAGGAACTCGGTGAGTCCCTGGATGAGGCCGAGGACGATCACCTCGAGCCAGCTCATCGGCGCCCCCGGACGAGGGGCACCGGCTGCAGTGCGGCCTGATCGGTCACAGGCCGTCACCGTACGCGTGGAGACGGGGGTCACTACGCGCGCCCTCGACGGTGGCGGGGGTGAACCCGCCTAGGCTCGGGGACCGTGCTGAGCAGACCGATGGGCGCCAGCGGCCTGGAGGTGTCCCGGGTCGGGCTGGGCACGATGACGTGGGGCGAGGACACCTCGCCCGCGGAGGCGGCGGAGCAGCTGCGGGTCTTCGTCGACGCCGGCGGCACCCTCGTCGAGACCGCCGACGACTACGGCGGCGGCGCGGCCCAGCAGGTGCTCGGCGGGCTGCTGCGCCGGACGGTCCCCCGGGACGACCTCGTGATCGCCGGGCGGGGCAGCACGGCCGGCACGGCGGGGCCGGGCGGGCGGGCGTCCCGGGCCACGCTGCTGCGCTCGCTGGACACGACCCTGCGCCGGCTCGGCGTCGACCATCTCGACCTGTGGCAGTTCCCCGGCTGGGACCCGCACGTCCCGCTGGACGAGATGCTGTCCGCGGTGCAGGTGGCGGTCTACTCGGGCCGGGTCCGCTACGCCGGGCTGGTCGCCCCGCAGGGCTGGCAGCTCGCCACGGTGGCCGGTGCCGCGGCGGGCGGGCCGGACCCGGCCGTGTGCCGGCCGGTGTCGACCCAGGTGGAGTACTCGCTGCTGGCGCGGGAGCCGGAGGCGGAGCTGCTGCCCGCGGCCCGGCACCACGGCCTGGGGATCCTCGCGTGGGCCCCGCTGGGCCGCGGGGTGCTGACCGGCAAGTACACCGACGGCACCCCGGCCGACTCGCGCGGCGCGAGCACGCTGCTGGCCTCCTACGTCGAGGCCCGCCGCACCGAGCACTCCGCGCGGATCGTGCAGTCGGTGCTGACCGCGGCCGACGGGCTCGGGACGTCCCCGCTCGTCGTCGCCCTGACCTGGGTGCGCGACCGGACCGGGGTGGCGAGCGCCGTCGTCGGTGCGCGGGACGCGGCGCAGCTGCTGGCCTCGCTCGCGGCGGAGGACGTGACCCTGCCCGCCGAGATCCGGACCGCACTCGACGACGTGAGCGACCCCGTCCGGTGACGTGACGCGGCCCGCAGGCCCCGGGGATGCGGGACGTTCGTGGTGGCCGGGGACCGAGCTGCATGCCTATCGTGGTCACGCCAGCACCACCCGCCGTTCACCCGGCGGGCGGCGCCGTGACAGCGCGACCGGGAGGCACGGATGGCGGAGAGCGGACCGGAGGAGTCGGCAGCCGAAGGGAATCGGTTCGCCGGGACTCGGGACGGCGAGGGCTGGATCGACGACCGGTACGAGTACCGCCCCGTGCGGATCGACGGCGACGTCCCCCGGTTGACGGCCGCGGTCCGGCTCGCCATCCAGGCCGAGTTCTCCGGCTGGGAGCTCTCCCGGCTGCGCCTCTACCCGGGCGGGGTGCGCAAGGTGGTCCTCCGGCGGAGGATCAGCCACGCGCACGGGCTCCTGCCCGAGCCGACGTTCTGAGCCTCAGCCGCCGTACGGCACCGTGATGATCTCCAGCAGGTGCCCGGACGGGTCCTCGAAGTAGATCCCGCGCCCGCCGTCGTTCGTGTTGACCTCGCCCGGACGGGACCGGCCCGGGTCCGCCCAGTACTGCTGGCCGCGGTCCCGGATCCGGCCGAACGCGGCGTCGAACTCCGCGTCGGAGACCAGGAACGCGTAGTGCTGGGAGACGACGTCGGCGCCCGGGCCGGCGTCGAGGTAGTCGAGGCTCACGCCGTTCGCGGTCTCGACGACCTGGAACGGGCCGAACGGCTGCGGCTCCGGCAGCGCGAGTACCTCGGCCAGGTACGCGGCACCGGCCCGCTTGTCGTGCGAGTGGACGATGGTGTGGTTCAGCTGTGCCATGCCGGAGAGCCTGCGACCTGAACCTCGGTCGAGGTCAAGGGGCCGTTCCCCGGCGGGTCCCGCTCAGTGGTCCTGCCAGCCGATCTCCGGGGGCTTCCCCGCGCCCTTCGGGCTCGGCACCCCGCGGAACCCGTACGGCGCAGGCTCCCGCCCCGGCTGCACGAACCAGCACTCCCCCGGCTCGCCCCGCTCGAGGATGTCCTCGATCCCGCCCGCGACGTCGTCCGCGGTCAGCATCGGGAACTCCCCGAACCGGTCGCGCACCCGCGCGATCAGCGGGGTGTCGGCGAAGCCGGGGCAGACCGCGTTCACCCGGATCCCCTCCGGCGCGAGCGTCGGCGCGGCGGACCGGACGTAGCCGACGACGGCGTGCTTCGTCGCCGTGTACAGCGCGTCGCCGGGCATCCCGACCAGCCCCGCCAGCGACGACGTCGCCACCACGTGCCCGCCGCCCGCCCGGCGCAGCGCCGGGACGGCCGCGGCCAGCCCGAACACGACGTGGTCGAGGTTGACCCCGAGGATGCGCCGGTAGTCGTCCAGGTCGAGGTCCTCGATGCCGGACTGGCCCGCGGTCACACCGGCGTTGAGGAGGACGACGTCGAGCCGGCCGAACCGGTCCTCCGCCGCGGCGACGGCGGCCGGCATCGCCCCGGGATCGGTGACGTCCGCGCCGATCGCCAGGCCGTCCGACCGGCCGGCGACGGCCGCGGCCGCGTCGGCGTCCCGGTCCACCACGACGATCCGTGCCCCCGCCGCCACCAGCCGGTCCACCGCCGCCGCACCGATGCCCGACGCGCCGCCGGTGACCAGGGCGACCCTGCCCGAAAGATCCATGACGGCCACCCTGCCCCATGCGGACCACCCGCCGGAAGCGGCCCGGCCTCGTCGTCCGGGCGGGAGCGTCCTGCGATCGTGCGGGGATGGAGGACCACGCGATCGCGGACGACGGCACCACCCTGCACGTCGAGTGGACGGGCACCGGCCCCGTCGTGCTCCTGCTCCAGGGCGGGATCTCCGAGGCGTCCGCCACCACGCGGCTGGCCGCCGAGCTGGCGGACACCTTCACGGTGGTCTCCTACGACCGGCGCGGGCTGGGCAGGAGCCCGGCCCCGGTCCCCGGCGAGCCACCCCCGGACGCCCTCCACCGGCACGCGCTCGACGCGGCAGCCGTGCTCCGGCGGTTCACCGACCGGCCCGCGTCCGTCGTCGGGGCGAGCATCGGCGCGGTCGTCGCGCTGCAGCTCGCCGTCGAGGAGCCGGACCTCGTCGGCACGGCCGTCGTCCACGAGCCACCGCTGCCCGCCGTCGTCCACGACGCGGAGCGCGAGGCCGGGCTGGACCACGTCGCGGAGCTCGCCCGGACCGACGTCGTGGCCGCGATCGGCGCAATGGGCCGGCTCGTCGCCGACAGGAGCGATCCCGAGCCCGGCGCCGGGGCGCCCCGGCCGGCCGGCGATCTCCACGCCGGGCTGCGGTGGTTCTTCGCGCACGACTTCCCGGCGGTGCGCGCCAACCCGCTCGACGCCACACGCCTCCGTTCCGTGCCCGTCACGTTCGTCCCGTCCGTGGGCGCGGACGTGCCCGGCGGCTGGGACCGACGCTGCGCGGAGGCACTCGCGGCCGCACTCGGACGGCCGGCGGTGCCGATGCCCGGCGGGCACGGCGCCCTCACGACCCATCCGCGAGGGGCGGCCCGGCAGCTGCGCCGGATCCTGACACCGTGACCGCGGAGGCGGCGCTCCCCCTCAGACCGTTCTGAGGAAGCGGTCCAGCACCCGGGTGCCGAAGGTCAGCGCGTCCACCGGGACACGCTCGTCGATGCCGTGGAACAGCGACGCGAAGTCCAGCTCCGGGGGCAGCCGCAGCGGGGCGAAGCCGTAGCACTTCATCCCCAGCGTCGAGAACGCCTTCGCGTCGGTCCCGCCGGACAGCATGTACGGGACGATCTCCGCGGCCGGGTCCTCGGTGCGCAGCGCCGCCTGCATCGCGTCGGTCAGGGCACCCTCGAACGGCGTCTCGACGGCGGGCAGGTCGGTGACCCACTCCCGCTCGACGTCCGGCCCGAGCAGCTCGTCGACCTCGCGCAGGAACTCCTCCTCGCGCCCCGGCAGCACCCGGCAGTCGACGACCGCCTCCGCCGTCGACGGGATGACGTTCGCCTTGTACCCGGCGTTCAGCATCGTCGGGTTCGCGGTGTCCCGGACGGTCGCCCCGATGATCCGCGCGATCGGGCCGAGCTTGGCCAGGGCACCCTCGAGGTCGTCCTCCGGGTACTCGACGCCGGTCAGCTCGGTCATCCGGTCCAGGAACGCCTGCACGGTGTCGGTGATCGTCAGCGGGAACGTGTGGTTCCCGAGCCGGGCCACGGCCTCCGACAGGATGGTGACGGCGTTGTCGTCGTGCAGGAACGAGCCGTGCCCCGGCTTACCCTTGGCCCGCAGCCGCATCCAGGCGATGCCCTTCTCCGCGGACTCGATCAGGTAGGCGCGCTGGTCCCCGCCCAGGGTCAGCGAGAACCCGCCGACCTCGCCGACGGCCTCGGTGCACCCGGCGAACAGGTCCGGCCGGTGCTCCACCAGCCACTGCGCGCCCCACTTGCCGCCGGCCTCCTCGTCGGCGACGAACGCCCACACGATGTCCCGCGGCGGGACGACGCCCTCACGCTTGAAACGGCGCGCGACCGCCAGCATCATCGCGTCCATGTCCTTCATGTCGACGGCGCCGCGGCCCCAGACGTAGCCGTCCTGCACCGCCCCGGAGAACGGGTGCACCGACCACTCGCTCGCGTCCGCCGGGACGACGTCGAGGTGCCCGTGCATCAGCAGCGCGCCCCGCGACCGGTCGGCGCCCTCCAGACGGGCGATCACGTTCATCCGCTTCGGCATGCCGGACTCGACCAGCTCGACGTCGTAGCCGACCTCGCGCAGCTTCTCCGCGACGTAGTCGGCGGCCTCGGCCTCACCGGCCAGGGTCTCGGGGTCCGCGGTGTTCGTCGTGTCGATCCGGATCAGCTCGGAACACAGCTGGACGACCTCCGCCTCGGCACTGCTGGGGCTCTCGTCCTGTGAAGCGGTCATGGGCGCCTTCCTACCACCGCGCACCGGGGCCGACCTGCCGAGACCCGGGGTGGACACCCGGGCGCAGACCGCCCGGAGGGCTCGGCTATGCTTCTCCCCGACGCGATCGAGAGATCGTGGCGTCCGAGTGGCGGAATGGCAGACGCGCTAGCTTGAGGTGCTAGTCCCCGTATTAGGGGGTGGGGGTTCAAGTCCCCCCTCGGACACCAGAAAGACCAACGAGAGCGGGGCGTCGAACAGACGGCCCGCTTCTTTTCCTGTCAGCCCCTTGCGCGCAGCCCCACAGAACCTGGGTACGGATCTCCCGGGCGAGACGGGTCAGGGTCGGAGCCGCCCCCGAGCGCGGCGACGCCGTTGATCACCCACGCCGGGTCGAACCCGGCGACGATCTCCGCACCCGATCCGGACGGCACCGGTCGCGGTACTCCGATGTCACCGGTGACCGGGTCGAGGAAGAGCGCACCGGACTCCGCGAGCCGGTCCAGCGTGACCGGCCACGCTGGGTGCCCCCACAGCCGGTCATTCAGCATCGGCACGGCCAGGATCGGTGTTCCCGCGCCGAGTGCGTCGCACAACGTCCCGGTGACGTGGGTGTCCATGATCCCGGCCGCGATCTTGTTCGCGGTGTTGAACGTCAGCGGGAACGTCACGACCCGCTTCGGCCGCGCGCCACGTCGCTGTTCGGACGCGTGACGCGGCCGGGTCGCGACGGGGTGCGCCGCCGCCTCGGCGAGCACGTCCGGCTCGATCCACCCGGTCGCGGCCTCGGTGACACCGACGGCCAGGGACCAGCCGTCGGCCGCCAGGGCCCGCGCGACGTCGGCCGCGCGCCTCGCCAGCGGAGCTCCGCAGACCACGAGACCCAACGGTGCCGTCATGATCCTCAGTGCAGCACATGTGCCCGGATCACCGACACCTACGGAGCGATTTCTGTCGCTGTAACCAGATCGGACGAGATATCGCGCGACTTCATCAGCACGAGGATTACCCACCCGTTGCGATGGCCTCAGAACGCAGGACGCCCTCTTGATCCACGTCGTCATGCCCGAGTTGCGATGAGGATGACCCCGCCCCCGAATGTTGCCGGTGTAGCTCGCGGGATCTCCGCAGTCGACATTTCGTGAAACTCGTGTTCGACCCGGCAGCACTGTGGAGAACTTGACGAATGACGCGGCTTCTTTCGAGAGTGTGACTCCGGCGCGACTGCGGCAGGCATACTCAGATCGGCAGTGGCCGCACGAACAGAAGACGGTGAGTATTTCTCGTGTCGAGAAACGAACGCCTCACGGCGTTGATGACCGATGCAGGTTTCCTCGATCGCAGCCGCACCATCGGACGCAAGCGGATCGCCCGCGCCGTCAACGAGACCCAGGCAGCCCGCACCGCAGGCCGCAGCTACAACCACACCTACGTCAGCCGTTGGTTCAACGGAGTCACTCCACGCGACGAAGCGACACGTGACGCCATCCGCGATGCTCTCAGCGCCCGTCTCGGTCGCACGGTCGCCCCGGACGAACTCGGCTTCCGTTCCACGGCCGGCGTCTCGCCCGATATCGGTCTGCGCTACCCCACCGGCCCAGAGGACGGCGTCACCACTACGGCACAGCTCCTCGACGCCGACCTATCCGGCTTCATCCAGCTCACCAGTGCGGGAGCGAATTTCGCCGCATGGAATGACGCCTCCCTCTCCTGGTTGGTCGGCAGCCGACAAAGCCTCGACCGCCCGGACGACACCCGCCGCATCGGCTCGTCGGATGTGGATCGACTTCGTGCAGTACGTCGGACCTTCGACCACCTGGACGGCACGTTCGGCGGGGCGCACGCACGGGCTGCCCTCGTGCAGTACCTCCGAACCGATCTCCCCCGACTTCTACGCGCTGACGCGCGGAGTGCGGTCCGGGATTCGCTGTGGTCCGCAGCTGGAGAGTTGACGCAGCTCGCCGCGTGGATGTCCTACGACGCAGGCCTGCACGGGCTCGCACAGCGCTACTTCATCCAGGCTCTCGGCCTCGCCGACGCGGGCCGGGACGGACTCCTCGCCGCGAGCATCCTCGACGCGATGAGCCATCAGGCGAACTTCCTCGGCCGGTACCGCGAGGCCGCAAACATGGCGCGAGCCGCCCAGCTGGGAACCGGGAGCCGCGCCGACCCGGTCCTCACCGCACACTTCCACCTCATGGAGGCCCGGGCCCTGGCCCGGACCGGCGATGCGACAGCCTGCGATCGCGCGATGGACGCCACCATAGAACATTTCGGGCGACGCTCACTCGGCGAAGGTCCGGAATGGATCAGCTACTTCGACGAGTCCGAACTGGCCGCGGAACTCGGGCATTGCCATCGGGACCTCGACCGACCGGTGCACGCGATCGAACAAGCGTCGCGGGCCCTCGACTCCGCTTCCGGCGACTACGCACGGAGCCGCTTCTTCGTCACTATGGTCCTGGCAGATGCTCACCTCGATCATGGCGACGTCGAGGAAGGGTGCCGGATCGCGGAAGAGGCGATCGTCGACGGCGAGAGTGTGGACTCGGTGCGCTGCGACTCCTATGTCACCGAGTTCCGCGAGCGTCTCACCCCGCACGCCACCAGCGGTCCGGCTCGTGAGCTGGCCGAGCGGGTGCGGGCATCCCGGATCTGGTCGCCTGCCGGCGCCGTAACCGTCAGTACGCGCCCCAGTCACGCCGGCTCGCACCGGTCCGGAGCGCCGTGATGCGCTTCTCCGCCTCCACAGCAGTGGCCACAGATTCGCCGGCCTTGCGCCCGAGCCAGGTGGTCATAGCGATCTCTCGCATGTCCGCGAGCTCCGCGTACCCTTCCCAATCGGTCAGGTCGTAGCCGTAGACCCGGACGAACTCCCGGTACTCGTCGGCTGTGTGCCAGCCGAGCCGATCGAAGAACAGCGCCGTCTGGACCAGGTCCCACTCGCGCGGCCCGACAGCGAAGCTGTCCAGGTCGATCAGCACCGGGCGACCGTCGTCGCTCCGAAGGACGTTGCCGACGTTCGCGTCGCCATGGACGACACCCGACGGGAGCAGGAACGGGAGCTCCGGGAACGTCACCCGCGCCCAGCGGATCCGCTCCTTCAGGAAGTTGCGATTCGCCGGTGACAGATGTCGCAGGTCAGGGAGTTCGTCGCCCATCCCCCCGAACGGACGCAGCGGCGGGAACGAGATGTCGTCCGGCGGCTCGAGTTCGTGCAGCTCCCGGATCAGCCCAGCGACGTCACCGATGGGCGCGTAGACCTCGCCCTGGCACACGGAACGCCAGAGCGTGACGGCCAGCCCGACGCCGTCGATCGGCTGCTCGACTGGCAGGGCGCGCATCGCCGGGTAGCCGACACGTTCCAGCCACCGCGCGACGTGGACCTGACGCACGACGTCGTCCCACGCTCGCCGATCAGTTGCTACCCGTCCGATCAGGTCCGTGCCGATCCGGAACACCGCATTCGAGCCAATACGGATCGTCTCCACCGATTCGACGTGGATTCCCACCTGGCGGCACGCGGCGCTGAGTGACGAGCGCGCGTCAGCCTCGACGAAGGACACGCCCCACCCTAGCTTTCAGCCGAACCGCCCTGTTCACAGCACGGAGGGCGCAGGTACCCAAGGGCAGGTCATCCGTTCCGACACGGATTCCACCGTCCATGTGTGCCCCCGACTGCGCCCTTCCGACCTCAGCCCTCGCTCCCGAGGCTTGCTCATCACGAGCGAACCGGCGCCACAGATGTGCCTGCCGAACCGCTCCCCAGCCTTCAGATCAGCGACGAGGTAGCGATTCAGATGCATGTCCGCGGGAAGTGCTACGCCTGTGGCGAAGCGGTCGACATTCTCCTGCCCTCTGCGATTCCGTCGTTCTGCGACCGTCGGAGATGCCGGCTCATCAAGAACCGGGAGCGCCTCATCGTCACTCAGCTCCTGGAGCGTGACCGCTGGTCGCACACGTCGGGAATCGTGCAGTTTGCCGATCTGAGTCCGGCAGCAGTTCACGATGTGCTGGCCCGCCTGTATCGACGCGGGTGGCTCGAAGTGCGTGTCATCTCGACACACCCGTCGCAAGCCGGACCCCGCCGGGAATACCGCCTCACCGACGCCGGCACATCTGCCGCGCCGGCAGCACTCGGCATATCCAGCGGGCCGCACCGGAGATGAGCGACGGACCGACATCGGGAGTTTCCGACCCACTCACTCCATCACCCCAGCGGCGCGCCACTACGCACCGTCCTCGACAGTCTCCGAATCTGCCCTTGCCGAGCCGGGAGAGTACGAATCCCACACCTCGAACCAGGGGTGCCGAGCTGATCGCCACCGCCGCGCACCTGCACGTGGCGAACACCGCTCCGGAAGGCGTCATCTGAGATCATTCGGGCCTGATCCGACAGGCGCTCTCCTGCGCCGTCCGGTCCCTGTCCACGGTCCCCCGGTGGGAGTGAGATCGTCCACCTCGACGGCACGTCCGCAGAGCGGCGGACAACCTGGCCGGGCATCACGACCGGGGACTGTCCGAGCCCCTCTCGGGGGCAGGGCCGGTCGACTCACGCACGACAAGAGTCGGCGGTCGAATCTCCGCCGCCGGAGCGTGGTCCTCGTCGAGGAGACCGAGCACGGCGCTGGCTGCGGATCGACCCGTTCCGTCGAGGTCCTGGCGGATCGTGGTCAGCGCCGGATGGAGCAGCGCTGCGATCGGGAGGTCGTCGTACCCGACGACGGAGAGCCGGCCCGGGACATCCACGCCCGAGCGGCGCGCGGCGCTGATCCCGGCCGCGGCCATCATGTCGTTCGCGAAGAGGATTGCCGTCGGTGCGTCGGGCGTGCCGAGCAGCGTCTCGACTGCGGTGATCGCTCCCGCAGCGGTGAAGTCGGCGACGATCGCCTGTCCGAGAGGTACGCCCTGCGCTGCGAGTGTCTCGGTGACCACGGCGAGCCGTGCACCGGTGTGTACGCGATCCTGAGGGCCGGAGACGTAGGCGATCTGCCGATGGCCCAGTTCGAGTAGGTGGGTCGCCGCCTCGCGGAGCGCATTGTGCCGTCCCTCGGCCGCCACCCACGGGATGGGCGCCGGTGATCGTGGCGTGCCGATGAGGACGGCGGGCAGACCCAGCTCACGCAGGAGAGCGAACCGCGGATCGCGGGTCCTGCTCTCGGTCAGGATCACTCCGTCCACCCGGCGCTCCGCCGCCAGTCGTCGGTAGACCTGCGACTCCGCGGCCGTATCGCTGCCCACGAACTGCAGCAACAGGCCGTACCCCGCCGGGGCGAGCACCTGCTCGACCCCTGAGATCAGCTCGGAGTAGTATGGATCGGCACTGAGGAGATCCGGTGTACGCCGGGCGACGATGCCGATCGTCCGGGACCGAGCACCGCGAAGTGCGACCGCCGAGGCCGACGGTGCCCACCCCAACGTGCGCGCAGCGTCAGCGATCCGGCTCTGCGTCGCGTCCGAGATACGCCCCTTGCCGTTGACCGCCTTCGACACGGTGGCCGTGGAGACCCCGGCGAGACGGGCGACGTCGACGATCGTCGCCCGCTTCCCCTCGGACGGACCCTCCATGATCGACAACTCCCCTCGCCAGGCGATCGTACGCGGCGGTCACAGGGTATTTCCGCAGCGTGCACCTCCCCGAGCCACGGGTGCGGTTACATACATGGCCGAGAAAGTCAACAGTCGACTCCTCACAGGGTAAACGTTATACCTGTCCGGTCGGCGATGACGACGAAGGGAACCATCGATGCGACGTAACGCACGACGACTGGCCGGCGACGGCGGGCAGCCTCGGCTGTGGCTGGGGGTGAACTACTGGTCGCGTCAGGGCGGCCCGTTCATGTGGCGGGACTACGACGGCGAGTTCGTCGCCACCGAACTGCGGCAGCTGCGCGAGCACGGCATCACGCTCACCCGCAGCTTCCTGTTCTGGCCCGACGTGATGCCGGCGGAGTCGACGCTCGACGAGGCGATCCTGGCGCACTACGACGACTTCCTCGAGCGGCACCGGGCACTCGGGATGACGACCATCCCGACGTTCATCGTCGGCCACATGTCCGGGCAGAACTGGGCCCCGTCCTGGCGGCGGGGACGCGACGTGTTCACCGACGCGAGCTTCGTCGAACAGCAGCGGTGGTACGTGCGTCAGCTCGCCGGCCGCTGGAGGGACCATCCCGCGATCGCCGGGTGGTTGCTGAGCAACGAGATCCCGATCTATGCGGACCCTCGCAGCGGCGGTGTGGGCACTCTCGACTCGGACTCGGTCACCGCATGGGCCCGCGACCTCATCGGCGAGATCCGCGACGCCGGAGCACCCCAGCCGGTGTCGGTCGGCGACGGCGGCTGGGGTATCGAGGTCACCGGCTGCGACAACGGCTTCCGCCTCCGCGAGCTCGCGTCGTCGGTCGACTTCCACGGCCCGCACGTGTACGCATCGGCGAACGACCAGGTGCGCCAGCACCTCCATGCCGCGTTCGTGTGCGAGCTGCTCGACATCGGCGGGTTGCCGGTGGTGATGGAGGAGTTCGGGGTCACCGACGAGTACGTCTCGGAGGTCAACGCCGCCCACTTCTACCGCCAGTTCCTGCACACCACGCTCCTGGCCGGGGCGACGGGCTGGATCCCGTGGAACAACACCGACTACGACGACCTGGCCGACCGGGAACCCTACGTACACCATCCCTTCGAGATGCACTTCGGACTGACCGACAGGAACGGCCGGCCGAAGGCTCAGCTGGCCGAGGTCCGGGCGTTCTCCGAGGTTCTCCGGCGCACCGACGCGGCACGTCTGCAGAGGCCGGACACCGACATCGCGGTCGTGGTGTCCTCGTTCCTCGAAGCCGAGTACCCGTTCACCGTGCCCGCGGACGCGTCCAGTGTGGTCGAGGCGACCAGGCAGGCCTACATCGCGAGCCGGGAGGCCGACCTGCCGGCCGGCCTCGCCCGTGAACTCGACGGGCTGCCCGATGACTGCCGGCTGTACGTGATCCCCTCCGCCAAACAGCTGCTGGGCCCCACCTGGAGCCGGCTCCGTGAGCTGGCCGACGCCGGCGCGACGGTCTACGCCTCGTACTTCGTCGGCGAGCACGGCAGCCAGCGCGGTTCCTGGTGGCCCTGTCTCGACGAGACGTTCGGGGTCCTCAAGCAGCTCCGCTACGGACTGGTGGATGCCATCGAGGACGACGAGGTGGAGTTCGTCATCCAGCGGCCCTTCGGCCATCTCTCCCCGGGCGACCGGCTGCGCTTCCGCGTGGGCGGACGGGGCGACTCGGCGGCCTTCCTCCCGGTGGAACCGGACGACGCCGAGGTGATCGCCGTCGACGGCCACGGCCCGCCGGCCCTGCTCCGCCACCGGGTCGGCCGCGGCGCACTGGTGCTGTGCACCTACCCCCTGGAACACCTCGCGGCCTGCACCCCCCACGCCAACCCCGAGGACACCTGGCAGGTCTACTCCGCGCTCGCCGCCGAGGCGGGAGTCACACCACCGGTGACCGTCGCGGACCCGAACGTGCTCGCCTCGGTCCTGGACCACGAGGACGGCCGGCGGTTCGCCTGGTTCGTCAACCAGTCGCCGGCCCCGGCATCGGTCACCCCCCTGCTGAACCAGGGCAAGCTCGCCGATCTCGACGGCGCACCGTGCACGGACGTCTCGCTCGACCCCTTCGGCGTCACCGTGTGCGAGATCTCTCCGTGACACCCCACGGCCGTGCGAGGGCGGCATCCGCTCGGCGTCGAGCGACGACTCGACGTCGAGCACGTGCACAGAACGATGCCTGACCAGCCCGATCGCCGGAGTGTGAGCGGCTCGGTGCCCTCGTCGCGGTGCTGGGCCGCCGCCCACGGTCGTCCGTGATCCCGTGTCCTCCGTCGAGGGCGGACTGCACAGCTCCGGTCGACACGCCGACCACCTCGGCAACGGCGGCGATGGTCAGCCGCCTCGCCGCCGTCGGCTCGAGCACGTCACCTGTCACCAACAATCAACGACGATCAGGACGGGCGCCGGTGACGGCCGTCGTGCCCGTTCGAGGGGAGAAGTCATGGCCGGTAGAGCCATCAGGAGACGTCGTCGTCTCCTCGTTGCCGGCGTACTCGTCACCGCGCTCACCGTGAGCGCATGCTCGGGCTCGGCCGGGCGCCCGACCTCGAACGGCACCATCATGACGGTGACCGCCGGCGCCTCCGGGGCGTACGTCGAGAACTTCAACCCCTTCGTACCCAGCCAGGCGCAACCGGGCATCGCCGGCACGGTCTTCGAGACGTTGAGCTTCTTCAACATGGCCGAACGAACGCCCCCGACGCCACAGCTGGCCACCGCGACCGAGTTCTCCGACGGCGGCAAGAAGCTCACCATCACCACCCGGCGAGGCGTCACCTGGCACGACGGGACACCGTTCAGTGCCGCCGACGTGGCCTTCACCTTCGACACCATCCGCAAGCGCCCGGAGTTGAACTCCAACGGGCTGACCATCAGTTCGGTCACGGCCACCGACGACGACACCGTGGTCATGACCTTCCCCGGCCCGGCGTACAGCGAGCTGTGGCGTATCGCGGGGCGCACACTGATCGCACCCGAGCATGTGTGGGCGAAGATCCCCGATCCGGCCAAGGAGCTGAATCCCGAGCCGATCGGGACGGGCCCGTTCACCCTCGCCTCGTTCACTCCGCAGACGTTCCTGCTCCGCAAGAACCCACGCTACTGGGAAAAAGGAAAACCGGCGATCGATGGCATGCGATTCATCTCCTTCAGCGACAACACCAGCGCCAATCAATCGCTGCTGGCCGAGCAGATCGACTGGGGCAGCACGTTCGTCCCCGACCCGCAGAAGAACTGGGTGTCCAAGGACCCGGCGACCCACCTGGTCCCCTCGACCGGCATCTACCAGACCTCGTTCGTGCCCAACACCACGACGTGACCCACCGACGACCTCGCGGTCCGCAGAGCGATCAATCTGGCGTTGGATCGCGAGCGGGTGGTGAAGACCGTCTACTTCGACGTGGCGAAGCCGGCCAGCCCCGAGATGTTCCAGACCCCTCGCGACGACGTCTACCGCACGCAGCAACCTGTCGTGCGCGACGTCGCCGGCGCCCGGGCCGCTCTGGAACAGGCCGGCTACACCCTGGGGGGCGACGGCATCTACGTCGAACGCACCGGGCGCCGACTCGCGATGACCGTGAAGGTCGTCGCCGGCTACACCGACTACATCCAGGCACTGCAATTGTTCCAGGGCCAGTTGCGCGACGCCGGAATCGCCCTCGACGTGCAGCAGGTGTCATCGGCCCAGTTCGGTTCCGACCGCGCCACCGGCGACTTCCAGCTGCTGATCGACGGGCTCGGCGGGCTGCCCGATCCCTACTCCCTCTACAAACAGCTCCTGTGGTCGGGTAACTCGGCACCGGTGGGCCGGCGCGTGGCGTCGAACTATTCGCGTTTCTCCGACCCGGCCGTGGACGCCGCCCTCGCGTCCATCGAGGGCACCGAGGACGAGCAGGCGCGGACCAGGTTCACCCACCAGATCTCCCGGGTCGTCCTCGACGAGCTACCCCTCATCCCGCTGTACCAGAACAGTCCGAACACCACATTCCTGGCCACGAAGGTCACCGGCTGGCCGACGGACGACAACCGGTACGCGGTGCCACGAGCGGACCTCTACCCGGATACCGGCATCATCGGTAAGATCGTCGTCCCGGTGCGGTAGGGGCCGACTCATGCGCTTTCTGGCAAAGAAGCTGTCCTTCTACCTGGCAGCACTGATCGCGGCGCTGTCGCTCAACTTCCTGATCCCCCGGCTCGCGCCGGGTAACCCGGTGGACGCGGTGCTGGCCCGCCAGTCCTCCATGGCTCCGGTCACGCCGGAGGCGCGGCGGTCGCTGGAACTGCTCCTCGGCGTCAGCGACGAGCCGCTTGGCGTGCAGTACCTGCGCTACTTCGGCCAGATCTTCAGCGGCGACCTGGGGCGCTCGGTGACGTTCTTCCCGACCCCGGTCGGCGACATCATCGGGCAGGCGATGCCGTGGACGGTCGGGCTGGTCGGCGTCGCGACGATCCTGTCGTTCACGCTCGGCATCGCCACGGGAACGGCCGCAGGTTGGTTCCGCGGCGGGATCGTCGACTCACTGGTGACCAGCTCGACGATGCTCGCCGCGGTGCCCTACTTCTGGCTGGCGCTGGCGGCGATCTACTTCCTCGCCGCCGGCCTCGGGTGGTTCCCGCTGGGATCGGGCTACGACATCGACCTCGAGCCGAGGGTGGTACCCCGAGTTCGCCGGCGACGTGATCGTCCACGCGCTCCTGCCGGCGATCACCATCGTGGTCAGTTCCCTGGCGGGATGGCTGCTCGGCATGCGCAACATGATGGTGTCCGTGCTGGGCGAGGACTACGTGGTCACCGCGCAGGCGAAGGGGTTGAGCGTGCGCCGCGTGATGCTCGGCTACGCCGCCCGCAACGCCGTCCTGCCCAGCGTCTCGGGTGTCGCCGTCTCACTGGGGTTCATCGTGGGAGGGTCCATCGTCACCGAAGCGGTCTTCAGCTACCCGGGGATCGGGTTCACCCTGCTGCAGGCGGTACGCAACAGCGACTATCCACTGATGCAGGGCATCTTCCTGATCATCACGGTGGCCGTGCTCGCGGCGAACCTGCTGGTCGACCTGATCTACACCCTGATCGACCCCCGCGTCCGGACCGGCGCCGAGGCAGGTGCGCGATGACCGCCCTCACCAGCACGACACCGTCTGCACGGGTCCGGCCACCCCGCAGGCTGACGGCGCTGCTGCGGCGGCCCAAGTTCGTGGTCGGGGCGTCCGTGCTCGCTGTCTACGTCCTCATCGCGCTGGTCGGGCCGCTGCTGGTCGGGGACCCCTCCGCCACCGGTACGGACCTGCTCGCGGCACCCTCGGCCGAGCACCTGCTCGGCACCAACAACAACGGACAGGACATCTTGGCCCAGACGGTCGTCGGTTTCCGGTCGTCCCTGATGGTCGGCGTGCTGGCGGGCGTCCTCACGATGGTGCTGGCCACGATCTTCGGCGTCGTCGCGGGCTACGCGGGAGCCTGGATCGACGAGACCCTCAACCTGGTCAGCAACATCTTCCTCGTCGTCCCGTCCCTGCCGCTGATCGTGGTCGCGGCGAGCTACCTGCAGGGCAGCGGCCTCGTCGCCATCGCCGTCCTCATCGCGATCACCAGCTGGGCGGCTGCGGCCCGGGTGCTCAGGGCCCAGACCGCCTCTCTGTCGCACCGCGACTACGTCGAGGCCGCCCGCGCCTCCGGCGAGCGCCCCTGGCGCATCGTCCTGGTCGAGGTGCTGCCCAACCTGTACCCGATCCTGATCTCTCAATTCGTCTTCGCCATGATCGGCGCGGTCCTCGCCGAGGCAGGTCTGTCCTTCCTCGGCCTCGGCGACCTCGACTCCGTCACCTGGGGAACGATGCTGTTCTTCGCCCAGAACGGAGAGGCGCTGCTGCGCGGGGCATGGTGGTGGTTCATCCCGCCCGGGCTGTGCATCTCCGTCCTGGGCGCGGGGCTGACCCTGCTCAACATGGGCCTCGACGAGCTGCTCAACCCACGCTTACGCCTGCCGGCGAGCCGAGCCGGCGGAGAGGACATCCGATGACCGGATCCCCGACCCGGCCGCCGTCGAGCGATCCCGTGCTGGTCGTCCGCGACCTGCACATCGACTACGAGGCAGCGGCTCCGGTACACGCCGTGCGCGGTGTGGACCTCGACGTGTACCCGGGGGAGCTGCTCGGCATCGCCGGCGAGAGCGGCTGTGGCAAGTCCACGTTCGCCTACGCCGTCGCCAGGCTGCTGCGGGCGCCCGCGCGTCGTGTGGGCGGCTCGATCCGTTTCCACGCCCCGTCGGCGTCGCCGGGTACCGCAGGGGTCGAGCTGACGGAGCTGGCCGGTGCGCAGCTGCGCAGGTTCCGGTGGGACCGGATCTCGATGGTGTTCCAGGGGGCGATGAACGCGCTCAACCCCGTGCAGCGCATCTCGGTCCAGCTGGACGACGTGCTCCGCACCCACCGGCCCGGCATCGATCGCACCGCACGTCACGCCCGCTGCGCCGAGCTGCTCGATCTCGTCGGCCTGGAGCAGCGGGTGCTGCGGACCTACCCGCACGAGCTGTCGGGCGGCATGCGCCAGCGGGTCATCATCGCAATGGCGCTCGCGCTCGAACCCGACGTCGTCCTCATGGACGAGCCCACCACCGCACTCGACGTACTCGTGCAACGCGAGATCCTCGACGCCATCAAGGAACTGCAGGCCCGGCTGCACTTCGCCGTCGTGTTCATCACCCACGACCTGTCTCTGCTCCTGGAGTACGGCGACCGGATCGCGGTGATGTACGCCGGACGCATCGTCGAGATCGGGACCACGACCCAGATCAAGAACGATCCGAAGCTCCCCTACACCGCCGGGCTGCTCGAAGCCTTTCCGACCCTGCGCTCGGAGCGTCGAGAACGACGGGGGATCCCGGGACATCCACCCGACCTGGCTCTCGAGCTGACCGGATGCGCGTTCGCCGACCGGTGTGGATTCGTGATGCCCGAGTGCACGAGCGGCGACGTCCACCTGGTACCGACCGCTGCGGCAGACGTCGCCTGCAAGCTGCATCACCCGCATACGGTGCCCGATGGATCACCGGCATCGCTGGACGTGAGCGCTGTACCTCGCAGCGCCGGGAGGGATCATCGATGAGCAGTCTGCAGGCCGTCGACCTGGTCCGCGAGTTCCGCGTGCGCGGCCGGCGCGATGCCCCGCTGCGCGCCGTCGACGGGGTCTCGTTCACCATCACGTCCGGTGCGACCGTGGCGCTGGTCGGCGCCAGCGGGAGCGGTAAGTCCACCGTCGCGCGCGTACTCAGCAGCCTCGACAGGCCCACCGCAGGCCACGTGCTGCTCGACGGCGAGCCACGGCGGACCGATTCCCGTTCGCTGCGTGCCTACCGCAAGGTCGTCCAGATGGTGTTCCAGGACCCCTTCGCCTCGCTCAACCCCGTGAAGCCGGTGCGGCACCTGCTGGGTCGTCCACTGCGTATCCACCGGCTGGCCACCGACGCCGACGCCGAACGGCGCGGCGTGCTCGAACTGCTGGAGCGGGTGAGCCTGCGCCCCGTCGAGCAGTTCGTCGACAAGCTGCCCCACGAACTGTCGGGCGGGCAGCGCCAGAGGGTCGCCATCGCGCGGGCTCTCGCCGCCCGGCCCCGGATCCTCATCGCCGACGAACCCGTGTCCATGCTCGATGTCTCCGTCCGGCTGGACATCCTCACGCTGATCGAACGACTCAAGCGCGAGGACGACCTGGCGGTGCTCTACATCACCCACGACCTCGCGACTGCCCGGCACTTCTCGACATCGATCATGGTCATGAACCAGGGACGCATCGTCGAGCACGGGGATGCCGACCAGATCATTTTCGAACCGGCCGATCCCTACACCCGTCGACTGGCCGAGGCTGCGCCTGATCCGTGGCGCACGTCGACGGGTCCACCCTGACCGGGGTCCACTCTGGACAGCCCGCGACGGCACCGGTCGGAGTGTGACCCTGTCACCGGTGCGCCGATCGCGGACGCACGTCGACGCCAGGTCACGGGCTGTGCCGCCACGTCGGCGAGTGCGTCCGGAGGACGCGTCCCGCCCCCGGATCCCGTCCGTCAGGAGACCGTGACCACGAGGCTCTCCAGCCCCCGCAACCCGTTGTTGACCATCGGGCGCGACTCGACGATCTCGAACCGGCGCACCCGGTCGGCCAGCCGGTCCAGGAGAGCCGTCATCTCCAGCCGCGCCAGGTGCATGCCCACGCAGACGTGCTCACCCCGGCCGAAGGCCAGGTGGTCCGACGGCCGCCGCGTGATGTCGAACCGCGTCGGATCGGGGTAGTGCCGGTCGTCGCGGTTCGCCGACCCGTAGAGCAGGGCGACGCGCGACCCCGCCGGGAGCAGGGTCCCACCGATCTCGTGGTCCTCGGTGAGGACGCGGGAGAACTGCGGCACCGGCGTCTCCAGGCGCAGCGACTCGTTGATCGCGTGCGGGATGAGCGAGCGGTCCGCGCGCAGCAGGTCCCACTGGTCGGGGTGCTCGGCGAACAGCCGGACGGTGTTCGAGATGGCCAGGATCGTCGTGTCCAGGCTCGGCGTGACGTAGTCGAGCATCATCACCGGGCACTTGTCGTGCGGCATCTCCCCGCGGTCGGCGGCCTCGTAGAGGTGCGCCGCCCAGCCGTCCGGGCGGAGCCGGCCCGGCACCGCCTCCTCGACGGCGAACGCCATGAACTCGTCGACCGACGGCTGCGACGCGGTGAACCGCTCGTTGGCGGGCCCCTGGACGTTCCAGATGGCGGCCGCCCACTCCAGCATCTTCTCCCGCCCCCGGTCCGGGAGCCCGACCAGCTCGGACACGACGGCCATCGGGAGGTGCTCGGCGAGCTCGGTGGCGGCGTCGAACCGGCCGCGGTCGACCAGCTCGGTGACGATCGTCGCGGCCTCGGCCTCGATGCGCGGGGCGATCTCGCGCATCCGGTCCTGGCGCAGCGGGCGTCCGAGGACCGAGCGCATCATCGTGTGGTCCGGCGGGTCGCTGCACAGCGTGATGCCTTCGAGCTGCGCGTTGACCTGCGGGTCGACGAACACTCCCCGGGCCGACGAGAACGTCCGCCAGTCCATGAGGGCCGCGCGGACCTCGTCGTAGCGCGGCAGCGCGTAGAGGCCGTCCCGGGTCAGCCGGACCACGGGCCCGAGCTCCCGGAGCTCCTCGTAGATCGGGTAGGGGTCGATCCGCGCCGGTTCGGAGAACAGGTCGACGTCACTGGCAGGGACGGTGGGCGCTGCGGGAACGGTCACGGCTCTCCCGGGTGGTGGGGCGTCGTCCGTCCGATGTCTACCAGCTCCGGGCACCGCTGCCCCCGGTCCGACGACGACCGGCCCGGCCGGGCGGCGACGGCACCCGCGGGGGCGGTCCCGTCGTCGTTGTTGATTTATAAATTATTCGGTACCGTCCCGCCGACCACCCCGTCCAACGTCCGGAGGCACCGCCGTGACCCCGCTCCCTCTCGACGGCGTCACCGTCGTCGCCCTCGAGCAGGCCATCGCCATCCCGTTCGCCACCCGCCAGCTCGCCGACCTCGGCGCCCGGGTGATCAAGATCGAACGTCCCGGCACGGGTGACTTCGCCCGCCAGTACGACACCACCGTCCTGGGCCAGTCCAGCCACTTCGTATGGGTGAACCGGGGCAAGGAGTCGGTCGAGCTCGACGTCAAGGACCCCGACGGGCTGGCCGCGCTGCGGTCGCTGCTGGACGAGGCCGACGTCTTCGCGTCCAACCTGGCCCCCGGCGCGGTGGGCCGGCTCGGGCTGGACGGCGCGACGCTGTCGGAGACCCACCCCCGGCTCGTCGTCTGCGAGCTGTCCGGCTACGGCGAGGACGGGCCCTACGGCGGTAAGAAGGCCTATGACCTGCTGGTCCAGTGCGAAGCCGGGCTGCCGTCCGTGACGGGGACGCCGGACGAGCAGGTGAAGGCCGGGATCCCCGTCGCCGACATCGCCGGGGGCATGTACGCGTTCTCCGGGATCCTGTCCGCCCTCTACGAGCGCGAGCGCACCGGCCGCGGCCAGGTCCTCGAGGTGACGCTGTTCGAGGCGCTCGCCGAGTGGATGGGCTACGCCGCCTACTTCTCCCGGTTCACCGGCTCGGCGCCGCCCCGGTCCGGGCTCCACCACGCCGCGATCGCGCCGTACGGCCCGTTCGCGACGGCCGACGGCGCCGTCTACCTGTCCGTGCAGAACGACCGGGAGTGGCGGCGGTTCTGCGAGGTCGTGCTGGGCGAGCCGGAGCTGGCCGACCGCGCCGGCCTGGTCACCAACGACGTCCGGTACCGGAACCGGGGCGCCGTGCAGGAGCTCGTCGAGCAGCGGTTCGCGACCCTCACGGCCGCCGAGGCCGTCGACCGGCTGGACCGCGCGCAGATCGCCAACTCCCAGCTGCGCGACGTCGGCGAGCTGTTCGACCACCCGCAGCTGGCGGCCCGGGACCGGATCCGGGAGGTCGGCACCCAGGGCGGTCCCGTCCCGGCGCTGCTGCCCCCGATCACGGTGCGCGGGCGCGAGCCGCGGATGGCGCCGGTCCCCGCGCTGGGCGAGCACACCGACGCGGTGCGCGCCGAGCTGTCCGCCCGCACCGGTGGTTCCTGAGACCCGCCGGCGGTCAGTCGCGGTCCAGCCAGTCGGCCGCGCTCGCCGCGGCGTCGGCGATGTGCCGGTGCAGGATCTCCCGCGCGGCCGCCGGGTCCCGGCGGGCCAGCGCGTCGACGAGCTCACGGTGTTCGCGCGCGAACGTCTCGTAGCGGTTCTCGAGGACGACGGCCTGGAACGGCAATGCGTTCCACAATCGCGCGACGAATTCCTCCAGCATCGGCGACCGGGCCGCCCGGTACACGCGACGGTGGAATTCCGCATTGCGCGCGCCGACCGTCGAGATGTCCGCGTTCGCCCGGGTCGCCTCGTCGACCGCGCCGAGGGCCGCCTCGATCTCGCGGACGTCGGTGTCGGTCACCAGCCCGGCGGCCCGCTCGGCCGCCATCGGTTCGAGTGCGAGACGCAGCCGGTAGATCTCGGCGACGCGTTCCGCGCTGTGCCGGGCGATCACGGTGCCGCGGTTCGGCACCTGCTCGACCAGCCCGTGCTCGGCGAGCCGGCGCAGCGCCTCGCGGACCGGCGTCAGGCTCATCTCCAGCTGCTCGGCGAGCCCGTTGAGGGTCACCCGCTCGCCGGGCGCCAGTCGGCCGGACCGGATCGCCTCGCGCAGCACCGTGTAGGCGACCTCCGCCTTCGTGGGTGTGTGCGCCGGCCCCAGATTCACGTCCGGCATCGTACGTGACCATTGTCCGGCCACCCGGACACGATTCCCATTTCCCGACCCGACGAACCCCACTGCACAGGAGCAAGGATGATCGTGGTCCACACGACGATCGCGATTCTCGCGGTCGTCCTTCTCATCATGGCGCTGAAAGTGGACCCGATCATCTCGCTGATCACCGGGTCGCTCTATCTCGGCCTGGCGTCCGGCCTGGGCTTCGAGGCCACGCTCGGGGCGATCGTCGACGGCTTCGGCTCGATCATGGCCGAGGTCGGGCTGCTGATCGGCTTCGGCGTCCTGATCGGGTCCCTGCTGTTCGCGATGCGGGCGCTCCAGCGGCTGGTCGGGCTGCTGCTGGACGGGCTCGGCGCACGCCGCCTGCCGTACGCGATGGCCGCGGTGATGACCGCCCTGTTCCCGTCGATCTACGTGGACGTCCAGCTCGTGCTCGCCGCCCCGCTGGCCCGGCAGGCAGCGCCCCGGCTGGGCCCGCGCGGGCTGGGCATCATGGCCGGCGCGCTCACCACCGGGATCCTGGTCGGGTACGTCTTCGTCGTCCCCGGGCTGGGGACGATCTCGATCGCCGGGTTGCTCGGCGTCCCGCTCGCCCAGATGCTCGGCTACGGCCTGCTGATCGGCGTCGCCACCGCGGTGCTCACGGTGTTCCTCTACCGGCGACTCGTCGCGGCGGGCTTCTGGAACCCCGAGCGCGACGAGGTCGATCCCGCCGAGCTCCCGCGGACCGGGCAGGACACCGGCACCGGCACCGAGGCCGCACCCGCGCCGGGTTCCGGCCGCATCCCGTCGCTGCCGGTCTCGCTGCTCCCGGTACTGGTCCCGCTGCTGCTGATCGCGTTCGGGGCCGTCGCCGAGGCCGCCGGGTTCTCGACGCCCTTCATCGCGTTCCTCGGTGACCCGGCGCTGGCCCTGTTCGTCGGCCTGGTGGGCGCCTACGCGCTCGCCAAGGCGACGATCGGTGGCGCGGCCACGGACTCCGCGATGGGCCGGGGGCTCGCCACCACCGGCCAGATCCTGCTCATCACCGGCGTCGGCGGCTCGCTGGGCGCGGTCATCGGCGAGACCGACCTCGACGGCGTCCTCGCCGGCCTCTTCTCCGCCGACGCCGCCTCCCCGGTGGTGGTCAGCATCCTGGTCGCCTGGCTGATCGCCGCCGTGCTGCACCTCGCCATCGGGTCGATCTCGGTCGCCGCGATCACCGCGGCCGGGATCATCGGCCCGATCCTCGCCCAGCTCGACGTCCAGCCGCTGATCATCGGGCTCGCGATCGGCGCGGGCTCGCTGTTCGCGCTGCACGTCAACAGCAACTTCTTCTGGATGTTCCAGGCGCTGCTCGGCGTGACGACCCGCGGGGCGCTCAAGGCGCTCACCTTCGTCACGGCACTGGCGTCGGTCGTGGCGCTGCCCCTGATCGTCGTCCTGGGCCTCGTCGTGTGAGCCCGCGGCCCGCGCCGTCCGGCGCGCCGGGTTCCGCGGATCCCCGGACCGGCACTGCCGGTGCGGGCTCAGCGGGACGACGGCGTCCGGGTCCCGAGTGCCAGCAGTGCGCCGAGCGTCGTCGCCCCCGCGAGGACCACGAACAGCGCCGGGTACCCGCCGAGCAGTCCGGCCAGCGCCGCGCCCGCCCACGGCGAGATCGCGACGGCGGCCGTCGCCGGGGCGGACAGCAGGCCGTTGAGCCGGCCGTAGTACTTCGACGGCCACCGGTCGGACACCGCCGTCGCCTGCAGCAGCGTCGTGATCCCGCGGGCGGCGCCGGTCAGGACGGCCACGGCGACCAGCAGCCACGCCGGTCCGGGCAGCAGCCCGAGCAGCGCCGTCGTGGCACCGAGCCCGGCGAGGACGACGACCGCGCGGGTCCGCACCCCGAGCCGCCCGACCGTCCGCGCGTAGAACGCCCGGCCCGCGACCTGGCCGAGACCGCCGAGGCCGAGCGCCCAGGCCGCCGCCTGCACGTCCAGGCCGCGCTCGATGAGCAGCGGCACCTGGTTCACCGCGACCGCGAAGCTGCAGAACACGCCGAGGCACACCGCGGCGACCGTCAGCAGGAACGCCGGGCTGCGGGTGATCGCGCCCGGCCGGGCGCCGCGCGGCGGTTCCGGCGCCTCCGGCCACGGCCCGCGCAGCCCGAACAGGTGCGCGGGGACCGTCACCACCCCGAGGACGACGGCGAGCACCAGGTAGGTCCCGCGCCACCCGAACGGCTCCAGCAGCGCCGCCGTGAGCGGCGCGAACACCGTGCTCGCCAGCCCGCCGGCCAGGGTGACCCAGGTCAGCGCCCGCACCCGGTCGGTGCCCCACCAGCGGGTCAGCGCCGCGAACGCCGGCGGGTAGAGCGTCGCGGACTGGGCGAGCCCGGCGAGCAGCCACGCGGCCAGGAACCACGGCCACGACCCCGCACAGGCGATCGCGACGACGGCAGGCACCGCGAGCAGCGACCCGGCGGTCATCGGCCACCGCGGGCCCCACCGGTCCAGCACCCGTCCGACGCCGATCCCGGCCAGCGCCGACACCACCAGCCCGGCGGAGAACGCGCCGGTCACGGCGGAGTGCGACCAGCCCGTGTCGTCCGAGATCGCCGGGGCCAGCACCGGGAGCGCGTAGTAGAGGACGCCCCAGCTGGTGAGCTCGGTCAGGCACAGCACGGCCAGCACGCGGCGGCGCGGCACCGGGTCGTGCACCGGACGTCTCACCTCGCAACCGTTCGCCCGGAGGACCGTAGCGGCGCGCCACCTAGACTGCCCGTCGGACAGCCGACGATCGTCTGAAGAACCGGAAGGACGGCGCGCAGCGGTGCGACTCGACCCCACCACGGCAGCGGGCAGCGACTCCCCCATCGGCGCGGCGCTCGCGCTGGCCGGCGAACGCGACCCCGCCCGCGACGCCGAGCACCCGCTGCTCGACCTCTCCCAGGCCGCACCGGCCTACCCACCGGCGCCGGAGGTCGTCGAGCAGGTCGTCGCGACCACCCAGGACCCGGCGATCCTCGGCTACGCGCCCGTCCCGGGGCTGCCGCCGCTGCGGCGGGCGATCGCCGACGAGCTCTCCCGCGACTACGCGGGCACCGTCACCCCGGACGACGTGACCGTCACCGCGGGCTGCAACCAGGCGTTCGCCGTCGTCGCCGACGCGCTCGCCGGGCCCGGCGACGAGATGATCATGCCGCTGCCGTACTACTTCAACCACCAGATGTGGCTGACGATGCGCGGCGTGCGCCCGGTGTACCTGGAGCCGGACGAGCAGCTCGTCCCCCGCGCCGCCGACGCCGAGGCCCTGATCACCCCGCGCACCCGGGCGATCGTGCTGGTCACACCCGGGAACCCGAACGGGGTCACCGTGCCGCCGTCGGAGATCGTGGCGTTCGCCGGGCTGGCCCGCCGGCACGGCATCGCGCTGGTCGTCGACGAGACCTACCGCTCGTTCCGCGACGCCGCGGACGAGCCGGCGCACCCGCTGTTCGCCGACCCGGACTGGCGCGACACCGTCGTCAGCCTGCACTCCTACTCCAAGGACCTGGCCATCCCCGGCTACCGCGCCGGGTCGGTGGTCGCCGGGGCGGACCTCACCCGCCAGGTGCTCAAGCTGCTCGACTGCGTCGCGATCTGCGCGCCGCGGGTCGGGCAGGAGGCGGCGCTCGCCGGGCTCACCCGGGCCGGGACCTGGCGGGCCGAGCGGGTCGCCGAGGTCGCGCGCCGCCGGGCCTGGCTGGGCGCGGCGCTGGCGGACCGGCCGGGCGGCTTCGAGGTCGTCGCGCTCGGCGCGTTCTTCGCGTGGGTGCGGCACCCGTTCGAGGGCACGCCGACGCTCGACGTCGTCCGTGAGCTGGTGCTCGGCCACGACACCCTGACCATCCCCGGCACGGCGTTCCTGCCCGACGACCGCCGGATGCTGCGGCTGAGCGTCGGCAAGGTCGACGAGGCGGCAGCGGCGACGCTCGCGACCCGGCTGGCGGCGGCCGGCAGCCGGGCCGGCGCAGCCTCCTGACCGGCCTGGAGCGACGGGGCGGGCCAGGAATCCGGGCGGGGCGGCACGCGTTGAGGCCCGCGTGACCGACACCGGACTGCGCACCGGCACCGCCGCGGGCCGATGGGTGATCCTCGGCTCGGGCATGGCGATGCTCGACAACACCGTCGTCACGATCGCGCTGCCGCGCATCGGTGAGGAGCTCGGCGCGGGCTTCGCCGGTCTGCAGTGGACGGTCAATGGCTACACCCTCACCCTGGCCGGGCTCATCCTGCTGGGCGGCTCGCTGGGTGACCGGTTCGGGCGGCGCCGGGTGTTCGTGACGGGGGCCGTGTGGTTCGCGGTCGCGTCCCTGCTGTGCGCGCTCGCCCCGACCGTGGAGCTGCTCGCGGTCGCGCGGGCGCTGCAGGGCGTCGGCGGGGCGCTGCTCACGCCGGGCAGCCTGGCGCTGATCTCCGCGTCGTTCCACGGCGCCGACCGCGCCGCGGCGATCGGCGCCTGGTCCGGCCTCGGCGGGGTCGCGGGGGCGCTCGGCCCGTTCGTCGGCGGGACGCTGGTCGAGTGGTCCTGGCGGGCGGTGTTCCTGATCAACCTGCCGCTCGCGGCGGTCGTCGTCGCGGTCGCGCTGCGGCACGTGCCGGAGTCGCGCGACCCGGAGGCGCCGCACCGTCCGGACCTCCCGGGCAGTGTGCTCGCCGTGGCCGGGCTGGCGCTGCTGACCTGGGCCGGGACCGCGGCCGGGACCGGTGGGACGCCCGGCCCGGCGGTGTGGGCCGCGGGCGCGGCCGGCGTGGTCGCGCTGGTGGCCTTCGCGCTGGCGGAGCGGCGCAGCCCGTCCCCGCTCGTGCCGCCGGACCTGTTCACCGGCAGCGCGGGCCGCCGGTTCACCGGCGCCAACCTCGTGACCGTCGCCGTCTACGCGGCGCTGTCGCTGCTGTTCGTGCTGATCGCGGTCCAGCTGCAGGTGGTGGCCGGGTTCTCGCCGCTGCTGGCGGGCACCGCGACGCTGCCCGTCACCGTCCTCATGCTGCTGCTGTCACCGCGCGCCGGGCGGCTCGCCACCCGGACCGGACCGGCCCCGCTGGTGACGACCGGGCTGCTGCTGGCCGCCGCGGGTGCGTTCCTCGCCGGGCGGCTGGACGCGGGCGCGAGCTGGCTCCTCGACGTCCTCCCCGCGACCGCGCTGGTGGGGCTGGGGCTCTCCGCCGCCGTCGCCCCGCTCACGACCGCCGTGCTCGACGCCGCCTCCGACCGGCACGCCGGCGTCGCCTCCGGGGTGAACAACGCGATCGCACGGGCGGCCGGGCTGCTGGCCGTCGCCGTCGTGCCCGCGGTGGCGGGCATCCGGGGCGACGGACCGGCGGACGCGGCGTCGTTCGGCCCGGGGTTCGGGGTCGCGATGACGATCGCGTCGGCACTTCTCGTGGTCGGAGCCGTACTCGCCGCTGCACTGTTGCGGCGTTCCGACGCGACATAGGTCACCTCGGCAGGACACGGGCTGCGCCGGTCACTACAAAGGCGTTACTGCAAACGTGTGAGGTGTGAGTGCGCGGAGCCGGTCCCGAGCCCGTCACCGTCGCCGACGACGCGGGTCGGCCCTCACGCACGGTCACCACTCCGCTGCTCGCCGCAGTCTCCCGCGCCGTCGAGGACTTCGCACTCGCCCCGTCCCGGGACCGCCCGACGGCCGTCGTCGGGCTCGTGCAGCGCGCCGGCTACCTGGAACCGCACCTGGGGACCTGGGCCCGGATCGCCGAGCGGTGCGGCGGCGGCGCGGTCGTCGCCGTCGCCGGGGAGCCGCCCGAGGGCCTCCCACCGGGGCTCGGCTGCGTCCCGCTCGCCGACGGCGAACCGGCGGCCCGGGAGTGGAGCGTCACGGTGCTCACCCCACGGTCCGGGGCCACCGTCGTCGCGCACGACCTGGAGGCCGTCGACGGGTCGGCCCGGTCGCTGGAGCGCGGGCGGCTGTTCACCGCACGCTGGTCGTTCCGGCACTCCGACGCGCACGACGAGCTCCTGCGGCTGCGCCGGGAGCTCGGGCCGCGGCTCGGGCCCCGCCGGACCGGCGCGCTCGACGAGGTGCTGTCCCGCGTCGTCCCGATCCCCGGCACGGCCACCGACCACCGCTACGACGCCGCGGCGGACCGGCTCGCGCGCAGCCTGTCGGACGAGCGCCGGCGGGCCGACCTGGCCGAGAACCGGCTCGACGCGCACGAGCCGGGCGCCGAGCGGGATCCGCGCAGCGGCCTGCCCACCCGGGCGTTCCTGGACCGGTGGATGCACGGCTCGGCCCCCGGGACGCTGCCGCTCGGGCTGGTGCTGCTGCGGGTGCACGGCCTGGGCACGGTGAACCGCCTGCACGGGTTCCGGGCCGAGTCCTCGGTGCTCCAGGGCGTCGCCCGGCTGCTCGGCGGGCACACCGGCGCCACCGGGCGGCCGGTCCGGGTCGGCCGCGAGGAGTTCCTGCTCGTGCTGCCCGGCCTCGACGTCCGGACGCTCGCCGGTACCGCCCGGCGGCTCTGCGAGAGCGTCGCCGGCCTGTCCTCGGCGTTCCCGTTCGTGCCGACGCCGTCCCACGCGGTGATCACCCGGACCCGGGACCGGCCGCTCCCGCTCGACGCCCTGTGGGCGGCGCTCGACGGCGCGGCGGGCACCGGCGTCACCCTGCTGCGGGGCTGACGGCGGTGCACCGAACGGGCCGCTCAGGACTCCAGCGCGATGCCCTCCGCCGACCGGCAGGCCAGCGCGACCAGCGCCAGCGTCGGACCGACCGCCCCGGCCGACGGGAACACCGCGCTGGACGCGATGTGCACGTTGGGGGTGCCGTGCACGCGGCAGTCCGGGTCGACGACACCGGTGCGCGGCGAGTCCGACATCCGCAGCAGGCCCATCTGGTGCGTGCCGTCGGTCATGTCCATCGAGTGCACCTGCTCGACGTCGGACAGGTCGACGTGCGCCAGGCCGGTCCGCTCGAGCTCCTTGCCGATGAGCGTCAGCGAGGTCGCGATCGCGTCCCGGTCGGCGGCGGAGACCCGGTAGTCGACGCGCAGCCGGTGCTGCCCCAGTGCGTCCCGCTCGCGGTCCAGGGTGACCCGGTTGGCCGGGTCCGGGGTCTGCTCGGCGTCGAACCGCAGCCGGCAGTGCCCGGTGTCCAGCGGCATGAACGACGGGACCCGCCGCTCACCGGTGATCCGGGGCCGCACCCACCCGCGGGCGAAGCGGGCCACCCGCAGGGGGTCGGCCGCGACGTTGCGCACGTGCCTGCCGATGCCGGTGGTGCGGGCGTACTGGGCGTGCGTGCCCGCCGCCTTGAACCCGGTGCGGATCCGCCCCATCCCCCAGTACGTCAGGGCGAACGTGGACAGCAGCGCGTCGCCGTGGGCGGGGTCCTTCGGGTCGGCGAACCACAGCGCCGCCTTCAGGTTGCCCAGCCGGTGGTCGGCCTGCGCCCGGGGCGTCAGCGAGAGCATCCGGCGGGCGTAGACGCCGTCGTCGGTCGGGAGGTAGCCGAGACCGAGCGACCGGCCGGCCTTCGTCAGCCGCAGCCGGCCGACCTCGCCGACCGGGTGCGTCATGTAGTGCCTGCCGACCTGGCCGTACTCGTCGCCGATGCCGGTGCCCATGCCGGTACCGCCGTAGCCGTCGGACGCGAGCAGGATCCGGGTGGACTCCAGGCCGCCGGCGGCGACGACGAAGTGCCGTGCCCGCACCCGCACCTCCAGCCCGGGACGCGGGACGACGACGGCCTCGGTCGCGGCCCCCGACACCGGGTCGCGCTCGAGCCGGGTGACGGTGGCGTGCAGGAACAGCCGGATCCGCCCGGCCCTCGCCATCGCCTCGACCCGCGGCGCGAACGACGTCGGCGGGCTCCAGCGCCATAGGTCGTCCCAGCGCAGGACGTCCGACGACACCCCGGACGGGGTGAGCGGGAAGCCGGACGAGGCGGCGGAGTACTCGCAGGCACCGGCGTCGAGGTGCCGCTGCGCGACCGCGTACCAGCCCTGCAGCTCGTCGTGGGCGATCGGCCAGCCGGAGCCGGGCAGCCAGTCGCGCTCGGCGAAGTCGACGTCGTCGAGCGGGGCGCAGCGCCCGCCCCAGACGATCGAGGTCCCGCCCAGCCGCTTCTGCCGGACGGCGTCGACCGGGTCGTGCGCGCCGCGGCCGGTGACGCCGCGGTAGGTGTCACGGGCGGTGCGTCCCAGGCCGGGGCCGCCGCCCTCCAGGACGACGACGCGCAGGCCGCGGTCGGCGAGCTCCGCGGCGACCGCGGCACCCGCCGGGCCGCTGCCGATCACGCAGACCTCGGCCTCGAACCAGGAACCGGGGAGCGCTCGTCGGGTGTCGATGAGCATTGCGGCGCGGATCCTTCCGGTCGTGTCCCCCGGGGGCAGGGGGCAGACGTGCTCGGTACCGTCTGTCCGGTTCCGCAGGGTTGTGCGGAACCCGAATCGGGTGTGTTTCGTTGCGTTCGACCGATTCTCGCCGGAAGAGCTCCGGTGAAGCGGTCCAGGAGGACAATTATGGGACTCGCCGCCGCGGCGACGACCGCAAGGGGTATGGCCGCCACCGTCCGCGTGCTCGGACCGGGTGAGCTGGGCCGGTTCACCGGCGGCGACCGGTCCGAGGTGGCCCGCTTCGAGCGCGAGCTCGCGGCCCACGTCGGCACCGGGCACGCGCTGGCCGTGAACAGCGGGACCAGCGCGCTCGTCGCCGCGCTCGTCGGTGCCGGGATCGGGCCGGGCGACGAGGTGCTCGTGCCCGCCTACACCTGGGTGTCGACGGCCGCGGCGGCGCTCGCCGTCGGCGCCGTCCCGGTGCTCGTGGAGATCGACGGGTCGCTGACGATGGACCCGGCCGACCTCAAGGACCGGATCACGACGCGCAGCCGCGCCGTGGTGCCGGTGCACATGGGCAACCAGGTCGCCGACATGGACGCGATCATGGAGGTGGCCGCCGCGCACGACCTCGTCGTGATCGAGGACGCGTGCCAGGCGATCGGTGTGTCCTACCGCGGCCGGAAGGTGGGCTCGATCGGGCACGCCGGCTGCTTCAGCTTCAACCAGCACAAGAACATCCGCGCCGGTGAGGGCGGGGCGCTGGTGACGAACGACGCCGCGCTGTTCGAGCGGGCGTCGATGTACCACGACGTCGGCAGCGACGAGCGGCCCGGCTGGGCCGGGAACGACGCCGACCTGATCGTCGGGGTCAACCTGCGGATGCCGGAGCTGTCCGCGGCGGTGCTGCGCCCGCAGCTCGCCGGGCTCGACCGGCAGATCGCCCGGCGCCGCCGGCACCGCACGATCGTCCTCGACGCGCTGGCGTCGCGGACGGACCTGGAGCCGGTCCCCCATCACGACCCGCTCACCGCCGCCGGGCTGGCCGTGCGGTTCGACGGGGCGGCCGACCCGGTCCGGTCGGCCACCGCCTTCGCCGGGAACCGCGGCGTGCATCGGCTGATCGACACCGGCCGCCACGTCTACACGAACTGGCGTTCGCTGCAGGCCCGCAACCCGGTGCACCCGGCGCTGGACCAGTACGCGGCGGTCGACGCGCACATCGACCACGGTCCGACGGCCTGCCCCCGCACCCTGGAGATCCTCGCCCGCACCTGCGCGGTCGACCTGGCGCCGGAGCTGCCGACCCCGGCGTTCCGGCTGCTCGCCGGGCGGATCGCCGGCTGATCCCGGGCGGCGGGAGCGTGCCGGCACCGGCAGACTGCGCCGGGTGACCGGCCCGCTCGATCCCGCTCCCCACGACGACGCCGACCCGCTCGCCCGCTTCCGGGACCGGTTCGCCCCGGCCCCCGGCCTCGTCGCCTACCTCGACGGCAACTCGCTCGGCCGCCCGCCGGCGGCGACGGCCGAGCGGCTCGCCCGCTTCGTCCGCGAGGACTGGGGCACCCGGCTGATCCGCGGCTGGGACGAGGGCTGGTGGACCCGGCCGGAGGACCTGGGCGACCGGCTCGGCGCGCTGGCGCTCGGGGCCGCACCGGGACAGACCGTCGTCGCCGACTCGACGACGGTGCTGCTCTACAAGCTGGCCCGGGCCGCCGTCGCGCTCCGGCCGGGCCACGACGAGATCGTCACCGACGCCGGGGACTTCCCCACCGACCGCGACCTGCTCGCCGGGATCGCTGCCGAGCGCGGCCTGCGGCTGCGCCGGATCGACACGGACCCGGCCGGCGGGATCACGCCGGAGGAGGTCTCCGCGGCCGTGTCGGAGCGGACGGCACTGGTCAGCCTCAGCCACGTCGCGTACCGCTCCGGCCGGATCGCCGACGTCGCCGCGATCACCCGGATCGCGCACGACGCGGGCGCACTCGTCCTGTGGGACCTGTCGCACTCGGCCGGGTCGGTGCCGGTCGAGCTGGACGCCTGGGGCGCCGACCTCGCGGCGGGCTGCGGCTACAAGTACCTGAACGGTGGGCCCGGCGCCCCCGCGTTCGGCTACGCCCGCGCCGGGCTGCTGCCCGGCATCGAGAACCCGGTCCGCGGCTGGGTCGGCCGGGCCGAGCCGTTCGCCATGGACGCGGAGTTCGCGCCGGATCCCGGGATCCGGCGGCTGCTGTCCGGCACCCCGCCGGTGCTCGCCACGGTGCCGCTGCAGGTCTCGCTGGAGATGCTCGCCGAGGCCGGGACCGGTGCGGTCCGGGAGAAGTCGCTGCGGCTCACCTCGTACGTGCTGGACCTCGCCGACGCCTGGCTGGAGCCGCTCGGCGTCACCGTCGCCTCGCCGCGCGACCCGCGGCACCGCGGCGGGCACGTCATGCTCACCCGGCCCGGGTTCGCCGGCCTGCTCGCACCGCTGCACGCGGCCGGGGTGATCCCCTACTTCCGGGAGCCGGACGGGCTGCGGATCGGCCCGGCGCCGCTGTCGACCTCGTTCGCCGAGGTGCACGCCGGGATGGCGGTGCTCCGGGACATGATCGCCCGGGAGCCGGGATCGGCGCCCGGGTCTGGCCGGACAGCTCCGGTCGATCACCGAACGTGATCCCATCTCGCGGACGGTCACCAGGTCGGCGGACGCGGGCCGTCGGGGGCGGGCTAGCGTGGCCCCGTGTCCCGACGTCCCGACGATGCCACGGTGACGGCGTGGGCGCTGGCCGCAGGCGCCGGCGACCAGGCCGCGCTGTCGTCGTTCGTGCGGGCGACCCAGGCCGACGTGCACCGGTTCCTGGTGCACCTGAACGGCCGTGCCGACGCGGAGGACCTCGCCCAGGAGACCTACCTGCGGGCGCTGCGGACCCTGCCGACGTTCGAGGCCCGGTCCAGCGCGCGCACCTGGCTGCTGTCGGTCGCCCGCCGGGTGGCGGTGGACGCCGTCCGTACGGCGGTGCGGCGTCCCCGCACCCGTGACCTGGGCGAGGACACCGCCGAGGTGATCGAGCGGGCGCTCCCGCGGACCGGCGCCCAGGAGGCGGTGCTGCTCCGCGCGCTGATCGACGACCTCGCCGCGGAGCGGCGGGAGGCGTTCGTCCTCACCCAGGTCCTCGATCTCGGCTACGCCGAGGCCGCCGAGGTCTGCCGGTGCCCGGTCGGCACCATCCGGTCCCGGGTCGCCCGGGCCCGGGAGGACCTGGTCCGGGCGCTCGACGCCGACGGCGGGACCCGCACGGACCGCGCCGGCCGGGCGGCACGCTCCGCACCGAGCTGAGCCGGCGCCCGGACGTCCCGGACCCACGTGACGAGTGTCGCACCGGGAACCACGATCGTTCCGGCGACGACCACTCCTCCACGTGACCGCGCGACCGCGGCCCACGTCCCGGACGACCCAGGAGGACACGTGATCACGTCCGTGCCGCTCGCGTGGGCGCTCACCGCGCTCTTCACCGCCACCGGCGGCTACGCGCTGGCCCGCTGGTCGGAGGCCGTGTCGGCACGGCGCTCGGCGGCGCACCGCACCGCGGAGCTGGCCCACGTCGTGATGAGCGCCGCGATGGTCCTGATGACCTGGACCTGGTCCGGCACCGCTGGTCTCGCCGTCCAGATCGCGCTCTTCGCGGTCTTCGCGCTGTTCTTCGTCGTGACCGCGGCTCGCGGGATCCACTGCGGACCGACCGGGCCGGTCGCCGGCGCGGCGCACGCGTTGATGGCGGCGGCGATGGTCTGGATGCTCGCCGCGATGCCGGTGATCATGCCGGTGGCCGCCGCGTCGTCCGGTGGCGGCGGGCACGCGGGCCACGCCGGCCACGGCGGGGGTTCCGGCGACGCCGGTCACGCGATGCACGCGGGCCAGGCGGGCTGGGCGGTCGCGGCGACGGTCGTGCTGTGCGCCGCGCTGCTCGCCGTCGCCGGGTTCTGGGCGGTGCGCGCGCTGAGCCACGGCACCCGCTCCGGCGACCCCTTCACCCCCGACGACGACGTCACCGGCGGTTCCGGCGCGGCGGTCGGCTGCCCGGACGGCTGCGCGCCCGGCACCGGCGCCACCACGACGGCCGCCCCGGCAGGCGTGGACTCCGACGTTCCGGCCCGCGCGGACAGCGCGGCCGCCGGAACCGCGACGGTGCTCGCGGAGCGCCCGGCCGCCACACCGGCGGCGTCCCGGCTCGGTGCCCGCACCGACGCCGTCTGCCACGCCGTGATGAGCGTCGGCATGGTCGTGATGCTCGCCGCGATGGTGGCAGGCTGGTGAGCGCCGACCTCGAGACCCGGCCCGGCGCGCCCACCCCGCCGCCGGAGCGCGGGCCGCTGTTCCGCGGGCTGAAGCCCCTGATCACCCGGGTGCACTTCTACGCGGGCCTGTTCGTCGGTCCCTTCCTGCTCGTCGCCGCGGTGACCGGGCTGCTGTACACGGTGTCGCCGCAGATCGAGCGGTGGGTGCACGCCGACGCGCTGTCGGTCCCCGTGTCCGGGCCGGAGCGGCCGATCGGCGACCAGGTCTCGGCGGCCCTCGCGACCCAGCCGGGCCTGACGGTGACGGAGGTCAGGCCGTCACCGGAGCCGGGGACCACCACCCGCGTCTCGTTCGACGCCGATCTCCCGGAGAGCTACGCGCGGACGGTGTTCGTCGACCCCTACACCGCGCAGCCGGTGTCCACGCTGGACACCTACGCCGAGTGGCTCCCGGTCCGCGGGGTGATCGACAACCTGCACCGGTCGCTGCTGCTCGGGCCGCCCGGGCAGGTGTACACCGAGCTGGCCGCCTCGTGGCTGGCCGTCCTGACGCTGTCCGGGCTCGTCGTCCAGCTGAGCCGGCGGGTGCGGGCCCGCCGCGACCGGTTCGTCCCGCGGGCCGCCGGCTCGCAGCGGGCGCGGTTGCGCTCCTGGCACGGCGCGGTGGGGCTCTGGGCCTCGGTCGGGTTCCTGTTCCTCGCCGCCACCGGCCTGACCTGGTCGCTGTTCGCCGGGTCGAACGTCACCCAGCTGCGCCAGGCCATGGACTGGACGACACCGTCGGTCAGCAGCACGCTGCCGGACGCGGCGCCCGGCGGCTCCGGCGGCTCCGGGGACACAGGGAGCCCCGGCGGGTCCGCGGGCACGGACCCGGCGGCCACCGCACAGCGGGTCCTCGACGCCGCCCGCGCCGACGGCCTCGGCGGGCCGGTCGAGATCGTCCCCGGCGACGCCGGGGAGGCCTGGCGCGTGCAGCAGGCGGTCCGGAGCTGGCCGGAGCAGCAGGACTCGGTCGCCGTCGACCCCGCGACCGGCGTCGTCACCGACCGGCTCGCGTTCGCCGACTGGCCGGTCGCGGCGAAGCTGGCCCGCTGGGGCGTCGACGCCCACATGGGCCTGCTCTTCGGGACCGCCAACATGATCGCCCTGGCGGCACTCGCGCTGGCCCTGATCGTCCTGGTGGTCTGGGGCTACCGGATGTGGTGGCTGCGCAGGCCCGCGGTGCGCGGGGCCGGGGCGGGACCGCCCGGTTCGCGGGAGCGGCCGTCACCGGCGTCGGTGGCGCTGCTCGCGGGCCTCGCCGTGGTCGTCGGGATCGTCCTGCCGGTGCTCGGGGTCTCGCTGATCCTGTTCCTGCTGCTAGACGCGGCGCTCACCGCGCGGCGCGGGGCCAGCGCCGGGGACCAGAGTCCGGATCCCGTGGGCCGGCCGGACCCGGTGGGGTGATCGGGCCCGGCGGCGCCGGTCCGCGACGCCGCCCCGGGTCCACTCGCGTCCGGGCGCGGCCCGCGCCCCGGCTCCGCTGCCCACCCCGGAGGACCCCTGTCGCGGAATCGCTTCCGCAGGCAGCGAATCCACCGACCCGCTCCACCCGGGGCGGCTCCCGAGCCCGGCCCGCGCCCCCGCTCCGCTGCCCACCCCGAGGGGCCCCTGCTGTGGAATCGCTTCCCCAAGCAGCGAATCCACAGAACCCCCTCCACCCGGGCGGATCCCGGACCTCTACGGCCGCGGACCGTCCCGGTCCCACCCCTCCGTGACGGGCAGCGGCCGGCGGGAACGGGTAGACCGGACGCAGCGATCCCGCCCCCGTCCGCGAAGGAGCCCCCGTGTTCCGGAACTCACCCGCTCCCTGGACCGCCGCCGACATCCCCGATCAGTCCGGCCGGACCGTGGTCGTCACGGGCGCGAACAGAGGCCTGGGTCTCGAGACGGCACGCGCGCTGGTCGACGCGGGTGCCCGCGTCGTGCTGGCCGTCCGCGACACGGCGAAGGGGGACGCCGTCGCCGGCGAGCTGGGCGGCGCGGCGACGGTGCGGCGGCTCGATCTCGCGGACCTGACGTCGGTGCGGGAGTTCGCCGCGGGCGTCGAGGGGCCGATCGACGTGCTCGTCAACAACGCCGGGCTGATGGCGGTCCCGCAGAGCCGCACCGCCGACGGGTTCGAGACCCAGCTGGGGGTGAACTTCCTCGGGCACTTCGCGCTGACCGGCCTGCTCGCCGACCGGATCACCGACCGCGTCGTGACGCTGTCCAGCGTGATGCACCGGATCGGCCGCATCGACCTGGACGACCTGAACTTCCGGCGCCGCCGCTACGAGCGCTGGACCGCCTACGGCCAGTCCAAGCTGGCCTGCCTGATGTTCGCCTACGAGCTGGAGCACCGGTTCGTCGCCGCGGGGTCCCGGCTGCGGTCGACGGCGGCCCACCCCGGCTACTCCGCGACGAACCTGCAGTCGCGGACGGAGTCGGTCCAGGACGCGGTGATGGGCGTGCTGAACCGGATCGTCGCCCAGCCCGCCGCGGCCGGTGCCCTGCCGACGTTGTTCGCCGCGACCGTCACGGACCTGCCCGGCGGGGCATACATCGGCCCGGACGGGATCGGCGAGGCCCGCGGGCACCCGCGCCCGGTCGGATCGACGGCCGCGTCGCACGACCGGCGGGTGCAGGCGGCGCTGTGGGAGCGCGCCGAGGAGCTGACGAAGGGCGCCTTCCCGGTGTAGCGCCGGCCCGGCACACCACACGTGGTGCACCGGGCCGGCGGACCGCGGTCAGAGCTTGGAGGTCCGCGTGAAGTTCTCCGGGACGATCAGGTCGTCGCGGCTCAGCTCGTGGATCGACGACTTGCCGAGCCCGAGCAACGCCTCGTCGATTCCCTTGTAGAGGATCGACAGCACGTTGGTGACGCCGCGCTCGCCCTGCGCGGCCATCCCCCACAGGTACGCACGCCCGATCAGGCAGGCGCGGGCGCCGAGCGCGAGCGCCTTGACGACGTCGGCGCCGCGGCGGATCCCGCCGTCCATCAGCACCTCGACCTGGTCACCGACGGCGTCGACGACGGCGGGCAGCGCCCGGATCGCGGCCGGGGTGCCGTCGAGGTTGTTGCCGCCGTGGTTGGAGACCGAGATCGCGGTGGCGCCGGCGTCGACGGCCCGGCGGGCGTCGTCCGGGTGCATGATCCCCTTGATCATGAACGGGCCGTCCCACTGCTCGCGCAGCCAGGCGAGGTCCTCCCAGGTCGGCAGCGGGCTGGTCCACCAGACGCCGTAGGCGCCGAAGAACGTGGGCGCGTCGCCACCGTCCGGCGGGGCCATGTTCGGGGTCTTCAGGTCCGGCAGCTTCCCGGAGCGGGCCCAGTCCAGCAGGTAACGGGGCTTGTTGATCACCTCGGGCGCGAACTGCATCATCGCCTTGAGGTCCATCTTCTCCGGGATGGGCGGGCTGCCCCAGTCGCGCCGGGTGGCGAAGGTCCAGTCCAGGGTGACGATCAGTCCCTTGGCGCCGGCCCGCTTCGCCCGCATCGCGCGGGCCAGGATGTCCTCGCGGGACCCGGCCCAGTAGACCTGGAAGAAGACCTTGTCGTTGACCGCGCAGACGTCCTCGACCGACCGCGACGCGAACGACGACAGGCCCATCGCCGTCGACACCGTCTGCTCGGGGTTCAGCGGGTTCTGGATGTTGGAGCTCGCCGCGGCCCGCGCGACGGCGACCTCGCCCTCCGGGTCGACCGCCTGGACACCGGTCGGCGAGATCACGACCGGGAAGTCGATCTCCTGTCCGAGGACGCTCGTCCTCTGCTCGCGCTGCGGCGGCAGGCCCGCGATGTGCGGGCGGAAACCGATCTCGTCGAAGGCGGCCACGTTGTCGGCGAGGGTGATGCCCTGCTCCGCCCCGGCCACCAGCGCGTAGTAGACCGACTTCGGGAGGCGCCTGCGCGCCCGGCGCTGCGCCTCCGCGACCGTCTCGAACCAGTCCTTCGTGCTCGCCATGCCTGCCCCTTCGCAGTCCGTGGTGCTCGTGGTCGCTGTCACGTCACGTCGTCACGTGACGGACTTCACGCACGCTATCGTTTCGGCACCCGGTGCCACAATCCGGCGTGCCCGTACCCCGTCCGATCGGCGGGGGCCGTACCGTCCGCCCGACCAGCCACGACGCCGCCCCGCACGGCTCCGGGCACCGTCCGGTGGACCGTCACCCGGTCCGCCGCACCACCACCTCACGGAGCGCGACCGGCGCCACGGGAACGGCCCACCCCGGTTCGTGGAGGCCCGGACGGAGGACCGGCCGTCGGTGACGCTGCGCAGTCTCGCTACGGTGTGCCCGCAGTCACCGGTCAGCGGGCGACGGGCCCGCGGCAAGGAGGAGCCGTGTACAGCCACGCGCGGGGTGGGCACGCTTCCGGTGCGACGCCGGTCGTCTCCGGCGTCACCGGGTACGGAGCGCCTCCCGAGTACGGCGCGAGCCACCACCGGCCGATCGGGCTGCCCGGGCAGTCCCGCAGCCCCGAGCAGCCGCAGGCCCCGGCGCCCGCGGGGACCGGCAACCTGCTGACCGTCCTCGCGGTCGACGACGAGGAGCCCGCCCTCCTCGAGCTCGCCCACCTGCTGGGCGAGGACCCGCGGGTGGACACCGTGCTGACCGCACCGGACGCCACCGAGGCGCTGCGCATCCTGCACAGCTCACAGTCCGACAGCTCCACGCCCGGCGTGGACGTCGTGTTCCTGGACATCCGGATGCCGGGTCTCGACGGCCTGGAGCTCGCCCGGGTGCTCAACGCGATGGCCGACCCGCCGCCGGTGGTCTTCGTGACCGCCCACGACGACCGCGCCGTCGACGCCTACGAGGTCGGCGCCGTCGACTACCTCCTCAAGCCGCTGCGCAGCGAGCGCCTGTCCGGGTCGCTGGACCGGACCGTCGCGCTGCGTGCGGCGCGCCGTGCCGACGCCGCCGGGCCGCCCCCCGGCGCCCCGCCCGTCCCGCACGGCGCACCCGGCCCGGCCGTCCGTCGCGGGGCACCTGCCCCGGTCGCCACCACGGACGACGAGGTCGTCCCGGTCGAGCTGGCCGGCACCACGAAGCTGGTCCCGCGGTCGTCGATCCGGTTCGTCGAGGCCCAGGGCGACTACGCCCGCCTGCACACCGCCGAGGGCAGCCACCTCGTCCGGATCCCGGTGTCGGTGCTCGAGGACCGCTGGGGCGACGCCGGGTTCGTGCGGATCCACCGGGCCTACCTCGTGGCGCTGCAGCTGATCACGGAGCTGCGGATGGCGGGCTCGGGCTACGTCGTGCGGCTCGGCAACGGGCCGACCGCCGTCGAGCTGCCGGTGAGCCGCCGCCACACCGCCGGGCTGAAGCGCATCCTGCGCGGACGACCGCCGCGGCCGCAGCGCGGCCCGGAGGACGGGCCGGACGGCCCCGTCCTGCCCCGGTAGGGCCCCGCCACCGCGGCGGACGGCGTGGACTCCGGAGCGGCGACACGCCGTCACACTCCGCACGGCCGGAACCCGGCCCGTCACCTAACCTGGTGACCGGTGTCTCTCCTTCGTGTCCCGGTGTCCCGTTCCCTCCGTCACCGGTCGTCCGCCCGCGTGCGGCCGGCCGCCGTCCTCACCGCGGTGCTCGCGCTGTGCGCCGTCCTCGCCGGCTGCACGTCCGATCCACCCGCCGCCGCGGAGCCCCCGCCGCCCGCGCCCGCCGCGCCGCCCGCCGACGCCGCGCCACCGGTGCCCGAGCTACCGGGCGGCGGCACCGAGGTGTTCCCCGGACGCCGGATGGCGGCCCTCTACGGCCATCCCGGCACCCCGTCGATGGGCGTGCTCGGCGAGCAGGACCTGCCCCGCTCGATCGCCCGCGCCCGGGACCTCGCCGCGGACTTCCAGCCGCTGGTGCGCGAGCCCGTCGTCCCGGCGTTCGAGATCATCGCCACGGTGGCCGACAGCGTCCCCGGGGCGGACGGCGACTACTCGGCGGAGATGAGCGTCGACGAGCTGCGGCCGTGGGTCACGGAGGCCGGGAAGGCCGGGGTCTACGTGGTCATCGACCTCCAGCCGGGCCGCGCCGACTTCCTCACCCAGGCGAAGCGCTACACCGAGCTGCTGGCCCAGCCGCACGTCGGCCTGGCCCTGGATCCGGAGTGGCGGCTCGAACCCGGGCAGCGGCACGGCGACCAGATCGGATCGGTGGACGCGGCCGAGGTCAACGCCACGTCGGCGTGGCTGGCCGGGCTGGTCCGGGAACGCGGGCTGCCGCAGAAGGTGTTCCTGATGCACCAGTTCCGCGTCCCGATGATCGCCGACCGGCAGGCGGTCGTCACCTCGCACCCCGAGCTCGCGACCGTGCTGCACGCCGACGGCTACGGCACCCCGCAGGAGAAGCTCGACACCTGGAACGTGCTGCACTCGGCACCCCGGCCGGAGGGCCTCTGGTGGGGCTGGAAGAACTTCCTCGACGAGGACACACCGACGTTCACACCCCGCCGGACCTACGACGTCCGACCCGAGTCACCGGTCTTCGTCTCGTACCAGTGACGGGTACGTCCACCCTGTCCGGAGACACCCACAGGGGTGGGTGGGCGGCCACCGAGATCACGATCACGGCAAGTACTCTCGGGTGACCCGGGCGCCGGAGCCGTCGCCGGGCACACGCACCGTGCCGGTTCCACAGCCGTCACAGGTACCCATCCGTGCCGATCAGTGAAGGGGGTGCCCGAGTGGACGACCGACCGCCTGACGGCACCCCTCCTCCCGGCCGCTCCGGCCGCTCCCGCAACGACGGGCGCCCGCGCCGCGACGACCGACCGCACCTGCGCGGCGAGTCCCGGGGTGACGCTCCCGGCGGACCTCCCGGGCCCCCTCGCGGCACCCCCGACGGACGTCCCGGCCCGCCCCCGGGCGGACGGCCGCCGTCCGGTGGCCCGCGGGACCGCCGGTCCCCCGGTGAGCCCCGCCCCCCGGCGGCGACCGGTCCGGAGCAGCGCCCCGGCACTCCGCCCCCCGGACGTGGGCGGGACCGCGCGCCCGGCCCCCGGCGCGGACCCGGTGGCCCGGAGGGCCCCGGCAACGCGGACGACGACGGCGACTCACCCTGGCTGCGCCGCCGCGAGCGCGACGCCGCGGCCGAGGCCGAGCGGGCCGCGGCCTGGTCCCGCCGGGCACGCGACACGGCGTCCAGCGGGCACAGCGACAGCCGCCCGACCGACATCCGCTCGATCCGCGCCGCCAGCCGCGGCATCGGCGAGACCCTGCGGACCCCCGGCCGTCCGGAGGCCGCCGCCGAACGACGACGGCACCGCGCCGCCGAGCCCGACGTCCCGCCGGAGGAGCGCGACCGCGCCGCCCGGCTGAGCGGTGAGCTGCCGGTGGTCCCGCGCCGTTCCCGCCGGGAGCCCCCTCCCCCGGCGGGCCCCCCGCCCGCACGCCCGAACACCCCGAACGGCGGCCCCGGCGCACCTCCGGTGCGCCCCGGAGGCGGACCCGGCGGACCGGCCGGCCGTCCCGGACCGGCCCCCGGGCCCGGTGGTCCGGGCGGTGGCCCCGGCGGGCCCTCCGGTGGACGCGGTGCGCCCGGTAGCCCCGGCGGGTCCGGCGGGTCCGGTGGTCCGGGCGGACCCGGTCGCTCTGGTGGACCGGGCACCACCGGTACGCCCGCAGGACCCGGTGGCCCGCCCGGTCCCCGTGCTCCCGGCCGGGGCCGCCCGGCCGACGCCCCCACCCGTGCCGCCGCGGCGGCCCCGCCTACCCGGCCCGCCGACGCGACCCGGCGCGAGCCCGGTCCCGACGGCGCGCGCCCGCCGGACCGCCCCGGCCGCCCCGCGCCGGCCCGCCCGCCCCGCGGCGCGGCCCCCGCTGCGGGTGCCGCCGTGGCCGCGGCGAGCGCCGGAGCCGGCACCGCCGTGGCCGGAGCCGCGGCCGGGGCCGCACCCGGAGCCGTCGCACCGGGACGCACCGGCCGGCCGGGCGCCGCCGACGAGGACCGGCAGGAGGACGACCGTCCCCCCGGCCGCCGGCGGACCCTCGACACCGCGCGCGCCTCCCTCGGCGCCGCGCTCGGCCTCACCGCGGCCTCGACCGTCCTCCCCGGCAGCGGGCACCTCGCGCTGCGCCGGCGCCGCACCGGCGGGCTGATCCTCGGCACGCTGCTGGCGGTCGTCGTGGGGCTCGCGGTCCTGGTGCTGCTGACGCGCCGGTCCGTCCTGCTGCAGAACCTGCTGTCGACCACCACGCTGACCGTCATCGCGGGCGCGCTGGTGCTCGGCGGGATCGGCTGGATCGCCCAGGTCGCCCGCACCTACGCGCTCGCGCGGCCACGGACGCTGCCACTGGGCCAGAAGATCATCGGCACCGGGACCGCGGCACTCCTGTGCCTCACGGTCGCCGTGCCGTTCGGGTACGGCGTGGAGCTGCTGAACTCCCAGCGCGGGCTGCTGGACTCCCTGTTCCAGGGCGGCGGGACGTCCGCGGCCGAGGCGCTCGGGAAACCCCGGCTGAACGTCCTGCTCCTCGGCAGCGACGCCGGCGACGACCGCAGCGGCACCCGTACCGACACGATGATGGTCGCCAGCATCGACACCCGGTCCGGCCGGACGACCCTGTTCAGCCTCCCCCGGAACATCCAGCGTGCCGAGTTCCCGCCGGGGTCACCGGCCGCCGAGGAGTTCCCGGACGGCTTCCACGACTCCTCGCAGCCGCTGTCCGGCGACTACCTGCTCAACGGCGTCTTCGCCTACGGCGAGCAGAACCCGGAGATCGCGCCGCCGACGCCCACCGCCGAGCCCGGCCTCAACCTCCTGCAGTCGACGATCTCGTACATGACGGGCCTCCCGATCGACTACTACCTGGAGGTCAACATGGCCGGGTTCTCGTCGATGATCGACGCGGTCGGCGGGGTCACGGTCAACGTCGGGCAGGAGCCGATCCCGGTCGGCGGGGTCACCGCCTTCGGCCGGTACGTCACGCCCGACCGCTACATCCCGCCGGGCATGCAGACGCTCAACGGCGAGGACGCGCTGTGGTTCGCCCGGTCCCGCCGGGACGGCACCGACTACCAGCGGATGGGGCGGCAGCGCTGCCTGATCCAGGCGGTGATCAGCGAGACCAGCGCGACCGAGCTGATCGGCCGGTTCCAGAGCATCGCCGCGGTGACCCGGGACAACGTCTCGACCGACATGCCGCAGCAGGTGCTGCCGTCGCTGGCGGTGCTGGCCGACGAGGGCTTCCGGCTGGAGAGCGTCGCGTTCGACCCGTCACTGCCGGACCCGAACTCCTCGACCGGCTACTTCGTCACCGCCGACCCGGACGCCGACTACATGCGTGAGGTCGTCCGCGGGGCGATCGCCGACCCGCCGCCGCCCCCGGACCCTGCGCTCGCCGCCCCGGCACCTGCGCCGGCACCGGCGGCCCCGTCGTCGGAGGCCCCGTCGTCGTCGGAGTCGGGGGCACCGTCGTCGTCCGCCGCGCCGGAGCCGGCCTCGACCGCCCCGCAGTCGGTGGAGGACTCCTGCGCGAGCACCGGCGCGGCCGACGTCCCGTCCGAGGAGGAGCAGGGCGCGGCGGAAAGCGCCGAGGACTCCGGCTCGGGCACGACGACCACCGGGCTCGGCCCGGTCGGCGGCATCCGCCCCGACGAGTACTGAGTCCCGTCCGGGTTGCTCCGGACGTCCGATCCGAGGCGACCGACACGCTCCCTTCCTTTCGCCCGTCCGGGTTTGGTTAGGTAAGCGAAACCTGATCACCGGAACGGCTGACCCCCCGTGCTCCGTCGGACGCCCTCCGTCCTCGCCGCGCTCCTCGCGGCCCTCGCCCTCCTCGCCGGCTGCGGTTCCGGCTCCGATTCCGCACCGGGCGGCGAGGGCGCGACCGCGCCCGCCGCCGACGGAGCCTTCCCGGTCACGATCCCGACGGCGTTCGGTGAGGTCACCGTCTCCGAGCAACCGCAGCGGGTCGTCGCGCTGGGCTGGAGCGACGCCGAGACCGCGCTCGCCCTGGGCGTCGAGCCGGTCGGTGCGGCCGACTGGCTGGCCGTCGGCGACGACGGGCTCGGGCCGTGGGTGCCGCAGGACTACACGACCCCGCCGACCGTGCTCGGCACCCTGGAGGTCGACCTGGAGGCCGTCGCCGCGCTCGACCCGGATCTGATCCTCGACACCCGCGCCGCGGGCACCCGGGACCGCTACGACCGGCTGACCCAGCTCGGCGTGCCGGTCGTCTCGATCCCGGCCGGCGGGGAGAACTACCTGACGAACTGGCGCGACCAGCTCCGCATGGTGGGGGCCGCGGTCGGCCGCCCCGGGGAGGCCGCCCAGCTGCAGTCCGGCCTGGAGCAGCGCTTCGCCGACGCCCGCGCGCAGCACCCCCAGCTGGCCGGGGCCACCGTCGTGTCGGGGGCCCGCAACACCCTCGGCGAGTACGCCGCCTACACCGCGGGCTCCGGGCGGATGGAGTTCCTGGAGGAGCTGGGCATGACCCTGGCACCGCAGATCGCCGCGCTGCCCACCGAGGGCTTCTCGACGCCGATCTCGCGGGAGCGCATGAACCTGCTCGACGCCGACGTCACCGTCATGCAGCCGATCGGCAAGGACGCGACCGAGATCGAGAACGACCCGCTGTGGCAGGCCGTGCCGTCGGTCGCCGCCGGCCGCGGCGTGCTGCTGTCCGACCGGGACGTGTCGCAGGCGTTCTCCGCCGCGTCGGTGCAGGGCTGGACGTTCGCGCTGGACCGCACGGTGCCGCGCCTGGCGGACGCGGCCGCGGCCGCACCGTGACCGCCGGCCCGGCCGCGCCGGCCGTGGCGGAGCCGGACGCCCCGCCCGCCGCGGCCCGGCGGGCACGGGTGCGGCGCGCCGCCGTCGTGCTGGTCGTGCTGCTGGCGGGTTCGGTGACGGCGAGCATGCTCGTCGGCGCCGGGATGCTTCCGCCCGCGACCGTCGCCGACGCCCTGTTCGGCGACGGGCCGGTGACGCCGGAGAGCCTGGTCGTCACCGACGTCCGGCTGCCCCGCACGGTGCTCGCCCTGCTCGCCGGCGCCGCACTCGGTGTCGCCGGGGTGCTCGCCCAGGGCATGACCCGCAACCCGATCGCCGAGCCCGGCCTGCTCGGCCTGAACACCGGCGCGGCACTGGCCGTCGTGCTGGGCATCGGGGTGTTCGGTGTCTCCACCCTGACCGGCTACGTGTGGTTCGGCTTCCTGGGGGCGGCGCTCGCCGCGGTCGTCGTCGGCGGGGTCGCCGGGGTCGGGCGCAGCAGCCGCACCGTCTCCCCCGCCGCGCTGGCGCTGGCCGGCGCGGCGGTGGCGGCCGGGCTCGGCTCGGTGATCACCGTGTTCCTGCTGACCAACCCGACGCTGTTCGACGACTACCGGTTCTGGCAGGTCGGCTCGGTCGCCGGCCGGGACCTGTCGATCGCGGCCCAGGCGGCCCCGTTCGTCGTGGCCGGGCTGGCACTGGCTCTGACCTGCGGGCAGCGGCTCGACGCGCTGGCGCTCGGCGACGACGGCGCCCGCTCCTTCGGCCGCCGCCCCGGCGCCGACCGCCTGGTGTGCGGGCTCGCGCTCATCCTGCTGGCCGGGACGGCGACGGCGGCGGCCGGGCCGATCGCGTTCGTCGGGCTCGCCGTCCCGCACGTGCTGCGCGCGCTGACCGGCCCCGGTCACCGCACCCTGCTGCCGCTCGCGGTACTGGCGGGCCCGTCGCTGCTGCTGCTCGCCGACGTCCTCGGGCGGGTCGTGGTGCCGCCCGCCGAGGTGCAGGCCGGTGTGGTCACCGCCGTCGTCGGCGTGCCGCTGTTCGTGGCGCTGGTGCGTCGCCGGAAGTTCGTCCGGTGAGCGCCCCGCCCGACACCACCGACGCGACCGGCGGGGTCGGGGTCCTGCGCGGGCTGCGTGCCCGTCGGAGGCGACGCGTCCTGGTCTCCGGAGCGGTCGTCGCGGCCGCGGTGCTCGCCGCGTTCGTCGTCACGCTCTCGGCGGGGGCACAGCTCGTCCCGCCCCCCGACGTCGTCGCCGCGCTGCTCGGCTCCGGATCGCCGCGCACCGAGCTGGTGGTGCTGCGGCTGCGGCTGCCCCGCGCGCTCACCGCCGTGCTGGTCGGCGCGGCACTCGGGCTGGCCGGGGCGCTGTTCCAGCGGCTGCTGCGCAACCAGCTCGCCAGCCCGGACATCATCGGGATCAGTGCCGGGGCGAGCGCCGCCGCGGTCGCCGGCACCGTGCTGCTGGGCCTGTCCGCGGCCGGTGTGTCGGTGGCGGCGGTGCTCGGTGCGGTCGCGACGACGGTGCTGATCCTCGCCCTGACCCACCGCGACGGCCTGCACGGCGTCCGGTTCGTGCTGGTGGGGCTCGGGATCGGCACCGGGCTGCTGGCCGTCGTGTCGTTCCTGATGATCCGCGCGTCGCTGACCAGCGCGCAGGAGAACCTGGTGTGGCTGACCGGCAGCATCAACCAGGCCGACTGGTCGCGCACGGTGCCGCTCGTCGCGGCCTGCGCGGTGCTGGTCCCGCTCGCGCTGGTGCTGGCCCGGGCACTGCCCCGGCTGGAGCTCGGCGACGACACCGCGACCGCGCTCGGGCTGCCGGTCGGGCGGGCCCGGCTCGCCCTGATCGCGGTCGGAGTCCTCCTGGTCGCGACCGCTGTGGCCGCGGCAGGGCCGGTGTCGTTCGTGGCGCTGGTCTGCGGCCCGCTGGCGACGCGTGCGGCCGGGCCGGGGAACGGGTCGCTCCCGCACACCGCCGGCATCGGTGCGCTGGTGGTGTTGGTCTCCGACCTGGTGGCCCGCCATCTCGTGAACGACGTCGCGCTGCCGGTCGGTGTGGTCACCGGCGCGGTCGGCGCGCCCTACCTGCTGTGGCTGCTGGCCCGCGCCCGTACGAGGGGAACGACATGAGCCTGACCGCGGACGACCTGGTCCTGCGCTACGACGACCGCGTGGTCGCCGACGGCCTGACGGTCCGGCTGCCACCCGGGCGGATCACCGCGATCGTCGGGCCGAACGCGTGCGGCAAGTCCACGCTGCTGCGCGGCCTCGGCCGGATCATCACCCCGGCCGCCGGGCACGTCGCCCTCGACGGCACCGACGTCCGCGAGATCGGCGGCCGCGAGCTGGCCCGCCGGCTCGGGCTGCTCCCGCAGTCCCCGGTGGCGCCGGACGGGATCACCGTCGCCGATCTCGTCGAGCGAGGCCGGTCACCGCACCAGGGCTGGTTCGGCGGCCACGGGGACGCCGACGACGCCGCCGTCGCCGCCGCCATGCGGGCGACCGGGGTGCTCGAGCTCGCCGACCGCCCGGTGGACGAGCTGTCCGGCGGGCAGCGGCAGCGGGTGTGGATCGCCATGGTCCTCGCCCAGGACACCGGCGTGCTGCTGCTCGACGAGCCGACGACCTTCCTCGACATGACCCACGCCGTCGAGGTGCTGGACCTGCTCGTCGACCGCAACCGGGCGGAGGGGACGACGGTCGCCGTCGTCCTGCACGACCTGAACCTGGCGTGCCGCTACGCCGACCACCTGATCGCGATGCGCGACGGCGCGGTCGTCGCCGAGGGCCCGCCCGCGGCGACGATGACCGTGGACCTGGTCCGGCGGGTGTTCGCGATGGAGTCGCAGGTCGTGCCGGACCCGGTGACGGGGACGCCGATGGTCGTCCCCGCGGGGCGGCACCATCCCGTCCCCGTCCCCGGTGCCGGCCCGCGCACCGCGGACGGGCCGGGGCCGCGCACCGAGTCCGACCTGCGGGAGGTCGTCGGGGAGCCGCACCCGCTGGTGCTGGACACGTCCGCCGACCGGATCGACGACGTCGCCGCGTCGTTCGTCGCGGCGGCGACGCTCGCGTTCGTCGGCACCGTCGGCGCCTCCGGGTCGGTCACGGTGACCCCGCGCGGCAACCCGCCGGGCGACGGCGCCCGCGTCCTCGACGGCGGATCGCGCTGCCCGAGCGGCCCGGCAACCGGCGCCTCGACAGCCTGCGCAACCTGCTGGACCGGTCCGGGATCGGGCTGACGTTCTGCGTCCCCCGGGTCGAGCACGTGCTGCGGGTCAACGGGCACGGCCGGGTGGTGCGCGACGCCGAGGTGCTCGGGCTGTGGGAGGACCCGCCGGAGCTGGCGATCGTCGTCGACGTCGAGGAGACGTTCGTGCACTGCGGGCGGGCCCTGCGCACGTCCGGCACGTGGCGGCCGGAGGACTGGGCGGACCCGTCCGGGGTCCCGAGCTCGAAGGAGCTGGCCGCGGCCGCGCGCGCCACGCGTGACTGAGTGCCGTCGCGGCCCGGACCGGCGGGGTCCGGGCCGCGCGCGGTCACGCGGTCGCGAACGCGCCCAGGACGCGGTCCGGGCGGATCCCGGCGAAGTGCGACTGCCAGATCTCGTAGTAGAGGTACTCCTCCTCGCTGCGCAGCGGCCACGAGTACTCCGGCTGCTCGGGCACCGACCGGGTCTCCCCGGAATCCCGGGCCTCGGCGGCCTTGCGGCCGGCCAGCTCGGCGAGCACGGTGCCGGCGCCGGAGCCGTCGCCGAACTGCTCCTTTCCCCGCCACAGCAGGTCCTCGGGCAGCCAGCCCTCGAACGCCTCCCGCAGGATCGCCTTCTCGGGGCGGCCGTCGGTGCGCTGCTTCCACTCCGGCGGCAGCGCCAGCGCGGTGCGGACGAGGCCGGAATCCAGGAACGGCTCCCGGGCCTCCAGGCCGAAGTACATCGTCGTGCGGTCGCAGCGCTGCAGGTTCAGGTGGTGCAGCTGCTCCAGGGAGCGGACCAGCTCGGCCTGCAGGGTGTCGGGGTCGGCGTAGTCGTCGGTGTGGGTGTAGGAGTACCCGGCGAACAGCTCGTCGGCGCCCTCCCCGGTCAGCACGACCTTGACCTTCTTCGCGGCCTCGCGGGCCAGGATCAGGTTCGGCACCGAGCTGCGGACCAGCGCCGGGTCGTAGTGCTCGATCACCTCGACGGCGTGGTCGAGGGCCTCGCCGATGTCCTCGGCGGTCACGATGATCTCGTGGTGGTCCGATCCGATGTGCGCGGCGACCTTGCGGGCCGCGATCAGGTCGCCGGAGTCGGCCGTGCCGACCGCGAACGTCGGCAGCTGCTCGCCGCGGGCCCGCGCCTCCTGGGCGGCGATCGCCGCGACCAGCGCCGAGTCGAGCCCGCCGGAGAGGAAGACCCCGACGCCGACGTCGGACATCATCCGGCGGCGCACCGCGGAGACGACGGCCTCGCGGACCCGGGACAGGTCGGCGTCGTCCCAGCCGGGGCGGATCGCGCGCCGCGACGGCCGGACCTCGACCGGCACCGCCTCGGCGAACCGGACCAGGCCCGACGACGGGCTCCACAGGCACCCGGGCGGGAACGACTCGACGTACGGCCGGTCCTCCTCGTCGAAGGCGCGCAGCTCGCTGGCGAACAGCACGGTCGCCTCGGGGTCCGGGGCGGTGTAGGGCACGTCGGTGCCGCCGACGTCGGCCGGCGGGACCCAGTAGAGCGGCTTCACGCCGAACGGGTCCCGCGCCACCAGGCCGGACCCGTCCTCACGGCCCATCGCGACGGCGAACATGCCGTTCAGCGAGGCCACCGCGACCTGCCCGTCCCACATGACCGCGTGCAGCGCGGCCTCGGTGTCGGACTTGGTGCGGACGGTGCCGTCCGGGAACGCCTTGCTGATGCGCTCGTGGTTGTAGATCTCGCCGTTGCCGACGATCCAGGCCGTCTCGTCGGCGTCCGACATCGGCTGGTGCCCGCCGCTCACATCCATGATCGACAGGCGCTGGTGCCCGAGCCAGGTGTTCCCGACGACCTGTACACCCGTGTCGTCCGGTCCGCGGTGCGCCACCCTGGCGAGCATCCGCTCGTACTTCTCGAAGTCCTTCGGTGCTCCCACCGCTGTCCCGCCGAACGCGGCGACGATCCCGCACATGGTGACCATCGTCCCATGTCCCGAGGGGTGCGCATCTCGCTTGTGCATGATCGACGTGTGAGTTCGGACTCTGGAAGGCGTTTCCGGGTCGATGAGGTTTGCTCCGGGGTCCCGCGGTCAATACCGTCGTAGTCATCGGCCGGTACGGCCGTCGTTCACCGCCCTCTCACCTCCGGCGGCGAGGACCCAGCACCGGCCACCGAGCAGAGCGCGGAGACCCCGCGCCAGGACCGACCGACGAGGGGCGGACTCAGGTGAGCACGGCAGGGCACGACGAAGGCACGGGCCGGCAGAAGGTCGTGATCGTCGGCGGTGGTTTCGGCGGCGTGCAGGCGGCCAAGGCCCTCAAGGGCGCCGACGTCGACGTGACGATCGTCGACCGCACCAATCACCACCTCTTCCAGCCCCTGCTCTACCAGGTCGCGACGGGCATCCTGTCCCCCGGCCTGATCGCCCCGGCGCTGCGCCGGGTGCTGAAGAAGCAGGACAACGTCCGCACGCTGCTCGCCGAGGTCGGTGAGATCGACCTCGAGACCAAGATCGTGCACGCCGCCGCGCCGGACGGGCAGCACATCGACCTGCCCTACGACACCCTCGTCGTCGCCGCGGGCGCCACGCACGCCTACTTCGGCCACCCCGAGTGGGCCGAGCACGCCCCCGGCATGAAGTCCATCGAGGACGCCCGGCTGCTCCGCTCCCGCGTCCTGGGCGCCTACGAGCTGGCCGAGGTCGCCCCGACCGAGGAGGAGCAGCGGGCCTGGACGACGTTCGTCGTCGTCGGCGCCGGCCCCACCGGCGTCGAGCTGGCCGGTCAGCTCTCCGAGCTGGCCCGCCACGTGCTGCCCCGCGAGTACCGCGCGATCGACACCCGCGACGCCCGGATCATCCTGCTCGACGCCGCGCCCGCCGTGCTGCCGCCGTTCGCGAAGAAGCTGCAGAACTACACGCGCAAGACCCTCGAGAAGAAGGGCGTCGAGGTCCGTCTGAACACCATGGCGACCGACATCGACGCCGACTCGATCACCGTCAAGGGCCCCCAGGGGACCGACCGGATCGTCGCCCGCACCAAGGTCTGGGCCGCCGGCGTGCAGGCCTCGCCGCTGGCCGAGCTGCTGGCGAAGGCCTCCGGTGGCGAGATCGACCGCGCGGGCAGGCTCTCCGTCGACCCGGACTGCAGCCTGCCCGGCCGGCGCGACGTGTTCGCCATCGGCGACATGGTCTCGACCATCGACCGGCTGCCCGGCGTCGCGCAGGTCGCGATGCAGCAGGGCACCTACGTCGGCAAGCTGATCAAGGCCCGGTCCAAGGGCGACGACACCACCCCGGCCCCGTTCACGTACTTCGACAAGGGCTCGATGGCCACCATCGGCGCCCGCGAGGCCGTCGCCGACGTGCGCGGCGTCAAGTTCACCGGCTGGCTCGGCTACCTGATGTGGTGCTACGTCCACGTCATGTTCCTGATCGGCTGGGGCAACCGCCTCGGGACGCTCTACAACTGGGTCCGGTCGCTGCGCTACGCCCGCTACCGCGGCCACCGCCTGATCAGCGTGACCGCGTCGTACGACAAGGCCGAGCCGCACCACGGCGACGCCGGTCTCCCCGCCGAGAAGGCCGAGCACCGGAGCGAGGTGGACCCGCGCACCGCGCCGGGCACACCGGCCCCGCCCGAGGAGAAGCCGGCCGCGTCGGCCTGACCCCTCCCCCGTCCCGGAACGCCCGGGTGGCCGCACCGGCCACCCGGGCGTTCCGGTATCCGGGCGGGCCCGCGCCGTGGCACGGTTCCCGGGTGACCCCGGCGATGCAGACGCTCATGCGCGACGTCGCGCGGCTCTGGGACGACGCCGCCGACGGCCTCTACGACCGCGGTGATCCCGCCCCGGCGACCGCGGTGCTCGGCGACGGCGTGGAGTGGACCGAGCTGCCGACCGGCGCGGGCGGCACCGGGCCGGAGGCGGTGGGCGGGCACCTCGCCGTCGTCGCCGCGTCGCTGCCCGGCGGCGGCACCCGGACCCGGCTGTCCCGCACGCTCGACGTGCGCCGGATCGCCGACGAGGTCCGGTTCGCCTTCACCCACGACCACGAGCTGCCCTGGCTGCTGCCGGGCGTCGCCCCCACCGGACGCCGGGTGGAGGTCCACGCGGTCCAGCTGGTGCGGGTCCGGCAGGGCCGGATCGACGAGCTCCGCACCCTCTGGGACGTCGCCGGGCTCCGCACCGCGCTGGGGTTCTGACCGGTCGTCCCGCACTCATGCCTCTGACCTGCGGGAACAGGGAATCCCCCGTACGGTGCGACGGGCGGTCGCCGAGCTGCGCCGAGCAGCCCGGAAGCGGTCTCCGCGGGCGTCCGACACGCCCCGTGGAGGGGGTTCCTGCAGGTCGCGCGGGGGTCTCTGCCAGTCTGTACCGCGATCCGCGATGGGAATCCACCCCGGTACGGGGTGTTGGGAACCGAGAGGAGGCGTCAGCGATGGCCCTGCCCACCCTGACCCCGGAACAGCGTGCCGAGGCGCTGAAGAAGGCGGCCGCCGCGCGCACCGCCCGCAAGGAGCTCCGCGACAAGATCGCCAGCGGTGAGGAGACGATCCCCGGGGTGCTCGGTCGCGCGAAGACCGACCAGATCGTCGGCAAGACCAAGGTCGCCGACCTGCTGAAGAGCGTCCCGGGCTGGGGCCCGGCGAAGGTCTCGAAGGTCATGGAGGAGGCCGGCATCGACGCCTCGCGTCGCGCCGCCGGTCTCGGCGAACGTCAGCGCCAGGCCCTGATCGAGAAGGTCGGCTGACCGACCCCTCGTAGCGCCACCCGGCGCCGGGCCCGCCCGGTGCCGCGCGACGGCCCGGTCCGCCTCCCGCGGACCGGGCCGTCGCGCGTCCGGGCCCGGCCGCCGGCCCGTGATCGTCCTTTGGCAGGCTGCGCACGTGGAGCGCGAGGTCGAGATCGAGCCGGGCGTGACCCTGTGGGTGGAGGACCTCCCCGCCCACCGCGAGACCCCCGCGCACCCCGTCCTGCTCGTGATGGGTGCGAACGCCTCCGGGATCGGCTGGCCCGACGCCCTCGTCGAGCTGCTGCGTGAGCGGCACCGCGTGGTCCGCTACGACCACCGCGACACCGGCCGGTCGTCGCACGCGTTCGAGGACCACCCGTACGGCATCGCCGACCTCGCCGGGGACGCGCTCACCGTGCTCGACGCGTGCGGCATCGGCCGCGCGCACGTCGTCGGCATGTCGATGGGCGGGGTGCTGGTGCAGCTGCTCGCCCTGGACGCGCCGGACCGGCTCGCCAGCGCCGCGCTGCTCTGCACGGCCGCGCTCGGCGCGGACCTCGCCGGCCTGCCCGGGCCGCCCCGGGACGTGCTGCGGATGTGGCAGGAGATGCACGACCCGCGCGACGAGCGCAGCGAGCTCGCCTGGCGGGTCGAGCACTGGCGGCGGCTCTCGGGCGGGGCGCTGCCGTTCGAGCCGGCCGAGTTCGAGGAGCTCGAACGACGCGTGATGGCCCACTCCGGCCGGGTGGAGGCGCCGACCGCGCACGCCCAGGCCGACCCGGGCGGGCTGGACCGCGGCGACGAGCTCGGGGCGATCACCGTCCCGACTCTCGTCGTCGAGGCCCCGGCCGACCCGGTGAACCCGCCGCCGCACGCGGCGTTCCTCGCCGAGCGCATTGCGGGCCGCCGGGCCGCGCCGCCCGTCCGGCTCGTGTCGATCGAGGGGATGGGCCACGCGCTGCCGTCGGCGGTGCTGGAGCCCCTCGCGTGGGAGCTGCTGGAGCACGCGGCGGAGGCCGAGGACGAGGCCGCCGGAGCGCCGGGTCAGCCGACCCAGCGGTAGCGGCGCTCCGGGCGCCCGGTGCCGCCGTAGCGCAGCCGCACCGTCGCCGTGCCCGTGGTGACGAAGTGCTCGAGGTAGCGGCGCGCGCTGACCCGGGACAGCGCCGTGGCCTCCGCACACTCGGTGGCCGACAGGTCGGCGTCGCCGGCGCCGGTGTGCTCGCGCAGGGTGCGCGCCACCAGGTCCGCGGTCGGGGTGGTGAGACCCTTCGGCATCCGTTCCGGGCCACCGGCGGACCCGGCGGGCGTCCCGCCGGTGCCGCCGAAGAGGCGGTCGATGTCGGACTGGCCGCGGACCCGGTCCAGGTCGCGGCGCAGTCGCCGGGCCCGGTGCACCTGCGCGGCCAGCGCCGCCGAGTCGAACGGCTTCACCAGGTAGTGCAGGGCGCCCCCGTGCAGTGCCGCGGCCACCGTGTCCGGGTCGTCCGCGGCCGTCACGACCAGCACGAACGGGTCGTCCGCCGCGCCGGTCCGGAGCCCGCGCAGCACCTCGATGCCGGACATGTCGGGCAGGTACACGTCGAGCAGCACCAGGTCGGGGCGCAGCTCCGCCGCCCGCTCCAGGGCCTCCGCGCCGCGGTGCGCCACCCCGACGACGGTGCAGCCCTCGATCCGCTCCACGTATCCCGAGTGGACCTTGGCGACCATGAAGTCGTCGTCGACCACGAGCACCCTCACCGCTGCACCTCCTCTCCCGTCGTCGCCGGTTCCCCGGCCACCGGCAGGACGGCCACGAACACCGCTCCGGTGCCCTCCGCCGCGTCCTGCACCGCGATCATCCCACCGCGCCGCAGGCACGCCTGCCGGGCGAGCGCCAGGCCCAGGCCCCGGCCGCCGATCTCGGCGGCCTTGGTGCTGAACCCGGCCCGGAACACCTCCTCGGCGAGCTCGGAGGCCACGCCGGGGCCGGAGTCGCGGACCTCGATCCAGACCTCGCCGCCGCCGTCGTCCCCGCCGCCGCTCAGCCCGATCTGCACGCGGCGCTCACCCGACCGGCCCGCCGTCGCGTCGACCGCGTTGTCGATCAGGTTGCCGAGCACGGTGACGAGGTCGGCGGACAGGTCCGGGTCGCGCTCCGGGTCGGTGGGCTCCAGCCGTGAGTCCGGGTCGAACGTCAGCTCGACACCACGCTCGGCGGCCCGGCTGTTCTTCGCGACCAGCAGAGCCGCCGTCGCCGCGTCGCCCACCCGCGACGACACCTCCCGCCGCCAGCCCTCCGAGGCGGCGACGATCCCCGCGACGAACCGCCGCACCTCCTCGTGCTCGCCGAGCTCGGTCAGTCCGGCGATGGTGTGCAGGCGGTTGGAGAACTCGTGGGCCTGCGCGCGCAGCGTGTCGGTGACGGTGTGCGAGGCGTCGAGGCGGTGCTGCAGGGTGGTCAGCTCCGTGCGGTCCCGCAGGGTGACCACCGCGCCGACCTCGCGGCCGTCGAGGCGCACCGGCATCCGGTTCAGCACCAGCGCCCGGGTGTCGCGCAGCACCAGCTGGTCCTCCCCGGCGGCGGCGCCGGTGAGCACCTCGCGCAGCCGGTCGTCCAGGCCGAGATCGGCGACGGGGTCGCCGGGCCGGGCGCCGGGGAGCTCCAGGAGCTCACGGGCGACCGGGTTGAGCAGGGTGATCCGGTCGGCGGTGTCCAGCCCGACCACGCCCTCCTTGATCCCCAGCAGCATCGCCTCCCGCCGCTGCACCAGCTCGACGATCTCGCCGGGCTCCAGGCCGAGTGTCTGCCGGCGGACCCGGCGGGCGAGCAGCAGCGACCCGGCGACGCCGACGCCGAGCGCGAGCCCGAGCAGCGCGACCGTCTCGGTGCGGGCCCCGGCGAGCGACTCCCACAGCGACGGCGCCCGGATCCCGGCCGACACCAGCCCGGCCACCGCACCCCGGTCGTCGATCACCGGGACCTGGGCGACCACCGTGCGGCCGGCCGGGGCGCCGACCCAGGCCCGGCCGGCCGGCGCGGTGCTCGCCCCGGGATCGAACCGCTCGCGGACCCGGGACGGGTCCGGCGACGTGCGCACGACCAGGCCCGCGTCGACGATCTCGATCTCGTCGGCGCCCGACAGGTTCTCCGCGCTGCGCGCGAACGACGGCAGCAGGTCGTACTGGCGGCGCTGCAGGGCCTCCCGCACCGTGGGGACCGACGCGACGTCCTCGGCGACCGAGAGCATCCGGCGGCCGTGGGTCTCGCGGAACGACTCCGCGGACTGCACGGCGGCGAGCGCCGCGACCGCACCGAGCAGCACCAGGACGACCACCAGCTGCCAGACCAGGAACTGGCGCGCCAGCGGGGTCCTCGTGCCGCCACGCCGTCCCACCGGCCCAGACTAGGCTGGTCCGGGTGTGCCCGGCGCACCCTGCCGGACCGACCACAGGACCAGCCCATGACCGACACCGCCACCGGTGGTCCCGCCCGCCCGTCCCGGCGGGCGTTCTGCGCGGGCCTCGCCGCGGGGCTCGCCGCGCTCGCGACCGGCGCGGCCGCGGGCTGCGGCGGCCCGGAACCCGTCCGCGGGCTGCGGTTCCTCGTCCCGAACGCGCCCGGCGGCGGGTACGACGTGACCGCCCGCAGCGCGGCCAAGGCGCTGTCCGACGCCGGCATCACCGGCCCGGCCGAGGTGTTCAGCCTGCCCGGGGCGGGCGGCATCGCGGGACTGGGCCGGGTGGTGAACGAGGCGGGCAACGACCGGCTGGTGCTGAGCATAGGTCTCGGCCTGGTCGGCGCCGCCCGCTCCGCCGACGCCACCGGGCTCCTCACCGCGGCGACACCGCTCGCCCGGCTGACCCGCGAGACCGAGATCGTCGTCGTGGCCCGGGACTCGCCGTTCCGCGATCTGCCCCAGCTGCTCGCCGCGTGGCGCGCCGACCCGGCGGGCAACGCCGTCGGGGGCGGGTCGTCGACCGGCGGCCCGGACCACCTGGCGACGATGCTGGTCGCGGAGGGAGCCGGGGTGCCGCCCCGGCGCGTCGGCTACGTCCCGCACGACGGCGGTGGCGAGCTGCTCGCGTCGCTGCTCGCCGACGAGGTCACCTTCGGGGTGTCCGGGCTGGGCGAGTTCGCCGACCAGATCGCGTCCGGCGCGCTGCGCACCCTGGCGATCACCGCGGGGGAGCCGATCCCCGGCGTCGGCGCGCCGACCCTGCGCGAGGCCGGCATCGACCTCGAGGTGACCAACTGGCGCGGGATCCTCGCCCCGCCCGGTCTGACACCCGGCCAGGTGGGCGGGCTCGACGACTGCTTCGCCGCGATGGTCCGCACCCCCCAGTGGCAGGACGTGCTGCGCCGCAACAACTGGCAGGACGCCTACCTGCCCGGCCCGGAGTTCGGCACCTTCCTGCGCAGCGAGGACGAGCGCGTCGGCCGGGTGCTCACGGGCCTGGGTCTCGGCTGAGGAGCGCCGGCCCGTCCCGGCCGTGACCACAAGTTCCGCAATGTCGTTCGTGTCCGCAAGCTGGACCGTCCACGCGGTACGGAGTGATCGTTTCGAGCGGAACGTCACCTCTCGCACCGGCGCGTTGTTCCCCGACGACCGGTCGACGCAGTCGTCGGAAGGGACCTCGTGGAGAACTGGACATCGCCGCTGGGCACCGGACCGCTGCTCGGGATCGCGCTCGGCGCGATCGTCGTGCTGCTGGTGGCCATCATCCGGTTCAAGATCCACCCACTGCTGGCGCTGACCGTCGTCTCCGCGCTGACCGCCTTCGCGGCCCGGATCCCCGCCGACGCGGTCCTCGACGTGCTGGTGGACGGCTTCGGCGAGACCCTCGGCGAGGTCGCCCTGCTGGTCGGGCTCGGCGCCATGTTCGGCAGGCTCGCCGAGGTCAGCGGGGCCGCCGGGGCCCTGTCGGACGCCCTGGTGAGCCGGTTCGGGGACCGCCGGGCGCCGTTCGCGCTGGGCGTCGCCTCGCTGCTGTTCGGCTTCCCGATCTTCTTCGACGCCGCCTTCATGGTGATGCTGCCGATCATCTTCACGGTCGCCCGCCGGGTCGGCGGCGGCGTGCTCGTGCACACCCTGCCCGCGGCCGCGGCACTGTCCACGATGCACGTGTTCCTGCCGCCGCACCCCGGGGCCGTCGCGTCGACGGTGCTGCTCGGCGGCGACGTCGGGCTGGTGGTGCTCATCGGCGTCCTCGTCGCGGTGCCGACCTGGTACCTGGGCGCGTACTTCTACAGCGTCTGGATCGGCCGCCGCATCGTGCTGCCGGTCCCCGAGCTGCTCACCGGTGGCCCGCAGACCGACGACGACGAGACCGGCCCGCCGCCCCGGCCGCGGGTCGTGGTGGGGCTTCTCCTGCTGCCGCTGGTCCTCATCTTCGCGAACACGCTGGCCGCGACCCTGGCGGACACCGGCGCCGTCGACCCCGATGCCCCGTGGGTCGTGCTTCCGCAGTTCCTGGGGGCGACCCCGGTCGCGCTGCTGATCACCGTGCTGGTGGCGACCTGGGTGCTGGCGACGCGCCGCGGGCGCCGGGCGGCGTTCGTCGAGGACCTGCTGGACAACGCGCTCAAGCCGATCGCGCCGGTCGTGTTCATCACCGGGGCGGGTGGCATGTTCGGTGCGGTGCTGATCGCCAGCGGGATCGGCGACGCGCTCGCCGGGACGCTCGGGGCGACCGGCCTGCCGGTGATCGTGTCGGTCTTCCTCGTCGCGGCGATCCTGCGGATCGCGCTCGGCACCGCCACCGTGACGATCACGACCGCGGCCGGGCTGCTGGGCGCCTCGGTGGTCGAGGCGGGGCTCGGTCCGGTGCAGACCGTCGCCGTCGTGCTGGCGCTGGCCGCCGGGTCCTCGATCTTCCCGCACGTCAACGACGCGAGCTTCTGGCTGATCGGGCGGCTGCTCGGGATGGACGTCCCGACGACGTTCAAGACCTGGAGCGTGATCAAGACGCTGATCTCGCTGGTCGGGTTCGCGCTGTCCTGCGTCGTGTTCGTGCTCGCGTCCCTGGCGGGCTAGTTTCGCCGGGTGGGATTCGACGCGGCCCGTGCGCTCGCCGAGACGCTGCTCGCACACCAGCGCCCGGAGCTGTGGGTGCGGGCGCAGCGGGCCGCGATCCGGGCCCGGGAGCTCGCCGAGGAGCGCGGCCTGGACCGGGACCTGCTGATGACGGCGGCGATCCTGCACCCGGTCGGGCACTCCCCCGTCGTCCGGCGCAGTGGCGACCCGGTCCGTGACGCCGCCCGGTTCCTCGGCGCGCGTGGGTTCGACCCGCGGGTGGTCGAGCTGGTCGGCGGCGGTGCGGACGGCCCGCACGCCGAGGCCCTGCGGACCTGCGCGGACGGGCAGGCCGACCCGTCCGGGCGGTGACCTCGCCCCCCACCGGTTGACAACGCACCTACCCGCGGGTTCGGTGGGGGTGTGGTCGCTTTCCTGCTGACGCGACGCCGTCACGTCGATCACCTGGTCGTCACGAGCCAGGCCTGTCGTTGATCTGCTGATCCGCGGGTCCGTTTCCTCTCTTTCCTCCGTTTCCTCCCACGGGCGTCCGAGCACGCCCACTCCGCCGTGTCCGGCATGCCCGGCATGTCCGGCGGACGACACCCTGGAGTTCATCCCCCATGACCGACACCACCGCCGACAATCTCGACACCACCCTGAACGCACAGATCAGTGAGCCGCTGAAGTTCGCCTACTGGGTGCCGAACGTCTCCGGCGGCCTGGTCACGAGCACCATCGAGCAGCGCACCGACTGGGGCTTCGACTACAACGTGAAGCTCGCGCAGACCGCCGAGAACAACGGCTTCGAGTACGCGCTCTCCCAGATCCGCTACATGGCGAGCTACGGCGCCGACCACCAGCACGAGGCCACGAGCTTCTCGCTCGCGCTGGGCCTGGCCACCGAGCGGCTCAAGGTCATCGCCGCGGTGCACCCCGGCCTGTGGCAGCCGGCCGTGCTGTCGAAGTGGATCGCCACCGCCGACCACCTGACGAAGGGCCGGATCGCGGTCAACGTCGTCTCCGGCTGGCTCAAGGACGAGTTCACCTCGATGGGCGAGCCGTGGCTGGAGCACGACGAGCGCTACCGCCGCACCGACGAGTTCATCCGGGTGCTGCGCGAGATCTGGACCGCGGGCGACGGCGGCGCCGAGTTCGCCGGCGACTTCTACCGGGTGCACGGCTTCGACCTGAAGCCCAAGCCGGTCGACGTCCCCGGCCGCCCGCACCCGGAGATCTTCCAGGGCGGCAACTCGACGGCCGCCCGCCGCAACGGCGGCCGCGTCTCCGACTGGTACTTCTCCAACGGCAAGGACTACGACGGCTTCACCGAGCAGGTCGAGGAGGTCCTCGGCCACGCGAAGACCGCGCCGCGGCTGCAGCCCGTCCGGTTCGGGCTGAACGGCTTCATGATCGCCCGGGACGACGAGAAGGAGGCCCGGGACACCCTGCGCGAGATCATCGAGAAGGCGAACAAGCCCGCCGTCGAGGGCTTCCGCGACGCCGTCCAGCAGGCCGGGAACTCCACCGGTGACAAGCGCGGCATGTGGGCGGACTCGTCGTTCTCCGACCTGGTCCAGTACAACGACGGCTTCAAGAGCCAGCTCATCGGCACGCCGGAACAGATCGCCGACCGCGCCATCGAGTACAAGCGGCGCGGCGCCAACCTGCTGCTGCTCGGCTTCCTGCACTTCCAGGAGGAGGTCGAGTACTTCGGCGAGAAGGTCCTCCCCATCATCCGGGAGAAGGAGGCCGAGCTCGCCGCCCGCGAGCCGCGGCCGGTCACGGTCTGAGCCGATCCACCGACGGGCCCGGCGGGCGGCACGCTCGCCGGGCCCGTCCGCGTCCGGACGCGGAACCGGTCCGGACAACCCCCCGTGAATCCCAGTGCGGGGGACGCGCCATTGACGTCCTCGCTCATTCTCGCGAACACTGGGAATCGTGCAGTCCACCGAGCTCACCCGTCGACGCCACGTCGACCTGTCCCGCGTGAACTCGTCGATCTGTCGCTGATCACCGCCGCTCCGCACCGTCGCCGACCTGCGGCGCAGCCGTCGGAGCCCGGTTCCCGCCGCGCCCGCCGGTGATCACCCGACACGGATCCCCGCCGTCCTGGGACGGGCACCGGATCACCGTTCCCGCACACCCCGGAACCGCCGGGTCACATGTGCGGAAACAGTGACCGGCGCCTGCCCGGACGCATTCTCTCCCCGACGAGGAGACACGCATGACCACGACCGAGAACCGTTCCGGCACCGCCACCGTCGCCGAGGTGGTCGACTGGACCGCCGCGCCCGCCCCCACCGACGAGGCGGGCTGGCTGCGCCGGGCCGGCGAGGTCCGCCGCATCCTGGAGCGCGACGCCGCCGCCCGCGACCGCGCCGGCGCCACCCCCTACGACGAGGTCGCCCTGCTCAAGGAGTCCGGGCTCGTCACCCTGCTCGGCCCGGTCGAGCACGGGGGCGGCGGCCAGGAGTGGCCGACCGCCTACCGGGTGATCCGCGAGGTCGCCGCGGGCGACGGCTCGATCGGCCAGCTGCTCGGCTACCACCTGCTGTGGTTCTGGGCGGCCCGGCTGGTCGGCACGCCCGAGCAGATCGAGGCGGTCGAGGCCGACGCCACCCGGAACCGCTGGTTCTTCGGCGGCGCGGTCAACCCCCGCGACTCCGACCTGCTGATCCGCGACGAGGGCGACGAGATCGTCTACAACGGCCGGAAGAGCTTCTCCACCGGCAGCACGATCTCCGACGTCACGGTGCTGGAAGGGGTGCTGGAGGGCACCGACACCCACGTCTTCGCGATCGTGCCCAGCGAGCAGGACGGCATCGTCTTCCACGACGACTGGGACAACATCGGCCAGCGGCTCACCGAGAGCGGCAGCGTGACGATCACCGACGTCCGGGTGCCGTGGGCCTCGGCGGCCGGGTTCACCAACAAGGCGTTCCAGCCGCGGGTCTACAACACGCTCAACGTGCCGACCATCCAGCTGGTGTTCGTCAACTTCTACCTGGGCATCGCACGGGGCGCGCTGGAGACCGGCGCCAGGTACACCCGCACCGTGACCCGGCCCTGGCTGCACGGCGACGCCGAGCGCGCCGTCGACGAGCCCTACCAGCTCGACCTCTACGGCGACTACCGCTCGAAGCTGTGGGCGGTCGAGGCACTGGCCGACGCCGTCGCCGAGGAGGGGCTCGCCATCCACCGCGACGCCTGGAACGTCACCGAGGAGCAGCGTGGCGAGCACGAGGTCCGGGTCGCCGCGGTGAAGGCGCGGGCCACCGACGTCGCGCTGGAGATCACGTCCGGGATCTTCGAGGGGCTCGGCGCCCGCGCGACGTCCGCGGACCTCGCGTTCGACCGGTTCTGGCGCAACGTGCGCACGCACACCCTGCACGATCCGGTGGCCTACAAGCGCCGCGAGGTCGGCGCCCACCTGCTGCGCGACGAACTGCCACAGCCCACCTGGTACACCTGACCGCCCGCCCACCCGGGCGCGGTGGCGCTCCGCCACCGCGCCCGGCCCGGCCCGGCCCGCAAACGCTCACCGGTTCAGGCCAGGCTCACCCGATCGCACGAGCGGGGCCGCATTCCGTGAGCGGCCCGGCGCGGCACGGCCCAGCGCGGCCCGGCGCGGCACCCAGACGCTCACCGGTTCCGGCCACGCTCACCCGATCGCATGAGCGGGGCCCTGTCGCGTGAGCGCCCCGCCCAGTCCGTCGCGGCGGCCCTGCTCGGCTCGGCCGTGCTCGGCCCTGCTCGGCCGCGGCCGGGCTCGACCCACAGATGCTCACCGGTTCCGAGCCCGCTCACCGGCTCCGGCCCCGCTCGCCCGATCGCGTGAGCGGAGCCCAATCGCGTGAGCGCCCCGCCTCGTCCTGCTCTGCCCCGCGCTGTCCTGCGCTGCGAGGCCCGCAGACGCTCACCGGTTCCGCCCACGCTCGCCCGATCCCGTGAGCGCGGCCGTGGCCGAGGAGCGGGGGTGCGGGGTCGGGTGCGGTGTGTCAGGTGATCGCGGCGCGCAGGCGGTCGGCGTGGGAGTGCGCCCAGGCGGCGACGGTCGTCGCGGGACGGCCGGTCACCTCCTCGACCACGCCGTTCGGGGCCGGTTCGGCGTCGTGCAGGAAACCCAGGATCGTGTGGACGACCATCTCGGCGGCGTCCCGGCCGGCCGAGGGCTCCAGCGCCGCGACGGCCTCGTCCGGGGTGACCTGCTCGAACCCGATCCCGACGCCGGTGGCCTCGGCGATCGCGGCCACCGCGTCACGACGGCTGACCGGTTCCGGCCCGGTCAGCGTGAGGGCCCGGCCTGTGTAGCCCGGCGCGGTCAGGGCGACGGCGGCGACCTCGGCGATGTCGGTCATCGCCGTCGGCGTGCTCGCCAGCGCAGGCCACGGCTCGCGCACGACCCCGGTGGCCCGGATCTGCGGGAGCCACATCTCGTAGTTCTCGACGAAGTCGGCGGGCCACAGGTGCGTCCAGGCGGGGCCGGCGGCCTCGACGGCCTTCGTCACGCTCCCCCACCAGCTGTCCGGCTCACCGGTCAGCGCCACGACGTGCTCCACCCCGGCGTCCGCGGCCGCCGCGAGCACCTCGGCCGCCGTCGGCTCGTACGGGGCGAGGTACATCGCGCGGACCCCGTCGAACGCCCCGTCCAGCGCGGCCGGCCGCCGGACCGAACCGCGCACGGCCTCGACGCCGTCGGGCAGCGCGGCCCGCGCCGGGTCGACGGTGAGCGCGCGCACGGGCTCACCGGTGCGGACGATCAGGTGGTCGACGACCAGCCGGCCGATTTTCCCGGTCGCCCCGGTCACCAGGATCGTCATGGGCTCTCCCTCCGACGCCGGGGCCGCGCCACCGCGGCCCCTGACGTCGTACACCGTACCGGAATCACCGTACGGCGTACCGGGACGAGGTCAGCCGACCCGGGTGTGGTCGTCCCCGGCCGTGGCGTCGCCGTCCGCCCCGGTCCGGCGGACCCGTGGCAGGAACCGGCCGGTGCGCAGCCGGTAGGCGTCGTACTCGGGCCCCAGCGCGCTGCCCAGCCCGGGCTCGTACACCGCGCGGGCCTGGATCTGCACCGCGACGAGGATCAGCACCCCGGCGAGCACCCCGAGCAGGGTCGGGGCCATGAACAGCATCCCGGCGCAGCCGACGATCAGCCCGGTCAGCGCGGGGTTGCGGACGCGGCGGTAGAGGCCACCGGTCGCGAGCACCGGGCGTCGCGCGGCGTCCGGGTCCCCGGCGGCCGCGGCGCCCGCCTCGGTCGCGCTGCGCCGCCACACCGTGCCGAGCTGCAGCATGGCGACCGCGACGACGGCGAACCCGAGCAGCAGCAGACCGGCACCGACGACCGCCACGGCGGGCCGGGACAGCACCGAGATCGGCTCGAGCACGTCCAGCGCGACCAGCAGCGGGGCACCAAAGCCGAAGACGGCGGCGACGACGAACAGCGTCCGCGCCCACCAGGCCGGGCTGCCCGGGGCCCTGGCCACGTCGAGCCGGCGTTCCCCGCGGGCCCGGTGCGCCCGGCCGCGGACGACGAGCCCGGTCCCGACGGCGACGAGACCCAGCGCCAGCGCGGCCCAGCCGAATCCCTGGTGACCCATCGCGTCGGCGAGCCGGGCCCAGGCGTCGTCGCCCCAGACCTGCGGGACGGCCTCGGCGAACAGCCAGGCGCCGAACACGAAGAACATGATCGCGGCACCGACGGAGATGACCCGCTCGGGGAGCTTCTGGCCGAGCTTGCGGCCGACGACGATGGCCAGCGCGTCGGCGGCGACCATGCCCAGCGTGGAGCCGAGCCACACGCCGAACCAGCTGTACTGGGTGGCGAGGGTGATCGTGGCGAGCATGGTCTTGTCGCCCAGCTCGGCCAGGAAGAACGCGACCGACGCGGCGACGACGGCGGACCCGCCGGCCCGCTTCGCCTTCTGCTCCTCGTCGTCGGTCAGCGAGTCCCCGCGCAGGGTCCAGGCGCCGAACGCGACGAAGGCCACCGACGCGACCAGCGCGATCCAGCCGGTCGGGATCGACGCGCCCAGGCCGTACCCGACGGCGACCGACACCAGGTGGGTCACCGAGGTGGCAATCGTGATGCCGACGAGCACCGGGATCGCCTTGAAGCGCGTCGCGAACGTGAGGGCCATGAGCTGGGACTTGTCCCCGAGCTCGGCCACGAAGATGACGCCGAAGCTGACCGCGAACGCAGCCAGGAATCCGTCCATGTCCATCCCTCGATCTCGCTCCGGATCGAGGGGTACGGGTGACCTCGATCCGGATCATCCGGATCGAAGGTCTCGCTCACCTGGTGGCCAGGCCCTGCGCCCGGGCCGGCCCTCGTGATCGGGGCGGACCAGTATGTCGAGCGCAGCGTTGGGAGCTACTCCCCTTCGCGTACGGGTCCTGACGTTACCTCATCGATCCAGTCCTGCTCGACCGTCGCGGATCGATGTGACCGCACTCTCAGCACGTGCCGGCCGGGATGGCTTAGCGTCGCGAAGCAACCGCACCGCCCCTGTCACCGCCGACCGAGGAGGAACCCGCCATGCCCGAGGCCGTCGTCTGCGAGGCCGTCCGCACGCCGATCGGCAAGCGGAAGGGATCGCTGTCCGAGGTCCACCCGGTCGACCTGTCGGCCGCCGTGCTCGCCGCGCTCGCCGAGCGGACCGGGATCGACCCCGGTGTGGTCGACGACGTCGTGTGGGGCTGCGTCAACCAGGTCGGCGACCAGGCCGCCCAGATCGGCCGGTACGCGCTGCTGGCCGCCGGATGGCCGGAGACGGTGCCGGGCGTGACGATCAACCGGGCCTGCGGGTCGAGCCAGTCGGCCTTCGACTTCGCGGCCGGGATGGTCCTCGCCGGGCAGTACGACGTCGTCGTCGCCGGTGGGGTGGAGTCGATGACCCGGGTGCCGCTCGGCGCGGGCCGCGAGCTGGGCCGGCCCTACGGCCCGCTGGTGCGCGACCGCTACCGCGAGGACCTGACCTCGGGAGAGTTCCCGAACGACGACTTCAACCAGGGTGTCGGCGCGGAGCGGATCGCCCGCGACTGGGGGCTGTCCCGGACCCGGCTCGACGAGTACGCCGCCCACTCGCACGAGCTGGCCGCCGCCGCGATCGACTCGGGCGCGTTCGACGGGCAGCTCGTCGACGTCCCGGGCGCGCCGGGATTCGCCGCCGACGAGGGGCTGCGCCGCGGGACGACCGCCGAGACCCTCGCCGCGCTGAAGCCGGTGTTCTCCGGGACCGGGGTGATCCACGCCGGGAACAGCTCGCAGATCTCCGACGGCGCGTCCGCCGTGCTCGTCACGACGCCGGAGCGGGCCGCGGAGCTGGGACTGACCCCGATCGTCCGCTACCACTCCGGCGCGGTGTCCGGCGCCGACCCGCTGCGGATGCTGACCGGGCCGATCCCCGCGACCCAGAAGGTCCTCAAGCGCTCCGGGCTGGCGATCGGCGACATCGGCGCGTTCGAGGTCAACGAGGCGTTCGCGCCGGTCCCGCTGGCCTGGCAGGCGGAGCTGGGCGCCGACGACGCCCGGCTCAACCCGCTCGGCGGCGCGATCGCCGTCGGGCACCCGCTGGGCGCCTCCGGCACGATCCTGCTGACCCGGCTCGTGCACCACATGCGCGACCGCGGCATCCGCTACGGGCTGCAGACCATGTGCGAGGGCGGCGGCACGGCGAACGCGACGGTCGTCGAGCTGGTGTGACCGTCGGCTAGGTTCCCGTCGTGCTGTGGATCGGGATCATCGCGTTGCTCGCCGGTGCCGGGTGCTTCTGGGCCGCCGTCCACACCCAGCGCCGGGTGCACGCGATGATGGCGGCGGAGACGCTGCCGGTCCCCCGGCTGCTGGAGGAGGCGGGGATCGCCGCGGACCTCAACGGCGGGCCGGGCCGGTTCCGCAAGGTCTGCGAGGTCGTGGGCGAGGCCGCGCCCGCCCCGGTCGGCCTGCTGCGCTCCGAGCTCGCCGGCGTCGAGTGCGTCTGGCACGCCCACCGGGTCGAGCGCCGGTTCGAGCGCCGCGAGCGCGACTCCGAGGGCCGGATGCGCACCTCCACCCACACCGAGACCGTCTCCGAGCGGGTGTCACCGCACGGCTGGCCGCTGCTGCGCGACGGGCACACCATCGGCGTCGACCCTGGCGGGCGGCGTCCCGACCCGGTCGAGCTGGTGCTGGACCGCTTCGACCCGGCGGACGAACGCGGCCCCCGCGGCGACCGCACGCTCGGCTACCGCAACCAGGAGTGGGTGCTCCGCCCCGGCGTGCGGATGTACGTCCTGGGCGAGGTCGACGACCGTGACGGTCCGTTGGTGATCCGGGCCCCGCAGGACACGTCCCACCCGTTCGTCCTGTCCACCCGCACCGAGGACGAGCTGACCGCCACCGACCGGCGCAGCCAGCGGTGGTGGGCCCGCGGCGGCGCCGCACTCGTCCTGCTGGGGCTGGTCCTGACGATCGCAGGCGCGGTGACCTGAGGCGCGGGACCTGAGCGCGGCCCCACCGGTCCACACCGAACGCGCGCGGGATTCCCAGCGCGATCACAGGCTCGTCTCAGGGTCACGCCGCACAGTTGCTCCCATGACCGAGTACGGGCCGGGCACCGGCGGGCGCGCCGACGGGGAGACCTCCACCGGGGGCGGCGCCACGGACCCCACCCGGCCCGATCCGCGTGCGGCAGGGGACGGCCCCGGGCACGCCGACGGCAGGAGCGCTCAGGAGGCGACCGACGTGACCGACACCGACCACCGGAGGCAGCAGGAGCAGGCCCCGCCGCCGTGGGCCTCCGCGAGCAACCCCACGATCCCGGCGCACGGTGCCGGCAGCCCGCCCACCTCGGTGTACCCGCCGTTCCCGGCGCAGGCCCCTGCCCCGAAGCCGCCGCGGCGCTTCGGCGCAGGCCTGGTCACCGTCGCGGTCGCGGCGGGGCTGATCGGGGGCGGCGTCGGGTTCGGTGGCGCCTACGCCGTGCTCGGCGGGGACACCGGGTCGAGCACCGCGACGCTGTCCAGCTCCGCCGCCCCGGGCACCCCCGCCCAGGCCGCCGACGGCTCCATCGCCGGCGCGGCCGCAGCGATCACCCCGAGCACGGTGGACATCCAGGTCCGCACCGCGCAGGGCACCGCCGAGGGGTCGGGCGTGATCCTCACCGCCGACGGCGAGGTCCTCACCAACAACCACGTCGTCTCCGGGGCGGGCGACGGCGGGCAGATCACGGTCTCGACCGCCGACGGCACCCAGCACCGCGCGACCGTCGTCGGCACCTCCCCCAGCTACGACCTCGCCGTCATCCGGCTGGAGGGGGCCTCGGACCTGAAGGCCGCCACGCTCGGCCAGTCCTCGGGCGTCCAGGTCGGCGAGCAGGTGGTCGCCACCGGGTCCCCGCAGGGGCTCTCCGGCACCGTCACCGCCGGCATCGTGTCCGCGCTGAACCGCACCGTCTCCGCCAGTGGCGACGGCGGCACCCCGGTCGTCTACAACGGGCTGCAGACCGACGCACCGATCAACCAGGGCAACTCCGGCGGTCCGCTGGTCAACCTCGCCGGGCAGGTCGTCGGCATCAACTCGGCGATCGCGACGAGCGGGCAGAACGCCGGCTCGATCGGTCTCGGCTTCGCGATCCCGGTGGACACCGCGAAGCGGGTGGCCCAGAAGCTGATGTCGGACGGCGTCGCGACCAAGCCGCAGCTCGGCGTCCAGGGGTCGGTGTCGGCCTCCGGCTCCGAGACCGCGGGCACCGGTGGCGCGCAGGTGGCGGCCGTCGAGCCCGGCTCGCCCGCGGCGAACGCGGGCGTGGCGGCGGGCGACGTCGTCACCAAGGTCGACGAGTACCCGGTGTCGAGCTTCGCGGACCTGATCGCACGGGTCGGCAACTTCACCCCCGGCCAGCAGGTCACGCTGACCATCGGCAGCGGGGCGGACGCCCGCCAGGTCCCGGTGACCCTCGGCAGCGCGCAGGACACCGAGGCGGCCACCGCCCGGCAGGGCGCCCTCACCACGCCGGAGGGCTCCGGGCAGGGCGGCGGTTCCGCACCTTCCGCGCCGTTCGGGATCAACCCCTTCGGGGGCGGCGGGAACTGACCCCTCCCCCACCGGTCTCCGGCCGGGTGCGACGTACCCCCTCCCGTCGCGCCCGGCCGGTTCCGTCTGTGTCCGGAATCGTGTGGGTTCCGGCCCGCATTGCGGCGAACGGTGGACAGTCACGGACCGATACGGCAACCCTGGTCGCCGTTGTTGCGTGGCGCACCCGTCGCGCGACCCGACCGGGAGGGGCTGTCGATGACGACACACGGCGACACCGGCGACACCGGCCACCGCACGCGGCAGGGACGCGGGATCAGCCTGGCGACCACCGTCGCCGCCGCGGGCGGACTGCTGTTCGGCTACGACACCGGGGTGATCAGCGGGGCGCTGCTGTTCATCGCACCGGAGTTCGGGCTCGGTGAGGCCGGCCAGCAGCTGCTCGTCTCCGGGCTGCTGGTGGGCGCGCTGGTAGGCGCGCTGGCCGGCGGGGCGATCACCGACGCACTCGGCCGGCGGCGGACGCTCGTCGGCGTCGCCGCGGTGTTCCTTCTCGGCGCGGTGCTCTCCGGGCTGGCCCCGGGGACCGGGGTGCTGCTCGGCGCCCGGGTGCTGCTGGGGCTGGCGATCGGCGTGTCCTCGGTCTGCGTGCCGCTCTACATCGCCGAGATCGCGCCGAAGGAGTCACGCGGGCGCCTGGTCTCGATGAACCAGTTCCTGATCACGGTCGGGATCCTGCTGTCCTACCTGGTCAACTCGCTGTTCGCGGAGGCGGAGAGCTGGCGCTGGCCGCTCCTGCTGGCCGGTGTCCCGGCGCTGGCGATGCTCGTCGGGCTGGCCGGGGCGCAGGAGTCGCCGCGCTGGCTGGTGCTGCGCGGGCGGGTCGACGAGGCGCGGGCCGCGCTCGCCGGCCGGACGCCCGAGCAGGCCGACGCCGAGATCGCCGAGATCCGCGCCGCCGCCCGCGACGAGGCCCGCTGGACCTGGTCGGACCTGCGCCGCCCGCAGCTGCGTCCCGCGCTGACCCTGGGCATCGGCGTGGCCGCGGTGAACCAGCTGGTCGGGGTGAACGCGGTCATCTACTACGCGCCGACGATCCTGTCCGGGGTGTTCGGCTCCGACACCGGCGCACTCCTGGCGACGGTGGGGATCGGGGTGGTGAACACGGTCGTCACGGCGGTGGCGCTGGCCCGGATCGACTCGTGGGGCCGCAGGCCGTTGCTGCTCGGCGGGCTCGCCGTCGTCGTCGCCGCGCTGGTCGCGCTGGTCGTGCTGTTCCTGCTGCCCTCACAGGACGGCATCGTCGGGGTCCTCGTCGTCGTCGCGCTCTGCGTGTACATCGCCGCGTTCGCCGCGAGCCTGGGCATCGCGATCTGGCTGGTGAACTCCGAGGTGTTCCCGACCGCGGTCCGCGGCAAGGCCGCCGGGCTCGGCGCGACGACGCACTGGGGCATCGACCTGGTGATCGCGTCGACGACGCTGACGCTCATCACCACGCTCGGGGAGTCCGGGCTGTTCGCGATCTTCGCGGTGATCGGCGTGGCCGGGTTCGTCTTCCTCCACCGGCTGATGCCCGAGACCAAGGGGCGCAGCCTGGAGGAGATCGACGCCGCGTTGCAGGAGCGTGCGGGACGGACCTGACCGCACCCGTCACCGGTCGTGGGCGGGCTCTCCCGGCGAGTGGGCCCGCCGCTCGCGGCGCCGGGACCGCAGGCGGCCCACCAGCGCCGTCACCGCGCCGACGACGGCGACGAGCCCGACCGCCAGCCCGGCCGCCACCAGCGGTGAGTCGGTGAGGTTGCCGGTGAGGACCCCGAGCACGCCGTAGAGCAGCGTCCAGAGCACCGCGCCGGCCGCGACCGCGGGGAGCAGCACCGACCAGGCCATCCCGGACGCGGCGGCCGCGATCAGGGTCGGCACCCGTCCCGCGGGGGCGACCCGGCCGACCAGGACCAGCAGCCAGCCGCGGTCGGCGAACGCGGCCCGCACCCGGGCCACCCGCTCGCCGGTGCGCGCCCCGCCGAACCGGCCGCCTGCCACCGCGTCGAGCACCGGGACGCTCCCCCGGCGGGCGACGGCGTAGGTCACCAGGTCCCCGGCGAGCGCCGCGGCGAAGGCCAGCACGAGCACCACCGGCAGCGACAGCGCCGGGGAGGTCATCGCCGTCGCCGCGGCGGCACCGACGATGGCCCCGGTCGGCACCACCGGCAGGATCGAGCCGAACAGCACCCCGCCTCCGACGACGAGGTAGGCGACCCGGCCGGCGTCCGGGCTCAGCTCGGCGGTGAACCACTCCTCGGTGGCCGGTTGCAGCACGGCGCCCAGCACGCTCACACCGCCGCCCCGACCGCGGCGCCGGGCGGGACGACCAGGGTGCGCGCCGGCAGCCCGGCCGCGGCGACCGCCGCGGCGAAGTCGTGCGGCGGCCGCACGAGGAGCTCCCGCATCCGCCCGCCGGTCCGCCCGGGGACCGAACAGAGCCCGGTGACGGCGAGCGTGCCCCAGTGCACCGGCAGCGCGGCCCGGGGCGCCAGCCGCCGGACGGCCTCGGCGGCACCGGCCGGGTCGAGGTGTCCCGGGCCGAGGCTCGGGCCCCAGCCCCACACCGGCAGCGCGGCGAGGTCGATCGGGCCCTGGGCGGCGACGTCGCCGAGGCCCGGGAACAGTCCGGTGTCCCCGGCGGCGTAGACGCGCAGGCCGTCGCCCTCGAGCAGGTGGCCCATCGCGTCGGCCTGCGGGCCGTGGGTCAGCCGGGGGCCCCAGCGGTGCCCGGAGTGGTCGGCCGGGGTGCCGGTGACGTGCAGCCCGCCGAACGTCCGCCGCTGCCCGACGGCCAGCTCCGACACCCGGGCCACGCCGCGCCGGCGCAGCCACGCTGCCGCCCCTGCCGGGACCACGACCTCGGTGTCGCGCGGCAGCAGCGCCAGCGAGCCCAGGTGCAGGTGGTCGGCGTGCAGGTGTGAGATCAGGACCAGGTCGACGCCGTCGAGCCCCGCGGGATCGACCGCGGGCGCCATCCGCCGCAGCGGCCCGACCGCGGCGGTCAGCACCGGGTCGGTGAGCACGGTGCGCCCGCCGAGGCGCAGCCGCAGCGTGCTGTGCCCGAGGAAGGTCGTCTCCGGCAGGTCCACGCCGTCGAGTATCCCCGCCGGCGCGGTGGCGGGGATCAGGCGTTGCCGAGGACGCGGTCGACGACGATCCGCAGCACCACCCGCTGCGGGTTCACCCGGGGCTCCTTGTACTCGGCGGCGTAGCGGCGTTCCGCGGTGTGCACCCCCTCCGGGGTGGGATCCACGACGGCGACCCCTTCGAGGGTCGACCAGGTCCGGCCGTCGACCGCGGTGACGGTGACCCGGGCCCCGTCCGGCCCGGCGGCGGCGACGTTGCGGGCCTTCTGCGAGCCGCCGCTGGACAGGACCCTGGCGATCCCGTCCTCCACGTCGACGGTCACCCCGACCGGCACGGCGTGCGGCGTGCCGTCCCGCCGCGGGGTGACCAGGACGCACGGGCGGCGCTCCGACCAGAGCTCGCGGAAGCGGTCGGACACACCGTCGGCGAGGGAACGTCGTCGCGTCATCCGGCCATCCTCACCCCGCGGTCCCGGGCGGGTGCTCCCGGCTCCCCGGTCGCGGCCCGGTGTAGACGCCGGACGGCCGGAACCGCAGGCCGGGCTCGGCGTACTCCTCGCGGGCGTGCGCCACCCAGCCGACGGTGCGGGCGGTGGCGAACAGCAGCTCGCCGGCGTCGCGCCGCAGGCCGTGGGCGTGCAGCAACGCGGCCAGCGCGAGATCGACGTTCGGGGCGGGGCCCTCACCGCCGCGGTCGAGGTCCCCGGCCACCGCGTCCACGCACGCGAGCACCCGCTCCGCGGCCGGGTCGTCGCGCAGGCGGTCCAGCAGCACCGTCGCGCGGGGGTCCGGCCCCGGTACACCGTGTGCCCGAAGCCGGGCACGCGTTCGCCGGCGCGCAGCCGCTCGGCGAGCGCGCCGCGGGGGTCGTCCAGGGCGCCGGCGAGGAACCGGTGGGCCAGCCCGCTCGCGAGGCCGTGCCGCGGGCCGTCGAGCGCGCCGAGCCCGGCGGAGACGACGGCGTGCACGTCGGCGAGGGTGCTCGCGGCGCCCCGGGCCGCCACCGTCGACGCGGCCAGGCCGTGGTCGGCGAGCAGCACCAGCGCGGCGCGGACGTGGTCGAGCGCCGCGGGCGGGGGTTCGCCGTCCGGGTCACGGGCCAGGGCGGGCCACAGGCGCGCGGCGAGCGGGCCGTCCCCGCCGCCCGCCAGCGCGTCGACGACCGTCCCCAGCAGCCCGGACGCCGTGCGCACGACCGCAGCGGGCGCGACGTCGGCGCGGAGCGGGTCGGCCGCGGCGAGCGCGGCGACCGCCACCCGGAACCGGTCGGTGGTGCGCGCCCCGCCCGGGAGCGCCGCCAGCGCACCGCGGGCCACGGGCAGCAGCGCCGGATCGGCGTCGAACGCGACGGGGCCCGGGGGCTCCCAGAGCACGGCCGCCGCGTCCCCGAGGGTCCCGGCCACGGCGAGCTCGCCCACGGGCACGCCGCGGAACCACGGACCGCCGTCGGCCACGAGTGTGATCCGGGTCCGGATCCGCTCGACCGCGCCGGAGGGCTCGCCCGCCTCCCGGCCGCGCGCGGCGAGCGCCTCCACCTCGTCCTGGGCGAACCGGCTCCCCCGCCGCTGCGCGCCGCGCACGCTGGTCAGCAGCCCGCGGCTGGCGTAGGCGTACACGGTCTCGCGCTTCACCCCGAGCCGTTCCGCGGTCTCGGCGGCGTTCAGGAACTCCACGACGGCACCCTACGGGACCGCATCAACATTGACCGGATCAATATTGACAAGCGTTGTCGCCGGGCGGACCGTCCGCGGCATGACCACGACCGAGAGGGCCGCCGTGCCGGAGGTCCCACCGGGCCTGCGCGGCGTCGCCGTCACCACCACGACCCTCGGCGACGTCCGCGGCGACGAGGGCTTCTACCACTACCGCCAGTACTCCGCGGTCGAGCTCGCCCGGACCCGCACGTTCGTCTGCGCCTGGTTCCTCGCCACCCGCGGACGGCTGCCCGACCCGGACGAGCGGGCCGCGTTCGCCGCCCGCATCGCGCAGCGCCGGGCGCTGCCCGCCGCGCTGTCCGCGCTGCTGCCGGGCATCGCCGCGACGTGCGGCGACGACCTGCTCGCCGGGCTGCGCGCCGCACTGTCGGTGCTCGGCCCGCTGCACGGCATGCGACCGGTGTGGGACGCCGGCCCGGAGCGCGGCGCCGACGACGCGCTCACCGTCTGCGCGGCGACGCCGACGATCCTGGCCGCGCTGCACCGGCTGCGGTCCGGCCTCGACCCGGTGCCGCCCCGGCCGGACCTGGAACCCGCGGCGGACTGGCTGTGGATGCTCACCGGAGCCGAACCCGACTCCGGGCACGCCCGTGCCGTCGACGCCTACCTGGTCAGCACGCTGGACCACGGGTTCAACGCCTCCACCTTCACCGCACGCGTCGTCGCGTCGACCGGCGCGGACGTCGCGTCCGCGGTGGCGGCGGCGACCGGCGCCTTCTCCGGCCCGCTGCACGGTGGTGCGCCGGACCGCGCGCTGGAGGGCCTCGACGCCATCGACCGCGACGCCGGCGGCTCGCCCGAGCGCTGGGTGGCGGACCGGCTCGCCGCCGGCGAACGGATCATGGGGTTCGGACACGCCGTGTACCGCGGGCCGGACCCGCGCACGGCGCTGCTGCGGGAGGTCGCCGAGCGGCTCGGCGGGCCGCTACCCGCCCGCGCCGCCGACGTCGAACGCCGGGTCGCCGCCACCCTCGCCGAGCTCCGCCCGGACCGCCCGCTGCACGCGAACGTCGAGTTCTACGCCGGAGTGGTGATGGCGGGCTGCGGGATCCCGCGCAGCATGTTCACGCCGACGTTCGCGACCAGCCGGGTCGTCGGCTGGTGCGCCCACGTGCTGGAGCAGGCGGAGCAGCGTCGGCTGATCCGTCCGTCCGCCACCTACGTGGGCCCGCCGCCACCGGAGCCGGTGCCACCCCGCTGAACCCGGCAGGCGGACACCGGTGAGAAAGCTGGCAATGCTAACTTCCCTGTTGCCGCCGACATGCGGGACGTGCTCACCTGATCGTGCACATCCACAACAGCAGCGTCGGAGGTCGTGTGTTCCGGGCCCGTCGATCCGCAGGAGCGTCCCCCGGAGCCCCCGCACAGGAGGCACGGCACCGGCCGGCCGTCGCGATCACCGTGCTCGCCTCGTGCGGCCTGCTCGTCTCGCTGGTGCAGACGATGGTCGTCCCGCTGCTGCCGCGCTTCCCGGAGCTGCTGTCGGTGAGCCCGTCGACGGCGTCCTGGCTGATCACCGCGAACCTGGTCGCCGGCGCCGTGTCGGCGCCGGTGCCCGGCCGGCTCGGCGACATGTACGGCAAGCGGCGGATGCTGCTGGTCGCCCTGGGCCTGGTCGGTGCCGGTTCGCTGCTCGGCGCGGTCGCCCCCGGCATCGGCCTCCTCCTGGTGGCGCGGGTGCTGCAGGGCGCGGCGTTCGGCGTCATCGCGCTCGGGATGAGCCTGATGCGTGACGTCCTGCCCGCCGACCGCGTCGGGTCCGGGGTCGGGCTGATGTCGTCGTCGCTCGGGTTCGGCGGCGCGATCGGGCTACCGATCACCGGCGTCGTCGCGCAGTTCACCAGCTGGCGATGGCTGTTCGCCGGGGCCGCGGTCATCACCGTGTTCCAGATCCTGGTGGTAAGGCGGCTGGTCCCCGAGTCGAACCTGCGCAGCGGCGGCCGGTTCGACACCGTCGGGGCGATCGGTGTCGGCGCCGCCCTGGTGTGCCTGCTGCTGGCGGTGTCGAAGGGCAACGACTGGGGCTGGGCCTCGCCGCTGGTGCTCGGCCTGTTCGCCGCGTCGGTCGTGCTGGCCCTGGTGACGGGGCGGTACGAACTGCGGGTGCCGGGCCCGCTGGCGGACCTGCGCGTGTCCGCGCGGCCGGCGGTGCTCCTGACGAACCTCGCGTCGGTGCTGGTCGGCTTCGCCATGTTCGCGGGCTTCGTGCTCGCCACCCAGATCCTGCAGGCGCCGGTCGCGACCGGGTACGGCTTCGGACTGTCGCTGGTCGTCGCCAGTCTGGTCCTGCTGTCGATGGGCGGCTCGATGGTGGTCTTCTCGTCGGCCTCGGCCCGGCTGTCCCGGGTCCGCGGGCCGCGCACCACGCTGGTGCTCGGCACGCTGCTGCTGGGCGCCGGCAACCTCGGGTTCGCCCTGATCCCGGGCACCGTGTGGCTGCTCATGCTGGTGTCCACCGTCGCGGCGGTCGGGGCGGCGCTGGCCTACTCGGCGATCCCGCTGACGTTCATGCAGGCGGTGCCGGAGTCGGAGACGGCCGCGGCGAACAGCCTCAACACCCTCGCCCGCCAGCTGGGGACGAGCTCGTGCACGGCCGTCGTCGCCGCGGTGACGACGGCCCTGGTCCTCGACGACGGCACCCTGCCCGCCGCCTCGGCCTACACGATCTCGTTCGCCGCGGCCGGTGTCGCGGCGCTGGTGGCGACGGTCCTCGTCGCCCTGACACCGGCGCCGTCGGTCGCGCGGGAGCCGGTCACCACCGCCTCCTGACCCGCGTTCCGGCGCGGTCCCGCCCACCGTTCCCACCCGTCACGGGAATTGCGTCCGTGTCGCGTTCCGGGCACCGGGACGGACGCCGGTCCGGTGCCCGTCCCGTCCACTATGGATCCCTCTGCGCCCGGCCCGCCGAGCGGCGGCCCCCGGCCCGGCGCGGACCTACGGCGGACCCGGTGTCGCCATCGACCGCGCCACACCCCCGCGCTGCATGTGCACGCCGGGAGACGGCGCGGGCACGTCCAGTGATCATTCCAGTGTGGACACCGCGCGGGCGCCCACCTGCGGAGACAACAAGAATGTAATAAGAACCCGCGAGTAGACCCGCGGGTAACATTCTCGCCGGTAACAGTCCGAGTTGACCGACAATGCGTGAGCGCGCACACTCCGGGGCCGGATCACATTCCGATCGTGCCTGTTCACCGATACCGTCATCGGCACCGCTACCGATCCGATCACCCGGTCCGCATTCGCGGCCGGCCTGGTGATTCATCTGGCTGACGCCACTCCAGGAGGTCGTCACATGAAGCCGTTCGTGGTCAACAGCCACGACCGTCTGGTCTTTCCCGCCAATTTCCTCGGCGAGCTCGACTTTTCGGTGATCGACGATCTCGAACAGTTCACCGCAATCGTCGGCCGCGATTTCGAGGCGAAAGCCCCTACCGGGACCGACATCCTGGAGCGCGTCACCACCGGCGCCTACCGGAGCCGCTTCGCGCTGCTGCGCGACATGAGCCAGAACCTGTTCTGGGTCAACCGGTACACGCTGACCATGTTCGAGAAGCGGCCCACCCGCTGGCGTGACCTGCCGCGGCACCGGGGCGACGTCTTCCTCCCGACCCTCACCCCCTGGCGTGACGGCGACAAGAAGGTCCGCGCGGTGCAGGAGGCCTTCGCGGTGCTGCCTTCCACCTGGGACGACGGCGTCGAGGAGAAGATCTTCGACCTGCTCTTCGACGTCTACGGCAACCGCCGCCACCACGCGACCGAGCTGCCGGCGGTCAAGCCCACGGTGGAGCAGTTCCTGACCACCCCGGGCGCCCGCACCTTCGTCGTGCCGCACCACGACCCGGACTACCCGGTCTTCTCCTGGAGCGAGATCCTCGACGCGCACGCCGAACGGCCCGAGCTCGAGGCGCTGACCCGCTGGGCGATGGTCCTGCACAACCAGTACCCGTGGGACCGCGCGGCCACCGAGCTGCGCACCGCCGACGAGATCGGCGACGACGACCACGTCATCGCGTTCCACCCGCGCAACCGCGACGTGGCGGTCTTCCTCGACCGCGCCACCGGCGCCCGCCCGGCCCGCCGCGGCCGGATCGCGACGCAGGCCGAGCCGGTCGAGCCGGAGCGCCCGCTGCCGCCGGTGCGGGTCCGCGAGGCGTTCGCGGTCCAGCCGAAGGTGGAGGCCCTCGCGGTCGTCCGCGGCGAGCACGTCTGCTCGAACGACGACGTCGTGCGCAACTCCGCGTTCTCCTGGTCGCCGATGAGCGCCGAGGAGATCTCCACCAAGACCGGCATCGACCAGCGCCGCTACACCGAGCTGGACATCGAGGACCTCGCCTGGGCCGCGGCGGTCCGGGCGCTGGAGCACTCCGGGCGCGACCGGTCCGAGATCGGAGCCGTGCTCGTCGCCACCTGCACCAGCGAGCGGCTGATCCCGTCGCTGTCGACGTGGCTGTCCGGTCAGCTGGGGCTGCTGCAGACGCACTGCTCGGCCGACATCGTCGCCGCCTGCGCCGGCCTGCCCTACGGCCTGGCCGAGGCCGTCCGGCAGCTGCAGGAGGTCCGGCGCCCGGTGCTGCTGGTCTGCGTCGAGAAGTTCTCCGACAAGATCGGCAACGTCCGCACCTCCCGGATGATCTTCGGGGACGGCGCCGCGGCCATGGTGGTCGCACCGGCGGCCGAGGGCGAGCGCGGCGACGTCGACCTGCTCCAGACCTACGCCTCGGGCCCCGTCTCCCAGGTCAACTCGATCATCTGGCCGAACCCGGAGTTCGACAACGACATCACCGTCTACGGGCCCGAGGTGAAGGCGCTCGTCGCCCGCTACCTCTCCCAGATGATCGGTGAGCTGACCGAGCAGGCCGGCCCGGACGGCACGGGCACGATGCTCGACGCGGTCGACCTGATCGTCCCGCACCAGGCCAACAAGACGATGATCCTGCAGCTCGCGGCGAAGGCCGGCCTCTCGGCGGAGCAGCTGTACTTCAACATCGGCTCGATGGGCAACGTGTCGGCGGCGTCCATCCCGATCGCGCTCCACGACGCCTGCACCGACGGCGCCGTCACCGGCCGCACCCGGGTCTTCGCTCCCGGCTTCGGCGCCGGGGCCGTCGGCGGCTACGCGGTGCTCGAGGTCGATCCGGCCGTCATGGCCCCGGAGGTGGTCCTCGACCCGGCGGCCGCGCCCGAGGCGGCCGCCGTGGCGGCCCCCACGTCCGACGACGTCCGTATCGCGTTCGGCGAGTGACAGGGTTGGGGCCCCACCGGTAGGACAGGGCAAGCGAACCTCGTCCCGTCACCGGCCCGGGGGCACCGCCCGTGTCACCGAACGCCGCCGCAGCCACCAGGAGCAGTGAAACCCGTGTTCTCGCGCATCGCCATCGTCAACCGCGGCGAACCCGCCATGCGGTTGATCAACGCCGTCCGTGAGTGGAACGCAGAGAACGGACCCGACCGCCGGCTGCGCACCATCGCGCTCCACACCGCCGTCGACCGTCGTGCGATGTACGTCCGGGAGGCCGACGAGGCCGTCCTGATCGGACCGGACGACCCGGACCACATGGGTGCGAGCCCCTACCTCGACTTCGCCGAGCTCGAGCGGGCGCTGCGGGTGTCGCGGGCCGAGGCGGTCTGGCCGGGCTGGGGCTTCGTCTCCGAGAAGGCCGAGTTCGCCGAGCTCTGCGCACGGCTCGGGATCACCTTCGTGGGCCCGTCGGCCGAGGTGATGCGCCGGCTCGGCGACAAGATCGCCTCCAAGCAGCTGGCCGAGTCGGTCGGCGTGCCGATGGCCCCGTGGTCCGGCGGCCCGGTCGCCGATCTCGACGCGGCCCGCAAGGCCGCCGAGACCGTGGGCTACCCGCTGATGGTGAAGGCGACCGCGGGCGGCGGCGGCCGCGGCATCCGGTTCGTGGCGGGCCCGGAGCACCTGGACGGGGCCTTCGAGCGGGCGGCGTCCGAGGCGTCGCGGACGGCGGGCGACGCGACGGTGTTCCTGGAGCGCGCGGTCGCCGGCGGGCGGCACGTCGAGGTCCAGGTCGTCGCGGACGCGACGGGGGACGTGTGGACCCTGGGGGTCCGGGACTGCTCGGTGCAGCGCCGGAACCAGAAGGTGATCGAGGAGTCGGCGTCGACCGCGCTGGACGCCGAGCAGGAGCGTCTGCTGCGCGACTCCGCGGCCGACCTGGCCCGCGCCGCCGGCTACGTCAACGCCGGCACCGTGGAGTTCCTCTACCAGCCCGAGGAGAAGCTGCTCTCCTTCCTCGAGGTCAGCACCCGGCTGCAGGTGGAGCACCCCGTCACCGAGGCGTGCACCGGCGTCGACATCGTGAAGCTGCAGCTGCACGTCGCCGCGGGCGGTGCGCTGGCCGAGGTCGCGACCTCGGTGCCGGCAGGATCCGGCTGGGCGATCGAGGCCCGGCTGACCGCCGAGGACCCGGAGCGCGAGTTCGCGCCCGCACCCGGCCGGATCGAGCACCTCGCCCTGCCCAGCGGCCCCGGCATCCGGGTGGACACCGGCGTCGCGGCGGGCGACGTCATCCCGCCGCAGTTCGACTCCATGATCGCCAAGGTGATCGCGTGGGGCCGCGACCGCGACGAGGCCCGCGCCCGGCTCTCCCGCGCGCTGCGCCAGACCGCCGCGGTGATCGACGGCGGCTCCACGAACAAGGCGTTCCTGCTGGACCTGCTCGACCGCGACGAGCTGCGCGCCGGCGACGTGCAGACCACCTGGCTCGACGGGATGATGGCGCAGGGCTACGCCCCGCCGCGCCGCATCGACGTCGCCCTGCTGGCCACCGCGATCCAGTCGCACGACGGCCACGTCGCCCGCCAGCAGGACCGGCTGTTCCGCTCCGCCGAGGCCGGCCGCCCCGAGGTCGGCTACGAGACCTGGCACCAGACCGACGTGACGGTGGCCGGGCAGTCGTACAAGCTGCGGGTCGCCCGCACCCGGGCCGGCCGCTACCGCGTCGAGCTCGACGGGACCTCGGTCGACGTCGACGTCGAGCGCAACGGCGCCTACGAGCGCCGGATCACCGTCGGTGAGCAGAGCTGGACCGTGCTGTCGGTCGCCCAGGAGTCCGACTACCTGGTCGAGGTCGACGGCGCCGTGCACCGCATCTCCGGCGGCGAGGCCGGCATCGTGCGCGCGCCCGCCCCGGCGATGGTCGTCGCGCTGCCGGTCGCCCCCGGTGACGTCGTCTCCGAGGGCGACACCGTCGCCATCGTCGAGTCGATGAAGCTGGAGACCTCGCTGCGGGCGCCGTTCGACGGCACCGTCGCCGAGCTGCTCGTCCCGGCCAACACCCAGGTCGACGGCGGCACCAAGCTCGTCCGGCTGGAGCCCTCGGCCGACGCCGAGGCGGTCGCGGCCCCCACCGCCGACCGCGCCGACTTCGCCGCCTTCACCGCGGCCGGCACCGACGACGATCCCGCCGCCACGGCCGCCGACGCGCTGTCCGCGCTGCGCTACCAGGTGCTCGGCTTCGACGTCGACGAGAGCCAGGCCCGGCCGCAGATGCGCCGTCTCGCCGGGGCCCGCGCGCGCCTCGCCGATGACGACCCGGCCGTCCTCGCCGGCGAGGTCGCCGTCCTGAGGATCTTCGGTGACCTGTGCGCGCTGTCCCGGAACCGCTCCGAGACCGACGACGTCACCGGCGAGACCGAGCGCAACCCGCAGGAGTACCTCTACGCGTACCTGCGCAGCCGCGACGCCGACGACGAGGGCCTGCCCGAGTCGTTCCAGGCCAAGCTGCGCACCGCGCTCGCGCACTACGGCGTCTCCGACATCTCGTCCGACCCGGACCTCGGCCCGGCGCTGTACCGGATGTTCCTGGCACACCGCCGCGCCCCGCAGCAGGTGCCGGTCGTGCTGCACCTGCTCAACTGGCGCCTCGAGCACCCCCGCTCGCTCGCCGGGCTGTCGTCCGCGGCCCGGGAGGACTACCTGCGGACCCTCGACGAGCTCGTCGTCGCCACCCAGCTGCGGCACCCCGTCGTCGGCGACACCGCACGGCTGGTCCGCTACCGCGCGTTCGACGCGCCGGTCGTGGCGGCCGAGCGCTCGCACGCGCTCGCCGAGCTCCGGGAGAGCCTGGACGTGCTGGCCACCGACCCGGCGACGCCGGACCGGGCCCGCCGGATCGACGCGCTGGTCGCGTCGTCGGAGTCGATCCTCGGCGTCTTCGGGGAGCGGCACGACGCCGTCCTGCTGGAGGTCATGACCCGGCGCTACTACCGGGTGCGGCCGCTGCGCGACCTGGAGCTCACCGAGCACGCCGGCAAGCCGCTGCTGACGGCGCGCTACCAGCACCTCGGCAACGACCGGACGCTGTTCGCCTCGGTCATCGACAACAACGACCCGGCGGCCGCCGTGGCGGTCGCCGAGGAGCTGCGACGCCGCGTCGGCGAGCTCGACGGCGACCGCACCGCGCTCGTCGACCTCTACGTCACCTCCACCAAGGCCGACGACGGCGGCGACCCCGACGCCCGCGCCGAGCGGGTCCGGGCAGCGCTCGGCCGGGTGCCCGCCATCCTGCACCGGGTCGCCGTCGCGGTCCGCCCGAACCCGCGTGCCGAGCACACCGCGGAGGCCGAGGCCGAGGCGCCGACCTGGTTCACCTTCCGCCCCGACGAGACCGGCGAGCTCGTCGAGGACCGGACGCTGCGCGGCATGCACCCGCTGGTCGCCGACCGGCTGCGGCTGTGGCGCTTCCGCAACTTCGAGCTGACCCGTGTGCCGGCCGCCACCGACGTCCACCTGTTCCGCGCCGTCGGCCGCGAGGTCCCGGGCGACGACCGGCTGGTCGCGATGGCGGACGTCCGCGAGCTGACCGTGCTCCGTGACGAGGAGACCGGGCGCATCCGGTCCCTGCCGCAGTTCGAGCGCGCGCTCGACGCCTGCATCAACTCGCTGCGGTCCGCCCGCGCGAACGACCGGAACCTGGCCCGGCTGTCGTGGAACCGGATCGCGCTCTACGTCTGGCCGGAGGTCGACGTCCCGCTGGCCGAGCTCGACCAGGTGGTCCGGCGGCTCGCGCCGCGCACCGCGCACCTCGGACTGGAGCAGGTGCTCGTCGAGTTCCGCACGGCCGATGCGTCGGTCACCGGCGGGCAGGGCGGCCCGAAGTCGATGCTGCTGCGCATGTCCCGGCCCCCCGGTGCCGGGCTGACCCTGCGGCTCGACGAGCCGCCGACCGAGCCGATGCGCGAGCTCGACGACTACGACCAGAAGGTCCTCAAGGCCCGTCGCCGCGGCGCGGTCTACCCGTACGAGATCGTCCCGCTGCTCACCGCCCCGATCGACGCCGGCGAGGGCACCTGGCAGGAGTACGACCTGGTCGACCCGGACGACCCGGCACGGCCGCTGCCGGTCGACCGGGCGCCCGGCGGCAACCGGGCCAACCTGGTGCTCGGCGTCGTCTCGGTGCCGACCCGCCGCTACCCGGAGGGCATGAAGCGGGTCGTGCTGCTCGGTGACCCGACCCGGGCGCTCGGCGCGATCGCCGAGCCCGAGTGCCGCCGGGTGCTGGCCGCCATCGACCTCGCCCGCGAGCTCGACGTGCCCGTCGAGTGGTTCGCCGTCTCCGCCGGCGCGAAGATCGCGATGGACTCCGGCACCGAGAACATGGACTGGATCTCCCGGGTGCTGCGCGGGATCATCGAGTTCACCCAGGCGGGCGGCGAGATGAACGTCGTCGTCACCGGCATCAACGTCGGCGCCCAGCCCTACTGGAACGCCGAGGCGACGATGCTCATGCACACCAGGGGCATCCTGGTGATGACGCCGGACTCGGCCATGGTGCTCACCGGCAAGCAGTCGCTCGACTACTCCGGCGGGGTCTCGGCCGAGGACAACTTCGGCATCGGCGGCTACGACCGGATCATGGGCCCGAACGGGCAGGCGCAGTACTGGGCGCCGGACCTGTCCGGCGCGGTGCAGGTGCTGCTGCGCCACTACGCGCACACCTGGGCGCTGCCCGGCGAGCGGTTCCCGCGGCCCGCGCCGACCACCGACCCGGTCTCCCGGGACGTCACGACCGCGCCGCACGCCGGCCCGAACTGCGAGTTCACCACGCTCGGGGAGATCTGGGCGGAGGCCACCAACGGCGAGCGCAAGAAGCCGTTCGACATCCGCTCGGTGCTGCGCGGCGTCGCCGACGCCGACCACGTCACCTCCGAGCGCTGGGCCGACATGCACGACGCCGCGTCGGTCGTCGCGCTCGACGCGCACCTGGGCGGCCAGCCGATCGCCATGGTCGGCATCGAGTCGCGGCCGATTCCGCGCCGCGGCCCGCGCCCGGTGGACGGCCCGTCGCAGTTCACCGCCGGGACGCTGTTCCCGCGCTCGTCGCGCAAGTGCGCGCGGGCGATCAACGCGGCGTCCGGCAACCGGCCGCTGGTGGTGCTGGCGAACCTCTCCGGGTTCGACGGCTCGCCGGAGTCGCTGCGCGGGCTGCAGCTGGAGAACGGCGCCGAGATCGGCCGGGCCATCGTCAACTTCGACGGGCCGATCGTCTTCTGCGTGGTGTCTCGGTACCACGGCGGCGCGTTCGTCGTCTTCTCCGGGACGCTGAACGACAACATGGAGGTCGCCGCGATCACCGGTTCCTACGCCTCCGTGCTCGGCGGGGCGCCGGCTGCCGCCGTCGTCTTCGCCGGCGAGGTCAAGAACCGGGTCGCCGCCGACGAGCGGATCACCGTCCTGGAGGGCCGGATCGCCGAGGCATCGGAGGCCGGCGACGAGGCCGTCGCGGCCCGGCTGCGCGGCGAGCTCGCCGCGCTCCGCCCGGACGTCCGGTCGGAGAAGCTCGGCCAGGTCGCCGACGAGTTCGACACCAAGCACTCCATCGAGCGGGCGCAGAGCGTCGGCTCGGTGCACCGGATCGTCACCCCCGATCAGCTGCGGCCCTACCTGGCCGACGCCGTGGCACGGGGCATGAAGCGCACTCTCGACCGCCGCACCGGCGACACCACTGGAGGACGACAGACATGACCGCCATCACCGACACCAACCCGGAGCAGCGCGTCGCGATCGTGACCGGCGGGGCGCGCGGCATCGGGGCCGCGATCACCACCACCCTCGCCCGCCAGGGCGTGCACGTCGCCGCCGGCTACTCGTCGAACTCGAAGGCTGCCGACGACCTGCGCGAGAAGCTCGGCGCCGAGGGCGCATCGGTGTCGGTGCACCAGGGCAACGTCGGCGCGCCGGAGGACTGCTCCCGCGTCGTGCAGGAGGTGCTCGAGCAGCGGGGCCGGGTCGACTACCTGGTCAACAACGCCGGGATCACCGTCGACAAGACCGTCCGCAAGCTGACCGTCGACGACTGGCACGCCGTGCTGCGGATCAACCTCTCCGGCGCGTTCTACATGAGCAAGGCCGTGCTGGAGCACATGTCCGGCAACGAGTTCGGCCGGATCGTGAACATCTCGTCGGTGATCGGCCAGACCGGGTCGATCGGCCAGGCCAACTACGCCTCGTCCAAGGCGGGCCTGATCGGTTTCTCGAAGTCCCTCGCGCAGGAGGTCGCCCGCAAGGGCATCACCGTCAACTGCGTCGCGCCGGGCTTCATCGAGACCGAGATGGTCGCCGCCGTGCCGGAGAAGGCGATGGAGAAGATCCTCGCGAAGATCCCGGTCGGGCGGCTCGGGCAGGCCGACGAGATCGCCCGCGCGGTGTCGTTCCTGGTCGACGACCGCGCCGGCTACGTGACCGGGTCCGTGATCAGCGTCAACGGCGGCCTGGACATGGCCTCCTGACCCGTCCCCCCACCGGCCGCCCCTGCACCCACCGGGTGCGGGGGCGGCGGTGTCAGGAGCGGGAGCAGAGGCCCTTCGACTCCAGGACGCGGGCGGTGGCGGCGTCGTTCGCCTCCGGCGTGATCCGGCCTTCGGCGAGGCCCTTCTCGGCGGCGTCGAGCAGCGGGCCGACCGGTGTGACGTTCGAGAACAGCGCGATGTCGGCGCCCGCCGACAGCGCCCGGGTGGTCGCCTCGGCCAGCCCGAACCGGTCGGTGATCGCCTTCATCGCGCCGAGGTCGTCGGTCATGACGACGCCGTCGAACCGGTACTGCTCGCGCAGCAGCCGGTAGGCGGCCGGGTCGACGCTGGTCGGGTTGCCGCCGGTGAGCCCGGGGACCTCCAGGTGCCCGAGCATGACGCCGATCCGGCCGTCGAGCGGCTTGCCGGGCCCCACGAGCGCCGCGTACGGCTTCAGGTCCTTCTGCTCCAGCTCCGCCAGGGGCGGGGTGGTGACCGAGCCCTTGTGCGAGTCGCCGGAGCTGTGGCCGTGCCCGGGGAAGTGCTTGAGCACGCCGTACACGCCCCCGGCCTGCTGGCCCTCGGCCCACGCCTGGGCGTAACGGGTGGCGGTCTCCGGGTCGTCGGAGAACGACCGGTCCCCGATCACCGACGAGCGCGGCTGGTCGGAGGTGTCCACCGACGGCGCGAGGTTCCAGGTGACGCCCCGGGCCTTCAGCTGCCCGGCGCGCTCGCGCGCGATCTCCGTGACCTGCTCGGGGGTCCTCGACGCGGCCATCTCCCGCGCGCTGGGGATGTCGCCGTCGAGGTCGTCGATCCGCTGGACACGGCCGCCCTCCTCGTCGACGGCGACGGCGAGCGGGGTGCGCGAGGCGTCCTGCAGGGCCTGCATCCGGTTCCCCTGCAGCAGTGCGGTCTCGTTGCCGCCGAGGAACACGCCGCCGACCTGGGACTCCTTCACGATCGCCGCGGCGCCGGCCGGGTCGGAGGCATCGACCCCGACCATGAGCCGCTGCGCGAGCCGGTCCCGGGTGGACAGTGCCGCGACCATCGGGACGCAGGTGTCGGCGGGGGCCTGCTCGACGCTCGCCGGAGTGGCCTGCGGCTCCGCGGAACCGGGCCCGGGGTCACCACGGTTCGCCGTCAGCACCGGCGTCGTGACGGCCACGGTGCCCGCCGCCAGCGCGCCCACGACGGCCGCGGTCAGCAGCCCGACACCGCGACGGCGGCGGATGGTTGGTCCTCGCATCGCCGACCATCGTGACGCACCGGGCGCCCGCCCGTGCGGCGACACGGTGGGTGCCGGCGTCCGGTCCGCCAGGACGACGCCACCGAGCGGCGGACGGTCGCCCGGCCGGGTGGTCAGCCGACGGCCGGCACGCCCCCCCCCCCCCCCCCCCCCCCCCGGGCGGCGGGCCGGGCGGGGTGCCGTCACCGAACGGGCGCCCGCCCAGCTCCTCGCGGCCGTGCGGGGTGAGCCAGCCCGAGGGTCGGGGCCGAGCGGCACGACCCCGGACGGGTTCACCGAGGTGTGCACGCCGTAGTAGTGCTGCTTGATCTGCTCGAAGTCGATCGTGTCGCCGAACCCGGGCGTCCCGTAGAGGTCCCGGGCGTAGGCCCACAGCACCGGCAGCTCGGTCAGCTTGTGCCGGTTCGCCTTGAAGTGGCCGTGGTAGACGGCGTCGAAGCGGACCAGCGTCACCCACAGCCGGACGTCGGCCTGGGTGATCGTGTCCCCGACCAGGAAGCGACGCGTCGACAGCCGCTCCGACAGCGCGTCGAGGCGCTCCCACAACGCGCGGTAGGCCCGCTCGTAGGCGCGCTGCGAGGTGGCGAACCCGCACTTGTAGACGCCGTTGTTGACGTCGTGGAAGATCCCCTCGCCCAGGCTCTCGATCTCGTCGCGGTGGGCGGCGGGCCACAGGTCCGGGGCGCCGGGGCGGTGGTGCTCCCGCCACTGGGTGGCCAGGTCGTACTCGAGGTCGGCGTAGGAGTTGGTCGCGACCGCGCCGGAGCCGACGTCGACCATCGCCGGGACGGTGACGCCGCCGTCGTAGCCGGGGACCGCCGTCTCGTAGGCCTCGCGCAGGTACTCGATGCCGAGCACCGGGTCGACCCCGCCGGGATCGAGGTGGAAGCGCCAGCTGCGCTCGTCGTGCAGCGGGCCCGCGATGCCCAGCGAGATCGCGTCCTCCAGGCCGAGGAGCCGCCGGGTGATGATCGCCCGGTTGGCCCACGGGCAGGCCCGTGCCCCGACCAGCCGGTACCGGCCCGCCGCGACCGGCCACGGCGACGACCCGTCCGCCGTGATGCGCTCCGCGACCCCGAGGGGCCCGCGTACGAACTCTCCGCTGTCCTGCTCGGTCGCCATGGTCGGTGACGGTAGTGGCGGACACACTGCCGTGCAGGTCACGGACATGATCGGATGGCGGCATGACCGACGAGACGGAACGGGCGCTCGACGAGCTGGTGCGCCCCGGCGCCCGGGTCGCGGTCGCCGACGCGTGCGGCCTGCCCTACGCCCTCGCCGGCCCGCTGAGCCGGGTCGCCGCCCGCCGCCGCGACGACGGCGACGGCGTCCGCCTGGTGCTCGGCTGGATCCCCGGCCCGGCACCGGACCTCGATCCGGCCGCCTTCGTCGACATCCGCACGGTCGTCGGCGGTCCGGGCGCCCGCGCGCTGCTCGACTCGGGCGCCGCGCAGCGGGTGCCGGCGCGGCTCTCCGCGGTCCCGGCGCTGCTGGCCGGGCCGCTGCGGCCGGACCTGCTGCTGGCCACCGTCGTCGCCGACGCCGACGGCTACCGGTTCGGCGCCGAGTCGTCGTGGATGCGCGGGCTCGCCGACGACGGTGTGCCCGTCGCCGCGGTCGTCTCCGGGACCGCGCCGCACGCCGAGGCCGGGCCGCCGTTGCCGGACGTCACCGTCGTCGGCCGCGTCGACGGGCCGGCCGGGCTCCCGCACGTCGTGACGGCTCCCCCGCCGACCGACGCCGACCGGGCGATCGCCGAGCAGGTCGCCGCACTCGTCCCGGTGGGCGCCCGGATCCAGTTCGGGCCCGGTCGCCTGGCCGGGGCGCTGGTCGCCGCCCTGGACGTCCCGGTGCACGTCGACTCGGGCCTGCTCGCCGACGCGGTCGTCGATCTCGACGAGCGGGGGCTGCTGCTCGGGACCCCGTCGTCGACCGCGCTCTGCGGCAGCGAGCGGCTGTACTCCTGGGCGGGCGGGCCCGGCCGGTCCGGTGTCGTCCGGCCGATCGAGTACACCCACGACCTGTCGCGGCTGAGCACGGACCCGGGCCCGCTGGTCGCGCTCAACACCGCGCTGGAGATCGACGTCCACGGGCAGGTCAACGTCGAGGGCGTCGCCGGGTCGGCCGCCGGGATGATCGGCGGCCACCCGGACTTCGCGGCCGCGGCGGCACGCGGGCCGGGGCTCTCGGTGATCGCGCTGCCGTCGTCGCACCGGGGTGGGCCGACGCTCGTCGAGCGGCTCGGCGGGCCGGTCAGCACTCCGTCACACGACGTCGACGTCGTCGTCACCGAACGGGGCACCGCGGACCTGCGTGGCCTGGGCAGGGACGAGCGTCGGCGTGCGCTCGACGTCCTGTGGAGTGGCACCGCTGGCGCGAACGAGTGAACCTCGAATCCATGGCGTGAGCGGTATCACACCGTCTCTCCGGGCGCGCGCAGGCTCCACGAGCCCTCCGGTTGCGGTGCGCGACCTCACCGCGGACTCCGGGCGCACCCCGGGCGCGCCCCCGCGATCGACGACCGGCGAACGACACTGGTGGGAGCGCGGGTTCCGCACCCCACCACGAGGCCCGGAAACATGCTCGTAATGTGAGGAAACCCACGCCTGATCGGGCGTGAGTTGCGTATAACACAACCTCGGCGAGCGATAAAGCCCCCCGCGCCGGACCCGGACGGACCGGCGGCTCCCGATCTAACGTCGACTCGACCCGCTGCACCCGAACCTTGTCGAGGAGACGCGGTACATGACGGCCGACCACCGCACCGAGAGCGAGCTGCCCGAGCTCGGAAGGACTGTCCAGGAGTTCGGTGACGAACCGACCGAGGTCCGGGAGTCCACCCACTACAAGCACGAGTACGTGCAGACGTTCGTCGACAAGTGGGACGAGCTGATCGACTGGCGTGCCCGCTACGAGAGCGAGGGGAAGTTCTTCGTCGAGCAGCTCCGCAAGCGTGGCGTGAAGAGCGTGCTCGACGTCGCCACCGGCACCGGGTTCCACTCGGTCCGGCTGCTCGAGGAGGGTTTCGACACCGTCTCCGCCGACGGCAGCGCCGAGATGCTCGCGAAGGCGTTCGACAACGGCATGAAGTACGGCGGGCACATCCTGCGCGTCGTGCAGGCCGACTGGCGCTGGCTCAACCGTGACGTGCACGGCGAGTACGACGCGATCATCTGCCTCGGGAACTCGTTCACGCACCTGTTCTCCGAGAAGGACCGCCGCAAGGCGCTCGCCGAGTTCTACGCGATGCTCAAGCACGACGGCGTCCTGATCCTGGACCAGCGCAACTACGACTCGATCCTGGACAACGGGTTCTCGTCGAAGCACCAGTACTACTACTGCGGCGACGGCGTCGTGGCGGAGCCGGAGCACGTCGACGACGGCCTGGCCCGGTTCCGGTACCAGTTCTCGGACGGCTCCGAGTACCACCTGAACATGTTCCCGCTGCGCAAGGACTACACGCGCCGCCTCATGCACGAGGTCGGGTTCCAGAAGATCGAGACCTACGGCGACTTCCAGTCGACCTACTCCGACGACGAGCCGGACTTCTTCGTCCACATCGCGGAGAAGGCGTACCTGGAAGAGGCCCTCGACGGGGAGGTCCCGGCGTGACGCAGGCACAGGCCGCGGAGACCACCGCACGGAGCTACTACGACTCCGAGGACGCCGACAACTTCTACTCCCGGGTCTGGGGCGGCGAGGACATCCACGTCGGCCTCTACGAGGCCCCGGACGAGGAGATCGCCGTCGCGAGCCGGCGGACCGTCGCGCGGATGGGCGAGATCGCGGGCATCACGTCCGGCACCCGGGTCCTCGACCTGGGCTCCGGCTACGGCGGCGCCGCCCGCCAGCTCGCGCGCAACCTCGGCGCGCACGTGCACTGCCTGAACCTGTCCCCCGTCGAGAACGAGCGCAACGCCCGGCTCACGAAGGAGCAGGGGCTCGACGGACTCGTGACGGTGGCGACCGGGACGTTCGAGGACGTGCCCGTCGAGGACGCCTCGGTCGACGTCGTCTGGTCGCAGGACGCGTTCCTGCACTCCGGCGACCGGGAGACCGTGCTCGGCGAGGTCGCCCGGGTGCTCAAGCCCGGCGGGCAGGTCGTGTTCACCGACCCGATGGCCGTCGACGGGCTCGACCAGTCCTCGATCCAGCCGATCCTGGACCGCATCCAGCTGGCGACGATGGCGACCCCGGGCTTCTACACCGAGGGGCTCGAGACGCGCGGCTTCACGTCCGTGACGTTCCACGACCACGCCGCGCAGCTGCCGACGCACTACCGGCGGGTCCGTGAGGAGCTGGTCGCCCGCGAGCAGGAGCTCGCCGCGGCCATCTCCGGCACCTACATCGCGAACATGAAGGCGGGCCTGCAGCACTGGGTGGACGGCGGCAACGCCGGCAAGCTCACCTGGGGCGTCGTGCACGCCGTCAAGGGCTGAGAAGGACCGGTACGACGACGAGGGCCCGGCACCCGCCGTGAGCGGGGTGCCGGGCCCTCGTCGTGTCCGTGGCCGGGCGGGGGCCGGTGCTCAGTCGTCCTGCTCGTCCTCCTGACCGCCGCCCTGACCGCCGCCCTGGTCGTCGTCCTGGTCGTCCTGGTCGTCGCCGTCGTCGTCGCCCTGCTGCTGCTCCTGCTGCTGGCCGGGAGCGGGCGCGGCGTCACCGCCACCACAGGCACCGGCGGTCGTGAACACGAGGGCGAGCGCGGCGAGGACGCCGAGCGCCGCCCGGGACAGGGTTGTACGTCGCATGGGTCCGAGTGTTCCAGGATTGTCCGGAACACCGGGCGGCTCAGGACGTGAGGAACGTCCTGAGCTCGGCCAGGACGTCGGCGGGCCGCTCGTCGACGAGGAAGTGCCCGGCACCGGCGAGCCCCCGCCCGGTGACGAGACCCGGCTCGACCGCCTCGCGACGCCACACGTCGAGCGGGCTCTCGGCGTTCGCGCCGACGACCCCGGCACCGCCCCAGAGGACGAGCGCGGGGGCGCCGATCCGCTGCCCGATCGCGACCGACGCGGCGTCGTGCTCCAGGTCGATCGACGCGCCGGCCCGGTAGTCCTCCAGCATCGCGTGCCGCGCCGCGGGATCGGCGAACGCGCGCTCGTAGGACGCCAGCGCCTCCGGGGGGTGCGCGTCCAGCCCGGAGCCCCAGCCGCCCAGCAGCGAGTGCAGGTAGGCGATCGGGTCCCCGGCGATGAGGCGCTCCGGGACGTCGGCGGGCTGGATGAACAGGAACCAGTGGTAGTACGCCGTCGCCAGCGCGCGGTCCACGTGCCCGTAGACGTACGCGGTCGGCAGGATGTCGAGCAGCGCGGCGCGGGTGACCGCGGCCGGGTGGTCGAGCAGCATCCGGTGCGTGACCCGCGCGCCGCGGTCGTGCCCGGCGACGGCGAACTCGTCGAACCCGAGCTCGGCCATCACCGCGACCTGGTCGCCCGCCATCGCGCGGAACGAGTAGCCGAGGTGGTCCGCACCGGACTCCGGGCGGCCGGACTCCCCGTACCCGCGCAGGTCGGTGCAGACGACGGTGTGGTCGCGGGCCAGTTCCTCGGCGACCGGCGCCCACATCGCGTGGGTCTGCGGGAAGCCGTGCAGCAGCAGGACGGGCGGGCCCTCGCCGCCGCGCACCCCGTGGACGGGTACGCGGTCCGGGCCGACGGTCAGGTCGAAGGTGGTGAACTCGCCGAACACTCCTCGGCTCCTTCCGGGTGGTGGATCGGGTCACCGGCGCGTCCCCCGTGGACGTCGAACACCCAGAACCGCAGCACCGCGAACCGCAGCAGCCCGCCCGCGACGCTCGCCAGCGCCACCGCGGTGGCCTCCTCGGCGGGCGTCGGGCGGACGAGGATCCACTCCAGACCGATCAGCACGGTGGAGGTGTAGGTCGCGTAGAAGGCGACCGTGCCGACGTCCTGCACCCACTCGCGGAGCCGGTGCGCGCGGGCGCCGCCGAAGGCGAAGCGCCGGTTCGCCTCGGTGAACACCGCGGTGGTCAGGACGAGCGCGACGAGGTTGGCCGGGACCGCGTCCAGCCACGGCCGGACGAGCAGGAACAGTGCCGCGTTCAGCGCGGTCGCGCCGCCGCCGATCACCGCGTAGCGGGCCAGCTGGACGGCGAGCGGGTGGCGGGCGCCGAGCCGGCGGGCGGCCGCGCGGATCCGGGCACCGCCGGGCGCACCGGCCCGAGCCGTCCCGCCTTCCCCCGGTCCCGGGGTGGATGCTGCGTCCACCGGCCCTCCCACGGACATCCTCACGAGGATCTTCGCAGGGACTACCCGGCCCGGACGATACGAATCGGCGGGACGTGTGACACAGCCACCCGTCCGGACGCTCAGATCTGCAGGAACACCGTCTCGCCCTCGCCCTGGAGCCGGATGTCGAACCGGTAGCGGTCGGCGCCCTCGGCGACCGCGACCAGGGTGTCGCGCCGCTCGGCGGGCACCACCGCCAGCAGCGGGTCGGTGGCGTTGGCCTCGGCGAAGCAGGGGAAGTAGATCCGGGTCACGACGCGGTCGAGCAGCCCGCGGGCGAACACCGAGACGTCGAGGTGCGGGGCCTCGGACACGCCGTCCTCGCCGGGGACGGTCAGCGCACCGGGCAGCACGGTGCGTAGGCTCCAGCGGCCGTCGTCGCCGGTGGGGACGCGGCCGAACCCGCGGAACCCGGCCACCGCGGGCCTCCGCGCGCCGCGGGGGTCGTCGGGGTGGTCGAAGCGTCCGTCCGGGTCGGCCTGCCAGGTCTCGACCAGGGCGTCGACGACGGGGGCGCCGTTGCCGTCGTGGACGGTGCCGCCGACGGTGACCGCGCCCGGGGTGCCGTCGGGGACGACGTCGGCGCCGTCCGGCCAGGGCAGTCCGAGCGACAGGTAGGGCCCGACGGTCTGGGACGGGGTGGGGTCGTGGCGGCTCATGCGTGCGGCTCCTCGAACGGGGTCTGCTCGCGGCCGCGGAGCACGATGTCGAACCGGAACGCCAGTGCCCACCCGGGACGGGTGGCGTCGAGGTCGAAGGTGGACACCATGCGCCCGCGGGCTCCCTCGGGGACCGAGTTGTAGATCGGGTCCTGGGCGAACAGCGGGTCGTCCGGGAAGTACATCTGGGTGACCAGGCGCTGGGTGAAGGCGCGGCCGAACAGCGAGAAGTGGATGTGTGCGGGGCGCCAGGCGTTGTGGTGGTTGCCCCACGGATAGGCACCCGGCTTGATCGTGGTGAACGAGTAGTGGCCGAGCGGGTCGGTCAGCACCCGGCCGCCGCCGGTGAAGTTCGGGTCCAGCGGCGCGGGCCAGTCGTCCCACCGGTGCGCGTAGCGGCCTGCGGCGTTGGCCTGCCAGACCTCGACCAGGGTGTCGGGGACCGGGCGGCCGTCGGAGTCGAGTACCCGGCCGAAGACGACGATCCGCTGCCCCTGGGCCTCACCGTGCTCGCCGAGGGTGAGGTCGTCGTCGCCGGGGCGGAGCGGGCCGGTGAGCAGCGGGCCGGTGACCTCGGTGAGGCGGTGCGGGAGGATCACCGGCTGCTGCTGCGGGGCGCGCAGCCCGGTGCTGCGGTAGCCAGGGGACAGCAGCGGCGCGTGGGTGCCCTCCGGGGCCGGCCGGTAGCCGGCCGGGCGGGTGACGGACGACGTCATCGGCGGGCCTCTCGTGGTGGGTTTCGGGCTCGGGCCGCGGTCAGCAGGCGCCGTGCGGGAGGCCGACGTAGTTCTCGGCCAGGCTGGTCGCGGCGGCCCGCGAGGTGACGGTGTAGCGCAGCTGGGAGCGCTGCAACCCGACGCCGAACGCGTCTCCCGCCTCGGTGGCGGGGTCGAAGCGGTGCAGCATCGAGGTCATGAACCAGGAGAAGTGCTCGGCCCGCCAGACCCGGCGCAGGCAGGTCGCCGAGTAGCCGTCGAAGCCGGTCTCGTCGCCGTCCGCGCAGAACCGCGTGACGGCCTCGGCCAGCACCCGGACGTCGGCGATCGCCAGGTTCATGCCCTTGGCGCCGGTCGGCGGGACGATGTGCGCGGCGTCCCCGGCCAGGAACAGCCGGCCGCGGCGCATCGGGGAGGCGACCATGCTCCGCATCCCGGTGACGCCCGGCTTCTCCAGGAACTCGCCCTCGTTCAGGGTGAAGCCCTCGCAGGCCAGCCGGGTGTGCAGCTCGTCCCAGATGCGGGCGTCGGACCAGTCGGCCGGGTCGGTCTCCGGCGGCACCTGCAGGTAGAGCCGGGTGACCTCGGGGCTGCGCATCGAGTAGAGCGCGAAGCTGTTGTCGTGGTGGGCGTAGACGAGCTCGTCGGTGGTGGGCGCGGCCTTCGCCAGCACGCCCAGCCAGCCGAACGGGTACACGCGCTCGGCGACGGTGAGCCCCCCGCCGTCCCCGACGATCTCCCGGGTGATGCCGTGGAACCCGTCGCAGCCGGCGACGACGTCGCAGCGCAGCAGGTTCTCGGCGCCGTCCGCGCCGGTCCAGGTGATCGACGGCGACGCGGTGTCCACGTCGTGCACCGCCACCCCGGAGACGTCGAACTCGACCGGCAGGCCCGCGTCGTCGACCCGGTCGGCGAGCAGGTCCTTCACGACCTCCTGCTGGCCGTACACGGTGATCCCGGTCCCGACGAGGTCGGCGAAGTCGATCCGGTGGTCGCGGGCCGGCTCACCGGGGGCCTCGGCGAACCGCAGCGAGATCCCGTGGTGCGGCATGCCCTCGCGGTCGAGCCGCCCGGCGACGCCCATCCCGCGCAGCAGCTCGACGGTCGGCGCCTCCAGGACGCCGGCGCGGACCCGGGCCTCGACGTAGGAGCGGCTGCGGGCCTCCAGCACCACCGAGTCGATGCCCTCCCGCGCCAGCAGCGCCGCCAGGACCAGCCCGGCGGGGCCCGCCCCCACGATGCCGACCCGGGTCCGGTGCTCGCGCCGCTGCGTCGTCATGGTGGGGACGTTCCCGCAGCGGCGCTCCCGCATTCGACACGACTTCCGCCCTGCGGAAGAATGCCCGGTCATGGGATCGAGGCCGGTCCGTTCGGGGGTCACCGCGCGGGTGCTGGACGTGCTCGGGGCGTTCAGCGCGACGACACCGGTCCTCGCCCTCACCGACATCGCGACCCGGACCGGGCTGCCACTGACGACCGTGCACCGGATCGTCGGCGAGCTCGCCGCGGGCGGCGCGCTGGACCGCGGCGGTGACGGCCGCTACCGGATCGGGCTGCGGCTCTGGGAGATCGGCCACCTCGCCCCCGCCAGCCACGGGCTGCGCGAGGCGGCGATGCCGTTCCTCGAGGACCTGCACGAGGTGACCCGGCACAACGTCCAGCTCGCCGTCCTCGACCCGGACGACCCGGGCGAGGTCGTCTACGTGGAGCGGCTCTCCCGCCACGACGCCGTCTCGATCGTCACCCGCTCCGGCTCCCGGCTCCCCTCGCACGCGACCGGTGTGGGGCTGGTGCTGCTGGCGCACGCGGTGCCCGAGGCGGCGGAGGCCGTGCTGGCCCGCCCGCTGCGCCGGTTCACCGCGCACACCGTCTGCGAGCCCGACGGGGTGCGCACCCTGCTGGCCCGGGCCCGTACCAGCGGGTTCGTGATCTCGGACCGGCAGATCGAGGCGGTGTCGCTGTCGGTGGCGGCGCCGGTCCGGGCGGGCGAGGGGCCGGTCGTCGCGGCGCTGTCGATCGTCGTCCCGGCCGACGGCACCAACCGCACACCTGGGTCCCCGCGGTCCGGGCGGCGGCCCGCGGGATCAGCAGGGCGCTGGCCCGCGGGGGCGCCGCATCGTGATCGTTCCGATGCCCCGGCCACCGGGACGCGGCGGCGCCGACCGTGCCACCGTGACGGGGTGCGCGACTTCCGCATCGAGATCCCCGAGGCCGAGCTCGACGACCTGCGCGAGCGGCTCGCCCGGACCCGCTGGCCGGAGCCTGCCACCGTGGAGGGCTGGAACCAGGGGGTGCCGCTGGACTACGCCCGCGAGCTCTGCGAGTACTGGCGCACCCGCTACGACTGGCGCCGGGTCGAGGCGGAGATCAACGCCTGGCCGCAGTACCGCACCGGGCTCGACGGCGGTGGCGACGACTCCGTCGAGGTGCACGTCCTGCACGCCCGCTCGCGGCACCCCGGCGCGATGCCGCTGCTGCTCACCCACGGCTGGCCCGGCTCGATCGTCGAGTTCCTCGACGTCCTGACCGCACTGACCGACCCGCCGGACCCGGCCGACGCGTTCCACGTCGTGCTGCCGACGCTGCCCGGGTTCGGGTTCTCCGGGAAGCCGGCGGTGACCGGCTGGGGCGTCGAGCGCATCGCCGTCGCCTGGGCCCAGCTGATGGACCGGCTCGGCTACGACCGGTTCGCCGCGCAGGGCGGCGACTGGGGCTCGATGATCACCTCCGCGCTCGGCACCGCGGCGCCGGAGATGCTGTACGGCATCCACCTCACGATGGCGCTCGCCCCGAAGCCGGACGACGACGACCGGGTGCTGACGAAGCAGGAGAAGGAGGACATCCGCTTCTCCAAGGCGTTCGACCGCTACGGCAGCGGCTACTCCGCCGAGCAGACCACCCGCCCGCAGACCATCGGCTACGGGCTCGTCGACTCCCCCGCCGCCCAGTGCACCTGGATCGTCGAGAAGTTCTGGGACTGGACCGACTGCGCGGGACACCCGGAGAACGTGATCGGCCGGGACCGGCTGCTGGACAACGTCATGCAGTACTGGCTCAACGGGACGGGCGCCTCCTCGGCCCGGCTCTACTGGGAGAGCTTCGCCCGCCGGCGGCTGGAGGAGGTCGACGTCCCGACCGGGGTCGCCCAGTTCCCGCACGAGATGACCAAGCTGCCGCGGCACTGGCTGGAGCGGCGGTTCACCGACCTGCGCCGGTTCTCCCGGCCCGACGTCGGCGGGCACTTCGCGTCGATGGAGCAGCCGGAGGTGTTCGTGGACGAGCTGCGCGACTTCTTCCGGGAGCTGCGCACCTGACCCGCGCTGCGGCAGGATCGCGGCGTGCGCACCCACGTCGCGCTGCTGCGCGGGATCAACGTCGGCGGGACCGGCAAGGTCCCGATGGCCGACCTGCGGCGGGTGCTCGCCGGGCGCGGGTTCACCGACGTCGCCACCTACATCCAGTCCGGGAACGTGGTCCTGACCAGCACCGATCCCGATCCCGGCACGATCGCCGACGAGATCGCCGGGATCCTGCAGGACGACTTCGGCCTCGACCGCCCGGTCGTCGCGTTCGGCCGGGACGAGTACGCCGCCGCCGTCGCGGCGAACCCGTTCCCGCAGGTGAGCGAGCCGAAGCAGCTGCACGCGGTGTTCCTGGCCGAACCCCCGGACGACGCCGGGACGGCCCGGCTGGAGGCCGCGCTGGCCGTCGAACGGGAGCAGGGCGGCCCGGGCGACGCCGCCGTCGTCGGGCGGGTGGTCTACCTGCACCTTCCCGACGGGATCGGGCGCAGCCGGCTCGCCGCCCGGCTGTCCACGCGGACCGGCGCCGCCGACGGCGGCGGCACCGCCCGGAACTGGGCCACGGTCCGGAAGCTCCTCGAGCTCCTGGGGTGACGCCCGGGGTGAGACACACCGCCGTTCCGGTCCGTGGACGCGTAGTCGTCCGCCGTCGCGGGTAGGGGTGTGGTGCGACATAGTGGCACGTGTTCGTGCGTGGCCGACCGCCACGCTTTTCCGTGACCGAGGAGGTCGGAGACAACCGATGGCCGAGTACACGCTCCCGGATCTGCCGTACGACTACGGCGCACTCGCTCCGCACATCGCGCCGGAGATCATGGAACTGCACCACTCCAAGCACCACAACACCTACGTCCAGGGCCTCAACGGCACCATCGACAAGCTCGCCGAGGCCCGGGAGAAGAACGACTTCGGCGCCATCGTCGGCCTGGAGAAGACCCTCGCGTTCAACCTCGGCGGGCACGTCAACCACTCCGCCTTCTGGAAGAACCTCTCCCCGGACGGCGGCGACAAGCCCACCGGGGACCTCGCCTCCGCGATCGACAACGACTTCGGGTCGTTCGACGCGTTCCAGGCGCACTTCACCGCCGCCGCCACCACCATCCAGGGCTCCGGCTGGGCCATCCTGGGCTTCGACCAGCTCGGGCAGAAGCTGCTGATCCACCAGCTCTACGACCAGCAGTCCCAGCTCCCCGCCGGGCAGACCCCGATCGTGCTGCTCGACATGTGGGAGCACGCGTTCTACCTGCAGTACAAGAACGTGAAGCCGGACTACGTCAAGGCCTGGTGGAACGTCGTCAACTGGGCGGACGCCGCCGAGCGCTTCGCCGCCGCGAAGGGCTGACACCGCCTGCGCCCACGCCCCGCCCGGACCGTTCCGGGCGGGGCGCGCGTGTGTCCGGGGCCTAGCGGTGCGCGTCCGGCCCCGTCACCCCGGTCACGCGCAGCAGCAGGTGCATCGCCAGGTCGACCGACCGTTCCCGGACGTCGGCCCGACCGCCGGGCAGCTGCGGGTCGCGGGCGATCACCTGGCCGTCGGCCGTCGTGACGCAGAAGCAGACGTAGCCGACGGGCTTGGCCTCCGTCCCGCCCCCGGGCCCGGCGACACCGGTGATGCCGACGCCGACGTCGGCCCCGAACCGTGCGCGGGCGCCGTCGGCCAGCGCCCGGGCCACCTCCGGCGACACCGCACCGTGCTCGGCGACCAGCGCCGCCGGCACGTCCAGCAGGGCCGTCTTCGCCGCGTCGGAGTAGGCGACCACGCCCCCGGCGACGTAGGCCGACGAGCCGGACCGGTCGACCAGCCGCCCGGCCAGCAGTCCGCCGGTGCAGGACTCGCCGGTCGCGACCGTCCAGCCCCGGCCTGCCAGCGCATCGGCGACGAGCTCGTCGGTGGTGCTGCCGTCGTCGCTGATCAGCTTCCGGCGGTGCCGGTCGACGATCCGCTCCGCGAGGTCCCGGGCGACCGGCTCCGCGCCGGGCAGCGGGTGCAGGTCCACCTCGAGCTCGGAGCGGCGCAGGCAGGTCGTGATCTCGACCCGGGACAGGTCGAGATCGGTGCCGATCACCCGCAGCGTCTCGGCGATCTCGGACTCCGGCAGCCCGGCGAACCGGAGCAGGGTCGGCTCCGCGTGCGGGGTCCGGGCGAGCAGCGCCGCGACCGGCTCCGCGGCGAGCGCCGCGGGCCACATCCCGGTCAGCTCGCGCGGCGGCCCCGGCAGGACGACGACGAGCGGCCCGCCCTCGCGGGACACCGCCAGGCCCGGCGCGGTCCCGACCGGCTCCAGCACACTGCCCCCGCGCGGCACCCGCGCCTGCTTGGCGGTCGCGGCGTCCAGCGCCGGGCCGTCCCAGCCCGCGCGCGCCGCCCAGCCCGCGACCCGCGCGTGGATCCGCTCCTGCAGCGCGGTGTCGACCTCCATCGGCGCGCCGGCGAACTCGGCGACGACGTCCGCGGTCAGGTCGTCGGCGGTCGGGCCGAGCCCACCGGAGGTGACGACGAGATCGTCGCCGGCCACGAACTCCAGCGCGGTGCGCAGGTCCTCGGGGCGGTCACCGACCAGCAGCACCCGGCGCACAGCGAAGCCGAGGTCGCCGAGCGAGCGCGCCACGAACGGACCGTTGGCGTCGGCGACGTGGCCGGTCAGCAGCTCGCTGCCGGTGACCAGCACGGACGCGGTGGGGCGGGACTCACTCATGATCCGAACCTACCCGCGCGCGTGGCGGGGCACCCGGTTCCACCCGGCGGCGGTGGTCGAACCGGGCAGAACACCCGGGACAACCCCGAACCGGACACGGTGCTCACCCGATCGTGGTCAGCGCGACCGTGATCGACGCTGGTGGGGACACCGGGCCCGACCGCATGCACGTGTGGTCACCCGTTCGTGTCGACCCGTCCCGTCGGACACGCCGACGACGGAGCCGACACAGCGTGTCCCCGCTCGAAGCAGCGCGCTCGTCGCGGCGTCGGACGGTCGCCCGGGGCGGCCGATCCGGTCTCACGTCGACCCTCACGAGATCGTGGCCTGCGTCGACACGAAGCACTGACACCGGTACCGGTGAACCGGTCACCGTCGAGCACGCAGCGTAGCCGGACCCCGGCCGACGGGCGCTCTCAGTGTGGTCTCAGGGCGCGTGCACGAGACTGTCCGACATGTCAGGGAAGTCTGCGACGCCCGACGCCGTGACCTGGGTCGGCGAACTCGACCGCCTCGCGCCGCTGCGCGACCTGCGGGTCGGCCCCGGGTTCCACGCCGCCCGTCTGCTGGTCACCGTCGGTGGCACACCGCAGGGGCAGGTGACCGTGCCGCTGCGGAACGGGCACGCCACCATCGCGGAGCTCAACGCCGCCCTGATCACGCTCAGCCCGCCCGAGGCGGTCGTGCCGGCGCCGGTCGGGTCCGACCCGGTCACCGTGGTCGTCGCGACCCGCAACCGCCCCGAGTCCCTGGCCCGCTGCCTGCGCGCCGTGCTCGCCTCCGACCACCCCGCCCTCTCGGTCGTCGTCGTCGACAACGACCCCGACGACGAACGCACCCAGCAGGCCGTCACCGCCACCGGCTCACCCCGGGTCCGCTACGTCCGCGAACCCCGCCGCGGCGCCTCGGTCGGACGCAACCGCGGCCTCGCCGAGGCCCGCACCGACCTGGTCGCCTTCACCGACGACGACACCGAGGTCGACCCCGCCTGGGCCTCCCGCATCGCCGGCGCCTTCGCCGCCGACCCCGACCTGGCCTGCGTGTCGGGCCCCGTCCTCGCCGCCCGCCTGGGCAGCCCCGAGGAACGCGCCGCCGACACCGCCCTGGCCTGGAACAAGGGCTTCACCGCCCGCCGCTTCTCCCTGGCCGCACCCCCGCCGGACTCCCCGATCTTCCCGTTCGCCCCCGGCCTGCTCGGCATCGGCGCCAACCTCGCCGTGCGCGCCACCGCCGCCCGCTCGGTCGGCGGCTTCGACGAGGCCATGGGCCCGGGCACCCCCACCCACGGCGGCGAGGACGGCGAGTTCCTGGTCCGCATGATCCTGGCCGGGCACGTCCTGGGCTACCTGCCCGGCGCCTACCTGTGGCACCACCACCGCCCCGACCAGGAGGCCCTGCGCAAGCAGATGGAGGGTTACGCGGTCGGCCTGGGCAGCTTCCTGGCCAAGGTCGCACTGTCCCCGCAGGGCCGCTCCGCGGCCCTGCGCCGGCTGCCCGCCGCCGTCGCCCGGCTGCGCCACATCTCCGCCCGCGAGGCCGGTGCCGGCGACGCGATGCCGGCCGACGCCGACCAGACCCGCACCCGCGGCATGCTCAACGGGCCGCGGGCCTACCTGCAGTCCCGGCGGGCGGTGCGCCGCGCCGGCGGTGCGGTCCCGCCCCTGATGGGGTTCGTCGGACCGGCCGTCGTGCCGGGGCACCGGACCGTCACCGCATCCGGCGCGTTCCCGGCGGCCGGGCAGCAGCCGGCGGAGGACGGCGAGCGCGCCGGCACCGACCCGGTCGTCCCGGCCTGACCGCGGGCGTCACACCCGCGGGCCGCCGCCGGTCCGCAGGCGGCCCGTCACGCGCCGGTCGCGGCCTGCCGGGCCGGGCCCGGCCCCAGCACCTCCGGTGCGGACGCCGCCGCCACCAGCCGGCCGTACGGGTCGGCCACGAGCCGCCGGGTCGCGACGTCCAGCACACCCATCGTGCACTCCGCCTCCGCGGCGAGCTCGCGGCCGTCGCCGGTCTCGCGCACCAGCCGGTGACGCATCGTGAACGGCTTCCGCTCGGTGAACCCGATCTCCGAGTCGATCTCCACCTGCTCGCCGACGCGGAGCTCGGCCCGGAAGTGCACGGTCGTCGACAGGAGGACGACCGTGATCCCGGCGGCGTCCAGCGCCGGCTGGGACAACCCGGCCGCCCGCAGGTGTTCCATCCGGGCGTGCTCGGCGTACTGGTGGTACACCGCGTGGTTGACGTGCCCGTTCACGTCCATCTCGTAGCTACGGACACCGATCCGGACCGTGAACCGCCCGGGCTGCACTGCGCTCATGGACGCCACCCTGGCATCTCCCCCGACCGTCCGTGGGCGACCGCCGGGCCGGTGCCGCGGAACGTTTGTGCGACCCGCGACCGCGGTCGTAGGGTGGGACGTCCTCCTGACTAGGCTGGAGCGGGAGCAGCACGGGCGGCCCGTCAAGCAACGGCGGCCGGTCGTCACTCACGGTGAAGCTCCCGGGATTCCGGGAGCCGAGCCACCGGCGACGACTGTCGAGGGAGCACGAGACACATGAGCAGTGAGACGCCCACCGGGGTGGGGGACGACCAGGACCCCGACGTCGGCGAGGTCGTCCGCTTCGAGGTGGTCGAGCACGGGGACGGCGCCGTCGTCGTCCACGTCCACGGCGAGATCGACACGATGACCGCTCCGGTCGTGCGGCAACGCCTGGCCGGGCAGATCCCGGCCGCGAGCCTGCTGGTGGTCGACCTGACCCGGGTGACCTTCCTGGGATCGGCCGGGCTGGCCGCACTCGTCGAGGCCAAGGAGAAGGCGGAGGGCGACGGCAGCAGGCTGCGCCTGGTGTGCGGGTCGCACGCGGTGACCCGCGCCCTCGAGGCGACGAACCTGCTGTCCCTGTTCGACGTCGCCGACGGTGTGCCGGAGGCACTCCGCACGGCCTGAGACCTGGAGGCGTATGGGCGCCTGGTGGCCCCCGCGGTCTTCAACACCGACGTGGCCGAGTACCTCGGCCAGGCGGGTTCGATTCCCGTCCGCCTCCGCAGAACCGCAGTATCGACGATGAGCATCCTCCCCGCGCCCGGCACCGCACCGACCGGCGTTCCGGCCACGGCCGGTGCGGTCCGGGCCGGCGAGCGCACCGCGGCCGAGTACGCGTGTGCCCTGCTGGACCGGGCGGGGGGTGCCGCCGGGCTGCTCGCCGTCGACGCCGAGTCGCTGCGTGCGGCGGCCGCCGCGCTGGACCGGCGCACCGACCGGTTCGCGCTGCCGCTCGCGGGCGTGCTCGTCGCCGTCGAGGAGGGCATCTCGACGACCGGGCGCGGCGACGAACCGGTACGGCGGCTGCGCGGTGCGGGAGCGCTGGTCGCGGGCCGTGCGCGCACCGCCGAGTTCGGGATCGGCCCGGACGGGTCCCCCGGCGGCCGGGCCACCGCGGCCGCCGTCGCGACGGGCACCGTCCCCCTCGGCATCGGGGTGGACGGCGACGGCGCGCTGCGCGCCGCCGCGGCCGCGCACGGCCTGGCCGCGCTGAAGCCCGGGCGCCGCGTGCTCCCGCTGCCCCCCGGCGCGGACCGGCGGTGGGCGGGACTGGCCGAGACGACCGTCGTCGCCGCCGGACCGGCCGACCTCCGGGCGGCGCTGGACGTGCTGGCCGCCCCCGCACGCCGCGCCCCGGCCGTGACGGGCGGTCTCCCCGGCGCCACGGCCCTCGGCCCGGCTCCCGCTCCGGCGGCCGCCCCCGCGGCGGACGGCGGGGAACCGGTCGGCTCGCTGGCCTGCTCGCTGCGCACCGGCCGGACCCGGCTCGCCGACCCGGCCGCGGCGGCCGCCGTGCACGCCGCGATCCGGGTGCTGGGCACCACCGCCGTGCGGCTGCTCGCCGCGGACCCGCCGTACCGCGCGGTCCTGCCGGTGCACGGCGCGCGCCGCAGGCACGCCGGGCTGGCCCGCCGGGTGGAGGACCTCGATCTCGATCCGGCCGGGCTCCCCCGCACGGCGCGCAGCGCGCTGCGCCGGGGACGCCGGGTGCGGCGGCTCGGCGGGCTCCGCCCGGCCACCCCCGCGTCCTGGCGGCAGCGGCTGGTCGGCTGGCTCGACGACGCCGGCGCCGAGGCCGGGCTGCTGCCCGTGACCTCGGGCCCCACCGGGGCCGGGACGACCGGGCTGGCCGCGTGGAACCTCGCGGGACTGCCGTCGCTGGTCGCGCCGGTGCCCACCGCGGGCGGGCCGGCCTGCGTGCAGCTGGTCGGACGGCCCGGGTCGGAGCGGAGGCTGCTGGCCACCGCGGAGCTGCTCGGCGGTTCCTGACGGGTGTCAGGCGGGCGGTTCCCACCGTCCGGTCGCGACGAACGTCTCCAGGGCCGCGGTGTGCGGGGCGAGGTCGAGGCCCTGCGCGGCGACCCAGCCGTCGTCGTAGTAGCTGTGCCGGTAGCGCTCGCCGCCGTCGCAGATCAGCGTGACGACGCTGCCGGAGCGACCGCTGCGGAGCATCTCGGCGACCAGCTGGTAGACCGCCCAGAGGTTGGTGCCGGTCGAGCCGCCGACCCAGCGGCCGGTGCGGTCCCGCAGGTGCCGGGCGGCGGCGACGCTGGCGGCGTCGGGCACCGGGAACATCCGGTCGATCACCGACGGCACGAAGCTCGGCTCCATCCGGGGCCTGCCGATCCCCTCGATCCGCGACGCCACCCCGGTCTCGTGGGCCGGGTCGCCCGCCAGCCAGCCGGGCAGGAACGCCGAGCCCTCCGGATCGACGACCGCGAGCCGGGTGGGCAGCCGCCGGTAGCGCAGGTAGCGGCCGATCGTCGCGGACGTCCCGCCGGTGCCGGCACCGACGACGATCCACTCCGGGACCGGGTGCTGCTCCTCGGCGAGCTGGGCCAGGATCGACTCGGCGATGTTGTTGTTGCCCCGCCAGTCGGTGGCCCGCTCGGCGTAGGTGAACTGGTCGAGGTAGTGGCCGCCGGACTCGGCGGCGAGCCGCTCGGCCTCGGCGTAGACCTGGCCGCCGTGCTCCACGAAGTGGCAACGGCCGCCCTCGCGCTCGATGAGCGCGACCTTCTCCGGGCTCGTCGACCGCGGCATCACCGCGACGAACGGCAGCCCCAGCAGCCGCGCGAAGTACGCCTCGGAGACCGCCGTCGACCCGGAGCTGGCCTCGACGACCGTCGTCCCCTCGGTGATCCAGCCCGACGCCAGCCCGTACAGGAACAGGGACCGGGCCAGCCGGTGCTTGAGGCTCCCGGTGGGGTGCACCGACTCGTCCTTGAGGTACACGTGCACGCCCCACTCGGCGGGCAGGTCGAGCACGTGCAGGTGCGTGTCGGCGGAGCGGTTCGCGTCGGCCTGGACCCGGCGCATCGCCTCGTCGGTCCAGGCTCGGGTGCGGGCACAGCTGCGGTCGACGGGCTCCACCCGTCCGACCCTAGACGTGGACCAGACCGGTCCCCGCGGTGACGGACCCGATCACTGCGGCCGGGTGCCCCCGCTCGCGCAGCCACCGGACGGCCGTGCCCGCGGCGCCGGGCGCGGCGCCGAACAGCAGCCCGCCGGAGGTCTGGGCGTCGGAGAGCAGCAGCACCTCGTCGTCGGACGCGGACGTGCGCACGATCCGGTCGTCCACCCACTGCCGGTTGCGCAGCGTTCCGCCGGGGACGACGCCGCCGGCGACGAGCTCCCGGACGCCATCGAGCAGCGGCACGGCGCCCGCGTCGACGCGGGCGTCCACACCGGAGGCGACGGTCATCTTCGTGAGGTGACCGAGCAGGCCGTAGCCGGTGACGTCGGTGCAGCCGGTCGCACCCGCGTCCCGGGCCGCCCGCGCGGCGTCGGCGTTCGGGGTGGTCATCGCGGCGACGGCGGCCCCGACCGCGGCCGGGACACCGCGCTTCACGGCGGTGGTGACGACGCCGATCCCGAGCGGCTTGGTCAGGACCAGCTCGTCGCCGGGGCGCAGGCCCGCGTTGGTCAGTACCCGGTCCGGGTGGACCTCCCCGACGACGGCGAGGCCGTACTTCGGTTCCGGGTCGTCGATCGTGTGCCCGCCGACGACGGCGAACCCACAGTCCCGGCCGACGCCTGCGCCGCCCTCGAGCACCTCGGCGAGCACGTCCGGGCCGAGGTCCTCCGACGGCCAGCACACCAGGTTCAGCGCGAACAGCGGGGTGCCGCCCATCGCGTAGACGTCCGACACGGCGTTGGTCGCGGCGATCGCCCCCCAGGTGCGCGCGTCGTCGACGATCGGGGTGAAGAAGTCGGTGGTCGCGACCAGCGCACGGTCCGGCGACAGCCGCCAGACGGCCGCGTCGTCCCCGGTGTCCGTCCCCACCAGCAGGTCCGGGTGCGACGGCGGGGTCACCCCGGCGAGCACCTCGGCCAGCTGTCCCGGGCCGAGCTTGCACCCGCAGCCCGCGCCGTGGCTGTACTCGGTGAGCCGGCGCGTGGTCGCACGGTCGGATATGCGTTCCCCCCTCGGAAACGACCTGGTCACCTCGGGAACGCTACCCGCCCCCGGGAGTTACCGTCGGGAGCGCGCCGTCGGTCGCCGCGCCGGATCCGTCCGCCGAACGGGGGCTGTCCGGGCACGGTCCGGCGAACGACACTGACCCACCGTGAGCGCGGGGCACGAGAACGACCCGGCCGGACAGGCCGGCGATGCTCCGCACCGGAGCACGACAGGAGGACGAGCGGCGACGTGGTCGACAACGACGGAGTGGCCGAGGACGTCCGCGACGACGAGACGACCCGCGCCGGGGACACCGCCCCCGATCTCCCCCGGCGCAGCCCGTCCCCGTCGCGGGGCGGGGACGGCGCCCGGGCGGAGGTGACCGGCGGCGAGCAGGCCCCCGAGGACCCCGGCACCCGGCTCGCCGACGCGGAGCGCGCCCGTGTCCGGGCCGAGGCCGCCCGGGACGAGGCCGTCCGCCGGGCCGACGCACTCGCCGCCGCGCTGGACGAGGCCCGGGCCCGGCCGGCCGAGACGTTCGGGATCCGCGCCGACAAGGTGCTCCGGATGGCCGACCACGAGGCGGCGCAGCGGCGCCGAGCCGCCGAGCAGGAAGCGGGCGAGCTGCGCCGGCAGGCGCTCGCCGAGGCTGCCCGGATCACGGCGGCGGCGCACGCCGAGGCCGAGCGGACGACCGCGGCGGCCCGGGCGGAGGCCGAGCGGCTCGCGGTGGACGCCGCCGGTGAGCACGAGCGGCAGCGGGCGGCCGGGGTCGCGGCCCGCCGGAACTCCGAGCTGGTCGCCGACACCGCGGCGTCGATGCACGCGCACGTCTCCGAGCTGCGGAGCTCGGTGCGCGACGAGATCGCGCGGCTGCACTCGCTGCTCGGCGCGGAGCTGGGCAGGCTCGACGGGCCGGCGCGTCCGTCGCCCGGGCGTTCCCGCGACACCGACCCGCCGCCCGCGGTCCCCCCGGCCCGCGCGCCGGGCGGAGGTGGTGCGCACACCCTGCGGGAGCCGGCCCCCGCCGAACCCGCCACCGCCGAGCCCGCGATCTCCGAGCCCGCGACCGGGGACCTTCCCGCGGTGTCCCTGCCCGAGCAGCGGGCGGCGGACAGCGCGCCCGTCGCCGGTGCGGAGGACGGCCCCGAGGACGGCCCTGAGGACGGCTCCGCCGCGGAGGGCACCCCGCGGGCCGGGGACGCCGAGCCCGCCCGGACGTCCGGGGACACCGGCCCCGGCTGAGCGCTACCGTGCGGCGATGACCACCGCGCGCCACGCCGCGGCGGACCCGCGCCGCCGGATCCCGCGGACCGACGCCGTCCTCGCCGCACCGGAGCTCGCCGGCGCGATCGACCGGCTCGGCCGCGCCCGGGTCAAGCGCGCCGTCGCCGCGGCCCAGCAGCGCGCCCGCGACGGCGGGATCGACCCGTCGGACGTCACCACGGACGCGCTGGCCGCGCTCCCGGCGGCGGCGACCGCGATCCGTCCGGTGCTCAACGCCAGCGGCGTCCTGCTGCACACCAACCTCGGCCGGGCCCCGCTCTCCGGTGCCGCCGTCGCCGCGCTCGGTGCCGCCGCCGGAACCTGTGACGTCGAGCTGGACCTCGCGACCGGCAGGCGCGGCACCCGCGGAGCCGGGGCCGTCGCGGCACTGCGCGACGCGGTCCCCGGCGCGGGCGCCGCGTGGATCGCCAACAACGGCGCCGCCGCGCTCGCGCTGGTCTGCGCGGCCCTCGCCGGGACCGGCCGGGAGATCGTCGTGTCCCGGGGGCAGCTCGTCGAGATCGGCGACGGGTTCCGCATCCCGGAGCTCATCGAGTCGACCGGCGCCCGGCTCCGCCCGGTCGGCACCACGAACCGCACCCACCTGCGCGACTACGCCGACGCGATCGGCCAGGACACGGCGTTCCTGCTGGTGGTGCACCCGTCGAACTTCGTCGTCAGCGGCTTCGTCTCCACGGTGGGCATCGGCGAGCTGGCCGGGCTCGGGCCCCCGGTCGTCGCCGACATCGGCTCCGGACTGCTCACCCCGCACCCGCTGCTGCCGGACGAGCCGGACGCGGCTGGGACCCTCGCCGACGGCGCCGACCTCGTGACGGCGTCCGGCGACAAGCTGCTCGGCGGGCCGCAGGCCGGCCTGCTGCTCGGCGGCGGGGAACGCGGGACGGCACTGGTCGAGACCGTCCGCCGGTTCCCGCTGGCCCGCGCGATGCGGGTCGACAAGCTGACCCTCGCCGCGCTGGAGGCCTCGGTCGCCGGGCCGCCGACCCCCGTCCGGGAGTTCCTCGACGCCGATCCGGCCGCACTGCGCGGCCGGGCGGACGCGCTCGTCGCCGCGCTCGCCGCGGACGGTGTCGACGCCACCGCCGTCGACACCGTGGCCGGGGTCGGTGGCGGCGGGGCCCCCGGGGTGGAGCTGGCCAGCGCCGGGATCGCGCTCCCCGCCCGCTACGCCGCGGCGTTGCGCGCCGGGGACCCGCCGGTGCTCGGCCGGGTCGCCGACGACCGCTGTCTGCTCGACCTGCGGGCGCTGCCGCCGGCGGCCGACGCCGTCCTGGCCCGCGCGGTGCGGGAGGTCCGGTAGGTGCACGTCCTCTGCACCGCCGGGCACGTCGACCACGGCAAGTCGACGCTGGTCCGCGCGCTCACCGGGATGGAGCCCGACCGCTACGCCGAGGAACGGCGACGCGGGATGACGATCGACCTCGGCTTCGCCTGGACCACGCTGACCGGGAAGGACGGGCCGGCCACCGTGGCGTTCGTCGACGTCCCGGGACACGAACGGTTCGTGACCACCATGCTCGCCGGTGCCGGTCCGGTCCCGGCCGCACTGTTCGTCGTCGCCGCCGACGAGGGCTGGATGCCGCAGTCCGGGGAGCACGCCGACGCACTCGCCGCCGCCGGGATCACCCGCGGGCTGCTCGTCGTGACCCGGACCGACCTGCTCGACCCCGAGCTGGCCCTCGACGACGCCCGCGCCGGGCTCGCCGCCCGCGGGCTCGGCGGGTGGCCCGCCGTCGCCGTCTCCGCGGCCACCGGGGACGGCCTCGACACCCTGCGCGCGGCCATCGTCGAGCTGGTCGCGGCGCTGCCCCCGGCCGACCCGGACGGCGCCGCGCGGCTCTGGGTGGACCGGGCCTTCACCGTCCGCGGGTCGGGCACCGTCGTCACCGGGACGCTCGGCAGCGGCACCGTGCGCACCGGCGACGAGCTGGAGCTCGACGGCGCCGACGGCCGGCACGTCGTGACCGTGCGGGCGGTGCAGGAGCTCGGTGCCCCGGTCGACGCCGCCGGTGCGGTGGCCCGGGTCGCGCTCAACCTGCGCGGGGTCCCGCGGGACCGGGTGCGGCGCGGGGACGTCCTGCTCGCCCGCGGCGCGTGGCCGGTCACCACCGAGGCCGACGTCCGGCTGCACGGCGTCGGCGGGCCGCCGCCGGAGCTCACCTCCCCGACGGGGCTGACCCTGCACGCCGGCTCGGCCGCCGTCCCGGTCCGGGTGCGGCCGCTCGGCGACGACGTCGTCCGGATCCGCCCGGAGCACCCGCTGCCGCTGCGGATCGGCGACCGCGCGGTGCTGCGCGATCCCGGGGCGCACCGGATCGTGGCGGGGGTGACCGTCCTGGACCCGGCGCCGCCCCCGCTGCGCCGCCGCGGCGCCGCGCGGCGCCGGGCGGGTGAGCTGGCGGCGGCGACCGGCGTCCCGGACGCCGCGGCGGAGCTGGCCCGGCGCGGCGCCGTACCGGCGGCCGACCTCGTGCGGTGGGGCGTGCCGGGCGACGCCGTCGCCGCGCTGGGCACCCGGGTACCGGGAGCGGCCGGCTGGTTGCTCGATCCGGCCGCGGCCGACGCGGCCGTCACCGCGCTGGAGCGGGCCGTGGCCGCGCACGACGCGTCGGACCCGCTCGACCCGGGGCTGCCGCTCGCAGCGGCCCGGCGGGAGGCCGGGCTGCCCGACGCCGGGCTGGTGGAGGCCGCGCTGGCCCGGGCCGCGGAACCCCGTCTGGTGGTGCGCGACGGCCGCGTCCGCCCGGCCGCCGACGCGGGCCCGCCAGAGCACGTCCTCGCGGCCGCGGCGGCGCTGCGGGCGGACCTCGTCGCGCGCCCGTTCACCGCGCCGGAGGCGGACCGCCTGGCCGGGCTGAGCCTGGGGCAGCGCGAGCTCGCCGCGCTGGAGCGGGCCGGGGAGCTGCTGCGGCTGACCCCCGACGTGGTGCTGCTGCCCGACGCCCCGGAGCGCGCACTGGAGGTGCTCCGCGGGCTCGGCGAGGAGTTCACCGCGAGCACCGCACGGCAGGCGCTGGGGACCAGCAGACGAGTCGTCGTCCCGCTGCTGGAACTGCTGGGGCGCACCGGACGGACCGTCCGGACCCCGTCGGGTGGGCACCGCCTCCGCTGACACCGGACGCCGGGGACCGCAGTCCCCGGCTCCGAGTGGCGGCGGCGCAGCACCGTGCCTACCGTCGGCCCATGACCGACTCGCGTCCGCCCGGCCCCGGCACCGCCCGCGGCCGATCCGGCGGGACCGGGGCGGCACCCGGCCCCGGGGGCACCGGGGCCACCGACATCACCGACAACGGCGACGGGCTGCGGCTCGCCGCCACGACCCGGCCCGGCGGGGTCGTCGTGATCGCGGTCGAGGGCGAGCTGGACATCCTCACCGGTCCGGGGCTCCGGACCGCGGTGACCGCCCGGATCCCGGACGCGACGCTGGTGGTGCTGGAGCTGGACGGCGTGCAGTTCCTCGGCACCAGCGGGCTCGCGGCGCTCATCGAGATCCGCGAGGAGGCGCACCGGGCCGGGGTCGAGCTCCGGCTGGCCTGCGCCGAACGACGGGTGCTGCGCCCGCTCGGCATCGCCGGTCTGGACCACCTGTTCGACATCCACGAGGGAGTCCAGGCGGCACTGAACTCCTGACGATGTGACTCACATCACATCATTGTGTCAGGGCGTCCGGTCGCGCCCACCTGCGGGGACCTGCAGACCACCCGTGACATGCGACGACGATTCGGGACCCTCTGTCGCCCGATCCGGCCCGCCACCGCGCCGGACGGCCTCATAGCACCGATCGGCCCGGGCCGCAGGTTTGCCCGTTGCGGCCCTCGGGAACCGGGTGACAAGTCAGCCCGGGCCGCCGGGTCCCGACCGACGAGGTGAGCACGTGAGCGATGTTTCCCGGCTTCCCGGCCCGATGGACGACCAGTGGGAGTGGCAGCGCCTCGGCGCGTGCCGCGGGATGGACAGCGCGGTCTTCTTCCACCCGGACGGCGAGCGGAACCCCTCACGCTCCCGGCGCACCGAGCGGGCCAAGCAGGTCTGCCGGGGTTGTCCGGTGGTCCAGCAGTGCCGGCGTTTCGCCCTCGCGAGCCGCGAGCCGTTCGGCGTGTGGGGCGGGCTCGGCGAGTCCGAACGCCGGGCGATCCTCGAACGCCGCGACGCCGGACACATCGCGGCCGAGGCCCCCGGACTCGTCGCCGCCGCCGGCTGACCGCCGCACCCGTCCGTCCGCGCCGGGGTCAGGCCCCCGGGGCCTCCTCGGCCAGCCAGGTGGGCAGCGACGCCGCACCGGCAGCCGGAGCGCGGTACGGCAGGACCGGTAGCCCGTAGACCCGCGCCACCCGGCGGACCGCCCGTCGCACGACCTCGATCTCCGGATCCGCGACCACGCCCGTCGAGGCAGGCGCCACGCAGTACGTGTCACCGTCCGGGTCGAAGCCGACGAGCTCGGACAGTGCCGCGACGAGGTCCGGCTCGTCCGCGTCCTGCACCACCCAGCGCAGACCCAGCCGGTGCAACCGCACCGGACCGGACGGGATCCGCGACACCGGCATCGTGATCGGTGAGTCGTCCGGGTCGGTCGCCGGGTCGTCCCCCGGGTAGTCCTCGGCCTCCACGGGCTCAGCACGACGCAGCCGGTCCGCCGGGTCGTTGCGGACGACGAGCAGGTCGGTCTCACCCGCGCTGCCGGACAGCTCGGCGAGGGCGCCCCCGGCCCGGGCGGACTCGGACTCGGTGAGCGCGACGGCCACCAGCCTGCGCGGCCGGGCCACGTCCTGCACCACGACGATCACGTGCCTTCCGGGACGATCTGCTCTCTCCGCCACAGTGAACCCCGGCGGCGGCCCCGGATGCGCGCTGGACCGGCCCCCGTACGGACGAGTGGGGTCACGCGCGCCGCGAGCGGATCGGGGACGGCGCCGTCCTCCACCACATCCGCTGGTACGCAGCACCACCCGGCGCCGCCGACGGCCGCCGGTCCCCGCCGGCGGTCCGGCGGTCGAGCGGTGCCGTACGCCCGCCCGGCGGTCGATGTGATCCCTCGGGTGGCGGTACGGCACACCGGTGAGCCGTCACCCCTCCGGCGGCACCGGACCCACCGGCCCGACCCCGCGCGACCGGGGCGTCCACCCGGCGGGTCCCCGTCCGGCCGGCGACCCGGACCACCCGGACGGCCCAGCGAGCCGATGGCCGGACACCGTCCGTGGCGCGCCGGGACCGGCCGGTACCGTCTGATCGCGCGGCCCCGCCCGGCGGAGCCCGCGCACGTACCTGCGAGACCCCGTCGAGAACACGGCGGGGGCGCCCGCCCCGACGACGCGCCTCAGCGCGCCCGTTCCCGGAGGTGATCCCCCTGCCCGGATCCCCGCCGCCGTCCCGCGGGGACGGCGTCGAGCACCCGGACGACAGCGCCGACCTCGGCGTGACGTTCTCGTCCCCCCGCCGGGGACTCACCGTGCTCACCGTCCGCGGCGAGGTCGACACGCTGACCGCGCCCCGGCTCGGCGTCGCGCTCGACGAACTGCTGGACCGTCCCGCGAACGGCGACGGCGACGACCGCGACGTCGCCGTCGACCTCGAGGGCGTCACGTTCCTCGCGTCCAGCGGGCTCGGCGTCCTCATCCACACCGCACGCCGGGCCGCCCGTGACGACCGGCGTCTCTACGTCGTCGCCACCAACCGGGCGGTCCTGCGACCGCTCGAGGTGACCGGCTCCGCCCAGCTCTTCACTGTCCTGGCCGACCAGACCGGCATACCCGGGCCCTGAGCGGGGCACTCCCGGCACGACGGGGACCCGCCCGACGGCCGGCGCCGGTGGCGCCGGGCGCGACACCGACCGAAAGGACGACCCAGCGTGGCCCACGAGGACACCTCGAGCGCTCCCACCGACCAGGCATCCGGCGCCGCCACCGTCGAGATCCGGACGGCGGCACGCGCCGCGCTGATCCCGACGGTCCGTGCAGTCGCCTCCGACCTCGCCGCGCGCGCGGACTTCGACCTCGACGCGATCTCCGACCTGCGGATGGCGGTCGACGAGGCGTGCGCGACGCTGGTCGGGCTCGCCGCGCCCGGATCGTCCCTGCGCTGCACGTTCGACGTCCACGGCGAGCGGATCGACGTCTCCGCACGGGTGCACACCGGAGCGGACGCGGAGCTGCCCACCGACAGCTTCGGCTGGCGGGTGCTGCAGACCCTCGCCGACCAGGTCGCGGTCGAGACCGGTGAGGAGGACGGGGGCGGTTCCGCCCTCACCATCCGGCTGCACAAGCTCGCCGGACCCGGCCTGTGACGGCGGACCCCGAGTACGCACACCTCACCCCGCTGCTGTCGGAGTACAGCGGCCTCGAGGTGGACGACCCGCGCCGGGAGCAGCTGCGCGACCGGCTCGTCACCGGGTACCTGCCCGTCGCCCAGCACATCGCGCGCCGCTTCAACCACCGCGGCGAACCGCTCGACGACCTCGTCCAGGTCGCCACCGTCGGCCTGATCAACGCCATCGACCGGTTCGACCCGGACAAGGGCGGCGAGTTCTTCTCGTTCGCGGTGCCGACGATCTCGGGCGAGGTCCGCAGGCACTTCCGCGACCAGAGCTGGTCGATGCGCGTCCCGCGCCGGCTCAAGGACATGCACGTCTCGATCAACGGGGCGGTGTCCGAGCTGTCCCAGACCCTGGGCCGCTCCCCGCGGCCCTCGGAGATCGCCGAGCACCTCGGCCTGCCCGTACCGGAGGTGCTGGAGGGGCTGGAGGCCGCCGAGGCCTACCGCAGCTCGTCGCTCGACGAGATGCTGTCCTCGGAGGACGGTGGCGCCACCGTCGGGGAGCTCGTGGGCGACGCCGACGCCGAGCTCGACCGTGTCGACTACCGCGAGTCGCTGCGCCCGCTGCTCGCCGAGCTCGCGCCGCGCGAGCGCACGATCGTCATGCTGCGGTTCTTCGGGAACCGGACCCAGACGCAGATCGCGAACGAGGTCGGGATCTCGCAGATGCACGTGTCCCGGCTGCTCTCCCAGACGCTGTCCCGGCTGCGCAACCGGCTCGAACCCGACGACCGCACGCTGTAGACCCCGCCCCGCGCGGACGGGGCCGGCCGGTGTCGGCGAAGATCCTGTGCGAGGGACCGCGGTGGCGCGGCTGGCCGCGGCGCGATCGGGAGGAGCGCGATGAGCGTGCCGGAACACGTGCTGGTGATCGGAGCGGGCCTGGCCGGCCTGCGGACCGTGCAGGGACTGCGCCGGGCGGGCTACGAGGGCCGGCTCAGCCTGGTCGGGGCGGAGGAGCACCTCCCCTACGACCGGCCGCCGCTGTCCAAGCAGTACCTCGCCGGTGAGTGGGACCGGTCGCGGATCGAGCTGGCCTCGGAGGACGACCTCGAGGAGCTCGGCGTCCGCACCCACCTCGGGCGCGCCGCCGTCGCGCTGCGGCCGAGCGAGGTCGAGCTCGACGACGGCGCCACCCTGCACGCCGACGCGATCGTGCTCGCCGTCGGTGTCACCTCCCGCACCCGCGACGGCCAGCCCGGATCCATCCACGTGCTGCGCAGCGTCGACGAGTCCGACGGGCTGCGGGACGCACTGGCGGACGCCTCGTCGCTGCTGGTCGTCGGGGCCGGGTTCGTCGGCGCCGAGGTGGCCAGCACCGCGGTCGACCGCGGGCTGGCGGTAACGGTCGTCGAGACCGCGCCGGTGCCGATGGAGCGCCTGCTCGGCGAGCGGGGCGGCACCCTGGTGGCCCGGCTGATGACGGACGCCGGGATCGACCTGCGGACCGGGGTGTCGGTGGCGTCGCTGACGGCGACGGGGGCCGAGCTGTCCGACGGCTCGACGGTGTCCGCGGACGAGACCGTCGTCGGGATCGGCGGGCGGCTGGACCTGGGCTGGCTCGAGGGCAGCGGGCCGGACCTGTCCGGCGGCATCCCGTGCGACGAGCACGGCCGGGTCGAGGGGCTCGACGGTGTCTGGGCGGTCGGGGACGCCGCGGCGTGGACCGACCCGCGCACCGGGGACCGGGCACGGCTCGAGCACTGGACGTCGGCCGCCGAGCAGGCCGCAGCCGTCGCCGCGGACATCGCGGGCGGGGACCCGCCGCCGGCCACCGTGCCGTTCTTCTGGTCCGACCAGTTCGGCCTCAAGATCCAGCTGATCGGACGGCCGGGCGCGGCGGACGAGGTGCTGACGCTGCACGGCGACGGCCTCGACGGGGGCGCAGTGAAGGGCACCGTGCTCGGCTACCTGCGCGGGGACACCCTGGTCGCGGTCGCCGGGTTCGGGGCGGCCCGGCTGATCGCCCGCTACCGCAGGCCGCTCTCCGACGGGGTGGACCGGGCCGCGCTGCTGGAGTTCCGCGACACCCTGTCCTGACCGGGGCGCCGGCCGGGCCTCCCGGCCGGCCGGGCCCGGCGGGGCTCAGCGCAGGATCGAGCGGACCAGCGCCAGCCCGACGAGCGCGCCGACCGCGATCAGCGTGTACTTGATCTTGGGGTCGGCGAGCTTCTCGGCGACCTGCTCCTTGCCGCCCTCGATGAGGTTCTTCGGGTTCGCACGGTCGGCCAGGGCGTCCAGGCTCTCGGCCAGCGCGTCCCGGGTCTGCTCGATCTCGTGCTGGATGCTCTCGGGGTCGCGGGCCACCACGTCTCCTCCGACTCGGCCGGTACGCGCAGCGCGCCCGGGATCTCCTGCTGCTCGCGCCCGCCGGGGTGTGCTGCGGGCGGCGTGGCACACACCGTAGCCATCGCCCGCACCCCGCGCGCAGCGTGGCCACCCGGCGGCGGCGCGTCGCGGCCACCTGTCCACAACCGGCCCCCGATCGGCCGAGTTGTCCACAGGCGGCGTGCTCGGGACGGTGGCGTGCACACCGGGTGGCAGGCTGATCGTCATGAGCGACCGGCTGCAGGCGGGAGACCCCGCCCCCGACTTCACCCTCGACGACGCCGACGGCACGCCCGTCTCGCTGGCCGACCACCGCGGCCGCAGGGTGATCGTCTACTTCTACCCCGCTGCGAGCACGCCCGGCTGCACCACCGAGGCCTGCGACTTCCGCGACAACCTTACCGAGCTGAACGGGGCGGGCATCGACGTCCTCGGCATCTCGCCGGACACGCCGGCGAAGCTGGCGAAGTTCCGTGACGCCGAGGGGCTGACCTTCCCGCTGCTGTCCGACCCGGAGAAGCAGGTCCTCACCGCGTGGGGCGCCTACGGCGAGAAGAAGCTCTACGGCAAGACGGTGACCGGGGTCATCCGCTCGACGTTCCTGATCGGCGAGGACGGCACGGTCACCGACGCCCGGTACAACGTGAAGGCCACCGGGCACGTGGCGAAGCTGCGGCGGGACTGGAAGATCTAGTGCCGCGGGTCCGCCCGGCGGGCGGTGGGTGATGCCCCGTGCCCGCCGGTGGACCGACGAGCAGCTCGTCGCGGCCGTGGCGACGTCGGCCACGCTGGCCGAGGTCTGCCGGCGGCTCGGGATCCGGCCGGGCCGGTACGACGTGCTCCGGGCCCACATCGAGCGGGTCGGGGCGGACGCGGGTCACCTGGCGGGGCCGGTGGAGGCGCGACGGCGCCACCACTGGACGGACGCGCAGCTCGCCGAGGCGGTGCGGGCGTCGGTCTCGTTCGCGGAGGTGTTGCGGCGGCTGGGCTACGCACCGAGCGGGGGTATGCACCGTTTCATCCGGAGCCACATCAGCTCACGCGGTCTCGACACCTCGCACTTCACCGGACAGGCGTGGGCGGAGGGCAGACGGTTTCCGCTCCAGCGCCGCGCGCGCCCGCTCACCGAGATACTCGTACGGGGCTCGACCTACTACAGCAGCGCCGCGCTGCGTCGCCGGCTGATCGCCGAAGGCGTGAAGGAACAGCGGTGCGAGGAGTGCGGACTCCTCGACTGGCGCGGGCGCCCGATCCCGTTCGAGTTGGACCACGTCAACGGTGACCACACCGACAACCGGCTGGAGAACCTCCGTATCCTGTGCCCGAACTGCCATGCACTCACGGAGACGTGGTGCACCCGTAAGAACTAGCCGGCGTAGCCCAACGGGAGAGGCCCACGGTTTAGGTCCGTGTCAGTGCGGGTTCGAATCCCGCCGTCGGCACACGTCGGGTGGTCGCCGGGCCGGTGCTCGGCGACCACCCGACGGTCGCGCTGCGACCGGCGGTCAGGCCGCCGCTCGTCAGACCGCCGCTCGTCAGGCCGCCGGCTCGTCCGGCAGCGGGCGCCGAGCCGCCAGCAGGACACCGCCCAGTCCGAGGAGCGCGCAGATCCCCGAGACGAGCAGCAGCGAGGGCGGCAGGTGCCCGGTCACCGCGTCGCCGAGCGCGACCATCGCGATCGTGCTGGGGGCGGAGCCGAGGATCGTGCCGACCAGGTAGGGCCAGAACCGCACGGCGGACAGCCCGGCCAGGTAGTTCATCGCCGCGAACGGCACCATCGGGATCAGCCGGAGCGAGGTGACGGCCAGGGTCCCGTGGTGGTCGAGCCTGCGCCGCACCCACACGGCCCGCGGGTGCTCGGCCCAGCGCGCGACCATCCGGCCGCCGGTGACCCGGACCAGGAGGAACGCCACGATCGCGGCGAGGGCGGTCGCGACCAGGGTCAGCAGCGTGCCCGACACCGCGCCGAACAGCACACCGGCGGAGACGGTGAAGACCGTGCGGGGGAACGGCGGGACGTTCAGCAGCACCTGGAGCAGTACGAACACGACCGGTCCCCAGGGCCCGGAGGCCTCGACGACGCGGCGCACCTCACCGAACTGCGGGACGACGGAGACCCCGTAGGCGCGGGCCACGAGTACGACGAGGCTCGCCAGGAGCACCAGCCCGAGACAGGCCAGGAGAGGACGCCACCACCGCACTCCGGCCACGGTACTCAGCACGCCGCCGCGACCGTCGTCACGTCCCGGAACGGGTGGTGCACCGCTCACCGGCGGGGCCGCGGAACCGTGAGAAGGTGCCGTCATGAGCGCCGCGACCGACGGAATGGATCCCGCCGACCTGGACCAGGAGGGGCTCGCGGTGCGGCGCGAGGTGCTCGGCGCCGGCTACGTCGAGGCGGCGCTGGCGAAGGTCGACGGCACGACGGCCGAGTTCCAGCAGCTGATCACCCGCTACGCGTGGAACGAGATCTGGACCCGGCCCGGCCTGGAGCGGCGGATGCGGTCCGCCGTGACGCTGACCGCCCTGGTCGCCCACGGGCACTGGGCCGAGTTCGAGTTGCACGTCCGGGCCGCCCGGCGCAACGGGCTGAGCGGCGACGAGATCGTCGAGATCCTGCTGCAGACCGCGATCTACTGTGGTGTCCCGGCCGCCAACTCCGCCTTCAAGATCGCCCAGCAGGTTCTGGCGGAGCCGGCCCCGGAATGACCCGGGGCCGGTGTCACGCCTGGGCGAGCAGGGCCTGCAGGTGCGGGACGAGGGCGCGCAGCGCGAGCCCGCGGTGCGACGCCGCGTCCTTCTCCGCGGCGGACAACTCCGCCGAGGACCGGGTCTCCCCCTCCGGCGCGAAGATCGGGTCGTAGCCGAAGCCGTTCCCGCCCCGCGGCGCGCGCAGCAGGGTGCCCCGCCACGTGCCGTGAACGACGGTCCGGCCGGGGGTCTCGCCGTCGGCGCCGGGTGCGTCCGCGGCGGCGCCGTCCGGGGTCACGAGCGCGGCCGCGCACACGAAGGCGGCGCCGCGCCGGTCGTCCGGCACGTCCCCGGTCTGCCCGAGCAGCAGCTGCAGGTTGGCGTCGTCGTCGCCGTGCCGCCCCGCCCAGCGGGCCGAGAAGATGCCGGGCATCCCGTTGAGCGCGTCGACGGTGATCCCGGAGTCGTCGGCGATCGCCGGCAGGCCGGTCGCGGCGGCCGCGTCCCGGGCCTTGGCGAGCGCGTTCTCGGCGAAGGTCGCCCCGGTCTCCGGCGCCTCGGGGAACTCGGGGACGTCGGCGAGCCCGACGATCTCGACACCGGTCAGCCCGGCGGCGTCGACGATCCGGCGCAGCTCCACGAGCTTCTTGGCGTTGCGGGTGGCCAGCAGGATCCGGGCCGCGGTCACTCGGTGCCCTCCGCCGCCTCGGCCGCGGCCTTCTCCGCCTCGAGCTTGGGGTGCGGGGCGTCGAGTGCCTCGATCTGCATCCGGGCGATGCCGGCGATCCCGGCGAGCGCGGAGTCGAGCATCGCGTCGAGGGTCTTGCGGGCGAACGTGGCGCCCTCACCGGTGCCCTGGACCTCGATGAGCGTGCCGGTCTCGGTCGCCACCACGTTGGTGTCGACCTCGGCCCGGGAGTCCTCCTCGTAGGGCAGGTCGAGCCGGACCCGGCCGTCGACGACGCCGACGGACACGGCCGCGACCTGGCAGGAGATCGGCTTGGGGTCGGTCAGCTTCCCGTGCTCGCCGAGCCAGGTGACGGCGTCGCACAGCGCGACGTAGGCGCCGGTGATGGCCGCGGTCCGGGTGCCGCCGTCGGCCTGCAGCACGTCGCAGTCGATCGCGATGGTGTTCTCGCCGAGCGCGCGCAGGTCGATGCAGGCGCGCAGCGACCGGCCGATCAGGCGGGAGATCTCGTGGGTGCGACCGCCGATCTTTCCCTTCACCGACTCCCGCGACGACCGGGTGTCGGTCGACGAGGGCAGCATCGCGTACTCGGCGGTGACCCAGCCGAGGCCGGATCCCTTGCGCCAGCGTGGGACCCCCTCGGTCACGCTGGCCGCGCACAGCACCTTGGTGTCCCCGAACTCCACCAGCACCGATCCGGCCGGATGCTTCTGGAAGCCCCGGGTGATCGTCACCGGACGGAGCTCGTCGTCCGCGCGTCCGTCCGTCCTGCCCTCAGATCGTGTCACCCGGACATCCTAGGAACCCGTGGCCGGGCCCGCCGGGCCGCTCCGGTCCCGGGGCGCTCAGAGGTCGAACACGGCGTCCGGGGCGGCGAGCTCGACGGGGGCGCCGAAGGAGGCCTTCGCCTCGGTGGCGAGCTCCTCGCGGTCGTACCAGGCGGGGACGTGCGTGACGACCAGCCGCCGGGCGCCGGCCGCGGCGGCGTGCGCCCCGGCCTCCCGGCCGGACAGGTGCACGCCGGCCGGGTTGGCGTCGTCGTGCGGCCAGCTCGCCTCGCACAGGAACAGGTCGGCGTCGCGGGCCGCGTCGACGAGACCGTCGCAGGCGCCGGTGTCCCCGGAGTAGGCGAGGACCGTCCCCGCGTGCTCGACCCGGAGGGCGAACGACGGGCACGGGTGCACCACCGGGTGAGCGGTGACCGTCACCGTGTCCGCGCCGGTGCCGACGGTGAAGGAGCCGACGGCGGCGAGGTCGTGGAACGTGAACACGTCGGTGAGGTCGGTGCCGTGCAGCTCCTCCTCCGACGGCGCGTAGGCGCGGGCGAAGCGGGCGTGCGCGCCGGACGGGGCGTGCACCGGCAACGGGGACTCGGCGGGGTCGAACGGCGGCCGCGGGTGGTACCGGCGGTGCACGACGAGCGAGGCGAAGTCCGAGCAGTGGTCGGGGTGCAGGTGGCTGAAGGCGACGGCGTCGAGGCCCCACGGGTCGGTGTGCCGCTGGAGGGCACCGAGGGTGCCGTTGCCGAGGTCGAGCGTGAACCGGGTGGTACCGGCCTCCACGAGGTAGCCGGACGCCGGGGAGCCGGGACCGGGACCGCTGCCGGAGCACCCGAGCACGATCAGCCGCATGCGCGACACTAACCCGATCGCGCCGTGCGCCGCAGCCACCAGATCCCGGCGAACGGCAGGACGAGCGGGATGAAGCCGTACCCGACGCCGAACCAGGACCAGACGGTGTCCTGCGGGAAGTCACCGGGCACGAGCAGGGTGAAGGCCCCGACGACGAGCACCCCGGTCAGCTCGAACAGCACGGCGGCCCAGGCGAGGCGCCGGAAGCCCGGTCCGGTCCCGGCGAGGCCGATCGTGGCGAGGACGTAGACGATCCCGGCGAGGCCGGACAGCGTGTAGGCCAGGGGCGCCTCGGCGAACCGTTCCGCGATCTGGACGCCGGCCCGCGCGGTCGCGGCGACCGCGAAGACCCCGTAGACGGCGATGAGGATGCGGCCGGGCCCGGTCGCGGTGGCGCGGACCTCCCCCGGCTCAGGCACCGGGCACCCACAGGCCCTGCAGGCGGAGCACCGCGACCAGGGTGCCGAGCGCGCCGACGGCAATCACCGTGCCGCCCCACCGGCTGGGCTCGGCGGTGGCGAACTGCAACGAGACCGGCGGGACGCAGATCGCGACGACGAGGTAGATGAGGAAGGTGCTCTGCTCCGGCAGGGTGACACCGCCGACGAGCACCTGGTAGGCGGCGATGGCCGCCTGCACCACGACGAGTGCCGTGCAGACCCCGACCGCGATCCGGTGGACCGCGCCCGGGGGGCGGTTCGTCACCGTGGTGACCAGCCCGAACAGCGCGGTGGCCGACAGGGCCACCGTGATCACCAGGACCAGCGCACCGATCACGGCGCGGACGTTACCCCGGCCCCGGGGAGGGGCTCCGACCCGGCCCGCCCCACGACGGCACCGATCTCCGGGCCGAGGAAGCGGCGGCCGAGCCGGCGGAACGGCTCCGGGTCGCCGGTGGCGAGGAAACGGTGCGCCGCCGCCGGTGCGGTGTCGTCGCGCAGCAGGTCACGGGTGTGCAGGGTGCGCACGAGGGTGCGGGCGGTCTCGTCGGCCGAGGACACCAGCGTCACGTCCGGGCCGAGGACGATCTCCAGGACCCCGGTGAGCAGCGGGTAGTGCGTGCAGCCGAGGACGACGGTGTCGACCCCGGCCCGCTGCAGCGGCTCCAGGTAGCCCTCGGCGACGCCGAGCACCTGCCGGCCGCTGGTGGTGCCGCGTTCGACGAAGTCGACGAAGCGGGGGCACGCGACGGAGGTGATCTCGGTGTCGCGGGCGGCGTCGAAGGCGTCGGCGTAGGCGCCGGAGGCGATCGTCGCCTGCGTCCCGATGACGCCGATCCGGCCGTTGCGGGTGGCGGCGACGGCACGTCGCACGGCGGGGCGGACGACCTCGACGACCGGGACCGGGTAGCGCTCGCGGAAGTCGGCGAGGCAGGCCGCCGACGCCGAGTTGCAGGCGATGACCAGCGCCTTCACCCCGGACTCGACGAGCTCGTCGCCGATCTGCAGCGCGAGCCGGCGGATGTCGGCGATCGTGCGGGGCCCGTACGGGCTGTGCGCGGTGTCGCCGACGTAGACGATCTGCTCGGCGGGCAGGAGGTCGATCACGGAGCGGGCGACGGTGAGACCACCCACGCCGGAGTCGAAGATCCCGATCGGTGCGTCGATCCCCCGCTCGCTGCTCACACCCCCAGGGTAGGCGTGGCGCGGCGGTCGGCCTTCGCCACCCAGGACGCGGCGACCACGCCGCCGACCGCGCCGAACAGGTGGCCCTGCCAGGACACCATCGGGTCGGACGGCAGCACCCCCCACAGCAGCGAACCCCAGACGAGGAACAGCACGACGGCGAGCAGGATCTGCCGCCCGTTGCGCGCGTAGAAGCCGCGGACCAGCAGGAACAGGAACCAGCCGAACACGATCGACGACGCCCCGATCACCGGCAGCGGGGAGATCAGCCAGACCCCGACGCCGCTGACCACCCAGATCGTCGCGGTCACCACTAACCACTGCCCGACCCCGCCGGACATCGCGAGGAAGCCGAACACCAGGAACGGCACGGTGTTCGCGACGAGGTGCGCCCAGTCGCCGTGCAGCAGCGGCGCGGTGAGGATCCCGGCGAGCCCGTCGGTGTCGCGCGGGTAGATCGCCCCGGCCTGCTCCACCATGCCGCCGGAGGCGGAATCCACGGTTTCGACGATGTACAGCGCGGCCGTGAACAGCAGCATGATCGCCGCGGCCCGTGCCGGAGCGGGCGGGAGCACGCGCACGCGAGCACGGCCGGACGGGAGAGCGGTCATGGCCTCGACGGTACCGACGACGGGTGCGGCCGATCGGGCGAATCAGGCGTGCACCCGGCAACGCCGGGACGGTGTGTGACGACCCCGGGCCGGACGGGCTCGGGGAGGAGGGCGGGCGCGATGGGATACGGCCTGGCCGTCGACCTCGGTACGACCTGCACCACCGCCGCGGTGGAGCGGGACGGCCGGGTCGGGACGGCGACGCTGGGCGACCGGACCACGGCCGTGCCGTCGGTGGTGCTGCTGCGTCCCGACGGGACCGTCCTGACCGGTGACGCGGCCGAGCGCGGGGCCGCCGGTGCACCGGACCGGGTGGTCCGCGGGGTCGGGGCGCGGCTCGGCGACCCGGTCCCGGTGCTCGTCGGCGGTGCCCCGCACCCGGTGCCGGAGCTGATGGCCCACCAGCTGCGCGACGTCCTCCGGATGGTGGGGACGCAGGAGGGTGCCGCACCGGACACCGTCACCCTGACCCACCCGGCGGCCTGGGGCCCGTACGAGCGGGAGCGGTTCGGGCAGGTGCACCGGGCGGCCGGGATCGACGACGCCCGGGTGCTGACCGAGCCGGAGGCGGCCGTCGCGCACCTCGCCTCCACCGGGCAGGTGCCTGACGGTGCCCTCGTCGCCGTACACGACCTGGGCGGCGGGAGCGTCGACGCGACCGTGCTGCGGGTCGGCGGTGCCGGGGCCACCGTCCTCGGCGTGCCCGGGAGCGCACCGGGACTCGGCGGCGCGGGCCTCGACGACGTGGTGTTCGCACACGTCGACCGGGCACTCGACGGTGCGGTCTCCGCGCACGATCCGGCCGACGCCCGGGCGGCCGCCGCCGTCGTCCGGCTCCGGCAGGACTGCGTCCTCGCGAAGGAGGCGCTCTCCACCGACACCGAGACGGTGATCCCGGTGGTGCTGCCGTCGGTGCAGACCGCGGTCCTGCTGACCCGTGGCGAGCTGGAGGAGATGATCCGGCCCTGGGTCGGTGCGACGGTCGCGGTGCTGCGCCGCGCGCTCCGCTCGGCGGGGGTGACCCCGGACGACCTGCACACGGTCCTGCTGACGGGTGGCTCCGCCCGGATCCCCGCGATGGCCGGGGCCGTGGCCGGGCTGGGCAGGCCGCCCTCGGTGGGCAGGCACCCGGAGCACGCCGTCGCGCTCGGGGCCGCGTCGTGGGGCGCCGAGCGCACCGGTGCCCCGGGACGTGCCGGTGGTCCGGGGAGCGCCGATCGTCCGGGCGGTGCCGGCGGCCCGGGTGGTGCCGGTGGAACGAGGGATCCGGGTGAGGCCGGTGGAACGAGTGGTGCCGGGAGCGGGGCGGCCGCGCCGGACCGCCGTCGTCGCGGCCGGGTCGTCCTCGGCGCGGGCGTGCTCGTCGTGGCGGCCGCCGCCGGTGGCGGGCTGCTCTACGGCACCTCCGGCGGGACGCCGCCCGGCGCCGTCGTCGTCACGAGTGAGGCGCCCACCGTTCCGGAGGCCGGGATCCCCCCGGCCGGCGGGAGCCCTGCCGTCCCGATGCCCGCCGTCCCGGCCGAGCCGGCCGCGCCCGGGTCCGACGGCGTCCGGCCCGCCCCCGCAGCGCCGCTACCGGGCGCCCCGGCGGCGGTCCCGCCGCCGGCGCCGGGCGGTGCCGGGGTCGGACACGACCACCACTAGGGCGGCGGTCAGGCCCAGAGGTGCCCGTCGATGCCCTGCGCGGCCGAACCGAGGTCGCCCGAGTAGGCGCCGGTGGACAGGTACTTCCAGCCGCCGTCACAGATGACGATCACGACGTCGGCGCGTTCCCCGGCCTCGAGCGCCTTGTTCGCGACGCCGAGCGCGGCGTGCAGGATCGCCCCGGACGAGATGCCCGCGAAGATCCCCTCCTCCTCGACGAGCTGACGGGTGCGGCGCAGCGCGTCGTAGGAGCCGACCGAGAAGCGGCCGGTCAGGACGGTCTCGTCGTACAGCTCGGGGACGAAGCCCTCGGACAGGTTGCGCAGGCCGTAGACCAGCTCGCCGTAGCGCGGCTCGGCGGCGACGACCTGGACGTCGGGCTTCTGCTCGCGCAGGTAGCGACCGGCGCCGACGAGGGTCCCGGTGGTGCCGAGCCCGGCGACGAAGTGGGTGATCGAGGGCAGGTCACGCAGGATCTCCGGGCCGGTGCCGCGGTAGTGCGCGTCGGTGTTGGCCGGGTTGCCGTACTGGTAGAGCATCACCCAGTCGGTGTGCTCCGCGGCCAGCTGCTTGGCGACGGCGACGGCCTGGTTCGAACCGCCCGCCGCCGGCGACGAGATGATCTGCGCGCCGTACATGGCGAGCAGCTGCCTGCGCTCCTCGGAGGTGTTCTCCGGCATCACGCAGACGAGCTGGTAGCCCTTGAGCCTCGACGCCATCGCCAGCGAGATGCCGGTGTTGCCCGAGGTGGGCTCCAGGATGGTGCAGCCGGGGGTGAGCCGGCCCTGCTTCTCCGCGTCCTCGATCATGGCCAGCGCGGGCCGGTCCTTGATCGAGCCGGTGGGGTTGCGGTCCTCCAGCTTGGCCCACAGCCGCACGTCCTCCGACGGCGACAGCGACGGCAGCCCGACGAGCGGGGTGTCGCCGACGGCGTCCAGCAGCGAGTCGTAACGCACTGACGATCTCCTCACGGGGCGGTGCCGGGCGGGCGTCGCCGCCCGGCACCCGCCGACGATGGGCTCAGCGACCGCCGGCGACGGCCGGGAGGATCGTGAGGGTCGAGGACTCCTTGACCGGGGCCTCGAGGCCACCGGCGAAGCGGACGTCCTCGTCGTCGACGTAGATGTTGACGAAGCGGTGCAGCTTGCCGTCGGTGATCAGGCGGCCCTTGATGCCGCTGTGCCGCGACTCCAGGTCGTCGATGACTCCTGCGACGGTGTCGCCCTTCGCCTCGACGGTCTTCTCGCCGCCGGTGTGCGTGCGAAGGATGGTGGGGATGGAGACGGAGACGGCCATCTCGGTGATCACTCCTGGGGGTTGCGTTGCCGTGGACGTTTCGTCACGCGACAACGCAACCGGAGTACGGCGACATTCCCGCGTGACCTCCGGCGCGGGTGCGCGGGAGGGTCGTTCAGGCCCGGTCGGGCACGTCGTCGGAACCGGTGTGGGAGAACATGTAGGACTCCACCACCTGCAGTGCGTCCTCCACGATCTCGCCACCGGCGAGGTGGTACGACCGCACCTCGGGCTCGCCGTCGGCCGTGGCCAGCCCGACGATCAGCCAGTGCTGGTCGGGGGTCCACTCCATCTGCGCGACGTCCTTGACCGAGGGGTACGCCTCGGGCAGTCCGGTGTCGGTCAGCGGACGGCGCGGGACGCGGGTGTGCGAGTGGACGACGAGCATCCGGCGTTCCCCGGCGGCGTCGAGCGCGCGCTCCAGCCTGATGTCCTCGACGGGGGAGAACGCGAAGTCGCTCTCGATCTCGTCGGCGTTGGTCATCGGGACGTAGCGCTCGGCGTGCTCGCCGTGCTCCGGCCCCACGAGCTGACCGCACGCCTCCAGCGGGAAGTCCCGCCGGGCGTGCGCGACGATCTCGTCGACGAGGTCCGCTCGGATGGCCAGCACGCGGCCGAGGATACGGGCCCGGTCCGGGCCGTCGCACATCGCTCGGCGCGGCTCACAACGTTCATCCGCCGGACGCCCCCGTTCGTGACCCACGCCACGGTGCCGGCGGGCGCGCCGCGGCGATACTGCGCGGCGTGCCCGCCGCCTCCTCCCGCCGGACCGGCATCGTCCTGGCAGCGGTGTTCGCGTCGGTCCTCGTGGTGGCCGTCGCCGCCGAGTCCCGCACCCTGGCCGGCCGTCCGGACGCCGGTGGCGATCCCGGCACGGTCCGGGTCATCGCGTTCAACGACCTGCACGGCACCCTCGAGCCGCCGACGGGGTCCTCGGCCAGGGTGACCGGCGACGACGGCGCCGAGGTCGACGCCGGCGGCGCCGCCTACCTGGCCGCGCACGTGGAACGGCTGCGCGCCGAGGAGCCGGACTCGGTGCTGCTCTCGACCGGCGACAACATCGGCGCCTCCCCGCTGGCGTCGGCGCTGTTCCGCGACGAGCCGACGATCGAGGTGCTCGACGGGATGGGCGTGGCGGCCTCGGTGGCGGGCAACCACGAGTTCGACGAGGGCATCACCGAGCTGCGCCGCATCGCGGGTGGTGGCTGCCACCCGTCCGACGGCTGCCGGTTCACCCCGTCCTTCGACGGCGCGTCCTTCCCGGTCCTCGCCGCGAACGTCACCGAGGACGGCGGCGGCCCGGCGCTGCCGGCGACCCACGTCGTCGAGGCCGGCGGCACCCGGATCGGGATCATCGGCGCGACGCTCACCGAGCTGCCCGGGCTCGTCTCGCCGGACGGCCTGCGCGGCCTGGAGATCGGCGACGAGGTCGCCGCCGTGGACGCCGCGTCCCGCGACCTCACCGCGCAGGGGGTGCGGGCCCAGGTCCTGCTGCTGCACCAGGGCGACGACTCCGACGGCGGCCCGGACTCCTGTGCGCTGGAACCGGGCGGGCCGGGCTCGCGGATCGCCGCGGCCGTCTCCGCCGACGTCGACGCCGTCCTCTCCGCCCACTCGCACCAGCAGTACGTGTGCAGCGCCACCGACCCGGCCGGTGCACCGCGCCCGTTCGTGCAGGGCCTGTCGTTCGGCAGGCTGCTGTCCGCCCTCGACCTCACGATCACCGCCGACGGCGACGTCGACCGGGTCGCCACCACCGCCCGCAACGAGATCGTGTCCCACGACGTGGAGCCCGACCCGGCCGCGCAGGAGATCGTCGACCGGGCCGTTGCCGGGTCGGCCCCGCTCGCAGAGCGCCCGGTCGGCACCCTCGCCGGACCGCTCCCCCGGGCGGCGGCGCCGTCCGGGCTGTCCCCGCTCGGCACCGTGATCGCCGACGCGCACCTGGCCGCCTCCCGCGGCGACGGCGCGCAGCTCGCGCTCACCAACCCCGGCGGCGTCCGCGCCGACCTGGTCCCGGACGCGGAGGGACGGGTGACCTACGGGCAGGCCTACACCGTCCAGCCGTTCGGCAACGTCCTGCAGACGATGACGCTGACCGGCGCGCAGCTGCGGGCCGTGCTGGACCAGCAGTTCACAGTGGAGGACGGGCCGACGGTCCTGCAGACGTCGTCGAACGTCCGCTACGCCGTGGCCGGGGAGCGGGTGGGCCGCGTCGAGGTGGACGGCGTCCCGATCGCGGACGACCGCCCGTACCGGGTCGCGGTGAACAACTTCCTGTCCGCGGGCGGCGACGGATTCGACGCCTTCTCCGCGGGCACCGACCTGGTCGGCGGCCCGGTCGACCTGGACGCGCTCGTCGCCCGCCTGGGGGCGGCGCCGCGGCTCACCGCACCGCCGACGGACCGGATCGGGCGCGGCTGACCCCGGTCAGGCGCGGAGGCGCACCCGGACCAGGGAGTCCTGGACGAAGGTCAGCCAGTGGTAGACGCCCAGGTGCTGGCCCCGCGGGTCGTCGTCGGGCAACTGGTCGGGCATGTCCTCGCTGACGTCGAGCGCGGTGCCCAGCGCGAGCCGGACGTCGTTGAGCGCCGCCAGCCAGGCGTCGGCCTGGTCGGGCGACAGCTCGAGCCGGCCGCCGGACTCGGGGAGGGTGTCCAGCACCGTCTCCGCCGCCTTGTCCTTGGCCTCGATCAGCTCCGGCTCGTGCAGCGAGCGCAGTCCGCCCGCGAGGTCCGAGTCCTCGGTGGTGAAGTCGGGCAGCAGCCGGGCCAGCACCCGGTCGGTGGGCCGGCTGGTGGGCCCGGTGCGGATGCCGGTGAGGGTGGCGAGCTCGTCCTCGGGGGCCAGCGAGGCCCGGTCGGCGAGCATCTGCCGGACCTCGGTGAACAGGCCGCGGAGCACCGCGGCCTCCTCCCCGGAGAAGCCGGAGGTGAACCGGACGCGGTCGCCGCGGCCGCTGCGCTTCCAGCCGTTCATGTGCGCTGCATGGTGGCCCACAGGCCGGCCGCGTGGAGCTTCGCCACGTGCACCTCGACGGTGTCCTTGTCACCGGAGGAGACGGCGGCCTTGCCCTTGTGGTGCACGTCGAGCATCAGCGCGTTCGCCGTCTGCTCGGGATAGTCGAAGACCTTCTGCAGGACGTACGTGACGTACGACATCAGGTTGACCGGATCGTTCCACACGATCGCCTGCCACGGGGTGTCAGGACTGGTGGCATCGTCCGTGTCCGGCGAGACCTGCTCGGTGGGCGACGGGGACGGCGCGGTCATGCGCACCATGGTGACACAGGCGGGCATAGGCTCCGTCCCATGACCGGCTCCGTCCCCCCGCCCGCCCCGGCACCGGGCACGGCACTGCTGACCGACCGCTACGAGCTGACGATGGTGGCCGCCGCGCTCGCCGACGGCACGGCCGACCGGCACTGCGTGTTCGAGCTCTTCGCCCGCCGCCTCCCGGACGGCCGCCGCTACGGCGTCGTCGCCGGGACCGGGCGGCTGCTCGAGGCCCTGCGCGGGTTCCGGTTCGGCCCCGCCGACCTGGAGACGCTGGCGACCGTCGTCGACGACGACACCCTGGGCTGGCTGCGCGACTACCGCTTCACCGGCGACGTCGACGGCTACCCCGAGGGGGAGCTCTACTTCCCCGGCTCCCCGGTCCTCACCGTCACCGGGACGTTCGCCGACGCCGTCCTCCTCGAGACCCTCGCGTTGTCGATCTTCAACCACGACAGCGCGATCGCCTCCGCCGCGGCCCGGATGGTCACGGCCGCGGCCGGACGCCCGCTGATCGAGATGGGGTCCCGGCGCACCCACGAGGAGGCGGCCGTGGCGGCCGCCCGGTCGGCGTACCTCGCCGGGTTCACCACGACGTCGAACCTCGCCGCCGGGCAGCGGTTCGGCATCCCGACCGCCGGCACCGCCGCGCACGCCTGGATCCTGCTGCACGACGACGAGCCCGCCGCGTTCCGCAGCCAGGTCGCGGCACTGGGGACGGGCACCACCCTGCTCGTCGACACCTTCGACATCCGCAAGGGCATCGCGAACGCCGTCGAGGCGGCCGGGACCGGTCTCGGCGCGGTCCGGATCGACTCCGGCGACCTCGGCGAGCTCGCGCGGCAGGCCCGGGACCAGCTCGACTCGCTCGGCGCGACCGGCACCCGGATCGTGCTCTCCGGTGATCTGGACGAGTACGCCATCGCGTCGCTGCGCGCCGAGCCCGTCGACTCCTACGGCGTCGGGACGTCGCTGGTCACCGGGTCCGGTGCCCCGACGGCGGGGATGGTCTACAAGCTCGTCGAGGTCGACGAACGCCCGGTGAGCAAGCGGTCCAGCGCGAAGGAGTCGCGGGGCGGGCGGAAGTCGGCGCTGCGCCGGTTCAAGCCGACCGGCACCGCGGTGGAGGAGGTCGTGTTCCCGCACGGCTCCGAGCCCGAGCTCGGCGACCACGACCGCGTGCTGCCGGTGCCGCTCGTCCGCGGCGGGGAGCTGGTCGACGGGACGGGCTCGCTGCCCGACGCCCGCGAGCGGCTCCGCGCGGCGCTGGTGGCCGTACCGTGGGAGGGTCTGAAGCTCTCCCGCGGCGAGCCCGCGATCCCGACCAGCTTCGTCACGCCCGCCACGGAGGGGTGAGATGGCCCGAACACTGATCGTCGTCGACGTCCAGAACGACTTCTGCGAGGGCGGGGCGCTGGCCGTGGCGGGTGGCGCCGCGGTCGCCGCCCGGATCGGGCGGCTCGCCGCCGAGGGCTCCTACGACCACGTCGTCGCCACCCGGGACGTGCACGTCGACCCGGGCCCGCACTTCTCCGACACCCCGGACTTCGTCGACTCGTGGCCGCCGCACTGCCGGGCCGGGACGCCCGGGGCGTCGTTCCACCCGGCGCTGGACGTCGCGCCGATCGAGTGCGTCTTCGACAAGGGCGCCTACTCCAGCGCGTACTCCGGGTTCGAGGGCGCGAGCGAGAACGAGTCGGGCCTGCCGCTGGCCGACTGGCTCGACGCCCGCGGGGTGGGCGAGGTCGACGTCGTCGGCCTGGCGACCGACCACTGCGTCCGGGCGACCGCGCTGGACGCGGCCCGGCTCGGCCTGACGACGACGGTGCTGCTCGAGCACTGCGCCGGGGTCGCGCAGGAGACGACCGGCCGGGCCCTCGCCCAGCTGCGCGAGGCCGGGGTGACCGTCACCGAGGTGTGACCGGCTCCACCGCGGGCGCCGGCTCGGCGGGCGCCGGCTCGGTGGGCGACGGCTCGGCGGGCGGCGGCTCCGCCTGCGGTTCGCCGGGCACGGGTGGGTCCGCGTCGTCCGGGTCCGCGTCGTCCGGGTCCGCGCCGTCCTCGCCGACCTCCTCGTCCTCGCTGCCCTCGGTGGTGAACGCGCCGACCTTCACGTAGAAGTCGTCGCCGTGCCGGTCGGTGGCCCAGTCCACCGCCTGCTCGATCACCTCGGTGGACTTGATGCTGCGGAGGACGACCCGGTCCCGCCGGACGTCGCGCAGCAGGGCCACGCAGAGCAGGACCATGATCACCACGAACGGCGCGGCCACCAGGATCGTGAGGTCCTGGATCCCGGAGAGCGCGTCCTCACCTCCGGTGACCAGCATCAGCACCGCCACCGCGCCCGTCGCGGCTCCCCAGAAGACCACCACCCAGCGGCTCGGCTCGATGGTCCCGCGCTGCGAGAGCGTCCCCATGACGATCGACGCCGCGTCCGCACCGGACACGAAGAAGATCGCGACCAGGACCATCACGAGCAACCCGGTCACCGTCGCCCACGGGTAGGCCCCGAGCATCTCGAACAGCTGGACGTTCGAGTCGCCGGAGAACCGCGCGCCCGCCTGCGCCTGCTCGACCGCGGTACCGCCGAAGATGCAGAACCAGACCAGGGAGACCAGGCTCGGCGCGAGGATCACCCCGCCGACGAACTCCTTGATCGTGCGCCCGCGCGAGATCCGGGCCAGGAACATCCCGACGAACGGCGTCCACGAGATCCACCAGGCCCAGTAGAAGACGGTCCAGCCGGACAGCCACTCGAGCATCGGCTCCCCGCCGACGGCCTCGGTGCGCGCCACCATGTCGAAGAACTGGGAGAAGTACGCCCCCAGCGACGTCGGGATCATGTCCAGCACGAGCACCGTCGGGCCGACGACGAACACGAACAGCGCCAGCGCGGCGGCCAGCACCATGTTCGTGTTCGACAGCCACTGGATGCCCCGGGCGACGCCGGAGAACGCGGACAGGACGAAGGCCGCGGTGAGCACGACGACGATCGCGGCCAGCACCGGGGCGCCGACGTCGCCGTCGACCCAGCCGACGGCCTGCATGCCGCCACCGATCTGGAAGGCACCGAGACCGAGCGAGGCGGCCGAGCCGAACAGCGTCGCGAAGATCGCCAAGATGTCGATCGTCCTGCCGACCGGACCCTCCGCGGCCCGGCGCCCGATCAGCGGGACGAACGCCTGGCTGATCAGCTGACGGCGCCCCCTGCGGAACGTCGAGTACGCGATGGCCAGCCCGACGACGGCGTAGATCGCCCACGGGTGCAGCGTCCAGTGGAACAGCGAGGTCGCCATGGCCGTCTGCATCGCCTCGGTCGTCCCCGGTGCGGCGGACCCCGGGGGCGGCGACGCGTAGAACGACAGCGGCTCGGTGACGCCGAAGAACATCAGCCCGATGCCCATGCCGGCGGAGAACATCATCGCGATCCAGGACACCGTCCGGAACTCGGGCTGCTCGTCGTCGGCACCGAGCCTGATCCGGCCGAACCTGCTGAACGCGAGGAAGAGCGCGAACGCGACGAAGCCGGTCGCGGCGAGGATGAAACCCCAGCCCCCGGCCCGCATCAGGCCGTCGATCATGGTGCTCGCGGCGTCGCCGAGCCCCTGCGGGTCCGCGACGCCCCACACCACGAAGAGCAGCGCCAGGGCCGCACCCACGCCGAAGACGGTCCGGTCGGTGCGGCCCGCGGTCACCGGGCTCTCCGGACTCTCCGGGGGCTCCGGGGGCTCGGGGAGGTCCGCGGTCCGGGACCGCGGTTCGACGTCTGCCATGACGGTGTCCACCTCTGTTCGGGAATCCGGGCGGCGGATCGACGCTGATCGGGATCCGCGCGGAGCGGGGCGGGCGGTGTGTGCCGAGGGTCGTGCGGTGATCACAGGGGAGGGGCCACCTCACAGCGGCCATCAGATACTCGACTAATATATCTGAACAGGCTAAGGTCCGGCACGAGCGCCGGTCAAGGTCGGCGCCCACCCCCCGACGCCGACGACCCGGGAGCCGCCACGCGTCCCGCACCGCCCTCGGGAAGTCCCGGCCCGATCTGCCACGACAGGCGCGACGACCTGCGGATCGTCGCCCGAATCGACTCTTGACAGGACCCCCGGGGTCGCGCTCCCATCATGGTGCACATTGAGCGACCGGTTGCTTGTCACGCAACGGTTGCCCTGCTTTTCCTTCTCATTTCTCGCGCACGCGGAGCACCGGCGTGCAGGTCCCGCACACCCGATCGACCTCTCCCCCGCCCCGGGCCCGAGCCGCGGGCACCCATGTCCTGCACGAGGAGCACTGCCATGACGACCGGTGAGCTGTCCCCCTCCCCCCGCGGTCAGACCCTGCCGGAGAGCCTGCGAGAGACCCTGGCAGGCCACTACTACACCGATCCGGACATCTTCCGGGCCGAGCAGGACAGCATCTTCCACACGGGATGGTTCTGCTCCGTCCTGAGCGCAGACCTCGACCGGCCCGGCCGGTTCGAGACCGTCCAGATCGGACGCGAGAGCGTCATCGTGACCCGCGGCCGTGACAGTGCGGTCCGGGCGTTCCTGAACGTGTGCCGGCACCGGGGCGCACGGCTGTGCACCGAGGAGAGCGGCGAGGTGAAGCGCTCCTTCCAGTGTCCGTACCACGCGTGGACCTACGGCCTGGACGGCAAGCTCGTCGCCGCGCCGAACCTGACCGCGATGCCGGACGTCGACAAGGTCGAGTACGGCCTGCACACGGTGCACGTCCGCGAGTGGCTGGGCTACGCCTGGCTGTGCCTGGCGGAGGACCCGCCGCCGTTCGAGGAGACGGTGATCGGCGACGTCACCGCCCGGCTCGGCTCGCCGGACGCGATCGTCGGCTACGACGTCGAGAACCTGAAGCTCGGCCGGCGCATCTCCTACGACGTCAAGGCGAACTGGAAGCAGATCGTCGAGAACTTCATGGAGTGCTACCACTGCGCGACGATCCACCCGGAGCTCACCGAGGTGCTGCCCGAGTTCGCCGACGGCCTCGCCACGCAGTACTTCGTCGGCCACGGCGCCGAGTTCGGCGAGGAGGTCCAGGGCTTCACCGTGGACGGCTCGGCCGGGCTCGCCCCGATCCCGGGCGTCGGCGCCGACCAGAACCGCCGCTACTACGCGATCACCGTGCGGCCGCAGGTGTTCATCAACCTGGTCCCCGACCACGTGGTCTTCCACCGCATGTTCCCGCTGACGGCCGAGCGGACCATGGTCGTCTGCGACTAGCTCTACCTGCCCGAGGTCGTCGACTCCGGCGCCGACATCGACCGGTCCGTCGAGCTCTTCCACCGGGTCAACCTGCAGGACTTCGAGGCCTGCGAGCGCTGCCAGGTGGCGATGGACTCGCGGTCGTACCGCGACGGCGGCGTCCTCGTCCCGAGCGAGCACCACATCGGCGAGTTCCACGACTGGGTGCGCGGGCGCCTCGGCTGAGCACCCCCGACGGCCCCGTCACCCGCCACCCCGGCGAGTGACGGGGCCGCCCCACGCCCAGTCCACCGACCCACTCCCGCCCGCCCACCCCAGCTCACCTGCCTCCGCTCCCCAGGCTCCACTCCGCAGCCGGCCGAGACGCTCACCGAACCCGCCGTCGCTCACGCGATCGAGCGAGCGCCAGCGGATCCCGCGAGCGCCCACAGATCGCGTGGGCGCCGACAGACCAGGTGAGCGCCGTCAGAACGCGTGCGAGCCAGCGGATCCGTGAGCGCCGGCGGATCCTCTGGGCGTCGACAGGCCCGTCAGCACCACGGATCCGGCGAGACGCTCACCGAACCCGGCGCTGCTCACGCAATCGGGCGCGCGTCCACGGATCCCGCGAGCGCCGACAGATCGCGTGCGCGTCGCCAGGCCCCGGGAGCGTCGACAGCCCCGTGAGCGTCGGCAGAACCCGCGGAACGCTCGCCGATCCCGTGAGCGGCCAGGGCCCTCCGAGCGTCAGAGGTCCCGTCGCACCCACGAATCCCGCAAGACGCTCACCGAATCCGGCACCGCTCACGCGATCGCGCGAGCGTCCACGGATCCCGCGAGCGCCCGCGGAACGCGTGAGCGCCGACAGGCTCTGTGAGCGTCCGGGAATCCGGTGCGCGTCGACGAGACCCCAAAGCACCACGGATCCGGCGAGACGCTCACCGAACCCGGTATTGCTCACGCGATCGCGCGAGCGTCCACGGATCCCGTGAGCGTCAGCAGATCCCGTGAGCGCCCGCGGAACGCTTGAGCGTCAGCGGATCCTGTGAGCGTCGGGTCAGCGGAAGACGACGGTGCTCGTCCCCGACAGCAGGACCCGGCGCTCGCAGTGCCAGCGCACCGCGCGGGACAGGGCCAGGGCCTCGGCGTCGCGGCCGACCATCTGCAGCGCCGTCGGGTGGTGACCGTGGTCGATCCGGATGACCTCCTGCTCGATGATCGGGCCCTCGTCGAGGTCGGGGGTCACGTAGTGCGCGGTGGCACCGACCAGCTTCACCCCGCGGTCGTAGGCCTGGTGGTAGGGCCGGGCGCCCTTGAAGCCGGGCAGGAACGAGTGGTGGATGTTGATGGCGCGGCCGTGCAGCGCCTTGCAGGTCTCGTCGGAGAGCACCTGCATGTAGCGGGCGAGCACGACGAGCTCGGCGTCGAAGTCGTCGACCGTCCGCAGGAGCTGTGCCTCGGCCTCCGGCTTCGTCTCCGGCGTCACCGGGATGTGCACGAACGGCAGGCCGGCCGCCTCCGCCATCGGTCGCAGGTCGGGATGGTTCGACACGACGGCGACGACGTCGGCGCCCAGGTTGCCCGCCCGCCACCGGAAGATCAGGTCATTGAGGCAGTGGCCCAGCCGGGACACCATCACGAGGATCCGGGCCGGGGCGTCGCCGGAGAAGGCGTAGTCCATCCCGAACTCGGTCGCCACCGGCTCGAAGGCGCGGGCCACCGTGCCGAGGTCGACGCCCTCCGGGGCCACGACCTGGGTGCGGAGGAACAGCCGCTCGCGGATCGGGTCGTCGAACTGCTGATACTCCCCGATGTCGCAGCCGCGCTCGAACAGGAAGGCGCTCACCGCCCGCACGATGCCGGTGCGGTTGGCGCAGTTCAGGGTCAGGATGAACGAACGGGTCACGGTGTCTCCTCGGGCTTCCGCGTCCTCCGGGCGGGCCGTGGCGACAGGACCCGCCCGTGAGATACTGCATTGATATATCAACTGTCGTCAAGAGTCGGCGGACTGACGGTGCACTGTCAGATCGGTGTGCGGGGTTACCATGCGGTAGTGACCGCTCTTCCCGATGTCAGTGAGCCGGAGTACGCCTCCCTGGCCGACAAGGCCTACACGGCGATCCGGGACCGACTGATCATGCTCGACATCCCGCCGATGACGGCGATCGACGACGTCGCGCTGGCCAAGGCGCTGGAGGTCGGCCGCACCCCCGTCCGGGAGGCGCTGAAGCGGCTCGAGATCGACCGTCTGGTGATCTCCTACCCGCGCCGCGGCACGTTCGCGACCGGCGTGGACATCACCGATCTCGCCTACATCTCCGAGATCCGGGTCCAGCTCGAGCCGCTCGCCGCCCGCCGGGCCGCCGAGTCGGCGGGCACCGCCGTGCTCGCCGACCTCGTGGAGCTGGCCGACACGATCGACGGTCTCGACGTGCGGACCCTCGACCGCGACTCCCTGATGCGCTGGGACCTCCACGTGCACCGCGCGATCTACGCGGCCGCGGCGAACCCGCACCTCGAGGACACGCTGATCCGTTACGACAACCTGGCGACCAGGATCTTCTGCCTGTTCCTGGACCGGATGTCGCACTTCGACCAGCACGTCGGCGAGCACACCGGCCTGCTCCGGGCGATCGGCGAGCGCAGGGCCGACGAGGCCGAGCAGCGGGCCCGCGACCACGTGATCGGGTTCGAGAAGGCGATCCGCGCGGTCGTCTGAGCCACCGCGCCCGACCGGGTCAGCCGTGCGCCCGGGCCGACCGCACGGTGTGGTCGAGGAGCAGCGCCGTCGTCACCGGGCCGACCCCGCCCGGCACGGGCGTGATCCCCCCGGCCCGGGTCGCGACGTCGGCGGCATCGACGTCGCCGGCGAGGCTGCCGTCCGGGGCGGTGTTGGTCCCGACGTCGACGACGATCGCGCCCTCCGCGACGTGCTCGGCGCGCACCAGGCCGATCAGCCCGACGGCCACGACCAGGACGTCGGCGTGGCGGGTGTGCTCGGCGAGGTCCTTGGTGTGCCGGTGGCAGATCGACACCGTGGCGTCGCGCTGCAGCAGCAGCTGCGCGGTGGGCTTCCCGACCACCAGCGACCGCCCGACGACGACCGCGCTGCGGCCGGCGAGCGCGATGCCGTGATGGTCGAGGAGCGCCAGGACGGCGGCCGCCGTCGCCGGCGGGTGGGCGGGCAGGCCCGCCGCGAGCCGGCCCACCGACAGCGGGTTGGCCCCGTCGACGTCCTTTTCGGGCACGATCCCCGCGGCGAGCTCGGAGACCCGCACCCCGTCGGACAGCGGGGTCTGCAGGACGATCCCGTGCACCGTGTCGTCGGCGCTCAGCCCGGCCAGGGTGCGCCGGATCGTCCCGGCGTCGGCGTCCGGGGCGAGCGCGACGACGTCGCACACGATCCCGGCCCGGCGGGCCGCGCCGGACAGCGAACGGACGTACCAGCCTGCGCCCTCGTCGTCGGTGGCGACGACGACGGCGAGCCGGACCGGCACGCCCCGTCCGGCCGACTCGGCCGCGGCGGCCGCGACCCGCGCGCGGATCTCCCGCGCGAGCCCGGTCCCGTCGAGGACGGCCGCGGCGGGCGCGGACGTGGACGTGGACGTGGACGCGGTGGTCATCGGCGGATCTGCTCCCGTACGTCGGCGGTGACCTTGTCGGCGCGGCGGAGGACGTCGTCGACCCCGTCGAGAGCCTCGGCGAGCTCCATCCGCGCGAGCGGGTCGGTGATGCCCGCGAGGTTGATCTCGACGTTGAGCCGGGCGGTGCTCGCCGCCGCGCGGGCGGCGTCGGCCGCGGCCCCGACGTCGGTGATCACGTTCGGGTTGCCGATCGGCCGCAGCCGTTCGGCGAGGTCGATCACCTGCCCGGCCTCCCGGACGACCCGGGCCGGGACGCGTCCCGCCTCGACCAGCGCCCACCCGATGGCCGACGACCGGGCCGCCTTCTCCTCCTCGGTGCCCCGGGGCAGGGCGTAGGCGGCGGTGACGGCGGCGAAGGCGCGGGCGTCGTCCTCGGCGAGCCCGATCCCGACGACGCGGAGCTCGTCGGCGCGGTTGCGCACGGACAGGATCGTGTCGGCGTCGCGGGCGTAGCGGTCGCCGTCGCTGTAGCGGGCGACCATGCCGAGCAGCGCGGCGGCCTGGGCGAGGTGCAGGCCGGCCGTCGCGCCACCGCCGGGGGCGGGGACACGGGCGGCGAGGTCCCACAGGAACCTGTCGAGGGTGTCGGAGCGCATGGAGGTCCTTCGGTGCGGCGGTGCGGCGGGCAGGCGGTGCGGCGGGCAGGCGGTGCGGCGGGCAGGGTCCGGCGGGTCAGCGCCGGATGCGGGTCATCTCCGGGTCGACCAGCGGCTCGGCCGCGACCGACGCCGGGATCCGGCGGTCGAAGTACTGGATCTCGACGCCGGCCCCGACCGGCAGCCCCGCCGGCAGCCAGGCGTACGCGACCGGGGTGCCGAGGGTGTAGGCGTACGCGGCCGAGGTGACGTAGCCGGCGGGCTCGCCGTCGACCAGCACGACCTCGTGGCCGAGGACGACGCTGCGGCCGTCGTCGACGGTCAGGCAGGTCAGCCGCCGGGTGACCGCCTCCGGGTCGAGCGCCTCCACCGCGGCGCGCCCGACGAAGTCGCCCTTGGTCTGCGGCCGTACCGCGAAACCCAGACCGGCCTCGTACGGGTCGTGCTCGGTGGTCATGTCCGCACCCCAGGAGCGGTAGCCCTTCTCCAGCCGGAGGCTGTTGAACGCGGCCCGCCCTGCTGCGACGACGCCGAGCGGGCGCCCCGCCGCGTACAGCACGTCCCACAGCTTCTGCCCGTACTCGGCGCCGGTGTAGATCTCCCAGCCGAGCTCGCCGACGTAGGACAGCCGCATCACGGTCACCGGGATCCCGGCGATGTGCGCGGCCCTCGCCCGGAAGAACTTCAGGCCCTCGTGCGAGAGGTCGTCGGCGGTCAGCGGCTGGACGAGATCCCGTGCGAGCGGGCCCCACACGCCGATGCAGCAGGTCCCACCGGTGATGTCCCGGACCCGGGCGCTCCCGTCGCCCGGGAGTGCCCGGCGCAGGTGATCGAGATCGAGGTGGGAGTTCGCCCCGACCTGGAACAGCTGCTCGCCGAGCCGCGCGACGGTGAGATCGCTGCGGACACCACCCGTCTCGTCGAGCATCAGGGTGTAGGTCACCGAGCCGCCCGACTTGTCCATCTTCCCGGTGACGAGCCCGTCGAGGAACGCGCAGGCGCCGGGCCCGGTGACCTCGAGCCGCTTGAGCGGGGTCATGTCGTACATCGCGACGGCGGTACGGGTCTTCCACGCCTCGACCGCGACGACCGGCGAGTGGAACATCGCCGACCACGGGTCGCGCGACGGCGGACGCCAGTCGTGCGGCAGGTCCTTCACCAGGCCGGCGTTCGCCTCGTACCAGTGCGGGCGCTCCCAGGCGTGCGCCTGGAGGAAGAACGCGCCGAGCTCGCGCTGCCGGGCGTGGAACGGGCTGACCCGCACGTCGCGCGGGGACAGCTTGGGCTGCAGCGGGTGCAGGACGTCGTAGATCTCGGCGAAGTTCTGCTGGGAGGTCTCGTCGACGTAGGCGTCGGTGGTCTCGATCTCGTCGAACCGGTGCACGTCGCAGCCGTGCAGGTCGAGGTCGCTGCGGCCGTCGGTGAGCAGCTGGGCCACCGCCCTGGCGACACCGGACGAGTGCGTGACCCACACGGCCTCGGCGATCCAGAAGCCGGCGACCTCGGCCGACTCCCCGATCAGCGGGCCGCCGTCCGGGGTGAAGGAGAAGACGCCGTTGAACCCGGTCTCGACCTTCGCGGACCGCAGCGCGGGCAGGAGCGCGCGGCTCTGCTCCCACTGGGCTGCGAAGTCCTCCTCGGTGAAGGGCAGCATCGAGGGCTGGGCCGACTCGCTGACGTCGTCGCCGATCTCGGGCAGCTCGGCGATCGAGACGGGCATCGGACGGTGCGCGTAGGAGCCGATCCCGATGCAGTCGTTGTGCTCGCGGTAGTAGAGGTCGGCGTCCTGGTGACGCAGGATCGGCATCCGGGCCTCGGTCCGCTCGTCGTTGCGGCCGACGAGGTCCTCCACCTGCCCGGTGCGCGCGTACTGGTGGGCCAGCGGCAGCAGCGGCACCCGCATCCCGACGAGCTTCCCCAGCTCGCGGCCCCAGAACCCGGCGCAGGACACGACGACGTCGGCCGGGATCGTGTCCCCGGCATCGGTCTCGACCCCGGTCACCCGGCCGCCGGCCTGCGCGATGCCGGTGACCCGGGTGGAGCCGCGGAACACCGCGCCGCGGGCCTGCGCCCGCCGGGTCAGGGCGACGACCGCGCGGGACGCCTTGGCGAGGCCGTCGGTCGGGGTGTGCAGCCCGCCGAGCACCCGGTCGCGGTCGAGGAGCGGGTGCAGCCGGGCGCACTCGTCCGGCCCGACGACGGTGGCCGGCACGCCCCGGGAGACCGCCCAGCCCTGCTTGCGGTGCAGGTCGGCGAGGCGCTCCGGGGTGGTCGCGACCTCCAGGCCGCCGACCTGGTTGAAGCACCACCCGCCGTCGCCGTCGCCGGTGTCGAGGCCCGTCAGCTTCTCGACGGTGTAGGTCGCGAAGGCGGTCATGGTCTTCGAGCCGGTGGTCTGGAAGACCAGCCCGGGGGCGTGCGAGGTGGATCCGCCGGTCAGGGGCAGCGGCCCCTGGTCGACGACGGTGACGTCGGTCCAGCCGCGTGCGGTGAGCTCGTCCGCCAGGTTGGTCCCGACGATCCCGGCTCCGATGACGACGACACGGGAGGTCGTGTTCATGGTGGTCTCCTGTTCTTCACCGGGCCGCGCGGGCGGCGGGCGGCGGGCGGCCCGGTGAGAGGTGGCGGGTCACCGCGCTGGGGCGACCCGGGACTCGGTCGCCGCGTCGAGCAGCCGGTCGGCGAGGTGACCGGCGAACGACGGGCGGACGTGCAGCAGGTAGTCGTCGGCGTGGCCGAGGGCCACCAGGATCACGCCGGTCTGCGCGACGACGGTCTGCGCGCAGCGGCCGGCCGGGAACTCGGACGGGTGCAGGTCGAGCGCGCACCCGAGGGCGAGCAGCTCGCGGGCGAGGCGGCCGCGGAGCCGCAGCACGACCCGCTGCCCGGACACGTCGACGGCCGACCCGCCGTGCTCGGCGACGACCGAGCGCAGCGACTCCTCCCCCGCGTGCGGGCGGGCGTGCCGGCTGGTGACGAGCCACTCGTCCGGGCCGAGCCAGACGATCTCGCCGTCGGAGGTGGAGACCCAGGTGTTCGGCCGGGTCGGGATCTCCGCGCCGAGCAGCGCGGACGCCACGGCGCGGGTGCGGGACTCCGGGTCCAGCCGAAGGTTCGTGGCCAGCCCGACGTCCTCGATCTCGATCGTCAGGTCGCCGCCGGTCTCCCGGGCCAGCGCGGTGAACTCCGGCTCCCACGCCTCCAGGGGGCGGGCGGGTTCCAGCGGGCGGGTCTCAGCCATCACGGCGGGCTCCTTCCGGGTCGACGAGGACGCTTCCGGTGATCTCCACCGGGACGAGCGCACCGCGGTACGGGACGTGCACGACGTCGCCGATCCGGTCCCGGCCGCCCGCGACCAGTGCGAGCGCGAACGGCCGGGCCAGCTCGGCGCTGTGGTAGCTGGAGGTGACGTGGCCGAGCATCGGCACCGGGGGCGGCGGCAGGGCGCCGTCGGCGGCGAACTCGACGATCTGCGAACCCTCGGGCAGCCGGGTGGCGGAGTCGGTCGGGAGGAGGCCGACGAGCTGCTTGCGCAGCGGATCGAGGTTCTCGGCACGGGTGAAGGACCGCTTCCCGACGAAGTCCTCCTTCTTCTTCGACACCGCCCAGCTCATGCCGAGGTCGTGCGGGGAGACCGTGCCGTCGGTGTCCTGGCCGATGATCGGGTAGCCCTTCTCGGCGCGGAGGACGTGCATCGTCTCGGTGCCGTACGGGGTGATCCCCCAGAGCGCCCCGACGGTGACGAGCCGCTCCCACAGCGCGAGGCCGTAGCGGGAGTCGACGTTCACCTCGTAGGCCAGCTCGCCGGAGAAGGAGATCCGGGCGAGCCGGACCGGGACCCTGTCGAGCGTGGTGTCCTGCCAGCTCATGAACCCGAAGGCGTCGTTCGAGACGTCGAGGTCGCGGAAGCCCTCGGCGATCAGCTCCCGCGAGCGCGGGCCGACGACCGGGAACACCGACCAGTGCTCGGTGACCGACGCGAGGTGCACCCGCAGGTCCGGCCACTCGGTCTGGACCCAGTCCTCGAGGCTGTCGAGGACGGCGGCGGCGTTGCCGGTGGTGGTGGTGAGCAGGAACCGCTCCGGACCGATCCGCAGGACGGTGCCGTCGTCGACGACCATGCCGTCGTTGCCGCACATGACGCCGTAGCGCACCCGGCCGACCTTCAGGGTGCTCATCATGTTCGTGTAGACGCGGTCGAGCAGCTCGCCGGCGTCCGGGCCCTGCACCTCGATCTTGCCGAGGGTGGAGCCGGCGAGGATCCCGACGTCGCGCCGCACGGCCGCGCACTCGCGCAGCACCGCGGTGTCCATGTCCTCACCGGGGTGCGGGTAGTAGCGCGGGCGCTTCCACTGCCCGACGTCCTCGAACACCGCGCCGTGCGCGACGTGCCAGGGGTGCACGGCGGTCGTGCGGACCGGGTCGAACAGCACACCGCGCTCACGTCCGGCCAGCGCGGCGAACGCGACCGGGGTGAACGGCGGGCGGAACGTCGTGGTCCCGAGGTCGCCGTCCGGGCGGCCGAGCAGCTCGGCGGTGATCCCCGAGGCGATCATCCCGGAGGTCCGGCCCTGGTCGTGTGCGGTGCCGATGGTGGTGTAGCGCTTCACGTGCTCGACCGACCGCATGCCGGCGCCGACGGCACGCTCGATGTCGGCGACGGTCGCGTCGCGCTGGAGGTCGACGAACTGGCGGGCCGGGTCGCCCGGGGTCCGCCACAGCACCGCGGTGGGCGTGCGGGGCGGCTCCGGCGGCACGCTCGGGGCGTCGCCCCCGGAACCCTCGAACAGGCATCCGGCCAGGTCGAGCGTGCCGTTCGCGGCGCCGACGACCTCGGTGCCGGCGAGCGCCGGGCCCGGCCGGAAGGCCCCGAGTGCCGGGTCGTACACGAGCTCACCGCGGACGTGGCTGAACAGGTGCGCGGACGGCGTCCAGCCACCGGAGACGAGCAGCAGGTCGCACGGGACCGTCCCGGCGCCGTCCGGGCCCGCGGTGTGCGCGGCGGTGACGGCACCGTCGGCGCCGCCGTCGGTGCCCACCACGACGGTGCCGGTGCGGACCTCGACGCCGGCCTCGCGGCAGGTCGCGGCGCGCTCGGCGGGGGCGGTGCCGCGGGCGTCGAGCAGGGTGACCCGGGCCCCGGCACCGGCGAGGTCGGCGGCCGCGGCGTAGGCGGCGTCGTCGGTGGTGAAGACCGCGATCTCCTGCCCGGCGAGCACGCCGTAGCGGTGCAGGTAATCACGCGCCGCGGAGGCGAGCATGATCCCGGGGCGGTCGTTGTCGGCGAAGGCGACCGGGCGCTCGATCGCACCGGCCGCGACGACGACCCGCCCGGCCCGGATCCGGTGCACCCGCTGCCGGGACCGGTTCCGCGGTTCGTCGGTCCCCCGGTGCTCGGTGCTCGTTCCTGTCGTGCGCCGCTCCAGCGCCAGCACGAACCCGTCGTCGTAGTGGCCGAACGCGGTGGTGCGCTGCAGGTGCAGGACCTCGGGGTGCCGGTCGAGCTCGGCGACGACGTCGGCCACGAAGCGCAGCGCCGCCCGGCCGTCGACGCGGTCGGTCGGCGCCAGGCTGCCGCCGGCCTCCGGGCGGTCGTCGACCAGGACGACGCGGTCACCCCGCCGCGCGGCGGTGCGGGCGGCGAGCAGCCCGGCCGGGCCCGCCCCGATCACGAGGGTGTCGCAGTGCGCGTGGCGGTGGTCGTAGCGGGCGGTGTCGGCGACGGCGGCGAGCCGGCCCCGGCCGTTCACCCCGCAGGCGACCAGGCCGTCGTGGATCTCGACCACCGCGGCCTGCAGCATCGGCTCGGGGAAGGGCTCCTCGATCTGCACGAGGCCGGTCGGGTCGTCGGTCCAGGCGGCACCGATCCCGCGCGGCCTGCCGAGCGTGACGCTGCTGCCGACGGCGCGGACACCGTGCGCGAGCAGCGCCGACGCGAGCGTGTCCCCGGGGTGGCCGGTGTAGGTGGTGCCGTCGAAGGTGAAGGCGACGGTGCGGGTGCGGTCGACGCGGCCGTAGCCGTGGACGCGGCTCATGTGGTGGCCCCCGGGATCTGCGGCTGGGCCTCGCCGATCCGGTAGACCGCGAGGAACTGGTAGGTACGGGTGTCGCGGACGGCGTTGAACCAGCGCCGGCATCCGGCGCCGTGCACCCAGCGCTCCGGGAAGGGCCCCTTCGGGTTGTCCCGGAAGAACACGAAGTGGGCCCACTGCTCGTCGGTCAGCTCCTGGGGGTCCTCCGGGTAGGCGACGTGGGCCGGGCCGCCGTAGTGGAACTCGAGCTCCTCGCGGGGCCCGCACCACGGGCAGGTGATCAGTTGCACGGTGGGCTCCTGTGTGGACGGTGCGGGGTCAGTGGGCGACGCCGGCGGCGCCGGGCTCGTCGACGAGCGCGCCGGTGACGAACCGGTCGAGGGCGAACGGGGCGATGTGGGGGTGCAGCTCGCCGGTGGCGATCGTGTGCGCGAGGCACCAGCCCAGGCCGGGGGTGACCTTGAAGCCACCGGTCCCCCAGCCGGAGTTGACCAGCACGTTCGCGTAGGGGGGTCCGGCCGACGATCGGCGAGGCGTCCGGGGTGACGTCGACGATCCCGGCCCAGCTGCGCAGCAGGTGCGCCCTGGCGAAGACCGGGAACAGCTCGACGGCGGCGGCCATCTGCCGTTCGATGACGTGGAAGGCCCCGCGCTGCCCGTAGCCGTTGTAGGAGTCCACGCCGGCGCCCATCACCAGCTCGCCCTTGTGCGCCTGGGAGACGTACACGTGCACCGCGTTGGACATGACGATCGTCGGGTGCACCGGCTCGAGCAACTCGGAGACCAGGGCCTGCAGCGGGTGCGACTGCAGCGGCGTGCGCACCCCGAGCCGGTCGAGCAGCGTGGAGGTGTGCCCGGCCGCGCAGAGCGCGACCTGCCCGCAGGCGATGTCGCCGCGGGACGTGCGGATGCCGGTGACCCGGGCGGTGCCGTCACCGACGTCGCCCTCGGTGAGGAAGTCCAGGACCTCGCAGTCCTGGATGAGGTCCACCCCCGCCTCGTCGACCCGCCGGCCGAAGCCCCAGGCCACGTAGTCGTGCTTCGCGATCCCGGCCCGCGGCTGGTAGGTCGCGCCGAGCACCGGGTAGCGGATGTCGTCGGAGACGTTCAGGATCGGGCAGATCTTCGCGACGTCGTCCGGGCCGAGGTACTCGGCGTCGATCCCGTTGAGCCTGTTCGCCTCGACCCGGCGGACCGAGTCGCGGACGTCCTGCTCGGTGTGGGCGAGGTTGAGCACCCCGCGCTGGGAGAACAGGATCGGGTAGTCGAGGTCCTCCTCCAGCCCCTCCCACAGCTTCAGGGCGTGCTCGTAGACGAACGCCGACTCGTCCAGGAGATAGTTGGACCGGATCAGGGTGGTGTTGCGGGCCATGTTCCCGCCGGCCAGCCAGCCCTTCTCCAGGACCGCCACGTTGGTGATCCCGTGGTTGCGCACCAGGTAGTGGGCGGTGGCCAGGCCGTGCCCGCCGCCGCCGACGATCACGACGTCGTAGGAGCGCTTCGGCTCCGGGTTGCGCCAGAGGAAGTCGGGGTGCTCGGGCAGGTCCGCGCCGGGAGGGTCGCCGGCGGTCGCGGTCGTGGTGCTCACGGCGTCAGAGCTCCGGGTAGAGGGGGTGGCGGTCGGCGAGTGCGGTGACGCGGCCGGACAGGACGTCCAGCTCGGACCCGGTGACGCCCGGGCGCAGCGTGCGGGCGATGACGTCGGCGACCTCGGCGAACTCGCCGGCGCCGAAGCCACGGGCGGCGAGGGCGGGGGTGCCGATCCGGAGCCCTGAGCTGACCATCGGCGGCCGGGGGTCGAACGGGACGACGTTGCGGTTGACGGTGATCCCGACCCGGTGCAGCCGGTCCTCGGCCTGCTTGCCGTCGAGTTCGGACTCGCGCAGGTCGACCAGGACGAGGTGCACGTCGGTACCCCCGGAGACGACGCCGACGCCGGACTCGTCGAGCAACCGGGACGCGATGAGCTGCGCGCCGTCGAGCGTGCGCTGCTGGCGCTCGGCGAACGCGGGCGTCCCGGCGAGCCGGAACGCCACGGCCTTGGCGGCGATCACGTGCTCCAGCGGGCCGCCCTGCTGCCCCGGGAAGACCGTCGAGTTCAGCTTCTTCGCGAGCTCCGCCCTGGCGAGGATCACGCCCCCGCGCGGGCCGCCGAGGGTCTTGTGGGTGGTGCTGGTGACGACGTCGGCGTACGGCACCGGCGACGGGTGCAGCCCGGCGGCGACGAGCCCGGCGAAGTGCGCCATGTCGACCATCAGGTACGCGCCGACGGCGTCGGCGATCCGCCGGAACGCGGCGAAGTCGAGGTGCCGCGGGTACGCCGACCACCCGGCGACGATCAGCTTCGGCCGTCGCTCGTGGGCCAGGCGCTCGACCTCGTCCATGTCGACCCGGTGGTCGTCGGGGCGGACGTGGTACGCCGCGACGTCGTAGAGCCGGCCCGAGAAGTTCAGCCGCATCCCGTGTGTGAGGTGCCCGCCGTGGGCGAGGTCCAGGCCGAGGATCGTGTCGCCCGGGTCGAGCAGCGCGGCCATCGCTGCGGCGTTGGCCTGCGCCCCGGAGTGCGGCTGGACGTTCGCGAACCCGGCCCCGAAGAGCTCCGTCAACCGGTCGATCGCCAGCTGCTCGATCACGTCGACGTGCTCGCAGCCGCCGTAGTAGCGCCGGCCCGGGTAGCCCTCGGCGTACTTGTTGGTCAGGACCGACCCCTGCGCCTCCATGACCGCCTGCGGCGCGAAGTTCTCGCTGGCGATCATCTCCAGGGTCCGCCGCTGGCGGCCGAGCTCGGCGGCGACGGCGGCGCGCACCTCGGGGTCGGTGTGCTGCAGCGACCCGTCCAGCGGGCCGGTGGACGTACCCGGCCCGGTCCCGATCCGGTCCACGGCGGACGTCGTCATGGCCACCTCCACATATCTGAACGAGAGGATTGATATATCAACACGCACGAGACTGGCACGCCTGGTTCTGCACGGTCAAGAGGTCGTCAGGGGCGGCTCGGACGCATCGCCGGGCGGCCTGCTGCCGGCCCCGGGCATGCGTGTGGTGCAGGCCCGCCCGGGACCTGCACCACACGCGCGACCACCGGCTACAGGCGTCCGGCCAGCTCCCGGCGCCACCGGCCGAACGGGCGGGGCCGGTCGATCCCGACGACGCCGACGGGCTCGCCCGCGGCGTCCAGGAAGAGCGCCAGGAGACCCGCCGCGGGCTCCGCGGGGTCGCCCTCCTCCACCCGGACCGTCCCGTCCGCCGCGCGGTGCCCGGCGAACTGGATCCGGTGGCCGTACTGGTCGGACCAGAAGTAGGGCACGGCGTGGTGCGACGGCAGCGTGTGCGTGGTCCCGAGCAGCGCCGCGATGGCGACCGCGGGTTGCTGCAGGGCGTTGGTCCAGTGCTCCAGCCGCAGCCGGCTCCCGGTGTAGTCGCGGTGCGTCCGGGCACAGTCCCCGACCGCGACGACCTCGGGCAGCGCCGTCATCCCGCGGGAGTCGGTGACGACCCCGTCGTCGAGCTCCAGCCCGGAACCCGCCAGCCACTCCACGTTGGGCGCGGCACCGATGCCGGCCACCACCACGTCGGCCGGGAGCTCCCGGCCGTCGTCGAGCCGGACGACGGTGACCCGGGGCGACCCGCCGAGCCCGGCGACGCCGGTCCCCCGGTGCAGGCGCACCCCGTTGTGCTCGTGCAGGAGGCCGCAGGCGGCCCCCAGCTCCGGACCGAGCGCGCGGTGCAGCGGGACCGGGGCGGCCTCGACGACGTCGACGTCGAGCCCGAGCCCGGCCGCGGTCGACGCGACCTCGGCGCCGACGAACCCGGCTCCGATCACGACCAGCCGCCTGCCCGGCACGAGATCGGCCCGCAGGGCGCGGGCGTCGTCGAGGGTGCGCAGGGTGTGCACCCCCCGCGGGAGCTCGCCCGGGAGGGCGCGGGCCCGGGCCCCCGTGGCGAGGACGACGGCGTCGGAGGCCAGGCGCTCACCGTCGTCGAGGGTGACGACCCGGCCCGAACCGTCGAGCGCGATCGCCGTGCGGCCGAGCCGCCACTCGGCCGCCGGCTCGGCGTCGTCCGGGCCGGCGAGCGCGATGTCCTCCTCGGACGCGGTGCCCGCGAGGAACTCCTTCGACAGCGGGGGCCGGTCGTACGGGGCGTGCTTCTCGTCGCCCACGACCACGATCCGGCCGTCGAAGCCCTGCTCGCGCAACGCCCGGACGGTCGCGAGCCCGGCGAGCGAGGCCCCGACCACGGTCACGTCGCGCATCAGGGCGCGACCCCGGTCGCCAGCCCGGCCGTCTCGGCTCCGGCCGGGACGGACTCGTCGACGAAGACCCGGCCGTCGTCGACGACCACGGCATGTGTGCGGACGGGCGTCTTGGCGGGCGGGCCGCTCGGCCGGCCGGTGCGGAGGTCGAAGCAGGCCGCGTGCAGCGGGCACTCGACCGCGCAGCCCTCGAGCCAGCCGTCGGACAGCGAGGCGTCCTGGTGGGTGCAGGTGTCGTCGATGCCGAAGAGCTCGCCGTCGACATTGAACACCGCGATCGCCACCGTCCCCAGGACACGAACGGACTCTCCGACCGGGATGTCGGACAGCTCGCCCACGAAGATCATGGTTCCTCCCGTGTTGCCTATCGCGAAACTCGCCATCTCATGCGCAACCGTAGGATGGGGCCGGCACTGCCGGTCGTCAACGAGTGATTTCGCCGCGCGACCGGGTCCGGAGCAGCCGAAACACCGGCGTCACACGTCCGGAGCAGACCGGTGACACACGGGTCCCCGCGTCGGCCGACTGTCCGGGCGCCCGGACGGCCGCGCGGGGACCGCCCGGCGCACCGGATCGACTCCGGCTGTCGCACAAGGGGTCGGCCACCAGGGGATCCACTCGGGACACGGCTCACCAGCTCGCCATCGGACGACGACGGGGGCGGACGGGGGACCACACGGCGCCACGGACCGCACGACCCCGCCGACCGAATGAAAGATATATCACTGATGGACCACGTACGACATGTCGGCCACGATGGCCGGGTTGCGACACTGCGCCGCGACGTGCCTCCAGCGCCGGAAGGGACCCCATGACCAGCAGCCCGCGGAGACGCCCGCGGGGCGGGCCCGCTCCGGCGGTCGAGGAGGAGCGCACGGTCCGCCGCGCGGCCACCGCGGCGTCGATCGGGAACGTGGCCGAGTGGTACGACTTCGGGCTCTTCTCCTACCTCGCCGCGGTCGTGCTGAACCGGGTGCTCTTCCCGGAGGCCGGCGAGCGGTCGGGCGTGCTGACCCTGGGCACGTTCGCGGCGGCCTTCGTCGTGCGACCGCTCGGTGGGTTCGTGTTCGGCCCGCTCGGTGACCGGATCGGACGGACCCGGGTCCTCTCCTTCACCGTGCTGCTGATGACGGTGGCCACCCGCGCGCTGGGCCTGGCGCCGAGCCACGACACGATCGGGATCGCGGCGCCGCTGCTGGTGCTGTTCATCCGGATGCTGCAAGGCTTCTCGGCCGGTGGCGAGCACACCGGCGCGCTCACGCTCGTCGCCGAGTACGCGCCGGACCGGCGGCGCGGGTTCTTCGGCAGCTGGCTGGAGTTCGGCACGATCACCGGCTACACCCTCGGGGCAGGTGTCTGCGGCACGGTGGTCGCCGTGCTGCCCGAGGAGGACCTCCTCGCCTGGGGCTGGCGGATCCCCTTCGTCCTCGCCCTGCCGCTGGGCGTCGCCGGGATCTACCTGCGGATGCGCCTGGAGGACACCCCGGCCTTCCGCCAGCTCATGGACCGCTCCCCCGCCCTGGCGACGATGCCCTACCGGCGCGCGATGCAGATCCTGCTCACCCGGTACCGGGCCCCGGCGCTGGTGGCCGGCGGCCTCGTCGTCGCGTGGAACGTCACCAACTACGTGCTCACCAACTACATGCCGACCTACCTGACGAGCACCCTGCCCCGCTACGGCGAGGACGGCGCGACCGGCGCCGCCGCCGGAGCCATGCAGGTGGCGGTGATGCTGTTCGTGCTCGGCATCGTCGTCCCGGTCGGCAGGCTGAGCGACCGGATCGGCCGCAGGCCGATCCTCATGACGGGCGGCCTCGCCCTGGTCGTGCTGGGCCTGCCCGCGGTGTGGCTGATGCGCGACGGCCTGCTAGGCCAGACGATCGGCCTGCTGATGGTGGGCACGATCCCGGCGTGCTTCGCCGCCGTCGCCCCCTCGACGCTGCCCGCGCAGTTCCCCACGATGGTCCGCTACGGCGGCCTCGGTGTCGTCTTCAACCTGTTCGTCTCGATCTTCGCCGGTACCGCACCCACGATCATCGAGACGGCCGTGACCACCACCGGCGATCTCGACTGGCCCGGCTACTACCTGGTCGGCGCGGGCGTGGTGGGCGTGGTCAGCGTGCTGTTCCTGCAGGAGTCCGCGGGCAGGCCGCTGGCGGGCGCGGCTCCGCTGACCTCCAGTGCGGACCTGCCACCGCCACCGCTCTCGGCGGACGGGATCCCGATGGAGCAGCCCCGCAGGCACCGCCCGCACTGACGCCGCCCCGGCGACGGGCACACTCTTGGCAGGTTTGATATATTAGTCTAGTATCTTCTGTACGTCCAGCGTCCGGCGGCGACGGGAGCCCTCGTGACCATCTCCGTGTTCGACATGTTCAAGGTCGGCATCGGGCCGTCGAGCTCGCACACCGTCGGGCCCATGCGGGCCGCCCACCTGTTCGTCGGCCGGCTGGCCGCGTCCGGTCTCCTGGCGCGGACCGCGTCGGTCCGGGTGGAGCTGTTCGGCTCCCTGGGCGCGACCGGGCACGGGCACGGCAGCGTCCCGGCGGTCGTCCTCGGGCTGGCCGGACACGAGCCGCACCTGGTCGACCCGGTCTGGGCCGGCCCGCTGGTCGACGCCGTCCGCGCGGACGGCCGGCTCCGGCTCGGCGGCTCCCACGAGATCGCCTTCGCGGTCGACGACGACGTCGTGCTGCACCGGAACCGGAGTCTCGACCTCCACCCGAACGGCATGCTGCTGCACGCCCGCGCCGCCGACGGCACGGTGCTCGAGCGCCGCGAGTACTACTCCGTCGGTGGCGGGTTCGTCCTCGACCCCGGCACCGCGGACGGCCCGGCCCTCGTCGAGGACGACACCCCGGTCGCGCACCCCTTCACCACCGGTGACGAGCTGCTCGGCCTGACCCGCACGCACGGCCTGCCGATCTCGCAGGTCATGCTCGCCAACGAGCTGTCCTGGCGGACCGAGGCGCAGGTCCGCGCGGAGCTGCTGCACATCTGGTCGGTGATGCAGGAGTGCGTCGAACGGGGCACGACGACGGGGGGCGTCCTCCCCGGCGGGCTGCGCGTGCGGCGCCGGGCCGCCGCGCTGCGCGCGCACCTGGAGGCGGCGACCGGCGAGCCGGACGCGTTGCACGCCATGGAGTGGGTGACCCTCTACGCGCTGGCCGTCAACGAGGAGAACGCCGCGGGCGGCCGCGTGGTCACCGCCCCGACCAACGGCGCCGCCGGCATCGTGCCCGCGGTGCTGCACTACGCGGCGAGGTTCGTCCCCGGTGTCGACGACGACGCCGTCGTCCGCTTCCTGCTCACCGCGGGCGCGGTCGGGGCTCTGTTCAAGGAGAACGCCTCGATCTCCGGGGCGGAGGTCGGCTGCCAGGGCGAGGTCGGTTCGGCCTGCGCGATGGCGGCGGCCGGGCTGGCCGAGATCATCGGCGCGCCCCCGAGAAGGTCGAGAACGCCGCCGAGATCGGCATCGAGCACAACCTAGGGCTGACCTGCGACCCCGTCGGCGGGCTGGTGCAGATCCCGTGCATCGAGCGCAACGCGGTGGCGTCGGTCAAGGCGATCACCGCGGCCCGGATGGCGCTGCACGGCGACGGCACGCACCACGTCTCACTGGACAAGGCGATCACGACCATGCGCGAGACCGGGGCGGACATGAAGGACAAGTACAAGGAGACCGCCCGCGGCGGGCTCGCACTCACCATCGTGGAGTGCTGAGGTGACCGCGCTCCCCCACTCCGCGGCCCACCCCGACCTCCTCCTGGAGTTCGACACCCCGGTCTCGATGGCCGACCGCGCCTACGTCGCCCTCCGCGACCAGCTGATCATGCTCGTCATCCCGCCACTGGCCCCGATCGACGACGAGGGCATCTCGGCCGTGCTCGGCCTCGGGCGCACCCCCGTGCGGGAGGCGATCAAGAGATTGCAGAGCGAGCGGCTCCTGGTCTCCTACCCGCGTCGCGGGACGTTCGCGACGGCCGTCGACATCTCGGACCTGCGCGACGTCTCCGACGTCCGCACCGCGCTGGAGCCGCTGGCCGCACGCCGGGCGGCGGAGTCCGCCCCGCCCGCCCGGCGCGCGGAGCTCCGCGCGCTGGCGGAGCGGATCCGGGCGCTCGACTCCGGACGGACGGGACGCACCGAGCTGATGCGGTGGGACGTCGCGGTGCACCGGTCGATGTACCGGGCCGCGGGCAACCCCTACCTCGAGGACACGCTGACCCACCACCACAACCTCGCGACCCGGATCCACTGCCTGTTCCTGGAACGTCTCGACCACGTCGACCGGCACGTCGGCGAGCACGGGGACATGCTGGCCGCGATCGCCGACGGCGACGCCGCACGGGCCGAGGCGATCTGCCGCGAGCACGTGACCGGGTTCGAGCGGGCCGTACGCGCGGTGCTGTGACGGCCGTCGCTCGGGCACCGCACAGCGACCCGCCATGATCCGGAAATGGGACACTTCCGACGTGACTGCCACGCCTTCCCCGCACGGACCCGGCGACCTCCGTATCGACGAGGAGGAGACCGACCTCCGCATCGGCGCCCCCGCCGACCACGCAGCAGGACTCAAAGCCGTGCGGGTGTCGATGTCCCGGGCGCTGCGCCAGATGGGCCCGGTCCGGACGGCGAAGAACCTGCTCACCCTCAACCAGGTCGACGGGTTCGACTGCATGTCGTGCGCCTGGCCCGACCCCCAGGGACACCGGCACACCGCCGAGTTCTGCGAGAACGGGGCGAAGGCCGTCTCCTGGGAGGGTCAGCGCGACACCGTCGGGCCGGAGTTCTTCGCCGAGCACCCGATCTCCGAGCTCGACGAGCGCACCGATTACTGGCTGGAGAGCCAGGGCAGGCTCACCCACCCGATGGTGCGCCGGGACGGCGCCGACCACTACGAGCCGATCTCCTGGGACGACGCGTTCGCCCTGGTCGGCAGGCACCTGCGGGAGCTGCCCTCACCCGACGCTGCGGCGTTCTACACCTCCGGGCGGGCGTCCAACGAGGCCGCGTTCGTCTACCAGCTGTTCGCGCGCGCCTACGGCACGAACAACCTGCCCGACTGCTCGAACATGTGCCACGAGTCCACCTCGGTCGGGCTCGGCCGGACCATCGGCGTCGGCAAGGGCACGGTCTCGCTGCAGGACATCCACGAGGCCGACCTGATCATCGTCTCCGGGCAGAACCCGGGCACCAACCACCCGCGGATGCTGTCCGCCCTGGAGATCGCGAAGCGCGACGGCGCGACGATCCTGGCGATCAACCCGCTGCGCGAGGCCGGGCTGCTGCGCTTCGACAACCCGCAGCGCCCCACCGGGCTCGCCGGCCGGGGCACCGCGCTGGCCGACCTCTTCCTCCAGATCCGCTCGAACGGGGACCTCGCGTTCTGGCAGGCGATCGGGCACCTGCTGCTCGCCGCCGAGGAGCGCGACCCCGGCAGCGTGATCGACCGGGAGTTCGTCGAGGGGCACACCGTCGGCTACGAGGCGTGGGCCGGGCACGTCCGCGACCTCGACTGGGACGCGGTCCTCGCCGCGACCGGGCTGACCCGCGCCGAGATCGAGGAGGCGGCCCGGCTCATCGCCTCGTCGAAGCGGACGGTGAACTGCTGGGCGATGGGGATCACCCAGCACCGCAACGGCGTCGCGACCGTTCAGGAGATCGTCAACGTGACGCTGGCCCGCGGCATGATCGGCAAGCCGGGCGCCGGCCTGTGCCCGGTGCGCGGCCACTCCAACGTGCAGGGCGACCGCACGATGGGCATCTGGGAGAAGGCGCCCGACGCGTTCCTTGACGCTCTCGGCACCGAGTTCGGCTTCGACCCGCCCCGCGAGCACGGTCACGACGCCGCGGCCACCGTCCGCGCGATGCGGGACGGCGACGTCCGCGTCTTCGTCGGGCTCGGCGGCAACTTCGCCGCGGCCATGTCCGACACCGGGGTCACCGAGGCCGCACTGCGGTCCGCCGACCTCACCGTGCAGATCTCGACCAAGCTCAACCGCAGCCACCTGGCCGCCGGTCGCGACGCGCTCGTCCTCCCCGCCCTCGGCCGCACCGAGGCCGACCGCACCGGCGGGCTCGTGCAGCGGGTGACCGTGGAGGACTCGATGTCGGCGGTGCACGCCTCCCGCGGGAGGGCCACGCCGGCCGGGCCGCTGCTGCGCTCCGAGGTCGACATCCTCTGCGGCGTCGCACACGCCACGCTCGGCGACTGCCACGGCATCCCGTGGCGGGACTTCGCGTCCGACTACTCCCGTATCCGGGAGCGCATCGGTCGCGTCGTGCCCGGCTGCGAGGGCTATGAGGAGCGGATCAGCCGCCGCGGCGGCTTCACGATGCCGCACCCGCCGCGCGACTCCCGCACCTTCCCCACCGCGCAGGGCCGGGCGGTGTTCACCGTCAACCCGCTGGAGGTCGCGACGGTGCCCGAGGGGCGGCTCGTGCTGCAGACGATCCGCAGCCACGACCAGTTCAACACCACGGTCTACGGCCTCGACGACCGCTACCGCGGCATCTACTCGGGCCGGCGCGTGCTGTTCGTGAACCCCGACGACCTGCGCGAGCTGGACCTGGCCGACGGCGACCACGTCGACATCGTGTCCGAGTGGGAGGACGGGATCGAGCGGCGTGCCCCACGGTTCCGGCTCGTCTCCTACGACACCCCGAAGGGCTGTGTCGCCGGGTACTACCCGGAGACGAACCCGCTGGTGCCGCTGGACTCGCAGGCCCTGGAGTCGGGCACGCCCACCTCGAAGTGGGTCGTCGTGCGGCTGGTCCCGGCGGCCTGACGGAGCGGCCGCGTCGTGGAGCCGGTCCGGCTCCACGACGCGGGGCGGGTCAGTCCTTGAAGCGGAACGGGGCCAGCGCCTCGGCCAGCCGCACCGGGTCGCCGTCCTCGCCGGGGGCGTGGTGGAAGCCCTCCGCCTCGGCGAGGCCGATCAGGCGGCGCTCGTCGAACAGCGCGCAGACGTAGCGGACGGTGTCCTCACCGATCTCGGAGACCGCGACCCGCAGCTGGTAGATGCCCGGGTAGTGCACCTCGTCGAGGTACTGCACCGACAGCGACGACGGCGAGAGGCCGTCCAGCGGTCCGCCCGCCGGGTAGCCGAGGACGTCGGAGTGCAGCTCCGCCAGGCCGTCGAGGTACCAGGAGGCCAGCGCGACGTTGTTGACGTGCCGGTTGGTGTCGAGATCGGTGAACCGGGTGCGGACGTCCCAGCGGAACGGGTAGTTCTCGCGGACCGCGCGGTCGTCCCCGCGCTCGGGGCGGGCCGGTGCCGGGGCGTCGATCCGCAGCGCGGCCAGCGCGTCGCGGACCTCGTCGGTCAGCGGGGCCGGCTTCTCACCGTCGGTGTGCACCGAGGTCGACTCGCCGGTGGCGACGCACTCGTCACCGGCGAACACGGCGTAGCGGTAGGAGAACGACGTCGTGCCGATGTGGCTGACGCCGACGCCGATCCGGTAGGAGCCCGTGACGCGCAGCGGGGCGAGCACGTCGACCCGGATCGCGGCCAGGAGCAGGCGGACCCGGGACTGCAGGCGGGCGACGAGGTCGGCGCCGAAGGTGTCCCGCTCGACGGCGACCCGGGCGTCCTCGAACCAGCGCACCAGCGCGTCGCGGCCGATCCGCCGGCTCGGGTCGAGGTCGGCGTAGCGCGCCTCGTGCTCGATCAGCACCGGGAACTCGCCCGGCAGCGGAACCGTCGGGTTCTCAGTCGTGGTTGCAGCTGTCACGCCCTCCATCGTGACGCTGTGTCTGCGCTCACCGGCCACCGGCTGCCCGATATCACACGTGGTGAGCATCGCTGTGACACAGCGTGCGCGTGTCGGGTTCCCCCGTCCGACCGTGACCGTCGGGGGTGCTCGGTAACCTCCTCCTGTGCCCGCTCCCTTGCAGACCCGCGACCTGCCCGGCGTGCACGAGCTGTTGGAGACCGCCGTGTCCTCGGTGGGGGGTTCCCGCCGCGAGGGGCAGGACCGGATGGCCGACGCCGTGCGCCGGTCGCTGTCGTCCGGCGAGCACCTCGCCGTCCAGGCCGGGACCGGCACCGGCAAGTCGCTGGCCTACCTGGTGCCGGCGATCCGGCACGCGATCGCCCGCGACACCACGGTCGTCGTGTCCACGGCGACGATCGCGCTGCAGCGCCAGCTCGTCGACCGCGACCTGCCGCGGGTGGCGACGAGCCTGAAGAAGGTGCTCGGGCGGGAGCCGACGTTCGCGATCCTCAAGGGCCGCCGCAACTACCTGTGCCTCAACAAGCTCCACGGCGACATGGACGACGACCCCCTCGAGGACCAGCTCTTCGACGCGTTCGCGGTCTCCGCGCTGGGCCGCAACGTGAAGCGACTGCACGACTGGGCCTCCGACACCGAGACCGGCGACCGCGACGAGCTCGTCCCCGGCGTCCCCGACACGGCGTGGCGGCAGGTCTCCGTCACCGCGCGGGAGTGCCTGGGCGCGAGCCGCTGCCCGGTCGGCGAGGACTGCTTCGCGGAGAAGGCGCGGGCCGAGGCGGGCCGGGCCGACATCGTCGTCACCAACCACGCGCTGCTCGCGATCGACGCCATGGGCGAGGCGCAGGTGCTGCCCGAGCACGACGTCGTGATCGTCGACGAGGCGCACGAGCTCGTCGACCGGGTCACCGGCGCCGCCACCGCCGAGCTCACCGCCGGCACCGTCGCGACCGCGGCGCGGCGCTGCGGCAAGCTCGTCGACCAGGAACTGGCCGACCGGCTCAGCGAGGCCGGCGAAGGGCTCGGCGCGGTCCTGGAGGATCTGCCGCCGGCCCGCTGGGAGTCGCTGCCGACCCCGGCGTCGGGAGCCCTGAACGCGATCCTCACCGCCGCCGCGGGCTGCCGGCAGGCGATGGGCGGCCAGCGCCGCGCCGACGACGCCGATCCCGACGGCGCCGCCGCCCGCAAGCTCGCCCTCGCCGTGCTCGACGAGGTGTCCGAGACCTGCGTCCGGCTGGTCGACACGTTCTCCGAGACGGATCCCGCGAAGCGGCGCGACGTCGTGTGGCTCGGCGAGCAGGGCCCCGACGGCAGCCGGTACAAGGTGGTCCGTGTCGCCCCGCTGTCGGTGGGCGGGCTCCTGCGGGAGCGCCTGTTCAACTCCCGGACGACGGTGCTGACCTCGGCCACCCTCGCGCTCGGCGGGTCGTTCGACGCGCTGGCCCGGCAGTGGGGCCTGCCCGCCTCGCAGCCGAAGGAGGCCGGCGACACGCCGCCCGGTGAGCCGGTGGGACACGGCCCGGTGCAGGATCCGGAGGCCCCGCGCTGGCAGGGCCTCGACGTCGGGTCCCCGTTCGCGCACGGGAAGTCGGGGATCCTCTACCTCGCGAAGCGCCTGCCCGCCCCGGGCCGCGACGGCCTGGCCCCGCAGACGCTCGACGAGACCGAGGGCCTGGTCCGGGCCGCCGGCGGCCGCACGCTGGGCCTGTTCTCCTCCACCCGGGCCGCGAAGCAGGCCACCGAGGCGTTGCGCGGCAAGCTCGACACCCCGCTGCTCTGCCAGGGCGACGACTCGACGATGCTGCTGGTCAAGCGGTTCGCCGAGGACGAGGAGACCTCGCTGTTCGGCACCCTGTCGCTGTGGCAGGGGGTCGACGTGCCCGGCCCGTCGCTCTCCTGCGTGATCATCGACCGGATCCCGTTCCCGCGCCCGGACGACCCGCTGGTCGCGGCCCGGCAGAAGGCCACCGACTCCCGGGGCGGGAACGGGTTCCTGTCGGTCTCGGCCACGCACGCCGCGCTGCTGCTGGCCCAGGGTGCGGGCCGGCTGCTGCGCTCCACCGACGACCGCGGCGTCGTCGCCATCCTGGACCCGCGGATCGCGACCGCCCGCTACGGCGGGTTCCTCCGGGCCAGCCTGCCGCCGTTCTGGGAGACCACCGACGTCGAGAAGGTGCACGGCGCCCTGAAGCGCCTGCGCGGCGCCTGACGCCTGCACCGGATCACCGCCGAGATCCGGCCGGTCCGCCCGGTCCGGCCGGTCCGCCGGGTCCGCATTCCCCGGGGCCGGTACGGCCGGTCCCGGCCCAGCCGGAGCGCGGGGTCCGGGCCGGGGACCCCCGGCCGCCCGGGGCCGCGGGCCGGGGCGGCCGGGCCCCTCGCCCCCGCCGGTTCCGGGTGGCCGCGCTGCGCCACCGGGTCCCGGCCGGGTGCACCGGGGCGGTGCCGTCCGAGCGGGGGCGGGGAGGCGGCGTCGCCGGTCACCGCGCGCTGCACCCCGGCCCCGGTCAGCGCCCGGACCGACATCTGCGCGAAGCCCGCGGCGTCGGGCCGCTCGGCTCCCAGCACCGAGCCGAGATAGCCCAGCAGGAAGCCCGCCGGTACGGAGACCAGGCCCGGGTTGCTCAGCGGGAACCACGCGAAGTCGAGATCGGGCAGCATCGATCCCGGCGTGCCCGACACCGCGGGCGAGAAGACGATCAGGGTCAGGGTGACCGTGAGTCCCCCGTAGATACTCCACACCGCGCCGGTGGTGGTGAACCGCTTCCAGAACAGTGAGTACAGCAGGGTCGGCAGGTTCGCCGACGCGGCCATGGCGAACGTCAGGGCCGCCAGGAACGCGATGTTCTGGCCGTTGGCGAGGATCCCGCCCGCGATGCCGACCAGGCCGATGACCAGCGTGACCCGGCGCGCGACCCGGACCTCCTCCTCGGCGGTGGCCTTGCCGTTGCGGATCAGCTGCGCGTAGACGTCGTGCGCGAACGCCGCGGCCGCGGTGATCATGAGTCCGGCGACGACGGCGAGGATCGTCGCGAACGCCACCGCCGAGACCAGCGCGAGCAGCACCGGCCCGCCGATCTGCAGCGCCAGCAGCGGCGCGGCCGAGTTGACGCCGCCGGGCGCGGCCAGGATCGCCTGCGGGCCCACCAGCGCGGTGGCGCCGTAGCCGAGGACGAGCACCAGCAGGAAGAACGTGCCGATGATCCAGATCGCCGACACCACGGACCGCCGGGCCTGACGGGCGTCGGGAGCCGTGTAGAAGCGCATCATGATGTGCGGGAGCCCGGCCACCCCGAGCACTCCCCCGAGCGCCAGTGACAGCAGGTCGAGGTTCGCGGTGAGGCTGCCGCCGTAGAGCAGCCCGGGCTGCAGGACCGCCTCGCCGCCGGGGTGGTTCTCGACCGCCGACGTGAGCAGGGCGGGCAGGCTCAGGCCGGAGGCTCCGAGCACGAACGCCGCCATCACCAGGCCGGTGACGAGCAGCAGGCAGGCCTTCACGATCTGGATCCAGGTCGCGCCGGCCATGCCGCCGACCAGGACGTAGCCGATCACGACCGCACCGACGCCGGCGATCACCGCGGACTGGGCGGCGCGGTCGGTGACGTTGAGCAGCAGCGCGATCAGACCGCCCGCGCCGGCGAGCTGCCCGAGCAGGTAGAGCGTCGAGATCACCACCGCCGAGGTGGCTGCCGCGGCCCGGACCGGCCGCTTCCGCAACCGGTACCCCAGGACGTCGGCCATCGTGTAGCGGCCGGTGTTGCGCAGCAGCTCGGCGACGAAGAACAGCGCCACCAGCCAGGCCACGAAGGCCACCACCGCGTAGATGTACCCATCCGGGCCGGCGACGGCGACCGCGCCGACGATGCCCAGGAACGTCGCGGCCGAGAGGAAGTCGCCGGACAGGGCGAGCCCGTTCTCCGTCCCGGAGAACCGGCTCCCGGCGGTGTAGTAGTCCGAGGTCGCCACCCCCGACCGTCGCCGGACCCGCATCACGAGGACGAAGGCGAACAGGATGAACGCGGTGAACACGGCCATGTTCAGCACCGGGTCCCCCGGTGCGGGCACCGCCGCGGCGAGGATCGCCCCGCTCACGTGCGGACCCCCTCGAGCCGGCCGCGGATCTCGTCGGCGAGCGGGTCGAGCCGGCGGTTCGCGTACCGGACGTAGGCGGCGGTGAGCGCGAAGGTCGAGACGAACTGGGCGACGGCCAGCACCAGCACCAGCGTGAGGTCCCCGACGACCTTGGTGCCCATCAGCCCGGGGGCCCAGGCGTTGAGCCCGATGAAGACGAAGAACCAGAGCAGGAACCCGGCCGTCGCGGGGAGGACGAATCGCAGCAGGCGGCCGCGGAGCTCCTCGAACTGCGGGCTCTCGGCCGCCGCGACCCACACGTCCCGGCCGGCTCCCCCGAGACCCGGCGGGGTGGGGGGATACACCGGGGGCGGTGACAATTCACGGGGGTAGTTCATACTCTCCGTAATGAGAGACCTCTTTGCGGGTTATGTGGGTCACACAAGCACTACGGTGTCGCCCCGATATTCGCCGCTCTCGACACGGTCCGTGTCACTACGCAACGCCGCCGACGACGCCGTGCTGCGCGCCCCGGGTCCCCGCGTTAGGTTGTGCGCAATCGAAACCACGACACGAGGAGCAGAGCATGGCGGACGCGGTGTACACGACCGAGGCGATCTCGTCGGGCGGTGGCCGGGACGGCCGGATCCGCACCGATGACGGCTTCATCGACCAGGACCTGAAGATGCCCCCCGGCCTCGGCGGCCCCGGTGGCGCGACCAACCCCGAGCAGCTGTTCGCCGCCGCGTACGCGAGTTGCTTCCACGGTGCGCTGCGCCTCGTCGCGGGGAAGAAGAAGGTGGCGGTCCCGGACGGCGCCACCGTCACCGCGCAGGTGAGCCTCGCCCCGGACGACACCAGCTTCGCCGTCTCGGCGCAGATCACCGCGAACCTGCCGGGCCTCGACCAGGCCGACGCCGACGCGCTCGTCGAGGCCGCGCACCAGGTGTGCCCGTACTCGAAGGCCACCCGCGGCAACGTCGACGTCCAGCTGGCGGCGACGGTCTGAGTCAGCCCGGGTGCTCGACCCCGAGGCACGTGACCGTGCCCGGGGCGACCTCGGTGAACCCGGCGTCCCGGACCGCGACGAGTCCGGGCTCGCCCCGCTCCAGCGCCGTGCGGTACCGCTCCCAGTCGGCGGGGCGGGGGGTCCGCACGGCGCACCGGGGCACGCCCGGCTCCTCGGCGACCGGCCAGCCGCCGACGGCTCCGAGGATCATCGTGGCGTGCCCCACCTGGGCCGCCGCCTTGCCGACGGACATCTCCACGTGCGGGTTCAGCAGCACCAGGGGCGTGTCCGCGGGCGGTGCACCGGGGTCGTCCGGCTCCAGCTCGGTCCCCCCGATCTGGAGCCGGGAGACGGTCTTCGGGACGTCGTCGACCGGGCCGGGGAGCAACGCCCGGGCCTCCGCTCCGCCGACCTCGACGGTCACGCCGGGCAGGTCCTGCACCGCCCGCCAGTGCGCCCCACGCGCCCGGCGGGCGATCTTGCGGATGCGGCCGTCGATCCAGGTCTCGACGGCGTCGTGCCACTCGCCACCCGGCTGGGCCCGCGGGTCCAGGCACACCGCCACCGCGGCGGTCGCGGCCGCCTCCAGGAGCGGGGTACGGCCCGGGAGCGGGTCGCGTTCGATGCGCAGGACCACCGGCATGGCGCGGACGACGCCGTCCGGCTCGGGCGGGATCTCCCGGCGGCGTGCTCCGGTGCCGTAGCGCTCGGCGAGCAGACCGAGGACGGGGTCACCGACCACGTCGCTCACGCGATCGGGACCCGCCGCAGCACGCCCTCCTCGGCGTCCGCGGCCTCCACCTCGTCGCGGGTGATCCCCAGGACGAACAGCACGACGTCGAGGTAGGGCACCGTCACCGAGGTGTCCGCGACGTCGCGCAGCGCCTGCTTGGCGTTGAACGCGACGCCGAGCCCGGCGGTGGAGAGCATGTCGATGTCGTTGGCGCCGTCGCCGACCGCGACCGACTGCCCGATCGGGATCTCGTGGGCCTCGGCGAACCGGCGCAGCGCGACCGCCTTGCCGGGCCGGTCGACGACCTCGCCGGTGACCCGGCCGGTCAGCCTGCCGTCGACGATCTCCAGCTCGTTCGCGGCGACGAAGTCGAGCTTGAGCTCGTCGGCCAGGCCGGCGATCACCTGGGTGAACCCGCCGGACACGACGCCGCAGCGGTAGCCGAGGCGCTTCAGCGTGCGGATCGTCGTCCGCGCGCCCGGGGTGAGCTCGATCTCGGCCGCGACCTCGTCGACGACCGAGGCGGGCAGCCCCTTCAGGGCCGAGACCCGCGCCGCGAGCGACTCGGCGAAGTCCAGGTTCCCGGCCATCGCCTCCTCGGTGACCCGGCGGACCTCGGCCTCGACGTCCGCCCCGGCCCGCGCGGCCAGCATCTCGATGATCTCGCCCTGGATGAGGGTGGAGTCGACGTCGAAGACGATCAGCCGCTTGCTGCGGCGGGCGAGGCCGGCCCGCGCGACGGCGACGTCCACACCGGCCGACCGGGCGACCTCGACCAGGCGCTTGCGCAGCGTGCCGGGCGGGTAGGAGTCGGCGTCGCCGTCCGGGACCGGGGAGACCAGCAGCTCCAGCCCGGTGACGGGGTAGTCGGCGACCCGGCGGATGGCGTCGATGTTCGCGCCCACCGCGGCCAGCTCGGCCGCGATCGCGCCGAACGCGCGGGCGGTGATCGGCCGCCCGAGCACCGTGACGACGTGGGTCGGCTGCGGACGGGGATCGGTGCGCCCGTCGCGCTGGATCTCGATGTGGACCGACATGTCGATCGAGTCCATGGCCTCGCCCACGGACTCCTGCAGGTCCTCGGGATCACCCTGCGGGACGACGAGCGCCCCGAGGGTCAGCCGCCCGTTGACGACCACCTGCTCCAGGTCGAGGAGCTCGACACCGGCGGCGGTGAGGGCGGCGAAGAGGACGGAGCTGACACCCGGACGGTCCGGCCCGGTCACCGTGACGAGCACGGTGGACGGGGCCGGACCGGGAGCGGCTACCGCCACCTCAGTTGGACTTGGGATCGTCGTCCGGCCAGGACTCCTTGCCGACCTCCTTGGCCAGCACCTCCGTCGGGTGTGCCCGGCCACCGACGTGCGCCTCGGCGCGCGCCTTCTCGACCAGGTGCGGGTAGTGCAGGTCGAACGCCGGCCGCTCGGACCGGATCCGGGGCAGCTCGGTGAAGTTGTGCCGCGGCGGCGGGCAGGAGGTCGCCCACTCCAGCGAGTTGCCGAAGCCCCACGGGTCGTCCGACTGCACGACGCGACCGAACCGGTAGCTCTTGAACACGTTGTAGAAGAACGGCAGCGTCGACGCACCGAGCACGAACGCACCGATCGAGGAGATCATGTTCAGTGTCGTGAAGCCGTCCATCGGCAGGTAGTCGGCGTACCGGCGCGGGTAGCCCTCGTTGCCCAGCCAGTGCTGCACCAGGAACGTCAGGTGGAACCCGACGAAGGTCAGCCAGAAGTGGATCTTGCCGAGGGTCTCGTCGAGGAACCGCCCGGTCATCTTCGGGAACCAGAAGTAGATCCCGCCGAACGTCGCGAACACGATCGTGCCGTAGAGCACGTAGTGGAAGTGCGCGACGACGAAGTACGTGTCCGACACGTGGAAGTCCACCGGCGGCATCGCGAGCAGGATGCCGGTCAGGCCACCGAAGAGGAACGTGACGAGGAAGCCGACCGAGAACAGCATCGGCGTCTCGTGGGTGATCTTGCCCTTCCACAGGGTCCCGATCCAGTTGACGAACTTGACGCCCGTCGGGATCGCGATCAGGAACGTGGTGAAGGAGAAGAACGCCAGCATGACCGCGCCGGTGGCGTACATGTGGTGCGCCCACACCGCGACCGACAGCGCCGCGATCGCGATCGTCGCGAAGACGAGGCCCTTGTAGCCGAACAGCGGCTTGCGCGAGAAGACCGGGAAGATCTCCGACACGATGCCGAAGAACGGCAGCGCGACGATGTAGACCTCGGGATGGCCGAAGAACCAGAACAGGTGCTGCCAGAGCACCACACCGCCGTGCTCCGGGTTGAACACGTTCGCACCGAGGTGCCGGTCCGCGGCCAGGCCCAGCAGGGCCGCGGTCAGGATCGGGAACGCGATCAGGATCAGCAGCGCGGTGATGAAGATGTTCCAGGTGAAGATCGGCAGCCGGAACATCGTCATGCCCGGCGCGCGCATGCAGACGATCGTGGTGATGAAGTTGACGCCACCCAGGATCGTGCCCAGGCCGGAGACGACCAGGCCCATGATCCACAGGTCGCCACCGACGCCCGGCGAGCGGATCGCGTCGGACAGCGGGGTGTAGGCGAACCAGCCGAAGTCCGCGGCGCCGCCCGGGGTCAGGAACCCGGAGACGACGATGATCCCGCCGAACAGGTAGAGCCAGTACGAGAACGAGTTCAACCGGGGGAACGCCACGTCGGGCGCGCCGATCTGCAGCGGCACGATGTAGTTGGCGAAGCCGAACAGCATCGGCGTCGCGAACAGCAGCAGCATGATCGTGCCGTGCATCGTGAACAGCTGGTTGTACTGCTCGGTGGACAGGAACTGCAGCTCCGGTCGCGCGAGCTCGGCGCGGATCAGCAGCGCCATCACGCCGCCGACCGCGAAGAACGCGAACGACGTGCAGAGGTACAGGATCGCGATGTCCTTCGGATCCGTCGTCCTCAGCATCCTGAGGAACGTGGATCCCTTGCCCTCCCGGCGCGCCGGATACGGGCGCGTCAAGATCGGCTTGGGCTCGACCGCTGTCACCTGGGCCTCCATGCACTTGCCTGACCTGAGCACGTCCTCGCGGACGGGAGGACCTTACTTCCCGACCGGCGAGTGCCGCCCGTCCGGTCGGTGAAGATCCACCCGGGGTCCCCCGACCGTTCGCGCGTCGCGCGCCGATTGTGCTCTACGAAGGGTAGAACCGACACCCCCCGGGCGCGCAGTCAGGGCCTCCTTCGGGGGCGTGGGAGGGCGCGGAGGGTGCCGCGCTTACCGTGTCGGGGTGGTCGTGCCGACTCCTCCAGAGCCCGGCCGGCCGGGGTCCCGGCGGCGGGAACCCGGCTGGGACGTGCTGCGCAGCGGGTTCGTCCTGCTGGTGGTGCTCTACCACGCCACGCACCTCGGACCGGTGCTCCATCCGGAGCTCATCCCCCGCCGGCTCTCCTTCGACCACCAGGTCGGCGCGAGCCTGCTGCTGGTCGTCTCCGCCTACTTCGCGTGCGCCACCCTCGGCAAGCACTCCCCGGGCCAGCTACTGGTGGGGCCGGGTGGCGCGGCTGCTGCCGGCCTTCCTCGTCGCCGTCCCGGTGGCCTGGGTGGCGCTGCGCTTCCTCTCCCCCGAGGACTGGGCCTCGCCCGACGCGCGCGAGGTCGTCGTCAACTGGCTGATGCTGGGGAACTGGGACACGGTCCGGTACCCGTGGCTCGACCCGGCCTTCTGGACGCTGCCCCTGCAGCTGATGGCCTTCACCGCCGCGGCGGTGCTCAGCACGACCCGGTGGGGCTTCGGCCCGCGGCTGCGGGTGCTGCTGTGGACGATGGTGCTCGTCCCGCTGCTGCTCTGGCCGCTGCGGGCCCGGCCGGGCGACCCGGCCGACCCGCCCGAGTGGTACCGGATGATCGTCGACGGCTTCGGGTTCCACCGGCTGCACCTGTTCGTCGCCGGGATCGCCGTCTGGCTGTGGTCGACCCGGCGGATGGGCAACGGGCACGCGCTCGCACTGCTGGCGTTCTGCGGGCTCGCGCAGTTCGTGCACGGCCTCATGCCCGGCCCGGACGGGGTGCTGCGGGTCGATCTCGACCACATCGACGCGGTCGCCGCGGCACTCGTGTGCGTCGGCATCGCGCTGGTCGCGCTCGTCGCCCGGCTCCCCCGCCCCGGCGGCTGGATACCGGCGCCGCTCGCGACCGCCTTCCGCAGGCTCGCCGGCATCTCCTACGGCGTCTACCTGATGCACCAGACCGTCGGCTACGTGGTGATGCGCCGGCTCCAGGACGTCGGCGTGGGGCCGCTGCTGCAGTCCGCGGCGATGCTGGTCGTCGCGGTACTGCTCGGCTGGCTGCTGACCCGGCTCCTCGAACGCCCCGCGCACGGGGTGCTCATGCGCAGCTGGGACCGGGTGGCCGCCCGCTAGCGCAGCGGCTCGAACACGTCGGTCCAGACGTCCGGCGCGGAGGCCGGGTTCGGCTGCACGTCGACGATGTAGAACTCGGTGCCCAGGCCCATCGCGAACACCGGCTCGGGCATGGTCAGCATGAAGTGGTCCGGGCCCATCTGGCTGGCGTGCGCCCGCATCGAGGCGCGCTTGGTCTCGGCGTACTCGACGGCCTCCACCCGGTGTGTGATCTCCGACTCGGGCTTGCCGAACGAGCCGTCGTCGGGGAGCTCGGGCATCTGCCAGTCGCCGCCGCGCTCCTTCTGGAGGCCCCGCATCCCGCGCATCAGCCAGTCCCGGTTGGTGGTGTTCTGCGCGACCACCGGGACACCGGCGAGCTCGCCGGCACGGGCGCCGACCCGGTGCACCTGGATGTGGTCGGGGTGGCCGTAGCCGCCGTTGTCGTCGTAGGTGGTGAGGACGTCCGCCTCCTCCTCCTCGCAGATCAGCGCGAGGCGCCGGGCGGCGTGCTCCACCGACGCCTGCCAGAAGCAGTACGGCGCGTCGTTCGTCGGGTCGCCCATCATCCCGGAGTCGACGTAGCCGAGGAACTCGACGCGCGCGACGCCGAGCACGCGGGCGGACTCGTGACACTCCGCGGAGCGGCGCACCGGGAGCTGCTCGCCGTCGGCGAGCACCCCGGGCACCGGCTCGCCGAGCTCGCCGCGGGTGGCGAACACGAGCACGACACGGTGTCCGAGCGCGGCGGCCTTGGCGAGCGTGCCGGCGGTGCCGATCGACTCGTCGTCGGGATGGGCGTGAAAGCTGACGAGGGTCCCCACGGCGGGCGACACTACGCAGCCGTCGTGCCGCGCCGCGGGCGGCTCCTCGGTCCGGCTCAGCCCAGGATCCGGGTCAGCGCCGGACCGACCTCCGCCAGCCGTGACACGGTGGTGTGCACGCCCCCGCCGCGGGCGGCGAGCGCCCCGGCCGCCCGCAGCGCCGCCGGGTCGGGGTCGCCGGGCTGCGGCAGCAGCACGTGCAGCCGGTCGATCCCGGCGAGCGCGGTGAGCGGGTCGTCGCCGCTGGTGTGCAGGCAGTCCGACAGCAGCACGACGGTGCGCTCCTCGGCGACCGCCCCGGCGAGCTGCACCGACGCGGCCCGCAGCGCGGCCGCGACGTCGGTGACCCCGTGGCCCCGGACGGCGACCAGCTCGCCGACGAGGTCGTCGGCCGGACGGGGCACGCCCTGCGTGGCGAGCGTCCGCACCTCCGAGCCGAAGACGAGCACGCCGGGGTCCTGCGGCCCGCCCGCGGTCCCGCCACTCGTGCAGGCCAGCACCACGCCCGCGGCGGCGACGGCGGCGAGCGCCACCGCGTCGCCCTGCATCGACCCGGAGACGTCGACGGCCAGCACCACGGCCCTGCGGTGCGCCGTCCAGTCCCGGGTGACGACGTCGGCCGGTCCCGGACGGCGCGCGTGCGGGCCCGGCTGCCAGCCGTCGAGCGTCCGGTCGAGGTCGAGGTCGCCCTGCCCGCCGGGCCGGGGCCCGAGCCTCCGGGTGCCGCGCGACCGGGCGGGCCCGACCCGGCCCAGCCGCAGGAACACCCGCCCGGCCAGGCGCCGGGCCCGGGCCCGCAGCTGCGCGTCGGTGGCGACCGCGAGATCGGCGAGCAACGCCGCGGCGGCCTCAGGGTCGGCGGCGAGCGCGTCGTCGAACGCGGCGTCGTCGAGCTCGCCGAGCTCCGGCGAGACCGCGGCGAAGCCCTCGTGCCGGGACGCGAGCTCGTCGCGGCCCAGCGTGCGGGGCCCGCGCGCTGGCCGGCCCCGGCGCGAGGTGTCCGGCGCCCCGTCAGCGGGGGCCGGACTCCCGGCTTTTCCCGGACCCTCACCGCCGTCCGCGGGAGGGTTCTCCTCGTCGCCGGGTGCGGGCGGCTCGGGTGGGGACTCGGCGTCGGGCGGCCAGACGTCGTCGAGGATCTCATCGAGCACCGCCTCCGGGGTCCGGTCGACGCCGTCGGCGACGCGGATCCGGCCGGAGAGCGCCGCGTGCATGGCGTCGCGCGCGGTGTCCCGGCCGGTGGGGTCCTCGCCGCGCATCGCGGCCAGCCCGTCGACGACGTGCGCGAGGTCGATCGCGCCCCGCACCGAGGAGCCGGTGCGGACGTCGCGGTGCTCGCGGGTGCGCCGGGTCAGCGCCACCGCCAGCGCGACGGCCGCCGGGTCGCGCCCGGTCACGGCGCCGGTGATCCGCCGCTCGGCGGCCTCCGGCTGGTAGCCGAGGACGACCCGGCACATCCGGTCGGCGATGGCCTGGCTGACCCGGGCGGTGCCGACGGCGTCGAACGGGTTCATCGCCGCGATCAGCCGGAAGCCGGGCCCGGCGGGGACCGTGCCCAGCCGGGGCACGGTGATCTCGCCCTCGGTGAGGACCGTGATCAGGACGTTCAGCGTCTCCTCGGGGATCCGGTTCATCTCCTCGAGGTAGAGGAGCCCGGAGTCGCCGTCACCGCGCAGCGCGGTGAGCAGCGGCCCGTCGACGAACGCGGCGGGGCCGTAGCCGTCGGTGAGGACCTGGGCCGGGTCGAAGGCGCCGACGAGCCGGGCCGGGGTCAGCTCGGCGTTGCCCTCCACGAACACCGTCCGGCGGCCGGACTCGCGCGCGATCGCGTGCAGCAGCGTCGACTTGCCGGTGCCCGGCGGGCCCTCCAGCACGACGTGGCGGCCGGTCGCGAGGGCGACCGTGAGCACCTCGCGCTGCCGGTCGAGCCCGACGAGCGGTACCGGTGACGCACCCGCGGCCGGCGTGACCTGCGGGGACGAGGGGACTGGGGACTGGGGACTGGGGACTGGGGACTGGGGACTGGGGACTGGGGACTGGGGACTGGGGACTGGGGACTGGGGACAACGCTGTCACCGCGGCGACCTCCTGGTGTCGACTGCCGATCAGCTCACCACACGGGCGCCGGGAACGCACCGGCGTCGATCTACGAACCGTTGACGGCACGTCCGATGTGTGTAGCATCACAGACTCCCGAACCGGCACAGGAGCCACCCACCATGGCCGATGTCGTCAACGCCGACGAGCCCGCCCGTTCCACCCCGATCCCGGCGCCCCGCGGCAGCGCGGACGCCTTCAACGCCGCCGCCCACCTCACGTCCGCGCGGGTCGCCGCGGGCGACGGCGACCGCACCGCCGTCCGGTTCCCCGGCGGTGCGCTCACCTACGCCGGGCTGACCGACCGCGTCCGCGCGGTGGCCGGGGCGCTGCGCGCCGTGGGCGTGCGTCCCGAGCAGCGGGTCCTGATGGTGATGCCCGACGACGTCGAGCTCTTCACCGCGATCCTCGGCACCATGTGGGCCGGTGCCGTCGCGGTCCCGAGCTCGACCATGCTCACCGGTCGCGAGCTCGCCGTCCTCGTGCGGGACTCCCGCGCGACGACGGTCATCGGCGGCGAGGCGTTCGCCGCGCAGCTCGCCGAGGCCACGGCCGGGGCCCCGGACCTGGAGCGCGTCGTCACCACCGGCCCGGCGGCGCCGGCGACGCCGCCCGGGGTCGCCTCGCTGACCTGGGACGAGCTGCTCGCCGCCGGCGAGCCGATGCCGGAGCCCGCCCCGACCTGGGCGGAGTCGCAGGCGCTGTGGCTCTACACCTCGGGCACCACCGGGCGGCCCAAGGGCGCGATGCACCGGCACAGCGACATCCGGTTCGCCGGCGAGACCTACGGGACCCAGGTGCTCGGCATCCGGCGCGACGACGTCTGCCTGTCGGTAGCGAAGCTGTTCTTCGCCTACGGCATCGGCAACTCGATGTTCTTCCCGCTGTCGGTGGGCGCCTGCGCGGTGCTGGAGCCCTCGCGGCCGGCCCCGGAGCTGTACTCGCGGCTCGCCGAGGAGCACCGGGCGACGCTGTTCTTCGCCGTCCCCAGCTTCTGGGGCCCGATGATCGCCGCCGACCTGCCCCCGGAACGGTTCGCCACCGTGCGCCGGGGCGCCTCGGCCGGGGAGGCACTCCCGGCCCGGATGTTCCACGGCGTCCGCGACCGCTACGGCTTCGAGGTGCTGGACGGCATCGGGTCCACCGAGGCCCTGCACATCTTCATCTCCAACCGGCCCGGCGAGGTCGTGCCCGGCAGCTCCGGGTTCCCGGTGCCCGGCTACGAGGTGGAGCTCCGCCGCCCGGACGGCAGCGTGATCACCGAGCCGGGCGAGCAGGGGATGCTCTTCGTCGCCGGCGACTCGGTCTGCACCGGCTACTGGTGCCGCACCGAGGTGAACCGGCTGGTGTTCCAGGGCCGCTGGATGCGCACGGGCGACCAGTACGTCCGCAACGCCGACGGGTCCTGGACCTGCCTGGGCCGCGCCGACGACGTCCTCAAGGTCGGCGGCATCTGGGTCTCCCCCGGCGAGGTGGAGACCCGGCTGCTGGAGCACCCCGGGCTGGCCGAGGCGGTCGTCGTCGGGGTGCCGGACGCCGACGGGCTCGACAAGCCGGTCGCGTTCGTCGTGCCGCGCGACGCCGCGGCCGCCCCGAGCTCCGACGAGCTCGTCGCGTTCTGCCGGGACGGGCTGGCGTCGTTCAAGCGTCCCCGGGTCGTCGTCGCGGTGACGGAGCTGCCCAAGACCCCCACCGGGAAGATCCAGCGGTACCGGCTGCGCGAGCAGGCGTCCGGGCTCCCCGGGGTGAGCGGGCAGCAGACCGAAGCGCCGACGGTCGTCTGAGGTCCGAGGTGTCGCAATCAGCGACGATCCCTGGCCCGATCCCGGTCGGGCGGGTTCACTCGCAGACGGCACCCGTCACCCGAGGAGCGAGGAGGCCGGAGTGGACACCTGGGCATGGGTCGCGGAGACCCCGGCGAGCTGGGACGACCGCAAGCGGCAGGTGCTGGGGGGCCTGGATCCCGCACTGTTCGGGCTGGGCCGCCCGGAGTCCGGCGACCCGCTGGGCGACGAGTGGTGGCGGGTCGAGGACGGTGCGGGCCGGACCCTCGGCTACGGCCGCCTCGACGGGTCCTGGGGCGACGCGGAGATCCTCGTCCTGGTCCGCCCGGACGCCCGGGGCGGTGGGGTCGGCGCGTTCGTCCTCGCCCACCTGGAGGCCGAGGCGGGACGTCGCAGGCTCCACTACATCTACAACGTCGTGCCGCACGGTCACCCCGATCCCGAGCAGGTCACCGAGTGGCTGGCCGGGCACGGGTTCGTCCGCAACGACGTCGGCGAGCTGCGCAAGCAGGTCCCCGCGGGGGTCGTGCAGAACTCGGGCTGAGGCGACACTCCACACACTTCCGTCGTCGCGTCGTCTTGTTGTAGCCTTTGAGCCACCGCGACGACGCGAGGAGGCGCCCGTCCCATGAGCGATGCCGGCCCCACCACCGATGCCGGGTCCCCCGCCGTCGACTTCGACCGGGACCCGTCGACGTACCGGCACTGGCAGCTGGAGATCGACCCGGAGAACCCGGCCGTCGCCCGGGTGAAGCTCGACGTCGACGAGGACGGCGGTCTCGTCCCCGGCTACGAGCTGAAGATGAACTCGTACGACCTCGGCGTCGACATCGAGCTCTACGACATCACCCAGCGGCTCCGCTTCACCCACCCCGGCGTGAAGGCCGTGGTGCTGACCAGTGGACGCGACCGCAACTTCTGCGCCGGGGCGAACATCCGGATGCTCGCCGGGGCGCCGCACCCGTGGAAGGTGAACTTCTGCAAGTTCACCAACGAGACCCGCAACGGCATCGAGGACGCCACCGAGCACTCCGGCCAGCGCTGGATCGCCGCCCTCAACGGCACCGCCGCCGGTGGCGGCTACGAGATGGCACTGGCCTGCGAGGACATCCTGCTGATCGACGACAACTCGTCGACGGTCGCGCTGCCCGAGGTCCCGCTGCTCGGCGTGCTGCCCGGCACCGGCGGCCTGACCCGGGTCACCGACAAGCGGAAGGTCCGCAAGGACCGCGCCGACGTCTTCGCCACCAGGTCCGAGGGCTTCGGCGGGAAGCAGGCCGTCGAGTGGAAGCTCGTCGACGAGGTGATCCCGAAGCGGAAGTGGGACGAGACGGTCCGGGAGCGGGCCGACGCGGCCGCCGCGGCGTCGTCCCGGCTGCCCGGCGGCGCGGGGATCGAGCTGCCGCCGCTGCAGCGCACCGAGAACGACGAGGGGATCTTCTACCCGCACGTCCGCGCGGAGTTCGACCGCGACCGCGGGCTGGTCGAGATCACCGTCGACGGGCCGGACGGCGGCGTGCCGTCGTCGCTGGAGCGGGTCTACGAGCTGGGCGCGGACTTCTGGCCGCTGGCCGTGACCCGCCAGCTCGACGACCTGGTCCTCCGGCTGCGCAGCAACGAGCTGGAGCTGGGCACCTGGATCGTCCGGACCCGCGGCGACGTCGAGGACGCGCTGGCCTTCGAGAAGGTCATCGAGGAGCACTCGTCGTCGGACTGGCTGGTCAACGAGATCCGGCACTACTTCAAGCGCACCCTCAAGCGGCTCGACGTGACCTCGCGCTCGCTGATCGCGCTGATCGAGCCCGGCTCCTGCTTCGCCGGGGCGCTGCTGGAGCTGGCCCTGGCCTGCGACCGGCAGTACATGCTGGACGGCACGCTCGACGAGGACGACTCGGAGCAGCAGGACGAGGCCCAGATCATGCTCACGGCGTCGAACTTCGGGACGTTCCCGATGGGCAACGGCGTGACCCGGCTGGGCTCGCGGTTCCACGGCGACGACGACCACGTCGCCAAGCTCCGGCAGGAGGTGGGCCGGCGGATCGAGGCGCGCGAGGCGCTGGAGCTCGGCCTGGTCACCGATGCCCCGGACGACATCGACTGGGACGACGAGGTCCGGATCATGCTCGAGGAGCGGGCCTCGCTGTCCCCCGACGCCCTGACGGGGATGGAGGCCAACCACCGCTTCGTCGGGCCGGAGACGATGGAGAGCCGCATCTTCGGACGGCTCACCGCCTGGCAGAACTGGATCTTCGTGCGCCCGAACGCCTCCGGACCGGAGGGCGCACTGCGCAAGTACGGGACGGGCCGCAGGGCCGACTTCGACCGCAAGCGGGTGTGAAGCAATGTCGATCGACTACACCGAGAAGATCCCGAACAACGTCGACCTCGACGGCGACCGGAAGCTGCAGCGGGCGCTGGAGTCGTGGCAGCCGAACTTCATCAACTGGTGGAAGACGATGGGCCCGGCCGTGCCGACCCAGGACGTCTACCTGCGCACCGCCGTCGACGTCGGCAAGGAGGGCTGGGCGCAGTTCGGCCACGTCGCGATGGAGGAGTACCGCTGGGGCGTGTTCCTCGCCGAGCGCGGGGACGACCGGCGGATCGCGTTCGGCGAGAACCGCGGCGAGCCGGTGTGGCAGCAGGTGCCCGGCGAGTACCGCGCCGACCTGCAGCGGCTGATCGTCATCCAGGGCGACACCGAGCCGGCGTCGGTGGAGCAGCAGCGCCGCCTCGGGGAGACCGCGCCCAGCCTCTACGACCTGCGGAACCTGTTCCAGGTCAACGTCGAGGAGGGCCGGCACCTCTGGGCGATGGTGTACCTGCTGCACGCCTACTTCGGCCGCAACGGCCGCGAGGAGGCGGAGGCGCTGCTGCACCGCAACTCCGGCGACCTGGACAGCCCGCGGATCCTCGGCGCGTTCAACGAGGAGACGCCGGACTGGCTCAGCTTCTACATGTTCACCTACTTCACCGACCGGGACGGCAAGTACCAGCTCGGTACGCTGAAGGAGTCGGCGTTCGACCCGCTGTCGCGGACCTGCGAGTTCATGCTCAAGGAGGAGGCCCACCACATGTTCGTGGGCACCACCGGCATCGACCGCGTGATCCAGCGGACCTGCGAGCTGATGCGCGAGCACGACACCGCCGACATCGCCCCGCACGGCGGCGTCCCGCTGGACGTGATCCAGAAGTACATCAACTTCCACTACTCGGTGTCGCTGGACCTGTTCGGGTCCGAGCAGTCGACGAACGCGGCCAACTACTTCACCGCCGGGCTCAAGGGCCGCTGGCAGGAAGAGCGCCGCCACGACGACCACCTGCTCACCGATGACGGCTACGACATGGAGCAGGTGCACGACGGCGCGGTGGTCACCGATCAGGTCCCGGCCCTGCTCGCGCTGAACCTGGACCTGCGCAACGAGTACGTGAAGGACTGCCGGTCCGGGCTGAAGCGCTGGAACCGGATCCTCGAGAAGAACGGCTTCGACGGGCGCGTGTACCTGCCGCACGTCGGCTTCAACCGCGAGGTCGGGCTGTTCTCCGGGCACCACGTGACGCCGAAGGGCGACCTCGTCAGCTCGGACGCGTGGGAGGCCCGCAAGGACGGCTGGCTGCCGACGGACGCCGACCGCACGCACGTCCAGAACCTGATGCGGCCCGTCTACGAGCCCGGGAAGATCGCCGGCTGGATCGCGCCGCCGTCGAACGGGATCAACGGGAAGCCGTTCGAGTACGAGTACGTGCACTTCGCCTGAGGTGCAGCAGGGCGACCCCGGCGGCGACGACGAGTGTCGTCGCCGCCCCGGGGACGCTCCCCCGCGCCAGCAGCACCGTCACCACCTCGCCGGCGGCGGCCGCCCCGGCCGTCGCCGTGCAGACCGTGAGGGACGCCGGCCGCCCGGCCGACGCCAGCAGCGCGTGCGCGAGGATCACCCCGCCCACCAGGGAGGTCACCGCACCGAACGGCACCCCGGCCACGATCCCGGCGAGGACGACGCCGAACGCCGCGGTGGCGGGTGGTTCCCAGCGGTGTGCCGGGGTGTCGTCCGCGGTGCCGCCGTACCGGATCCGCGCCTGGCCGAGCCGGTCCGCCGAGTAGCGCCAGCGCGCCCACGGCGAGTCCGGCTTCGCGACCCGTGCGACGCCGGCGATGCCGATCACCGAGACGACCGACAGCGGTGCGAGCAGGGCGATGCGGCGCTTGCCCTTGAGCCAGTGGACGGTGCCGACGGTCGTGACGAGGGTCAGCAGGGCCCCGGCCGGGACGAGGACGTCGTCGATCGGGTCGAGTCCGCCCGTCACGTCGCGCGCCGTCGTCGCATCGGTCCAGGATGCGGGTGATCCGGTGGCGCCGCGCGGCCACGGACCCGGGGCTCCGGGCCGGCGTCAGCCCCCGGCGGGTCCCGCCCCCGGGTCCGGCGGTGCCACGGCCGGGCACTGCACGTCCGACCGGTCCCCCGCCACCCGGTCCGGCAGGGCACCGGTGAGCAGGTAGTCGGCCACCCGGTCGTCCACACACGACACCCCGGACAGCGACGCCGAGTGGGTGTGCCCGCCGACGCCCTCGATCAGCGACGCCCCGGGGAACGTCCGGCGCGCCTGCAGCGCACCCTCGTACGGGGTGGCGCCGTCGTAGGTCTCGGAGATCAGCAGCGGTCCCTGGTCGAGGGTCCCCTCGACCGTCGCGGCCGGTCCGGGCGGCACCGGCCAGTCCCGGCAGGGCGCGTTGTACCAGGCGTTGCCCCAGGTCTCGAACGGCGCCGTCGCGTCGGTCTCCGTGTTGTCGCGCCGCCAGGTGTCCCAGTCCTGCGGGAACGGGGCGTCGGTGCACTGGGTGGCGAGGTAGACGGCGTAGTTGTTGTCGTCGGTCGGCGACCCGGCCTGCCCGAAGGCGGCGGTGAGGGCCGCGGCGTCGCCACGGGTGCCTGCGACGAACGCCTCGGCGACCGTCGTGTACTCCCCGACGTTGTACCCGGCGCGCAGGAAGATGTCGGTCCACTCCGACGAGCCGATCCGCCCGCCGGCCGGCCTCGTCCGGAACTGCTCGCGCAGGTCGTAGTACCGCTTCTCGACGGCGTCGCCGGTGGCGCCGAGGTGGTAGGTGGCGTCGTTCTTCGCGACCCAGTCGAAGAACGCGCCGATGTTGCGCTCGAACGCGACGTCCTGGTTGAGGTTGCCCTGGTACCACCAGTCCCGCGGGTCGATGACGCCGTCGAGCACCATCCGGCGGACCCGGTCCGGGAACGTGCTCGCGTAGACCTGCCCGAGGTACGTGCCGTAGGAGAAGCCGTAGTAGTTGATCTGTTCGGCGCCGAGTGCCTGCCGGAGGAGGTCCATGTCACGCACCGTGTCCTCGGTGCGCAGATGCTCCAGCAGCTCCCCGCCCTTCTCGGCGCAGGCCCGGGCGTACGCCTTCACCCGGGGCAGCCAGGCCGCCTCGGCGCCGTGCTCGGGGCGGTAGTCGGGGCGGGCGTAGCCGCCGTAGCCGGGATCGCAGCTGAGGGCGGGCCTGCTCTCGCCGACGCCGCGCGGGTCGAAGCCGATCCAGTCGTAGGCCGCGCCCGCGTCCTTCGGGACGGCCGAGCCGAGCCGGCTCAGCCCGACCCCGGGCCCACCGGGTCCGCCCGGGTTCACGAGGACGACGCCCTGGTAGCGGTCCTGCGGCACGGTGTGCCGGACCCGGGAGACCGCGAGCTGGACCGTCTCCCCGCCGGGGTCGGCGTGGTCGAGCGGGACGGTCAGGAAGCCGCACTCGGCGCCGGCCGTCGTCAGGGACGGGGTGCTGCACGGGCCCCACGCGATGGCCGGTGCGGCCGGGGCCGCCGGGGCCGCGACCGCGGACGTGGCGGTGCCGACGGCCACCCCCATCGCGACGACGAGTGACACGAGCGTCCTGCGCACCGACCCCACCTCTCCGGGCACCCGGTGCCCGTCCCCCGACCGAGAGCGGCGACGTTGCCATTCGCAACGCTCAGCTCACAATCACCACGCCGGGCAGCGACACGATCGGATGAGCGGGGTTGCCGTCAACGGCCGCAGAGGCCACCGGTGCAGCCGGCGCAGCGCGCCCGGGGCAGCAGCGACTCGATCACGTCGGCCGCCTGCGCCGCGCCGCCCGCGGCCCGGGCGACGGCCTTCTGCTCGGCGCAGCGCCGTGCCACGTCCTCCGACGACGACACCCGCAGCACCGCCTCCCGCAGGCTCTCCGGGGTGACCTCGCCGACGGGCAGGTGCTCGCCGACGCCGAGCCCGGCGATCACGTCCGCGTTGCCGAACTGGTCGACGGCCTGCGGCACGGCGACCATCGGGACGCCGTGCCAGAGCCCCTCCGAGCAGCCGCCCATCCCGGCGTGCGTCACGAACGCCGACGCCTGCGCGAGCACCGCGAGCTGCGGCACCCACTCCCGGACGACGACGTCGCCGGGGATCTCGCCGAGGTCGGCGCGGTCGACGTGCGGGCCGGTCGCGAGCACCGTCGCCCACCCGGTCCCGTGCATCGCCGCGATGCAGTCCCGCCAGAACCGTGGCCGGTCGTTGTAGGCGGAGCCGAGCGAGACCAGCAGCAGCGGGTTCCGCGGCTTCGGCCAGAGCCCCTGGTGCGAGCGGTCGCCGATGACCGGGCCGACGAAGGTGTAGCGCTCCCGGTCGACGCGGTCCGCGTGCGGCTGCATGGCCTCCGGGATCAGCACGACCGACCGGTCCGGGCGGCGCAGGAACTCCCGGTTCCCGACGCCGGCGCCGACCTCGGCCAGCCAGGCGTCCAGCTCGGCGCGCCACGCCAGTCCCTCGGGGGCGTCGAGGAACGCGAAGGCGTCGGCCATGTCCTCGGAGAACCCGTCCCAGGCGACCATGTGCGGGGCGAGCTCCACCCGGGGCAGCCCCCACACCCGGGAGAGCGCGTGCCCCGCCCATCCGCTGCCGTCGTAGCAGACGACGTCGGGGTGCTCGTACTGCAGCGCGTCGGCGATCTGCTCGTAGGCGGAGCGGGCCTCGCCGGAGAACAGCCGCATCGCCTCGACCCCGCCCTCGGGCCACTGCTCACCGCGGGCCGGGTCGGGCAGGTCGGTGCGGATCCGCAGCGCGGTCGCGCCGGTGGCGGAGACCGCGTCGGCGAAACGCTCCGGGACCGGGTAGGTGACGCGGTGCCCGCGGGCGACCAGCTCCGCCATCACCGGCAGGTTGGGGTGGACGTGGCCGTGCGCGGCGACGGTGGACATCAGGACGTGGCTCATGGCACCACCGATCCTCCCCCGCGCCGGTGCCGTCGCGCAGCCGGGTTCCTTGACCGCGCCGCGCGTCCCCGGCGAGGATCACCGCCCGTGGATCTCCTGCGCGGGCCGGCCCCGGCCCCGGCGGCCGGCACGTAGTGGCCCGGCTGCGCTGCGACGTCGTCGCCGACTCCCTCGGGCTGGCCACGTCGATCACCGTCCTGCTGCCGCAGCCGTCGCGCACCCGGATCGGCGCCGGCGTCCGCGATCCCGGCGCGCCGCCCCCGGTGCTCTACCTGCTGCACGGACTGTCCGACGACGACACGGCGTGGACCCGCTACACCGCGATCGAGCGCTACGCCGACGAGCTCGGGCTGGCCGTCGTCATGCCGCAGGTGCACCGCAGCTTCTACACCGACCAGGCCTACGGCGGCCGGTACCGGACGTGGATCGAGCAGGAGCTCCCCGAGCTGGTCGGCCGGTTCTTCCGGGTGTCCGGCGACCCGGACCGGACGTTCGTGGCGGGCCTGTCGATGGGCGGCTACGGCGCGCTGGGCTGGGCGCTGCGCGATCCCGGCCGGTTCGGCGCCGCCGCGTCGCTGTCGGGGGTGCTGGACATCGGCGCGCTGATCCAGGGCCCGCCGCGGGAGGAGGACCCGCGGATCTGGGACCGGATCTTCGGCGGGGACCCGGTGACGGGCACCGGCGACGACCTGTTCACGCTGGTCGACCGTCTGCCCGCGGCCGCTCCCCCGCTGTACGTCTGCGCGGGCACCGAGGACCCGCTGCACCCGCACGCGGAGCGGTTCACCCGGCACGCCCGCGCCGCCGGGATCGACGTGACCGGCCACGACGGGCCCGGCGGGCACGAGTGGTCCTACTGGGACGCCCGGATCCGGGACGTCCTGGACTGGCTGCCGCTCCCGCGGTGACCCGGGCCGCTCCCGTCAGGGCAGGTCGCGGACCAGGCGGGCGGTGCCGTAGCCGCCGTGCAGGACGAGATCGGTGCCGTCGATCTCGGCGCGGTCGGCCTCGGCGATCCAGCGGGCGACCGGCACGTTCTCGCAGGCGATCATCGTGCTCATCCCGGAGGTGCCGGTGACGGCGCCGCCGGGGCCCACCGCCCAGGTGCCGCTCTGGCCGTTGCAGCCGTCGGACCCCGTCCAGGCGCCGCCGTCGGCGAACTCGGCGAACGCCCGGCCCTGCGCGGTGCCGGCGGCGGGGTACCAGCGGCCCAGCAGGTCGCCCGCGGCCGCGGGGCGGGGGCCGGGGGCGGCGCCGGACGGGCCGGCGGCGGGGTCGGCGCAGCCGGCGAGCACCAGCACGACCAGCAGCGCCGGTCCGAGCAGCATCCGTGCGGTCATGGTTCCTCTCCTCCGTCGGCTCCCACCTCTACCGCGGTTCACCGGCCGGGCGCACCCCCGCGGACCATGCGGGCGAGCTCGGTGCCCGCGCCGTCGCGCAGGACCAGGACGTCTCGCTCGACGACGGCCGTCGCCGCGCACTCGAACCACCGCCCGATCGGGACGTTCTCGCAGGCCATCCGGGTGGTGGGCCCGCAGGTCCCGGCGAAGGCGCCACCGGGACCGGCCGACCAGGTGCCGCGCAGCCGGTTGCAGCCGTCGGAGCCGGTCCAGCCGCCGCCGTCGGCGAGCTCGGCGAACGCCCGGCCCTGCGCGGTGCCGTCGGCCGGGACCCAGCAGCCGGTCAGGTCAGCCGGCGTCGTCGTCACGGTGCGCGGCACCGAGCTCGAAGGCGGGCAGGCAGACCGCGACGTACTCGGCGCCCTCCGGGCCGGGCGAGCTGTAGCGGACCCACTCACCCGGGGTGGTGTGCACGGCCTGGCCGGCGGCCACGGTGAGCTCGCCGCCCGCGTGCTCGACGCGCAGCTCCCCGCGCAGGACGAGGGTGTACTCGTCGAACTCGGGGGTCTGGCCGGGCTCGGCCCAGCCGGACGGGCTGCGCATGTGCGCCAGCGAGACCCGGTCCGTGCCGGTGTTCACCCGGCCGACGTGCTCGTCGATGGTCTTCGGCGGGGTGCCGGCGGCGGTGACCCGGCTCGCGTTCTCGATCAGGTTCGGCATGGCCCCATCCTCGTCACGTGGTCCGGGTCAGCCGTCACGGGGCGGCCGCGGTGCGGGCAGCGCGGGCCCGGGACGCCGGTCCACCGGCTCCGCCGGGAACGGTCCGCCGTGGACGGACAGGTCGATCCGGACCATCCGCGCCCGCGGGAACACCAGCCCCGTCTGGTCCGGCTCGGGCCGCAGCGGGTGCCGGTAGTGCGTGCGGACCCAGCTGCGGTTCCGCCAGTGCCCCTCGACCCTGACCACGGCCCACCTCCCGGGTGTCACCCGTCAGGAAAGCACGGACCCCCGACGGTCGTCGTCGGTCAGGAGGCGGTGCATCCGGCGGAACAGGCCGTCGGCGGCGGCGAGCTCGGCGTGCGTGCCGGACTGCACCACCCGTCCGCGGTCGAGGACGTGGATGCGGTCCGCGGACTGCAGCGTCGACAGCCGGTGCGCGACGACGATCACGGTGCGACCGGCCGTCAGCCGTTCCAGACCGGCCATGACCAGGGACTCGGACACGGCGTCGAGCCCGGAGGTCGGCTCGTCGAGGATGACGACCGGCGCGTCGCGGGCCAGCGCGCGGGCGATCGCGACGCGCTGGCGCTGCCCGCCCGACAGCGTCGTCCCGCGCTCGGTGAGCACGGTGTCCCAGCCGTCCGGAAGGCGCTCGGCGAACTCGTCGACGTGCGCGGCGCGGCCGGCCTCGATCAGCTGCGCGCGGGTCGCGTACGGGGCGCCGAAGCGGATGTTGTCGAGGATCGTCCCGGAGAGCAGCACCGGGTCCTGCGGGACGACCGCGACCTGGTCCCGCAGGGAGCGGCCGGTGACGGTGCGGACGTCGTGCCCGTCGAGCAGCACGGCACCGGCGTCGACGTCGTGCAGCCGCAGGACGAGGCCGCCGACCGTGGACTTGCCCGCGCCGGTGGGCCCGGCCAGCGCGACGGTCTCGCCCGGCCGGGCGACGATCGACACGTCGTGCAGCACCGGGTGCGCCGGGTCGTAGCCGAACCGGACGCCGCGCAGCTCGACGTGTCCCCGCAGCCGGGGCAGCGGGCGGGCACCGGGCGCGTCGGCGACGTCCGGGACGGTGTCGAGGACCTCGCAGACCCGGTCCGCGGACGCCTGCCCCTTGCTGATCGTCGTCTGCAGCTTCGCGAGCTGCCGGACGGGCTGGTAGAGCCGCTCGTTGTAGGTGAGGAACACCAGCAGGACCCCGAGGTCCATCGACCCGTCGAGCACCCGCAGCGAGCCGGCCAGCAGCACCACCGCGCGTCCGGTGTGGACCAGCACGTCGACGACGGCGGGCAGCCGGGCGGCGTGGTCGACCCGGTGCAGACCGGCCGCCATCCGCTCGCGGCCGTGCCCGCGGAAGCGGGACTCCGAGCGGGCCTCGCCGGCGAACGTCTTCACCAGCCGGATCGCACCGAGCGACTCGACGGCGTGCGCGGCGACCCGGCCCTCCGCCGCGCGGGCGACCGACGCCCAGGACTTGATGATCACCCGGTAGTGCACGAGGACGGCGTAGAGCGCCGGCCCCACGGCCAGGGACAGCAGCGCGAACGCCGGGTCCACCACCAGGGTCACCGCGACGATCCCGACCAGCAGCGTCGCGTTCGGCAGCAGCACCGACAGCACCGCCACCAGCAGCGACTGCACCGTCGAGGTGTCGGCGGTGAGCCGGTTGCCGAGGTCGCCGACGCGCTGACCGTCGTGGTAGCGCAGCGGCAGCGCCTGCAGGTGCACGAACAGCCGGTGCCGCAGGTCGGCCAGCAGCCGCTCCCCGACCCCGGCGAGCACGCGTTCCGCCCCGTAGGTCGCGGCGGCCCCCGCGGCCGCGGCCAGGCACAGCGCCAGCGCGCACGCCGCGGCCAGGCCGGCACCGGTCCCGGTCACGGCGGCGACGGGCTCCAGCAGGTCCGGCACCCCCGCCCCGCCGAGCACCGCGTCGACGACGACGGCCAGCGGCCACGGCAGCAGCAGCGCCAGCCCGGCGGCGACGACCGTCAGCAGCCCGCCCGCGGCGAGCCGGCGGCGGTGCGGGACCAGCAGGTCCCGGAACCGCCACAGCACCGCGGTCACCGGGTCACCCGGCCCGGCGGGGCGTGCTCGGCCGCCACCCCCGCCACGACGACGCGGTCGCGCTCCCGGGTCAGCCGCCCGGCCGCGTCCCGCAGCGGCACCCAGGCCACGCCGTCGACCTCGGCCGGGTCCGGGCGGCCGGTCGCCCCGGTGAGCGGGGTCATCAGCCAGTACCGGACCTGTTTGGCGCGGCGGTTGCGGTCCCGGTAGCGGACGCCCGTCACCTCGGCCCCGGCCCGGCAGCGCAGGCCGGTCTCCTCCCGCACCTCGCGCAGCGCCGCGTCGACGTCGGCCTCGCCCGGCTCCACCGCCCCCTTCGGCAGCGACCAGTCACCGCGCCGGGTCCGGTGCACGAGCAGCACCTCGGGACCGTCCGGGCCGGACCGCAGGACGACACCGCCCGCGGCGCGCCGGGCCGGGCCGGTCGTGTCGACGGGCAGCAGGTCCCGCAGCGCGGCCAGGTCGGCGAGCGGTCCGGCGAGCCCGGGTGGGCCGGTGGCGAGCAGCGCGTCCCGGGCGGGCCCCGGCGGGAGGTCGGCGGCCGTCACGGCGGTGCCGGCGAACAGGGTCGCGGCGGTGCCGGCCAGCAGCGCCGTGGCGGCCCGGTCCTGCAGGTCGCCGGCGACCGCGGCGACGACGGCGGGCCCGGAGCGGTGCCGGGCCCCCGGATCGCCGCCGAGCCCCGCGTCGGACGCCAGCGCGAGCACGATCCGCAGCTCGGCGGCGCGCCGGTGGACCGCGCCGGCGTCGCGGGGGTCGGTGTCGCGGGTGAGCTTGCGGAACCGCCGGTGCAGCAGCGGCGGGAGCAGCACGGTCGCGGGCAGGCCGGGGTCGCCGAGCGGGGCACCGTCGCGGAGCGGGATCCGGCCGGACGCGAGCTCGTCGAGGCACCCGTCGAGGCCGGCCCCGGTCACGACGAGCGGGGAGCGGCGGCGCAGGCGCAGGAGCGCGTCCCGGCGGGTCCGTGCCTCGCCGTCGCCGGCGACGGTGCCGAGCAGGTCGATCCGGACGTCCAGGTCGTGCCGCGCGGCGAGGGCACTGGCGGGTGCGTCGGTCGCGGCCCGGCACCGGACGGCGTGCTCCCGGTCGAGCAGCGGCCGCAGCGAGCGGAGCTCGGTGCGCAGGGTGCCGAGTGCGTCGAGCGCGGCGGCGACCGACGGCGGGTCGGGCTCACCGGAGCGGGCGACGGTCCGCAGCCAGGCGGCCGCCGTCGCCGCGCTGCCGGCGAGCCGGGCCCGGGCCAGCGGTCCGGTGGCGGGCGGGCCGGCGTGGAACGCCCGGACCGGTGGGGTTCCCGCCGGCTCCCCGAGGGCCGCGGAGCCGGGTCGCGCGGCGGGATGCACGGGGGCGGGGTGCGCGGGCGCGGCGGGCGCGGCGGCGGTGGAGGTCGACACGCGAGGAACGGTGCCCGGCGGCCGGGTAACGGCACGCTGTGTGCGGGTTAAGCGTCGCCCGGACGCCGTGGAACACCCCTGGGGGGTATCGGTGTTGCACGCGACCGGCGATCCGGGAGGGTGATGGCGATGACGAGCGGAACGGCGGCCGGCGACCAGCACGGCACACAGGAGGGTCACGGCGCACACGAGGGTCACGGCGGTCACGGCGGTCACGGCGGTCACGGCGGTCACGGCGGTCACGGCGACCACGGCGACCACGCCGCGATGTTCCGGGACCGCTTCGCGCTCACCCTGGTCCTGGCCGTCCCCGTCGTCGCGTTCAGCGAGATGGTCGGGATGCTGTTCGGCTACACCCCGCCGGCGTGGTCGGTGTGGGTCCCGCCGGTCCTCGGCTCGGTGATCTTCTTCTGGGGCGGACGGCCGTTCCTCACCGGCGCCGTCACCGAGATCCGGACGCGCCGGCCCGGCATGATGCTGCTGATCGGCCTGGCGATCACCGTCGCCTACGTGGCCAGCCTGCTCAGCTCGCTCGGCATCGGCGGCCTGGACTTCTGGTGGGAGCTGGCGCTCCTCGTCGTGATCATGCTCCTGGGCCACTGGCTGGAGATGCGGGCGCTCGGCCAGGCCACCGGAGCGCTCGACGCCCTCGCCGCGCTGCTCCCCGACACCGCCGAGCGGATCGGGCCCGCCGGCGGCACCGAGTCCGTCTCCCCCGCCGATCTCGCGGTCGGCGACACCGTGCTCGTCCGGGCGGGCGGACGGGTCCCCGCCGACGGCACCGTCGTCGACGGCTCCGCCGAGGTCGACGAATCGATGATCACCGGCGAGTCCCGGCCGGTCCCGCGGGAACGGGATGACCGGGTCGTCGCCGGGACCGTCGCGACCGACTCGTCACTGCGCGTACGGGTCGACGCGGTCGGCGAGGACACCGCGCTGTCGGGCATCCGCCGGCTGGTCGAGCGGGCGGCGGGGTCCCGGTCCCGCGCGCAGGCGCTCGCCGACCGCGCGGCCGCGCTGCTGTTCTGGTTCGCCGCCGGCGCGGGTGTGCTGACGTTCGCGGTGTGGACGCTGGCCGGCGACCTGCCCGGGGCCGTGACCCGCACGGTGACGGTGCTGGTGATCGCCTGCCCGCACGCGCTCGGCCTGGCGATCCCGCTGGTCGTCGCGATCTCGACGGCCCGCGCCGCGCGCGCCGGGATCCTCGTCACCGACCGGCTCGCGCTGGAGCGCACCCGCACCGTCGACACCGTGCTGTTCGACAAGACCGGCACGCTGACCACCGGCGCCCCGCACGTCGTCGGCGTCGCGGGTGAGGACGGCACCCTCGCGCTGGCCGCGGCCGTCGAGGCCGACAGCGAGCACCCGCTGGCCCGTGCGGTCGTCTCCGCAGCCGGCGGGCTCGTCGTGCCGGAGGCGCACGGGTTCCGCGCGCACACCGGGCGCGGGGTCACCGCGACCGTCGACGGCACGGAGGTCTCCGTCGGCGGCCCGGCCCTGCTGCGTGAACGGGGGATCGAGGTCCCCGCCGGCGTCGCCGCCACGACGGCCCCGTGGAGCCGGGACGGCGCCACCGTGCTGTACGTGGTGCGCGGGGGCGGTGGGGTGACCGGCGCGATCGGGCTCGCCGACACGGTCCGCCCCGAGTCGCGCGCCGCCGTCGGTGCGCTGCACGACCGCGGCGTCCGCGGCGTCATGGTCACCGGGGACGCCCGGCCGGTCGCCGAGGCGGTCGGCGGCGACCTCGGCGTCGACGAGGTGTTCGCCGAGGTCCTCCCGGACGGCAAGGACGACCGGGTCGCCGAGCTCCAGGACCGCGGCGCGGTCGTCGCGATGGTCGGGGACGGCGTCAACGACGCCCCCGCACTGGCCCGGGCCGACGTGGGCATCGCGATCGGCGCGGGCACCGACGTCGCGATCTCCTCCGCCGGCGTCGTCCTGGCCTCGTCGGACCCGCGCGGCGTGCTGTCAGTGATCGAGCTGTCCCGGACCGGGTACCGGAAGATGCTGCAGAACCTGTGGTGGGCAGCCGGCTACAACCTGGTGTCGGTGCCGCTCGCCGCCGGCGTGCTGGCTCCGGTCGGGTTCGTGCTGCCGCCCGAGGTCGGGGCGGTGCTCATGAGCCTCTCGACGATCGTCGTGGCGCTCAACGCGCAGCTGCTCCGCCGGGTCGAGCTACGCCCCGAGCGGCTGGCCGGGTGAGGACCGCGGCGGCGCCGTCGTCCCGCGGACGACGAGCCGGGTGGGCAGCTCGACGCTCTCCGGCTCCCCGCCGCCGAGCGCGGTGAGCAGCGCCCGCGCGGCCAGCTCCCCCTGCCGCCGGACCGGCTGCCCGATGGTCGTCAGGTCGGCGACGGCGGCCATCTCGTGGTCGTCGAACCCGATCACCGAGATCTGGCCGGGCACGTCGACCCCGGCCCGGCGCAGCGTGCGGACCAGGCCGAGCGCCGCCTCGTCGGCCATCGCGAACACCGCCGTCGGCAGCCGGGGCAGCGAGAGCAGCGCCCCGGCCGCCGTGTCGCCGGCCTCGATGTCACCGCCCACCTCCAGCACCGGGCCGCGGGCGCGGCCGGACTCGGCGAGCGCGTCGGCCCAGCCGGCGTGGCGGGCCCGGGTGGTGACCCGGCCGCACGCCTCGTCCGGGTCGAACGAGACGAGCGCGACACCGTCGTGCCCCAGCCCGACCAGGTGCCGGACGGCCGCCCGGGCCCCGACCCGGTCGTCGATCCCGATCCGCGGCCGGCCCGCCATCGTGTCGCCGACGGCGACGACCGGGACCCCGAGGTCGTCCAGCGCGGCCCGCTCCCCGTCGTCGACGGCGGACGCGACGACGATCAGCCCGTCGACCCGTCCGCGCACCGGCAGCGTCGCGAAGAAGTGCGCCCGCCCCGCGGGATCGCCGACGTTGTGCAGCTGCAGGGCGTGTCCCTCGGCGGACAGCACCGACTCGACCCCGGCGACGGCCTCGGCGAAGAACCAGCGGGTGGGGAACCGGGCGAGCACGGCCACGGTCAGACGGCGGGCCGGTGCCCGGTACCCGAGCGAGACCGCGGCCGACCGCACCCGCTGCCGGGTCTCGTCGGACACCGGGGTGCCCTCGCGCAGCGCGCGCGAGACCGTCGCCGGGGACACCCCGGCCAGCTGGGCCACCCGCCGGACACCCACCCGGCGGACGACCTCGTGCACCGGCTCGTCCGTCACGGGGGTCATCCTCCTCGGACCTCGACAGCGTTGCAACAGCGTGCAACAGTATGAAACATGACCGCCCACACTCTCGACTGGTGGCGCAACGCCGTCGTCTACCAGGTCTACATCCGCAGCTTCGCCGACGGGAACGGCGACGGCACCGGCGACATCACCGGGCTCCGCGCGAAGCTCGACCATCTCGCGCGGCTCGGCGTCGACGCGATCTGGATCAACCCCTGGTACCCGTCGCCGCTGGCCGACGGCGGCTACGACGTCGCGGACTACCGGGCGATCAACCCGATGTTCGGCGACACCGCGCAGGCCGAGGCGCTGATCGCCGAGGCGCACGGGCGCGGCATCCGGGTACTGCTCGACATCGTCCCCAACCACCACTCCGACCAGCACGCGTGGTTCCGCGCCGCACTCGACGCCGCGCCGGGCTCCCCCGAGCGGGCCCACTACGTGTTCCGCGACGGCCGCGGGCCCGGCGGCGACGAGCCGCCGAACAACTGGCGGTCGATGTTCGGCGGACCGGCGTGGGAGCGCGTCCCGGACGGGCAGTGGTACCTGCACCTGTTCGACGTCACGCAGCCCGACGTCGACTGGGAGAACCCGGAGGTCCGCGCGGACTTCGAGGAGACGCTGCGGTTCTGGTTCGACCGGGGCGTCGACGGCTTCCGGATCGACGTCGCCAACTCCATGGTCAAGGAGCCGGGCCTGCCGGACCTCGTGGCGGGCGTCAACAACGTCCAGGACGGCGGCCACCCCTACCTCGACCGCGAGGGCGTGCACGAGGTCTACCGGTCGTGGCGCGCGATCGCCGACTCCTACGACCCGCCGAAGGTCTTCGTCGCCGAGGCGTGGGTGCCCGACCCCGAGCGCCTGGCCCGTTACCTGCGCCCGGACGAGCTGCAGACCGCGTTCGGCTTCAACTTCCTGACCGCGGCCTGGCTGGCCGACGACCTGCGCCGCAACATCGACGACGCGATCGCCGAGAACACCGCGGTCGGCGCTCCGGCGACCTGGGTGTTGTCCAACCACGACGTCTGCCGGCACCCGAGCCGGCTGGCCCGCAAGCCCGAGGCGGGCCGGGGCTGGAACCTCGACGACGTGCTCGACCTCCCTGCCGACCCGGAGACCGGGCTGCGGCGGGCGCGGGCCGCGACCCTGCTGATGCTCGCCCTGCCCGGCACCGCGTATCTCTACCAGGGCGAGGAGTTCGGCCTGCCCGAGGTCGAGGACATCCCGGTCGAGAAGCTCGACGACCCCACCTGGGTGCTGTCCGGGCACACCAAGCGGGGTCGTGACGGGTGCCGCGTCCCGCTGCCCTGGGCCGCCGGCGAACCGTGGTTCGGCTTCGGGGGACCCGCCTGGCTCCCCCAGCCCGACGTCTTCGCCCGGCACGCGGCGGACGTCCAGGAGGCCGACCCGGACTCGGTGCTGCACCTGTACCGGGACGCCCTGGCGATCCGCAGGGCGCACCCGGCACTCGGCGGCGGGAGCCTGACCTGGCAGGACTCGCCGGAGGGCACCCTCGCGCTCAGCCGGACCTCCGACGAGGGCGATGGCGGGTTCACCGCACTGGTGAACGTGTCCTCCGCGCCGGTGTCACTGCCCGAGGACGCCGAGGTGATGCTGGCCAGCGGCCCGCTCACCCCGCGCGGCGAGGTCCCGGCCGACACCACCGTCTGGCTGCGCACCGCCTGACTCAGGCCACCACGGGCAGCCCGGAGAACCAGATCTCGCGCAGGGACCGCTCGGTCCAGCGCCAGACCCTGCGGGCGACGACCGGGTCGACGGCGTGGGCGGCCACCCCGCGCCCGGTCACCGGGTCCGCGGGACCGGCCTCGGCGAGGTCGGTGAAGTAGCGGCCGCTGATCCCGCCCACCAGCGGGGACGCGGCGAGCAGGGCGATCGTCGCGGCCCCGGCGTCCGGGTCGGCGCCGGGGTCCACGGCGTTGACCGAGATCCCGTCACCGGACCAGCGCCGGGCCGCCTCGACGGTGTGCAGCACCGCGGCGGTCCGCGACCGGGCGTGGGCCTCCTCCCGGTCGTACCGGGAGGACATGAACTGCGGGTCCTCGAGATCGAACTCCGCGAGCCGGTGCGCGGACGAGGTGACGTGCACGATCCGGGCACCGTCCACCGCGGTGAGGGCCCAGTGCAGGCCCGCGCTCAGCGAGGCGGGGCCGAGGTGGTTGACGGCGAGGTGCAGCTCCCACTCGTCGACGGTCCGGGTGAGCGGTGCACCCGCCACACCGGCGGCGTGCACGAGCATGTGGAGCGGGCCGTCCCAGAGCCGCACGAAGCGGGCGATCGAACGCTGGTCGGCGAGGTCGATCTCGCCGACGAGGACGTGCTCGTTGCCGGTCTCGGCGACGATCGCGGCACGGGCGGCCGCACCGGCGTCGGCGTCGCGGACGGCCAGGGTGACCTCGGCGCCGGCGGCGGCCAGGGCGCGGGCGGCCGTCAGGCCGACGCCGGACGCGGCGCCGGTCACGACGGCGCGCCGCCCGGTCAGGTCGACGCCGTCGAGCACGTCGGCGGCGGTGGGACCGGCGTGGACGACCTCGCCGGCGGTGGGCGGGACAGGAGCGATCGGGGATCGGGTGGTCGTGGACCGGAGGAACATGTGGGTGATCCCTTCTGTTCGCCGGGGTACGCGGCGATCGGCGGCACTGCGCGGTGGCGTATCCGGGAGACGAAGAAACGGAGGACTCTCCGTATGACTCGGAACTCTATCCGGAGCATCCTCCGCTTTGCAAGTCGTATCGTGGGGTCGATCGCGTTCGAGGAGGCACCTCATGGCCACCGGCACCGGCGGCACCGGCACCCGTCCCGCACTGCGGGCCGACGCCGCCCGCAACCGTGAACTGCTGCTCGCCGCAGCGGTCCGGGCGTTCACGGCGGAGAGCACCGGTGGCCCCGCGCCCACGCTCGACGGCATCGCGAAGGACGCCGGCGTCGGCATCGGGACCCTCTACCGGCACTTCCCCAACCGGGACGCGCTGGTCGAGGCCGTCTACCGCAACGAGCTGGACCGGCTCTGCACGGCCGCGGGCGAGCTGCGCGCCGAACTGCCCGCCGACGAGGCGCTGCGGATGTGGATGGACCGCTTCGTCGACTACGTGATCACCAAGAAGCACCTGGCGGACTCGCTGCACGCGCTGGTCGCCTGCGGTCACAACCCGTTCGCACAGAGCCGCGAGCGGATGATCGAGGCGGTGCGGTCGCTGCACGAGGCCGGCATCGCCGACGGCACGCTGCGGTCCGACGTGGACGCGGCGGACGTGCTGGTCGGCACCAGCGGGATCTGCATGGCGATCGCCGACCCGGAGGGCCGGAGCCAGGCCGGACGCCTGCTCGACCTGCTGGTCGACGGCCTCCGCACGCGCTGAGCCCACCACCGGGCGTGATCGTCCGGGCACGTAGGATCGGGACGGTTCCGGGCACCGGGTCCGGATCGGCCTCGGAGGGACCATGGGCGAGCCGCTGCGGCGACGTCGCGAGCAGAGACCGGCCGTCACCGCGGCCCCGCCCGCGAGCCTCGTCGCCGCACCCGGGTACGGCGCCCGCCGGATGTACCAGGCGTATCTCGCCGCCTGGAACCGGCACGTCGACGCCGTGCTCACCGGGCCGCAGTTCGCCGTGCTGTCCGCGATCCGCGCGTACCCCGACTCCGACCAGAGCTCGCTCGCCGGCGCCGTCGCACTGGACACCTCCACGATGGCCGACGTCTGCCGCCGGATGGAGCGCCGCGGCCTGATCCTGCGCACCGAGTCGCCGCGCGACGCCCGCCGCAAGCTGCTCTCCCTCACCGACGACGGCGCCGCCGCACTCGGGGAGGTGACCCGCCGCACCCGCCGGCTGGACCAGGAACTGCTCGCCGCCGTCCCGGAGGACCGTCGCGGCGAGATCGCCGGCCTGCTCAACACCCTCGGCGCGCACTGGGAGGCGGTCGCGGAACGCGACCCGCTCGACGACCCGGAGTGACCGCGGACCGGCGTTCGTTAACAGGACGTCACCGCGCGTTGCGGTTCCGGTTCCACCTCGACCAAACTCTTGCGTATCCGGATAGTACGTGCTCGGATGACTTCTCGTGCGGGCTGCGTCACAGACGCCACGCGGCCCACCGGGCGCGAGGAGGTACGTCGTGGCACCCAGCCAGTCCCTGGAGATCACGGTCGCCGGAGGCGGCCTGGGCGGGCTCACCGCCGCGCTGGCCCTGCGCCAGCAGGGCTTCCGGGTCACCGTGCTGGAGGCCGCTCCGCAGCTCGGGGAGGTGGGGGCCGGGATCCAGACCGCCCCGAACGCCAGCCGGGTGCTGATCGGTCTCGGCCTGCGGGCCGAGATGGAGCGGATCCACACCGCACCGCAGGACCAGGTCCGCCGGCGCTGGGCCGACGGCAGCGTCATCGCGCAGCTCCCGCTCGGGCGGTCGGTGGTCGACGCCTACGGCGCGCCCTACTGGCACTACCACCGGGCCGACCTGCACCGGATCCTGCTCGACGCCTGCCTCGACCCGGAGGGCCCGGGGCCGGTCGTCGACGTGCACACCGACGCGAAGGTCGTCGAACTGGACCGCGGCGACGCCGCCAGGCCGGTCGCCGTCACCGCCCGCGGCGAGCGCTTCGCCGGTGACGTCGTGGTCGGCGCGGACGGCATCCGGTCGTCCGTCCGCGACCTCGCCGGGTTCGACGACTCCCTGGTCTTCTCCGGCGAGATGGCCTACCGGGCGCTGATCCCGGGCGACCTGATCGCCGCCGACCCGGCCACCCGCTTCCTCGTCGACCGCTACCACTCCACCATCTGGTACGGCCCCGACAAGCACCTCGTGCACTACGTGATCCGCCAGGGCGAGTACCTGAACATCGTCGCGATCGTGCCCTGCTCGCCCGAGGTCGAGCAGGACTGGACGGCGCCGGCGTCGGCCGAGGAGATGGTCGAGGCCTTCTCCGACTGGGACGACCGCGTCCCGGCGATGCTGGCCAAGGCCAAGGACGACGTCGCCGCCTTCGCCCTCTACCGCCGCCGCCGGGACCCGGTGTGGGTCGACGGCCGGGTCGCCCTGCTGGGTGACGCCTGCCACGCGATGCTCCCCTACCAGGCCCAGGGCGCCTCCCAGGCGATGGAGGACGCGGCGGTGCTCGCCGAGGAGCTGGGCGCCGCCGGACGGTCCGGTGTGGACGGCGCGCTCACCCGCTACGTGCACCGCCGGGCCAAGCACGCCGGGATGGTGCAGGACGCGTCCCTGCAGAACATGGCCTTCTACCACCTGCCCGACGGCCCCGAGCAGCGTGCGCGGGACGAGAAGCTCGCCCGCTTCGACGGTGAGTCCGACGTCTCCTACGACTGGCTCTGGCGCGGATCGCCGCTGCACGATCCCGACAACGAGGCCATCACCTACCAGTTCGCCCGCTGAGCTGCGTTCCCGCCACACACGACAGGAGTACCGACATGCGTACCGGAGACCAGGTCGTCCAGGACCTGCCCTGGCGGTGGAACGTCCAGGGGAAGATCTTCATCATCGGTGGCCTCGGCTACATGTTCGACGCGTGGGACGTCGCCCTCAACGGCTTCCTCACCCCGCTGCTCGGCACCGAGTTCGACCTCTCCACCGGGCAGCGCGGGCTGGTCGCCACGGCGAACCTGGTCGGCATGGCGGTCGGCGCCGTCGCGTTCGGCACGATCGCCGACCGGATGGGCCGCAAGCGCGCCTTCAGCATCACGCTGCTGATCTTCGCGTTGTTCTCGGTGCTCGGCGCGCTGTCGCCGAACTGGGAGATCTTCCTGGCACTGCGGTTCCTGGCCGGTGTCGGCCTCGGTGGCTGCATCCCGGTCGACTACGCGATCGTCAGCGAGTTCTCACCACGCAAGCAACGCGGCAGGGTGCTCGACGCGATGGACGGCTGGTGGCCGATCGGCACCACGCTGGCCGGGCTCTCGGCGACCCTGCTGGTTCCGGTCGACGGCAACTGGCGCTGGATGCTCGCCCTGATGGTGCTGCCCGCGATCCTGCTGTTCTGGATCCGCCGCGGTGTCCCGGAGTCCCCGCTGTACCTGGCCCGCACCGGCCGCGAGGCCGAGGCCCGCGTCGTCATCGACGACCTGGTCCGCCGCACCGGCGCCACCCCGGAGCCCTACGCGATCGCCGCCGTCGCCCCGGAGCCCGTCCGGTCCGGGCGGCGCGGCGTCGGCGCCGTCGCCGAGCAGCTGAAACTGGTCTGGGCGTTCTCGCCGCGGATCACCGGCGTCGCGTGGTCGCTGTTCATCACGGTCATGGTCGTCTACTACGCCGCGCTGTCCTGGATGCCGTCGATCCTGCGCGCCCAGGGCATGGGCGAGGTCGCCGCGTTCGGCTCCACCACGGTGATGAACGCCGTCGGCATCCTCGGCGTGATCACCTCGGTGCTGCTGGTCGAGACGCTCGGCCGCAAGTGGGTCATCGGTATCGCGGCACCACTGGCCGCGCTGTCGCTGATCGTGTTCTCTCTGGTCATGGAGTCGTCGGCGGCGGCGATCGCGATGATCGCGGTGTTCGGGTTCTTCGCCCTCGTGGTCATCCCGGTCATGTACGCCTACGTCTCCGAGCTCTACCCGACCGAGCTGCGGGCGTCCGGGTTCGGCTGGGCGTCGTCGTCGAGCCGGGCGGTCACCGGGTTCGTCCCGCTGGTCTTCGGCAGCCTGCTGTGGCCGGTGCTGGGCCTCCCGCTGACCTTCACGCTGATGGGCCTGCTCGTCGTCGCCGCGGTGGTGTTCATGGCGCTCGGCGCGCCGGAGACCCGCGGCCGTGAGCTGGACCGGATCACCGGGACCGAGGAGCAGACCGACGCGCAGGTGGTGGAGAAGGCGTGAAACCCGCTCCCTTCACCTACCACCGGGCGTCGTCGGTCACCGGTGCGGTGGCCCTGCTCGGCGAGCTGGCCGAGGAGGAGCCGAAGATCCTGGCCGGCGGGCAGAGCCTGGTCGCGATGATGAACTACCGGATGGCCCGCCCCGGGCACCTGGTCGACATCACCCACGTGCCCGGCCTGGCCGGGATCCGCCGTGACGGCGGGGCCCTGCGGATCGGTGCGCTGACCACCCACCGCGACGTCGAGAAGGCCGATCTCGGGCCGGACTTCACGGTGCTGTCCCGGACCATGCGGTGGGTCGGCCACCTGCCGATCCGCACCCGGGGCACGGTGGGCGGCAGCATCGCCCACGCCGACGCGACGGCCGAGTGGTGCCTGCTCGCCGTCCTGCTGGACGCGGTGATCGTCGTCGAGGGCCCGGCCGGACGGCGCGACGTCGCCGCCGGCGGGTTCTTCCTCGGGCCCTTCACCACGGCGCTGGAGCCGGACGAGGTGATCGTCGAGATCGTCTTCCCGCGCCCGGCCCCGCGCGCCGCGCTGACCGAGTACGCCGACCGGCGGGGCGACTTCGCCGTCGTCGCGGCGGGGGTGGACCTGGACACGGAGTCGGTCGTGCTGGGCGGGGTCGGTTCCGTGCCGGTCGCCGTCCGCCCGGCCGGCTCCCCCGGCGAGGTCGCGGACGGTCTCGACCTGCGCGACGAGCCGGGCGTCCCGGCGTCGTACCGGCGCGGGCTGGTCCGGACGCTCGTCGCCCGCGCACGGGAGGAGGTGCCCGATGCGTGAGCCCGGGTTCCGGACCGACGGGACGTGGGTCGGCGCGGACGTGCCGCGCCGCGAGGACCCGCGACTGCTCGCCGGCCGCGGCCGGTTCGTCGACGACATCACGCTGCCGCGGATGCTGCACGCCGCGTTCGTCCGCAGCACCGAGGCGCACGCCCTGCTCACCTTGGTCGACCTCTCCGAGGTGCGCGGGGTGCCGGGCGTCGTCGCCGCGTTCGACGCCGCCGGCCTCGGTCTCGCCGACGTCACCGCGCTGCTGGACCGGCCCGCCGAGGAGTTCACGCCGACGTCGATGCCGGTGCTGGCCCGTGACAAGGTGCGCTACGTCGGCGAGCCGGTCGCCGTCGTCCTCGCGACCGACCCGTACGCCGCCGAGGACGGCGTCGAGGCCGCCGTCGTCGACTACGAGCCGCTCGACCCGGTGGTGACCGAGACCGCCGCGCTCGCCGCGGCCGGTGCCCCGGTGCACGACGAGGCGCCGGGCAACGTGCTCGGCGACGTCTCGCTGTTCGCCACCGAGGGCATCGACGACGTCTTCGCCACCGCGGCTGCATCGTCGAACGGCGCGGTGGTGTCCGTCGAGGCCCGCACCGGGCGGCAGAACGCGCTGCCGCTGGAGACCCGCGGCGTCGTCGCCGACTGGGACGACCGCGACGAACAGCTGCTCGTGCGCACCTGCACCCAGGTCCCGCACCAGGTCCGGACCGTCCTCGCCCGCTGTGCCGGGCTCGACGAGAAGCAGGTCCGGGTCACCGTGCCGGACATGGGCGGCGGGTTCGGGCAGAAGTGCGTCGTCGGCCGCGAGGAGATCGCCGCCGCGGCCGCCGCCCGCCGGCTGCGCAGGCCGGTGAAGTGGATCGAGGACCGCCGGGAGGCGCTGACCGCGAGCTTCCTCGCCCGCGAGCAGCACTACACGGCCCGGGCCGCGTTCGACGCCGACGGCGCGATCCTGGCGCTGGAGGCCGACGTCGTCTGCGACATGGGCGCCTACTCGTGCTACCCGTTCACCGCCGGGATCGAGCCCCTGATGGCATCGGCCGAGATGCCCGGCGTCTACCGGGTCCCGGCCTACCGGGTCCGGGGCCGCGCGGTCACGACCAACAAGGCACCGACCGCGCCGTACCGCGGGGTGTCCCGCCCGCAGTACGTGATGGTGATGGAGCGCCTGATGGAGCGCGCCGCCCGGTCGCTCGGGCTCGACGCGCTCGACGTCCGCCGCCGCAACCTGATCACCGAGTTCCCCTACCGCGGGATCAACAACATCACCTACGACCCCGGGTCCTACCTCGAGTCCCTCGACCTGTGCGAGCGGGTGCTGCGCGACGAGGGCTGGCACCGCCACACCGAGCCCGGCCGGGTCGTCGGGATCGGGTACTCCTGCTTCTCCGAGCGCACCGGCTACGGCTCGGGCGCCTTCGCCCAGCGGAAGATGCAGGTCGTGCCCGGCTTCGACCTCTCCCAGATCACGATGGACCTCGACGGGACCGTGTCGGTCACCACCGGCACGCTGTCGCACGGCCAGAGCCACGAGACGACGTTCGCCCAGATCGTCGCCGACCGGCTCGGGGTGCCCTACGACAAGGTCAAGATCGTGCAGGGTGACACCGACCGGATCACCTACGGCTGGGGCTCGTTCGCGTCCCGCTCGGTCACCATCGGCGGCTCCGCGGCGTCGGCCGCCGCGGTGAAGCTCGGCGACCAGCTCCGCGCGCTGGCCGCGCACCTGGCCGGGGTCGACGTCGACACCTGCGAGCTCGACGGCCGCGGCGGCGTCCGCGCCGGTGACCGCACGCTGCCCTTCACCGAGCTCGCCGAGGTCGCCTACCTGCGGTCGCACGTGCTGCCCAAGGACGTCGGCCCCGGGCTGACGGCGACGGCGAGCTTCGACGTCGGCGGCGACGGCACGTTCTCCAACGCCACCCACGGCTGCGTGGTCGCGCTCGACCCCGGCACCGGCGGCGTCGAGATCCTCCGCTACGTGTGCGTGGAGGACTGCGGCGTCGCGATCCACCCGCGGGTCGTGGACGGACAGGCCCGCGGCGGCATCGCCCAGGGCATCGCCGGTGCGCTGTTCGAGGAGGTCCTCTACGACGAGGCCGGCCAGCCGCTGGCGCCGAGCTTCATGGAGTACAAGGTGCCGACCGCCGCCGAGATCCCGGACGTGCGGATCGAGCACCTCGAGACGCCGTGCGCGTTCACCGCGAACGGGGCGAAGGGCGCCGGCGAGGGTGGCACGATCGGCGCGCCGGCCGCCGTCCTCAACGCCGTCAACGACGCCCTGCGCGGCACCGGCGTCGAGCTGGACTCCACCCCGATCCCCCGGCACGCGATCTTCGCGGCACTCGCGCCGCACGAGGAGGCGTCATGACCGACGTGCAGCTGGTCGAGCTGACCGTCAACTCCGAGCGCCACGAGCTGGCGATCCCGCCGCGCCGCACCCTCGCCGACGTGCTGCGCCACGACCTCGGCCTCACCGGCACGCACGTCGGCTGCGAGCACGGCATCTGCGGGGCGTGCACCGTCCTCGTCGACGGCCGCCCCGCGCGCGCCTGCCTGCTGTTCGCCGCGCAGGTCGAGAACACCGAGATCCGCACCGTCGAGTCGCTGGCGGGCCCCGACGGCGAGCTGTCGGACCTGCAGCGGTGCTTCGGCGAGCACCACGGGCTGCAGTGCGGGTTCTGCACCCCCGGCTTCCTGATGCTCGCCGAGGGGTTCCTCGCCGAGGAGCCCGGCGCGACCCGCGAGGAGATCCGCGAGGTCGTCGCCTCGAACCTGTGCCGGTGCACCGGCTACCAGACCGTCGTGGACGCGGTCGACGACTGCGCGTCCCGCCGCCGTGCGAGCCTCCAGGCCGCACTCGACACCGCAGGGAGCACCCGTTGAGTCTGCACGGAGAGTCCACCGACGCCACCTACTCGCGCGCCGAGTTCGGGGCCGAGACCCGCCGGGGGCCGCGGCCCGCCGTCGTCGTCGTCGACCTGACGGCCGGGTTCACCGACCCGGCGTACCCGACCGGGGCGGATCTCACCGACGTCGTCGCTGGTCGAGGCGGCCCGGGCGGCCGGGGCCCCGGTCGTCTGGACGACCAGCGCCTTCTCCCCCGCCGAGCTCGACACGCTGCCGTGGCTGGTGAAGGTGCCGGGCATGCGCGGGCTCGCCGAGGGCTCGCCGTCGGTCGCGCTCGACACCCGGCTGCCGGTCGGCGAGCGCGACCACGTGCTCACCAAGAAGGGCGTCTCGGCGTTCTTCGAGACCGGACTCGCCGCGTTCCTCACCGCGGCCGGGGTGGACACCGTGCTGGTCTGCGGCGCCACCACCAGCGGCTGCGTGCGCGCCACCGCCGTCGACGCGGCGCAGTCCGGGTTCGGCGTGCTCGTCCCGCGCGAGTGCGTCGGCGACCGGGCCGACGGCCCGCACGAGGCCAACCTGTTCGACATCGGAGCGAAGTACGGCGACGTGATCACCCTCGGCGACGCGCTCGGGTACCTGAAGGAGATCGCATGACCCCGACGACGGCGACGCTCACCACCCGCCAGGTCCGCCAGGACGCGCTGGCCGACCTCGCCGACGTGCCCGCCGTGTCCCGCTGGGTGCGCAACGGCGACGTCCGCATGCACCTGCTCGACTACGGCGGCCCCGGGGGCCCCGTGCTCGTCCTGCCCGGCATCACCAGCCCGGCGGTCACGATGGACTTCGTCGCGCGCGAGCTCACCGACGGCTTCCGCCCGGTGGTGCTCGACGTCCGCGGCCGCGGCCTGTCCGACACCGGCACCTCGTGGACGCTCGACGACTACGCGGGCGACGTGCTCGCCGTCCTGGAGGGGCTCGGCCTCGGGTCCGAGACGATCCTGTTCGGACACTCCATGGGCGCCCGGATCGCCGCCGTCGCCGCGACACGGCGCCCGGTCCGCGGCGCGGTGCTGGTCGACCCGCCGCTGTCCGGGCCCGGCCGCGACCCGTACCCGACGACCCTGGAGGCGTTCCTCGGGCAGCTGCACGAGGCGCAGCGCGGCACCGACGCCGACGAGGTCGCCCGCGCCTGGCCGCGCTGGCCGCGGGCGGAGCAGGAGCTGCGGGCACGCTGGCTGTCGTCCTGCGACGAGGCCGCGATCCGCGCGACCCACGCCGGGTTCGAGAGCGAGGACTTCTTCACCGCGTGGCCGGAGGTCCCCGGGCCGGTCACGGTCCTGTACGGCGACGGCTCCCCCGTGGTCCCCGCCGCCGGGGTCGCCGAGATCGGCGCGGCGAACCCGGCCGCCCGGCTCGCCGGCGTCCCGGACGCCGGGCACATGGTGTTCTGGGACAACCCGCCCGCGGCACTGGCCCTGCTGCGCGAGGCGCTGGAGCACGCCGCCGGCTGAGCCGGTCCCCGCCGCACGGCACGCCGTGCACCCGTCACACCGACTGCCGGGTGCATGGCGTGCCGTTCGGGCGTCGGCTCGGTGTTCGGCGCGGTGCCCGGCCGTCGTGCCGGGCCGGGGACAGCGGGATTACCGTGGCCGGGTGCGTCCCCGAACCCGATCCGGCCGTCGCGTGTCCGTCCGGGCCGCCACCGTCGCGGTGGCGGCCCTCCTCGTGCTCGCCGGGTGCGGGACCGGCCCGGCGACCACCCGGACCACCACCGGCGAGGGCACGAGTGCCTCCGACCGCGTCGGCGCCCCCGGCCTCGACGCCCTGCGCACCAAGTTCCGGTTCTTCGCCGAGGACACCTGCTTCGACGGCGATCCGGCGCAGGTCTTCCCGCGCTGCGGGCGGTTCGTCACCGAGATCCGCAACGTCGTCGGGCAGGTCCGCCGGGACGCACCCGCCGCGGCCCCGCAGGCCGACGCCACCGAGGCGGCCGTCGACCGGTTCACCGCGGGCTGCGCGACCGATCCGGGCACGGTCGGCGGCGGCGACCCGGCCACCTGCGGCCCCGCCTTCCGCGAGGTGCAGGAGGCCGTGCAGGGCATGGCGACCGCGGTCGGTGCCCCCGGCTGATCCGCCTCAGGCGGCGAGCAGCGCGTCCACCTCGGCCCGGGTCGGGGCCGTCGCCGGGCCGTGCCGGGTCACGGCGAGCGCCGCGGCGGCGTTCGCCCGGCGCGCGGCGACGGTCCACCCGGCGCCGCGCAGCAGCTCGGCGGCGAGCACCCCGCAGTGCGCGTCCCCGGCCCCGTTGGTGTCGACCGCCCGCACGGACGGCGCCGGGACCTGCTCGGCCCGGCCGTCGCGGACCAGCACGCAGCCCGCGGCGCCGTCGCGCACCACGACCACCGCACCATCCGGGAGCCGCCGGGCGAGCTCGCGGCCCGCGGCGGTGACGTCCGGTTCACCGGACAGCAGCTTCGCCTCCCGGGCGTTGCAGCTGAGCACCCCGGTCGCCGCGAGCATCCGGGCCCACGTCCCGGCCGGGACGTCGCCGACCAGCGGTCCGGGATCGAGCAGCACGGTGCCGGCGGTGTCCGCCGCAGCCTCCACGACCTGGGCGGCCTTGTCCGGGACGAGCAGGCTGTAGCCGGACACGTAGAGCACGTCGTCCGGTCCGGTCGGCGGCAGCCCGCCCGCCAGGCCGGACTCCACGCCGCTGCCGGTCACGAACGTCCGCTCACCGGACGGCTCGACCAGCGTCACGCAGATCCCGGTGTCGCCACCGGCGTCGGGCGGTGCCGCGACCTGCACGCCCTCGGCGGCCAGCGCCGCCCGGACCAGCTCGCCGCGGGGCCCGGTGCCGTGGCCACCGGCGTAGAGCACCGGGGCACCGGCCCGGGCGGCCGCGGCGACGACGTTGAACCCGCCGCCGGGCAGCATCGCGGTGTCCGAGGCCATGACGTCCCCGCCCGGCGGCGGCAGCGCGGGCACCCGCATGACCAGGTCGACGAGCACCTGGCCGGTGTGCACCAGCCGGCCGCTCACCGCGGCTCCCGGGACCCGCCGAGCAGCGCGTACGCCCCGGCCGCCACGACGAAGGTGATCACCCAGGCCAGCCCGTTCTCACCGAACCAGGTCCCGGCCAGCGGCCCGGTGAACCACGGCGCCGACGAGGGACCGACGGTCGCGAACAGGTACCCGGCGACGATCGCGAGCGCCCAGGCCGTGGTCGCCCGCGGCTCGATCCCGGCGCGGTACCAGTAGCGGCTGGTGCGCCCGGTGTCCATCAGCGCGTCCGGGTCGTAGTGGGTGCGCCGCAGCATGTCGACCGCGAACACCCCGACCCACGCGGTGATCGGCACGGCCAGCGCGCTGATGAAGGCGATGAAGGGCGTGTAGAAGCCGTCGGCGACGAGCATGAAGTAGATCGCCCCGGCGAACGTCACCAGCACGTCGACGACGACCGCGTACACCCGCGGGAGCCGCACGCCGAGGGTCAGGGTGGTGAGCCCGGCCGAGTACACCGAGAGGTGGTTGGAGAGCAGCAGGCCGCCGAACGCGGCGACCAGGTACGGGATCGCCATCCAGGCCGGGAGGAGGTCGCGGATCGCGGCGACCGGGTCACCGGCCTCGGCGAGCGCGGGATCACCGGCGGCGAGCAGGCTGCCCAGCGAGATCAGCAGCACCAGCGGGATCCCGGCACCGGCGGCCGCCGACAGCACGAGCGACCCGGCCCGCACCGACGGCGACTGGTAGCGGGGCATGTCGGCCGAGGCGTTCGCCCAGCCGATGCCCGTCCCGGCGGCGATCACGCCGACCGCGGCCACCACCGCACCGGTGGGCGCGGGCGTCGCCGCGGCGACGGCCGTCCAGTCCACGGTGGCCACCAGGAAGCCGCCGACCAGGATGTTCAGCGCCCCGAACACCCAGGTCGCCCAGCGCTGGACGGCCACCAGCACGCCGTGCCCGAGCCCGGCGACCAGCACCGTGCAGAGCACGAACACCGCGATGCAGGCGATCGTGATCACCGGATGGTCCTTCGCCGCCGGGCTGGTACCCGCGACGATGGTGACCAGCGAGAGCAGGGCGAAGGCGGCCGTCGTCGTGTTGACGGTCTCCCAGCCGAGCCGGGAGAGCAGCGACACCAGCGTCGGGCCGATGTTGCCCCGCACACCGAACACGGCCCGGGACAGCGTCAGTCCGGGGGCGCCGCCGCGGCGGCCCGCGATCGAGACCGCGCCGACGATGGCGAACGACCCGACCGCGCCCAGCACGGCGGCGATCACCGCCTGCCAGACCGTGAGCCCGGACGCGACCAGCGTCGCGCCCAGCGGGAGGCCGAGGATCGAGATGTTGGCGGCGAACCAGACCCAGAACAGCTCGCCCGGACGCCCGTGCCGCTCGGCGACGGGGACGGGCTCGATGCCGCGGGTCTCGAGCGCTCCGCCGGCGGTACCGGCGTCGGTCTCGGTGGTACCGGTGGCCATGGCGGCCTCCTATCGGGCGGTGGACCGGAGGTGGAGCAGCCCCGCGACCACGTCGTCGAGGGGGTCGAGCAGCGGTGCGTTGACCCGGCGCACGGTCGCGACGAGATCGGCGGGAAGGCCCGCGGCACCGTGCACCGCGCCGAGGACGGCGCCGCAGATCGCGGCGACCGTGTCGGTGTCCCCGCCCAGCGACGCGGCGGTGACCAGCGCGGCCCGCGGGTCGTCACCGAGCGCTGCGGCCAGGCCGATCGCGGCGACGACCGACTCGGTGGCCGTCACCGAGGTCCCGACGACACCGGCGACGGCGTCGGCGAGGGCGTCCGGGGCGAGCCCGGGCAGCAGCCGGCGGGCGACGACCAGCCGGTCGGCGACCGAGGCCCCGGCCGCCCACCCGCCGCGGCCGGCACCGGCCCGGGCCGCGTCCACCGCGGCGTCCAGTGCGGCGGGGAGCCCCGCACCGGACACCGCGGTGGAGACCGCGGCGGCGATCCCGGGCGCGGTGTGGTGGGTGACGACCGCGGACTCCACGACGGCGTCGAGCAGCCGCGCCCCGGTGCAGGCGATGCCGACGGGGGCGACCCGCATCGCGGCGCCGTTGGTGACGCCGTCGCGGCCGGCCCGCTCGGGGGACTCGCCGTCGGCGAGCCGAGTCAGCGCGAGCTTCGTGGAGGGGCCGAGCAGGTCCCGTGACCCGCGCCGGATCATCTCCTGCTCCCAGTCCTCGAGCGCGGCCGCGAACACCCGCGGAGGCACCCGCCCGTCGTGGGCGACGAGGATCCGGGCGAGCAGCAGGGCCTGCTCGGTGTCGTCGGTGACGGTCCCGGCGGGGAGCTTCGGGGCGATCGGCTGGTCGTCGGCGCCGTCGAGGAGCCGGTCGACGACGCCGTAGCGCTCCGCGATCGCCTCCCGCGACATCGACTGGGTCGGCATGCCGAGCGCGTCGCCGACGGCGAGGCCGAGCAGCGCGCCGAGCGCGCGGTCGTGCTCGCCGCTCACCGGGCGTCCCCGGCCGTCGTGGTGCCGCCGAACGCGAGGTGGAACCGGAAGCGATGCGGGTCGAGGAGGCTGACGACGTGCTCGGCGAGCGCGCCGTCGGCGGTGCGGGTGACCCGCACCGCCCGCAGGAACAGCTCGCCCGGCGTCCGTTCGAGGCGGACGGCGTCGGCGGCGTCGAGGGGTTCCGCCGAGATCCACTGCTCGCCGCCGGCGCCGTGCAGGCCGGCCGCGGCGAGGGTGGCGGTGATGGAGCCGTCGACGAGGCCGCGGACCGGGAGCCCGGCGAGCGCACCGCCCGCCGGGAGCGACGCGGTCTCCAGCGAGACGGGGCGGCCGTCGGCGCGCCGCAGCCGCCGGACGGTGACCAGCGGTCCCTCGCGCTCCGCGACGGCCGGGTCGCCGCCCGCGGTGATGCCGAGCAGCTCGGTGGTGACCTCGGCGCCCGCACCGGCGAGCGCGCGGGCCCAGCCGACCTGCTGGTCGAGCGGCGCCCCGTCGAAGGTGACGAACGAGCCGACCCCGGTCTCGGTGGCGATCAGGTCGCGGCGCTGGAGCTCGGCGAGCGCACTACGCACGGTCCCGCGGGACACCTCGTAGGTCTGCGCGAGCTGGTTCTCCCCCGGCAGGCGCTCGCCGTGCACCAGCAGGCCGGAACGGATCCGGCCGGTCAGGTCCGCGACGAGCCGGGCGCTTGCCCCGGCCACCCTGTTCAGACATGTACAGCACGACGCCGGGCCCTGTCCAGACCCCGTTCACCGGCCCGACCTGCGCGGATCCGGGCACGCCGACGGGCCCGCACCCCGTGTCGGGGTGCGGGCCACGGGCGGCGGCGGTCAGCCGGCCAGCAGCGCCCCGGCGCCGGGGACCCGCGGGTCGAGACCCAGCTCGGTGAGGATCCGGTGGGTGGTCGCGGTGGCCGCGGACAGCACGGGGATGCCGATCTCGTCCTGCACCGGCTGGATCGAGGGCAACGACGGCATCTGCACGCAGGCGCTGAGCACGAGCGCGTCGGCGCGGGTGAGGTCGAGCCTCCGGTGGTGCTCGCGCAGGTCGGCCGGGTCCAGCCGGGCGACGGCGAGGTTGTCCGGCACCTCCAGCGACAGCGCGTCCACGACCTCGACGCCGGCGTCCTCGATGTAGGTGACGACCGCCTTCGTCAGCGGCTCCATGTACGGCGTGATGATCGCGACCCGCCGCGCCCCGAGCGCGGCGATGCCCGACAGCAGCGCGCCGGCGCTGGACACGACCGGCGCCTCCGAGCCCTCGGCCCGCAGCGCCGCGGTGATGTCGTCCTCGGCGGTGCAGTGGTAGCCGGGCCCCTGGGCCATGATCGCGACGAGGCACGCGGTGGCGACGACGTCCGGACGGGCGTCGGCCAGCTCGGTGGCGGCCCGCTGGGCCTGGGCGTTCATCGCGCGCAGCTGCTCGGGGGTCACGTGCTGCATCCGGGCCCGGGCGGCGTGGAAGACGAAGCGGTCGCCGGGCAGCGCGTCCTCGCTGGCACGCAGCATCCGCGGCAGCTCGGTCTCCATCGTGAGGTTCGAGCTCGGGACGATCATCCCGATGTGGTGGTCGGTCATCGGCGGTTCACCGGCCGCATCTCGGGCACGGTGAGCGCACCGGCGTCGACGATCAGCTCGTCGTCGAGGTAGAGGGAGTTGCCGCGCATCGGGATGTCGAAGTGGCAGGCGGTGTCGTTCGGGCCGCCGAGCTCGTTGTTCGGGCCGATGGAGAACATGACGTTGCCGTAGAAGCTGCGCAGCTCCATCCCCATGCCGCCGCCGAACTGGGTGAGCCCGTGCCAGTGCGCGCGCTCGTCGAGACCCCAGCCGACGTGGCTCATGCCGTAGCCGCGCGGGTCGTCGAAGCTCTCGATGTAGGAGCGCAGGAGGTCCGCGTCGAGTCCCGAGGAGCCGGCGCCGCCGCGGATGTCACGGATGAAGCCCTCCTCGATGGTGATCTCCACCGGGGTCTGCACGTAGGTGTTGAACGGCAGCAGCACGTCCCCGGGCGCGAGGACGATCTTCCCGTCGACGCCGGTGTCCGACCCGCCGGTGAACACGAACGCGGCCGGCCAGTGGTCCCAGCGGCCGGGGGTGTCGGTGTAGCCGTACTCGCTCATGGTCGGGTACATGCCGAGCTGGTAGGTGACGTCGGTGCCGTGCGGGCTGGTGATCCGCATGGCCGACGCCTTGGCGAGGAGCTCGGCGCCGGTCTCGACGCGCTCGCGCAGCTCGGTGGTCGGCATCAGCCGGGCGAGCAGCTCGGGCGGCTCGACGGCAGTGAGGATCCGGGTGCCGGCGTCCTGGATCGCGAACTGCTCGGGCGAGAAGAGCAGGAACGTGCAGTCGACGACCATGTCGGCGGCCTTCAGGGCGTCGACGGCCAGCGGGATGTTCCCCAGGCCGGAGTCACCCACCGCCCAGGCGCCGTTCGCGCTCGCCGGGGACGGCAGGCGCATGTGGTAGCCGGTCGCGCCGAGCTTCTGGATCGCCCAGAGGAAGGCGTCGGCGTACTCGGTCCGCTCCGCGCCCCGGGTCAGCACCACGACGGTCTCGCCCTCGTGCACGCCGGACAGGGTCAGCTGCTGCAGACAGATGTCGTTGAACAGGTTCTGGTCCATCGCGACCACCTCCATGGCTCGTCCTGTTAATCCGAGCACGTACTATCCGGGTACGCAAGACCTGGGCGGGCCCGAAACAGGACCGTCACGCGCGGGCGGCTACTCCGGGGTGCCGTCGCAGACCGACATCAGGGCGCGGCCGAGGGCGGCCCGGTGCACGTCGTCGAGCGTCGCCGACCGGGTGACCGCGGCCTGCGCGAGCGACGATGCGCAGTCCTCGTGTGCCCGGGCGGGCGTCGCCAGCTTCAGCGCGGCGACCAGCTCGTCGCCGATCCGGTCGAGTTCCGGGCGCACCTGCGCCAGGTCCACCGGGGCGGGGCGGGCGCCGGGCTGCTCGGTCCAGCGCCGGAGCAGGTCCTCCTGCACCTGGGTGCTCGCCGCGATCTGGTCGGCGAACACCCGGGCGGTCCACTCGGGATCGACGCCGTCGCGGGCCGCGTCGGCGCGGGCGTCGTCGACGACGACCTTCTCCCGGGCCGGGTCGGTGACCGGCTGCCCGGTACCGGCCTTGGCGGCGGCGACGCGGTCGGACAGCACCGCCCGCTCGGCCGCGAGATCGACGACCCGGGTCAGCCCGTCGGCGGGGGCCGCGCCCGCCGGGCCGTCCGTCAGCGGCTCGGGCGGGTCGCCGCACCCGGCCACCAGGGCGACGACCGCGACGGAGGCGGCGACGACAGCGGCACGACGGCGGATCCCGGTCACGCGCAGGACCCTACGACCCCCCACCGGACGGCCGCGCCGCGCCACCCGCCGGTCCGTCCGGGCACGTCCGGCCCGCACCGAGATGCAGGTCAGCGCGAGTCGTCGATCTCCCGGCGACGCCGAGCTGCATCTCGACGAGGCCGGGGCGGGATCGGGATGCTGACCGGCGTGGACTCGACGGTGATCCTCGAAGCGGCCCTGAACGGCACGACGACGCGGGAGCAGAACCCGCACGTCCCCCGCACCCCCGGGGAGGTCACCGAGCAGGCCATGGAGGCGCTCGACCTCGGTGCCGCGATCGTGCACAACCACAACGACGAGCCGATGTTCACCCGGGACGGGGTGCACGCCGTCGAGCCGTACGTGCAGGCGTGGGAACCGGTGCTCGCCCGCCACCCCGACGCCCTGCTCTACCCGACGATGGCGGCCGGCGCCCGGGACGTCCCGGTGCGGCGCCGCTGGGCGCACGTCGAGGAGCTCGCCCGGCGCCGGATGGGCGGGCTGACGCTCGTCGACCCGGGCTCGGTGAACGTCGGCCTGCTCGACGACGGGACCTGTCCCGCGGCGGCCGCGCCCGACCCGTACCAGAACTCGTTCGCCGACACCGAGTACATGTTCGCCCGCACCGCCGAGCTCGGCGCCGCGCCCAGCATCTCGATCTTCGAGCCGGGCTTCCTGCGGACCACACTGACCCTGCACCGGCACGGCCGGGTGCCGCCGGGGGGCGATCGTGAAGCTCTACTTCGCCGACCGGCTGCAGTTCGGGCTCCCGCCGACGCCCGCCGCGCTGGAGGCCTACCTGGAGCTGCTGGAGCCGTCCGGCCTGCCGTGGTCGGTGGCTGTCCTGGGTGGTGACGTCGTCGGGTCCGGCCTGGCGGAGCTCGCGGTGCGGCGCGGCGGGCACCTGCGGGTCGGACTGGAGGACTTCCACGACCGTGCGGGGTCGGCACCGTCCAACCGGGAGCTCGTCGAGGGGGCGCTGCGGGTGATCGAGTCGGCCGGCGCGACCCCGGCCTCCCCGGCCCGCGCCCGCGCCCGCGCAATCCTGGGCGTCCGGTGACATTCCCCGGAATTCATGATCGAGTACCCCGGGAATGACGTCGCGGTACCCCCGGGACGACCGGCGAAACATGAATTCCCGGGCCGATGCCGACCTGGAATGCGAGAGGGGCGTGACTCCGGGGGAATTCCCCGGGACCACGCCCCTCGACCCGTCGCGAGCCGACCGCCACCCGGACCTCACCGGGAAACGATCGGCCTGGTCAGAACCAGGTCTTCCGACCACCCACCGGCTTGCCGATCGCACCGAGGATCACCAGGATCACGCCGATCACGAGCAGGATGCCGCCGAGCGTGGTGAGCAGTCCGATGTTCAGGAAATACCCTACGACGAGCAAGATCAGTCCCAGAATGATCATTCGATCATCCTCCCTTCCGGAATGTGGGTGGAATGTACATCGACATCGCGGGCACTGCACCGCGTGGACCGATTCCGACACGCCGATCGTGATGTACGGGCGGCCGGCGTGACGGGAACCGACCGGCTGCCGCGGCCGGCACACCACACGGCGGTTCGACGAGCGGTGAGCGGGGGACCCTGCACCCGACGGACCGAGTGGAGGGAGCGTGCCGGTGAGCCGCACCGTGGCCGACCAGATGATCGAGCTGCTGCACCAGGCGGGCGTCGAACGGATCTACGGACTGGTCGGGGACAGCCTGAACCCGCTCGCCGACGCGATCCGCCGGGACGGCCGGATCCGCTGGGTGCACGTGCACAACGAGGAGGGCGCGGCGCTGGCCGCGGCCGCCGAGGCACAGCTGACCGGACGGCTCGCCGTCTGCGCCGGCAGCTGCGGGCCCGGGAACACGCACCTCGTCCAGGGCCTCTACGACGCGCACCGCACCGGCGCGCCGGTGCTGGCGATCGCCTCGCACATCCCGTCGGTGCAGATCGGCACCGGCTACTTCCAGGAGACCCACCCGGAGCACCTGTTCGCCGAGTGCTCAGGCTACTGCGAGCTGATCTCCCGTCCGGAGCAGATGCCGCGGATGCAGCGGATGGCGATGCAGAGCGCGATCGCCCGCCGCGACGTCTCGGTGCTGGTGCTGCCCGGTGACGTCAGCGCCGAGCCGGCCACGCACGACACCGGCCACTCGGACCTGGTGACGCCGTCCGGCACCGTCGTCCCGGACCCGGCGAAGGTCGACGAGCTGGCCCGGCTGGTGGACGGGGCGTCGTCGGTGACGCTGTTCGTCGGTGCGGGGATCGCGGGCGCTCGTGACGAGGTGCTCGCACTGGCCGGGGCGGTGCAGGCCCCGATCGGGCACTCGCTCGGCGGCAAGGAGTGGATCCAGTACGACAACCCGTACGACGTCGGCATGAGCGGGCTGCTCGGCTACGGCGCCTGCTACGAGGCCACCCACGAGGCGGACCTGCTGATCCTGATCGGCACCGACTTCCCCTACGACGACTTCCTGCCGCAGGCCCGTACCGTCCAGATCGACGCCGAGGCCGCGCACCTGGGCCGGCGCACGGTGCTGGAGCTCGGCGTGCACGGCGACGCCCGGTCCACGCTGGCCGCCCTGCTGCCGCGGATCACGGCGCGGACCGACCGGAGCTTCCTCGACCGGATGCTGCGCCGGCACGCCGAGGCGCTGGAGAAGGTCGTCGGCGCCTACACCCGGAAGGTCTCCGACCTGCGTCCGATCCACCCCGAGCACGTCGCCGACGTCCTCGACGACGAGATGGCCGACGACGCGATCGCCACCGTCGACACCGGCATGTGCAACGTGTGGGCCGCGCGCTACCTGACCCCCAACGGCCGGCGCCGGATCATCGGCTCCTACCGGCACGGGACGATGGCCAACGCGCTGCCGCACGCGATCGGCGCGGCGAGCGCGTTCCCCGGACGGCAGGTGGTCTCGCTGTCCGGCGACGGCGGGCTCACGATGCTGCTCGGCGAGCTGCTGACCGCCGTCGAGCACGGGCTGCCGCTCACCGTCGTCGCGTACAACAACGGCTCGCTGGGCATGATCCGGCTGGAGATGATGGTCGCGGGCTACCCGTCGTTCCAGACCGACCACGGCCCGGCCGACCTGGCCGGGATCGCCCGTGCCGCGGGCGCGCACGCCGTCACCGTGGAGGACCCGGACCACGTCCGGCCGGCACTGCGCACGGCGCTCGACCACGACGGCCCGTCCCTGGTGGACGTGCGCACCGACCCGAACGCGCTGTCCATCCCGCCGCACGTCACGGCGGCGCAGGTCCGCGGGTTCGCGCTCGCGGCGACCCGCACCGTGCTCGACGGCGGCGTCGGGAAGATGATCGAGCTGGCGCGCAGCAACCTGCGGTCTATCCCGCGGCCGTGACCGCTCAGCCCGCGCGGGCCGCCAGCCCGGCCGGGGAGGTGGCGTGGTCGAGGGCGATGGCCGCCGCTCCCCGCAGGACGCCGTCGGCACCGTGCGCGGCGTCGTGCACCGGGGGCGGCTCGGTCCGGCGGAACGCCATCAGCCCGGCGTCGTAGGCGACGGCGAACGACTCCGGGGCGGCGGCCCGGAGCGCGGGCGCGAGCCCGCCCAGCACGACGACCTCCGGGTCGTGCGCGTTGACCAGGCCGGCCGTGCCGCGGGCGAGCGACGCGGCCGCCGACGTCACCACCGACGTCGCGGCGGCGTCCCCGGCTGCCGCCCGGTCGAGCACCCGGCCGGTGTAGGAGTACGGGTCGTCGGGCTCGGGTTCCCCGAGCATCCGGGCGAGCGCCCGGCCGTCGGTGCCGTTGTTCCAGCATCCCCGGGCACCGCACGCACACTCCAGCGACGGGTCCCCGAACGGCAGGTGCCCGAACTCCCCCGCCGCACCGCGCGCGCCGGTCTGCGGGCGCCCGCGCAGCAGCAGGGCGCCGCCGATGCCTACCTCGACCGTGAGGAACAGCGCCGTGCCCGCCCCGGCGGCGGCGCCGTCGCGCACCTCGGCGACACCGGCGAGGTTCGCGTCGTTCCCGACGAGCACCGGCAGGCCGTGCCCGGCGGCGATCCGGCGGACGTCGAGCGGGCTCCAGCCCTGGCCCGCGCCCTGGGCGAGGTGCTCGTCGACGATCGTGGCGGCGACCCCGATGCCGGTGGCGACGACCGGGCCGGGATGCTCCGCGACCAGCTCGCCGACGACCGCGGCCAGCCGGGAGACGACGGTCTCCGGGTCCCGGCGGGTGTGCCGCCCGGACCGCACGGCGACGGGCTCCCCGTCGAGACCGGCGAGCCCGGCCCGCCAGTCCTCGAACCGGACGTCGACCGCGACGACGGCGGGCCCGCCCGGCGCCGGGACGAGCCGGGTGGTGGGCCTGCCGCGGCCCCCGCACGGCGCGCGCTCCTCGGCCACCCAGCCCAGGTCGCGCAGCCGGCCCGCGATCTCGGTGGCCGACCCGCTGGCCAGCCGCAGCCGCCGGGCCAGCTCGACCCGGGTCAGCCCGGGCTCGCGCCGGACCTCCCGCAGGGCCTCCGCGGTGGCCCGCCAGCGGTCGGTCTCGGCCCGGCCGGGACGTGAACCGGCTGACACCGCCCCCATCTCGTTTGACACCTCCGGGCGCGCGGCCTTTATCCTCGTGACGCGATGAAAAACTACCCCGCGCGCTCCGGCCACTCTCCCACCCCCTCCTCCACCACCGGAAAGCCCGGCCCCGCGCTGTTCGCCATGGCGCTGGGCGGGCTCGCGATCGGCACCACCGAGTTCGCCTCGATGGGCCTGCTGCCGGCGTTCGCCGCCGATCTCGGCGCGACGGTGCCGCAGGCCGGCACCGCGATCAGCGCCTACGCGCTCGGGGTCGTCGTCGGCGCCCCGGTGCTCGCCGTGCTGGGAGCGCGGTGGCCGCGCAAGCGGCTGGTGCTGGTGCTGGCCGCCGCGCTGGCGGTCACCAACATCGCCTCGGCGTTCGCGCCGACGTTCGGCACCTTCGTCGGGACCCGGTTCCTGGCCGGGCTGCCGCACGGCGCCTACTTCGGGACGGCGTCGGTGCTGGCCGCGTCGCTCGTGCCGCGGGAGCGGCGGCCGCGCGCGATCGCGACCGTGATGAGCGGACTGATGATCGCGAACATCGTCGGCGTGCCCGGGGCCACCTGGCTCGGACAGGCGGCGGGCTGGCCCGCTGCCTACCTGGCGACGGGCGCGATCGCCGTCGTCACCATGGCGGCGGTGTGGTGGCTGGTCCCCGACGTGCGCGAGGAGCGCCGCGGCTCGGTCGTCGCCGAGCTGTCGGCCCTGCGCCGCGGCCAGGTGTGGATCACGATGGCCGTCATCGCGACCGGGTTCGGCGGCTCGTTCGCCGTCTACAGCTACGTGACCCCGATCCTCACCGAGGTCTCCGGTCTCGCCGAGGCCGCGGTGCCGCTCGCGCTCGCCGTGTACGGACTGGGCATGACGCTGGGCAACCAGGCCGGGGGCCGGATGGCCGAGGCGGCGCCGGTCCGCACGATCGCGGCCGGGCTCGGCGCGGCGGCGCTGTCGATGGCGGTGTTCGCGGTGACGGCGTCGTCGGCGGTCATGGCGCTGGTGACGTTGTTCGCACTGGCCTTCACGACGACGGCGACGACCCCGGCGCTGGCGACCCGCCTGATGGACGCCGGCCGGGAGGGCCCGACGCTGGGCGCCGCCCTGCACCACGCCGCGTTCAACGTGGCGAACGCGCTCGGCGCGGCGCTGGGCGGCGCGGTGCTGGCCGCGGGCTGGGGCTGGACGTCGCCCGCCGCGGCCGCCACCGTCCTGCCCCTGCTCGGCCTGGTGGCGCTGGGTGTCGCCGTCCGGATGGAGCGGGTCGAGCGGCGCCGGGACCTCGCGCTGGCCGCGTAGCCCCGGCGCCGCGGCGGTCACGCGGCCGGCGCGCTCGCGTCGGACAGCGCGGCCAGCTCGACCGGCTCCAGGGTCAGGGTCAGCGCCGGGAGGACGGCGTCGAGCTGCGCGGTCGTGCGCGCGCTGGCGATGGGCGCGGCGACCGTCGGCTGGGCGCCCAGCCAGGCCAGTGCCACGGCGGGGACCGCCACGCCGCGGGCACGGGCGATCTCGTCCAGGGTGGCCAGCACCTTCTCGGCCCGCGGGTCGGCGAGGTAGGCCCGCGCCCCCTCGGCGCGGGCCCGCGCCATCGGCCCGCTGGTCACGCCGGAGTCGACCGCGGCGGTGTCACCGGCCCGGTACTTCCCGGTGAGGAACCCCTTCGCGAGACCGAAGTACGGGAAGCAGGCGAGCCCCTCGGCCTCGGCGACGAGTGCCTCCTCGGCCTCGTAGCCGCGCTCCATCAGGTTGTAGTGCGGCTGGGTCGCGGTGAACCGGGCCCCACCGGTGCCGCCGGCGACCGCGAGCGCGGACCGCAGCCGGTCCGCGGAGAAGTTCGACGCCCCGATCTCGCGGACCTTCCCGTCCCGGACCAGCCCGTCGAACGCGGCGAGGTAGTCCTCCTGCGGCACCGCCTCGTCGTCGACGTGGGCGTAGTAGAGGTCGATCCGGTCCGTGCGCAGCCGGCGCAGCGAGTCCTCCGCGGCCGCGCGGACGTTCTCCGGGCCGAGCCCCTGGCGGCCGGGGAGCTGCCCGACCTTGGTCGCGAGCACGACCCGGTCCCGCATCCCGGGCCGGGCGGCGAGCCAGTTGCCGATCACCGTCTCGGACTCGCCGCCCGAGTTGCCCTCGGCGGCGGCCATGTAGGAGTCGGCGGTGTCCAGCATGGACCCGCCCGCGCCGACGAACGCGTCGAGCAGCGCGAACGACGTCTCCTCGTCCGCGGTCCAGCCGAACACGTTCGTCCCGAGGCAGAGCCCCGACACCTGGTTCCCGATCGTCGTCATGGCGGGTGGGTACCCCGCGGGCCCGGCGACGAAGCGAGAGGTGTCGATCGGCTCACCTTCCGGAAGCACGGGCCCGTGTCGATCGTTGCGTCTGGTAACGATCCCGTCGGACACGAACCACCTGGAGGAACCACCGATGCCGACCGGCGCGCACACCGACGTCGAGGAACTGCTGGACGCCCTGGAGACCGGACGAGACCGCGAGGCCCTCGTGCACGGCGACCGACGCCTGACGGCCGGTCACGTCGCCGACACCGTGCACCGGCTCGCGCACACCCTCGACGGCCGGGTCGGGCCCGGCCAGGTCGTCGCGCTGCTCGCCGGGAACTCGCCCGAGGCGCTGATCGCGCGCTACGCGGTGAACCTCCTCGGTGCCGGGGTCACCCAGCCGCACGAGGGACTGGCCGCCGCGGCGCAGGCCCGGATCGTCGACGACGTCGAGCCCGCACTCGTCCTCGTCGACGCGGCGCAGGCGGAGCAGGCCGCCGCGGTCCTGGACCACGCGGCGCCGGCCGAGGTCCTGGCGCTGGGCACGGTCGCCGGGCGCGAGGACGTCCTGGCGGAGTCCGCCGCCGCGTCCACCGAGCCGGTCCGCGGGCGGGCCCGCCCGGAGGACGTCGAGCAGATCCGGCACACCGGCGGCACGACCGGCCACCCGAAGGGGATCACCTACACCTTCGACCACCACACCCGCGCGGCCCGGCTGCGCGAGGCGATGGAGCCGCTGACCCCGCAGGGCCCGGCCCGGATGCTGGTCGCCACGCCGGTCGCGCACGCCGGTGGCGGGGTGGCCGACCGGATGCTCACCGGCGGCGGGACGGTCGTCCTGCTCGACCGGTTCGACGCCGGCGACTTCCTCGCCGCCGTCGAGCGCGAGCGGATCACGCACTCGTTCCTGCTCCCGCCGCTGCTGTACCGGCTACTCGACCACCCCGGCCTCGACGAGACCGACCTGTCGTCGCTGCGCTCGCTGCTCTACGGCGGGGCGCCCGCGAACCCCCGCCGGATCGCGGAGGCGCACGAGCGGATCGGGCCGGTCCTCACCCAGTTCTACGGCCAGACCGAGGCCGGCGGGATCAGCATCCTCACCCCCGCCGAGCACGAGAAGCCGGAGCTCCTCGGCACCGTCGGGCGGATCGTCCCGAGCACCGAGATCGCGATCACCGGCGACGACGGCGCCCGGGTCGCCGACGGCGAGCACGGCGAGCTGTGGGTGCACACCGGCACCGAGATGGACGGCTACTGGAAGCAGCCGGAGCTGACCGCCCGCACGATCTCCGACGGCTGGGTCCGGACCGGTGACGTCGCCCGGCTCGACGACGCCGGCTACCTGCACCTCGTGGACCGCGTGAAGGACATGGTGATCGTCGTCGGCGGGCACGTGTACACCTCGGAGCTCGAGGACACCCTCATGGAGCACCCGGGCGTCCGCCAGGCCGCGGTGTTCGGCGTCCCGGACGGCGACGGCACCGAGGTCGTGCACGCCGCCGTGGTCGCGGGCGACCCGGCGCCGTCCGCCGGGGACCTGACCGGCCTGGTCGCCGAGCGCGCCGGGGACATGTACGTCCCCCTGGTCAGCTTCGTCCCCGAGCTGCCCCTGACGGGGATCGGAAAGACCGACAAGAAGCGGCTGCGGGCCGAGCTCACCGGCGTCACGGCCTGAGCACCGGCGCCCGGTCCGCCGTCCGCGCGGCGGGCCGGGCCGGGCGCAACGCCCGCACCGCCACCACCACCTGGGTCACGACGACCGCGATCCCCAGCGGGACGTGCAGCGTCAGGAGCCCCGCGTGCCCGATCGCGACCTGCGCGGTGTCGGCGACGACCAGCACCGCGCTCACCGCGAGCGGCCACACCGGCATCCCGCCCGGCCACACCGCCGGGACCGCGAGCACCGTCTGCACCATCGCGACGAGGATCAGCGAGCCCCCGATGCCGCCGTGCCAGGCCAGTGCCGGGCCGACGGCGTCGAGCAGCGCGCCGGCCGCCCCGACCTGGGCCAGCACGAGCAGCCCGTGGAACACCGCCCACACCCGGAACAGGACGGCGGCGAGCGGCCTAGCCATGGTGGCCGCCCACCCCGGCGGCGAGGGTCCGCGGCACGTCGGCGGTCCCGGGCGGCACCACGACGAACTGCCCCATCATCCCCTGGTCCTCGTGGTGGAGCAGGTGGCAGTGGTACATGTACGGCACCGCCGGGTCGGGGTGGCGGCCGAAGCGCAGGAGCACCCGCGTGGTCGTCCGCGGCGGGACGTACACCGTGTCCTTCCAGCACCGCTCCGCCGCGGGCACCGGCCGGCCCGCGGCGGACAGCACCTGGCCACGCGCGTCGTGGACGTGCAGGTTGTGCGGGCGGGAGTGGACGTTCGCCAGCTCCCAGACCTCCTCCGCGCCGGCGGGGACGACCTCGTCGATCCGGGTCATGTCCATCGACCTCCCGTCGATCGTGTCGTCGCCGAGCTCGAACCTCCGGACCCTCGTTCCCGGCGCGGGCTCCGGGCCGGGCTCGTGCGGCAGCCGGTCCGGCAGCGGCAGTGCGGGCGCGAGCACGGCGGCGGGCCGGATCTGCAGCACGTCGCGGGTGTCGCGGGCACCGATCGTGCGTTCGGTGCCGGACACCGCGCCGAGGTCGTGCGGGACCGAACGCAGGATCACGGGGCGTCCGGGCTCGAGGTCGAGCAGCACCTCGGCGCACTCGCCGGGGGTGAGCAGCACGTCGGGGACCGGGCGCGGGGCCGGGAGCAGGCCCGAGTCGGTGCCGACGAGCACGAGCGGGCGCCCGTCGGAGCGGGCGAACCGGTAGCAGCGGGCCGGTGAGGCGTCGAGCAGCCGCAACCGGATCCGCGCTGTCGTCGCCACCAGGTACGGCGCGACGGTCCCGTTGACCAGCAGGGTGTCGCCGAGTAGGCCGTGGGCGTTGCGGTGCGCCTCGTCGAACGCGCCGTCGGCGGTGAACACCCGGTCGGTGACGACGACGGGCACGTCGTCCACGCCGTAGCGGTGCGGCAGCGGGATGCCGCCGTCTGCGCCGTCCGCGCTGTCGTCGATCACGAACAGCCCCGCCAGGCCGCGGTGCACGTGCCGCCCGGTGACGCCGTGCGGGTGCGGGTGCGGGTGGTACCAGAGCGTCGCCGCCGGCTGGTCGATCGTCCACTCCGGACTCCAGGTGGCGCCGGGCTCGATCGGGCTGTACGGTCCGCCGTCGGCGGCGGCGGGCAGCACCATGCCGTGCCAGTGCGTGGAGGTCCGCTCGGGCAGCCGGCTGGTCACGTGCACGCGGACCCGCTCGCCGCGGGCCGCGCGCAGGGTCGGGCCGCCGAACGGGGCGTCGTATCCCCAGGTCGGGGTGTCCCGGCCGGCGAGGAACCCGCTCGTCCCGGGCGCCGCGGTCAGCCGGAAGGTGCGCACGCCGCCGTCCACCGTGGAGGGTGCGAGCGGCGGGACCGCGAGCGGGCGGGGCACCGGTGCGGGGCGCGGTGCCGAGACGGGGGCACGCGAGCACGACTGCAGCAGCATGCCGCCCGCGGCGGCGCCCGCTCCGGCCAGCGCGGAGGCGAGGAAGCCCCGGCGGGTGAACGCTCTGGTCATGGGACCGAGCCTCGCCGGGACACCGGTCCCGGCGCGTCGGCGCGACGACGTCACCCGCGGCTACGCGCCCGGGCGTACGACCCCGGGACCCGGGCCGGGGTCAGCGCCGCTGCCCCACCAGACCCGTCTCGTGGGCGATGACGACGAGCTGCACCCGGTCGCGGGCGCCGAGCTTGGTCAGCAGCCGCCCCACGTGGGTCCGGGCGGTGGCCGGGCTGATCACCAGCTGGGCGGCGATCTCGCCGTTGGTGTGCCCGCGCCCGACGAGGGCGAGTACCTCGCGTTCCCGTCCGGTGAGGACGGCGAGCCGGTCGGTGCCCGGCGGGGCGGCGGGCCCGTGCCGGGCGAACTCGGTGATGAGCCGCCGGGTCACCGACGGCGCCAGCAGCGCCTCCCCGGCGTGCACGAGGTCGATCGCGCGCAGCAGCGCCACCGGGTCGGTGTCCTTGAGCAGGAAGCCGCTCGCCCCGGAGCGCAACGCCCGGTAGACGTAGTCGTCCAGGTCGAACGTGGTCAACACGATCACCCGGGTCCCGGCCAGCTCCGGGTCGCCGGTGATCACGGAGAGGGCGTCGAGACCGTCGGTGCCGGGCATCCGGACGTCCATCAGCGCCACGTCGGGCCGGGTCTCGCGGGCCCGGCGGACGGCCTCCGCGCCGTCGGCGGCCTCGGCGGCGACCGCGTAGCCGTCCTCGGTCTCCAGCAGCACCCGCAGCCCGGCCCGGATCAGCGGCTGGTCGTCGGCGAGCAGCACCCGCACGTCAGGCACCCGCCGCACCTCCCGCCGCCGGCGTGGTCCGGATCGCGACCGGCAGCTCCGCCGTCACCACGAACCCGTCCCCGTCGGGTGCCGCGGTGCACCGCCCGCCCAGCGCCGCGGCGCGTTCGGCGAGGCCGCGCAGGCCCTGGCCCTCCGGGCGTCCGCGCTCCCCCGCGGGGGCGGGCGGGCCGCCGTCGTCGCTGATCCGCAGGTGCAGCAGGTCGCCGTGCCGGTCGAGCGTGGCCCGCACCGCCGACGCGTCCGGCGCGTGCCGGACGGTGTTGGTGACGGCCTCCCGCACGGTGCCGAACGCGGCCCGGTCCACCTCCGGCGGGAGCGCACCGGCGTCCCCGGCCACGGTCACCGTGATCCCGGCGGCCCGCCCGGCGCGGACGACCTCGTCGAGCCGGTCGAGCCCGCCGGCGTGCCGGTCCCGGGCCGTTCCGTCACCATCGCCGGGGTCGGCACCGGGGTCGGCGGGATCACGCAGCAGCGCGAGGGTGCCGCGCAGCTCGCGCAGGGCGTCGGTGCCGGCGTCGCGGATGCGTTCCAGCGCCGCGACGGCCTCCTCGGGGCGGCGGGCCGCCACGTGCGCGCCCACCCCGGCCTGCACGACGATCATCGAGAGGCTGTGCGAGACGACGTCGTGGACGTCGCGGGCGATCCGCAGCCGTTCCTGCTCGACCCGGCGGACCAGCCGTTCCTCGGCCCGCCCCGCCGACGCCTCGGCGGCCCGGCGCACCGCTCCGACCGCGACACCGAGCGCGACGGTGACGACGATCCACGAGTAGTGGTCGAGGTGCAGCTCCGGCGGCGGGCCGACGATCAGCTGCTCGGTACCGGTCCACGCCAGCACGACGAGGACCCCGGTGAGCACCGCGTGCGGCCAGCTCACCCGGCTGGCGACGGTGTAGACGGCGACCGCGACGAGCAGCGAGGCCGGACCGTCGGGATGGTCGAGCCAGCAGTAGAGCGCCGTCGGCACCATCACCGCGACGAGCACGGGCACCGGGTGGCGGCTCCGCCAGCACAGCAGCAGCGTGGCGAGTGCGATCAGGACCGCGCCCCAGGGCAGCAGCGGGCGGCCGGACGGGTCGGCGAACAGCGCACCGGCGACCGCGGCGGCACCCACGACGAGCGCCACCAGCACGTCGCGCACGGTCGGCATGCCGCGAGGTTACGCAGAGCGCGGTCCGCGCCGCGTCAGCCTGCTGACGTACCCGAGCGCTGCCGGACCGCCTCGAACAGCACCACCGCGGCGGCGATCGAGGCGTTGAGCGAGTTGACGGTGCCGCGCATCGGGATGACGACGGTGGCGTCGGCACCCGCCAGCCACGGCCCGGTGACGCCGGTCGCCTCGGTCCCGATCACCAGCGCCGTCGGGCCGGTGAGGTCGGCCCGGCCCAGCTCGGTCGTCCCGGCCGGGGTGGTGACGACGCTGCGCACGCCGCGGCGCCGCAGCCACTCCTGGACCTCCGCGGTCGGCGCCGACGCCACCGGCACCGCGAACACCGTGCCCTTCGACGCCCGCACGACGTTCGGGTTGGCGAAGTCGGTCCCGGCCCGGTCCGGGGTCGCGATGACCACGGCGTCCACCCCGCACGCCTCCGCGGTGCGCAGCATCGCGCCGACGTTGCCGGGCTTCTCGATCCCCTCGGCGACGAGCACCAGCGCGTCCGGCCGGAGCTCCAGCTCGTCGAGCGGGCGGCCCGGCGCGGGGGCGACCGCGAGCCAGCCGTCCGGGGACTCGCGGTAGGCGATGCGGGCGAACACCTCGCGGGTCACCGACGTCGCGCGGGCGCCGGGCATCCGTTCCAGCAGGTCCTCCGACCGCACCAGGTCGGGGGCCCAGTAGACCTCGGTGGGCCGGACCCCGGCGTCGAGGGCGAGGGACAGCTCGTCGTGCCCCTCGACGAGGGTGACGCCCGCGGCGTCGCGGTGGCGGCGGGTGCGCAGCCGGACCAGGTTCTTGACGCGCGGGTTGGCGGTGCTGGTCAGGTCGGGCACCCGGCGAGCCTAGGACGGCCGGTCCGTCAGGAGGCGGTGTCCCCGGCGCGCGCGGCGAGCCAGGCCGCGGTCGCCACCGTCACCGCGACCAGCACGGCCAGCGGGACGGCGAGCGCCTGCACCGGTGCCGACGCCGTCACCAGGAACGGCGTCGCGAAGCCGAGGTAGGCGGCGGTGTAGAAGACGCCGTTCGCGGCGCCGCGGCCGGACGCCGGCGCGAGCCGCCCCACCAGGGTCAGTCCGGCGTTGAGGCAGAGCCCGCCCCCGGCACCGAGCAGGATCCCCGCCACCGCGACCGCGACGACCGAGCCGGTGAGGGCCGCGACGACGCCGGTGGCGAACCCGAGCGCGCCGAGCGCCGCGCCCAGGGCGCCGGCCCGCGCCCCGGGGCGGTGCGCGAACGGCTGCACCAGGGTCCCGGTGCCCAGGGTCAGCGCGGCGAGCAGCCCGGTGAAGGCGACCAGCCCGGACGCGCCGGGCAGCAGCAGCGGCAGCACCGTCACCGAGACCGACGGGAACGCGTACACGCACACCGCCGTCGGGACGACGACACGGACGAACGTCCGCCGGGCCGCGGGATCGAACCCGGGCCGCGGCAGCAGCCCGCGCGGGACCACCCCCACCGGCGGGCTCCCCGTCCCGACGGTGACCAGGACGGCCGCGACGGCCACGACCAGCAGCCCGACGTGGACGAGGTAGGGCAGGGTCAGCGGCAACGGCCCGTACGCGGCCAGCAGCCCGGAGGCGAGCGGACCCAGGCAGAACCCCGCGGTCTGGGCCACCGAGGCCGCCCGGGCGGCCCGGCCGGCACCGTCCGCACCGGCGCGGTCCTGCAGCCAGGCGCTGCCCACCGAGAACACGGCGCCCGAGGCGAGGCCCTGCACGAAGCGGGCCGCGAACAGCAGCCACAGCGCCGACGCCCCGCCGAGGAACAGCAGCGACCCCAGCACCACCCCCACCGAGGCGGGGAGCAGCACGCGGACCCGCCCGAACCGGTCCGACGCCGGCCCGCCGAGCAGCAGCGACGGCGCGAGCCCCAGCGCGTACACGCCGAAGATCGCCGCGAGCGTGCACGGCGCGAGATCGAGCTCGGTCCGGTAGACGAGCAGCAGCGGCGTCGGCACGTTGGTGCCGAACGCCGTCGCGAACAGCAGCCCGCACGCCACCCACCACGTCCGGTCCCCCGCGCCCCGTTGCCGCACCGACGCATCCTGTCAGGCCGGGGTTACTCCGCGGTAGCCTCCGGGTCGGACCGGATCGGACACGAGGGAGTGCGCATGGGCGAGCCGACGGGCATCGCGGTCGAGGTGGCGGACGGGGTCGCGCGGGTGCGGCTGGACCGCGCGGAGGCGGCGAACGCGCTGAACGAGCCGATGTGGTTCGGGCTGCGCGACGCGCTCCGCGCGCTGGACGACGACCCGGCCGTCCGCGTCGTCGTGATCAGCGGCAACGGGCGGCACTTCTGCTCCGGCATCGACGTGGCGATGCTGGGCGGGCTGAAGGAGACCGCCGCCGACGACTCCCCGGGGCACGGCGCGGACCGGCTGCGGCGGGTCATCCTCGACCTGCAGGACTGCCTGACGGCGGTCGAGCGCTGCCGCACGCCCGTGATCGCGGCGGTGCACGGCGTCTGCCTCGGCGCCGGTCTCGACCTCGCCGTGGCCTGCGACCTGCGGTACGCGACGGCCGACGCGTCCTTCGTGCTGAAGGAGGTCGACATGGGCCTCGCCGCCGACGTCGGCGTGCTGCAGCGGCTGCCGCGGATCGTCGGCGAGGGCGTCGCGCGGGAGATGGCCTACACCTGCCGCCCGGTCTCCGGGACCGAGGCGCGGGAGCTGCGGCTGGTCAACGGCGTCTACGACGACGCCGCCGCCCTCGAGGAGGGTGTCGCGGGCCTCGCGGCGGAGCTGGCCGCGAAGTCCCCGCTGGCGATGCGCGGCACCAAGTACGCGATCACCTACGCCCGCGACCACACGGTCGCCGACTCCCTCGACCAGATCGCGACCTGGAACGGCGGGCAGCTGATCTCCGCCGACCTGCAGGAGGCGGTGTCGGCGTTCCTGGAGAAGCGCCCCGGCACCTACCGCGACTAGCACGGCACAGCCGCACAGCGTCCGGGCCTCCCGCACGAGCCCGAACCTGTGCGGCTGCCCGTGGACCCGTGCGGCTGCCGATGGGCTGTGCCACTGCCCGTGGACCTGTGCGGCTGCCGAGGGGCTGTGCGGCTGCCCGTGGACCTGTGCGGCTGCCAAGGGGCTGTGCGAGGGCGGGCGGCTCCGGGCCGGGCCGGTCAGCGGGCGATCTCGCCCACGGCGGCGTACATGCCGACGACCCGGCCCGGCTCGTGGCCGGGCTCGGGGCGCCACCGGCTGACGTCGACGAGGCCCGGTTCCAGCAGGTCGACCCGGTGCAGCAGACAGCGCAGGGTCGCGCGGTCCCGGGCGGCCGCGGGCTGGGCGCTCTCCTGGGTGAACCGCTCGATCGTCCGCATCTCCTCGGCGGCACGCTCGTCGTCGACGTCGGTGCTGCCGTGCGAGAGGACGAGCAGGCCGCCGGGCCCGAAGGCGTCGCAGTAGCGGTCGAGGAGCCGGGTGAGGACGGCGTCGTCGCGGACGAAGTGCAGCACCGACACGGCGAGCACGGCGGTGGGCACCGTGGGATCGAACAGGTCCGCGACGCCGGGGGCGGCGAGGACGGAGTCGGCGTCGGTCAGGTCGGCGGCCGAGATCGTCACCCCGTCGACGCCGTCGAGGATCTCCCGCGACATCGCGACCGCGACCGGCTCGCTGTCGACGTAGGCGACCCGGGCCGCGGGATCGTGCCGGCGGACGATCTCGTGCAGCGGCTCGGCCGTCGGGATCCCGGAGCCCAGGTCGAGGAACTGCCGGCAGCCCCGGTCCAGGCAGGCCCGCACCGCGCGGCCGAGGAAGGCCCGGTTGGCCACGGCGGCGTCGCGGGCACCGGGCAGCGCCTCCAGCAGGCGCTCGGCGAACGCACGGTCGGCGTCGAAGTTGTGCGCGCCGCCGAGCATGTAGTCGTAGACGCGGGCGGGGTTGGGGAGGCTGAGATCGGGGCCTCCGGCCCGGTCCGGGTCGATCACGGCGTGACCCTCTCGCTATTTCCTCTCGCAGCGCAAGGGCGGTCAGCACGTCGTGCAGCTCGGCCGCGGTGCGCGGGGCCGGCCCGCGGTGCCCGGCGGCGGCGAGCAGCCGGGCGACCGCGGGCGCCCAGGCGGGACCGAGCCGGGCCGCGGCGAGCAGCCCGGTGTCCCCCAGGATCTCGGCCGACGGCCCCCGGCGCACCCGCCCGTCGTGGACGACGGCGACGTCGTCGGCCCAGCGGTGCGCGAGGTCGACGTCGTGCGTGGACAGCACGACCGCGGTGCCCTCGTCGTGCAGCCGGCCCAGGACGGCGACGAGCTCCTCCACCCCGGCCGGGTCCAGCCCGGCCGTCGGCTCGTCGAGCACCAGGATCCGCGGCCGGACGGCGAGCGCGCCCGCGATCGCGACCCGCTTGCGCTGGCCGAACGAGAGCCGGTGGGTGGGCCGGTCGGCGAGCTCCGCCATCCCCACGGCCGCCAGCGCCTCGCCGACCCGGGCGTCGACCTCGGCGTCGGGCAGGCCCAGGTTGAGCGGGCCGAACGAGACGTCCTGCGCGACGTCGGCGGCGAACAGCTGGTCGTCGGGGTCCTGCAGCACGAGCTGGGCGGACTCGCGCAGCCGGGCGAGCCCGCGGCGGGACCGGTCGAGCGGGGCACCGTCGAGCAGGACCTCGCCCCGGGCCGGTTCGAGCAGCCCGAGGAGCAACCGGAACAGCGTCGTCTTGCCGCCGCCGTTCGGTCCGAGCACGGCCAGCCGCCGTCCGGTGCGGACGGCGAGGTCGGCGCCGTCGAGGACCGGCGGCCCGTCGCGGTAGGCGAAGGCGACGCCGCGCGCCTCCAGCACCGGGGCGGTCACGCGCGCACCGCCAGCGCCGTCGCACCGACCGCGACCAGCAGCGCCGCGCTCGCCGCGACGAACCGCGGCGACACCGGCCGGGAGGTCACCCGCACCCGCAGGCTGCCGTCGTACCCGCGCGACGCCAGGCCCGCCTCCAGCCGCCGGGCCCGGTCGAAGGCACGCACGAACACCGCGCTCCCCTGCCCGGCCAGCGACCGGAAGGTGGCACGGCGGGTCCGGAACCCCATCCGCAGCGACTGCGCCTCGCGCACCGCGTTCAGCGAGTCCAGCAGCAGGAACAGCATCCGGTAGATCAGCAACGTGATCTCCAGGACGGCAGGCGGCACGAACCGCAGCCGCGGCAGCGTGTCGGCGAGCGGGGTCGTCGCGGCGAACAGGATCAGGCAGCCCACGGCCGCCATCGAGCGGCCGACCAGCTCGGCGGCTCGCGCCGGGCCGCCCGGCGCGAGCGCGAGCCACGGGTCCCCGCCGAGTGTGACCAGCAGCGGCAACGCCCCCACCAGCACGAATACGAGCGGGAGCCGCAGCAGCCGCAGCGCCGTCCCGGGCCGGACGCGGGCACCGGCGAGCAGCAGCGCCACCGCTGCGGTGCCGGTGAGCAGCGCGCCGGGCCACGGCGGGAGCGCGACGGCCAGCACCAGCAGGCCGAGCGCGAGGAACGCCTTCTCCCCCGGGTGCCTGCCCCGCCAGCGGTTGGCGTGCGCGATCTCGTCGATCAGCAGCATCAGGTCTCGGTCGGCGCGGAGTCCGCGCCCCGCTGCCTCGACCGCGTCCGGGCGACGCCGAGGCAGTACCCCAGGACACCGGCACCCGCCGCGGCCTGGAGCGCGAAGATGCCGGACTCGCTCTCGCCCGACGGCGGCTCCCACACCGGGGAGAACCACGGCTCGTAGCCCGACGCCTCGATGGCCTCCCCGGCCTGGCCGTCGGCCCCGGAGTACTCGCCGGGGACGAACAGCACCGGGATCGCGAACAGCGCGACGACGGCGACGACGAGCAGGACGTTGACCAGGGTGGAACGGCTCACGCCGATGCCTCCTTCGACGCGGCGCCGTCACCGGCGGTGTCCTTCGGGCGCAGCACGCCGAGCCGGCGCAGCTCGTCCGGGGTGATCCGCACGAGGAGCCGGACGACCAGCACGGTCAGCAGCCCCTCGGCGACCGCCAGCGGGATCTGGGTGAGGGAGAAGATGGAGGCGAACGTGACGAAGGCGCCGCCGAACCCCGAGGTGGGGTCCGGGAAGGCCAGCGCCAGCTGCGCGCTGGTGATCGTGTAGGTGCCGAGGTCGCCGAGGAACGCGGCGGCGAACACGGCGGGCCCGAGCCCGCCGCCGAGCCGGCGCACCAGGACGTAGGCGCCGTAGGCGATCCAGGGCCCGGCGATCGCCATGGAGAAGGCGTTCGCGCCGAGTGTCGTCAGGCCGCCGTGGGCGAGCAGGACGGCCTGGAAGAACAGCACCACCGTCCCCAGCAACGCCATGACGGGTGGCCGGAACAGCACGGCACCGAGTCCGGTGCCGGTCGGGTGCGACGACGACCCGGTGACCGACGGGATCTTCAGCGCGGACAGCACGAAGGTGAAGGCCCCGGCCGCGGCGAGCAGCAGCTTGGTGTCCGGGTCCTCCCGGACCCGGACGACGACGGCCCGCGCGCCGTGCACCACGAACGGCGCGGCGACGACGGTCCAGGCCGCCGCGTGCAGCGGCGGCAGATAGCCCTCGGCGATGTGCACGGGTGTTCTCCTCGCAGGTCCAGCGGTTCGCCGGAACGCTACGGCTGCGCAGCGCAACCCTGCAAGACTGAACATCCCCTCATGTGTGAGAACACGGACACGCCCGGACCCCCGTACGGAGGGCCCGGGCGTGCGGGACTACGACGAACGCGTCAGTTGCGGATCGCGTTCGTGTGATGCACCTCGGCCGGCTGGTCGCTGTCCACCTTGTGCTCGACGGCGGCGGCGATCCGGGCGGCCTCACGCTCGGCCTCGCGACGGCGGGCCTCCCGGTCGGCGGGCGCGTTCTCGGGCGCGCCGACGCCGGAGCCGGGCTTCTCGGCGACGACCTTCTCGGTCGCCGCACGACGGGCCTTCTTCTCCGCCTTGTCCGCCTTCTCGCGCTTCGCGACCTTCTCGAGCCGGGCGGCCTTGGCCTGCTTCGCGGCCTTCTTCTCGGCCTTGGCGGCGTCCTTCTGGGCCTTGCGCTGCTCGTCGGCCTCGGCCTTGGCCTTCTTCTCGGCCTTCGCCGCGGCGCGGACGGCCTGCTCGGCCTCCTTCTCCTCCGCGCGACGGGCCTTCTTCCCGTCCTTCTTGCCGGACTTCTTCCCGGCCTTCTTCCCGGCTTTCTCCGCCTTCTCGGACTTCCCGGACTTCTCGGACTTCTCGGACTTCTCCGTGGTCGCGCCCGCCGACTCGCCGGACCCACCGGCCACGGAGTCGGCGGCCTCGGTGACGATGCGGGCCGCACGCTGCACGCGGACGGCGGCCTGCTCGGCCCGCTCGGCCGCCCGCTCCATCCGGGTGGCGGAGGCGGTCAGGGTCTGCTCGGCGGCAGCGCCGGAACCCTTCTTGTCCTTCTTGTCCTTCTTGGCCATACCAGGTCCTCCCCTTGTCCCGGCCGGAGCGGGCGTGGCGACGTGCCGGCGGTGCGGCCCGGGTCGGGCCCCGGTGCACCCGGCCGGGTCGGCGGCGCGCCCGCGCCCCGTGCGGGACGACGACGGTGTCGCACGAGCACCGGCCCCGTGATCGGGAGGTGTCGTGCGCGAACACAGGAGGGTTCCCCGGTGACCGCCCGGCAAACACGCAATGTGACCGGCGGCGCGGCCCCGACGCCCGCCGGGGCGGCGTTCCCCGGCCCGCCGGGGCGGCGTTCACCCCGCGTCGGACATCGGGGACACGGCGTCCCCACCGGGCTCCTCGACGAGGTGCCTGCGCAGCGTGGCGAGGCTGCGGGCGAGCAGCCGGGAGACGTGCATCTGGGACAACCCGACCTCCTCGGCGATCTGGGTCTGCGTCCTGTTGCCGAAGAACCGCAGCAGCAGGATGGTCCGCTCGCGCTCGGGGAGCCGGCGCAACGCCGGGCGCAACGCCTCCCTGTCCTCGACGGTGCCGATGCCGGCGTCGGCCCCGCCGACGATCTCGCCGAGCGGGCTCTCGGTGTCACCGGCGAGCCGGTCGAGCGAGTCCGACCGGTAGGAGTCCTGCGCCTGCAGACCCTCGATGACCTCTTCCCGGCTGGTCCCGAGGTGCTCGGCCAGCTCGGACACCTTCGGTGCCCGGCCGTGGCGCACCGCCAGCTCCACCTGGGCGCGGGTCATCCGGGTCTGGAAGTCCTTCAGCCGCCGGGGGACCCGCATCGACCAGGTCCGGTCCCGGAAGTGCCGCCGGATCTCCCCCGTGATCGTCGGGACCGCGTAGGCGAGGAACGGGGTCCCCTGCTCCGGGTCGAACCGGTCGAGGGCGTTCAGCAGGCCGATCGCGCCGACCTGCTCGAGGTCGTCGGCGGGCTCACCGCGGTGCCGGTAGCGCCCGGCGATGTGCCGGACGACCGGATGGAATCCCCGTGCGAGCTGCTCGCGCAGTGCGGCGCGCTCCGGGTCGTCGCCCGGTGCGGCCGCGAAGGCCCGCAGCGGCACGTCGAGGTGCGCGTACTCGTCGTCGGTAGCGACGGTCGCGGTGTCCATCCGGGTGTCCGGCTCAGCCATCCCGCACCCACGGAAGGCGGTGGTCTGGTCTCATCACCAGCGACGATAGGGCGGCGTCGGGGGGCCCGCGCGTCGAACCGCACCGGATCGGCCGCGACGCCGCACCGGACGGGGGATGCGGTGCACGCGGTGTGGCCGGGGGCACGCATCAGGGTGCACCGGTCGGGGTACCCCAGTCCCCATGGGACCGCGTCTGCACGTCGAGTTGCCCGCCGATCCCGGCGCGGCCGGCCGGTCGCGCCGGGAGACCGGCCGCTGGCTGACGTCGCTGTGCGGCGCCGACCGGCCGTGCGAGATCGCGCAGGACCTGGTGCTGGCCGTGAACGAGGCCGTGTCGAACTGCGTCGAGCACGGCTACCGGGCGGCACCGTCCGGCACGGTCTCGCTGCGCGGGACGGCCGACGGTGCCCGGGTGCGGATGGAGATCTCCGACCGTGGTTCCTGGCGGGAACCGCCGGAGGACAACGGCTGCCGCGGTCGCGGGCTGGGCATGATCGAGGCGGTCACCGAGGACGTGCGCGTCGAGCGCGGCCCGGGCGGGACCACCGTCACCTTCCACGGCACGCTCGGGCGGTGCCCGGGCGTCTGCTCGGACTGACCCCGGCCGGCCGGGTCGGGTCGTGCGCCGGTCAGTCCCGGTGGATGCCGGCGTCGTCGGTGAGCCGGGCCGGTGCCCCGGTCCGGTCCGGGCTGTAGCGGCCGTCGAGCCGGGCCGCCTCGCTCGCCGGGTGCGGCCACCCGGCGTCCGCGTGCTGCGTGCTGCTCTCACTCATGACCCCAGCGTGCCCAGGCGATGTTCCGGCGAGGCGGAGCGCAGGAGTCGCGCGGGTAACAAGCGGTCCCCGATCCGGTGACGTGCCCACCGGGCGTCCCCCGCGTCCATGTCCCGGACACATGGGGTCACCCACCAACGGTCATTTCCCCCGGGGCCGCCGGGGGCGGAGACTGATCCCGACCGGCCGGCGACCACGACGGGCGCCGGCCCCGCCCCGAGCCGTCGAACGAGGGAGTGACGTGCCCGAGACCGCCGCCACCGGAGTCCTGGCCGACCTGGTCCGTGACTGGGACCCGCCGCAGGTCACCGACAGCAGGCGGGTCGACCCGTGGCCCGCCGCCGCCTTCGCCGACCTGCTCGACGCCCCGGTGCCGGATCTCCGCGACGGCGCCGCGCTCCCCCCGATGTGGCACTGGCTGCTCCTGCTCCCGCACCCGCGCACCTCGGAGATCGGCGAGGACGGGCACCCCACCGACGGCCCGTTCCTCCCGCCGGTACCCGGCCGGCGCCGGATGTTCGCCGGGGGCCGCTTCCACGCCCACGGCACGATCCCGTTCGGCTCGGTGCTGCGGAGCCGGTCGTCCGTCACCACCGTCACGCCGAAGTCCGGGCGGTCCGGCGAGATGCTGTTCGTGACGGTCCGCCACGAGCTGACCGTCGACGGGGGCGACGACGTCGTCGCGGTCGAGGAGCAGGACATCGTCTACCGCTCCGAGCCCGAGGGCACCGAGCGCCGCGTCGTCGAGCGTCCGGTCGCCGACCAGCCCGATCCCGGCGGCGCGTGGCGGCTGCGGCGCCCGACCGACTCCGTCCTGCTGTCCCGGTTCAGCGCGCTGACCTACAACGGGCACCGCGTCCACCACGACCTCCCCTACGTCACCGGCGTCGAGGGCTACCCCGACCTGGTGATCCACGGCCCGCTGATGGCACTGCTGGCCCTGGAGCTCCCCCGGCAGAACGCACCGTCCGACCGGGTCACCGGGTTCGAGTACCGGCTCGCCCGCCCGGCGTTCGTGCCGTCGGCCCTCGTCGCGACCGGCGACCGGAGCGGGGCCGAGGCGACCGTCGCCGTCGCCGCCGAGGGCGTGCAGCCCTCGCTGACGGCCACCGTCCACCTCGGCTGAGACCGGGCCGGACGACCCCCACCACGACCAGCAGGAGAACCGAGTCATGGGTGTGCTGAGCACCGAGGAACAGGCCGTCGTCGACGTCGTGCGCGACTTCGTCGACCGCGAGGTCAAGCCCTCGGTCAACGAGGTCGAGCACTCGGGCGAGTACCCCGAGAAGTGGATCGAGCAGATGAAGGAGCTCGGCATCTACGGGCTCGCGGTCCCCGAGCCCTGGGGCGAGGCCCCGGTCTCGATGCCCTGCTACGCCCTGGTCACCGCCGAGCTGGCCCGCGGCTGGATGAGCCTGGCCGGCGCGATGGGCGGGCACACCGTCGTCGCGAAGCTGCTCGTCGAGTTCGGCACCCAGGAGCAGAAGGACCGCTACCTGCCGCGGATGGCCACCGGCGAGCTGCGCGCCACGATGGCACTCACCGAGCCCGGCGGTGGCTCCGACCTGCAGAACATGGCCACCCACGCCGCGTCCGACGGCGACGGCTACGTGATCGACGGGTCCAAGACCTGGATCTCGAACGCGCGCCGCTCCGGGCTGATCGCGCTGCTGTGCAAGACCGACCCGGCCGCCGAGCCCAAGCACCGGGGCATCTCGGTGCTGCTCGTCGAGCACGGCCCCGGCCTCACGGTGTCCAAGGACCTGCCCAAGCTCGGCTACAAGGGCGTCGAGTCCTGCGAGCTGGTCTTCGAGGGCATGCGGGTCCCCGCGGACGCCGTCCTCGGCGGCACCCCCGGCAAGGGCTTCGGCCAGATGATGAAGGGCCTCGAGACCGGCCGCATCCAGGTCGCCTCCCGCGCGCTCGGCGTCGCCGACGCCGCCCTGGAGGACTCCCTGCGCTACGCCCAGGACCGGGAGAGCTTCGGCAAGCCGATCTGGCAGCACCAGTCGGTCGGCAACCACCTCGCCGACATGGCCACGAAGATCACCGCCGCCCGGCAGCTGATCCTCTACGCCGCCCAGAAGTACGACCGCGGCGAGCGGTGCGACATGGAGGCCGGGATGGCGAAGCTGTTCACCTCCGAGATCGCGATGGAGGTCGCGCTGAACGCCGTCCGCATCCACGGCGGCTACGGCTACTCCACCGAGTTCGACGTCGAGCGGTACTTCCGCGACGCTCCGCTGATGATCGTCGGCGAGGGGACCAACGAGATCCAGCGGAACGTGATCGCCGCACAGCTGGTCAAGCGCGGCGGACTGGAGCGGGGATGACGGACACGACGACGGACACGGGCTACACGCTGCGCGGCCCGGCCCTGCTGTTCTGCCCGGGCGACCGGCCCGAGCGGTACGCGAAGGCGGCGGCCGCGGCCGACACGGTGATCCTGGACCTGGAGGACGCGGTCGGCCCGGACGGCAAGGACGCGGCGCGCGCCGGCGTCGTCGCCGGGCTGGCGGAGCTCGACCCGGCCGCCGTGGTCGTCCGGGTCAACGCCCCGGGCACCGCGTGGCACGACGCCGACGTCGCCGCACTCGCCGGCCACCCGGACGTCGCGGTGATGCTGCCGATGGCCGCCCGCGCCGCCGACGTCGCCGCGCTGGCGCCGCGCCCGGTGATCGCGCTGTGCGAGACCGCGGCCGGCGTCCTCGCAGCACCGGAGATCGCCGCCGCACCGAACTGCACCGGGCTGATGTGGGGCAGCGAGGACCTGGTCGCCGACCTGGGCGGACGCCCCGGCCGCGCGCCCGGCGGGGGCTACCGCCCGGCCGTCGAGGAGGCCCGCATCCGGATCCTCTACGCGGCGCGCGCCGCAGGGGTCACCCCGGTCGACACGGTGCTCGTCGCCATCGACGACCCCGACACGCTCCGCACCGACAGCGAGTCGGCCGTCGGCTCGGGGTACGCGGCGAAGGCCTGCATCCACCCGAAGCAGGTCACCGTGGTCCGCGAGGCGTTCCTGCCGACCGACGACGAGGTCGCCGAGGCCCGCGAGGTCCTCGACGCGGCACGGGAGCACACCGGCGGCGGGGTGTTCCGCCTGCACGGCCGGATGATCGACGCGCCGGTGCTCGCGCACGCCCGGGAGGTGCTCCGCCAGGCGGGCGCCCCCGTCTGACCGCCCGGCCCGCGTCATGTCCGTGGTGCATCGCGGGCGGTGACATGATGAGGCGGTGACGACGCTGGACGAGCTCGAGTGGTTCGTCGTGCTCGCCGAGACCGAGCACATGACCCGGGCCGCGGAGAAGCTCTCCGTCGCCCAGCCGACGCTGTCCCGCGCGCTGGGCCGGCTCGAGCGCCAGGTCGGCGCCCCGCTGTTCGACCGGGTCGCCCGCAGGCTCCGGTTGAACGCCTCCGGCGAGATCATGCTGGAACACGCCCGGCGCAGCCTCGCCGAGCTGGCCGCCGCCGGGGACCGGATCGCGACGCTGCGCGACCCGGACCACGGCACGGTCCGGCTGGCGTTCCTGCACTCGATCGCGGCCGGCCTCACCCCCGAGATGCTGCGGGCCTACCGCTCGCACGCCCCCGGGGTCGTCTTCGAGCTCACCCAGGCCGCTGGGCACGAGATCATCGAGCACGTCCGCGCCGGGCACGCCGACCTCGGGCTGACCGCCCCGCGCCCGGACGACGACGAGCTGGCCTGGACCGGCCTGTACCGGCAGCAGCTGTGCCTCGCCGTCCCCGCCGACCACCGGCTCGCCGGCCGGCCGCGGGTCGCGCTGTCGGCGGCGGGGACGGACCCGTTCGTGGCGCTGCGCGCCGATCGGCCTGCGGCGGCTCACCGACGAGCTCTGCGCCCGGGCGGGGCTCAGCCCGCGGTTCGCGTTCGAGAGCACCGAGATCGGCACGCTGGAGGGGTTCGTCTCGGCCGGGCTGGGGGTCGCGATCGTGCCCGAGCCGCGGCCGGACCGGGCCGAGCCGGGCGTCTCCTACGTCCCGCTGACCGACGCGACGGCGCACCGGTCGATCGGGTTGACCTGGCTGCGGGAACGGCCCGCCCCGCCCGTCGTGGCCCGGTTCGCCGACTTCGTCGTCGAGCGGTACCGGGACCGCGCACCCGGCACACGGCCCTGACCGGGAGGAAGACCGTGCCGGACGACCCGAGGACGATCCCGCTGAGCCGCGACGAGCTCCGGGCCGTCACCGCGTTCGCCGTGGCGTGCGCGCGGCCCGCCCTGGAGATCCTCGAGCACGCCCGGCCGGCCGAACCGCGCCCGCGCGACGCGGTGGACGCGGCACACGCGTTCGCCGCGGGCGCCGCACGCACCAGGGCGGTCCGCGACGCCGCGTGGGCCGCACACCGTGCGGCGCAGGAGACCCGCGACGCGGGCCTGGCCGCGGCGAGCGACGCCGCCCGCGCCGCGGGGCACGCGGCGGGGGCGGACGGGTCGGCGAGCTGGTCCGGCGATTGGACGCGGCGCTCCGGTGACGCCGCGGTCCCGGGGCCTCAGAGTCCCAGGCCCCGGCCGATGACCTCCTTCATGATCTCGGTCGTGCCGCCGTAGATCCGGGTGATCCGGGCGTCGGCGTAGGCCGTGGAGATCGGGTACTCGCTCATGTAGCCGTAGCCGCCGTGCAGCTGCAGGCACTTGTCGACGACCCGGCCCTGCAGCTCGGTGCACCAGTACTTCGCCTTCGACGCGTCGACCGCGGTCAGCTCGCCCGCGTTGAGGGCGCGCACGCAGTCGTCGACGTAGTGCTCGGCGATGTCGATCTCGGTGTCCAGCTCGGCCAGCACGAACTTCGAGTTCTGGAACGAGCCGATCGGCGAGCCGAACGCCTTCCGTTCCTTCACGTACTCCAGCGTCCACCGCAGTGCCGCACGCGCGGCGCTGACACCGGCCAGTGCGATCGAGAGCCGCTCCTGCGGGAGCTTCTGCACCAGCTGGGCGAAGCCCTGGCCCTCGTCGGGCCCGAGCAGGTTCCCCACCGGGACCCGGACGTCGGTGAACGACAGCTCGGCGGTGTCCTGCGCGTGCTGGCCCAGCTTGTCCAGGTTCCGGCCGCGCTCGAACCCCTCCATCCCGCGCTCGAGCACCAGCAGGCTCATGCCCTTGTGCTTCTGCGACGGGTCGGTCTTCACCGCCACGACCACCAGGTCGGCGTTGATGCCGTTGGTGATGAACGTCTTCGCCCCGTTGACGACGTAGTGGTCGCCCTCCCGGACCGCGGTCGTCGTCATCGAGGCGAGGTCCGAGCCGGTTCCGGGCTCGGTCATCGCGATCGCCAGGATCGCGTTCCCGCTCACCGCGTCCGGCAGCCAGCGCTGCTTCTGCTCGTCGGAGCCGTAGGCGAGCAGGTACGGGATGACGATGTCGTTGTGCAGGGTCATCCCGAGGCCCAGGCCGCCGGCACCGGCGTCCATCAGCTCCTCGATGACGACGGCGTTGAACCGGAAGTCCGGGACCCCGCCGCCGCCGTAGGACTCGGGCACGTCCATGCCCAGGAAACCGTTCGCGCCGGCCGTCGTGAACAGCTCCCGGGGCACGATCCCGTCGGCGGTCCACCGCTCCCCGTGCGGAGCGACCTCCTTGTCGACGAAGGCTCGGAACGCGGACCGGAAGTCCTCGTGGTCGGACTCGTACAGTGTGCGCCGCATCGGACGTCTCCTCCTCGCGCCGGGCCCGCTACCGCGGCTGCATCCGGATCACGCCGTCGAGGCGGATCGTCTCGCCGTTGAGCATCGGGTTCTCGACGATGTGCGCGGCCAGCTTCGCGTACTCCGCGGGCTGCCCCAGCCGCGACGGGTGCGGCACCTGCTTGCCCAGCGACGCCTTCACGTCCTCGGGCAGCGACCCGAGCAGCGGGGTCTCGAACAGCCCCGGCGCGATCGTGCACACCCGGATCCCCAGGTCGGCCAGGTCACGCGCGATCGGCAGCGTCATCCCGACGATGCCACCCTTCGACGCCGAGTACGCCGCCTGCCCGATCTGACCCTCGAACGCCGCCACCGACGCCGTATTGATCACCACGCCGCGGTCCCCGTCGACCGGCTCGGCCGTCGCGATCCGCTCCGCAGCCAGCCGGATCACGTTGAACGTGCCGATCAGGTTCACGTTGATCACCTTCGTGAACCCGTCCAGCGGGAAGGCGCCCTTCCTGCCGAAGGTCTTCTCCGCGTTGCCGATGCCCGCGCAGTTGACCGTGACCCGGACGGTGCCGAGCTCCTCGGCCAGGTCCAGGGCGGCCCGCACCTGCGCCTCGTCGGTGACGTCGGTGGGTGCGAAGCGCACGTTCTCGCCCAGCTTGTCGGCGACGGCCTCGCCCTGCGACGACGGCAGGTCGATGATCACCACCTTCGCGCCCTGCTCGACGAACTTCTCGGTGGTGGCCAGGCCGAGGCCGGAGGCGCCGCCGGTGACGACGGCGACGGCGCCGGTGATGTCCATGAATCCAGTCCTTCCGGGGAGCTGTGGGATCGGTGCGCCGCCGGCACGCGTGCGGCGGCGACGCACCGGGATCAGAGGTGTGTGTCAGAGGAGTTCGAGGATGGTGGCGTTCGCCTGCCCGCCGCCCTCGCACATGGTCTGCAGGCCGTAACGGATGCCGTTGTCCCGCATGTGGTGCACCAGCGTCGTCATGATCCGCGCACCCGAACCACCCAGCGGGTGCCCCAGCGCGATCGCCCCACCGTTCGGGTTCAACCGCTGCGCCACACCCGCGTCGTCCCCACCGATGTCGGCCAGCCACGCCAGCGGCACCGGCGCGAACGCCTCGTTCACCTCGATGTCCGACAGACCCAGCCCCGACTTCGCCAGCGCCTTCTCCGTCGCCGGGATCGGCGCCGTCAACATGATCACCGGATCCGCACCCGCCAGCACCGCGGTGTGCACCCGCGCCACCGGACGCAACCCCAGCTCCGCAGCCTTCTCCGAGGTCGTCATCAGCAACGCCGCCGACCCGTCGGAGATCTGCGACGAGTTCCCCGCATGGATCACCCCACCCTGGTCGGCCTCCTCGAACACCGTCTTCAGCTGCGCGAGACCCTCGAGCGTCCCGCCCCGCCGCACACCCTCGTCGGCGGCGACCCCGGCCAGCGGCGCGATCTGGCCGTCGAACCGGCCCGCGTCCTGCGCCTCGGCGGCACGCGCGTGCGACTGCAGCGCGAACTCGTCGAGCTGCTGCCGCGAGAAGCCCCACTTCTCGGCGATCATCTCCGCGCCCACACCCTGGTTCGGGGCGGTGCCGTACCGCGCCGCGAAGTCCGCACCGAGCGGGTCCTCGCCCTGGCTCGACGAGAACATCGGCACCCGGGTCATCGACTCCACACCACCGGCGACGACCACGTCGTACTGCCCGGCGATCAGGCCCGCCGCCGCGAAGTGCACCGACTGCTGGCTCGACCCGCACTGCCGGTCGACCGTCACACCCGTCACCGACTCCGGGAACCCCGCCGCCAGCGCCGCGTTGCGGGCGATGTCCAGGGTCTGCTCACCGGACTGCGACACGCAGCCCCAGATCACGTCCTCGATCTCAGCCGGGTCGACACCCGACCGCTCCGCCACGCTCCGCAGCACGTGGGCCGACAGATCGGTCGGGTGCACCCCGGCCAGACCGCCCTTGCGCTTGCCGACCGGGCTGCGCACCGCTTCGACGATGACTGCGTCCCGCACGATTGACCTCCAGGGATCGACGTCGTTGGCATCCGGGGCGGTCCGCGGTCAGTGCCGCAACGATGCGGCCCGGAGCTGATGCATCAGTGTTACCGGATCCGTCATCTGTTTCACCACCCTTCCGGGCCCCGTGTCGCCGTTGCGCTCGTCACCGACGGTGGACGGCAGGCCCCGGACTCCGGGCGCCAGGTGAGGCGGTCGCACATCGAGCGCCCGGACCGGGTGTCACGCGACGGCGTGCGCAGCTCGAGCAGCCCGTCGCGCCAGGACACCGTCCGCACCAGGTCGGTCCCCGGGTGCTCCGGGTACAGCGAGATGTCCACGTGGTGCACGACGCGGTCGTCCACGACCTCGAACCGGCCCGAGTAGGCGACGAACTCACGCGCGGCGGCCCCGCGGGCCTCGTCGCCGGCGGACAGGAAGGTCTCACCGGACCGCCACGGACGGTCGCGACGCGCGAGCAGGGCGGTGACGCGCCCGTCCGCCTGGTAGGTCAGCCGGCCGACCGGATCGGGCCCGAGGACGTCACCGATCGGGTCGCCGTCGACGAGCCGGACGAACGACACGAGGTCCCAGGTCCCGAGCAGGCGCTCCCACGGCGACCGCGGGTCCGCCCCGGTCACGCCGGGACCTGACGGTCCGCGGGGCCGTCGTCCACGACCGGGCGGGGCCGGTCGGTGAGCCCGGTCCGCGGGACCAGTGCGACGAGCACCGCGGCGACGAGCCCGACCGCCGTGAACGCCCAGAACACGCCGGTCGCACCGGCCGGGGCCGCGATGACGATGCCGACCATGATCGGCCCGGCGACCCCGCCCAGCCGGCCGAGCCCGGTGCACAGCCCGAGGACCGTGCCCCGCGCGGCAGCCGGGTAGTAGACGCCGGCGAAGCCGTACACCGCGGACTGGGACGACGCGCAGAACCCGATCAGCAGCACCAGGCCGAACACGACCCCCTGGGCCGGCCCCAGGGTCAGGGCCGCGACGGCCGCCGCGCCGGCCAGGAACCCGGTGGAGATGACCCGGCGCGAGCCGAAGCGGTCGGCGAGCCCCGTCAGGACGACCATGCCGACGGCGCTGCCGAGGTTGAACGCCAGCATGAACGACAGCGCCGAGCCGAGGTCGTAGCCGGTCGTGCGGAGGATCTGCGGGATCCAGGTGTTCATACCGTAGGAGACGAGCAGCCCGAAGAAGCTGATCAGCGGGAACAGCACGGCGGCCACGCGGAACCCCGGGGCGGACAACAGGCGGAACGCCGAGCGCCGCTCGTCCCCGGCGGTGGCGCCCTGCCGGACGGCGAGGCCGGACTCGGCGGCGACGCCGACCTCGTACCGGCGGGCGAGCTCCGCGGCCTCGTCGGCACGGCCGCGGGCGACGAGGAACGCCATCGACTCGGGCAGGTTCCGGTAGGCGACGACGAACAGCACGATCCCCACCAGGCCCGCCGCGGCGAACAGGGACTGCCACCCGAAGACCGGGATGACGACGATGGCGATGACCGACACGAGCGCGCCGCCGATCGGGAACCCCGTCTGGACGACGCCGTTGTAGAACTGACGCCGCTCGATCCGCACGTACTCCATGGTCAGCGCGATGACGGTCGGCAGCGCGCCGCCGAACCCGAGCCCCGCCAGGAAGCGCAGGATCGCGAAGACCTCCAGGCTCGGGGCGAGCGCGCACAACCCGGTGAACACGCTGAAGCTCGCGACGCAGCCGAGCACGATGGGCCGCCGGCCCACGATGTCGGTCAGGTACCCCGCCAGCATCGCCCCGATCATCATGCCGAACAGCGAGACGCTGCCGATCAGTCCGGCCTCGACGGTCGTCATGCCCCACACCTGGTCCTGCAGCAGGACCGGGAGGACCGCTCCGAACATGAGCAGGTCGACCCCGTCGAGGACGGTCACCGCAAGGCAGGTGGACACGACGGCCCGGAACCCGGTGCTGCGTGTGGCGGATCTGGACATCGACGTCCTCCGTGTGCTGGGTCGCGTCGGCCGGGAACGGCGCGCGAGGAGGCCGAACCTTATGCAATTAGGTGAGAAGCGGTCAACCATTTCTCCGACGGTCCGGCATGATTCCTCCATGCCACGACCCGACCGCCCGATGCTGAGCCGGAAAATCATCGTCACGGCAGCGCTCGCGATCATCGACGCCGACGGACTGGAGGCGTTCAGCCTCACCCGGCTCGCCCGCGAGATGGGCGTGCAGGCCCCCTCGCTCTACCACCACTTCCCGGACAAGGCATCGATCCTCGAGGCCGTCGCCCGGTCGATCATCCGCGAGACGCCGCAGCCGGTCGCCCGGGACACGGACGACTGGATCGAGTACTTCGTCGCCCTGAGCCTGCTCTTCCGCCGGACGATCCTGCGCCACGCCCACGCCGCGCCGATCCTGCTGGAGTTCATGCCGCGCGAGGTCTTCACGCCGGCCTACGAGACCTCGGCGACCTTCCTGGAGGAGGTCGGCATCCCGCCCCACCTGCACGTCCTCGTCCTCGACGGGCTCGACCGCCTCACCCTCGGCGCCGCACTGACGGACGCGATGAAGGCGCCGGCCGGACAGGACCGGGTCTTCCCGCACGCGGACCCGCAGCAGCACCCGGCCCTGGTCCGGGCGATCGGCAACAACGCGCTCGACCCCGAGACCCTCTGGGTCGAATCCGTCCGGACGTTCCTGCGCGGCATCGACGCCATGCGGCCGGAGACGCCCGCGAGACCCGCGACGACGGACGCCGTGACCCCCCGGAGTGACCCTTGACACTCTCTACCTATCGCCGTAAGGTACCTCCGTCAGGACGGTCGGCCACCATTCCCGAATCGCGTCCCCATATCGCGACCCCGACGACCGGGATCGCCGCGCGAACACATTCCGTCGCTTTCTGGTCACCGATCGGACACCGTTCCCGGAGCCGGCCCGGACCATTCGCGCATGTCTTCTCGGAAGCTCCGCGCGCCGGGATCGGCCGGGAGCAGGTCGCAACACGATGAGACTCTAGACGTTCTTTGTATCACGTGTCAGTCTGGACATGCAGGACCACGACCGCACCGGCGCGCTCGGCGACGGGCCCGTGAGCACCGCGCCCGTCCCGACCCGACGTCCCACCACCGGAGCAGCCGATGAACGTCCCCGAGCTCGTCCGATTCTGGGCCCGCACCCGGCCCGACCACGACGCGATCGCCTTCGAGGGCGCCGCCGAGTCCTGGAGCGCGTTCGACGCCGCGACCGACGACCTCGCCCGCGGTCTCGCCGCCCGCGGGATCGCCCGGGGTGACCGGGTCGCGGTGCTCATGCACAACCGCCCCGAGCTCGCCCGGACCATGGTGGCGGTGCTCAAGCTCGGCGCGATCTGCGTCCCGCTGAACTTCCGGCTGCTGTCCGGCGAGCTCGCCGAACTGCTGGACGACGCGGACTGCTCCCTGGTCGTCACCGAGGAGTCGCTGCTCTCCCTGGTCGCCGACGGCGACGGACGCCACGACATCGTCTCGCTGGGCTCGACCGCCGTCCCCGGGTACGACACGCTGCTCGGCACCCCCGGCCCGGCACCGTCGGCCGACATCGCCGACGACGACGGCGCCTTCCTCTGCTACACCTCGGGCACCACCGGCGTGCAGAAGGGCGCACTGCTGACCCACCGCAGCGTGCTCGCGCCCGCCCAGGCGCAGATGATCGCCTACGGCCTGTCCTGGCGGGACCGCGTCCTGGTACCCGCCCCGCTGGTCTACACCGGCTCCGTCGTGTCGGTGTTCGTGCAGCTCGTGATCTACCCGGGCGCGACCATGGTGCTGCTCGCCGACTTCGACCCGGAGCGCAGCCTGGAGATCATGGTGCGCGAGCGGGTCACCGCGGCGACGTTCGTCCCGGTGATCTGGCAGCGGATGGCCGCCCGTTCCGGCTTCGCCGACGCCGCACTCTCCGCCTTCACCTACGCCGCCGCCGGCGGCGCGCCCGTCGCGACCGAGACCCTGCGTGCCTACCGCGACCGGGGCGTCCCGCTGAACCAGGTCTACGGCCTGACCGAGGCGTCCGGCCTGGTCACCAGCCTGCCCTGGCACGACGCGCTGCACCGCCCCGAGTCCTGCGGCCGGGCGCTGGTCGGCACCGAGGTCCGGGTCGCCGCGGCCACCGGTGAGGTCGGTGAGGTGCTCGTCCGCGGCCCGCACGTGATGCGCGAGTACTGGCGCAGGCCGGAGGCGACCGCCGAGACCGTCGTCGACGGGTGGCTGCACACCGGGGACCTCGGCCGGATGGACGACGAGGGTTTCCTGTCCATCGTGGACCGGAGCAAGGACCTGGTGATCTCCGGCGGCATCAACGTCTATCCGGCCGAGATCGAGAAGGTGCTCGCGGCCGTACCCGGGGTGGGTGACCTCGCCGTCATCGGGGTCCCCGACGAGGTGTGGGGCGAGGTGCCGATGGTCGTCTTCCACTCCGAGCGCGACGCGTCCGTCGTCGTCGCGGAGCTCGCCGCCGCCGCCGGGTCCCGGCTCGCGCAGTTCAAGCAGCCGCGGCACGCCGTCGCCTCGCCGGATCCGCTGCCGCGGACCTTCTCCGGGAAGCTGACCAAGGCCGCGCTGCGCGAGAGGTTCCGGGAGGTCCCGCCCGAGGCGGTCTCCCTGCGCGACACGACACCCGCCTGACCACCGGCCCGGCGGGCCCGGTCCGGGCCCGCCGGGTCAGCGGTGGCGCCGCCGCGCCCGGGACGCCGCCCGGACCGCGTCGGCGGGCCACCCCCGGCCCAGGGACGCGCCGCCGTCCACGACCAGCTCCTGACCGGTGACGAAGCCCGACGCGTCCGAGGCGAGGAACACCGCGGCGTCGGCCAGGTCGTCGGGCTCCCCGGCGCGGGGCAGCGGCTGCAACGACCGCAGGTTCTCCCGGACCGTGTCGACCGAGCGGTCCAGTGCGTCACCGGTGAGGCCCGCGCCGTGCCCCACGATCCGTGTCGCCACACCGCCGGGGACGAGCGTGTTCACCCGGATCCCGTCGGGGGCGAGCTCGACGGCGGCGCTGCGGACGAGCTGGGCGACCGCGGCCTTCGCTGCCCCGTAGGCGTGCGGGCCGTACCCGGTCCGCAGGCCCGCCACGCTGCCGGTGGCGACGATGCTGCCGTGCCCGGCGGCCCGCATCGGCGGCACCGCGTACCTGATCCCGAACAGGACCGAGCGGCAGAGCAGCGCGAACGCGGCGTCCCACTCGTCGGCCGGGATGTCGTCCACGAAGCGCCACCGGCCGACGGCACCGGCGTTGGCGACCAGGCAGTCCAGCCGGCCGTCCCGGTCGAGCACCTCCGCGACGGCGCCCTCCACGTCGGACTCCCGCAGCACGTCGACCCGCCGGAACCGGGCCCGCGGCCCCAGCTCGCCGGCGAGCGCCGCACCGCGCTCGGTGTCGACGTCGCACACCAGCACCGAGGCCCCCTCGGCGACGAACCGCGCGGCGACCGCCGCCCCGATCCCGCTCGGCGACGAACCGCGCAGCGACCGCCGCCCCGATCCCGCTCGCCGCCCCGGTCACGACCGCGGTGCGCCCGGCCAGCGCGGGGCCGGTCACCGGTCCCGGAACACGGGCGGGCGCTTCTCCAGGAACGCCTCGACCGCCTCGCGGTGGTCCTTCGTCAGCGCGGTCAGGATCTGCGAGCGGTTCTCCAGCTCGACCGCGGCCTGGAAGCTGCCGGTCTCCTGGTTCGCCCACAGGACCTCCTTGCTCATCCACACACCGAACGGGCTGTGGCCGGCGATGAGCCGGGCCCGTTCCAGGGCGGCCTCCTGCAGTGCGTCGTCGTCGACGACCGCCGCGACCAGGCCGATCCGCTCCGCCTCGTCCGCGTCGACCGTCCGGCCGGTGAGGATCAGGTCGGTCGCCCGGGCGAAGCCGACCATCCGGGGCAGCAGCCAGCTCAGCCCGATGTCGGTGCCGCCGAGGCCGCGCCGGATGAACGACGCCTGCAGGATCGCCGAACGTGCCATCAGCCGGATGTCGCAGAACACGGCCAGCGCCATGCCGCCACCGACCGCCGCGCCGTTGACGGCGCCGATGATCGGGGCCCGGACCCGCCGGAAGGTCTCGCCGAGGCTCGAGATGTGCTGCTGGACGCGCATCCCCGCCTGGGAACGTCCCTCCTCCGCGGGGCTGCCCGGTGGGTCCCCGTAGCCGCGGAGGTCGAGGCCCGCGCAGAACGCCCGGCCGGCGCCGGTCAGCACGATCGCGCGGACCCCGGAGTCCTCCTGGACCGCGCGCAGCTCGTCGTGCAGGGCCTCGACCAGCTCCGCACCCATGGCGTTGAGCGCTCCGGGCCGGTTCAGGGTGATCCGCAGGATCCCCGGCTCCGGCCGGTCGGTCAGGACCGGCCGGTCGTCCGGTACGGGTACGGCGTCGCCGGTGGTCGTCATCCGTCCTCCAGGGGTTCTCTCGGCGGGCTCACCGGTGCAGGCCGGACGGACCGCCCAGCCACACACCCAGCTGCTCACCCGAGACGTGTGCCGCGCGGTCCGCGACCAGGTAGGACACGGCGTCGGCGACGGCGTCGGGCGGGATCTCCGGCCACTGTCCACGGAGGACCTCCATGGCCTTCTCCCCCTCGCCGCGGGTCATCCCGGTCTCGACGAACCCCGGGATCACCGAGTTGACCGTGATCCCGCGGCGCGCCGTCTCCTTGGCCAGCACCTCGACCAGCGCCCCGACGCCCGCCTTCGCGGCGGCGTAGGCGCCGGTCCCGGGCAGGACCGACCGGCCGGCCGCCGGGCTGCCGACGAACACGATCCGGCCGTGCCCCGCCTCGTACATCGCCGGGAGCACGGCGTGCGTGCAGTAGAAGGCCCCGCTGAGGTTGACGCCGATCACCCGGTCCCAGTCGGCAGGGTCGAGCCGCCGGGCCGACGCGGTCAGGTTCATCCCGGCGTTGTTGACCAGGACCGACGGTGCGGCCCACAGCGCGGTCACCCGCTCGACCAGCTCCGTCACCGCGGCGGGATCGGTGACGTCGGCCTGCAGGCACTCCGCGGTCCCGCCGGCTCCCCGGATCTCCTCGACGAGCGCCTCGGCCTCGGCCCCGCTGGTCGCGTAGTCGACGGCGACGGCGTGGCCGTCGGCCGCGAGCCGCCGGGCGACCGCGGCCCCGATCCCGCGGGCCCCTCCGGTGAGCAGCGCGACCCGCCGGGCCGCGGCGTCGGGTGACGGCACGCGTACGTCCTCTCCTCGGTTCCGATCATCCTGACACGTGAGACGAATACCGTCCATTGTCACAGCGCCTGCACGGGACGAGCGTCGAGGAACACCGGGGCCGCTCCGTATGCTGGGCCGGTGCCCGACCGCTCGCCTCCGGTGACCACCCGGCCCTCCGCTGCCGTCGAGCGGATCCTCGACGCCGCCGACGCGTGCTTCGCCCACTACGGCATCGCCAAGACGACGATGGAGGACGTCGCGTCGGCGGCGGAGATCTCCCGCGCGACGCTCTACCGCACGTTCTCCGACCGGGAGAGCCTGCTGACGGCGCTGGTCCGCCGCCGCGCACGGATGAACATCGAGCGCAGCCGGGCCCGGATCATGGCGCTGGGCTCGCTCACCGAGCGCGTCGTGGAGGGCATCACGCTCAACGTCCGGGTCGGGCACCGGGACCCGCTGATGCACGCGCTCGTCTCCCCCGAGCAGATGGCGCTGGCGAACACCCTCCTGAGCTCGACCGGGCTGGCGACGGAGCTGACCCACGAGTTCTGGGAGCCCGTCCTGGCCTCGGCACGGGACACCGGCGAGATCCGGGCGGACCTCGACCTGGCCGGCCTGTGCGAGTGGATCTCCCGGCTGGAGATCATGTTCATCGTCCAGCTGGAGGACACGGACCGCATCCGCCGGCTCGTGGCCGACTTCGTCGTGCCCGCGCTCACGGCGGCCCGCTGAGCGGGCCGGCCGGAGCGCGTCAGTCGCCCAGGTCGGCGGCGAGCTCGCGGTGCAGGTGCTGGCAGGCCTGCTCGTTGCGGCCGTAGAGGAACGTCCCGTGCGGCCACGCGGCCGCGTTCTGCTGGATCGTCAGCTCCATCGGCCAGTCCTCGTTCACGGCGGCGTCCTGCAGGATCTCCCAGCTCCGCCGGATCCGCCGCTCGATCCGCTCGGTCCGCTTCTCCGGGCGGACCAGGAACCGGATCTGCGTCGTCGACCGGTTCGGGTCGGTCGTGTCGGGCCACACGGTCCAGAACTCCACGTGGTCCGGCGTCGAGATGACCATGGAGTTCGGGTAGAGGAACAGGTTGCTGCCCATCAGCCGGAAGTCGGCGTCGACCTCCTCCCCGGCGCGGGCGAGGTCGCCCATCCGGGTCCGCGGGCTGAAGGACTGGCCGTGCCGGCCGTACTGCCGCCACACGCTGGTGTTCGTCTCGATCAGCTTCCCGACGCCCTCGGGGTGCAGGAACTTCGGGTGCAGGACGTCGATCGCACCGTCGAGGACGATCTTCCAGTTGATGTCCAGGGTGAACGGCTCGTCGAGGAAGATCTCGGCGCCGCCGAGGCCGTAGGGCGACAGCTGCGCGTCCACCTCCGGCCCCAGCCAGTCGTCGATCTCGAGGTCCTGGTCACCGGACAGGACGGCGAACAGGAAGCCGTGCCGCTCCTCGGTCCGGATCCGGTGCAGGCCGTGCCGGTCCTTGTCGACGTGGGTGTAGAAGTCGTCGTACGGCACGCCGCGCAGGCCGCCGTCCTCCCGGGAGTAGCTCCAGCCGTGGTAATGGCAGGTGAAGATCCGCTTCTGCCCGCACGGCTCGTCCTCCACCCGGCCGCCGCGGTGCCGGCAGATGTTGAGGTAGGAGCCGACCGTGCCGTCCGACCGGCGGACGACGATCAGCGGCATCCCGAGGATCTCGCGGGTCAGGAAGCTGCCGGGCCTCGCGATCTCCGAACCGTGCCCGATGATCACCGGCAGCCGCTTCAGGAGCGCCCGCTCCTGCGCGGCCCGCTCCTCACCGACGAAGTGCGAGATCGGCACCCGGAGGTCGGTCGGGGACATCTCCGTGGTCCCGGCGCGCAGGTGCTCGGCGAGGGTGTGTGCGACGTCGTCGTTCAGCAGTGTCATGTCTCGGTCCCCCGGGTGGTGGTGGTCGACGGGCGGGACGCTCGTATCTCCCCGAGCACCTCGTCGGTGTGGGCCCCGAGGTCCGGGGCCCGCTGCGGCGCGAACTCCTCCCCGACGACCCGGACGGGGCTGGCGGCGAACCGGAACCCGTCCTGGTCGTAGGTGGTGGCGCGGGCCGTGAAGTGCGGGTCGTCCACCAGCTCGGTCACGGTGTTGACCGGGCCTCCCGCGATGTCGCGGGCCAGGAACAGCGCGGTCCACTCGGCCCGCGTCCGGGTGCGGAACACCGCGTCGAGCTCCCGCCAGACGTGCCGGGCGCGCGCGTCGGACCCCTCGTCCACCGACACGAGATCGACCTCCAGCAGGTCCGGCCGGTCGACCGCGTCGCAGAACGCCCGCCAGAACTTCGGCGTGTGCGAGCCGAACACCATCGCGCCGCCGTCCTTCGTGGCGTACGCGTCGAGCAGCGGCCAGTCCGGCAGCCGCCCGTCGGCGGTCCAGCCCGGACGCCGGTGGGTGCGGCCGGCGTTCAGCGCGCCGTCGATCCGGTCCGGCATCCAGGCGATCGCGACGTCGGCGCTGCTCACCTGCAGGCGCGCGCCCTCTCCGGTGGTGCGTGCCCGCAGCACCGCCGCCAGGACCGCCATCGCGCCGTACGCGCCCACGGCGTACATCGCCTGCGGGGTCTCCCCCGAGCCGCCCATCACCCCGGGCGGGGACGGCCGCGCGGTGTCCACCGTGCGCAGCCCGGCGTAGGCGTCGAACCACATCCCGCCGGTGGCGAGGTCCCGGTACGGCCCCTCGGCCCCGGTGCCGGAGACCTCGCACAGCACGGTCGACGGGCGCTGCCCGGCCAGGCGCTCCCAGCCGAGTCCGAGCCGGTCGAGGTACCCGTGCCTCGTCCCCTCGACCACCGCGTCGGCGGACGCGGCGAGCCGGAGGAACGCCTCGGCGCCGTCCGCCGTGCGCAGGTCGAGCTCGACGCTACGCTTGCCGCGGTTCCACCGCAGGTGCATGAACCCGGGGCCGTCCGGTCCGCCGACGGCCTGCGCCCCGGCGTACCGGACGCCCTCGCCGCGGCCGGGCGTCTCGATCTTGATGACGTCGGCGCCGAGATCGGCGAGGTGCCCGCCGACCGACGACGGCGCCAGCTGCGCGACCTCGACGACGCGCACGCCGTCGAGCAACGAGTATCCGCCCACCACTCCTCCTCCGTCCGTCGCCGAACCGTGACACGTGAGACAATATCTGTCAATCATCTTATGACGCTGGACGCTACCTTCTGCCTTAAGGTGAAGCGATGTCGGGATTCCGTTTCGGAGTGCTCAGCACCGGTGCCACCTGCGGTCCAGGAGGCTGGCCGGCGTTCGCCCGGCGGGTCGAGGACCAGGGCTGGTCGGTGCTCCAGGTCCCCCAGCACTTCAGCGTACCGTCGGTACCGCCGCTGCCCGCCCTCGCGACGGCGGCCGCGGCCACGTCGGGGCTGACCGTCGGGACGCTGGTGCTGGACAACGAGACCGGCCACCCGGCCGTCGTCGCGCGGGACGCCGCGTGGCTCGCCGCCGCGACCGGCGGCCGGTTCGAGCTGGGCATCGGGGCGGGCTGGATGGCCGCCGACCACACGATGCTCGGCCGTCCGTTCCGGGAGCCCGCCGAGCGGGTCGACCGCCTCGGCGAGGCCCTCGCGCTGATCCGGGGGTGCTGGGCCGGGCGGACGTCGTTCGCCGGGACGCACTACGTGCTGGAGGACCTGCCGGAGGGTGCCGCCACCGCGACCCCGCCGCGGCTGCTCGTGGGCGGCGGCGGGCGGCGGGTGCTCGATCTCGCGGCCCGGCACGCCGACGTCGTCGGGATCGCCCCGGACATGCGGAGCGGCCGGATCGGCCGCGCCGCGGCACGGACCACCGGACGGGAGCAGGTCACGGCCAAGGCGGCCCGGATCCGGGAGGTGGCCGCGGCCCGCGGGGCCACGGTCGAGCTGCACATGTCGATCACCGGGATCCACGACCGCGCCGACACCGCCCGGATCGACCGGCTGGCCGACAGCTTCGGCGTCGCGCCCGGCGAGGTACCCCGGCTGCCCAGCGTGCTCGTGGGGGACACCGCGGAGATCGCCGACGAGCTCCGCCGCCGCCGCGACGAGACGGGCGTGAGCTACCTGACGGTGAACGAGACGCTGCTGGAGCGGATGGCCCCGGTCGTCGCCGAGCTCGCCGGGACCTGAGGGGCTCTCAGCCCCGGACGAGATCCCGGCTGATGATCTCCTTCATGATCTCGTTCGCGCCGCCGTAGATCCGCTGGACCCGGGCGTCGGTGAAGGCGCGCGCGATCGGGTACTCGGTCATGTAGCCGTAGCCGCCGTGCAGCTGGACCCCGGCGTCGATCACCTGCCACTGCATCTCGGTGGCCCACCACTTGGCCTTGGCGGCGTCCACCGGGGTGAGCCGGCCCGCGTTCAGCTCACGGACGCACCGGTCGACGTAGCTGCGGGTGACCTCGATCCGGGTCCGGAGGTCGGCGAGCGTGAACCCGACGCTCTGCTGCGCGGCGAGCGGCTTGCCGAAGGCCGTGCGCTCGCGGGTGTGGTCGAGCGTCCACCGGAACGCGGCCTCGGCCGAGCACTGCGCGGCGACCGCGATGCCCATCCGCTCACGGGGCAGGTTCTGCATCAGCGCCGGCAGTCCGCCGCCGAGCTCGCCGAGCAGGTTGGCCGCCGGCACCCGGGCGTCCTGGAAGAACAGCTCCGCGGTGTCCTGGCCGGGGAGCCCGATCTTGTCCAGCTTGCGGCCGCGCTCGAAGCCCGGGGTGTCCCGCTCGACGACGAACAGGGAGTACCCGGCGGAGCCCGCGTCCGGGTCGGTGCGGGTCACGACGACGACCAGGTCCGAGGTGATCCCGTTGCTGATGAACGTCTTGGAGCCGTTGAGGACCCAGTGGTCGCCGTCGCGGACGGCGGTCGTCGCGATGCCCCGCAGGTCACTGCCCGCCGCGGGCTCGCTCATCGCGATGGCGGCGATCGTCTCCCCGGTCGCGAAGCCGGGGAGCCAGCGCTCCCGCTGCTCCGGGCCGGCGAGGTTCAGCAGGTAGCCGAGGACGATGTCGTCGTTGGTCCCGAACGCGGACTGGAGGGACGCCGCCCCGGCCGCGGCGATCTGCTCGGACAGCACGAAGCGGAACCGGTAGTCCGGCTCGCCCGCGCCGCCGTACTCCTCCGGCACCGCGAGCCCGACCAGGCCGGCCGCACCCGCCTTCTTCCAGGTCTCCCGGTCGATCTGCCGGTCGGTGTCCCACCGCTCCACGTTGGGCACCACCTCCCGGGTCACGAAGGCCCGGGCCGTCTCGCGGTACGCCTCGTGGTCGGCCCCGTACAGGTCGGTCTCCACGCGGTCTCTCCTTCCGGCCGGTCGGACCGGCGGTGAACGGGACGGACGGTGTCAGCGGGTCGCCGCGGCCTCGGCCACGTCGAGCATGTCCCGGATGTCGACGAGCTTGACCCGGGGTCGTCCCTCGCCCCGGCCGGTCCGCCGCTCGTGGGCGTCGATCGCCTTCCAGGCGGCGAGCCCCATCGCCTCGGGCCTGCGCTCGGCCACCAGCGCCGAGCACTCCGGCCCCCCGGCCCGCGGGGTGTCCAGCCGGCCCGCCGACCAGTCCGCCAGCAGGGCGTTCACGGTGTCCTCGGCGCACCAGCGGTTCGTCCCGATGACGCCGCTCGGGCCGCGCTTGATCCAGCCCGCGGTGTAGACGCCGGTCACGGCCTCGCCGGTGTCCGGGTCGGTGACCCGGCCGTCGTCGTTCGGGAGGACCCCGCGCTGCTCGTCGAAGGGCACCCCGGGGATCCGCGCGCCGCGGTAGCCGACCGAGGTGAGGACGAGCCCGCAGTCGAGGTCCTCGGTCTCGCCGGTCGGCCGGGCGGCGACCCGGTCCCCGTCGGCGACCGCGGTGTTCCGCGCGACGCGGACGCCCTCGACGCGCTCCTCCCCGAGGATCTCGTCGGGCCCGGTCAGGAACCGGAGGACGATGCGGCGGCCGGCACCGCCCGGCTCGCGCCCGGCGAGCTCGCGCAGCGCGTCCAGCTTCAGGGTGAGGACCGGGTCCGGCTCCCGCTCCAGCCGGGCCGCCGTGACCTCGTCGAGCTCGATCTCCGCGGGGTCGACGACGACGTCGATCCCGGGAAGGTCGCCGAGCGCCAGGATCTCGGGGGTGGTGAACGCCGCCTGGGCGGGGCCCCGGCGGCCGAGGACCACGACCTCGCGGACCGCGCTGTCCCGCAGGGCGGAGAGCGCGTGCGCCGAGGTGTCGGTGCCCGCCAGGTGCTCCTCCCCCGCGACCAGCACGCGGGCGACGTCGAGGGCGACGTTGCCGTTGCCGACGACGACCGCGCGCTCGCCGGACAGGTCGAACTGCCGGTCCGCGGCGTCCGGATGGCCGTTGTACCAGGCCACGAAGTCGGTGGCCGAGCTGCAGCCGGGCAGGTCCTCCCCGGTGATCCCGAGGCTCCGCCCGCCCGGGGCACCGACCGCGTACAGCACCGCGTGGTGGTGGGCGAGCAGCTCGTCGTGCCCGATGTGCTCCCCCACCTCGACGTTGAGGTGCAGGTCGACCTTCCGCCGCCCCCAGGTGCGGGCGAGCGCGGTGCCCGCGCCCTTGGTGTCCTGGTGGTCGGGAGCCACGCCGTGCCGGATCAGGCCGCCCGGCACCGGCAGGCGGTCGATCATCGTGATCTCGACGTCCAGCCCGCGCCGGCGCAGCATGCTCTCCGCCGCGTAGCAGGCGGCCGGGCCGGTCCCGACGACGGCGACCCGCAACGGCCCCGCCCCCTCGGGCGAGCTGATCTCCGGCTCGGTCCGCGCCGTCCGCGCGGCCGGCTCCCGGCCGTCGTACCAGGCCGCGTTGATCCGCAGGTAGCGCTCGTCGACCGGTTCGAGGTCCTCGTCCGGCACGATCGCCGACACCGGGCACACGTCGATGCAGGCCGCGCAGTCGATGCAGGTGTCCGGATCGATGTAGAGCATCTCGGCACTCGCGTAGCCCGGCTCGTCGGGCGTCGGGTGGATGCAGTCGACCGGGCAGACCTCGACGCAGGACGCGTCGTTGCAGCACGAGCGGGTGATCACATGGGTCATCGGTGGTCCTCGACGGTGCGGACGGGAGCAGGCCGCCGGCGGCGGGATGCGTCGCGCTGGGGATCAACGCACCTTCTGGTGGGTGGACGTGATGTCCGAGTACTCGGTGCGGATCGCCGGCTTCGCGATCTTCCCGCTGGGCAGCCGCGGCAGCGGGTCCTCGCGGACCACGACGTAGCGCGGGACCTTGTAGTCCGCCATGTGCCGGTTGCACTCCGCGATGATCGACGCCTCGTCGAGGCCCTCGCCCCAGACGATCGCCGCCGGGGTCTCGCCGAACCGCTCGTCCTTGGCGGCGATCACCGAGACCTCCTTCACCCCGGGGATCTGCGAGATCACGGCCTCCAGCTCGAACGGCGACACGTTGATGCCACCGGTGATGATCAGGTCCTTGAGCCGGTCGACGAAGGTGAGCCGGCCGCCCTCGTCGCGGTTCCCGAGGTCGCCGCTGTGCAGCCAGCCGTCACGCAGCGCCTTGGCCGTGTTCTCCTCGTCCTGCCAGTACCCGGGTGTGACACCGGGCCCGCGCATGAGGATCTCGCCGTTCTCGCCGGGCTCGCACTCGGTGCCGTCGTGGCGGACGACCTTGATCTCGGTGAAGACGTTGCCGCTGCCGCACTTGTCGGGGTGGTCGGCGGCCTCCTCCGGCCACGTCGCGGTCGCGACGCCACCGACCTCGGTCATCCCGTAGATCTGGCGGAGCACGACGTCCTTCGCCGCGTACGCCTCCAGCAGCGGCACGGGCACCGCCGCGCCACCGACGATCGCGGTGTCCAGGCTGCTGAGGTCGGCGTCGGCGAACTCCGGGGTCGCGGCCAGCGCCTGGAAGATCAGCGGCACGCCGAACATGACGGTGATCCGGTGCTTCTCGATCAGCTGCACGGAGCGCGACGGCTTCATCTCCCGCTCCGCGACCAGCGTCCCGCCGAGCACACCGGTGATCACCACGCCGTAGACCAGGCCCGGGGTGAAGGCCAGGGGCAGCAGGAGGAGCGTCCGCGCGCCGGGCCGCATCCCGGGGTCGGTCAGCGAGTTCTCGAAGACGATGTCGAGCAGCGTCCGGTTGGTGCAGACGACACCCTTGGACAGGCCGGTCGACCCGCTGGTGAACAGGATCGCCACCGGGTCCGCGGGGTCGAGGTCGATCCGGAAGTCGTCGGTGCCGCCGGTGCGGAGCCGGCCGACCTCGTCGAACGGGACGGTCGTGAGGTCGTGCCCGAGCCCGACGACCTCCTTGAGCGTCTCCTCGTGCGCCTCCGCGGTCACGACCACCCGGGCGCCGGAGTCGCCGAGGATCTTGTGCAGCTCGCTCGCCACCAGCCGGGGGTTGAGCGGGACGAGCACGCCGCCCGCCTTGATGATCCCCCAGGCCGTCACGACCCACTCGACGCTGTTCGCGCTCATCAGCCCGATCCGGTCGCCGGGCGAGACGCCCTCCCCGACCAGCCTGCGGGCGAGCCGTCCGGACCAGTCCTGCAGCTGCCGGTAGGTCACGGCGTCGTCGCCGACGACGACCTGCTGGTCCGGCTTCCGACGAGCCCACCAGTGCAGGGCCGATGCAACTGACGTCGCCATGATTCTCCTTCTCGCGCCACGGTGCGCAGCCGGCGACCGGACGGGGCCTCGGGCCCCGGACCTCCCGGTCACGTGGACATCCTTCGGTGGGCCGTCGGACCGGCCCGGTACGGGTCTCAGGCCGGTACGACGACCCGGCCGGCGAGCCGGCCGAGCACCTCCTCGGCATCGGCGACGATGCGGTGCACCAGCTCGGCGACCGTGGGGATGTCGTCGATCAGTCCCTGGCACTGGCCCGCCGTCCAGACACCGGCGTCGAGCTCGCCGGTCTCGAACACGGTCCGCCCGCGGGCCCCGCCACCAGCTCGCGGACGTCGGGGAACTGCCCGCCCTCGTCGAGGATCCGGACGACCTCGGTGCTGACCGCGTTCCGCGCCACCCGTGCGGTGTTCCGCAGCGGGCGGAAGATCAGGTCGGTGGCCCGCTCGTCGGCGTCCACGATCGCCTGCTTCACGTTCCGGTGCACCGGCGCCTCCGCGGTCGCCATGAACCGGGTGCCCATGTTGATGCCGTCGGCGCCGAGCGCGAGCGCCGCCGCGAGGCCGCGGCCGTCGGCGAACCCGCCGGAGGCCACCACCGGGACCGACAAGCGGGCCGTCGCCGCCGGGATCAGGACGAGCCCCGGCACGTCGTCCTCGCCGGGGTGCCCCGCGCACTCGAACCCGTCGATGCTCACGCCGTCCACGCCCACCCGCTCGGCCTTGAGGGCGTGCCGGACGCTGGTGCACTTGTGCAGCACCTTCACGCCGTGCTCGTGGAAGAGCGGGAGGTGCGGCTCGGGGTTGGACCCGGCCGTCTCGACGATCGGGATGCCGGACTCGACGATCACCCGCCGGTACTCGTCGTACGGCGGCGGGTCGATCGCCGGGAGGATCGTCAGGTTCACCCCGAACGGCCGGTCGGTGAGCTCGCGGCAGCGCGCGATCTCCTTCGCCAGGTCCTCGGGGGTCGGCTGGGTCAGCGCGGTCAGGAAGCCGAGGCCGCCGGCCTCGGCGACCGCGGCGACGAGCTCCGCGCGGCCCACCCACTGCATCCCGCCCTGGACGACCGGGTGCTCGATCCCGAAGACCTCGGTGAACCTCGTACGCAGCGCCATCTGTCTCCTCCCGCTGGGATCCGGTGCGGCGGCGTCAGAGCCGCTCGGTGAACTCCGCGTCCCGCTTCTCGCGGAACGCGCTGAAGGCCTCCCGCGAGTCGTCGCCGCGCAGCGTGATCGCCTGCGCGGCGGCCTCCGCGTCCAGGGCCTCCTGGATGCTGCGGTCACCGCCGTCGGTGAGCAGCCGCTTGGTCAGCGCCATCGCCACCGCGGGCCCGGCGGCGAGCCGGTCCACCAGGTCGCCCGTGACGGTGTCGAGTTCGGACACCGGCACGACCCGGTTGACCAGGCCGATCTCGGCGGCGCGGTCCGCGGGGACGATCTCGCCGAGCAGGCAGAGCTCCTTCGCCCGGTGCAGGCCGACCAGCCGGGGCAGGACCCAGGACCCGCCGAAGTCGACGGCCAGCCCGCGCCGGACGAACACCTCGGAGAAGCGGGCCCGGTCGGACGCGACGACGAGGTCGCAGGCCAGGGCCAGGTTCAGCCCCGCCCCGACGGCCACCCCGTCGACGCGCGCGACGGTCGGGGTGGCCATCCGGTGCAGCGCCAGCGCCGTGCGGTTGATCCGGTTCATCGAGCCGAGCGGGTGCCGCTCGTCGGACACCGCCGACAGGTCCGCCCCGGAGCAGAAGTCGCCGTCCCGCCCGGTCACGACGACGACCCGCACCTGCGGGTCGTCGTCGAGCTCGGTCAGCAGGCGGTACAGCTCGTCGAGCATCGAGGCGGTCAGCGCGTTGCGCCGGCCCGGGTTCGACAGCTCGACCGTCGCCGCCGGACCGCTCCGCCGGACGGTCACCTCCGCCTGCGCCACGCCGGTCACGCGAAGTCGACCACTCCGCGCAGGTTCAGGCCCGCGTGCATGTCGGCGTAGCCCTGGTTGATCTCCTCGAGCTTGTACCGCCGGCTCACGAGCTCGTCGAGCCGCAGGTAGCCCTGCTGGTACATGTTCAGGAAGTAGGGCACGTCGCGGGTCGGCGACGACATGCCGAACAGTGCGCCCTGGATCCGCTTCTGGTACATCGCGAACTCCATCAGGTTCACCGGGATGCCGGTGGCCATGAAGTTCGCGACGGCGGTGAGCACCACGATGCCGTCCTTGCGGACCGACGCGAACGCCTCGGCGACGTGCTCGCCGGTCGCGACGCCGACGCAGACGATCGCGCTGTCCGCGCCCTGGCCGTTGGTCAGGTCCTTGGCCAGTGCGGTGGCCTCGGCCATGGTGCCGACCGCGTCGGTCGCACCGAGCTTGAGCGCGCTCTCGCGCTTGAACTCGACGGGGTCGACCGCGATGACGCGCAGGGCGCCACCGTGCTTCGCACCCTGCACCGCGTTGATGCCGATCCCGCCGACACCCATGACGATCACGACGTGCCCGGGCCGCACCTGGCCGGCGTTCACGGCGGATCCCCACCCGGTCGGGACACCGCAGCCCACGAGGGCGGCGCTCTCCAGCGGGATGCTCTTGTCGATCTTGATGGCGCCCCACTCGGGGAGGACGCTGTACTCGGAGAAGGTCGACACGAGCGAGCACTGGGCGATGTCGGTGTCGCCGTGGTGCAGGCGGAAGGTCCCGTCGAGCTGGGTCCCGGTCATCATGAACGCGCCGTTGTCGCAGAGGTTCTGCTTGCCCTCGGCGCACCAGCGGCAGCGGCCGCAGCCGGGGATGAAGCTGGCCACGATGTGGTCGCCGGGCTGCAGGTCCCGCACGCCGGAGCCGACCCGCTCGACCACGCCGGCACCCTCGTGCCCGCCGCAGTACGGGTAGTGCGCCGACGGCACGTCACCCTTGGTGAGGTGGTCGTCGGAGTGGCACAGCCCGGCGGAGGTGTACCGCACGAGGATCTCGTGCTCCTTGGGCTCGTCGACGTCGATCTCGATGACGTCCCACTCGCCCGGTGCTTCCCACAGGACAGCTGCCCTCGACTTCATCGTCTTGTTCCTCTCGGGGAATGTGCGGTATGCCGCTCGGAGCGGAGCGACCGTCTCCCTCGACGGCCTCGGCGAGGGGGCCGGGGAAGATCGGGACCCTCCGGAGCGTGGGCCAGCCTAAAGTTGGTAGGTAGGGTCGTCAATACGTTCTCGGGTTTTTGTATCGCAAGAAGCATCGCACGGCGCATCACACCAGGTGAGAGCACGTGCGTACGGCACTAATGGATACATATGACATCATCCGTCACATGATCGCCGACGATGCCGCTCCCGCGGGGGACCCCGCCCCGCCGACACCCCTGCTCGACCTCTTCCGGCTCGACGGGAAGGTCGCCGTCGTCACCGGGGCGAGCTCCGGGCTCGGGGCCGGGTTCGCGGTCGCGCTCGCCGAGGCGGGCGCGGACGTCGTCCTCGCCGCCCGCCGGGCGGACCGCCTCGCCGAGACCGGTGACGCGGTGGCCCGGCACGGCCGCGGGTGGCACGCCGTCGCGGCCGACGTCGCCGACCCGGACGACTGCGACCGGGTCGCGGGAGCCGCACTCGAACGCTTCGGCCGGGTCGACGTGCTCGTGAACAACGCCGGCATCAGCAGCGTGGTGCCCGCGCTGCGGGAGGAGCCCGGCGACTTCCGCGGCGTGCTCGACGTCAACCTGTCCGGGGCGTACTGGATGGCACAGGCCTGCGCCCGGCGGATGGAGCCCGGCTCGGCGATCGTGAACGTCGCGAGCGTGCTGGGCCTCGTCGCGTCGGCGCTGCCACAGGCCGCCTACTCGGCGAGCAAGGCCGGTCTCCTCGGCCTGACCCACGACCTCGCCCAGCAGTGGTCGGGCCGCCGCGGGATCCGGGTCAACGCGCTCGCACCCGGGTTCGTGAACACCGAGATGACCGAGGAGACGCCGGAGGAGACCCTCGGCCGCTTCCTCGCCGGGGCACCGCTGCAGCGGCTCGGCACCCAGCGCGAGCTCGACGCCGCGATGCTGTTCCTCGCCGCGCCCGCCTCCGGCTACGTCACCGGGACGACGCTCGCCGTCGACGGCGGGATGAGCGGGCACTGAGCCGGTACCGGACCGACGGAGCGCCGGGAGGCGGGACCTCCCGGCGCGGTCCGTCACACCGGGTCGAGTGCCGACACCAGCCAGTGGTCACCGTCCTGCTCCATCGTGACCCGCACCCGCGAGCCCGACAGGGTCGGCTGGTCCTGCCCCGCCCGCGTGGAGGTCTGGTTCAGGAACATCATGAGCTGGACCTGCCCCGGCGACGACACCTCGGTCGTGCCGACCGCGGCCGTGGAGGTCTGGGTGACCAGCTGGTCACGGTCCGACGCCGGGATGACGATGTCCCGGACCAGGCTGGTGTAGTCGTCGCGGAACCTGCCGCCGACCTGCTGGGTCCGCTCGTCGATCTCGTCGGCGATGCTGCGGTGGTCGTAGGACAGCAGCCGCGGCACGACCTCCTCGGCCACCGCCCGCGCCTCGTTCCGGGCCGAGTCCGTCCGCATGTTCTGCACCTGCAGCACGGTGAACAGCACCGCCAGGACCGCCAGCACCACGGCACCGGCGCCGAGCACCCGGGTCGCCTGCCGGGGCCGGTCCCGGTACCAGCCGACGACCGACCGGTACGCACGGACCGGCAGCAGGCCGACCCACCTCAGGCCACGGCCCACCGGCCGCAGCAACGCCTTCGGGCCCCTCACGGCACGAACTCCACTCGCGAGACGAGCCATTCGCCGTCCTTCTTCTCGAGCTCGGTGACCATCCGGTAGAAGCGCGGCTCCCCGTCCGGCACACTCTGGTTCTTGACGTCCGCCTTGACCGCGACCACGACGCGGGCGGTGCTGCCGTCGATGCGGTCGATGCCGGCACCGGTGACCTCGCCCCGGGTCGCGACCTTGGACTCCTTCACCAGGGAGATGTAGGAGTCGAGGTTCTGGGCGAACAGGCCACCGAAGTCACCGGTGGACTCCTCGACGACCTTGCGGACGTCGTCCTCGGCGGTCTCGAAGTTGATCGAGGTCAGGCTGACGGCCGCGGCCTGGGCGGACTCGAGCGCCGCGGCACGGTCGGACTCCGCCTGCTGCCCGATGCCCCACCAGATGCCCGTCGCCACGGCGGCGACGAGCATCAGCCCGAAGGCCGCCGCCACACCACGGCGCACGGTCGCGCTCGGCGCGGGGCCGCTCTCGGGCTCGCGGCGGGTCGCGGCGGGGCCTGAGCCACCCCGGCCGGCCGCGCCGCCGTCGCCGTCCTCACCGTCCTCGTCGTCACCGGTGCGCAGCGGCGGCGCGGCGGGGAGCCCGTCCGGTTCGCGCTCCGGGGTGTTCTCCGCACCGGAGGTCTCGGTCCGTTCGGTGCGGACGTCGCTCTCCTGCGACGTGACGGCGTCGGCCGCCTCGTCCCCGGCCGCGGGCGTCGTCGCCCGCCTGCCGGACTGGAAGGTTCTCACCACGTCAACTCCTCGGTTCGGCGGTGCCGGGCCGCCCCGCTCCGGGGGTGAGCGGGGCGCGGGGTGCCGGCGCCGTGTGGGGGCCCGGCCGCACAGCGGGTGCGGCCGTGCCCACGACCGGACGGACCAACGATGTTGTCTCCGTCACGGCCGTTCGATCGTGACATCTTGGCTCGACTGTCTCGCATCCGGGGTCCGGTACCACTGCTGACCACGGTCAGGCCGGGCCCGGGACGGACATCAGACCGCCGAGCGTCATCTGGTCCGCGGGCGGTGCCGGCGTGCTCACGGCGCCGATCGCACCCAGCGGCTCGAAGGCGGGCTCACCGTTCAGCCCGGTGTCCGGACGGAGCGTCAGGCGGCCGGCCGCCGTCGGGCTGTAGCCCTCGCCACGGCACTGGAAGATCGTCGCCGCACGCCGGCCGGGGGGCGACCCCGGCTCGAAGCACGGCAGGTTGCGCGCGCTGCGGGCCAGCGTCGGGTCGTCCTGGGGCAGCTTGCAGTAGCTGTTCTCCGGGAGCGGGATGTCACCCGTCTCCATCGCGTTCCGCGGTCCGCCCGGCGGGGATCCATCCCTCGACGCAGTTGGGCTGGTTGGCGTTGGTCTCGAGGTTGAACCGGAAGATCCCCGGTTCGGCCTCCGGCGCGACGACCAGCGATCCGGCCGTGAACATCGGGTACACGACGAGGATCTGCTCGATCGGCGCGTTGTACGCCTCCGCCAGCCGGGTCAGGACCTCGGTGGTGCTCAGCAGCGTCGGCGTGCTCCGGCTCAGGTCACCGAGCAGGCCCTCGGCCTGCTCGGCCGCACGGGTGCCGTCGGTGAACACCGACCGCAGATCGGTGTCGCTCTCCCGCAGCTGCCCGGTGAAGGAGTTCAGGTTCCGGCTCCAGTTCCGGATCGAGTCGCTGGTCGCGAGCTGCGGGTCGACGAAGCCCTCGAAGTCGTTGATCAGCCGCTCGGTCGGCTCGTAGTTCTTGTCCGCCTCGTCGACGAGGAGCCGGGTGTTGTCGACCAGCCGCCCGAGGTCGGGCCCGATCCCGCGGAACGCGTCGGCGAACTCGTTCAGGACGGTCGTGAAGTTGTCCTGGTCCACCGAGGTCAGCAGGTTGTCGGTGTTCTGGAGGACGTCGGCCGTCGGGATCGGGACCGTCGTCATCTCCTTGGGGATGTGGTCCCCGTCGGCCAGCGGCGGGGCCGCCGGGTCCTGCGGGACGAAGTCGACGTACTGCTCACCGATGGCCGACACGCTGTGCACCTCGGCCCGGCTGCCGCTGGGCGGCAGCCGGTCCTCCTCGAGCGTCATCCGGATCCGGACACCCTCGGGGTCCAGGTCGACGTCGGTGACGGTCCCGACGGTGGCTCCGCGGAACGTCACGTTGGCGTTCGGGTAGAGGCCACCGGTGGCCGGCAGCGTCGCCGTCACCGCGATCCGGCCGAACCCCAGCACCTGGGGCACCCGCACGTAGTAGAAGACGATCAGTAGCGAGGCGAGCAGCGTGAGGACCATGAAGATCGCCAGCTGGACCTTGACGTACCTGGTGATCACGTCAGTTGCCTCCCGTCAGGCCGTCGAGCAGGCCGCCGCCGGAGGGCTCCTCGGCCGGTCGTTGCTGCTGCTGTTGCTCCTGCTGCCGCTCGAACTCGCTCTGCTCCGGCGGGGCCGGGCGCTCGAGCGTGCCGGACGGCGGTCCCGGCGGTGGCTCGTTCGGCACGGCGCCGTCGAGCAGGTCGAGCCCGGGCTCACCGACCGGGGCACCCGGCTCCTCGGGTAGCACCGGCGCCGTCAGGGGATTCGCTGCGCCGAGGGCGTTCCCGCCGGCCTTCATGATGTCCTGCAGCCGGTTCAGCTGACCCTCGAACGGCGTGCCGGTCAGGAAGTTCTGGTCGAGCGTGCCGAGCGTCAGGTCCAGCGTGAGCCAGAAGTTGATGTAGTCGCCCTGGAACGTCTCGCCGAAGTTGCGCAGCGGGAAGATGATCGTCCCGAGCAGCCCGAGCGAGTCGGTCAGCGAGTTGTTGGCGTCCGCGAGCCCGGCCAGGGCCGGGGTCAGGTTGTCCAGGTTGCGGGCGAGGTTGTCCGAGCTCTCCGCGACGACCGCGTCCGTGGCGTCACCGAACTTGCCGAGCGACACGAGCGTGTTCGTCAGGTTCTCGCGTTCCCGGTTCAGCACGGTCAGCGCCGGTGGGATCGCCTGCAGGGCGCCGTCGATGGCCTGGTCCTGCTCGGCGAAGTTGGCCGCCAGGCGGTCGATCCCGTCGATCGCGCGGGTGATGTCCTGCTTCTGGTCGTCCAGCCCGCGGGAGAAGGTCTCCAGCTCGGTGATCAGGCCCCGGAAGTCCTCGGTGCGGCCGCCCAGCGCCTTGTTCACCTCGCCGGTGATGGTCTTGAGGTTCTGCAGGTTGCCGCCGTTGAGCAGGGTCGCGACCGAGGCCAGCACCTCCTCGGTCTCCGGGTACTTGCCGGACTGCTCCAGCCCGATCCGGGCACCGTCGGTCAGGCGCCCGGTCGGCGCCTGGTCGGCCGGAGGCGTCAGCTCGACGAACTTCGCGCCGAGCAGGGAGGCCTGGCCGATCCGGGCCTGGGTGTTCGCCGGCAGCTCCACGTCGGAGTTCAGCGACACCGTGACGAGCGCGTTCCAGTCGTCGAGCTCGACCTTGGTGATGTTGCCGACCGGCTGGTCACCGACCCGCACCGGGTTGTTCGGCACGAGATCGGCCACGTTGCGCAGCTCGATCTGCACCGTGTACGCGTCGTCCCCGACGCCGGGCACACCCGGCAGGGTGAAGTCGTTCAGCCCGCTGTACCCGCACGCGGAGAGCGAGACCGAGCAGGCGGCGATCATCGCGATCGCGACGCTGCGTGGCGTCCTGGCCATCAGTTGCCTCCCTGGGGGAACAGCAGGCCGCCGAGACCCGGGGCGTCGACGTCCGGCGGGGCCTCCGGTCCGGGGGTGGGCTGCCGGTAGGGCGCGTCCCTGCCCGGCTGGTTGTCCGTCGGTCCACCCGTACCGGGGACGGCGATCGGGTTGACGCCGACCGGCGGCTGCTGGACGCGCAGCAGGTTGAACAGCGGGCCGAGGTTGCTCTTGCAGTAGTCGATGCCCTTGATCGGGTCCTGGGCCGCCGCGGTGAACGCCGAGCAGACGAAGTCCGCCGGGGTGTTGAGGTTGTCCACCACGAGCTTGCCGGAGAGCGCCCGCGTCCTCGGCGAGACGATGTTGAAGAGGTTCATCAGCGTGCTCGGGCCGACGTGCAGGATCGTTGCGAGCTCGTCGCGCGAGTTCGACAGCGTCCGGGTGAGGTCACCGAGCTCGGTCACCGACTCGTTGAGCACCGGGCCGTTGTCGGCGACGAACTCGTCGACCGCCACGGCGGCCCGGGAGACGCCCTCGAGCGCCCGGGACAGCTCGTCCTCGTTGTCGGTCAGGACTCCGGAGACCGTGTCGAGCCGCGAGTTGAACTCGACGATCTGGCCGTCGACCTGCTTGAGCGCCGTGACGAAGGCCTGCAGGTTGCGGACCGTCCCGAACAGGTCGCCGCGCCCCTCGGACAGGGTCTCGACCGCCGAGGACGCCTCACGCACCAGCTCGTTGAACTTCTGGCCCTGGCCACCTGCGGCGTTGCGGGCCGCCATGTCCAGGAAGCGGGACAGGGAACCGCTCTGGTTCGCCTCGTCGGGCCCGAGCGCCGTACTCAGGTTCTGGAGCTCCTTCTTCAGGTCGTCGAACTCCAGCGGGGAGACGGTGCGCTCGACGGGGATCTCCGCACCGTCCTCCAGCACGGGGCCGCCGGTGTAGGCGGGTGCGAGCTGGAGGAACCGGGTCGCGACCAGGGTCGGCGACACGACGGCGGCGTTCACCTCGGCGGGGAGGTCGTACTGGGAGTCGTAGGTGAACTCCATCCGGACCTTGTCGCCGGCGGGCTCGATCGAGCTGATCTTGCCGACGTCGACGCCCTGGATCTTCACGCGGTCGTTCGGGTAGATGCTCTTGACCGACTCGAAGTAGGCCACACCGGTCTTCGACGACGTGCTGACCAGCACGATCACCGCAGCCGCCACGACGGCGGCCACGAGACCGGCGGCGAGCAGCCGGGTCAGCGCCGTTCCTGCTTTCAGACGGGACATCTCAGTTTCCTCCGGCACCGATCAGGCCGCCGATCGAGGGCGGAGTGGGGACGGGTGGTGCGCCCCCGGCGGGCGGTGTGGGAACGGCCAGGCTGGGCAGGAAGTCCGCGGCCGGGAACAACGTGGGCCCGGCGTTCCCCAGGTCGCCGTGCCCGGCGAAGAACGGGCCGCCGGCGAGACCCTCGCCCAGGCCGGTGATGAAGCTCGAGACGCGCTCGACGGCGGAGACGATGTTGCCCTCGTTGCGCTCGAGGATCTCGAGCACTCCGTTGAGCTCGTTCAGCGCCGGTGCGAGCCGCCCCCGCTGGTCCTCCGTCAGGCCGACGATCTGGTCGGTGGCCCGCCGGGTGGTGACGAGCAGCTCACCGATGATGTCGCGGCGGGCCTCCAGCTCACCGAGCAGCTTGTTGCCGTCGGTGAGCAGCGTCGTCAGCTTCGCGGTCTGCCGGTTGAGGACGCCCGTGACGCTCTCCGCCCGCTCGAGCAGGTCACCGATGGCGGCGTCCCGGCTGGCGATCGTGCGGGACAGCCGGGTGATGCCCTCGAACGCGGGCCCGAGCTCGTCCGGGGTGTTCTGGAAGGCGTCGGTGAACGTGTCGAGCGCCGTGCTGACCTGGTTCATGTCGATCTCGCCCGCGCGCCGGGTGAGATCCTCGATGCCCTCGGTGATGCTGTACGGCGCGACGGTCCGCTCCAGCGGGATGACCCCGCCGGCCTCCATCGGGGTCCGCCCGTCCGGCCGGATCTCCAGGTTGCGCTCGCCCAGCAGGGTCTGCGTGCCGATCGTCGCCGAGGTCAGGTCGCCGAGCTCCACGTCCTTCGCCGTGAACTCGACGACCACGTCCGGCCCGTCCAGGGTGACGTTCTTGACCTGGCCCACCTCGGCACCGGCCACCCGGACGGTGTTGCCCATCTGCAGGCCACCGGCCTCGGTGAACCGGGCCTCGTACTTCTTGCCGCCGAAGACCGGCAGCTCGGCCAGCTGGAACGAGGCGACCAGCAGCACCGCCAGGATCGCCAGGCCGGCGATCGCGATCGTGACCGGGTTCTTCTCCCGGAACCGGAGCTTCATCGCGGGCCCTCCGTACCGTCGGTGCGGAGGAGCTCGTTCGGGACCTGGCCCTGGTCCGCGGCGTCCTCCTGCCGGATCGGGTTCGCCTCGCGCTGCTCGGGCGTCTCCAGCGGGGAGTTGCCGAACTTGCAGCGGTCGACGTTGTCGGCCGGGCCCACCCACGGCGAGTAGACCGGGTCACCGGCCGGGCCGGTGGTCTTCACCCGCACCGAGCAGATGAACAGGTTGTAGGTCGCGCCGCGCGAACCCAGCCGGCTGACCCGCAGGTACGCCCCGGGCAGCAGCGCCAGGTTCTCGTCGATCGCCGCCTCACCGGCCTTGGCCTGCTTCGACACCCGGTCGAGCTGGTCCACGGTGCCCTTCAGGGGGCCGCGGACCTTCCCGAGCAGCTCGTCGACGCTGCTGGTGAGCCGGTTGGCGCCCTCCAGCGAGTTGCCGATCCGCTCCCGGTCGTTCGCCAGGCCGGTCGTGAGCTCCTGCAGCTGGCCGATCGTCGACTCCAGCTCGGGGGCGCGCTTGTCGAGCGTGCCGAGCACGGTGTTGAGGTTGTCGACGACGGAGCCGATCACCGCGTCCTTGTCGGCGAGCGTGTTGGTCAGCGAGCCGACCCGGGCGAGCAGCGACTCGATGGTGCCGCCCTGCCCCTGGAAGACCGAGATGATGTCGGAGCTCATCTGGTTGATCTGGTCCGGCGCCAGCCCCTCGAACAGCGGCGAGAAGCCCGCCAGCAGGACGTCGAGGTCGAGGGCCGGGCGGGTCTGCGCGACCGGGATGACCGCGTCCTCCGCCAGCGGCGCGCCGCCGCCGGTGCCCCGGGAGACCTCGAGGTAGCGGTCACCGGTCAGGTTGAGGTACCGGACGGCGAGATTCGTGTCGGCGGGGAGCTCCTTCGCCGAGTCGACGGTGAAGGTGACCTTCCCCTGGGTGTTGTCGACGACCGAGATGTCCTGGACCGACCCCACCTCGACGCCGGCGATCCGCACCGAGTCGCCCTCGAGGATCCCGGAGGTGTCGGTGAAGACGCCCGAGTAGCTCTTGCGGTCGCCGAACCCGGAGCCCGCGCCCATCTCGATGCTCACGACGGCGAGCACGAGCATCGTCACGACCACGAAGATCGTCGACTTGACCAGGGGGCCCTTGATGTTCTGGGCCTTCGAGACGCTCATCGGCCGCCCTCCTCGTCGGTGAACAGCCCGCCGAGGAGACCGCCGGACCCACCGTCCGGCGCCGTCGGCGGCGTCGCTTCCTGCTCCGGGGTCAGCGGTCCGGGAGCGCCCGGTGCCGGAGCGGGCGGAGCGCCCGGCCCGGCCGGTGCCCCCGGCGCCGGCGCGTTCTCGCCGCCCGGGACCGGCTGGACCTGGGCGCCCGGGAGGCCTAGCCCCTCACCGGCACCGGCGAACGGCCCGAAGAGCTGCGTGACCAGCGGCGGATCGCCGATCCGGACGGTGTTGTCGCCGTCCGGGTTGGGCTCGCCACCCTTGTCGACGTTCTTCAACAGCGACTCGGGCACCACGCTGCCGTCGAGCCCGGGCATCTGGTGGCAGTCCGGGCCGTTGTCGGCGCCGACCTCGGGCGGGCTCTTGTAGACGGTGTCGCCCGGCTGCAGCGTGACGAGCCCGACGAAGCCGGGGACGGTGTTGCCCTGCTGCTGCTCGAGCTGCTGGCGCGACTTGTCCAGGCCCTTGAGCCAGCACGAGAACATCGGGGAGTACTCGCGCAGCAGGTCGGTCGTGGGCAGCGCCGTCTGTGCGACGTCGCGGATCCCCTCGCGGTTCTGCAGGAAGAACGACTCGCCGGTCTTCGAGACCCGGGACAGCTGGAACAGGAAGCTCTCGATGTCGGCCTGCTGCTCGACGACTGTCCGGCTGGTCACCGTGGCGTTGTCCAGGGTGGACGCCAGATCGCCGGCCACGTCACCGTAGAGGTTGGTGAGGTCCGCGCCCTTGCGGAAGTCGGTCTGCAGCTGCGGCAGGTTCGCGTTGAACCGCTTGAGGTAGGCGTTCAGCTGTGTCGCCGTCTCGCCGATCTCCTCGCCGCGGCCGTCGAGCGCGGTGGCGAGGTTGCCGATCACCTGGCTCACCTGGGCCGGCTCGAGGGTGTCGAGGATCTGGTCGAGCGAGTCGAACAGCGTGTTGACCTCGACCGTGACCGCGTCACTGCTGATCCGGTCCCCGGCGGCGAGCATCCGGCCCGACGGCGCCTGGGGCATGGTCATCTGCACCGTCTTCGCGCCGAAGGCGGTGAGCTGGTCGAGGGAGACGGACACGTCCGCCGGGACCTGACCGATCCGGTCGGCGTCCATGTCGAGGACGATGTCGACCGCACCGCGGTCGCCGTCGGCCAGCGACACCGAGCCGACCTCGCCGACGTCGACGCCCTTCAGCTGCACCCGGTTGCCCGGGTACATCTGCAGGCCCGACCGGTCCGCGCGCAGCTGCACGGGGACGGTCTTGGCGAAGGCGTTGAGGTACATGGCGGTGCACAGCCCGAGGAACCCGAGCATGATCCCGAGCAGGATCAACGCGTAGACGCGGTACTTGAACCGCGAGAAGAAGGTCTCGTTCATCAGGTCATCCCGTGATGCGGAAGGCGTCGGAGTCGGCGTAGAGGGCCATCGAGATGGCGAGCTCGGCGGTCAGCACCGCGATCAGCGACGTGCGGACGGCCTGCCCCACCGCCTTCCCGACGCCGGCCGGGCCACCGCTGGCGGTGTAGCCGTAGTAGGTGTGGATGGAGATCACGACGATCGCGATCCCGATCGCCTGGGCGAACGAGTAGAGGACGTCCTGCCACTGCATGAACGTCTGCATGTAGTGGTCGAACGTGCCCTCGGAGAGCCCGAAGAAGCCGACCTGGGTGACCTTCCAGCCGACCCAGGCGCCGACCATCGACATGGAGAAGATCGGGATGATCGTGATCATCCCGGCGCCCAGGCGGGTGGTGACGAGGTAGGGGAGCGAGCGGACGCCCATCACCTCGAGCGCGTCGATCTCCTCGGAGACCCGCATCGCGCCGAGCTGGGCGGTGAACCCGCTGCCGACCGTGGCCGCGAGGGCGGCGCCCGCGATGATCGGCACCAGCAGGCGCGGGTTGATGATCGCCGAGGCGAACCCGCCGAGCGCCTCGAGCTGGAGGTTGGCCAGCGCGTCGTAGCTCTGGAGGCCGCCGGTGACACCGGCGAACAGGGTGATGAAGAAGGTGATCACCGACGAGCCACCGATGACGGCGAGCGCGCCGGTGCTCATACCGACCTCGGCGATCAGCCGGACCTGCTCGGTCTTGTAGCTCTTGACGGCTTTGGGGATCCAGACGACGCCCTTGCCGTAGAACTCGGCCTGCTTGCCGAGGTCGTCGAGCAGCCGGAGCGGAGCGCCCAGGGCGTTGCGAACAGAGGAGAGCATGGGCACGTCCCTCACACGAGTCCGAGCGAGTAGGGGATCTGCGTCAGCAGGATGTTGATCGGGAAGAGCGCGAGGAACGTGTAGACCACGGTCTCGTTGACCGCGTTCCCGACACCGCGCGGACCTGCCTTGCAGGTCATCCCCCGGTAGCAGCCGATGAGGGCGCCGACGACGCCGAACACGACGGCGCGGAGCTCGCCGTGCACCAGGTCGTCGAAGCCGACGAGCAGCGTGAGCGAGTCGATGTACTGACCCGGGCTGGCGTCCTGCAGGTAGACGGCGAAGACGTAGCCGCCGGAGAGACCGATCAGGATCATCACGCCGTTGAGCAGGAAGGCGTTGACCGCCGTCGCCAGCACCCGCGGCACGACGAGGCGGGGCACGACGTCGATGCCGAGGACCTCCATGGCGTCGAGCTCCTCGCGGATCCGGCGCGCACCGATGTCGGCACAGACGGCGGTGGAGCTGGCCCCCGCGATGATGAACGTCGTCGCGACCGGTCCGATCTGGGTCACCGTGGCGAACGCCGACCCCGAGCCGCTGAGATCGATCGCGCCGATCTCGACGAGCACGAGGTTGAACTGGAACGTCACCAGTGCGACGAAGGGGATGCCGCGCAGGATCGCCGGCCCGAGCGAGACGCTGGCGACGAACCAGGTCTGCTGCACGAACTCGCGCCACTGGAACGGGCGCCTGAACATCGCGACGAAGGTGTCCGCGGTGAAGGCGAAGAAGGTGCCGAGCGGTGTCACGGTCCGCGCGACCGCCGGGGGGGTGTTCATGACGCCATCCCCCTCGGGGTGGCATCGGTGCAGGTCACAACGTCGGGCTGCATCGGGGGCCTCTGCTCTGAGACGACGGGGTTCGGGACGGGCGTCGCGGGGACGGCGCTCCGTCTTCAGAGGCAGAACGAGCTACGCTTTGACAAGTTTCGTTCAACGTCTCACTGTTAACCCGATCGGAGTACTGACCCACCCAGACATCACCCGAACGAGCAGCCAAGTAAGAGACGCTCGACGAAAGATGTTTCGTTGTTTCAGTATCGGAGGCGGTCATCGCCGACGCAGCGACACGAGGAGGTGCGCCGTGAAGGGCGTGGAGGTCAAGGTCGAGAACCTGTCGAAGTCGTTCGGCAAGGCGAACATCTGGTCGGACGTGTCACTGACCCTCCCTCCGGGCGAGGTGTCGGTGCTTCTGGGCCCGTCGGGTACCGGCAAGTCCGTGTTCCTGAAGACCCTCATCGGGCTGCTCAAGCCCGAGCAGGGGTCGATCGTGATCCACGACACCGACCTCGTCCGATGCACGGAGTCGAAGCTCTACGAGATCCGGAAGCTGTTCGGGGTGCTGTTCCAGGACGGCGCGCTGTTCGGGTCGATGAACCTGTTCGACAACATCGCCTTCCCGCTGCGCGAGCACACGAAGAAGAACGAGTCGCAGATCAGCGACATCGTGCTCGAGAAGATGGACCTGGTCGGCCTGCGCGGCGACGAGGGCAAGCTGCCCGGTGAGATCTCCGGCGGCATGCGCAAGCGGGCCGGGCTGGCCCGGGCCCTCGTGCTGGACCCGGAGATCATCCTGTTCGACGAGCCGGACTCGGGCCTCGACCCGGTGCGCACGGCGTACCTGAACCAGCTGATCATCGACCTCAACGCACAGACCGACTCCACCTTCCTGATCGTCACCCACGACATCAACACCGCGCAGACGATCCCGGACAACATCGGCCTGCTGTACCGCAAGCACCTCGCCATGTTCGGCCCCCGCGAGCAGCTGCTGACCTCCGAGGAGCCCGTCGTCGCGCAGTTCCTCAACGGCCGCAGGCAGGGGCCGATCGGGATGTCCGAGGAGAAGGACTCGGCGCAGGCCGAACGGGAGATGGCCGAGGCCGGCGGGCTGGCCGGGCTGCCCCCGATGAAGCCGCAGTTCCAGGCCTCCCCGGGGATGCCCGAGCGCGCGGCCGTCCGGCGCCGCCAGGAACGGGTCCGCGAGATGATGCACACGCTGTCGCCCGCGGCCCAGGAGGCGATTCGCGCGAACATGGACGACCAGGCGGTCCCGGCGGGCGCCGGCGCCGCCCGGCACGGGTTCCGGGACGAGCCCACGACCGAGTTCCCCCGCGTGCAGTGACGGGGACGAGTCGCATGGACGCCGCCGGCGAGGAGATGAACGCCTTCGAGACCGTCATGTGGCGGATCGAGTCGGATCCCGCACTGCGGACACCGGCCATGGCCTGTCTCGAGCTCGACGCCGTCCCGGATCCCGGACGGCTGGCCGCGGTGCACGAGGCCGCCGTCGCCGTCGTCCCCCGGCTCGGCCAGCGGGTCGTGGAGCCGGCACTGGGGCTCGGGGTGCCGCGGTGGACGACCGACCCGGCGATGGACCTCCGGTTCCACCTCCGCCGCCACCAGCTCCCGGCCCGCGGCGGCTGGCCGGAGCTGATGGAGGGGTTGTCGCAGTTCTACATGAGCCCGCTCGACCGGGCGCGGTCCCCGTGGGAGGCCCTCCTGGTCGAGGGGCTCCCCCGCGGCCGCGCCCTGTACGCGCTGAAGATGCACCACGCCGTCACCGACGGTCTCGGCGTGATGCAGCACCTGGCGCGCATCCTGGCGCCGGAGCGGCAGGACGACGTCCCGGGCGGGCCGCGGCCGGCGCACCTGCAGACGCCACCGATGTCGCCCTACGAGGCGCTGGTCGCCCAGGCCCGTGCCGATCTCGGCCGCGTGACCGGTGAGGTGGGCAGGCTGGGCTCGGCCGGACTGCGGTCGCTGGCCGCGCCGTTCTCGACGGCCGGGGCGGTGTCCCGGTACGTGTCGTCCCTGGGCCGGGTGCTCGCTCCCCCGGCCGCCGAGAACTCGGCGCTGCTCGCCGAGCGGGGCCTGACCCTCCGGCTCGCCGCCGTCGACGTCCCGTTCGACCGGCTCAGGGCGGCGGCGAAGGCCGCGGGCGGCAGCGTGAACGACGCGTTCCTGGCCGCGCTGCTCGGCGGGTACCGGCTCTTCCACGAGCGTTCCGGGGCGCCGGTCCCGGAGGCCGTCCCGACCGCCATGCCGATCTCGCTGCGCCGGTCCGACGATCCCGAGGGCGGGAACCGCATCGCCTCGGCCCGGTTCGCCGGTCCGATGGCCGAGACCGACGTCGCCCGCCGGGTCGAGCGGATCCGGGCCGTGGTGTCCGAGGTCCGGGAGGAGCCGGCGGTCGACGTGATCGGCCTGTTCTCGCCGCTGCTCGGCCGCATGCCCGGCGCGCTCGCCGCGATCCTCGCCGGGCCGATGACGAAGGGCAACGACCTGCACGCCAGCAACGTGCCGGGGCTGCAGGGGGACCACTACCTCGCGGGTGCCCGGGTCGAACGGTTCTACGGCTACGGCCCGCTCGGCGGGGGTGCCTCGCTGATCACGCTGGTCAGCCACGGTTCCACCGCCTGCATCGGGGTCGGCCTCGACACCGCGGCCTTCGCCGACGGCGACCTGTACCTGCAGTGCCTGGTGGACGGGTTCACCGAGGTGCTCGACCTGGCGCCGGGCACCGCGACGCCGACGCTGCGCGGATGACGGCCGAGCACCACGGCCGTCCGCGGGCGGCGGCCCACCCCGAGGGGCCGGAGCCGGTGGGCGTGCTCGTCACGGAGCACCACCGGCCGAGCATCCGGTCCCGCGTCCTGACGGCCGTCATGGACCAGCTCATGGCCCGGGCCCTGCGCGCCCTGACCGGCGACACGCTGACCCAGGCGCTGCGGGACCGGCTGGCACGCTTCGACGAGTGGGCCGCCCACGTGCCGGTGCCCTGGGGCGCACGGGTCGGCCGCACCTCGGTCAACGGCCTCCCCGCGGAGTGGTCGGTCGGGCGGGGCGTGCGGGACCCCGACGCCGTCGTCCTCTACCTGCACGGCGGGGGCTGGCTGTTCGGTGGCCTGAACTCGCACCGCTCGCTGGTCTCCCGGCTGTCGTCGGCGTCCGGGCAGGCCGCCCTGGCGGTGGCCTACCGGATGGTCCCGGAGGTGTCGCTGGACCAGGAGATCGAGGACTGCCTCGACGCCTACCGGTGGCTGCTCGCCCGCGGGATCGCGCCGGGGCGCATCGCGATCGCCGGCGACTCCGCCGGCGGGCACCTCGCCGTCGCGACCGCCCTGCGTGCCCGGGAACGCGGCCTGCCGCGGCCGGCGGCCGTCGTCGGGATGTCCGGGGTCTACGACCTCGACACCGCGGCGCGGGCCGCGCTCGATCCCGGCGACGATCCGACCGGGTCGGCGGCCGCCCTCCAGTGGATGATCGAGATGATCCTGGCCGGGGACGCGCCGGACCGGTACTCGCCCCTGCGGGCGGACCTCGCGGACCTGCCGCCCACCCTGCTGACCGTCGGTTCCGCCGAGGTGCTGCGGGAGGAGACCGAGCAGCTCGCGCGCCGCCTCGCCGCCGCGGGGGCGCACTGCGTGCTCGAGATCTGGCACGGCCAGCCGCACGTGTTCCAGGCGTTCGCGCCGGTGCTCCCGGAGGCCTCGCGCTCGCTCGACCGCATCGGGACGTTCCTGCGCTCGGCCTTCGCCGGCACCGCACGGCCGCTGCCCGGACGGTCCCGCCGCACCCCGGCGGACCTGGACGACAAAACCTAACGACTATAGAATTCGGCCATGTCCACCCGCCCGTCGACCGTCCCGCTCCCCGACCCGGGACCGGGCGTCCCGCGCACCGTCCCGCGCGGGTGCCCGCTCTGCGAGGCGATGTGCGGGCTGGCGGTCACCCTCGACGCCGACGACCGCGTGGTCACGGTCCGCGGCGACGACCACGACGTCTACAGCGCGGGCTACCTCTGCCCCAAGGGGGCGTCGCTCGGCGCGGTCGACGACGACCCCGACCGGTTGACCCGGCCGCTCGTGCGGCGCGACGGGGAGCTGCGCCCCGCGACCTGGGACGAGGCGTTCGCCGAGGTGGACCGGCTGCTGGGGCCGCTGCTCGCCACGGACCGCGACACCGTCGCCGCCTACATCGGCAACCCGACCGGCCACAACGTCGCCTTCACCCTCCTGGCGGGCAGGCTCGCGCGGTCACTGGGGAGTGCCCAGACCTACTCGCCGGCCACCATGGACCAGCTGCCCCAGACCGTGACCGCAGCCCTGATGTTCGGCGAGCCCAGCAGCATCCCGGTGCCAGATCTCGACACCACCGACCTGCTCGTGATCATCGGCGGCAACCCGCTGGTGTCCAACGGCAGCGTCGGAGCCTCGCCGGACTACCGCGGCAAGCTGCGGGCCCTGCGGGCGCGCGGCGGCCGGCTCGTCGTCGTCGACCCGGCGCGGACCGCGACCGCCGACGTCGCCGACGACCACCTGCGGGTGCGGCCGGGCACCGACCTGTTCCTGCTGCTCGGCCTGCTGCACGTGGTGATCACCGAGGACCGGGTCCGGCTGCGGGCCGCGGAGGGCCGCGTCTCCGGACTCGCGGAGCTCCGCACCGCGGTCGCGCCCTGGACACCCGAGGCCGCGGCCCGCGCCTGCGGGATCGCACCGGACGCGATCGTCCGGCTCGCCCGCGAGCTCGCCGGGACCGGACGCGCCGCGGTGTACGGGCGGCTCGGCACCACGCTCAACCGGCACGGCACCCTCACCTGCTGGGCGATGCAGGTCCTGAACGTCGTGTGCGGTCACCTCGACCGTCCGGGCGGGCTGCAGTTCACCCGTCCCGTCACCGGTTCCCCCACCACCCGGCGGGCGACCAGGCCCCCGCGGCCCTTCACCACCGGGCGGTACCGCACCCGGGTCAGCGGGCACCCCGAGGTGCTCGGCGAGCTCCCGGTCGCCGCGCTGGCGGAGGAGATCCTGACCCCCGGTCCGGGCCGTGTCCGCGGGATGGTGGTCTACGGCGGCAACCTCGCCCGGTCCATGCCGGACTCGACGAGCATGCAGCGGGCCCTCGCCGACCTCGACGCGCTCGTCTGCGTCGACCCCTATCTCAACGAGACCACCCGGTACGCCGACGTGATCCTCCCGCCGCCGGGCTCGCTCACCCGCGACCACTTCGACCTGGTGCTCTACCAGTTCGCGCAGCGGAACTTCGCGCGGTTCTCCCGGCCCGCCCGGCCGGTGCCCGACGGGATGATCCCGGAGTGGGAGATCCTGCTGCGGCTCTGCGCGATCTACGAGGGCCGCGGCCCCGGCGCCGACCCCGGGCTCGTCGACGACGAGATCGCCGCGTCGCTGCGGGCCTCGGTCGCGCGCGGGCTCGACACCGGCGAGGACGGGATCGTCACCGACTTCCCGGAGCGGGGACCGCGCAGGCTGCTCGACCTGCGCATCCGGTCCGGCCCCTACGGCGACCACTTCGGCCGCGTACCGGGCGGGCTCACGCTGGCCCGGCTGCTCGGCTCTCCGCACGGGATCGACCTCGGTCCGCTGGGCCCCGGCTCGACGAGGTGATCCGCACCCCCTCCGGCACGATCGAGCTCGCACCGGCGAAGGTGCTCGACGCGCTCGCCGGCGTCGACGCCCCGGTGGCCGAGCCCGGGACGCTGCTGCTGATCGGGCGTCGTGACCTGCGGTCGAAGAACTCCTGGCTGCACAACGTGGACCGGCTCGCACGGGGCCCGGAGCGCGCGATGCTCTACGTCTCCCCCGGCGACGCCCACGAGCTCGGCATCGACGACGGCGGGACGGTCTCGGTCGGCTCGGCCGCCGGGCGGATCCGGGTCCCGGTGCGGCTCACCGACGAGGTGCCGGACGGCGTGTGCTCACTGCCGCACGGCTGGGGTCACGACGACGACCACGCCCGGCTCCACGTCGCGGCGCGGCAGCCGGGGGTCAACAGCAACACCCTCACCGACGGCTCGGTGCTCGACCCGCTGTCGGGCACCGTCCAGATGAACGCCGTCCCCGTCCGCGTCGAACCGGCGCCCCGCGGCTCCTGACCCCCTGCACGGGGCGCGGCTGTGCGGCGAGCCACCCCCGCGAGCGCCGCGGGGACGGTGATAATGACCGTATGCCACGTCCGGCCAGCCCTCTGATCAGGTACGACTCGGTGATCTCGACGTCGCTGGAGATCATCGACGCGGAAGGTCTGGAGGCGTTCAGCCTGCCCCGGCTGGCCCGTGCGCTCAACGTGCGCGCGCCGTCGCTCTACCACCACTTCGCGGACAAGGCCGAGATCCTGCGGGGCGTCGCCCGCGCCATCGTGGTGGAGACCCGGATGCCCGACTCCCGGACGACCCCGAACTGGATCGAGTGGTTCGTCGCGCTCAGCCTCAACTTCCGGCACGCCGTGCTGCAGCACCGCAACGCCGCACCGGTGCTGCTCCGGTTCATGCCCCGCGACGTGCTGATCCGCACCTACGAGCAGAGCGCCCGCTTCCTGACCGCCGTGGGCGTCCCGGCCGACCAGTGCGTCCTGCTCCTCGACGGGCTGGACAAGCTGACGCTCGGCGCCGCGATCGCCGAGGCCGCGAAGGACCCGGACGAGGCGGGCGAGCTCTTCGGCACCGCCGACCCGGAGTCCGAGCCGACGCTCGCGAACGCGGTCGCGCAGAACCGGATGAGCACCGAGGAGGTCTTCGCCGAGACCGTCCGCAGCTTCCTGCGCGGGGCGGCGCCGTACGTCCCGGCCGACGCCCCGCCCCCGGACGGTCTGGCCGGTCGGACCGTCGCCGACCTCCGGCCGTCCGAGGCCTCCTGAGGGACCCCGGACGGGCAGCGGGACCTAGAGCGTCGACCCGGCCCCGAACACGGTGGCGCTGACCAGCGGGGCCATCGGGCCACCGAGCAGCAGCGAGACGGCCGCACCGGGAACCGGGTTGGGCGAGGTCCCGCGGATCTGGCGGACGGCCTCGACGATCAGGCCGAAGCCGTGCACGAACCCCTCCGCGATGTTGCCGCCGGCGGTGTTGAGCGGCAGGCCGCCGTCCGGGGCGATCAGGTTCTCGAACCGCATCACCCGGCCGGCCTCGGCACCCGGCGGGACCAGCCCGACGTCGATCAGCGACGCGACGGCGGGCCCGGAGAAGTTCTCGTAGACCTGGGTGACATCGACCTCGCCCGGCTTGATCCCCGCGCCCTCCCAGAGCCGGGCGACCAGCGCCGGGTGGAAGCCCGCGCTGCTGTACGGGCTCTCGTTCTCGACCGACTCGGTCCAGGACGAGCCGGAGCCCTGCACCCCGGAGAGCAGGTAGGCCGGCTCCTGCCGGAGCGCGCGGGCCCGCGCGGCGCTGGTGACGATGACGGCACCGGCGGCGTCGTTCTCGCGGGAGCAGTCGTAGAGGCGCAGCGGCTCGGAGATGATCCGGGCGTCGTCGTACACGTCGGGGTCCAGCGGCTTCCCGTACGCCACTGCCTCCGGGTTGTTCTGCGCGTGGTGGTACGCGGCGGCGACGAGCGCGCCGAGCGCCTCACGGGGGACGCCGTCGACCTCGATCATCCGCTGGGTCCGCAGGGCGCAGATCTGGGCGGGCGCGAAGACCCCGTGCGCACCGTAGAGGGGCCCGATGTGGCCCTTGCTGTAGCTCTGCCGGCCCGCGTCGGCCTCGGAGATGCCGCGGTAGACGCAGACCGTCTCGGCCTGTCCCGCGACGACGGCCGCGGCCGCGGCGTTCACCGCGGCGGCCACCCCGCCGCCACCGCCGCCCCAGACCATGCTGGACCAGCGGACCTCCTTCACGCCGAGCGCCGCACCGACGGCCAGGCCCTCGTTGTCGTCGTTCGCGTAGGAGACGAAGCCGTCGATGTCGTGGGCGTCGAGGCCCGCGTCGGCGGCCGCGTCGAGGATCGCCCGCAGCGTCAGCTGCAGCGACGACGACGTCGCGGTCCCGCGCTTCAGGAAGGGGGTGTTGGCCGCCCCCACCACCGCGGTGGCCCCCCGGAAGGACCGGTCGGGTGTGGTCATGTCACTCCGTTCCTCAGGACAGGCGCCAGCGGAGCAGCGGGTAGTCCGCCGCGTCCGCGGCGTCGTCGAACTCCGCCTTCACCTGCTGCCCGATCCGGACGTCGGCGCCGTCGCCGTCGAGCAGCACGCCGACCACGCGACGGTTCCCCGCCGCGGGCAGCTCCACGGTCACGACCACGTAGGGCAGGTGCCCGGAGACCGAGGGGTGGAACGGCTGCCAGGTGCGGGTCCACGCGTAGACGGTCCCGGCCGGGTCCACCGACGGCCACTCCAGCTCGTCGTGGTGGCACGACGGGCAGATCGGCCGGGGCGACCAGATCCACTCGTCGCACCGGGGGCAGTGCTGGATCCGCAGCTCCCCCCGGCGCAGGCCCTCCCAGTGCGGGGTGTCGGACCCGTCGTCGGTCGGCTCCGCGAACGGCGTCCGCGGCGGGGTGTCCGGCACGTTGCGGACCTGGGTGACCAGCCACGTGCCGTCGATGTCGATCCACCGCGACCGGAACACGGCCTCGTCGCCGCCCGCGCCGCTGTACCGGATGTACGCGCTGTAGAGCGGGCCGGGGCCGGGCTCGATCGCCACGACCTCGGAGGCGTTCATGCGGTCCGGCGGCCGGGCGGACGCCAGGAGCTGGCCGACCCGGTCGGGACGGAAGTCCGCCAGGACGGTCTCGTTCTCGCCCGCCGCCACGGCCCGGCCGTGGCGCACGACCACGTCGGCCAGGTCCGCGGGGACGTCGGGGAACCGCACCTCGGTCATCTCTGCTCCATTCCGGCCATCACCGGACGGCCGGCAACGGTTCGGTGGTCCGGTTGTGCACGGTGTACTGGACGTCGGTCTGGTCGTGGACGAAACCGAGGGTCCGGGCCTCGTGCACGAGCGGCCGGTCCTCCGAGTCGATCGTGGTGGCGCCGACCCGGAGCCCCGCGTCACGCAGGTACTCCAGCCCTGCCACCAGCAGGGACCGCACGAGCGGGTCCTCCTCGCGGTCCCGGTCCGGGTCCCGGGTGACGACGGCGACGAGGCGTCCCGCCGTGCCGTACTCCGTCGGCTCGCCGGACTCGGGGTCGACCCAGACGGCGCCGTCGGGCCGCTCCGCGGATCCGCTGACGAGCAGGACCGTGTCCGCCGGGGGCTCGTGCCTGCGCCCGCTCGCCGTCCACAGCGCCGCGGCCGCCTCGCGCTCCGCCGCGCCGGCGGCCTGCCGGACCGCGGGACGCCCGGGCTCGGCGCCCGGGTCGACGTCCCGGCCGATCCGCACCGGTGCGAGCATCTGCCACTCGCGCAGCACGGTGCGGATCCCGTAGCGGCGGAACCGCAGCGACATGCGCAGCGCGGCCGGGTGGTTCGCCCGGGCCCAGACCCGCAGGCCGGACACGCCGGTGCCCTGCCAGCCGTCGGGGGTGCCGAGCTCCAGGCCGATCTTCTCGATCAGCAGCGTGGTGATGCCGCGGGACCGGTAGTCCGGCCGGACGAGGTAGGAGACCTCGGCGGTCCCCGCGTCCTCGTCCCGCAGCGGCTCGACCCGGAGGAACCCGGCGAGGCTCGGCACCAGCGGGACGTTCCGCCCGGAGCGCTCGTCCGGGAGGAGCCACACCAGCAGGTGCGACGTCCCCGGCTCGATCGGGTCGTCGAGCGAGAGCCGGGGGAAGCCGGCCTCGGCGTCGGTCTCCGACGCCTCGGCCAGCATCTCCCGCAGCTCCGCCTCGACGTCCGGCTCGAAGCCGGGCCCGCCGGGCCGGTACCACTCGAAATCGATCACGAGACCAGCTTCCGGAGCTCGCGGTGGAAGATCTGGTTGATGACCTCGTTGCGGCCGAGCAGCATGCCGCCGGCGTTGGCGCTGCCCATGCCCTGCTGGGAGCTGCGCAGCAGCGGGAAGTCCTCCTGGTGCAGCACCGCGAGGAGGATCTTCCAGTTCTTCTCCCAGATCTTGGTCCAGCGCTCGGAGTCCATGCCCGAGTCCTCGACCTTCGGCACGACCAGCCGCATCTCCATCCGGCAGCGGCCGGGGTCGGTCGGGTGCGGGCGGAAGGTGAGCAGCTCGAAGTGGTCGGGCTGGCGCAGCAGGGTGCTGTTCGGCAGCAGGAAGTGCGTCTCGGTGACGTAGGGCGACAGGTCCTCGTCCGGGGCCGGGGGCTCCTCGAGGTACTTGTCGATCGTCTTGCGCGGCGCGATGAACCGCGCGTGCCGCCCGAAGTCCTCGGCCGCCATCACGTTGGTGTGGATGTGCTTGGCCGCGGTGTTCGGGTGCGCGTACTGGATGTGGTAACCGTCCAGGAACGCGTCCTGCATGATCTTCCAGTTGACCGGCTCGTCGAAGCCCTCGGCCTGTGCCGAGACGAGCTCGTCCATGTCGTAGCCGGCGAGGATGCCGTCCATCTCGGCACCCAGCCACGACGCGACGTCGATCTCGGCGTCCGCGTCGTCGACCATCCAGACGAAGCCGTGGCGCTCCTCGGCGGGCAGCTCGATCAGCCCGTACTGCGACCGGTCGATCTCGCCGAAGGTGTTGTCGCGGGTGATCGCGCGCAGCGAGCCGTCGGTGTCGTAGGACCACCGGTGGTAGCCGCAGGAGAACAGCCGGCAGCGGCCCTTCTCCTGCTCCTCCAGCAGCGCACCGCGGTGCCGGCAGAGGTTGACGAACGCCTTCACCGAGTGGTCCTTCTGCCGCACGATGATCACGTTGTTGCGCGGCATCTGCAGCGTCATGAAGTCGTTCGGCTTCGGGATCTCGCTGCCGTGGCACACGATCGAGGGGACCCGGCCGAACACCGCGTCCCGCTCCCGGCGGGCGATCTCCGGGTCGGTGAACTCCTCGGCCGTGAACGAGGCGATGCCGTCGTACTCATCCGTGCTGTCGTTGCGGATGTGGTCGAGAGCGCGCCGGATCCGGTCGTTGCGGGCGGCGAGCTCGTCCGTCTGCTGGGCACTCGCCGCGGTCTGGTCAGTGGACACTGCCGCCTCCTGCTCCCGCGACCGGTGACGTCGCGGATCGAGAACTGGTCGGACTTATTCTATAGCCTTAAGGTTTAGCACGGGAGTCCCGACCGTGCAGTTCGGCGTCCGCTCAGCGATCGATCACGAGCCGTCCGGACAGGCACCGCGAGACGCAGGGGAACATCACGTCGTTCGCCGCCTGCTCGTCCGGGGTCAGCAGGGAGTCCCGGTGCTCCGGGACGCCCTCGATCACCTCAGACTCGCAGGTCCCGCAGGTGCCCTCCCGGCACGAGGTCTCGATCTCGACGCCGGCCTCGGCGGCGGCGTCGACGATGCTGACCCCCGGCGGCACGGTCACGGTCACCCCGGAGCCGGCGAACTCGACCTCGAACGAGTCGCCCGAGGCGGGCTCGGCGACCTCCTTCGGGGAGAAGCGCTCCAGGTGCAGCGCGCCACCCGGCCACGACGCGCACCGCTCCTCGACCGCGGCGAGCAGCGGCTCCGGCCCGCAGCAGTACACGAGCAAGTCGTCCTGCGGGGTACCGAGGAGCCCGTCGAGGTCGAGCAGGCCGCGCTCGTCCTGCGGGACGACCTCGACCCGGTCGCCGTACCGCTCGACCAGCTCGTCGACGAAGGCCATCGAGGCGCGGGAGCGGCCGCCGTACACCAGCCGCCACTCGGCGCCGGCCTTCTCGGCGGCCGCGATCATCGGGACGACGGGCGTGATGCCGATCCCGCCCGCGACGAAGAGGTAGCGCTGCGCCTCGGCCAGCGCGAAGTTGTTCCGCGGCCCGCGGACCCGCAGCGCGGTGCCGGTCTCCAGCACGTCGTGGACGTGCGCCGAGCCGCCCCGGCCGGGCTGCTCCCGCAGCACCGCCACCTGGTACGCCTCGCGGTCACCGGGATCGCCGCACAGCGAGTACTGCCGGACCAGGTCGTCGCCGAGGTGCAGGTCCAGGTGTGCACCCGGTTCCCACTCCGGGAGCGGCCGCCCGTCCGCGCCGCGCAGCGTCAGCCGCACGACGCCGTCGGCGACCGTCTCCCGGTCCGCGACCTCCATGTCGATGTCGTGCACGGATGCCGGATCGGACCTACCCACCTCGATGACCTTCCTTCCCACGCCCGGTGCCGCCGCCGGTCAGACCGGCTGCGTCTGCTCCAGGGCCAGTGCCCGCTCCGGGCACATGTCCACGACCCGCCGGGCCTCGCCGACCTGTGCCTCCGGGACCGGGTCGGCCAGGACGACCGGGTCGCCCTGCTCGTCGCAGTCGACGAGGTCCGGTGCCGCTCCGTAGCAGAGCCCGTGCCCGGCACAGGCCTTCCGGTCCACCGTGAGGTGCTGTTCCATGTCGCTCTCCTCGTGCTCCTCGATGCCGTGCGGTCCTGCCCGTCCGTCTCGTGTGCCCGGCGGCGTGCCGGACCGCACACGGAGACCGGACCGGGCGCCCGGGAACCCACCCGACCGGGGTACGTCGGTGCTCTCCGGTCGGGGGTGCGCCCGGTCCGGCCTCACGTCTCCGGCCGCTGTCAGCCCACCGGGGTGAACAGCAGCGACAGTCGCGCGAACCCGCGGACCTGGCTCGGCAGGACGACGGGCGGGTCCTCCGGGTCGAGCCGGTAGTCCGGGATCCGCTGGTGCAGCTCCTCCGCCGCGATCTTCAGCATCAGCCGGGCCAGGTGGGACCCGATGCAGCGGTGCGGGCCCGAGCCGAAGGTGAGGTGCCGGTTCGGCGTGCGCTCGACGTCGAGCGAGCCGGGCTCGTCGAACTCGCCCTCGTCGCGGTTCGCGGCGCACAGCAGCAGGAGCAGCTGGTCGCCCGCGCGCACCGTGATGTCGCCGATCGTGGCGTCCGTCGTCGCACGGCGGCCCATCGCGATCGCGGCCTCGTAGCGCAGGATCTCCTCGACCGCCGCGGGCACCGCGGCCGGGTCGTCGATGAGCTTGTCGCGCTCCTCGGTGTTCTGCGAGAGGTGCAGCATCATCCACGCGAGCGAGCCCTGCGTGGTGTGCAGGCCGGCGATGAGCAGCAGGAAGAACATCCGGGCGAGCTCGTCGTCGGTGAGCGGGCGCTGCACACCCTCCGAGTCGGTGATCTCGGTGTTGATGATCGCGTTGGTGACGTCCTCGGCGGCGGCGTCACCGGACGCGATGGCGGCCCGGCGCTCGGCGATGACCTTCATGAAGTAGCCGAACATCTCGTAGGCGGCCTTCGTGCGCGATTCCGCGGCCTGCTCCGGGGTGTCGCCCGGACGCCCGTTCAGCGCGACCTCGGTGGCGTCGGTGAACAGCGCCGCGTCCTCCAGCGGCCACCCCATCAGGGCCAGGAACACCTGGGTCGGCAGCTCGTGCGCGAACTTCTCGACGAACTCGACCTTCCCGTCGGCCTGGAAGGAGGTGATCAGCTCGATGACGATCTCGCGGATCCGGGGCTCCAGCACCTTCATCCGGTTGGGACTGAACAGCGGCTGCAGCGCCTGCCGGTAGGAGGTGTGCTCCGGCGGGTCGAGCTCGATCGGCAGGAACTTGCCCTGCCCGGCGTCGACCAGGTTGTTCGGGTGGCTGGAGAAGGTCTCCGGGTCCCGCAGGATCGCGTGGACGTGCTCGTACGACGTGACGAGCCAGTGGCCGCCGTGGGTCGTCGACCACACGATCGGCCCGATGGCGGCCAGTTCGGCCGCCTTCTCCTGCATCCGATCGACCGGCATCGTGACGGACGGGTCGTAGATGTCGAAGTCCACGACGAGCTCGGGGGTGAGGTCGGCCTGGGTGGTGGTCATGGGTCGCTCCTGTTCGGTCGCCGGTGACACGCAACATGACAAACGACGAATATCGTCTCGCGGTAACGTAGCTAATGCGGGTGACGGCGTCGACCCCGGGTCGGGTGGAACCTCACCCGTTCGCCGAGCCGGGGTCGTGGACCTGCAGGACCCCCGCCTCGACGAGCTCGTCGACGACCGGATCCGGCAGGCCGAGCACCTCGGCACAGATCCGGCGGGTGTGCTCCCCGGGCATCGGGGCCGGGCGCAGCTGCGGGTCCGGCACGGTGGAGAACCGGGCGATCCGGGCACCGGTCGGGACCGCGGCGGACAGCTGCTCGTGCTCGAGCGTGTGGAACGCGTCGCGGGCGACGAGCTGCGGATCCGCCAGCTCGTCGGGCAGCCGCAGCATCCCGGCCGCGGGCACGCCGACCCCCTGCAGGATCTCGGCGACCTTGTCCGGGGAGTGCCCGGCGGTCCACCGGGCGAGGGCCTCCTCTATCTCCCCGCGCCGCGCCAGCCGCCCCTCGGCGGTCCGGAGGTCCGGATCGTCGGGCAGACCGGTCGCGGACGCGAGCCGAGGCCAGGTCTCGTCGTCACGGACGGTGATCACGCACCACTCGTCGTCACCCGCACAGGGGAAGACGCCGGAGGGTGCCGCACCGCGTCGCGCGTTCCCCTCCGCCGACTCCGTCCCGGGCCGCAGCGACGACCGTGCCAGGACCGGGCCCAGCGCGACGAGCGCCGCGTCGGCCTGGGCCGTGTCGACGGCGCCGCCCCGGCCGGTGCGGGCCCGCCCGATCACCGCGGCGAGCACCGCGACCGCGGTGACGTGCGCGGCCACGTGGTCGGGATAGACGGTCGACCCGTCGCAGAACGCGGCCGGGTCCGCGGGATCCGCCGCGGGGTCCCGCCAGAGCGCCGAGAGCCCGCAGGAGGCCCGCACGAGCGGCCCGTACCCCATCCGCTTCCGCCAGGGCCCGCGTGCGCCGAACGCGCTGCTGTCGGAGACGACGATCCGCGGATTGACGGCGGCGAGCTCGGCCCGGGAGAAGCCGAGCGACTCGAGCGTGCCCGGCTTGAAGTTGGCCAGGACGACGTCCGCCGTGGCGACCAGCTCCCGGAAGAGCCTGCCGCCCTCGGGGCTGCGCAGGTCGAGCCCGAGGCCCCGCTTGTTGCGCTGCCCCCAGGCGAACGAGGGGTTCATCCCGCCGCCCTTGCGGGTCTGGCGCAGACCGTCGGGGTAGGCGCTGTTCTCGACCTTGATCACGTCCGCGCCCTGGTCCGCGAACACCCGGCCCAGCTCGGCACCGAAGACGATGATCCCGAGGTCGAGCACCCGGACCCCGGTGAGCGGTCCGGCGCCGGCCGGCAGCGGAGGCAGGCCGAGGTCCCGGGGCGGCGCCTCGCCGAACCCACCGGCGTCGGTCCCCGGGCCCGGGGCCGGGGTGCGCAGGCCCGACCGGACGCCGTCGACGGTCACGTAGCCGGACGGCACGAGGGCCCGGAGGCCGTCGGCGAGCTCGGTCTCCACCAGCGAGCCGGTCTCCCGGAAGTGCTCCACCCCGAGCACCTCGTCCGGGCTCAGCATGCCCACGACCGGGATGCCGCGGGCGGCGCCCTCGGCGACGAGCTCATCGCGCGTCGATCCGGCGAAGAGCTCGGCGATCAGCGGATTGAGGCGGTCCGAGGCGGCGAAGCGGGCCGGGATGGCGTCGAACCGCGGATCGGCGAACTCCTCCGGCTCGCCGAGCCAGGCGAACATCGCACGCCACTGCCGGGCCGCCAGCAGGCAGATCCGCACGCTCCCGTCGGCGCACGGGAAGACCGGATAGAAGTTGGCCGCGTCGGGCCGGTCCCGGGGGAACGTCTCGGCGCGGCCGGCCGCGGCCGTGCCCTGCGCGCCGAAGGCCGGGTCGAACCCGTGCACGACGGCCTCGAGCGCGGACACGTCGACGTGCTCGCCCACCCCCGTGCGCAGCCGCTTCACGTAGGCGACCAGCGTCGCCCACGCGGCGTGCACGGCGACGAGCTGGTCGACGAGCCCGGCGGGCGGCAGCAGCGGGGTCCCGCCCGGCCGGCCCGACCGGCACAGGACGCCGCCGGCGGCGGCCAGCACGTCCTCGGTCGCCACCCGGTCGCGGTACGGCCCGGTGCGGCCGAACCCGGTCACCGAGACGACGACCAGCTCCGGGTTGACGGCGGCGAGGTCGTCCGGGGTGAGACCGAGCGCGGCGGCCTCGTCGTGGGTGAACGACTCGACGAGGACGTCCGCGTGGCGGGCCTCCTCCAGCAGCCGCTGCCGTCCCGCGCCGGACGCGAGGTCGAGGACGGTGCTGCGCTTGTTCGCGTTGCGCAGTGCGAACCCGAGCCGGTCGGCCCGCCCGGGCGAACCGCCCGCCGGCTCGACCCGCAGGACGTCGGCGCCGAGGTCGGCGAGGTAACGTCCGCAGCCCTCGGCCGCCCCGTCGGCCAGGTCGATGATCCGCAGCCCTGCCAGCGGGAGGCCGTCGTGCTGGATGCTCGTACCGCTCACGCAGTGCGCCCCTTCGGTCCCGGCCGCGTCGTCGCGGCCACTCACCCGGAAATCTAAAGAAGATAGATAAGAGGAGAGGCTACCTCCGCGCCCGAGATCACTACACCGGACACTCCATGTTTTTCGTATCACATGGCACCATGGACGGGCGGGACACGCACCAGGCGCCCGCGCGCGGGGGTCACGTGTCACGGCGGCCGTTGCGCCGTCCGGCCCAACGATCGATCATCGGTGCGTCCGGCGGCGGGGTACCCTGCGGTCGAGCTTCGAGAAGAGGTGCCATGTCGAAGAGCTCCGGTGGCGGTCGGCCCCGGGCCGCCCGGACACGGGTGTCCGACCCCGCGACGGCGATCCTGCTCGCCGCAGAGGCCTGTTACCTGCGTCTGGGTATCACCAAGACGACGATGGACGACATCGCGCGCGAGGCGGGGGTGTCACGGCCCACCGTCTACCGGCACTACGCCAACCGCGACGACCTGGTGCTCGGCGTCCTGCTGTCCCGCGCCCGTGACCTGCTGGAGCGGGCCCGCCGCTTCATCGACACCCGTGCGCGGATCGACGACAAGCTCGTCGACGGCATGATCTTCCTGGTCGACGCCGGCAGCCGCGATCCCATGCTCCAGCAACTGGTCAGCCTGGAGTTCATGGAGGGCATGCAGGCCCACCCCGAGGCGTCCCGGCTGCCGGTGACCCTGTCCGCGGAGCTCTGGGGCCCGATCGTGCAGGACGCGAAGGACGCGGGCGAGGTGCGCGCCGATCTCGACGTGACGGCGTTCTGCACCTGGCTGACCTACATCGAGCTCGTGGTGCTCAGCCGCACCAACCGGCCCGGCAGCACCGACGAGGCGCAGCGCTCCCTCATGCAGACCTTCGTCGCGCCGGCCCTGCACCGCGCCGGCACCTACGGCACGGTCCCGGTGCCGGCAGCCGGCTGAGCCGGCGGCCGGGCACCGGCGTCAGGCCGCGAGCGCCGGCAGCAGGAAGTCGCCGACGAGCTCGCGCACGCCCGGCCCGTCCGGGTCGAGCAGGTCCTGCCGCCCGATCATCATGAGCTCCAGGTCGGCCATCACGCCGCAGAGCTCCTGCGGGTTGATCTCGGGCCGCATCTCCCCCGCCTCCTGGGCGGCGATCAGGATCGGCTCCCACACCTCGAAGGACAGCCGCTCGGCGATCTTCCCCGCGGTGAGGATCCCGCTGGTGGCGGACAGGTTGTCCGGCTGGAGCAACGCGCTCAGGATCGGGTCCCGCCGCCCGCCGCGCACCAGGTAGCCGAGCCCGTCGACGATCTTCGACGGGAAGTCGGGGCGCCCGGAGATGTACTCCCGCGCCCGGACCCCGAAGATCCGTGCGCGGCGCGTGACGACCTCGACGACGAGCGCGTCCCGGTCGGAGAAGTAGCGGTAGACGGTCGGGCGCGAGACGCCCGCCCGGCGCGCGACGTCGTCCATCGTCGTACGCCGCACACCGAAGTCCAGAAAGCACTCCTCCGCGGCCACCACCAGCTGGCGCCGGGCCTGCTCCGGCCCGCCCGCGAACGGCCCTCGCCCTCGTGCCACGTCCGGCCCCTCCCTGTCGAAAACCCCGTCGATGTTAGCTGGTCACACCGGTCGCGACCGGCTCGAACACCGGCAACACCTCGCCGGGGTCCTCGGGAGCCCCCGAGCGGACGAACCGTGCCCGCACCGGGTCACCGGCGCTGAGCGAGCGGGTGTCGCCGACCAGGCGCACGATGATCCACGGCCCCTCCGCCAGCTCCACGACCGCACTGACGTAGGGCACGGCGTCGGCCAGGGCCGGGAGCGGGGCGCGGTGCACCACCGCCCAGCTGACCAGGACGCCGTCGCCGGAGACGGTCACCGGCTCGAGGTCGGCCGATCCGCTCGCGGGGTCGGTCCTGGCCTCGGGGGGCAGCACCGTGCCGGACGGGCCGCGCTGCATCAGCAGCTCCTCGCGGGCCGCCGCGTCGTAGAACGCGGCGCTCGTGTCGTCCCGCTCGACCTGGGGGAAGCCGGTCACCGTCCGCTCCTCTCGTGCGGGCTGAGCACCAGCGTGGAGTGGTGCTCGAGGATCCCGCCGTTGCCGCTGACCAGCACGACGTCGTTCCGGGGCGCCTGGCGGTCCCCGCCGTCGGCCCGCGCCTGGATCACGGCCTCGGACAGCGGCGTGAAGCCCCACATGTAGTACGATGACAGCTGGCCGCCGCCGGTGTTGCAGGCCAGCGTGCCACCGGGGGCGAGGCGCCCGTCGGCGACGAACGCACCGCCCTCACCCTTGGCGCAGAACCCGTAGTCCTCGAGGGTCACGAGCACCGTGTAGGTGTAGCAGTCGTAGATCTCGGCGACGTCGACGTCGCCGACCCCGACGCCGGCCATCCGGAGGGCCTGCGGCCCGGAACGGGCGGCCGGGGTGACGAGACCCCAGTCGGAGCCCGCCTGCATCCGCCGCGGGGCGTGGGCCTGGCCGTACCCCCAGACGTGTACCGCGGGCCGCGCGAGCCCGGCCGCGCGCTCCGCCGAGGTCACGACGACCGCGACGGCGCCGTTGCTCACCAGGCAGCAGTCCAGCAGGTGCAGCGGATCGGCGATCCACCGCGACTCCTGGTGGTCGGCGAGGGTGATCGGCTCCCGCATCTGGGCCAGCGGGTTGCGCGTCGCCCACGACCGCTGCGCGACGGCGATCTCGCCGAGCTGCTCGGAGGTGGTGCCGTAGCGCTCCATGTGCCGGCGCGCGCACATCGCGTAGAGGATGTTCGGGTTGGTCGCGCCCGAGGCCACCGACCACCCGGCGTAGCCGCGCACGGGCCGGCCCCGGCCGCTGCGCTGCGGGGCGCCGTAGGTCGAGCCCGCGGACTCCTTGGGCTTCAGCGGGCTGTCCGCGAACACGCACGCGACGGTGGTCGCCGTGCCCGCGGCGACGGCCTGCGCGGCCTGGGCGACCATCACACCCGCCGTCGCGCCGAACGCGTTCACCTGGTTCAGCACCGACAGGTCCTGCAGACCGAGGACGGCGGCGAGCCCGACCCCGACGTCCTGCTTGATCCCGGAGCTGACGAGCAGCCCGTCGAGATCGGTGAGCGCCAGGCCCGCGTCGGCGACGGCGCCGCGCACCGCCTCGGCCGCCAGCGAGGTCGAGGACCGGCCGTACACCTTGCCCATCGCGGTCGTGCCGAGACCGGCGATCGCCGCACCCGTCATCTAGCGCCCCTCCCAACGGGGAGCACGCTTCTCGGCGAACGCGGTCGGGCCCTCCCGGGCGTCCCGGCTGGCGAACACGACCTTCATCGCGTCGTCGCTGAGGGTCCAGGCCGGGTCGTCCCAGTCGGAGCCGGCGTCGCGGGAGCGGTGCACGACCTGCTTGCTGTACTGCACCGACAGCGGGGCGTTCTCCGCGATCACGCCGGCGAGGCCGAGAGCGACGTCGAGGGCGGTGCCCTCGGGGGCGACCCGGTTGACCAGCCCGAGCTCGTGCGCGCGGTCGGCGGGGATCGGCTCCCCGGTCAGCGCGGCCTCCAGCGCGACCTTCTGCGGGATCTGCCGGGCCAGCCGGATCACCCCGCCCGCCGCCGCCATCAGGCCGCGCTTCACCTCGGGCAGCCCCAGGGAGGCGGTCTCGTCGATCACGGCGACGTCGCAGGCCAGGACGATCTCGGTGCCACCGCCGAGCGCGAAGCCGTTGACGGCCGCGACGGTCGGCTTGTCCACCCAGTGCCGGGCGAGCCCGGCGAACCCCCGCTCCGGGTGGTCCCGGTCGTCGATCCGGTTGCCGCGGGCGACCTCCTTGAGGTCCGCGCCCGCGCAGAAGCCCCGGCCGGCGCCGGTGATCACCACGACGCGCACCTCGTCGTCGGCGCCGGCGGCGGCGAGCGCGTCACCGGCCGCGACGGACAGCGCGGAGTTCACCGCGTTCATCGCGCGCGGCCGGTTCAGGGTGATCAGGCCGACGTGGCCGCGCCGCTCGTAGGTCGCGGCCGGCTCGTCGGGGGTCTCGGCCGGGGTGGCACTGCTGGTCATCGGGACTCCGGGGTCAGGTAGACGGACTTGAGGTCGACGTAGGGGGCGAGGCCCTCCGGCCCGAGCTCGCGGCCGAGGCCGCTGGCCTTGACCCCGCCGAACGGCCCGAGGACGTCGAGCGCGTAGTGGTTGATGCCGACGGTGCCGGACCGGATCCGGTCGGCGATCGCCTGCCCCCGGTCGAGGTCGGTGGTCCACACGGTGCCGCCGAGTCCGTACTCCGAGTCGTTGGCGATCCGGACCGCGTCGTCGGTGTCGTCGTAGGGCAGGACGCACAGCACGGGGCCGAAGACCTCCTCGCGGGCGATCGCGCTGTCGTTGTCGACGCCGGCGAACACGGTGGGTTCGACGAACCAGCCCCGCTCCTGCCCCGCCGGGACGGCGCCGCCGGTGGTCACCCGGCCCCCCGCGTCCCGGCCCGCGGTGACCAGGCCGAGTACCCAGTCCCGCTGCGCCGCGCTGACCAGCGGGCCGATCCGGGTCTGCTTGTCGAGGGGGTCACCGACCGGCAGGGACCGGACGGTGTCGGTGATCGCGTCGACGATCTCGTCGTAGCGGCCGCGCGGCGCAAGGATGCGGGTGCACGCGTGGCAGGTCTGGCCGTTGTTGGCCAGCGAGACCTCGGGCAGCGCGGTGAGGAACGCGTCGAGGTCGGCGTCCTCGGCGAGCAGGGCGGCCGACTTGCCGCCGAGCTCGAGGGTGACGGGGCGGAGCAGCCGGCCGCAGACCTCGCCGATCGCCCGCCCGGCCGTGGTGGACCCGGTGAAGGCGACCTTGTCGACGCCCGGGTGCGCGACGAGGTGCGCCCCCGCCTCCCGGCCGCCGGGGACGATGTTCAGCACGCCCGGCGGGAGCCCCGCCTCCAGGGCCGCGTCGGCCCAGACGTAGGCGTCGAGCGCGGTCTCGGGGGCGGCCTTGAGCACCACCGTGCAGCCGGCGGCGAGCGCCGGGGCGATCTTCATCGCGGCGAGCGCCTGCGGGTAGTTCCACGGCGTCACCGCGGCGACGACGCCGACCGGGCCACGGCGGACCCGCACCCGGGCCAGCATGCCGGAGCGGACGTCGTCGGCGTCGAGGCCCTCGGCGAGGCCCGCGTAGTAGTCGAGCATCAGCGGCGGGCTGAACCCGTTGGCGCCGATCGACAGCGAGCGGGGCATCCCGTTCTCGCGGCTGACGAGCGCGGCGGCGTCCTTCGCGCGGGTCTTCAGCGCGGCCGCCAGCCGGCGCATGACGGTCGCGCGCTCGGCGCCGGTCGTCGCTCCCCAGGGGCCCTGCAGGGCGTCGCCCGCGGCGTCGACGTCGGCCGGGCCGGCCAGGGCCGCGCTGCCGAAGGCGGTACCGGTGGCGGCCTCCAGGACGTCGACCCGCTCCGTCCCCGCGGGCGGGACCCAGTCACCGCCGACGAAGAAGGTGCTGCGATCGACGGCGTTGGCGAGATCGTTCGACACGAACCGGTCTCCATTCCGCGCCCGGGGGCGCTGCGTCGCGTCCGGCGAGCGGACGGTATCCGGCAGAATATATGACAATCAACGTTGTATGTCTCACGGTATGCCACGCCGCGGTGCTTCCGCGTCCGGCACGCGCCCGGGCATACTAAAACTAATGTCTTATGGTTTATGGCCGGGTGCGCGGGAACGCCGTCCGGCCGTGTTGGCCCCGACCGGGGCCCCGGAAGCCGGAGGAAGGTCATGACCGCGACCGACACCCCGCCTCGCACCCAGATCCGCTACGAGATCACCGGCGCGACCGCACTGATCACCCTGGACCGGCCGGACCGGCTCAACGCCTTCACCGCGACCATGGCGGCCGAGCTGGTCGCCGCCTTCGACACCGCCGACGCCGACGACGCGGTGCGCGCCGTCGTCCTGACCGGTGCCGGCCGCGGCTTCTGCGCCGGCGCCGACCTGGAGCGCGGGACCGACACGTTCTCCGGCGACTCCGCCGGTGCGCCGCGGGCCGACCACGGCACCGTCGACGGCGTGGCCCGTGACCTCGGGGGTGTCGTCGCCCTGCGGATCGCCGCCTCCCGCAAGCCGGTGATCACCGCCGTCAACGGGGCCGCGGTGGGGGTCGGCGCGACGATGACGCTGCCCTCCGACGTCCGCATCGCCGGCGACACGGCCCGGTTCGGCTTCGTGTTCGCGCGGCGCGGGCTCGTGCCCGAGGCCGCGTCGACCTGGTTCCTCCCCCGGATCGTCGGCATCTCGCGCGCGATGGAGTGGGTCAGCACCGGTCGCGTGTTCGACGCCGGGGAGGCCCTGGCGGGCGGACTGGTCTCGCGGGTCGTGCCCACCGGCGAGCTGCTGGACACCGCGCTGTCGCTCGCCGCCGAGATCGCCGGGAACACCTCGCCGGCCTCGGTCGCGCTGTCCCGGAAGCTGCTGTGGGGCATGCTCGGCGCCGCGGACCCGTGGGAGGCGCACCGGATCGAGACGCTCGCGATCGACGAGCTCGGGCGGGGTGGCGACGTGGCCGAGGGTGTCTCCGCGTTCCTCGAGAAGCGGCCCGCCACCTTCGGCGACCGCATCGCCGACCGGCTCCACCTGGTGCCGGACTGGCCTGCGGCCCCGGAGCCGGCCACCACCGTGCGGAGCGACCGGTGACGGCGGGCGTCCGGGACGAGCCCGGCAGCCGCACCGTCCACCTCGACGGCGACGGCGTCCGGCTCGCCGCGGACCGGTGGGAGCCCACCGGTCCGGACCGCCGCGGCGCCGTGGTGCTGCTGCACGGCGGCGGCCAGACCCGCCACTCGTGGCGGCACACCGCGCGGCGCCTCGCCGCGGCGGGCTGGACGGTGCTGGCCCTCGACCTGCGCGGTCACGGGGACAGCGAGTGGTCCCCGGACGGCGACTACACCCTCGACGCGCACGTCGCGGACCTCCGGTCGGTCACCGGGACGCTCGACAAGCCCCCGGTCCTGATCGGGGCGTCGCTCGGCGGGATGACCTCGCTGCTCGCCTCCGGCACCGACCCTTGCCTCGCCCGCGGCCTGGTCCTCGTCGACGTCACCCCGACCACGGAACGGGCCGGGACGTCGGCGGTCACCCGCTTCATGCGGGCCGGGCAGGAGGGATTCCCCTCGCTGGAGGCCGTCGCCGACGCGGTGGCCGCCTACAACCCGCACCGTCCGCGGCCCCGCGATCCGCGTGGGCTGCTGAAGAACCTGCGGCGCCGGGCCGGGCGCTGGTACTGGCACTGGGACCCGCGGCTGGTCGACGAGCGGCAGACCGCGCCGGAGACGCTGTCCGCGAACGAGCGGCGGGCGCGGGCGGCCGCGCGCGACCTGGCGGTGCCGACCATGCTGGTGCGCGGCGCCGGGTCCGACGTGGTCAGCCCGGCCGGTGCGCGCGAGCTGCTCGAGCTGGTGCCGGACGCCTGGTACGTCGAGGTCGACGGCACCGGGCACATGGTCGCCGGGGACGACAACGACGTCTTCACCGGTAGCCTGCTCGACTTCATGGAGCACGTGGCGGTCGGCGCGGCCGCCGGAACCGGACGACCGGAGGGACGACCGTGAAGACCAACCTGACCTGCCCGTGCGGGGCCCGGATCCACGGCGAGGACGAGGACGACCTCGTCCGCCTGACCCAGGAGCACCTCGCCGCGAAGCACCCGGACCACGAGTACTCCCGGGACGAGATCCTCTTCATCGCCTACTGACGGCCACGCCCGGCAGACGCGCACCGAACCGGAGAACGCTCGCCCGATCGCGCGAGCGCCGCCGCACTCCATGAGCGTCTGCCGCGGGGCCTGGAGCCCGGGTGCGCCGGCCGTGGGCGGTTCAGGGGGTGGGGGGTGTCTGTGCGGCGGTGGTGCGCAGGGCCTCCAGGGTGACGATCTTGCGGCGGGGAGCGCCCGCGGCGCGACCGCCGAGCCGCTCGGCCCGGTCGATCGCCCGCCAGCCGGCCAGTCCGACCCGTCCGGGCCTGCGCTCGGCGAGGAGCCGGTCGAGGTCCGCCTCGGCGCCGGGCCCGGGGTCCGTGAGCCGGCCGGCCGCGTGGTCCTCCAGCAGGGCGGCGACGGTCTCGGCCGCGCACCCGCGGTTGGTCCCGATGACGCCGGACGGGCCGCGCTTGATCCAGCCCGTCACGTAGTGCCCGGTGAGCGGCGCCCCGCCGGGCTCCTGCAGCGCGCGGCCCGCGGCGTGCGGGACGGCCGCGCGGTCGTCGTCGAACGGCAGGCCGCGCAGCGGCGTCCCGCGGTACCCGATCGCCCGGAGCACCAGCCCGCAGTCCAGCAGCTCGGTCCCGCCGTCGGGGGTGCCGAACCGGACCCCGGCCACCGCCCCGGCGCCGTCGTCAACGATCTCCCGCGGGGTGCGGCCGAAGCGCAGCACGATCCGCCGCCGGTCCGGGTCCGGCGTGCGCCCCGCGTACCGGGCGACCGCCTCGGACTTGAGCCCGGCGGCGTACCCGTCCACCGGGCCGGTGACCGCCTCGCCGTCACCGACGAGCACCTGGACCCCGTCGATCCGGTCCAGTGCGAGCAGCTCCGGGGTGCTGAACGCGCCGTGCGACGCGTCGCGGCGGCCCACCACGTGCACCTCCCGGATCGCGCTGTCCCGCAGCGCGTCCAGCGCGTGCGGCGCGATGTCGGTGGCGGCGAGCGCGGTCCGGCCGGAGACCAGGACCCGGGCGACGTCGAGCGCGACGTTCCCGTTGCCGATCACCACGGCCCGCCCGGTGTCCAGCGGGACGTCCCGCCCGGCGTGGTCGGGATGGCCGTTGTACCAGGCGACGAGGTCGCGAGCGGGCAGACTGCCGGCCAGGTCCTCCCCCGGTACGCCGAGCCGGCGCTCGCCGGAGGCACCGACCGCGTACACCACGGCGTGGTGCCGGGCGAGCAGCTCGCCGGTCGTCAGGTGCTCGCCGATCTCGACGTCGAGGTGCAGCCGGACCTGCGGGCGGCGCAGCAGCCGCTCCAGCCCGTCGCCGAAGCCCTTCGTCGCGCCGTGGTCGGGTGCCACGCCGAAGCGGACCAGCCCGCCCGGGACCGGGAGCCGGTCGAACAACGTCAGCGACACGTCGCCACCGGTCCGTTCCAGCAGCTCCTGGGCCGCGTAGTAGGCGGACGGGCCGGTCCCGACCACGGCGACCCGCAGCGGCCCGGCGGTGTGCCGCGGCGCCGGGGCCGGGCGCCGGGCGCGGTCGGGCGCCGGCGGGAACGCCTCGAGGTAGGTCTCGGCGAGGCGCAGGCTCGTGCGGCCCTCGACGTCGAGCGCGTGGTCGCCGACGATCGCGCCGACCGGGCACACGTCCGCGCAGGCCCCGCAGTCGATGCAGGCGGCCGGATCGATGTAGAGGCTCTCCGCCGTCGTGAACCCCGGGTCGCCCGGCCGGGGGTGGATGCAGTCGACCGGGCAGACGTCGACGCACGCCGCGTCGTTGCAGCAGGTCCGGGTGATCACGTGCGTCATCGGGCCCCCTCCGGCACCGGGACGTCGGCGGGCGTCACCGTGACGCGCAGGCCGTTGAAGATCGGGGTCCCGGTGAGCGGTTCGAGCACCCGGTCGTCGACGAGCCGGTTGACGTTGGCCCCCGGCGCCGCCTCGGCCCGGTGCATCCGCAGCCCGGACCCGGTGTGCCCCCACCCGTGCGGCAGGCTCACCACTCCCTGCCGGATCGCGGCGCTCACCCGCAGCTCGGCGACGACGTCGCCGGGACCGGCGCTGATCCGGACCAGCTCGCCGTCCACCAGGTCCAGCCGCCCGGCGTCGTCGGGGTGCATCATCAGGCCGCCCGCGCCGTCGTCCCGGTAGGGCAGCGCGTTGTGCAGCCAGGAGTTCATCCCGCGGTGCTGGCGCCGGTTGATCAGGCGCAGGTCGGTGGCGGGCCCGTGCCCGATGCTCGACCGCAGCCGTGGGACGTCGGCGGTCAGCAGCGCCGGGGCGACGTCGATCCGGCCGTCCGGGGTGCGCAGCACCCCGGGCAGCCGCGGCTCCAGCGGGCCGAGGTCGACGCCGTCGGGGGTCCGCTCGAGCAGCTCCAGCGTCAGGCCCCCGGGATCGGCGCCGAACCGGTCGCCGAACGGCCCGCTGCGCACCCGCATGTCGACCAGGCGCTCGGGCCCCGTCCGCGGGGCGACGGCCGCGAGCACCTCGTCCTGGCCGGTCCCGCAGAGCCGGGCGGCCCGGCGGGCCGACTGGTCGGCGACCTCGTCGTCCATCACCTCGATCGGCAGGTCCGGGGTGCCACGGACGATCGCGGCGATCCGCAGCACCTGGTGCCACTCCGGCATCGCGCCGGGCGCGGGGGTGACGGCGGGCGGGCTGTAGCGGGCCACGTCGCGGATCTGGAAGTGGTTGAGCGTGAGGTCGATGTGCCCGTGCCCGAACAGACCGGGGGCGGGGAGCACGACGTCGGCGTGCCGGGTCGTCTCGTTCAGGTAGGTGTCGAGGCAGAGCAGGAAGCCGACCTCACGCAGCGCGCGTTCCATCGTGGCGCTGCCCGGGATGCTCCGCGCCGGGTTGCCGGCGATCGTGACCAGCGCCTGCACCAGCCCAGGGCCGGGGGTGAGGATCTCCTCGGCGAGGCAGGCGACGGACAGCTCGCCGAGCATCTCCGGCATCCCGCGCACGCGCGAGTGCCAGCGGCCGAACGGCGGCTGCTTCATGCTGCCGGGCCAGGTCGTCGGTCCCCCGCCGGGCGGCGTCGCGAACATCGCACCGCCGGGGACGTCGAGCCGGCCGGTGGCGATGTTCAGCACCTCGACCAGCCAGTTCGCCAGCGTGCCGAACTCCTGGGTGCAGGTGCCGATCCGGGAGTGGACGACGGCGGAGCGGGCGGTCGCGAAACGGATCGCGACGTCGCGGATCGTGCCGGCCGCCACCCCGCAGACGTCCGCCACGCGTTCCGGGGTGAAGGGCCGGGCGGCGTCGAGCACGGTGCCGAGGCCGTCGACGAGCGTGCCGGCCGCCCCGGTGTCGACGAGGCCCTCGGCGTCGATCACCGCGAGCATCGCCATGAGCAGGTGCGCGTCCGTCCCGGGACGGACGGCGAGGTGCTCGTCGGCGACCTCCGCGGTCCGGGTACGGGCCGGGTCGACCACGACCAGCGTGCCGCCCCGGTCCCGCAGCGCGTCCAGCCGCGCGCCGAACCCGGGGGCGCAGACGGTGCTGCCGTTGGAGACCAGCGGGTTGCTCCCGAGCAGCAGGAGGAAGTCCGTCCGGTCGATGTCCGGCAGCGACATCCCGATCCCGGTGCCGTAGAGCAGCGCGGTCACCAGGTTCTTCGGCCAGGTGTCCATGCTCGCCGGCGAGTAGAGGTTGCGGGAGCCGATCGCCCCGAGCAGGGCGGGCAGGTAGAGCGTGTGGTCGAGGTGGTGGGCCGCGGGGTTGCCGGTGTAGACGGCGACCGACTGCGGGTCGTCGGCCACCAGCGGCGGCAGCCGGCGCCCGATCTCGGCGAACGCCTCCGCCCAGGTCGCCTCGCGCAGCTCCCCGTCGCGCCGGACGAGCGGGACCGAGAGCCGGTCGGGGTCGTTGTCCAGGTCGGCCAGCCCGAGCCCCTTCGCGCAGGCGTGCCCGCGGCTGAACCGGTCGTCCGGGTTCGGGCGGACCGACCGTGCGACCCGGCCGTCGAACTCCATCAGCAGGCCGCAGGTCGCCTCGCAGAGCGGGCAGATCCGGTGCCGTTCAACACTAGACATGATGTGTCCAGTGTATCGCCGACCGGGTCGCCCGCCCATACCGATCTCGTCGCACCGGACCCGCCGGACGGCCGCAGGACCGCCCGGCGGGGACGGTCAGCGACCCAGCCGGCGCTTCCAGTCGTGGGCGCCGAGGAACCGCACGACCTTCGACATGAACTCGCTGCGCGACGGCACGATCGGGTACCAGTTCGGCTCTGCCTTCAGCGCCATCCGCTCCGACACGATCGACTGCTGGCGGCAGTACTTGAGCACGCCGTTCGCCCCGCCGAACCGGGTCCCGAGCCCCGACTGCTTCCAGCCGCCCATCGGCACCGGCAGCTGGAACACGGCGACGAGCGCGTTGTTGATCGAGACCGCTCCCGCCTCGATCAGCCGGGACAGCCGGTCGGCCTTGCGCCGGTCGCGGGTCCAGAGGCTGGACGACAGGCCGAAGTCGGAGTCGTTCGCGAGCCGCAGCGCCTCGTGCTCGTCGGCGACCTTCATGATCGGCAGGGTCGGCCCGAAGGTCTCCTCGCGCATGCAGGCCATCGAGTGGTCGACGTCGACGAGCACGGTCGGCTCGAAGTAGGCGTCGCCCGCGGCGCCCCGCTTCCCGCCGACGAGGATCCGCGCACCCTTGGCCTCGGCGTCGGCGACGTGGCGCTCGACGATCTCCATCTGGGCGGGGGTGACCATCGAGCCGATCTCGGTGGCGTAGGCACCCGGCGCGTCCATGCCCTGGCGGACGGCACGCATCTTCTCGACGACCTTCGCGACGAACTCGTCGTACACGGGGGCCTCGACGTAGACCCGCTCGACCGAGATGCAGGCCTGGCCGCCGTTCATCATCGCGCCCCAGACGGCGCCGCCCGCGGCCCGCTCGACGTCGGCGTCCGCCAGGACGATCATCGCATCCTTGCCGCCCAGCTCGAGGCTGCAGGGGATGAGCCGCTCGCCGGCGCGTGCGGCGATCGTCCGTCCGGTCCGGACCGAGCCGGTGAACATGACCATGTCCACCTCCTCGACGACCGCGGCGCCCGCCCCGCCGTCACCGGTGAGGCAGGCGAGCACCGGCGGGGCGCCGATCTCGTTCCATCCCTCGACGGCGGCGGCCCAGGTCAGCGGGGTCACCTCGGACGGCTTGCTCAGCACCGCGGCACCGGCCACCAGGGCGCCCACGACGTCCATCATCGGACCGGCCAGCGGGCCGTTCCACGGCGTGATCAGGCCGACCAGCTGGTACGGACGGACCTGGACCCGCAGCTTCCGGGCCTTGTTGGGCAGGCCCGCCGACGCGACCTTGCGGTCGGCGAGGAACTTCTCCGCGTTGGCCGTGAAGTAGTTGATGACGTCGAGCGCCACCTGCATCTCGACCGCGGAGTCCGACCACGACTTGCCGGTCTCCGCCTGGACCAGGCCGATGACCCGCTGCTCGTTGTCGAGCAGCCAGTCCAGCCACCGGCGGAGGTGCCTGCTGCGCTCCTTCGGCCCGAGCGCCTCCCATGCGGGCTGCGCCGCCCGCAGGTCGCGCGCGGCCGCCGCGACGTCGGCCGCCCCGTGCCGCGGGACCGACCCGACGACGCGTCCGTCCGCCGGACAGCGCACCTCGCGCTCGGCCTGGTCGCCGGACGCCGTGCGGTCCTGCTCGGTCGTGGTGCTCATGTGTCTCCTCGAATGCTGGACTCCGGACCGGCCGACGGCCCGGGTAGGCGGCGTCGAGCCGTGGTGCCGATCACCGGACACTATCCGTCATATGTAACGAAGCACCACCGGCACGCCGCTCCCCGACCGGCCGCGCCGCCGGCGACCGGCGCATTCAGTCCTCCGTGACGTCTCCTTGACCAGCATTTACTAAAGCTGTTAGCTTATTTGGGACGAACAAGGGCCCCACTGGTGGTGCCGGGAGACCTCAGATCTCCCGGTCGACCCCGCGCAGGAAGGTGCGGACCATCTCGACGAACCGTCGCTCGTCCTCCTCGTCCGGCGCGACCGGCGGCCCGTCCCCGGATCCGGGGTCGAGGCTCTGCAGGGCGGCCCGGCCGTTCGCCGTGCTGATCGCCGACCCGATCGCCATCCGGTGTGCCGCCTCGAGGAGGAAGAGATGCATCCGCTCCGGGACGCCGTGAGCCGCGAGCAGGCGCGAGTACTGCTGGTAGAGCCGTACGAGCAGCGGCTGCGGGAGGTGCTCCACCACGAGCTGGACGGCGCGCGGGTGCTGCAGCAGCGACCGGCGGAACAGCGTCGTCTCCTCGACCAGCCACTCCTGCCACCGGCCCGGCTCGGGGTCCGGGACGCGCGGGGTGTCGAGCACGATGATCCGCGCGACCTCGGCGAGGATCTCGGCCTTGTCCGTGAAGTGGTTGTAGAGCGAGGGCGCGCGGACGCTCAGGGCCGCGGCGAGCCGCTCCAGGCTCAACGCCGCCGGCCCGCCCTCGTCGACGATCTCCAGCGCGGCGCGCGCTGCACCGTCCCGCGTGATGAGCGGCCTGCGCCCCATCCCCACCCTCTCGCTCGCTGAGCCGAGCGTACGACCACCCCACCCACCACGACGGAGGACGCCCGACGATGCGCAACACCACCGTTCTCGACGCCCTGTACGCCTGGTCGAGGCGCCGCCCGGAGGCGCCCGCCCTGCAGGACCCCGACCGCGCCCTGTCCTGGAGCTCGCTCGTCGAGGCACAGGACGCGGCCGCCCGCACCCTGGTCGACGCCGGGGTCCGCCCCGGTGACCGGGTCGGCGTCCTGGGGCCGCTCTCGGTGGACTGGGCCGTCGCCGCGCTCGGCGTACTCCGAGCCGGCGCCGTGCTCTGCCCGCTCAACGAGCGGCTCGGGGCGTTCGAGCTCTCCGAGGTGTTCGCGCGGATCGACCCGGTCATGGTGCTCGCCGACGACGGGCACCGGCCGGTGCTGGACGGGATCGGCGAGGGCGCGCCCACGGTCCGCACGCTCGGCGAGGTCGGCGCGGGCGGCGCGGTCGGCTCGGCCGCCTCGGCTGCCGAGCTCCCGGACCTGCCCCGCGACCCGTCCCGGCCGGTCTCGATCATCCCGACCTCCGGCTCGACGGGACACCCGAAGGGCGTCGTCTACACCCACGAGTCCCTGCTGGGCGCGTTCTTCGAGTGGACCCTGCAGGCACCGGAGCTGCTCCGCGGGCGGGCCCTCAACGTCAGCGCGTTCTCGTTCGCGGCGGGCCTGCTCAACGGCTTCCTGGGCCCGCTGGTCCTCGGCGGCAGCGTCGTGCTGCTCCCCCGCTGGGACGCCGGCACCGCGCTGCGGCTGATCCGCGACGAGCGGATCACGACCTTCGCCGCCACCACGATCTTCTACGAGCAGATGGCGCGCCTGCCCGAGTTCGCCGACGCCGACCTGTCGTCGCTGACCGTCGCCTTCACCGGCGGCAACCCCGTCACCACCGAGCTGATCGAGGCGTGGTCGGCCAAGGGCGTCGGGCTGCGCCAGGCCTACGGCCTGACCGAGTCGCTGTCGAACGTCACCTTCCCCACCGTGGAGATGGCGGTCCGCAGCCCCGAGTCCGTCGGCGAGGGCGGCATCCTCACGCGGGTCGCCGTCACCGATCCGCACGGTGCCCCGCTGCCGGCGGGCGAGCCCGGCGAGATCCGGATCTCCGGGCCGGGGGTCGCCGCCGGGTACTGGGACGACGAGGCGCGCACCGCCGAGACGTTCGGCGACGGGTGGCTGCGGACCGGTGACGTCGGCGTCGTCGACGACCACGGTGCGCTGCGGATCGTCGGCCGGCTGAAGGACATGATCATCAGTGGCGGGATGAACGTCTACGCGGCCGAGGTCGAGCGCGCGGCGCTCACCCTGCCGGACGTCGTCGAGGTCGCCGTCATCGGCGTCGCCGACGACGAGTTCGGCGAGACCCCCGCGCTCCTCCTGCGGACCGCCGGACCGGTCACCGAGGAGGCGGTGCTGGAGCACTGCCGGGCCCGTCTCGCCTCCTACAAGATGCCCCGCTACGTCGTCCTCGTCGACGACCCGCTGCCGCGGACCCCGAGCATGAAGATCGACAAGGCGGCGATCCGCACCCGGCACACCGACATCCCGGACACCCACCGGCGGCACGGCCGCAAGCCGCTGCCCGCCTGAACCGACCCGGACGACGACGAGGAGGACCGACATGACCGTCGACGAGACCAGTGCCACCGACCGCCGGGACCGCGCGTTCCGCACCATGCTCCGGCACGTCGAGAAGGAGACGACCGACGAGTACGGCGAGATCGCGCCGTCCGAGGCGGTGGAGTACCGGGACACCGAGCTCGCCGCGCTGGAGCGCGACCGGGTGTTCGGCGAGGTGCCCTTCATCGTCGCGCACGGCTCCGAGATCGCGAAGCCGAACGAGTTCCTCACCCGCAGGCTGCCGCGCAACAACGCGATCGTCATCCGTCAGCGCGACGGCGGCGTGAAGGCCTTCGTCAACGTCTGCCGGCACCGCGGCGCGCAGCTGGTCGAGGAGGAGTCCGGCCGCTGCCGGCTCTTCTCCTGCCCGTACCACCGCTGGTCCTACGACCCCAGCGGCGAGCTGCGCACGGTGACCCTCGACGACACCTTCGGCGACTTCGACCGCTCGAAGCACGGCCTGGTCGAGCTGCCCGTGCAGGAGCGCCACGGCTTCCTCTGGATGATCGACAACGCGAAGCGCGAGATCGACGTCGAGAGCTGGCTCGGGCCCGAGATGGACGCGATCCTGGCCGGCTACGCGATCGAGGACCTGGTCAGCGTCACGCCGCAGACCTTCGACCGGCCGACCAACTGGAAGATCATGCAGGACGGCTTCCTCGACAACTACCACGTCAAGTACGCCCACCCGAACACCGCCGGGAAGGTCCTGCACACCAACAAGCTGGCGCTGGAGGACTTCGGCAGGCACTTCTGGTTCCTCGCCGCGCGCAAGAGCATCGACCGCTTCATCGGCGACGAGGACCCGGCCGGCGCCGACATCGGCAGGCACACGATCGAGAGCTGCTTCATGGCGCCGAACAGCATGCTGCTCAAGCACGCCACGCACGTCGAGCTGCTGACGTTCCGGCCCTACGGCGCCGACCCGGAGAACTCGGTGATGGAGATGCGGATCATGGCTCCCACCACCGAGGCGCTCGGGATGGATCAGGAGAAGTGGGACACCCTCTGGGCGAAGAACTGGAAGATCATGATCTCGATCATCCACGACGAGGACTTCCCCATCCTGGAGGGATCGCAGGCCGCGATGCGCAGCCAGGACGCCGGGACGATGCTGCTGGGCCGCAACGAGCTGGGGAACCACCTGTTCCGCCGGGAGCTCGACCGGCTGGTCCGCACCGAGCCGGACGCGGGATGACCACGAGCGCACTCGGAGCGGACCCGGTCCGGCTGCGGCGGACGACGGCGCCGTCCGCCGCGGCCCGGGACCTGCTCGACCGGGCCGCCCGGTACGACGCCGAGATGGGCTTCGGGCCGCCCCGGCCGGACCGCGGCGGGTCGTCCGGCGCGACCACCGTGATCGAGATCGACACCTGCCTGCACCGGCACGACGTCGACCACGACGACGCCTACGTGCTCGCCGGGGTGCTGACGATCCGGGACCTCGGGGACGGCACCGGGGCCGCCGACCTGGTCGTCGACCCGCGCCGGCGGGCGATCGGCGTCGCGACCGCGGTCGGTGAGGAGCTCGGGACCCGCGCCGTGGGCGGGGGTGGGTGGGCCGGCACCGGCCTGCACACGCTGCACGCGGTCGCGCACGGCAGCCATCCGGCGGCCGAACGGCTGGCGCGCCGGTCCGGCGTGGCCACCGCAGCGATCCGGCACCATCTCGTCCTGCCGGCCGGGGAGGCGACGCCCGAGGGTGCCGTGCCCGGGCGGGCCGGGGAGCCGACCGGTCCGCACACCGGGGACCGGGCCGATCGCGCCGACGACCGTGGCGTCGTCCGGATCGGTGTCGCCGAGGGCACGGCCCGGGTCCGCGCGCCCGGTCCCGACGGCGGACCCGCGGAGATCACCGGGGTCACCGTCGCCACCGGGACCCCGCCGGAGGCCCTGCGCCCGGCGCTCGGCGCGGTGGTCACCGCGGCCGTGACGCGGCTGCGGGAGCAGGGCGCCGGCGACATCGAGGCCGTCGCCGACCACGACGACGAGCCGCTGCTGGAGGCACTCCGCCCGCTGCTCTTCGAGCACGACCGCAGCGACCTGGTGTTCCACATCGGACTGGTCGGCTGACACCGCGCACCGGGTGCGTCGCTCGCGGGCGGCGCCCCGGTGCGGGTGCGGGTCCGCCGGAAGGTCAGTCGTCCCCGGCGCCGTCCGCGCCGACCAGGGTCATCCCCGGCAGCTCGCCCGTGTCGCGCCAGTCGCGCAGCAGCCGGTCGAACTCGTAGAAGCCGCGTCCGTAGCGGTCGCCGACCGCGGGCCGGATCCCGCCGTGCCCACCGCCCTCGTTGTTGTAGTAGCCGGGCGTGCACTGCTCCAGGAACGTCGTCGGCGACGCGACGGCGCGGATCAGTGCGACCCAGTCGTCCTGTGCCTGCCGGGTGGGCTCGACGGTGGTCGCGCCGCGGGCGTGCGCCTGGGCGACGATGTAGACGATGTGCCCGCCCTGCTGCACGTAGTTGGCCGTCACACTGGCGTTCCCCCCGCCCTGGGTGTTGCCCATGAAGAACATCCCCGGGAACCCGTGGCTGGTCATGCCGTGCAGGGTCCGGAAGCCGTCGCGCCAGTGGTCGTGCAGCGAGAGGCCGTCGCGGCCGACGATCTCGTCGATGCCGGAGGCGAGCCGCTGGTCCTGGGCGGAGATCTCGAACCCGCTCGCGAAGATCACGCAGTCGACCTCGTGCTCGCGGCCGCCGGCGACGACTCCGCGCGCGGTCATGCGCTCCACCCCGCGGGATCCGGACACGTCGACGAGGGTCACGTTCGGCCGGTTGAAGGTCTCCAGGTACTCGTTGCTCGAACAGGGCCGCTTGCACAGGTAGCGGTAGTAGGGCTTGAGGGACTCGGCCGTCGCGGGGTCCTGCACGATGTCGTCGACGCGGCGGCGGACGCGTTCCATGACCGCGTAGTCCTCCTCCTCCCGGATCGCGGCGAGCTCGTCGGGGGTCAGCGACCGGCCGGCGATCCGTGCGGAGACGTTGCGGCCCACCTCGGTGAAGAAGTCGCAGGCGACGTCGTCGGCCGGCGACAGGGTCGGGAAGGGCTCTGAGGTGAACGCGTGGAAGGCGGCCTGGCGCCGCTTCTGCCAGCCCGGTTCCAGCGAGGCGGCCCACGCCGGGTCGGTGGGCGGGTTGCGACGCTCGTCGACGGCCGACGGAGTGCGCTGGAACACGTACACGTGCTGGGCGTGGCGGCCGAGGTGGGGCACGATCTGGATCGCCGTGGCCCCCGTCCCGATGACCGCGACGCGCTTGTCGGCGAGCCCGGCCAGGACGACGTCGGACACGCTGCCACCGGTGTAGCCGTAGTCCCAGCGTGCCGAGTGGAACGTGTGGCCGGTGAAGTCGTCGAGACCGGGGATGCCCGGCAGCTTCGGCTTGCTCCACGGACCGGTGGCCAGCACGACGTAGCGGGCGCGCAGCTCGTCGTCGTGGTTGGTGGTCACGATCCAGCGGCCCGTCTCCTCGTCGCGGCGGATCGCCCTGATCATCGTGCCGAACAGGGCACCGTCGTAGAGCCCGAAATGCTTGCCGATGTTGCGGCAGTGCTCGTAGATCTCGGCGCCGTCCGGGAACCGCTGGGACGGCATGTAGCCGAGTTCCTCGAGGAGCGGGATGTAGGAGTACGCCTCGTTGTCGCACTGGATGCCGGGGTACCGGTTCCAGTACCACACCCCGCCGAAGTCACCGCCCATGTCGACGATCCGGACGTCGGTCACGCCCGCCTCGGTCAGGTACGCCCCCGCCAGCAGACCGGCGAAGCCGCCGCCGACCACGAGCACCTCCACGTCGGACGCGATCGCGTCACGGTCCACCGGGGGGGCTGTGCGGGTCCGCCTCCCAGAAGTCGGTGCGCTCCCCCGCGCCGGTGTGGACGTACTGCGCCGAGCCGTCCTCGCGCAGCCGCCGGTCCCGCTCCGCCGCGTACTTCGCGCGCAGCGCCGCGAGGTCGAAGTCCGTCGGCGGCGACGAGGGTCCGCAGGTGGTCATGGGTGCTCCTGTCCGTCGATGCCCAGGCCCCGCCGCAGCACGGCCAGGCGGTTGCGCTTGAAGGTCTCGCTCACCGGCGCGGATCCGACGTCGAAACCGTGGAAGGTCCGCGGGTAGACCTCGAGCTGTGTCGGGACGCCCGCCGCGATCAGCCGCCGGGCGAAGTCGAGGTTCTGGTGGACGAGCAGGTCGAGGGCGGCGGCGCCGATGTAGGTGGGTGGCAGGCCCGTCAGGTCGGCGGCGCGCGCCGGGGCGGCGTAGGGCGAAACGTCCGGTCCACCGGCCACGTCCGGGCCCAGCAGGGAGGTCCAGCCGAACCTGTCGCTCTCCCGGAACCAGGCGATCCGCCCGGTCACGCCGTCCGGTTCGGTCGCGGCGGGGCGGTCGTCGAGCATCGGGTAGACGAGTGACTGCAGCGCGAGCGAGAGCTCGCCGCGGTCGCGCACCAGCAGGGCCAGCGACGCCGCGAGCGCCCCGCCTGCGCTCACACCCTCCACCGCGATCCGTGCCGGGTCCAGGCCGAGCTCGGCCGCGTCGTCGTGGAGCCACCGCAGAGCGGCGTAGCAGTCCTCGACCTGCGCCGGGTAGCGGTGTTCGGGCGCGAGCCGGTAGCCGACGGACACCACGACGATGCCCAGCTCGGCGACGATCCGCCGGTGGAACGGCGCGCCGTTGTCCGCGGTGCCGCCGACGAAGCCCCCGCCGTGGACGAACAGCAGCGCCGGCACGGGCCGCGGCCCGCGGTCGGCCGGGGCGAGGACCACCACGGGGACGTCGCGGCCGGGGACGGTCCGCTCGGTACGGACGACGCCGTCGTCGGGCGGGGGCGCCGTCGTGGCCCACACCCCGCGCATCGCCGCCCGGTCGGCGTCGAGGGTCGCGGCGCCGAGCGGACGGGTGGGCATCCGCGCCAGCAACGGTTCCAGGTCGGGGTCCACCCCGGATTCGGTCCCGGTCACCGGCTACACCCGGCTCCGCGCGCTGACCAGGGAGATACCACCGTCGGAGACCAGCGACGTGCCGGTCACGTTGGCGGCCAGGTCGGACAGGAGGAAGCCGATGGAGTCCGCGATCTCCTCGGGCCGGGCCCACCGCCCCCGCGGGGTGTTCAGCGCTCCCATCCGCGCGACGACCGCGGCCCGGTCACCGTCATGATCGGCGACGGTCCGCCGGAAGCCGTCCTGTGCGTCCCAGATCCCCGTGTCCACGCTGCCCGGGACGACCACGTTGACCCGGATCCCGTGCGCGGCGTTCTCCAGGGCCGCGACCCGGGCCAGGTGCGTCAGACCGGCCTTCGCCGCGCCGTAGTCCGCCGTCGACTCCATCGGCCGGACACCCGCGACCGACGAGGTCAGCACCACGCTGCCGCCGGCCCCGCGCCGCATGAGCCGCAACGCGCAGCGCAGGCCGTGGAAGGCACTGTCCAGGTTGGTGCCCAGCACCCGGCGCCACTGCTGCGCCGACATGTCGGCGACGGCGACGCCCGCGGGCGGCACCCCGGCGTTCAGGACGGCGTGGTCGAGCCGCGGTGTCCCTGCCTCGATCCGTTCCCACAGCGCCGGATCGGCGACGTCGGTGTCGACCAGCACCAGACCGGCGACGCCCGCCTCGGCCAGCCAGAGCGCCGTCGCGCGGCCGATGCCCGACGCGGCGCCGGTGACGAGTGCGTGGCGCCCGCCGAGGTCGAGCTTCGCGGCGGCGGTCACGATCCCGCCGGGGTGAAGCGGAGGGGAAGGCGCTCGAGGCCCCGGACCTGGCTGTGGTGAAAGACCGGATCGCCGTCCGGTGCGTAGTCGGGCACGAGGCGGTGGATCTCCTCCAGCGCCACCCGGATCTCGATGCGGGCCAGGTGCGACCCGACGCAGCGGTGCACTCCCGCGCCGAAGGCCAGGTGCCGGTTCACGGGCCGGTCCAGCACCAGCGCATGCGGGTTCTCGACGACCTCCCCGTCCCGGCCCGCGGCCGACGACATCAGCAGCACCCGGTCGCCCGGTTCGAGGGTCACCCCGCGCAGCTCGGTGCGTCGCACCACGAGCCGGCCCAGCGCGACGGGGGAGTCGATCCGCAACAGCTCCTCGGCCGCCGTGGCCGAGAGGCCGGGGTCGGCGATCAGCGCCGCGCGCTGTGCCGGATCCCCGATCAAGTGAAGGATGCCGCAGGAGAGCACGCCGCGGACGGTGTGCAGTCCTCCGACCATCAGGAGCCAGAGGATCTTGCGCAGCTCGTCGTCGGTGAGCGGACGCTCACCCTGGTAGCGGGCCGCGAAGAGCAGCGCCATCACGTCCGCGCGGGAGTCGTCCCGGCGGGCGATCATGTCCCCGAAGTACCCGCGGACGGCGTCGTCGGCTGCGCCGCGCACCGCAGCGTCCTCCTCCGGGGTCCCGCCCGGCTTCCCGACGAGCAGGTCGGTGGTCCAGCGGTCGAACATCGCGGCGTGCTCGGCGGGCCACCCCATCAGCGCCACGAAGGTGCCCGCTGTCATCGGCTGCGCGAACTCGGTCACGAAGTCGCACGTGCCGCGGGCGGCGAAGGCCGTGATCAACTCGACCGCCGTCGCCCTGATCCGGTCCTCGAGTGCCGCCATCCGACGTGGACTGAACAGCGGGTTGAGGATCTCCCGGTAGGCCCTGTGGGCAGGCGGGTCGATCTCGTTCGGGATCGACGGCTCGGTCGTGATCCGCGGCACCTGGGCGTTCGCGACCGAGAAGGTCTCCCAGTCCCGGCAGGCGTCGTAGCAGTCGGAGTAGCGGGTCAGGATCCAGTGCCCGCCGTGGCGCGGCGACCAGGCGACGGGTGTCCTCTCCTGCAGCTCGGCCAGTGCCTCGTGCGGCACGGCGAGCGCGGGATCGGTGATGTCGAAGTCGACGACGAGCTCGGGCGGGACATCGGCGGTCTGCGTGGGCATGGTGGTGGCTCCCCGGGTGGGACGAGGGTGTCGAGCGGGACGACGGGTGTCAGCTCCGCCGGCGGCGCCGGGTCAGGTCGTCGTGGAGGTCCCCGGGCGTCACGCGGTGGCCACCTCGGTCCCCGCCACCGCGGTCCGCCTGTCCGACAACCCGGTCCGCGGCACGAGGGACACGAGCACGGCGGCCACGACGCCCACCGCGCAGAACGCCCAGAACACGCCGGTCGCGCCCGCGGACGTCGACATGATCAGACCGACCATGATCGGCCCGACGACGCCGCCGAGGCGGCCCAGGCCGGTGCAGAGGCCGAGCACGGTGCCGCGTGCGGACGCCGGGAAGTACACCCCGGCGAACCCCTAGACCGCGGTCTGCGACGACGCGCAGAAGCCGATGACCAGCACCAGCGTGAACACGACGGCCTGTGCCGGGCCCAGGATCAGGACCGCCACCGCGAGCGCGCCCAGGACGAACCCGGACGAGATGACGCGCCGCGAGCCGATGCGGTCCGCGAGGCCGGTGAGCACGACCATGCCGATGGCGCTGCCGATGTTGAACGCCAGCAGGAAGGAGAGCGCCGAGCCGAGGTCGTAGCCGGTGGAGCGCAGGATCTGCGGGATCCAGGTGTTCATCCCGTAGGACACGAGCAGACCGAAGAAGCTGATCACGGGGAAGAGGACCACCGCGACCCGCAGGCCGGGCACGAACATCGAGCGGAGGGCCGAGCGCCGCTCGACCGCCCCCGCGTCGGCCTGCGCGAGCGCGATCGAGGACTCCGCACCGTCGCCGACGTCGTAGCGCTCGGCGAGCGCGCGGGCCTCGTCCACACGGCCGCGGGCCACGAGGAACGCCATGGACTCCGGCAGGTTGCGGTAGGCGACGACGAACAGGACGAGCCCGATCACCGCGGCGGCGGCGAACAGCGCGTGCCAGCCGAAGGCGGGGATGGCGAAGATCGCGACGACGGAGATGATCGCGCCGCCGACGGGGAAGCCCGTCTGGATCAGCCCGTTGGCGAACTGCCGCCGCTCGATCCGGACGTACTCCATGGTCAGCGCGATGACCGTGGGCAACGCGCCGCCGAAGCCGAGACCGGCCAGGAAACGGAAGATCGCGAACATCTCCAGGCTCTGCGCGATCGCGCAGACCCCGGTGAACACCGAGAACAGCGCGACGCAGCCCAGCACGATCGGTCGCCTGCCGACGATGTCGGTCAGGTAGCCCGCGACCGTGGCGCCGATCATCATGCCGAACAGCGACAGGCTGCCGACGAGACCGGCCGAGACGGCGGTGATGCCCCACTCACCCCGCTCGAGCAGTGTCGGCAGCACGGCGCCGAACATCAGCAGGTCGATGCCGTCGATGATGGTGACCGCGAGGCAGGTCAGCACGACCGCCCGGGATCCCGCGGTGCGTACAGCGGACATGGTGGGTCCTCTCAGGACTCGTCAGTGAGGGAGAGAGCGGAGGGTGCGGGTGCCCCCGACGATCGTCGAGAGCACCCGCACGGGCTCCGACGACCTGTTCTGCCAGGCATGCCTGCTGCCGTTGACGACGACGAGGTCCCCGGTGCGCAGGGTGACCTCGCCCTCGTCGAGCTCCAGCACGACCTCGCCGGCGAGCACCACGTTCACGTCGACGGACTCCGTCGAGTGGAAGCCGGGACGCTCCCCGGTGCTCGCCACGATCTCCTCCGGGTCCTCCCCGGTGGTGCCCGCCGGGATGGTCCAGGTGATCACCCAGACGCCGCCCGGCGGCGGGAAGGACACCTCGGCCGGGACCTCGGTGTCCGCGGGTAGTGCCGGCGCGGTGTCGTTGCGCCACAACAGGTCGAGATCCATCATGCCGACCTCGGCGGTCGCCGCCTCGCCGTCGGAGAGCACGAACGAGCGGCCGTCGGCACCCTCGCTCGTCACCACGCGGCGCATCAGAGGGCCGCCGATCCGGCGAGCAGAGCGGTGGAGACGACGGGGTCCCCGGGGCCGCCCGTCATCAGTGACAGGGTCGCGTCCGGCACCTGGTTGCACGAGGTGCCGCGGATCTGGCGCACCGCCTCGCCGACCAGGCTCATGCCGTGTACGAAGCCCTCGGCGAGATTGCCGCCGGAGGTGTTGACCGGCAGCGTTCCGGTCGGGGCGACGAGGTTGTCGACGGTGACGAACTCCCCCGCCCCCTCGAGCGTGCAGAAGCCGTGCTCGATCAGGGCGGACACGCCCATCCCCGTCATGTTCTCGTAGATCTGGGCGACGTCGACGTCCCCCGGTCCGTAGCCCGTCTCGCGCCAGAGCCGGTCCGCCACGCCCTGGAAGCCCGCCGACCAGTACGGATCCCCGGACTCCTCCCGCATCCCCCAGCTCCCCGCCGCGCCCATCGGGGCACCGAGCAGGTAGGCGGGCGTCGGCCGGAGGTCCTTCGCCCGCTCGGCGGACACGAGGATCACGGCGGAGCCGGCGTCGTTCTCCCGCGAGCAGTCGTAGAGCCGGTAGGGCTCGGAGATCCACCGCGAGGCGTCGTAGGTCGCGGCGTCCAGCCCGCTGCGGCCCACGGCCCGCGGGTTGTTCCGGGCGTGGTGGTAGGATACCAACGCCATGTCCCGCAGGGTCCGCGCGGGAACGCCCTCGGCCTCGATGAGCCGCATGGTGCGCAGCGCGCACATCTGTGCCGGCACCTCGATGCCGTTGACCAGCTGCTGGGCCGGGGTGTCCCCCTGTCCGACGTCGACGTTGCCCCGGCTGCCCCGGAACTCCGACATCGCCCGGTAGACGGCGACGATCTCGGCCTGGCCGGTGACGATCGCCGTCGCGGCCAGCCCGAGTGCACCCGGGATCCCGCCGCCGTGTGTCCAGGCCAGCGCACCGAAGCGCAGCTCCCTGGTACCCAGTGCGGCCATCATCCGCTGGCCCTCCGCGCGTTCCGCACCGTAGGAGACGAACCCGTCGATGTCCGCCGGGTCGATCCCCGCGTCCTCGGCGGCGGCCACGATCGCCCGCAGCGCCAGCTTGAGTGCGGGCTCGCCACTGGTCCCACGCTTGTGGAACGGCGTGTCGCCGAGCCCGACGACCGCCGTGGTCCCCCTCAGCACGACAGGCTCCAGCGGAGCGCGGCGTAGCCCCGCGTCCGCGCCGACGGCGGGTCGATGTGCCCGGTCACCGGCGCTCCGATCGCGACGGCCGTGTCCGGTCCGGCCAGCCTCCCGAGGACCCGGGCGCCCGCCGCGGCGGGCAGCTCGGCCACCACCACGACGTAGGGGACCTCCCGGGTCCGGCCGACCCCGGCGTGGACCCGGGTCCACGAGAAGATCCGGCCCTCCATCGCCGTCGGCTCCCAGCGCTGTTCCCAGCCCCCGCAGGCCGCGCACCGGTGGTGCGCGGGCCAGGTCCAGGCCGCGCAGCCGGCGCAGCGCGGCAGCCGGAACTCGCCGTCCTCCAGGGACTCCCAGAAGCCGTCGTCGGCCCCGATCCCCCCGGGGATCCGGTGCTCGTGGAACGAGTACCCCATGATCAGCCCCAGTGCCGGGGGTCGGCGAGTGCGGCGGCCATCCAGCGGTGGAAGTGCTGGTTGGCGATCTCGTTGCGGCCGAAGAAGAGCGGCCCGATGTCGGTGTTCGAGACGGCCTTCTGCAGCCCCTCGTTGACCACGATGTTCTCGTCCTGCAGGACCGCCTGGAGGATGGTCCAGTTCTTCTCCCACCGCGCCGTCAGCTCGTCGGTGGTGGCGGGCTCGCGGGTCAGGATCCGCATCTGCATCCGGGTACCGACGGCCGTCTGCGGCGCGGGTACGAAGTTGAGCACCTCGAGGTGGTCCGGCTGGCGCAGCACGCTCATGTTGGGCATGAGGAAGTGCGCGACGGTGAGGTGCCGGTTCACGTCCACGGTCGCCGGGTCCTCGCCGCGGATCGTGTCGATGCTCCTGCGTGCGGAGACCATCCGTCCGTGGCGGCCCATCGGCTGCCAGGTCTGGGCGTTGTTGTGGAAGTACGGCGCGACGGTCCCGGTGTGGGCGTACGCGATGTGGTACCCGTCGAGGAAGGCGTCCATCAGGACCTTCCAGTTGATCTCCAGATCGAAGTCGCCGGCCCGGTGGCAGTGGTAGCGGTCCATCTCCATCGCGCCCAGCGAGGCGTCGAGGTCCGGGCCGAGCCACTCGCCGACGTCGATCTTCCGGCCGGGGGCGGCGGAGTCCACCGCCCAGACGAAGCCGTGCCGCTCCTCGGCCGGGACCTCCTTGAGCCCCAGGCAGGTCGTGTCCATCTCGCCGAAGGTCGACCCGTCCGCGATGGCGCGCAGGCTGCCGTCGCCGCCGTAGGACCAGCCGTGGTAGCGGCAGGAGAAGAAGCGCCGGTTGCCCGAGTCCTCGTTCACGAGCCGGGCGCCACGGTGACGGCAGGTGTTCACCGAACGCCCGGACCTGCCCGTCCCGCTGCCGCACGAGCACGACCTCGTTGTTGGGCAGCTGCACGGTCAGGTAGTCGTTCGGCTTCGGCAGCTCGGTGCCGTGCGCGGCGATGATCGGGACGTAGCCGAACAGCTCGGCGCGCTCACGGGCGGCGAGCTCCGGATCGCGGTAGACGCCCGGGTCGATCTCCAGGACGCCGGGCGCCATGTCGGTGGTGCCGTTGTCCAGGTGGTCGAACATGGTGCGGGCCAGGCCCGCCGCGGTCTCGGCGTCATAGGGGAAGGCAGGGTAGAGCCCGGGGTCGGCCATGGTGGTGGGTCCTTCTCGGGTGGACAGGACAGGTCAGGACGCGGGACGGAACTGCATGCTCTTGATCTCGACGAACTCCTCCAGCCCGAACGCGCCGCCCTCGCGGCCGTGCCCGGACTGCTTGAAGCCACCGAAGGGCGCAGCACCGTTGAAGCCGCCGCCGTTGACCTCGATCTGGGTGGCCCGGATGCGCCGGGCGACGACCTCGGCGTGGGCCGTGTCGGTGGACCAGACGGCGCCCGCGATCCCGAAGATCGTGCCGTTCGCGATCTCGACGGCCTCGTCCTCGGTGTCGAACGGGATGATCGACAGCACCGGCCCGAAGATCTCCTCCTGCGCCACGGTCGCGTCCGGCGCGACGTCGGAGAGCACCGTGGGCGCCACGAAGTAGCCGGGCCCGTCCAGCGGCTCGGTCGAGCCGGTGACCAGGCGGGCGCCCTCGGCGACGCCGGTCCGGACGTAGCCGAGGACCGTGTCACGCTGGTCCGCGGTGACCAGCGGGCCCAGCTTGGTGGCGTCCGCGGCCGAGTCGCCCGGGACGTAGGACTCGGCCGCCCGCTTCGCCAGCTCCTCCGCGACGGCGAGGCGCTCGCGCGGGACGAGCATGCGGGTCTGCGCGTTGCAGGACTGACCGCCGTTCATGTAGCAGGCCCGCACCGTGTGCGGCACCGCCCTCGCGAACTCCTCGTCGGTGAGGTCCGGCAGCAGCACGGCGGCGCTCTTGCCGCCGAGCTCCAGCGACACCCGTTTCACGGTGCCCGAGGAGAGCTCGATGATCCGCTTCCCGACGGCGTTCGAGCCGGTGAAACTGACCATGTCGACGTCGGGGTGGCGCACCAGTGCCTCCCCCGCGACGTGGCCGTACCCGTGGACGAGGTTGAACACCCCGGCCGGTACGCCCACCGCGTCGACCGCCTCGGCCAGCAGGTTCGCGGTGAGGGGGGGCGACCTCGCTGGCCTTGACGACGACCGTGCAGCCCGCGACGAGTGCGGCCCCGATCTTGGCGGTGATCTGGTGCAGCGGGTAGTTCCAGGGCGTGATGGCACCGACGACGCCGACCGGCTCCCGCACGACCACCGAGTTGCGCAGCGGCTGCTCCCACGGGAAGCCGGCCGCCGCCGTCACCGCCTCGCGCAGGTCAAGGACACCCAGGCCGACCTGCGCCCAGCGCGCGGTCCGCCGGGGCCTGCCGACCTCGGACACCACGGTCCCGGTCAGTTCGTCCCCTCGGCGCTCCAGCTCGTCCGCGAGGCGGGAGACGAACGCCGCCCGCTCCGGCGGTGCGGTCGCCGCCCAGTCCGGGAGCGCCCGGCGAGCCGCGCGGACGGCACGGTCGACATCGGCGGCATCCCCGGCCGGCACGTCGGCGAGCGGCTTCCCGGTCGCCGGGTCGAGCACCTCGATCCACTCGGTGGCGGCGGACGCGATCCACCCACCGTCGATGTAGAGCTCGAGACTCACGAGACACTCCCCCTCGTCGGACAATCGCGGGTGAGAAGGATTCGCCGCGCAGATCATTGGCACAGATGCGCCAGCCGGGCGATGATTTTTACCTTACGGGTATAGTTTAAGATCTGTCAACCGTCGGTCACCGGACCCCGCCGGAGACCGGCAAGGTGTGCCCGGTGACCATCGCGGCCGCCGGCGAGCACAGGTAGACCACCGCCGCAGCGACCTCCTCCGGCGCCGCGGCGCGGTGCACGAACTGGCTCTCGGCGACCTCGTCCGCGATCGCGTCGGGCGCGAACCACTGCTCGACCCGTGGCGTCAGAGTCAGCCCCGGAGCCACCGCGTTGACCCGGATCCCCTGGTCCGCGTACTGCCGCGCGGCGTAGCAGGTCAGGTGCACGACGCCGGCCTTGGCCGCGGCGTAGGCGGGCGAGGCCGTGATCTGAGGACTGACCCCGGCACTGGACGACATGTTCACGATCGCCCCGCCGCCGCGCTGCGCCATCGCCGGGATCTCGTACTTCATGGCGAGCCAGGTCGAGGTCAGGGACCGGCCGATGATCGCGTTCCAGCTCTCCAGCGACGTCGTCGTCACGGTGCGCCCGAGCTCCCCGCGGCCGACGTTGTTCAGCGCCAGGTCGAGCCCGCCCAGCTCGGCCACCACCTGGCCGACGACGCCCGCGACCTGCGTCTCGTCCGTCGCGTCGACCCGCTGGAACACCGCGCGGCGCCCGTGGGCCCTGATCCGGGCCACTGCCGCCTCACCACCGTCCACGTCCAGGTCGGCGATGCCGACGTCGGCGCCCGCGGCCGCCAGCGCCACCGCCGAGGCGAGCCCGATCCCGGACGACCCGCCGGTCACCAGGGCGATCCGCCCGTCCAGCACACCCATGAGGACTCCCTCGTCGACGACCGGCGTGCGGCCGCGACGGGCCGCTTAACCTTACGACAATAGGTATGTCTCGCAGTTCGATCCAGAACGGTGCGCCATACTCCTGCCATGCCGCGTCCCGCCCAGCCGTTGCTGAGTCCCGCGTCCATCGTCTCCGCCGCCCTGGCGATCATCGACGCGGAGGGCCTGGAGGCGTTCAGCCTGAAGCGGCTGGCCCGGGACATGGAGGTGCAGGCGCCGTCGCTCTACTACCACTTCCCGGACAAGGCCTCGATCCTGGAGGAGGTCGCACGGGCGATCGTCCTGGAGACCCCGCGTCCGCGCGAGCGCGACGCCAGGGACTGGATCGAGTACCTCGTCACCCAGAGCCTGAACTTCCGGCGAACCGTGCTCCGGCACGCCAACGCGGCGCCCGTACTGCTGGAGTTCATGCCGCGCGAGGTGCTCGCACCGGTCTACGAGGTGTCGGCACGACTACTGGCGGACGCCGGGGTCCCCACGCACCTGCAGGTCCTGGTCCTCGACGCGCTGGACCGCTTCACACTGGGCGCGGCCCTGACCGAGGCGATGAAACGACCGGGGACCCGCAGGGAGACGTTCCCGCACGTCGACCCCCTGGAAGAGCCTGCGATGGCGCGGGCCGTGGCCGCCAACCGGCTGGCGCCGGAGGCACTGTGGGCGGAGTCGATCCGCACGTTCCTGCGCGGTATCGACAACGCCGGGTGAACCGGAACACACCCATGTCTTGACCAGTACTACCTACCGCCATAAGGTAAGAATCATTCGCCCGCGTTCCGATCCGGAACGCGCTCCGCTCTGTAGGTCGTCACCGCACACAGGAGTGCGGACGCCGGTCGTCCCCGCATCCGCGCGGACGGCTCCGCGCTCTCCTGACCACCACCGGGAGAATCGAACGATCACCGACGGCGTCCGATGGTGGGCGCGCACCACCCCGAACAGACCGGCCGTCGTCTTCGACGGCACCGACGAGGTCGGCTACGCGGTCCTCGACCGCTGGACCGACGACGCCGCCCGCCGGCTCGCCGGCACCGGCGTACGCGCCGGGGATCGCGTCGGATTCGGCGGCGCCAACCAGCTCGAGTGGATCGTCTCCGCCATCGGCGCGCTCAAACTCGGCGCCGTCGCGGTTCCGTTCAACAACCGCTTCACCGCGGCCGAGCTCCGTTACCAGCTCGGCGACGCCGAACCCGTCGCCGTCGCCGTCGTCGCCGACGCGACCGTCCGCCCGGCGATGAGCGAGGCGATCGGTGACGCGCCGATCCGGCTGCTGTCGATGGAGTCGTTCGCGGAGCAGCGCCCTGCGCCGGACTCCCCGCCCACCGACCCGTTGCCCCCGCCTGCGGTGTCACCCGACGACGTCGCCGTCATCGTCTACACCTCCGGGACCACCTCGGAGCCGAAGGGCGTCACGATCACCCACCGCGGGTTCGTCAGCTTCGTGACCGAGTTCGCCGTGACCGAGCCGGTGATGCGCCCCGGCGGGCGGATCATCTACGTCCTCTCCATGTCGGGCATGCCGGGACTGCCCTGGCACGTGCTGCACCCGCTCACCCGCGGCATGACCCTCTTCTACGAGCGCGGGTTCGACGCCGTGGCGATGCTGCGGCGGATCGCCGAGCAGCGCGTCGAGGTCGCCTGCGGGGTCCCGCTTCTGTTCGAGCAGATGTCGGCGGTCCCGGAGTTCGCCGACGCCGACCTGTCCTGCGTCCGGCTCGCCACCGTGGCCGGTGCCCGGGTCTCCCCCGACAACCTCCGGCTGTGGCTGGAGAAGGGTGTCGTGCTCCGGCAGTCCTACGGGATGACCGAGCTGCACGGGCTGTCGTCGATGAACCCGGCGGAGGAGGCGGTCGCCCATCCGGAGGCGATCGGGCGGGGTTCGGTGTTCACCCCGCACCGTGTCGTACGCGAGGACGGCAGCGACTGCAGGCCCGGTGAGGAGGGCGAGATCGTCGCCCGCGGCCCCTCCATCACCCCCGGCTACTGGCGCAAGCCCGAGGCCACCGCGGCCGCATGGCGCGACGGCTGGTTCCGGACCGGCGATCTCGGGGTGGCCGACGGGTCCGGACTGATCCGCATGGTCGACCGGATGAAGGACCTCATCATCTCCGGGGGCTACAACATCGCCCCCTCCGAGATCGAGAACGTGATCGCCGGACTGCCGGGGGTCGACGAGGTCTGCGTGATCCCGGTCGACGACGACCGGTTCGGCGAGACCCCGGCCGCCGTCGTCCACGGCGACGCGGTCCCCGACGCCGCCGCCGTCGTCGCCCACTGCCGGAACAGGCTGGCGGGCTACAAGGTGCCCCGCTACGTGATCCACCGGGCAGAGCCGCTGCCCCGCATGGCCAGCGGGAAGATCGCCCGCCGCCGGGTCCGCGATCTGTACCCCGACGTCCCCCACACCCACCACCGAGTCCGCGAGGAGTCGCGATGAAGAGCAGGGCCGCACTGCTGATGGAGGTCCCCGGCAAGTGGGAGGTCCACGAGGTGGACATCGACGGGCCCCGTGCGAACGAGGTCCTGCTGCGCTACGCGGCGTCCGGGCTCTGCCACTCCGACGAGCACCACGCGACCGGGGACAGCGCCACCCAGGTGCTGCCCTACTGCGGCGGGCACGAGGGGGCGGGCGTCGTCGAGGCCGTCGGCCCGGGGGTGACCACCCTGAAGGTCGGTGACCACGTGGTCACCTCGTTCCTGCCGGGCTGCGGTCGCTGCCGATGGTGCGCGAGCGGGATGCAGAACCTCTGCGACCTGGGGGCCCTGATCGGGCGCGGCGCCATGCTCGACGGCACCTTCCGGATGCACCACCAGGGTCGCGACGTGGCGCAGGCGTCCTTCGTGGGCACGTTCTCCGAGTTCGGTGTCGTACCCGAGCACTGCTGCATCCCCATCGGCACGGACATCCCGCTGACCACCGCGGCCCTGGTCGGCTGCGGGGTACCGACCGGCTGGGGCTCCGCCGTCAACGCGGGTGGTGTCCGGCCCGGCGACGTCGTGATCGTCATGGGGACCGGAGGGCTCGGGATCAACGCCGTGCAGGGTGCCGCGCACGCCGGTGCCGTCCGCGTGATCGCCGTCGATCCCCTGCCGAACCGGCGCGCGAGCGCACTGTCCTTCGGCGCGACCGACGCGCTGGGGTCGATGGAGGAGGCCACCGAGCTCGCCCGCTCGCTGACCAACGGGCAGGGCGCGGACGTCGCGGTCGTGACCACCAGCACGCTCAAGGGCACCTACATCGCCCAGGCGTTCGACGCCGTGCGGAAGGACGGCACCGTGGTCGCCACCGCGGTTCCCGGCCGCGACGCCGGCGCGGTCCCGCTCGACCTCGCCCAGCTGCCCATGTACCAGAAGCGCATCCAGGGCTGCCTCTACGGCTCCTGGTCACCGGCACAGGCCGTCCCGGCGCTGCTCGACCTGTACCGCGCCGGCGCCCTCAAGCTCGACGAGCTCGTCACCCGCACCTTCACCCTCGACGAGATCAACGAGGGATACGCCGCGATGTACGACGGCAGCACCCTGCGCAGCGTGGTGGTCCACTCCTCCTGATCCCGCCCGCGGGTCGGTCCCCGTACGACCGGCGCAGCGATCCGGTGTTCCGGGCCGACCGGACCGGACAGATGATGGACTTCGTCGTTTGTCTCGTACACTGCGGTCGTTCCCCGGCGCCGACGCGAGGAGACCGGCCATGCCGCGGTCACGCACGATCAGCGACGAGATCCACGTCGAGGCCTCCCCCGAGGCGCTCTGGCGGCTCGTCGCCGAACCGGCCCGCTACCCGGAGTGGAGCCCGGAGAACACGGGGGCCACGCTCCCGGCCGGCTCCACCCCGGCGGTCGGCGACGCCTTCGTCGGCAGCAACCGCCGCGGGCCGCTGCGGTGGACCACGCGCTGCGTCGTCACCGAGGTCGAGCCCGGGCGCCGCTTCGGGTTCTCGGCCCGCGACTGGGGCCTGCGGTCCCCGTCGCTCCGGATCCGCAACGCGGCCTGGCGGTACCAGCTCGAACCGGACGGCACCGCCACCCGGGTCCGTCTCACGTGGACCGACGAGCGCCCCTGGCCGGACGTCGTCGCCGCCGTCGTGGACCGGATCGTGACCGGCGGCCACACGTTCGCGGAGTTCCAGCGCGACAACATCGGCCGGTCGCTCGCCGGCCTGCGGCGGGTCGCGGAACGGACCGGCTGACGTGGCCGTCGACCTGCTCCGCCGCACCGGCCGCGACCTCGACGACCTGCAACGGCGGCTGGGTGACTGGCTGCGGTCGCACGGTGCCCTCGACGGCGTCCTGGCCGTCGAGCGGACCCGCCCGGCCGAGGGCGCGGGCACCGCGAACGAGACGGTCCTGGCCGAGTGCCGCACCACCCGGGGCACCCGCGGGATCGTCGTGCGGCTGACGGTCCCGGAGGCGGCCGCCTACCTCGATCCCGACCTGGAGCGGCAGGCGGCGGCGCTGCGGTGGGTCGCCGCGCACACCGCGGTGCCGGTGCCCGCCGTGTACGGCGTCGACCCCACCGGCGAGGTCCTCGGTGCCCCGTTCCTGGTGACCGAGCGGGTGGCCGGGTTCGTCCCGCCCGACTACCCGAACTACAACACCGCGGGTCCGCTGCACGACCTGCCCGCGGACGCGCGCCGGGCGCTCTGGCAGGACGCGCTCGACCAGATGTGCCGGCTGCACCGGGCCGACGTGTCCACCGTGGACTTCCTGGAACCGGGGCCGGTCCCGCTGGTCCGGTACTGGGAGCGGATGGCGGACTGGGTCGGTGAGCGGGCGCCGCTCGGGCCGCTGGCGGGCGTCCGCGACTGGGTGCGCGCGCACGTCCCGGCCGACGCGCCCGCCGGCCTGTCCTGGGGCGACGCCCGGCTGGGCAACATGCTATTCGCCGGGACCCGGTGCACCGCGGTGCTGGACTGGGAGATGGTCTCGCTCGGCGGCCCGACGGTCGACCTCGCCTGGTGGCTGATGTTCGACCGCAACCACAGCACCGACGCCGGCGTCGACCGCCTGCCCGGGCTCGGGACGCGCGACGAGACGCTCGACCGCTGGCGGGCAGGCACCGGCCTGCCGGTCGTGGACCTGCGCTGGCACGAGGTGTTCGCCCTGTACCAGCTCGCGCTGCTGCGGGCCGGGGCGTTCGCCGACCGCGCCCGCGCCGGGCTGCCGGTCCCCGGCGACGACGACCCCCGCAGCGTCCGCAGGCTGCTGGACCGGATCGACGCGCGTCTGGAGGACCCCGCGTGAGCTACACCCCCGAGGACCACCACCGGCACCACCCCGACGGCGACGTGCCGGGCTGGCAGGAGTCCTGGCTGACCTCCTGGTACGACCCGCTCACCCGCTCCGGCGGGTACCACCACGTCGACTTCCAGCCCGCACGCGGGCGTGCGTGTGTGCAGAGCTGGGTCGCCCGCGGCGGCGAGGTGCTGGAGCGCTACCAGTCGCTCAACGTCCCGATGGACGACTACGACCCCGCGGAGTTCCGGGCCGGCCCGCTGGACGTGAGCACCACGGTCCCGCTGCGCGAGTACACGACCCGGCTGCCGCAGGTGGAGCTGGCCTTCACCGGGTTCACCGAGCCGCTGGCGCCCCGCGGGAACACGATCTCGGACTACCGCTCGCCCGGGACCGGTCACTACGAGGTCTTCGGGCGGGTCGCCGCGACGTTCCCGGACGGCGGGACCGCCACCGCGTTCGCCTTCCACGACCACTCCTGGGGCCCGCGCGACTACGGCGACCTCGCCGCGACCTACCGCTGGGGGCACCTGACCTTCGGGGAGGACCTGTTCGCCGTCGTCTACGCCATGACCAGCGACCGGCGCGGCCGCGGGGACTACGGCTACGTCGTCGACGGCGGGGTGCGGCACGGCGTCGTCCGGGTGGCGAACCGGATCGTGACGGCGGAGGACGGGCACACCCCGCTCACCGCCCGCCTGCAGGTGTGGACCGGCTCCGGGCACGGCTACGAGTTCACCGGCGAGACGGACCTCTCGGGGGTGTCCACCCACGACGGTGGACACTTCGCCACCGAGACCTACGGGACCTGGCGCTGCGGCGGGCGGCTGGGCAGCGGGCACCTCGCCGTCCGGGAGCGTGCCTCGCCATCGCCGGAGCACCGGGCGTGGCTGTCCGCCCACGAGCACGGCACCGGGTCGTGAGCCCTCAGCGGACCTTCGGGAAGCGCTCGGGCGCGTCGGCGCAGACCGCACGCAGGTCGCGCTTGGCGATCTTCCCGCTCGCCATCCGCGGCAGCGGCCCGTCGTGGGTGACCACGTAGCGGGGCACCTTGTAGTCCGCGAGGCGCTCGTTGCAGTACGCGACCAGGTCGGCCGGGGCGAGGTCCCCGTCGACGTGGACGACCGCGGCCGACGTCTCGCCGAACTTCGCGTCGGGCACCGGGACGACGGCCACCTCGATCACCCCGGGGACCTGGGCGATCACCGTCTCCAGCTCGGCCGGCGAGATCTTCAGGCCGCCGGAGTTGATCATCTCGCCCATCCGGTCGACGTAGGTGAGCAGGCCCTCGGCGTCGAGCGTCCCGAGGTCGCCGGTGTGCAGCCAGCCACCCCGCAGCGCCTGCTTCGTGGCCTCCTCGTTGCGCCAGTAGCCGGGGAACATGCCCGGCCCGCGCATGACGATCTCCCCGACCTCGCCCACGGCGCAGTCCCGCCCGTCGGGGTCGAGGACCCGGATGCGGGTGAAGGGCCCGCCCCAGCCGCACTTGTCGGGATGCCGCAGCGCCCCTCCGCGGACATCGCGGTGGCGGTGCCGCCGATCTCGGTCTGCCCGTACAGCTGGCGGAGCGCGACCCCGCGCGGGCGCCACTTCTCCAGCAGCGGCACCGGGACCCGGGCACCGCCGACCCACGCGGTCGTGAGGTGGTCCAGCCGTGCCCGCTCGAACCCGGGCACCCGGGAGATCTGCTCGAAGAGGATCGGCGGGCCGGTGAAGGTGGTGATCCGGGCCTCCTGCAGCACCTCCAGCGCCCGGGGCGGGTCGAAGCCCGGCTGGAGGTACATCGTCCCGCCCTGCACGAGGCTCCGGGAGAGCCCCCACACGACGCCCGCCGCGGTGAACATCGGCAGGACGAGCAGGACGCGCAGGTCGTTGGGCCCGACCCGCTCGCCCAGGGACCACTCGTGCATGATCCCGGCGATCATGCGGTGGGTGAACACGACGCCCTTCGGCGTGCCCGTCGTGCCGCTGGTGAAGACGATCGAGGTCGGGTCGTCGGGCTCGGCCCCGAACGCCGGGGCCGGGTCGTGCTCCCCACCGCGGGCCGCCGTGACGGCGTCGTCGAGCCCTAGGACGGTGAACTCCGGCCCGGAACGCCGCACCTCCTCCAGCACGGGCAGGTGGGCGGCGTCGCCGAACACGACCGCGGGCTCGCACAGCGACACCAGTGCCCCGAGCTCGGCGGCGAGGAAACGCTGGTTGAACCCGCAGACCACGGCCCCGATCTTCCAGGCGGCGACCGCCGCGACACACCACTCGAGGCTGTTGGTGCCCACGATCCCGACCCGGTCGCCCCGCGCCGCGCCGTGCCCGCGCAGGACGGCGGCGACGCCGTCGGCCCAGGTGTCGAGCTCGGCGTAGGTCAGGACGTCGCCGTCGAGGTCGACGGCGGGATGGTCCGGGACCGTGCGCACCCACCAGGTCAGGGCGTCGACGACGGTGCCGCTCACGGGATCCTCCAGGGCGCGGTGGGACGGACGGGTCCGGGGCGCCGGCGGACCGGCGCCCCGGGGAGTGTCAGGAGAACAGCGGGGTCATGTCCTCGGTGAGGTTCACGGTCTTCAGCTCGTAGTACGACTCGACGGCCTCCGCACCGGTGTCCCGGCCGACGCCCGAGCGCTTCACCCCGCCGAACGGCGCCTCGGTGTTGTAGGTGAAGGAGTTGACGCTGAAGGTGCCCGTCCGGACCCGGCGGGCGACGTCGGCCGCCCGCTGCGGGTCGGCGGTGAACACGGCGCCGTGCAGCCCGTACTCGGAGTCGTTCGCGATCGCGATCGCCTCGTCGACGGTCTCGTAGCGGATGACCGACGCGACCGGGCCGAAGATCTCCTCCTGCGCGATCCGCATCCCGTTCTCGACGCCGGTGAAGACGGTGGGCTGGATGAAGGCGCCCTTCTCCAGCCCGGCCGGCACCCCGCCGCCGGTGGCGACCGAAGCGCCCTCGGCCTTGCCCGCCTCGACGTAGCCGAGCACCCGCTCCTGCTGGCGCTTCGACACCAGCGGGCCCATGGTCGTCGCCGGGTCGAAGGGGTCGCCGACCACGAACGACTCGGCGGTGGCCACGAGGGCGCCGACGACCTCGTCGTAGCGGCCGCCCGGCACCAGCACCCGGCTGTAGGCGGCGCAGACCTGGCCGGTGTTGAAGAACGAGCCGGTCGCGAGGCCGGTCATGGTCGTGGTGAGGTCGGCGTCGTCGAGCACGATCGCCGCGGACTTCCCGCCGAGCTCCAGCTGCAGGCGCTTGAAGCTCCCGCCGCACTCCTGCCCGATCTGGCCGCCGGCCGCCGTCGACCCGGTGAAGCTGACCTTGTCCACACCCGGGTGCGCGACGAGGGCACGCCCGGCGTCGCGGTCGCCGGTGACGTAGTTGAACACCCCGGCCGGGACACCGGCCTCGACCAGCGCCTCGGCGATGTAGTACGCGTCGAGCGGGGTCTCGGGCGCGGGCTTGTAGACCACGCTGCACCCGCTGACCAGCGCCGGCCAGATCTTCGAGACGGCCATGTTGAACGGGCCGTTCCACGGCGCGATCGAGGCGACGACACCGACCGGTTCCTTCACCACGGCCGCCGGCCCGTACATGGTCTGCCGGACCTCGGAGAGCGGGCTGTCGCGTGCCACGTCGAGGAAGTACTTCCCGACGGCCAGTGCGCCCGGGATCTGCATCCCGGCGAAGGCGGTGGGGAGCCCCATCTCCGCGGCCACCAGCCTGCCGATCTCGTCGAGCTTCGGCTCGATCAGGCCGAGCGCGCGCTCGAGCACCTCGGCCCGCTCGGCGACCGGCCGCAGCCGCCACACGCCCTCGTCGAACGAGCGGCGGGCCGCCCGCACGGCGGCGTCGACGTCGTCGGCGTTCGCGTCGGGGGCCTCGCCGATCACCTCGTCGGTGGAGGGCGACACGACGGGGATCCGTACCGACGACGCCGGCTTGCGCCACTCGCCGTCGATCAGCAGTTCGTCACGGACGTTCACGACGTCTTCCTTTCAGCGGTTGAGGTAGCCGGCGTCGACCGGGAAGGTCACGCCGGTGACGTAGCGGGCCTCGTCGGAGGCCAGGTAGACCAGCGCGTTGCTGACGTCGACGGGCTCGATGAGCGGGACCGGCATCGGGTTCTGGTAGTTGGGGCTGCCTGCGATCTCGGGGAACCGCTCGACGAACTCGCCGTAGGCCGCGTTGGCGACCATCGGCGTGTCCACACCCGTGGGATGCACCGTGTTGACCCGGATGGAGTGCTTCGCCAGCTGCGAGGCGTAGAGCCGCATCAGGCCGACGACGCCGTGCTTGGCCGCCGAGTAGGCCGCCTGCCCGGGCAGGGTGTTCAGCCCGATGCTGGACAGGCCCGCCGCGGAGCTGGTGATCAGGATCGACCCGCCACGGTCGCGTTCGATCATCGACGGGAGGCAGACCTCCATGGTCTGCCAGACCCCGGTGAGCAGCGTGTCGATGCCGTCGAACCAGGCCTGTCGCTGCTCGCCCTCGTTGATCACCGGCATGATCCCGGCGTTCGGCAGCACGGTGTCGACGTGTCCGAACTCCCGGACGCCCGCCTCGTGGGCGGCCTCCAGCGCGGCCCGGTCGCGCACGTCGGCGACCCGGGCCACGATCCGTCCGCCCGCGGCCTCGACGAGCGCGACGGTCTCGTCGAGGTCCTCCTTGGTCGCCATCGGGTAGAAGACGGTGGGGATCTGCTCGCAGATGTCCACCGCGACGATGGCGGCCCCCTCCTCGGCGAGCCGGACGGCGTGTGCGCGCCCCTGCCCCCGCGCGGCCCCGGTGATGAAAGCGACCTTGCCCTCGAGCCTGCCCATGGACGGCACCCCTTCGATCGAACGGCCGGGGCCACAGCGGGACCACACCCCCGGCCCCGTCACCGCGAGTGCGCGAAGCCTATTGGCGTTAGGTGAAGCGTGTCCACGACCACGTCGGCGACCTGCGGATGACCGATCCGGTCACGTGCGGAGGCAACGCGACAGCGCGGGGAGCCCGTGCAGGAGACCGCCCCGGTCGGCCCGCCAGACGGCGTGGGTCTCCAACCGCTCGCGGTCGTCCTCGAAGGGGAGCAGGAGCACCGGCTCCTGGAGGAACACGTTGCGGGTCGCCCCGAACCGGGCACCGCACATCGTGAAGGCCTCGCCCGCCGAGACCATCGGCACCAGCTCGGCGTGCGTGGCCTGCACCGGCAGCCGGCCCGCGACACCGTGCCGGGCGAGCAGGGTGTCCGCCGCGGGCGCGACGAACGGGGCCGACGACGCCTTCAGGGAGGTGTAGGGCAGGTGCGCGAGCTCGGCGAGCCGCAGCGAGTCCCGCCCGTCGAAGCCGATCCCCTGCGCCACGACGACCCGGACCGGCTGGGACTCCACGACGGCCGACGACAGCCGCGGATCGTCGACGCGGCCGTGGACGAAGGCCAGGTCCACCTCGCCCTTGAGCACCGCCCGCACGAGCGGGGCGGTGCTGGCGGGCCGCTGCCGCACGACGAGCCCCGGGCGCTCGGCGCGGACCAGGGCGAGGAACCGGGAGCGGAGGTCCGCCGACACCTCGGGCGCCGTCCCGACGGTGACGACCGTCCCCCGCGACGCCACCGGGGGGAGCAGCCCGGGGAGGGCGTCGAGGCGCTCGACGATCCCGCGCGCCTCGTCGACGAGCGCCCGACCGGCGTCGGTCAGCGTGACGCGGTGGTAGTCGCGGACGAACAGCCGCACACCGAGCTCGCCCTCCAGGTCCCGCACCCGCCTGCTGAGCGGGGAGGTGGCCATGCCGAGCCGCTCGGCCGCACGGGAGAAGCTCGCCTCCTCGGCCACGGCCACGAAGTACCGGAGATGTCGGACCTCCACAGCCGGAGCATCGCCTCGGGGCGACCCGTTTGTCCACCGTTCCCGCGGGCCAACCTATACGTGTTAGGTTGCGGCGGCACCGGCGAGCGAGGGAGTGGCGCAGCAGAGATGGATCTCCAGTGGTCAGCGGCCGATCTCGCCTTCCGGGACGAGGTCCGCGCGTTCCTCGACGAGAAGCTCACCCCGGACCTGCGCCGGGCCGGCCGGCTGATGACGAGCGTGTACGCCGACCACGAGGCGAGCATGCGGTGGCAGGCGGTCCTCCACGAGCGCGGCTGGGCCGCCCCGGCATGGCCGGTGGAGCACGGCGGCTGCGACTGGTCCCTGACCCAGCACTACATCTTCTCCCGCGAGTCGGTCCTCGCCGGAGCGCCGCCGTTGTCGCCGATGGGGATCTCGCAGGTCGCCCACGTGATCGTCGAGTTCGGGACGCCCGAGCAGCAGGCGTACTTCCTCCCCCGGATCCTGAGCGGCGAGATCTTCTTCTGCCAGGGGTACTCCGAGCCGGAGGCGGGCTCCGACCTCGCCTCGCTGTCGATGTCCGCCGTCGTCGACGGCGACGATCTCGTCTGCACCGGCAGCAAGATCTGGACCACCCACGCCCACGAGGCGAACTGGATGTTCTGCCTGGTCCGGACGAGCCGGACCGGGAAGAAGCAGCAGGGCATCACGTTCCTCCTGATCGACATGACCTCGCCGGGCATCGAGGTCCAGCCGCTGGTCATGACCTCCGGGGAGCAGATCCAGAACCAGGAGTTCTTCGACGGGGTGCGGGTGCCGCTGTCGAACGTGATCGGCTCGGTCGACGACGGCTGGACCGTCGCGAAGTACCTGCTCGAGTTCGAGCGGGGCGGCGCGGCGGTCGCGCCCGGGCTGCAGGTGACGGCCGGGGAGGTGGCGCGCGCCGCGAGCGGTCAGCCGGGCCCGGACGGGCGCCCGCTGATCGACTCACCGGACTTCGCGGCGAAGCTGGCCGACGCCCGCATCCGGATCGACGTCTTCGAGATCCTGGAGTTCCGGGTCCTCTCGACGGCGGCCGAGGGCGGCAACCCGGGGACGGCGTCGTCGATGCTGAAGATCCTCGGCACCGAGCTCAGCCAGACCCTGACCGAGCTGCTGCTGGAGGCCGCCGGCCCGCGCGGGCGCGCCTACCAGCCGCACGCGACCCGGCCCGGCGGCCCGGTCGCGGGCTTCGTCCCACCGGCGGACGGCTACCTCAGCGGCGAGGAGTGGCAGGCGGTCGCGCCGCTGCGCTACCTCAACGACCGGGCCGGGACGATCTACGCGGGCAGCAACGAGATTCAGCGCAACATCATCGCGAAGGCGACTTTGGGGCTCTAGATGGACTTCCTGTTGACCTCGGAGCAGGAGCAGCTCCGCGACACGCTCGCCGGGTTCCTCGCGGCCCGTTACGACCTCGCGCGCAGCCGCGAGATCGCCGGGTCGGACGCCGGGTGGCAGCCCTCGATCTGGCAGGCGTTCGCCGACGACCTGGGGATCCTCGGCGCAGCACTGCCGGAGGACGCCGGCGGCTCGGGCGGCGGCCCGGTCGAGGTCATGGTCGTCGCGGAGCAGCTCGGCCGCGCGCTCGTCGTCGAGCCCTATGCGGACACGGTCGTGCTCGGTGGCGGCGTGTTCGGCCGCGCGGGCGCGACCGACGTGCTGAAGGGTGTCGCCGCCGGCTCGGTCCGCATCGCACCGGCGCTGGCCGAGCCGGGATCGGGGCACACCGCGCACGACGTGTCGCTCACGGCCCGCCGCTCGGGCGGGGACTGGGTGCTGAGCGGCACGAAGGTCGTCGTACCCGGGGTGCCGCAGGCCACCCACCTGCTCGTCAGCGCCCGCACCTCGGGCGGGCGGCGCGGGCTCGACGGGATCTCGCTGTTCGCCGTGCCGGTCGACGTCGACGACCCGCCGGCCGGGCTGCGGATCGACCCGTTCCGGACCGTCGACGACCGGCACGCCGCGGACCTCGTGTTCGACGACGTCCGGCTGCCCGCCACCGCACTGCTCGGTGCGGAGGACCGGGGCTGGGACCTGCTCGCGCCCGCCCTCGACGAGGCGGTCGCCGCGGTGTGCGCCGAGGCGGTCGGATGCCTGCGGACGGTGCTCGCCGACACCGTCGCCTATGCGCGGGAGCGCCGGCAGTTCGGGCAGCCGATCGGGTCGTTCCAGGCGCTGCAGCACCGGATGGTCGACATGCACATGGAGGTGGAGCAGGCGGTCTCGGCCACCTACCTGGCGACGCTGCGGCTGGGTTCGGAGCCGGCCGAGCGGGCGCGGGCCGTGTCCGCCGCCAAGGTGACGGTGGGCCGCGCGGCCCGGTTCGTGGGGCAGAGCGCGGTGCAGCTGCACGGCGGCATGGGGATGACCCAGGAGCTCGCGGTCGGGCACTACTTCAAGCGGCTCACCGCGATCGAGTACGAGTTCGGCTCCGCCGACCAGCACCGGGCCCGCTACGCGCGCCTGTCCCGCGGCTGATCCGACCGCCGCCGGCCGGCTCCGCGGAGCCGGAACCCCGCGGCGAGCAGGACGACCGCCAGGACCGGCAGGCCCTGCCGGAACACCGAGTCGTCGAGCCCGAGGACGGACCGCACGAGGAACGTCGACACCGCCGCGAGGAACACCCCCGCGGCGGCGGTGACCAGCTGGTCCTCGGTGCGCCCCCCGGAGCAGCAGCACCGCGACGACCGCGGCGACGCTGACGGTGCAGGCGTCGAGCAGGACGAGTACGTCGGAGAGCGCGGCCGCCTCCCGGTCGGGCGGGGTCATCGCAGTGCGACGAGCAGGTCGCCGCCCTCGACCTGCGCCACGGCGCCGATCGCGAGCCGGAACACGGTTCCGGCGCGCTGGGTGGTGATCGAGGCCTCCATCTTCATCGCCTCGATCGTGGCCACGGTCTGGCCGGCGTCGACGGTGTCGCCCTCGGCGACCTGCAGGGTGACGACGCCGGCGAACGGGGCGGCGACGTGGCCGTCGTCGCCCTTGTCGGCCTTCTCCGCGGCCTTGACCTCGGTCGCGACCGACGCGTCGCGGACCGACACCGGCCGCAGCTGCCCGTTCAGCGTCGTGAGCAGCGTCCGGAAGCCGCGCTCGTCCGGTTCGGACACCGCCCCGAGCTCGATCAGCAGGGTGACGCCGGGCTCCAGCTCGACGGTGTGCTCCAGACCTGGTTCGAGCCCGTAGAGGTAGTCCTTCGTGGACAGCACGGAGGTGTCGCCGTACTGCTCGCGGTGGGTGCCGAACTCGCGGGTCGGACCGGGGAACAGCAGCCGGTTCAGGGTGCGCCGGGGGTCGATGGCGAGGTCCTTGCGGTCGCCCTCGGTGAGGTCGACGCGGCCGTGACCGGGGCGCCGCCCGTCGAGGGCGCGGGTGCGCAGCGGCTCGGGCCATCCGGCGGGCGGGGTGCCGAGCTCGCCGCGGAGCAGGCCGACGACGGAGTCGGGGACGTCGAAGCGGGCGGGGTCGGCCTCGAAGTCGGCGGGGTCGACGCCGGCGCCGACGAGGTGCAGGGCGAGGTCGCCCACGACCTTCGACGACGGCGTCACCTTCACCAGCCGCCCCAGCATCCGGTCCGCCGCCGCGTAACAGTCCTCGATCAGCTCGAACCGGTCCCCCAGGCCGAGCGCGATGGCCTGCTGGCGCAGGTTCGACAACTGCCCGCCGGGGATCTCGTGGTGGTAGACGCGGCCCGTGGGTGACGCGAGCCCGGACTCGAACGGCGCGTAGACCTTGCGGACCGCCTCCCAGTAGGGCTCCATGTCACCGACGGCGGCCAGCGACAGCCCGGTAGCTCGCCCGGTGTGGTCGGTGGCGGCGACCAGTGCCGACAGCGACGGCTGGCTCGTCGTGCCGGCCATCGAGGCGACCGCCCCGTCGACGGCGTCCACGCCGGCGTCGATCGCCGCGACCAGCGTCGCGAGCTGGCCGCCCGCGGTGTCGTGGGTGTGCAGGTGCACCGGCAGATCGAAGCGGTCCCGCAGCGCGCCGACCAGGGTCCGCGCTGCGGGCGGGCGCAGCAGCCCGGCCATGTCCTTGATCGCCAGCACGTGCGCACCGGCGTCGACGATCTGCTCGGCGAGGCGCAGGTAGTAGTCGAGGGTGTAGAGCTTCTCGCCGGGATCGGACAGATCCGCGGTGTAGCAGAGCGCGACCTCGGCCAGCGCGGTGCCGGTGTTGCGGACGGCGTCGATGGCCGGACGCATCCGGGAGACGTCGTTGAGCGCATCGAAGATCCGGAAGATGTCCATCCCGGTCGCCGCGGCCTCGGCGACGAAGGCGTCGGTCACCTCCACCGGATACGGCGTGTACCCGACGGTGTTCCGCCCCCGCAGCAGCATCTGTGTGCAGATGTTCGGCGCCGCCGCCTTGATCGCGGCGAGCCGCTCCCACGGATCCTCGGCCAGGAACCGCAGTGCCACGTCGTACGTCGCTCCACCCCAGCACTCGAGGGAGAGCAGCTCGGGCATCGTGCGGGCGACGTACGGCGCGACCGCGACGAGGTCGCGGGTACGCACCCGGGTGGCCAGCAGCGACTGGTGTGCGTCCCGGAACGTGGTGTCGGTGACCGCCACCGCGGACTGCCCCCCGCAGCCGGGCCGCGAACCCCTCCGGACCCAGCTCCCGCAACAGCTGCGCCGACCCGTCCGCCACCGGCGCGTCGAGGTCGACCCCGATCGGGAGCTTGTCGACCGGCTCCACCACCTGCGGCCGGGGCCCGTGCGGCCGGTTCACCGCCGTCTCGGCCAGGTAGGACAGCACCCGCGATCCCCGGTCCGCCGACGGTCGTGCGCGCAGCAGCTGCGGCCGTTCGGTGATGAACGAGGTCGTCACCGCGCCGGCGGCGAAGTCCGGGTCGTCGAGCACGGCGGCGAGGAAGCCGAGGTTGGTGGACACCCCGCGGATCCGGAACTCGGCGATCGCCCGCCGGGCGCGCCGCACGGCGCTGTCGAAGTCCTGACCGTGGCAGCTGAGCTTGACCAGCATGGAGTCGAAGTGCGCCGACACCTCGGCTCCGGTGTGGACGGTGCCGCCGTCGAGCCGGACCCCGGGACCGCCGGGCGTGCGGTAGGCGCTGATCGTGCCGACGTCGGGCCGGAACCCGTTCGCCGGGTCCTCGGTGGTGATCCGGCACTGCAGGGCGGCACCGGTCAGCGTCACCCGGTCCTGGGTCAGGTTCAGCTCCGGCAGCGTCGCGCCGGCGGCGATGCGCAGCTGGGCGATCACCAGGTCCCGGTCGGTGACCTGCTCGGTCACCGTGTGCTCGACCTGGATCCGCGGGTTCATCTCGATGAAGTGGTGCCGCCCGTGCTCGTCGAGCAGGAACTCCACCGTGCCCGCGTTCACGTAGCCGATCTCCCGGGCGAAGCGCACCGCGTCCGCGCAGATCGCGTCCCGGACCCGCGGGGCGAGGTTCGGCGCCGGGGCGATCTCGACGACCTTCTGGTGACGCCGCTGCACCGAGCAGTCCCGCTCGAACAGGTGCACCACGTTGCCCTCGGCGTCGGCGAGGATCTGCACCTCGATGTGCCGCGGGTCCACCACCGCCTGCTCCAGGAACACCGTGCCGTCACCGAACGCCGACTCGGCCTCGCGGCTCGCCGCCTCGATCGCCTCGCGCAGCGCGCCGGGCTCGGTGACCTGGCGCATCCCGCGCCCGCCGCCACCGGCGACGGCCTTGACGAACACCGGGAACTCCATCACCTCCGCGGCGGCGACGAGGGCGTCCACATCGGTCGTCGGCTCCGAGGAGGCCAGCACCGGCACCCCGGCGGCCTTCGCCGCCGCCACCGCCCGGGACTTGTTGCCGGTCAGGTGCAGCACCTCGGTCGGCGGCCCGACGAAGGTGATCCCCTCCTCGCGGCAGGCGCGGGCCAGGTCCGGGTTCTCGGACATGAAGCCGTAGCCGGGGTACACGGCGTCCGCGCCGGCCTTCGTCGCGGCGCGCACGACCTCGTCCACCGACAGGTACGCGCGCACCGGATGACCGGGCTCGCCGATCCGGTAGGACTCGTCCGCCTTGGCCCGGTGCAGCGAGTTGCGGTCCTCGTGGGGGAACACCGCCACCGTCGACACGCCCAGCTCGAACGCGGCCCGGAACGCCCGGTGGCGATCTCGCCCCGGTTGGCCACCAGTACCTTGCGGAACATCTGTCTCCTCGTGGGTCCACCCGCGCGCGACGGGCCGGCGATACGGCTCAGGTCAGGAAGGGTTCGGGCGCCCGGCGCCGGGCGCGGATCACCAGCCCGGCCAGCGCCGCGACCACCGCGGCCAGGACGATCGTGCCGAGGTTCAGCCCGACCCCGTAGACGATCACGAAGGCGAGGCCGCCACCGACCAGGCAGTAGTAGGTCATCGGGATGATCGTCATCCGGATGACGTCGCCCTCGCGGCCGAGCAGCCCCACGGTCGCCGACGCGGCGACGACGTTGTGGACGGTGATCATGTTGCCGGCCGCGCCGCCGACGGCCTGGGCCGCGACGATCGTCTCCGGCGTGACGCCGATGTTGGTCGCGGTGGCGAACTGGAACAGCGAGAACGTCATGTTCGAGATCGTGTTCGAGCCGGCGACGAAGGCGCCCAGTGCTCCGATCCACGGCGCGAGGACGGGCCACGAGCCGCCCGCGACGGCGGCCGCGCCCTCGGCGAGGGTCATCGGCATGCTGGCCAGGCCGGTCGAGTTCAGGTCCGGACCGGAGTTGATCAGGATCCGGACCATGGGCACCGCGAACAGCAGCGCCGCGGCGGTGCCCGCCAGCTGGCGTCCGGCGACGGCCCAGGCCCGCCCGATCTGCCTGCGGTTCATCCGGTGCAGCCCGTAGGTGATCAGGCACACGACCAGGAACACCGCCCCCGGGGAGTACAGCACCTGCACGGTCTCCGCGATGCCGGTCCCGAACAGGTCCGACGGTCCGATCTCGACGGACTGGATCGCCTCCTTGAGCGGCGTCACCGTGCGGCTGAGGACGAGCAGCAGGGCGACGACCGCGTACGGCGACCAGGCCATCCACACGCTGATCCGGGCCGCGTCGACCGAGGTGTCCGGCTCGATGTTCCCCATCCAGCGGTCCAGCCAGCGCTCCCGCGGCGGGAAGTCCCAGGTCTGCTTCGGCATCAGGAACCCGCGGCTGGAGGTGAACATGACGATTGCCAGGCCGATCAGGCCGCCGAGCAGCGACGGGAACTCGGGTCCGAGCAGGACCGCCAGCAGCAGGTAGGGGACGATCATGGCGACGGCCGCGTACAGCGCGAACGGCGCGATCGCCAGGCCCTCGGCCATGCTGCGGTTCGCCCCGAAGAACCGGGGGAGCAGGCAGACCATGAACAGCGGGATGAGGGTGCCCGCGACGGCGTGGATCAGTGCGATCTGGATCCCGATGTCGGACAGGTAGCCGAGGTGGTCGACGCCGAACTCGGCGGCCCGGCCCGCGACCGCCGGATCACCGGCGAGGCCCTGGTTGACCCCGGTGAGGATCGGCAGCCCGACCGCGCCGAAGCTGACCGGCGTCGACTGGATGGTCATGCCGACCAGGACCGCGCCGAGCGCCGGGAACCCGAGGGCGAGCAGGAGCGGCGCCACGATCGCGGCGGGTGTGCCGAAACCCGACGCACCCTCGATGAAGGATCCGAACAACCAGCCGATGATGATCGCCTGGACCCGGCGGTCCGGGCTGATGCTGGTGAACCCGGCCCGGATCGTGGCCAGGGCGCCGCTCTGGGAGAGCGTCTGCAGCAGGAGCAGTGCGCCGAACACGATGAACAGCGCGCCGAGGGCGATGACGATCCCCTCGACCGCCGACGCCGCGACCACCGGCAGACCCATTCCCCATACGAGGGAGCCGATCAGCGCGGCGGCCACGAAGCCGAGCGGCATCGCGTACTTCGCCGGCCAACGCAGGCCGACCAGGAAAATGGCGACGATGACGACAGGGGCCAGTGCGAGAACACTCAGCAGTCCCAGGTCTTCCACGATGAAGCCTCTCAGTGCCTACGGTTGACGACGATGACGACGGCGGTGCGTCCGCCCTCCGGCCGGGACAGGTCGAGCGGGCACGCCTCCGGAGCCCTGCCGACCGGATCGGCAGGGCCGGCGCGCCACGGTTCGATGCACTCGGCGGTCGGCGGGAGGTCCGCCGGTGGTCCGTCGGCGCGGTCACCCGGTGCGGGCGGTCGCGACTCCGCGGGGCACCGGGGCTCCGCGCCCCACTAGTCACAACTCCTTCACCACGCGGTACGCGGCGGGGCGGGAGCGCCGCCGGCCACGCGGTCGCGTCGACTCGGTGATGATCCAGAATCCTGGATCCAGGATGTGAGGACGGTAGCCACGGCCCCGGGGGCTGTCAACACAGCGTGGCCCCGGCAGCTACCGGCGGGCAGACCCCCGGGCGGGCTCAGCCCGCTGCGTCCCCCGAGGTCGCGGGCGGGATCAGCCGGTCCCCCGCGAGCCGCGCGGTCTCCGCGATGTGCTCGGCGACGATCGCGATCCGTTCGGTGTTCAGGAGCCGGTTGGGCGTGATCACCCAGAACGTCCGCCGCGCCGACACCTGGTCGTGCAGGACGGGCCGCAACCGATCGTCACCGTGGGCGAGGAAGCAGGGCACGAGCCCCAGCCCGACGCCTCCCGCTGCGGCCTCGACCTGCGCGAACAGGTTGGTCGTACGGAAGACAACGTTCGCCTGGGCGGCGATGTCCTCCGCGCTCTGGAGCTCGGGGAGGTCGAGGAGGGACGCGACGAACCAGACGAGGTCGTGGTCGGCGAGGTCCCGCGGTTGCCGGATCCGCGATCGCGCGGCGAGGTAGGCCGGACTGCCGTACAGGCGCAGGTCGTAGTCGCAGAGATGCTCGATCCGGAAGCCCGGCCGCTCCGGCCGGTGGATCGTGACGGCGAGATCGAACTCGCCGACCCCGTAGTCGAGCAGGTGACTCTTCGTGACCAGCTCGACCTGGATCCCGGGATGGGCACAACGGAGCCGGCTGAGCCCCGGCGCGATCACCGCACCGCCGAAGCCGTCGGTCGCGACGATCCGCACGGTGCCGCGGGGACTGTGCCCGTCGTCGGTCACCGCTCCCCGGGCGGCGTCGGCCTCGGCCTCGATCCGCTGCGCGTACGGCAGGAGCCGGCGGCCCGCGGCGGTGGGCGTCCACCCGCGCGGGGTCTTGTCGAACAGGCGCTGGCCGAGCCCCCGCTCCAGCGCGGAGATGCGACGCCGGATCGTCGTGTGCTCGACCCCCATCCGCTCCGCCGCGACGGTGAGCCGGCCGTACCGGGTCAGCTCCAGGAAGTAGCGGAGGTCGTCGAGGTTCACGTGTGTATTCTTGCACAGATATCGTGCTCAGGTTCATCTTGAGTGTGCATCTGTGCCTGGTCATAGTGAGCCCGAACTCGACACGAACGGAGCGTGACAATGAGCGTCATCGGATTCGTCGGCCTGGGCAACATGGGTGGCCCCATGGCGGCGAACCTGGTCAAGGCCGGGTACGACGTGCAGGGATTCGACCTCGGCGAGGAGGCGAAGGCCGCGGCCGCCCGCGCCGGCGTGACCGTCGTCTCCTCGGCCGACGAGGCCGCCGAGGGCGCCGACACGCTGGTGACGATGCTGCCGAAGGGCGACCACGTCCGCAGCGTCCTGCTGGGCGACGGCGGCCCGCTGACCCGGCTCAAGCCCGGCGGACTCGTGATCGACGCGTCCTCGATCGACGTCGCGACCAGCCGCGACGTGCACGCCGCGGCCACCGGGCTCGGCCTGCAGGTCCTCGACGCCCCGGTCTCCGGCGGCGTCGCGGGCGCCACCGGCGGCACGCTCACCTTCATGATCGGCGGCAGCGCCGAGGCGCTCGCCGCGGCCGGTCCGGTCCTCGACGCGATGGGCTCGAAGTTCTTCCACGTCGGCGACGCCGGCGCCGGGCAGGCGGTCAAGGCCTGCAACCAGATGGTCGTCGGCGCCAGCCTCGTCGCCGTCGCCGAGGCGTTCGTGCTCGCCGAGCAGCTCGGCGTCTCCGACCAGAACCTGTTCGACGTCCTCAGCACCTCCTCGGGCAACTGCTGGGCGCTGCACAACTTCACCCCGCGCCCCGGCCTGGTCGAGGGCTCGGCCGCCGACAACGGCTACGCCCCGAAGTTCGCCGCCGGGCTGCTGGCCAAGGACCTCGGCCTCGCCGCCGCGGCCGCCGCGGACACCGGCGTCGAGCTCGTCGTCGGGCGCGGGGCGCTCGACCAGGTCGGGAAGTTCGCCGAGACCGACGGCGGCCTGGACTCCTCCGCGGTGATCCGGGCCGTCGAGGTCCGGTCCTGAGCAGCCGCACGCACACGGAAAGGCACACCCCATGAGCACCACCCCCGAGTTCCGCAACTTCATCGACGGCGGCTGGGTCGCCGCACGCAACGACGAGTGGATCGACGTCGTCAGCCCGCGCAACCGCCAGGTGATCGCCCGCGTGCCGCGCGGCGGCGAGAAGGACGTCGCCGCCGCCGTCGAGGCCGCCGGCCGGGCGTTCCCGGGCTGGCGCGACACCGCGCCGCGGGCGCGCGGCCGGCTGCTGCAGCAGATCGCCGACGCGATCGAGCCGCACATCGAGCGGATCGGCCGCCAGATCGCCGACGAGAACGGCAACGCGCTGCGCACCCAGGCCCGCGGCGAGGTCCAGTACGCCGTCGACGTCTTCCGCTACTTCGGCTCGGTCGCGAGCGAGACCAAGGGCGAGACGATCCCGCTCAACGCGCACGTCCTCGACTACTCCCGCCGTGAGCCGATCGGCGTCGTCGGCGCGATCGTCCCGTGGAACGCGCCGGTCCAGCTGGCCTCGATGAAGATCGCCGCGGCGCTCGCCGCCGGCAACTCGCTGGTCCTCAAGGCCGCCGAGGACGCCCCGCTCGCCGTCCTGGAGATCGTGAAGATCTGCGCCGACTTCCTCCCGGCAGGCGTGCTGAACTGCGTCGTCGGCTACGGCACCGAGGCCGGCGAGGCCCTGATCACCCACCCGGCCGTGCGGAAGCTGTCCTTCACCGGGTCCACCGCCGTCGGCAAGCGGGTCATGGCGGCCGCCGCCGAGCGGATCGTTCCCGTCTCGCTCGAGCTCGGCGGCAAGAACCCGCAGATCGTCTTCCCGGACGCCGACGAGGACTGGGTCGCCCAGGGCGTCGTCACCGGCATGCGCTTCGTGCGCCAGGGGCAGTCCTGCACCGCCGGGTCGCGGCTGTTCGTGCACCGCTCGATCGTCGACTCGTTCGTCGAGAAGGTCACCGCGCACCTGTCGAAGCTGAAGGTCGGCGACCCGCTCGACGAGGCGACCGACATGGGCGCCGTGGTGAACCAGAAGCAGTACGACCGGGTCTGCAGCTTCATCGACGAGGGCCTGCAGCGCGGGGAGGCCCGGGTCGCGATCGGCGGGCGTCCGCCGTCGGAGGGCCCGCTGTCGGAGGGCTACTACATCGAGCCCACCGTGTTCGTCGGGATCGAGAACGACTGGCGGATCGCCCAGGAGGAGATCTTCGGGCCGGTGCTGTGCGTGATCCCGTGGGACGACGAGGAGGAGGTCGTCCGCATGGCCAACGACACCCACTACGGGCTGTCCGCGTTCGTCTGGACCCACGACCTCGGGAAGGCGCTGCGCACCGCGCACGCGATCGACGCCGGCTGGGTGCAGGTCAACCAGGGCGGCGGCCAGGTGCTCGGGCAGTCCTACGGTGGCTACAAGCAGAGCGGCATCGGCCGCGAGTTCTCGCTCGAGGGCATGCTGGAGAGCTTCACCGAGCGCAAGCACGTCTCCGTCGACACCTCCCACTGAGGCGCGCCATGACCGACGAGACCTTCACCGGCGAGCTCGGCCGGGTCCTGCGTGAGGACCCGCCCGCCGAGCTCGTCGTCGACCGGGTCGCCGTGCAGGACGTCGACGACGTCGCCGTGGTGACGCTGTCGAAGCCCGAGGCCCGCAACGCACTGTCGCTCGCCGCCTGGCAGCGGCTGCGCACCGTGTTCACCGAGCTCGGCGGGCGGGACGGCCTGCGGGCCGTGGTCGTCCGCGGAGCCGGCCCGGACGCACTCGCGGCCGGCGCCGACATCAAGGAGTTCCCGCAGACCCGCCTCGGTGCGGCCGCGGCGACCGGCTACAACGAGTCGATCGCCCGGGCGCTGCGGGCGGTGTCCGCGGTGCCGGTGCCGGTGATCGCGTCCATCCACGGGCTCGCGGTCGGCGGCGGCTGCGAGCTCGCCGCCGCGTGCGACGTCCGGATCGCCTCGACGGCGGCCCGGTTCGGCATCCCCATCGGCAAGCTGGGGGTCACCCTCGGCTACACCGAGACCTCCGCGGTGGCCCGGGTGATCGGCCCGGCCGAGCTGAAGTACCTGCTGTTCAGCGGGGACATCGTCGGTGCGGCCGACGCCCACCGGATCGGGCTCGTGCAGCGGCTCGCCGAGCCGGGTGAGCTGGTCGACACCGTCACCGGCCTGGTCGGACGGATCCGGACCCAGGCCCCGGTCACGATCAGCGCCGCCAAGCTCGTGACGGACATGGCGGGGCGTCCGCTCACCGACGCCGACGCCGACCTGCTGTCGCGGCTGCACGTCGAGGCCTACGACGGGCCGGACCTCCGCGAGGGGGTCGCGGCCTTCGGCGAGCGCCGGGCACCGGTGTTCGGCCGGAAGGGAGAGGACTGACATGGGAGCACTGGACGGGGTCCGCGTCGTCGACCTCACCCGGTACCTGTCGGGACCGACGCTGACGATGCTCCTCGCCGACCTCGGCGCGGACGTCGTGAAGGTCGAGACGTTGCCGAACGGGGACGCCGCCCGCCAGTCGGGACCGTTCACCGGCGGCGAGAGCGTCTGCTACATGGCCTCGAACCGCAACAAGCGCAGCGTCGCCCTCGACCTGCGCAGCGAGGCGGGCGCCGAGGCGCTGCGCAGGCTCATCGCCGAGGCCGACGTGTTCGTGGAGAACTTCAAGCCGGGCACCGTGGAGAAGATGGGCGTCGGGGCGGCGGCGATGCGGGAACTGAACCCGCGTCTGGTCTACGTCTCGCTCAGCGGGTTCGGGCAGCGCCCGCCCGGGTCCGAGCTGGCCGGTTTCGACCAGACCGCGCAGGCCATGTCGGGGCTCATGAGCGTGACCGGCACACCGGAGACCGGCCCGCTGCGGGTCGGAATCGCGGTGGCCGACTCCGCGACCGGCGTGTTCGGCGCGGTCGGCGTGCTGTCCGCGCTCTACGAGCGCGAACGCACCGGGCAGGGCACCGTGGTCGAGGGATCGCTCATGCAGTCGATGCTGACGCTGCTGTCCTACCAGGCCCAGAAGTACCTGAGCCTCGGCGTCACCCCCGGCCAGGACGGCAACGACCACCCGATCATGTTCCCGCAGGGCACTTTCAGGACCGGTGACTCGGCGATGACGCTGGCCTGCGGGAACGAGAAGATGTGGCAGCGGCTCTGCTCCGCACTCGGGAAGCAGGAGTGGGAGCAGGATCCCCGCTTCGCCAGCAACGCCGACCGGATGGCGAACCGGGCCGAGCTGCGCACGCTGATCGAGGAGGTCCTCTCGGCGAAGACCACCGAGGAGTGGCTCGACTCGGTCGGGGCGGCCGGGGTCCCGTGCGGCCCGGTCCTCACCATCCCGGAGGCGCTCGAGCACCCGATCACTGCGGGCCTCGACATGGTGGCCGACGTCGACCACTCGGCGCTGGGCGCGATGCGGGTCCTCGGGCAGTCGGTGAACGTGGGCGCCGCCGATCCGGACTGGCTGCGCAGGCCGGCCCCGATGCTCGGCGAGCACACCGAGGAGGTCCTCACCGCGGCCGGCTACTCGGCCGACGAGATCGACCTCATGGTCGTCGGCAGACACGCGGCGCAGTGGCGGCGCAGCGGGAGCTGACCACGACGACGGCGGGCCCGGGACACCGTCCCGGGCCCGCCGTCGTCGGAGCTCACGCCTCGATGGTGCCGGCGAGCGAGGTCACCAGCTTCTCGGCCGCGTTCCCGAGGTGCTGCCGGACCGCGGCCTCCGCGGCGTCGGCGTCGCGGGCCTGCAGGGCACGGGCGATCTCGGCGTGCTCCTGCCACGCGCTGTCGAACACGGTCGTGGTGTGCAGGACACTCACCATCGCCCGCTCCACGATCGACCACACCGGCACGATCGCCCGCTGGTAGTGCTCGTTCCGGGACGCGGACAGGATCGCCATGTGGAACTCGCGGTCGGCGGCGAGCAGCTTCTCCGCGTCGTAGGAGGCGAACGCCTCGCCGTGGGTGTCCACGATCGTCCGGATCCGGCGCAGGTCCCGGTCCGAGCCGTGCTCGGCGGCGTTGCGGACCGCGCGCGACTCCAGCGCGAGGCGCACCTCGTACACCTGCCGCACGTCGGTCTCGGTCAGCGGGCGGACCGCCACTCCCCCGCCGGGCAGCGACTCGAGCAGGCCCTCGGCGACGAGGTCGGGGATCGCCGCGCGGATGGGCATCCGGCTCACGCCGAGCTGGCGGGCGACCTGGACCTGGTTCAGCTTCCCCTCGGGGATCTCGGCGAACGCGATCGCCAGCCGGAGCCGGTCCCGCACCGTCCGCACGAGCGTCGTCGTGTCCCGTGGTGGCAGCTGCTCCAGCGCCGACCCCCGCGACGGCGGGTTCCCGGCCGGGTCGGCATCGTCGGTTGTGCTCGCCATGGACGCACGCACCTTTCGTCGTCTTCGCGGCCAATCTAGCAGCAGCGAGGTTCCTGGATCCCCGAGCCACATCGGCCCGGACACGCGGCCGCCCCCGTCCCGGCTCGTGGCCGGACGGGGGCGGGAGGCCACGTCGCCGGCCGATCGGACCGGCGGCGACGGCGGGTGCGGATCAGGCGGTCTCGGTGATCTTCCGGTCGATCCACGGCATCATGTCGCGCAGCCGGGCACCGACCTGCTCGATGCCGTGCTCCTTGCCCTCGGCGCGCAGCCGCAGGAAGTTCGGGCGGCCGTTGTCGTCCTCCGCGATCCACTCCTTCGCGAAGGTGCCGTCCTGGATCTCGGTGAGGATCCGGCGCATCTCGCGACGGGTGTCGTCGTTCACGATCCGCGGGCCGCGGGTCAGGTCGCCGTACTCGGCGGTGTCGCTGCAGGAGTAGCGCTGACGCGCGATGCCGCCCTCGTAGACGAGGTCGACGATCAGCTTCATCTCGTGCAGGACCTCGAAGTAGGCGATCTCGGGCTGGTAGCCGGCCTCGACGAGGGTGTCGAACCCGGCCTGGATCAGCGCCGAGGCGCCGCCGCACAGCACGGCCTGCTCACCGAACAGGTCGGTCTCGGTCTCCTCGGCGACGGTCGTCTCGATGACCCCGGCCCGGGTGACGCCGAGCGCCTTCGCGTAGGCGAGCGCGAGCTGCTTCGCGGAGCCGCTGCCGTCCTGCTCGACCGCGACCAGCGCGGGGACCCCGTGCCCGTCGGCGAACTGGCGCCGGACCAGGTGGCCGGGCCCCTTCGGCGCGACCAGCGCGACGTCAACGCCCTCGGGGGCGGCGATGTAGCCGTACCGGACGTTGAACCCGTGGCTGAAGATCAGCATGTTGCCGGGCGCGAGGTTCGGGGCGATCTCGTCCGCGTACAGCGTGCGCTGGACGGTGTCCGGCGCCTGGATCGAGACCACGTCGGCCTCGGCGGCGGCCGCCGCCGGGGTGACGACCCGCAGGCCCTCCTCCTCGGCCTTGGCCCGCGACCTCGACCCCTCGAGCAGGCCGACGCGGACGTCGACGCCGGAGTCCCGCAGGCAGAGCGCGTGGGCGTGGCCCTGGCTGCCGTACCCGATGACGGCGACCTTCCGGCCCTGGAGCAGCCCCAGGTCGGCGTCGGCGTCGGCGTCGTAGTGGACGGTGGCGGTCATCGATTCACTCCTTGTCGGACGGTCGTGCGGCCCCGGTGCTGCGGGGCCGGGGACGAACGTACTCCGTATCGACTCCTGGATCCAGGAGACAGGATCAGAAGTTCGCGCTCGTGTCTTGAGTCACCTGAGGATCCATGGTTATCCTTGATCCTGGATCCACGTTACTGAGCCTCTCGTGGCCCAGCCACGGTCCGCACGAGAACCGAAAGGTCCGTTCCCGAACATGGTTGACACCGTCGTTACCCCGAGGCAGAAGCTCGCGGTACCCGCGGCCGGCACGCGCGCCGCCGTGGTCGACTGCGACACCCACCCGATCCTGCCGTCGGCCCGCGATCTCCTCCCCTACCTCGACGAGTACTGGGGTGACCAGCTGATCGGCGCACTCGCGCCGTACTACGACCCCAGCTACCACCCGCGGGGGTCGAACATCGCGCAGCTGCCGGATGCGCGCACCGACGACAACGGCCGGGCGTCCACCCGGGTCGAGGACTTCGTCGCCGACGTCTTCGCCGACGGGCGCACCGACTACGCGATCCTCAACTGCCTCTACGCCGTCCAGCAGATGCACCAGCCGCGCCGCGAGGCCGCGCACGCCAGGGCGCTGAACGACTGGGTCGCCCACGAGTGGCTGGCGCAGGACTCGCGCCTGCGGGCCTCGATCGTCGTGCCGCAGGGCACCCCGGAGCTGGCCGCCGAGGAGATCGACCACAGGGCGGGCGACGACCGGTTCGTGCAGGTACTGCTGCTCGGCCAGTCCGAGCTGCTCTACGGCCGTCAGATCAACTGGCCGATCTGGGAGGCCGCGCACCGCAACGGGCTGCCGGTCACCATCCACATCGGAGGCGTGTTCCGCCAGACCCCGACGTCGGTCGGCTGGCCCACCTCGTACCTCGAGTGGTACGTCGGCCAGCAGTCCAACCTGGAGGCCCAGATCAACTCGATCGTCTCCGAGGGCGTGCTGCAGAAGTACCCGGACACCAAGGTCGTCGTCAGCGAGGTCGGGTTCAAGTGGCTCCCGCCCTTCGTCTGGAAGTTCGACAAGCTCTGGAAGAGCTACCGGCCCGACATGCCGTGGCTGGACCGCGCGCCGTCCGAGTTGATCCGCGACCACTTCCGGTTCACCACCGCCCCGTCCGACGGCGCCGAGCAGGCCGGCGGCCTGGACACCGCGGTCGAGCGCATGGGCAGCGACCGGATGCTCGTGTTCTCCAGCGACTACCCGCACCACCACACGACCGGCCCGCACGCGATCGCGAACGGCACGACCGACCCCGAGCTCATCGAGCGCATCTACCGGCACAACGCCTGGGACCTCTACAACCTCAGCGTCCCGGCCGACGAGTGAAAGGCGACATCACCATGACGGTCATCGACCACGCTCCCGCCACCGCGCCGGTGAGCACGCCCGTCCTCGGTACGGGCATCTTCGACGTCGACATCCACCCGGTCCCCAAGGAAGGCCTCATCGCCGGCTACCTGCCGGAGCGGTGGCGGCGCCACATCGCCGAGTACGGCGTGCGCACCACGAACGGCCTGTCCACGGTCACGGAGTACCCGCAGATGTACGGCGGGGCCATGCGCAACGACTCGTGGCCCGACGACGGGACCTACCCCGGTTCGTCGCTGGACCTGATCCGGTCCCAGCTGCTCGACCCGTACGACATCACCATCGGTGTGCTCCAGTGCCTGGCCCCCGGCGGCCAGACCCTGAACCCGGCGAGCCAGGCGCTCGACCCGCGGCTCGCGCACGTGCTGACCCAGGCCATCAACGACTGGCAGCTCGAGCACATCGTGTACCCCGAGCCGCGGCTGCGGGCCTCCGCGCCGGTCGCCTTCGAGGCCGCCGACCTGGCCGTCGAGGAGATCGAGCGGGTCGGGTCGAACCCGGGCGTCGTGTCGCTGCTGGGCCTGAGCAAGACCCTGGAGCCGCTGGGCAGCCGCCGGTACTGGCCGATCTACGAGGCCGCCGTCGCGCACGGCCTGCCGATCCAGTTCCACCTCTCGCAGGGCGGCGGGCACGCCAACACCGGGACCGGCTGGACCTCGTACCACACCGAGTACCACGTCGGGCACACCCAGAGCCTGCAGTCCCAGATGCTCAGCCTGATCCTCACCGGGACGTTCGACCGCTTCCCGGACCTGAAGGTCATGTTCGTCGAAGGCAACGTGCTGCACTTCGCGCCGCTGGCCGAGCGGCTCGACTACCACTGGAGCAACCTGCGCAGCGAGGTCGCCGACCTGCAGCGCAAGCCCTCGGAGTACATCCGCGACCACATCTGGGCCTCCACCCAGCCGATCGACGAGCCGGAGAACCCGCGCCACCTCGCCGAGATGATCGAGGAGTTCTGCCCGGACAACGTGGTGTTCGCCTCCGACTACCCCCACTTCGACTTCGACTCCCCGGAGACGGTCTTCCCGGCCTCCTTCCCCGAGGAGATGAAGCAGAAGATCATGCGCGACAACGGGCTGAAGTTCTTCGGCCTGGACGGGTGAGCACTCCATGACCAAGTACGCAGTCGCCAACGTCGCCGACATCGCGCCGGGCGAGCGCAAGATCGTCGAGATCGAGAGCCGCAAGGTCGGCGTGTTCAACGTCGACGGCGAGTACTACGCCCTGCTCGACCAGTGCCCGCACGCGGGCGCCGCGCTGTGCAGCTTCGGCACCGTCTTCGGGGTCTCCGAGTCCGAGGCCCCCGACACGCCGATCACCTACGAGCGCAACCGGTCCATCCGGTGCCCGTGGCACGCGTGGGAGTACGACATCCGCACCGGTGAGTCGTTCTTCGACCCGCGCAACGCGCGTGTCCGCAAGTACACCGTCGAGGTCGTCGCCGGGTCCCCGGAGGACACCGTCGACCCCGAGGGCGGTGTGCAGAAGGGCCCCTACGTGATGGAGAGGTACGAGGTGTCGATCGACGGCGACATGGTCGTCGTCGACACCAGCCGGCGCCGGCCCGCACGCGGGCCCCGCGCGCAGGCCACGACCGGCCGGGCCTGACCGGCCCGGTCCCAGCCCGCCGGACCGGCGCGACCCGCCGGCCCGGCGGCGGCCCGTCCCGCACTCCCCTGGTCCGCCCGCTCCGTACAGCGCCGTCCGGCACCCGCCCGGCTCGTCCCGCGAAACGGGTGATCCTGATGCCGAACACTCCCCGCAGCGCTCCCGCCGAGGTGCGCGTGCTCGTCGCCGAGATCCAGCTCGAGGCCACCGGCGTCGTCTCCGTCCGCCTGGAGCCCGCCGTCGGCGACAAGCTGCCCGCCTGGGACCCGGGCGCCCACATCGACCTCGTGCTCGGGCCGGACCTGGAGCGGCAGTACTCGCTGTGCGGGGACCCGACCGACCTGCGCAGCTGGCGGATCGGTGTGCTGCGCGAGCCGGACAGCCGCGGCGGCTCCGCCCACGTCCACGAGAAGCTGGTCGTCGGCGACGAGGTGCTGTGCCGGGGCCCGCGCAACAACTTCACCCTCGACGACGCCGACGACTACCTGTTCATCGCCGGCGGCATCGGGATCACCCCCATCCTGCCGATGATCTCCGCCTGCGAGGCCGCCGGGAAGCCGTGGCGACTCGTCTACGGTGGCCGGGCCGAGGAGTCGATGGCCTTCCGGTCCGAGCTCGCGGCCCACGGCGACCGGGTCACGATCTGGCCGCAGGACGCGAAGGGCCTCATCGATCTGGACGGCCTGCTCGGCACTCCCGCTCCCGGGACGCACGTCTACTGCTGCGGCCCCGGTGTCCTTCTCGACGCCGTCGAACAGCAGTGTGCGACCTGGCAGGCCGGCACCCTCCACCTCGAGCGCTTCCGCCCCAAGGAGGGCGCGCTGGACGGCGAGAACTCCGCGTTCGAGGTCGTCCTCGACTTCTCCGACATCAGCATCACCGTGACGCCGGACCAGACCGTCGCCGAGGCGATCGAGGCCGCCGGGGTCGACGTCCCCACCTCGTGCCGGGAGGGCACGTGCGGGACCTGCGAGACCGTCGTGCTGGAGGGGGAACCGGACCACCGCGACTCGTTCCTCACCCCGGAGGAGAGGGCGTCGAACGAGGTCATGATGGTCTGCTGCTCGCGGGCGTGCTCCGCGCGGCTCGTGCTCGATCTCTGACGGTCCCCGCCTCCCCCTCAGCGGTCCCCCGCGCCGCGGCCGAGCCGCAGCGCCGACACGAGGAAGAAGACGCCGCCGAGCGTGGCGTAGCCGGCCACGTTCACGAGCGTCGGGTCCGCCGCCCCCGCCATGAGCAGGAACCCGGTGCCGGCGAACACCGAGATGCCGCCGCTGAGGACCATCGGCCACTGCCCGCCGAGCGCACGCCTGCCGATCCCGACGACCAGCTGGACCAGTCCGGCGACGACGGCCCACACACCCCAGACCCGCAGGACGTCGGGAACGCCCGACGCCGCGGCGACGCCCAGCCCGATCGCGGCGAGCAGGCTGACCGCGACGTTCAGGTACAGCCCCCGGGGTGCCGGCGCCGGGCGCGAGGCCCGGGCGTCGACGACGGCGCAGGCCACGTCGAACAGCGGGTACAGCACGACCAGGACGGCCACGACCGGCCCGAGGTCCGGCCCGGTCACGACCAGCAGGACCGCCCAGACGATCGCGAACGCGAACCGGACGAGGTAGAGGCGCCGTAGTGCCGGAGCGGATCCGGTGACGGCGGGTGTGGTGACTGCGGTGCTCACGGCGGCTCCTCGGAGGGCTGGGTGCGGAGGCCTCGCCCCCACAAGAGAGAACGTTCTGTCTCCCTACGACGGAAGCGTGTCAGGCTCCCGCCGCGAAAGCAAGACCGAACATTCTTTCTGATAGCCTCCGTCGTATGGCACGTGGCAGCAGCGACCGACCGTCCGAGCCCCGCTCGCGGCTGCTCGGCACCGCGAGCCGGATCTTCTACGCCGAAGGCGTGCACTCGGTCGGGGTCGACCGGATCCTCACCGAGGCGGGCACCACCCGGGCGACGTTCTACCGGCACTTCCCCGGCAAGGAGGACCTGGTCGTCGCCTACCTCGAGGCCGCCGACCAGCAGCTGCGGGCGCGTTTCGAGCAGAGCCGGGCGGACCGCGGGACGGCGGAGGACGTCCTGCGCGCCGTCGCCGCCGACATCGCCGGGGACATCGGGAGCCCCGGCTTCCGCGGCTGCGCCTTCCTCAACGCGGCGGCCGAGTACCCGGACCCGTCGCACCCGGTGCACCGGCGGATCGTCGCCCACCGCGAGTGGTTCCTCGGCGCCGTCTCGGAGCTGTTCGCGGAGGTCGGGGACGGACTGGCCGAGCCGGCCGGGCGGCACTTCGCCATGCTGCGCGACGGTGCGATGGCGGCCGGCTGCCTGTCCGATCCGGCGACCGTGGGACGGACCTTCCTCGACGGTGTCGAGGGTCTCCTGTGGTCCCGCTCCGTCCCCGGTGCCCCGCGGGGCTGAGGCCCGGCAGTCGACCGGACGACCCGGCTGCGGGACGCCGATTCCCGGTCGGTCCGCCGTCGGACCGTGATGCCGTCGCCCACCGGCGGCCGGCCTCACCCACCGTGTCCCCCGGTCAGCCGTCGACGATCTCGCACAGCACCATGCGCGCGGCCACCGACGACCCGACCGCCATCGCGCCGCCACGCACCACACCCGCGCGGTGGGCGAGCACCGGGTTCTCCATCTTCATCGCCTCGACGACGACGATCAGCTCACCCTTCTCGACGACCTGACCGTCCTCGACGGCGACCTTCACCACCGTGCCCTGCATGGGCGCGGTGACCGCGTCCCCGGCGACGTCGGCCGCCTCGGTCCGCCTCAGCTCGGCGGACTCGCGGCGGATCGTGGTGGCACGCTCCGCCGCCAGCGTCGTCAGCCCGGGCGCGTCGACCGTCATGAGCCGGCGTCCGACGCGGACCGTCAGTCGCTCGCCGGTCGGCTCGGGCTCGCGGACGAGCTCGTCGGCGTGCTGCTCGATCCACCGGTTGTGCACGGCGAACGCCGGGTCCCCGACGAAGTCGGGGTGCTCGATGATCGCGGCGTAGACCCCGAGCGGGGTGGGAGCGCCCTCGATCCGGGTCTCACCGAGCGCCCGGCGGGCCCGGCGCAGCGCCTCGCCGCGGTCGCGACCGGTCACGACGAGCTTGGCGAACGTCGAGTCGAAACGGCCGTCGACGGTGTCGCCCTCGACGACACCGGAGTCCACCCGGATGCCGGGTCCGGCGGGCATCCGGTAGCGGGTCAGCGTGCCCGGGGTGGGCACGAAGTTCCTCGCCGGGTCCTCCGCCGTCAGCCGGAACTCGACGCTGTGTCCGCGCGCCACGGGCGGCTCGCCGGTGAGCGGGGCGCCCGCGGCGATCCGGAACTGCTCGGCGACGAGGTCGACGCCGGTGCTCTCCTCGGTGACCGGGTGCTCGACCTGCAGCCGGGTGTTGACCTCCAGGAAGGACAGCGTGCCGTCGTCGCCGAGCAGGTACTCGACCGTCCCGGCGCCGACGTAGCCCGCGGCCCGGCAGATCCGCTCGGCCGAGGTGCGCAGCTCCTTGTCCTGTGCCTCGGTGAGGAACGGTGCCGGGGCCTCCTCGATCAGCTTCTGGTTGCGGCGCTGGGTCGAGCAGTCCCGCAGTCCCACGACGAGGACGGTGCCGTGGGAGTCCGCGAGGACCTGGGCCTCGACGTGCCGGGCCCGGTCGAGGAAGCGCTCCACGAAGCACTCGCCGCGGCCGAACGCCGCGGCGGACTCGCGGGTCGCTGCCGCGAAGGCCTCCGCGACCTCCGCCTCCTCGTGCACGACCTTCAGCCCCCGGCCACCACCGCCGAAGGCCGCCTTGATCACCAGTGGGAAGCCGTGCTCGCGGCCGAACGCGACGATCTCGTCGGCGTCCCCGGCCGGGTCGGTGGTGCCGGGGGCGAGCGGCGCCCCCACGTCGACGGCGATGCGGCGCGCGGAGACCTTGTCGCCGAGCTCGCGGATGGTCCGGGGCGGTGGGCCGATCCAGACCAGGCCGGCGTCGGTCACGGCCTCGGCGAAGTCGGCGTTCTCGGACAGGAAGCCGTAGCCGGGGTGCACGGCCTCGGCTCCGGACTCCAGTGCGGCCGCCACCAGGGCGTCGACGTCCAGATACGTCGAGGCGGCGTCGTCACCGTCGAGGGCGACCGCCTCGTCCGCCTCGCGGACGTGCAGCGCACCGGCGTCGGGGCGGCCGTGCACGGCGACGCTCCGCAGTCCGGCGTCACGGGCGGCGCGGATGACGCGGACGGCGATCTCGCCGCGGTTGGCCACGAGGACCGAACGCAGCGGGACCCGGGGTTCATCGGTCAGCACGGGGAACCGTTCTCCTTTCCGGTGGGAGCGGCCGTGAGCGCGGGGACGACCTCACGGGCGAACTCCACGATGTTGCGGTCGAGGTCGTCGGCGGAGCAGGCGGGCGCGAACAGCACGGTCTCGGCGCCCGCCTCCCCGTACTCGGCCAGCCGGCCCGCCACCTCGGCGGGGGTGCCCGCGGGCACGTAGCGGGACAGCCGGCCGAAGTCCTGGTCGTAGATGCCGCGCAGGGTGTCGTACGCGCCGCGGCGGGCGGCCTCGCCGTCGGCGCCGACGGCCGCCCAGCAGAAGGCGGCGCCCCGGACCGGGGCCCGGCCGGGCGGGGCCGCGGCGTGCTCCCGGATCGTCGCGAGCCCGTCGGCGACGTGCTCGGGGGTGACCATGTACGGCATCCAGACGTCGGCGGAGCAGGCCGCGCGCCGGAACGAGGCGGGCTTGCGGCCGCCCACCCACAGCGGGATCCGTCCGCGTGCGGGGGCGGGGTCGAGCGCCACGTCGTCGAGGCGGGCGAAGCGCCCGTCGTGGGTCACCCGCTCGCCGGCGAACAGCCGGGTCATGACCTCGAGGGCCTCGTCGGTGCGGGCCCCGCGCTCGGCCGGGTCGACGCCGCAGGCGCGCAGCTCGGCGGGGTTCTCCCCGCCGACGCCCACGCCGAGCGAGAAGCGGCCGCCGCTGATCCCGTCGAGCGTGGCGGCCATCTTCGCGGCGAGCGCCGCCGGATACGTCGGGAGCAGGGTGACGGCGCTGAGGAGCCGGATCCGGCTCGTGGCGCCGGCCGCGGCCGACAACGCGACGAACGCGTTCGGCACCGGGCCGTGGAAGAACACGTGCTCGCCGCAGGCCAACAGGTCGTACCCCAGCTCCTCGGCCCGCACGGCGAGCGGGACGACCTGGTCGAGCGTGACCTGGGGCGGGATCATCAGGCCGAACCGCATGCTCACGCCTCTCCCGCCCGCGCCAGCACGCCCCGGGCCATCGCGACGTGCACGGCGTCGACCATCTGCCCGTCGATGACCGCGACGCCGGTGCCCGAGGCCGCCAGCACCTCGCGGGCGTGGCCCACCTCCTCGGCGGAGGGCGTGAACACGGCGTGGGCGGCCTCGACCTGGGTGGGGTGCAGGCAGATCTTGCCGCGGTAGCCCAGGTCGCGGGCCTGCTCGGCGTCGGTGCGGAACCGCTCCACCTCCCGTACGGCGACGACCGCCTGGTCGACGGCGGGCACCGCCGCCAGGTGCGCGGACAGGCAGACCCGGCTGCGGGCGTAGAGGACCTCGGTGCCGTCTGCGGTGCGGCGGCCGCCGAGGTCGGCGATCAGGTCCTCGGCACCGAAGTACGCGGCGTCCGGTCCCGCCTCCAGCAGCGGGCGCGCGTCGGCCACCCCGCGGGCGCTCTCGATCCCGACCACCACACGGGTGTCCGGCGGCAGCGCCGACCGCACCCGGTCGAGCTGCTCGACCCGCTCGTACTTGGGCAGCACCGCACCGTCCACCGTCTCGGCGAGATCCGCGACGGCGGCCACGTCGGCCTCGTGCCACGGGGTGCCGGGCGGGTTGACCCGCACGAGCACCGTCCCGGCTCCGGGGCGGGCCTCGCGCAGGGCCGCGGAGGCCGCCGCGCGCGCCTGCTCCTTGTCCCCGGGGGCGACGGCGTCCTCAAGGTCGACGACGACGGCGTCCGGCCGGGAGCGAGCGACCTTCGCCAGCAGCTCCGGCCGACCGCCCGGGACGAACAGCAGGCTCCGCACGGTCAGCGGGTCGCGCGTGCTCATGCCACGCCCTCCCGGACCACGAGGGCCTTGAGGGTCGCGTCGATCACGACGGCGTCGTCCTGGTTCCTGACGACGAACGAGCAGGTCACCACGCCGCGGTCGGTGCCCTTCGGCTCGACGGCCACCACCTCGGTCTCGACCCGCACGGTGTCGCCGATGACCGTCGGCGACACGAACCGGAGCCGGTCGATGCCGTAGAAGGCCTTCATGGCGTCCGGCCGGAACTCGACGAGGCCGAGCGCGACCGACAGGACCAGCGCGCCGTGCGCGATGCGCTGCCCGAAACGGGGGTCGGCCGCGGCGAACTCGACGTCGGTGTGCAACGGGTGCCAGTCCCCGCTGAACATGGAGAAGGTGACGATGTCGGTCTCGGTGATGGTGCGCGACCGGCTGCCGTGCCGGTCGCCGACGCCGATCCTGTCGAGGAAGTCGGAGATCACGGGGTGCTCGCTCCTGTCGTTCCGGTCATGTCGCTGCTGGCCCGGTCGACGTCCTGCTGCCGGATCGCCAGCACGCAGAGCAGCGACAGCACCGACAGCGCGGCGACGTAGGCCGAGACGCTCGACGAGGTGCCGGTGGCCGCGACCAGTGAGGTCGCCACCAGCGGCGCGATCGCCCCGCCCAGCATCACGCCGATCTGGTAGCTGGCCGACGAGGCGCTGTAACGGACGCTGGCGTCGAACAGCTCGGTGATGAAGGTGGCCTGCGGTGCGTAGGACACCGCGAACAGCAGGGAGCTGACGACGTAGGCGAGGACGACCAGGACCGCGCTGCCGCTGTCGATCGCCCAGAACGTCGGGAAGATCCAGATCGCCTGCAGCGCGAGCCCGACGACGAGGAGCTTCTTCCGGCCGTGCTGCTGGGCGAGCACCCCGAGCACCGGCAACGCCATGATCGCCACGGCGGAGCCGGCGAGGACGGCGAGCAGCATGGTGCCGTTGGTCTGGACCTGCGTCGCCTTGGCGTAGGAGAGGCTGAAGGCGTTGACGATGTAGACGATGTAGAAGTACGCGCCCGTGCTGATCATGAGCCCGGTGCCCAGGACGAGCCGCTTCGGGTAGCGGCGCACCGCGTCCGCGAGCGGGGTCCGCACCGTGCGCTTCTCGGTCCTGACGGTGCGGAAGACCGGGGTGTCCTCGAGCTTGGCGCGCACGAACAGCCCGACGACGAGCACGATGCTGATCAGGAACGGAATGCGCCAGCCCCAGCTGAGGAAGTCCTCCTCGGGCAGCTGCGACACCCCGAGGAAGGCCAGCGTGGCCAGGAACAGCCCGGCGGGCACGCCCATCTGCGGCAGGCTGCCGAACAGGCCGCGCTTCTTCGGGTCGGCGTACTCGACCGCGGTCAGCACGGCACCGCCCCACTCGCCGCCGACACCGATCCCCTGCACCACGCGCAGCAGCACCATCAGGATCGGCGCCGCCACCCCGATCGAGGCGTAGGTGGGCAGCAGACCCATGAGGAACGTCGCGACGCCCATCATGGACAGCGACAGGACCAGCATCTTCTTGCGGCCCAGCCGGTCGCCGAAGTGACCCATCACCAGCCCGCCCAGCGGCCGGGCGGCGAAGCCGACCGCGAAGGTGCCGAAGGCGGCCAGGGTGGCCGCCACCGGGTCGGCCCCGGGGAAGAACAGCTGGCCGAGGACCAGGCCCGCGGCGAGGCCGTAGATCTGGAAGTCGTACCACTCGATCGTGGTGCCGAGCAGGACCGCGGCTGCCACTCGCCGGCGCTGGACGCGGCCGGTCGGGTCGGCCGGCCGGCTCGTCCCCGGGCTCGTCGGGTTCACTGGTCACGGAGCACTCCTTCGTGCTGGACGTCGATCAGTCGTCCGCAGAGCCGGTCGGCCTGCGGTGCATGAGGCCGGTCCGCCGGGCGCGGCAGACCAGCTCGCCGCGCTGGTTGAACGCGCGGTGCTCGAACACGACGAGCCCCGCGGTGGGCCTCGACCTCGAGGCCCGGGACTCGACGACCTCGGTCTCGACCCGGACGGTGTCGCCGTGGAAGACGGGCTTGGGGAACGTCACCCGGTCGACGCCGAGCTGGGCGACGATGGTGCCCAGCGTCAGCTCCGGCACCGACAGGCCCACGACGAGCGCGACGGTGAACATGCTGTTCACCAGGGGCTTGCCGAACTCGGTGCCCTCGGCGTAGTCGAAGTCCAGGTGCAGCGGCGCCGGGTTCATCGTCATCGTGGTGAAGAGGATGTTGTCGGTCTCGGTGACCGTGCGCCGGGTCGCGTGCTGCACGACGGTCCCCACCTCGAGCTCCTCGAACCACCTGCCGGTGGCGGGACGGTGGTCGGACGTGCCGGTCGCGGACATCAGGTCTCCTGCGGGTGGAAGCGGTCGTCGGTGAAGTCGGGGGCCCTGCGTTCGACGAACGCGCCGAGCCCCTCGGCGATGGTGGGGCTCTCCAGGTGCTCGACGAGCGCGGCGCGTTCCGCGGCCAGCGCGGGGACCGCGGGAGCCTCCAGGGCCGCCCGGTGGAGCGCCGTGGTCCGGAACAGGGCGTCCGGGCTGTGCCGGGCGAGCCGGGCGACGAGGGCGTCGAGCGTCTCGTCGAGCTGGTCGGCGGGGGCGTGGTGGCTGACCAGGCCCCACCCGGCGGCGGTCCGTCCGTCGATCATCTCGCCGGTGTAGGACAGCCGCCGTGCCAGTGGCGCCGGGAGCACCCGCGGCAGGCGCACCGAGCTCCCCGCACCGGGGATCAGGCCGTACTCGAGGTGGCGGTCGCCGATCCGCGCGTCGTCGGTGGCGACGGCGAGGTCGCAGGCCAGCATGATCTCGAAGCCGCCCGCCAGCGCGTAGCGGCCGATCACGGCGACCGACACGAACGGCGCCGCCTCGATCCGGTCCAGCACGGCACCGATGGAGCCGATGTAGGCGTCGGTGCGCGCGGGGTCGCCGAGCAGGGTCCGCAGGTGCGGGAGGTCCGCTCCCGCCGACAGCGTGCTGCCGGCGCCGCGCACGACGAACACCGTCGCGCGCTGCTCCAGTGCGGTGTCCACGGCCGAGTCCAGACCGGCGATCACCGCCGGGCTCAACGCGTTCTGTGCTTCGGGACGGTCGATCAGGACGCGGACCACGCGACCCTCGACGGCGACCCGGACCGGCCCGCTCACGAGCGCACCACGGCCACGCCGGCCTTCTCCCGGTCCCACAGCTCGGCGAGCCGCTCGCGGGCGCCGACCATCAGCTTGTACTTCTCGATCTTCTCGGAGGGGGTCTTGGGCAACACGTCGATCACGTCCAGGTAGCGGGGAACCATGTAGTAGGCCATGTGCTCGGCGCAGAAGCCGATCAGCTCGGCGAAGTCGATCTCCGCGCCCTCGGCCGGCACGAGGTAGGCCATGACCTCGTCCTCGCCCAGCTCGGAGGGGACGGGTACGGCCGCGGCCTCGACGACGGCGGGGTGGCGGCAGAGCACCGTCTCCACCTCGAAGGCGGAGATGTTCTCCCCGCGCCGGCGGATGGCCTCCTTCTTGCGGTCGGCGAAGACGAGGTAGCCCTGCGCGTCGAGCCGGCCGCGGTCCCCGGTGTGGAACCACAGGTCGGTCGTCGCCGCGACGGTGGCCTCGGGCATCTTGTAGTAGCCGAGCATGACGCTGCCGCGCTCCCGGGGACGGATGCAGATCTCCCCGATCTCGCCGAGCGGCAGCGGGCGCCGCTCGTCGTCGACGATCTCGACCTCCATGTCCTCGCGGACCCGCCCGGCGCTCCCGGCCCGGTCCCGCGGGTCGTCCGGGCCGAGGATCGTGACCGCACAGTTCTCGGTCATCGCGAACACCGAGGTCGTCGCCCCGATGCCGAAGCGGTCGGCGAACGTCGCGGCCAGCTCGGGTGAGGTCGGCACGGTCATCGCCATCCGCACCCGGTGGTCGCGGTCCCGTGGGGACTCCGGCTGCTGGAAGAGGATGTTCGCCATGGCGCCCAGCGCGTTGAACACCGTGGCCCCGGTGTCACGGACCTCGTCCCAGAACCGCCGCGCCGAGAACCGGGTCCCGAGCGCCACCGACGCGTCCGCCCACAGCGCCGCGTAGACCGTGTAGTAGAGCGCGTTGGCGTGGAACAGCGGCAGGCACGTGTAGAGCACGTCGTCGGGCCGGTAGCCCGACACCGCCGCCAGCCTGCTGCCGACGGCGTGGCCCTGCGAGTGCGGTGCCACCACGCCCTTGGACGGCCCCGTGGTCCCCGACGTGTACATGATCAGGTGCGGGTCGCCGTGGCGGACACCGGACATCCCCGCCGGATCGTCGGCGGGCAGCCCGGTGAACGCGGCGAGGTCGCCCGGTCCGAGGACCTTCCGGACCAGTGGCGCCTCCGCCCGCACCTGGTCCACCCGGTCCCGGTAGCCGTCCTCGGCGCAGACCAGGACCGAGTCCGACTGCGCGAGCAGGTAGGCCAGCGCGTCGCCTCTCGCCGCGGTGTTCAGCGGCACCGCGACGGCACCCAGCTTCCCGAGTCCCCAGATCGCCCAGAGCAGCTCGGGGCGGTTGTCGAGGAGCAGCGCGACGTGGTCGCCGCGGCCGATCCCCCGGCGCCGGAACCCCTCCGCGAAGCGGTTGGTGACCTCGTGCGCGTCGGCGTAGGTCCAGCGGGTGCCGGCGAACAGGAGGAAGGGGCGGTCCCCGACCGTGGCGGCCTTGCGGGCCAGGATCGCGCCGATGGTCCGGTCCTGCAGGGGGAGTCCGGTCACGATCGCGCCTTCGCGATGGCCTCCGTGACGACGGCGAGCGCGCCCGCGTCCTCCATCGCGCTGGTGTCCCCGCTCGGCCTTCCGTGCACGACGAGGTCGCGCAGCAACCGCCGCATGGTCTTGCCGGTGCGGGTCTTCGGCAGGGCCGACGTGAGGTAGACCGTGTCGAGCCGGGCGTAGCCACCGAGCTCGCCGACGCCCCGCCGCTTGATGTCCTCCTCGACCGTGTCCGTCGGACCGTCCGTCGCGACCGTGGCCGGCGCCAGCGTCACGAAGGCGATCGGCACGGTCCCCTTGGTGTCGTGCGGGACACCGACCACCGCGGCCTCGACGACCGCGGAGTGCGCTGTCACGACGGCCTCGATCTCCATCGTCGAGATCCGGTGCGCCGCCACGTTGATCACGTCGTCGGCGCGGCCGAGGACCCAGAGGTGCCCGTCGTGGTCGACCACGGCCTCGTCGTTGGTCTGGTAGTGGCCGGGGAAGCGGCTGAAGTAGGTGTCGAGGTAGCGCTGGTGGTCGTCCCAGACGGTGCGGGCCAGCGTCGGGAACGGCTGGGTCAGGACGAGGTTGCCCTTGACCCCCGGCGGGACGGGCTCGCCGTCGTCGTCGAGTACCGCGTACTCGTGGCCCGGCACGGCGGTGCCGACCGAACCCGCCTTGAGCGGTTCGGCACCGTGGACCGGATACGTCCAGGTCGAGCCGGTCTCGGTCTGCCCGTAGGCGTTGACCACCGGGACGTCGAAGGTCGCGCTCGTCCAGCCGAAGGTGTCCGCGTCGAGCGGCTCACCCTGCATGGTGATGAGCGCGAGGTCCAGCGGATGCGCGGCGGCGAGCTCGTCCCCGAACTTGCGCAGCATCCGCGCGAGGGTGGGCGCCGCCAGCACCTTGGTGACCCGGTGGCGTTCACAGATCTCGTAGAAGCGCGCCGTGGTGGGGGTGTCGAGCGCGCCCTCGAAGCACGCGATGGTCATCCCGTTGGCCAGCCCCCCGATGACGGCCTGGATGGGGAAGGTCAGCCAGCCGACGTCGGCGGCCACCCAGTACACGTCGCCGGCCTCGTAGCCGACCTGCCAGTGGGCGTTGGCCCAGGTGCCGAGCAGGAACCCGGCGACGCTGTGCACGACGCCCTTGGGCGTGGACTCCGTCCCGCTGGTGAAGATCAGGAACGAGGGCTCGTTCGGGTCGAGCGGGACGGCCGGGGTGCCGGCCGCACCCGCCTCCAGCACCGCGGCGTACGCGTGCTCGCCCTGCTCCAGTGCGACGCCGTCACCGGTGCGGTCGACGACGACGGTGGACTCCAGGGTCGGCACCCGCTTGCGGGCGGCGCGCAGCGTCTCCAGCAACGGCACCCGCCGGCCTCGCCGGTAGCTCGCGTCCGCCACCAGCACCGCCTTGGCGCGGGAGGACTCCAGCCGGGAGGAGACGGCCTCCTCGCCGAACCCGGAGAACAGGACGGTGTAGATCGCGCCGATCCGGTTGCAGGCGTGGATCGCGGTGAACGCCTCGATGAGGTTGGGCATGTAGATGCCCACGACGTCGCCCTTGCCGACACCGAGCTCCACCAGGCCGGCGGCCAGGCGGGAGACCTCGTCGGCCAGCTCGGCGTAGGTGAGGGTGCGGACCTCGCCGGGCTCGCCCTCCCAGATCAGCGCGCGGCGGCCTGCGGTCCCGGGGTCCTCCGCCCAGCGGTCGACGCAGTTGTCCGCGACGTTGATCCGTCCGCCCTCGAAGTAGCGGAAGTCGGTGATCCCGCCGGAGCGGACGGACTCCCAGGGCTGCGACCAGCGCTGGCGCCTCGCCACCCACTCCCAGTACTCGTCGGCGGAACCGAGGGCACGGACCTCGGCGAGCTCGTCGACCCGCTCCTGGACGGTCCACCGTGCGGGCAGCGGCTGCAGCGGGGTGGCGATGAGCTGCGCGAGCGGGTCACCGTCGGGACCGGGGACGCTCGTCGAGGTGTGTGAAGACATCGTTGTCCTTCCTCGGGACGGGTGGTCAGACCGGGCTGACCGGGTGATGACGGCGGTCGGCCGGCCGGGACCAGCGGTCGGCGTCGACCATGCGGGCGGCCAGCTCGGCACGCAGCCGTCCGGGCTCGACGACGGCGTCGACGACCAGGTCGCTGCCCATCCGCAGCAGGTTGAGGTCGGCGTTCTGCTCGACCGTGCGGGCCTCGACGAACGCGGCACGCTCGGTCTCGTCGGAGATGGCCGCGATCTTGTTGGCGTAGACGGCGTTGACCGAGGCCTCGGCCGCCATCGGCCCGATGACGGCGGTGGGCAACGCGAGCGTGGCGCGGGGCTCGAAGCCGGGTGCGCACATCGCGTAGTAGCCGGCGGCGTAGGCCTTGCGCAGGACGACGGTGTACTTCGGCACGTCGGCCGAGGCCATCGCCACGATCATCTTCGCGCCGTGCCGGATGATGCCCTGGCGCTCGACCTCGACGCCCACCATGAATCCGGGGACGTCCTGCAGGAACACCAGGGGGACTCCGAACGCGTCGCACAGGGAGACGAACCGCGCCGCCTTGTCCGCGGAGTCGACGAAGATCGCGCCGCTGCGCACGCTGGGCTGGTTGGCGACCAGGCCAATCACGCGTCCGTCGAGCCTCGCGAACCCGACGACGATCTCCTCGGCCCAGCGGGCCTTGATCTCGAAGAACGAGTCCGCGTCGACCAGCCCGTCGATGACGTCCCGGACGTCGTAGGCGGTGTTCGGGTCCATCGGCACCACGTCGCCCAGCGGCCGCTCCGGTGCCTCGCCGGCGACCCGCGCCGGCGCCGAGCGGAAGTCGTCGGGCAGGTACGACAGCAGCAGCCGCGCCGCGGCGACGGCCTCCCAGTCCGAGTCGAAGACCTCGTCACCGCACCCCGAGACCGACGCGTGCATCATCGCGCCGCCCATCTCCTCCAGCGTGGTGACCTCACCGGTGACCTTCTCGGCCACCCGCGGGCTGGCCAGGTACATCGAGGCGTTGCCGTTCACCATCCCGACCCAGTCGCAGAAGGCGGGCATGTAGGCCCCGCCCGCCGCCGACGGACCGTGCAGGCAGCAGATCTGCGGGACCCGGCCGGACAGCCTCACCTGCAGGTTGAAGATCGCCGACGCTCCGCGCCGGCCCGGGTAGAAGCCCATCTGGTCGGTGAGCCGGCCACCCGCCGAGTCCACCAGGTAGACCACCGGGAGCAGGTCCCTGTCGGCCCGCTCGAGGATGCGGATCTGCTTCTCGCAGGTCAGCTCCCCCCACGAGCCCGCCTTGACGGTGAAGTCGTGGGCGATGACCGCGACCGGCCTGCCCTCGACGCGACCCACACCCGTGACGACGCCGTCGGCGGGCAGGGCCTCCGCCGCGGCGGTGGCCAGCAGGCCGTCCTCGACGAACGACCCCGGGTCGAACAGGACCGCCAGCCGCTCACGGACCGGCAGCTTGCCGGGCCACCGGGCCGGGTCTCCCCCGCCCAGCGCCCGCCCGGCGGCGTCCACCACGTCCTGCGCCGTCGGAGCACCCGGTGCGACGGCGCCCTCGTCCACCGCCGTCATCAGGCGCCCTTCATGGACTTGGACAGGATCTCCAGCTGCACCTCGTCGGTCCCGCCGCCGATGCGCAGGATCCGCGCGTCGCGGTAGTGGCGGGCGACGGGCGTCTCCTCGACGAACCCGGCACCACCGAAGAGCTGCACCGCGTCGTCGATGACGCGGTTCGCCGCCACGGCGGCCAGGTACTTGGCGCGCGCCACCGAGACCGGCGCCTCGGGGTGGCCGGCGTCCATCCGTGCCGCGGCCTGGTAGGTGACCAGCCGGGCGGCGTCGAGATCGATCTCCATCGTCGCGACCCGGTGCCGGACCGTCTGCAGACCGGTCAGCGGCGCGCCGAACGCCTCCCGCTCGCGCACGTGGGCCCGGACCAGGTCGAGGCACTCGGCGGCCTGCCCGATCCCCATGCCCGCCAGGGCGATCCGCTCGAGCTGGAACCCCTCCATGATCTGGTGGAACCCGCGGTTCTCGGCACCGACGACCGCGTCGTGCGGCACGACGGCGCCGTCGAGGACGACCTCGCGGGTGTCCGAGGAACGCCAGCCCATCTTCGTCAGCGGCGAGCCGAACGACAGCCCGGGCGCGTCCTTCGGCACCTCGAACAGCGTGATCCCCGAATGGCGGGGCCCTCCCGAGCGGGCGCCGACGATCAGCACGTCGGCCAGGCCCGCGTTGGTGATGAACATCTTGCGGCCGTCGATGACCCAGCCGTCGTCGGTGCGCCGGGCCTTCGACGTCAGGCCCGCGACGTCCGAGCCCGCGCCGGGCTCGGTGACCGCGATGGCGGCGACGGCCTCGCCCCCGGAGATCCGGGACAACCAGCGGTCCCGCTGCTCCGGCGACCCGTTCCGGGCCAGGTGCGGTGCGGCCATGTACGAGCTCACCAGCGGCGTGATCGCGATACCCGCGCTGGCCCGGGACAGCTCCTCGGCGACGATCGCGACGGCGAGCGCGTCCCCCTCGGACCCACCGTGCGACTCCGGGATCGACATCCCCAGCAGGCCCGCCTTGGCCAGCGACGCCCAGAGCTGGACGGGGAACGTGCCGGTCTCCTCGGCGGTGTCGACGAGCGGACGGACCTCGCGGTCGGTGAAGTCCCTGCAGGACTCGCGGAAGAGCACGTGATCCTCATCCAGTTCCCACATGCAGATGTGCACCGCCTCACATATCTTACTGACCGGTCGGTCAGATTTTTCGCAGACGCGGCCCGGACTTGTCAAGGCCGTCGGTCCGGGACCGGCCGACTACGGTGGAGCGGGCACATCGGGAACGGAGGACCCATGACGCAGGCCGCGCGGCGCCGGCCGGGGCCGAGCAAGGCGGACGCCCAGCGGCAGCGCCTGGTCTCCGAGGCCGCCGCGATCTTCAGCCGGCAGGGCTTCCGGGCGACGTCGATGAACGAGATCGCCGCCGCGGTGGGCATGTCGAAACCCGCCCTGTACTACTACTTCCGCAACAAGGAGGAGCTGCTCGTCCGGATCTACTCGGACGTCCTCGACGAGAGTCTCGCGATGGCACGGGAGACGGTCGCCGACGCCACGTCGTCCTTCGACGCGGTCCGGGACCTGATCGCCTCACGGGTGGTCTACACCTGCAGGAACCAGGCGCTGCTCAAGGTGTGCTTCGAGGAGGAGCACGAGCTCCCCGCCGACCTGGCGAGCGAGATCCTGCAGCGGCGCCGCACGTTCGAGGCACTGTTCGCCGACGAGCTCCGGGGCCACCTCGAGCGGCACCCCGATCTCGATCTCGGCATGTCGCCGTCGATCTACGTGAACATGTGCCTGGGCGCGGTGAACTGGTGCTACAAGTGGTTCGACCCCGCGGGGCCGTCCTCCCCCGAGGAGATCGGCCGGCAGATGGCGGCGGCACTCACGGTGTCCCTCGCGACGAGGTGAACCGGGGCCGGACGGGGTGCCGGCCGTCAGCCGACCGCCCCGGCCGGGGTCTCGGCGAAGCGGGCGAGGGTCGCGGCGACGGCGGTCGTGTAGCGGTCGAACCGGTCGGTGTCGACGCTGGCGAGGGTGTCGCACGCGGAGTGGTAGCAGGGGTCGAAGACCTCGCCCTCGGTCCCGCCCCACACCGCGGCCTGCTGGGCGGACTTGGTGTCGCCGTCCCCGGTCACGGCGCCACCGGTGGGGATGCCGGCCTCGACGAACGGGCCGTCGTCGTCGCCGTAGAGGGGGATCGGCTCGGCCCTGGCCCCGGTGGCGGCGAGTTCCTCGCCGAGCACGGCGGCGACCGTGCCCGATCCGGGCGGCCCCGTCTCGGACTCGTCGTCCCCGGCCCCGCCCTGGACGAAGTACCCGCCGTTGGACGAGCCGAGCATGTCGACGTTGAGGTAGAGCAGGTGGGCGTCGCGCTGCTGCGGGGTGAGCCCCTCGACGTAGCCGCGGGAGCCGTGCAGGCCCTCCTCCTCCGAGCCCCAGAACCCGAACGCGACGGTCGTGGCGACGCCCGGGGCCGGGCCGAGCCGTAGCGCAGCCTCGAGGAGCGCGGCGACACCGGTGCCGTCGTCGTTGATGCCCGGCCCCTCGGGCACCGAGTCCAGGTGCGCGCCGGCGAGCACGAGTGCGCCGGGGTCGCCGTCGCGGGTGCGGGCGACGACGTTGCGCAGCTCGCGGCCGAGATCGGCGTCGTAGTAGGTCGGGGTGTCGACGTCGAACCCGGCGTCGCGCAGGACGCCTGCGACGTAGTCGACCGAGCGCTCGTAGCCGGGACTGCCGGACGCGCGGTTGCCGCCGGCGTCGTCGGCGATCCTCTGGAGCGCCTCCAGGTGGGTCGTGGCCGGAGTGGCGCTCGGGGTGGACCGGACCCGCTGCGCCAGGGCGCCGTCGGGCGGGGTGGGCCCGGGCCCTGCCGGGGTGGACGTGGTGCAGGCGGTGAGGACCATGACGGCGCAGGCGAGCAGCGCAGCCACGCAGCGGGCGGGCCGCCGGGACCGGCGCACGGCCCTCGCCCTGCCCTCGGAGGTGTGGTGCGGTACGCGCGAACGCATGTCCGGCTCCCGCGTCGCCTGGGTGTGGTCCGGTGTTCGGCGCGGACCCGGCAGCCGGTTCGTCACGAGTCGTCCCGGTCGGCGCCGATGCCGGAGTCTGCCACGGCGGGACCGGGTTTGCGACAGGATCACGAGCCGGACCGGTCGCCGGCATCCCGCCCGGCGCGATGAGTTCCACGCCCGGGTGGAGTCACCCGTACGTCGACCGTCGAGGAGGAACTCACCGATGACCACCAGCGCGCCCCCGCAGCTGATCACCACCACCGCGACGACCACGGCGGTGGTCCGTGGCGTGGTGGCGATGGCCGAGTTGCCCGCCTTCTACGACCGGGTGTTCGGCACGCTCCCCGGCGTCCTGGCCGCCCAGGGCGTGGAGGTCACCGGCCCGGCGTTCGGCCTGTACCGCGGCATCCCCGCCGAGACCGTCGACCTGGAGGTGGGGTTCCCGACCGACCGGCCGGTGGCCGACGACGGCGAGGTCACCGCGGGCGGGCTTCCCGCGGGCCGGGTGGCGCGGGCGGTGCACAGCGGTTCGTTCGACGGGCTGGGGCCGGCCTGGCAGGACCTGGCCGGCTGGATCGCCGGCCAGGGCCTGCGGCCGGGCGACACGTTCTGGGAGGTCTACCTCACCGAGCCGTCGCCGGAGATGGACCCGCGGGACCTGCGCACGGAGCTCAACTGGGTGGTGTCCTGACGGACTCACGACGGACCCCTGCTCGATGACGACCACGGTGGACGGAACCCGCTCCGGTCGGGCATGAGCAGGTGGTCCGTGTCGAGCTGTCCTCGACACACCGCCCGGGCCCGGATCGAGGGCCCGGGCGACCTACGGCCCGTGGACGCCGGCGCAGCCGAGCGCGGCGAGCACGGTCCGGTACGTCAGGTCGGCGCGCACACCGGCCTCGGCGGACGGGTCGCCGTCCAGCGCGAGGACCGAGGATCCGGTGGGAAGTCGCGCGGCCTCATGGACCACCGCCAGGTACACGCCACGACACCACGCCGGGTCCGTCGCCGTGATCTCCCCGGCATCCCGCAGCCGGGAGAAGAGCAGGTCCAGTCCCGCGATGACGTCGTCGTCGGCAGGGGACATCCCGGTCGTCGAGTCCGTGGTGAGCTCCATGATCGCCCGGCTGTCCGCCTTGAGCTCGAACAACAGCTGAGTCAGACGGTGCAGTGCGGCGACCGGCGGCGCCGTCCGCACGCGCGCCTGCTCGAGCCCCTGCCGATAGCGCTCGTTCAGGCGCCCGCTCAGCGCCTCAAGCAGTGCCCTACGGGACGAGAACCGCCGGTGCACGGTCGCACGCGCAAGCCCTGCCACGTCGGCGATGCGCTCCAGGGTCGCGTTCGGATCGACCGAGAGCACCTCCTCGGCTGCAGCCAGGATCCGCGCGGTGCTGCGCTCCGCGTCAGCGCGCATGCGGCGCGGCGGGCCGTCCGGACTCATGCCACCTCCAGCGTCTCGGTCGAGCATATCTGCGCCACATGAGAGTTGCAGATATCGACATAACTGTCACAGTCGCGCTTCACTTGTGACGTCACGACACCCGCTACGAAGGAGTGACCATGGAACTGGACCTTGCCGGCAAGCGCGTACTCGTGACGGGGGCGAGCAGGGGAATCGGCCTCGCGGTCGTCGACGCCTTCCTCGCGGAGGGCGCCGAGGTGATCGCGGTGTCCCGGAAGAGCACACCGGAGCTCGCGGCGACCGGCGCGAGGTTCGTCGCGGCCGATCTCACCGATCCCGACGCGCCGGATCAGGTGCTCGACGCGGCGCTCGCGGAGGACCGACGACTCGACGTGCTGGTGAACAACGCCGGCGGCGGAAGCCCGGCCGACGACGCCGAGCTCGTCGACCCCATCGGCGGCTCGGCCCGCACGTGGACGACCATCCTCGCGCTGAACCTCGGCGCGGCCGTCGAGATGACCCGTGCAGCACTCCCCGCCCTGTCGCACGCACGGGGCTCGGTCGTGAACATCAGCTCGACCGCTGCCCGCAACCCCCACGCCATCCCGCTGTCCTACGCCGCGTCGAAGGCGGCCCTCAACGCCTTCACCCGCGGCCTGGCCGAGAAGTTTCCCGATACCGGGGTGCGGGTCAACGCCGTCACCCCCGGCGGGACGCGGACCGCCATGATGACCGCTCCGGACGGTTACCTCGGGCGACTGTCGACGGTACTGGGCGTCGGCCACGACACCCTGCTCGCGGCCATGCCTGAACAATCCGGGATCGTCACCGGCGCCCTCGTCGACCCGTCCGAGATCGCCCGCGCGGTACTGCTGCTGGCGGCGCCGAGCATGTCCAGCGCCGTCGGCTCGAACTGGGTCGTCGACGGTGGAACGCTGAAGGCCGCATGACCCGGGCGGCGCCTCGCGGCGCTGCTGCCCGGCGCCGCGGGCAGGCTCGCGGGCCGCACCCTGCGGGCACGCGCCCGGACCCACGGCGCCGCGGCCGGCCCGTTGGTCCTCCTCGCCGGGATCGCCGGCGGGACGCTCGCCATGCAGGCGATCGAGGACCGGCTCCCCGCGACCACGGGCCCGCAGCTCGCGACGGTGAACTACCTGGTCGTCCTGGTGATCACCGGGTTCGCGGCGGTCGCGGTGACGAACACCCTGCTGACCGCGACCCGGGCCCGCAGCAGCGAGTTCGCGACACTCCGGCTCACCGGCGCGACCCGCGGGCAGGTCGTCACCGTGGCGGGCGTCGAGGCGCTGGTGACGGCGGTGGTCGCGACGGCGCTCGGTGCCGTCGCCGTCCTGGTCACCGTCGTCCCGTTCGGCCTGGTCCGGGGATCCTGGGCGTTCCCCGGGTGGCTGCTGCCCCTCGTCGCGCTCGGCACGGTGGCACTGGCCCTCGCCGCGACGATCCCGACAGCCTGGCGGCTCGTCCGCGGGTCGTGATCGGGGACTCGACCCGTCGACACGCGGTGGACACTCGGCTCACGAGGGCAAGAAAAAGCCAGGACCGAAGTCCTGGCCTGGTGAAGCAGGGTGGAGCTGAGGGGATTCGAACCCCTGACCCCTTGACTGCCAGTCAAGTGCGCTACCAGCTGCGCCACAGCCCCTTGCGACATGAAGAACAGTACACGTCCCGGTTTCCGCCCCGAGAAGGGGGGTCCCCCGCCCCGTCCTGCCCGCGTGGCCGGACGGGACCGCTCTCATCCGGTCCACTCGCCGCGGTCGTCGCCGCCCTCGTCGACCGGGGGCGGCACCTCCCGGAGCCGCCGGATCGCGGGGTCGCCGGCCCAGAACTCCTCGAACCCGTCGCCGGCGAAGCGCTCGGCGACGAGGTGCATCGCGATGTCGAAACGCACGTACCCGGCCGCGAGCAGCACGGTCGCCGGGTCGTCGGTGTACATGCCCCAGGTCTGGTCACCCGCGATACCGCCGATGACGGCCTGCTCGCGGTCGGCCACGACGACGAGCATGCGCCGGCCGAGGACGGCCTCGACGGTGTCCGGTGGCGAGTAACGGTGCTCGGTCGCCCAGCCGACCGGGTCGTGGTCGCGTCCGAACACGACGGTCGCGACCGCCGCGCCTCGTTCCTCGGACCTGCGGACGGAGGGCTTGAGCCGCTCGAGGTCCTCCGGCCAGCCCGAGACCCACAGCTCCGTGCGGGCCGCGACGACAACGTCCTCGGCGCGGTCGAGCAGGGTCTCGCGCTCGGACAGCGAGTGCGCCAGCCGCACCCGGGGCGGCGACGTCAGCCTCGGCATCTCGTCCTCGAGGACCCCGAGCGTACGGTCGAAGTCCCGGCGCATCCGCTCGAGCAGCGAGTCGGGCGGCAGCGGCACGTAGCCGACACCGTCCTCGTCGGACCGGACCTCGTAGGCCGCACCCCGGCCGACGAGCTTGCCCAGCGTCTCGTAGACGGTGCTGCGCGGGACGCCCGACCGCTTCGCCACCTCGTACCCGTTGACCGGCTCCCCGCGACGACGAGCGCCACGTAGGCCTTGGCCTCGTACCCGGACATGCCGAGGCGTTGCAGTTCCTCGGTCACCCGCTGCACGGACATTGCGAGATCATCTCACCCGTTCGACACGCGTTCGTGCGGCCCCGGTGCCCGACGCACCCCTGACCGCGGTCCGGCACGGCCGGCCCCGGGGAGTGAATCGATCGTGGCGGACCGGACGCTACGGGCGGAACCGCCCCATCATCACAATGACCGATCACCACTCAGCCGGTGACCTCGCGCATCGCCGACGCCGCCTCGGTGAGGATCTCGCGCATCGCGGCCTCGGCGGCGACGGCGTCGCCGGAGCGGACGGCGTCGGCGACGTCACCGTGCAGCCGGATCGCGACCGGCTCGGGACGCGCCGGCATGAGGTGGTGCCGGGTCCGGCCGGCGAGCACCTCGGCGACGACGCCGTCGAGCGCGGCGAGCATCTCGTTCCCGGACGCCGCGAGCAGCGCGCGGTGGAACCGGACGTCGGCCCCGAGGTAGGCCTCCAGGTCGCCGGACCGTCCGTGCACGGCCATGTCCATCACCGCGCCGACCAGCTCGCCGCACTGCTCCGGGGTGGCCCGGACGGCGGCCAGTGCCGCGGCCACCGGTTCGACGCCCTGGCGCAGCTCGGACAGCGACCGGAGCTGGCCGTCGCGGTCCGGGCCGTCCAGCCGCCAGCGGATCACCCGCGGGTCGTGCACGTTCCAGCGCTCGCGGGGCGCGACGGTCGTCCCGACGCGACGGCGGCTCTGCACCAGCCCCATCGACTCGAGCACCCGCACGGCCTCGCGGACCACGGTCCGCGACACGCCGTAGCGCTCGACGAGCTCGTCGGCGCGCAGCACCGTCCCCGGGGCCAGCTCACCGCCCGCGACGAGCGAGCCGATCCGGTCGAGCACGCCCGCGTGCAACCCGGCGCCTGCCGTCCCGTCCACGCTGTCCACACCTCGGATCCTCGCACCTGTGCGGGCCCGGCACCTGTTTCCACATATCTGTATCGGTCCGGTCTTGAATAAGTACTACTTATCGCGCACTCTGGTCCACCAGCGACCGGGTGCCCCCGGTCCGCGTGCCGGAGCCGTCACAGCACGAGGAGCCGATGCAGCGATGCAGCAGCCGACCCCACGCCCGCCCCTGGTCGTCGTGATGGGGGTGTCCGGCTCCGGGAAGTCCACCGTCGGCGCCGCCCTCGCCGAGCGTCTCGGGGTCGGCTTCACCGACGCCGACGCCCTGCACCCGGCGGCGAACGTCGCCAAGATGCACGCCGGCGTCGCGCTGACCGACGCCGACCGCGAGCCCTGGCTCGACATCGTCGGCGGGCAGCTCGCCGGCCACGCCGCGAGCGGCCTCGTCGTCGCCTGCTCGGCGCTGCGCCGCGACTACCGCGACCGGCTGCGCCGGCACGCCCCTGCCACCGTCTTCCTCCACCTCGCCGGGGACCACGACACCCTGGCCGCGCGGATGACGGGCCGCGAGGGGCACTTCATGCCCCCGGCCCTGCTGGGCTCCCAGCTCGCCACGCTCGAGCCGCTCGGCGCCGACGAGACCGGCGCCACACTGGACATCGCCCGGACCGTCGACGAGCTGGTCGAGGCCGGCGCCGACGCCGTCACCGGGCACGGCACGGAGGTCTCCTCCCGATGACGACCCTGCTCACGCACCCCGCGCTCGTCCTCGCCGCCGAGCAGACCGAACCGGTCGCCTCGGCCGGACGCCTGCTGACCGCGGCGCTGGTCGGCATCCTCGCCCTCGTCCTGCTGATCACGCAGTTCTCGCTGCACCCGTTCCTCGCGCTGACGATCGGCTCGCTGCTGGTCGCCGCCGTCGCCGGGATGTCCATGGGGGACGCGGTCGACGCGTTCTCCGAGGGCTTCGGCGACACCGCCGCGAGCGTCGGGACACTGATCGCGCTCGGCGCGATGTTCGGCAAGCTGCTCGCCGACTCCGGCGGCGCCGACCGGCTGGTCGACACGATCATCGCCCGTTCCGGGCCGCGGTCGCTGCCGTGGGCGATGGCGCTCGTCGGGGCCCTGATCGGGCTGCCGATGTTCTTCGAGATCGGCCTGGTCATCCTGATGCCGGTGATCTTCCTGGTGGCCCGGCGGGCCCAGGTGTCGCTGATCGCCGTCGGCATCCCGGCGCTCGCCGGGCTGTCCGCGATGCACGGTCTGGTGCCGCCGCACCCCGGGCCGCTGGCCGCGATCGGGGTCCTGAACGCCGACCTCGGGATCACCCTCGTGCTGGGCGTCCTCGTCTCGATCCCGGTGATCGTGCTGGCCGGTCCGCTGTTCGCGAAGCTCGCCGCCCGCTGGGTGGACGTGTCGCCGCCCGCGCTGTTCGAGTCGAAGGTCCCGGCGGGGACGTCCACAGGCGGCTCCGCGGCGCCCGCCGACGCCGGCACCGACACCAGCACGGACACCCCGGCCGCCGAGGACGGGCCCACCCGCCGCCCTGGCTTCGGGATCACGCTGTTCACCGTGCTGCTGCCCGTCGTGCTGATGATGGGCAAGGCGGTCGGCGACATCGCGGCCGACGAGGGCAACCCCGTCCGGTCCGCACTGGACTTCGTCGGCACCCCGCTCGTGGCGCTGCTGCTGTCGGTGCTCGTCGCGATGTTCACCCTGGGCGGCGGGTCCGGGATGAGCCGCCGGGCCGTCACCGGCTCGCTGGAGCGGTCGCTGCCCGCGATCGCCGGCATCGTGCTGATCGTCGCCGCAGGCGGCGGGTTCAAACAGACCCTGGTCGACACCGGGATCGGCGCGATGATCGCCGGATGGGCCACCGGCGCCGGCATCTCGGCGCTGCTGCTGGGCTGGCTGGTCGCCGTCGCGATCCGGCTGGCGACGGGCTCGGCGACGGTCGCCACGGTGACCGCCGCCGGGATCCTGGTGCCGCTGCTGCCGGGCCTGGACCCGACCCAGACGTCGCTGCTGGTGCTCGCCATCGGCGCCGGCTCGGTGTTCTTCTCGTTCGTCAACGACGCCGGGTTCTGGCTGGTCAAGGAGTACTTCGGGCTGACGGTCGGGCAGAACGTCAAGACCTGGTCGGTCATGGAGACGGTGCTGTCGGTCGCCGGCCTGGTGCTCGTCCTGTTGCTGGACCTGGTCCTCTAGCCCCTCAGACGAGGACGTCGGCGCGGGCCCCCGGCAGGGGGTCCGCGCCGTCCGCGTTCCCCGCCACCTCGTCCGCCGCCCGGCGCAGCCTGCGCACCGCCTCGGCGAGCACCGGCTCGGGGTGGGTGAAGGGCAGCCGGAGCCGGTCGGTGAACGCGTGGCCCGCGCCGAACCGGGGGCCCGGTGCCAGCACCAGCCCGTGCCGCGGGGCCACCGCCGCCAGTGCGGTCGAGCGGGGCGCCCCGAGATCGCACCAGAGCGCGAGCCCGCCGCCGGGCAGGTCGAACCGCCACTCCGGCAGGACGGCGGCCAGCTCGGCGGCGAGACGGTCCCGGCGGGCCCGCAGCTGCCCGGTCCGCTCGGCCCGCACCACACCCAGCGCGTCCAGCACCTCCACCCCGACCAGCTGCTCCAGCACCGGCGGCGCGATCTGGGAGCGGGCGAGCCGGCGGCGCATCCGGGCGGCCTGCTCGCGGCCCGCCCGGATCCAGCCGAGCCGGAGCCCGCCCCAGGCGATCTTGCTGGTGCTGCCGACGGTGACGACGTCGTCGGGCCGCGGTGCGTGCGCGGCGCACGGCAGCGGGACGGCCGCGCCCGGCCCGCGCAGGTCCAGCTCGGCGAACGACTCGTCGACGATCGCGACCGTGCCGTGCCGGGCGAGGCGCTGCAGCAGGCGGGCCCGCGCGTCGTCGTCGAGGAGGCGGCCGGTCGGGTTCTGGAAGTCCGCCATCATGTACGCGGCCCGCGCCGCCGTCTGCCGGGCGGCCCGCGGCAGCGCGGTCTCGGCCGGGTCCTCCCCGACGGCGACCGGCACCGGGCGGACACCGGCGTCGGCGAGCACGTCCAGCGCCGACGGGTACGTGGGGTGCTCGACGAGCACCCGGTCCCCGGGCCCGGCGATCTCGGCGACCGCCAGGTGCAGCGCGTGCAGCGCACCGCCGGTCACGACGATCGCGTCCGGGCCGGTCGGGACACCCCGCTCGGTGAACCGGGCGGCGATCCGCTCCCGCAGCCCGGCCAGGCCGTCGGGGCCGTAGCCGTGCCCGGCGAGCTCGGCCTCCAGCCGCTCGGTGGCCCGCCGCACCAGCGACGACATCGCGGACGGCGCCGCCGGCGCGGCGTGCGCGAGGTCGATCACGCCACCACGGACCGGGCCGGGCACCCAGACGCCGTCGACGCGCAGCTCGTCGTCGGGCAGCCGGACCCAGGTGCCGGATCCCTGCCGGGCCTCGGCCCAGCCGTCGTCGCGCAGGTCGCGGTACGCCCGGGTGACGGTCACCCGGCTCACGGCGAGCTGTCCGGCCAGCGCCCGCTCGGCGGGGAGCCGGGTGCCCGACGCGAGCCGCCCGTCCCCCACCAGCACCCGGATCGCGTCGGTCAGCGCCCGGTACGCCGGCCCGCGCCCACCGCGCACGTCACCGCAGAGCTCGGCCAGCCGGGCCGCGCCGATTCCGTCCATTTCCAGTCCACTTCCGCCGGATTGGCCTGATGACCGCGGGCCGGTCCGTCGTGGAGCATGCCATTTCGTGACGATCGACAGGAGGCGCAGCCGGTGGACGGTCGCCGGGATGCCCCGACGCGGACGGCGGCTCACCCAGCTGGTGCTCGGGCTGCTGGCCTACGCGTTCTCGATGGCGCTGATGATGCGCGCCGGGCTCGGCTCGATGCCGTGGGACGTGCTGCACCAGGGCCTCGCGGTGCACACCGGGCTCCCGATCGGGGCGCTGACGGCGCTGGTAGCGGTCGTCGTCCTGCTGCTGTGGATCCCGCTGCGGGAGCGGCCGGGGATCGGGACGGTGGCGAACGTCGTCGTCATCGGGCTGTCGGTCGACGCCGCGCTCGCGGTGGTCCCCGCGGTGGAGGCGCTGCCCGGCCGGATCGGGCTCGCGGTGGCCGGGATCGTGCTCAACGCGGCGGCGACGGCGGCCTACATCGGGGTCGGGCTGGGCCCGGGCCCGCGGGACGGGCTGATGACCGGGCTCGCGGCCCGCACCGGCCGGTCGGTGCGGCTGGTGCGGACCGCGATCGAGGTGACGGTCGTGCTCACCGGCTGGCTGCTCGGCGGCACCTTCGGGGTGGTGACGGTGCTCTACGCGTTCGGGGTCGGGCCGCTGATCCAGTGGTTCCTGCCGCGGCTCACCGTCCGGACGCCCGGGGCCGCGACCTAACCGGTCACCTGCGTCAGCCAGGCCCCGTTCGAGAGGTCGGCCTTGGTGCCCTGCACGAGGACGGTCGGGGTGCCGAACCCGCCCCCGGGGGCGGCCTTCGGGTCGGCGGCGGCCGCGCGGGTGGCGTCGGCGATCGCCTGCGAGCTCTCCTGGCGGGTGACGCAGCCGCCGAAGTCGCCGGTCGCGCCGAGCTCGGTGCCCAGCGCGGTCAGCTGCTGCACGGTGAGCCCGGCGCCGCCCTCGCTCGGCTGGTCGGTGTAGAGCCGGGAGTGGTAAGCCGGGAAGATCCCGGCGTCGGCGGCACAGAGCGCCGCGTTTCCGGCCCGGGTGGAGTACCCGGGCGGGGTCGTGCGGTCGTCGAGGATGGCGACGTGGTGATAGTTGATCTTCGCCTTGCCCTCGTTGAGCGCTGCGGTGAGGTCGCCGCCGTAGTACCGCTCGAGCTCCTTGCAGTTCGGGCAGAGGTAGTCCTCGTAGATGTCCACGGTGACCGGCGCGGCCGGGTCCCCGGCCGTCACGACGACGCCGTCACGCGCGACCGCATAGGCCGGGACGGCCGACGAGTTGTAGTTCTGCCAGGCCACGTACACCCCGGCGAGCACGGCGACGGCGAGCACGACGCCCGCGATCACCAGCCCCCGGCCGGCACCGCCCGACTTCTTCGGCGTGATCCCGGCCGCCTGCAACCGGGCGTGCCCGGCCTGCCGCCGCTCCCCCTCTGTCCGTCCCATCCTGCGTCTCCTCCGTTGCTCCCCGGCACCCGCCGGGCCTGGTCACCGCTCGCGCCCACCGGCCGTGCCCGCCGCGGGCGCCGGCGTCTCCCCGATCCGGTCGACCGCGAACAGCGTGCGCGGCCGCACGACCAGCCACAGCGCGAGCGCCAGGAACCCGAGGTCGCGCAGCAGGGTCAGCGGGTACTGCTCCTCGCCGGGCGGCACCGGGCCGCCACCGCCGAAGCATCCACAGTCGATCGACAGTCCGCGCGCCCAGGCCTGCACCAGCCCGGCCACGAACCCGGCCAGCAGCACCGCACTGACGACGGCGACCAGCCGGGTACCGGCCCCGGCGAGGAGCAGCGCGCCCAGCGCCAGCTCCAGGAGCGGCAGGACCGTCGCGACGACGGGCACGGCCGCGTCGGGCAGCACCTGGTAGGCGCCCACCGCGACGGCCGTCCCGACGGGGTCGACCAGCTTCGGCACGCCCGACACCAGCCAGACGGCCGCGAGCGCGAGCCGGACGACGGTGCCCACGAGGTCCGTCGGCCGGGCGGTGGTCACGGCCAGAGAGCCTAGCGAGGTCGCCCGCGGCGCCGGATCACACGTCCGTGTCGCGCGTTCCCCCGGCCGTCAGAACTCCTCGCGCGCCGACTCCTGCTCCAGCAGCGCGTCCAGGTCCGTCAGCCGGTCCATCGTCGCGACCGCCCGCTTCGTCCGGTGGTTCGACGCGTGCAGCTCGCGGTGCCGGTGCACGAACTGCCAGTACCCGGCGGTGAAGGGGCACGCCTTCTCCCCCACGCGGACCTTCGGGTCGAACGCGCAGGCCTTGCAGAAGTCGGTCATGCGGTCGATGTAGGCGCCACCGGAGGCGTAGGGCTTGGTCGTCATCCGGCCGCCGTCGGCGTGCTGGCTCATGCCGATCACGTTCGGCGGCATGACCCACGCGAACCCGTCGACGAACGCCGTCGCGAACCAGTCGTTGACCTCGTCCGGGCGGTAGCCGCGCTGCATCGCGTGGTTGCCGAGGATCATCAGCCGGGGGATGTGGTGGGTCCAGCCGCGGTCCCGGACGTCGGACAGCGCCGAGGACAGGCACGACGCGGTGACGGCGCCGGCGTCGAGCCCGGCCCACCAGTCCGGCAGCGGGGTGCGGGCCCGCAGGTGGTTGCTGCGGGTGTAGCCGCGGCCGAACCGCCAGTAGAGCTGCCACACGAACTCGCGCCAGCCGAGCACCTGCCGGACGAAGCCCTCGACGCTCTCCAGCCGGGCCGTCCCGTCGTGGTACGCCTGCTCGGCCGCACGGACGGCCTCCAGCGGGTGCAGCGCACCGAGGTTCAGCGGGACCGACAGCAACGAGTGCGCCATGGCCCAGTCCCGGGCCAGGACGGCGTCCTCGTACGGGCCGAACGTGTCGAGCCGGTGGTCCACGAAGTGCCGCAGGGCGCGGACGGCCTCGTCGTGCGTGACCGCGAAGCGGCGCGGGCCGTCCTCCCCGACCGTCGGCAGGCCTGCGGCGTCGAGGTCGGCGCGGACCTGCTCGTCGATCTCGTCCTCGGACGGCTGCCACGGCGGCTCGACACCGACCGTCCCGGCGCCCTTGGGCGGGGACTCGCGGTTGTCGTGGTCGTAGTTCCACTTCCCGCCGACGGGCTCGGTGCCCTCCATCAGCACGTCGAAGCGTTCCCGCTGGGAGCGGTAGAAGTCCTCCATCCGGAACGTCTCGCGGTCGCCGGCCCAGTCGTCGAACTCGTCCTTCGGCAGCGCGAAGGTCGGCGTCGGCCGCACCTCCGCGACGAGGCCCTCCTTCCGGAAGCGGCGCACCATGTCCGACGCCGGGAACGACGTCGGCTGGTGCACCACGACCGGCCGGCCCACCGTCTCCAGCGCCTCCCGGTAGGTGCCGGTCCGCAGGTAGGTGGCCCGGTCGCCGAGTGCGTCGGCGAGGTGCCGCATCCCGGACAGCACCAGGTGCAGCTTCTGCCGGTGGTAGGGCTTGCGGCCGAGCGCCCGCGACGACTCGACGAGCACGATCTCGCGGTCCGCGAACTCGCCGGTGTCCCACACGTGCGGGCCGAGCTGGTCGGCGAAGAGCCAGAGCGGCGGACGGTCCCGAGAGGCCATGGCCCCAGTGTCGGGGCGGCGCGGACGCCCCGCGCGGCGAGCCCGCGCGCCTATCGTCGCACGCATGAACGACCCCGAGCTGGACGCCGAGCTCGCCGCCCACGCCCACGACCACGCGCACCGGGACGTGTCCGGCGGCTGGCTGCGGGCGGCCACGTTCGGCGCGATGGACGGCCTGGTCACGACGATCGCGCTCGTCGCGGGCGTCGGCGGGGGCGGCGCCGGGCGGGACGTGATCGTGCTGACCGGGCTCGCCGGTGTGGTCGCCGGGGCCTTCTCGATGGCGCTCGGCGAGTTCGCCTCGGTCGGCACGCAGAACGACGCCGTCGACGCCGAGGCGGCCGTCGAGCGGCGCGAGATCGCGGAGCACCCGCGCGCCGAGCAGCACGAGCTGGCGGAGATGCACCGCGGGATGGGGCTGTCGGCGGGGACCGCCGACGCCGGCGCCCGGGAGGTGCACGCCGACCCGGACCTCGCGCTGCGGGTGCACCTGAGCCAGGAGCTGGGCGTCAGCCTGGACGACCAGCCGTCCCCGTGGGTCGCCGCGGTGTCGTCGTTCGCCGCGTTCGTCGTCGGCGGGATCGTGCCGCTGGTGACGTTCCTGCTCGGGTACGGCTCGCTGGCGCTCGGGCTGGCCGTCGGTGGGCTGGGACTCCTGGGCGCCGGGGCGCTGACGTCCCGGTTCACCTCGAGGTCGTGGTGGGTGGCCGCGTTGCGGCAGCTCGCGTTCGGTGCGATCGCGGCGGGCGCGACCTACCTGGTCGGGATGCTCATCGGGGTGGGCGTCGCCTGAGCGGCGGCACCCGGCTCAGTCCTCGACGGCGATCACCCGGGCCGGGCACACGTGCTCGGCCTCCTTGACCGCGTCGCGGGCGCTCTCGCCGGGGTCGTCGGTGAGGAGCTCGACGATGCCGTCGTCGTCCTGGTCGAACACGTCGGGTGCGGTGACGACGCACTGGCCGGCACCGATGCAGAGTTCCTTGTCCACGGTCACGCGCATGCACCCAGGATGCCACCCGGCGCAGCGGGAAAACCGTGGGAACGACGGCGGCCCCGTCCCGGAGGTCCGGGACGGGGCCGCTGTGGCTGGTGGAGGTGCCGGGAATCGAACCCGGGTCCTCCGTCGGTTCACGAGGGCTTCTCCGTGCGCAGTCCGCTCTGTCTCTACTCGGATCCACCGGTCACGCGGACGAGCCGGTGTGACGATCCCAGCCGCTGTTGGATGTCCCCTGCGCTTCCGCGGCCGAACCGCAGGGTGAGTCCCCTAGCTGATGCCGGGTACCGGAGCGGGGACGCCTCCGGCCCGACAGCCCCTTACTAGATCAGGCAGCGAGCGCGAAGGCGCTCTGAGCCTGAACCGGGGCAGTGCGACTGTTGTCGGCACTTATTTTTTTGCGACGCATGGTTAACGAGATCATCGTCGCCTTCCTCGGCACGCTTCACCTCGATCGACGATCGGAGTCGAAACCGTTCACCCCCTGGTCAGGTCGTGATCCACCTGCTGTCCGCCCGGGTCTCCCCGCGCGGACACCCAGCATAACGCCCGGCGCCACCGGGATCATTCCGGTTCCGGATGTGTCACGGCTGCGTCAGTCCGCCGAGACCTCGTAGGTGTGCCCGGCCGCCCGCAGGCGGTCGACGAGCACGTCCCCCATCGCCGTCGCCGGGGTCAGGGAGCCCGCCCGGTCCGGCAGCGCGGACCCGCCCAGCGCCAGCGCGAGCCCGCTCTCCCCGAGCATGACGGCGGTCGCGGCGTACCCCGGGTCGCCCGGCCCGGACACCCGGGCGCGGTAGCGGCGCCCCGACTCCGTCGTCGCGCGGACGTCCATCCGGAACCAGCCCGAGGCCCGGGTCCGCTCCGACGGCCCGCTCCCGGGGGCGGGCAGCACGCGGTCCAGCAGCGGGCGGACCGGTCCGATCGCGAACGCACCCACCAGCGCACCGAGCCCGCCGGTCACGACGCCCGCCGCGACGGCACCGGCGATCCCGCGGCCGCAGCCCTGGAGCTCGCCGTACCGCAGGCCGCGGCCGTAGGCGTGGCCGAGCAGCGCGTTGGAGCGGCGCACGATCCGGGTGTTGTAGGACGCCATGACGAACGGCGCGGTCCACGTGCCGTCGTCGAGCCGGCTCGGCGGGCCCGCGTCGGCGGGCTGCGACGGCGTCGGCTCGGTCGCCCGGTCCGGGCTCAGCGCGTGCGGGTCGGCCGCCAGCCGGCGCAGCGACCGGTCGGCGCGGACGGCGTCGATCTGGCCGCGCAGCGAGTCGACCGTCCCGCCGGAGACACCGCCCCGCATCGTCGCGACCGTCCGGACCTCGGTGAGGCCGCCGGCGTCGTCGGCCTCGGCGGCGGTGTGCGCGAGCCACCCCCCCGAGGTCGGACGGGACGGAGTCGTAGCCGCAGGAGTGCACGATCCGGGCGCCGGTGGACTCGGCGATGCCGTGGCACCGGTCGACGGCGTCCCGGACGAACAGCACCTCCCCGGTGAGGTCGGCGTAGTGCGTCCCGGCCCGGGCGCAGGACTCGACGAGCTGCCGGCCGTACTTCGCGTACGGCCCGACCGTCGTCAGGACGACGCGTGCGGCACCCGCGAGCCGGTCGGTGGCCGCCCGGTCCGACGCGTCGGCGACGATCAGCGGCCACTCCTTGGCCCGCTCCGGCAGTGCCGCCCGGGCCGCGGCGAGCTTCGCCTCGGACCGGCCGGCGAGCGCGATCCGGACGCCGGCCGGGGCGTGTTCGGCCAGGTAGCGGGCCGTCAGGGCGCCGACGAACCCGGTCGCGCCGTAGAGCGCGATGTCCACGGGCTCGTCGGGCGCGGCGCCGCCGGTCGGGTCGTGCTGCGGGTTCACCACGGGGTCTCCTCCTCGGTCCTGCGCGGGGTCAGGCCGGCAGCTCGTCACGGACGCCCAGCACCTCGGCGGGCGCGTCGTACAGCACCGAGCGCAGGAAGCCGTGCCCGAGGCGCGGCTCCGCCGCCGCCCAGGCGTGGATCGCCTGCAGCTGCTCGGCGTAGGGGTACGGGATGTTCGGGAAGTCGGTGCCGAGCACGATGCGGCCCGGGTGGTCGGCCAGGCGGGCCGGCCAGTCCGCAGGCAGCGGCGCCATCCGCTCGCTGAACGCGGTGCCGACCATCGTGGTGTCCAGCACCAGGTTCGGGAACCGGTCCAGCAGCTCCAGTGCGCCCCGGAAGTCCGGCATGCCCGCGTGCGCGAGGACGATCCGCAGCGACGGGTGCGCCTCGAGCACCTCGGCGAAGATCCCGAGGCCGGTGTGGTCCCCGGGGATCGGCCCGTCCCCGCAGTGCACGACGGCCGGCACCCCGGCCTCGGCGAGCAGCCCCCACGCGTCGCGCAGCTGCGGGTCGCGCGGGTCGAACGCACCGACCTGGACGTGCACCTTCACCATCCGCGCGCCGTCGTCGACGGCCCGGCCGAGGTAGTCGGCGACCGACGGCTCCGGGTACAGCGTCGCGGTGCGCACCGCACGCGGGTGGGCGTCGGCGAACTCGCCGGCCCAGCCGGTCAGCCACTCCCCCATCCCCGGCTTGTGCGGGTAGGTGAGCGGCGCGAACCGCAGGACGCCGAGCTGCTCCAGCAGCGCGTACCGCTCGGACTCGGGGAGCTTGTACTGCACCGGCCACGGGACGCCGTAGTGCGTCTCGGCCTGCTCGAAGTAGTCCCACACCTTGCGCAGCATGCGCTCGGGCAGGAAGTGCACGTGCACGTCGACCAGGCCGGGCAGTCCGAGCTCGGCGGTCCAGCGCGGGACGTCGGCGTCGTCGCGGGGTGGCGGGGGAAGATCCACGCCACCCACCCTAGGCGCGACCCCGCCACCCGGCCGGGCCACCTGCGGCCCGTCCGGCCCTGGCGATCATCGTTCGCACGGGATCCTGTCGTTCGCACGGGATCCGATCCCGTGCGAGGCACGCGGACCCGTGCGAAGCCGGTGGCACGGCCGGCTCAGCGCATCTCGCGGGCGCGTCCCTTCGCGGCGCGGCCGACGGCGCGGGCCATCTCCCGCTGCGCGTCCTTCTTGGCCAGGTCACGCCGCTTGTCGTAGTCCTTCTTGCCGCGCGCCAGCGCGATCTCGCACTTGACCTTGCCGTCGTTGAAGTACAGCGACAGCGGCACGAGGGTCAGACCGCCCTCGCGGGTCTTGCCCATCAGCCGGTCGATCTCCTCACGGTGCAGCAGCAGCTTGCGGGTGCGCCGCGGCTCGTGGTTGGTCCAGCTGCCGCGGACGTACTCGGGGATGTGCAGCCCGCGCAGGAAGATCTCGCCGTCGTCGATGGTGGCGAACGCGTCCGCCATCGAGGCCCGGCCGAGACGGAGGCTCTTCACCTCGGTCCCCTTCAGCGCGACCCCGGCCTCGAAGACGTCCAGGATCGAGTAGTCGTGCCGGGCCCGGCGGTTCTGCGCGATCACCTTCCGGCCCTGTTCTTTCACGCGTCCAGCCTACCCGCGGCGCGCCACCGGTATCCGTGGCGACGTCCGCCCCGGCCCGTCACGTGGTCAGACCTTCACGTAGGCGCGCAGCGTCACGTAGCCGGTGACACCGGCGACGACCGCGCCGGTCGGGACCAGCAGCACCGCCACGAGCGCGACGTCGGTGAGCCGGACCGGCGGGATCACCCCGGCCTGCCCGATGGCGGCCAGCAGGTCGTCGACGACGGCGAACTTCGCCGCGACCAGACCGGCCCCGGCCAGCGCGCCGCCGACCGCGCCGGCGATCGCCGCCTCCACGAGGAACGGCAGCTGGGTGGTCCACCGGGTGGCTCCGACGAGCCGCATCACCCCGACCTCGGTGCGCCGGGTGAAGGCCGAGACCTGGACCGTGTTGGAGATCAGCAGCACCGCGGCGATCGCCTGCACGATCGCCAGCGCGAACGCCACGTTGCGGACGCCGTCGAGGAAGTCGAACAGCGTCCCGACGACGTCGCGCTGGTCGATCACGCCCCGCACGCCGGGCCGGCCCTCCACCGCGGCGGTCGCGGCGGCGGCGCCGCCCTGCTGGTCGGTCAGCGACACCCGCAGCGTGGCGGGCAGCGACTGCGGCCGGGCGACGTCGGCGACCGACTGCCCGGCGAACAGCTCGCGGAACCGCTCGTAGGCCTGCTGCTGCGACTCGAACGCCACCCCACCGACGCCCGGCGCGGACTCCAGCGCCGCCCGCAGCGACGCGCAGGTCGGGCCGGAGCAGTCGGCGTCGGTGCCGGACACGTCCGGGGTCAGCGCGACCTGGATCTCGAGGCGGTCGGCGTAGAGCGCGGAGATGTCGTCGATGGTGCGCAGCACGAGCAGCCCGGCCCCGACCGACATCAGGGTCACGGCGGTGGTCAGCACCATCGCCAGCGTCATCGTCACGTTCCGGCGGAGGCCTCCGGAGACCTCGCGGGTGAGCAGAGCGGGCCGCATCTACCGGCCCGCCCCGTACACCGCGCGGGCCTCGTCGCGCAGGACGCGGCCGTCGGACAGCTCGATCACCCGGCGTCGCATCGCGTCGACGATGGTGTCGTCGTGCGTGGCCATCAGCACCGTCGTGCCGCCACGGTTGATCCGTTCCAGCACCTGCATGATCTCCCGGCTGGTCTCGGGGTCGAGGTTCCCGGTCGGCTCGTCGGCCAGCAGCAGCGGCGGCCGGTTCACCGACGCCCGCGCGATCGCGACCCGCTGCTGCTCCCCGCCGGAGAGCTCGTGCGGCATGCGCTCCGCCTTGCCCTGCAGGCCGACCATCTCCAGCAGCTCCGGCACCGCGACCGCGATGTCGGACCGCTTGCGGCCCAGCACCTCGAGGGCGAACGCCACGTTCCCGGCGACGCTGCGTCCGGGCAGCAGCCGGAAGTCCTGGAAGACGCAGCCGATCCGCTGGCGCAGGCCCGGCACCTTCCGGCGGGGCAGCCGGGCGACGTCCCGGCCGTCCACCAGGATCGCACCGGAGGTGGGGACGTCCTCGCACAGCAGCAGCCGCAGCAGCGTCGACTTGCCCGACCCGGACGGTCCGATGAGGAACACGAACTCGCCGCGATCGACCGTCGCGGAGATCCGGTCCAGCGCCGGACGTCCGGACGCCGGGTAGCGCATAGTCACGTCCCGCAGCTCGATCACGGAGCGGGACGGTACCGCCGCTCCGCGTATACGGGCCGTGACGACACGCGCGACGGGCGCACCGTCCGCCGGGCGGTAGCGCCGCGGCAGCGATCATGCCGGGAGCGGAGCGACACACGACGACGGGGTGACGATGAGCGGTGCCGGCGACGGCGGCGGGCGGGTCCCGGCCGCGTTCCTGCTCGGGCGTCCCGGGCGGTGGCCGGGCGGGCGCACGGTGGACCGGGCCCTGCGGGCGTGCACCGGCACCGGCCTGCACCCGGCGGCGGACCAGGTGCACGCGGTGACCGACGGCCTGTTCCCCGCCGATCCCCTCGCCGAGCGGTTCGCCGACGAGGTCCTCGACCGTCCCGGCGGGCGGGCGATGCTCGACGCCGCGCTCGGCCCCGGCGGGGTCGCCGCCGTCCCGGACGCGCCCGAGGCGATGCGCGCACTGTTCGCCGGGTTCGAGCGGACACCGGACTGGGTGCGTCCCGAGCTCGTCGAGCGGGGCGCCGCGGTGTGGCGGCGCTGGGGCACGATGCTGTTCGCCGTCGCCGGGAGCACCACCCTCGAGATGTACACCGAGGCGGCCGTCGCCACCCCCCTCTCGCTGGCAGGCGGGTACGCCGGGGACAACGCCCGGCGGCGTTTCTTCGAGACCGTCCGGTTCTGGATCGACGTCTCCGAGCCCGGTGCGCTGTTCACGCCCGGCTCGGCGGGCCGGTCGACGGCCCTGCGGGTCCGGGTCATGCACGTCGCGGTGCGGCGCCGGGTCGCGGGCCACCCCGAGTGGGACGAGGACCGGTGGGGCGTCCCGATCAGCCGGACCTGGCAGATGATGACGCTGCTCGGCGGCAGCGTCGCCCCCGCGCTCGCGCTGTGGCCGCTGGGCCATCTGACGAGCCCGGCCGAGATGCGGGCGCTGCTGCACTTCCAGCGCTACCTCGGGCACCTGCTCGGGGTGGAGCCGCGCTGGTACCCGGAGACGGTCGCCGACGCCGTCCGGTTGCTGCTGCTCGTGCTCGACGCCCGCTCCCGCGACTCCGGCGCGCACGGCGCCGAGCTGATCGAGTCGTTCCCCGCCGGGTTCGCACCGGCCCCGGGCCGGACGGGGGCCGACCGGCTGCGCGGCGTCTACACGCACGGTGTGCACGCGGGGTACGCCTGGCTGTGGACGGCGCGCCGGACCTGGCGGGCGCACCGCATGCCCTCGCCGCTGCCGTGGATCGCCGTCCCGCTACTCCGGGCGCCGTTCGTCGCCGCCGCGGAGCTCGCGGGGCACCTGCTCCCACCGGTGCGGCGGGCGCTGGAGCGGCGCGGTGCGCGGCACCGGGAGCGCTGGTACGCGCGTTACGCCCGCGGCCACGTCGCGGCCTACGAGGCGACCTCCGGCCTGCGCCGCTGACGGGGACGGTCGCCCGGGTCAGCGCGGGTCGAGCGCGGCGACGAGCCGGTCCAGCACGGGTGCCGCTGCCCGGAGAGCCTCGGCGTCGCCCGCGGGGAGCCCGGCGAGGGCCCGCTCGATCCGGTCCGACCACGCCGCGTCCAGCAGCTCGCGGTGCCGGAGCGCCCGCGCCGTGGGGTGCAGCAGGGCACGCCGCCCGTCCGCCGGGTCCGGACGGCGTTCGACGAGATCGCGCCCGAGCAGCGACCGCACCGTGGTGCTGACGTTGCTGGCCTGCAGCCCGAGGGTCCGGGACACCGCGGAGACCGTGCTCCCCGGACGGGCGCAGACCGTGCGCAGGACCTCGTGCTCGGATCCGGTGATCGCGTCCGGCCTGACGGCCCGCTCCCCCACGCTGCGCAGCACCCGGGACAGGTCGTGCACCGCGGTGGCGAGCCCCGGCCAGTCACCGGTCACCGGTTGCGCGTCGACATCCGTCACATCCGCCAGTGTACCGCGGAATTCATATCTATATTCATAGGTACCTGACGGAAGGAGAGCCGATGACCGGCCACACCGACGCCGTGACCTCCCCGGCACCCGAGCGGGGCCGGCACGTCCCGGACGGTGTCTGGATCTGCGTGCTCGCCCTGCTCACCGCCGTGGCCCCGCTGGCCACCGACATGTACCTGCCGGTCCTGCCGGACGTCGCGGCCGACCTCGGTGCGTCGGCGTCGGCCGCCCAGCTGACGCTGACGGCGTTCCTCGTCGGCCTCGCGTCCGGCCAGCTGGTCATCGGCCCGCTGTCCGACGGCTGGGGCCGGCGGCGGCTGGTGCTGGCGGGCACCGTCCTGCTGTTCCTGGCGAGCGTCGCCGCGGCGTTCGCGCCCTCGGTCCCGGTGCTCGTCGCCGCCCGGTTCCTGCAGGGCTTCGGCGGTGCGGCGGGCGTGGTGCTCAGCCGGGCGATGATCTCCGACCGGACCTCCGGCGACCGCACCGCACGGCTGTTCTCGCTGATGATGGCGATCAACGGCATCGCCCCGGTGGTGGCGCCGGTGCTCGGGAGCTCGCTCGGCGGCCCGATCGGCTGGCGCGGCATCTTCGGGGTGCTCGCCGCGCTGGCGCTGGTGATGCTGGCGTCCTCGGCGCTCGCCGTGCGCGAGACGCTGCCGGTCACGGCGCGCAGCGCAGGCGGGCTGCGGCGCACCCTCTCCGACGTCCGCGCCCTGCTGCGCCGCCGCCGCTACGTCGGCTACGTCCTCGCGTTCGCGACCGCCTTCGCGATGATGTTCGCCTACATCTCCGGCTCGCCGTTCGTGCTGCAGCAGACGCTCGGCCTCTCGACCACCCAGTACGCGATCGCCTTCGGGGTCAACGCGATGGGCCTGGTCACCGGCAGCATCGTCAGCGGACGGCTGTCGTCGCGGATCGCCCCGCGCCGCCAGCTGGTCACCGCCGTCGGCCTGCTCGTGGTGCTCTGCGCCGCCCTCACCGTGACGGTGCTGCTGGGCGCGGCCCGCTGGCCGGTCCTGGTGCTGCTGTTCGGGATCCTCACCACCCAGGGCTTCGTGCTGGGCAACAGCTCGGCACTGGCCTCCGGAGAGGTCCGCGACCGGGCGGGCACCGGGTCGGCGCTGCTCGGCGCCACCCAGTTCGGACTGGGCGCCCTGGTGTCCCCACTGGTCGGCTCCAGCGCGACGGTGATGGCGGTGGCCATGCTCGTCGCCGCAGCCCTGTCGGCCTCGACGCTGGCGACGCTGACCCGCGGCGCCCCCGTCAGGGCGCGGTGACCTCGACCGGGAGTCCCGGCTCGGTGAAACCGAGCGTGACGGCGCCGGGTACGGCGGCGTTCGCGCTCTGCTCGCCGGACGCCGGGCCGGCCGGCTCCAGGCGCAGCTGCACCAGGCGTCCGCGGTCCGGCTGCGCCGCGTCGGGTGCCCCGAGCCACGCGGTGAACCGCGGGGTCGGCGAGACCAGCCCGGACAGCTCGTCGACCCGGGTCGCCGTCGCCGGGTCGGGAGCGGCGGCACGGGCGGCGGCCAGGTCGACGGTCCCGGTGTAGCGCACCGCGGGCACGCCCTCGACGTCCTCGGCGCCGGGCTGCGCGACGACGTCACGCAGGCCCGCGGTCGCGTGCAGCGCCCCGGTCACGGCACCGACCGGGAGCAGTCCGGTGGACAGCGCCTGCCAGCCCGGCGATCCGCCGAAGCGCACCCAGGCGTCGTCACCGAGGACCCGCACCTGCGCCCCGCGGGTGCCGAGATCGACGGTGAGGTCGGCGGCGAAGGGCTCGAAGCGCGCGGGCCCGGTGGCCCGCAACGGCCCGGTCGGCCCGTCCAGCCCGACGGTGGCCCGGGCCGAGCCGGCGTCGGCGAGTGCCCGCGCCGCCGCCGTCACGGTGTCCTGCGGCGACGGCGCGGGTGCCGCGGACGGTCCGGGCGCGGTGGGACCGCCACCGGTGCACGCGGTCAGTGCCAGTGACAGTGCCAGGACGAACCCGAGCAGGGCGGCGAGCGGCCGTCCACGGCCGCGCCGCGCGGTCACGCCCGTCACGCCTCGTCGGCCTGCTGGCGGCGCCAGCGGATCCCGGCCTCGATGAAGTCGTCGATCTCGCCGTCGAGCACCTGGGAGGGGTTGCCCTCCTCGTGCTCGGTGCGGAGGTCCTTCACCAGCTGGTACGGGTGCAGGACGTAGTTGCGCATCTGGTTGCCCCAGGACGAGCCGGAGTCCTTGAAGGAGTCCATGAGCTCGCGCTCCTCCTGTCGCCGCCGGTCCAGCAGCTTGGCCTGCAGCACGACCATCGCGGACGCCTTGTTCTGCAGCTGCGAGCGCTCGTTCTGGCAGGCCACCACGATCCCGGTGGGGATGTGGGTCAGCCGGACCGCCGAGTCCGTCGTGTTGACGCCCTGGCCGCCCGGCCCCGACGCGCGGAACACGTCGGCGCGCAGGTCCTTCTCGTCGATCTCGACATGGTCGGACGACTCCACGACGGGCGCCACCTCGACCCCGGCGAACGACGTCTGGCGGCGGCCCTGGTTGTCGAACGGCGAGATCCGCACGAGCCGGTGGGTGCCCGCCTCGACCGAGAGCGTGCCGAACGCGTACGGCGCGTGGACGGCGAAGGTGGCCGACTTGATGCCAGCCTCCTCGGCGTAGGACGTCTCGAAGACGTCGGTGCCGTAGCCGTGCCGCTCGGCCCAGCGCAGGTACATGCGCAGCAGCATCTCGGCGAAGTCGGCGGCGTCGATGCCCCCGGCCTCCGAGCGGATGGTCACCAGCGCCTCGCGCTCGTCGTACTCGCCGGACAGCAGGGTCCGGACCTCGAGCGACGCGATCTCGCTGCGCAGCCGGGCGCGGTCGGCGTCGGCGACGGCGACGGCGGCCTGGTCGCCCTCGTCCTCGGCGAGCTCGTAGAGCACCGGGAGGTCGTCGAGCCTGCGGCGCAGGTCGTCGAGCCGGCGCAGGTCACCCTGCGCGTAGGCGAGCCGGCTGGTGATCTTCTGGGCCGCCTCGACGTCGTCCCAGAGGTCCGGCCGGCCCGCCTGCTCGGAGAGCTCCTCGATCTCCTGGCGCAGCCGGGGCACGTCGGCGACGGCCTCGATGCTGGACAGCGTGGTGTCGAGGTCCTTCAGGTCGGCCTGGACGTCGGGGTTCACGTCGACCGAGGGTACGCGGGGTGTGACGCGCACCCGGCGGCTCCCCCGCCGACCCGCACCGGGGCCTCAGTCCACCGGGACGGCGTCGATCAGCTTGATCATCGCCCGGGTGTGCGCGACGGCGAAGTCGGCGACCGGACGTTCGTAGGGGTCGTCGGTCGCGCGGGCGGCGGCGCGCGCCTCGGCCAGGCGCTCGGTGTAGGCCTCCCGGGCCGACCGCAGGAGCTCGGTGCGCTGCTTCACCGTCAGCGACCCGGCGTGCAGCAGGCGCAGCACCATCGGGCTGCGCACCGCGTCGGCTTCGCCGCCGGACGCGAGCCAGCCCTTGAACGCACGCTTGCCCGCCGCCGTGATGACGTACTGCTGGCTGGCCCGCGGCCCCTGCTTGCCCAGCCGGAGCAGGCCCTCCTCGGTGAGCACGGGGAGCTCCCGGTAGACCTGGCTGCGGGTGACCGAGAAGTACAGCCCGAAACGCTCGCCGGCGGCCGCGACGAGCTGCCCGCCGGTCATCGGGCCACCGTGGAGGAGGCCGAGCAGGGCGGCGGCGGTCGCGTTGACCGCTGTGACGGGGGCCATCGTGCGACGGTCCCACGCGCGGGCCCCGCGCGCGAGTCCACTCAGCACATCTGTGCAGGGCACGCGGCGTCCGGGGGATCCACTGTGCGCAGTTCGGCCCCCCCCCGGGCCGCGCCGCCGGACGCCGCCTGCGCTCAGACCGTCAGCGTCGCGATCCGCTCGCGGTGGACGGCGACGTCGCCGTACTGCCCGGCGAGCCGCTTGGCGCGCTTGTAGAAGAAGTGCGCCTCGTGCTCCCAGGTGTAGCCGATGCCGCCGTGGTACTGGATCATCGCCGCGGTCGCCTGCAGCGCCACCTCGCTCGCCTTCGCCTTCGCGACGGAGACCGCGAGATCGGCCTCGGCGGGATCCAGCACGCCGGCCGCGGCGCTGTCGGCCGCGTGTGCGGCGTAGAGCGACGCGTGCTCGGCCATCGTCACGCCGACGTGCAGGTCGGCCAGCGCGTGCTTGATCGCCTGGAACGACCCGACCGGCACGCCGAACTGCTCGCGGTCGCGGTCGTAGGCGACCGTGCGGGTCAGCGCCTCCCGGGCGATCCCGACGAGATCGGCGGCGACCAGCACGGTGGCCCGGTCGGTCAGCTGCTTCTGCAGCTCGACCGTCGCGCCGGGCAGCGCCTCGGCGGTCCCGCCGGACAGCGCCGCGAGCCGGGTGGTGCCGTCGTAGCTGCCCACCGGCGTCGCGGTCGCGCCGGTCAGCAGGGACAGGCCGGCCAGGTCCGGATCGGACGGCCCGACGACGACGTCGGCCTCGGCCCCGTACTCGACGGCGGGCAGCCCGCCGGCGACGTCCCCGCGGTGGGAGACGGCGCCGACCGCCTCGCCCGCCGCGAGCTTCGGCAGCCAGGCGCGGCGCTGCTCGTCGGACCCGGCGAGCCGGATCGCCTCGGCGGCGAGCACGGTGCCCCGCCACGGCCCCGGCGCGACGCCTGCGCCGAGCGCACGGGCGATGACCTGGGCCTCGACCAGGCCGAGCCCGAGCCCGTCGTGCTCCTCGCCGACGGTGACGGCGAGCCAGCCCTGCTCGCCGGCGGCCGCCCACAGCGACGCCGGGTTGCCGTCGGCCACGCCGCCCTCGACGACCTCCCGGACGGCGGCCAGGTCGAACCGCTCGGCCAGGTAGTCGCGGACGGCCTTGCCGAACTCCTGCTGGTCCTCGGTGAGTGCGAAGAACATGCCGGTGCCCCCTACCGCGGCAGGCCGAGCACGCGCTCGGCGGTGATGTTGCGCTGGACCTGGGACGAGCCGCCCCAGATGGTGACCGACCGGGACCACATCGCCTGGCCGTGCAGCGGCCGCAGGTCGGTGCCGTCCGGCAGGGTGTCGAGCGTCGCGTGCTCGCCGAGGATCCGGTCGTAGACCTCCCAGAGGTCCTGGAACGCCTCCGACCACTGCAACTTGGTCATCGACGCCTCGAACCCGAGGTCACGGCCCTGCTCGACCTGCGTGAGCACGTGCATCGAGTGGAGCTTCAGGCACTCCAGCTCGGTGAGGACGCGTGCGAGGTCGTCGCGGACGACCGGGTCCGTGTCGCGGCCGAGCGTGCGGGCGACGGCGGCGATCTCGTCGTACTGCCTGCGGAACTCGGTGTACTGCGAGATGCCCGACGCCCCGCGCTCGAACGACAGCAGCAGCATCGCCGTGCGCCAGCCGTCGCCGATCTCGCCGAGACAGTCGGCGGCCGCCACCCGGGCGTCGTCGAAGAAGACCTCGCCGAACTCGCTGGCGCCGCTCATCTGGCGCAGCGGGCGGGCGGTCACGCCCGGCTGGTCCATGTCGATCAGCAGCATCGAGATGCCGCGGTGCTTCTCCGAGCCGGCCTCGGTGCGCACCATGGTGAAGATCTTGTCGCCGTGCACGGCGTTGGTCGTCCACACCTTCTGCCCGTTGACGACGAAGTCGTCGCCGTCGCGGACGCCCTTGGTGGACAGCGCCGCGAGGTCGGACCCGGCGCCGGGCTCGGAGAAGCCCTGGCACCACACGACCTCGTTGCGCAGCAGCGGGCCGATGATCTCCTTCTTCTGCGCGTCGGTGCCGATCGCCATGACGGTCGGCGCGAGGAAGGTCAGGCCCAGCGGGTTGACGGTGCGCGGTGCGTGGGCGCGGACCATCTCCTCGTCGTAGATGGCCTTCATGCCGGGCGTCCCGCCGCGGCCGCCGTACTCGGTGGGCCACTGGATGCCGGCGAAGCCCGCGTCGGCCTTGTCGCGTTCCCAGTCACGGCGCAGCCGGAAGCTCTCGTCGTCGTCGAGGGACTCCCAGAACCCGGGCCGGGTCCATTCCTGCGGGATGTTCGCCGAGAGCCAGGAGCGCAGCTCCGAACGGAACTCCTCCTCGGCCGCGGTGAAGGTCAGGTCCATGCGTTGCACCCGTTCTGCGTGAGGTCGGCACTGTCCCTCTCCGCAGCCTTGCATACTGGCCGGTAACCTGCCTACCCGGCGTGGCGCGTGGCCGGACCGGTATGCAGGGAGTAGCATTCGGGTATGCGCAGCGAGCGAGTCACGGTGACGCTGCCGGCCGAGCTGGTAGCGGAAGCACGGGACGCGGTGTCCCGCGGATCGGCGGCGAGCCTGTCCGCCTATGTGGCGGAGGCCGTCCAGGCCAGACAGGACAGGGACCGTTCCCTGTCCGCACTGGCCGACCTCTACGGCGGCCCACCCCCGGCCGACGAGCTGGACGCGGCCCGGCGCTCCCTGCGCCCGGGCACGCCCGTGGCCGTCGGCGCACGATGATCGGCGGGCGGGTCCTCGACTCCTCGGCCCTGGCGGCGTTCGCCACCGGCCGCCCCGTCTACATGCGCGCCCTGGTCTGGGCCGCGGTGGAGGAGCACATCGTGCTCGCGGTGCCCAGCGCCGCCCTCGGCCGCGCCTGGTCGATGGTCGAGCCCGAGCACCACGCGGCACTCCAGGTGCTGCTCGGCCTGCCGAACACGGTCATCCAGGAACTGTCGCCCGAGGGCGCCCAGGAGGCTGGGCTGCTGCTCGCCTCGCAGGGTCTCGACGACATCGTCACCGGCCAGGTCGTCACGACCGCACGGCGCCGGGGCTGGCCCGCGGTGACCGGCGACCCCGGCACCCTGCGCAAGCTCGACCCGATGGTGCCGATCGAGGAACTTCCCTGATCAGGACCCGTTCTCGTCACGCAGGCGGGAACGAAGGCGGGTCAGCTCGCCGTCGGTGAGACCGTGCGCCTGCAGCCAGGCGACGGGGCCGCCGTGGCGCTCGTCGAGCATCCGCAGGAACGTCTCCATCACCTCGGGCCGGGGCCGGTGCCGGTCCAGCTCGTCGGCCGGCGGCATCTCCTCACCACTGACGGAGGTCCAGCGCCGGAACAGGGCGTCGATCCGGGTCGCCGAGAGCACGTAGTCGGCCACCACGTCGGCGCGGGCGACCCCGACCGCCGAGGCGATCAGCGCGACCAGCACCCCGGTGCGGTCCTTGCCCGCCGCGCAGTGCACGACGGTCGCGCCGGCCTCCCGCTCGGCGACCCGGCGGACCCCCGACACCACGTTGGCCGCGCAGTCGCCCAGGTACGCGAGATAGTTGGCGACCATCGGGTCGGCGTCGTCGCCGAGCTCGGGGAGCCCGCGGCCGGTCTCGGGGATGAAACTCAGCCGGTGCACCTCCACCCCCGCACCCGCGAGCGCGCCCGCCCCGAAGACGAGGAGCTCCTCGTCCTTGCGCAGGTCCAGTACCTGGACGACGCCGTACTCGCCGGTGAGGCGGGCGACGTCGGCCTCGCTGAGCCCTTCCAGGGATTCGGTCCGGAGCAGGACCCCGGACCGCACCCGGCCACCGCCGTCCAGCGGGAGCCCACCCACGTCCCGGGCATTGGCGAGGCCGTCGAAGGTCAACCAGCGGTCCGGCACGAGATCCGTCACGCCCGTCAGCCTAGGTCGCCCCGCCCGACGACCGGACCGGCCGCGACGAGATTCACCGGGTGTGCACCGGAGGTCTGCGCAGGGCCGGGGGCAGGCGACGGGCGCCGTCGCCCTGGACCGAGGCCGCGTCGCCGGGGTTGACCAGCCGGCACGACGTCATGGACAGGCATCCGCAGCCGATGCAGCCGTCGAGCCCGTCGCGCAGCGCCGTCAGGGCCTCGATCTGCTCGTCGAGGCGGCTGCGCCAGGCCCGGGACAACCGCGACCAGTCGTGCTTGGTGGGCGTCCGCTCGGCGGGCAGCGCGTCGAGCGCCGACCGCACCTCGTCGAGCCCGACGCCGATCGACCGGGCCGCCCGGACGAACGCCAGCCTGCGGAGCACGCTGCGCCGGTAGCGGCGCTGCCCGCCGGAGGTCCGGCTCGCCGAGATCAGGCCCTCGCGTTCGTAGTAGCGCAGCGCGGAGTGCGGGAACCCGCTCCGCTCGACGATCTCGCCGATCGTCAGGAGATCGCTCGACTCCATCCCCTCCGCCACCTCTCCGGCCCCGTCGCGGCGCCGCCGGACGTCCCGGCGGCCGTCCTCCGACACTGAAGCTCGCTTCAGTATCAGCCGTTCGTCGCGGGTCCGCCACCTGCGGCGACCGCCGTCCGCCGTTGTGGATCAGCCGTTGATCGGGTTGCCTCCCCCCGGCCCTTCAAGATCGATTTCTCGGTGAGCGGTGCCTGCCGCGCGCCGACCGACACCCCCGGGGCTGGACCCGTCCGGCGGGGCCCTCTACGGTGCTTCACAAGTCATCACGGCCCGATCACGAGCGGGCCAGGAGCCGGAATCCCCGACCGGCTCGCCCGGGACCCCCGACCCGGCCGCTCGTACCGGAGCCGTCCGTTGATCGCGAAAGGGCCATACCCTTGTCAGGACACCGCTCCCCCGGTGGCCGCCGCGTGTTCCCCCGACCCGTGGCGACCGCACCCGCAGCGAAGGCCGCTGCCCGAGCCACCCGTCCGACGGCGCACGCCGTGGACGGCGCCCGCGGCAGTGCCGCGCGGCGCGCCGGAACCCGCACCGCGGCGGCCGGCGCGACCTTCGGCGTCCTCGCCTCCGGCGCGTTCGCCGCCGTCGTCCCGACCACGCTGGACGGGACGAACACCGCGGCCGACGCCGAGGAGACCACCCAGCCGACCACGCTGGCCGCCTTCGAGACCGGCATCCCGTCGTCGGCCCCCGCGGTCGACGGCAGCCCCTCGGGCTACTTCAGCCCGGTGTCCTTCGAGCACTCCGGTGCCGCCACGGGCGCCCTCCAGGCCGCGGCCCCCGCCGACGACGCCGACCTGGCCTCGCTGGGCAAGGCCCACGAGATCGCCGGGAAGATCGCCGAGGAGCACCGCAAGGCGGCCGAGGCCGAGGCGAAGAAGAAGGCCGAGCGCGCCGAGATCGAGAAGCTCATCTCGAAGGGCGGCCTCGACAGCTGGATCGCCGAGGCCCTCGACCACATGGGGATGTCCCAGTCGTACGCGACGGGGCTGAAGCAGATCATCCTCAAGGAGTCGAACGGCAACCCCGACGCCATCAACAACTGGGACTCGAACGCTCTGGCGGGCAACCCGTCCGAGGGCCTGATGCAGGTCATCCCCTCGACCTTCGAGGCGTACGTGCACCCCGACTTCGCCGACCGCTCGGTCACCGACCCGGTCGCGAACATCACCGCGGGCGTCCGCTACATGATCGACCGCTACGGCCTGGACACCCTCGACGCCGGGGGCCGGACCGGCTCGCACGGCGGCTACATCGGATACTGACTCCGGTCATCCACGACACGGCGACGGCGGTCGGCAGGTGAACCTGCCGGCCGCCGTCGTCGTCGTGGTACTGCCGGGAAAGTAATATCGGCCTTTACTTTCCCGCCCGAGAGGAGCGCGTAGCTCGTGACGTCCCCCGGTGGAGCCGGCCCCGCCCGTACCGAGACGGCCACGCGGTCCCGCTTCCGGCCCGAACTGCAGGGCCTGCGGGCACTCGCGGTGGTGCTGGTGGTCGTCTACCACGTGTGGGTCGGCCGTGTCTCCGGTGGCGTCGACGTGTTCTTCCTGATCACGGGCTTCCTGATCGTCGGCGGGCTGTACCGGGCGGGCCTGCGCGGCGGGGTCGACGTCCTGGCCACCTGGAAACGCCAGCTCTCCCGGCTGCTGCCCGCGATCACCGTGGTACTCGCGGCGGGCGCGTTCCTGCTGCCGGAGAGCCGGTGGATCCCGACGGTCCGCGAGACCGTCGCCTCGCTGCTGTTCGTCCAGAACTGGGAACTGGCCGCGAACGCGGTCGACTACGCGGCCCGCAACGACGCCGCGAGCATCGTCCAGCACTTCTGGTCGCTGTCGATCCAGGGGCAGTTCTACCTGGTCGCACCGCTGCTCGTGGCCGGCGTCGTGATCGCCTCGCAGCGGGACCGCGCGGACCTGCACACCCGGCTCACCGGCACGTTGCTGGTGGTCGGCGGCGCGTCGCTGGCGTACTCGGTGTACCTGACCGTGGTGAACCAGCCGCTCGCTTACTTCCACTCCCTGACCCGGGTGTGGGAGTTCGCGCTCGGCGGCCTGCTCGCGCTGTGGATCTCCCGGATCGAGGGGCGTCCCGAGCTCACCGCCGGGGCCCGGATGGCGCTGGGCTGGCTCGGCGTCCTGGCGCTCGTGTCGTGCGGGGTGCTGCTGCAGGTCGACCGGGCGTTCCCCGGCTGGGCCGCGCTCTGGCCCACGGTCGCGGCCGCGCTGGTGATCGTCGCCGGACGGTCGGGGCACCCGCTGGGCGCCGACCGCCTCCTGGCCGGCCCGCTGCTGCGCTCGATCGGGGACCTGTCGTTCCCGCTGTACCTGTGGCACTGGCCGATCCTGGTGCTGGCGCTGGTGTACACCGGCGACGAGCGGCTCTCGCTCGGTGCCGGGGCCGTCGTGATCGGTGTGTCGTTCGTGCTGGCCTGGCTCACGCACCGGTTCGTCAAGCGGCCGATCGCGGCCCTCGACGTCCGGCACTCGCTGCGCACCGGCCTGGCGCTGGCGCTGGTCGTGCTGGTCGGTGCGGCCGGCTAGTTCGGCGTCGCCACCGCGCGGGCGTCGGTGCAGGTGGAGGCGGGCTCGCCCACCCATCCCGGGGCGGCCGCACTCGCTCCGGGCTTCGAGTACGCCGGCCTGGCCGACACCGATCCAGCCACCGCCCCGGCCGCCGAGGTCGACCTCGCACCGTCGCTGGTCGGCGCCCCGGACGACTGGAGCTACCACCGCGGCACCTGGGACTGCGGCCCGCTCCAGCGCGACGGCGTCGAGATGCAGTTCTGCACGATCCCGCCGCCCGGTGACGCACCCCCCGAGCGCCGGATCGTGGTGATCGGCGACTCGCACATCCAGCAGTACGTGGCCTCGCTGATGCCGGTCGCCGCACAGCGGCACTGGGAGATCATCGGGATGTTCCGCGGGGCCTGCCCGTTCTCGACCGGCTCCGAGACCGATCCCGCGGACGAGGGCTGCACCGCCTTCAACGCCGCGGCCGCCGCGGAGACGGCGGAGCTGAGGCCGGACGCCCTACTGACGCTGGCCACCCGCGACGTCCGCCCGGGGCTCACCGAGTCGACGCCGCACGGGTTCGTCGACGCCTGGTGGCGGATGCACGACGCCGGGGTGCCGGTCGTCGCGGTCCGGGACAACCCGCGCCCGCCGTTCTTCGTCCCGGAGTGCATCAGCACCCAGGGCCGGCACGCGGAGGGCTGCGCCCTCGACCGGCACGACGTCTACCCGACGCTGCCGCCCTACGCCGCGCTGCCGGACGTCCCGCCGAACGTGTCCTTCATCGACACCGCTCCCGCGATCTGCGAGCAGGACCGGTGTCCCGCCGAGATCGGCAACGTGCTGGTCTACATGGACGACAACCACCTGACGGCGACCTACGCCGAGACGATGGCCCCGGTGTTCGCCGACCACTTCGAGAGCAGGCTGGGCTGGTGACCCGCGGCTAGGACGGCCGTGCGCGGTGCCCGTCGACGGAGACGACGTCGCCGCGCTGCAACTGCGCGCCGCGACGGTACTCGGGTTCGCCGTTCACGGTGACGAGGCCGGCCTCGAGCAGCTCGCGCGCGTGCCCGCCGTCCTCGGCCAGGTTCGCGAGCTTGAGGAACTGCCCGATGCGGATCGGCTCCTCACGGATCGGCACGTCCTGCGGGGTGGTCATGGGCCCATTCTGCGCGCCGTAGCATCCTGCGGCGTGGGTGACCACTACTTCAGCGCCACGCCGTCCGTCGCGAGCCGTCCCGGTTCGGTCCGGCTGCACACCGCCGGTGTCGATCTCGAACTGTCGACCGACACCGGCGTGTTCTCGCACGGCCGCATCGACCGGGGGACGAAGGTGCTGCTCGACGCGGCCCCCATGCCCGAGGTCCGCGGACCGCTGCTGGACGTCGGGTGCGGGTACGGCCCCGTCGCCCTCACGATCGCCGCACGGCGCCGCAGGCTGCCGGTGTGGGCCGTGGACCTCAACGAGCGCGCGCTGGGCCTCACACGGGCCAATGCGGGCGCCGCGGGGCTGGGGAACGTGACGGCCTGCGTGCCCGACGACGTCCCCGGCGACCTGTCGTTCGCCGGCATCTACTCGAACCCGCCGATCCGCTCGGGGAAGCCCGCCCTGCACGAGCTGCTGCTGCGGTGGCTGCCACGGCTGATGCCGGGCGGCCGCGCGTACCTCGTGGTCGCGAAGAACCTCGGCTCGGACTCGCTGCACCGGTGGCTGGAGGCCGAGCAGGGGTTCCCGACGACCCGGCTGGTCTCTGACAGGGGCTACCGGGTGCTGGAGGTCGCGCCGCGCGAGGCATGAGCGCCACGGCCGATCCGGCCCGCACACGACGAAGGGCCCCGGGAGATCCCGGGGCCCTTCGCCTGCGTAGTAGCGGGGGCAGGATTCGAACCTGCGACCTCTGGGTTATGAGCCCAGCGAGCTACCGAGCTGCTCCACCCCGCGCCGTCCGGAACCTCAGCGGCTCCGTCTGTGTTGTAGGAACAACTCTACCCCGACCCCCGAACGCCCCCGCAGGCACCCCCTCCGGGCCGGCGCACCCCGCCGAGATGCGGCTCAGCGCGAATCGTCGATCTCCGGAGAACGCTCGGCTGCATCTCGGCGAGGTCCGCCCGGGCACGACCGGGGCCGGACACGACGATGGCCCCCGGGATCTCCCGGGGGCCATCGTCTGCGTGGTAGCGGGGGCAGGATTCGAACCTGCGACCTCTGGGTTATGAGCCCAGCGAGCTACCGAGCTGCTCCACCCCGCGCCGTCCGGAACCTCAGCGGTTCCGTCTGTGTTGTGTCACCACAGTACCCCTGCGGTTCCGGCACCCCGCGAGGGGGGTGCCGGAACCGGACCGGTCAGCCGCCGGCGTTCTGGAACGCCGACACCGCGCGGTCGAGCTCGGCCAGTGCCTCGCCCTGCTTGGCGAAGTCACCGCTCTGCTGGGCCGCCTTGAGTTCGTTCAGCGCCGTGCGGATCTCCTGCGCCGCGCCGGCCTGGGCCGCGTTCGGCGCTCCCGGGGTGGCGGGAGTACCGGGCGTCGCACCCTGTGCCGGTGTCTGCGGAGCCGGCTGGCCCGGTGTGGCCGCCGCACCACCGGCGCCCGCACCGGCACCGGCACCGAACACCTGGTCCAGTGCGGCGGACAGGCTGGCGTCGTAGCCGACCCGGCCGCCGTAGCTCACCAGCACGCGGGCCAGCTGCGGGTAGGACGAGTCCTGCCCGGCCCGCTCGATGTAGACCGGCTCGACGTAGAGCAGGCCACCGGCCACCGGGAGGGTGAGCAGGTTGCCGTAGTCGATCGTGGTCTGGTTCTGCCGGAGCAGGTTCAGCTCCTGCGAGACCTCGGGCGACCCGAGGAACTGCGCCTGGACCTGCTGCGGGCCGAGCGTCTGTGTCTCGTTCGGCAGCTGGAGCACGGTGATCTGGCCGTAGGTGTCCGGATCCGAGCTGGCGGAGACGTAGGACGCCAGAAACTGCCGTCGCAGGCTCACCAGCGCGCTGGTGAGCTGGAACGACGCGCCGTCCTGACCGGGCAGCCCCGCGTAGAGGTAGTACGGCGGTTGCGCGTCCTGCGCCCCACCGTTGCCGCCGCCCTGCACGGTCGGGTCGGACGGGACGTCCCAGAACGAGACCGTCGAGAAGAACTCGCCAGGGTTGTCGACGTGGTAGCGGGTCAGCAGCTCACGCTGGACCTTGAACTGGTCCTCCGGGTACCGCAGGTGCGCCTGCAGGTCCGGGGTGATCGCCGACCGCGGCTCGACGGTGCCGGGGAACGCCTTCTGCCAGGTCTGCAGGACCGGGTCCTGCTCGTCGAAGGCGTAGAGCTTCACGGTGCCGTCGTAGGCGTCGACCGTGGCCTTCACCGAGTTCCGCAGGTAGCTGACCGTCTCGTTCGGCAGCTGCTGGCCGCCCGGGCCGATCCGCGAGTCGGACGTCGCGTCGCCCAGCTGGACGCGCTCGGCGTACGGGTAGTCCTGCAGCGTGGTGTAGCCGTCGACGATCCACTGGATCCGGCCGTCGACGACGGCCGGGTACGGGTCGTTGTCCAGCTTCAGCCACGGCGCCACGGCCTGGACGCGGTCCCGCGGGTTCCGGACGTACATGATCTTCGACTGGTCGTTGATCGAGCTGTTGAACAGGATGTTCCGCTCGCCGTAGGCCAGTGCGAACACCACCCGGTCGAAGATCCCGCCGATCGGGACGCCGCCCGCGCCGGTGTAGGTGTACTGCGCCTCGTCGGAGTCGTACTCGCGCGGTGCGGTGCCCTGCTCGGCGCCGACGATCGAGTACTGGTTGTCGAGCAGCTCGCCGTAGTAGATGCGCGGCTGGTCGACCGGGATCCGGCCCTCGGTCTGGGTGTCGCTGACGCTGAACAGCGGCAGGCCGCCCTGGCCGCCCGTGTCCTCCAGGGCCGCGTTGACCTGGTTCGCCGGCGCCGAGACGAAGCCGTTGCCGTGCGTGTAGACGAGGTGCCGGTTGATCCAGTCCTGCTGGTTGCCGACCAGGGCGTTCGCGTCCATCTCGCGGGCCGCCACGACGTAGTCGCGGGTCTCGCCGCCGACCGTGTACCGGTCGATGTCGAGGTTCGGTGCGAAGCCGTAGAAGTTCCGGCGCTGCTGCAGCTGGGTGAACGTGCGGTTCAGCTTGCCCGGGTCGAGCAGCCGGATGTTCTCGACGGTGTCGGTGTCCTGGCGGACCTGCGCGGGCGTCGCCTCCGATTCCCCGGCGTAGGGCTGGATGTCGACCTTGTCCGGCCCGATGCCGAACGCGTTCCGGGTGGCCTCGATGTTCCGCTCGATCGACGGCGCCTCGCGCTCGTTGGCGTTCGGGGCGACGACGAACTGCTGCAGGACCAGCGGGAACGCGGTGCCGACCAGGATCGACGAGATCACCAGCATCACGACGGCGACCGCCGGGATCTGCAGGTTCTGCCGGAACGCGGCGACGAAGAACGCCAGCGCACAGATCACCGCGATGATCAGCAGGATCAGCTTCGCCGGGAGCACCGCGTTGAGGTCGGTGTACGTGGCCCCGAAGAACGTCTGGGAGTTGCGGTTCGACCAGAGCAGGTCGTACCGGTCGAACCAGTAGGCGACCGCCTTGAGCAGCACGAACACACCGGCGAGGACGGCCAGCTGGGCCCGTGCCGCGGTGGAGACGAACCCGGAGCGGCCGGACAGCCGGATGCCGCCGAACACGTAGTGCGTGACCAGCGCCAGCACGAAGCAGATCGCGACGGCGACGAACAGCCAGTTCAGCGACATGCGCAGGAACGGCAGGGTGAAGGCGTAGAACGAGATGTCGTTGCCGAACTCGGGATCGGCCTGCCCGAACGGCGTCCCGTACAGGAACATCTGCACGGTCTGCCACTGCACGGGCGCCGCGAGGCCCGCCACGACGCCGATCACCACGGGCACGCCGACGGCGAACAGCCGCAGCCGCTGGATGATCGTCGTCCGGTAGCGGGCGACCGGGTCCTCCGGACCGGAGACCGGCACGAAGACCGGCCGGTACCGGTAGGCCAGCCACAGCGTCAGGGCGACGAGGCCGCCGACGACGAGACCGACGACGCCGAACAGGACGATCTGGGTGAACAGCCGGGTGAGCTGCACGCTCCGGAACCCGACCTCCCCGAACCACAGGTAGTCGACATAGAAGTTCAGCAGCCGCGAACCGCCGAGCAGAAGCACTACGAGGACGCCCGCGGCGACCAGCAGGATCCGGGTTCGGCGGGTCAACGACGGCGCTCCCACAGGGGGCCGCATGGACGACACGGGCACGCTCCACAGCTCGGTGACGACTCGGAAGACACGGCCGGCGGGGAGCGACGGCGCGGTTCTCCGCGTCCAACTCTACGGAGCGCGCGTGAGTTCCCGGTTGAGCCCCGGCGTGTCGGTCGTTTTCGTGCTGGAAACGACATATCGGGCAGACCGCCACGTCCCTCGCGGACGGCGTCGATGCAGGCCCGGGCCGGGGTCGCCCGCGCCGGACGGCGCTCCCGACCGTAGGCTGCCGCGCGTGGGCGTTCGATCTTCGACGTGGGTGACGGCACTGCTGGTGCTGCTGGGACTCACCGTCGTCGGCTCGGTGGTGCCCGCCCCCGTCGTGGCGCTCGGGCCCGGCCCGACCTTCGACACCCTCGGCGACGCCAACGGCACACCCGTCGTGTCCGCCCAGGGGCTGCCGACCTACCCCACCGAGGGCCACCTCAACATGACGACCGTCGGCGTCACCGACGGCATCTCGACGATGACCGCGCTCGGGATGTGGGCGTCGGGCACCTACCGGCTGGCCCCGCGGTCGTCGCTCTACCCGCCCGGCGAGAGCACCGAGCAGGTCACGGCACAGAACCAGCAGGAGTTCGACGGGTCGATCGCGAACGCCGAGGCCGCCGCGCTGACCCATCTCGGCCTGCCGACCCGGGTGACGGTCGGTGCGCTGACCGACGGGTCGCCGTCGTCCGGGGTGCTGGAGGCCGGCGACGAGATCCGCGCGGTGTCCGGGACGCCGATCCCGTCGGTGCAGGCGCTGCTCGACGCACTCTGTGCGGCCCGGCCCGGTGAGCCCGTGACCCTGTCGGTCGTGCGCGGGCGCGCGGCCCCGCGCGACGTGACGGTGACGCCGTCGGCCCATCCCGAGGACCCGGCCCGGGCCTTCCTCGGGATCACCCCGGCCACGTCGCCCGCGGAGGGCCAGCGGCTCTCGATCACCCTCGGCGACGTCGGGGGCCCCTCCGCCGGGCTGATGTTCAGCCTCGCCCTCGTCGACAAGCTGACCCCCGGCCCGCTCACCGGCGGCCGGTTCGTGGCCGGCACCGGCACCATCGACGCGGAGGGCCGGGTCGGCCCGATCAGCGGCATCCGATTCAAGATGATCAAGGCGCAGGAGGTCGGTGCGCAGACGTTCCTGGTACCGGCCGCGAACTGTGCGGAGGCGGCCGCCGAGGGGCCCGACGACCTGCAGCTCGTGAGGGTCGGGACCCTCGACGAGGCCGTCGGCGCACTGGAGACCCTGAACGACGGCGGAACGCCGCAGGGCTGCTCCTAGTTCCCGTCTCCGCCCGTGGCGAACTCGCCCGCGACCAGCGGCATCGGGTCCGCCGACCCGCGTACGGTAGGGCGCATGAGTGACATCCCGTTCGGATTCGGCCCCGCCGACCGCGACCGCGACAAGGACGACGCGTCCGGCCCGGGCGACGGTACGGGCGGTCAGGACGGTGGCCGCGGCGGCGAGCCCGACGGCCCGCAGGATCCGTTCGGCTTCGGCTCGCACCCGCAGTCGTCCGACCCGGCGGGCGGGCAGTCCGGGGGCCAGCAGAACCCGTTCGCGGCGTTCGGCATGCCCGGGATGCCGGGCATGCCCGGGATGCCGGGCGGGGCCGGCGGCCAGTTCGACATGAGCCAGCTCGGGCAGATGCTGTCCCAGCTCGGCCAGATGCTCAGTCACGCCGGCACCGGCTCCGGCGACGGCGGCCCGGTCAACTACGACCTCGCCGCCCAGCTGGCGACCCAGCAGCTCGCGCAGACGACGTCGTCGCTCACCGACGACCAGCGCCGCGCCGTCTCCGAGGCGGTCCGGCTCGCCGAGCTGTGGCTGGACCCGGCGACGTCGTTCCCGTCCGCGGGCGGCGAGGTGAAGGCGTGGACGCCCAGCGACTGGGTGCGCGCCGGCATGCCGACCTGGAAGCGGCTGTGCGACCCGGTCGCCAACCGGCTGTCGTCGGCGTGGGTCGAGGGGCTGCCCGACGAGGTGCGCAACGCGGCCGGTCCGATGCTCGGCATGCTCGGGCAGATGGGCGGCATGGCGTTCGGCAGCCAGCTCGGGCAGGGACTGGCCCAGCTCGGCAAGGAGGTGCTGACCTCCACCGAGCTCGGCATCCCGGTCGGCCCGGAGCGCACGACGGCGCTGCTGCCCGAGGCGATCGCGCGGTTCACCGAGGGCCTCGACCGCCCGGCCGGCGAGGTCACGCTGTACCTGGCCGCCCGCGAGGCGGCACACCAGCGACTGTTCACCCACGTGCACTGGCTGCGGGAGCGGCTGCTCGGCGCGGTGGAGGACTACGCGCGCGGCATCACCGTCGACACCTCCCGGATCGAGGAGCTGGCCCGCGGCATCGACCCGTCGAACCCGGAGTCGATCCAGGAGGCCATGCAGTCCGGCATGTTCGAGCCGGAGGACACCCCGGAGCAGAAGGCCGCGCTGGCCCGGTTGGAGACGCTGCTCGCGCTCATCGAGGGCTGGGTGGACGCCGTCGTCGCCGAGGCGCTGGCCGACCGGCTGCCCGGCGCGGAGGCGATGCGCGAGACGATGCGCCGCCGGCGCGCGTCCGGCGGGCCCGCCGAGCAGGCGTTCGCCACGATCGTCGGCCTGGAGCTGCGGCCGCGGCGGCTGCGCGCCGCCGCGGAGCTGTGGAAGCTCCTCTCCGAGGAGCGGGGCACCGAGGGCCGGGACGCCGTGTGGGCGCACCCGGACCTGATCCCGTCCGCAGACGACCTGGACGACCCGGCCGCGTTCGTCCGTGGCACCTCCGGCGAGGGCGTCCCGGACGACCCGATCGCCGAGCTGGAGCGGCAGATGGCCGCCGACGCCGAGAAGGAGTCCGGTGCCCGGGGCGACGACACCGGTACACCGGGCTCCGAGGACCCGGACGCCGACGGCCCCGGCGAGGGCCGTCGCGAGTCCTGACCCCGCCCGGCCGGCGGCTCCCGGTCGCCGCGACCTGGTCGTCCGGGATCTCCGGGGCGGGCGCCTCGTCCTCGGTGGCGGGATCGCCGTCCACCCCGCTGATGCCCAGCGCCGCCGCCGCGTTCAGGCCCTCGAGGTAGCCGATGGCCCGCTCGGTGCGGGGATAGCGGTACACCCAGGACCAGAAGACGTCGTCGTGCGCGGCGGACAGCAGGTGCGCGAGCTCGTGCACCAGGACGTAGTCGACGACCCAGCCGGGCGCGTCCCGGAGCCGTTCGCTGACCCGGATCGTGCGGTCGTCCGGCGTGCACGACGCCCACCGGGTCCGCATCGTCGGCACCCAGCGGATCGACACCGGTTCCGCGCGCCCCTCCAGCCAGCGCTTCGACAGCTCCCGGCCCCGGGTCATCAGCGCGTCGTCGCCGCTGCGGCCCGGCGACCGGCGCCGGGCCTCGCTGGCCTCTATACGCTTGACCATCTCGGCGACCCAGTCGCGTTCCTGCTCGGCCGTCATCCAGCCGGGGATGAACACGACGACGCGGTCGCCCTCGCGCCGCGCACTGACCATCCGCTTCCGGCGGGCACTGCGACGGACCTCGACCGGGGGGCTAGCCATGCCCCCAGGGTAGGCCGCCGGAGCCACCGGGGTGAGCCGCCGGTCGGGCGCGGCGCTCCCGCCGGTCACGGCGCCGCCGGTGGCTTCCGCGCACCACCGTTGCTCCTGCGAACCTCCGTGTGGATCCCGTCCGGGCGCTCGCCGGATGCGTCACCGTGACGCGATGACCGCACCGCCCGGATCACCCGGCCTGCCCGGGAGGCTCGTCCTCGCGCCGCACCTCGGGGCGGTCGCGACCGGCCCACGTACCCGACGGATCGGCTCCGGTGCCCGCGGCCGCGTCCTCGACGACCTCTCCCCCGCCGCCGTCGCCGCGCTCGACCGGCTCGCGGACGGTCCCTGCGCCACCGGCGACCTGCTGGCCGGTGCACCGCCGGGCCCGCACCGCAGCGCGCTGGCAGGGCTGCTCGGTGTGCTGTGGCGGGCCGGGCTCCTGGCCGACCCCGATGCCGCCGACCGTGTCCGGCGGCACCGCGGGACCACGCTGGTCGAGGTCCGCGGGGACTCGGCGACGGCAGTCGCCGTCGTCGCCGGGCTGACCGCGACCGGGATCGGGCAGGTGCATCCACGGGTGACGGGCCCGGTCGGGCCGGATGACGCCGCAGCCGGGTTGCCCCGGGCCGATCTCGGCCGGGCGCGCGACGAGGCGCTGCACGATCTGCTCCGGACGGCGGGGGTGCGTACCGGGCCGCCGGGCCGGGTGCCGCCGGACCTCGTCGTGCTGGCGGGCGCGCCGGAGCCCGGGCCGGACGGCGCCGTCGAACACCTCGTCGTCACGCTCCGCGACGGCCACGGCGTCGTCGGGCCGCTGGTGCTGCCCGGCCGCGGGCCCTGCCTGCGCTGCGCGGGCGCGGCCGCAGGCGTCCCCGGTCCCGGCCCGCGGACGGCCGAGCCGCACGTCGTCGCCGCGACGGGGGCGCTGGCCGTCGGGCAGGTGCTGGCCGCGCTGGACGGTCCGCTGCTCGGCGGTGCGCCGCCGGCGTCGTGGGCCGCCGAGCTCGAGATCGACCCCGCCACGGCGGCGATCACCGCCCGTGCGCTCCATCGGCAGCCGGACTGCCCGTGCGGCGGCACCACCGCGGCGTGCGAACCCCCCGCCGTGGGGTGGACAATCATGGTGTGAGCGACATTCCCCGACGCACGGCCGCACGGACCGTCAAGCTCGCCGGCCTGCCGCTCGGCGTCGCCGGCCGGGCGGCCGCCGGCTTCGGGCGCCGGCTCACCGGTGGCGACCGCGACGAGATCTCCGCCCAGCTCGCCGCGAAGAGCGCCGAGCAGCTGTTCGCCGTCCTCGGTGAGCTCAAGGGCGGCGCGATGAAGTTCGGGCAGGCACTGTCCGTGTTCGAGGCCGCCATCCCGGACGAGTACGCCGAGCCGTACCGCGAGGCGCTGACGAAGCTGCAGGCCGCCGCCCCGCCGATGCCGATGGACGACGTCGACTACATGCTGACCCAGCAGTTCGGCCGGTCCTGGCGGTCCCGCTTCTCAGAGTTCGACGAGGACCCGGCCGCCTCGGCCAGCATCGGGCAGGTGCACCGCGCGGTCTGGAAGCGCGACGGCCGCGAGGTCGCCGTCAAGGTGCAGTACCCGGGCGCGGAGGAGGCACTCCGCTCGGACCTGCGCCAGCTCGGCCGGATGAGCCGCATCCTCCAGCCACTGGTACCCGGGATGGAGATCAAGCCGCTCGTCGAGGAGCTCCGCAGCCGGATGGAGGAGGAACTCGACTACCGCGACGAGGCGACCTACCAGCGGGAGTTCGCCGCAATCTACGAGGACGACCCCGAGGTGAAGATCCCCCGGGTCGTCGGCTCGGCACCGAAGGCCGTCATCACCGAGTGGGTGCAGGGCCGTCCGCTGGCGTCGGTCATCCGCGAGGGCTCGGTCGAGGAGCGTGACCACGCCGGCGGCCGGCTGGCCCGGTTCCACTACTCCGCGCCGGACCGGGCGCACCTGCTGCACGCCGACCCGCACCCGGGCAACTTCGGCATCCTCGACGACGGCAGGCTGCTCGTCCTCGACTTCGGCGCGGTCGCCCGGATGCCCGACGGCATGCCGCCCGAGCTGGTCGCGATGACCAAGTACGCCCTGGAGGGCCGGGACGGCGACCTGATGGCGCTGATGCAGTCGGCGGGTTTCGTCCGCAGCGGTGCCCGGATCGACCAGCAGCAGGTCCTCGACTACCTGGCGCCCTTCACCGAGCCGCTGGAGACAGAGGAGTTCCACTTCAGCCGCCGCTGGATCCAGCGTCAGGCCGAGCGGGTCGGCGACCTGCGCAGCCCGGACGCCGCCATCGGCCGGGCGCTCAACCTGCCGCCGCGGTTCCTCCTGGTCCATCGGGTGACGATGGGGACGCTGGGCATCCTCTGCCAGCTCGACACCCGGGTGCGGCTGCGCGAGATCGTCGCCGAGTGGCAGCCGGAGATGTTCCGGCCGGACGCCCCGACGGGCTGACCTGCCGGGGCGCACCTCACCCGCGCCGGCGCAGGCCGTCGAGGGTCCGTTCCAGGGCCGCCCGCGCGGCGGCCCGGTCGGCGGTGGTCGTGCCCGGCCCGGCCAGCCACATCGCGAGCTCGTTCATCGCCCCCGACAGCAGGCGGGCCAGCGGCTCCACCGGCTGCGGTTCCAGCTCGCCGAGCCCGACCAGCCCGGCCAGCGCCTCGGCGAGGTGCCGGCCGGACGTGCGCTCGTCGATCTCCCGCCAGACGGGCCAGCCGAGCACGGCGGGCCCGTCGACCAGCATCACGCGCGCGGTGCCGGGCGCGGTGCTGGCATCGAGGAAGGCCCGGCACCCGGCGACGAGCCGGTCCCACGGGTCCTGTTCGGCCCGCGCCGCCTCCACCACGCGCTCGGCGACCCGGGCCTGCACCCGTTCCAGCACCGCCCCGAACAGGGCGACCTTGCCGTCGAACTGGTGGTAGAGCGCGCCCTTGGTCACCCCGGCGCCCGCCACGACCGCCGGGAGCCCGACGGCGCCATAGCCCTGCCGGGCGAACAGCCGCTCCGCCTCGTCGAGCAGAGCGTCACGCGTCCGCGCACGCTGCTCGGCCCGCACCCCCACCACACACCTCCGGTTCACGGATCCTCGATTGACGTACCGAGGGTACGCCAGCACCTTTTCGCATACCGTGAGTATGTGAACTCGAGGAGGGATCATGCTGACCAGCTGCTACCCGGTGCTCGCCACCGACGACGTCGCCACCGCCCGCGCGTTCTGGACCGGCCCGCTCGGCTTCGAGATCGTCTTCGACGCCGGGTGGTACGTCAGCCTGAGCCGGGAGGGCCACGAGCTCGCGCTCCTGCACCGCGACCACCCGACGATCCCCGCGGACTTCCGCGGACGCTCCGCGACCGGGGTGCTGGTGAACCTGGAGGTCGACGACGTCGACGCCGAATGGGATCGCCTCGCCGTCCGCGCCGGGCTGCCGGTCGCCCTGGAGCTGCGGGACGAGGACTTCGGGCAGCGCCACTTCATCCTGGCCGGGCCCGACGGGGTCCTGGTGGACGTGATCACCGAGATCCCGCCGTCGGCGGAGTTCGCCGCCGCCTTCACCGGAACGGCAACGGACTGACGCCGGTGCACACCCGCGGCTCCGGGGGCGCGGCCCCGGCCCCGGCCCCGGCGCGCCGAGGTGAGCAGAGCAAAGGGGACTCCGGACCACCTGGTCAGAACCGGTGGGTGGACGTGGTGCAGACGCGGCGGCGCCCCGCCCGGAAGGATCCGGACGGGGCACCTGTGATCGACGCGCGGCTCAGCCGGCGCGGCTCAGCCGGCGGTGCTGAAAACGCGGCTCAGCCGGCGGTGCTGAAAGCGCGGCTCAGCCGGCGCGGTGGCCCGCCCGCTCGGCCCGGGCCGCGGCCCAGGACGCGAGCCGGGCCCAGCCACGGCCTGCGGTGAGCCGGCGGGCGAGCCGATGCTGTTCGGCCACCCGTTGCGCCTCCTGCTGATGGGATCTCGCCAGGGCTTCCTGGATGAGCGTCATCGCGTTCTCCTGGTTCACGAGATGGGTGGTGACATCGCGGTGGACGATCGGGTGCTGGATCGGTGCGCTCGGCACCGTGCTCAGGTCGTTCATGTCGGGTTCTCCTTCGTCGGTCAGGGGTGCGGGCTCGTGACCCGGTGTCAGTTGCCGGCGGCCAGGGCGTAGGCCCGGTCGCGCTCCAGGTCGGCCTTGCGGGGGCGGCCCCTCGGACGCTTGCGCGGGATCACCCGGCCGCGCTCGAAGATCTCGCCGCCCCAGACCCCCCACGGCTCGCCGCGGTCCAGGGCGCCGGTCAGGCAGGCGTTCCTCAGCGGGCAGCCGCCGCAGAGCGCCTTGGCCTGCTCCAGCTCACCGGGCGTCTCCGCGAACCACAGGTCGGCGTCGCCGTTACGGCACGGCAGTGCCGACCACTGCTCGGCGGGCGGGCCGGTCTCCACGGCCCGCAGCCGCGTCTCGTCGGAACCGGCGCAGCCGCCACCGGTCGCATTCCGGATCACTCCGCCGTCACACGGAGCGGACCTCACGTACACGATCGACCTCCTCGATCGAACTTCTTCTTCTCGTCAGGACCGGAGCTGTGCTCTCAGCGCGGTGCTCTCTCTCGGGACGGATGGACGGATGGACGGATGGACGGACAAAAAAATCGGGGCCGCAGAACCCGTGTGCGTGGGTTCCGCGGCCCCGATGGACTGGGCGCGAGCGCTGAGGGGGTCAGGTACCCCCTCGGCGCCCGGGAACGGACGCACCTGTGGACTTGTGGAACCACGCGATCGGGCCGGAGATCATCGGGACGGCGGTCCCACCGCTCTCCGGGGACACGTCTCCCCCGGCGCGGAACGAGGTCGCAGCGGTCAGCCGGACCCCCTGCGGACGACGGCGCACCCCGGAGCCGACCAGGTCGGCGAGGGCAGCGTGGGCGACCGCGTGCGGCACGACGGTCAGCGGCTCGCAGGCCACGGCGGTATCGATCGACGCGACGCCGACCGTCATCTCGGTCGTGCCCATGTCGATCACCTCCTCCGTGGTCCCGCCGCGCGGTCTCCCGCGCGACGCATGCGTGAGCGGAGCGCTGCCCCACTCGGTGCCGATGACACTAGAAGCGCAGCGCAGACCGCTGCAACCGATTATTCGAAAGTCTCCCCGGAAGTTCACCCACGGCGGACCGAAGGTGGGTCCGGCGAGGGTCAGCGCTCCTCGTCGTGGTCGGCGAGCAGCCGCAGGACGTCGTCGCCGTACCGGTCGAGCTTGGCCGCACCGATGCCGGGGATCCCGACCAGCGCCGACGGCCCGGACGGCCGCTGCTCGGCGATCGCGGTGAGCGTCGCGTCGGTGAGGACGACGAAGGCCGGCACGTCCTGCTGCTTCGCCTCGCCCGCGCGCCACTGCTTGAGCCGGTCCAGCAGCTCCAGGTCCACGTCGGACGGGCAGTCGTCGCAGCGCAGGAGCTTGGTCGCGGTGCTCCCGAACAGCGGGGACCCGCAGACCCGGCACTTCGGGCGGGCGGCGCCGGGCCGGCGCTCGCCGGCGACCCGGGACGCGGGGTGTGAGTCCGGGATCAGTCCGTAGAGGAACCGGGACCGGCGCCGTTTCGGGCCGCGCCCCGACGCCCGCGACAGCGACCAGGACATCGACAGCACCCGGCGGGCGCGCGTGACGCCGACGTAGAACAGCCGCCGCTCCTCCTCGACGGCGTGCTCGTCGTCGCCGGCGTGCCCGATCGGGAGCGTCCCGTCGGCGAGGCCGACGAGGAACACCGCGTCCCACTCCAGGCCCTTCGCCGCGTGCAGCGACGCGAGCGTCACCCCCTGCACCACCGGGGCCTGCGCCGAGTCGGCCCGGGTGTCGAGCTCGGCACACAGCCGGGTCAGGTCGGCCTGCGGCTCGATCGCGGCGAGCTCCTCGGCCACCCCGACCAGTGCGAGCAGCGACTCCCACTGGGCACGCAGGGTGGCGCCCTTCGGCGGCTCGTCGGTGAGCCCGGCGCGGGCGCCGAGCACGGCGCGCGTCACGTCGACGAGATCGGTGCCCGGCCGCTGGTCGGGCGCGGCGCAGCGCAGCGCGATCATCGCCCGGCGGACCTCCGGGCGGGCGAAGAACCGCTCACCGCCGCGCACCTGGTACGGCACGCCCGCATCGGAGAGCGCCTGCTCGTACGCCTCGGACTGGGCGTTGATCCGGAACAGCACCGCGATCTCGGACGGCTCCGTCCCGTCCTTGAGGAGCGTCAGGATCCGGCCGGCGACGGCGGCGGCCTCGGCCGGCTCGTCGTCGTGCTCGGAGAAGTCCGGATCGGGCCCGGGCGGGAGCTGCCCGACGAGCTGCAGCCGCGACCCGGCGGGCTGGTGCCGCGCGGCCCCGATCAGCTGGTTGGCGCAGCCGACGATCTGCGGGGTGGACCGGTAGTCGCGCTGCAGCCGGACGACGGCCGCGCCGGGGAACCGGCGCGGGAACTCCAGCAGGTAGCGCGGGGAGGCGCCGGCGAAGGTGTAGATCGTCTGGTTCGCGTCGCCGACGACGGTGAGGTCGTCCCGCTCGCCGAGCCAGGCGTCGAGCAGCCGCTGCTGCAGCGGCGTGACGTCCTGGTACTCGTCGACGACGAAGCAGCGGTACCGCGAGCGGAACTCCTCGGCGACCCCGGCGTGCTCTTCGAGCGCGACGGCCGTGTGCAGCAGCAGGTCGTCGAAGTCGAGCACCTCGGCCGCGTTCTTGAGCTCCTCGTAGGCGGCGTAGACCTGGGCGACCTGGTCGGCGGGGCCGGGGGTGTCCCGCTTGCGGCGGGCGGCCTCGGCCGCGTAGTCGACCGGGGCGACCAGCGACGACTTCGCCCACTCGATCTCGGAGCTCAGGTCGCGCAGTGCGTCGGAGTCGGTGCCGACCCTGGCCCGGGCGGCGGCCTGGCCGACCAGCCGGAACTTGCCGTCTAGCAGTGGCCACGGGGACCCGCCGATCACCTGCGGCCAGAAGTAGCGGAGCTGGCGCAGGGCCGCCGCGTGGAAGGTCCGTGCCTGCACCCCACCGGCGTCGAGCTGCCGGAGCCGGGTCCGGAGCTCGCCGGCCGCGCGCGCGGTGAAGGTGACGGCGAGGACCTGCCCGGCGACGACGTGGCCCTGCCCCACCAGGTGCGCGATCCGGCGGGTGATCGTGCGGGTCTTGCCGGTGCCGGCACCGGCCAGCACGCAGACCGGGCCCCGTGGCGCGGTGACGGCCTCGCGCTGCTCGGGATCCAGCCCGTCCGCCCCCGTGGGGCTCTCCGGTCCCGGTGCCGCCCCGGTCCGGGTCGCACGAGCGGGACGGGGAGCAGAGGTTCGGGACGGCACCCACCCATCCTGACACCCGCCACCGACGCTTCCGGGGCGACCACCGGCCACGACGTGTCGCGGCCCACGGAAGATCGGGGGGGTCCCCGGTCGTTGTGCACGGTATGGCGGACCTGACGATGTACACGACCGGCTGGTGCGGCTTCTGCCGCCGGCTCAAGCTGCAGCTCGACGAGGCCGGGATCGGCTACCGCGAGATCGACATCGAGCGCGAGCCCGACGCGGTCGCGTTCGTCGAGAAGGCCAACGGCGGCAATCGCACCGTCCCCACCGTCGTCTTCCCCGACGAGTCGGTGGCGACCAACCCCAGCTTCGCGGAGGTCCAGCGGCGTCTCGCCGCCTGACCCCCTACGGAACTCCCACCACGGAGCGCGGCGGCCCGGGCGTGTGCCCGGGCCGCCGCCGTGTTCCTGGCCGGGGTCCGCTCAGCCGCCCGCGGCGGCCCAGGACTCCAGCATCGTGCGCGCGATCGAGACAGTCCCCGGGAGCATGACGACCGGGTCGGTCCGATCAGGGGCGCCGGCATCGTCACGGGTGTCGTCACGGGAACCCCAGTCCCCGCGGGCCAGTGCCTCCCGCAGCCGGTCGCGGGTGATCCAGAGCGCGTCGGCGATCTCGCCGTCCTGCGGGCGCAGCGGCACGTCCGGGTCGCCGACCGCGTGGAAGCCGACCATCAGCGAACGCGGGAACGGCCAGGCCTGGCTGCCCAGGTACCGGACGTCGGTCACGTCGATGCCGACCTCCTCGCCGATCTCGCGGTGCACGCAGGCCTCCAGGGACTCGCCGGACTCGACGAACCCGGCGAGCACCGAGTAGCGCCCGACCGGCCACACCGGCTGGCGGGCGAGCAGCACGCGGTCGGCGCCGTCGTGCACCAGGCAGATGATCGCCGGATCGGTGCGCGGGTACTCCTCGTGCCCGTTCTCGCAGATCCGGGCCCAGCCGGCGGCGTGCGGACGCGTGCGGGTGCCGTCGACCGCGCAGAACCGGGCACGGTCGTGCCAGTTCAGGGTGGCCACGGCACCGGTGAGCAGCCCGGCCCCGAGCGGGTCGAGGAACGCGCCCGCGGCCCGCAGGTCCGCCCACTCCCCCGGGTCGTCCACGGCGATCCAGGCCGGGCCGCCGCGCGCCGCCCAGTACGGGACGCCGTCGCGCTCGCCGAGCAGGACGGCCTCGGCCGGGGGCTCGGCGGCGAGGTCGGCACCCGCACGGGTGCGGACCTGCCCGTTCCGGCCGGCGGCGTCGTCCCAGGCGGCGGCGTCCGTCTCGCGGAACGACCGGCCCGGCCCGACCTCCCAGTCGACGGGCGTGCGCCCCGCCTCGTCGACCACGACGACGCGGGCCTTCGCCCAGGTCTCCTGCAGCCAGGCCGGATCGGCACGCCGGTTCTCGTCGCGGTCCAGCGCGTTGCGGGACAGGACCGGCTGCTCGGTCAGGTCGAAGTCACCGGGGCTCACGCGTCCGCCTCCGCCCGCCGGACCCCGCCGAGCGCGGTCAGCCCCGGTCCGACGACGTCCGCGTCACCGACGATCACGCCGGTGAACCGGGGCGGCGCGAACATCTCCGCCGCGACCTCGGCGACCTCGTCCACGGTGACCTCCTCCAGGCGTCGCGGACGGTCGCGGAGCCACTCGACGTCCAGTCCCGCCGCGTCGAGCGCGGACAGCGTCCCCGCCAGCGCGGACTGGCTGTCCAGCGACACGAGCAGCGAGCCGATCGCGTACCGGCGGGCCGAGGTGACCTCCTGCTCCGTCGGCGGGACGGCGACCATCCGGCCCAGCTCGTAGCGGGTCTCGAGCAGGGCGGCCGCGGTGACGTCCGAGGCGACGTCGGCGTCGAGGCCGAGCACCGCCCCGCCGGGGACGAACTCCTGCCCCGAGTGCGCCCCGTAGGTGTAGCCCTTGTCCTCGCGGATGTTCTCCATCCAGCGCGACGAGAAGTACCCGCCGAACACCAGGTTCGCGATCTGGAAGGCGGTGTAGCGCTCGTCGGTGCGGTCCAGGCCGGGCGCGGTGAGCCGCAACTGGGACTGGACCGACCCGGGCCGGTGCACGAGCTGGACGCCACCGACCGGCGGCACCGGCGGCTCGTCCAGCCGCCGTGCGGGATGGTCGCCGGTCCAGCCGCCGAGCCGGCGGGCGACCTCGTCGATCGCGGCCTCGGGGTCGATGTCGCCGACGAGCACCAGTCGCGCACCGTCGGGGACGACGACGTCGGTGTGCAGGGCGCGCACCCGCTCCGGGGTGATCCCGGCGACGGCCTCGGCGGTGGGCATCTCGGAGACGATCGGGTGGTCGCCGAAACGGCGGCGCATCAGCGCCTCGCGGGCGACGGTGCGTGGCTGGGCGCGGGCGACCGCGATCCGCTCGACGAGCCGGGCACGTTCGCGGAGCACCTCGTCGTCGGCGTGGGTGGCGCCGGTGAGCACGTCGGCCAGCACGTCGAGCACGACGGGGAGGCCGGACGCCAGCGCGGACCCGCCGGCCTGCAGCCACTCGGGATCGACACCGACACCCAGCTCGGCACCGACGGCGGCGAGGTCGTCGTCGAGCCCGACCCGGGCCCGGCCCGCGGTGCCGGTCAGCAGCGTCTCGGCGAGGACCTCGGTGCCCGCCGTCCAGCCGGCGTCGGCGGTGGGCCCGGCGGAGGCGGCCGGGATCCGGAGCAGGGTCTCGACCATCGGCACGCCCGGCCGGCGGGCGGCGAGCACCGTCAGCCCGTTCGGCAGCGTCCGGGTGACGACCTCGGGCAGCGGCACCTGCTCGGTGTGGCCGAGATCGGGCAGCGCGCGCGGGCCGCGCTCGGTGCGACCGATCTCCTCGGCGCTGCGGTGGGTGCGGGTGGCGCTCACGCGGCACTCCCCTCTTCCCGGTCGTCGCCGGCGGCGGGCTCGACCGTCAGCACCGCGCGGCCCGCGGAACACAGCCGGGCCGCGGCGGCGGCGACGTCGGACGTGGTCAGGGCGGCCAGCCGGGCGGGCAGCTCGAGGGTCAGCTCGGCGCGGCCGTAGAGCAGCTCCCGGGCGCCGAGGCCGAGCATCCGGTACATCACCCGGTCGTCCTCCCGGTGCAGGGCCGCGGACCAGCGCGCGGACTGGCGCGCGAGCTCGTCGGTGCCGGGGCCCTGCTCGGCGAGCCGGTCCAGCTCCTCGTCGACCGCGGTGATCACCCGGTCCGCGGGGACGTCTGCCGGGTGCACGGCGGTGATGGTGAAGGTGTCGGGGTCGCGGGCGTCGAAGGGACCACCCATCAGTCCGTTCGACGCCGAGACGTCGGTGACCAGGCCCGTCCCGTCGGCGCCGCCGTGCACGAGGCGCCGCTGCAGCCGGGCCGCCTCGCCGTCGGTGAGGACGGAGGCGAGCATCGCGTGCGCGACGTAGCCGTCGGGGTCGGCCGCCGGGTCGGGGACCCGGTGGCCGAGCGCGAGCGCGGGCAGCGGGGCGTGCGCGTCGGTCACGCTCTGCCGGCGCTCGGTGCCGGGGGACGGCTCGGCGAACGACGGGCGGGACGGCACCGGCCGGGCCGGGATGTCGCCGAAGTGGCGCTCCACCAGGGCGAGGGTGCCGTCGACGCCGTGCCCGCCGAGGTCGCCGTGCACGGTGACCAGCGCGTTGCCGGGGGCGTAGAAGGTGTCGAAGAACGCGGCCGCGTCGTCCAGGCTCGCCTGCTCGAGCTCGGAGAAGTCGCCGTAGCCGTTGTGCGCGTTCGGGAAGGTGTCGTAGAGGACCGGCGGCAGCAGGATCCACGGGAACCCGCCGTAGGGGCGGTTGTGGACGTTGAGCCGGATCTCCTCCTTGACGACGTCGACCTGGTTGCGCAGGTTCTCCACCGTCAGCCGGGGGGCGCGGAGCCGGTCGGCCTCCAGGAACAGGGCGCGCTCCAGCGCCGCGCCGGGCAGCACCTGGAAGTAGTCGGTGTAGTCCTGGTGGGTCGAGCCGTTGAAGATCCCGCCCGCGGTCTGGACCTGGCGGAAGTGCTCCAGCTTGTCCAGGCTCTCACTGCCCTGGAACATCAGGTGCTCGAACAGGTGCGCGAACCCGGTGCGACCCTCGGGCTCGGAGCGGAAGCCGACGTCGACGTGCACCGAGACCCCGACCACCGGGGTGGCCGGGTCGGGGACGACGAGCACGCGCAGCCCGTTCGGCAGCGTCGCCCGATGCAGTGCGAGTGCGGGTCTCTCGGCGATCACGGACACGGGGGCGAGGCTATCCCCGCCCCCGGCCGGGTGCCCGGTCAGGCGGGGGGCAGCACCACGAACTGGCGCAGGCCCAGGTCCCGGTAGGTGACGGGGCCGCGCGGACCGGGCGTGTGGTCGACGTTGATCCCCGTCTCCGGCAGGCCGAGCAGCTTGTAGCCGTCGAGCAGCCGGGACGGCGCGTTCCAGAACACACCGGTGCCGGTGTAGCGGTCGATGAACCGCCGGGCGACCTCCTCGTCGGAGGCGCAGATCGTCGCCGCCAGCCCGGAGGTCTCGCGGGCGGCGGTGTCGGCGGCGTCGTCCGGCCCGTCGACGGGGGCGACGGTCACGTGCGCCTCGGCGCCGGAGTCGAGCGCCCACTCGTGGCCCAGCCGGTGCGCGTGCGGCGGCTCGGACAGCGCGACGCCGCGGGCGTCCAGCGCGGCCCTGGCGACCGGGAGCAGCGTGTCGTAGGCGGGCCGATCGATGAGCAGCAGGTTCAGCCGGTTGCAGACGCCGAGCCGGTCCGTGGAGTCGGTGACCAGGCGCGTCACGTCCGCCTCGGACGCCGACGAGTCCAGGTACAGCACCCCGCCGCCGTCGGCGTGCGCGAGGATCCGGGTCCCCGCGGTCGCGCCGAGCAGCGACAGCTTGCGCGTCACCTCGCCCGACCCGCGGACGACGACCAGCGGCACCAGGTCCGGCAGCCCGACGAGTGCCTCGGCACCGGCGTGTCCGGGCAACGGGACGAGCTGCACGGCCGCCTCGGGGAGCCCGGCCTCGGCCAGCGCCGGCCGGAGGATCGTCTCGACGAGCGCGGTGGCGCTGCCGAGCGCGGCCGACCCGGTGCGCAGGACGGCGGCGCTGCGGGCCTTGAGCACCTGCGAGGCGACGTCGACGGTCACGTTCGGCCGGGCCTCGAACACCGCGCCGATGACGCCGACCGGGATCCGCCGCTCGAACACACGCTCACCGGTCTCGAGGGTGCGGACCGGCCACTCGGCAGGCGGCTCCGGCGTCGCGGCGAGCACCTCCAGCTGGGTGGCGATCCCGGCGAGGCGCTCCTCGGTCAGCCGCAGCCGGTCCAGCAGCCCGGCGGCCATGCCGTTCGCCTCGGCCGCCTCGACGTCGGCTGCGTTGATCTCGAGCAGCTCGGGACCGCGGTCGCGGATCAGCGCGGCGGCCGCCCGGAGCGCGTCGTCGATCCTCCCCTCGCCGGCGGCGCGGACGGCCGGGGCGGCGGCACGGGCGCGCTGCGCGGCCTCGCGGACGGCGGCGTGCTCCGGCGCCTCGGCGGTGGACTGCCCGGGATCGGTGACGGTGCTGCTCACGCGGTCAGGGTAGGCGTCGACCCCGCGACGCCGTCAGAGCGGCTCCGGGACCGCGTAGACGACGATGTTCGACTCGTAGCTCCCGGTCGCCGGGTCGAAGACCCCGCCGCACGTGACGAGCACGAGCTGCGGGCTGCCGTCGCGCCGGAAGACGTCACGGGGCAGGTCGTGCTTGCCGTACTCCCGCCGGGCGGCGACCCGGAAGGTCGCGGCGCGGCCGTCGGCGCCCCGGACGACGACGGGCTCCCCCGCGGTGAGCTGCGGCAGCACCGCGAGCACGCCGACGCCCTGGGTCCGCGAGTCGACGTGCCCGGCGATCACCGAGCTGCCGGCGGCCCCGCCGGGGAGGACGCCGGGGGCCCACCAGCCGACCGTCCGGACCTCCTCCGGGACGACCATCCCGCCGTTCGGGCCGGTGCCGACGGCGTCGACCGGCGCGGTGACACCGCGCGCCGGGAGTTCCAGGGTCGCCGGGACGACCGGGGACGGCCGCTCGCCGGGACCGGGCCCGGTGGGCGGGTAGATCGGCGAGACCGTCCACGGCTGCTGCGCGGCGATCGCCGGCGGGCCGGCCCGGCGCGGGGTCTCGGCGGCCGGGACGCCCGGGCCGGGGAGCGGGCGGGCCGGGTCACCGGCGGGCGCAGCGGGATTCCCCGGTCCGGCGGGAACGTCCGGGGACAGGGCTGCGGCCGGCGCAGGAGGGGCGGGCCGGGCGGCGGCCGGGTCCGGGCCGAGCGGCACGGTGGGCGCGGCCGGCGCGGCGGGAGTGCCCTGGGCAGCCGGCGCGGGTGGGACTGCAGGATCGGACGGGGTGGCCGGCGCGGGAGGGGGCGAGCCCGGCAGGTCCGCGACATCCGGTGCCCCGACGACGGGGTCGGGCCGGGCGAGCACCGGTAGCGCCTCCGAGGCGGGCACCGCCCGCACCCCGCCGGACATCGGTGCGGGCACCGACCCCAGGTCCTCGGCGACGATCCGCGGATCGTCGCCGAGGGCGAGTCCGGCACCGGCACCCAGCAGGGCGACGCCGGAGAGCAGCAGGGCCGCCGCTCCCCGGACACCGCCGCGCGGGTGCCGGTGCCGGGCTGTCACGCGCGGGAGCGGCGCAGCCGGATCAGACCGGCGCCGAGCAGCAACAGACCGGCACCACCGAGGGCGGCCGGCAGCACCGCGTCGGACGCCGACGCGGCCTGGCCGCCGGTACCGGCGTCGACCGCCGGGGCGCCGCCCTGGCCCGCTCCGTTGCCCGAGCCGTTGCCCGAGCCCTCCTGGCCGGAGCCGTCACCGGAGCCCGAACCACCTGCGCCGGCACCCGCGTCCGGTCCGGCGGCCTGGCCGTCCTGACCCGCGCCGTCGCCGGCACCGTCACCGGAGCCACCGGCCGCGTCGCCGGAGCCGTCGGCACCCGGGGTCGCGGCACCGGCCGCGGCGGCGGCCTCGTCCAGCTTGGTCTTCAGCGCACCGAGGTTGGTCAGCTGCGCGCGGGCCTGGTCCAGCTGCTCCGGCGGCAGGCCGGGCACGTTCAGCAGGCCCTGGGCCTGGTCGTTGAGCTGGCCGACCTGCTCCTGGGCGGCCTGCAGCCAGCCCTGGTCGAACTGCTCACCGGTGCGGGCCTTCAGGTCGTCGACCTGGGCCTGGATCTCCGGCGAGACCTGGTCGGGCAGCGAGACGCCGACCGAGGACGCCAGGCCACGCAGCTTGTCGTTGAGCTGCTGGCCCTCGCCCTGCACCTGCGGCGCGAGGTCCTTGACCTGCTGGCCGACGCCCTGCTCCAGGCCGACGCCACCCAGCGCGGCGAGGCCGAGCGCCTTCTGGTGCGCGTCCCCGAAGGCCTGGCGCGGGTCCCCGACGCCGGGAACCTGCGGCAGCTCGGTCGGGATGTTCGGGACCTGCGGCGTCTCGCCACCGCAGGCGGTCAGGCCGACGAGTGCGATCGCGGCGACGGACGCCCCGACGGTCCGGGTCATGCGCTTCGACGAAGTTGTCACGATCTTCCCCCGAGAGTAGCGGTCCACATGCGGTGGGCTACCAGCGATACTCCGAACGTTGCAACTCGAACCACTCCATCGGCAGTAATCGTCCGGCGAGCGGCTATCTGCGCCCGCCCAGCGGGGCGGGCGCGGACGGCGGCGGGACGACGGGACCGGTGTCGCCGTCCGGGGCGGAGTCCAGGTCCAGGACGACGGGTGCGTGGTCGCTCGGCGACCTACCCTTCCGTGCCTTCCGGTCCACCCACACCGCCGCCCGGCGGCCCGCGGGATCCTCCCCGGCGAGCACGAGGTCGATCCGCATGCCCTGGTCCTGGTGGAAGCGCCCGGCGCGGTAGTCCCAGTAGGTGAACACCCGCTCGTCCGGCCAGCGGTCGCGCAGCACGTCGTGCAGCCCGGCCCCGACGAGACCCGCGAGCGCCTCGCGCTCGGCCGGCGTGACGTGGGTGGCGCCGTCGAACTGCGAACGGTCCCAGACGTCGTCGTCGGTGGGGGCGATGTTCACGTCCCCGGCGACGACGGTCGTCGCCGGGTCGCCCGCCACGACCTGGTCGCGCAGGGCCGCCAGCCAGCGCAGCTTGTAGGCGTAGTGCGGGTCGGACGGTTCGCGCCCGTTCGGGACGTACACCGACGTCACCCGCAGGCCGCCGCAGGTGGCGGTGACCGCGCGGGCGTCGGGCACGTCGAGCCCGCCCTCGCTGAAGACGGGCTCGCCGGGCAGGCCCCGCACGACGTCGTCGAGGCCCACCCGGGACAGCACCGCGACGCCGTTCCACCGGCCCTGGCCGTGGTGCGCGACCGCGTAGCCGCGTGCGGCCAGCTCGTCGTCGAAGGTGGCGGCGAAGTCGTCGTCGGACAGCTTCGTCTCCTGCAGGCAGACGACGTCCGGATCCCGCTCGTCGAGCCACGGCAGCAGCCGCGGCAGCCGGGATTTCGCCGAGTTCACGTTCCAGGTGGCGAGGCGCACGGGACCGGACCCTACGAGAGGAACCGCTGCACCGAACGCCGGATGCCCGCGACGTCGAGCCCGTGCGCCGCGTCGTGGTCGGCCGGGTCGCCGTAGCGCCGCAGCTCGGCACGGGACACGCCGAGACCGAGCAGCCGGTGCCGCACCCCGTCCAGGGCGTCGGCGACGACCCGCGACGAGGTGCCCGCCAGGTAGGGCTCGACGAGCACGACGTCCGGCTCGGAGAGCGTCGCCCGCAGCGTCGCGCCGTCGAACGGCCGGACGGTCGGCGCGTAGAGCACCGTGACGTCGAGGTCCGCGACGGCGGCGAGGGTGCGGTCCGCGAGCGGGCCCACCGCGACGACCGTGCCGCGGCTCCCCCGCCGCAGTACCGTCATACCCGGGCCGGTGCTCAGCGCGGCCGCGTTCGACGCGCCGGAGAGCCGGACGTAGACGCGGTCGTCGCCGGGCAGCGCGGCCCGCAGCTGCGCCTCGGCCTCGTCGGCGTGGCCGGGGACGTGCACCGTCCAGCCGTCGAGGGTGTCGAGCAGCGCGACGTCACGGGAGCCGAAGTGGGTCTCCCCCGCGCCCGCCATGTCGTACGACGCACCCGCCGAGACCAGCAGCGCGCCGGTGTCCTGGTGCCCGAGGTCGAGCTTGAGCTGCTCGTACGGCCGCTCGACGAGGAACGGCGCGAACGTGTGCACGATCGGCCGCATCCCGGTGAGCGCGAGCCCGCCGGCGGCCGACACGAGCAGCTGCTCGCGGATCCCGAGGTTGACCACGCGCCGCGCGAGCCGGTCCGGGAGGTCGACGTAGCCGGCCCCGATGTCGGCGAGCAGGGCCACCGCCCGCGGTTCGGCGTCGAGGAGCTCCGGGAGGAGCGCGTAGAAGCGTTCCCGCTGGTCGGCGGGCCGGTGCGCCACGGTGTGCAGAGCAAAGGCGGTCATGAGGGGGTCCCCCTTCGGCTCGACGTGGGCGACGACGGCGAGCGGCCGGTCGTCGTGCGGCGTGCCGAACGCACGCTCCAGGTCGTCGTGGTCACGGCCGTCGGCGTCGGCGGTCACCCAGCCCTCGACGGCGAAGCGCGCGGCGATCCCGCCCGGCCCCCCGTGCGACGCGGAGCGGTTGTCGATCACGACAGCGGTCAGCCCGGCGAGCCCCGCCCGCCCGGCGTACTGGATCGCCTCGGCGTTCGAGCCCTCGTCGAGCTCGGCGTCGCCGACGAGGACGACCGTCCGCGCCGCCCGGCCCTGCAACCGGAGCCCGAGCGCGGTGCCCACGGCCAGCCCGAGCCCGTGCCCGAGGAGATCTCCACTCCCGGCACGAGCGTGCGGTCCGGGTGGTGGCCGAGGTCCGAGTCGTAGGTCGCGAACCCGTCCAGCGCAGCCGGGTCGAGGAACCCCCGCGCGGCCAGGACGGCGTAGAGCGCCATCGGCCCGTGCCCCTTGGAGAGCAGGAACCGGTCCCGGTCCGGGTCGCCCGGGTGCACGGGGTCGACCCGCAGGACGCGGTCGTAGAGGACGCGGAGCACGTCCAGGGTCGAGGTGGCGGCGGGCTCGTGCTTCTCGTCGCCGGTCATCCGGGTCATCAGCCCCGTGATCCCGGCGGTGGTCCCGGAGGTTCCGGTGGTCGCTGTCGTCATGCGGACCACCGTGCGACCTGAAGCTCGGTTCAGGTCAAGGATTTCCGATCAGTCGTCCTCGGGCGGGGTCGCCTTGCGGACGTAGAGCAGCTGGTCACCGCGCTCGAGCGCGTCGACGGCGGCGGAGTCGACCCGGTAGAGCTGGTCGCCGCGGACGACGCCGAGCACGATGTCGGGCAGGTGCCGCGGCGACCCGCCCACCTCGGCCGGCTCGACCTGGCGCTGGGTGATGGCGAACCCGGCGTCCGGGGTGAGCAGGTCCTCGACCACCTCGACGACGGCCGGGGACCGGGTCGCGACGCCGAGCAGCCGGCCCGCCGTCTCGTCGGAGACGATCACCGAGCTCGCCCCGGACTGCCGCAGCAGGTGCACGTTCTCCGCCTCGCGCACCGCCGCGACGATCGAGATCGAGCGGGACAGCTCGCGGGCGGTGAGCGTGACCAGCACCGCGGTGTCGTCCCGGTCCAGCGCGACGACCAGCCTCGTCGCCAGCTGCACCCCGGCGATCCGGAGCACCGCCGACCGGGTCGCGTTCCCGGACACGGTCACCAGCCCCAGCCCGGACGCGACGTCGAGCCGGGCCCGGTCGGTGTCGACGACGACGATCTTCTCGGGCTCGACGCCGTCGCCCAGCAGCGTCTCCACGGCAGCCCGGCCCTTGGTGCCGTAGCCGACGACGACGGTGTGCTCGCGCACGCGCGACCTCCAGCGCTGGATCCGGAACGACTGGCGCGAGCGCTCGGTGAGCAGCTCGACGGTCGTCCCGACGAGAACGATCAGGAACAGCACCCGCAGCGGGGTGACGACGGCGATGTTGATCGCCCGCGCACTCGGGCTGACCGGGACGATGTCGCCGTAGCCGGTCGTCGACAGCGACACCGTCGCGTAGTACAGCGCGTCCATCAGCGAGATCTCGCCCGCGCCGTTGTTGTCGAGGTAGCCGTCGCGACCGAAGTAGACGATCAACGTCGTCGCGCCCAGCGCGAACAACGCGATCACCAGCCGGGTCACCAGGGAGCGGACCGGGCTCGACCGCGCGTCCGGCATCCGCAGCGCGCCCTCGGCGTGCGGATCGAGCGCGGCGAGGCGGGAGGAGCCGATCACGTGCGGCAGGCTAGCCCCGTGTCCCGCGGGACGGGCCCCGCGGGCCCTATCCTGACCGGGTGCCGGCCGACGAGGACTCCGATCGTGGCGCGCGTGTGCCCGGCGGGCGCACCTCCCTGCGCCCCCGGCTCACCGGGCGGTTCCGGTCCGCGACGACTCCCCCGTCGGACCCGGCCGAGGTGCTCGAGGCCGGTGTCGCGGTCGCGGCGGGGCTGCGCGAACCCGCCGGCTCACCGGCCGCGACCGACGCGCTGCGCCGGCTCGCCGGGCTGTGCGGCGCCCGCTCCGCCGGCCTGCTCCTCCCCGGACGTGCGCCCACCTGGTGCGGCCCCGACCGCGAGGCGGGCATCGCACTCGGGCACCGGGCGGGCGCCCGGCGGGCCACCGACGGCGAGCTGACGGCGACGGCGCTGGGCACCGATCCCGAGCCACCGGTGCTCGTCCTCGGTGGGGTCACCACGGCCGCCGCCCGGCGGATCTCCGCGTTCGTCGCCGACGCGCTGGAACGTGCCCGCCTCGACGACGGCGCCGCCGAGGCCGAGGCCGCCCGGCTGCGCGAGCTGCGTGCCCAGATCTCGCCGCACTTCGTCTACAACGCGCTCACCACGATCGCCTCGTTCGTGCGCTCGGACCCGGCACGTGCGCGGGACCTGCTGGAGACCTTCGCCGACTTCATCCGGCACTCGCTCGCGGCCCGCGGTGACTACACCCCGCTGGCCGGGGAGTTCCGCTCGGTGGAGGCCTACCTGACGCTCGCACGTGCGGTCCTCGGCGACCGGCTCCGGGTGCAGGTACGGGTGGCGCCGGAGGTGCTGCCGATGCCGATCCCGGTGCTGGCGCTGCAACCGCTGGTGGAGAACGCCGTGCAGCACGGCGTCGAGCGGACCCAGGACGGCGGGCTGGTCCAGGTCAGCGGCGAGGCCGAGGGGGACGTCTGCGTGATCGCCGTCGAGGACGACGGGCCCGGGATGGCACCCGAGCACGCCCGTGCGGTGCTGGCTGGCACCGCGGAGGGCGCCGGGCTGGCGCTGGTGAACGTCGACCGTCGCCTGCGGGCGGTGTACGGCCCCGAGCACGGCCTGGTCATCGAGACCGCCCCCGGCGCGGGGACCCGGATCGTCCTGCGCGTCCCGCGCTTCCAACCGGGGGTGGTCGTGTGACCGAGACGCCGCTGCGGGTGCTGGCCGTCGACGACGTCGCGCCCGCGCTCGACGAGATCTGCGCGCTGCTCGCCGACGCCCCCGATGTCGGCGAGGTCGCGCGGGCCGGCGACGCCGTCGAGGCGCTGCGCACCATCCCCACCGGCCGGTTCGACGCCGTCTTCCTCGACATCACGATGCCGGGGATGGACGGCCTGGAGCTGGGCGGCGTGCTGGCCGCGATGGCGTCCCCGCCGGAGATCGTGTTCGTCACCGCGTTCGAGGAGCACGCGGTCGCCGCCTACGGCCTCGGTGCCGTCGACTACCTGCTGAAGCCCGTGGGTGCCGACCGGCTCGCCGAGGCGCTGGCCCGGGTGCACCGGGCGCGCGCGGGCCGCACCGTCGCGGGGCCGCCTCCCGCCGAGGACCGGACGGGCGTCACCGGCGGCGGGCCGGCCGTCCCCCGGGTCGACGAGCTCGCGGTGCTGCCGGTGGAGCTGGCCGGGCGGACCCGGTACGTGCGTCGCGAGGACGTGCGGTTCGTCGAGGCGCACGGCGACTACGTCCGGCTGCACACCCCGTCCGGCTCGCACCTGGTCCGCATCCCGCTCTCCCGGCTGGAGGAGCACTGGGACGCCCACCACTTCGTCCGGGTGCACCGCAGCTTCCTGCTGCACCTGCCCGCGGTCCTCGAGCTGCGCAGCGACGCCGGCGGTGGGCTGCTCGCGCACACCGACGCCGGGGACGTCCCGGTCAGCCGCCGGCACGCCCGCGAGCTGCGCGACCAGCTGCTGGCGGCGGCGACCTCGGGGGCGCTGGACGTCCCGGGCCGGGAGCGGGGCCGGGGATGAGCCGCCCGCGCCGGGTCGCCGTGACCGCGCCGCCGGAGCCCGGCGCGCGGGCCGTCGCGGCGCGGCCGGCCCCGGAGCCGGTGCTCGACCCGGAGCTCGCCGCCCGCGCCCGGCGGGTGCGGCGGGCCCAGCTCCGCCGGGCCGGGGTGACGCTGCTGTGCGGGGCGGTGCTGCTGCTCGGGCTGCCGGTGCTGCTGCGGTACGCCCCCGGGCTGGCGCAGTGGCGCGGCGCCGGACTTCCACTGGGCTGGATCGCCGTGGCGTGGCTGCCCTACCCGCTGCTCGCGGTGCTCGCGTGGTGGCACCTGCGCCTGGCGGAGCGGGCCGAGCGGGCCCACTCGTCGTGACCGGGGCCGCCGTCGTCGCGCTGTTGCTGGTCACGGTCCTGATCGGGGCCCGTGGCGTGGCCGCCATGCGCACCACGTCGGACTTCCTGGTGGCGTCGCGGCAGACGTCGCCGATGCTGAACGCGGCGGCGGTCTCCGGCGAGTACCTGTCGGCGGCGTCGTTCCTCGGTGTCGCCGGTCTGGTGATCAAGGAGGGCACCGGGGCGCTCTGGTACCCGGTCGGGTTCACCGCGGGCTACCTGCTGATGCTGGCGCTGGTGGCGGCGCCGATGCGGCGCAGCGGCGCGCTGACCGTGCCCGGGTTCGCCGAGGCACGGCTGGGGTCGCGGTCGCTGCGCCGGTTCTGCGCGGTGGTCGTCGTCGTGATCGCGGTGCTCTACCTGGTGCCGCAGATCGTCGCGGCCGGCCAGCTCCTGACACTGGTGTCCGGTGTGGACTACTGGGTGGGCGTGGTCGTCTCCGGCCTGGCGGTCGGGATCACGCTGGCCCTGGGCGGGATGCGGGCGGCGACCTACGTGCAGGCGTTCCAGTTCGCCCTCAAGCTGCTCCTGTTCGCCGGACCCGCGATCTGGCTGCTGCTGCTCGCCGGGCCCCAGCTGCGCGACGAGCTGGCCGCCCCGCCGGAGTTCACGCACTTCACCCGGGAGACCCCGGTCGACTTCCGCCTCGACACCGATCTCGTGGTCACCGAGCCGGTCACCGTCGCCGTCGACGGGATCCCTGTCGAACTGACGCCGGGTACCCACCACGCACGCGCCGACCAGGTGTGGCTGTTCCCGGAGGGCGCCCCGGTCCCCGGGCTCGGTGGCGACCGGGCGTCGCTGCCGGTGCCCGGTGGGGAGGACTGGGCGCTGCCGCTGCTCGGCACGGGTGCGACCGCGCCGTTGCTGGCGACCTGGTCGGTGCTGGTCGCGACGGCACTCGGGACGATGGGGCTGCCGCACATCATCGTCCGGTTCCACACCAGCCCGGACGGGCGCGGCGCCCGCCGGACGGCCGCGATCACCGTCGCGCTGCTGGGCACGTTCTACCTGTTCACCATCGTCTACGGGCTGCTGGGGACCGTGCTCACCCCGGAGCTGTACCTCTCGCAGGGCACCGACACGGCGATCGTCACCCTGCCCGGGCGGGTGACCGGCGGTGGGACGGCCGCGGTGCTGACCTCGTTGCTCACCGCCGGTGCGTTCGCCGCGTTCCTGGCCACCTCCCTCGGACTGCTCCTCGCGCTGTCCGGCGCGCTGTCGCACGACCTGATGCCGTCCGGGCTGCGCCGGCTCCGGCTCACCGCCCTGGCCGCCTCGGCAGCTGTCGTCCCGGCCGCGCTGCTGATGGTCCGGGTCGACGTCAGCGCGGCCGTGACCTCGGCGTTCACCGTCGCGGCGTCGACGTTCTGCCCGCTGCTCGTGCTCGGCCTGTGGTGGAAGGGCTTGACCGCGCGCGGCGCGTACGCGGGAATGGTGGCGGGGCTGGTCTGCTCGGCCGGGGCGATGGGACTGGGCGCCACCCTCGGACTGGGCGGAACGGCGGGCATCCTGCTCACCCAACCGGCCCTGTGGTCCGTCCCCCTGTCGTTCGTACTGATGATCGCGGTGTCGCTGGGCGATCACGTTCCGTCGTGGGCGGAAGATACGATGCTCCGGCTCCATCTGGCGGACCGCGAGTAGCGAGGGGGCCGATCCGGCCGATGTCAAGACCGTCGGTCGAATTCTGGTGCGCCCGGCCTGCCGATCGTCGGCCACTCGCCTCACTGTCCGAATCGAGACCGTGTGTGGGGTTCCGCACACGCCCGCGAGGAACTTTCCTGGGCGCACCCCGAGTCCGGTGCCCGGGAGATGCAAGGAGGCATACGTGAGTACCACCGAGTCCGAGAACAGTACGGGCGGTCCTCCGCCCGGGACGCCCGACTGGGGCACCGTACAGGCGAGCGACGACTTCCAGCAGCTGCGTCGGCGTCTCCGCGGGTTCGTCTTCCCGGTCACCGCGGCGTTCCTGGCCTGGTACCTGCTCTACGTGCTGCTGGCGAGCTTCGCCGCCGACTTCATGGCGACGCCCGTGCTCGGCAACATCAACCTGGGGCTGATCCTGGGCCTGCTCCAGTTCGTGTCCACGTTCGCGATCACCGTCGCGTACGTCCGGTTCGCGGGGAACACCCTCGACCCGCTGTCGTCGAAGATCCGTGACGAGATCGAAGGGGGCACGAAGTGAACGCCGTGCTGGCCCAGGGGGTCGCGGGCGCGAGCCCGATCCTCAACATCTCGATCTTCCTCGTGTTCGTCATCGGCACGCTGGGGATCGTCTTCTACGTGAACAACCGGCACGCGAAGAAGACGGCGTCCGACTTCTTCACCGCGGGCGGCGGGTTCTCGGGGACCCAGAACGGCTTCGCGATCGCCGGCGACTACCTGTCGGCGGCCTCGTTCCTGGGCATCGCGGGTGCCATCGCGATCAACGGCTACGACGGGTTCCTCTACTCGATCGGCTTCCTGGTCGCCTGGCTGGTGGCGCTGCTGCTGGTCGCGGAGCTGCTGCGGAACACCGGCCGGTTCACGATGGGCGACGTGCTGGCGTTCCGGATGCGTCAGCGCCCGGTCCGCGCGGCCGCCGCCACCTCGACGCTGGCCGTGTCCTTCTTCTACCTGCTGGCGCAGATGGCCGGTGCCGGCGCGCTCGTCTCGCTGCTGCTCGGCATCTCGGGCGCGTTCGCACAGGGCGTCGTCATCGCGATCGTCGGCGTCGTGATGATCGCCTACGTGCTGATCGGCGGCATGCGCGGCACCACCTGGGTCCAGATGATCAAGGCGGTGCTGCTGATCGCCGGTGCGCTGGTCATGACGATCTGGGCGCTCGCGCTGTTCGGCTTCAACTTCTCCGCGCTGCTGCAGGGCGCCGCCGACGCCTCGGAGAAGGGCGTCGGACTGTTCGCCCCGGGCGAGCAGTACGGCACGTCGACCACGTCGAAGATCGACTTCATCTCGCTGGGCATCGCGCTGGTGCTCGGCACCGCGGGCCTGCCCCACGTGCTGATGCGCTTCTACACCGTGCCGACCGCCAAGGAGGCCCGGAAGTCGGTCGAGTGGGCGATCTGGCTGATCGGCCTCTTCTACCTGTTCACCCTGGTCATCGGCTACGCGGCCGGTGCGCTGGTGGGCCCGGAGACGATCCAGAACGCTCCCGGCAAGGTCAACTCGGCGGCGCCGCTGCTGGCCTTCGAGCTCGGCGGCCCGGTGCTGCTGGGCATCATCGCCGCAGTCGCGTTCGCGACGATCCTCGCGGTCGTCGCCGGCCTGACGATCACCGCGTCGGCGTCGTTCGCGCACGACGTCTACATCAACGTGATCAAGCGCGGGAACGTGGCCGACACCGAGGCCACCCAGGTCCGCGTCGCCCGCCGCACCGCGATCGTGATCGGTGTCGTGGCGATCGTCGGCGGCCTCCTGGCCCGCAACCAGAACGTCGCGTTCCTCGTGGCGCTGGCGTTCGCGGTGGCGGCCTCGGCGAACCTGCCGACGATCCTCTACTCGCTGTTCTGGAAGCGGTTCAACACCACCGGCGCGCTGTACTCGATCTACGGCGGTCTGGCGAGCACGCTGATCCTGATCGTCTTCTCGCCGGTCGTCTCCGGGAAGCTGGCGACGGCGTCCAGCCCGTCGATCATCCAGGGCGCGGACTTCGCCTGGTTCCCGCTGGAGAACCCGGGCCTGGTGTCGATCCCGCTGTCGTTCCTGCTGGGTGTCATCGGCACCTACGTCGGCGAGAAGCGGGCCGACGGCGGCAAGTACGCCGAGATGGAGGTCCGGTCGCTGACCGGTGCCCACATCGCCAAGGCCGAGTCGCACTAGCGATCCGTCCGGGCCGCGAGCCCGTGTCCCGCAGCTGCGGGGCACGGGCTCGCGTCGTCTCCGGGGTCAGCGGCCGGCGGTCCCCACGGCGTCGACCGCGATGTCCACGCTCGGGCGCAGCGCCGCGGCCGCGGCCAGTGCCGCGTGCACCGGGTGGTCGGCGAATCCCTCGACCGGTCCGGGGCCCGTCCTGTGGTCCTGGGCGGCGGGGAGCGCGAGCTGCTCGTAGGCGGCCTGGAACCGCGGTCCCCAGCGCCGGGCGCCGAGCCGGGCCGTCATCGAGCAGTTGTCCACCATGTACGCGACGTCGCGGGCGTGCATGTAGGGCAGGAGCGAGTCGACCGCTTCGATGATCGACTCGTTGACGATCTCCGACCACGCATGTCCCCGGGCGGCGAGCTCGTCGACCTGGGCCAGCATCGTGCCCACGAACAGACCGGCGGTGAGCGGCTCGACCGCCCCGCCGGCGTCGCCCCGGGAGGCACGGACGGCGGAGCCGTGGTCCCACATCGGCGAGCCGCCGATCGGTGCCATCGGGTGCCGCCGCAGCCGCTGCTCGGCGAGCAGGACGCTGCGCAGCTCGGCGCCCTCGGCGACCTCGTCGTAGATCTCCGCGACCAGCTCGCGGGACGGTGCGTAGGCCGCGGCGAGTGCCCGGTCGAACAGCGCGGTGTCGGCGACGGCCTCGCGGACCGCGCCCAGCCCGCCGCGGGAGATCGTCGTCGCGATCGGGCCGGTCACGGCCTCGCAGGAGCGCCGGTAGGCGGCGACCGGTTCGTCGCCGCCGATCCGGAAGTGCCGGAACAGCGCCTCGACCAGGCCGTGCACCGCGCCCAGCAGGATGGCCCGTTCCCCGACCACGTCGGAGAGGTACTCGCTCTCCAGCGTCGTCGCGAAGGTGTACGGCGCACCGAGTGCGACCGACCAGGCCAGCGCCCGGTCCGTGGCGTGACCGTCCGGGTCGGCGTGCACGGCGATGCTGGCGTTGATCCCGGCACCGTCGACGGACGCGCCCTGCTCGTAGAGCCGGCGGACCGAGTCCCCCATCCCCTTCGGACAGACCGCGATCACGGGGTGCCCCGGCGGGAACCCACCACCGGTGGCACGCAGGTGCCCGAGCAGGAAGCCGTGCGAGAGCCCGATGGTCGCGCCCGGCTTCAGCGCGGCGAACAGCTCCTCGTGGTGGGCGGCGAGCGCAGCGTCGGCGATCAGGAGGATCACCATGTCCGAGGTCCCGGCGACGGCGATCCAGTCCCCGAGCGTGCCGTCGTCCTCGGTGAAACCGTGCGCCCGGGCGTCCGCGGCCGACGCCGAACCGGGCCGCAGGCCGACCGTCACGACGATGCCGGTACCGGCGAGCGAGTCGCGCAGGTTGCGGGCCTGGGCCCGGCCCTGAGGGCCCCAGCCGAGCACCCCGATCCGCTGCACCCCGTGCAGTGTCTCCGGCAGCAGGCCGAACAGGTGCCGCCCACCGCGGACGACCGTCTCGGGCTCACCGGGCATGTCCAGCGTCTCGGTCGCGAAGACCGACGAGTCGATGTGCATGGACGCTGTTGTAGGTTCCCGCCGTCCCTTCCGACCAGCGCAAGAGTCGTAGCGCAGCGTTGCAGGAGGTGAAAGATGCAGCTCCGCGACCTCGAGTTGTTCGTGCATCTCGCGCGGACCCTGAACTTCGGGCGCACCAGCCTGGAGTGCCACGTCAGCCCGGCGACCCTGACCCGGACCGTGCAGCGGCTGGAGACCGAGGCCGGGACGCGGCTGCTCGACCGGGGACCACGCGGGACCGTCCTCACCGCCGACGGCCGTCGGTTCCTCGACTGGGCGGGTGGCGCGCTCGGCTCGTGGGCAGAGTTCCGGGCCGGGACCGACGGCGGTGCCGAACTCACCGGGGAGCTGCGGCTGTTCGCCACCGTCACCGCCTGTCAGTCGCTGCTCCCGGCACTGCTCGCCCCGTTCCGCGAGGAACATCCCCACGTCCGGCCGGTACTCCGCACCGGCGGGGCGGCTGCCGCACTGGCCCGGCTCGACGACGGCGAGGTGGACGCCGCCGTCGCCGGTGTGCCGGACCGGCTACCGCAGTCGCTCGTCGGCCTCACCCTGCACACCACCGACCTGGTCCTGGTCACGGCCTGCGGGAAGGAGGAGGGGGCCCTCGACGGACCGTTCGTCGTCCCGGACCGGGGCCTGGTGCGCGACGGCGCCGACCGCTGGTTCCGGTCACGCGACGCCACCCCGGAGATCGTGGCCGAGCCGGACACCCACGAGGCGCTGCTCGCCCTCGTCGTCCTCGGGTACGGGACCGGTGTGGTCCCCCGCCTGGTGGTGCGGACGAGCGCGACGGCCGACCGGCTCGGCGTCGTCGAGGCCGGGCTGGGCGAGTTCCCGGTCGCGCTCTGCGTGCGTCGTGACGACATGCGGCGCCCGCTCGTCGCCGCCCTGTGGGACGCCGCGGGACGTGCCGCGACGGAGCTGCTCAGCCCGCCGGTACCCCCGCCACCAGCGCCCGCAGCCCGTCGGCGTCCAGCAGGTCCGCCGGCCGCAGGGTGACGCCGTCGCGGACGTAGTGGAACGCGGCCCGCACCCGCTCGGCCGGTACCTCCTGCAGCGCCGCCCAGGCCAGCCGGTACGCCGCCAGCTGCACCGCGACGGCGTGCTCCCGCTCCGGGGCGGCCGGCCCGCCGGTCTTCCAGTCGACGACGGTCCAGCCGCCGTCGGGATCGGCGAAGACGGCGTCCATCCGCCCACGCACGGCGACCCCGGCGAGGACGGTCTCGAACGACACCTCGACGTCGACCGGCTTGCGGTCCGCCCACTCCGACGCCTCGAACGCGGCCTGCAGCTCCGCCAGCTCCGCAGCGTCGGACTCCGAGGTGACGGACTCGTCGGCGGCGCCGGGCAGCTCGTCGATGTCGAGCAGCCGTTCCGCACCGAACCGCTGCTCCAGCCAGGCGTGGAACGCGGTCCCGCGTCGCGCGTGCGGGTTCGGCGGCAGCGGCACCGGGCGGCGCAGCCGCACGGCGAGCGCGTCCGGATCGTCGGCGAGCTCGATCAGCCGGCTCACCGACAGCCGCCCCGGCAGCGCGACGGTGGGGCGCTCCTTGGCGGCGGCCCGCTCGGCGAGCAGGACGTCGACGTCGGCGGCCCAGCTCTCCGGGTCACCCTCCGCGTCGGGTACGTCCGGGGCCGGTTCCGCCGGGCCGGGCTCGGGCAGCTCCAGCGCGAGCTGGTCGGTGGACGACCGCCGGGACCGCCGCGGCCGTCGCGGTGCCCGGGCCCGCAACTCCGCCCGGACCAGGTCGGCACCGGCCCGCACGTCGTCCGCCCGGTCGCCGAACGGGTCCAGCGGCCACTGCGCGGTGCGCTCCACGCCGAGCGCCGGGTTCCCGGTGTCGGCCTCCGGCGGCGGCGCCCACACCTCCAGCGCGCCGACCTCGGAGCCACCGGGCCCCTCCAGGATCTCGGCGAGCTCGGTGAGGAACACCGACGGGTCCTTCGGGCGCTCCCCGGTCGCCGGCCACCGGTGCCCGGAGACGAGCAGGGTGTGCTCGGCACGGGTGAGCGCGACGTAGAACAGCCGGCGCTCCTCGGCGAGGCGGCGCTCATCGAGGGCGTCGTCGTGGTCGTCGAGGGCCTGCTCGACCTGCTTGCGGTCCGCGCCGGGCGGCGGGAGGTCGAGACCGGGGAGGTCGTCGGCGTCGCCGCGCAGCGGGACCGGCAGGTCGGACGGGTCCTTCAGCCAGCTGCCGGACATCTTGCGGCCCGGGAAGACCTGCGCCACCAGGTGCGGGACGGCGACGATCTCCCACTCCAGCCCCTTCGCCGCGTGCACGGTGAGGATCTGCACCCGGTCCGGGGAGACCTCGACCTCACCCGGGGTCAGGCCCTCCTCGGCCTGCTCCGCCGTGTCGAGGTAGTCGAGCAGCGCGGGCAGCGACGGCACGTCGGCACCGGCGGCGAAGTCGGCGACGACGTCGGCGAACGCGTCCAGGTGTGCCCGGCCGGTGGGGCCGGGGCGGGCCATCGTCTCGACGTCGAGCAGCAGGGTCCGCTCGACGTCGGCGACGAGGTCGGTCAGCGGGGCCGCGGCGCGGGCCCGCAGGTGGGACAGTTCGCGGCCGATCCGGCGGATCCGGTCGAACCCGGCCTGGGAGTAGCGGTCCGGCTCGCCCGGGTCGTCGAGGGCGTCGGCGAGCCCGGCCTGCTCGGCCTCGTCACCGGGGAGCGCCCCCAGGGCCAGCTCCTCGGGTCCGAGCGGGCCGGGGCGGGCCGGCCGGGACGGGACGAGCTCGCGGGCCCGCTGCCACAGCGCGGCGAGGTCGGCGATGCCGAGCCGCCAGCGGGGCCCGGTCAGCAGCCGTACCGCCGAGGGCCCGGCCAGCGGGTCGGTCACCACCCGTAGCGCTGACACCAGGTCACGGACCTCGGGGGTCGACAGCAGCCCGCCGAGCCCGACGACCTCGACCGGGACCCGACGGTCGCGCAGCGCGGCGGCGAGCGCGTCCATGTCGGAGCGGCGGCGGACCAGCACCGCGGCGGTGGGCGGCTCGCCCTCGTCGGCGCCGGCGTGCCAGCGGGACGCGATGCCGTCGGCCGCCCAGGCGATCTCGGCGGCGACGTCGGGCAACAACGCGGCCCGGACGTCGCCGGGACCGGCGCCGTCGAGCGGGCGGAGCTCACCGACGCGGACGGCGCCGGGCGCGGTGCGCAGCGGCTCGGACACCCGGTTCGCGAGCGCGAGCACCTCGGCCGGGTTGCGGAAGCTGGTGAGCAGCCCGTGCACGGGAGCAGGGCCACCGGACGGCGTCGGGAAGTCGGTGCGGAACCGGGCCAGGTTCCCGGCGCTCGCGCCGCGCCAGCCGTAGATCGATTGGCAGGGGTCACCGACGGCGGTCACCGACCGGTGCTCGGGCTCCTCCGGCTCCGGGGCGAGTCCCGGCGGGACACCGAACAGGGCCCGCAGCAGCACCCGCTGGGCGTGCCCGGTGTCCTGGTACTCGTCGAGCAGCACGGCCCGGTACTGACCCCGCTCGATCCGCCCGACCTCCGGGTCGGCCTCGGCGATGCGCGCGGCGAGCGCCATCTGGTCGGAGAAGTCCATCGCCTGTTCGGCCTGCTTGCGGCGGGCGAACTCCTCGATCAGCGGCAGCAGCTCCAGCCGCATCCGCTGCCCGGCGATCCGGGCCTTGTACCCCGCCGACGGCTCCGCGCGCTGCCGCTTGCCCGGCGGGGCGTGCTCCAGCACCGGCAGCATCCGGGCGGTGAGCCGCTCGACGTCGGCCGGTTCGACGAGGTGCTCCCCCAGCTCACCGGCCAGCGAGAGCAGGTACCCGGTCACGGTCGCCGGGACCCGGTCGATCTCCAGGTCGGCCGCCCAGGTGGAGACGACCCGGTGCGCGAGCTGCCAGGTCGCGGTCGGGCCGAGCAGCCGGTTCGCCGGCTCGGCGGGCAGCCGCAGCGCGTGCTCGCCGACCAGGCGCCCGGCGTAGGCGTGGTAGGTGGAGACGGTGGGCTCGCCCGCGAGCAGCGCGGCCCTGCGGGCGCCGGTGGGGTCGAGGTCGTCGAGCATGCGGGACCCGGCGAGCCGGCGGAGCCGGGACCGGACGCGGGTGCCGAGCTGCTGGGCCGCCTTGCGGGTGAAGGTGAGGCCGAGGACCTGCTCGGGCAGCACCCGTCCGGTCGCGACGAGCCAGACCACCCGGGCCGCCATCGTCTCCGTCTTGCCGGCGCCCGCCCCGGCGACGACGAGTGCCGGCCCGGCCGGGGCGGCGATCACCGCGGCCTGCTCCGCGGTCGGCGGGTGCAGGCCGAGCGCCGTGGCGAGCTCGACCGGGGTGGGGTCCATGGTGACGATTTCTACCCCGGACCCCCGACGGTCCTATCCGACGGGCTCGGAGACCCGGGCCCAGTCCACCTGCAGCCGGACCTCGTCCGGGGTGGTCGCGTCCGGCGCGGGGATCCACTTCTCGGCCGGGCCCTGGTCGAGCTGGATGCACAGGTGCATGGGCGTCGTAGGGATGGTGCGCCGGTCGGTGACCTCCCACTTCTTCTCGCCGTCGACGTACCAGGTGATCCGGTCCGGCAGCCACTCCAGCGCGAACGTGTGCCACTGCGTGAAGTCGCCCGGCGTCTCGGTGGAGACGATGTGGTTCTCCGCGCCGTAGTGGACGAACGCGGTCGCCGCGCTCCGGTCCCCGTAGGGGATCTCCATCATGTCCAGCTCGCCGTCGTCGGGGAACCGCTCGGAGTCCGGCCAGAGCAGGATCGCCGGGCTGTAGCCGGTGCCGGCGTCGGTGCGCGCCCGGAACTCCCAGCGCCCGTACAGCTGCCCGGAGTGCATGGCCATGCCGCCGGACACGCCGCCGCCCGCGGCCCGCGGGCGCGCGGTGACGGTGAGCAGCCCGTCGTCCAGGGAGAGCGCCGACGGCCGGCGCAGCCCGTTCCCGAACCCGCCCGGCGAGTTGTAGACGGTCCAGACGGACCGGTCGATGCGGGAACCGTCGAACTCGTCGCCGCCGACCGGACGCCACTGCTGCGGCGGTGGCGGGGGCGGCGGGGGCGGCAGCTGGTTGTCCAGTGCCGACGTGGCCGTGGCGCCGTCGCCACCGTCACCGTCCGGCGGGACGAGGATCGTCCACGTCAGCCCGGCGATCGCGACGGCGGCCAGGCCGAGTGCGACCGAGCCGTGCAGGACCCGGCGACCGATCCCGGATCCACCGGCCCCGGCGCGGCGACGCCCGGCAGGCTCCCGGCGGCGGGACGCGCGAGCGCCGGATCGGGGCGCACGGGCGGCGGCCCGGGTGTCCCACCCCGCGCGGGGCCGCGGCGCCGGTCCCGGGACGCCCCGCGGCGCACCGGCCTGCGGCTGCCGGGGCACGGGAGCGGGCCCGCGCGGACCGGCCGGGGCGCTCCGGCCCTCGCCGAGATGCAGCTCAGCGTTGCGCGGAGATCCACTATTCGCGCTGGTCCGCATCTCGGCGGGATCGGCCCTGCCGCGGAAGGGACGGCCGTCGCGCGGCACCACCGGGAGCTCACCCGGCCGGTAGCCGGGCGCACCCCTCCCCGTTCCGTCCACGCAGAGACAGACGCCCGGTGCGGCACCGGGGTTGCCCGCCCGGCTGTCGCGACCGTCACCCCGGGTGCGGGACACCCGGCCGGACGACGATCAGGCGGGCGGCGTGCCGACGGTCGCGGGCGCCCCGTGACGCTGCAACACCTCGGGGACGGCGACGGTGCCGCGCTCGTCCTGGAAGTTCTCCATGACCGCGAGCATCGCGCGGGCGGTGGCGCCGGTCCCGTTGAGCGTGTGGACGTTCTCGGTGGGGGCGCCGGGCTCGCGGCGGAACCGGACGTTCAGGCGTCGTGCCTGGTAGTCGGTGGTGTTCGAGCAGGAGGTGATCTCGCGGTATCGCTGCTGCACCGGGAACCAGGCCTCGATGTCGTACTTCTTCGCGGCCGGGTTGCCGAGGTCGCCGACGGCGATGTTCTGCACCCGGTACGGCAGGCCCAGCTCCTGCACGATCGACTCCTCGTGCGCGAGCAGCTGCTCGTGGAACTCCTGGGACTGCTCGGGGCGGCAGTAGACGTACATCTCGACCTTGTCGAACTGGTGCACCCGGAACATGCCCTTGGTATCCTTGCCCGCGGCGCCTGCCTCGCGCCGGAAGTTCGTCGAGAACGCGACGTAGCGGGCCGGGAGATCGTCGAGCTCGACGATCTCGTCCATGTGGATGCCCGCGAGCGCGACCTCGGACGTCCCCGTCAGGTACAGGCCGTCCTTCTCCAGCTGGTAGAGGTTCGACTCCTCGGTGGGGAGGAACCCGGTGCCGTACATCGCCTTCTCGTTCGCCAGGACCGGGCCGAGCACCGGGACGAAACCCTCGCCGGACAGCTTGTCGATGACGTAGCGGAACAGCGCCATCTCGAGCAGGGCGACGTCGCCGAACCGGTAGGCGAACCGGGAGCCGGACAGCCGCGCACCGCGGACCATGTCGACCCGGCCGGTCGACGACGCCAGGTCCAGGTGGTCGCGGGGCTCGAAGTCGAACGACGGCCGCTCGCCCCAGGTCCGGACGGTGACGGCGTCCTCCTCGGCCATGCCGTCGGCGGCCGTCGGGTCGGGCAGGTTCGGGATCCGGGCGAGGAGCTCGGCGCGCTCGGCGTCGGCGGCGGCGAGCTCGTCCTCGGCCTCGCGCAGCTCCTCCTTCTCCTTCTTGAACTGCTCGACCTGCTCCGGGGTCGGCTTGCCCTTCGGGCGCTGCTTCTGCGCGGCGCGCAGGCCACCGACACGGTCGGTCAGCTCGCGCCACCGGACGTCGACCGCGAGCAGCGCGTCGAAGTCCGCGGACGCACCGCGACGGGACAGCGCCGTGCGGAAGGTGTCCGGGTCCTGTCGGGCCGCCTTGAGGTCGATCACTTCTGCGTCCAGCCTCTCGCGTCGTACGCACTACGGGAGTCGTCATCGTAGAGCCGGGAATGATCGGGCCCGCGCGGTGGTAGACCAGGGACATGAGCATCTCACTCGGCCGGTACGGCGTCTGGCGACACGAGACGGGCCTCTCGCCCGAGTTGGCGGCACGGATCGAGTCCCTCGGGTTCGGGACCGTGTGGATCGGTGGGTCCCCTCCCGGTGACCTCGCACTCGCGGAGTCGATGCTGGACGCGACGACCTCGCTGACCGTCGCGACCGGCATCGTCAACATGTGGTCGACCCCGGCCGACGAGGTCGCGCCGTCCTACCACCGGATCGCGGCGAAGCACCCGGACCGCTTCCTGCTCGGCGTCGGCGTCGGGCACCCGGAGGCCACCAGCGACTACACCCGCCCGTACGCCACCGTCGTCGAGTACCTGGACCGGCTCGACGAGCTGGACGTGCCCGTCGCCGGTCGTGCCCTCGCCGCACTCGGGCCGAAGGTGCTGGACCTCGCCCGGGACCGCTCCGCGGGCGCGCACCCCTACCTGACGACGCCCGACCACACCCGGACCGCGCGGGAGCGGCTCGGCGACGGCGTGCTGCTCGCCCCCGAGCACAAGGTCGTCCTGGACACCGACCCGGAGGCCGCCCGCGCGGTCGGGCGGCCCCGGGTGCAGCAGCCCTACCTGGGCCTGCGGAACTACCGGAACAACCTGGCCCGTCTCGGCTGGGCGACCGAGGACATGGACGACGGCGGCAGCGACGCCCTGATCGACGCGCTCGTCGCGCACGGCACGCCGGAGCAGGTCGCGGCGCGGCTCGACGAGCACCTCGCCGCAGGGGCCGACCACGTCTGCGCGCAGGTCCTCACGGCGGACATGCAGGCCCCGGAGAAGGACCTGGAACGGCTCGCCGGCGCGCTCGGGATCGCCTGAGCCGCACGGCACACCGGGTGCCGGCGGTGGCTAGTCTCGGACCGGTGCGCGACGCCACCGATCCGCCGAGCCTGCTCGGCCCGCTGCGCCGACCGGCCCCGGTGATCGTCGCCGTCGCGACGGTCGTGTTCGCCGTGCTCGCCTGGCGCTACGCCGGCGAGGCCCAGGCCGGCCGGGTCGACAGCAGCGCCGACGCGGCGGTGGAGGCGCTGCCCGGTGTGCTCGCCCGGCTGACCGGGTTCGGCTCGCCCCCGTCGGTGGTGCTGTGGGCGCTGCTCCTCGCCGGGGCCGCCCTGCTGCTCCGCCGACGGCGGCTCGCCGTGCTGGCGATCGTCGGGCCCGGCCTGACCGGCGTCGCGACGACCGTGCTCAAGCCGCTGATCGGCCGCACGATCGGTGGCGAGGGCACCGCCGGATTCGCGTACCCGAGCGGGCACACCGGTGGCGCCGTGTCGATCGGCCTGCTCGTCGCGTTGCTGCTGGTCGCGCTGCTACCGGTCGCCCGGGCCGGTCCGGCGGTCGCGACGCTCGCGGCGGTCGCCCTGCTCGCCGGCGGCACCGTCGGCGCCGGGATGGTGCGGATCGGCGCGCACTACGCGACCGACACGATCGGCGGGTTCTGCATCGCGGTCGCGATCGGGCTCGGTGCGGGGCTGGTCATCGACCGGGTCGCGGACCATCGGGCACGGGACCGGCCGGTGCCCCGCACCGGCTGATCCGCGTCCCGCACCCGCACCCCGGCTGCTCACCCGTCCACGACGGTCCGCCCGGTCTCGACGGCCGGGCAGCTCGTCCGCACCGGGCACCGGTCGCAGTCGGGCCCGGCCCGCGCCACGAACACCGCACCGGCCGAGTCCTCGGCGCAGGTCATCAGCACGTCGCGCCAGTGCCCCATCTCCTCCGGCTGCAGCGGCGACTGCGCCGGTTCCTTGGCCTCCCCACTCGCCTTCCGGTCGGCCAGGAACAGCAGCCGGCCACCACCCGGACCGGTTCCGGCACCGACCAGCTCGGAGAACGCACCCAGCGACGCCGCGAGCTGGTAGACCGCCAGCTGGTGGTGCTCGGCCGTCGCCCGGCCCGACGTCGCCGTCTTGCCGGTCTTGACGTCGATCACCACCGGGCGGCCCTGGTCGTCGCGCTCGAGGCGGTCCACCCGGCCGCGCAGCCGCACCCGGCGGGCGGACCGCGCGGCGCCACCACCGGGACCGTCCGCGGGTTCGGGCGCGAGCAGATCGGGGTTGTCGTCGCCGGACGGCCCCGGGCCCTCCGGCGGGGGGTCGCCCTCCAGGTCGAGCTGCACCGGCTGCTCGACGGCAACGAGCTCCAGCCCCTCGGCCCGGCTGCGGCGCACCCAGTCGTCGAACGCGGTGAGCATGTCCCGCACCCGCGACAGCTCCCGGCGGCCGAACCACGGGGCCCCCGCGTCGAGCCGCCGCCAGGCCGAGCGCAGCGCCGACTCCAGCTCCGCGGCGTCGGCACCGGCGGCGCGCGCCTGGACCAGGGCGTGCACCAGCGATCCGGTCACCGCCGACAACGCCCCGCTCTCATCGCCGCCGTGCCGGGAGAGCACCCAGCGCAGCGGACACCCGGCGATGGTCTCGACGTCCGACGGGGAGATCGGCACCAGCTCGCCGTCGGCACGCAGCGGGGCGTGGTCGGAGAGCTCGGCGAGGCCATACCAGTCGTCGGGACGGGCGCCGGGCACCCCGTCGGCGGCGAGCCGGGCCAGCTGCGTCGCCGCCCGCCTCCGGCGCGCGGCCTGCGCCGGGTCGCCGTGGTCGGGGGCCGTGACGGCCCGCCGCAGCTCACCGACCAGCTCCGCCATGACCAGGGACCGTTCCGGCCGGTGGACAGGCCGGGCCTCGGTGGCGTCGGCGGGACGGGGGTCGAGCTCGTCGAGGAAGCGCGACGGCTGCTCGTCCTCCCCCTGGACCGCGCTGACCAGCAGCGCCGACCGGGCGCGCGTGCACGCGACGTGGAACAGCCTGCGCTCCTCGGCGAGCAGCGGGGCCGACCGTGAGACCGCCGAGCCGGGTTCGGCGACCCCGGCGACGAGATCGACGAGCTGCTCGTGCCCGAGCAGGCTGCCCCGCAGGCGCAGGTCCGGCCACAGCCCCTCCTGCACACCGGGCACCGCGACGACCGTCCACTCCCGACCGCGCGAGCCGTGCGCGGAGAGCAGCTCGACGGCGCCGCCGCGGGGGGCCTGCGGGGCGCGCGTCTCGCCGGGCAGCTGCTGGTCGGCGAGGTACTCGAGGAACCCGCCGACGTCGGCGCCCGGCAGCCGGTCGGTGTACCGGGCGGCGGCGTCGAACAGGGCGAGCACGGCGTCGAGGTCCCGGTCGGCGGCCGCGCCACCGGGCCCGCCCCGGGCGCTCGCGTCGCTCCAGCGCTTCGCCAGCCCGGTCCGCCGCCACACCAGCCACAGCGTGTCCTCGACCGAGTCGCCGGACGCGATCGACCGCGCCGCGGTGTCGAGGAGCCGCCCCACGTCGCGCATCGGGGCCGCCTCGGCCGGCGAGAGCATCACCAGCGGGTCCGGACGCCCCCCGACGGCCTCGCGCAGCATCGCGACCAGCAGCGGATCGCTGCTCGCGACCGCCGGGTCGACCTCCCCCGGATCCGGGTGGTCGTCGTCGGGGACGACGCGGACGTCGTGCCCTGCCGCGGCGTGCATCCGCAGCAGGCCGCGCCGCAGCCGGCGCATCCGCAGCGGGTCACCACCGCCGAGCGGCGAGGTGAGCAGTGACGTCGCCAGGTCGGCGTCGATCGCGGACGGGCGCGACGCCGCCCGTAGCACCAGCAGCAGCGGGACGACCGCGGGCTGGCGCGGGAGCGGCACCTCGTCCGGCGGTGCCGCGATCGGGACGCCGGCCGCCGCCAGGGCGCGCCGCAGAGCGGGCAGGGTGCGGCGGGCCGATCGGGACAGCACCGCCATCTCCGACCACGGGACGCCGTCGACGAGGTGCGCGCGGCGGAGCCGGTCGGCGATCCACCCGGCCTCCGCCGACGGGGAGCCGAACACGCGGACCTGCACCGCATCACCGGCGTCCTCCGCCGTCGGGCGGGCCTCCATTCCGCCCCCGCCCACCGGCCGACCGGCACCTGCTCCATCCCCGTCCACCGGCCGACCGGCACCTGCTCCGGTCCCGTCCGCCGCGCCACCGGCGCCTGCCCGGGACCCGTCCGCCGGTGCACCGTCGGCCTGCTCGTCGGGGCGGTCGTCGGTGCGGGCCCCGTCCGGGCGCTGGTCGCCGGCAGCGCGGCCGGGGCGGTTCCGTGCCGGGCCGGCGCCGGGCAGCTTCTCCGCGAGCCGCAGACCCGCCGCACGGACACCGGGCTGCCGGCGGTGGTCGACCGTGAGCACCTCCGTGGGGGCGTCGATCGCGTTCATGCCCTGCGGGTCCGCGCCACGGAACGTCAGCACCGCCTGGTCCGGGTCCCCGGCGAGGAGGGTGGACTCCGCGTCCGCCGCCAGTGTCGCGACCAGCTCCATCTGCTGCGGGTCGAGATCCTGCGCGTCGTCGACGAGGAGGTGGCGCACCCGCTCGCGCTCCTGGTCGCGCAGGCCCGGATCGGCGGCGAGCGCGTCCAGCGCCGCCGCGACCAGCTCCGCCGAGTCGAGCGCGGGAGCGGTCGCCTGCGGGGCACTGCGACCCGCGGCCCCGCGCAGCAGGGTGACCTCCTCGTAGGTGCGGAAGAACCGCGCCGCGGCCACCCACTCGTCGCGGCCGTGGGCCGTGCCGAGCCCGGCGAGCTCCGCGGGCCCGAGCCCCCGCTCGGCGGCCCGCAGGAGCAGCTCGCGCAGCTCCGCGGCGAACCCGGGCAGCCCGAGCGCCGGAGCCAGCCGTTCCGGCCACGACGATCCCGGCACGCTGCCGTTCCAGCTCTCGATCTCACCGGCGAGCAGCTCGCGCACCACCACGTCCTGCTCGGCGGACGCCAGCAGCCGCGGGGGCGGGTCCTCGTGCCGGGCCGCGTGCAGCCGCAGCACCCCGAACGCGTACGCGTGCACCGTGCGGACCAGCAGCTCGCGCGTGGTGCGGACGCCGAAGTCGCCCGCGATCTCGTCGCCGCCCTGGGTGAGCAGCGCCGTCAGCCTGCCGCGCAGCTCCTCCGCGGCCCGCCGGCTGCCGACGAGCAGCAGCAGCGAACCGGGCGGGGCACCGGCCCGCACCCGGCGGACGACGGCGTCGAGCAGCAGGCTGGTCTTCCCGGTTCCCGGCCCGCCGAGCACGCGCAACGGCCCCCGCTCGTGCGCGAGGACCCGCGCGGCCGCGCCCGACCACGTCCGGTCCGGGGCGGGCGGTGGGGCCGCGCGCACCAACCGCGGGGACGGCTGCTCGGCGGCTGCTCGGGTCATGCACCGATTCGACCACGTGCCCCCGACAGTGACGCGCCACCCCGGCAGGCGGGAGGATCGGGGATGTGGACGAGGAGACCGTGGAACGGGTCCGGGACGTCGTGACGTCGATCCCGCCGGGCCAGACCCTCAGCTACGGCGAGGTCGCCGAGCTGGCCGGGTTACGGTCGGCACGGCTGGTCGGGCGGATCCTCGCGGAGGACGGCCACGACCTCCCCTGGCACCGAGTGCTCCGGGCGGACGGCCGGTCGGCCCCGCACATCGCGGCCGAACAGGCGGCCCGGCTACGGGCGGAGGGGATCCTGATGGTGGACGGCCGCCTGCCCCCCCCCCCCCCCCCCCC
>NZ_MCIJ01000001.1:3181630-4320296 GCF_001932315.1 Pseudonocardia sp. Ae150A_Ps1 | reverse complement strand
CCCCCCCCCCCCCCCCCCCCCGAACACCGCCGCCGCTGACCCGAACCCTTCCCACCGAGCGTCACGTAGATGCCCTCGGCAGGGCCATACCGTGACGCTCGATCGCGCCCTGGGGGGTGGTGCGCGGGAGTGTGCAGAGCAAAGGGGTGCAGGTCAGGAGGGCAGGCGGCCGGAGACCCAGGTCGCGTCGCGGTCGTCGTCGTGACCGGTGCCCGCCTCCAGGCCGTGGCCCGCGAACACGTCCGCCAGCAGCGGCGCCTGCGCCGCGCTCGTCTCGATCAGCAGGGTCCCGCCGGGGGCCAGCCACCCCGGCGCCCCGGCGGCGATCCGCCGGGCCGGGTCGAGGCCGTCGCCACCTCCGTCGAGGGCGACCCGGGGTTCGTGGTCACGGGCCTCCGGCGGCATGCCCGCGATCGCCCCGGCCGGGACGTACGGGGTGTTCGCCACCAGCACCGCGACCCGCCCGCGCAGCGTCGCCGGCAGCGCGGCGAACAGGTCGCCGGTGTGCACGGTGCCGAGTCCGTCGAGGTTCGTCGCGGCGCACGCGGTGGCGACCGGGTCGACGTCGGCGGCGTACAGCTCCACCGGGACCCGTCGGGCGATCGCGGCGCCGACGGCCCCGCAGCCGCAGCACAGGTCCACCACCACCGCGCCCGGTCCCAGGCCGGCGACGGCGGCGTGCACGAGGGCCTCGGTCCGGCGCCGCGGGACGAACACGCCCGGCGCCACCCGGACCCGGGCGCCGTCGAACGCGGCCCAGCCGAGGACGTGCTCCAGCGGTTCACCGGCGACGCGGCGCCGGACCAGGGCGTCCAGCTCGGTGCCGGCGGCGGCCTCGGCGAGCAACCGGGCCTCGTCCTCGGCGAACACGCAACCGGCGGCCCGCAGCCGCGCGACGAGATCGCTCACGGCGGCATTGTGCCGCGCGGCTCAGGCGGCCCGCGCGATCGTCGCGAGCCCTGCGGAGTACCGGGTCAGCACGGCGCGGACGACGTCGTCGTGCACGCCCAGCGGACCACCGACGACGTCGGCCCCCGACTCCAGCAGCCGGTTCTGGAAGACCCCGGGCGCGAGCAGCCAGGACGCGACCGCGACCCGCTCCTCGCCTGCCGCGTGCAGGCCCTCGACCAGCGCGGACACGGTCGGCGTCCCGGTCGCGGCGAACCCCGTCCGGACCCGCCGACCGACCAGCGCCGACAGCATCCCGGCGGCCGCACGCACCTCGGCGACCGCGGACGGGTCGGACGATCCGGCCGCGGCGAGCACGACGGCGTCACCGTCGCGGTAGCCGGCGTCGCGCAGCCGGTGCAGCGCCGCCGAGGCGAGCAACGGATCGGGGCCGAGCGCGGGCGTCGTCGGGAACCGGGCCGGGTCGGCACCGGCCTCCGCGAGCTGCGCGGGCAGATCGACGCGCACGTGGTAGCCGGAGGCGAGGAACGCCGGGACGACCACCGCCCCGTCGTACCCGCGATCCTGCAGCGCGAGGACGGCGTCGACGACTTTCGGCCCCCGGACGTCGACGTAACAGATCTCCACCTGCGGCCCGTGCTCGGCGACGGCCGACGCCAGCGACCGGACGACGGCGTCGGCCGCGTCGGACCGCGACCCGTGCGCCACCAGCAGCAGCGGCGGCGTCGTGCCCGTGAGGCTCATCGCTCGTCCCCCGGCACGTCGGCGCAGTGCCCCTCGTGCCCGGGTTCCAGTGCCAGCCGGTAGCCGCGGCGGACGACGGTCTGGACCAGCCCTGGGACGCCGAGGGCGGCACGCAGCCGGGCGATCGCGTTCTCCACGGCGTGCTCGTCACCGGCCCCGCCGGGCTGGGCCGCGAGCAGCTCCGCGCGGGACACGACCCGCCCGGGCCGCCGGGCCAGGACACGCAGGAGTGTCATCGGCGTCGGCGGGAGCGGGCACAGCCGCCCGTCGACGAGCACCGCGTGCCCGCGCAGCTCCAGCAGGTGCCCGGCGACCGGCAGCCGGCGCGCCCGGGCCGGGGCGACGGACTCGCAGGTCCGGACCATCGCGCCGAGGCGGGAGCGCTGCGGCTGTACGGTCGGCACGTCCAGCGCCTCCAGCGGCGCCGCCGTCACCGGGCCGACGCACAGCGTCAACACCGGGCCACGCAACGCGGTCAGCAGCTCGTCGCGCACGCCCCGCTCGGCGGCGCGGGACAGGATCCCGGCCGCGGCGGGTGCGCTGGTGAAGGACAGGACGTCGATCCCACCGGCCAGGGTGGCGTCGATCAGCCGGTCCAGCGGGGCGATGTCGACGGGCGGCGCCCACCGGTACACCGGCACCGTGACGACCTCGGCCCCGACGAGCTCGAGGGCCTCGGCGACGTCCGGCAACGGCTCGCCGTGCAGCTGGACGGCGATCCGGCGGCCCTCGACGCCACGTTCGAGGAGGTGCTCCAGCACCTCGGCGGTCGACTCGGACTCGGGTGACCAGGCGTCGACCAGGCCGGACGCGCGGATCGCCCCGCGCGCCTTCGGGCCGCGGGCCAGCATCTCCGACCGGCCGAGCGCGCCGAGGAGGTCCTCGCCGAGGCCCCAGCCGTCGGCGGCCTCGATCCAGCCGCGGTAGCCGATGCCAGTCGTCGCGACGGTGATGTCCGGCGGGGCCGCGACGAGTTCGCGGGTCCGCGTCTCCAGGTCGTGGTCGTCGGCGAGCGCGACGATGCGCAGGGCGGCGCCGTGCTGGCTGCAGGCACCGCGACGCTCCAGCATCGTGGCGAGCTCCTCGGCCCGGCGGGCAGCGGTGATCCCGATCGTGAACCCCGCCAGCGGGGGCGCGGCCTCCGTGGCGTGGGCAGCCTCTCGGGCGGCGGGGCGGGTCACCGTTCCTCCGTTCCTCCGGCGCGCCGCCGATCGGGCTCGGACGGCGGGAAGCCCGGGGGCGTCGCGTGTGGTGGTGGTCGCGGCGGTGCGGGTCGGGTCCCTCACCGTAGCCCGACCTGCACCGATCCGCCCACGACGCGGACCGCGAACGCGGGCAGGCTCACACCGTCGTCGTCGAGACAGCGGCCGTCGCGCAGGGAGAACACCTGCTTGTGGATCGGCGACGCGACGGTCGGCTCGCCGCCGCGGTCCCCGACCAGCCCGCGGGACATGACCCCCGCCCCGGTGAAGGGGTCGACGTTGCCGACCGCGTGGACGGTGTCGCCGGACCGGCGGAACAGCGCGACCTGGACGTCGCCGACGAGCGCGGCGGCGCCCCGGTCGGGCCACAGCCGGTCCAGCGGGCAGACCGTCAGCCAGGCGGTGGGCTGCTCGGTGAGGTCGGCGGGCGTGGTGGTGGGGGACGCGTCGAGTGCGGTCATCGCGGGGACACCTCCGGGAGTCCGATGAGCACGGGTTCGTCCGGCCGGCCGGGCGCGGGGACGTTCTGGCCCCGCTCCTCCACGAACCGGATCGTCGGGTCGGGCGCCTCCGGTGCGTTCACGAAGGAGACGAAGCGGGACAGCTTCTCCGGGTCGGCGAGGACGCCGGCCCACTCGTCGGCGTAGGAGTCGACGTGGCGCTCCATGGCGGCGTCGAGGTCCGCGCAGATGCCGAGCGAGTCGTCGACGATCACCGAGCGCAGGTGGTCGAGCCCGCCCTCCATCGACTCGATCCACGGCGCGGTGCGCTGCAGCCGGTCGGCGGTGCGGACGTAGAACATGAGGAACCGGTCGATGGTCCGGATCAGGGTCTCGGAGTCGACGTCGGAGACCAGGAGTTCGGCGTGCCGCGGGGTGAAGCCGCCGTTGCCGCCGACGTAGAGGTTCCAGCCCTGCTCGGTCGCGATCACGCCGAAGTCCTTGGACCGGGCCTCCGCGCACTCCCGGGCGCATCCGGAGACGCCGGACTTGAGCTTGTGCGGCGAGCGCAGGCCCCGGTAGCGGAGCTCCAGCTCGACGGCCATCCCGACCGAGTCCTGCACGCCGTAGCGGCACCAGGTCGTCCCGACGCACGACTTCACGGTGCGCAGCGACTTGCCGTACGCGTGCCCGGACTCGAACCCGGCGTCGACCAGCCGCGTCCAGATCGCCGGGAGGTCCTCCACCCGGGCCCCGAACATGTCGATCCGCTGCCCGCCGGTGATCTTGGTGTAGAGCCCGAAGTCGCGGGCCACCTCGCCGATGACGATCAGGCCCTCCGCCGTCACCTCTCCGCCCGCGATCCGCGGGACCACCGAGTAGGTGCCGTTGCGCTGCAGGTTCGCCAGGAAGTGGTCGTTGGTGTCCTGCAACGAGGCGCGCTCGGCGTCGAGGACGTGCCCGTTGTAGAGCGTCGCCAGGATCGACGCGACGACCGGCTTGCAGATGTCGCAGCCGCTGCCGCGGCCGTGCGACTCCACCAGGGCGGAGAACGAGGTGATCCCGGCCCCGGCGACGATCTGGAACAGCTCGGCGCGGGAGTGGTCGAAGTGCTCGCACAGGGCCTTCGAGACCTCGACGCCCTCCTGCTCCAGGATCCGCTTCAGGGTGGGGACGCAGGACCCGCACGTCGTGCCGGCCCGGGTGCACGCCTTCAGCGCCGGGACGTCGTGCGCGCCGTCGTGGATGGCGGTGCAGAGGTCGCCCTTGGTGACGGCGTTGCACGAGCAGATCTGCGCGGAGTCCGGCAGCGCGGACGCGTCCGGCTCGGCACCGCCCTTCGAGATCAGCGTGACCGGGTCGTCCGGGAGCTGCGCGCCGACCAGCGGGCGCAGCACGCCGTAGCGGGACGCGTCACCGACGAGGACCCCGCCCAGCAGCGTCGACGCGTCGTCGGACACCACGAGCTTCGAGTACGTCCCCGCGACCGGGTCGTTGACGACGATCTCCAGCGCACCCTCGGTGGACGCGTGCGCGTCACCGAAGCTGGCGACGTCGACCCCCAGCAGCTTGAGCTGGGTGGACATGTCGAGCTCCTCGGGCGTCATCCGCGCCGGACCGCCGAGCAGCCGGTCCGCGACGACCTCGGCCATCGCGTAGCCAGGGGCGACGAGGCCGTAGGTGCGCCCCTCGAGCGCGGCGCACTCGCCGATCGCCCACACGGCGTCGTCGGAGGTGCGGCAGCGGTCGTCGACCAGGACACCGCCGCGCTCCCCGACCGGCAGGCCGCTGTCCCGCGCGAGCTGGTCGGCGGCGCGGATGCCCGCCGAGAAGACGACGACGTCGGCGTCCAGCTCGACGCCGTCGGACAGCGTCGCGACCAGCCGGTCGCGGTCCCGGGCGACGCCGGTCAGCGAGACTCCGGCGCGGACCGCGATGCCCTGCGACTCGACGAGCGACCGCAGCAGCGCGCCGCCGCCGTCGTCGACCTGGACGGGCATCAGCCGCGGCGCGATCTCGACGACCTGCGGCGACAGGCCCAGCAGCCGCATCGCCCGCGCGGCCTCCAGACCGAGCAGCCCACCCCCGACGACGACGGCCGAGCGCCGCCCCGGCGCGGTCGTCGCGACCGCGGCAGCGGCGGCCCCGGAGATCGCGTCGAGGTCGTCGAGCGTGCGGTAGACGAAGCATCCGGGCAGGTCACGGCCGTCGACCGGCGGGACGAACGGGTACGAGCCGGTGGCGAGCACCAGCGCGTCGTAGTCGAACGTGCGGCCCGACGCGGTGGTGACGCGGCGGGCGTCGCGGTCGACCCGGGAGACGGCGTCGCCGAGGTGGTAGGTGACGAGCGGGTCGCCGCGCAGCCCGTCGTCGTCGAGGCGCAGTTCCTCCTCGGACCTCCCGTCGACGTAGGAGGAGAGCGCGACCCGGTCGTACGCCCGGCGGGTCTCCTCCCCGAGGACGGTGATCGCCCAGGTGCCCGCGGTGTCCCGGTCGCGCATCGCCGACACCAGGCGGTGCCCGACCATGCCGTTCCCGACGACCACCAGACGGCTCATGCTCTTCTCCCTCGTTCCCTCGTCGCGCTGGCCACCGACGGTAGGAACGGGGAGTTACGTGGAGACGGCCCGCGATTGCACGGGAGTTACGAGGTGCTCATTCCCCGCGGACGGCGACCGTGAGCGCCCCGCACCGCCCCCGGCGGTGCGCACTTGCTGCCGGCGACGCTCACCGGATCGACAGGCGCTCACCGGATCGGCAGGTGCTCGCCCGATTGCGTGAGCGTCGACGGACTCCGCGAGCGTCTCTGGGGCCGGGTCCGTGTGCTGGTCCGGGTGCGGGGCCGGTGAGCGTGGGTGGGGCGGTGTCAGGGGCGGGTGGCGGGGTCGAAGGCCGTGCGGTCGTGGCCCTCGACCACGGCGGCCACGCGGGGCGCCCAGCGCTCGTGTGCCGACTGGCGGGTGATCCCGGCGGCCCGGCCGATCGTGTCCCAGCTGACCCCGGTGTGCCGGAGCGCGACCAAGTGCGGCAGCGGGTCGAGCCCGGCGGCCAGCCCGATCCGGAAGGCGACGAGCCGCCACGCGGTCTCCCGCTGCACGGGCACGTCGGTGCCCTGCTCGCCCTCCCACTCCGGGGTGCCGGGCAGCGGCGGGACGCCGGCGATCGCGTCGGCGTGCCGGTCGAGCTCGGCGACGGCGACCGCGGTGACGGCGTTCGCCGCCGGGGTGACGTCGACCGTGAGGACGTGGTCCGGAATCGTGGCCATGTCGTCAGGTTAACCCTGACAGCGAGGACGGCAACGGGTTTCCGTGTACGGGCGTCCCGGACACCCGTACACAGAACCGGCCCGGCGGCCGCGCCGCGGGCATGCGGCGCGGCCGTCGGGCCGGTTCGGTGCGGTGTGGGAGGTCAGACCCGGGCGAGCTCCGCACCACCGGGGACGGACGCCTGCTTCGGCCGCAGGTAGACCGCCCAGGTGACGCCGATGCACACCACGTAGAAGGCGAGGAAGGCCCAGAACGCCGGGGTGCCCGACTGCACGGACAGGAACGACTGCCGGAAGGCCAGGTTGATGAACAGACCACCGAGCGCACCGACCGCACCGGCGATGCCGATCACCGCGCCGGACAGCCGGCGCGCGGTGCCGAGCTCGGTCTCCCGGTCGGCGCCCTCGGCGATCGCGATCCGGGCCCGTCCCGTGAAGATCGCCGGGATCATCTTGTAGGTCGAGCCGTTGCCGATGCCGGACAGCGTGAACAGCAGGATGAAGCCGGCCGTGAAGAACCCGAGCGACTGCGCACCGGACGCGGCGATGATGATCGCCGTCGCCACCGCCATGCCGGCGAAGTTCCACAGCGTGACGGTCGCGCCGCCGAACCGGTCGGCCAGCTTGCCGCCGTAGGGACGGATCAGGGAGCCGATGAGCGGGCCGATGAAGGTGACCATCGCGGCCTGCAGCGGCGTCCGGTCGAACTGGTTCTGCAGCACCAGCCCGAACGCGAAGGAGTAGCCGATGAAGGACCCGAAGGTGCCGATGTAGAGGAACGACATGATCCAGGTCTGCCGGTCCCGGCAGGCCTCGACGAACGCGCCGGTGTCGTTCGACATCGCCGCGATGTTGTCCATCCGCACCCAGGCGAGCGCCGCGGAGACGACGACCAGCGGGATGTAGATCGCGATCAGCACCCGGGGCTGGCCCGCGCCCAGCAGCGCGATCACCAGCAGGCCGAGCAGCTGGATCACCGGGACGCCGAGGTTCCCGCCGCCGGCGTTCAGCCCGAGCGCCCAGCCCTTGCTCTTCTCCGGGAAGAAGGCGTTAATGTTGGCCATCGACGAGGCGAAGTTGCCGCCACCGACACCGGCGAACGCGGCCACGACCAGCAGCGTCGTGTACGAGACCCCGGGCTGGACGACGACCATCGCCAGGATCAGCGGGACGATCAGCAGGGCCGCCGAGAACACCGTCCAGTTGCGACCGCCGAACCGCGCGACCGCGAACGTGTAGGGCAGCCGCAGGATCGACCCGACCAGGGTCGGCACCGCGACCAGGAAGAACTTCTGTGCCGCGTCGATGCCGTACTCCGGGCCCATGAACAGGACCAGGACCGACCACATCGTCCACACCGAGAACCCGATGTGCTCGGAGAAGATCGACTGCCACAGGTTGCGGCTCGCGATCGCCTTGCCGGTGCGCTCCCAGAAGCCCTCGTCCTCGGGGTCCCAGTGCTCGATCCAGCGGCCGCCGATGCGGCGCGGGGATGCTGAGGTGGTCACGGATCGGTCTCCTGATCGCCGGCGTCTCACGTCGGCGATGACGCTAGGGAGCCCCAGTTTCCGTCGAATGGCCCCGCGTGACGTCCCCGAAACGCTTATCTCACATCCACTTGCCGGAACCCGTGAGAAGTGGAGACCCCGGACACCTCTCCGGGGCGCCGGTCAGAGCCGGCGGCTGACCAGCCCGGCGACCCGCTCGATGCCGGCCAGCGACTCGGTCGTCGCGTCGGGGTGCTGGGCGTGCAGCGCGAGCCGGTAGAGCACCGCGCGCAGCAGCGACTGCGGCCACTCGGGCAGCTCCGACCAGCGCTCGAGGAGATCGTCGTCGGCACCGCCCCAGGCGACGGCGTCCACGACGACGACGGCCGCCGCCCACTCCGCGGGCCGCCAGAACGGCACGAGATCGAGGACGGCCGGTCGGCCGGTCGGGTCGAACAGCATCGCGCCGAAGAGCTCGCCGTGGACGACCTGCGGGGTGAGCCGGATCGTGCGCCGGTGCGCCGCCAGCTCCTCGAACAGCGCGCCGCCGGTCTCGGGGTGCAGGTCCAGCTTGCGCTCGCCGAACGCGGCGGCGGCGGAACGGGACAGCAGGTCGTCGCGGTCGTCGAGCAGCCGCGGGCGCAGCACCGTGGAGGTCGCGGCGTGCAGGCGCAGCGACGCGGCGACGACCTCGTCGTGCCGCGGCTCCGGCGCGCCGGGCACGTAGCGCGACGCCGCCCACCCGCCGACGACCCAGCGCCCGTCGGACGACCGGACCGGACGGGCCAGCCGGACACCGTCGACCTCGAGGTTCTCCAGGACCGTCGCCGACCAGGCGGCGACGACGTGGTCCGAGACCGGACGCAACAGCACGTCACCGCACTGCCAGGCCCGCTGCCCCGCCCACACCACGGGGCGCGGGGAGGTGTCTCGGACGCCGAACGCGACGCGGACGTGCTCGGGCAGGGCGCTCGCGGCTGGCGCGGTGGCGAGCGTGCGGGCTGCGGTCACGGCGGCGACGGTACCCCCGGAACCGGGGACTCCCTATCGCGCCACGCCAGGGACGGGTGCTCCCGGTTCCACGATCGGGTGGCCGCGGCCGTCGGACCGGCCGCGATCACGCGGCGTCGTCACGGCGATCCGAGCCCGACGACGATCCCGGGGAGTCCTCGGAGGACGAGCCACCACGGCCGGAGTCGCTCCCGCCCGGGTCGCCGCGGCCGGAACCACCACGGTCCGAGCCGCCCCGATCCGAGCCGCTCCGCCCGGAACCGTCCCGGTCCGACCCGGACCGGTCCCCGCTCCGAGAGCCGTCGTCGGAACCGCCCCGCTCCGAGGCGCCGGCCGACCGGCTCCGCCCGGATCCGTCACCCGAGCGACCGCCGGAACCCTCCGCGCTCCGGCCACCCCCGGAGTCCGAGCCCGACCGCGAACCGCCCGAGTCCGTGGACCCGCCCCCCGACGACCGCCCGCTGCGCTCCGCCATCTGCTCCGCCGCCTGCCGGTCGGCCTCGGCGAGCACGGGCGCCGCCGCCTCCTTCCCCATCGCCGCCTCGACGTAGGACCCCGCGACCGCGCTGGCGATCCCGCGGGAGCCCGAGCCCGACCCGGACCCGGACCCACCGGACCGCGACCCGGTCCCCGACCCGTCGGACCGCGGTTCCGGGACTCGGAGCTCCGCGGCACGGGACGTCGTGGACTCCGCCCGGTCCGGCGCACGCGATCCGGACCGGCCGCGCCGGGAGTCGCCGTCCCGGTCCGCCCGCGCCCGGTCCCCGGCGGACGGGCCGTCACCGGAGCGCCGCCGGTCCGCGTCTCCCCCGCCACCGGACCGGCGCCGCTCCCCGCCACCGGTGAGCCCGTCGACCGCCGACCCCAGCCCCTCCGCGGTGTCCCCGACGCCGCGGGCGGCCGCGCCGGCCCCCGCACCGATCTTCCGCACGGGTCCGTCCGCCTCCCCGGGCCGTGCGCCCGAGCCGGGACCCTGCCGCCGGTCGTCCCCACCGGATCGGGACGCCGTGCCGCCCCGGCCGGGACGACGGCCGTCGTCACTCTTCCCGCCGGTCAGCGACGCCACGCCGTCGGCGGCGTCGGAGACCGCGCCGCCCAGCGTCTCCCCCGGGCCGGCCTTCGCCGCCGCGGCACGCGGGGCGGCGCCGCGGTCGCCGTCGGGCCTGCTGCCCGCGCCGCGACCGGACCCGCCCGCCGGGCCCTCCGCCCGCGGCGCTGTCTCGTCGACAGGACCGCGCGGGTCCGGCGGGCCGCTGGTGCCGACGTCGTCGCGCTCCCGGTCCCCGCCGGTCTCCCGGCCGCCCGCGAGGACCTGCGGGGCCTGCCGCGGGCCGGACGGCTCGGGCGCCGGCGGTTCCGCACCGCGGGCCAGCGCCAGCACGTCGCCGGACACCGCATCGGTGCGCGACCGGTCCTCGGGCAACGGGGCGGTCCGGGCACGCTCGACGCTGTCGTCGATCCCCTCCAGCTCCTCGGCGCACGCGTCGCGTCGGCGCGCACGCAGGTCCCGCTGCTCCTCCAGCGAGGTGGCGGCGGCGACCTGGCCGGTCGTGCGGCGCGCCGGCGGCGGCAGCTCCGCGACGATCCGGTCCAGCTCGGCGAGCTGCCGGTCGGCCGCGGCCAGCGCGTCGACGGCGTCCGGCCGGGACGCGTAGGCGTCCAGCTGGGACTGCAGCGCGGCCCGCTGCTGGCGCAGGGTGTCGCGCTGCCGGCGGAGCTGCCCGACCGCGGCGGGGTCGTTCCCGGTGGCGTGCGGGGAACGCGCCCACGTCCGCTCGGTGCTCGCCAGTGTGCCGAGCTGTTCGTCGAGGGACGTCAGCGTGACCCGGGCCCGGCTCGCCCACTCGTCGGCGGTCCGCTCCTGGGCGGCCGGCGCGCCGTCGACGGAACGCGGCGTCGTCGTGAGTGCGTACCCGCCCAGCAGGACGGCGGTCGCGCCGATGAGCGCGAGGGTGCGGCGGTGCCGCAGCGGGGTCCGCGGTGCGCACAGCCGCGCCGGCACCGGGGCGGCGCCGGGAGCCGCGCCCGTCCGCCGGGCCCGGCCACCCTCCGGGGACCCGCCCGCCGGGCGTACCGGACGGACCGGGACGTGTGCCGGACCGGGCTCGCGCAGCCACGGCAGCGTCTCGGTGGCCCGGTCGTCGCCGGTGGCCTGCGCGGCCGCCCGGCGGACCCGGCGGGCCGCCAGCCGGTGGGCGGCGGAGCAGTAGAGCCGTTGCGGTCGTCCGTGGACGGACCCGATCGTCTCCACACAACCGTCCAAGGCGCACGTGCGCACCGGTTCGTCCACGAAGTCCTCCCGCCACCCGTGCCGCCGGCCACCGGCGCGCACCGGCGTGTCGCGGCGATCCGAAGCCATGTTTCGCGGGACGACCTGGTTACGGGGGCCGATCCGGTGATCGTCACCCGTCCGGGTCGGCAACCGCGGTCGGCAACGGCGGGCGCACGCACCGTTCCGCTGCGTGGACGACGACGGCCGCCGCCCCGGGATCGGGACGGCGGCCGTGGGCTCGCGCGGGAGGGGTCAGTAGGTCGGCTGCGAGGGGTCGATCTGCTTGACCCAGGACAGCACGCCCCCGCCGACGTGGACGGCGTCGGCGAAGCCTGCCTTGTGCAGCGCCGCGAGGGCCTCGGCGGAGCGGCCGCCGGACTTGCAGTGCAGCACCACCGGCCGGTCCTGGGAGATCTCGGACAGCGCCTCGCCGGACAGGATCCGGTCCTTGGGGATCAGCGTCGCGCCCGGGATGTTCACGATCTCGTACTCGTGCGGCTCGCGGACGTCGATGAGCTGGAAGTCCTTGCCCACGTCGATCATCTGCTTGAGCTCGCCGACGGTGATCGTGTTGCCGGCCGCCGCGTCCTGCGCGTCCTGGGTGACGGTGCCGCAGAACGCCTCGTAGTCGATCAGCTCGGTGATCTTCGGCGTCTCCGGGTCCTTGCGGATCTTCACCTGGCGCCAGGTGGTCTCCAGCGCGTCGTAGATCACCAGGCGGCCGAGCAGCGGCTCGCCGATACCGGTGATCAGCTTGACGGCCTCGTTGACCATGATCGAGCCGATCGACGCGCAGAGCACGCCCAGCACGCCGCCCTCGGCGCAGGACGGGACCATCCCGGGCGGCGGGGGCTCCGGGTAGAGGTCGCGGTAGTTGAGGCCCTGCCCGTCGGGGGCGTCCTCCCAGAACACCGACGCCTGGCCCTCGAACCGGAAGATCGAGCCCCAGACGTAGGGCTTGCCCAGCAGCACCGCGGCGTCGTTCACCAGGTAGCGGGTGGCGAAGTTGTCCGCGCCGTCCAGGATCAGGTCGTAGTCCCGGAAGACGTCGAGGACGTTCTCACTGGTCAGTCGCTCGTTGTGCAGCCGGACCTCGACGTAGGGGTTGACCTCGCGGATCGAGTCACGGGCCGACTCGGCCTTCGGCCGGTCGATGTCCGACTGGCCGTGGATGACCTGGCGCTGCAGGTTGGACTCGTCGACGACGTCGAACTCGACGATGCCGAGCGTCCCGACACCCGCGGCGGCCAGGTACAGCAGGGCGGGCGAGCCGAGCCCGCCGGCACCGACGACCAGGACCTTGGCGTTCTTCAGCCGCTTCTGACCATCCATCCCGACATCCGGGATGATGAGGTGGCGGCTGTACCGCTCGACCTCTTCCTTGGTGAGCTCGGTAGCCGGCTCCACCAGCGGCGGTAGCGCCATCTCGTCCACTCCTCGCGTTGTCGCGTGCGGTCTCGCTGCGTCTCAACGCACCGGGTCGCCACCATCTTCCCCGATGCCGGTGCTGCCGCCGTCCCACAGCCCGGCGACGGCGCGGGCCACCGCCTCGGGACGCTCGATCTGGGCGACGTGCCCGGTCTCCGGGAGCACCAGCAGGCCCGCGTCCAGCGCCGACGCCGTCCGCCGGGCGAGCTTCGGGGTGACGACGCGGTCGGCGCCGCCCCACACCACCAGCGTGGGCACCCGCACCCGGGACGCCCGCTGCCACGCCGTCCGGCCCGCCCACACCGCGAGCAGCCCGCGGGTGGCGCCGTCGGACGCCTCGGCCGCCCACGGCAGCGTCGCCCGGTGCTCGTGCTCGGCGATCAGTTCCTCGAGCCGTCGCTCCGAGCCGCGCTGCGGGTCGGCGAAGCAGACCTTCACGATCCGCTCGGCCCGGCTGCGCAGCGGCTCGGCGGCGAGCGCGCGCCGGGCGCCGCGGCCGAGGACCGGCACCATGGCGAGCGCCATCCGCGGGTCGGACAGCCGCCGCGGGTCCGGGCGCAGGTCCGGCATCGCGGGCGACACCAGCGTCAGGGTCCGGACCAGCTCCGGACGGCGGGCCGCGACCGTCATGCAGATCAGGCCACCGAGCGAGTTCCCGACGAGGTGCACCGGCCGGCCGCGACCGGCCAGCCAGCAGAGCAGCGCGTCGGCCATGCCGTCCGGGGTGAAGTCGCGCGACGCCGTCGGCTCGGACAGCCCGAAGCCCGGCAGGTCCACCGACAGTCCGGTGGCGCGGGTGCCGAGCAGCCCGGCGAGATCGGTCCAGTTGGTCGCCGACCCGGCGAGGCCGTGGACGTAGACCGCCTCGGTGCCGGGATCACCCGGGGTCTCCCGGACGTGCAGCGACACCCCGCCCGCGGTGACCGTCCGGCCGGGCCACGGTGCCTGGTCGGACCGCAGTGATGCGAGGGTCGTGGGGTCGGCCAGGCGCGGCTCCGCACCCGTCGCCGCCCCGGACCGGGGCGCGGTGACGGGCGGATGAACGGGGAGCGTCGTACCGGCGGCCATCCGACAAGGATGACGTGCCGGTGATCCCCATCGCCGTCCCGGGTGACCCCGATCTCGTCCGAGGGTCGATCTCGTCACTCCGTGCGTTCGTGCATCCACGGAGCGCAACGGCTGCGGCGCCCGCGCGTTGTACCGGGGGGACACCGACCACGGGAGGACGCATGGGGCGGATCGCGGGATCGGCCGCCGCCCGGATCGCCGGGTTCGGTGCCGCGTCGGTGCTCGTGTTCACCGGGGCCTGGACGGCGGGCGGCGCGCTGGAGGCGCTGGGCCCGGCGGGCGACCCGGACGGCGCGGCCGGCTCGCCGGTGCTCCCCGCCCGGCAAGCCACCGACACCGGGAGCGCGCCGGGCGGCGTCCTCAGCACCGGCGCCGGGTACAGCCTGTCCCCGGTGCGTCAGGTCTACCCGTACCGGCAGCCCACCGAGGTGGCCTTCACCGTCACCGGCTCCGACGGGGCACCGGTGACCCGGTTCGACGACCCCGGCGACGGCGAGCCGGTCATGGACGTGGCCGTGCTGCGCCGCGACGTCGCCGGCTACACCCGGCTGCGCGCCACCCAGGGCCCCGATGGCGTCTGGCGGGCCCCGGTGACCTTCCCCGGGGAGGGCGTCTGGCAGCTCTACGCGGGGTTCACCCCGACCGGCGGCCCACGCCTGGACCTGGGCACCGACCTGCACGTCCCCGGCCCGTACGGCGCGTTCCAGTTCCCCGACGAGAACCGTGCCGGGCTCTGCGGCGGCAGCGACCAGCAGGTCCGGCTCGACGGCGTGCTGGTCCCGGGCGGCGACTCGCGCCTGTTCGCCACCGTCGGGAGGGACGGCGCCCCGGTCACCGATCTCGAACCGCTCGACGACGGCGGGTTCGGACGGGTCACCGCCGTCCGGCAGGGCGACCTGGCCCGGTTCCCGGTGCGCCCGGAGGTGACCGGCGCGTCGCCGGCCGACCGGTCCGGGCCCGGGATCGCGTTCACCGCGTCGGTCCCCGCCCCGGGCAGCTACCGGCTCTTCCTCGACTACCGCTCCGGCGGCGCGCTGCGCTCCTGCGAGTTCACCCTGCCGACGGCGCCGGGGAGCTGAGCCGGTGCGCCGACCCGTGCCGGTCCCCGCCGCCGTCGCGGCCGTGGCGGCACTGCTGCTCCCGCTCGCCGGGCCCGTGGTGCCCCCGTCCGCGCACCCGGGCGTCCTCGTGGGGGCCGTCCTGCTGGGGGCCGCCGTCGTGTGCGGCGCCGGACGGCACGGGCACCGGGCCGCCGCCCGTGCACTGCGGCAGGGCTCCGTCACCGCCGACGCCGGCGTCTCGCTGGCGACCATGCCGGCACTCACCTGGTCGGGCTTTGCTCTGCTCACCCCGGCGCTCGGGGGGCCGGGCGCGCCCATCGGGATCCGGGTTCCCGGAGCGCTCCTGACCGGACCGTCCCTGCTGCCGGGGATCGCGGCCGTGCTGACGGTGGTCGCCCTGGCCGTCCGGGTCACCGGACGGAGCGACGACGACGGGCCGGGCGAGGACGCGCTCGGCGCGGCCGCCGACCGGTGGTGCGTGCGGCTGGTCCCGGTCACGGCGCTGCTCGCGCTGGCCGTCGCCGGGTTCCGTGCGGGCACCGGCCGGCCCTGGGACGACGCCGCGACGGCCGCGGTGGCCGTCCTGCTCGCCGGCTGCCCGCTGGTGCTGCTCGCCGCGGTCCCGGCGGCCGTACGGGCCGCGGACCGGGCCTGCGGGACGGACGTGCGGCTCCCGCTGCCGGCGGCGGGCCGGCCCGATCCGGTCGGCTGGACCGCCCCGCACCGCGGTCCGCGCCCGGCTGACCGGGTCGACACGGTCGCCCTCGCGGGGCCGGAGGTGCTGACCGGTGCCGTCCCCGCGCCGCTCGTCGTGCACCCGGCGCGCGGGGAGGACACGGCCACCGTGGTGCGCCTGGCCGGGTCGGTCGCCACCGGGATCGCGGCCGGTTCGGACATCGGGCCGCTCGGCCGCGCGCTCGCCGCACAGGCCCCGGACGCGCTCCCGGACGTCGCCGAGGCCGACGAGCGGCCGGGGCTGGGCATGTCCGGGCTGGTCGCCGAGCTGCTCCCGGCGCCGGACGACGGGAGCGCGCCCCCGGGAGCCGGGATCGGGACGCTCGAGCGCAGCTCCCCGACCGTCGTCGCGCACGCGGTGCTCCTCGGCGCGCACGCCTGGCTGCTCGAGCACGGCATCGGGCTGCCGGCCGACCTGGCCGTGCAGCGCGAGCGGGCCGAGGCCGAGGCCGAGGGACACGCGATCGTCGCGGTCGCCTGGGACGGCACCGCCCGGGCCGTCCTGGAGCTGACCCGGTCCCCGCACGACGGCGCCGGCCCCGGCCTGGACGCGCTGCGGGCGGCCGGGACGGAGCCGGTCCTGCTCACCCCCGACGACGACGGCCCCGCCCGCGCGCTCGCCGCCGCCGCCGGCCTGGACCCGGCCGACCCCGACGCCGTCCGGCCGGGCCTGGATCCGGGCGGGCGCGCGGCCGCCGTCGCCGGGCTGCGGGTGCGTGGCCGCACGGTCGCGGTGGCAGCCGATCCCGGGACCGACCCGGCGGCGCTGGACCGGGCCGATCTGGCCGTCGAGCTGCACCCGCGGGCCCCGGGGCCGGCCGCACCGGACCCGGTCCCGGCGCCCGCCGGCGGATCGGCGAGGATCGTCGCCCGGGGCGGCCCCGCCGAGGTGGCCACGGCCCTCGAGCTGGCCCGCCGGGCGCGGGCGCACGCCCGCTCCGGGATCGTCGCGGGGGTCGTCGTGGGTGCGGCGGCAGTCGTCGCCGCGGTGGCCGGAGCACCCGCGGTGCCGGTCGCCGCGGTGCCGGTGCTCGGGGCGGCCGCGGTCCGCGCCCGCCGGATCCGCCCCGGCCGGTGATCGGGTCTCCCATTGAGACCACACCGGTGTTCACGGAACGTTCGTCAACCCGGTTACCTGCGGGTAGGGTGACCCCACACCGGGTGAAAGGTAGGGGGCCGATGACCGGAACCGCCACGCCTCGGGGCGCTCGCCTGTCCCGTGGAGCGCGGCGCGCCCAGCTGTTGCTGGCCGCCCGCGACGTCTTCGCCGACCAGGGCTATCACGCCGCCGCCATGGACGACATCGCCGAGCGGGCGGGTGTCAGCAAGCCGGTTCTCTACCAGCACTTCCCCGGGAAGCTGGAGCTGTACCAGGCGCTGCTGACGACCTACGCCGAGGAGCTCGTCGAGCGGGTCTCGGGGGCGATCGAGCGCACCGACGACAACAAGGAACGCGTGCAGGCCGCGGTCGCGGCGTACTTCGACTTCGTCGCCGGGGAGGGCCGGGCCTACCGGCTGGTGTTCGAGTCGGACCTGCGCGGCGACGCGGAGGCCGCGGCCCTCGTCGAGAGCGCGCTGGACCGCTGCATCGACGCGGTCGCGGGCGCCGTCACCACCGACGCCGGGCTCGACCACGACCGCGCCCGGCTGCTCGCCGTCGGACTGGTCGGGCTCAGCCAGGTCGGTGCCCAGTACTGGCTGGACTCCGACCAGCGGGTCCCCCGGGACGAGGCCGTCGCGCTGATGACCTCGCTCGCCTGGCGGGGCATCGCCGGCTTCCCGAAGCAGTCCGGCGAGCAGTAGCCACCCGGCCCGGTCAGGCCGCCCGCGTCGCGGCGGCCTGCCGGACCAGGGCGGCGATCCGGGCCGTCACCCCGCCGACCCGCTCGACGGGAAGCATGTGCCCGGCGTCCGGGAACACGGTCAGGCCCGCCCTCGGGAGCCGGTCCCGGATGCGCCGCGAGAACCGCGGCGGGGTCAGCCGGTCCCGCGAGCCCGCCAGGATCTCGACCGGGAGCGCGGCGAACGCCTCCAGTGCCTCGTCGCGCTCGTGCTCGGTGAGGGTCGGGGTGAAGCCGAAGACGGTCGTCGGGCGGCAGGCGGCGATCGCCTCGCAGGTCGCCCGCACCGCGAGCCGGTCCGGACGCCTGCCCAGCAGCAACGGCTGCAGGGCGGCCCGCAGCAGCGCGGGGTGGGTGCTCAGCGAGCGCCGGCCCGTCCACAGCGGACTGACCGTGACCTTGTCCTTCCCCGCCAGGAACAGTTCGGCGCGACGCCCGGTCAGCCCGAGCGTGGCCGCGCCGCCGAGCCCGCCGCTGGCCGTGGCGACCAGCGCGACGCCCGCGACCCGCGACGCCACCAGGTCCGGATACCGCTGGGCCAGCGCCATCGCGGTCATCCCGCCCATCGAGTGCCCGGCCAGCACGAGCGGCCCGGACGGCGCCACCTGCCCGATCACCTCGGCCATGTCGTCGGCGAGGCGGTCGAGGGTCTTGAGCTCGTCCGGGGTGTCGTCGGACCGGCCGTGGCCGCGGTGGTCGTAGCGCACGACGCGCGGTGCCGCGGCCCCGCCGGACGCCACCAGCGCGTCGGCCACCGGCGCCCAGCAGCGCTCGTCGAGGGTCCAGCCGTGCGCCAGCAGCACGGTGACCGGCGCCGACGCCGGACCCGACTCGCACACGTGCAGCCCGGTCCCGTCCCGGGTCACGACCCGCCTGCTCATCGATCACTCCCTCAGATCAAGTGTGCGCGCTTCCACAGCGCCTCGGTCGGCCCGCCGACGACCTTCTGCTCCCGCAGGAACGGGACCAGCTTGCGCGCCGACCAGCGCAGCATCTCGTGGTGGTGCGGGTTGGCCATGGCCGCCTTCCGGCCGGCCGCCGGGTCGATCCCGACACTGCGGTACACGTCGGGGTGGATCAGGTTGCGCGCCACGACGTAGGCGATCCGTGCCGTGAGGTACCGCGCCCAGGCACGCTCGGCGTAGTTGGTCCTCGGCATGATCCGCTGCAGCTCCTCGCGGGCGTAGCGGACGTGCCGGGCCTCCTCCGTCACGTGGATCTTGTTGATCATGCGGGAGAGCGGCTGGACGCGCTCGTCGCGCATCCCCTCGCGCTGCATCTGGTCGAGGATCTCCTCGACGTAGAGGGTCCCGGCGAACATGGCGGGCCCGGTACCGATCGTCTTCATCAGACGGCCCTGCTCGTGGGTGAGCCGCCGGGGTGCGTAGTCCGGCACGCCGTAGCGCTCGGTCGCCTTCGCGAACATCATCGAGTGCCGGCACTCGTCGGCGATCTCGACCAGGGCGTACTGGATGTGCGCGCGGCGGGGGTCGCGGTCGTAGGCGTAGCGCAGCAGCATCTGCATGAGGATCATCTCGAACCACAGCCCGATCCGGGCGACGCTGCAGAACTCGTGGATCGACAGGGTGATCCGCTGCTCCTCGGTCAGCCCGTCCCAGAGCGGGGTCCCGTAGAGCGACACGCGCTCCGGGACGATCCCGTACTTGCCCTCCACGAGCGGGGCGTCCCAGTCGATGTCGATCGACGGCTCGTAGGACTTGTCGACGGAGCTGCGCAGCAGCCGTCGCGCGGTGTCCTCCCGGTCGGCCGGGTTCACCTTGCTCCCCGTGCGACCATTCCGGCCGAGGACGTGTGCTGTTCCGGACACCGCAGCCTCCTTGCTGTTACCGCCGGTAACGGTTACCAGTGGTAACGTGCCCCACGTGGAGAGGGATGTCAAGCCGGACGCACGCGTCCGACGCCGGGAGGAACGCCGGGCCGAGATGGTCGACGCGGCCGTCGGAGCCATCCGCGAGCACGGACCCGGGGTCTCGGTCGCGCAGATCGCCGCCGCGGCGGGGATCACCAAACCCGTCCTGTACCGGCACTTCGCCGACCGGGCCGACCTGCAGCGCGCCGTGGGCGAGCACGCGGCGGAGATGCTCATGGAGCGCATCTCCCCCGTCCTCGCCATCGACGCGGAGCCGATCGAGCACGTCGCCGCGGTGATCGACGCCTTCCTCGGCATGATCGAGGACGAGCCGCACCTGTACCGGTTCGTGGTGTCCAACCCCGCCGAGCCGACGGCCGGCGCCGAGGTCGCCGAGGACGTCCGCGGCCGGATCGGCGCGGTCCTCACCACGCTGTTCGGGGAGCGGTTGCGCGCCGAGGGCCGCGACTCGGGCGGCGCCGAGGTCTGGGCCCACGGCCTGATCGGCATGGTCCAGTCGGCGGGCGACTGGTGGCTCGACCGGCGCACGATGAGCCGGGAGGCGCTCACCAACTACCTGTCCGCGATCATCTGGGGCGGGATCGCCGGGGTCTCCGGGATCGACTCGCCGACGGCGAACGCCGACATCCTGCGGCTCGTCCCGGACCCGCACACCCCGACCGGCACCGACACCGGGAGCACCCCGTGAGCGACGACGACGAGGGCTACCGCGGGCCGGCCGAGCTGGTCGTCGACGGGGAGACGCTGGCCGTCGAGGTCCTGCTCGACGCGCGGCACGAACCGTTCGACGGCCGCATGCACTGGTCGGGCCGGGTGCTCGCGCACCCACGGCTGACCGAGCTACTGGGCACCGGCGGCGGCCGGGCCGAGGTGCGGACGCCAGGGCACTCCGCGGTCGGCGCGCTCTCCGAGCCGGACCCCTGGGACCGGTTCCGGATCACCGGGACCGGCCCGCCGCCGTTCCCCCTGGACGATCCACCCCCGCCCGCGAGCGACTGAGCGGGACCCCGCCACACACGCCGACGGGCCCGATCCCTCGCGGAACCGGGCCCGTCGACCACGCCCCGGAGGACGTGTCACACGTCGTCAGCCGCCGAGGCCGAACCCGACCTTGCGCTCCTCCGACGGGCCGATCTCCACGTACGAGATCCGCGCGACCGGAACGACGAACCGGTTGCCCTGGTCGTCGGTGAGGTCCAGCAGGCCGTCGTCGGACTTCATCGCCCCGCTCACCAGCTGGGCGACCTCGTCCGGGGTGCGGTCGCTGGACACCACGAGCTCCCGCGGCGTCTCCGCGATGCCGATCTTGACCTTCACCGGTAGGACCTCCCGATCCGTCACCTCGTGCTCTTGCGGACGCCAGGCTAGTCGAAACCGCTCAGGACAGCCCGAGCCTGCTCATCCGCTTCCCGTGCGCCGACTGCACGGTCTTGATCAGGCCGGCGACGCCGCCCTTCTCGCCGGAGCCCAGGACGATGAACTCGGCCAGCTCGTCGCGCTCGGCGACCACCCGCTGGGCGTGCGTGACGGCCTCGCCGAGCAGCCGCCTGCCCCACAGCGCCAGCCGGTCGCGCTGGTGCGGATTCGCCTCGCAGGCCGCCTGCACCTCCCGCTCGGCGAAGGCCGAGTGCCCGGTGTCGGCGAGCACCCGCCGGACGAGCTCACCCGTGGCGGGGTCCACCCAGCCCGCGACCTCGCGGTAGAAGTCGGCACCCAGGCCGTCCCCGAGATAGGCCTTGACCAGCGACTCCAGCCAGCTCCGCGGCGCGGTCGACGCGTGGTAGCTGTCGATCAGCGCGACGAACGGCGCCATCGCGTCCGCGACACCGATCCGGACCCCGCCGAGGTGCTCCTCGATCAGCCGGAAGTGGCCGATCTCCGCGGCGGCCATCGTGGAGAGCTGGGCCCGGCCGGCGAGGGTCGGTGCCGCCCGCGCGTCCTCGGCCAGCCGGTCGAACGCGGAGAGCTCGCCGTAGGCCAGGACGCCGAGCAGCTCGACGGTCGCCGCGGCCGGCCCGTCGGCATCGGAGGTCATGGCGCCACCCTAACCGGACGAGCCGGACCGTCCGGGCCACGTCACGGACGGTGGCGCGAGGCATCTCACGACCCGCCACGGGCCCGGCGTGTCGTGCGCGACGGAACGGCCGGGTACCATGCGGGGAGCGCGTCTCCGGTATGCGGCGGACGTGCCCACCGCGCGGGATCCGGGTAACGGGGCGGGCGGGCCGCGGGACACGGCTGACCGCCAGCTGCTGCGGCCGGCCACATCTCACCGGGACCCGCACCCGAACTGGTGCGCGCAGCGCCTCGGCGGCTCTCCCGCCCGGTCCCACACGGACCCGGTGCCGGTCGACGAGCCACGCCACGGCTCCTGTGCGCGGAGAGAGGCGATCACCCTGTCCGTTTCCGCAGACAGCCCCGACACCACCCCCGACGGCGACACGGCCGACCCCGGCTTCCTCGCCACCGGCATCACCGCCACCGAGGCGCCCGAGGGCGTCACCAACCCCGGCGGCGAGAAGCTCCCCCCGACCTTCGCCGAGCTCGGCGTCCGCCCCGAGATCGTCTCCGCCCTCGCGGAGAACGACATCGTCCGGACCTTCGCGATCCAGGAGCTGACCCTCCCGCTCGCGCTGGACGGCGAGGACGTCATCGGCCAGGCCCGCACCGGCACCGGCAAGACGCTCGGTTTCGGCGTCCCGATGCTCCAGCGGATCACCCCGCCCGGTGAGCAGCCGGCCGCCACCGCCGAGGGCGAGGCCGCCGACCGCACCAAGGACGTGCCGCAGGCGCTCGTCGTCGTCCCGACCCGCGAGCTGTGCGTGCAGGTCGCCCGGGACATCGCCGCGGCGGGCAAGAACCTCGGCGTCCGCGTCGTCGCGATCTACGGCGGCCGCGCCTACGAGCCGCAGCTCGAGGCCCTCCGCAAGGGCGTCGACGTCATCGTCGGCACCCCGGGCCGGCTGCTCGACCTCGCCGAGCAGCGCCACCTGGTGCTCGGCCGGGTCAAGGCGCTGGTCCTCGACGAGGCCGACGAGATGCTGGACCTCGGGTTCCTGCCCGACGTCGAGCGGATCCTGCGCATGCTCCCCGAGCAGCGCCACACCATGCTGTTCTCGGCCACCATGCCGGGCCCGATCGTGCAGCTGTCCCGGGCGTTCCTCACCCGGCCGACGCACATCCGCGCGGAGGAGGCCGACCAGGGCTCCATCCCCGAGCGCACCAAGCAGCTCGTCTACCGCGCGCACGCGATGGACAAGGTCGAGCTGGTCACCCGGGTGTTGCAGGCCAAGGACCGCGGCCTGTCGATGATCTTCACCCGGACCAAGCGGACCGCCCAGCGGGTCGCCGACGACCTCGCCGAGCGCGGGTTCGCCGCGGCCGCGGTGCACGGTGACCTCGGCCAGGGCGCCCGCGAGCAGGCGCTGCGCGCGTTCCGGGCGGAGAAGGTCGACGTCCTGGTCGCGACGGACGTCGCCGCGCGCGGCATCGACGTCACCGGCGTCACCCACGTCGTCAACTACCAGTGCCCGGAGGACTCGAAGACCTACGTGCACCGGATCGGCCGCACCGGCCGCGCCGGGCGCGAGGGCGTCGCCGTCACCCTGGTCGACTGGGACGAGATCCCCCGCTGGAAGCTCATCTCGGAGGACCTGAACCTGGGGATGCCGGAGCCGGTCGAGACCTACTCGACCTCCGACCACCTGTTCACCGACCTAGACATCCCGACCGACTCGACCGGGCGGCTCCCGCTGTCCGCGCGCACCCGGGCCGGGCTCGACGCCGAGTACATCGACGCCGAGGGCGACCACGGGTCGAAGAAGCAGCGTGGCGGGCGTCCGGCACGCGACGGCGCCGGCGACGACGGCGGACGCCGTCCGCGCAAGCGCCGTGCCCGGACCCGGACCCGCGGCGGGGTGGCGGTCGACGCCTCCTCCGAGCAGGGCCAGGGCGAGGGGGCCGCCCCGCAGAACGGGCCCGGCTCCGACGGTGGGGCGGAGGCCGGCGGCGACGGCAAGCCGCGCCGTCGTCGTCACCGTGGCGGCGCCCGGCGCCGCTCGGACTCCGGCGACGGATCCACCGGCGACTCCGACGCCGCCGCCAGCTGACGGTCCCCCGCACGCGTGCTGCGCCCGCGGGACCCGCGACCCGGACGTCTGCCCTGGTCGCGGACACCGGCCGAACGACGCCACCGCGGCGACCTCCTGGTCGCCGCGGTGCTCGTCCTGCTGCTCGGCGGCGGAGCCGTGCTCTACGGCGTGCAGAGTCCCGCCGCGAACACCGAGTCCGTCCCGGCCACGGCCGCGCCGGCGCCACCCCCGCCCGCGGGGGCGGTGCCCGCGTCCTTCACCGAGCTGTGGCGGGCCGCCAGCCCGGGGACACCGGTCCCGCTCGTCGCCGGTGACGGCGTCGTCGTGGCCGAGGGGTCCCGGATCTCCGGCCGCGACGCCACCACCGGACAGGAACGGTGGAGCTACACCCGCGACCTGCCGCTGTGCACCACCGGCCTGGCCGACGGCCGGGTGCTGGCGCTCTACCGCAACGACGAGTACTGCTCCGAGCTCAGCACCCTCGGTCCGGACACCGGCCTGCGCGGGCCGACCCGCACCCTCGACACCCGCCCCGGTACCCGCCTGATCGGCCAGGACCCGGTGCTCGCCACCGGGCAGGACTACGCCGAGACGTTCCGCTCCGACCTCGTCCGGACCGCCGAGTACGGCACGGTCCGCGCGCAGGAGGAGCCCGGCGACCAGCCACGGGCCGGCTGCACGTACCTCTCCTTCGCGGCGGCCCGCGACCGGGCCGGCGTGCTCGAACGCTGCCCCGGCCAGGCCACCGAACGACTGTCGGTGATCCGGCCCAGCGGGACCGACGGCGACCGGCCCGTCTTCGACTCGTCGGCCGAGATCGGGACCGACGGTGCGCAGCTGGTCGCGGTCTCCCCCGAGCGGTCCGCGGTGCTGCTGCCGGGCGTCCCGCGGCTGGCGCTCTACGACCGCGGCGGCCGCAAGACCGGCGAGTTCCCGGTCGCCACCGGCCCCCGGATCACCGCACCCGCCGACGGCGTGGCCCGCACCTCCTCCGACGACGCGCGGCGCTACTGGTGGACCGGCAGTGCCACCGTCGCGCTCGACACCGGCACCCTGCAGCCGCTCTGGTCGGTGCCCGGCACGCTCGGCCCCGGTACCCGCTACGGCGACCGGCTGCTCGTCCCGGTCCCCGGCGGCCTCGCCGACGTCGATCCCGGCACCGGCTCGGCCGGGCGCACGGTGCCCGTCGACCGCGCGGGCTGGACCGGCCCCGTGCAGGTCACGGCGCAGGGCGGGCTGCTCGCCGAGCTGCGCGGCGACCAGGTCGTCCTCCTGGGTCCGTCCGCCTCCTTGCCTTAGTGTCCGAGACACTAGTACCTTCGACACTATGACGCAGCGGTCCGGGCTGGCTCTCGCCGTCCTCTCCCTGCTCACCGAGGAGCCGATGCACCCGTACCGGATGCAGCAGCTCATCCGGGAGCGGGGCAAGGACGACGTGGTCAACGTCGGGCAGCGGTCACAGCTCTACAAGACGATCGACCGTCTCGCGCGCGACGGCCTGATCACCGAGCACGCGACCGAGCGGGAGACCGCCCGCCCGGAACGCACCCTCTACACGGTCACCGACGCCGGTCGCGAGACCGCGGCGGACTGGACCCGGGAGATGCTGGCCGCGCCCCGGCCGGAGTTCCCCGAGTTCGTCGTCGGGCTCGCGCACCTCGCCCAGCTCCGCCCGGCCGACGCGGCCCGCGCACTGGACACCCGTCTCGACGGGCTGCGCCGGCGCCTCGCGGCCTCGCGGGCGAGCCACGAGGCGGTCGAAGGGTTCCTCCCCCGCGTCGTCGTCGTGGAGCTGGAGTACGCCATCGCGATGCTGGAGGCGGAGACGGCCTGGGTCGCCGCTCTCGTCGACGACGTGCGCGGCGGACGCCTGACCTGGGACCGCGAGGAGCTGCGCCGGTTCGCGCAGCGCCTCGGACAGTCCGGCGACGCCTGAGGTCCCCGACCACCACGGCCCACCACGGCCCGTCGCACCCGCGACCGGCCGCGACCACACCTGTCCTCGTCCGGAGGTCCGTCATGTCCTTCCGAGTCATCGTCGCCGGAGCCGGTACCGGCGGCCTCTGCCTGGCGCAGGGTCTGCGCCGGGCCGGCATCGACGTCGTCGTGCTGGAGCGCGACGACGGTCCGCGGGCCGCCGGGCTGCGCGGCTACCGGGTCGGGATCTCCCCGAACGGGGCCCGCGGGCTGCGTGCCTGCCTCGCCCCGGAGCTGTACGCGGTGTTCGAGGCGAGCACCGGCGAGCCCTACGCACGGCTGCTGATGTGCACCGAGCGGTACCGCCGGCTCCTGGCGGTCCCGTTCGCCGAGATGCCCGGCGGCGGGAGCGACGAGCACAACGTCAGCCGGGCCACGTTGCGCCAGGTGCTGCTCACCGGCATCACCGACGCGGTGGCCTGGGGCAGGCCGGTCACCGGCTACGAGCTGCGTCCCGACGGGCGGGTCACCGTGCACGCCGGCGGCGGCGAGCCGGTCACCGGCGACCTGCTGGTCGGGGCGGACGGGGCCGGTTCGCCCGTCCGGCGGCGGTTCCTCCCCGGCGCCGGGCACACGTCCACCGGGCTGGTCGCGATCGGCGGGAAGGCCCCGCTCGACGCGGCCGCCACCGCCCTGCTCCCGGACGGCGACGTCCCCGGGATGGCGCCGATGTTCGACCGCCACGGCGGGATGGGCATCAGCCACGTGATGCGGATGCGGTGGGACGACGACCACGTCCCCCGGCCCGGGATCGCTCCGGCGCACGCCGCGGCGCTGAACGGGTGGGAGGGCCTGGCCGGCGACCCGACGACCGACTTCGTGTCGTGGGGCGTGACCGTCCCGCACACCCGGTTCCCCGGCGGGATGCCCTCCTCCACGGACGGCTTTGCTCTGCTCACCCATGCGCGCCGGGTCACCGACGACTGGGATCCGCGCTGGCACGAGCTGCTGAAACGTTCGGACCCGGCGTCGGCGATCACGATCGACATCCGTACCTCGGACCCGCTGCCGGAGTGGGAGCCCGGACCCGTCACGCTGCTCGGCGACGCCGCGCACACCATGACCCCGGGCCGCGGCGCCGGGGCCAACACCGCGCTGCGCGACGCCCGCGAGCTGTGCGAGCGCCTCGTCCGGGTCCGTGACGGCGAGCTGGGGCTCCGCGAGGCCGTCGGCGGGTACGAGACGCTGATGCGGCGCTACTCGGCGCTCGCCGTCCGGGAGTCGCTGGAGTTCATGAATGACGGGGCCGCCTCGCGCGGGCCGGTCGCGCGGGCCCTCGGGACGGTCGGCACGCGGGCCGGGATGCGGCTGGTCGACCGGGTCCCGGTGCTACGCAGGCGGATGATCCGCGACATGCAGCGGGTGCGGGACTCCGAGCTCGTCTGAGCGCCCGTCCGGCCGGGCTACAGGAACCAGCCGGCACCCAGCACGAGCGCCGCGAGCCCGACGACGCCGAGCGCGACGAGGGACCCGGTCCGGTCCCGGCGCCGGTCCGCGACGACCTGCCCGACGACGGCGGCGACGGCCGCGCCGGCGTGCCCGGCCAGCGCGCCGGAGCCCGGGCCGGGCACACCGTTGCTCCCGGCGACCCACTCCACGATGCCGAGACCGACGGCCAGCACGACGAGGCCACCGGCGAGCACGCCGGAAACCCCGCGCAGGACCCGTCCGGCGGCGGTGGTCGTCCGTCCGGCGGCGCGGGGGGGGGTGCGCCGACGGTCGTCGCGGTCGCCGCCCGGTGCCCGCGACGCGGGATGGCCGTCGTCGCCACGGCGGCGCGCACGGTCGCCCCCGGCCGGTCCGGCCGGCCCGCGCCGCGATCCGCCGTCACCGGCCCGGCCCGGCGCCTGGTCCGTGTCCCGGCGCCGGCCTCCCGGGCCGGCCGGCCCACGACGGGCGCCGTCGCCGGCGAACGCATCGGGACCTCCGGCACCGGGCCCGGCCGGGGCGCGCCGCACCGGTGGGCGGTGCCCCTGGGGGACACCGGAGGGCCGGGTCGGCGGCTCCGGCGGCCCGGAGCCGCCGTGCCGGGCGCCGCCGGGGACCGGTCCGTCACCCGGGGCCGGCCGGTGCCGGGGTGGGGCGGGCGGTGCGGGACGACCGCCCCGGTCCGGCGGCCGGTGGCCGGGAAACCGGTCGCCGGGACCGCGCGGTCCGGGCCGGTCGGGGTGGCGCGGGTCGGTGCTCACGGGACGAGGAGGTCCCACGGGCGGGGCTCGGGTGCCGCGGCGCGACCCTCGGGGCAGTGCCGTCGCACCGGGCAGGTGCCGCACTGCACACCGGTACGCACCGGGAACAGCTCCGCCGGGTCGCCGCCCCCGGCGAGCGCGCCGGTCGCCGCGGCGGCGGCGCCCGCGGTCTCCTCCACGGCCCGGACGTGGCCGTCGAGGGACGCGTCGTCGTGCTCCCAGGCCGCGACGGTGCCGGTGGGGACGTGGTGCAGCTCCACCCGCCGGCAGCGGCGGCGGAACACCTGGGCGGTGGCGACGGCGTACAACGCGAGCTGGCGGGAGTCCCGGGCGTCGTCGTCGGTGGGGACCCGGCGCCCGGTCTTGAAGTCGACGACGACCGCGCCCTCGCCGCCGTCGTCGACGCGGTCGATCCGGCCCTCGACGAGCAGCCCGCCCGCGGCCGCGCTCACCCACCGCTCGACGGCGAGCGGCTCGGTCGCGCCGACCGGGCCCTCCGCGGCCGTGGCCAGCCATTCCTCGGCGCGACGCCGGTACCGGGCGGCCTGCTCGCGGTCGGCGAACCCCTCGTCGGACCAGTGTCGCCGGACCAGTCCGGCGGCCTCGGCCGGGGTCCGCCGGTGCGGGGGCAGCGCGGCCAGCGACCGCAGCGCCAGGTGCACGACGGCGCCGAGCGTGGTGTGCGCGAAGGCGCCGCCGCGGGCCGGGGCAGGGCGGTCGACGTGCAGCATCCGGTACCGCCGCGGGCAGGCGTCCCACGCGTCGAGCCGGGCGGGGGTCACCCGGTGCAGTGCCTGGGCGCCGAAGTCGGGATCCAGCAGGTCGAGGCCGAGCTGACCGTCCGGGCACCCGGTGGTGGCAGGGGTGGTCCGGGCCATCCGTCCACGGTACAGCGACCCCGGTCACCCCCCGCGGGTCGCCCGGACGGATCAGCCGTACACGACCGGCACGCCGGAGGCGCGGGCGACGACGGCGTCGTAGACCTCGGCCGCGGTGGTCTCCTCGGCGAGCGGGGTGGTCTTGTTGGTGCCGTGGTAGTCGCTGGACCCGGTGGCCAGCAGGCCGTGCTCGGCGGCGAGGCCCCGCAGCAGCTCCCGGTCGGCGGGCAGGTGGTTCGGATGGTCCACCTCGACGCCGCCGAGCCCGTACCCGACCAGGTCGACCAGCACCGACGGCTCGATCACGGTGCCGCGCCTGCGAGCCAGCGGGTGCGCGAACACGGCGATCCCGCCGGCCGCGACGATCATCTCGACGGCCGTCTCGACCGCGGTGTCGGCCCGCGGCACGTAGTAGGGGCTGTCGTTGTGCAGAAGTTCGGCGAACGCCTCGTCGACCGAACCGACCACGCCGGCGGCGACGAGTGCCCGGGCCAGGTGCGGCCGTCCGGCGCTGCCGCCCTCGGGCAGGTGGGCGAAGACGGTGTCGACGTCGACCGGGTACCCGTCGGCCGCCATCCGGCCGATCATGGTGTGCAGCCGCTGCACCCGTTCCTCCCGCAGCCGGTCCTGCTCGGCGACGATCGCGTCGTGCCGCGGGTCGAACAGGTAGCCGAGCAGGTGCACCGAGCAGCGCGGTTCGCCCATGCGGCTGGTGGGGCTGAGGCAGGAGAACTCGGCACCGCGTACCAGGGACAGACCGGCCGGCAGGGCGGCGACCGCGTCGTCCCAGCCGTGGGTCGTGTCGTGGTCGGTGATCGCGACGACGTCGAGCCCGGCCGCGCCGGCCGCGCGGACCAGCTCGGCCGGGGTGTCGGTGCCGTCGGAGGCGGTGGAGTGGGCGTGCAGATCGATCACGGGCACGGGCCGACCCTAGCGCCGCGCCGGTGCACGCGGCCCGTCCCTCCGGACGGGCGTCTCAGCGCCGCCAGCGCGGCTTGGCGAGCATGCCCGTCGCGCGGGTCTTGCCCTTCTCGCCGAACACCAGCTCGGAGAGCGCCTCGTAGATCTCCTCGGGCCGGGGCATGTAGTCGATCTTGTTGAGGGCCTGGATCTGACCTGCCGACTCGACCACCATCGTCCCGTAGCCGAGCAGACGACCGGACAGCGACCGGCGGAAGGTCAGGTCCGTGACCTTGCCGAGCGGCATCATGCCGACGTTGTGGACGATGATCCCCTGGGCGATCATCACGCGTTTGTCGGTGATCACGATGCGCTCGATCCACCAGAGGATCGTGAGCGCCGTGAACCGCAGTACGGCGACCAGCACCAGGTAGAACGCCAGGTTGTCGATCAGGATGTCGACCGACGTACCGAGCTGTCTGCCGTCGGTGAACTGCTCGATCGCGACGACGATCAGGATGAACAGGCCCGTCTGCAGGATGTGCCGGGCCATGACGGCCCAGTGCTGGCGCACACGGATGACGCGCCGCTCCGTGGGGAGCAGGTACTCGTCGATCTCCCGGGGCGCGAGCACGGGATCAGATCAACGACGTGACGAAGGTCGAGACCGACTGGGCGGCGTCGTAGAGGATGTTGCCGACGTTCTGCACCGATCCCGCCGCCGCTTGCGGCGCGGTCACGACCAGGAAGATACCCAGCGCCACAGCGGCGAAGATCAGAATCTTGCGCACGTTACTCGTCACCCGTTCCGGCCCGTTGGGAACAACCTCGTCATTGGTACCCGAGCCCCGCGGACCCGGGGTACCGGCACCCGAGCAGCGTACCGTCGTTACGGATGACCGACAGTAGCCGACACGTCGCCTGCGTGGGTGGAATCGTCTTTGACCCGGACGGCCGATTGCTGCTGGTACGCAGGGCGAACGAGCCGGGTCGTGGCCGGTGGTCGGTCCCGGGCGGCCGGGTCGAGCCCGGTGAGGACGACCACACCGCCGTCGTCCGGGAGCTGGCCGAGGAGACCGGCCTGACGGTACGTCCCGGCAGGCTCGTCGGTGTGGTGCACCGCGGGCCCTACCGGATCGCGGACTACGTGTGCGCCCTCACCTCGGGATCCGCGACGGAACCGCGGCCCGGGGACGACGCCGACGACGCCCGGTTCGTGGACCGCGCCGCCTACGCCGCGCTGCCCGTCGTCGACGGCCTCACCGAGGCCCTGACGGGCTGGGGCTGCCTCCCGCGGAGCTGATAGCGACCCGCCCACCCGCACCTGGCCCCACGACGGGTGGCGCTCCGGCCGCCGGAGCCCCGGCCGCGGGGCGGGACCCGGCTCGGGGACTGCACCGGGGGATCCGGGCGGCGCCCCGGGGTGGCGTGTGGGGGACACACGTCGGCCCCGCGACCGGGATCCGGTGCGGGGCCGAGGCGCGCGTCTCAGACCTGGGGGGTCGGACGGCCGGGCTGCTCCCCGCCGCGGGTCTCCCCGTACTTCTCCTTCGGCACCATCACCTTGCGCCGGAAGGTGCAGACGACGGTGCCGTCCTGCTTGTAGCCGCGGGTCTCGACGTACACGACGCCGCGGTCGTCCTTGGACTTCGACTCGGTCTTGTCCAGGACCTCGGTCTCGCCGTAGATCGTGTCCCCGTGGAAGGTCGGCTTCGTGTGCTTGAGCGACTCGACCTCGAGGTTCGCGATCGCCTTGCCCGACACGTCGGGAACCGACATGCCGAGCAGCAGCGAGTAGATGTAGTTGCCGACCACGACGTTCTTGCCGAAGTCCGTGGTCTCCCCTGCGTAGTGCGCATCCATGTGCAGCGGGTGGTGGTTCATCGTGAGGAGGCAGAAGAGGTGGTCGTCGTACTCGGTGACCGTCTTACCGGGCCAGTGCTTGTAGACGGCACCGACCTCGAACTCCTCGTAGTAGCGCCCGAACTGCACCGTTCACGCTCCCATCACGCCGACGACTCGTTGCGCGGGTAATCTATCCGGTGGCCCGCGAGCGACACGGCGGTCCGGCTCACACGTGCCCGGTCGGGGATCTCACATCTCCGACACGTTCCGGTGCGTGTGCGCGATGACAGGGACGGACCCGTCGGATCCAGGGAGGTGAGAGCGGTGTCGTCAGAGTCCCGGACACCGGCGAGCAGTACGTGCCGCCTCCCGCTCCCCTCTGCCCGGAGCACGCTCCCGGGCTGAGCCCCGGCGGGAGGCGAGTCGTGAGCCAGGCGGCCGCCGGTGCGGCCGCACGACCTCGGTCCCCGCCCGGAGGTTCCTCCCGTGATGCCCTCGCTCTCCCAGCTCCGCCCCGCCATCCGGTCCGCCGGCCGCAGCCGTCGCGCCGAGCGGGCCGCCGCCCGCGCCGCCGCGAACAGCCCGGCCGACCGGCTGCGCGTCCCGCTGTCGGCCTACGTCGTCGACTGCGCCGTCTACGTCGACGGGGAACGCCTGCCGGGCCGCTGGACCCACGACGAGGCCATCGCCGAGGTCCGCGAGCGCGGTGACGGCTTCGTCTGGATCGGCCTGCACGAGCCGGACGCCGAGCAGATCTCCGGTGTCGCCGAGACCTACGGGCTGCACGAGCTCGCCGTCGAGGACGCGGTGCACGCGCACAACCGGCCCAAGCTCGAGCGCTACGACGACACACTGTTCATGGTGCTCAAGACGGTCCGCTACGTCGGCCACGCCGACCCGACGACGGCGAACGAGATCGTCGAGACCGGCGAGGTCATGACGTTCCTCGGCCGGGACTTCGTCGTCACGGTCCGGCACGGCAGGCACACCGGCCTCCGCGAGGTGCGCCGCCGTCTCGAGGAGGACCCTGATCAGCTGCGGCTGGGGCCCGCCGCGGTGCTGCACGGGATCGCCGACCACGTGGTCGACTCCTACATCGAGGTCGTCCGGCAGATCGAGGGCGATCTGGACGCCGTCGAGGCCGAGGTGTTCTCGCCCCGCTCGACGATGAACCCCGAGCAGATCTACGTGATGAAGCGCGAGATCCTCGACCTGCGCCGCAGCGTGATGCCGCTGGTCTGGCCGATGCGCAAGCTGTCGGGCTACAGCGCGCTGGTGCCGCACGAGGTGCGGTCCTACTTCCGCGACGTCGACGACCACCTCGGCGGCGTCGCCGAGCAGGTCGCCGGGTTCAACGAACTGCTGACCACGCTGGTCGACGCGGTGCTGGCGAAGATCAGCATGCGGCAGAACAACGACATGCGGAAGATCACCGCCTACGCCGGTCTCATCTCGGTCCCGACCATGATCGCCGGGGTCTACGGGATGAACTTCGACTACATGCCCGAGCTGCACTGGAACTTCGGGTACCCGCTGGTGCTGCTGGTCATCGCGACCATCTGGACGCTGCTGTACCGGAACTTCCGCCGCAACGGCTGGCTGTAGCGGACCGTCCGGGGCCGCAGGGTCCCGCGGTCGGCGGACGTCCGTCAGCGGACCGTCCGGGTGCCGGTGGGCGGGGTCGGCAGTTCGTCGTCGGGGCCGTCGGACCTGGTGTCGCCGGACCCGGTGTCGGCGTCGCCGGGACCGGATGTGCCGTCGGCGCGGCCGGTCGGATCGTCGTCAGCGGGGGCAGCACGGTCCGCGGAGCCGGTGCCGGAGCCGGAGCCAGTGCCAGTGCCAGTGCCAGTGCCAGTGCCGGAGGGATCGCGGTCGTCCGGGCGGGCCGCCGCATCCGCCTCGTCCGGGCCGTCCTGCTGGGAGCCCGTGCCGTCCCCGGCCGGCTCCGCAGGCGCGGGTGTCCCGCGCCAGCGTCCGGCCAGGGACGCGCCGCGCCCGCGGGGCCGGTCCGGCGCGTCGTCGTCCGGGTCGCGGGGGCCGGCCCCGGAGGGACCGTCCGGGCGAGGGGCGGGGTCCGCCCCGTCCTCGGCGGCGTCCCCCTCGCCCCCGGTGTCCTCGACGACCTCGTCCGGCAGCTCGTCGGCGTAGCCCGGGTCCTCCGGACCGCCCTCGTCGACCGGGCCGTCGTCCTGCGGGGTGTCCCGGCCGGGAGCGCCGACCGGCCGCCAGCCGGCCGCGGCCAGTGCCGACGACCGGGCCTTCCGCTCCCCCACGACGTCCGGTTCCTCGGGGCGCCGCCCGAGGAAGGTGTGCACGAGGTGCTGCTGCACCCCGCCCATCGTCTGGACGCGGACGTCACCGAACCCGGCCCGCTCCATCCGCAGCTTCATCTGCTCCGGCCCGCCGGCGGAGGCGACCCGCTTCAGCCGGTAGCGCAGCAGGTCGGAGACGCCCCAGCGGGCGGCCGCGAGGGGCAGCAGGTAGCCCCAGCCCGCCGTCGCCCAGCGGGCCCGGCCGCGGGTGCCGCCGACGGCGTAGTCGTGCACGGCGAGCGGGGCGCCCGGCGCGAGCAGCGACAGCAGCCTGCGGAGGCCGTGCTCGGCGTCGGGCAGGTTGGAGACCAGGTAGGAGGCGAGGATGCCGTCGAACGGGCCCTCGATCCCGGCCTCGGCGAGCGTCTCCAGCTTGGCGTGCACGAACGACACCCGCGGGGACCAGTTCTTCCGGCGCGCGACGGCGAGCATCTCGGTGGACGCGTCGACCGCGACGACCTCGGCGCCCTTCACCGTGGTCAGCAACGCCTCGGTCGAGACGCCGGTCCCGCACCCGATGTCGAGCAGGCGCAGGCCGTACCCCTCGCCCAGACCCATCCGCGACGCCGAGACCCTCAGGTGCGTGCGGTAGCCGGGGATCATCCCGACGAACGCGTCGTACCCGGCCGCGCCGCGCCCGTAGGCCCGGTGCACGGTGGAAGGGCGGATCTCGTCGCTCTGCCACGCCTCGCCGTTCACGGAGCCGATCCTGCCCGCCGCGCCGCGTGACGGGAACCTCGACGCGCCCGGGGACACACCCCGCACGCGATCGTGCCGCCCGTCCGGACGTCCCCGGCTGCGCCGCACCACCCGTGCGGCGCAGCCGGGGCGCTCAGCAGCAGCGGCCCTGCGGGTTGCGCTCCTGGTGGTCGGTCCGGGCCCGCCAGTACTCCCGCTCGGTCATCGGCGGGTGGTCGTGCCCGGCCCGGCGGTGGTGGTCGAGGTAGCGGTCGTAGAGGTCCGCCCCGATCACCCCCCGCCACCAGCGGTGCAGGCCGCGCAGCCGGTCGAGCACCGGGCTCAGTGCCCCGACCGGGCCGGCGTGCCGACGGTCTCCGCCCACTGCTTCTCCAGCTCCTTCTCCGCCGGGGTCGCGATCATCCCGGCCGGTGCGTAGATCCGGGCCGGGACGGCCGGGTCCTCGTTGTCCGGGCGCCCGCCTGCCTGCACCGACTTCCAGGTCGCCAGCACGGCGGTCACGATCACGACGATCGCCAGCGAGACGAACAGGATCGACAGCGTCCCCTGGATGAAGGTGTTGCGGACGACGGCCGCCATCGCCTCCGGGGTGCCCGCGGTGCCGAAGCTCGTCTCGCCGGACGCGATCGCGTCCCGGAACGCGAGGTGCTGCGCCCAGTACCCGATCTTCGGGTTCGACGAGAAGATCTTGTACATCGACGCCGTGACCGTGATGACGGCCGCGAACGCCAACGGTACGGCGATGATCCACAGGTAGCGGGCCCGCCTGCCCCGGGCGGCCAGCGCCAGGCAGACCGCGAGCGCGATCGCCGCCAGCAGCTGGTTGGCGATGCCGAACAGCGGGAACAGCGTGTTGATCCCGCCGAGCGGGTCGGTGACACCCATGACCAGGATCGCACCCCAGCCACCGACCATCAGCGCGGTGCAGATCCATGCCCCGGCCCGCCACGAGGTGTCCTTGAACTTCGGGACGACGGTGCCGATCGCGTCCTGCAGCATGAAGCGCGCCACCCGGGTGCCCGCGTCGACCGCGGTCAGGATGAACAGCGCCTCGAACATGATCGCGAAGTGGTACCAGAAGCTCATCATGGCGGGACCGCCGATGAACTGCTGCATGATGTTCGCGAGACCGACCGCCAGCGTCGGCGCACCGCCGGTCCGGGAGACGATCGACTCCTCCCCCACCAGCGCCGCGGTCGTCGCGAGCTGGTCCGGGGTGACGTTGACGTTCATCAGCCCGAGCGAGTTGACGAACGCGGCCGCGCCCTCGACGGTGCCCTCGGTCAGGTTGGCGGGCACGTTCATCGCGAAGTAGAGCCCGCGGTCGATGGACAGGGCCGCGACCAGCGCCATGATGGCGACGAACGACTCCATGAGCATGCCGCCGTAGCCGATGAACCGGGTCTGCCGCTCCTTCTCCACCAGCTTCGGCGTGGTGCCCGAGGAGATCAGCGCGTGGAACCCGGACAGGGCGCCGCAGGCGATGGTCACGAACAGGAACGGGAACAGCGAGCCGGAGACGACCGGGCCGTCGTCGCGTCCGGCGAACTCGCTGAACGCGGGCGCGTTCAGCTCCGGCCGCACGACGATGATCGCGACGGCGAGCAGCACAATCGTGCCGATCTTCATGAACGTCGACAGGTAGTCGCGCGGGGCGAGTAGCAGCCACACCGGGAGCACCGCGGCGATGAACCCGTAGACGATGATGCCCCAGGCGATCGTCACCGGCTCCAGGGTGAAGACGGACGCGCCCCACTCGGTCTCCGCGACCCAGCCGCCCGCGATGATCGCGACCATCAGCAGGACGAAGCCGATCCAGGAGACCTCGGAGACCTTCCCGGGCCGCAGGAACCGCAGGTAGACGCCCATGAACAGCGCGATCGGGATGGTCATCGCGACCGAGAAGACGCCCCAGGGGCTCTCGCCGAGCGCGTTCACCACGACCAGCGCCAGCACCGCGACCAGGATGATCATGATCGCGAGCGTCGCGACGAGCGCGGCGGCGCCGCCGACCCGGCCGAGCTCCTCGCGGGCCATCTGCCCCAGCGAGCGGCCGCCCCGGCGCATCGAGAAGAACAGGACCAGGTAGTCCTGCACCGCCCCGGCGAGGATGACCCCGACGATGATCCAGATCGTGCCGGGCAGGTATCCCATCTGCGCCGCGAGCACCGGGCCGACCAGCGGGCCCGCACCGGCGATGGCGGCGAAGTGGTGGCCGTAGAGGACGCGGCGGTCGGTCGGGAGGAAGTCCTGCCCGTTCTCCTTGTACTCCGCGGGTGTCGCTCGTCGGTCGTCCGGCTTGAGGAGCTTGTCCTCGATGTAGGTGGAGTAGAAGCGGTAGGCGATCAGGTAGGTCGCCACCGCGGCGAACACGAACCAGATGGCGTTGACCGTCTCGCCACGGACCAGGGCCACCATCACCCAGCCCAGGCCGCCCAGCAGCGCGATCGTCGCCCAGATCGCGATCTTGAACGGGGTCCACTTCCGCCGCTCCGCGAGCAGCACGTCCTCGCCGACCGCGGCCGGGGGCAGGTCGTGCCCCGCCGCGCCCGCTCGTGACACCTGTGTCATCGAGTGTCCCTTTCCGGTATGTCCGACGCGCGCACTTTAGGGAGCTTCGCCGGGAAAGGGAACGGGTGCGGGGCCCCGACGCACGAGACCGCCGCCACCCTGCCGGGTGACGGCGGCCGGGACGGGTCCGGACGGGGTCAGAAACCCCCGCCGGGACCGCCCATCGCGAGCTTGGCGAGCATCTCCCGGGCCTGCTCGGCGTTGCGGGGCTCGCAGAGGACGTCGTAGCGGCCGGCGACCATCTGGCTGGACGACTGGAAGTCCCGGCGGCCCTTGCTGGCGCCGTAGCCGGCGGCGGCGAAGGCCATGCCGAACACGGCACCGGAGACCAGGCCGACCACGATCGGGAGGAAACTCCCGTCCGGGGAGAACAGGCTGAGCAGCAGACCGACGAACAGACCGAACCAGGCACCGGACGCCGCGCCCGAAGCGAGCACCCGGCCCCAGGTCAGGCGGCCGATGACCCGCTCCACCAACATCAGGTCGACGCCGACGATCGTGACGTCCCGGACCGGGAAGTCGGAGTCGGCGAGGTGGTCGACGGCGCGCTGCGCCTCCTCGTAGGTGGCGTAGGAGCCGACCGGCCACCCGGTCGGCGGGGTGGGCAGCTGCGGCAGGCCCGGTGCCGGGCGTGCCTGGCCGCCGAAGGGGTTGGTCATGGTGCACTCCTTCTCGACGCTCGCAACCCCCTCAACGTACGAGGACTGCTCGATGTGCCCGGGAGGATAACGACGTCCGGTACGTCACCGATCGGGTCGCCGCCCCCGGCGGATCCGGGGCCCCGTCGTGACGACGCGGAGCGGGTGCGTTCCGCGGAACGCACCCGGGCACACGACGACCGACGACACCGGCGAGGCCGCATTGCCCGACGCACTGACGATCACCGGCTCGCGCGGGGTCCGGTCGTAACCGGACGCACGACCGGTGGCCCTGTTCGAGGAGTTCGTGGCGCCGTTCGCCCGGGCCGGGACGACCGTCCACGTCGGCGGCGCGGTCGGCATCGACACCGCGGCGCTCGACTGGCTCGCGCAGTGCACGGACGCCGGAATCGTCGTCGTCGTGCCGTGCACGGTCGCCGACCAGCCGGACGTCGCGGCCGCGGCCGTCCGCCGGTGGCAGGACGCGCACCGGCTGGCCGCCGTGGTCGAGCTCGGTGCCGCGCGGCTCGGATCGGACGCCTATCACGCCCGGAACCGGTGGATGGTGGACCGCAGCCGGCTCGTCGTCGGCTTCCCGCTGGGCGACGAGCCGACCGCTGGGACCCGGTACACGCTCGACTACGCCGCAGCTCTCGGCGTCCCGCGGCTGGTCGTACCGGTGTGAGCGGCGGAGCGGGGCGCCGGCGTCCGGCCGGTCGTGCCGGCCGGACGCCTCAGCCCACGGGCAGGCCGCTCAGCGCAGCTTGTAGTCGCGCAGCAGACCCCGGGAGATGATCGTCTTCTGGATCTCCGAGGTGCCCTCGCCGATGAGCAGGAACGGGGCCTCACGCATGAGGCGCTCGATCTCGTACTCCTTGGAGTACCCGTAGCCGCCGTGGATGCGGAACGACTCCTCGGTGACCTCCTTGCAGTACTCCGAGGCGAGCATCTTGGCCATGCCGGCCTCGACGTCGTTGCGCTCGCCGCGGTCCTTCAGGCGCGCGGCGTTGACCATCATCAGGTGCGCGGCCTCGACCTTGGTCGCCATCTCGGCGAGCTTGAAGCTGATCGCCTGGTGCTGGGCGATCGGCTTGCCGAAGGTGGAGCGCTGCTGGGCGTACTCGACGCCGAGCTCGAAGGCCCGGATCGCGATGCCGCAGGCACGGGCGGCGACGTTGACCCGGCCGACCTCGACGCCGTCCATCATGTGCGAGAAGCCCTTGCCGCGCTCCCCGCCGAGGATCTGGTCGCCGGACACCCGGTGGCCCTTGAACACCATCTCGGTAGTGTCCACGCCCTTGTAGCCCATCTTGTCGATCTTGCCGGGGATGACGAGGCCGGGAGCGACCTCGCCGTAGCCGGTCGGCTTCTCGACCAGGAACGTCGTGAGGTTCTGGTGGGCCTTCTCCGCGCCCTCGTCGGTCTTGACCAGCACCGCGGTCAGGTTCGACGTGCCACCGTTGGTCAGCCACATCTTGGCGCCGTCGATGACATAGTCACCACTGCCGTCGCTCGACTCGACCGCCTTGGTCTTGATGGCCGCGACGTCCGAGCCGAGGTCGGGCTCGGACATCGAGAAGGAGCCGCGGGTCTCGCCCGTGGCCATCTTCGGCAGGTAGCGCTCCTTCTGCGCCTGCGTGCCGTGCTGGCGCAGCATGTAGGCCACGATGAAGTGGGTGTTGATCACACCGGAGACGCTCATCCAGCCGCGCGCGATCTCCTCGACGACGAGCGCGTAGGTCAGCAGCGACTCGCCGAGACCGCCGTACTCCTCCGGGATCATGAGGCCGAACAGCCCCATCTCCTTCATCCCGTCGACGATGTCCTGCGGGTAGGCGTCCTCGTGCTCCAGCGCCGTGGCGTGCGGGATGATCTCCTCGTCCACGAAGCTGCGGACGGTGGAGAGGATCTCCTCCTGGATGTCGGTGAGACCGGCGGTCCGTGCGAGCCGGGCCATGGGTGTTCCTCCTGAACGTCTCTGGTCAGTACCGGGCGGGACTCACGCCTCCGGCGGCGTCCACTTCTCGGTGCGGGTCATGCCCGCGGCGCGGCCCTTGCCGGAGATGACCAGCGCCATCTTCCGGCTGGCCTCGTCGATCATCTCGTCGCCGATCATCGCGGCGCCCTTCTTCCCGCCCGCCTCGGACGTGAAGTACTCGTAGGCGTCGAGGATGTTCTCGGCGTGGTCGTAGTCGCTCTGCGCCGGCGAGAAGGTCTCGTTCGCCGCGTCAATCTGACCGGGGTGCAGCACCCACTTGCCGTCGAATCCGAGCGCGGCCGAGCGGCCGGCGACGCGCGTGAAGCCGTCGACGTCCTTGATCTGCAGGAAGGGGCCGTCGATGGCCTGCTTGTCGTGCGCGCGCGCCGCCATCAGGATCGACATGAGGATGTGGTGGTAGGCGTCGCCCACGTCGTAGCCGGGCGGCTGCTCACCGACGACCAGCGACTTCATGTTGATCGAGGCCATGAAGTCCGCCGGGCCGAAGATGATCGTCTCGACCCGCGGCGACGCGGTGGCGATCGCGTTGACGTTGGTCAGGCCCAGCGCGTTCTCGATCTGCGCCTCGATGCCGATCTTCCCGACCTCGTAGCCCAGGGTCTTCTCGATCTGGGTCAGCAGCAGGTCCAGCGCGACGACCTGCTCCGGGGTCTGCACCTTCGGCAGCATGATCGCGTCGAGGTTCGCCCCGGCGCCCTCGACCACCTCGGTCACGTCGCGGTAGGTCCACTCGGTCGTCCAGTCGTTGACCCGGACCACGCGGAGCTTCTCACCCCAGCCGCCCTCGTTGAGGGCCTCCACGATCGTCTTCCTCGCCCCGGGCTTGGCCAGCGGGGCGCACGCGTCCTCGAGGTCCAGGAACACCTGGTCGGAGTTCAGGCCGCGCGCCTTGTCGATGAACTTCTGGCTCGAACCGGGCACGGCCAGGCAGGACCGGCGCGGGCGGAGGGTAGTGCTCACAGGCGGGCTCCTCGTCGAGATCGTCCTCGTCCGCGCCACGGTGCTCGGCGCGGACCTCGCGTCGGACTGTGACTCTGGCACGAGCGCCCGCCGTCCGCCCCGTCCAGGTGATTGGTTTCTCACCCGCCGGTGGTCAGGGTGGGGTTACTCGCCGGTCACCCCTGCTCGGGAGGTGGGGTCAGGGATCCGCCGGCCACCGCGACGACGGTGCCCCCGACCCAGGTCCCGGCGACCCGGCCGCCCTCGGTGCGGACCCCCGCGTACAGCGTCGACGGCCGGCCCATCTCGACGCCCTGGGTAACGACGAAGGGATGGTCGCCGTCGTCCCCCACCAGCCCGCGGTCGGCGAGGAACACCCCGAGCGCGACGGCGGCGGACCCGGTGGCCGGGTCCTCGGGGACGCCGATGCCGTTGCCGAACATCCGGGCGTGCACCCGCTCGGCGGTGGCGTCGACCGCGGCGACGAGCAGCCCGGTCGCGCTGCCGGTCGCGTCGGCGAGCGCGGCGGGGTCGGGCCGGCAACGGGCGACGGCGTCCGGCTGCACCAACAGGATCGCGAACTCGACCCCCGCACCGGCGACGCCGGGGACGGGGCCCCGTCGACGTCGTCGAGGCCGAGGCCTACCGCGGCGGCGAGCCGGACGGCGTTCAGCTCCTCCCCGACGAACGGCTCCCCGCCCTCGACGCGGGCGCCCGTCCCGTCGACCCGGACCGGGAGCAGGCCCGCGCCGCACTCCTGGATCCGCTCGCCGTGCCCGATGACGCCGTCGCGGGCCAGCACCCAGGCGGTGCCGACGCTGGGGTGACCGGCGAAGGGCAGCTCCCGGCCCCGGGGTGAAGATCCGGACCCGGCAGTCGGCGCTCCCGTCGCCGTCCCCGGTCGGGGCAGCGGGAACGTAGTCTCGGAGAGGTTGAACTCGGTCGCGATCGCCTGCATCCGCGCCGTCGAGAGGGCCTCGGCGCCGTGCACGACGGCGAGCGGGTTCCCCGCGTAGGCGCGGTCGGTGAAGACGTCGACGACGTCGTAGCGGAGGGTCTCGGCGCTGCGCTCGCTCACGTGGCCGCAGCCTAATCGTCCGGCGGGTGTGTGCCACCCGGCCCCGGCCCGGCGCCGGCTCTAGGCTCGCCCCATGGCCTCGGCACGGGTGTTCGTCGCGCGGATGGCCGGGCTGGCCGTGTTCGGGCCGGACGGCGAGCGGATAGGGAAGGTCCGCGACGTCGTCGTGTCGCTGCGGGTCGACAGCCACCCGCCGCGGGTGCTCGGGCTGGTCGTGGACCTGTCGGCGCGGCGGAGCATCTTCGTCCCGATGCTGCGGGTCTCCGACGTGGCGCCGACCGCGGTCACGCTGGCCAGCGGGTCGGTGAACCTGCGCGGGTTCGACCAGCGGCCGAACGAGACGCTCGTCGTCGGTGAGCTGCTGAACTCCACGGTGGGCGTGCGCGAGTCGGGGGCGTCGGGCGTCGTCGTGGACGCGGCGATCGAGCCGACCCGGACCCGGGACTGGGCGATCACGAAGGTCGCGGTCCGGTTCCGCCGGGCGCGACTGTCCCGTCGCCCGCGCGTCGAGGTGTACGGCTGGGAGGCCGTGTCCGGGCTCGACGTCGCCGCCACCCAGGGCGCCGATCGGCTGCTGGCGGTGTTCGACACGATGCGCCCCGCCGACGTCGCGGCGGCCCTGTCCCGGCTGCCCGACGAGCGGCAGCGGCAGGTCGTCGACGCCCTCGACGACGAGCGTCTCGCCGACGTGTTCGAGGAGCTGTCCGAGTCCGACCAGCGGGAGCTGCTCGCCTACCTCGACGACGACCGGGCCGCCGACGTGCTCGAGGCGATGAGCCCGGACGACGCCGCGGACCTGCTCGGCGAGCTGTCCGACGACGAGGCCGGCCGGCTGCTGGAGCTGATGGAGCCCGACGAGTCCGAGCCCGTCCGGCGGCTGCTGCGCTACGAGTGGGACACCGCGGGCGGTCTCATGACCCCCGAGCCGATCACGCTGTCCCCGGACGCGACGGTCGCGGAGGCGCTGGCCCGGGTCCGGAACCCGGAGGTGCCGCCCGCGCTGGCGTCGATGGTGTTCGTCGTCCGGCCGCCGACGGCGACCCCGACCGGGCGCTACCTCGGCTGCGTGCACGCCCAGCAGCTGCTCCGTGCCGCACCGTTCGAGCTGGTCGCGGGCATGGTGGACACCGAGCTGCAGCAGCTCGGCCCGGAGGCGGGGCTGGGTGCGGTGACGCGCTGGTTCGCCAGCTACAATCTGGTCGCCGGCCCGGTGGTCGACGCCGAGGACCACCTGCTCGGTGCGGTGACCGTCGACGACGTGCTGGACCACCTGCTGCCGCAGGGCTGGCGGGACCGCGACCTCGCCCCCGGCGAGGTGCACAGCGGCACCGCGAACGGCGGGGACACCGGCGGTGCGGAGGTGCGCGGTGCCTGAGGCCCCCGTCGGACGCCGGCTCGACCAGCCCCGCGTCGGACGCCGGCGGTTCGAGGTCGACCCGGACGGCTTCGCCCGGCTGTCCGAGCGCATCGCACGGTTCCTCGGGACGGGGCGCTTCCTGGCGATCCAGTCCGTCATCGTGGTCTTCTGGATCGCGCTGAACCTGATCGCCTGGCGGATCCAGTGGGACCCGTACCCGTTCATCCTGCTGAACCTGGCGTTCTCCACCCAGGCGGCGTACGCGGCACCGTTGATCCTGCTGGCCCAGAACCGGCAGGACGACCGGGACCGGATCGCGCTGGACGAGGACCGGCGCCGGGCCGAGCGGACCAAGGCCGACACCGAGTTCCTCGCCCGCGAGCTCGCGGCGCTCCGGCTGGCGGTCGGTGAGACGGCCAGCCGGGATTACCTCCGCGGGGAGCTGGAGAAGCTCACCGACCGGCTCGACGACGCGGTCGCCCGCGCGGCCGAGGGCCCCGGTCCGGCCCCGCACGCGGAGAAGGACGACCGCAAGCGGGGCCGCAAGAAGGACCGGTTCAGGGGATGAGCTTGCGGCTGATCCGCTCGAGGTCGACGAGATCGGCGGGGTCGAGCCGGTCGGCGAAGTGCTCGCGGACCCCGCGCAGGTGCGTCGTGGCGGCGATCCGCAGGCGCTCGTAGCCGGCGTCGGTCAGCTTGGCGGTGACGCCGCGGCCGTCGCCGGCGAACTTGGCGCGGGCGACCAGCCCGGCCCGCTCCAGCCGGTCCACCAGCCGGGTCACCCCGGACCGGGACAGCAGGACGGCGTCGGCGAGCTCGGTCATCCGCAGCCGGTGCTCCGGGGCCTCGGAGAGCTGCACGAAGACGTCGTACGCGGCCAGTGAGAGCTGCTGCTCGACCTCCAGCTCGCCCTCGAGCAGCTTGGTGATGCCGGCGTGCGCACGCAGGAAGCTGCGCCACGACGCCAGCTCCTCGCGCGTCGGGACCGCGCGGCGCCGCCCGGTGAGCTCGCGCCCCGGGGCGCCGACGGTGTCCTCCACCGAGACGATGCTAGGGGGCCGCCGGCTGCGGCGTGGTGGGAGGCACGCGTCCTGTCCCGTACCCGCACGTAGCATGGGTGGGACGCGAGAGGAAAGAGGTCGTCAGGCTCATGTCCGTCACCGACAGCACCAGCACCGTCGAGGACCGGGTGCGCGCCGCTCTCGGCACCGTCGAGGACCCGGAGATCCACAAGCCGATCACCGAGCTGGGGATGGTCAAGAGCGTCGCCGTGTCGGCCGACGGGCTCGCCGAGGTCGGCGTCTACCTGACCGTCGCCGGCTGCCCGATGCGCGAGACCATCACCACCCGGGTGACCGACGCCGTCACGAAGGTCCCGGGCGTCGAGCGGGTCGAGGTCGAGCTCGACGTGATGAGCGACGAGCAGCGCACCGAGCTCCGCAAGTCGCTGCGCGGCGACTCCGACGAGCCCGAGATCCCGTTCGCCCAGCCCGGGTCGATGACCCGCGTCTACTGCGTGGCGTCCGGCAAGGGCGGCGTCGGCAAGTCCTCGGTCACCGTCAACCTGGCCGCGTCGATGGCGCGGCGCGGGCTGAAGGTCGGCGTGGTCGACGCCGACATCTACGGCCACTCGGTGCCCCGCATGATCGGGGCGGACGACCGGCCGACCAAGGTCGACAACATGATCATGCCGCCGCAGTCGCACGGCGTGAAGGTCATCTCGATCGGCATGTTCACCGACGGGAACACCCCGGTCGTCTGGCGCGGGCCGATGCTGCACCGGGCCCTGCAGCAGTTCCTCGCCGACGTCTTCTGGGGCGATCTGGACGTCCTGCTGCTGGACCTGCCCCCCGGCACCGGCGACGTCGCCATCTCGACCGCGCAGCTCGTGCCCAACGCCGAGCTGCTCGTCGTCACCACCCCGCAGCAGGCGGCCGCCGAGGTGGCCGAGCGGGCCGGTGCGATCTCCACGCAGACCCGTCAGCGGCTGGCCGGCGTCGTGGAGAACATGTCGTGGCTGGAGATGCCCGACGGCTCCCGCAACGAGCTGTTCGGATCCGGCGGCGGGCAGATCGTGGCCGACTCGCTCTCGAAGATCGTCGGCGCACCGGTGCCGCTGCTCGGGCAGGTCCCGCTCGAGGTGGCGCTGCGCGAGGGCGGCGACGCCGGGAACCCGATCGTGCTGGGCAGGCCCGAGTCCGGGGCCGCGCAGGCCCTGGAGGGCATCGCCGAGAAGCTCACGGTCCGTTCGCGCGGCCTGGCCGGGATGAGCCTGAACATCTCGCCCGTCGGGCGCTGAGCACACCGCGTCCGTCCGGACGACGAACGGCCCCGCACACCGATCGGTGTGCGGGGCCGTTCGCGGTTCCCCGGGGTTGGTCAGGACAGCGCGTCGTCGAGCGCCTTGGTCCAGAGCGCGAGGCCCTCGTCGATCTGCTCACCGGTGACGACCAGCGGCGGGATCATCCGGACGATGTTGCCCTGGACGCCGCAGGTCAGCAGGAGCAGACCCTGCGCGGCTGCGGCGGCATGGACCTTCGCCGCGGTGGCGCCGTCCGGGTTGCCCGCGGCGTCGACGAACTCGATGCCGACCATCAGGCCACGGCCGCGGACGTCGCCGATCGCGGCGATCCCCTGCGCCGCGTCCCGGACCCCGGCGACGAGCTTCTCGCCCTGCACCCGGGCGTTCTCGACGAGACCCTCGCCCTGCACGACGTCCAGGGTGGCCAGGGCCGCGGCGCAGGCGACGGCGTTGCCGCCGTAGGTGCCGCCCTGCGAGCCCGGCCAGGCCTTCTCCATGATCGCCTTCGGCGCGGCGATCGCGGACAGCGGGAACCCGGACGCGAGCCCCTTCGCGGTGACGATGACGTCCGGCGTGAAGCCCTCGGCGTGCTGGTGACCCCAGAACCTGCCGGTGCGGCCGTAGCCGGTCTGCACCTCGTCGGCGATCAGCAAGATGCCGTGCTTGTCGGCCCGCTCCCGCAGACCGTGCAGGAACGCGGACGGGGTCGGGACGTAGCCACCCTCGCCGAGCACCGGCTCGACGATGAAGGCCGCGACGTCCGACGCCGGCGCGGAGCTGGCCAGGACCCGGTCGAGCTCGCGCAGCGCGAACGCGACGGTGTCCTCCTCCGACCAGCCGTAGCGGTAGGCGTAGGGGAACGGGGAGAACGCGACCCCGCCCATCATCGGGCCGATCCCGGCGCGGATCTTCGCACCGGAGGTGGTGAGCGCCGCGGCGCCCATCGTGCGGCCGTGGAACCCGCCGTCGAAGGCGACGATCGTGGAGCGGCCGGTGGCCTGGCGCGCGAGCCGCACCGAGGCCTCGACGGCCTCCGAACCGGAGTTGGTGAAGAAGACCGAGTCGATGCCCTCGGGCAGGACCTCGCCCATCCGCTCGACCAGCTTCAGCAGCGGCTGGTGCATGACGGTCGTGTACTGGCCGTGGATCAGGGTGCCGACCTGCTCCTGCGCCGCCTTGACGACCGTCGGGTGGCAGTGCCCGGTGGACGTGACGCCGATTCCGGCGGTGAAGTCGAGGTGCCGGCGGCCGTCGGTGTCGTACAGGTACACGCCCTCACCGCGGGCGGCCTGGACCGGGGTGGCCTGCTTCAGCAGCGGGGACAGCTGTGCCATGGGTTCGCAGCTCCTGGTGCGTCGAGGTGTCCGGCGTGCGGCTGGGATCCGGGTCCGTCGACCCGAGTTGTCGAGTTGTCGACAATCCAAGGGAAGCATGCGCGACCGGGGCGGGGCAAGGGCCTCCCCTGGCTCCCTTTGCTCTGCACACCGGTACGCGCCGGGGGGCGGGCAGAGCCGGGACTCCGGCACCGGGCCGGCTCCGGCCCGCCCGACCCGGGGGCCGCGCAGGCGGGTGGTGCGTACCGGTGTGCAGAGCAAAGCGGCCCACGGGCAGCACCCTCCCGAGCGGGCGGGCGGACAGGCGGCCGGGCGGATCGGTGGGTCGGGACGCCCGTCAGCTCAGGAGACCCGCGATGACCAGCAGGACCGGCACCGCGACGATCGTCGATGCCAGTGCGGACTCACGGGCCACGGAGACGGCGCGGTCGTAGCGCACTGCGTAGCCGAACACGTTCTGCGCGGTCGGCAGCGCGGCCAGGACGACGGCGGCCAGCAACGCCGGCCCCGTCAGCCCGAGCAGGCCGGCGGCCAGGGCCCAGGCGAGCAGCGGGTGCACGACGTTCTTGATCGCGACGGCGGTCCACACCGAGCCTGCGGTGTCCCCGAGGCCCGGCAGCCGGGCGCCGTGCAGGGAGATCCCGAACGCGAGCAGCATCGCGGGCACGGCGAGGTCGGCGAGCAGGTCGATCGGCGCCGCGACCGGCTCGGGCAGCGTGATCCCCGTACCCGACACGATCAGTCCGGCCGCCGTCGCGAGGGCGATCGGGTTGCGCAGCGGCGCGAACGCGATGCGCGTCCAGCCGGGACGCTCGCCGCGGCCGTCGCCGGGCAGGATGTCCATCAGCGTCGTGAACAGCGGTGTGAGGATCGCGAGCTGGAACAGCAGCACCGGTGCGACGGTCGCCGGGTCGCCGAGCACGTAGGTCGCGATCGGGATGCCGAGGTTGCCGGCGTTGACGTAGCCCGACGCCATCGAGCCGACCACCGCCTCCCCCGCGGGCCGGCGGCGCAGCAGCGCGATCGGGACGAACAACGCGCAGGCCAGGGAGCTGGTGACGCCGTGACCACGAGCGCGGAGGAGAAGACCGCACCGACGTCGGCCCGGGACAGGGTGGTGAACAGCAGTGCGGGCGAGGCGACGAAGAACGCCGTGCGCGCCAGGACCCGGGACCCGTTGTCGCCGAGGACCCCGCCCCGGCCCAGGGCGTACCCGACGGCGACGACGACCGTGATGACCAGGAATCCCTCGAGCACGCCCGTCACGTGCCCAGATGTTACGTATGCGAACGATCGCGCGGGGCGGCGAGCGCCCCGATTCACACGGTTCCGGCTCAGGCGGCCCCGGGCATCGCGGCGAGGATCCGGGTGACGGCATCGTCCATGTGTGCGGCCAGCCGGTCGAGCAGGAGCTCGGTCCGGCCGTCGCGCAGGGCGTCGCGCAGCCCCTCGTGCTCGGCGAGCAGCTCCGGGGCGGGCGGGGCGGTCTGCTGGAACGCGGCCAGGCACATCCGGGTCTCGACGAGCAGCCCGTCGGTCATCCGGCGCAGCCGCGGGCTCCCGGACGCCGCGACCAGCGCGGCGTGGAAGTCGTGGTCGGCGTCGGCGAGGCCGATCGCGTCCCCGGCCGCCGCGGCGGCCTCCATCGCACCGAGCGGGATCTCCAGCGCGACGACGGCCGACGCCCGGTCCCCCGCCAGCACCTGCAGCGCTGCGGCCCGCTCGACCGCGGTCCGGGCCAGGTACACGTCACGGACGTCGTCGGGGCCGAGCTCGCGCACGAACAGGCCGCGGTGCCGCTCGCTGCGCAGGAGCCCCTCGGCGACGAGCCGCTGCATCGCCTCGCGCAGCGGCCCCCGGCTCACCCCGAGCCGTCCGGCCAGGTCCACCTCGCCGAGCTGGGTGCCCGGCGCGAACGTGCCGCGCATGATCGCGGCGCGGATCCGGTCCGCGACGATCTCCGCGGTCGACCGCCGGCTGACCGGCTCCAGGTCCGAGACGTCCAGGCCCACCCGGGCTCACCCCTTCCGGAACAACGTCCCCAGCCCGGGGCGGTCGACGTCCGAGCCGGCCAGGCGCAGGCCCTGCCAGATGCTGACCTGGTTGGCCGTCAGCACCGGCTTGCCGAGACGCTCGTCGAGCGCGTCCAGGATCTCCACGGTGTGCAGTGCGGTGTCCGGCAGCAGCACCGCGTCGGCGGCCGGCGCGTCCGACGACACCGCGTCGGCGAACTCGAGCACCGTCGACGACGGCAGCGTCCCGACCTCCGCGGCGGTGATGATGTCCCGCGCGGAGACGGTCAGCACCGAGATGCCGTGGTGGGTCAGGAACTGCACGAACGCCCCGGCGACGTCCGGCGGGTAGGTCGCGCCGACCGCCACCGTCGTGACGCCGAGCCGCTTGCAGGCGTCCACGAACGCGAACGACGTGCTCGACGCCGGCACGCCCGCCGCCTTCTCCAGCGCCGCCGCCTGCCGGGCCGCCCCCTCGGGGCCGAAGATGAAGCTGCCCGAGGTGCAGGCCCAGACGACCGAGTCGAGGGGCCCCGCCTCGGCGGCGACGCGCCCGGCCGCCTCGGCGAGGACGTCGTCGCCACCGATGTCGAGCAGCGCGTCCTCCCGGTGTGCGTCCACCTTCATCTCGGAGTGGACCAGCGGGAGCCTGCTGCCGTCGGCGAGGAGCTTCTCGGCGCGGGGGTAGTCGTCCTCCGCGGAGTATCCGGGGTACAGGATGCCGACCGTGCTCATGTTGTCGACAATCCTACAGAGCCCGGGGTCACCGCAAGGGGCTCACTCGACCCGCGAGTAGACGAGCCGCTCTCCGACGCTGCCGGAACGCCAGACGTCGTGGCAGGCCGTCGCGATCGCGTCCAGCCCGTCGACGATCGTCGCGAAGACGTTCCCGGGCACCCAGCCGACGTCGCCGTTCAGCAGCAGGTTGTTCCGGCCGTAGAAGATCGCCAGGTCGATGCCGCCCTGGTCCGCGTCGATGCCCTGGTCGTCCTTGAAGGCCGCGTCGAGCATGCCCCCGTGGAAGTCGAAATAGCAGACGTCGCCCGGGATCGGGGTGACGGTCGGGTTCTCCTGGCCGATCCGCGGGCCGAACCGCGGGACGATCGTGTAGACCTCGTTGCGGGCGTACTTGGCGTGCTGCGCGTCACCACCCTGCGGGCCACCCGCGAGGGCCTCCCAGACCGCCGCGGACGTCCGCGGGGCCTCCTTCTCCAGCAGTTCCGCGGTGCACGCGACACCGCGCTTCGCGAGTTCGATCCTGATCAGCTTGGGCATCCGTTTCCCCTCGGACGTTCGCGGATACGGGGAGACCTCCACCGGATAGGTGGATTGTTGACAATCCTAGGTGCGCTTCCTAGCGTGTCAACGCCGCCCGACCTCCCCACCGACAGGATCTCCCGTTGCCGGTTTCCGCTGGTCAGGACCCCACCACCATCACCGCGCTGTGCGCGGGCGACGCCCCGCCCGGGATCGATGACCGCATCGGTGACGCACGCCTCAGGATCGTGTCGAGCGCCGACGAGCTGGCCGCCGCGCTCCCCGGCAGCGACGTCCTGCTCACCTGGGACTTCACCTCGGACGCCGTCCGGCAGGTGTGGTCGCCCGAGCGCACCGCCGACCTGCGCTGGGTGCACACCGCCAGCGCCGGCGTCGACCGGGTCGCGTTCCCCGAGCTGCTCAGCTCCCCGGTGACGCTGACGAACTCGCGCGGCGTGTTCGACCGGCCGATGGCCGAGTTCGTGCTCGGCGCGGTGATCGCCTTCGCCAAGGACACCGCCCGGTCGCTGGCCCTGCAGCGCGAGCGCACCTGGCAGCATCGCGAGACCGAGACCGTCGCCGGGAAGGTCGCCACCGTCGTCGGGAGCGGCCCGATCGGGCACGCGATCGCCGACCTGCTCGGTGTCGTGGGGATGACCGTGCGGCTGGTCGGCCGCCGCGCGGCCGAGGGCGTGCATGCCTTCGACGAGCTGCCCGACCTCCTGCCCGACTCCGACCACCTGGTGCTCGCCGCGCCGCTGACCGACGCGACCCGAGGCATGCTGCACAGCGGGACGATCGCGCTGCTGCCCGAGCGGGCGCGGGTGATCAACGTCGGGCGGGGGCCGCTGGTCGTGCAGGACGACCTGACCGACGCGCTGGCGTCCGGCCGGATCGCGGGCGCCGCACTGGACGTCTTCGAGGTCGAGCCGCTCCCCGCGGGCTCGCCGCTCTGGGACATGGAGAACGTCCTGCTCTCCCCGCACATGTCCGGTGACGTCGTCGGCTGGAAGACCATGCTCGTCGACCTGTTCGCCGACAACCTCGCGCGCTTCCGGGAGGGCCGGGAGCTGCGCAACGTCGTGGACCCGGAACGCGGGTACGTCAGCACCGGGGCGAACTCGTGAGCCCCGCAGACAGCACCGGGGCGAGCTCGTGAGCCCCGCAGAAGAGACTGCCACCGGAGGGAACTCGTGAGCGAGACGACCGCGGACCTGAGCGCGACCGAGCTGCTGGCCGCCTACCGTACCGGCGAGGTCTCCCCCGTCCAGGCCACCCGGGACGCGCTGGACCGCATCGAGGCCCACGACGGGGCCGTCAACGCCTACTGCCTCGTCGACGCCGACTCCGCGCTGTCGCAGGCGAAGGACTCCGAGGCGCGCTGGCAGGCCGGCGAGCCGATCGGCCCGCTGGACGGCGTCCCCACGTCGATCAAGGACATGCTCCTGACGATCGGCTGGCCGACCCGCCGCGGATCGACGACGACCTCGCCCGACGGCCCGTTCGAGGTCGACGGCCCGCCGGTCGCCCGGGTCCGCGCCGCCGGCGCGGTGTTGCTGGGCAAGAACACCACCCCGGAGCTGGCCTGGAAGGGCGTCACCGACTCGCCGCTGACCGGCGTCACCACCAACCCGTGGGACCCGACGAGGACGGCGGGCGGCTCGTCGGGCGGGTCCGCGTCCGCCGTCGGCCTGGGAATGGGCCCGCTGTCGCTGGGGACCGACGCCGGTGGCTCGGTGCGGATCCCCGCCGCCTTCACCGGGACGGTCGCGCACAAGCCGACCTACGGCCGCATCGCGCACTACCCGGGTTCGGCGTTCGGCACCCTCGCCCACGTCGGCCCCATGACCCGCACCGTCGCCGACGCGGCGCTGCTGCACGACGTCGTCGCCCAGCCCGACACCCACGACCCGTGGGTGTTCGACGTGCCCCGGGAGTCCGCCGTCGAGCGGCTGGCCGGCGGGGCCCAGGGCCTGCGGATCGCGTTCTCGCCCACGCTCGGCTTCGTCGACGTCGACCCGGAGGTGGCCGCGCTGGTCGCCGACGCCGTCGCGGTGTTCTCCCGCGCGCTCGGCGCGACCGTGGAGCACGCCGACCCGGGGTTCGCCGACCCGATCGAGCCGTTCCACACGCTCTGGTTCGCCGCGGCGGCCAAGTCGCTCGAACCGATCGGCGCCGAGGCGCGGACGGCGATGGACCCGGCGCTCGTCGGGATCGCCGAGCAGGGCGAGCGGGTGTCCGCGCTCGACTACCTGGGCGCGATGGCCGTCCGCAACGAGCTCGGCACCCTGATGGGCGCCTTCCACGACTCCTACGACCTGCTGCTCACCCCGACGCTGCCGATCACCGCGTTCGAGGGCGGCCGGGAGGTCCCCGAGGGCTGGCACGACCCGCGCTGGACGTCGTGGACGCCCTTCACCTACCCGTTCAACATGACCCAGCAGCCGGCGACGTCGGTGCCGTGCGGGTTCACCTCCGCCGGGCTGCCGGTCGGGCTGCAGGTCGTGGGGCCGCGGCACGCCGACGCGACCGTCCTGGCCGCGGCGCACGCCTACCAGCAGGCCACGGAGCACCACCTGCGCCGGCCGGCCCTGCTGGGCTGAGCCCGCCCGTCGCCCCGGGCCCCGGGGCGTCCCGTCAGGTCGCGTCGGGGTCGACCGGCGGCTGCTCCCCGGAGGACAGCGGCTGCTGCGGCGGCCGGGGCGCCGGTGCGGGTGCGCTCGCCGCGGCGCCCGCAGCACCGGTCGCCGCCACGCCCCCGGCAGCGGCCTCGGAGCCGTTCGAGCCTGCGGCACCGGGCGCGAACCCGTTCGGCTTCACCGGATCGTCGTCGGAGAACAGGCTGCGGGTGATGGCGCGGCGGGGGTTCAGCGACCGCAGGCTCCGCAGGTCGTCCAGGGGCTGGCGGATCTGGTCGAACTCCGGGCCCAGCTCCTTCTTCAGGTGGTTCTGGGCGCCGGTGGCGTAGTCCTTGACCTGCCGTACGGCGCTGCCCAGCCAGCGGGCGGCCTCGGGGAGGCGGTCGGGGCCGAGGATGAACAGACCCGCGACCACGAGGACGAGGATCTCCCACATGCCGATGTTCTCGAACACACCGTCAGCGTACGGCCGGTCCCTGTGAGACCGGTGTGCGCCGGTCCTCCTCAGCGCTCGCCGAGCGTCGCGGTCACGGTGAGCGGTCGGCCCTGACGGACGAGCTCGATCGGGATCTGCTCACCGGGGTCGTGCTCCCGCACCGCGACGACGAACTCGTCGGCGCCGGCGATGGGACGGCCCGCGACCCGGACGACGACGTCACCCTCCACGACACCCGCGGCCGCGGCCGGTCCCCCGGCGACGACGTTCTGCACCTGGGCACCGTCGGTGGAGCCGTCGGTCACCGAGCGCGCGTTCACCCCGAGATCGGCGTGCGCGACCCGGCCGCTGCGGATGAGCTCCTCGGCGATCGCGCGTGCGTCGTCGATCGGGATGGCGAACCCGAGGCCGATCGAGCCGCCCTGACCGCCGCCCTCGGCGGCGCTCGCGCTGCGGATCGCGGTGTTGATCCCGACGACGGCGCCGGTCGCGTCCACCAGCGGCCCGCCCGAGTTGCCGGGGTTGATCGCGGCGTCGGTCTGCACGGCGTCGATGACGGCGTCACCGGCGCTGCCCTCCGGGTCGAGCCGGACCGGGCGGTCGACGGCCGAGACGATGCCGGTCGTCACGGTGCCGGCCAGCCCGAACGGCGACCCGATCGCGATCACCGCGTCGCCGACGGCGAGCTCCGAGGACCGGCCGATGGCCGCCACCGTCGGGTTCGCGACCGGCACCTTCACCACGGCGAGGTCGGTCATCGGGTCGGCGCCGACCACGGTCGCCGGGAGCCGGGAACCGTCGGAGAACACGGCTTCGATCGAGCCCTCACCGGGCCCCGCGGCGGGCGCGACGACGTGGTCGTTGGTGAGGACGTAGCCCTCGGGGTCGATGACGATGCCGGAACCGTTGCCCGCCTGGTTGCCGACCGACACCTCCAGCGACACCACCGACGGCAGGACCCGGCCGGCGACCTCCGGTACCGACCCGGGCGGACGTTCCTTCGCCTCCTCCGCCGACGCGAGCACCGCGCCGGGGCTGGTCAGCTCGCTCGCCCCGGACGCCGTCCAGTGCCCGACGAGACCGCCGAGCGCGCCGATGCCGAGCGCCAGCACGCCGAGGAGTGCCAGGGCGCGGGGCTGCACCCGCTTGCCGAAGAGGACGTCGCGGACGCTGAGCCGCGGGCCGTCCTCCGGGTCGGGACCGGGCTCGGGGTCGGCGTCGCCGTGCGGGGCGGACGCGACCACCGGGGTCCCCGGATCCCGCCACGGGTCGTCGGTGGAACCGCCCGGCCAGAACGCCTCTTTGCTCTGCTCACCGGGAGTGGCCGGACCCTCCGCCTCGTCGGCCGCCGGCCGTTGCAGGCCGGGGCCCCCGTCCTCGGGCCTGCCGAACGCGCGGGCGACCGCGGCCGTCGGCGGTGGTGCGGCGGGCAGGCCGGACCCGTTGCGGGAGCCGTGCCGCGGCGGCGGCGCGAACGACGAGCCGACGCCGTCCGGGCGTCCGAACGCGGCCCGCTCGCCGGGATCGGTGTCCGGGCGGGTCAGCGGACGCGGCTCCAGCCGGGGCGGGGCCGATCCGGCCGGGTCTCCGGGGCGGTCGTCCCCGTGGTCGGGAGTCCCGCTCATCGCCGGCCCGTCACGCACGACGTCGCGTCACCCCACAGCACCCCGCCAGACTGCCGGTCCGGCGGTGAAGTCCCTGTATCGGTCCGGCGCCGTCAGCCGGACGGGGGCAGCCCGGCGTTGCGGACGGTGGAGGTCGGCGCCGCCGGGGTGACGCCACCGGTCGGCGACGCGGGGGTGCCCGGCGCCGGGGTCGCCGACGACGAGCGCTGACGCGGGGCCTGCGTCGGGGTGGTGGCGAACCGGGCGACGGCGGCGGCTCCGGGACCCGGGCCGCCGGGGGCCGGGGCCGACGTCGTCGCGGCCGGTACGCCGAACGCGAGCGCGCCCAGCGCGATCCCGGACACGGCTGCACCGGTGCCGAGCCGCACCCGCCGCGACCGGCGGGAGCGGCGCTCTCCGGTGTCACCGAACTCGGCGGGACGCAGCACCGAGACGAGCTCGCCGTCGGGGGTGAGCGAGAGGCCCGCCGGCGGCGGGGGGAGTTCGGTGTCCTGCGGGATCGACCGCAGCGCGCTCATCAGCGACGGCGGCAGCGTCGACGCGTCGGCACCGCGCAGCGCTGACCGGGCCCGCCGCTGCTCGGCGACCTCGGCCGCGCAGTCCGGGCAGTGCCCGAGGTGCCGGGTGGCCCGGTCGTGCGGGCCGCGGGCCAGCTCGTCGTCCACGTAGGCGACGACCGCCTCGAGCGTCAGGTGGGCCTCCCCCCAGTCCGGGGGGACGACCTGGAAACGCCGTCGATCGGTCACGACGTCAACTCTGCCACCGGGTTGCGGTCGGTTGCCACCGCCTCGTCCCGCTCGGCGGCACGGTGCCGCTCCAGCGACGCGCGCAGCGCGGTCCGCCCGCGGTGGATCCGGCTGCGCACCGTGCCCAGCTTCACACCGAGCGTCGCCCCGATCTCCTCGTAGGACAGGCCCTCGACGTCGCACAGGACGACGGCGACCCGGAAGTCCGGCGGGAGCTCGTCCAGCGCGGCCTGCAGGTGCGGGTCCAGGTGGTTGATCGCGAACACGGTCTCCGGCTCGGGGCCGCCACCGGGGACCCGCTCGGTGTCCTCCGGCAGGCCCTCCATCCGGAGGCGGGCGCGGCGGCGGACCATGTCCAGGAACAGGTTCGTCGTGATGCGGTGCAGCCAGCCCTCGAACGTGCCCGGCTTGTACGACGCGAGCGAGCGGAACACCCGGATGAACGTCTCCTGGGTGAGGTCCTCGGCGTCGTGCTGGTTGCCGGACAGGCGGTAGGCGAGCCGGTAGACACGGTCGGCGTGCTCCCGGACGACCTCGTCCCAGCTGGGCGGGGTCCAGTCGGCGCCCTCACCGGGGCGCGTGCCGGCGGCGTCCCGGACAGGGGCGTCGTCGGCGGTTCGAGGAGCAGGCATCGGGGCGGGGCACCTCCGTCGATCGCGGCCGGTCGGTTGTTCGCTCGCCCGCGAGGTCTGGTTCGTTGCAGTACAGAGTGCCCGCCGCTGATGAGGAGCATGTGAAACGGATCTGAGAGAAGTCTGTGAAATCGTTCCGGACCGGTACGTAGATAATCTTGCGCCATGAGCACACCCGCGGGGGGCGCCGCGTACGCCGAGGGCTACCTCGCCGAGGACGACGCGCTCGGCGAGGCCCGTGCGCTCGGCACGTCGGCGGGCGCGCACCCGATCTCCCCGGCCGGCGGTGCGGCGCTGTCCGTGCTGGCGGCGACGGTCGCCGCGCGCGCCGTCGTCGAGATCGGCACCGGAGCCGGTGTCAGCGGGCTCTACCTGCTCCGGGGCATGGCGGCGGACGGCGTGCTCACTACCATCGACGTCGACCCGGAGCTGCAGCGCGCGGCGAAGCGCACCGCGATCGGCGCCGGCTACGGCCCCGGCCGGCTGCGCCTGATCAACGGGATGGCGCTCGACGTGCTGCCGCGGCTCACCGACGGCGGCTACGACCTCGTCGTCGCGGACGCCGTCCCCGCCGAGTACCCGGGCTACCTCGCCGAGGCGGTCCGGCTGCTCCGCCCCGGTGGCGTGCTGGTCCTGGAGGGTGTGCTCGACAGGGGCCGCGTCGCGGGCGACGGCTCGGAGGACGGCCCGGGGACGGCGGCGCTGCGCGAGACCGCCGCGCTGGTGCGCGACGACGAGCGGCTGCTGTCCGCGCTGCTCCCGGTGGCGGACGGCATGCTCTGCGCCGTCCGCCGGTGACTCACTGGGCCGTGACGCCCTTCCCGAGAACGACGACGCCGCCGTTGGAGACGGTGTAGCGGCTGCGGTCCAGGTTGAGGTCGACGCCGATCAGCGCGCCGTCCGGTACGACGACGTTCTTGTCCAGGATCGCCCGCCGCACGACCGCGCCCCGCCCGATCCGGGCACCCGGCAGCACCACCGAGTCGGAGACCTCCGCGCCGCCCTGGACGCTGACGTTCGGGCTGATCACCGACCGGCGCACGATGGCCCCGGAGATGATCGTCCCGGCGCCGACGATCGAGTCCTGCGCGATGCCGCCCTCGACGAACTTCGCCGGCGGCAGGGCGGGCGTCGCGGTGCGGATCGGCCAGCGCGCGTTGTACAGGTTGAAGATCGGGTGCACGGAGACGAGGTCGGTGTGCGCGTCGTAGTACGCGTCGATGGTCCCGACGTCGCGCCAGTAGCCCTCGTCACGGTCGGTCGCGCCGGGGACGACGTTGTCGGCGAAGTCGTAGACGTGCGCGTCCCCCTTCGCCACCAGCGCCGGGATGATGTCGCCGCCCATGTCGTGGTCGGAGTCCGCGTTCGCGGCGTCGGCCTTCAGCGCGTCGAGCAGCGCCTCGGTCGTGAAGACGTAGTTGCCCATCGACGCGAAGGTGACCTCGGGGTCGTCCGGCACGTGCGGCGGGTCGGACGGCTTCTCCAGGAACTCGGTGATCCGCCCGGTCTCGTCGGAGGCGATGCAGCCGAACGCCTTGGCCTCGGCCCGCGGCACCCGGATACCGGCGACGGTGACGCCCGCGCCGGACTCGGCGTGCTGGGCGATCATCTGCGCCGGGTCCATCCGGTAGACGTGGTCGGCGCCGAACACGGCGATGTACTCGGGCTCGTCGTCGTAGACCAGGTTCAGGCTCTGGAAGATCGCGTCGGCGCTGCCCGTGTACCAGCGGCGGCCGAGCCGCTGCTGCGCCGGGACCGTGGTGATGTACTGGTCGAGGACGCTGGACAGTCGCCACGTCGTGGAGATGTGCCGGTCCAGCGAGTGGGACTTGTACTGGGTCAGCACGCAGAGCCGGTCCATGCCCGCGTTCACCAGGTTCGACAGGACGAAGTCGATGAGCCGGTAGTTGCCACCGAACGGGACGGCAGGCTTGGCGCGATCGGCGGTGAGGGGCCAGAGGCGCTTGCCCTCCCCGCCGGCCAGCACGATTCCGAGAACCCTTCCGGGAAGACGCCCGGACGCCGTCGGTCGCATGGTGTGAACAGTAGTAGGCACACGGTGGCGGGGCCATATGTCCGGTGCTGCCGGACCCGGCCGGAGCGATCCGGGCACCCCGGTGGGTCGCGTGGCGGCACCCGGACGCAGTAGCGTCACCCGCCGTGCGCGTCGGCCTGCTCACCCGTGAATACCCGCCCGCCGTCTACGGCGGTGCCGGAGTCCACGTCGGACACCTCGTCCCCGCCCTGCGGGAGCTGGTCGACGTCGACGTCCACTGCTTCGCCGAGCCGGGGATCGACGCCCCGGCCGACGCCCGCGCGCACTCCGCGCCACCGCTGCCCGACGGCGCCAACGCAGCGCTGACGACGCTGGGCGTGGACCTGTCGATGGCCGCCGAGCTGGAGCGGTGCGACGTCCTGCACTCGCACACCTGGTACGCCAACATGGCCGGCCACATCGGCGCGCTGCTGCACGGCCGCCCGCACGTCGTGACCGCGCACTCGCTGGAGCCGCTGCGCCCCTGGAAGGCCGAGCAGCTCGGCGGCGGGTACCGGCTGTCGTCGTGGGTGGAGCGGACCGCCTACGAGGCCGCGGACGCCGTCGTCGCGGTGTCGCACGGCATGCGCCGCGACGTCCTCGCGGCGTACCCGGCGATCGACCCGGAGCTGGTGCACGTGGTGCACAACGGGATCGACACCGGCTTCTACGCGCCCGACCCGGCCCGCGACGCCCTCCTCGAGAACGGCGTGGACCCGGACCGGCCGATGGTGGTGTTCGTCGGGCGGATCACCCGGCAGAAGGGGCTGAAGCACCTCGTCGCGGCGGCGCACCGGTTCGACCCGGCGGCGCAGGTCGTGCTGTGTGCCGGCGCGCCGGACACCGCGGAGATCGCGGCCGAGACCGAGGCGGCGGTGACGGAGCTGTCGGCGTCGCGCTCCGGCGTCGTCTGGATCCAGCGGATGCTCAAGACCACCGAGGTGCGGCAGCTGCTGTCCGCGGCGACGGTGTTCGTGTGCCCGTCGGTGTACGAGCCGCTGGGGATCGTGAACCTGGAGGCAATGGCCTGCGGGACGGCCGTCGTCGCGTCCGACGTCGGCGGGATCCCGGAGGTCGTCGCGGACGGCGAGACGGGCCTGCTCGCGCACTACGACCCGGCCGACACCGAGGGGTTCGAGAAGTCCATCGCCGACGGGGTCAACGCGCTGGTGGCGGACCCGGAGCGGGCGGCGCGGATGGGTGAGCGGGGCCGGGAGCGGGCGGTCACCGAGTTCGCCTGGGCGGAGATGGCCCGCCGGACCCTCGAGGTCTACGAGAGCGTGGCCTGAACGACGGCGGGGCCGGTCACCCGGCCCCGCCGTCGCACCGCTCGACCGAGGGGGAGCGGTCGGTCAGCCGACGGTCGACTTGAGCGCCTCGCTGAGGTCCGTGGCCTCGTCCGGGGTCATCTCGACGACCAGACGCCCACCGCCCTCGAGCGGGACGCGCATCACGATGCCCCGACCCTCCTTGGTGACTTCCATGGGCCCGTCGCCGGTGCGGGGCTTCATCGCGGCCATTCGTCCGTCCTCCGTCAGCTTCCTCAACAGTCGTTCCTCGGGGACGCGCTCGGGGCACGCGCCGACCGTGGACCTCCATTGTTCCCCATCCCCGGTGGCGGGGTGCAACCGAGGCGATCACGGCGCGGGCGCGGGCGCGGGCGCGTTCACGCAGCGCAACAGCGCGGCGACCGTCCGGCGTGGTCGTCTCAGGCGTCCCGGGCGGCGCCGGCCCGCCAGCAGTACGCGACGTGGTCGTCGACGAGACCGGTCGCCTGCATGAGGGCGTAGCAGGTCGTCGGGCCGACGAACCGGAACCCGCGCTTCTTGAGCGCCTTCGACAAGGCGGTGGACTCCGGGGTGCTCCCGGGGACGTCCTCGATCCGGGCCGGGCGGGGATGCTCGGCCGGGTCCGGGGCGAACGAGGCGAGGAGGCCGCCGAGGTCGTCACCGGCGTCGGCCAGGTCGAGGACGGCCCGCGCGTTGGTGACCGCGGCCTCGATCTTCTGCCGGTTCCGGACGATGCGGGCGTCGGTGAGCAGGCGGGCCACGTCGTCGTCGCCGAAGCGGGCGACGCGCTCGGGGTCGAAGTCGTGGAAGACCTCGCGGAACGCCGGGCGCTTGCGCAGGATGACGATCCACGACAGGCCGGACTGGAACCCCTCGAGGGTCATGCGTTCGAACCAGGCCGCGGTGCCGTGCACGGGGTGGCCCCACTCGTCGTCGTGGTAGGCGACGTAGTCGGGGCCCGAGAGCGCCCAGTCGCAGCGGCCCCTCCCGTCCGGTGCCTCTGCTCTGCTCACCTCGGCGCTCCTCCCCCGTCCTGCCCGTGATGGCGCTGCTCGGTGCGCCGCGCCATCGCACGCAAGGAGTGCGCGACCCCGGCCCGCATCACCGGCCGGACGACCGGCCAGCCGAGCCGGCCCAGTGCCCCGAGCGGCAGCTCCAGCAGTTCGGCCCACAGGAACCGGGACCGGCCGGGCCCGAGCTCCTCGACGACGAACACCCCGTCACCCCGGATGACGGTGCCGGTGTGCGCGACGACGATCCGTCGCGTCCCGGACCCGCCGGCGGGCGGCTCGGTCCACTCGGTGACCCGCATCGTGTCGGCGACGCCGAGCGGACCGAGCCCGGTCGTGGCGCGCAGCTCGGTGCCGACCGAACGGCCGTCCCCCGAGGTGATCTGGACGGTCGTGGCGAGCATCCACTCCGACTGGCCCTCGAGGTCGGAGACGACGTCCCAGAGCACCGCGGCGGGTACATCGACGTCGACCGGGACGGTCAGCTCCGCCGGCCCTTTGCTCTGCTCACCGTCACGCACGTCGCCCACTCCCCCGCCCGTCCCTTGCTCTGCTCACTCCGGCACCCCCCCCGAGCCCCCCGAGCCCGCGGCCCGCGGCCCGCGAGTTCACCGCTGCCGGCGCGGATCCTCCCCCGGGGTCTCCCCGGCGTGCATCCGCGCGATCGTCGCCTCCAGCCGGGCGACCCGGTCGGCCAGCTCGTGCCGGTCGGCGCGGACCCGGTCCAGCTCACCGGCCAGCCGGTCCAGCGCCCAGTCGACCTCCGCCATCCGGTACCCGCGCAGGACCTGCTGGAACCGCAGGTCCCGCACGTCGGAGCCGGCCACCTCGCGTGCGGGCAGCCGGGTCGGCGTCGCGTCCGGCGCGAGCGGGGCCAGCTCCTCGCCCCGCCCGAAGACGGCGGCGGCGATCACGAAGACGAGCGCCGCCACCACGGCGAGGACGAGCACGTACACCAGCGCGGTCCCCATGGACCCATCTCATCACGAGCGGACGACGGCGGCGCCCGCCCCACGCGGCCGGGCGCCCACGGCCACCGGCTCGGCCGGACCGCCGGCGCGGACGTCACCGGGCGGGGGACGGTCGACCTGGACGAGGGTGTGTGTCTCGGTGCGCCAGCCGGGGGCACCGTCGTCGTCTCCGGGCAGGAACCCCACGAGGCCGGCGCCGGAGTCGTCGATCCCGCACCGGTCCAGCGCGGTCGCGAGCACCTCCCGCGAGGTACGGGCGAGCTCGTGCAGCGGCCGGTTGCGGTGCCGCCGGACGCCGAGATCGGCCTGCCCGACCGCCTCGGGACCCCGGAGCGCGACGGTGTCGAGCAGCAGGCCGACGTCGACGCCGTACCCCGTGGCGAACGGCAGCCGGTCGAGCAGCCCCACGGTGGCCGCGTACTCACCGCCGAGGGGCTGCCGGACGTGCCGCAGCCCGGGCCGCAGCGCCGCCAGCAGGGGCCGGGCCATGAGCTCGGTGACCCGGCCGCCCTCGTGACCGTCCGGCCCGTCGAGCGGACGGCGGTGGAAACCCTTCACCAGCGCCGTCCCCGGCTGGTGCAGCAACGGCGCCACCAACCGTGGGACGAGCTCGGGGTCCGGGTCGACGAGATCGGCGTCGACGAAACAGATCAGGTCGGACGGGGCGGCTCCGGATCCCAGCGCGACGACCGCCCGCCACATCGCCTCGCCCTTGCCGGGCAGCACCGGGACCTCCGGCACCGCGCGTTCCCGGTCGAGCACACGGGCACCGGCCGCGGCGGCGCGCGCCGCCGTGCGGTCGGTGGAGCCCGAGTCGAGGACGACGACGTCGTCCACCAGTGCCGGCGGCCCACCCGCGAGCCGCAGGAGACCGGAGACCAGTGGGCCGATCGTCGTCTCCTCGTCCAGCGCGGGCAGGACGACAGTGATCCGGCGACCGGCCTTGGACGCGACCAGACGCTCCGGATCGACGGACGGCACGCCGTCGCCGCCCGGGCGGGTCACGCGACGGGACGGGCGCAGGCGTCGAGAGCGGCGCCGACGAGCGCGGCGCCGTCCGGTCCTGCGCCGTCGGATCGGACCACCTGCAGTCGTCCCATCGGAGGGCGCGCGGCGAAACCGCGGTCCTGCAGGCCCGCGACCCAGTCGAGCAGCCCGTCCCAGTGCCCGTCCGGGTCGAGCACGACGACCGGCTTGTCGTGCAGACCGAGCACCCCCGACGTCCACACCTCGAACAGTTCCTCGCAGGTCCCGATGCCGCCCGGGAGGGCCAGGAACGCGTCGGACCGCTCCTCCATCTGGCGCTTGCGGTCCCGCATGCTGTCGGTGATCACGAGCTCGTCGCTCTCGTGGTCTGCCCACTCCCAGTCGACCATGGACTTCGGGATGATCCCGACGGTCCGGCCGCCCGCCGAGCGGGCACCGGCGGCGACCGCACCCATCATGGAACGACGCCCGCCGCCCGACACGAGTGTCCAGCCGCGGTCCGCGACGCCCCGGCCGACGGCCCCGGCGAGATCGAGGTAGTGCTCGGCGACGCCGTCGGAGCTGGCGCAGTACACGCAGACGGAGAACCCGGGTGCGGCGTCGGTCATCAGTGCGTCTCCTCCCAGGCGTGGTAGGCCTCGCCGACGACGACGTCGACGGCGTCGTCGATGTCGTCGGTCAGGTAGAGCAGGTCCATGTCCTTCTCGGAGACCTTCCCGTCGCGCAGCACGGTCTTCGCGATCCAGTCGTGCAGCCCGCCCCAGTAGTCGGTGCCGAGCAGGACGACCGGGAACTTGGTGACCTTCTTGGTCTGCACGAGGACGAGGGCCTCGAACAGCTCGTCGAGGGTGCCGAAGCCACCGGGCAGGCAGACGAACGCCTGCGAGTACTTCACGAACATCGTCTTGCGCGCGAAGAAGTACCGGAAGTTGATCCCGAGGTCGACCCACGGGTTCAGGCCCTGCTCGAACGGCAGCTCGATGCCCAGCCCGACCGAGAGACCCCCGGCCTCCGACGCGCCCCGGTTGGCCGCCTCCATCGCGCCCGGACCACCGCCGGTGATCACAGCGAAACCGGCTCCGGCCAGCCGGGCCCCGAGCTCGCGCCCCTGTTCGTACTCGGCCGAGCCAACCGGTGTGCGGGCCGACCCGAACACCGTGGCGGCCCGGGGCAGTTCGGCGAGCATCCCGAAGCCCTCGACGAACTCCGCCTGGATCCGCAGGACCCGCCACGGATCGGTGTGCACCCAGTCCGTCGGCCCCCGCGAGTCGAGCAGCCGCTGGTCGGTGGTCGTCGGCTCGATGCTGCGGCTGCGCCGCAGCACGACCGGGCCACGCTGCTTCTCCGGCAGCCTCTGGGGATCGGCGTTCTCGTCGGCCATGCGGCTCACGGTATTCCGCGTGCGTGCACGCCGATCGCCCGGCTGGCTCAGGGCGCGAGGTAGCGGCGCAGCACGGCCGCGCAGGCGGTGATCGCGTCCTCGGCGACGTGTTCCTCGCGGGTGTGCGCCAGGTTCGGGTCACCGGGTCCGTAGTTGACGGCCGGGATGCCGAGGGCGGCGAACCGCGAGACGTCGGTCCAGCCGTACTTCGCGCGCGGCGTGGCGCCGCTCGCGGTGACGAACTCGGCGGCGGCGGGCGCCGACAGCCCCGGCAGCGCCCCCGGCGAGAGATCGGTGACGGTCAGCGGGAACCCGTCGAACACCTCGCGGACGTGCTCCACGGCCTGGTCCGCCGAGCGGTCCGGCGCGAACCGGAAGTTGACGGTGACGACGCACTCGTCCGGGACGACGTTGCCGGCGACACCGCCGCCGATCCGCACCGCCTGCAGCCCCTCGCGGTAGAGGCAGCCGTCGATGTCGACGTCGCGGGCGTCGTAGGCGGCGAGCCGGGCGAGGATCTCGCCGGCGCGGTGGATCGCGTTGTCGCCCAGCCAGGACCGCGCGGAGTGCGCGCGCCGCCCCGAGGTGCGGAGCTCGACCCGCAACGTGCCCTGGCAGCCTGCCTCGAGCGCACCGTCGGTGGGCTCACCGAGGATCGCGAGATCGGCGTCGAGCCAGTCCCGGTGCTCGCGCTCGATCCGGCCCAGGCCGTTGCGCTCGGCCTCGATCTCCTCGCAGTCGTAGAACACGAAGGTCACGTCGTGCCGCGGATCCGGCAGTGTGGCCGCGAGGTGGGCGAACACGGCGTCACCGGACTTCATGTCGGACGTGCCGCAGCCGTGCACGATCCCGTCGGCCCGGTACGACGGCACGTTGTCGGCGATCGGGACCGTGTCGAGGTGCCCGGCCAGGAGGACGCGGTGCGGCCGGCCGAGGTTCGTGCGGGCGAGCACCGCGTCACCGGACCGCAGGACCTCCAGGTGCGGCGCCTGCGTCCGCAACGCACGCTCGAGCGCGTCGGCGAGCTCCTTCTCGTCCCCGGAGACGCTCGCGACGTCGACCAGCGCTGCCGTGAGCGTCACCGGGTCGGAGGTCAGGTCCAGGGCGGGCAGCGTCCTCGTCACCGTCGCGACGCTACCGACCGGCGCTGCAGGTGCCCGGGGCCGCCCGGCTCGGTCGCCACGCCCCGGGCCCGGTTCGCGGACGGACAGTGACCTCGCGCGGGCGGCGCCGTCGTGATCACGGGCCACGCGCCCGAGTCCGGCAGGTCGAGTCGAGGCGGGATCGGGCGGCGGGGGTGGGTGTCTACTCCCGGCTTTGCTCTGCACACCGTGGCGCGCGGGCACTCTCGACGTCCGATCACTCGCCGAGGTGCGCGCGCCTCGGTGTGCAGAGCAAAGGGAGCAGTGCGCACCCCTCCCGGGCCCGCCCGATCGGCGCCACGAGGCGCGCCGGCGTACCGGGACGGCACCGGGTAGGCCGCGGGCCGTGGCGCGGAGCGCCGACGCGACTGCCGCCGGAGGGGCGACGTCCGCCGCAACCATCCACAAGTCGACCGGTTGTCCACAGGCCGGCGAACGACCGCTCCGGACGCCTCGCCGGCAGCCAGGCTCGACCACATGACAGACCATGACCCGGTGCTCGCGGAGCCGCCGGCGGCGCCCGACGACGTGGCGGTCCCCGACGTCTCGGGCCTGGTCCGCGCGGTCCGCCGACGAGCCGACCTCTCCCAGCGGGAGCTCGCGGAGCGCACCGGGCTGGCCCGGTCGACGATCGGCCGGATCGAGAGCCGGTCGCTCGCGCCGAGCCTCGACACGCTCTCGGCGATCCTCGACGTCGCCGGCCTGCGGCTGGTCGCCGTCGACCAGGAGAACCGCCTCGTGCGGCCGATGGAGGACATCCCGGGCGATGTCCGCGACGGTGCGGGGCGCCGGTTCCCGTCGCACCTGGACACCGTGCTCGACCCCGTGGACGGCGAGTGGTGGGCCGACCGGTTCGGCCTGGCCCGACCGCCGGAGACGTTCCGCCGGGATCGTGCGATGCGCGACGTGATGCGCGCCCGCAGCGTGTGGGAGGTGCGGGTGGCGCTGTACCGGTGCGTCCCGGCTCCTCCGACCGTCGAGCGGTGGATCCAGCTGCAGTCGCGGTGCGAGTCGTGCGGCCGGCTCCCCGCGCCCGTTCCCCCGCCGTTCGCGCCCCAGCGGGTCGCGCGTTACCTGCGGGCCGCTGCCCATCTGAGCGGTGCCGCCACGTCCGGGCACGACGTGGCCCGGCGCACCCACGGCGGCGCGCCACGAGCGTCGCCGGGACGGTAGGTTCGGCGGCCGTGAGTACCGAGTACCGCCGCGAAGGCGCTTCCGGCACCGGCCTGGCCACGGTCACGACCGACGGCACCGTCCTCGACGTCTGGTACCCGGCGCCCGCGCTCGCCGGGACCGACGTGACCGACCCCGCCGACGACCTCGCCGCGCTCGTCGCGACCGACGAGCTGCGCGGGGTGCGCACCGAGGTCGTCCGCACCGAGATCGGCTCGCTGGCCGACGCCCCGGTCGACGCGGCCGACGCCTACCTCCGCCTGCACCTGCTCAGCCACCGGCTGGTCCGGCCGCACCAGGTCAGCCTGGAGGGCCAGTTCGGCCTGCTGGCCAACGTCGTGTGGACCAACCACGGCCCGTGCCCGGTCCCCGGCTTCGAGCTGACCCGCGCGAAGCTGCGGTCCCGCGGGCCCGTGACGGTCACGCACGTCGACAAGTTCCCGCGGATGGTCGACTACGTGGTCCCGTCCGGCGTGCGGATCGGCGACGCCGACCGGGTCCGCCTGGGCGCGCACCTCGCCGAGGGCACGACCGTCATGCACGAGGGCTTCGTGAACTTCAACGCCGGCACGCTCGGTGCGTCGATGGTCGAGGGCCGCATCTCGGCCGGCGTCGTCGTCGACGACGGCTCCGACATCGGTGGCGGCGCGTCGATCATGGGCACACTGTCCGGGGGCGGCAAGGAGGTCATCTCGATCGGCCGCCGCTGCCTGCTCGGCGCCAACGCCGGGCTGGGGATCTCGCTGGGCGACGACTGCGTCGTCGAGGCGGGTCTCTACCTGACCGCGGGCACGAAGGTCGTCCTTCCCGACGGGGCGACGACCGCGGCACGCGAGCTCTCCGGGCAGGACGGGCTGCTGCTGCGCCGCAACTCCGTCTCCGGCGCGGTCGAGGCGCTCGCCCGCACCGGCGACGGCATCGCCCTCAACGCCGCACTGCACACCAACTAGGACGTGAGCATGGACGGGGCCCCGCAGCCTCCCTCGAACCTGTACGGCGTCGCCGACCTGGGCGAACGACTCACGGCCGGGCCCGGTGAGCCGGCCGTCGCCCACGTGCGGGCGCTGCTCGACAAGCGTCTGCGCGCGATGCTGCACCACGAACCCGGTGTCCGGGACGGCTCCGACATCGAGGAGCTGCACCAGATGCGGGTCGCGGTCCGCCGGATGCGGGCCGCTCTCAAGGCGGCCCGCCCGCTCCTCGACCACACCTGGGCCGACGGTCTCCGGTCCGACCTCGGCCGCCTCGGACGGGCGCTGGGCCCGGTCCGCGACCTCGACATCATGATCGAACGCCTGCGGGGCGAGGTCGCGACGCTCCCGCCCGCCGAGCAGGACGCCGGGGACCGTCTCGTCGGTGTGCTCGAGGCCGAACGGATCGCGGCACGGGCGGAGATGCTCGACGAGCTCGACTCCGACCGGCACACCGCGCTGCGGCGACACCTGGTCGAGGCGGTCTCGGAACCGCTGCCGGAGCCGCCCGACGAGGTCGCCCGCCCGGCCCTGATCGACCTGGTGCGCGCCGAGACCCGCAAGCTCACCAAGGCGGTGCGGCGGGCCGGCGAGAACCCGCCGGACATGACCCTGCACGACCTGCGGATCCGCACCAAGCGGCTCCGCTACACCGGCGAGCTCGTCGAACCAGCGATGCGCGACGACGACGGCGACCGCACCAAGGACGCCAAGCACGTCAAGAAGATGCTCAAGGCCGCCGAGGGGCTCCAGGAGGTGCTCGGTGACCACCAGGACGCCTGCGTCGCCGAGCACCGCATCCGGGCCCTGCTGGACGAGCTGGGCAACTCCCCCGACGCGCACGAGGTCTTCGTCGGCGGGCGGCTCGTCGAGCGGGAACGTGCCCGGGCCGAGGACCTCCGCACCCGGTGGTGGGACGCCTGGCTGGAGCTGTCCGAACGCGCCGAGAAACTCTGACCGGCTACTCCCGGCGGTCGCCGATCCGCCAGACGGCGGCCGCCTGGAGACCGGCAGCGGCGACGAGCAGGACGATCGCCGGCGGGAACCCGCCGAGATCGATCAGCAGCCCCATCACCAGTGGCCCGATCCCGGCCGCGAAGTAGCCGATCCCGAGCCCGAACCCGCTGACGGCCGCGCTGCGCGCCGGCGTCGGCGTCCGCCAGGCGATGACGGTGAGGCCGAGCGGGAACCCGGCCCCGACCCCGATGCCGATCAGCGACGCCCAGAGCCACGGCAGCGGCGTCCCCGGCGCGGGCAGGAACAACGCCCCCAGGGTCCCGGCTAGACTGCTCAGGACCGTCAGCGACGCCCACAGCTGCCACCTCCGCTGCCGTTCCGCGGCCGCCCGGGAACAACAGCGCAGCCGGGATCTGCGCGATGCTCCAGACCGCCAGCAGCAGTCCCGCCGCCTGCGGGGACCACCCCTGCTGCTCGTAGAACGGCGACAGCCAGGTCAGCCAGCCGTAGAAGATCGTCGACGACCCGGCGAGATAGCAGGCGATCCGGCGGGCGAACGGATCGCGCCACGTCCGGAGCTCGTCCCGGACGGTGGTCTCCCCGGCGTCGTCGCCGACCGTGTTCCCGGCCGCCACCGGGGCGGCCCGCCCCATCCGCGACGCGACCGGGATCCACACCGCGACGGCCAGGACGGCGGGCACCGCCCAGACCGCGAGGGAGAACGACCAACCGCCCAGCGCGACGGCGAGCGGCACCGCGACCGCCGACGCGATCGTCGCACCGATCATCATCGAGACGACGTAGGCGCCGGTCACCGCCCCGGCCCGTTCGGCGAGGTGCTCCTTGACCACACCCGTCAGCAGGACGCCGGCAACGCCGATCCCCAGGCCGACCAGCACGCTCCCGCCGATGAGCGCCGGGAGCGCGGCGACGGCACGCAGGAGACTCCCCAGACCGATCGTGGCGACCGCGACACCGAGGAGCCGCTCCCGGCCGACCCGGGCCGCGACCGCGGCGGCCCCGAAAGACCCGGCCGACATCATCAGCACGGCGCCCGCCTGGACCAGTCCGGCGCCACCCGCCCCGATCCCGAGGTCGGCGCGGGCCGTCTCCAGCAGCGGCGGGTACCCGGCCAGACCGGCACGCAGGTTGACCGCGAGGGCCAGCACCCCGGCGAGGACGAGTCCCGGCCGCACGGCCCGGTGCACGGGCGGCGTACCCGCTGACGACGACATCGGCGCAGCTCCCTTGTCCGGCGAAACGATCAGGCCGTGTACCGGGCCCGTCCTCGCCGCACAGCGCGGAGCAGGAGCCCGGCGCGCGGTGCTCAGGTACCGCCGAGGCGCTCCACCGCGGCGTCGATGCGCTCGTCCGGTGCGGTCAGCCCGACGCGGACGTGCCGGGAGCCGGCCCGGCCGTAGAACTCGCCGGGCGCGACGAGGATGCCGAGATCGGCGAGCCGGTCCACGGTGGCTCTGCACTGCTCACCCATGGTGGCCCACAGGTAGAGCCCGGCCTGCGAGTGCTCGATCTCGAGCCCCGCCTTCTCCAGCCCGGCACGCAGGCGGGTACGACGGTCGTCGTAGCGCGCGGCCTGCTCGGTGACGTGGGCGTCGTCCGAGACGGCCGCCCCGAGCGCGGCCTGCACCGGCCGCGGGACGATCATGCCGGCGTGCTTGCGCACCTCCAGCAGACCCGAGACCAGGGCCGGGTCACCGGCGACGAACCCGGCGCGGTACCCGGCCAGGTTCGACACCTTGGACAGCGAGTGCACGGCGAGCAGGCCGGTGACGTCGCCGTCGCAGACGTCGGGGTGCAGCACCGAGCGCGGCGCCGGGTCGGCCTCGCCGGGGAGCCCCAGGTAGCACTCGTCGGACGCGACGACCGCGCCCCGTTCCCGGGCCCACGCGACGACCTTCCGCAGGTGCTCGACCGGAAGGACCCGCCCGGTGGGATTCGACGGCGAGTTCAGCCAGACCAGCCGGACGCGGGCCGGACCGGCCGCGGTCAGGCCGTCGGACCGGACGTGGTCGGCCCCGGCCAGCCGGGCACCCACCTCGTAGGTCGGGTAGGCCAGCTCCGGGATGACGACCGTGTCGCCGCCGGTGAGCCCGAGCAACGTCGGCAGCCAGGCGACCATCTCCTTGGAGCCGATCGTCGGCAGCACCGCCGCCGGGTCGACGCCGTCCACACCGAAGCGCCGCTGCAGCGAGGCGACGATCGCCTCCCGCAGCGGCGCGGGGCCGTGCGTCGTCGGGTAGCCGGGTTCCCCGGCGGCGGGCCCGGAGAGCGCGTCGCGGACGACCGCGGGGACCGGGTCGACCGGCGTGCCGACCGAGAGGTCGACGATGCCGCCCGGGTGCGCCGCCGCCCGCTCACGCGCCGGGACCAGCGAGTCCCAGGGGAAGTCGGGAAGGTCCAGCCGGCTCACTCGTCGTGTTCCTGCGGGGGCAGGCTCTTGGCCGGCTCCACGTCCATGTCGACCTTCCCGACCTTGGACGCACCGCCCGGCGAACCGAGCTCGTCGAAGAAGTCGACGTTGGCCTTGGTGTAGGCGGCCCACTGGTCCGGGACATCGTCCTCGTAGTAGATCGCCTCGACGGGGCAGACCGGCTCACACGCACCGCAGTCGACGCACTCGTCGGGGTGGATGTAGAGCATCCGGCCGCCCTCGTAGATGCAGTCCACCGGGCATTCCTCGATGCACGCCTTGTCGAGCAGGTCGACGCAGGGCTCGGCGATCACGTAGGTCACTTCGGTGGTCCTCCACTCGGGCCGCGGGCCCCCGTAGATCATGTGGTGGTGGGGTGCCCGGTCAAACTGGGACTCCCGCAGGTTAACCCGCGACCCCGGCAGGGGCAGGAGTGAGGTGGTCGGCGACATGCTGGACGAGTTGCACGGACGCCGGGTCAGCCTGCGGCACCGCATCGCACCGGAGGGCGCAGCGGGCCCCGGCCTGACCGACGCCGTGGGCGACCTCACCCCCGACGGGCCGGACGGTGTGGTCGTGCACACCCGTTCGGGACCGGTCCGGGTGGCGCGCGACGCCGTCGTCGCCGTGCGGGAGGTGCCACCCGCGCCGGCCCGGAGAGCGTCCCGGGCGGCCGTCGCCCGGCTCGAACGGCTCCGCTCCGCGGCCTGGCCCGCCCCGGTACAGGTGGAGCAGGGCGGATGGCTCCTGCGGGCCGCAGGCGGCTACACCAAGCGCGCCAACTCGACGCTCGTGCTCGGTGACCCCGGTGTGCCGCTCGTGACCGCGCTGGACGGGACGACGACGTTCGCCGCCACCCACGGCATCGCCCCGCTGATCCAGGCCCCGGTCGGTTCGCCGTGGTCGAACCGCGTCCGGGAGGCCGGTTGGCAGGTACTCGACGACCCGGGCGACTGCCTGGTGCTGGTGGCCGCGGTCGACGACCTCGTCCCCGCCGACGAACCCGTACCCGACCTGGCGCCCACCCCGCAGGACGGCTGGTGGTCGGTCGCCGACGAGCCCGTCCCCGAGCCCGGGACGCCGGCGTGGTCGGTCGTCGTCGCCGGCCGGACCGGCGGCCTCGGTGGGGTGGCGCGCCCGGGTGCGCAGAGCAAAGGCGGGGCCGCGGAGGGCCCGGCGCGTCACGGTGTGCAGAGCAAAGGGGCGAAGACAGACCACCCCCAGCTCGGCTTCGGCATGATCGTCTCCCAGCGGGACGAGCCCGTCGGGGTCGTCCGGGCCGCGGTCGTCGAGGACCACTTCTACGTCTCCCGGCTCCACGTCCGCCCTGAGCACCGCCGCCGCGGCCTGGCCGGCGATCTCATGCGCAGTGCGCTCGCGTGGGCCCGCGCGCACGGCGCCCGGCACGCGATGCTCGACGTCACCGCCGACAACGACGCCGCCCGCGGGCTCTACACCCACGACGGATGGACCGAGCACCACCGCTACCACTACCTGGCGCCGGCGCCCGCCCGCAGCTGATCCCGTGCGCCGGCCTCTCAGCCGCGGGCAGCGAGCCCGCGGCGCTCCAGCCACGTGTGGCCGTGCCGGGCGGCACGCTTGAGCCCCGACCACTCGCCGAGGTACTTCCCGACCACGCCGACGACCGGCAGCAGGCCGATCCACTGGTGGTAGAAGCGCCCGTTGGGCCGCTTGTCGAGCTCGTCCTCGACCGACCACAGCGCCCGGCCGAGCCGCCACACGGCGGCCCCGACCCTCTTCAGCGTCGCCCGGGTCCCGGAGCCCGCCAGATCGCCGGTGAGCTCCGAGGCCCGCGCGTCGACCGCCGCGTCCTCCTCGGCCGTGAGGGCCCGCTGGTCCAGCGTGAGTTCGCGCCGGAACAGCACCGACGCCAGCAGCTCCACGAGCCGGTCCTCGTCGCGGACGCCGTGCTCGCCGGCGATCGCCACGAGCAGCAGCCCCTCCCCCGCGGCACCGACGGCGTCGGAGACCGGCAGCGTCCGGGCGAGCGCGCCGCCCAGTCCCGGGATCGCCGCGATCAGGGTCGTGAACCGGCCGACCCGGTAGACCCACCAGTGCGCGCGGGCCTCGACGCCCATCCGCGCCCAGGCCGCCGTGCCCGGCACCTGGACCGACGCGAGCGTGTCGAGGATCTTGTCGGCGAGCGAGCGCTCCTCGGGGGTCGGCCCGTCGGCGGAACCGTCCGGGGCCGGGCGGGTCACGCCCGGCGCGACCCGCGCCCGCAGCCCGAACGGGTCGGACTCGCGCAGCCCGTCGAGGACGGGCCGGGTGGCCCGGACGAACGGCCGCAGCACCGTGACGAGGTAGTCGTCGGGCATCTCGGGCATCGTCTACAGCACCCTCGGTCCGGAACCGGCCACGAGGCCCTCGACGGCCCGCCGGAACGCGACCACACCGGCGGCGGCGCCCGCGACCAGCAACAGGAGCGACTGCCACGTCGCCGGCAGCAGCAGGTCGCCGCCGGGCCCGAACATCCCCAGCACCAGCACCGACGCGAACCACAGCAGCACCGGCGCGGCGGCGGCGGCCGTCGTCGGGGAGATCTCGGTGACGGTGGTGTGGACGAGCCACGGCAGCGACACCAGGACGACCACCGTGCCCACCGGCACCGGGACCGGCCCGATGTAGAGCATCTGGAACATCAGCTCGAAGGCCGCCAGCAGTACCGAGATCACCACCAGCAGCGCCGCGAACGGCAGCCGGGTCGGGTCGCTCACGTCTCGACTCCCTCGAACAGGTCCGTCTCGGAGGTCCCCGGGTCCGCGCCGTGCAGCACGAACTCCTCCGTACCCAGCAGCGGCTGGACGATCTCGTTGCTCATCGCGAACGCCGTCCACCCGTCCCCGCTGCGCACGTCGATCTGGGTGGTGTGCGCGCGCATCGCCGCGATCCGCTCGTCGTCGTGGGCCGAGACGTCGACCCGCGTCGTGATCGAGGCGGTGTCGTGGCCGGGGTGCTCGTCGGGCTCGGGCCAGCGCAGACCGGTCCGGCCCGGGTCCCCGCCGCAGGCGGTGAGCAGCTCGGCGAGGCCCTTGTCGAGCAGCGCGGTGGACCGGACGGCGAAGTACAGCTTGGCGACGACGTCCGGGCGCGCGGCCGCGGCGGCGACCGTCAGTTCGTGCGCACGGACGTGGTCGGGATGCCCGTAGGTCCCGTCCGCCGCGTAGGACACCAGCACCTGCGGCCGGACCGTGTCGACGACGTCGAGCAGCTGGGCCAGCTGGGTCCCGAAGACGTCCGGCGCGGCGAACGCCCGGGGGTGCAGCTCCGGCGGCAGCGCGGCCCGCGTGCCGTGCCCGGCGAGCACCATCCCGGTGTCCCGCCAGCGGCCGGCCCCGCCCAGGTAGCGGTGGTCCGGGCCACCGAGGGCGGTGAGCGCCGCGTCCAGCTCGCGGATCCGGTACCCGCCCAGCTGGTCACCCCGGTCCGGGGCGAGCTCGGCGAGCTCCGGCGGGATCACCTCGCCCTCCTCGCCGAGGGTGCAGGTCACGACGGTGACGCCGGTGTCGGGCTCGGCGGCGTAGCGAGCGATCGTGCCGCCGGTGGTCAGGGTCTCGTCGTCGGGATGTGCGTGGACGAGCAGCAGTCGGCGGGCGGGAGACACCGGGGGAGCTTACGAGGCGGTGATCGTCCGGGGCGCGACGGATCCGGGTAGCGGGTACGCGGCCGCCTCACCTTCGGCGGGCGGGACCGGCACCGACGCGCCGGTCAGCGGGACCGTCGGCACGGCCGTCGACGCCAGACCGGCGGGTTCGATCCCCCCGCGCACCAGCAGGTCACCGAGCGCCGCGATCATCGCGCCGTTGTCGGTGCACAGCCGCGGCGCGGGCACCCGCAGGGTGATCCCCGCGCCGGCGCAGGCCCGCTCCATCTCCGCGCGCAGGACCCGGTTCGCCGCGACGCCGCCGACCATGAGCAGGGTGTCGGCGCCGCGTTCGCGGCAGGCCCGCAACGCCTTGCGCACCAACACGTCGACGACGGCCATCTGGAACGACGCCGCGACGTCCGCGACCAGGAGCGCGCGGCCCGCGTCCTGGGCGGCCTCGACGTGCCGGGCGACGGCGGTCTTGAGCCCGGAGAAGGAGAACCCGAACGCCGCGTCGCGCGGGCCCGTCATCGGCCGCGGGAACGCGATCGCCGCCGGATCACCCTCGAGCGCGGCACGGGACACCGACGGCCCGCCAGGGTAGGGCAGGCCGAGCAGCCGGGCGACCTTGTCGAAGGCCTCCCCCGCCGCGTCGTCGACGGTGTCGCCGAGGTGCTCGACCGGGTCCCGGGCGAGGTCGCCGAGCGACAGCAGCGAGGTGTGCCCGCCGGAGACGATCAGGCAGACGCAGCGTTCCGGGAGCGGTCCGTGCTCCAGCACGTCGACGGCCGCGTGACCGGCCAGGTGGTGCACCCCGTACAGCGGGACGTCCAGCGCGGCCGCGTACGCCTTCGCCGCGGCGACCCCGACGTGCAGCGCCGGCGAGAGTCCCGGCCCTGCGGTGACGGCGACGGCGTCGACGTCGGACAGCGCGACCCCGGCCGACTCGACGGCCGCCCGGACCATCGGTACGACGGCGCTCACGTGGGCGCGGGCCGCGACCTCGGGGACGACCCCGCCGAAGCGGGCGTGCTCGTCCGCCGACGACGCCAGGCCCTCACCGAGCAGCACACCGTCCCGGACGAGACCGGCCCCGGTCTCGTCGCACGACGTCTCGATCCCCAGCACCAGCGACACGCCGGGCATTCTCCCAGCCCGGCGTGCCGCCGCGACGCCAGCCCTCAGGCGCGCACGACCTCGCGCTCCTCGGCGAAGTGGCAGGCCACCTGGTGCGAGGGCCCGGACCCGATCTGCAGCACCGGCTTGTCGTCGATGCAGCGCTGCTTGTCGGCGTCGGACAGCTCCAGGTGCTTCCAGCACCGGGTGCGGAACCGGCAGCCCGACGGCGGGTCGGCCGGGTTCGGCACGTCCCCGGTCAGCACGATCCGCTCCCGCGAGCGCTCCACCGCCGGGTCCGGGATCGGGACGGCCGAGATCAGCGCCTGCGTGTAGGGGTGCTGCGGCCGGTCGAACAGGTCGTCCCGGTCGGCGACCTCCACGACGTTGCCCAGGTACATCACCGCGACCCGGTCCGAGATGTGCCGGACCACCGACAGGTCGTGCGCGATGAACAGGTAGGTCAGCCCGAAGTCGCGCTGCACCCGCTCCAGCAGGTTCAGGACCTGCGCCTGGATGGAGACGTCGAGCGCGGAGACCGGCTCGTCGAGCACGACGAACTTCGGGTTGAGCGCGATCGCCCTGGCGATGCCGACCCGCTGGCGCTGCCCGCCGGAGAACTCGTGCGGGTAGCGCTCCGCGTACTCGGCGGACAGGCCGACGGTCTCCAGCAGCTCCGGGATCGTCTGGTCGGTGAGTTCGCCGCCGAGCAGCTCGTACTTCTCGGACAGGATGGAGCGCACCGTCATCCGCGGGTTCAGCGACGCGTACGGGTCCTGGAAGACGATCTGCATGTCCTCCCGGGCGGTCCGCAGGTCCTGCTGGGACAGCGCGGTGACGTCACGCCCGTTGACGTGCACGGTGCCCGCGGTGGGCTCGTGCAGCCGCAGGATCGCCCGGGCCGCGGTCGACTTGCCGCAGCCGGACTCGCCGACCAGCGACAGCGTCCGCCCCTCGGGGATCTCCAGGTCGATACCGTCGACGGCCTGGACGACGCCGACGGTGCGCTGGAACAGCACCCCCGAGCGGATCGGGAACTTCTTGGTCAGTCCGTCGGTGCGGAGCATCGGCTCGCCGGCCGCGTCGGCACCCGCGGCGTGCTCGACGGGGGCCGCGGGCTCCCGCGGGGTCGCGACGGCCTCGGCGACCCGGTCGGCGTGCAGGCACGCGTGCGCGTGCCCCGGCCGGCCGGTGATCTGCAGCAGCTCCGGGACAGTCTCCGCGCAGGTGGCGGTGGCGAACCGGCACCGCGGGTGGAACGCGCAGCCCGACGGGACGTGCGCCAGGTTCGGCGGCTGCCCCGGGATCGGCTCCAGCTTCTCCGGCCGGGCCTGGTCCATCCGGGCCAGCGACGACAGCAGCCCGTAGGTGTAGGCGTGCCGCGGCTCGGCGAAGATCTCGTCGTTCGTCCCGGTCTCGACGACCTTGCCGCCGTACATGACCAGGATCCGGTCGGCGTGCGCGGCGACCAGGCCCAGGTCGTGCGTGATCAGCACGATGGCGGTGTCGCGCTGCTCCTGCAGTTCCTCGAGCAGGTTCATGATCTGTGCCTGGACCGTGACGTCCAGCGCGGTGGTCGGCTCGTCGGCGAGCAGCACCTTGGGGTCGTTGGCCAGCGCCATCGCGATCATCGCGCGCTGCCGCATGCCGCCGGAGAACTCGTGCGGGTACTGCGCCGCCCGGGTCGCCGGATTCGGGATGCCGACCTCTCCGAGCAGGTCGACGGCCCGGCGGCGCGCGGTGACCTTGCCTGCCTGCCGGTCGTGCGCCCGGATCATCTCGGCGATCTGATCGCCGACCTTGTAGACCGGGTTCAGCGCGGTCAGCGGGTCCTGGAAGATCATCGCGATGTCCTTGCCGCGCAGCGCGCGCTGCTCGGACTCGGGCATCGTCAGCAGCGAGCGGCCCTCCATCAGCACCTCGCCGCTGGGGAACGTCGCGGGCGGGGCCGGGACGAGCCCCATCAGGCTCATCGTCGACACCGACTTGCCGGAGCCGGACTCGCCGACGATCGCGAGGGTCTCGCCGCGGTCGACGTGCCAGCTGACGCCGTCGACGGCCTTGACCAGGCCGCCGTCGGTCTCGAAGTGCACCCGCAGGTCGCGGACCTCGAGCATGTGCTCGCTCATCTCAGTTCCCCCCGCGCAGCTTCGGGTCGAGTGCGTCGCGCAGCCCGTCGCCGACGAAGGCGAACCCGAGCGTCGTGAGCATGATCGCCAGGGACGGGAACAGCCACAGGTGCGTGACCCCGTCCGCGGACAGGTACCGGGCGGCGGACGCGATCAGGCGTCCCCACTCCGGCACGTCCGGCGGGACACCGACGCCCAGCCAGGACAGCGACGCCATCGCCACGACCGTCACGCCGATGCTGGTCAGCGAGTAGACGAGCACCGGGGCGACGGCGTTGGGCAGGATGTGGCGGCGCAGGATCCGCCCGGTGCCCGCGCCGATCGAGCGGGCCGCCTCGACGTACTCGGCCTCGCGCAGCGCCAGCACCTGCCCGCGCATCAGGCGCGCCGTCGTCATCCAGCCCAGCGCCACCAGCGCGATGATCACCGGGACGACGCCGTTGCCGGTCGCCCGCACGATGACGATCGCGCCGACCAGCGCGGGGAACGCCAGGAAGATGTCGATGATCCGGCCGATCACCGAGTCCCAGGCACCGCCCTTGAACCCGGCCACCGCGCCCAGGGTCAGGCCGAGCAGCAGCGAGAACAGCACCGTCGAGACGCCGACGATCATCGCCAGCCGGGTGCCGTAGATGACGCCCGAGTAGAGGTCGCGGCCCAGCACGTCGGTGCCGAAGAAGTGGTCGGCCGACGGCGGCTGCAGCGTGTTGAGCAGGTTCTGCTCGAACGGGTCGTAGGGCGTCGAGAACGGCGAGACGATCGCGACGACGACCAGGAAGGCCACGATCACCAGGCCGGCCATCGCGAGCTTGTTCCGCCGGTAGCGGCGCCAGATCTCGGTGAACTGGCCGGGACCCTGCGGGCGGCCGACCGGCCCGGCTGCCGGGACGCCCGGGAGCGCCGACGACGGGTCGGCGTCCGACGGGGTGCCCGGGGTCGAGGTGGGCGCGGAGGTGGTCGCGCCGCTGGAGGGTGGTGGGTTCATGAGGGATCGCCTCGCGTGGGTTCGGGACCGGTCCGCTGCGACGCCGGAGCGTCAGTTCAGCCGGATCCGCGGGTCGAGGTAGGCGTACAGGATGTCGACGATCAGGCTCAGCACGACGTACGCGATCACCGTGTAGATGACGACGGCCATGATCACCGGCGCGTTGTTGTTCACGATCGCCCGCGAGAGCAGGTAGCCCACGCCGTTGTACTGGAACACGGTCTCGGTGATGATCGCGCCGCCGACGTAGGAGCCCAGTGTGAGGCCGACGAACGTGACGACCGGCAGCAGTGAGTTGCGGACCGCGTGCCTGCCGAGCACGGTGCGTTCCGGCAGCCCCTTGGCCCGGGCGGTGCGCACGTAGTCGGCGCGCAGCACCTCGAGCATCGACCCGCGCATCAGCCGGGCGACGAACGCCGCCTCGATGACGGCGAGGGTGAAGGCGGGCAGCAGCACGTCGAAGTACCAGGGCACCTCGACGGTGAAGCTGCGCGGCACCGGCGGGAACGGCCCGATCCCGGAGACGTTCGCGACCAGGAAGATCGCGAGGACGAAGACCGGAATGCCGATCATGACCGTGGTCAGGACGGTGACGAGCGCGTCCCAGAACGAGTAACGCCTGACGGCGGCCAGGATGCCGGCGCTGACCCCGAACAGCAGCAGGAACAGCATCGCGACGAGCCCGAGGATGATCGTGTTCGGGAGCACGGCGCCGATCAGCTCGGTGACCGGGCGGCGCTGGTCGAAGTCGATGCCGAGGTCGCCGGTGAACAGGTTCCCCAGGTAGTGCAGGAACTGGATCACCAGCGGCTGGTCCATGCCGAACTTGGCGCGGTTGAGGGCGGCGACCTCGGGCGGGACGGCCTTCTCCCCGGTCGAGGCGAAGGGGTCACCGAGCGCGAAGGTGGCCAGGAAGATCAGGAGTGCGGCGACGACGACGACCAGGATCCCCTGGAGCACGCGCCGGGTGATGAAGCGACCCATGTGGTGGTTTTCCCGTCAGCAGCGGACCCGGTGCCGGGCCCGCACCGCCGGATCGCGGCGGTGCGGGCCCGGCACCGTGGGTCACTTGAGGGTGATGGTCTCCAGCGTCGGGTTCTCGTAGAAGTCCATGCCGAGGTTGGCGAACTTCTCCGTGTTGATCAGCCGGTACTGCTGGCGCTCGAACATCGGGATGAGGGCGAGGTCGTCCCCGATCGCGATCTTCTCGGCCTGCTTGTACAGGTCGTCGCGCTGCGCCTCGTCCTTGGTGGCCGAGGCCTGGTCCATCAGCCGGTCGAACTCCGGGTTGGAGTAGCGGCCCCGGTTGTCGCCCAGCGCCGGGTCGTTCGGCGACGCGGCGCCGATCGAGCGGGTGGCCAGCAGCGGCGTCAGGAAGTTCGCCGCGGTCGGGTAGTCGGCGCTCCAGGCGAGACGCGAGATGCCGGTCACGGTCGGCGACTGCTGGTTGTCCAGCAGGTCACGGAACGGCACGCCCTCGTAGTTGACCTTGATGCCGAGGTTCTGCTCGATCTGCTGGCGCACCGCGGCGGTCCACTCCTCGTGCCCGCCACCGGTGTTGAACTGGAAGTTGATCTCGGTACCGGGCTGGAAGCCGGCCTCCTGGGCGAGCTGCTTGGCCCGCTCCGGGTCGAACGTGCACGCGTCGCAGACGCCCGGCTGGTAGGTCTGCGGGAACGCCGGCGGCACGAACGCGGTGGCCGGGGACTGCCCGCCCTGGAAGACGCCCGCGGTGATCGCTGCCCGGTCGATGGCCATCGAGACGGCCTTGCGCGCCGCGACCGTGTCCAGCGGCGGCTTGGTCACGTTGACGACCAGGAAGTTGATGCCCGCCGTCTTGCGGGACAGCCACTTGCCCTGCGGGTCGAACTCGGCCTGCGCCTGCTGGTAGACGGGCGTGGGCATCCGGGCCCAGTCGAACTGGCCGTTGCGGAAGCCGTTGTACTCGGTGTCCGCGCCGGTGTCGGCCGGAGTGATGGTGATCTCGACGGCGTCGAGGTTGGCCTTCTCGCCCGCCGTGTAGGCGTCGTTGCGGACCAGGCGGATGCCCTGGTCGTGCCGCCACGCGCCGTCCATCTTGAACGGGCCGTTGCCGATCGGCAGGTCGTTGTAGGTCGCGTTGTCGGCACCACCGGCCACGGTCGGGATCGGGGACAGCGCGGGGTGCGCGGTGCGGAGCTCGAACTCGCAGTTCGGCTCCTTCAGCGACACGACCAGCGAGTTCGGGTCGGTCGCGTTCACGCCGGACAGCTGCTGGGCCGTACCGGCCTGCATCTCGTCGTAGCCCTGGACCTGGTCCAGGTGGTACGAGACCTCGGAGGCCGACGCCTTCGCGCTGGTGCGCTCCCACCCGCGCTTGAACGACGCCGAGGTCAGCGCCTCACCGTTCGAGAACGTCTGGTTCGGCTTGAGGGCGAAGGTCCACTGCGTGCAGTTGTCGTTCGACTCCCAGGACTGGGCGACGCCCGGGTACTCGTCACCGTTCGGCTGCACCTGCACGAGGCCGGTGAACAGCTGCTTGGCGACCAGCGAGCCCTCGGACTCCTGCACGTTGTACGGGTCGATCGCGGTCGGCTCCGTGATGCCGAAACGGAAGATCCCGCCCGGCTTGCCGGGCACCTGCTCGGGAACGGGCGTCTCCGGGAACCCGGCGCCGGCCTGCGCGGCGTCCCCCGAGGTCCCCGTGTTGCTCTGCTGGCTGCAGCCGGTGAGGACGAGCCCCACCACCGCGGTCAGGGCGATGGCCGAGGCGGCCGCCCTTCTACCCCTCATCTGTCGTGCCTCTCGAAATCGGTGGGCGCACGCCGGCGTGGCACCCGCTCGGGACCGGGCGGTTCCCCGGATGTACTGCCGGGTAACCGCCCGAGAGGACGCTAGGAATGGCGTTCCTCCGGCCGCGACGCCGGTGGTCGATCGTGACCAAAGGGTGACCTCCGATCGACGTAACACCGTCGCGAACGGACGGGACAGTAACAACGGGAGACGCGCGTTCCCAGGGGTCCGATGCACTTCGAAACCTGTTTGGTACACACGTACCACTAGCCGTCACGGAAGCGGGACGCAGCGCACCCTCCGGGTGCCGGATCAGGCGTCAGTTGCCGCGGTCGCCCGGCTGCGTCGACATCTCCTCCTCGGCGGAGCCCTCCGGCTCGGCCCAGGTCCGGGCACCCGTCATCGGGCCGCTCTGGATCGGCCCCGGCGTCACCCGGGTGGCCGCGTCGGTCTCCCGGTTGCTGATCACCAGGCCCTGCGCCTGGAACAGCGGCAGCGCCGGCAGCTGGCGCCACAGGACCCGCTCCGCCTCGCCGACGACGGCCGGATCGGCGTCACCGACCAGCAGCTCGTCGAGCAGCGGCTGCAGCGCCGGGAAGCACGACGTTCCGGGCAGGTCCTCCGGGAGGTCACCGGGCGGGCAGCCGTAGTCGGAGTCCAGCCGCGGCCCGATCTCCCCGTACGCCGGCCGCGGCGCGACCAGCAGGTCGACCGCGACCTGGGACGCGTCGTCGGAGTCGCTCGACGACGAGGTCGGGCTCGACGACGTCGTGGGCGCCTGCTCCCCCGGCGCCCCGCCGGGGGCCGGGGCGGGCGTGGGAGCCGGCGTCGGCGTGATCGTCGAGGCCGACGTCGGCGTCGGCGTCGTCGGGGCGACGCTCGCGTTCGAGAGCAGGTCCGTCGCCGACGGCGCGACGACCGTCGACCCGATCCCGGCGACCCGGAGCTGTTCGGCGACGACGCGGGCGATCTCGACGTCCTCGCTGCGTTCCGCGCCCGCACCGATCACGATCGACAGCGGCCGGCCGCCGAGCGTCCAGCGCCCGTCGGCACCGCGCACGTAGCCGGCCTCGGTGAAGGCCCGCTCCGCGACCGCCGGATCGGGACGCCCGGGGGCGCCCGCGGGGGCCGTCGGCGCGTAGCCCGCGTCGGAGGGGGCGAACCCGAACGCGTCCACCGGGACCGAGTCCGGGCTGACCCGTTCGCGGATCGCGCCGCGGTCCAGGCTCGCCGCGATGCCCTCGCGCACCCGCGGGTCGGCGAGCGGCCCGTCCTGGGTGCGGAACGCGAGCTGCTGCACCGACGGGCGCGGGGCGCTCTGGACCGTCGGGGGCTCCGGGGAGCGCGCCAGCACGTCGAGCGCCTGGGTGATCTCCGGCCGGGCGTCGGGCAGGGCCAGGTCGATGCCCTGGCTCTCCAACGCGGTAGGGAGGGTGTCGGCCGGGATCCGGCGCAGGACGAACTCGTCGAGCACCGCCGGCGTGTCCCAGTAGGGGTCGTTGCGGACGAGCAGCACCTCACCGCGCAGCCGGTCGACCTGCATCAGGCGGAACGGGCCACCCGCGGCGGGAGTGCCGTTCGCGAACGGCGCGGTCCAGCCACCGGGGGCGTCCTTGAGCAGGTGCGCGGGCAGGAGGTTGTCGAACAGCTCCGGCCAGTGCGGGTAGGGCTCGCGGAAGACGACGTCGACGGCCTTGCCCGCGGCGCGCGACCGGACGTCGGTGATCTCCCGGTAGCCGGCGGCGCCGATGGTGTTGGGCTGGCTGCGCATCTGCTGCCAGAGGTAGACGAAGTCCTCGGCGGCGATCGGCGCGCCGGTCGACCAGCCGGCCTCGACGTTGAGCTCGTAGCTGACCGTGAACGGGCTCTGGGAGGTGACCTTCGCGTCGGTGGCCACCGTCCGGTCGAGCTGCCGGACGCCCTGCGCGCCGGACCGGAACACCGACGGCATCGTCATCGCGGCGATCGCCGTGGTCGCCGTCGACTGGTCCGACCGCAGGTGCGGGTTGAACCCGGCGCCCAAGTCGTCGATCCCCGCCACAACCCGGCTCGGGGTCGTCACGGGTTCGGCCGGCTGGTCGATGTCCGGCGGAGGTGCCGGCTGCGGGTCCGCGGAGCAGGCGGTCAGCGCCAGCAGGCCGGCCAGCAGCAGCGCGGGGAGCGCTCGGATCGGTCGACGTGCTCTCACGTCGGCATTATCCCCGTCCGGTCCTCCCGGCCCGGCGGACGGGGTCCGTCGGCGGGTGCCTTTGCTCTGCACACTCCGGCGCACCGGTCTGCTCCCTGCACCCGGGCGCACCGCCTTGCTCTGCGCACCCGGGCGCACGACCCGCCGCGGACCCCGGACCTCACTTCTCGGCGTTCGCCGCCGCCTTGGCCCGCGACCGGGCGCGGGCACGCAGGTTCGGGTCCAGCTCGATCTTGCGGATCCGGACGTTCTGCGGGGTGATCTCGACGCACTCGTCGGGCGCGCAGAACTCCAGCGACTGCTCGAGGCTCAGGATCGTCGGCGGGACCAGCTTGACCAGCACGTCGGACGTCGAGGACCGGACGTTCGAGAGCTTCTTCTCCCGGGTGATGTTGACCTCGAGGTCCTCGTTGCGGGTGTACTCGCCGACGACCATGCCGCCGTAGACCAGCGTGGTCGGACCGACGAACAGGGTCCCGCGGTCGGAGAGCTGGTCGACCGCGTGGCCGGTGACGGGGCCGCTGCGGTCGGAGATCAGCGAGCCCTTGTTGCGGGTGCGGATCTCACCGACCCACGGGCCGTAGCCGTCGAAGACGTGGCTGGCGATCCCGGCGCCGCGGGTGAGCGTGAGGAACTCGGTCCGGAAGCCGATCAGGCCACGGGCCGGGACCCGGAACTCCAGCCGCACGCGCCCCTCACCGTGCACCATGTCGCCCATCTCGCCCTTGCGGCCGGCGAGCAGCTGGGTGACACCGCCGAGGCTGTCGTCCGGGACGTCGACCGAGAGCTGCTCGAACGGCTCGTGCAGCTTCCCGTCGATCGTCTTCGTGACGACCTGCGGACGGCCGACGGTGAGCTCGAAGCCCTCCCGGCGCATCTGCTCGACGAGGACCGCAAGGGCCAGCTCGCCACGGCCCTGGACCTCCCAGGTGTCCGGACGGTCGGTCGGCAGCACCCGGACGGACACGTTGCCGATGAGCTCGGAGTCCAGCCGGTTCTTCACCAGCCGGGCGGTCAGCTTCTTGCCGGGCAGCGGGTCGCGACCGGCCAGCGGCGAGGTGTTGGTGCCGATCGTCATCGAGATGGCGGGCTCGTCGACGTCGATCCGCGGCAACGCGACCGGGTGCTCCGGGTCGGCGAGGGTGTCGCCGATGGTCACGTCCGCGATCCCGGCGACGGCGACGAGGTCACCGGCTCGGGCCTCCTCGGCCGGGACACGGGTGAGCGCCTCGGTCATCATCAGCTCGGTGATCTTGACGCGCGGGGTGCTGCCGTCCTCCCGGCACCAGGCGACCTGCTGGCCGCGACGGAGCACGCCGCCACGGATCCGGCAGAGCGCGATCCGGCCGAGGAAGCTGGACGCGTCGAGGTTGGTGACGTGCATCTGCAGCGGCGCGGACGGGTCGTCGGCCGGCGGCGGGACGACGTCGAGCAGCGTCTCGAAGAGCGGGGTGAGGTCGTCGGAGTCGGGCAGCTCGCCGTCGCCCGGGCGGATCCGGGAGGCCTTCCCGGCCCGCCCGGAGGCGTAGACGACCGGCAGGTCGAGCAGGTGTGCGGTGGCCGACTCGTCGAGGCCCAGCTCGTCGGCAAGCTCCAGCAGCAGCTCGAGGGACTCGTCGACGACCTCGGCGATCCGGGCGTCGCCACGGTCGGTCTTGTTGACCACGAGCATGACCGGCAGGCCGGCGGCGAGGGTCTTGCGCAGCACGAAACGGGTCTGCGGCAGCGGGCCCTCGGAGGCGTCGACCAGCAGGACGACACCGTCGACCATGGACAGGCCGCGCTCGACCTCGCCACCGAAGTCGGCGTGGCCGGGGGTGTCGACGACGTTGATCGTGTAGCCCTGCCAGCTCACCGCGGTGTGCTTGGCGAGGATCGTGATGCCCTTCTCGCGCTCGAGGTCGCCGGAGTCCATGATCCGGTCGACGGGCTCGGCGCGTTCGCCGAAGGCGCCGGACTGGCGCAGCATCGCATCGACGAGGGTCGTCTTGCCGTGGTCGACGTGCGCAACGATCGCGACGTTGCGCAGCTCGGGCCGGCCCGCGGAATCGGGCACGGCGTCGCTTCCGATCGCGGAGGCAGCGTCGAGGGCCGAGGCGGAACGAGGGATGGTCACACCACCACGGTATCGGCAGCAACCCCTGGCCCCTGCCCGCGGTGCAGGTTAGCCTGACCTCATCATGGGTAAGGTCGAGAAGAAGTGCTGCCGCTCCAAGCCGAAGTGCTGCAAGAACTGCCCGGTGGTCGCGATGCGCCTGCGCAAGGTCGGTGCCGACGACCTGAGCGGCAAGTCCTACCAGCGCGCACTCAAGGTCGCACGGATCTACTGACCACAGTGGACGACCGCTGATCAGCGGCTGAACCGGTCCGTCGATCGACACGGGCCGGGCGGGCGGAGTGGCCCGGAGCGCGGCGGAGCGCGTCCCCGGGCTCCGCGTGCGCCCCCGACGACGGCCGGTCGAACCCGTCCTTCGGCGGTGTCCGGGAGCACCCCGGACCGCACCGCGGGCATGGCCGGGATCGCACGGTCTGCTGCGTCACCCCGGTGCCGCGGGGCCACCGGAGCCGTCATCCGGCGGCCCGTCTGGCCGTGGCACCACCGGGCCCGGCCGGTCGCCCGGACACCGCGGCGCCCAGCGCGGCGAGGGTGGCGGCGGGGCGTCCCACGGGGTCCGACGGGTCGAGCACGAGCACCCGCCAGCCGTGCCAGCGGAGCATCGCCCGCCGCCAGCCCGCCCCGCACCCGTCACCCACCGACGAGGCTCCACGGATCTCCACCGCGACCCGGGCGTCGGGGAACGCCAGCCGCAGGACGACGCCCGCGATCTGGTGCTCGGAGCGCCACCCGGTCACCCGTTCCTGCACGAGCAGGGCGCGGAGCCGGTGCTGGGCGTGCTCGACGGCCTGCCCGGTCGCGGAGGCCAGCATCCGGGCGACGGCCGACGACCCGTGCGCGCCGCGGTACCTCCCGAGCGCGGCGGTGAGCGTGGCCAGGTCCGGGACGGAACGGGCACCTCCTGTTCCCGCCCCGGACAGGACCCGGGTCAGCAGAGCCTCCCCCGCGACGTGCGGTTCGAGGGCCGCCTCGATCAGCGCGAGCGCCGGCGCGGCGACGGCGATCCGGTCCCGGTGCACGACGTCGGCCTGGTTCAGCCCGCGGCGCCGGACCTGCACCTCCGGCCGGGGGCGCGGCGCGCGCCGGCGGGGGACGGTCACGGTGACCGTCACCGGGGCGTCCGGGATCAGCCCCCACCACCAGGCGGCCGCGGCGCCGGTGAGGACCGCGTCCTCCCCCGCCCACAGCACCGCCGCCCGCAGCCGGCCGGCATCGGTGACCGCGTACGTGGTGTCCCGGTAGACCCGCGGATGCACCGGCACCCAGCGGCGCGCCGCCAGCCGGCGGTCCACGGCGTCCGGTGAGACGCCCGCCCGCACCGCCTGGCCACGGGAGAGCACACCGTCCTGGGCGGCGAGCAGGTGCTCGACAGGACCGGGCGGGGCGCTCCGCGACCGTCGACGGCCGGGTGGCGCTCCCTGCGCCCCGGCGGAGCCGGCGGCCGGCCCCTGCTCAGGGGACGGGGACGGCGGGAGGGTAGAGGGCATCGGGCTGCGAGTCATGCGGCTTGGACGACACCCGGGGCCCGGCGGTTCCCCCGACTTCCGGAGCCGTCGTCGTTCCGGCACGGTCCGCCGCGGTCCACGCGCCGGGATCAGGACCGGAGCAGGTCGACCAGCTCCGCGACGACGGCCCGGTCCGCGTCGAGCCAGCCGAGGGCCGCCACCTCGTGCGCCCCGACCCATCGCAGCGACCGGTGCTCGCGGGCCTCCGGGTCGGGCGAGTCCGGCGTGAGCCGGGCGGTGCGGATACGCAGCACCCGGCGCCCGATCGGCAGGTCGGTCCCGATCCGGCCGTCCGCGCGGATCCGTGCCCCCAGCTCCTCTCGGCACTCCCGGACGAGCGCGTCCGTCTCGCTCTCCCCTGGCTCGACCCCACCTCCGGGCAGCTCCCAGCGACCGGCGATCTCGGCCGGGTAGGACCGCTGGGCGACGAGCAGCCGCCCGTCGCGCACGATCGCCGCACCGACGACGACGGGGGCCCGGCCCAGCTCCCCGGCCCGCTCGGCGACGACGTCGCGGCGCGCCCCGAGCAGGCGACGGCCGTACCGGCGCAGCACCGGATCGGAGAGCCGTCCGAGGACGCCGAACGGCGGTGACCAGGTGAGTTCGTCGCGGACCCGGGTACCGGCGCCGTCCGGGATCACCCGGGTCGCGTGCCGCAGGACGGCGGCCGGTCCCGTCGCGAGCTCGGACCACACTCCGGCAACGCCGGCCCGGGTGATCCGGGTCCGGCAGGCGAGGACCCCGCCCGGCAGGGCGACCCGCACCTCGTCGCCGGCGACGAGCAGCCGGGCGGGGGCGGTGAGCCGCGCACCGGTCCGGGAGAGCGCCTGCTCCGCAACGGCCGTCTCCCGGAGGACCCCCGCGACGAGCGCCGGTGGTGCGTCCACGTGGTGGTCGAGGGTCAGCACGGGCACACGGACGATCCTCGCAGGACGGGTCCCGGCGGCCGTCCCGGGCCGGATCTCGCCGAAACGCCACGGCCACCGGCGGTCGCGGCCAGGCTGGCGGCGTGCAGCAGACCCTCGGTGCTCCCGGAGAACGGGCTGTCCCGGCCGCCCGGCCACCCGCCGTCCGCATGACCGGCCTGGGCCGGGACTTCGGCGCGGTGCGCGCCGTCGACGGCGTCGACCTGGACGTCCCGATGGGATCGGTCCTTGGCCTGCTCGGGCCGAACGGGGCGGGCAAGACCACGCTGCTGCGGATGCTGCTCGGGCTGCTCGCCCCGACCGACGGCACGATCGAGCTGCTCGGGCGGCAGCTCCCGGGTCGGGCCGCCGAGGTCCTCCCGCACGTCGGCGCCCTGATCGAGGGCCCGGCGCTGCACGGGCACCGGACGGGCAGGCAGAACCTGCTGCGGTACGCGGCGGCCGAACCGCTGCTGGCCACCGACCGGGTCCCGACCGCCGTCACCGCCGTCCTGGAGCGGGTCGGGCTCAGCGGCGCTGCGGACCGGAAGGTGCGCGAGTACTCGCTCGGCATGCGGCAGCGGCTGGGCCTCGCCGTCCCGCTGCTGACCCGACGACGGCTCGTGGTCCTCGACGAGCCGACCAACGGTCTCGATCCGGCCGGCACCCGCGACGTCCGCCGGCTCGTCGCGGAGATGCACGCGGCCGGCGCGACCGTGGTGGTCAGCTCGCACCTGCTCGCCGAGATCGAGACCACCTGCACGCACGTCGCCGTGCTGCGGGCGGGGCGGCTGGTGGCCGCGGGCCCGTTGCGGGACCTGCTCGGCGGCGCGGCCGGACGGCTGGTCGTGACCACACCGGACGGCGGCCGCGCGGTCCGTGTCCTGCTCGACCGCGGCATCGACGCCGAGGTGGCACCGGAGGGCCGGGTGCAGGTCGCGGCCGGGCCGCCGGCGCCGGACGTCGTCGCGCTGCTCGTGCACGCCGGTGTCGCGGTGCACGGGGTGACCCGGCCCGTGGCCCGACTGGAGGAGGTCTTCGCCGACCTCACCGGGGACCCCGGCCCGGGCCGGACGCCCGGTGGACCCGGGGCGTACCGGTGAGCACCACGGTCCGCCCCGGTACAGCACCGCGCGCGGCCGGCCGGGCCACCGCGGCACAACTCCCCCGCCTCCTCCGCTCGGAGCTCGAGCTGGCCCTGGCGCGCCCGCGGACCGCTGTCGTGCTCGCCGCGGCGGCGGCCGTCCCGGTGCTCGCGACGCTCGCCCTGGCCGGCGGGCCCGGCGACCTGACCCACGCGCTGGGTGTCCTGGTGGTCGCTCTGTCCGAGCCGGCCGCGTTCTCCCTGGGCATGCCCCTCGTGCTCGTCGCCGCGGACGCGTTCGCCGCCGAGCGGGGCCGCGGCACCCTCGACGGGCTGCGCCTGTCGCCGGTCGGCCCCGGACGGTTGTTGCTGCTCAAGGCCTCGGCGGTGGCGTGTGCGGCGACCCTGTCCGCACTCGTCGTGGTCGCCGCCGCGCTGGTCGCCGGTGGCCTGGTGCTGGGCGCCGGGCCGTACGGCACCGGGGTGACGCTCGGGCGGGCGCTCGTCCTCGCCGCCTGGGTGACCGGGCAGCTGACCGGGCTCGGTCTGCTGCTCCTCGCGTTGTCGGCGGCGGTGCGGCGACCGGCGGTCGTGGTCGCCACCGGGCTCGCCGCCCTCACCGCCGCCCCGCTGGTCGCGACGGTCCTCCCGGATGCCGCCGCCGTGCTCCCCTCCGGGCACTGGCACGAGGTCCTCGCCGCGGTCACGGCCGTACCCGCCGACACCGGCGCGGCGTGGGCCACCACGGTGCGCGCGGCGGGGTTCGCCGTGGCCGGGGCCGGGATCGTGCTGTTCCTGCTCACCCGCCGCGACGGGTGACCCGGCGGTCGTCCCGCCGTGACGCGCGGTCCGGTCTGCGCCACGATGGGCCGATGGCCACCCCGCTGCTGACCGACGCCGAGATCACCGACGCCCTGCGGACGCTCCCGGGCTGGGACCGGGACGGGGACTCGATCGTCCGCACCGCACGGCTGCCCGACTTCGTCGCCGCCGTGTCGGTGGTGGACCGCGTCGCCGACGACGCCGAGGCCGCCGACCATCACCCGGACATCGACATCCGCTACAACACGCTCACGTTCCGGCTCTCCACGCACTCCGAGGGCGGGCTCACCGCCAAGGACACCGGCCTGGCCGGCCAGATCTCCGACCGGATCGCCACCGCCGGCGGCTGAGCCCGGCCGGGACGGCCCGGCCGCCTCAGAGCCGGCGGTTGCGCAGGACCGGGATCTGCTCGCGGACCTCGGCGGCGACCGCCGGGTCGACGTCGGCGACGAGCACACCCGGGCCGGCGTCGAGCGAGTGCACGATCTCCCCGCGCGGTCCGGCCACCAGGCTGTACCCGATCCCGGTGGGGGCCTTGCCGTGCTCCCGGCCGACGGTCGTCGGGTCGGCCTGGTCACAGGCGACGACGAACGACCCGGTGTCCAGCGCCCGCGCGCGGACCAGCAGCTCCCACTGCTCACGCTTCCCCGCTCCCGCACCCCAGGACGCGGGCACGAGCTGGACGGTCGCGCCCGCGTCGGCGAGCCGCTGGTAGAGCCCGGGGAACCGGACGTCGTAGCAGGTGGAGAGCCCGACCCGGACCGGATCGGTGCCGGGCCCGTCCGCCTCCGGGACGTCGACCGTGACCGGTTCGGTCCCCGGCGCGACGGTGTCGGACTCGGCGAACCCGAACGCGTCGAACATGTGGATCTTGTCGTAGTGGGTGTCCACACCGGCACCGGTGACCAGGAGGGTGTTGCGGACCCGGCCGTCACCGGAGGGGGTGAACATCCCGACCACCACCGTGATCCCGGCGGCCGCGGCCAGCCCACGCACCCGCGACGCCCACGGCCCGTCCAGCGGCTCGGCGACCGGTCCCAGCGCGGTGCCGAAGCAACACATGCCGGCCTCGGGGAACACGACGATGCGGGCCCCCGCACCGGCCGCCTCCCGGACCCACGGTCCGATCTCGGCGAGGTTCTCCTCGGGGTCGCGGGTGGAGGAGATCTGGGCCAGTGCGATCCGCATGGACCGGTCGTACCACGTCCACCTGGTGGACGCGCCGGTCGAGCCGCGGGCGGAACGTGGGGTACGGTCGAACCGTGCTGCGCGCCTACTACTACTGGTTTCGCCAGCCGGCCCGGGATGGGTCGGCCGGCGCGGTAGCGCGCTGACCTCCATCCCCGCGAGCCGGCATCACGGACCGGCTCGGGCACGGTGATCCGGGGCGGTCTGCCGGGAAAGGACCGCCGTCCCCGATGAGTAGCACTCCCGCTGCACTGCTCGACACCCCGCTGGACGACCGGCGCATCGAGCGGATCAGCCCACTGATCTCCCCCGCCCTGCTGCGGCACGATCTGCCGTGCACCCCCCCAGGTCGCCGACACCGTCACCCGTGGACGGGCCGCCGTGACCGGGGTGCTCGACGGCACCGACGACCGGCTGCTCGTCGTCGTCGGGCCGTGCTCGGTGCACGACCCGGAGGCCGCCATCGACTACGCCGGCCGGCTTGCCGCGCGGGCCGAGGAACTCTCCGGCGAGCTGTGCGTCGTCATGCGGACCTACTTCGAGAAGCCGCGCACCACGGTCGGCTGGAAGGGCCTCATCAACGACCCGGGCCTGGACGGTACGTTCGACGTCAACCGGGGCCTGCGCACCGCCCGCAAGCTGTTGCTCGACATCTCCGCCCTGGGCCTGCCGGTGGGCTGCGAGTTCCTCGACCCGATCACCCCGCAGTACATCGCGGACGTCGTGACGTGGGGATCCATCGGCGCCCGCACCGCGGAGAGCCAGGTGCACCGGCAGCTGGTCAGCGGGTTGTCGATGCCGGTCGGGATCAAGAACGCGACCGACGGTGACGTCCGGGCGGCGCTCGACGGCATGCGGGCGGCGGCGGCGTCGCACGTGTTCATGGGGGTCAACGCCGACGGGCTCGCCGGGCTGGTCACGACCACCGGCAACCCGGACACCCACGTGATCCTGCGCGGCGGCACCCGGCCGAACTACTCGGCGGAGGACGTCGCCGCGACCACGTGCGCCCTGCGCGACGCCGGGGTCCCGGAGCGGGTGGTCGTCGACGCGAGCCACGGAAACAGCGGCAAGGACCACGACCGCCAGGCCGTGGTGGTCGGCGAGCTGGCCGAGCGGATCGCGGACGGGGAGCGCGGCGTCACCGGGCTGATGATGGAGAGCTTCCTGGAGGCGGGGCGCCAGGAGCTCGGCCCCGACATGGTGCGCGGCCGTTCGGTGACGGACGCCTGCATGTCCTGGGACACCACCGACGAGCTGCTCGGCACCCTCGCCGCTGCCATCCGCACCGGCCGCCGCTGAGCCGGACCGGCGGGGCCGGGCCGGGAGCCGGTCGCCGCTCCCGCCCCGGCCCTCCGCCACGGGTCCTCTCCCACCGGCCGGGTTCCGTCGCGCACAGTTCCGGCGTGCGCACTGTCCGTCCGTTGCGGACGGTGCGAGGCTCGACCCCCGTCCGGCCGGGACCGGCCGTGACCACCGGGAGGGGACGAACATGATCAAGGGCTTCAAGGACTTCCTGCTGCGCGGGAACGTCGTCGACCTCGCCGTGGCGGTCGTCATCGGCGCCGCCTTCACCGCGGTCGTCACGGCCTTCACGGAGGCGTTCCTGAAGCCGCTGATCCAGCTCTTCTCCGGCGGCGGCGAGCTGGCCGGGGCGTTCGAAGTGAACGGCGTGACGTTCGACTGGGCGAGCTTCGTGAACGCGGTGATCACCTTCGTGATCACCGCGGCGGTCGTATACTTCCTCGTGGTGCTGCCGCTGAAGACGATCCAGGAGCGGCGCAAGCGGGGCGAGGAGGCCGGACCGGCCGACCCCACCGAGGTCGAGCTGCTCAAGGAGATCCGCGACCTGCTGCGCGAGGGCCGTGCCGACGGCGTCGCGGGCCGGCACGCCGTCGGGCCCGACAGGTCGACCGACTGATCCCGGGGCCGCCCGGCCGGTCTCACCCCGCACCGCCGCCGAGCCGGGCCCGCACGCGTCGGCGCAGCAGGTCGTACTGGGCGGCGCAGCGCCGCGGCGGCCCGGGCGGCCGCACCACCGGGCGGGGCGGCTGGACGGTCTCCCCCGGTGCGAACTGGTCGCGCGTCAGGTCGATCTCGGCGCCGCCGGGGAGCCGGTTCCACCAGTGGTATCCCTGCAACCTGCCGTCGGGCAGCCAGACCTCGGCGAGCAGCAGCTCCCCGCCGAAGAGGTCGTGCAGCACCAGGGCCGTCGCCCCGCACTGCCCGCGGGACGGTGACCCGGGGCTCCAGTCGTCGAGATCCGCATCGTCGCAGGTGTCCCGGCCCCACGACGACCGCAGCGCGGCCGCCACCTCGGACAGGGTGGGTGTCGGCGCGGCCGGCCGGGCGGCGGTGGTCATGGCGCGGAAGCTACGACCGACCCCCGACAGTTCCGGCCGGTGCGGGCGCGTCGGCAGCGGTCGCCGCCAGGACGGTCACCGGCACCGCGACACCGGTCGCGGCACGCCGCGCTCCATCCGGTGCTCGGTGATCCCGTCCGGCCGCTCGATCGGTCCGAGATCGACGAACCCGAGCCTGCGGTAGAGCGCAGCGGCCCGCTCGTTCCCGACGACGACGTGCAGGGCCAGCCGGCCCGCGCCCCATCCCCCGGCCCGGTCGAGCACCGCGGAGACCAGTGCCTCCGCCGCGCCGGTGCCACGGGCGTGCGGCGCGACCCACAGCGCGATCAGGTCGGCGGTCCCGGTCTCGTCCGGCGGGACGGCGACGACCTGGCCGCACGGACGCCCGTCGAGGTCGGCGACGAGGTGGCGGTTCGGCGCGGCCAGCCGGTCCCGCCACTCCTGCTCGCCCGCGCCCAGCCAGTCCTCGAGCCTGCTGTGGAACGCGTGCGGGGCCTCGGCGAGCGCGGCGAGCCGCAGCGCACGCCAGGTCCTCCAGTCGTCGGGCTCCAGCTCTCGCACGGTGATCGACGGACCGGCCAACGAGCACCTCCCGGGGTCGGACGGAAGGGCGAACCTAGCAGCGTCCACCCGGCCGCCGACGCCCGCTGCACCGTGGCGTCCGAGACCTCCGGCGCCGCAATGTGTCCGGATCGTCCGGTCCGAACCGGCAACCGGAGCCCGGAGCGGGTACGAACAACGGTCATGCCGCCCGAACCACGTCACCGCGCCCGGACGGTCGTCTCGTCCTGGTCGGCCGGAACCCACCGTGTCCTCGTCCTGCTGATCGTGGCGGTGCTCGTCGTCGCCGGTGTCCTGACCGGACTGATGCTGAGCCGCGCCGACGCGCAGGACACGGGCATCGACGCACTCGGCCCCCTGACCGGCCCGCCGACGCTCGTCGGGCGGGTGCAGGAGGTGCGGGACCCGGCCACCGTCGTCGTCGACGTGCAGGGGCGGCCGGTGACCGTCTCGGTGCTCGGGGTCGACACCTCGGCGACGCCGGAGTGCGCGCAGGCCGGCGCGCTGGCCTTCGCCCGCGACTTCCTCGACGGCGAGGAGGTCACCCTGGTACCCGACCCGACACTGCCCGCCCCCGCGGCGGACGCCCCGGCCTGGCCGGCCTACCTGGTCGTCGCCAGCCAGCAGTCCTACACCGACGCCGCCCTGGTGGCGGGCTGGGTCTCCCCCGGTGAGGGCCGGTACCGGCCCGGGTTCGAGGCCGGCGAGCGGATCGCTCAGGACCAGGACGCGGGGATGTGGGGCCCGCCCTGCAACCGTCAGCCCTGATCGTGGGCGACACCCCGGTCACACGGCACGGCGACCACGCTCCTGGGAGGATGCCGCCGTGGATCCCCGGGTGGTACGGACGCGCAGGCGCCTGCAGGACGCCCTGCTCGCCCTCGCCCGCGAACGCCCGCTGGAGTCGATCGCCGTCGCGGACGTCGCCGAGCGCGCCGGGGTCAACCGCAGCAGCTTCTACCAGCACTACGGCGACAAGGAGGCCCTGCTCGCGGACGCGCTGAGCGCGCAGGCCCTCGCCGCGGGCGCCGACCTGTCCGAACTGGTGACGACCGACGTCGGACCCGAACCCCCGGGCGCGCTGCTCCGCTGGTTCGCGCACGTCGGCGATCACGCGTCGCTGTACCGCCAGGCACTGGGCGGGGCGGCGGCACCGGACGCGGCGGCCGGGATGCGCCGCTGGATGCAGGACTTCGTCGCCGACACCGCGCGGCGGATGGGGTTCGCCGAGGACGACGCCGGCATCCCGCTCGACGTGTTCGCCGCCGGTCTGACGTGGTCGTTGCTCGGCGTCGCGGCGAGCTGGCTGGAGCGCGATCCGCTGCCCGCCCCGGAGGTCGCGGCCGGGTGGGCGTGGCGGATGCTGGTCCGCCGGGACTTCTGAGCTCGCTCGGACGTTCCGGTCGGCCGTGCCGCCCGGGCCGGGTCCAGCGGCCCGGGCGGCACGTGCCTTCCACCCCGTGGATCAGCCCTGCACGATCCCGGAGTTGCTCGAGTCGACCGTGGTCGAGGACTGCGAGACCGGGCCGCTCGAGAGCAGGCCGCCGATGTTGAGCGTCGGGTTCACCGAGGCGTCGACGTCGATCAGGCCGCCCTTCTGCGACGCGTGGCCGCCACCCTGCCCGTGCTTGCCGGAGCCGGACTGCAGGATGCCGCTGTTGGACTCGTCGACATCGGTCGTCGACTGCTCGACCGCGCCGGAGCTGAGGATGCCACCGACGTTCGCCGACGGGCTCACGTCGAGGCCCAGGCCCACCAGGTCGTCGACCTGGACGGCGTCGCCGGCGCCGCAGCCGGACTGCGCGATGCCGGAGTTCGAGCGGTCGACCTTCGTCGACTGCTGCGAGACCGGGCCGTCGTTGGCGATCCCGCCGAGGTTCAGCGCGGGGTCGACGGCGGCGTCCAGGCCGAGCAGGCCGCCCTTCTGGGAGGCGTGCGACGGGCTGCAGTCACGGTCCTTGCCGTCCTTGCCGTGCCCGCCGTCGCCGTAGTCACCGGCGAAGGCCATACCGGCCGAGCCGAGGGCGAGCGGGACGGTCAGCGCACCGACGGTGGCGACGCGCCGCAGGGCGCGGCGGGAGGAGAACGTCGTCTGGGGGGCGTTCATGGCACTCCTTCTCTTCTGTGTGGCCCGACCGCCCGCATTTCACGCTGTGTCACGGCCAGGTGGCACAGAACGTACGGACGACCGTGACAGAACAGGAGGGCACCCCTCACTTCACGACCTTTTTGTCCGTTTCGGCACTGACCGATGGACCGCTCGCCGTTGATCAACTACACCGAGTGCTATCCATCATCTGTCGGATAGCTACTCTGCGTATAAGTGAGGGCTCTCTCCGATCGTTACACTCGACCGCGGAAATGAGACCCACGTCACAGGCGCGCAATGGCAGGGCGGACGAGGCGTCCTACTGCGCGGGCACGGAGAACACTCCGAAGCGCGACACTCTCTCGCTTGGGATCTCACCTGCGGCGATGCGCCGTCCGGAGCAACGTCTGCTGCGCCGTTCCGCGAGCGACGGACGGCGACATATCGATCGCCGAACGGCAGCACGACTCACGCCTCCGACAATTGGCGATAGGCCATCGTGAAACGGCTGGCCGTCAGTGCGTTCGCATCCCGCTCAACGACGTGGCCCGTCTGGAGTAACGGCTCACGGCGAAGAATTACGCCGTCGGTGGTACCCCGAGGCGGTGCCACCCGCCCGTGATCGACCCGCGCCCGGCGGTCAGCGTCCGGCGAACGCCGCCAGGAGCCCGTCGGTCAGGGCGGCGCGCTGGTGCTCGGGCACGTCCTCGAGCAGGATCCGGTCGGACTCGCGCAGCACGGACCTGCCCCAGCGGGTCAACTCCCGGCCGTACTCGGTGACGTGCAGGCGTGCGGCCCGCCCGCGACCGCCCGGGCCCCGCCGCTCGACCGCGCCCAGCTCCTCGAGCTGCCGCAGCGTGGCCTGCATGCTCTGGGCCGTGATCCCGGACCGCCGGGCGAGTTCGCTGTACGAGTGTCCGGTGTCTCCCGCAAGGTGCCCCAGCGCGGAGAGGTGGCGCATGGACAGGTCCCGGGTGCGCAACGTGTCCTCGACCTGCTCGCGGAGCCGGCGGCCGAGCGCCATGATCAGGAACGTCGGGCTGGGCTCGATCGCCGGACCCGCGATGGGGGCGGACGGGGACTCGGACGGCTCGGACACCCGCCCATCATCCCCGTCCGCCGGACACGGTGGGCACACGTCGAGTGGTACTCGGTGCACCCCGCCGGTGATCGCACCGGTGCATGGCGTGCCAGTCGACGGCGCCCGGACCGGTGGGAAACCGGGGCGCGACGGCCGGACGTCGGCGCTTAGCATCGCTTCCATGACCGTCGCGTCGGCCCTGGCCTACACCTTCGCGTTCGTGCTCCTGCTCGTCGTCCCGGGACCCGACTTCGCACTGGTGCTGCGCAACGCGGGCACGGGCGGCCGGCGGGCCGGGATCGCGACGGCGCTGGGCGTCGGGGCCGGACTCGCCGTGCACGCGGTCGGAGTGGCGCTCGGCCTGGGCGCGATCATCGCCGCGTCCGCGACGCTGTTCGCGATCGTCAAGTTCGTCGGCGTCGCCTACCTCGCCTACCTCGGGATCGCGGCGCTGTGGGCCGGGCTGCGCCGCCCCCGGCCGTCGGGCACACCCGCGACCGACGACGAGCCTGCCGCTCCGTCCGGCCCCCGGCCGTTCGCCGCGCACTTCCGGCAGGGCCTGCTCTGCAACGTGCTCAACCCGAAGGCGATCCTGGTCTACCTCGCGCTGATGCCGCAGTTCCTCCCTGCCGGGGCGGCGCTCGGCGCGACCCTGACCCTGTCGACGATCACCGTCGCGTCGGCGGTCGTCTGGTTCGTGCTGGTCGCGTGCACCGTGGCGGCCACCGGGCAGGTGCTGCGCCGGCCACGGGTGCGGCGCTCGCTCGACGCGCTGACCGGTACCGCACTGCTCGCGTTCGGAGCGAGACTGGCGCTCGCCCGGCCCTGACCAGCATCGACACACCGGTGTGGCGCTGGTCACATTCTCCCGAGCTTGTGTGTGCCGCTGCGGCACAGCGTCTCCTCGTCGGCGGAACCGGCCGCGAGCAGTGAGGAGATCCCATGAACCCGCCCGAGACCATCGCCGTCGAGGACTTCCTGCGTCCTCCGGAGCGCACCGGGGCCTCGATCTCACCGGACGGCACGAGGATCGCGTTCCTCGCGCCGTGGAAGAACCGGCTGAACGTCTGGATCGAGGACCTCGACCCGGCGGACGGCGAGGTCCCCGAGCCGCGCTGTGTGACCGCCGACGAGACCCGCACCGTGCAGGACTACCGCTGGACGCACGACCCGCGGTGGATGCTGTACCTGCAGGACGACGGCGGCGACGAGAACTGGCACGTCTACCGCATCGATGTCGACGACCCGGACGCCGCGGCCGTCGACCTGACCCCGTTCCCCGGTTCCCGGGTACTCGACCTCGTCCAGCCCCCGGCCCGGCCGGGGACCGCGATCGTCCAGCTCACCGGGCGGGTGTCCGCCGCGATCGAGCTGCACGAGCTCGACATCGCGACCGGGGAGCTGACCCTGCTGTCCGGCGCCCCGGAGACCGCCTCCGACGACGGGGATTACGTCAAGAGCTCGCACCACGTCGGTGACGGGACGCTCCTCGTCGAACAGCTGAACGCCGACGGCGACATCGAGCTCCTGCGGAGCACCGGCTCGGGACCGCCGCGCCGGATCACCACCTTCGACGGATCCGACCTCCCGCTGGGTCTCTACCCGTTCGAGGTGACCCCGGACGGCACCGGCCTCTGGGTCGGCTCGAACCGTGGCACCGACCGGACCCGCCTGGTGCGGGTCGACCTGGCCACCGGGGAGGAGACGGAGGTCGACAGCCACCCGTCGTTCGACCTGGACACGCGCGCGCTCGTCCTGGGCCACCTGCCGAGGCCACTGATCCGTCACCGGCGCACGGGCGAGCTGCTCGGCGTCCGCTACCTCGGCGAGCGGCAGGTGATCCATGCGCTGGACCCGCACTTCGCCGAGGTGCTGCCGCAGCTGGAGGCCCTGTCCGACGGCGATCCGGCCACGATCTCCTCCGACCGGGACGGGCGCCGCTGGATCGTGTCCTTCACCCACGACCGCGAACCCGGCGTCACCTGGCTCTACGACCACGCCACCGGGGAGAGCCGGCTGCTGTTCCGGCCGAACCCGCACCTCGATCCGGACACGCTGGCGCCGACCACGCCGGTGACCATCACCGCCCGGGACGGTCTCACGCTGCCGTCGTACCTGACGTTGCCGGTCGGGGTGGAGCCGTCGGCGCTGCCGATGGTGCTGCTGGTCCACGGCGGCCCCTGGGTGCGCGACGCCTGGGGGATGGACCGGTCCGTGCAGGTGCTGGCGAACCGCGGCTACGCGGTCCTGCAGGTCAACTTCCGCGGCTCGTCCGGATTCGGCAAGGCCCACATGAAGGCGGCGATCGGGGAGTTCGCCGGGAAGATGCACGACGACCTGCTCGACGCCGTCGACTGGGCCGTCGAGCAGGGGTACGCCGACCCCGACCGGGTCGGGATCTTCGGCGGCTCCTACGGCGGTTACGCGACGCTGGTCGGCGTCAGCTTCACCCCGGACCGCTTCGCCGCGGCCGTCGAGTACGTCGGCATCTCCGACCTGTCGACGTTCATGCGGAGCGTGCCCGAGTTCGCCCGGCCGGGCCTGCGGATGAACTGGTACCGCTACGTCGGCGACCCCGACGACCCGGAGGAGGAGGCGGACATGATCACCCGCTCCCCGATCAGCCGGGCGGACGACATCCGCACACCGCTGATGGTGGTGTAGGGCGCCAACGACACCCGGGTGGTCCAGGCCGAGTCCGACCGGATCGTCGGGGCGTTGCGGTCCCGCGGGGTCGACGTCGAGTACCTCGTCTTCGACGACGAGGGTCACTTCATCATCAACCCCGAGAACCTGCTCACGATGTTCCGGTCCGGCGGAACGGTTCCTCGCGGAGCACCTCGGCGGACGGGTGCACGAGAGCTGACGACGGTGCGCTCACCCGCGCTGCGGCGGGACGGCGTCGGGGCGTGGGACGAGGGTCGTGAGCTCGGGCACGTCCCGCGCCAGTCCCTCGTCGAGCGTGGCCGGCGACGCGCCCGGGACGGCGGCCACGAGGCTCGTGAGGTAGGCGTCCGTCACCTGCCGGTGTCCGCCCACGTGGCCGAGACGGGCGTCGGCGAAGGACAGGGAGTCCGGCCAGAACTCGCATCCGGGGAGCGCGTGCACGGCCCGGAGGAGCCCGGTCGCCGTCAACGGTGTCTCCCCGGCCCGGACCAGGAACCGGACGAGCGCGCCCTCCACCACGGGGCACAGGGCGAAACGCTCGATGCGTGCACCCCACGCGGACGCCCTGTCGTGGTGTTCGTGTTCCGTGACGGTGAGCGCGATCAGGACGTTCGCATCGAGGAGGTAGGTCGTCACTCCTCGTCCACCGTGGCCGCGACGTCCTCCGAGGTGACCCGCCGTCCCACGCTCACGACCGGGAATCCGGACCGGTCGTCGTCGACACCGATCACGGCGGGCTCCCCGAGCTGGATCAACCCGCGCGCCGCCAGCTCCGCGACCCCGATCGAGGGCGTCCGGTCCCTAGGCTGTTCCCATGGTCAGCACTCGCTACGAGTCGATCGGGACACCGGACGGCGCGTTCGACGCGTTCTGCGCGGCGCCCGACGGGCCCGGCGCCCCGGCGGTCCTGGTCTTCCAGGAGGTCTTCGGGATCAACGACAACATCCGCGGGCTGGCGGTCCGGCTGGCCGAGGCAGGCTTCCTGGCGCTGGCACCGGACGTCTTCTGGCGCATCGAGCCGCGCTTCGAACGCAAGGACGAGTCGGGGCTGGCCGACGGCTTCGCGATGGTGCAGCAGCTCGATCTCGACCTCGCCGCCGCCGACATCACCGCCACGATGGCGCACACGCTGGCGATGCCGGGGTGCGACGGGCGGATCGGCGGCGTCGGGTTCTGCCTCGGCGGCACGCTCGCCTACCTGTTCGCCACCACGTCACGCGTGGCGGGCCGCGGACCGGACGCCGTCGTCTCGTACTACGGCTCCGGCGTGAACGGCCTTCTCGGTTCGGCGGACAGCATCGAGTGCCCGATGCTGTTCCACTACGGGGCGGACGACCCGTACATCCCCACCGAGCAGATCGACGAGGTCGAGCGGGCCCTGGCCGGTCGCGCCGACGTCACCCTGCACCGCTACGACGCCGGGCACGCGTTCTCCAACTGGGACGCCCCGTCGATGTACGACGAGTCCGCCGCGCGGCCGGCGTGGGACCGGACGATCCGGTTCCTCGACCGGCATCTCCGCACCTGAGGCCGCGAGGACGGATGGGTGTCCTGGCGGCAGGACGACGCCACTCGGTCGCATGCCGGACGGACGGCACGGTCGTCGCGACCGGGGACGGCCGGGCCGGCGAGTGCGACGTCGGCGGGTGGACCGGCGTCGTCGCCGTGGCGGTGGGCAACGTCCACACCGCGGCCAACACCGGCAGAGCCCACACGGTCGGACTCCGCTGCGACGGGACGGTGCTCGCGACCGGCTGGAACGGCGACGGGCAGTGCGCGGTGGACGGCTGGCGGGGCGTCACGGCGGTCGCAGCCGGGTGGCGCCGGACCCTCGGGTTGCTCGCGGACGGCACCGTGGTGGCTGCCGGGAGGGACGCCGAAGGGCAGTGCCGGGTCGCGGACTGGCGTGGGGTGCGGGCCATCGCCTGCGGTGACTGGCGCTCCGTCGGGGTGCTGGCGGACGGGACGGCCGTCGCCACCGGGAACGACCGGCGCGGCCAGTGCCGGGTCGAGGAGTGGCGCGACCTGGTGGACGTCGGCGCCGGTGCGCTGCACACCGTCGGGCTGAGAGCCGGCGGCACCGTCGTCGCGGCGCCCGGCGACGAGCCGGGCACCGTGGCCGTCACGGCGTGGCGGGACGTCGTCGCACTGTCGGCCGGCAGCCACCACACCGTGGCGTTGCGCGCGGACGGCACGGTCCTGGCCGCCGGGGACGACGCCCACGGGCAGTGCGACGTGCAGGAATGGCGTGATGTCGTCGCGGTGGCGGCCGGTTCCACCCACACTCTCGGGCTCCGGGCGGACGGGACGGTCGTCGCCGCCGGGAACGACGCGGACCGGCGGTGCCGGGTCGGTGGGTGGAGCGGAGTCCGGTCGGCGCCTACACGTTGAAGCGGAATTCGACCACGTCGCCGTCGTGCATGACGTAGTCCTTCCCCTCCATCCGCACCTTCCCCGCGGCCTTCGCGGCGTTCATCGTCCCGGCCGCGACGAGGTCGTCGTAGGACACGATCTCGGCCTTGATGAACCCACGCTCGAAGTCGGTGTGGATCACGCCGGCGGCCTGCGGGGCGGTCGCGCCCTGCGGGATCGTCCAGGCGCGGGACTCCTTGGGCCCGGCGGTGAGGTAGGTCTGCAGCCCGAGGGTGGAGAACCCGGCGCGGGCGAGGGCGGCGAGGCCCGCCTCGTCCTGCCCGATCGACTCCAGCAGCTCGGCCGCGGACTCGTCGTCGAGCTCGAGCAGCTCGGCCTCGACCTTGGCGTCCAGGAAGACCGCCTGCGCCGGGGCGACGAGCTCGGTCAGCTCCTTGCGGCGGGCGTCGTCGGAGAGGACGGCCTCGTCGGCGTTGAACACGTACAGGAACGGCTTGGTGGTGAGCAGCGTCAGCTCGCGCAGCAGGCTGGTGTCGGCGCCGGCCTGGAACAGCGTCCGGCCCTCGTTGAGGATCCCGGCCGCGGCCTGCGCGGCGTCGAGCACCGGGCGCCGGTCCTTCTGGGTGCGAGCCTCCTTCTCCAGCCGCGGGAGTGCCTTCTCCAGCGTCTGCAGATCGGCCAGCACGAGCTCGGTCGCGATCGTCTCGATGTCGCTCGCGGCGTCGATGCGGCCGTCGACGTGCACCACGTCCGGGTCGTCGAAGACCCGCACGACCTGGCAGATCGCGTCGGACTCGCGGATGTTGGCGAGGAACTTGTTGCCCAGGCCCGCCCCCTCGGAGGCGCCCTTGACGATGCCGGCGATGTCGACGAACGACACCGTCGCCGGGAGGATCTTGTCCGAGGCGAAGATCTCGGCCAGCTTGTCCAGGCGGGGATCCGGCAGCGGGACCACGCCGACGTTCGGCTCGATCGTCGCGAACGGGTAGTTCGCGGCCAGGACGTCGTTACGGGTCAGCGCGTTGAACAGGGTCGACTTGCCGACGTTGGGCAGGCCGACGATGCCGAGGGTGAGGGACACGGACGACCAGGGTAGTCGCGCCGGTCAGCCGGGTTCGAGCCGGTAGCCCGCCCCGCGCACCGTCGCGATCCAGTCGGGCCCGAGCTTGCGCCGCAGGTAGCGGACGTAGACGTCCACGACGTTGGACGACGTGGCCGCCGCGCTGTACTCCGAGCCCCACACCAGGCGGAGCAACTGGTCCCGGGACAGCACCTGCCCGGGGTGCCGCAGGAACGTCTCGGCCAGCGCGAACTCCCGCGCCGACAGCTCGACCGCGTGGCCGTGCAGGGTCACCAGCCGGGTCCGCGGGTCCAGCTCCAGCCCGCGGTGGGCCAGCACCTCCGGGTCCGGGGCGGGCCGGGCCCGTTCGAGCCGCAGCTGCACCCGGGCCAGGAGCTCCTCGAACTGGAACGGCTTGGCCATGTAGTCGTCGGCGCCACCGGTCAGCCCGGCCACGGTGTCGTGCACGCTGTCCCGCGCCGTCAGGATGATCACGGGGATGGCGCTGCCCGCCGCGCGGAGCCGGCGAAGCACGTCGAAGCCGTCCATCCCGGGCAATCCGATGTCGAGCACCATCAGGTCGAACCCGCCGGTGATGGCGTGGTCGTGGACACCGGTGCCGTCGGCGACGACGGTCACCCCGAACCCGGCGGCGACCAGGCCCTTCTTGAGGAACGACGCGATCCGCGGCTCGTCCTCGGCGACCAGGATCCGGCTGCTCACGTCTCGCTCCTCGGCAGGTCCAGTGTGAACGTCGCGCCGTGCCCGGGGGTGCTCTCCAGCAGCACGCGGCCCCCGTGCGTCGTCGCGATCGCCTCGACGATCGACAGTCCCAGCCCCGCGCCGTCGGAGCGCGGCGCGTTCTCACCACGGGCGAACCGGCGGAACACCCGGTGCCGGTCCTCGGGCGCGACACCGGGGCCGCCGTCGGCGACCCAGACACGGAGCCGGTCCCCCACCGCCTCGGAGCCGAGCGCGATCCGGTCGCCCGCACCGGTGAACCGGGTCGCGTTGTCCGCCAGCGCGACGACTGCCTGGGTGATCCGGTGCGGATCCATCCGGGCGTGCACGTGCGCGACGGATTCCAGCTGCCAGTCCCGGTCGGCCAGCCCGGTGAGCTTGTCGAACAGCTCCCGGGTCAGCTCGGCGACGTCGACCGACTCGGGCCGGAGCAACGACGGCTGCTCGGCGCGGGTCAGCGCGAGCATCTCGGAGACGAGCCGGTTCATCCGTTCCAGCTCGTCGTCGACCAGCGCGACGGTCTCGGTGACGTCCTCGGGGTCGCGCGCGTCCAGGACGCCCAGGTGCCCCCGGACGATCGTGATCGGTGTGCGGAGCTCGTGGCCGGCGTCGTCGACGAAGCGGCGCTGGGCCTGCACACCCGACTGCACGCGGTCGAGCATCGCGTTGAGCGTCCCGGCCAGCTCGGCGATCTCGTCGCGGGCCCGCGCGTGCTGCGGGACGCGCCGCGAGAGGTCGCTGCCGGTGATCGTCCGCGCGGTGGCGGCGACGTCGCGCAGCGGGCGCAGGATCCGCCCCGCGACCAGCCAGGCACCGACGGCGCTGAGCAGCGCCGTCCCGAACCCGACAAGACCCATCAGCCGGGCCGCCTCGTTCGCGAACTCGTGCTCCTGCTCGGTGAAGTAGCCGATCACGATGACGCCGGTCGCCGGGTCGCCCGCCAGCCCGACCGGCAGCGCCGACCAGCGGACCTCACCGGCCTCGCTGAGGTAGGAACCGCTGGTCAGCCGCGGGACGTCGGCGACGAGCCGGTTGAACGCCGGGTCCTCGCGCAGCAGCACCCGGGGACTGGTGCGGCGGGACTCCCAGCGGAACTCGCCGTCGAGGTAGCCGAGGAACTTCTCGTTCGGGCGGGCGACGTTCGCCGCGATCACCGACCGCAGGATCTCGTCGACCGAGCCGTAGGGCCGGCCGGTCGTCGGGTTGATGCCGGTCACCGTCACCCGGGCGAACTCGGCGGTCTCGGAGCGCAGCGCCTCGTCGATCCGGCGGTCCGACTCGTTGATCAGCAGTAGCCAGGTCACGAACGTGACGACGCCCAGCGACGCGAGCACGAGCAGCAGCACCCAGCCCACGATGCGGGTGCGGGCCGCGGTGGCCCGGCCCGCACGTCGGCCCTCGGGGCCGGCGTCGACGGCCTCGGTCGCGATGATCGCCTCCTCTGCTGCCCGGGTCACCACCATGATCCCGTACGACGCGGGGTGCGCGTCGGCGAGGCCCCCTTGCCAAAGGTCACGGACCGTCGCTGTCACTAGGCCGAGCGGAGTACGACATACTGCGCCGAGCACCCGGTCGTGACGCACCGTTCGTCGGCACGACCGGTGGCATCACCCCACGGACGCAACACCGGCCCGCACGGGGTGGAAGCTGCGGCGCCGAGACCGAGGGGGATTCATGCGCCTGCCGGGAATGCACGCCCTGCTGACCGCCGGGGTGGCGGTGCTCGCCACCGCGGGCACCGTCTCCGCGGTGTCGCTGACGGCGACCGGTGCCGAGGAGGCCGCGCTGCCGCCCGCGACGCCGGCCACCTCGGCGCCGCCGCCCGCGCCGGCCCCGCCGCCGGTCGTCGCGCCGCCGCCCGCGGCGCCGGTCGAGGACGAGGCGTCCGGGGACGGCGGATCGCGCGGATCCGGGGGCTCGGGCTCGGGCTCGGGTTCAGGTTCGTCCGGCTCGGGTTCGTCGGGCTCCGGTTCGTCCGGCTCGGGCACGTCCGGAACCGGGAACTCCGGATCCGGCAGCTCCGGATCCGGCGGGTCCGGGCCCGGCGGATCGGGTTCCGGCGCCGAGCGGCCCGACCCGCCGCGCGCCACGCCGGACGACGGCGTCCCGCCCCGCGGCCGCCCCGACGACCCGGGCGAGCGGGAGCAGCAGGTCGAGTTCGCCTGCGAGCAGGGCTGGCTCTCCGGCTCGGTCTGCGGGAGCTGAACGGCTCGTCGCGGGTCCGATACCCGCGACCGATTCCCGCGAGTCCCGGGCGGTGCGCGGTGGCACAGTCGGTGTCGTGCTGCTCGACCACGACACCTGTTACCGCGCCGTCGCCGCGAAGGACCAGCGGTTCGACGGCCAGTTCGTCACGGCGGTGCGCACGACCGGCATCTACTGCAGGCCGTCCTGCCCGGTGTCGCCACCGAAGGCACGCAACGTCGAGTTCCTGCGCACGGCGGCGGCCGCCCAGTCGGCCGGCTACCGGGCGTGCCGGCGGTGCCTGCCCGACGCCGTCCCGGGGTCCCCGGAGTGGAACCTGCGGGCGGACGCCGCCGGGCGGGCGATGCGGCTGATCGCCGACGGCGTCGTCGAACGGGAGGGGGTGCCCGGGCTCGCGTCGCGACTCGGGTACTCGCCCCGGCAGCTCGGCCGGATCCTCACCGCCGAGCTCGGCGCCGGGCCGCTCGCGCTGGCCCGCGCGCAGCGCGCGCACACCGCCCGCGTCCTGGTGGAGACGACGCCGCTCGGCCTGGCCGACGTCGCGTTCGCCGCCGGGTTCGGCAGCGTGCGCCAGTTCAACGACACCGTCCGCGGCGTCTACGGCGTGCCGCCGTCACGGCTCCGGAGCGAGGCCGCGCGGCGGCGGGGTGCGGCGCACGCGGCACCGGGGACGATCACGCTCCGGCTGCCCTACCGGGCGCCGTTCGACCCGCACGGGCTGCTCGAGCACCTGACCGCCCGTGCCGTCGACCGCGTCGACGGCGGCACCTACCGGCGGACGCTGCGCCTGCCGCACAGCCCGGCGTCGGTCGCGCTCGACCTGACCGCCCGGCCCGGCGCCGTGCTGGCGACGCTGCGCACGACCGACCCGCGCGACGTCGGCCCGGCGGTGTCCCGGCTGCGCCGGCTGCTCGACCTCGACGCCGACCCGCTCGCCGTCGACACCGCGCTGGCCGCCGATCCGGTCCTCGCGCCGCTCGTCGCGGCGACGCCGGGGATCCGGCTGGCGGGCACCGCCGATCCGGCCGAGACGGCCGTCCGCACCGTGCTCGGCCAGCAGGTCTCGGTCGCCGCGGCGCGGACCGCGGCGTCGCACGGGACGGAGCTGCCGCCCGCCCTGCGCGACGACGACGGTCCCGACCTGCTCTTCCCCGCCCCGGAGACGCTCGCCGACGTCGAGCTCGCCGGTCCGGCGCGGCGGGCCGCCTCGCTACGCGGGCTGTGCTCCGCGCTCGCGTCGGGAGAGCTCGTGCTCGACGCCGGACGCGAGCCCGACGCGCTGCGCGCCGAGCTGCGGACGCTGCCCGGGATCGGGCCGTGGAGCGCCGGCTACCTCGCGATGCGGGTGCTCGGTGACCCCGACGAACTGCTGGCGTCCGACCTCGCGGTGCGCCGCGGGGCCGCGGCGCTCGGCCTGCCCGGTGAGGAGGACGCGCTCGTCGAGCGCGCCCGCGCCTGGGCGCCCTGGCGGTCCTACGCCGCCACCCGTCTCTGGCGGGCGGCCACGTCCGCCCCCGCCGTCAGGAGGAACGCATGAGCACCGCCGTCTGGGCCACCCGGGACACCCCGGCCGGGCCCTTCACCGCCGTCGTCGACCCCGACGGGTACGTCCTCGCCTCCGGCTGGACCGGATCGGTCGACGACCTGCTGCCGCTGATCCACACCTCGCTGGCCCCCACCGAGGTGACCGAGGGCGACATCGGTGCGGTCGGCGACGCGATCGACCGCTACCACGACGGCGACCTGTCGGCCGTCGACGACGTCGCGGTCCGCCAGCGGTCCGGTCCGTACCGCGAGCACGCCTGGGACGTCCTGCGCACGGTGCCCGCCGGCGCCCCGGTCACCTACACCGGCTATGCCGAGAAGACCGGGCGTCCGGCCGCCGTGCGGGCGGCGGCGGGCGCCTGCGCGCACAACGCGGCCGCCCTGTTCGTGCCGTGCCACCGGGTGCTGCGCACCGACGGCTCGCTGGGCGGGTTCCGCTGGGGGCTGCCGGTCAAGCGGTGGCTGCTCGACCACGAGTCGGCCGACCTGCGGCTGGGCTGACCCGCCGGGGGCGGACCGTCCACGGTGGCCGTGCGTCCGGTCCGGACGCACGGCCCCGTCGTCGCGGTCAGGGTGCGGGGTAGAAGGACGTGACGCCCATCCGCTCCCCGATGCCGATCCTGCCGGTCGCGACGAAGCGCCCCGGGATCGGCTCGAGCGCCTCCGACGCCGTGAACTCGACGGTGTCGGCCGGGACGAGCGCCGGGCCCTCGACCCGGACGTCGAACTGCACCGGGGTGTCGGGGCCGAAGTCGACCGGGCTGGCGGCACCGTCGGCGGGACCGGCGTAGGGCAGCTCCTGCGGCACCCCGGCGAGCGAGGCCGCCACCAGGTGCGGCCAGCCGTTGACCCGGCACGGCGCGGTGCCCTCGTCGGCGACGAGGCGGACGGTGTAGCTGCTGAACTCGCCCGTCGAGACGCCGGGCCGGACGGTCGCCCGGACGTTCTCGGGCGCGCACGCCGTCGGCGCGGCCGGCGGGGCTGTCGCGGCCGACGCGGCGTTCGCGACGCCGGCCGGGGCGAGTGCCAGGCCCGCCGTGACGGCCAGTGCGGCGGCGGTACGGGTGATGGTGCGCATGGGTTCCCCTCGGATTCGATGACGTCCGGCGGCCCGTCCACGGGCGGGGCGGTGTCCCCCCTCCCCTGCCCCGTGGACGGGCGCCGGTGTGCGGTCCCGGACGGGACCGCGCCGCGGGCCGGGTCCGGCCCGCGATGGCTCGGTGCTGCGGATCAGCGGTGCGGCCCGGTGCCGCACGGATCTGCGCCGCGGGTCACTGCTGCCCGGTGACCGGCCCGATCCGGATGCCCGCGTCGACCCCGATCGGGCCGTACGCGGTGAAGGCGCCCGGGATCTCCCCGTCCGGGGCACCCGGGGCGAAGTCGACCTGGTCCGCCTGTGCGGGGCCGGGCGAGCTCGGGACCTGGACGTCGAACTGCACGGGATCGGCCGGGCCGAAGACCACCGGACACGTCTGGTCGCCGTAGGGCACCGCGTCGACCGCACGCGGCGAACCGTCCAGGCTGAACGTGACGTCGGACGGCGATCCCTGCAGGATGCAGTTCGCCGTCCCGGGCGCGGCGGTGAGCACCACCGAGTAGTGGCGGTGCCCGGCGCTCGACGGCGCCGGCTCCACGACCGCGTTCGTGTTCGCGGGGCGGCAGGCGCTGGGTGCGGGGTCGATCACCGGGTCGGCGCTCGCGACCCCGGCGGGGACGAGCACCGCCCCGGCGGTGGCGACGGCGGCGGCCGTCGTCGCGGCGGTCCGTGCGATGGTGCGGGCGAGTCGGGTGTCCATGGGTACCTCTCTCGGTCCTCGCGGTGCCGCTCCGGTGTCCCGGAGCGCTGGTGTCACGGCGGCCGGGCCGCCGGACGGGTCGGCGCCGTCGGTCAGCGGGCGGCGCTGGTGATCGGGCCGGCCGTCGTGCCGGCGTCGACGGTGATCGGGCCGTACGCGGTGAAGGTGACGTCGGACGCCGGGATCGGCTTGAAGGTCGTCTCGTTGGCGTGCGCGGGCCCGCCGGAGTTCGGGACGTGGATGTCGAACTGGACCGGGGCGCCGTCACCGAACGCGACGACGTAGCCGTCCTCGCCGGTGGGCTGGACGTCGGCCGGGCGCGGCGAGCCGTTGAGGCTGAAGCCGAAGTCCGTCGGCGAGCCGGACAGGAAGCACTGCTCAGCACCGGGCGCGGCATGGACGGTGACCGTGTAGTTCGCGACCTCCGCGGTGGAGGGCAGTGCCTCGACGACGGCCGACTGCTTGCCGGGGGTGCACCCGGTGAAAGGCGGCGGGTCCTGTGCGGGCGCGGCCGAGGCGACCCCGGCGGGGACCAGCGCGGCGGCGGCTGCGACGGTGACGGCGGCGGTGATGCGAGCGAGTCGGGTCTGCTTCGTCGTCATCTGCGGTACCTCTCTCGTTCCGCGTGTACGCCGTCCGCCGCACACCGGACTCGCGGACACGCCCATGACCTGCGGGTTCATCGGAACTGTCAGGGGTCCGGTGCACGCTGCGTGCCGTGGACGTCCTGAGCCTTCTCGCCGGAACGCTGCTCGGTGCGGCGCTGGCCGTCGTCGTCACCTGGCTGGTCGCCACCGCCCGGTTCCGCGCCGAGGCGGCGGAGGCCGCCCGGGTCGCCGCCAACACGGCGGCGACCACGCGGGCCGACGCGGCGGGCCTGCGCGCCGAGCGCTCCGGGTTGATGGAGCGGATCGAGGAGCTGCACGAGTCCCTGGACGACGCGGCCGTCCGCGCGCGACGGGCGGAGTCCGACGCGGCGGGCGCGACAGCGGCGCTGCGTGCCGAGCGGGAGGCGCGGGCCGAGGCCGAGGCCGGGTTGAAGGACTCCTTCGCCGCGCTGTCGCAGGACGCGCTGGCCCGCAACAACGAGGCGTTCGTGGCGCTCGCCGAGAGCCGGCTCAAGGAGGCGACCGCCGAGCTGTCGGCGAAGGCCCGGGGCGACGAGACCGCGCGGGCCAAGGCCGTGGAGCAGATGCTCGACCCGGTCACGGCGGCGCTCGGCCGCGTCGAGGGACAGCTGCGTTCGGTGGAGAAGGAGCGCGAGTCCGCCTACGCGGGACTGCGCGAGCAGGTGCGGGCGATGGCCGCCAACTCCGAGAAGCTCGGCACCGAGACCAAGGCGCTGGTGAATGCGCTGCGCGCGCCCCAGGTCCGCGGGCGGTGGGGCGAGATGCAGCTGCAGCGGGTCGCCGAGATGGCCGGGATGGTCGAGCACTGCGACTTCTCCACCCAGGTCTCCGCCGACGGCGAGGACGGCGGCGTCCGCCCGGACATGCTCGTCCGCCTGGCCGGGGGCAAGCAGGTGGTGGTGGACGCCAAGGTCCCGTTCGCGGCGTACCTGGAGGCCGTCGAGGCCACCGACCCCGACGTGCACGCGCAGAAGCTCACGGCGCACGCCCGGCAGCTCCGCACCCACGTCGACCAGCTCGCGGGCAAGGCGTACTGGGAGTCGTTCGAGCCGACACCGGAGTTCGTCGTGCTGTTCGTGCCGGGCGACCCGTTCCTGGAGGCGGCGCTGCGTTCCGATCCCGGGCTGCTGGAGCACGCGTTCGGCCGCAACGTGGTCCTCGCGACGCCGACCACCCTGGTCGCGCTGCTCCGCACCGTCGCCTACGGCTGGAAGCAGGAGGCACTGGCCCGCAACGCCGCACAGGTGCACCGGCTCGGCCGCGAGCTGCACGGCCGGCTCGCGACCATGGGCACGCACGTCGCCAAGCTCGGCCGGAGCCTCGACTCGGTGGTGGAGAGCTACAACCGCACCGTGTCGTCGCTGGAGGCGCGGGTGCTGGTCAGCGCCCGCAAGTTCACCGAGCTGCAGGTCGCCGACACCGAGCTCGAGGGGCCCGCCACGGTGGACCGCACCCCGCGTGGTGTCTCGGCGCCGGAGCTGGTCGCCTCCGCCGGGGACTCGCTGGTGTCGCTGGAGGACCTCGGCCGCGGCGACGCCGAGGAGCGGCAGCCGCGGGTCCGCACGCCGTGGGCCGACGCGGCCCGGGCCGAGCACGGCCGGAGCGGGCCCGGCCGGGCCGACCACGCCGGCGACCCGCACCTCCACCCGGACGGCCCCTTCGGCGACGGTGGGCCGGCCGACGGGTCCGGGCCCGCACCGCGGGGGGAGTTAGGCTGACCGGGTGACCACGCGCACGAGCTCGGCCCGCCGGCCCGGCGGATCCGCGTCCCGGTCCCCCGCTCCTGCCCGTGGCAGCTGGCCGGTCCGGGAGCGGTCGCTCCTCCGTCCCGTCCTCGGCATCCCGCCGCTCGCCGCGATCGGCATCGCCGTCGCGACGACGGCCGTCGGGGTGCTCGTCGACCTGCTCCGGATCGGGACCGTGGGCCGGGTCTTCGAGATCGGGTACCTCCTCGGGTGCGTGCTCGCCGTCTCCTGGGTGCGACGGCGCAGCATCTTCCTCCCGGCAGTGCAGCCACCGCTGCTGCTGGCCGTCGTCGTGCCGTTGACGGCGGTGCTGATCGGCGCCCCGACCGGTGGCGGCGCGGCGGAGAGCGTCCTGATGGCGGGTGCCCCGCTGATCAACGCGTTCCCGGCGATGGCGGTCACGACGGCGGTCGTCCTCCTGGTCACCGGCTTCCGGCTGCTGCGGCAGCGGCTCGGCCCGGACGACTCCGTGGGACGCCTGCGGGCGCGGCTCGGCCGCGACCCGGGTGGCCACGACCCGGACGGTCCCGGCGGTACCCCCGGCGCCGGCCGGAGCCGCCGCGGTGGGGCCCGCAACGCGGACACGGAGCGCCCCGGAGAACGACGTCCCGGGCGTGGCCGTTCCGGACGGGGCACGACGACGGGCCGGTCCGCCGACGGGCGCGGCCGTCCCGGTGGCGCGGGCGGCGCGACCGAGCGGTCCCCGCGACGGGGATCCACCGGCCGGGCCGGGGACGGCGCCGCCCGAACCGGCTCGACCGGCCGTGCCGACGCCGGCCGGGGCGGTTCCGTGTCGGACCGCTCCGGGTCGGGACGGTCCGGGGCACCCGGCTCCGGCGGCTCCGCGGGCGCGGGTGGTGTGGCCGGCTCCCGCTCGTCCGGTACCGGGCGGTCCGGGTCCGGACGGTCCGGCATCCCGGGTGCGGCACGGTCCGGCGGTACCGGCGAGGCCGGGGGCTCCCGGTCGACGTCCCGGTCGGAAGGAGCGCGACCGGCCGGCGCCACACGGCGGAACCCCTCCGGACGGACCCGCCGCGACTCCGGCTGACGGAGCCCGGCACACCGGACGGATCACACATCCGGTCCCGCCGGCGTCGTCGCTGGTAGGCGGTCCGGGGGTACCCCGGTCACACCGTCCGGGGCAACCGACCGGACAATCGAGGCAACCCGCCCCCCGGTCCGGGCGTCAGATGTTCCGGGGGCAGGCGTGACTGCCCGCTCCCCGACGCCCGTCGCACGACCTGGAGAACGATGTCCACCACCCGGAACACCCGCCTCCCCCGGCCCGCGATCCTCGTCGCGCTCGTCACCGCGGCGATCGCGCTGATCGGCGTCGGAACGGCACTGGCCTCGACGCCGGCGGCGCAGGCGTTCCGCGACCAGCCCCTGGTGCCCGGCACCCCGTGCACCGTGACCGCCCGCGCCTGCGTCGATCTCGACTCGAAGCAGTCCTGGCTGTTCGACGCCGGCAAGGTCGTCAACGGCCCGGTCCCGGTCGCGACCGGCGGTCCCGGCAAGGAGACCCCGATCGGCCACTCGCTGCGGGTCTACCGCAAGGAGCAGCTGCACCACAGCGGGGAGTACACCGCCACCAACGGCGAGCCGGCCCCGATGCCGTGGTCGGTCTTCTTCCAGGACGGCGGGATCGCCTTCCACGAGGGCCGCACCGACACCCCGTCGGCCGGCTGCGTCCGGCTGACCAAGGACCACGCCGTCGCGTGGTTCAACCACCTGCAGATCGGCGACCAGGTCCAGGTCGTCTCCGGCAAGCAGGTCCAGGCGGAGCGCGGCGCGCCCCCGGCCTGATCCCCTCACACACGACGAACGCCCCCGGGACCCGATCGGGTCCCGGGGGCGTTCGTCCGTTCTCGGCCGGCGCGGAGTCCGCGCGGCGGGTCGCGGCGGGTCAGGGTGTCGCGGGCTGGCGCGGTGGGCGCAGCTCGCGCGGCAGCGAGAAGACCAGCGTCTCCTCGGCGGTGTCGACCTCCTCGACCGAGCCGAAGCCGCGCTCGGCGAGATGGTCGACGACACCGCGCACCAGCACCTCGGGGACCGAGGCGCCGCTCGTCACGCCGATCGTCTGCACGCCCTCGAGCCAGGTCTCGTCGATCTCCTTGGCGTAGTCGATCAGGTACGAGGATCCGGCGCCCGCGCCGAGCGCCACCTCGACCAGCCGCACCGAGTTCGACGAGTTCCGCGAGCCGACGACGAGCACGAGGTCGCAGCGCGGTGCCATCGTCTTCACCGCGACCTGGCGGTTCTGGGTGGCGTAGCAGATGTCGTCCGACGGCGGGTTCTGCAGCTTCGGGAACTTCTCCCGCAGCGCACGGACCGTCTCCATCGTCTCGTCGACGCTCAGCGTGGTCTGGGACAGCCACACGACCTTGTCCGGGTCGCGGACGGTGACCTTGTCGACGTCGGCGGCCGACTCGACGAGCTGGATGTGCTCGGGCGCCTCACCGGAGGTGCCCTCGACCTCCTCGTGGCCGGCGTGCCCGACGAGCAGGATGTCGTAGTCCTCGCGGGCGAACCGCTTCGCCTCCTGGTGGACCTTGGTCACCAGCGGGCAGGTCGCGTCGATCGTCCTGAGCTCACGCCCCTTGGCCTCGTCGCGCACGGCGGGCGAGACCCCGTGCGCGGAGAACACGACGTGGGCACCCTGGGGGACCTCGGAGGCCTCCTCGACGAAGATCGCACCGCGGTCGCGCAGCGTCTCGACGACGTGCTTGTTGTGCACGATCTCCTTGCGCACGTAGACCGGCGCGCCGTACTGGTCGAGCGCCTGTTCCACCGCCTCGACGGCACGGTCGACGCCCGCGCAGTAGCCGCGGGGCTTGGCGAGCAGGACCTGCTTCGCAGAACCGGACATGCCACCAGCGTACGGACCACGATCGGCACGGGCAGCGGTACGTGACGGGCCCGACCGGACACGCCACGGCGGTCCCCCGCGACACGCACGCGCCACTGCTGGACAATGAGCCACATGTCACCGCTGCCGTTCCCCGTGCGGATCGCCGCCGGCCTCGTCGTGACGGCCGTGGAGCAGGCCCGTGAGCTGCCCCGGCACGCCGTCGAGCTGCCGGTCACCGCGGTCAGTCAGGCCCTGCAGGTCTCGATGCGCCTGCAGCAGACGGTCACCGAGCTGGCGATCAAGGGTGATCGCGCGCTGGGCGCGCTGCGCCCCGCCGACGACGTCCCGAACTGGGCCACGTTCGACGACGACCTCGCCGACCTGCGGCTGCCCGAGGCGGAGCCGATCGCGCCGCCGCTGCCGCCGGAGTCGTCGGCGGCCACGCCCGGCGACGGCCCGCGCAACGGCTCCGTGTCCACGCTGCGGCCGTCCCGCTCCGGCATCCCGATCGAGCGCCCCGGGCGGCCCGCGACGGCGTCGAACCGGGCCGAGGCGGCGGCGGGCGCACCGCAGGCCGTGCCGGAGTACCCGACGATGACGGTCCCCCAGCTGCGCGGCAAGATGCGCGCGCTGAGCCTCGACGACCTCTCCGACCTGCTCGCGTGGGAGACCGCGCACGAGAACCGGCCGCCGTTCGTCACGATGCTGACGAACCGGATCGCGACGCTCTCCCAGGAGAAGTGACCACCTCCGAGGAGGACCCCTGGCCCGTCCGCACGGTCGCCCGCAAGATCGCCGAGTGGGTCGACCGGCTCGGAGCGGTGTGGGTCGAGGGTCAGCTCGCGCAGGTCAACGCCCGGACCGGCACCGCGTTCCTGACGCTGCGCGACCCGGCTGCCGACGTGTCGCTGCAGCTCACGGCGCCCTCGTCGCTGGTGCGCGACTCCGGTGGTGCCGTGACCGAGGGCAGCCGGGTGATCGTGCACGGCAAGCCGTCGTTCTACCTGGGGCGCGGGACGCTCAGTCTGCGGGTGGACCGGATCCGCGCCGTCGGTCTCGGCGAGCTGCTCGCCCGGATCGAGCGGCTGCGCCGGCTGCTCGACGCGGAGGGCCTGTTCGATCCCGCGCTGAAGCGCCGCCCACCGCTGCTCCCGCACACCATCGGCCTGGTGACCGGCCGGGACTCGGCCGCCGAGCACGACGTCGTCTCGGGCGCCACGGCCCGCTGGCCCGCGGTGCGGTTCCGGATCGAGAACGTCGCGGTGCAGGGCGGGCTCGCCGTCGAGCAGGTCGTCGGCGCGCTGCGGACCCTCGACCGCGACCCGGACGTGCAGGTGATCGTCCTCGCCCGCGGCGGCGGCAGCGTGGAGGACCTGCTGCCCTTCTCCGACGAGACCCTCTGCCGGGCCGTCGCGGCCTGCCGGACCCCGGTCGTGTCGGCGATCGGGCACGAGCCCGACACCCCGCTCGTCGACCACGTCGCCGACGTCCGCTGCTCCACCCCGACCGCGGCCGGCCGCAGCCTGGTGCCCGACCTCGGCGAGGAGACCGCGCGGATCGCCGGGCTGCGGGACCGGGCCCGGCACGCGTTGCACGGCTGGGTCGACCGCGAGCAACGACGGCTGGACGACCTGCGGCGCCGTCCCGCCCTGGCCGAGCCCCTGCGGCTGGTCGGGTCCCGGGAGCGGGAGATCGCCGACGCCCGCGCCGCCGCGCACCGGGCGGTGCTGCGGCGGTTGGACCGGTCGTCGTCGGAGCTGGAGCACCTGACCGCACGCCTGACCGCGCTGGGGCCGACGGCGACGCTGGCCCGCGGGTACGCGATCGTCCAGCTCACCGGGTCCGGGGACGATGTCCCGCCGCTGCTGCGGTCGGCCGCCGACGCACCGGCCGGGACCGAGCTGCGGATCCGGGTCGCCGACGGCGCGGTCGCGGCGACCGTCACGGGCCCGGACGACGACAGCAGACGGGCCTCGGGCACCACCACGACCTCGGGCACAGCGAAGGAGACCGGATGAGCGAGCGACCTGCCGTCGACACCCTCGGGTACGAGCAGGCCCGTGACGAGCTCGTCGAGGTCGTGCGCGCGCTCGAGGTGGGCGGCCTCGGCCTGGACGAGTCCGTCGCGATGTGGGAGCGCGGCGAGGCCCTGGCCCGCCGCTGCGAGGACCAGCTGGCCGGTGCCCGTACCCGCATCGAGGATCGGCTCGCCGAGGCCGAGTCGGGGGACGACTCCGCCGACGAGACCTGAGCGCCTGGTTCGCACGGGTTCCCGTCGTCCGCACGGGATCCGATCCAGTGCGAACGGAGGGATCCCGTGCGAGCCATGGGCCGCGACCGATCCGGATCGGGCCGCGGCCCCGGCGTAGCGGAGTCCGTTCGGGACGAGGTCCCGTGGCTCACGAGCTCCCGCTGCTCGCACGGGGTCTCGTCGCTCGCACGAGGTCCGACCCCGTGCGAGCGAACCGATCCCGTGCGAGCCGGGATCCGACACGGGCAGGTCCTGTGTCGACGCGGGTCCTGCGTCGACGCGGGTCCCGGCGGGGGTGGGCACGGGCGCCGGGACCGGGCCGGTCGGCCGGCGCCGGGGTCAGGTCCCGGTGGGGAGGGTCCGGGCGGTCGACAGGGCTCCGGCGAGAGTGCGGAAGTCCTCGTCCGGGGCCGATCCCGTCACCAGGACGCGCACCTCCGGCGCTCCCGGCAGCGTCGTGACGCGGAACGGCTCCCCGCCTTCACGCTGGTAGGTCTCCCAGGTCAGGCCACCGGCGTCGATCGTGCCCTGGCGCAGCGGGGGCCCCTCCCCGCGCCCGGCGGCACCGGACTCGGTCACGAGCACCCCTTCCACCGACGCGTCGGTCTGCACCAGACTCAGGTAGTCCGCGCCCGGCGTCACGTAGCCGATCCGGACCGCTGTCCCACCGCCCTCGACGGGCCCCCGGTCCGCCGAGTTCGCGCGGAACGGCACCTCCGGCACCCGCAGCGGGAACGCCGAGCCGCGGGCGAAGTCGGCGAGGCGGGCCTCGACGTTCACGGTGGGCCCGGAGTCGGGGTCCTCGACCGGGCCGGTCGGTGCGAAGGAGCACGAGCCACCCACCGAGAAGATCAGGAGTGCGACGGGGATCAGGATCAGCACGGCGCCGATGAGGTCCCGCACCGACGTCTCGCCCCGCTCCGGCTTCCGCATCGCGCGCGGCCCGACCCGCGGGGCGGACCGGGTGGACGGCCCGGTCTCGCCCGCCGCACCGGGACCGGCGCCGGGGTCGGCGACCGCGTCGTCCGACCGGCCGGGCGTCGCGGCGTCGTCGGACCGTCCCTGCTCGTCGGCTCCCCCGGACGCGGACGTGCTCGGATCCCGTGGCGAACTCACCGGTACATCGTCCCCCAGGCATGGCGTCGGTCGCTCATCACTCCTCCCCCACCCGGTCACGTGCGAGGATCGGAGGCCGCCGGTCCCCTGGCCGGGACCGAGCACGCCGCCGTGAATGGAGACGTCAGTGAGCCAGCCCCCCAACCCGACGACGAACCGCCGCCGCGAGGCGCCGGACCGCAACCTCGCGATGGAGCTGGTCCGCGTCACCGAGGCGGCCTCGATGGCGGCCGGTCGCTGGGTCGGCCGGGGTGACAAGAACGGCGGTGACGGCGCCGCGGTCGACGCCATGCGCCAGCTCATCTCGTCGGTGTCGATGCGCGGCGTCGTCGTCATCGGCGAGGGCGAGAAGGACGAGGCGCCGATGTTGTTCAACGGCGAGGAGGTCGGGAACGGCGAGGGCCCGTTCTGCGACGTCGCCGTGGACCCGATCGACGGCACCACCCTGATGAGCAAGGGCATGCCGAACGCCCTCGCGGTGCTCGCCGTCGCCGAGCGGGACGCGATGTTCGACCCGTCGGCCGTCTTCTACATGGAGAAGATCGCGGTCGGGCCGGAGGCGGCGGATCTGATCGACATCACCGCGCCCGTCGCCGACAACATCCGCAAGGTGGCCCGCGCCAAGCACGTCGACGTCGCCGACGTGACGGTCTGTGTCCTCGACCGCCCGCGGCACGAGCAGATCGTCAAGGAGATCCGCGAGGCCGGGGCCCGGATCCAGTTCATCTCCGACGGCGACGTCGCGGGCGCCATCGCCGCGGCCCGTCCGACATCCGGTGTCGACATGCTCTACGGCGTCGGCGGCACCCCCGAGGGGATCATCACCGCGGCCGCGCTGAAGTGCATGGGCGGCGAGATCCAGGGCCGGCTGTGGCCGAAGGACGAGGAGGAGCGCAGCAAGGCGATCTCCGCCGGGCACGACCTCGACAAGGTCCTGACGACCGCGGAACTGGTCCGCGGCGAGAACGTCTTCTTCTGCGCCACCGGCATCACCGACGGCCCGCTGCTGCGCGGCGTCCACTACCGCGGTGGCGGCGCGACCACCCAGTCGATCGTGATGCGGTCGAAGTCCGGCACCGTCCGCCTCATCGACGGCTACCACCGGCTGACGAAGCTGCGCGAGTTCTCCTCGGTCGACTTCGACGGCGTCGAGGGCGAAGCTCCCCCACTGCCCTGATGAGGTGAGCCTCACCTAAGGGAGCGGGGACCGTCGCGGTGGAGTAGACCTGCGCGTATGAGCTCCGACTACCGCATCGAGCACGACACCATGGGTGAGGTCCGGGTTCCCGCCGACGCGCTGTGGCGGGCCCAGACCCAGCGCGCCGTGGAGAACTTCCCGATCTCCGGGCGCGGCCTGGAGCGCGCCCAGATCCGCGCGCTCGGCCTGGTGAAGGCGGCCGCCGCCCGGGTGAACGGCGAGCTGGGCGTGCTCGACGACGACCGCGCGGCCGCCATCGCCGCGGCCGCCGACGAGGTGGCCGAGGGCCGGCACGACGACCACTTCCCGGTGGACGTGTTCCAGACCGGCTCCGGCACCTCGTCGAACATGAACGCGAACGAGGTCATCGCCACGATCGCGAGCCGCGCCGGTACCGACGTGCACCCGAACGACCACGTCAACGCGTCGCAGTCGTCGAACGACGTCTTCCCGACGACCATCCACCTCGCCGCGACCGAGGCGCTGGCCACCGAGGTCGTCCCCGCCCTGGAGCACCTCGAGGCGGCGCTGCGCCGCCGTGCGGCGGAGTGGTCCGAGGTCGTGAAGGCCGGCCGCACGCACCTCATGGACGCCGTGCCGATCACCCTCGGACAGGAGGCCGGTGGCTGGGCCAGCCAGGCCGGCTACGGCGCCGACCGGGTGCGGGACGCGCTGCCCCGGCTCGCCGTCCTCCCGATCGGCGGCACCGCGGTCGGCACCGGGCTGAACGCACCGGACGGGTTCGGCGGCGCCGTCGTCGCGAAGCTGCGCGAGGCGACCGGACTGGACCAGCTGTCCGAGGCGACCGACCACATCGAGGCGCAGGGCTCCCGGGACGGGCTGGTCGAGGCGTCCGGCGCGCTCCGGACGGTCGCGGTGAGCCTCTACAAGATCGCCAACGACCTGCGCTGGCTGTCCTCGGGCCCGCGCACCGGGCTCGCCGAGATCTACCTGCCGGACCTGCAGCCGGGCAGCTCGATCATGCCGGGCAAGGTCAACCCGGTGATCTGCGAGGCCACGATGATGGTCTGCGCGCAGGTCATGGGCAACGACGCGACCGTCGGCTTCTCCGGCAGCCAGGGCAACCTGGAGCTGAACGTGATGATGCCGGTGATGGCGCGCAACGTGCTGGAGTCCGCACGGCTGCTGGCGAACACGTCCCGGCTGCTGGCCGACAAGGTCGTCGACGGCATGGAGGCCGATCTCGAGCGCACCCGGGAGTACGCCGAGTCGTCGCCGTCGATCGTCACGCCGCTGAACTCGGCGATCGGCTACGAGGAGGCGGCGTCGATCGCCAAGCAGGCGCTGAAGGAGCGGCGGACGATCCGCGAGGTCGTGATCGAGCGCGGTCACGTGGAGTCCGGGAGCCTCACCGAGGACGAGCTCGACCGCGCCCTCGACGTGCTGGCGATGACGCGCGGGGAGAAGCGCTCGTAGGTCTTCGACTGCGGACCGCGACCGCTCCGTCGCTGCAGGTCAAGCCATCTCCTGTTCACCTCGTGGCCCCCGTTCGGTCCACTTCGTCGTGACACGGTGTGGCTGATTGCCGATCATCACCATCCGAACGGAACAGCCGCATGCCCGACCAGCGCTTCGCGTACGAGCCCGTGCACGACCTGCGCAGTGGACGCTTCGCGGGCGTGGAGATCGTGCCGCGGCGTGTCCACGACGCCGTCGCCGTGCAGGCCAGGGACCGCGGGTGGGGTGCCCGGCAGATCGCGGAGCTGGACGCGAGCACCGTCGTCTCGGCGGTGACGTCGGCCCGCGCGGCCGACGGCGTCGTCCCGCTCCAGGTCGACGTCGCCGCCGACACGGTGCTCTACGCGCGGGACCGGCTGCGGGCCGTGCTCACCGTCGGCGCGACGTCGGTCGGCGCGGTCGCCCCGCTGCTGGAGATCGGCCCGCCGATCGCGGCGGCCGCCCCGGCCGAGGTGCTGGTGCCCGCACTCGCGGAGCTGCGCCGGTGGGGGTTCCGGATCGGGCTCGACGGCTGCGGACGGGCGTTCGGGCCCGAGCTCGTCGCGGCCGTCCGCCCGGACGTCGTGAAGCTGGAGCCGGAGCTCGCCGACGGCGTCCTGGACGCCGGCACCGGGGCGGCCGTGCGCGCCGTACTGGAGGTCGCGCGGGCGGTCGGGGTGCCGGTGGCCGCGACCGGCGTCCGGGATCCGGACCGGCTGACGGGGCTGTACGCGACCGGGGTGTCCGTCGCGCAGGGACCGCTGCTGGGTGGGGCCAGGCCCGAGCCCACGGCGGATCCGGCGACGCTGCCCGAGCTGCTGGCGTTGCTGCGTGCCGCACCGGGCGGTGCGGCGGTGCGGACGACCGGTCCGGCCACCGTGGGTCCGGCCGCACCCGGCCCGGCCGGACCCGCCCCCGCGGGCCCGCCGGTCCGGGGACTGGCCGCGCCCGCCGTCACGGTCGGCGCGGACGTCACCGGCGACGTCGCCCGCGAGACGATGCGCGAGCACCCGGACTCGGCGGGCGTCGTGCTGGTCGATGCGGCCCGGCGACCGGTCTGCTATCTCGACCGCAGCCGGTTCCTGCTGAGCATGACCGGCAAGTTCGGGCACGCGCTGTGGGCCGACAAGCCCGCGCGGGAGCTGGCCGACCCGCCGCGCACGGTCGACGAGCGCACCCCGCTGTCCCGCGCGCTGGAGCTCAGCCTGTCCGGCGACCCCGCCCGCGCCTACGACGACCTGGTCGTCGTCGCGCCGGACGGGTCCTGCCGCGGGACGGTGACGGTGGCGGAGCTGTGGCGGCAGGCGATCCTGCCGGGCGCCGCCGACCGGCCCGGTCCCCGGTCGCAGGCCGCGGTGTCGGGTCCGCACCCCGTACCGGCGGCCGCGGCGTCCGGGGCGCATCCGGTGCGGGCCGACGCGGGTCGCCGTCCGGTCCACGGCCCGTCGGGCCGCCCGCCGATGAGCGCACCGGCCGCGCGGCACGGCCCGGGTCCCGGGGACGGACGCACGGCACGCAGCGCCTGAGCCACACCTGACCGGCCCGTGTCCGGGGACGGCGACGGGTCCGGGCCCGGCTCGACGCCGCGCGACTGTCGGTGGTCGCTGCTTTCATGAGTTCGTGCTGTTCCACGACGTCGTCGCCACCTCCGCCGCGGTCGGGGCGACCCGCGCCCGCACGGAGAAGACCGCCGCGCTGGCCGGGCTGCTGCGCGCGGCCGGGCCCGGTGAGGTGCTGCCCGTCGTCGCGTGGCTGTCCGGGGTGCCGCGGCAGGGCCGGATCGGGACCGGCTGGCGGACCCTCTCGGCGGTCGACGTCCCGGCGGCCGCGGAGCCCGCACTCGACGTCGGGACCGTCGACACGCTGCTCGACGAGCTGGCCGGTACCGCGGGCCAGGGCTCCGCGCAGCGCCGCCGCGACCTCCTGGCGGAGCTGTACGGCGCCGCCACCGCCGACGAGCAACGTTTCCTGCACCGGCTGCTCACCGGCGAGCTGCGGCAGGGCGCGCTCGAGGGTCTGATGGTCGACGCGGTGGCGGCCGCGTCCGGCGCGGGACAGGCGGCCGTCCGGCGCGCGTTCATGCTCTCCGGCCGGCTCCCGGAGACCGCGGCGACCGCGCTCGACGGCGGCGAGCCGGCACTCGCCGCGGTCGGTCTGGAGGTCGGGCGCCCGGTCCGGCCGATGCTGGCCTCCCCCGGCGACTCGCTCGACGCCGCGCTGACCTCGCTCGGCGCCGACGTCGTCGTCGAGCACAAGCTCGACGGCGCCCGGATCCAGGTCCACCGGCGCGGCGACGAGGTCCGCGTCTGGACGCGCACCCTGCGCGAGATCACCGCGGGGGTGCCCGAGCTCGTGGATCTGGCCCGCGGGCTGCCCTGCGACACCGCGGTGCTCGACGGGGAGACCCTCGCCCTCGACGACGACGGCCGTCCCCGCCCCTTCCAGGACACGATGAGCCGGTTCGGGTCCGACACCGACGACGAGGGCGTGATGCTCAGCCCGTTCTTCTTCGACCTGCTGCATCTCGACGGCCGGGACCTCGTCGACGAGCCCCTGGAGACCCGGCTCGACGCGCTCGCCGGGCTGCTCGCCGCCGACCGGCACGCGTCGCTGCGGATGCCGGGGGCACGGCGGCCGTCGGCGGAGGAGGCCGCGGCCGTGCTCGACGGGGCGCTCGGCGCAGGGCACGAAGGTGTCGTCGTGAAGGACCTCGCGACGCCGTACGCGGCGGGCCGGCGCGGGAAGGCCTGGCAGAAGGTCAAGCCGGTGCACACGCTCGATCTCGTCGTGCTCGGCGCGGAGTGGGGTTACGGCAGGCGCACCGGGTCGCTGTCGAACATCCACCTCGGGGCCCGCGACCCCGACGGCGACGAGCCCGTGATGGTCGGCAAGACGTTCAAGGGGATGACCGACGAGCTGCTGGCCTGGCAGACCACGACGTTCCCCGGGTACACGCGCGCCGAGGAGCCCGGCGTGGTGTACCTGCGTCCCGAGCTGGTCGTGGAGATCGCGCTGGACGGTGCGCAGCGCAGCACCCGCTACCCCGGCGGGGTGGCGCTGCGGTTCGCGCGGGTCCTGCGCTACCGGCCCGACAAGACCCCGGAGGAGGCGGACACCCTCGACGCGGTGCGGGCGCTGCTGTCGGGCTGGGTCACCACACGGCCGCCACCGGAGCCGGGAGCGCGCCCTCCGGGCGGCCGCCGCCGGCGGTGCGGGCGGCGGGCGGCACCGGGCCCGCGTGCGCGCGCAGCACCCCGGCGGCGAGCACCCCGCCACCGGGGGCGGCGACGGTCCGCTCGATGCCGAGCAGCGGTGTCGCGGGTGCGACGCCGAGCAGGCCCGCGGTGTCCGGGTCCGCGGGTACCGGCCCCGAACGGGTCCGGACGACACCGGGGTCCAGGCGGGCGTCGGCCAGCAGCCGGTCGAAAGGTCCCGTGTCGGGCACGGCGAGCAGCTCGGCGGCGGCGGGCGTCGCGACGTAGTGGGTCTCGAGCACCGTGCCGCCGCCGGCGGTGCCGGCCACGCACTCGGTGCGCAGCACCGGGCTGCCCGGCGGTACCCCGAGCCAGCCGGCGAGCACGTCGGGTGCGGTGATCCCGGCGCGGCCGAGCCAGCGCGGCGGCCGGTGCGGGTCGGTGACCACGTCGTGCCCACCCCGGTAGTCGGGGGTCGCGACGATCCGGTGCGCGGCCGGGCCCGGCCGCAACAGACCCTCGTCGGAGAGCAGTGCGAGCGCGGCCCGCACCACCGAGCGGGACACCCCGAAGGCGACCATCAGCTCGTCCTCCCGGGGCAGGAGGCCGGCGGCCCGGGGCCGGCCCGCGACGGCGATCCGCAACAGGTCCCGCACCCGGCGCGCGTCCGCGGCACGCACCTGCGGGATCGGCGACGGCACCGGCATGTACTCCACGGTAGGGAGGACGGGTTGCCCGAGGGTTCCGCGAACATGACGTGCGGGTGACGGGCCCGACGCACACCCCGCACCCGTCGTGGCGCGTATCATTTCGACACCGTGCGCTTCCTCGACGACCGCTCGCCGGACCCCGACCTCACCTACGACGACGTCTTCCTCGTCCCGCGCCGTTCCTCGGTCGCCTCCCGGTTCGACGTCGACCTCGCCACCCCGGACGGCACGGGTGCCACGGTGCCGGTCGTCGCGGCGAACATGACGGCCGTGGCGGGCCGCCGGATGGCCGAGACCCTCGCCCGCCGGGGCGGCCTGACGGTCCTGCCCCAGGACGTCGCGACCGACGCCGTCGCCGGGATCGTGTCCTGGCTCAAGTCGCGGCACCCGGTGTGGGACACCCCGCTGGTGCAGCGCACCGGTGACGCCGTGGCGGACGCGCTCAACCTGCTGCCCAAGCGCGCCCACGACGCCGTCGTGGTCGTCGACGACGGCGGACGCCCCGTCGGGACGGTCGGCGAGGCCGCCTGCACCGGCGTCGACCGGTTCACCCGGCTCGCCGACGTCCTCGATCCGGACCCCGTGCTGCTGCCGTTGGACACCGCGCCCCGCGACGTCTTCGAGCAGCTCGACACCCGGCGCGGGAAGGTCGCGCTCGGGATCGACGACGACGGCCGGCTGGCCGGGCTGCTCACCCCGCTCGGCGCGATCCGGGCCGGGATCTACTCCCCCGCCCTCGACGGCGAGGGCCGGTTGCGCACGGCGGCCGCGATCGGGATCAACGGCGACGTCGCGGTGAAGGCGAAGGCGCTGCTCGACGCGGGCGTGGACGTCCTGGTGGTCGACACCGCGCACGGCCACCAGGAGAAGATGCTCGACGCCCTGGGTGCGGTGCGGCGGGTCGTCGCGGAGTCCGGTGCGCCCGTCCCGGTCGCGGCAGGCAACGTCGTCACCGCCGACGGGGTCGCCGACCTGGTCGACTCGGGTGCCGACATCGTGAAGGTCGGGGTCGGCCCGGGTGCGATGTGCACCACGCGGATGATGACCGGCGTCGGGCGCCCGCAGTTCTCCGCGGTCGCCGAGTGCGCTGCGGCGGCCCGCGAGCGCGGCGCCGTGGTCTGGGCGGACGGCGGCGTGCGGCACCCGCGCGACGTCGCGCTGGCACTGGCCGCAGGAGCCGCGTCGGTGATGATCGGCTCCTGGCTGGCCGGGACGTACGAGTCGCCCGGCGACCTGCTGCGCGACGAGCACGGCCGCGCCTACAAGGAGTCGTTCGGCATGGCGTCCAAGCGCGCGGTCGGTGCCCGCACCCGCGGGGACAACGCGTTCGACCGCGCTCGCAAGTCGCTGTTCGAGGAGGGGATTTCGTCGTCGCGGCAGCAGCTCGACCCGGAGCGGCCCGGCGTCGAGGATCTCCTGGACGAGATCTGCTCCGGGGTCCGGTCGGCGTGCACCTACGCCGGCGCCCGCACCCTCGACGAGCTGCACGAGCGGTCCGTCGTCGGGGTCCAGACGACGGCCGGGTTCACCGAGGGCACCCCGCACGGCCTGTAGCGACCGGGCCACGGTGCGGTGTCTAGGAGTTCGGCCCCTCCAGCATCTCGGTGACCAGTGCGGCGATCGGCGACCGCTCGCTGCGGGTCAGCGTGACGTGCGCGAAGAGCGGGTGCCCCTTCAGCTTCTCGATGACGGCGTTGACGCCGTCGTGCCGGCCGACGCGCAGGTTGTCGCGCTGCGCGACGTCGTGGGTGAGCACGACGCGGGACGCGGCGCCGAGCCGCGACAGCACCGTCAGCAGCACGTTGCGCTCCAGCGACTGCACCTCGTCGACGATCACGAAGGTGTCGTGCAGCGACCGGCCACGGATGTGGGTGAGCGGCAGCACCTCGAGCATCCCGCGGGCGATGACCTCGTCGATGACATCCTGGCTGACCAGCGCTCCGAGGGTGTCGAAGACGGCCTGCGCCCAGGGCTGCATCTTCTCGCTCTCGCTGCCGGGCAGGTAGCCGAGGTCCTGCCCGCCGACGGCGTAGAGCGGCCGGAACACCACGATCTTGCGGTGCTGCTGGCGTTCCAGCACCGCCTCCAGCCCGGCGCACAAGGCCATCGCCGACTTGCCGGTCCCGGCCCGCCCGCCGAGCGAGACGATCCCGACCTCGTTGTCGAGCAGCAGGTCGAGCGCGATCCGCTGCTCGGCGGAACGGCCGTGCAGCCCGAACGCCTCCCGGTCACCGCGGACGAGCTTCACCCGCTTGTCGGCGGTGACCCGGCCCAGCGCGCTCGACGCCCCGGTGAGCCGCAGCCCGGTGTTGCAGGGCAGCTCGCGCGCCTCGTCGTGATCGATGACGCCGTCGCGGAACAGCGCGTCGACGTCCTCGGGGGCGACCTCCAGGTCCGTCATCCCGGTCCAGCCGGAGAACAGCACGTCCTGACCATGGTACTCGTCGGCGTCCAGCCCGACCGCGGCCGCCTTCACCCGCAGCGGCATGTCCTTCGTGACCAGGGTGACGTCCCCCGAGGATGCGGGGTCGGCCTTCAGGTTCAGCGCGCACGCCAGGATCCGCGAGTCGTTCGAGTCGGTGCGGAACCCGGCCGGCAGGACCGTGGGGTCGGAGTGGTTCAGCTCGACGTGCAACGTCCCGCCCTTGTCACCGACCGGGATCGGTGCGTCGAGCCGGCCGAACTTCACGCGCATCTCGTCGAGCTGGCGCAGTGCGGTCCGGGCGAACCACCCGAGTTCGGGGTGGTGACGCTTCGCTTCGAGCTCGGAGATCACGACCAGCGGCAGTACGACCTGGTGCTCGTCGAAGCGGAGCAACGACCACGGGTCGGACAGCAGGACGGACGTGTCGAGCACGTAGCAGCGGGTGGTACCTGCCGGGGCGTCCCCGACGGGCTCCGTCAGCGGAGACCTGTCGGTGAGAGCGGGACGATCGGTCACGGGTGCTCCCTCACGGGCGTGGCACCACGCCCGCTCTGCGTCGGGCCGGCCGGCCCTGATGCGGGTCGTGACGGCGTCGGAGGACCGTGGCGGTCCACCGGCCGGCACGCCCACGAGGGCCGGGTGCCGGCCCTCTCGGGTGCGTTCGACACCACGTTCAGGGCCTCCCGGACGAGCCGCATCGGGTACGGCCCGTCGATGAGGACGCTACTAGTGGTCACCCTCGTGCGGTCAATAGCAACTCTCCGTCGGTCAGCCGCAGAGAACCCTGATGGCAGAGTTGTAACCTGCCGTTCATCGCAACATTGCTACCGTCTGCCGTCGCAGCGACCTGCGGTGACACGAACGGGCGCCTACCGTTCGTCGGACGCTCAGTACTCCGGGTGCAGCAGCGCGGGCGCCGTGACTGCTGCCGCACCGGAACCGTTTCCTCTCGCGTCGCCACCCTCGGTGACGAGGTCGGGGGGCAGCACCGGCGTGTCCAGCAGCGCCCGCAGACCGGCCACCGGGCCGCCGGGATGCCGGGCCAGCCAGGACCGGACCAGCGGGGCACCCTCGGCGTAGGTGACGGGGTACCCCCGCCACTGCGGATGGTCGAGGAACGCGAGGATCCGCCGTGCCCGCGCCTCGGGGACGAGCAGCCAGCGTGCGAGGTACGCCGTGACCTCGTCCGGGTCCGCGCCGTCGAGGTGCCGCAGCAGGGCCGCGTCCTGCCGGACCCTGCCGAGCAGGTCCAGTTCGCTCTCGACCCGCTCGGCGAGGTCTCCGTCGATCCGGACCCCCGCGCCGGCCAGCGCCCGCGCCGCGACCGCTCCCCAGCCCGGCCCGGGGACGACGCCCGCGGCCGCCTCCGCCGCGCCCTCGGCGATCAGCCCCTGCGGGCTGTGCACCAGGCGCAGCGCGAGCTCGGGGAAGCGCGCCACCGCCACCTCGGCCCGGCAGTACTGGGTGTGGTGGCCGGGGTAGACCTCGTGCGCGAACAACGGGAGCAGCGCGCCGGCACGGATCCGCGCAGCATCGGTGATCGACACCCTGCTGCGCAGGCCGCCCCGGTAGCGCGTGAAGGCGGTCCACGGCCGGTCGGCCACGAGCGCGACGACGGCGTCCTCCCCCGCGGCAGCCCCAGCAGGTCCCGGGTGCGGCGACGCAGCTCGGCCGTCACCGCCGTCACCGCCGCACCGAGCCGCCGCGGCGGGACGACGTCGCCCTCCCGGTACGCGCGCATCCGCGCGACCACCGGCCCCCGGCCCGGCAGCAGCGCGCCGAGCCTCCGGTGCACCTCGCGGTACTCGTCGGGGTCCGTACGGCGCGGGGTCACCCCGAAGGTGTCCCTGACCTCGGCGAGGTAGCCGGGCCGGTCCCCGTCCAGCAGCCGGGCCTGGCAGTGCAGTGCGGTGAGGCCCGCGTCCAGATGACGACGGCGAGGAGCCGGCATCCCCGATCCCGCGAGCTCCGCCCGGAGCCGGGCCGCGTCGGCCACGAGACGACCCGGCTCGGACGGTGGCTCGTCGGCGACCCGACGGGCGAGCGCCGCGTCCGGTGCGGGCCCGTCGAGTATCCCGGGGCGCAGCCGGTCGAGACGCACGGCGAGCTCGACCGTCGCAACCAGGAGCGGGTCCGGGGTCATCATCGGAGCGTAGGTGGGTCGCAGCTGAACGACGCCCCGAGCCGCGGGGTACGCGTCTGTTCGGTGGCCAGTGGGCACGTAACGTCACCGAAACCTGGGTCCGAACCCACAGCCGGCGCGCTCGAAGAATGCCCGATCGAGGGAGTATCCGAACTCAAAGTAATAGGGTCCCACGATGGTGTGGCCGAGTTTGTTCGGGCGGAATACGACCGCTAGATTTCTCGGCAGTCGGTACGGGCTCCCCCACTTGTCAACGTGCCGACAGGCGTGAGACCGGCCTTCGGGCGGACTCAGAGACTCTACAGGAGAAGAACTGTGCTGAAGAAGGCTGGAATCGTGGTTGCGGCCTCCGCCGCGTCCCTGCTCGCCGTCTCCCCCCTCGCCTTCGCCAGCGACAAGGGTGACGACCACGGCCACAAGGGTGGGCACCACCACGGCGCCGAGAACGTCATCGACAAGGACGCCAAGGGCCTGATCGCCGGGCTGAACGGCAACAACGTCAACGTGCCGATCCAGGCCTGCAACAACAACGTCCCGGTGAACGTCCTCGGCGTTCAGGTTCCGGTCGAGGACGCCTCCGCCCTCAACGGCGTCACCGGTGCCCTGGGCATCCTGGGCGACGCCAAGGCGAAGTCGGGCGACTCGGTCACCGACCAGTCCGACAACTGCGCGCAGGAGTCGGGCGCGGGCGACAGCATCAACTGATCTCGATCAGTTCGCCGAAAGGCCCCGGAGCATTTCGCTCCGGGGCTTTTTCGCGTTTCCGGGCGATTCCTGATCCAGCCGCGTCCGATCACCACACGTAACTCTTCATGGAACAGCGGACGCCTTCGACACGACCGTGTCCGGTAACTGGAAGTAGATCGTCCGTATCGCCCGCATCTAGCTACGTTCCGTGACCGTTTCGTCAGTCGCCTCGACACCGACGGTGGGTCGCGCCGGATTGGTCGGGGCGCTCAGCGGACAGGTTCGCCCGGGCCCGGACCTCCCGACCGAGGGTGGGGTCCGCTGAAGTCGCTGCCTGGGGAAGCGACTTCCCGCACGGGGGGCCCGCCGCCCGGTCCGCCCTGCGGCACCGCGGCCGACCCTCACCGTCAGAGGCGCTCCACCCGCCGGCGCGACCCGCAGCACTGAACCGGACGATGACCCCGAAGCCCACCCCGGACTCGGCTCGCCCCCGCTCGGCCCCGCTCGGCTCGGCCCCGCCCGATTCGGCTCCGCCCGGTTCGGCTCCGCCCGGTTCGACCCCGCTCGGTTCGGCCCCGCCCGGCCGGCCCGGCCCCGCTCGGCTCGGCTTGGCCGGTTCGGCCGGCTCGGCCTGTTCGGCCCGGACATGCCGGGACTCACCGAATCCGCCGCAGCAGGGCCCGCCGCCCAGCACCTCCCGTCCGCCTCCCTGCAGCGCATTCCCTTCCGCGGCGCCCACGGCGCCCGACCCCGCCGAGATGCAGCTCAGCGCACCTCGGAGATCGACACATCGCGCTGACCTGCATCTCGGCGAGGTTCATCCGGGCACGGACGGCCCAGCGCGCCCGACCCCGACGGCCGACGCAACGATCCCCGGCACTCCGGCCTCCGATCACCGGCGCCCGGGCGCCGCAGCGGCCGGGATCCGGGTCGAGCCGGCCAGGCGCTCACGATGCCCCCGGGGCGGCTACGCCGATCAGCCGCCGACCGTTGCGCCGCTCCACCCAGCCGCGACACGCCCGAACGCCTCTCCGACATCTGTCGGGATCATCCAGAAATCCGCAGATACACGAATGGATCGGCGACGCCCGCTGAAAAATACGGAGGGTCAGATTGTCGTCGCGGGAAGCCTCCGTTAGATTGACGCTCAGTCGATGCGGGCTCCCCGGTTCGAGCGTCGACAGGTACTGAGAGTGTGTGCGGTGACTCCGTGCGCGCTCTCCGACTACAGGAGACGGACTGTGCTGAAGAAGGCTGGAATCGTTGTGGCGGCCGGTGCCGCGTCGATGGTCGCGCTGAGCCCGCTGGCGTTCGCCGGCGACAAGACCGACGTCGACTACAAGAAGAACAGCGACAACAAGTCGTACTCGAAGTCCGAGGTCAACAAGCAGCTCGGCGACAACGCCGACCAGCTGGCCAGCAAGGACTCGGCCGGCCTGGTCAACATCTCGGGCAACAACCTGAACGTGTCCCCGCAGGCCTGCGGCACCGCGTTCAACGGCAACAGCCTGGTCCAGGGCGCCCTGGGCGGCCTGTTCTCCGAGGCCGAGAACTCCTCGGGCGTCACCTCGGACAACGGTGTCGACTGCACCAACGCCTCCGACAACGGCGACGAGGTCAACCAGAACTCCTCGGAGTCCGGCAAGCACGGCGGCAGCCACAAGTAAGTCGCCCGCGCACCGCGCACAGGAAGGCCCCGGGGTTCGCCCCGGGGCCTTTCCCGTTCCCGGACCGCCGGGAACCCGCTCGCGAAAATGCCACAACGAGCGAGGATCCGGAAGGTTACGCACGAATTCTGGTCAGCCGCCGAAACGTCGGTGTCGTGCGGCGAAGTCGCGCAGAGCGCGGAGGAAATCGACCCGTCGGAACTCGGGCCAGTACGCCTCGCAGAACCAGAACTCCGAATGCGCCGACTGCCAGAGCAGGAAGCCCGACAGGCGCTGCTCCCCGCTGGTCCGGATGACGAGGTCCGGGTCCGGCTGTCCGGACGTGTACAGGTGCTCCGCGATGTGGTCGACGTCGAGGGTCTCGGCGAGCTCCTCGATCGTCCGTCCGGCCTCGGCCTGGCTCAGCAGCATCTTGCGCACCGCGTCCGCGATCTCCTGCCGGCCGCCGTAGCCGACGGCGACGTTGAGCTGCAGGCCGCCGCGCTCCCCCGTCCGCGCCACCGCGGCCGCCAGCCGGTCCGCGAGCGACTTCGGCAGCAGCTCCATGGCTCCGACGACGCGCAGGCGCCACGGGGTGTCGGGCCCGGAGAGGTCGTCCACGACCCCGCCGATGATCTCCAGGAGGTCCTTGAGCTCGTCCGGCGAGCGCGTGTCGAGGTTGTCGGTCGACAGCAGGAACACCGTCACCACCTCGACGTCCGCCTCCGAGCACCATCCGAGCATCTCCGCGATCTTCGCGGCCCCGGCGCGGTGTCCCTCCGCGGGATCGGCCAGTCCGGCCTCCCGCGCCCAGCGCCGGTTGCCGTCGAGGATCAGCGCGACGTGTTTCGGGCTCTCGGCCCCGTCGAGCTGGCGCAGGATCCTGCGCTCGTACACCGTGTAGAGCAGGTCTCGGACGGCCACGTGCGCAGAGCCTAGTCCGGCCCCGCCACGTGTGGCGTTCGTCCGCCCCGCGGGACGACGACCGGTGCACCGCGTAGCGTCGGCCCGTGTCTCCCGTGAGCACCTCTCCGTCCGCTCCGGTCAAGCCCCGGATGCGGGGCTGGCTGCACCTGTGGAGCCTGGTCGCCTCGGTCTTCGCCTGCGCGACGCTGATCAGCGTCGCCGGCGCACTCGTCGGCACGTCCGCCGCGCTCGCGACGGCCGTGTACACGCTCACGACGTTCGGGTTGTTCGGGATCAGCGCCCTCTACCACCGGCGCACCTGGGCCGACCCCGCCCACCGGCGCCTGATGAAGCGCCTCGACCACTCGATGATCTTCCTGTTCATCGCGGGGACCTACACACCCGTGTCGGTGCTGGCCCTCCCCACGAGCACCGCGACCTGGGTACTGACCGTCGTGTGGGTGGGCGCGCTCGCCGGCGTGGCGCTGAAGCTGGCCTGGCCGACCGCGCCGTCCTGGGTCGGCGTCCCGATCTACGTCGCCCTCGGCTGGGTCGCTGTGTTCGTCCTGCCCGCCCTGCTGGACGGCGGCGGGGTCGCCGCGTTCGTCCTGCTGATCGCCGGCGGGGCGCTCTACACGGCGGGCGCGGTCGTGTACGCGCTGCGCCGGCCGGACCCGTGGCCCGCGACGTTCGGGTACCACGAGCTGTTCCACGCGGCGACCGTCCTGGCCTGGGCCTGCCACCACGTCGCGATCTGGCTGGTCCTGCTGCGCTGACCCGGCACGCGCCGCGGTCGCGGCCGGGTGCTGCGGACCTCGCTCAGGCGGGGCCCTCCGCCCGCAGGTCGTCCACCCGTGCCATCGCCGACCGCAGCTCGGACAGCCACTCGTCGGCGTTCCGGCCGACCAGGCGCACCGACCAGGCCAGCGCGTCCGAGCGCGACCGGGCGACGCCGGCGTCGACCAGCGTGTCGAGCACGACCCGCTCCGGCTGACGCAGCCGTGTCATCACCGGCACCGAGATCGTCGTGAACAGCTCCCGCGTCTCCCCGAGACGCGCGCCCCACGCCACCTTGCGCCGGTAGCGACTCTCCGCCTGGCGGGCGATCTCGATCCGCTCGTCGCGGGTCTCCTCACGGAAACGGGCGATGCGCCCGGCCTCCGCGGCGGCGGTGTCCGCACGGCCCTCGTCGGTACCGGCCTGCTCACCGTCGAGAGGCGGGAGCTCCCCGACGACGACGATCTCGTCGCGGTCGCAGGTCACCTCCGGCGCTCCGGTGAACCAGCCGTCCGGCAGCCGCCCGGAGAACCACGCCGCGGCGTCGTCGGCCGGCGGGAGGTCGGCCTGCTGCCAACCGCCCCGGCCACGTCCTCGTCCTCGTCCTGTCATCATCACGCACCTCCGCGTCGAATGATTACAGGATTACACAGCAAGCGCTCACCGCGCGAGGAGTTCCGCGAGCTCGTCCGGCGTCGTGACCGGCAGGTCGCACACCACCCCGCGGCAGACGTGCGCGGCCGGCAGCCCGTCGACGGTCCCGCGGTCGGCCAGCAGCGGGACACCGTCCGCGCCCGGTGCCCCTGCGACGATCACCGAGCCGCCCGGCGCGGCCCGCCGGGCCCGGTCCGTCAGCGGCCCGGTCCCGGGCTCGCCGACCACCGCGACCTGCACCGGGCCCGCGACCAGCGCCTCGGCCGCGGAGAGCCAGTGCCCGAGGAACCGCGGCGCGCGCGGCACCAGGGTCCCGACCGTCCGCACCATCTCCTCGGCGGCCGCCCGGTAGCCCGCCGCACGCTCCGGCGGCGCCAGGACCGACGCCGTCACCAGCGCCTCGGCCAGCGCGGACGACCCGCACGGTGACGCGTTGTCGGTCAGCTCGCGGGGCCGGTGCGGCAGCAGCGCGGCGTCCGGGGCGTCGGCGGCGGTGTCCAGGTACGCCCCGGGCCGGTCGTCGGCGGCGAACCGCTCCCGTGCCGTGTCGAGCAGGTCGAGCGCCGCGTTGAGCCGCTGCGGGTCGCCGGTCGCCTGGTGCAGCGCCAGCAACCCGGCCGCGAGCAGCGCGTGGTCGGCGAGGACGGCGTCGGCGGGCCCGGGCACACCGTCCCGCGACGAGCGGCGCAGCCGGCCGTCGACGACGTGGACGTCCAGCAGCAGGTCGGCGATCTCCCCGGCGGCCCGCACCCACTCCGTACGCCCGGACGCGGCTCCGGCCTCGGCCAGCGCGACGACGGCGAGCGCGTTCCACTCGGTCACGACCTTGTCGTCGCGGGCGGGCTGCGGACGCGACGACCGCGCGTCGAGCAGCGCGGAGCGGGTCCGTCCCCACCATGCGGCGTCGTCCGGGTCCCGGCGCAGCTGCAGGGTCGAGGCGCCACCGTCGGCGGTCCCGGCCGCGGTCACCCCGAGCAGTTCGGCGGCGCGGTCGCCGTCCTCGGTGCCGAGGACCGCGCGCAGCTCGTCCGGCGACCAGACGTAGGTGAGCCCCTCGACGCCACCGGCGTCCGCGTCCAGCGCGGAGGCGAGCCCGCCCTCCGGTGTGCGCAGGTCCCGGAGCAGGAACTCCGCGGTCGACACGGCGACCCGCTCGGCGAGCACCGATCCTCGGCGCCCCAGATGGGCGTACACGCGGAGCAGCAGGGCGTTGTCGTAGAGCATCTTCTCGAAGTGCGGGACCACCCAGGCGTCGTCGGTGGAGTAGCGCGCGAAACCCCCGGCGAGCTGGTCGTGGACCCCGCCGCGCGCCATCGCCTCGCAGGTGCCGGTGACCAACCGCCACGCCCGGTCCGAGCCGGTCCGCTCGTGGTGCCGGAGGAGGAACTCGCAGACCATCGACGGCGGGAACTTCGGCGCCCGTCCGAACCCGCCGAACTCGTCGTCGTGCTGCGCCGCGAGCTGCTCGACGACGTCGTCGAGGGCCTGTTCCCCCACGACGACCGGCTCCGGGTCCGCGGCGGCCTGCTCCGCCAGCTGCTCGGCGATCTGCCCGGCGGCGAACCGGACCCGGTCGCCGTCGGACGCCCAGGCCGAGGTGACGGCGTCGAGCACCTGCCGAAACGACGGCAGACCGTGCCGCGGCTCGGCGGGGAAGTAGGTGCCGCAGTGGAACGGCTCACCGTCCGGGGTGAGGAAGCAGGTCATCGGCCAGCCGCCCTGCCCGGTCATGGCCTGGGTGGCGGCCATGTGGACGGCGTCGACGTCCGGGCGCTCCTCCCGGTCCACCTTGATCGCCACGAACGACCGGTTGACGACGGCGGCGACGCCCGGATCGGAGAACGACTCCCCCGCCATGACGTGGCACCAGTGACAGGCCGCGTAGCCGACGGAGAGGAGCACCGGCACGTCCCGGCGCCGGGCCTCGGCGAACGCCTCCGTCGACCAGGGGTACCAGTCGATCGGGTTGTCGGCGTGCTGGAGCAGGTACGGACTGGTGGCGGTCGCGAGCCGGTTCGGCATGCCGGCCACCCTGTCAGACCCCGGTCAGGAGCTGCGGGAGTCCGCCTCGTCGTCGGTGCCCGCGGCCGGCTGCTCCTCGAACGACTCCGGCAGTCGCTTGATCCGCTTGCTCATGTTGCGGATGAGCAGCACGGTCGCGAGCAGGAGGACCAGCACGATCGCCAGTCCGACGGGTGCGGCGTTCCCCCACTCGGGCAGCTGCCCGGGGGGCGGCGGGCGGTCCTGCGCGGGGACCACGAAGCCCGTCGCCACCATCTGCACGGTCGCCACCGCGTTGTCGATCAGCACCGCAGTACGCCTCCGAACTCCATGACCGTGCACGCCCGGGCCGCCGGACGGCCCGTGACCAGGCTACCGCCGGGTCAGCCCGCCCTGCGCTGCTCCCCGGCCGTCTCGGCGAGCTCGAACGGGATGCCGGTGAACAGGTCGTCCTCCGGGGTGGTGGTCTCCACCAGCGAGTGCACCAGCTCGTAGTCCTCGGTCAGCCACACCCGGGCCTGCACCTCGAGCGGGGTGAAGAAGAACCGGCTGTCCGGGTCGATCTGCGTCGCGTGCGCACGCAGGGCGTCGTCGCGGCGGCCGAACCAGTCCGAGCACGGGACCTTGGTGGTCACCCGGGTGCCCGGGTCCGGCCGGTCGGACGTCCAGTTGGCCAGCCACTCGGCGTAGGGCGACTCCTGCCCGGACTCCAGGATGGCCTGGTGGAACGCCTCGAGCCGGGTCCGCGAGAAGCCGTGGCCGTAGTACAGCTTCAACGGCTGCCACGGCACGCCCGCCTCCGGGAAGCGGGTCGGGTCGCCCGCGGCCTCCCAGGCGGCCATCGAGATCACGTGGGTGCGGATGTGGTCGGGGTGCGGGTACCCGCCGTTCTCGTCGTAGGTGACGATCACGTGCGGACGGAACTCGCGGATGACGCGGACCAGCGCCGCGGTCTGCTCCTCGACGTCGCCGACGGCGAAGCACCCCTCCGGCAGCGGCGGCTTCGGGTCGCCCTCGGGGAGCCCGGAGTCGACGAAGCCGAGCCACACGTGCTGCACACCGAGGATCTCGGCGGCCCGCGCCATCTCGGCGTTCCGCACGGCGGTCATGTTCTCGAGCACGTCCGGCCGCTCCATCGCCGGGTTGAGGATGCTGCCGCGCTCGCCGCCGGTGCAGGTCACGACCATGACGTCGTGTCCCTCGTCCGCGTACCGCGCCGTGGTCGCCGCGCCCTTCGACGACTCGTCGTCGGGGTGGGCGTGCACCGTCATCAGCCGCGGACGCTCCCCGGGAGCGAGGACGGGTTCGGTGTGGGTCATCGGGTCGGGTTCCTCCACGGTCACCGGGCTCGGGTCCCGCGCACCGGGCGCGGGAGGCGAGGTCGTACTCGGGGACGATCCTGACAGAGGGGACCGACAGGATCGTTCCGAGCGGGCAGCGCCCGCGTTCTCCAACACCCGTCGGCGCCCGGCTGTTCCCGATCGGCCCACGGTCGGCGAGAGGATCCACCGACACACGGTGGACGGTTCCGCGTCACTTCGGAAGCGATTCCCTGACGTCGTCACTGAAGCTGTCACCTGCGAAAACCGGGGTATGGGGAACTTCCGCGGCCCGCGCTCCGTTCATCGAACGGCTGCGCCGAGCGGTGCGCCCCGTGCTAAGGTGACTCCCAGCTAAGGTGACTCCCACACGGCCCGCCCGCGGGTCGTGTTTTTCCTTACTCGGGGCGTGCCGTCCGGAGCCGCCACCCCCGTGTCCCCCGCCGGCGCCAGGCGCCCGGCGGAAACACGCCCTGTTTTCCTGGAGGAGTTGATGACGGTGACGGATACCCAGGCCACCTGGCTGACCCAGGACGCCTACGACCGGCTGAAGTCGGAACTGGACGGGTTGATCGAGAACCGGCCCGTCATCGCCGCCGAGATCAACGCCCGCCGCGAGGAGGGCGACCTGAAGGAGAACGGCGGCTACCACGCGGCCCGCGAGGAGCAGGGCCAGCAGGAGGCCCGGATCCGCCAGCTGCAGGAGCTGCTGCGCACCGCCCAGGTCGGCACCGCCCCGAGCAGCGCCGACGAGGCCGCGCCGGGCACCGTGCTCACCCTCAAGTACGAGGACGACGACGACACCGAGAAGGTGCTGCTCGGCTCCCGCGAGGAGGGCAGCCACGGCGACCTGCAGGTGATCTCGCCGAACTCCCCGCTCGGCGCGGCGCTGCTCGGCGCGAAGCCGGGCGACACCCGCGAGTACCAGCTGCCCGACGGCGGCAGCATGAAGGTCAGCCTCGTCGAGGTCGAGGCCTTCACCGGCTGATCCGGCGCACACACCACGACGGGGCCCGGCCGGTTCGGCCGGGCCCCGTCGGCGTCCCGTGTCCCGGTGGGGCAGGACAGGTGCCGGAGCAGCTCAGGAGGGCGCGGTGACCGCGTGCCCGGTGTCGCGGAGGCCCGCGACGATCGTGTCGCGGTGCTCCGGGCCGCGCGTCTCCAAGCTCAGCTCCACGTCGACCTCGCCCACCGGCAACGCACCGCTGATGCGGGAGTGCGCGACGTCGGTGACGTTCGCGCCGAGCGTCCCGACACGGGCCAGCAGCTCGGCGAGCGCGCCGGGCCGGTCCGGGATCTGCACGTGCAGGGTCAGGTAGCGCGACGACGCGACCAGTCCGTGCCGGATGACCTGCAACAGCACGAGCGGATCGACGTTCCCGCCGGACAGCACGGCCACCACCGGTCCCGGGAAGCGGCCAGGCTCGGCCATCAGCGCCGCGACCGGCGCCACACCGGCCGGCTCGACGACCAGCTTCGCGCGCTCCAGGCAGTGCACCAGCGCCCCGGACAGCGCGTCCTCGCCGACCGTGACGAGCTCGTCGACCAGGGCCGACACCTGCGGGAACGTGACGTCCCCCGGCCGTCCGACGGCGATGCCGTCGGCCATCGTCCGCATCCCGCCGAGCGGCAGCGGCCGGCCGGCGGCGAGCGACGACGGCCACGCCGCGGCTCCCGCGGCCTGCACCCCGACGATGCGTGTCTCCGGCCGGTGCTCGCGCAGCACGGCCGCGATCCCCCCGAGCAGCCCACCGCCGCCGGCCGAGACGAGCACGGTCCCGGCGTCGGGGACCTGCTCCAGGATCTCGCAGCCGACCGTGCCCTGACCGGCGATGACGTCGGGATGGTCGAACGGGTGCACCAGCACGGCGCCCGACTCCCGGGCGGCCGCCGACGCCGCCTCCACCGCCTCGTCGACCGTCCGCCCCGTCAGGACGACGTCGGCGCCGTAGCCGCGCGTCGCGTCGACCTTGGGCAGTGCGGCACGTTCGGGCATGAACACCGTCGCCCGCACGCCGAGCAGCCGCGCCGCGAGTGCGACGCCCTGGGCGTGGTTCCCGGCCGAGGCGGCGACCACCCCCGCGGCCCGCTCGTCGGCGGTGAGCCGGGCGATCCGGGTGTACGCACCGCGGATCTTGAACGAGCCGGTGCGCTGCAGGTTCTCGCACTTCAGGTGGGCGGGCGTGCCCGTGAGGTCGGAGAGCGCGCGGGCGCCCGCGACGGGGGTGGTGCGGACGACCCCCTTGAGCAGCTCACGAGCGGCGAACACGTCGGCGGAGGTGACCGGTGGGGTGACGGGGGCGTCCGGTGGGGCGACCATCCGGGCAGTCTCGCACCCGCGGCGGTAGCCTCGGTGGTGTCTCACCGGGCGTGATTCCCCAGTAGCTGCGCGTCCGGTGTCGGGAGGGACTCGCTGATGACGCGGCTGCGCACGACCGTGCCCCTGCTGCTGGCCGCCGGGCTGACCGTGCTGGCCGTGGCGACGGTGCGCGACGCGGGCTGCGACGACCCGGGCCACTACGAGCCGCGGACCGACGGCACCTGGTCGCTGGTCGGTGGGTGCATCGAGCCCGGCGACCTGGTCGTCCCGCCGCCGCCCGCCGTCGCCGACCCGGTGCCCTCCCCGGAGCAGTCCCGCAGCTGACGCCGCGCTGCCCCGGGGCGGTACGGGTCAGCGGACGATGTCGAGGGCGGTGCGCAGGTCCTCGAGCAGGTCGTCGGCGTCCTCGATGCCGACCGACAGGCGCACCAGGTTGTCCGGCACCTCGAGCATCGACCCCGCGGTGGACGCGTGCGTCATCTGGCCCGGGTGCTCGATCAGCGACTCCACCCCGCCGAGCGACTCGGCCAGGGTGAACAGCCGCGTCTCGGCGCAGATCCGCAGGGCCGCGTCCCGCCCACCGGCGGCCAGGAACGACACCATCCCGCCGAACCGGCGCATCTGCTTCGCGGCGACCTCGTGCCCGGGGTGCGACGGCAGGCCCGGGTAGAGGACCGACGCCACCGCCGGGTGCGAGCCCAGCATCTCGGTGACCCGCTCGGCGTTGTCGCAGTGCCGCTCCATGCGCACCGCGAGCGTCTTCGCCCCGCGCAGGGTCAGCCAGGCGTCGAACGGCCCCGGCACCGACCCCACCGAGTTCTGGGTGAAGGAGATCCGCTCGGCGAGCTCGCCGTCGTCGGTCACCAGTGCACCGCCGACGACGTCGGAGTGCCCGCCGACGTACTTGGTCGTCGAGTGCACGACGACGTCGGCGCCGAGCGCCAGCGGCGTCTGCAGGTACGGCGACGCGAAGGTGTTGTCGACGACGAGCCGCGCACCGGCCTCCCGGGCCACCCCGGCGAGACCCGCGATGTCGGCGATGCCGAGCAGCGGGTTGGTCGGGGTCTCCGACCAGATCACCTTCGTGGCCGGCCGGATCGCGGCCCGGGTGGCGTCGAGGTCACCCAGGTCGACCGGGGTGTACTCGATGCCGGTCCCGGACAGCACCTTGTCGACCAGCCGGAACGTGCCGCCGTAGGCGTCGTGCGGGATGACGATGTGGTCACCGGGCCGCAGCAGGATCCGCAGGAGGGTGTCGGTGGCCCCCATGCCCGACCCGAACGCGTGCGCGTGCCGGCCGCCCTCGAGAGCGGCGAGGCACTCCTGCAGCACCGTCCGGGTCGGGTTGGCACTGCGGGAGTACTCGTACCCGCCGCGGGTGCCGCCGACGCCGTCCTGCGCGAAGGTCGAGCTGGTGTGGATGGAGGTCGTGACCGCACCCGTCGTGGGGTCCGGTTCCTGACCGGCGTGGATGGCACGCGTGGAGAAGCCCTGCATGCCGCGGAGGCTACTCCCGCCCCCGACGTCAGCCGTTGCCGAGGAACCCGATGACGTCGGAGCGTGTGACCACCCCGGCCGGCTTGCCGTCCATCAGCACCAGCGCCGCGTCCGCCTTCGCGAACGCCTCCATCGCGTCCTTCACCGACTCGCCCGCGCCGAGCGTCGGCAGCGGCGGGGACATGTGGTCCTCCAGCCTGTCGGCGAGCTGCGCACGGCCGGTGAACAACGCGTCGAGGAGGTCGCGCTCGACGACCGCCCCCGCCACCTCCGCGGCCATCACCGGCGGCTCGGCCTTCACGACCGGCATCTGCGAGACGCCGAACTCGCGCAGGTAGAGCGCCGCGTCGGCGACGGTCTCGTTCGGGTGGGCGTGCACCAGGGCGGGCATCGACCCGTCCTTGCGGCGCAGCACGTCGCCGATGGTGGCGCCCTCCGACGGCGGCAGGAAGCCGTAGCTGGCCATCCACCGGTCGTTGAAGACCTTGCCCAGGTAGCCGCGGCCACCGTCGGGCAGCAGCACGACCACCACGGCGTCGGCCGGGAGCGTCGCGGCGACCCGCAGCGCGGCCACCGCCGCCATCCCGCAGGAGCCGCCGACGAGCAGCGCCTCCTCCCGGGCGAGCCGGCGGGTCATGTGGAAGGAGTCGGTGTCGGAGACGGCGACGATCTCGTCACAGACGTCGCGGTCGTAGGTGGTCGGCCAGAAGTCCTCACCGACGCCCTCGACCAGGTACGGACGCCCGGTGCCGCCGGAGTAGACCGAGCCCTCCGGGTCCGCGCCGATGATCTTCACGGCACCGCCGGAGACCTCCTTGAGGTAACGCCCGATGCCCGAGATGGTGCCGCCGGTGCCGATGCCCGCGACGAAGTGCGTGATCTTCCCGTCGGTCTGCTCCCAGATCTCCGGGCCGGTCGAGTGGTAGTGGGACTCCGGGTTCGCCGGGTTGGCGTACTGGTTGGGCTTCCAGGCGCCGTCGATCTCCTCGACGAGCCGGTCGGAGGTCCGGTAGTAGGAGTCCGGGTGGTCGGGGTCGACCGCCGTCGGGCACACGACGACCTCGGCCCCGTACGCCTGGAGCACGTTGCGCTTGTCCTCGCCGACCTTGTCCGGGCAGACGAAGACGCAGTGGTAGCCCTTGCGCTGCGCGACCATGGCCAGCCCCACGCCGGTGTTGCCCGACGTCGGCTCGACGATCGTCCCGCCGGGGCGGAGCTCCCCGGATGCCTCGGCGGCCTCCACCATCCGCAGGGCGATCCGGTCCTTCACCGAGCCGCCCGGGTTCAGGTACTCGACCTTGGCGAGGACCGGCGGGGCGATCCCCTCCGCCGTCGCCCCCAGCCGGACGAGGGGTGTGTTCCCGACCAGGTCGACGACGTGTTCGACGTAGCGCATGTGCGCATCCTCGCACCGATCACTCACGTTCGACCGACCGCAGCCCCGTCGACGGCCGCCACCACCGCACGACGAGCCGGTTCCGGGCGTCGTTCAGGCCGGTCCACACGACCTCCGAGAGGTCGGCCCGGAACGCGTCGCCGGCGACCGGGCCGGACAGTGGACCGTTCCAGACCGCGCGCCCGGACACCTTGAGGTCGCCGTCACCGAGATCGCCGCCGGACTGGTCGGCGGGTGCGGCGTGCAGCGCGAAGCGCGGGTCCCGCCGCAGGTCGGCACCCTTGTGGGAGCCGGGCATCGATCCGAAGGCGAGTTCCGTGGACGGCCCCGCGTCGTCGAGCACCACCTCGATGCCGGAGACCCGGGGCGAGCCGTCGGCGCGCAGGGTCGCGATCACCAGGGCCACCCCCCGCTGCAGGATCCGCTCGGCCAGACCGGCGAACTCGGGTTCGGCCGCCCGGAACTCTCCCCACGACGTCATGGGTGCAGCATGCCCGCCACCCCTGACAGGTTCGTCACGTCCGGGCGGGCACCGCTGTTACCGCTGAGTAGTCTCGGTCCGGACACATCCTGCGATGGAGGAGGACGACGATGCCCGAAGCCGTGATCGTCGCCGCGGCCCGGTCCCCGATCGGCCGCGCGAACAAGGGCTCCCTGGCCGGGATGCGCCCGGACGACCTGACCGTGCAGATGGTGCGCGCCGCACTGGACCAGGTGCCCGCACTCGACCCCACCGAGATCGACGACCTGATGCTGGGCTGCGGCCTGCCCGGGGGCGAGCAGGGCAACAACCTGGCCCGGATCGTGGCCGTGCAGCTCGGCTACGACTCGCTGCCCGGCACGACCATCACCCGGTACTGCTCCTCGTCGCTGCAGACCACCCGGATGGCGCTGCACGCGATCAAGGCGGGCGAGGGCGACGTGTTCGTCTCGGCCGGGGTCGAGACGGTGTCCCGCTTCCCGCGGGGCACCTCGGACTCGTGGCCGGACACGCACAACCCGCTGTTCGCCGACGCCGAGGCCCGGACCGTGGAGACGGCGGAGAAGGGCTCCGAGACCTGGACCGACCCGCGCGAGCAGAACCTGCTGCCCGACGCCTACATCGCGATGGGCCAGACCGCGGAGAACCTCGCCCGCCACAAGGACGTCTCCCGCGAGGACATGGACCGGTTCGCGGTGCGCTCGCAGAACCGCGCCGAGCAGGCCATCGCCGACGGGTTCTTCGCGCGCGAGATCACCCCCGTCACCCTGCCGGACGGCACTGTCGTCTCCACCGACGACGGCCCCCGCGCCGGCACCACGTACGAGAAGATCTCCGAGCTCAAGCCGGTGTTCCGGCCCGACGGGCGGATCACCGCGGGCAACGCCTGCCCGCTCAACGACGGCGCCGCGGCCCTCGTGATCATGTCCGACACGAAGGCCGAGCAGCTCGGGCTCACCCCGCTGGCCCGGGTCGTCTCCACCGGCGTCACCGGGCTCTCCCCGGAGATCATGGGCTACGGCCCGGTCGGCGCCTCCGAGCAGGCGCTGCAGCGCGCCGGGCTGACCATCGACGACATCGACCTCGTCGAGATCAACGAGGCGTTCGCCGCGCAGGTCCTGCCCAGCGCCCGCGACCTGGGCATCGACGAGGAGAAGCTGAACGTGCACGGCGGGGCGATCGCGCTCGGCCACCCGTTCGGCATGACCGGCGCCCGGATCACCACCACGCTGCTCAACGGCCTGCGCTCCACCGGCGGCCGCTACGGCCTGGAGACCATGTGCGTCGGCGGCGGCCAGGGCATGGCGATGGTGCTCGAGCGCCTGTCGTAGCTCCGCACCGCGGTACGACGGGCCGGTCCGCACCGTGCGGGCCGGCCCGTCGTCGTCCGGAGGGTCGGTGTCGTCCGGAGGGTCGGTGTCGTCCCGGCGGCACCGGGTACCCGCCGTCGGCGTCCAGGGCCGATCGGACGATTAACGTTCATTTCTTGAACACAGGGGACGCGGGATAGGCTCGGACAGGAGACGCCGTCCGACGGAAGCAGGTGGCGCGGCATGGACGTCCGGTTCCCGGACGGTCGACCGGGCTCGCAGACCGCGCTGCGCCGGGCGAACCGGGACCGGGTCGTCTCGGAGCTGACCGGCACCGGGGACGCGGCGACGCAGGCGGATCTCGCCCGCTCGACGGGCCTCGCTCCGGCGACCGTGTCGAACATCGTGCGGGAGCTCGAACGCGACGGCGTGGTCGAGGTGTCCGAGACCGGACGGCGCAGACGGGTGCGCCTGCGGGCCGACGTCCCCGCCGCGCCGGCCGCCGGTGTCGACTACGGCCACCGGCACGTGACCGTGGCGATCGCCACCCCCGACGGCCGGATCACCGCCGAACGGCGCGCCGACCTCGCACCGGACCTCCCCGCCGAGCAGGGCATGGAGATCGCCGCCGGACTTCTGCGGGAGACGCTGGCCGAGACCGGTACGGAGCTGGGCGACCTGGCGGGTATCGGCATGGGCCTGCCCGCCCCGATCGACGTCAGGTCCGGCAGCGTCGGCTCGCTGACGATCATGCCCACCTGGGTGGGCCTCCCGGCGGCGGCGCTCGCGGAGCAGAAGTTCGGCCGTCCCGTCGTGGTCGACAACGACGCGAACCTCGGCGCGATCGCCGAGTCCCGCTGGGGCCGGGGTGCCGGTGTGGCCAGCCTCGTCTACCTGAAGCTCTCCGAGGGCGTCGGCGCGGGACTGATCATGGACGGCCGGCTGTACCGCGGCCCCACGGGCACGGCGGGCGAGATCGGGCACACCACCGTGGACGAGTTCGGCGCACTGTGCCGCTGCGGCAACCGGGGGTGCCTGGAAACCCTGATCGCCGCCAGGCACGTCATCGAGCTGCTCCGCCCCGTCGTCGGAGCCGAGCTCACGATCGGCGCCATCGCGGCCCGGGCACGTGCGGGCGACCGGGCGTGCGCCCGGGTCGTCGGGGACGTCGGCCTGCAGGTCGGCAGGGCGATCGCGGACGTGTGCAACATCCTCAACCCCGAGCTGCTGATCGTCGGCGGGGAGCTCGCCCAGGCGGACGAGCTGCTGCTCGAGCCGATCAAGCAGGTCATCGCCCGGCGCGGGATCCCGAGCGCGGTCGACCAGCTAGAGCTCACGACGGCGGCCTTCGGAGCGCGGGCGCACGCGCTCGGCGGCGTCGTCCTGGCCTTCGACGCCGCCGGCATCTCCACGCGATGAACACATCGCGCGTCTTCGCCTGAGGTTCTTGCCTATTTCTTGAACGGTGACTACGGTCACTCCTCGACGCGGACGCCCGATCGGCGGCCGCAGCAGTCCGCACGAGCACTGCACACCACACCCCCTTCCCACGCCCGTCGGCGGGGCGCTCCGGCGCGCCGCCGACGAGCGCTGTCTCCGGGTGCCGGCCGAGGGAGCCCTGCGCATGAGCGAACACCGTTCGATCGATGACGAGCCGTCCGTCTTCGACGGCGACGACGAGGGTGCCGGTACCGGCGTGGTGCGGATCGCCTCCGTCGCCGCGCTGGGCGGTCTGCTGTTCGGCTACGACAGCGCCGTGATCAACGGCGCCACCAGCTCGATCAAGGAGGTCTACTCCATCGGTGAGGGGCCGCTCGGCTTCGCCGTGGCCTCGGCCCTGCTGGGCGCCGCGGTCGGGGCCTTCTCGGCGGGGCGGATCGCCGACCGGGTCGGCCGGCTCCAGGTCATGAAGATCGCGGCGGTGCTGTTCCTGCTGAGCGCCGTCGTCACCGGCATCGCCCCGAACCTGGAGATCCTGGTGCTCGGCCGGGTGATCGGCGGCTTCGGCGTCGGGATCGCGTCGGTCATCGCACCGGCCTACATCGCCGAGACCTCGCCGGCCCGTATCCGCGGGCGGCTCGGGTCGCTGCAGCAGCTGGCGATCGTGAGCGGCATCTTCCTGTCGTTGCTGGTCGACTGGCTGCTGGCCGAGACGGCGGGCGGCGCGGACCAGCAGCTGTGGCTGGGCATGGAGGCCTGGCGCTGGATGTTCCTGTGCATGGCCGTCCCGGCGGTCGTCTACGGGGCGCTGGTCACCACCATCCCCGAGTCGCCGCGGTTCCTGATCGCGCAGCAGCGCATCCCGGAGGCCCGCACGGTGCTCACGGCACTGCTCGGCGAGAAGAACCTGGACATCACGATCGACCGGATCCGGTCGACGCTGGACACGGCAACCACGCCGTCGTGGCGCGACCTGAGGCGGCCCGGTGGCGGGATCTGGCCGGTCGTCTGGGTGGGGCTGTTCCTCTCGATCTTCCAGCAGGCCGTCGGCATCAACGTGATCTTCTACTACTCGAACGACCTGTGGCAGGCGGTCGGGTTCGCCGAGAGCGCGTCGTTCGGGATCAGCGTGTTCACCTCGGTGGTCAACATCGCGACGACCCTCATCGCCATCGCGCTCGTCGACAGGATCGGACGGCGGCCGCTGCTGCTGATCGGCTCGGTCGGGATGGCGGTGTCCCTCGGCGCCATGGCGGTCTGCTTCGCCACGGCCGGGACCGGGGCCGACGGCCGGCTCGAGCTGACGGGTGCCGCGGGCCCGGTGGCGCTCGTCGCGGCGAACCTGTTCGTCATCGGCTTCGGCATGTCGTGGGGGCCGATCGTGTGGGTGCTCCTGGGCGAGATGTTCCCCAACCGCATCCGGGCCGCCGGCCTGTCACTGGCCGCCGCGGGTCAGTGGGCCATGAACTGGCTGATCACGGTGACGTTCCCGGCGCTCGCCGCGTTCTCCCTCGGCTTCGCCTACGGCCTCTACACGCTGTTCGCCGTGCTGTCGCTGATCTTCGTGGTCCGGTACGTCGCGGAGACGAAGGGCCGCGCGCTCGAGGACATGGAGGCGTCGTGACCGCCCGTCGGTCGTGCCGGCCGGGCACCCGTGCGTGGTCCGGGGTCCGTTTCGTGCCGGCGGCACCGGGTAGGCCGCCGTCGGCGGCACCGACGCCCGCCGTACCGATGTGACCCGAGGAGGTCCGTATCTCCGCGAACGACCCGCACCCCGCCGACTCCACCCCCGGTCTCGACGCCTTCGTCGCCCGGGTCCGCGACCGCGCCGGTGTCGACACCGCGTCCGAGGCCGAGGCGCTGGCCCGCGCCACCTTCCACCGTCTCGGCGAGCAGATCAGCCGCGGCGAGGCCGAGAAGCTGGCCCCGGCCCTGCCCACCGAGCTCTCCTCGGAGCTGCTCGCGCAGGCGACCGGGCAGGCGCGCGGCTTCGATCGCCGCACCTTCGTCGACGCCGTGTCCGGCGCGACCGGTGACTCCGACATCGAGCAGGCCGACGCGCGGGTCGCCGCCGTGCTGGGCACCTTGGACTCGTGGGCGGACCTGTCCGACACCGTCGAGCAGCTGCCGGACGGGCTCGCGGCGATGGTCCGCGCGCGCTGACCCGCCCGCGGACTCAGGCCGCCGACGGGCCGGGCGGGTCGATCCGCACCCCGGTGACCTCCAGCTCGGCCTCGGTGCGCAGCCGTGCGAGATCACGACCCGGGTCGAGCGCCCCCGTCACGCCGCCGCGCTCGACGAACGCCCGCAGCGGCGGGTCGTCGACGCCGGTGGCCCGGCACGTGGCGAGCAGGACGTCGTCGTAGGCGGCGAGCAGCGCGAGCCGGCGGACCCGGGTGGTGGGTGGTGGCCCGCGGCGCATCCGGTCGAGCCGGCGGAGATCGGCGACGAGCCGTTCCAGCGGCGGTCCGGCGGGTACCGGCGGCGGTGGCCGTCGTCGTCGCCAGGACCGGGCCACCCACCGCAGGACAGCGGGCAGGCGCACCAGCAGCCACAGCAGTACCGCGGGACCGAACGAGACACCGAGGAAGACGGCGAGCCCGGCGAGCACCGGGTCGTTCCCGGGCATCCGCCCGACGGTACGCCCGGCCCGGGACACCGGGAAGCGCCCGGCCGGGCGCACGAAGGGCCCCGGTACGACGACGCCGCGGACACCCGTGAGGGCGTCCGCGGCGCGTGGGACCGGAGGGGGCGATTCCGGCCCGCTCCCCGGCCCGCAGGGGCCGGGTCGTCGTGTGACCTGCCGCTAGTTCTGCTGGAAGTAGCTCAGCAGGCGGAAGATCTCGATGTACAGCCAGACGATCGTCGTCATCAGGCCGAACGCGATGTACCAGGAGTACTTCTCCGGCACGCCGGACCGCACGGCGTTGTCGGCGGCGTCGAAGTCGAGCATCAGGCTGAACGCCGCCACACCGATCACGACGAGGCTGAACAGGATCGCGAGCGGGCTGCCGTCGCGGAGGCCGAGGCCGCCACCGACGAAGAAGCTCATGACCAGGTTCGCCAGCATCAGGACGACGACGCCGATCATCGCGCCCATGATCCACTTGGTGAACCGCGGCGTGACCTTGACGGCGCCGGTCTTGTAGAGGACCAGCATCCCGAAGAACACGCCCGCGGTGCCGATCACGGCCTGGAAGGCCACGGTCGGGAACATCGCGGAGATGGCGCCGAGCGCGGCACCCATCGCGACCGAGTAGGTGATGGTCAGCGGGGCGCTGGGCTTCTGCTTGAAGATGACGACCAGCGACACGATCAGACCGACGACGAAGCCGGCGATGCCGATCGCCATGCCGATCGGGCCGAGCATCCCGGTGACGACACCGGAGACGAGCGCCAGGACGGCACTGATCGCCGTCTTCTGGACGATGTCGTCGATCGTGATCGGCCGACCGGTCTCCTGCGCGGCGCGCGGGTCGATCTGGGACGACTGGGCGCCGGCGTAGGCGGTGGCTCCGCCCATCATGCCGCCGCCCGAGCCGCCGAACGTGGCGTAGCCGCCCTGCCCACTGGTGGGCAGGTTGCGGAACGCCGGGTTGCTCGTGGAGCGCACCTGGATCCTCCTCGACGGACGTGTGCGGGACCCGCCATCGGCGGGCCCTCGCATCTGTGCAACGTCGAGGGAGCGCCGGAGGTTCCCGCCGGTAAAAGAAAATTTACCGCTTGCCGGTCACCGGGCGACAGGGCACTCCACCAGGACCGACCCGGCTCCTCACTCGGGGCGTCCCACCTGCGGGAACGTGCGCGTCGCCGGCGGCTCGGCGCGCACGGCGGGGATGTCCGGCGTCGTGTCGTCGCGACGGTCGGCCTGCTCCCCCGCCTCGAGCGGCGCGTCGCCCCGCAGCTCGGAGCGGATCAGCCCCGGCCAGCGCCCGACGGAGCTGAACACCGCGTGGGCCGCACGGCGGCCGGGCGGGCTGAGCAGCGCGACGACGACCAGCAGCAGCGCGACGGCGAGTGCCGTCACACCTCCGGTACCCGAAACGAGCATGGGGGACCTCCTCGTGACCCGGGCGTCCGGCCGGGGGCCGCCGAACCCGCCCTGCCCTGATCAACGAGCCGGCGCCCGACCGGTCACGAAGCGGGCGCCGACCCGACCGGCGTACTACGGTCGCGGGAGGACGAGGACGACGAGGAAGGTGGGCCGGACCGTGTGGGCGTTGCTGTCCCGGCACCTGCGGGTGTGGCTGCTGCTGGCGGTGGGTGCGCCGGTTCTCGCCTGGCTGCTCGGCAAGCTCGGCGCGGCGATCGAGCGTCGCCGCGGGCCGAACGCCCTCAGCAAGCTCTCGCACGCCGGCAGGCGGTTCCTGGAACGCCGCTCCCGCGGCCCGCTGCGGCACCGCGAGCAGCCCGATCCGGACCGGCTCGCCCGCTGACCCGGGTACCCGGTCACTCAGACCGGGAGGAGCCTGCGCAGACCCCAGCCGCGCCGCCGGCGACGGCGTCGTGGCCGCGCCGTCGCGGGGGTCGGGTCCAGCTCGGTGCACCGGTCGCACGGGGCGCCGTCGGCCTCGATCAGCGGCGCCGGCGACACCAGATGTCCGCAGAGCGCCTCGAACCGTCCGGCGTGCGTCGCGTGCGGTGCACAGAGTTCCGAACCGATCACTTTGTGTGCACGATTGTCGATCACCGACGTCAAGGTCAGCACATCGAGCTCGTCCGCGTCAGTACTCCGGTCGGCTGTCACGACGACGACCGTCCGGAGTCACATCCGTGCGTCGACCGGCGCATTTTCGGAACTCCTTCGCGGTGGATCACTCCTATGGTCGACGATGCTCGTTGCGGATGCAAGTGCGAACGCACACCCACTTGTGACACTCCGCAGTTGGTCGAACGCTCCTGGAGGCCCCTGTGAGCCACCCGAACGGAACCCGCGCCGCCGATCTCGGACCGGTGACGTGGCGTCGCCCGGCCGGTGCGTCCGCCGACGACGAGAGCGTCGAGTTCGCCGTGCTCGACGACGGCCAGGTGGCCGTCCGCAACGCCCGCGACCCCGAGGGCCCGGTGCTCGTCTACACGCCCGCGGAGATCTCGGCGTTCGTCGACGGCGCGAAGAAGGGCGAGTTCGACGACATGGTGGAGTGAGCCGCCCGGGTCAGGGCAGCAGCGCGTCCGCCTCGCGCCACATCCGCTCCACGACGTCCCCGGCCGGGTCGGTGGTCGAGCGCGCCGCGGCCTGGCCCGCCCAGTGGTTGGCCCGGTCCACCCGGCCGGGCTCGCCCGCGCGGTAGCGGGCCACCATGCGTCGCTGGTGGGGGTAGGGCGCCGGGGCCGGGGCGTCCGGCCGGGCCCAGGCCCGCACGAAGTCGGTCGGGACGGCACGGGCCAGACGCCCGGTGTACGCCCGCGTGGTCACGGTCGCCTCGGGGGCGAGGCCGTCGAAGGTCGCGGCCCAGCCGTCGTCGATCCCGGCCTCGGGGGTGCGCAGCAGCGCCGTCCCGACCTGTGCGGCGCTCGCGCCGAGGGTCAGCGCGGCGGCGAGCGAACGGCCGTCGGCGACCGCCCCCGCCGCGACGACCGGCACCGTGAGCGCGTCGGCCAGCCACGGGACCAGCGCGAACAGCCCGACCACGGTGGACTCGGCGTCGGCGGGGTCGGTGGTCCCGCGGTGCCCGCCGGCCTCCATCGCCTGCGCGACCACGACGTCCGCGCCCGCCCGCTCGGCCGCGAGGGCGTCGTCGCGGGTGGTGGCGGTGGCGAACCAGGCGATGCCCGCGTCGTGCGCGGCCGCGACCTGGTCGGGGCGGAGCAGACCCATGATCGTCGAGACGGCGGTGGGCCGGGCCTCGAGCACCGCGCCGAACTGGGCGTCGACGTCCGGGCCGGGGCCGGGCAGGGGCGCCGGACGGCCGCCGAACCCGGCCAGGAACGCGTCGGCAGGGCCGGTCGCGGCCTCGACCGGCGGGTCCGGGATCCACAGGTTCAGCTGGAACGGGGCGTCCCCGGCGAGCTCGCGGAAGCGCCGCGCCCAGGCCGCGATCCGCTCCGGCGGGTCGTTCACGACGCCCGCGGCGCCCATTCCGCCCGCCGCGGCGACCGCGGCCGCCAGCTCCGGCGGGCAGGCGCCCGCCATCGGTGCCTCCAGGACCGGCGCCCGCAGGCCGTACCGCGTGCAGAAGTCCGTCGTCCGTACCCGCGCGTCCACGGGGACGAGTCTGCACCCGATCCGGCTGGACCCGCGGCGCGCGGGAGGGAAGGATCACCGCAGAGCCCCGACCCGAAGGAGCCCGCTCCCTCCATGACCGGCCCGTCGTTCCTGGAACAGCTCCGCGTGCACGCCCCCGAGTCGCTGCCGGTGAACCTGCCGCGCGATCCCGCGCAGCGGGTGCCCGCCGATCTCCGCGCCCCGCACGGCACGACGATCATCGCTTTCACCTGGGCCGACGGTGTGCTGCTCGCCGGCGACCGGCGAGCGACCTCGGGCAACGTGATCGCGCAGAAGGACCTGGTCAAGGTCATGGCGATCGACGACACGTCGGCCGCGGGCTTCGCAGGGTCGGTCGGGCACGCGCTGCTGATGCTGAAGATGTTCGCGGCCGAGGTGGAGCAGTACGAGAAGGTCGAGGGCTCCCCGATCAGCCAGGACGGCAAGATCCGCCGGCTGTCCACCGTCGTCCGGGAGAACCTGGGGGCGGCGATGCAGGGCTTCGTCGCGCTGCCGTTGTTCGTCGGCTACGACCCGGCCGACGCCGATCCGGCTCGGATCGTCACGTTCGACCCGTCGGGCAGCATCGCCCGCAACCGTTCCGGCTACACGAGCATCGGCTCGGGGTCGTACTTCGCCGAGGCGTCGCTCAAGAAGCTGCACCGCCCCGACACCGACCGCTCCGGGGCGATCTCGCTCGCCGTGAACGCGCTGTGGGACGCCGCCGACGACGACACCGCCACCGCGGGCCCTGACCTCACCCGCGGGCTGTTCCCGAACCTGATCACCGTGACGGCCGCCGGTGCCGAGGAGGTCGACGAGGCGGAGGTCCGCACCGCGACCGAGGCCATGCTGGCGGCGCGGGCGGAGCGCCCGGGCGGCTGAGCGTCGCGAACCCGCTGGCGCCGGACCGGCCCGCCCTCCAGGATCGCCCGCCGTGACCGACCTCCTGCGCGAGCAGTTCGACCTGACCTGGGCACTGGCCGAGTACCACCTCGAACGGCTGACCGACGACGACCTCGCCTGGGCCCCGGCGCCGCTGCACTGGACCGTGCACCGCGGCCCGGACGGCCGGTGGACGCCCGACTTCCCCGCCGACGGCACCGAGCCCGATCCTGTGCCGGCCCCGACCGGCGCCTGGATCGCCTGGCACCTGCTGTGGTGGTGGGGCACCGCCCTCGACGAGCTGACCGGGGTCCCGCGGCGCGACCGGGACGACGTCGTCTACCCGGGCAGCTCCGCCGGGGTGGCCACCGCCCTGCGCGCCCTCGCCGCGTCCTGGTCGGACGCCCTCGGTACCGCGGACCGGGACCGCCCGGTCGGGTTCCCCTGGCCGGAGGGCCACGACGTCCGGCAGATGCTCGGCTGGGCGAACGCCGAGCTCATGAAGAACGTCGCCGAGCTGGGCCAGCTGCGGGTACTGCGGGGCGCGGGGGCCTGACCGGTCAGTGCCGGGCGCGCTCGGCGCGGTCGAGGCCGACCACCCCGACGGCCGCCACCACGAGCACCACCAGCGGGTAGAGCCACGGCAGCGGCGGTGCGTCCCCCACGACGAACCGCCAGAGGCCGATCCCGCCGGCGAACAGGTACTGCAGCAGCGGGATCAGGCCGAACACGATCCCGGCGAACCCCAGTGCGTTCTGCGCTGTCTTCACGATGACTCCCCTCATTGCAATGCAGATGCATTGCAACACTCCCGCGGACATCGTGTCAAGGCGATCGCATTGCTACGGTGGGCGGCATGCCGCGCTCCGTCGACCACGAGGCCCGCCGCACCGAGATCGCGGAGGCGGTGCTCGCGATCGTCGCCCGGGACGGCACCGAGGCCGTGTCGCTGCGATCGGTCGCGGCCGGGGCGGGGATCTCGATGGGCCGGGTGCAGCACTACTTCGCGAGCAAGGACGCGCTCCTGCTGCACGCGCTGGAGCTCTCCCACCGGCGGATGGAGACCCGCATCGAGGCGCGGGCCCGGGCGACGACCGGCGGGGAGCGCGAGGTGCTGGCGACGATCCTCGACGAACTGCTCGGCGGGCACCCCGAGTCGCGGGACGCGCTGCGGATCCACGACGCGTTCGCCAGCCGCCGTACGGACGAGAAGGCGCAGGCCGTCCTCACCGACGGCGACGACGAGATCCTGGCTCTCGCCGTCCGGGTGGTCGCCGACGCCGGATCACCCGACCCGGAGACCGACGGCTACGCGCTGATGGCACTCACCGCCGGCCTGTCCGGTGACGTCGTCCAGCACGGGGCGCCGATCGAACGGGCCCGGCGGACCCTGGTGTCGATGCTCGACCGGCTCGCACCGCCGCGCTGAACCACCCCTACCTGCGCCGGTAGTGCAGGAACACGAAGCCGTTGCCGAACCGCCGCTCCCCGGCGAGCTCCAGCCCCGTCCGGACGCCGTCGGGCAGCGCCCGCAGCCCACCGCCGACGAGCTGCGGCACCAGGTAGCGCTCGACGTCGTCGACGATGCCGGCCCGCAGCGCCGCCGCGGCGAGCGTCGGGCCGGAGATCGACGCGTCGTTCGGCGCGGCGTCGACGACCGCCCGCGCCGCCACCGGGTCGAAGGTGCGCTCCAGGGTGGTCCGGGCCGTCGTGACGGCGGGCAGTGTCGCCGAGTAGACGACCTTCGTCGCCGCACGCCAGGTCCGGGCGAACTCGAGGTCCGGCTCGGGCCGGCCGGAGATGGCGTCCTCCCAGCCCACCATCTCCTCGTACATCCGGCGGCCGTAGAGGTGCGTGTCGGCGGTGCGCTCCCGTTCGGTGACGAAGGCGAGCACCTCGTCGTCGGGCATCGCCCAGTCGTAGCGGCCGTCGGGGTCGGCCAGGTAGCCGTCCGCCGACATGATCACGATGTAGCGCAGGCGACCCATTCGTCCCTCCCGCGGCGCACGGTGCGCCGTCCCTCCCCCATGGACCGCGGCCGGGTGCGGAACTCATCGGTCCGGGGCCGGGACCGCGCAATGGCCTCCTGGGATCCGGCGGGATCGGCCGTCGTCAGGGGCCACCGGCCCGGGCATCCTCGGCGTCACCGATCCGACGACCGAGGAGCCCTGCAGCGCCGTGTACGTGCCGTCCCACTTCGCCCCCGACGACGAGGCCGTGCAGCAGCTGCTCGCCCGGCACGGCGCCGCGGACCTGGTCACCTGCGGTCCCGACGGGCCGGAGGCCACGCTGCTGCCGTTCGTCCACGACCCCGCCGAGAACGTCCTGCTGGGGCACCTCGCCCGCAACAACGACCACTGGACCCGGATGGACGGGCAGCGCGGGCTGGTCATCCTGCGCGGTCCCGACTCCTACGTCAGCCCGTCCTGGTACGCCTCGAAGGCCGAGCACGGCCGTGTCGTGCCGACCTGGAACTACGTGACCGCCCACGTCCGCGGCACGGTCACCGTGCACGACGACGTCGACTGGCTCGACGCCGTCGTACGGCGGCTGACCGACCTGCACGAGGCCGGCCGGGCGGCGCCCTGGCGGGTCGACGACGCCCCGGAGCGCTTCTACCGCGGCCAGCTGCGTGCCGTCGTCGGTGTCGAGGTCCGGATCGAGCGGATCGACGCGAAGTTCAAGCTGAGCCAGAACCGCCCCGCCGCCGACGTCGACGGCGTCGTCGCGGGCCTGCGCGCGGACGGGGACACCGCGGGGCCGACGCCGTCGCCGCTCACCGGTCGTGAGCTCCGCGCGAGGCTCGCGGTCCTCGCCACGGCGAGGACCATGCCGGTCGCGGGACGGGTCGTGACCGAGGACGACCGGCAGCTCCCGGTCTCCGCCCCCGAGACGACCCTGGACCGATGAGTTCGTGACGTGCGCCGGGTCGACACGGGTATGAGCGACACGGCTGCGGGCAAGGTCGTCGTGAACCGGGCGATGTCGCTGGACGGCTTCATCGCCGGTCCCGGCGACGCCATGGACTGGGTCCTCGAGTACCGGACCCAGACGGGGTTCCCCGAGGTCATGGAGGCCACCGGCGCCATGCTGGCCGGCCGGGGCACCCACGAGGTCGGCAGGCGGATGGCGCACGGCGGCACCGACACCGACTACGACGGGGGGCCGGTGTTCGTCCTGACGCACCGCCCGCCGGACGAGCCGGAACCGGGCGTCACGTTCCTCACCTGCGGTCTCGACGAGGCCGTCGCCACGGCGCGCGCCGCCGCGGGCGGGAAGGACCTGGAGATCCTCGGGGCCGACGTGGCCTCGCAGTGCCTGCGGCGGGGACTCGTGGACGAGATCCTGGTGTACGTCCTGCCGGTGCTGCTCGGTGACGGCGTCCGGTTCTCGACCCCGGGGCTCGGCAGGATCGACCTCGAGCCGGTGGGCAACAGGCAGTCGGGGCCGGTCACACTGCTCCGCTTCCGGGTGCGGACCAGGGACTCCTGACCCGGCGTCGGTGTGCCGCCGGCCGCGCCGCCCGTCCGGGTACGTCCGGCTCCCGCCGAGATGCGGCTCAGCGCGAATCGCGGATCTCCGGACGACGCTGATCTGCATCTCGGCGAGGGACTGCGTTCCGCGGAACGCGGACCGACCGCCACGGACGGTGTGCCAGGCTCGGCCGCGTGCCCGACACCTCCCAAGATCCTTCCGGACCGTCGGGTCGGCCCGTGGCGAACGACTACGACGCCGTCGCCGAGGCGTACACGGCCGAGACCGAGCACAATCTCGTGAACGGCTACTACGAACGGCCGGCTCTCCTCGACCTGGCCGATGACGTCCGGGGTCGACGGATTCTCGACGCCGGCTGTGGGTCGGGCCCCCTGCTCACGTCTCTGAGGGACCGCGGCGCGACCGTGACGGGCGTCGACTCCAGCTCCGCGATGCTCGCTCTCGCCCGGCGTCGGCTCGGCGACGACGCGGCCCTACAGCTCATCGATCTCCGCGACCCACTGCCGTTCCCCGATGCAGCGTTCGACGACGTGATCGCGTCGCTGGTCCTGCACTACCTCGAGGACTGGTCCGGCCCGCTGACCGAACTGCGACGAGTCCTTGTTCCCGGCGGAAGGCTCATCGTGGCCGTCGACCATCCGTTCCAGAGCCAGATGCAGGCCCCGTCCGGCGCCGACTACTTCGCGCTCCGACCCTGGTCGTTCACCTGGAATCTCGGCGGCCGGACCGCCCCGATGACCTTCTGGCACCGGCCGCTCCACGCCATGACCGATGCCTTCACCGCGGCGGGCTTCCGGATCACGGTCGTCAGCGAACCACCGGTTGCGCACGGCGCCCGAGAGGCGTTCCCCGACCAGGTGGCGACCATGCCGTCGGGCGCGTTCCTGTGCTTCCTGTTCCTCGTCCTGGAGGCCGTGTGAGCGCACATCATGCATGGTGCGCTCCACAGGTGGATGCCTGCGGCGACGCGCTGGGCCTGGCCACGAGTGTCGAAGCAGCTACTCGAGCTGCTGAGACCGTCGGACAGTCAGCGCGGGCGAGAGGTGCGGTTCGCACGCATCCTCATGGGCCGGCCGTAGCTGGCGGACCGCAGGCCAGCACGAGAAGAGCCCGGGAGTGTCCGAGCGCACCGGGACCGAGCTCGCCCGGCCGACCGTCCGGGCACGTCCGGCTCCCGCCGAGATGCGGCTCAGCGCGAATCGCGGATCTCCGGACGACGCTGAGCTGCATCTCGGCGAGGGGCTGCGTTCCGCGGAACGCGCCGCGGGACGTTCACCGACGTTCGAGGCGCTCCTCCAGGTGGACGGTGACGGTGTCGCCCACCTGCTTGCCGATCACCGCGCGGACCGCGGCGGTCACCGGCAGTTTGTGGGTTCCGTCGCCCAACGCCATGAAGGAGCCCCGGAACGGGTGGCCGTCGATCGTGCCCCGGACCTTGACCAGACCCCGGGTACCGAAGAACTCGGCGGACCAGCCGGTGCGCAGGTGGACCCACCCACCCGGTGCGTCGCTCCTCCGGAGGGTGCCGGTGAACCGGTGGTCGAGGGCGTGAGTGGTGGATGCGCTCATGGCGGTCTCCTCGTCGGACGGCTCGTCCGGGCTGCGCGTGGCCCGTACGGACCGGGAGACCGGCACGGGGCAGGAGACTCATCGGGGCCCGACTCTTGTGGGAGGACCCCTGATCCCCGGCGGGTTGTCTTCGCGAGGCGGATCCGGTACCGGACATCAGCACCTGTTCGACACGAGCTATCGCTGTCGTTCGAGCTGCGCCGCCGTCTCACGGAAGCGGCTGACCGGCACGAGATGCGCCCCGGCGAATGCTCCGGTGTCACGCAGCGCCTGGATCTGCTCGCACGCCGCATCGACGCCTGCGCCTGGACTGCTCGAGACGCGGTCGACCAGGTCGTCCGGGATCTCGATGTCAGGGATGCTCTCCCGGAGTCTCGTCGCCATCCCGGCGCTCGCAAGGACCATGACCCCGGCGTAGACGGGAAGGTCGGTCGGGTTGGCGTCGCGCCACCGCAGGAACGCGTCGACGGAGTAGCCGATCTGGACGACCACGAAGTCGGCCGCCTGCTTCCAGGTCGCCATCCGGCGACGATGGCCGGCAGTCACGCCGAGCCGGAACGGGTCGACGCCCGCGAACTGGTCCTGGTCGGTCGCCGCACGCGCCTCCTCGACCATGGTCCGCACCTTCAGCTCTCCCGTGCGGTCTCCGACCGACGGCTTGTCGCCCTGCACGAACAGGAACTGGTCCACCCCGTAGGCGGCAGCAGTCAGGAGGTCTCTCCGGAAGCCGAGCAGGTTGCGATCACGGGAGTTCACGCAGGCGATGCTGTTCCCGCCCATGGCCTGGACCTCGTTGGCCACCGCGATGCTCGACACCGTCGCTCGACCGATGTGGTTGTCGGGGATCAGGAAGGAGTCCGACACGGGGCTCAGGACACCGATCTGGTGGCGGGCGTGCGTCAGATCGGACCTCGTCGGCGGCTCGATCTAGCAGATGATCCGGAACCCGTCGGTCATGGATGGACCATAAAGGGGCCGGATCGGGGTGCCCCCGGTCGGACTCGAACCGACACTGGGACCCTTTTAAGGGGCCTGCCTCTGCCGTTGGGCTACGGGGGCGCCGCACCAGCCTATCCAGGCGGGAGGCCGGGATGACGAGCACCGAGAAGGTGGACCTGCGCGGAGCCGCGGCCACCCTGCTCCTGACCCTCTACATGCGACGCCAGGACGCCCGGTCCCGGCGCCCGATCCTGGGCGACCCGTACGCCGAGGAGGTCTGGGACCGCATCGAGCACGACGTCGGGGGGCTCTGGCAGTTCACCGGGGACGTCTCCACCATCGCCTGCCGCTCCGCGATGCTGGACCGCTGGACCCGCGAGTTCCTCGACGCCGAACCGAGCGGCCAGGTCCTGCACCTGGGCTGTGGCCTGGACAGCCGTCCGCTGCGGGTCGGGGTGCCGGAGTCGGGCCGCTGGCTCGACGTCGACCAGCCCGAGGTCATGGACGTCCGGGGCCGCCTCTACGACCTCCCCGGCCACGTCCTGCAGGTCCCGGGGTCGATCACCGACGACGACTGGTGGGACGCCGTCGATCCCGCCCGGCCCACGCTGGTGGTCGCCGAGGGGCTGTTCATGTACGTCCCGCCGGAGGACGTGCACGCCACGGTCGACCGGGTCGTGCAGGGCACGCCACGGTCGGTGCTGGCGTTCGACGCCGTCGCGCCCTGGACGGTCGGGGTGTCCCGCTGGACGCCGACCTTCCGCGCCCTCGGCACCGAGTTCCGCTGGGGCTGGGACCCGGCAGGGTTCGCGCACCGGCACCCGCGCCTGCGGGAGCGCGACGACGTGTCGGTCTACGACGAGGTGACGCTCGTGGAGCCGAGGATCTGGCTGCGGCCGCTGCTCTCCGCCGCCGGCCACCTGCCGGCGCTGCAGGACGCGATGCGGCTGCACCGCTTCACCACCGGCTGAGCCCCGCGACGCAGATCCTCGCCGAGATGCGGCTCAGCGCGATGTGTGGATCATCGGACGACGCCGAGCTGCATCTCGGCGAGGATCGGACGGGGCCGGACGGGTCATCGTCCGGCCGGGGAGAGTCCTGCGGCGCGGGCGGTGTCGGCCAGGACCTGCTCCAGCATCGCCGGGGTCAGGCGTCCGGTGAAGGTGTTCTGCTGGCTCACGTGGTAGCAGCCGACGAGCGCCAGCGGCTCCCGGTCGTCGTCCGCGGGATGCAGGGTCACCGACGCCCCGTGCCCGAACCTCGGCGCCGGGCGGGGCACCGTCCAGCCCACGCCGGCGAGGACGGGCAGCAGCGCCTGCCACCCGAAGCCGCCGAGCACCATGATCGAGCGGACGGTCGGGGCGAGCAGGTCCAGCTCGCGTTCCAGCCAGCCCCGGCAGGTGTCGCGCTCGGCGGGCGTCGGCTTGTTCGCGGGTGGCGCGCAGTGCACCGGGGCGGTGATCCGGACGCCGTACAGCTCGAGCCCGTCCCCGATGTGCGTGGCCGTGGGCTGCGACGCGAGCCCGACGGCGTGCAGCCCCGCGTACAGCACGTCGCCGCTGCGGTCCCCGGTGAACATCCGGCCGGTCCGGTTCGCGCCGTGCGCGGCGGGTGCGAGTCCGATGATCAGCATCCGGGCGTCCGGCGGGCCGAAGCCGGGCACCGGGCGTCCCCAGTAGGTCTGGTCGCGGAACGCTGCCCGCTTCTCGACGGCGACCCGTTCCCGCCACTCGACCAGCCGCGGGCACGCCCGGCACTCGGAGATGTCCCGGTCGAGGAGGTCGAGCGGGCCGGGCAGGTCCCGGGTCATGCGATCGAGCGCGCGATGCCGTCCAGGATGTCGTGCTCGGACACGACCACGGATCCGACGCCCGCGCGGGTGTGCAGCTCGTCGGCGAGGGCCTGCACGACCAGCGAGCCCGCCCCGATGACGTCGACCCGTCCCGGGTGCAGCGACCCGTGCTTCTCCCGCTCCGAGCGCGACGAGTGGACGAGCAGGTCCGCGACGCGGTGCAGCTCCTCGCGGGTCAGCGTGGAGTTGTGCACCTGGTCGCGGTCGTAGGCGGGGAGCTCCTGGGCGATCGCCGAGAGCGAGGTGATGGTCCCGGCGACGCCGACCCAGGTACGGACGCCCTCGACCGGCACCGCCTCGAACGCCGACGACAGCACCTCGGCGGCGACCGCGCGGGCGGCGGCGATCTCGGACTCCGACGGCGGGTCCGACGGCAGGCACCGCTCGGTCAGCCGTACCGATCCCATGTCCACCGACTTCGCCGCGGTCACCTCGGCGACACCGTCGCGCAGCTCCCCCACGACGACCTCGGTCGAGCCGCCGCCGACGTCGGTCACGACGAACGGGCCGTCGTCCGGTTCGAGGTCGCCGACCGCGCCGACGAACGACAGCCGGGCCTCCTCGTCGCCCGTGATGATCTCGGCCTCGACGCCGAGGGTGTCGCGCACCATCGCGAAGAAGTCCTCGCGGTTGGACGCGTCGCGGGTCGCGGAGGTCGCGACCATCCGCACCCGCTCGGCGCCCTTGCGGCGGGCGGCGACGGCGTAGTCGACGAGCGCGGCGCGGGTCCGTTCGAGGGCTTCCGGGTCGAGCCTGCCGGTCGCGTCGACGCCCTTGCCGAGCCGCACGATCCGCATCTCGCGGTGCAGGTCACGCAGCTCCTTGCGGCCGTCGAACGCCTCGGTGACGTCGGCGACGAGCAGGCGGATCGAGTTGGTCCCGCAGTCGATGGCGGCCACCCGCGACATCGGCACTCCCAGCGTCGAGGAACGGTCGCGCTCACCGTACGCGGAAGCCTCGGACCGGGCGGCCAGGCCGGGTTACCCTCGAGTAGTGACGACGACGCACACCCGGCCGGGGATCCCTGCACCGCTGTCCGACCTGGGCACCCACGAGGTGACGAACCAGGTCCCGCCCCGCGCGGACGGCGACCTGCTGGGCGCGGACCCGGCCGTCGTCGAGGCGTCGGACCGGGAGGGCGGTGACCGGGCCGCGCTGGAGTCGCTCGCCGAGCGGATCGGCACCGCCGCGCACCGCGAGCACGCCCGCGCGGCGAACGCGCACGAGCCCGAGCTGCACACCCACGACCGCACCGGGCACCGGATCGACGAGGTCGGGTTCCACCCGTCCTGGCACGAGCTGATGCGGGTCAGCGTCGGGCACGGCCTCGCGGCCGCGCCGTGGGCCGCCGCACCCGGCACCGGCGCGCACGTCACCCGGGCCGCCGGGTTCTACCTCCACTCCCAGGTCGAGCAGGGCCACCTCTGCCCGATCTCGATGACCTACGCCGCGGTGCCCGCGCTGCAGCACGCCCCCGAGCTCGCCGCGGCGTACCTGCCGGGGCTGACCTCGCGCAGCTACGAGCCGGGCCTGGCCGATCCCGCGACCAAGTCCGGGCTGCTCGCGGGTATGTCGATGACCGAGAAGCAGGGCGGGTCCGACGTCCGGTCCGGGAGCACCGTCGCCGTCCCGCAGCCGGACGGCAGCTACCGCCTCACCGGTCACAAGTGGTTCACCAGCGCCCCGATGAACGACCTGTTCCTCACCCTCGCGCAGGCCCCGGGCGGGCTGACCTGCCTCGTGCTGCCCCGCGTCCTGCCGGACGGCACGCGCAACGCCATCCGGCTCCAGCGCCTCAAGGACAAGCTCGGGAACCGGTCCAACGCGTCGTCGGAGATCGAGTACTCCGGTGCCGCCGGGTGGCGGGTCGGCGAGGAGGGCCGCGGCGTCCGGACGATCATCGAGATGGTCTCGATGACCCGGCTGGACTGCGTCCTCGGCGCCGCGGGGACCCAGCGGGCAGCGGTGACCGAGGCCGCGCACCACGTGGCGCACCGGTCGGCGTTCGGCGCCCGGCTGGCCGACCAGCCGCTGATGCGGGAGGTGGTCGCCGAGCTCGCGGCCGAGTCCGAGGCCGCGACGGTGCTGGCGCTCCGGCTGGCCGGGGCCGTCGACCGGGGCGAGACGGCGCTGCTGCGTCTCGCGCTGCCCGCGGCGAAGTACCTGGTGTGCAAGCGGACCTCGGCCGCGGTCGCGGAGGTGCTGGAGTGCCTGGGCGGCAACGGCTACGTCGAGGAGTCCGACCTGCCGCGGCTCTACCGCGAGGCGCCGCTCAACTCGATCTGGGAGGGATCGGGCAACGTGACCGCCCTCGACCTGCTGCGCGCGATCGCCCGCGAGCCCGCCGCCGTCGACGCGCTGCTGGCCGAGATCGACCTCGGCGCGGGGAGCGACCCGCGGCTGGACGCCGTGATCGCCGCCCTGCGGGCCGAGCTGGCTGCTCCGCAGGAGCGCCGGGCCCGCCGGCTCGCGGAGCTGGCGGCGCTGGCGCTGCAGGGCTCGCTCGTGGTGCGGCACGCGCCGGCCGCGGTGGCCGACGTCCTGCTCGCCACCCGGCTGGACGGCGACGGCCCGCTGCGCACCGCGGGCACCCGTCCCGGGTCGGACGCGGTCGGCACCCTCCTCGAGCGGGCGATGCCCGGGCGCTAGGAGCACTCCCCGGCGGGCAGCCACCACGCCCCGAGTTCGGCGATCGCCTCGTCCCCGAAGGGATTCACCCCGGACCCGACGGCGAGCGCGTGCGCGACGTGCACGTGGAGGCACTTCACCCGGTCCGGCATCCCGCCGGCGGTGACGTCCGGATGGGTGGACAGCAGCTCGATCGCGTCGCGCTCGGCCAGGTACTGCTCGTGGGCCCGCCGGTACGCGTCCGCGAGGTCCGGGTCGACGGCGAGCCGGTCCTGCATCTCCTTCATGCGCCCCTCGGCCTCGAGCGTCCCGATCCGGGACGAGAGCCGCGGGCAGGTCAGGTAGTAGAGCGTCGGGAACGGGGTGCCGTCCGGCAACCGCGGCGCCGTCTGCACGACCGCCGGGTGCCCGGACGGGCAGCGGTAGGCGACGGCGAGGATCCCGCGCGGGGCACGTCCGAGCTGCCGGGCGACGGCGTCGAGGTCGGCCTGTGCCACGGGGCCGGCTTCCAGGCCGGGGGGACGGGGGTCCTGCGAGACGTTCACGGTCTCATCGTCGTTGCTCGCCCGAGACGTCGTCCCACAGGGTGTGGAACCAGGGCACGCCGGGCTCGGCCTGCCCGTCCTCGGGCGCCGGGTCCTGCGGGACCGGGAACTGCACGACGTAGGGGGTCTCGCCGGGCTGGACCATCCCGAGCCGGGTGCGCGCCTGCGCCTGCACCTCGGCGGGGTCGGACAGCCGCGCACGGTCCGCCGACAGCCGGGCGACGTCGGCCTCGAGCGCCTGCTGCTGCTCGGACACGGCGGCCAGCTCCTGGCGCTGGGCCACGAAGTTGTGCAGCGGGACGGCCACGGTGAGCGCCAGCGCGCAGACGACGATCGCGAGGATCGCGGCCCGTTTGGTCGACGACAGCCCGAGCAGGCCGGTGGTGCGGGCGACGACCTCGCCGGCCTTCGAGCGGGCCCGGGTCAGCCGCGGCCGCGCCGAGGGCGGCCCGGCCGGACGGGAGCGTCCGGACGCGCTGCGGGACCGGTCCCCGTTCCGGGCCCCCGACGAGCGGGAGGGCGACGTCCGCGGCGTGGCCGCGGCCCGGCTCCGGCCGGCCCCGGTGGCACGCGCCCGCGTGTCACGACTGCGGCTGCGCCGTTCGCCCATGCGTTCCCCTCCCCCGGTCCGGCCGGCACCCCGGACCGGCCCGATGGTGCCGCAGCGTGTGCGTCACCCCCAGGATGCCGCCCGATCGGGCGTCGGTCCGGGTGCCGCGCCGAGGAGACCTCGACACGGCACCCGGATCCGCGGGTCCCGGCCGCTCAGGCCTGGCCGGGCACCACGTAGCGCGGGAACGCCAGCTCGCCGTTGTAGCGGGCGGCGTCGCCGAGGAGCTCCTCGATGCGCAGCAGCTGGTTGTACTTCGCCACCCGCTCGGACCGGGCCGGGGCGCCGGTCTTGATCTGACCGCAACCGGTCGCGACGGCCAGGTCCGCGATGGTGACGTCCTCGGTCTCCCCGGAACGGTGGCTCATCATGCAGCGGTACCCCGCGTTGTGCGCCATCGTCACCGCATCGAGGGTCTCCGACAGGGTGCCGATCTGGTTGACCTTCACCAGCAGCGCGTTCGCGGCGCCGCGGGCGATGCCGTCCTCCAGCCGCTCCGGGTTGGTGACGAACAGGTCGTCGCCGACCAGCTGCACCTTGTCCCCGACCGCCTCGGTCAGCGCGACCCAGCCGTCCCAGTCGTTCTCGTCCAGCGGGTCCTCGATGGACACCAGCGGGTAGGCGTCGACGAGCTCGCGCCAGACCTCGGCGAGCTTGTCCGCGGTCAGCTTCTTGCCCTCGAAGGCGTACCTGCCCTCGGAGTGGAACTCGGTCGCGGCGACGTCGAGGGCCAGCACGACGTCGGTGCCCAGGGTGTAGCCCGCCCGCTGCACGGCCGCCGCGATCAGGTCCAGCGCCCCGCGGGTGCCGCCCTTGACGTCGGGGGCGAACCCGCCCTCGTCGCCGAGGCCGGTCGAGAGGCCCTTGTCCTTCAGCTCCGACTTCAGCGCGTGGTAGCACTCGGCACCCCAGCGCAGCGCCTCGCGGAAGGTCTCCGCGCCGATCGGCGCGATCATGAACTCCTGCACGTCGACGGAGGTGTCGGCGTGCGCACCACCGTTGAGGATGTTCATCATCGGGACCGGCAGGACGTGCGCGTTGGAGCCGCCGACGTACCGGAACAGCTCCAGCCCGGACGACTCGGCGCCGGCCTTCGCCACCGCCAGCGAGACGCCCAGGAGCGCGTTCGCGCCGAACTTCGACTTGTCCGGGGTGCCGTCGAGGTCGACGAGACGCTGGTCGACCAGCCGCTGGTCGACCGCCTCGACACCGACGAGCTCCGGGCCGATCTCGTCGAGGACGGCCGCGACGGCCTTCTCGACACCCTTCCCGCCGTACCGGTTCTTGTCGCCGTCGCGCAGCTCGACGGCCTCGTGCTCTCCGGTCGAGGCGCCCGACGGGACCGCGGCACGCGCCAGCGTGCCGTCGTCCAGTGCGACCTCGACCTCCACCGTCGGGTTGCCCCGCGAATCGAGGATCTCGCGTGCCCCGACCTGCTCGATGACCGCCACCGTGACTCCTGTTCTCATGGGGGTCGCGTCCGGTGCGCCAGCGTAGTCATCGACCGCGGGGGCGCGGGGGATGCGCTGGTCACCCTCGGCGCGCTGTCAAGCCTCGCGTTGCCGTTGGATCACACCTAACGTGGGGTGACCATGAGCAGTCCCCGCGCGAACTCCCCGGACCCGGTCGCCGCCTTCCGGCGCGCCGACCAGCTGCTCTCCCGGCACCGGCCGCTCGAGGCCCTGGACGCGCTGCGGACCGCCCTCCGCCCCGGTGATCCGGCCGACTCCACCGACGCCTCGGTGCACCTGCTGGCCGGGCGGGCCTATCTGGACTCGGCTCAGCTGCGGAAGGCCGAGGCGGCGTTCCACCGGGTGATCGAGATCGAACCGGCGGACCACTACGCGCGGTTCGCGCTCGGGAAGACCCTGCAGCGGCAGGGGCGGCTGACCGAGGCCGAGACACAGCTCAAGATCGCGTCCGCGATGGACCCCCGCCCGGAGTACCAGGAGGCGCTCGGGGAGATCCGCGCACGGATCGCGCTGAGCGGCGACCGGCCGTCGGACCCGAGGTCCTGACCAGCACGAACGGCGCTCCGGGGATCTTACGGGAGGAAGCAGACATGACCCTTCCTCCGCATCGGCGGTGAGGTTAGCCTTCGCGCCGGGCAGCGCACCCTGGCCTCGCGTCTGCCGACAGCGACGAGAGGTCCGAGGAGCGGCCCGTCATGCTCGGAAACGCCCTGATCGGGTTGCGCGAAGGCCTGGAGGCCTCGCTCGTCGTCGCGATCCTGGTCGCCTTCCTCGTCCGCACGGGGCGCCGCGCGGAGCTGCCGCGGGTCTGGCTGGGTGTCGGGGCCGCCGTCGTCGTCAGCGTCGGGGTCACGCTCGGGCTCACCCTGACCCAGCAGGCGCTCACGTTCGAGGCGCAGGAGGCGCTCGGCGGCTCGCTGTCGATCCTCGCGGTCGGCTTCGTCACCTGGATGATCTTCTGGATGCGGTCGCACGGGCGCACGCTGTCGGCCGAGCTGGAGGGGAAGCTGGACCGGGCGGTCGCGATGGGGCCGTGGGCCGTCGTCGTCGTGGCCGCGCTGGCCGTCGGCCGGGAGGGGCTGGAGACCGCGGTCTTCTTCTTCGCCGCCGCGCAGGCCGCCGGCGAGACCGCGGGCCCCCTGGCCGGGTTCCTGATCGGGATCGCGATCGCCGTGACCATCGCCTACCTGATCTACCGGGGGGCGCTGCGGATCGGCCTCGGGCGGTTCTTCACCGTCACCGGGTTCCTGCTGGTCTTCGTCGCCGCCGGGATCCTCGCCTACGGCGTCCACGACCTGCAGGAGGCCGGGATTCTACCCGGCCTCACCACCCTCGCCTTCGACGTCAGCGCGGCCGTCCCGCCGGACTCCTGGTACGGCACCGTGCTGAAGGGGATCTTCAACTTCTCCCCGCAGACGACCGTGCTGGAGGCCGTCGTCTGGTCCGTCTACGTCGTGGTGGTCCTGGTGCTGTTCCTGCGCCCGGCCCGCCGTCCCGCGCGCCGTACGCCCTCCACCACCTCGTGACCCGTTCCGCCCCCGGCACCTTCTCGCCCCGCAGGAGAGTCATGTCCCCGCAGATGCGCACGGCCACCGGCCTCGCATCCCTCGCCGCCGTCGCCGTCCTGGCCGGTTGCACCTCCACCGCGCCCACGGCGGCGGGTGAGGGCGGCCCGATCGAGGTGAACAACACCGACACCGCGTGCGAGGTGGCGACCGCCGAGGCCCCCGCCGGGAACATCACCTTCCGGGTCACCAACGCCGGCTCCAAGGTCACCGAGTTCTACCTCTACGGCACCGGTGACCGGATCATGGGGGAGGTCGAGAACATCGGCCCGGGGCTGTCCCGCGACCTGATCGTCGAGGTCCCGGACGGCGGGTCCTACACGACCGCCTGCAAGCCGGGCATGTCCGGCGACGGCATCCGGGCACCCTTCACCGTCACCGGGTCGGTCGCCCGCTCCACCGACTCCGACGCCCGGCTCGCCGAGGCCACCGCCGGCTACTCGCGGTACGTCGCCTCCCAGGTCGGGGCGCTCGTCCCGAAGACGCAGGAGTTCGCCGACGCCGTCAAGGCGGGCGACGTGGAGAAGGCGAAGGCGCTGTACCCGGTCGCGCGGACCTACTGGGAGCGGATCGAGCCGGTCGCCGAGTCGTTCGGCGACATCGACCCGAGGATCGACGGCCGCGAGGACGACGAGCGTGACCCCGGCGTGGGTTTCACCGGGTACCACCGGCTGGAGAAGGACCTCTGGGTGACCGGACTGCAGCCGGACTCGCCCGCCGTCGCCGACCAGCTCACGGCCGACGTCGGCGACCTCGCGACCCGCACGACGACCGTCGTGCTCACGCCCGTGCAGCTGGCGAACGGCGCCAAGGAGCTCCTCGACGAGGTCGCCACCGGCAAGATCACCGGCGAGGAGGACCGCTACTCGCACACCGACCTGTGGGACTTCCAGGCGAACGTGGAGGGCTCGCAGGCCGCGGTCGCGGCGCTGCGCCCGGTGATCGATGCCAAGGACCCCGCACTGGGCCCGGTGCTCGACGAGCGCTTCCAGGCCGTCGACACCCTGCTGCAGGGCTACCGCTCCGGTGACGGCTACGTGCTCTACACCGCGCTGACCCCCGAGGACATCAAGAAGATGAGCGCGGCGGTCGACGCCCTCTCCGAGCCGGTCAGCAAGGTCGCCGGAACCGTCACCACATGAGTGCCCGGCTCTCCCGGCGGCAGGCGTTCGGGCTGGCCGGTGCCGGCGTGGCACTGGCCGGCGCGGGTGCCGCCGCGTACGGCCTGGCCGGCGCGGGTGCCCCCGGCGCACGCATGGTCGGGTTCCGCGGCGGCCGGCAGGCCGGGATCGTCACCCCGGCCCAGGACCGGCTGCACTTCGTGGCGCTCGACCTGACCAGCACGGACCGGGACACCGTCCGGGACCTCCTGCGGCGGTGGACGACGGCCGCGGAACGGATGACGGCCGGGCTGGAGACCACCGACGGCGGCGCCGTCCCGGCCAACCGCTACGTCGCCCCCGCCGACACGGGGGAGGCGCTCGGGCTGGCGGCGGCCTCGCTGACGCTGACCTTCGGCGTCGGGCCGTCGCTGTTCACCAAGCTCGGGATCCCGGACCGGCGCCCGGCCCCGCTCGCCGAGCTGCCCCGGTTCCAGGGCGACCAGCTCGACCCGGCCCGGTCGGGTGGGGACCTGTGCATCCAGGCCTGCGCCGACGACCCGCAGGTCGCCGTGCACGCGATCCGGAACCTCGTACGCGACGGCTTCGGCGTCACCGAGGTCCGCTGGTCACAGCTGGGGTTCGGGCGGACGTCCTCGACGTCGACGGGGCAGGCCACCCCGCGCAACCTGTTCGGGTTCAAGGACGGCACCAACAACCTCAAGGCCGAGGAGCCCGACCTGCTCGACGAGCACGTCTGGATCGGCGACGAGGGCCCGGCCTGGCTCCGCGGCGGTTCCTACCTCGTGGCGCGCCGGATCCGGATGCACATCGAGACCTGGGACCGGACCAACCTCGACGAGCAGCAGCAGATCATCGGCCGGGACAAGGGAGAGGGTGCCCCGCTGACCGGGACGGCCGAGTTCGACCTCGCCGACCTGGCCGCGACGGGCCCGGAGGACCCGGTCATCCCCGACGACAGCCACATCCGGCTGGCCTCCGCGCAGGAGAACGGCGGGGTGCGGATGCTGCGCCGCGGCTACAACTTCGTCGACGGCTCGGACGGCCGCGGCCACCTCGACGCGGGCCTGTTCTTCGTCGCGTTCGTGCGCGACCCGCAGCGCCAGTTCGTCCCCGTGCAGCGCAGGCTCGCCCGCTCCGACACGCTCAGCGAGTACCTGGAGCACACCGGGTCGGCCGTGTTCGCCGTCCCGCCCGGCCTGCAGGACGGCGACGACTACTGGGGCCGTTCACTGCTGGCGTGATCCCGCCGAGGGCTCAGGACCGGGCGGTGCGGCGGCCGTAGTCGGCGGCGGACCAGACGTCGCGGGCGTAGCTGCCGGACGCGTTGTAGGCGAGCACGCCGTCCCACCAGTCGTCGCCGTCGCCGGCGTCGCGGCCGCCCGCGCAGAGCAGCCCGGCCGCGGCGAGCGCCGCGTCGTCCACCTGCTGCGGGTCGGCGACACCGTCGCCGTCACCGTCGGCGCCGTACCGCGCCCAGGTCTCGGGCAGGAACTGCATCGGGCCGACCGCGCAGTCCAGGACCGGGTCGCCGTCGAGCCGCCCGCCGTCGGTGTCGGCGATCCGGCGGGTGCCGTCCGTCCCGTCCAGCGCGATCCCGACGATCGGCGGGTCGGCCCGGCCGTCCGGTCCGGTCGTGGCACCTCCGATCCGCGCGTGCCGGGACTCGCCGCGGCCGATCCCGGCCAGTGTCGACCAGCTCAGCCGGCACTCCGGGGCCCGCTCGCGCTGGCGGAGCTCGGCGGTGGCGTAGGCCTGCAGGGTGCGCTGCGGGATCCGGGTGTCCCCGGCGGCGTCCCGGGACCAGGCGACGACGTCGGTGTCCGCCCCGAGTGGGGCGACGGCGGGTGGCGGGGCGTCCCGGTCGACCGGGTCCGAGGGGGACGTCCTGGAACCGGGGCCGGCGACGAGGGTGGCGAGCACCACCAGCACCAGCACCCCGGCGAACAGGACACCGAGCATCGAGAGGACGACGCGGACAGCCACTCCGTCCACCGTACCGACGCGGCCGGGGCCGGGGCGGCGCCGCTCATCCCGGGGCGCGGTGGCGCAGCCCGTCGACGAGCACGCCGACCATCCGCCGGCTGCGGGCCGCCCCGCCGCCGTCGGTCGGTGTGCACAGCTGGGCGACGGTGTGCAGCAGTTCCTCGGTCCCGATGTCGGACCGGATCTCCCCGGCCGTGGCGGCGGACCCGAGCAGCGAGGTCAGGGCCGGACCGAGCCGGGCAAGGAAGCAGCCGGGCAACGCGTCGAACGCCGGGTCGCCGGAGTGCAGGGCCGTGGCCAGCCCCCGCTTGGTCGCGAGGAACTCGGTGTAGCGCAGCAACCAGTGCTCCAGGGCGGCGCCGGGCGGGTGTGCCACCGCCAGCTCGGTGGCCGCGCCGGCGCAGGCGTCGACCTCCCGGCGGAACACCGCGGCGACCAGGTCCGAGCGCTGCGGGAAGTGCCGGTACAGCGTCCCGACGCCGACGCCCGCCCGGTCGGCGACCGACCGTGCCGGGGCGTCCACCCCGGACTCGTCGAACAGGTCCTTGGCGGCCACGAGCAGCGCGTCGACGTTGCGCCGGGCATCGGCCCGCACCGGGCGGGGCGCACCCCCGGTCGCCGCTGTGCGGTCGTCGTCCACGTTCCCCCTTGTGTAAACGGAACGCTGTTCCGTATCGTTCCGGACGGGCGTTCCGGTTGTGCCGAGACTACGGCACCGCGCGCTCCCCGTCCGCACACGGGACGGGACGACACGAGACGGGACACGGCTCATGACGCTCGACCAGCAACACCCCATCGGAACGGGATTCGGCGCGGCGACCGTCGCCGAGGAGATCGTCGCCGGCCTCGACCTGACCGGACGGGACGTCGTCGTCACCGCCGGGCACACCGGGCTGGGCAGGGAGGTGACCCGGGTGCTGACCGGCGCGGGTGCGACCGTCACGGTCGGCTGCCGGAACCCCGAGCGCGCCGCCACCGGTCTCGCCGGTCTCGACCGCGTCCGGATCGATCGGCTCGATCTCATGGACCCGGAGTCGGTCGAGGCGTTCGCCGCGCGGTACCGGGCGTCGGGGCGTCCCGTGCACGTCCTCGTCAACAACGCGGGGCTGCCCACGCCCGGTGAGCGGCAGCAGGACGGCCGTGGCCACGAGGCCCAGTTCTCGACCAACTACCTCGGGCACTTCCAGCTGACGCTGGCCCTGCTGCCCGCGTTGCGCGCGGCCGGCGGTGCACGGGTGGTCAACGTGACGTCCGGCGCGCAGCGGTTCTCCGGCATCCGCTGGGACGACCCGCAGTTCACCGCGGGCTACGACCCCGTCCTGGCCTACGCCCAGTCCAAGACCGCCGGAGTGCTGTTCGCCGTCGAGCTGGACCGGCGGTGGGCCGACGAGGGCATCCGCGGGTTCGCCGTGCACCCCGGTGTCGTCGTCGGGACCGCGCTGAACGACGCCTCCGGCATCGAGGCGCACCGCGCGATGGGCCTGATCGATGAGGCCGGGCAGCCGATCATCGACCCCGTGCGCGGCAAGAAGACCCTCCAGCAGGGCGCGGCGACGATCGTCCTCGGCGCCGTCAGCCCGCGGCTCGACGGGATCGGCGGGGTCTACCTCAAGGACTGCGACGTCTCCGCGATCGACGACGAGCCCCGGCCCCTCACCGCGGACAGCGTGCCGTCCGAGGTCATGTCGCACTCGGTCGACCCGGAGTCGGCGCGGCGCCTCTGGGCGTACGGCGAGACGCTCCTCGCCGCCTGAGCTGCTACGGGGTGTCCCAGAAGGCCCGCCAGTCCTCGGCGGTCAACGCGTGCGGGTCCTTCCCCACGGCCGCGGCGGCCTTCTCGGCGGCGCGGACCCGGGCGTCGAACGCCCGGGCGGCGGTGCGCAGCGCGGCCTCGGGATCGCCGCCGCCGAGCTGCGCGGCGGCGGCCACCCGGAACAGGTGCTCGCCGGTCTCCTCGCCGCCCGGCAGCAGGTCGGCGGGCAGGCCGGCCTTCGCCGTGCGGGACGCCAGCTTCGCGGCGAGCGCGACGGCGGGCTGGGCGGCCGCGACACCGTCCAGGCTGGACTCGCGCTGCTTCTCGGCGCGCTTCAGCTCGTCCCACCGGCGGTCCTGGTCCGCGGCGGTGCGGACCTCCTCCCCGGCGTCGTCACCGGCCGGGAACACGTGCGGGTGCCGGCCGACGAGCTTGTCGACCAGGCCCGTGGCGACCTCGTCGATCCCGAACGGCGCGTCCGCGTGCTCGGCAGCGACGCGGGCGTGGAACAGCACCTGCAGCAGCACGTCACCGAGCTCCTCGCGCAGCTCGGTGCGGTCGCCGTCCTCGATCGACTGGTAGAGCTCGTAGCACTCCTCCACGAGGTAGCGCAGCAGCGACTCGTGGGTCTGCTCGGCGTCCCACGGGCAGCCGCCGGGCGAGCGGAGCCGGTCCATCACCGCGACCGCGTCGAGCACGCCGTGCCCGGCGGGCGGCGGCACCGCTCCGGTGGCCGTCGCGGCGGGGTGGCCCGCGGGGACGAGCAGGACGGTGCCGTCGGGCAGGCCGCCGGGATCGGTGCCGTCCCAGTCCTGCGCGCCGGCGGCGGCGCCGGCGTCGAGGCCCGGGACCGCGAGCACACGGTCCGCGGCCCGGAGGGCGGGCAGCGCGGCCGCCGGGAGCGCGGCGCCCCGCCGGGGGCAGGTGACGACGACCGCGGTCACGGCGTGGCCGCCGGGGCCGGCGTGGCGCCCGCGACCGGGAGGACGAGGGAGGCGTCCGCCGCCGTCGGCGCCGCGACCATCCGGACCGGGTCCCAGACGCCGTAGCGCGGGTTGAGCTCCACCCCCGCGTCCAGGGCGGTCGGGGTGAGCAGCCGGACCCCGGCCTCGGCCAGGGTCTGCTGGTCGAGGCCCGCGGTGGCGCTCGCCCCCGGCACCGGCTCACCGAGACGGCGGTCGGTCACCCGGACCACGACCCAGCCCTGGCCGGTGCCGAGCGGGAACGCGGCGACCTGCCCGGCCGGCAGCCCGATCAACGGGGTCAGCGCGGCCTGGGGGGTCTCGGCCGGGCGGATCGCGAGGTCACGCTGCGCCGTACCGGCTCCGGCGAGTGCGCTGTCGGCACGGGCACCGCCCGCGGCGATCTCGCGGGCGAGCTGCTCGGCCTCCTCGCGGGTCTGCGCGACGGCGATGTCGGCGGTGACCGACAGCCGGTCGAGCTCCGAGCGGGCCAGCCCGGCGAGCTGGAGGTCGTCGCGGGCGGAGGCCTGCGGCCCGCCGACCGACAGCGACCCGGCGACGACGGCCTGCTCGCCGCCCGCACGGTCGATCTGCTCCTGGACCTGCTGCTCGGTGACCGAACCGGTCTGCTCGGCGGGCAGCCGGTCGAGCAGGTCCCGGATGACCAGCTGGGACACGACCGCACGGCCGATGTCGGCCTGGGAACCGCCCTGCGACGTCAGCCCCTCGACGAGACCGGGCCGGGTGAGCACCGAGCTGATCGCGGCCTGGGCGTCGTCGAGCGGGATCGACGTCTCCCCGACGACGGCCGCCGAGTCGACCCGGTTCGGCCCGGTTCCGCACCCGGCCAGGAGCGCCCCGGCGACCACCAGGGCGGCGATGATCCTGCGTGTCCGCACGGGCTCCGCCTTCTCACGGGGTGTGGCGCCGATCTCCCTCGCCCGTCCCGTCGCGGTGCAACGGCACGGGCGAGGCGTCCGGCGGCCGGATCCGGTCAGCTCCCCGGGCGGCCCGGGAGCGCGGGGCGCGCCATCGAGGGCCGGGTCGCGACGTCCGGCGGCCGGGCGGGCGGGTGCTCGTCGAGCCGTTGCAGCGCCAGCTCGATCGCCCGGTCGAGCTGCGGGTCCCGCCCGGCGGCCCGGTCCTGCGGGGTCACGACGACCTCGATGTCCGGATCGACGCCGTGGTTCTCCATCCCCCAGCCCGTGTCGTCGAACCAGGTGGCGTAGCGGGGCTGGGTGATGCGGGTGCCGTCGACGAGCCCGTACCGCCCGTCGATGCCGATCACCCCGCCCCAGGTACGGACGCCCACGACCGGCCCGATCCCGAGCCGCTTGATCGCGGCGGTGACGATGTCGCCGTCGGAGCCGGAGCGCTCGTCGGCGAGTGCCACGACCGGTCCGCGCGGCGCCTGCTCCGGATAGGTCGACGGCGCCCGGTGCCGCGGCAGGTCCCAGCCGATCACGGTGCGGGCCAGCTTCTCCACGACGAGCTGCGAGGTGTGCCCGCCGCGGTTGCCCCGCACGTCGAGCACCAGGCCGTCGCGGGCGGTCTCCCGGGCGAGGTCGCGGTGCAGCTGCGCCCAGCCGTACCCCATCATGTCCGGCACGTGCAGGTAGCCGAGCCGGCCACCGGAGCGTTCGTCGACCTCGGCCCGCAGCCGGGCCACCCGGTCCTGGTAGCGCAGCTCGGCGTCGGAGCGCAGCGGACGGACCGCCACCCGGCGCACGGTGCCCGCGTCGTCGCGGCCGGGGCCGGACCGGACGGTGAGCTCGACCGTGCGGCCCGCGGCGGACACCAGCAGCGGCGCCGGACCCCAGTGCGGGTCGACAGGGGCGCCACCCACCTCCAGCAGCACGTCCCCGGCCCGGACGTCGACGCCCGGTGCCGATAGCGGGCTGCGGGCCGCCGGCGCGGACGTCTCCGGCGGCAGCACCCGGGTGATCCGCCAGCCGTCGCCGGCGGGTTCGAGATCGGCGCCGAGCAGCCCGGGCCGGCCGGTCGGGTCGCCGGCGGGCCGCCCGCCGATCACGTAGGCGTGCGAGGTGCCGAGCTCACCGTGCAGTTCCCACAGCAGGTCGACCAGGTCGTCGTGGCTGCCGAGCCGGTCCACGAGCGGCCGGTAGCGCGCGACCTCGGCGGCCCAGTCGACCCCGGCCATGTCCTCGACCCAGAAGTGGTCGCGCATCAGCCGGGCGGTCTCGTCGAACATCTGCCGCCACTCCGCCGACGGGTCCACCGTGACGACGAGCCGGGAGGTGTCGATCTCGAACTCGTCGCCGGCGCCGTCGTCGGGGGCCGACGAGCCGCTGCGGTCGGCGCGCAGCAGCCGGACCTTGCCACGGTCCCGCACGACGATCCGCTTCCCGTCGCCGCTGACGGCGAACCCGGACGCCGGGTCGGCGATCACGGTGACCGAGCGCCGGGCGAGGTCGTAGCGCTCCAGGACGGCGCGCTCCCGCTCGTCGTCGGGGTCCGGGAGGCTGTCGCCGAGGACACCACCGCCGGGGAGCCGGAGCCAGACCAGACCGCCGGAGATCGCGGTGAGGCCGTGGTAGCGGGCCGCCTCGACGGGGATCCCGACGACGCGGTCGGCGAGCCCGGCGACGTCGACGACGACCTCCGGCGGGCCGTCGTCGCCGCGCCGGCGCCCCGCGCCCGCCGTCGCCGGGGCCGCCGCCGCGGGTGCCGCCGTCGCGGTCGCGTCGGTGGCCGCGGCGCGGTCGGTGCCGCCGTCGTCCTCGCCGCCGCCCGCCGGGTCGGGCGGGGTCGCGGGCGGGTCCTCCGGACCCTCGTCGCCCGGGTCGACCGGCCTGCCGTCCGGGCTCTCCCCGAACGGCGACGGCGTGCGCGCGGCGAGCGGCACCAGGAACGGCTTCCAGCCGGTCCCGAAGGTCAGGTCGCAGGAGTGCTGGTCGTAGGACGGGTCGAACACCCTGCGGGACAGGAACGCCAGGTGCTTGCCGTCCGCGGTGAACGCCGGGTCGCTGTCGTGGAACCGGCCGTGGGTCACCTCGGTGTGGCCGCCGTCGTCGAGGCGGGTCAGCACCACCCGCGACAGCCCGGCCTCGGTCGGGTCGCACCACGCGAGCCACGACGAGTCCGGTGACCACACGACGTCGAACGGCTCCCCGGCCGCGCCCCGTGCGAGCTCCCGCCGCTCACCGGCGGCGCGCTCGGGCACCGCGGTGGCCCCGTCCCCGGCGGCCCCGTCGACGACCCCGTCCGGGTTCTCCGCCCCGGACGCGGGGACACCGGTGTGCAGCACCAGCAGCCGGCCGTCGTGCGTGGTCAGCGCGACCGCGCCGCCGTCCGGCGACGGCGCGAGCTCCAGCACCCGGCCGAGCCCGCCCGCCGCGTACCGCACCCGCTCCGGGGCACCGGGTGCGTGCGGGTCCAGCGGGGCGACGCAGACCGCGTCCTCGCCCTCGGCGTCGTCCACCCACACCGCGCGGTCGTCGCCCAGCGGGTGCGTCAGCCGGGCCCGGACCCCGGGCTCGGCCAGCAGTGCACGGGCCGGGCCGTCGCGGTGGGTCAGCCGGTGCACGGTCCCGCGCACCCCGACGACACCGGCCCGGCCGGTCCGGTCCGGCCGCACCGGCCCCAGGTCGCCGGGGATCGACGCACGGAACGGGTCACGGGCCGAGCGCGGGCCGCCGAGCCGGACGTCGATCCGGCGCGGCTGCGATCCGGCGTCCAGCCCGTCGAGCAGGAAGATCTCCCCGGCGCACTCGTAGACGACCCGGTGGCCGTCGGTCGAGGCGTGCCGGGCGTAGAAGTCGGGGACCGCTCCCCCGGCGCCGTGGTCGGTGTGCCGGCGCAGGTCGGAGCCGGGGTCGGCGAGCGGGACCGAGTAGACGTTGCCCCAGCCCTCGTGGTCGGACACGAACGCCAGCCGCGCGCCGCCCGGGGTGTCGACGACCATCGGGGACTCCAGCTGCCCGTCCAGCCCGGCCAGCACCCGCACGAAGTCGCCGGTGCCGCCGGCGTCGAGCCACAGCCTGCCGGCCCGGCCGCCGCGGTAGCGCTTCCAGTGCGCGGCGTCCCGGCCGCCCTCGACCTGCGTGAGCACCGCGGGACCGCCGGGCTGGAACGCGACCGCGGTGAGCGACCCGTACGGCAGCAGCCGCGGCGTGCCACCGGTCGCGGGCACGGCGTACGCCCGGGACCGCGCGGTCGCCTCGTCGTGCGCGGACAGGGCGACGACCCCGCCCTCCGGGGTCCAGCCCGCGGCCCGGGTGGACGCGTCGCCCCACCAGGTCAGCCGGGTGACGCCGCCGCCGCCGAGCGCGGTCCGGTAGACCTCCCACATGCCGTCGCGCCGGGAGGTCCAGGCCACCGCCGCACCGTCCGGCGAGATCCGCGGCGCCGTGACCGGGACCTCGTCGGCGGTCAGCCGGTAGGCCCGCCCGCCCGCGACCGGGGCGGTCCACACGTCGTCCCCCGCGACGAGGACGAGCGTGTCGTCGTGCAGGTGTGGATGGCGCAGGAAGGCGGGCATGCGGCCACGCTAGCCCGCGCCACCGACAGCCCCGGCCGGTGCGGGGATCAGTCCGACGAGCTGTGCACCGGGGTCGACGACGGCACGATCTGCAGCAGCAGCTCCGCGCACCAGCCGAGCAGCTCGACGTCGCGCACCGGCGATCCACCGATCCGCCCGCCCTGCACCGGCTTCGGCACGGTGACGATCTGCGCGGCCGCCTTGTACTGCGCCTTCGGGTACAGCCGCCGGAGCCTGAGCTGCGCGGAGTCCGGCAGCTGCAGCGGGCCGATCCGCAGCTGGGTGCCGGCCGAGGCGACCTCGCGGACGCCCAGGCGACGGCAGAGCTGCCGGAACCGGGCCACCTCCAGCAGGTTCCGCACCGGGGTGGGCGGCTCGCCGTAGCGGTCGGTCAGCTCCTCGACGATCGCGGACAGCGCCGCGTCGTCGGGCGCCTCGGCGATCTTGCGGTAGACCTCCAGGCGCAGGCGCTCGCCGTCGACGTAGTCGTGCGGGACGTGCGCGTCGACCGGCAGGTCCACCCGCACCTCGACGAGCTGCTCGTCCTCGACCGACGCCCCGGTCTCCCCGCCCGCCTGCTTGCGGAACGCCGCGACGGCCTCCCCGACCAGCCGGATGTAGAGGTCGAACCCGACGCCCGCGATGTGCCCGGACTGCTCGGCACCCAGGATGTTGCCCGCGCCGCGGATCTCCAGGTCCTTCATGGCGACGGCGGCACCGGAGCCCAGCTCGGAGTGCTGGGCGATGGTGGCGAGCCGGTCGTGCGCGGTCTCGGTGAGCGGGTGCTCGGGCGGGAACAGGAAGTAGGCGTAGCCCCGCTCCCGGCCCCGGCCGACCCGGCCGCGCAGCTGGTGCAGCTGGGAGAGCCCGAGCGTGTCGGAGCGCTCGACGATCAGCGTGTTGGCGTTGGAGATGTCCAGGCCGTTCTCGACGATCGTCGTGCACACCAGCACGTCGAACTCGCGGTGCCAGAACGCGTTGACCGTGCGCTCCAGCAGCTCCTCGTTCATCTGGCCGTGCGCGACCGCGACCCGGGCCTCCGGGACGAGGTCCTGGATGTTCTTGGCCGCCTTGTCGATCGAGCTGACCCGGTTGTGCACGTAGAACACCTGGCCGTCGCGCAGCAACTCGCGGCGGACGGCGGCGGCGACCTGCTTGTCGTCGTAGGCGCCGACGTAGGTCAGGGTCGGGTGCCGGTCCTCGGGCGGGGTCGTGATCGCCGACATCTCCCGGATGCCGGCGAGGCTCATCTCCAGGGTCCGCGGGATCGGCGTCGCGGACAGCGTGAGGACGTCCACGTGCGCCCGCAGCGCGGTGATGTGCTCCTTGTGCTCGACGCCGAACCGCTGCTCCTCGTCGACGACCACGAGGCCGAGGTCCTTCCAGCGGACCGCGCCCTGCAGCAGCCGGTGGGTCCCGACGACGACGTCGACGGTGCCCTCGGCCAGCTTGTCGATCGTCTCCTTCGCCTCGGCGGCGTCGGTGAAGCGGGACAGCCCGCGGACCGTCACCGGGAACTGGCGCATCCGCTCGGCGAAGGTGTTGAGGTGCTGGGTCGCCAGCAGCGTCGTGGGCACCAGGACGGCGACCTGCTTGCCGTCCTGGACCGCCTTGAACGCGGCCCGGACGGCGATCTCGGTCTTGCCGAAACCGACGTCGCCGGAGATCACCCGGTCCATCGGGACTGGCCGCTCCATGTCCTTCTTGACCTCGTCGATCGCCGAGAGCTGGTCGGGGGTCTCGGTGTAGGGGAAGGCGTCCTCGAGCTCGCGCTGCCACGGGGTGTCGGCGCCGAAGGCGTGCCCCGGGGACGCCTGCCGCGCCGCGTAGAGCTGGACCAGCCCGGCCGCGATGTCCTTGACCGCCTTGCGGGCGCGACCCTTGGTCTTCGCCCAGTCCGCGCCGCCGAGCTTGTTGACCGAGGGCTGCTCGCCGCCGACGTAGCGGCTGATCTCGTCGAGCGCGTCGGTCGGGACGAACAGCCGGTCGGCGGGCTGCCCGCGCTTGGAGCTGGCGTACTCCAGCACCAGGTACTCGCGGGTGGCGCCCTGGACGGTGCGCTCCTTCATCTCGACGAAGCGCCCGATGCCGTGCTGGTTGTGGACGACGTAGTCGCCGGGCTGCAGCACCGCCAGGTCGACGGCGTTGCGGCGGCGCGGGGTGGTCTTGCGCGGGGCGGCATCGAGCCCGGCCCTGCTGCCGGTGAGGTCGGCCTCGGAGATCAGGACGAGCCCGACCTCGGTGGCGGTGAAGCCGTTGAGCACCCGGCCGCAGGTGACGGTGACGACGCCCTTCTCCGGGGCGTCCGGCAGGGTGTCCACCTTGGACGCCGGGACCTCGGCGTCGCGCAGCTGCTCCAGGGAGCGGTCCGCGGTGCCCTGCCCGGCCAGCACCAGCACGGCCGCGCCACCGGTGGCGACGTGCGCGCGCAGGTCGGTGATCGCGCGGTCGGTGTCGCCGCGGTAGGGCTCGATCTCGTGCACGGCCGGGACGACGACGTCGTCGGCACCGGACAGCAGCGGGGACAGCGAGACCACCGGGCGTCCGGTCGCGGTGGACTGCGCGAGGGTCGTGGTGGGGTCGCGGTAGGCCGATCCGGAGACGTCGATCGGGGCCTCGCCGCCCGACCCGGTCGCCAGCCAGGACGCCTCCAGGAACTCCTGCCCGGTCCGGACCAGGTCCGCGCAGCGGGTGCGGATCCGCTCCGGGTCGGCGAGCAGCACGCGGGACCCGGCGGGCAGCAGGTCGGACAGCAGCTGCATCTCGCCGCCCACGAGGGCCGGGATCAGCGACTCCATGCCCTCGCCGGGGATGCCCTCGGACAGCTTCTCCAGCAGCTCGCGCAGCGGGTTGCGGTTCAGGCCCGCGGTCTCGGGCTGCTCGGCGGCCAGCTCGGCGGCGCGCTGCCGGACCGGCCCGGTCAGCAGCAGCTCCCGGCACGGCGGCACCTCGACCCGCCCGACCTCGCCGACCGAACGCTGGTCGGCGACCGAGAACGCGCGCATCTCCGACACCTCGTCGCCCCAGAACTCGACGCGCACCGGGTGCTCGGCGGTCGGCGGGAAGACGTCGAGGATGCCGCCGCGCACCGCGAACTCACCGCGGGTCGTCACCATCTCGGCGCGGATGTAGGCGAGCTCGACCAGGCGCTCCAGCAGCTGCTCGAACTCGTGCTCCTCGCCGACCGCGAGGGAGACCGGCGCCAGCGCGCCCAGCCCGGGCGCGACCGGCTGGATCAGGCTCCGGGCCGCCGTGACGACGACCCGCGGTGCGGTCGCCGGCGAGGCGAGCCGGTGGAAGATCGTCAGCCGGCGGGCGACGGTGTCCGGGCGGGGCGACAGCTTCTCGTGCGGCAGCGTCTCCCAGGACGGCAGCACGACGACGGGCGCGCCGGCGCTGTCGTGCACGGTGTCGGCGGCCGCGTCCAGCGCCTCGCCGTGCCCGAGCAGGTCGGACACGGCGGCCGCCAGGTCCTCGGCCTCCCGGTCGGTGGCGGTCACGGCCAGGACGCAGCCGTCCTCGGCGAGGCCGGAGACGAGCAGCGGGCGGAGCGCGGCCGGACCCTCGACGCTCACCGCCGGGGTCTCGGCGGTACGGGTGTCCGCGGCACGGGCGGCGTCGACCGCGGCCCGCAGGCCGGTGTCGGACAGTGCTGAGGTGAGCAGACCGGACAGGATGGCCACGGCGGCGCTGGCTCCTCGGGGTGGGGCTGGTGGTGCGCGGGACGCGGGACAGACCCCTGCCCGGGACGCGGGCCTCACGGTGGGCCCGGGCCTGGGTGCCGGAGGACGACGATACGCCTGGCCCCGTGACCGCGGGCCGGGCCGGGTGGTGACGGCTGCCGCACCGCGAACAGGACGATTCCGACACCCCGTCGCAGAAACCGACTACTACGCTCCTTCGTAGAAGACCACCCGATCGTGTGCGCTAACGTCCGCCCTCGTCAGCCGGGGTGTACCCGGACTCCCGCACGGAGGAGCATGCGTTGATCACGGTCTACCTGAACCGCCGGATCGGCGACGACGAGCGCCGCGAGTCCCTGTTCCAGGGCAACTTCTTCCTCTACTCCGGCATCGGCGGTGCGAACGCCCTGGCCGACCACGCCAAGGACCTGATCGCCCGTGCCTTCGGCGAGCTGGACCCCGAGCGTGCGCAGTACGAGATGGACGTCGACGAGTTCATCCGCCGGGTCGAGCCGCTCAAGGGCGAGTTCACCAACGGGCAGCGCACCAAGGAGCTGTGCCAGCAGTTCGCGATCGACCTCGGTGTCGACCCGGAACGCACCTACTTCGACATCCCCCGGCTGCGCGTGATCCCCGCCGACCAGTTCCTGACCGCGGGCGTCTCCTACAACTACAAGGCCCACCGCGACATGTGGTACGGCCACCCCCAGCAGCTCGTGAACTACTGGACGCCGGTCTTCGACGTCGTCGGCGAGAACGTCATGAGCATGTACACCGACTACTTCGACAAGCCGGTGAAGAACGGCTCGAACCAGTACGACTACGACGAGTGGGTCGCGAAGCACCGCACCGCCGCCGCGGACAACAAGACCGCCGACACCCGCCCGCACCCGCTCCCGCTGGAGGACTTCGACTCCCGCGGCGAGATCCGGATCGCGGGCCAGTCCGGCGACGTCTTCATGTTCTCGTCGAACCACCTGCACGCGTCGGCACCGAACACCTCCGACGTCACGCGGTTCTCCTACGACCTGCGCACCATCAACCTGGACGACGTCCGGGCCGGCCGCGGGCCGAAGAACGTCGACTCGGGTGCGACCGGCACGACCCTCGGCGACTTCCTGCGGGTCTCCGACCTCGCCCCGCTCAAGGCGGACGAGTTCGAGTCCGCGCTCGCGGACGCCTGACGTCCTGCCTCCCGCACGCACGGCCCGGCACCGCCTCCGCGGGTGCCGGGCCGTCGTCGTCCGGCGGCCGACACGCCGGTGACTCGCGGGGGACACGCGGGCGACGGCCCGGTGACCTGCACACGACCCTCGACGGACGGCACCGGGATGATTAGCGTCAGGGTGATGTCGGGAGAGCTGCGGCCGGTCGACGCCCGGGTACGGGCGCTCGAGTCGATCCTCGTCAAGAAGGGGTACGTCGACCCGGACGCGCTCGACGAGATCATCGAGACCTACCAGCACCGGGTCGGGCCGCGGAACGGCGCACACGTCGTCGCCCGGGCGTGGACCGACCCCGGCTACGCCGGGAGGCTCGCGGAGGACGCGACGTCGGCCGTCGCCGAGCTCGGCTACGGCGGCCGCGGCGGCGAGCACCTCGCGGCGGTCTTCAACTCCCACGACGAGCACCACCTCGTCGTCTGCACGCTGTGCTCCTGCTATCCCTGGCCGGTCCTGGGACTGCCCCCGGTCTGGTACAAGTCCCCGGCCTACCGGTCGCGGGCGGTGCTCGACCCGCGCGGGGTGCTCGCCGACTTCGGCACCGTCCTCGGCGACGACGTCGCGATCCGGGTGCACGACTCCACCTCGGAGCTGCGCTACCTCGTCGTCCCGCAGCGCCCGCCCGGCACCGACGGCTGGTCCGCCGACGACCTCGCCGCGATCGTCTCCCGCGACTCCATGATCGGCACCCGCGTGGCGACGGCGTGAACGGCGCGCATGACCTCGGCGGGGCGATGGGGTTCGGCCCGGTCGAGCCCGAGCCCGAGGACGTCCGGTTCCACGCGGACTGGGAGCCGCTCGTGCTGGCGCTGACCCTGGCCGCGGCCCGGCCCGGCGGCTGGTCGATCGACGAGTCCCGGCACGCCCGCGAGTCGCTCCCGCCGCCGCTCTACCTGAACCTGACCTACTACGAGATCTGGCTGGCGGCGACCGAGAAGCTCCTCGTCGCGCACGGCCTCGTCGGCGACGACGAGCTCGCCTCGGGCCGGTCGCTGCGCCCGGGCGTCGCCACCCCGGCCCCGCTCGGCGCGGCCGAGACCGCCGAGGTGCTGGCCACCGGCGCACCGACCCTGCGCGACGAGCCCGCCGGCCCGCGGTTCGCCCCCGGCGACCGGGTCCGGGCCCGGGTGGTGCACCCGCGCGGGCACACCCGGCTCCCCCGCTACGTCCGCGGCCGCTGCGGGGTCGTCGAGACACGGCGCGGGGCGCACGTGCTGCCCGACTCACGCGCACACGGCCACGGCGAGGCCCCCGAGCAGCTCTACACCGTCGTCTTCACCGGACCGGAGCTGTGGGGGCCCGACGCCGACCCGACGTCGTCGGTCTCGGTCGACGCCTGGGAGAGCTACCTTGAGCCCGCCTGACGGCCCGGTGTTCGACGAGCCCTGGCAGGCCCAGGTGTTCGCGCTGGCGGTGTCGCTGCAGGACCGCGGCGTCCTCGACCGGCAGGACTTCGCCGAGACCCTCGGCGCCGAGCTCGAGGACGGCCGGGACTACTGGGACGCCTGGCTCGCCGCGCTGGAGGAGCTGCTCACCGAGCACGGCCTCACCGATCCCGGCTCGGTCGACGAGCGCACCGATGCCTGGCTGCGCGCCGCTGCCGCGACCCCGCACGGGGCCCCGATCAGCCTCGACGCCGACCCGCGGCACTGACGGCTCACACGACCAGCCACACCAGACCGGCGGCGGCGAACCCGACGACGGACAGGATCGTCTCGAGCACCGTCCACGTCAGCAGGGTCTGCTTCACCGACATGTTGAAGTACTTCGCGACGATCCAGAACCCGCCGTCGTTGACGTGGCTGGCGACGATCGACCCGGCCGACACCGCGACGACGATCAGCGCGATCTGCGGCTGCGAGTAGCCACCGGCGGCGACGGTCGGGCCGATGATCCCCGCCGTCGTCACGATGGCGACGGTGGCCGAGCCCTGCGCGATCCGCAGCGCCGCGCTGATCAGGTAGGCAGACACGATCAGCGGGAGCCCGATCGCCGTCATCGACCCGGCGAGCGCGTCGCCGACCCCGGTCTCCTGCAGCACCTTGCCGAAGAACGCGCCGGCGCCGACGACGAGCAGGATCATCCCGACCGGGCGCAGCGACTCGCCGGAGATCCGGCTCAGCTCGGCCATCGACGTCCCGCGGCGCACGCCGAGCAGGTACATCGCGAGGAGCACGCTGATCGTCAGCGCGATCGCCGGGGTGCCCAGGAAGACGAGGACGTCGTGCAGGACGGTGCCCTCCGGCAGCGCGACCGATCCGACCGTGGCCCCGAGGATCAGCAGCATCGGCACCGCGATGATCAGTGCGATGAGGGCGACCGACGGCGGCCGCGGCGTCGTCGCCACCTCCGCCCGCTCGGCGGTGCGGGTGGCACCGCCGGCACCGTCCGGGGAGGACTCCGTGCCCCCGGCCGTGCCCGCGGCCGGACCGGCGGCGCCCGGGGCGTCCTCGGGGACGTCGACGAGCACCCGCTTCCCGATGAACGCACCCCACCAGACGCCGCTGACCAGCCAGGCCGGGATCCCGCAGAGCAGGCCCATCGCGATGATCCAGCCCATCCCGACGCCGAGCAGGCCGCCCGCCGTGACGGGGCCGGGGTGCGGCGGCAGGAACGCGTGCGTCATCGACAGCCCGGCGAGCATCGGCATCGCGTAGAGCACCAGCGAGCGGCCGCCGCGCCGGGCGGCGACGTAGACCAGCGGGGCGAGCACGAAGATCCCGATGTCGAAGAAGACCGGGATCCCGAGCACGACGCCGGTGACGCCCATCGCCAGCGGCGCGCCCCGCGGCCCGAACAGCCGCAGCAGCCGCTCGGTGAGCGCGTCCGCTCCCCCGGACCGCTCCATGATCGCCCCGAGCACGGTGCCCAGGCCGATGATCGGCGCGATGTGACCGAGGATCCCGGCGAAGCCGGTCTCCAGCAGCGAGTCCGACGCCGAGATCGGTGTCCCGACGAGGTCGGTGATCGGCACGCCGGCGACCAGCGCCACCAGCACACCGGTCACGATCAGCGCGACGAACGGCTCCAGCCGCCACCGCATGATCATCAGCAGGAGCAGCACGACGCTCGCCGCGGCCAGGGTGAGCAGGCCGGACGTGTCGTTCTGCAGCCAGTCGAGGAAGGCCGTCATCGGGGTTCTCCTGCCGGGGCGGCGGTGCTCGGGCGGGGGGGGTGGTGCGTGGCGGTGTGCAGAGCAAGGGGGCGCAGGTCACGACGTGCTCCCGTCCGCACGGCGGCGCAGGGCGCGCCCCGCGAGCGCGGGTGTCCGCTCGCCCTCCTCGATCGCGAAGGTCCCGTTCACCAGCACGTACGGGATCCCGGCGGCCTGCTGCGCCGGGTCGGCGAAGGTCGCGGTGTCGGCGACCGCGTCCGGGTCGAACACGACGAGATCGGCCGCGAGGCCCGCGCGGACGTACCCGCGGTCGGCCAGCCGCAGCCGGTCCGCGGCCCGGCCGGTCAGGTGCGCGACGCACTCCTCGAGGGGGAACAGTCCGAGCTCGCGGCAGTAGTGCCCGAGGTAGCGCGGGAAGGTCCCCCAGGCCCGCGGGTGCGGCTTCGCCCCGGCGAGCAGCCCGTCGCTGCCGCCGGTGTGCCGGGGATGGCGCATGATCGCGCGGACGTTCTCCTCGTGCCCGACGTGCTGCAGGATCCCGGTGCCGAGATCGTCGCGCAGCAGGAGATCGACGCAGACGTCGAACGGGTCGTCCGGCCCGGCGATCTCCGCGACGGTGCGTCCTACGTACCCGGCCAGCCCCGGGTCCGTGACGCCGCTGATCTCGATGGTGTCCCACTCGGCGACGACGCCGTGGCAGCCGTCCGAGCCGTGCACCTCCAGGTCCTCCCGGATCCGGGCGAGCGCGGCCGGGTCGCGCAGCCGCCCGAGGGTCGCCTCGTGCCCGCCGGACTGGGCCCAGCTCGGCAGGATCGCCGACAGCGTCGTCGCGCCGGGCAGGTAAGGGTAGGTGTCCAGGGTGACGTCGGTGCCGCCGGCGATCGCCGCGTCCAGCATCGCGATCAGCTCACCGGCCCGGCCGCGGTTCGGCCCGAAGTTGAGCGTCGCGTGCGACAGATGCAGCGCGCAGCCGGACCGGTCGGCGACGTCGATCATCTCGGCGTACGCCTCCAGGGCGCCGGCCCCGTAGCTGCGGTGGTGCGGGGCGAAGAACCCGCCCAGCTCGCCGACCGCGCGGCACAGCTCGACGAGCTCGCCGCCGTCGGCGTACATCCCGGGGGTGTAGGTCAGTCCCGCCGAGAGCCCGACCGCGCCCTCGGTCATGCCGGTGCGGACGACGTCGGCCATCCGCGCGACCTCGTCCGGGCGGGCGGGCCGGTCGTCCCAGCCGCAGACCAGGGCACGCACCGTGCCGTGCGGGACGAGGTAGGCGGCGTTCCCGGCGACGCCCTCGTCGAGCCGGTCGAGGTACCCGGCGACGCTGCGCCAGGTGAAGGCGTCCGGGCCGGGGTCGCCGTTCCAGCCGGCGATCTTGCGGCGGAGCGTGGCGAGGACGTCGTCGTCGACCGGGGCGTAGGACAGCCCGTCCTGGCCGAGCAGCTCGGTCGTCACGCCCTGGGAGATCTTCGCGAGGTGCGCGGGCTCGGTGAGGAGCCGCAGGTCGGAGTGGGCGTGCATGTCGACGAACCCGGGTGCGACGACCATGCCGGTCACGTCGACGACCCGGTCCGGCCGGGCGCCCGCGCCGTCACCGACCGCGGCGATCCGGTCGCCGTCGACGAGGACGTCGGCGGTGTGGCGCGGCCCCCCGGTCCCGTCGACGACGGTCCCGCCGCGCAGCAACGTGCGCATCAGAAGAACGTCCGGACCAGGCCGGCGACCCGGGGGGGGGGGGGCGGGGTCGTCGGCGCCGGTCAGGAGCGGGATCCAGCGCCACTTGTCGAAGGCGGTGCACGGGTGGGACAGCCCGAGCCGCACCACCTGCCCGACCGTCACCGGCTCGTCGGTCCGCAGGAACGCGTGCTGGTCGTTGACCGCGGTGACCGTCCCGGCGAGCGGGCGGGCCGGGCGCCCGAGGTCGTCGGCGAGCCGCTGCGGCTCGGGCAGTCCCTCGTCGAACGGCACGTCCCGCTTGCCGGCGTCGAGCAGCGCGAGACCCGGCTCCGGTGTGGACACCACCCGGGCCCAGACGTGCATCGCCGAGCGGAACGGCCGGTCGCCCTCCCGGGCCAGAGGGGAGATGCCGCGGTAGAAGCCGTCGTCGTGCACCAGGTAGGCACCCGAGCGCAGGACGACGCGGGTGCGGTCGTCCGCGAGCCCGGCCAGGGCCTCGACGACCTGGTCGAAGTACGCGCTGCCGCCCGCGGTCACGACGATCTCGCCGGTCTCGTAGGAGGGCAGCAGCCGTCGGTGCAGCTCGGCCAGGTCGTCGAGGTAGAGGCGGACGGTGCCGAGCGACTCGGGTGACGGGTCGTGGGCGAGCGCGCCCTCGTAGCCGCCGACCCCGCCGAGCCGCAGCACCGGGCTGGCGACGACGGCCGCGGCGACCCGCTCGGCCTCGGCGACCGCCCGCGCCCCGGTCCGGCCGCCCGGCGCCCCGAGCTCGACGACGACGGTGAGCGGCCGCTCCGGGCTCCCGGCCCCGGCCTCCATCGCGACGACCGTGTCGACCGAGTCGACCCAGCTGACGGCCTCGAGCGACGGGGCGGCGTCGCGGGCGGCGGCCACCGCGCGGAGCCCGCGGGGGTCGACCAGCGAGTTCGCCAGCATGACCCACCGGACCCCGAACTCGATCGCCACCAGCGCCTGCCACGGGGTCGCCAGGGTGATGCCGCGCGACCCGGTGCGGAGCTGCAGGTCCCACAGGGCGGGCGCCATCGTCGTCTTGCCGTGCGGGGCGAGCTCGACGCCGTGCCCGGTGCACCACTCCGCCATCCGGCGGGCGTTCGCGTGCAGCGCGGCGTCGTCGAGCGTCAGCACCGGGGTGGCGAGCGCGGACAGCGGGGGCGCCCCGGACAGCCAGTCGGCGACCGTGCCGTCGAGCGGCGGGAGCGACTTGGCGAACGGTCCGGGCCGCTCGGCCCCGAGCGATCCGAGCCGGAGTCCGGTCTCCGTCGACGTCGTCATCCGCTGATCCCCCGCCTGAACTGGTGCGTTGCGTATTTTGCAGCGCTGGTTGCGTATTTCGGTTCGGCCGTTCTAGCATCGCCCCGACGGCCGGGTCAACGGCGACGAAGGAGTTCGAGCAGTGGAGAGCGCAGGTCGGCGGCCCGCGACGGGCGGTGTGGTGTGCTTCGGCGAGGCACTGGCGCTGGTGTCCCGGCCCGGCGGGATCGACGATCCGGCCGCCCCCGCGAGCGCCGCGGGCGCCGAGGTGAACGTGGCGTTCGATCTCGCCGCGGCCGGGGTGCCCGTCGCCTGGGTCGGCCGTCTCGGCGACGACCCGCACGGCGCCCTCGTCTCCCGCGCGCTCGCCGCCGCGGGCGTGGACACGGGTGGGATCGAGACCGACCCCGCACGGCCGACCGGCCGCTACGCGAAGTCCACCGAGCCCGGCCCCGACGGCCCGCGGACCCGGATGTACTACCGGCGGGCGGGGTCCGCGGCCTCCGCAGCCGGCCCGGACCTGCGGGAACGGCCGGGCATCCGGGACCGGCTGGCGTCGGCGTCCTGGCTGCACGTCGGCGGGATCACCTCGGCAGTCTCCCCCGTCGCGCTGGCGGCGCTGCTGGAACGACCCCGGGCGTACCGGGTCTCGTTCGACGTGAACTGGCGCGAGCAGATGTGGCCCGGCGGCGACCCGGCGACGGTCGTCGCGCACGCAGGCCGGGCGGACATCGTCCTGACCGGCGGCGACGAGGCGCTCCGGGTGTTCGGCACGGCCGACCCGGCCGGGCTGCGGGCGCTGCTGCCGGGTCCGGAGCTGCTGGTGCTGAAGGACGGCGCCGACCGTGCCGTCGCCGTGCACCGCGACGGCACGGTGACCGCGCGCGCGGCGCTGCAGGTCGACGTCGTCGAGCCGGTCGGTGCGGGCGACGCGTTCGCCGCAGGCCTGCTCACCGGGCTCGTCCGCGGCGAGGACGTCGGGCGCTGCCTGCGCCGCGGGCACCTCGGTGCCGCGGCCGTGCTCGTCGTCGCCGGCGACTCGGCCGCCCCGCTGCCCGACCGCCTGCTCGACCTCCGGGACGACGCGTGGGCGGGCCTGCGCGTCGGCCCGGACGGCGTCGTCGAGGGGGTCCGCACGTGAGCACCAGCCTGGGCAAGGCGCTGCGGATCCTGGTCGTCCTCGGCGAGGGACCGGCGTCGCTGGACGAGCTGGCGACCCGGCTGGACGTGCACAAGACGACCGTCCTGCGGCTGCTGCGCACGCTCGGCGACGAGCACTTCGTGCACCGCGACGGGCAGCACCGCTACCACCTGGGGTCCCGGCTCTTCGAGCTGTCCTCCCGCGGGCTGGACCAGCGCGAGGTCCGCTCGATCGCCGCCCCGCACCTGCTCGCGTTCAACCGCGCGCACGGCCACACCACGCACCTGTCCGAGCTGGTCGGCAGCGAGATCGTCTACATCGACAAGCTGGAGTCGCACGACCACGTGCGCATGGCGTCCCGGGTCGGGCTCCGCGGCCCGGTGCACTCGACGGCGGCCGGGAAGGTCCTGCTGGCCGACCTCACCCCGGCCGCGGTGGACCGGGTGCTCGACGGCGCGGACCTCACCGCCCGCACCCCCGCCACGATCACCGACCGCGGCGCCTACCGGGCCGAGCTCGCCCGTGTCCGCGAGCAGGGCTGGGCACAGGACCGCGAGGAGAACGAGCCCTCGATCAACTGCATCGGGGCGCCGGTCCGCGGACCGGCCGGAACCGTGGTGGCGGCCGTCTCGGTGTCCGTGCCGAGCATCGTCGCCACCTACGACCAGCTGATCGAGCTGGTCCCGTCACTGCTAGCCGTGACCGGGACGATCTCCCGGGAGCACGGCTGGCGCCCGACCCGAGAGGAACCCTCCCCATGAGCACGACCGTCGTCTCCACCCCGGACGCGCCGGCCCCGGCGCACACCTTCAGCCAGGCGATCCGCAAGGGCGGTCTGCTGCAGGTCTCCGGCCAGGGACCGATGGACCCGGCCACCGCCACCTACATCGCCCCGGGTGACGTCCAGGCGCAGACGCTGCGGACGCTGGAGAACGTCCGGGCGATCCTGGAGGCCGGCGGGTCCTCGGTGGCCGACGTCCTGATGTTCCGGGTCTACCTGACCGACCGAGCGCACTTCGCGGACATGAACACCGCCTACGGCGAGTTCGTGTCCCGGCACGTGCCGGACGGGAACCTGCCCGCCCGCACGACGGTGATCGCCGGCCTGCCCCGCGAGGAGATGCTCGTCGAGATCGACGCCCTGGCGGTCCCCGCGGAGTAGGGCCCACGGTTCGGCGGACCCGCCCACCCGGCGTGACGTTCCGGTGGCCGGGACCACCCGGACGTCACGCCCGGCGGGCGCGGGGGCCGGTCAGCGGGCGTAGCGGACCTCGGCGCGGGCCCGGGCCTTGGCCGCCTCCACCTCGCGGTCCTTCGGCGGGGCGGTCGTGGTCAGGCCGTCCAGGAGTTCGCGGGTCGCCGCCGCGACCACCGACACCGCCTTCTCGAACGCCTCGGCGTTGGCCTGCGACGGCTTCGCCGAACCGGAGATCTTGCGGACGTACTGGAGCGCGGCCGCGTCCACCTCGTCGACGGTCGCCGGTGGCTCGAAGTTGTGCAACGTCCGGATGTTGCGGCACATGGCGCCTCCGGCGCTCGTGAGTGGTTATCGCGGTCAGGGCCACGATAACCACTCACGGGCGGCGTCAGCCGCCAATAACGTGCATCCCCCCGTCGAGCTCCCCCGCAGCCTGCCGCGCGTTGAGCACCGCGAGCCGGGTGAAGGAGTTGTCGAAGGCGTCCTGGGTGAGGCCCCGGGCCTTGTACTCGGTCGCGAGCTGCTCGGCACCGGCCGGGATGGTCCAGCCGGCCTCGAAACCGAGCTCCTTGCGGGCGCGGGCGAAGTCGACCCGGTACGACCGCGGGTCGTTGCCCGCCTCGCCGGTGATGTTCAGCGTCGAGCCGGGGACGGCGTCGATGACCGCCTGGGCGATCTCGGCGACGGTCCGGTTGTTCTTCTCGGTGCCCACGTTGTAGGCCCGGGCGCGGACGACGTCGGCGGGGGCGTCCAGCGCGGCGACGACCGCACCGGCGATGTCCTCGGCGTGCGCGAGCGGGCGCCACGGGGTGCCGTCGGACAGGACGGTGACCTCGTTCGTGAGGATCGCCCGGCCGACCAGGTTGTTCAGCACGATGTCGGCGCGCAGCCGCGGCGAGAAGCCGAACGCGGTCGCGTTGCGCATCGAGACCGGCACGAAGTCGGCGTCGGCCAGCTCGGCCAGGTCGTCCTCGACGCGGACCTTGGAGATCGCGTACGGGGTGACCGGCTTCAGCGGGGCGTCCTCGTCGACGAGGTCGTCGCCGGACTGGGCGCCGTAGACCGAGCAGGTGGAGGCGTAGACGAACCGCCCGACACCGGCCTCCTTCGACAGCCGCGCCAGCCGGGTGGAGGCGTGGTGGTTGATGTCGTAGGTGATCTCCGGGGCCAGCGAGCCGAGCGGGTCGTTCGACAGCGCCGCCATGTGGACGACGGCGTCGAAGCCCCGGAGCTGCTCGACGGTGACGTCGCGGAGGTCGGTCGGGAAGCCCTCGACGTCGGGGGTGTCCAGGCTGCCCAGGACGCACGAGGCGAACAGCCCGGAGTCGAGCCCGGTGACGTCGTGGCCGGCCGAGGCGAGGAGCGGCGCCATCACCGTCCCCAGGTAGCCCTGATGTCCGGTGAGCAGTACCCGCATGGTGGTCCCTTCAGTAGGTCGGTGGGGTGTCACGGCCCGGTGCCGAAGCCGGGCGCCGGCTCCGATCCGGCGATCGGGGCGACGGACAGCGTCAGCTTCTGGACGTGGAACGCCTCGGCGTACCGGGCGTGGCACTGCACGCCGCGGACCCGGGCGATCCCGCGGAACGTCTCGTCGTCGAACCAGGTGCGGTCCCGCTGGGAACCGTAGTGCTCGTTCAGCTTCGCGATCTTCTCGCCGAGCACCGGCTCGGACAGCGGGAGGTAGACCGACGGCTGGGCGAGGTCGCCCTCCCACTTGAGGATCTCGTAGCCGAGCGTCAGGTGGTCCCGGTAGGCCGTCGGGATCATCTGCGCGAGCGTCCGGTGGTCCTGGTGCGCGTCGTGCGGCGACGGCCCGATGACGAGGTCGGGCTCGCCCCGGGTGCGCAGGTCCTCCAGCGCCATCTTGGCCCGCTCCCAGTGCTGCGGTACGCGGCCGTCGGGCAGGTCCATGACGACGACCTCGAGGTTCGCGCCGGGGGTGAAGGCGGCGAGCGCGGCCCGCTCCTCCTCCTCGCGCAGCGACCCGGCCCCGGTGAGGACGAGTGCGGTCACGTTCACCCCCGGGTAGGCGCGGCACAGCTCCAGGAGCGTGCCGCCCGCCCCGATCGGGATGTCGTCGCAGTGCGCGCCGAGCAGCAGGATGCGGTCCAGCCGCTCGGGCAGCAGGTTCAGCACGGTTTCTCGTCCCCCCGGACTCGCGCGTGGGTGTCCATGGTCGCTGCGCGGGCGTCGCTCAGTCGCGCTGGTGGCTGCTGCGGTGCATCTCGGCGATCGCGGCCTGCAGCGGGTCGCGGTCGGTGCCGTGTGCCTCCCACAGCATCCACGGCCGGGTGCCGCCCTGGTAGGCGGCCTCGAGCGCGTTGCGCTCCTTGACCGTGTCGGCCGGCTGCCAGAACCCGCGGTGCCGGTACGCTGACATGCGGCCCTTGCGGGCCAGCGGGGCGCAGACGTCGCCGATCAGGTCGCAGTCCTTCTCGAGGAAGTCGAACACCTCGGGCCGGAACATGAGGTAGCCGCCGTTCTCCCAGAGCGGCATCTCCTGGAGCGTGGTGATCGAGTCGAGCGTGCCGTCGTCGGACACGTCGACGCAGTGGAAGGCCGACTGCGGCGGCACGGCCATCAGCTGGCCGACGGCGTCGGAGCGGGTGAACTGCTCGACCATCGTGTCCAGCGGGGCGTCGGTGAGGACGTCGGCGTAGTTCGCGTGGAACATCTCGTCGTCCTGGACGAGGGCCTTGACCCGGCGCAGCCGCTCACCGATCGGCGAGTCCAGGCCGGTGTGGACGAACGTGATGTTCCAGTCCTGGATGTCGCTGCCCATGAGCTCGACCTCGCCCTGGTGCAGGACGAAGTCGTTGGACTCGGTCTCGTCGTAGTTGAGGAAGTAGTTCTTGATGTGGTGCGCGCCGTAGCCCAGGCACAGGACGAAGTCCGTGTGCCCGAAGTGGGCGTAGTAGCGCATCACGTGCCAGATCAGCGGGCGCGGGCCCACCGGGTGCATCGGCTTCGGGAGATCGGACGCGCCGTCGCGCATCCGCATGCCGTAACCACCACAGAACAGGACGACCTTCACGGCGTCACACCACCTCGAGCGACGGGATCGGGAAGACCAGCGTGCCGCCCCACTCGTGCACGTAGGACAGCTGCTCGGTCAGCTCGGTGCGCAGGTTCCAGGGCAGGACGAGCACGTGGTCGGGGCGGTCCTGCGCGATCCGCTCCGGGGCGTGGATCGGGATCCGGGTGCCCGGCGTCAGCCGGCCGTGCTTGTACGGGTTCCGGTCCACCGTGTACTCGAGCAGGTCCGGCCGGATCCCGCAGTAGTTCAGCAGGGTGTTCCCCTTGCCCGGCGCGCCGTAGGCGACGACCCGCTTGCCCCGGCGGCGGGCGTCGACGAGGAAGGACACCAGGTCGTCGCGGATGGTGGAGACGGCCTCCGAGAACCCGTCGTGGCCCTCCGGGGTGTGCAGGCCGGCGGCCTCCTCGGCCGCGAGCACCTCGCGCACTCGCTCCGACGGCTCGCCCGCGACGTCGGCGGGACGCGCCCACATGCGGATCGAGCCGCCGTGGGTGTCGAGCAGCTCGACGTCGACCAGGGTCAGACCGCCCGCGGCGAGCGCCCGCTGCCCGGTGAGCAGCGTGTAGTACTGGAAGTGCTCGTGGTAGATCGTGTCGAACTGCTTGCGCTCGACCAGCGTGAGCAGGTGCTGGACCTCGATCGAGACCCAGCCGTCGTCGGCGACCATGGCGCGGAGGCCCTGCGCGAAGCCGACGACGTCGGGGATGTGGGCGAACACGTTGTTCCCGCACACCAGGTCCGCCGGGCCGTGCTCGGCGCGGACCCGGGCGCCGGTCTCCGGGGTGAGGAACGCGGTGAGCGTCGGGACACCCTTGTCGCAGGCCGCCTCGCCGACGTTGACGCTCGGCTCCACACCGAGGCAGCGGATGTCGCGGGCGACGACGTGCTGCAGCAGGTAGCCGTCGTTCGAGGCGACCTCGACGACGAACGAGCCGGTGCCGAGTCCCGCGCGGACGACGGCGGAGTCCACGAAACGACGGGCGTGCTCCACCCAGGACGAGCTGAACGACGAGAAGTACGCGTACTCCTCGAACGTCTCCTCCGGAGAGATCTCCGGCGGCAGCTGGGCCAGCAGGCAGGAGTTGCAGACCCGCACGTGCAGCGGGTACGTCGTCTCCGGACGCTCGGCCGTCTCGGCGGTCAGGAACAGCTCGCACGGCGGTGTCGCGCCGAGGTCGCAGAAGCTGCGCAGGTCCGTCGAACCGCACAGACGGCACGTGACGGTGGTGCCGGACAGTTGCGACGTCACCGGCTCGCCCACCTCACTGGAAGCATCCGTGTTCAGCACGGACGGAAGTCTGTCAACTCGACGCGCGGGCACCGCGCCCGGGGTCACATCGCCCGATAGTGGGTGTTTGTCCGTGAGATGGAGCATCGCAAAGCAACCGTCGGGCGAGGTGCGCCGCGGGGGCCCGGAAGCGGCCGTGCCACGATGAACCGCACGATCCACCGTGGTGTAACGGCAGCACCTCGGATTTTGGTTCCGATGGTCCAGGTTCGAATCCTGGCGGTGGAGCACGCACGACGACGCGGGCGCGGGAGCCCGGCGTGGCCGTCCGGGTGGTGCGGCTCCGGCGTCCGGCCGAGCCGCGGTCGCCCTCCCGGGTACGGCGCCCCGACCTGCGGGATCTCCGGGTCCCCCCGAGCGCCCGCCGCCGCACGGACGTTGCCCGACAGCGCCGATCGCGACACCATGGCTGCGGAGCCGTCAGGTGGGACGTCGCCGGCAGGAGGCCGGTCCGGACGGTTCGGCCCTGGCAGGCCCGCGGGCTGCCACCTTCATGACCGGACCGGAGCCCGGCCGGATCGCCACGGACGTCGTCGCCCGCCGGCTGCGGCTGTCGCGGACGGATCGCGGTAGCCCGATCTCACCGAGATCGACCCGACCGAGCACGGCATCGAGGGGAACATGTGATGACTCCGTCACCGCCCGTGCCGGCGCCGCCGGAACGGGAACGGCCGCTGATCGAGGCGTTCGTCCGGCTCGCCGACACCCTGGTCGACGACTACGACGTGATCGAGCTCTTCGAACGGTTGTGCTCGGACTGCGTCACCCTGCTCCGGGCCGACGCCGCGGGCCTGGTCCTGACGGACCAGCGGGGTGCGCTGCAGGCCGTCTCCGCGTCCACCGAGGTCGCCGCGCTGCTCGAGCGGTTCCAGATCGACACCGACCAGGGCCCGTGCCTGGAGTCCTTCCGCAGCAGCGCCCTGGTGCGCGCCCCGGACCTCGGCGGCGACCCCCGGTGGCCGGCCTTCGGCGGTCGCGCGGTGGCCTCCGGGTTCCGGGCCGTCCACGCGCTCCCGATGCGCTGGCGCGGCAGCACGATCGGCGCCCTCAACCTGTTCCACCACGCCCCGACGGCCATGCCCGCGGGCGACCTGGCCGTCGGGCAGGCGCTGGCCGACGTCGCCACGATCGGCATCCTGTCCGACCGGGCGTCCCGGGAGCGGGACCTGCTGACCGAGCAGCTGCAGGCCGCCCTGACCAGCCGGGTGGTCATCGAGCAGGCCAAGGGTGTGCTGGCCGAGCGCGGCGGTATCGGCATGGACGAGGCGTTCGGCCGGTTGCGGGCGTACGCCCGTTCCACCAGCACCCGGCTCTCGGACGTGGCGCGCGGCGTCGTCGAGGGCACCCTCGACACCGCGACGATGACGCCGTCCGAGGGGACCGCCTGACGCTCTGCCGCAGGGCCGCCGCCCCCGCCGTTCAGGGCGTGAACCCACGAAAGGGGGTACCGGGCGCCGCCTCCGCGGAGCAGTATTTTCCGACCCGCCCCGGACCCCGGCGGCTGTAGGACACAGTCGACGAGCGCGCCCGGAACCGGACCGGTACCCCGTGCGCGGACACGGAGGGACCCGTGCGGCGGACACCCGTGCAGATCCTCGCGGCGGAGCCACACCCCGCGCCGGTACCCCCTGCCGGGAAGGACCGGACACCGCTCCCCGCCGGCACCGGACCGCCCCGCCTCCCGAGCCGCTCGTAGCGGACCGGCGACGACGACCGCCCAGGAGCGGCGTCGCCGCCACCGCGGTCACCGGAGACGACCAGGGAGAACGCATGCACGGGTCGCACCCACCACTCGACCCCGCCACGGACCACCTCCAGCGCCGCAGGCTCCGCAGGCTCCCCCGGCCGCGGGACGCGGCGGCGCACGTCCTGCGCCGCATCCCCGTACCGGGGCGCAGACCCCCCGGACACGACGACGATCCCGGCCCGGAGCCGGACGCCCGGCGGTCCGCGGAGCCCGGCCCGGCGACCTACCTGCTGGTCCACGACCGGATGGCGGACTCCGGTCACGTGCACGAACGCGGCTGGGAGCTGCAGGCGTGGAACGGCCGGGTGCGGAGCTGGTCGATCACGCTGGCCGCGCGCGGCGCCGGGCACGGGGCACCGGCCCGGGTCGCGCAGGCCGTGGCCGTCCGGGTGCTGGGCGAGCGCGACGTCGTCGTGCGGGCCTGGCACCCCTGCGGCGCCGACCACGTGCCGGTCTTCCTCGCCGGGGTCGGGCCCGCAGGGCGGCGGGCGGTCCCCGGCCCGGGGGCCCGGCGGTGACCGGCACGGCGTCCCGGCCCTCGCCGACGGGCGACACCCTCGCCCGGCCCGTCCTCGTGGTCGACACCCACGAGCTCGTGGGCACCGCGCTCGCGATGGAGCTGCAGTCGGCGGGCGAGCGGGCCGCGTTCTACCCGCCCCGGTCCCTCGAGACCGTGCGGCGGCTGACCCGGCACGGCGAGGGGATCGTCGTGCTCGAGCTCGACCTGGGGCACGCCGAGTTCGGGAACCGGATCGACGTCGCGACGCTGATCCCCGACCTGACGGCGGCGGGCTGGCGGGTCATCGTGCTGACCGGCAGCTCGGACGCCGTGCGGATCGGGGCGGCGCTCGACGCGGGCGGCTACCTCTGGGTGTCCAAGCGCGAGCCGCTGAAGGCGCTGCTGGAGGCCGTCCAGCAGGCCCGGAACGGCCGGAGCCCGCTGTCGTCGGCCCGCCGGGAGGACCTCGTCCGGCACTTCCTGACCCACCGGAACCGGGCCCTCCAGGACGACGCCCGCCTCGCCACGCTGACCCCCCGCGAGCACCAGGTCCTCGCCATGCTCGCGGCGGGCCACCGGGCCCGGACGATCGCGGACACCCTGGTCGTCTCGCTCGCCACGGTCCGCACGCAGATCGGCTCGATCCGGACGAAGCTGCAGGTCACCTCGCAGCTCGAGGCGGTGGCGGTGTACTCCCGCGCCCGCAAACGCAGCCGCGAGTGGTCCGGCACGTGACCGGACCCGCCGAGATGCGGCTCAGCGTCGTCCGGTGATCGACGAATCGCGCTGAGCCGCATCTCGGCGAGGGTGTGCTCCGGGCTCAGCCCTCGAGTGCGGCGTCCAGGTCGATCCGGACGCCGGTCAGCGCCTTCGAGACCGGGCAGCCGTCCTTGGCGGCGCGGGCCGCCTGCTGGAACCCGTCGTCGTCGAGGCCGGTGACCTCGCCGCGGACCTTCAGCGTGATGCCGGTGAGCATGAAGCCACCGTTGTCCTTGTCCGGCCCGAGCGAGACGTCCGCGGACACCTCGAGCGACTCGGGCGTCCCGCCGGCCTCGGCCACGTTCGCCGACAGCTGCATCGCGAAGCAGGCCGAGTGCGCCGCGGCGATCAGCTCCTCGGGCGAGGTGTTGCCGTTCGCCTCCTCGGCGGAGCGCTTCGGGAAGCTGACCTCGTAGGTGCCGATCTTCGAGCTGCTCAGCTCGACCTGACCGGAACCCTCCTCGAGCGTGCCGTTCCAGGCGGTGCGAGCGCTGCGGGTGGGCATCGTGCCTCCAGGCGGATCGGAATCAGTTGTGCACAACCGGATGGCCCGGCCGCGCTTCCGTCCACTCCGTTCCCGGTGGCCGTCGCGCCGAAACGCGCCGGGCCACCGGGCGGCAGGTCACTCCCGGATCTCGACCCGGTCGCCCACCTGGAGCGCCCCGAACCAGCGCTCGGCGTTCGCCCGGTCCAGGCGCACGCAGCCCGCCGACGGCGAGTCCACGTTGCCCTCGTGGAAGGCGATCCCGCCCGGTGCGAAAAACACCGCGAACGGCATCGGCGCGTTGTCGAACTCCGCGCTGCGGTGGTCCCGGTTCTTCCACTCGACCTGGAAGGTGCCGAGCGGGGTCGACTGCCCCTGCCCGCCCGGCGCCGCGGGCACCGGGCCGACCTCGATCCGCCCGTCCTTGATCAGCCAGGCCTTCCGGCCGGCGCGGTCGACGCACGCGCGCGCCTCGGTGCTGCACGGGGTGCCCTCGGTGCGACCCTCGGCCCGGGCGTCCGAGCCGCCGTCACCGCCACCCTCGCCGCCGCCGTCCTGCGACGACCCGCGCCCGCGGTCACCGTGATCGTCCGGGCCCTCCGGCGGCGCGGCCGACGCCGTCCCGACCAGCCCGGCGAGCAGCACGCCGAGCGCCAGGGCCACCACTGTGGCCAGGACCGTCACCACGCGGGAACGCCGGCGACGTCCCCCGACCTCGCGCGTCATCGCACTCCTGTCGTCACTCCGGTCACGGCCCGGACTCCGGCCGCGTGCCCGGTTGAACGACACCTCGCGGCGGCGGTTACCACCCGAAGGTTTGATCTTCGACGAGGCCACCCGAACGGGGTGTGCCGGTCACCGTGGGTAGGACGCGGCGCCCCTCCCGTGAGGGGCCGGGGACGTCCCGGCCGGGCCCCGTACGATTCCCTTCCGTCACGGCGGGCCGGTCCACGCCGACCCCCTGTCGTGTGGCTGAGCGCACGGGCCGCCCGGACGGGCGGCGGTGGACCCCAGCAGGAGGAACCGAACATGCCCGACCCCCATCAGGGCGACGACGGGGGACCGACCGACCCCGCCCGCGCCGCGGTCGCCGCGGGGGTGGTCCTCGCCGCAGGCGCCGGCTCCCGGATGCGCTCGGCGACCCCCAAGGTCCTGCACCCCCTCGGCGGCAGGCCCATGCTCGGGCACGCGCTGCACGCCGTGGCGGGTGTCCGGCCGGAGCACCTGGTGGTCGTCGTGGGGCACCAGCGCGAGCGGGTCGCCGGTGCCGTCACCGGGTTCTCCGGGGAACTCGGCCGCGAGGTCGCGACCGCCGTGCAGGAGCGGATGCTCGGCACCGGCGACGCGGTGCGCTGCAGCCTGACCGCGCTGCCGGCGGACCTGACCGGCACCGTGCTGGTGACCTACGGCGACGTCCCGCTGCTCGACTCCGCGACGCTGTCGTCGCTGGTGACCGAGCACGAGCGGCACGCGGCGGCCGTGACCCTGCTGACCGCCGAGCCCGCCGATCCCACCGGGTACGGGCGGATCGTGCGCGACGGCCCGGCCGGTGCGGTGACGGCGATCGTCGAGCACTCGGACGCCGGGCCGGAGCAGCGGGCCATCGGCGAGGTCAACTCCGGGGTCTACGCCTTCGACGCGCAGTTCCTGCGCGCGGGCGTCACGGGGCTCGCCGCGCACAACGAGCAGCAGGAGCTGTACCTGACCGACCTGGTCGAGAGCGCCGTCGCCGGCGGGCGGACGGTGCACGCCGTCCGCTGCGACGACGAGTGGCTGCTGCGCGGCGTCAACGACCGGGTGCAGCTGGCAGAGCTGCGGGCCGAGCTGAACCGCCGGGTGCTGCGCGGCTGGATGCTCGCCGGCGTCACCGTCGTCGACCCGGCCACGACGTGGGTGGACGTCCAGGTAGAGCTGGGGACCGACGTCGTCCTGCACCCGGGGACGCAGCTGCACGGCGCGTGCACCGTCGGCGAGGGAGCCGAGATCGGCCCGGACACCACGCTGACCGCCTGCGCGGTCGGGGCCGGCGCGACGGTCGTCCGGACCCACGGCTCGGACTCCGAGATCGGCGAGGGCGCCTCGGTCGGCCCGTTCGCGTACCTGCGCCCGCACGCCCGGCTCGGCGCGCGGGGCAAGATCGGCACCTTCGTCGAGGTCAAGAACGCCGACATCGGCGCGGGCAGCAAGGTGCCGCACCTGACCTACGTCGGGGACGCGTCGATCGGCGAGATGAGCAACATCGGCGCCTCGTCGGTGTTCGTGAACTACGACGGCGTCCGCAAGCAGCGGACGACGATCGGTTCGCACGTCCGGACCGGCTCCGACACCATGTTCATCGCCCCGGTCACGGTCGGGGACGGCGCCTACACCGGAGCCGGGACGGTGCTCCGGTCGAACGTCCCGCCGGGGGCGCTCGCGGTGTCGGGTGGGACACAGCGCACCATCGAGGGGTGGGTGACCCGCAAGCGCCCGGGCACCCCGGCCGCCGAGGCGGCCGAACGGGCGGGCTCCGGCCCGGCCGGCGACGGCACATCCGGCGGCGTCGACCACGACGCCGGGAACAACAGCGACAACAGAGACCTCAGCCGAGGAGGCACCGCACGGTGAGCGCGATCGCAGGCACGCCGAAGAAGAACATGATGCTCTTCTCGGGGAGGGCGCACCCGGAGCTGGCCGACCACGTGGCCAAGGAGCTCGACGTCACGGTCACTCCGCAGTCGGCGTACTCCTTCGCCAACGGAGAGATCTTCTGCCGCTTCGAGGAGTCGGTCCGCGGCAGCGACGCGTTCGTGATCCAGGCGCACTCCGCCCCGATCAACGACGCGATCATGGAGCAGCTGATCATGGTCGACGCGCTCAAGCGCGGTTCGGCCAAGCGGATCACCGCCGTCATGCCGTTCTGGGGCTACGCCCGCCAGGACAAGAAGCACCGCGGCCGCGAGCCCATCTCGGCCCGGCTCGTCGCGGACATGTTCAAGACCGCCGGTGCCGACCGGATCCTGACCGTGGACCTGCACACCTCGCAGATCCAGGGCTTCTTCGACGGCCCGGTGGACCACCTGTTCGCGCTGCCCGTGCTGGCGCAGCACATCAAGGACACCCGGCCCGACGAGAACTTCGCGGTCGTCTCGCCCGACTCGGGTCGCGTGCGGCTCGCCGAGCGCTGGGCCGACACCCTCGGCGGGACCCCGCTGGCGTTCATCCACAAGACCCGCGACCCGCTGAAGCCGAACGAGGCGGTCGCGAACCGGGTCGTCGGCGAGATCGAGGGCCGCTGCTGCGTGGTCATCGACGACATGATCGACACCGGTGGCACGGTGGCGAAGGCGGTCGAGGTGCTGCTGAAGGAGGGCGCGACCAAGGTCGTCGTCGCGGCGACGCACGGCGTGCTCTCCGGCCCGGCCACCGAGCGCCTCGCCAACTGCGGCGCCGACGAGGTGATCTTCACCGACTCGCTGCCGATCCCGGCCGAGAAGCGCTTCGACAAGATGACCGTCCTGCCGATCGCGCCGCTGCTGGCCGAGGCGATCCACCAGGTCTTCGAGGACGGCTCGGTGACCAGCCTGTTCGACGGCAACGCCTGACCGACGCCTGATCCCGGCGGTCCCCGGACGGCGCTCCACCTTCGTGGTGGGGCGCCGTTCGCCGTTGCGGGCGGGGGCCCGGACGTGTAGTGGAGGGCGTCGCGTAGACTTCCGCCATCTCCGCGGCGAGGGCGGGTGCACCTTGACCCGCCGTGATCGACGTGAACCGATCCCGGTCGGCTCCTCGCCGCGCGCCTCCATCCGCAGCAGATCTACGAGGAGCACGGACCCGTGGCCCAGACCCGCATCCCCGCCGAGAACCGCACCGAGTTCGGCAAGGGCGCAGCCCGCCGCACCCGCCGTGCCGGCAAGATCCCCGCCGTCCTCTACGGGCACGGCACCGACCCGGTGCACCTGTCGCTGCCGTCGCTGGAGTTCGCGGCCGTCGTCCGTGACCAGGGCCGCAACGCCGTGCTCGAGCTGGACGTCGACGGCAGCAAGCCGCAGCTCGCGCTGACCAAGACCGTGGTCGTGCACCCGCTGCGCCCCTACATCGAGCACGTCGACCTCCTCGTCATCAAGCGGGGCGAGAAGGTCGAGGTCGAGCTGGACGTCGTCGTCACCGGCGACGCCGCCCCGGGCTCGCTGGTCACCCAGGACCTGAACACCGTCCTGGTCGAGGCCGACGCGCTGAACATCCCGGAGAACATCGAGGTCTCCGTGGAGGAGGCCGAGATCGGCACCCAGTACTACGCGAAGGACCTGCGCCTGCCGAACGGCGTCGAGCTGCGCACCGACGAGGAGTACCTCGTCGTGCAGGTCGTCCCGGCCCCGACCGAGGAGGACCTGGAGGCCGAGATCGACACCGAGGGTGCCGGTGTCGTCGAGGACCCGTCCGACGACGAGGAGGCCGCCGGCGAGTCGGCCGAGGCGTCCGAGTCCTCCGAGGGCTCGGACGAGTCCTCCGAGGGCGACTCCGACAAGTGAGTGCGGTGCCGGGTCCCGCGCTCGTCGTCGGGCTCGGGAACCCGGGCCCGGAGTACGAGGGGACCCGGCACAACGTCGGTACCCGCGTCGCCGCCCTGCTGGCGGCGCGGGCCGGCGCCGGCCGGTTCTCGGTCCACAAGCGGTCGAACTCCGACGTGGCCCAGGGCCGGCTGGCCGGCCGTCCGGTGACCGTGGCCGTCCCCCGGACGTACATGAACCTCTCGGGCGGTCCGGTCACCGGGCTCGTGAAGTACTTCTCGGTCCCGCCGACCGAGGTGATCGTGATCCACGACGAGCTGGACCTCGACTTCGGCGTCGTCCGGCTCAAGCGGGGCGACGGCGAGGGCGGGCACAACGGCCTGCGCTCGATCAGCCGCTCGCTGGGGACGAAGGACTACCTGCGGGTCCGGTTCGGCATCGGCAGGCCGCCGGGTCGTCAGGACCCGGCGGACTACGTGCTCAAGCGGTTCTCGGGCGCCGAGAACAAGGAGCTCGACCTGGGGCTGGACCTGGCCGCCGACGCCGCCGAGGCGCTGCTGTCCGACGGCCTGGAGCGGGCCCAGAACCGCTTCCACCCGCTCTCGGGCTGACCCCCTGACCCCGCGGGGTCAGCGCGGGGCGGTCAGCAGGTCGGCGGTGGCGGCGCGGCGGAGCTTGCCCGACGGCGTCTTCGGCAGGCTCCCCGGCGCCAGCACCGCGACCTCGGCGGGCCGGACCCCGACCGCGGACACCACCCGGCGGACGACGTCCGCGCGGATCGCCTTCACGGCGTCGTCGGTGTCGGCGCCCTTCGCCTCCACCGCGACGGCGAACGACTCGCGGTGCCGGCCCTCGGCCGCCGCGATCCGCACCGCGACGACGTTGCCCGCGCGGACCCCGTCGGCCTCCCCCGCCGCACGCTCGATGTCGGTCGGGTAGATGTTGCGGCCGCCCATGATGATCACGTCCTTGGTGCGGCCGCAGACCACGACGGCGCCGCCGTCGGTCAGGTAGCCCTCGTCGCCGGTGTCGAACCACCCGTCGGCGTCCTGTGTGGACAGCGGGCCGTCGACGGTGAGGTAGCCGGGCGTCACGGCGGCACCGCGCAGGTGCAGCACGCCGACCTCGCGCGGCCCCAGGTCCGCTCCCCCGGAGCCGACGACCTTCACCTCGATGCCGGGCAGCGGCGGTCCGAGCTCCGGGAACCCCCGGGCCGGGGCGGTACCGGCCGGCGTCGCGCGGCGGTGCGCCTCGAGCTCCTCCGCGTCGACCCGGTCCACCGCGAGACCGGTGTGGACCGGTGCGAACGCCACCCCGAGGGCGGTCTCCGCCATCCCGTAGGCGCACAGCACCGACTCGGGACGCAGCCCGAACCGGGCACCGGCCGCGGTGAACGCCTCGACCGCCGCGGGATCGACGGGCTCGGCACCGTTGAGCGCGATCCGCAGCGAGGACAGATCGAGCTCGCCGTCGTCGACCCGGGCGAGCTGGCGGGCCAGCACCGCGTAGGCGAAGTTCGGGGCGGCGGTGACCGTGCCGCCGTAGCGCGAGATCAGCTCGGCCCACAGCCGTGGCCTGCCGAGGAAGTCGGCCGGGGTCACGGTGACGAGATCCAGGCCGACCGTCATCGGGACGGTCAGGAACCCGACCATCCCCATGTCGTGGAACAGCGGCAGCCACGACACCATCCGGTCGGTCGCCACGTCGAGCTGCGACGCGGTCACCATCGAGCCGATGTTCGCGTGCAGGTTCCCGTGGGTGATCCGCACGGCCTTCGGCGCGGCCGTCGACCCGCTGGTCAGCTGCAGCAGCGCGGTGTCGCCCTCGTCGGCGACGTCCGCGGCGGCGGTGAAGGCGTCCGGGTCGCCGTCGAGCGAGTCGAGTGTCCGGAACGCGACCCCCTGCTCGGTCAGCACCGGCGCCAGCGCGTCGAACGGCGGCCCCAGCAGGACCATGGCCGCGTCGACCATCTTGAGCGTGGTGACGGTGTCCTCGGCCCAGACCGCCAGGTCGGTGCGGGGGGTCGGCTGGTGCAGCATCGTCACGCTGCCCCCGCACAGCCAGACCGCCTGCGCCGCGGGGGCGATCTCCGCGGGCTCGCCCGCCAGCACCCCGACCGCACCGCCGAACGGCAGTGCGGGCTCGCCCGACGCGCCGGGCCGCCGCAGCGCGTCCGCGGACGCCAGGGCCGCCCGGTGCACCTCGGCCCAGCTCCGGCGGACCGGCTCGCGCGGCTCACCCGTCGTCATCCCGCGGGCGTCCCGATCGGGACCGGTCGCGGACTCCAGCATCATCGCCAGGAAGCGGGACATGGGCCCGACACTAGCGACGAATCACCCGTCCCCGCCGCGAAGATCGGTGACCGGCGGACCCGGACGGCCGCGGGCGTAGCATCCGGCGCCATGGGCGAGCAGCAGATCGGCACCCCTCCCACGGAGCTCTCCTCGGCGGTCGACGCGGTCCTGCCGGGAGCGCGCACCGACCTGGAGGCGCTGGTCCGCATCCCGAGCATCTGGGCCGACCCGGCGCACGCCGAGGACACCCGGCGCTCCGCCGACGCGGTCGCCGCACTCGCCCGCGACGCCGGCGCCTCGGAGGTGCGGGTCCTCGCCGCCGACGGCGGGGCACCGGCCGTCGTCGCGCACTGGCCCGCGCCCGAGGGCATGCCGACGGTGATGCTCTACGCCCACCACGACGTCCAGCCGACCGGCGGCGACGACAACTGGACCAGCCCGCCGTTCGAGCCGACCGAGCGGGACGGCCGGCTCTACGGCCGCGGCGCCGCCGACGACAAGGCCGGCGTCATGACCCACCTGGCGGTGCTTCGCGCCTACGACGGCCGGCCACCGGTCGGCGTGACGCTGTTCGTCGAGGGCGAGGAGGAGTCCGGCTCGCCGACGCTGTCCGCGCTGCTGGCCGAGCACCACGCCGCGCTCGCCGCCGACGTCATCGTGATCGCCGACGCCGCGAACCCGGCCGTCGACGTCCCGGCGCTGACCACCAGCCTGCGCGGTCTCGTCGACGTCGTCGTCGAGGTGTCGGTGCTGGAGCGGCCGGTCCACTCCGGCGTCTACGGCGGTCCGATCGGGGACGCGCTCACCGTGCTCTGCCGGACGCTCGCCACGCTGCACGACGACAAGGGCGAGGTCGCCGTCCCCGGCCTGGTGCGCAGCAGCTCGGACGCCCCCGACCCGGACGAGGCCACCTACCGCGCCGACGCCGGCCTGCTCGACGGCGTCGAGCTGCTGGGGACCGGCAGCATCCCGGACCGGGTCAACCTCTCCCCCGCCGTCGCGGTGCTCGGCATCGACGCGCCGAAGGTCGCCGAGGCGTCCAACGTGCTCCTCCCCCGTGCCCGGGCGATGGTCAGCATGCGGCTCGCACCCGGGCAGGACGCGGCCGAGGCCCAGCGGGCGCTCGCGGAGCACCTGGAGCAGAACGTGCCGTGGGGCGCGCAGGTGGCCGTGACGCCCGGGGCCGGGGTCGCCGAGCCGTTCAGCCTGTCCTCCACCGGTGCCGTGTACGACCACGCCCGGGCGGCGTTCTCCGCGGCGTTCGGGAACGCCGCGGTCGAGGCCGGCATCGGCGGCTCGATCCCCTTCATCGCCGAGTTCGCGCGGACCTTCCCCGGAGCGGCCGTGCTGGTCACCGGCGTCGGCGACCCGGCGAGCCGCTGGCACGGGATCGACGAGAGCCTGCACCTGGGCATGTTCGGCCGCGGGGTGCTGGCCGAGGCGTTGCTGCTGCGGCGGCTCTCCGGGACGGGCTGACCGCAGCCGGCGGAATGCGGCGGGCCCGGACCGGGTACCACTGCACCATGAAGTTCGGCATCGCGACGTTCGTGACCGACGAGGGCATCCGCCCCGGCCCCCTGGGCGCGGCCCTCGAGGAGCGCGGGTTCGACTCGGTGTGGCTCGCCGAGCACTCGCACATCCCGACCAGCCGGGAGTCCCCGTACCCGGGCGGCGGGGACCTGCCCCGGGTCTACTACCGCACGCTCGACCCGTTCGTCACGCTCGCCGCGATGGCGGAGACCACGACGGACCTGTTGCTGGGCACCGGCATCGCGCTCATGCCGCAGCGCGACGTGATCCACACGGCGAAGCAGTCGGCGAGCGTGGACCTGGTCTCCGGCGGGCGGCTGCTGTTCGGCGTCGGGGCCGGATGGAACCGCGAGGAGATGCGCAACCACGGCGTCGACCCGACGAGGCGCGGCAAGCTGATGACCGAGCAGCTGCACGCCCTGAAGGCGCTGTGGACCGAGGACGAGGCCGAGTTCCACGGCGACCACGTCGACATCGAGCGGTCGTACTGCTGGCCGAAGCCGGTCCGTTCCCCGCACCCGCCGATCTACCTGGGTGGGGAGAGCGATGCGGCGCTGACCCGGCTCGCCGAGGTCGGCGACGGCTGGCTGCCGCGGGGCCACGCGTCCTTCGACGAGATCAAGCAGGTGCGGGCGGATCTCGCCGGACGCGGCAAGCCGGACATCCCGACCACGGTGTTCGGGGCGCCCGCCGACCCGGACGTGGTCGCGGGCTACGCCGACGCGGGGGTCGAGCGGGTGACGTTCATGCTCCCGACGCGGCCCGAGAAGGAGACCCTGACGACGCTCGACGAGCTCGCGGAGGTGGCGGCGAAGGCCCGCTGATCCCCGTCCGGCGGACGGGGCCGGTCACCGTCGGCGGAGACGAGAAAACCGGCCCCGCCGTCGTCCCCCGACGGACGGCGGCGGGACCGGCTCGTCCCCCTCGTCACGACGACGCTCCCCAGCCCGTCGTGGCGTGGTCACGACGCTAGCCGGTCACCGGGGGCCCCCGGATCAGCCGAACTACGGATTTCCAACCGGATTCCCTCCTACTTCGGTAGGAGAGGTCCGGTAGGAGAGCGGCCTCAGCCCTCGGCCCGCTCGGCGGCCTCGAGCCACTCGATCTCGACGGACTCCCGCTCGGCGACGACGTCCCGGAGCTCCCGGTCGAGCTCCTGCAGACGCGCCGGATCGGTCGCCGCCTCGGCCAGCTGGGCGTGCAGCTTCTCCTCGCGCTTCGTGAGCTGGTCCATGCGGCGTTCGAGGCGCTGGGCGTCCTTGCGGGCGGTGCGCTGGGCCGCCGCGTCGACCTTCGGCGCCGCGGGCCGGGCCGCCGTCGCACCCGGGGTCGCCGCGGTGGCCGCCGGACCCGCCGTGATCCGGTCCGCCGACGCGCGCCGGGCGAGGTACTCGCCGATGCCGCCGGGCAGGTGGGTCAGCGTGCCGTCGCCGAACAGCGCGACCACCTGGTCGCAGACCCGCTCGGTCAGGTACCGGTCGTGGCTGACGACGACGAGCGTCCCCGGCCAGCCGTCGAGCAGGTCCTCCAGCCCGGCGAGCGTGTCGACGTCCAGGTCGTTCGTGGGCTCGTCGAGCAGCAGCACGTTCGGCTCGTCCATCAGCAGCCTCGTGAGCTGCAGCCGTCGGCGCTCGCCGCCGGACAGGCGTCCGACGGGGGTCCACTGCCGCGATGCGGGGAACCCGAGCCGCTCCAGGACCTGCGACGCCGTCATCTCCTGCTTCCCGAGCCGCACGTACTTGGCGACGGCCTCGGTCGCCTCCAGCACGCGCATCTCCGGCGGCAGGTCGACGAGCTCCTGGGTCAGCTGCGCCATCTTCACGGTGCTGCCCTGCACCCGCCGTCCGGCGTCGAGCTCACGGTCCCCGGACAGGGCCCGCAGCAGCGTCGTCTTGCCGGAGCCGTTGACGCCGACGATGCCGACCCGGTCGCCCGGACCGAGCCGCCAGGTGACCCGGTCGAGCAGGGTGCGGCCGGCGATCGCGACGGTCGCGTCCTCCAGCTCCAGCACGGTGCGCCCGAGCCGGTTGGTCGCGAACTGCATCAGCTCGACGGTGTCGCGGGGCGCCGGGACGTCGGCGATCAGCGCCTCGGCCGACTCGATCCGGTACCGCGGCTTCGACGTCCGCGCGGGCGGCCCGCGACGGAGCCAGGCCAGCTCCTTGCGGGCGAGGTTGCGGCGGCGCTGCTCGGCCGCGTCGGCCTGCCGGGAGCGCTCGGCCCGCGCGTAGATCCAGTCGGCGTAGCCGCCGGTGTAGGACTCGACCCGGCCGTTCGCGACCTCCCAGGTGCGGGTGCAGACGGTGTCGAGGAACCAGCGGTCGTGCGTGACGACGACGAGCGCGATCCGCCGCTCGGTCAGGTGCCGGGCGAGCCAGCCGATGCCCTCGACGTCGAGGTGGTTGGTCGGTTCGTCGAGCACGACGAGATCGAGGTCGCCGACCAGTGCCGCGGCCAGCGCGATCCGCCGCTTCTCCCCGCCGGAGAGGCCCTCGGTGGGCCGGTCGAGCGCGTCGGCGCCGGCGCCCTTCGGGGTGATACCGAGACCGTCGAGCACGTCACGCACCCGGGGGTCGGCCGCCCACTCGTGGTCGGCGCCGTAGCCGGCGAGCACGATGTCGCGCACCGTGGAGCCGGCCGGGAAGCGGTCGTGCTGCACCAGGTGCGCCATCCGCAGCCCACCGACGCGGCTGACGCGCCCGCCCTCGACCGGTCGCTCGTCGGTGATGACGTCGAGCAGCGTGGACTTGCCGCCACCGTTGAGGCCGACGACGCCGATCCGGTCGCCGCGCTCGACGCCCAGCGACACGCCGTCGAGCAGCACGCGCGACGCGTCACCGGGCACGTGCGCGGTGACGTTCTCCAGGTTGAGCAGGTTCTCGGGCATTCAGCTCTCTTGGTCCGTCATGCGCGTGCCGGGGGCCAGGCGCCCGAGGACGCCGGTCCGCCGCGCTCGGGCGGGGGTTCGTTCTCGTCGACGACGCGGGCGCCGCCGACCGGTCCGTGGGCGACCCGGACGGTGCGGCACACGCCCATCCCGGCCAGCTCCGTGGCGACCTCGACGGCCGCGTCGGCGTCGGCGCAGAGGAACGCGCACGTCGGCCCGGACCCGGACACCAGCCCGGCCAGCGCGCCCGCGTTGACCCCGGCGCGCAACGTGCGGCGCAGGTCGGGCGCCATGGAGACCGCGGCGGCCTGCAGGTCGTTGCCCAGGTTCAGCGCGAGCCGGTTGGGGTCCCCCGAGGAGAGCGCCTCGAGCACCGGCTCGACCGGACGCTCGGTGATCTCGCCGTCGCCGCGCAGCCGGTCGAGCTCGCCGAACACCGCCGGTGTGGACAGCCCACCCCGCGCCAGCGCGATCACCCAGTGCAGGCGGTGCCGGGCCAGCACCGGGATGATCAGCTCACCGCGCCCGGTACCGAGCGCGGTGCCGCCGTGCAGCCCGAACGTGACGTCCGATCCCAGCTCGGCGGCCAGCGTGGACAGCTCGTCGCGGCCCAGCTCCATCCGCCACAGCGCGGCGAGCGCGACGAGCGCCCCGGCCGCGTCGGCGGAGCCGCCCGCCATCCCGCCGGCGACGGGGATGCCCTTGCGCAGGGTCACCCGCACGTCCGGGTCACGGTCGGCCTTCTGTGCCAGCAGCTCGACGGCCCGCCAGGCCAGGTTGGTGGCGTCCAACGGGACCTCGGCGACGCCGTCGCCGTGCACCTCCAGTGCCGGCTCGTCGGCGGGCTGCACCGACACCTCGTCGAAGAGGCTCACCGCGTGGAAGACGGTCACGAGGTCGTGGAAGCCGTCCGGCCGCACCCCGCCGACGGCGAGGTGCAGGTTGATCTTCGCGGGGACCCGGACGGTGACCGGTCGCGGAACGGCGGACAGCACCGTTCAACCCTACGGCCCGGGGCCGGGACCCGTCGTCGCCCGTCCCGATGCGTGGGCGGGCTCACCAGCGCTCCGGGCGCCGCGCCGTGGGCGCCCGGCTCGGCCCGCCCCGCCCCGGCCCGGCCCGGCTCGGCTCGGCTCGGCGCGGCTCGGCTCGGCTCGGCTCGGCTCGGCTCGGCTCGGCTCGGCTCGGCTCGGCGCGGCGCGGCGCGGAGGCATAACGGGGCGGCACCACCGCCGCGGCGACGTCGGCTGTCCGTCCGGCCGGGGAGGGGTTCCGGAAAGTCGCTGCGTGAGGAAGCGATTCGGCAGAAGAGGAAGGTCACCGCGACGGCCGCACCGTGTCCTCGCGTCCTCGCGTCCTCGCGTCCTCGCGTCCTCGCGTCCCGGCGGCCCGGCGGCCCGGCGGCCCGACGTCCGCGTCCCGGCGGTCCGGTGTCCGGTGCCGGAGTCCCGACGCCGCGTCGGCTCCGTCTGCCCGCCGGGTCGGAGTGGGGTTCCGGAAAATCGCTGCCTTGGGAAGCGATCCGGCAGAAGGCACGGTGGCCGCGACGGCCGCACCGGTCTTCGCGTCCCGGCATCCGGACGTCCGCATCCCGGTGCCCCGGTGCCCCGGTGTCCCGGTGTCCCGGTGTCCCGGTGTCCCGGTGTCCCGGTGTCCCGGTGTCCCGGTGTCCCGGTGTCCCGGTGTCCCGGTGTCCCGGTGTCCCGGTGTCCCGGCCGGATCATCCGCCCGGCGACTCCCTCGGTGCGGACGACGCAGCGGCCGCGGGCTCGCCGGCGCCGGGGCGCTGCGCGAGCAGGTGGCGGGGCGTCGCGAAGCAGGCGACGGCGACCAGCCCGACCACGAGGACGCCTGCGGGCAGCAGCACCGACTGCGCCATCGCCACGGCGAACGGCTCCCGCACCGCCTCGGGGAGCGGACCACCGGCGACGGCCGTCTCCGGCGAGCCCCCGGACCCGCCGTCGGCCCCGGGGACCAGGGCGGCGATGCGGGCCTCCATCAGCACCGCGATCCCGGCGCTGCCCAGCACCGCGCCGACCTGCCGGGTGGCGTTGTAGATCCCCGATCCCGACCCGGCCTGGTCCATCGGCAGGTTCCGGGTGGCGCTCGTCGAGATCGGTGCCCACACGCACGAGTTGGAGATGCCGAGCAGCGCGATCGGCAGCACCAGCTGCCAGACCGGGGTGTCCGGGCCCATCGCCAGCGCGAGCCACAGCAGCCCGGCGACGAACGTCGCCATCCCGAACCCGCCGATCAACCGCGGATGGATCCGGTCGGTGAGCCGCCCGGTCCACGGCGCGAGCCCGCCGGACAGGATCGCCAGCGGCGCCAGCAGCAGCGCCGCCTCGGTGGGGGTGAACCCGCGCACGCTCTGCGCGTAGATCATCAGCGGGAAGCCCTGCGCGGTGATCGCGAAGCCGACGGTGCAGATCGCGATGTTGGCCAGCGAGAAGTTGCGGTCCCGGAACAGCTGGAGCGCGACGAGCGGCTCGGACCGCGTCCGGGACTGCCACCGCACGAACACGACGAGGATCCCGGCGCCGACGAGGATGGACGTCCACACCAGCGGGCTCCAGTCGTACTTCTGGCCCTCCTGGATCCCGAACACCAGCAGGAACATCCCGGCCGCCGACAGCACGACGCCGACCAGGTCGAACCGTCGCCGGGAGGTCGGCAGCGACGGCACCAGCCGCCACACGGCGACGAACGCGACGACGCCGAACGGCACGTTGACGAAGAAGATCCACTCCCAGCCGAGACCGCCGACCAGCAGCCCGCCGAGGATCGGCCCGGCCAGCGTCGCGACCCCGGCGACGGCACCCCACAGGCTCATCGCCCGGCCACGCTGGGCCGCCGGGAACGTGCGGGTGATCACCGACATCGTCTGCGGGGTCATCAGCGAGGCGCCGAGGCCCTGCGCGACCCGCGCGACGATCAGGCCGCCGACGGTCGTCGTGAGCCCGCACCACAGCGACGCGAGCGTGAACACGGCGAGCCCGGCCAGGTACACGTGCTTCGGGCCGAACCGGTCCCCGAGCCGGCCGGTGATCAGGAGCGGGACGGCGTAGGCCAGCAGGTAGGCGCTGGTCACCCAGATCACGGAGTTGACGTCCGCGCCGAACGCGGCCAGCAGCGCCGGCGTCGCGACGGTCACGATCGTCGCGTCGACCAGGATCATGAAGAACCCGATGACCAGGGCCCACAACGCCGGCCACGGGCTCGTCCCGTCCGTGCCGACCACTCGCCCGCTCGCCCGTGTCACCCCGACATGATGCGGCCCGCCGCGTCCGTCGCTCCGGTCACCCCCACGTACCGGTGCGGGTCAGCGGTGCGCGGCGACGGCGGCGAAGTCGGTCACCGACAGGCGCTCGGCGCGCGTGGTCGGGTCGATCCCGGCCGCCCGCAACGCGGTCTCGGCCGCCGCCGGGGATCCCGCCCAGCCGGCGAGTGCCCCGCGCAGGGCCTTGCGGCGCTGGGCGAACGCAGCCTCGATCACCGCGAAGGTCGCGGCCCGGTCCGCACCGGACGGCGGGTCGTGCCGGGTGAAGGCGAGCAGTCCGGAGTCGACACCGGGAACCGGCCAGAACACCGCCCGCGGGACGGGACCGGCGCGGCGGGCGTCGGCGTACCAGGCGAGCTTGGCGCTGGGGGCGCCGTACTGCCGGGAGCCGGGGCCGGCGGCGAGCCGGTCGGCGACCTCGGCCTGCACCATGACCAGCCCGCGCTCGAGGCTCGGCAGCTCGGCGAGCAGGTGCAGGATCACCGGGACCGCGACGTTGTACGGCAGGTTCGCCACGATCGCAGTGGGATCCGCAGGCCGGGCCCCGCCCGCGTCGGCGGCGAGCTCGGCGGCGGAGACCCGCATCGCGTCGGCGCCGGTGACGGTGAGCCGGTCGGCGAGACCGGGTGCCCGCTCGGCGACCGTCTCCGGGAGCAGCTCCGCGAGCACCGGGTCGATCTCGATCACGTGCACGCGGGCGGCCACCGGGAGCAGTGCCAGGGTCAGCGACCCGAGCCCGGGCCCGACCTCCAGCACGACGTCGTCGGCGCCGACACCGGCCGACTTCACGATCCGGCGGACGGTGTTCGCGTCGTGCACGAAGTTCTGGCCGAGCTTCTTGGTGGGTCGCAGCCCGAGCCGGTCGGCCAGCACCCGGACGTCGGCGGGGCCCAGCAGCCGGGCGGTCCCGTTCTCGCTCACGCGCCCATTCTCGCCGGGACGGCGGACGGGCGGCCCGCCGGGATCAGCTCAGGCCGAGCTTGGACGAGCAGGACGGCCAGGCGCTGTAGCCGCCACGGTCGTCCTTCACCTTCTCGGCGACCGAGATCTGCTCCTCGCGGCTGGCCTGGTCCGCGGTCGGGGCGTACTGGTCGCCGCCGTAGGACTGCCAGGTCTGCTTGTCGAACTGCAGGCCGCCCTGGTAGCCGTTGCCGGTGTCGGTCGACCAGTCGCCGCCGGACTCGCACTTCGCGAGCTTGTCCCAGGTGGCGCCGTTCGAGACGGCGGGCGCGGCGGACTTCGCCTTCTCGACGATCTCCTCGGCCTTCTTCTTGGTGCCGACCTTCACGACCCGCGGCGTGGCCGGGGTGTCCTGGCCGGCACCGATCCGGTCGCGGGCGACCTCGCGGCCCTTGTCGTAGGTGACCCGCCAGATCACGCTGCGCTCGCCCTCACGGCCCGGGTCGACGACGGTGCGCGTGCCCTCCTCCAGGGACGGGTCCTGCACCTCCTGCTCGGGGACCGGGAGCTTCTGCGACTCGACGATCTGGGCGTCGACGATGTCCGCCCCGGACGTCGGCGCCGCGACCGGCGCGAACGACGTCGACGGGGAGGCCTGACGCTCCAGCGACATCGACGCGGTGCCGAGGTCGGTCGCGTTCGACGCGAGGTCGGCGCGCAGCGACTGTGTCGCGTCGCCCGGCTCCGGCGCCATCACGGCGACGGCCAGGCCGGCGGTCGGCACCGAGAACAGCGCGGCCGCGGCGACGGTGCGGACGCCCGTCTTCGACGGGCCGCCGCGGTGCCTGCCCTCGTAGCTGATGTACCCGGCCTCGTCGCCGGAGAGCCCGGCGGGCGCGGCGGCACCACCGGACAGGGGAAGGGGACGCGTGACGTCGTCGTCGGGGGTCGGAACAACGCTGCACTCGAACATGACTTCCCGTGGGCTCGGCTGTCCGGGACAAGGCCATGACCTGCGGAGACGACGACCGGCGCGGTACCGGGGAGCGGAACCTCTGCTGGGGAGCGGACCGGTCGTCGTCCCGCGGGTCGGGGGAGCGACCCCGTCCCGGCGGGTACGGCCGACGACGTTAGCGGACCGTGACCGGACCGAGGCCATCGGACACGGGACCGGCGACGAGCGGCCCGTGATCGACGCCGAGTGACGAGGACCCCGACCTCCGCTGCGTTGGGCGGTGTTATTCGGTTGCGTCCAGCCGAAAGATCCGTTCGGCGTTGCGTCGTGCCGACTCGGCGACCCGGGCTTCCGTCTCCCCGCGGGTCGCCGCGATCCCGCGGACGGTCCAGGGCAGGACGTACGGCTCGTTCGCCCGCCCGCGGTGCGGGTGCGGGGTGAGGAACGGGGCGTCGGTCTCCACCAGGTAGCGGTCGTCGGGCACGAGCGCCGCCGCGGCGCGCAGCTCGTCGTTGCGCTTGAAGGTGACGGGCCCCGCGAACGACAGGACGTACCCGGCGTCGACGCACTCGCGGGCCATCGCCGCGTCGCCGGAGAAGCAGTGGAAGACGACGTCGTCGGGGGCACCCTCCTCGCGGAGGATCCGCAGGACGTCGTCGTGCGCGTCCCGGTCGTGGATCATCAGCGGCTTGCCGGTGCGCTTGGCGAGGCCGATGTGCCAGCGGAAGGCGTCCTGCTGGGCCGACGGCGGCGCGTGGTCCCAGTAGTAGTCCAGGCCGGTCTCGCCGATGGCGACCACCCGGTCGTCGGCGGCGAGCCGCTCGATCTCGGCGAGATCGGCGCCGGACACCGACGCCGTACGGGTGGGGTGCAGCGCCACCGCCGCCCACACCCGGTCGTCGGCGTGCGCCGCCCCGACCGCCCAGCGGGCCGCGACGAGGTCGTCGGCGATCGTCACCACCCCGGCGACACCGGTCGCCGCCGCCCGGTCCAGGGCGGCGACGACGTCGGCGTCGGTCTCGCAGCCGCACGCGTCGAGGTGCGTGTGCGAGTCGATCGTCGGTGCCGCGAGCGGCTCCGGCGGATCCGGGCGGGGACGGCGGCCGTGCGGGCCCTGGGTCTCCGACGGCGCGCTCACTGCTGGATCGGTGCCCACTCCGGACCGGTCTCCCCCAGCTCCGGCGGGAGCTTGGCGAAGATCGGCGTCGGCTTGGCCAGCGGACGGCCGACCTCGACCGGGGTGGACCCCCAGTGCGCCTGCTCGGCCGCGTAGTCCCCGGTCAGGATCGGGTACGACGGCCCGTCGCCGAGGTCGTCGACCTCCTGGCGCTCCGGCTGCGCGGCCCACACCCCGGCACCACCCAGCGCCTCGTGCACCTTCTGGGCCGAGTGCGGCAGGAACGGGGTGAGCAGGGTGTTGGCGTCCTGCACGACCTGCAGCGCCGTGTGCAGGATCGTGTCCCGGCGCTCCGGGTCGTCCTTGCGCTTCCACGGCTCCTGGTCGGACAGGTACCGGTTCGCCGCGGTGACGACCCGCATCGCCTCGCCGGCGGCCTGCTTGAACCGGTTCCGGGCGAGCAGCCCGCCGACCGTGTCGAACCCGGCCCGCGAGACCGCGAGCAGCTCGGCGTCGGCCTGCTGCGGGGCCGTCGGCGCCGGGATCGCACCGACGTTCTTGTGCGCCATCGAGACCGACCGGTTGACGAGGTTGCCCCACTCGTTGGCCAGCTCGAAGTTCACCCGGCGGACGAACTCGTCCCAGGTGAAGTCGACGTCCTGGTTCTCCGGACCGGCGACGGCGATGTGGTACCGCAGCGCGTCCGGCCCGAACTCGCGGAGGAAGTCACCGACGTAGATCACGGTGCCGCGCGAGGTGGAGAACTTGGAGCCGAGCATCGTCAGGTACTCCGAGGACACGACCTCGCTGGGCAGGTCGAGCTTCCCGTAGCGCCCCGGGTCGCCCCCGCGGTCGCCCTGCCCGTTGTGCCCGAGCAGGATCGCCGGCCACATCACCGAGTGGAAGGTGATGTTGTCCTTGCCCATGAAGTAGAAGGCCTGGGCCTCGGGGTCGGTCCACCACTGCTTCCAGGCGTCCGGGTCGGGACCGCGGCGGGCCCACTCGACCGACGCGGACAGGTAGCCGATGACAGCGTCGAACCAGACGTAGATCTTCTTCATCGGGTTGTCCGACCAGCCGTCCAGCGGCACCGGGACGCCCCACTCCAGGTCCCGCGTGATCGCGCGCGGCTTCAGGTTCTCGGCCAGGTTCGCCGAGAACTTCAGCACGTTCGGCCGCCAGTCGGTGCGGGTCGACAGCCACGACCCGAGCGCCTCGGAGAACGCGGGCAGGTCGAGGAAGAAGTGCTCCGTCTCGACGAACGACGGGGTCTCCCCGTTGATCTTCGAGCGGGGGTTCTTGAGGTCGGCCGGGTCGAGCTGGTTGCCGCAGTTGTCGCACTGGTCGCCGCGGGCGCCGTCGTAGCCGCAGATCGGGCAGGTGCCCTCGATGTAGCGGTCCGGCAGGGTGCGCCCGGTCGACGGGCTGATCGCGGCGAGCTGGGTCCGCGGCACGATGTACCCGTTCTTGTACAGCGCCGTGAACATGTGCTGCACGACCTCGTAGTGGTTCGAGGTCGTGGTGCGGGTGAACAGGTCGTAGCTCAGGCCGAGGCCCTGCAGGTCCCGGGTGATCACGTCATTGTACTTGTCGGCCAGCTGCCGCGGGGTGAGCCCCTCGGCGTCGGCCTGCACCTGGATCGGTGTGCCGTGCTCGTCGGTGCCGGAGACCATCAGCACCCGGTCCCCCGCCATCCGCCGGTACCGGGCGAAGACGTCGGAGGGCACACCGAACCCGGACACGTGGCCGATGTGCCGGGGGCCGTTGGCGTAGGGCCACGCCACGGCGGTCAGCACGGCTTTGCTCATGCCCTCCAGCGTATTCACCGGGGCCACCGCCTTCCGCGGCGGCACGGCCCGGCGGTGTGTCCGACCGTGTGTGTCCGCTGTGGAAACGGCCCCGCACCGGACCCGCGGTGCCATGATGACGGTCATGGACCGTGCCGAACAGGACCGCGAGGGGCTCCTCGACGCGGCCCTCCAGCAGTGGGTGGACGGCGGCTGGCCCGCCGTCGACCCGGTCGCCGCGGCCGCGCGGGCGGGGCTGCCCGGGACGGCCGCCGCGGAGTTCCCGACCGGCGCCGACCTGGTGTGCGCGGTGTTCGACGCGATCGTGGACGAGCGCGCCGCGGCCATGCTGCAGGCGGCGGCGTCCGCCCCGACCCCCGTCCACCGGTTCCGGGCCGTGATGGCGGCGATGCTCGACGACGTCGCCCGCGACCCGCGACGGGTCGTCGTGCTGGCCGACGCGTTCGGGTGCCCGCCGCTGGTCGCCCGGCGGCGCAGCGCGAACCGCGGGTTCGGCGAGCTGATGGCCGCGCAGCCGATCGACACCCGGGTCGGGCCCGACGACCTCCGCCTGGCCGGGCACTTCGTGATGGGCGGGATCGCCGAGATCGTCCTCGCCTGGCTCGACCCGGCCAGCCCGGTGGACCGGGAGCGGGCCGTCGACCACGGGGCGCGGCTGATGGAGGCGTGCGCCACCGCGCACTGAGCGCTCCCGCCCTTCCGGCCGTCAGCCCAGCGCGCGGTCGAGGTTGATCGCGGAGCTGATCAGCGACAGGTGGGTGAAGGCCTGCGGGAAGTTGCCCAGCTGCTCCCCGGTCAGTCCGATCTCCTCGGCGTAGAGCCCCAGGTGGTTGCCGTAGGAGAACATCTTCTCCAGCGCGATCCGGGCGTGCTCGAGCCGTCCGGCGCGGGTCATCGCCTCGACGTTCCAGAACGAGCACATCGAGAACGTGCCCTCCTCCCCCTCGAGACCGTCCGGGGAGTCCTCGACGTCGTAGCGGAACACCAGGGTGTCGACGACGAGGGTGTCGTTGATCGCGTCCAGGGTCGCGGCGAACCTCGGCTCGGTCGGGGCGCAGAACTTGACCATCGGCATGAGCAGCACCGAGGCGTCCAGCGTGGTGGCGCCGTAGCGCTGGACGAACGAGCCGCGCGGGCCGACGTCCGGGTCCCAGCCGCGGTCCATGATCTGGTGGTAGATCTCGTCCCGGGTCGTGGTCCACGCCCCGACGTCGCCGGGCAGCCCGCGCCGCCGCGCCATCCGGATCATCCGCTCGACCGCGACCCAGCACATGAGCCGGGAGAACACGTGGTCCTGGCGGCCGGCACGGGTCTCCCAGATGCCCTCGTCGGGGGCGTCCCAGTGCCCGCGCAGCCACTCGAGGATCGCGCAGAGGTTCGTCCAGTCCTCGTGCCCGACACCCCGGCCGTGCTTGTCGTAGAGGTAGACCGAGTCGATGATCTCGCCGTAGATGTCGAGCTGGAGCTGCCCGGCGGCGCCGTTGCCGCACAGCACCGGGCGGGACCCGCGGTAGCCCTCCAGGTGGTCGAGCTCGATCTCGGCCGGGACGTCGTCGCTGTCGATCGTGTACATCACGCGGAGCGGTCCCTGGGCGCCGTCCTCGGGCTCCACGAACCGGTCGGTGAGCCAGTCGATGAACGCCCCCGCCTCCTCGGTGAACCCGAGCCTCAGCAGGGCGTAGAGGGTGAAGGCCGCGTCGCGCATCCAGACGTAGCGGTAGTCCCAGTTCCGCTCCCCGCCGAGCTGCTCGGGCAACGCCATCGTCGGTGACGCGATCACGGCGCCGGTCGGTTCGTGGGTGAGCATCTTGAGGGTGAGCGCGGAGCGGTGCACCCGCTCCCGCCACCGCCCCGTGTACGACGACCGCTTCAGCCAGTCCTTCCAGAACGCGACGGTGCCCTCGAACAGGTCGTCGGCGCCGTCGTCGCAGGGGTCGGGTCCGTCGCCGTCGACCTCCAGGACGAAGACCTCGGTACGACCCTCCCGGGTGTCGAACTCGGCCCGTGCGGCGTGGTCGACGACCGACAGCTCGACCGTCGAGGTCAGGTCCAGCACGATCCGGCTGCCGGTGAACCGGATCCCGGCGCCGCCCGTCACCACCTCCGGCACCTCGCGGGCGTAGTCCGGGCGCGGGACGACGTCGACGACCATCGGCACCGATCCCCGCACCCCGGTCACCCGGCGGACGAGGCGCTGCCGGTGGCCTGCGTCGTGCGGGGCCAGCAGCACCAGGAAGTCCTGCACCTCGACGATGCCGTCCGCGGTGAGGAAGCGGGTGATCAGGATGTTCGAGTCGGGGTAGTAGAACTGCTGCTGGGTGGTCAGCTCGGTGTCGTCGGTCCGCGGCGCGAGGCCCCAGTGCCCGCCGGAGCCGGCGTCGAGCAGCGAGGCGAACACGCTCGGCTCGTCGAACCGGCCGGGACAGAACCAGTCGACGGTGCCGTCCGTGCCGACCAGTGCCGCGGTGCGCAGGTCGCCGATGATCCCGTGCTCGGCGATCGGCAGGTAGCCGGTGCCGCCCGGGCCGCCCGCGCCGCTCACCCGGACACCCGCCATCCGCGCGGGCCCGGGAGGTCCAGCGCGTCCTGCGGGCCCCAGGAGCCGCGCGGGTACTCCTGCACCGGAGGCGGGTCGGCGAGCACCGGGTCACAGAGCTCCCACAACCGCTCCACCTCCTCGGTGGTGGTGAACAGCGTGCGGTCGCCCTTCATGACGTCGAGCAGCAGCCGTTCGTAGGCCTCCAGCGAGACATCGTCCGGGAAGGAGCCGGCGAGGTCCAGGCACATCCGGCCCCGCCCGACCCGCAGCTCGGGGCCGGGGACCTTCGCGCGGACGTCGAGCTCGACGCTCGGCTCGTCGGCCAGCTCCAGGACGAGCTCGGTCGGCGGGCCGTCCGACGCGTCGCCCGTGAAGGAGCCGCCCGGGAACATCGTCAGGGCGGGCTCGTCGAAGCCGATCGTCACGGTGCGGCGGGTCGCGCCCATCGCCTTGCCGGTGCGCAGCAGGAACGGGACGCCGAACCAGCGCCAGTCGTCGACGTGCACCTCCAGCGCGACGAACGTCTCGACCCGCGAATCCCCGGCGACGCCGTCCTCGTCGCGGTAGCCGGCGTACTGGCCGAACACCACGCGGGACGGGTCCAGCGGCCGGATCGAGCGGAAGACCTTCGCCTTCTCGTCGTGCAGGGCGTCCGGTGAGATCTCGTACGGCGGTTCCAGCGCGACGAAGCCGAGGATCTGGAACAGGTGCGTGGAGATCATGTCCCGGAACGTGCCGGTGGACTCCATGAACGACGCCCGGCCCTCGATCCCGATCTCCTCCGGGACGTCGATCTGCACGTAGCGGATGTTCTGCCGGTTCCAGACCGGTTCGAACAGGCCGTTGGCGAAGCGGAGGGCGAGGATGTTCTGCACCGACTCCTTGCCGAGGAAGTGGTCGATCCGGAACACGTCGCGCTCGTCGTAGACCTGCTCCAGGCCGGCGTGCAGCTCGCGGGCCGAGGCCAGGTCGGTGCCGAAGGGCTTCTCCAGCACCAGCCGGGACCGCTCGGCGATCCCGGTCCGGCCGAGCATCGCGACCATCGGGGTCATCGCCGCGGGCGGGACCGACAGGTAGACCAGCCGCCGGACGTCGGCGTCCCCCGGCCCGCGCAGGTCGTCCTCGGCCCGGCGGACGGCGTCGGCCAGGTCGGAGCCATCGTCGGCGTCGGAGACGACGAAGCTCAGCCGGGGTGCGAGGTCCTCCCAGCCGGTGGTGTCGCCGAGTGCGTCCCGGATCCGGTCGCGGAACTCGTCGTCGGTGCCGGGTGAGTGCCGCCCGGAGCCGATCACGCGGAAGTCCTCGGGGAGCAGGCCCGCGTTCTGCAGGTGCAGCAGCCCCGGGAAGAGCTTGCGCCGCGCGAGGTCGCCGGTGGCGCCGAAGAGCACGATGACGTGCGGGGGCAGAGCCATGACGGGTCGTACCCCCGTGAACGGGGGTCGAACCGGCCCGCTTCGCCACACCGTGTCCGCGGCGTACCGTTGCACGGGTGAACGTCGATGTCACTCCGCTGCCCGGGATCGGGGTACGCAAGGAGATCGAGCTGCGCAACGGGCGCAGGGTCGGGGTCATCACGCACCGCGACGGGAAGATCGACCTGATCCTCTCCCGCGCGGACGACCCGGACGCCTGCGTCGCCGAGCTGCCGCTGACCACCGAGGAGGCCGGTGCGCTGGCGAACCTGCTCGGCGCACCGCAGCTGGTCAACCAGCTCAACGACGAGCACGCGGACCTGCCGGGCATCACCACCCGCAAGCTGCCGATCAAGCACAACAGCCCGTACGACGCGCGCCCGCTGGGTGACACCGCGCTGCGCACCCGCACCCAGGTGTCGGTGGTCGCGGTGATGCGCGCCGGACAGGTCCTCCCCTCCCCGACCCCGGACTTCGTGCTCGCCGCCGGCGACATCGTGATCGCGATCGGGACCACGGAGAAGCTCGAACAGGCCGCCGACGTCCTCGCGCGCGGCTGAGCCGCCTTGGACCACACCGCACTCGAACTCCTCGAGCTCGGCGCCGTCTTCTTCGGCCTCGGCCTGCTCGGCAGGCTCGCGCAGAAGATCGGTCTGTCGCCCATCCCGCTGTACCTGGTCGGCGGGCTCGCCTTCGGTTCCGGCGGGATCTTCCCGCTGGGGGACATCGGTGACTTCACCTCGCTGGCCGGTGAGGTCGGCGTCGTCCTGCTGCTGTTGCTGCTCGGGCTGGAGTACTCCGCCGCCGAGCTCGTCACGGGACTGAAGCGGTCCTGGACGGCGGGACTCGTCGACATCGTGCTCAACGCCGCGCCGGGCGTCGCGGTGGCGCTGATCCTCGGCTGGGGGCCGGTCGGCGCGATGGTGCTCGGCGGCGTCACGTACATCTCGTCGTCCGGGATCGTCGCGAAGGTGCTGTCCGACCTGGGACGGCTGGGCAACCGGGAGACCCCGGTGATCCTCTCGGTGCTGGTGTTCGAGGACCTGGTGATGGCCCTCTACCTGCCGATCCTGACGGCGCTGCTGCTCGGGGTGACGCTGTGGGGCGGGATCAGCGCGGTCACGATCTCGCTGGTCGTCATCGCCGTCGTCCTGGTCGTCGCGCTGCGCTACGGCCGCTACGTCTCGGCGATCGTCGACTCCGACGACCGCGAGGTCTTCCTCCTCAAGGTCCTCGGCGCGGCGTTGCTCGTGGCCGGGTTCGCCCAGGCCATGCAGGTCTCGGCGGCCGTCGGGGCGTTCCTTCTCGGGATCGCGATCTCCGGGTCGACCGCGGAGAACGCGACGAAGCTCCTGGAACCGCTGCGCGACCTGTTCGCCGCCGTGTTCTTCGTGGTGTTCGGCCTGACGACGGACCCGCGGGCGATCCCTCCGGTGCTGGGCTGGGCTCTGGTGCTGGCCGTGTCGACCACCGCCACCAAGTACGCGACGGGCTGGTGGGCCGCCCGCCGGGCCCGGATCGGCCGGATGGGCCGCGCCCGCGCCGGGGCCGCGCTGGTCGCGCGCGGCGAGTTCTCGATCGTCATCGCCGGCCTGGCCGTCGGCTACGCCGCGGTCCCCGCCGAGCTCTCGGCCCTGGCGACGGCCTACGTGCTGATCATGGCCGTGCTGGGGCCGATCGCGGCGCGCTACGTCGAGCCGGTCGTGCGCGCGATCCCGGTCCGGGCCCGCGCGACGGAGAAGGCGAACGCCTGAGCGGACGTGGCCGCAGGTTCCGAGCCTCGGATTCCGAGCAGCACGTTCCGGCGCCGCGGATTCCGGCGCCCCTGCTCCGGGGCCGCTGGTGGATCCGCTGCGAGGGCCCGGGCACCCCTTCTGCGATATCGCTGCGTCAGGCAGCGGTATCGCAGGAGGTGCACGGCCGTGGCGCACGACGCCGCTGCAGCCTCGCCAGGACCAGTCGGCACACATGCATCTCTGCGACATCGCTGCCTGAGGCAGCGATTCGGCAGAAGTAGGTGCCTGGTCGGCTGCACCGGAAGAGTCGGGGCACCACAGGCGGGCCGGCGCGCCGGGCGGGGAGCGCCGGCGGGGAGCGCCGAGCGGGGAGCGGCTCAGCCGCGCGCCGCGAGCGTCGCGTTGTACAGCTCCCGCTTCGGCACCCCGGCGGCCTCGGCGACCGCGGCGACGGCGTCCTTCAGCCGCTCGCCGTCGTCGGTGCGCTCCTGGACCGCGTCGACCAGCGACTCGACCGGCGGGGCCTCGCGGGCCTCCGCGCCGGCCAGGACGATCGTCACCTCACCCAGGACGTCGCCCTCCGCCGCCCACGCGGCGAGCGAGGCGAGCGTCCCGCGCTTCACCTGCTCGTAGGTCTTGGTCAGCTCCCGGCACACCGCGGCGCGGCGGTCGGGCCCCAGCACGGCGACGGCGTCGGCGAGGGTGTCGGCGGTCCGGCGCGGCGACTCGAAGAAGACCGCGGCGCGGCGCTCGTCGCGCAGGGTCTCCAGCCAGCGCCTCCGGTCGCCGGAGCGCCGCGGGGGGAAGCCGTCGAAGCAGAACCGCTCGCAGGGCAGCCCGGACAGGACCAGCGCCGTCGTCACCGCCGACGGGCCGGGGACGCAGGTGACGGGAAGGTCCTCGGCGGCGGCCGCGGCGACGAGCCGGTAGCCGGGGTCGGACACGGCGGGCATCCCGGCGTCGGACACCACCAGGACGGTCGCGCCGTCCCGGACCGCGGCCAGCAGCCCGGGGAGCCGCTCCGTCTCGACGGCGTCGTAGTGGCTGACGATCCGGCCGACGTAGGTGACCTCCAGTGACGCGGCGAGCGTCCGGAAGCGGCGGGTGTCCTCGGCGGCGATGACGTCCGCGGTGCCGATCAGCTCACGCAGCCGCGGCGAGGCGTCCCGCGGGTCGCCGAGCGGGGTCGCGGCCAGGACGAGGCGTCCGGGCGTCGTCGCTGGGGAGGCGACGGACGCCCCGGGACCGGAGGCAGCGGCGGGCGACACGGGGACCAGCCTACGATCGACGGCGATGCCCACCTCGACCGCCGACCCCGGGAGCAGGGTCGCCGGAGCGGGTCCGGAGCCCGGTCTGACGCCGCACGGCACTCCCCCGCCGCTGCGGCGGGCCGATCCCGGTCCGGGAGCCCGCCTCGGTGTCCCGCCCCCGGCCGATCGGCTGTACGGGTGGCTGGTGACGGCGGGCGTCGTGCTGATCGCGGCACTGCTCCGGTTCTACGACCTGGGCGAGCCGACCGACCGTGGCACACCGGTCTTCGACGAGAAGCACTACGTCCCGCAGGCCTGGGAGATGGTCCGGAACGGCGGCGTCGAGAACAACCCGGGCTACGAGAAGATCGTCCACCCGCCGCTGGCCAAGCAGCTGATCGCGCTCGGACAGCTGGTCTTCGGCTACGACGGCGTCGGCTGGCGGGTCTCGGCCGCGCTGGCCGGGGTGCTGACCGTCCTGCTGGTCGTCCGGATCGGGCGGCGGCTGACCCGGTCGACGGCGCTCGGCGGCCTCGCCGGCCTGCTGCTCGTCGCCGACGGCCTGTCCCACGTGCAGTCCCGGATGGGGATGCTCGACGCGTTCTCCGCGGTCTTCGTGGTCGCCGCGTTCGCGGCGCTGCTCTGCGACCGGGACGACGTCCGTGCCCGGATGGCCCGGGTGATCGCCGCGGGACGTGTCGGTGACCATCCGTTCGGCCCGCGCTGGGGGGTGCGCTGGTGGCGGCTCGTCGCCGGCGTCTGTCTGGGGCTCGCCTGCGCGGTGAAGTGGAACGGCTCGTACTACGTGGCCGCGTTCGGCGTGCTGTGCGTGCTCTGGGACGTCTCGCTGCGGAGGCGGGCCGGGGTGGCGCGCCCGTGGGCCGGTACGGCGGCCCGCGACCTCGCGCCGGCGCTCTGGGCCCTCGCGCTGGTCCCGATCCTCACCTACGTCGGTTCCTGGTGGGCCTGGTTCGGCAGCGAGACCGGGATCGACCGGCACCAGGTCGGCCGCGAGATCGGCACCGGCGGCATGTGGTCCTGGATGCCGGACGCGGTGCGGTCGCTCTGGTACTACCACGGTCAGGCGCTCGCGTTCCACGAGAACCTGACGACCAGCTCCGCCGGACGGCACCCGTGGGAGTCGAAGCCGTGGACGTGGCCGATGGGGCTGCGCCCGATGCTCTACCGCTACTCCGACTCGGCGACCGGCTGCGGGGAGTCCGAGTGCGTGTCGGCGGTGATGCTGATCGGGACACCCGCCCTGTGGTGGCCGGCGATCCCCGTGCTGCTGTGGGGCCTGTGGCGGGCCGTGACGCGGGCCGACTGGCGCTGGATCGCGGTGCTCGTCGGCTACGGCGCCGGGTTCCTGCCCTGGTTCCTGAACCTCGACCGGCAGATGTACTTCTTCTACATGATGCCGGTGGTGCCGTTCCTGGTGCTGGGGGTCGTGCTGGTGATGGGCCGGATGCTGGGGCACGCCGGCGAGTCCGAACGACGACGGCGGACCGGCCGGCTCGTCGTCGCCGGGTGGCTCGCGCTGATCCTGGTGAACTTCGTGTGGCTGTGGCCGATCCTGGTCGGCGACCCGATCACCCAGGCGCACTGGCAGGCCGAGCTCTGGCTGCCGTCGTGGCGCTAGACGCGGTCGTCGTCGGGTCGGGGCCGAACGGTCTCGCCGCCGCGATCACGCTGGCCAGGGCCGGACGCGCGGTGCGGGTGTACGAGGCGGCCGACGAGCCGGGCGGGGGGCTGCGCAGCACCCACCGCGACGGGTGGACGCACGACGTCTGCTCCACGGTGCAGGCGCTCGCGATGGTCTCGCCGTTCTTCCGGACCCTCGACCTGGACGGGCTCGGGGTGCGGATGCGGTACCCGGAGATCGCGTTCGCGCATCCGCTCGACGGCGGTCGCGCTGCGCTGGCCCACCGCTCCGTCGCGTCGACCGCCGCCGGGCTGGGCGAGGACGGCCCCGCGTGGGAACGGCTGCTCGGTCCCCTCGTACGCGACCACGAGCAACTGTGGCCGGAGATGCTCGGGTCCCTGCGCCGGGTGCCGCGCCACCCGGTGACGCTGGCCCGGTTCGGGCTGCCCGGCCTGCTCGGGGTGCGTGACCTGGGCCGTGCCGCGTTCCGCACCGACGAGGCCCGCGCCCTCCTCGCGGGGGCGGGCGCGCACACGATCCGCCGCCTCGACGCCCCGCTGACCTCGGCGTTCGCGCTGGCGCTCGTCGTCGCCGCGCACGCGGCCGACTGGCCCGTCGTCGAGGGCGGGTCCGGGGTGCTCGCCGACGCGATGGTCCGGGAGCTGCGGCGGCTCGGCGGCGAGATCGAGACCGGGCACCGGATCGGCTCGCTCGCCGAGCTGCCGGCCCGGGACCTGACGCTGCTCGACGTCACCCCGTTCCAGTTCCTGGCGATGGCGGACCTCCCGGCCGGGTACGCCCGCTCGCTGCGCCGGCACCGGTACGGACCGGGCGTCTGCAAGGTCGACTTCGAGCTGTCCGGACCGGTGCCGTGGACGAACCCGGACTGCCGCCGCGCCGGGACGCTGCACCTCGGCGGCACTCTCGACGAGATCGCCCGCTCGGAGGCCGACGCCGAGGCCGGCCGGCACTCGGACGCGCCCTACGTGCTCGCGGTGCAGGCCTGCGTCGCCGACCCCACCCGGGCGCCGGCCGGGAAGCACACGCTGTGGAGCTACTGCCACGTCCCGAACGGCTCGGACCGGGACATGACCGCGGCGATCGAGCGGCAGGTCGAGCGGTTCGCCCCCGGTTTCCGGGACCTGGTCGAACGCCGCACCGTGCGCACGGCCACCGATCTGCACCACGACGACGAGAACTACGTCGGCGGCGCGATCAACGGCGCCATGGCGGGCCTGTTCTCGGCCGTGCTCGGCCCGGTCCCGCGCTGGTCGCGGTACGCGACGCCGCTGGACGGGGTGTACCTCTGCTCCGCGTCGACGCCACCGGGCGGCGGGGTCCACGGCATGTCCGGCCACCTCGCCGCGACCGAGGCGCTCGCCCGCGCGGGACGCTGAGGCCGCTCCGACGAATCACGGCACGACGGGAACCGGACCGGCGTCCACGACGACCCCTTCTGGGTGCGCCCCCTACTCCCCACCCTCCGGCGCGCCGCGGTCGTGCTGCCCGCCGTGCTGCTCGCCGTCGTCCTCGGCGCCGCACCGGCCTGGGCGCACACCGAGCTCGAGTCCAGCACCCCGGCCGCCGACGCGCAGGTGGCCGACGCCCCGACGACGGTGACGCTGACGTTCTCCGAGGAGATCCCCGCCCACGAGGCGACGGTGACGGTCCGCGGCCCGGACGGCGCCGCGTACGCCGCCGGCCCCGCCACCGGCGACGGCGCCACCCTCACGGTGCCGCTGCGCCCGCTCGGACCGGCCGGCGCCTACACCGTCGACTACCGGGTCGTCTCCGACGACGGCCACCCGGTCGCCGGGACCGTTCCCTTCACCCTGACCCGGCCGGGCCCCGGCGCCGCGGCCACCACCCCCGCCCCGGCCGCCGCGCCGGGCGCGGAGGCACCGGGCTCCCCTGCCCCGGAGGCGTCGGCGGCACCCGCCGCGGCGGAGTCGGGAGACGGGGCGCCGGTCTGGCCGTGGATCCTCGCCGCCGTCGTCGTGATCGGTGGCGGCGCGGTCGTCGCGCTGCGCCGGGCGAAGAGCTGACCTCCGCCGACGTCCCCGCCCCCGGGAAGGCCGGGCCCGCCCGGGAGCCCCGTGCCGGGCCCGCCGCCTGGTGCGCGGTCGCTGCGGGCGCCGCGGTCCTCACGGCCGGCGTCACCGGCGGGATCGGACCGGACGGCGTCCCGCTCGACGTCGCCCGCACCCTGGTACGGACGGCGGCCGACCTCGCCGCGCTGACCGTCGCCGGGGCGGCACTCGCCGCGCTCCTCGCCCCCGGCCGCGCACCCGGCGCCGACCGGGTGCTCGCGGCCGCCGTGCCGGCCTGGCTCGCCGTGCTGCTGGTCGAGGCGGTGGTGCGCGGGGCGATCCTCGCGGGACGCCCGCTCGGGTCGGTGCGGATCGGCGACGTCGTCGCGTTCCTCACCGGTCCCCGGGCCGGGGCGGGGCTGCTCGCCGCCGCGGTCGCGGTGGTGCTGCTGGCCGGGGCCGTCGCGGCCCGGCCCGCCCGGCCCGGTCAGGGCGCCGGACCGCCGGCGCTGGTGCTCGTCGTCGCCGTGGCCGGTGCGGCCGCGTCACCGCCCGCCGCGCTCGCCGTGCCCGGTGTCGTGCTGCACGTGGCGGCGGCGCTGCTGTGGGTGGGAGGGCTCGGGGCGGTCCTCGTCCTGGCCCGGGATCCCGCCGTGCTGCGGGTCGCGCTGCCCCGGTTCTCCCGGCTCGCCGCGGTCTGTGTCGCGGTGCTGACGCTGTCCGGGGTGGCCGCCGCGACCGCGCGGCTGTCGTCGCCGGCCGACCTGGTCACGACGACGTACGGCGCGGTCGTCCTGACGAAGGTGGCGCTGCTCGCCGGGGCGGTCGCGCTCGGCGCCCGCACCCGTCGTCGGCTGCGGGACGGCCGTACACCCGTCCTCACCTGGGCCGCGGTCGAGATCCTGGTGCTGGTCGCCGCGACCGGCGTCGCGGCGACCCTCACCCACAAGGCCTGACCCCGGGGGCTCGCCATCCGGGTGTTCAGCGCGCCGGCGCAGGCCCCACCAGCCGCGCGGCACCGGAGCCGAAGCCCAGCCAGGTGTGCCGGTTGTTCCACCAGCACCAGCCGACCTTCGGGGCGTCGCGGCGGTCCCGGCCGTCCCGCCCGGTGCCGTTCGAGATCCAGACGGCGGGGGTGCGGGCGTCGAACCGGCCGGTCGCCTTCCGCAGCCGGGAGCCGGTCGTCATGAAGCAGTGGTTGCGTTCCAGCACGTCGGGGGCCTGCAGCACCCACTGGACGCCCTCGGTGAGGAGCATCGGGAGCCGGTCGCGGGCGGCGAACTCCACCTCCGCCTCGGCCGGCGACGCGTTCTGCAGGTCGTCGCCGCGACCGGGATCGGTGAGCAGCCAGACCGGGGCGTCCGGGACCTCCGCGGTGGGGGCGAAGTCGTCGGCGTCGGTCATGTCCTCGACGACGAAGCCGGCCCGCCCGGCGCGGCGCAGCAGTGGCGCGAGCGCCGACGGCCGCAGCCCGGCGACGACGAGCAGGCCCGGACCGCCGGGCAGCGCGGCCGCCTCCTTCCGCAGCACGTCCGGGGCGAGGGGGCCGGTGGCTCCCAGCTCGATCAGCTTCTCGGCCTGGTCGGCGACGGACGGGAGGGTGGGGACGGGCACGCGGGACCTCCGGGTCGGGCGGGTCGGGCCGCCCGTCAACGCCCCTGGACACCGGCGTGTTCCCGAGAGTCCCCGAACAACGGCATCAGGCAGGCAGCTACCAGCGCACTACCAATCGAGAGTGCTGGCGACGAATCCCCGCGACGTCGCAGACCGGGTTGCTATGAGCGGTCACCATCGGCTGAGTCGGTCGTCTTCTTGCCCATTCGTCGAGCGCGCTCCGCAGCCGTTCGATCAGACCGGCAGACTCAGGGCCGTGCGCGACGATCCCTAGTTCGTCGCTCCGTTCATCATGCGGGCGGACCACGACATAGGCCAGGCTTCCGTTCAGGTACAGCGACGCTCCCGCCCAACGGAGGGCCGGGTCGGCCGCCCCGGCCCCACGTGCGTCCGGGCCGACGCGCAGGCGCCCAAAGCCGAGATCGGACGTAGTGGTGGCCAACCAAAGGTCGAGGTGCTCGGCCTCGTCGTCGTGACCGACTACCACACCGGTCCAGGCGGAACTGGGTTCGTAGGTGAGTACGTTGGCGAGCGCCTGGGCGTCGGGACCGTCGGCGCGGTCGACGGCAAGCAGGACGTCGCGTGCCAGACGCACGACGTCGTCCGGGTGGTCGTCGATTCCGCGCATCGGGACAAAACCGCAGACCAGCGCCTCGCGCGCGGTCATGGTGGCGGCATCGCGATCACGATCGAACGGCAGGACCCGGGTCAATCCACTCCCGTGCAGACGAACCGGGACCACGAGTCGCCCGCCCGGGACGAGCTGCTGCCACCAGGCCGGCGGCACGTCCCAAGCTCCGGCGGTGACGATGATCCGGTCGAATGGCGCCGACTCCGGATGCCCCAGAGCACCGTCGCCACAGTGCACGACGACACGCCCGTACCCGGCACTGACGAGCGCACGTTGGGCCCGCTCGGTGAGGTCGGCGTCGATCTCGACAGTACTCACAGCGCCGGTTTCGCCGACGACCTCGGCCAACAGCGCGGCGTTGATACCAGTCGCCGCGCCGATCTCGAGGACCCGTTGTCCGGGCCGGACGTCCAGTAGCTCCAGCATGGCCGCGACCAGGTTGGGGCTGGACGCCGAGGACACCGCGGCGCCGTCGGCGTCGCGCTTGGTGACGACGGGTCGTGGAGCGTAGGCGGTGGCTGCGTCGACCTCGGGCAAGAAGAGGTGTCGGGGCACGGACCGGAATGCCTGTTCGACGGCTGCGGTGCGAAAGGTGCCGCGGGCGCGGATGTGATCAGCCAGCGCGGCGCGCAACCGGTCGGCGTCGTGGTCCTCGGAACCGGTAACGGGGGCGCTGGACATGTGGTGGTCCTCTCGGAAGACACTGTGTGCGGCGGCGGCGAGGTGGTGCTGCTCGGTGCCGGGAATGCCGATGCGGTTGAACAGGAACAGCAGGTGATGGGCCAGTACAGCTCGGAGTCCCCGTTGCAGGTCTCCTGAGTGGGCGAGTCTTGCGAGTCGGCGCCCGGTGTGCGCGAAAGCGGACCGCCAGGCGGGGCGGGTGTGCAGCGGGCTCCCGGGCGCGTCGTCGGCAGCCGTGATCAGCGCGCCTACGGCTCGGCTCAGTCCGGGCAGGGTCGGCGTGTCGGATGTCGAGCGGTGTGCGGCGACTCGGTGCCAGACATCGCCCTGCTCGTACCAGTCGAGTCCGGCTCCCCGCAGCAAGCGGGTGGCCAGCAGGATTCCCAACTCCCGACGGGTGGATACGGGCCGGGTCTCCTCCAGCGCGGTGGAAGTGGGCCAGCAAGTGAGCGCTGTCCACGGCGAACAGCTCGTGAGCGAGGACCATCGCGACCCGACCGCCGAAGGCTGCCGACTCCGGTTCGTACACCGTGACGTCGGTCTGCAGTATCCGCTCTGGATGCTCCAGAGCGGAGCAGACGACAGTAACTGCGTCGTCAGCGCCGTCGCGCGGATGGAGGCGGATCCGCCACGTCCCGGCTTTGCGGACGAACCACCAAGCATCGATACCGCTGGAAACGGCTTCGAGAGCCGGGCGGAGATGGTCGATTGCGGCCTGTTCGGCGACGTCTCTGTCAGCGCAGCGCATAGTGATTTGCTGCCAGCCGTGACAGTCAGTTCTGCTCAGCTCAGCAGAAGACATCGGCCCCACCCCTTCGCTTCACCGGTCGCGATCGTGTGCAGCGTGAGGGCGACGCCGGCAACGCCGTCGACCAGACCGATCGGTCCGCCCAACGACTCGTCGGCGCGGGCGCACAGAGTCTCGGTGAGCGGGCCGAGCGCGTTGGACAGCCCGGAGGAGTTCAAGTCCTGGGCAGCGTGCCAGACCGTAGCCACGGTGCTCGCCCAGCCATGACAGACGGACGTGTCGACGTGTGAGTCGAGCTGGACCGGATCGATGACGGAGCGGAGCAGTGCGTCCTCGGCCCCACGGCAGCGTGCGGGGTCGCCCAGGGCGATCCCGGCAAGTTGCAGGGCGCGGGCGATACCGGGAGTGCCATAGCACCAGGACGGACGTCCGGGCCCGGCCAGCAGGACCAGCTGGCCCTCCTCCACGTCAGCTCGGGTCACTCGCTGGGGCCACCAGTGGCCGGCGCGTGTTTCCTGGCGCCAACAGTCCATCCAGGAACAAATTCGGTGGATCGCTTCAACCTGGCCGGCCACTTCTACACCGCTCCGAAGGGCGAGACTCAGTAACGAGAGTGGCCCTGTGATCCCATGTGCAGCACCGAGATCGCTGTGTCCGCCGGCGTAGCGCTCCGTCGCCGAGCCGGACGGTGTGTCATGGGTCCACCACCCCGGGACCGCGTTGCCACCCACATGTGCGATGGGCTCGGTGAGCCGTACGAGATGGGCGAGCACCAACCGGAGAAGGGCGTCATCTTTCGCCTTCATGCCGATCGAGCTGGGAAGCAGGAGCGCACCGAGTCCGGCGAGACCTCGCACGACGTCGAACTCCGAACGACTCGGGCAGGCACCGAGCCTGACCCGGGCGTCGGCAGCGGCAAGACGGCGTCTCACCAAGGATGTGACGGCATCGTGTAATCGCGTGGCGGCGGACGAGTACCTGTTACCACCGACCGAGCCGACGGCGAAGGCCACGGCCGGTGCGCCGAACCAGAGCCCACACCCCTGAGCGATGCTGACGTCCTCGCAGACCGCACGGGTCAACCAACGATGCGCTCGGTCTGGACGGCCAAGAACAGCATGTAGGACTGCGACACCGGCTGCCCCCTTCGACAGCGACTGGTCCCACCAGCGAAGGCTGCGTGTGCCAAGGCCTTCCTCCATCGTCCGCGGCCAAGGAGTCGCGAGGGACTCGGTCAGCTCCCGCGCGTAGTAGGCCGCCTTAGCGGCGTTCGACGATCTACTGGTCACGGATGCACCGTCCCCGCAGGTGTGCGTGCAAGCATCGCCAGCGCGGCAGTCCGCGCCAACTTGAACAACCTCGCCTCTCGCTCTGTATCCGGTCCGATGGCGCGGACGTGATGCAGATGCAGCAGCGAGACCACGATCGTGTCGCGTGGTGCCACCGGAGGGGCAGTCGTATGAGTCCGCTCGTCGAGAGCACGCCTGTACCGGACTGCTGTCCGGGAACGACCGCGCCAGGCCCGGCCTACGCTCTCAGGAAGTGCCGCGCCACCGGACGATCCGCAAAGCTCCGCGACAGCGGCGGTATGCGAGCGATCACGCAGCGGGTCTGCTGAGGCGAGGTCGTCCCGGCGGAGGAGCCAGCGCGCCGCAGCGATCGGTCCGCCGGTCAGTGCGCTGAGTAGGTCGAACATCCCTGCGGCGGTGAGGACTTCACTCTCCGCTGGTGCGGAGGCGGCGAGAATCTGGGCACGGGCAGCGGCGGAGTCGGCGACAAACACCGCCTCTGCCGCCGCCATCGTCGATTCATCCCCGTGCTCGGTGTAGCGAGCCACCTCGGGTCGGTAGGTGTCGAGGAGCAGATCTCCGACCAGGCCCCGACGACGCAGTTCCGAAACCCACAACCCGAGCCGCTCTGCCCCATGCCCGAAGCGCTCGTCGACCAGCCGTAGCCGTAACTGTGGGCGAGGGGAGCTCACCCGGACGAACCACCATCTCCGGTGTGCGTCGAGGTCGTCGAGCAGGACCGGGAGGTGCTCGGCAATAACTGCGTCGATCGCCTCGGGGGCACACGCGATTCGAGCCGAAACCACACGAGAGCCGGGGAGCAGACCGCCGTTACGTCCGACCCGCACTCCTCGCCCAGCTCTCAACGAAGTGGCCGTCGGTCCGGTAGCGGACACGAGGGGCACGACAAGTTCATGCGCACGCCCATTGCACCACCCAAGATCGAAGGCGGAGGGAGCCTCCACGAGGGTCACCGACCGGCCGGCACGAATGAGAGGATCACGCAACAGATCGCGATCCATCCGCGCACGCAGATCGAGGCGCAGGCGTCGATCCCGGGTTCCGACCTCGATCACCTCCGGAAACCCGAGACGGTGCTGTTCCCGCTGCAAGGAATCGCGCCAATGCTCGTGGGAAGCGACCCCCTCAGGAAGCACCCCCGGGTGCAGACGCCAGCGGGCAGCCGAGATGCGACACCGGCCTCTGAGCAGACGGGGGAGGAACGGCAGTCCTTCGGCCGCACCCCAGTCGAACTGCCGTGCCACTGTCGCCGACGTCCGCCACACCTCAGCTAGGAATCGAACAAGCGGTGGCATCACCCGGCCCGTGAGCGCATTGGCGACCACCGGCTCGACTATCTCGTCGCGGGAACCATCGAGGAGGTACATCCCGTGGTGATCAGCCGTGACCAGCAGATCCCGTACGTGCACGACCCGCGTCGAGGGCGGCCAGGAGAAGGGGAACTCTCCTACAGGCAGCACGGCCGGAAGTACCTGCACGACACGGGCAACATCTGCTGCTGAGCACTCTCCCGGCAGGAAAGACAACTGCGCCGGGACGGCGCCGCGGGCCATCGGGGGGAGCGATCGCAACGCAAGGAGCATCCGCTTCCGATCAACTTCGGGCATCAGATCGAGGAAACGTCCGGTCGTCGCAAGGCCGCTACGCCCCACCCCTGTCACAGCCACCCGGAACCCGCCTGCATCGAGTTCCGAGACCGACTGCGCGTGAAGTTGTACCGAGACATCCAGGTGTGGCGCTTCGCGTACCGCCTCCCCGCCTGGATCCAGGCGAGCCAGCAGCGCGTCATCGAGCACGACCTCACGCTGACCTGAGAGCGCCGCCTGCTGAGCAAGATCGAGCAACGTCCGGTCTCGATCGGTCAACTCTCGTGGCGGCTAGATGCCAGTGGCGATGTGCTCCGGAATGCCGAGCCCGGCGGCGGGGTCGAACAAGTCGTCCAGGCCCACTCGTGCCCCGGTCCCGAAACGTTCGAGGAACTCACGGTGGTATGCCTGCCAGCCAGGATGGCCACGACGGTGACGGGTCAGTCGCAGGAGCAGCGCGGCACCGTTCTCGATCTCGTCAGCCACCGTCTCGGGAAGGACAACCGCCCCGGCCAGTCCGAGATCGACGGTTCGGGCTGCGGATCTGCCGTCCGTCACACCACGCTCAACGAGATTCACCATTGGATCGACGACGACCGAGGAGGCGCGTAGACAACTGACCAGCACGCCTCCCCGCAGCAGATCCAGAAGCATGCCCTGTACCGACTCAGGCGCACTACCGGGGAGCTCCGCGACGACCTTCTTCACTAGCAGTGGCATCGCGATCGCCTTGGATGCCGCTGTGAGCGCCACCTCCACCGCACGGGTACGGCGGATCGACACCGCCACACCAGGTGTGGCAGAGACAACTACCCGGCCGCCGTACTGCGCCGCCATATCGCTGCGCACCACTGTCAGCAGAGCGGCGACCTCTGGGGACGCCTCCTTCTGGGAAATCAGCTGGTTGAGCTCAGCGCTTCTCGTCCGGTTGCGGATCGCACCCCTCCCCGGCCATAGCCCCGACGTCGCCCTGCCAAAGCACAGCGGCCCAGTACCTGCGAACAGACCGAACGGCGTCGCCCGCCCCCGCATACGAACCAAATAGCGAACCAGGGCGAACGCCGTTCGGCGGGCGCTTAGCGAATCAGATTGTTTGCCCGCACGCACTGCCTCGATCTGCGTGGCCAACGACGGGCTCGCTACCGATACCGCGTTGGAAACCTCCTGCGACCAGGCCTCCCGAACCCAGGAGCACCATGGTTGTTCGGTCAGCGGCCCGGAGTTCCCAGCATCGGCTGAGTCCGGCCACCAGTCGGGAACGACATCGGACCCGAACATGCTCACCCGCATTTGTGCCGCATCGACACGACGGCAGCGCGTCGATTTCGTCATTCATAGCCTCCGGTCCGAAGAACAGCGAGCCCACCGTGACCGCACAGCAGCATCGAGCGGTCACGGCGGCCTCTGATCAGCAGTCGCCGTTCCGGTCGGTGTCGCAGCCGTCGTCGGTATTGCCGAGCAGTACCGACGCCACCGGCCCGAACTCGACCAAGCGCATGTCCAGGTCGAACTCGTTCCCACTAAGGGGGCCGCTACAGCTCTGCGGATCGCCACCCATGTCGAACCTCCACTGTTGTCGATGTGATCGAACGGATCTCGGCGCACACCCGTTCACCTGCCGCACTTCCGCATATGCGCCCTGGCCACTGCCATCGATCCGTAGTCTCGACTCAACCGCGGATAATCCCCGGCCACCAGCGCACCGGTGCTGCATCGCTGTCGCATCTCTGCCGCAACCGGGTTATTGAGCTGCAACGACACAGACGGAGGAACCGCGAATGTCCCCCCGGCGACGATGCCTAGCCCAACGCCGACGCACGATGGGATACAGCCAGGAACGACTGGCCGAACGACTCGGTGTGGATCGCACGACCATCGCCCGCTGGGAGTCCGGCGAGACGGCCCCCCTCGCCGGATTGCGTCCTCGAGTTGCCTCTGTTCTCGGGCTCTCGCTCGAACAGCTCGACGACATGCTCGACGACATCGCTCCTACGGACTCGAGCAACGACGATCGGCTCACTCGCGCGATGGCCAGCCCAGCAGGCATCGATCTCGTAGCGATCGCTCGTCTCCGCGACTCCGTCCAGGAACTCGACCGGCGATACGACACTGCGCCATCGACGTCGCTGCTGGCCGATACGGGCCAGTGCCTGGCACAAGCTGCGTTCCTGCGAGCGCATGCCATATCGGGCAAGACTCGACGGGAGCTGCTCATCGTGGAGACCGAGGCGGCCATTCTGATGGCGCGACTCGTCTGGGACGCCTCTCAACGGCGCGACCATCGCACCGCGAAGACCCATCTTGACAGGGCCGCCGCTACAGCACGTCAACTCCACGATCCCGTCGCCGAAGGGCACGCTCTACTCCGGCGGAGCTTCGTCGCGCTCTACGGCGAGAACGACGCCCAGGCAGGTCTGTGCCTCACCAAGCGGTCTGCCGAGTTGACGGCACAGCAAAGCCCAGCCCTCGCCGGCTTGGCGATCCTGCACACGGCAGAAGCTCACGCCATTCTCGGCGACTTCAACGAGTGCGAGGCTGCTCTTGCGCGTGCACAAGACTGCCTGGCTGGTTCAGGCCCCGATGACGTCTCCGCCGAGCTCCTCTCGCCGGCCCACTACGGCAGGCTCGCCGGGTCCTGCTATCTGTTTCTCAACGCCCCCGCTCGCGCCGAGCCGGTACTGCGCACCACCGCGGAAGCGCTCTCCGGGCAGACGAAGTCCCAGGCAATCGTCCTGGGCAATCTTGCGTTGGCTCTCATCAGGCAACGCAAGATCGAGGAGGCCGCGAGCTGCCTGAATCGCGCCATCGACGTGGTAGAGACGACGAGGGGCGGAGGTGGCGTCAACATCGTCTTCCGCGCCTGCCAGGAACTCCGCCCGTGGCGCTCGGAGCCCGACGTCGACGATGTCCACGACCGACTCCTCATGCTGATGGCCAGCACCTAGACAGGAGAGCAGAGATGGGCCCCGACCAGGCCAAACACGCGATTCGGCACAAGATCTGGGACCTGCTCGAACAACACGGTGCCTCCCCGGGAGGAGTCCACGGGCGGATCCCCGACTTCACCGGAGCCGGCGTCGCTGCCGACCGCCTCGCCATGCTGGAGGTGTGGCGTGCGGCCCGGACGATCAAGGCTGTCCCCGACAGGCCGCAGCATCCCGCCCGGACCAGGGCGCTCGTCGAGGACAAGCTCGTCTACATGGCTGTTCCGAAGCTCGCCGGCCCGAGGCCCTTCTACCTCCTCGATCCCGCCGAGTTGACCGTGCCTCCGGCCGAGGCCGCTTCCACGGAGGTGGCCGCGACGACCGCCCCGACCGTGGGAGTCGACGAGATGCGGCCTGTCGACCTCGTCCTCTGCGGCAGCGTCGCGGTGAACAGGCGGGGAGCCCGCCTCGGCAAGGGTGCCGGGTACTCCGACATCGAGGTCGGCCTCCTTCAGGAGGCCGGGCTGATCGGCCCCGGAACGACGATCGTGACCACGGTGCACTCCCTCCAGATCGTCGACGAGGACATTCCGGAGTCGCGCCACGACTTCAGCGTCGACGTCATCGTCACTCCCGACGACGTCCTTCACTGCTCTCCGCCACGGCGGCCGGCCGGGATCTTCCAGGAGGAGCTGCGCGCCGAGCAGATCGCTGCCATCCCCGTCCTGGCCTCTCGGTGTCACGTCCCGATAGACGGCGACGGCCCGCCCTGACCGTGGGATGCCGAACTCGTCCTCAGGCCGGCGACACACACGGATTCCTCCAGGTCCACCGCGAGGAGTGGCGGGCCGAGGCCGCCGTGACCGGCCGACAGTCGTCGGAGCACCCGGGGAACGACGAATGCCGGACCCGATCGCCGGGTCCGGCCTGTTAGGTGTGGTGGGCCTCACGGAGGCGCTGTCAAACATGTCGCCACCGGTCAGAAGCCAACGGCGAACGCCCTCCACCCCAGCCGGACGTCAGGTCCGGTCGATCACCCACGCGTTGCTCGCACCGGCATTGATGACGTCGCTGGCGTGCTGTGCTCACCAACGACTTCCGGGTGTATGCCTCGCCCTGCAGCACGACCTTGTTGCTGACTGTGGCAGCCGTGGAGTAGTACCGCTGATCTGTCGAGCGGAGAATCTCGAAGTACATGATCACCTCTCCTCGCAAACGCCCTTGAAGGAGTTCAAATCAGCCTTCTAGTACATGAACGCGCCATGCTCGTCGCGGTTGGTCCAGTTCTTCGTTCGGGAGTTGAAGCTCTGGTTCCGTCTGCGGACAGCGCCGCACCTGGTGCCGTTGCTCACATTGGTCTCCATGACCATCCTCTCCTTGATCCGGCGACGTCGATCCAGTCTCGATCAAACAACGCGGCACACCGCCGGGAGACACATATGCAGCCTGGCCACGACAAGACAGCGCTCGCGGGCACACGACGTATGGCTGCGGCCCCGTGATCGAGAAGGCCACTCTTCAACATCGCAGCCATTGCTCTTGCAAAATCTGCAGATAGTCATACAATTCTACAGGAACTAGAAGGTCTTTTGGAGCAACTCAATAAGAGCTATACATAAGGAAGAGACTGCGATCAATAAGCTGAGGCAGATGCTCCCCGACCCACGCATACCCGTAAAGACTCCTGAAGAAATCTCACTAACAGTCCGCAAGGATCCGTCTAATGAGACGGCACGCCAGTGGCGTCGCAATACTCCCAGCTCAATGAACACCTACGACTTCTTCGTGCGGAAGTTTGAATGTGTAAGAAAAAGTCCTAGTAGCGCAACCGAAGTGAGGCTAACCAGTGCCGGACTTCGAGCGCTAGGCCGCCCCGATGCACCGAGGACGGACAACTTCGCCTCAGGTGACAGGATTCCGACCATTGAGCAGGTCTTGAAAGAAGTGAACCGGTTACGCAGAGAACTCCCCGGCCTGGATATCGTATTTAAGATCTCTCTACGGGACGAACCGTGGGCAACGAGCCAGAGCCCAACTCCGGACTTTTTGAAGCCTAGGGTGGAATTACGAAGGCGCGCTTTCCACTCTGCCTGCGCAGCTGACGGCCGCTGGCGGTAGCAGATGCATGAGTGAAGGACTCCCTGGCCCTTTCAGCAAACGGGAAACGGCGTCCGAACTGCCGGCCGAAGCAACAGCTGCCACTGGCCCAACAAGAACCGAGGTTGACACCGGGCCCCTCATGCAGCGCTACAACAACGGGCGACCGGGCAAGAGCTGGCCGAGTACTACAAGTGCGGCCCGAGCACGGTGAAGCGACTACTGCGGGCTCGTGGAGTGCGAGTCAACAGGTGAACCGCCTATAACCACCACTGCAACTTCCACGTCCCCAGCTGATCGTCAGCCATCGGCGCCCATCGAGTGCAGATTGATCCAGAATCCAATATCTGGATTAGAGTCAGCGCTGTCTGATTCGAGAATTAGGTGCCTGATCGCCAAGACGACATCGAGCTTCTCATCTAGGCTTACGATAACAGGCTGCGGCAAAGGCTTCGAGCTATTAATCCCTACAATTGGAGGTGGAGCATCGAATGCTCCAGCCGGAGTCAGGTAGAACTCAAAGTAGTGCCGCTTAGACCTGGCAGTCTCCGGAACCTTAATCAGAATTGCGCTATCACCGCCCCGAGTCAATGAGCGACTGTAGACCGGACGATGCTCAGGATGCTTATCGACCAGGAGAGCGAACGCACGAGGACCGGAGATTTCAGTCACCGGCCCGACATAGACATCCGAGGAATCTAGAACGCGCTGGCCGGACGAGTTTACGTGCATCACTCCTGACTCATGACTACTAGCTTTCCAGCTCACCCTCGCCAGCTGGCGAACATCCTCGGGAATCTCTATTGTGGCTGACAATCCACTAAAAGTAGTTGCGGGCGTCTCGGGGACTGGGCCAGACGGACCCCAGTAGAAATCGCGTCCTCGAAGAGTAAACCATGCGATGTAGCGAACATCATCCCCTTCCTCGTCGAGCTGAAGAAACAAGCGAAATCTCCTCTGCCGCCTTCCCTTACTCTGATCTTCTGCCACTGACTTCCCCCTTCGCACCTATTTACCGTTGAACGTACCTTAATATATATCGACGGTCGACCATGTTGGCGTTACACGCCGAGTCTAGGAGCGACTTCGTCGCTCCCGGACTTAGTACGCCCGCACTCATCACTCGCGCAGGCACGAGGATCAACTTGCATCTCGCAGCAGCTAACTCCGTGGCGCGTGTTCTACACTATGGGTCACGCAGGAGCGACGCGGGTAGTTCGATATGATTTCTTTATGGTAGAGACCGAGCGCGTCGTGCCCTTCTCAGATCTGGCGATGGCCGATTTGATCGTCGATCAGCTCTACGACGGTGGTACCAGCGGCACCGCAGCAGACGATCCGATCGCCAAGCTTCTTCCGGTCGGCAACCAGGGCGGCTTCCGGTACTCGGGTTCGCCGAAGCGTGGCGCGGTCAGGCTGGCGGTGCTCTACACCACCGGCTCTGAGGTCGACTGGCCAGATGTGCTCGATCCGCAGACCGGGGTCTTCACCTACTACGGCGACAACCGAACGCCCGGTCACGATCTCCACGACACACGACGCCTCGGCAACGTGTTGCTCCGCGATGCCTTCGAGTGGAGCCACGGACCAAGTCAGGACCGTCGCCGGGTGCCGCCCTTCTTGCTCTTCCAGAAGACAGGTCCCGGCCGACGGATAAGGTTCCGGGGGCTACTCGCACCGGGCGCTCCCGGGCTAACCGCCGACGACGAGCTCCAGGCCATCTGGCGCAGCACCGGAGGGCTTCGCTTCCAGAACTACCGGGCCCACTTCACGGTCCTGACCGCGGCGACAGTGACCCGGACCTGGCTCGATGACGTCCTTAAAGGCAACGGCGCGGACAGCCCGGCGTGCCCCGAGGTCTGGTCTTCCTGGGTGGAGGGGCGGCGTTTTCAGCCGCTGCTCGCACCGACGACCTCCACCGTCCGCACGCCCGACGAGCAGATTCCTACCGACGCGCACCAGCGCCAGATCTTGACCCTGATCCGCGAGACGTTCCGGGGTCGTGAGCACGACTTCGAGGCCTGCGCCGTGGAGCTGTGGAGGCTCATCGCGCCGTCGACCGGCAAGTGCGACGTGACCCAACCGAGCCGCGATGGCGGGCGAGATGCCGTAGGCGAGTATGTCTTAGGGCCGAAGTCGGACCCGATAACAATCGACTTCGCCCTTGAAGCAAAGTGCTACAGCGACAACAACTCGGTCGGAGTCCGAGAAGTTGCGCGGCTCATCTCCCGACTGCGGCACCGGCACTTTGGCGTCTTCGTCACAACGTCGCACTTCAATCGGCAGGTATACGTCGAGGTCAGGGCCAACCAGCACCCGATTGCCCTGATCAGCGGAGCCGACATCGTGGACACCCTGCGCTCGGCGGGGTTGGTCGACAAGGATGCGGTGGCGAACTGGCTGCGGCAGTTCATCAGCGATTAGCTCGTCTGTTCACCTAAAGGACACACGTGATAGGTCCGCCATCCCCACCGACCTACTGAAGACCGAGATGGACCGGCTCACCCGGGCCATGGCCCGGGCCCAGCGTGGTGTCGACTCCAGCAAGAGGCACCTGGACGAGGTCGTGGGGCTGGTCGACCAGGCACTGGCCGTCGCGGCACAGGTCCACAACCGGTATGTCATCGCGCCTGACAAGATCCGCCGTCGGATCAACCAGGGCTTCTTCCACAAGCTGTGGATCGACGAGGAAGGCGCGTCGCCAGCTACGAGCTGACCGAGCCGTTCAAGGCCTTGCTGGAGCACGGCCATGGCGGCCGGATCGGGATGGACGGGCCGGAGCGACCGGATGGCCAACCGGACGGCGGGAGCGGGCCGGATGACGCGGGACAGCCTGACCTGGGCATAACGACAACACCCCGACCTCTATTGGAGGTCAGGGCGTGAATCAGACATATGGTGGAGCTGAGGGGAATCGAACCCCTGACCTTCTCGATGCGAACGAGACGCGCTACCAACTGCGCTACAGCCCCGCGGCCCGCCCTCTCGGGCTGACCTGGAGAACCCTAACAGACCCCTATTCGCCCACCGCGCGCCGGTGGGGGGTCAGGTCGTCCATGGTGTCCGGACGCTCCTCCTCGTCGACGTCGACCAGCGACGTCCCGTCGGGAACCGGTGGCGGCGGGGCCACCTCGAGGCGCGGCAGCGACGACTCGTGCTCGGTGGAGGCGGTGCCGTCGACGGTGCGCCGGCGCGCCGGGAGGACCCCCAGGGGCTCCCCGGTGCCGCGGACGCGGGTGGGCTCGCCGTCGTCGGCGGTCCAGTCGGTCTCGTCGTCGGCGTCGCCCGCGTCGTCGTGGTCCGCGTGCGCGGGATCGGTGTCGGGCCGCTCCTCGATCTCCGGTTCGACCTCCGGACGACGACGCGCCCCGGTCAGTCGCGCGGCCCGGCGGGCCCGGATCGACTCCTCGATCCGCACCTGGCGGCGCAGGTAGGTCAGGTAGCCGACGAGCCCGGCGCCGAGGGCGCCCGCGACCCACCAGAACACCGCGGAGACCAGGAGCGCGACGGCACCGGCGGCCAGCAGGAGCACGAGCAGCGCGAGCACGACGCGCTGGCGGAACGCGTACTTGGCGTGCGCGGCCGCGGCGGCGGCCTCCGGGTCGAACCCGCCCCGGCCGGGCCGGTACCGGGTCGGGGCCTGCTCGGGGTCGTCGGCGTCGAGGTCGTCGGTGTGGTCGGACGCATCGAGGTCGTCGGCGTCCTCGGGGTGGTCGAGGTCGTCGTGCCCGGCCCGCTCGTCGAGATCGGCGTCCAGATCGACGTCCGGATCGGCGTCGTGCTCGTCGTCCCGGTCGAGCTCGTCGAGGTCGCGGACGTCGCGCCCGCCGTCGTGCCGCGCGTCGTCCGCGTCCTCGTCGTCGATCCCGCTGTCGGACCCGCGGTCGTCGAACCGGTCGTCGGCGAGGTCCGTGTCGGCGGGACCGGCGTCGCGGTCCGGCCGGTACCGGGCGGCGGCGCGGCCGGACCGGGGATCCCGCTCCCGGTCTCCGGCCCGCCCGCCGTCCCGGCCGTCACCGAGGCCCTCGTCGCCGTCGCCGACGGGACCGTCGAGGTCGTCGCCGAGGCAGTGCACGCGGCCGTCGTCGTCGATCTCGGCGTCGTAGGTGTCGTAGCTGTCGTCGGAGTCGTGGCGGTCGTCGTCGCGGCCGCGCGGGCCCGGGACGTCGTCCCGCGCCTCGACCAGCTCGCCGACGGTGCTCGGTCGCTCCATCTGGCCCACCTCCGGGTATCGATGACGCATCGGACGTTCCAGCACCCGCCCGGACAGCAGCGCCGGACTGAGCCGGGCCACCTCCTGCTGGCGCCGCGCGACGGTCGGCACGAGGATCAGCAGCCACAGCACGACCAGACCCACGAAGATCAGAGAGCTGGGCACGGGCTGCCTCCTCCCCGACCGGCGCAGTCCACCCGGCGAACAGGCCCCGATCCCGTCCACCGTGGATCACCTTAAGAGGGGAATCCTGCGGGACCCGGGTGCGACGCGCCGTCGTCCCCCGGACGGACGTTGCGATTCCAGGGACCGGCGGGACCCGTGTGACTCCGGTGGGTCACTGTTCGCACAGTTCCGACTACGGAGCGTGGTGGATCAGGCGCGCGTCGCGCGACCCTCCCGGATCAGCTTCCCGGCGAACCCGCCGGGCGGGGTCTCCTCCGCCGTCACGGCGAAGCCGTAGTGGTCGCGCCAGGCACCGTCGACGTCGAGGTACCGGCGCAGCAGGCCCTCCCGGCGGAACCCGAGGCGGGTCAGCACCGCGATGCTGGCCATGTTCTCCGGCCGGACGGTCGCCTCCACCCGGTGCAGCCGCACCGGCCCGAAGCAGTGGTCCAGCACCAGGGCGACGGCGGCGGTGGTGATCCCGCGCCCGCCGAGACGCGAGTCGAGCCAGTAGCCGACGTAGGCCGACAGCAGCGGCTCCCGCACGAGGTTGCCGATCATGACGTGTCCCGCGAGCGCCCCGTCCACCGTGATCGCGAACGGCAGCGACAGGCCCCGCCGGCCCGCCGATCGGAGCAGGTACCAGCGGCCCGGCCACTCCACGGTGGAGTTCCGGCGGGACCAGCCGCCGTAGGTGGTGGGTTCCCACGGGCGCAGGTGGTCCTCGTCGCGCAGCCGGATCCGCGCCCAGTCCGCGCCGTCGCGCAGCCGCACCGGGCGCAGCCGGATCTCGTGGTCACGCACCCGCAGCGGCCCCAGCCGCGCCGGCCACCCGGGGTGGCTCCCGGGTGGCTCCGGGACGGGCGGAGGCACGGCGGTCAGCCGCGGCCGCGGGCCACGAGCTCGATCTGCTCGCCGACGGTCAGCTCGGTGACGTCCTCCGGCACGACGGCCAGGGCGTTGACCTCGGCCAGCACCGCGAGGAGGTGCGCACCGGAGGCGCCGAGCGGCTGGGCGAGCAGCTCGCCGCCGTCGTCGGAGCGCAGCAGCCGGCTGGGGATGTAGGACCGCCGGCCCTCCGGCGAGACGACCGGCGAGGTCAGCCGGGCGGTCCAGGTGCGGCGGACCGGCTCCTGGCCGAGCGCCAGCCGCACGAGCGGCCGCACGAACACCTCGAACAGCACCAGCGCGGTGGCCGGGTGCGACGGGAACAGGAACACCGGCACGGCGTCCGGCCCGAGCCGCCCGTAGCCCTGCGCGGAGCCGGGGTTCATCGCGATCCGGGTGTCGTCGATCCCGCCCAGGTCGGCGAGGCCGCTCTTGGCCTCGGCCGCGGTCGCCCCACCACCCGCACCGCAGACGACGACGATCTCGCTGGCCGGCAGCAGGTCCTCCACGGCACCGCGGATCTCGGTGGCGCTGCCGCCGACCGTACGGGCCCGGTTGGTCTCGGCCCCCGCCTCGCGGGCGGCGGCGACCAGGGCGTGCGAGCAGACGTCGGCGACCTGGCCGGACGACGCCGACCGGCTCACCTCGACCATCTCGTCCCCGACCACGACGACCGAGACGCGCGGTCGCGGGTGCACCAGCAGCTTGTCCCGCCCCGCCGCGGCGAGCATCGCGACCTGCGCCGATCCGACGATGTCGCCCTCGCGCACCGCCACGTCACCGGACTGGACGTCCTCGCCGACCCGGCGGACGAACCCGGCCGACGGCACGCTGCGGTGCACCGACAGGCGGGCGGCGCCGCCGTCGGTCCAGCCCACCGGTGCGACGGCGTCGGCGAGGGTCGGCAGCGGCGCCCCGGCCGCGACGCGGACCGCCTGCCCTGGCTGCAGCCGCAGCGGCTGCCGCGAGCCCGCGGCGATCTCCCCGACGACCGGGACGGTGATCGGGGAGGCCTCGCTGGCCCCGGCGACGTCGACGCTGCGCACGGCATAGCCGTCGATCGCGGCCTGGTCGAAGACCGGCAGCGGGCGTCCCGCGACGACCTCCTCGGCGCTGCGCAGTCCCTGCGCGTCCGCGATCGCGACCCGCACCGGCGCGGGCCGCACGGCGACGTCCAGGATGCGGCTCAGGTGCTCGATGACCGTACGCAACGTCAGTCCTTCAGGCGGTCGTTCAGCCAGCCGCGCAGGCTCTCGCCGTACTCCGGATGCCGGAGCATGTGGTCGACGTAGGCCCGCGCGTAGCCGGCGGGGTTGCCCAGGTCGTGGCGGCCCCCGCGGTGCACGACCACGTGTACCGGGTGCCCCTCGGAGATCATCAGCGCGACGGCGTCGGTCAGCTGCAGCTCGCCCCCGGCGCCCGGGGTGATCCGGTCCAGCGCGTCGAAGATCGCCCGGTCCAGCAGGTAGCGGCCGGCGGCGGCGAAGCTCGACGGAGCCTCGTCGGGCGCCGGCTTCTCGACCATGCCGTGGACCTGCTTGACGTCGTCGTCGGTGTCGGAGACCTCGAAGACGCCGTAGGCCGAGATCTGCTCCCGCGGGACGTCGAAGGCACAGAGCACGCTGCCGCCGAGCCGCTCGCGCACCTCGGCCATCTTCCCGAGCACCCCGGTGGGCAGGACGAGATCGTCGGGCAGGAGCACCGCGACGGCCCCCTCGTCGTCGCGCAGCGCCGGCCCGGCCTGGGCGACGGCGTGCCCGAGCCCCTTCGGCTCGTACTGGTAGACCGAGTCGACCTCGAGCAGTCCGGGGGCGCGACGGACCCGTGCGGCCAGGTCGTCCTTGCCGCGACCCTCCAGGGTCTTCACCAGCTCGGCGTCCTCACGGAAGTACTCCGCGACGGACTCCTTGCCCGGCGAGGTGACGATGAGCAGCCGCTCCGCGCCCGCCTCGGCGGCCTCGGCCGCGACGAGCTCGATGCCCGGCGTGTCGACGACGGGGAGCAGCTCCTTCGGCACGGCCTTGGTGGTCGGCAGGAACCGGGTACCGAGACCGGCCGCGGGGACCACGGCGGTACGGAACGCCCCGGCCGTGCTGGAGGTCTGCGCGTTCATGGTCGGCGAGCCTAGCCACAGCACTAGGCTGTGGCGGTGACGGCTCGCGCGGAGGCCACGGATGAGATCGTCCCCTGATCAGGGTGGGCGACCCGGTGACGCCAAACGGACCCTGCGCCGCACGCTGCTGGACGCACGTGCCGCCAGGCCCCCCGGGGACCGCGCCGCGACCACCGCCGCGCTCGCCCCGCATGTGATCTCGCTCGCATCCGATCGGGGGGGTCCGGTCGCCTGCTACCTGCCGATCGGGACCGAGCCCGGCGCCGCCGGACCGGACGGCGGCTCCCTCCCGGACGCGCTGCTCGCCGCCGGGTGCACGGTGCTCGTCCCGGTCGTCCCGGCGGAGCCCGGTCCGCTCGACTGGACCCGCTACACCGGCCGAGACGACCTGGTCCGCGGGTCGCTGGGTGTCGACGAACCCGCAGGCGAGCGCCTCGGCAGCGGGGCGGTCACCTCCGCGGCCCTGGTCCTGGTCCCGGCGCTGGCCGTCGACCGGCGGGGGCGACGGCTGGGACGCGGCGGCGGCTACTACGACCGCACGCTGCCGCTGCTCGCACCCGGGACCCTCACCGCCGTCCCGCTGCACGACGGCGAGTTCCTCGACGAGGTGCCCGCCGAGGACCACGACGTACCGGTCGGTGCGGTGGTGCTCCCGCGGGCCGGGGTGGTGCACGTCTCCCCCTGACCGGTCGGACGGCTCGGACCCGCGCGCGAGGCCGAGTATGCTTGGCACTCGCAGTGTGGGAGTGCCAGCTGCTCGAGTGCCCGACGGCCGCCCGGAGGATGTTGTGCCGACCTACCAGTACGCATGCACGTCGTGTGACCACCGCTTCGACGCGGTGCAGGCGTTCTCCGACGACGCCCTCACGACCTGCCCGAACTGCGGCGGCAAGCTGCGCAAGGTGTTCTCCTCGGTCGGCATCGTGTTCAAGGGGAGCGGCTTCTACCGCACCGACTCCCGGTCGGGCTCGGTCAGTGGCTCCTCCGAGTCGTCAAAGGCGGACAGCACGGCGTCGTCGTCGTCCTCGGACTCGTCGAGCTCCTCGAACTCCTCCGGGTCGTCGTCCGCGGCGGCGACGTCCGGTTCGGGCTCGTCGTCATCGTCCTCCTCGGCGTCCTCGTCGTCGAAGGCCGCCGGCTCCTGAGCCCGGAGTTGTCCACAAGTAGCTGAACCATCCACAGGCCCGTGAACAGGGCCGTGGAGCGCCCGTTCCCGCCCTAGCGTCGGCTCGACGACCACGGCGGAGGAGCGGGCATGGACGACGACGATCGGCGGCGGGTGCCGCGCCCCTGGGAGCGCCTGCTGCGCGCACCGGCCTGGTCCCGTGCCCTGCTGCTGCGGCGGGTCGCCGCCGCGCTGCTCGCGCTGGCCGCTCTCGTGGTGGCGCTGCTCCCCGACGCTGCGGACGACCGCGCCGGCGTCCTCGTCGCGGCCCGTGACCTGGCCCCCGGGGTACCGCTGGAGCCGGCCGACCTGACCGTCACGGCGTGGCCACCGGCCCTCGTGCCCGCCGGTGCGCTGCGCGCGGTCGCCGACGCGGGTGGCCGGGTCCCCACCGGTCCGGGCCGGGCCGGTGAGCCCCTCACGGACCTGCGCCTGGTCGGGCCCGGGCTCGCCGTGCGCGCCGGCGGCCCCGGCGCGTCGGCGGTCCCGCTGCGGCCCGCCGACCCGGCCGTCGCGGCGCTGCTCCCCCCGGCTCCCGGGTCGACGTCGTCACGGACGGCCCGGAGGGACCACGGGTGCTCGCGGCCCGGGCCGTCGTGGTCGCGGTGCTGCCGCCCTCGCCGACGGGCGGGCCCGGTGCGCGCGCCGAGCCCGGCCCCCTGGTGCTCGTGGCGCTGCCGGAGGGCGAGGCCACCGCGGTGGCCGCCGCGACCCTGGGCGGCGAGGTCACGGTGACGCTCCGGTGAGCGGCACCGGTGCGGGTCAGCCGCCGTGGTGCGGGGGCCGGTTCTCGGTGAACCACCGGTCCGGGTCGCGGTCGTCGCGCTCCTCGGCCGAGCCGCCGTCGGAGCGCTCGTCGGCGGTGGTGGCGTGGTCGTCGCCGAAGATCTCCTCGATCCGCCGGCGCAGCCGGTCCGCGGGCTCGGTCATGCCCCCATGGTGGCACCGCACGGAGGTGTCGATCGCGTTGCACCGTGCCGCGCCGGGCTCGCCGGGCACCACCGGATCGCCGTGCGGTGCCACCATGGACCCAGCCGTACGCATCACGTCCACGGGTGTCGTGGGCGCCGACAGCAGGAGGGGGACCGGTCATGGGGTTCCTGGACAAGGCCCGCGAGGCCGCCGAGAACGCGCTGGAGAAGGCCGCACCGCACCTGGAGAAGGCCAAGGAGAAGGCCGGGCCGCTCGTCGAGAAGGCCGCGGAGCGGGTCGACCACGCCACCGGCGGCAAGTACAGCGGCCAGATCGACGGGGTGAAGGGCAAGGTCGAGGGGGCGCTCGGTCACACCAGCGAGACCCCGCCGGGTGCGGGGACCCGGTCGGACTCCGTGCCGCCGGTTCCGCCGGCGCCGCCCGGGGGCGACGCGCTGAAGCCGGACGGCAACCCGGCCGCGTCGCAGCCGCCGGCGACCCCGCCCCCGTCGTCGACCGACGACGGGAAGGGCGGCGTGCCGCCGGTTCCGCCGGCGAACTGAGCCACGACGACGGACGGGCCCCGGCGGAGTCGCTCCGCCGGGGCCCGTCCGTGTTCGGGGGAGATCAGGCCAGCGGCCCGGACAGCTCCGAGATGACGTGCGGGACGAGCGGGGTCAGCGTGGCCATGCCGTCACGGACGGCGGCCCGCGACGCGGCGAGGTTGACGACCAGCGTGCTGCCGGAGACCCCGACGACCCCGCGGGACACACCGGCGTCGACCGCACCGGCCGCGAGCCCGGAGGCGCGGACGGCCTCGGCGATGCCCGGCACCGGACGGTCCAGGACCCCGGTCGTCGCGTCGGGGGTGACGTCGCGCGGCGAGACCCCGGTCCCGCCCACGGTGACGACGAGGTCGACCCCGCCGATCACGGCGGTGTTCAGCGCGCTGCGGATGGCGACGACGTCGCCGGGCGCGGTGACCACACCGTCGACGAGGAAGTTCGCCTCCTCCAGCAGTTCGGTGACCAGCGGACCGGTCTCGTCCGAGCGTTCACCGCCACTGACCCGGTCGTCGACGATCACCACGAGGGCACGGCCGATCTGCGGACCCGGCATCTCCATGGTCGTCACCCTATCGCCGGGCCGGCGGTGCCCACGGGGAGGCCGCACCGGTGCGGGGAGGGGGAACCCGCGCCGGCACGGCGCTCCGGTCGCATCCGGTGGGGCACCACCGAATACGCAGACAGCCCATCATGCGGATGTTTCACAGGTCAACGAGATGCGAGCGGCTCCACCCGGCCGGACCCGTCCGTGTGGACGTTGCGTATTCACGTGCGGATGCATGCGCACCTCACTGCTCCCCGAGTGTCACCTGAACGGTCCGGTCCTGCAGCTGCAGCTCGACGACGCTGCCCGGCGGCTGGGAACGGACGGCCGCCTGGAGATCGGTGCCCGTGGAGATCCGCTGGTCACCGAGCCGCTGCACCACGTCGTTCGGCCGCAGCCCGGCCTGCTCCGCCGCGCCACCGGGTGTGACGGTCCGGACGATCGCCCCGCCGAGCTGCGGGTCGTCGGCGACCTCGACGCCGAGCACGGCGTGCGTGGCCGGGCCACCGGTCCGGAGCTGGTCGGCGATCCGGCGGGCCTGGTTCACCGGGATCGAGAACCCGACGCCGATCGACCCGCCGCCGGGACCCGCCGTCGCGATCGCCGAGTTGATCCCGACGACCCGGCCCTCCATGTCGACGAGCGGCCCGCCGGAGTTGCCCGGGTTGATCGCGGCGTCGGTCTGGATCGCGTTAAGCACGGTCGAGGCACCACCCGCCTCACCGCCGACGCTCACGGCCCGGTCGAGCGCGGACACGATGCCCGTGGTCACCGACCCGCCGAGCCCGAGCGGGGAGCCGAACGCGGTGACCTGCTGCCCGACCCGGACGCCGTCGGAGTTCGCGAGCTCGACCGGGGTGAGGCCGGCGAGCTGCACCCGGACCAGCGCGACGTCGGACTGCGGGTCCTGGCCGACGATCGAGCCCACCGCGACCCGGCCGTCCTGCAGCACCGCTCGCAGCGTCCCGCCGGAGCCTGCCGGTTCCACCACGTGGTTGTTGGTGAGGATCAGGCCGTCCTCGCTGATCACCATGCCGGAGCCCTCGCCGCGGCTGCCGGTGTTGCCGGCACCGCCCTCGACCCGCAGCTGCACCACGCTCGGCAGCACGCGCGCGGCGACCGACTCGACGGGGGTGACGGGCAGGTCGGACTCGGCCTCGGGGACCGGGGAGTCGAGGACACCCCCGCCGGAGGCCGACGAGCGGGCGATGTCGGTGCCGATCGCGCCGCCGATGGCGCCGGCGACCAGGGCCAGCACCAGCCCGCCGACGATCATCGCGACGGTCCGGCGCGGCCGGCGCGGCGGCGGGGCGTCCACCCCGGGGCCACCGGACGGGTCGTCGCCGGGCACCGGCTGCGCCCCGTAGGCCCAGGGCGGCAGCTGCTCGGTGACGGGCCGGGCCGGGTCCGGCGCTCCCGTCCCCCCCGCCACCGCCGGGTCCGGCGCTCCCGTCCCGTGCGCCGGGGCCCCCGGGTCGGTGCCGCCGGAGCGGGACCACGGGCTGGCCGGGGGGACCTCCCACCGGTCGGTCGGCGGGTCCTGGGTGGAGACGGCGTCGGCGTCCGGCCCCGCGTCCGGGTCCGGTCGGTCGGCAGGGTTGGAGGCGGGGGTGGAGGCCGTGACGACCCCGTCCGATCCGGCGTCCCCGGTGCCGGTGTCCCCGGAACCGGTGCCCACCGTGTCCGCCGTGTCCGCGGTGTCCGGACCGCGGTCCGCCGCCGATCCGTCGTCCCCCGCCCGGAGGTCCGCCGGGGTCCCGGCCGCGGCCGTCCCGGAGTCCACGCGCCCGGTCTCCCGCTCGCCGGCACCGGACCTCTCCGGGTACGCGGCTCCCGCCGAGCCGGGACCGCCGGTGGTCGGCACGTCGGCGCCGGTCCCCTCGTCGGGCGGGTTGTCCTGGGCCATGCGTCCACCGTCCGTCACATCGCGTGCACGGCCCGCCGTCCCGGACCGTCCCCCCAGGCTATGGGCTGCCGGCCCCGTCCACGTGCCGGCCCGGCAGCGCCATCGACAGCAGGGCCCCTCCCTCGGGGGCCCGGCCCGCGCGGACCTCGCCGCCGTGCCGGGCCGCGGCCTGCGCCACGATCGACAGGCCCAGCCCGGAGCCGGGCATCGTCCGGGAGAGGTCGGCCCGGTAGAAGCGGTCGAAGACGTGCGGGAGGTCCTCGGCGGCGATGCCGTCGCCCGCGTCGGCGACCTCGACGACCAGCCACTCCGGGGAGATGGGGACCATCGACAACCGCACCGTGCCGCCCGGCGGGCTCCACTTCACGGCGTTGTCGAGCAGGTTCAGCACGGCCCGTTCGAGGGCGTTCGCGTCGCCGTCGAGGGTCCAGCGGGTGAGGTGGACGTCGAACTCGACCTCCCCAGCCCGGCGGCGGACCCGGGCGAGTGCGCGCTCGACGACCTCGCCCAGTTCGAGGGCCTCGGTGGCCATCGTGGGGGCGTCGTCGCGGGCCAGCTCGACGAGATCACCGACCAGGTGCGAGAGCTCCTCGACCTGGGCGCGGACGTCGCCGAGCAGCTCCACGCGGTCGTCGGCGGGGAGGTCCGGGGTGTCCGGCCGGTCGGCCGCGGCGAGCAGCTCCAGGTTGGTGCGCAGGGACGTCAGCGGTGTGCGCAGCTCGTGTCCGGCGTCGGCCACCAGCCGTCGTTGCTGCTCGCGCGACGCGGCCAGCGCCCCGAGCATCGCGTTGAAGCTGATCGTCAGGCGGGCCAGCTCGTCGGACCCGGACACCGGGATCGGCCGCAGGTCCCCGGTGTTCGCGACCCGCTCGGTCGCCGCGGTCAGCCGCTGCACGGGCCGCAGCCCCGTCCGGGCGACGGCCACACCGGCCAGCGCGGCCAGCACGACCCCGCCCAGGCCGACCAGCGGCAGCGCGGTGCCGAGCCGGGACACCACCCGGGTCATCGTGTCCAGCTGCTGGGCGATGACGAGTGCACGCCCCTCCCCCGCCGGTACCGCGACGACCCGGTACGGGACGCCCTCGAGCGACGCCGTCCGGCCCGGCTGGATCTTCTCCTCGCCCTGGGCGACCGCGAGCTCCGGGCCGTCGACCGGCGGCATCGAGGTCGGGTCGGCGGAGGTGTAGACGCCCGAGGCGTAGACGAGCGCGATGTGCAGGTCCGCCGCGCCCAGCACGGCGGGTGGCAGCGCTGCGAGCAGCTGCGGGTTGATCAGGTCGCTCTCGGCGGCGGCCTGCGCGCGCAGCTGCAATGTCTCGTCCAGCGAGCTGGTGAGGTTCTGCCGGACCACGAGGAACGCGGCGGCCGACACGATCAGCACCATCGCCGCGGCGACGAGCGCGGCGAGCACGCCGATCCGGGCGCGCAGGGTGAACCGCTCCCGGTCCGGGGCGCGGTACCCGTACACCCGCCGCCACCAGCGCTCGCCCCGTTCCTCGGTCTCGCCGAGCCGGATCGGGCCGGAGTGGGGCGGGCCGGTCACGGCGGCGACTCCCGCAGCACGTACCCGACGCCGCGCACGGTGTGGATCAGTCGCGGCTCGCCGTCGGCCTCGGTCTTGCGGCGCAGGTACCCGACGTAGACCTCGAGCGCGTTGCCGCTGGTCGGGAAGTCGTAGCCCCACACCTGCTCGAGGATCTGCCCGCGGGTCAGCACCCTGCGGGGGTGCGCGAGCAGCAGCTCCAGCAGGGAGAACTCGGTGCGCGTGAGGCTGATCGACCGTCCGCCGCGCGACACCTCGCGGGTGTCGGGGTCCAGCGACAGATCGGAGAACGTCAGCGCGGCACTGGGCGGGTCGGCGCCGTCGTCGGTGTCGGGGACCCGCCTGCGCAGCAGCGCCCGGAGCCGGGCCAGCAGCTCCTCCAGCGCGAACGGCTTCGGCAGGTAGTCGTCGGCGCCCGCGTCGAGACCGGCGACCCGGTCCGACACCGCGTCCCGCGCCGTCAGCACCAGGATCGGCAGGTCGTCGCCGGCGCTGCGCAGCCGGCGGCACACCTCGAGGCCGTCGACCCGCGGCATCATCACGTCGAGGACGAGCGCGTCCGGCCGGTCGGTGAGCATCCTGTCCAGCGCGGCCTGGCCGTCCTCGGCGAGATCGACCTGGTAGCCGTTGAAGGCCAGGGAGCGGCGCAGCGAGTCACGGACCGCCTTGTCGTCGTCGACGACCAGAATGCGCATGGCGCCAGTCTCGCCCAGACGTCTGAGAGGCTGCTGAGCGGCGCTCGGGTAGCGACCGTCACCACCGGGCGGGAGCAGGTCAGGACGCCTTGTAGGCCGCGGCCATGTCGTCGCCGCCGTGCCCGCGCCCGGACGCCCGCCGCAGCCGCTCCCGCACCGCCTCCGCGACGTCGAGCCGCACCCCGGCACCCTCCGCGGCCGCGACGATCAGGCCGGCGTCCTTCGCCGCGTTGTCGACGGTGAAGTTCGGCGTCCAGTCGTCGGCGAGGATCGCGGCGGCCTTGTTCTGCAGGTAGGGCAGGTCGAGCGGGCCACCGGCGACCGCGTCGAGGAACGCCTGCGGGTCCACGCCCAGCCCCTGGGCGAGCGCCACGGACTCCCCGGTGGCGGCGGTGATCGCGAGGACCCAGCTGTTCGCGACGAGCTTCAGCCGGCTCGCGGCCGCGGTGGCGTTCGTGTCGGCGACCCACACGGTCTGCCTCCCGACGGCGTCGAGCACCGGGACGACGATCGCCCGCACCAACGGGTCGCCCGCCACGAAGATCACGAGCTGGCCGGACTCGGCGGGCGCCCGGGTCCCGAGCACGGGGGCGTCGAGCAGCACCAGGCCGTGCCGCTCCGCGATCGGGCGGAGCCCGTCGAACGGCTCGACGCCGACCGTGGTGGTCTGCAGCCAGACCTGCCCCTCGGTGAGCCCGCCGGCCGCCCGCTCCATGACGGCGGTGACGTCGCCGGCGTCGCCGAGCATCGTCACGACCACGTCGGCGCCGCGGACGGCGTCGGCCGGGTCCTCGCACAGGGTCGCGCCGGCGTCGGCCAGCGGCTGCGCCTTCGACGACGTCCGGTTCCAGACCCGCAGCTCCAGACCCGCGGCCAGGACGTTGTGCCCCATCCCGGCGCCCATGATCCCGGTTCCCAGCAGTGCCACGCTCGTCATGGACCTCACCGTAGGACGACGTCGCCGGGTGCGCCGGGCGGTCTCTGCTTGACTGGCGGCGTGACCGACACGGGTGATCCCGGCTTCTCCAACCGGACCGGCCGCCCACCCGGGCGCCTGATCACCCTCGCGTCGCGGTTCGTCCCGGCGATCCGCCGCGTCCAGGAGCAGATCGGGCCGTTCGCCGCCTACTGGGGGGAACGCAACCGCGCCGAGCTCGCCCGGACCGGGCCACTGTGCGTGGTGCTGGGCGACTCGATGGCCCAGGGCCTCGGTGCGACGAGCCCGGAGGGCGGCTGGGCCGGCCGCCTGGAACCGGAGCTCCCGGGGTGGCGGCTGGTGAACCTGTCGCAGCACGGCGCCCGGGTCGACGACGTGCTCCACCAGCAGCTGCCCGCGGCGCTGCGGCTGCGGCCGGACCTGCTGATCTGCCTGATCGGCTCGAACGACCTGATGCAGCCGAAACACCAGGACGGCGTCGGCGACCGCTACGCCGTCCTGCTCGACCGGCTGCCGCGCGGGACGGTGATCGGCAACCAGCCGGGCACGTTCGCGGCCGCGTTGCAGGTCAACGGCCTGATCGACGACGCCGTGCGGCGCCGCGAGCTCGTGCTCGCGGAGCTGCGCGATCCCCGGACCCGGCACTGGCGCGGCAAGCTCGCGTCCGACCGGTTCCACCCCAACGACCGCGGTTACGCCGCGATCGCCGAGGTGTTCACCGAGGCCCTGCGCCGGGCCGGGTACTAGCTGCCGACCTGCGCGGGCTCGCGGCGCGCGTCGGCCTTCGCGGTGCGGCCGGCGACGATCGCGACGCCCAGCCCGACGACGGCCAGCCCGGCCGCGACGACGTTCGGCGAGGCGAACCCGAAGCCCGCGGCGATCACCGCGCCGCCGAAGGCGGCGCCGAGCGCGTTGGCGACGTTGAACGCAGCCTGGTTCGCCCCGGACGCGAGGTTCGGCGCGTCCCCGGCCGCGGTGATGATCCGCAGCTGGACCGGCGGGACGATCGCGAACGTCGTCACCGCGAGGGTGAACAGTGCGATCATCGCGGTCGCCTGGTTCTGCAGGGCAGGGACGAACAACAGCGAGACGACCGCGGTCGCGGTGAGCGCGCCGTAGATCGTCGGCATGGTCGCGATGTCGGCGAGCCGGGCGCCGACGATGTTCCCGACGGTCATGCCGATGCCGAACAGCGCCAGCAGCAGCGTGACCTCGGTCGGGGTGAAGCCGGCGATCTCGGTGAGCATCGGGGTGATGTAGCTGTAGGTCGAGAACAGCGCGGCACCGCCGACGGTCCCGATCAGCAGCGCCATCCACACCGGACGGCGGCCGAGCGCGCGGAGCTCCTGGCCGAGGCGGACCGGGGTGGCGCTGCGGACGTCCGGCACGCACAGCACGATCGCGGCGGCGGCGAGCGCGGCGATCAGCCCGACGACGGCGAACACCCACCGCCAGCCGGCCTGCTGGCCGACGAGCGTCCCGACCGGGACGCCGGCGACGTTGGCCAGGGTGAGCCCGGCGAACATCATCGCCATCGCGCGGGCCCGGCGGTCCTTGGTGACCAGGCTCCCGGCGACGACCGCACCGATGCCGAAGAACGCGCCGTACGGCAGTCCGGCGAGGAACCGCGCGCCGAGCACGAGGCCGTAGCCCGGTACGAGGGCGGAGAGCAGGTTGAACCCGGCGTAGCCGCCCATCAGCGCGATGAGCACGGCCTTGCGCGGGAACCGGTTCGCCGCCGCGATCAGCAGCGGCGCACCGACGACGACGCCGAGCGCGTAGGCGGAGATCAGGCGGCCGGCGTCGGGGATGTCGACGCCGAGGCCCCCGGCGACATCGGGCAGCAGGCCCATGATCACGAACTCGCCGGTACCGATGGCGAAGGCGCCGACGGCCAGCGCGGCGAGCGCGAGCGAGGGGCGCGTGGTGACGGCACGCATCAGCGGACCCTTCCTGGGACGTGTGGTGGGTGAGCCGACGTGGCTCGGAGATGACGGGCGGCGGCCTCGACGCGAATATCCACGCTAGACGAGGAAACTCGCGGATTGCCAGCCGGAACCGTGTCCACTCCGTCACGTCGATCTGGTTGGGTGGTCCGATGGCGACCGGAAAGCTGCCCCGCAAGGTCTACGACGCCGAACTGCTCCGTCTGCAGGGCGAGCTGCTGAGGATGCAGGAGTGGGTGCGGGCGAGCGGCGCACGCGTCGTCGTCGTGTTCGAGGGCCGTGACGCCGCGGGCAAGGGTGGCGCGATCCAGCGGGTCAGCCAGTACCTCAATCCCCGGTTCTGCCGGATCGTCGCGCTGCCCGCGCCGACCGAGCGGCAGACGACGCAGTGGTACTTCCAGCGCTACGTCGAGCACCTGCCGGCGGCCGGGGAGATCGTGCTGCTGGACCGGTCCTGGTACAACCGCGCCGGCGTCGAGCGGGTCATGGGGTTCTGCTCGGAGGCCGAGTACCGGCGGTTCCTGCGCCAGGCCCCGGTGTTCGAGCAGCTGCTCGTCGACGACGGCATCCACCTGCTCAAGTACTGGTTCTCGGTGAGTGCCGACGAGCAGGCCCGCCGGTTCGCCGAGCGGCTGGACAACCCGCTCAAGCAGTGGAAGCTGTCCCCGATGGACCTCGAGTCGATGACCCGGTGGGACGACTACTCGAAGGCCCGCGACGACATGCTGGTGCACACCGACACCGACCACGCCCCGTGGTGGATCGTCGAGGCCGAGCAGAAGCGCAACGCGCGGATCAACATGATCCACCACCTGCTGTCGGCGATCCCGTGGGAGCCGGTGGAGCGCCGGGTGCTGACGCTGCCGGAGCGGGCCCCGTCGTCGGGCTACGAGCGGCCGTCGCGCGAGGTCCAGCGCGACGTCCCCGACCACGCCGCGACGCTCGCCGGGTAGCACCGCCCGGACGGGTGGCGTCCCGCACACCACGCCGTCCGGTACCGGCGGTACCGGATACCGTCGCCCGCGACACGGGCCCGCGCCCCGGCCGGGCCGATCGACGACGGGCGCGGCGCCCCGGCCGCGCGGAGAGGTGGCGCGGCCGTGAGCGTCGTCCTGTTCACCGGATTCCCCGGCTTCCTCGGATCGGCCCTGCTGCCGCGCACGCTGCGCCGCGCCCCCGGCGCCCGCGCGGTGGCACTGGTGCAGGCGAAGTTCGCCGGGCAGGCCCGGGCCACGCTGGACCGGATCGAGCACGAGGACCCGGAGATCGCGGGCCGCACCGATCTCGTCGTCGGCGACATCACCGCGCCCGGCCTCGGCCTGTCCGGCGAGGACCGGGCCCGGCTGCTCGCCGCGCCGCTGGAGATCTTCCACCTGGCCGCGGTCTACGACCTGTCGGTGCCTGCGGACGTCGCCTGGCGGGTCAACGTCGAGGGCACCCGCCACGTCGTCGAGCTCGCCGTGGCGACCGCCGGCGGCGCCGGCCTGACCCGGCTCCAGTACGTCTCCACCTGCTACGTCTCCGGCCGCTACGACGGCATCTTCTCCGAGACCGACCTCGAGCTCGGCCAGGCGTTCGCGAACCACTACGACCACACCAAGCACGAGGCGGAACGGGTCGTCGCGAAGGCCCGCGACGCGGGACTGCCGGTGACGGTCTACCGGCCCTCGATCGTCGTCGGGGACGCGGTGCGGGGCGCGACGCAGAAGTTCGACGGGCCCTACTACCTGCTGCAGCTGCTGGCCCGGCAGGGCCGCACCGCGTTCGTGCCGCTGCCCCGGCAGGCGGCGCGCACGCAGTTCAACCTGGTGCCGTCCGACTACGTCGTCGACGCGATCGCCGCCCTCGCCGGGCACGACGGCGCGGCCGGCCGGACGTTCGCGCTCGCCCAGCCTGACCCGCCGACGGTGACCCGGATGTGCGAGACCTTCGCCGAGCAGCTCGGCACACGCCTGCGGGTGGTCCCGATGCCGACCGGTGCGGCCGCGTTCTCGATCGACCACGTGCCCGGTGTCGGACGCCTGTTCAAGGTCCCGTCCAGCACGCTCGACTACCTCACGCACCCCTCGCGCTACGACACCGCGGCGACGACGGCGACCCTCGCCGGGCTGGGCGTGCACTGCCCGGCGTTCGACGAGCATGTCGGCCCGATGGTGCGGTTCTACCGGGAGAACCCGCAGGTCGGCACCGCGGCGATGGTCTGACTCAGGCGGCGAGCGGCCCGCCCGGCACCGGGTAGGCGGGGAGCGTGATCGCCTCGGCGGGCGGCCGGACCAGGCCGGAGAGCGCCCCGAACGCCGGTGACGCGGCGAGCCGGGTCGCGGCCCGGAACGCGGCGAGCCCGGCCGCGGTGCGCGGGTGGGCGAGCCGCGGCGTGCCGGGCGGCAGCTTCTGTGCCCGCGTCACCAGCGGCCGGAGCACCGGCTCGTAGCGGGCGAGGGCGGTCCGCGGGTCGTCGTGCGCGACGAGCTCGCCCGCCAGCACGTAGGCGCCGGCGAGAGCCAGCGTGGTCCCCATCCCGCTGATCGGGGACGACGCGTACGCGGCGTCGCCGAGCAGCGCGACCCGGCCGCTGCTCCAGGCGGGGAGCCGAGCCTGGCCGATCGCCTCGAAGTACAGCTCGGCGTCGTCGAGGTCGCGCAGGATCCGCGGGACCTCCCAGCCGGCGTCGGCGTAGGTCGCGCGCAGCACGGCGACGACGTCGTCGCGGCCGAGCCGGTCGAGCCCGCGCACGTCGGAGACGAAGCTGAGGAACACCCGGGTGGTGCCGGCGTCGTCGGGCCGCAGCGACGCCGTCCGGCCGCGGCCGCAGGGGTGCCAGCGCCAGCGGTCGTCGTCACCGGTGGTCCGCGGGATCGCGGCGTACGCGCAGTAGAGGCCGAGCTCGTGCACGGCGGCGCCGGGCACGATCAGCTCCCGGGTGCGCGAGCGCAGCCCCTCCGCGACGACGACGAGATCGAACCGGCGCCGCGGCCCGCGCTCGAACTCGACCTCGACGCCCTCGCCGTCGTCGTGCAGGGCGGTGATGCGGTCGCCGAACACGTACCGCGTCCCGGGCAGCGAGTCGTCGTGCAGGATCCTGGCGAGCCTGCCGCGCAGGATCTCCAGCTCGGCGGTGGCGCCGCCGGAGTCGTCGGTCCCGGCGTCGAACGACGCGAACGGCCGCCCGCGCCCGTCGACGAAGTCGGTGCCCGACTCGCCGGTCCCCGCCGCGCGCACGGCGTCCTCCAGCCCCATCCGGCGCAGCACCTCGCGGCCGACCCCGCGGACGTCGACGTTCTGTCCCTCCTCGCGCAGGCCGTCGGCCCGCTCGACGACGGTGACGTCCACTCCGGACGCCGTCAGCAGGGAGGCGAGCGCCGGGCCGGCGACGCTCGCTCCGGAGACCAGGACGTGCTGCACCATGCCCCGACGGTAGGCGCTCCACCGCCGCCCCGGACGGGTGGAATCCGTGCCCGTTCACGATGTCTTCCGATTTGTTCGTTACCTCCTACGCCGTAACCCGTTGGACCGTTCGAGCCATCCGGGGGGACCAGGCGTAGATGATCGAACTCCGATCCGTGACGAAGACCTATCGAGCGGGTGCCGGCGACGTGCACGCACTCGCCGGCGTGGACCTGACGATCGACGAGGGCGAGCTCGTCGCGATCATGGGGCCGTCCGGGTCGGGCAAGTCGACGATGATGAACATCCTGGGGTGCCTGGACGTCCCCACCGACGGTCACTACCGCCTCGACGGCGAGGACGTCGTCGGGCTGCGGGAGAACCGGCTGGCCGACCTCCGCAACCGGCGGATCGGGTTCGTCTTCCAGTCCTTCAACCTCATCCCCCGGACCAGCGCGGCGCGCAACGTCGAGCTGCCCCTGGTCTACGCGGGCGCCGGGCGCCGGGCGCGCCGGGACCGGGCGCTCGCCGCGCTGTCCCGGGTCGGCCCCGGCGACAGCATGCCGAACGAGCTCTCCGGCGGGCAGCAGCAGCGGGTCGCGATCGCCCGCGCGCTGGTCACCGAGCCGTCGATGATCCTGGCCGACGAGCCGACCGGCAATCTCGACACCCGCTCCACCGTCGAGGTCATGGAGCTGCTGGTGGAGCTCAACGAGGCGGGCCGGACCGTAGTCCTGATCACGCACGAGGACGAGGTCGCCGAGTTCGCGCGACGGGTCGTACGGCTGCGCGACGGCCGGATCACCAGCGACGTCCGGCAGGAGCCGACCCGCACGACGGCCGGTCCGGCATGAACGTCGTCGAGGCGGCCCGCCTGGCACTGCGCGGGCTGCGTGCCAACAAGCTGCGCTCCGCCCTGACCACGCTCGGCATCATCATCGGGGTCTCCGCGGTCATCGTGCTGGTCGCGCTCGGCAACGGGATCCAGCGCGGTTTCAGCGACTCGTTCGGGTCGCTGGCCACCCAGATCACGGTGAACACCGACCAGGACGGCGGGGGCACGCCGCGCGCCCTCACCGACGCCGACGTCGCCGCGCTCGACGACCGCACCGACGCCCCGGACGTCGCCTCGGCGACACCGGTCGCGGGCGGCCCGGTCGTCGTGCAGCGCGACGGCAGCGAGCGGTTCCGCGGCACGGCCACCGGCACCACCGCGGACTACCTCGACGTCACCGGCCGTGACCTCGTCGTCGGCCGAATGTTCGACGACGCCGAGGTCCGGTCCAAGGCCAAGGTCGCAGTGCTCGCGCCCGGGCCGGTGCAGGAGCTGTTCGGCGGGGACGCCGGGGCCGCGCTGGGCTCGGAGCTGCGGATCGGCCGGAGCTCGTTCCGGGTGATCGGCGTCGTGGAGGCCACCGGGGACGACCAGACGGTGATCATGCCGCTGGACACCGCCCGCGGGTTCGTCCTCGGCGGCGGCGAGGACATCGGCACCGTGCTGGTGCAGGCGACCTCGTCGGCCACCGTCCCGGCGGCGCTGGACCAGGTCACGGCGTTGCTCGACGGCCGGCGCGACGTCCGCGACCCCACGGACCGCGACTACTCCGCCACGGCGCAGCAGAACCTTCTCGACCAGGTCAACCAGACGCTCGGCTTCCTCACGCTGTTCACCGTGGCCGTCGCCGCGATCTCGCTGATCGTCGGCGGGGTCGGCGTCGCGAACATCATGCTGGTCACGGTCACCGAACGGACCCGCGAGATCGGGATCCGCAAGGCCATCGGCGCGCCCCGGCGGGCCGTGCTGCAGCAGTTCCTGCTGGAGTCGACGATCCTCGCCGGGCTGGGCGGGCTCGCCGGCATCCTGCTCGGCGTCGGTCTGTCCACACTGGCCGCCGCCACCCTGCCGCAGGTGGTCCCCGACTTCCCGCCGCCCGTGGTGGATCCCGCCTCGGTCGTCGTCTCCTTCGTGATCAGCCTCCTCATCGGCCTCGTCGCCGGCGGGTACCCGGCCAACCGCGCCGCGCGGCTGCGCCCGATCGAGGCGCTCCGGTTCCAGTGACATCTCCACCCACGACCGACGACAGGGGCCCCGCATGCCGGTTCCGGCATCCCGGCAGACGACTCGACGACGACCCGGCCGGCGCTGGGCGGCACTGCTGCCGCTGCTCGCCGTCGCGTCGTGCACCGCGGGCCAGACACCGCCACCGGTCGTCGACGTCGACCGCGGCGAGGTCGTGTCGAGCGTCGCGGCGACCGGCTCACTGGTGTCGATCACCGAGCAGAACCTCGGGTTCGCCGAGGGCGGCCGGCTGTCCGAGGTCCTGGTCGAGGTGGGCCAGCGGGTCGAGCCCGGCCAGATCCTCGCCCGGCTCGACGACTTCGCCCTCTCCCAGGCCCTGGAGCAGAGCCGGGCCCAGCTCGCCCAGCAGCAGGCGGCGCTCGACAAGATCCGCAACAGCAACTCGGTGGAGGCCGCGGCCGCGAACCTCGACCAGGCACGGGCCGTCCTCGACGCGACCCGGGGTCAGGTGGACGCGACGAACCGGGCGGGCGAGGTCGCCGTCGAACGGGCGCGGGTCCAGCTGGACTTCGACCGGAAGAGCCTCGAGCGCGCGGAGGAGCAGCTCCGGGAGGCCGAGGCGGCCTGCGGCACCGGGAGCTCCACGTCGCCCTCGACCTCGCCGTCCACCTCGCCGTCGGAGCCCGGCTCCGGAGGCCTCGGGAGCCTGCTCGGCCGTGGCGCCGAGGGCGGTACCGACGGGGCCACCGGTGCGACGCCCGGCGGGTCCACCGGCGGGCTGACCACCGACCCGGCGTGCCAGAACGTCCCGACGGCCGAGAGCGCCGTCCAGCAGGCCAAGGGCGTGGTGGTCACGTCGAAGACCAACCTGGCGACGGCCGAGCAGCAGGCCAGGACCGAGCAGGCCGCGGGCCGGGTCTCCATCGAGCAGGCCCGCACCAGCGTGGTCACCGCGGAGAACGACCTCGGCCTCGCGGGCACGGACCGGCCGGCCGACACCAGCGCCCAGGAGGCGATGGTTCGCGACGCCGAGGCCGCCGTCGCCCTGGCCCAGAACGACCTGGACGCCGCCGCACTCCGCGCCCCGACCGCCGGGGTGGTCTCCGAGGTCAACGGCGCCACCGGCGAGTTCCTCCCGGCCGCGTCCGGGACGACCGCCCTCGCGCCGGGCAGCTCGGCCCGGATCCCCGACGCCGCCGCGAGCGGTGCGTCGGGCACTGGCGGCGGGGACGCCGCAGGCGCCGCCGGGGCCGGCGGCGGACCGTTCATCGTCCTCAACGACGTCGCGTCGTTCCAGCTCGTCGTGCCCTTCGAGGAGTCCGACGCCGCGCGCATCCAGCCCAACCAGGAGGTCGACGTGACCGTCGACGCGGTCCCCGGCCTGACCACGCCGGCCACCGTGCTGGCGATCGCGCCGACCGGTCGCGACGTCTCCGGCATCGTCAACTACTACGCCTCGATCGTCCTCCGGGAGGGCGACCCGCAGCTCCGCGACGGACAGACCGCTGAGGCCGCCGTCCGGGTCGAGGCGGCCGACGGGGTGCTGCGCGTCCCGTCGTCCACGGTCCGGACGGAGAACGGGCAGCGGATCGTCGACGTCCTCGGCGAGGACGGCGAGGCCGCCCCGGTGCCCTTCGTCCCGGGCATGGTCGGGGACGAGTTCACCGAGGTCCGCTCCGGGCTCGACGAGGGCCAGTCGGTGCTGCTGCCGCAGGGTCAGGTCGCCGCTGCGCCGGGTGGGCCGCCGCAAAACTGAGGTTCGCCGTGCACCCACGGCCCGGACGGCCCGTGCCTGCTCCGGGCCGTGGGTGACCCTCGTGGCTCGACAGGCTCCAGCCGGTCAGCGGTCACGGACCGCGGCGACGGCCTCGATCTCGACGAGCTGGTCGTCGTAGCCCAGCACGGTCACCCCGAGCAGCGTGCTGGGCGCGTCGTGCTCGCCGAAGGCATCCCGCACGACCTCCCACGCCGCGACCAGGTCGGCCTGCCTGGTCAATGCGACCAGCACCCGGGTGCTGACGACGTCGCTCAGCGACGCCCCGCTCTCCTCCAGTGCCGTCGTCAGGTTCTCGACGGCCTGGGCCGCCTGACCCGCGTAGTCACCGACCGCGACGGTCGCACCGTCCGCGTCGAGCGGGCAGCTGCCCGCCAGGAAGATCAGTCGCGTGCCGGCGGGCACCGTCGCGGCGTAGGCGTACTCGGCGACGTCGGAGAGTCGCGAGGAACGGATCAGGGTCACGGCCGTGGTCATCACCGCCGACGTTAGCCGGACGCTCCTCCCGGCGGGATCAGATTTCCGGTGTCCGGAGCGGGTCGTCCTGCGGCGCGGGCTCCTGCACGAGCGTCATCGACACGAGCTCGGTGAACCCGACCCGCTTCGCGAAACGCACCGAGCGACGCTTGTACACCGTGAAGCCGAGCTTCGTGTACAGCCCGAGGGCGGCGACGTTCGTGTCCTTGATGTCCTCGAGCACGTACTCGCGGTATCCCGGCAGCGCGAGCAGGTGACGCAGCAGCGCGGTGCCGACTCCCCGCCCCTGATGCTCCGGTTCGGTGGCGACGAACCCGATCTCGGCGAGCCCCGGCCGTGCACCCTCCGAGGGAGGCATGAACCACCTCCGGATCACAACGTAACCGAGCAGCCCGCGGACCAGCCCGAGATGACGCCTGATCTCCCGGAACCGCGGCGCGAACAGCGTCTGCTCCGCCTCGGTGAGCGACGCCAGACCGGCGGGCTCCCCCTCCACGAGGGCGACGTGGAACCGTTCGAGCAGCAGCATGTGCTCGAACGCGTCGGCCAGTCTCCCGGGGTCGCGGGAGAAGGCGACGAAGTCGTCGGCGAAGCTCCGTACGTACACCTCGGTGATGCGGCGCCGGTACTCCTCGCCGAGGACGTCTCCGCGCTCGACCACGACACTGGACTCGATCATTCCCGGCTGCTCCGCTCGTCAGGCACTCTGCCGGTGAACACTAGCCAGCGGCCCGGCCCGCACCGGGACACCGGACGGACGCCGCACCATGTGTCCCGGATGTGCCCCCTGACGACGACGGCGGCGACGAGGCGCCGGAGACTCCCAGGTAACCTCCACGTACGCCCTCGTAGCTCAGGGGATAGAGCACCGCTCTCCTAAAGCGGGTGTCGCAGGTTCGATTCCTGCCGGGGGCACGCAGGTCAGAGGCACATCGACGATCCTCCGACCGACTGCCGCCGAGCCCGCGAAATCCTCCACAGCCTGTTCCAGGCCTGCGTGACTCACCACCCTGTCGATCCAGCGCGCCGCTTTCTTCGAGAGCGGTCCATCAGATGGTGTTCGACGACGTCGTCGGGCACCCCGATCCGGCAGACTGGACCCTGATTGCTATGAGAGCGCTATCGTGACGCTATGAGCCAGGAGATCCGGCAGTCGGAGTTGCGCAACGACAACGCGTCGGTCATGCGCCGGGTCGCCGAGGGCGAGTCCTTCGTCGTGACGGTGAACGGCCGTCCGGTAGCCGATGTGGTCCCGCACCAGCGGGGCACGGGCAAGCGCCGGTTCGTCCCGGTGTCCGAGCTCGTCGATACGTTCGCGACGGAGCCGCCTCCCGACCCGGCGGCGTGGCAGGCCGACCTGGATGCCGCTGACGAGCTCTTCGGCGACGACGACATCGCCGACCCGTTCGACGGTGGCCGGCGTTGACGAGGAGCGAGCCGCGCCGAGCCCTGCTCGACACCTCCGTCGTGATCGACTTCCCGGCCGCTCGGGTTCTCGAGGTCGCCGACGAGGTCGCTGTCTCGGCGGTCACGATGGGCGAGCTGCACTACGGGGTGACCGCCACGGCCGACCCTCTGGTCCAGATGCGCCGACGCCGACGCGTGCAGGCCGTCCTCGACCGGTTCGAGGTACTGCCGTTCGACGTGGTGACCGCCGAGTACTACGGGGCGTTGGCCACCCTGGTGCGCCAGATCGGGCGGAATCCCCGACCACGACGGATGGACCTGCAGATCGCCGCCACCGCGGCGCGGCACGATGTCGCGCTGTTGACCCGCAACGCCGCTGATTTCGCCGGCCTCGAGTCGGCGCTGACCGTGATCGACCTGATGGACGGGTAGCGGACGCCGTGGACCTCGTGACCGGCACGCTGCATCAGCCCGGCGCAACCGATCCCATTGCGCCGCAACCGACGACAGCGACCTCTGCCATTCTGTCTCCCCTTCCGGTGTGTTGCGCCCTCAGCCGACAGGTGTCCGCCGTCAGAGCGGGAGCACTCGATTCTCGACGACACTCTTCATGACCAGGGTGGAGCTGAGGCGCTGAACTCCGGGGAGCGCCGCGAGTCGCTCGTCGTAGAGCTCCTGGAACGCGGTCAGGTCGCGTGTGAGGACGCGGAGCAGGTAGTCGGGGTCTCCGAAGAGACGTTGGGCCTGCACGACGTGTGCGATGTCGGCGACGGCCCCCTCGAAGGCGTCGATGGTGTCGCGGTCGGACTCGCGCATGGTCACGAAGACGAGGGAGTCGAAGTCCAGGCCGAGGACGTGGGGATCGAGATGGGCTCGGTACCCGGCGACGGCGCCGGCCTGCTCGAGCGCCCGCAGTCGCCGGTGACACGGCGACACGCTGAGCTGCACCCGCTCCGCCAGTTCCGTGATGGTCATTCGGCCGTCCTCCTGGAGCTCGGCAAGAATTTTTCGGTCAGTGGCATCCACCCATGGATTCTTACTTCAAGTGAGCCGCTCCGTCGAAAGAATGAGAACACCTTCCACCGCTGCGCTCCTAGCGTTGCCGGCAGGCCCGGAGGCGCTCCGGAGCCCGGAACAGAGGAGGCAGGCATGGTGGTCGGGACGGTCGTCGCGTTCTGGGGACTGTCGCTGCTACTCGTGTGCACTCCCGGTGCGGACTGGGCGTACGCGATCGGCGCCGGAGTCGGGCAGCGCAGCGTCCTCCCCGCCGTCGCAGGCCTGATGGCCGGGCACCTGACCCTGACGGCGGCGGTCGCCGCGGGGATGGCGGCGGTCATGGCGGGTTCCCCGACGATCCTGACCGCACTCACGGCGATCGGTGCCGCCTACCTCGTGTGGCTGGGGCTGTCCGGCCTCACCCGCCCCGCAGGCGCGGTGCCGGGCGCAACGGTCGAGACGGCGTCGTGGCTGCGGCAGGTCACGAAGGGCGCAGGGATCAGCGGGTTGAACCCGAAGGCGCTACTGCTGATCCTTGCCGTGCTGCCCCGGTTCACGGACCCTGCGAGCTCCTGGCCGGCGGGTATCCAGATGCTGGTTCTCGGCGCGGTGCACGTGGTGACCTGCGGAGTCGTCTACATCGGCGTCGGGATCGGCGCACGACGCCTCCTCGCCGCGCGGCCGACATGGTCACGGCTGGTGTCGTGCGTGTCCGGCGCCGCGATGGTCGTGCTGGGCGCGGGCCTGCTCGTCGGACAGTTCGCCGGCTGAACCTCCCGCTCCATCGTGGGTCCTGGCCCCCGATCGTTGTTGAGCATAGAGTCAAAAACATGACGGACGACGCGCTCGACGACGACCGGCTGCCGAAGTGGGTGCGCTATCGGCCGCGCCCGTTCCCGGATGCCAACCTGTTGTTGCTGCCGGGACCGGAACCCGCGTTGGTGGACACCGGCTTCGTCGGCCACGCCGAGCAGACCCGCGCGTGGGCCGAAGCCGAGGCCGGCACCCGGATCGCCACGGTCGTCAACACGCACTGGCACGCCGACCACGTCGGCGGCAACGCCGCCCTGCAGGCCACCGGCGCACAGATCGCCGCCGGCGCCCCCGATGCCGATGCCGTCGCCCGGCGCGATCCCGGCTGCTGCATGGCCGAGTACCTCGACCAACCCGTCAGCCCGTACACCGTCGACCGCTCCCTCGAGGACGACGAGATGCTCCGGCTCGGCGAGGTCGAGTGGCAGGTCGTGCACACACCCGGCCACACCCGCGGACATCTGAGCCTGTGGCAGCCCGAGGAGCGGCTGCTCGTCGTGGGGGACGCGCTGTCGGACCACGACGTCGGCTGGGTCTCCACCGCACTCGACGGCCCGGACGCCGCCGCGATCGCGAAGGCGTCGCTGGAGCGGCTCGACGGCCTGCACCCCAGGGTGCTCCTCCCGGCGCACGGACGGATCCCCGACGACCCCGCCGCCGCACTGGCGAACGCCCACCGCCGCGCCCAGCGCCTGGTCGACGATCCGCAGGGTGCCGTCTGGTATGCCGCCCGCCGCATCTTCGGCTACGCCCTGATGATCCGCGGCGGCATCCCGCTCCCCGAGCTGCAGGACTACCTGCTCGCCCGGGCCTGGATCACCGACACCGCGACCCAGCTCGACCGGTCGGCCCCGGACGTCGTCGACGAGCTCGTCACCACGATGCGGCGCAGCGGTGCGGTCGTCGAGCAGGACGGACGTCTGTGGGCGGCCGCGGAATACGTCCCCGTCGACCCCACTGCGCTCGACCAGCCCTGGCCGCGCGACTGGCCACTCTGACCCCGTCCACCGAGGAGATCCCATGAGCTGGACCATCGACCGACACGGCCGCGTCGCCGTGGTCACCATGACCACCAACAAGGTCAACGCCCAGAACCGGGCCTTCTTCGCCGACCTGCACGACGCGTTCGACCGCCTCGAAGCCGACCACCCGGATTCGCCGGTCGTGCTCACCGGACAGGACGGCCGGTTCTCCGCCGGCCTCGACCTCGGCGAGCACTTCCCCCTGTTCGCCGGCCCGGCCGACGGGGTCCGCGACTGGTTCGCCGCCTACCGGGCCACGAACGTCCGCCTGTTCACCTACCCGCGCCCCACCGTCGCCGCGGTCAACGGCCATGCCTTCGCCGGCGGCCTGATCACCGCCGCGGTGTGCGACCGACGCATCGCCGTCGACACCGGTGCCCGCTTCGCGCTCAACGAGGTGCCCATCGGCATTCCGATGCCCGCGGTCTACGTCCGCATGCTGACCTACGCCTGGGGCGAGCGCACCGCTGCCCGCGCATCCCTGTTCGGAGAGACCGTCGACCAGGACCAGGCCCTCGACCTCCGCATGGTCGACGAGCTGCTGCCCGCCGACCGGCTGCTCGGCCGCGCCGTCGAGATCGCCGACTCCATCCCCGCCGACACGCTCGAGCACTATGCCTTCACCAAACGTGCCACCCAGGCCGCCGCCCTGCGCGACATAGCCGACCTGTCCGACCCCCTCGACGACGAGCTCCCACGCTGGTTCACCACGCCCGACGCCCGCCACGCCCACAAGCGCTACTGGCAGCAGCTCAAGGGAACCGAAGCGACCTGGTGACACTCATGCCGCATCGAGCGCAGCACGGGAGGCGGCGAGGATCACGGCATCCAGACCGGACGGGGGCGGTCGCCCGGCCAGCAGGTAGCGGCGGATCGCCGCGCCGGGCAGATCCAGCAACGCCAGCGTCGCCGCCCGCCGCCGCGCCGGAGTCACCTCGCCGTACCAGCTCCCGGTGAACCGGGACACCGCCGCGGCCAGGTCGTCGTTCACCGTCGCGAGCTCCGCCGCGAGGTCGTCGGGCCAATGCGGGCTGAGCTGCTCACGGCCGTAGGCGGCGAGCACCTGGGCGGCGGGCCGGTCCTCCCGCGCCCACCGCGGATAGTGCAGCACGGCCGTACGCAGCGCGGTCTCGACGTCCTCGACCGACAGGGCGGCAATCATGCCCGCCTGACCGGTGCGGGCGCACCGGATCCACAACCGCGCCAGCAGATGGTCCTTCGTCGGGAACCGGTAGTAGATCGACCCGACGTGCCCGCCCATCTCCCCGGCCACCGCCTCGACCGTCATTCCCGCCGGCCCGTGGGCCGCGATCACCCGGAGCGCGGCGTCGAGGATCGTGCCCTGGTCGAAACGGGCAGGTCGTGGCACCCCGGCAGCCTAGGGGCCGCCTCCCGGACCCGACGAGCCCGTCACGTACGCCCCGTGAGCACCGGCCTCACCACGCGTCCGGCTCGAACTCGGCCGTCATGTCCCGCCACCCGACGGGCTCGCCGCAGTGGGCGCAGGTCGGCCTCGGCTCCGCGGCGTGCCCACAGCCCCGGTGGACCAGCCGCACCGGCGGGACGTCGTTCTCGTACCGGTCACCCCACGCCATGAGCGCGACCAGCACCGGGTAGAGATCGGCGCCCTTGGTCGTGAGCCGGTACTCGTACCGCGCCGGCCGCTCCTGGTAGCGGACACGATCCAGGATCCCCTCGGCCACGAGGACCCGTAGCCGGTCGTTGAGCACGTTGCTGCCCAGGCCGAGCTTCGACCGGAAGTGGTCGTAGCGACGCTCCCCGCGGAAGCACTCGCGGAGGATCATCATCGTCCACCGTTCGCCGATCACCGACCAGGTGCGGGCGACGGAGCAGTACACGTCCTGCAGTTCGTCGTGCTTCACCCCTCCATAGTAGGAAACGATTCGAGTCCGACGAGTTTGTGGCTGTGCCGAATCCTCGCTACGGTCGAACTCTCTTCGAGTCCTACCTGTGGAGGCCCCGGATGCCCTACTACCAGTTCACCGTCCCCACCGGCGGCGCGACGCTGCAGCACAAGCGCGAGATCGCCGCCGCCGTGACGAAGGTGCACAGCGAGGTCACCGGCGCGCCCGCCGCGTACGTCCACTGCTCGTTCGCCGAGGTCCCGGCCGGGAGCATCTTCGTGGCCGGCGAGCCGGTGGACGGCCCGCGCATGGTCGGGCTCATCCGGGACGGCCGGTCCGCCGAGGTCCGCGGCCGGCTGATCCACGGGATCGCGGACGCGTGGTGCGGCCTCACCGGGGACGCCAAGGAGAGCCTGGCGATCTTCCTCCACGAGGTCCCCGGCGCCAACGTGATGGAGGACGGGGTGATCCTCCCGGAGTCCGCCGACGATCCGGGTGCTGTCCACTGAGGACCGTGGCCGCGTCGGGTACTGCTTCAGACCGGTACCGGACCGTGCGGGTGCCGGTCGTCGACGACGATCGGGTGCGAGTGCACCCAGCCCCGCCCGGTCCACCGCGCCAGGGCGACGTGGGCGTGGTCGGCGCCGTCGTGGCGGTGGCGGATCAGGTCGGCGCCGGTCCTCGGCCACAGCGTCACCGCCGCGACGGTCCCGGCGACCGCCGCCACTGCGAGCACGACCCAGGTACCGGTGAACCCGGCGACGACCATGAGCCAGCCGGTCAGCGGGTAGGTGACCAGCCAGCAGGCGTGGGAGAGGGAGAACTGCGCGCTGAACAATGCGGGCCGCTGCGCCGGACCGGACGACACCCGCAGCAGGCGCCCGGTGTTGACCATGATCAGTCCCGGCCCGGCGCCGACGAGCGCCCAGGCCACCACCGCCGCGGGCCACGACGGGTGCAGCCCGACCAGCACCGTCGCGGCCGCGGCGGCGAGCGAGACCACCGCGCCGGAGAGCATGACCGTGCGGGTCGACGCGCGCCGCGCCGCCCAGGGCGAGAGGACGGCCGCGAGCGCGGTCCCCGCCCCGCACACCGCCAGGAGCAGGCCCACCTCGGGATCGGACCCGCCCAGGAGATCGCGGACGACGTTGACCGTGGTGACCAGCGAGACGACGCCGACCGTGGCGACCACCGCGTTCAGCGCGAGCAGCCCGCGCAGCTGCGGGACCGCCCGGAACAGCCGTACCCCGAGGAGCACCCGGGTGCCGAAGCCGCCCTCCGCGCGCGCGGTGACCGCCGGCACGGCCGTCCCGGCGACGAGCGCGGCCGAGACCAGGAACCCGGCCACCGTCCCGACGAACAGCGACGAGTAGCCGAGCACCGCCAGCGCCGCCGCGGCCAGGAGCGGGCTCCCGACCGTCTCCAGGCTGCTCGCCAGCTGCGACGCCGACAGGGCCCGCGTGTAGTCCTTCTCGCCGGTGACGACGTCCGGAAGGACCGACTGGAAGACGGGCGTGAAGGTCGCCGAGGCCGTCTGCAGCACCCCGATCAGGACGAACACCTGCCAGACCTCGGCGACCCACGGCAGGAGCAGGACGACGCCGGCGCGCACGAGGTCCGCGCCGACCATCAGCCGTCGCCGCGGTACCCGGTCGGCGACCGCGCCGACCACGGGGCCGACGACCACGTACGCGACCATCTTGACCGCCAGTGCCGCCCCCAGCACCAGCGCGGCCCGGTCGGCGGCGAGGTCGTAGGCGAGCAGGCCCAGCGCGACCGTGGCCAGGCCGGTGCCGGTGAGGGCGACGACCTGCGCCACGAACAGGTTCCGGAACCGCGTGTCCGCGAACAGCGATCGCATCACGTCCCTTTCGGCTCGATTCCGCGAACCGTACGGACAGAACGGGATCGCCCCAACGGATCACCTGCCAGGAATCTGCACCAAGGAATTGTTCTCTTGTGGCACCCGGTTCCGAGTAGACCCGGCTCGACACGGAAACCCTGGGTGGGGCCGATCGGCGAGATCAGGACCGGTCAGCGCCCCGACGCAGCCGAAGCCCGGAATCCCCGGAACGAATGACCGGGATCACGGCGACGATCCCGGCGAGAGCGCGGCGATCCCGGCGAGCACGAGGTCGATCCCGGCGAGGAACTGCTCCCGGTCGTCGTGCTCCCGCATCCGGTCCGCCACGGCACGGACGAACGGGTACTCGACGGGATCGAGCTCCTCCCACGCCCGTGCGGCGACGCCGAGCATTGCGCTGCGGTCCGCGTCCGGCCCGGCCACACGGGCGTTCGCGGCATTCTGCGCCGCGGCGCCGAGGATGTGGTGCACGAGCGCGGTGGTCGCCGTGAACCACGCGTCCTCGGGCACCTCCAGCGCGCGGACCCGCTGCCCGACGCTCTCCAGGATCCGCGTCGTCACCGGCCCCCACGGTGCACGGGAGAGCTGCGACGACAGCTGCGCGCCGAGCCACGGGTGGTCGTCGATCGCGTCGAACAGGCCGAGCGCGACGGCGCGGACCCCGTCCCGTGGCGTGACGTCCCGGCCCGGGTCGACGGCCAGCGCGGCGGCGACGACATCGTCGGTCGCCGCGGCGAGCAGCTCGTCCTTGTTCGCCACGTGCCAGTAGATCGCGCCGGGACCGGTGGCCAGGCGCTCGGTGAGCGCCCGGAACGTGAGCCCGTTCTCGCCGGACGCGTCGAGCACCTCGACGGCGGTCCCGACGATGCGCTCGCGGGAGAGCGCATCCCTGCGACGCGTCCGAGGTGTCATGCCGCCATCTTGACAGGTCTGGAACGTTGTTCCAAACTCTCCCTTGGAACAACATTCCAATCGTCGGAAGGAGCCGTCGTGAACTCCCCTGTCACGATCATCGGTGCCGGACTCGGCGGCCTCACCCTGGCCCGCGTCCTGCACGTCCACGGGATCCCCGTCACGGTCCACGAGGCGGAGGCCTCCCCCACGGCCCGCACACAGGGCGGGATGCTCGACATCCACGACGAGACCGGCCGGCCCGCGCTCGAGGCGGCGGGTCTGGGCGAGCAGTTCCGCGCCCTCGTCCTGGCGGGCGGGGAGGCGACGCGGGTCGTCGCCCCGGACGGGACCGTCCTGTTCGACGAGCCCGACGACGGCTCCGGAGGGCGGCCCGAGGTGCAGCGCGGCGAGCTGCGCCGGATGCTGCTCGACTCCCTCCCGGACGGCACCGTCCGGTGGGGACACAAGGTCACCGGCGTCCGGGCGCTCGGCGGGGGCCGGCACGAGGTGACCTTCGCCGACGGCGACACCGCCGTCACGATGCTGCTCATCGGCGCGGACGGGGCGTGGTCCCGGGTCCGCGCGCTGCTGTCCGGCGCGCGTCCGGAGTACGTCGGCACGTCGTTCGTCGAGACCTACCTGTACGACGGCGACACCCGCCACCCGGCCACCGCCCGGGCCGTCGGCAGCGGGGCACTGTTCGCGCTGACCCCGGGCACGGGCATCGTCGCCCACCGCGAGCGCGGCGGGACCCTGCACTCCTACGTGGCGCTGACCAGGCCGCAGGAGTGGTTCGCCCCGATCGGCACCGGCGACACCGCCACCGCGACCGCGCTCGTCGCCGCGGAGTTCGACGGCTGGGCGCCCGAGCTCACCGCGCTGATCACCGACAGCGACACCGCTCCCGTCGTACGACCGATCACGACCCTGCCCGCGTCGGGGTACCGGTGGGACCGGGTGCCGGGGTGACCCTGCTCGGCGACGCCGCCCACCTCATGGCGCCGTCCGGCGACGGCGCCAACCTGGCCATGCTCGACGGCGCCGAGCTGGGCCGGGCGATCGCCGCCCACCCCGGCGACGTCGAGGCCGCGCTCACCGCGTACGAGCAGGCCCTGTTCCCCCGCAGCGCCGAGGCCGCGGCGGAGGGGGCCGTCGTCTTCGACGCCTGCTACGGCGCCGACGCACCGCACAGCCTCCTCGACTTCTTCGCCGAGGTGGGTCCGGACCGATGAGAGCCGCCCCTCCCCAACCTTGACGATTCCGGCCCGCAGAGGGACGGCGGACGATCGGCCGCTTCCACGGCCACGTCCAGGGGAGGACGCGATGTCAGGAACGACGGAGACGACGACCACCGGGTCCGACGCCCCGGAGGCGGCCGAGGCGGTGGCCGAACGCGTCCTCGCCGCGACGCTCGGCGCGTTCGACGTGCTCGCGTGCTACCTCGGCGACCGGCTGGGCTGGTACCGGGTCCTCGCCGAGGCGGGCCCGCTCTCCCCCGGCGAGCTCGCCGACCGGAGCGGGACCGACCCGCGCTACGCCCGCGAATGGCTGGAGCAGCAGGCCACGTCGGGGTTTCTGACCGTCGTCGGAGACGGCGCAGACAGCACCGAGCCGCGCCGGTTCGGGCTCGGACCGGGCGTCGCCGAGGTCATGACGGCCACCGACAGCGTCAACTTCCTGGCCCCGCTGACCCGGTTCGTCGGCGCGGCGGCCGTCCAGCTGCCGGCGCTCGGCGCGGCCTACCGCTCCGGCGGCGGGGTGAGCTGGGCGCAGTTCGGACCGGACGCGCGCACGGGGCAGGCCGACATGAACCGGCCCTGGTACGAGCACCGGCTCGCCGATGCGCTCGCCGGCGTCCCCGACCTGCACCGGCACCTCGACCGGTCCGGTGCCGCGATCGCGGACCTCGGCTGCGGCGAGGGCTGGTCGACGATCGCGCTGGCCAGGGCCTACCCGGGTGCCACGGTCCACGGCGTCGACCCGGACCCGCCGTCGACGGCCGCCGCGGCAGGCCACGCCGTGGCGGCCGGGCAGACCGAGCGGGTCACGTTCCGCACCGGCGACGCGGCGACCGCCCTCCCGGAGGCCGCGTACGACGCGGTGTTCGCGTTCGAGTGCCTGCACGACCTGCCCCATCCGGTGGAGTTCCTGACCTCGGCCCGTCGCGCGCTGCGTCCCGGCGGCGTCGTGGTCGTGATGGACGAGGCGGCCGAGGACACCTTCCGCGCACCGGCCGGGGACGTCGAACGCCTGCTCTACGGTTTCAGCACGATGCTGTGCCTGCCCGACGCGATGTCGCACGAGCCGTCCGCGGCGACCGGCACCGTCATCCGCGAGTCGACGGTGCGGGACTACGCCGCCTGGGCCGGGCTCACCGACGTCGAGGTCCTGCCGATCGAGGACTTCGGGTTCTGGCGCTTCTACCGGATGCGCCCCCGCTGACGGGGGCCTCGCTAGGGTCCCGCCATGGACGTCCGGCAGGTGCGGTACTTCCTCGCCGTCGTCAAGACCGGGACCGTGCACGCGGCCGCCGCCCGGCTGCACGTCGCGCAGCCGTCGGTGTCGCAGGCGCTGCGCCGGCTGGAGCGGGAGCTCGGCAGCGACCTGTTCCTCCGGACCGGACGCCGGCTGGTCCTCACCGCGGCCGGCCGCGCGCTCGTCGAGCCCGCCCGCGACCTCGTCCGGGCACTCGACGTCGCCCAGGCGACGGTCGCGTCGGTCGAGGGCCTGCACGGGGGACGGCTCGCCGTCACGTCGATGCCGTCCCAGGCGGTGCACCCGCTCCCGACGATGATCGCCGGGTTCCGCCGGGCCCATCCCGGTGTGTCGGTCGGCGTCGCCACCGCGCCCGGACCGGACGAGGTGTGCGACGCGGTCTGCACCGGAGCGGCCGAGGTCGGGCTCCTCGCGACGGCGAACGGCCCGGTGCTCGAACCGGACCTCCGGGTCGAGCCGCTGTTCGTGCAGGGCTACGTCGTCGTCGCCCGTGACGCGGCCGACCTCCCGGCCGGCGACGGACCGGTCGAGCTGGACGCCCTGCGCGGCCTGGACCTCGTCGTCGGTCAGCACGGCACCGGGATGCGCCGGGTGGCGGAGGCGATCCTGTCCTCGACCGACTGCCGGATCGCGGTCCAGGTGGAGCAGCGCGAGGCGTTGCTGCCGCTCGTGCTCGCCGGGATGGGGGTCGCGGTCGTCGCGGACTCGTGGCGCGGGCTCGCGGAGGAGGCCGGACTCGTCGTCCGCCCGGCCGCCACGGGCGAGAGCCTGCACGGGGCGCTGGTGCTGCCGCGGACGTCGGCGAGCCCGGCCGCGGCCGCGTTCACCCGGATCGCGACCCGGTGAGAGGTACGTCCGGCTACGGCCGCGAGCCTCTCGACACCCCCCGCGACGTGCGGTACAAGTACTTTCTCGGCATCGCCCTGGACCTCGGTGATCCGCACGTCGTGTGTGATCGAGGGTCGGGGAGGGCTCGGCGATGCACTACGGAGAAGCGCTCGGGACGCGGAGCGTCAGCTTCGTCGGGTCGTTCATCGACGGTCCCGGTGACTGGTTGATCGTCCTCCGGGGCGCGATCGACGAGGCGGTCCTCGACCGGATCGACACGCACATCGCGGACTTCCTCGCCGGCACGAGACAGGTCCTGACGATCGACGCCTCGTCGGTCGCCCGGTACGACGACCGGTTGCCGGCCCTCCTGGGCCGCACCCAGCACCGGCTCGGCACCCGGCGGCGGCTGCTGCGGGTCCGCCAGGTCACCCGGGTCCCCGACGGCGACGCGGTCCCGGACCGGAGCCCGGCGCCTGCCGGCGGTGCCGTCGTCACGCCGCTGCGGCGGGGCCACCGGCGTCGTCGCGGCGTCGCGGCCGCCGACGGGTGAGTGCGGTGTCCCGGGCCCGCCCGGCCCGCCCGGCGGGCGACGAGTCGCACGTGACCGCGCGGCTGGCGGCCGAGTTCGCCGCCGACCTGGACCACCGCACCGTCGTCGCCGTGGTCCGGACCTGCCGGCGGCGGCTGGCCGGTGTACCGCCCGGATCGCTGCCCGAGCTGCTGGAGCGGCTGGCCCGCGAGGAGCTCCACGACGTCGTGGGAGCGGACCGGCATCCCGCCCGGTGACGTCGGCGTCAGTCCTGCGGGTCCGGGCCGAAGTCGTCGGGGGTGGCGGTGTCGAGGAACCGCCGGAGCTCCTCCTCGATCTCCGCGTCCGCGCCGGCGCGCCCGGCACCCTCGATGGTGACGGTCTCGGCCGCGACCCCCGCCGCCACGAGGATGTCCTCGTCGACCTGGATGCCGGCACCCGCCCACAGGGCGAGCACGACGGCGTCGCTGGTCCGGGAGTCGACGGTCGTGCCGTCGTCGAGCATCAGCTCGGCGTGGAAGATCCCCTCGGCGAGCGTGTGCACGCGTACCTGCACCAGCTGCCGTCCGAAGGTCGTCAGCAGCTCACCGATCAGCCGATGGGTGTCGGGACGGACACCGTGCACCCGTTCCAGCGCCACGACCAGCGCGGTCGCCTCCGGCCCGCCCACCGACACCGGGACGACGCGGCCCGCCCCGCCGATCTCCTCCAGCAGCAGGACCGGGGTGTCCGGCCCGACGTCGATGCCCACCGCACGAACCCGTACCTGCGCCATGACCGCTCCCGTCCTCGGCGTCGGCACACCTACCCGGACCGGTCGTCCCCGCACACCGACCGCTCCGTGGGAGGAGGAGCTGTGAACGTACTCGCCGATCCCGGTCCGGACGAGGCCCCGACCCCCATACCGACGAGACGACCGCCTGCCGGTGGGCCGTCCGGACGCCTACCCGTCGGCGTCGGCCGCACCCGGGTCGAGCCCGAGATGACGCAGGTAACGCCGGGCCGAGCGGACGACGGCGTCGTGCGCGTCGCCCTGGACGACATGTCCCCACCAGGCGCCGTAGAGCGCGCCGTAGCGGAGCCGTCCGAGCTCGGCGACGGCCCGGCGGACCGTGTCCGGATGCTCCGGGATCAGGTTCGGGTAGCTGTACATGAAACCGACCCAGCGCCGGTCCGGGACGACGGTCACGATGTCGCCGGCGCAGACCGCACCGCGCCCGTCGGTGCCGTCGGCCCAGTGCAGTACCGATCCCCCGGCGAAGTGCACGCCCAGGTGCACCAGGGTGCGGCCGGGCAGGATCTCGCGTCCGGCGCCGTCCCACGCCTCGACGTCGACACCGCGCGGGACCCAGTCGAGGTCGGCGGCGTGCACGTACACGGGCACGTCCCCGAACTCGCTGCTCCAGGCAGCGACCGTCGAGTAGTAGTGCGGGTGCGAGACGGCGATCGCGTCGATGCCGCCCAGCTCGTGCACCCGTTGCACCGTCGCGTCGTCGAGCAGGGCGGTGCAGTCCCACAGGACGTTGCCGCCGGGCCCGGGCACCAGCAGTGCCCGCTGCCCGATCCCGACGGACGGCGTCGTGCCGACCCCCCACAGGCCCGGGACCTCCTCGCAGACCTCGCCGCGGACGCCCTCGGCGTGCAGGCCGGCGGGCGTCGTCCAGTGCTGGCCGGACCAGTCGACGTACTCGCGCTCGTCCTCGCAGACGGGGCACGGGCCGGACCCGGCCCCGAGCGGGTACTGGACGCCGCACCGGCGGCAGAGCGGTCCGTCCTGCAGGTGCATCGGGCCTCCGATCGTCGCCACCCGTCCGGCTCCCCGGGGTCCGCCGTGGGGAAACGTCCTGTCCGGTCAGCGCCGCGCGACCAGCACCCAGTCCTCGTCCGACGGCGGCGCGAACTCCCCGCCGGATCGCGGCGCGTCCCGGTACTCCCCGGTCCGCGGGTCGAACCACTGCGCCCGGGCCGTCCCGTCGAGGGCCCCGGGCCGGAGCGCGACCGACCGGCCCGACGGGGTGTAGACCAGCAGGTAGGACCCGTCGGCGGCGCGGTTGGCCACGATCCGGTCGGCCCCCGATCCGGTGTCCGACGCGAGCACCGACGGCGCCGGCTCCCCCTGCGTGAACGGCAGCGACGTCATCAGGTCGCGCAGGTGCACCATCTGCCGCCCGGCCGGGAGCTCGAGTGCGTCGGTCCAGCTCCCGCGCGCACCGAGCTCGCCGCTGCCGCCGTCGCTGAACTGCCAGACCGCGTGCGCGCCGTAGGTGTGGCCTGCGGCGCCGCCGAGCACGGCCCAGTACGCGTCGCGGCGCACGTCCTGAGCGGTCGAGAAGCCCTGGTCCGGCTCCCAGCAGTACGGGTGGTCCTCGTAGATCGGCTCGCCGTCGACGAACGGCCGGGCAGGGGTGGCGGCGTAGGTGGACTCGACCAGCTCCCGCCGGACGTCGTAGCGCAGGCAGTGCCCGCCCTGGATCATGTGGAAGTCCAGCCAGGGGGCACCGGCGAACCACTGGGCGGAGCTCTGGTCGCCCTGCGGATGGTACGTCGTCAGCTGGGTCCCACCGCCGGCGTCGAGGCCCTCCGCGAGCGCGGCCCAGAGCTCCTCCTCGCCGTCGGCGGGATGGTCCCCGCCGAGGGTCCAGGTCACGTTGTCCCGGTCCCCGTAGCGCTCGCCGAGGAACCGGCCGTAGGCACCGGCGTTGCCCTCGTCGACCACCGAGCCGGTCTGGTCGTCGCCCCACACCGGGTGGATCGCGAGGTACAGGCCGCGCTCGGCGGCGGCGTCGATCACGGCGTCGACGCGGTCCCAGAACTCGTCGTGCTCACCGACGCTGCTCACGTCGCCGTTCACCGGCCTCGTCGCCCCGGCCTGCGGGAAGATCGCCACGGTCTGGATCACCGTGTAGCCCTGGGCGGCGCGGGTGTCGAGGTAGCGGAGGGTCTCCTCCCGGTCCGCCTTCCCGAGCAGTGCCCACGCGGTGTCGCCCAGCCAGAAGAACGGCCGGCCGCCCGCGGAGAACCACCGGCCGTCGGTCTCCAGCCGCGGCGTCCCGGCGTCCGCGGCCGGGACGGGCGGTGGCCCGGCCGGCCCCTCGGACCGGTCCGGGCCGCGTGACGGCAGCGACGAGGTGACCCCGGCGGCGGCGAGCACACCGACCGACAGCGCGACACCGAGCGCCACCGAAGTCCGCCGGGTGCGGCTCGGTGTCGGGCGTGGCATGGGGCCTCCGGACCGCAGCGGGACCCGCAGGTCCGTCGATGATCGACCGCGAACCTACCGGCGGAGGGGGCGGTTCCACCGGAACGACCCGTCGACGGCCGAGTGATGTCTCCGTGCAACGCCGACCCCGTAGGCTGCGCCACCGTGATGACCCGATGAGCGGCCTGTTCGCCCTGCTCGACGACGTGGCGGCACTGGTGCGGCTGACCGCGTCGTCCCTCGACGACGTCGCCGGAGCGGCCGGGCGGGCCGGGGCGAAGGCGGCCGGCGTGGTCGTCGACGACGCCGCCGTGACCCCGCGCTACGTCCAGGGCCTCAAGCCGGAGCGGGAGCTGTCGATCATCCGGCGGATCGCCACCGGCTCGCTGCGCAACAAGCTGCTGGTCATCCTGCCGGTGGCGCTGCTGCTGAGCCAGTTCGCGCCGTGGCTGCTCACCCCGATCCTCATGCTCGGCGGCACCTACCTCTGCTACGAGGGCGCCGAGAAGATCTGGGAGAAGCTCGCCGGGCACACCCCGACCGCCGAGACCCAGGACGAGCAGGCCGCCGCCGATCCCGACGCGCACGAGAAGAAGGTCGTCTCCGGTGCGGTGCGGACCGACTTCATCCTCTCCGCCGAGATCATGGTCATCGCGCTGAACGAGGTGGCGTCCGAGGGATTCGTCGCCCGCGCCGTGATCCTGGCCGTGGTGGCCGTCGCGATCACCGCGCTCGTCTACGGCGTGGTGGCGCTGATCGTGAAGATGGACGACGCCGGGCTGGCACTGGCCGCGCGCGGCTCCGGGGCGGTGGCCGCGTTCGGCCGCGGGCTGGTGCGGGCGATGCCGGTCGTCCTCACGGTGCTGTCGGTCGTCGGCGTCGCCGCGATGCTCTGGGTCGGCGGGCACATCCTGCTGGTGGGCACCGACGAGCTCGGCTTCCACCCGCTGTACGGATTCGTCCACCATCTGGAGCTGCTGGTGCACGACGCGACCGGCGCGCTCGGCGGGTTCCTCGGCTGGCTCACGAACACCGTCGGCTCGGCGATCCTCGGCATCGTCGTGGGCGCGATCGTCGTCGCGGTGCTGCACCTGGTCCCCTGGCCCCGGCGGGCGTCGGCCGCGCACTGACCGGCGTGCCTCGGCCGCGCACCCCGTTGCCGTGCCGCGCACCCCGTTGCGGTGCCGCGCACCCCACGCAGCGGGTGCGCCACGCCGTGACGGGGTGCGTCGCCGATCAGATGTCGCCGACCTCGGCGGGCAGCTCGTCGGTCGGGCGGTCCAGCCAGAACCGGTGCGTCCCCGCGGAGTCGACGGTGACGCCGAACCGTTCGGTGCCCGGCGTGCCGAGCTGCCGCCAGATCCGGGCGACCGCCTCGATCCGGGCCCACGGACGCCGCGGGCCGCCCTGGGTGACCGCGCTCCCGTCGAGCCGGGCCCACGAACCGGCGCCGTCGGAGATCGGTTGCCCCGGTACCGGCGGGATCTCCAGCTCGGGGCAGGCGATCCCGATCAGCGTCCGCAGCCCCGGGGCGTCGAGATCGCGGGGATCGACGACGCTCTCCCGGGGGCCGATGCGTTCCCCGGCCCGGATGTCCGGAGTGGTGCGCGCCGGGTCGAGGAGCGGATGGTCGACGGTCGGGCGCATCCACATGAACAGCCCGGGGCGGCCGACGAGGTGCCCGGCGACGTGGTCGTGGTCGATCGCGTCGAGCGCCACCAGGCTGCTGCTGGACTCGCTGCGCAGGTCGGCGACGATCCGGCCACCGGCGGCGAGCTGGGACACCCACGCGCCCGGCACCCTGGAGACTCCGCAGGTGGCGATGATCCGGTCGTAGGGCGCCCCCTCCGGCGCCCCGTCGCCACCGTCCCCGGTGACGACGGTCGGGTGCAGACCGATCGCGGCGAGACGCTCACGGGCGATCGAGGCGAGATCGGGCTGCAGCTCGACGGTGGTGACCCGTGCCGCGCCGACGACGGACGACAGCAGGGCCGCGTTCCAGCCGGTGCCGGTGCCGATCTCCAGCACCCGGTCCCCCTCGGTGACGTCGAGCAGCTCGAGCATGCGGACCATCAGCGACGGCAGCGTGGACGACGACGGGATCGGGTGCCCGTCCAGCACCGTCGGTGACGACTGGAGCTCGGTGACCAGGGACCGGTCCGCGTGGACCGCGTCGGCCCACCGCTCGGGGTCGGTGGTGGGGTCCACGCGCTCCCAACCGCTCCCGTCGGTGGTCTGCTCGAAGAACTCGGGTACGAACACGTGGCGGGGCACGGTGCGCAGCGCCTCCGCCCACCGCGGGTCGGTCGACGCCCCGTCGTCGGCGAGTGTCTCGGCGAGCCGTTCCGCACGGATCCTCCAGTCGGGTGTCACCGCGCGTCCTCCCCCGCTCCCCGGGCCGGCCCGTCTCGAGGTCGGCGCTCCGGCGCCACGCATCCTGGCGGTCCCGTCGTCCGCGCCCCGCACCTACACCCTCGTCCCCTCTCCATGCACCCCGTCACCGGCCCGCGCACCCGCTGCGACGGGTGCGCCGGTCGACGACGGGGTGCGTCAGGCGGCGACGGGGTGCGCCGCGCGGCGACGAGGTGCGGCGTGGTGACGGGTGCGGCGGGCGGTGACGGGGCGGGCGGGGCGGGGATCACCGGCCGATCGGACGCACCTCGGCGGTCTGCGCCGCGGCCGCCTTCCGCAGCCCGGCCTTGTACGGATCCGGCGACAGGAACGCCGCGACGATCGTGATCAGCACCATCGCCGACATGTAGATCGCGATGGCGTCGAAACCACCGGTGGCGTCGAGCAGCGCCGTCGCGATCACCGGGGCGAGTCCCCCGGCGAACACGCTCGCACCCTGGGCCCCGATCGACGCGCCGCTGTAGCGCACCTCCGGCTCGAACAGCTCCGAGAAGTAGGCGGGCTGCGGCGCGTAGACGGCCGAGTTGCCGACGTTCACCGCGACCACGGTGGCCAGCACGATCAGCGGCAGCGACCGGGTGTCGAGGGCCCAGAAGTACGGCCAGCTCATCCCGAGCAGCACGAACGAGCCCCACAGCACGGTGCGCCGCCGCCCCCACCGGTCGCACGCCCAGCCGTAGAACGGGATGCTGACCAGCCCGATCGCCGACGAGACGATCACGGCGACCAACAGGTCGCCGCGTGCCATCCCGAGGACGACCGTGCCGTAGGTCAGCACGAACGTGGTGTGGATGTAGAAGGTGCTGTTCTCGGCGAACCGCAGGCCGGCCGCGCGGAGCACGTTGACCGGTTACCGCCGCAGCACGGCGAGCACCGGCTGCCGCTCGATCTTCCCGGCCGCCCGGGCCTGCTCGAACACCGGCGACTCGGCGACCTTGAGCCGGATCGCGATCCCGAGGGCGACGAGCACGATCGACACGAGGAACGGGACCCGCCAGCCCCAGGCGAGGAACGCCTCCTCCGACATCGTCGCGGACATGACCAACAGCGCCAGGTTCGCCGTGAGCATGCCGGCGGGCACACCCGTCTGCGGGAAGCTGCCGAAGAACCCGCGCCGGTGCGGTGGCGCGTACTCGACGGCCATCACCGCGGCCGCGCCCCACTCGCCGCCGAGCCCGATGCCCTGCACGATCCGCAGCAGGACGAGCAGGATCGGCGCGGCGACGCCGATCGTCGCGTAGGTCGGCATCAGCCCGACGAGGAACGTGCCCCCGCCCATCAGCACGACCGACAGCACCAGCATCGACTTGCGGCCGATCCGGTCGCCGAAGTGCGCGAAGATCACCCCGCCGAAGGGCCGCGCGACGAAGCCGACGCCGAAGGTGGACAGCGCGAGCAGGGTGCCGGTGAGTGGGTTGGCGGTCGGGAAGAAGAGCTTGCCGAACACGAGCGCGGCGGCCGCGCCGTAGACGAAGAAGTCGAACCACTCGATCGACGTGCCGATCAGGGTCGCCAGGGCGACCCGGCGGGTCTCCCGGGGCGTCGGCGTCGTCGTCGGGGACGGATGCGTCATCGAACCCTCCCGCACTGCGGAGATCACCATCGGATGTGATCTGCACCATACGTTGCAGTGAGTAACGACACCAGGCCACACGACGACGTGGTTCTCCGCCAGACGGGGGGCCGTCTCAGAGCAGCGGCGACCCGGCCGCGGGCAGCCGCTCCGCGAGCCCCGCGACGAGGTGGTCGAGCGCCGCGACCACCCGACGGGGCGGCGACGCATCGTGCACCGCGACGAGGTCGGCAGGCGGCGTCGGGATCCCGGGCAGCACCTGCACCAGCTCCCCCGCCTCCAGCAGCGGCGCCACCTGCCACAGCGACCGCATCACCAGCCCCCGCCCGGCCAGGCACCACGCCGTCGCGACCTCGCCGTCGTTGCAGGTCGTCGACCCCGTCACCCGGACGCCCGCGACGTCGGCCCCGGTCCCGAAGCGCCAGTGGGCGTAGGCGGTGTCGTTCTCGCGGATCACGATGCAGTCGTGCTCGGCGAGCTCGCCGAGCGTGCGCGGCTCGCCGCGCCGGGCCACGTAGGACGGGGCGGCGCAGACGACCCGCCGGTTGCGCAGCAACGGCCGCGCGTGCATCCGCGAGTCCGGCAGCGGCCCGGCGCGCACGGCGAAGTCGTACCCGGTGCCGCCCACGTGCACCGGCAGGTGCGAGAGCTCCAGGTCGATCCGCAGGTCCGGGTGGGCCGCCCCGAACGACCCGAGCAGCGGCGCGAGGTGCGACCGCCCGAACCCCATCGTCGCGTGTATCGCGATCCGGCCGTGCAGCCGCGCGGACCGGCGGCCGATGTCGTCCTCCAGGTCGTCGATCCGTCCGAGGACGTCGACCGCACCCTCGGCGTAGCGGCGCCCCTCGTCGGTCAGCGTCAGCCGCCGGGTACTGCGGTTGACCAGCCGCGCTCCCAGCCGTCGTTCCAGCCGCGCGAGCCGCTTGCTCACCGCCGACACCGACACGCCCCAGACCCGTGCGGCCTCGGTGAGCGTGCCCGCCGCGGCGATGCCGGTGAAGAAGCGGAGGTCGTCGAGCTCGGGGAGGTCCACGCGGTTCCTTTCGTCTCCCGAAAGACTGTCACGGGCAGACGGGCCTTCAACCGGCGGAGTTCGCGGGAGAGGCTAGGAGGAACCAGCCCCGGCCGTAGGAGGAGTTCCATGCCCGCCACGCACCGCATCGCCGTCATCCCCGGTGACGGGATCGGCAAGGAGGTCGTCCCGGAGGGCGTCCGCGTGCTCGAGGCCGCCGCGGAGCGGTTCGGGTTCGGGCTGGACCTGACCGGCTTCGACTTCGCGAGCGCCGACTACTGGCTCGAGCACGGCACGATGCTCCCCGCCGACTGGTTCGAGCAGCTGAGCGGCTTCGACGCGCTGTTCTTCGGCGCCGTCGGCTGGCCCGAGGTGCTCCCGGACCACGAGTCGCTGTGGGGCAGCCTGCTGCAGTTCCGGCGCCGCTTCGACCAGTACGTCAACCTGCGCCCGGCCCGCCTGCTGCCCGGCGCCGCCGCGCCGCTGGCCGGACGCTCGCCCTGCGACATCGACATGCTGATCGTCCGCGAGAACACCGAGGGCGAGTACTCCAGCGTCGGCGGCCGGATGTTCGAGGGCACCGACCGGGAGACGGTGATCCAGGAGACCGTCATGACCCGCACCGGCGTCGACCGGGTGCTGCGCTACGCGTTCGAGCTGGCCCGCAGCCGCCCGGACCGGCACCTCACCTCGGCGACCAAGAGCAACGGCATCGCGATCACCATGCCGTACTGGGACGAGCGGGTCGCCGCGATGGCCGCGCAGTACCCGGACGTCGACGTGGACAAGTACCACATCGACATCCTCACGGCGCAGTTCGTGATGAACCCGGACCGGTTCGACGTCGTCGTCGCCAGCAACCTGTTCGGCGACATCCTCTCCGACCTCGGCCCGGCCTGCACCGGCACGATCGGCGTCGCCCCCAGCGCGAACATCAACCCGGACCGCACGTTCCCCAGCCTGTTCGAGCCGGTGCACGGCTCCGCACCGGACATCGCCGGCAAGGGGATCGCGAACCCGGTCGGCCAGATCTGGTGCGCCTCGATGATGCTGGAGCACCTCGGTGAGCAGGCCGCCGCGGACGCGGTCCTGGCCGCGATCGAGGACGTGATCGGCCGTGGCGGCGCGACGACGACGCCCGACCTCGGCGGCACCGCCACGACCGCCGAGCTGGGCGCGGCGATCACCGAGGCCGTCCGCGGATGAGACTGCCGGAGCCGTTCCGGACCACCGACGTCGACGCCGGCGGGGTCCGGATCCGGGCGGCCGTCGGCGGCGACGGCCCGCCCCTCCTCCTGCTGCACGGCTACCCCCAGACGCACCTGATCTGGCACGACGTCGCGCCGCGGCTGGCCGGGCGGTTCACCGTCGTGGCGACCGACCTGCGCGGGTACGGCGACAGCGACAGGCCCGCGCCGGGTCCCGGCGACGCGGCGTACGCGAAACGCGCGATGGCGGGCGACCAGCTCGCCGTCATGGCCGCGCTCGGGTTCGACCGGTTCGGGGTCGCCGGGCACGACCGCGGCGGCCGGGTCGCGCACCGGCTCGCGCTCGACGAACCGGAAGCGGTGTCGGCCCTGGCGGTGCTCGACATCGTCCCGACCCGGCACGCGCTGCGGCACGCCGACGCCGACTTCGGGCACGGCTACTGGCACTGGTTCTTCCTGACCGCGCCGGCCGGGATCCCGGAACGGCTGATCGGCAACGACCCCGAGTTCTGGATCACCGCCCGGATGCGGTCCCGGCACCACGGCGGGACCCCGTTCGACCCGGCCGCCGTCGCCGAGTACGTGCGGTGCTTCGCCGACCCGGCGGCGATCGCGGCGTCGTGTGCGGACTACCGGGCGGCCGCCGGGATCGACCTCACCCACGACGACGCCGACGCCGGCCGGCTCGTGCAGGCGCCGCTGCTCGCACTCTGGGGTGCGCACTCGTTCGTCGGGCGGACCTACGACGTGCCGGGCGTCTGGCGGGAGTACGCGCGGGACGTCGTCGGGATCCCGGTCGACGCCGACCACTACCTGCCCGAGGAGCGGCCGGAGATCGTCGCGGAGCACCTGGCGGCGTTCTTCGGCTGAGCGGCCGGGGCCCGGTCAGCTGCCCGGCCGCACGTACTCCGCCCGCGCCGCCCCCGCGGTGCCGAGGACGTCCACCAGCTCGCCGGCCTCGATCAGGCGGCAGGTCCGCAGCGACGAGAACGCGCCCGTGCTGTTCACCGCGAGGGACAGCGCGCCGGCGGCGCGGACGTCCGGCGCGTCGAACAGGACGAACCCGTCGTCGTCGCCCAGCATGTAGTAGAGGCCGGTGAGCTCGCCGCCGACCGACTCGGTCAGTGCGCGCACGGCCGCCGTGCGGTCACCGGGGTTCTCGATCAGCTTGCCCCAGGTCTCGGGGGTGTAGGAGAAGAACAGCGCGAACTTCGTCATCGGTGCCTCCCGCCCGGACGTAGGCGGCCCAGTGTCGGATCGGGACCGGGCGACGTCCATCGGCAGGGCGGGGATCCGGCGCGGGCCCGGCGCCCCGGGTCAGGTCGAGCCGGCCCGGTGGGCGCTCGGGGAACGGCCGAAGCGGGCGCGGAACGCCCAGCTGAACGCCGCCGGGTCCGGCATTCCCCACCGCGCGCCGACCGCACCGACACCGAGATGGGCCAGCTCGCGGCGGCGCAGGTCCTCCCAGGCCCCCTGCAGACGCTCCTCCCGGATCACGCCGACCACGGAGGTGTCCTCCTCCGCGAAGAGCTTGTGCAGGTAGCTGACCGAGATCGCGCAGGCCGCGGCCACCGAGGCCGGGCACAGGTCCCGGTCGGCGAGGTTCCCCCGGATATGGCCACGAGCGCGTGCCACGTGCAGGTTCTCCGGTGCGGCGGCCGGGACGTGGCTCCGGACCAGGGCGACGAACAGGTCCCCGATCGTGCGGGCGACCGCGTCCTGGCCCGCCACGGGCAGGTCGTCGGCGACGGCGCGGTCCAGCGACGACAGCAGCGGCGGCAGCATCGCGCCGACCCCGCGGCGGCCGTCGAAGGTGACGGCGGTGGCCGCGGACATCTCCGCGGCGGAGAGCGGCAGCCGGCTCTTCGGGTGCAGGCACACCGAGTACTCGAAGCTGTCGGAGGTCACGAAGCTGAACGGGCGGCTGCTGTCGTAGATCACGAACTCGCCCGGGCCGATCACGGTCTCCCGCCCGTCCTGCACGACGAGCGTCCGGCCACGGCGGGCCAGCGCGATCTGCAGGTAGCCCTCGTCGGCGGCGCGTACCTGCCGCTCGGTGCGCACGAACCGGTGCGGCACCGACGAGATACGACGGACGTGGGTGTCGGCGACGGTCGCGGCCGTCACCCGGCCCGCGACGAGGCCGCGCCCGGCCGGCCGCACGTCGAGCGCGACGAACTGGTCGCAGACGGTGGACCGCCAGAAGTCCAGGCGGTCGCACTCGGCCACGGTGGTGGTGTCGATCGTGACCAGGGCCATACCGCAGCGTGACACGCGCAGGTCACGCGCGCATTGCCCGGACGTTCGCTGTCGATCACCGGTGCCGGTCGGCGGCCCGGGCCCGCACGCCGGCGTCGGAGCAGAAGCCCGCGCCGGAACGCTTGAGGCACAACAACCCGAGCAGCCGGCCGTCGTCGTCGACGACGACGGCGAGGCGGCGCCGCCGCGCCGCGCGCATCGCGTCCCGGGCGTCCCCGAGCGGTGTCCCGGGAGCGGCCGTGCGGCCCCGGGTCGTCCCGAGCCACCGCACCGGTGCCGCGGGCGGCCGGCCGATGAGGTCGCCGCGCTCGACCACGGCGAGCAGCGTCCCGCGATCGACGACGAGCAGGGCGTGCACGTGGTCGTTCCGGAACGCCTCCCGGGCCTGGTGCACCGTGGTCGTGCGGGAGCACGTCCTCGGGAACCGGAGCATCGCCCCGGCGACGTCCACCGGCGCGGCGCCGGCACGGCCCGTGGCGGGTGCGGTGGTCATCCGGGTCCTCTCAGGCGGCGTCGCTGGAGTGACCGGGGACGACCGGCAGGCCGGGCCGGACCAGCGGGACGAGGTTGTTGACGGCCAGCGCCGCCTCCCCGAACCCGACCGAGATCAGCCGCACCTTGCCGTCGAAGTCGGTGATGTCACCGGCGGCGAACACCCGGGGCAGGTTCGTCCGCATCGACCGGTCGACGGCGATGTTCCGCCGGTTCAGCCCGATCCCCCAGGACGACAGGGCCGTCAGGTCCGCCCTGAACCCGAGCGCGGCGACGATCTCGTCGGTGGGCAGGGTCAGCACACCGTCCGGGCCCCGCAGGTCGACCTCGGCGACGCGGTCGCCGCCGCGCACGTCGAGCACCTCGTACGGGGTCAGGATCCGTACCCCGGACGCCCGCAGGTCGGTCACGCTGCGCTCGTGCGCGCGGAACGCGTCGCGGCGGTGCACGAGCGTGACCGAGGACGCGACGGGTTCCAGGCACAGGGCCCAGTCGACGGCCGAGTCACCGCCCCCGACCACGAGGACGTCCTTCCCGGCGAGCTCGGCCGGACGCGGCACGGCGTAGCGCAGGCCGCGTCCGGCGTACTCGTCGCCCGCGGGGAGCGGGCGCGGGGTGAACCGCCCCATCCCACCGGTGATCAGCAGCGCCCCGGCCCGGATCCGGGTGCCCCGGTCGGTGGTGACGGCGACGCCGTCCGGGAGCTGTTCGAGCTGCGTGGCGTCGTGCCCGAGCAGGTAGGTCGGCCCGCCGGGCGCGGCCTGCTCGACGAGCGAGTCGACCAGGTCCTGGGCCCGTACCCGGGGGAAGCCGGCGACGTCGAACACCGGCTTCTCCGGGTAGAGCACCGACATCTGCCCGCCCAGCTGGTCGAGCGCGTCGACCACGACGACGGACAGGCCGCGGAACCCGGCGTAGTAGGTGGCGTACAGCCCGGCCGGTCCCGCGCCGACGACGACGAGATCGGCCTGCAGGTCCCGGCTCACCGGGGCCTCCGCTCCGCGACCAGCGGGTGGTCCTCCCCGACCGGGTCGGCGTCCTCGCCGCCGCCGGTCAGGCCGTGCGAGCGCACGAAGACCACGTTGGCCTCGACGAACGCCGCCTGCTCGGCGGGGACCTTGTACTCCCAGTGGATCGCCTCGCTGGGGCAGGCCGGCATGCACTTGCCGCAGTCGACGCACTCGTCGGGATGGATGTACATCATCCGGTCGCCCGGGTAGATGCAGTCGACCGGGCACTCCTCCATGCAGGCGCGGTCCTGGACGTCGATGCAGGCCTCGGTGACGACGTACGCCACGGGGGTCTCCTCTCCGGAGGGGGTGCGGCGGGGCCGGACTCAGGCGATCTCGACCTCGACGAGCGTGTCCGAGAACGTGGGCGCGTTGCCCAGGTCGCCGAACACGGTGAGGTTGACGGCGGCGAGCGTGGAGCCGGCCTTGGAGTTCTTCCGCCAGCCGCCCATCGGGCTGACCACGACCCCGCGGGGCACGGTGTCCTGCAACGACGCGACGACGGTGAACTCCCCGCGGTCGTTGAACACCCGCACCGGGGCGCCGTCGGTGATCCCGCGGGAGGCGGCATCGTCGGGGTGCACGACCAGGCTGTGCTCGTCGGCCACCCGGCGGTGGAACTCGTGGCTGCCGAAACTGGAGTTCAGGAACGCGTGCGACTTCGGGGTCAGCAGGTTCAGCGGGTAGCGGGCGGCGAGCTCCGGGTCGGCGGCGGCGGACTCGCGCGGCGGGATGTAGTGCGGCAGCGGGTCGACCGGCTGGCCGGGCTGGTGGTCGTTGCTGCCCTGCCGGAACAGCGGGACGACGAAGTTGCCGCCCGCGGCGGCAGCGGACACGAACTCGACCTTGCCCGACGGCGTCGGGAAGCCGCCCTCGGCGTGCGGGGCGTAGGCGTCGGGCGGGGCCACGGAGAGCCGCTGCCAGCCGCGCTCCTGCAACGACCCGACGGTGATCCCCTCCATGTGCGGGTGGGACCAGTCGAACGCCTCGGCGATCATCTCGGCGTCGGTGCGCCGGAACACCGGGTCGTCGAAACCCATCGCCGCGGCGAGCCGCCGGAACAGCTCGGTGTTGGGGACCGCCTCGCCGATCGGGTCGATCGAGCGGTGGTTGTAGGTCACGTAGAGGTGGCCCCAGGAGAACATGATGTCGTCCTGCTCGAGCTGCGTCGTGGCGGGCAGGACGATGTCGGCGTACTCCGCGGTGTCGGTCATGAACTGCTCGGACACGACCGTGAAGAGGTCCTCGCTGCGGAGCCCCTCGATCAGCCGGTCCTGGTCCGGGGTGGTGACGACCGGGTTCGAGTTGTAGACCATCAGCCCCCGGATCGGCGGGCCGGCGGGGAGGTCACCGGCGAGCGCGGCACCGAGCCGGTACTGGTTCACCACCCGGGTGCCCGGGGTGAGCATCTCCGGGTGCATGAAGGCGCCCCAGTTCACCGGGAACGCCCAGAGCGGCAGCTGCAGGATGCCGCCGCCGGGCCTGCGCCACGCCCCGACCAGGCCGGGCAGGCAGGACAGCGCGCGCACGGTCTGCCCGCCGCCGGCGTGGCGCTCGACGGCGACCCCGATCCGGATCACCGACGGTTGTGCGGTCGCGTACTCGCGGGCCAGGACCCGGATCGTCTCGGCGGGGACGCCGGTCTCGGTCTCGGCCCACTCCGGCGTGTAGCGCTCGACGCGCTCGGCGAACTCGGGGAAACCGACCGTGTAGCGGTCGACGTAGTCCTGGTCGGTCAGTCCCTCGACGATGATCACGTGCGCCATGGCGAGGGCGAGCGCGCCGTCCGTGCCGGGCCGGATCGCGATGTGCTGGTCGGCGGCGGCCGCGGTGCGGGAGCGGATCGGGTCGACGACCACGACCTTCGCGCCGTTCCTGCGCGCCTTCGCGATGTAGGGCCAGAGGTGCAGGTTGGTGCTCATGATGTTGCAGGCCCACACCAGGACGAACTTCGAGTGCACGAGGCTCTCGGGATCGACACCGGCGGTGTCGCCGATCGTCATCGCGTACGCGGTGCAGGAGCCGGAGTCGCAGTAGGTGCGCTCGGCGACGGTGGCGCCGAGCTTCGCGAAGAACGGGTCGCCGACGTTGAGCCCGTTCAGGATGCCCTGGGTGCCCAGGTAGCTGACCGGCATGATCGCCTCGGGGCCGTGCTCGTCGGCGATCGCCCGGAACCGCGTGGCGATCTCGGCGACGGCGTCGTCCCAGGTGATCCGCTCGAAGCGGCCGCTGCCCTTCGGTCCGGTGCGGCGCATCGGGAACAGCACCCGGCCGGGGTCGTACACCCGGTCCAGGTAGTTGTTCACCTTCACGCAGAGCCCGCCGTTGGTGTACGGGTGCCCGGGGTCCCCCGCGACGTCGACGGCGCGGCCGTCGCCGTCGACCGTCACCAGCATCGCGCAGGTGTCCGGGCAGTCCTGGGGACAGGCTGCCCGGACCACCGTCGTCGCGGTCGGGTCGAACGTCGCGGTCATGGCAGTACCTCCGGCCTCGTGGTGGATGGCGCGTCGTCCACGAGACTGGCTGCCGGACCGGGTCCGGGTCTTGGCGTTGCGGGCAGAGCCCTTGTCGGCGGGTGCAGTACCCCCCGGTACCGCTCAGGCGTAGGTGTGGAACCCCCGGCCGGCCTTCTTGCCCAGCAGACCCGCCTCGACCATCCGGGCCAGCAGCGGCGGCGGCGCGTACAGCGGCTCCTTGAACTCGGCGTACATCGACTCCGCGACGGCCTTCACCGTGTCCAGCCCGATCAGGTCGGACAGCGCCAGCGGGCCCTGCGGGTGCGCACACCCGCGGACCAGACCCTCGTCGATGTCCTCCGCGGTGGCGAACCCGGACTCCATCATCCGGATCGCCGAGAGCAGGAACGGCACCAGCAGGGCGTTGACCACGAACCCGGCCCGGTCCTGGCAGTCGATCGCCTTCTTGCCCAGCCCCTCCTCGACGAAGGAACGGGCGCCGGCGAGCGTGCCGTCCGACGTCATCAGGCTCGGCACCAGCTCGACCAGCGACAGCACCGGCACCGGGTTGAAGAAGTGGATCCCGACGACCTGGTCGGGGCGCGACGTCGCGACCGCCAGCTTCATGATCGGGATGGAGGACGTGTTGGACGCCAGGATCGCGCCCGGGTCGGTGACGACCCGGTCCAGCTCCCGGAAGACGCCCGTCTTGATCTCCTCGTCCTCGGCGATCGCCTCGACGACGAGCTCGCGGTCGGCCAGCGCGTCCAGCCCCTCGACGACCTCCAGCCGCTCCAGCAGGGCGTCCGCGGACTCGATCCGGCCGCGCTTCTCGGCCCGCCGCAGCGACGACTCCAGCCGCTCGACACCGGCCTGCACCGCGGCCGGCGACGTCTCGACGACGCGGACGTCGTACCCGGCCCGCGCGGCGACCTCCGCGATGCCGGACCCCATCTGACCGCAGCCGACGACCCCTACCCGTTCCACTGTCACTCCTCGTGTCGACACCGCGTCCGTCCCGACCCCATCACGGCCGGGCGCCTCAGCCGAGGGCGACCCCGGCGAGCCGGTCCCGCACCTGCTCGGAGAACGTCCCGCGGAACGCGGCGAACGTGACGACGCCGCTGTCCCGGAAGTCCTGCCGGGTGGGCTCGTCGAGCCCGGTCAGCACGAGCGCGGCGGACGCGACCGTGCCGTCGTCGTTGCGTGTGGCGAGCGCGGTGCTGCAGACGCCGGGCAGGTCGCCGTCGGTGATCCCGACGGCCGCGACGCCCGCTGGCAGCCGCGCGGGCCGGGCACCCTCCAGGTGCCGGCGGGCGACCGCTCCGGCACCGGGCACGCCGAGGTCGTCGGCGGCGCACGCCCGGTGCAGGGACGCCAGGCCCCGGGCGGTGCCGCCCGGTGACCCCGCCCAGAACTCGCGGTCACCGGGGACCGCGGAGGCGGCGGCCCGGGCCGCCGCCGCCACGGCGGAGCGCTGCTCCGGCGACGACGCGTACGCCCGGCCGGCGGCGAGCGCGTCGGCCCGCCGGGTCGCCGGGTCCGGCACCCGGCCACGGGTCGCCAGCAGCGTCTCGCCGGCGTGGCAGGGCAGGTCGTGGCCGGGCAGGCCGCCGGCCGCGGCGGCCTCGGTCAGTGGGTCGTCACCGAGCGTCTCGCGCAGCAGGTCGGCGGCGGCGGGGTCACCGTGCGCGGTCAGGGCGCGGACCACGTCGTCCCAGTCCACGCTGCTCTGCGGTCCGGCGCCGAGCGCGGTGAGCGCGTTGCGGTGCGCGTCGCGGTCGGTGCCGGGTACGTACCAGCGGTCCCACTCCGCCACCGGGACCGGCGCGTCGGCCGGGAACCCGGCGGCGACGGCGCGGGCGTAGGCGGCGAGGGGCACGACCGCGCCCGCGGCCGCGATCGGGCGCACCGTCGTGGCGCGGTGCTTGACGACGGTCCCGCGGCCGTCGTCCAGGTACAGCGACCAGCTCTCCGGTGCGGACCGGAGCCGCTCGAACAGCGGGCCCGCCGGGTCGTCCGGATCGACCGGCTCCGGCTGCACGGGACGGCCGGTGATCCGGTTGTCGGCCTCCGCCGAGCAGGCGGTCGTCCCGAGCAGGACGGCGGCGGCACCCAGCAGGGCGCGGCGGCTGATCGGCATAATGGCTCCCCCGTGCACCCGGACGGCAGCTGTCCGGAACGTCCGATGAACGTAGCGCGTGCGCATCGGTGCGCGGGTGCCGCACCGGGCGTCCCGGACTAGGTTCGGCGCACGTGAGCACCGACCTCGCCGACCTCTACCGAGACCTGCACCGCCATCCCGAGCTGTCGTTCGCCGAGACCCGTACCGCAGGCATCGCCGCCGACCGGCTGCGCGCCGCCGGGTTCGAGGTCACCGAGGGCGTAGGCCGGACCGGGGTGGTCGGCGTCCTGCGCAACGGCGACGGGCCGACCGCCCTGCTGCGGGCCGACATGGACGCGCTCCCGGTCGCCGAGGACACCGGCCTGGACTACGCGAGCACCGCGCGGGGCACCGGCCGCGACGGGGAGGAGACCGCCGTCGCGCACGCCTGCGGGCACGACGTGCACGTCACCTGCCTGGCCGGGGCCGCCGCCGAGCTCGCGTCCACACGCGACACCTGGTCGGGGACGCTGCTGGTGGTGTTCCAGCCGGCCGAGGAGTTCGGCGCCGGGGCCGACGCGATGCTCGACGACGGCCTCTTCGAGCGGTTCGGGACACCGGACGTCGTGCTCGGCCAGCACGTCGCCCCGCTGCCCGCGGGCGTCCTCGCGATCACCCCGGGCCCGGCGTTCGCGGGGAGCGACACCGTGCGCGTGACCCTGCACGGCTCGGGCGGCCACGGTTCCCGCCCGGAGACGACCGTCGACCCGGTCCTGCTGGCCGCGTCGACGGTGCAGCGTCTGCACGCCGTGGTCTCGCGGGAGGTCCCGGCGACCGAGACGGCGGTGCTCACCGTCGGCATGCTGCGGGCCGGGACGAAGGAGAACGTCATCGGAGACTCGGCGGAGCTCGGGCTGACCGTGCGGTCCTACACCCCGGCCGTCCGGACGCGGGTGCTCGGCGCGATCGAGCGGATCGCGCGCGGCGAGTCCGCCGCGTCCGGGTCGCCGCGGGACCCGGACATCCGGGTCCTCGAGTCGTTCCCGCCGGTGGTCAACGACGCCGACGCCGTCGAGCGCACCCGGCACGCGCTGACGACCGCGACCGCGCTCCCGGTCGTCGACCCGGGGCCGGTCACCGGCAGCGAGGACGTCGGCCGGTTCGCGGTCGCGGCGGGCGTACCGTGCGCGTACTGGCTGCTCGGCGGGGCGGACCCCACGGAGTTCGCGCACTGCACGAGCGTCGACGACATCCGGGAGCGGGTCGCGGAGCTGCCGTCGAACCACTCCCCGCGCTACGCCCCGGTGATCGAGCCGACGCTGTCCACCGGAGTCGCCGCCCTGACCGCCGCCGCCCGCGCCTGGCTCCCGCCGTCCGCCTAGAGGATTCCGGCGCTCACGGGTTCCGGGGTCGCTCGCACGATCGGGCGAGCGCGGCCGCAACCGGTGAGCGTTCGCCTGGGCACTCAGAGGGCCGGTGCGCGGACCGCGTTCACCGCCGTCCGGGCGGCCGCGCCGATGGCCGCGTCGGCCCGGGGGACTGCCGCGTCGCTGCGGGCGGCGTGGGTGAACACCGCGACGGCGACCGGGTGCTCGCCCGGGTAGGTCACCACCCCGACCTCGTTGCGGACGGCGCCGACCGTGCCGGTCTTCCCCGCGACCGCGGCGGTCGCCGGGAACCCCGCCCGCAGCCGGTGCGGCCAGATCTGGGCCGAGAGGACCTGCCGGGCGAACGCGGTCCCCGCGTCCGACGCCAGCTCGCCGCGCCACAGTCGCGCCAGCAGCGCCGTCGCGTCGGCCGCGGTGGTCGAGGACCCGAAGACCGGGTTGAGCGCCCGCACCTGTGCCGGGACGTCGTTGTCGGCGAGGACGGCGAAGGCGGCCGCGACGTCGTCGGTCCCGGTGTCGGCGACGAGCCCGGCGAGACCTCCGCGGTGCCGCCCCGGATCCGGGTGCCGGTCAGGCCCAGCTCGGCGGGCAGGGCGGCGACCCGGTCCCGCCCGACCGCGGCGTGCACGACGTCGGCGGCCGCGTTGTCCGAGACGGTGATCATCGAGGTCACCAGGTCGCGCCTGCTCATCGTCACCGGGTCGGCGAGCGCCGAGATCCCGGTCGCGCCCGGCGTCCGCCCCGGCGGGACGACGACCGGTTCCCGCGGGTCGAGCCGGCCCTCGTCGACCGCGCGGCAGTACCCGACGAGCACGAGCAGCTTGTAGACCGAGGCCATCACCACCGGGACGTCCGCCCCGACGGCCACCTCACCCGGGCCGGAGCCGTCGGACGTGACCGGACGTGCGTGCAGCCAGCCCCGCACGCCTGCGTCCCGGAACACCGCGCGGACCTCGGCGGCCGCGGTCACGGGCCCGCCGCCCGGGCCACCTCACGCAGCACGGCGGCGAGCGCGTCGACGACGCCGTCCGGGGTGTCGTCGCGGTGCACCACCCGCACCCGGAACGGCACGGGCTCCCCGGCCGCGGGCCGGCGGGCCACCCCGGCGGCGGCCAGCGTCCGGTCCGGGGTGAGCGCGAACGCGGTGCCGGTCGCGACCAGCGCGAGCGCCTCGGCCTGGCCCGCCGCGTCCGCCGCCCGGACCGGACGCCCGCGGGTCTCCAGCGTGTCGAGCAGCAGGTCGTGCGCCGCCGGGGCGTGCACCCGCGGGGCGGTCGCCAGGTCGAGGGCACGCAGCGTGCGCAGCACGACCGGCCCCGCACCGGCCGCGGCGGGATGGCCGGCCGGCACCAGGACGTCGGTGGGCAGGGCGACGACGGGACCGGCCCGCGCCGACTCCAGCACCGCCGGGTGCGCGACGACGGCGACGTCGAGCGTCCCGACCGACACCGCGTCCACCAGCGTCACGGTCGGCCCGGCGGTCAGCACCGCCCGGCGCCCCGCAGCGGCACCGGCCCGCGCGGCGAGCTCCGCCGACGCCCGTGCGCCCAGGTCACCGACGACACCGATCCGCAGCACCTGCGCCGCCTCGGCGTGCCGGTCGGCGGCGCGGCCGAACGCGTCGGCGTCCTCCAGCAGGGCACGGGCCCGGGGCAGCAGGTCCCGCCCGGCGGTGGTCAGGGCGACCCCGCCGGGCCCGCGGTCGAACAGGACGACGCCGAGCCTGCCCTCCAGCCGTCGCACGCCCTGGGACAGCGGCGGCTGCGCCATGTCCAGGCGTGCGGCGGCACGCCCGAAGTGCCGCTCCTCGGCGACCGTCACGAAGAAGGCCAGGTGCCGCAGCAGGTCCACCGGAGATCGTCACCTCGCCTCATATTCATTCGATATGGCACACGCCGTACGAGCATATTCGCGATATGGCGTGCGCTCTGCTGGTCTGGCGCCATGACGCTCTCCCGCCGCTCCCTGCTGCTCGCCGGCGCCGCCGGTCTCGGTGGCGCACTCCTCGGCTGTTCCGCGCCCACCGCACCGGTGGCCCCCGCCGCGCCGGCACCGCGCCCGATCCCCGCGATGGACGGGGTGGAGCGCGAGTTCGGCCGCCGGATCGGGGTACACGTACTCGACTCCGGCACCGGCACCGGCACCACCGCAGGCCACCGCGACGGCGAGCGGTTCCTGATGTGCTCGGTGGTCAAGGCGCTGATGGCAGGGTTCGTGCTGCACCGGTCGGTGGCCGACCCGGCCCTGCTGGACCGCCCGGTCCGCTGGGGCCGCGCCGACCTGCTGGAGTACGCGCCGGTCACGTTCCGGCACGTGGACTCGGGACTGTCGGTGGCGCAGCTGTGCGAGGCCGCCGTGACGGTCTCCGACAACACCGCGCACAACCTGCTCCTGCGCGAGGTCGGTTCCCCCGCCGACCTGACGGCGTGGCTCCGCTCCACCGGCGACGGCGTCACCCGCGCCGACCGGTACGAGACGGCGCTCAACGACGTCGACGGCGACCGCGACACCAGCACCCCGGCCGCACTGGCGGCGACCCTGCGCGCACTGACCACCGGTGACGTGCTGCCGTCCGCCCAGCGGGACCGCCTGGTGGGCTGGCTGCGCGCGAACACCACCGGCGACGAGCAGATCCGGGCCGGTGTGCCGGACGGCTGGCAGGTCGGGGACAAGACCGGCAGCGGGCCGCTCGGGGAGAAGAACGACGCGGGGGTGCTGTTCCCGCCGCAGGGCGCCCCGGTGCTGCTGACGGTGTTCACGGTCCCGGCCGACCCCGCCGCACCGGACGACGACCGCGGCGCGGCGGCCGTGGCCTCGGCGACCCGGGCGGCGCTGGCGGCGCTGCGCGGGTGACGCCCGCTCAGATCGCGGAGAGCACCGCCCGCAGGATGGCGACCTGACCGATCGGGCTGGGGTGCAGGCCGTCGTCCTCCCAGAAGTCCGGGCGCGCCGGGAGCCGGCTCAGGTCGACGGCGTCGGGGTCGACGTCGCGCACCATCGCGACGAGCTCGGGCAGGTCGGCGGCGTCCCACCACTCCCCCGTCAGCTCCCGGGTGAGCCCGACGCGGGCCGGATCCACCGGCGGCGGCACGACGAACCGCACCCGCGAGCCGGCCTCGGTCTCGAGCAGCAGGCGCAGCGCCCGCAGGTTCCGGGCGGTCTCGGTCGCCGAGACCATCCGGATGCCGGTGGTCGCCCCCTCCCGGCGGACGTCGTTCGTACCCAGCATGACCAGCACCCGCGTCGGGACCCGGGACACCAGCACCGGGCCGAGCGCGAGCGCCTCGGAGCTCGTGCGCCCGGACAGCGCCAGGACCTCGACGGAGGCCTCCGGCTCGGCCATCGGCACCAGCTCGGCCAGCAGCCGGGCCCAGCTCAGCCGGTCGGCCGAGATCGAGTCACCGACGACCACGACCCGCTCCCCGGGGCGCAGCGCCATCCGGTGCAGTCCGGCGGCGACCGGGCGTTCGCCGATCAGCGCACCGGCGGCGGCCCGGACCCGGCCGGCCAGGGCGTCGCGCACCCCGGACACGGCGGACGGGTCGAGGCCCGCCGTGGAGGCGAGGACGCGGTCGATCTCCTCCTCCTGCACCCCGAACGCCGCGAACGCAGGCCACGCCGTGAGATCGGCGTACCGGATCAACCGGGTCATCAGGTCGCTCTCCACGGATCCCTCCAGGTCGCGTGCGGACGGGCACGAGCATGCCCGTCCACCGCTCCGGTGGATCACCCGGCCCGGTGCTGACCCACATCACTCGAACGGATGCCAGTTTCTGTGACTCGCATCATATGAACGCGAGGTTTCCGGGCATGTTTCCACAGCTCGGGCGGCGAACTGAGGCGGACCGCACCGCGGGTCAGGCGAGCCTGCGTTGGCTGGTGCGCCGCAGCCGACACCGCCACGCTGCGCCCCATGACCACCGCTCAGGACATGCCCCAGGTGCAGCAGTGTTCCGCGACCAGCTGCTCCTACAACTCCGACTCGCACTGCGGCGCGGGAGCGATCACGATCTCCGGTGACCACGCCCACTGCGGCACCTTCGTCGAGATCTCGTTCCGCGGCGGCAACGGCAACGGCCTCGTCGGCGCGTGCCACCGCTCGGACTGCCGCTACAACGAGAAGCTCGAGTGCACCGCCTCGTCGGTGAACATCGGTCAGGGTGCCGACGCCGCCGACTGCCTGACCTACGAGGCCAGGTAGGTCAGCTCCTCCGCACGCACCTCGCCACGCTCGTCGACGCGCAGCGCGCCATCGGCGACGGCGAGGGCCGCCACGGGGTCGATGTCGTCGACGAGGACGGCCACCCCGCCGGCGGCGACCTCCCGCAGCGCGGCCAGGACCGCGCTGCGGTCGTGCGCACCGAGGCCGTCGGTCAGGCGGTCGGCGAGGACCATCGCGGTGACCCCGGTCCGGACCACCTCGACCGCGGCCAGCCGGTCCGCGACCGGCTCCGCCACGCGTGCGCCCAGGCGCCGGACGACGGCGTCGTGACCGTCGGCGGACCGCCCGGACGCGTCGTCGAGCCGGTTCATCATCCGTCGGCGCTGCACGGACGGCCCGAGCAGCACCGTGATGCTGCCGGCCGGCAGGCGCAGTGACATGAGCCCTCCCTGACCGCTGTTCAGGTCAGGCTAACCGTAGATAACGGTGAGGTGAAGGGATCAGCCGATGGTCCTGCCCACTCCGGCCCAGTAGGGCGCGCGCAGCTCGCGCTTGAGAATCTTCCCGCTCGGGTTCCGCGGGAGGGCCTCCACGACGTCCACCGAGCGCGGGCGCTTGTAGCCGGCGATCAGCGGTCGCATCCAGTCGAGCAGCGCGTCCGGGTCGATCGTGGCCCCGTCACGCGGCACGACGACCGCCTTCACCGCCTCGCCCCAGCGCTCGTCCGGCACCCCGATGACGGCGACGTCGGCGATGTCCGGGTGCTCGGACAGGACGTTCTCGACCTCGATCGGATAGACGTTCTCGGCGCCGGTCACGATCATGTCCTTGATCCGGTCGGTCAGGAACAGGAAGCCGTCGGCATCCAGGTAGCCGGCGTCACCGGTGCGGAGCCGGCCGTCGTCGCCCAGCGCGGTCGCGGTCTCCTCGGGCCGCCGCCAGTAGCCGGACGTGACCTGGTCGGACCGGATCCGCACCTCCCCGACCCGGCCGGCCTCGAGCTGCTCACCGGTCGCCGGGTCGACGACGGTCAGCTCCACCCACGGGTAGGCCCGCCCGGCCGAGCGCATCAGGTGCGCCCGCGGCCCGTCCGGGTCGTGGTCGCCGGGATCGAGCTGGGTGATGGCCCCGGTCGTCTCGGTGGCGCCGTAGACCTGGAACAGCGGGGCGCGGAACGTCTCGACGACCTTCCGCAGCGCTCCGGCCGTGATCGGTGAGGCGCCGTAGGCGACCGAGCTCAGCGCCGACCAGTCGCGGTCCGCGGCGCCGGGCACCGCGACCAGCATCTGGAGCACCGCCGGGACGAGGAACGCGTTGGTGACCCGCTCGCCGGACATCGTATCGAGCAGCGCGTCCGGGACGATGTCGGCGACCAGCACCAGCCGGGACCCCGCGGCCAAGCAGACCAGCGCGTAGCCGACCCCGCCGATGTGGAACAGCGGCATCGCGACCAGGGCGGTCGAGGTGGTGTCGATCGACCAGTGCCCGGCCGCGAGCAGCAGCGCGGAGAACTGCCGGTGGGCCAGCAGCACGCCCTTCGGCAGCCCGGTGGTGCCCGAGGTGTAGAGCTGCAGGACCGGGTCGTCGACGGTCGTCCCCTCCGGCACCGACGGCGGCAGCGGCGCGTCCGGCGCGTCCCGCCAGTCCGCGTAGTCCTCCCCGACGACGAGCACCCGGCGGCCACCGAGGTCCGCACGCAGTCCCGCGAACTCGGGGCCGAGGACGACGAGCCCCGCGTCGGCGTCGGCGACGAGCGCGTGCAGGTCGGACTCGGTGAGGCGGGTGTTCAGCGGCACCGAGACCGCCCCGATCCGGGGCGCGCCGAGCAGGAGCTCCAGGAACTCGGGCCGGTTCTTTCCGATCCAGACGACCCGGTCCCCCACGCCGAGCCCGAGGTCGCGCAACGCCGCACCGGCCAGCCCGGCCCGCCGGTCGAGCTCGCCGTAGGTCGTCTCGGCACCGTCGACCGTCACGGCTGGCAGATGTGCGCGGCCGGGGTCGGCGAGGATGTCGGTGAGCCGGAAGTCGGTGGCAACACTCGTCTGACCAGGCACGTCGGTCTCCCTCGATCGTCGTCGGCACAGGGTTTCGAACAACCGTATATGATAGTGGAGTGCTCCTGCCGGATCTCGCGCCCGACACCTCGCCGGGACGTGCGCCGCAACTTCCCGACCGGATCGCGCTCGTCCTGCGGGACCGCATCCTGTCCGGCGAGCTGCGCCCGGGCACCTTCCTGCGGATGGACCGGATCGCCGCCGAGCTGGGCGTCAGCCACACCCCGGTCCGCGAGGCCCTGCAGTCGCTGCGGGCCGAGGACATGGTGCTCGCGGTCCCGCGCCGTGGCTTCGTCGTGGCCGAGCTGACCCGGGGCGACGTCGCCGACCTGTTCGAGGTGCAGGCCGACCTGACCGGGACGCTGGCCGCCCGGGCCGCGGGTCGGCTCGGCCCGGCCGATCTCGACGACCTGCGCACGCTGGCCGGCCGGGTCTCCGAGCTGTGCGGGCGGATGCCGGACGACGCCGGCCCGGAGGACCTCGAGCCGCTCGTCTCCGCCGAGCACCGGCTGCACGCCGAGATCAACCGGCTGGCGTCGTCGCGCAAGCTCGCCTGGCTGGTGGGGCGCTCGTCGCACTACCTGCCGGCGCACTTCTACACCGGCTCGCCCGCCTGGCGCACCGGTGCGCTGCGGGCCCACAGCGAGCTGCTCGACGCCCTCGGCGCCGCCGACCCGGAAGCCGCCCGGTCGGCCATGCGCCGGCACGTGCTCGACGGCCGGGACCTGCTGCTGGCCCATCTGGACACCATCGGAATGTGGACGACCGACTGAGGAGGGGGCACCGATGCCCGTCACCCTGACCGAGGACCAGGCCGACCTGGCCACCGCGATCGGCGAGTTCTGCCGTCGCGAGATCGGCTCGAAGGAACGCCGCGACGAGCTCACCGACCACGGGAGGCACCCGCACTCCGAGGAGGTCTACCGGAAGATGGCCGACCTCGGCTGGCTCGGCATCGCCGCCCCCGAGGAGTACGGCGGCGCCGGGCAGGGCATGCGCGAGCTGCTGGTCTTCCTGGAGGAGACCGCCTACGGCCAGGCCCCGATCTCCGGGTTCGGCACGACGATCATCACCGCGGCCGCGATCGAGAAGTTCGACACCGAGGCCCAGAAGCAGGAGCTGCTCGGCGGCATGTGCCGCGGCGACGTGCTGTCGATCTCCATGTCCGAGCCCGAGGCCGGCTCCGACGTCGGCGGCCTGAAGTGCAGGGCCACGAAGACGGAGAACGGCTGGCGCATCGACGGCCAGAAGACCTGGTGCTCCAACGCGCACATCGCCTCGCACATCCTGCTCGTCGCGCGGACCTCCACCGAGGGCGGCAAGCACGACGGCCTGACGATGTTCGTCGTGCCGGCCGGTGCCGCGGGCCTGAGCGTCCACGGCATCGACACGATGGGCGGCAAGGAGGTCAACGACCTCTACTTCGACGGGTGCGAGCTGCCCGCCGACGCCGTCGTCGGCGCCGAGGGCCAGGGCTGGAAGCAGCTGATGGCCGGGCTGAACCTGGAGCGGATGATCCTCGCCGGGCTGATGCTGGGGCTGGCCCGCCGGGCGTTCGACGACACCGTCGCCTACGTGAAGGAGCGGAAGCAGTTCGGCCGGCCGGTCGGCAGCTTCCAGGCCCTGCGGCACCGGATCGCCGACAACGCCACCGAGCTGGCGGCGACGAAGCTGCTGGTGCACGACACCGCGCGGACGATCGACGAGGCCGAGCCGGGCGCGCTGTTCCCGCGGGAGGCGTCGATGGCCAAGCTGAAGGCCACCGAACTCGCCAAGCACCTCTCCCTGGAGGGCATGCAGATGCTCGGCGGCTACGGCTACGCCACCGAGTACGGCATGGAGCGGCTGCTGCGCCAGAGCGTGGTGTCCACCGTGTACGGCGGCACCAGCGAGATCCAGCGCGACATCATCGGCAAGACCTACGGCCTCTGACGGGCACCGGTCCCGGGCGGGCCGTCGCGCCCGCCCGCCCGGGGCCGGCGGTCAGGCCGAGAGCGGCTGGCGCCGCGCGGTGTCACCGGGACCGGGCTGCGGCGGCGGCGGCGGGAAGCCACTCACCGTCCCGGACGTCTGCGCGGCCTCCCGGGCCGCGCGCCGGACGTGCGCGGGGACCGTGCTCGCCCGTCGCGGGGGCAGCATCGGCGGCACCGCACCGCCGGCCCGGCGCACCTCGCGGGAGCGGCGCAGGTAGGCCCAGCCGCCACGGGCCAGCCGGGCACCGCGCTGCGCGGCACCGGCCTCGGGCACGGCGTCGCCCGCGTCGGCCTCGCGGGCGGAGATGTGGCGCAGCCGGGCGACGGCGGCGGGCAGCCGGCGCAGGGCCGCGGAGCGGCCCTGCGGGGACAGTGCGACCTTGGCCAGGAAGCTGCCCAGGCCGACCGCGTAACCCTCCATCTGCTTGCGCAGGGCCTCCTGGTCGGGGCGGTGGTGGTGCCACAGGTAGGCGCCGGGCAGGTAGCCCAGGACGTGCCCGGCCAGGATCATGCGGACCAGGAACTCGCCGTCCTCGCCGCCGTGGGTGGGGGTGCCCGGGCCCATGGCCTCGTCGAAGCCGCCGACCGAGCGGGCGGCGGTGGCGCGCACGGCGAGGTTGGCGCCGATGCCGAGCAGGCCGGGGGCGAACGGGAAGATCGGGGAGTCCGGCGGGGGTGCGGCCAGGGAGAAGCGGCGGGCGGTGAAGCCCTTGTTCCAGGCCAGGGCGGTGTCGGCGGCGCGTTCCTCGGGGCTGCCCAGGCGGGCGGCGAGGACGGGGCCCGACACGCAGGCCAGGTCGGGGTCGGCGGCGAAGGCGCCGGCGATGCGGGAGGCCCAGGCGGGGTCGACCTCGGTGTCGTCGTCGGTGAAGGCGACCAGGTCGGTGCGGGCCTCGGCGAGGCCGCGGTTGCGTCCGACCGAGGCGCCGCGGCGGGGTTCGCGGACGTAGCGGACCCGGGGTGAGCCGGTGGCGGTGACGGCCTGCTGGGTGCGTTCGTCGTCGGGGTCGTTGTCGACGACGACGACCGAGAGGGCGGGGTGGTCGGAGGCGAGCACGGCGCGCAGGCAGCGGGCCAGGGACTCGGGGCGGTTGCGGGTCGCGACGACCACGGTGACCGGGTCGGACCCGACCGGCGCCCGGTCGACCGCACCGGCGGGCGGTAGGGCCGCGATGGCCATCGCCAGCTCGGCCGCGGTGGCCCGCCCGTTCCGCAACGGCACGGTCACCTGGTCCTGCGGGGTCCCGTCCACGGTGATCAGCAGCCGGGCGGCACCGAAGCGCGGGTCGACCACGAGGTCGGCAGCGGGGGCGAGCCGGTCCAGCTCGCCCACCCAGGTCGGTCCGTCCGGGTTCGTCGCCATGGACACCATGGTGCTCACCGCGGCTGTGACGACGCTGAGACGTGCCCCGGGAGGAGGTCCGCTGTGGCGGAGCACACCCGGCCGGCGGTCACCGGCCGGCCGCCGCCCGCGACCGCGCCACGACGACGTCGGGCACCCGCTCGTTGATCCACCCGATCAGCCCGGTGAGGTGGCCGGTGACGTCGCGGCCCAGCGCGGTGAGCCGGTAGCCGACCTGGGGCGGCGAGGTGGGGGCCACCTCGCGGTGCACGAAGCCGTCGGCCTCCAGGGTGCGCAGGGTCTGGGCCAGCATCTTCTCGCTGACCCCGCCGATGGTGCGGCGCAGAGCGGAGAACCGGAGGTCCTCCCGGGAGAGAGCGACGAGCACGAGCACCGCCCACTTGGACGTCACGTGGTCGAGCACCGTGCGTGCCGGGCAGTCGCTGTCGAACGCGTCACCCGGCCCGAACCACTCGACGGTCCCGACCTGCGTGCTCACATCCGCCTCCCGTGCTTACCCGAAGGTGAGTACTTACTTTTCGTAAGTAGAGCACACATCGTGGGTACGACAGGGATCGCGAACGAGGAGGAACGACGATGATCGTGGTGACCGGAGCGAGCGGGCGGCTGGGCCGCGCGGCGGTACGGGCCCTGCTGGAGACCGTGCCCGCCGAGGGGATCGCCGTGCTGGTGCGCGACCCCGCCTCGGTGACGGACCTGGCCGCGGCCGGCGTCGTCGTGCGCCGGGGCGACTACGAGGACCCGGCCTCCCTGAAGGAGGCCTTCACCGGCGCCGACCGGCTGCTGTTCGTGTCCGGTTCCGACGTGACACCCGGCGTGCGCGCACGCCAGCACGGCAACGTGGTGCGCGCGGCGGCCGAGGCGGGCGCCGGGCAGGTCGTGTACACCAGCGCGATCGCGGCGGACGCCGAGGGCGGCGCCCCCGGGTTCCTCGCCGACCACACGACGACCGAGGCCCTGCTGCGCGACTCCGGCCTGCCGGTGACGCTGCTGCGCAACACCTTCTACACCGATCTGTTCGTGAACCGGGACGCCGTCGCGACCGGCGCCACGGTCGCCGCGGACGAGGGCCGGGCGCTCAACACCGCCACGATCGACGACCTGGCCCGGGCCGCCGCCGCGGTACTGACCTCCGACGGCCACACCGGCCGCTCGTACGAGCTGCGCGGGCCGCTGTGGACCTTCGACGAGCTCGCCGCGGTGATCGGCGAGGAGTCGGGGACGCCGGTCGTCCACCGGGGACCGACGCCGGAGGAGGCCGGTGACCACGCGTTCCTCGGGTCGCTGGTGTCGTCGGGCCTGTTCTCCGAGCCGTCGGACGACCTGGACGGGCTGCTGGGTCGCCCGGCCACCGGCATCCGCGAGGTCGTGCGGGCGGCGCTCGACCGGTCCTGACCACCGGTCCGGGAACAAGGACGGCCGCACCCCGGTTGTGGTTGATGTATCAACTTCCACGACGCCGAAGGAGGCCGAGCGATGAACTTCCTGCCCTGGACCCTGGACGAGGTCACGGCTCCGGCCGACCGGTGGGAGCGCGCGAGCTACCTGTTCGACTCCGGCGACCACGTCGGGGCCGCCCGGATCCTCGCGGACCTGGCCACCGAGGAGCCCGGCGCGGATGCGGTCCGGCTGCTGCTGGCCCGGGCGTACTACCACTCGGCCCAGCTCGGACGCGCCGAGTCGGAGCTGCGTGAGCTGGTGGAGCGCGTCCCGTCCGACGGGTACGCCCACCTGCTGCTGGGGCGCACCCTGCAGCGGCGGTCCCGGCACGACGACGCCGCGCCGCACCTGCGGCTGGCCGGCGCGCTCGGGGTCACCGCGGACTGACCCCGCCAGGGCGGCACCGGGACGACCCGGTGCCGCCCGGCCGGTCAGTCGTCGTCGAGGTCGTAGATGCGGACCCAGTCGACCTCGTAGGTCGCCGGCTGCATGTCGCCGCCGAAGAAGTTGTCGAGCTGGATCGTCAGGTGCCCGCTGGGCATGTCCTGGATGGCGCGCCGGCCGGCCTGCGCCCCGCCGGAGAAGCTGAACCACTCCTCGCCGTCGATGAAGCCCTTGATGTGGTCCGGGGTCCACTCGACCGCGACGTTGTGCCACTCCGAGAGCGGCTCCCCGCAGTCGGTCTCGCGGACGAACTCCTGCTGGATCGCACCGCGGCCGTGCGGGTAGTGGATGAACGCCTCGGCGCACTGCTCGCCGGGGGCACCGTTCTCCAGGAAGTCGTACTCGCCGTCCTGGGGCCACCGGTCCGACTGCGGCCAGATGATCAGCAGCGGGTGGTACTGCCTGCCGTTGTCCGGGCCGTTGGCCTCGGAGCGGACGCGCACCTCCCAGCGGCCGTACTGCTGGTTGAACTTCGAGGAGATCCACGCCGAGTCGCCGTTGCGCAGCCCGGTCTGGACGAGCTTCTCCCCGTCGACGGTGGAGCGGCTGAGGCAGCGGCCGCCGTTGCCGTCGTGCCCCGGCCAGCACTCGCCGGGGTGGTTCCACCGCTCCGGGTCGGGCCGCCCGGTGTAGTCGAACTCGTCGGACGCCGGCAACGGGGTCCCCCAGCCGAACCGCTCGGCGGCGGTCGGTGCGCCGGGCTTCGGGACGCTCTGGTCGGCGGGCCGCGCGGACGGGTCGGGTCCGTCGGCGGGGTCCTCGGCGGGCTCCGCCGCGGGGTCCTCGGCCGGGGTCCCGGCCGGGTCCTCCGCGGGCCCCGCCGCCGGGTCCGCGGGCTCTGCGGCCGGATCCCCGGGGTCCTCCCCCTGACCCGCGGGACCCGCGCCCGGACCGGAGGGCTCCTCGGCCGGAGCGGCCGGAGCGGCCGGGTCCTTCGCAGGATCAGCGGGGTCCGCGGGCTCGTCCGCCGGACCGCCGGGCCGCTCCGCCGGACCTGTGGGCCGCTCGAGCGGGGCGCCCGCCGGTTCCTCCGCCGGGCCTGCCGGGCCCGCCGGATCGGCCGGGTCCGCCGCGGGGGCCGGATCCGCCGGGTCCACCGGTTCGGCCGCGCGGGCCGGACCCTGCCCCGGGCCACCGGCCGGGTCGCCCCCGGGCTCCGGCTCCTCCGGGCCCGGCACCGCCCGGGAGCCGGGCCCCGTGTCCCCCGGGGGGCCGCTGCCCTGGCCCGGTGGTGGGTCGGCCTCCGCCGTACCCGACGACGAGCGCAGTGCCGATCCCGACGCGGGGACCGGCCCGAGACCGCCCGGCTCCGGGTCCGGCGTGTCCGCGCCCGCCGCGGGCGGAGCGCCCGGGACGGGGGCCCCGGACACGGGGGGTGTGGCAGGCGGCGCGCCACTCACCCCGTCGGCGAGGGCGAGCCCACCGCCGGACACGGCGAGAACACTCGCCGTGACGACCGTTGTCGCGCCGATCACCGTGCGTCGCGCCAGTCCGCGTCTCATGGCTCCGATCCGCTCCCGTCCGTGTCCGGCTTGTCCGATATGGCGGACGTTAGAGGCGTTCCGTGCACGACAACCACGCGTTCCACCCGTCGGTGGGGTGAGCCCACCCGGTCGTGGGTCCCCCGCTCCGGGTCCCGCGGTGACGATGCGGCAGCGGGCGCGGGACGGGCGGGCACCCGGTGACCGGGGTGACGCGGGAGAGGCACGAGGTGCCCCGCGTCCGGGTGGCGACGACGGCCCGGGCTCAGCCGCGGCGGCCCGGCAGGGTCTCCGGCGCCCGCCACCACACGACGGCCGCCACCAGGGACAACGCACCCGTCAGCGCGAAGGCGGGCCCGTACCCGAGTCCCTCCGCGAGGGCCCCGGCGACCAGCGGGCCGGCGATCGCGCCGAGATCGGCCGCCATCTGGAACCCCGCGAGCACCGGACCTCCGCTCGCCCGTTCCCCGATGACGTCCGCGACCGACGCGTTCAGCGGCGGGTTCACCAGACCGCTGCCCAGACCCGCGACGAGGGACAGGACCAGGAACAGCCACGGCGCCGACACGTAGCCGAGCACCGCGGTCGCGAGCCCGGACACCACGAGCCCGGCGATCAGCGGCGGTCGGCGGCCCGCTCGGTCGGCGACCCGACCGGCGAGCAGCAGGGTCGCCGCGTTCCCGACGGCGAAGACCGACAGCGCGACCCCGCCGAACGCGTCCTCCCGGCCGAGCGTCTCGACCACCATCAACGGCACGAGCGCCACCCGGACACCGAAGACCGCCCAGCCGTTCGCGAAGTTCCCGATCAGCGACGCCCGGTACGCGCGGTGCCGCAGCGCCCCGGAGAACCGGGCGGCCGGGACCGGTCCGCCGTCGGCGGCCCCGTCGCCGTCGTCCGTACCGGCCCGCGCGGGACGGCGCAGCATCCGTCCGCACACCGCGAGGACCAGCACGAGCAGTCCGGCGTAGACCAGGAACGGGGCCCGGACGTCGATCGCGGCGAGCGTCCCGCCCAGCAGCGGGCCGCCGATGTTGCCGAGCAGGAACCCGGTCGCCCACACGCCGGTGGCCCGTCCGCGCAGGTGCGGGGGCGCGATCCGGACCAGCAGCGACACCGCCGAGATCGTGAACATCGTCGACCCGATCCCGGCGACGAGCCGGAACGCGATCAGCTGCCAGTACGCCGTGGCGAAGGCCAGCCCCGCCGTCGTCACGGCGACCACGGCCAGACCCCACACGAACACCGGCAGCTCACCGAGGCGGCCCACGACCGAGCCGGCCAGCGGGGCGAAGACCAGCCGGGAGAACGCGAACACGCTGATCACCGCGGAGGCCGCCGTGATCCCGACGTCGAACGAGCGGACGAACGCGGGCAGCACCGGCGCGACCAGCCCGAACCCGACGGCGATCATGAAGGCCGCGGCGGCCAGGACGTGGATCTCGCGCGGCAGCGACTCCCGCCGGGCGGGTACGGCGGGGACCCGGTCGTCCTGCTCGACCACGGTCCCTCCTCCACTCTCCCGGCCGGGAGACGGTACGCCCGTGCCAGAGCCCGGCGCGCACCCGGCCGCCGGGCATCCGGGAGGGTGAGCGGGTGGATCGCGAGGACACCGCCTGGCTGGACCGGCTCGACGGGCCGGAGGGCACCGCGCTGCTCGACCGGCTCGCCGCGGCCGACCGCTCCGGCGACGCCGCGCTGCGGCTCGGCACCGCCCTGCGCCGCGAGTACGACGCGACGCTGGTCGCCGACGCGATGGCCGTCGCCGGGCTGCGGGACAAGGCGGCGGCGAAGTTCGCCCGTGCCCCGCGGATGTGGTTCACCCGCGACGGGCTGGAACAGGCGTCGTCGGAGTCGATCGCCCGGCACCGCGCGGCCCGCTACGCCGGCCGGGACCGGCTCACCGACCTGTGCTGCGGCATCGGCGGCGACCTGGTCGCCCTCGCCGCGGCCGGGCACGAGGTGACCGGCGTCGATCTCGACCCGGTGCACCTGTGGATGGCCGGGCGCAACGCCGCCGCCCACGACCGGAGCGTGCGGACCGTCCGCGGCGACGTCCGCGACGCCGACCTGACCGGCGCCGACGGGGTCTTCGTCGACCCGGCCCGGCGCGGTGCGGGGCGGCGGATGCGCACCGGGGACTCCGAGCCGCCGCTGGACTGGTGCCTCGCCCTGGCCGGACGGGTGGACGCCGTCGGGATCAAGGCCGCTCCCGGGATCGACCACGACACCGTCCCGGACGGCTGGGAGATCGAGTTCCTCGCGCTGGGCCGCGAGCTCAAGGAGGCGGCGGTCTGGTCGCCCGCGCTGGCCGGGGCGCGCACCCGGGCCACCGTGGTCGACGGCGACGGCGTGCACTCCGTCGCCGGTGAGCCCGACCCCGAGGACGGGGACACCGGCGTCGCCGTCACCGGGCCGGGCGGCTGGCTGCTCGACCCGAACCCGGCGGTCACCCGCGCCGGCCTGGTGTCCGGGCTCGCCCGGAGCACCGGGACCAGCCGGATCGACCCCCGGATCGCGTTCCTCACAGGCGACGACGAGCCGGGACCGACCCCGTTCGCGCGGCGCCTGCGCGTCATCGACTCCCGGCCCTGGGACCAGAAACGGCTCCCGCGGGTGCTGCGCGACCTCGACGTCGGCGCGGTCGACGTGCGGCGCCGCGGCCTCGCCGGGGACGTCGACGCGCTCGCCCGCACGCTGCGCGGGCGCGGCTCGCGTCGGGCGACGGTCGTCATGACCCGGGTCGAGGACCGGCCGTGGGGCCTGGTCTGCGTCGACCCGGCGTAGCTAGCCGCGGCCGGGGAAGTGGATGAACTCGAGCGCGACGCCGTCCGGGCCCTGGAACTCCAGCGTCGCGTAGCGGGTGGGGTCGGTCCGGTCGACGACGCCGCCGTGCGGCACCGAGAGGGTGTCCAGCCAGGCCGCCCAGTCGTCCAGCGTCGCGCGGTCGGCGACGCCGAAGGCCAGATGGTCGAGCGCACCGCGGACCGGGCCGCCGTCGCCGTCCGCCGGGGCGTGCAGCTCGATCATGACGCCGGTCGCGGGGTCGAGCAGCAGCGCCGCCTTCTCCGGGTCGCCGCCGCCGGCGTCGTGGTGCGGGAAGGTCATCGGCAACCGTTGGAGCCCGAGCACGCGCTGGTACCAGGTGGCGCTGGACTCCACGTCGGAGACGACCACCGACGCGTGGTGGAAGCCGGTGACCGTCGGCCGCTCGATGCCCGAAGCCATCTCCCACCCTTTCCCGTCCCGTCGCCGATGCGGCGCCCAGTCAACACCCGCGGCCCGTCCGGCGTCCGGCCGCCGGGCCGCCATCATGATCGACGGTGGGCAGCCGCGCCGTCACCGTCCCCTCCGTGCCCGGTGCCGTAGCGGCGCCGAGCGTGCGGAGGAGGCCCCGTGCGCCGTGGTTGGACGCGGTCGTCCGGGCGACGAGCGGTGCGCCGGACGCGGCCACGGACTGCTCCGAGCGGAGCAGGCGCAGCGCGGCGGTACCGGTCCCCCGGCCGCGGTCACCGCGCGCGAGCCAGATCCCGACCTCGTCGCCGTCCGCTCCCGGCTCGACGCGGACCGCCCCGGCGGCCCGGCCACCGGACCGGACCACCCAGGTGCGCTCGACCGGCTCCGCGGCCAGCGCCCGCCCGCGGTGGAAGGCCAGGAACCCGGCCCGCAGCCCCTCGTCCCAGCCGGCCCCGTCCGGTGCCGGCATCACCTCCGCGGGCGCCGCCCCGGCCACGGCCGCCTCCAGCAGCTCGGCCAGCCCCGCCTCGTCGAGCGGGACGAGCGCGACGTCCGGGGGTGTGCCGGGGCCCGTGCCGGAATCCGTGCCGGGGTCCATGGCCGACAGCCTGGCCCGGAACGCCTCCCGCCGCGAGCGCGTTGCCGGGCGGGTCGCCGCGTGCCACCGTCGTCGTCGTGATCGCGTCCGCCGAGGTGCCCGAGTCGATGCGGTGCAGCGTGCTGCGCGCCGCCGGTGACCTGGAGGTGCGGCAGCGGGCGGTGCCCCACCCCGGGCCGCGCGAGGTGCTTGTCCGGGTGGGCGCGGTCGGCACCTGCGGGTCCGACGTGCACTACTTCCGGCACGGCCGGATCGGCGAGTTCGTGGTGCGCGAGCCGCTGGTGCTCGGGCACGAGCCGTCGGGACGGGTCGTCGCCGTCGGTCCCGGGGTCGACGCCGCCCGGATCGGCGAGCGGGTGTCGCTGGAGCCCGGCGTCCCCTGCCGGCGCTGCCGGTACTGCCACACCGGTGCCTACAACCTGTGCCCGGACATCGTCTTCTTCGCGACGCCGCCGGTGGACGGCGCGTTCGCCGATTACGTCACGATCGCCGACGACTTCGCCCACCCGGTGCCCGACCACGTGTCGGACGACGCGGCCGCGCTGCTCGAACCGCTCTCCGTGGCGATCTGGGCGAACCGGAAGGCCGGGACCGGCCTCGGGTCGCGGCTGCTCGTCGCGGGGGCCGGGCCGATCGGGCTGCTGGTCGCCCAGGTGGCCGCCGTGCAGGGCGCGGCCGAGATCCTGGTCAGCGACCCGGACCCGGTGCGCCGCGAGCTCGCCCGCGCGTTCGGTGCGACGGCGACGCTCGACCCGGCCGCCGACGCCGTGTCCACGTCGGACGCCGTCGACGCCTTCGTGGACTGCTCCGGCGTCGCGCCCGCGGTGGCCACCGGGCTGCGCGCCGTGCGGCCCGGCGGGACGGTGGTGCTGGTCGGCATGGGTGCCGACGAGATGACGCTGCCGGTCTCCGCGCTGCAGTCCCGGGAGATCGTCCTGACCGGCACCTTCCGCTACGCCAACACCTGGCCCACCGCGGTGCGCCTCGCCGCCTCCGGGTCGGTCGACCTGGACCGGCTGGTGACCGGGCACGTCGACCTCGACCACGTCGGGGACGCGCTCGACCCCGGGCCGTCCCAGGTGAAGATCATGGTCCGTCCGTGACCCCTGCCGTACTGGCTGCCCGGCCGGGCTGGGAACGGCGGGCCGCCGCCCTGGTGCGCTCCGCCCCGGCGGGACCGGCCGGGAACCGGCTGGTCACCGTCGACGGGTTCTCCGGCGCCGGGAAGACCACCCGCTCCGGCGAACTGGCCCGCGAGCTGGGGGCGCCGCTGCTGGAGATCGAGGACCTCTGCCCCGGCTGGGCCGGCCTGCCCCGTGCGCCGGAGCTGGCCCGGCACGGGATCGGCGAGCCGCTCGCGGCCGGGCGGACGCTGCGCTGGACGTCGTGGGACTGGGAGCGCGACCGGCCCGGGCCGGAGCGGGAGCAGCCGCCGGCGGGCATCGTCGTGCTGGAGGGGTGCGGGGCGGGCGCCGCGCCGCTGGCACCGGTCACGTCGCTGGTGGTGTGGGTGGACGTGCCCGCGGACGTCCGGGAGGAACGGCTGCGGGCACGTCCGGACTGGCCGCTGTACCGGCCCCACTGGGACGGGTGGCGGCGTGCCGAGGAGGAGCTGGCGGCGGACGGCCGCACCCGGGAGCGGGCCGGCCTGTTGCTGGTCGACCCTTGACGACACACGTCCGCGGCCCGGCACCACCCCCCAGGAGGCGCCGGACCACGGATCGCGGATCGGCCGGGTTCCCGCCCGGCCGTGGTCTCAGGGCCGCGCGCGGCGGACGACCAGGTACCCACCCGCCGTCGCGACGGCCGCGAGGATCAACGGCCAGCCGGCCATCAGCACCACGGTGGGGGTGTCGACGAAGAACCGGCCGAAGGCGACCCAGGCGTCCTGCCAGGTCACCGTGACGACCACCGCCCCCAGCGCGAGCACGATGCCGACCATGACCGCCCACACCCCGACCTGGCCCCAGCGGCGGAAGACCGCACCGATCGCGACGAACACGAGCGCGATCGTCAGCAGCGGCACCCAGTAGGTCACGACCTGCAGGAGGACGTTCTGCTCGGGCATGAACGTCATCGAGAAGAAGTCCATCCCGATGCCCCAGCCCGCGGTGGCCCGCTCCAGCTCCAGCAGCACGGTCAGCGCGACGGCGTGCACCAGCGTCTCCGCGGCCAGCAGCAGGCAGATGCCCGCGTAGAAGTGCTTGCGGGTGAGACCCAGGCTCAGCGCGAACGGCATCACCTGGGTCATCGCGGTGAGGTAGAAGCCCCCCACGATGAAGAACAGGGCGGAGACCGCGCCCGTCGTGCCCGCGCCGGCGTCGTCGACGTTGGCCCGGATCGTCCACCAGATCGCGAAGTTCACCGCGAAGATGGCGGCCAGGATCAGCCACGGTCCCCCGACCCGCTCCCGGACGTCGACCATGTTCATCCGCAGGGCCGCGCCGATCCGGCTCGTGCCGGTGACGGGCCGCTCGGGCGCGGTGGTGACGGCGGCGGTCATGACAGGACCTCCCGGTCGGTACGGGCCCCGTCGACGCGGGGCCCGGCGTTCAGCTGCGTGGTGCGGACGACGAGCTGCTGCAGCGAGACCGGCTCGAACTGCAGGTCCGGCTCGGCCCGCTCCGGGCGCGCCCCGGAGAGCGTGACCCGCAGGAACCCGCCGAGCTGCTCGCGGTGGAGCTCCACGTGCCCGCGGGCGAAGCGCTCCACCGGCTCGACCGGCCCGGTGACGGTGACGGCGCGCCCCCGCAGGTCCTCCGCGTCGGAGTCGATCAGCACGCGGCCCTGGTCGATCAGCACGACGTGCTCGATCAGGTCGGACACCTCGTCGATCAGGTGGGTGGACAGCACCACCGTGCGGGGGTGCTCGGCGTAGTCGGCGAGCAGGCGGTCGTAGAACAGCTGCCGGGCGACGGCGTCGAGACCGAGGTAGGGCTCGTCGAAGAAGGTCAGCGGGGCCCGCGAGGCGAGCCCGACCACCACACCGACCGCGGACTGCTGGCCGCGGGAGAGCTTCTTGCAGGCCCGGTTCGCCGGCAGCCCGAACTCGGCGACGAGCTGGTCGGCGAAGGCCTGGTCCCAGTGCGGGTAGACGGACGCCGCGGCGCGCAGGGCGTGCCGGACCTTGTAGGCGTCCGGGTACTTCAGCGACTCGCGGATGAAGCAGGTGCGGGCGAGGACCGGGGCGTTCTCGTAGGGCCGCTCGCCGAAGATCTCCGCGGTGCCGGACGTCGCGAAGTTCTGCGCGGTGAGGATCTGCATCGCGGTGGTCTTGCCGGCGCCGTTGCGGCCGAGCAGGCCGTGGATGCGGTTCTCCTCGAGCGTGAAGCTCACGTCGTCCAGTGCGGTCACGTCGCCGTAGCTCTTGGTCACGCCGTGCATCGCGATCACGCTCATCGCTCGTCCCCCCAGACGTCGATCATCTTCTTCAGCTGCTCCGGGTCGAGCCCGATCTTGCGCGCCTCAGTGACCAGCGGAGCGATGTACCGGCGGGCGAAGTCCTCCCGCCTGCTCTCCAGCAAACGGGTCCGCGCCCCTTCGGCCACGAACATCCCGATCCCCCGTCTCTTGTAGAGGACACCCTCGCTGACCAGCTGGTTCAGCCCCTTCGCCGCGGTCGCCGGGTTGATCCGGTGGAACGCGGCGAGCTCGTTGCTGGACGGGACCTGGGTCTCCTCGGGGTAGGTCCCGTCCACCACCGCGGAGGTGATCTCCCCGGCGATCTGCACGAACAGCGGGCGGCCGTCGTCGTTCACGGCGACCTCCCGGTGTTGTAGTGCGGTGGTTCATTACTCATGTAATGAACCATAGAGCCGAAGAACCTCTCCGTCCAGCCGGCCTTCTATTTCCGTCGTGTCTTATATAAGCTGCGGCCGTGCACGCGTTCGACGTCCTGGGCGACCCCGTCCGACGCCGGATCCTCGAGCTGCTGGCCCGCGGCGAACACACCGCGGGCGGCGTCACCGAAGTCATCCGGGCCGAGTTCGGGATCTCCCAGCCTGCCGTGTCGCAGCAGCTGAAGGTGTTGCGGGAGAACGGATTCGCCACCGTCCGGGCGGAGGGGACGCGGCGCATCTACGCCGTCGACCAGTCCGGGGTGGACGACGCCGGGCAGTGGCTCGACGGGCTGCGCGCCTTCTGGTCGCAGCGCCTCGACGCACTGGACACCGAGCTCGCGCGCGGCCGTCGTCACCGCCGGAAAGGGACCTCCGCATGACCGCGACACCCGGAACCGTGACCCGCGATCCCGACGGACGGGCACGGCTCACCTTCCGCCGCACGTTCCCCGAGCCCGTGGACGACGTCTGGTCGGCGATCACCGATCCCGGCCGGTGCGCCCGCTGGTTCGGCACCTGGACCGGGGACGCCCGGCCCGGCGGGACCGTCCGGCTCAGCCTGACCAGCGACGAGGACGGTGGTGGCCCGCCGTCCGACGCCAGGATCGTCGTCTGCGAGCCGCCGCACGAGCTGGCCGTGGAGATCGCCGAGGAGTCGGGGCCGCCGTGGGAGCTGGCCGTCTCCCTCACCCCGGACCCGCCGTCGGGGACCGTGCTCGTGTTCGAGCACGTGCTGCCGGACGGGTTCTCCCCCGCCGACGCCGGGCCGGGCTGGCACTGGTACCTCGACCGGCTCGCCGCGACCCTCTCGGACTCGGCGATGCCCGACTGGGAGCAGACCCTGGCCGCGACCGGCCCGCACTACCCCCGCTGAGCCCGTCGCCCGGGACGTCGGGACGCACGGTACGGCCCCGCCGAGGGCCGTACCGTGCAGCTCGGCCGCGTGGCCTGCGGGCGCGCCCCGGCGCGGCCTGTCAGCTTCAGGTGCTGCGGGGTCAGGCCGGCGCGGGGGCGGGACGCGCACGCGTCCGCGTGGCCGCCGCCAGGAGCAGGCAGCCCGCCGCCAGCAGGACGCCGTGGGCGATCCGCACCCCCGGTGCAGCGAAGAACTGCGGCAGGTACAGCACCAGAGCGGCCGCGAACACGCCCGCCGCGGCCACCGGGACGGTGCCGCCGCTGCGCCGTGCCGCGACCAGCACCGCGACGCCCGCCGCGGCCAGCGCGAGCAGGCCGGCGGCGAACGTCGTCACCGCCCAGGGGTCCATCCGGATCGCCTCGCCGACCGCCACCGCGTCCGGACCGGTGAGCCGGCCCAGCGCGAACGCCTCGGCGCCGTAGTAGGGCAGCACCAGCGCCGCCCCGGTCCCGGCCGCCACGACGGCGACCCGGGCCGCCCGCTCCCCCGTCGTGCCGTGCAGCCGCTGCCGCACCGCGACCAGCCCCGGGACGAGCAGCGCGAACCCGAGCACCCCGAGCAGGTGCGACGGCACCCACCACGGCTGCGCCCACACCTGCGGGCCGTCCACGTACGGGCGCAACGCCGGGTACGCCGCGAACGCCACCCCCGCCACGCCGAGTGCCACCGCGCCACCGTTCCGCACCATCCCGCATCCCCTCTCCCGAACGACGAGAGCAATGCTCTCCTCTCGGAGCGCCAATCGCAAGAGCGGTGCTCTTGAATGTGACCGGTGGTCTACGGTGGTGCGGATGAACGCCTCCCGCACGGCCCGCGAACGGGCCCGCACCGAGCTCGTCGCCGAGATCACCGCGGCCGCGCGGCGGCAGCTGGCCGAGACCGGGGCCGCCGCGCTGTCGATGCGCGCGGTGTCCCGGGAGATCGGGATGGTGTCGTCCGCGCTGCACCGGTACTTCCCGACCCGCGACGACCTGCTCACCGCGCTGATCGTGCAGAGCTACGAGGCCCTCGCCGGCGCCGTCGGCCCGGCCGCGCGCGCCGAGCCGGACCCCGCGGGCCGCTGGCGGGCGATCGCCCGCGCGGTGCGCACCTGGGCACTGGCGCACCCGCACGAGTACGCGCTGATCTACGGCTCCCCCGTCCCCGGCTACCGGGCGCCCGCCGAGACCGTCCCGTCGGCCGCCCGGGTGATCGCCCCGTTCGCGGAGCTGCTCGCCGACGCGCACGCCGCCGGCACGCTGCGGCTGCCCGAGGACACCGCGTCCGCTCCGGCGGGCGACGCCGCGCGGCTGCGGGACGCGCTCGGGACCCCGGACCTGCCCGACGCCGCGCTCCTGGCCGGCGTCACCGCGTGGACCGGCGTGTTCGGGCACGTCTCGTTCGAGCTGTTCGGCCAGTTCGAGAACGTCCTCGAGGACCGCGACGCCGTCTTCGAGGGCACCGTCGAGCGCCTCGGCCGCCTCGCCGGGCTGGTCCCCTGACCGCGGGCGCCCTCAGGAGCCGGGCCGGATCCGCTCCACCAGCGCCGACCACGAGTCCCGCCAGGACGCGAACCGCCCCTGCTCGACCCGCACCACCAGGGTGAGCGCCGCGACCGCGACGAGGACCGCCAGCAGCAGGTCGCCGAACAGGCCCAGCCCGCCACGCCCGTTGCCCAGCGACGCCGCGGCCGTCCCGACCGGCGGCAGCCAGGAACTCGTCCCGGTGACCACCAGGACCGTCAGGGCGGCGACGAGCGCCACGCCCTGGCTGCGGAACAGCGGCCGCGCGAACACCGATCCGACGGCGGCGCCGGTGATCCCGCAGGCCAGGTGCGCCAGCAGGCCGTCGAGCAGGCCACCCGTCGTCGCCGTGCCCCAGGCGGCGACCACCCCCCACACGGCGGCGACGAGACCGAGCGCGGCCACCCCGGCCGTCGCCGCCAGCAGCACCCCGGCGGCGACCGGCAGCGGCCCGCCCGCGGCGGACAGCGTCACGGTGCGGGCGGTGTCGTCCTCCGTCTCGGCGACCGCGTGCGCCAGCCAGGCACCCACCGGGTACAGCAGCAGGGCACTCGCCGCCCACGGCTCCGGGAGCGGCCCGGGTGCCCCGCCGAAGAGGATCGCGAGGAAGCCGACGTAGAGCACGGCGGGCGCGATGAACCGCTCGGACCGCGCGACGTCCTCACCCAGCAGCATGGCCACGGCCACGGCGGAACGGGCCCTCCTCACCACGCGGGCCCCCGTGCGCCGCGGCGCGGGCGCGCGGCGCGGTGGGCCTCGGCGTAGGGGGTCCGGTCGGGCTGCGGCGCCGCCCCGGGGCCGTCGCCCACCGGGCCGGACGCACCCCTCGGCGTCCGGCCGGAGGGCGCGCCGTCCCGGGGCCGCTCGGTACGGACCGGGCGCACGGACCGGACGGCACATCCGGCGGAGAGGGCGGCGGCGAGCCAGGCGTCGGCCTCCGGGGCGGGCACCCGCACGGTGAAGCGGCCCGGGGCGGCGCCCTCGACCCGCGCCGGCGGCAGGACCTGCTCGATCAACGGGCGAGGATCGCCGGCGCACGCCAGGTCGATCCGCATCATCGCGCCGGGTGGCGGCGCCGCCGGCAACGGCACCGACTCGGGATCGGCGTCGGTCGCGATCCGGCCCTCCCGGAGCCGGTGCACCCGTGCCCCGGGCAGCTCGAGGGCGGTGCCGGTGTGGTCGGTGACCAGGGTCGCCCCGGTGCGGCCGGCGAGCAGCCGGGTGAGGGCGTCGGCGGCGTCGTCGTCGAGGCCGGACCAGGGCTCGTCCAGGACGAGCGCGCCCGGGTCGCACACCAGTGCCTGGACGAGGCCGATCTTCTGGGTGTTGCCCTTGGAGAGCTCGGCCATCGGCTCGTCGTCGTCACCGTCGTAGCCGAGCTCGGTGAGCAGCTCGTCGGCCCGGTCGAGGAGGTCGTCGGGCTCGAGCCCGCGGACCCGGGCGAGGTGGTCGAGCCAGCGCCGCGGCGGGATCTTCATCGTGGCGGGGAACCGGTCGGGCAGGTACCCGACGACGGCGGGCCGGTCCTCGACCGCACCCGCGGTGGGCACCACGGCGCCCGCGGCGATCCGCAGCAGGGTCGACTTCCCCGCGCCGTTCCCACCGCGCAGCACGGTGGCGACGGCCGGATCGACGTCCAGATCGACACCCCGCAGCGCGACCGTCCCGGACGCATGGGTGTGGTGGATGCCGACGAGGCGCACGACCACCTCCACCTGTCCGACGGCTCCGAGTTCGCCGATCAGGTTCGCACAGCACGACGGACGGGCCCCCAGCCGGTAGCACAGCGCTGCACGCCGTGGTGGGACCGGCACGCAGGGCGTCCGGATTCACCCGCCCGTCGCAGCGGGCCGTGTACTCAGCGCGGCGCTGCGTCGGCCTCCTCCACCCCGCCGCGGGCGCGACGCTGCCGGACCTTCCGCCAGACCAGCCACACCAGGACGAGCGCGCCGGCCACCGCGACGACCTTGCTGATCGGCGACATGTAGCCCTCGACGACCTCCCAGCGCTCCCCGAGCGCGAACCCGAGGTAGACGAACAGGGCGTTCCACACGGCGCTGCCGAGCGCGGAGAGCGCCGTGAACCGGGACAGCGGCATCCCGGCGATGCCGGCCGGGATCGAGATCAGGCTCCGGACGATCGGGATGCACCGTCCCCCGAGCACGAACCAGCTGCCGTAGCGCTCGAAGAGGACGAGTCCCTTCTCCAGGTCCTTCTGGCTGGAGAGGACGAACCAGCGCTTCCCGGCGAGGGCGTGCACCCGCTCGAAGCCCAGCCACGACCCCAGGGCGTAGAGGACGAGTGCACCGGCGACGGCGCCGATCGTCGCGGCCGCCCAGACCCCGATCGGGTCCATCGCGCCGGTCGACGCACGGAACCCGCCGAGCGGGAGGATGACCTCCGACGGGATCGGCGGGATCACGTTCTCCAGGAAGATCAGCAAGCCGATCCCGGCCGCGCCCAGCCGGTCCACGATGTCGAACACCCATTGCGTCACGCCCACCATGGTGCATGTCCGGCGAACCGGACATCGTCCGGGATCACCCGGAGTGACTCCCGGACCCGCGTCAGCCGGGCAGCCGGAACTGGATCCGCTCGATCGAGGTGCACAGCGGGGCGACCATCTCGCGCCGGATCCGGTTGTGCTCGTCGTCGGCGTCGTAGATCCGGTACGACTCCTCGTCGGGCAGGTCGAGGGTCAGCACGAAGTGTGCGTTGCCCTCGCGGAGCCCCAGGTCGAGACCGGCCATGAGGTCCAGGTCGAGGCCCTCGACCTCGAGGTCGCGCAGCGCCTGCAAGCCCTTCTCGATCTCCGCGGGACCGACCCCGTCCTTCAGCCGTCCCACGACCACGTTGCGGATCATCCGCCGACCCTACGACGGCCGGGACGACCCCCGCGACGACACCGAGGCCCCGCCGGCCAGGGTGCCGGCGGGGCCTCGGTGGGCGGAACGGGATCAGGCGGCCGCGGTGGCCGACTCCCCCTTCGCGGCCCGGTCACGCAGGCTCTGCGGGACGTCGAACCGGTCGCCGTAGGACGCCTTGAGCTCGTCCGCGCGCGCGACGAAGCCGGCCGGGCCACCGGGGTAGCCCTCGATGTACTGGAGCACGCCACCGGTCCAGGCCGGGAAGCCGATGCCGAAGATCGAGCCGATGTTGGCGTCGGCCACGGTCTCCAGCACGCCCTCGTCGACGCAACGCACGGTCTCGATCGACTCGATGAACAGCATGCGCTCCGACAGCTCGTGCAGGTCGACGTCGTGGTTCGTCGCGCCGAACTGCTCGCGCAGGCCCGGCCAGAGCCCGGCGCGCTTGCCGTCGGAGTACTCGTAGAACCCGGCGCCCGAGCTCTTGCCCTTGCGGTCGTACTCGTCGAGCATCCGGTCGATCACCGCGTCGGACGGGTGCGGGGTCCAGGTGCCACCGGCGGCCTCGACGCCCTTCTTCGTCTCCTCGCGGATCTTGCGCGGCAGCGTCAGGGTCAGCTCGTCCATCAGCTGCAGCACCGGTGCCGGGTACCCGGCCTGCGACGACGCCTGCTCGATCGTCTGCGGGTCGATGCCCTCGGCGATCATCGCGACGCCCTCGTTGATGAAGGTGCCGATCACGCGGCTGGTGAAGAACCCGCGGGAGTCGTTGACGACGATCGGCGTCTTCTTGATCCCGAGCGTGAGGTCGAACGCCTTGGCCAGGGCCTCGTCGTTGGTCCGCTCGCCCTTGATGATCTCGACCAGCGGCATCTTGTCCACCGGCGAGAAGAAGTGCAGGCCGATGAAGTCGTCCGGCCGGTCGACGCCCTTCGCGAGCTCGGTGATCGGCAGGGTCGAGGTGTTCGAGCACAGCAGCGCGTCCGGCTGGATGTGCTTGGCCGCCTCGCGGAACACCTCCTGCTTGAGCTCGACCGACTCGAACACGGCCTCGATGACGACGTCGCAGCCGGCGAGATCGGCGTAGTCGTCGGTCGGGGTGATCCGGCCGAGCAGGGCGTCGCCCTTCTCCTGGGTGGTCTTCCCGCGGGAGACGCCCTTCTCGACCAGGCTCTGCGAGTACGCCTTGCCCTTGTCGGCCGCCTCCTTCGAGACGTCCTTCAGGACGACGTCCCAGCCGGCGAGCGAGCAGACGTAGGCGATGCCCGCGCCCATCATCCCGGCGCCGAGCACGGCGACCTTGGTGGGCTGCCACTTCTCGGGGCCGTCCGGGCGGGACTTGCCGCCGTTGATCGCGTTCAGGTCGAAGAAGAACGCCTTGGTCATGTTCTTCGAGACCTGGCCGGTGACGAGCTCGGCGAAGTACCGGCCCTCGATCCGCAGCGCGGTGTCGAAGTCGACCTGGGAGCCCTCGACGGCCGCGGCCAGGATGTTGCGCGGGGCCGGCATCGGGGCGCCCTTGAGCTGCTTGCGCAGGTTCGCCGGGAAGGCGGGCAGGATCGAGGCCAGCGACGGGTTCGACGGGGTGCCGCCGGGGATCTTGTACTTCGGCTTGTCCCAGGGCTGCGCGGCCTCCGGGTTCGCCGCGATCCACGCCTTGGCCTTCGCCAGCACCTCGTCGGGCGTGGCGGCCAGCTCGTCGACGATCCCCAGCTCGAGGGCCTTGGCCGGCTTGTGCCGCTGGCCCTGTGCGAGGACGTTCATGAAGCCGTTGGCGATGCCGAGCATCCGGGTGATGCGGGTGACGCCGCCGCCCCCGGGGAGCAGGCCCAGCGAGACCTCCGGCAGGCCGTAGACGACGCCCTTGGCATCGATCCCGACCCGGTGGTGGCACGCCAGCCCGATCTCCAGGCCACCGCCGAGCGCGGTGCCCGCCATCGCGGCGACGACGGGCTTGCCGAGGGTCTCCAGCTTGCGCAGCTGGGCCTTGACCTCGGTGACGTTCTCGAACACCTGGGCGCCGTCGTCCGGGCCGGCGGACGAGAGCTGCTCCAGGTCGCCACCGGCGAAGAAGGTCTTCTTCGCCGAGGTGACGATCACGCCGGTGATGTCGTCCTTCGCGGCGACGAGTTCGTCGACGACCTCGCCCATGGCCGCCTTGTAGCGGTCGTTCATGGTGTTGGCGCTGCGGCCGGGGTCGTCGAGGGTGACGATCGCGATCCCGTCCGCGTCCTTCTCCCAGCGGACGGCCTTCTGCTCACTCACTGTGATTCGTTCCTTCCGAAGTCCGCTGCCGGTCTCACACACGCTCGACGATGGTCGCGATGCCCATGCCGCCGCCCACGCACAGCGTGGCGAGGCCACGGCGCAGGTCGCGGCGCTCGAGCTCGTCGACCAGGGTGCCGAGGATCATCGCGCCGGTGGCGCCGAGCGGGTGGCCCATCGCGATGGCGCCGCCGTTGACGTTGGTCTGCTCGGCCGAGATGCCCATGTCACGCATGTAGCGCAGGGCGACCGCGGCGAACGCTTCGTTGATCTCGAAGAGGTCGATGTCGTCGACGGTGAGGCCGGCCTTGGCGAGCGCCTTCTTCGACGCCGGTGCCGGGCCGGACAGCATGATCGTCGGGTCGGCGCCGGACAGCGCGGTGGCGACGATCCGGGCCCGCGGGGTCAGGCCGTTGGCCTTCCCGGCCGCCTCGGTGCCGATCAGCGTCAGGGCGGCGCCGTCGACGATGCCCGACGAGTTCCCGGCGTGGTGCACGTGGTCGATCTGCTCGACCCAGTGGTACTGCTGCAGAGCGACGGCGTCGAACCCGCCGTCGCGGCCCATCATCTCGAACGACGGCTTCAGCCCGCCCAGGCTCTCCAGCGTGGCGCCGGCCCGTACGTGCTCGTCGCGGTCGAGGATCGTCAGACCGTTGCGGTCCTTCACCGGGACCACCGAGTTGGCGAAGTACCCGTTCGCCCACGCCTTGGCGGCGCGGGTCTGGGACTCGACGGCGAAGGTGTCGACGTCCTCGCGGGAGAAGCCCTCGAGGGTGGCGATCAGGTCGGCGCCGATGCCCTGCGGCACGAAGCCGGTCTCGTAGGCGGTGTCCGGGTCCATCGCCCAGGCGCCGCCGTCGGAGCCCATCGGCACGCGGCTCATGGCCTCGACGCCACCGGCGACGACCATCTCCTCCATGCCCGAACGCACCTTCTGGGTGGCGGTGTTGACCGCCTCCAGCCCGGAGGCGCAGAACCGGTTGAGCTGGACACCGGCGACGGTGTCGGGCAGACCGGCGGCGATGGCGGCGGTCTTGGCGATGTCACCGCCCTGGTCGCCGACCGGGGAGACGACGCCGAGCACCAGGTCGTCGATGACGGCCGGGTCGAGCTCGGGGTTGCGGGCGCGCAGCTCGTCGATCAGACCGACCACCAGGGAGATCGGCTTGACCTCGTGCAGCGAGCCGGAGGCCTTGCCCCGGCCGCGCGGTGTGCGGATCGCGTCGTAGATGTAGGCCTCGGGGATATCGCTCATCCGAACCTCTCGTGGGTGGTCGGGCGCTGGGGTCCAGCGCGAGGCGCGACGGGCGCCGTCGCCTCCTACTTACCGGTAGCTTTTGTTACAGCAGCACTGTCACATGGTCAAGGCGCACGCCCGAGTATGTGACAGCATCGATGTCACATCAAGACTGTCACGTTCGCGTCCGGGCCCGTAACCTGCTCGCCATGTCCGCCGCGCCGACCGAGTCCGAGGACCTCCTGACCGTCGACCAGCTCGCCGAGCGGACCGGGGTCTCGGTGCGGACCATCCGGTTCTACGCGGGCAAGGGCCTCATCCCCGCACCACGGCTGCGCGGCCGCACGGGCCTGTACGACGCCGGGCACCGCGCCCGCCTCGAACTGATCAGCGAGCTGACCGGGCTGGGCTTCACCCTCGCCGCGATCGAACGGCAGCTGGAACGGCTCCCGCACGACGCCGGCCCCGAGGATCTCGCGCTGCAACGGGCGCTGCTCACCCCGTGGATCCCGGAGAGCGGCGAGGACCTGACCCGCGCCGAGCTGGACCGCCGGGCGGGCCACCGGCTGTCCGACGCCGACGTCGACACCCTCGCCCACCTCGGCGCCCTCGTCCGGCGCGACGACGGCACCGTCCGCGTGCACGGCGCCATCGCACTGGCCACCGGACTGGACGCGCTCGCCTCCGGGCTGCCGCCCGAGCTCTGGCAGCGCGCCCAGGCGGCGATCGAGAAGCACACCGCGGCCCTGGCCGAGGACCTCATGAGCCTGTTCCAGGACGAGGTGCTCCAGCCCTACCGGGACCGCGGCCGCCCCGCCGACGAGCGCACCCGGCTCGCCGCGGCGCTGTCCCGGCTCAAGCCCGTCACCGTGCAGGGCGTCGTCGCGACGTTCGGCCGGGCCGTGAACCGGACGATCCGGGAGCGGGTGGGCGGGACGCCGCAGAACGGGTGATCACCCGCGGGCCGCCGTAGCATCGCGCCATGGCGTCGTTCGAGTTCCCGGTCCGGGTGCGCTACCACGAGGTGGACGCGCAGGGTGTCGTCTTCAACGCCTGGTACCTCGCCTGGTTCGACGAGGCGATGACCGAGTTCCTCGAGTTCCGCGGCCTCACCTACCGCGCGATGCTCGACGCCGGGTTCGACGTCCAGCTCGTCCACACCGAGATCGACTGGCGGGCCGGGGTGGGCTGGGGCGAGGACGTCGCCGTCGCCGTCTCCACGGCCCGGCTCGGCCGCACGAGCTTCGCCCTCGACTTCCAGGTCCGCAGCACCGGCGAGGACGGCGAGGTCGTCGTCACCTGCGACTGCCGCACCGTCTACGTGGTCATCGCCGTCGACGGCTCCGGCAAGCAGGAGATCCCGCCGCTGATCCGGCACGCGCTCGGCGAGCCGGAGCCGATGCTGCCCTTCGCCTGATCAGACCGCGGGCCGGATGCGGCCCCGCACCTCGCCGAGGGAGAAGCGGCTCCCGTCGGCCGCGGGTGCGGTCGCGGTGACGACGACCTCGTCGCCGTCGGACAGCCAGCTGCGCGGGGTGCCGCCCGGGAGCATCACCGGGTCCCGGCCGTTCCAGGACAGCTCCAGCAGCGAGCCGAACTGCTCCCGGCGGGGACCGGAGACGGTGCCCGAGCCGAGCAGGTCGCCCGCACGGAGACCGGCCCCGTTCGACGTCAGGTGGGCCACCATCTGCTCCGGCGACCAGTAGAGGTCGGCCGCGGGCGGGGACGAGACCCGGTGCCCGTCGAGGTGCACCTCCAGGCCGATGTCGAGACCGCGGGCGGGCTCCCGCGGGGACAGGTACGGCAGCGGCGCCGGGTCGTGCGGCGGGAGCGGGACGCGGGCCGCCGCCAGCTCCGCCATCGGCGTCACCCACGCCGAGATCGACGTCGCGAACGACTTGCCCAGGTGCGGGCCGAGCGGCCGGGTCTCGAACCCCTGGACGTCGCGGGCCGACCAGTCGTTGAGCAGCACGACGCCGAAGACGTGGTCCGCCGCGTCGTCCACGGACACCGGGCCGGGAACCGGTCCACCCAGGACGAACCCGAGCTCCGCCTCCAGATCGAGCCGGCGGGTCGGGCCGAAGTCGTCCACGCCGCGCTGCCCGGACGGGCGCACCACCGGGCTGCCGCTGACCCGCACCGTCCCCGCGCGACCGTGGTAGCCGACCGGGAGGTGGCGCCAGTTCGGGGTGAGCGGCTCGGCGTCCGGCCGGAAGATCAGCCCGGCGTTCCGCGCGTGCTGCTCGCAGGCGTAGAAGTCGACGTAGTCGGCGACGGTGAAGGGCAGGACGGGGACGAGCCCGTCGACCGGCAGCCGGTGCGCCGCGGCCCGCTCGTGGTCGTCGCGCCAACCCCGCAGCCACTCGACGACCTCGCGCCAGGCCGGGGCGCCGGCGTCGAGCAGGCGGTCGAGGTTCGGCGCGGTCAGCAGCTCCGGGTGGGGGCCGCGCTGCGCGGTGGCGAGCGACCCGACGTCGAGCAGACCGCCGTCGGGCAGCGGGCACACGATCCGTGAGCCGCCGGGGCGACCGGCCCCCGCGACCGCGCCGAGCGCGAGTCCGGGCGGCGGGCTGGACGGGAGCTGCGGCGCGATCGTCACGGCGTCCGACCGTACCCGGACACACCGCGATCCGGCCCCCCGCGCTGCACCCGTCCGACCGCCCCTCGCACAGACCGGCTGCCTCCCGCACGGGTTGCCTGCCTCCCGCACAGGTTGGCGGCATCCGCACAGGTTGGCTGCCTCCCGCACGGGTCCGGTCCCGTGCGGGAGCCCGTGAGCCTGTGCGGTTCAGCGGAACCTGTGCGGCTCGCGGTGGGACGGGACGGGCAGGGAGCGTTTCGGTGGCGGGAACCCCGGACCCTGGTGGTGCGTTCGTCCTCCGTGCCCGGTTCGGTCGGACCGGGCGTGACTCCCCGATTCCAGGAGGACACCCCCAGATGGGTCTGCTCGACAAGCTCAAGGAGCGCCTCACCGGCGGCCAGGCCGAGCCCCGGCAGCACGCCGGGTTCGACGGAACGCCGCAGCAGCCGCAGGACCCGGACCAGCAGGCGATCGAGCGCTACCGCTACATGCTCCGGACCGCCCCGCCGGAGCAGGTGGAGCAGGCGCACGCCGAGGCGTTCGCGAAGCTCACCCCGGAGCAGCGGCAGAAGGTCCTCACCGACGTCGGCGAGAACGTGCCGGAGTCCGAGCGGGCCACCTCGACCGAGCCACAGGCGCTGGCCCGGATGGCGACACGCGCCGAGATGCGCGAGCCCGGCACGATGGAGCGCTCGCTCGGCGGTGGCCGCGGACCGGGCATGGGCGGCATGATCGCCGGCTCGCTGCTGGCCGGCGTCGCGGGTGCGTTCATCGGGACCGCGATCGCCGACGCGATGTTCGACGACTCCGGCGACGCCGGCGGTGAGGACCTGGCCGCGGCCGACGAGCCCCCGGCCGAGGACCCCGGGTTCGACGGCGGGTTCGACGGCGGCGACATCGACTTCTGAGGCGGCGCGGGACCGGCCCGCCCACCCGGCGTGGGCGGGCCGGGGCCCCGGTCGCCGACACCGCTGCGTCACCGCCGGGGCGGGCCGTGATCCCGCAGCCGGGGGTAACCCGCGAGTAACACGTGTTTCGCCCGGATCCGGCGAGACAGTGACCCACGACGCATGCCAGAGTCGCGATCCGAGCATCCGTCCTACCGGACGTCGTCGATGACGAGTGGAGTACAACGAATGGCACAGCAGGTACGCGGGGTCGTTGCCCGCGCCAAGGGCGAGCCGGTGACGGTCGAGACGATCAACGTTCCCGATCCCGGTCCGGGCGAGGCCGTCGTGAAGATCCAGGCATGCGGGGTCTGCCACACCGACCTGCACTACAAGCTCGGCGGGATCAGCGACGAGTTCCCGTTCCTGCTCGGTCACGAGGCCGCCGGCATCGTCGAGTCCGTCGGCGAGGGCGTCTCCGACCTCGAGCCCGGGGACTACGTCGTCCTGAACTGGCGTGCGGTGTGCGGGGTCTGTCGCGCGTGCAAGAAGGGCAAGCCCCACCTCTGCTTCGACACGCACAACGCGAGCCAGAAGATGACCCTCACCGACGGCACCGAGCTCTCCCCCGCGCTCGGGATCGGTGCGTTCATCGAGAAGACCCTCGTCCACTCCGGACAGTGCACCAAGGTCGACCCGACCGCCCCGCCCGAGGTCGCCGGCCTGCTGGGCTGCGGCGTCATGGCCGGGCTCGGCGCCGCGGTCAACACCGGGCAGATCGGCCGCGGCGACTCCATCGCGGTGATCGGCTGCGGCGGTGTCGGTGACGCCGCCATCGCCGGCGCGAAGCTCGCCGGCGCGACGACCATCATCGCCGTCGACACCGACCCGAAGAAGCTGCAGTGGGCCGCCGACTTCGGCGCCACCCACACCGTCAACGCCAAGGAGCAGGACGCGGTCGAGGCCATCCAGGCCGCCACCGGCGGCTTCGGCGCCGACGTCGTCGTCGAGGCGGTGGGGCGCCCGGAGACCTACAAGCAGGCGTTCTACGCCCGCGACCTCGCCGGCACCGTCGTCCTGGTCGGGGTGCCCACCCCGGACCTGCAGGCACCGGAGATCCCGCTGATCGACTACTTCGGACGCGGTGGCGCACTCAAGTCCAGCTGGTACGGCGACTGTCTGCCCAGCCGTGACTTCCCGATGTACGTCGACCTGTTCCTGCAGGGCCGGTTCCCGCTGGACAAGTTCGTCACCGAGAAGATCGGCCTCGACGACATCGAGTCCGCCTTCGAGAAGATGCACCACGGTGAGGTCCTGCGTTCGGTGGTGATCCTCTGATGGCCCCCGTCGACCACGTCGTCACGTCCGGCACCTTCAACCTCGACGGCGGCAGCTTCGACGTCGACAACAACGTCTGGATCGTCGGCGACGACCGTGAGGTCTTCGTCATCGACGCCGCCCACGACGCCGTCGCGATCGCCGCAGCGGTCGGCGACCGCCGGGTCAAGGCCATCGTGTGCACCCACGCGCACGACGACCACGTCAACCAGGCTCCCGCGCTCGCCGACCGGTTCTCCGCGCCGATCCTGCTCAACCCGGCCGAGATGGTCCTCTGGGACATGACCTGGCCCGACCGCAAGCCCGACGACACGCTCGCCGACGGCCAGGTCCTCTCGGCCGGCGGCATCGACCTACGGGTGCTGCAGACCCCCGGCCACTCGCCGGGTTCGTCCTGCCTCTACGCGCCCGAGCTGAGGATCGTGTTCACCGGCGACACCCTCTTCCAGGGCGGTCCCGGCGCCACCGGACGGTCGTACTCGTCGTTCGACACGATCATCGAGTCGATCCGCACCACGCTGCTGACCCTGCCCGGCGACACGCAGGTCCGCACCGGCCACGGTGACTCGACGAAGATCGGCGACGAGGCACCGCACCTCGAGGAGTGGATCCGCAACGGGTCCTGACCCGCACGACGTCACACCCGGGCCCGGCACCGACCTCGGTGCCGGGCCCGCGTCGCGCCACGGCCCGCTCGTACCGAGCCGGCCCACAGCAACCCACCTCGCGCGGCCCGCCCGCACCGATACCGCACCCGCCCAGGCCGGCTGCACCGATGCCGCACAGCCTCCACGGCAGCCGCACAGGTACGCGGGCCCCCGCACAAGACCGATCCTGCGCGGGAGGCCGTTAACCTGTGCGGCAGCAGCGGCGTCGCTCTGCGCGCGCCCCGCGCCGCACCGCCGAGCCCAGCCGCGCCGCCGAGCCGAAGGCGCCCCCACCACCGGCCCGCCCCGCCGACGAGAACCCGTGGAACCGCACGGGTTCTGCAACAACCGCGCAGGTTTTCGGGCTGCCGCACGGGATCGGCCCTGTGCGGGAGGCCTCCGACCAGTGCGGCTGATTGGTTGGGCGGGGTGAGGTGGGTCAGGGGGCCCGGCGGCGGTGGCGCACGAACGGGGTGGCGATCAGCAGGGCCGCGGCTGCGGCGCCGAAGGCGGCGGCGAAGCCGAAGGGTTCGGCGATCGCGCCGAGGCCGGAGGCGCCGAGGCCGGTCCCGGCGTCGTAGGCGATGTTCCAGGCGGCGCTCGCGGCTCCGTAGTGCAGCGGGCCCGCGGCGGCGAAGAGGGTGACCATCGCGTCGTTCTGCACCAGGCCGAACCCCGCACCGACCGCGGCCGCGCCCACCATCAGGAACGCCGCACCGACCGGAGCGGCCAGCACGCCGGTCATCCCGGCCGCGGCGACGAGCGTCCCGATCGGCAGCAACGCCCCCGGTCGTCCGCTGCGGTCGGTGCGCGCACCGGCGACACCCCGCCCGACCAGCGCGCCGAGCGCGGTGGCGAACAGCGCGGCCGGCACCGCGAGGCCCGACCCGGGAGCGGCGAGCGGGGCGAACGTGATCACGCCGCCCTGGGCGGTCGAGCACACCAGCATCGCCAGGACCGGTGCGGCCGGGAGCCGGCGGCGGCCGTCACGGGGGTGGCCGGTGGCGCCGGCGAACGGCGACCGACGTGTGTATCCCGCGACGCCCGGCCCCGGCACCTCCGGAGCGTGTCCCGCGCCGCCCGGACCCGATCCGGTCCGACGGTCTCCCCCGGCGCCAGGCCCCGTCCGAGCGCGTCCCGCGACGGCCGGACCGCGCACGAACGCGATCACCAGCGCCCCGCCGACCGGGGCCAGCCCCGCGGCGACGAACACCCCCGTGAACCCGATCGCGTCGACGACGGCCACCCCGGCGGGCAGCAGCGCCAGCTGCGGGAGGCCGACCGCGTAGCCGTACCGGGCCGACGCCCGCCCGTGCGCCGACGGCTCGACCAGCTCGGCGACCAGGGCGCTGCCCGCCACCGTCGCCATCCCGAACCCGACACCGCGCACGGCCGAGACCGCCAGCACCGGCGCGAGGTCCGCGGTGAGTGCGAGCAGCGGCGTGGGCAGCCCGAGCAGCAGCGATCCCACCACGAGCACCGGGCGGTGCCCGACCCTCCGCAGCATCGCGGGCACGAGGAGCTGGGTGCCGACGGTGACCGCCATCAGCACCCCGGTCGTCAGCCCGGCGCCGAACTCGCCCGACCCGCCGCGCGCCACCCACAGCGGCACCACCGGCAGCAGCAGCGCGTAGCCGCCGAAACCGAGCGCGGTGGCACCGAGGAGCAGCAGGAACGGCGGGGAGGACAACGAGCGGGGCACGCCCCACCCTGTCAGTCCCCGGTCAGGTCCTGGGCAGCGCCTGTTCCACCATCGGGACGATGCCGTCGAGCGCGGCGGGCAGGCTCAGCACGGTCTGCCAGCCGAAGACGTTCTCCACCGCGCCCTCGAGGAAGATGCTGCGCTGCTCGCGGGTCACCGGCAGCCGGGAGACCAACTGGTCGTTCTCGACCGTGGCCCTCCCGCCGGGGGTGAAGGACAGCTGGTCCCAGACGAGCAGGTCGTGGTCCAGCTCGGTCGCCTGCTCGAAGCTCAGGTCGGCGTAGAAGTTGGTCCCGGCGATCTCGTCGAAGCGCGGCGGGGTGACGAACCCGAGGTTGCCGAAGAACCGCGACCGCGGGTCCTGCGAGGCGAAGATGCTGAAGTTGTCGGCGCCGCGGGTCGCGACCGCCGCCTGCTTGCCCGCCCACTGCGGGTTCGCGTCGCGGACCTGCGCGAACCGCGCGTCGAGGTCGGCGACCAGCTGGTCGGCCTGCGCCTCCCGGCCGAGCGCGCGCCCGGTGAACCGGGTCGCGTCCTGCCAGGGGACGCCGTAGTCGTTGAAGCCGGCCGGCGGGCCCACGGTCGGTGCGATCGCACTGATCGTGGCGTAGTTCTGCTGGTCCAGGTCGGAGTAGATGCCGATGATCAGATCCGGCTGCAGCGCGGCGATCTTCTCCGGCTCCAGCGTCGGCATGTTCAGGATCTGGGGCTGCGAGCCGGTCTGCTGCGCCGCGGCCGTCGCCCACGGCTGCACGGCGGTGTTCTCGTCGCCGTACCAGTAGCGGACGCCGACGACCGGCACTCCGAGCGCCAGGATCGCGTCGTGGTCGGAGTAGCCGATGCTCACGACCCGCTGCGGGGCGCGCTCGATCGTCGTCGAGCCGAACTTGTGCTCGATCGTCACCGGGAAGCCCTCGCCGTCGGCCGCGCCGCCGCTGCCCCCACCGGACTCACCACCACCGCACCCGGACAGCAGCACACCGCCCGCCGCCGCCAGCGAACCCAGCAGCACCTGCCGCCGTGAGAACTCCATGACCAGCACCTCCGTGATCGTTCCGGCGGAATGCTAGCCAGCGTTGCCTCACCTGCATACAGGTGACCCTGACATGATTCCTGCGCCGACGATCACACGATCGAGGTGACCGTGGATCAGCGGGAGCCCTGGCGCGGCGCCCCGCGCCGCACGGTGCGCGGCGCGTGCGGCAGGTCCAAGCCGTAGAGCCGGGCCGCGGTGCCACCGAGGACGGCCTCGCGGACGTCGTCGTCGAGCTCGGGGTAGCGGCCCCGCAGCGGCTCCGGGTAGCGGAACGTCATGAGGTCCCGGATCAGCCGGGCCGGCCGCACCAGCGGGTAGCCGCTGCCGAACATCAGCCGGTCCGGGCCGTAGGCGGCCAGCAGCTCCCCCAGCGCCTCCGCGGCGGGGACCGGGTCGCGGCGCAGCCCGACCAGCACCTCGGTGAGCAGGACGTGCACGTTCGGCAGCCGGGCCAGCCGGACCAGCGCCGCGGTCGGCGCGATCGTCGCCCCGAGCACGAACCGCACCCGGGGCAGGGCGGCGGCGAGCTCCCGCACCTCGGCGAGCTCGATCCCGCCGGCCGGGAGGGGGCCCGCGGTGCGTGCCCGCACCGGGAGCGCGGAGCCGGCCCGGACGGGCTCGGCCCAGCTGGGCCACCGCGGCCGCGGGGTGGCGTCCCCGGCGTCGACCACGCCGGCGTACGCCCAGCCCGGTGCCGCGGCCGGCGGCCGCGCCGTCGGTGCGACGCCGACGTGCACCACCCCGGCGCCCGCCTGCTCGGCGCGGATCAGGGTCCGCCGCAGCCACGACGCCCGCAGCGACACCGCCGTCTCCGGACGGCGCGAGGGCAGGACGGTCAGCGCGCGCATCCCGCCCCGGGTCACCTGGGCACCGATCCCGCGGGCCCGAGTCCGGTCGGCCGGGTCGAGCTCCCCGGCGAGCACCAGCCGTCCGGGATGTTCCTCGGCCAGCTCGGCGTGCCACCCGGGTGCCGCGAAGCCGAGCACGAACAGGTCGTCGAGCGTGGCCGGGACCAGGACGGCGCGGTCGACGGCCGACAGCACGTGTGCGGCCAGCGCGTCCGGCGTGACCAGGCCGAACGCATCGGCCGAGAGCGGCGACGGCGAGGGGTCGACCATCCGGTGCCGGTGGTGCAGGTCGGCGACGAACTGTTCCCCGGCCGGACCGGCCTGGTTGTGGGGGCGGCCGTCCCAGCCGTGGACCTGGGCGTCCACCACGGACGGGACGTCCGTACCCGCGCACCACCGGTCCACCTCGACCATCCCTCCACTCTCGCGAACCGGCCCGGCACGCGCAGGGCGTGCCGGGCCTTCGATCCGGACCCGCGACCCGGGTCCGGATCGCCGTCGTCGTATGCCGGGGTCAGCCCACCGACGGTCCGAGGCCCATCGACTGCGGTGTGCTCGAGTCCGGGTCGGGCTGCGGGATGCCCTCGTCCAGCTGGCCGAACTCCGTCATGAGCGCCTTGTTCCACGGCGTCTGCTCCTCGGCCACCAGCGAGTTGGTGGTGAGGATCAGGCCGGCCACCGACGCCCCGTTCTGCAGGGCGGAGCGGACCACCCGGAGCGGGTCGATGATCCCCAGCTCGACCATGTTCCCGAAGCGGCCCTCCAGCGCGTCGAACCCGTCGTCGGAGGCCATCGCGGTGACCTGCTTGACGACGTCGTCGCCGTCGTAGCCGGCGTTGGACGCGATGAGGTGCACCGGCTCGGACAGCGCGTGCCGGACGATCTCGACGCCGAGCCGGTAGTCCCCGGTGACGTCGAGGGCGTCGAGCGCCGGCTCGGCGTGCAGCAGCGCCGCGCCGCCGCCCGCGACGATGCCCTCGGCGACCGCGGCCCGGGTGGCCTGCAGCGAGTCGTCGACGCGGTGCCGGATCTCGCGGGTCTCGGCGTTCGTCGGAGCGCCCACCGAGATGATGGCGGCCTTACCGGAGAGCCGGGCGATCCGGTCGGAGAAGAAGTCCTCGTCGGTGCCGATGGTGGCCCTGGCGAGCTCGGCACGGAGCTGGGCCAGCCGGTTCTCCAGCGCGCCCCGGTCGCCCTTCCCGCCGATGAAGGTGGTGCTCTCACTGGTCACCCGCACCTGCGAGGCGCGGCCGAGGTGCTCGATGTCGATCTGCTCCAGCGAGAACGACGAGCTCTTCGAGTGCACCTTGCCCCCACACAGCGAGGCCATGTCCTCGAGCAGGTGGATGCGCTTCTCCCCGAACCCGGGCGCCTTGATCGCGACGGCCTGGAAGTGCCCGTTGACGTGGTTGTGCACCAGCATCTGGAGTGCGGTGCCCTCGACGGTCTCGGCGACGACGACCAGCGGCCGGCGCTCGTTGCGCATGATCCGGTCCAGCACCGGCATGATCTGCTGGACGTCCTTGATCTTCTCCGCGGAGAAGAGGATGTAGGGGTCGTCGACGATCGCCTCGAGGGTGCCGGGGTTGGTCACCATGTAGGGCGACACGTACCCGTTGTCGAACTCGAAGTCCTCGACGAACGAGACCGTGACGCCCGGGATCGGGGCGTCGTCGACAGTCACCACGCCGTCGTCGCCGACGGTGTGGAGCGCCCGCGCGACGACGTTGCCGATCGACCAGTCGTCGTTGGCGGAGATGGCGGCGACGCGGGCGTACTCCTCCTCGGAGCTCACCGGGTGCGAGACGGCCTGCAGCCGCTCCACCAGTGCCCCGACGGCGAGGTCGATGCCCCGCTTGACCAGGACGGGGTTGCCGCCGCGCTCGATCGCGCCCATGCCCTCGCGGACCATGGCCTGCGCGATGACGGTCGCGGTCGTCGTGCCGTCGCCGACGGTGTCGTTGGTCTTCACCGCCGCTTCCTTGAGCAGCTGGGCGCCCATGTTCTCGAACGGGTCGCGCAGGTGGATCTCGCGGGCGATGGTCACGCCGTCGTTCGTGACCTCGGGCGAGCCCGTGATCTTCTCCAGGATGACGTTGCGTCCCTTGGGACCGAGCGTGCTCTTGACGGCTTCGGCGAGCTGGTCGACGCCGGCCTGCAGCAGGTGCCGGCCCTCGGCACCGAAGCGGAGTTCCTTGGCCATGGTGGGAGTCCTCCCGGAGAAAGTTGGTCCAGTGCGCGGGTGCGGATCAACGTGAGCGGCGCCGCACCGCCCGAGCCGGCTCGGGTGTGTGGTGGGGCCCGCACCGGGTCGCTGCGCCATCAGCCCCGGGCGGTACGGCGTCGTGGTGGACGAACGGCCGGGCGTCAGTACACGGGCTTCAGGTCGAAGTCGATGTACTCGGCGGCGTCCTCGGGATTGGCGAACATGATCGTCTTGTCGTCGAGGTGGACCATGCGCCCGTAGTGGGTCGACATGTTCTCCTCGAACTCGGCCGCGTCGAACCAGCCGTCCTCGTGGCCGGCCTCCTCGTCCATCTCGGCGTAGTCGACCTCGAACTTGCCCTTGCCGTCGACGCGGATCATCGAGGGCAGGTGCTGCACGGTCACGTTGTCCTGACGGTCCAGGACGGTCGCGATCACCGAGCCGATCTGGTTGTTCATCAGCGTGAAGCCGCACATGTTCGAGGCGGTGCTGTCCTGCTTGAACGGGCTGTCGGTGCTGGTCACTGCTTCAGCTCCTCGGGGACGTCGAGACCGAGATCGGCGCAGATCCCGGCGAAGCGGTTCTTCGCCCGGTCGAGGGAGTCCTCGAACGTCGGCGGCTTCGAGTCGGACTGGGACCACATCGGCTGCATCGTCCGTGCGGCCTCCAGCGCCTGCGGGACGTACGTCCGCAGCCATCCGCTCATGAGTCCGCGGTTGTGCTCGGCGAACTCGCGGTCCTGGTTCAGCGGTGCGAAGCAGGCGACCGTCCAGCGCAGGTCGCGCTGGGCGTAGTCGTACTCGCCGGCACCCATGACGGTCGGCGTGACGAAGTCGCCGTTGGTGGCCGCGGACTGCATCACCAGGTTCGACCGGAACAGCTCCCCGACCAGCGGCTCGAAGACGCAGTTGGTCGCGAAGATCGCCTCGCCCCAGTCGTCCTGCACCGCGGTGAGCGCCTCGGTCAGCTTGCGGGCGCCCTGCCACTCCGGTGCGTTGTCCCACGCGTCGAGGTGTGCGGAGCCGTCGAAACCGTCGATCTCCTCGGAGAGGGTCAGGTTGTAGAGCGCGAGGTCCTGGGCGAACCGGATCTTGCGGGTGGAGTTGGCGGCCAGCGCCGTGTTGTGCATGTTGGTCGGCGCGGACCGCTCGTTGGAGGCGAAGACGTACAGGCCGAGTACGTGCTCGATGTGCATCCAGGCGCCGACGTTGCGCTCGACGAACCGGGCCCAGTTCGGGTTCCAGAGCTCGAACGCCTTCGCGTTGCGGGCGTTCTCGATGTTCTGGGTGAGCTGGCGGACGACGTTCGCGTTGTACCGGTAGAGGGACTGCTCCCATTCCTCGTTCGGATCCCGGAACTCGTGCCAGCCGTGGGCCGGCCAGTTCTTGACGTGCAGGCCGCCGGTCCCGATCCCGCGCTGCGGCTCGGGCTCGTCGACGCCCCAGGCCTTCAGCTTGGTCCAGTGCAGCGGGTAGCCGCCCTCACCGTTGGCGAACCCGTAGATCCAGCCCTGGGCGAGGTAGTGCCGCGGGTCCGGCTGGACCTCGACGGTGGTGTCCTCGTACAGGGTCTGCTTGCGCTTGGCGGGGTTGTAGTAGTTGTAGTGGCGCGCGCTCGAGCTCGAGTCCGGGAACTCCCGCGCCCCGGCCTCCGCGTCGGTCAAGACGGGCTTGGGAACGCTGCGCCTCTCCGGCTGTGTCGTCATCAGGATCCGTCGCCTTCCTGCTCACCGGTGGTGGTGAACCTGTCGTAGAAGATGTTCTGCTCGCTCACGCCCAGCTGGGTGAGCGTCGCGATCGCCGCGTCGACCATCGGCGGCGGTCCGCAGACGTAGGCATCGACTCCCTTCAGATCGGCCTCGTGTTTCCGGACCACGTCGGTGATGAGTCCGGTCTCCCCGTCCCACTCCGCACTGCCGGCGTCCTCCGGCTCGGACAGCGCCGGTACGAAACGGAAGTCGGTGAGCTGGGGCGACAGCGCGGCGAGCTCCTTCTCGAAGCACAGGTCACGCACCGTCCGCGCGCCGTAGTAGAAGGTGGCGCGCCGCTCGACCCCGCCCTCCGCCATCGCCCGCAGCAGCCCCAGCACCGGCGCCATGCCGGCCCCGCCACCGACGAAGATCAGCGGGGAGTTGCGGTTCTGCCGCAGGGTGAACGTCCCGAACGGGGCCTCGACCTCGAGCCTGTCGCCCACCTGGAGCTGCGTGTCGAGGTACTCGGAGAACAGGCCGTCCGGGTAGATCTTGACGACGAACTCGAGCAGGCCGTCCCGGTTGGGGACGTTCGCCATCGAGAACGAGCGGGTCTCCTCCGTGCCGGGCACGACGAAGTCCATGTACTGGCCGGGGAAGAACTTGATCTCGGCGGGCTCCACCAGCTTCACCGTGAGGTGGCGCATGTCGTGGGTGACCGGCTCGATCGAGACGACCTCCACGGTGCCCTTCGTGAGCGGCAGGCCGGACCGGATGATCTCCTCGTCGTAGTTGAGGAGCTCGATCACCAGGTCCTCGTACGCGTGCGCCCGGCAGAGCAGGGTGGAGCCCTCCTCCTTCTCGTAGTCGGGGAGCGCGAACGTCGAGTAGCTGTCGTACTCGATGTCCTCGCCCTCGAGGACGAACGACTTGCAGGCGGAGCACTGCCCCTCCTTGCAGCCGTGCATGAGCTGGACGCCCTGCTCGGCGGCCGCCCGGAGGATGGTCTGGTCCTCGTCGACCTCGATCTCGATGCCGACCGGTTCGAACCGCACGACGTGTTTGTCACCCACGGTCTTCACATCACCTCTCTGGCGCTCCCGCGGAGCGGGACCGCCGCACGACCGACGTGGTAAAAGCGACGAATCGGACAGATAGGGACACACGGGTCCCCGGTGCCCGGGCAGGACGGGCGGGGTGACCCGGCCGGGAAGACGACCTCCCGGCCGGGCCGCGGGAAGAGGGCCCCGTCATGGCGTGACGGGAGCCCTCCCCCCTCGCCTGACCCGCGCTCAGGCGTCGGTGGGCGCGGGCCGGCCCGCGGGGCCCTGGCGGTTGTAGTCCGCCACGAAGGCCTCGCGCTCCGAGTCGCTCATCTCGTTGAGGATCACGTTCGGGCTCGCCAGGTGCGGCATCCGCCGCATGTGGTCCAGGGTCCACATCTTCTTCGGATCCAGGTCCAGGTGCGGCTGGGCCGTGAGCGTCTTGCCGTCGTCGCGGACGAAGCCCATGTCCTGGATGACGTCGGCCCAGTTCCAGCCGTGGTACAGCGTCTCCCACTCGCGGTGGCCGACGAGCTTGCCCATGTTCGGGGTCTCGCGACCCTGGTACACGGGGCGGAACGCCTCGGCGTCGGTCCAGCGGCAGACCTCGTGGCAGTACGTGCGCCACTGGCCGTCCACCTTGTCGACGACCATGTCCTCACGCGCCAGGCACGGGACCATGCAGGTCCAGCAGCGGTGCGGGTACACGTAGTCGACGTCCTCGGCGACGATCGCGTGGTGACCGTTCGGCTTGGCGAGGCGGTTGTAGTTCTCCCACCACTTGCCGTACCGGTCGTACCAGCCCGGGTACTTGTACTCGAACCACTCGAAGTCCTCGTCGGTCATGCCGTCGATCCGCCAGTAGTTGGCGCACCAGCCGGTGGCGAAGAACTGCGCGACCTCGTGGACGTAGCCCTTGTTCCAGATCTGGTTCCAGGACTCCTCGACCAGGTCGTGCGGGATGACGAGGCCGTACTTCTCGAGCGGCAGGAGGTACGAGCGGTAGTAGTCGTCGTAGATCCAGCGGCGCCACATCTCCGCGTAGGACTCGCGGTCCTTGCGGCGGTCCTTCGTGCCGTACTCGATGAAGGTGCCGATCGCGGCGTCGACGACGCGGTGGTTGTTCCACCACGCGTAGCGCAGGTCCCGCTCGAGCAGCTGGCGGTTGTCCTCGTCCGACAGCGCCATCAGCAGCGTGGCGTAGCCGTTCGAGATGTGCCGGGACTCGTCGGACTGCACCGAGTGGAAGACCGTCGGCAACAGGTAGTCGCCGTTCGCCGCAGCTTCTGCCGGCATCGCCACGAACAGCGTGTTCGTGAACGCCGTCTCCGCGACGATGGTCAGGTAGATCGACGCCGCGGTGATCGCGTCACCGGTGATGAACCCCTCGGCGAACTGGCGGCCGATGGTGCCGCAGTAGTCCGACTGGAAGTTCCGCAGCGAGTTGTTGAAGCCCGCCGGGTCGATGTAGTTGTTCATGTACAGGCGCTTGAGGTTCTGCTGGATCGTGCTGTGCCGAACCTCGTCGATCATCTGGATCGCCTGGCCGTTGTGCAGCTCCGGGTTCGGAACCACGTGGAACAGCATCGGCATCGAGCGCGCCGCCGAGATCTCCGGCAACGGGATGATCGACAGGAAGAGCTTCTGCCACTCCAGCCAGCGCTCCTGCACCTGCCGGAACATGTTGCCGCGGATGGCGCCGTCCTGGGCACCGTAGACGCGGTGGCCCTTCTCCTCCTCCATCGGGAAGTACGAGCGCAGGACCTGCTTGAGCGGGTCCTTCTTCTGCGCCTTCTTGAAGGTGTAGTCGGTTCCGTACTTCATGTACGGCTCGTGGTACTGCGGCTCCCAGGAGAGCTCCTGGATCTTCTGGTGCGCCTTCGCCAAGCTCTGCCGACTCACGTCGTCTCCTCACAGTGGTGGGTGGTGGTCGGATTCGGTCCGTGCTGGTCGCGCGTCGTCCGGTGGGCCGCCGTCACACGTCCTCCGCGGGTCCCCGCCGAGCGGGGAGAGTGCGTGCCGCGCGGTCCACCTCGCCCGACCGCCGGACCTCGGGGCGAGCGCGGGTGCCCCGGGTGGAGATCGGTCGCGGGAGCGCCGGCCGGAGGTTCGCGAGTGGATCCCGCGGCTCATCGCCGGTCGTCCCGTGCTGCGAATCACACCGGGTCCGTACGGCGACAGAGGTCTCAATATGAGACGCTGCCGCGCCGCCACGTCTGGTGATCTTCCTCTCACGGCGCGTACCGTCGCCGTCACACGATCGTCCGGAGCAGGTCACCGCTGCTCAGGCACCGGACGACGGGTGTGGTTCCCGATCTCGACGCACGGCGAGGAGGCCACGCGTGACATCCCTGCCCGACGGCGTGCGGGGCGGTACCGGAACCGCCGGTCCACCGGGCCCACGGCGCCCCGCGGACGACCCGATGAACGATCTCCTGGCCGCGTCGGCGACGTCGACGACCGCGGCGGAGCGCATCGCGGCCGCGCGCGACGCCTTCCTGCACAGCGACGGCGTCGGCGCCGACGTCGTCCGGCCGCCGATCCTCGCCTCGTGGATCCGGTCGCGGGACATGGCCGTGCCGTACGACGCCATCGACCTGCCGGAGCTCGACCGCGAGACGGACAGCCCCCTGACCAGGGCGGCCCGGCCGATCGTGACCGAGCTGTGCGACCAGTTCACCACCGAGCCGGTCAGCCTCATCCTCTGCGACTCCGACGGCGTCGTGCTCGACCGGCGGACCGGGGACTCCGCGCTGGGCCAGCACCTCGACCGGGTGTGGCTGGCGCCCGGCTTCTCCTACGCCGAACGGCACGTCGGCACGAACGGCATCGGGACGGCCCTCGAGGGGCGCCGTCCGACCGCGGTGTTCGGGCACGAGCACTTCGTGGAGCACCTGGAGGACCTGGCCTGCGCGGGTGCGCCGATCCGGCACCCGATCACCGGCAAGATCCTCGGTGTGGTCGACCTGACCTGCTGGCGGCGGGAGGCGAACGCCCTGATGATGGCCACCGCGTCCACCACCGCCCGGCGGATCGAGGAGGCGCTGCTCGCCGCCTCCGGACGGCACGAGCTGACCCTGCTGCACGACTACCTCATCGCGGTGCAGCGCGCCGGGAACTCACCGGTGCTCGCCGTCGGCGACGACCTGGTGATGATGAACGACCGGGCCCGGGAGCTCATCGCCCCCGGCGACCAGGTGCCGCTGCTCGCCGACGCCACCGACGCCCTGCGCACCGGACGCTCCCGGCAGCTGGTGGTGGACCTCCCCAGCGGCGTGACCGCCCGGGTGCAGTGCCGCCCGAGCTGGGCCGAACCGGGATCGGCCGGCGGGGTGCTCCAGGTGACGCTGACCCACCGGGAGACCTCGTCACGGACGCCGGGGACACCGACCATCACCACCGCGCTGCCCACCGCCGTCGGGGCCGGGGCGCTGTGGACCAAGTGTGCGCAGGCCGTGGACCGGCACTTCCGCACCAACGAGTGGGTCGTGCTGCAGGGCGAGCCAGGCTCCGGCCGGACGACGCTCGCCCGGGCCACCCACCACCTGCACTCCCCCGCCGGGCACGTGCGCGTCCTCGACGCCGCCGACTGCTCCCCGCGCTGGCTCGCCGAGGTGTCCGACGAGCTGGCGGGCCGCAGCGGGACCCTGGTGCTCCGCGACATCGACAAGCTGCCGCCGGCCGCGGCGACGGCGCTGACCGACCTCCTGGAGCCGCAACGGGAGTCGACCTGCCACGAGCGCCCGTGGATGGTGGCCACCCGCGGGCCGGGCGCGGAGGACGGCGTCTCGGAGAGCCCCGAGCTGACCGCGCTGCTGCGGGCCTTCCCCCGCACGATCGAGGTGCCGCCGCTGCGTCACCACGTCGAGGACGTCGCCGAGCTGGTGCCGTACCTGCTGGCCCGGCTGACCCGCGGCAACGACCTGAGCTGCTCACCGGAGGCGCTGCGGGTCCTGATGCGCAACCGTTGGCCGGGCAACGTCGAGCAGCTCTACCAGGTGCTGCGCAAGGTCGTGGCGCGCCGGCGGACCGGGACGATCCGGATCGAGGACCTCCCGCCGGAGGCGCGGGCGCTGACCCGCCGGGTGCTGACGCCCCTGGAGTCGATCGAGTGCGACGCCATCGTCGACGCGCTGCTCGACGCCGACGGGAACAAGGCCGAGGCGGCCCGGCGGCTCGGGATGAGCCGGGCGACGATCTACCGCAAGATCCGGGGCTACGGGATCGCCGTACCGGAGGGAGTAACCGCACCCGGGTGACCCCCTGCTCCGTCCCGGCTCCGTCCTGCACCTCGCACGGGAACCCGTCGCTCGCAGCAGAACCGATCCCGTGCGAGGAGCGCGGACCCGTGCGAACTGCGCCGGCGCGACACCGGCACCTCTGTTGATCTACGGTCCCTCCGCATGGAACCGGACACTTCACCCCCGTGGCCGGACTCCGCGTTCCCCGCGGACCCGTACCCGGGCACCCGGCCCGACGCCTCGTACGTCCACGACCAGGGGTGTTCGTTCCCGCTCACGGCGGACCCGGGGTGCCCGTCGGGGTGGCGGGTCGAGGACCGGTGCCTCGACGAGTGGCTGGCCGGCCGGGGCGCGCCGCCGTGCGCGGGGCGGGTACCGGTCCTCGCCTACGGCTCGAACGCGAACCCGTCGAAGATCTCCTGGACGCGCGCCGAGCGCGGGCTGGCCGGGCCGGTCGTCGTCCTGCGGGTGCGGACGGAGGGCCTGGCCGCGGTCTGGTCGGCCGGGTACCGGGTGGTCGACGACCAGTGCCCGGCCACGCTCGCCGCGGTCCCGGGTGTCGTCGAGGAACACGCCGTCTGGCTGGCGGCTCCGGAGCAGTTCACCGCGCTCGACGTCGTCGAGGGGCGGTCGGCCGACCCGCCGCGGTACCGGCTCGCCCGGGTCGCGACCGGCGGCGTCGTCCTCGTCGACGGTGACGGCACGCTGGACCGTCCGTACGCCTACGTCGCACCCGTCGCGCCCACCGGGGACGAGCGCACCGACCGGCGTCCGCTGCTGGTGGACGGGGCCCCGGTGCGGTGCTCGTCGCTCGGCCAGGACGCCGCCCGGACGCTGTCCGGCACCCCCGGCGACGACGGGCTGGACGCGGCGACCGTCGACGGCGTCCCGCACCCGGACGGCTGGCCGGCGCGGGTGTTCGTCTACGGGTCCCTGATGCCCGGGCAGCGCGCCTGGCCGCTGATCCGGGAGCACGCCGCGCCGGAGGTCCTGCCGCAGCCCGGGTTCCTGCCGTCGGGCTCGGTCTCCGACACCGGGCACGGGTACCCGGCGCTCACCCTGGACGGTGGCCCCGGTGTCCCGGGCTACGTCGTCGAGCTCGCCGACCCGGTCGCGGCGCTGCCGGCGCTCGACGCCTACGAGGGCCCGGAGTACCGGCGGGTCCGGGTCACGGCCGAGGGCGGCGCCGTGTGCTGGGCCTGGTCGTGGATCTCGTCCGCCGACGGGCTCACCGCGCTGCCGCTCGGCTGGGCCGCGCGGAGCTGACACGACGACGGGCCCGTCGAGTCGTGCGGGACGGGTCAGGAGCTGCCCTTCTCCGCCAGCTTCGCCTGCTGCTCGGCGAGACCGGGGACGTCCCGGCCCTTGATCGACACGCCCTTCGTCTCGATGACGAAGTACAGGGCGATCATGCCGATCAGGCAGGCGCCCATCATGTAGTACGCCGGGAACAGCACGTCGCCGGTCGCCTCGACCACGCTCTCGTTGACCAGCGGCGCGGTACCGCCGAACGCGGCCGTCGCGACGTTGTAGGAGATGGCCATCCCGGCGAACCGGACGTGCGTCGGGAACATCACCGGGAAGGTCGCCGAGATCGTCCCCAGCTGCAGCAGGTAGATCAGGCCGAGCACGGTGAACCCGACGATCGCCCAGGCCAGGCCCTGCGCCATCAGCATGTACATCGGGATGGCGAGGACGAAGATGCCGACCAGGGATATCCCCCAGCACGGTTTGCGCCCGATCCGGTCGGACAGGGCACCCGCGAACGGGATCAGCAACATCATGATCGCCTGCCCGACGACGGCCAGGGTGTCGGCGCTCGCCGAGTCCATCCCGATCGTGGTCTGCAGGTAAGTCGGCATGTACGTCAGCAGCGTGTAGTTGATGACGTTCAGCGCGATGACCAGGCCGAACAGCGCGAGGATCGGCTGCCAGTAGCGGACGATGAGGTCCTTCAGCGCCCCGGTCGCCGCCGACTCGGACTCGCCGGCCCCCTCGAGCTCCCGGAACACCGGGGTGTCCTCGAGCTTGGTCCGGATGTAGAGACCGATCATCGCCAGCGGGAGCGCGATCATGAACGGGATCCGCCAGCCGTAGTCGAGCATGGCCTGCTCGCCGATGGCGGTCTCGAGGCCGAACACGACCAGCACGGCCAGCGTGAAGCCGGCCAGCGTGCCGAACTCCAGGAAGCTGCCCCAGAAGCCGCGCTTCTTGTCCGGGGCGTACTCCGCCATGAAGGTGGCCGCGCCGCCGTACTCACCGCCGGTGGAGAAGCCCTGGACGATGCGCAGCAGGAACAGCAGCGCCGGGGCCGCCCAGCCGATCGTCTCGTACAACGGGATGACGCCGATCAGGAACGTCGCGATACCCATCAGGATGATCGTCATCGACAGGACGCGCTGCCTGCCGATCCGGTCGCCCAGCGGGCCCCACACGAAGCCGCCGAGCGGTCGCAGGATGAACGAGATCGCGAAGCCGAGCAGCGTTCCGAGATAGCCCAGTTCGCCCGGGAAGAACGCGTTCGTGAGCTCGACCGTCAGGTACGCGTAGATGCCGTAGTCGAACCATTCCGTCGCATTACCGATCGCCGACGCGGCGACCGCCCTGCGCAGGACCGATGGCTCGACCTCGTCCTCCGCCCCCTGCTGGCCTGGGTTGGCCGGGACCGATGTCATTTCGGTACACCCCCCATTCGCACAATGCTCCCGCAACCGGAGACGCATTTTCGTTACACGATCGACACAATCTCCGCGCTATTGCAGTCAACGGAGCGTACAGAGCGCAATGATCCGTTGCCACCCCACGCGAGCGTCGCTTCGCGGTGCGCGGCACGGGGTCCGTGTAGCGTCCTGCGGGTGCTGGCGATCGAGGGGCTCGCCAAGCGGTTCGGCACCGTGACGGCCCTGGACGGCGTGACGTTCGAGGTCCGGCCGGGTGAGCTGTTCGGCTTCGTCGGCGGCAACGGCGCCGGCAAGACGACGACGATGCGCATCGTCCTCGGCGTCCTGGAGCCCGACGCCGGAACCGTGTCGTGGCGGGGCTCACCGATGGACGCGGCCGTCCGCCGCCGGATCGGGTACATGCCCGAGGAGCGCGGGCTCTACCCGAAGATGCGGGTCGCCGAGCAGCTCGTCTACCTGGCCCGGCTGCACGGCATGTCCCGTGCGGCCGCCGTCGCGGCGGTCGAGCTGTGGACCGGGCGGGTCGGGCTGGCCGCACGGCGGGGCGAGGAGGTGCAGAAGCTGTCGCTCGGCAACCAGCAGCGGGTGCAGCTCTGCGCCGCGCTGGTGCACGCCCCGGACGCCCTCGTGCTCGACGAGCCGTTCTCCGGACTCGATCCCGCCGCCGTCGACACGATGAGCGAGGTCCTGCGCGAGCAGGCCGCCGCCGGGATCCCGGTCATCTTCTCGTCACACCAGCTGGAACTGGTGGAACGGCTCTGCGACCGGGTCGGCATCATCTCCGAGGGCCGGATGGCCGCCGTCGGCTCGGTCGGGCAGCTGCGCGAGGGCACCGCCCCGCGCTACGACGTCACCGGGCCGCCCGCGGGCTGGGCCGACGCGCTGCCCGGGGTCCGGGTGCTGGGCACCGACGGCGACCGCACGCGCGTCGAGCTGGAACCCGGCGCCGACGACCAGAAGCTGCTCGCCGAGGCGCTCGCCGCCGGTCCGGTCCGCGCCTTCGGGCCGTACCGGCCGCCGCTGACCGAGCTGTACCGCGACGCCGTCGCCGACCGGCCGTCCACGCCCGGTTCCGGGACGGCGTCGTGACCGGCACCGCGGGGATCGTCGCGCTCGTCGCCCGGCGGGAGATCAGCACCCAGGTCCGGTCCCGGACGTTCCTGATCGGGCTGCTGCTGATGATCGTCGTCTTCGGCGGGTACGGCGCGGTCTTCGCGTTCGTCGGGTCGCAGTCGTCGACGTCCTCACTGGTGCTGGACCCGGCCTCGCGGGAGCTGCGCCCGGCCCTGCAGGCCACCGCGGACCGGACGGGCGCCGGACTGACCCTCACCGAGGCCGGCAACCGGCAGACCGCCGAGTCGATGGTCCGCTCCGGCGAGGCGGACGCGCTCCTCACCGGTGGTCCCGGCGTGTACCAGCTCGTCGGGCTCGACGACGTCCCGCCGGGGCTGCGCACGCTCGTCACCGACGTCGTCGAGCAGGAGACCGTGAACGGCGCCCTGCGCACGGCCGGGGTCGATCCTGAGCAGGTCACCGCCCTGTCCGGGGTCGGGGTCCGCACACTGGTGCCGCCCGACACCGAACGCGGCCAGCGCGTGGGGATCGCGTTCGCCGTGACGTTCCTGCTGTTCTTCTCCGTGACCGCCTACGGCGCCGCCGTCTCGCAGGGGGTCGTCGAGGAGAAGTCGAGCCGGGTGGTGGAGCTGCTGCTGTCGACGATCCGGCCGCGGCAGCTGCTGGCCGGCAAGATCCTCGGGCTCGGCCTGGTCGGGCTGCTCCAGCTGCTGATCCTCGGCACGATCGGGACGACGGTCGCGCTCGCCACCGGCGTGCTGGCGGTACCGGCGCTGCTGCTCGGGACGCTCGCGTCGGTCGTCGTCTGGTACCTGGTCGGGTTCTTCCTGTTCGCGACGCTCTACGCGGCCGCCGGCGCGCTGGTGTCCCGCCAGGAGGAGCTGCAGTCGGTCACCGCACCGCTCGCGGTCCCGCTGCTCGTGCCGTTCCTGCTGGCCGTCGCGATCCTGCCGACCGACCCGCGCAACCCGCTGACGACGGTGCTGTCGTTCGTGCCGTTCTTCTCCCAGACCCTGATGCCCGCCCGGGTCGCGCTCGGCGTCGCGGCGTGGCGGGAGGTGCTGGTCGCGCTGGCCCTGGCCCTCGCCGCACTGGCCGGGATGGTGCGGCTCGCCGCCCGCGTCTACCGCAACTCGATCCTGCGGACCGGTTCCCGGGTGAGCTGGCGGGAGGCGCTGTCGCGCTCGTGAGTGGTTGTCGCGGTCCGGACCGCGTGCCTGTTCTCAGGACATCCGACACAGTTGATGTCTCGGCACATCGAGGACACTGAGTAGCCCGCTGGCCGGGTTGGTCGATCCTGGTGATCGGCCAGCCTGGTCCAGGTGGGTGGAACAGGGTTCGAGATGGATCCCGACCGCGTCGCGGCGGTCGCCCGGGCCGCCGCCGGGCAAGAGATCAACATCGCTCGGGTGTGCCGAGAACTCGGCGTGTCCCGGTCGGTGTTCTATCGCAAGCTGTCCCGTTTCCGAGACCAGGGCAGCACCGGTCTGGCACCGCGTTCACGTGCTCCGCACACCCGTCCCAGCGCGGTGGCCGAACACGTGGCCGAGGCGGTGGTGCGGGCCCGCAAAGAACTCGCCGACCAGGGCTGGGACCACGGAGCCCAGACCATCCGCTGGCGGCTGCTCGACGCGGCCCGCCCCGGCAGCAGCCCCGGCAGCGGCCCTGGCAGTAGCGGCGGCAGCGGCCCGGCACTCGAGCAGGCCGAGGTCCCGTCGCGGGCCACGATCCACCGGCTGCTGGCCGACCGCGGCCAGATCACCCCGCAACCACGTAAACGACCCCGCCGCAGCACGCACCGGTTCGTCCACCCGGCCCCGAACGCGGTCTGGCAGATCGACGGCGCCCGGACCGTACTGGCCGATGGCCGGCGCGCCACGGTGGTGCAGGTCATCGACGACCACTCCCGGCTCGACATCGCCTGCCACGCCGCGAGCAGCGAGAACGGCGAGGCCGCCTGGGCCGCGCTCAGCGCCGGCTTCGCCCGCTACGGCCACCCGGCCTGCGTGCTCTCCGACAACGGCACCGCCTTCTCCGGCCGGCGCCGCCAGTGGCCCCTGGTCGACCTCGAACGCCGCCTGGCCGCGCTGGGCATCACCACCATCGTGTCCTCGATCGGACACCCACAGACCTGCGGGAAGAACGAACGCGCCCACCAGACCCTGCAACGCTGGCTCGCCGCCCGACCCACCCCGGCCACCCTGACCGAACTCCAGAACCTGCTCGAGACCTACCGGCAGGGCTACAACCACCGCCGCCACCAAAGCCTCGACGGCGACACCCCGCACCAGCGTTTCCACACCCGCGAACCCGCCCGACCGGCTGGACCCGCACCCCGCATCGCCGGACACCTCACCCGCACCGTCTCCGAGACCGGAGTCATCAGCTTCTCCGGAACCTCGATCGGTCTGGGCCGCCGCCACGCCGGCACCACCGCGGAGGTGTTCTGGCAAGGCGACCGCGTCACCATCCTCATCGACGACGCGGTCGCCGCCAGCCTTACCCTCGATCGCAGCGTCCGCTACCAGCGGACCACCAGCAAACCGTCCACGATGTGCTGAGACAGATCTGTCTTAGATGTGCTGAGACACGACACGCGGTCCTGACCGACTCGACCACTCACGAGCGCTTCGCCGCCTTCACTGCTTCGTAGCGGGCCAGTGCCTCCTCGCGCTCCGCCTTGTGCTCGACCATCCGCTCGGGATAGCCGTCCGGGAGGCCGTCCTTCAGCTTCCAGGGCTGGTGCACGGCCTTGCCCGGCACGTCGGCGAGCTCCGGGACCCACCGGCGCACGTAGTCGCCGTCGGGATCGAACCGCTCCCCCTGGGTGATCGGGTTGAAGATCCGGAAATACGGCGCCGCGTCGGTGCCCGACCCGGCCGTCCACTGCCAGCCGTGCTGGTTGGAGGCGAGGTCGCCGTCGACCAGGAGCTGCATGAAGTGCCGCGCGCCCCACCACCACGGCAGGTGCAGGTCCTTGACCAGGAACGACGCGACGACCATCCGCACCCGGTTGTGCATCCACGCCTCGGCACGGAGCTGGCGCATCCCGGCGTCGACGATCGGGAAGCCGGTGCGCCCGTCCTTCCAGCGTTCGAGGTCGTCGTAGGCCGCCTCGTCGGTGCGCAGCGGGAGGTGGTCGAAGCCGGTGTCGTAGTTGCGCCGCGCGGAGTCCGGACGCCGGTACAGCACGTCGGCGTAGAACTCCCGCCAGGCGATCTCGGTGCGGTAGGCCTTGACCGAGTCGCCCCGGCGCGACCCGAGGTCGGCGAGCAGCGTGCGCGGGTGCACGCAGCCGTACTTGAGGTACGGCGACATCCCCGACGTGCCCTTCTTCGCCGGCATGTCGCGCTGCGACTCGTACTCCGCGACGCCCTCGTCGAGGAAGTCCGCCCACCGCGCCGCCGCCGCGGTCTCCCCCGCGTCGGGCAGCGCGGAGTCGCAGGGCTCGTCGGCGGGGACCTGCACCGCGCGTGGCCCGCCGTCCTTGCCGGACGGGTCCATCCAGGTGCAGGTCGACGCGGACGTCTCGGCGGGGGCTCGCCAGCCGTGCTCGGCCCAGGCCCGGCTGAACGGGGTGAACACCTTGAACGGGTCGCCGTCGCCCTTGGTCACCCGGCCCGGCGCGACGGCGTAGGGGGACCCGGTGCGGACGAGCTCGGCGCCGGCGTCGGTGAGGGCCTTCTCGACCTGCTCGTCGCGCTCCCGGCCGTACGGGCCGTAGTCGGCGGCGACGTGCACGGTGTCCGCACCGACGGCCGTCGCCACCCGCGGGACGACGTCGGCCGGGTCGCCCTTCACCACCAGCAGCCGTCCGCCGAGCGCGGAGTCGAGCTCCCGCAGGCAGCCGTACAGGAAGTTCCGGCGGGCCGCGCCCGACGGGTCGAGGAGCGCCGGGTCCAGCACGAACAGCGCGAGTGCCCGGTCGGCGGCGTCCGCGGCGGCCAGGAAGGTCGGCTGGTCGGCGACCCGGAGATCGCGGCGGAACCACACGACGGCAGTGCTGGAGGCCATGGGGCACGACGCTAGCCGCGGGGCCCCGCGCCCGCCCGGCGAACGACGACGGCCCCGCCGGGTTCTCCGGCGGGGCCGTCGCAGGCGCGGTCAGGCGGGGTTCAGCGCTGCCCCACCGGCACGTAGAGCCGCTCCGCCGAGCCGGTGTACAGCTGGCGCGGGCGGCCGATCTTGTTCTGCGGGTCGTTCATCATCTCGCGCCAGTGCGCGATCCAGCCCGGGAGCCGGCCGAGCGCGAACAGCGCGGTGAACATCTTCACCGGGAAGCCCATCGCCCGGTAGATGACACCGGTGTAGAAGTCGACGTTCGGGTAGAGCTTGCGCTCGACGAAGTAGTCGTCGGCCAGCGCCTTCTCCTCGAGCGTCATCGCGATGTCGAGCAGCGGGTCGTTGACGCCGAGCTTCTTCAGGATCGTCTCGGCCTGCTCCTTGACGATCTTCGCGCGGGGGTCGTAGTTCTTGTAGACCCGGTGCCCGAAGCCCATCAGCTTCGCGCCCTGCTCCTTGTTCTTCACCCGGTTCACGAAGTCGTCGACGTTGCCGCCCTCGACGTCCTTGATGCGGGTCAGCATCTCCAGCACGGCCTGGTTGGCTCCGCCGTGCAGCGGGCCGAACAGCGCGTTCACGCCTGCGGAGATCGAGGCGAACAGGTTGGCCTGGCTGGACCCGACGAGGCGCACCGTCGACGTCGAGCAGTTCTGCTCGTGGTCGGCGTGCAGGATCAGCAGGGTGTCCAGGGCGCGCGCGACGTCGGGGTCGACCTCGTACGGCTCCGCCGGGAACCCGAAGGTCATCCGCAGGAAGTTCTCGACCAGGCCCAGCGAGTTGTCCGGGTAGAGGAACGGCTGGCCCACCGACTTCTTGTAGGCGTAGGCGGCGATCGTGAAGACCTTCGCCATGAGCCGGACGGTGGAGAGCTCGACGGCCTCCTCGTCGTGCGGGTCCAGGCTGTCCTGGTAGAAGGTCGACAGCGCGCTGACCGCGGACGACAGCACCGGCATCGGGTGCGCGTCACGCGGGAAGCCCTCGAAGAACCGCTTCAGGTCCTCGTGCAGCAGCGTGTGCCGGCTGATCCGGTTGGTGAAGCCGTCGAGCTGCTGCTGGGTGGGCAGCTCGCCGTAGATGAGCAGGTAGCTGACCTCGAGGAACGTGGAGTTCCCGGCCAGCTGGTCGATCGGATAACCGCGGTAGCGGAGAATGCCTGCGTCGCCGTCGATGTAGGTGATCGCGGACGAACAGGCGGCCGTGCTGGTGAAGCCGGGGTCGAAGGTGACCAGGCCGGTCTTGCCGAGCAACTTGCTGACGTCGACGGCCTGCGACCCCTCCGTCGGGGTGTGCACCGCCATCTCGAACTCGCCACCCGAATGCTTCAGGACGGCGGTGTCGGCTTTGGCGGCGGTCTCGTCGGACATGTGGAGGTTCCCTCTCACAGCGGGGATCAATCGGGTCTCGGGCACACGCTAGCCCGCCGTGCGGGATCCGCAGAACGCGGCGACGAGAGTCACCCCGGCGAGCTGTTCGTCACCGGTGCCCGGTATCGGAGGAACTCGGGGAACTTCGCGACACACACGAGTGTGCCCACGATCACGACCACGCCGCCCAGGGTCGCGGTGAGGCCGGGACCGATCACGGCGGCCGACGGACCGTGCCAGAGATCGGCCAGCCGCGGCCCACCGGCGACGACCACGATGAACACGCCCTGCATGCGGCCGCGCATCTCGTCGGTGGCCACCGTCTGGAGCATCGACGACCGGTACACCGAGCTGACCAGGTCGCCGGCACCCGCGACGGCGAGCGCCAGCACGGCGAGGAACAGCGAGCCGGTGAGTCCGAACACGACGATCCCGCCGCCCCACACGCAGACCGCGACGACGACGGCGACGCCCTGCCGCTGCACCCGCTGCAGCCAGCCGGACAGCACCCCGCCGGCCACCATCCCGAGCGGGATCGCCGCGAACAGCAGGCCCTGCTGGATGCCGCCCTCCGCGGTCCCGCCGAACGTCGTCGCCGCCATCTCCGGGAACACCACCCGTGGCATGCCGAAGCCCATCGCGATCACGTCCACCAGGAACGACACCAGCAGGATCCGGTGCATGCCGACGTAGCGGAACCCGTCGGCGACGGCCCGCAGGCCCACCTTCTGCCGGCCGCCCCCGGTGCTCTGCGCGGAGCTGGGCAGCGGCGGGAGCCGCCAGGTCGCCCACAGCGTGGCGAGCAGCGCGACCGCGTCGAGCAGGTACAGCGTGGACAGGCCGATGACGGGGATCAGCACCCCGGCGAGCAGCGGCCCGAGCACGGCGCCGACCTGCACGACGGTCATGTTCAGCGCGTTCGCCGCCGGCAGCTGCTCGGCCGGGATCAGCCGGGGGATGACGGCGCTGCGCGTGGGCTGGTTCATCGCGAGCATCGCCGACTGGACGGCGAACAGCACCAGCACCAGCCAGACGTTCCCCAGGTCGGTCGCCGACGCGACCCACAGCGCCAGCGAGGTCAGCGCGATCCCCGAGCCGGTGAACAGCAGCATCACGCGGCGGTCGACGGCGTCGGCGATCGCGCCGCCCCACAGCCCGAACACCACGAGCGGGACCAGGCCGAACAGGCCGGTCAGGCCGACGTAGGCCGACGATCCGGTCAGCTCGTAGATCTGGATCGGGACGGCGACGACGGACAGCTGCGCGCCGATGACGGTGACGATCCCGGCCGTCCAGAGCCGCCGGTAGGCGGGCGTGCGCAGCGGCGTCGTGTCGGCGAACGTCGACCGCAGCACCCCGGTGACCCGGGACCGGACGGTCCGGGTCCGCGCCGTCGTGGCGCCGGTCGGGGGCTCGGGTGCGACGGGGCGGGTCGGGGACTCCCGGTCCGGGCCCGGCACCGGCTGGGTCGGCCCGTCACCGGGATCGTTGCGCCTGCTCACGATGTCAGGTGTACACGGGCGGGCGACCCGCCCGCCTCGGGGTTCCCCCTACGGGGCGAGCCTGCGGACCGACCAGGCGTCGTCGCGGCCGACGTCGAACCGCAGCCGGTCGTGCATCCGGTCCTCGCGGCCCTGCCAGAACTCGACCTGCCAGGGCACGATCCGCCAGCCGCCCCAGTGCGGGGGTCGCGGGATCCGCTCGACGTCGTCGAACCGGGCGGTCACCCCGGCCAGCGCCTGGTCGAGGGCGTTGCGACCGGCGACGACCGTCGACTGGGCCGACGCCCACGCCCCCAGCTGGGACCCGCGCGGGCGGAGCGCCCAGTAGGCGTCGGACTGGCTGTCGGAGCACCGCTCCACCCGGCCGGCGAGCTGCACCTGTCGCTGCAGGTCGTACCAGGGGAAGGTCACCGAGGCGACACGTGTGCGGTTCAGGTCGTGGCTCTTCGACGACGTGTAGTTCGTGTAGAAGACGATGCCGCCCGCGTCGAGGCCCTTGCACAGCACCGTGCGCGACGACGGCACGCCCTCGGGGTCGGCCGTCGCGAGCACCATGGCGTTCGGCTCGGCGAGGGCGGCCTCGCGTGCCTCCTCCAGCCAGACGGTGAGCTGCTCGTGCCAGGTCGGGGCGAGGTCCGCGACGTCGAACGGCCGACCCGCGTAGTCGGTCCGCATCCGCTCCAGCGCCGGCGCGTCGGTCATGGTTCCCCTTCCGAGCAGGTGTTCCCCCCGGCCCCGACCGTAGGCGGGACGGGATCGCCCGTGCACCCGCCGAACGGCGGGCTCGTGCCCCGTCCGGCCCGTACCGCCCGTCGCCGTCCCCGGCCCTGCCCGGTTCGTGACCGATCACACCGGCCGGTCGCGTTGCCGGGAACCACGTACCGGGAGCAGGGTGACCGCGAATCCGAGCCGAAGGAGACCCGGTGACCGAGACCGCGACCAGCCCGACGCACGAGGTACCGCCGCCACCGCCCGGGTTCCGGTCCGGTCTGGAGGGCCACGTCGCGTTCCGGACCGAGATCGCCGAGCCGGACAAGGACGGCGGGGCCCTGCGCTACCGCGGCGTCGACCTCGAGGACCTCGCCGGGAAGGTGACCTTCGGCGACGTCTGGGCGCTGCTGGTCGACGGCCGGTTCGGCCAGGGCCTGCCGCCCGCGGAGCCGTTCCCGATCCCGGTGCACACCGGTGACGTCCGGGTCGACGTGCAGGCCGCGCTCGCGATGCTCGCCCCGTACTGGGGCTACCGCCCGCTACTCGACATCGACGAGGCCGAGGCCAGGGACAACCTGGCCCGCGCCTCGGTGATGGCGCTGTCCTACGTCGCCCAGTCCGCGCGCGGGATCGGCGTGGCCGCCGTCCCGCAGTCCCGGATCAACGAGTGCTCGACGATCACCGAGCGCTTCATGACCCGCTGGCGCGGCGAGCCGGACCCCCGGCACGTCGCCGCCGTCGACGCCTACTGGGTCTCGGCCGCCGAGCACGGCATGAACGCCTCGACCTTCACCGCCCGCGTCATCGCCTCCACCGGGGCCGACGCGGGCGCGTCGCTGTCCGGTGCGATCGGCGCCATGTCCGGCCCGCTGCACGGCGGTGCCCCCGCCCGGGTGCTGCCGATGATCGACGAGGTCGAGCGGACCGGCGACGCCGAGTCCCTGGTCACGGGCATGCTGGACCGCAAGGAGAAGCTCATGGGCTTCGGCCACCGGGTGTACCGGGCCGAGGACCCGCGCGCCCGGGTGCTGCGCCGGACCTGCCAGGAGCTGGGCGCACCCCGCTTCGAGGTGGCGGCGGAGCTGGAGCGGACCGCGCTGTCGGTGCTGCGCGAGCGCCGCCCGGACCGGCCGATCGAGACGAACGTCGAGTTCTGGGCCGCGGTCATCCTCGACTTCGCCGAGGTCCCGCCGCACATGATGCCCGCGATGTTCACCTCGGCCCGGACCGCGGGCTGGTCGGCGCACGTCCTGGAGCAGAAGCGGGAGGGCAAGCTGGTGCGTCCGTCTGCGCAGTACATCGGGCCCGGGCCGCGCAGCCCGGAGCAGGTCGACGGCTGGGACGCCGTCACCGGGAGCTGAGCCGCCGCCGGGCGGCGCGGGCCCTCAGGCCGCGCCGCCCGCCTCGTGCTGCAGGTCGAGGTCGTGGCGCTCGCGCCGGACCCGCTGGTCCTGGTGCAGCAGCGCGGTCGCCCCGATGCCGAACCCGTACGTCGCGGTGACGACCGCGACGATCGCCACGCCGCCGAGGACGAACGCGAGCGTCACCGCGCCGGCCACCCCGATCAGCACGGCGACGGTCCCCACCGGGATCGCCACGACGAACACGGCGAGCACGACGCTCAGCCCGACCAGGATCTGGACGCCGAAGCACCGCCACCACGAGCCGCGCACGAGCTCGACCGAGCGCCACAGCGCGTCCCGGGCCGGGCGACCCTCCACGACGGCGGCCGCCGGCGCGAGGGCCAGCAGCACCGACAGGTACAGCATCAGCAGGTACGAGACGGCGACCAGCACACCGCCGAGCACGGCCCCGATGCCGCCGGCACCCCACAGCGGGCCCGCGACCCCGGACGTCACGAGGGTCGGCAGGAGCCCGACCACCGTGACGACCACCTCGACCCCGTAGATCGCGCCCAGCCGGGGCCGGGCCGCCGCCCAGGCATGACCGAGGCCGATCCGGGAGCGGCCGAGCACCGCCGGGTGCAGGGTCGCCAGCACGGTCGCGATCGCCGGCGGGGCGACGGCGAGCGTCACCAGCGCCGCCGGGATCGCCGCCAGCGAGCCCTCGGCGAAGGCGGTACCCGGGTCGGTCGTCACCGGGCGGTCCAGGTCGAACCCGGTCGCCGCCGCCTGGGCCCCCAGGACCAGCAACGACAGCACGAGCGACGGCACCAGCACCGCGACGGGGTTCGCGCGGACGAACCGGATCCCGCCGCCGACGATCTCCCCCGCGTCCAGCGCGCGCAGCGGCACGATCCCCGGCCTCGGCGGTTCCGCGCCCCGTCCGCCCGGGTCGTTCTCGCTCATCGGTGTCCCCCTCGCCTCGACCGAGACCCCCGGCGTACCGGACGGACCGGCCGCGGGGCCAGCGGGACACCCGATCGTGATCACCGTGCGATCAGGCGGCGGGGGTGGGCTCCGGTGTCCGCTGCCGCCGGATCGCCACCGAGAGACCGGCCGCGACCAGGCACAGCACCGCGCCGCCGTACCAGGCGGCGTCGTAGCTGCCGAGCGCGTCACGGACCACGCCGGCGACCAGAGCGGCGAAGGCAGCACCGAGCTGGTGCGAGGCGAAGGTCCAGCCGAAGACGACGGCCGACCGCGCCCCGAAAACCTCCCGGGCCAGCGCCATCGTCGGTGGGACCGTGGCGACCCAGTCCAGCCCGTAGAACACGACGAACGCGAGCATGCTGGCGTTCAGGTCGGTGCCGAACAGCGGCGGCAGCAGGAACAGCGAGACACCGCGCAGCGCGTAGTAGGCCCCGAGCAGCAGGCGCGGGTCGACCCGGTCGGTCAGCCAGCCGGAGAGGATGGTGCCGACCAGGTCGAAGATCCCGACCAGGGCGAGCAGCGACGCGGCCGTCGTCGCGGGCATGCCGTGGTCGTGCGCGGCCGGCACGAAGTGCGACTGGACCAGCCCCGCGGTCGTCGCACCGCAGATGAAGAACCCACCGACGAGCAGCCAGAACGTGCGGTGACGGGCGGCGTCGCGCAGCGCGCGCAGCGCCAGTGCGGCGGCCCCCGACCGTTGCGGTGCGACGACGTCGGCCTCGGTCCCGCCGTACGGCAGCACCCCGACGTCGGCGGGCCGGTCGCGCAGGAACAGCAGAACGACGGGGACGACGGCGAGCGCCGCGGCCGCGGTGACCAGCGCCGCCGGGCGCCACCCCACGGACTCGACGACCGTCGCCACCAGCGGCAGGAACACCAGCTGCCCGGTCGCGGTCGCCGCGGTGAGGATCCCGGAGACCAGCCCGCGCCGGGCCACGAACCAGCGGTTCACGACGGTCGCGACGAGTGCCATCGCCATCGAGCCGGTGCCCAGTCCCACGACGACGCCCCACAGCAGCACCAGCTGCCAGACCGCCGTCATGAACACGGTCGAACCGGCCCCGACCGCGACGAGCAGCAGGGCGCAGCTCACCACCCGCCGCACCCCGAACCGCTCCATCAGGGCGGCGGCGAACGGCGCCGTCACCCCGAACAGGGCGAGGTTGACCGCGAGGGCGAACGAGATCGCGCCGATCCCCCAGCCGAACTCGGCGTTCAGCGGCTCGACGAGCACCCCCGGCGTCGAGCGGAAACCCGCCGCGCCGAGCAGCGCCAGGAACGTCGCTCCGGCCGCCCACCAGGCCGGGTGCACCCGGCGTTCCCGTCCCGCGGCGCGCGGGGGTGCCTCCGTCATGCCCCGAGCCTGCCCCGGCGCGATGATCGACGACAGTGGCCGATCGGAGGACATGTGCAAAAATTCGGCCATGTCCACCGCACCGCACCGGGTCGGCGTGCTCGCCGTCGAGGGCGTGATCGCGTTCGAGGTCGCGATCCCGGAACGGATCCTCGGCACGACGACCGCGTCCGACGGCACCCCGCTCTACGACGTCCGGGTCGCCTCCCTCGACGGCGGCCCGGTCCGCACGAGCTCCGGCTACCGCCTGCTGCCCGAGCACGACCGGGCGGTGCTCGACGACGCGCAGACCCTGGTGGTCCCGGCCGTCGCGCTCGGCGGGCCCGGACCGGCGGGCCGCCCACCGCGGGAACCCGACCCGGCGGTGCTGGAGCTGATCCGCTCCGCCGCGGCCCGAGGACGGGTGGTCGCGATCTGCACCGGCGCGTTCGTGCTGGCCGCGGCCGGGGTGCTCGACGGCCGCCGCGCGACGACGCACTGGGCGCACGCCGACCGGTTCCGGTACCGGTACCCGCAGGTCGAGCTGGAACCCGACGTGCTGTTCGTCGACGAGGGGAACGTGCTCACCTCCGCCGGGGTCGCGGCGGGCATCGACCTCTGCCTGCACCTGGTGCGCCGCGACCACGGCGCGCAGGTCGCGTCCGCCACCGCGCGGCGCAACGTCGTCGCGCCGTGGCGGGAGGGCGGGCAGGCCCAGTTCGTCGAACACCGACCGACCGAGGACGACGGCCCGGACACGGCGTCCGCGCGGGACTGGGCGTTGCGCCACCTCGACCGCCCGCTCGGCGTCGAGGAGCTGGCCGGGCGGTCGTCGATGAGCGTCCGCACCTTCACCCGGCGCTTCCGCGCGGAGACCGGGACGAGCCCGGGGCGCTGGCTCGCAGCCCGGCGCCTCGACCTCGTCCGACGCCTGCTGGAGACGACCGACCTGCCGGTCGAGCAGGTCGCCGCCCGCTCGGGCTTCGGCACCACCGCGGCGCTGCGGCACCGGCTGCACACCGAGATCGGGATGGCGCCGCTGGCCTATCGGCGCACGCACCGCGCCCCGCAGCACTGAGTCCGCGGCACCGGGATGTGGCAGGGGGCACCGTCGGGTCGGCAGGGCCGTACGGTGCTGCAACACTGGTCGGCGTGACCTCTCCAGCCGATCTGAAGATCCCCGCCGACCTCCTGCCGTCGGACGGCCGCTTCGGCTGCGGACCCTCCAAGGTGCGGACCGAACAGCTCTCGGCGCTCGCCGCGACCGGTGACTCGCTGCTCGGCACCTCGCACCGGCAGAAGCCGGTGAAGAACCTGGTGGGACGCGTGCGGGCCGGCCTGTCCGAGCTGTTCTCCTTGCCCGAGGGCTACGAGGTCGTCCTCGGCAACGGCGGCTCGACCGCGTTCTGGGACGCCGCCGCGTTCGGCCTCGTCCGCGAGCGCTCCCTGCACCTCACCTACGGCGAGTTCTCGCAGAAGTTCGCGGACACCACGAAGGGTGCCCCGTTCCTGGCCGACCCGGTGGTCGTCTCCGCCGAGCCGGGCAGCGCGCCCGCGCCGGTGAGCGACCCGTCGGTCGACGTGATCGCCTGGGCGCACAACGAGACCTCGACCGGCGTCGCGGTCCCGGTGAACCGTCCGGCCGACGCGACCGACGACCAGCTCGTCCTCATCGACGCGACCTCCGGCGCCGGCGGCCTGCCCGTCGACGTGTCGCAGTCCGACGTCTACTACTTCGCCCCGCAGAAGGGCTTCGCCTCCGACGGCGGGCTGTTCCTCGCGCTGATGAGCCCGCGCGCCCTCGGCCGGGTCGAGGAACTGGCGTCCTCGGACCGCTGGATCCCGCCGTTCCTGTCGCTGGCCACCGCCGTCGACAACTCGGCCAAGGACCAGACGTACAACACCCCGGCCGTCGCCACGCTGTTCCTGCTCGCCGACCAGATCGACTGGCTGAACGGCCTCGGCGGGCTCGACGGCGCCGTCGCACGCACCCGCGACTCGTCCGAGCGGCTGTACTCCTGGGCGGAGAAGAGCGACTTCGCGACGCCGTTCGTGACCGACCCCGCGCACCGCAGCCAGGTCGTCGGCACGATCGACTTCGACGACTCGGTCGACGCGGCCGCCGTCGCGACCGCGCTGCGGGCGAACGGCATCGTCGACACCGAGCCGTACCGGAAGCTGGGGCGCAACCAGCTGCGCGTCGGCATGTTCCCGGCGGTCGAGCCCGCGGACGTCTCCGCGCTCACCGCGGGCATCGACTGGGTCGTGGGGCAGCTCGCCTCCTGACCCCCCGCTCGACGACGGCCGGGCACCGCCTCCTGCGGTGCCCGGCCGTCGCACGTCCGGGGTCTTCCACGATTCGTTGCGTGATCGATAGCGACTCGTTGTAGTCACACGAGTCACACGTGCCCCACTGTCCTCATGAACCACGGTCCGTGGGAGTCTGCGCACGGTGAGTGACGCCACTCCCGGGTCCCACGGCCAGGTGGACTCGGCGACCAGGCAGAACTCGCCCGGCGCGCCTCACCCGGAGCCGAGCCGTGGGGATCTACCGTCACCCGGACGGGGACGAGCAGCGGGAGGACTGATCGATGCGGGCGTTGCGGGTCGTGGGGGTGACCGGGGACGGCTCGGTCGTCCTCGAGGACCCGGGGCGCCGCGAGCGCTACACGGTTCCGGCCGACGAGCAGCTCCGCGCCGCCGCACGTGGCGACGTGACCCGGCTCGGCCAGATCGCGATCGAGTTGGAGAGCCAGTTGCGCCCACGGGAGATCCAGGCCCGCATCCGGGGCGGCGCGTCGGTGGACGAGGTCGCCGCGGCGGCAGGCGTCCCGACCCAGAAGATCGAGCGCTTCGCCTATCCGGTGTTGCTCGAACGCTCCCGCACCGCCGAGCTCGCGCAGGGCGCGCACCCGCAGCGGGCCGACGGCCCCAACTCACGCACCCTCGGCGAGACCGTCGCGCACACCTTCGGCCTCCGCGGGCAGGACTACGCTTCCGCCGGCTGGGACTCCTGGAAGGGCGAGGACGGCAAGTGGGTCGTCGTGCTCACCTGGCAGACCGGGCGCTCGGACAACGCCGCGCGCTGGGCCTTCCAGCCCGGGGCGCACGGCGGCACCGTCGTCGCGCTCGACGAGCACGCCTCCGACCTGATCGAGGGCCTGCCGGCGCGTCCGCTGCGCCCGCTCGGCGCCGTCGTGGACATGGCCCGTGACGAGGACGACCAGTCCTCCGCACCCGCCGCAGCCAAGCCCGCCCGGGCCGTCGCGGGCGGCCAGGCCCCGGCACCGCCGGAGGCGTGGGCCGGGCGCGGGATCGCACCCGAGCAGCGCCGGTCCAGCCCGCCGCGACCCCAGATCGAGCCCTCCACCCGGACGTCCGCCCGCACCGACGAGACGCGCCCGCCCGCCGCCACGGCCCCGGTGATCCCGCGGACCGATCCCGACGACGACACCGCCGGCCCCGGGGACTCCGCCGGTCCCGGGGACCCCGCCGACCCCGCCGCCGACGCCACCGTCGCCGACGCTTCCGACGTTGCCGAGCCCGTCACCTCCGCCGAGGCGGCCGACGCCGGCGGTTCCGACGCTGCCGACGGTTCCGACGCCGCCGGGGCCGTGGCCGCACCGGGACCGGCCGGCGGACCGCAGGCCGCTGCTGCGCCGAGCACTCCCGCCGGCAACTCCACACCGGGCACCCCCGCCCCCGGCTCCGGCAACCGGTCCGCCGGGGCGCCGGCAGACCCGGACGGTGCAGCGACCCGGCCCACCTCGGCTCCGGCCACCTCGGCCCCGGCCGGCTCGGCTCCCGCCACCTCGGCTCCCGCCACTTCGGCTCCGCCCGGCTCGATCCCGGCCGACCCGGATGCCGCCGACTCGTCCCCGGCCGCCTCCGCCCGGTCGGCCTCGGACACCGGGGGGAACCAGGTCCATGGAATCGCTTCCCAGGGAAGCGATTCCAGCGACGCCACCCCCCCGGACTCCGCCGCGACCGGGACCGCGGCCCCGCGCTCCGGGACCACCGGCAGCGCGACCGCCACCGGTTCCGACAGCACCGGTTCCGACAGCACCGGTTCGGACGACACCGGTTCCGACGACACCGGTTCCGACGACACCGGGACCGCCGCAGCGGCGGCCGCCGAGCAGGCCCCGCGGAACGGGACGCCCGCGTCCGACGAGGAGAGCGGCACCACCGGTACGGACCAGGGGTCGCGGCAGCGCGGCGGCGCCGCGGGACGGCGGACGAAGAAGGGCAAGCCGGTCATGCCGTCCTGGGACGAGGTCCTGCTGGGCGTCCGCGGCCAGCGCTGAGGCGACCCAACGGGTTCAGCCGCCGCCCGTCACCGCGTGGAACGCCACGGCGGCCGCGGTGGCGACGTTCAGCGAGTCCACACCGGTCGCCATCGGGATCCGGACGCGCCGGTCCGCGGCGGTCAGTGCCTCGTCGGTCAGGCCCGGCCCCTCCGCGCCCAGCAGCCACGCCACCCGGCCGCCCGCGAGTCCCGCCGTCGCCAGCGGCTCGGCGCCCGCGTCCGGTGTCAGCGCGGCGACGGTGAACCCGGCCTCGCGCAGGACGTCCAGCGAGGCCGGCCACTCGCCGTCCAACCGGGTGAAGGGCACCCGCAGGACGTGCCCCATCGACACCCGGACGCTGCGGCGGTACAGCGGATCGGAGCATCCGGGGCCGAGGAGGATCCCGTCCACCCCGAGCGCGGCGGCGTTGCGGAACAGCGATCCGAGGTTCTCGTGGTCGCCCACGCCCTCGCAGACCGCGACGGTCCGCGCGCCGGCCAGCAGCTCCGCCGGGTCAGGCGCGGGCGCCCGGTCGGCGACCGCCAGCACCCCCCGGTTGAGGTGGAAACCGACCGCCTGCGCCATCGTGTCGGCGTCGGTGGAGAACGCCGGGACGTCCGTCCCGTGCAGGTCATCGGCGAGCTCGGCCAGCCGTCGCGGGACCCCCAGCAGCGACCGCACGGGGTACGGCGAGTCCAGCAGCCGCCGCACGACGACGACACCCTCCGCGATCACCAGGCCGCGTCCACCGGGGCGGTCCGGCCGCCGATCGGCGGTCGTCAGATCGCGGTAGTCGTCGATGCGGGGGTCGTCCGGGTCGTCGACGGGGGTGAGGAGGGCCACGGCGGCCGATCGTCCCACGTCACTGACCGTTCGCCGCATCTGGTCGCCCTTTCAGCCGGTGCCGCCCCGTCCGGGGATATGACACCGTGTACTGCCGCCTCCCTCGGTGCCGGGCCTGGTCCGGTCGGGTGAGGAGGCGCTCCCCGTTCGATGGAGGTCGGTTCGCGCATGGGTCAGGTGGTCGACCGGACGACGTTCACCCGGCGCGACCGCCAGCGGTACCGGATCAAGGTGCAACGGTGTCTCGACTCCCTCGAGGACCTGCTCCGCACCTACCCGTTCTCCGACACCGAACCGATGACCGGTGTGGAGATCGAGTTCAACCTCGTCGATCCGGCGCTGGCACCGTCGCTCAACGGTCACGACGTCCTGGAGACGATCAACTCCGGGGAGTGGCAGACCGAGCTGGGTCGCTGGAACCTCGAGCTGAACCTGCCGCCGCGACCGCTCCCGGGCGACCAGTGGCGCCAGCTCGAGCACGAGCTGCTCGACCTGCTGGCCGGGGCCGGGGCCAAGGCCGGTGACCTGCGCACCCAGCTCGCGATGATCGGCATCCTGCCCACCCTGGACCCGAGCCACATGACCGGCGAGGCGATCTCGCCGGACGACCGCTACCAGGCGCTCAACGACCAGATGCTCAACGCCCGCGGCGAGCCGATCCGGATCGACATCACCGGCTGCGATCCGGACGAGCGGGTCAACGCGGACTTCGAGACGATCATCCCGGAGGCGGCCTGCACCTCGATGCAGCTGCACCTCCAGGTCGCGCCCTCGGAGTTCGGCCGGTACTGGAACGCGGCGCAGTGCCTGGCGGGTGTGCAGCTCGGCCTCGGCGCGAACTCGCCGTACCTGCTCGGGTCGCAGCTGTGGTCCGAGACCCGGATCCCGTTGTTCGAACAGGCCTGCGACGTCCGGACGCCGGAGTTCCACAACCAGGGCGTCCGGCCGCGGGTGTGGTTCGGCGAGCGCTGGATCGACTCGGTGCTGGACCTGTTCTCCGAGAACGCCCGCTACTTCCCCGCGCTCATGCCGCTCACCACCGACATCGACCCGATGGCGCAGATGCGCGAGCAGGGCTTCCCCGAGCTGCCCGAGCTGACCCTGCACAACGGGACGATCTGGCGCTGGAACCGGCCGATCTACGACAGTACGGGGGCGACACCGCACGTCCGCCTGGAGAACCGGGTCCTGCCCGCCGGCCCGACGACGGTCGACATGGTGGCGAACGCCCTGTTCTTCTACGGGCTGCTGCGCACGCTCGTCGAGGCCGACCAGGAGCTGTGGCGTTCGGTGTCGTTCGAGGCCGCCCGGGAGAACTTCCAGACGGCGGCACGGCACGGCATGAACGCTCCCCTCTACTGGCCCGGTACCGGGTGGGTCCGGCCGGACGAGTTGACGCTGCGCAAGCTGCTCCCCCTGGCCCACGAGGGCCTGGCCCGCTGGGGAGTCAGCCAGGCCGTCTGCGACCGGTACCTGACCGTGCTGGAACGGCGCTGCGTGACCCGGCAGACGGGGTCGTCCTGGCAGATCGACACCGTCACCGCGCTGGAGGAACGCGGTGCCGACCGGATGACGGCACTGCACGGGATGTTGGAGCGCTACCTCGCCCACTCCGCGGCGAACCAGCCGGTGCACACCTGGGAGCTCCCCTCCTGAACCGTCCCCCGTAGGCGGCCGGCACGGCACTCCGTGCCCGGCCGCCTTCACCATCGCGAAGCGGTTCGGCCGAGCCCGTCCGGCGAGGACCCGGCGTTCCTACCGTCCCCTCCGCGTGACCCGCCCGGGCACGCGGTCCGGGGAGGGACATGTCCGCGCAGCAGCACCAGGTCCGGCCGGCCGGTGACTCCGGTCCGCGGCGATGACGGGGACGGTCGCGATGTCCCCGTTCCGCCTCTTCGGACGTCCGCAGGCCACCGTCGACGACGGTCCCGACCCCTGGCTGGACGACCCGGCCCCGTCCCCCGGCACCGGCGGGCCCGCGCCGTCCGACCGGGACCCGGCAGGTGGGCGGGCCCCTGGCGGGCCCGCGACCGCCGCCGCCCGTCCCGCGCTGTGGACACCACTGTGGACACCGCACCGGCCGCCGCTCCCCGAGCCCGCCGTCCCGGAGCCGGTCACCGATCCGTTCGGCTTCCCACCGGTCCCCGCCCGCACCGTCGCGGCACCGGCACCGGCACCGGCACCGCCCGTCGACCCGGCCGAGGCGGCCGCACTGGCCGGTGCGTTCGCCGCCGACCTGCTGTCCTGGGACGAGGACGACCCGGCTCGCCGGGCCCGTGCCGTCGGCGCGCACCTCGCGTCCCCCGAGGGCGCCGGGCTCCTGGGCTGGAACGGCACCGGCCGGCAGCGCGCCGACCTGGTGCTGCCCGGCAGGGTCCGCATCGACGGCGACCGGGCACGCGTCGACGTCCGGGTGCGGGTCGTGCCCTCCCGCAGGGTCGACACCCGCGCGCCGGGCGTGCCCGAGCCCGAGCCCGACGCCCCCTCGGCGAGCCCGCCGCGGCACCGGCGCCGGCGGCACGCGGCTGGCGCGGCCTGGCCGCCCGCTGGGTGCGGATCGAGGTGACCGTCGTCCGCGACGGTGACCGGCTCGTCGTCGACGCCGGTCCGGTCCCGGAGCCGGACGGATGCGGACCGGCGCGATGAGCGTGCGCGTGCCGTTGCTGCTGCTCGCCGTCGTCGCCGCCCTCCTCGCCGGGACGTCGACGGTCGCCGCCGCCGTCCCCCCGGCGCCCGGTCCGGACGCGGGCGCCGTGCCCGGGGCGGCCCGCCCGTACCTCGGCCTGGTCACCCAGCTGACCGCGCAGCGCTGCCCGGAGCTCCCGCCCGCCTGGGTCGTCGCCCAGGTGCAGGCCGAGTCGGGCTGGGACCCGGCCCTGCGCACCGGCGCCGCCGCGGGGCTGCTGCAGGTCTCGGAGCGGACGTGGGTGGCCGCCGGTGGTGCGCCATGGCCGGACCCGGCGCTGACCGACCCGGCCGGGCACTTGCGCACGGTCGTGCCGTGGCTGTGCTCGACCCTGCGGGCCGCCGCGGGCCTGCTGGCGACGACGCCGAAGGACGTCCCGGTGCTCGACGCGATGCTCGTCTGTCACGTGGCGGGGTGCCGGCGGGTGGCGGAGTCGGCGTCCGGGGTGCCGCAGCCCGGCGAGGCGGGCTGCTCGCCGGAGTGCTCCGCGGCGGTCCGGCGCTACGTCGACACGGTGCACGACCTCGCCGCCCGCTACTCCGGTGCCCCCGCCCCCGACGACCGGGCGGGCGTCCCGGCGCCGGACGCACCGCCGGACGACCCGGCGAAGGACCCCGCGGCGGCACCCGCGCCCGCGTGGACGGGCGGGACGACCGGCTGCGACCGGCCCGACCCGGTCCGCACCGGCGGCTGCCTGACCGGTGCCACCGCGCACGGGCTCGCGGCGGTCACCGCGGTGTTCGAGCCGGTGATCGACACCGTCGGCTGCTGGGACGAACACGCCCAGAACCCCCGCTCCGACCACCCGAAGGGACGCGCATGCGATCTGTTCACCGGCCCGGCCGGACGCGTCGCCGAGGGCGCCGACCTGGACGAGGGCTGGCGGATCACCCGGTGGTTCGCCGGCAACGCCGCCCCGCCGAAGGTCCGGTACCTGATCTGGCAGGGCCGCTACTGGGACCCGTCGGTGCGCGACGACGGCACCGGCTGGGGCCGCCGCTACACCGGCGGCGGGATCTACGACACGTCCGACCCGACCGGCGGGCACTACGACCACGTCCACGTCAGCTTCGCGGAGTGAGCCGATGACCGCCGACGAGCTGGAGGACCTGATCAGGAGGCTCGTCGCGAAGGGCGTGACGGTGCTGATGTTCACCCTCGGTCCGGCCGGGGAGGTGGTCGGCGTGACGCCGGGCGGTGACCCGGCGCCGCCGGTCGTGCAGGAGCAGGATGCCGGGCCGCGGGAACGGCCGCCGCTGGAGCTCGGGGACGGCGGCGACGTCTGCGTCGACGTGGATGCCGACACGGATACCGAGGTGGATGCCCACGCGGATACCGGCACGGACACCGACACGGACACAGTGGGACCGGGCTCCGGGCCCTCCTGCCCCGCCCCGGAGACCGGGTCCACGCCCGGCCCCGACGACCCGGCACCATCGGGTGATGGCACGACAGCAGGAGGAGACGGCGTGACCGCCGAGGGCACCACCGCCGCAGGGACCCAGGGCTGGGGACGGCCCGTCCGCACCGACGACTTCACCGGCGGCACGTCGGGCTGGAGCATCTACGACGGCCCCGGCCACGACGGGAACGGCCGTCGCACCCCCGACGCGGTGAGCGTGCAGGACGGGGTCCTCACCCTCACCGGCGGTCCCGACGGCAGCACCGCCGGGATGGCGTGGACCGAGGGCAGCCGGCGGTACGGCCGCTGGGAGGGACGGGTGAAGGCCCCGGCCTCGGACCCGTCGTACAACGCGTTGCTCCTGCTCTGGCCGACCGCGGAGAACTGGCCGGAGGGCGGTGAGCTGGACTTCATGGAGATGATGGACCCGGCCCGCCGGACGACGAACGCGTTCTTCCACTACGGCGCCGACAACTCGCAGGTCGAGGGCTCCGTGGAGATCGACGGCACGGAGTGGCACAACTGGGCGCTCGAGTGGACCCCGGAGCGGATCACCGCCTACGTCGACGGCGAGCCGTGGTTCGAGACCACCGACCCGCAGGTGCAGCCGCCGGGCCCGATGCACCTGTGCATCCAGCTCGACTGGTTCCCGAAGGGCGGCTCGGTCCGGGAGTCGACGATGCAGGTGGACTGGGTCCGCGAGTACGACCTGGACGGCGGGGCCGCCGGCTGAACCCGATCCGGTGACGCCTCTCAGCGCAGCCACAGCCACCCCCTTCTAGCGTGACGCCCGTCCCGGCGACCAGAGGAGGACGGACGTGCACCAGGAGGCTCCGGAGCGGGAGCATCGCGCTCCCGACGACCCGGAGGCACCGGGCCGCCGTCGCTGGCCGACGGCGCTCGGCGTCGTCGTGGCCGTCGCCGCTCTGGCCGGGATGATCGGGTTCGCGGCAGGCTCCGACCTGTTCGGCGGGTCGCGGACCGCACCACCGGCGCAGTCCCCGGCGCCGGCGGCACCGGCCCCCGGCGGGATGCACGACCAGCAACGCCCCGGGCAGGTCGGGGCGCTCGACCCGGCGAACCGGTCCGACGCGGAGGCCGCCGTCCGCAACGGCTGGCAGCTGACCGCGAACGACGAGTTCGACGGGACGTCCCTCGACCGCGACAAGTGGAGCCCCTACACCGGCGAGACCACCGGCGGGGTCGGCAGGCACCTGGCGGAGAACATCTCCGTGCGCGACGGCCAGCTCGTCCTGACCAGCCGCGGCCTCACCTCGGCCGGCCTGGCGTGGCGGGGCGGTCAGCAGTACGGCCGCTGGGAGATGCGGGCCAAGACCAACCCGGGAACCGGGTACGGCGACGTCGCGCTGCTGTGGCCGGACGCCGAGGACTGGCCCGAGGGCGGCGAGCTCAACTTCATGGAGATCCCGAAGGGCGACCGCTCCGAGACGCACACGATCGTCCACTACGGCGAGGACAACTCCCAGGTCGGCAAGACCGTCCGCGGGGACTTCACGCAGTGGCACAACTTCGCCGTCGAGTGGCTGCCGGACCGGGTCGTGTTCTACGTGGACGGCCAGGAGGTCTTCCGGACCACCGATCCCGAGCAGATCCCGCCGCGCCCGATGCACCTGGCGACGCAGCAGGACATCGGCCCGTACGGCGACGACTGGATCCCGGCGCTCGACGAGACCTCGCCGGAGACCCTGGACTTCCAGGTGGACTGGGTGCGGATCTACGCGCCCTGACGGACGGATCACCGGTCCCGCTCGGCGGCGGGCCCGGTGTGACTGGGGAAAGAAGGAGGCCCCGGCTCCTGTGGGAGCCGGGGCCTTCTCCTGTCCCGAACTGACGCGCCGCTCCCACCACGAAGCGACACCCAGAAGTTAGCTCAGCCTTGCCTTACTTCGCAAGCCCTGACCGTGACCTTTCTACCCCAGCAGCTCGCGCAGCGGGCCCACCCCGAAGTATCCGACGAACAGGATCGCCACGACCCACATCAGCGGGTGCACCTTCTTCGCCCGTCCGGTCGCGGCGGACAGGGCCACGTAGCTGATGAACCCGGCGCCGATGCCGTTCGCGATCGAGTACGTGAACGGCATGACGGTCACGGTGAGGAAGACCGGGATCGCGATCTGCAGGTCGTCGAGCTTGATCGAGGTGATCTGCCGGAACATCAGCGCACCCACGACCACCAGCGCCGGTGCCGCCGCCTCGACCGGCACGATCGCGTACAGCGGCGTGAAGAACATGGCGAGCAGGAACAGCACGCCGGTCAGCACGTTCGCCAGGCCGGTCCGGGCGCCCTCCGCGATCCCGGCCGCGGACTCCACGAACAGCGTGTTCGACGACGCCGACCCGGCCCCGCCGGCGACCGCGCCCGCCCCCTCGACGACCAGTGCCTTCCCGACGTTCGGGAGCTTGCCCTCGGCGTCGGTCAGCCCGGCCTGCCTGCCGAGTCCGGTCAGCGTGCCCATCGCGTCGAAGAAGTTCGCGAGCACCAGCGTGAAGATCAGCAGGACGACGGTGATGATGTCCAGCCGGGTGAAGGCGCCGAACGAGACCTGGCCGACCAGCGACAGGTCGGGCAGCCCGACGATCCGGTCCGGCAGCGCCGGCACGGCGAGCGACCAGCCGCCGGGGTTGTCCGGCCCGGACGCGCCGACCCCGGCGAACGCCTCGACGACGATCGCGATGATCGTGTTGAGCACGACGCCGATCAGGATCCCGGCCCGGACCCCCCGCGCCACCAGCACACCGACGATCACCAGGCCGACGACGAACACGAACGTCGGCCAGGACGCGATGGAGCCGTCGATCCCGAGTCCCACCGGCACGGTGGTGTTGGCGGCGTCCGGCAGCCGTCGCACGAACCCGGAGTCGACCAGCCCGATCAGCGCGATGAAGGCCCCGATGCCGACGGCGATCGCCGTCTTCAGCTCCGTGGGTACGGCGTTGAACACCGCCGTCCGGAAGCCGGTGACGGCGAGGATCACGATGATGATGCCGTCGATGACGACCAGGCCCATCGCCTCCGGCCAGGTCATCATCGGGGCGATGGTCACCGCGAGGAGGGTGTTGATCCCCAGCCCGGTGGCGATCGCGAACGGATAGTTCGCGATCACGCCGAACAGGATCGTCATGACCCCCGCGACCAGGGCCGTCACCGCGGCGACCTGGGCGACGGGCAGGATCCCGCCGAGGGCGTCGGTCTTGGCAGAGGGGTCGGTCGGGGTGATGCTGCCGAGGATCAGCGGGTTCAGGACGATGATGTAGGCCATCGCCATGAAGGTGACGAGACCCCCGCGCAGCTCCCGGGGGATCGTGGACCCGCGCTCGGACACACGGAACAGGCGCTCGATCACGGCGACACCCTAGACGCGGCGCAACGGTTCCGGCGCCCGGCCGTGCTACGTCTACGCTACGGACCCGTGACGGCACACGAGAACGGCGATCCTCCGCCCCCACCGCCGTTGCCACCGCGGTTCTACGAGTCGCCGCCGGTGCTGCTCGGCGGGATGCTGCTGTGGGCGGTCGCGACCGGCGTCGTCGTCCTGTCGTGGCTGGTGGGCGGCCCGTGGGACGCCGGCTCGTTCTGGACGTGCATCGCGGGGCTGGGGGTCGGCCTGTTCGGCGCCGCGATCTTCACCGCGCAGCGGGCGGCCGCGCGCCGCGGGGACCGTTCGGCCCAGCGGGGCATCGAACCCCGCTGAGCCGCTCCGCACCGGCCGCTCAGCCGGGGACGACGCCGGGGCGGCCGTCCTCCACCGCCCACACCGCCCGCGTCGACAGCGAGCCGCCCGGGCGCTCCACCCGGTCCATCACCCGGAACGAGCTGCGCCACTCGCCGGGGGTGAGGTCGACCCGCACGTAGCCGCGCTGGTCGTTGACGAACCGCAGGGTCGGCGTCGCCTCCTGGATCGCGCGCAGCTGCTCCCCGACGTCCTCGCCGTCGCCCTTGCTGGAGATCGAGGTGCCGACGAACTCCGACGCGACGACCGGTGAACCGGGCTCCTCGAACGAGCGCAGCAGGTCACCGGCGTAGTTCTGGTGCCGGTCCCCGGTGATGACCACGAGGTTCGGCACCCCGGCGTCGGCCGCCGCGCCGAGCACCCGGTTCCGGTCGGCGACGTAGCCGTCCCACGGGTCCGTGTTGACCTCGGTGACCGGGCCGGGCTCGCGGTCCGTGAGCCCCATCGGGGCCTGGTTGCCCAGCACCTGCCAGCGGGCCTTCGAGCGGGTGAACCCGTCGAGCAGCCACTCCCGCTGCGGGGCGCCGAGGATGGTGCGGCGCTCGTCGAACCGGTCGGCGCAGTCGGTGGTCCAGGTGTCGCCGCAGGACTGGTCGTCGCGGTACTGGCGGGTGTCGAGCATGGTGAAGTCGGCCAGCGTGCCGTAGGAGAGCCGCCGGTAGAGCCGCATGTCCGGGCCCTTCGGGAGCTGGGCGGCGCGCAGCGGCAGGTGCTCGTAGTAGGTGGCGAACGCGGCCGCCCGGCGGGCCCGGAAGACGGCGCGGTCCTGGTCCGGCTCGTCGTCGTCCTCGGAGACGTCCGCGGCCCAGTTGTTCTCGATCTCGTGGTCGTCGAAGACGGTGATCCACGGGAAGGCCGCGTGCGCGGCCTGCAGCGGCGCCTCGGACTTGTAGAGCGCCCACCGGGTCCGGTAGCTCGCCAGGTCGGTCGGCTCGGCGACGGCCGACGCGGGTGGCGTCTGCCCCCGCTTCGTCTCGTCGATCGTCGCCTCGTACAGGTAGTCGCCGAGGAACACGACGAGATCGAGGTCCTCGCGGACCATGTGCTCGTAGGCGGTGTAGTGGCCGTCGCCCCAGTTCTGGCAGGAGGCGAACGCGAACGCCAGCGACGACGGTGTGTCGCCCGGCCGCGGCGTCGTCCGGGTCCGGCCGACCGGCGAGACCGCGCCGCCGGGGCCCGCCACGCGGAACCGGTAGTGGTACACCCGGTCCGGCGCGAGCCCGCCGACCTCGGGGTGCACCGAGTGCCCGAGCTCGGGCGTGGCGAGGACCTGTCCGCGCCGCACGATCCGGGTCATCCGCTCGTCGTCGGCGACCTCCCACAGCACCGGTACCGGCCGGTCCGGCATGCCGCCCCGGCCGTCGGCGGCGAACGGCTCCGGCGCGAGCTTCGTCCACAGCACGACCGAGTCGGCGGCCGGGTCACCGGAGGCGACGCCGAGGGTGAAGGGGTCCGTGCCGCGGGTGGCCCGGGGAGCCGCGGCCGCGACGCCGGCGTCCCACGCACCGGTGCCGGCGAGCACCGCCGCTGCACCGGCACCCGCCCATCCGAGGAATCGCCTTCGCCCGATCGCAGTAACCATGACTGCGACGCTCGGTGATCGAGCTGGCGGTCACGTGTCCGACGGGTGACCGGTCCCTGATCGCCGCCGGAACGTTGCCCATGCCACGTACCCGACCGGGGCGCCCGGACACCACGGCGGGCCTAGGCTGGGTGACCATGAGTTCCCGTCCCACCGCCGTCGTCACCGGCGCCTCCTCCGGCATCGGTGCCGCCACCGCCCGCGGCCTCGCCGCCGCGGGCTTCCACGTCGTCCTCGGTGCCCGCCGGGTCGAGCGCTGCGAGGAGATCGCGAAGGAGATCGACGGCACGGCGCTGCCCCTCGACGTGACCGACGCCGGATCCGTCGCCGCCTTCGACGCCGCGGTTCCCGAGGCGAAGCTGCTGGTCAACAACGCCGGCGGGGCGAAGGGGCTGGATCCCGTCGCCGAGGCCGACGAGGACGACTGGCGCTGGATGTGGGAGACCAACGTCCTCTGGACGCTCCGGCTGACGAAGGCGTTCCTGCCGAAGTTGGAGGCCTCCGGCGACGGCCACGTCGTCACCGTCACCTCGATCGCGGCGCTCGACTTCTACGACAACGGCGCCGGCTACACCGGCGCCAAGCACGCCCAGGCGATGCTCCACCGCACGCTGCGCGGCGAGCTCCTCGGCAAGCCGATCCGGATCACCGAGATCTGCCCCGGCATGGTCGAGACCGAGTTCTCCGAGGTCCGGTTCGACGGCGACGCGGAGAAGGCGGCGAAGGTCTACCAGGGCCTGACCCCGCTGAGCGCCGACGACGTCGCCGAGACCATCACGTTCGCGGCCACCCGGCCGGCGCACGTCAACATCGACCAGATCGTGCTGAAGCCGCGCGACCAGGCGTCCGGCTCGCGGCGGTTCCGCCGGGAGTGACCGGGACCTAGAGGGTCTCCTCCGACCGGCGGCGCTGCTCGGCGTCGTCGGCCGGTTCGTCGCCGTGGACCGCGCCCGCGATCCGCTCCTCGGACTCGGTGAGGATCTCCTCGGCACCGGGTGCGGTGCCCTCCTCCTCCGGGAGCGGGTTCGCGCGGGTCGCAGCGCGGTCCGGTGGCACGTCGGGGTTCTCGGGAGCGGTCATGGGGGCGACTACCCGTTCCTAGAGGGCGGACAACCTCTGCCACCGGTCCCAGGACAGCGTCCAGTCCCACACGTCGCCGTCGCGCGGGGACAGCTGCACCGGCGTGCCGGTGACCTCGACCGGGTCACCGAACAGCACCGTGTCGTAGTACGCCTTCACGTCCGCCGCGGACAGGTTCACGCAGCCGTGCGTGATGTTGGAACTGCCCTGCGCCGACGCCGAGGCCGGGTTGGCGTGGATGAACTCGCCGTTGTTGCTCATCCGCACGGCCCACTTCTCGACGACGTCGTAGCCGTACTGGGCCGAGGTCATCCGCTTGTCGGTGAACTTCTCCGTGACGACGTGCACCCCGGAGCGGGTGTTGCGGTTCGGGTCGGCGGCCAGCCCGTAGCTGGCCGGGTAGTCGGCGACCTGCCTGCCGTCGCGGATCACGACCATGCGGAACGACCTCGCGTCGGCCTTCACGATCTGCGAGCGCCCGATGGTGAACGACGTCGACAGGTCGGCCGCGCCGTAGCTCCCGCCGCCGTAGGCCACGCCCTTGAGCGGCGCGTCGACCGACACCCTCGTCCCGGCGGGCCAGTACTCCTTCGGCCGCCAGTGCACGCGGGAGCCGCCGCCCTCGTCGGGCAGCCAGCCCCAGGCCCCCTCGACACCGGTCGACGTCGTGACCGGCAGCGCCCGCTCGACGGCGGCACGGTCGTCGACGTGCCGGTCGAACTGGATCTCGATCGGCGCGGCGACACCGACGGTGCGCCCGTCACCGATGTTGAGCGTGCCGCGCGCGGTGTGCGCGGGCTCCAGCGTCGCGACCGTGCCCTGCACCGGGGTAGCGGCCCCGTCCGGGGCCACCGCACGGCCGTGCCAGGTGTAGGTGGTCGCGAAGTCGAGCTTCCCGCTGCTCGTCCAGGTGGTGCGGTCCGGGGCGAGCCCACCCGGCACCTGCTCGCCGTCCGGCCCGGTCAGCGAGACGCCGTCGAGGGTCCCCCCGGCGGCACGCACCGAGACCGGGTCGGCCGGGTTCGCCGACGACGCCGACGACGCCGGCTGGTACGTGAGCTGCGGCCCGGTCGGCGCGGGCGCGGCGAGCGGAGCCGTTCCCCCCTGGGCCCCCGCGAGTGCCACCGCGCCCGCGACACCCGATGCGGCGATCAACGCCACCACCACGAACAACAGCCGGCGCACGGTCCCCCGCCCCAGATCGATTGCGTTCCGCAACCGACCGTACGCCTGCCGCGCCGCCCCACCGGGCGGCCTGCGTCACTCCCCGCGCCGCACCGTCCGCCGCACCACCTGCCTCGCCGAGATGCAGGCCGGCGTCGTCCGGAGATCGACGATTCGCGCTGAGCCGCATCTCGGCGGGAACGGTCCGGGCACGGACGGGCCCGGGGTCAGAGGGTGCAGCCCACCAGCACCGGCTCGGGGCGCAGGTCCACACCGAACCGGCCGGTGACGCCGTCGCGGACCTCACGGGCCAGTGCGAGCAGGTCGTCGGTGCTCCCGCCGCCGCGGTGGGTGAGGGCGAGCACGTGCCGGGTGGACAGCGACACCCGTCCGCCGGGGCCGGCGTGCCCGCGGGTGAAGCCGGCGTTCTGGATCAGCCCGGCGGCCGACAACTTCACCCGGCCCTCCCCCGCCGGCCAGGCGGCGAGGCCCTCGACCTGCGGCGCGTCGGCGACGGGCAGGATCGGGTTCGTGAAGAACGAGCCCGCGGACCAGGTGTCGTGGTCCTCGGCGTCGAGCACCATGCCCTTGCCGCGGCGCAGGGCCAGCACGGCGTCCCGGGCGGCGGACGGATCGACCCGGGTCTCCGGCTCGACGCCGAGGGTGCGGGCGAGCTCGGCGTAGCGGATCGGGGCGGACCGGCCGTCGCCGCGCAGGGCGAACCGCACCCGCAGGACGACGGCGTCGTCGTTCCCCTTGAGCACGCTCGTGCGGTAGGCGAGCCCCAGGTCCGACGCCGGCACCCGGGTCCGGACGGTGCGGGTCCGGCGGTCGTAGAGATCGACGTCGACGAGCAGGTCGGCGACCTCGACGCCGTAGGCACCGACGTTCTGCACCGGGGTCGCGCCGGTGCGCCCGGGAATGCCGGATAGGCACTCCAGCCCGCCGAGCCCCTCCGCGACGGTGGCCGCGACGACGTCGTCCCAGTCTTCGCCCGCCTCCACGGTCGCGACGACCGTGTCGCCGGCACGCTCGAAGGCCACGCCCCGGCCGGCGAGCAGGACGGCGGTGCCGTCGAACCCGGCGTCGGCGACGACCAGGTTGGAGCCCCCGCCGACGAGCAGCACCCGCTCACCGGCCGCGTCGGCGGCACCGACGGCCGCCACGACGTCGTCGGCCCCCTCGGCGCGGACGATCCGGGCGGCCGGGCCGCCGAGGCGCAGCGTGGTGTGCGCGCTCAGCCGCGGGTCGGTCGTGGTCGTTCCCGGGAAACTCACGGGTGAACGGTAACCTGCGCGCATGCCGCGCTCCCTCGACTACCGCGCCACCTCCGCGCACCCCGCAGAGAAGGTGTACGCGGCCATGGTGGACCGCGACCTGCTCGACGAGCAGCTCCGGCACCTGGGCGGCCCGGGCGCCGCCGTCACCGACTACGAGGCGACCGCCGACGGTGTCCGGTACACGCTGCGGCACGGGATCCCGTCCGAGCACCTGCCCACGGTCGTCACGTCGCTCGTCCCCGGCGGGGACCTGAAGATCGACCGCACCGAGCAGTGGAAGGCCGGCGGCGCCGGGGTCTACGACGGCACCGGCTCGGTCAAGGTCGTCGGTACGCCGGCGACGGCGCGGTCGGTCATGCGGATCGCCGACGTCGACGGCGGCAGCGAGATCCGGATCCGCGCCGAGGTGACGGTGAAGGTGCCGATCGTCGGGTCCCGGATCGAGGAGGCCGTCGCCGGCCAGATCGAGCAGCTGCTGGCCGCCGAGACGGAGTTCACGCTGGCGCGGGTCTCGTGAACCGCCGGTACGTCATCACCCTGTCCTGTCCGGACCGGACCGGGATCGTCGCGCGGATCTCCGCGTTCCTCGCCGACCTAGGCGCGTCGATCACCGAGGCCGCGTACCACGCCGACGTCGACGCCGGGGTGTTCTGCACCCGTCAGGTCGTGGACGCCGCCTCCGTCCCGTGCGACGTCGACGAGCTCCGCTCGCTGTTCGCTCCGGTGGCCGCCGAGCTCGGCGGCGAGCACCGGATCTCCGACACGGGCGTCCGCAAGCGCGCCGTGCTGCTGGTGACGAAGGACCAGCACTGCCTGCACGACCTGCTCGGACGCGTCTGGGCCGGTGAGCTGCCGGTCGAGATCACCCGGGTGATCGGCAACCACGAGGCGCTGGGCGAGATCGTCAGCGCGCACGGGGTGCCGTTCCACCACGTGCCGTTCCCGGAGCCCGGCGACCGGTTCCGCGAGCAGGGCAAGGTGACCGCCTTCGAGGAGGTCCGCAAGCTCGTCGACGCGGACTCCCCCGACGCGATCGTCCTGGCCCGGTTCATGCAGATCCTGCCCGCGCACCTGTGCGAGGCCTGGGCCGGACGGGCGATCAACATCCACCACAGCTTCCTGCCCTCGTTCGCGGGGGCGCGGCCGTACCACCAGGCGCACCGGCGCGGGGTGAAGCTGATCGGCGCGACCTGCCACTACGCCACCGCCGACCTCGACGCCGGCCCGATCATCGAGCAGGACGTCATCCGCGTCGACCACGGCGACACCGCCGCCGACATGGTCCGGCGGGGCCGCGACATCGAGCGCCTCGTCCTGGCCCGGGGCCTGCGCTGGCACCTGGAGGACCGGGTGCTGATCCAGGGCAACCGCACGATCGTCTTCCACTGAGCCCCCGCGTGCGTTCGCCCCGCCCGCTCGTCGAGATGCAGCTCAGCGTCGTCCGGTGATCGACGATCCGCGCTGACCCGCATCTCGGCGGGGGTGGTCCGGGGACGGACGGTCCGCGCCGGGGGTCGTGTTCCGGGAGCGCACGTTCGCGATCGGGATCGCGTGACCGCGAACGGGTCCGGTCCTCCGACGGTCCCGGGATCCTCGGGCCATGTCGGTCCCCGGATGGCCCGAGGTGTTCCGTGGGACGGCCGCGGTCGCCGCCGGGCTCGTCACCCCCGGACGGCTCCGGGGCCCGTCGTTCGAGCGGCTCCTGCCCGACACCTACGCCCCCGCCGCCGGGGAGTCCCCGGACCTGCGCCTGCGCTCGCTGGCCGCGTCCCTGTGGGCGGGGGACGGCGCCGTCCTCTGCGGGTACTCGGCGGCGGAGCTGCAGGGACGCTCGTGTGCTCCGCTCGGCGAACCCGCCGAGGTCGTGGTGCCCGCGACCTGCTCCGGTCCCCGCTCCCGCCGGGAGGTGCGCGTGCGGCGCGACGTGCTCCACCCGCGCGAGATCATCGAGATCGCCGGTGTCCACGTCACGACTCCCATGCGCACCGCGTTCGACCTCGCCCGCCGGTTGCCGCCGGTCGAGGGGATCGTCGCGATCGACGCGCTCGCCCGCGGCACGTTCGCCCCGGACCTGCTGCTGACGTACGCCGCCCGGTACGTCGGCCTGCGCGGGGTGCGAGCGGTGATCGACGCCCTGACCTGGGCCGACGCCCGCAGCGGTTCCCCACCGGAGACCCGGCTCCGGCTGATCCTGGTGCGGAGCGACCTGCCGCGTCCGGTGCCGCAGCACCCGGTCGTCGACGAGCGCAGGCGCGTCCTGTGGCTCGACCTCGCCTATCCGGAGCACCGGCTCGGCGTCGAGTACAACGGCGGCGACCACTTCGCGCCCCCGCAGGCCGCCCGTGCCGACGCCCAGCGGCACACCCGGCTCGCCGCCGCCGGATGGCGGGTGCTCCGCTACACCGCAGCCGAGATGCGTCGCGAACCGCAGCGGATCGTCACCGAGGTGCGACGAGCGCTCGGGAACTCCCGCCGAGATGCAGCTCAGCGTCGTCCGGTGATCGACGATCCGCGCTGATCCGCATCTCGGCGGGGGTGGGCCGAGCACGGACGGTCCGGCGCGGCGGCGCGGTGCGGCACAGCGCCGGGCGGCGCGGCGACGCGGCACGGCACAGCGCCGGGCGGCGCGGCACGCGGCCCGCGGCACGCGCGGCGGGGCTGGCACGCACGACCGGGCCCGGCACGCGCGACGGCGCCCGCCCCGCGGTGTGCGGAACGGGCGCCGGATCGAGCGGTGGTCAGGCCGCGTGCTGCTGCGCGTCCACCGGCTCCAGGGCGATCTCCAGGACCTCGGCGACGTCGGCCACCGGGTGCACCCGCAGCTCGTTCCGGACCGACTCCGGGACGTCGTCCAGGTCGGGCTCGTTGCGCTTCGGGATGATCACGTCGGTCAGCCCGGCCCGGTGTGCGGCGAGCAACTTCTGCTTCACCCCACCGATCGGCAGCACCTTGCCCTGCAGCGTCACCTCGCCGGTCATGCCCACGCTGGAACGCACCGGGCGTCCGGACGCGAGGGAGGCCAGCGCCGTCGTCATCGTGACGCCGGCGGACGGGCCGTCCTTCGGGACCGCGCCGGCCGGGACGTGGACGTGGAGCTTCCCCTGGGCCAGGTCACCGGCCAGTCCGCGCGAGCGCAGGTAGGACAGGGCGATCGAGACCGACTCGGTCATCACCTCGCCCAGCTGCCCGGTGATCTGCAGGCCCGGCTCGCCCTCCATCGAGGTGACCTCGATGAACAGCACGTCCCCACCGGCCCCGGTCACCGCCAGGCCGGTGGCGACCCCCGGCACGGACGTCCGCTCGGCCGACTCCGGCGTGAACCGCGGACGGCCGAGGTAGGTGACGAGCGCGTCGGCGTCGACGTGCACCGGGCGCACGGTCTCCGAGCCGTCCGAGGCGTCGAGCTGCACCGCGACCTTCCGCAGGACCTTCGCGAGGCCCCGCTCCAGCTGGCGCACCCCGGCCTCCCGGGTGTACTCGGCGGCGATCATCGACAGCGCGACGTCGGTGAACTCGACGTCGCCGTCGTCCAGCCCGGCCTTCTCGACCTGCCGCGGGAGCAGGTGGTCACGGGCGATCGCGACCTTCTCCGGCTCGGTGTAGCCGTCGAGCGTCACGATCTCCATCCGGTCCGCGAGCGGCCCGGGGATCCCGGACGGGTCGTTCGCCGTGGCCAGGAACAGCACGTTCGACAGGTCGAGATCGACCTCGAGGTAGTGGTCGCGGAACGTGTGGTTCTGCGCCGGGTCGAGGACCTCCAGCAGTGCCGCGGTCGGGTCGCCGCGGAAGTCCGAACCGACCTTGTCGATCTCGTCGAGCAGCACGACCGGGTTCATCGACCCGGCCTCGCGGATCGCGCGGACGATCCGGCCGGGCAGCGCGCCGACGTAGGTGCGCCGGTGGCCGCGGATCTCCGCCTCGTCCCGGACACCGCCGAGTGCCACCCGGACGAACTTCCGGCCCAGCGACCGCGCGACCGACTCGCCCAGCGACGTCTTGCCGACACCGGGCGGGCCGACCAGCGACAGCACCGCGCCGGAGCCGCGGCCGCCGATCGTGTCGGTCCCCCGCCGGTTGCGCCGGGCCCGGACGGCCAGGAACTCGATCAGCCGCTCCTTGACGTCGTCGAGGCCGGCGTGGTCGGTGTCCAGGATCCGGCGGGCCTCGACGAGGTCCGCCGAGTCCTCGGTGGTGTCGTTCCACGGGATGTCGAGCACGGTGTCGAGCCAGGTCCGGATCCACCCGGACTCCGGGCTCTGGTCCGAGGCCCGCTCCAGCTTCCCGACCTCGGCCAGTGCCGCCTTGCGGACGTGCTCGGGCAGGTCCGCCGCCTCGACCCGGGCTCGATAGTCGGCCTCGCCGTCGGGGTCGTCCTCGCCGAGCTCCTTGCGGATCGCGGCGAGCTGCTGGCGCAGCAGGAACTCACGCTGCTGCTGCTCCATGCCCTCGCGGACGTCGTTCGAGATCTTCTCCGAGACCTCCTGCTCGGCGACGTGCGCCTTCGTCCACTCCAGCAGCTTCTCCAGCCGGGCGGTCACGTCGGTCTCGGCGAGCAGCTCGGCCTTGTGCGCGACGTCCAACCAGGACGCCCAGCCGGCCAGGTCGGCGAGCTGCCCGGGATCGGAGGTCTGCTGCACCGAGTCGATGACCTGCCAGGCGCCCCGCTGCTGCAGGATGCCGACGACCAGCGCCTTGTACTCGGTGGCGAGCTCGTGGGTGCGTCCGGTCGGCCCGGCCGAGTCGACGGGCTCGGCCTCCACCCACAGGGCGGCACCGGGTCCGGAGACCCCGCTGCCGATGCGGGCGCGGCGCTCACCGCGCACCACCGCGGCCCGGTCGCCGTTCGGCAGCCGGCCGATCTGTTCCAGGACGGCGACCACACTGATCGCGCCGTACCGCCCGTCCAGGCGGGGGACGACGAGGACCCGTCTGCCGTCGTCGTCCCCGTCCCCGGCCGCCGTCGCGGCGTCGATGGCGGCACGGGTGTCGGGCGCGTCCAGGCGGACCGGGACCACCATCCCGGGCAGGACCACGGTGTCATCGAGGGGCAGGACCGGGAGCGTCAGCACGTCACTCATGTCCGCTCCAACAGCGGTGAGCCGGAACTGCTTCCGAAAGTTGAGCGGTGTCCGCTCAGGGCGAACACCGGGCTCAGCGCGCGAGGTCCTCCACGACCGTGGCGTTCGGCAGCGACGCCAGGAGATCGCCGGGGACGGCGAGCTTCCCGCCCCGGATCCCGCTGCCGACGACGACCGCGTCCGCCCCGGCGACGCCCGGCGCGATCCACAACGGCCAGTCGGCGGGGAGCCCGATCGGCGTGATCCCGCCGTAGGCCATCCCGGTCAGGGTGACGGCGTCGTCCATCGGCGCGAACGAGACCTTGCGGACGTCGAGCCGCTTCTTCACGACGCCGTTGACGTCCACCCTCGTGGTGGCGAGGGCGAGGCAGGCCGCGTACCGGACCTCGCCCGCGCGCCTGCCCGCGACGACGACGCAGTTCGCCGCGCGGTCGAGCGGCGACCCGTAGGCCGCGCAGAACGCGGCGGTGTCGGCGAGCTCGGGGTCGATCTCGGCGACACCGATCCGGTCGGCGTCGAGATCCTTCAGGGCGCGTGCGACCGGGTCCGCCAGGAGGTCGGGACGCCCGGTCGCGGGGACGGCGTCCAACGTCCCGAGGACCGGCCAGGTCACCAGCGGGGACCGCCGCCCTGGACCTCCATCACCGCCGGCTTCACGTCGACGATGTAGACGAGCACCGCCACCATCGCGGCCAGCCAGAACATGGCCCCGCCGTACATCGGGCCGCCGGTGATGATCAGCAGGAGCAACCCGACGCCGGTGATGCCGAGCCAGGCGTTCTTGGTGAGCTTCCCGGCGGCGTTGAAGGCGTCCGCGCGCTGGCGCAGGGCGTGCAGGAACGCGTAGCCACCCAGCGGGAGCGCGAGGATCTTGATCCCGAAGACGATCCACTGATCGAGCGAGTACAGCAGTTCCACGGGCTCAGCGTACGGGCAGAGCGACCTTCGGTCACGCGGACTCCCGGCGATACGGACGGAAGCCGTGAACCACCTCGGGGAGACGACGAACGCCCCCGACGGCTCCGGGCCGTCGGGGGCGTTCGCGAGAAGATCACCGGGCGGTCCGCCCGGCCGGGCTCACTTCTTGGCGGTCGTGCTGGTGGTGCGGCGGGTAGCCGGCTTGCGGGCCGGAGTGCTCTTCGCACCGGTGGAGGTCTTCGGGTCGGTCTTCGCCGCGGTCTTGCGGGCGGTGGAGCGCGTGGTGGACGCGACCTCGTCCCCGGCCTCGGTGATGGCCTCGGCGGCGTCCTTCGACACCTCGGTCACGGCCTCGGCGGCCTCGCCGGCCGCGGTCTGGGTACGGCGCGCGACCTTCTCGCCGACCGAGCGGGTCTGGGTGGTGACCGTGTCGAGCGCCTTGGCCGCGGCGTCGTGGGTCTCGTCCACGAAGCCGTCGACGCGGGCGTCGAACTTCTCGGTCAGGTCCTCGACCGTGTCGATCGCGTTCTTGACCTGCGGCTGCTTGCGCAGCTTGCCCCAGGCCTTCTCGCCACGCTGGGCGAAGCCGACGTAGACGCCCTCGACCTCGGAGCGGAACTCCTCGACCTGCTTGCGCAGGCTGTCGGAGGACAGCTTGCCGCGCAGCTCCTTGAGCTCCTCCGGGAACTCCTGGACGCGGGTCTGCACCTCCTCCGCGCGCTGGGTCGCGGTGGTGCGGACGTCGGTGACCGCCTTGGACACGGTCGTGTAGGCGTAGTCGCCGACGCCGATGACGGCCATCAGCGGCGTGCGGGCGACCTCGGCCTGCTCGGCGGTCTGCTCACGCAGCTTCTTCACGTCGGCACTGGTCGGGAGGTTCACGGCCATGGTGATCACTTCCTCGTCTCGATGGAGTGGGGGGTGTCGTCGGGGAGGCCGTTCTCCCTGCGGAACGACTCGTACACGTCGAGCAGCACGCGTTTCTGCCGCTCGCTGAGGGTCGGATCGGTGAGCACCGCGTCGGTCACCTTGCCGGCGGGGCGCTCCTCGAGGATCCCGGCGCGGACGTACAGCGCCTCGGCCGAGATCCGCAGCCCTTTCGCGATCTGCTGCAGGATCTCCGCGGACGGCTTGCGGAGTCCGCGCTCGACCTGGCTCAGGTAGGGGTTGCTCACCCCCGCCGAGCGGGCCAGCTGACGCATGGAGACCTGTGCGGCCTCCCGCTGGGACCGGATGTAGGACCCGATGTCCTCCACCGCGTGCCCGACGGCCTGCTGGGCCTGCCCGACGACCTGGCCGACGTGCTCGACGGCGGCCTGGCCTACTCGATCGGCGGGCTCGACGGTCTTCCGGTCACCGCTGCCGGGCTTCGGCTGGGTGGCCATCCGTCTCGCCTCCGGTTCGATCCGTTCCTCACTGACGGAACCGACCGTACGCCCGGGTGCTAACTCTTGCAAGCACCGTGCTAGCGCAGGTGACGTGGCCTGCGCCACGTTCGTGACAGGGGGATGGCGATGGCGTGACGCCGCAGTGAGACGGCCGCGTCAGCCGATGACCAGCTCCCCGACGGCGTGGATCACCAGGCCCGCCAGCGCCCCCACGACGGTGCCGTTGATCCGGATCCACTGCAGGTCCCGGCCGACCTGCAGCTCGATCTTGCGGGAGGTCTCCTCGGCGTCCCAGCGGGCCACCGTGTCGGTGATCAGCGTGGTGATCTGGTGCCGGTAGTGCCGCACGACGTAGCACGCGGCGTCGGCCATCCAGCCGTCCAGCTTGGCGGCGAGCTCGCGGTCCCGGCCGAGCCGACGGCCGAAGGCCATGAGCCCGTCACGCACGCGCAGCCGCAGCTCGTTGGACGGGTCGTCGGCGGCGTCGAGCACCATGCCCTTGACGACCGTCCAGGCCCGGCCGATGAAGTGCTGCACCTCCGGGTGCTCGACGACCTGGCGCTTGACCTGCTCGGCGCGGTCCATCGTCGTCGCGTCGTGCTGGAGGTCCTGGGCGAACTCGGCGAGGTAGCGGTCGACCGCGTGGCGCAGCGGGTGCTGCGGATCGGTCTTGACCGCCCAGGCGTAACCGCGGATCTCGGCGAAGAGCTTGTCGGCGACCATGTCGTCGACGAACCGCGGTGTCCACGACGGCGCCCGGTCGTGCACCACCCGCAGCACCATGTCCTGGTTGTCGGCGACCCAGTCGTAGGCGCGGTCGCAGACGAGGTCGACCAGTCGCCGGTGCGCGCCGTCGGCCAGGACCCCCTCCAGGGCCTTGCCCATGGGCGGGCCGACGGGGATCTCGAGCAGCTTCCGGACGGCGACGGTCTCGATGACGTTCTGCACGTCCTCGTCGCGCAGCACCATGACGAGGGCGCGCGCCGCGGTGACGAGCTCGGTGGTGACGCGGTCGGCGTTGGCCTGCTGCCCGATCCAGCGCCCGACCTGCTCGCTGACCCCGACCGACTCCAGCTTCTCGCGGACCACGGCCTCGGACAGGAAGTTCTCGCCGACGAAGTCGCCGAGGCTGTCGCCGATCGTGTCCTTCTTGCGCGGGATGATCGCGGTGTGCGGGATCGGCAGCCGCAAGGGGTGCCGGAACAGCGCGGTGACGGCGAACCAGTCGGCGAGCGCGCCCACCATGCCCGCCTCGGCGCTCGCCCGCAGGTAGGACGCCCAGGCCAGCCCCTGGACCACCTCCAGGTACTTGGCGAGGAAGAAGACGATCGTCGCCCCGACGAGGAACCCGGTCGCGACCATCTTCATGCGGCGCAGGTCGCGACGCTTCTGCTCGTCGCCGGGGCCGAAGCCACCGAGCGGGGTCGAGGGGATCGAACCGACGGTCCGGTCCCGCGGCGGGATCGGTGCCGGGCGCTCCGGCGCGCGGGAGGTCTGCACGACTCCATAGTGCCGCGCGACTCCGACAGCGGCCGCCGGGGTGGGCCGGGGAGGACTCCGGGTGATCCCGGACGACGATCCGGCCGGGCCCGGGAATCATCCCTCCGGGCCCGGCCGTCGCCGGCGGTGCGGCTGCTCGGCGGGGTCGCGAGGCGAGCCCGCCCGGCGAGGGAGAAGTGCCCCCTCGGGCGCCGCTACCGGTGCGCGCCGCCGGGCCGGTCCCGGCACCCGCCGCGAGGGACGGGCGACATCGGGACGACTCCGGGCCGGCGGTGCGCCGGACGCGCGGGCCGGGCCGATGTCCGGGCCGGGCCGCGCGGGTCGGGATCAGCGCTGCAGCACGCCGACCTCGTCCTGGCCGATCGCTGCGGTCGACGACGCCGCGGCGCGCTGCCGGACGGCGTCCGCGACCGCGTCGACGACGACCGAGGCCTCGGGCACGCGGTACCCGACACGGGCCGGCGCGACGCGCCACTGCACCCAGCCGTCGGGGCGCTCGGTCGGCGGTGCGACGACGCCGATGCCGTCGGTGTGCAGCACGACGTCGGTGTGCAGGCTGAGCTCTGCGGGCAGCGCGTGCCGCGGACTCATGGGGAACCACCATGTGCCCTCAGGGGTCGCGGCCACCGGGACGACCTCACCGGCCTCCCGGAGCGTCCGGCACACCACGCGGCCTATCGCCGCCGGGACCTCGACGACGTCGAGCACGTCGCCGGTGATCAGGAGTACGTCGGAGCCGAGGCCCGGAACGAGGGGCCAGCCGTGGTCGGCGTACTCGTGTGCCGCTGCGCGCAGCTCCGCGCCGTAGACGGCTCGGTAGCTGTCCCACCAGGATATCAGGGATCCACTTCCTTCCGTGTGACGGACACCGCCGTGGTGTCCTCTGTGAAGTGCAACACCAGGATGCAGGCTCCGGGCACGCCTCCGCGACCGGTTCGCGGCGAGGGCGCGGACCCGCGAGACGAGCGGGAACGACCGACCGCACGCCGTCGCGACCGCCGGTGAGCGGCAGGTGACCGGGCGGAGCGGGCCGACGACCGGTGGCAACCCCCGGGACTCCGGGCGCCACACCGGTCGTCGCACCGCTCGACATGCCTCGTCAGTGAACTGTCTTTACGATCGAGAGGATTATCGGGCGATCAGGAGGAGAGCGACATGACGACGATCGGGGGCACCGGCACGGCGACCCGCGCCGACACGGTGCGGACGTGGGCGGTGCTGGGAGCGGCGGTGCTGCAGACGGTGGCGGGCTCGCTGGGTGGCAGCGGGTTCCTCGGGGAGTCGCAGCGGGTCCTGTCGGACCGCTACCCGTCCCTGCTGACGCCGGCGACGATCGCCTTCTCCGTCTGGCCGGTGATCTACCTGGCCCTGCTGCTGTTCGCCGTCCACCAGTCCCTCCCGGGACAGCGGTCGCGGCCGGTGCACCGCGCCACCGGGTGGCTGTTCGTCGCGACGGCCGTGCTCAACGCGGGCTGGATCGTCGTCTTCTCCCAGGAGCTCCTCGGCCTGGCGCAGCTGATGATCGTCGCGCTGCTGGTCGTACTCGCCGTCGCACTGCGGCGGCTCACCGCGGTCCCCGCGGACGGAGTGGTCGACCGGCTGCTCGTGCACGGGCCGTGGGCGTTCTACGCGGGCTGGGTCTCGGCGGCCACCGTCGCGGGGCTCTCCGTGACGCTGACCTACTGGGGTGCCGCACTCGGCCCGGTCCCGGCGGCGGCGCTGCTCCTCGTGGCGGCGGCCGCGTTCGGGTACGCGACGCGGCTGACCACGGCGGCGGTGCCGTACGCGGCGACGGTGGTGTGGGCGCTGGTCTGGGTGGCGGCCGCGTCGGTCGCCGTCGTCACGGTCGTCGCGGTGCTCGGCGCGCTCGCGGTCGTGACGGTCGCGGTCCTGCGCACGCGCGAGGGCGTGCGCGCGGCGTTCGGCTGACCGTCCACCGGGGACGGCGGCCGGAGACCCCGGAGACGCGAACGGCGCCGGTGCTCCACGGAGGAGCGCCGGCGCCGTCGGCACACGCGGGGTCGTACCCCGCGGGAAGTCAGATCACGCGGACCGTGTCGGCCTGCGGGCCCTTCTTACCCTGGCTGGACTGGAAGTCGACCCGCTGGTTCTCCTCCAGGGTACGGAACCCGTTGGACTCGATCGCGGAGTAGTGGACGAAAACGTCCGGTCCCTCGTCGTCGGTGGCGATGAAGCCGAAGCCCTTCTCGGCGTTGAACCACTTGACGGTGCCCTGCGGCATAACTGTGTCCTTCTCAGATGGAGCGGTTCCGGGCCTCACTGCGAGGCACCGGAGGTCGCGCGGGCATCGTCGGATGACACATCCGCATCACCGGCGAAGCCCACCGTCACAACTTCCACACGGACGCTTCACGGCGATCGGGAGAAGAACGACTGCAACCAGCGCGGACGCTACCACTCTCCGCGTCGCGACGGACCCCACCCGACGTTTCCCGATCACACGACTCCCCCGCTCCCCTGACATCCCACCCGCACCACGGCCTTTCACGGACAGTGAGACGAGACCCCGAAAACGGGTACGGCCGGTCACCATGTCCCCCGACGAGTGAATGCGGGGCCCTTTCCATGCCGACGGGTGAGCACTCGGCGCTCGGAGCCCCCAGGACGGATGACGGACGGCGTCCGGCCCCACCGACGACCCCTCCAGCCCCCCGAACGGGGTCCCCCGTTCCAGGCTCGTCACCGCTCGCAACGGTTGCTCTGTGACCGACGGGACGGACGTGACGGGTGTGGCCACTATCGGGTCACTGGTGGAACACACCTGGTCACCGCAAGCTCTGCGCCGTCAGTCACCGTGCAGCAGCAGCGCCCACTGGAGAGAACGTGCGATCCCGAGTCACCACTTCCGTCGCCCTCACCCTCATGATCGGCACCCTGGGTGTCTGCGGTGCCGGCGCTGCCGAGCCCGTCCGCGTCCCCGCAGCACCGGCCTCGCTCTCGGCCCCCGCCCAGCCGGCCGCCCCGCAGAGCTCGAACGACGGCCCGCTGGACCGGCTGTTCGACACCCTCTTCGGGGGCTCGTCCGTCGACGACCCCGCGGACCCGGCCGACCTCGACACCGTCGACGCCGCAGCACCGGCGGTACCCGGTGCGGTCCCCGCCGTGCCGCAGGCGGGCGTCCCGGCCGACGTCCCCGTGCCGGGAGCACCCGCGGTGCCCGGCGCACCGGCGGTCCCGCAGGCCCCTGCCGCCCCGGCGGTCCCGCCGGCGCCGGCGGTGCCCGGTGCTCCGCAGGTCACGGCGCCGGAGCTGCCGCAGGCTCCCGCGGCACCGGGTGTGGCGCAGGCTCCGGGCGTCCCCGGCAGCCCCGCTGTTCCGGCCGCCCCCGCGGTCCCGGCTGCTCCCGCAGTCCCCGCGGCCCCGGCCGTCCCCGCGACCCCGGCCGTCCCGGGGGCCGCCGCACCGGCAGTGGTGGCGGCCCAGGAGTCCCCGGCCGACGTCGTCCAGCAGGTGGCCGACGAGCCGCCGGCCGCCCCGGCGGTGCCCGGCGCTCCGCAGGCGCCCGGCGCTCCGCAGGCGCCCGCCGTCCCCGGTGCTCCGGCCGCCCCCGCCGTCCCGGCCGACCCGCAGGTCCCCGCGGTGCCGGCCGCGCCGCAGGCCCCCGCCGTCCCGGGCGCTCCCGCGGTCCCGCAGGTCCCGGGCGCACCGGCCGCCCCGCAGGTCCCCGCCGCACCGGCAGTGCCGGCCGCGCCTGCCGTGCCGGCCGCACCTGCCGTCCCGCAGGCTCCGGCGGTCCCGGGCGCGCCGCAGGCCCCGGCCGTCCCGGGTGCCCCGGCGGCACCGGAGGTCCCCGCGGGCGCAGCCCAGGAGGGTCCGGCCACCCCGGGTACCGACACCGCCGCGGCGACGGAGCCGGCCGAGACCTCCCCGTCGAAGCCGAGCCTGTGGGAGCGGCTGTTCGGCAGCCCGCGCTGACCGCGACGGGCTCCACCGCGCCGACGGCGTCCCGCACCCGCGGGGCGCCGTCGCGCCGCGTCCGCCGTCCGTGTCCCGCCGCGCACCGGGGCGGCGTCACCCCAGGTCGGCCGCCCAGCCCTGGGTGAGGGAGCCGAACACGTCGTCGAGGAGATCGGCGAGCTCGGCGCCGTCGTCGGCCAGCCAGTGCTCGTAGGCGGCGAGGCAGACGCCCAGGCAGGCGTGCCCGAGGCTCTGCGGCACCAGGCCGGACGACGGCTCCCCCCGTCGCTCGGCGACGTGGTCGGCGACGACCTGCCGCCAGGCCGCGTAGCGGAGCGTGGAGTGCGCCTGCAGGGCAGGTGTCTCCAGGATCAGCCGCAGCCGCCTGCGGTGCCACGGCTGCTCGTCGAGGTCCACGTGGTTGAACTCGAGCACCGCCCGGCGGATGCCCTCCAGCACGGGCAGGTCCGGTGACTGCGCGGCGAGCACCGCCCGCATCCGGACGAGCTGCTCGTCGAAGGCTCCCCAGGCGACGTCGTTCTTGGACGCGTAGTACCGGAAGAACGTGCGACGGCCGATGCCGGCGGCGTGGGCGACGTCGTCGACGGTCGTGTGGTCGAAGCCCTGCTCGCTGAACATCTCCAGCGCGATGTGCTCGATCTCGTACCGGGACGTCACGGGACGCCGGCCTGCCCGGCGCAGGCCGGACGTGCCACCGGGATGGTCTGTGCCGTTCTCGGCCGTCGCCGACATCGCCGCGTTCCCCGAGTCCTCCGGGCCCCGCTCAGGTCGTTCGGACGCGCCCGGGAGGCCGTGCGGGCGCCGATCCCCCGATCATTCCACGTCGCCCGCCCGTGCGGGTCCGCCTCCGTCGGAGGAGGCCCCGCTCACCGGAAAGCTCTCCACATTGTCGGTGGGTCACGGCACACTCGCGCACAGACGGACCGGGATCGCCCCGGGTCACCGGAGACGGGGACGTCGCGAGGGGGAACGGCATGAGCGCACCCACCCGGGCCGGAGGCGGCCTCGACCAGGCCGACGACCGGCCGCTCGACCTGCAGATCGAGGACTACCCGCGCGAGCTCACCGGGTACTGCTACCGGATGCTCGGATCCGCGTTCGAGGCGGAGGACGCGGTCCAGGACACGATGGTCCGTGCGTGGAAGGGCCTGGCGAAGTTCGACGGCCGGTCCTCGCTGCGGTCCTGGCTCTACCGGATCGCCACGAACGTCTGCATCGACGCGCTGAACGGCCGCAAGCGCCGCGCCGTGCCGATGGACCTCGGCGCACCCGGCGCACCGGTCGCGGAGTCGCTGCGCGAGCCGCTGCCCGACGCCGACTGGCTCGAACCGATGCCCGACGCCCGGGTCTCGACCCCCGCGGGCGACCCGGCGGAGAAGGCCGTCGCCAAGGAGACCATCCGGCTGGCCTTCATCGCCGCCCTGCAGCACCTGCCGGCCCGCCAGCGCGCGGTGCTGATCCTGCGCGAGGTGCTGTGCTGGAAGGCCGCCGAGGTCGCCGAGCTGCTCGGCACGACGGTGGCCTCGGTGAACAGCGCCCTGCAGCGGGCCAGGGCCACCCTCTCCGAGCAGGGTGTCTCGGAGGCCGCCCCGGTACGAGCCCGGTCACGGACCCGGCGCAGACCGAGCTGCTGATGCGGTACATGGCCGCGTTCGAGGCGTTCGACATGGAGGTGCTGACCGCGCTGCTGCACGAGGACGTCGAGCAGAACATGCCCCCGCTGGAGCTGTGGTTCCGCGGCCGGGAGGACGTCATCGCGTGGATGGCGACCGGCCCGGGCCAGGGCTGCCGCGGCTCGCGGGTCGCCCCGGTCGAGATCAACGGCACGATCGGGTTCGCCCAGTGGAAGCCGTCCGGGCCGGACGGCGAGTTCGAGGCGTGGGGCATCCAGGCACTGCGCATCGAGGACGGCCGGGTCACCGGGCTCAGCATCTTCCTGAACAAGGACCTGTTCGCCTACTTCGGGCTGCCGGTGAAGCTGGCCGACAAGCCGGAGCTGTGGGAGCCCAAGGTGGTCTGACCGGTTCCCGCTCGCCGCGGGCGAACATCGTCAGCCCAGGGCGGAATCGCAGGTCACGGACGCGGGGGCGTCCTAGCGTCGGGGTCGGAACACCGAGAACGGAGGCCCCCGATGCCCGTCCTGCCGACCACGTCCGACCTCGCCGACCGGCTCCTCGGCGAGCGGATCGTGCTGCTGTCCCGCGAGCTCGACGACGACGTCGCCGCCGAGACCTGCGGCCGGCTGCTCCTGCTCGCCGCGGAGGACCCGCGCCGGGACGTGACCCTGCAGGTCCTCTCCCCCGGCGGCTCACCGGTCGCCGCTGCGGCGGTGCACGACACGATCCGTGCGCTCGGCGTCGACGTCGTCACCGTCGCGAACGGGTCGCTGGCCGGTCCGGCTCCGTTCCTCGTCGCGGCCGGCACCCCGGGGAAGCGGTTCGCGCTTCCGCACGCGTCGTTCCGCATCCCGGACCCGGAGGACACCGGGCAGGCGCCGGTCCGCGGGGCGCACCCCGGTGACGTCCGGGTCCGTGCGGACCATCTGGCCCGGCGGCGCGCCGAGATCGACGCGCTGACCGAGCGGTACTGCGGGGGTTCGCTGCCGGGCGACGCGCGGGAGCGGTGGCTCACCGCGGGTGACGCCGCAGCCGCGGGCCTCGTCGATCACGTCCGTGGAGCGGATAGCTAGTCTCTCCACGTGCGCGTCTCGGAGTTGTCCCGCTCATCGGGCGTCCCGGTGGCGACGATCAAGTACTACCTGCGCGAGGGGCTGCTGCACCGCGGCGAGCCGACCTCGCCGAACCAGGCCCGCTACGACGACACCCATCTGAGCCGGCTGCGCCTGGTCCGGGCCCTGGTGGAGGTCGGCGGCCTGCCGATCGCCGTCGTGAAGGACGTGCTGGTCGCCGTCGACGACCCGGACACCGGTCTGCACCAGATGCTCGGGCGCACCGTGTACGCCGTCACCGGAACCGGCCCCGACGACGACGGCGGCCCCTGGGCCGAGCACGCCGACTCCGACCTCCGGGCGGTCGCCGCGCACGCCGGCTGGACGCTGTCGGAGCAGGCCCCCGCACTGGCCGGGGCACGCAGCGTCCTGGCCCGGATGCACGAGCTCGGCCACGCCCCCGGCACACGGACCCTGCAGCTGTGGGCGGAGGCCGCGGACCTGGCGGCCGCGGGCGACCTGGAGGCCGTCGCCCACAGCGGGAGCCGCGAGGAGGTGGCGGAGACGGCGCTGGTCGGGACGGTCCTGGGCGACGCACTGCTCGCCGCACTGCGCCGGATCGCGCAGGAGAACCACTCCCGGCGTCAGTACCCGTCCGGCGCCTGACCGGGCAGCGCGACCCGCACGAGCACGGCGCGGTGGTCGCTGCCCGGCAGCTCGCGCACCGCGTACCGGTGGGTGCTGCTGCGGCGCGGCACCAGGACGTGGTCGATCCGGATGCCCGCCCACCGCGGCCACGACGACGGGAACGTCCCCGCCGCGCCGTGCCCGGTCCCCTCGGCGACGTCCCGGCAGCCGCCGAGTGCGACGCGCAGCCGCCGGTGGTCGAGCACCGCGTTGAGATCCCCGGCGACGATCGGTGCGGGCCGCGCCCGGGTCCAGCTCCCGATCAGCGCGAGCTCGTCGCGCCAGGACGCCAGCCGGCGCGGGTCGGTCGGCGCGGAGGTGTGCACCGCGTACAGCGTGCGGGGCCCGAGCAGCCCGCCGGTGACCTCGAGGTGCGGCAACCGCATGCCCTCCCCCGGGCGGACCTCGACGTCCCCGGCGCGCGGCGCGGCGAGGACGACCGTGCCCCGGCCCTCGGGCACCCCTGGCGGGACCGACGACCAGCCGCGGTAACCGTCCAGCAGCGGGAGCAGCGCGTCGCGGTAGCCGGCACCGGCCTCGGGAAGCACCGCGAGGTCGGGCCGTTCGGCGGCGATCAGGGCGGCGAGTGCGGTGCAGTCGGCGCGCCCGAGCAGCACGTTCGCGACGAGCACGGTGACGACGGGCCCACCGGCCGCGGACGACGGCGGGCGGCGCGACAGCCGTCGCACCGCGGGGGCCGTGCCCACCAGCCCTGCCGCGACGGCCGCCGTCGCGGGCACCCGTCGTCCGGCCAGGGCGAGCACACCGGCCACACCGAGCGCCGCGGTACCGAGGTGCGGCCGGACGGCCGTGGCGCCGACCCGGGCGGAGCCGCGGTCGATCCGCCACCGGGCGGGGAGCATCTGCATCGTCGTACGCAGGGTGGCGTCGACGGTCCGCTGGACACGCTGGAACACAGCCGATCAACGGCCGGCGACGCGTGCCGGTTCCGCGCGCTCAGGCCCGGCAGGTGAGCGGGCGGCCGCCGCTGTACTCGACCATCTCGGCCAGCGCGGTGATCACGTCGATCGGGGCGCCGCGGACGGTGCCGTCGAGCTCGGCGCACGCCCGGTGCAGGTTCCCGACGATCCGTTCGGCGTCCGGCCACGCCGCGAAGCACCCCAGGTCGGCCTCCAGTGCGGCGTCCAGCGGCGGGATGCCGGCGTCGAGCGCCTCCTCGGCCAGGTCCACGACGAACCGCAGGTAGTCGAGGGTGTCGTGGACGGGGCCGTCGCCGTGGAAGACGGGTCCGTGCCCGGGGACCGTCGTCTCGGCGCCGAGCGGGAGCAGCACGTGCTCGAGGACGTCGATCGCCCCGGTCACCGACCCCATCAGCAGGAACGGCGTGCCACCGTGGAAGACGAGGTCCCCGCAGTAGAGCAGGGAACGGTCCGGCACGTGGACGACGACGTCGTTCGTGGTGTGCGCGGGCGTCCCGACGTGCAGCACCTCGGCCCGCAGGTCCCCCAGGTGCAGCGTGATCCGGTCGGTGAAGGTCAGGAACGGTGGGTCGAGCGGCAGCGAACCCCAGTCGGGGTGGTCCCAGAACGGCAGGTCACGGGGCGGTCCGAAGGCGATCATCTCCTCGCGGGCGCGCTCGTGGGCGACGATCGTCGCGGACGGGAACACCGCGTTGCCCCAGGTGTGGTCGCCGTGGTGGTGGGTGTTGACCAGCGTCCGGACCGGGAGGTCGGTGACGCCGGCGACCGCCGCCGCGAAGGCCCGGGTGCGGCGCTCGGTGGAGCACGAGTCGACTACGACGGCACCCTGCGGCCCGACGAGGAGCCCGGCGTTGTTGATCCACCAGGTCCCGTCCGGCTGGACGTAGGCGAAGAGCCCGTCCGAGACCTCCTCGAGCCGGGGCGGGCCGGGGACGGTGATGTCGTGCGGCTGCGTGCTCATGCCGACGATCCTGGACCGCCCGGACCGATCGGGCACGCACCCGAGTGGCCCGCCGCCCGCTTCGCACGGGATCGCGTCGTTCGCACGGGGTCGGATCCCGTGCGAGCGATCCGATCCCGTGCGAACCCGGTCCGGGGCACCGCCGCGATGAGTTCACGGCGGGGCGCAGGTCAGTACCGGTGGGGACGATGCCGCGTCACCGGATCGGGAGGACCCACGATGACGACCACACCGAACACCACACCGACGACCACACCGCCCGGCCGCCCGCCCGTCGTCGACCGGGCGACCTGGCAGGCCGCACGGGACGAGCTGCTCGTCCGCGAGAAGGCGCACACCCGTGAGGGCGACGCCATCGCCGCGGCCCGCCGCCGGCTGCCGATGGTGGAGTTCGACGGGACGGTCGAGGTCGTCGGGGCCGACGGCCCGGTGCCGTTCCTCGACCTCTTCCAGGGCCGCGACGAGCTCGTGGTCTACAAGCACATGTGGTGGGACGGCGCGCCGTTCCAGGGGCAGTGCGAAGGGTGCACCACCACGGCCTGGCACCTGCAGGGCGCCGACTACCTGAACGCCCGCGGCGTCTCGTACGCGGTCCTGACCACGGGCCGGGCCGACGAGGTGGCCGCCTTCGTCGCGTTCATGGGCTACACCCAGCCCTGGTACTCGGTGCGGGGCCTGGACGAGCCGGTCGGCGGCGCCATGGGCTTCCTGACCAGCTACCTGCGCGACGGCGACCGCACGTTCCTCACCTACTCCACGACCGGCCGCGGCAACGAGCGGGTCAACGGCTCGCTCGGCCTGCTCGACATGACGCCCTACGGCCGCGGCGAGGCGTGGGAGGACACCCCGGACGGCTGGCCCGAGGGGCGCACGGCGTGCTGGTCCTGGCGGACGGATGCGGACGGCCACGACACCTGGGGCCCGACGAGCCGACCCGTTCCGCAGTGGAGCCGCCCGGGCGCGACACCGGTGGAGAGTCTCGGCCGTGGGGGTGAACACCACTGACGCGAGTTCGCGGGAGGAGAGGTGGCCAGGGGCGGGGTCGAACCGCCGACCTTCCGCTTTTCAGGCGGACGCTCGTACCAACTGAGCTACCTGGCCCCGGCCCTCGGAAGAACGCCGAGGGAGTGGAGCGACCCAGACGGGACTCGAACCCGCGACCTTCGCCGTGACAGGGCGACGCGCTAACCAACTGCGCCACTGGGCCTTGCGCTGCGGAAGTCATCGTATCCGATGGCTTCCGCCGTACCCCCAACGGGATTCGAACCCGCGCTGCCGCCTTGAAAGGGCGGAGTCCTAGGCCGCTAGACGATGGGGGCTCAGACCAGCTCGGGGCTCGTCCTTCCCTCAACGGCTGTCCGTTGGGAGCGGTGAAACCATACGACACCGTCGTGGAGACCCCTGCAGGCACCCCCCTCGTTCCGGTGTCGTGGCCGGTCAGGCGGGGTGCGCCCGCGGGGACACCCGATCAGCGCGCGACGGGCGGCGGCTGTTCCGGGTTCGAGGAGATCAACCCGAGCATGTCGAGCAGCTCACGGAGGTCGCCGGAGTCGGACGAGTTCTTCGCCACGACGAGGCGGGCCTTCTGCACCTGGTCCTCGGACACCTTGAACGCGTCGGCCGCGCTCCGGGGCGCCGGGATGGATCCGGTCTCCTCGTCGGTGCCGCGCCTTGCGCCGATCGTCATGGGGCCTCCCGGTAGGCCGTCTGGGGACCCGTTCCCGACGCTCCCCGACCGTGGGACGCGCCGCGGTGCCGGTTCCGCCGGTACCACCACGTGTTGTGGCCGTGACCACGACGTTACCCATCGTGCGTGCCCGCCGCATGCCCCTTCCCGGGTGACGGGACCACGCCCACACGGTCACCCGGTGCAGCACCCGTCAGCCGGATGCCGGGGTCCGGCACGGGCTCCCGGACAGCGCGCCGACCGGCACCGAGGCCGCCAGCGCCCGGTACCCGGCCGGTGACGGGTGCAGTCCGTCGCCGGAGTCGTACTCCGCGCGGAGGCGGCGCGGGTCGCCCGGGTCGGCGAGCGTGGTCGCGGCGTCGATCACCCCGTCGGCCCACCGGGGGCCCTCCGTGCGGATCCAGGCGTTGACCGCGTCGCGCACGGCGACGACGTCCGGGGCGTCCCGGCCGCCGCTGGTGGACGGCGGGATCGTGGTGAGGACCACCCGCAGGCCCGACTGCCGCGTGCGCTCGGCGAACTCCCGCAGACCCTCCTGCAGCCCGTCGGCGTCGGCGCCGGCGGCGAGGTCGTTGGTGCCGATCAGGAGCAGCACGTCGCGCACCCCCGGCACCGGGGCGACGTCGGCGTCGTACCGGGTCGACGGCGCGTCGCCGCCGGCCGGCGGGTCGTCCTGGAGCAGCTGGTTCCGGGACAGCCCGGCGTTGAGGACGGTCATCGGGCGCTCGGCGGCCAGCCGCGCGGCGAGCTGGTCGGGGAAGCGGTCGTCGCCGTCGGGGGTGCTGCCGACGCCGTCGACGAGCGAGTCGCCGATCACGAGCAGCGCCCCGTCCGGCCGGGTCCTGTGCACCTCCAGTCCGGAGAGCACCGGCCACGACCGCAGCGTCGTCCCGAAGCCCGCGGGACCGGTCGCACGGGTGTGGTCCCCCGGCCCGGACAGCCACGACGTGCTCATCGCGACCGGGTGCGAGCTGATCGTCGCCGGGACCGCGGTGAGATACAGCGCCACCGCGACCGGCTCGCCGCCCACCACCGGCACCGGCACCGGCAGCGGATCACTGAGCACCTCCGCACCGGCGGGGACCTGCACGTCCGGACGTCCGCCGACGAGCACCGGCACCGGGGGCTCCCCCGCCGCGCGGGCGAGCGTGACGGCCCCGATCGTCAGCGGGCCGTCACCGTGCCGGTTGGACAGCCGCAGCCGGACCGCCTCGCCGGAGGCCTGCGGGCGTACCACCATGCGGAGCGGGCGGCCCGCGAGCTGGTCGCCCGGGACCGCCTGCTGGGCGGCGTGCCAGGCGGCCGTCCACGCGGGGCCACAGCCGGTGGCCCCCGCCGACGCGGCCGGGAGTGCGCCCCCGCAGCCGGCGACCGCGACGGCGGCGAGCGTCGTCGCGAGGACCGCGGCGGCCGCCGGGCGGCGCCACCGCGCACCAAGTCGCCACCCTCCGTGCGTGGACCGCACGCGCACCGCCTCCACCGGGTCCGGCCCGGCCGTGGATCGGCCGGGTCCCGCACGCGCTGTGTCGATCCGTCACTCGATCACATTACGGATACGTCCGCTCACTCTGCGACGACCGGCGTGACGGGAACGACGAGCGGCCTGTCCCTACGGCTGGGCCCGCCCGCCCGCTGGGTGCGGAAGGCTGCGAACCGTCGGGGGCACCTCCTAGGGTCGTGCCCGATGCGGAGGCGGCCGGTGCGGGCCGCCCGGACCGAGGGAGGCGCCGGTGGCCGGTTACGAGGAGATCTTCCGATCCAGCGTCGAGGACCGTGAGGGCTTCTGGCTCCGCGCGGCGTCGGTGCTCGACTGGCACGTGGCCCCCACGACCGCGCTCGACGAGTCGGACCCGCCGTTCTACCGCTGGTTCCCCGACGGGGAGCTCAACGTCTGTCACAACGCCCTGGACCGGCACGTCGAGGCCGGAAACGGCGACCGGATCGCGCTGGTCCACGACTCGCCGGTCACCGGCACGAAGCGGTCCTACACCTACTCCGACCTGCGCGACGAGGTCGCCACGTTCGCCGGTGTGCTGCGCGACCAGGGCGTGGGGCGCGGTGACCGGGTCGTGATCTACATGCCGATGGTGCCCGAGGCCGCGGTCGCGATGCTGGCCTGCGCGCGGCTCGGTGCGATCCACTCGGTCGTCTTCGGCGGGTTCGCCGCGAAGGAGCTCGCGGTCCGGATCGACGACGCCGGGCCGAAGGTCGTCGTCTCGGCGTCCTGCGGCATCGAGGGCAGCCGTGTCATCGAGTACAAGCCGCTGCTCGACAAGGCCATCGAGCTCTCCGGGCGCAAGCCCGACGCGACGGTGATCCTGCAGCGCGAGCAGGCCGTGGCGGCGATGGGCCCGATCGACGTCGACTGGGCCGCGGCCGCGGCGACGGCCACCCCGGCGGACCCGGTACCGGTGCGCAGCACCGACCCGCTCTACGTCCTCTACACCTCCGGCACCACCGGCAAGCCGAAGGGCGTGGTGCGCGACTCCGGCGGCTACGCGACGGCCCTGGCCTGGTCGATGCCCAACATCTACGACGTCGGCGCCGGCGAGACGATCTTCACCGCGTCCGACGTCGGCTGGGTCGTCGGCCACTCCTACATCGTCTACGCGCCGCTGCTGGCCGGGGCCACGACCGTGCTCTACGAGGGCAAGCCGGTCGGCACCCCCGACGCCGGGCAGTTCTGGCGGGTCGTGCAGGAGAACAAGGTGAAGTCGGTGTTCACCGCACCGACCGCGTTCCGGGCGATCAAGAAGGAGGACCCCGAGGGTGCCTTCGTCGCGCAGTACGACGTCTCGTCGCTGCAGTACCTGTTCCTGGCCGGCGAGCGCCTCGACCCGGAGACCTACCGGTGGGCCGCCGACCTGCTCGGCATCCCGGTGATCGACCACTGGTGGCAGACCGAGACCGGCTGGCCGATCGCGGCGAACCCGGCCGGTATCGAGCTGCTCGACATCAAGCCCGGCTCCCCGACCCGCCCGATGCCGGGCTGGGACGTCCAGGTCCTCGACGAGACCGGCCGGCCGGCCGAGCCCGGTGTCGACGGCGCGATCGTCGCGAAGCTGCCCCTGCCGCCGGGCGCGTTCCCGACCCTGTGGAACGACGACGAGCGCTACGTGAACTCCTACATGGCCGCGTTCGAGGGCTACTACCTCACCGGCGACGGCGGCCACCTCGACTCCGACGGCTACGTGTTCGTCATGGGCCGCACCGACGACGTCATCAACGTCGCCGGGCACCGCCTGTCCACCGGCGGGATGGAGGAGGTCCTCGCCTCGCACCCCGACGTCGCCGAGTGCGCGGTGATCGGCGTCGCCGACACCATGAAGGGCCAGATCCCGCGCGGGTTCGTGGTGCTCAAGTCCGGCGTCGACAGCACCGCCGAGGGCTACGACGAGAAGCTGCGCGCCGAGCTCGTCCAGATGGTGCGCGACCAGATCGGGGCGGTCGCCTCGCTCAAGGACGTCGCCGTCGTCCCGGCCCTGCCCAAGACCCGCTCCGGGAAGATCCTGCGCAAGACCATGCGCGGGATCGCCGACGGCGCCGACGAGCCGGTGCCCTCCACCATCGACGACGCGTCGGTCCTCGACACCCTCCGCCCGGTGCTCCGCAAGGAGTGACGGGCGCCCGCGGGCCCCGGCCGGGTGCTCCGGCCGGGGCGATTGCGCGGTCCTATCGGGTGGTCCACGCGGACCAACCTTGACCCGTCCGGACCCGAGCGGTAACGGCGGACGTCCGGCGGTCGATCGTCCGGTCGACGGCCGCACCCGCTCCCCCGGGTACCCCCTCGCGCGGTCGTCGACCGACGTGGAGGTGCGTCATGGACGGGACCCGCATCCGGCTGGTGGCGATCGTCGGGCCGCTGGCCCTCGCCGTCCTGCTCGGCCTGGCGGCGCTGCTGGGACCGCCCGCGGAACGCGCGGCGACCTCGCGGGACGCCGGGACGGTGGTCCCGGCCACCGCGCGCGCCGGCGCGGTCACCGGCCCGGCGATGCTCGGCCTGCCGCACACCACCCCGCCCGCGGGCCCGGTGGAACAGGCACGGACGGCGGCCGCACCGTTGCCGCTCCCGCTCCCCGCGGACACCGCCGGGACGGGCTCGCCCTGACCGACCAAGGCCAGCATAACCGCAGGTCAGGGCGTCCTTAGTCGTGCGTCGGAGCCCCGTCGGGGGCACCATGGACGCCATGAAGGTCATCGTGGATTTCGACCGCTGCGAGAGCAACGCGGTGTGCATGGGTGCCGCCCCCGAGGTCTTCGAGGTGCGGGACGACGACTACCTCTACATCCTCGACGAGAACCCGCCGGAGGCCCTCCGGCCGAAGGTCGAGGAGGCGGTGCGGGGCTGCCCGAAGGCCGCGATCTCCATCGAGGACTGAGCGCACGGGCCGGCCGGTCGGGCCGGCTCCGCAGGTTGCCCTGCCCGGACGGGGCCGCGAGGATCCCCCGGGACGTGCACCGCCGGCGAAGGAGCCGACCGTGACCGCCGGAACCACCGACGTCTGGACCACCCCGCTGACCCCGCTGGCGTTCCTCGGCCGGTCGGCCGACGTCTTCCCCGACACGACGGCGATCGTCTACGGGGACCGGCGGCACACGTACGCGGAGTTCGCGGCGGAGGCGACCCGGGTGGCGAACGCGCTGGAGGCCTCCGGCGTGGAGCCCGGGGACCAGGTGGCGTACCTGCTGCCCAACGTCCCCGAGATGCTGGTCGCGCACTTCGCCGTGCCGCTCGCGGGCGCCGTGCTCGTCGCGATCAACACACGGCTCTCCACCGAGGAGGTCCGCTACATCCTCGACCACTCGGGCGCGAAGGTCCTCGTCGTCGACGCCGTCCTGTACGAGACCGTCCGTCCGGTCGCGGGTGAGCTGGAGACGGTCCGGGAGATCGTGACGGTCACCGACCCGGCCGCCCCCGGCGACGGCGTCGGGTCCGGCCTGTCCTACGCCGACCTGCTGGCCAGGGGCTCGGACACCCCGCGGCCGTGGGCGGTCGACGACGAGCACGGCACCATCTCGATCAACTACACGTCCGGGACGACCGGGAACCCGAAGGGCGTCGAGTACCACCACCGCGGTGCCTACCTGAACTCGTTCGGCGAGATCGTCCACTCCACGCACACCCCGGACAGCGTCTACCTGTGGACGCTGCCGATGTTCCACTGCAACGGCTGGTGCACCCCGTGGGCGGTGACGGCGATCGGCGGCACCCACGTCTGCCTGCGGGAGGTGCGCGGTGACGTCATCTGGGGGCTGATCTCCGAGCACGGCGTGACCCACCTCAACGGGGCACCCACCGTCGTCACGACGATCATGAACGCGCCCGAGGCGGTGACGCTGGACTACCCGCTGGTGATCACCACCGCCGGTGCGCCGCCGTCGCCGACGACGATCCTGCAGATGGAGCGGATGGGGTTCCGGATCGTCCACGTCTACGGCCTCACCGAGACCTACGGCCCGTACTCGGTGAACCAGTACCAGCGTGCCTGGGACGGGCTCGACGGCGAGGAACGCGCCCGGCTGCAGGCCCGGCAGGGCGTCGGGATGGTCTGCGCGGACCGGCTCCGGGTGGTCGACGAGCAGATGGCCGACGTCCCGGCCGACGGCGCCACGATGGGCGAGATCGTCATGCGCGGGAACAACGTCATGAAGGGTTACCACCTCGACGACGAGAAGACCGCCGAGGCGTTCGCGGGCGGCTGGTTCCACTCCGGAGACCTGGGCGTCGTGCACCCCGACGGCTACGTCGAGCTGCGCGACCGCGCGAAGGACGTCGTCATCTCCGGCGGGGAGAACATCTCCACCGTCGAGGTCGAGCAGGCGATCGTCTCGCACGAGGCGGTGCTCGAGGCGGCCGTCGTCGGCGTCCCGGACGAGCGGTGGGGCGAGGTCTGCAAGGCGTTCGCCGTGCTCAGGCCGGGCCGCGCCGCGGAGCCGCAGGAGCTGATCGACCACGTGAAGACGCGGATCGCCCGCTACAAGGCACCGAAGTACGTCGAGATCGTCGAGGAGCTGCCCAAGACCTCCACGGGCAAGGTCCAGAAGTTCGAACTGCGCGAGAAGGAGTGGGCCGACCAGGGCGGATCCCGCATCCGGGGATGAGTCACGTTCGCTCCCTGCGGAGCGGGCGAATCGGTTAGCGTTGCTCATCGTGAGCATCGCGACCGAATCGCACACCACGACCGGACCGTCCGCGTTCAGGGTGGCGGGCGGCGCGGTCGCGGTGACGACGGTGTCGGTGCTCCCGGTCTTCCTCACCGGCGCGCTCGCGGTGCAGCTGTCCGCCGATCTCGGGTTCGACCCGTCCGGGCTCGGTCTGGTCGTCGCGCTGTACTTCGGCGTGAGCGCGCTCTGCTCGCTACCGGTCGGGATGCTCGTCGAGCGGGTCGGGTCCCGCCTGACCAGCCGGATCGCCGTGCTCGGCACGGCCGTCATGCTGGCCGCGCTCGCGCTCGGCGCCCGGTCGTACGGCTCGCTGGTGGCGCTCCTGCTGTGCGGGGCGTGGTGCAACGTGATGGGCCAGCTGTCGTCGAACCTGACGCTGGCGCGCTCGGTACCGGCCCGCCGGATGGGGCTGTCGTTCGGGGTGAAGCAGGCCGCGATCCCGACCGCCACGCTGCTGGCCGGCATCGCGGTGCCGGCCATCGCGCTGACCGTCGGGTGGCGCTGGGCCTACGCGCTCGGCGCGGTGCTCGCCCTGGCGGCGCTGCTGCTCTGCCCCCGTGAGGACGCCGGCCCGGCCCCGAAGGCCGCGAAGGGCGACCGCGCGACGGGTGCGCTCGGCGTCATCGGAGCGGCCTCCGGCATGGCGGCGGGCACCGCGACCGCGCTGGGCATCTTCCTCGTCGCCTCCGCCGTCGAGCGCGGCGTGGACCCGGGCCTCTCCGGTCTCGTGCTGACCATGGGCAGCGTGATCGGGCTGAGCATCCGGCTGCTGCACGGCTGGCTCGCCGACAGGCGTGAGGAGGCCCGCCGGACGACCGGCCGCGGCGGCGGGCACGTCGCCGTGGTGGCCGCCAGCCTCGCCGCGGGCACGGTCGGGTTCGGCCTGCTCGCCGTGCCCGGCACGCCCGCCCTGGTGATCGGCACGGTCCTGGCGTTCGGGCTCGGGTGGGCCTGGCCGGGGCTGCTGCAGTTCGCGGTCGTCCGGCTGAACCCGTCGGCCCCGGCCGCGGCGACGGCGGTCGTCCAGGTCGGGGTGTACGCCGGTGGGTTCGCCGGGCCGATCGTGTTCGGCTGGCTGGCCGCGCACGCGTCGTTCACGGTGGCGTGGTCGGTGAACGCCGTGGTGATGCTGGCCTCGGCCGCCCTGATGCTCGTGGGGCGCCGGATGCTGGTCGCACACGCCGCGCGCGTCGCCGCGCAGGGCTGAGCCACGCCGAATCCGTTCGGAAACTGTCGGGGCCCTGAGGCAGTCTGACGCCCGTCGGCCCGCCGTCGCGGCGGGCCGGGATTGTCGAGGGGAATCTCCACGATGGCCGACGCGATCCGCGCCACCGGACTGGTCAAACACTACGGCGCCGTACGGGCGCTCGACGGGGTCGACCTGTCCGTTCCCGAGGGCACCGTCCTGGGGTTGCTCGGCCCGAACGGGGCCGGCAAGACCACCGTGGTCAGGGTGCTGACCACGCTGCTCCAGCCGGACGGGGGCGAGGCGACGGTCGCCGGCGCCGACGTCCGGGCCGATCCCGCCGGGGTGCGGCGCCGGATCGGGCTCTCCGGCCAGTACGCCGCGGTCGACGAGTACCTGACCGGCTTCGAGAACCTGGAGATGGTCGGGCGGCTCTACCACCTGGGCCGTCGCCGGGCCCGGGAGCGTGCGCGGGAGCTGCTCTCCGACTTCGGCCTCACCGACGCCGCGGACCGGCCCGCCCGCACCTACTCCGGCGGCATGCGGCGCCGGCTCGACCTGGCCGGGGCGCTCGTGGCCGACCCGCCGGTGCTGCTGCTCGACGAGCCGACCACCGGCCTGGACCCGCGCAGCCGCAACGACCTGTGGGACGTGATCCGCGGGCTGGTCGCCCGGGGCACGACGCTGCTGCTCACCACCCAGTACCTGGAGGAGGCCGACGCGCTGGCGGACGAGATCGTCGTGATCGATCACGGGAAGGTGATCGCCCGCGGCACCGCGGACCAGCTCAAGGCCCAGGTGGGTGGCGAACGCCTGGAGGTGACGACGAGTGTGGAGGCCGACCTGGAGCCCGCGGCCCGGCTGCTGGCCCCGCTCGGGGTCGGTGAGGCGGTGCTCGACCGGCACCGGCGGTCGCTGACGATGCCCGTCACCGGAGGCGTCGACGTGCTGCGCGACGCGCTCGACCGGCTGCGCGAGGCCGGGACGAAGGTCGACGACGCCGGACTGCGCCGCCCGACCCTCGACGACGTGTTCCTGACACTGACCGGCCGTCCGTCGGCCGAGGTCGACGAGGACACCGAGCGCGCGGAGGTGACGTCGTGAACGCGGCGGCCACGATGCTGGCGGACGCGTCGGTCGTCGCCAAGCGGAACCTCATCAAGATCAAGCGTGTGCCGGACCTGCTGGTCTTCACGACGCTCTCGCCGATCATGTTCGTGCTGCTGTTCGCCTACGTGTTCGGCGGCGCGATCGACCCGACCGGCGGGGGTGCCGGGTACCGGGAGTTCCTGATGGCCGGGATCTTCGCCCAGACCGTGATCTTCGGGGCGACCAACACCGGCGCGGGGCTCGCGGAGGACGTGAAGAAGGGGATCATCGAGCGGTTCCGTTCGCTGCCGATGACGCCGTCGGCGGTACTGACCGGCCGCACGCTGTCCGACGTCGTGAACAACGTGATCGTGCTGGTGGTGATGTCGCTGACCGGGCTGCTGGTCGGGTGGCGGATCCACACCTCGTTCCTCGAGGCGCTCGCCGGGTTCCTGGTGCTGCTGGTGTTCGCCTACGCGTTCTCCTGGGTGATGGCCTGGGTCGGCCTGCTGGTCCCCAGCCCGGAGGTCGTGAACAACGCGTCGTTCGTGGTGATCTTCCCGCTGACGTTCCTGGCGAACACCTTCGTCCCGCTGGACACGCTGCCCGGGCCGCTGCGGGTGTTCGCCGAGTGGAACCCGGTCTCCGCGGTCACCCAGGCGGCACGGGAGCTGTTCGGCAACACCGACGCGGTCGCCTCGACGATGACGGCCTCGCAGGCCTGGCCCCTGCAGAACCCGGTGCTCTACACGCGGATCTGGTCGGTCACCGTCGTCGCGGTGTTCGGGCCGCTGGCGGGCAGGCAGTACAAGCGGGCGGCGAGCCGCTGACGCACGGAGGCCCTCCCGCGCGTCCGCGGGAGGGCCTCGTCGTGCTCCGGGCCGAGCGTCGTGCGTGACCACCGAGCGCGGCCCGGCGCGCGTCGGGGTGCGGGTCAGCTACCGGAGCAGCTCACCACCGCGTAGGGGCCCGAGCTGGTCGAGGAGGTGATCTCCTGGCCGTTCCGCATGATGCGGCAGGTGATCTCACCGCTACCGCCGGAATCGGACTGGGCGACCAGCGAGAGCGGCTGGAAGGAGAGGACACCGCCGTCGAAGGTGACCTCCTTGGTCCAGGGCAGGTCGGTGGCGTTGACCTGCTCCATACCCATGTTCGAGTCCTTGACGTAGGTGATGTTCCCCGCCGACCCGGACCCGGTCACCTCGTAGGTGATGACGTCGCCCCCTGCGGGGGACGCCGCCGCGGCGGGCTGCTCGATGCTCGGAGCGGTCACGGCGGGAGCACTCGCGACGGGCTCGCTCGCGGCCGGGACCGAGGCCGCCGACGGCACTGCCCCGGAGGAGGCCGAGTCGACCGCCGACCCGAAGGCCGCGACCCAGAGGATGCACAGGAGCAGCCCGAGCGCCGAGAGCACCGTCCCCGAGATCGCGACGCCGCGGTTGGTGGCGATCCCCTTGCCCGCCCGCACGATCCCGAGCACACCGAAGATCAGGCCGAGGATCACCATCGGCCAGGCGACGACACCGACGATCGGGATCATCGCGGTCAGCACACCGATGATGCCCAGTACCAGCGCGGTGGTGCCGAACCCGTTGCGCGGCATCGCGACCGGCTGGAGGCCGGTGGCGCCGCGCTGGGCCGGGACGGCCGGAGCGGCCGCGGCACCGGTGGCCCGCTGCGCGGCGGTCGGCCACGGGGCCGCACCGGCGTCGGCGGGGACGGCGGGCAGACCGGCCGGGGGCGAGGCGGGGGAACGGGTGCCGAACGGGGCGCCGCCGAACGGGATGCCGGGGTGGCCGTCGTAGATCGGCTGCGGCCCGGCCGGGTACGGGCCTGGAGCGCCGTACCGGGGGTCGTGGCCGGTGTGCGGTCCCGCGGGGCCGTAGCCGGGCGCGGGGTGGCCCGGACCGGCCGGGCCGTACCCCTGCGGGGCCCCGTACTGCGGAGCCGGCCCCTGCGGAGCCGTGCCGTACCGGTACTGCGCCTGGCCGTACCCCTGCGGGGTGGCCCCGTACCGCGCATCCCCGTGGCGGGCCGGGTCGTACTGGGTCGCCGGGTGCGGGGTGGCGTGGGGGCGGGAGGCGGAGTCACGGTCGGCGTGGCGGCCGGACGGCTGCGGCGGGTCGGACGGGTCCGGGGCGCCGGAGGAGTTCTGCGAGGTGGTCACGTGACCCCTGTCGATCGGTCCCCCGCTGCCGTGTCACGTGACGCGGCGGTCTCATCAGTACTGAGGACCGGAACCCCCGTCCTTCACCCGATCGGGCTGCACGTCCCCGCCGTCCGGCAGTGCCGGGTCACCACCGGACGTCGTCACGGGAGTCGTCGGGGTCACCGCAGCCGGTCGAGCAGGGCGATCGCGTCGGTCGGGGCGTGCACCTTCATGTCGTTGTCGAAGTAGCAGACGACGTCGAGTCCCTGCGCGGTCCACTCCCGGATCCGCCGCGCCCAGGAGTCCAGGGCCTCCGCCGTGTAGCCCCCGGAGTAGAGCTCGCCCTGCCCGTGCAGCCGGACGTAGACCAGGTCCGAGGTCACCTCGTCGAACACCGGCCAGGTCCCGGCCGAGTCGGACTGCACCAGCGCGACGCCGTGCTCGCGCAGCAGGTCGAGGAAGGCCGGGTCCCGGAACGACTCGTGCCGCGGTTCGATCGCGTGCCGCAGCGGCCGGTCGGCGTCGGTCGCGGTGAGCGCGCGTCCCTCGACGCGTTCGTCGTGACCGGTCGCGAACCGCGCCGCCGCGGCCGTGCCGCGCGGCAGCAGCGCGAGGAAGCCGGCGACCCGGTCGGCGTCGAACCGCATCCGCGGCGGGAGCTGCCACAACACCGGGCCGAGCGCGGCGCCCAGTCCGAGCACCCCGGACGCCAGGAAGTTCGCGACCGGGACCGCGGCGTCGCGGAGCTGCTTCATGTGCGTGACGAACCGCGGACCCTTCACCGAGAACACGAAGCCGTCGGGGACCTCGGCGGCCCACGACCGGTAGCTCTCCGGGCTCTGCAGCGCGTAGAACGACCCGTTGATCTCGATCGAGGTGACCTGCCGGGAGAGGTACTCGAGCTCACGACGCTGCACCAGCCCGGGCGGGTAGAAGGTGCCGCGCCACGGCGGGTAACGCCAGCCGGACGTCCCGACGACGACCCGGCCGGTCACGCGGGGCCTCCCGTGCGCGGCGCTGCCGGTGGCGCTGTCCGGAGCACCGGTCGCGGCCCCGGTCGGCGGTGCCGCGCCGTCGCATCCGCTCGCATGCCCCGATCCTGGGGTCCCGGACCGGTTCCCGCCACCGTGTGCCATGCCCCGATGGGCCGCCGAGGTGCGACGATGCCGGGATGAGCCACGCCGTCGTCGTCACCGGGGCCGCGGGCGCGCTGGGCCGCGCCGTCGTCGCCGAGTTCCAGCGGGCCGGGCAGCCGGTCGTCGCTCTCGACCGGCCCGGCCCGGCGCTGGACGCGCTCGACGCCTCGCACCGGGTCCCCGTCGAGCTGACCGACCGCGGCGACGTCGGGCGGGCCTTCGCCGAGATCGACGGACGCGCTCTCACGGTCGGGACGCTGGTCGCCGTCGCCGGCGGCTACTCGCACGGAGGGCTCGCCGACCTCGACCCGGACACCCTGCACGGCCTGTTCGACACCAACCTCGGCACGCTGGTCTGGGCGGCCCAGGCCGCCGCCCCGCGGATCGCCGCAGCGGGCGGCGGCTCGATCGTCGCGGTGGGCGCCCGGACCGGGACCTCCGGTCCCGCACAGCTCGTGCACGGCGCGAGCAAGGCCGCGGTGCACCGCACCGTCGAGCTGCTCGCCGACGAGCTGCGGGGGCAGCGGATCCGGGTCAACGCGGTGCTCCCGTCAGTCGTGGACACCCCCGCCAACCGCGAGTGGATGGACGCCGACGCCGTGGACCGCGCCGTCGCCCCCGCCGCGATCGCCCGGGTGATCGCGTTCCTCGCCGGGCCGGACGCCGCCCCGGTCAGCGGCGCGCTCGTCCCGGTCTACGGCGACTCCTGACGGCGCCGCGCGACCGGCTGCCAGGATGGGTGCATGCGCACCCGACCGCTCCCCGCACCGTGACCGGGCTCGCCCCGGCGGTGCGCCGGGTCCTGGACTGGCCGGTCGACCACGTCGCCGCCGCCGTCGTCGGTGCCGACGGCGCGGTGCTCGCCGACGCCGGCGACACCGGCCGCGAGTTCGGCCTCGCCTCGGTGACCAAACTGCTGTCGGCGTACGCCGCACTGGTCGCGGTCGAGGAGGGCGCCGTCGACTGGGACGACGCCGCGGGCCCCGAGGGCGCCACCGTCCGGCACCTGATCGCGCACACGTCCGGCCTGGCCTTCGACACCGACGAGGTCAAGGCCGCCCCCGGCGAGCGCCGGATCTACTCCAACACCGGGTTCGCGGTACTGGGCGACGCGATCGCCGGGGCCACCGGGATCGGCTTCGCCGACTACCTCCACCAGGCCGTCTGCGAGCCGCTCGGGATGACGCGGACCCGCCTGGAGGGCGCGCCGGGCGCGGGCGCCGTCTCGACCGCCGCGGACCTGTCGCTGTTCGCGGCCGAGCTGCAGGCCCCGAAGCTCCTCGACCCGCGCACGGTCGCCGAGGCGACGACCGTCGCCTACCCGGGTCTCGGCGGCCTGCTGCCCGGCTACGGCCGGCAGCGCCCGAACGACTGGGGCCTGGGCTTCGAGATCCGCGACGGCAAGTCCCCGCACTGGACCGGCGAGCACTCGTCGCCGCGGACGTTCGGCCACTTCGGACAGTCCGGGACCTTCCTGTGGGTGGATCCCGACGTGCGCGCCGCCGCCGTCGTCCTGACCGACCGGGACTTCGGGCCGTGGGCGGCCGAGGCCTGGACCCCGTGGACGGACGGGGTGCTCGCGGAGCTCCCGGAGCCGCACCGGTAGTTGCGCACGTCACACCGTCGGCGCCACGATCGGGGGGGACGACGGTGCTGGTGGTGGACGACGACGAGCGCGTCCGCACCCTGGTCACCTGGCAGCTGGAGGCGGACGGGTTCGCCGTCGCCGCCGCGGCCGACGGTGCCGCCGCGCTGGACCGGATCGGCCGGGAGCGGCCCGATCTCGTCGTCCTGGATCTGTCCCTGCCCGGCGTCGGCGGCCTGGACGTGCTGCGCCGGGTCCGCGGCGACGAGTCCGTGACCGGGGGCGCGGCGATGCCGGTGATCGTGCTGTCCGGACGCAGCGGCGAGACCGACCGGATCGTCGGGCTCGACCTCGGCGCGGACGACTACCTGGTGAAACCGTTCTCCCCCAGCGAGCTCGTGGCCCGGGTCCGCTCGGTGCTCCGCCGATCGGCGCCCCCGCGACCCGACCCCGGCGACGGGCCCGTCCGCGGTCTGCGCGTCGACGACGCCTCCCGCGAGGTCACCGTCGACGGTGCCCCGGTCGAGCTGACGGCCCGCGAGTTCGACCTGCTCGCGTTCCTCGCCCGGCACCCGCGCCAGGTGTTCAGCCGGGTCCAGCTGCTGGAGCAGGTGTGGGAGGGCGCGCCGGACTGGCGGAGCGAGGCGACCGTGACCGAGCACGTCCACCGGCTGCGTCAGAAGCTCCCCGGGGGCACCCGGTTCCTGCGCACCGTCCGCGGTGTCGGCTACCGGCTGGAGCCCGGATGAGCGCGAGGACGCACGCCCGCCCCGGGCTGGACCACGACGACACGCTCGCGCTGCTCAGCCGTCAGACCGAGCTGCTCGAACGGATCGCCGAGGGCACCCCGCTGTCCGACGTGCTGGCCGGGATCACCGCCGTGCTGGAGGATCTCGTCCCCGGGGCCCGCTGCTCGGTCCTGCTGCTCGACCCGGTCGACCCTGCACCACGGGGCGGCGCCGTCGCTGCCGCACGCGTACTCGTCCCGGATCGACGGCCTGCCCATCGGCGCCGACGCCGGGTCCTGCGGTGCGGCCGCGTACCTGGACCGGCCGGTCGTCGCCGAGGACATCGGGACCGACCCGCGCTGGCGCGAGTACCGCGCGATCGCGACCCCGCACGGGCTGCGGTCGTGCTGGTCGTCGCCGATCCGGGGGCGCCAGGGTGTGCTCGGGACGTTCGCCGTCTACCACGACCACCGGCACCGCCCCTCGGCCCGTGAGGAGCGCCTGGTCGACCGGCTGACCCACCTCGCGTCGGTGGCGATCGAGCATGCGGGCCTCTTCGGCGCGCTCGCCGAGAGCGAGGAACGGTTCCGGCGGGCGTTCGCCGACAACGCGACGGGGATGGCGCTGGCGGACCCGCACGGCCGGATCACCGACGCCAACCGGGCCCTGACCGAGCTGCTGGGCCGCGACATCACCGGGGAACGGGTCGACGAGGTCCTGGTCCCCTGCGCGGGTGCCGCCGGTGAGGCCCGGGCCCGTCACGCCGGCGGTGCGGAGCTGGAGCTGGCGGTCACGTCCTCGCCGGTCCACGGGCCGGACGGCGGCGTCGTCCAGCTGTCGGTGGCCGTGCTGGACCTGACGCAGCGCCGCGCGGCACTGCGCGAGCGGCAGGCCCGTCACGAGGCCGAGGTCGCACGGGCCGCGGCCGAGTCGGCCAGCCGGGCCAAGTCACGGTTCGTCGCGGCACTCGGGCACGAGCTGCGCACCCCGCTCCAGGCGATCAGCGGGTTCGCCGAGCTGCTCGGCACCCTCGACCTGCCCGCCGACCGGCGGGCCGGCGCGCTGGACCGGATCGCCGGCGCGACGTCGCACATCCTGTCCCTCGTCGACGAGGTGCTCGACGTCGCCCGCGTCGAGGCCGGTGCGCTGCCGGTCCATCCCGAGCGGGTCGACGCGGCCGCCCTCACCGACGAGGTGCTCGACCTCCTCGGGCCGGTGGCGGGCGAGCGGGGCGTGACGCTGCACCACGTACCGGGCGGCGCGGCGGACGTCCTGGCCGACCCGCGCCGGCTGCGCCAGGTGCTGATCAACCTGGTCGGCAACGGCATCCGCTACAACCGGCCCGACGGCTGGGTGACCGTCGGGATCGACGGCGGCGGTGCCGGCGTCCGGCTGGTCGTCCGCGACTCCGGGCGCGGCATCCCCGAGCACGTCACCGGCCGGATCTTCGTCGCGTTCGACCGGCTGGACCTCGCCGAGCACGGCCCCGCCGACCAGGGCATCGGGCTGGGCCTGCCGCTGGCCAGGGGACTGGTCGAGGCGATGGGCGGCACGCTGACGATCAGCTCGGTGGTCGACGCCGGCACGACGGCCGTCGTCGCACTGCCCCGCGTTGAGCCGCCGTTGAGGTGAGGTTGTCCGGGCGGTGACCGCCGTCGCGCAGCATCGTCCGGGTGCTCCGACCCGGCCCGGGCGGGACGGCAGCTCCCCGGCCGTCCCGCCTCGTGACGACGCCCCGTCCGCCCCTCGGACGGGGCGGCGGGAAATTCTCCGGCCCCCGGGAATGATCCGCCCGGCCCGCCCGTTGGAACGACTGTCCGAGCCGGGCGACACGAGTCCCCGGGCCGCAATGGATAACCGCCGCCGTGGAATACCGTCCGGCTGGAGCCGCGGTGTGCCACTCGCCGCGAGGCGACCGGCGCCCGGTTCGGACACCCTTTCCGACTGCTCCCGAAATCCGATTGCCGGTGCGTGCGAGCTCGATCACCATGGTCGGCGTCCGCGACACAGCGAACCACCAGGCACACTGAACGGACGATGTCCACCGATCCCGCCCCGTCCTCGAGCGACCGACCCGACCTCGGGGCCGGCACGACCTCCCGTCCGCGGCGATCCCGCCGCGGGCCCCGGCGTCCGGCCGGTGAACGGCAGCACGACATCGATCAGCAGACCACCACACCAGGCCAGGCCGCAGCGCAGGCCGCCCCCGGGACGGAGGGCGCCGCGCGCGGCCGCCCGGCCCGCGGGCAGCAGCGCCGACCGCGCCGCCGCGGGCCACGGGGCCGGAGCGCTGCCGTCACGGCGCCCGGCCCCGACCAGCCCGGCCGTCGCGGCCCCGACCGCGACAGCCCGGACCCGGCCGGGAACGGCGGCCGGAACGAGCCGCCGCTCCCCCCGCTCGACGACGCCGAACTCGCGGCGCTGCGCGAGCGCATCACGGAGCTGGGTCCGGCCGAGGCCGAGCGCCTCGGGAGCCGTCTGGACCGCGCGCGCGACGGCCGTGCCCAGCAGCGCGTCGCGGACGCCGTGCAGAAGGCCGGCAACCGGATCGCCCGCCGCCGTGCGGCGCTGCCGCGCGTCTCCTACCCCGCGACGCTGCCGGTCTCCGCGCGCCGCGAGGAGATCGCCGATGCGATCCGGGACAACCAGGTCGTCATCGTCGCCGGGGAGACCGGCTCCGGGAAGACCACCCAGCTGCCGAAGATCTGCCTGGAGCTCGGCCGCGGTGTGCACGGGATGATCGGCCACACCCAGCCGCGACGGCTCGCGGCGCGCACGGTCGCGGCGCGGATCGCCGAGGAGCTGGGCGTCGAGCTCGGCGGGGCGGTCGGCTGGAAGGTCCGCTTCACCGACCAGGTCGGCGACTCGACCCTGGTGAAGCTGATGACCGACGGGATCCTGCTGGCCGAGCTGGCCGGCGACAAGGACCTCCACCAGTACGACACGCTGATCATCGACGAGGCCCACGAACGCAGCCTCAACATCGACTTCATCCTCGGGTACCTGACCCGCCTGCTCCCCCGCCGTCCCGACCTCAAGGTGATCATCACCTCGGCGACGATCGACCCGGAGCGGTTCGCCCGGCACTTCGGCGAGGACGACGATCCGGCGCCGATCGTCGAGGTCTCGGGGCGCACGTTCCCGGTCGAGGTGCGGTACCGGCCGGTCGTCGATCCCGACGACCCGGACGCCGACCCGGATCGTGAGCTGGACGACGCTATCGGCGACGCCGTCGTCGAGCTGCAGCGCGAGGGCCCCGGCGACGTGCTGGTCTTCCTGCCCGGCGAGCGGGAGATCCGCGAGGCGGCCGACGCCCTGGAACGCCGGAACCTGCGGAACACGGAGATCCTGCCCCTCTACGCCCGGCTCTCGACGGCCGAGCAGCAGCGGGTCTGGCAGAGCCACACCGGCAACCGGGTGGTGCTGGCGACCAACGTGGCGGAGACGTCGCTGACGGTGCCGGGTGTCCGGTACGTCGTCGACACCGGCACCGCACGCATCTCGCGCTACTCGCGCCGGCTGAAGGTGCAGCGCCTGCCGATCGAGAAGATCTCCCAGGCGTCGGCGAACCAGCGGTCCGGCCGCTGCGGCCGGACCAGCGACGGCATCGCGATCCGGCTCTACGCCGAGGACGACTTCGACGCCCGACCCGAGTTCACCGACCCGGAGATCCTTCGGACCAACCTGGCGTCGGTCGTGCTGCAGATGATCGCGCTGGACCTGGGCGAGATCTCGGAGTTCCCGTTCGTCGAGCCGCCGGACCGGCGCGCCGTCGCCGACGGGCTCGACCTGCTCCACGAGCTCGGCGCGCTCCGCCCGGACCGCCGCTCGCTGACGGCCGTCGGGCAGTCCCTGTCCCGGCTCCCCGTGGACCCGCGGCTGGGCCGGATGCTCGTCGAGGCGCACCGCAACGGCTGCCTGCGCGAGGTGCTGGTGATCGCCGCGGCGCTGTCGGTGCAGGATCCCCGGGAGCGCCCCACCGAGCAGCGCCAGGCGGCGGACGAGAAGCACCGGCGCTTCGGCGTCGACGGCTCGGACTTCCTCGCCTTCCTGCGGCTCTGGGACCACCTCGACGAGCGCCGCGACGCCCTGTCCGGGAACCGGTTCCGCCGTGAGCTGCGCGAGGACTTCCTGCACTATCTGCGGGTCCGTGAGTGGTGGGACCTGCACGGCCAGCTGCGGCAGGCCGCACGGTCCGCCGGGATGGACCTGAACGAGCGGGACCCCGAGTGGGCGGCGCACGCCGACCGCATCCACCGGTCCGTCCTCGCGGGGCTGCTGTCCCAGGTCGGCATGCAGGACCCGCTCGCGGAGAAGAAGGGCAAGGGCGACCCGAAGAAGGAGCGGAAGGGCCCGAAGGACTACCTCGGCGCCCGCGGCGCGAAGTTCGCGATCTGGCCCGGGTCGGGGTTGGCGAAGAAGCCGCCGCGCTGGGTGATGGCCGCCGAACTCGTCGATACGACGAGATTGTGGGCACGCACGGTCGCCCCCGTCCAACCGGACTGGATCGAGCCGCTCGCCGAACATCTCGTCCAACGGACCTATTCGGAACCCCGCTGGTCACGGAACCGCGGATCGGCCGTCGCGACCGAGCGGGTGACCCTGCACGGGTTGCCGCTGGTCGCCGACCGGACCGTCGCCTACGGCCGGATCGACCCCGAGGTGAGCCGCGACCTGTTCCTGCGGCACGCGCTCGTCGAGGGCGACTGGGAGACCCGGCACCCGTTCTTCCACGCGAACCGCGAGCTGCTCGACGACGCCGAGGAGCTCGAGCACCGTGCCCGCCGCCGCGACCTCGTCGTCGACGAGGACACCCTGTTCGCGTTCTACGACGCGCGGGTCCCGGCCGAGGTCGTCTCCGGCAAGCACTTCGACCGATGGTGGAAGGCGGCGTCACGGGAGTCCCCCGGTCTGCTCGACTACACCGAGGAACTGCTGGCCACCGAGGCCGCGAGCCAGGTGGACCGCGGCCACTACCCCGACCACCTCGACGCCGGCGGGCTCACGCTCCCGCTGTCGTACGCGTTCGAACCCGGCCACCACACCGACGGCGTCACCGTCGACGTCCCGGTCGCGGCGCTGCACCAGGTGGACCCGACGCCCTTCACCTGGCAGGTCCCCGGTCTCCGCGAGGAGCTGGTCACGGCGCTGATCAGGACGCTGCCGCGGAACCTGCGCCGCAATTTCTCCCCCGCGCCCGACCACGCGCGGGCGGCGCTGCGACGCCTGGCGGGCGAGACCGACCGCCCGCTGCTCGACGGGCTGGAGCGCGAGCTCGGCCGGATGCGCAACGTCGAGATCCGGCGCGAGGACTGGGAGCTGGAGCGGCTGCCCGAGCACCTGACGGTCACCTTCCGGGTGCTCGACGAGGCCGGTGCCGAGATCGCCCGCGACACCGACCTCGAACGCCTGCGCCGCGAGCTGGCGCCGAAGGTGCGCGAGGAGCTGGCCGCCGCGGGCAGTGGCATCGAGGAGACCGGGCTGAGGTCGTGGACGATCGGCGAGCTCCCCCGTGAGCTGCCGATCCGGCGCGGGGCCCACGTCGTGACCGGGTATCCCGGACTACGCGACCGCGGGCGGTCGGCCGACGTGCACGTCTTCGCCACGGCCCCCGAGCGCGATCCCGCCCACCACCGCGGGGCACGACGGCTGCTCCTGCTCGGCACGCCGAACCCCGGCAAGCAGGTGCAGCGCGGGCTCGACAACCGGGCCCGGCTGGCGCTGTCGCGCAACCCGCACGGCTCGCTGGACGCGCTGCTCGACGACTGCACGACCGCCGCCGCCGACCATCTCGTCGGCCGGGGCGGCGGCGACCCGTTCGACGAGGCACAGTTCACCCGGCTCGCCGAGCTGCTGCGGATGCGGCTGCCCGCGACCACCCTGCAGGTCCTCGACGCCGTACGCGGCGTCCTCGAGGCCTGGCACACCACCGGCGCGAAGCTCGCCGACCTGCGCGGACCCGCGACCCGCGACGGCGCCGCCGACGTCCGCGCGATCACGGACCGGCTGGTGGCCCCGGGGTTCGTGACCGCGGCCGGCGCGACCCGGCTCGGTGACGTGAAGCGGTACCTGCAGGCCTGCGAGGTGCGGCTGGACAAGCTGCACGCCGACCCCGGACGCGACGCCCGCTGGACCGCGGAGATGGCGCCGGTCGAGGCCGAGTACCGCGGGCTGCTCACCGGGCTGCCCGAGCACACCGAGCCGTCACCGGCGCTGCGCGAGATCGGCTGGATGATCGAGGAGCTGCGGGTCTCGCTCTACGCGCACCCGATGCGGACCCGGCACCCGGTGTCGGTGCAGCGGGTCGAGCGGGCGATCGACGAGCTGCCCCCGCCGTCCTAAACGCGGCGCACGGAGAATGTCGGGGGGCGCGGGCACACTGCCCGCATGAGCACCGACGCCCCCATCGCCAGGTTCTCCCTCGCCGCGATCGACTGCCCGGACCCGCTGGAGCTCGCACGGTTCTACGGACGGATCACCGGCTGGCCGGTGGCCGGGCAGACACACGACGACTGGGTCGAGCTCGATCCCGGTGGCGCCGGCGCGACGCTGGCGTTCCAGAAGATCTCCGACGGGGCCTACCGTCCGCCGCGGTGGCCCGGTCAGGACGATCCGCAGCGCGTGCACCTCGACTTCGACGTCCCGGATCTCGACGCCGGTGAGGCGGCCGTGCTAGCGATCGGAGCCCGCAAGCACGACGTGCAGCCCGCGCCGGAGAGCTTCCGGGTGTTCCTCGACCCGGTCGGGCACCCGTTCTGCCTGGTGAGGGCCTGACACCTCGCCGGAGGTGGGTGGAGATGTGACGATCGGGCTCCACCGACGGCGAGGGAGCCGCCCCGATGACCGCATCGACCACCCCGTACACCGAGCTCGGCGAGGCGCTGGGCACCGACTTCTTCTCGGTGCGCGACCAGTTCACCGACGAGCAGTGGCAGCGGTTCACCGACGTGCGCCGGTTCGTCGACACCGAGGTGCTCGACGAGATCAACGGCTACTGGGAGCGGGCGGAGCTGCCCTGGCACCTGTTCCGCAGGCTCCCCGAGCTCGGCATCGTGGGCGAGGACATCACCGGTCACGGCGCGGCGGCGATGAGCCCGCTCGCGCTGGGCCTCGTCCACATGGAGCTGCACCGCGGCGACGGCTCGCTGGGCACGTTCCTCGGTGTCCACGCGGGACTCGCGATGAAGGCCGTCGACATGTGCGGCTCGGAGGAGCAGAAGCAGCGCTGGCTGCCGTCGATGTCCACGCTGGAGCGGACCGGCGCGTTCGCGCTGACCGAGCCGGACCACGGCTCGGACTCGGTCGCGCTGGAGACCACCGCGACCCGCGACGGCGACCACTGGATCCTGAACGGGACCAAGCGCTGGATCGGCAACGGCACCGTCGCCGATCTGGTGATCGTCTGGGCGCGGGACACCGGCTCCGGTGACGTGCTCGGGTTCGTCGTCGAGACACCGACGGAGGGCTACACGGCGACCGTGATCCCGGGGAAGGTGTCGCTGCGCGCCCTGTGGCAGGCCGACATCACGCTGGACGGTGTCCGCGTCCCGGACGACGCCCGGCTCGCGCACGCGCGCACCTTCGCCGACTGCGCGGCCGTGCTGGCGACGACCCGGTCCACCTGCGCCTGGATGGCGCTGGGGCACGCCACGGCCGGCTACGACGCCGCGCTCCGCTACGCGACCGAACGCCACCAGTTCGGCAAGCCCCTGGCGAGCTTCCAGATCGTGCAGCAGCGGCTCGTCCGGATGCTCGCCGACCTCACCGGCATGCAGCTCTACTGCATGCAGACCGCCCGCCTGGCCGAGGCCGGGAAGCTGTCGCCGACGGTCGCCGGGCTGGCGAAGATGCACAACACCCGTACCGCCCGGTCGATCCTCTCCGAGGCCCGCGACCTGCTCGGCGGCAACGGGATCCTGCTCGAGCACCACGTCGTGCGGCACTGGGCCGACATCGAGGCCATCCACACCTTCGAGGGCACCGAGACGATGCAGACCCTGATCGTGGGCCGGGACGTGACGGGGATCAGCGCCTTCACCTGAGCTGCGCCGCGGCGCCGCGCGGCGCCGTCAGCACGGACGGGCGCCCGCCGTAGCACTCACGACGCCACGGCGACCGGGGGTGTCGTCCACCGCGCCCGGTCGATCCGGTCCGGCGCCCGGCATCCGGCGCCTGGAGTCCGGGGGCCGGGGGCCGGGGGCCGGGGGCCGGCCTACCGGGAGCGGGTTCTCTGAGTTCGCTTCCCCAGGCAGCGATTCTGCAGAACACACATGCCCCGGCGCGCCGGACCCGCCCCCTCTTCCGACATCACCCACAACGGAATCGCTGCCTGAGGAAGCGGTTCCACAGAACCCGGTCGCCCGTCGCGTCGGCTCGAGCGCGGCAGATCGAGCCCACCGCCCACGCACTCCGACCACCGCACGCCGCCGACGCATGCGTGCTGCCCGGGCCCGCAGCCCGCGAGCTGGCCGCTCAGACCGCGAGGTCCCGCGGACCCGGTCGGTCCCGGCCGAACCGGCGCGCGAGATCGGCCTCGATCCGGCGGTCGGAGCGGGACTCCAGCCACCGCCGTCCGCGCCGGGTCCGGGCCACCACACCGACCTCGACCAGGTTGCGCACCGCCTGGGCCGGGACCGCCCACGGTGCCGTGACCGGGAGGTCCAGGTCCCGCATGCCCTCCGCGCGCAGGAAGACCCGCAGGAGGCTGAGGAGCCGGCGTCGTTCCCAGGAGCCGCGGAGCCGCTCCAGCGGGCCGCCGGTCCGCTCCGAGCGGAGGCCGTCGACCAGGGCGACGGCGAGCGCCGCACCGTTGGGGGTGACGTCGCCCTGGGCGAGCAGCACGTGGTGGTTGAACACGTTCTGGGCGCGCTCGTCGTCGAACAGCCAGTCCTCGTCGACGCCCATCAGCCACCCGACGTAGCGCCAGAGGTGCATGATCGCGCGGCTCTCGGTACCGGAGACGTGGCGGCCGAGCAGCCGGCAACCGAGGATCGCGGTGCTGTTGAAGAGGCCGAGGGTCGCCGCCGAGTCCGACTGGTTGATCGGCAGGCCGTGGGTGGCGACGTCGTAGCGGTCGCCGCGTTCGAAGCGGTCGGCAACGAGCGCGTGCATCGCGCGCACGTGCAGGGTCGCCCGCCAGCCGTCGCCGCCGGGCCGCATGCCGCCGGGTGCGCTCACCGCGAAGGCCCACGCCTGCGTCTCCGCCAGCCGCCGCATCGCACCGTCGCCGGTCAGCCCGCCGGTCCGCACCAGCAGCTCGGTCGGCCCGCCGTAGCGGTAGCCGCCGATCAGCGACAGGCCCAGCAGCACGTCGTCGCGGCTGCGGCCGAGCCGCCGGTACGCCCGCGCGCCCCGTTCGAGCAGGTCCCGGTCCAGCCACCCCGGTTCCGGGGTGACGGCCGCGAAGAACTCGCGCAGCGCAGCCGGTCCGGCGGCGGGGGCCGCGCCGTCGGCGAGCGCACGGTGGAACGCCCGCATCGTCACCCGCTCCGGGTCCTCCCGGCCGCGCCCCATCGCCCGGGCCAGGGCGGCGCCCGTCTCGTCGCGGGTCAGCATCCGCCGGCCGATCTCGTCGACGAGTGCGAGGTCGGGCTCGCGTACTCCGGCGACGAGGGCGAGCGGCTGGGCGATCCGCGCCGCTCGGGCCGGTGAACTGCGGAAACGGTGCGGCCCGATCGGTGCGGGCGCGCTCGCCTCGGGGATCTCTGCCACCATGGGCCGATGCTGACACGAGTCGGAGCTCGCGTTCAACGCGCGTTCGGGAGCCGGGTGTGAGCGGTCGCGCAGGGCGCCGGAGGGAGCCGCGGCAGGAGCGGTCCCGGCGGATGGTGGAGCGGATCGTGGAGGCGGGCCGCGAGGTCCTGGTCGCGCGCGGCTACGACGGCGCCTCCACGAACCGGATCGCCGAGGCCGCGGGGATCTCGCCCGGCTCGCTCTACCAGTACTTCCCCGACAAGGACGCGGTGCTCGCCGAGGTGCTCGACCGGTACCTCGACGGGATGGAGGCTCGCGTCTCGCGCGCGTTCCTGGACGGGCTCAGCGGCAGCACCCCCGGGCCGGGCGGTGCGGCGGACCCGGGCCGCGGCACCGGGCCGGTCGTCCGCGCCACCCTCGACGCCCTGCTCGACGCGTTCTCCGAGCAGCCCGACCTGTTGCGGGTGATCGTCGAGCAGCTCCCGCGCGCACCCGGGTCGTCGGGCAGGCCCGGGCGGCGGGCCGCGTTCGCCGGCCGGATCGACGATCTCGTCGCGACGGTGCTGCTCACCCGCGGCGAGACGGACCCGGACATCGCCCGCGTGTCGGCGTGGACGGTGGTCCGGACGGTCGAGCACCTGACGACCGGGTTCGTCCTGGAGCGTCCCGCGTTCGGTCGCGACCTGCTCGTCGAGGAGCTGACGGCGCTGGTCGCCGGTTATCTCGACGCGCGGTGGAGCGGCGGGCGGGTCGCGTCGGACGGACCGTCCTGACCGGGTTCGGTCGGCAGGCCCGCGGCCGCCCAGGCCCGGAACCCGCCGTCGACGTCGGTCGCCCGGTGGAGACCGAGGTCCTGCAGCGAGGCGGCGGCCAGGCTGGAGCTGTAGCCCTCCGAGCAGAACAGGATCCACGGGACGTCGTGCCCGGTCGCCTCCGGGATCCGGGCGTCCGAGGTGGGGTCGAGCCGCCACTCCAGGTGATTGCGCTCGATCACGAGCGCCCCCGGGACGGCGCCTTCCTCGACCCGCTGCCAGCCCGGCCGGGTGTCGACGAGGTACGCGCCCTCCTCGGCGAGCGCCGCGGCCCGGGCCGGGTCCGACCGGTCGAGCCGGGCCCGCGCCGCGGCCAGGAGATCTCCGACGGTCCGGGTCATCCGACGCCCTGTCCCGGCTGGACGAGCTCGGTGCGGCTGCGGCGCAGGCGCTGGTGCCCCGCGGTGGCAGGGACGTCCTCGACCTCGTAGTAGGACATCGCCGACAGCGGCGGCGAGTAGGCGTGCACGCTCACGGCGGCCTCGTCGGCGGTGTTGGCGACGTCGTGCACGTGCCCCAGCGGGAACGCGGCGCCGCGGCCGTGCCGCAGCGTCCGGGTCCGGAGGCCGGCCGGACCGCCCCAGCGGCGCTCGGTCAGCGTGCCGGACACGACGGTCAGCGCGCCGATCGAGCCGGCATGGTCGTGCAGCTCCGCGATCTGCTCGGTGGCCCAGCTGATCAGCCAGACGTCGACCAGGCCGTCGCTGCGCAGCAACCGGTACCAGCGCCGGTCGGGATCGACGACGACCTCGTGCCGGCCGGCGCGCACCTCGGCCGCGATCTCGAGGGTGAGCTCCTGCAGGTCCTGCAGGTCGTAGGGGGTCGGCGCCGCGACGGGCCGGGCGTGGACGGTCGCCGTCCGCGAGGCGGACGGGCGGGCAGGGCGGGACGCACGGACGGGTGCGGACACGGTGGTACTCCAGAGACGTCGGTCGAGCGGGATCGGGTCCTCAGCTCGGGCGACAGCCCTGATCGAAGTGGTCGGCGCGACGGGTACCCCACAGGGGACCGAGGGTCGCTGCCTGACTCATGACGACGATGTCACCACACGGTGACAGCCGGTTCAACCGCGTGTCCGGCCGCCGGGAACGGCACCCGCCGTGTCCGGACAACATCGCCCTGACCTGCGTGTCCGCCGTCACAACGGTCCGGGCTCAGATGTCGTCCGACATGCCGATCACCGTGTCCAGCCCCGACAGGACCAGCGATCGTCGTGCCTGGCTCCCCGCCGGGGCGACGAGCGTCATCGCGATCCCGTCGGCGCGCATCCGCCGTGCCGCCTCGGAGAGCAGGGCGATCCCGGCGCTGCTGACGAAGGTGCCCGTCGCGAGGTTCAGCGTGACCGGGACCCGGCGGGCGAGGTGCTCCATCAGCGGGGCACGCACGGCGGCGACGCCGTCGAGGTCCAGGTCGCCGACGACGGTGAGCCGGACCCCGTACGCGTCCGGCGCGGCCCGCAACCGCGTCGTGGGCGGCCGGACGCCGTCCCCGTCGCCCTGCGGTGACGGTCCGGCCTGGCCGGTGTGGTCCCGGCCCGGCTCGGGCTCGCCCGCGACGAACTCCACCGGTGGCTCGGAGCCGGGCGTGCCGATCTCGACGGGGTTCGCGGGCAGCCGGAACCGCACGACGGTGCCGTCGTCGCCCGGATCGATCCGCACGTCCTCGCCGAGCTCCCGGATGAGCGCGATGCCGCGACCGCGGTACCCGGGATCGGCGGGCGGGGGGCGCCACCTCCCGCCGTCGGACACACGGACCGCGATCGCGCCGTCCGTGGTGAGCGCGAGCTCCAGGCCGACACCGGCCCCGGCCTCGTCGCCCGCCTCCCCGTACGCGTGCTCGATCGAGTTCGTGACGGCCTCGCCGACGGTCAGCTGCAGGTCGCTGGCCGCGTCCGGGCCCATCCCGCAGACGGTCGCCCAGCGGCCCACGGCGCGGCGCAGCGGGGCCAGCTGCTTCGGGTCCGCCCGCACGGTGACCCGCAGCGGGGACGGCATCAGCCGGGCGACGACGACGACCGTGTCGTCCGGGACCGACAGGCCCTCGGACATCCGGTTGAGCAGGGTGTCGGCCATGTCGCGCGGTTGCGCACCGGCGAGCTCGCCGAACGCCCCGGAGAGCCGGGCCAGGCCGTCGTCGATGACCTCGTCGCGCCGCTCGAACAGGCCGTCGGAGCAGAGAAGGATGGTCTCGCCCGGCTCCATCCGCGCGGTCGCCTCGGCGAACGGGGGCCGGCCCGAGATGCCCAGCGGCACGCCACGTCCCTCGGAGAGGGTGCGGACCCCGTCCTGCCCGGCGACCAGCGGCGGTGGGTGCCCGGCGCTGGCGTAGCGCAGCTCGCCGGTGCCGGTGTCGATGGTCGCGATCGCGACGGTGCTCGCCGTCGCGCCGCGGACCCGCAGCGCGTACAGGTCGAGCTGCTCCAGCGCGCGGGCCGGCGGCTGGCCGTTGACCAGGTTCGAGGCGACCGCGCTGCGGAGCTGGCCCATCACGGCCGCGGCGACCGGGCCGCGCCCGACGACGTCGCCCACCACCAGTGCGACGACGTCGCCCTCGAGCTCCAGCACGTCGAACCAGTCGCCGCCGGCCTCGGTCCCCTGGGTGCCCGGCCGGTAGCGGGTCGCCAGCGACAGACGCTCGATGTCGGGGAGGCGCTGCGGCAGCAGGCTGCGCTGCAGCGTCACCGCGACCTCGTGCTCGGCCTGGTGCAGCTGGGCCCGCATGATCGCCTGCGCGCACTGGTTGGCCAGGGTGCGCACGAAGCTCTGCTGCTCGGGGCTGAACGACGGTTCGCTCGGGAACCGCAGCCCGATCACGCCGATCGGCCGGCCCGCGACCATCAGCGGCACCGCGGTGTTCACGGGGTAGCGACGGGTCTCGGAGAGGTCCTGGGCGTTCCAGACCGGCTCCCCGCCGACCACCGCGCGGCTCAGCGGGTGGGTGCGGCCGGGCGTGTGCATCGGTGGCCCGTCCGCGGGCCAGCCGGCCTCGCTGAGCAGCGTCAGCGTGCCGTGCTCGTCGGTGAGGAGCACCGCGACCGCCTCGGCCCCGATCGAGCTGCGCCCGTGCTCGACGACGACGTCGGCCACGGCCTCCAGGTCGGTCGCCTGCGCCAGGCCGGTGGCGACGGCGCCGAGCCGCTCCGCGAGCCGGCGGGCCTCGGTCTCGGCGTCCAGCATGGACGCCCGGTCGAGCGCCTGCGCGGCCAGCTCCGCGACGGCGATCGCGGCCTCGCGGTCCGCGTCGGACAGCCGTCGTTCGGTCAGCATCGACACCGCGAGCACGCCGAGTGCCCGGCCGCCGGCGACCAGCGGCAGGATGCCCAGCGTCTGCGCGTGCTCGGGTGCGACGCCGATCTGCGCCGGGAAGCGCTCCGCCCACTCCTTCGCCGACCCGAACCAGATCGGCCGACGCTCGGTGAGCACCTCGGCGAACGCCATGGGGGCGTCGACGGCGATCCGGCCGGCCCGCTGCCACAGGTCCTGGTCCCAGCCGTGCCCGGTGAGCGCGTGCAGCCACGGCCCGCGGACCTCCCACACCCCGGCGAAGTCGGCGTCGAGCAGGTCGACGATGTGGTCGGCGGCGATCGCCGCGACCTCGCCCGCGGTGGCGGCCGCGGACATCTTCGCGGTCGCCCGGTGCAGCAGCACGAGCCGCTGCGCCGTGGACCGCTCCTGCTCCAGCAGGCGGGCGTTGTCCACGGCGAGCCCGGCCCGGCGGCCGATCTCGGAGAGCAGGTCGAGATCGTCGGCCGTGTAGGGCTCGGCGGACTCGGCGCGGACGACGGTGAGCACCGCGCTGGTGCGGCCTCGGGCGGGCAGCGGCACGACCGTCACGGACCGGGCCCGCAGCCGTCCCCAGGCCCGGCGCTGTGTCGCTGGGAGGTGGCGGAGCGCCTCGTCAAGCCGGCCCTGGTCGATGATCTCCGGCCGGCCGGTGCCCTCGGCGTCGACGGGGAGCAGCGGGCCGAGCCGCCACAGCGACGGCTCGAGCGCAGTCCGGCCCGCCGCGACCGCGAGGGTGCCGGCCGCCCCGTCCGGGCCGGCGTCGTGCACGAGCGCGATGTCGGCCAGGCGGTCGTCGACGACGGCGCGCACCAGCTGGTCGGTCCGGCCGGTCCGGGTGATCTCCCGTTCCAGTGACTCGGCGACCTCGGAGTAGATCCGGTGCCGCCGCTGCTCGCGGTGCTGGACGTCGATGTCGAGGCAGCCGCCGACGTAGCCCGCGGACCGCTCGCCGTCCTGCACGGGGGCACCGCGGTCGAGCACCCAGCGGTGGCGGCCGGTCCGGTCCAGCAGGCGGTACTCGACCTCGAACGGGGCGTGCGCGCGGTTCGCGGCCGAGGTCACCGAGCGGTAGCGCTCGCGGTCGTCGGGATGGATCCGGCGCCGCCAGTCCAGCCCGAGCTCGTGCGACGGGTCGTCGACACCGGTGAAGTCCACCCAGCCCCGGTTGACGAACAGCCGGTGCCCGCCGGGGTCGTCGACCCAGATCAGCGCCGGTGTGGAGTCCGCCATGGCGCGGAACTGCAGTTCCGCGGCCCGCCGGACCCGGCCCAGCTGCAGGTGGTTGGTGACCCGGGCGAGCAGCTCACGGGCGGAGAACGGGCGGACCAGGTAGTCGTCGGCACCGGCCGCGAACCCCTCGACCGCGGCCTCCTCGCTCGTCTGCGAGGAGAGCAGCACCACCGGCACCCCGACCGTCCGCGGGTCGGAGCGCAGGGCCCGCAGCAGCTCGATGCCACCGCTCGCCGGGAGTGCCGCGTCGGCCACGACGAGATCGGGCGGATCGGTGCGGGCGGCGTCGAGTGCGGCCGCGCCGTCGGCGACCGCCTGCACCCGCCACTGCTCGGAGAGCAGGTCGCGCAGGTAGCCGCGCATCTCGCGGTCGTCGTCGACGACCAGGACGCGGTCGGACCAGGTGAGGTCGAGCCCGTCGACGACGGAGCCGTCGACAGCGCGGCCACGCGTCCGGTCCGCGTCCGCGGTCGGCCCGACGTCGACCTCGTCGGGCGGGTCGGGGAGCCAGCGCAACGCCTCGGCCACATAGGGCGCGGCGAGCTGCGGCGCGGAGCGTGCCCCGGTACGGGACCGGACCAGCCGGTCCTGCGGCAGGTGGGCGAAGCCGAGCGGGAGCCGCACGGTGAACGTGCTGCCCCCGTCGGGGCCTGCGACGACGGCGATGCTGCCGCGGTGCAGCCGGACCAGCTGCCGGATCAGCGGCAGCCCGAGCCCGCTGCCCTCGAGGGTCCGCCCGCGACGCGACCCCGCCCGGTGGAAGCGGTCGAAGACGGTGTCGATCTCGTCGTCCGGGATCCCGACACCGGTGTCCGACACCCGCAGGACGACCTGCTCGCCGTCCTGGGTGAGCTCGACCGAGACCCCGCCGTCCATCGTGTACTTGACGGCGTTGCTGAGCAGGTTGAGGACGATCTTCTCCCAGGCGTCGCGGTCCACCCAGACGGGGCGGCCGCCGCGGGGCGTGGACGACGTCAGCGACAGTCCCGCCTGTTCCAGGACGGGCGCGAACGCGGCGACGATCTCCGCGGTGGTGGTGCCGAGCTCGGTCGGGGCGAACAGGCCCTCGTGCCGGCCGGACTGCAGTGCCGAGACGTCGAGCAGGCTGTCGACGAGCTTGAGCATCCGCTCGGCGTTGCGCCGGGCGAGCGCCACCTCGGAGCGGACGGCCGCGTCCTCGTGCTCACGCAGCCGCTCCAGCGGGCCGAGCACCAGCGTCAGCGGGTCACGGAACTCGTCCCCGAGCCCGGCGTAGTACTCGACGCGGGCCTGCTCGGCGGTCGTGATGTCGGCGCGCCGGTCACGCTCCCGGTCACGGGCCAGCGCGGTCGCGAGCACCGTGCCGATGTTGCCGATGACCAACCGCAGGAACGAGCGGTGCGCGGCGTCCAGCGGCAGCAACGGCGGAACCCCGATCACGACGGCGATCCCGGTCGCGCCGTCCGGCGTGTGCAGCACGGCGCGGGCCAGGTCGGTGACCGGCGGCTCGGCGCCGTGCACCGCCGACGGCTCGACCGTCACGAACTCGACGTCCGAACCGACGTCGGCGCTGCGGTCCGCGGGCAGCCAGCCCGGCGGCGGGTCGTCGACGTTCACCGCGGCCAGCCGGCGGGCCTCGGCACCGAGGGTCGCGATGAGCGCGCAGCCGTGGTGCTCCTGGGCGTCGGCGAGCACCTCGGTCAGCCGCTCGACGGCCACGTCCAGCGTCGGGGCGTCACGCGCGGCCTCGCCGAGCGCGGCGAGCACCGTCAGCCGGGCGGCACCGACGACGCTGCCGGTGACCTCGGTGAGCAGCGTGATCAGGCCGAGCACCTGCCCGCCGGCCCCGCGGACCGGGGTCGTCGAGAAGTCCCACCAGGTCGCCTCCGGGCGGCCCCAGCGCCCGAGCACGATCTTGTCCGCGGACCGGGCGATGCCGTCCCGGCCACCGCCGAGCAGCTCCGGGAGCTCGCCGGCGAGGTGCTCGGAGAACTCCGGCCAGCCCTCGCGCAGCGGACGGCCGAACGCGAACGGGTGCCGCAGGCCGGCGTGCCGGACGAAGGCGTCGTTGTAGAGCAGGACCGACTCGGCGCCCCACCAGGCCACCAGCGGCTGCCGGCTCTCCAGCATGAACCGGACGGTGTCCTCGAGCTCGCGGTCCCAGCCGGAGCGGGACCCGAGCGGGGTCGTGGCCCAGTCGGTCGTCTCGAGCAGGTGACGCACGCCGACGGCGCCGTCCGTCACCTGCTCGTCGGTCGTCTCCACCTGTGCGCCATCCCGTCCCGCGTCGTCGGCCCCCACGATCCCATCAGCAGCCGGTGTCCGGCAGGTCGAGCCGGGAGGGCCGCGGTCAGCCGGTGCGGTGCCGGGCCGCGTCGCGGTGCTCGGCCAGCCACCGCCGCAGGTCGGTGAGCGGGCCCTCGCGGCCCGGCTCGTGGTAGATCTCGTGCCAGAGACCGTCGTACCAGCGCACCGTGGTGTCGGCGGAGCCGCTGGCCTCGTCCAGCTTGCGGGTACCGGCCGGGTCGGTGAGCCGGTCGGCGGTCCCGTGCTGGACCAGCAGCGGCAGCCGCAGCTCGGCGGCCCGCGGGGGCAGGTCGTCCATCTGCGCGTAGACGGCGGCGCCCAGCGCGAGCGTCGGCTTGCCGTGGTGGACGAGCGGATCGGCCTCGTAGGCGTCGACGACGGCCGGGTCCGAGCTGATCGCCGAGGTGTCGATCCCGACCGGGCGCACCGTCGGGAGTACCCGCGCGACCAGCGACAGCACCGGGACGAGCGGCGCGGGAACGGTGTCGGACGCCAGCGCCGGCGCGGACAGCGCCAGCCCGTCGAGCCGATCCTGGTGACGCAGCGCGTAGGCGAGGGCGATCTGCCCGCCGAGGCTGTGCCCGAGCAGGTAGACCGGGACGCCGGGGTGCCGGGCGACGATCTCCCGGCGGAAGGTCTCGAAGTCCTGCAGGAGGTCGTCGTAGCGCCGGACGTGCACGCGGGTCCCACCGGAGCGGCCGTGGCCGCGGTGGTCGAGCCCGTAGACGGCCCAGCCGTCGGGCCGCAGTGTGTCGACGACGGTGCCGTAGCGACCGGAGTGCTCGCCGATGCCGTGGCTGAGCAGCAGGACACCGGCCACGTCGCCCGGCGGCAGCCAGCCCTGCCAGAACAGCTCGACACCACCGACGCCGGGCAACCGCCCCTGCACGTCCGGTGCGGTCGTCACGACCCGGTCACGTCCTGCGCGACGTCGGCCCCCGCCTCGACCTCGACGTCCACTCCGGACGCGGAGCCCACGGCCAGGCGGTAGCGGCCGGCGTCGAGGTCGGCGAGCCGGAACGCTCCGTCGCTGCCCGTGCGGGCCTCGGCGACCGGCTCACCGTCCTGGGTGAGGACGACGTCGACTCCGGCCGCGGGTGCGCCGTCCGTGGTGCGGGCCGTGCCGTGGACGACGGCGGCCCGCCGAAGGCGGAGCGTGGCCCCGGCCGCGGTGTCACCGACCGCACAGGCGGCGACGCCGGGGCGGTACCCGTCCACCGCGGCGACGACGACGAACGAGCCGGCCCCGGGGACCGCGATCCGGGCGACCCCGTCGTCACCGGTGACGGCCGTGCCGACCGGACCGCCCGCGCGGTCGCGCACGGCGACGGTGGCGCCGGCCAGTGCGGCGTCGTCGTGACCGAGGACGCGGACCTCCACGTCCTGCGGGGCGGTGCCCGGGACGACGGCGGCCGGCTCCGGCCCCGACCGCTGGACGGTGAGGGCGACCTCCTCGGCCCGCACGGTGGGGGGTTCCGGCGCGGAGGTCCGGGCGGGCGGCTCGCCACCTGCGGCGGTCGTCGGCGCGGCGGTCGTCGGTTCGGCGGTCGTCGGTTCGGCGGTCGTCGGTTCGGCGGTCGTCGGTTCGGCGGTCGTCGGCTCGGCGGTCGTCGGCTCGGCGGTCGTCGGCTCGGCGGGGTTCACGGGGACGGAGGCCTCCGGTTCGGGGTCCTGCGCGGCGTCGGTCCTGACAGTGTCCGGGGCGGGCGGCGGCGCCGGCCGGACCGAGCGCATCAGCCGCGGAGCCGGTCGTGGCGGTGGTTCGGCGTGCTCACCGGACTCCTGGGCGCCGGAACCGCCGGGGACGAGCCCGATCGGCGCCGACCGCCCGGACGTGCGGTCCTGGCCGGGACCCCCCTGCTGCTCGGGGACGCGCCCGGTCCAGCCGTACTGGCCGGTGATCCGGTCCCGGGCCTCGCGGAACTCCCGCTCGGTGTCGGGCGAGGCGGTGGACCGGGCGACGGAGCGGTCGGCCGGGACGGTGGTCACCCGCCGGACCAGGTCCGGATCGACCGGGGAACGGGAGTCGGACCGGGTCGCGGCCGCACCGGCGACGACCGCACCGGTCGCCGCCGCGCCGGTGGCCTCGGCGCCGCGGCCGAAGTCGATCTGCTCGGCGGGGGTCGCCGGAGCCGGGTCGTGGGTCGCGGCGATCTCGTCGACCTCGGGCTCGGCGTCGGCGACCTCCGGGCCGGGGGCCTCGGCCGTGTCGGCACCGGAGGCGCCGTCGACGGACCCGGTGGCGGACCCGGTGGCGTCCGCATCGGTGACGTCCGTGTCCCCGACACCCGTCACGTCCGCGCCCGCGGCGTCCGCGGCGGTCGTACCGGCGTCGGTCGCGTCCGTGGATCCCGCCTCGGCGGCCGGCGGACCGGTGTCCGGCGTGTCCGCGTCGGTGCCGGTCGGGGAACTGCCGGCATCACCGGTCCCACGGCCGCCCTTCGCGAGGAAGGGGATCGACGCGGCCGCGGCGCCCGCGCCGAGGGCGGTGACCGCGCGGAGCCCGGTGGTGGCGTCGTCCGCACCGGATCCGGCGGTCTCGTTCCCCCCGGCGGGCGTGCTGATGTCCGGCGCGGAGCTGTCGGGCCCGTGATTGGCGGCGCCGGCGTCCGGCGCGGCGGCCGGCCGGGGCCGCGCCGTCGGCGACGGGCGCGGGAACCGGCGGACCGGCGCCGGCTCGACGGGCTCGACGGGCTTCCCGTCCTTGAACCCGCGGGCCCAGGGCGGGCCGACCGGACCGGCGCTGACGTCCGGCGTCACCCGCGGTTCGGCGGGGCGGACCTCGGGGATGCGGTCGGTCCGGTCCTCGCCCTCGGGGACACGCGTGATGTCGGGTGCCGACGAGTGGGTCGGGCCGATCGGGGTCGTCGCGGCCGGGTCGTCCGGGTCGTCCGGGTCGTCCGGGTCGTCGCCCGCGTCCTCGTCCAGGTCCTCGTGCGCATCACGGTCGAGGTCCTCGTCCCGCGTCCGGAGCGGACGGTCGGCTGCCGCCCCGCCGGGCGAGGCGGGCACGGCGTGCACCGCGGGCACGGCGGCGGTGTCGTCGGACGCGGTTCCGGCCCGGGTGTCGTCGGCGTCCGGACCGGCTGTCTCCGGGTACGTCTGCGCCACATCGGAACCGGTGTCCACGGTGTCCGGCGCGTCCGGGTGCGATGCGGCGTACGGGTTCTCGGTGCGGTGCGGTGCGTCCTCGTCCCCGGAGGGGAGATCGTCCGTCCCGGCGCCGCGGCCGTCGTCCAGCCCGCGGGCACGACGGTCGACGAGATCGGCGACCGTGCGCGGAGGAGAGCCGTCGCCCGATGTCGGGTGCTCGTCCCGGTTCCGCCCCCACCGCAGGAAAGCTGCGATCCCGACGGCCACCAGCACCACCACCAACAGCCCCAGCAGGGCCCACGTCGACATCTGGAGATCCTCACTGCCGGAACGGACGAACCGGGCCCGGCGACGCCGGCCGGGGTGCCCCGGAGAGGTCCGGCGCTCCGCGCGGATCCACGGGCCCGCAGGACCCGTGGTCCGGTCGACGCATCCGGCGACGCACCGTAGCACCGATGACACTCCGGCCGTCGTGCGTGAACGCCGTCCGCGTGTCGACCGGGCGGGTGCCGGAGGACCACCCTGCGCCCGGGCGTCACGCCGCACCGGCCGGGCCGCCGCGGGGCGGATCGGCCAGGATCGGGACCATGACCCGCGACCCGGTGACATCCGAGCTCGCCGAGATCGCCGACGCGCACGGCGTCGCGACCTCGTACCTGGACGGCACCCGCACCGAGCAGCGGATCGACGCCTCGGTGGTGCGCACCGTGCTCGACCTGCTGGAGGTCGACGTCTCCGGCCCCGGCGCGGAGCGGGTCGCACTCGCCGGCGCAAGGGAGAGCGCGTCGGCGGGTGCGCTCCCCCCGACGATCGGGCTCCGCTCGGACCGGTCCCGCCCGCTGCCCGGCCGCGGGCGGCTGACCGCCGCCGACGGCGACGCCGCCGGCCGCGGTTCCGATGTGGACGGCGAGCTGCCGTCCGGTCTGGCCCCCGGCCGCTACCTGCTGGAGACCGACGGCGGCCGGGCGGCCGTCGTCGTCGCCCCGCCCGCGCTGCCCGACCCGCCGCGGACGTGGGGATGGATGCTGCAGCTCTACGCCCTGCACTCGCAGGGGTCCTGGGGCATCGGCGACCTCGGCGACCTGACCACGCTGATCCGCGGCGGGCACGGCGCCGGTGCCGTGCTGCTGAACCCGCTCCACGCGATCACCCCGGTGCCGCCGGTGCAGCCCTCGCCGTACACGCCGTCGTCCCGCCGCTACACCACCCCGCTGGCGCTGCGGATCACCGACCTGCCCGCCTACCGCGACGCCGACGCGGCCACCCGCGCCGAGGTCGACGCGCTGCGTCCGGAGACCGCAGGGGACCGCATCCCGCACGACCGGGTCTGGGCGGCGAAACGCTCGGCGCTCGAGGCGTTGTGGCGCGCCGCCGGTCACCCCGACGGCGCCCCGGACGACGACCTGGCGTCGTTCGCCACCTACTGCGCGCTCGCCGAGCGGTACGGCGGTCGCTGGTCGCTCTGGCCGGAGGGGCTGCGCCGGCCCGACGGCGCCGGTGTCGCGGCCGCGCAGCGGGAGCTGGCGCCGCGGATCGCGTTCCACGCCTGGGTGCAGCGACAGGCGGAGGCGCAGCTCGCGGGGGTGCGCACGGCGGCCCGGGAGGCGGGGATGCCGGTCGGCGTCATCCACGACCTCGCCGTGGGCTGCGACCCCGAGGGCGCCGACGCGTGGATGCTGCAGGACGTCCTCGCGCTGGACGCCACCGTCGGCGCCCCGCCGGACGCGTTCAACCAGCGCGGGCAGACCTGGGGCCTGCCGCCGTGGCGCCCGGACCGGCTGGCGGACACCGGGTACGCCGCGTTCGGGGACATGACACGGGCGCTGCTCACGCACGCCGACGGGCTGCGGATCGACCACGTCATGGGCCTGTGGCGGCTGTGGTGGGTGCCGTCGGGGGAGAGTGCCGATCGCGGCACCTACGTGCACTACGACGCCGACGCGATGCTCGCCGTCCTCCTGCTGGAGGCCCACCGGGCGGACGCGCTCGTGGTCGGCGAGGACCTCGGGACGGTGATCCCGCGGATCCGCGAGGACATGGCCGAGCGCAACCTGCTGGGATCGACGGTGCTGTGGTTCTCCCGCGACCCGGACCCGGTGACCGGCGGCGACGACGGCCCGCTCCGCCCGCCGCGGCGCTGGCCGGAACGGTCGGTGGCGACGATCTCCACGCACGACCTGCCCACCGCGCCCGGTTTCCTGCGCGGCGAGCACGTCCGCGCCCGCGCCGAGCTCGGCCTGCTCGACGACCCGGCGTCCGAGGAGGCGAAGGCCGGCGCCGAGCGCGACGAGCTGCTGGCGCTGCTCGCGGCGGAGGGCCTGCTCGACTCGCCGGACGAGACCGACGAGGACACCATCGTCGTCGCGCTGCACGGGCTGCTCGCCTCGGCACCGTCGCGGCTGGTGCTGGCGTCGCTCTACGACGTGCTCGGCGAGACCCGCCAGCCGAACCTGCCGGGCACCGTCGACGAGTACCCGAACTGGCGGATCCCGCTGCCGGTGTCGCTGGAGGAGGCCCTGGGCGACGACCGTGTGCGCCGGGTCGCCGAGGTCCTGGACCGGCGGGCCGGACCCGATCGGTGACCTGGCATTATCCGGGCCGATGACCGCACACGGTGACACCGACCGCACCGCGGCCGACGGCTCGGACGAGGGCGCCGTCGACCCGTCCGTCGTCGACCTGGTGCGCGCGGACGGCACGGCCGGCGCGCTGTGGCAGGCGTGGACGACCGGCGAGCGGCTCGCCGCCCTGCCCGAGCTGCTGCGACCGCGCACCCTCACCGAGGGCTTCGCGGCGCAGCGCCGGCTCTCCGAACGGGCCGGGGCGTCGTACGGCTGGAAGCTCGCGGCGACGGCCGCCGCCGGGCAGGCCCACATCGGCGTCGACGCCCCGCTGCCCGGGATGCTGTTCGAGCGGTTCCGGCACGCCCCCGGCGACGTCGTCCCGTCCGGCGACCTGCACATGGCCGTCGCCGAGGCGGAGTTCACGTTCGTGCTGCGGTCCGCCGTGGACGCCGGCGCCTCGCGCGACGAGCTGCGCGCCGCGGTCGGCGCGGTGCACTGCGCGGTGGAGCTGCCCGAGTCGCGGTTCGACGACTTCGTCGCGGCGGGTGCGCCGTCGCTGCTCGCCGACGCGGCGTGCGCGGGCCGGTTCGTGCTCGGCCCGGAGATCCCCGGCGGTGCCGCGCTGGACCTCGCCGCGACCCCGACCACCCTGCAGGTCGACGACGAGACCGCCACCGGTAGCGGCGCGTCCGTCCTGGGCGACCCGTGGACGGCACTGGCCTGGCTGGCGGACACCCTGCCCGAGCACGGGGTGCGACTGGAGGCCGGCGCGCTGGTGACGACCGGGACGACGACGGTGCCGGTCGCGGTCCACCCGGGCGCGACGGTGCGGGCGTCGTTCGGCGACGGCGGTGCGCTCGGCATCGTCGAGTTCACCCTCGCAGCCGCCTGAGCCGGAGCCGCCGCGGTCAGCGGATGATGCTCAGTGCCCCCGGCGCGCACCGCACCCGGATCTCGGTGCCGGCGGCGACGTCGTCGATCTCGCCGTCGATCTGCACCGGCATCGGGCCGCACGTGGAGAACCGGAACTCGGTCGTCGCGGGCTGGCGGCCGAGGCCGGACAGGGCGGCCCGCACCGCGGTCAGCAGCTGACGCCACTTCGGACGGTGTTCGAGCAGCACGACCTCGAACCGGCCGTCGTCGGGGCGGCTGTCCTCGCTCAGCTCGGCGACCTTGGCCATCTCGCCGATGTTCGCGAACACCAGGTTGTCGATCCGGCGCCGGTCACCCGTGGAGAACTCGATCTCGAACGGGGTGAAGGCCCAGAACGACCGCACGGTGCTGATCACCTCGCGGATCGTCCCCTTGCCGCCCTTCTCGATCTGCAGCGCGACGACCGGGGTGAGCCCGAACCCGATGTAGGAGTGCGCGTAGCGGGGAGGCTGGTCACCGGACCGCATCTCCAGGACGTCCATCCGCTCGGTCTCGTCGGCGACGATCGCCTCGGCGAGCGGGCGGCGCGCGGTGACGCGGCGGTGGTCGTTGGCGTTGCCGGCGGCGAGCACCGCGGCGGCCGCGCCGGTGCCGGGCACCTCCAGGATGCCGTTGACGACCTCGTTGTAGCCGCCGTCGCCACTGGCCGAGACGATCAGCGGCCGGCCGGGACCGGAGGCGACCTCACGGGCGATGTCGCGGGCGTGCCCGGCGTACTCGGTGGGACGCAGCTCGACCAGCAGCCCGGGGCGGGCGGCCGCGAGGTCGTCGCGCAGCTCGCGGGCGAGCACGTCGGCGTCGCCGGTGCTCCCCGGGTTGAAGACGACGAGGACGGAGTCGATGGGCTCGGCCACGTGCGCAGCGTAAACGGGCACACATCGGACGGGTGCGGCACGGTGGCTGTCATGGATCTGGGACTGGGCGGCAGGCGGGCGATCGTGACCGGTGGCAGCCGCGGGATCGGCCTCGCGACGGCGCGTGCGCTCGCCGCGGAGGGGGCCCGGGTGGCGTTGCTGGCCCGCGACCCGGACGCGCTGGAGGCCGCCGCCACGAGCCTCCGCGACGCCGGCGCGCCGGAGGTGCTCACCGTCGCGGCGGACACCACCGACGACGACGCCGTCCGCGCCGCCGTGCGGACGGTCGCGGAGCGGTTCGGTGGGGTCGACGTCCTGGTGAACGCCGCGGCCCGCCCGGCGAGTGCGGGGGCGCCGACGGGCCTCGGTGCCACGACCGACGACGCGGTCCGCGTGGAGCTGGAGACGAAGCTCCTCGGCTACCTGCGCTGCGCGCGTGCCGTGGCGCCGCTGATGACGGCGCAGGGCTGGGGCCGGATCGTGAACGTCAGCGGGCTCAACGCCCGCCGGTCCACCTCGCTGGTCGGCTCGGTGCGCAACGTGACGGTCGTGCATCCCGGCGTCACCGAGACCGAGCGGACGGCGCAGGCGCTCGCCGACCGCGGGGCCGCGACCGGCCTCGACGAGACCGCCGCCCGCGCCGAGCTGGACGCGACGACGACGATCGGCCGCATCACGACCGCGGCCGAGGTCGCCGACGTCATCACGTTCCTGTGCTCCCCCCGCTCGGTCGCGATCAACGGTGACGCCGTCGCCGCGGGCGGGGGTACGCCGGGGGTCACGCACTACTGAGCTCCCCGCTGCCCGGTCCCGGGCGTGCCGGGTGGCCTCGTGACGCGGCCGGGAGCCCGGCGGCGATGGCACGATGGCCGGATGGACGCGACCCGCGTGGACCGCTGGCTCTGGTCGGTACGGCTGGCCAAGACGCGTGCCGAGGCCGCGACGGCGTGCCGCGGCGGGCACGTGCGGATCAACGACCGGCCCGCGAAGCCGGCGGCCCCGGTGCGGGTCGGTGACAAGGTCCGCGCACGGGTCCACGACCGTAACCGGATCGTCGAGGTCACCCGCGTCATCGAGAAGCGGGTGGGCGCACCGATCGCACAGGAGTGCTACGTCGACCACACCCCGCCCGAGCCGTCCCGCACCGAGGTGCCGGTGTTCGCCCGCCGGGAGCGCGGCGCCGGCCGCCCGACGAAGCGGGACCGGCGGATGCTCGACCAGCTGGGGCTGTCCCGCCGGGACACCTGACGTCGCCCGCCTGTGAGGATGGGGGCATGTACGACGTCCTCATGCGCAGGGTCCTGCGGTACCTCCCGTCCGAGCCGGCGCACCGCATGGGGTTCGGTGTCGTACGGGCGCTCGGTGGGACCCCGGCCGTCGGTGAGCGGGTCGCGAGCCGGCTGACGGCGTCCGACCCGGTGCTGCGCACGCGTGTGCTCGGGCTCGACTTCGCGGGCCCGCTCGGCCTAGCCGCCGGTTTCGACAAGGACGCGGAGGGCGTCCTCGCGCTGGGCCGCCTCGGCTTCGGCGCGGTCGAGATCGGGACGGTCACCGGCCGCCCGCAGCCCGGGAACCCGAAGCCGCGACTGTTCCGGCTCGTGGAGGACCAGGCACTGATCAACCGGATGGGCTTCAACAACGCCGGCGCCGCCGCCGTCGCACCCCGACTCGCAGCGCTCCGTACCCGTTCCGCACCGGGGATGCCGGTCCTAGGGGTCAACATCGGCAAGAGCAAGGTCGTCCCGGCCGACGAGGCCGTCGACGACTACCGCGCGAGCGCCGCCGCACTCGGTGCCCACGCCGACTACGTCGTGGTCAACGTCAGCTCCCCCAACACCCCGGGGTTGCGGGACCTGCAGCAGGTCGGCGTCCTCGAACCGCTGCTGACGGCGGTCCGCGACGAGCTCGACCGGGTCGCACCGGGCCGCCGGATCCCGCTGCTGGTCAAGATCACGGTCGACCTCGCGGACGACGACGTCGACGCCGTCGCCGATCTCGCCGTCCGACTGCGGCTCGACGGCGTCGTCGCCACCAACACGACGATCTCGCGCGAGGGGCTGCACACCGCTCCCTCCGAGATCGACGCGGCGGGTGCCGGCGGACTGTCCGGCCGTCCCCTGCGCGACCGTGCCCGCGCCGTGGTGCGACGCCTGCGCTCCCGCCTGGCCGACGACCAGACCGTCATCTCGGTCGGGGGCATCGAGGACGCCGTGGAGGCGTACCTCAGGATCCGTTCGGGCGCCGCGCTGGTCCAGTCCTACACCGGCTTCGTCTACGGCGGCCTGCTGTGGCCCTCGCGGCTGCACAGGGAGCTCGCCGAGCTGCTGCGCGCGGACGGGTTCACCGAGGTCGGGCAGGCGGTGGGGGCCGACCTCTGAGGGCACCGACCGCGTCGGCCTCCAGGAGCCACCGGAACACACATCGATCGACGACGGTGTCTCCCCCGCCGGCCGCGTGACCGGATGCAGCACGGATCCCGCCGGCCGCGTTCCGCGGAACGCAGCTGCCGCTCACGGGCAGAAACAGCGAGTCCGACGGCCGCTGCCCGGCCGAGGTGGTCCGCCGCTCCGTCGCGTTCCGCGGAACGCACACGGCTCCAGCGGGAACAGGGACATGCCCACCGGTCCCGGGTCCCCCGGGGCGGCACCCGTTCTCCGCTCGGGTGCCGACGACGGTGCACTCTCCTCACACCCGCCCGGCCCGACCAGCCTCCGCCGGCGCCGCCGGCGTGAACGACCTGGGGGACGCCCGTGCGGGCGCGTTCCGCGGAACGCGCCCGACGGCCTCCGGGCCCCGCGGCGTCCCCGGGCGAGACGGTCCCGGGAGAGCTGTGGGAGCCGCTCGCCAGCGGGTCGGCCCAAGGTCGGCGCCCGGTCGGCGCCCGCCGGTCGGGCAGATCGCGCTCCGAGAACCCGTCCGCGTCCCGACCGCGTTCCGCGGAACGCGGACCTGGCAGCGTTCCGCGGTCCTGGCAGCGTTCCGCGTCCTGGCGGTCTTCCGCGTCCTGGCGGTGTTGCGCGGACCTGGCGGTGTTCAGCGGAACGCGCGACGACCGCAGACGACACACCCATCCGGCGTCGACGACACCCCAGGACCCGCGCCCCGGACCCACCGGACCGCCGGCCCGCCACCAGGAAAACCGGGCCCGTAACGCAGAAAATCCCCCGGACCGAAACGGTCCGAGGGATCCCCTGAAATATTGAATGTCGGCGGCGACCTACTCTCCCACACCCTGTCGAGTGCAGTACCATCGGCGCAGGAAGGCTTAGCTACCGGGTTCGGAATGGGACCGGGCGTTCCCCTACCGCCATAACCACCGACAACACTATCCAATTACACCCCACACCCCCTCACACCCCACACCACGGTGGGACACAAGAAGACCCAGGAAACAGAGACCACACAACCAACGGGGTTGTAGACTCAGGGTCACACAGTGGATGCGAACAACATGTTGTGGCAAGCCCTCGGCCTATTAGTACCGGTCAACTCCACCCCTCACAAGGCTTCCATCTCCGGCCTATCAACCCAGTCATCTACTGGGAGCCTTACCCACTCAAGGTGGTGGGAGACCTCATCTTGGAACAGGCTTCCCGCTTAGATGCCTTCAGCGGTTATCCCTCCCGAACATAGCCAACCAGCCGTGCCCCTGGCGGGACAACTGGCACACCAGAGGTTCGTCCGTCCCGGTCCTCTCGTACTAGGGACAGCCTTCCTCAAGTCTCCAACGCGCGCGGCGGATAGGGACCGAACTGTCTCACGACGTTCTAAACCCAGCTCGCGTACCGCTTTAATGGGCGAACAGCCCAACCCTTGGGACCTACTCCAGCCCCAGGATGCGACGAGCCGACATCGAGGTGCCAAACCATGCCGTCGATATGGACTCTTGGGCAAGATCAGCCTGTTATCCCCGGGGTACCTTTTATCCGTTGAGCGACACCCCTTCCACCAGGAGGTGCCGGATCACTAGTCCCGACTTTCGTCCCTGCTCGACCCGTCAGTCTCACAGTCAAGCTCCCTTGTGCACTTACACTCAACACCTGATTGCCAACCAGGCTGAGGGAACCTTTGGGCGCCTCCGTTACTCTTTAGGAGGCAACCGCCCCAGTTAAACTACCCACCAGGCACTGTCCCTGAACCAGATCATGGCCCGAGGTTCAGACACCCAATTCGACCAGAGTGGTATTTCAACAACGACTCCACCGCCACTAGCGTGACGACTTCACAGTCTCCCACCTATCCTACACAAGCCGAACCGAGCATCAATACCAAGCTATAGTAAAGGTCCCGGGGTCTTTCCGTCCTGCCGCGCGTAACGAGCATCTTTACTCGTAATGCAATTTCGCCGAGTCTGTGGTCGAGACAGCGCCCAAGTCGTTACGCCATTCGTGCAGGTCGGAACTTACCCGACAAGGAATTTCGCTACCTTAGGATGGTTATAGTTACCACCGCCGTTTACTGGCGCTTAAATTCTCCGCTTCGCCCCCAAAGGGGCTAACAGGTCCTCTTAACGTTCCAGCACCGGGCAGGCGTCAGTCCGTATACATCGTCTTGCGACTTCGCACGGACCTGTGTTTTTAGTAAACAGTCGCTTGGGCCTGGTCTCTGCGACCACCCACCCCTAGCCCGCGAAGGGGCTTCAAGGCAGATGGCCCTCCTTCTCCCGAAGTTACGGAGGTATTTTGCCGAATTCCTTAACCACAGTTCGCTCGATCGCCTCGGTATTCTCTACCTGACCACCTGTGTCGGTTTGGGGTACGGGCCGCAACAGCACTCGCTAGAGGCTTTTCTCGACAGCATGGGATCACCCTCTTCGCCTCAATCGGCTACGCATCACCTCTCACCCTTGATGAGCCCCGGATTTACCTAGGACTCGGGCTACAGGCTTACACCACGACAACCACCGCGTGGCGGAGCTACCCTCCTGCGTCACCCCATCACTTGCCTACTACCGGATCGGATCCCACGCTCCCCCACAAACAACACTCCCGAAGGAGCGAAGGTGGGTTCGGATGGTTAGCATCACCGGCCCCGGCATGGACGCACTATCACGAGCACGGGAATATCAACCCGTTGTCCATCGACTACGCCTGACGGCCTCGCCTTAGGTCCCGGCTCACCCTGGGCGGAACAACCTGGCCCAGGAACCCTTGGTCATCCGGCGGCAGAGATTCTCACTCTGCATTCGCTACTCATGCCTGCATTCTCACTCCCACACCCTCCACCCGTAAATCACTCCCGGGCTTCACCAGATGCAGGACGCTCCCCTACCCAACAACACAACAGTGTCATTGCCACGGCTTCGGCGGTGCGCTTGAGCCCCGCTACATTGTCGGCGCAGGACCACTTGACCAGTGAGCTATTACGCACTCTTTCAAGGGTGGCTGCTTCTAAGCCAACCTCCTGGTTGTCCGGGCGATCCCACATCCTTTCCCACTTAGCGCACGCTTAGGGGCCTTAGCCGGTGATCTGGGCTGTTTCCCTCTCGACCACGAAGCTTATCCCCCGCAGTCTCACTGCCGCGCTCTCACTCACCGGCATTCGGAGTTTGGCTGACTTCGGTAAGCTTGTCGGCCCCCTAGGCCATCCAGTGCTCTACCTCCGATGAGAAACACACGACGCTGCACCTAAATGCATTTCGGGGAGAACCAGCTATCACGAAGTTTGATTGGCCTTTCACCCCTACCCACAGCTCATCCCCCAGGTTTTCAACCCTGGTGGGTTCGGGCCTCCACGGCGTCTTACCGACGCTTCACCCTGGCCATGGGTAGATCACTCCGCTTCGGGTCTACACCCCGCGACTCCACCGCCCTATTCGGACTCGCTTTCGCTACGGCTACCCCACAACGGGTTAACCTCGCCACGAAGCATAACTCGCAGGCTCATTCTTCAAAAGGCACGCCATCACCCTGCAGCACAAGACTGCTCCAGGCTCTGACGGCTTGTAAGCACACGGTTTCAGGTACTATTTCACTCCCCTCCCGGGGTACTTTTCACCTTTCCCTCACGGTACTAGTCCGCTATCGGTCACCAGGTAGTATTTAGGCTTAACGGGTGGTCCCGCCAGATTCACAGCAAATTCCACGAGCTCGCTGCTACTCGAGAACAATGCCCACGACCAGACTCATGCTTTCGCGTACGGGGCTCTCACCCACTACGGCCGACCATCCCAGAGTCGTTCCGCTAACACAAACACTGGACCGCCCCATCCTCGGCAGAAGATGAACAGCACGTCTCACAACCCCGCATCCGCAACACCTGCCGGCTTGACACGGACACGGTTTAGCCTCTTCCGCTTTCGCTCGCCACTACTCACGGAATCACTGTTGTTTTCTCTTCCTGTGGGTACTGAGATGTTTCACTTCCCCACGTTCCCTCCACGCACCCTATGAATTCAGGTACGGGTAACACCCCATGACGGGTGCTGGGTTTCCCCATTCGGACACCCTCGGATCACAGTTCGGTTGACAACTCCCCGAGGACTATCGCGGCCTCCCACGTCCTTCATCGGCTCCTGATGCCCAGGCATCCACCATGTGCTCTTAACAACTTGACCACAACAAGATGCTCGCATCCACTATGCAACACTCAACCCACAACCACAGAAGACCCCAGGCAACCACCACCCCCAACCAGAAGGCGTTAGGACAACCCAGAACCCACGCGGCCAAAGACAACACCCACCAAACCGGTGTCCCCTCAGGACCCAACAGTGTGCCGAACCACAGCTTGACGTCCATTGCGTTCCACCCAGTCACACCCGACCCACACTCGGGGCCGACAGCGCGATCTCAGTTAAGGAACCAACACATTCCCACATTTCAGAAGAAACGAAAGAAACGAGCCGGTGCCCCACCACATGGTGAGACTCCTTAGAAAGGAGGTGATCCAGCCGCACCTTCCGGTACGGCTACCTTGTTACGACTTCGTCCCAATCGCCAGTCCCACCTTCGACGACTCCCTCCACAAGGGTTGGGCCGCCGGCTTCGGGTGTTACCAACTTTCGTGACGTGACGGGCGGTGTGTACAAGGCCCGGGAACGTATTCACCGCAGCGTTGCTGATCTGCGATTACTAGCGACTCCAACTTCACGGGGTCGAGTTGCAGACCCCGATCCGAACTGAGACTCACTTTAAGGGATTCGCTCCACCTCACGGTCTCGCAGCCCTCTGTATGAGCCATTGTAGCATGTGTGAAGCCCTGGACATAAGGGGCATGATGACTTGACGTCATCCCCACCTTCCTCCGAGTTGACCCCGGCAGTCTCCCATGAGTCCCCACCACTACGTGCTGGCAACATGGAATAAGGGTTGCGCTCGTTGCGGGACTTAACCCAACATCTCACGACACGAGCTGACGACAGCCATGCACCACCTGCACACAGGCCACAAGGGAAACGACATCTCTGCCGCGATCCTGTGCATGTCAAACCCAGGTAAGGTTCTTCGCGTTGCATCGAATTAATCCACATGCTCCGCCGCTTGTGCGGGCCCCCGTCAATTCCTTTGAGTTTTAGCCTTGCGGCCGTACTCCCCAGGCGGGGCGCTTAATGCGTTAGCTGCGGCGCAGAAACCGTGGAATGGTCCCCACACCTAGCGCCCAACGTTTACGGCGTGGACTACCAGGGTATCTAATCCTGTTCGCTCCCCACGCTTTCGCTCCTCAGCGTCAGTATCGGCCCAGAGACCCGCCTTCGCCACCGGTGTTCCTCCTGATATCTGCGCATTTCACCGCTACACCAGGAATTCCAGTCTCCCCTGCCGAACTCAAGTGATGCCCGTATCGACCGCACGCTCAGAGTTAAGCCCCAAGTTTTCACGGCCGACGCGACACACCGCCTACGAGCTCTTTACGCCCAATAATTCCGGACAACGCTCGCACCCTACGTGTTACCGCGGCTGCTGGCACGTAGTTGGCCGGTGCTTCTTCTCCAGGTACCGTCACAAAAGCTTCGTCCCTGGCGAAAGAGGTTTACAACCCGAAGGCCGTCATCCCCCACGCGGCGTCGCTGCGTCAGGCTTCCGCCCATTGCGCAATATTCCCCACTGCTGCCTCCCGTAGGAGTCTGGGCCGTGTCTCAGTCCCAGTGTGGCCGGTCGCCCTCTCAGGCCGGCTACCCGTCACCGCCTTGGTAGGCCATCACCCCACCAACAAGCTGATAGGCCGCGGGCCCATCCCCCACCGAAAAAACTTTCCACCACCCAACATGCGTTGAGAGGTCCTATCCGGTATTAGACCCAGTTTCCCGGGCTTATCCCAGAGTGGAGGGCAGGTCACCCACGTGTTACTCACCCGTTCGCCGCTCGTGTACCCCCGAAAGGGCCTTACCGCTCGACTTGCATGTGTTAAGCACGCCGCCAGCGTTCGTCCTGAGCCAGGATCAAACTCTCCAACAAAAACCCTGACTTACAAACAACTGGCCCACCAGCACGACGGGGTCGCACCGGCAGCCAAACAAACAATCTGGCACAAAAACGCCAAACCAAAAAATAGCTCGACACACTGTTGAGTTCTCAAAAGACACCCGCACCACCATCACCGATCTCCCGACCGGATCCAGAAGGCGGATCGCCTTGACCCCACCACCGTAAACCCACAACAAACTCGAAGGCCGACCGGGGTGTCGTAGTGGCCAGCGGGCCTGTTGACCGGGCCTCCAGGGCCCGTTCTGTCCGGCTCACTCGCTGGCAGGAAGAAAGTTACGGCACGGTGTCCGGCAAGGTCAAACCGGGGGGTCCTTCCGGCAAACATGGGCCGTCCTCGCAGGTCAGAGGCGGCAGCGGAGTTGACCTCCATGTTTACGATACCGTCTCTCTTGGGCTTTGACCCCTCGAGCGGTTTCTGTGACGCCGGGCACTCCTGCTTCGCAGCCCGGTGCGACCGTGGTGTTCTCGGTGGTCGGGCCACTGATGGATCCGCTGGTCGACACCGGCTGAGCTGCGGTTTCGGCCGTCCGGTCCGCGCAGCGAGCGTGTCGTTCCTGGGTGGCCGACCCGCCCGGTGAGCGGTCCACGACGGGTCCCGCCGATCGCGAGGGCCCCGGGAAACGGCACGGAGAGCCTGCGACCTGGACCAGCCCGTGGTCCGGGAAGGGCCCGGCGATCCGGTTGCGCGCGCTGGTGCCCGGGGCCGCACGAGCTGGCCCCGTCCGGCGTCCCACGTCCCGCGGTCCCGTGACTCGTGGGCGGGCGCAGACCCCGTCGGCAGCGCAGATCCCTTGGGCGGCACCGAGACCGCGGCGAGCCGGACGAGAGGGTGGACCCGGGGCCCGGTGGTTGCCGTCGCGGTGACGGGTGGCTCGGGGACCGGGCGGATCAGGGGTCAGGCGGATCGGGGACCGGCCGGATCGGTGACCCGGCTCCCGCACTCGCGGACACCCGGGACGGGTGATCCGTGAGAGCAGTGTGCTGACGCGCGGCTGTCATCCCGCACCACCTGCACGAACGTGCGCGCCCTCCGTCGACGTCGGGCGGGATCACCGCCGCGGTGGGGATCGGCCGGTGCACCCGTCGTCGCACCGCGTCGTCCCGTTCCGTGTCCTGTCACCGCATCGGGGGGGGTATCCGTCCCGCTTCTGACGCGTTGACCCGACGAGTGCTCCTCGTCGGGTCCTGCATCGCGTCGGGGGCGAATGCGCGTCGCGATCGGACGAGGAGCACTCCCTTCCCCCGGCTACGCAGGGATGTTCAGGCGGGTGGTCGTGCGGCGTCGACGACGTCGTGCGCCGCGGACGTCGTCGCGGGGAACAGGCCGCCGACCGAGGCGAGCACGTGGCTCTCCCCGCCGAGCGCCTCGACCACCGAGGTCACCGGGGTGAGCGCCGCCGGCCCCACCATCGCCGGGACGACCCAGGACACCAGCCACATCACGAGCAGGGCGGTGACCCCACCCGTCACGGCGCCGACCAGGCGGTCCAGGAACGTCAGCTTCGCCCTGGCGAGCACCCGGCTGACCAGCCCGCCGAGGAACCCGCCGACAACCGAGCCCAGGAGCAGCCCGGCGCCGATCCCCAGCAGTCCCCACAGCCATGCCGAGTCCGGGGTGTCGCCGTAGCCCGCCAGGTTGGAACCCCAGGCGGCGCCGATCCCGGCCCCCACCACGAGCCCGAGCAGCCCGCCGGCCCTGGCGACGCCGTCCACCCTGCGGAGCCCGCCCACCGCAGCGGCCAGCACCACGATCACGACCAGCACGTCCAGCCAGGTCATGGCTCCCCCTTCCCGGGACGTCGTCCCCAGAGTGCCCACCGAACCTGAGACGCGGCTGAGGCACGGCCCCGGACCGGCCCCGCGGCCGTCCCGGTGTGCGCCGACGGCCGGGCGGGTATCCCCTGGGTCGCCCCGCGCCACGGAACGGAGGGACGACATGACTTCACCCGGGTCCGACCCGCGCCTGCTCGACCTGCTGCACCGGATCAGCTCCGCGCTGGTGGGCACGGTGCTCTGGGTCTTCGGATCGCTCGGCTTCGCGGACACCCTGGGTGTCCTCACGACCGACGGTCCCCCGTTGCTCGGGATGAGCACCAACACTCTGCTCTCCACGATCTCGCTGGTCGTCGGCACCGTCCTGATCGCGGCGGCGATCCGTGGCGGTCGGCTCGCCTCGACCGTGGCGGTCACCGTCGGCGCCCTGTTCCTGCTGTCGGGCGTCGTGAACGTCGTACTGATCGGCACGTCCTTCAACCCGCTGGCGTTCCGGATGTCCAACGTCGTGTTCAGCCTCGTCGTCGGGCTGGTCCTGCTGTACCTCGGCGCCTACGGCCGGTTCAGCGGCCGGCTGCCCGACGACAACCCGTACGCCGCCGAGCAGCGTCACCACGTCGACGCGGAGGACGGTGCCGACCGGGACCAGCTGCTGCCCCGCGACAAGGCCGGGATCGAGGCCGCCCGTTCGCTCGCCGAGACCGAGCGGACCGTCGCCGCCGGGGGCGGCACGGAGCGGGAGCGCCGTCTCCTCACCGAGGTCGACGCCCTCCGCGATCCGGCCGATCGCCGAGCCGCCTGGCAGGAAAGGACCGGATCGGGGAGCTGAGTGGTGATCGTCCGCGTACGCGGTACCGTGGGCCATTCCGTCCCGGGAGGGACCCGGGGCGCCGACGACCGGCCGGACGGGAGCCAGGAATCGACGTGACCGAGACGGGACCGACCGTCGGCGAGCCGACCACCACGGTCGACGCGCGCTGGGCGGACGCCCCCTGCGCCGCCGTGACCGTCGGCGCCGACGGCATCGTGCTGGAGGCGAACGACGCCGCGTACGGCGTCCTTCCCCAGGTCCGCACGGGCGAGCCGCTCGACCGCGTGGTGCCGTGGCTCGCCACGGCCCATGCCGCGACGTCCGAGCAGACCGGTACGCCGTCCGCGTTCTCCGATGTCATCGAGGGGCGCGCCGTGGAGGCGCAGCCGGTCCGGCACGACGACGGCTCCGTCACCTGGTGGCTGATCGACGTCACCGACGTCCGCTCCATCCGCGACGAGCTGCAGCTCGAGCAGGCCCGTGCCGCGTTCCTCTCCGAGGCCTCAGCCGCCCTGCTGGGATCGCTGAACCTCTCGCGGTGCATGGAGGTCACGGCCGAGCTCGCGGCCGGACGGCTGGCCGACGGGGCGCTGGTGATCACCCCGGCGACCCGCGGGCAGTTCCAGGTCGTGTCCGCGCCCTCGGGCGACACCGGCACGCCGCACAGCGCGCTGCTGCGGTTCGACCCCGACGAGGTGCCCGGGCTCGCCGAGGCGCTGCGGGGTTTCCCGCCGGTGCCGTCGCGCTGGATCGACCCGGCCACGGCGCCCGCCTGGGTGGCCCCGGGCGGTCTCGGCGAGGTCGGCTCGATCGTCGTCACACCGCTGCCCGGGCACGGGATCCCGGCCGGAGCGCTGGTGCTGCTGCGCCGGGCCGGTTCCGGGCCGTTCAGCGAGGGTGAGGAGGCGACCGCGCGCGAGTTCGCCGCGCGCGCCGGCCTCGCGATGTCGGCCGCCCGGATGTTCGCGCAGCAGGCGTCGATCACCGAGACGCTGATGCGGGAGCTGCTCCCACCGACGCTCCAGCACGTGTCCGGCGTCGACTTCGCCGGTGGCTACCGGCCCTCGCAGGACCACGAGCGGGTCGGCGGCGACTTCTACGACGTCCACGCCGCGGCCGAGGAGTCCGGCGAGACCCTCGCCGTGCTCGGCGACGTGTGCGGCAAGGGGCTCGAGGCCGCCGTGCTGACCGGCAAGATCCGCAGCGCGGTGCACGCCCTGCGCCCCATGTCGGGCGACCACCTCCGCCTGCTGCGCCTGCTCAACGACGCGCTGCTCAGCGACGACCACGCCCGCTTCGTGACCCTCGTCCTGGCGTCGGTGACCCGCCGCGGTTCGGACGTCGACGTGCGGCTGACGTGTGCGGGTCACCCGCCGCCGTTGATCATCCGGGCGGACGGCCGGGTCGAGGAGGCGGCCACGCTCGGCACCCTGGTCGGCGCGCTCCCGACGGTCGAGGCCACCACCTACGAGACCCGCCTCGCCCCCGGTGAGACGTGCCTGCTCTACACCGACGGGATCACCGAGGCGCAGGGCGGGCCGCTGGGCCGCGACCAGTTCGGCGAGGACCGGCTGCAGCGGGTCGCCGCCGAGTGCACGGGGCTGCCGGCCGAGGCCGTCGTGGAGCGGGTCCAGATGCTCGCGTCCGAGTGGGTCGGCCGCAACACCCACGACGACATGGCGCTCCTCGCCATCACCGCCCCGCGCGGCAGCCACCTGACCGCCGTCGGCGGGCACGGCCGGGGCCGGTACACCGCATGACCGGCAGGCCCGAGACCACCGGACAGGTCGCCCGGTACGCCGACCTCCTGTGGGACGCCGTGCTCCGCGGCGACGAGTACACCGCCGTCGACGTCGTGGTCGACGCGCTGCGTGACGGCGTCGACGCCGAGTCGGTACTGCTCGAGATCATCGGGGCCGTGCAGGGCCGGGTCGGCGAGGAATGGGCGGCGAACCGGATCTCGGTCGCCCAGGAGCACGCCGCGACCGCCATCAACGATCGCGTCATCGGCACCATCGTGCTCACGAGCGGGCGTGGCTCCGGCGAGCGCGGGCGGATCACCGTCGCGTGCGTCGACGGTGAGTGGCACGCGCTCCCCGCCCGCCTGCTGGCCGAGGTCCTCCGGCTGCGCGGGTTCACCGTCGACTATCTCGGGGCCCAGGTCCCGTCCCCGCACCTGATCACCCACCTGCACCGCACCGGTCCGGACGCGGTGGCCCTGTCGTCGTCGATCGCGACCCGGTTCCCCACCGCGCACGCGACGATCTCGGCCTGTCAGGCCGCCGGGGTACCGGTGATCGTCGGCGGGCCCGCGTTCGGGCGGGACGGACGGCACGCCCGGCAGCTCGGCGCGGACGCCTGGGCTCCTGACGCGCGGGCCGCCGCCGACACGCTGACGGCGGGCCTGCCGGCCCCGGCACACCCGCACGCGCAGCCGATGGACGACCTCCCCCATCTGTCCGACCAGGAGTTCACCCTGGTCAGCAGGAACACCCCGCAGCTCGTCGCGGCCGTCGTCGACCGGCTGCCCGAGCGGGTGCCGTCGATGTCCGGCTACGACGAGGCGCAGCGGATGCACACCGCCGAGGACGTCCGGCACATCGTCGACTTCCTCGGCGTCGCGCTCTACACCGGGGACTCGCGGGTGTTCACCGAGTTCCTCGACTGGACTGCCGCAGTGCTCTCCGCCCGCTCCGTCCCGGCAGGCGTGCTCGTCCCGGTGCTGGACCTGCTCGCCGACGAGCTGCGCGACTTCGTCCGGGCCGCGGAGCTGCTCCGCTCGGCGTCCGCCGGGCGGGCCGCGATCGACGCGGCCGGTGCCGCCGCCGAGGGACCCGGCGCCCCGCCGGGACCGGTTCCCGGCGATGCTCCCCTGCACCGGACCGGGGGGACCACGTGAACGCCCCGCGCGAGCTGTCGCTGACCTGGACGACCCCGCAGCCTGGGGTCGCGTCCGTGCACGTCGCCGGCGATCTCGACTACGACAGCGCCGACGCGCTGACGTCCGCTGTCGACGACCGGCTGCGCACCGCTGACCTGCGCGAGCTCCGGGTGGACTGCTCGGACCTGGCGTACTGCGACTCCTACGGTCTGTCCTCGCTGCTCATGGTCCGTCGCCGCACGGCGTCGGCCCGGGTGCCGATGCACCTCGACAACCGTGGCCCGGGGCTGGAGCGGCTGCTGCGGGTCACGAAGACGCTCGATCACCTCACCGGCGGGACGGCCGGTGTCCGCGAGGAGCAGTTCGACTCCTGATCCGGCCCGGCGAGCTCAGCCCCCGACGGTCACCGGCGGAAGGTTCGCCTCGATCGTGGCGCGGTCGGGCTCCAGCCACGGCGGCAGCCTCAACGTCCTTCCGAGCTCGAGCAGCGGCTCGTCGACGTCGAAATCGGGCCCGTCGGTGGCGATCTCGAAGAGCACCCCGCCCGGCTCCCGGAAGTAGATCGAGGTGAAGTACTGCCGGTCGAGGACGGCGGTGACGTCGAGGCCGCGCTCGACCAGCTCCGCCCGCCACCGCTCCTGGGCGGCGCGGTCGGCGACCCGGAACGCGACGTGGTGCACCGTGCCACCGGCGTGCAGTCCCTGACCGGACACCCCGCCGACGACGTCGACGGTCGTCGCGGCCGGGCCGGGCGCGGTGAACCGGGAGCGGGCGCCGTCGTCGCCGGCGTGGCTCAGGCCGAGTTCGGTCAGCATCCGCTGGGTCGGCTCGGCCTGCTCCTCGGAGAGCGTGACGGCGTGCAGGCCACGGACCGCGTGCTCGGCGGGCACGCTCCCGGAGCCGTCCCAGCCCGAGCGGTGGTCGCCGGGCGCCGCGACCAGCTCGACGACCAGACCGTCGGGGTCGCGCAGGGTCAGGGACTCCTCGCCGTCGCGGGTGACCGGGGCGTCGACGTCGACGCCCAGCCCCGCCAGCCGGGTCCGCCACCAGCCCAGCGACTCGGGTGGGATCCCGAACGCGGTCGAGGTGGTCAGTCCCGCGCCCTGCCGCCCCGGCCGGACGCCCGGCCACGGGAAGAAGGTGAGCAGCGTGGACGGGCGGCCGGCGCCGTCGCCGTAGTAGAGGTGGTGGACCTGCGGCGCGTCGAAGTTGACGGTGCGCTTGACCAGGCGCAGGCCGAGCACCGAGGTGTAGAAGTCGGCGTTCCGCTGCGGATCCCCGGCGATGGCGGTCACGTGGTGCAGGCCGTGCGGGATGTCGTCGGTCGTCATGTCCACCTCCGGGACGTTGCCGTCACAACTATCACGATCCGGGGCGGCCGTGCGGACATGAACCCGTCCGGGGCCGGGTACACCCCTGTCATGACGACGCCGCACGAGCCCCACACCGAGGGCCGGCCGGTCCCCACCGAGCAGAGCGACACGCCCGTGGACGAGAGCCCCGACGGGGACGGCGTCCACCTCGGTGAGCAGCCGGTCGAACGGGACGACGACCGTCCCGCGGCGTCCTGAACGACGACACACCCTTCCGAGAGGAGCACCTCATGGCCACCGTCCGTTACACGGTTCCCGGACTGGAGCGCGCCGAGGCCGAGCAGATCGTCGGCCTGCTCCAGAACCGCCTGCACGCTCTCAACGACCTCCAGCTCACGCTCAAGCACGTGCACTGGAACGTCATCGGCCCGAACTTCATCGCGGTGCACGAGATGCTCGACCCGCAGGTCGACTCCGTGCGCGGCTTCGCCGACGACGTCGCCGAGCGCATCGCCACCCTGGGCGGCTCGCCGGACGGCACCCCGGGTTCCCTGGTGCGGGAGCGCACCTGGGGTGACTACTCGATCGGCCGGGACGACGCGATCGCCCACCTCGGGGCGCTCGACCTCGTCTACAGCGGAGTGATCTCCGACCACCGCACGCAGATCGAGAAGCTCGAGACCCTCGACCAGGTCACCCAGGACATGCTGATCGCGCAGGCCGGTCAGCTCGAGCAGTACCAGTGGTTCGTCCGGGCGCACCTGGAGAACTCGGACGGCTCGCTGAACACCGCGGGCAAGGCGACGGAGTCCGGCGCGGCCGACGCCTCGCGCTGATCCGCCGGACACCCGTACCGGGCCCGGTCCCACCCAGGGGCCGGGCCCGCGGTGTGTCTACAGCTCCCCGTGCCGCCGCGCCCAGACGAGGCACCCCACCGGCACGACGACGAGCAGCACACCCAGGACGACGCCCGGGGCCACCGCCGCCGGCAGCGCCAGCACCACCAGTCCGAACACGACCGCGACCGCCATCACCGCGCCGACGACCCACCAGCGCAGCGGGGTCCCGGTGCGATGCACGGGCGGGTGTTCGTTGCCCTCGACGCCGGCGAGCCGGTGGGCGAGGCCGGGGTCGTCGCGCTGGGTCGACGCCGAGATCTGCTCCAGCACCCGTCTCTCGTCGTCGTCGAGCGGGCGCTCAGGCCGGTCGTCGCGCACCGACGGCCCCCTCGTCGTGGGCGGAAAGCGTGTCAGGAGCACGCTAGTCCCGCCCGGTGACCGTCGCCACCCGACGGCGTCGTGACCGAATCGTGTCACCGCCGTACGCCGGCGCCTCCTCGTCGCGGTTCTCCTGGTCAACCGGACACCACACCGGTTCCCCGGCTCGGCCCGCTCTGCGGAGCCTCCCGTCACGGGCTGCCACGGCTCCGCTCGGGCCTTACAGTCGTCGATCGACCCATCGGGGGGTTTCGTCCCGTACGACCTGTTTCACGGCTACCGGAAGGTCCGGAATTGATCACGCGATATCTCAAGGAGCACACGAGCCCACCGGTCTTCATCACCTCGGCCGTCCTGGCTCTCGCGTTCGTGCTCTGGGGGGGTCCTCTCCCCGTCGACGCTCGGGGCTGCGGCCGACACGGCCAACGGCTTCGTCACCGGCAACCTCGGCTGGCTCTACATCTTCTCGGCGAGCGGCTTTCTCGTCTTCGTCATCGTCCTGATGTGCTCGCGCTACGGACGAGTGCGGCTCGGGCCGTCGGACTCGACGCCGGAGTACAAGACGATCTCCTGGTTCGCGATGCTGTTCACCGCGGGCATGGGTATCGGGCTGGTGTTCTACGCGGTCGCGGAGCCGGTCACCCACTTCACCGCGCCGCCGACGGGCGAGGGCGCGACGCCCGAGGCCGCGCAGGACGCGATGCTCTACACCTTCTACCACTGGGGCCTGCACCCCTGGGCGATCTACATCGTCCTCGGGCTCGCGCTGGGCTACTTCTCCTTCCGCAAGGGGCTGCCGCTGCGTCCCGCCGCGGCGCTGTACCCGCTGATCGGGAACCGGATCAACTCCTGGCCCGGGTACCTGGTCGACGTGCTCGCGGTGTTCGGCACCCTGTTCGGCCTCGCGACCTCGCTGGGCATCGGGGGTCAGCAGGTGGGCGCCGGCCTGGAGACCCTGTTCGGCATCGAGAACACGACCACGCTCCAGGTGGTCCTCATCCTGCTGATCACCGCGGTCGCGGTGGTGTCGGTGATGCTCGGCATCGACAAGGGCATCCGGAACCTCTCGCTGGTCAACCTGTGGCTCGCACTGGCGCTGATGCTGTTCGTGTTCTTCTTCGGCCCGACCCGCGACCTGCTGAACTCGACCGCCTCGAACGTCGGGACGTACATCCAGCAGTTGCCCGGCCTCAGCTTCGAGACCTTCCCCGGTGACGCCGACGCGCAGAGCTGGCAGTCGAGCTGGACACTGTTCTACTGGGGCTGGTGGATCTCCTGGTCGCCGTTCGTCGGCATGTTCCTCGCCCGGATCTCCTACGGACGCACGATCCGGTCCTTCATCGGTGGTGCACTGTTCGCCCCGGTCGGCGCCTCGATGGTGTGGCTGAGCATCTTCGGTGACAGTGCACTGGACCTGCTCCAGGGGGATCCGGCGAACCCGCTCGCCGGCGCACCGGACTCACCCGAGACGTCGATGTTCACCCTGCTCCAGCAGCTGCCGGTGTCGGCGGTGCTGGCGACCATCGCCTCGGTGCTCTCCATCGTGGTCGTCGTGCTGTTCTTCGCCACGTCGTCGGACTCCGGCTCGCTCGTGGTCGACATCCTCACCAACGGCGGCGACCCGAACCCGGCGTGGCAGCAGCGGCTGTTCTGGGCCGTCCTGGAGGGCGTCATCGCCGCGGTCCTGCTGGGCGCGGGCGCCGCGGCCGGCGAGGACGCATTGTCCGCCCTCCAGACCGCATCCATCCTGGCCGGCCTGCCGCTGTGCATCGTGCTGATCCTCATGGCGGTCGGGCTCACCCGTGGTCTGCGGAGCGAACGGTTCGTGGTCGCGATACCGGTCGAACCGTCGCCGGCGGTCTCGCTGCGGACCAGCACGCAACGGACCGGTCCCGGAACCACGGGGACGGACGGCGGACCCGAGTTCGCGGACGGCCCGCTGCACACCGAGACGGCGGTCGCGACCGTCGCGACGTCACAGGCGCTCGAACCCGACGACGGCACCGCACCGGACGGCACGACGGACTCCGCGACGGAGACGCCCGGCGGGACCGGACCGCGCTGACCCCGACGGCGGGGCCGGCCTTCCCGGTCCCGCCGCGGTCGTCAGGCAGGTTCGTCCGCCCCGACCCAGAGCGCACGGGCCAGCGACGGCCCCCACTCCTCCTCGGCGTCGGCCGCGGTCCGGTCCGCCGCGTCGCCGCGGCGCAGCCGCACCACGAACGGGCCGTCGAACGGCTTGCGGGTGAGCAGGTCGACGCGGTCGCCGAGCCGGACGTCGTGGGCGTCGAGGTAGCGCAGCACCTCCGGGTCGGTGTCGTCGACCCGGACCAGCTCGCCGCCCTCGCCGAACTTCAGCTCGGGCAGCCGCCGCGCCCGGACCTCGGGCATCCGGCCGTCCCGGCCCGGGATCGGGTCCCCGTGCGGGTCGTACCGCGGGTGGCCGAGCCGGTCGTCGATCCGGTCCAGCAGCCGGTCGGACACCGCGTGCTCGAGAGCCTCGGCCTCCTCGTGCACCTCGTCCCAGGCCAGGTCCAGCTCGGTGACCAGGAACATCTCGATCAGCCGGTGCCGGCGCACGACGGCCAGCGCGGACTCCCGTCCGGACGGGGTGAGTGTGATCCCCGCGTACCGGGCGTGATCGACCAGACCCGCCTCGACGAGCTTGCGCACCATCCCCGACGCCGACGGCGACGACACCCCCAGCCGCTCGGCCAGCGCGGAGACACCCACCGACCCCTCCCAGCGCTCCGCCAGCAGGAAGATCGTCTTCAGGTAGTTCTCCACGGACTCCGAGTGGCGATCCGGGCTCATGCGGCCCACGGTATCCCGCGCGCGTCCCGGCCCCGACCGGCCGTCGGGCACGGCCGTCCGGGAACCCACCCGTCCGAGGTGCCGGGCCCGGACGCTCAGCCGGCCACGAGCCGGGTCAGCGGCCCGGTGTCGTACGGGGAGCCGAGAGCGGCGCCCAGGCAGAGCCCGTTCACCGCGGCGACCAGGAGCGCCCGGCGTCCGTCGTCGCCGGGGAGCAGTCGGGCGGCCGCTCGGGCGAGCGCCGTGTCCCAGCGGTGCAGCTCGCCCCGCAGGTCGTCGCGGCGGGCGGCGTGCAGGAGGAGCTCGTACTCGGCGACGGTCAGCAACCGGTCCTGGCGGGCACAGTCGTCGACCAGTGCGACCAGCTCACCGACCGAGCCGAGAGCCTCCAAGCGGGCCACCCAGCGGTCGTTCACGTCGGTGAGGGCCGCGATCAGCAGGCCGTCGACCGAGTCGAAGTAGTAGAGGACGGCGCTCGGCGGCACCCCGGCCTCCGTCGCGACCGCCCGCTGGGTCACGGCGGCGGTGCCGGACCGCCCGACGAGCCGCATCGTCGCGTCCAGGAGGGCGCGACGGCGCCGCTCCCCCTTGCGGAGCCGCCCGTCGGACGTCTCAGGCATGCGCGGACGACCCACCCATCTCGAGCGCGAGCACACCGCCGATGACCATCGCGATCCCACCGACCTGCACCCAGGTCAGGGACTCCCCCAGGAACGCCGCGCCGATCAGTGCGACGAGAGCGACGCCGACGGCCGCCCAGACGCCGTAGGCGATCCCCAGCGGCATCCCCCGGGTCAGGGCCTGGGACAGCGCCCAGAACGCGGTCCCGTAGCCGAGCACCGTGACCAGCGACGGCACCAGCCTGCTGAAGCCCTCCGAGAAGCGCAGCGAGACGGTGGCCGTCACCTCCGCGAGCACCGCCAGCGCCAGCCATCCCCACATGCCGTTCCTCCTCGGTCGTGTCCGGCGTCCACCACGCTACCGAGAATGTGGAGCAAACGCTCTGTTTTCTATGCCACCCGGTCGCCCGACATGCGTAACGGTTTTCATTGGATACGGTGGATCATCGTGACCACGCAGAGCAGTCGTCCGATCACCACATCCGGCTTCCCCGAACCCCGCCGTCACCACGACGGGGACGACGTCACACTGACCGTCGCGCGACTGGTCGCACTGTGCGACGAGCTGGAGCGGACGGACCTGCGCCCCGCCCCGGAGGTCGACGCGGCGTTCGGTGAGCTCGTCGGGCTGTGTTGTCATCCACCCACCGGCGACACCGCCCGCGTCCTCGAGCAGATCGCGCCGCACGCGGACCGCCTGCGCGAGCTGTCGTCCACCGGTGAGGGCCGGATGGAACAGCACTGGGCGGCGCGGATCGCCGCAGCCGCCGACCCGGTCGCCGAACTCGATCTCTTCCCCTACCTGGGCAACTACCACGATCTCGTCCGGCTGGAGCTCGCTTCCCTCGACGCGGTCGGGGTCCCCGCACCGCGCCGGGCCGTCGTGCTGGGCTCGGGCCCCCTGCCGCTCACCGGGCTGGTGCTGGCCGCCCGGCACGGCGCCGAGGTGGTGCACGTCGACCGTGACGCCGACGCGGCCCGTGCGGGTGACGCCGTCGCCACGGCGCTGGGGATCCCCGCTCGCACCCTGGTCGCCGACGTGACCGCGGCCGTCCCGGACCCCGGTCTGGACGCCGAGCTGGCGCAGGCCGACGTCGTGCTCGTCGGCGCGCTGGTCGGGGCGGACGCCCCGGAGAAGCGGGCGCTGACCACCCGGCTGGCGGAGGCCGCGCCCGGGGCGACGCTGCTGGTGCGCACCGCGGCCGGGCTGCGCACCCTGCTCTACCCGGAGGTGACGGCCGCGGACCTCCCGGACCTGGACGTCCTGCTGGAGGTCCATCCGTGGACCGACGTCGTCAACTCGGTCCTGGTGGCGCGCGGCGGGCGGTGAGACGCGGGGAGGGCCGTCCTGGACGGCGCACCGCCCCCGGTGGTCCGATGGCGGCGTGCCCGACACACCGCCCGCCGGAACCCCGGGCACCGGCGACACCGACGACGTCGGTGACCCGGGGTGCTGGCTGGACCGGCTGTGCCCGGACTGCGGGGCGATGCCCTCCCCCGGTGACGACGGCGCCCCGCCACGGACATGCTGGCGCTGCGGCGCCGCACTCGCACCCTGACGACCCCGTGTACTTGCGATCTCCTGACGATCGCCCGGCGGGCGCCACGGTCGCGCCGCGGTGGCGCGGCCCGCAGGGCACCCTGGGACCACCATGGCTGAACGCGGTGTGACACGGACCCGGGTCCTGCTGGTGGACGACGACGTCCGGATCGGGCGCGCGCTCGGGCTGGCGCTGGACGACGAGGGTTTCGACGTCGACGCCGTCCACACCGGCGAGGAGGCCCTCGAGCGCGCGGGCGACCCGGGCATCGACCTCGTCCTCCTCGACCTGATGCTGCCCGGCATCGACGGGTTCACCGTCTGCCGGCGACTCCGCGACGCCGGCGACCTGCCGATCATCATGGTGACCGCACGGTCGGACTCGGCGGACGTCATCACCGGGCTCGAGGCGGGTGCCGACGACTACGTGACGAAACCGCTGGTCGCCGGCGAGCTCGCGGCCCGGATCCGGGCGTTGCTGCGGCGGCGGCGCCCCGCACCCGCCGCGCCGCGCCGGCTGGTGCTCGGCGACGTCGAGCTGCGGCCCGACGAGGGCGTCGTGCTGCGGGCGGGCGCGCCGGTGCACCTCACCCGCACCGAGTTCCGGCTCCTCGCCGAGCTGGCCGCGGCCGCCGGGCGGATCGTCACCCGGGACGAGCTGCTGTCGCGGGTGTGGGGCTACGAGTACCACGGCGACACCCGGCTCCTCGACGTCCACGTGCGACGGCTGCGGCGCAAGGTCGAGACCGACCCGGACCGGCCGTCGGTCGTCCTGACGGTCCGGGGCGCCGGGTACAAGGTCGGGCAGGCCGAGGAACCGGTGCCCGGCCGGCCGGCGTGACCCGGCACGGCAGGATGCCGTCCGTGCTCGACCGCCTGCCGCTGCGCCACCTCCCGCTGCGCCACCGCGTCGGCGTCGCGTTCGCGCTGGTCTCGCTGGTCGTGACCGGGCTGTTCGCCACCGTCACCTGGAACCTCGCCTCCTACCACCTGGAGGAGCAGCGGATCGAGGGCGCGGTCCGGCAGGCCGACGTCAACCTGCGGCTCGTCGAGCAGGCCGTCACCACCCGGCCCGACGGGGACGGTCTGGGCGAGCTGCTCACCGGCCTCGCCGGGACGCCGGACACCACGGTGGCGCTGCGCCGCGACGGCCGCTGGACGACCAGCGGTCGTGCGGTCGACCCGGAGCTGCTCCCCCGCTCGCTGCTCGACGCGGCACGGCCGGGTGTCCCGGCCCGCGAGCAGCTCGTGGTCGGTGGGATGCCGGCACTCGTCGTCGCCCATCCGATGCCCGGCGGGGACCTCCTCGTGGAGGTCTTCCCGATCCAGCGGCCCGACGGCACCCTGCGGTTCCTGGGGCTGGTCCTGTTCGCCGGGGTCGCCGTCAGCACGGTGCTCGGGCTCGCGCTCGGCCACTGGGCCGGACGGCGGGCGCTGCTGCCGCTCACCGAGCTCACCCGGGCCGCCGGACGGGTCGCCGGCGGCGACCTGGCCGCCCGCCTCCCGGACAGCACCGACGCCGAGCTCGCGCCGCTGGTCGCCACGTTCAACCGGACCGCCGACGACCTGGAGCACCGGGTGCAGCGCGACGCCCGGTTCGCCGCCGACGTCAGCCACGAACTGCGGTCGCCGCTGACCACGCTGGTGAACGCGGTGGCGGTGCTGCGCAGGCGGCGCGCGGAGCTGCCGCCGACGGCGCAGCAGGCCGTGGACCTGCTCGACGGCGACGTCCAGCGGTTCCGCCGGATGGTGGTGGACCTGCTGGAGATCTCCCGCAGCGACGACCTGGAGCGGGAGCCGTGGGAGCTCGGTGAGCTCGTCCGTGGCCTGGTGGCGGCCCGGGGCTGCGGCACGCCGCCGGAGATCGACGCCCCCGCAGCGGTGACCGTCCATGCCGACCGGCGGCGACTCGACCAGGTGCTCGGCAACCTGCTCGACAACGCCGACGCGCACGGCGGCGGCGCGCTGCGGGTGGGCGTCTCGGCGCGCGACGGCCGCGCCCGCATCGAGGTCGACGACGACGGTCCCGGCGTCCCGGCCGGGCGCCGGACCGAGGTCTTCGAGCGGTTCTCCCGCGGGACCCTCGCCGGGAGCCGTGGCGACGGCGGCGGCACCGGGCTGGGTCTGTCGCTGGTCGCCGTGCACGTCCGGCGGCACGACGACAGCGTGTGGATCGAGGACCGGCCCGGCGGTGGTGCCCGGGTGGTCGTGGAGCTGCCCGGTGGGGGCCGCGCGCCGGATCAGCGGGGCCCGGGGCCCGGCTGACGGCCGCGGCGCGGCCGGGACGCGCAGGTGATGCAGGTCGTCGTCGCGGGCAGCGCCTCGAGGCGTTCCGTCCCGATCGGCCGTCCGCAGAGCACGCAGACGCCGTAGCTGCCGTCCGCAACCCGCTCCGCGGCCCTGCCGAGATCGGCGTGCTCCCGCTCGGCCACGTCGAGCAGCCCCTGCAGCTGCGCCCGCTGGACGGCGATCGTGACGCCCTCGGGATCGTGCTCGTCGTCGTGGCTGGTGAAGGCCTGCTCCTCGGCCAGCGCCTCGATCTCCCGCCGCAGCGACGCGATCCGGCCGGCCACACGGGCGCGCTCGGCGGCGAGGTCCATGCCCGAAGGATGACCGACGCGGGCCATCCGGGGGAACTCGCGCGCACCCGGCGGCCGCGGGTGCGAGGGTGCACCCGTGGATCACCTCGCGCGTCCGGTCTCCGGTGTCGGTGTCGTCCTCCGGCGCGACGACGGCCGGGTCGCCATCGGCCACCGCGTCACCGCCGGCGAGACGCCGAGCTGGTCGTTCCCCGGCGGGCACCTCGAGGGCGCCGAGGCCCCGGTGCGGACCGCGCTGCGCGAGCTCGCCGAGGAGACCGGGGTGGTGGCCACGACCGGCACGCTGTTCGCGGTGTGCGTGCGGACCGCCGGCAGCGGCGTCACGTTCGCGGTGCACGTGCCCGCCCCGGCCGGGGCCGAGCTCGCCGTCACCGAGCCGCACGCCGTCGACGCCTGGACCTGGGCCGACCCGGACGACCTGCCGGAACCGCTGTTCGCGCACACCGCCGCGGTGCGGCACGCGTGGCGGTCACCGGGCGTCCCGCTGGCGGGGTGGGACCTGCACGCGGTGGCGGGCGGGGTCGCCCTCGATCGATGAGTCCGGCCGGCGGGCGCGGTCACCAGGACATGCTCATCGTCGCCGGACACCTGCTCGTCGACGCCGCGGACCGCGACCGCTACGTCGCCGACTGCGCGACGGTCGTCGCGCTCGCCCGCGGTGCCGCCGGATGCCTCGACTTCACGATCACCGCCGATCCGCTCGACCCGCAGCGGGTGAACGTCTACGAGCGCTGGGCGGGCGAGGACGAGCTGCTGGCCTTCCGCGGCTCCGGCACGGACGACGGCACCGCCGCGCGGATCCTCACCGCCGACGTGCACCGGTACTCGATCTCGGCCGTCGGGGAGCCCTGACCCTCAGAGCGCGCCGGTGACGTCGTAGCGGTCCGGCCGGAACCCGTCGGCGACGACACCCCAGGCCAGGGACCCCGCCACGAACACCCCGCCGTAGGCCGCGAGGATCCGCCCAAAGTTCGCGTCCGGCTGCAGGGCCGCGACGAACCCGTAGATCCCCAGCGCGACCACGCCCGCCCCGATCCAGATCCAGCCACGATGCTCGCGGACCCCCTGCCAGACCAGCCACGCGCCGCCGATCTCGAACAGGGCGGCGAGCAGGAACAGCAGCACGGACTTGAGGATCAGCACGGGAGGACTCCGGTCGGGGCCGTGAACAGGTCGTCGAGCAGGTGGCGGGCGTCGGGAGGAGCGGACGCGTCGAGCCGGGCGCCGTCGTGGGTGACGGTGAGGGTGAAGGTGAAGAACGGGCAGCACCGCACCTCGTCGGCGATCAGCGCGGCGATCCCGGCGGTGCGGTCGTGGTCGATCTCCGTCCGGACGCTCCCGTCGCCGAGACGCCGGGGCGCCGTCCCGGTCAGGACCGTCCGCCAGCGGTCGAGCCGGGCGGCGTGCTCGTCGGGGTCCAGCGCGCAGACGATCGGGGGCGGTGGCGGGGGGTGGCCGGTGAGGAAGGCGCAGCCGGGGTCGCAGGGCGCGTCGCGGTCGGGCAGGGCACGCAGCCGGTCCCGGGCCGCGACGAGCCGCCCGCGGAACGCGCGGAGGTCCCGGACGCGGTCGTCGGCCGCGTCGATCTGGCCCGTGACCAGCGGGAGGAGCCGGCTGTGGACGTCGCGGCACATGCCGTCCCGCCAGACTCCGAGCAGGTCGCGGATCCGGTCGAGCGGGAGCCCGAGATCCTTGGCGGTGACGATGAACCGGACCCGCTCGACGTCGCGCTCGTCGTAGCTCCGGTAGCCGCCGGGGGTCCGCCGGGCGGAGAGCAGTCCCCGGGACTCGTAGTAGCGCAGCGTCGTCGCCGGGACGCCGACCCGTTCGGCGAGCTGCGAGATGCGGTAGCGGACCACGGCGCGACGGTAGACCTTCGAGCCGGGTCGAAGGTCAAGCGTGCGTGGGGCGGCACGCGTGGCCGTTCTGCACGCCGGAACCGGCCCCTGATGGTGCAGCCGACCGCGGGCGGTGAGCCGTCGCCCCTCTCCACACACGGAGAACCGGGTGGGCGACGCGGCGGAATTGTTCGAAGTTCTCGCGGGGGGCGACCGGCCAGGCACCAGGATCGGACGCCCGCAACCGTAGTGACCGGACACGCTCCATTCACTCCGCTCACTCTGTTCTTCGAGTCGAAGTTGCATCGGGTCGCAGTTTCGGTAATCATGTCCATCGGTGTCGCCGACGTTGTGCCCCCTCCGACGTCCGGCGTCGGCGACACCGACCCAGCGGATGCATTCCACAGACTGTGCATTGTCACCGCATGGCCCGACCCACCGGCGACAGTGACGATCGCGCCTGGTCACAGCGCCTCCTGAACGGACAGTCGAAGATTCTCGTCCTGCGCCCTTCACCGAGGCGTCCTGCCGACCGGACATCTTGTCCACACCGAGGAATCACCACCTCAGAACACCGACCGAGCAGTCGTCCGAGACGGGCGTTCGACCTATCGGCATCGGCGGCGACCACGCCACACTGGCGCCGAGGACCCCGACGGCGAGAAATTCGAGAATGGGAACGATGCACACCCAGAAGTGTCACTGCAGAGTATTCATGGTCCGGCGCGTGCTCTTCGCCGCTGTTCTGGGAATCATGATGGTCGGCCTGCTGGTCGTGGCAGGGGACTCCCTGGCCGCACACGTCATGGTATGGCTGCTACTGACCGCCGGCGCGGTACCGCTTTCCGTGGGAGCGGTCGTCGCCGTCCGCGACGATAGGGGTCATCGTCGTCCGGTGCTGCCCGGCAGCCGGCGGTGACCGGCCGGGTGGAGAGCTCCGAGATCATCGCGTTCGCGCTCGACGGGCGGCAGTACGAGGGCGAGTTGACACCGACGGAGGCACGCGCCCTGCGCGCCGCGCTCCATCCGTTCATCGCGGCCGGCCGTCGCGTGCCCCCACCGATCCGGCGCCCGCGCCGGAGACGGAGACCACGGGGCCGGAACCAGGTCATCCGCGACTGGGCGCGCGCCAACGGCTACTTCGTGGCGGACCGGGGCCGCATTCCCGACGCCATCGCGGACGCCTACCGGGAGCACGAGCGGGGAGAGCCATGATTGCACCGCACTCCGCGACGCCCTGAGCACGAGCCCGTGGCGGGCACGCGTCCGCCGCGACGGCACGTCCCGTCGACCGGACACGCCACGCCGCGCCGCCCGCCGTCATCGCCTCGCCGGGGACGACCGGCAACGTTAAGAACGCCTGAGGAATGGGCAACGGTGCGGAACTCTTCGCGTACACGGCGTTAATCTCGGAGTACGTCTGCTGACAGTCTCCGAGGACAAAGGTTTGATGACGAAGAACGATACCCCGGGGGCGGCTCTGGACGCCCTCGCCCGCTGTAGTTCCCAGCCCAACAAGGTGTTGCTCACCCGAGTGGGCCTGACACTCCCCGACGATCTGGACCTGGCCGAGTGGGAACGGGCCGGGATGCAGATCCAGCACATCATCGATTCGTCGACATGGTGCCTCGGCGACTGGCTGATCTTCGGCCGGGAGCATTTCCCGGGCCGCTACCGCCACGCGATCGATGCCGTCGGGCTGAAGTACCAGACGCTGCGCAACTACGCATGGGTGGCGCAGCGCTATACCGTGGAGCGACGTCATGCGGCGCTCACCTTCCAGCACCACGCCGAGGTGGCCTCGCTCCGCGATCCCGAGCAGGACCACTGGCTGCGCGAGGCGGCGAGGAACGGCTGGTCCACGAAGCAACTTCGTGCCGCGCTCCGCAACGCGATCGAGAACGATCCGTCCGGCCGGAATCCGTCCGGTGTCGTGCTCCCACGATTCCGGATCGACGAAGGCCGGCTGACGCAGTGGCGCTCGGCGGCCGAGCAGGCCGACATGTCGTTCGACGCCTGGGTCATCGCTGCGCTCGACGTGGCGGCCGACCAGCCGCGGGCGGACCAGCCGGTGTCGGACCCGCTGTCGCTGCCCGGCTGACCGGAGTCCTACGACATGTTCTTGAGCGCTCGATACGCGCGCTCCGCGCCCCGGTGCAGGGGAACGGGCAGCGTCATGATCGCGATCATGGGGTCGATCGCACGGGCGACGGGTGCTGCTCGTGCTGCTCGTACCAGATCGGCCCGCCGGTTCATGGTCGTCAAGGTCAGCGCGTACGCCAGCTCCTCAGGAAAGTCCTCCCGCACGAGCAGCAGATTCCGCACCGCCACCGTGTCGATGGGGCCGGTGGTTCCGGTATAGATCCCGCGCGGGACCACGGTGGCCGAGTACAGCGGGAAGTGCTGCCGGAAGATCGGCACCAGACGCTCCAGATCGAGCAGCCTGACCGGGTACCGGCGGGATGCCTCGACGATGGGGAAGGTCGGGACCGCTCCCGCCCACAGGAACGCGTCGATCTCCCGGCGCTCCAGCGAGACGATCGATCGCTGGAGTCCCTCCTCGCGCGCCGGCTCCTCCGCGGGATCGATGCCGGCGAACTCCAGGATGCGCGGTGCGAGCGCCCGTATACCGGATGACGTGTCCTCGACGGAGATGCGGCGGCCGCCCAGGTCCGCGATCTCCCGCAGGGTCGACTCCGCCGGCACGACGGCGTGGACGACGTCGTCGTGAAGACGCGCCAGCGCCCGCAACGCGAATCCGGGCGATCGCTCCAGCTCGGCCATGGCGCTGTCCACCGTCGCGATCGCGACGTCGGCGGTGCCACTGCGCAGGTGGTTCATCGTGCTCGCCGAACCCGGTCCACGGACCACGTCGACCTCGACGCCACTGCCGATCCTCCATTCGCGGGCCAGTGCATCGCCGAGCCGATACTGCGGTGCTTCTCCCGCGATCGTGGCGAAACGGATCCTTCCGGTCGCCTCTGCCGCATGACAGGAACTCACCAGTCCAGACGCGAGCAGGAAAAGGACGCTGCGCCGCGTCAGGGGCCGGCCACTCGCCATGGTCATCCTCGGGTGGAATGTGTTGTGCGCAGAAGAGTCAGCACGGCTTCCACGCCGTTTCCCTCGCGCGGGGACCGAAGGGTCAGTCGCCCATTGTTCCGATGGGCGAGGCTGGCGGCAATGGGAAGGCCGAGGCCGGTTCCGGAGAGCGGATCCTGGCCGGGTCCGCGCCAGAATCGTTGGACCGCCTTGCCGTGGTCGTCGGCCGGGAGCCCGGGCCCGTGGTCGCGGACGCGCACCTCGAGGGTGTCGGGGTCGGCGGCGACGACCGACAGCTCGATGTCCGTCGTCGCGGGTGCGAATCGCAGCGCGTTGTCGATGACGACGTCCAGCACGGTCTCGACGTCGTCGGGGCTGGCCAGGGCATGGCCGTCGACCGTGTCGTGGACGACCAGGCGGACGGACTCCAGCTCGGCGAGCGGGCTCCACGCCTCGGTCCGGCTGTCGATCACCGCGCGGAGCCGGCAGTGCCGGGTCCGCGCCGGCCTGTTCTCCGCCTTCGCCAGCGCGAGCATGCCGTCGACGAGATCGGAGAGGCGGTGCACCTCACGCAGCGCCGAACCGAGCTCCTCCTGGAGCCCCCGATCCACCTTCACGGTCACCACCAGGAGCCGGATCCGCAGCGCGGTGAGCGGGTTCCGCAACTGGTGGCTCGCATCCGTGGCGAAGGCGCTCTGACGTTCGAGCATGCACGCCAGCCGCTTCTGCAAGTGCTCGAATGACCTCTCCAGCCCCACGAGTTCCGGCGGCCCCTCCGGCGAACCGAGCGGGACCGCCGTACGCCCGATCTCGATGTTCCTCGACGCGTCGGCCATACGCGCTTCGAGCCGCCTGACGGGTTGCAGGATCCAGGTCCCGAGCCTGACGGCCGTCAGCAACGCGAGGCCGGCCAGGACGACGGCCCCCAGACCGAACAGGGCCCACCTGGTGGCGACGAGCACGCGCGTCGGGCGGGTGGGCGAGATCGTGACGACCGCGCCGAGGATGCGTCCCTCGGCGATGACGGGAACCGCGACGATGAGCGGGCGTGACGTCCACGGCCACGTGATGTCCCTCGACTGCGCGGGCCGTCCGGCCAGCGCGGCAGACGTGATCGACTCGTTCCTCAGGAGTTCCGACCGATCCGCGTCGCTCAGCCGTTCGGGCGCCATCAGGATTCCCTGCGACGTGTCGACGAGGAGCACGGTGATCCCGTACAGGTGGTGGTACTGGACCGCGTGAGCCCGGAGATCCGTGTACGCCGTCTCCACGAGAGGGCGCTCCGCGAGTGCGGCGAACCAGCTCGTGTCCGACAGCCGGTCGTTCCGCAGCTGCTGCTCCGCCCAGAAGTTCGACAGGAGCGCGAGCGGCCCTCCCAGCGAGACGATGGCGATCACGACAGCGGCCATGAGCGCTGTCACCATGCGTACCCGCATGCCGGCTACTCCGGTCCCCGCGATCGATCGACCGTCACCGCCAGGCGGTACCCGACCCCGCGGATCGTCTCGATCACGTCGGACCGTCCCAGCTTGCGACGCAACGTCGCGATGTTGGTGTCCAGAGTCCTGTCGGCACCGGACCACCAGCGACCCCAGATCTGGGCGATGAGGCGGCGACGAGTGCACACCGACCCGTCCGCCTCGGCGATCGCGACGACCAGCTGCAGCTCCTTGGTACCCAGGAGGACCTCGTCACCGCCGACGAACACCCGGTACGACGCCAGGTCGATCTCGACGTCGCCGGCGACGACCAGCGACGACCGGGACCGCAGGGCCGGCCGGGGACGGAGCGTCGCGCGCAGCCGCGCGAGCAGCTCGTCGACGTGGAACGGCTTCACGATGTAGTCGACGGCCCCGGAGTCCAGACCCAGGATCCGGTCCTCCACGTCACCCCTGGCCGTCGTGATGACGACCGGGACCAGCCGGCACTGACGCAACTGCCGGCAGAGTTCGATCCCGTCCACATCGGGCAGCCCCAGGTCGAGCACCACCACGTCACAGAATGCGACGAATGCGAATGCATCGGAACCCCGTGACACACGGTCGTAGAGGATCGCGTGCGCGTCGAAAGCAGCGCCCACGGCGGAAGCAACTCCGTCGTCGTCCTCCACCAGCAGCACGCGCATGTTCGAGAGTGTTACACCTGTCTGCGGCCAGGATGTCGACGACACTCCTCAGGGCAGAAATCGGCCGGGCCGCCCCATGCGTCACTTCGGATATCCGGTTCGCTCACCGGACAATTGATGAGGACGCGACCGACCGTTACCCCGCCCCTCACACACAGGGAGCGGGGCGACCCCGGCTGCCGCCCGGCACGCCGGGTGCCGGGCGTCCGATCCGTCGCCGGTACGGCTCCGGTGGTCGGTGTGGGCCACGCCGGCCATGGCCAGGACCGCCGCCGCCACCATCACGACGGGGAGGAGGTAGGCCAGCGCCGGAGCGACACCGTGGACGAGCGCACCGACCGCGGCCCCGGCCACGACGGTGAGGATGCGCAGCCCGGCGTTGCCGTCCCAGCGAGGCCGGTCGACGTCCACCATCGAGGACACCCAGTTCGTCACCACCCCGGTCATGTAGTTGGTGGGGGTCCCGATCGGACCGACGTGGCGGAACGCCGCGGCCTGCAGGCCCATCGCGAGCGCGCCCCCGGACACGAGCACGGCGACGTGGAGGGGCTGGTGTCCGAGGGACGACAGCGTCCACCATCCGAGTCCGACCAGGACCAGGACCAGGGCCAGGGCCAGGGCCAGGGCCAGGGCCAGGGCCAGGAACTCTCCCGCCAGGGCGACGCACACCGCGTGACGCCACGGCAGCCTGCGCAGAGCGAGGCCCACGACGACGGTCCCCAGGCCGAGCCCGATGACGTAACCGCCGAGCGCACACATCGGCGACGACACGGCCGCCCAGTTCCCGTGCCCCAGGACGAGGCCGAGATGGACGAAGTTCCCCGTCATAGCACCGGCGAACACGCCGTCGAAGGCGAAGAACGTGACGGCGTCCAGTGATCCTGCCGTCGCTGCCAGCAGGATCGTGACGACACCGAGAAGTCGAGGGGCGCGTTCCGGGAGGTCGAAACCGTTCATGCCGATATCCTGATCATCGCCGTGCAACGATTTCAAACAGCGCGCCCACACTGTGGGATTCCATTAAAGAAACCCTATGGGGCGGCTATTTCTCAGTTATTTTCGCCCGGAACGGGCACCTTTCTCAGTGCACCCGGCCGAGGATCACCGCCAGCTGGTCGGGCATCGAGACCGTCGGGTGGTGGGAGGACGGCAGCCGTTCGACGTGGTCGGCCGCGGCCGCCATCTCCTCCTGCTGCTCCGGCGGCAACGCCTCGTCCTGCTCGGTGACGACGTACGTGGTCGGGTGCGTGCGCTCCGGCGCGGAGCTGACCGACACGGCACTGGAGATCGACTGCGGCATCATCCGGCGCAGGCCCGCCTCGGCCTGGACCTTCTCGACGTCGGCGCACAGCACCTGGCGGAGGAGCTCGAGGTCGTCCGTCGCACGGAGGGTCCCGTCCTCGTACGGGGCGACCCAGCCCGGCGGCGGGCCCCCACGGGTGAGCAGGTCCATCATCGACTGGTCGCGTGCGGGCCACGCGGCGCAGACGTAGACGGAGTGGACGACGCGCGGATGGTCGGCCAGCTCGGTGACGACCATCCCGCCGTAGGAGTGCCCGACGAGGACGACATCGTCGCCGGTGCGCTCGACCAGCTCGGTCACGACCTCCACGTCGTCGGCCAGGTCACCGAGGGCGGCCGGATCGGGCCCGGCGCTGGGGAGCTGCTCGACCACCTCGACGCGGTGCCCCGACTTCTCCAGCCGCGGTGCGACGTCGTCCCAGAACCATCCACCGACGAATCCGCCGTGCACCAGGACGAAGGTGGTCATCGCGGAAGCCTCCGTGCTCCGTACGCCGGACCGCTGGGCGGAGCAGTGTGTCCCACCGGCGCCGGGACCTCATCGGCTCGATTGACGAGGCGCCGGACGGCTGGCATGTGCGCCGAGTCACCCCCCCCCCGGGACAGCACCGCCGCGGGCGGTGACGAGTGAGCAGTCCGCCGCATCGGGCCGGAGCGCGCCCGCTCGTGCGGACGGCGAGGGGCGAGTCATGGCGGAGAGCGGTCCGGCCGTACGTCGGCTCCGGCTGGAGACCCGCGACGTCGAGACGGGCCACGACCTCCTTCGACAGCTCCAGCTCGGGCGGCGCCACCGAACAGGTGGGCACCGGGGACCTGCTCCTGATGGCGCCGCAACGTCCGATCAGCTACGTCCTGGACAACATGGACGTCCTCCCGGTCCGGCTCAACCGGGCCGCGACCTGCGCCGTCGCCGAGGACCTCACCGGCGTCGAGGCCGCCCGCGTCCGTTTCGTCATGTCCCGCCCCATCGGCCCGGCCCAGGTCCGCTACTGGAAGAGCGCCGTCGGCCACGTCACCCGGAACGTCCTGGCCCACGACGAGATCGCCCGGCAGCCGCTGATCCGTGCCGACGCGTTCCGGCTCCTGGCGAGCGCGCTGATCACGACCTTCCCGAACAACGCGCTCGGCGCGCTCGGCGAGCGGGCAGCGCCGGGAACGTTCACCGCGACACCGGCCGTCCTGCGCAGGGCCGTGGAGTTCATCGACGCCAACGCCCACCGCGACATCGGACTCGCCGAGGTCGCGCGGGCGGCGCGCAGCGGTCCGCGCGGGCTCCAGCACCTCTTCCGCCGCCACCGCGACCAGACGCCGCTGGAGTACCTGCGCCGGGTCCGTCTGGAAGGGGCGCACGGCGACCTGGTCCTCGCCGTCCCCGGCGACGGCGACACGGTCTCCGCGATCGCGGCCCGCTGGAGCTTCGCCCACGCCGGGCGGTTCGCCGTCGAGTACCGGCGGGTCTACGGGCGCTCACCCGGTCAGACGCTGCGCTCCTGACCCCCTCGCGGGACACCGGTGGGCCTGCACTGCGATCGGGGCGGGCACGGGCAAGGCCGCCACACAGGGGTCGGAATGGCAGTGGCGGGGCGGACCGCTGCCTGCGACGGTGCCGGGGTGAGTGCCCCGCACCGCCTGCTGGCGTCGACACCCGAGCCCCCGTACGTCGCCGTCATCTTCTCGTCCGTCCGGACGGAGGGGGACAACGGCTACGAGGCCATGGCCCGGTCCATGCTGGCCCTCGCGTCGGAGCAGCCGGGCTTCCTCGGAGCCGAGGACGCCCGCGAGGACGTCGGCATCACGGTCTCCTACTGGCGCGACGAGGCGGCTGCCCGGGCGTGGAAGCAGGTCGCCGCCCATCTCGTCGCACAGCGGCGTGGCCGCGACGTCTGGTACTCCGACTACCGCGTGCGGGTCGCGCAGGTCGTCCGCGAGTACGGGCCGGAGTAGCCGCGGACGCTCATCCCCGCGTCGAGGTCCTGTCACAATTCCGTCGTGACATCGACGCGCGGGCCCCGGGCCGGATCGGTGTCCGTCCTGCTCCCGGTCGTGTGCGCGCTGCTCGCCGCAGGGTGCAGCGCCGCCCCGGCCCGGTCCTCCGACGGACCGTGTCCGCCGGTCGATTCGGATGTCGGGACGGTGGACGGCTGGCTGGGGTACGTCGCCGCCCATCCCGAGGACGTCGCGCTGGTCGCCGACGACGGCCGCGGCACGAGCCTGGCGCACCGGTCCGAGGCGGTGCACCCCATGGCCTCGGCGAGCGAGGCGCTGAACATGGTGGCCTACGCCCGTGCCGTCGCCCGGGGTGTCGTATCCCCGGACGAGCCCGTCCGCGTCGGGGACTGGGAACGCTGGGCAGTCCGGGGGAGCGGGGAGGACGCCCACGCGAAGGCTCTCGACCACATGGGAATCCCCAGGCAGGGGTTCCGGGCACGCGATCCGGACCAGACCGTCACCCTCGATCAGGTTGTCGAGCAGATGATGATCTGGAGCGACAACGCCGCCCCCGACTTCCTGCGGGACCGGCTCGGTGACCGGGCCCTGACCGACGCCGCGGAGGCGGTCGGCTGGCGCGACGGCGAGCTCCCGAGCACGACCGGCCTCACCGTGTTGTTCTTCGCCCCGGAGCTGATGCCCTCCTCGACCGACCGGGCCGCGCGACGCGCCGTCGAATGGCAGCTCGCCCGTCGCTACGCCTCCGAACCCGCGTTCCGCGCCGATGTGGACTCCCGGCCGGTACCCGCCGGCGTCGACGAACCCGCGTTCGTCGACGGAGGACCGGGTGGGACCGCCGGGCAGCTCGCTGCGCTCTGGAGCGCCGTCGGCCACGGGACGTTCGAGGGCGCCGACATCGCCCGGCGGCTGACCGAGCAGGACCCGGACCCCGGTCCCGGCCTGATCGGCGTCGGGGTGAAGGGCGGGAGCACGCCGGGCGTTCTCGCTCGCGGGACCGAGGTCCGTCGCGACGACGGCACGGTAGGGGTCGCCGTGCTCCTGGTGCGGCGGATGAGCCCCGAGAACACCGCCGCGGTCGCCCGGTCCAGCCAGGCGTTCAGCGACGTCGCGCAGGCCATGGCCCAGGATCCGGCGCTGCTCGAGCAGCTGCGCTGCCGGCTGCCTCAGCCCTAGAAGGCCGTCCCGGGATCTGCCGCTCAGCGGCTCCTCGTCCGTCAGGCCTCCGCTTCGCGGACATCCGTGCCCTGCTCGGCGAACGCCTTGAAGTCGAGCATGTGCTGCCGGGACTGCTTGCGGAAGACACCGCCCATGAACGGCCCCGCCAGTCGCATCAGCACGCTGCTGAACCGGTACTCGTTCTCGCTCTCCCAGAGCGTGGTGCCCGGACCGGCCTCGGTCAGGCGTTCACGCGCGGCGTTCCACATACCGTCGGCGACGATCTCGCGGTCGAAGTGGACGACGCTGCCGCTGGGGATCGCGTCCATGTCCGTCGGTTCCCGGCGCGTGATGGTCTCGGTGCACTCCATCGTCTGCTGTCCCATCTGCATGACGACGCGCGACTCGGTCCCGACCTGCCCGTGCATCCCGTTCAGCGGCTCGTGCAGCACCACCCCGCGCAGCCACTTCGGTATGTGGGCCGGGTCGGCGAGCAGCTGGGCGACCTTCTCCCGCGGCAGGGCGATCTCGATCGAGACGGTGTACTTCATCGCGGAGTGCTCCAGGGTTCTCGTAGCGAGCGGGCCACACCAGGGATCATTTATATTAGCTCACGGTTATGTTCTGTCGAGCTGCGCGCACCTCGGCGGCTCAGTCCGACCGAGTCGAGCGCAGGTGGTGGAGGGGCGGGCGACCTCCCGGCCGACCGGCTACTGTCGACCCGTACCGCACGGGCAGCGGATCTCCGACACCATGTCGACCAGGGAGACCCATGTCTGCAATCACCGTGCGACCGTTCCGGCGAAGCGACCGCGACCAGCTCACGGACCTGATCCACAGCCACGCCCACGCCGCGATACCCGGGACGCCCGTCACCGTCAACGCCGTACTGAGCCAGCTCGAGCACGAGCCGGACGAGTTCATCGTGGACACCTGGGTCCGTGAACGTGCCACCGTGGTCGGCGAGCAGCGTGGCCGGATCACTGCCGCGGCCCACGTGGTCCGCTACGGCGGCACCACCGACGTCGCCGCGGACCTTCGCGATTCCGGTGAGCTGCGCTGGCTGCTCCAATGGCCCGACGCGTCCTACTGGCCCGACGCCCACCTGGCCGGCCGCGCCGTGGCCGATGCAGCAGTAGCTGTCCTCCGTTCCTGGAACGTCCGCTCGGTGCTCGCCGACTTCGCACTCCCGGCTCCCGGGCTGACCGGCGTGCCCGAACAGTGGCCCCACGTCGTCCGGCTGCTCGACGAGCTCGGGTTCGAGAGCCGTCGAAGCGAACAGGTGCTCCTCGCCGACGTCGCAACACTTCCCGACAGCACTCGGGACGACCTCACGATCCGGCGGACCCTCGGCGAGCGCGGTACCCGATTCACCGCTCTCACCGCAGAGCAGGAGCTGGGATACGTCGAGATCGACACGACGATCGCCGGCCCGGGCCGGGTGGCAGCACCCGTCGGCTGGGCCGATGTCGGGAACCTCCGTGTCGCCGAGGACAGCCGCTGGCAGGGCGTCGGGACCACGCTCGTCGCGGCTGCTGCGCACTGGCTCCGGCTCGCTCGTGTCGATCGACTGCTTGCGTACGCGGAGCCTGACGAGTCCGAACTCGTCGCGTTCCTCCGGCGGTGCGGATTCCAGGTCGTGACGACCTGCCACCGGGGATGGGTACAAACCGGTGATGTTCGCCGAAGGACTCGTGATCAGTAGCTGCCCGGTCGGCGCGGGGCCGGACAGCGGCTGTCCCGATCCATCGGTGCGGTCAGCTCGCGGACGTGGACTGCGAGGGAGCGCCGGGGGCGCCGGGGGCGCCGGGGGCGCCGGGGGCGCCGGGGGCGCCGGGGGCGCCGCGGCGCACGATGACCTGCAGCGCGGCGACGTGGTCGTCGAAGGTCCGCCGACCACTGTCGGTCATGCGCACACGCACCCGCTTCCCGCGCCCCACACCGTCGCGCTCCAACGCCACCAGCCCGGCCTCCTCCAGGATGCCCAGCTGCTTGGACAAGGCCGAGTCCGACAGCGCCAGGCCGTCGCGAAGCAGCCCGAACTCGATCCGGTCGGTGGCCGAGAGCAGCGACAGCAGCGACAGCCGGGTCGGGGCGTGCACCAACTCGCTGAACCCGGGTGGCTGGACGGGTGGCACCGCGCTCAGCCCCGACGGTCGCGTCGGCGCGACCACAAGAACCCGCCGAGCACCATCAGCAGCATCGCCCCGGTCCCGGACACGGTCTGGTCGAACGGGACGTCGAAGAAGCGCATCGGTATGCCGATCCCCATCAGGAGCCCGTAGAACACCACGAAGCAGACGGCGACGATGGACAGCTGCTCGCCGAGCGTGCTCCGGTGTGCGGTCACGCGCGCACGCCGGTGGGCAACCCACCCCGCCACAGCGAGCACCACGAGCACCGACAGCGGCACCCCCCATCGCAGGAACCAACCAGCCGGCGCCGGATCCAGGGCGCGCAGGTCGGTCACCAGCATCTGACCGAACAGAACCACGGCCGCAAGCACGAAGAACCAGCGTGGCGTCCCCGACCACAGCGCGATCCGGGTCCCCTGCCCCCGCCGCCGACTCACCTCGGTCAAGGCCGCACGGGCCTCGTCACCATCCATTGTCCCCGCCCCCGGATCGATCACTTTCCGACCCGGCAAGTTTCTCAGATGGTGTCCTACTCGGCAACCTTCTTGGTCCGAGGCGCGAGCCGGCCCGCCTTGCTGGGTCCAGTGCGCTCGGCGGGCCCGGTCGCTCGGAGAGCATCCGAGCACGGCGACCCACTGCAACAGCATCAACCGGCGGGTAGGCGCCTCGGGGCAGCTGAACCCCGTCCACGGACGAGCGGACGGAAGATCTCGTCGACGATCGACCAGGACCTCGTCCGGCACGGCCGGAACACCGCGCAGGGCGTACCCGCCACGCAACACCGCCAGGGAGAGCGCCGCCACCCGCGGATGCACGGCCTCCGGCGGAGCTTCGCCGCGTGCCACCGCCTGGTCCACGATCGCGACCCAGGCTGCGTCCGGCGCGGCCCCTCCGGCCCGCTCGCGCAGCAGCTCCAGCAGGGCCGGCTCGTCGGCAGCCGCGGCCAGGAGATCACGCAGGATCTCCCCACGGGGCGAGGGCCAGGTCGATGACCGTGGTCGAGCAGCGCTACCGCGCCGTGCCGGCCGTCGAGCAAGGCGAACCGCACTATCAGGTCGCAGCCCAGTTCGGCGTCTCGCGCCAGACCACCACACCTGGATCACCGGCGGCTGCGTGGACGAGTTGGCCGCGTGCCCACACCGCGAACGCTCGGAGCGAGTCGCGAAGCGCGCAGCCGTTCGTGCTCCGCCATCAGGTCCCGGTCGACTCCCGGTCGGGGGACACGACGTCGGCTGTGGCCTGCACCGCCGTCTAGACCACCGGACAAGCAGCCCGACCCCACGGTGGCGAACCAGGCGCTATGCCTCCATTGGGGCGCATCCTGAAGTGACCGAAGTTCGAACTCGCGATTGTTCGAACTCGACGGGAGCATAGGTTTTCACTCGATCCAGTGAATGTCGACTATTTATCGAAGCAACGTCTAGCGTTGGTTCGATACGCTGTCATCTGGCCTGAGAACATGCCGGTCAGAGGCACCTCGAAGAGGGTGCTACGCATACAGACAATCAGCGGTTCACCGGAATTACGAGACGCTGCACACTCTCCCCGACTCCCGCCTGGAAATCGCTGCCGGATAGCGTCGCTGTCAGCGCACCGGTGATCTCCGGATGTGCATCACACCCCAGGAGAGGATGAATCATGCGCAAGTCCGTGCGTACTCTGCTCGTGTCCGCGATGGCTGTGCCGATGTCCCTCGGTGTCGCCGGGATGGCCTTCGCCGACGAGGGCGACTTCACGCAGGAGCAGGGCCAGACCACCGAGGGTGCCGTGTCCGGCGAGCAGGGCGCCAGCACCGACCAGGACAACGGGAGCTTCGCCCCCGTCACCCAGCTCAACCCGGCGCTCAACGTCTCCGACGTTCTGGGCATCAGCGACTTCGCCAACGAGGACTCCGAGGGCGGCGAGGGGCAGTCGATCGTCCAGGACAACTCGATCGACTCGACCAACGAGCAGGGCAACAGCTCCTCCACCGACCAGGCCCAGAAGAGCCTTCTGAGCCAGATCAGCGACTTCGAGGGCTGATCTACACGTCGCGTTTCTCGCGACGCCGACGGGCCGGTCCACACTCCCGGGTGGACCGGCCCGTTGCCATTTCAGGGCACGGTCAGCGCGGCTGTCGTTCATAGACTTGGCACTGACAGCCACTACAGGCCCGCGGTCTCTCTTCCGACGCGTGATCAGAAAGACCTCGCAGTTGCTCCGGGGCGCCGTCGAGCAGCTCCAGCACCGCGGCGGGCCGCTGCCTGCTCCTTCGGGAACAAGAGCCGATACCGCTCGAACGCGCATATCTGCATTACGTCCCCACAGAGCGGAACCCCGGACGACGGCTCGGGAAGGTGCGAGTGGTTCAGCGAGTATCCGGCGTCCAGGTCGTGATGGTCTTGTCGTCGTGGCGCTTGGCTGGCGGCAGCTGGCAACCGTTGGGGTCTTGCTCGACTTCCCGGCGGTGTAGCTGCTGCAGGAGTACGTGTAGCTCGGTGACGCTCGACGGTGAACATCAGTCGCTCGACCTCATCGGTGAGCTGGACGCCGGTGGCGTCCTCCTCGCTGGCGATCACGAGGTCGTCGCGGTTGAGCAGCCGCCGGCCGGGAAGAGCGATGTCGAGCGGGCCGCCACCGAAGAACGCGCGACGTGCCGGCGGGGCGCTGCTGCGGATCTGGGTGATGCGGGCCTTGGTCAGGCCGATAGCTGCCACCGAGCTGGTCCCGTGCCTCCCAAGACCGTGGCCACCCTCATGGACGCGGCGGGTCTGAGCTCGCGACAGGCGGCCGATCAGCTCGGCCACTCGAAGGTCTCGATGACGCAGGACAACTACTTCGGCCGGAAGCTCGCCCAGACGGGCGCTGCGGGTGTGTTGAAGCTTTTCAGCAATCCCGGGGGTAAACCGGGGGTGGATCTTGACGAGGATGCGGCATCAGGTGCTTGACCTGGGAGAATGTGGGCCCCCGGGGGATCGAACCCCGAACCCGCGGATTAAAAGTCCGCTGCTCTGCCGATTGAGCTAGAGGCCCCTGACCGACCCCGGCTGCACCGGGCCCGGCCCGCCACCGGATCCCCCCGGACGGTCACGACGAGCCAGGTCCCACCCTACAGCGGACCCCCACCGATCTCGTCACTGCGACACCAGGGCCGTCAGTCGGAGCGACCCTCGATCGTCTCGGTGAGCTCCCGTTTCCAGGCCTCGCGCTCGTCCGGGAAGTTCCGACCCATGTCGGAGATGCAGTCCGCGCACCGTCCGACGATCGTCAGCAGCGCGCCGTTCGAACACCGGACGCACGGGACCGGCTGCGCGAGGGCGTCCGGCGACGCCTCGGCCACATCGGCTGTCACCCGGCCACGGTAGCGGACACCCGAAGCGGTGGATCGCCACCACCACGGCGTGCCGGTACCCGACCGAAACATCCCTTTCACCCACACTGCCGGGTATGAACGTCCGTACCTCCGCCAGGGTCGCGCTGCTCGGCGCGACCGCGCTCCTCGTCGTCGCCTGTGGCGGGGGTGGGCAGACCGGCCAGGGCGACGCCGCCACCGTCGAGCAGAACGTCCAGGTGTCCGCGACCACCGCCGAGGGCGGCGACGGCCCGGCCTACACCTACGACACCGCGCTCGTCCCGGCCGGCGCGACCCTCGAGGTCAGCAGCGGCAACGACGGCGGCTCCACCACGACGACGCTGCGGGTGAGCGGGCTCGTCCCGAACCGTGCCTACGGCTCGCACGCGCACACGATGCCGTGCGGACCCGACGCCGGCGACGCCGCAGGGCCGCACTACCAGCTCTCCCAGGACCCGGTGACCCCGAGCGTCGACCCAGCCTACGCGAACCCGCAGAACGAGATCTGGCTGGACTTCACGACCGACGCCGAGGGCAACGCCGAGGCGACCAGCACCGTCCCGTGGACGTTCCCGGACGACCGGCGGGCGGCGTCCGTCGTCGTCCACGAGGAGCCCACCGCGACGCACGCCGGGCACGCCGGTACCGCGGGTGGCCGTCCGGCCTGTGTGACCGTCGAGTTCTGAGCCGTCCGGGCGGGGGCACCCGCGCGACCGGTGCCTGGGACAATGGTCCCGTGACGATCGTGCAGGACCGCCCCCGCGACGGGCGGACGGACACCCCCGCCCACCGCGAGCGGGTGCTGCCGCCGCTGCGCATCGGCCCGTTCGAGGTCGAGACGCCCGTGGTGCTGGCACCCATGGCGGGTATCACCAACCCCGGTTTCCGGCGTCTGTGCCGCGAGCAGGGCGCGGGCTACTACGTCTGCGAGATGATCACCGCCCGCGGGCTGGTGGAGAAGAACCCGCTGACGTTCCGCATGATCGCGTTCGACGCCGACGAGCACCCCCGCTCGATGCAGCTCTACGGCGTCGATCCCGACTCGATGCGGCGGGCCGCGCAGATGATCGTCGAGCGCGATCTCGCCGACCACATCGACATGAACTTCGGCTGCCCGGTCCCCAAGGTCACCCGCCGGGGCGGCGGGGCGGCGCTGCCGTTCAAGCGGAAGCTGTTCGAGCGGATCGTGAGCGCCGCCGTCGAGGGCGCCGGGGACCGGCCGGTGACCGTCAAGATGCGGATCGGCATCGACGACGACCACCACACCTACCTGGACGCGGCCCGGATCGCCGTCGACTCGGGTGCCGTCGCCGTCGCGCTGCACGCCCGCACCGCGTCCCAGCGCTACTCCGGCCAGGCGGACTGGGACGCGATCTCCCGGCTCCGCGAGCACGTGCCCGCCCACGTCCCGGTGCTGGGCAACGGCGACATCTTCTCCGCGCAGGACGCGCTGGACATGGTCGCCCGGACCGGGTGCGACGGCGTCGTCGTCGGCCGGGGCTGCCTGGGCAGGCCGTGGCTGTTCGGCGACCTCGAGGCGGCGTTCGCGGGCCGCGAGCTGCCCGCCCCGCCGGACCTGGGTCAGGTGGCGGCGACGCTGCGCCGGCACGCCGTCCTGCTGTGCGAGCACATGGGTGACCACAAGGGGATCCGGGACGTGCGCAAGCACATCGCCTGGTACCTGAAGGGCTTCCCGGTCGGGCCCGAGCTGCGGCGCAGCCTCGGGATGGTCGAGTCCATCGACCACCTCGACGAGCTGCTCACCGGGCTGGACCCGTACGAGCCGTTCCCGGCCGAGGCGGACGGCCCGCGCGGGCGGCAGGGTTCGCCGGGCCGCGTCGTCCTCCCCGAGCACTGGCTCGACGACCCGGACGACGTGTCCGTCCCCTTCGGAGCGGACGTCGAGCACTCCGGCGGCTGATCCCGCCACCACGGGGCGATCATGGTTCCCCGAGCCGGGGGAACCGGGCACGCCGAACGGGTGCCACGCCGGCTCACGCCTCAAGCGGGACCGGTGTCGTACCGATGACCCTCGTGACGACAGGTGAGACGGGAGGTGGAGGGTGACCGACACGGCCTGGTCGGTGCGCAATCTCGTGCGTTCGGCACGTCGCACCGCGCCGCCCGCCGACGGCGTCGCGCTCGACGACACCGCCCTCGACGGCGTCGCACCGTCCGATCCCGCCGCGCGCGCCGCGCTGCACACCGCCGCCGCCGAGCGGCTGGCCGGTCACGACCGCTACGAGCAGGCGTACCTGCACCTGCGCGAGGCCGTCCGGCTGCTGAACGGCCCCACCGGCGCCACGGTGGAGGACGAGCTGGACCGGCTGCGCCGCGAGCACGCCGAGGCGCGCGAGCAGAGCCGACGGGACAGCCTGACGGCGTCGTACAACCGTCGCTACCTCGACGAACGTCTCGTCGACCTGCTCGGCGACGGGACCGGCCGGGTCTGCCTGGCACTCGCCGACATCGACCACTTCAAGCAGGTCAACGACACCCACGGGCATCCGTTCGGGGACCGCGTCCGGCAGCGGATGGTGCACGAGCTGGGCCGGGAGCTGCCGCGCGGCGCCTTCTGCGCGCGCTACGGAGGCGAGGAGTTCGCACTCGTCCTGCCCGACGTCTCCGCCGACGAGGGGATCGCCGCCTGCGAGGCGGCCCGGGAGCGGGTGGCCGCCCACGACTGGTCCGCGCTCCACCCGGAGCTCCGGATGACGATCAGCATCGGCGTCGCGCACGCCGTCCCCGGCACCTCCGGGACCGAGGCGCTGGTCGACGAGGCCGACCTGCTGCTGTACACGGCCAAGCAGGCCGGCCGGAACGCGGTCGCCCACCGGTCCGGCGACGGCAGGGTGACGCTCGCCGGAGCCGCGTCCGGACGTAGGTCGATCCCCCAACCGGACGCCGGTCGGAGCCGCCCCGGACCCGCGACACCGCCCCCTCCCGAATAGAATCGGCGCCGGACGCCCGGCCGGCGTCCGTGGCCCGCGCCCCCCCCGAACGGCGCACGGCCACCGCGCGTCCCGGAGCGGACACGCGACGAGGAGGCCCGGTGCAGGACGACGACGACGCGCGCCGGTCCCGGCGTACCCGTCGCCGGGCCGAGGGCGAGGACGCACGCCGCGCCGCGCAGGAGCGCGGGCCCGCCGACCACCCCGCGCCCGTGGAACCCGACCGTCCCGCGCCCGTGGACCCCGACCGGCCCGGCACCGGTGCCCGCCCACCGGCGGGGCGGTCCGGCTCCGGCCCGACGCCTCGGCCCGGCGGCGCCCCTGGCCCCGGCACGGCCTCCCCGAGCGGGGTCATGCGCGTGCGCGGCGGACGGGTGCCCCGCAGCCCCGGCGGCCCGACACCGGCCGACCCGTCGTCCGGGCCCGACACCGTCCCGCCCGGTCCCCCACGAACCGGCCCCCCACCCTCCGGGCCGGCACCGTCCGGTCCAGCACCGTCCGGTTCCCATCCGTCCGGTTCCCATCCGTCGGGCCCGACGCCGCGCGGTCCGGTGCCCCCGGGCCGCGGACCCGCCGGCCACTCCGGCGCCGTCCCCTCGGGGCCCGTCCCGCCGGGTCCGGTCCCGCCCGACGCGCGTCCCGCGTCCGAGGCACCGCAGCGCTGCCCCGTCACGGGCCAGGGCGGCCCGGGCGGCCCCGGGACGTCGCAGCCGAACCGCGTCCCGCCGTCCGGACCGGGTGTGCCGCAGCCCGACCGGCCCGACCGACGGCCGCACGCGTCCGGCCCGGGGAGTACGCCTCCGCGGCCGGACCGGGCGCCCGCGAACGGCCCGGACCCCACCCGGTCCCGCCCGCAACCGGCGCACGGCACCCCGCCGCCCGCACCGGGCGCCACGGCGGAACCGGCCCGCGCCACCGGCCGGGGCCGCGGCGCCACGGACTCCCGCCGCACCGAGGCGTTCGACGCCCTGGTCCCGCGCCGGCTCCGCCGCCGCTACGCCGACGACGACGCTGCGGCCGACGCTGCGGCCGACGGCCGGAAGGGCCACGACGACGGGGCCGACGCCGACCACGAGGCCCGCGCCACTGCCGTCGACGACCGCGACACCACCGAGGACGAGCCCGGCACCGCGACCCCGGCGCCCGCAGGACCGGCCCGTCGGCGCGGCCCGCTGCGGATCGCCGCGGCGGCGGCCGCCGTCGTCGTCCTGGCGGCGACGGCGTTCGGGTTCGCCGGCCGCGGCGAGGTCTACGACGGCGTCCGCTCCGTCGCCGCACTCGCCCCGGACTCCGACGCGGTCCTCGACGCCGAGCTGCAGGCCGGCGACCGGAACGTGCTGGTGCTGGGCGTGCAGGCGGACCGGGCCGGAGCGCCCGAGGCCGCCCGCACGGACACCGCCGTCCTCGTCCACCGGCCGGCCGGTGGCGCCCCGGCCGTGACCCTGTCGGTCCCCGCGACGCTCGAGGTCCCCCGGCCCCCGTGCCGGCGCTGGGACGCCGCGACCGGCTCCTATGGCGAGACCGTGCCCGCCGAGTCCCGCACGGCGTTCGCCACCGCCTACGACATCGGCGGCCCGGCCTGCACGGTCGGCGTCGTCCAGCAGCTCACCGGGATCCCGGTGAGCGGGTTCGTCGCGTTCGACCTCGCCGGCGCCCCCGACCTGGTCGGTGCGGTCGGCGGCATCGAGGTGTGCACCGAACGGCCGGTCGTCGACCCGGTGCTCGGCCCGGTCGTCGAGGGCGCCGGTCGGGTCCCGCTGGACGGCGAGGCAGCCGTCCGCTTCGCCACGGCCTCCGGTGCGGGCGACAGCTCCCCCGCCAACCGGGTCCAGCGCCAGCAGCGCGTGCTCGCCGCGGCTCTGGGAGACGCGCTGTCGACGTCGTCGCTGCTCACCCCCGGTGCGCCGGGGCGCTCCGCCGAGGGCGTGGTCGGCGCGCTCACCGCGGACGGCGTCGACGCCGGCGAGATCCTCTCCCTCGCGCAGGGGCTCGGTCGCGCCGGTACCGCGGGCGACGGCAGCACCCCGGTCTTCCTGCCCCTGCCGGTCTCCGAGGCCCCCAACACCCGCAGCCACCTGGAGCTGCAGCGCAGCGACGCCCGTGAGCTCTTCGCCGCGCTGCGCGAGCACGAGCCGCTGCCCGAGTCGGCGACCGCGCCGGCGGCCCGGGCCGCCGACGCGCCCGCGGCCGGCACCACCGTCGACCTGGTGGACGCGACCGGGCGCCCGGGCGCCGTGGACCAGGTCGCCGAGGACCTGCGGGCCCGCGGCTACGAGATCGGGGCGGTCACCACCGGCCCGGCCACCGACCGCGCCGAGGTCCGCTACTCCCCCGACAACACCGACGCGGCCGGTGCGCTCGTCGGGACGCTGCCCGGTACCCGGCCCGCCCCGGACCCGACGGGCAGCGGGGTGCTGCGGCTCGTGGTCGGCGCCGGTGACCGGGAACCCGCCCAGGCCGTCCCCGCCACCGACGCCGACTGTTCGTGAGCCGACGTCCCACCTGCCCGAACGGGCGAACGTCGCCCACCGTTCACGGTGGGTTCACTCACTGAGGCTGCCCTACGGAAGAGGTCGCTCTAGGCTCGTGGCATGCGCGACGAGTACCAGGTGCAGCTGGACGAGCTGGCCTCCGGCCTTGCGGGGATGTGCGACGACGTCGCTCGCGCGATGGAGAACGCCACCCGCGCGCTGCTGGAGTCGGATCTCCAGCTGGCCGAGCAGATCATCTCCGAGGACGTCCGGATCGACGACGTCCGCGCCGACGCCGAGCACCGCGCCTTCGGGCTGCTCGCGCTGCAGGCCCCGGTCGCGACGGACCTGCGGGTCGTCGTCGCCGCCATCCACGGCGCCGGTGACCTCGAGCGGATGGGCGACCTGGCCCTGCACGTCGCCCAGGCCGCACGGCGCAGGCACCCCCAGTCGGTCGTCCCGGACGAGATCAAGCCCTACTTCGCCGAGATGGGCCGGGTGGGCGTCCAGCTCGCGGAGAAGGCCGGCCAGGTGATCCGCAGCCGTGACCTCGAGGCCGCCACCGAGCTCGAGGCCGACGACGACGCGATGGACGACCTGCACGAGCACATGTTCACCGTGCTGATGGACCGCAACTGGACGCACGGGGTGTCCGCAGCCGTCGACGTCGCCCTGCTGGCCCGGTTCTACGAGCGCTACGCCGACCACGCCGTCGCCGTCGCACGCCGGATCGTCTACGTCGTGACCGGCCAGATGCCGGGTCCGCTCGCCGTCTGACCGTCCGCCGGTCACCCACCGCACACCCGGTCGACCGGCCCGTCGCCGACCGGTCGCCGGATCGGGTTTGGTCCGTGGGCCGTGGGGGCACCCCGCGTCCATGGAGCATGCGGGCTGCGTCGTCACAGAGGTGGTGGGCACCTCCGACGAGAGCGTCGAGGAGGCGATCCGGAACGGCATGGTCCGGGTCGGGCAGTCGCTCGAGTGGTTCGAGGTCACCGGCGTCCGGTCGACCGTGCTCGGATCCGCCGAGCGCTTCCAGGTGGACCTGAGGCTCGGCGTACGCCGGGCCGCATGACCCACCACACCTTCGCGACCGCCGCGGCCGTTCACCAACCGTTCACCGGCACCGGGCCGAGCCGGTCCGTGGACCCGAACTAAGGTCGTCACATGCGCAGGGAGACGCTCGACGACAATCTCGAGCAGCTCCAGCTGATGCTCGACGAGATGAGCCCGCTGGTCGCCGCCGCCTTCCACCGCGCCTCCGACGCACTGCTCCACGACCGTATGCGCCTCGCCGAGCAGGTCGTCGCCCGTGACTCCATCACCGACGGGCACCGGGCCGCGATCGAGCTGCTCGCCGTGGAGACCATGGCGCTGCACCAGCCGACGGCCACACCGCTGCGGGCCGTCGTCACCGCGCTGCGCTGCTCCCAGCAGCTGGAGCGCATGGGGGACCTCGCCCGGCACGTCGCCGAGGTGGTCGCCCGCTCCGGCGACCGGCCGGCCCTGCCCGAGCAGGCCCGCCCGCTGTTCACCGACTACGGCGCCCGCGTCGCGGCGATGGGTGACAAGGCCGTCGAGGTGCTCCGCACCCGCAACGTCGTCCTGGCCTGCGAGCTGGAGTCCGACGACGACGCCGTCGACGCCGCGCACCGTTCCGTCTTCGAGATGATGTTCGGCTCCGACTGGGACGCCGGGGTGCCCGCCGCCGTCGACGTCGCCCTGCTGGCCCGCTTCCACGAGCGCTACGCCGACCACTGCGTCCACCTTGCCGAGCACGTCGTCTACGCCGTCACCGGCACCACCCCGGACCAGGTCTCGCTCTGACCCCGGCGGCCGCTCGGGTCAGAACGGTGCCGGGATCCAGCGCAGCGGGACGACGGGGGTGGCCGTGTCCGGCGGTGCGTCCCGTTCGGGCAGGTGGACCTTCTTCCGGGGGACGTGCTCGTACGGCACCCGGTCGAGCAGGTGCGTGATGACGTTCAGCCGGGCCCGGCGCTTGTCGTCGGAGTGCGCCACGTACCAGGGCGCCCAGGCGGTGTCGGTCGCGGCGAACATGGCGTCGCGGGCGCGCGAGTAGTCCGCCCACCGCGTGTAGGACTCCAGGTCGATCCCGGACAGCTTCCAGACCTTGCGGGGATCGTCGATCCGGCTCTCCAGCCGCCGCGTCTGCTCGTCCGCGCTCACCTCGAGCCAGTACTTGACCAGGACGATCCCCGAGTCGATCATCGCGCGTTCGACCTCGGGCGTCATCGCGAGGAAGCGGGTGGACTGTTCCTCGGTGCAGAAGCCCAGGACCCGCTCGACGCCGGCGCGGTTGTACCAGCTCCGGTCGAAGATCACGACCTCACCGGCGGCCGGGAAGTGGGAGACGTAGCGCTGCAGGTACATCTCGGACTTCTCGCGCTCCGTCGGCGCCGGGAGCGCCACGACGCGGAACACCCGCGGGCTGACCCGCTCGGTGATGGCCTTGATGGTGCCGCCCTTGCCCGCCGTGTCGCGGCCCTCGAACACGATGCAGATCTTGGCCCCCGTCGCCTTGACCCACTCCTGGAGCGCGACCAGCTCCCCGTGCAGCCGGCGCAGCTCCCGCAGGTACTCCTTGCGCTTCATCCTCGGCCGCTCGGCGACCCCCGTGGCCGGGGCCGCACGGACGTGGCCGTCGTGGACCACTGTGTGCTCGTGGTGCTTGTGGTGTTTGTGGTGCTTGGACATCGCGGCTCCCCACGGCGTGGACTACCCGGACCTGGACGGGACCCGATCGGCCTGCCGCCGTCCGACGGCCTTGCCGCCCTCCCAGAGCAGGAGCAGGCCCACGGCGGGCACGATCGCCCAGAGGAACTGCACGGCGCTGATGTCGACGGTGCCCAGCAGCCGGTGGAAGACGTCCGACTGCCCGACGAGGACGGCGAGGGCGATCTCGACGACCGCGGCCCGGTTCATCTGCTTGCTGTCGAAGGTGTCGAGCGTGAACACGGTCGCGGTCGCGCTCCGGCACTCGAAGGCCGCGACGACGAGGCACAGGGTGAAGGCCGTGAAGGCGATCGTCTGCCCGACGGCGGGATCCGCGAACGTCCGCTGGGCCAGTGCGATCAGGATCAGCAGCGCGGCGCTGACGGCGAGCCCGGCGAGGCCGACGGTGACCATCAGCCCGGGCGTCATCACGGACTCGTCGCGGGGGCGCGGGCGGAGCCACATGAGGCCGGGTGTCTCGCGGTCGAACCCGAGGGCGAACCCGAAGGCCGCGTTGACGACGAAGTGGATCCACAGCACCTGGGCGGGTGTGAACGGTTCGCCCGCGGCGATGTCGAACAGGGTCGCCCCGAGGAAGGTGAGGACGAAGACGACCAGCAGCAACAGGACGAAGCGGATGTACTTGGTCAGGTTGTCGTAGATCTTCCGGCCCTGCTCGACGGCGAAGACGATCGTCGAGAAGTTGTCGTCGGAGAGGATCATCCGGCCGGCGTTCCGGGCGACGTCGGTGCCGGACCCCATGGCGATCCCGATGTCGGCGGCCTTGATGGCCGGGGCGTCGTTCACGCCGTCACCGGTCATCGCGACGACGTCGCCCTTCTTCTTCAGCGTGTCCACCAGGAGCACCTTGTGCTCCGGGGCGACCCGGCCGATCACGCCGATCTCGTCGATCCGGGCCAGCCGCACGTCCTCGGGGAGGGCGGCGAAGTCCGCGCCGAGCACAGCGGTGCCCCGGATGCCGAGCTGCTCGGCGATGGCGGCACCGGTGGTCACGTCGTCGCCCGTCACCATGCGGACCCGGATGTTCGCCGCCTGGGCCTCGGCCACGGCCTGCTGGGACTCCGCGCGGGGCGGGTCCACCATCCCGACGAGGCTCGTCAGCTCGAGGTCCGTGACGAGGGCGAGCAGGTCGCCGTCGGCGTCGAACGCACCGGGATCGACATCGCGCACCGCGGCGGCCATCACCCGCATCCCGGCCTGCTCCATGCGCACCATGTGCCCGGTCGCCCGCTCCGCGAGCCCGGCGTCCCACCGTGCCGGGCCGTCCGCCGAGAGCGCCGACGACGCCCGGTCCATCACCGCGGGCGCCGCGCCCTTCACGAAGCAGCGCACCACCGGCCGCCCCGCCGCGTCGGCCGCGGTGTGGAAGGTGGCCATCAGCTTGTAGCCGGGGTCGAAGGGCAGCGTGGCCAGGCGCGGCAGCCGCGCGCGGGTCGCCTCCACGTCCAGTCCCGCCTTGTGCGCCAGCACCAGCAGCGCCCCCTCGGTCGGGTCCCCGACGACCCGGCCGTCGACGAGCTGCGCATCGCTCGCGAGCACGTACGGCAGGATCGCGGGCTCGATCGACGCCGCGCGACCGGCCGCGTGGTGGACCGCCCCCGCGAGCTCGTAGCCGCTGCCCGAGACGGTCCAGCGGTCACCGACGTCGACGACCTCGACCGCCGTCATCTCGTTCCTCGTTAACGTGCCGGTCTTGTCGGAGTTGATCGCGGAGGTGAAGGCGAGCGTCTCGACCGACGGCAGCTCCTTCACGATCGCGTTGCGCGCGGCGAGATCGACGCCGCCGACGGAGAGGATCCACTGCGTGACCGTCGGCAGCGCCTCCGGGACGGCCGCGATCGCCAGCGCGACCGCACTGACGAACAGCACGTCCCAGGCCTCGCCCCGGCCGCGGCCGAGCACGAACATCACCAGCATCGTCAGCCCCGCCGCGGCGGCGATCCACAGCGTCAGCCGGTCGAGCTCCCGGGTGAGCGGTGACTTCTCCCGCTCCGTCCCGGCGAGCATCGAGGAGATCCGCCCGAGCTCCGTCCGTGCTCCGGTGCCGGTGACGATCACCGTCCCGCTCCCGTGCGTGACCGGGGTGTTCGTGAAGGCCATGTTCGTCCGGTCGCCCGGCCCCGGGGCACCGCCGGCGTCGAGGGTGGCGACGTCCTTCGACGCCGGCGTGCTCTCGCCGGTCAATGCCGACTCGTCGATCTGCAGCGCGCTCGCGACGACGATGCGGCCGTCGGCCGGGACCTGGTCGCCCGCGGAGATCAGCACGACGTCGCCGGCGACCACCTGCTCGGCCGGGATCTCGGTCGAGGTGCCGTCGCGACGGACCCGCGCGGTCGCCTTCATCATCGATTTGAGCGCGTTCATCGCGCTCTCGGCCTTGCCCTTCTGCCGCAACCCGATCACGGCGTTGAGCACCGTCAGGGCGAGGAGCAGCACCGCGGTGCCCCACTCCTGCACGAACAGCGAGACGACGGCCGCGGCGAGCAGGATGAGCTGCATGTAGCTGCGGTACTCGTCGAGGAACCGGACCCAGCCGGGTTTCGGCTTCTCCTCGGGCAGCGCGTTCGGCCCGTGGATCCGCAGCCGGTCCTCGGCCACGGCCGTCGAGAGCCCCTGGCCGGGATCGACGCCGAGGGCCTCCGCGACCGCGGCCGGTGTCCGCGCGAACCAGTCGTCACCCGTGGCGGCCTCCCGGCCGGCCGGAACGTCGGTCCTCATGGCCGGGCCTCCGATCCGCTCGCGCCGCGCCGCGGAGTCCCGCGGCGTCACGCCGGCCGGGCGGGCCCGGACCGGCAGGACGTCGTCCGGACCGATGGAAGACCGCCGGTCCGGCCGCGGCCACACCCGCTACGGGTGAACGGAGGGGCGTCCCTCGGTTGCGGGGCCGCGGGGCCGACGGCCCCCACCGAACGGGCGCACCGCGGGTACGACGCACGACGGCCCCGGTACCCGTCGCGCGGGTGCCGGGGCCGTCGTGTGCCGGGGGCGGCTCAGCCGAAGCGGCCGGACACGTAGTCCTCGGTCGCCTTCTGCGTGGGCTGCGAGAAGATCGTCTTGGTCTCGTCGAGCTCCACCAGCTTGCCGGGCTTGCCGGTGCCCTCGATGTTGAAGAAGCCGGTGAAGTCGCTGACCCGCGCCGCCTGCTGCATGTTGTGGGTCACGATGACGATCGTGTAGTCGTTCTTCAGCTCGTTGATCAGGTCCTCGATCGCGAGCGTGGAGATCGGGTCCAGCGCGGAGCAGGGCTCGTCCATCAGCAGCACGTCGGGACGCACCGCGATCGCGCGGGCGATGCACAGCCGCTGCTGCTGTCCACCGGAGAGGCCCGAGCCCGGCTTGTCCAGCCGGTCCTTGACCTCGTTCCACAGGTTGGCGCCACGGAGGGAGCGCTCGACGGTGTCGTCGAACTCGCCCTTCGACGCCTTCCTGTTGTTCAGCTTCATGCCCGCGATCACGTTGTCGTAGATCGACATCGTGGGGAACGGGTTCGGCCGCTGGAACACCATCCCGATCTGGCGCCGGACGCCGACCGGGTCGACGTTGGTCCCGTAGAGGTCCTGGCCGTCGAGCTCGAGCTTCCCCTCGACGCGGGCGCCGGGGATGTTCTCGTGCATCCGGTTGATCGACCTCAGGAAGGTCGACTTGCCGCAGCCGGACGGGCCGATCAGCGCCGTGACCGTCTTCGGCTTGATCACCATGTTGACGCCCTCGACGGCGAGGAACGACCCGTAGTAGATGTTCAGGTCCTTGGCTTCGACACTCTTGCCCATGTCCGGGATTCCTTATCGGGTCTTCGGGGCGAAAATGCGGGAGATGAGGCGGGCCACGATGTTCAGGATCATCACGATCAGCATCAGCACCAGGGCCGCGGTCCAGGCACGGTCGATGAACGCCTCGCGCGGGATGCCGGGCGTCGCGTACGCGTAGTACGAGAAGACCGGCAGGGTCGACATCGGGCCGGAGAACGGGTTGAGGTTCACACCCAGTGCCGCCCCGACGGTGACCAGCAGCGGAGCCGTCTCACCGATGACCCGGGCGATCGCCAGGGTGACGCCGGTGGCGATGCCGCCCGCGGTGGTCGGGATGACGACCTTGAGGATCGTCCGCCACTTCGGCACGCCCAGCGCGAAGGACGCCTCCCGCAGCTCGTTCGGGACGATCTTGAGCATCTCCTCGGTCGACCGCACCACGATCGGGATCATCAGCACCGTGAGCGCCACCGCCCCGACGAAGCCGAACCGGACGCCCGGACCGAAGAGGAGGGCGAACAGCGCGTACGCGAACAGACCGGCGACGATCGACGGGATGCCCGTCATGACGTCGACGAAGAACGTGATCGCACGCGCGAGCTTCGAGTTGTTGCCGTACTCGACCAGGTAGATGGCCGTGAGCACGCCGACCGGGATCGACATCAGCGCGGCCAGCCCGGTGATGATCAGGGTGCCCTGGACGGCGTGCAGCGCACCGCCGCCCACCCCGACGATGCCGCGCATCGACTGGGTGAAGAACGCCGTGTCGAAGCGGGCCCAGCCCTCGGTCACGACCGTCCACAGGACGGAGACCAGGGGCAGCATCGCCAGAGCGAAGGCCGTCGACACGACGACGGTGACCAGGCGGTCCATCGCACGGCGGCCGCCCTCGACGCTCCGCGAGACGACGTAGGTGACGAGCGCGAAGCTCACGGCGGTGAGGAAGGCCCACAGGCCGACGCCCGAGCCGAGCAGCGCGGTGACGCCGGCCATGACGACGGCGGCGGCCGCGAGCAGCCCCCACGGGGCCCACTTCGGCAGTGTGCTCGTGCGGCGCAGCACCGTCGGTGTGGCCGCGGGTGCCTCCAGGCCGGTTCCGGTCACGGTGACCTCTGCGTCGGTGCGGTTGCGTTCGGTTCCGGTGGACATCTCAGTTCGCTCCGGAGAAGTCGCGGCGGCGCTCGACGATGTAGCGGGCGAGCATGTTGACCAGCAGGGTGATCACGAAGAGCACCAGGCCGGAGGCGATCAGCACGTTCACGTCGATGCCGGAGGCCTCGGGGAACTGCAGGGCGATGTTCGCCGCGATCGTGGACGGGTTCTCGCTGCTGATGAGGTTGAAGGTGACGGCGCCGGAGACCGAGAGGATCGTCGCGACCGCCATCGTCTCGCCCAGCGCGCGGCCGAGACCCAGCATCGCACCGGAGATCACGCCCGAGCGGCCGAACGGCAGCACCGCCAGCCGGATCATCTCCCAGCGGGTCGCGCCCAGTGCGAGCGCCGCCTCCTCGTGGAGCTTCGGCGCCTGCAGGAACACCTCCCGGGCGACGGCCGTGATGATCGGCAGGATCATCACGGCGAGCACCACGCTGACGACCAGCATGGTCCGGCCGGTCACCGACGGCGGGCCCGCGAACAGCGGGATCCAGCCGAGGTAGTCGTTGAGCCACACGCTCAGGGCGACCGACGCGGGGGCGAGGGTGAACGCACCCCAGAAGCCGTAGACGATCGACGGCACCGCGGCGAGCAGGTCGACGACGTAGCTCAGGGTCTGGGCGAGCCGCCGCGGCGCGTAGTGGCTGATGAACAGGGCCACCGCCACGGCCAGCGGGGTCGCGATGACCAACGCGATGACCGCACCGAGGACAGTGCCGAACACCAGCGGTGCGATGTAGCCGAACAGCCCGCCGTGGACCTCCTCGGCCGGCGCGACGAACGCGGGCGCGGCCTCGGTGATCAGGAACGCGGCGACGCCGGCGAGGACGACGAGGATCAGGATCCCGGCGCCCTTCGCGGAGCCGGCGAAGATGCGGTCCCCGAGCTGGCTGACCGGCGTGGTTGCCCGGGTCCCGGGCTTCGATTCCGTGGTGGTCACAGTGATCCCTGAAGGTGCGGACGTGCGCTGGGCAGGGGGTGGCGCCGGGAACCCCGGTCGGCGTTCATGATGAACACCGACCGGGGTCCCTGGCTAGATGACATCCGACTCAGGCTCAGCCCGCGGCCGTGATCTGGTCGATCACCGGGGTGATCTGGCCCCGGAGGGCGTCCGAGATCGGGGCGGAACCCGCGTTCTGCGCCGCGGTCTGCTGGCCCTCGGGGCTGACCACGTAGTTCAGGAACGACTTGGTGACGTCGGCCTGCGCCTGGTCCGGGTACTGCGGGCAGGCCAGCAGGTACGAGACCAGCACGACCGGGTAGGCGCCGCCGGTGGCGGTGCGGTTGAGCTCGTAGGCGAACGAGGTGTCGCCCTGGCCCTCGACCCGCTGCGACTCCTCGAGGATCTTCGCGGCGGCCTCGGCGGTCGGCGCGACGTTCTGCTCGCCCAGCTTCACGTTGGCCTTGCCCAGCTCACCGGCCTGCGAGGCGTCGGCGTAGCCGATCGTCCCGTTGCCGGCCCCGACCGCACCCACGACGCCCGAGGTGCCCTGGGCGGCCTCGCCGCCCTGGACCGGCCAGTTGCCGTCGCCCTCGTCGGTCCACACGTCCGCCGCGGCCTTGTTCAGGAAGTCGGTGAAGTTCTCGGTGGTGCCCGACTCGTCGGAGCGGTGCACCGGGGTGACCGGCGTGGCCGGCAGCTGCGCGCCCGGGTTGTCGGCCGCGATCTTCGGGTCGTTCCAGGTCGTGATCTCGCCCTTGAAGATGCCGGCGATGGTCGCCGGGGCGAGGTTCAGCTCCGGGACGCCGTCGAGCTTGTAGACGACCGCGATCGGCGAGACGTAGTTCGGGATCTCGATGACCGAGCCGCCGCAGCGCTGGCGCGCCTGGTTCAGCTGGTCGTCCTTCAGGTAGGCGTCGGAACCCGCGAACTGGACGCCGCCCTCGACGAACTGGGTGCGGCCGCCGCCCGAGCCGACCGGCTGGTAGTTGACCGTGGCACCGGGGTTGGCCTCGGCGAACCCGGCGTTCCACGCCTGCATGGCCGCCTGCTGCGAGCTGGCGCCCGCGCCGGAGATGCTGCCGGTCACGCCGGAGCCCTCGGCGGCACCGCCGCCACCGCCCTCGTTCGCGGCGCCACAGCCGGCGACGAACAGCGCACAGGTCGTCGCGACACCGACGGCCGCCAGGCGCGCCCGGGGCGCACGCCGCTTGGTCTTCACTGCAGGTTCCTCCGTGATCGGCTCGTGCCGTTCGGGACGGCGGCCGGAGTGACCGCCGGGCGGAACGCTAGAAGCCGACGTTGGACGGGGGGCCCACGGAAGATGAACGTGGAATGAACAGGCCCACCGGGTGGGTGGATCCACATCACACGTTCGATGGATCGTGATCGCAGCGCAGCCGGTTCGTGACCACCTGTCAGCGGGCGTAGTTGACGTTCGCCGCGTGCACGACGAATCCGAGCCGCTGGTAGACGCGCACGGCCGGGCCGTTGTCCGCCTCCACGTAGAGCAGGACCGTGTCCAGCCCGCGATCGTGCAGGTGGTGCAGCCCCGCCAGGGTCAGGACCCGGCCCAGCCCGCGCCCGTGCGCCGCCGGATCGACACCGAGGACGTAGACCTCGCCCATCGCGGGCTCGTCGCCGGTGGCGGGGTGGACCTTCGTCCAGTGGTAGCCCAGCAGGGTGCCGTCGGGGGCCGTGGCCAGCAGGAACCCGTCGGCGTCGAACCAGTCCTCGGCCTGGCGGGCGGCGAGCTCGGCGCCCGTCCACCCGCCCTGCTCGGGGTGCCAGTCGAAGGCGGCGTTGTTGACCCGGAGGAACTCGTCGTCGTCGCAGCCGGGGACGAACGACCGCAGCGTGACCCCGTCCGGGAGGCTCACCTCGGGCAACGGCTCGCCGGCGGTGCGGCGCATCTGCCACAGCACCCGGTCGCGCCGGTAGCCGTGCCGCTCGGCGAGGCCCTTCGCGGCGTCGAGATCGCCGTGCGCCCAGACGTGCGGATCCGCGGTGAGCCCCTCCAGGGCCGTGACCAGAGCGGACCCGACGCCACGGCGACGCTCCGCCGGGTGCACGGCGAGCTCGGCGTACTCCCCGTCGAGCTGGGCGTACCCCGCGACGGCGCGGTCCGCGCCGGGCACCACGACGTGGTGCACCCCGGCGCGTTCCTCCCCCGCCCGGAGGGTGAGGAGGAACTGCTCGGAGAACGAGTCGGCGCCGTCGTGCGCGGCGGCCGTCGCCAGCAGGTCGTGCACCGCCGTGGCGGTGTCGGCGTCGAGTCGGGTCAGCACCTGCGGGTCCACCCGCCGGACCCTAGAACACGACCCGCGGACCGGGCGGGTCCGCGGGTCGTGTCCGTGCACTGTGTCGTCAGCGTGGGGAGAGCGCGCCCGGGGTGGTCCGTCCCGGTCCGGTGGGACGGCCGGCGCCCGGCAGGCGACGGTCGGACGGCTCGGAGTCGGCCTCGGAGTCGGCATCGCTGTCCGGCGGGGCGGTCAGCCCGCCCCGTGACGGCCGGACGAACTTGTAGCCGACGTTGCGCACCGTGCCGATCATCTGCTCGTGCTCGCCGCCGAGCTTGGCGCGCAGCCGCCGCACGTGGACGTCGACGGTGCGGGTGCCACCGAAGAAGTCGTAGCCCCAGACCTCCTGCAGCAGCTGGGCCCGGGTGAACACCCGGCCCGCGTGCTGCGCGAGGTACTTGAGCAGCTCGAACTCCTTGTAGGTGAGCTCCAGCAACCGGCCCTTGAGCCGGGCCGAGTACGTCGCCTCGTCGATCACCAGCTCACCGAGCACCAGCGCCCCGCCCCCCGACGCCGACTCGGCGCCGGGCCGGGCACGGAGCAACCGGAGCCGCGCGTCCACCTCCGCCGGGCCGGTGTCCGGCAACAGGATCTCGTCCACCACCCACTCACCGGAGACGGCCACCAGGCCGCCCTCGTTGAGCACGGCGATGACCGGGACGCCGGTACCCGTACTGCCGAGCAGCCGGCACAGGCTCCGGGCCGCCACCAGGTCGCTGCGCGCGTCGACGAGGACCGCGTCGTGCGGGCCCGCGTCGAGCAGTGCGGCCACCTCGGGCGCCGCGGTCCGCACGTTGTGCGGCAGCAGGGACAGGGCAGGCAGCACGGCGGCCGCATCCGGAGCCGTGGTCAGCAGGAGCAGTTCCATGGACTCCTCCTCTCGCGATACGCGGACGATACCGCCCCGTCATCCGGTGGTCAGCACGATCGCGATCCGGCTCACGCTCCCGATCTGGATCGGTCACGCGAACGATCGGGCCGGAACCCGTCCGTCGGAGCAGGTCCGGGGCCGCCGGACCGGGGTCCCGGCGGGCTCACTACCGTCAGGGAGTTACGTCCGCAGCACCGGGATCTCCGGGAGGACCATCCGTGCAGTCGCCCACCCTCCCGGCGCCCGGCCGGGGCGCCGACCGCGGCACCGGCCCGGGGCCGGACCGGGGCACCGACCGGCGCACCACCGTGCACCGCGTGGTCGCCGCCGCCCTGGCCGTCGTCGCCGTGCTCGTGCTGGCCGATCTCGGCACCGCCGCCGCGGCCGAGTCCGGGATCTCCCGCCAGATGCGCGACCGGCTGGGCCTCCCCGAGGACCCGGCGGTGCAGGTGCAGGGGATCTCGTTCCTCGTGCAGGCCGTGACCGGCCGCTACGACCGGATCGACGTCTCCATGCAGCGGGTGCCGATCGGCCCGCTGCAGACCCCCGAGGTGGAGGTGCAGATGCACGGCGTGCGGGCGCCCCTGTCCGACCTGATCGGCTCGGGGCCGTCCCGGTTTCGTGCGGCGGCCGCCGAGGGGATCGTCCGGATCGGCCCGATGGACGTGCGCCGGCTGGTCGTCGCCGCCGGGGGTCCCGCCGCCGGTGTGGAGCGCCTGACCGCCGAGGAGGTCGAGGCGAACGACATCGACACGGTGATCCGCGAGGGTGCGGACCCCACCCTGCGCGGGCTCGACCCGCGGAACGCGGCTCGGTTCGTGGCCGAGATGCCGGTCGACGGCGAGGACGCGAAGGTCGCGGTGCTGAGCGCGCTCGTCGTCTCGGACGGAAAGCTGCGGATCGTGCCCCGCGACGTCCGCGAGTACGAGACGCACGAACCCGTCCCGGCCGCGGTGCGCGACTCCCTCATGTCGGCGATGGCCGTCGAGGCCGACCCGGGCCGGCTGCCGCTCGGTGTCACGCCGACGTCGGTCTCGGTGCCGGAGTTCAACGTCCTGGAGATCTCCGGGGCCGTCCGGGACCTGGGCGTCGGCTCCGACCGGACGTCGGACTGAGGCACCGGTGAGCGGTACCGGTCTCGTCGTGCTGCTCGTCGTCCTCGTGGTGACGACGGCGGCCGGTCTCGTCCTGCGCGCCCGCTCCGGTGCCGTCCGCCGGTCCGCCCCGGCCGGTCCCACCGGTCCCGGCTGGGAGCTCGCGGGCGTCGACCCGGCGGGACGGCGGGCGCTGCTGCTGCAGCTGTCGTCGCCGGTGTGCACGCCCTGCCGGCAGACCGCCGTGCTGCTCGCCGGGCTCGCCGCCGACGACCCCGGGCTGGCACACGTGGAGATCGACGTGGCCGACCGGGTCGACGTCGCGCGCGCACTGGGCGTCATGCGCACCCCGACCACCGTCGTCTTCGACGGGCGCGGCGCCGAGCTGCTGCGCGTCGCGGGGGTGCCGCGGACCGGCGAGCTCGTCGCCGCGCTCCCGGCGCCGGACGGTCCGGGTCCTGCCGCCCCCGCCCTGTGACCGAACGGCCGCACCGGACGGGTGCACGGATCCCGCCGGTTCGGCTACCCTCGCCACCGTGAACTGGCCGCTGACCCGACGCCGCACGGTCGATCTGTGCCGTCTCGCCGGCTGCCTCTGTCTCGACTCCTGATCCGCGTGCCCTGAAGGCCGACACGTCGCACCGACGACCGGCCGTCGCCCCGGTCCACAGGAGTCACCCCCATGTCCGTCACGGACCCCGGATCCGTGCGCACCGAGCCCCGGCTCGACCCGCGCGGTGTCCGGTTCTCCGCCGCGGTCACCACCGTCGTACTGGCGCTGGTGCTGCTGTCCGGCAGCGGCCTGCTCGTCACCGCGCAGGCCGTCGTCTTCGCCGTCGGCGCGTTCGCCGGCATGCGGTTCGCCCCCTACGGGGTACTGTACCGCTCCCTGCTCGCCCGGCGGCTCGGGCCGACGTCCGAGTGGGAGGACGCCGCCCCGGTCCGCTTCTCGCAGACCGTCGGCCTGGTGTTCACCGCCGTCGCCGCGGCGGGCTACCTGACCGGGCTGACCGCGCTCGGTGTCGTCGCCACGGCGGCGGCCCTCGCGGCGGCCCTCCTCAACGCGGCCTTCGGCTACTGCCTGGGCTGCGAGATGTACGGGCTCCTCGCCCGCCTGCGCCCCGGCCCGGCCGGGGCGCGTTCCTGACCCGTCACCCAGCACACGATTTCGGGAGAGATTCGAACATGAGCCGCGAGGACGTCCTCGTCACCGCCGACTGGGCGGAAGCGAACCTGGAGACCGACGGGGTGGTGTTCCTCGAGGTCGACGAGGACACCACCGCCTACGACGGCGGGCACATCCCCGGTGCGGTCAAGGTCAACTGGACCGACGAGCTGCAGGACCCGGTCCGCCGCGACATCGTCACCAAGGAGCAGTTCGAGCAGCTGCTCTCGGCCAAGGGCGTCGGGCAGGACGACAAGGTCGTGCTCTACGGCGGCAACAACAACTGGTTCGCCGCCTACGCCTACTGGGAGTTCAAGCTCTACGGCCACACGAACGTCGTGCTGCTCGACGGCGGGCGCAAGAAGTGGGAGCTCGACGGCCGGACCCTGACCACCGACGTCAAGGACCGCCCGGCGACCTCCTACACCGCCCAGGACGCCGACACCTCGATCCGCGCCTTCCGCGACGAGGTCGTCGACGCGATCGACACCAAGAACCTGGTCGACGTCCGGTCGCCCGACGAGTTCTCCGGCAAGATCCTGGCCCCGGCCCACCTGCCGCAGGAGCAGTCGCAGCGTCCGGGTCACATCCCGTCGGCGATCAACATCCCGTGGTCGAAGGCGGCCAACGAGGACGGCACCTTCAAGTCGAACGAGGAGCTGGCCTCCCTCTACAAGGAGGCCGGGTTCGACGAGGGCCGCCCGACCATCGCCTACTGCCGCATCGGCGAGCGCTCGAGCCACACCTGGGTGGTGCTGCGCGAGCTGCTGGGGCACACCGACGTCAAGAACTACGACGGCAGCTGGACCGAGTACGGCTCGCTCATCGGCGTGCCGATCGAGCTGGGAGCGAAGTAAGCATGTGTGGAGCCCCTGACCAGTCCCTGACCCTGCCCGCGGGCACGGACCTCGAGAAGGAGACCGTGCTGGCCGGGCGCGTCGTCGCCGGCGGCGAGCCGGTCGGCGGGGCGTTCGTCCGCCTGCTGGACGGCACCGGCGAGTTCACCGCGGAGGTCGTGTCCTCGGCCTCGGGTGACTTCCGGTTCTTCGCCGCCCCCGGCAGCTGGACCGTCCGGGCGCTCTCGCGCTCCGGCAACGGCCAGTCCGCGCTCGTCGCCGACGGGCCGGGCCTGCACCAGGCGGAGATCGCCGTCGCCTGAGTTCCGGCACCCGAACGCCGCCCCGGACCGTGTCCGGGGCGGCGTTCGTCGTTCCGGGGACGGCCGCTAGTAGGCTGGCGCGCCGTGCACTGGTTCTCCACCGGGTTGTTGATCGCCCTGTCCGCGGGAACCGCCGCCTGGGCCGGGTGGCTGCTCCGGCGCCTGTTCGTCGTCGAGCCCGCCGCGGCCGGGGACGGCGAGCGTCCCGCCCCCGACCATCACAGCGAGGAGCCGATCCCGTGACCGATCCCGAATCCGGCACCGACGAGCAGCTGCAGACCACGATCACCGGCCCGGAGAACGCCGCGCCGGACTCGCCGCGGCGCAACCGGCCGCAGTGGGAGGACCTGCCCGTCACCGACGACACCGCGAACCTGCGTCAGGGCCCGGACCTGCACGAGTGGTGCCTGGGTGTGCTGCCGCTGGTCGGCGTCTGGCGCGGCGACGGCGAACTGGTCGACCCGGCGTCCGGCGAGCCGAGGCCGTTCGGCCAGCAGCTCACCTTCGCCCACGACGGGCGCCCCTTCCTGACCTTCGAGTCGCGGACCTGGCTGCTGGGTCAGGACGGCGAGACCGGCGACCTGCTCGAGCGGGAGACCGGCTTCTGGCGCCCGCAGGAGGACGGCTCGCTGGAGGTCGTGCTCGCCGACAGCAGCGGGCTGGTCGCGATCCTCTACGGCCCCAAGGGCGACATGCGTTCCTGGGAGATCGAGTCCGACGCCGTCGCCCGCACGGCCTCGGCCCGGCCCACGGTCGCCTCGAAGCGCCTCTACGGCCTCGTCAACCAGGGCGACCTCGCCTACGTCGACGAGCGCGCGGTCGACGGCGGGCAGCTGACGCCGTACATGTCGGCGGTGCTGCGCCGCGTCGTCGGCTGAGCGGCCCGGTGGCCGACGCCGCGGTCCGTCCCTGCGGGAGCAGGGCGCTGCTGTTCGAGGTGCCCACCGCGGCCGAGGTGGCCGCGATCGTCGCCGCCGTCCGGGCGGCCGGCCTGTCCGAGGTGACAGAGCTGGTCCCGGCGGCGCGCACGGTGCTGGTCGAGGTCGCCCCCGGGGCATCGACCGAGCGGGTGCGCGAGGTCGTCCGCGACGCGGACCCGGCCACCACGCCTCCCCGCACCGGCACGGTGCACACGATCCCGGTCGTCTACGACGGCGCCGACCTCCGGCTGGTCGCCGAGACCGCCGGGATCGACGTCGACGAGGTCGTCGCCCTGCACAGCGGCGCCGAGTACACGGTGGACTTCTGCGGGTTCGCGCCCGGTTTCGGGTACCTCTCCGGGCTGCCGGAACCGCTGCGCCAGCCACGGCTGGAGAGTTCGCGGACCGCGGTCCCGGCCGGGTCGGTCGGGATCGCCGACGTCTACAGCTGCGTCTACCCGCGCCGTTCCCCCGGCGGCTGGCGGCTGATCGGGCGCACCGACACCGTCCTGTTCGACCCGTCGGCCGAGCGGCCCGCACTGTTCACCCCGGGCGGTCGAGTGCGGTTCGAGGCCCGGTGAGCGCGCTGGAGGTGCTGCGGGCCGGCCCGCAGGCGCTCGTCACCGACCGCGGGCGGCCGGGCCACGCCCACCTCGGGGTCCCGCCGTCGGGCGCGCTCGACGGCCCGGCCTACGAGCTCGGGAACCGCCTGGTCGGCAACCCCGGCGGCGAGGCCGGGCTCGAGCTCCTCGGCGGCGGCCTGCGGGTGCGTGCGCGGGGCGCGCGCGTCGTCGCGGTGACCGGGGCTCCGGCCCCGGTGCGGGTCGCCGGGCGGGCCGCCGCCTCGCACACCGCCGTCTACCTGCCGGACGGTGCGGAACTCGAGATCGGCAGGCCGGTCGGGGGCCTGCGGGTGTACCTCGCCGTCGCCGGCGGGGTGGACGTCGAGCCGGCCCTCGGCAGCCGCAGCACCGACCTGCTGTCCGGGCTCGGGCCCGCCCCGGTCGCCGACGGCGACGAGCTGCCCCTGGGCCCGGGGTCCGGCACGGTGCCGGAGACCGGCCCGGTCCCCGTCTCGCTGCCGGTCGCCCCGGTCCGCCTGCGGGTGCGGTTCGGGCCCCGCGCCGACTGGTTCACCGACGCCCACCGCGCACTCCTCGATCCGACGTGGACGGTCACACCGGACGGCAACCGGATCGGGATCCGGCTCGACGGACCGTCGCCGGAACGGCTCCCTGACGCGCGGGACCGGGAGCTGCCCAGCGAGGGCATGGTGACGGGCTCGGTGCAGGTCCCGCCGGACGGCCCGCCGGTGGTGTTCCTCGCCGACCACCCGACGACCGGCGGCTACCCGGTGATCGCGGTCGTGGAACCGGCGGACCTGCCGCTGCTGGCCCAGGCGCCGCCGGGCACCCCGGTCCGGTTCACCGCGACGGCCTGATCAGCCGCGACCGGCGTCCTCACCGTCCAGGATGGTCCGGACGTCGGCGGTGGCCAGACCCGACAACCGTCCGATCTGGACGGGATCGAGACCGCACTCGTGCAGGTGCCGGACGGCTCCGGCCAGCTCCTCGCGGCGCCGGCGCAGGACGTCGCCGAGCTGCTCGATCCGGTCGCGGGAGTCGTCGAGGGTCCGGGTCGCGTCGAGCGCACGGGCGGGGTCGGCGAGCAGCACGCCGAGCAGCCGGTCGCGGGCGTCCACGCCCGCCGCGGGAACGGCCTGGGTCGACGGCACCACCGACAGCGGCAGCTCCTGCTGGTCACCGGTCTCCGGCTCCACGTCGTCGATCTCGGCGCGGAGGATCCGGGCGCGCTGCACGGCGCGGGCGGCGAGGGCCTGCTGGACGGCCCGGGACATCGGCTCCGGGGCGCCCGCTGCTGCGGCGGCCGGGACACCGTCCGGGGCCTCGTCGGCGGCGGCCCGGTCCGCGGTGGCGGCCGCGGAGCCCCGGTCTGCGCAGGGCAGGTCCTCGACGGCCGGGACGGTCCGCTCGGCCGACCACGGGGGCAGCGGGCCGGTGGAGACGTCGTCGGCGACGGTGGGGTCCTCGGTGCGGGGCCTGTCCCGGGCGGTCGGGGCTGCGGTGTCGTCGGCCGCGGCCGCGGCGTCTGTGTCGGTGCCGGCGTCGACGGCGTCTGCGGCGTCTGCGGCGTCTGCGGCGTCTGCGGCGTCGACGATCCGGAGACGGGCGGCCGGACGGGTGGTGGCCGCGGCGGCGCCCGGGGTGTCGCCGGGGTCCTGTGCCGGGTCATCGGGGTCCGGGGCCGCCGCATCGGAGCCCGTAGCCGCCGTACGGGGGTCCGGGGCCGCCGTACCGGGATCCGGGGTCGTCGTCCCGGAGTCCGTTGCCGCTCCGCCGGGATCCGGGGCTGCTGCGGCGAGCCCGGCACCGACCGCACCTGCCGCGACGGCGCCGGTCACCGCCGCCACTCCCCGGCCGGGCGTCGATTCCACCGTGGACGATCCGGCGACGCCGTCGGCCGTGCCTTCGGCGGCCGGACCGGTCGCCTCCTCGTCCCGTACGGCGGGGGCGGCCGATCCGCCGCGCGGGGCCGGGCTCGGTCGCGGCCGGCGCCGGGTGGCCGCCGGGGCTCCGGTGCGGGCGAGGGTCGCCCCGTCCGGACGTTCGTCGGACGGGACGGTGATCGGGCCCGCCCCGTCGGGCGCCGCATGACGCCCCGCTGCACTCGCCGCACCCACCGTCCCGGTCGCGGAGGCGGCCGGGGCCATGCGGATCGGCAGGCCCGGGATCGGTCCGGTGTCGGCACCGCGCTCGGCGACGGCGTCCGCCACCGTCCGGGGCCGCGCGGGACGTGGCGGGTCGGCCGGGCCGCCCGCGGACTCTCCGGTCCAGTCCTCGGCACACGGCGGCGGGGCGCCGACCGTCTCCGGTGGGGCGACGGGCAGCGGTTCGGGCGCGGGCGTCCGGCGGGCGGGCCAGACGCCCCAGAGAACCAGGATCACGAGCACGCCCGCGCCCAGCACCGCCGCGAGAGCGAGGGGCGGGACCGTGAACGAGCCGAGCTGCATGGGCCCGGACCTTAGGCCGGTCGGGGCCCGTACGCGTGGACCCTCAGCCGCTGCGCGTCCCCGACGACGGCTGCGCCGCGCCGGACCGGCCGTTGCCGGAAGCGTTGCCGCCGTTGCCTCCCGAGCCGTTCGGACGCCCGTTCCCGGAGCGGCCGCCGGCGCCGTCGGCGGCGTCGGAACCACCGCTACGCCCGTTCTGACCGTTGCCGCCCTGGCCGGATCCGGTGCGGGAGCCGTCCTGGGTGCCGGTGGCCGGGGCGCGCCCGGCCGTGGGGTTGGCGGTCGTCGGCGGGTCGGCCTCGGGCTGCGACGGCGACGACGAACCCGCCGCGTCGCCCGTCGACGGCGTCGAGGAACCATCCGATGGGGTGTCACCGGAACGACGGACCGCGCCGACCGCGACGGTCCGCTCCGCGGCCCCGTCGGACTTGTCCTGGTGCGGCACCGCGGTCGTCGCGGGCTCGGACCGCCGCGGCTCCGACGCCGGGCGGAACAGGTCCGCGGGCTCCGGCTCGTCGGTGGCCCGTACGGCCGTGGTCCGCTCCGCGTCCGTGGCGCCCTGGTTCCCCTGGGCGGGCTGGGGGCCGGGACGCGGTGCCGGGGACGGCGACGGCCGCGGGCCGGGACGCGGCCCCGGGCGGCTCTGCTGGCCCTGCTGGCCCTGCTGGCCCGTGGCGCCCTGACCCGGCTGGGCCGGACCGCCCTTGCCCTGACCCGGCTGCTGCCCGTGCCCGGGCTGCCCCGGGCCGGACGTGTTCGGCTGCAGTGCCGCGTCCTGCTTGCCCTGCTCGGCCTTCTCCGGCTTCGGCTGGGCGGACGGCTTCGACTCGGCCGCCTGACCGGGAGTCGCGTCCGGCCCCGGCTTCCCGGGGGCGCCTGCCGCGGCGGACGCCGGGCCCTTCTGGTTCGAGCCGGACTGTGCGCCCGAGCCGGACTGCTTGTTCGGGCCACCCTGAGCGGCCTGCTTCGGTCCGCCCTGGGCTGCCTGCTTGTTCGGACCGCCCTGCTGGCCGGCGCCACCCGACTGACCGGCGCCGCTCTGCTGACCGCCGCTCTGCTGACCGGCGCCCTGCTGACCGGCAGCGCTCGGCTGACCGGAGCCGCTCGGCTGACCGGGCCGGGCCTGCTGACCGGACGGACCCGGGCGGGCCTGACCGGCGGGCCTGCCCGGCGCCGGAGCTTCCGGGCGGGCCTGCTGACCGGAGTCGGCACGGGCCGGCTGGGGGCCGGGCTGCGGGCGGGGGCCCGGTCGCGGCGAGGCTCCCTGCTCACCGGCCTGGTTCGCCGCGGCCGGACGGGCACCGTTCACCCCGGCCGACGGCTGGGGACGGGCACCGGGCTGGGGACGGGCCTGCTGGCCGCTGTCACTGCGCCGGGCGCCGTCGCCGTCGTCGGTGCGGGGCCGGTCGTCGCCCCCGGGACGCGAGGGCTGCGGCGCACCGTTGCGGGACGCCTCGTCCGCCGTCTCCGGGGCGGCGGACGCCGCACCGCGGATCTCGTGGCGGGCCTTGTCACCGGCGCCGCTCGCGGCGCCCTCGGCACGGAGCTCGTCGCGCCGGCGGGTCAGCTCACCGACCTCGGCGCGGAGCTTGTCGCCGTGCTCGCGGGCCCGGTCGGCGTCGGCGCGGGCCCGGTCGACCTGCTTGCGGGCCTCGGCGGTGACGCGCTCGGCGTCCGCCTTGGCCTTGTTCCGGATCTCCTCGGCCTCCTCCTCGGCCGTCTGCAGGATCGCCTGCATCCGGTCGGAGAAGTTGTCGACGGCGCCGTGCCGCTCGGCGTCCTGCGGGCCGGCGACCGGCGCGGGGCGTGGCCCCGGACGCGGCGGTGCGCCCTGCGCTCCGGCGGCCGCGAAACCGCCGGGCGGCGACATCGGCATCGGCGGCGGCATCGGCCGGCTCCGCAGTGCGTCGATGTCGGCACGCATCCGGCCCATGACCCGCTGCATCTGGACGACGTGCTCGTCCACCTGCCTACGGTCGTAGCCGCGGAGTACGACGTCGAACCGCGGGGAACCGCCCGGGCGGTCCGCCCCGTCTGTCGTCATCGTCTCTCCTCACAGGTCGTCCGGCATTGCGCGGGATACCCACGAGCGGGCGAACCCGGTCGACCCCCGGTCGACAGGGTAGCTGCGCCTGCGCCGTCGCGGCGAACTCCGCAGCGCCACGCCGCCGTACGGCGGCGTGGCGACCCCCGCGCCGGGGGATCCCGTGCCATGATGCGCGGCTACCGTCGTCGCCGTGCGACCCCCGCCCGCCGGAGCGAATACCATCGGCGTCGTGGACACCTCGCTCAAGGGCACGTTGCACAAGCGCGGACTGCGGATGACCCCCCAGCGCCAGCTGGTGCTCGACGCCGTGCACGACCTGGGGCACGCGACCCCCGAGCAGGTGTGCAGCCGTGTGCAGGAGACGGCACCCGCGGTCAACATCACGACCGTCTACCGGACGCTGGACCTGCTCGAGGAGCTCGGTGTCGTCCGGCACGCCCATCTCGGGCACGGTGCGCCGACCTACTCCGAGCACCAGCACCGGCACGTGCACCTCGTGTGCCACCACTGCGGCCGGGTCGACGAGGCACCGACCGAGCTGCTGTCCGATGTGGCCGAACGCACGCTGGCGGACCTCGGATTCCACCTCGACGCCACGCACGTGGCGCTGTCGGGGACCTGCGTCGACTGCGCGGACCACACGAACCACACCGACGACACGAGCCCCACGGGGGCCGTGGAGGGAGACCGGTGACCACACCCGGACCCGAGCAGGACACCGACACGACCGGCGGGCCGGCGGACCCCGACGCCGCCGTCCCGGCCCACCACGGCGACCCGCCCGCCGAGCAGCGTGCGATGGCGCGCGCGGCCGCCGTCGTCGACCGGAGCCACCGCGAGGTCATCGCGGTGAGCGGCGAGGAACGGCTGTCCTGGCTCCACCTGCTGCTCACCCAGCACGTCAGCGAGCTGCCGCCGGACACCGGCACCGAGGCACTGGTGCTGGACGTGCAGGGCCGGGTGCTGCACCACATGGCCGTCGCGTCCACGGGCGACACCGTCTACCTCGACACCGAGCCCGGCGAGGGCGCGCCGCTGCTCGACTACCTGACGAAGATGGTCTTCTGGTCCAAGGTCGAGCCGCGTGACGTGACCGGCGAGCTCGCCGTCCTCGGCGTCGTCGGGCCGGACGTCCCGGACGTCCTGGAGAAGGCAGGCCTGCCGCTGCCTCCCGCCCCGCACCGCGTCGCCGCGCTGCCCGGCGGCGGTTTCGTCCGGCGTACCCCGTGGCCGGGCAGGGACGCCGTCGACGTCGTCGTGCCCCGCGACGCGACCGGCACCTGGTGGTCCGCGCTGACCGCGGCGGGTGCCCGTGCCGCCGGGACGATCGCCTTCGAGGCGCTGCGGGTGGAGTCGCGCGCGCCGCGGCTGCACCGGGACACCGACGATCGCACCATCCCGCACGAGGTGGGCTGGATCGGGCCCGCGGTGCACCTGACCAAGGGCTGCTACCGGGGCCAGGAGACCGTCGCCCGGGTCGCGAACCTCGGCAGGCCGCCGCGCAGGCAGGTGCTGCTGCTCCTCGACGCCGGTGACGAGGAGCTGCCCCGGACCGGCGATCCGGTCCGCCGCGACGACCGCACGGTCGGCCGGGTGGGCACCGTCGTGCAGCACCACGAGCTGGGCCCGGTGGCGCTCGCGCTCGTGAAGCGTTCGGTTCCCGCCGACGCCGAGCTGACCGCCGGCGTCGACGACCGGGTCTCCCCCGCCACGATCGACCCGGACAGCTACGAGCAGGACCCGGACAATCCGCCCCCGGGCCGCGCCGCCCGCGAGCGGACCGCGGGTGCCGCACGTCGCACGGACGGCTGACACCCGGCCGGCGGTCCCCCGCCCGGTGCGGCAGCCGGGTGAACGACGGCCCACGGGCGACCACACGTGGACACCTGTGGCTGTGACGACGGCGGTGCCGCGTCGCACGTACCGGGGTGAGCAGGGTACGGTTAGAGGCACGACATTGATGAGACGAGAGGGGCCGCCGGGTCGTGTCAGCTGACCGGGCCGCCCCTTCCCTGTTGTAAGGGGGACCAGCCATGGGGCGCGGACGAGCCAAGGCCAAGCAGACGAAGGTGGCCCGCGAGCTCAAGTACGACTCCCCTGCTATGGATCTCGACGCGCTGCAGCGCGAGATCGGTAGCGGGACGGCGGTTACTACCGACAACGGCGACGACGGATACGGCGAGTACGCCGACCTCGCCGCCAAGTACAACGACGAGGACGACGACCCTCGCCGCTGAATTCCGTACCGGCGCCCGGGCCGGGGATCCCGATCCCCGCCACCCGGGCGCCGCGTCGCGCGCAGCACCGACTGCGCCCGCTCGCCGCTGCGTCCGGTACGCCGGTCGTACCGGACGGTTTCCCCCGGCCGGTCGGATAGGGCAAGATCATGAGCGCGCTCCCCCGCGGAGCGACGTTCCTGGTTCCGTTCTGTCCGAGGTGGTCACGAGATGCGCGGCAACCTCTTCGCGGTCGCCGTCAACCTCGTCGTGCTCACCGTGCGCTCGGAGAGCCTGCACGTCCTGCTCATCGAGCGGGGCGAGCAGCCGTTCGCCGGGCAGTGGGCGCTGCCCGGCGGTTTCGTGCGCCCCGACGAGGATCTGGTCCACACGGCGAGCCGTCGGCTCGGCGAGGAGACCGGAGCCGACACCGGCGACGCCGTCGTCGGTCATCTGGAGCAGCTGGCCAGCTACGCGGCCCCGGACCGGGACCCGCGTGGCCGGGTGCTGGCCGTGGGCTACGTCGCATTCGTGCCCGACATGCCGGACCCGACCCCGGGTGGCGGCGCCGTCGCCTCGGCCTGGGTCCCGGTCGACCGGGTACCCGCGCTGGCGTTCGACCACGACCGGATCACGGCCGACGGCGTCGAACGGGCGAAGGCGAAGCTGGAGTACACGACGCTGGCCGCGTCGTTCTGCCCGCCGCAGTTCACCGTGACCGACCTGCGCCGGGTGTACGAGGCCGTCTGGGACACGTCGCTGGACCCGCGGAACTTCCAGCGCAAGGTCACCTCGACCGAGGGCTTCCTGCTCCCGACGTCGACGCTCGTGACCGGCGGACGCGGACGACCGCCGCGGTTGTTCCGCCGGGGTCCGGCGACCGCCCTGCACCCGCCGATGCTGCGTGAGCCACACAGGGCGGCCGAAGCATCGCCTGTCGCGACCGGCGCTGGCCCGATCAGGTGAGGGCGGTCCGGCGGGCTCCGTCTGCGGCCCGGGCACGACGGGGCCGGGCCCCACGACCGATGAGGCCATCAGGGAAACCCGCTTCCCCAGGCAGCGATTCCAGAACACCGGGGCCCTCGATGAGCGCGACCTGCCCGGCGCCGAGCCGGTGACCGGTCCCCGGTAGCGCGGCCCTGGAGGACGCGGGCAGGAGAGCGCGACCCTCGGCGCGAGCCCGGGTGACGCCCCTCGGACCGCGCGGGGGCTCAGAAGCGGGGGTGCTCCCCGCGGAGCTGGACCCGGGCACCGAGCTCCCCGGAGCCGGCGCCCTCGACGTCGCCGGTCCGGCTGACCTCGCCGAGGACCCAGGCCGGGACGTGCCGGGCGGTGAGCACGGCGAGGGCACGGTCGACGTCCTCGGGGGGCAGCACCGCGACCATGCCGACGCCCATGTTGAACGTCTTCTCCATCTCGTCGCGGTCCACCCGGCCGCGGCTCTGGATCAGCTTGAACACCGGGGCCGGGGTCCAGGAGCCGCGGTCGACGGTCGCGGCGAGCCCGTCGGGCAGGACCCGCTCGAGGTTCCGGGCCAGCCCGCCACCGGTGACGTGCGAGAACGTGCGCACGCCGGTCTCGGCGGTGATCGCCAGGCAGTCCTTGGCGTAGATGCGGGTCGGGACCAGCAGCTCCTCGCCGAGCGAGTGGTCGAACTCCTCGAGCTCGCCCTCCAGCGGCAGCCGCGCGATGTCGAGCAGCACGTGGCGGGCCAGCGAGTACCCGTTCGAGTGCAGCCCCGAGGAGGCCATCGCGACCAGCACGTCACCGGGGCGCACGCGCTCGGGGCGGAGCATCTTCTCGGCGTCGACGATGCCGACGCCGGTGGCGGACAGGTCGTACCCGCCCTCCTCCATGAGGCCCGGGTGCTCGGCGGTCTCGCCGCCCAGCAGCGCACAGCCCGCCTGCTGGCAGCCCTCGGCGATGCCCCGCACCAGCGTGGCGACCTGCTCGGGGACCAGCTTCCCGACGGCGATGTAGTCCTGCAGGAACAGCGGCTCCGCACCGCAGACGACGAGATCGTCGACGACCATCGCGACCAGGTCCTGGCCGATGGTGTCGTGCTTGTCCATCGCCTGGGCGATCGCGACCTTGGTGCCGACGCCGTCGGTCGAGGCCGCCAGCACCGGCTCCTGGTACTTGCCGAACTTCGCCGCGAACAGCCCGGCGAAGCCGCCGATGCCGCCCATCACCTCGGGCCGGGTGGCCTTCTCCGCGAACGGGCGGAACTGCTCGACGGCCCGTTCCCCCGCGTCGATGTCCACCCCCGCCGATGCGTAGCTGGCGGCGCCGGGCTCGGTCGAGGGCATGGGTCGGTTCTCCAGGTGCGGTGCGGTAACTCGTGGACGGTGCTGCGCGGTCAGGGCCGGGTCAGCGCCTCACCCGCACCGTATCCGACGGCCAGCGGGCCGGGATCCCCCGAGGCCGATCCGGAGGCCGTCGTGGCCGGGATGTCCTCCAGGAGGTGCTTGCCGAGCTGTGCCTCCTCCGGCAGCGCGATCGGGTAGTCGCCGTCGAAGCAGGCGCAGCACAGCCGGGAGCGCGGCTGCTCGGACGCGGCGACCATCTCCTCGACCGAGACGTAGCCGAGGCTGTCGGACCCGATCGAGCGCCGGACGCCCTCGGTGTCGGCACCGTTCGCGATCAGTTCGGCGCGGCTGGCGAAGTCGATGCCGTAGAAGCAGGGCCACCGCACCGGCGGCGAGGCGATCCGCACGTGGACCTCGACCGCACCCGCCTCGCGCAGCATCCGGACGAGCGCTCGCTGGGTGTTGCCGCGGACGATCGAGTCGTCGACGACGACCAGCCGCTTCCCGCGGATGACGCTGCGGAGCGGGTTCAGCTTCAGCCGGATGCCGAGCTGGCGGATCGTCTGGCTGGGCTGGATGAAGGTGCGGCCGACGTAGGCGTTCTTCACCAGGCCCTGGCCGTAGGGGATGCCGGAGCCCTGGGCGTAGCCGATCGCGGCCGGGGTGCCGGACTCCGGGACCGGGATGACCAGGTCCGCGTCGACCGGGTGCTCCTCCGCCAACCGGCGGCCGATCTCCACCCGGGTGTCGTAGACCGAGCGGCCGGAGATGTGGGTGTCGGGGCGGGCCAGGTAGACGTACTCGAACACGCAGCCCTTGGGCTCCGGCGCGGCGAAGCGCTGGCTCCGGATGCCGTCGGCGTCGATCGCGATGAGCTCGCCGGGCTCGACCTCGCGGACGAACGAGGCACCGACGATGTCCAGCGCCGCGGTCTCCGAGGCGACGACCCAGCCGCGCTCGAGGCGCCCCAGCACGAGCGGGCGCACACCGTGCGTGTCCCGGGCCGCGTACAGCGTGTTCTCGTCGGCGAAGGCCATCGAGAACGCGCCGCGCAGCCGCGGGAACAGCCGCATCGCCGCCTCGTAGACACCGAGATCGGCGGCGCCGGCCGCGAGGAGCTCGGTCACGAGGTCGGAGTCGGTGGTCGCGCGCAACCCGGACCGGTTGCGGTTCTCCAGCCGGGCGACGTCGTCGCGCAGCTCGGCGGTGTTGACCAGGTTGCCGTTGTGCCCGAGCGCCAGGCCGGAGCCGGTCGCGGTCGTCCGGAACGTCGGCTGGGCGTTCTCCCAGGTCGTCGCGCCGGTGGTCGAGTAGCGGCAGTGCCCCACGGCGAGGTGCCCGCGGAGCGAGGACAGGGTCTGCTCGTCGAACACCTGGCTGACCAGGCCGAGATCCTTGAACACGACCATCCGCTGGCCGTCGGACACGGCGATGCCCGCGGCCTCCTGGCCGCGGTGCTGCAGCGCGTAGAGGCCGTAGTAGGACATCTTCGCGACGTCCTCACCCGGCGCCCAGACGCCGAACACCCCGCACTCCTCGCGGGGACCGGTCTCGTCGGGCTCGGGTTCGGCGGCGGACGGTGTGGTGGGGGCAGGGCTGACGTGCTCGTTCCGGGCGGAACTCAACGCGGCGCTCCTCGGCTGGCGTACCGGACCAAGCGTTGATCGTACGCGCGCAACACGGCGTTCACCCAGGTCCGGGGACGGGCGTCACGTCGGTTGCGCTGTGCACCCGCCCGACCACGGGATCGGGCCCCGGGTCACCGGAGCGGCAGCAGGTCCGCGATCTCGCCGGCTCGCGATCCCGAGGCGCTGACCGCCCCGGACGCGACGGCATCGTCCCAGCTCAGCCGCCCGACGGCGAGCGCGATCCAGGTGCGCGGATCGGTCTCGACGACGTTCGGCGGGGTGCCCCGGGTGTGCCGGGGTCCCTCGATGCACTGCACCGCACCGAACGGCGGCACCCGCATCTCGACACTGTGGCCGGGTGCGCGGTGCGCCAGCTCCTCCAGGGATGCCTTCACCGCCGCCTTGCGGACGGCGCGCTCGGGTTCGGGGCCGCCGTCCAGCCAGCCGTCGAGGACGTCGCCCATCGGGGCCTCAGACCGAGACCGCGCCGAACCGCGCCGGGAGCGTCCCCTCCCAGGCGGTGCGGAGCTCGTCCAGCTCGAGGTCACCTGCCCCGTCGCCGAACCGCAGCGCGGAGCCGCCGGTGTCACCGATCCGGGCCGCGGGCACGCCGGCCCCGGCGGCGCGGGCGAGGAACGCATCGGCGTCGGCGACGGTCACGAGCACCCGCCCGGCGGACTCGGAGAACAGCGCGGTGAAGGTGTCGTCGTGCACGGCGGTCAGGTCGATCCGGGCGCCCCTGCCGGTCGCCAGTGCCGCCTCGACCAGGGCCTGCGCGAGCCCACCGTCGGACAGGTCGTGGCTGCCGGTGACGGCGCCGTCCGCGGCGGCCGACGCGAGCAGCCCGGCCAGGCGCCGCTCGTGCTCCAGGTCGACGGCCGGGGGCTTCCCGCCGAGGTGGCCGTGCACCTCGTGCGCCCACTCCGAGCCGCCGAACTCGGCGGCGGTGCTCCCGAGCAGGATCACGGCGTCGCCGTCACCCCCCGCGAACCCGGCCGGGATCGCGGTGGTGACGTCGTCGATCACGCCGAGGACGCCGACGACCGGGGTCGGCAGGATCGCCGTCGACCCGGTCTGGTTGTAGAAGCTGACGTTGCCGCCGGTCACCGGGGTGCCGAGCACCGCGCAGCCGTCCGCGAGACCGCGCACGGCCTGCTGGAACTGCCACATCACGTGCGGGTCCTCGGGCGAGCCGAAGTTCAGGCAGTCGGTGACGGCCAGCGGCACCGCGCCGGAGGTGGCGACGTTGCGGTACGCCTCGGCCAGCGCGAGCTGCGCCCCGGTGTAGGGGTCGAGCGCGACGAACCGGGCGTTGCAGTCGGTCGCGACCGAGACGCCGCGGCCGGTGGACTCGTCGACCTGCACGACCCCGGCGTCGGCGCCGTGCGCGGCGACGGTGTTGCCGCGGACGTAGCGGTCGTACTGGTCGGTCACCCAGGACCGGGAGGCGAGGTTCGGCGCGGCGGCCATCCGCAGCACCTCGGCCCGCAGCTCGGACGGGGTCTCCGGGCGGGGCAGCTTCTCCGGGCCGTCGGCGACCAGCGCGTCCTGCTTCGCGTCGTCGCGGGCGACCGGGCGCTCGTAGACCGGGCCCTCGTGGGCGACGGTGCGCGGCGGGACGTCGACGACGGTCTCCCCACCGGAGGTGATCACGAGGCGGTCGCCGTCGGTGACCTCGCCGATCACGGTCGCGATGGTGTCCCACTTGCGGCAGACGGCGAGGAACGCGTCGACGTTCTCCGGGGTCACGACCGCGCACATCCGCTCCTGCGACTCCGAGGAGAGGATCTCGGCGGCGGTCATGCCGGTGGCGCGCAGCGGGACCTGGTCGAGGTCGACCTGCATGCCACCGTCGCCGGCGGAGGCGAGCTCGGAGGTGGCACAGGACAGCCCGGCGCCGCCGAGGTCCTGGATGCCGACGACCAGCCCGGCCGCGAACAGCTCCAGGCAGCACTCGATGAGGACCTTCTCGGTGAAGGGGTCGCCGACCTGGACGCTCGGGAGCTTCTTGCGCCCGGCCCCTCCGGTCGACTCGTCGAAGGTCTCCGACGCCAGCACCGACACACCGCCGATGCCGTCGAGCCCGGTCGTCGCACCGAACAGGATGATCTTGTTGCCGGTCCCGGAGGCGAACGCGAGGTGCAGGTCCTCGCTCTTCAGTGCTCCGACACACAGGGCGTTGACCAGCGGGTTCCCCGCGTAGGACGAATCGAACACGACCTCGCCCGCGACGTTCGGCAGGCCCAGGCAGTTCCCGTAGCCGCCGACGCCGGCGACGATCCCGGGCAGCACCCGGCCGGTGTCGTCGGCGTCGAGCGGGCCGAAGCGCAGCGGGTCGCCGACGGCGATCGGACGCGCGCCCATCGCCATGATGTCGCGGACGATGCCGCCGACACCGGTCGCCGCGCCCTGGTAGGGCTCCACGTAGGACGGGTGGTTGTGCGACTCGACCTTGAAGGTGACGGCCCAGCCGTCGCCGATCGACACGACACCGGCGTTCTCGCCGATCCCGGCGAGCATGGCCTTCTTCATCTCGTCGGTCGTGGTCTCGCCGAAGTAGCGCAGGTGCACCTTCGACGACTTGTACGAGCAGTGCTCGCTCCACATGACCGAGTACATGGCCAGCTCGGCGTCGGTGGGCCGGCGACCGAGGATGTCCCGGATGCGGGCGTACTCGTCGTCCTTGAGGCCCAGCTCCCGGTGGGGCTGCGGCTGGTCCGGCATCGCCTCGGCGTGCTTGACGGAGTCGACGGTCACCTCGGGCTGCGTCACGGCGCCAGGGTAGACGCCCCGGCGCCGTGATCCGCGGGGCCTGGGACGGGACTCACCGGGCCGCAGGCCGCATGCGGCCCTCCGTCAGGCGGTGACCTGCGCGAGCACGGAGGTGAACAGACCCAGACCGTCGGACGACGGGCCGGTCAGGTCACTCGTCGCGTGCTCCGGGTGCGGCATCAGGCCGACGACGTTCCCGGCCGCGTTGGTGATGCCGGCGATGTCGCGGGACGAACCGTTCGGGGCGCCGTCGCGGTAGCGGAACACCACCCGGCCCTCGCCCTCCAGCTCGTCGAGGGTCGCGGCGTCGGCGACGTAGCGGCCCTCCTGCGACTTCAGCGGGATCGTCAGCGCGTCACCCGCGGTGTAGTCGCTGGTCCAGGCCGTCCGGTCATTCTCCACGGTCAGCACGAGGTCGCGGCACAGGAAGTGCATGCCGGCGTTCGCGACCAGTGCCCCGGGGAGCAGGTGCGCCTCGCACAGGATCTGGAAGCCGTTGCAGATGCCGAGCACCGGCAGGCCCCGCCCGGCGGCGTCGACGACCTCGCGCATGATCGGCGCCAGCGACGCGATCGCACCGGCCCGGAGGTAGTCGCCGTAGGAGAACCCGCCCGGCACGACGACGGCGTCCACACCCTGCAGGTCGTGGTCGCCGTGCCACAGCGGGACGGCCTCGGCGCCGGCGCGGCGGACGGCACGGGCGGCGTCGACGTCGTCGAGGGTCCCCGGGAAGGTGATGACACCGACCCTGCTCACAGCCGGGTCACCGTCCAGTCCTCGATCACCGGGTTCGCCAGCAGCGAGCCGGCGAGACGGTGCAGGGTCTCGTCGTCGATCGCGTCGTCGACCTCGAGCTCGAAGTGCTTCCCCTGCCGCACGCCGCTCACGCCGGACACCCCGATCCGGCCGAGCGCCCGGGTCACGGCCTGACCCTGCACGTCGAGGATCTCGGGCTTGGGCATCACGTCCACCACCACTCTGGCCACGCGCTCACCCTACGGCGAACAGGGGTGACGGCTCGACGTGCCTGCCCTCACCATCGGGCGGCATGCGCATCCTGGTGCTCGGCGGATCGGTCTTCCTCTCCCGCGCGGTCGCGGGGGCGGCGCTCTCCGCCGGGCACGACGTGACCTGTGTGTCGCGTGGCGTCTCCGGTGCGCCGCCGCCCGGTGCGACGGTGCTGCGGGCCGACCGCTCGACGCCCGGGGCGCTGACCGCGGCGCTGGCCGGCACCTCGTTCGACGCGGTCGTCGACGTCGCGACGATGTCCGCACCGTGGGTCCGGGAGGCGCTCGACGCCGTCGGTGACCGGGCGGGGCACTGGACGTTCGTCTCGTCGCTCAACGCCTACGCCGACCAGTCGCTGCGCGGCGGGACCGTCGGCCAGGCCACGCTGCCGCCCCTGCACACCGGACCCGATCCCGCGGTGCAGCTGTCCGACCCGGACGTCTACGGCTCGGCCAAGGTCGGCAGCGAGCACGCGGTGCGCAGCCGGCTGGGTGACCGGGCCCTGATCGTGCGCGGCGGGCTGATGTGCGGGCCCGGCGACGTCCTGGACCGGTTCGGGTACTGGGCGAACCGGTTCGCCCGCGGCGGGCGGGTGGTGGTGCCGGACGCGCCGGGACACCCGATGCAGATCGTCGACGTCCGTGATCTCGCCGCGTGGATCGTCCGCTGCGCCGCGGACGGGACCGCCGGGACGTACGACGGCACCGGACCGCGCTCGACCCTCGCCCGGGTGCTGGAGGAGGTCGCCGGCGCCGTCGGGGCGGCGGACCTCGACCTGGTCCCGGTGCCGGTCGAGACCCTGCAGTCCGAGGACGTCGCGATCTGGGCCGGCCCCCGCTCGCTGCCGCTGTGGCTGCCGGAGACGCACTGGGGCCTGGCCGACCGCGACGTCACCGACACCCTCGACGCGGGGCTGACGGTGCGACCGGTCTCCGGGACGGCCGTCGCCGCGCTGGAGCGGGAGCACGAGCTGGGCCCGGACCGGGCGCGGCTCGCCGGCCTGACCGCGGACGAGGAGGAGAGGGTGCTGCGGGCGCACACGACCGGCTGAGACGTGCCGCCGGACCGGCGTGAGCGACGCGCGGGGCTCACCCGCCCGGACGAACCCCGCCGGACCGGGGATGCTGGACGCATGCACCTGACGCACTACGGCCACGCCTGCGTCCTGGTCGACACCGGAACCGCCCGGCTGCTCTTCGACCCGGGCGCGTTCTCCTCCGGCTTCGAGTCCCTCGACGGCCTCGACGCGATCCTCGTGACCCACCAGCACTTCGACCACGTCGTGCCCGAGACGTTGCAGGCCCTGCTGCGGGCGAACCCGGACGCCGCCCTGGTCACCGACGGCCAGACCGCCGGTCAGCTGGACGGCGTCGACGCCCGCACCGTCGCCCCGGGTGACCGGCTCACCGTCGGTGGGGCGGAGATCTCCGTCGTCGGGTCCGGCGACCACGCGGTGCTCCACCCGGACATCCCGGTGATCGCGAACAACGGCTACCTCGTCACCGCCGACGGCGACACCCTGCTGCACCCCGGTGACGCCTACGTCCCGCCCGGGATCGACGACCTGCAGACCCTGCTGCTGCCGACCGGCGCGCCCTGGCTGAAGATCTCGGAGGCCGTCGACTACCTGCGGTCGGTGGCGCCGCGGACGGCCGTCCCGATCCACGAGCAGACGCTGGCGAACCCGGCGCTGCACCACGGGTTCTTCGAGAACCTCGGGCCGGAGGGGACGACCCTCCTGGTCCCGGACCGCGAGCAGACGGTCGGCGTCTGATGGCGATGACCTGGGAGCGGGTCGTGGTGGACGCCCGTGACCCGGTACGCCTCGGGCGCTGGTGGGCGGAGGCCCTGGACTGGGTGGTGGTGAACCACTCCCCGCAGGAGTTCGAGATCCGGCCGGCCGTCGGCGGCGCCCCCGGCATGACCTTCGTGTCGGTGCCGGAGGGGAAGCGGACGAAGAACCGGATGCACGTCGACCTGCGCCCGGACGGCGTGCGCGACTCGGAGGTCGCGCGCCTGCAGATGCTGGGCGCGACCCGGGTGAACGTCGGGCAGCACAACGCGGGGGCGAAGCCGGGCGACGGGCCCTGGACGGTCCTCGCGGATCCCGAGGGCAACTAGTTCTGCGTGCTCGGCACACCCCGCTCGGCCTGAGGCGACGGGCTGTCCACAGGCGGCACCGGTTGTCCACAGGGGAACACACACTGTGGACAACCGGGCCCTGTCGCCAGGTGGTCGGGTGTCAGGCGGCGGGGAGCGCCGCCGTGCAGAGGCCGCGGTGCACCGACGGCGTCGCGCCGGCCGCCCGGGCCGCGTCGATCGCCGCCAGGGCCGTCGCGGCCCGGTTCTCCTTGCGCAGGTCCTTGGCACGCAACGCGATCCGCACGATTCCGCCGCGCCGCGCGGTGCGGACCGCCTGCTGCTCCAGCGCCCGGCCGCGGCGCCGGTCACCGGCCGTGCGCTCCCGGAGCCACGGTTCGGAGCTGCGGAAGGTGAGCACCTTGGCCCGCAGGATCTCGCCCCCGGGCACCCGCAGCGATGTCTCGTCCGTGCACAGGGCGAACCCGAGATCCGCGAGCGCCTCGAGGGTGCCGGTGGACGCGGCCCAGCGCGGCGGGGCGAACCCGTCGGTCGACAGGCCGGTCGCGGCGAGGATCCGGCGGGCGCCGGTGATCCGCAGCGCGGCCTCGTGCCGCGGCAGCGCGCCGAACTCGGTGCGCCGGCCGATCCGCGGTACGGCGCCGTTCTGCCAGGCGCCGACCGGGTCGGCGGTGTGGTCGTAGCCGTGGAGCAGCAGGTCGTCGCCGGCGCGGACCCGGCCGGCGATCCAGCGCACCAGGTCGTCGCCGCGGCGCAGCGCACCGTCGGGACCCTTCGGCTGCACCAGATGGGTCAGCGGCACCCCGAGGCGGTCCAGCTCGGCGGCGAAGGCGGCGGCGCGGGCCCGGTCGGCGTCGTCGCCGTCGGTCAGGCCGGACAGCGACACCAGCAGCGTGCTCATGACCCCATGGGACCGGACCGATGTGAACCGCACGTGAGGAGCGGCGGTCGCCGGGACGACGAGCAGCGCAGCGCTTCGCGCCGCCGGATCAGCGGGCGGTGAAGCCGCCGTCGACCTTGAGCTCGGCCCCGTTCACCATCGCGGCCTCGGCGGAGGCCAGGTAGACGACGGCGGCCGCGATCTCGGACGGCTCGGCGAACCGCCGGGCCGATATCTCCGCCTTGTGCGCCTCCCCCGCCGGGTTGTCCCAGGCCTTCCGGCCCAGGTCGGTGAGGACGACGGTCGGCGAGACGGCGTTGACCGTCACCCCGTGCGGCCCCCACTCGACGGCGAGGGTGCGGGTGAGCCCGTTGATCCCGGCCTTCGACGCGCAGTACGCCGCGTGCTTCTCCAGGCCGCTGCTCGCAGCCTGCGAGGCCAGGTTGACGATGCGGCCGTACCCGCGCCCGACCATGACCCGCCCGGCGGCCTGCGCCATCAGCCAGGAACCGGTGAGGTTGACGTCGAGCGTCTTCCGCCAGGCGTCGATCCCCAGCTCCAGCGCCGGTTCCAGCAGCGCGATGCCGGCCGAGTTGACCAGCACGTCGACCGTGCCGTGCCGGTCGACGACCTCGGCCACGCAGGCGTCGACGGCGGCCGGGTCGGCGACGTCGACCCGGTGGGTCGAGGCGCACGCGTCGCCGGTGATCCCGCCGAGATCGGCCCCGGCGACGACGGCGCCCTGGGCGGCCAGCGCCCGGGCGACGTCGGCACCGATGCCGGACGCCGCCCCGGTGACGAGCGCGACGCGGCCGGTGAGGTCGAACATCAGCAGTCCGTCCCGACCGCGCCCGCCTCGGCGAGCCGATCGCCGTCACGGCGGTCGTAGTCGTTCAGCGCGGCGACCTTCTCGGCCGACGCCGACTGCGGGTCGAAGCGGTGCTCCAGCCACTCGGCCGCCAGCTTGCGGGCCAGCTCGATCCCGACGACGCGCTGGCCGAAGCACAGCACCTGGGCGTCGTTGGACTTCACCGAACGCTCCACCGAGAAGGTGTCGTGCGCGGTGACCGCCCGGATGCCCGGGACCTTGTTCGCCGAGATCGCGACCCCGAGGCCGGTGCCGCAGACCAGCAGCGCCCGGTCCGCCTCGCCGTCGGCGACCTTGCGGGCCGCGGCGACGCCGATGTGCGGGTACGCGGTGTGGCCGTCCTGCGCGACGCCGACGTCGATCACCTCGGCGACCCGGTCGTCGGCCTGCAGGTCGGCCTTGAGGGTCTCCTTGTAGTCGAAACCGGCGTCGTCGGCGCCGACCACGATGCGCAGCTTCTCGCTCACTTCTGCTCCTCCTCGGATGTCAGGACGTTCCCGACCGCGGTGACGACCAGCGCCATCGACGTCGCCCCCGCGTCGGGCGTTCCCACGCTCTTCTCGGCCAGCGGGCGGGCCCGGCCGATCCTCGGCCGCAGCCCGGCCGTCTCCTGCGCCTTCGTGGTGGCTAGCGCGGCGGCGGAGGTCCAGGCGGCGGCGAGGCCCTCGCCGTCACCGACCCGGCGTTCGAGCTCGTCGACGAAGGGCAGCAGGGCGTCGAGCAGCGTCTTGTCACCGGGCTCGGCGCCGCCGAGCTGCTGGATCGTCGACGCGAACTCGCGCGCCCCGGCGGCGACGGTGGCCGCGGGGTAGCTGTCGGCGGTGTCGCCGAGGTGCCGGCCGAGGGACTCCAGCGCGGCACCCCACAACACCCCGGACGTACCGCCGGCGCGCTCGGCCCAGGCCTGCCCGGCCTGCTGCAGCAGCCAGCCGCCACCGACCTCGTCGCCCGACTCGGCGATCCGGGCCGTGGCGGCGGTGATGCCCTTGACCATGCCGCGCCCGTGGTCGCCGTCGCCGGCGACGGCGTCGATCCGGCCGAGCTCGTGCTCGTTCTCCCGGATCGTCGCCTCGACGGCGGCGAGACCGGCGCGGACGGTGCCGCCCAGCCGTCGTCCGGCCTCACCGGCCTCCGGCGCGGTGACGACGGCCTCGGCCTCGGCCTCGGCGAGCTCGTCGGCGGTGGGCGCGCGCAGCGCGGCCAGCGGGGCGCCGGCCTTGCGGTAGGCCGGGGTGTAGCTGTCGGCCCGCCAGAGCGGGTCGAGCTCGTCGTCGAGCCACATGAGCGTCAGCGAGCAGCCGCCCATGTCGAGGCTGGTCACGAGCTCGCCGACCTCCGGGTCGACGATCTCGAGCCCGGCGTCGCGCAGCCGCGGCGCGACGTGGTGCCAGAGCAGGAACAGCTCCTCGTACTTGGTGGTGCCGAGGCCGTTGAGGATCGTGCCGACCCGATGCGGGGCACCCGCGGGGGCGTTCTTGAGGACCTCGTCGACCAGCAGCTCGGCGAGCTCGCGGGCCGGCAGCATCGGCACGTCGCGGATGCCGGGCTCGCCGTGGATGCCCAGGCCGAGGCCCAGGTGCCCCTCCGGGACGGAGAACAGCGGCTCGTCCTCGCCGGGCATGGTGCAGCCCGAGAACGCGACGCCGAGGGTGCGGGTCGCGGCGTTCGCGGCGTTGCCGAGCCGCTCGACCTCGTCGATGCCGAGACCCTGCGCGGCGGCGGCGCCCATCGCCTTGAAGACGGTGAAGTCGCCGGCGATGCCGCGCCGCTCGTCCTCGGTGTCGGAGGACGCGACGTCGTCGGTGACGACGACGATCCGGGTGTCGATGCCCTCGGCCCGCAGGCGCTCGGCCGCGATCCCGAAGTTGATGTTGTCGCCGGCGTAGTTGCCGAAGCTGAAGATCACGCCCCGGCCCTGGTTCGCGGCCTTCCCGACCGAGTAGGCCTGGGCCGCCGACGGCGACGTGAAGATGTTGCCGACCACCGCGCCGGTGGCCAGGCCGGGTCCGACCGTCCCGCAGAACGCCGGGTAGTGCCCGGACCCGCCGCCGATCACGACGGCGACCTGCGGCTGCTCACCGCGGTGCGAGACCACCCCGCCGTGCACCCCTCGGACACGGTCGGCGTAGAGGTCGAGGAAGCCGGCGAGCTGGTCGTCGGCGAACTCGGCCGGGTCGTCGAAGATCCTGGTCATGTCCCCTCCTCGGGACGGGTCCGGGCGGGCCGCGGCGCGGCCGCCCGTGCCTGATGGCTAGTGGGCGGCGGCGGGTGCGCGGAGGTGCTTCGCCTCCTCCGGGACGTTGAGGAACGACACCATCACGAACGCGGCGACGTAGAGGGCCACGAAGCCCCAGACGACTCCGACGTTGCCCGTGCCGAACCAGAGCATCACGTAGACGACGGCGGACCCGAGGAACGCGGCACCGCCGGCCGCGGTGGTGTACATGGCCATCGCGGCTCCCTTGTGGTCGGGTGCCAGCGCGGGCATGATCGCGCCCATCGGGACGAACCCGGCCAGCAGGCAGCCGAACACGTAGCCCGCGGCGACGGAGACCCAGAATCCCCAGGTGGAACCCGCCGGCACGGCGTGCGGCACGTACCACCACAGGAGCAGCCCGACCGCGGAGCCGAAGACACCGAACCACTGGACGGTGCGGCGCCAGCCCCACTTGTCGCCGATCCAGCCGAAGAGCGCGTTGACCAGGATGTTCGTCGCGTAGACGAACACGGTCATCGTCAGCCAGCGGCTCTGGCCCCAGCCGAGGTCGGTCGCGATCACCGTCGGCAGGATGATGAACATCCCGTACTGCGGGGCGGTGTTGATCAGCCGGACCAGGAAGCCCATGAAGATCTTCGGCTGGCGGTACGAGAGACGGATGCCCGCGGTCATGACCTGTGCGGTCGTCTCGTCGGCCGGAGCGAGCCGCTTGTCGACGTGCTCCTCCTTCACCCCGAACCGGGCGATCAGGAAGCCGGCCACGACCAGCACGGTCGACCCGACCATCGCGGCGGTCTCACCACCGGTCGAACCGCCGAACGCGGGGATCATGCCGAGCGCGAAGAGCGAGCCCAGGGTGGGCAGGCCACCGGTGAACATCACGTAGAACCAGCCGACGGCGACACCGTTGCGCTCGTACGGCGTGACCACGTTGATCCACACCAGGAACGCAAAGGCGAACAGCGGGTAGCCGAAGCCGCGGAAGAAGTAGGTCAACGCGACCAGCGGCAGGTTGCCGAGCTGCAGACTCAGCAGGAAGAGCACCTCGAAGACGACCCAGACGACGACGCCGAGCGCCATCACCCGGCGCGGTCCCCAGAGGTCCGCGAGTGCGCCGGACAGGTAGCTGGCGATCAGGACCGTGAGGCCGTAGGCGGACACGATGGCGGCCGCGGTCGTCTCGGGGGTGCCCAGCACGGTATGGATGTGCGGGGCGATGAAGTTGGACTCGGTCCCGTTGCCGGTCATGAAGACCAGCACGCCCAGGAACCCCCAGCGCAGCGAGTGCGGGATGCCGATGCGGTCGAGGAAGGTCTCGTTCCGCGGGTCGTTGATGGCGGCGCTGCTCATCGGTGCTCCCTCAGCCGTTCGGCAGGATCGAGACCTTCACCGACGCACCGGAGGTGTCGCCGACGAGGTCGAGGGCCTTCTGGAAGTCCGCGAGGGGCACCTGGTGGGTGCAGATGTCGGAGATCGGGAGCTTGCCGTCCTCCAGCATCTTGATCGCGGCGGGCCAGCAGTGCGGGCCGAGGTGGGCACCGCGGACGTCGAGCTCCTTGTCGTCGGAGATGATCGACCAGTCGACGGTGACCTCGGAGCCGAAGACCGAGTACTCGACGTAGGTGCCCAGCTTGCGCAGCAGGTTGAGGCCCTGCGCGACGGCCGGGACGGCGCCGGACCCTTCCAGGTAGACGTCGGCGCCGTAGCCCTCGGTCAGGTCCTTGACCCGGGCGACGGCGTCCTCGCGGGCGATGTTGATCGTCAGGTCGGCGCCGGTGCGGCGGCCCAGCTCGAGCTTGTCGTCGTCGAGGTCGAGGGCGATCAGCAGGCGGGGGTTCTTGGCGCGGGCGCCGGCGATCAGGCCGAGACCGATCGGGCCGCAGCCGGCGACGACCACGACGTCGTCGAACGAGATCGTGGCCCGCTCGACCGCGTGCAGCGCGCAGGACAGCGGCTCGGCGAACGCGGCGTGCGCCGGGGCGAGGTCCGGGGAGACCTTGTGCACGCGGGCCCGGGTCGGGACCGCCATGTACTGGGCCATCGCCCCGTTGAAGTTGCGGAAGCCGAACATGTCGTGCGGGCCGCACATCCAGTACTGGCCGCGCCGGCAGTAGCGGCACTCCTCGCACGGGACGATCTGCTCGCAGGCGACGCGGTCGCCGAGCTCGACGCCGTGCAGCGCGAAACCCTCGGCGTCGCCGTCGACGATCCGGCCGACGAACTCGTGGCCCGGCGTGACACCGGTCTGCGCCCACGCGGGACGGTTGTCGTCGCCCCAGAACTTCGCGGCGCCGTGGTAGCACTTCAGGTCGCTGGCGCACACCCCGACGGCCTCGACCTGCATGAGCAGCTCGCCGGCGCCCGGCTTGGGGACGTCCACCTCCTCCAGCCGGTAGTCCTCCGGGCCGTGTACGACCACGGCCTGCATCCGGGTGGGGATCGCTGTCTCGACAGCCACGGCGGAACCTCCATTGGTGCCATGCGTACCTGGGCATGAACGCTTGTCCTGAGCATGCGTTCTGTTGTGAACATTCGTCAACACATCGGTTCCAACGTGAACAAACGTGCAGTACGGTGGTGCGAGAGGATCCGTCCTCAGACGGAAGGAGACGGCGATGGCGCCGCGCGGCTTCACCCGCCGTGACCTGGGGCTGATGCACCGGGCAGCACGGCTGTACTACCTCGACGACCTGAACCAGGCCGCGATCGCGGAACGTCTGACGGTGTCCCGGCCGACCGTGTCCCGGCTGCTCGCCGAGGCACGCAAGGTCGGGATCGTGCGGATCACCGTGCACGACCCGGACACCCTGGGGACCGGGGGCGACGAGGCGCTGCGGCTCGCCGGGGCACTCGGGATCGAGAAGGTGTGGCTGGCCCCGTTCGCCGCCACCGATCTCGGACCGTCGCTCGCCGAGCCGGTCGGCGAGGCGCTGCGCGAGGCCGGCCTGGGTGCCGGGGACCTCCTGCTCGTCTCGTCGGGCAGGACACTGTGGGAGCTCAGCCACGAGTCGCTGCCGTCGGTGCCGGGCTGCGAGATCGTCCCGACCGTGGGCGGGGTGTCCGAGCCGGAGGCCTGGCACCAGACCAACGAGATCACCCGAGCCGTCGCCGAGCGGATGCAGGGCCGCCCGAACTTCCTGTTCACCCAGGCGATGCCGTCACCGGCGATGCGCCGCACCCTCGTCGAGGACCCGGAGTTCCAGCGGGTCACCGGGTTCTGGACCCGAGCCGACGCCGCACTCGTCGGCATCGGTGCCCCACCGGCGGGCCGCGACTCGATCTCCACCTCGGTCCCGCTGGACGACGAGGGCCTCCGCGCCGGGGTCGGCGACGTCTGCCTGAACTTCTACCGTGCGGACGGCGACCCGATCGACTTCCCGGGCAGCGAGCGGATGGTGCGGATCTCGCCGGACGAGCTGCGGAAGGTCCCGCGGACGATCGCCGTCGCCGTCGGGGCGGAGAAGGTGCCGAGCATCGTCGGGGCGGCCCGGGCCGGGCTGTTCAACCGCCTGGTCACCGACCAGCCGACCGCCCGGGCACTGCTGGAGACCGCAGGCGACACAGCAGCGGGATGACGGAGCCCACCCGTCCCACCCCTGCGCGCCCGCGTCAGCCCCCGGCGGTGACGGCGTTGCGGGCCGCGAGTTCGGCGAACGCCTCCCGCAGTTCCGGGGGTCCGACGACCTCGACGGCGGTGTCGAAGCGGTTGAGGGAGGCGGCCAGGGCGATCCAGGACCACGACCCGGCCGTGTAGCGGCAGCGGCCCGGACCCGCGTCCTCGGCGGTGCCGTCGCCCGCGAACGGCAGCACCGCCGACAGCGGCAGGTCCAGGACGACGGTGCCGGTGCACGGCCAGGCGTCGCCCGACGCGGAGCCGATGAACCGTGACGAGACGAACGCCCTGGCGTCGCCGCCCGGGATCGGGCGCGGGGCGAAGCGGGGCCCGGCCGGGATCCGCGGGATGATGCGGTCGGCGCGGAAGACCCGCCAGTCCGCGCGCTCGAGGTCCCAGGCCACGAGGTACCAGCGGCCGCCGGAGGTCACGAGGTCGTGCGGCTCGACCCGCCGCGGGGGCCGCTCCCCGGCGTCCGCGTGCCGGCCCGGGTAGTCGAAGCGCAGGACCTCGAGGGCGCGCACGGCCCCGGAGAGGGTGATCAGCACGTCGGGCGGGACCGTGGTCGGCGGCGCGGCACCCGGGCGGGGGACCGTCGCGAACCGCAGGGCGTCGAGGCGATGGCGCAGCCGGGCGGGCATGACCTGACGGACGGTGGTCAGGGCGCGCAGCGCCGCCTCCTCGATGCCGGCCCCGGTGAGGGTGGCGGCCTGCAGGGCGACGGTCAGCGCGACCACCTGGTCGTCGTCGAAGAGCAGTGGGGGCAGCTCGGTGCCCGCGTCCAGCCGGTAGCCGCCGTCCGGCCCCATGGTGGCCTGGATGCGATAGCCCATGTCGCGCAGCCGTTCGACGTCGCGACGCACCGTGCGGTGGCTGATGCCCAGCCGTTCTGCCAGCAGGGTGCCGGGCCAGTCGCGACGGGCCTGCAGGAGCGAGAGCAGGTCGAGCAGCCGGGCGGTGGGCGTCGTCATACCGTCGAGACTATGCGCAGTATAGGACCAGATCTGTCCTACACTCCTGCGACAGTGGTTCCTGCCAGGGAAGATCCGATCCAAGGAGCCACGACATGAGCCTCACGACCACCCCACACCTGAACTTCCACGGCGACGCCCGGGCGGCGCTGGCGTTCTACCGGTCGGTGTTCGGCGGTGAGCTGACCGTCCACACCTACGCCGACTTCGGCATGCCTCAGGACCGGCCCGGCGCGGACGGCGTCGTCTTCGGTCAGGTGCGCACCGCCGAGGGCTTCCACGTGATGGCCTACGACGTCCCGGGCCGGACCGGCGGCTCGGCCGACGCGGCCGGGACGACCCGGCGGGAGAACGGCACCACGATCACCACGTCGCCGTTCTTCGTCTCGGTGCAGGGACACACCCTCGACGAGGTGCAGGCCTACTGGGACCGACTGTCGGTCGGCGCGTCGATCGTCGAGCCGCTCGCGGCGTCGGCGTGGAGCCCCGGCTTCGGCATGCTCACCGACGGGTTCGGCGTCACCTGGTCGCTCGGGGTCGCCGCCGGCTGACCCGCCGACCGGCGCTCAGCCGACCGGCGAGCTCCAGGGTGTGCCGGTGATCCTCCGGTACACCTCGGCGTAGCGGTCGTGAACGACCTTCACGACCTCGTCGGGGACCTCGGGACCGGGGGCCGTGCGGTCCCAGTCGAGGTCCGACGACCAGTCGCGCACGTACTGCTTGTCGAAGGAGAACTGCACGCGTCCGGGCTCGTACCGGTCGGCGGGCCAGAACCGGGACGAGTCCGGGGTCAGCACCTCGTCGCCGAGGACGATCCCGCCGTCGTCGTCCCGGCCGAACTCCAGCTTGGTGTCGGCGACGAGGATCCCGCCGTCGGCGGCCGACTCCGCGCCGCGCCGGTAGACCTCCAGGGTCAGGTCCCGGAGCCGGGTCGCGGTGTCGGCGCCGAGCAGGGCCACGACGTCGTCGAAGGTCATGAACTCGTCGTGCTCGCCGACCGGCGCCTTCGTGGTCGGGGTGAAGATCGGCTCGGGCAGCTTCGAGCCCTCGACCAGGCCCTCGGGCAGCGTCACGCCGGACACGGCGCCGGTGCGCTGGTACTCCTTGAGCCCGAGCCCGGTGAGGTAGCCGCGGGCGATGCACTCGACCGGCAGCATCTCCAGCGGGCGGCAGCGGACGGCGCGACCGGCGAACTCGTCCGGGATGTCGTGGGTGCCCAGGACGTGGTTCGGCACGAGGTCCGACGTGCGCTCGAACCAGTACAGCGACAGCGCGGTGAGGATGGCGCCCTTGTCGGGGACCGGCGTCGGCAGGACCACGTCGTAGATCGACAGCCGGTCCGAGGCGACGAGCAGGAGCTCGGCGGGGTCGACCGACTCGTCGAGGTAGAGCTCCCGGACCTTGCCCGAGTGGATCAGCTTCACAGGATCCCTCCAGGGGTGTACGCGGCGGCCTCGGGGTGCTTGGCGGTGAGCTCGGCGATCTGCTCGTTGATCGCCGCGACCTGCGCGGACGCGGCACCGGTGAACCGCAGCGGGTCGTCGAGCAGGCCGTCGAGGGTGCCCGCGGGGAGCCCGAGGCGCTCGTCACCGGCGAGCCGCTCCAGCAGGTCGTTGTCGGCCTGGCCCTGCTCGCGCATGGCGAGCGCGACGGCCACGGCGTGCTCCTTGATCACCTCGTGCGCGGTCTCCCGGCCGACCCCGGCGCGGACGGCGGCCATCAGCACCGCCGTCGTCGCGAGGAAGGGGAGGTAGCGGTCGAGCTCGCGGGCGATGACCGCGGGGTAGGCGCCGAACTCGTCGAGCACGGTCAGCGCGGTCTCGTAGAGGCCGTCGAGGGCGAAGAACGCGTCCGGCAGCGCGACCCGGCGCACCACCGAGCAGGAGACGTCGCCCTCGTTCCACTGCGAACCGGCGAGGTCGGCGGTCATCACCGACAGGCCCCGCAGGATCGTCATCAGGCCGTTGATGCGTTCCGCGGAACGCGCGTTCATCTTGTGCGGCATGGCGCTCGACCCGACCTGACCGGGAGCGAAACCCTCGGTGGCGAGCTCGGCGCCCGCCATCAGCCGGATCGTCGTGGCCAGCGACGACGGCGCCGCCGCCAGCTGCACCAGCGCACTGACGACGTCGTGGTCGAGCGAGCGCGGGTAGACCTGGCCGACGCTGGTGAAACCCTGCGCGAACCCGAGGTGCGCCGCGACCCGCTCCTCCAGGTCGTCGAGCTTCGCCTCGTCGCCGTCGAACAGGTCGAGCATGTCCTGGGAGGTGCCCATCGGGCCCTTGATGCCGCGCAGCGGGTAGCGCGAGCGGAGGTCCTCCAGCCGGGCCTGCGCGACGAGCAGCTCGTCGGCGGCCGTCGCGAACCGCTTGCCCAGGGTGGTGGTCTGCGCGGCGACGTTGTGGCTGCGGCCGGCCATGACCAGCTCGGCGTACTCGCCGGCGCGGCGGCCGAGCCGGGAGAGCAGCGCGACCGTGCGGTCGGCGACGAGCTCCAGCGAGAGCCGGATCTGCAGCTGCTCGACGTTCTCGGTGAGGTCCCGGCTGGTCATGCCCTTGTGCACGTGCTCGTGACCGGCGAGGGCGTTGAACTCCTCGATCCGGGCCTTCACGTCGTGCCGGGTGACCCGCTCGCGGTCGGCGATGCTCGCGAGGTCGACCTGGTCGACGACGGCCTCGTAGTCCGCGACCACCTGCTCCGGCACGTCGATACCGAGCTCACGCTGGGCGCGCAGGACCGCGATCCAGAGCCGTCGCTCCAGCTGGATCTTGTACTCCGGGGACCAGAGGCGGACCAGCTCGGGGCTCGCGTACCGCGCGGCCAGCACGTTGGGAATCACGTGGCGCGATGGTAATCGCTGGTCGGGCGCGTGCGACGGGCAGGGAGCGGACTCACACCGCCGCGATCGCCTCCCGCAGCGCCTCCCGGGCGATCCCGCGCGGGTCGGGCTCGGCCTCGATCAGCGCGGTGACCACGATCCCGTCGACCAGGGCCGTCACCCGTCGCACCTCCCCCGGGCGCGGGCGACGGCCGGCGACACGGGTGAGCGCCTCCTCCAGCAACGCGTCGAACTCGACGCGCTGCTCCCGCAGCAGGCCCGCCAGGAACGGCCGACGGCCGGAGCCGATCAGCCGCTCGAACCGGCGGAGCACCGCGTCGAGCCCCTCGGTCCGCGACCGGGGTCCCAGCAGCAGGTCGAGGACGATCTCGTTGGGATCGTCGCGGGAGTCGAGGCAGCCGCGGGCATCGGCCAGCTCCTCGCGGCCGAGCCGGTCCAGCGCGGCGCCGACGAGATCCTCCAGCGACGAGAAGTAGTACGTCGTCGCGGCCAGCGGAACCCCGGCCCGCTCGGCGACCGCGCGATGCCGGATCGCGTCGAACCCGCCCTCGGCGAGAAGCTCCGATGCCGCGGAGACGAGCTGCGCTCGGCGCCGCTCACCCTTCTCGGTCTGTTTACCCGGGGCTGCCACTCGCACATCGTGCACGGTGACCCTCGTACTTTCGAGTGAGTTCCCCGATTCACATGCAGGTCACACCGCACGTCGTGACCTTTTCGTGACCCTGCCGTGTTGCTCCTGATGCTCATGGCCGACACTGGAGGACGTGCGTCCGTCACCTCGCAGTCGCCGAGTGTCGCGCAACACCCTGCGCGGATCCGCCTCCGGGGTCGACCCGGCCGAGCCGATCGACCTCCGCTCGGACACCGTCACCGCGCCGACGCCCGAGATGCGCCAGGCGATGGCCGACGCCGAGGTCGCCGACGACGTCCTCGACCGCGACCCCACGATGCGCGAGCTGGAGGAGCGGGTCGCGGGCCTGCTCGGCGCCGCGGACGCGCTGTGGACCCCGACCGGGTCGATGGCGAACCTGATCGCGCTGATGAGCCGGCTCGGGCGTGGGGAGTCGTTCCTCGCCCCGCAGGGAGCCCACGTCCTCGACTTCGAGCTCGGGACGGCGGCCTGGCTGGCCGGCGGGATGCCCCGGCCGCTCCCGCACGACGGTGGCCCCGGCAAGGTCACCGGGACGGCCGTCCGGCGGGCGGCCACCGGGGACGACCACTACGCCGGCCTCCGGACGTCGCTGCTCTGCCTGGAGAACACCCACAACTCCGCGGGCGGCACCGTCACCGCGCCGGAGGAACACGCCGCCGTCGCCGCCGCGGCGCGCGCCGCCCGCCTCGCCGTACACCTCGACGGTGCCCGGCTGTGGAACGCCGCCGTCGCACTCGGGGTGCCGCCGGGCGCGCTCACCGTCGGCGCCGACACCGTGTCGGTCTGCCTCAGCAAGGGCCTCGGTGCACCGATGGGCTCGGTCGTCGCCGGGTCGGCCGAGTTCGTCGAGCAGGCCCGCAGGCTGCGCAAGATGCTGGGCGGCGGCGTCCGGCAGGGCGGTGTCGTCGCGGCCGCCGGGCTGGTCGCGCTGGAGGGCGTCGACCGGCTCGCCGAGGACCACGCGCTGGCGACCACGCTGGCCGCCGGGCTGCGCGAGCGCGGCTGGCGGGTCCGGGAGCCGCAGACCAACATCGTCCTCGTCGACGTGGCCGACCTGCGCGGCACGATCGCCGCGTTCGGTGAGGCCGGCGTCCGGGCCGGGGCGATCGCCGGGAAGCTCCGGCTGATGACCCACCGCGACGTCACCGAGGCCCACGTGACGGCCGCGCTCGACCGGATCGGCGAGGTCGGCCCGGCCAGCACGGGCTCCCCGGACGGCGGCCGGTCCGCCGCGTTCACCCGGCCCCGCGAGGTCCCGGAGCAGGCGCCGCGCACCGCCCTCGGGTGATCCCGCGGCCACCGGTCGCGAGCCCGCCCGTCGGCGCCGTCACAGTGTCGCGCGCGGGCAAGTCGGTGTCGCGTGAGGTCAAGTCGGCCTGCACGATCGGGTCCACACTGGTCGACGGCCGGACGCCGGAGCGGGTGTCCGTCTAGGCTTCCGCCGCCCTCGGGACGCGCCTCCGGGCTCCGATCTCCACCCTCCCGTCGGTGGCTCCCGACCCGTTGACCGGCGCCGGTGACCTGCACGGACCCAGCGGTGGGCCCGGCCGGCCGCGGTGCCACCGACCGCAGGACCGTCATGACCAGCCCCACCGCCCCCGTCCCCGACTCCCCCGCACCCGAGCCCGAGTTCCTGGTCGCCGACGACGTCGCCGTCGACGGCGCGCACGGCCCGCTGCTCGGCGGGACCTCCCTCCGTGCGACGCCCGGCGGGGTCCTGCTCGTCGCCGGCACCCCCGGGTCCGGGCACACCGCGCTGGCCCTGTGCCTGGCCGGCCGGATGCGGCCGACCCGCGGACGGATCACCCTCGGCGGCGACGACGATCCCGCCCGGCTGCGGCGCGCGGTCGCCGTCGTCGACACCCCGGGGGTGAGCGAGCCCGAGCCGGTGCTGCCGCTGCGCACCGTCGTCGGCGAGGAGCTGGCGATGGCCGGTCGCGGGACCCGGCCCCGGTCGGTGGTCGCGTGGCTTGCCGCCCGCGGTGCGGAGCAGTGGGCCCGGACCCGGTTCGAGGACGTCCCGGCCCCGGTGCGGATCGCGCTGACCACCGAGCTCGCCGCGTCCCGGCCCGGCACCGCGGCGCTCGTCCTGACCGCGCCCGACCGGCACGGCGGCACTCCCGTCACCTGGTGGCAGGTCGCGGCCGAGCACGCACGTGCGGGACTCGCGGTCATCGTGACCTGCACCGATGCGTCCGCCGCTCTGCTGGGCGTGCCCGCCGTGCGACTGGGCGGCGGGCAGGCCGGGCCACACCACGAACCGCCGGGGCGGCACACGCGACCTGCCGCCCCGGCCACCCTCCTCGACGCCACGGAGCAGAGCCGATGAGCGCGATCCGGATGGCCGTCAGCGAGCTCCGGCGGATCACCGCGGGCCGGCTCCCCGTGCTCGCCGTCCTCGCGCTGCTGCTGATCCCGATGCTGTACGCGGGGTTCTACCTCTACGCCAACGGCGACCCCTACTCCCGGCTCGACAAGGTCCCCGCCGCGCTCGTCGTCGAGGACACCGGCGGCACCGACGCCGACGGCAACCCGCAGAACGTCGGCGAGGAGGTCGCGAGGAACCTGGAGGAGTCCGGTTCGTTCGACTTCCACCGGGTCTCCGCCGCCGACGCCGACCGCGGCGTCCGCGACAACGACTACACCTTCGCCCTGACGGTTCCGGCCGACTTCACCGCGGCGCTGCGGTCCTCCTCGGACTTCACGCCCCGCCAGGCCATGCTGGTGCTGACCACCAACGACGCCAACAACTACCTGGCCCGCACCATCGCCGACACGCTCACGACCCGGGTCCGGGACTCGGTGGCCCAGCAGGTCGGCACCGAGGCCGCGGACACCTTCCTCACCGGCTTCTCGACGATCTACACGAAGACCCAGGAGGCCGCCGACGGGGCCGGGCGGCTCGCCGACGGCGCGACCCGGGCCCACGACGGCGCCGCGCAGCTCGCGAGCGGGTCCGACGACCTGGCGTCGGGCCAGCGCCGGCTGCTCGGCGGGGCGCAGCAGCTCGCGGGCGGTGCCGGCGAGCTCTCGTCCGGGGCCGGGACCCTCGCCACCGGCGCCGGGACCGCGGCCGCCGGTGCCGACCGGCTCGGCTCCGGCGCCGGTGAGCTGGCGACCGGGCTCGGCACGTTGCGGGACGCGACCGCGCAGCTGCCCCGGCAGTCCCGGGAGCTCGCGGACGGCGCCCGCCAGGTCGCGGACGGCAACGCGCAGGTCGCCGCGGCCGGTGACCGGGTCGCGCAGGAGAGCGGACGGCTGGCCGCCCAGCTCGACGCCGCCGACGGCACCATCGCGGCCGGCCTGCGCGAGCGCGGCTTCACCGACGAGCAGGTCCGGCAGGCCCTGGCCGTGCTCGCCGACGCGAAGCAACCGCTCGAACAGGGCAACGAGCGCGTCCAGGAGGTCTCCGGGCAGCTCGACCGGCTCGGGTCGGGAGCGGGCCGGGTCGCCGACGGCGCCGAACGGCTCGCCGCCTCCGCACCGCAGCTGAGCTCCGGGATCGCGAGCGCCGCCGACGGCGCCGCCGAGCTGCGGGACGGCGCGTCCGAGCTGTCCGGCGGCGTCCGGGAACTCTCCGACGGCGCCGGCAGGCTCTCGGCCGGGGCGACCGAGCTGCGGACCGGGGCGGACACCCTCGTCGACGGCGAGCGCACCGCCGTCGACGGCAGCGACAGGCTCTCCGACGGCGCCCACCGGCTCGACACGGGCACCGCCGAGCTGGCCGGCGGCGCCGGGCAGCTGCGCGACGGCCTGAACTCCGGGCTCGGGCAGATCCCGAACCCCGCGCCGGACGTCCGCGACGCCACCGCGCAGAACATCGGCGACCCGGTCGCCACCCGCGACGTCGCCCACTCCCAGGCCGACACCTACGGCGCCGGGCTCGCCCCGTTCTTCATGGCCCTGGCCACCTGGATCGGCGGCTACGTGCTGTTCCTGCTGCTGCAGCCGCTGTCCCGGCGGGCGATCGCGGCCGGTCAGAGCCCGCTGCGGGTGGCGCTGGGCGGCTGGCTCCCGGCCGGGCTGCTCGGGATGCTGCAGGTGGCGGGGATGTACGTGATCGTCGTCTTCGGACTCGGCATCGCACCGGTGCACCCGCTCGCCACGTTCGGCTTCCTGTGCCTGGTCTCGCTGACGTTCACGGCGATCGTGCACGCCCTCAACGCCTGGCTGGGCAGCGTCGGGCAGTTCATCGGCCTGGTTCTGATGGTGCTGCAACTGGTCTCGGCCGGCGGCACGTTCCCCTGGCAGACCATCCCGGCCCCGCTGTACCCGGTGCACCACGTGATGCCGATGGGCTACGCCGTCGACGCGCTGCGGCACCTCATGTACGGCGGCGAGCTGGCCGGGGTGGTCGGGACCGCGGTGCCGGTGCTGCTCGGCTGGCTGCTGCTCGCCGTCGCCGTCGCGGCGCTGGCGGCACGCCGGCAGCGGGTCTGGACGCCGGCGGCCGTGAAACCGGAGCTCGTGCTGTGACCCGCGCTCAGACCCAGGCGCGCAGCCGTTCCAGGGCCCCGGTGATGCCCTCGGACGTGCCCGCGCAGGAGAACCGCACGTAGTTCCCGCCGTCGACGGGATCGAAGTCCTGCCCGGGCGCGACGGCGATCCCGGTCTCGTCGAGCAGCCGGTAGGTGAGCGCCATCGAGTCCTCGCCGGGCCGCAGCAGGTGCGCGACGTCGGCGTAGACGTAGAACCCGCCGTCGGCGGGGGCGAGCCGGTCGATCCCGATCGCGGGCAGCCCGGCGAGGAGCAGGTCGCGGTTGTGGCCGTAGCGGACGACGTGGGCGTCGGCCTCGGCGTAGCTCGCCGCGTCGAACGCGGCCAGCGCCGCGTGCTGCGGCAGCGCAGGCGGGCAGACCGTGAAGTTCCCGGCGAGCCCCTCGACGGTGCGGCGCAGCCGCGGCGGACACACCAGCCAGCCGAGCCGCCAGCCCGTCATCGAGAAGTACTTCGAGAACGAGTTCACCAGCACCGCCTCGCGCGAGGTCTCCCACGCCGACGTCGTCGCCGGGCTCCCGGGGAACGTGATGCCGTGGTAGATCTCGTCGCTGATCAGCTGGATCCCGCGCTCCTCGCAGTACCGCGCGAGGGCGGCGAGCTCGCCGGGCTCGAGGATCGTGCCGGTGGGGTTCGCCGGGCTCGCGAGGACCAGCCCCTTCACCGGCTCGTCGAGCTCCTCCAGCATCTGCACGGTCGGCTGGAACCGGGTCTCCGGCCCGCACGGCAGCTCGACGACCTCGCAGCCGAGCGCGGACAGGATGTTGCGGTAGCAGGGGTAACCGGGCCGGGCCATCGCGACGCGGTCCCCGGCGTCGAAGGCGGCCAGGAAGGCCAGCAGGAACCCGCCGGAGGAGCCGGTCGTCAGCACGACGTCACCCGGGTCGACGTCGAGTCCGCGGGTGCGGTGGTAGTGCCCGGCGACGGCCTCGCGCAGCTCGGCGATGCCGGGGGCGACGGTGTAGCCGAGGACCTCGGAGTTCAGTGCCTCGACCGCGGCGGTCCGCACCGGCTCGGGGGCCGGGGTGGACGGCTGCCCGGCGGAGAGGTTGATCAGGTCGCCGTGGGTGCGGGCCCGCTCCGCGGCGGCCGCCCAGACGTCCATGACGTGGAACGGGGCGACGGCGGCGCGGGCCACGACGGTCAGCTGGGCGGCGGTCGGTCCGGTCACGGGACCGAGCGTAGGTGGCGCGGGTCCGCGCGCCCAGCCGGGAGCCCAGGGCCGGACGCGCGGGGATCCGGCGCGCGCCGGGCCCGACACCTCGCCGCCGAGTCGAGGGTTCCGGGCCCGGTCGTCACGTACCGGTGTGCGGATCGCGATCCGCACGGCGCGGGCTCAGTGCCCGCGCGACGTCACTCGGCCTCGAAGCCCAGCGCGTCGACGACGGCGCCCACCTGGGCGTCGGTGTCGGCGACGGTGTCGTCGATGTACTCGGCGACCGGGGTCAGCTCGGCGGCCTGGGCCGAACCGGTGAACGCCAGGGTGGCGAGCGGCGCGACGACAGCGGCACCCACGAGGGTCAGGGCGCGACGACGACGGGCCGGCTGGGGAGCGTTGGCCATGATGGATCCTCCTGTGTCTCAGGGGCACCGGCTGTGCCCCTGTGAGACATGACGATTGCGCGCCGGACGGGCACGATCAAACCCAAGTGTCCGGTTTTACCTCGTCTTCAAGATCTCTCTACACGGTTGCGGACAACAGGACCGGCGCCGCCGAAGATCACCAGGTCACTCCGCGTACTGGGCCGTTAGGACCAACATCACTGGGCCATACGGAGGTAATCCTGGAGAAACATTCAGCCCTTCGCGGTCGGGATCCGGACCTCTCCGCGCTCGGCCCGGAGGCCGATGTCGGTCCGGTGGTGCGACGCCGCGAGGCGCACCGGCTCCAGCCGCGCGTACGCGTCGGCGCGCGCCGCGGCCAGGTCCGCGCCCGTGCCGACGACGGACAGCACCCGCCCGCCGGACGAGACGACCGCGCCGTCGTCGCGGCGCCGGGTGCCCGCGTGCAGCACGCCCTCGCCGTCGCCACCGGTGATCACGTCACCGAGGCGCGGGGTGGCCGGGTAGCCCTCGGCCGCGACGACGACGGTCACCGCCGAGCCATCGGACCACTCGAGCGGTGGCTGGTCGGCGAGCGTGCCGGTGGCCGTCGCGTGCAGCAGCCCGGCCAGCGGGGTGCGCAGCAGCGCCAGCACGGCCTGGGTCTCCGGGTCACCGAACCGGCAGTTGAACTCGATCACGGCGGGGCCCTGCGAGGTGAGGGCGAGCCCGGCGTAGAGCAGCCCCGAGAAGGGCGCCCCGCGGTTCTCGAGCTCCGCGGCGACCGGCCGGACGACGCGCTCCACCAGCTCGGCGGCCAGGTCGTCGCCCGCCCACGGCAGCGGGCAGTAGGCGCCCATGCCGCCCGTGTTCGGGCCGGTGTCGTCGTCGCCGACCCGCTTGAAGTCCTGCGCCGGAAGCAGCGGGACCACGGTGGTGCCGTCGACGAGGCAGAACAGCGACGCCTCCGGCCCGTCGAGGAACGACTCGAGCAGGGCCGGGTGGCCGGCGTCGAGCAGGCCGAGCGCGTGGGCGCGGGCGATCTCGACGTCCTCGGACACGACGACGCCCTTGCCGGCGGCCAGGCCGTCGTCCTTCACGACGTAGGGCGGGGTGAACACGCCCAGCGCGGTGTCGAGGTGGGCCGGGTTGTCGACCACGACCGAGGACGCCGTCGGGACGCCCGCGGAGCTCATCACCGACTTCGCGAAGGCCTTGGACCCCTCGATCCGGGCCGCTTCCCTCCCGGGCCCGAAGCAGGGGATGCCGGCCGCCCGCACCGCGTCGGCGGCGCCGTTGACCAACGGCACCTCCGGCCCGATGACGACCAGGTCGGCCTGCCAGGTCCGCGCGACCGACACGACGGCGTCGTTGTCGGACACGTCCAGACCCAGCTGCTCCGAGACGGCAGCTGTCCCCGCGTTGCCGGGGGCGCAGGCCAGGGCCGTCACCCCCGGATCCTGCGCCAAGGACACCGCGATGGCGTGCTCACGCGCGCCGTTACCCACGACCAGGACTCGCACGGTGGTCGAGCGTATCCGCGCACGTCCGGGGCGGGGCAACCGGCACCGGCCCCGGCGCGGGAGGCGCCACCCGTCCGTGTCAGGGTGCGCGTCGTGCCCGACACCGATGCGACGGTTCCGGACCGCACCCCCACCACCGCGGGCGCCCGCCCGGTGGTCATCGCACACCGCGGGACCTCGGGGAACCGGCCCGAGCACACGCTGGCCGCCTACGAGCTCGCCGCGCGGGTCGGCGCCGACTACCTGGAGACCGACGTCGTCCCCACCCGGGACGGGCACCTGGTCTGCCGGCACGAGCCCGGGATCGGCGGGACCACCGACGTCGCGGCCCGGCCCGAGTTCGCCGGGCGACGCACCCGGCGGACGATCGACGGCGAGGTCCACGAGGGCTGGTTCACCCACGACTTCACCCTCGCCGAGCTGCGGACGCTCCGCGCCGTCGAGCGGCTCCCGGGCGAGCGGCCCGGCAACCGGGTCTACGACGCCCGGTTCGCCGTCCCCACCCTCGCCGAGCTGCTGGACCTGCGGGAGCGGCTGTCCCGGGAGCTCGGGCGCGAGATCGGCGTCTACCCGGAGATCAAGCACTCCACCCACCACGCCGGCATCGGGCTGCCTGCCGAGCCGCTGCTCGTCGACGCGCTCGACGGCGCCGGGCTGAACCGGCCGGACGCCCCGGTGTACGTGCAGTCGTTCGAGGTGACGAACCTGCGGTGGCTGCGCGGCAGGCTGCGGGTGCCGCTGGTCCAGCTCACCGACGTCACCGGCGGGCCGGCGGACCTGCCGGACCGGAGCTGGACGTCGATCACCTCGCCCGACGGGCTGCGCGAGGTCGCGACCTACGCCGACGCCGTCGGGCCGGCGAAGGCCCAGGTCGTCCCGGCCGGGCCGGACGGGGCGCTCGGGCCGCCGGCGTCGCTGGTCGCCGACGCGCACGCGGCCGGGCTGCTGGTGCACCCGTACACGTTCCGGAACGAGAACGCCTTCCTGCCGCCCGCGCTGCGCTCCGGCGGGCCGGCCTCGGCCTGGGGTGACGTGTTCGCCGAGTACGACGCCTTCCTCGACGCCGGCGTCGACGGCCTGTTCTCCGACCACCCGGACACCGCGATCGCCGCGCTGTCGTTCAGGCGGGGCGGTCGCGGGTCGAGCGCTCCAGATGGGCCCCGATCAGCGCACTGACGTGGGTCGGCCGCTCCTCCTGCGGGAAGTGCCCGGTGGCCGGCAGTGCGTGGTGGACGAACCCCGCCCCGGCGCGGCGGGCGGTCCGGCGCATCGTCGTGTCCAGGACGCACGGGTCGTCGGCCCCGTGCACCTGCAGCACCGGGACACCGACCGGGCCGGCGACGTCGCGGGCGAACCGGTGGCCGTCCGGGCGGAACTGGGAGCGCAGCGACCAGCGGTAGTACTCCAGGCTGCAGTGCGCGACGGTCGAGATCCGGATCGCCTCACGGTTGCGCGCGACGGTCTCCGCGAAGTCCTCGGTGGACGTCCAGTCGAGACCCGCCCAGTCACGCATGATCCGCTCCACCCGGTCCGGGCCGCGCAGCGAGCGCTCCGGCAGCCGCGGGAGCTGGAACCCCGCCATGTACCGGCTCGCCCGGCCCTGGCCGAGCGGATCGCGCAGGAGCGCGTCCCGCATCGTCGTCGGGTGCGGGGCGCCCAGCACGGTCAGCGACGCCACCAGCCGCGGGTGCAGCGCGGCGACCGTCCAGGCGATGGCGGCGCCCCAGTCGTGGCCGACCACGTGGGCCCGCCGCTCCCCCAGCGCCCGGACCAGCCCGGCACAGTCACCGGCAAGGGTCCACAGGTCGTAGCCGCGTGGGGTCTTGTCGGTGTCGCCGTAGCCCCGCAGGTCGGGCGCGACGGCGCGGTACCCGGCGTCGCCGAGCGCGAGCAGCTGGTGGCGCCAGGTCCACCAGAACTCGGGGAACCCGTGCAGCAGGACGACCAGCGGGCCGTCCGGCGGGCCGTGCTCGGCGAGGTGGATCCGGATGCCGTTGGCCGAGACCGCCCGGTGCGTCCACGGCCCGGGGATCCGGACGACGGACGGGTCCGGGGCACCGGCCACGGTCGCGGCTCAGCCCGCGGCGGAGTGCCGTCCGGACGGACCGTCGGACAGCTCACGCACGTTGTCGCCCTTGCCCCGCTGGGTGAGCACCTGCGCGGAGTCCTTCAGCGAGTCGATCGTGCGCTCCGGCTTGCGGATCTTCCGGACCCGCAGGTAGCCGAGGAACCCGAACAGCCCGGCGGTGAGCAGCATGACCAGGAAGGTGATCCCGAACCCGGCCGCGCGGTTCAGCCACAGCGACAGGAACTCGGCGAGGGTGAAGAACAGGTAGAACAGGCTGAACAGCCCGATCGCCGCGGCGATCACGAAGAAGACGCTGCCCTGGACGCCCTTCTTGACCTCCGCCGACACCTCGGCCTTGGCGAGCTCCACCTCGGACCGCACCAGGGTGGACAGGTGGGTCGTCACGTCCTTGGCGAGCGCGCCGAGCGACGCGTCACGCGGACCCGGCTCGGGAGTGAGCGGGATCGAGGGCAGGACGGGCGGAACCTCCGCGTCGCCGGACTGGCTGTTGCTGGCCACCGTCATCCCTCCTGCGCCCTCGCCGACCGGGGCTGTAGTCCCCCGGACGGCCGTCGTTCGGTGAGTCGCCATCGTGCCACGGGAACCCCGGGCGCGCTCGGCTGCGCCACGCCGTCCCCGACCGGAGGATCAGCCCTCACTCGTCCGGACGCCCGCGGAGCTTCTTGATCTGTCCCCGTCGTGTCTTCGCGTCCAGCCTGCGGCGCCTCGATCCCGCCGTCGGACGGGTGGGGCGGCGCGTGCGCGGGCCCGCGGCCGTCGCCTCGCCGAGGACGCCGGCGAGCCGCTGCCGCGCCGCCTCCCGGTTCCGGAGCTGGCTGCGGTGCTCGGCGGCGGTGATCGTCAGAACGCCGTCGACCAGCCGGCCGCCCAGCCGTCGCAGTGCGCGGTCCCGCAGGTCCTCCGGGACGCTCGGCGAGCCCGCGACGTCGAACGACAGCTCCACCCGCGAGTCGGTCGTGTTCACGCCCTGCCCGCCCGGACCGGACGCACGGGAGAACCGCCAGCGCAGCTCCCACTCGGGTACGACGAACCCGCGCCGCACCTGCACCCCGCCGTCGTCCACGCCCCCAGTGTGCCGGGAACGCGACGGCCCCCGGACGCGCGTCGCGTCCGGGGGCCGTCGTGGCGTCACGTCGCCGGGGTCACTCCTCCTTGGAGTCCTTCATCCCGGTGGAGATCAGGTCCATGACCGAGGAGTCGGCCAGCGTCGAGACGTCGCCGACCTCCCGGTTCTCCGCCACGTCGCGCAGCAGCCGGCGCATGATCTTGCCGGACCGGGTCTTCGGGAGCTCCTCGACGACCATGATCTGGCGCGGCTTCGCGATCGGGCCGATCTCCTTGGAGACGTGGTCGCGCAGCGCCTTGATCGCGTCGTCGCCGCCGTCCTTCGCGGCGCTGCCGCGCAGGATGACGAACGCGACGATGCCCTGGCCGGTGGTCTCGTCGGACGCGCCGACGACGGCCGCCTCGGCCACCGTCGGGTGGCTGACCAGCGCCGACTCCACCTCGGTGGTGGAGATGCGGTGGCCGGAGACGTTCATGACGTCGTCGACGCGGCCGAGCAGCCAGATGGCGCCGTCCTCGTCGTACTTGGCGCCGTCGCCCGCGAAGTAGTAGCCCTGCTCGGCGAACCGCGACCAGTAGGTGTCCTTGTAGCGCTCGGTGTCGCCCCAGATGCCGCGCAGCATCGCCGGCCACGGCTTGTCGAGCACCAGGTAGCCGCCCTCGCCGTTGCCGACCGGGGTACCGGAGTCGTCGACGACGGTGGCCGAGATGCCCGGCAGCGACCGCATGGCCGAGCCCGGCTTGGTCGAGGTGACGCCCGGCAGCGGGGCGATCATCTGGGCACCGGTCTCGGTCTGCCACCAGGTGTCGACGATCGGGCAGCGCTCGCCGCCGATCTTCTCCCGGAACCACATCCAGGCCTCCGGGTTGATCGGCTCACCGACCGTGCCGAGGACCTTCAGCGACGACAGGTCGTACTTCGCGGGGATGTCGTCGCCCCACTTCATGAACGTGCGGATCAGGGTGGGGGCGGTGTAGTAGATCGAGACGCCGTACTTCTGGACGATCTCCCAGTGCCGGCCCTCGTGCGGGGTGTTCGGCGTGCCCTCGTAGACGACCTGGGTGGCGCCGTTGGCGAGCGGGCCGTAGACGATGTAGCTGTGCCCGGTGACCCAGCCGATGTCGGCGGTGCACCAGTAGACGCTCTCGCCCGGCTTGTGGTCGAACACCACGTTGTGGGTGTACGCGGCCTGCGCCAGGTAGCCGCCGGACGTGTGCAGGATGCCCTTCGGCTTCCCGGTGGTGCCCGAGGTGTAGAGGATGAACAGCGGGTGCTCGGAGTCGAAGGACCCCGGGGTGTGCTGGTCGGAGGCCGCGTCGACGACGTCGTGCCACCAGACGTCGCGGCCCTCGGTCCACGGGACCTCGGTCTCGGTCCGCCTGACGACGAGGACCTTCTCGATCGAGGTGCCCTCGACGGCCTGGTCGGTGTTCTCCTTCATCGGGGCGGGCTTGCCCCGGCGGTACTGGCCGTCCGAGGTGATGAGGACCTTCGCCTCGGCGTCCTCGATGCGGGCCTTCAGCGCGCCCGGCGAGAACCCGCCGAAGACGACGCTGTGCAGCGCACCCAGCCGGGCGCAGGCCAGCATGGAGACGACGGCCTCGGGGATCATCGGCAGCTGGATCGCGACCCGGTCACCCTTGCCGACGCCCAGCTCCGCGAGCGCGTTCGCGGCCTTCGAGACCTCGGCCTTGAGGTCGGCGTAGGTGATGGTGCGGCTGTCGCCCGGCTCGCCCTCCCAGTGGATCGCGACCCGGTCGCCGTTGCCCTCGTCGACGTGCCGGTCGGCGCAGTTGTAGGCGACGTTCAGCTCGCCGCCGACGAACCACTTCGCGAACGGCGGCTGCCAGTCGAGGACGGTGTCCCACTTCTTCGTCCAGTGCAGACGGTCGGCCTGCTCGGCCCAGAAGCCCTCGCGGTCGGCATCGGCACGGTCGTACCACTCGGCGGTGGCGTTGGCCTGGGCGGCGAAGTCCTCCGGCGGCGGGAACGTCCGGCTCTCGGTGGACAGTGCGCTCAGGGCGCTGCTCTTCTCGGACTCGGCCATGTCCTCGTGTCCTCCTCGACGCGGCGTGAAACGGGCCTGGGATCGGCCAGAGGCGCACTCGGTGTGCGCGCACGTGTGCGGACCGACACTAGTGAAACCGCCCTGCCTCCGCACCGTCTGTCGGGACAGGTGAGGGATCACGGACCCGGCCGGCCCCACCATCGGTGCAGGTCGGCCCGGGTCGCCCGGCGGGGTGGCCCCGGGACGCATCAGCGAGGGCGCGGACCGGCGGCCGACGAGCGGTCGATCTGCGGGTGACGAACGGTTCACCCGTCCGGTTCCGCCCCTGGCCGGGGGGCGGGGCGACGGGTCGCTACCCGACGGTAGGCCACCGGTTGGGACGATGACGGCATGGCCCGCACCTCCACCGACGATCCGCTCGCCCCGCTCGCGGCGCTGCCCGGCGTGCCCGAGGCGGTCGCCCGGGCCCGGGACGCGACGACCGAGGTGCACAACCAGCCGGTGAACCGGCGCGGCTGGCCGACGACGGCGGCCGAGGCGGCACTGCGTGCGGCCCGGTCGTCGGCGGCGCTGGACGGCGCGCCGCTGAGCCCGGCGACGGCCGACCACGTGTCCGACCCGGTGCTGGCCGGCGCGGTCCGCATCGCCGACGAGCGCGCCCGGCTCCTCGAGGTGTGGGGGCGGGCGCCGCTGCAGGCACTGGCCCGGCTGCACGTGCTCGCGGCCACCGACCTGGTGCCGGCGGCCGAGCACGAGGCGGTGCTGGGCCGCCCCCGACCGGGTGCGTCGGCGCGGCTCTCCGCGCTCGCCGACCTGATCGGCGGCGGGACGACCGCGCCGGCCCCGGTGCTGGTGGCGGTGGTCCACGGGGAGCTGCTGACCCTCCGCCCGTTCGGCACGGCCGACGGTGTCGTCGCGCGCGCGGCGGCCCGGTTGACGGCGATGTCGTCGGGGCTCGACCCGCGCGGGCTCTCGGTGCCGGAGGTCGGCTTCCTCCGCAGGCCGTCCGAGTACCGGGCTGCGGCCGAGGCGTTCGCCACCGGCACGGCCGACGGGCTCGCCCGCTGGATCGCCCACACCTGCGACGAGTGGGAGGCCGGGGGCCGCGAGGGCCTGTCGATCGCGGCGGCGCAGTCCGGCTGAGTCGGGCCGGACCGCCGGACCGCAGCCACCGCGAACGAGAGCCGGGCGGCGCCCCTGTCGTGGAGCACCGCCCGGCCCGACGCGAGGTCCGGCTCCCTGGCGTGCACTACGTGTCGTGGTTGGTGGCCTCGGCGCCCGGCGTCCCGGAACGCAGGCCCACGACGACATGCCTCCCGCGGCGTGCTCGGCGTGGGAGTGCTCGGGTCTCGCGTACGGAGCCCGGCCCGGGGAGACGGGCTCTTCTCCTCCGAACCGCCCCTGGCCTGACCGGGGTCCGTGACGTCGTTCCTAGTCCCGCGGGTGTGAGGCGGGCAACCCTCGCGAAGGGGTGCACCGGTTCAGCAGCGGTGGGTGATCGGGAGCGGCGGCCGTCCGTGCCGGTCCGACGCCCGGACGGCGGTCGCGCCGGCTCCTCTCCGATGATCCGGGTCCGCGCGGTCAGCGGGTCCGGCGCCACGCGACGACCCCGGCGGCGACCGCCGCGACCACCCCGCCGGCGGCGAGTACGACCGGCGTGGCCGCCGTCCTCGTGCGGGCGTCGACACCGATGCGGTCGGACACGGCGTCACGCAGCCGGAACAACCGGTCCCGCCGTGACGCAGCCCGGACGAACGCGAGCACCGGCCAGCCGCGCTCCCGGGCGATCGCGCGCAGCTCCCGGTCCGGGTTCACGACGTACGGGTGCCCGACCACCTCGAGCAGCGGCAGGTCGGTGACGGAGTCGGTGTAGGCCGCGCACCGGGCGAGGTCGAGGCCGGACTCCGCGGCGATCTCCCGGGCCGCGCGGGCCTTGCCCTCGCCGTAGCAGTAGAACTCGAGCTCACCGGCGTACCGGCCGTCCTCGACCCGCATGGTGCTGGCACGGAACCGCTCGATCCCGATCAGCCCGGCGATCGGCTCGACGACCTCCAGACCGGACGCCGACAGCAGCACGATCTCCGCGCCCTGCTCGCGGTAGCGCTCGATCATCCGGACGGCCTCCGGGTACACGAGCGGGCCGACGACCTCCTGGAGGGTCGCGGCGACGATCTCACGGACCCGGCTGACCTCCCAGCCGGTGCTGACGAGGGTCATCCGGCGGCGCAGGGTGTCCATCGTGGCGGCGTCCGCGCCGGAGAGCACCAGCAGGAGCTGCGCCCATGCGCCGCGGGCCACGGTGGCCCGGTCGACGAGCCCGTGCCGCGCGAACGTCCGGGCGAACGCCAGGGCGCTCGAACCCGCGATGAGGGTGTTGTCGAGATCGAGGAAGACGGCCTGGGGCGGCTCGGCGGCCGGGGCACCGCTCGCCTGCTCCGCGGGCGGACCGGCCGGTGTGGGGAAGGCGGACACCGGTCCAGCGTGCCGGATCGGGCAGCCCGCCCCGCGGCCGGTCGGCCGACGTCCGAGCAGGCCCGCGGCCGACTGCGGGGAGTGACCGGCCGTACGCGACCGGTCGCCCGGACGCGCTCACCGGTCGCCCGGCCGGTTCACCCGACCGGGACGTCCCACTGCGCGCGGGCCGGGACCGGTCGGCGCAGTCCACGGCCGAGGTATGGGCGTGACAGCGGGATTGCGGCTACAGTTGGGTGAGCTCGGACATGGTCCGAGCGGGTTCAGCTCGACCCCCCGGGGCTGAACCGACCGACGGCCCCCGCCAATCCCCCCTGGCGGGGGTCGTCCTCTGTGTGGCGGTCCGCTGCGCGACGCCGGTCGACCCGGACGGGTCCCGCCCCGATCCTGCCGCACCCCACCGACGGTCGCGCCGTCCCGGCCGGCGCCCGTCCACAGGGACGCCGGTCGTCCACGAGTTGTCCACAGGTACACGACTCGTCGGTCCCGTCGGGCCCGCCGGCCGCAGGCTCGACACCGGGCCCGCATCGGCGGGTCCAGGTGGAGGTGGGACCCGATGGACCGGCACTGCCTGATCGTGGCCGACGATCCCGACGTACTGGATGCGCTGCTGCGGCTCGCCGCGGCCGCCGACCTGGACGCGTTGCGCGCCGTCGACGCGGCCGACGCACGGCGGGCCTGGGCCCGCGCGCCGGTCGTGCTGCTGGACCGGGCCGGGGCCGCCCGCTGCCGCGACGCGGGCTTCCCGCGGCGCGACACCGTGGTCATCGCGGTGACCGGTGAACCGGCCGCCGAGGACTGGCGGACCGCGGTCGCGCTCGGCGCGGACCGGGTCGTGCAGCTGCCGCACGGCGAGGCCGGTCTGACCGGTCTGCTGGCCGACGCCCGGGAGCGCGCGGCCGCCGGAGGGCGGCCGGGGCGGGTGCTCGCGGTCGTCGGCGGCAGCGGCGGCGCGGGCGCGTCGGTGCTGGCCACGGCGGTGGCGGTCACGGCCGCCCGGACGGGGGCGGCGGCGCTGCTCGTCGACTGCGATCCGCTGGGCGGCGGGCTCGACCTGCTGGTCGGTCTCGAACAGGAAGCCGGTCTGCGCTGGCCGGAGCTCGCCGTCGGCGACGGCCGGGTACGGGCGGCGGCACTGCACGCGGCGCTCCCCCGGACGGTGTCCGGACGGTCGGATCTCTCGGTGCTGTCCTGTGCCCGGTCCCCGCACGGGCCCGGACCGGCGGCCGTCGGCGCGGTACTGGACGCCGGTCGCCGGGGTGGCGGCACCGTCGTCTGCGATCTGCCCCGCTACCCGACCGACGCCGCGCTCGCGGCCCTCGGCGCGGCCGACCTGACCGTGCTCGTCGTACCGGCGGCGCTGCGGGCCGGCGCCGCCGCGGCCCGGGTCGCCGACGTGCTCGCCGAGCACGCCCGGGTGGTGGAGGTCGTCGTCCGCGGCCCGTCGCCGGGTGGCATCACCCCGGACGAGGTGGCCACCTCGCTCGGGCTCCCGCTCCTGCACGCCATGCGTGCGGAGCGCGACCTCCCCGGCGCGCTCGAGCGCGGCCGCACACCCGGCGCCGGGCGCGGCGCGCTCGCCACCGCCGCCCGCGCCGTCCTCGAACGGCTCTCCGCAGTCGGCCACGAGAAGGCGGCGGCGTCGTGAACCCGCTGGTCGACCGGGTCCGAGCCCGGCTAGCGGACTCCGGCGGAGGCACCGGGCCCGCCGCCGTCGCCGCGGCCGTGCGTGCCGAGTCCGGCGGGGTCGCGTCCGATCTGGACGTGCTCGCCGCGCTGCGCACCCTGCGCGAGGAGTTCACCGGTGCCGGTCCGCTCGACGCGCTGCTGCGCGACCAGGCCACCACCGACGTGCTGGTGACCGCGCCGGACGCGGTGTGGGTCGATCGCGGCGACGGGCTCCGGCGCAGCACCGTCACGTTCCCCGACGAGGACGCCGTCCGCCGCCTCGCGCAGCGCCTGGCGCTCGCGGCCGGCCGCCGCCTCGACGACGCGAGCCCGTGCGTCGACGGCCGCCTCGCCGACGCCGGGGTGCGGCTGCACGCCGTCCTACCGCCGGTCGCCGCGGCCGGCACCGCGATCTCGTTGCGCGTGCTGCGGCCCGCGAGCCACGATCTCGCCGCGCTGCGACGGACCGGGACGCTCGACGGGGCCGGTGAGGCCCTGCTGCGCGCGATCGTCGCGGCCCGGCTCGCGGTGCTGGTCGCGGGCGGGACGGGCAGCGGCAAGACCACCGTGCTCAACGCGCTGCTGGGTGCCGTCGCCCCGGGCGAGCGCCTGATCACCGTGGAGGACGCCGAGGAGCTGCGCCCGCGGCACCCGCACGTCGTCCGCCTGGTGGCCCGGCCGCCGAACATCGAGGGATCCGGTGGCGTCGCGCTGCGCGAACTGGTCCGGCAGGCGTTGCGGATGCGGCCGGACCGGCTGGTCGTCGGCGAGGTCCGCGGCGCGGAGGTCGGGGACCTCCTGGCCGCGATGAACACCGGTCACGACGGCGGCGCCTGCACGGTGCACGCCAACTCCGTACGCGAGATCCCCGCCCGGATGCGCGCCCTCGCCGGGCTCGGCGGGATGTCCCCGGCCGCGCTCGACGGGCAGCTCGCCGCCGCCGTCCAGGTGGTGCTGCAGATGCGCCGCAGGCCGGGCACGGGCCGGGTGCTCGACGAGATCGGGGTGCTCCGCCGGCACGACGACGGCGTCCCGCAGGTCGACGCCGCCTGGTCCCGGGGAGCCGGCCCGGGCCCGGCGATGCCCGACCTGCACGCGCTGCTGCGCGAGCGCGGGATCGGTGTCCCGTGCTGACGTCGGTGCCGGCCGCCGCGTTCCCGTCCGCGCCGTCGGGCGCACGGGCCGGGCTCGCTCTCCTGTTGCTCGCCGGGGCGGTGCTCGGGCTACCGGGCTCGACGGGGCGCCGGCGGCTGCGCCGCCTGTCCGGTGCGGAACGGGCCCGGCCGCGACGACTGCCGGTCGCCGCCCTGCCCTACCTGGTCGCCGCGGGTGCGGGGTTCCTGCTGCTCGGCCCCGCGGGGGCGGTGTGCGCCTGCGGGGCCGCCTGGTTCGTCCGCCGCCGGATCGCCGCGCGGCGGGATGCGGCACGGCACGCCGGAGCCGCGGCGGAGCTGGCCGACGCGCTCGCCCGCATCACCGACGAGCTGCGCACCGGCGCCCATCCCGCGGCGGCGCTGGCCGGGCAGGCGCACGACGGTCCGCTGGCCCGCGCACTGCTCGAACCCGCCGTCGCGGCGGCCCGGATCGGGGAGCCGGTACCCGCGGCACTGCGGCGCGCCGCCGGCGGGCCGGCCGGCCGCGACGTGGAGCGGATCGCCGCGGCCTGGGAGCTGGCCGACCGCCACGGAGCGCCGCTCGCCGACCTGCTGGGCGGGCTGCTCGACGACATCCGGTGGCGGATCGCGCACGGCGCCCGGGTCCGGGCACAGCTCGCCGGGCCACGCGCCACCGCGAGCGTCCTCACCGCTCTCCCTCTGGCCGGGATCGGGCTCGGTCAGCTCATGGGCATCGCACCGCTGACGGTGCTCCGTTCCGGACTGCACGGCCCGGTCCTGCTGGCCGTCGGCGTGCTGCTGACCGCCGCCGGGACGGCCTGGTCGGACCGGATCCTGCGCGCGGCGGTGCCGTCGTGAGCGCCACGGCGCTGGGACTGATCGCCGCGGCGGTGCTCGTCTCGTCCGGCAGCCCCGCACGTGACCGTCTCCGTGCACTGCGCGGGCCCGGTCCCGACCGGCCCGCGGAACGTCCGCGCACCGCAGTGCTCGCGGTACTCGTCCCCGCCGGTGCCGCGCTGGGGTGGGTGGTGGCGGGTCCGGCCGGGGCGGTCGTCGGCACCGTCGCCGGGGGCGGGGCGCTGCTGGTCGTCCGCCGCGCGTCCGCCGCCCCGGGCGCCCGGGCCGACGAGGCCGATCTCGCCGCCGCCTGGGACCTCCTCGCCACCTGCCTCGGGGCCGGGCTGACCGTGCCGGACGCGGTCGGGGCGGCCGCCCGCAGGCTCCCCGGGTCGGCGGGGGCGGCGCTCCGCCGGGTGGCGGGACTCCTCGCACTCGGGGCCGACGCCGACGACGCCTGGTCCGCCGCGGCCGCCACTCCGGCGCTGGCCGGGTTCGCCCGGCCCGCCGGCCGGTCGGCGAGCACCGGTGCCGCACTCGGCCGGGCCGCGGCCGCAGAGGCCGGACGGCTGCGGGCCGGCCTCGCCGACCGGGCGGAGGAACGCGCCCAGCGCGCCGCCGTCCGGATCACCGCCCCGCTGGGGCTCTGCTTCCTGCCCGCCTTCCTGGTCCTCGGCATCGTGCCGGTCGTGATCGGGCTGGCCGGGGAGGCGTTCGCCCGGTGGTGACACCGGACGACGACCGGGCCCGCACGTCCGCGGGCCCCCGACGAAGGAGCACTCCGATGACCCGTTCCCTCCTGCGCACCCGCCTGGCCGCACTCGCCGTCGACGACGACGGGATGTCCACGGTGGAGTACGCGGTCGGCACCGTGGCCGCTGCCGCGTTCGCCGCCCTGCTGTACGCCATCGTCAGCGGTGGCGACGTGCTCGCCGCGCTCACCGGGATCGTGCAACGTGCGCTGTCGACGACGCTCTGACGCCCACGCCGGGCGCCGGACGGCCGCCGACCGTCCCGCCCTGTGTACCGGTGACGACGGCGCGGTCACCGTCGAGGCGGCGATGGCACTCGGCACCCTCGTGGCGGTGACGGCGGCCGCCGTCGCCGCCGTCGCCGCCGTGGCCGCCGGGGTGCGGTGCACCGACGCCGCCCGCGAGCTCGTCCGGCAGGCCGCACGCGGCGACGCCGACCGCGGGCGGGCCGCTGCGGCGGCCCTCGCACCGGGTGACGCGCAGACGGAGCTGCGGATCGAGGGCGACACGGTGATCGCGACGGTCCGGACCCGGCCGGTCGGGTTGCTGCCGCTCTCGGTGACGGGCTCCGCCGCGGCCGTCGCGGAGCCGGGGCTCACCGGTACCGGGAGTGCCGCATCGAGCGGTCCGCGTACGCCGCCGTCGGTGTCGGGGCCAGAGCCGGGGCCAGAGCCGGGGCCGGGGGACGAGACCGCCGGGGCACCCGCGGTCCCGGACCCGGCGGAAGGGGCGGCACCCCGATGACCGCCGACAGCAGCGGCCCTCGGACCCGATCCCGGTCCGGCGCCGCCCCACGCAGCGCCGGCTCACGCAGCGCCGCCCCATCCAGCACCGATCCGCTCGGCACCGATCCACACGACGCCGATCCACACAGCGCCCATCCACTCAGCACCGCAGACCGGATCCGCCACGACGACACGGGCGTCGCCTCGGTCTGGGCCGCCATCGCCGCCGCGGTGCTGCTGCTCGTCGGGGCCGTCGGGGTCGACGTCGCCGCCGCGGTCCGGGCCCGGCACGTCGCGGCCGCCGCAGCGGACCTGTCGGCACTGGCCGCCGCCGGGCGGTCGGTGGAGGGGACCGAGATCGCGTGCCGGGTGGCCGCCGATCTCGCCGCCCGCAACGGCGCCGAGGTGGCCGCGTGCCACCTCGACGGTTGGGACGCGCTGGTGGAAGCCCGGGTCCGGTGGTCGGGGCTGCTCCCGATCGGCGGTCCGGCGACCGCGCGGGCCCGGGCCGGACCGGCACCGCTCGACGACGGCACGGGTGCCGTGACACCGGCACGACGACGAGGAGAAAGTGATCATGCTCTCGGTGAGCGGTCCGCAGCACTGGGTGAACGGACGGATAACAGCGCAGCACGCCCGCATCACGTCCGGTGAGGACGAACGCCGGGTTCCGGCGCCGTTTCGTCGTCGCGACCGGACCGATCGCCGACGCCGGAGCGCCCGGGACTGGCACCCCGCGCCGCCCTGCTGCCTACTGGAGTCAGCCGCGGAGACGGGCAGGGCCCGGTCCGTCTCCGGCACAGAGACCACGCTCCCCAGGCAGCGATGGCGTCGGAGCGCATCACGCGCCCCCCTCCGACGCCGTCGCCCGTGGTTGCCGCCGGCCTGCCCACGCCCCCGACGGGCGGGCCGGCGGTGCCTCGCCGGATCCGGCGCACGCACACCCTTCGGCGTCGTCGCGACCTGCCCGCCCGCCCGGCCCCGTCGGGCAGCCGGTTCAGGCCGGCCCGCCGGCCTCCCCGAGCGCCTCCAGGACCAGGTCGAGCACCTGCACCGCACCGGTCTTGTCGAGCGGGTTGTTGCCGTTGCCGCACTTGGGCGACTGCACGCACGACGGGCAGCCGGTGCGGCACTCGCAGTCGCGTACCGCCGAGCGGGTCGCCGTGAGCCAGCGTGCCAGGACGGCGTGGCCGCGCTCGGCGAGGCCCGCGCCGCCCGGGTGCCCGTCGTGCACGAACACCGTCGGCAGCCCGGTGTCGGGGTGCAGCGCCGTGGACAGCCCGCCGATGTCCCACCGGTCGCAGATCGCGAACAGCGGGAGCAGCCCGATCGCGGCGTGCTCGGCGGCGTGCAGCGCACCGGGGAGGCGCGCCTCGTCGATCCCGGCGTCGGCCAGGGCGTCCGGTTCGATCGTGTACCAGACGGAGCGGGTGTCGAGGCTCTGCGCGGGGAGGTCGAGCGGGGTCTGGTCGAGCACCGTGCCGTCCGGGGTGCGCCGGCGGTAGCCGACCACCTGGCTGGTGACCGTGGTCGCGCCGAAGCAGACGTCCACCGGGCCGTACCGGCGGGACTCGAGCACCTCGAGCACCGTCACGTCGGACACCGACTGTGCCTCGGTCCGCCAGTCCGGCTCCTCCGGGTGCACGAGCGCGACCCCGCCGTCGAGGTCGAGCTCGTCGACCACGTAGCTCTCGCCGCGGTGCAGGTGGACCGCGCCCGGGTGCACGGTGCCCGGTGCGGACCCGCCGTCGACGGTGCCGAGCATGCGTCCGGTGGCCGCCTCGGCGATCGCGACCTGCCCGAGGCCCGACCCGCGGATGTCGACCTGGGCCGCCGGGGCGTCCCCGGTGTCCGGCCAGAACCAGCCGTGCGGGCGCCGGCGGAGCACGCCCTCCTCGACCAGCGCGTCGAGAACCTCGACCGCGGGCGCACCACCGAAGATCCCGTCGACGTCGTCGGTGGTCAGCGGGAGCTCGGCGGCCGCGCACGCGAGCTGCGGGGCGAGGACGTACGGGTTCACCGGGTTGAGCACGCAGCTCTCCACCGGGGCGCCGATCAGGGTCTGCGGATGGTGCACGAGATAGGTGTCGAGCGGGTCGTCCCGGGCCACCAGGACGACGAGCGCCTCGTCGGCCGCGCGGCCCGCCCGGCCCGCCTGCTGCCAGAACGACGCCCGGGTGCCCGGGAACCCGGCGACGACGACCGCGTCGAGCCCGGAGGTGTCGACGCCGAGCTCCAGCGCGTTCGTCGTCGCGACGCCGAGCAGCTCACCCGTCATCAGCGCTGCCTCCAGGGCCCGGCGTTCCTCGGGCAGGTAGCCGCCCCGGTAGGCCGCGACCCGGTCACCCAGCTCCGGTGCGACGTCGGCGACCTGGCGACGGGCCCCGAGCGCGGCGAGCTCCGCGGCGCGCCGGGAGCGGACGAAGGCCAGCGTCCGCGCGTCCTCCAGCACCAGGTCGGCGAGCATCCGCGCAGCCTCGCCCCCGGCGGACCGGCGGACCGGTGCCCCGTTGTCGCCGGTGATCTCGGCGAGCAGCGGCGGCTCCCAGAACGCGACGGTCCGGCCCGCGTGCGGCGACCCGTCCTCGGTGACGGCGACGACGTCGCGTCCTGTCAGGCGGGACGCGAACTCCGCGGGCCGGGCCACCGTCGCCGAGGCGAGGACGACGGTCGGGTGGGCGCCGTACCGGGCCGCGACGCGCAACAGCCGCCGCAGCAGCAACGCCACGTGCGAGCCGAACACCCCGCGGTAGGTGTGGCACTCGTCGACCACGACGAACTCCAGGCGGCGCAGGAACGTCGACCAGCGGCCGTGCCGCGGCAGCAGCGACCGGTGCACCATGTCCGGGTTCGAGAACATCCAGCGGCAGTGCCGCCGGATCCAGTCGCGCTCCTCCATCGGGGTGTCCCCGTCGAACGAGGCCGGCCGGACCCCGTCCGGGGCGATGTCGTCGAGCGCCCGCAGCTGGTCCGCGGCGAGCGCCTTGGTCGGAGCCAGGTACAGCGCGGTGGCCCGCGGGTCCTCGACGAGACGGGTCAGCACCGGCAGCTGGTAGACCAGCGACTTGCCCGAGGCCGTGCCCGTCGCGACGACGACGTCCGACCCCGCCCGCACGAGCTCCGCCCCCTCGGCCTGATGGGCCCACGGCCGGTCGACGCCGCGCCCGGCCCACCCGGAGCGGAGCACGTCCGGCGTCCAGTCCGGCCAGCCGGTGCTGCGGCCCGGGCGCGGTGGGATCCGGACGACGTGCCGCAACGGGTCGCCGGGATCGGGCTCCGCAGGGGCGCCGGGCTCCCCGGTCGCCTCCGGACCGGCACCGACCTCCGGACCGGGCTCCGGACCCGGCTCCCCCCCGCCCGGCCCGAGCCAGGTCGTGTCGGCCCGGCCCGGATCCACGCCGGAGCCCGCGAGGACGCGGCGGAGCAGCTCGACTCCGCGCTCCGACCCGTCCAGGTACTCCTCGGGGGACCCCACGACCGGCCAGGTTGGCACAGACGTTCGAATCGCGTGCCGGCGCGTCCCGGACGCGCGCCACCACAGGTTCCCCCGGGCGGGCCTTGACCCGGAGTCCGTTGTACCTCAACCGATCTGCGGGTTCCCGGATTGCACCGTGAACTCTGTGGCGTTGATCACTTTGCCGGGATCGTTATTCGTTGTGATCCCTGTCGCACTGAGTGGTCGGACACACTTCTACACTGCACGCGCCCGGACGGCGGAGCACCGCGGCCCGGGCCCAGTCGACGCCAGTGATGCCGTCGTCGGCAGGGGCGCCGTCGTGGCGTCCCCGCTCGTCGAGGCGGACCTGGTGGAACTTCGCTGATCCAGGAGGACGGATGTCCGGTTCCACCCTCGCCCAGGGCCTCGAGCTCGGTGCGGGAGACCTCACCGTCGTCGGTGTGGTCGCGGTGGTCGCCCTCGTCGCCTTGGCCGTCGGCGGTCTGCTGCTCAGGGAGGTGCTCGCCAACGGCGAGGGCACCCCGAAGATGCAGGAGATCGGCCGCGCGGTCCAGGAAGGCGCCACGGCGTACCTCAACCGCCAGTTCCGCACCCTCGCGGTGTTCGCCGCGGTCGTGTTCGTACTGCTCTTCGCGCTCCCCGCAGAGGACCTCGGTGAACGCATCGGCAGGTCCATCTTCTTCGTCGTCGGTGCGGTCTTCTCCGCGATCATCGGCTATCTCGGCATGTGGCTCGCCACCCGCGCGAACATCCGGGTCGCCGCGGCTGCCCGCGAGCCGGGCGGCCGGGAGAAGGCGACCCGGATCGCGTTCCGGACCGGCGGCGTCGTCGGGATGTTCACGGTCGGCCTCGGCCTGTTCGGTGCCGCGATCGTCGTGCTCGTCTACGCCGGCCAGGCTCCACGCGTCCTGGAGGGCTTCGGCTTCGGCGCGGCCCTGCTCGCGATGTTCATGCGTGTCGGCGGTGGCATCTTCACCAAGGCCGCCGACGTCGGCGCCGACCTCGTCGGCAAGGTCGAGCAGGGCATCCCGGAGGACGACCCGCGCAACGCGGCGACGATCGCGGACAACGTCGGCGACAACGTCGGCGACTGCGCCGGGATGGCCGCCGACCTCTTCGAGTCCTACGCCGTGACGCTGGTCGCCGCCCTGATCCTGGGCACCGCGGCGTTCGGCCTGCAGGGCCTGCTGTTCCCGCTGATCGTCCCGGCCATCGGTGTGATCACCGCGATCCTGGGCGTCTATCTGACGAAGGCCCGCGAGGGCGAGAACACGCTGCGCGCCATCAACCGCAGCTTCTTCCTGTCCGCGCTGTTCGCGGGCGTCCTGTCGATCATCGCCGCGTACGTCTACCTGCCGTCGAGCTTCGGCGCGCTGACGAACCCGACCGACGGCAGTGTCGCCGCACTGACCGGCGACCCGCGCCTGATCGCGTCGGCCGCGGTGATCATCGGCATCGTGCTCGCGGCCGTCATCCTCAAGCTGACCGGCTACTACACCGGCACCGAGGACCGCCCGGTCAAGGACGTCGGCGAGTCCTCCCTCACCGGCGCGGCGACGGTGATCCTCTCCGGCATCTCGATCGGTTTCGAGTCCGCGGTCTACACCGCCCTCGTCATCGGAGCCGCGGTGTACGGGGCGTTCCTGCTGTCCGGCTCGATCGTCGTCTCGCTCTTCGCGGTCGCGCTGGCCGGTACCGGCCTGCTGACCACCGTCGGCGTCATCGTCGCGATGGACACCTTCGGCCCGGTCTCGGACAACGCGCAGGGCATCGCCGAGATGTCCGGCGACGTCGAGGGTGACGGCGTCGACATCCTCACCGAGCTCGACGCCGTCGGGAACACGACCAAGGCGATCACCAAGGGCATCGCGATCGCGACGGCGGTACTCGCCGCGACCGCGTTGTTCGGCTCGTACCGCGACGCCATCAACCAGGCGCTCGACGGTGCCGGGGTCGCGCTGGCCGACGCCGGAACCGCCTTCGCCTACGAGGTGTTCAGCCCGAACACCCTGGTCGGCGTGATCATCGGTGCCGCGGTGGTGTTCATGTTCTCCGGCCTGGCGGTCAACGCCGTGACCCGTGCCGCCGGCGCGGTCGTGTTCGAGGTGCGCCGCCAGTTCAAGTCCAAGCCCGGGATCATGGACGGCACCGAGCGGCCCGAGTACGGCCGCGTCGTCGACATCTGCACCCGCGACTCGCTGCGCGAGCTGGCCACCCCCGGCCTGCTCGCGATCTTCGCCCCGATCGCGGTCGGGTTCGGCCTCGGCGTCGGCCCGCTGGCCGGCTACCTGGCCGGTGCGATCGCGGCCGGCACCCTGATGGCGATCTTCCTCGCCAACTCGGGTGGGGCATGGGACAACGCGAAGAAGCTGGTCGAGGACGGCAACCACGGTGGCAAGGGGTCCGACGCCCACGAGGCGACGATCATCGGCGACACCGTCGGTGACCCGTTCAAGGACACCGCCGGTCCGGCGATCAACCCGCTGATCAAGGTCATGAACCTGGTCTCGGTGCTGATCGCCCCGGCGATCGTGGTGCTCTCGACGCCGGATGCCAACCCGGTGATCCGGATCCTGATCGCCCTGGTCGCGGTCGCGATCATCGCGGCGGCGATCGTGGTGTCGAAGCGCCGCACGTCGGCCATCACCGACGCTCCGGCCGAGAGCTCGGTGGGCTAGACCGGAGCATCCCGCCACGCGGTATCCGCGGACCACGACGGCCGCTCGTCCCGACCGGGGTGAGCGGCCGTCGTGCGCCGTCACCCGATTCGGCTACCCTGCCCCGGCCGGACCGCGGAGATCATCCGGTTGGAGGAGCCATGCGGACGATCGGCGCGGCGCTGGCCGCCGCCCTCCTCGCGGGGTGCGGCTCCCCCGGGCCCACGGTCCCGGAGTGGACCGACGGGATGTGCACGGCGGTCCGCTCGTTCGTCCAGACGGCCGTCGCGGCGCCGGGTTCCGGCCCGGCACCCGCCGAGCGGCTGCAGGCCGTCGGCGACTACCTGGGCCGCACGACCTCCGCGGTGGACCGCACCCTGGGTGACCTGGACCGGCTCGGCCCGCCACCCGTCGACGGCGGCGACACCCTCGCCGCGGAGCTCGCCGGCGGCCTCGGTGAGATCCGCTCCGCGTTCTCCTCGGCCCGCTCCCGGGTCGGGGCGCTGGACCCGGCCGACCCGGCCGCCGTCGAGCGGGACCTGCCGGGCGCCCTGGAGCCGGTCGCCCGCCTCGGCAGCACGACCGGTCCGCTCGCCGTCGTCACCGGGGACCCGGAGCTCGGCCCCGCGTTCCGGGCGTCCGCGGCGTGCGGCGATCTGACCCGTCTGGCCGAGCAGCCTCGATCACAGTCCGCCCCGGACGGCCCTGCCGGTGTTGCCCCGAACGGTGCAGCGGGGGAGGGTGGCGGCGGCTGACCTGCGGCGGCGTCCTACCGTCGTCACCCGACCGTTACCTCCGGGCCCGCTCCCACGGCCCCCCGACCCTGGAGCCCGACGATGGCCACCCCCCGACCGGCGCGTGCCGCACGGGTCCTGCTCCCCGCCCTGCTCGCCACCCTCCTCGCCGGTGGCTGCGCCCAGACCGTCGCCGGCACGGCCGCGCCGGACCCGGCTCCGCGCCCCACCGAGGGTGTCGGCGCCGACCCGGTCGCCTGGGGCGACACCGTGTGCGGCGCGCTGCTGTCCTACTACCAGCCGCTCAGCGCCCGGCCCGACTACGGCGGCGCCGACCTGCCCGGCATCAAGACCCGGCTGTCCGAGTACCTCGGCAACGTCAAGGGCGGCATCGACAACGGCAAGAAGCAGCTCGCCGATGCCGGCGCCTCCCCGGTCAGCGGCGGCGACCAGTTCAAGACCTCGATCAGCGACCTGCTGAACCGGACCGGGACGACCGTCGACCAGGCCCGCACCGACGTCGACCAGGCCGACCCGAACGACGTGCCCGGCTTCCAGGCGCGGCTGAAGTCCGCCGAGGACAAGCTGCGCACCATCGGTGCCGCCGAGGGCCTGGACAAGCTCGGAGCCACCCCGCGCCTGGACAAGGCGGTCGCGACGGCCCCGAAGTGCGGCGAGCTGAACAAGCTGACCACCCCGGGCTGAGCACACGCGTCACCCTCCGGCGTGGCGCTGGTGACAGCGATCGAACATGCGTTCTATGATCGGCGCGTGCCGCAGATGTCGCTGTTCTCCGCGGAGGCCCGGCCGGCCGGGCTGACCGACCTGGCCGGGCTGCTCTGCGGGCCCGGGCGGATCGAGCGGTTCGGCGCCGGTGACACCGCCCGGTTCGACGTACCGCTCCCGTTCGAGGGCCGGGAGAGCGCGCTGGCCGCACTGGCCGCCGCCCGCGGCGTCACCCTGGCGCCGGGCGCGTCCGGCATGCGCAGCGCGTTCCGGCGGGATCTCGTCCCGCTCGCCCGCACCTGGTGCACCCCCGACGGTCGCAAACAGGTCCCACCGGACTTCCAGCTCGACGGGGCCGCGCTGCGGCTCTGGGCGCTCGCCGCGGGCGTCGGTGACCTGCGCGGCGGACACCTTCTGCTGCTCGACCCGCACGCGCCGTGGACGCACGGGCCGCTCATCGCCGCGGCGACCCGGGCCGGTCTCCCCCCGGCGCGGCTCGCGACCGGGGAACACGGGGCCCCCGGTCCGGCGTTGCGACTGCACGGCACCCGTCGCATGGCTCGCCTGGTCGAACTGGTGGGTCCGGCGCCGAGCACGCTCGGTGCGTCCGAGTGGCCCCGACACCACGGCCGACCGGCCGCCTGACCTGCCGAACTCCGGCTCCGGCTACGCTGGCGACTCGCCCGGCCACGGTGGCGCAACCCACGGCACCGGGTGGCGACGGTGTGAGATCGTGCGATCGTCGACCGGATACGGACGCATAGAGCGACCACTCCGGCACGCTCTGCGGGTGCACCGACAGCACGGTGGAGCACGGCTACGGCGCAGCCGTCGCAACAGGCGCGACGCCGCCGAGGAGATGAGGTAGGACCACGTGGCAGCAGCGACAACGGGAACGGGTTCGGCACGCACGTCGGGGGGCAGCACTCGCAAGCCCACCTCGACGGCGAGCGCGTCCGACCGTCCGGTCCGCCGCCTGGTGATCGTCGAGTCGCCGAGCAAGGCCAAGAAGATCCAGCCCTACCTGGGCAACGACTACGTCGTGGAGTCCTCCGTCGGCCACATCCGCGACCTCCCACGGGGGGCCGCCGACGTCCCGGCGAAGTACAAGGGCGAGTCCTGGGCGCGGCTCGGCGTCGACGTCGACAACCAGTTCAGCCCGCTCTACATCGTGACGCCGGAGAAGAAGAGCACCGTCTCCGAGCTGCGCGAGGCCCTCAAGACGGTCGACGAGCTCCTGCTCGCGACGGACCCCGACCGCGAGGGCGAGGCCATCGCCTGGCACCTCCTGGAGACCCTCAAGCCGAAGGTCCCGGTCCGGCGGATGGTCTTCCACGAGATCACCGAGTCGGCGATCCGGGCGGCAGCGGAGAACACCCGAGAGCTCGACCAGGACCTGGTCGACGCCCAGGAGACCCGCCGCATCCTGGACCGGCTCTACGGCTACGAGGTCTCCCCCGTGCTGTGGAAGAAGGTCATGCCGAAGCTCTCGGCGGGCCGCGTGCAGTCGGTGGTCACCCGGCTCGTCGTGCAGCGCGAGCGGGACCGGATCGCGTTCCGCTCCGCCGAGTACTGGGACATCTCCGCGACCCTCGACGCCGGCGCCGAGGCGACCCCGCGGACGTTCGGCGCCCGGCTGGTCCAGGTCGACGAGCGCCGTGTCGCGACCGGCCGCGACTTCGACTCGCTGGGGCAGCTGAAGAAGGCGGCCCAGAACAACAGCGCCGACGTCGTCGTCCTGAACGAGGCCGCGGCCCGCCGGCTCGCCGAGGGGCTCGAGGGCCGGAACCTGACCGTCGACTCGGTCGAGTCCAAGCCGTACACCCGCAAGCCGTACGCGCCGTTCACCACGTCGACGCTGCAGCAGGAGGCGGGCCGCAAGCTGCGGTTCTCGTCGGAGCGAACGATGCGCAGCGCGCAGCGGCTCTACGAGAACGGCTACATCACCTACATGCGTACGGACTCGACCACGCTGTCCGACGCCGCGATCCAGGCCGCCCGCGCCCAGGCCCGGGAGCTCTACGGCGACGCCTACGTCGCCGACAAGCCGCGCCAGTACACCCGCAAGGTGAAGAACGCGCAGGAGGCCCACGAGGCGATCCGCCCGGCCGGCGAGTCGTTCCGGACCCCGGGGGCGATCGCCCGCGAGGTCGACGGCGACGACTTCCGGCTCTACGAGCTCGTCTGGCAGCGCACGATCGCGTCCCAGATGAACGACGCCCGCGGCACCACCGTGAGCGTCCGGATCGGTGGGACGGCCGGCACCGGCGAGAAGGTCGTGTTCGCGTCGTCCGGACGGACGATCACCTTCCCGGGCTTCCTCAAGGCCTACGTCGAGACCGTCGACGACGGCTCCAAGGAGCAGGCCGACGACGCCGAGTCCCGCCTGCCCGAGCTCACCGAGGGCCAGGCGCTCACCGCCGACGAGCTCACCCCCGACGGGCACTCGACCAGCCCGCCGTCGCGCTACACCGAGCCGGCGCTGGTCAAGGTCATGGAGGAGCTGGGGATCGGCAGGCCGTCGACGTACGCGTCGACGATCAAGACCATCCTCGACCGCGGCTACGTCTGGAAGAAGGGCTCCGCGCTCGTCCCGTCCTGGGTGGCGTTCGCCGTCGTCGGGCTCATGGAGCAGCACTTCGGCCAGCTCGTCGACTACGACTTCACCGCCGAGATGGAGGACGACCTCGACTCCATCGCCTCCGGGAACGACTCCCGGGTGCACTGGCTGTCCGGCTTCTACTTCGGGTCCGAGGACGCCGCGCCGGACGACACCGGGTCGGAGATCGCGAAGGCGGGTGGGCTGAAGAAGCTCGTCGGCTCGAACCTCGAGGAGATCGACGCCCGCGCGGTCAACTCGATCGTCATGTTCGCCGACGCCGCGGGCCGCGACGTCGTCGTGCGGGTCGGCCGGTACGGGCCGTACCTCGAGCGGATCGTCGACGGCGAGTCCCAGCGCGCCAACCTCACCGACGGCCTGCCGCCGGACGAGCTGACCGAGGAGATCGCCGAGAAGCTGTTCTCGGTGCCGCAGGAGGGCCGCAAGCTGGGCACCGACCCGGTGACCGGCCACGAGGTCGTCGCGAAGGAGGGCCGGTTCGGGCCCTACGTGACCGAGCTCCTGCCCGAGCCGGAGGTGCCCGAGGGCGCCAAGAAGAAGCCGGCGAAGCCGAAGCCGCGGACCGGGTCGCTGTTCAAGACGATGTCGGTCGACACCATCACCCTGGACGAGGCGCTGAAGCTGCTGTCGCTGCCGCGCGTCGTCGGCAACGACCCGGAGTCCGGTGACGAGATCACCGCGCAGAACGGCCGCTACGGGCCGTACCTGAAGAAGGGCACCGACTCGCGGTCGCTGGCCGACGAGGAGCAGCTGTTCACGGTGACCCTCGAGGAGGCGCTGGAGCTCTACAAGCAGCGCGGCCGCGGGCGGGGCGCCGCCCAGCCGCCGCTGCGCGAGCTCGGCGAGGACCCGTCGACCAGCAAGAAGATGGTGATCAAGGACGGCCGGTTCGGGCCGTACGTCACCGACGGCGAGACCAACGCCAGCCTGCGCAAGGGCGACGAGGTCGAGGCGCTCACCGACGAGCGCGCCTCCGAGCTGCTCGCCGAACGCCGCGCGAAGGCCCCGGCGAAGAAGAAGCCGGCCCCGCGCAGGACGGCGGCGGCGTCGAAGAGCGGCGGGTCGACGGCCCGCAGCACGGCCAAGAAGACCGGGACGACGGCCGCGAAGAAGCCGGCGACGCGCACGCGCAAGTCGCCGACGACCTGACCGTCGCACACGAGAGGGCCCCGTCCGGCACGTCGCCGGGCGGGGCCCTCTGTGTTGGTGCGAGCCGAGGCTGCGCACCCTCAGGCGCGCGCTCAGCCCCCGGAGAGGGCCTTCTTGACGGCGGCGGCGACCCGGCCGCCCTCGGCGCGACCGGCCGCGGCGGCGTTGGCCTTCTTCATGACCTGGCCCATCTGCTTCATCCCCGGCGCCGCACCGGTCTCCGCCTCCACCTCGGCGACGGCGGCGCGGGCCAGCCCGGCCACCTCGTCGTCGTCGAGCTGGGTGGGCAGGTAGCGGGCCAGGACGTCACCCTCGGCGCGCTCGCGGGCGGCCTGCTCGGCGCGGCCGCCGTCGGCGAACGCCTGTGCCGACTCGGCCCGGCGCTTGGTCTCCTTGGTGAGGACGGTGCGGACCTCGTCGTCGGTCAGCTCCCGGGCCGACTCCCCCGCCACCTCGGCGGTCCCGATCGCGGTCAGCGCCGAACGCAGGGTCGTCCGGACCAGCTCGTCCCGGGCCTTCATGGCGGCCGTCAGGTCGGTCCGCAGCTGCTCCTTGAGGGTGCTCACGGCTGGCCACGATAGTCCTGAGCCGTAGGCTGGAGCGCGTGAGTACCGTCCGCACCCTCGCCAGCCTGGCCGCCGGAACCGTCGCGACCGGAGCCGCCGGGCTCGGGTACGCGGCGGGCGTCGAGCGGCGGCACTGGACGCTGCGGCAGGTCGAACTTCCGGTGCTCGACCCGGGGGCGCGGCCCCTGCGGATCCTGCACCTGTCGGACTTCCACCTCACCCCCGGCCAGCGCAGCAAGATCCGCTGGATCGCGTCGCTGGCCGCGCTCGAGCCCGATCTCGTGATCGACACCGGGGACAACCTCGCGCACCCGGACGCCGTGCCGAACGTCCTCACCGCGCTCGGGCCGCTGTTCCACCGGCCGGGCGCGTTCGTCTTCGGCAGCAACGACTACTACGGCCCCACCGCGAAGAACCCGGCCCGTTACCTGCACCGCGGCGACACCCGCCGGGTGCACGGCGCGCCGCTGCCCTGGCAGGACCTGCGCGCCGCGTTCCGCGAGCACGGCTGGGTCGACGCGACGCACGCCCGGCACCTGCTGGAGGTGGACGGCCGCACCGTCCGGATCGCCGGCGTCGACGACCCGCACCTCAACCGGGACCGCTACCCGCGGATCGCCGGCCACGACGCCGACGCCGACCTCCGGCTCGGCCTCACCCACTCGCCCGAACCGCGGGTGCTGGACGGGTTCGCCGCCGACGGCTACGACCTGGTCCTCGCCGGCCACACGCACGGCGGGCAGCTGCGCCTGCCCGGTTACGGGGCGATCGTCACCAACTGCGGGATCGACCGGTCCCGGGCCCGCGGAGCGAGCCGCTGGGGCAGCCACACCCGGCTGCACGTGTCCGCCGGGCTGGGCACCTCGCCGTACGCGCCGGTCCGGTTCGCCTGCCCGCCCGAGGCCTCGCTGCTGACCCTCGTACCGCCTCCGACCAGCGCCGATGCGGGGAGGGCCACCCCCGCGCAGGCCGTGCCGGGCGTCGGGTAGAGTTCTCAACGGCTCACAGGAGACCCCAGGTCGACGCCCGGGCCACTCGGGGTGTGGCGCAGCTTGGTAGCGCGCTTCGTTCGGGACGAAGAGGTCGCAGGTTCAAATCCTGTCACCCCGACCACACAAAGGCCCTGGTCAGAGACTCGATCGAGAGTCGCGGACCAGGGCCTTCGTCGTGCGTCCGGGCAGCCGCGGTGCGCCCGCGCCCCCTCAGACCTGGGCGTACCCACCGTCGACGGCGAGCTCCGAACCGTTGACGTAGCTGGACGCGTCCGAGGCGAGGAAGACGGCGGCCGCGGCGATCTCCTCGGGCTCGGCCAGCCTGCCGAGCGGAACCGAGGCCCCGGCGGCGTCGAGCTCGTCGGGCGGGAGCAGGTCGATCAGACCCTGCGTGCGGGTACCCCCGGGAGAGAGCACGTTGATCCGGTACCGGCGTTCACCGGCGCCGTGGGCGAACCCGCGAACCAGGTTGCGGATCGCAGCCTTGGTCGCCCCGTACACGGGCAGGTAGGACTCGGGCCGTGAGACCGCCGTCGATCCGGTCAGGACGATCGACGCCCCGGGCGAGAGCAGCGGCAGCGCCTTCTGCACGGTGAACAGCGAGCCCTTCACGTTGGTGGTGAACATCGCGTCGAGGTCGTCGAGCCGACCCACGTCGCAGCGGATCCCGGTCACCCCGGGACCGAGCTCGGCCACGACCTCGTCGAGCTGCTCCTGCCGGCGGCCGACGACGAACACCCGCGCCCCCTCGGCACGGAAGGCCCGCGCGATCGCCAGCCCGATACCCGCGTTCGCACCGGTCACGACCGCGACCTTGTTCTCCAGAACCGGCATGGTGACTCCTGACCAAGTTGTTGACTGATCCGTCCATAACACTGGATATGGACCATTCGGTCAATAACAAGGTCGGTGTCGTGGCTCACGACAACCCGGGGAAGCTCAGGGCGTGGGCAGCAGCCCGTGGAGCAGGGTCTCGGCCATGGCCGACAGGACGGCCGGGTCCTGGCCGACCCGGCCGAGGACGAGCAGGCCGAGCTGGCCGGCGAGCACTGCGTGGGCGGTCTCGTCCGGGTCGACCCGGGCTGCGACATCGCCCTCGCACTGCGCCCGCCATACCGCCTCGGCCAGCAGCGTGGTGGTCGCCGCGTAGCTGCGCCGGGCCTCGGTGGCCACCTCCGGGGTGCTGACGGACAGCTCCATCGCCGTGTTGGCGAGCAGGCAACCGCGCCGGGCCTCCGTCCCGCCGGGGTCCCGCAGCGGACCGGTCACGAAGCCGCGGATCACGTCGAGAGCGCGGTCGGCCTGGTCGAGCCAGGCTCGCAGCATCCGGTCGTTGGCCTCGTCGTACTCGCGCAGCACCCGCAGGAACAGGCTCTGCTTGTCCCCGAAGGCCCCGTACAGACTTCCCTTGCCGAGCCCGCTGGCCGCCAGGAGATCGTCGAGCGAGGTACCCGCGTACCCGTTGTCCCAGAACGCGGCCTGCACGGACGACAGGACGCGCACCTCGTCGAACTGGCGTGGACGTGGCATGGGCCGAGGCTAGTCATAGTGGACCGAACGGTCCAGCACCGCACCGGAGAGCCCGCCGGATACGCGACGTTGCCGATGCGGGAACCACTCCACCGGCGCAAACCTCGTACGGCGACACGACCGGCCCGCCGGGCAGCGGCGACGGCCGGCGATGCGGCTCCGCCGGAGGTCAGCCATGCGCACGAGCCTGTTCACCTACTTCCACGACAGCCCCGGGCCGTCGCCGGTCGACGACTACGTCCGCGACCTCCGTGCGGCCCGCGACGAGGGGTTCGGCCACGCGTGGACCGTCCAGCTCCCCTGGGATCCGGACGCCCTGGTCACCCTGGGGATCGCGCTGCGGGAGATCGACGGGATGACGCTCGGCACCGGGGTGCAGCCGATCCAGCTGCGGCAGCCGATGGCACTCGCCCAGTCGGCGCTCACGCTGAACCTCGTCGGCGGCGGCCGCTTCCGCCTCGGCATCGGGCTGACCCACGCCCTGATCTGCGACGGCATGTGGGGCGTGCCGTGGGACCGGCCCCTCCGGCGCATCACCGAGTACCTCGACTGCCTCCTGCCCCTGCTGGCCGGTGACCGGGCGGACGTGACCGGGGAGCTGTACACGACCCGCGGCACGGTCGCCCTCGCCGGCGCCACCGCCCCGCCGGTGTACCTGGCCGCGCTGGGACCGCAGATGCTCCGCGTCGCCGGCCGGCGTACGGCGGGCACGATCACCTTCCTGACCGGTCCACGGACGCTGGCCGGCCACGTGGTGCCCACGGTGCGGGCCGCTGCGGCCGAGGTGGGCCGCGAGGCCGAGGTCGTCGCGGCGCTGCCGGTCTGCGTCACCGACGACGCCGCCAAGGCCCGGGAGCTGGCCGCCGAGACCTACGCCCTGTACGGCGACCTGCCGCCCTACCGGGCGATGCTCGACCGGGAGGGCGTCGAGGGCCCGGCGGACGTGGCGATCGTCGGTGACGAGGACGAGGTCGGCGCCCGCCTGGGCGAGCTCGGCGACGCCGGGGTCGCCGAGCTCGCCGCGCACGTCTTCGGCCCGGGTGACGAGGAACGTGCCCGCACCCGCGCGCTGCTGCTGAGCAGGGCCGCATAGCGGGTCAGACCGTGCTCGACGACCGTCCGCCCAGGTGGCGGGCCAGGAAGCGTTCGAGCGTCCCGTACAGCTCGATGTTGCTGTCCGGGTTCACGAACCAGTGGCCCTCGGTCTCGTTCAACAGGTACTCGACCTCGGCCCCGCGGGAGCGGAGCGCGTCGGCGATGCGGTCGGAATGACGCCGGGCCACGCGGACGTCGTTGGCGCCGTGGATCAGCAGCACCGGTGCGGTGATGTCGTCGACCCGGCTGACGGGCGAGCGGGAGAGCATGTCGGCCTCCTGGCGGGGGTCGTCCGCGTCGCCGATGTAGCGACCGTAGGAGTTCCGGACGCTGCGGCGGGCCGCGGGGATCACGGAACGGACCAGGTCCGCCAGGTCGGACATGCCGGTGTAGCTCGCCGCGGCGGCGAACCGGTCCGGGGTGAAGGCGGCCCCGACCAGCGCCGCGTAGCCGCCGTAGGAGCAGCCGTAGATCGCGACCCGGGCGGGGTCGCTGTAGCCCTGCGCGACAGCCCAGTCGACGGCGTCGATCAGGTCGTCGTGCATGCGCCCGGCGAACTCGCCGATCGCGGCCCGGGTGAAGGCCCCGCCGTACCCGGTGGAGCCGCGGAAGTTCACCTGGAGCACGGCGTAGCCGCGGTTGGCCAGCAGCTGTACCTCCGGGTCGTAGCACCAGCTGTCGCGGTACCACGGGCCGCCGTGCACCAGCAGCACAGTCGGCAGCCCGCGGGGTTCCACCCCGACCGGCAGGGTCAGGTGGCACGGCAGGCGCAGCCCGTCGCGGGCGGTGACGGTGACCGGGGCGACCGGGGCCAGGTCGGCCGGGTCGAGGTGCGGGTACGGCCGGAACAGGCGGCGCGCCTGCCCCGTCGCGTGGTCGTAGAACCAGGTGACGCCCGGGTCGCGGTCGTGGGTGAAGTCGACGACCCACCGCTGAGCGCCGGCGTCGCACGACACGTGGCCCAGGTCGCCGTCGGACAGCTCCGCCAGCCGCGGCAGCACCTCCGCGAAGTGCGGCTCGAGGGCGTGGACGTCCTGGCGCTCGCCGAGGTAGCGGGCCCCGAGCAGCTCACCGGTACCCGGGTGCAGGATCAGCGAGGACGGGAACCGCGGGTCGGCCTCCGGACGGGGCGTGTCCAGGTCGAACACGGGGTGGGAGTCCACTCCGGTCTCCTCGCCCGTCGCCAGGTCGAGCCGGGCCAGGCGGGTGCGGTCCGAGCCGCGCGCCGAGCCGATCCACAATCCGCTCCCGTCCGGGATGGGTGCGATCGGGGAGACGCCGAGGAGGAGATCGGTGAAGCGGGCGATCGGGGTGGGGTCGCCGTCCGCCCACTCCGACAGGACGTGGTCACCGTTCTCCTCCATCGTGAAGACAAGGAGCCGGTCGACGGTGCGGAGCCAGATGAGGACGTCGCCGGGATTCTCCGCGACCAGGGTCAGCTCGCCGGTCGCGAGATCGAGCTCGTAGAGATCGGCCAGCTCGGGACGACGCCTGTTCAGCTGCACGAACGCCGTGCCCGGCCGGTCCGGCGGCAGCTGTGTGCCGAGCAGGCGCACCCCCTCGAAGGGCGTCAGGTCGGCCGTGGGCTCGTCGGGGCGCTCCGGGTCCGCGCGGTGCAGGTGCCAGTTCTCGTCGCCGTCGGTGTCCTGCTGGAAGAGCAGGTACCGGCCGTCGGCGGACCAGAAGAAGGTGTCGACGTTGCGCCGGGTGTCGGAGGTGATGCGCCGGGCGCCGTGGTCGTCGCCGGGGGGTGGACCAGTCGGAGTCCACGTCGCGGACGAACACGTTGAGGCGCTCCCGCCACGGGGCGAGGTAGGCGACCTTCGTCCCGTCCGGGGACAGCAGGGCGCGGCTGCGGGTGGGCGGGCCGAAGAACTCCTCGACGGTGATCGGCTTCGGAAGGGGCATGACGTGGCCTCCGGGTGCGACGGGTGCGGGTCGTCCCCGACTCCACGCCCCGACGTCGCGTCGGGCTCAAGCCCGCCCGGGGATGATCCGGGTCACACCGTCGTCGCCGGTCAGCCCTCATCGACCTCGGCCAGCCGCTCCTGGACCCGGCGCAGGACGCGGTGCTGCACGGGCCGGAGCGTCTGCTCGTTCAGCTCCTCCATCAGCGCGGTCACGCGCGTGCCGAGCGGGGGCAGGCCCGCCAGCCGCGCCGTCACCGGCCCCAGGTACGCCACCAGGTCGTCGACCAGCGCGGTGATCTCGTCGTCCCCGGTGTCCGGTCCGAGCGCGTAGAAGCGCGCCGTCAGCGGTGCGGGCGCAGCCAGGCCGTCGCCGAACAGGGCGGTGAACCCGGCCGGTCCGTCCGTGCCGAGCAGGTGACCGGCCAGGACGAGCTGCTCGTGCTCGAAGCGGGCCATGTCCGCCGGCGTGCCCTCCCCGGGCGCCGACCGCCATGCCGACAGCTCCGGGGGCAGGTCGGGTGGGGCACCGCTGCTGCGCAGCGCAGCGATGTCGGCCCGGCGGGCGGTGAGCCGCTCGATGTCGGCGGCGGCCCGGCGATCGAGCTCGTCGAGCAGCTCCTCCGCGGCCGCCGGGTCGTCGAGCACACCGGGCAGCGCGGACAGGGAGATCCCGAGCGCCGCCATCCGCGTGATGCGCAGGAGCCGGACGAGGTGCCCGACGTCGTAGTGCCGGTAGCCGCCGGCCGAGCGCGGAGGCTCGGGCAGCAGGCCGATCTGGTGGTAGTGGCGCAACGTGCGGACGGTGACACCGGCCAGGTCGGCGAGCTCGCTGCTGAGCACCGCGACCTCCTTCCGACTCCGGACAGCAGAGGACGACAGTAGAACGACGGCCCCGGCGGCGACGACACCGCAGCGCTACGCGCTGCGCCCGTCCAGCCGGAGCGGCTCACCGCCGTTGTAGCGGTCGGCGACGGCGTCCGGGCCCTTGGTGATCAGCTGTGCGAGGTTCGCCGCGTGGCCGTGCCCGAGCCCGTAGTCGGACTTCAGCCAGGCGATGATCTCCCCGGCCTTCGCGGTGGCGAGCCCCCGCTCCTGCGCGAGGTCGAGGAACGCGCGCGGGGTGATGCCGGTCTGCGCCTCGGCGTTGTCGAGGTAGGTCTGGAATCCGCTCATACCGATACAGACCGGACGCGCCCCGGGATTTCATCGGCGTCCGGCCAGTGAGATCACCGACGGCGGAGCGGCTGCCGGCACCAGTAGGTGGCCGAACGCAGCACCCACTCGACCGGCCCGAACCGGAACCGGCGCAGCCACCACCGGCTCGCGACGAGCAGCAGGGCGAAGATCGCCAGGGCGATCGCGAGCGTCCCGAGTGTCGGCACCCGGTCCACGAGCCCGGCCGCCGGGAAGATCAGCAGGCACAGCCAGCCCTGCGCGAGGTAGTTCGTCAGCGCCGTCCGCCCGGCCGGGACGATGACGCCGAGCGTCCGCCGTCCGATGCCCGTCCGGTGCAGCAGGAGCAGTCCCGCGACGTACGCGGCGACGAACGCCGGTGCCGTCAGCAGGGACAGGCCCCGTGCCACCGCGGCGGCCGGGTCGAGCCCGCCCTCGACGGGCGCGAGCACGGACGGCACCGCACCGGGCACCCCGACCACGAGCCCCGTCACCAGGACCGTCCACAGTGCAGCATCGGTCGGTTCGCGCCGGTGCAGCAGGCCACGCCTGCCCGCCGCGAGTCCGAACAGGACCAGGGCGAGGTAGTCCGGCAGCGAGAGCAGGGTCGTCGGCAGTTCGGCGAGCCGGTCGGCGAGGAGGTTGCCGGGCGGCGCCGGCACGGGCTCGGCGGGGACGTCGGCCCCGGAGGTGAGCAACGCCGTCGCGCCGTAGAACGCCGCGACCGCGAGCAGCAGGATCACCCCGGCCCGGACCGCGTTGCCCGTGCTGATCCGGCGCATCGCGACCGTGATCGCCCCGGCCACGGCGTAGACGGCGAGCACGTCGTGCGTCAGCCCCAGCAGGAGCAGCACGGCCATCCGGCGCCCGAGCCGGCGCACCGTCGTGCGTCCGGTGCCGGACCGTTCGAACTGCGTCGCGATGCCGTACCCGAACAGGAACGCGAACAGCATGTGGAACTTGTCGACGAGGAACAGGCGACGGACGTCCCGCACCAGTTCGTCGATCGGTGCCGTGCCGGGCACCGTCTCGGCGACGGACCAGATGTTCACGAGCAGGATGCCCAGCAAGGCGACACCGCGCAGGACGTCCAGCACGACGACGCGGTGCGCGCCGGTGACGAGGGGATCGGGCGGGACGCGGTCGGTGCCAGTACCCACGAGCCTCCAGGTGCCCGTCGCGGTCGATGATCGACACCGTCTCGTGCGACGCCCTGGTGGAAACACGGGGATCCGGATCTCACCCGTCCGTGTGGGCAGCCGGGCGACGGTCCATGATCGTGCATGGTCCTCGGTCCACGGAGAGGAGGCACCGATGCCGCTCACCGCGGCCCAGTCCGCCCTCCTCGCGGCCTGGCTCCCCGGCGCCGAGCTCGTGCACGACCACAGCTGGGGCCTCGCCGGGACGACGGTCCTGCAGCTGCGCCACGCCGGGCGCGAGCACATCGTGAAGGCCGGTGACGACGCCGACACCCACATCGTCCGCGAGCTGCGCGCCCACCGCAGGTGGCTGGGCCCGCTGCGCGGCCACGTCCCGGCTCTCCTGCACGCCGACGACGACGCCCGGCTGCTCGTCACCCGGTACCTGCCCGGCAGGCTCGTCGAGGGCGACCCGTCCGAACACGACCCCGGTACCTACCGCCAGGCCGGACGGCTCCTGGCGCTGCTGCACGACCAGCCGTCCGTCGTCGACCCCGGGTACGAGGCGCGGATGCGGGACCGCTCGCTCGCACACCTCTCCCGCCAGCACCGGATCGCGCCGTCGACCGCGGACCGGCTGCGGTCCGAGATCGCGTCCTGGCCGGACGGCCCGGCGACCCTCGTCCCGACCCACGGCGACTGGCAGCCACGGAACTGGCTGGTGCACGACGGCGTCGTCGCCGTGATCGACCTCGGGCGGGCGGACCTGCGCCCCGCGGCCACCGACCTGGTCCGGCTGGCCGCGCAGCAGTTCCGCGGGCACCCGGAGCGGGAACGCGCCTTCCTCGACGGCTACGGCGCCGACCCGCGGGAACCGGCCGCCTGGCGGCGGGAGCAGGTGCGCGAGGCGGTCGCCACGGCCGTCTGGGCGTACGGGATCGGGGACGAGCCGTTCGAGCGCCAGGGCCACCGCATGGTGGCCGAGGCGCTCGACGGCACCGGCTGAACCGGCAGGTCCGTGACCGTCAGACGGGCCTGGTCCCCTCGGTGGCCTGCAGCTGCCCGGCCGGGAGCCGGTCGGCGCCCCAGCTCCGCTCGATGTAGCCGATGATCCCGGCGATGTCGGCGTCGGGCACCTTCTCCGGCTCCCCGCGCTCCAGCGGGTCGACGTGGAAGATGTAGAGCCGCGAGGCGAACTGGTCGAACGGCAGCGACGCCTCGCCGAACCGCTCCCCGTTGCCCGCCGTCGAGACCACGACGCCGTCGCCCCAGTCCTGCCCGCTGTCGTTGTTCGGGTTGTAGAAGTACACCCGCATCACGTCCTGCGGATCGGGCGCGACCCGCAGGATGGTGATCGCGTGCCAGCCGACGTAGCGGGCGGCGCTGTCGGTGACGGCGACGCCTGCCGGCTGCGGGTGGATCAGCGGCTGCGCCCCGTTGTAGGCCGGGTGGTAGCCGGCGTGGAACTGGCGGAGGAAGTCGTCGAGGTCGACCAGGTTGCCCGTCGCGACGTCGACGTCGATGTGGAAGCCGCGGTGCGCCCACCAGCCGTGGAACTCCGGGTTGACCCACCGGTGCGGGTCACCGGGCCGGTCCGCGCACCGGCGTCCCATCTCGGCGTAGATCCGGTCCAGGTGCGGCACGACGACCAGCGACACCGGGTCGAGGTCGACCGGCAGCGCCTGGGCCACCCCGGCCCCGCTCTCCTGCGAGGAGATCCGCTGGCCCTCGAAGTGCATGATGATCTCGTCGTCGCGGGCCGCCCAGACGACCATCTGCAGCAGGTAGTCGGGATCGTTGTAGGCCCACATCGACAGCGCACGGGCCGACTGGCAGGTCGGGTTGTCACCCTGCCCGATGCCCAGCGGCTGGCCGAGCATCGACAGCACGCCGGCCAGCAGCCGCACCTCGGGCGCCGGGTCGCCGCCGAACGCCGCGACCAGCCGCTCGCGGGCGGCAGGCGACAGTTCGAGCGCGATCTGCCGCCACAGCGACGGCACCACCGGCGGCTCGTAGAGGATGCCGCGGTCGAGCAGCAGGGCGAGCCCGTAGATGCACTGGGCGGTCTGCGGGGTCACCGCCTCCTCGATCAGCCGGTGCACCAGGTCCCGGTAACGGAGCAGGCAGTTCTTGCCGGTGTCGGACACCCCGAGCGCCTCGGCGATGAGGTAGTCGCTCTCGTGGCGGAGGAACTGCAGCAGCTCCGCGTGGTACGGCGAGACCAGGCCGGTGTCGTGCATGGCCCGGGCGAACCCGGACGCCTCGTACTGCAGCCCACCGGTGTCCATCGCCTCCAGCCGGGACCGGAAGACGTCGACACCCGGATCGTCCCGGCACGCCTCGGTGGTCCCGAACAACGCCGTGATCAGCCGGTCCAGGCCCTGCCCGGAGGACAGGTCGACGTCGGGGTCACCGCGCCAGATCGACAGCCGTGTGATCAGCGACGCGACCTGGTCCACCTGGATCGGCCGCTGCCGCAGGACCCGCCAGATCTCCTCGACGAGCTTGTCCAGGACGACGTCGTAGCCGACGACGTCGGCCACGTGCCGGAACAGGTCGCGGATGAGCTGCGCCGTCCGGCCCTGCCGGGTCCGCTCCGCCTCGGTGGGCGGGGTGAACAGCAGTTCCAGGTTCATCGCCAGCACCTGGGACAGGAACTCGCGGGCGTCCTCCGGGGTCAGCGACGAGTGCTCGTAGTCGCCGCTGGCGACCGCGAGCGTCCGGAGCTCGCTGGTCGCCTCCATCACGACGGTGTCCGCGTCCCCGCTGTGCAGCCCCGGTCCGACGAACGACGGGACGAGGATCTCCGGTGTGGCCCAGTCCGTCCCGAGGAACACACCGGCCTCCTCGAGCTCCCGGGCCCGGGCCTGGACAGCGGCGGCCCCGCCTGGCTGCAGCAGGACCCGCCGCAGCTGCTCGAGGACCCGCCGGAGCTTCGTCGTCTTGCCGAAGTCGGCGGTCTGGGCCAGGGCCCGGGTGGCGTCGTCGAGCGAGACCAGGCGCTTGTCCAGCACCGGGGTCTCGTCCGCGACGTCGGGGGTCGGTTTCACACGGCTTCCCTCGTCCGGTGTTCTGCGTCCGGTGTTCTGCGTCCGGTGTTCCCGCTGACGCGGGCCTCAGACGTAGAAGTCGAGTTCTTCCTGCTTCTTCAACAGATCACGCATGCGGTAGGGGTCGTCCCCGAAGAAGTACAGCAGGCCCCAGTGGGTGCCGAACGCGGTCCGCTTGGTGACCGTCTCCTCCAGCGGCGCCGAGAGGTCGTGCGACTCGTAGTAGTCGTCGTCCTCGGTCTCCTCGGGGATCTGGAGGTCGCTGACGACGCGCCGACGGGGGTAGACGCCGAAGCACCCGGCCACGCCCTCGGCACCCTCGACCTCCTTCGGAAAGAAGGCGTCGATCTCCTCCTCGGTGGTCGTCGGGTCGAAGGCCAGCACGAGCGCCTGGTACGCGTTGAACCCGTAGGCGCGCTCCAGCAGCTCGAAGACCTTGAAGCCCGGCGGCCGGTAGGCGACCTCGCCGAAGTACATCTCGCCGTCGGAGGTCACGAAGTACTCCGGATGCACGAACCCGAACTCGATGTCGAAGGTCTTGATGAGCTTCTCGATCTGCGCGGTGATCGCCGGGCGGTACTTCTCGAGCTCCGGGGTCGCCGGGACGAACACCGAGTAGCCCAGGGTGACGTACTCGGAGATGTTCAGGAATTTGATCTTCCCGTTGTGGACCCAGGCCTCGACGGCGAACTCCCAACCGTCGAGGTGGGATTCCATCAGGACCGGGAACTCCTCGTCCGGAATGGTGTCGACCTCGTCCGGAGTACGGATGACGCGGTGCCCGAGGCATCCGGCTTTGTCGAACGCCTTGAGGTGGATCGGGTCGTTCGGGTCGCCGTCGAGCTTGAGGAGCGTCTGGTTGACCCGCTTGAGGAAGCGGATCACGTCCTCACGGTCGTGGGCCTCCTCGAAGATCCCCACCCGGATGCCGCCGAGCTGCGCACGGCGCTTCATCAGCGCCTTGTCGCGGAGCAGCATCGCCTGGCCGAAGAGCCGGGGGTTGTCCATCAGGACGGAGTTGATCGCCCCGGCCCACTCCACCGTCTCCTCGAACAGCGGGATCGCGACGTCGACGCCCTTCTCCTGCAGCGTCTCGGCGATCTCCATCGATCGGTCGTTGAGTCGCTCGAAGTTCCACGGGACGTAGGGGATGTCGTGCTCGGCGCAGTACTCCTCGGCCCATTCCGGAGCGACGACGACATATCTCCGGTCGAAACGGTCGAGCGCCTCGACCGCGTTCAGACTCCATCCGAGGAGAGCGACGTAACCCTTGTCGGAATTCTTGGCGACCGGCTCGGACCGAGGCATCGAAACAGTTCCCCCGTGATAGCGCTTTTCCCAATGAATTCGGGCGGACCACTCGACCCTACCTGCCATGTGTTTGTCCGGCCGGTCGTGGCGTGGATCAGCCCGGTCCGGCGTGCTCCTCGGCCAGGGCGACGAGCCGGCGGAGACGGCCGGCCACGGCGTCCTTCGACAGCGGCGGGTCGGCCCGCTGCCCGAGCCGGGACAACGACAGCGCCGGGTGCCCGACACGCAGCAGACCCGCACTGCGCAGCTGCTCCGGCGCGTCCGGCCCGAGCACCTCGAGTGCCCACCGGACGCGGGCGACGGTCCGGTCGGCGGCCTCGGCCGCCCGGCGCGCGTTGACGGTCTCCAACGGGACGTTCAGCGTCCGCGACGCGACCGGGGGCGCCGCCGCCGCGCACCGGCGCAGCAGGTCGGCGACGCCCGGAGCACCGGTCGCCCGGAGCAGCGCGTCGATGCAGTCCTGATCACGGACCACGACCCGGTGCTCGGTCGCCGTCTCCTGCGCGACGGCCAGCACCCCGAGCCCCCGGGCGGCCCCGACCAGTGCCAGCACCACGGCGGGCCCGGGGCAGCCCACCTGGATCCGGACCCGGCCCGACGACCGCAGGATCCGGCCACGGGCGAGCAGCGCACCGCGCCAGGCGCCGGCGGCGACCGCGGGCCCGCCGCCGACGACCGCGGGCGGGAGCCCGAGGACGGCACGGCCCGTCCGGTCGACGAGGCCGGTGGCCCTGGCCAGGTCGGAGCCGGTAGCCGTCACCCTGACGAAATAGCGCAGCGGGTGGCCCGACACGTCGACGGCGTCGGCGCGGGCCGACGCCCGGCCGTACAGGTCCACCAGTTCACGGCGCAGCCGGACCGCGGGCTCCGGCGAGGTGAACTCGGCACGGACGACGGTGCGGCCACCGGCCGTCGTCACGTCACCCGAGATCCGGAGCTGGGTCGCCGTGGCGGCGTGCCGGACCACGGGACGTTCCTCGCAGACGGCGCCGAGCTCGCGGTGCAGCTCGGCGGTGACGCGCTCGGGATCGAACACGGTCTCTCCTGCAGGTGCGCACGAGGGCGGGGCGGGGTCACGAATCCCCCGATGTGACCCCACCCCACCGGGCCGGACGGGACGTGGGAACGGCCCGTCGTGGTCGTGGGTCAGGCCGGCCCGTCCGGCCCGGCGTGCATCGGGCACCGCGGATCGACGCACGGCTCGTCGACGGCACCCGACCGGAACGCGGCGTTGGCCAGCACCGAACAAAGGCAGCCCCGGGCCTTCGCCCGCGGTCCACCCGGTGCCAGGTCGTCGCGCGATCCGGACGCCGAGGGCTCCGCCCCCTGCCCGCTCGTCGCCTCCGTCATCGGTCCCCCTCCGCACACGATGCGCGCCCGGCGTTCCCCGAGAGGCCCGTGCGCATGTACACGCAGCGACCGGGCACGAACCCGTCGTGCCGGTCGGACACGGAGAGTACTCTATACGCGGAGTAACGCCTATTTCGGCTTGGTACTCACCGGAAGGGGGGCATCGGGGTCGAGATCGATCCCGTTCTCGCGGGCGAGGCCGTCGATCTGGGCCCAGATCAGGGCCGTGAGGTGTTCGGTGACGGCGTCCCGGGACACCGCCCGGTGCACCAGCCACCACTCGGCCGTCGCCTGCACCGACCCGACCAGTGCCTGCGCCCAGATCTGGACCAGCTCCGGCTCGTCGAACCCGAGCGACTCCACGTAGCTCCCGAGCAGACCGGCCAGCGCGCCGGAGATGAACTCCCGGCCGGCGTCGGCGACCTCGTCGCCCTGCCCGGGCAGCCGGCGCCGGAACAGCAGGTGGATGTTCGGCGAGTCGTCGAGGAAGCGCATGAAGGCGTCCAGCGAGGCGCGGATGCGCGGGCGGATCGCGCCCTCGTCGTAGATCGCCGGCATGAGGCGTTCCATCAACCGGTTCGTCGCGCGCTCGGCCATCGCGTCGAGCAGCGCCGCCCGGTCGCCGAAGTGCCGGTAGATCACCGGCTTGGTCACCCCGGCCTCGTGGGCCACCTGGTCCAGACCGAGGTCCGGACCGTCCCGCCCGAGGACGGCCAGGGCGGCGTCCACGAGCTCCTCCCGCCGCCGGGCGCGGTGGGCGGCCCAGCGCGTGCTCCGGCCGTCGACCGGACATCCCGCGGGCGCGGGACGCTTCTCGGGTCGGTCGACGGCGGACACGATCGGGATGATCCTCCTTCGGACGTCTGCCGGGTAGCGCGCGTGCGGCCCCCGGCGAGCACCCGGGCGCCGGATCCAGCCGTACCCGGACGCCAGTGGATCATGCCCTTTCCTGCGCCCCGGTTCACCCTGTGGTGAGCCCCCGGACGACGAACGCGACGAGCCGGTCGGCGAGATCGTCGTCGAGGGGTGCGCCGTGCACGGTGAGCCGCCAGAACGGCACGCTCCCGAGCACGTCCACGACCAGTTCGGCGTCGGCCCCGGCGGCCCGTCCGGCCGGAATCTCGCCGCGCGCGACGGCGCGCTCCAGCACCGCGCCGGAGCGGGCGCGGCGCGGCCCGGCGAGCCGCTCGCGGAACGCCGACGCGAACTCCGGTGAGCGACGCGCCTCCGCCAGCAGGTCGGGCAGGACGAGGCCGAGGCGCGGGTGGTCGAGCCAGTCCCGCATCCCCGCGACGAGCTCGCGGAGGTCCCCGGCGAGCGTCCCGGTGTCCGGGGCGGGGTCGTCCGGCACGCCGAACCGCCCGACGACGTCGACCACCATGCTGTCCTTGCCGGGCCAGCGCCGGTAGAGGGCGCTCTTGCCCACCCCCGCGCGCGCCGCGACGCGCTGCATGGAGAGCCGGCCGTAGCCGACCTCCGCGAGCTCGACGAGCACGGCCTCGACGACGGCCTCGGTCAGTTCGGGCCGGAGCACGGCGGCCCCGGTCGCGGGTCGGCGAGCGGTCATGGTCACAGCATACGACTGGACGAGACGGCCCCGTCCCGTCCATAGTTGGTCGGGACGGGACCGTATCGACCAGACCGGAGTCCCCGATGGACGAGCAGGACCGCCGCGAGCGCGCACACCGCGCGATGGACGCGGCACTCGACCGGATCCTCGGCCACGACATGGCCGGTTTCGCCGCGCTGTGGGCCCCCGGCGGCACGATGGACTTCCCGTTCGCGGCCGCGGGGTCCGTCGCACCTGGACGGGCGGGACGCCGTGGCGCGCTACGTCGACGGCTACAACGACCTGCTGCTGCCCGGCTCCGTCGTGGCGCAGACCCGGCACGAGACCACCGACCCGGACACCCTGGTCGTCGAGTTCACGGTCGAGGGCCGGATCGTCGCGAGCGGCGAGCCCTACACGATCGGCTACGTCGCCGTCGTGACCGTCGGACCGGACGGGATCACCGGGTACCGCGACTACTGGAGCCCACTCGCGGTGCAGGACACGTTGGGGCGCACCGGGCTCGCGGAGCCGACGCGATGACCGTCCTCGTCACCGGCGCGACCGGCACCACCGGCTCCCGGGTCGCCGCACTGCTCGACGACGCCGGTGCCGACGTCCGCCGCGCCGCCCGGTCCACCCCGGTCCGGTTCGACTGGGCCGACCCCGCGACGCACGACGCCGCGTTCGACGGCGTCGACCGCCTCTACCTGCTCCCCCCGCTCGCCACGCCCGACCCGGCGCCGGTGGTCGCCCCGGTCCTGGAGCGGGCCGTCGGACGCGGCCTGCGCCGCGTGGTGCTGCTGAGCGCGGCCGCCGTCGAGCGGGGCACCCCCGGACTCGGCGCCGTGCAGGACCTCGTGGCGGAGACCGTCCCGGAGCCCGTGCTGCTGCGCCCGTCCTGGTTCACCCAGAACCTGCTCGGCGACCACCTCACGGCCCGCGGCCTGCGCTCCGGCGAGCTGGTGACCGCCACCGGCGACGGCCGGCTCCCGTTCGTCGACGCCGGGGACATCGCCGCCGTCGCCGCCGCGCTGCTGCTCGCCGACGGCCCGCCCGAGCCCGACGTCGTCGTCACCGGCCCGGAGGCGCTGTCCTACGACGACGTCTGCGCGGTCTGGACGGACGTGACCGGCACCCCGGCCCGGCACGTGGCGGTGAGCGTGGCCGCGATGACCGACCGGCTCGTCGCCGACGGGATGCCCGCCGACTACGCCGCCGTCCTGGCCGGGCTCGACGGGTTGATCGCCACCGGCGCGCAGTCCGGGACGAGCGACGCGGTGCGGCGGTGGACCGGGCGGGAACCACGGAGCGTGCGGGAGGTGCTCGCGGCCGCCGTGGCAGGCTCGCACTGATCCACGACACGAGGAGGCGCGGTGCGACGGGTGCTCTGCCGGGAGTTCACCGATCCCGAGCGGCTGGAGGTCGTCGAGGAACCGGCGCCGCGGCCGGGTCCGGGCGAGGTGCTGCTGGAGGTCGAGGCGGCGGCGGTCAGCTTCGTCGACGGGCTGATCGCCCGCGGCGGCTACCAGCTGCGGCCGGAGCTGCCCTTCACGCCCGGGTCCGCGGTGGCGGGGACGGTCGCGTCCGGGCCCCGCGCGGGCGAGCGGGCCGTCGCGCTCCTGGGCCTGTTCGGCGGGTTCGCCTCGCACGCCGTCGTCGCGGAGGACGAGCTCGTGCCTGTTCCCGACGGCGTGGACGCCGGCGTCGCGGCCTCCTCGATGGAGGGCTACGGGACGGTCGCGTTCGCACTGGGACACCGGGTGACGGTCCGCGGGGGAGACCGGGTCGTCGTGCTCGGCGCGGGCGGCGGGATCGGGCTGGCCGCCGTCGACCAGGCCCGTGCCGCGGGCGGCCGGGTGCTCGCCGTGGCGTCCACGGAGGACAAGCGGGAGGCCGCGCTGGCGGCCGGCGCCGAGGACGCGATCGGCTACGGCGACTCCCCCGCGGCGCTCAAGGACGCGCTGCGGGACCGGACCGGCGGCGGCGTCGACGTCGTGATCGACCCGGTCGGCGGCCCGAACGCGGAGGCCGCGCTGCGGGCGCTCGGCACCGGGGGCCGGTTCTGCGTCATCGGCTTCACCTCGGGCGAGATCCCGCGGCTGCCGGCGAACGTGGTGCTGCTCCGCAACCGGACCGTCGTCGGCGTCGACTGGGGTGACTGGTCGCGGAACGACCCGGGTGCGGCACGGGACCTGGCCGCGGAGGTGCTGCGCCGGATCGCCGCCGGGGAGCTGCACCCGCCCGCGCCCGCCACGCTCCCGCTGGAGCGGGCGCAGGAGGCGACCCGGCGCTACGCCGAGCGCACCGCCGTGGGGAAACTGGTGCTGGTCCCCTAGCCGTCATCACCCTTGATGACGCCCGGTAATGGCCCGGTGACACCTCCCGATAGGCCGTTCGCAGGCGCGGCAGCAGCGCCGCACGGACCACTCGGGAGGACAGCCGATGACCGCCACCCAGCCCTGGGCCACCACCGTCGAGCAGGCGCCGGTGGCGCGCGGGAACGCACCGGCGACCGCCGGGTTCTGGCTCGGCCTGGTCGGTCTGGTGGCCGGGTTCGTGCCGATCCTGGGGCTCCTGGTCACCGTGCCCGCGGCCGTCCTCTCGCACGCCGGGCGGGCGCGCTTCCGCAGCGGCCGCGCGGCGGGTCCCGGACGGTCGACCGCGGGGACGGTGCTGGGCTGGACCGGTAGCGCGATCTGCGTGCTGATGTCGGTCTTCATGATCGTCGCCGCCGCGAACGCCCCGGTCCAGGCCGTCCAGCCGGTGGCGGCCGCGCCGGTCGCTCCGGCCCTGCTGACCGTGCCGAACGTCGTCGGGATGGACGACCGACAGGCCCGCGAGGTGCTGGCGGCCGCAGGCTTCAGCAACGTCGTCCTCGGCCCGTCGACCGGGTCGATCGCGGGGGTCGCCGCCGGCACCGTGACCACCCAGCTCCCCGGCGTCGCCGCCCTGGCCGCCCCCGGCGACCCGATCGTGCTCGGGGAGGCCGCCGCCCCGCCCGCCCCGCCGGCGCCGGTCGTCGCCCCGCAGAGTGCGCCGACCACCGCCGCCGCACCCGCGGCGCAGGCGCCGGCCCTCGTCGCGGAGCCGGACACCGACGTCGACCGGCCCTACGTCCCGGCCGCGCCGCAGCCGCTCGTCTCGTCCGGCTCGGGCAGCTCGTCGGCCTACTACGCCAACTGCTCGGCGGCCCGCAGCGCCGGCGCCGCGCCGCTGTACCGCGGGGACGCCGGCTACAGCTCCAAGCTCGACCGCGACGGCGACGGTGTCGCCTGCGAGTGACGGCGACGGTGTCTCAGGCGGGGCGGGCGGAGACGCCCGCCCCGCCGTCGCCGGTCACCGGCGTGACCACCCACCCGTGCCGGACCAGCCCCGCCGGTACGGCGTCGGGCGGCGGGCCTTCGTAGAGCACGTGCAGGACACCGCCCGGCGCGAGCGCGGCCCGCAGCACGGCCAGCTCGGGGGCGGGGTCACGGGTCCAGAACAGGTTGACGTTCACGGTGAACGCGACGTCCACCGCCCCATCGGGCACGACGAGGTCGTGCAGCGCGGACTCGCGGACCTCGAGCACCCCGGACGCGACGTGCGCGGCGTTGCGCTCCGTGGTCCGCCGCACCGCGACGGCCGACCGGTCCACCGCGAGCATCCGGCCCCCGGACAGTCGCGGGCAGAGCAGTTCGGCGGCCGCGCCCGGGCCGCACCCGATCTCGAGCACCCGCGTCGACGGCGACGGGTCCACCACGCCCGCCGCGAACCGGATCCGCTCCGGAACCACCCTCGTCACTCCCGCAGCGTGGCACGACCGGGCCGGACACGGGCATAGTCGATGTGGTGAACGAGCCGGTGCACCACGACGACGTCAGGATCTCCGACGCCGACCGCGAGGTGGTCGCCGCTCGGCTGCGTGCCGCCCACTCCGACGGCTACATCGACCTGTCCGAGTTCGACGAGCGCGTCGCCGAGGTGTGGCGGATGCGCACCCGCGGCGACCTGTCCCGGGTGACCCGCGACCTGCCGGTCGCGCGGCCGCAGCCGCGCCGGGACGGGCTGGTGTTCTCGTCGTCGCCGGGTGGCGTCGCGATGCGGGTGCTGTCGATCATCTGGCTGTGCGTGACGGCTGCGGCCGCCGCCGGGACCGGGGTCGTCGCGCTGCTCACCGACCTGTCCCCGTGGTGGTTCCTGCTGGTCGCCGCCCCGCCCGGCGCGGTGCTGGCGTCGCTGTGGCTGGCCGGGATCGGCCGTCCCCGGCGCGGCGGCCGCTAGCCGGCCGCCGCGCCGGGGCGGTGCTCAGCCGGCGCTCCGCTCCTCCTCGTACCGCTTCGTCATCGTGTCGACCGCGTCGAGCTGGGTCTGCGCGTGCCGCTCCCGGGTCGACGACGCCCGGTCCTTCGCCGCGAGCGTCCCGGCGGCCTGGCCCTGGAACTCGGGCATCACGTACTGGGCGATGAGCTCCCCGGACCGGCGGGTCGCCTCCGGGTTGGCCCACTCGTGGCCGAGCAGCAGCATGCACCCGAAGCCGCCGGACTGGTCGGCGAGCTTCTGCACCTGGGCCTTCGCGTCGTCGACGGTCCCGATCGCGCCGATACCGGCGTCGTTGATGAAGTCGATCATCTCCCGGACGTTCGAGCCGTCGACGGCCATCTGCGGGAACGCGGCGACCTTCTGGAAGTAGTTGAACCAGTGCTCGATGCCGTACTCGACGTCGCGGTAGGCCTGCTCCCGCGTCTCCGCGACGTGCATGAGCCCGACCAGCCGCCACTTGTCCCGGTCCGGGGCGGGCTGCCCGTGGTGGGCGGCGCGCTCCTCGACGACGTCCCAGTGGTGGGCGAGCGCGTCGAAACCGTCCTGGGTGAGCGTAGCGCCGATCGACATCAGCCCGACGCCGTGCTGCCCCGCCATCCGCGGGCCGGTCGGTGAGGCGACCGCGGCGACGGCCACGTCGAAGCAGGGATCGGTGTAGGGCGCGAGCTGCAGCTGGGCGTCGATCAGCTTGTGGGTCGGCGTCTCCGCGTTGACGACCTCGCCGCGCAGCAGCCGCATGATGATGTCGAGGTTCACCGCGAGCAGCTCGCGGGTGGCGGTGGGATCGAGACCGATCATCGCCGAGTCGGTCGGCAGCGAGCCGGGTCCGCAGCCGAGCATCGTCCGGCCGCGGGTGAGGTGGTCCAGCATCACCATGCGGTCCGCCACCCACAGCGGGTTGTGGTACGAGATCGACGTGACGCCGGTGCCGAGCCGGATGTTGCGCGTGCGCTCGGCCGCGGCGGCGATGAAGATCTCGGGCGACGCGATGATCTCCGACCCGGCCGAGTGGTGCTCACCGATCCACGCCTCGTCGAAGCCGAGCCGGTCGAGGTGCTCGACCAGTTCGAGATCGCGTTGCAGGGCCAGGGTCGGGTTCTGGCCGGGCTTGTGGAAGGGGGCCAGGAAGGTTCCGAATCGCAGTCTGCTCACGGGGACTCCTCGTCGGGCGCGGGCACCCGCTCCGGTGGGGGCACCCTCCCCGAAGTCCTTACCCGTCGTGACCGGCGTCACGCAACTGTCGAATATTCGGGAACCGGTGATCGGTGAACGGCCGGTGTACGGCCGTCCGTCCCGCTCGGATAGGTTTCCCGATCATGGGACACCGCGAGGAGCTGCTGGACGGGGCGGCGCAGTGCCTCTACGAGAAGGGCTTCGGCCGCACCACCGCCCGTGACGTCGTCGCCGCCTCCGGCACGAACCTCGCGTCGATCGGCTACCACTTCGGGTCGAAGGACGCACTGCTCACCGAGGCCCTCCTACGCGCCACGACCGCGTGGGGCGAGGAGCTCGACCGCGCACTCGCCGAACCCGACGGTGCCGCGACCTCCGACCCGGACCGCCGGGTGGAGGACACGTGGGGCCGGGTGATCAGCCTGTTCTCCACACAGCGACGGCTGTGGGCCACCCACGTCGAGGCGCTCGCCCAGGCGGAGCGCCTGCCCGAGCTGCGGGCCAAGCTCGCCGAGGCCCAGCACGAGGTCCGCGAGGGCCTCGCCCTGACCTTCCACACCCTGCCCGACGACGACCCGGCCGCCGCCGACCGGCGGGTGCACGTACTCGGCGCCGTCTACCAGGCACTGCTGACCGGCGTCATGGTGCAGTGGATGCTCGACCCCGAGTCCGCGCCGAGCGGCGTGGACCTCGCGGAGGGCCTGCGCGCGATCGTCGAGCGCGCCGACGCGCTGGCCTGACCCGGGCCTCAGTGCCGGGGCACGACGCGGCCGATCACCGTGCCGCCCCGGTCCGCGCCCGGCTCGGCCACCCGCACCGACAGCGTGCCGAGGGCGAGGAACCGGATCGTGACGGTCCCGCCCGCGGTGACGTCCACGGCGCGTCCCTGCTCGGGGACCAGCACCCGTCGTGCGACGTCGCTGCCGACCGTCAGCACCACCGTCGTCCCACGGGGTACGACGACCGTTCCCACCGCCTCGACCCCGGCGGCCGAGGAGAAGTCGAACCGCACCGGGGTGAGACCGCTCGCATCGGCCGTCGCGACCCGGGTCGGACCGGCCTGCGCCGCGCCGCCCGCCGTGCCGCACGCCGCCAGCGGCGGCGTCACGACCAGCAGACCGGCGAACAGCAGGCCGGCCGATCTCCGCATGCCCTCCATGCTGCCCGATCCGGTGGTGTGACCCCCGCCCGGTACACCCGGTCGTGGCATTGGGCACGATCGGGAGCGTGACGTCCCACCCCGCCGCCCCGGTTCCCGAGAAGCTCTTCGACGACGAGCGCGAGCAGCGCTGGCGCTCGCGGTTCACGGCGGTCCGGATGTCCCGCCCGGACTGGGCGCTCGACGCGCCGAACCGCACCGCCTACGTCTCCAATGCGACCGGCACGTTCGAGATCCACGTGTGGGACCGGGACTCCGGCGAGCACCGGCAGGTGACCGACCGGCGCAACGGCACGACCTCGGCCGTCCTGCCGCCGGACGGGGAGCACCTGTGGTGGTTCGCCGACACCGACGGCGACGAGTTCGGGCACTGGGTCGCCCAGCCGTGGTCCGCGGCCGCCGGCGCGCCGACCGAGCCCGCCGTCCCCGGCGCCGGTGACGGCTACCCGGCCGGTCTGGAGATCGGCAGGCGGCGGACCGCGGTCGGCGTCTCCACCGACGACGGCACCACCCTGCTGGTCCACGAGCGCGGCTCGGCCGGACCCGCCGGGGTCGTCTACCGGCACACCGAGGACGCCGGGGTCGGCGCGCTGTCCGAGGACGAGACGCTGCTCGCGATCTCGCACTCCGAGCACGGCGACTCCCGCCACCCGTCGCTGCGGGTGCTGGACCTCGACGGCGGCGGGGTCGTCGGCGAGCTGCACGACGGTCCGGGCAAGGGGCTCGCCCCGCTGGAGTTCGCGCCGGTCGCCGGGGACCAGCGGCTGCTGGTCTCGCACGAGCGCCGTGGCCGCGAGGAGCTGCTGATCTGGGACCCGACCACGGGGGCGGTCACCGAGCTGGAGGTCGACCTGCCCGGGGAGCTCGTCGGCGGCTTCTACCCGGACGCGTCCGCGCTGCTGATCGCGCACACGCACGCGGCGCGGACCCGGCTGTTCCGCTACGACCTGGCCACCGGCACTCCCGTCGAACTGGCGACGGCACCGGGCTGCGTCGGCTCCGCCGAGGTCCGCGCGGACGGCACCGTCGAGTACTCGTCGTCGTCGGCGGCGACCCCGTCGCAGATCCGGGCGCTGCGCCCGGACGGCACCGACGACGTCCTGGTCGCGCCGCCCGGGGAGCGCCCGCCCGGCTCGCTGCCGGTGCGCGACGTCTGGACCACCGGCCCCGGTGGCGACGTGCACACCCTGGTCACCGAGGCACCCCGGACCGGCGACCGCCCGGCACCGGCGGTGTTCGTGCTGCACGGCGGCCCGCACGCCGCCGACGAGGACCGGTTCGACGCCGGCCGCGCCACCTGGGTCGACGCCGGGTTCACCGTCGTCGAGATCAACTACCGCGGTTCCACCGGGTACGGCTCGGCGTGGCGGGACGCGATCGAGGGCCGGCCGGGCCTGACCGAGCTGGGCGACGTCGCCGCGGTGCAGGACGCGCTGGTCGCGGACGGCACCGTCGACCCGGCCCGCTGCGCCGTCGACGGCTGGTCCTGGGGCGGCTACCTGGCGCTGCTCGCGGCGGGATCGCAGCCGGAGCGGTGGGCGGCCGCCGTCGCCGGGGTGCCGGTGGCCGACTACGTGGCCGCCTACGACGACGAGATGGAGCAGCTGCGGGCGTTCGACCGGGCGCTGTTCGGCGGCTCCCCCGCCGACCTGCCGAACCTCTACCGGGAGGCGTCGCCGCTGACCTACGTCGACGCGGTGCGGGTGCCGGTGCTGGTCCTGGCCGGGGAGAACGACCCGCGCTGCCCGATCCGGCAGATCGACAACTACCTGGACGCCCTCGCCGGCCGCGACGACGTCGCCTACGAGGTCAGCCGGTTCGACGCCGGCCACGGGTCGCTGGTCGTGTCCGACCAGCTGGACCTGATCGCGACCGAGGTCGACTTCGTCCGCCGGGCCCTGGCCAGCTGATCCGGCCTCAGCCCTCGATCAGCGGCAGCACGTTCTCCGGCGGCCGGCCCAGCACGGCCCGGTCGCCGGAGCGCACCAGCGGACGCTCGATCAGCTTCGGCTCGGCGGCCAGGGCGTCGAGCAGGGTGTCCCGGTCAGCGCCCTTGAGGCCCTGCTCCCGGAACGCGGCCTCGCCGGTGCGGGTGATCACGAGCGGATCGTCGGTGCCGAGCGCGGCGAGCGCGCCCTCGATCTCGGCCCGCGACGGCGGGGCGTCCAGGTAGCGCCGCACGGCCGGCTCGACGCCGTGCTCCTGCAGCAGGGCGAGCGTGGCGCGGCTCTTCGAACAGCGCGGGTTGTGCCAGATCTCCATGGCGCCTCCGGCGCTCGTGAGTGGTTATCGCGGCCAGAGCCACGATAACCACTCACGGGCGGCGTCAGCCGCCTCGCACGGCCTGCTCGATCCGGTCGCCGATGTCCTTGTCGACGTTGCGCCAGTACTCGAAGGCGCGCTGGAGGATGGGCTCGGTGACGCCGTCGGACAGGTGCCCGGCCACGTTGCCCACGAACCGCTCGCGCGCGGCGTCGTCGAACACCTCGCGGACCATCGTGCCGGCCTGGCCCCAGTCGTCGTCCTGCTCGCGCAGGGCGTACGCGGTCCGGACCATGTCGCCGTCGGCGTGCCACTGCGCCTCCGCGACCCGCTTCGGGTCGGCGGCGGGCCCGCCGTAGGAGTTCGGCGCGTAGATCGGGTCACGGGAGTTCGTGATCCGCATGGCGCCGTCCTTGGCGTAGTTGTTCACCTCGGACCGCGGCGCGTTGACCGGGATCTGCTTGTAGTTGACGCCGAGCCGGGCGCGGTGCGCGTCCGCGTAGGAGAACCCGCGGGCCAGCAGCATCCGGTCCGGCGACAGCCCGGTGCCCGGCACCAGGTTGTTCGGCTCGAACGCGGCCTGCTCCATCTCCGCGTGGTAGTCCTCGACGTTCCGGTCCAGGGTCAGCGTCCCGACCTTGATCAGCGGGTAGTCGGCGTGCGGCCAGACCTTGGTCAGGTCGAACGGGTTGAACCGGTAGGTCGTCGCGTCGGCGAACGGCATGACCTGCACGTACAGCGTCCAGCTCGGGTGGTTGCCTGCCTCGATCTGGTCGTAGAGGTCGCGCTGGTGGTAGTCGGCGTCCGCCCCGGCGAGGTGGTCAGCCTCGTCCTGGGTCAGGCACTCGACACCCTGGTCGGTCTTGAAGTGGTACTTCACCCAGAACATCTCGCCGGCGTCGTTGATCCAGCTGTAGGTGTGGCTGGAGTAGCCGTTCATGTGCCGCCAGGTCCTCGGGACACCGCGGTCGCCCATCAGCCAGGTCACCTGGTGCGCGGACTCCGGGGAGAGCGTCCAGAAGTCCCACTGCATGTCGTGGTCGCGCAGGTTGTTGGACACGCGACGCTTCTGCGAGCGGATGAAGTGCTGGAACTTCATCGGGTCGCGGACGAAGAACACCGGCGTGTTGTTGCCGACCATGTCCCAGTTGCCCTCGTCGGTCCACAGCTTCAGCGAGAACCCGCGCGGGTCACGCCAGGTGTCGGGGCTGCCCCGCTCCCCGGCGACCGTCGAGAACCGGATCACGCCGCGGGTCTCCGCGCCGGGCTGCAGGAACGAGGCCTTCGTGTACCGCGAGACGTCCTCGGTCGTCTCGAACCTCAGGAACGCTCCGCCACCCTTGGCGTGCGGCTGGCGCTCCGGGATGCGCTCCCGGTTGAAGTTCGCCATCTGCTCGATCAGGTAGTGGTCGTTGAGCACGATGGGACCGTCGGCACCGATGGTCAGCGAGTGCTCGTCGCTGGCGACCGGGCTGCCGGAGTCGGTGGTGGTCGGCTTGGGCTGCGAGCTCGTCACTGCCGCGCCTCCTCGTGGTGGTGGTCGGCGTTCGTTCGGGTGTTCCCGTCGGGGATTCCCGCGCCCTCCGGAGCCAAACCGGATCCGGCCGGCCCGGCCGCAATCCGGTGGACACCGCCCCGCACGATGGACACGTGCCCGATGCCACGACCACCGCGCCACCGCGTTCCGGGATCGGCGCCTTCGCCGACGTCCTGCGACGGCCGGGGGTCGGCACGATCACCGGGATCGGCATCGCGGCCCGGATCCCCGCGACGGCCGTCGGCGTCACCCTGACCCTGCACACGGTCCTGACGCTCGGCTACGGCTTCGGCGCCGCCGGGCTGGTCGCGGCGGCCGTCCCCACCGGGATGGCGGTCGGCGCACCCCTGCTGGGCTCGGTGATCGACCGCTTCGGGCTGCGCCCGATGGTGGTGCTGACGACGACGTCCGGCCTGCTGTTCTGGTCGGTCGCCCCGTTGCTGGGGTACGCCGGGCTGCTGGCTGCGGCGTTCGTCGCGGGCGTCCTGACGTTGCCGGTGTTCTCCCTGGTCCGGCAGGTGATCGCGGCGATCGTGCCGGCCGGGCACCGGCGTCCGGCGTTCGCACTGGACTCGATGTCGGTCGAGCTGTCCTACATGACCGGCCCGGCCATCGGCTCGCTGCTGACGGTGTGGCTGGGCTCCGCGGTCTCGCTGCGGGTGATCGGGGCCGGGTTCGTGCTGGCCGGGCTGGCGCTGTGGTGGCTCGATCCACCCGTCCGCGCCGACGGCGGCGCCGCCCGCTCCGAGCCCCGGCCACCGGTCCGCAGCTGGCTGTCCCGCCCGCTGGTGGGTGCGCTGCTCACGGTGACCGCCGCGGTCATCGCGATCATGGGGACCGAGTTCGCGTTCGTCGCGGCGCTGACCGCCGCCGACCAGGCGTGGGCGATCGCGCTGGTCAACGCCGGATGGTGCCTGGCGTCGCTGGTCGGCGGGTTCGCCTACGGGGCCGCCCGCCGGGCCGTGCCACTCCCGCTGCTGCTCGCCGTCCTCGGCCTGCTGACGCTGCCGGCCGCGCTCGCCTCGTCGTGGTGGGGCCTGCTGCTCCTCCTGCTCCCCGCCGGACTTCTCGTCGCACCGACGCTGGCCGCCGGCAGCGACGCCGTCGGCGGGCTCGCCCCGGACCGGGTCCGCGGGCTGGTCACCGGTCTGCAGGGCTCGGCGACGACGCTCGGCATCGCCATCGCGAACCCGCTGTCCGGGTTCCTCGTCGACGCCGTCTCGCCGGGCGCCGCGATCGCCGTGTGCGGCTCGGTCGCCGTCGTGTTCGCCGGGATGTCGGCGTGGCTGATGCGGGTGCGCACCTGACCGTCCGCTGCGGAGACACAGCTCACGGGCCTCCCGTCCAGGAGGCGCCGACCCGCGTACCGGCAGCGTGGAGCGGTCGACGGGCGATCACGCAAGCCGGTGTCTGAGAGGGTCCACAGGCGATCGGCGCACCGTCCCCCGGATCCTCCGCTCCGGGGCGGCCCGCTCGGGCAGACTGGACCGGGTGAGCGCGCCACCCCACCCCGACTCCGAGACCCAGCCGATCCGCCGGGGGCCTCCCCGCCGCCGGTTCGGGCCGGTCCGGTGGGCGTTCGCGCTGTTCCTGGGTGTCGGTGCCGCCGGCGCCACACTCCCCGACCTGGTCGGGCTCGACGCCTACTCGCCGTTCGCACAGCTCATCGCGTTCCGGCCCCTCGGGGTCGCGGCGCTGACGGTCCTGGTGCTGGTCGCGCTCGTCGTCACCGCGTTCGCCCGGCGGTTCTGGCCGGTGCCCGTCGTCCTGGCGCTGATCGCGCTGGTGGGCGCCTCGCTGGTGCTCCCCCGCACGACGGCGTCGGCCACCCCCCCCTCGGGCGGGAGCACCCTCAAGGTCCTCGCCCTCAACGTCTACGAGGGCGAGGCCGACGCCGGATCGCTCGCCGCGCTGATCGACGACGAGGACCCGGACATCGTCTCGATCCCCGAGGCCGGCGGTCGCTACAAGCAGCAGCTCGAGCCGTTGCTCGAGCCGATGGGCTACCGCCTCGAGTCGTCGGTGTCGCCCCGGCGGGCCGACGTCACGGGCAACACGGTCGCGATCGCGGAGCGCCTCGGCGACGTCCGCACCCGCGCCGGCGACGACGTCCGCTTCCCCTACATGGAGGCGACCGGCGGCGGGCTGGGCGAGCTGCGGTTCGTCGCGTTCCACTCGGTCGCGCCGGTGCCGCGCTCGGTCGGCCAGTGGCGCTCGGACCTGGGGACGGTCGGGCAGTGGTGCTCGGGCGACACCCCCGCCGTGATCGCCGGGGACTTCAACGCCACGCTCGACCACTCGGTGTTCCGCGAGGCGACCGCCGGGTGCGGCGACGCGGCGGCACAGACCGGCAACGGGCTGTCCGGCACCTGGCCGACCTGGGCGCCTGCCTGGCTGGGCCCGCAGATCGACCACGTGCTGTCCACCGGCGGCATCACCGCCGAGTCGTTCTCGACGCACGTCGTGCCGGGCACCGACCACCGGGCCGTCGTCACGACGCTGCGGCTCCCCTGAGCCGGCCCCACACACGACGACGGCCGCCGTCCCGGGAGTCCGGGCGGCGGCCGTCGGTACGTGCGGCGGGTCCGGTCAGCCTGCGGCGGCGACCGTCTCCGCGACCTCGTAGGTGTTCAGCGCGGCACCCTTGCGCAGGTTGTCGCCGCAGACGAACAGCTCGAGGGTGTTCGGGAAGTCCAGCGCCTGCCGGATCCGGCCCACCACGGTCGGGTCCCCGCCGACGGCGTCGGCCGGGGTCGGCCACTCGCCGGCCGCCGGGTCGTCCTTGACGACGATCGTCGGCTGGGCTCCCAGCACCTTGCGGGCGGCGTCGACCGCCACCTCGCGGGAGAAAGTCGCGTGGATCGACAGCGCGTGCGTCGTGACCACCGGGACGCGGACGCAGGTCGCCGAGACCTTGAGCTCCGGGATCCCGAGGATCTTGCGGGACTCGTTGCGGACCTTCAGCTCCTCCGACGACCAGCCGTCGTCCTTGAGGGACCCGGCCCACGGCACGACGTTGAGCGCCAGCGGCGCCGGGAACGGCGAGCCTGCCTCGGACCCGACCGGGACACCGGCGTCGGACAGCGCCTTCGCGACGTCGCCCGAGACGTTGCCGGCCTGCTTGCCCGCCACCGCCTCGATCTCGGCGTAGAGCTGGTCGATGCCGGGCTGCCCGGCACCGGACGCGGCCTGGTACGAGGCCACGACCAGCGACTCCAGTCCGAACTCGCGGTGCAGCGCACCCATCGCCGCCATCATCGACAGCGTCGTGCAGTTCGGGTTGGCGATGATCCCCTTGGGGCGCTCGGTGACCTTCTCCGGGTTCACCTCGGGCACCACCAGCGGCACGTCGGGGTCCATCCGGAACGCACCCGAGTTGTCCACCGCGACGGCACCGCGCGCCGCGGCGATCGGCGCCCACTCGGCGCTGACCTCGTCCGGGACGTCGAACATCGCGATGTCGACGCCGTCGAACACCTCGGGCTTCAGCTCGAGGACGGTGACGTCCTCGCCGCGGACCCGCAGCACCTTGCCCGCCGAGCGGGCGGAGGCGATCAGGCGGATCTCGCCCCACGGCACGGACTCGCGGGAGTCGATGATCTCGATCATGGTGGTGCCGACGGCACCGGTGGCGCCGACCAGCGCCAGTACGGGCTTGTCCATGGCCATCTCAGCTCACCGGCCCGTTCCCGCGGCGACCACCGCGTCGTCCTCGGCGCCGAGCTCGAAGGCCTCGTGCAGCGCCTGCACCGCGTCGTCCAGCTGGTCCGAGCGGCAGATGACCGAGATCCGGATCTCGGAGGTGTTCATGGTCTCGATGTTGATGCCGGCGTCCGAGAGCGCCTCACAGAACTTCGCGGTGACGCCCGGGGGGTTCCGCATGCCGGCGCCGACCAGCGACACCTTGCCGATGTCGTTGTCGTAGATGATCTCGGAGAAGCCGATCTCGGACTTCGCCCGCTCCAGCGCCGCGACGGCGGTGTCGCCGTTCGAGCGGGGCAGCGAGAAGGTGATGTCGGTCTTCTTGTCGGAGACGTTGGAGATGTTCTGCAGGACCATGTCGATGTTGATCTCCGCGTCCGCGACCGTGCGGAAGATCTTCGCCGCCATGCCGGGGGTGTCCGGCACACCGGTGACCGTGATCTTGCCCTCGGACCGGTCGTGCGCGACGCCGGTGATGATCGGGTTCTCCAACGGAATCTCCTCGATCGAGCCGGAGACCAGCGTGCCCGGCTTGTCGTTGTAGGAACTGCGCACCCGCAGCGGGACGCCGTAGCGGCGGGCGTACTCGACCGCCCGCAGATGCAGGACCTTCGCCCCGGACGCGGCGAGCTCGAGCATCTCCTCGTAGGTCACCGTCTCCAGCAGGCTGGCCTTCGGGACGATCCGCGGGTCGGCGGAGAACACGCCGTCCACGTCCGAGTAGATCTCGCAGACGTCGGCGTTCAGCGCCGCGGCGAGGGCGACGGCGGTCGTGTCCGACCCGCCGCGGCCGAGCGTGGTGATGTCCTTCGAGTCCGCGCTCATCCCCTGGAAGCCGGCGACGAGGACGATGTGCCCCTCGTCCAGCGCCTCGCGCAGCCGGTACGGGTTCACCTCGGTGATCCGCGCGTCGCCGTGCTTCGAGGTGGTGAGCATGCCGGCCTGGGAGCCGGTGAACGAGCGGGCCTCGGCCCCGAGCGAGTGGATCGCCATCGCCACGAGGGCGTTCGAGATCCGCTCACCGGCGGTGAGGAGCATGTCCATCTCGCGGGCCGGGGGCTTGGGCGAGATCTGCTCGGCGAGATCGGTCAGTTCGTCCGTGGTGTCCCCCATGGCGGACACGACGACGACGACGTCATGGCCCTCCTTGCGGGTACGGACGATGCGCTCCGCGACCTTCTTGATGCGTTCCGCGCTCTCGACCGACGAACCGCCGTACTTCTGCACGACGAGGGCCACGCCGACCTCCTGTCCTGGCTCCGGGGTCCGGAGCCGTCGGGTGCTCTCTCTGGGCCGCGGGAACGCGTGGGGACACACCCGCGGCGCTGGTCGGAACGGCACACTACCGGCGGGGGCACCCGATTTCAGGCTCTGGCCCGGCCTCGATGACGCAGCCCACACGGGCGGGCCTTCGCGGCCCCGATCGGGTATCCCGCGCCGCGCGCGGCCCCGCGGGTACATGCGGTCAGGCAGCAGCCCGCCGCCGGTGCCGCCGGACGGCGTCGGTGTTCCCGCAGCGGGCGCTGCAGTACCGCTGCCGGCCGGTCCGGGAGACGTCGGCGTACACCCGTCCGCACTCCGGGGCGGCGCAGCGCCCGAGCCGGTCCATCCCCTTCGTCGCCAGGTGCGTCGCGGTGCCCATCGCGATCAGCGCGTGCAGCACCCCGGCCAGGCCGAGCCCGTCGTCGCGGTGGTGGAGGTGCCAGTGCCCGTCGTGGTCGGTCAGGCGGGGCGGACCGGTCCCCTCCGCGAGCAGCGCGTTCAGGAGCCGGGCGCGCTCGGCGCCCGGACCGGCGTCGACGACGGCGGTCCAGCGTTCCAGCAGGACGCGGACCGCGCCGAGATCGGCCTCGACCGGCTCCCACTCCCGCGCGACGCCCGCGGCCACCGCCCGCTCGGCCAGCTCCCGGAGCGACGACGGCGGGTCGTTCGCGAGGTCGGCGGCGAGCAGCACGGGATCACGACCGTAAGGGTTGATGTGCACTGAGGCATTACAGCACCGTCGTCGTCGTGAGCACACCCCTGGAACACGAGTGGGAACCGGTGTCCCGTCACCGGACGTCCGACGGCGTCGTCAGCTACCTGCGGTGCCGATGCGGGTCGTGGCGCATCCACATGGCAGCGCAGGAGGCGGCGCCGGCCACGTCCGGGACGGTGGCCGAGCCCTTCCCCGGACGCCGGGTCGCGTCCTGACGGTCCGGATCCGGACTAGACGCGGCGCAGCAGCCGGACGACCACGGCCGTCACGATCATCCAGAGGATCGCCGCGACGCCGTAGTTCAGCGTCACCGCCATCTTCGGCTGCTCGGGGGTGAACAGGTTCGCCAGGCCCAGGTTGAACTGTGCGGCCCAGGTCGAGACGAACTCCGTCAGGAAGTTCTGCGGGTTCGCGTCGAGCAGGGTCAGCACGATGTGTGCGACCAGGATCGCGACGATGACCAGCCCGACGATCCGCACGATCGTCGCGATGATCCCGATCCCCTGCCGCACGGTGGTTCCCACGGTTGCCGCCATCGCACACCCTCCACATCGTGACGGGTGCCATGTTCGCACCCGGAGCGCCTTCGCTGCCGGTCCAACGAGGGGGAACGCCCACAGTTGTGATCACTTCGTTGCGACCCGGCAACGATCGATCGGGTCTCCGGGTTGCCGTGCAACGGGGGTCCGGGTCTAACATGGGGTCCATGGCGCGCCTGCTCCTTCGCCGCCGCGGCGGGGTCTGACCGACCGGCCCCTCGTCGCGGGGTTTCGCGTGTCCGCCGGTCGACGACCGCCGAAGCGCACACATGGAGCACCGAAGTGACCACGTCCCCGGACGCGTACGAGTCCCGCGCCAGCAGCAACGTCCGCACCCCCGCGGGTGCCCCGCACGCCGCCCAGCCCGCCTGGAACCGCCAGCGGGGCTCGCAGATGCCGTTCCACCGGTACAAGCCCTTCCATCAGCTGGTCGAACCGGTCTCGCTGCCGGACCGCACCTGGCCGGACAAGGTCATCGACCGCGCCCCGCTGTGGTGCGCGGTGGACCTGCGCGACGGCAACCAGGCGCTGATCGACCCGATGAGCCCGCTGCGCAAGCGCCGCATGTTCGACCTGCTGGTACGCATGGGCTACAAGCAGATCGAGGTCGGGTTCCCGGCGGCCAGCCAGACCGACTTCGACTTCGTCCGCGAGATCATCGACGAGGACGCGATCCCGGACGACGTCCAGATCCAGGTCCTGACCCAGGCCCGTCCCGAGCTGATCGAGCGGACCTTCGCCGCCTGCGAGGGCGCGCACTCGGCGGTCGTCCACCTCTACAACTCGACGTCGATCCTGCAGCGCCGGGTCGTGTTCCGCTCCGACCGCGCCGGGATCGCCAAGATCGCCACCGACGGCGCCGAGGAGGTCCAGCGCTTCTCCGAGAAGTACCCGGACACCGACTGGACCTTCCAGTACTCGCCGGAGTCCTACACCGGGACCGAGCTGCAGTACGCCGTCGACGTCTGCAACCAGGTCTCCGCGATCTGGCAGCCGACGCCGGAGCACCCGATGATCGTCAACCTGCCGGCGACGGTGGAGATGGCGACCCCGAACGTCTACGCCGACTCCATCGAGTGGATGCACCGGCACCTGGACCGCCGCGACGCGCTGGTCCTGTCCCTGCACCCGCACAACGACCGCGGTTCCGGGATCGCCGCCGCCGAGCTGGGCTACCAGGCCGGCGCCGACCGGATCGAGGGCTGCCTGTTCGGCAACGGCGAGCGCACCGGCAACGTCGACCTGGTCGCGCTGGGCATGAACCTGTTCACGCAGGGCGTCGACCCGCAGATCGACTTCTCGGACATCGACGAGGTCCGCCGCACCGTCGAGTACTGCAACCAGCTGCCGGTCCCGGAGCGCCACCCCTGGGGCGGCGACCTGGTCTACACCGCGTTCTCCGGCTCCCACCAGGACGCGATCAACAAGGGCTTCGACGCGATGCGCGCCGAGACCGCCGAGGCCGGGCACCCGGTCGAGGAGCACCCGTGGGAGGTCCCGTACCTGCCGGTCGACCCGAAGGACATCGGCCGCACCTACGAGGCCGTCATCCGGGTCAACTCGCAGTCCGGCAAGGGCGGCATCGCCTACGTCATGAAGACCGAGCACCAGATGGAGCTGCCGCGCCGGCTCCAGATCGAGTTCTCGCACGTGATCCAGGCCTACACCGACACCGAGGGCGGTGAGGTCGAGCCGAAGACGATGCGCGACGCGTTCGACACCGAGTACCTGGGCCGCGAGACCCCGCTCAAGCTCGTGCGGCACCGGATCTCGAGCGACGGCGGGGGCCGCGACGAGATCGTCGCGACCGTCCGGGTGGAGTCCGACCTGCACGAGATCACCGGCTCCGGCAACGGCCCCATCGCCGCGTTCGTCGACGCGCTGGCCGGCATCGGGTTCGACGTCCGCGTCCTCGACTACCACGAGCACGCCATGGGCGGCGGGGACGACGCCCGCGCCGCGGCCTACGTCGAGTGCGCCGTCGACGAGAAGGTCTTCTGGGGCGTGGGCATCGACAGCTCGATCACCAGCGCGAGCCTCAAGGCCGTCGTGAGCGCGATCAACCGGGCACTGCGGTAAACGCTCGTGAGTGGTTGTCGCGGTCCGGACCGCGTGTCGTGTCTCAGCACATCTAAGACAGATCTGTCTCAGCACATCGTGGACGGTTTGCTGGTGGTCCGCTGGTAGCGGACGCTGCGATCGAGGGTAAGGCTGGCGGCGACCGCGTCGTCGATGAGGATGGTGACGCGGTCGCCTTGCCAGAACACCTCCGCGGTGGTGCCGGCGTGGCGGCGGCCCAGACCGATCGAGGTTCCGGAGAAGCTGATGACTCCGGTCTCGGAGACGGTGCGGGTGAGGTGTCCGGCGATGCGGGGTGCGGGTCCAGCCGGTCGGGCGGGTTCGCGGGTGTGGAAACGCTGGTGCGGGGTGTCGCCGTCGAGGCTTTGGTGGCGGCGGTGGTTGTAGCCCTGCCGGTAGGTCTCGAGCAGGTTCTGGAGTTCGGTCAGGGTGGCCGGGGTGGGTCGGGCGGCGAGCCAGCGTTGCAGGGTCTGGTGGGCGCGTTCGTTCTTCCCGCAGGTCTGTGGGTGTCCGATCGAGGACACGATGGTGGTGATGCCCAGCGCGGCCAGGCGGCGTTCGAGGTCGACCAGGGGCCACTGGCGGCGCCGGCCGGAGAAGGCGGTGCCGTTGTCGGAGAGCACGCAGGCCGGGTGGCCGTAGCGGGCGAAGCCGGCGCTGAGCGCGGCCCAGGCGGCCTCGCCGTTCTCGCTGCTCGCGGCGTGGCAGGCGATGTCGAGCCGGGAGTGGTCGTCGATGACCTGCACCACCGTGGCGCGCCGGCCATCGGCCAGTACGGTCCGGGCGCCGTCGATCTGCCAGACCGCGTTCGGGGCCGGCCGGGTGGACGAACCGGTGCGTGCTGCGGCGGGGTCGTTTACGTGGTTGCGGGGTGATCTGGCCGCGGTCGGCCAGCAGCCGGTGGATCGTGGCCCGCGACGGGACCTCGGCCTGCTCGAGTGCCGGGCCGCTGCCGCCGCTACTGCCAGGGCCGCTGCCGGGGCGGGCCGCGTCGAGCAGCCGCCAGCGGATGGTCTGGGCTCCGTGGTCCCAGCCCTGGTCGGCGAGTTCTTTGCGGGCCCGCACCACCGCCTCGGCCACGTGTTCGGCCACCGCGCTGGGACGGGTGTGCGGAGCACGTGAACGCGGTGCCAGACCGGTGCTGCCCTGGTCTCGGAAACGGGACAGCTTGCGATAGAACACCGACCGGGACACGCCGAGTTCTCGGCACACCCGAGCGATGTTGATCTCTTGCCCGGCGGCGGCCCGGGCGACCGCCGCGACGCGGTCGGGATCCATCTCGAACCCTGTTCCACCCACCTGGACCAGGCTGGCCGATCACCAGGATCGACCAACCCGGCCAGCGGGCTACTCAGTGTCCTCGATGTGCCGAGACATCAACTGTGTCGGATGTCCTGAGAACAGGCACGCGGTCCGGACCACGGTAACCACTCACGGGCGCGGAGCGCCCTCTCGGTAGCCTGGGCGGCGATGACGGACACGACCGTTCCCACCAGCATCAGGACCGACGCCCCGGCGCGCCGGACCGCGTCCCTGCACGGCTGGGGACGGACCGCACCCACGCTCGCGCAGCTCGTCACCCCGCGCGGCGCCGAGGACGTCGCCGAGGCGGTTCGCACCGCAGGCGACCGCGGGATCATCGCCCGCGGCCTCGGCCGCTCGTACGGTGATCCCGCGCAGAACGCGGGCGGGGTCGTCCTGGACATGCCCGGGATGAACCGGATCCACGCGATCGACGAGGGCTCCGGCGTCGCCGACGTCGACGCCGGCGTCTCGCTCGACCAGCTGATGCGGGCCGCGCTGCCGCTGGGGCTGTGGGTCCCGGTGCTGCCCGGCACCCGCCAGGTCACGATCGGCGGCGCGATCGGTGCCGACGTGCACGGCAAGAACCACCACACCAAGGGCAGCTTCGGCAACCACGTCGAGTGGCTGCAGCTGGTGACCGCCGACGGCTCGGTGAAGGAGCTGACCCCGGACGGTCCCGAGAAGGACCTGTTCTGGGCGACCGTCGGCGGCATGGGCCTGACCGGCGTCGTCGTGCGGGCGAAGGTGCGGCTGCACCGCACCGAGTCGGCGTACTTCGTGGTCGACATCGACCGAACCGACGACCTCGACGGCCTGCTGGAGCTGCTCACCGACGGCTCCGACGACACCTACGGCTACTCCGCCGCCTGGTTCGACACCACCGCCACCGGGGCGCGGACGGGCCGCTCGGTCCTCACCCGCGGCTCGCTGGCGACCGTCGACCAGCTCCCGGAGAAGCTGCGCGCCGAGCCGCTGAAGTTCGACGCCCCGCAGCTGCTGACCTTCCCCGACGTCTTCCCGAACGGGCTGGCCAACAAGCTGTCGCTGACCGCGTTCAGCGAGCTCTGGTTCCGCAAGGCCCCGCGCCGCCAGCGCGGCGCCGTGCAGAACATCACCGCCTTCTACCAGGTGCTCGACCTCTTCGGTGAGTGGAACCGGATCTTCGGTTCGAAGGGCTTCCTGCAGTACCAGTTCGTCGTCCCGATGGGCGAGGAGGCCGCGCTGCGCCGGATCGTCGAGCGCATCACGCGGTCCCCGCACAAGTCCGGGCTGAACGTGTTCAAGCGGTTCGGCGACGGCAACGACGCGCCGCTGTCCTTCCCCACCAAGGGCTGGACGATCACCGTCGACTTCCCGATCGCGCCCGGCCTGTCCCGGTTCTGCACCGAGCTCGACGAGCTGGTGCTCGCCGCGGGCGGCCGCCTGTACCTGGCCAAGGAGTCGCGGACCTCGCCGGAGGCGTTCGCCGCCGGCTACCCGCGGTTCGACGAGTGGAAGGCGATCCGCGACGCCGCCGACCCGGCGGGCGTCTTCGCCTCCGACATGTCCCGCCGCCTCTCCCTCGCACTCTGAGTCTGGAGCTCCCCACATGATCGACGCCGTCGGCAACCCGCAGAGCATCCTGCTGCTCGGCGGGACCTCCGAGATCGGCCTCGCCACGGTCCGTGCGTTCGCCGCGGACCGCCCGCTGCGGGTCGTGCTGGCCGCCCGTCCCGGGCCCCGCCTCGACGCGGCCCGCACCGAGCTCGAGGAGCTCGGCTGCGGGGTCGAGACCGTCGAGTTCGACGCCGCGAAGATCGAGACCCACGCGGAGGTCGTGACGAAGGCCTTCGCCGGCGGGGACATCGACGTCGCCGTCGTCGCGTTCGGCCTGCTCGGGGACAACGAGCGCGGCTGGACCGACGTCGAGCACGCCGTCGAGCTGGCCCAGGTCAACTACACCGCCACCGTGTCGACCGGCGTCGCGCTGGCCGAGCGGTTCCGCGAGCAGGGCCACGGCTCGATCGTCGCGATCTCCTCGGTCGCCGGTGAGCGGGCCCGGCGCTCGAACTTCGTCTACGGCTCGACCAAGGCCGGGATGGACGCGTTCTACACCGGCCTGACCGAGGCGCTGCGCGAGTTCGGCGTGACCGTCACGATCGTCCGGCCCGGCTTCGTCCACTCGAAGATGACCGAGGGGCTCGACCCGGCGCCGCTCGCGACCACCCCGCAGGCGGTCGGCGACGTCATCGTCGACGCGGTGCGCAACCGCAAGGAACTGGTCTGGGCACCGGCCCCGATGCGGTTCGTGATGAGCGCCCTGCGGCACGTCCCGCGCCCGATCTTCCGCAAGCTGCCGATCTGACGCGGGACGCGCGGCGGCTCACCAGCCGTCGACGTGCAGGACCGTGTCCAGCGGCTGCCGCTTCGCGGGCTTGAAGGTGTCGCCGGTGTAGTACGCGACGGGCAGCAGCACGCCCTGGCGGACGTCCGCCGGCACACCGAGCAGCTCCGAGATCTCCTTCTCGTACTGCAGGTGCAGGGTGGTCCAGGCGCTGCCCAGCCCGCGGGCGCGCAGCGCGATCTGCAGGCTCCACGCGGCGGGCAGCAGCGAGCCCCACAGCCCGGCCTGGTTGCTCGCCGGCAGGTCCGCCGAGGCCTTCAGCGCGCCGATGACCAGGACCGGGACGTCGCTCATCCGCTCCGCGAGGTACAGCGCGCTGTCCGCGACGCGGTTCTGGGTGGCGTCCCGGTCGGCGTCGCCCGAGGTCCTGTTGGTCGGGTACGCCGAGGAGTTGCGGTAGGCTATGAAGGCCTGCCGGTAGTACTCACCGACCGCCTTGCGCTTCTCCGCGTCGGTGATCACCAGCCAGTGCCACCCCTGCTGGTTCGACCCGCTCGGGGCCTGCAGCGCAACCTCGAGGCTCTCCCGGACCACGTCCATCGGGACCGGCCGGTCCAGGTCGAGGCGCTTGCGCACCGAGCGGGTGGTGGTCAGCAGTTCGTCGGGGCCCAGGTCCAGAACGTCGGTCATACCCGCATCCTGCCCCGCACACCTCACTCCGGCCTGCGGGCCACCAGGACGGCGTGCTCGCCGGCTCCCGCGTCGAGGGTCAGCCGCCCCGACGAGCGCTGCGCACGGGCCGGCGCGGTACGCGGGTCGAGCAGGGCGGGGACGCCGCCGTAGGGACCTCCGGTCAGGCCGTCCGATCCCTCGCGGACGATCTCGAACCCGTGCGTGACGAGGATCTCCCGGATCCGTACGTGCCCGCGCGGGACGCGCGGCGGCACCCAGCGGGCCCCGGTGAGCTCCCGCCCGCGGCCCTCCGCGTCGGTCGCGACGACGAGGACGTGGCCGCCCGGCTCCAGCGCCCGGAACCAGCCACCGGGGCCGGTGTCGGATCCGAGGGCGGAGTCCGGTGTCCGGTCCAGCACCCCGACCGCGGTGAGCGACGGCAGCGGGCCGGGCAGGTCGTCGACGCGGCGGTGGACCGGGTAGCCGGGGGCGCCCGCGCGCATGGCGGCCGCCTCCTCGTCGGAGCCGGCGAGGCCGGACACGGGGCCGAACCGCGCGAGCCCGGCCAGCAGCAGCCCACCGGCGCCGGCGACGTCCAGGTAGGGGCCGCGGCCCAGGTACAGCCGGACCAGGCGCAGATACCACTGGCGGGACGCCTTGTCCGGCGGCGCCGGGGTGGGGTCCGGCAGGGCGTCGCGCGGCGGGGTCGTGGGGATCATCGGTCCACAGGGGTCTCGGCGACGGTGGTCGCCGCCATTCTCACCCGTCGCGACCGGCCGCGGCGCCGTACCCCGGCCCCCGACGCGGCCGTGCCCCGGACCGCGGCGGCGGTCCGGGGCACGGCCGGTGTCTCCCGCTCCCCAGCGGAGGTCGTGCAGGCCGGTCAGGCCCCGTGCGCGGGCCGCTTGCGACGACGGCGGGCCGCCGCACCCGACGCGGCGACGATCGGCGTCGCGGCGCTGGAGTGGCTGTCGTCCCGGCGGCGACCGGCGCGACCGCAGTGCTCGGCACCGGAGCGGCTGCCCGGAAGGGCCGCCGCCGACCGGATGGCGCGCGGGGCCGGGACGACCCCGCCGCGCCCGGCCGGGACCTGCGCGTCGCCGGTGGTCGTGCCGGTACCGGCGGCGCCGGTGGTGTCCGGCCGGCCCGCGCGGGAGGCCGCCTGCAGCGACCGCAGCCGCTCCACCCGGTCGGCGGCCCCCGGCCCGTCGACGGTCGGAGTGAACAGCGCCGACCCGGTGCCCGGGCCGCCACTGCGCAGCCGGGCCGCCGCGACCAGGTCCGCGGAGACACCGTCGCCCGGCCCGTCGACACCGGCGGAGCGGGCCGCGGCCAGCCGGTCGAGCACCCAGCGGGCCGACCCGGCCGGGGCGGGCTCGTCCGTGGTCTGCGCCACCGGCCGGGCCGGTGCCGCGTGCTCGCGGCGGGGCCGCGGGGCGACGGCCGGGGCAGGGCGCTGTCCACGCACGGTGTCCACAGGGTTGTCCACAGTGTGGCCGGCCGGCCCGCGGGACTGGACCGGCAGTGCCTCGGTGGCGGCCACGTCGCTCTCCGCGGTGATCACCGGCAGCACGGAGGTCTCCGGGTCGCGACGGGCTGCGTCGGAGTCGATGTGCAGCACGGCCCGCGCCGCGGGCGGCTCGACGGCGTCCGGGCGGGCCGGCGCCGCCGTACGACGGGTGGGCAGCGCGCGCAGCCAGCGACGGGCCGGACGTTCGACGAGCGTGTAGAGCAGGTGTGCCACGGGCAGAGTCCCCACGAAGACGGTGAGCGCGATCAGGTGTCCGGTCTCGCCGCCGGCGGGGACGACACCCGAGTCGCTCAGGAACCAGAAGACCTCGAACACGGGGATGTGGACGAGGTAGAGCGCGTACGAGACGCGCCCGCCGTGCACCACGGGCGCACGGGTGAGCAGGTGGTGCACCGGTCCGCGGTCGGCGAGCGCGAGCGCACCGACGAGGACCGGGAAGAGCAGGACGGCCGTGCCGTGCAGCCCGCCGCCGTGGGCGGCGCCGGCGAGGAGGACGAACGGGACGGCCACCGCGGCGAACGTCGCGACCGACGACGCGGCGGACGCGACGTCCCGGCCGCGCAGCCTGCGCACCGCCAGCATCGCGAGCACACCGGCGGAGAACCCGCCGAGGACCCGCACCAGCCAGCTGTACGGGTAGTAGGGCGACCCGACCACGACGAACGCCGCGGCCAGCGGCGCGACGCAGAGCAGCGACCCGGCGGCGAGGACCACGAACGGCAGGTTCCGCAGGCGGAAGAACACCACCGCGAGCAGCGGGAACAGCAGGTAGGCGAGCCACTCCGCGCTGATCGACCAGGTCGGCCCGACCCAGGACGCTCCGTCCAGGTACGGCTCGGTCCACATCTGGATCCCGACGAGTTGCTCGAACCACGCCACGACGCCCAGCGACGGCTGCACGGCCTGGTAGGCGACCTCGTCGGTGTCCCCGAACACCGCCCGGGCCACCAGCCACACCCCGAAGAGGTGGAAGACGACGGCGTAGGCCGGCCACATCCGTGCCACCCGGGCCCAGACGAACCGGCCTGCCTCCCGCGCCCGCAGCCGCGGACCGAGCTGCTCCAGGTACGTCCAGGCGATGACGAAGCCGCTCAGGACGAAGAACAGGTCCACCCCGAAGGCACCCTGTGTGACCAGCGGACCGAGCCAGTCGGTGACCATCTCGACCCCTGGCATCGGGGGTGAAATGGAAATGGAACGCGACCACCCAGAGCGCCGCGACGATCCGCAGACCGGTCAGCGCGGCGACCTCCCCACGCCCCTCCTGGACGCCGGCCGACGCCGTCCCGCCCAGCTCGGGCGGTACGTCGGGGGTGCCTGACGTCACCGCGGCCGGACCGTCGGCCGCGGAACGCTCGGGGGCGTGGATGCTCACGACGGGGCCAACGAGAATTGCGCGTCACCGTCACCGGTGACCCCCGAAATGGGCCCGAATGTCGCATACCGTAACTGAGCATGACGACTACCGGCTGTACACGACCTTGATACCCCGGCCGAGCGAATCCCGGCCCGCGCGGGCATGCCGGGGGCGTCACGGACGATCCCCGGCGCACGTCTAGCCTCGGACGCGTGCTGACCGCCGACACGGAGCCTGCCCATCAGGCCGGGACCCGGTCCGGCGACCGCGGATCCCGATCCAGAGATCAGGTCCTCGCTGCCGTGCTCGGGCTGGTCTCGGCGGTGCTGGCGCTGGCGATCCCCTTCCTCCCCGTCGTCCAGAACACGGCCACCGTTACCTGGCCGACGGCGGAGACCGGCACGGCGCCGCTGAACGCGCCGCTGGTCGCCTACCGCCCGGAGACCCTGCGGATCACCATCGGCTGCGACGCGATCCGCAGCCTCGACGACCGCACCCCCGGCCCGGCGACCGTGGTGAGCACCGCACCGGAGCAGTCCCCGTCCGCGCAGGCCGTCGGACTCCGGGCCGCCGTCGACAACGGTGTCCTCACACTGGACAACCGCGGCCAGCGCGTCGCGACCGAGGCGATCCCGCCGGCCGGCCCCGGCTGCGCCCTCCAGGTCGACTCGACCGACGCGGCGACCACCGCCACGCTCGGCGGCACCACCCTGCTCGACTTCGACGGCGACGCCCGTCCCCAGGTCACCGGCGTCTACTCCGCCCTCGACGGCGGCCTCGACCCCGTCGCCGGCACGTCGGTGTCGTTCGACGCCGACAACCGCTACGACAGCGACGCCTCCGTCCTCAAGATCGTCGCCGGGGCGATCGCCATCGTCACGCTGTTCGGCTGCCTCTACTACCTGCGCCGGCTCGACGAGCGCGACGGCCGCCGGATCATGCACACCCACCGGCTCGCCGTCGGGCTCCGCGGGCGGGACGGCATCCGCGACACCCTCGTCGTCGCCGTCCTCGCGGTGTGGGCCGTGATCGGCTCGATGACCTCGGACGACGGCTACATCCTGGCGATCTCCCGGGGCAACGACGCTGCGGGCTACGTCGGCAACTACTACCGCTGGTTCAACTCGCCCGAGGCGCCGTTCGGCTGGTTCTACCAGCTGTACTCGCTGTGGAGCGGGGTCTCCGAGGCCGTGCTGTGGCTGCGGATCCCCGCGCTGGCGATGGGCATCGCGTCCTGGTTCCTGATCAGCCGGGCGCTGCTGCCGCGGCTCGGGACCCGGGTCCGCCGGAGCCGCTCGGCCGGTTGGGCGGCGGACGCGGTGTTCCTCTGCTTCTGGCTGCCGTTCGACAACGGACTGCGGCCGGAGAGCGTCGTCGTGATCGCGGCGCTGGTGTCGTTCGTGATGCTCGAGCGGGCGCTGGTCGTGCGCCGCCTGCTGCCGGTCGCGGGAGCTCTGGTGGCGGCCGCGGTCGCCGTCGCGGCGACGCCGACCGGCCTGATCGCCCTGGCCCCGTTCCTGGCGGCCGCCCGGCCGTTGCTGGCGTTGTTCAGCGAGCGCGCCCGGAAGGCGGGCTGGGTGCCGACGCTCGCCCCGCTGCTCGCCGCCGGGCTGATCGTCCTGGTCGCGATCTTCGGGGACCAGACGTGGGCGACGGTCGCCGAGGCGACCCGGGTGCGCACCGACCTGGGCCCGAACCTGTCCTGGTACGAGGAGCTGTCCCGCTACCAGCTGCTGTTCACCGAGTCCCGCGACGGTTCCCTGCAGCGACGCTTCCCGGTGCTGCTGCTGTGGCTGTGCACCGCGGTCGCCGGTGCGGTGCTGCTGCGTCGCGGCCGGATCCCCGGCGCCGCGCTCGGCTTCTCGCGGCGCCTGCTGGGCAGCACCGTGCTGTCGTTCGCCGTGCTGGCGCTGACCCCGACCAAGTGGACGCACCACTTCGGTGCATTCGCCGCACTCGGCGCCGGCGTCGCGGCACTGGCCGCCCTCGCGACCAGCACCGGCGTACTGCGGTCCCGGCGCAACCAGGCGCTGTTCCTCGCGGCGGTGCTCGCGGTGACCGCGCTGGCCTTCACCGGCCCGAACACCTGGTGGTACGTCTCGAACTGGGGCGTGCCGTGGTTCGACAAGCCGCCGTCGGTGGCCGGGTTCTCGGCGACGACGCTGCTGCTCGGGCTGGCCGGGATCTCGCTCGTCGTCGGGGTGATCGAGCACCTGCGCGGCCCCGGGATCCCGCGCCCGGTCGCGATCCCCGGACGGCGACGGCGGCGGATGGGCCAGGCCCAGGCCGTCCGGCTGGGGTCCGCACCGGTCGCGCTGATCTGCGCGCTGATGGTCCTGTTCCAGGTCGCGTCGCTGGCCAAGGGCCTGGAGAAGCAGGTGGGCTCCTACTCGCTGGGCGCCGACATCGTCTCCGACCCGACCGGGTCGGAGTGCGGTCTGGCCGGCCGGCTGCAGGTGGAGACCGACCCGGCCGCCAACGTGCTGGCCCCGGCGCCCGCCCCGGCCGGGGCGGAGCCCCCCGTCGAGCAGGGCTTCACCCGCGACGGCCTGCCGCCGACCGGCCCCGGGTCGCTGCGCGACAGCGACGGCACGGGCTCGACGCAGCCGGCCGTCACCGGTGCCGGCCCGCAGGGCGGGCCGGTCGTCGGCAGCTGGTCGCCGGACCCGGACAACACCGGCGAGTACCGGTCCGGCTGGTACACGCTCCCCGAGGCGGCACGCGACGGCGGCGCCCCGCTCGTCCTCGGCATCGCCGGGACCGTCGGTGGCGGCAACTCGCTGACCCTGGAGTTCGCCTCCGGCGACCGGATCGTCGACGAGATCTCGCCGAGCGGCTCGACCGGCACGGTCACCTCGGTCGCCGACACCGCGGGCACCGCCGCGGGCGGCCGCAGCTGGCGTGACGTCCGGCTCGACCTGGCCGGCCGGGACGCCGCGCAGGCCGACCGGGTGCGCGTCGTCGCGACCGACGACGGGCTGGGACCCAACTCCTGGATCGCCGTCGCCCAGCCGCGGGTGCCGCAGCTGACCCCGCTGACCGACGTCGTGGGGGGCAGGCCCGGTTACCTGGACTGGCCGACCGCGTTCGTCCACCCGTGCCTGCGGCGCTTCGACGTGAACGCCGGGATCGCCGACGTGCCGGCCTACCGCCTGCTGGCCGACACCCAGCAGCGGTCCGTCGGCGACGAGTGGGGCGCGGCATCCGGCGGCGGCCCCCGGGGCTGGACGGCGCTGCTGGGTGCCGAACGGGTGCTGCCGACCTACCTGCCGGGCCAGTGGGACTTCGACTGGGGCCAGTTCCGGGTCTACGAGCCGTACTCCCCGCAGGCGACCCAGGCACTCACCGAACGGGGCACCCGCACCATGTGGGGCTGGGAGCAGGTGGCCCGGATCGGGGACGCGCCGGGAGACCCGGCGCCGCTGCCCCGCTGACGGCGCGGCAGACTTCACCGAAGACCCGATCCCGGCGAGAGGCGACCGCGAGACATGCTGGACACGGCCCGTCCCACCCGCGACGGCGATCCCGCACCGGCCACACCCCCGGCCGGCGAGCCGCGGCCCGGCAGGCTCGTCGTCCAGCGCGGGCACTTCACCGGGCCCACGGCCCTGGTCCCGGAGGACCTCTACGCGGAGGTCCTGCGGGGCGCGGCCCGGCGGGAGCGCGCCCGGATCGAGCTGGCGCCGGCGACGCTGGTCAGCACGAACACCTACTGGGGGCGGCTGCACGCCACCTACTGGCAGCGCTGGACGGCCGTCCCCGAGGTGCGGGTGACACTGCGGGCGAGCGGCCGCGGCCGGGTCTGGCTGATGGCGTCGGACACCAACAAGGTCGCCCGCGCGGTCGAGGTGGCCGACGTCGACGGCGACACCGCGGTCGAGCTGACCGGGTCGGTCGACCGGTTCCTCGACGGCGGCGGCCTCTGGCTGGAGATCGGCACCGACACCGGTGAGCTCGCGGTGTCCGGCGTCGAATGGACGGTGGCCGTGCCCCGCCCGCCGCGACCGACCTCGCTCACGATCTGCACGTACAACCGCGTCGAGGACTGCCTGAACACCCTGCAGGCGCTGCTCGACGACCCGACGGCGCTGGCCCGCGTCGAGCTCGTGCGGGTGGTCGACCAGGGCAGCGACCCGCTGGAGTCCCGGGACCGGTTCGCCGCCGTCGCGGACGCGTTCGGTGCGACGCTCGTCTACCAGCGCCAGCCGAACCTCGGCGGCGCCGGCGGGTTCACCCGCGGCCTGTATGAGGCGACCGCCGGGGACCCGGCGGACGACCACGACGTCCTCCTGATGGACGACGACGTGCTGCTCGACCCGGAGATCGTCGTCCGGCTGACCGGGTTCGCGGCCTGCACCACGAACCCGGCGATCGTCGGCGGACAGATGCTGAACCTGCTGCACCCGGGGCACGTGCACATCACCGCCGAGTACGCCGAGCCGGAGAAGCTCCGCGTCGGCCGCCTGGTGCCCGGTGCCCTCGAGGAGGGCTTCCTGCTCGGGCGCGACGAGCGGCAGCTGCCGATCGTGCAGGACCGCCGCGTCGACACCGAGTACAACGGCTGGTGGTCCTGCCTGATCCCGGCGCCGATCGTGCGCGCCATCGGCTACCCGCTGCCGCTGTTCTTCCAGTGGGACGACGTCGAGTTCGGCTACCGCGCCCGCGAGCACGGCTTCGCCACCGTCTCCCTGCCCGGCGCCGGCGTGTGGCACGCCGACTTCGGCTGGAAGGACTGGGACGAGTGGCACCGCTACTTCAACCAGCGCAACGGCCTGATCACCGCGGCGCTGCGGACCGGCTTCGACCGGCGCACGGTGACGTCGACGGTCGTCGAGCTGCTCGCCCAGTACCTCGTCGCGATGCAGTACGGGCTCGCCGCGACGCTGCTGACCGCGGTCGAGGACTTCCTGGAGGGTCCCGCCGTCCTCGACGACGGCTCCGCCGCCGCGGCCGCGCGGATCCGCCGGATCCGGGCCGCCTACCCCGAGACGGCCGCCGTGCCGATCGCCGACGCGGGCCTCGACCCTCGGGAGTCCGTCGTGCACCTCGCCGGGCACAAGCCGTCGAAGATGGTGCGGACCTGGCTCAAGCGTGTGGTGCTGCAGGCGACCGGCCGGGTGCCGTTCCGGTCCGGGATGGTGCCGGCCGGTGAGGCGCACTGGTGGCACGTGGCGCTGTTCGAGCGGGCGATCGTGACCGACATGGCCGAGACCGGCGTGCGGATCCGGACCCGCGACCGGGAGCGCCTGCGCGAGCTCGCCACCCGGGCCGTGCACACCGTCCGCCGGCTGTACACCGAGGGTCCGGACGCGGCACGGGCCTGGAAGGCCGCCGAGCCGCGGCTCACGGCACGGGAGACGTGGACCCGGCTCTACGAGGACTGATCCCCGGCCGGGGCCGGCCCACCAGCACGACGACCAAAACCACGACCGACGCCACGGGCGCCGGGTGGCCCAGGCCGAACCCCAGACCCAGATCGACGACGACGGCCGCGCACGCCGACGCGAACATCCAGCGCGGCCCGGTGACCGGTCGCGGCCGTCCGGTGGACCAGCGCGTCCGGCCCCAGGGCTTGTCGATCGACAGCCAGGCCTGGAACGCGATCGCCGCGACCATCAGCAGGGTCAGCGGCAGCAGGCCCGCGGGCGAGGTGCCCGCCGGGTCGGCGTGCGCCGCGTCGAGCCGCGCGGACAGCACGACGATCCCCAGGTGGAGCTGGGCCACCGTGATCGCGAACTTCACCGCGACCCAGCGGTGGTGGAAGAACCCGAAGGGCGTCGCCGCCGCGAGCACCATCCCGGTCAGTGCGGAGCCGACGGCGAGCGGGGCGAGCAGCACGGCGTCGAGATGGTGGGCGGCGAGCAGTGCGGGCCCGCGGACCGCAGGGTCGACGCCGAGCACCTGCAGCGCGGCGAGCGACGCGGCGAGCGCCATCCAGCCGACCGAGGTGAGCACGTGCAGCCAGACGGTCAGCCGGCGCCAGGTCTTCGTGGTGAGCACGGACCCAGCCCACCGGAACCGGCACCGCGGCCCATCCGGCCCCACCCCCACTCCACCCGGACCCCCGCCTCGTCACGTCGACGTACCGAGCCACGCCCCGGGACGCTCACCGGTTACGTCGGCGCTCATCCGATCGCGCGAGCGCCGGCTGAACCGGTGAGCGTCTCCGGGAGAGTCCGCCCGGGGAAGGGACGGGGAAGGGGGCGGGGCGGGGTCAGCCCAGGAAGTCCCGGCCCGTGTAGTCCTTGTCCGCCAGGGTCGGCAGGCGCTCCCAGCCCCATCGGCGCTCGGTCCCGACGGCCACGTCGTAGCCACCGGTCGGGTGGTCGTACCCGACCCGCTCGACGTGGCCCCACGCGAACATCGCGCGCCCGGGCGGCGGGTCGAGCCGCGAGGGCAGCTCGTCGAAGGTCGCCGTCCGCCCGATCCCGGCGAGCGCGCCGCCGTTGCCGGTGAAGAACGCGTTGTCCTCGGTGGCGCCCTCGAGGTCGTCGCCGGTGCGGAGCCGCCACTGCGGGGTCTCCGCGATGCCGTGCCGCACGACGATCTGGTCCTCGCACGGCCACAGCAGCGCCGTGACCTGGTCGGCATAGACCGGGTCCCCGCGGACGACGTCGGACGCCGGCCGGTCCCGGGCCGGCACCGGCGCACCGATCCCGAGCCAGCTGTCGGCGCCGTCGGTGGCGTCGGTCACGACCAGCCGGACCTGGGTGACCGGTCCGGGGAGGTCCCCGGCCGCGGCGAGGTCGATCTCCAGGTCGGTCCAGTCCGCGACCTTCTCCCCGGGCAGCGACGCCGTGATCTCGTGGGTCGCGTCGGGCGCACCGACCGGGCCGGAGCCGGCCACGACCTGCACGGTCTGGTCGGATCGGAGGTCGCCGGTGGCGGGCACGAGCAGCCGTGACCGGTCCTGCGGGACCGGGAACCAGCCGGTCTCCAGGGTGCCGGTGCCGGCGTCGTCGGTGTGCCAGACGGGGCCGTCGAGTGCGGGCCGGTCGGGCGGCGGGCCGTCGCGCAGGGCGCCGGTGAGCTGCGGCGGGCCGGCGGCCGGTCCGAGCGGTCCGCCGTCGGGCACCGTGACGGTGACGGCGTCGGCGAACCCGCACGGCCGTCCCGCGAGGGACGCCAGGTTCATCGACGCGACCGACGGTCCGGGCGCCTGCTGGACCGGGGCGAGCGCGAACACGAGGAGCATGAGCGCGACGCCGCCCGCGGTGGCGGTCCGCAGGACCGCACCGTCCGGCCCGGTCCCGGACGCGCGTCCGGCGCGCCGCCTGCGGTGTGCCCACCACAGCGCGACCACGGCCACGAGCAGCCACAGCACCGGGTTGCGCAGGTAGACCGGCCCGAGGTGCGGGGCAAGGACCTGCTGGTGGATCGGGGCGTCGACCACGGAGTGGTTGCCGAACGGCTGGCCCCAGTCCCCGAGCGGTCGCCACAGGTTCGGCCCGGCGTAGATCACCGCCGCCGCGAGCCCGAGCACCGCCGTCCCGACGGCGACGAGCCGGGCGGGCGCCCGGCGCGGCAGCGGGCCACGGGCCAGCGCGATCGCGAGCAGCAGGGTGGCGGGGGCGGCGACGGCACCGAAGTGGTTGACCCACTTGGTGGGGCTCAGGCCGATCGCGACGAGTGCGAGCGCCGTGGCCGCGAGGGCGAACCCGAGCGCCCGGCCCAGCGGCCCGCCGGTGCCGCGCCGGGTCGCCAGGCGGACCGTGCCGAGCAGCAGCACCCCGACGGTCAGCAGGACGGGCAGCCGGCGGCCCCACGTGCCCTGGTCGTCCGGGCCCAGGAGGTTGGCGTAGTGCACGAGTTCCTGCCACCACGAGTACTGGAAGTAGTACCAGCGGTGCACGGCGACGGACTCGCGGACGTCGGCGAGGGTCTGGTCCGCCAGCCCCAGCGGGACGACGACGCTCGCGGCGGCGAACGCGACCGCGACCGTCGCGCACCGGGTGACCCACCCGGAGTGCACGAGGTGCCACCACACCAGGGGCAGCGCGACCAGCAGGGGGACGGCCGCGACGACCGCAGCGGGCGCCGTCGTCACCCCGAGGACGGCGACGGCGGTGGCCGGGGCGAGCAGCCCGACCGCGCCGGTCCGCAGCGCGGCCGCGACGAGGAACAGGACCCCGGCGGCGGCGAGCGTGCCCGCGGGCTCCGGCCGCAGGCTGATGCCGTAGGGCAGGAACCAGGCCAGGTGGGCGACGGCGAGCGCCGCCACGACGACCGGGCGGGTGCCGGCCCGGTCGGCGAGCGCGACCAGCGTCAGCCGGAGCAGCACCCACGTCCCCAGACCGAGCACGACCGGCACGACCCGCATCGGGAGCAGGCCCCAGCCGGCGATCCCGCCCCACAGCTGCAGGAGGTACTGGCTCGTCGCGAACGGGGCCTCGGTGACGTTGAACTGGTAGATCGCGTTGCCGATGGTCCCGGTCTCCGCGCCCTGGCGGGCCATCAGCGCGTACCAGGAGTCGTCGATGTTGACCGGGCCGAGCACGGCCCAGGCCAGCGTCACGACGAGGACGACGGCGTCGGCGATCCCGGGCCGGGGCCGCACGGCGAGGATCCGCCGGGTCCCGGTCCAGGTGCGGACGGCGACCGCGAGCGTCGCGGCCAGCGCGAGCAGGTGCGCGACCAGCAGCGCGACCTTGAGCGGGGACGGCGACGACTCGTAGCGGGCGTCGGTGTGCAGCTGCACCCCGAGCCCGTCGGCGGCCGGTCCCGCGACGGCGGTGGACAGCTCGGCGACCTGCGGCGGCGCGAGCTCCGGGTGCTCGGCGACGGTCGCCCCGTCCCGGGTCACGACGGTCCCGTCCGCTCCCGCGGTGACGACGAGGGTGCAGCCGCCGGCGACGGGCCCGGCCCACAGCTCGGTCGGGCCGGAGCGGATCGTGAGCGTCCCGCCGGCGACGCCCGCCACCAGCCCGGGGGCCGCGACCGGGTCGTCGGCGGCCGCGGGCATCGTGCGCAGCACGTCGCCCTCCGGGAGCGACGCGGCGGCCGCGCACGGGATCGACGCGGTGAACTCCAGCGGCCGGTACGGCGACAGCGGCAGCACCGTCGACGCCGGTGCCTCGCCGGCGCGCGGCCAGCTGACGACCGGGTCGTCGGCGTCGACCGGGGCCAGCGCGGCCCCGATCCCGAGCAGGCAGGTCAGCCCGCCGAGCAGCAGCAGGAGCAGTGGCCGGCGGGTGGACGCCGCCGGGCTCACTCGAAGATCTGCTTCCAGCCGTCCTTGCCGGTGAGAGTGGGCTCGGCCGCCCGGTAGCGGCCGCGCAGCGTCTCCCAGTCCGCGGCCACCGCACGGTGCAGCCGGAACGACTCGGCGACCATCCGCTTGAACATCTGCGGGTCACGACGCCGGAAGGTGACCCCGCGACCGTCCGGTGTGGACACCGTCGCGGAGTCGAGCCCCGAGAGGACGAACCACTGCGCGTTCGCCCACGGGACGTTGCGCTGCGGGCGCTCCTTCCGCCCCGGCGCCGGGGACCTCAGGTTCCGCAGGACGCCGCGGGCCAGCCCGAGCGCGACCTTGGCCTTCCCGACCGGCGGCTCCGGGAACAGCTGGGCACCGAGCGCGTCCAGCTCCGCGAGCGGGACGTCGGTGGCGGAGTCCAGCGGGCGGCCGTCGTCGTACTCGGCGCGGACCGCGCGGATCTCGTCGAGCACCACCGGCAGCTTCGGGAACAGCGCCTCGGGCCCGGCGAGGAAGTCGGTGAACGCCTTGATCTGCAGCGCGACCGCCGAGTACTCCATGAGCATCAGGTGCCGCAGGGTCCGCTTGAACGTCTCCTTCAGCATCGCCCGCGGGTCGTCCGGGCCCCGCAGCGCCGCGGCGACCAGGCGGTTCCGGTAGTGGAAGTACGCCTGCCAGTCCGACGAGTCGTCCTTCTCGATGAAGGACATGTGCCAGATCGCGATGCCGGGGACGGTCGCGGTGCGGTAGCCGGCGGTGCGGGCGCGGAGGCCGTACTCGGCGTCGTCCCACTTGATGAACAGCGGCAGCGGCAGCCCGAGGTCCTCCGCGACGCGGCGCGGGATCAGGCACATCCACCAGGCGTTGTAGTCGACGTCGACGCGGCGGTGCAGCCACGGCGTCTGCCGCAGCGTGCGCGCGGCGAGGTCGTGGTGCGCCTCGGTCCTGGGGGCGGGCCGCCAGAGGAACTGGTTACGGTCGACGACCTCGCCCATCGTGGAGAGCTGCGAGCGGGCCTGCAGCGACAGCATCTGCCCGCCGACCAGCATGGGCTCGCGCGCGAACCGGCTGAACGCGACCGCGCGGAGCACCGAGTCGGGCTCCAGCAGGATGTCGTCGTCCATGTAGAGGATCTGCTCGCAGTCGATGCCGCCCGCGTGCGGGCCGGTCCCGTGGAGCACCTCGTACATGATCCGGGCGTAGCCGCCGGAGCCGCCGAGGTTGGGCTGGTCGATGATCCGCAGCCGGTCCCCGAGCACGGCAGCGGCCTGCTCGTACCCGGCCTCGTCGCGGACCTTCCGCGTGCCCTGGTCCGGCAGGACGATCGCGGTGATCGTGTCGAGGACCTGCGGGTCCGAGCCGAGCGCGGTCAGGGTGGCGACGCAGTCGGCGGGCCGGTTGAACGTCGGCATCCCGACGACGACGGCGGCCCGGCCGGGCGCGTCGTGCGGCGCGTGCCAGCCCCCGCCGTGCAGCGTGAGGTCGCCCTCGTCGGTGGAGAGGTCGAACCAGTACCAGCCGCCGTCCTCGAACGGGCGCAGGTCCAGCTCCATCGTCACCCGGCGGCGGCCCTGCACGACCTCGCCGCCGACGAAGATCTGCGACCCGTCGGCCTTGGTGCGGTACACGTCGACGCGGCCCGAGCCCTCCAGCTCCAGCCGCAGCTCGATCGCGGTCAGCGTCGACCACGCGCGCCAGTAGCCGGCGGCGAAGGCGTTGAAGTAGGCACCGAACGACACCTCGGTCGCCGGGGGCACGGTCGCGCTGGTCCGGTCCTGCACGCGGGTGCGACGGCCCGCCGTCGTGGAGACGGTCAGCGACAGCGGACGGCTCGTCTCGTCCGGCAGCGGGTCGACCGGCGCGAGGGTCGTCCCGGGGCGCTCGTCGAGGTAGAGGGCGCGCACCGCGAACGGGTCGGCGGGGCGGGGAAGGATCACCCGCTGCAGGAGCGTCTCGCCGCTGGTCGGGTCGGGGGTGTCGGGCACCTGGTGGCCTCGCTGGTCCGTGGGGGCGGTGGTCATCGCAGAAACGGCCTCGGGGGTCGGCGGGTTCCGGTCGTGCCCGCGCCTGGACGGCTGCGCCGCCGCACCGCCCGGGCCCGGGAGGAGGTACCCGAGCGTAGCCGCGGCTCGGGGCGGCGGCGGCAGGCGGGCGGGCGCGCCGTGCAAGCGGAGTGGAACGTCCGGTTCGCCGTGCCGGAACTCAGCCGATCCGCCACCGCGCGATCGCGTCCTCGTCGAGCTCGACGCCGAGCCCCGGCGCGTCCGGGACGGCGAGGCACCCGTCCGGGCCGACGGTGACGGGCGTCGCCAGCGGGAAGTCCCGCCGCGCCGGCGTCCAGTCCGGCGGGTCGTAGGGGACCTCGAACCACGGCCCGCCGCCGACGCCGGTCGCGACGTGCAGGTTCGCCAGCACCCCGATGCCGTTGGTCCAGCTGTGCGGGGTGAAGGAGCGGTGCCGCAGCATCGCCAGCTCGGCGAGCGTCCGGGCGCGGCTCATGCCGACCGAGAGGACGACGTCCATCTGGTAGACGTCGAGCACGTCCTCGTCGATCCAGCGCAGGATCTCCGGGACCGAGTGCTGCATCTCCCCGGCCGCGATCCGCAGCCCCGGGTTGTCGGCGCGCAGCGTCCGGAACCCGTCGGTGTCGGGGTACGGCAGCGGCTCCTCGACCCAGAAGACGTCGAGGTCCGCGAGCCGGCGCGCCAGCCGACGGGTGGCTGCCAGGTCGGTGGCCGGTACGACGTCACCCGCCGTCCGCCAGGACTGGTTGAGATCGACCATGATCGTGAACTCGTCGCCGAGCGCGCCCCGGACCGCGGCGACGGTCGCCACGCCCTCGTCGATCCGGTTCCGGTCGATCCTGATCTTCGCCGCGCGGAAGCCCTCCTCCGCCACCTGCGCGGCGATCTCGACCCGATCGGAGGAGGCACGCGGCACGCAGAACGACGCGTACGCGGGCACCCGGTCGTAGGTCCCGCCGAACAACGTGGCGACGGGCAGGCCGGCTGCCTTACCTGCCAGGTCCCACAGCGCCGCCTCGAGCGGCCAGTAGTGGCCGCCGTGCACGGCGCAGGTCTCCAGGGCGCGGACGTGCCGGGCGATCGCGAGGGCGTCCTCGCCGACGAAGACGTCGCGGAAGGCGTCGAAGCCGTCCATCGTGTCGCCCGAGCCGATGCCGACGAGCCCGTCGTCGGTGTACACACGGACGATGGTGGCGTCGAACGCTGTACGCGGCCGGGGGTCCCAGGCGACGCGCAGCGGCGGGTCCAGCGGCAGCCGCACCCGGTCGAGCGTGATGTCGGTGATCTTCATGTCGTCCGGGGGGTTCGCGCCGACTGGTGCCGGCCCGGAGCGCGATCGGGGGCTTCCGCATTCCGAGCCGGATATCCGACGACTGTAGGAAAGTATCCGCTGAGCGACCAGCGCGGGCCGTGGATCGCAATCCACGTTGCGTTCACGCCAACGACGACCACCGTCCCAGTACGGTCGGAGGGTGACCGATGCGCCTCGCAACAGCTACGGGCTGAGCCGGGACGTGGCACTCCTGGAAGCCCTCGCGTCGGACGAGGCGCACCGTGCCGACGGCCTCGGTGTCGCGCAGGTCGCGCGGCTGACCGGCCGGGAGAAGAGCCAGGTGTCCCGGGCGCTGCGCGCACTGGCCGAGGCCGGGCTCGTCGAGCGCGACGACGACAGCCTCGTCTACCGGCTCGGCTGGCGGCTGTTCTCGCTGGCCGCGCGCGGCGCCGACGGGCGGCTGACCGGGGTCACGGAGCCCGCACTGCGCCGCCTGGCGGTCGAGACCGAGGAGACGGCGCACCTGTGCGTGCTGCGCGACGACGCGCTGCTCACCCTGCGGACGGTGTCCGGGCACTCGTTCCGCACGTCCGGCTGGGAGGGGCGCAGGTCGCCGCTCGTCTGCACCTCGGCGGGCCGTGCGCTGCTCACCGACGCCACGCCCGACGAGCTCTACGTACGGTTCGGCACCGTCGAGGACCTGGCACCGGACTACCCCGGCTGCCGGGTCCGGACGGTGCCCCAGCTGTGGCGGGCGATCCGGGAGGCCGCCGAGCGGGGCTGGGCCGAGGCCCGCGACGAGCTCGAACCGGACCTCTCCGGCGTCGCGGCCCCCGTGCGGGACTTCCGCGGCCGGATCGTCGCGGCGCTCAACATCGTCGGGCCGACCGCGCGGATCGGCGAGCGGCTCGACGAGCTGGGCCGGACGACGGCGGCCGCCGCCCGCGCGGTGTCCACCGAGCTGGGCTGGAACCCGGAACGGCCCTGAGCCGGATCAGTCCTCCGACTCGGTGCCCGAGAGCGGGCGCCCCTCGGTGAAGTGCGGGACCAGCCGGTTCTCGAACATGGTCAGCGCCGACCCGATGGCCATGTGCATGTCGAGGTACTTGTAGGTGCCCAGCCGGCCACCGAACAGCACGTTCCGGTTCGCGGTCTCCTTGCGGGCGAGCTCGCGGTAGCGCTCCAGCTTGGCGCGGTCGTCCGGCGTGTTGATCGGGTAGTACGGCTCGTCCCCGGACTCGGCGAAGCGCGAGTACTCGCGCACGATCACCGTCCGGTCCTTCGGGTAGTCCCGCTCGGGGTGCATGTGCCGGAACTCGAGGATCCGGGTGAAGGGGACGTCGGCGTCGTTGTAGTTGATCACCGAGGTGCCCTGGAAGTCGCCGGTCGGCTCGACCGACATCTCGAAGTCCAGGGTGCGCCAGCCGAGCTCGCCCTCGGCGTGGTCGAAGTAGCGGTCCAGCGGCCCGGTGTAGAGGACCGGGGTTCCTGCCGGCAGCGCGTCGCGGACCTCGAAGAAGTCGATGTCCAGCACGACGTCGATGTTCTCGTGGTCGGCCATCCGCTCCAGCCAGGCGGTGTAGCCGTCGACCGGCAGACCCTCGTGGGTGTCGTTGAAGTACCGGTTGTCGTAGGTGTAGCGCACCGGGAGCCGGGTGATGATCGACGCGTCCAGCTCGGTCGGGTCGGTCTGCCACTGCTTGGCGGTGTAGCCCTTGACGAACGCCTCGTAGAGCGGGCGCCCGACCAGCGAGATCGCCTTCTCCTCCAGGTTCGCCGCCTGCTTCGTGTCCACCTCGGACGACTGGTCGGCGATCAGCGTGCGCGCCTCGTCGGGCGTGTGCGCCTTCCCGAAGAACTGGTTGATCAGCGCGAGGTTCATCGGGAACGCGTAGACCTGCTCGCCGACCCGGGCGAAGACCCGGTGCTGGTAGTTCGTGAACGCGGTGAAGCGGTTCACGTACTCCCACACCCGCTCGTTCGAGGTGTGGAACAGGTGCGCGCCGTACCGGTGGATCTCGATGCCGGTCTCCGGCTCGGGCTCGGAGTAGGCGTTGCCGCCGATGTGGTCGCGGCGCTCCAGGACCAGGACGCGCTTGCCGAGGCCGTCGGCCACCCGCTCCGCCACGGTCAGCCCGAAGAACCCGGACCCGACGACGATCAGGTCGTAGCTGGCGAGGTCGTACCCGTCGAGGCTCACGGCACCCGAGGGTAGGACAGGCGTGATCGGGGGCACCGGGCGGCTTCGGTATCCTCGCAGACGGGCCGCGGAAGCGGACGAATCAGGCGCCCCTGCTCGTGTCATCCCGTTCGGTAAAGGAGGCGGACCTGTCGTGAGCTGGCTGTCCGCCGTCCCCCTCGTGGTGCTCGCCGCCGCCTGGCTGACGCTGCCGGGCCTGTTGGTGGGCGTCGCCGCGGGGTTGCGCGGCATCGCCGTGTGGGGCGCGGCCCCACTGCTGTCGGTCGGCCTGATCGCCGGCTCCGCGGTCGCCGGGAGCATGGTGGGCGTCCCGTGGAGCGGTGCCGTGCCGGTCGCCGCGGCGTGCGTGTTCGCGCTGGTGGTCGTCGGCGCCCGGCGGCTGGTACTCGGGCGTCCGCTGGTGCCGGGGCCCGCGCTCGCCCGGGCCCGCACCGCGCAGGCGTGGGCCTCGCTGCGGCAGGGCGGGCCGGACCGCCGCTGGACCGGCCTGGCCGCACTCGGCGGGATGCTCATCGCCTGGGCGCTCGGCTTCCGGGCCGCGATCCGCGGGATGGACCGGCCGGACGCGCTGTCCCAGACGTTCGACGCGAACTTCCACTACAACGCCGTCGCCCGGATCCTCAACACCGCCGACGCGTCCTCGCTGACCGTCGGCGGCCTGGTGAACTCGCCCGGCTTCTACCCGTCGGCGTGGCACGGCGTCGTCTCGCTGGTGGCACCGCTGACCCCCGGACCCGGCGAGATCGTCGTCGCCTCCAACGTCGTCGCGCTGGTGACGACCCTGCTGGTCTGGCCCCTGTCGGTGCTGATGCTGGTGCGGACGCTGACCGGTCGCTCGGCCGGTGCCGCGCTCGCGGCGCCGGTGCTGGCGCTGGGCTTCATCGCGTTCCCGTGGACCCTGGTCACCTACGGCGCGCTGTGGCCCAACCTGCTCGGGGTGGCACTGGTGCCGGCCGCGCTCGCCGCCGTCGCGCTGGCCGCGCGGCCCGGTCTCGGGCCCGACCCGGTCAGCCCGGCCCGGCCCGGCCCGTACCCGCCGGGGCGGGTGGCGCGCTGGTTCCCGGTCGTCGTCGGCGTGCTCGCGCTGGGCCTCGCGCACCCGAACGCGCTGTTCGGCGCCGTCGTCGTCGCCGCGCCGCCGGTGCTGTGGGGGGTGACCGGCGCGATCCGCCGGGGCCTCCGCGCCGGCCGGTGGCAGACCGTGCGCGCGCTGGCGGCGGTGCCGGCCGTCGCGGGCGTCGGCGGGGTGCTGGCCTGGTTCATGTTCGTCTCGCCGGTGCTCGACGGCATCCGCGGCTACTACTGGGAGCCGCAGGTCACCGTCGCCGGGGCGATCGGCAACGCGGTGCTGCACAGCCCGAACGGCAACGACCCCGCGTGGTCGATCGCGGTGCTGACGCTCGCCGGCGCCGTGGTCGCGCCGCGCCGCGCGCGGACGTCGTGGCTGGTGCCCGCGCACGTGCTCGTCTGCGCCCTCTACGTCGTCGGGGCCAGCTCGTGGTCCTCGATCTGGACCGGGGTCTGGTACAATGACGCGCCCCGGATCGCCGCACTCGTCCCGGTGACGGCCGCACCGCTCGCCGCGCTCGGCCTGGTCGCGCTGTGCTCGCTGGTCCGCCGGGTGGCCTGCCTCGTGCGCGACGCGCTCACCCGGGCCGCGCCCGCCGTCGAGTCGTGGCCGCGGCCGCGGGCCGCGGTGCTGGTGGCGGTCGGGGTCCTGGCCGTCGTCGCGACCTCGGGCGGGCTGTACCAGCGCTCGCACATCGACCAGCTCGCCGGCATCTACCAGACCCCGGAGCAGGTGCTGGTCGGCCCGGAGCAGGCCCAGTTCCTGCGCTACGCCGGTGAGCTGCTGCCCGCCGACGCCGTCGTCGCGCAGAACCCGTGGGCCGGTACCGCGATGCTGTGGCCGCTGACCGACCGGAAGGTGCTGTTCCCGCACCTGACCGGGGTGTGGTCACCGGACCAGCAGCTGATCGCGGAGCGGCTGCGGGACGCCGCGAACGACCCCTCGGTGTGCGCGGCCGTCGCCGAGACCGGCGTCGGGTACGTCGTCACCGCGCCGCCCACGTTCTGGCAGCCGGACCCGCTCGCGGAGAACTGGCCGGGGCTCGACGACCTCGCCGACGCCGACGGCTTCGAGCTCCTCGCCGAGGACGGCGACAACGCGCTCTGGCGGATCACGGCGTGCGACGCGGGGCGGATCGTCGGATCCTGATCACTCCCCGGCGCCGGAGAGGCGTCCCGCGCCCGGTGGTGTCCGAGCGGTAATCTCCGGCGCGCCCACCGTCCGGCGCCGGCTGGCCGCGCGGTGACCGACGACGGATCCGGGGCGCTCGCTCCCGGGAGAGGAGCGCCCGCCCGATGGGCACACCCACCTGGCTGTCCGCGGTACCCGTGGCGCTCGCCGCGGCGTTCTGGGTGGTCGTACCGGGACTGCTGGTCACCCGCGTCGGCGGGCTCCGCGGGATCACGGCCTGGGGCGCGGCCCCGCTGGTGTCGGTGGCCCTGATCGCGACGTCCGCGGTCGCCGGGACCGCGCTGGGTGCGCCGTGGAGTCCGTGGGTGCCGTCGGTCGCGGCCGTGCTGGTCGCGGTCCCGGCCGGGCTCCTGCGCGCGTTCGTCGCCCGCCGTCCGGCCGGCAGCCCGCTGCACCGGGGATGGCGCTCCGCGCTGCGCGGCTGGGAGCCGGGCAGACGGCTGCGCACCACGTTCGTCCGGCTGCGCACCCCCCGCGGGATGTTCGCCCAGGGCCCCGAACCCCTGACGACGGCGCTGCCGCAGACCTGGCGCACCTCCGCCCAGCGGGAGGGGGCCGACGGCCGGCGCGCGGGGCTCCTCGCCACGGCCGGGACGCTGCTCGCGGCCGCGCTGGCCTGGCTGGCGGTGGTGCTCGGCTTCGGGCCGGTGGACCAGCTGTCGTCGACCTACGACGCCGTCTTCCACTACAGCGCCGTCGCCCACATCCTCGCGACGCACGACGCGTCGTCGCTCACCCTCGGCACCCTCACCAGCCCGGGCTCGCCGACGGCGTTCTACCCGGGCGCGTGGCACGACCTGGTCTCGCTGGCCGCGATGACGGCCGGGGCCGAGGTGCCGGTGGCCACCAACGTGGCGTCCTGGTCGGTCGCCGCGCTGGTCTTCCCGCTGTCCGCGCTGCTGCTGACCCGGCAGGTCCTCGGCCGCTCGGCCGGTGCCGCGTTCGCCGCACCAGTGCTCGCGACGGCGTTCACCGGCTTCCCGTGGGCGCTGATGTCCTTCGGGGTGCTGTGGCCCAACCTCCTCGGCGTCGCGCTGCTGCCCGCCGCCCTGGCCGCGGTCGCGGTACTGGCCGGGACCGTGCGGGAGCCTGCGCTCCCCCGCGCGGGCGCCGTCGCGCTCGGGGTCGCGGCCCTGCCCGCGCTGGCGCTCTCCCACCCGAACGCGGTGTTCAGCCTGGCCGTGCTCGGGGTGTTCCCGATCCTGTGGGGGCTGGTCCGGCTGGCCCGGCACCGCCTCCTGACGCGGCGGTTCTGGCAGCCGGTGGCCGGGCTGCTGGTGACCGTCGGCGGGGTGGCCGTCGTCGGGTGGCTGATGGTGGCGTCCCCGCTGCTCGCCGGGGTCCGCAACTTCGACTGGCCCGCGTTCACCAGCACGCCCGAGGCGATCGCCCAGGTCCTGCTGCTCTCGACCAACACCCGGCCGCCGCTCTGGCCGGTCGCGGCGCTCGTCCTCGTCGGGGCGGTCGTGTCGTTCCGCCGGGTCGCGACGTCGTGGCTGGTACCGGCGCACGCCGCGTCCGGGTTCCTCTACGTGCTGGCCGCCTCCCAGGAGGGCGACCTCACGGCCGGGTTGACCGGTGCCTGGTACAACGACTCGTACCGGCTGGCCGCGATGGTGCCGGTGACCGGTGTCCCGCTCGCCGTGATCGGTGTCGTCACCGTCGCCGGGCTGCTGCGCCGGGTGCTGCTGCGCGCCCCCGGCCCGGTCGCCCCCGTCGTGCGACGCCGGGGGGCGCCCGCCGCGCTGGTCCTCGCCTGCACCCTGGCGCTCGTCGCCGGGTACGGCGGCCTGCGGGTCGGGGTCCACGCGCTCGTCCTCGCGGGCACCTACCAGGACTCGTCGGACGTCCTGGTCGAACCGGGCCAGCGGGAGTTCTTCGCCGAGGTCGCCGCGCTGGTCCCGCCGGACGACGTGGTCGCCGCGGACCCGTTCACCGGCAACTCGCTGCTCTACCCGATCGCGGGCCGCGAGGTGCTGTTCCCGCACCTGATCGGGAACTGGACCCCGGGGCAGAGCCTCGTCGCGACCCGCCTGCGCGACGCCGCCACCGATCCCGCGGTGTGCGAGGCCGCCGCCGCGACCCGTGTCGGCTGGGTGATCAGCGGCCCGATCACGTTCTGGCCCTCGCACGGCGGCGCGCGCTGGTACCCGGGGCTGCACGACATCGCACCGGTCCCCGGGTTCGAGCTCGTCGCCGAGGGCGGCGGGCAGGAGCTGTGGCGGCTGACCGCCTGCGACCCGGCGGCCCCGGACGAGCCCGCGCCGCAGGCGATGGTCCCGGCGGAGCCGCCCGTCCCCGTGCCCGTCCCGCAGCGGTGACTCTCGTACGGTGAGTCGCCCCCCGACCGTACGAACGGAAGAGTTCCCCGCCGTGGACCCGAGCGAGCACACCGACCTCCCCGAGTACGAGCGCTCGCTGCGCATGGTCGAACGGCGGCGGCTCGCCACCGGCTTCGCCCGGCAGATCGCGATCACCACCGGACCGGTCCTGGACCGGCCGTTCGCCGAGTGCCGCGTAGCCGACCTGGGTTGCGGCTACGGCTACACCGCGCTCGAGCTGGCCGGGATGTGCCGCGAGGTGGTCGGGATCGAGCCGAACGCCGCGCTGGCCGCCGAGGCGACGACGCTGGCCGAGGAGGGCGGCGCCGACAACTTCACCTTCCGCGTGCAGGGCATCGGCGAGTTCGGGCACGGCGAGGACACCGGCGCGTTCGACGTCGCCGTCCTCGACAACGTGCTGGAGCACCTCGACGACCAGCCGGACGCGCTGGAGCGGATCGCGTCCTGCCTGCGCCCCGGCGGGGTCGCCTACATCCTGGTGCCGAACCGCTGGTGGCCGATCGAGGCGCACTACTCGCTGCCGTTCCTGGCCTGGCTGCCGCTGCCGCTCGCGAACCGGTACCTGCGCCTGTCCGGCCGCGGCCAGGACTACACCGACGCCAGCTACGCGCCCGGATACCTGCGGATGCGGAGGCTGCTGGCCCGGCGCCCCGAGCTCGACGCCCGGTTCACCGTGCCCGGCGACGTCAGCCTCGCCGAGGGCGGTGGCTCGGCGCTGTACTCGGCGGGGGTGTCGGCGCTGCGCCGGTTCCCGGCGCTGTGGGCGATCTCGAAGGCGTTCCTCGTCGTCGCCGTGAAGAAGCCGGCCTGAGCCCCGTGTACGACGGCGGCGGCCCGGCTGCGGTGGACGGCTCGCGACCGTGGCCGGCCACCGTGCACCGGGGGCCGGCCGGCTCCGGGCGACCGCGCTCCACCCGCCGTCCGGCGGCGCTCGCGGACCTGGTCGTCGGGCCGGTGGTCGCGGTCGCCGTGACCGTGGTCGTGCTCGCCGCGGTGGACGGGCTGTCGATCCCGGCGTCGTCGAACGTCGGGCTGGCGCTGACCGCGTCCGGCGGCGCGGTGGTCGCGCTCGTCCTAGTCCTGGCGGCCCGGACCGCCCGCCCGCTGCTCGCCGCGCCGCTGACCTGGGCGGGCCTCGCGGCGCTCCCGTCGGTGCCGCTGGCGCTGTTCCTCGCGAACACCCCGCACTACCTGTTCGGGGTGTCCGGCGACCAGCAGTTCCGGGTGCAGTTCCTGACCCGGTTCGCCAACTCCGCCCGGCTCGCCGACTTCGCCTACGCCGACCTGCCGCCGTACTACCCGGCGGCGTGGTTCTGGGTGGGCGGCCGCGCCGCCGCGCTGCTCGGCGTGGAGGCGTGGCAGTTCCACAAGGCGTTCTCGATCGCGACGCTGGCCGTGACGGCGGTCCTGGCGTTCGCGCTGTGGGCGCTGGTGACGACGCGGCGCCGCGCGCTGGGCGCCGCCGTCGCGACGACGCTGGCCGGGCTCGCGACGCTGGCCGCGTACACGCCGTACTCGTGGTTGACCGGTGCGCTCGTCCCGCCGCTCGCAGTCCTGGGCCTGCGGCTGGTGCGCCGCCGCGACGGCGGGCCGTGGGTCCGGACGGCGGTGCTGGTCGGGCTGGTGCTCGGGGTCGCGGCCGTCACGCACACCCAGATCCTGGTGTTCGCCGGGCTCGTGCTGACCGTGCTCGCGGTCGCCGGCCTGGTGACCCGCACCGCGCGCCCGCTGCCGCTGCTGGGGACGGTCGGCGTCGTGCTCCTCGCGGCGCTGCCCCTGACACTGCTGCACTGGCTGCCCTACCTCGTCGCCGCGGCCGGGGAACCGACCTACAGCGCGGGTCAGCACTTCCTCGCCGAGGCCGGGTCGCGCTGGCCGGTGCCGATGCTCGAACCGACCGCGCTGGGCGGGCTGTGCCTGGCCGGGACGGTGTGGATCGTCGCCGCGGCCGGCCGCTCCCCGGTCGCCCGCGCCCTCGGGGCGACGGCGGCCTGCGGGTACCTCTGGTACCTCCTGTCGACGCTGGCGCTGGCCGCGGGGACGACGCTCCTGGCGTTCCGGATCGAGCCGATCATGACGGCCGCGCTGGCGTCCGGGGCGGTGTGGGCGGCCGCCGACCTCCTCGGGCTGCTCCGCCGGTGGGGCCGCGACGCGTCCGCCCGCCGGGCGGGCACCGCCGTGGTCACCGTGCTCGCCGCGGTCGCCGTCGTCGCGCAGGTCCAGACCGTCCCGGAGACGTACGAGTGGGCGGGCTCCGCCCAGGACTACCGGCCCGACGGCACGAAGCCCGACGGCTCCCGGAACCCGGACGAGCCGAACGCCTGGCTCGGCGAGCTCCGCGGCACGATCTCCGGGCTGACCGGGCTTCCGGAGCGGGAGGTCGTCGTCGCGAGCGCGAACCCCGCGTTGCTGACCTACCACCCGTACTTCTCGTTCCAGGCGTCCGGCGCCCAGTACGCGAACCCGCTGGGGAACTACCCGGAACGCACCGACGAGCTCCGCCGCTGGTCGGCCGCCGCCGGCCCGGTGGAGCTGCTGGCCGCGCTGGACCGCGGCCCGGCCCGCGCCCCGTCGGTGTTCGTGTTCTCCCGGACCGCGGACGGATTGCTGCAGCTGCCGACGACCGAGGACCGGTTCCCCGACCCGAGCTCCGGCGCCCCGCCCGCGACGTTCGGCCCGCAGCTGTTCGAGCACCCCGCCTGGCAGCGGCGGGACGTCGGGCCGTACGCGGTGCTGGTGCGGACCGCTACACCTGCACCACGGTGACGACGTTGCCGTCCGGGTCGCGGAGCATGAACAGCTTCGGGGCGCCCGGGGTGTCGTCGGTGGGCATCGGCTCCATGTCGGCGACGCCGACCGCCGACAGCCGGGCGTGCTCGGCGGCCAGGTCCGCGGTCTCGACGCCGATGGCGCTGCCGCCCGGCTCGCCGTACATCGGCGGGTTCAGCGCGAGCCGCGCGGTCGAGCCGGGCGGGGCGACCTCGAGCCAGCGGTACTCGTCGTTCTCGCCGAACCGGGAGTCGCCGCGGACCTCCCAGCCGAGCTTCTGCGTGTAGAACGCCAGCGCGGCGTCCTGGTCGGCGACGGTGAACATGGCGACGCCGATGTTCGTGACGGTGGTGGGTGCCTGGGTGTCGGTGCTCATGCCGGTACGACCGCGCTGCGCACCGGGACTCATCGGTGCGGGCCGGATCGACTCGAACAGGTGAAACCCAGATTCTTGTCATTCTGCCGCAATCTGCTCATAGCGCACCTCGTTGCTCGGGACAGGGAATCGCGAAGTGGCGAGGAGATTGACCGATGACGCTCGACATCCTGCTGCCCTTCTACGGCGACGCGCGCCTGCTCCGGCTCGCTGTGGACAGCGTCCGTGCCCAGAAGAACCCACGGTGGACGCTGCTCGTACTCGACGACCACTACCCCGACCTCGAAGCCTGCCGGTGGATCACCGAGATCGGTGACTCCCGGATCCGCTGCCTGCGGAACGAGGTGAACCTCGGGGCGAATGCCAGCTACCAACGCTGCCTGTCGCACGTCGGCAACGAGTGGTTCACCGTCATGGGCGCGGACGACGTCATGTCGCCGGACTACGTCGACGTCGTGACCTCGGCGACCGAGGCCGCACCGGACGCGGGAGTGGTCCAGCCGGGCGTCACCGTCATCGACGGGTCAGGGCGCGACGTGCAGCCGCTGGCGGATCGGATCAAGACGTTCTACCGACCACGCCACCGTGGCCGCACCGTCCTCGGTGGCGAGGAACTCGCCACCGAGCCTCCTCCGTGCGAACTGGACCTACTTCCCCTCGCTCTGCTGGCGCCGGGAGGCTGTGCCCGACTACGGCTTCCGTGACGACCTGCACGTCGTGCAGGACCTGGCGATGATCATGGACGTCCTCGGCCGGGGCTGGTCGATGGTGCTCGACGACCGGGCCTGTTTCCAGTACCGCCGGCACACGGGCAGCGATTCGGCGATCAAGGCGATGAACGGGACCAGATTCGACGAGGAACGCGCCTTCTTCGTCACCATGGCGCGGGAGATGGACGCCCGCGGGTGGCCTCGGGCGGCACGGGCCGCCCGCCGGCACCTGACGTCACGGTTGAACGCAGCGACTCTCGTACCCGTCGCGCTCCGCCACCGCAGGCGCTCGGATCTCCGCGCCCTGGGCAGACACCTCGTCGGCTGACATTCCGAGCCGCATGTGACACCGCCCGCGTCCGCTCCCGAGGTGCTCCGGGTTCCGGGAGACTGCGCGCATGCTGCGCAGATCCCGCCGGGGCGCCGAGCGTGATCGCGACGCGACCTCACCGTCACCACGGTCCCGCCTGCTCCTCCTGACCGCTGCGCTCGTCACCCTGGCGGTCGGATTGTGGGCCTGCTGGTCGGTGACCGTGGACGACGCCTACATCACCTACCGCTACTCCGCGAACCTCGCCCTCGGACACGGGCCGACCTGGAACCCCGGTGAGAACCCGGTCGAGGGGTACACCAACTTCCTCTGGATGCTCTGGCACGTTCCGTGGGTGTGGGCCGGGGCGTCTCTGCCGGTCGTCTCCAAGCTCACCGCTGCGGCGTGTGCAGGGGCGATCGTCTGGATCCTCGTCTCGGAGCCGAGGACTCGTACCGGCGCGGCGGCCGCCGCCGGGGCGTTCGTGCTGTTCCTGCCCACCTGGGTGCACGTGGACGCCGGTCTCGAGACGGCGCCGTTCGCATTGGTGGTCCTCCGGTCGGTCGTCCTCGTCTGCCGGCTGCTCCGCGACCGGACGGCCTACATCCGGTCGTGGGAGCTGCCCGCTCTGCTGCTCGTGGCCGGGATGCTGCGGCCGGACGGAATCCTCGCCGTCGCGCCCCCGCTGCTCGTGTGGGCATTCCTTCGGCGGGCCGAGCGCCGCACCTGGATCTGGCTCGTCGGAGGAGCGGTCGTCGGCGGGGCCTACACGGCGTGGCGATGGACGTACTTCGGTCATCCCCTGCCGAACACCTTCTACGTCAAGGTCGGGGTCGAGGCGGCGACGGACCTGCGCTGGGCCACGACGACAGTCGTCCTCCTGCTGCCGCTCCTCCTGCTCACCGTGTCCGGACTGACACGGCGGCCCACCGCCGGTCCGGCGGCCCTGCTCGTCGCGAGCTGCGCTGCCCTCTACCTCATACCGGCTCTGACGGCCCCGGCGATGGACTACCTGTCGCGGTTCGCCTGGCACGGGCTCCCGCTGCTCTGTCTGGGTGCCGCCTGGACGCTGGACGGCATCGCACGGCGCCGCCTCGCGGTCTTCGTGGCACTCATCACCGTCGCCTGGACCTGCACTGCGGGGTCCCTGCACCGAGACGGACCCACGATGGTCAACTACGGCGAAGATCTTCGCCGGGCTCACATCGCGATCGGCCAGGGCCTGGCCGACGCCGGCCTCCCCGAGGCCCGCCGGTCGGTGGCGATGACGGATGCCGGTGCGATCCCCTACTTCTCCGGCTGGCGCGCGACCGACTACATCGGCCTGAACGACGAGCGGATCGGACACGGAGCGAGTGCGACCGAGGTCCTGCTGGCAGACGCACCGTCGGTGATCGTGGCCACGGGCCCCGGCCCGGAACTCCCCGCCACCTCATGGGCTACGGACCTGCCCCGCGCCGTGGGCGATCGCGAACTCGTGGCCGTCGTACGCGTGCGCCCCACCTACTTCGAGCAGGTGTATGCCGACCGTGACGTCGCCCAACAGGTCCGTAGCGCGGTACAACGCAGGCTCGTAGAGGCCGACGCGGATACCGACGCGCGGTTCGATCAGACCTACGACCGGTGGCTCGACCGGCTGTCCGGTCAGAACGTCAGCAGGTGATTCCCCAGCGCCCGGACCGCCGCTGCGTCCCGCCGGGCGAATGCCTGAGGTAGCTGGACAGCGGCGTTGAGCCGCGACGAGACGTGGGCCCGGGCAGCCCGCGCAGCCCGGGGCCAGCCCCGCGCCGTCATCCGGTCGCTCTCGGCCCGGAAGTAGCGCCGCTCCTCCGCGAACCGGTTCCCCGCGGCCGCGCCCGATCCGGAGTCGCTGGAGCGGTGCCGCCGGTAGCGGAAGCAGACGTGGTCGTCGATCACCATCGTCCCGCCGTCCGCGATCACCGCGACCGGGAGGGCCAGGTCAAAGACGTCGGCGGACTGCGGGATCTCCTTCAGCGCCGACGTCCGCCAGCACAGCGACGGGTTGTACAGCCAGTTCCCGCGCAGCAGGCTGACGACGAGGTCCTCCCCCGTCACCAGCCGCGGACCGTGGCCCTTCGGCGCGAGCAGCGCCTTCACGCGGTCGGCGAGCGGCCGGACGGGCTCGTCGTGCTCGTCCATGATCGCCACCCCGGGCTGGACGACCGCCGCGTGCGACCACCGGTCGTGCAGCGCGAGCACGGTCTCCAGGTAGTCGGGCGCCATCAGGTCGTCGGCACCCATCATCACGAAGTACGGCAGCTCGACCGCCTCGATGCAGTACCGGTTGTTCGGCTGGGCACCGAGCCGCTGCGGGTTGCGGAGGTAGCGGATCCGGTCGTCGCCGAGGCCGGCGAACCACGGCCCGATCGAGTCGTCGGGGTAGCCGTCGTCGACGACGGTGAGCCGCCAGTCGTCGCGGCTCTGCTCCTGGACGCTGCGCACCGCGCGGCGCAGCAGCTCCGGATCGCCGTAGAAGGGGAGCATCACGTCGACGGTCGGGGCAGGCACGCGCCCGACGGTAGCGATCGCCCTGATCGCTAGGATCGCCCGGCCTCAGCGATACGACGCAGGACGGACCGGAGCACGGCCTTGGACATCCAGAACCACTACTACGGCCACTCGGCGGTCCTCGCCGCGTACGCGGGCCTGCCCCGCCCCCGGCACATCGCCGGCCTGCTGCAGCACGGCTGGACCGCGACGTCTCCGGTGCCGGCACACTTCGCCGACTTCCCGAAGGTCGGGACCGACCCCCGCCAGCGTCGCCTTCTGGTCTGGTCGCACGACTGCCGCGGCTGGTCTCCTACCGACGAGGACCGGACGACCACCGCGATCGGCGCCCCACTGCTCTATCTGGAGCGACTGCTGCGCCGCGGCGGGTGGGAGTCCTCGACGCAGCTCGGGCCGGTCTTCATCCCGTTCCACGGCACCCGTCTGGTCCGGGTGACGGGCGCACACGCCGACCTTGCACGGCAGGTCGCCAAGGTCGACGGTCCTTCGACGGTGTGCCTGCACCACGAGGACATGACCGATCCCGAGATCACGACAGCGTGGGCAGAGGCCGGACACACCCTGGTCACCGCCGGTCGCCGGGACGACCCCCACTTCCTGCTGCGGATCATGCACCTGATCGGTCACGCCAGCCGGGTCTCGTCGAACCGGCTGTCGACCGCGGTGCTGTATGCCGCCGCGATCGGGACTCCCGCCGCCGTCTGGGGTGACCCGTTGACGTTCGGCCACCAGGGCGCCGAGGCGCTCGCGATGCTCCGCGACCGCTGGCCGGAGTTCCATGTCTCCGACCCGGCCGACGGGTCCCGTCCGGTCACCGGCGCCGCCGAGGCGGACGCTGCCGCGACGGAACTCGCCCGCCGTGAGCTCGGTGCTCATCACCTCCTGGAACCGGATGTCCTCAGAGACGCGCTGGGCTGGGGGCGCACGCCGAGCATCGGCCCGGGCCTCCAGTACTACGCCGCATCCCCCGTCAACAAGGCGGCGATGGTCCTGGGCCTGACGAAGCGTTCCGAGGCCAGCCAGAATGCGATGACGGCAGGCGGGTTCGTCTCGTTCAGCCCCATGCTGTGGCTGAAGAACCCGCTCGCGGCGGTCCCCCGGCCGTTGCCGAAGGGACTGCCGGTCCCGATCGCGACGGAGCAGCCGCTCGACGCGTGATCACCCGCCGGGCCGCCCCGGTCAGCGGGTGAAGGTCCGCCGCACCATCCACAGCAGCGCGACCCCGAGCATCGCGGCGAGCCCGAACCGCACCGACAGCCACAGCACGCCGTCGGCGGGCAGGACCACCCCGGCCCCGCAGACGACGAGCCCGGCGGCGAGCGGGCCGAGCAGCACCTGCTCGCGCCAGCTGGTCTCCGACACCCGTCTGCGCAGCAGCGACGTCCCCACGGCGAGCGCGACGTAGATCAGCGGGAACCCGACGGCGACCGCCGTCAGGGACCCGGTCTGCGCGAGCGCGACCGCGGCGGCCAGGCCGACCACCAGGCTGATCGGGCTCGCGACGGCCAGCCCACCGCTGCGTCCGGAGGCGAACACGAGGTGCACGTTCGCCAGGTAGGCGACCGAGACGACGGCGCCGATCGAGGTGACGGCGGCGACCGGGACCAGCTGGGCCGGGGCGAACTCGGCCGGGGCGAGGATCTGCAGGAGGAACGGGGCGAGCAGCGCCACCCCGCCGGACAGCGCCGCCGTCACGGCGGCGACGTCGCGGGCGCTGCGCTCCAGCGCCGCGCCCCGCTCGGCCGGGTCGGTCCGGTAGACCACCGGCGCCCACGCGTTGTTCAACGCCGAGACGATCATCGCGGGCGCCGACCCGAGGAGCAGCGCGATCTGCATGCGGCCGCCGTCGTCGATGCCGAACCAGCGGGTCGCGATCAGGACGAGCGAGTTCTGCACGAGCAGCAGCGCCACCAGGTGCGGGACGGCGGGCAGGCCGACCTTCAGCGCCTTCCGCAGGTCACCGCGCTCGGTCCGCGGCCATCCGTCGCGCAGCGCGAGCACGATCCCGGTCAGGCCGGCGGCGAGGTAGCCGAGCAGCAGCCCGAACAGGTAGTCGTCGGCGTCGCTGGCCCGCCAGACCACCATCGCCAGGCCGAGCAGCGGGCCGCCGAGGGTCGCGACCCCGGACATGACCACGAACGGCACCGGACGGTCCTGCACCCGCAGGAACGCCTGCGCGTTGAGCACCATCGCGAACCCGGCCGCGGCGAGCGCGGCGAACGCCAGCCCGGTCTGCCAGGGCACCGACAGCACCGGCTCGCTCCACAGCGGGCCGGCCAGCACGGCGGCGACGACCAGCAGCGTCGACAGCGCGCTGCCCTGCAGCACCAGCGCCCGCGCGCCGTCCACACCGGACTTCTCGAGGATGCCGTGCCGGGTGATCGACGACGCCAGCCCGAAGCCCGCGACCATGGCGCCGACCTGCACGAGGATCAGGCCGATCGCGACGACGCCGTACTCCTCGCGCCCGAGCACGCGTGTCACCACCGGCGTGACCAGCACGTTCGCCAGGATCGGCGCGACGCTGCCGAGGGTGTAGAGGGAACCGCGACCGAGGACGTCCTTGCTCGCGTTCCCGGCCACGGACGTCATTCCCCGTGTCCGAAGAACTCCCGTACGAGGGCCGCCACCCGGTCCACGTCGGAGTCGGTGAGATCGGGGAACAGCGGCAGCGAGAGCTGCTGCGAGTAGTAGGTCTCCGCGTTCGGGCACAGCCCGCGGCGGTAGCCGAGATCGGCGAACACCGGGTGCCAGTAGGCGGGGACGTAGTTGACCTGCACCCCGATCCCGTTCGCACGCAGGTGCTCGAACAGCGCGCGGCGGCGGCCGTCGAGCACGCGTAGCGGGTAGAGGTGCCAGGCCGGGTCGGCGCCGTCGCGCCGGGACGGCAGGCGCACCTCGGCGACGCCGGCCAGCGCCGCGTCGTAGCGGGCGTGGATCTCGGCCCGGCGACGGGTGAAGGCCGCCAGCCGGCCCAGTTGCGACGACCCGAGCGCGGCCAGGAGGTCCGGCAGCCGGTAGTTCAGGCCGAAGGCGTGCACCTCCTGGTGCCACGGGCCCTCGTCCGGGAACCGCTGCCGCTCCCTGTCACGGACGAGTCCGTGGTTGCGGAACGACCGGGCGCCCTCCACGAGCGACGGCCGCGGCGAGACGACGGCGCCGCCCTCGGCCGTCGTGAGGTTCTTCGTGGGGAAGAAGCTCAGCGTCGTCAGATCCGCCAGGTCGCCCACCGGACGGCCGTGCCAGGTCCCGCCGACCGAGTGCGCGGCGTCCTCCAGCAGCAGGGCGCCCGCGCCGTGCGCGATCTCCCGCAGCGGGCCGGCGTCGATCGGGTGACCGGCGTAGTCCACCCCCGCGACGACGGTCGTGGACGGCGTGAGCGCGGCCTTCGCCGCGTCCGGATCGAGGTTGCCGGTGTCCTCGCTGACGTCCGCGAAGACCACGTTCGCCCCGTGCAGCGCCGCGGCCGACGCCGTCGCGACGAACGTCAGCGGTGCGACGACGACGTCCTGACCGGGCCCGACGCCCGCCGCGGCGTAGGCGACGTGCAGCGCCGCCGTGCCGCTGGTGACAGCCACCGCCGGGTGCCCGGTGACGGCCGCGAGGTCGTCCTCGAACCGGGTGACCGCCGGGCCGGTCGTGAGCCAGTCCGTGCCGAGGACCGCCGTGACGGCCTCGACGTCGTCGGAGGAGATCGACTGCCGTCCGTAGGGAAGCATGCTCAGTCCAGGGCCTCGACCATCTGGCGCAGCTGCTCGGGCGACAGCCACAGGTCGTTGGTGTCCGAGCGGTACGCCTCACCGTCGGGCACCTGCTCGCCGCCCTCCGGCGAGGTGTAGCCCCAGCCGGCGATGTACGGCTCGACGACGTAGCGGTCGGCCAGCTTGAGGGTCCGCCGCGAGTCGTCGGCGGCGATCATCTCCTCGTGCAGCTTCTCGCCGGGCCGGATCCCGATCTCGTGGGTCGCGGCGCCGGGCGCGATGGCCTCGGCCAGGTCCGTCATCCGCATCGACGGGATGCGCGGCACGTAGAGCTCGCCGCCCTGCATCCGGTCGAACGAGTCGATAACGAACTGGACGGCGTCCGGGAGGGTGATCCAGAACCGGGTCATCCGCTTGTCGGTGATCGGCAGCGACTGCCCGTCGGCGGCCAGCTTCTTGAACAGCGGCACGACCGATCCGCGGCTGCCCAGCACGTTGCCGTAGCGGACCACGGCGAACCGGGTCTCGTAGGCGGCCGCGTAGTGGTTCGCGCTCACGAACAGCCGGTCCGCGCACAGCTTGGTGGCGCCGTACAGGTTGATCGGCGACGACGCCTTGTCCGTCGACAGCGCGACGACCTTCTTCACCCCGGCGTCGATCGCGGCCTCGACCACGTTCTGCGAGCCCTCGACGTTGGTCCGGATGAACTCGAAGGGGTTGTACTCCGCGGTGTCGACCTGCTTCAGCGCGGCGGCGTGCACCACGTAGTCGACGCCGTGCATGGCACGGCGCAGACGGGGCTGGTCGCGGACGTCACCGAGGAACCAGCGCAGCCGCGGGTCGTCGCCGAACAGCGAGCGACACTCGTACTGCTTCAGCTCGTCCCGGGACAGGATGACCAGACGGCGCGGTTCGTAGCGGTCCAGCAGGGCGCGCACGAACGCCTTGCCGAAGGACCCCGTCCCGCCCGTGACCAGGACCGACGAGCCCTTGAGTACCGACATCACGCCTCCACATCCACGGTATTTCTCCCGCCCGGCATGATGGCACGCGCTCATCCGGACGAATCGAAGCAGGTAGCGAGCAGGTGCGGATCAACGCGGTCATCCAGGCGCGGACGGGATCGTCCCGCCTGCCCGGAAAGGTGTTGCGGGACCTGGGCGGACGCCCGGTCCTCGACCGGGTGGTCACCGCGGCGCGCACGGCGCCGGGGGTCGACGAGGTCGTGGTCGCGACGTCGACGGCCACCGGTGACGACGCCGTCGCCGACCGGGCCGCCGAGCTCGGCGTCCGGGTGGTCCGCGGTTCCGAGGACGACGTCCTGGACCGCTTCGTGCGGGCCGCCGACGAGCACCCGTGCGACGCCGTCGTCCGGCTCACCGCGGACTGCCCGCTGCTCGATCCGGAGCTGATCGGCCTGGTCGCCGCGACCTGGCGGAACGCGCCGGAGCACGACTACGTGGCCAGCACCCTGGTCCGCACCCTGCCCCGCGGGCTCGACGTCGAGCTCGCGACGGTGGCCGCGCTGCGCGACCTGGCGACCACCGCGACCGGCCACGACCGGATCCACGTCACCTCCGGCCTCTACGCCGATCCCGAGCGGTTCCGGTGCCTCGGGATCGTCGTCGCCCCGGCCGCGAACGACCTGCGGGTGACCCTGGACACCGCCGACGACCTGCAGGCCCTGCAGGGACTGGTGGAGCTGCTCGGCGACCGGACGGACTGGCGGTCCGTCGTGTCGGTGCTCCGGTCACACCCCGAGCTGGTGGCGCTCAACGCGCACGTCCGGCAGAAGTCCCTGGCGGAGGGCTGAGCCGGTGCGGTTGCTGCTCCGCTGCGACGCCGGCCCGTCGACCGGGGTCGGGCACGCCGTCCGGTGCGCCGCCGTCGCCGAGGCGGCGGCGATGTCGGGCCACGAGGTGTTCTGGTCCGGGCGACTGGAGGCTCTCGGCTGGTTGTGGGCCGGACTTCTGCACCTGAACTTCGCTCCCGGCCGACCCGGAGCTCCCGTCGTGCACGAGCCACCCGCGGGCCCGCCCGGAACACTGCTCGACCCGACCACGCCTGCCGGTCCCGCCGACACCCCCGACGACGTTGTCGCACTGTCCCGGGAACTGCGCATCGACGCGGTGCACGTCGACCACTACCTGCTCGGCACCGACCTGCGCGCATCGCTGAACGCGGCCGGCATCGCGCTGTCCACGGTCGAGGACTTCACCACCGGCCGTCGGCCGGGTGACCTGGTCGTCGACCCCAACCTGGGTGCCGACGACCATCCCCGGCCCGACGACGGCTCGACGACGCTGCTGCGCGGACCCGCGTACGCCCCGCTGCGGATCGCGGCCCGGCGCGCCCGCCGGGTGCGGGAGGTCCGCGACCGGGACCTCCGTCCCGCCACCGCCGGGGTCCCGCCCCGGGTGCTGGTCGTCATGGGCGGCACCGACGCGGCCGGGCTGCTCGGGCGGGTGGTGGCGGCGCTGGCCGCCGCGGACGTTCCGGCCGAGGTCGACGTCGTCGTCCCTGCGGGCCGGTCGGTCACGCTCCCGGAGGGCGGCCCGGCGCGGTTCCGCGCGATCGCGCCGCTGCCGGACCTGCCCGCGGCGATGGCCGAGATGGACCTGGTGGTCAGCGCGGCCGGGACGACGGTGTGGGAGCTGTGCTGCGTCGGCGTCCCGATGGCCCTGGTCCTGGCCGCGGACAACCAGGTCGAGGGCTACCGGACGGTCGTCGCCGCGGGCGCCGCGGCCGGGCTCGGCGGGGCCGCGGACCTCGCCGACCCGGAGCCGGGGGCGGCCGTCCTGCGGGACCTGCTGACCGGCCCCGGCCGCAGGGACGCGCTCGGGGCGCGGGCCCGGACCGTCGTCGACGGCGAGGGGGCGAACCGGATCGTGGACGCGCTCGCCGCCGCCGTCGGCGAACCGGACGGGGCCGCCCGGCGGGAGCACGTCGAGCACACCGTCCTCGCGGGTGCCCTGCACGCCCGCCCCGCCCGGCTCGACGACGCGGAGATGCTGCTCGGCTGGCGCAACGACCCGGAGACCCGGCGGTGGTCGCGCTCCACCGGCGAGATCGACCTCGACGCGCATCGGCGCTGGCTCGCGGGCTCCCTCGACCGCACCGACCGGCGGCTGCTCGTCGTGTCCGACGTGGACGGTGCGGTCGGCACGGTCCGCTGGGACCGGGACTGCACCGGCTGGGAGGTCTCGATCACGGTCGCCCCGGAGCGGCGCGGGTCCGGGCTCGCCGTCCCGCTGCTGCGGGCCGGCGAGGACGCGCTGCGGGCGTCCACCGGCCCCGGGACGCCGGTGATCGCCGTCGTGCACACCGGGAACGCCGCGTCGGCCCGGCTGTTCGCCCGCGCCGGGTACGCCGACGACGGCACCGGCCCGGACGACGACGGTTTCCGCACCCTCCGCCGGACGCTCTGACCGGTCGTGTCGCGGTGACACAACCCGCATGATGTGCCGCCGACACGCCGGGGTGACCTACCCTTCGCGCGTGTCCGGATCCCGCCCCGCGCTGCCCGCCGCCGACCTCGCGCGGGTCGTCGTGTTCGCCGCGTTCATCGCCGTCCTCGGCCTGTTCCCGGGGATCGGCGGCGTCGCCGGCGTCCCGATCGTCGTGCAGAACGCCGGTCCGATCCTGGCCGGCGCCATCCTGGGCTGGCGGCTCGGGACGGCGGCGGTCGCGCTGCTGCTCGTGCTGACCGCGATCGGGCTGCCGCTGCTGTCCGGGGGCCGCGGCGGGATCAGCGTGTTCGTCGGTCCGAGCGCCGGGTTCGTCCTGGGCTGGCTGCTGTCGGCGCTGGTCACCGGCCTGATCGTGCAGCGGTCCCGCAGGCGGACGTTCCCGGTCCTGCTCCTCGCCTGCCTCGCCGGGCTGCTAGCCGACTACCTGATCGGCATCCCGGTGATCGGTGCCTACGTCGGTGACCTGGGCGCCGGCCTCGTGCAGTCGCTGGTGTTCGTCCCGGGTGACCTGATCAAGGTCGTGCTGGCCGCGGTGATCGCCGGGCTGGTGCACCGCGCGCTGCCCGACCTGCTGCCGCCGCCGGCGTCCGCGGAGCCCCGGGTCCGGTGACGGCGGGGCACCCCGCCCCGCCCGGACTCGGGCTCCGGCTCCCGGACGACCTGTCCGGGGCCGTCGACGCGGCCCGGACCCGGCTCGCCGCCCTCGGCGCCCGGGCCGGGGACCGGATCGTGCTGGACGCTCCGGCGCGGTCCCGCTGGGACGTCCTTCCCTACCTGCTCGCGGCCGACCGGCTGGGCGCCGCGTCGCTCGTCGCGGACCCGGGGTGGTCGGCCCGTGAACGCGCGTCGGTCCTCGCCGACGTCGACCCGGACCTGGTCCTCCCGACCGGCGACGACCCGGCGCCGGCGGCGCGCGCCGACCGGCCCGCGCGGGCCGGGGACGGCCTCTTCCTGCTCCCGACGACGTCCGGCAGCACCGGTCCCCCGTCCGTCCTCGCCCGGACCCGCCGGTCCTGGCGGATCGGGTTCGACGTGCTCGGTCCGCTGCCGGGACCGGTCCTGGTGCCGGGGCCGCCGTCGTCGACGCTGTACCTGTTCGGCGCGGTGCACGCGCTCCACCACGGGCTCGACGTCGTCACGACCGACCGGCTCGATCCCGCCGACGCCCGCGCCGCCGGCACCGTCCACCTCGTCCCGGCACTGCTGTCCGCGCTGCTCGACGACCGGGAGCGGCACCCGGCCGGGCCCGCGCCGTCGGTGATCGTCTGCGGGGGCGCGCACGTCGCACCGGCGGTCCGCGAGCGGTGCGCGCGGCTGCTCCCGGACACCCTGCTGCTCGAGTACTACGGCTCGGCCGAGCACTCGCTGATCGCGATCCGGCGCGACGGCGGCCCGCTGCGTCCGGTCCGGGACGTGCGTACCGAGCTGCGCGACGGGGTGCTCTGGCTCGACAGCCCGCAGGCCGTCGCCGGACGGCTGCGCCACGGTGTGCTGGAACCGGCAGCGCCCGGCCCGAGCACCGTCGGCGACCGGGCCGAGATCACCGCCGATGGGTCGCTCACCGTGCTCGGCCGCGCCTCCGCGACGATCCCCTCGGGCGGGACGCTGGTCGTCGCCGAGGAGGTCGAGCAGGTGCTGCGCGCGGTCCCGGGCGTCGCGGACGTCGTCGTCGCCGGTACGCCGCACCCGTCGCTGGAGATGCTGGTGACCGCCGTCGTCGAGCCGGTGCCGGGCCACGCGCCGGACCGCCGGGCGCTGCGGGCCGCGGCCCGGCGGGCGCTGTCCCCGGCGAAGCGTCCGCGGCGCTGGCTGGTCACGGACGAGCTGCCGCGGCTCGGCTCCGGCAAGCCCGCGCGGGCGGCCGTCGACGCGGGCCTGCGGGACGGCATCCTCGACGCCCGGCCCTGCGGGACCGGCGGGGACGGGAGCGGCGGATGACCCCCGACGACACCCCGGTCGTGATCGCGGCCCGCCGCACCCCGATCGGCACGGCGGGCGGCGCGCTGCGCGGCCACACCGTCGACGCGCTCGCGGCGCCGGTGCTCGCCGCGCTGGCCGCGGAGATCGACACCCCGGTAGACGACGTGCTGCTCGGCAACGTGTTCGGCCCCGGCGGCAACCCGGCGCGGGTCGCCGCGCTGGCGGCCGGGCTGGGCGAGACCGTCCCCGGGATGACCGTCGACCGGCAGTGCGCGAGCGGGCTCGCCGCGATCGTCTCCGCGGCCGGCTCGGTCCGGGCGGGCGACGGCGCCGCGTACCTCGCCGGCGGTGCCGAGTCCGCCTCCACCGCACCGGCCCGGACCTGGCCGGACGGCACGTCGTACACCCGGGCACCGTTCGCCCCGGCCGGGAGCCCCGACCCCGACATGGGGCCGGCCGCGGACGTCCTCGCCGCGCGGTCCGGGATCTCCCGGGAACGCCAGGACGCCTTCGCCGCACGCAGCCACGCCCGCGCCGTCGACGCGCAGCGCGCGGGCCGGTTCGACGGCGAGATCGTCGCCGTCGGCGGGATCACCGCCGACGAGCGTCCCCGCGACCGGTTCACCACCGAGCGGCTCGCCCGGTTCCGGCCCGCCTTCACCCCGGACGGCACACACACCGCCGCGAACTCGTGCGGCGTGAACGACGGGGCGGCCGCCGTCCTCCTGGTCTCCGAGGCCCGCCGCCGGGAGCTCGGCGTCCCCGGTCTCGCGCTGGAGGCCGCGGCCACCCGCGGCTGCGCCCCCGAGCTGCTGGGGCTCGGCGCGGTCCCGGCGATCGTCGCGACGCAGGGACTGCCGCCGCTGCGTCCGGTCCCGCTGTCCGGCGGTGACCCGCCACCGGGGGATCCCGCCGCGCCGGACGCGATCGAGTTCACCGAGGCCTTCGCCGGGCAGGTCCTGGCCTGCGTCGACGCCGCCGGGCTCGACGAGGACCGGGTCAGCCCGGACGGCGGCGCCATCGCGCTCGGGCATCCGTGGGGTGCGTCGGGGGCCGTGCTCGTCGTCCGGCTGTTCCACCGTCTCGTCGTGCAGGGGCTCGGCGAGACCGGCCTGGCCGCACTGTCGTCCGGGGGCGGCCTCGGCGTCGCCACCCGCTGGAGGGTCGTCCGATGATCGAGTTCGACGGGATCGGCCACCGGTACGGCGAGCGCGTCGTCCTCGACGGCGTCGATCTCACGCTGCCCCAGCAGCGGGTCGCGCTGGTCGGGGCGAACGGGTCCGGCAAGTCGACCCTCGCGCGGACGGTCAACGGGCTGGTCCGCCCGACCGCGGGCAGCGTCCGGGTCGACGGCCGCGACCCCGCTCGCCACGGTTCCGCGGTCCGGCGCCGGGTCGGGTTCGTGTTCAGCGACCCCGACTCGCAGATCGTCATGCCGACGGCCGGTGAGGACGTCGCGTTCTCACTGCGCCGGACCGTCCGGAACCGTGCGGAGCGGACCCGGCTGGCCGCGGAGAAGCTCACCGAGTTCGGCCTCGGCGACCACGTGGAGCACCCCGCGCACCAGCTCTCCGGCGGGCAGAAGCAGCTCCTCGCGCTGTGCGCGGTGCTCGTCCTCGACCCGGACGTGCTGGTGTGCGACGAGCCCACCACCCTGCTCGACCTGCGCAACAAGCGTGCGTTCGCGGAGCGGCTGGCCGGGCTGCGGCAGCAGGTCCTGCTCGCCACGCACGACCTCGACCTGCTCGACGGCTTCGACCGCGTGATCGTCCTCGACGGTGGCCGGGTCGTCGCCGACGACGAGCCGGGCCCCGCGGTCGCGTACTACCGGAAGATCTGTGCGGAGTGACCCCGCTCGGCCTCTACGAACCCGGCACGAGCCCGCTGCACCGCGCGCCGGCCGGCCCGTCGCTGCTCGTCGTCCTGGTGGTGGCCGGGGGCAGCGTCCTGACCTCCGACCCGCGGATCCTCGGGGCGGTCTGCGGGGTGGTGGCGCTCGGCTACGTCGTTGCCCGGATCCCGTGGCGGCGGATCAGGCCGCTGCTGCGCACCCTGGTGCTGCTGCTGGTGCTGATCGGGGTCGTCCAGTGGTGGCTGCTCGGCCCGGACCGGGCGCTGGTGATCGCGCTGCGGCTGGTCGCCGCGATCGGGGTGGCCACCCTGTTCACGCTCACGACCCGGGTGGACGACCTGGTCGGTGCGGTCGAGCGCGGCCTCGGGCCGTTCCGCCGGTTCGGCGTCGACCCCGAGCGCCTCGGTCTTCTCGTCGGGCTGACGATCCAGTCCGTGGGGACGCTGTCCGGCATCGCCGGGCAGGTCAGGGCCGCGGCCCGGGCCCGCGGTGCCGGCAGGTCGGTGACGGCGTTCGCGGTGCCGTTCATGATCCGCACACTGCGGCACGCCGACGCACTCGGCGAGGCACTGGCCGCCCGTGGCTGGGGCGACGGCCCCGACGACCGCAGCGGCCAGTCTTTGCAGTAACTGCTGCAAAGACTGTAATGTCTGTTTCGTGCCACCCACGGAACAGGAACTCGACGTCGTCGACGAGATCGCCGCGTCCTTCGAGCGCGAGGGCCTGCCGCTGATCACCGGCCGGGTGATCGGCTGGCTGCTGATCAGCGACCCGCCCGAGCAGAGCGCCGCCCAGCTGGCCGAGGTGCTCGGTGTCAGCCGCAGCTCGATCAGCACCGCGACCCGGATGCTGACGCCCGGCGGCCTCGTGGAACGGGTGCGCACCCGCGACTCGCGGGTCGAGCTGTTCCGGATCGCGCCCGACGGCTGGAGCCGGATGCTCGCCGAGCGCCACGCCCGGGCCACCGCGTTCCGGCGGGTGCTGGAGCACGGCCTCGACGTGCTCGCCGACGAGCCGGACGCCCGCCGCGACCGGCTCGTGAACGTCCACGAGCTCTACCTGTTCCTGGAGTCCGAGCTGCCCGCCCTGTGGGAGCGGTGGGAGTCCCGGCGCACCGGAGGCGACCGATGACCACCCCGCGCGACCATGTGATCGAGCGGCCCGAGGGGAACCTGCACGTCCACCTCGCCGGGGACACCGGCCCGCCGGTGCTGCTGCTGTCCGGCGCCGGCCTCGACAACGCGATGCTGAGCTGGAAGCACCTGATCCCGGACCTCGCGCGCGACCACCGGGTGATCGCGCCGGACTGGCCGAAGCAGGGCCGCAGCCGGCCGTGGAACGGCCGGGCCACGCACGCCGTCCTGCTGCGGACGGTCACCGACGTGCTGGACGACCTCGGCGTCGAGCGGGCCGCCGTCGTCGGGCTCTCCCAGGGCGGCGCACTGGCGCTCGCCTCCGCGATCGAGCACCCGGACCGGGTGGAGCGCCTCGTCGCGCTCGCCCCGGCCGGGACCCTGGAGTTCCCGCCGGGGGTGCACCAGCTGCTGTGGCTCACCGCGAGGGCGCCGCTGCTGTCGCGGACCCTGCCGAATCTGGCGTTCCGCAGCCGGGTGGCCGTCACCGCCTTCACCCGTCGGGCGCTGTTCGGCTCGGCCGACCGCGTCGCCGACCTCGACGAGATCGTCGACCGGGTGCTGGACGAGGCCCGGGCCGGGAACGCCGGCAGCTCGGACTGGCAGAACGACTCGATCGGCTTCCGCCGCATGCGGCTGGACCTGCGTCCGCGGCTACCGGAGATCCGGTGTCCGGCACTGTTCGTCCAGGGCGACCGGGACGCCGGCGTCCCCCTGGCGCGGACCCGCGCGGCGGCGGACGCCGTCCCAGGTGCCCGGCTGGAGGTCCTGCCCGGGCGGGGGCACTGGTCGAACCGGGAGTCCCCGGACGAGGTGAACGCACTGGTCAGGACTTTCCTGGCAGAGGACGAACCTCGGATCCGCTCCGACGACAGCGACGTCGAAGGGCTCGATCCCGACATCCAGCGGATGTTCTACGGCGACGAGCAGGGTGGCGATGCTGCTCCTCGATAGCCGGGCTCCGACCGGCTTAGACCAGGTCCCAGGTCAGCGGCGTTCCGCGGGCGACGTCGCGGGTGAAGGTGCGCCCCAGCACCGTCGTGATCGCGTCCGTCGGCAGCCCACCGGCGGGGCGGATGGACCGCACGTTGTCGTCGGTGACCTTCTCGCCGGCGGCGACGTCGGCGACGACGTAGAGCGAGCGGCGCAGCGCGAGGGTGTCCCGCTCGGACTCCCGCGGGCCGAACCGGGCCGGGCCCAGCGCGCGCCGGGCCACGTCGGTCTCGGTGACCAGCGACGCCAGCTCGCCGGGCTCCAGGGAGAAGTCCGAGTCGACCCCGCCGTCGGCCCGCTGCAGCGTCACGTGCTTCTCGATCGCGACGGCGCCGAGCGCGACCGCGGCGACCGGCACGCCGATGCCCGGGGTGTGGTCGGACAGGCCGACCGGCACGCCGAACGCCTCGCGCAGCGCCGGGATCGTCTGCAGGTTCGCGTCGACCGGGTCGGCGGGGTACGACGCCGTGCACGCCAGCAGCACGATCTCGGTGGCGCCACCGTCCCGGGCGGCGGCGACGGCCGCGTCGATCTCGGCCAGCGTCGCCATCCCGGTGGACATCACCATCGGCTTGCCGGTGGCCGCCATCCGCCGGATCAGCGGCAGGTCGACGAGCTCGGCCGACGCGACCTTGTAGGCCGGCGCGTCGAGCGACTCCAGGAGGTCGATCGCCGTCGGGTCGAACGGGCTGGAGAACGGGACGAGGCCGTGCTCGCGGGCCCGTGTGAAGAGCGGCGCGTGCCACTCCCACGGCGTGTGCGCCTGCTCGTAGAGCTGGTAGAGGTTCCGGCCGCCCCACAGTCCGTGGTCGTCGCGGATCCGGAAGGCCGGGCCGTCGGCGTCGATGGTGATCGTGTCGGCGCGGTAGGTCTGGAACTTGACCGCCTGCGCGCCGGTGCCGGCGATGGCGTCGACGATCTCCAGCGCGCGGTCCAGCGAGCCGTTGTGGTTGCCGGACACCTCCGCGATGACGAACGGCCGCTCGCCGGGCCCCACACGGTGGCCACCGATCTCGATCGCGTCGGGGATGCGCATGCCGCCGAGGGTAGTCACCGGCGGGCCAGCACCATCACCTCGGACACCGTGCCCTCCGAGTCCTGGCCGTACAGGCCGGCGTCGGAGTCGACGAGCTCGAAGCGGTCGAACATCTCCAGGTACCGGTGCCGGAGCATCGGTTCGCGCACGCCGGGCTTCCCGGTCGGCGAGTTGCGCAGCAGCAGCCAGCGCGCGCCGAGGTCGGTGACCAGGTTCGCGTAGTTCTCGACGACCTCGGGTTCCATCTCCTGGAACGAGATGAAGTTGGCTAACAGGTCGACGGTGCCGGTCAGCCGGGGCAGCTGCCAGGAGCAGAGCACCGTCGCCGGCCGGTCGATCTCGTCGATCGCGATCTTCTCCTGCTCGCGGGTGGCCGCGTAGTCGAGCACCCGGCCCTCCCCCAGCACCTCGCGCAGGTAGTGCGTCGCGACCGCTGCGACCGGCGGGATGTCGACGTCGATGTAGCGCACGTCCTCGGTGCCGGCGAGGATCTCGCCGAGCGTGCCGAACCCGCCGCCGATCTCCAGGACGGTCGTCACGTCGAGATCGGGCACGGCCCGCTTCAGCATCACCAGGCCACGCAGGTAGTTCAGCGAGGACCGGCTGAACCGGCGGCCGGCGAACACGAGCTGCTCGGCCGGCGCACCCGCGGTCGACTCGGAGAACCCGCCGAGGAACGGCGGCCGGTCGGCCGGGTCGAGCGCCGTGACCGAGGCGTGGTGCGCCCGCGCGACCGGGACCTGGTCGATGCGCTCACGCACCAGCCTTCCCGGCTCACCCGCCGTCCCCAGCACCCGCGCGAGCGCCGCCGCGGGCCGGGACACCGGGGCGTACTGCGGCGCGTAGAAGTACTGCGCGGACGGGTGCCCGCGGAACTCCGCGAACCCACGGTCACGCAGGTCGGAGACGACCTTCTCCAGTCCGGTCCGCCAGAAGTCGGTCGGCCGGTACAGTTCCGGCGCGTCATCCAGGTCGGACAGCATCAGCTCGAGCAGCGTCCTCGCATCCATCCCCTCCACCGTACGGAATGCCCGTTAGGTCCGGATCGCGGCCGACCGTCGCGTACCGCCCGGAACGGGACCGATAGCCTGCGGGGTGGCGGACGGGAGCACCCGGCGCCCGGGAGGAGCGAGGGAGTGGACGTGGCCGCCGACACCGGCACCTGGGTGGTGGTCCCCGTGTACAACGAGGAGACCGTCATCGCCGAGGTGGTCGACGGGATCCGCACCCGCTTCCCGAACGTCGTGTGTGTCGACGACGGCAGCCGCGACGCCTCCGCCGAGCGCATCGCGGGGACGGCGGCGCACCTCGTCAAGCACCCGATCAACCTCGGCCAGGGCGCGTCCCTGCAGACCGGGATCGACTACGCGCTGCGGCGCGGCGCCGAGCGGATCGTCACCTTCGACGCCGACGGGCAGCACGACATCGACGACGCCCACCGGATGGCGGAGCTCGTCCGCACCGGTCAGGCCGACGTCGTACTCGGCTCCCGGTTCCTGGAGTCCACCGAGCCGATCCCGCTGCTCAAGCGGATCGTGCTGCGCACGGTCGCGGCGCTGTCGCCGTCGAGCCGGAAGCTGAAACTGACCGACGCCCACAACGGCCTCCGGGTGCTGTCCCGGCCGGTCGTCGAGGAGCTGCGGATCTCGATGAACGGGATGGCGCACGCGTCGGAGATCGTCGCGGCACTGGCCGGGTCGCCGTGGCGGATCCGCGAGGTGCCGGTCACCATTCACTACACCGAGTACTCCCGTTCCAAGGGGCAGTCGTTGTTCAACGGGGTGAACATCCTGTTCGACCTGTCGGTCCGGCAGCGATGACCCAGGAGACGAACACCGTGATCCTGCAGATCCTCCTGCTGGTCGCCACGATCGGCGCGCTGGTCTACTTCGTCCGGAGCGGGCAGAGCGTGGGGGTCCGGGCGAGCAAGCGGCTCGCGTTCGGCGCCTTCGTGGTGCTCAACATCTACGCGATCCTGCGGCCGGACGACGTCACGTTCGTCGCCCGCGCCCTGGGCATCGGCCGCGGTACCGACCTGATCGTCTACCTGCTGGTCGTCGCGTTCGTCTTCGGGATGCTGAACACCTACCTGCGTGGCCGCGAGATCAGCCAGCACCTGACGAACCTGGCCCGGCAGATCGCCGTCCGCGACGCGGAGCTGAGCCGCCGTGAGGAGGAGCTCGCCCGGCGCCTGGACGCCCTCGACGCGCGCGACGCGCGGTCGGCGACGCTCTCCACCAACGGCAACCGCCTGGACGCGGAGGACACCGCTGCCGGCGCGGCCGGCCGGTCCGAGACCTGACCCGGACGACGCTCGCCCGACGACGAGGTCCACGGCCCGGGAAACGTCCGGCTCGTCCGGGACGACCCCACCCCCGCACCGCTCGCTGACACGGGAGGACCCATTGCGCGCGCTCGTGACCGGCGGCGCCGGTTTCATCGGCTCCACCCTCGTCGACACCCTGCTCGCCCGCGGTGACGAGGTGCTCGTCGTGGACGACCTGTCGTCCGGCAAGCGGGAGAACCTCGCCCCCGGCGTCGCGCTGACCGAGCTCGACATCCGCGACACCGACGGGTTCGCGAAGTGCGCCGCCGAGTTCGCACCCGAGGCGGTGTACCACCTGGCCGCGCAGATCGACGTCCGCACGTCGATGGCCGACCCGGTGCACGACGCGTCGGTGAACGTCCTCGGCACGCTCTCGGTCCTGCAGGCCGCGCGGGACACCGGCGCCCGCGGGGTCGTCGTCTGCTCCACCGGTGGGGCGATCTACGGCGACGGCGCGCCGCTGCCGACGACCGAGGACGAGCCGGCCGAGCCCGAGTCGCCGTACGGGATGAGCAAGCTCGCCGCGGAGCGCTACACGCGGTTCTTCGTCCGGGCGCACGGCCTGCCCGCGCTGGTGCTGCGGTTCGCGAACGTCTACGGCCCGCGTCAGCACCCGGCCGGGGGCGCCGGCGTCGTGTCGCTGTTCTGCGACCGCGCGCGGAGCGACCGGCGGCCCACCGTGTTCGGTGACGGCGGCCAGACCCGCGACTTCCTGTTCGTCGGTGACGTGGCGCGGGCCGCGACGGCCTCGGCGGACCGGCTCGCCGACGGGGACCTGGCCGGCGAGGTGTTCAACGTCGGGACCGGGACCGAGTCGACGATCACCGAGCTGGCGGCGACGATCGGCCGGATCGCCGGGATCGACGAGAGCGCCTTCACCCCCGAGCACGAGCCGGCGCGGCCCGGGGAGCTACGGCGCAGCTGCCTGGACCCGTCGCGCGGGATCGCGGCGCTGGGCCTCCCGGCCCCGACGACCCTCGCCGACGGTCTGGCGGCCACCTGGGCCTGGCACACGGGTCGTTCCTGACCCGTGCGCCCGGCCGGGGCGGTCAGCTGTAGACGGCGAGCGTGAGCATCGCGATCCAGGCCACCGCGAGCACCTGGAGCGCCCGGTCGCCCAGCGCGATCTCCTCGGGCTCCCCACCGGAGCCCTTGTCGACGTCGACCGAGTACCGCAGCACGGCGATCACGAACGGGACGATCGACAGCACCGACCACACGGTGTTGTGGTGCGCCTCGCGGATCTCGAACGCCCACAGGCCGTAGGTCATGATCATGACCGTGGCCGACAGCGACCAGATGTAGCGCAGGTACGAGGCCGAGTAGCTCTCCAGCGACTTCCGGATCTTCGCGCCGGTGTCCTCGGCGAGGCGCATCTCGGCGTACCGCTTGCCGGCGACCATGAAGAGCGAGCCGAACCCGGTGACCAGCAGGAACCACTGGGACAGCGGGATCTCGGTCGCGACACCACCGGCGATGGACCGCATCAGGAAGCCGGACGCGACGATGCAGATGTCCAGCACCGGCTGGTGCTTGAGCCACAGGCAGTACGACAGCTGCACCGCCACGTAGACGGCGAGCACGACGATGAGCTGCCAGGTGCTCAGGATCGACAGCACGATCGCCGCCGCGAACAGCACCGCGGACGCCGCGTAGGCGAGCGGCACCGGCACGATGCCGGCGGCGATCGGGCGGCGGCGCTTCGTCGGGTGCGCGCGGTCGGCCTCGACGTCGAGCGCGTCGTTGACGAGGTAGACACCCGACGCGGCCAGCGAGAACGCCACGAACGCGATGAGGCAGTCGATCAGGACCTCGACGCCGAAGAGCCCGCCGCCGACGAACGGCGCGGCGAACACGAGGACGTTCTTCACCCACTGGCGCGGGCGCATCGTCTTGAGCAGGCCGCGGGCGACCATCGCCGTGGTCCGCTCGGACGGGTCCAGCGGGACGTGCGGCGCGGGGGTCCCGCCCGCGGCGTCGGCCTCGTGGCCCTCGGGGGTGCCGGCGTCGTCCGGGGCGTCCGGCTCGACGGGGGTGGTCGGGTCGGCGGCCTCCGCGACGGCGGCCTTCGACGGCGTGCCGGACCCGTCCGCGGAGGCGGCGGTGCCCTTGGAGCCGTCGGTGCCGGACGAGCCGTTCGACGAGGACGGGGATCCCTCGTCGTCGCGGTCGGTGCGGTCGACCTTCGTGGGGTCGGTGCTGGTCATGCGCTCACCCTCCGGTGCTGGGGTTGCGGCGGATCGCGCGTCGCGCGCCGGCGGCGACGGCCGCGCCGAGCGCGGTGCCGGTGGCGACGTCGGTCGGGTAGTGCACGCCGAGGACGAGGCGCGAGAGCGCCATCAGGCCGACCGTGGCGGCGGCCGCCGGCCGGGCGCGACGGCCGAGCAGGCCGCCGTAGAGCACGGCGGCCGCGGTCGTGGACGTGGCGTGCGAGGACGGGAAACTCAGCCGGCTCGGGGTGCCGACCAGGACGCGGACCGAGGGGTGGTCCGGGCGGTGCCGCCGGACGACGCGCTTGACGCCGATCGAGGCACCGTGTGCGAACGCCACCGCGGCCGCCGAACCGAGCCACTCACGGCGGCGCGGACGGTCCAGCGCGGCTCCGGCGAGGCCGATCGCGAGCCAGCCCGCGGCGTGCTCACCGAACAGCGACATGCCGCGCGCGACGCGGACGGAGCCGTCGTTCGCGAGCGTGTCCTGGACGGTCGCGAGCACGGCGATCTCGCCGGTCGCGGACGCGGTGTTCGGGGCGCCGGCGTCGGCGGTCGGTTGCGGACCGGAACGGTCCAGGGTGTCTGCCACGGGGTGGGGCCCTCCTGGCGTGCCGCTGGCACCCGGCTGGCCCGGGCGATGACAGCCCGTGATGGTACGCGCGGGCGGGTCCCCGGCCGGGATCGGGGCACGTCACGGACCCGCGGATGAGGGCGGGGTGAACGGCCGGCGACCACCGCCCGCCCCGCGGGTGCACGGGTGGGCGACCGCCGTCAGAACCAGCGTTCGAGGACCTCGGCGATGCCGTCGTGGGTGTGCGGCGCGGTGACCTCGTCGGCCAGTCCGATCAGGTCCGGGTGCGCGTTGCCCATCGCGACCCCGGTGCCCGCCCAGCGCAGCATCTCCCGGTCGTTCGGCATGTCCCCGAACGCGATCGTCTCCGCGGCGGTGACGCCGAGCCGCTCGGCGACGGCGGCCAGCCCGGTGGCCTTCGTGACGCCGGGCGCGGACGCCTCGATCAGCCCGGACGGGTGCGAGAACGTCAGGTCGGCCAGCCCGTCCACCCGCGGTGCGAGCGCCTTCATCATCTGCTCGCTGGTCAGCTCCGGTGCCCGGACGAGCACCTTGGTGGCCGGGTGGGCGAGGAGCTCGTCGTGGCCGGCCTCGCCGCCGTCGTGCTCGCCCCAGGCGTGCACGTAGCCGGGGCCGGTGAGGAACTCGTCGACGGTGCCCCGCGCGATTCCGCCGGAGACCGCGTTCCCGACCCGCTCGACGCCGAGCCCGCAGCCCGGGAACAGCTCACCGGCGAGCGCCGCGAGGGTGCGGACCGCGTCCGGGGCCAGCGTGTGCGCGCCGAGGACGACGTCGTCGACGGCGTCGTAGAGCACGGCACCGTTCGCGCACACGCACAGCCGCACCAGCCCCTCCGGGAGCCGCGCGACGATCGGGGGGATCCAGCGCGGTGGCCGTCCGGTGACGAGCACGAAACCGGCGCCCGCACCGACCAGCCGTCCGACGACGGCGGCGGTGCGCGGGGAGACGGCGCCGCCGTCGTCGAGGAGGGTCCCGTCGACGTCGGTGGCGACCAACCGCGGTGGCTTCTCGGCGATCACGACACCGAGCCTACGGATACCGGGACGGCTGCCCGATGTCGATGTTCGGCCCCGCGGGGGACGGCGGGGTGGATACCCTCGTCGGGTGCGTGTTCTGGTGGTCGCGGCCCCGCTGGCGGGGCACCTGCCGCCGCTGCTCCCGTTCGCGCACGCGCTCTGGGACTCCGGTCACGAGGTCCTGCTGGCCAGCGGCGGTGAGGCACTCCCGTCGGGCGGTCCCGGGCCGCTGCCCTTCATCGACGTCGCCCGGAACCTGCGCATCGGACGGCTGGCGGCGCGGTCGCTCGTCGCGCACCCGGCGACCGCACGCGCGGAGCTGGCCGGAAAGGGAGGGGACGCCGGTGTCCGGTCGCTGTTCGCGCCGGTCAACGAGGAGCTGACCGACGCGCTGGTGACCGTCACCGAGCAGTGGCGGCCGGACGTCGTCCTGCACGAGCCGCTGGCGGTGGCGGGGGCGCTCGCCGCCGCGCGGCACGACGTCCCCGCCGTGCTGCACGAGAACGGCCTGCTCGACGGCCTCGCGACCGCCCGCACCCTGCTCGACGCCCGCCCGCTGGAGCGCGCCCGGATCCGGCACGGCCTGCGCAGGGTCCCGGCACCGGCGATGGTCCTGACCATCGCCCCGGCGAGCCTGGTCGGGGCGCGGGACGCGCTGGCGGTCCGTCCGGTGTGGCGGTCCTCGGGCGGCGCACCGCCGGCGTGGCTGCAGGAGCCGTCGGTCCGGCCCCGGATCCTGGTCCTGCGCGGCGGCGGTCCGGTCCGCGGTGACCTGCAGGCCTCCGCCGTGCGCATCGCCCGGAGCGGCGACGGCCCAGACTGCGAGCTGGTGCTGGTCCGCCCGCCCGCCCGGCTGGGCCGCAGGCTCGGCCCCGGGATCCGCTCGGTCGGCCGGGTCCCACCGGCGCAGCTGTTGCCCGCCTGCGCGGCGGTGCTGCACGGCGGGAACTCCGGGCACGTGCTGTCCGCGCTGGCCGTGGGCGTACCCCAGCTGGCGCTGCCGGGACCGGGCGACCGCAGGCACAACGCCGCGCTCGTCGAGGCCCGCGGCGCCGGGATCGGCGGCCCTCTCACCCCGGACGCGCTCCACCGGCTCGTGCACGACGGCGAGCTCGCCGCCGCGGCGCGGGAGGTGCGCGCCGAGATCGCCGCGATGCCGCCGCCGCAGGCCCGGGTCGACGTCGTCGCCGCGCTGGCCTGACCCGGCCGCCCCCGACCGGGGTCAGAAGACGGCGACCGCCACGATCAGGCCCAGCGCCAGGTGGGCCGCCGCGACGACCTTCGCCGCCGCGCGGGGCTCGTCGTCCTGGATGACGTCGCCGATGTCGATGCCGGTCACCCACTCCAGCAGCCGCACCGCACCGACCTGGGCGATGATCCCGACCAGGCCGAACACCAGGGACGAGATCATGCCCTGGAGCAGCGACCCGGCCGAGGCGTAGATCGCGAGCACGATGATGAACGCCATCGAGATCATCCCGGCGGCGGTGATGGTGACGGCGTTGGGCAGGCCGGCCCGGACCATCTGCGGCAGCTTGCCCGGCGTCGTCAGGTCGATCGCCCAGAAGCCGACCAGCATCAGCAGCGTGCCGATGACGGCGTAGAGCAGGATCGCGCCGATGCCACGGCCGAGGAAGCCCCAGTAGGTGGCGTCGAGCGCCTGGGCGAGGATCACGGAATGCCTCCGGAGGAGATGCGGGGAGCGGTCAGGACGTGATGCGGTGCGGCACGAACGCCGCGCCGTCGTCGGTGATCAGGCCGGCGGTCTCGCGGATGCCCAGGCCCGCGGCTGTGTCACCGACCAGCCAGGCGCCGAGCACCGGGCGGTAGCCGTCGAACTCGGGCAGCGGGTCGAACATCTGGTAGACGAAGCCCTCGTCGCCGTAGACGCCGCCGGTCGCCGTCTCGTACCCGGGCGCGACGACCTGGATGTTCGAGCCCTCCCGGCCGAGCAGCGGCTTGCGGACGTACTCGGTGAGGATCCCGGGGTCGTTCAGCGACGCGGGCAGCAGGTTGGGGTGCCCGGGGTAGAGCTCCCACAGCACCGCGAGCAGCGCCTTGTTCGACAGGAGCGTCTTCCACAGCGGCTCCAGCCAGAGCGTCTCCGGCAGGCTGCGGGTGACGTGCTTGCCGAAGTCGTCGGAGAGCATCCACTCCCACGGGTAGAGCTTGAAGACGCCCGACATCGGCGCCTCCTCCAGGTCCACGAACCGGTCCAGCGCCGAGTCCCAGCCGATGTCCTCGATGGACAGACCGACGGTGTCGATGCCGGCCGCGGCCGCGGTCTCCTGCAGGTACCCGACGGTGATGTGGTCCTCGCCGGTGGACTCCGCGCCGGACCAGGTGAAGTGCACCTCGGACGACGGCAGTCCCTGCCGGATCTCGCCCCAGCGCTCGACGAGCTTCTCGTGCAGGGAGTTCCACTGGTCGTCGCCGGGGTGGACGTCCTGCAGCCAGTACCACTGCAGGATCGACGCCTCGAGCAGCGACGTGGGCGTGTCCGCGTTGTACTCCAGGAGCTTGCCCGGGCCGGAGCCGTCGTAGCGCAGGTCGAACCGGCCGTAGACGTACGGGTCGGCCCGCCGCCACGACTCGGCGACGGCCTGCCAGCTCCACTCGGGCAGCGCGAAGTCCTTGAAGCGCTCCGTCGTCACCACGTGGTCGACGGCGGTCAGGCACATCGAGTGCAGGACCTCGACGTCGGCCTCGAGGGAGAGGATCTCGTCCATCTCGAAGACGTAGTGCGCCGACTCGTCCCAGTAGGGCCGCTCACCGCCGGAGCCGTCCCGGCCGGGCGTGCCGAACACCAGGCCCTGCTCGGCGACCGTGCGCTGCCAGTCCGGACGCGGGGTGCCGCGCTCGCGTCGCACCGATCAGCTCCCGGACGACGAGGACGAGCCACCCGAGGACGACGAGCTGGACCCGCCCACCCCGAGGCCACCGCGCGAGATGGTGCTGCCGGAGGTGCCGCTGCGCACGGTCGTCCCGCTCTTCGACGCCGCCGGCGGCGGGTTGACCGAGCCACCGGTCGCGACCTGGCCGACACCGCCGGTGCTGCCGTAGTTGTAGTGGTACTGGCGCCCGCCACCACCGAGGAAGATCGGGACGAACGCGAACCCGCCACCGCCGTTGCTGACCTGGCCCTGCTGCGAGGCGCCGGCGCAGTTCTCGTCCGGGACGACGACCTGGTTCTCGTCGACGCACTGGGCGACGACCTCCTCGTCCGGCGAGGACGCGGCGTAGACACCGGCGATCAGCGCGACGACGCCGATGGTGGCGCCGGCCCCGATCAGCACCCGCTTCGTCGTCCGGGAGCGGGCCTCCTTCTGCCGCACGGCCTCGCGGTCGGCGCGCAGCTTCTGCTCGCGGGCCCGCTTCTCGGCCAGCGTGGGCTCGCGGGGTGCGGTGCTGCCGTCCTGCTGACGGATCCGGCCGCGCGGTGCCGCACCGGTGCGGTCCGGCTGCGCCGCAGGCGTACCGGCCGGCGGCGTGCGGTCGTCGGCGCCCTCGGCCGGGTCGTGACCCGGCTGCCGTCCATCGCTCATCGAAGATCACCCATCGCGCTGCATCCCCCCGGGCCGCAGGCTACCCGGCCCATGGCCGGCCCCGGCGCGCGATCCTGATCTCGATTCGGCTGCGTTTCGTCGTCCGCCGGCCCGACGAGTGGTCGCACCGGTTCCGCGTCGGTCCCGCACCGGCGCCGTCACCTGCACGTTCACAGCACGCCGCCGACCGATGACCGCGCCGGCGACCCGGCCGGGTGAGGGTGCGGCGCGCCGGACTGCATCATGGACGGGCCATGGATCCCAGCTCCCCTGCCGGCTCCGCGCCCCGCCGGCCCGCCGAGACCGGTCCCGAGACGACCGGCGAGCAGGCCTACGACGGGTACGACGGCCGCTACTCCCGCGCCACCGGTGGGGCGACGTCGGTCATGGCCCCGCCGGAGCGTGCGACGTCCGCGACCCCGGTGGCCCCCGGCCGCCGTCGTCGCCGGGACGAGACCGACGCCGCCTCCTCCGCGTCGGACGACGGCTCCGTCGTGACGCAGGGCGGCAGCCCCGCCGGGGGCCCGTTCGGTGCCCGCCGGATCGGGATCGGGGTCCTCGTCGGCGCGATCCTCATGTTCACGGTGGCGTCGCTGGACTCGCTGCTCGGCGCCGAGGTGCCCGTCCTGGGGTCGTTCGCCTCGTCCGGGGTGCCGCGCGTCGAGGAGCCGCCGCCGCTGCCGCCCCCGCCGGACGTGCCCGGCACCTGCCTGAGCTGGGACCGTGCCGACGCGACCGACACCGCCGCCGTGAACTGCGCCCAGCCGCACCTGTTCGAGCAGGCCGGCCGGGTCGCGCTCGCCGACCAGCCGGTCTTCCCGACCGACGCGGCCTGGCAGAAGCTCGTCGCGGACCGGTGCACCCCGGTCGCGACCAAGTACCTGAACGGGAAGTTCGACCCAGACGGCAAGTTCCGGGTCGGCGCGCTCAAGCCCTCCGAGGCGCGCTGGAACGAGGGCGACAAGGGCATGCGGTGCGGGCTCCAGATGGCGTCCCGCAGCGGGAAGATGTTCCCGATCACCGGCAAGGTCGCCGAGCAGGACCAGTCCGCGGTCCAGCCGGCCGGCACCTGCCTCGGGATCGACGGCCGCACCGTCGGCGACCCGACGGACTGCGCGGGCCCGCACGCCGTCGAGACGGTGGGCGTCGTGGACCTCGGTACGGAGTTCAAGGAGGGCTGGCCCGCGGTCGAGGACCAGGACAAGTTCCTCCAGCCGGCCTGTACCGACGCCGCCAACAAGTTCGCCGGCAACGACAAGGTGATCGGCGAGAAGAAGCTGACCGTCTACTGGGGCAACCTCGGTGAGGAGTCCTGGAAGGCCGGCAGCCGCAAGGTCAACTGCAACATCGGCACGCTGCTGCCCGACGGCAGCGGGTTCGCGTCGGTGACCGGGTCGGTCAAGGGCAACATCGTGGTCGGTGACCAGGCGGCGCCGTCCGCACCGGCCTCGCCGGGCGCCACCGCCTCCCCCGAGGAGTCGTCCCCGCCCGCAGAGGGCTCGCAGGCCCCGGTCGAGCAGCCGGAGTCCGAGCAGCCGGCCGCCCCCGACACCGGGGTGGCGCCACCGTCGCTGGACGTTCCGCCCGGGCTCCCCGGGCTCGGCGACTGAGGCCGGCTCGGGTGCCGGTCCCGATGCCACCGGACCGGTTCGACGAACTGGTCGGCGAGGCGCTCGATCTCGTCCCGGAGGAGCTGACCCGGGAGATGGACAACGTCGTCGTGCTGGTCGAGCCGCGGAACCCGGAGGAGCCCGAGCTGCTGGGCCTCTACGAGGGTGTCGCCCTGACCGAGCGCACGGCCGACTACGCGGGCGAGCTACCGGATCGGATCACGATCTACCGGGATGCGGTGCTGGAGTTCTGCGAGGACGACGACCACGTCGTCGACGAGGCCGCGATCACCGTGGTGCACGAGATCGCGCACCACTTCGGCATCTCCGAGGACCGCCTGCACGAGCTCGGCTGGGGCTGACCCCGGCCGCCGCCCGGGGTCAGTGCGACGAGGGGGTCCGGTCCGGCATCGGGTCCCACAGCTCCCGGGTCCAGCCGCCGGGGTCCCGGCGGAGGACGACCCGTCCGGTGTTCGGGATCGGGTTGTCCCGGCCGAACTGCGCGTCCGGGCCGTCCAGCAGCGCGAGCGTGAGGAGCCGGATCGCGGCGCCGTGGCTCACCACGACGACGGCCCCGGAGGTGACCGGCTCCAGCGCCGTGGACACGTCCGGCAGGAACCGGTCCCACACGTCCTGCACGGACTCGCCGCCGGGCATCGGCCGGGTGACGTCGCCGTCCCACCAGGCCTCGAAGATCCCGTCGAAGATCTCGCGGGCGTCGTCGTCGGCGCGCCGGTCCAGCTCGCCGACGTAGACCTCGTGGGCGCCGGGCAGCGACCGCACGTCGAGCCCGAGCACCTCGCCGATCGGGGCGGCGGTCTCCTGGGCGCGGACGGCGCGCGAGGCGTACAGCGCCCGGACCGGCCAGCCGCCGAGCAGCCCGGCGACGGCGCGGGCCTGCTCGTGCCCGAGCTCGTCGAGCCCCGGGCCGGACAGCCCGGTGTCGAGGGCGTGCCGGACGTTCGACGGGGTCCGCCCGTGCCGGACCAGCACCAGCCGGACGGCGCCGTCGTCGGGCGGTACGGACGGCAGGCGGGCACCGACCCCGACGGCGGCGAAGGACGCGGCGCCGTCGTGCTCGTCGTCGGGTCGGCCGTCGTGCGGCGCGGTCATCTGCGGGCCCCCTCGCGGACGGCGGCGAGCCAGCGCTCGGACGCCGCGTAGTCGTCGGCGGTGGCGGTGTCCAGCGGCACCACCGGGCTGCCGGTCCCCTGCACGGGCTCCGGCGGCACGTCGGAACGCGGGAACGAGCCGAGGTAGATCAGCCGGTCGCAGCGGCGGTACAGGGCGGCGAGCGCCTCCCCCATCGCCGGCTCCGAGACGTGCCCGGAGCAGTCCAGGTGGAACCAGTACTCGGCGTGCCGGTCCTTGACCGGGCGGGACTCGATCCGGGTCAGGTCGATCCCGCGCACGGCGAGCTCGGTGAGCAGGCCGAGCAGGGTCCCGGGCCGGTTGGTGGTCGTCGCGGCGAGCGTGGTGCGGTCCCACCCGGTCGGCGACGCCGGCGGCGCGGGCCGGGTGAGCAGCACGAAGCGGGTGACGGCGCCGGCGTTGTCGGCGATGTCGTCGGCCAGCACCGCGAGCCCGTGCCGGTCCGCGGCGAGCGGGGCCGCGACGGCCGCGTCGACCTCGCCGCGGGCGGCCTGCGCGGCGGCCTCGGCGGTCGAGGAGCTGACTCGGACCTCGGCGCCGGGCAGGTTCGCCGCCAGCCAGCCGCGGGTCTGGGCGATGCCGTGCCCGTGCGAGGCGACCGTCCGGATCGCGGCGGGATCGGTGCCGGCCCGCCCCAGCAGGCAGAACCGGACCGCGATCCGGGCCTCCCGGGCGATCACCAGCGGCGGGTCCTCCACGAGACCGTCGAGGACCGGCGGGACGGCCCCCTCGACGGTGTTCTCGATCGGGACGCAGCCCGCGTCGACGGAGCCGTCGCGGACGGCCGCCAGCACGGCGGGCGCGCCCGGCAGCGGGACCAGCTCGGCGTCGTGCGACTCGGGCAGCGTCCGCAGGGCCTGCTCGGTGAAGGTGGCGTGCGGGCCCAGGAATCCGATCCGGGCCATGCTCAGTCCAGCAGACCGAGCGCGACGAGATCGGCGATCGGCACCGGGTCCGGGTCGACGCCGCAGCGCGGCAGCACCGTCCGGACCTGCTCCACGGCGGCCTCGGGCAGCTCGTCGAGCTCCCGGGCGAGCGCCTCGCCGTCGGTGGTGTCCAGGGCGTCCTCGACCGGTTCGGGCGAGGCGCTGACCCCGGTCATCCGGGCGACGGCGACGATCAGGTTCAGCAGGCCGTGCCGGCCGCGGGTGAAGGACCCGGACGGCTCCTCGCGCACGATCCGGTCGAATCCCTGCGCGGAGATCCCGCCCGTGCTGCTCTCCAGACCGGCCTGGAGGAACCGGTGCACGTCGCCGGTCTCCGGGACGTCCGACGGCCGGGGGCCGCCCATCCGGATCTTCGGCGTGCAGCCGTGCCCGGCGACCTTCCGGACGGCGGCGAGCCAGGCCTCCGTGCCGTCGGCGTCGCCCTCGACGGGGCGGCGCGGCTCGACGACCGGCGTCACCTCGTCCGGGACGAACTCGGAGACCCGCTCGAGCCACACGCCGTCGACGTCCGGCGGGGCGGCGCACTCGACGGTGCTCGGCGTGAGCAGGCTGGAGCGGGAGAACACGGTCGACAGGGCCTTGGGCACCGCGCCGAGGCCGGTGTCCACGACCAGGGCGAGCTCGGCCGGCCTGTTCGGCGCGGACCGGGCGAGTTCGGTGACCACGGCGGGAAGCTGCGAGGCCGGGCACACCAACCGCCCGACGAGGCCTCCGTAGTGACCGTCGCGAGCGGCGAGGTAGCGGGACACCACCGCGTCCACTCCCGGTGCGACGGCCCGGGGCTGCAGGAGGCTGGTGTCGTCGACCAGCGCGGCCAGCAGCGGACGGATCGGCCACGGGTCGGCAGCTGAACCCGAGGGCACGGTCATCACGCCGACGACGCTAACGGTCGGGTCACGGCCGGTGGACAACGGGGGTTCTCCCCACGTGCCCAGCAGCACAGCCACCGCACTATGGACAGGCAACACTCACGACTGATTAGGTAAGGGTTGCCTAATCGGAGGTGAGAGTGGGAACCACCCGCACGCGACGTCCGCCGACGCCCGCCGTCGCCGAGCGCGCACGCAGCCTGGTCATGCGCGGCGGCACCGCCGCACTCGTCGGGACCGGCGAGCCGGAGCCCTGTGCGCCGCTGATGCACCACACCTGGCCGGACGGCACGACCGACCTGCTGCTGCCCGACGACCACCGGGTGCGCGAGCAGGCACGGCTGTCGGCCGACGGGCTGCCGGTGATGCTGGAGCTCACCGGGCGGACACCGGTGCCGCTGCCCGAGCCGGTCCGCGAGCTGCTGTGGCTCCTGGGGCGGCTGCACGAGCCGGACCCACGGACCGGACGGGAGCGGGCGCTGCGGCTGGCCGAGAAGGCCCCGCACCCCAACCTGCTCGACGCCGGCCGTGGCGCGACGCTGCTGCGGCTGCACCCGTCGTCGGGGGTCTACTCCGACGCCGAGGGCTGCGCGTCGGTCTCGCCCGCCGAGCTGGCGGCCGCCGACCCGGACCCGTTCTGCCAGGTCGAGCAGCCCTGGCTCGAACACCTCGACCAGGCGCACCCCGAGATGCTGTGCGCGCTGCGCCGGCACCTGCCGCACGGCCTGCGCGGGGTCGACGGCCGGATCCGGCCGATCGGCGTGGACCGGTGCGGGCTGCGGGTGCGGGTCCCGGCGCCGGGCGGCGGGACGCAGGACGTCCGGCTGTCGTTCTCCTCCGAGGCGACCACCCCGGCGGAGCTGCAGAAGCGCTTCGCGGAGCTGGTCGGCTGCCCCGCGGTACCGCAGACGGAGGGCTGAGCGTCAGGAGCCGGCGCCGGCGAGGTGCTCGGCCTGCACCTTCTGCGTCACCTTGCGCTCGGCCACGAACGACGCGACCGGGACGGTGCCCGCCGCCAGGATGACGACGGCGAACACCGGCTTCCAGCGGCACCGCTCGGCCAGGATCAGCGTGCACACGATGTAGATCATGTACAGGAAGCCGTGCACCATCCCGATCAGCGCGACCGGGCGCGGGTCGCCGAACAGGTACTTCGCCGGCATCGCGTAGAAGGTCAGGAGCAGCAGCCCCACACCGGTCACCCAGGCCGAGATGCGGTAGGCCCGCAGGGCGGTCGCGACGGTCACGGGGTGGACTCCTCCCGGTGCCGGACCGACAGGCGGGCCAGCTCCTCGTTGTAGGCCCGCAGCTGCGGGTCCGTGCTCCGGGGCGCGGTCACGCCGGCCGGACGGGCGGTGAAGGGCGACGGCCGGGCGGGCTCGTCAGCCGTGGCGTCGGCGGCGTCCGCGGTGGGCTCCGGGGCCACGTCGCGGGGAGCCGGCACGGCGCCGGCCGGCCGGCCGCCGTCGTCCGTGGACGGAGCGGCGGGATCACCGGGCTCGACGCCCACGCCGGCGGCACGCAGGTCGCGGATCTCCATCCGCAGGAAGCGGAACCACATCACGCCGAAGAACACGGCGAAGACGGGCCACTGCAGGCCGTACCCGATGTTCAGGGCGGAGCCCATCGCCGAGCCGGCCCGCTGCCACTGCCAGACGGCGAGCCAGCCACAGGCCACCATCGCGCCGAGCGTGAGCACGTGCCAGACCATCCACCTCGGGGACAGCAGCAGCCGCATCACGCCGACCAGGGTACGCAACCGCCGGACCGGTGAGCCGCGCCCGCCCGAGCGGTACGTCACGTACCTCCCGGGACCGGTCCGACGTGCACGGTGTGCCACTCGACGGGTGTCCGCCGCGGGGGCCGGTCCCGCCGCGATGCCATGATCGGCCGTGTGACGACGGCGAGCACGCTGCGGACCTGGCTGATCCCGCCCCGCCCCGCCGACCCGGCCCCGGTGACCGACCGCCGGGAACGACGGCTGATCGGGCTGGAGATCGCCGTCGTCCTGACGGTCACGCTCGGGCTCTCCGGGCTGCGCAGCGCGCTGTCCCTGCTCGAGGCGCTCCTCGCCCCGGCCCCCCTGGCCGACCAGCAGGTCACCCTGAACGCACCGGCGTCCACCGACGCCTGGATCGACCTCGCGTTCCAGCTGGTCCGGGCGCTCCAGCTCGCCGGCTGGGGCGCCCTCGCCGCCTACCTCCTGCTGCGCGCCGGGTTCGCGCTGCGCCGGGTCGGGCTCGACGGACGACGTCCGTGGCGGGACGCGCTGCACTCCGCCGGGCTCGCCGCGCTGATCGGGATCCCCGGGCTGGGGCTGTACCTGATCGGGCGGCTCGCCGGGATCACCCCGGACGTCGCCCCGAGCACCCTCACCGACGTCTGGTGGCGCATCCCGATGCTCGTCCTGTCGGCGGCGGCGAACTCCTGGGCTGAGGAGGTCGTCATGATCGGCTACCTGCTCACCCGGTTCCGGCAGCTGGGCTGGTCGGAGAACCGCTCCGCGCTCACCGCCGCCGTGGTGCGCGGGTGCTACCACCTCTACCAGGGGATCGGGGCCTTCTTCGGGAACCTGGTGATGGGCCTCGTGTTCGCCCGGTACTGGCAGCGCACGAACCGGCTCTGGCCGCTGGTCGGGGCGCACCTGCTGATCGACATCGTCGCGTTCGTGGGCTACGCGCTGCTGGTGGACGTACTGCCGTTCTGACCGCGGAACGGCGGACGGATCACTCCTCCTCGGCCGGGCCGGAGACCAGCAGCACGACCGTCTCGCCGGCGAACCGGCCCTCGCCGATCGACGTCACCAGCCCGAGCAGCGCCTTGCCGACGTAGACCCGGTCGGGCGCCCACCCGTGCCGGCCGCGGAACCCGGTGAGGAACGTGTCGAGCTCGGGGCTGCGCCGGGCGAACCCGCCGCAGTGGAACCGGTGCTCGATGGTCCAGTTGTCCAGGCCGTGCCCGAGCGCGGCCCGGTGCAGGGCGTCGACGTCGCCGTCGAGCGAGTGCGCCCCGCGCAGCGCGCTGATCCCGACGACGCGGCGCCCCGCCGGCAGCGCCGCCGCGATGCCGGCGACGGTCCCGCCGGTCCCGACCGCACACACGACGGCGTCGTAGGGCCGGTCGAGCTCGCGCACCATCTCGGCGAGCCCGGGCAGCGCGAGGGACGACGTCCCGCCCTCGGGCACCACGTACGGGTCGCCGAACCGCGCGTGCAGCTCCGCGAGCACGTCCGGGTCCGTCTTGCGCCGGTAGGTGCTCCGGTCGAGGTAGTGCAACACCATCCCGCGCTCCTCGGCCCGGCGCAGACCGGGGTTCGTCGGCCGCTCCTCGCCGCGGATGACGCCGATCGTCCGGAGGCCGAGCCGCTCACCGACCGCCGCGACGGCACGCACGTGGTTGGAGTGGGCGCCGCCGAAGGTGAGCAGGGTCCCGGCGCCCCGCTCCCGGGCGTCGCGGACGAGGTACTTCAGCTTGCGCCACTTGTTGCCCGGCACGTCGGGGTGGAGGAGGTCGTCGCGCTTGAACAGGACACGGGTCCGCCCGAACGCCGGATCGCGGATCTCGACCAGCGGCGTCGGCAGCGTCAGCTCCGCCTCCCACACCCCGTCCACGACGGTGCAGCGTACGGCGATCGTGGCGTTGCCCGGCCGGAGCCGACCGGCCACGATCTCGGACATGGGACTCGGGTCGTGGCGGGCACGGCGGGCCTCCGGCGGGGTCGCGCCGGACGGGATCTGGCTCAGCCACTACGGCTACACCAGCACCTCGCGCGGTCCGCTGGAACGCCGTCACCACGTCACCGTCCGGACGAGCAGGCGCGGGCGGATCGTGATCGCGAGCATCCCGGGGTCGAACGACTCGCGGCTCCGGCTCGACCTGGTCCGGGCCGATCTCGTCCTCACCGGCACCTGGACCGAGCACACCGCCACCGACGGCCACTATCGTGGCGCCCGCTACCACGGCGCGATCCAGCTGGTGGTCGACCCGACGGGACGTTCCGCGCGGGGCCGCTGGGTGGGCTACGACCGGGCGGGAGAGGTCGACAGCGGGCCGTGGGAGTTCACGTTGCTGACCACCGACGCCGGCCCCGCCGCGGTCCGTGAACACGCCCGTCCGGCCGCCCCGACGGAGGTCACCCGTCCTGACGAGAAGGGCCCCTCACCAGGGGAAAGGTGACCCTGTCCAACTGAGACGGACCTCAACTCTTGAGCGGTTCAAGAAAGCTCGCGAGAGCGCTAACCTGGGAGCCATGACCGACGTGACCAAGTTCCACGCCCTGCTCCGCGACCAGATCCGGAGCGAGTTCACCGCGAGCCAGCAGTACCTGGCCGTCGCCGTCTGGCTGGACGACGAGGACCTCCCCCAGCTGGCCGCGCACTTCTACGCGCAGGCCCTCGAGGAGCGCAACCACGCCCTGAGCATGGTCCAGTACCAGCTGGACAACGACCTCAAGGCGACCATCCCGGGCGTCAACGACGTCCAGACCGAGTTCGCCTCCGTCGAGGAGGTCGTGCAGCTCGCACTGACCCAGGAGAAGCAGGTCACCGAGCAGATCACCACGCTCGCCCGGACCGCCCGCGACGAGGGCGACTACCTCGGCGAGCAGTTCCTGCAGTGGTTCCTGAAGGAGCAGGTCGAGGAGGTCGCCTCCATGCAGACCCTGCTCACCGTCGTCCGCCGCGCCGGCGACAACCTCTTCCACATCGAGGACTTCGTCGCCCGCGAGCTCAAGGCCGAGGCCGCGGACCCGACGGCGCCGGCCGTCGCCGGCGGCCGCGCCTGAGTCACCCCCGTCGGTCCGCCCGGGGCCCGGTGCCACGCGCACCGGGCCTCCGGGGCCGCGGATCAGCGCAGATCAGCGCAGCGTGATCTGCTTCCCCGCCAGCACCTCGCGGGCCCGGTGCTCGGCGTCCGTCAGCGGCTTCTCGGCCAGCCCCGCCAGGGCCTCGTCCAGCCGCTTCGCGAACTCCGCGGCAGAGCCCGCCCACTCCGACGAGTGCATCTCCCGGTCGACGTCCCAGACCGGGACCAGGAGGCCGTGCGCCCGGAACGATCCGGCGTAACGGGACCCCTCACCGAGCTCTAGCCCGTCCTGGTCGGACAGCCGGGCCAGCGCGTTCATCAGGGCCGTCTCGTCCTCGGTCCGCACCCAGCGCACGTGCGCCTTCGAGCCCGTGTCCACCCAGTACGCGCCGCGCACACCCGGCGCCGCGACCGCCTCGGTCGGCATGATCACCGCGTTGGCGCGCTCCAGCATCGCCTGCGCCTCGGGGTCCGGCTCGTCCCCCGGGATCCACCAGGAGAAGTCGCCGTGCACGGTCGGCTCCAGCGGCGTGTCCGGGTCGAGCACGTCCTGCAGCCGCTCGCCGGTGCGGCGGTCCGGACCCACGACCGGCAGCGACGAGCCCGGCTCGGCCGAGCGGGCCCAGGCCAGCGCGCCCGCGAGGTCGGCGGACAGGTCACCGGAGCGGGTCTGCACCTGCATCCCGATCAGCACGTCGCCGTTGTCCCGGACGATCGCTGCGGACGCACCGGGCAGCACCGACGCCAGCGTGACCGGGCCGCCCGAGCGGACCGGCAGCGGCGCCGTCGCCGACGGCAGGAACTCCCGCATCGCGACGAGATCGGGTTCCACGGCCAGACCCTCGAACGGCCGGATGACGATCACGTCGTCCCCGGCGCCGTGGCAGGCCTTGTACCGCTTGCCCGACCCGCACGGGCACGGCCGGCGGGGGTTGTCGGCCGCGGAGCCCTCGGTACGGGTGGCACGGTTGCGCGTCTTCTTGCCCATCGGAGGCAAGGTAGCGGGTCATGCATGCGTTCGATCCGGCCGACCCCGGTTTCCTCGCCGATCCGTACCCCTCCTACGCCGAGCTGCGCGCCGCGGGCCCGGTGCACGACCACCCCGGGCTCGGCCTCCCGGTCGCGGTGAGTCATGCGGCGTGCTCGGCCGTCCTGCGCGACCGCGGGCTGGGCCGGATCTGGTCCGACGCGGAGCCGGCGGCGGAGCTGGCGTCGTTCAACCTGCTGCACCGCAACTCGCTGCTGGAGCGCGAGGGCGAACCGCACACCCGCCTCCGACGGCTGGTGGCGTCGGCGTTCGCCCGCGGGCACACCGAGCGGCTGGCCCCGCTGGTGCGCTCCCGTGCCGAGGCGCTCGTCGACGACCTCGTCCGGCGGGTGCGCGACGGCGAGCCGGCCGATCTCGTCGCGCTGGTCGCCGAGCCGCTCCCGGTCGCGGTGATCGCCGACCTGCTCGGGGTGCCGGAGGACCGGCGGGAGCCGCTGCGGGACTGGTCGGACGCGATCGTGCGGATGTACGAGCCCGACCCCGGCGACGACGGCCGGGCCGCCGCCGAGCGGGCCTCCACCGCGTTCGTCGCGCTGCTCCGCGAGCTCGTCGCCGAGCGCCGCGCGGGTGGCGGCGGACCCGGTGGCCCGGACGGGCGGGACCTCGTCGGGGACCTCCTCGCCGTCCGTGGATCGGCCGACGAGTCCTCCGACCGGATCTCCGACGACGAGCTCGTCGGGACCGCCGTGCTGCTCCTCATGGCGGGCCACGAGGCGACGGTGAACGTCGTCGGCAACGGGGTGTACGCACTGCTCCGGCACCCGGAGCAGTGGCAGCGGCTGCTCGCCGACCCGTCGCTGGTCGGTACGGCCGTCGAGGAGCTGATCCGCTTCGACGCCCCGTTGCAGCTGTTCGACCGCACCGCCGTGACGGACACGACCGTCGGCGGACACCCGGTGCCCGCCGGGACCCGGATCGGGGCCCTGCTCGGCGCCGCCGGACGCGATCCGGCCGTGTTCGGCGACGACGCCGACCGGCTCGACGTGGGCCGCTCCCCCAACCCCCACCTGGGCTTCGGCGCCGGCGCGCACTACTGCCTCGGCGCGCCACTGGCCCGGCTGGAGATCGCCGAGGCGCTCCGGGCACTGGTGCGCGAACTGCCCGGCGCCGCGGTGCACGGGACACCGGTCCGCCGCCCGCGGTTCGTGATGCGCGGCTGGGCGGAGCTGGCCCTGACCGGCTGAGCCGGACGGACGCTGTTCCACTGCGCCGTCCGACGTACTACGAGATCCGTTCGCTGAATTGCCGACGCCTGCGCGCAATCACAGTTCCAGGAATTGCGGGAACCGGTGGAGGGGATCGGAGAACGCTCGCAGGCCTCGTGGTGAAATCATGCGGGTGGAATCATGGTCGGAAGTGCTCCGCGGCGCATGGGACGCTCCCGGCGTGCGCTATGCGTGCCTGGCCGATCCGGTCGCCGGGACCGTCGTCGCGGCGCACGGAACGACCGGGCACGACCCGGAGCCGGACGGTGGGCACCCGCCGGCGGGGAGCGACGATCCGGCAGGCGCCGTGCCGGACGACGTCGCTGCGGTGCTCGGCTGGGGATCGGCCGAGGCCGGGCGCACCGGACCAGCCTTCGAGGACGCGGTGATCACCACCGGCGAGGCGTACCACCTCGTCCGTGTGCTGCCCCGGGACGGCACGGCGCTGCTCGCCTACCTCAGGGTCGACCGGGTGCGCGGCAACCTCGCGCTCGCCCGCCGGGCGCTGCTGGCCCTTCCGGCAGACCCGTCTCCACCTGCGAATACGTCGATCCTGGAGCCGGCCCCTCCCGCGACGGACCACCCGGACGCGACCGCGTCCACGATGCCCCGGCTCCCGGCCGTCGTCGTGCCGGAGCAGGCCGCGGCCCCCGCGGTGGAGCGGACCCCGCGACCGGTGATCCCGCTCCCGCGCCGGGAGCCCGGTCCGGCCGGCGGCTCGGGGACCCCGCCCGCGGCACTCGCGCCGGCGCCCCGCACCGCCGGGCCGGCGGCCGCCGACGAGCCCGCCGCCGTCCCGTCCGGACCGCCGGACGGACCGGGTGGCGGATGGGCCGACGATCTCCGCACGATGGCCCGGATCCTGGCCGGCCTGCGCCGGCTGGATCGATCGCCCACGACGGACGGTTGACGGTCGGGAATTCAGGGTTATCGTTGTCGTTCTCCACGGTGAAATCGACGAAGATCCGTTCCGGCCCCCCGCAGGAATGGCCGTAGGAGTCGGCTCCCTCGAACTCGAACGCGGCGCTCTGTGCCGTGCGGAGGCAACTGTAATGAACAACATCGATCGTTCGCTGGACATGGCCGCCAACATCAAGGGCGCCTTCGCGGTCGCGATCGTCGACTTCGACAGCGGCATGACGCTCGGCTCCCGCGGCGGCAGCCCCGAGTTCGACCTCGACGTCGCGGCCCCCGGCAACTCGGAGGTCGTCCGCACGAAGCTCGAGGTCATGCAGAAGCTCGGCCTGCGCGAGACCATCGAGGACATCCTGATCACGCTGGACACCCAGTACCACCTGATCCGGATCATCCGCGGCACCGACGAGCAGCTGTTCTTCTACCTCGTCCTCAACCGCGCACAGGCGAACCTGGCGATGGCCCGGCGCGACCTGCGGGTCATCGAGCAGCAGTTCGCGATGGCGTCCCCGCAGTCCGCCCCGCAGGCGCAGGGCCAGACCTACTTCCCCGCGCAGCAGCGCTGACCGGCGCGGAGCCGCCTACCCGCATGGGACGTCACCGGCATGCCGTGGCGGTCCGGACCGACGGCCTCGCCGCCGTGCTCGGACCGCTCCTCGGCGACCCCAGGATCCGGTCCGCCGCGCTGATCGACGTCGACAGCGGCATGGTGCTCGACGTCTGCGGCCCGGACACCGCGGCCGGGCGGTTCGGCAACGGCCGGGCCGCCGAGCACGACCACCGGGACGAGGTGCGCGGCGCCGCACACGCCGAGCTGGTCCGGATCGGGCTCGCGCTGTCGCCCGGCTCGGGTGGGGTGCTCGGGCTCGTCCTGGAGGCGGGCCCGGACCGGCACGTGCTGCACACCGTCGCGGACCCGCACGGCGGGTTGCTCGCGCTGTCCGTGGTCGTGCGTGGCCCGGACCGGGTGGTGGCCAAGGTCCGCAGGCAGCTGCGGTCGGTGTCCGAGGCGGCGCTGACCGCGGGACCCTCGGTCGCGGTCCGGCCCGGTTCGACGGCGTGGTCGGTGGCCCGGCCGGACGGCGCTCCGGCCGATCCGGTGCACCCCGGCCCTGTGAGCTCGGGACCGGTCGACGAAGCGGCCGTGGAGACGACCGCGCCGCACCGGCCCGTCACCGAGCTGCAGGCGCCTCCGCCGGCTCCGGTGGTGTCGGGTCCGGCCGCTCCGCTGCGGGTGGCGCCGCTGTCGGCGATGCTCCCGGCGCCGCGCCCGGAACCGCCCGTACCAGCAGCTCCCGCGGACCCTGTGGATCCGGCTCCAGCAGACCGGTGATCCACCGGACGACGCGGATCGTCCGGTACGCGGTGACCGCGGCGACCGCGTTCGCCCACACGTGCAGCACGACCCCGTCGGCCAGCGCCTGCGTGCCCGACCGGAAGCGCCAGACCAGCGCGACCGTCGCGAGCAGCAGCGACGCGATCCAGAGCCCCCACCACACGAGCAGCTCCCGCGACGGCGAGGGCCGGCGCTGCGGCTCCAGCCCGAGCGCCGCGTGCTCGGTCTCCGCCAGCAGGGATCCGGGAGCGGCGAGGTTCCAGCCCGGCACGACCCAGCCGGCCACGATCCACCGACGGCTGCGCCAGGCCCGCGTCCCCGACCTGTCGGCCGCCGCGCGATAGGCCCACAGGCTCCAGGACACGGTCAGCACACCGGCCGCGATCACCGCCGCCACCGAGGACCAGCCGCCGAACCAGACCATCGCGTCGGACCAGCCGACGGCGACCGGGGACAGCGCGTCGGACCGGCTGACCAGCAACAGGCCGTACCGCCACGCCTCCGCGACCGCGGCGATCGCGCTCACGACGACGAGCACCCACAGCACCGGGATCAGCTGGCCGGCCAGCCACCGGGCCCGGTCGATCGGCTGGGCCGGACCGTCGCCCGGCGACACGGGCCGCCGCCACGGCCCGACCGGCAGACCCCATCCCGGCACCGACCGGTAGCGGGGCGGACCGGCGTAGCGGTCGGTGCCGCCGGACGCCGGCGCCGGATCGGACACGGTGCCCGGCACGGTCGCCACCCAGTCCAGCGCCGCCAGGTACCGGCCGCACCACGGGCAGAAGGCACCACTGCCGGGCGGAGCCGTCCGGCCGCACCGCGGGCACGGCGGCGGTACGCGGCCACCGGTCTGCGGCGGGATCCGCCCGGGTACGGACACGGCTCAGGCGATCCGGGGGGCGCTGCCGTCGTCGGTGATCACGTCGCGACCCGAGGCCGCCCAGTCCTGCATCCCGCCGGCCACGTTCACCGCGGGGAAGCCCTGCTGGGCGAGGTAGGCGACGACCCGCCCGGAGCGGCCGCCGGAGCGGCACACGACGAAGAGCGGGTCGTCGGTGGGCACCTCGCCCATCCGGCCGGCCAGCTCCGACATCGGCAGGTGACGGGCGGCCGGGGCATGGCCTGCGGTCCACTCGTCGAGCTCGCGGACGTCCAGCAACGGGGCGTCGGCGGGCACGTCGGACACGCTCACGGTGGGCACCTGGTCGGACATGGCGCCATCCTGCCACGCACCACCGTCAACACCCGGTGAGAGACGGACGCGCCGGCCCGGGGGTCCCGGACCGGCGCGTCGGACGACGGGTCAGTTCCGCCGGTCGTCGCGGTAGAGCGATCCGTGCGGGATCGTCACTTCGTTCGGGTCCACCGGCGGCACCTGGCGGTACCCGCCGGTGGCGTGCACCGGCCGGTGCCCACCGGTCCCCTGCCCGCCCTGCCACCCGGGCCGGCCGGACGGGCCGACCGCGGGCTGGGTCCCGGTCAGGCCGGTGTTGCCGAACAGATCGCCCGCCTGGCTGCTGGTCCGCGACCGCATGCCCGGCTCGCCGCCGTTGCGGCCGTCACGGCCGTCGCGCGGGGGCCGCGGTGCCTGTGCCGACCGGTCCTGCACCGGCCGGTGGCCGGCCCGGTCGGCCAGCTCGGAGGCCGGCACGGCGGTGGGCCGCGGCTCCTCCTTGGGCGGTGCGGTGGACCGGACCGCACCGGCACCGGTCAGCGAGCGGACCTCCATCTCGGCGTAGCGGGCGGCGTTGAACCGCTCGCGGCCACCGAGCACGGTCCCGATGACGCCCAGCAGGAACGACGCGGGGATCGACACCAGGCCCGGGTTCGACAGCGGGAAGATCGCGAAGTCGGCGCCCGGGATCATCGAGGTCGGCGACCCGGAGACCGCGGGCGAGACCAGGATCAGCCCGACGCAGATCACGACACCGCCGTAGATGCTGCACAGCGCGCCGGTCGTGTTGAACCGCTTCCAGAACAGCGAGAACAGGATCGTCGGCAGGTTCGCCGACGCGGCCACCGCGAACGCCAGCGCCACCAGGAAGGCGACGTTCTGGCCGTTCGCGACGATCCCGCCCGCGATCGCGACGAGCCCGATGACCAGCGCCGTCGTGCGGGCGACCTTCACCTCGGAGTCCGGCGAGGCCTGCCCGCGGCGCAGGACGTTGGCGTACACGTCGTGCGCGAACGACGCCGACGCGGTGATCGTCAGGCCGGCGACGACCGCGAGGATCGTCGCGAACGCGACCGCCGAGATCAGGCCGAGCATGATCTCGCCGCCCAGCGCGTACGCGAGCAGCGGCGCGGCGTCGTTCTGGTTCGCGCGGGTGATCGTCCCCGGCGGCAGCAGGGCCGTCGCACCGTACCCGAGCACCAGCGTGAACAGGTAGAAGATGCCGATCAGCCAGATCGCCCAGACCACCGAGCGGCGGGCCTCCTTGGCCGACGGCACGGTGTAGAACCGCATCAGGATGTGCGGCAGGCCCGCGGTGCCCAGCACCAGGGCGAGGCCCAGCGAGATGAAGTCGACCTTGTTCGTGTACTGCAGGCCCGGGTTGAGCAGGGCCTCACCGCGGTCGGAGTTCTCGGTCGCCCGCTCCATCACGGTGGACAGGTCGAACCCGTACCGGCCCAGCACCCAGGTGGTCATCACGGCCGCGCCGGTGAGCAGCAGGCCGGCCTTGATGATCTGTACCCAGGTGGTGCCCTTCATGCCGCCGAACAGCACGTAGACGACCATCAGCCCGCCGACGACGATGATCACCAGCGCCTGCGAGAACGAGTCGTCCTTCGGGATCTGCAGCAGCAGCGAGATCAGGCCGCCGGCACCCGCCATCTGGGCGATCAGGTAGAAGAGCGAGACGACCAGCGTCGAGGTCGCGGCGGCCGCGCGGACCGGGCGCTGACGCATCCGGAACGCCAGGACGTCGCCCATCGTGAACCGGCCGGTGTTCCGCAGCAGCTCGGCGACCAGCAGCAGGGCCATCAGCCAGCCGACCAGGAAGCCGATCGAGTAGAGGAACCCGTCGTAGCCGTAGAGGGCGATCGCGCCCGCGATGCCCAGGAACGACGCGGCGGACAGGAAGTCGCCCGCGATCGCGGTGCCGTTCTGCGGGCCGGTGAACGCGTGCCCGCCGGTGTAGTAGTCGGCCCGGGTCGCGTTGGTGCGGCTGACCCGCAGCACGATCATCAGCGTCACGATCACGAACAGCAGGAAGAACCCGAGGTTCGCGGTGACCGACCCGACCGACTCGGCCTGCGCGAGGACCTGCGTCGTCGCCGTCATGCCCGCACCTCCCCGCCCTGCTCGACGCGGGCCCGCAGCTCGGCGGCCGGGCCGTCGATCTCGCGCTCCGCGAACCGCACGTACAGCGTCGTGATCAGGAACGTGCTGACGAACTGCCCGAGCCCGATCAGCAGGCCGACGGTGATCGTCCCGGTGACGCGGATGGACATGAACTCGGGGGCATAGCCGGCGAGGCCGATGTAGACGAGGTACCAGGCGAGGAAGATCGCCGTCATCGGGAACACGTAGCGGCGGAGCCGACCGCGGAACGCACGGAACTCCGGGCTGGCCTGGACCTGCTGGTAGATCGTGCCGGTCGAGCGCTCAGCGGGGCTGCTCATGGCGCCGTTCACCGGTCCTTTCACATCACGGGGAGGCGGGGAGCCGGGGCCGGCGCGGTGGGGACCACGCCGTCCCCTCGGGGACACACTTCACCTGCCCAACGACGAGCTCACGGCGCGGGGAACGTCGTTGCGCGGCACACCGTCGAAGTCCCCCGATCCGGCCCAACACGTGGCCTCTTCCGGCTACGCAGCGTCAGCCGTTCGGAGTATCCCTTCAGGTGCGGTCATCCAAACGATCACGCATCAGCCCCAGACGTTCGGGAGCGTGCAGGCGCAGCAGTACCTGACCGGCGTCCGCGGGGCGCCGCGACCGGGTCAGCTCCGACACCACGACCATGGTCAGGAAGGCCAGCGGCGCGCTGACGATCGCCGGCCGGTACAGCAGCACACCGGCCCAGCCGCCCGAGCCACCCGGGAGGAACGCGTCCAGCCCGGCCAGGGCAGCGATCACCGCACCGGCCGAGGCGACCCCGCCGACGACGACGCCCGCGATCGCCCCGATGTCGGTGAGCCCGCGCCACCAGATCCCCAGGATCAGCAGCGGGCAGAACGTCGACGCCGCCACCGCGAACACCAGCGCCACGGCCTCGGCGAAGTTGAGCCCGGTCGGGACCAGCGCGACGACCGTCGGCACGATCCCGGCCAGCACCGTGGCCAGCGGGAAGCGCCGGGTCATCTTGCCGCGCCCGGCGAGGACGTCGGTGGAGATGACGCTGGCCAGGCTCACCAGGAGCCCGGACGCCGTGGACAGGAACGCCGCCCACGCCCCGGCCGCCACCAACCCGCCCACCAGGATCCCGAGCACACCGCTGCCCAGGATCGCCGACGGCAGCAGCAGGACGGCCGCGTCGGTGCGGCCGGTGACCAGCAGCTGCGGCGTGTACACCCGGGACAGCACGCCCATCAGCGTCACCAGCAGGTAGAAGCCACCGAGCATCGCGATGACGAGGACGGCGCTGCGCCGGGCCGCGCGGCCGTCGGAGTTCGTGTAGAAGCGGCCGAGCACGTGGGGCAGGCCCATCGTGCCCAGGAACGTCGCGAGGATCAGCGAGTACGTGGCGAGCAGCTGGTGCTGCTCGCCGCCGCCGAAGGGGCGCAGCCAGCTCTCGTCGTCGGACGGGGAACCGCTGGTCACCGGCACCGGCTCCCCCGCGGCGAAGTCGAGCTCGGTGCCGGGGGCGACCTCGTGGGAGGAACCGGCGACCCAGCGGAGCGGGCCGTCGACCGGCTGCCCGTCGACGGTGCCGCGGGCGGTCACGTCGACCGAGAGCCGGACGTCGAGGGTGACCGGGGTGGTCACCGAGACCGTCGTCGGCTCACGGAACTCGGGCGGCTCGTCACGGGCGAAGGTGTGCGAGTCGCCGAACCAGACGGCCAGCCCGATGACCACCGGGACGGCCAGGGCGGTGAGCTTGAACCAGTACTGGAAGGCCTGCACGAACGTCACCGACCGCATGCCGCCCAGCGCCACCGTGGCCAGCACGATCACGCCCGCGGCGGCGGCACCGATCCAGTCCGGCAACCCGGTGACGATCCCGAGCGTCAGTCCGGCGCCCTGGATCTGCGGCAGCAGGTAGAGCCAGCAGATGACGATGACGACGCTCGTGCACACCCGGCGCAGCGCGGGCGAGGCGAGCCGGGCGTCGGCGAAGTCCGGGACCGTGTAGGCCCCGGACCGGCGCAGCGGGGCCGCGACGAACAGCAGCAGGAACAGGTAGCCGGCGGTGTACCCGACGGCGTACCAGAGGGCGTCGACACCCTGGAGCAGGATCAGCCCGGCGATGCCGAGGAACGACGCCGAGGACAGGTACTCGCCGGAGATCGCACCGGCGTTGAGCCGGGACGGCACCGACCGCGAGGCGACGAGGAAGTCCGAGGTGAGCCGGGTGCGGTGCGCGATCGACCCGATCACTCCGGACACCACCGCGACCAGGACGATCGCGATCAGGGAGACGACGGCGGTCACGGTCATCGATCGGCCACGTCCTCGGCGAACTCCTGCTCGGCTGTCTCGGCGGACCGGACATACCACCAGCCCAGGCCCAGCAGGAACGGGTAGACGAGCACGCCGAGCAGCAACCACGGGAGCCGGATGCCGAGGACCGATATCCCGCCCAGCGCCGGCACGGCCATGAACAGTGCCGGGAGCATCCCGATCCCGAACAGTGCGACCAGGCTGACCCGCAGCGTCAGCAGCAGCTGGGTGCGGACCAGCGAGTTGCGCAGGAGGGTGCCGACCGCGCCCGGATCCTGCACGTCGGAGAGCCCGCGGGACGAGTGGGCCGTCGAGCGGCGCTCGGAGAGCACGATCCGGACCCGGCCCGCGCCGGGGCCCTCGTCGGACTGCTCGGCCTCGTCCTGCTCGGGGGCCGGGGCGTCGGTGGGTGCGGCGGCGAAGCGGCGCGGCCGGGCGCCGGTGTACGGGGCCGGGGAGGAGACGGTCAGAGCGGCCGGTGTCGCGCCGGTGTCGGGAGCGGGGGCGGGCGCGACCGGGGCGTCCAGGCCGGGGGCGCGCCAGATGACCTCGGTGCGTTCGGTCTCGTGTTCCGGCAGGTGCGGACGGCCTGCGTCGTCGGTGTCGTCGTCGTCGAGGTCGTCGCCATCATCGAGGTCCCCGAGGTCGTCGGGCAGGGCCCCGCGCGTCCCGTCGTCGGGAGCGCCGGCCGGATCGGCGAAGGCCGCCGGGCCGGGGAGCGAGACGATCCCGTCCGCGGCGTCGTCGGTCGGCTCGACGGGGGCGGGGGTGCTGCGCCGCCCCGCCGCGGTCCACCGGGTCGGGACGGGCCGGGTCTCCGGATGTTCCTCGGTGGCCGTCCCGTTCTCGGTGGCGGCACCGGCGTGCAGCGCGTCGGGATCGGGCGACCAGCCCCGGTCCCAGACCGGCGACGACGCCCCCGGCACCCGCCGGGGGAGCCCCGAGCCGCCGTCCGCGGGCGGCCACTGCTTGCCGCTGTCGGACGGGCCCGGTCCGGTGGGCGGGGTCCCGGCGACGTCGCGCACGCCCTCCGGGGCGTAGGGGTCGGGCATCCGGGTCGAGCGGGGCCGCGGACCCGACGGACGGCGCGGGCCGGCGGACGGTGCGGGCGCATCGTCGCCGCGCTCGTCGCGACCGGCGGGGGCGTCGTCGGCGGCGGCCGTGCCGGCGGGTGACGACGCGGCGCGGGTCGCGCCGGAGCCGCGGGGCAGGGCGGCCGCCTCGTCGGACGCTCCGTCGCCCGGCTCGTCCTGCGGTGTCGTGGCCCGACCGCGGGCGGGATCGACCCGGGCGTGCCGCCCGGACTCCCCGGACCTCCCGGCGACCCGGCGGGCGATCTCCTGCTGCAACCACGCGGAACCGCTACCCGGGTCGGACGCGGAGTCCGGTCCGGTGTCGTCACGGCGGGCGCGCCGCCCGGACCGGCCGGACGGCTCCGGTGCGTCGCTCGTCTCCTGCGGGGTGTGCGGTGCGGCGGCGCCGGCATCGGTGGACCGCGGAGCAGGGGTGGGACGTTCCCCGCCGGGGTGCGGCGTGGGCGACGGCTCCGCGGCGCCGGTGGCGTACGGCGGCGCCGGACGTGGTGTCCCACCGGTCGTGCCGGAGCGCGGGGGCTCGGCGGGGCGCGGGTGACCGGCCGAGAGGTCCGGGCTGCGCGGGCGCGGCGGGACGGCGCCCGGCGCACCCCCGCGGGGGTGGCCGTCGGCGGGGGTGGGCCCGTCGGCGGAGGCCCCCGGCCAGGACGACGTGCCGCCGGGACCGGCCGGGTGCGCGGCGCCGTCGGCGCGGTCGTCGCCGGCGTAGGGGTCCGCGGACCCGTCGTGGGTGTCCGACGCCTGCTCCGGCTTCGGACGCACCGACGGCTGGACGCCGCCGGTGGGCCTGCTCACCTCTGGCTCCACGCCTGCTTGGTCGCGCGGACGAGACGGTCCTTCAGCTCACGGGTGTGCCGGCGGCTGACCGGCAGCTCGGCCGTCTCCGCGCCGGACCCGATCCGGACGACGTACCCGGACCCGGCCAGCCGCAGCTCGGTGACCAGCGGCAGCGCCACCAGGAACGAGCGGTGGATCCGGACGAATCCGGCATCACGCCAGCGGTCCTCCAGCACCGACAGCGGGATCCGGACGAGGTGGCTGCCGTCGGTGGTGTGCAGCCGGGCGTAGTCGCCCTGGGCCTCGACGTAGCGCACCGCGGACCGTGGGACGAGCTTCGTGGTGCCGGCCAGCTCGACCGGGATCACCTCGTCGTCGCCGCCACCCGTGACGGTGCCCTCCTCGCGGACCGGCTCGACGGCCCCGGCACGCCGGGTCGCGAGGATGCGGTCCACCGCGGCCGAGAGCCGTTCGGTGCGCAGCGGCTTGAGCAGGTAGTCGATGGCACCGACGTCGTAGGCGTCGACGGCGCGGTCGTCGTGCGCCGTCACGAACACGATCGCCGGCTGCACGGCCATGTTCTGGAGCACCCGGGCGAGCTCCAGGCCGTCGAGCCCGGGCATGCGGATGTCGAGGAACACGGCGTCGATGTCGGTCTGCTCGGCGACGTCGGTCCCGCCCCCGGGGCCGGACTGGCCCCCGGCGGGCGCTCCCGCGCGGCGACCGTTCAGGATGCGCAGAGCCTCGGTGGACTCTCCCGCCTTCAGGACGGTCGCGACCCGCGGTTCGTCGTTCAGCAGGAAGGCCATCTCCTCGAGCGCGGGCTGCTCGTCGTCCACCGCAAGCACGACGAGTCCCCGAGCGGTGTCGTTGCTGTCCACGATCTCCTCATCCTGCTTTCGGGCCTGCACCGGAAGCCCATCGTCGGTGATGATCGCCCGGCGCCGCGACCATGGTGACGCGCCGAGGCGCCGGATGCCAGGGCGCGAACCGGATCGGTGACCGTCCGGACACGGCGGGCAGCCCCCTCCAGGGCGTCACCCGGCGCCGGGTCACAGCCCGTAGCGGGCCCAGGTGGCCTTCGTCTCCACCGCCGAGAGCAGTTCGAACGCGACGTCGGCCGGATCACCGAACGAGTGAGCCCGGGCCGCGCCACCACCGGCCCCGAGCCGGGCGAGCAGCGGCCTGCGCTGCTCGACCGGGCGCTGCTCGGCGTCCGGGAACCGCTCGTCCAGGACGTCGTGCACGGTGCCGATGCCGTCGACGAGCCCGAGCTCGCGGGCGCGCTCACCGAGCCACACCTCGCCGTCGAACAGCTCGGTGTCCCCCGCGAGCCGGTCGCCGCGGCGCTCGCGGACCCAGCCGGTGAACCGCTCGTGCAGCTGCTCCTGCAGGCCGGTGAGCCAGGCGACGTCCTCGGCCTTCTCCGGCAGGAACGGGTCCAGCCGCGACTTCGAGCCGCCGGCGGTGTGCAGCCGGCGGGACACGCCCCACTTGTCGATCAGGCCGTCGAGCCCGAACCCGGCACTGACGACACCGATCGAGCCGACGATCGAGGTGGAGCAGGCGTAGATCTCGTCGGCGGCGCAGGCGAGCCAGTAGCCACCGGAGGCGGCGACGTCCTCGCAGAACGCCAGTACCGGCACCTCGGCCTCCGCGGCCAGGCTGCGGATCCGGTCACCGATCAGCTGGGACTGGGTCGGCGAGCCACCCGGTGAATTGATCACCAGGGCGACGGCGGCGAGCCGCTCCGGGGCGAACGCCCGCTCCAGCACCTTCTCGACCGAGGCGGCGTTGAGCACCTGGCGGGGCACCGGTGCGGCCTGGGCGCTGATCACACCGTGCAGCCGGACCACCGAGACCACCGGCGCCCCGGCGGCTCCGACGGTCTCACCGAGCTTGCCGGGCAACCGGGAGGTGACGGCGGCCGGTATGCGCAGGACGTCCATGCCCGTCCACCGTACGCGGGAGCGCTGGGTGACCGCTGGTGACCGGATCGGCACAGTGGGCAGCCGCTCCGCCACCCGTGCGGAGCAGCGCCGGGGGCCGTCAGGCCCGGATGCCCGCCCGGAACTTGGGCACCCGCAAGGTGATCTTCATACCGGCGCCGACGTTGGTGTCGACGACCAGACCGAAGTTGTCGCCGAACGCCGACCGCATCCGGTCGTCGACGTTGCCGAGGCCGACGTGGGCTCCGGACAGGTGGGCGTCGTCGAGGTCCTCGTTCAGCCGGGCCGGGTCCATGCCGACCCCGTCGTCCTCCACGACGATCACGCACTCGGACCCGGCGTTCTCCGCGCGGATGGTGACGGTGCCGCCGTTCGGCTTGCCGGAGAGGCCGTGCCGGACCGCGTTCTCCACCAGCGGCTGCAACGCCAGGAACGGGAGGACCACGTTCTTGATCTCGTCGTCGATCTGCAGCCGGATGTTGAGCCGATTGCCGAACCGGGCCTTCTCCAGCTGCACGTAGCGCTGGATGTTGTCGAGCTCGTCGGTCAGCGTCGTGTACTCGCCGGCGGAACGGAACGAGTACCGCGTGAAGTCGGCGAACTCGATCAGCAGCTCGCGGGCACGGGACGGGTCGGTCCGGATGAAGGACGCGATCGTGGTCAGCGCGTTGTAGACGAAGTGCGGCGAGATCTGCGCCCGAAGCGCACGGACCTCGGCCCGGTTCAGCCGGGCCCGCGAGTCGTCGAGCTCGGCCAGCTCCAGCTGGCTCGACACGTACCGGGCGACCTCGCCGGTCGCCCGCAGGACGGGCGGCCCCGCGGTCGCCGGCGTGAGCGCGGCCAGCGTGCCGATGATGGTGCCGTCGCTCTCCAGCGGCACGACGACGATGCCGCGGACCTCGCAGCCGGGCTGGCTGCACTTGATGGAGGTGTGGCTCATCAGCTCCATCCGGCCGGTGGAGACCACCCGGTCGGCGAGCGTCTGGACGTCCTGCTGGTGCTGGTCGGCGCTGCCGTCCCAGCCCAGGACCGTGCCGCGCGAGTCGGTCATCGCCATCGCGGTCGTCTCGAGCAGCTGGCGCAGGTAGGGCAACGCCTGCGACGCCGAACGCGCCGAGAGCCCCTCGCGCAGCACCGGCGCGGCCAGCGCCACCGTGTGCAGCGCCGAGAACGTGGCCTTCGCCAGGGGGGAGACCATGTTGTTGCGGCGGTTGCGCTGCCAGAGGAAGACGAACACCGCGACCGCGAGGACGACCACGACGACCGCCAGCAGCAGCACCAGCGACGGCGTCAGCACCGTCGTGCCGTCGACGACGGCGAGCACCCCCGACTCCACCCGCACCTACCTCACCAACCGGGACAGCCGCCGGTCGGCGAGCGGCTTGCCACCGGTCTGACAGGTGGGACAGTACTGGAACGATCTCTCCGCGAAGGAGACCTCCCGGACGGTGTCACCGCACACCGGGCAGGGCAGCCCGGTGCGGGCGTGCACCCGCAGCCCGGAGCGCTTCTCGCCCTTCAGCTCGGCCGCGCCCTGCCCGACCGACCGGCCGACGGCGTCGGCGAGCACCCCGTGCACGGCCTCGAACAGCGCGTCGCGCTGCTCGGTCGTCAGCCGGCCGGCCGTCGCGTACGGCGACAACCGGGCGGTGTGCAGGATCTCGTCGGAGTAGGCGTTGCCGATCCCGGCGACCGTCGACTGGTCGGTCACCAGCGTCTTGAGCCGGCGGGTGTCGCCGTCGAGCAGCTCGTCCAGGCCCGGGCGGGTCAGCTCGAGCGCGTCCGGCCCGAGCTTCGCGATCCCGGGGACCAGGGCGGGGTCGTCGACCAGGTACACGGCGAGCCGCTTCTGGGTTCCGGCCTCGGTGAGGTCGAAACCCGGGCCGCCGACGGCGTCGAGGTGCACCCGCAGCTGCAGCGGACCCCGGCCGGGCTTGGGCGGGGTGGCGCCCGCCGTGGCGTGCCAGCGCAGCCATCCCGCCCGGGAGAGGTGGGTGACCAGGTGCAGCTCGCCGTCGTCCGGCCGGTCGGCGAAGTCGACCGACAGGAACTTGCCGTACCGGGACGCACCCGTCACCACGCGGCCCACCAGGGCGGACACCGCGGGATCGAACGTCTTGAGCGCGCTCATGGAGGCCACGTCCACCCGCGCCACCGGGCGGTACACCGCGTGCTCGCGCAGGTGGTGGGCGAGCGCCTCCACCTCGGGGAGTTCCGGCACCGCGCGCCTCCTAGTTCATCGGCTGCAACGGGCTGTCCGCGTGGCCCGGGGTGGACCGGTTCTTCAGGCTGCGCACGACCACCCGGGTCTCCTCGCGCGCGGTCGCGAGCCCCCGGACCATCCCGGTCCAGCTCTCCGGGGGCAGGTCGTACCCGCCCTGGGTCTTCGCGGTGATCGTGAACGGGCGCCGCAGCAGCCAGCGGGCCGGGAAGAAGCCCAGCCCGACGACCACGACGAGCCAGTAGAACCACGGGAAGATCACGTTGTCCGGGACCCAGACCAGCAGCATCAGCCAGAAGAAGGCGAGCGAGGAGAGGATCAGCACGACGGCGCCGCTGCCGGCGTCCACGTCGTGCTCGAACTCGTCGCCCACAGCGGGCGTCGCCCACTCGATCCGCCGCTGGACCTGCCACTCGCGGTAGTCCGCCGCGATGACCGTCTTCGTCGCCAAGGTCTCCGCTCCCCTGCCCGTACCCGAGTCGATGTTCCCACAGGTCACCGACAGAACCGAGTGTCCGCGCGGGAGCGCCGGGACGTCAGCAGGCCGGTTCGGTGGACTCCCGATCGGGGACGCCGGGCGCCAGCAGCTCGGAGCGGGTCAGGACGACCGGCTCGGGCCCGTCGTTGCGGAGCTCGTTCGGCTCGCCGTCACCGAGGAAGAACGCCTGCTCGGCCCCGAACGTCTGCGGCTCGCAGCGGCCGGCCCGCTGCACCGTCACGGTGCCGGAGCGGACGGCCGACACGGCCGTGCCGGGGTGCCGGATCCATCCGGTGGCCTGACCGGGCTGCAGCACCTCGGTCCGCACCAGCAGCTCCGACGGGCCGGGCGTGCCGATCTCGATCGGCCGCTCCAGCGCGCCCCGCGCGTCGGACCCGGCCTGGGCGACCGGGACCCCGGGGACACCGGGCGCCGCGGCCGGCTCCTCGCCGGGACCGGTGGACGGTCCCCGCGCCGGTGCGGACTCCCCGGCGGGAGCGGCGGCGGGGTCGTCGGGATGGCCGAGCTGGCCGGGCTGCGCGCATCCGGCGAGCAGCGCGCCGATCAGGACGAGCAGGACGGTGCCGGTCAGGGAACGGATGCGCACGGACGGTCCTCCCGGGGAGCGAGACGGATCACCCGCGAGGCTAGTGGCGCGTCACCACGCCGGCCGCAGCCGGGTGACGACGACCGCGCCGTCCGGTGTGCGCCATCCCCTTCTCACGACCGAGCCGGGTCCGCCGAGGCAGGTCGTACCGGCACGGCAGGCCCATGGTGTAGGTCACAGCGAACCGGTTTGCATTGCGCAACGCAGAAGCGCATCCTTGCATCCGTCAACTAGTTGCGTGATACATGCACCACCGGGAGAGGGGCGCGCGATGAGCACCGCGAAGCCCGCGACGGCCGAGCCGGACGAGGCCGACATCGAGCTCGCCGACACCGTGGTCCGTGAGCTGTTCATGCTGGTCCGCCAGGTCAAGAGGTCGGCGGAGCGGCACCGCCCCGACATGATCGTCGACATGGCCGGCTACCACGTCCTGGCCCACCTGCACTTCGGCGGACCGCAACGGGCCACCGAGATCGCGGCGGCCTTCCACTCCGACCCCTCGACGATCAGCCGCCAGGTCTCGGCGCTGGTCAAGGCCGGCCTCGTCGAGCGCCGCGCCGACCCCGGCGACGGCCGCGCCTCGCTGCTCGCCGCCAACGACGAGGGCGTCCGGGTGATCGAGACCGAGCGACGGCGCCGCGCCCACGTGATCGCCGAGGTGCTCGGCGGGTGGGACCCCGCCGACCGCGTCGCGCTGACCACGCTGCTCGACCGCTTCCTCGACGACTACCAGACCTTCGAAGCACGGGAGTCCTGAATGTCCACCGCTGCCGCCGCTGCGCGGCCCGCCGCCGCGAGCGCCGACGGAGAGCTGACGCACCGGCAGATCCTCACCGTCCTGGGTGGACTGATGCTGGGAATGTTCCTGGCCGCCCTGGACCAGACGGTCGTGTCGACCGCCATCCGCACGATCGCCGACGACCTCTCCGGCCTGTCCCTGCAGGCCTGGGCGACCACGGCGTTCCTCATCACCAGCACGATCACGACGCCGCTCTACGGCAAGCTCTCCGACATCTTCGGCCGCAAGCCGCTGTTCATGACCGCGATCTCGATCTTCCTGATCGGCTCGGTGGCCTGCACCCTGGCCTGGTCGATGTACTCCCTCGCCGCGTTCCGTGCGCTGCAGGGCCTCGGCGCCGGTGGCCTGATGTCGCTGGCGCTGACCATCCTCGGTGACATCGTGCCGCCGCGGGAGCGGGCCCGGTACCAGGGCTTCTTCCTGGCCGTGTTCGGCACGTCCAGCGTCATCGGCCCGGTCGTCGGCGGCCTGCTGTCCGGTGTGGACACCATCGCCGGGATCGACGGGTGGCGCTGGATCTTCCTGGTCAACGTCCCCATCGGACTGATCGCCCTGGTCGTCGTGCAGCGGATGCTCAACATCCCGCACGTCCCGCGGAAGGCGCGGATCGACTGGCCCGGCGCGATCGCGCTGGCGCTGTGCCTGGTGCCGCTGCTGATCGTCGCCGAGCAGGGCCGCGAGTGGGGCTGGGACTCCACGAACTCGATCGTCTGCTACGTCATCGGCGGGATCGGGCTGCTGCTCTTCCTGCTGGCCGAGCGGGCCTACGGCGACGACGCGCTGCTCCCGCTCCGGCTGTTCCGCACCGGCGTCTTCTCGCTGTCCAGCGTCATCAACCTGATGATCGGCATGGCGATGTTCGGCGGGATCGCGCTGCTCCCGCAGTTCCTGCAGATCGTGCACGGCGCGACCCCGATCGAGGCCGGCTTCATGATGCTGCCGCTGGTCGGCGGGATCATGGTCGCCTCGGTGCTGTCCGGCCAGCTGACCTCGCGGACCGGTCGCTACAAGATCTTCCCGGTGATCGGCACCGCGCTGATCACCGTCGCGATGGTGCTGCTGTGGCTGACCGTCACACCGGAGATCCCGCTGCCGCAGCTCTTCGCCACGATGGCGGTCCTCGGCCTCGGCCTCGGCCTGTGCATGCAGACCCTGGTGCTGGCCGTCCAGAACGCGATGCCGGCCCGCGACATGGGCGTGACGACCTCGGCCGTCACCTTCTTCCGGCAGATGGGCGGCACGCTGGGCACCGCCGTGTTCCTCTCGGTGGTGTTCTCCACCGCCGGGGACCGGATCGGCGAGGCGCTGCGCTCCGCGATGGGCACCGCAGGCTTCCAGGCGGCGGTGACCGATCCGGCCGTGCTCGCCGACCCGGCGAACCGGCAGGTGGTCGAGGGGCTGCAGACCGGCGCGATCAACTCGTCGGTGCTGAGCGACTCGTCGTTCCTGCAGCAGATCGACCCGCGGCTCGCCGCCCCCTTCCAGGAGGGCTTCACCAGCTCGATGACGCTGGCGTTCCTCATCGCCGCCGTCGTGATCGCGGCCGCGTTCGTGCTGGTGCTGTTCGTGAAGGAGCTGCCGCTGCGGACGATGTCCGGTGCGCAGGCCGCGCGGGCGGAGGCCCAGGCCAGTGCGTCGGCGAGCCTCCCCACCGGTGACGCGACGACCGCGGCCCCGGTGCCCGCCCCGGCCGGTCGCGGTGCGGGCGTCGAGCCCGGCCGCGCGATCGACGCCCCGCCCACCACGCCGATCCCGGTGATCGGCCGTGCCGACGGCTCCCGCAACGGCACGCCGCAGCCCGACGGCGCCGCACACCCGGCTCCCGCCACCGGGCAGCCGGCAGCCGCACCGGTCGCGCCGCCCGCGCCCGCGGCGGCCCCGCCGGCCCGGGGCGGCGGCCCGGCCGTCACCGGACGCGTGCAGCACGGTTCCGGTGACGCGCTCACCGGGGCGGTCGTCACCGTCGCCCGGCTGTCGGGTGACCAGGTCGGCCGCACCACCACCGACGACGACGGCCACTACCGGATCGCGCTCGACGGCCCGGGCCGCTACCTGGTCGTCGCCGCCTCCGGCGCGCTGCCGCCGCACGCCGCGACGGTGTCGGTGGGCACCGAGCCCGTCCGGCACGACGTGCGGCTGGCCGGTGGCAGCGGGATCCACGGGACCGTGCAGGACGCGGCCGGCCACGGCGCGGCGGGCGTGACCGTCTCGCTGATCGACGCCGGTGGCGACGTCGCCGCGTCGGGCCGCTCCGGCGAGGCCGGGCGCTACGCCCTCACCGGGGTGCCGTCCGGGCGGTACACGCTGACGGCCGTCGGCGAGGGGGTCGACCCGGTCGCGGTCGGGGTGGAGGTCCCGGCCACCGGCTCCGCACTGCAGGACCTGCGGCTGCCGCAGCGCTCGCGCCTCACCGGCCGGGTGACCGCCGCACCGGACGGCCTGCCGGTCGGCCAGGCACTCGCCACCCTGATCGACTCCGAGGGTGCGGTCGTCGGGTCGCGGCTGTCCGGACCCGACGGCACCTTCACCTTCGAGGGCCTCGCCGCGGGCAGCTACACGCTCGCGACCAGCGGCTACCCGCCGGTGGCGACCGTCGTCGCGCTGGAGCCGGGCCGGGTGACCCACTCCGACGTGGAGTTCCCGCACCCGCTCGACGAGCCCGGCCCCGTCCCGTCGCCGAACGGCAACGGCCGGCACGTCCGGGAGGGTGACCCCCGGTAGGGGTTCCACGTGGAACGGCCCGGCACCCGAGCAGGAGGGGTGCCGGGCCGTTCCCGTCGAACGCCCGAGTGCACGGCCGGTCGCTACACCGCGATCGCGGCGCCCACCCCGGACCGCGGGTCCACCGCCGCGTGCAGCGTCCCGGCGCCACCGCCACCGGGCACCGCGTCGCCCCGGCCGGCCGCACACATCCGCCCGAGCGCCCACGGCCCGGCGTCGTCGACCGCGTGCCCGCGGTCCCGCAGCGACGCCAGGGTCGCCGCGCCGAGCCGCGACTCGACGACCAGCCCGTGCGGCTCCCACCCGCGCGGCGCGAACGACGCCGGGAAGGCCGTCGAGTGCCAGGCCGGGGCGTCGATCGCGGCCTGCAGGTCCAGGTCGCCGTGGATCATCGCGAGCAGGAAGCACAGCTGCCACTGGTCCTGCTGGTCGCCACCCGGGGTCCCGAACGCGACCGCGGGCTCGCCGTCGCGCAGCGCCAGCGACGGGCTGAGCGTGGTCCGCGGCATCCGGCCCGGCGCCAGCGAGCTCGCGAGGCCCTCCTCCAGCCAGGACATCTGACCGCGGGTCCCCAGGCAGAACCCGAGCGACGGGATGGTCGGCGAGGACTGCAGCCAGCCACCGGACGGCGTCACCGAGACCATGTTCCCGGCGGCGTCGACGACGTCGACGTGCACGGTGTCCCCGCGGGCGACCCCGTCCCGGCTCACCGTCGGCTCGCCGGTGCCGGGACCCTCCGTGCCCGAGCCGCGGGCAGCACCCGGGGTGGCGGCGTGGCGGCCGATCCGCGGCTCGCGGCCGCCCGGGGAACCCGGCCGCAGACCCGGATCGGACGTCGCTCCGAGCAGCGCCCGCCGGGCGTCGGTGTAGGGGTCGGAGAGCAGGTCCGCGACGACGCCGTCGCCGCCGGGGTCGCCGTACCAGGCCTCCCGGTCCGCGAACGCCAGCTTCGCCGCCTCGGCGGCGAGGTGCACAGTGTCCGCGGTCGCGACACCGCCGGGCAGCTCGACGCCGGTACCGGCCAGCAGCCGCAGCTGCTGCAGCAGCACCGGGCCCTGCGACCACGGCCCGCACTTGGCCACCGACCAGCCCCGGCCCGCGTCGGCGACCAGGGCCGGCTCGTAGTGCGCCGACCAGCCGGCGAGATCGTCGGCGGTGAGCAGGCCCGTGCGGTCGAGCCCCGTCTCGTCGCGGACCGGGGTGGTCGCGCAGAAGCGTCCGATCTCCTCGGCGACGAAGCCGCGGTACCAGGCGTCGCGGGCCGCGTCGATCCGCGCCTCCCTGCTCGGGCCGGTCGCGGCGGCGAGCAGCCGCCGCCAGGTCTCGGCCAGCGCGGGGAGCCGGACGCTCTCGCCCGGTGCCGGGACGCGGCCGTCGGGCAGCCAGGTCGCCGCCGACGTCGGCCAGTGCGCGCGGAAGTGGCCGGCGACCGTCGCCAGCGCGGCGGAGATCCGCGGGACCAGCGGGAACCCGCCCGCGGCGTAGCCGAGCGCCGGTTCGAGCACGTCGGCGAGCTCCCAGGTGCCGTGGTCCCGCAGCAGGGTCAGCCAGCCGTCCCAGGCGCCGGGAACGGTGGCCGGGAGCAGGCCGGTCCCCGGGACGGTCTCGCAGCCGGCGTCGCGCATCCGGTCGATCGTCGCCGCGGCCGGGGCGACGCCCTGGGCGCACAGCACCGTCGGGGACGGGTCGGCGGCGGTGACGAACACCGCGGGGAGCTCACCGCCGGGGCCGCACAGGTGCGGTTCGACGACCTGCAGGACGAACCCGCAGCTCACCGCCGCGTCGAAGGCGTTTCCGCCCCGGGCGAGCACGGTCGCCGCGGCGGCGGTGCCGAGATGGTGGGTGCTGCTGACCGCGCCACGCGGGCCGATCCGGTCGTATCCACGGGGAGCCACGCCCCGCATCGTCACACGGGCAGGTCGGTCAGCTCCGTCACCAGTGGCACCTCGAGCACCCGATCCGACGACATCCACTCCCGCAGCGCGTGGGTCGCCAGCACGTCGTCGGTGTTGTAGCCGAGCAGCCGCTCGCGCTGCGCGGGATCGGGCTCACCGCCCTCCAGCGCGACGGCGTCGCGGTACCACCGCATCGAGTTCTCTCCGCCGGCCTCCGGGTCCCGCCAGGAGAAGCCCGCCGCGGGCGCGATCTTCTTCAGTCCCTTGCCCTGCGCACACAGGAACCAGGTCGACACGACGCCGTAGAGATCGACCCAGCACGGGTCCTCGATGAACTCGCGGACTTGTGCCTCGGTCGGGACGCCGGGCATCCCGGCGAACCGGTGCGCCGACGACAGCATCCACCGGTTCTCGGCCTGCTCGTTGTAGCAATAGGCGGCGAACGACCGGCCCGACGCGCGGGCGGCCGCGCGGATCCCGGACAGCCACGTCCAGAACTCGCCGAACGAGCGGCCCTCGTCGCGCGTGGGGAGCGGGTCCCAGGTGGCGAACGCGCGGTAGCCCGGGTCGGGGTCGCCGTCGCGCGCCCCGCCGGGCAGCGACAGCAACGCTCCCCAGAGGTACGCGCCGGACTCGCCGAAGCTCTCCATGTCGACGTCGACCTCGACGTCGGCACGCGGCACCTCCACCCGCGGCACCCGGCGGGCCACGGCCAGCCCGTGCCTGCGAGCCCGCGCCAGTGCCACGAGATCCCCGAACGGCGGTCCGGGCAACGGCGCGGCCAGCTCCGACGGCGGGTCGGCCGGATCCAGCCCGGCCAGTCCGGCGACGGTCGCCACACCGGCCGACCGCAGCAGCCGCGCCGTCTCGCCGTGGGCGACCAGGCTGACGTCGTCGGCGCTCTCCAGGGCGGCCTCGCACGTGGGCCACCACGGGCAGCGGCGGCACTCGGTGATCCGCGACGGCGCCGCGAGCGCCGGCCCCCCGGCCGCGGCCGACCGGGCGACCGCGGCGCGGTCGGCGAACCGGACGTCGTACTCCTCCAGGGTGGAACGCCCACCCGGCCAGTGCCCGGTGTCCAGGTCGTGCCAGACGACGACGTCGGCATCCAGCCCGATCACCCCGCCGAGCCGCGGCGCGGGCTCCGGCGGCGCCCAGCCCGCGGCCTCCAGCAGCCGGGTCAGCTGGGCCAGGGCCAGGAGGTCGCGGGGCTGCGAGCGGACCTTGCGGTCCGGGTCGTGCCGGGCGCGCTGCGGCCAGGGGTCGGTGACCGCCGTGGTCCGGGCGCCCTCGCCGGGATCAGTGATGCGCCGCCGCACGACGAGCAGCGGGACGTAGCCGCCGCCGGGCGCCCGCACCAGGAGCTCCGCGGTGCCGCGGCGGTCGTCGTCGAGCGGGAGCACGGCACCCCAGATCAGCGGGGTGCCCGCCGCCACCAGTTCCGCCGTCCGGGCGGCCCGCGCCGCGCGGGACCCGGCGGGTGGCCCGGACGCCTCGCCGTCGGACGCGGCCGCGACCGGGACGCCCGCCGGACCCTCCGCCGTGGCCGGGCCCGTCGCGCCGCCGGGCCAGGTGCTCGCCCAGGCCCCGCCCCAGGTGCCGGCCAGCAGCTCGCCGATCCGCGCACGGTGCGCGGCCGCGTCGGCCCGGCGCTGCTCGATCGCGGGGTCGGGCAGGGCCCGGGGTGCACCGCTCGCCGACGGGTCGTGGTCCAGGTGCACCCGGCGGCGGCACCCGGTCAGCGCGGCGGCGTCGAGCAGGACGCGCGGCGCCGCACGGGATCCGGTCGAGGTGCTCACGGTGGTCGAGGGTAGAGACCGTCCCCGACAGTTCCGACGGGTACCGATCCGGTGGACGACGCCGTCACTCCGCGGTGTCGGACCTGCGCGGGCGGTGGGACGGGCCTTAGGCTCCGGCGACGACATCGCGATCAACTGTGGTCGGACCGACCCCGGGAGGACACGACATGGGACTGCTGCGCAGGAAGCCGCGCGCCGGCGAGCGCGCCGCCGCGGCGACCAGGGAGGCGGCGGTCGACGCGTCCGAGCGGGTGCACACCGCCGCCGTGCAGACCGCCGAGTTCACCAAGGAGACCGCGGACCTGGCGTCGGAGAAGCTGCACCGCCGGGCCGAGTCGGCGAGCCGCCGCGCCGAGAAGGCGGGCCGGCGGGCGGCCCGGACCACCCGTCGTGCGGTGGACTCGGGCACGCACTCGGTCGCCGCCGCCGCGAACGGTCTGCTCACCGAGGCCGACCTCAAGGCGCGTTCGGCCGACCGGAAGACCGCGAAGACCGCCGCGAAGGCGGACGCCGGCGCCCGCAAGGCCGAGGCCAAGGCCGCGCAGGCCGCGGAGAAGGGCCGGCTCAAGAGCGAGGCCCGCGCCGCGAAGGACGCCGAGCGCGAGCGCGCCGCCCGCGAGTGGAACGCCAAGCGGGTGCAGCGCTACCTCGGCATCGCCAAGATCGTGGCGCCGCTGGTGGCCCCGTACGCGATGGCCGCCGCGGGCACGCTGCGGCACCGGCTCGACGACCACCGGTCCCGGCGGCTCGGCGTCTCGCCGGACGAGCTGGGCGGCTACTCGGGCCCCGGCGGGAAGCTGCACGCACGGCTGTCCCGGATCTCGCGGACGATCGCCGAGCTGCGCGCGGACGGCACCACCGACCGGGACGCGAACGCCAAGCGGTTCGCCGACGAGACCGAGCCGCGGCTGCACGACCTGGCCGCCGCCGTCCGGGCCGCGGAGAACATGCCGGCCGCCCGCCGCAAGGCGGCGTTCCGCACGATCTCGCACGACCTGGACCGCATCGAGGTCGAGCTGCTGGACCACCTGGGCGTCCGGGCCTGAGCCGGACGGGCGCCGCACGCACCGTGCGCGCGGCGCCCGTCGCTCAGCCCGCGCGGTAGGTCTCCAGCAGCCGCAGCCACACCTCGCTGACCGTGGGGAACGCGGGTACCGCGTGCCACAGCCGGGCCAGCGGGACCTCGCCGACGACGGCGATCGTCGCCCCGTGCAGCAGCTCCGCCACACCGGGTCCGACGAAGGTCACCCCGATCAGCACCTCCCGGCGGGTGTCGACGACCGCGACCACGCGACCGGCCCAGTCGTCGGCGGTGAGCGACGACCCGGCGACGGCGATGTCCATGTCGACGACCCGCACGTCCAGGCCGTCCCGCCGGGCGGCGTCGGCGGTCCGGCCGACCCAGGCGACCTCGGGATCGGTGAACACCACCTGGGGCACGGCGTGGTGGTCGGCCGTCGCGGCGTCCTCGCCCCAGGCGCCGTCGTCGAGCCCGCGGCCTGCGGCCCGGGCGGCGATCGCGTGCGCGGCGATCCGCGCCTGGTACTTGCCCTGGTGGGTGAGCGGTGCCCGGCCGTTGACGTCCCCGACCGCGTAGAGCCAGTCCCCGCCACCGTCGACGAGGCCGGAGTCGTCGACCGGGACGGCGCCGCGCCCGGTCGTCGTCACCCCGACGGTGTCGAGGCCGAGTCCGTCCGATGCTGGACGGCGCCCGGTCGCCACCAGCAGCCGGTCCACCTCGACCACCTCCCCGCCGAGGTGCAGGCGGGTCGCGTCGCCCGCGGCCTCGACGCGGTCGAGCCCGGTGTCGAGGCGGACGTCGACCCCGGCCTCCCGCAGCCCGTCGGCGACCCGCTCGGACGCGACGGGCTCGGCGTTCGGCAGCACCCGCGGTCCGTGGTTGACCAGCGTCACCCGCGACCCGAGCCGGGCGAAGGCCAGCGCCATCTCGCACCCGACGACCCCGCCGCCGAGCACGCCGAGCCGGGGCGGGATCTCCTTCGCCGAGGTCGCGCCCCGGGAACCCCAGTACTCGACCGTGTCGAGGCCGGGCACCGGCGGCGTCACCGGCACGCTGCCGGTCGCGAGCACCACCGCGCGGCGGGCCGTCACGGTCGTCTCCGTCCCGTCGGCGCCGGTGACGACGACGGTCCGCTCCCCGGCCAGGCGGCCGCGGCCGCGCAGCACCGCCGCCCCGGCACCCTCGGCCCACTCGACCTGCCCGGTGTCGTCCCAGTTCGAGGTGAAGGACGTCCGCCGCTCCAGCACGGCGGCCGGGTCGAAGTCCGCGGTGACGCCGGGCAGCCGCCGGGCGTCCGCGACCGCCTGCGGGGTGCGCAGCAGCGCCTTCGACGGGATGCACGCCCAGTAGGAGCACTCCCCGCCGAGCAGCTCGGCCTCCACGATCGCCGCGGAGAGTCCCGCGTCGACCGCGTAACCGGCGGCGTTCTCGCCGACCGGCCCTGCTCCGATGACGACGACGTCGTACTCGTGACTCATGCCACCAGCATTCCCCGCCGTCGCCGGGTTATCACCCCTGGAGTGCGGCGACCGCCTGCGCGAGCTCGACGTCGCCCTCGCGGAGCTCCAGGGTCGACCCGATCGTGTGGTCCGCGGTCAGCAGCGCCGCCAGTACGGCGGCGGTGTCGTCACGGGTCACGTCGTCGCGGTCGACCGGCGGCGGCGCCAGCAGCACCGCGCCGGTCCCGGGGTCGTCGGTGAGCCTGCCGGGACGGAGGATCGTCGCGTCGAGCCGGTCGTCGGCGCGGATCGCCTCCTCGGCGGCCTTCTTCGCCCGGATGTAGGCGGCCCAGACCTCGCCGCGCTCCGGATCCGGCTCGGCGTCCACCCCGGTCGAGGAGACCAGCAGGTAGCGGCGGATCCCGGCGGCCGCGGCCGCGTCGGCGAGCAGCGTCGCGCCGTCGCGGTCGACGGTCTCCTTGCGGGCCGCCGTGCTGCCCGGCCCGGCGCCCGCCGCGAACACGACCGCGCCGGCGCCCCTCAGCTGCACGGCGAGCTCGTCCGCGGTCGCCGACTCCAGGTCGGCCACGACCGGCCGGGCGCCGGTCGCCGCCACCTCGTCGGTGTGGTCGGGGTTGCGCACGATCGAGCGGACCGTGTGCTCGTTGCCCGCGAGCAGCGCGGCCAGCCGCATCGCGATCTTCCCGTGTCCTCCGGCGATCACCACGTCCATGGTCCGAGGCTAGGCCCGGACCGCACGTCGCGCGCGGTACCTACCGGCGGTTCGGCTTCAGCGTCCAGACGATCGTCATCGCGCCGGTCTGCACGCCGTCGGCGTCGGTGATCGTGACGTCGACCGAGAACTCCGGCCGGGTGCCGCCGTCGAGCTCGGCGAGGACCTCACCCGCCGGACGGGTCAGGACCGCCTCCGCCCGCAGGTCGCCCGTCGCCAGCTTCAGGTAGCGGATCTCGGAGCGGACGACGAGCGGGACGGCCCGGTCGCCCGCCGAGGCGAAGGCCGCGAGGCCCACCGCGCCCGAGGCGGTCTCCCCCAGCCCGAACATGACCGCGGCGTGCGGGCCGCCGACATGGTTGTGCTGGTCGGAGCGATCGGGGAGGAACGCCTCCACCCGCTCGGTGGTGATCTCGCCGAAGGTGATCCCTGCCGTGCCCACCCACGGCACGGCCTGCGTCATCGCCCCGGCCACCCAGCTCGCGTCGTCAGCCATGACCCGGAGGCTACTCGTCAGTAACCGGTTCGGGTAGCCGCCCGATTCGTCCGTCGTATCGCTGGGCGAGAAAGGATCCCCTTGTCCGCGGTCCGCGGTGGGGTTCTGATCGATGTGACAGGCGGCACAACGCGATCACGGTCACGTCGGCGCCGCTCCCACAGCAACGACCGCGAGTCCCACCACGATCGACGCGCACCGCCGCGCGTCCGACGCCAGGAGGTACCCCGTGAAGGCCGTGCGGGTGCACGCGTACAAGCAGGACCCCCAGCTCGAGGACATCCCCGAGCCGACGATCCAGGGACCGCTCGACGTCATCGTCAAGGTCGGCGGTGCCGGTGTCTGCCGGACCGACCTGCACATCATCGACGGCGACTGGGCCGACATCCAGAACCCGGACCTGCCCTACGTGATCGGGCACGAGAACGCCGGGTGGGTGCACGCCGTCGGCGACGGCGTCACGAACGTCAAGGTCGGCGACACCGTCATCCTGCACCCGCAGCCGTCGTGCGGGCTGTGCACGATGTGCCGCTACGGGCGGGACATGCAGTGCACCGGCGACGCCTTCTTCCCCGGCCTGTCGAACAACGACGGCGGCATGGCCGAGTACCTGCGCACCACCGCCCGGGCGTGCGTGAAGCTGAACCCGGACACCAACCCGGCCGACGTCGCCGCGCTCGCCGACGCCGGCATCACCGCCTACCACGCGGTCCGCAAGTCGGTGCCGTTCCTCTACCCGGGCACCACCGCCGTCGTGCAGGGCGCGGGCGGGCTCGGGCACATCGGCATCCAGGCGCTCGCCGCGCTGACCGCGACGAAGATCATCGTCGTCGACAAGAACCCGGCCGCGCTGGACCTGGCGAAGAAGATCGGGGCGGACGAGACGGTCGTCGCCGACGGCAACCACGTCGAGGCGGTCCAGGAGATCACCGGCGGCGGCGCCACCGTCACCTTCGACTTCGTCGCCGAGCAGGGCGCCGAGCTCGACGCCTGGGCGATGACCGGTCCGGCCGGCTACCAGTTCATGCTCGGCTACGGCGGCGAGTTCAAGGCCCCGACGCTGGACTTCGTCGCCGGCGAGAAGAACGTCATCGGCAACATCGTCGGCACCTACAACGACCTGGCCGAGCTGATGGTCCTGGCGCAGGCCGGGAAGGTCACCCTGCACACCGTGCAGTACCCGCTGGACCGGGCGCTCGACGCCCTGCACGACCTCGACGCGGGCAAGGTCCGCGGCCGGGCGATCCTCGTTCCCTGATCCCTGATTCATACGTCCGTCCAGGACGTACGTACGGAAATCCTGATCCACCACCGATCAGCAGAGCAGCTGACGCAGGAGGAACCACATGTACGAGAAGGATGGCGAGAAGTACTTCGTCGTCGACTCCCACTCGCACTTCTGGGACGCGTCCCGGGAGAACTGGGTCGAGGGTCGCGAGCAGTACGCCAAGGGCTGGATCGACTGCTTCTACGGCTACCACCAGCTCGGCCCGCCCGAGACGCACTGGGACTGGGAGCACTACCTCAAGGTCTCCGCCGACGACTTCGAGCGGGACATGTTCATCGAGGGCCACGTCGACTACGCGATCTTCCAGTCGACGTACCTGAAGGAGTGGTACAAGAACGGCTTCAACACGATCGACCAGAACGCGGAGCTGCTCGAGCGGTTCGGCGACCGGGTCATCGTCAACGGCCGTTTCGACCCGCGCGAGGGCGACGCCGGGCTCCGCCAGCTCGAGGCGGACATGGAGAAGTACCACTTCAAGGGCGTGAAGCTGTACACCGCGGAGTGGAACGGCGACTCCCGCGGCTACAAGCTGACCGACCCCGAGGCCTACCGCTTCCTGCAGGCGGCGCAGGACCTGGGCGTGAAGAACGTCCACGTGCACAAGGGCCCGACGATCTGGCCGCTGGACAAGGACGCGTTCGACGTCGCCGACGTCGACCACGCGGCCACCGACTTCCAGGGCCTCAACTTCATCGTCGAGCACGTCGGCCTGCCGCGCATCGAGGACTTCTGCTTCATGGCGGTGCAGGAGCCCAACGTCTACGCCGGCCTGTCCGTCGTCGTCGGCGGCCTGATGCACGCCCGCCCGAAGTTCTTCGCCAAGGTGATGGGCGAGCTGCTGTTCTGGGTCGGCGAGGACAAGATGCTCTTCGGCGGCGACTACAACATCTGGACGCCGAAGTGGCAGGTCGAGGGCCTCGTCGACTGGCAGATGCCGGACGACGACCAGTTCGCCGACTACCCGCGCCTCACCACCGCGAGCAAGAAGAAGATCCTCGGTCTGAACGCCGCCCGGCTCTACGACATCCCGGTGCCGGACGAGCTCAAGCTGCAGGACGCCCCGGGCGAGCAGCTGGTCGCGGGACAGTGACGCCCGGGCCTGTCGACAGCACCGTCCGGCAGGCCGTGTGGTCCGCGCTGGGGACGGTGCTCGATCCGGAACTGGACGAGCCGATCACGGACCTCGACTTCGTCGAGTCGTGCACCGTCTCCCCCACCGGTGAGGTCACGGTGGGCCTGCGGCTGCCGACGTTCTTCTGCGCCCCGAACTTCTCGTTCCTGATGGTCGCCGACGCCTACGACGCGGTGACGGCCGTCCCCGGGGTGAGCAGGGCGCAGGTGACGCTGGCCGACCACCACGCCTCCGACGAGATCAACGGAGGGGTCGCGGCGCACGCCGGGTTCGTGAAGTCCTTCGAGGGCTCGCTGAACGGCGAGGCCGCGGCGGAGCTGGACGAGCTGCGCCACACGTTCCTGTCCAAGGCCGCGCTGGCCGGGCAGGACCGGGTGGCCCGGCCGCTGGTCGACGCCGGTCGCGGACCGGAGGAGCTCGCCTCGCTCACGCTCGGCGCGCTCACCGGCACCGACGCCGACACCGATGAGCTCGCCCGGATGCGTCGCCGCCGGGAGGCCATCGGCCTACCCGCCGGGGACGACGCGCCGCTGCTGGTGCATCCGGACGGAAGCCCCGTACAGGTCGAACAGGTCCCGCTCCACCTGCGCCGGGCGCGGCTGCAGCGGGTCGGGATCGAGACCAACGGGGAGTACTGCAAGTCGCTGCTCAAGATCCGTTACGAGCAGCGGGAACCCGCCGCGACAGGCGGGTGAGGACGGGCCGGACCCTGCCGGCCCCGCACCACGTGAGCCGTGCCCCTCTCGCCGGGGGCACGGCTCACGTGCGTTCCGGGGTGGCGTCGAGGACGCGCACGGTGTCGACGAGCCGGTAGCCGTCACCGGCCCGGAACGGCTCCAGGGCGTCCAGCAGGGCCGTCCGGACGGCCGCCGGTCCCGCCGAGCGGGCCGCGTGCCGGCCCGGGCCGGACTCCAGGACCCCGGCGACGAGGTCGTCGGCGTCCGGGTGGTCCGCCGGCACCCGGACGACGGCGATCTCCCGCACCGCGAGCCCGGCGAGGCCGGCGAGCCTCGCCAGCCGCTCCGGGTCGGTCAGCGGCGGGGCCCCGGTGCCGCTGCGGTCCGGGCCGGGCGGCCGGTCCTGGCGGGGTGCGGGGGCCGCGTCGGTGAGCGGGGCGAGCGCCGCACCGATCACCGCCGCGTCGCACTCGTCGGGGGTGCCCCAGACGGTGGCCCGCACCGTCCCGCCGGGTGCGCACACCCGCCCGGCCTCCCGGAGCGCCTGCACCGGGTTCGTCAGGTGCTCGAGCACCTGGACCAGGGTGACCAGGTCGAACGCGTCGTCGTCGAACGGGAGCTCGTGCGCGTCGGCGACGGTCAGCGCGGCCGACGGCGCGGCCCGCTCCGCCATCGCGAGGGCCCGCCGCTCGACGTCCACGCCGGACACGACGAGGCCGTCGCCCACGGCGCGGGCGAGCAGGCCGCCGGTGCCGCAGCCGACGTCGAGCAGCCGGGCGCCGGGTCCCGCACCCGCCAGCACGCGGTCGTGCAACGGGGAGGCGGCGGCAGCGGTGCTCACACCGGTGAGGATCTCACTTCGGCGGCAGGGTCCGCACGAAACCGGCGCCCTCCGCCACCCATCCGGCCAGCTCCGGACCGTCGAGGTCGTCGATGTCCGGCTCGCCCGCCACCCGCAGCCAGCCGGCCGTCTCGCGGCCGCTCATCACCATGCGCGAGGCCCCGCGGCGGGTCAGCAGCTCGGCGGACCGCGCCGGGTCCACCCGCACCATCAGGCCGCCGCTCCCGCTGGCGGCGACGGCCATGTGGCCGTCGAGCAGGAAGGCGAGGCCGCCGAACATGCGCCGCTCGGTGAGCCCGGGCTCGTCCGCGAGCAGGGTGCGGATGCGGGCGGCGAGCCCCTCGTCGTAGGCCACCCGACGAGTATGTGCCCGGCCGGGGTCGTGCGGGGAGGTCTCAGCGTCCCCAGACGTCCTCCGCGACCGAGACGATCAGCTCCAGCTTCCGCCGCTGGTCGTCGACGGTGAGTTCGTTGCCCTCGACGGTGGAGGAGAAGCCGCACTGCGGGGACAGGCAGAGCTGGTCCAGCGGCACGTACCGGGCGGCCTCGTCGATCCGCCGCTTCAGCACGTCCGGGTCCTCCAGGGCACCGGTCTTGGTCGTCACCAGCCCCAGCACCACCTGCTTGCCGGACGGGACGAACCGCAGCGGCGCGAACGTGCCGGAGCGCTCGTCGTCGAACTCGCAGAAGAAGCCGTCGACCTCCAGGCCGCCGAACAGTGCCTCGGCGACGTGGTCGTAGCCGCCCTCGGCCGCCCAGGACGACCGGTAGTTCCCGCGGCACATGTGCGTGGTGACGGCCAGGTCCGCGGGACGGCCGGCGATCGCCGCGTTGATCTGGCGGATGTAGCGCAGGTGCTGGGTGTCCGGGTCGTCGCCCTTCTCCGCCAGCTGCTCGCGGTGCGCCGGGTCGTTGAGGTAGGCCAGCGCGGTGTCGTCGAGCTGCAGGTAGCGGCAGCCGCGGTCGTACATCGCGGCGAGCTGGTGGGCGTAGGCACCGGAGAGGTCCGCCCAGAACTCCTCGATGTCAGGGTAGACGTCGGAGGAGATCACGGCCCGGCCGCCACGGGCGTAGACCATGCTCGGCGAGGGGATAGTCAGCTTCGGCGTCGCCGTGGTGACCTGCGACGCGAGGAAGTCGAACGCGGTGCCGAAGATCGGCTCGTCGAGCCCCACCTTCCCGTCGACCGCCATCCCGGCCGAGGTGAAGTTGTTCTGCCCGGTGGCATTGCGCATCGCCACCTCGACCTTCCCGGAGGTCCGGGAGACGCCGCCGAGGGCGTAGATGAAGTCCATGTGCCACGACGTGCGGCGGAACTCGCCGGCGGTCGCGGAGCGGAGACCGACCGACTCCTGCAGCGCGACGACGTCGGCGATCGCGGTGTCCTCGGCGGCACGCAGACCGGCGGCGTCGAGCTCACCGGCGGCGTGCCGCTCCCGGGCGGCGAGCAGGGCCGGCGGCCGCAGCAGGCTGCCGACGTGGTCGGCGCGGAACGGCGGGACCGTGCGGACGAGTTCGGACTGCGCTGTCTCCGGCATGCGCCCGAAGGTATCGCCGCGCGTGCATGTCCGCCGACCGCGCTTCCGGAGGGCGGAACGTCAGCGGGCCCGCCAGACCGGCGCCCGCCGCTCCCGCGCCGCCGCCGCTCCCTCCGCCGCGTCCTCGGTGGCGCCCACGACCCGGCGCATCGTCTCGCCGAACCGGATGGCCTCCGTCGTGCCCATCTCGGGCCCCCGCACCGCCATCTCCTTGATCGCGCGCTGGGCGAGCGGGGCACCCGCGGTGAGCCGCTCCGCCAGGCCGCGCGCCTCCTCCATCAGGGACTCCCCGGGGACGACGCGGCCGGCCAGCCCGATCTCCCGCGCCCGGTGGGCGTCGATCGTCTCCCCCGTCATCAGCAGCTCCATCGCGGCCTGCCGGTCGATCATCCTGGGAAGCCGCAGTGCGCCGACGATCGTCGGCACGCCGAGCCGCACCTCGGGGAAGCAGAACGTCGCCTCCTCCGCAGCGATGACGAAGTCGCACCAGGTCAGCAGGGTGACCCCGTAGCCGACGGCGGCGCCGTTCACCGCAGCGACGATCGGCTTGAAGATCTCCCAGCCACTCTCCAGCGAGTTCACGGTCGGGCGTTCCCAGAAGCTCCCGGGGAAGTCGCCGGCGGGGTTGCCGGTGGTCGAGCGCAGGTCCGCCCCGGCGCAGAACGCCTGCCCCGCGCCGGTCACGATCGCCACCCACGCGTCGTCGTCGGTGCGGAACCGGTCCCAGGCCGCGTTGATCGAGCGGCGCATGTCGCCGTCGATCGCGTTGCGCTTCTCCGGCCGGTCGTAGGTGATCGTCACGACGTGCCCGTCCCGCTCGTAGCGGACCTCATCAGCCATCCGGCCATCCTCGCGGGACCGGCGCGGGCGGGCACCCCGGCGGTGAAGTCCGGGGCCGCTCAGCCCGGCGCGGCGAGGGGCGTGGCGGCAGCGAGGTGGCGGGCCAGCGGACCGGCCGCCTCCCGGACGGCCTGCTCCAGCTGCCACCGCCGGCCGGCGAAGTCCGCCCGGCTGACGACCACACCGAGCGCCGCCGTGCCGTCCCCGGACGGGACCGCGACGGCCAGCCCGGCCCGGCCACGGGCGTGCTCCTCGACCTCCACGGCGACGCCCGCCGAGCGCACCCGCAGCAGGTCCCGGTCGAGGAGCCTGCGGTCGGTCAGCGTGTGCGGGGTCAGCGCGCCGAGCGGGCCGGCGCCGAGCACCTCCGCGAGCCGTCCGGCGTCCAGCCCCGCGAGCAGTGCCTTCCCGGGTGCGGTGGCGTGCGCGGGGACGGGCTCGCCCGGCATCGCCCCCGGTCCGGGGTGCGCGGCGCACGTCTCGCTGTGCGCGACCACGACGTCGCCCGCCCGCAGCACGGCCAGCACGGCGGCCGCCCCGACCCGGACGTGCAGGTCGGCGAGGATCTCCCGGGCAGGCGCCGGCGGCACGATCCGGTCGGTCATCCCGCGGTAGAGCCCGACGACCCGGTAACCGAGGCCGTAGCCGCGCACCGCGTGCAGCCGGACGAGGTAGCCCTCCTCGACGAGCGTGCCGAGCACCCGGTACGTCGTCGGGAGGGGCAGGTCGAGGCGGCGGGCGAGCGCCTTCGCGGTCACCCCGTCGCCGATCTCGGCGACGGACTCCAGCACCCGCAGCGCACGCCGCAGCGCGGTGCCGGCCGTTCCGCCGGGGACACCGGTGCCGTCCTCACCCGCCACCCGCCTAGTGTCGCCGCCGGACACGACGGGCACCAGCGGACGGAGGACGCGTGGCGGGTGGGTTCCGGCCGACGGACCGCGACGGGCTCGCCGCCCACCTCGTGGAGCGGGTCACCGCCGTGCCCGGACGGCTGCGGGTCGTCGTCGACGGCTCGCCGCCCACCGGGCCGGTCGAGCTGGCACGCGCCGTCGCCGGCCTGCTCCGGGACCGGGGCCGGGACGCGCTCGCCGTCGACGCCGACGACTTCCTGCGGCCCGCATCGGTCCGCCTGGAGTTCGGCCGGACCGATCCCGCCATGTTCCTCGACGGATGGCTGGACGAGCCGGCCCTGCGCCGCGAGGTGCTGGGGCCGATGGCCCCGGACGGCAGCGGATCGGTGCTGCCCCGGCTGCGGGACGTGCACCGGGACCGCGCGTTCCGCGACGAACCGGTACCGCTCGGCGCAAGCGGTGTCGTCCTGCTCGGCGGTGGCCGGCTGCTGGGACGAGGCCTCCCCGCTGATCTGACGGTCACCTGCGGATGGGACGGGCCGCCCTGGAGCGCCGGCTGTCGCCGGATCTCGCCTGGACCGCGGCCGCCTACACCCGGTACGAGGAGGAGGGCGATCCCGGCGCGTACGCGGACGTGCTCGCGATGGCCGACCATCCGGAGCGTCCCGCTGTACGTGACCGCTAGGCGCCGGACGGTGACCGACATGCGTGCGCCACACCGGAACGGGTGATAATGGATACCGATCGCGCGATGGCGACGGTGACCCTCGGGGAGGAAGAATCTCTACCGGAGGTGAGAAGTTGTGGTGGGCGAGGAGGGAGTTGAACCCTCACGTCCTTTCGGACACACGGACCTGAACCGTGCGCGTCTGCCATTCCGCCACTCGCCCGGAGCGACAGGAAGAAAGCTAGCACCCCGCCGCGGACCCGTTCGCAGGGGGTCCCCGCCGGCCGCCGGCCGGTGCCGGGGGGTGCGCGGGACCGGCCGGACGGGTAGATCGGAGAGGGCACGGGTGACCAGCGGACGGCGACGGCGTGGGCCGTTCGGTCGGGCGCCGCCGGGGCCGCGGGTTAGCACAGATACCATCGGTCGCACATCACCGACACGCCGATGCGGACGGAGGAGATCATTTGGGCCGCGTGGATCGCTTCGAGCGCCGATTGCAGGGGTTCGTGGGCGACGCCTTCGCGCGGGTCTTCGGAGGCAGTGTCGTCCCACAGGAAGTCGCACAGGCACTGCTGAGGGAAGCCGAGGACCACGTCGAGCAGCTCGCCGGAGGTCGCCTGTTGGCGCCCAACCGGTACACCGTTCTGCTCAGTCCCAGCGATCTCGACCGGATGGCGGGCGACGAGGACGGGGTCGTCCGATCCCTCTCGTCGCACGTGGCGAAGGAACTCACCGACCAGGGCTGGGACACCTACGGTGAGGTCGTAGTCTTCCTGGAGCGCTCCGAGGCGCTGCACACGGGACAATTCCGCACCCGCTCCGCTGTCGATCCCGACGCTTCCCGTCGGGCCGCCACCAGAGCACGCACCGCAGGAGAAGCACCCATGAGCCAGCAACCGGGCCACCCCGAGGAGAACGGGCAGTACGGGTACGACCGTGGCGCCCCCGGCAGGTACGGCCAGCAGACCTACGCGCCTCCGGGGTACGACCAGGAGCAGGGTCAGCAGGGCTACGGCCAGCAGCAGGGCGGGTACGACCAGTACGGCCAGCCGCAGGGCGGGTACGGACAGCCCCAGGGCTACGACCAGTACGGCCAGCCCGCCTACGGGCAGCCGCCGCAGGGCTACGGCCAGCCGCAGCAGGGCTACGCGGACCCGAACCAGGGCTACGGCGGATACCCGCAGCAGCAGCCCGGCTACCCGCAGCAGGGCTACGACCAGGGCTACGACGGCTACGGCCAGCCCCAGGGCTACGCCCAGCCCGGCGGGTACCCGCAGCAGGGCTACGACCAGGGCTACGACGGCTACGGCCAGCCCCAGGGTTACGGCCAGCCGCAGGGCTACGGCCAGCCGCAGGGCGGGTACGACCAGGGCTACGACGGCCAGGGTTACGGCGGCCAGGGCGGCTGGGGCGCACCGGTGCAGCTCACCGCGATGCTGATCCTGGACGACGGGTCGAACCGCAACTACCAGCTGGTCGAGGGCACCCACGTCATCGGCCGCGGTCAGGACTCCCAGTTCCGCCTCCCGGACACCGGCGTCTCCCGCCGGCACCTCGAGGTCACCTGGGACGGCCAGGTCGCGACCCTGAACGACTTGGGCTCGACCAACGGCACCACGGTGAACAACTCGCCGGTGCAGTCGTGCCAGCTCACCGACGGCGACGTGATCCGCGTGGGTCACTCCAGCCTGGTGTTCCGGACCCAGGGCTGAGCCCGCTCGGGCGACAGGTCAGACTGGACGGGACATGACGGTCCGTCCGCCCGGCCCCGATCCGGGTGGGCGGACCGTGCAGGCGGACGAGAAGGGCGAGCAGGCGAAGTGCCGGAACTGGTGCTGCAGCTGACCAGAGGTGGCTTTCTGGCCCTTCTCTGGCTGTTCGTCCTGCTCGCACTGCAGGTGGTCCGCTCGGACCTCTACACCGCCTCCGGGCTCAAGGGCGCCGTGCCCGGCCGGTCGGGAGGCAAGGCCCCCCGTGCCCGTGGCGCAGGCCGCGGGAAGGTGGCCCGCCAGCTGCTCGTCACCCAGGGCCCGCTGACCGGCAGCCGGATCACCCTGGACTCGCGGCCGATCCTCATCGGCCGCGCGGACGACTCCACCCTCAAGCTCGACGACGACTACGCATCCACCCGGCACGCCCGCATCTCCCAGCAGGGAGACGAGTGGTACGTCGAGGATCTCGGGTCGACGAACGGCACCTATCTCGAACGTAATAAGGTCACCGGGCCCACCCGGGTCCCGTTGGGGACGCCGGTCCGCATCGGCAAGACGGTGATCGAGCTGCGATCGTGACGGCCCTGGACCAACCATGACCACCACGCCGCGACCGCCCGCTCCCCCGGTGCCGCGGCCGCTCGACCGGTCCCGCGGCGCGGGATCGCCCCGACGTGCCCCGACCGAAGCCGGAGCCGCCCCGTGACACTGGTGCTGCGCTACTCGGCCCGCAGTGACCGCGGACTGGTCCGGCAGAACAACCAGGACGCCGTCTACGCCGGCCCCCGACTGCTCGCCCTCGCCGACGGCATGGGTGGGCACGCCGCCGGCGAGGTCGCCTCGTCCCTGGTGATCTCCGCACTGGCCCCGCTCGACGACGACGTTCCCGGCGACGACCTGCTCGCCGAGCTCCGCGACGCGACCCACGAGGGCAACGACGCGATCTCCCGGCACGTCGCCGACGCCCCCGATCTCGAGGGCATGGGCACCACGCTGACCGCCATCCTCTTCGCGGGGTCGCGGCTGGGCATGGTGCACGTCGGCGACTCGCGCTGCTACCAGCTGCGCGGCGGCGAGTTCGCCCAGATCACGAAGGACGACACGTTCGTCCAGTCGCTGATCGACGAGGGGCGGATCACCGAGGAGGAGGCGCACACGCACCCGCAGCGCTCGCTGCTGCTGCGCGCCATCACCGGGCAGGACGTCGACCCCTCGCTGTCGATCCGCGAGTCCCGCGCCGGCGACCGCTTCCTGCTCTGCTCGGACGGGCTCTCCGGCCCGGTCAGCGACGAGACCCTGCAGCAGACGCTGGAGGACTACGCCGACCCGCGCGAGTGCGCCGACCGGCTGATCGAGCTCGCGCTGCGTGGTGGCGGGCCCGACAACATCACGTGCATCGTGGCGGACGTGGTGGACGTGGACTACGCCGACGACGCGCCGATCATCGGTGGGTCGGCCGGGCGGAGCCCCCGCGCGGGCGACGGCGACTACCGGCACGACGAGCGTGCCCCGGACACCTCCGCGCAGCGGGCCGCGGCGACCACCCTGCCCCGCACCGAGCCGGTGCGGCTCGAACCCGACCGGACCGGGTCCGACGGGCGCCGGCGCGGGCTGCGGCCCGTGCTCGCGCTGCTCGGCGTGCTCGTGGTGCTGGTGGCCGGCGTCTTCGTCGCCCGGGCACTGGTTCTCCAGCAGTACTACGTGGGCGTGGACCAGAACCAGGTCGCGATCTACCAGGGCGTGCGCGGGAACGTGCTCGGGGTCCCGCTGCAGCGGGTCGCCGAGCGCTCCGACATCGACCTCGACGACCTCCCGCAGTCGGTGCGCACCCAGGTCTCCGGCGGGATCGTCTCCGACGACGGCGACACCGGCGCCCGCGACACCGTGGACCGGCTGCGCGAGCAGATGCTGCCGCTGTGCTCGACGCTGAACCCGCCCCCGGCGCCGCCCGTGGTCGCACCGCCCGCCGTGCCCGGCGGACCCCCGGTGACCACCACGCCGCTGCCGACCATGACCCCGGACCCGGGCCGCAACTGCCGGCTCGACAGCTGATGACGGCGGGCAACGGCGCGCCGGAGCCGACGACCGGCACCGGCCGCGGGATCGAGTTGGTCATGCTCGGCCTGGCGGCGGTGCTGACGACCGGTGCACTCGTCCTGGTCGAGGCGAACCAGGAGCAGTCGCTCACCACGGACCTGCTCCTGGTCGGGCTGGCCTACCTGGTGCTGTTCTCCGGCGCGCACCTCGCGGTGCGGTGGCTGGCGCCCTACGCCGACCCGCTGATCCTCCCGTCGGTGGCGCTGCTCAACGGCATCGGCCTGGTCATGATCCACCGGCTGGACCTGGCCAGGGCGGCACGCGCGGAGCTGCTCGGCCGGGAGGTCCCGAGCGGGCTCATCACGGCCCAGATCACCTGGACGGTGGCCGGGCTCGCGCTGTTCGCGCTGGTCCTGTACTTCCTGCGCGACCACCGCGCCCTCGCCCGCTACGGCTACACGGCCGGCTTCCTCGGGCTGGTGCTGCTCGCGCTGCCCGCCGTGCTGCCGTCGTCGATCTCCGAGGTCAACGGCGCGAAGCTGTGGATCCGGATCCCCGGCGGCCCGGGCATCCAGCCCGGCGAGTTCGCCAAGATCCTGCTGATCGTGTTCTTCTCGGCCTACCTGGTCCAGAAGCGCAACCTGCTCTCCACGGCCGGCCGCCGGTTCCTCGGCATGGAGCTGCCGCGCGCCCGCGACCTGGCGCCGCTGCTCGCCGCCTGGGGCCTGTCGATCGGCATCATGGTCTTCTCCCGCGACCTCGGCAGCTCGCTGCTGATCTTCGGGCTGGTCCTGGTCCTGCTCTACACGGCCACCGAGCGGATCTCCTGGATGGTGATCGGGCTGACGGCCTTCGCCGTCGGCGCGTCGATCGCCTACCAGCTGTTCGGGCACGTGCGGGTCCGCGTGCAGATCTGGCTGGACCCGTTCGAGGACTACGACGGCGGCGGCTTCCAGCTCGCCCAGGCACTGTTCGGGCTGGGCACCGGCGGGGTCGGCGGGACCGGCCTGGGTGCCGGCCGGCCGGACCTCGTGCCCTTCGCCGAGTCCGACTTCATCTTCTCCTCGCTCGGCGAGGAGCTCGGCCTGATCGGGCTGGCGGCGATCCTGGTCGTCTACCTGGTCCTGATCACCCGCGGGCTCCGCTCGGCGCTGGCCGTGCGCGACTCCTACGGCAAGCTGCTGGCGACCGGGCTGGCGTTCTCGGTGGCGCTGCAGATCTTCGTCGTCATCGGCGGGGTGACCAAGCTGATCCCGCTGACCGGTCTGACGCTGCCGTTCCTGTCCTACGGTGGGTCGTCGCTGCTGGCGAACTACGTGCTCGTCGCGCTCCTGCTGCGGATCTCGCACGTGGCACGGGCGCCGCTGCCGAAGCGGCCCGCCCAGCAACGGGCGCCGATCGCGGAGGCGAGCACCGAGCTCGTCCAGCGCCCGCAGAGCTCCCGCCCGTCGACCACACCCACGCCCGCGTCCCAGGAGAGGAGCGACCCGTGAACCGCCCGGTACGCCGCGTCGCCCTCGCCGTGATGGTCATGATCGTGGCGCTGCTCGCGAACATCACCTACGTGCAGGTCGTCGTGGCCGGCCAGTACCGCGACGACCCGCGCAACCAGCGCACGCAGATCGACGAGTACTCCCGCCAGCGCGGCCAGATCACCGCGGGCGGCCAGGTCCTGGCGCAGAGCGTCGACAGCGACGGCCGGCTGCGTTACGCCCGGCAGTACCCGGAGGGCCCGGCGTTCGCGCCGATCACCGGGTTCCTCTCCACCGTCTACGGCAAGGGCGCCCTCGAGCGGTCCACCGACGACGTGCTGAACGGCACCGACGACCGGCTGTTCGTGCGCCGGCTGTCCGACCTGATCACCGGCCGGGACCCGGCGGGCGGGAACGTCGTGACCACGGTCGACCCGGACGTGCAGCGGGTCGCCTACGACGGCCTGCAGTCGCGCGGCTACACCGGCGCCGTCGTCGCGCTGGAGCCGCAGACCGGCAACATCCTGGCGATGGCCTCGACGCCGTCGTACGACCCGAACCGGCTGGCCGCCCCGGACGCGGCCGAGCAGCAGGCGGCCTGGCGCGAGTACAACAACGCCGAGCTCAACCCGCTCACCAACCGCGCGATCAACGAGATCGAGCCGCCCGGGTCGACGTTCAAGCTGGTCACGACCGCGGCAGCGCTGCAGAACGGGTACACCCCGGAGAGCAGGCTCACCGCGGCCCGCAACATCCAGCTGGCCGACTCGACGACCACGCTGGAGAACTACAACGGCTCGCAGTGCGGCGGCGGCGACACCGCGTCGCTGCGCGAGGCGCTGGCCCGCTCCTGCAACACCGCGTTCGCCCAGCTGGGCCAGGAGCTCGGGGCGGACAAGCTCCGGGCGCAGGCCGAGGCGTTCGGGATCGGCCGGTCGGACCTGCAGATCCCGATGCCCGTCACCGCGTCGCAGGTCGGTCCGATGTCCGACGTGCCCTCCACCCAGCAGTCCGCGATCGGCCAGCGCGACGTCCGGCTGACCCCGATGCAGCTGGCGATGATCGGCGGCTCGATCGCCAACGGCGGCCAGACGATGGCCCCGCACCTGATCAAGGAGATCCAGGGCGCGACGCTCGACGTCGTCGACACCACCGAGCCGGACCGGATGGCCCGCTCGATGCCCGGCGACGTCGCCCGCACCCTGACCGACCTGATGATCGGCTCCGAGGACCGGACCCAGGGCGGCGGCAAGATCACCGGCGTCCAGATCGCCTCGAAGACCGGTACCGCCGAGCACGGCACCGACCCGAAGAACACCCCGCCGCACGCCTGGTACGTGGCGTTCGCCCCGGCCGACAACCCCCGGGTCGCGGTCGCGGTGCTGGTCGAGAGCGGCGGGGACCGCGGTGCCGAGGCCACCGGCGGTTCGGTCGCGGCACCGATCGGCCGCGCCGTCATCGCCGAGACCCTCCGGGACGCCCAGTGAGGCGGGGACACGCCGCGGGAACGGCACGGCGCAGGTCCCCGGCGGGCCCGTGAGCGCGCTGGCGGCCGGGCAGCTGATCTCCGAGCGCTACCAGCTGGACCGGCGGATCGCGGTCGGCGGGATGGGAGAGGTCTGGGAGGCCTCCGACACCCGTCTCGGGCGGAGCGTCGCCGTGAAGGTGCTCAAGGCCGATCTCTCCGACGACCCGGAGTTCCTGCACCGGTTCCGGATCGAGGCGCGCACGGTGGCGTCGCTGGACCACGCCGGCATCGCCTCGGTGCACGACTACGGCGAGGACGACGGCCCCGTCGGTGGCGGCCGCACCGCGTACCTGGTGATGGAGCTCGTCCGCGGCGAGCCGCTGTCGACCCGGATCGGGCGCGGGCCCATCCCGTCCGACGAGGCGCTCGACATCCTCGAGCAGGCCGCGCGGGCGTTGCAGGCGGCGCACGAGCGCGGGTTCGTGCACCGCGACGTGAAGCCCGGCAACATCCTGCTGCGCACCGACGGCGTCGTGAAGCTGACCGACTTCGGCATCGCCAAGGCCGCCGACGCCGTCCCGGTCACCCGGTCCGGGATGGTCATGGGCACCGCGCACTACATCGCGCCGGAGCAGGCCTCGGGCGACGAGGCCGGCCCGTCGGGCGACGTCTACTCCCTCGGCGTGGTCGGCTACGAGTGCCTGGCCGGGGTGCGCCCGTTCCGCGCCGAGAGCGCGGTCGCCGTCGCGATGATGCAGGTCCGCGACGACCCGCCGCCGCTGCCCGACGAGATCCCCGAGCGGATCCGCGAGCTGATCACCACGGTGCTCGTGAAGGACCCCGAGCAGCGCTACACCGACGGCGCCGAGTTCGCCGAGGCCGTCGCGGCCGTACGACGCGGGCACCGCCCGCCGCCCGCCGGCATCCCGGCCCCGACCGGGCACGCACCGGGTTTCCGGCCCGACGACGACCCGCAGGGCGGGCCGCGCCGGCACGCCCGTTCCGACGCCGACGGCCCGGAACCCGCGGGCCGCCCGCCCGAGATCCCCGGCCCGGCGGACCCGCCGGCCCGGTCCCCGCGGCACGGACTGCAGGCCGGTGACGACGCCGGCGGCCGCCCGCCTACGGGACCGGGGTCCCGTCCCGTCACCGGCGGGAACCGGCCACCGGCCGGACCGCCGCCCGTGCGCCCGCGTTCGGGTCCCCTCCCCGTCCCACCCCCCGCTGGGCCGGGTTCACCCGCCCACGGCTGGACCCCGGCGCGGACGCCGTACCCGCCGGGCGGGCCAGCAGCGGGGCACGGCGGCCGGCCGCCGACCGGACCGCAGGTGCCCGCGCACCCGGGTTCCGGGCCGCCCGCCGCACAGCGACCGGCACCGGCCCGGCCGCCGACCGGCCGCGGCTCCGGCGACCGCGCGCCCGAGCAGCACCCGTCCGGCCCCCTGGACCTGACCCCGAAACGGTCGGGCCGGGCGAAGGCCTGGCTCGCGGTGCTCTTCGTCCTGCTGAGCGTCGCGGCGGTGGTGCTGGCGGTCATGATCCTCCGGGAGACGTCGCCGGGCGGTAGCCGAACCGGCTCGCTGGGCCCGGCCCCCGGTACCGTGACGGTGGCCTCCGGGTGGGAGGCCGACCGCACGGGACCGGCGGCCACTTCCCGGCCGCTCACCGCCACACCTCCACGTGGCGGACCGGAGGTCGGCCGGTGATCCCACGCAACGGACGGCCCGGCGCACACGACGACCGCGCGGGAGTGATCACGTCCACCGACCGGCATGATGAGTACGCCTCCGACCCCGGGAACCTGAACCGATGACGACACCGCGACTGCTCTCCGAGCGCTACGAGCTGGGCGACCCGCTCGGCTACGGCGGGATGTCCGAGGTCCACCGCGGCCTCGACACCAGGCTCGGCCGGGACGTGGCGGTCAAGGTGCTGCGCGCCGACCTGGCCCGCGACCCGCAGTTCCAGCTGCGCTTCCGCCGCGAGGCCCAGAACTCGGCGTCGCTGAACCATCCGGCGATCGTCGCCGTGTACGACACCGGCGAGATCGAGTCCGAGTTCGGGCCACTGCCGTACATCGTCATGGAGTTCGTCGACGGCCAGACGCTGCGCGAGATCGTCAAGACGACGGGGCCGCTGTCCCAGCAGCGGGTCGTCGAGGTGATGGCCGACGTGTGCGCCGCGCTCGACTTCTCGCACCGGCACGGGATCATCCACCGCGACGTCAAGCCGGCGAACGTGATGATCAACGGCGTCGGTGCCGTCAAGGTGATGGACTTCGGCATCGCCCGTGCACTGGGCGAGGGTCAGAACGTCACCCAGACCGCCGCCGTGATCGGCACCGCGCAGTACCTGTCCCCGGAGCAGGCCCGCGGCGAGTCCGTGGACGCCCGGTCGGACGTCTACGCGGCCGGCTGCGTGCTCTTCGAGCTGCTCACCGGCGAGCCGCCCTTCACCGGCGACACCCCGGTCGCGGTCGCCTACCAGCACGTCCGGGAGGACCCGCGCGCCCCGTCGGAGCTGAACCCGTCGGTGCCGCCTGCGCTCGACGCGGTGGTGCTGAAGGCGCTGAGCAAGAACCCGGCCAACCGCTACCAGTCGGCCGCCGAGATGCGGGCCGACCTGGTGCGGGTGCGCAACGGTGAGCCGGTGCACGCGCCGCTCGTGATGAGCGAGTACGAGCGCACCCAGATGATGGCGCACGACGATGCCACCACCACGATGCCGACCCGCCGGATGGCCGGGAACGGGGCCGGCGGCCCACCGACCGGCCGGCACGTCATGCCCCCGGACCACGACGGGTACGACGACGACTCCGGTCGCGGCCGCGGGAAGAAGATCGCGCTCTGGCTCGTCGGGCTGATCGTGCTGGGCCTGCTCGGTTTCGTCGGGTTCCAGATGTTCTCGAACTCCTCCCCCGACCAGGTCTCGGTGCCCGACGTGCTCGGCCAGACCCCGGAACAGGCCCGCTCGACGATCTCCGCCGTCGGTCTGCTGCCGGACCAGCAGAACCAGCCGTCCGACGTCGCGCAGATCGGCAAGGTCGTCCGGACCGACCCGGGCGGTGGCAACCAGGTCGCGGAGAACAGCCGGGTGACGGTGTTCGTCGGGACCGGACCGGCCGAGGTGACGGTCCCGTCGCTGGTCGGGAGCTCGCCGTCGGACGCCGAGGTCCAGCTCCGCGAGGCCGGCCTGCAGGTCGGCGGGACGACCGAACAGAAGACGTCGGACTCCAGCCAGATCGGGAAGATCATCCGCACCGATCCCGGCCCAGGGCAGCGGGTGCCCGGCAACACGTCGGTGGCGCTGGTCGTCGGCAAGGAGCAGACCACGGTCTCGGTGCCGGACGTGACGGGCCAGAGCACCGAGCAGGCGGCGAACACGCTGCGCGGCGCCGGGTTCACCTCGGTGAGCACCACCGAGGTCGACGGCGGCGGCTCCGCGGGTTCCGTGGTCGGCACCGATCCCGCCGCGGGCACCCGGGTCCAGAAGGACCGGGCGATCTCGATCCAGGTCAGCCGGGGCAACCAGTCGCAGATCCCGAACGTCGTCGGCCAGCGGGTCGACAACGCGGTCAACACCCTGCGCGAGGCCGGCCTGTCGTTCCAGATCCAGACCGTCGACGTCTCCGACTCCTCGCAGAACGGCATCGTGCTGAACCAGAGCCCGTCCGGCGGGTCGCAGGCGTCCGACGGCCAGTCGGTGTCGCTGACGGTCGGCCGGGCCTCCGGCAGCGGTAACGACGGCGGGGACTCCACCGACGAGACCGGCAGCAGCGGCTTCCCCTTCAACTGATCAGGGAGGATGAGGGCGTGCGCGTACTCGTCGTCGACAACTACGACAGCTTCGTCTACAACCTCGTCCAGTACCTGGCCCAGCTCGGGGCCGAACCGGTCGTCCGCCGCAACGACGAGGTCGATCCCGACGAGCTCGGCGAGGTCGGTGCCGTGCTGGTCAGCCCCGGCCCCGGTACGCCGGAGCGGGCCGGGCGCAGCGTCGAGGCGATCCGCCGGGCAGCCGAGCGCGGCACGCCGCTGCTGGGTGTCTGCCTCGGCCACCAGGCGCTGGCGACGGCGTGGGGCGGGATCGTCGAGCGGGCGCCGGAGCTGCTGCACGGCAAGACCTCGCAGGTCTTCCACGACGACACCGGCGTCCTCCGCGAGCTGCCGTCGCCCTTCACCGCGACCCGCTACCACTCCCTCACGATCGCCCCCGACGGTCTCCCGGCCGAGCTAGAGGTCACCGGGCGGACCGGGACCGGGCTGATCATGGCGGTGCGGCACCGCGAGCTGCCGATCGAGGGTGTGCAGTTCCACCCCGAGTCGGTCCTGACCGAGGGCGGTCACCGCATGCTCGCGAACTGGCTCCGTCAGGCGGGCGCCGACGTCTCCGAGGACGTCGTGCAGCAGCTATCCGACGAGATGGCGGGACTCGTCGCGGGCGTCTAGATCCCCCGTTCGTTTCGCCCGTGTGACGCAACCCGGCGGGCATCCGCGCTACCGTGGTGGCGGATCTGTCCGGGTCGGCCGCTCCCACGACGTGCACCGCCGACGTCGCAGGTCCCGCCCCCGGCCGGCGCACCGGCCGGTACTCGTGTCCGCAGCACAGCCGATGAGGTCCGCCACATGCCCAAGTCGAAGGTCCGCAAGAAGGCGGCCTACACCCCGCCGCCGGTGAACCGCACCCCGCAGAAGCTGGCCGGTCCTACGCATCCCGCGTACATCGCGGTGATGGTCGCGATGTGGGTCCTCGGGCTGGCCTGGCTGGTCGTCAACTACCTCGCGGGGCCGGCGATCCCGTTCATGGCCGCACTGGGGAACGCGAACTTCATCATCGGATTCTCACTCATCGTGATCGGCCTCCTGATGACGATGCGGTGGCGTTGACCTGCAGAAATACATGAACGTCAGTTATCCTCACTGTGGATGACGGCTGTGGACAACCTCTCGTGAGCACACTGGGTGATCAACAGGGCCGGCATTCCTGGTCGACGCCGGCCGGTGCCGTCGTCGCACTGTGGGTGCTGGCCGCCGCCGCGGCCGCCTGGCTCGTGGCACTGGTCGCGACCGGGGCGGACCCGGCCGGGCAGCTGATCTCCGGGCTCGCCGCACTCGGTCTGGCCCTGGCGGCGGCGTCCGGGACCCGGGCCCGCCCGCGGCTCGAGGCCGGACCGGACGGAGTGACGATCCGCCGTCTGACCTGGACCCGGCACGCGCCCTGGTCGCGGGTCGACGACGTCCCGGTCCTGCGGACCCGCCGCTTCGGCCGGGAGTCCGCCCTCCTGGAACTCGACCTGCGCGACGTCGACGGCCACGAGCGACTGATCGTGCTGGGACGCCCGGAACTGGGCGAGGACCCCGAGGACGTCGCCGAGGTGCTCCAGGACCTGCACCCGCGCCTGTGACCCGCGTGGGCCGGACGCGGTGCGCCCCGCGCACCCCTTCACCGGCCCGCGCACCCGCTGCGGCAGGTGCTCGGGCCCGTAACAGGGTGCGCGACCCGGCAACGAGGTGCGCGGGCGCGTAATGGGGTGCGCGAGCCGGCAACGAGGTGCGCGAGCCTCTCCGCCGCCCGGCCGCGGACCCGTGGGGACCCTGCCCGGCCGGCCCGGGCACGCACCCCACGAACCGGACCATTCGCTCGGCCGCGTCCCCCTTCACCGGCCGCGCACCCCGTGACCGGCCCGCGCACCTGCCGCAGCGGGTGCGTGGGCCGGTGAAGAGGTGCGTGGGCCGGTGAAGGGGTGCCTGAGCGGCTGCTGTCCTCTGTCGTCGAGCCGGCACCGCCGCGTTCGGCCGCGCGGCGGTGCGGTGCGGCGGCGGCTCAGACGAGCGCGACCCCGGCGCCGATGAGGATCAGAGCGAGCAGCGCCAGCCCGGAGATCGAGGCGATCTGCACCTGCCGCCGGTTCGGCGAACCCGCGCCGAGGTAGACCAGTGCGGCGGTGACCGCGGCACCGAACACGAGGCCGCCGAGGTGCCCCTGCCAGGAGATCCCCTGCAGGGTGAAGCTGATGACGACGTTGATCGCGATCACGCCGATCACCTGACCCGCGGGCAGGCGCAGCCGGCGTAGCAGCACGAACAGCGCACCCATCAGGCCGAACACCGCGCCCGATGCGCCCGCCGTCGGACCGAGCGGGTTGCTGAGCAACATGACCGCGGCCGAGCCGCCGAGCAGCGAGACGCCGTACGCGGCGGTGAACCGGGCCCGGCCCAGCACCGCCTCGACCTCACGCCCGATGACCCACAGGGCGAACATGTTGAACGCCAGGTGCAGCGGACCGATGTGCAGGAAGCCGGACGTCACGAGCCGCCACAGCTGGCCGTCCGCGACGTCCACGGGTGTCAGGGCGCCCAGCCCGAACAGCGGGGAGTCGAAGTTCCGGTTGAGGCTGCCCGCCGTGACCACGGTCAGCACGAAGACCGCCACGTTCACGGCGATCAGGGTGGGCACGATCACCGGCTTGCCGGCACGGGTCGCCCCGGCGACGTTGCGCCAGCGCGGCGCCGACCGCGACGACTCGGCGAGGCAGTCCACGCAGTGCTGGCCCACCGAGGCGGGACGCAGGCACTCCGGGCACGCCGGACGGTCGCAGCGGGTGCACGCCAGCCCGGTCGGACGATCCGGGTGGCGGACGCACACCGAGCCGCCGCCGCGGCCGGCGGGGACGCCGCCGGCAGGGGGCGGTGCCGAGCCCGGCGCGCCCTGCTGCCACGGCGCGGGCCCGCCTCCGGGCGCGGCCTGCCACGGCGCGTTCGGGGGGCCGGGGTACGGGGCTCCGCCCGTCCCGCCGGGCCCCGGAGAGCCCTGTGGGCCCGGGGACGCGCCGTGTGCGGTGGGGTCTGGTCGTTCGGTCAGGGCGGACTCAGCTCCGCTCGATCTCGACCTTCTCGATGACCACGTCGTTGAGCGGGCGGTCGGCCTGCCCGGTGGTCGTGTTCCCGATGCCGTCGACGACCGCGCGGGACTCCGCGTCGGCGACCTCACCGAAGATGGTGTGGCGCCGGTTCAGGTGCGGCGTCGGGCCCACCGTGATGAAGAACTGCGAGCCGTTGGTGCCCGGGCCGGCGTTCGCCATCGCGAGCAGGTAGGGCCGGTCGAACTTGAGGTCCGGGTGGAACTCGTCGCCGAACTGGTAGCCCGGGCCACCGCGACCGGTGCCGGTCGGGTCGCCGCCCTGGATCATGAAGCCGCTGATCACCCGGTGGAAGATCGAACCGTCGTAGAACGGCCCGGTGTCGCCGCCACTGGCGTTCGGCCCCGTATAGTCCTTCGTTCCCTCTGCGAGACCGACGAAGTTCGCCACCGTCTTCGGGGCGTGGTCGCCGAACAGCTCGACCCGGATGTCGCCCTCGTTGGTGTGCAGGACGGCCGTCGTCTTGGCGTTTCCTGGTTCCGTCACGGCTACCATCGTGCCAGTACGCAGCCGCATCCGTGGGAAGCAGGTCCGGAACATGAGCACCGACCGCAAGCGGGCGAAGGCCCGCAAGGACGCCGCCGAGGCCGTGCACACGCTCGCCGACGCGGGACGGATCGCGGGCGGGGCCGCCGCCTCCTCGGTGTCCGACGCGGTGGCGGACCTGTCCGGTTCGGTCTCTCACCAGGTGGAGGACGCCCGCCGGGCGCTCGCCGCGGCGATCGATCCGGCCCCGGTGCGGACCCGTCGCGCGCCGTGGATCGTGGCCGTCGTCCTGCTGACCGGTCTCGCCGCCTACGCCTGGGCCACGCTGCTCCGCCGGGAGCGCGCCGTCGACCCGGGCACCCCGGTGCCGACCACCCCGCCGTCGGACCAGCAGATCCACGGCAAGCCGATCGGGCAGGGGCCGGCTCAGAACTCCACGAGCTGACGGGTCAGCCCGGGAGGACCGTCCCGAGGAACCCGGTGACGGCCGCCTCGTAGCCGTCCGGGTCGGCGTTCCAGCTGCCGGTGTGCTCGGTACCGGCGAACTCCCGGTAGGTGACCGGCCAGCCCCTGGCCGGCGCGGTGGTCGCGAGGTCGCGGCTGAGCTCGACGGGGACCGCCGTGTCGGCGTCGCTGTGCAGCAGGAGCGTCGGCGGGCGGACCGCGGGCGGGTTCCGGACCAGGTCGAACCGGTCCAGGTCGATCCCGATCCGCCGCTCCGTCAGCAGGGCCGCGAGCCCCGCCAGCGACGGCGGCAGCGCCCGGTTGCGGGCCTGCCTGCGCAGCCTGCGGCGCCAGTCGAGCAGCGGCGCGTCCCAGACGACGGCCGCGACCCGGCCGGCGTGCGCCGACCGGTCGAGGAACGCGCCGCCGACCGCGGCCCCCATCGACCAGCCCACCAGCACCAGCCGCCGGGCCCCGTGCACGACCGCGTAGGCCGCCGCCGCGGCGACGTCCTCCCACTCGGTGTCACCGAGGTGCGAGCGTCCGTCCGGCGCGGCCGGGGCCGTCCCGTCGCCGCGGTAGCTGACCACCAGCGAGGTCAGGCCGGCCGCGTGCAGGGCGGGCAGCATCCGCAGGGCCTCCCGCCGGGTCCCGCCGCGGCCGTGGACACACAGCGCCCAGGTCCCGTCGTCCGCTCCGGACGGTGGCGCGACCCGCCATGCCGGTGCCGGACCGAGGTCGGTGGGCACCTCGACCTCGTCGAACTCCAGGCCGCGGGCACCGGGATCGGGGTCGAATGGCCCGGCGTCGAGCACGGCGGCGCCGGTCTCCGGCACGGGTCCGGCCCGCAGCTCGCGCACGACCCTCCTGCGGTCCCGTTCCAGCACCGGCCCGACGACGCTCAGCCCCGCGGCACCGCGCAGCCCCCACACCCCGGGCTGGGACACGAGCCGGGTCCGCGCCAGCTCGACGGTCCCGTCACCGGCCGCGAGCACCCGCTCGGGCAGCCCCGGGTCACCGGAGGGGTGGAGCAGGACCGTGGAGTAGTGCCAGCAGACCGCCGCCGCTCCCCCGGCACCACCGAGTGCACCGGCCAGGACGCCGGCGGCCGCGTAACCGGGAACCGGCCGGGAGGACGGGATCGGAGCGGCGCGCACGCAGCCATCCTGCTCTGCACCTCGTTCGCACCACACGGGGCCTCTGCGAAAACGGTCGGTCACGACGGATCGCACCTATACGTGCGAGACCCCTCTCAGGTTGCCACTCGTTCGGGTGACATTAGCTTCAAGATCACTGCGTAGCGAAACCGGCACCCCCACCCATCGTTGGGCCGTCGGAGGGACAGTGCGGTCCCCCAGCTCCCCATGACCCCCATCAGTTCGAAAGGACGCGCGAATGAACTCGCTCGCCCGCAACGCGCTCCGGTTCTCCCTGGCCGGCGCGGGAATCGCCGTGCTGGGTGCCGGCGTCGCCGGTCAGGCCTCGGCCGCCGAGCTCCCCGAGATCCCCGAGGCCCCGGACGCGTCCTCGCTGACCGACGCCCTCCCGACCCCCGACGAGGACGGCACCGTCGCGACCGACGACAACTCGGTCACCTTCGGCCAGATCCAGGGCCCCGAGATGGAGGCCTCCGGCCTGCCGGAGCTCCCGACCGCGGACTCGCTGCCGGGCCTCCCGGAGCTGCCCACCGGCGACTCCCTGCCGTCCACCGACGCGCTGCCCTCGGCCGACTCCGTGCCGTCCGGCGTCCCCTCGGGCGCGCTGCAGGAGGCCGACCTGCAGGCCGCCGAGGACGAGCAGTCCGACGACGAGGAGTCGAGCTCCCCCGCCGACGCGCTCCCGACCGACGCCCTGTCGACCGACGCGCTCCCCACGGACGCCCTGCCGACCGCCACGACGCTCCCCGCGCCGTCGCTGCCCGGCGCCGACGCCCTGTCGACCGACGCCCTCCCGATGGACGCGCTCCCGACCGACGGCCTGCCGGAGCTCCCCTCCGCCGACGCGCTGCCGTCCGCCGAGGACCTGCCGCTGCCGGACGCCGAGGCGCTCCCCACCCTCTCGATCCCGGACGTCATGTACGTCGAGGCGCCGAACGTCACCCTCTGACGTCCGGTCTCCCCCGATCGTCGGTCGCCGGGCTCCCCGACCGGCACCCCACGGCCGTCCGTCCCCGCTCCGCCCGCCGCACCGGGCGCATGGCGGGACGGGCGGCCGTACCTCGTTCCGGGCGGGTCAGAACCCGCGGTGCCGTGGCTCCGGCGGCGGAGCCGGCACCACCGGTGCCCGCACGATCAGCTCGTAGCGGTCGAAGGCGCCCTCGTCGTCGCGCACGTGCCGGAGGAACCGGAACCCGGCCCGGCGCGCCACCCCGATCGAGGCCGTGTTCGCCGGATCGACGTCGATCGAGATCCGGTGCACGTCCCCGCGTTCGCCCAGGTAGCGGGCCGCGAGACGGACGGCCCGGGTCGCCAGCCCCCGCCGCCGGTAGGCCGCGTAGATCCCGTACGACAGTCCCGCCCGGCGGGCGAGGGGATCGAGCTCGGCGTCGATCGTCCCGGCCAGCACGGTGCCGCCGTCGAGCCGGATGCCGAAGCTGAGCTTCGGGCCGTCGTCGGCCCACCGGTCGATCGCGCGGCGCACGTGCGCCCGGACGGTCGCGGGCGTCCCCGGGCCGCCGCTCAGCCAGCGGACCAGCTCGGCGTCCTCGCCGGCCAGGTGCGGCTCCACGTCGTCCCAGCCGAGCGGGCTGAGGACCACCACGCCGTCCGCCAGCGTGTTCGAGGGCCTGGGCACGACACCCATCCTGCCGCACCCGTCGCCGTCCGTGACCGCACCCTCCCGGAGAATGACCCGGAGGCGGGATCAGGTCGTGGCCGCCTCCCTGACCCGGTACCGCACCAACAGCGTGTCGTCACCGGTGACGACACTGACCAGCTCGAGCCGGGCCGGGTCTATCCCGGCGCCGCGGGCGATCCTCCCCGCCTCCCCGGAGACGAGGAACGGCGCCAGGGTGAGGCGCAGCTCGTCGACCAGACAGGCCTCGGCGAGGCCGCCGAACAGCGCCGGGCCGCCCATGCAGTTGATCCGCCGCAGACCGCGCCGGCCGAGCTCGGCGACCGCCACGGGCAGGTCGACGGCGCCGTCGCCGGTGAGCACCACGTCGGCCCCCGCGTCGGCCCAGCGCCGCCGCAGGTCCTCGGGGGCGGCGGCGCAGGTCAGCACGATCGTCGGGACCAGGGTGTCGGTCAGCACCGGCGACGCCGGATCGAGGGACCGCCCGGACGCGGTGACCACCGCCGTGGACGGGATCGGGGCGAGACCGAAGCGGCGGCGCCGGTCGTCCATCCGGCCGCCGTGCTTCACCCCGGTGAAGCCCTCGGCGGTGGCCGTCCCGGCCGCGACCAGGACGACGTCGGCGAGGTCGGTGCCCAGATCCAGCACCGCCCGGTCCGGTGGGGTCGACAGGCCCGCCGAGCCGCCCGCGACCTCGACGGCCCCGTCCGCGCTGGACACGAAGTTGACGCACACCCGCAGCCGGTCGTCGGGGTAGGCGTAGAGCCGTTCGAGCTGTTCGGTGGACAGCGGACCGGCGTCCCCGGCGGGAAAGATCTGGTGGATCACGCTCACGCGAGCAGTCTCACCGCGCGCGACGGTCGCCGCTCGCCGCGCACGGTCGCGACCATCTCGCAGGTCTCCCGGGTGGCACGGGCCTGGTGCGCACGGACCATCGCGACGCCGCGGTCCGCGGCGATCGCGGTCGCGGCGAGCGTCCCGGTCAACCGCTCCTCCAGCGGGACGGCCAGCGACTCCCCGACGACGGTCTTGTTCGACATCGCGAGCAGCACCGGCCAGCCGGTCGCGACCATCTCCTCGATCCCGCGCAGCACCTGCAGGCTGTGCAGGGTGTTCTTGGAGAAGTCGATCGCCGGGTCGATGAGGATCCCGCCGGCCGGGACGCCCGCCGCCACCGCCTTCTCCGCGAGCGCGACGGTCTGGGTGACCACGGTGCCGAGGACGTCGGCGTAGCGGGGCCGGTGCGGTTCGGTGCGCGGGGTGACGTGATCGGTGTGCGCGCTGACGTAGCCGGCGCCGTAGCGGGCGGCGACGTCGAGGATCCCGCCGTCGGCCGCGGCCCAGTTGTCGTTGACGAGATCGGCCCCGGCCGCGCAGACGGCCTCGGCCGGTCCGGCCCGGAACGTGTCGACCGAGATCACGACGTCCGGGAACTCCCGGCGGGCCCACTCGACCGTCGGGACGACCCGGTCGATCTCCTCCTGCTCGGTGACCTCGGTGCCGGGGCTGGCCGGCACCCCGCCGATGTCGATGACGTCGGCGCCCTCTCGGACGACGGCGGTGATCCGGTCCCGTGCGGCCTGCTCGGCGAAGGTGACCCCGTGGTCGTAGAACGAGTCCGGGGTCCGGTTCACGATCGCCATGACCATCGCCCGGTCGCGGTTCCAGGTGCGTCCGCGGAACGTCAGGCTCGGCACAGGTCCTCCTCGCAACACGGCCGGGCCCGTCGGACCCGGCTCGTGTCCCATCTTGACCACCACCGGGCCGTCCCGGCCACCCGGTGCGGGCCGGGATCAGGCGTCGTCGCGCGCGTAGTCCCGCAGCGGCTCCTCGGCGACGGTCCGCGGCTCGGTCGCGATGCTCGTCCCGACCTGGCCGAGCAGCCGGGCCTCGTTCACCGGCAGCGCCACCGGGTCGACGGCGGGCATCACGGCCTGCAGGCAGGTCGCGCGGTCGATCCGGTCGGCGGACGCCGGGCCGTCGTGCTCCAGCGCGTCGGCGACGACGGCGTACCCGACCGGGTCGGTCGATCCCATGATCAGGTGCTCGGCGACGTGCGCGGGGCAGATCCGCTGCACGGGGATGTTGGCGGTCGCACCCTCGCCCCCGCGCAGCTCGGAGCTCGCCGCCGGCGGGAGGTTGGGGACGACGACCTCGTCGGTGACGGTGTAGACGACCGTGTAGTCGATCCCGGCGAAGGTCTCCGGCCCGTCGTTGAGGGCACCGAGGAACTGCGACCCGGTCTGCTGCTGGTGGAACGCCGGGACGCAGCCGGGCGCGCAGACTGGGTAGGCGTCGAGCGTGCCGTGGTTGGACGGGTCGATCCCGATCATGTCGGAGACCATGCCGCGGGTGTCCGGCCAGTACTTGAGCGCCCAGCGGGGCACCATGCCGCCCTGGCTGAACCCGACGACGGCGATCCGGTCGCCGGACTCATCGTGCATCGTGCGGACCGCGTCGACGATGTGCTCGGCCGCGACCTGGATGTCGCCGGTGGCGTGCCGCGGCAGCTCCACCCAGCAGTACGACCGGCCCTCGGCGGCGAAGGCGCGGGCGTAGTTCCAGTCGAAGTTGACGTCCGGGTCGAGCGTGGTGCCCGGCACGAGCAGGACGGGTGCGCCGGCCGTGTCGTCGGACAGGTCGCCGAAGCAGGTGAGGTCCTCCCCGACCCCGGGGGCGGTGAGCTCCGGGCCGGTGGTGCCGTCGTCCCCGGGGGACGCCACCGCCACCCCGGCCGCACCCAGCAGGCAGGCCCCGGCCGCGGCGAGCGCCAGCAGCACGGACCGCGCGGACGTCGTCGTCCGGATCATGGTCGTCCCCCGATCTCGATCTTCTGATCGGGCAACGACGCAGCGGCGCCCAGGTGACGCGCACCCGGACGTCCTGCAGCTCCGGGCCGGTTCTCGTCGAAACGATGGGATCAGTGGCGGGTCCGGGTGAACGTCAGGTGGGTGACACCGGTGGGTGACGACGTGGCCTCCACGGCGTAGTCCCGCTCGATGCCCTCCAGCCCGTCCCAGAGCCGCACGCCCCGGCCCAGCAGGATCGGCACGACGACGTGCAGGTGGTCGACGAGCCCGGCCGCGACGAAGTCACGGACCACGGTGGCGCCGCCCCCGATGCGGACGTCCTTGCCGCCGGCGGACTCGCGGGCCGCCGCGAGTGCCTCGGCGGGCGCCGCGTCGAGGAAGTGGAACGTCGTGCCGCCCTCCATCTCCAGCGACGGGCGGGTGTGCCGGGTGAGGACGTGGACCGGTGTGTGGAACGGCGGGTTCGGGCCCCAGTGCCCGCGCCACTCCGGGTCGGCGTGCCAGCCCGGAAAGCCGTACTTCCCGGCGCCCATGATCTCGGCGCCGATGCCGTCGTCGAACCGCTGGACGAACGCGTCGTCGACGCCGCTGCCGCCGCCGGCGCCCCACCACCGGGTGGCGAACATCCACTGGTGCAACCGCTGCCCGGTGTGACCGAACGGTTCCTCGCGGGTCCGTCCCTCACCGGTGCCGAAGCCGTCCAGGGAGACGGCGAAGTTGTGGACGCGGACGAGTGACATGACGGGCTCCTCAGGCGGCCGGGGCGTCGCTGCTACCCGTACGACGTCCCGGCGGCCCGGAACTCATCGGACGGCCGGGCCGAGCGCCTCCGCGAGGAGGGGCGCGCCGGGACCCGCCAGCCAGTCGTCGGCGCGCAGCAGCGACGGGAACTCCGCGCGGAGGGCGTCGAGGTCCGCGTGACCGGCGAGCCTGCCGTCCTCGAAGAGCGCCGCCAGCCGCCCGAGCACCGCGTCCTGCTCCAGCACCGCATCGGGCAGGCGGCTGTAGCCGATCGGACGGCCGGCGGCCCGGGTCAGGTGCTCGGCCAGGACCCTGCCGGTGACGGCGTCACCGGCGATGTCGAGGGTCCGGCCCGCGTAGCGTTCGGCCGCCCCGAACACCCCGGCGACGATCCGTCCGATGTCGCGGACCGCGATGACCTGGACGACCCGGTCCGGGGTCGTCAGGAACGACATCCGCCCGCGGTCGAGCCCCGCTCCGGGGGCCACCAGGAGCTCCAGGAACGTGGCGGGCCGGACGATCGTGGTGGCGATGCCCAGCTCCCGGACGCGGGCCTCGATCCGGCTCTTGGTGTCCAGATGGGGGACGCCGGTCGGCGTCGGCCCCGCGGCGACCGTCGAGCTGTGGACGAGGTGCACGACGCCGCAGCCCTCGGCGACGTCGGCCACCGTCGTCCCGAACCGGACCTCGTCCTCGTCCGTCACGGTGGCGCCGGCCTGGCCGGAGTTCGGCTGGACGCTGAAGACCCCGTGCGCGCCGGCGAAGGCCGCGCGGAGCGACCCCGGATCGTCGAGATCGCCGCGGACGGTCTCGGCACCGGCGGCGGCGAGGGACCGGGCCCGGTCGGTCGACGGGTCGCGCACGACCGCGCGGACCTGCCAGCCGTCGTCCAGCAGTGCCGCGGCGACCGCACCCCCCTGCTGTCCCGTGGCACCCAGCACGGCGACGGTCCTGTCCATGGTCACGTCCGGTCCTCCCCGAAGCCCCGGGGCGCACCGTCCTCATCGGTCGGGACGGTGTCACCCGCGTCGATGACGGCTACGCTAGAACCTGACACCGACGTCAGGTGCAAGCCTCGGACGGAGATCGACACGGGAGGCCGGGTGCGGATCGGCGAGGTCGCCGCCAGGGCGGGCGTCAGCGTGCGGTCGCTGCGCTACTACGAGGAGCAGGGTCTCCTGCGGTCCACCCGGAACCCCGGTGGCCAGCGCCGCTACCCGGACGGCGCCGTCGACCGGGTCGGGCTGATCCAGCAGCTCTACGCCTCCGGCCTGCCCAGCAGGGCCGTCCGCGAGATCCTGCCGTTCGCGGACTCCGGCGAGGTGTCACCCGAGCTGCTGGACCTCCTGGTCGCCGAACGCGACCGCCTCGACCGGCGGCTCGCGGAACTGCAGGACGTGCGCGACCGGCTCGACCGGTGCATCGGCGAGGCGCACGGGCAGGTCCCGCACGACCCCTGACCGGCCGAGGCCGCGCCGCTCAGGCCAGGTGCTTCCCCGAGATGGCGCGGGCGATCACGAGCTGCTGGATCTGCTCGGTGCCCTCGAAGATGTCGTAGATCTTGCTACGGGAACGGCACTTCTCGGCCTAAAGCCTTGAGCGAGACTGGTAGCCAGGTCAACGGACGTGGTTGACAGCGGACGCTAGTAAGCAACAGTCGACGCAGGACGGCCTGAGGACGGCCTACGCAAGACCGTGTCGAGGGACAGCTCGTAGCGCTCAGAGATTCAACCGGTCGACTCACTCTTCTGCTGCAGCGCCACTTGCCTCTCCGTACACTTCAGGGAGCATCGCGGGCGCCTGACGTTGAAACTGAAAATAGGGCTGGAACTGCTGCAGTCGATCTCTAATCACTTCGCGATCGACCCCCGCTTCCAACAGCAGAATAATCACCAGAAGCCAACGTAAGGAGTAGACCACTGCTGCATACTTTCCGGATGAGTCTGGCGTCATAAATGCAACATCACGATGAGCAAACTCATTTCGACAGTCTGTCACTACGCTCGACCACTTATCGAAGTCGTTCCCGAAGATTTCAGGAGCGATCTCTTCGACTTCGTCATGAAGTTGTCTGAGACGGTCTCGATATGAGGGCCTACGTAAGCCTTCGAGGCATCTCTTGGTTAGCTCAACCAGCCGTTCGGGCTCGCCAGACAGGGCTTCAACCACCAGGCTACGAACCCGCTTGAAGGTAGGCCTGTCAACAAGAGCAACAGCCTCACCTGATCGCCGCGAGTGTAAGCCTTCAGTCACCGAAGTGAGTTCGGCCAGAACTGTCTCAAGCCTAATAGATCGTAAGCCGACTGAGCTTGCAACAACAGGCGGAAGGGGACCGAGCCTCTCCACATTATCGAGCCAAGAGGCCAAGCCCTTGACTCCAACATCGTCCATCGTCATCAGGATGTCCCAGGGCTTGACCTCTGACTTCGCAGACGACTGCTCAAAAAGGGCCCCCGACAAGATCTGAACCCAGGTTCCATCATACGAGACGCACACATGAGAAGCTTCTGACTGACGGAAAACACACACAGTCACAAGAGTGCCAAGCGGAACCAAGTAGAGGCGTTCGACTTCACGATAATCGGAGGCTGGGAAGCCAGCAACTTCAATATAGATCCGACGAGAAATGCTGCCGCCAGTCGGACTCGGTGTAGTGTACGTTGTCTCGTAGTGAAGAGCTACCTCCGCTCCATTCTCAAGTTCTGCCGACTCGCGACTCGGCTCGTCGTAGACGAGTTCAGCAGATCCACCCTCGCGCAGCCTCGTAGTAAAACCGGGAGCCCGAGTCCATTCGGGCAAGTGTGACTGTTCGATTCGAACACCAGAAATCCCGCCGCTTTGATGACGATGTATGCCACGAACACCAAAGGCCGGGCGGAGAATCTGCAAAGAAGTCTCCATCGACAGAAGGTCACCGCTGCGATGGACTGTATAGCACTCGAATAGCGAGACCTTTTTATTGTGTCCTACTCGGAGGCGCCCAAAAATAGTGAGCAGCTCAACTTCTGGACCATCGGCAACACATCCATACTCCAGAACCACTTCACCAGATTCAGTCTCGCGTCGTTCTTTAACCTCGAACGCCGGGGTAACTGCACCTTCGAGTTCCAGACGAAGCTCGCTCGATAGATACAGTCGACCATGAACAGCATCCCCTTCAGATGACCCCGCCAGCCAGAAACTCCCAGGGATCCATTCCTCACCTTGCGGCATTCCACTACTCCTCATCGCCGCTGTCCTGGCCAATCCTTGACGGGCACCTGCGGCGTCCACCCGGAACCCTCGATCCCGCTACGAAACCAGCGTCGAACAGCAGCCTCGAAGCGTTACGGGACCGGAGCGGGATCGAGGCGCGCGGAGCGCGGGGTTGACGCTGCAGGTGCCCGTGAAGACGATTGTGGCCAGCGGGGATGCCCACCCGAGCCGTCTCATTCCCACCCTGCCGGCGCGCAGCCGGCGGCCCCGAGGTCCGCTCCGCACGGAGGCCGTCAGGCCGGAGGTCGCGGAGCGGTTGCCGTCCGGCCGAGTCCGGCCCCGCGCCCCGGTGGGGCGCGGCTTGAAGACGTATAGAAAGTTCTCACCACCCGCCAACCGCACCCGCCCGACCAGGCCGAACCCTGCCCCGCGCTCCTGCGCCGAGTCTCAGCTGATGCTTGACACCGACCCTGTCCGAGACCGGTTCAACCGGTAGCGTGTCGAGAGCCAGCAAGGACTCCCGCACGTTCTAGAATTGGTGCCAGTGGAATCGTCGGAATCGCTACCGCGCACGGCCAAGCGTGGTGAGCGCACGGTCTATGACAGCGAATGGCTCCGAGTGGGCCTCGCTGATATCGAGCCGCCCGATGGAAGACGTTTCGAGCACCACGTCGTCCACATGAAGCCGGTCTCCATCGCTGTCCTCGTCGATGACTCTGACCGCGCCCTGATGCTGCACCGGCACCGCTGGGTCACCGACGAGATCGGATACGAGTTCCTGGGTGGCCTGATCGAACCCGGAGAGGACCCGGCCGACACCGCACGTCGCGAGGCCGAGGAGGAGAGCGGTTGGCGCCCCTCCGGTCCCCCACAGCACCTCGCCTCGTTCCAGCCGCTGCCCGGGATGGTCGACTCCCCCACCCACATCTACCTGTGGCGCACCTTCGACCACGTCGGAGAGCCGTCCGACCTGGAAGAGGCCGGCCTCCTGGAGTGGGTCCCGCTGACGGAGCTGCCCGCGCTCGTCGCGGGGAACCGGCTTCTCGGTGCAGGCACCCTGATCGCTGCACTCCAGATCCTCGCCCGGCAAGCCGGTGTGGAGTTCACGCCAGGAGCCGAGTGACCCGGTCGATCCTGCGGAGCTGTCGGATCGAGCCCGTCCGCCGCGCCAGGTCCCGCGCCACCCGTGCGTGTTCCAGCGACGACACCCGCTCTCCCCGCGCCGCGTAGGACTGCGCGACGTCGCAGTGCAGGGACGCAGTCGCCCGTACCGACATTCCCGGAGTCCGCCCCAGCGCGCTCAACAGGGCGTCCAGCGCCCCGGAGTCCCCGAGACCGGCCAGGACGTTGCCCCGCCACCTCGCGAGCTGCCAGTCGTCGAGGGACACGTACGGAACCGCGCTGTTGTCCGGCTCCGCCGGCATCGCCTGCTCGGCCAGCCTCAGCGCCTCCCGGCACCCCACCGGATCACCTGTCGCCGCCAGTGCCTCCGCCTCGGCTGCGTGCAGCCACGCGCCCAGCAACCCCGGCACCTTCGACCCCGCGGCTGACCTCGCCGCCTGCACGAGCTGCAGAGCCAGCTCCGGACGCTCGACATCGAGCAGGTCGTAGGCCTGTTCGCCCATCGCATGCGAGAGCAGCGCGGGATCTCCGGACTCCCGGCCCGCGGTCTTGGCGAGATCGTGCAGCCTCCACGCCCTACTGGTGTCCCCGGAGTTGAGCACCTGCCAGCCGTGCAGCGCCGCGACATCGGCCAGCACACCGGCGAGCTGCTGCCGCTCGGTCTCGCTGATCACATGGGACATCAGGTCACGCACCGTCGTGACCAGGGTGCCGGTCTGCTCGATCACCATCTGCGACCCGAGCTGCTGATCGAGCCGACGCAGCCCGTCCACCTGCTGCTGGAGCCCGGACACGGTGACAGCGTCGACGACCGCCGCCTAGTCCAGCATCAGTTCGAGCCCCTGGGCCGGGGCCACCGACAACGGCGCAGGCGCCGCATCCGGGAACCCGAGTTCATCGGCGGTCCGTCCGAACAGGTCGCAGAGAAGCTGTCGGTAGTGCCCGGGCTTGCGCTTGCCGCGCTCCCAGTCCGACACCATCTGCTTCAAGCTCGCCCGGCTGACGCTCAACGCCGCACCGCGCGACTCGGCCAGACGCAACAGACGTCCCGCGAGCTGGTCCTGTGTCCAGCCCTGGGCCTCACGCGCTCCCCGCAGCGCTGAGCTCATCACCGGTCTCCCTCGTCTTCGGATTCCGCGCTTCTCATTGTGCCTGGTCAACGCGGTAAACGGAACGGTAAACACGAACCTGTTTACTATCGTGAATTTACGGCCTCACGTGCTCGCTGGTGTTCTGGTCTGGCACACCCCGTCCGGGGTGAGCGAACTGCCAAGTTGATCCCCAGAAGGAGCACAGCAGCCATGCAGTTGATTCTCGACACCAATGCCATGCGTTTCCAGGCGTCCGGCGGATTCGAGCCGCGTCTGGACAAGGACGGTGTCCACCGTCGGGACAAGAGCGGTGGCACGAACCACCCCCTGTGGGCCGTCAAGCTCGTGGCCTGGAGTGACGGCGACGCGGAGACGATCCTGGTCACGGTGGCGGCCGACAACCCGCCCAAGGTCGATCAGGGTCAGTTCGTGTACGTGGACCGTCTGCAGGCGATGCCGTGGGTTCAGAACGGCAACTCGCGGGTGGCGTTCCGTGCCAAGTCCGTCCTTCCCGAGGGAAACACCGGCGCGTCCAAGTAGGCCGCGATTCCGGTCCCGATCTCTGCGGAAGGGATGAGTGAACGATGTCCGACAACAACGGCACCCCGGTCACCGTGACCCCGATGGCGGAACGGCACGAGCCGTACCGCGCACCGGAAGCAAACATCTCGAAGGTGCACGACGCGATCTGCGGATCGCACTATTCCGTCGTGTTCGAGGCCGCTCACCAGGCCTCCAAGTTCGCCATCGAGGCGAACTCCTCGCAGGTCGACACGGCCACGAGGCTCGGGCACCTGGTCGACATGACCGAGTGCCTGGAGATCGCACTGACCCACGTCGGTCAGTGGAAGGCGGCGATGTCACACCGCCTGCACGTCGAGGACGAGCACAACTCCGGCTCCGGCTTCTAGCCGGCCTACCCGGACTCGCCCGATGAAGGGCAGAGGTGGACACGGGACCGCCGAGGTTTCCCGACCACATACGCGGCCCCGCGTCCGCCTCTGTCCGCCCTTCCACCCCGGTTCAGCCAGAGCAGTCGGAAGGACTGATCGATGATGGCACGTACCTCACGTGCGCAAGGCCGCTCCGGCGGCCGGAACTCGTCCCGGACCTCGTACCGGAGCGGGACGATCGAGATCTTCACCCGCCCACACCAGAACCCGTACCTGCGGGTCGTGGGCTGGATCATCCGCTTCCGAGCGGAACTGACCTGCATCGCCGTGATCCTGACGATCACGTTGGTCCTGCGGGACCACATCGGCCCCGCGAACACCGCCCTCGCACTGGGCTTCGTCACCGTCATGGTGATCGGTATCCCGGCGTCTCGCCGGTACATCACCGCCCGCTGCTGGGCCGTGACGACTCGCCATCGGATGCGGGCCTGCTTCGGCCAGACCCGGACCATGACCCACGACGGCAAGATGCCGCTGCTGCTGTGGTCACGGCCGTCCCCGGTCGGGGAACGCGTGCGAGTGTGGCTCCCGGCCGGTCTCTCGGTCAAGGACATCGACCAGGTCACCGACCGGATCTCCACCGCCTGCTGGGCCCGCACCACCCGGGTCACCCCGGTCCGCGCCCAAGCAGCACTCGTCGTCGTGGACGTCGTCCGCCGCGACCCGCTCACCGTCGGAGACATCGTTCCGACCGGTATCCACGACCTCGCCGACCTCACTGAGACCGAGGCTGACGAGCACATCACGCCCGAGGACACCGGCAACGTCGTCGCCCTGCCCTCCCGCGACACCCTCACCGGCGCCCGCACCACGGCGCCCGCACCACCGGCCGAGAAGAAGTCGGGACGCACCAGCGGCAAGAACGCCACCGCGCGTCGGCCCGCCGACGACGAGGACGCCGACCCGAGCCTGTAGCGCTCACCCGACCCGCCGCCCGGCGGGCCGGACCTCGGCGACCACACCCGCACAAGCACTGCGCATCCACGCCGAGTGAAGGACACCGCCATGACGATCCTCAACCGCCGGCGCACTCGCCGGAACCGACCTGCCGGCCCGCGCTCGATCTACGACCCGATCAGCTTCGGCATCGACGAGAACGGCGACCCGGTCGAGGTCACCCTGATGTACCGCAACCTGCTCGACGGCGGCGAACCCGGCTCCGGGAAGTCCTCACTGCTCAACACCATCATCGGCCACGCCGCACTCTGCACCGACGCCCGGCTGTGGCTCTTCGACGGCAAGATCGTCGAACTCGGACTCTGGCGCCCGGTCGCCGACGTGTTCGTCGGCAACTCCATCGGCCTCGCACTCGAAAAGCTCCGCGAACTCCAGTCCGAGATGGACATCCGATACACCCAGCTCGACGCCGCCGGACGACGCAAGATCGTCCAGACCGACGGCCTCGACGTCATCCTCTGCGTAATCGACGAACTCGCCTACTACTCGGTCACCATCGGCACCAAGGACGAGCAGGAAGAGTTCCGCACCCTCGTCCGCGACCTCGTCGCCCGGGGCCGCGCCGCCGGAATCATCGTCGTCGCCGCCACCCAACGCCCGTCCGCCGACATCATCCCGACCAGCCTGCGGGACCTGTTCGGCTACCGCGTCGCCTTCCGCTGCACCACCGATTCCAGCTCCGACATCATCCTGTCCGTCGGCTGGGCCAAGGAAGGCTTCTCCGCCAAGGACATCCGCCCCGAGGACCGGGGCGTGGGATGGCTGCTCGCCGAAGGCGGAATCCCCCGCCGGTTCAAGGCCGCCTACCTCACCGACGCCCACATCCGCGCCGTCGTGAACGCCGCCCGTCGCCTCCGCGACAACGCGCCCGGCGATCCCGCCGCATAAGCGCGATCTCGCAATTCCACCCGCCCGCCGAATAGCACCGCTATTCGTGACCCAGGAGAAGTGTGCCCAGATGAAGAACGACATCCGTCACCTGCTCGTCGCCACTCCGTTCGTCGCCGCCGCGACCGGCCTCGTTCTCACCGCCCGCAACACCTTCGGCGAGGCCGCCCCGCTGGTCCTGCTGATCGGCTTCCTCATCACCTTGCCCGTTCTGCTGACCCTGGTCGCCCTGACCGACCGGCTCACCTCGTCGCACCGGACACGCATCGCCCTGCGCGACCCTCACGACACAGAGGCAAGCACCCGGGCCCCCTACGCCGGAGCCCTCCGGTGACCGCGCCGACCGTCAAGACCGGCTTGACACCCGAGCGCCCCACCCACCGCCACCGCGGTCGCACCCGCCGGATCTGCGAGAACGACGACTACGCCGCCTTCTCCCGCCGCGTCGTCACCGCCCACGGGCGCCGCATCGGCCACGGCGACATCGCAGGACTCGCCGACCTCGCCCGCCTCGCCGAGGACATCGACACCGCCGTCCGCCACGCCGTCACCGGACTGCGCGCCGCCGGCTTCTCCTGGGCCGACATCGCCGCCCGCCTCGGCACCACCCGACAGGCCGCCCACCAGCGCTACGGAGACCACCGATGAACCGCACCCTCACCGACCGGATCCGCCGCCACATCCGTCAGCGCGTCGAAACCGCGGTCGTCACCACCCTCGCTGCCGTCCTCAACCGCCACCGACGGCACGTCCTGACCACCAACGACGTCGACCGGCTCGCCGCACTTGCCCAGCTCGCCGACCACGTCGACGACACCCTCGACCGCTCCGTGGGCGCCTGCCTGTCCGGCGGCCACCACTGGCACAGCATCGGCGACCAGATCGGCCCCGGCCGCCTCGCCTACTACCGGAGCTACCCCCGCACGGGGGCACGCCGATGAGCGTCCGGGCCGTCACCTGCTACGCGATCACCTGCGACATCTGCTCGTCCGAGTACGACACCAACGGCATCGAGGAACGCCCGCTGCACTTCGAGACCTCCGAGCAGGCGTTGCAGCACATCACCACCGACGGCTGGACCGCCGACGACGGACGCCTCATCTGCCGATCCTGCGTCCTGGGACGCAACCGCGCCCGCTGCGTCTTCGAGGGCCACATCTGGTGCCACTGGACGCCCTGCCACTGCCGGGGCCTCATCCCTGACCACGCCCTGTTCGGCTGCGACCTCTACCGCTCGTGCCTGCGTCCCGGATGCGACGCCCACGAGACCACCACCCTCGCCGCACTCCCGACCACCGACGACGCACCCGGTCGTTGACGGCGACCCCGCACCCCCGACCCCACCCGGCCGGGGGTGCCCGGTGACCGCCAACCACCCACCAGAGCAAGGAGAACCGCCATGACCGCCACCCTCGACACCCCGACCGACCGCCACGACGCCCGCACCGAGCAGCCGTTCCTGACCGCCGCCGAGTACGTCCTCACCGCCCGGCAGCTCGTCCTGGCCCTCGCCGCCCACCTCGCCCGCTACGGCGACACCCTCGCCGTCAAGGTCGTCGATCCGCTCTCCGCAATCGATGCCGTCATGCGGTTCGACGGCGGGGACCTCCACACCTGGACCACCAGCCGAACCGCCGACGACGTCGCTGCCATCCGCGCCCGCGCCGAGTACATCGCCCGCGACTACTTCGGCCACGCCTTCCCGGCCGTCCCCTGGTAGCCGCCCGTGACGACCACGACGACACCCCGACCACCCGGATTCACCACCACACGCACCGCGCTCCTGCGCCGTGCCGGATCCCGCGACCACCGACGCTGGCTCGACCACACCGCCGCCACCCGCGGATGCGTCCGCCCCGTCCGACTCACCGGCGAACTCCACGACGTCGACACCACCACCGGCGCCATCACCCGCACCCGCCACACCCACGAGCTGCCCGACGGAGTCATCTACGTCCCCTGCGGCGACCGCCGCGCCAGCGTCTGCCCACCCTGCGCCGAGACCTACCGCGCCGACACCTACCAGCTCATCCGCTCCGGCCTCGTCGGCGGCAAGGGCGTCCCGGACACCGTCGCCGGACACCCCGCTGTGTTCGCCACCCTCACCGCTCCGTCTTTCGGCCCCGTCCACACCCGCGTGGTCAACCCCCGCACCGGACAGGTCCGCCCCTGCCGCCCGCGCCGCAACGCGACCCCCTGCCCCCACGGGCGCCTGCTGACCTGCACCCAGCGCCACACCGAGTCAGCGGCCTGCCTCGGCCGGCCGCTGTGCCTGGACTGCTACGACCACGCCCACCACGTCGTCTGGAACGGCTGGTCCGGAGAACTCTGGCGCCGCACCATGATCGCCCTCAACCGGTCGCTGCGGCCCCTGGCCAAGGTCCACGGCACGAAGCTGCGCGTCTCCTACGGCAAGGTCGCCGAGTACCAACGCCGCGGCGTCGTCCACTTCCACGCCCTCATCCGCCTCGACACCGTCGACCCAGACAACCCCGATGCGATACTCCCGCCGCCGGCCACCATCACCCCGGCCCACCTCGCCGAGCTCGTCGCAGGCGCCACCCGGGCCACCGGCTTCGGCACCCCTCCCTACGCCGACACCGGCCACACCTGGCCGATCACCTGGGGCCCACAGACCGACATCCGCGCCGTCACCCACGGACTCGACTCCGGCGCGATCACCTCCGACGCCGTCGCCGCGTACCTCGCCAAGTACGCCACCAAGGCCACCGAACCCGCCGGCCTCCCCATCACCGGACGGCTCACCGCCGACCTCGTCGAGCACTACGCCGACGCCCACACCCACCTCGGCCGCCTCATCGCCTACGCCCGCCAACTCGGCACCCGCCCCGCCGACTGGACCAGCGACGACGACCGCGCCACCTGGCACGACACCTACGGCCGACTCGAGCGCTGGACCCACATGCTCGGCTTCGGCGGCCACTTCGCCACCAAGTCCCGGCGCTACTCCACCACCCACACCCGGCTGCGCGCCGAACGCCGGACCTGGCGCCGCACCAGCCGCACCGACCACTGGCGCCGCCACCACGGCGACGACGACCAGGACCTCGACGACACCACCCTCGTCGTCTGCCGCCTCACCCTCGCCGGGATCGGCTGGAACAGCACCGCTGACGCCCAGCTCGCCGCCGACGCCGCAGCACGCGCCCGCGAGCACCGCGCCCTGGCCCGCGAGGAACGCACCACCAGCTAGGAGAACCCGTAAACGTCATCCTGAGGAGAACCATGAACGACCAGCCGGAACCCATGTGGACGATCGAGGACGTCTCGCGCTACCTGCGCATCCCCGTCGAGACGCTGTACCAGTGGCGCCGCAAGAAGCAGGGCCCGCCGGCCTGTAAGATGGGCAAGCACCTGCGCTACGACCCAGCAGGTGTCCGCGACTGGTTCACCGCTCACGCGGCCTGACCCGTGGGGCACGTCCAGGACCGCTGGTACCGCCCGGAGGTCGACCCCACGACCAAGAAGGTCCGCAAGGTCAAGACCTCGATCCACGGCAAGGGCCAGCGCTACAAGGTCCGCTACATCGACCCGGACGGCGTCGAACGCTCGCGCACCTTCCCCGACCGCTGCAAGAAGGAGGCTGACGACTTCCTCGTCGAGGTCGAGTCGGCCAAGCGTGAGGGCAAGTACGTCAGCGTCAACGCAGGAAAGATCAGCTTCAAAGCTCACGCCGAGAACTGGCTGAAGGGGCAGTCGACCGACCGGGCCACCCGGGGCGCGCTCCGGAGCCGTCTCGACGCCCGCATCTACCCGTTCTTCGAGAAGCGCCCGCTCAACTCGATCACACCGGCGATCGTTCGGAACTGGCTCGGCGAACTCGACGACCGCGGCTACAGCGCCAACTACCGGACCGTGCTGTTCACGATCGTTTCCTCGGTGCTCGACTCCGCCGTCGAGGAACGACTGATCGCCCACAACCCGTGCAAGGCACAGACGATCAAGCGCCCGACCTCGTCGGCGAGCAACATCGTCATCTGGCCCCGCACACGGCTCGCCGCGATCGAGCAGCACATCAGCGAACGGTTCCGCCTCGCCGTGATCATCGGAGCGGGTTGCGGTCTGCGCCAGGGAGAGATCCTGGGACTCGGCACCGAGGACATCGACCGCGACTCCATGGTCGTCTATGTCCGCCGTCAGATCAGGACGGTCGAACGACGAATCGTGTTCGCGCTTCCCAAGGGTGGGAAGACGCGCGTCGTGCCGTTGTCCGGCGCAGTCCTCGACCACATCACCGCGCACCTGGACGACTTCCCGCCGTCATCGATCACGTTGCCGTGGGATAACCCCGACGGGGAGCCCGTCACCACCGACCTGCTGATGACTGGAGACGAGGGCCGTCTCTACAGCGGAGACCTCTTCAACAAGGTCATCTGGCAGGGCGCATTCCGGTCCGCCGGCCTCGTCTACCGCAAGCGTGCCGACGGGATGCACGCCCTACGTCACTTCTTCGCCTCGACCCTGCTCTCGCAGGGCGTGTCCGTCAAAGAGCTGGCGGCCTACCTCGGCCATAGCGACCCGGGCTTCACGCTGCGGACCTACACCCACCTCGTGCCGTCCAGCTACGAGCGGGCCCGCGCAGGCATCGACGGTGTCCTCGGTCCTTCGCCGTCGTCCTCGAACGGCCTGCACACGGCCTGATCATGAGGATGCCCGGCGCCCGACCATACGGCCGAGCAACCGGGCAGACCTCCGACAGGGCTCTGACCTCAGGAAAGGTGCTTCCCGGAGATCGCCCGGGCGATGACGAGCTGCTGGATCTGCTCGGTGCCCTCGAAGATGTCGTAGATCTTGGAGTTGCGGTGCATCCGCTCCACCGGGTGCTCGCGGGAGTACCCGGCGCCGCCCAGGATCTGGATCGCCCGCTCGGTCGACCACACCGCGACCCGGCCGGCCTTGAGCTTCGACATCGACCCCTCGCCGGCGGTGAAGGGCACACCGTTGCGGCCCATCCACGCGGCCCGGTGCACCAGCAGCCGGGCGGCGTCGATCTCGGTCTTCATGTCGGCGAGCATGAAGGAGATCGACTGGTTCTCGATGATCGGGCGGCCGAACGCGACCCGGTCCTTCGCGTACTCCAGGGCGTACTCGTAGGCGGCACGGGCGATGCCGACCGCCTGCGAGCCGACGGTCGGCCGGGACAGCTCGAAGGTCTGCATCGCGGCCGAGCCGGTCGACCTCGCCCCCTCACGGGCGCGGGCCAGCCGCTCGTCGAGCTTCTCCTTCCCGCCGAGCAGGCAGCTGCCGGGGAGCTTCACCTCGTCGAGGAAGACGTCCGCGGTGTGCGACGCCCGCAGTCCCATCTTCTTGATCTTGCGGGTGGACTCCAGTCCCGGGGTGCCGGGCGGGACGACGAACGCCGCCTGCCCCTTGCTCCCCAGCTCCGGGTCCACGACGGCCTGCACGACGTGGATGTTCGCGATGCCGCCGTTGGTCGCCCAGGCCTTCTGCCCGGTCAGCGTCCACTCGTCGCGGGCCTCGTCGTACACGGCGCGGGTGCGCATCGCCGAGACGTCGGAGCCGGCGTCGGGCTCGGACGAGCAGAACGCGCCGACCTTCGGGTCGGAGGCGTCGCCGTAGCACTGGGGGATGAACTCGACCATCTGGTCCGGGGTGCCGGAGGCGAAGATGCCCGCCACCGCGAGTGTCGTCCCGAAGATCGCCATCCCGATGCCGCCGTCGCCCCAGAAGAGCTCCTCGTTGACGAGCGGCATCGACAGGCCGGTCTCGTCTCCCCAGAACGACGCGAGCGTCTCGAAGTTGTAGAGCTCGATCTTCGCGGCCTCCTGGAGGATCGGCCACGGGGTCTCCTCGCGCTCGTCCCACTCGGCGGCGGCCGGGCGGACGACGTCGGCGGCGAACCCGTGCACCCACTCCTGGAGCTCGCGGTGCTCCTCGGACAGTTCGAAGGAGGTCATCTACTTCTCCGCAGGTCGGTGCCGGTCGTCGTCAGGCGGACGGGATCTGGAACATCTTCTGCAGGGCGGTCGCGAATCCGACGTCGCCCTCGACCTTCAGCTTGCGCATCATGAACAGCGTCACCGGGTTGGCGTTGTTCGTGGCGACCTTGAGGAACTCGGTGCCGGGCATGGTCAGCGCGGTCCGGGGGTCCTCGTCGGTGCCGTGGGTGACGGTGCAGGTGCCCTCGTGCAGCACGGTCTGGAAGCTGTCGACGGTCGCGCCGTCCTTGATGTGCCAGTGCACGACCTGACGGTTCCCGCCCGCGCCCTTCGACGAGTAGAACTCGCTCATCCGCCCGAAGATCGCTTCCAGCACGGTACGGCGGATGTCCGACGACATCACGGTCGCGAGCTGCTGCTTCGACGCGCTCTTCACCAGCCGGGCGAAGATCGACGGATCGACGTCCTTCGGGTCGCCGTCGCGGAGCGCCGTCCCGAGCGTGGAGAGGAGCTCCTCGTCGGACAGGGACTTCGGGTCCACGCTGCGGCCCAGCTCGTTGATGTCGACCGTCTCGGCCATCGTTCGCTCCACCTCGCCGTGGTTGCCGTAAGTGCCCGGTACTCGCGGTACCGGGGTCGGGATGCTCGGTACTTTACGCATGAGTAGTTAAGGTGTCGAGATGGCATCCCCGCCGGGCTCCCGCCGCCGTCGCCTGCCCCCCGAGCAGCGCGAGAAGCAGGTGCTCGACGCGGCCGTGCGCGTGTTCTCCCGCTCCGGCTTCCACGACGCGTCGATGGACGCCGTCGCCGAACAGGCCGGGGTGTCGAAGCCGATGGTCTACACACACGGCGGCGGCTCGAAGGAGGAGCTGCTGCGGCGCTGCATCCGGCGCGAGTCCGAGCGCCTGCTGGGGTCGGTGTCCGACGCCGCCGGCGGCCCCGCCGCGGACGCCGAGGAGCGGCTGCGACGCGGACTGCGGGCGTTCTTCACCACCGTCACCACCCACCGGGACGGCTGGGCGGTGCTCTACCGGCAGGCCAGGACCGGGGTGTTCGCCGACGAGGTGCACGAGGCCAGGTCCCGCATCGTCGGACGGATCGCCGAGCTGCTGGCCGCCGAGCTCGCGATCCCCGCGGGCGCCGACCCGGCCGCCGTCGCCGGACCGGTGGCCGCGGCCCTGACGGGTGCGGCGGAGGGTCTCGCCGACTGGGCCGGTACGGCCGGCATCCCCGGAGCGGAGGATCCCGACGCGCTGGCGGAGACGCTGACGACCCTGATCTGGCCCGGACTCGAACGGATCCGCGACACTCTCACCTGAGCCGCCGAGGGCCGGTAAACATTTCTCGGCGCATTTCTAACCGCAATTCTGCTGCGCACGGCATTATTCGGGTGCACACCCGATCGTGGATGTCACCCGACCGAGTGAGACCTGCGTCCAAGCAGGTCAGCACCCTTCGTTTGCTCCCGCTCCGCCGCAGGTCCGACCCCTACGAGCGACCCGGGACACCGGTTCACCGAATGCGGTGCCGAATTCGTCACCGCCGATCCGGTGGGCGTCCACGGTCGATCGCCACTACCTTTCGGGGCAGCGCGTACCGCCATTCCAGGTACGTGCACGTGAGAAGAGAACTGTCGAAGGGAACACCTTTCATGCGTCAGACCGTGCGCACCCTCACCGCCACCGCGCTGGCGGTGCCGATGACCCTCGGCGTCGCCGGCATGGCCGTCGCCGACGACAGCTCCGAGCAGAACCAGACCTCGGACGCGACCGCCTCGTCCGGCCAGGCGGCCGGCACCGACCAGGACAACACGTCGCTCGCCCCGGTCACCCAGGCCAACCCGGCCGTCAACGCGACCGACGTGCTCGGCCTGGGCGCCGTCGCGAACGAGGACTCGGACACGGGCACCGAGCAGTCGATCGTCCAGGACAACGGGATCGACTCGGCCAACGAGCAGGACAACGCGGCCAAGACCGACCAGGCCCAGAAGACCGTCGTGGAGCAGATCGCCGGCCTCGCCGGCTGACCGGACTCCCGGCGCACCGGTCCGGGAGGCGGCCCCCCGCCTCCCGGATCCGGGACAGGTCGGAAAGATCAGGACGCCAGGTCTATCCCGCCGCTCCGGGTGCGCTTGAGCTCGTAGAACATCGGGTTGCGGGCCAGCAGCACGGCGCCGTCGAAGGCGTCGAGCGACTCCTGCCCCCGCGGGACCGCACCGAGGACGGGACCGAAGAACGCCACGCCCTCCACGTGCAGGACGGGTGTCCCGACGTCGTCGCCGACCGGCTCCTGGCCGGCGGCGTGCTCGGCCCGCACCTCGTCGTCGTGGGCGGGGTCGTCGGCGAACCGGTGCAGGCCGGCCGCACCGACGTCGTCGAGCGCGGCGCGCAGGGCGGCGTCCCGCGGGCGGACCCGCTCCTGGTGGTAGCGGTCCCCGAAGGCCCGGACGAACTCCCGGACCCCCGGCTCGCCACGCTCCCGGCGCAGCGCCGTGCCGGCCCGCACCGGGCGCCAGGCGCTGTCCCCACCCTTCTCGTGCTCGGGGGTGTGTCCCTCGCGGCCCTCGTTCAGCACGGCGAGGCTCATCAGCCGCACCCGCAGATCGACGTCACGGGCCGGGACCACCTCCTCGGTCAGCCACCGGAAGGCGATCCAGGCGAACGGGCAGACGGGATCGACGAACAGGTCCACACGGGTCGTCACACCGGCCCTGTTCCCACCGGCGAGCCGGATCACGCCTCCGGCGCGGGACGGGTGACGAGGCGCCGCATGCGGTCCGGCAGCCGGTCGACGATCCGCCCGATCCGCTCGGTCGTGCCCTGCAGCGGCGCGAGCGCGTCGGCGAGCACCCCGATCTGCCGGTCGAGGGCGTCGATCCGGGCCGCCACCGCACGCAGGTCCGGGGCGACCGCGGTGAGCCGGTCCGCAGCCTGGGCCAGGTTCGTGTCGAGCGCCGCGAGGCGGGGGCGGAGCCGTCGGCCTCGGTCGCGGGGTCGGCGACGGCGGAGGCGATCCGCTGCACCGCGCCGTCCTCCCCGATCGATGCGGCCAGCGCCGCCAGGTCGTCGCGGGTCAGGGCCAGCTCGCGCAGCGGTTCCACGGCGCCCGCGAGTGCGGCCAGGTCCTCCCGGGTGCGCGCCAGTTCGCGCAGCGGCGGTACCGCGCCGGCCAGCTCGCCGAGGTCCGCACGGGCCCCGGCCAGCTCCTGCAGCGGTCCGACGGCCTCGGCCAGCCGGGCGAGGTCGCCCCGGGCGGCAGCGAGCTCCTCGACCGCTCCGACCGCGCCGGCGAGCCCCTCGAGGTGGAGTCCCGCCGCGGCCAGCTCACGCAACGGCCCGACCGCCGTGCCCAGCTCGCGCAACGGGGCCACGGCGGAGCTCAGCTCCCGCAACGGTCCGGTCGCCGTGCTCAGCTCCCGCAACGGGTCCACGGCCGTGCTCAGCTCCCGCAGCGGCTCCACCGCGGTACCGAGGTCCCGCAACGGGCCGACGGCGGTGCCCAGCTCCCGGAGCGGTTCGACGGCGCCTGCCAGCTCCCGCAGGGGCTCGACGGCGGTGGCCAGCTCCCGCAGCGGCCCCGCGGCGGACGCGAGTTCGTGCAGGTCCGCGCGGACCGCGGCCAGCTCGTGCAGGTCCTCCCGCACCGCCGCCAGCTCGCGCAGCGGCTCGACCGCGGCACCGAGCTCACGCAGCGGCTCCACCGCGGACGCCAGCTCCCGCAGCGGCTCCACCGCCGAGGCCAGGTCACGCAGCGACCCGACCGCCCCGCCGAGCTCGCGCAACGGCTCCACGGCACCGGCGAGCACGCCGAAGTCGCGCCGGGCCCCGGCGAGCTCGGTCAGCGGACCGGCCGCCCCCGCCAGCTCGACGACCGCCGCGGTCAGCCGGTCGACACGCTCGACCGTGGCCGGGTCGTCCCAGAGCGCGACCACCCGGCCGAGGACGTCGTCGAGCACCGGGGCGAGCCCGCTCAGCGCGGCGTCGACGCCGGCGATGCGGCGCGGCAGCGTGCCCAGCTCCCCGGCCACCGCGGGCAGTGCCTCGACCGCGCGCGGGGCGTCGGCGAGCCAGCCCGGGAGCCTGCGTCCGATCTCCACCGCGGCACCGACGGTCCCGACGGCGGCGCCGATCAGCGTCCCGGTGACGCCGGCGGGCGACCACGCGGACGGGAGGGGCTGCTCGGCCATCGCTCTCCTCGGCCATCGCTCTCCTCGGCCATCGCTCTCCTCGGGCTGTCGTACGGTCGCCGGTCAGCTTCGCAGATCGGGCGTCCGCACGGAGCACTCAGTACGAGGTGTCGTCCACCCGTGCCCCGCCGGTGGCACCGGACTCGCGGGCGGCGGCGTCGTCGAGGATCGTGGCCGTCCCGCTGGTGCCGAAGCGGGTCACGCCCGCGGCGTGGAAGGCCAGGACGGTGTCCAGGTCCCGCACCCCGCCGGACGCCTTGACCTGCACCTGCGGCCCGACGGTGCGGCGCATCAGCGCGACGTGCTCCGCCGTCGCCCCGCCGCCGGCGAACCCGGTCGAGGTCTTCACGAACGCGGCCCCGGCGCGTTCGGCGGCCCGGCAGCCGGCCTCGATCTCGTCGTCGGAGAGCAGGGCGGTCTCGAGGATGACCTTGACGACGCGCCCTCCCGCCGCCCCGACGACGGCCCGGACGTCGGCCTCGACGTCGTCGAGCAGCCCGCTGCGCAGGCGTCCGACGTTGACCACCATGTCCAGCTCGGCCGCGCCGTCGGCGACCGCCTGCGTGGACTCGGCGACCTTGGCCGCCGTGCTGGTCGTGCCGTGCGGGAAGCCGATCACGGTCCCGACCGCGACGCCGGTGCCGGCGAGCCGGGCGGCCGCGTGCGCGACGTCGCTCGGGCGCACGCACACGCTGAAGATCCGGTACCGCGCGGCGACGTCGAGCTGGGCGTCGACGTCGGGCCGGGTCAGCTCGGGGCGGAGGATCGCGTGGTCGATCATCCCGGCGATCTCGGTGGCGGTGAGGGTCGGCGCGGGCACGGCGGTCCTCCTCTGTGGCGGGACGGTCCCCGCGACGGCGTGTGCTGGCGTGCACCGGGCAGGCTACGCGCCCGTGACCCCGGGTCGGCCGCGCCGACGGCCTGGCCCTCCGGTCACCACATGCGGTGACGGCCGGGCGCTGCGATGCTGACCCGGCGTGCCGGAGGTACCGGTCCGCCGAGAGGACTGGCGATGGTCGACGACGAGCAGCACCTGCCGGTCCCGGAGCCCGCCGAGGAGATCGGTCCGGCGCTGCGCTTCGAGCGGTCCCACCATCCCTCCGGCGCGACCGTGCTGCGCGCGATCGGCGCCGTCGACGACGAGACCTCGCCCGACCTCTGGGTGGAGCTCGGCATGTGGTCCGAGGAGAGCTCCGACCTCGTCCTGGATCTGTCCGGTGTGGACTTCCTCGGCACCGCGGGCCTCACCTCGCTGCTGGAGGCCAGGGACGTGATCGGCGCCGAGGGCAAGCGGCTGCGGGTCGCCTGCGGCACCAGCCGTGCGGCCCGGCGCGCACTGCAGGTGACGGGCGCGATGGAGCTGTTCGACGTCGTCGACCGCATGCCGGAGGAGCCGGCCGCCTCGGCGGGCATGCTCTTCGCTGTTCCCGCGCCGGACGTCCGGCTCGACGGGATGCCGCGCCGCGACGACGCGTAGCCGCCGCGGCACGGTCCCCGGTCAGGCGGGCACGGCCGGGTCCGAGGCCGCCACCGCGCCACCGGAGCGCCGCCGTCCCAGCAACGGGAACAACGCCCCGAAGACGACCACGCCGAACACCGCGAGGACGACGGCCAGCGGGCCGGTCAGGGCGTCGTACGCCCCGGTGAGCAGCAGCAGCGCCGGGAGCCATCCGGTGACCCAGCCCTGGATGGCGCAGACCGCGCCGGTGTAGCGCCCGAGCTGCTCCTGTTTGAGCCCCAGCAGCAGGAAGAACAGCAGCCAGAGGAACGCCCAGTACAGCCAGATGACCCCGAAGCCGGGATCGGCGAAGCGCGTGAAGTTCAGCCACGAGAACACCAGCGCCGAGATGAAGACGAACAGGCAGAAGTAGCCCAGCCCGGTGCCGTCCAGGTTCAGCGTGAGGTTCAGCGCGACGTACAGGTAGGTGAAGGAGAACAGGTAGAGCCCGGACGCCGCGAGGATCACGTCGGCGTCCCCGTTGGCGGTGAAGATCAGGTAGGTCGGCGTGATGATCTGCAGGCCACCGACGAAGAAGTTCATCGGCGCGGCGGACTTCGCGTCCACCCAGCCCAGCAGCATCACCCCGTTGATGAACAGCACGGCGCCGACGAACAACAGCCCGACAGATGCCATCGCTGACTCCCTCCCGTGCGGAGAAGTAGGGGTGCCCGGTGCCGGGCCGGATCGGGGGCGGTCGGGCTCCGGCACCGGGCGGTGCACCCGGCCGGAGCCCGGGTGCGGTCCGTGGTCAGGCGCGCGAGACCGGGACGCCCTGACCCGGGTCGATGCGGGTCGGACCGTCCTTGCCCGGCCGGACGTCGAAGCCGAAGATCTCGGTCGGGATGTAGACCGTCGAGCACGAGTTCGGGATGTCCACGACGCCGGACAGCCTGCCCTCGATCGGTGCCGCCCCCAGGATCATGTAGGCCTGGATGTCCGAGTAGCCGAACTGCTGCAGGTAGTCGATCGCGTGCAGGCAGGCCCGCTGGTACGACAGGTGCGAGTCCAGGTAGCGCTGCTCGCCGCCGAGGGTGACCGAGGTGCCGGAGAACGCCAGCCACTCGCTGTACTGCGGGTCGGTCCGGCCGGGCATGAAGATCGCGTTCTCGGAGACGCCGTACTTGTCCATCCCACCCTTGATGACGTCGACGTGCAGGTCCATGAACCCGCCCATCTCGATCGCCCCGCAGAAGGTGATCTCGCCGTCGCCCTGGGAGAAGTGCAGGTCGCCCATCGAGAGCTTCGCCCCGTCGACGAAGACCGGGTAGAAGACCCGGCTGCCCTTCGTGAGGTTCTTGATGTCCTGGTTGCCGCCGTTCTCCCGGGGCGGCGCGGTGCGTGCGGCCTCGGCCGCGGCCCGGTCGAGGTCGGCGCCGGACAGGCTGCCGAGGATCGCCGAGTCCGGGTTCGGTGGCAGCGCGAGCGGCGGCACCCGCTGCGGGTCGGTGTCGATCAGCGCCTGCTCGCGGGCGTTCCAGGTGCCGAGCAGCTCGCGTGACGGCGCGGTGCCCATCAGGCCGGGGTGCACGATCCCGGTGAAGGACACCTGCGGGACGTGCCGCGAGGTGGCGACGCCGCCCTGGAAGTCCCAGATGACCTTGTAGGCGTCGGGGAACTGCTCGGTCAGGAAGCCGCCGCCGTTGCGGGTGGCGAACACGCCGGTGTAGCCCCAGCCCTGGCCTGCCAGCGGGCCGGAGTCCTCCTGCGGGATCGGGCCGACGTCGAGGATGTCCACGATCAGCAGGTCGCCCGGCTGCACGCCCTCGACGTGGATCGGGCCGGAGAGCACGTGCACGCTCGCGAGCGGCGCGTTCAGGATGTCGTCGGCGGAGTCGTCGTTGTGGATGGCTCCGTCGAACCACTCGCGGCAGTCGACCCGGAAGCTGTCGCCGGGACGGACGCGGACCTGGGCCGGCACGTCCGGGTGCCAGCGGTTGTGGCCGACGATCTGCTGGTCGGTGAACTTCTTGCGGGAGTCGAGCGGGAACACGACCTCGGGCATGACGACTGCACCTCTCATCGGATGACGGGTGGTCGCGCCTGGAAGGGGCCGTTCCAGGCGGGATCAGGGACGCGGGAGACCCCGGGTACGCGGGTCCGGCACCGCCGACGGCCGCACCCGGGTGCCCCGGCCCGGGAGCGAGGTGACGACGTCCGGCTCGGTCCGCGACCGCTCCGCGCGGTCGATCACCGACGTCCGGGCGCGGTCGGCGAGCCCCAGCATCGGCGCGGTGACCACGCGCGGGCACGGCTGCCCGCAGGCCGGGCAGGCGACGGTCTCCGGCGCCGTGCCGATGGGCCTGCGGACGTCGACCGGTCCGTCGTCCGCGCAGCGGTAGGTGTAGGTCGCCACTGCCCGTCACCCCGCCGATGATCGAGGAAATAGTTTCCTGGGAAACATAGAGTCGGCGGCGAAGACGTGTCAACCGTCACAATTACTGAATGACGTCCCAGGTCAGACCGTCCGCGGCAGCGAGGAACACGCGTTGCTGCAGGTGCCGGTCACGGACCTCGACGGTGCCCCGCGGGCTCTCGTAGGACAGCCCGTCGGACACCGCGGTCATCGGCCCGACGTCGGCGGAGCCGGCCCGGCGCATCAGCGACGTCAGCAGCAGCACGCCCTCGTAGCAGGACTCGCCGAGGCTGTTCAGGACCGGCGCCTCCGGACCGAAGCGGCGCGCGTGGGCGGCGGCGAAGTCCAGCCCGGAGGCCGTCGCCAGGTCCTCGAAGTACCCCGCGGACGTCATCAGGCCCCTGGTGTTGTCCGCGCCGGAGGCGAGCAGCACGTTCTCGTCGATCAGCGAGCTGAACCGCAGGATGTCCCGGTCCATCCCGGCCGCGGCGAACGCCCGGTTGAACTCGACCGCGTCGTTGCCGATCAGCAGCATCAGCACCGCCTCGCAACCGCTCCGGTCGACCCGCCGCAGCACGGTGTCGAACCGGGTCGTGCCGAGCGGCACGTACATCTCGTCGCACACCGTCCCGCCGATCCGGCGGAGGTAGCGGCGGGCCTCGTCGGCGGACCGGCGCGGCCACACGTAGTCGTCACCGACGATGGTCCACCGGCGGACCCCGACCGTCCCCGCGAACCAGTCCAGCGTCGGGCCGAGCTGCAGGTCCGGGGTCTCGCCCGTGAGGAAGACACCGGGGCGGCGCTCGCCGCCCTCGTAGAGCGCGGTGTAGGCGTACGGGACGCGGCCGTCGATCGCCGGCGCGACGGCCTCGCGCACCGCCGAGATGTGCCAGCCGGTCACCGCGTCGACGGAGCCGGCCCGGATCAGCGCGTCGACCTCGCGCGCGACGTCGGCCGGTGCCGCGCCGCCGTCGACCGGGAGGAGCCGCAGCTCACGGCCCAGCACACCCCCCGACGCGTTGATCTCCTCGGCCGCCAGCGTCCCGCAACTCTCGCAGGACGGACCGAAGATTCCCGCCGGTCCCTGGAGCGGGACGACGAGAGCCATCGTGATCGCGTCCCGCCGGCGCTCAGGCGGTAGCGAGAGACGCGGTGCCCCCATCCCGCTACGCTAAGACCGTTCCACCTGCGAGAACTGCTCCGTTCGGAGGGATAGTCGCTGTCGATGTCGCACCCGGATCCAGCGGAGACGCTTCGACTCCTCTCGATGGCGGAGCGGGAGGCCTCCCATCGGATGGAGGAGGCACTGCGTGCCGTGGGAGCCGACATCGACCGCTGGCGGGTGCTCTCGCTGCTCGTGGCCCGGGGCGGCTGCCCGATGAACGTCGTCGCCGAGCACGCGCTGCTGCTCGCACCGAAGTGCTCGAAGCTCGTCGACCGGATGGTCGCGGCGAACCTGGTCCTGCGCCGCCCCGACGACCTGGACCGGCGGCGGGTGCTGATCTTCGCCTCGGCCCGGGGCCGGGAGGCGCTCACCCGGTGGGACGCGGCCGTCGACGAGGTGGGGGCGCAGCTCGCCGAGCTCCTGGGTGACGACGCCGCGGTGCTCGACGCCGTGCTGCGCCGGCTCGCCACGGGGGCCCGGAGCGACCCGGCGGCATCCCGCACCGCGGGCTGACCCGAACCGCGGGCTGGCCCGAACCGCGGGCTGGCCCGTGCCGGCGCCAGCACCCCGGGGACACCAGGCCGGGCCGCGCCGCCTCGGGGCCGGGGGTCCCGCCGAGCGCACCGGCGAGGAGCTCCCTGGCCCGCGCCAGGTGCTCGTCCAGCAGCGCCGCTGCGGCGTCCCCCTCCCCCGCCCCGACCAGGTCGAGGATCCGCTCGTGCTCGGCGATGATGATCTCCGGGCTGAGCAGCTCGCGGCCCTGCACCTGGGCCATGCACAGGGTCACCTCGGACGTCAGCGAGCGGTACATCCGGCTGGTCCGGGCGTTTCCCGCGGCGTCGACGAGTGCGGTGTGGAACCGCATGTCCGGCTCGACGACGTCGAAGCCGGCGGCGTCCCACCGGCGCCGGATCTCCGCGTTCGCCGAGCGCGCCTCCTCGGGCACCGGTGTCCCGGTACGGGCCAGCCGCCGCAGCACCTCGGCCTCGAGGATGGCCCGGGAGAGGTAGATGTCGCGCACGTCGTCCGGGCCGAGCCGGACCACGCGCGCGATCTTGTGGGTGCTGCGTTCCAGCACCGACTCCGCGACCAGGCGCTCGATGGCCGCCTTCGCCGTCGCGCGGGCGACCTCGTAGCGGCCGGCGACCTCGGCCTCGGTGAGCGACGTCCCGGGGGCCAGCTCGCCGGTCAGCACGCTGCCGCGCAGGTCGTCGGCGATCGCGTCGACGACCGACGTCACGGTCACGCGGGCTACCACGACGACTCCATGAGGAGACCCTAACCATCCGTCGTCGAGCCGGAGGCTTTGCCCTACGAGTAATTCTGCTGAACAATCCGACGGACCGCGCTCGACAGGAGGATCCCGGTGGCGTCACGCAACAGCTCCGAGCCGCAGCCCGCGACCGTCACCGACGACCCGCGGGCCCGGCTGCTGGCCGAGCTGCACGGGTGCGTGGCCGATCCCGGCCAGGTGCGCGACGGCGAGCTGGCCCGGCACGTGGGCGCGCACGACGCGTCGCACTTCCACCTGCTGCCGACCGCGGTCGTCGCGCCGCGCGGCGGGGCCGAGGTCGGCAGGCTGCTCGCACTCGCCCACCGGCACGGCGTCCCGCTCACGTTCCGCTCGGGCGGGACCAGCCTCTCCGGGCAGGGCGTCACCGACCAGCTGCTGGTCGACACCCGGCGGCACTTCCGCGACGTGGAGATCCTCGACGACGGGCTGCGGGTCCGGGTGCAGCCGGGCGTCACCGTCCGGCAGCTCAACGCCCGGCTCGCCCGCCACGGCCGGCGGTTCGGGCCGGACCCGGCGAGCGAGGCGGCCTGCACCGTGGGCGGGGTGCTGGCCAACAACGCCAGCGGGATGGCCTGCGGCACCGTCGAGAACAGCTACCGGACGCTGGAGTCGGTGGTCGCCGTCCTGCCGTCGGGCACGGTCGTCGACACCTCCGGGCCGGACGCCGACGAGCGCCTCCGCGCCCTCGAACCGGACCTCCACAAAGGACTGCTCGTGCTCCGGGACCGGGTGCTGGCGAACCCGTCGTCGGTCGCGACGATCGGCAGGCAGTTCGCCATGAAGAACACCATGGGCTACGGGCTCAACGCGCTCGTCGACCACGCCGGACCGGCCGAGATCCTCGCCCACCTGCTGGTCGGCAGCGAGGGGACGCTGGCCTTCGTCGCCTCGGCGACCTTCCGCACGGTCCCGCTGCGCACCCGGATCTCGTCGGCGCTGCTGGTGTTCGACGACCTGTTCGCCGCCAACGCCGCACTCCCGGAGCTGGTCGCGACCGGGGCGGCGACGCTGGAGCTGATGGACGCGACCTCGCTGTGGGTCGGCCAGTCGTTCGCCGACTGCCCGCCCGAGGTGGCCCGGATCGCGGTCCGCGAGCAGGCCGCACTGCTCGTCGAGTACCAGGAGCTGGCCGACGACGAGCTCGCCGAGCGGGTCGCCGCGGCCGGACGGACCCTGGCCGGGCTGCCGACCGCCGAACCGGTCGAGCTGAGCACCGATCCCGCCGTCCGCGGCCCGCTGTGGAAGCTGCGCAAGGGGCTCTACTCGTCGGTGGCCGGGGCGCGGCCGCAGGGCAGCACCGCCCTCCTGGAGGACGTCGTCGTCCCGGTTCCGGCGCTGGCCGGCACCTGCCGCGACCTGGCGGTGCTGTTCGACCGCTACGCCTACCGCGACAGCGTCGTGTTCGGGCACGCGAAGGACGGCAACATCCACTTCATGCTGACCGACCGGTTCGAGACCGACGAGCAGCTGGGCCGCTACCGCGACTTCACCGAGGAGATGGTCGATCTCGTCCTCGGTCACGGCGGCTCGCTCAAGGCCGAGCACGGCACCGGGCGGGTCATGGCGCCGTACGTGCGCCGCCAGTACGGCGACGAGCTCTACGACGTCATGCGGGAGATCAAGCGCCTCTTCGACCCGCACGGCGTGCTCAACCCGGGCGTGGTGCTCAGCGACGACCCGGACCTGCACCTCAAGCACATCAAGCTGTCCCCGGTGGTCGACGCCGAGGTCGACCGGTGCACCTCCTGCGGGTTCTGCGAGCCGGTCTGCCCGAGCCGCGACCTGACGCTCACGCCACGGCGGCGGATTGCCGCCCGGCGCGCGATCCGCGAGGCCGAGCTGGCCGGTGACACCGCGCTCGCCGGGCGGCTGGAGGCCGAACAGGACTACGAGTCGGTGCAGACCTGCGCCGTCGACGGCATGTGCCAGACCGCGTGCCCAGTCCTGATCAACACCGGTGACCTGGTCAAGAAGCTCCGCCGCGACGACCGGTCCCGGGTCGACACCGCCGCCTGGACGACGGCGGCGAAACACTGGTCGACGGCCACCCGGGGCGGCTCGGCCGCGCTGACCACGCTGGCGAAGGCCCCTGCCCCGGTCCGGGCCGGGGTGACCGCGGCCAACCGCGCCGTGGCCGGGACCGACCGGGTCCCGCTGTGGTCCGGCGAGCTGCCCGGCGGCGGCCCGCGGCGGCGACGCCCGGCGCCCGCCGCGGTGTACCTGCCGGCCTGCGTGAACACCCTGTTCGGCCCGGCCGGGGACGGACCCGGGGTGCAGGCGAGCGTCGAGGCACTGTGCGCGGCGGCCGGGATCACGCTGCTGGTGCCGCCCGGGATCGACGCGTTGTGCTGCGGGACGCCCTGGTCGTCGAAGGGGCTGCCCGACGGCTACGCGGCGATGCGGGAGCGGGTCGTCCCCGCCGTGCTGGCCGCCACCCGCGGCGGGGAGCTGCCGGTGGTCGGCGACGCGTCGTCGTGCACCGAGGGGTTCCACACGATGCTCGCCGACGCCGGCGTCCGGGTGGTCGACGCGATGCGGTTCGTCGTCGACGAGGTGCTGCCCCGGCTCGGGGAGCACCCGAGGGTGGCGTCGGTGTCGGTGCACCCGACCTGCTCGTCTGCCCGGCTGCAGCTCGATCCCGCGCTGCTGACGCTGGCGGCCGAGGTGGCCGACGACGTGCACGTCCCGGACTCCTGGGGGTGCTGCGCGTTCGCCGGTGACCGGGGCATGCTGCACCCGGAGCTGACGGCGGCGGCGACCGCGGGCGAGGCGGCCGAGGTCCGCGAGCGCGACGCGGCCGCGCACGTGTCCTGCAACCGGACCTGCGAGCTGGGGATGACGCGGGCCACCGGCCGGCCCTACGAGCACGTGCTGGAGGTGCTCGCGAGGCAGGTCGGCGGGAGCGCTCAGCCGGTGGACCCGTCCGGCGGGTCGGCCCCGAGGTCCCGGTAGGGACGGTCGTCCCAGTGGGCCTCGGCGCGGCCGACGCCCTCCCCGCGGTCGAGACCGAGGTACCGCTGCACGAACAGCGCCCGTCGCCGCTTCAGCTCGGGTTCGAGCGCGTCCTCGACGGCGGCGCCGAGCTCGGCCTCGGACCGGGCGCGCTCGTCGTCCGGGTCGTCGGTGGTTCCCTCCGCTGCCATGCGGCGCTCCTCCGGTCGTCGGGCCCCGTCCCCCGAGGATGCCTGTCCGGGGAGGTCTCGGCCAGGGCCGGTCAGGGCCGTCCGGCGGCGCGGACCCGGGCGTGGAAGCGTTCGACGAGCAGCGCGAACAGGTAGGGCTCCTCGAGGTTCGTGAGGTGCCCGGAACGGGGCAGCACCGCGAGGTCCGCGGCGGGGAGCGTCCGGCGCAGCATGAGGTTCGCGTCGAGGATGCCGTCGTCGCCGTCCCCGGCGACCAGCAGCGTCGGGACGCCCATCGCGGCAAGCGGCCCGCGCAGGTCGTAGAGCGAGGGCCGGGCGGCCTGCACCCCGCGCATCGTCGACGCCGCACCCACCGGATCGTGCTCGGCGAGGACGGTCAGGTGCTCAGCGTAGGTCCGCGGGTCCTTCTCCGCCAGGAACATCCGGCCGGGTGACGCGCCGTAGGACGCCGCGACGGCCGCCGCCCCCTCGGCGTCGTAGCGGTCGGCCAGCGCCCGCGACTCCGCCCGGAACGCCGCGTCGTGATCCGGGTGGGCGCCGTACCCGCACCCCGCGACGACGAGCGATCGGCACCGCCCCGGCGCGGTCAGGCCGAGGTGCAGCGCGCAGAACCCGCCCATCGAGTTGCCGATCACGTGCGCGGTGTCGGCGCCCGCCGCGTCGAGGACCGCGAGCGCGTCGGCGACCGCACGCTCCTGCGAGTAGGCGGCCGGGTCCTCCGGCACCTCCGACGGCGGGTAGCCGCGGGCCGCGTAGGTGATCACCCGGTGGCTGCGGGCGAAGTGCGCGACCTGGGGGCGCCAGGAGCGCTGGTCACCGCCGAACTCGTGGATCAGGAGCAGCGGCTCGCCCGCGCCGTGGGAGTCCCAGTGCAGGGCGACGCCGTCGTCGGTCCGGGTGCGCGGCATGGGTCCAGCAGAGCACATCCCGCGCGGCCCGGCGGCCGGTCAACCGCCGGTGTTGAGCCGGGCGGCCCGGCGGGTCAGGTGGTCCCGCTCGGCCACGTTGGACGCCGCCCGCGCGGCCTCCGCGTACAGCCGCGCCGCCGTCGCGGTGTCCCCGGCCCGCTCGTGCAGGTACGCGGCCACCGCGGCGTGCCGGGGCACCGACCCGTCCACCTCGGCGAGCGCCGCCAGCCCGGCGGACGGGCCGTCCGCCTCCCCCACGGCCACGGCGCGGTTGAGCCGGACGACCGGGCTGTCGGTCAGTTTCGCCAGCTCGTCGTACCACTCGACGATCTGCACCCAGTCGGTCTCCCCGGCGGTGCGCGCGTCGGCGTGCAGCGCCGCGACGGCCGCCTGCGCCTGGAACTCGCCCAGCCGGTCGCGGGCCAGCGCGGCCTGCAGGATCGCGACGCCCTCGGCGATCGCGTCCGTGTCCCACCGGCGTCGGTCCTGCTCGGCGAGCGGGACCAGGCTGCCGTCCGGTGCGGTCCGGGCGGCGCGGCGGGCGTGGTGCAGCAGCATGAGGGCGAGGAGCCCCGCCACCTCGGGATGGTCGATCGCGGCCGCGAGCCGCCGGGTGAGCCGGATCGCCTCGGCGGCCAGGTCGACGTCGCCGGAGTAGCCCTCGTTGAAGACCAGGTAGAGCACCCGCAGCACGGTCGCGACGTCGCCGGGGCGGTCGAACCGCATGCCCGAGACGGTGCGTTTGGCGCGGCTGATCCGCTGGGCCATCGTCGCCTCGGGCACGAGGTACGCCTGCGCGATCTGCCGGGTCGTCAGCCCGCCGACGGCCCGCAGCGTCAGCGCGACCGCCGACGACGCGGTCAGCGACGGGTGCGCGCACAGGAAGTAGAGCTGCAGCGTGTCGTCGGTGTCCGGTGCGGGCCCGGGTTCCGGCTCGGTGTCGGCGACGTCCTCGCGCCGCCGGCGGGCCACGTCCGCGCGGGTCGCGTCGAGGAACCGGCGCCACGCCACGGTGACCAGCCAGCCCTTCGGGTCGCGGGGCGGATCGTCCGGCCACACCCGCCACGCCTCGAGCAGCGCGTCCTGCACTGCGTCCTCGCCCGCCGCGAAGTCGGCTCCGCGGCGGGCGAGGATCCCGAGCACGCTCGGTGCGAGGCTGCGCAGCAGTGCCTCGTCCACCGGTGACGTCACTCGGTGATGGTCGGCGGCGCGGTCAGGAACGGGCGCAGCTCGAGCCACTCGTGGATCGGCTTCCCGCCGGCGCCGGGGGCCGCCGACAGCTCGCCGGCCAGCTCGCCGGCGCGGTCGTAGCTGTCCACGTCGATGACCATCCAGCCGGCGACGAGGTCCTTCGTCTCGGCGAAGGGGCCGTCGATGACCGGCGGGCGCCCCTCGCCGTCGTACCGGACGAAGGTCCCCTCGGGGGCGAGCGCCTGGCCGTCGACGAACTCCCCGGTCCCCTCGAGCCGGGCCGCGAAGTCGTTCATGTAGCGGATGTGCGCCGAGACCTCCTCCGGCGTCCACCGGTCCATCGGCACGTCGTTCACCGCCGCCGGAGCTCCGCGGTAGTGCTTGAGCAGCAGGTACTTGGCCATCGTCGTCTCCTCGGTGTGTGCGGCCCATCCTGGCCGCTCGCACCACGGGGACGGAGCCGGTCAGCCGTTCTCGACACCGCCGGCGGAATTTCTCTCCGCCGCGTACTCGTCGTCGGTGACCTGACGGCCCCACGTGACGGGAGTACCCGTCTCGTCGTTCTGCTGCATCGCGACGTGGACCATGAACCGGTTCGGTGCCGCGCCGTGCCAGTGGTTCTCCCCCGGCTCGAAGAACACCCGGTCCCCGGCACGGACGACCTCGACCGGTCCGCCCTCGCGCTGGCACAGCCCGACCCCCTCGGTGACGTAGATCGTCTGTCCGTGCGGGTGGGTGTGCCAGGCGGTCCGCGCGCCGGGGGTGAAGTGCACGAGCGCGGCGGCGAACGTCGAGGTCCCGGCGGGCTCCGCGACGGGGTCGATGTAGACGTCACCGGTGAACGCGTCGGCCGGGCCCTTGCGGGTGTCGGGACCACTACGGGTGATCTGCATGGCTCCGGACGGTACGACGTGCGGACCGGCCGGGACGAGCCGAACCGCCGGGCTCAGCCCGCGAGCAGCGGCGGGATCAGGTAGATGATCTCGAAGGCCTCGTACACCGCGCCGACGACGAACAGCACCAGCGCGGGGACGGCGAGCCGGCCGGCCTGCCGCAGCCCGGCGACGTACCCCTGACGTCGGCTCTCCGCGCCGACGGCCTGCGGGCGCAGCCAGGCGCGCCCGATCAGGTAGGCGGCGAACATGACCACGACGTAGGCCTGGAACTCGATCAGCATCGTCAGCGAGTGCGGGATCAGCATCGTCGCCACGGTCTCGTCCACCGGCGCGAGGGCGACCCCGAACTCGAACGCCTTGTACCCGGCGAGGGCGATCCCGGCGAACGGCACGACCAGCGACGGCAGCAGGATCATCGCCAGGCCGACGGTCACGGTGTTCACCGCGAAGATCGTGAGGCTGAACAGCCAGACGTTGCCGAGGAGGGACACGACCAGATCGGTCGTCCCGTCTCCGTCCAGCGCTGCCGTCCGGGCGGCGGTCAGCTCGGGGAGGACCAGCGCCGTCGCCATCCCGACGAGGCACAGCCCGTACATGAGGGCGTTCAGGACGAGGTAGGCGCGCAGGTTGTCGCGGACGAGCGTGAACGCCGGGCGGACGAGTCTCATGTGGTCACCCCTTCCCGGGCCGGCTGGGTGCCCTGCCCGGATCCGGTGGCGACGGTAGGGACGCCGTCCGGCTGACCGGATCGGTCGAGCGGCCGGGACCTGCCGACCGAAGGAGGAGTGGGCCGGGACGGACGTCACGGCATCCGGCGCCCGGTCACGAACCGGCGGCGGAGGAACCCTCGTCGGGCGAGCCGACGTCGGCGGTGGCGACCCGGCGCAGCAGCGTGCGCAGCACGGACTGCTCCTCGCCGGAGAGCGGCGCGAGGATCCGCGCCTCCGCCTCCCGCAGCGCGGCCTCGGTGTCGCACAGGCGGGCCCGCCCGGCGTCGGTGAGCACGACGCGTCGTGCGCGGCGGTCGGCCGGGTCGGGACGGCGCTCGACGAGGCCGGCCTCCTGGATCTCGTCGAGCAGGTAGGTCATCACCGTGCGGTCGACGCCGAGCTTGCGGGCGAGCGCGAGTTGGGTGGACGGACCGTCGCCGGCCGCCGTGGCGAGCACCTGGAAGCCACGCTGCCCGCCGGGGAGGTCCCCGATCACGCACTGCACCGCCGTGGCGTGGTCGCGGGCCACCCGTCCCAGTGCCCAGGCCAGGTCGCACTCCACGCCCTGCGGAGCCGGGATCTGCGAAGTGGACACGGTCACAGGATACGCGCTTGCCAATGCGTTCTGTCGTGCAGATACTCTGTTTGACAGAACATCTTCACGAGAGATCACCACCGGAGGTCGCCATGTCCCTGCTCCGACTCGACTCGAGCATCCGTACCGAGAACTCGGTGAGCCGCGAGATCACCGACGTCGTCGAGCGCGCCTACCGCGAGGCGCGGCCGGAGGCCACGGTCGTCCGCCGCGACCTGGGCGTGCAGCCGGTGCCCATCGATCTCTGGAACACGGGGGTCGTCGCCGGCGCCGTGGCCGACTCCGATCGGACCCCCGAACAGCAGGCGGCGGTCCGGGAGACGGCGCGGCTCGCCGACGAGGCGGTCGCCGCGGACGCCCTGGTGATCGGGCCGCCGCTGTACAACTTCAACGTCGCCGCCCACCTCAAGACCTGGGTGGACACGATCGTCACCGACGCCCGCTTCGCCCCCGGCGCGACGCCGCTGGCCGGGAAGCCCGTCGTCCTCGTCGTCTCCCGGGGCGGCGGCTACGGCCCGGGCACCCCGCGCGAGGGATGGGACCACGGCACCGGATGGCTCGTCCGCATGTTCGGCGACGTCTGGGGCGGTGACGTCAGCGTGATCGAGGCCGAGCTGACCCTCGCCGACGTCGTGCCGGCGATGAGCGAGCTGCGCCCGCTCGCCGCGGAGAACCGCGACCGGGCCCGCGCCGAGGCGCAGGCCGCGGGAGCGCGGTGCGCGGGTGCGGTCGCGGTGGCGTGAGCCGGGGCCCGGCGGCGACCCTCAGGAGGTAGCCCCCGAGGGGACGGGGACGTGCCGCTCGCGCTCGTCGACCACGCGCCGGGCCTTGAAGGTCGTCTCGGGCAGGGCACCGGGTTCCAGCAGCCGCACCGGCACCCTGATGTTCACCGCGAGCCGCAGGGCGTTCTCCACCCGCCGGGCCAGCGCGTCCCGCGCCGCGGCGGCGTCCGCCGCTGGCAGGGCGGTGAGGGCCGCCGCGGTGTGGTGCGAGAGCTCGGTGTGGACGCTGATCTCGTCGAGCGCATCGGGCCGGGTCACCCGGATCTGGAACTCGGGGCCGAGCTCGTCCACCGTGCGCAGCGCGGTCTCGACGGCCGAGGGGAAGATGTTGGCCCCGCGGACGACGAGCATGTCGTCGAGCCGCCCGAGGACGCCCTCCGGCATGCGCGGGTAGGTGCGTCCGCACGGGCACGGGCCGTCGTCCAGGTAGGTCTCGTCGCCCGGCGCGAAGCGGATCATGGGCTGGGACTCGCGCCAGAGGTGGGTGTAGACGACCGCGCCCCGGTCCCCGACCGGCAGCGCCGTGTGCGGGTCGTCCGTCCCGACCACCTCGACGTGAACCTCGTCGGAGATCAGGTGGGTGCCCGTGCCTGCGGTGCACCCGACGCTGGTCTGGAAGGGATACATCTCCGACGTGGAGCCCGCGTCGACCACGGTGGCGCCCCAGCCCTGCTCGATGATCCGGCGTGTCCCGGGCAGGGAGCCCCCGGGCTCGCCGCCCACCAGCAGGGTGCGGACGGAGCCCGACGCGAGGTCGATGCCCATCCGCTCGGCCACCGAGAGCAGATGGATGCAGTAGGAGGGCGTGGCGGTGAAGACCGTCGAGCCGAGCCGGGTGATCAGTTCGAGGTGCCGCTCGGAGTCGGTGACGCCGAGCGGGAAGACCGTCGCGCCGATCCGTTCGAGGCCCTGCAGGACACCCCAGCCACCGAAGAACAGGCCGAACGGGAACCCGACCTGGGCGATGTCGTCCGGGCGGATGCCGGCACACCACTGGGCCATGGCGTGCACGTCGGCGGCACGGTCCCAGTCGCCGTGGGAGACGGCGTACAGGGTGGGTGTGCCCGAGGTCCCCGACGAGCCGTGGATCCGGGCCAGCCCGCTCGACCCGTCCGCACCGGTGAAGTCCCGGGTGTAGCTGCCGAACGGCGGATGCTCGGCCTGGTCGGCGACCAGCATCTTCTTCGTGATCACCGGGACCTTCGCGGTGAAGTCCTCGAGCGAGCGCACCTCGTCGGGGTGGAAACCGTGGGCGTCGTAGTGCCGTCAGTAGAACGGCAGCTGCTCGTAGGCGTAGTGCAGCTGGTGCCGGAGCCGATCGAGGACCACCGTGTCCCGGTCACGGGGGTCGCGGGTCTCGCGTTCCTGGTCCCAGTAGCGCGGGAAGCCGCGTCCGTCCCGGTCGGCCGCACGCGGCCCGGCGGCGGTGCTCATGCGGGTCCTCTCGTCACGTGTCGTCGGTGGTCCTCGGACCGCAGAGCCGGTCCGGGGCCGGCGGACGTCCGCTGCGGCCCCGGACCGGAGATCAGCCGGCGCTGCCCTTCGCGTTCCAGCCGCCGTCGACCGGGAGGACCTCGCCGGTGCAGAAGCTCGCGTCGTCGGACAGCAGGAACGCGGCCGCGGCGGCGATGTCCGCAGGCGTGCCCAGACGCGGGATGAGGTGGGCAGAGACGAAGTTCTCCCGCATGCTGTCGGTGATGCCGGCGAGGATCGGGGTGTCGATCGTGCCCGGGCAGATGCAGTTCACCCGGATCCCGCGCGGGCTGAACTCCATCGCGACCTGCTGGGTGAGGCTCACGACCCCGCCCTTCGCCGCGGAGTAGGCGGCGAGGTTCTCCAGCCCCTTCAACGCCGCCATCGAGGCGATGTTGAGCACGGCACCGCCACCGTCCGCCAGCATCCGCGGGATCACGGCCTGCATCCCGAGCCAGACGCCCTTGAGGTCGGTGTCGACGACGTGGTCCCAGCCGGCCTCGTCGAGATCGACCACGTTGTCCGGGCCGAGGGTGTTGGTGACGCCCGCGACGTTCCCGAGGGCGTGCACGCCGCCGAAACCGCCGACCGCCTCGTCGACGAGGCGCTTCCAGTCCCCGGGCTTCCGCACGTCCATCACGACGTGGGCGGCCATCCCGCCGCCGTCGACGATCTCCCGGGCCGTCGTGTCGTCGTCCTGCAGGTCGCCGATCACCACGGCGGCGCCCTCGGACGCCAGCCGCAGCGCGATGCCGCGGCCGATGCCCTGCACACCACCGGTGACGACGGCGACCTTGCCGTCGAACCTGTTCATGCTCACTCCGATGTCGATGGGAAGTCGGGGGTCCGGTGCCGGACGGGTCAGGCCTTGCCGAGCGCGACGTCCGCGAGCTTCGCGCGGCGCGCGAGGTTCTCCCGCGGGGTGAACTGCGGCGTGACGTAGCGGGCGAAGAGCTCCAGCGACCGGTTCCACTTGTCCGTGGTCACCCAGTCCCGGGTGTTGATCAGGAAGGTGCCGAAGCCGCCGGTCTGCTCCTCGACCTCCTTGATCTGACGGGTGCAGTCCTCGGGGCTGCCGATGATCCAGGGGATCTCCTCGACCATCCACTCGAAGGTGAGGTCGGCGTCGTCCATTCCCTCGCCCTTCTTCATGAGCGCACCGAGGCCGAGACCCAGCAGGTACTCGTAGGAGCGCCGGACCCCCTCCCGGATCTCGTTCATCGCCTGGTTCTTGCTGTCCGACACGTAGACCTCGCGGCTGACCCGCCAGTTCTGCCGCGCGACGGCCGGGTCGAGGCCGGCTTCCTCGGCCGCACCGGTGAGCGCCGCACCGTGGGCGAGCAGGTCGGGCGCGTCGGTGTAACCGCGGTTGTCGGTCGGTGCGAAGTAGACCGACAGGGCCTTCCAGCCCTTCGCACCGCAGCGCGCGTAGTTGTGCGTCCCCGTCAGGCCGGCGATCGCGAACGGCGGGACGTCCTGGTACGGACCGACCCGCAGCTGCCGGTTCTCGTACTTCCAGTAGACGCCCTCGTAGCTAACCGGGTCCTCGGAGGTGAGCAGCTGCCAGATGATCTCCAGGGCCTCGGTGGTGCGGGGGGCGGCCTCGGAGCGCTCCAGCCCGAAGAGGGCCTGGTCGGTGGGCAGCCCGCCGCCGCCGAAGCCGTACTCGAGGCGGCCGTGGGTGAGGTGGTCGAGGAACGCCATCCGCTCGGCCACCTGGAACGGGTCCTGGTACGGCAGGTTGATCACGCCGGTGCCCAGGCGGATCCGGCTGGTCACGGCGGACGCCTTGGCGATCATGTACTCGGGGACCGGCACGTTCTCGTAGCCGCCGGTGTGGTGCTCACCGATCCAGTACTCGGAGAACCCGAGCTTCTCGGCCAGGACGATGTCGTCGATGTCCCGGTCGTAGGACAGCGTCCAGTTCTCGTTCGGGGGGTGCTCGGGCATCGTGAACAAGCCGAACCGCATCGGTCGGACCTCCTGGCCGCAGTCGTCCGGCGCCCGGCACCCATCGTTGCCAAACGCAGAGTCGTTTTATGTGTGGCAAACAGTGACCTGCTTCACCCCGGGGTGTCAAGGTCCTTCCGGACCAGCGCAGATGAACCGGGTATTTCCGTGCGGATCACGCATCGGGGCTCGATTGATAACCGACCCATGGTTTGTTTACATGGAGGCACTTCGACTCAGGGGAGTTCACGTGTCACACGTCGACGCCGTCGATCCCCGCCCCCACGCCCGGCTCGACGCCGGCGGTGCGTGGCGGCTCCACGGCCTGCGCTGCCCCCGCTGCGGCGCAGTGTCCGCCTACGCGTGGCCGCGCTGTCCCGGCTGCGCCGGCCCGGCCGAGCCCGCCGTGTTCGGCCCCGGGGGAACCGTGTGGAGCAGCACCGTCGTGCGCATCCCGGTCCCCGGCCGGACGCCGCCCTTCGCCCTCGCCTACGTCGACCTCGACGACGGACCGCGGATCCTCGCCCACGTGCCCGGCCCGGCCGCCCCGCCCGTCGGCGGCCGGGCCCGGCTCGTCGCCCCGACCGGGTCCGGTGACCTGGCGGTCGAGCCGGACGCCGCGTCGTGAGCCGGGTCGCGGTCCACGGCGTCGGGACGTCGCACTTCGGCCGCCGGCCCGACCGGGACCTCGTCGGTCTCGCCCACGACGCCGTACGCGAGGCCCTCGCCGACGCCGCGGTCGACGCCGTCGACGCCGTCTGGGTCGGCACGGTCTTCGGCCCACCCGGCGTGGCCCAGCGGACGCTGCGTGCCCTGGGGATCACCGGCGTCCCGGTGATCACGGTCGAGAACGCGTGCGCGAGCGGGACCACCGCCTTCGCCGAGGCGCACGAGGCCGTCCGCACCGGACGGTACGGCCGGGTGCTGGCGCTCGGGATCGAACAGATGAGCACCGCCTTCTCCGGTGCGATCACCCCCGAGCCCACGGATCCCGAGCAGAGGTCCGGGCTGGCGCTGCCGGCGTTGTACGCGATGAGCGCCGCGCGCTACCTCCACCTCGGCGCCGTCACCCCCGCCCAGCTGGCCGCCGTCTCGGTGAAGAACCACGCGCACGCGTTGCACAACCCGCGCGCCCAGTACGCGGGGAGCTACACCGTGGACGAGGTCCTCGGATCGACGATGATCTCCGACCCGCTGACCCTCCTGCAGTGCTGCCCGACGTCCGACGGCGCGGCCGCGGCCGTCCTCGCACCGGCGTCGGGAGGCGACCGCGAGGTCGTCGTGCGCGGTGTCGCCCTGCGCAGCGGGGCACCGTGGAACGAGACGTCGCCCCACGTGTGGGGATACGACATCGTCCGGGACACCGCTGCCGACGCGCTGGCCGCCGCGGGCCTGGACACCGTCGGCGACGTCGACGTCGTCGAGGTGCACGACGCGTTCACCATCGGCGAGATCGTCACCACCGAGGCGCTCGGCCTGGTGGCGGAGGGCGAGGGTGGCAAGGCCGCCGAGGCCGGGGTGACCGCGCTGGGTGGCCGGCACCCGGTCAACCCGTCGGGCGGGCTGCTCTCCCGCGGGCACCCGCTCGGTGCGACCGGGCTCGCCCAGGTCGCCGAGATCGTCTGGCAGCTGCGGGGGGAGGCGGGCGGCCGTCAGGTCGGCTCCGCCCGGATCGGCCTGGTCGAGACCATGGGCGGCGGGGTGTCCGTGCTGGACGGGAACGCCTGCGTCGTCGCCGTACTGGAGGGGCCGTGAGTACTTCCCGTGTCGACGTCAGCGGGATCGATCTGCTCGGCCCCGAAGCCGTCGCGGACCCGTACCCCGTCCTCGCCGCCCTGCGCGAGCACGACCCGGTGCACTGGAGCGGGAGATACCGGTCGTGGTTCGTCACCCGGTTCGACGACGTCTCGGCGGCACTGCGGGACGTCCGGTTCTCGTCGGACCGGATCGCCCCGTACCGGCGGGCCAAGCTCGACGGCCCGGACGCCGATCCCGGGCTCCGGTCGGCCTTCGGCGTCCTCGAGGAGTGGATGGTCTTCAAGGATCCGCCGGACCACACCCGGCTCCGCAGGCTGCTCAGCCGGGGGTTCACCCCGCGGGCGGTCGACCGGCTCCGGCCACGGATCGAGGAGCTCGCCGACGAGCTGCTCGGCACGGCGACGGCGGACGGGTCCGGGACCGTCGACCTCGTCCGGGACTACGCCTACCCCCTGACCGCCTCGGTGATCGCCGAGATGCTCGGCGTCCCCCGGCAGGACCAGGACCGCTTCAAGCACGGGTCCGACCAGATCACCGGACTGGTCTTCGGCGGGATGGGCGACGCCGGACGGCACGCCAGTGGCGCGTCCGGCATGGCCGAGCTGACCGGGTACCTGTCCGACCTGGTGGCCGCGCACGAGCGCGAGCCCGCCGACGACCTGCTGTCCGCACTGATCGCCGCGCGGGACGAGCACGACTCGCTGAGCCACGACGAGGTCATCGCGACCGGTGTGCTGCTGCTCTTCGCCGGCCACGAGACGACCACGAACCTCATCGCCAGCGGCGTGCTCGCGCTGCTCCGGCACCCCGGGCAGCGGGCCCTCCTCGACGCGGACCCGACGCTCCTGAACGGTGCCGTGGAGGAGGTGCTCCGGTTCGACGGCCCCGCCAAGACCGTCGCCCGGGTCATGGCCGAGGACGTGGAACTGCGCGGGCGCACCCTCCGCCGCGGCCAGCGGGTGTTCCTCAGCCCGTCGGCGGCCAACCGCGACCCCGAGGTGTTCGACGACCCCGACACCTTCGACATCACCCGCCGCCAGGGCCGCCAGCTGGGCTTCGGCGTCGGGCTGCACTACTGCCTGGGCGGCCCGCTCGCGCGGCTGGAGGCGGCCGTCGCCATCCCGCGCGCCCTCGCTGCGCTGCGGAGTCCGGAGGTCGACGAGGAGCAGCTGCGCTGGGCCCCCGTCCTCCTGTCCCGCGGCATGGAGCACTTCCCCGTCCGTGTCGACCCGGCAGGAGGCCCGGGCGGGCATGGGACACGATGAGCGGGTGACGGAGCCGGCAGAGGTGGTACCCGGCGGTTTCCGGCTCGACGGCGAGGTCGCGATCGTGACCGGTGCGTCGTCGGGGCTCGGCGCCCATTTCGCCCGGGTCCTGGCCGCCGCCGGGGCCGGCGTCGTGATCGGTGCACGGCGGCCGGCGGAGCTGGACGCGGTCCGGTCCTCGATCGTCGACGCCGGGGGCAGGTGCGTCGCGGTCACCACCGACGTCGCCGACCCCGAGCAGTGCCAGGCGCTCGTCGACGCCGCGGTCGACCGGCTGGGACGGGTCGACGTCCTGGTCAACAACGCCGGGACCGGCTACGGCGCCCGCGCCGAGCGGGACGATCCCCGCCGGGCCGCGGCCCTGCTGCAGGTCAACCTGCTCGGCGCGTACCAGATGGCCGCCGCCGCGGGCCGCGCGATGATCGCGGCCGGGCGGGGCGGGTCGATCGTCAACATCTCCTCGGCACTGGGCCTCACCGCCGGGACCGTCCCGCAGGCCGCCTACTCGGCGTCCAAGGCGGGGTTGACCGGACTGACCCGCGACCTCGCGGCCCAGTGGTCGGGCCGGCACGGCATCCGGGTCAACACGCTGGCCCCCGGGTACGTCGACTCCGAGATGACCGCGCCCCTGATCGAGCACGAGGAGGGACTGGCCGCGGCGGTCGGACGGATCCCGCTGGGCCGCCTCGGTACCCGGGAGGAGCTCACCGGTCCCCTGCTCCTGCTGGTGTCCCGGGCCGGCTCCTACGTCACCGGCGCCACACTGTGCGTCGACGGCGGCTGGACGATGCACTGATGCCCGGCCGTCGCGACCGCCGGACCGGGGAGGACTGACCGATGCCACGACCGAGCCGCTGGCCCGACCTCGTGCACGCCGCCGGTGAGGAGTTCCGGGAGCGCGGTTACGACAACGCCACCCTGGAGAGCATCGGCGCCCGTGTCGGGATCCTCAAGGGCAGCGTCTACAACTACGTGAGCAGCAAGGAGGAGCTGCTGCTCGCCGTCGTGGAACAGCCGGCCCAGGCCCTGCTCGCCGAGCTCGACCGCCTGCGTGCGGACACCGGCAGCAGCGTCGCGATGCGACTGCGCGAGCTGGTCCGCACCCAGATCCGGATCTTCGCCGACTACTACCCGGCCGCGTTCGTCTACCTGCAGCACGTCGGCAGGTTCCGGTCCCCGACCTTCGCCCGGTTCGACGACATGGACCGCCGGTACATCGCCGCGGTCGAGTCGCTGCTCGCCGAGGGCGCCCGGAACGGGGAGTTCTCGCTCGCCGGCGATCCCGCCGTGGCGGCCCGGGCGATCGTCGGGATGCTGGACTGGATGCAGCACTGGTTCACGCCACACGGCGAGGAGGCGGACTCGCAGCTGGCCGACCAGATCTTCGCGCTCGCGCTCGGCGGACTGGTCGCCGCGGGCGGCATCCACGGTCTGGCGAAGGGGACCCCGTACGCCGCGCGGACGGTGCCGACGGGGAGCTGACCGGGCGGAAGGTGTCTCCCGTCGAGCGTCGTTCATCGCCCCGGACATCTCGTCCTCTTCGGGAATCGATGGCCGCACACAACGCCGCATCATGACGGTCCTCCTGCTGGTCATCGGCCTCGAGCTCCTGGGGGACGCGCTCGCCGGCCCGGCGTCGGGGTCCAGCTGAACCAGGTCCGGCGCGGGTCGATGGCCGCACGGTCACCGTCCGAAGGTCACCCGTCCCGGAGGAGGCGCCCGGATCCAGGTCGATGCGAGCGTCGGTGGATGACAACCACGTCGAGGTCCGCAACGCCGTCGATCGCCCAGCAGCAGGAGGATCTGCGGGGCCGCCTACCCTTCGACGACACGCTGGACTTCGACGACGCCGAACGGGGACTGATCGCCTCGATCGATCAGCCGGTCGTCGGCGCGGACGGCACGGTCCTGTGGGACAACTCGACCTACTCCTTCCTCAGCGGCGACGCTCCGGACAGCGTGAACCCGAGCCTGTGGCGCCAGTCCCAGCTCTCCGCGATCGGAGGCCTCTTCGAGGTCGTCGAGGGGATCTACCAGGTGCGCGGCATGGACCTGTCGAACACGACATTCGTCGAGGGCGACCAGGGCGTCGTCGTCATCGACACCCTGCTGTCGAAGGAGACCGGCGCCGCGGCGCTGGAGCTGTACCGGCTCCATCGCGGAGACCGGCCGATCAAGGCGGTCGTCTACACCCACTCGCACGCCGACCACTTCGGCGGGGTGAAGGGATTCGTCACCGAGGAGGACGTGGATGCGGGAGCAGTGCGGATCCTCGCTCCCGACGGTTTCACCGAGGAGGCGGTCGCGGAGAACGTCTACGCCGGAACGGCGATGGCCCGTAGAGCGGGATACATGTACGGCGCCGCACTCGCCCGCAGCCCGGAGGGCCAGGTCGGTGCCGGCCTCGGGCAGACGGTGTCCGTCGGCACCGTCACCCTGATACCGCCGACCGACATCATCACCACGACCGGTCACGAGGAGACCGTCGACGGAGTGCGGATGATCTTCCAGATGGCGCCGGGCACCGAGGCACCGGCCGAGATGCTGGTGTACCTGCCCGACTTCAAGGCACTCTGCGCGGCCGAGGACGCGACGCACAACCTGCACAACCTGCTGACCCTGCGCGGCGCCGTCGTGCGCGACCCGCACGCCTGGGCCCGCTACCTCACCGAGTCGATCGACCTGTTCGGCGGTGACGCCGAGGTCGTGTTCGCCTCCCACCACTGGCCGACCTGGGGAGCCGACCGGGTCGTCGAGTTCCTGTCCACCCAGCGCGACCTCTACGCCTACCTCCACGACCAGACCCTGCGCATGCTCAACCAGGGACTGGTCGGCCCGGAGATCGCCGAGGAGATCGTCCTGCCTCCCGCACTCGAGAACGCCTTGTCTCGCGCCGGGTTTGATGGAGGGTGTCAAGCCAGGAGATGATGAGCAGCGATGGCAGCCCCACGGAAGCACCCCAACGAGCTGCGGGAACGAGCGATCCGGCTGGTCCTCGACGCCAAGGCCGACCCTGTCAACGCCGGCACGAACGTCTGCCGCCGTATCGGTGACCAGCTGGGAATCCTTCCGGAAACCCTGCGCGGCTGGGTGAAGCAAGCCGAGATCGACGCTGGATCCCGGCCTGGGACGACGACCGATCAGGCCGCTCGGCTGGCGGAGCTGGAGCGGGAGACCCGTGAACTCCGCCGGGCCAACACCATTCTCAAGTCCGCTTCGGCTTTCTTCGCGGCGGAGCTCGACCGCCCGCAACGGTAGTCACCGACTACATCGACAAGAACAGGAACGAGTTCGGGGTCGGGCCGATCTGTGCCGTGCTGAAAGACGCCGGTATCCCGATCGCCCCGAGTGCCTACTATGCGGCGAAGACCCGTCCACCCTCGGCCCGGGCGGAACGCGACATCCTCGTCTCCGCCGAGATCGCACGCGTGCACGCCGAGAACTACGGCGTCTACGGCGTCCGGAAAGTCTGGGCACAGCTGGGCCGCGAAGGCGGCGTGGACGACCGGCCGGTCGCGCGGTGCACCGTCGGCCGGCTCATGAAAGCCGCAGGCCTGCGCGGTGTCCGGCGGCAGCGGGTGCCGCGGACCACCATCCGTGCCGACAGCCCCGACCTGCGCCCGGACCTGGTCGAGCGCGACTTCACCGCGACGGCCCCGAACCGGTTGTGGGTCGCCGACATCACCTACATCTAGACGCATTCCGGTTGGGTGTATGCCTCGTTCGTCTTGGACGCGTTCTCCCGGAGGATCGTGGGTTGGCAGCTGTCACGTCATCTCTACACCGATCTCGCCCTAGACGCACTCAACATGGGGATCTGGATCAGGGAACGCAGCGGTGCAGATCTGTCGCGGTTAACGCATCATTCGGACCGCGGTGTCCAATACGTTGCCATTCGCTACACTGAGCGGCTCGGCGAAGCTGGTGTCGTCGCTTCCGTCGGGTCGGTCGGCGATTCCTATGATAACGCGATGGCGGAGGCATTCAACTCGTTGTTCAAGGCCGAATTGATCCGCAACAAGGGGCCGTGGGCGGGGATCAGCGACCTTGAACTCGCGGTCGCCGAGTACGTCGACTGGTACAACCACCGCCGACTACACGGCGAACTCGGCTTCGTCCCGCCGGTCGAGTACGAGATCCATAACGCCACCACCACGACCGCCCGGCAGCCCGCCGGAGCATGAGAACTCAGCCTCTACCAAACCCGGCACTTGACACCTTGGAACGCCCGCGGCTACTACGGCTCTGTCAGCCACAACGTCAAGGCCATCTACCAGCGCTACCTGGGCTGGTTCGACGGCAACCCCGCCCACCTCTGGGAACACCCACCGGTCGAGAAGGCCAGGCGCTACGTCGACTTCATGGGCGGCGCCGACACCGTCGTCGACAGAGCACGCGCCGCCTACGACGCCGGCGACTACCGGTGGGTCGCCGAGGTGGTCAACCATGTCGTGTTCGCCGAGCCGGAGCACCCGGACGCGCGCGAGCTACTCGCCGACACCTACGAGCAACTCGGATACGGCTCGGAGAACGGCACCTGGCGCACCTTCTACCTGTCCGGGGCCACCGAACTGCGCGACGGCAGATTCGGCACACCGACCGAGACCAGCGCCCCCGACGTCGTCGGTCAGCTCACCCCGCCGATGCTGTTCGACGCCCTCGCCATCCAGATCGACGGACCCAGCGCGTGGGACGAGAGACTGAGCCTCGATGTCGTGCTCACCGACATCGACGAGCGCTACCGGCTCACGCTCGCGAACGGTGTGCTGACCTACAGTTCCCGGCCACAGAAGGGCGACGCCGACGCCGTGCTCACGACAGACCGACGTGCGCTCCCGGCACTCGCGGGCGGCGGCCTGAGCGCGGAGGGGCTCGCCGCAGCCGGCCTCACCCTGACCGGGGACCCGACCGTCATCACCCGCCTGGCCCGCGTCCTCGACCCGGGCGACACGAACTTCGCCATCGTCACCCCGGACTGATCCGCATACATCCATCCTGCGGTCGGGGTGCCACGGCCATGGGATCCCTCGAGACGATCCACTGACGACGTCCTGCGACGAGCGTCAGCGCCATCACCGGTCGTAGAGATCCGCGACAGATCGCAAGTGCGCAGTTCAGCGGTGGTGGAGACGAGGGGGTGCTGCGGGTAGCGGAGCCGGATACGGGAGAGGAGGCCGTGCCGGGATGGAGGGGCGGGCCGTTGACCGCGCAGTGCGGCACGTCCACGACGCGCACCCGCTGCGGCGGATCCGCGGCCCGGGGGCGACCGGCCGGGGCGCGGTCTTCGGCGGACGAGCCGATCGGCCTGGGCGAGGTTGTGTCGGCGACGCCTGGGTCGGAGTGGGTGTCGGCGCCAATGTGGGTGTCGGCGCCGGTGGCGCCGAGGCGCCCGCGGATGAGGACGGCGGCGAGCAGCGCCCCGGCGACCAGAAGGGCCGACGAGAGCAGGATCGGGTCGAGCGCGGCCGGGTAGGTGTAGTCGTCGCCGCTGAGGCCGGCGACGACGGGGATAACCGCGACCGCGAGGAGCCCGGCGGCGCGCCGCACCGAGCCGGAGCTGAGCTCAGGTCTCCCCCGTGCAAGCGGCTTGAGCGGCCAGATTCGGGCTCAGACTGTCGGAACAGTCCCGCCGTCGATCACGTACTCGGCGCCCACGACGGCCGAGGCACGATCCGAGACCAGGAACCCGACCAGGTCCGCGATCTCCTCGGGCTTCGCGAATCGACCCAGGAGAACTCCTCCGAGGGAGTCGTAGATGGTCTGCTTCGCTGCTTCACGGGTGAGCCCGTTGCCCTCGGCGATCCGGTCCACGAATCGTTCGTAGGCTTCCGTCTCGATCCCGCCGGGACTGATGGCATTAATCCGGACACCGCGCGGCCCGAGCTCGTTGGCCAGCCCCTTGCTGTACGTGCGCAAGGCGGCCTTCGCGGCGGCGTACGCCAGGGATGCGTCGTACTGGGGCAGTTCGCGCTAGATCGAGGTGAAGTGCAGCACGACTCCCGACGCTGACTCGATCATGGCTGGGAGAAGGGCTCGATCGAGCCGCACCGCCCCCAGGAGGTTGAGGTTCAGCTCGGTGAGCCACTGGTCGTCGGTGATGACCGCGAATCCGCCGGACGGCGTCGATGCGCCTCCGACGACGTGCACGAGGATGTCGAGCGGGCCGGCCTCGGCGATCCGGGCGGCGACGTGGTCGGCGCCCTCGATCGTCGAGGTGTCCGCCTCGACGAAGCGGTCAGAGTGCTCGTACCCGTCGGGCATGATCCGGGCCGTCACGTACACGTCGGCGCCCATCTGGCGCAGCCGCTCGGCGACGGCCTTGCCCGAGCCCTTCGAGCCACCCGTGACCAACGCCCGGCGACCGTCGAGGCGGTCGGGATTCGAGTTCGGCATTGTCTCTCTCCTTGGTGACGATCGCCGTGGCATGGTGCGGTCAGGCTTCGTGGTTGGCGATGACGAGCTCGGCGATGAGGTCGTCGCGCAGCGCGAAGCGGTAGTCGAGTTCGGCGACCCCACCGGGGAAGGTCCCTTCGAGCCGAACGGTCGCCACGGAGTGGGTGTCGTCGACGCGGTGAGCGCCGACCAGTTCGGTCGTGTACTCGAACTGCGACCCGGCGTCGCGCAGGAACGCGTGGGCCTGCTCCCGCCCACGGACGGTCTCGCCCTGGTCGACGAGGACCACGTCCTCGGCGAGGAACGTGGAGGCGGTGTCGTCGTCACGGACGACGTGGGCGGCGAGGAAGTCGCGCACCTTGGCCGGGAGCGAATCGGGCTGAAGGTCGGTGTGCTGTGTCATGAGCCCACCGTGTGGCCTCGCGTTGCGGGAAGGTCAAGCCGTGGACTCTCCCCCAGGGGGAGGGTCCAGGCTGGAGGGGTGCTGACCATCGGGGAGTTCTCGCAGTTGACCCACCTGAGCGTGCGTACCCTGCGTCGCTACCACGAGGCGACCCTGCTGACGCCCGCCGTCGTGGACGAGGCCACCGGATACCGCTACTACGGCGTCGACCAGATCCCGACCGCCCAGGTCATCCAACGGCTCCGCGAACTCGACGTCCCCCTGACCGACGTCCAGCGGATCCTGCGGACTCCCGACCCCGTACTCCGGGCGAACCTGGTCGCGGACCACCTGCACCGCCTCGAGGACCAGCTCGACCGCACCCGGGCCGCGGTCGTGTCGCTGCGCCGCCTGCTCCAGCCCGACCCCGCCCCGATCGACGTCGAGCTGCGCGCGGAGCCCGCCCGGACCGTCGCCGCGGTGGAGGCCGTCGTCAACCTTCACGACGTGGAGACCTGGTTCGCCGGCGCGATGGCCGAGCTGGAGGCGGCCGTCGGCACCGCGGTGACCGGGCCGCCGGGCGGTAGCTACGACAACGCCCTCTTCGAGCAGGAACGCGGTCACGCGCTCCTCTACCTGCCGACCGATACGCCGCCTCGCACCGGACGCGTGCACCCCGTGACCCTGCCGGCCGCGGAACTGGCCGTCACCACCCACGTCGGCGAGCACGACGGCATCGAGGTCGCCTATGGCGAACTCGGGACCTGGGTGGTGGAGAACGCGATGTCGGTGGCCGGACCAGTGCGGGAGGTCTACGCGGTCGGGCCACGCGACACACCCGATCCCGGTGCGTGGCGCACCGAGATCGGCTGGCCGGTCTTCCGGGTCGGCTGATCCTCGTGGGGACGATGGATGAGATGATCGACGCGTCGGTAATCAGTCACCTCGCCCAGCTGATGCGGCAGCGCCACGTCCGACCGACGGCACTGATGGCGAGTCGCGTCGGTGATCAGAAACTCCGCCGGCGGGTCGACGTCGTCCGTGACGCCCTCCTGGCCGATCTCCCGCCCGGGTACGACGAGACGGCCGCGGTGGTCCGCGCCGCGTTCGAGGACGACACGTTCACCGGCTGGATGCTGTGGCCGGTCTCGGAGGCGGTCGTCGACCGCGCCCTGGAATCAGGGTCCGCGCGGAGTTTCGACGACGCCCTGGACGTCCTCGCTCTGCTCACCACTCGACTCAGCGGTGAGTTCGCCATCCGGAGGATGCTCGACGCGGGGTTCGAGCGGACGCTCGCGGTGGCCACGGGATGGACGTGCAGCGTGGACCTGCACGTGCGCCGGCTCGCGAGTGAGGGGACGCGCTCCCACCTCCCGTGGGCCAGAGGCGTTCCGGAGCTGGTCCGACGTCCGGGGGTCACCCGCCCCATCGTCGACGCGCTCTACACCGACCGATCGGACTACGTGCGGCGGTCGGTGGCCAATCACGTCAACGACCTCGCGCGAGACGATCCCGACCTCGCGGCCGACATCGTGGCGGGCTGGCTGGACCACCCCGACGAGAACACGCCTCGTGTCGCCCGCCACGCGATGCGCACGTTGATCAAGAAGGGTCATCCGAGAGCCCTCGAGCTGATGGGGTTCGAGGGTGCCGATTTCTACGTGGACGGACCGTCGGTCGTCGAGCACGAGGTTCCCGTGGGCGCGAAGGTCCGGTTCACCGCGCGGATCACCAACACCGGAAACGTCCCGGCGCGGACCGCGATCGACTACATCATGCACTTCCAGAGAGCACGCGGTGTACTGCGACCCAAGGTGTTCAAGATCGTATCTCGGTCGATCGCACCGGGTGAAACGGTCGTCGTCGACACGTCGTACTCGTTCCGAGCTCGGACGACCCGGACCTTCCACCTCGGCGAGCACGCAATCGAGCTGCAGGTCAACGGGCGGCCCTACGGCCGCGACACCTTTCTACTCGTGGACCCGGAGGAGTCGTCGTGAGTGCGAGGGAGCAGATTCTCGGGATCGTGGAGTCGATACCGGCGGGCGGGTGACGACCTACAGGTCGATCGCCGACCTCGTCGAGGGCGCGACCGCGCGCAGCGTGGGTCACGCACTCAAGACGGATGGTCACGCAGTGCCGTGGTGGCGTGTCGTCACCGCGAGCGGTCGTCCCGCTCCTGGTGCCGAGCGAGCCGCGTACGAGCGTCTCCTCGGGGAGGAGATCCCCTGTCGACACGGCCGACGACGGGACCTACTCGGTCGACGTCGCGGCTGCGATATGGCACATCCCGAGTTCGCCATCCCCTTCTGCGGGACGGAGCGGGGCGGTTCGTGCCGAGGTCGAGTCGGATGCGCAACGAGTACACGTACCCGGCAGACCAGCGAGCGGCACGAGATGATCGAACCGCGGCTGGGCGGGCGTTGCACACGTTGATCGCACACCGTGCCGATTCCGCCTCTGTGGGGTGGTAAATGGGGGCGATGGAGGGGCCGACCTCTGCTGGCCGGCGGCGTCGTCGGCCAACTCCCAGGCGACCGGCCCGACCTGCACCCGCAACATCGTCGGCAGGTTCAACCCGGGCCGAACAGGCATCAGCAGTGCCTCCACCCGGGGCGTCCGCCCGAACCGGGCCGGCGCCGACAGCGACCCCACGGGCCCGGAGCCACCGCCCGACAGCGGTAGAACCGGGGACAGGGAGCGGGCCTGCGCTGCGGTCTCGCCCCATTTGATCGCCGCTGTGCACGCGGTCAGGTAGGTGCTCATGTAGATCAGCACCGTGCCCAGCGAGATCCCGAGCTGCTGCTGCGGCAGTTGCTAACTGTGCAGTTCAGCGGTGGTGGAGACGAGGGGAATCGAACCCCTAACCCCCGCCTTGCAAAGGCGGTGCTCTGCCAATTGAGCTACGTCCCCGGGTGGGTGCCGTTCACGGTACCCGGACGGACTCAGCGGGTGGTGGCCTCGTGCCAGAGATCATCGGACCCGACGCCCCGGAGCCGGGACCAGCCGACGTACGCGGCGCCGGCCACCACGGCCAGGGCGAGCAACTTCTTCATCGACGGGCCTCTCACGAGAGCTTCGGAGGGGAGAAGGTGTGGGCCTAGCTGGATTTGAACCAGCGACCTCATCGTTATCAGCGATGCGCTCTAACCAACTGAGCTATAGGCCCTTGCAACGTCGAGAAGACTACCCCACGGGTTCGAGCGGGTTACGCCGGGGGCCCGCCCGAGCCCGTGCGGAGCGGTCTCCGTCAGTCACGCTCCGACAGCGTCACCTCGATGCCACCGACCAGGTCGGCGGCGACGTTGTAGACGAACGCCACGATCGTGATGGCGACGGCGAACAGCAGGCTGTTCACGGCCCCGACGACGGCGGCGAGGCCGAACACCCGGCCGGCGCTGATGAGCGCACCGCCCGTCTCCGGCTGGGCGGTGACCAGGTCGGCGTAGGTGCCGTTCAGCCGGTCCCAGACGCCCATGCCGCCGAGCACCCCGTAGAGCACCCCGGCCGCGACCATCCACACCAGCCACAGCACGACCGCCAGCGCCAGCGCCATCTTGAGCACCGACCAGGGGTCGAGCCGCTTCAGCTGGAGCAGCGCCTGCCGGGGCGGCCGGTTGCGCACCGACGCCCTGGGGACGTCGGAGCCCGGCGCCTGCTGCTCCGGGTCGCGGACCGCGGTGGCGGTACCGCCGCCCTCGGCGGCGGCCGGGCCGGGTGCGGCGAGGAACGCGGTCGGGGCCTCGCTCAGCAGCGAGTCGGCCACGGTCCCACGGTCCGCGTCACGGGCACCGTCATGTGCGTCGGGCACCCGCCGCCACGGGGGCGGGGACGTGCCTGCCTGGTCGGCCACCGGCTCCTCCGGCTCGGGCTCGGCGGCCCGGGGGGTGGGGCTCGGCGGGACGTCCGGGGAGGACGCGGTCGTCGACGCGTCGTGGTCCGCATCGGTGGCGACGGTGCGGCCCTCGCCCTCCGACGGGGTGCGGTCGTCGGTGCTCACGAGCTGGAGCTCTCCTCGCTGGTCGTCGCTGCGGTCGTGCGGACGATCCGGGCCGGCGGGTGCCGCGGGCGGCCGGTCGCGTGGACCGGCCGCCCGCGACGACCTACGCCTGCTGGCCCGGGTCCTCCTCGGTCTCCTCCGCGTTGCGGGCGACCGCCAGCAGCGTGGAGCTCTCGCCCAGGTTCATCAGGCGCACTCCCTTCGTCTGCCGGCCGGCCTTCCGCACCTCGCGGGCCGAGGTCCGGATGACCCCGCCGGTGGAGGTGATCGCGTACAGCTCGTCGTCGATGCCGACGATGAGCGCACCGACCAGCGTGCCACGCCGACGGTCGTACTGGAGGGTCAACACTCCCTTCCCGCCGCGGCCCTGCACCGGGTAGTCCTCGATCGGGGTGCGCTTCGCGTACCCACCGGTGGTGGCGACGAGCAGGTAGGTGTCGGGCCGGATCACGCCGAGCGCGAGCAGCTTGTCGCCGCTGTTGAACCGCATCCCGAGCACACCGGAGGTGGCCCGGCCCATCGGGCGCAGCGCGTCGTCGGTCGCGGTGAAGCGGATCGACTGGCCCTCGGCCGAGACGAGCAGCAGGTCGTCGTCACCCGAGCAGAGGACGGCGCCGACCAGCTCGTCGTCGTTGCGCAGGTTGATGCCGATCAGGCCACCGGTGCGGTTGGAGTCGAAGTCCGTCAGCCGCGACTTCTTCACCAGGCCGTTCCGCGTCGCGAGGACGAGATACGGCCGCGCCTGGTAGTCCTTGATCTGCATGACCTGGGCGATCTCCTCGTCCGGCTGCAGTGCCAGGAGGTTCGCCAGGTGCTGGCCGCGGGCCGTGCGGTTCGCCTCGGGCAGCTCGTAGGCCTTCAGCCGGTAGACCCGCCCGCGGTTGGTGAAGAACAGCATCCAGTCGTGCGTGGAGCACACGAAGAAGTGGTTGACGATGTCGTCCTGCTTCAGCTGCGCGCCCTGCACACCCTTCCCGCCGCGCTTCTGCGCCCGGTACAGGTCGGTCTTCGTGCGCTTCGCGTAGCCGGTGCGGGTGATCGTGACGACGACGTCCTCGACGGCGATGAGGTCCTCGTCGGTGACGTCGCCGTCGTAGCCGACGATCCGCGTGCGCCGGTCGTCGCCGTGCTGCTCGACGATCTCGGCGAGCTCGTCACGGACGATCTCCCGCTGGCGCTCGGGGCGGGCCAGGATGTCCTCGTAGTCGGCGATCTCGCGCTCGATCTCGGCGAGCTCGTCGACGATCTTCTGGCGCTCCAGCGCTGCGAGGCGTCGCAGCTGCATGTCCAGGATCGCCTGGGCCTGGATCTCGTCGACGGTGAGCAGGTCGATCAGGCCGGCCCGGGCGACGTCGACCGTCGCGGAGGCCCGGATCAGGGCGATGACCTCGTCGAGGGCGTCGAGCGCCTTGACCAGGCCACGCAGGATGTGGGCCCGCTCCTCGGCCTTGCGCAGCCGGTAGCGGGTCCGCCGGACGATGACCTCGATCTGGTGCCGCACGTAGTGCCGCACGATCTGGTCGAGGCGCAGCGTGCGGGGCACGCCGTCGACGATCGACAGCATGTTCGCGCCGAAGCTGTGCTGCAGCTGCGTGTGCTTGTACAGGTTGTTCAGCACGACCTTGGCGACCGCGTCCCGCTTCAGCGTGACCACGATCCGCATGCCGATGCGGTCGCTGGACTCGTCGACGATCTCCGAGATCCCGGCGATCTTGCCGTCGCGCACCATCGTCGCGATCGACTCGATGAGGTTGTCCGGGTTGACCATGTAGGGCAGCTCGGTGACCACCAGCGTGGTCCGGCCCTTGGCGTCGTCCTCGACCTCGACGACGGCGCGCATCCGGATCGAGCCGCGCCCGGTCCGGTACGCCGACTCGATGCCGTCCCGCCCGACGATGAGGCCGTGGGTCGGGAAGTCCGGCCCCTTGATGCGCTCCATCAGCGCCTCGAGGAGCTCGTCGTCGGTGGCGTCCGGGTTCTCCAGGCACCACGTGACGCCGGCGCCGACCTCGCGCAGGTTGTGCGGCGGAATGTTGGTCGCCATGCCGACCGCGATGCCGGAGCTGCCGTTGATCAGCAGGTTCGGCACCCGCGACGGCAGGACGACCGGCTCCTGGGTCTTTCCGTCGTAGTTCTCGAGGAAGTCGACGGTCTCTTCCTCGATGTCCTGCAGCATCGCCATCGCCAGCGGCGAGAGCCGGCACTCGGTGTACCGCATGGCGGCGGCCGGGTCGTTGCCGCGCGAGCCGAAGTTGCCCTGCCCGGTGATCAGCGGGTAGCGCATCGACCAGGGCTGGGCCAGCCGCACGAGGGCGTCGTAGATCGCCGAGTCGCCGTGCGGGTGGTAGTTGCCCATGACGTCGCCGACGACGCGGGCGCACTTCACGAAGGAGCGGTCCGGCCGGAAGCCGTTCTCCCCCATCGAGTAGAGGACGCGGCGGTGGACCGGCTTGAGACCGTCCTCCACCAGCGGCAGCGCGCGCCCGACGATCACGCTCATCGCGTAGTCGATGTAGGAGCGCTGCATCTCCTGCTGGATGTCGACCGGTTCGACCCGGCCCCCACCCTCGCCGTCGCCCGCTGCGGGGGCGGCGGGGTCGATCGTGTCCGTCACGGAGTGATCCCCTCGTGGTGTTCAGACGTGCGTATGGGACAGACGTACGGACGGATCAGACGTCCAGGAAGCGCACGTCCTTGGCGTTGCGGGTGATGAACGACCGGCGGGACTCGACGTCCTCGCCCATGAGCACCGAGAACAGCTCGTCCGCGGTGGCGGCGTCGTCCAGGCTCACCTGCAGCAGCAGCCGGTTCGTCGGGTCCATCGTGGTCTCCCACAGCTCCTTGGCGTCCATCTCGCCGAGACCCTTGTAGCGCTGCACGCCCTGGTCCTTGGGGAGCTTCTTGCCCGCCGCGCGGCCGGCCTCGATCAGGCCGTCCCGCTCGCGGTCGGAGTAGGCGTACTCCGGCTCGGCGCCGCGGCCGCCCCACTTGAGCTTGTAGAGCGGCGGCTGGGCCAGGAACACGTGCCCGTTCTCGATCAGCGGGCGCATGAACCGGAAGAGCAGCGTGAGCAGCAGTGTCCGGATGTGCTGGCCGTCGACGTCGGCGTCCGCCATCAGCACCAGCTTGTGGTACCGCAGCTTGGAGAGGTCGAAGTCGTCGTGGATGCCGGTGCCCATCGCGGTGATGATCGACTGGACCTCGGTGTTCTTGAGGACGCGGTCGATCCGGGCCTTCTCGACGTTGATGATCTTGCCGCGGATCGGCAGGATCGCCTGGTGCATCGAGTCGCGGCCGGCCTTCGCCGAGCCGCCCGCCGAGTCGCCCTCCACGATGTAGAGCTCGCAGCTCTCCGGGTCGCGGGACCGGCAGTCGGACAGCTTGCCCGGCAGACCGCCGATGTCGCCTGCGCTCTTGCGACGGACCAGCTCGCGGGCGCGGCGCGCGGCGAGGCGGGCCTGGGCCGAGGAGACCGCCTTGTTGACGATCGTCTTGGCCTCGTTGGGGTTGCGCTCGAACCAGTCCGCGAGCCACTCGTTGGACACCCGCTGCACGAACGACTTGACCTCGGTGTTGCCCAGCTTGGTCTTGGTCTGGCCCTCGAACTGCGGCTCGGAGATCTTGACCGAGACGATCGCGGCGAGCCCCTCGCGGATGTCGTCCCCGGACAGCGCCGGGTCCTTCTCCTTGATCAGCTTCTTGTCGCGGGCGTACCGGTTGACGGTCGCGGTCAGCGCGTGGCGGAAGCCCTCCTCGTGGGTGCCGCCCTCGTGCGTGTTGATCGTGTTCGCGAACGTGTAGACGGACTCGGAGTAGCCGGAGTTCCACTGCATCGCGACCTCGACCTGGTGGCCGGGGCCCTCGCCGGTGTAGGCGACGATCTTGCGGTGGATCGGGTCCTTGGACTTGTTCAGGTGCGCGACGAAGTCCTCCAGCCCGTTCGGGTAGTGGAAGACGTACTCCTTGGGCTTCGCGACGTAGCCCTCGGCGTCCGGCTCCTCGTCGACGTCGACGACCGGAGCGGCCTCGACCGGGTTGCCGTCCTCGTCGACCGCGTCGGAGGAGGGGACGCCGGTCGCGGGGGTCTCGGGGCGGCGCTCGTCGCGCAGGACCATGGTGAGGCCCTTGTTCAGGAACGTCTGCTCCTGGAGCCGGCGCCGGATCGTCTCCAGCGTGTAGCTGGTCGTCTCGAAGATCGTCGGGTCGGCCCAGTAGGTGATCGTGGTGCCGGTGTCGGACTTCTTCGTGGTGCCGGCCTCGACGAGCTCGCCGGGCTTGGCGTGGTCGTAGCGCTGCTTCCAGATCTTGCCGTCGACCCGGACCTCGACCTCGAGCGCCGTCGACAGGGCGTTCACGACCGAGACGCCGACGCCGTGCAGACCACCGGAGACCGCGTAGGACTTGTCGTCGAACTTGCCGCCGGCGTGCAGGCTGGTGAGGACGACCTCGAGGGTCGGCTTCTTCTCCACCGGGTGCATCTCGACCGGGATGCCGCGGCCGTCGTCCTCGACGCGGACGCCGCCGTCGGGCTGCAGGGTCACGACGACCTTCGTGGCGTGACCGGCCATGGCCTCGTCGACCGAGTTGTCCACCACCTCCCAGATCAGGTGGTGCAGGCCCCGTTCACCGGTGGAGCCGATGTACATGCCGGGCCGCTTGCGGACCGCCTCCAGCCCCTTGAGGACCGTGATGGACGACGCGCCGTAGGCGTTCTTCGCTGCCTTGTCCTGAGCCACGAGTAGCTGGTTCTCCTCGCCACGTGAACCGGCCACGGGCGGGCACGTCGCGACGACGCGGACGACCGTGGATCCGGTTCCACCTACCGGGCGCTCTGGTCATGTCAGGGGAGCCACCCGGGAACACCTTTCCATCCTACCCGCAGGCACCCCCGGAAAGGCGGTCAGGACCCGCCCAGAACCGCCACAGACGGGCGAACGGCTTCCGGTGCGGGATCGGACGTGCCCGGGCGGGGCCGAGCGGTCCGGCGGCCGTGTCATCCCGCGCTCACCGGCGGCGAGAGCCCTGCGGCTCCCGGTCCACGGCTCCTCACCCGTAACGGGCCCTCCCGGCCGGGTACGACGGCGTGACGCGTCCGTACCGCTCCCGGGTCGGCCGGTGACCGCGCCGCGGACTCAGCCGTAGGTGTCGCGCGGGCCGCGGCCGCGGACGTGCCGCGGACCGTGCCGCCAGCTCGGCCCGCTCGGGCCCACCACCCGGATCCGGCGGACCACGTCCGGCCCGACCGCCGCCGCGAGCCGGGTGAGCAGTTGCCGCTGCAACGTCCGCAGCTGGGTGGCCCAGGCCGTCGACTCGGCCTGCAGGGTCAGCTCGCCGTCGCGCAGCGACACCGGGGTGCAGTGGTCGGCGACGTCCGACCCGACCAGCTGCGACCAGCGCCCGAGCACGGTGGCGTCGGTGAGGCGGGACGACCAGCCGCGGTCCATCGACACCCGGGACACCACGCGGCCGAACGGCTGCGGGTCACGGTCGTCCGGGCCCGATCCCGACCAGCGGCGGCGCCGGCCCTTCCCGGAGACGACCCGCAGCTTGGGGCGCGCCTCGTCGGCCCGCTCCTCCGCCTTCCGCGCGGAGGTCTCACGGGCCGCGCGCAGGGCGTCGCGGGCCAGGTCCGCGCCGCGCAGTCCGGCGCGCTCACCGGCGAGCAGGTCCCCCTGTTCACCCGGGACGCCGCCACCCGTGACCGGGCCGTGACCCGACTCGCCGGACTCTCCATCCCCAGGGCGGGCGCCGTCGGGACGGGCCGCACGAGCCGTTGTCCGGCGGTTCCCCGTCCCCCGACGCCGTCGCTCCCCCGGCCCGCCGGAGTTATCCACAGAATCCACAGGCTTGTCCCCAGTTCGCCGTGATGTGGCCGAGATCTGCTCCGTGCCCTCGCGGACGGCCGGTCATCGAGCCTCCCCGACCGGCTCCGTGCCCTCGCGGACGACACTCCGGTCACCGACGGCGAACCGGACCCCGTCCAACTCGGGGGGCACGTCCTCCCCGACCGCGGCGGTCACCAGCACCTGCTCGGCGTCCGCGACCAACCCGGCCAGCGCCCGCCGGCGAGCGGAGTCGAGCTCGGCGAAGACGTCGTCGAGCACCAGGACCGGCTCCACGTCGTCCGCCTGCAACAGCCGGTACGACGCCAGCCGCAGCGCCAGCGCGAACGCCCACGACTCGCCGTGGCTCGCGTAGCCCTTCGCCGGGCCGTCGCCCAGTGCCAGGTCCAGCTCGTCGCGGTGCGGGCCGACCAGGCAGACGCCGCGCTCGATCTCCTGCGTCCGGACCTCGGCGAGCCGCTCCAGCAGCAACGCCTCCAGCTCCTCCGCCGGGGCGGGCAGCTCGGCCACCCCGCCCGGCCCCAGGCTGGACCGGTAGTCCAGGCCGATCGGGTCCGACGATGGCGCGATCTGTGCGAACGCCTCCCGCGCGTACGGGGCGAGTGCGACGACGAGCTCACGACGGCCGGCCAGCAGCGCCGCTCCGGCCCGGGCCAGGTGCCCGTCCCACACCTCGAGGGTCGTGAGGTCGTCCGGGACGTCCGGGTCCGCCGGCGCGGGCCGCGCGCGCCCACGCGGGCCGCGCAGGGCGGGCTTCGCCGACTTCAGCAGGGCGGAGCGCTGGCGGAGGACCTTCTCGTAGTCGGAGCGGACCCCGGCGTAGCGCGGGAAGCGGGCGACGAGGAGCTCGTCGAGGAACCGTCGTCGTTCCGAGGGGTCGCCGCGCACCAGCGCGAGGTCCTCCGGGGCGAACAGCACGCTCCGCAGGATCCCCAGGACGTCCCGGGGCCGGGACACCGGCGAGCGGTTCACCCGGGCCCGGTTCTGCTTCCCCGAGTTGATCTCCAGTTCGACGCCGAGCTTCCGGCCGTGGTGGTGGACCTCGCCGCGCAGCACCGCCTGTTCCGCGCCGCGCCGGATCAGCGGAGTGTCCGACGAGACCCGGTGCGAGCCGAGGCTCGCCAGGTAGCCGATCCCCTCGACGAGGTTGGTCTTGCCGACGCCGTTCGATCCGACCAGCACGGTGACACCGGGGTCGAGCTCCAGCTCGGCCTCCGGCCACGACCGGAAGTCGGTGACCGCGAACCGCCTGAGGTACACCGCGTGGTCAGCCCCCCTGGGTCGAGCCGGAACCGGAGCTCGGACCCGCCTTGTCACCGGGGGCGCCGGCCGGGCCGGACTCCTTGACCGCGTGACCGCCGAACTGCTGGCGCAGCGCCGCGACCGCCTTCATCGCCGGCGACTCGTCCTGCCGGGAGGAGAATCGGGCGAACAGCGCCGCCGAGATCACCGGCAGCGGGACGGCGTGCGCGATGGCCTCCTCGATCGTCCACCGGCCCTCGCCGGAGTCGTCCACCCAGCCCTCGAGGTCGGCGAGCTCCGGGTCCTCCTTGAGCGCGTCGACCAGCAGGTCCAGCAACCACGAGCGGACCACGGTGCCGCGCGACCACGCCTGGATCACGCCGGGCACGTCGGTGATCAGCTCGCTGGCCTGCATGAGCTCGAAGCCCTCGGCGTACGCCTGCATCAGGCCGTACTCGATGCCGTTGTGGACCATCTTCGCGAAGTGGCCCGCACCGACCGGGCCGGCGTGCGCGAGGCCCTCCTCGCGCAGCCCCTCGGGCCGGAGCGCGTCGAAGATCGGCATCGCGCGCTCGATGTGCGCGGGCTCCCCGCCCGCCATCAGGCCGTAGCCGTTGTCCTTGCCCCAGATCCCGCCGGAGACGCCGCAGTCGACGTAGCCGATGCCGTGCGCCTCGAGGAGCTCGGCGTTCGGCTTGTCGTCGGTGTAGCGGGAGTTGCCGCCGTCGATCACCAGGTCGCCGGACGCGAGCGTGGTGGCGAGCGTGGCGACGGTGTTCCGGGTCGGCTCGCCGGACGGGACCATCACCCACACGACCCGCGGCGCCTCGAGCGCCCCGGCCAGTTCCTGCAGCGACGCCACGTCGCTCACCTCGGGCCGGGGGTCGAACCCGACCACCTCGTGCCCGGCGGCGCGCAGCCGCTCACGCATGTTGCCGCCCATGCGGCCCAGGCCGATCAGACCGATCTGCACTGCGATGCCCCCTTGTGTCACGCGCCGCCGGCCCGCCGCGTCGCGGGGGTCTGGCGGCCCTCGTCGATCACGCCGGGGGCGAGTCTTCCCCTCCGGCGCCGCGCTCGCCCGGCGGGGTCGCCGATCCGGGGACCCCGCTCACGGCGGCCCTGCCCGGTGGGACCCGGTCAGCCGGGCAGGCGGACCGGCATCAGCAGGTGCAGGTACCCGGACTTCTCGGGCGACGGCGCCTCGCCGTCGTCGGTGGCGGGCTTGGGCACCGGCCGGACGAGTGCCGGACGGTTCGGCGTCGTGAAGGTCAGCTGTGCCCGGTCGGTGTGCAGGGCACCGAGCGCGTCGAGCAGGTAGCCCGGGTTGAACGCGATGGTCAGCGGGTTCCCGTCCAGCGCACAGGGGAGCTCCTCCTCCGCGGACCCGACGTCGTCGCCGCCCGCGGCCAGGCGCAGGCCGTCCTCGCCGAACTCCATCCGGATCTGGGCGACCCGGTCCGCGACCAGCGACACGCGCTTGATCGCCTCGACGAGCATCGCGACGTCCAGCTCGACCGCGGTCGTGTGCTCGGCCGGGATCAGCTGGCGGAACCGCGGGAACTCGGCGTCGAGCAGGCGGCTGGTCGAGCGGCGGCCACCGCCGGTCAGCCCGAGCATCCCGTCGCCGGCCGACAGCGCGACGTCGACCGTCCCGGAACCGGCGAGCGTCTTGGCGACCTCGGCGAGGGTCTTCGCCGGGATGAGCACCGCGGTCGAGATCGACGCGTCCTCCGGGGACCACTCGAGCTCGCGGACGGCCAGCCGGAACCGGTCGGTCGCGGCGAGCGTCAGCTGCGATCCCTCGATCTCCAGCCGGATGCCGGTCAGCATCGGCAGCGTGTCGTCGCGACCGGAGGCCACCGCGACCTGTGCGACGGCGGCAGCCAGCGCGTCTGCGGCGACCGAGCCCGCCTTCTGCGGCATGTCGGGCAGCTGCGGATAGTCCTCGACCGGCATGGTCGGCAGGCTGAACCGGCTGTTCCCGCAGTTGATCGTGGCGCGCGCCCCGTCGACCACCAGGTCGACCGGCTTCGACGGCAGCGCCCGGGTGATGTCCGCGAGCAGGCGGCCCGAGACCAGCATCCGGCCCGGCTCACCGACGGTCGCGTCCAGCTCGACCCGGGCCGAGGTCTCGTAGTCGAAGCCGGAGACGGTCAGCTTCTCGCCGGCCGTCTCGTCAGAACCGTCGGACTGGATCAGGACCCCGCCGAGCACGGGCACCGGAGGGCGCGCCGGAAGGCTGCGGGCCACCCAGGCGGCCGCGTCCGCGAGGACGTCGCGTTCGACCCGGAACTTCATCAAGGACCTTCCCCGGTAGCGCCGCGACCACGGCCGGTGGGCCGGGCCGTCGACGGGACGGCGGTGCTGCGGCGGACGGACCCCTCCCCCGTCGCCCCGCCGGACGGTGCCGCCCGGAGCGGGCGGCGGCCGAACGGCCGGTGCGGGATCGGGACCCGGGGTTCGCCGGGACGTTCACGGTAGAGCCTCGCCCCGACAGTTTCCACGCCACCCCGGCACTCGGGGACGGCGGAGCGACGTCCGGTCCGCGACGGGGTGTGCCCGGACCGTGAGCCCCCTTCGTGTCCCTTCCACACAGGTGTTTTGGGGAAGAAGTTCTAGAGAGAGAAAACCCGTAGTAGGGATAGGTCCTGTGCACAGTGTGGATGGGCCGCATCGGTGCTGGTCAGCAGGCCGCGTCGACTGGGGACGTGCCCGTGGGGGCTTCCGTTGACAGCTCGCGCCGGCGGTGGACGGACGACGTCGACCCCCATCCGTCCCCGATTCATCCCGGGTTCACCACAGGGTTGTCCACCGATCCCGGGCCATCCGTCCACGGGCTCGGCGCGGTCCATCCACAGAGTTGTCCCCAGATGTGGGTGGAAACGTGGTGGATCGTGGACCGTGGGTGATGGCCGTCGCACGCCTCGCAGCACTCCTGCGTTGCGCGATGAACCCACATACGCCTCATCCGTTACCGCGATCTCCACGGAGAGTCACGGCTCCTACGTCGATGACGATCACCTGCCGGAGTGGCGGAGCGCCGAACGCCCGTTACCGGACGACGAACGGGAACCGTGGGAGCGACACGCGGGTGACGCCACGCCGGACCCGATCGGGATCGACTCGACCGGCCTCGGGGTCGGGTCGGCCGCCTCGACGGCGGTGTGGCGCGGGTACCCGATCATCCCGGACGGCTCCTCGTAACGCCGGAGAACGGATCTCAGGGCTGTTGTCCGTGTGGGTGCGGCGGAATCGGTACCGGTGCGAGCCGTGATCGGCCCGGCAGGGCCGTGATGATCACCCCGGGCCCTGTGGAGACGGGGCCGTGCCTGTGCAGGAACGGCTGCCCGACGCGGCCGTCCCGTCGGCGACGCGCGTCGTGCCGCCAGAGCACGACGCGCGGAACGGTCGGCTCGCCCACCGCGCTCGCCGCCGCGTGCCGGATGCGCCCGTGCCGCCCCTCTCGTGCCGCCCCTCTCGTGCCGGCCCCCTGTGCCGGACCCCGCCGTGCCGGACCCCGCCGTGCCGGATCCCCCGTGCCGAACCCGCAGGCGCTGCGGAGGGTTCGTGCCGCAGAGGGCCGCGCTGCACCTGCCCGCGCCGGTTCGGAACCCGGCGCACCCGTTCGCGGCCTGACGCACCCCACGCGTGGGGTGCGCGGGCCAGTACCGGGGTGCGTGGACTGGTACCGGGGTGCGTGACCGGCACCGGGGAGGCCCACGACACGTCGACCGGACCGGGTGTGTCGGCGGAGCGGAGCCCGGCGACGCGGGGGAAAGCCGGGTCGGTGCCGGGTCAGTGCCGGGCGCGCAGCTTGATCCGCGCGGTCAGCTCCTGCACCTGCTCGAAGGTCTTCCGCCGGAGCGAGATCTCGTTGCGGATCTTCTTGTCGGCGTGCATGACGGTCGTGTGGTCCCGGCCGCCGAACGTCTGCCCGATCCGCGGGAGGGAGAGGTCGGTCAGCTCGCGGCAGAGGTACATCGCGATCTGACGGGCCTGGGCGAGCGCCTTCGTCTTCCCGGGACCGGAGAGGTCGTCGAGCGTGACGCCGAAGAACTCGGCGGTGACCGCCATGATCGTCGGCGCGGTGATCTCGGATGCGGCGGAGTCGGGGATGAGGTCGCGCAGCACGATCTCGGCGAGCTGGGTGTCGACGGCCTGCCGGTTCAGCGACGCGAACGCCGTGACCCGGATCAGCGCACCCTCGAGCTCGCGGATGTTCCGCTCGATCCGCTCCGCGATGAACTCCAGCACCTCACCGGGCACGGCGAGCCGGTCCTGCGCGGCCTTCTTCCGGAGGATCGCGATCCGGGTCTCCAGCTCGGGCGGCTGGATGTCGGTGATCAGCCCCCACTCGAAGCGCGTGCGCATCCGGTCCTCGAGCGTCTCGAGGCGCTTCGGCGGCCGGTCGGAGGAGACGACGATCTGCTTGTTCGCGTTGTGGAGGGTGTTGAAGGTGTGGAAGAACTCCTCCTGTGTCCCCTCCTTGCCCTCCAGGAACTGGATGTCGTCGACCAGCAGGACGTCGACGTCGCGGTACCGGCGCTGGAAGGCGACCTTGCGGTCGTCCCGCAGGGAGTTGATGAAGTCGTTCGTGAACTCCTCGGTACTGACGTACCGGACGCGCATCCCGGGGAACAGCCGCTGAGCGTAGTGCCCGACGGCGTGCAGCAGGTGGGTCTTGCCCAGCCCGGACTCGCCCCAGATGAACAGCGGGTTGTACGCCCGCGCCGGCGCCTCGGACACCGCGACAGCGGCGGCGTGGCTGAACCGGTTCGACGCCCCGATCACGAAGGTGTCGAAGGTGTAGCGCTCGTTGAGCCGGGTCTGCGACCGCGGCGCGACCGGGTCGCCGGCCTGCGGCGCGGTGTAGGCGGGCCAGGAGGTCCCGCCGCCGTCGCGCGAGCCGCTGTCCGCCGACGGCGGCTGCGGTGCCCATCCCCCGGACGACACGGTCGTCTCGGACGGGTAGGCCCGGCTCCGGCCGGTGTCGGCGGCCGGGAGGTCGTCCGCGGCGGTGCCGGGCCCGTCGTCCCCGGTGCCGGTCGCCGGCTCGGTCCCGTCGTCGAGGGCGACGGTCCCGGAGGTGTCGTCGGAGCCCTCGGACAGCGCCGCGGAGGCCGCGGCCTCGGGTGTGCCGGTGTCCCGCGCGCTGTCGCCGGCGGTGACACCGCGCGGCAGGTCGAACCCGGGCGGGTCGGGCACCTCGGTGCCGCCGAAGGCGGCAGAGGCGTCGACGACGACGGCCAGGTTGACGCTCACCCCGAGGTGGCGGCCCAACGCGTCGCTGATCGGCCGGCGGAGGATGCGCTCGATGGCGTCCTTGGCGAACTCGCTCGGGGCGGCCAGCAGTGCGGTGCCGTCCAGGAGCCCCAGCGGGCGGGTGAGTCGGAGGAACGCGCGTTGCTGCGGGGAGAGTGCGGGAGTGCCCGAATCGGCCGACGAGCCCGACAGATCGGCGATGACCCGGTTCCAGACCGCGCCGAGATCGCCCGGCTGGTCGGTCATCCGCGGTTCCCCCTCCCGCTCGTCCCCGTCGGTGTGCTGCTCCCCCTGTAGTAGCGGTTCGACCGCCACTCGGAGGCGTCCACTGCTACCCAGGGTTGCTGCATCCCCAGAGTTGTCCACACTTGTGCGTAAAGGTACGCAGGAGGCGTCGCCCGGCTCGCAACGGGGCGGCCGGTCCGGCGTCGTGTGTGGTCTTCGGTCGAGCTACGGGCAGTCGTTACCGCCCGCCGGTGGCGGGTGGGGCGGCGACGCTAGCAGCAGCCGCCGGACGGGCGTCCCGCCGGGCGGCCGGGGGCGCCCGGGGGTGGTTTGACCCTCCGGAAACGCGCTGCGTACCCTTGACGACTGGACACTGGTCAGGAAGGGCGTGTCGCGCCCGTCCGCCACGACCATCGCCACCGCGCGACGGCCGGAACGACGACCGGTGCCCCACGAACCCGAGCCAGACCGCAGAGAACATCGGCGTCGCAGGGCGCCTGCGAGCCGCCGACCAGGAGAGCCGACCGTGAGCAAGCGTACTTTCCAGCCGAACAACCGCCGCCGTGCCAAGACGCACGGTTTCCGGCTTCGCATGCGCACCCGCGCCGGCCGGGCGATCCTCGCCGCGCGCCGCCGCAAGGGGCGCAACGCCGTCTCGGCCTGACCGGCCGGCGCCCCCACCGGCCCGCGCCGTGCTGCCGGCACACGCCCGGCTCACCCGCCGGCCCGAGTTCGCCTCGACGATCAAGCGTGGCCGACGTGCCGGCCGGTCGAGGCTGGTGGTGCATCTCGACCTGACCCGCCCCGGCGGCGTGCCCGAGCACGCCTCGCCGAGGGCGGGTTTCGTCGTGAGCAAGGCCGTGGGCAACGCGGTCGTCCGGCACCGGGTGACCCGGCGCCTGCGGCACCTCGTCTCCGACCGCATGGACCAGCTGCCGGCGGGAGCCGCGCTCGTCGTCCGGGCGCTGCCCCCGGCGGGCCGGGCCACGTCCGCCGAACTCGGAGCGGATCTCGACTCGGCCCTGCGGGCGGCACGCCGTCCGCGCAGGCCGCGACCGGCTCCGGAGAGTGCGCGGTGATCCGCCCCGAAGACACGGCGCGGGACGCCGTCGACGACCACACCGCCGGCGAGTCGCCGACGGGCGACGAGCCCACCCCGGTGCGGCCCCGGTCGCTCGGGGCACGGGCCGCGGTGGGCGCCGTCCGCTGGTACCAGGTCTGGATCTCCCCGAACCTCATGCCCAGCTGCCGGTTCCACCCGAGCTGCAGCGCGTACGCCGTCGAGGCGCTGGGTGTGCACGGCCTGATCCGGGGGCTGGGACTCACCACGTGGCGGCTCCTGCGCTGTGCACCGTGGCACCCTGGCGGCTGGGACCCCGTGCCACCGCGACGACGGCGGCGGGGTCGGCGCCGTCCGCCCGCCGGCGAACAGCCGGAACGGCCGTCCACCGACCCGCCCCGAACCGAAGGCTTCCCGAGCGGCACGGACCGCTGACCAGCGGCCCCGGCCCGAGACCACGAGGAGCAACACACCTGTGCTGGACTTCATCTACTACCCCGTCAGCTTCATCATGTGGGTCTGGCACAAGGTGTTCGGCTTCGTGCTGGGCGAGGACAGCGGCTTCGCGTGGGCGCTGTCGGTGGTCTTCCTGGTCTTCACCCTGCGGCTGATCCTCTACAAGCCGTTCGTCACGCAGGTCCGCTCCATGCGCAAGATGCAGGAGATGGCGCCGGAGATGCAGAAGCTCCGGAAGAAGTACGCCAACGATCGCCAGAAGCTCGCCACGGAGATGCAGAAGCTCCAGCAGCAGAACGGCGCCAACCCGCTGATGGGCTGCCTGCCGATCCTGGTGCAGATCCCGGTCTTCATCGGTCTGTTCCACGTGCTGCGGGAGTTCAAGCCGGGCAAGACCGAGAACTACTTCTTCAACGCCCAGGAGAACGCGTCGTTCGTCGACTCGGACCTGTTCGGGTCGAAGCTGGGGTCGGCGATCTTCCCCCTGCAGAACACCGCGTCGGTCACGGACCTGGGCGGCAACTACGTCGCGCAGTGGGTCGTGATGGTCCCGCTGATGATCGCGGCCGGCATCTTCACCCACATCACCGCGCGCCACTCGGTGGATCGCCAGCAGGCGCAGATCGCGGCCGGTACCGCTGCGGCGAACCCGCAGGCCGAGATCATGCAGAAGCTGATGCTCTACGTGTTCCCGATCGGTGTCGTCGTCGGTGCGCCGTTCCTGCCGCTGGCCGTTCTCTTCTACTGGGTCTCGAACAACCTGTGGACCCTGTGGCAGCAGCACCACGTCTACAAGCGGATCGACGCCGAGGAGTCGGAGAAGCGCGAGAAGGCCGTCGAGACGGCCAAGAGCCTCGCCCCGCGCCCCGGCCAGAAGCCGGTCCGCAAGGACGGTAAGAGCACCGCGAAGGACGTCCGCGACATCGCCGACGAGCCGCTGTCCGAGGACGAGGAGGCTGCCGCGCCGAAGGGGTCCGACGGCGCCTCCGCCGGGTCCGGCGCCGACGGTGGGACTGCCGACGGCACCGCCGCCAACGGCATGTCCGCCGGCGGTTCGGGCACGAACGGTTCCGGAACGAACGGTTCCGGAGCGAATGGCTCCGCCGGGAACGGTGAGAAGAAGCCCGGGGCGAAGCCGGTGCAGCGCCGTCAGGGCGCCAAGTCCAAGCGCGGCAAGCGCCGCTGACCACAGACCCGCGAGCCGACGACGGCCCCGGCGGTCCCCCGACCGCCGCGCGGGCCCGGGCATCGCGAACCCGCGTTCCGACGAGAGGAGAACCCCTGTGCCCACCACTGCGAAGGACCCTGCCGAGGGAACCGACGTGCAGGACAAGCCGTCCGGTGACGACATGCTGATCCAGGAGGGCGACGTCGCAGGCGACTACCTGGAGCGCCTGCTCGACATCCTGGACTTCGACGGCGACATCGACCTCGACGTCGACGGTGGCCGCGCGATCGTGAGCATCGAGGGCGCCGACGACGACACCGATCTGGAGAAGTTGGTCGGTGACAAGGGAGCGGTGCTGGAGAGCCTCCAGGAGCTCGCCCGGCTCGCCGTCCAGCAGCAGCTCGGCAGCCGCAGCCGCCTCATGCTGGACGTCGCCGGCTGGCGCAAGCGTCGGCGTGACGAGCTGACCGACCTCGGGCTGGAGACGGCGCGAGAGGTCAAGTCGTCCGGTGAGTCGGCCCGGCTGCGCCCGATGACGCCGTTCGAGCGCAAGGTCGTCCACGACGCCGTCGCGACCGTGAAGGGCGTCGTCAGCGAGAGCGAGGGCGAGGAGCCGCGCCGGCAGGTCGTCGTCCACCGCAAGTGAACGGACATCGGGAGCCGGTCCCGGAGGTCGCGGGCACGGTGTTCGGCGAGCGGGCCGGTCTGGCCGCCCGCTACGTCGAGCACCTCGCGACCTCCGGGATCGAGCGCGGCCTGATCGGGCCGCGGGAGCTGGACCGTCTGTGGGACCGGCACGTGCTCAACTGTGCGGTGCTCGCCGAGATGGTACCGCCCGACGCGAAGGTCGTCGACGTGGGCTCCGGAGCGGGCCTTCCCGGGATACCGTTGGCGCTGGCCCGCCCGGATCTCCGGATCGTCATGATCGAGCCGCTGGCCCGGCGGGTGGACTGGCTCGACGAGGTGGTCTCCGATCTCGGTCTCGACGTCGCCGTGGAGCGGGGGCGGGCCGAGGAGCCTGCGGTTCTGCGACGATGGGAGGGCGCCGACGTGGTGACCGCCCGGGCGGTCGGGCCGCTCGCCCGGCTCGCGGGGCTGTGCCTGCCGCTGCTCCGTCCCTGGGGTGCGATGCTGGTACTGAAGGGCGCCTCCGCCCCGGACGAGATCGCGCGCGACGCGGAAGCGGTCCGGGCACTGGGGGGTGGTGATGCCCGGTTGCACGAGGTCGGCAGCGGTGTCGTCGACCCGCTGACCACGGTGGTCGAGATCCCCCGCATCGGCGCGCCCCGACGCACTCGCAGGAAGGAACGGCGATGATGAGGAGCAGGACATCGTCCTCGGCTGTTCCACGTGAAACAACGGCAGGGGAAACGACGGAGAGAGGGCCGCGCGTGAGTCTTGGTTGGACCCCCATCGCGGACGAGGCCGAACGGGCCGCCCGCGTACTGCATCCCGACGACCACAGCATGCCGCGGCCGGCCGAACGACGGGTCCTGGGCGTCGCCAACCAGAAGGGCGGCGTCGGGAAGACCACGAGCACCGTCAACCTGGCCGCGGCGCTCGCGATGCACGGCGTGCGCGTGCTCGTGGTCGATCTCGACCCGCAGGGCAACGCCAGCACGGCGCTCGGCGTGGAGCACCGGACCGGCACGCCGTCGGTGTACGAGGTCATGCTCGGTGAGATCCCGCTCGAAGAGGCTGCGGCCGTCAGCACGGCGTCGCCGAACCTGCTCTGCATCCCGGCGACGATCGACCTCGCCGGTGCCGAGATCGAGCTCGTCAGCATGGTGGCCCGGGAGTCCCGGCTGTCCCAGGCGCTGAACGAGGAGTCCCTCTCGAAGCTGGACGTCGACTACGTCCTGATCGACTGCCCGCCCTCGCTCGGCCTGCTGACGGTGAACGCGCTCGTCGCGGCGTCCGAGGTCCTGATCCCGATCCAGTGCGAGTACTACGCGCTGGAGGGCCTCGGACAGCTGCTGTCGAACATCGACCTGGTGCGGTCGCACCTGAACACGTCGCTGCACGTGTCGACGATCCTGCTGACCATGTACGACGGCCGCACCAAGCTGGCCGACCAGGTCACCTCCGAGGTGCGCCAGCACTTCGGCCCGACGGTCCTGCGCACCGTCGTCCCGCGCAGCGTGAAGGTCTCGGAGGCGCCGGGCTACAGCCAGACCGTGCTCGCCTACGACCCCGGTTCCCGCGGCGCGATGAGCTACGTCGACGCCGCCCGTGAGATCGCCGAGCACGGCGCCTCGGGCGCGTACCGCACGGGCGGGCGCTGACATGGCCGACCGGACAGAGGGCTGCTCCTGATGGCAGAGCGCAAGGGCGGCCTCGGCCGCGGCCTGGCCGCACTGATCCCGACCGGCCCGGCCGAGGGCGGGGAGCAGCCCGGATCCAACGGTGCCGGTGCGCCGCTGCACCGGCCGGCCCCGGCGGTGCAGCGCGACGACGCGGAGACCGAGACCCCGGTCGTCGACGGCGGCGCCGAGTACCGGGAGATCCCGCTGAAGCGGATCGTCCCGAACCCCAAGCAGCCGCGCACCCAGTTCGACGACGAGCAGCTCGGCGAGCTCGAGCACTCGATCCGCGAGTTCGGGCTGCTGCAGCCGATCGTGGTCCGCCGATCCGGCCGGGACTACGAGCTGATCATGGGCGAACGCCGGTGGCGTGCCGCCCAGCGGGCCGGTCTCGACACGCTGCCCGCGATCGTCCGGCACACCGCCGACGACGTCATGCTCCGCGACGCGCTGCTGGAGAACATCCACCGCGTCCAGCTGAACCCGCTCGAGGAGGCGGCCGCCTACGAGCAGCTGCTCGGCGAGTTCGGGGTGACGCACTCGGAGCTGGCCGACCGCCTCGGGCGCAGCCGCCCGGTCGTCACGAACATGATCCGGCTCCTGAAGCTTCCGGTGACGGTGCAGCGACGGGTCGCGGCCGGAGTCCTGTCCGCCGGACACGCGCGTGCGCTGCTCGGTCTCGAGGACGCCGGCCGGCAGGAGGACCTCGCGACCCGGATCGTCGCCGAGGGATTGTCGGTCCGGGCGACCGAGGAAGCCGTGGTGCTCGCCCGCCAGGACGGACCGCCGCGGGAGCGTCGTGCCCGGAAGCGGGGCGAGCAGCGCCCGGAGTTCACCGAGCGGGCGGACCGGCTGTCGGACAGGTTCGACACCCGGGTCAAGGTCGAGATGGGTCAGCGGAAGGGCCGCATCGTCGTCGAGTTCGGTTCGGTCGAGGACCTGGATCGGATCACCGGGATGATGGGCATCCGCGAGCAGGACTGACGATCACTCCCCTGCGGCCGCCGTCCGGATCCGGGCGGCGGCCGCAGGTGTTTCGGTTGCCCGTGGAGGAAGACGGGTTCCGGTGGCGCCCCCGCTGGCACCGTCGGGAGCGTGCGTTTGAGGGCGTCCTGAGATGGACGGAGACGGCCTTGCGTGGCTCTCCTGTGGTTGTTGGGCCCGGGGGGCTCACGGAAAGGGCTGCGGGGATCTGAGGGCCTGGAGTCGGGATCTGTATCGGTTAAGTCCCGGGATGGAGTCGGACCGGTCCGGTTTCACGTGAAGCGGGCACGCTCGGGGCATGACGTGGGTCTGCTCCCCGGCTTGGCGCTCCACTCACCCCGGAGTCCTGCCGGGTAGGGGCGGAGCCGCACACGGACGAGGCGGATCGCCGGACCCCGGATCGCCGGATCGCCGGACCGCCGGACGGCCGGGCCGTCTGGCTATCGGGCCGCCGGCGATCGGATTGCCGGCCGACGGATTGCCGGGCCGACGGATTGCCGGGCCGTGGGACCGTCGGGCCGCGGGGCCAACAGGCCGTCGGGCTGCCGGGCCGACGGATTGCCGGGTCGTCGGGCTGCCGGGCCGTCGGAGCGCCGCGCCTCGAACGGCAGGACCGCACCGCCGAGCATCGGGCATCGGACTACAGGACCGCACCACCCGAGCGCCGTGCGTCCGACTGCTGGACCGCGCAGCGGCGAGCCCTGTGGGATCGGAAGGTCCCGGCTGTTCCGGGCCGTGGAGGCGCGGTGCAGAGCGATCGGGGGTGCGGGAGAAGCCGGCTCAGACCGCGCAGATCTCAAGGGGGGTTGATCACGGATCAGGACGAGATCCGGCTAAAGATGGCCGTTCGACTGCCCGATCCGTGATCACCGGAGTTGCCCAGGGGCGGGAGATCGGACCGGAGCGAGGGCGGAGACCCATGCCGGAGTCTTGACGACGTCGAGGCGCGGCTCCTGGACGAGCGGGGCGGCGCGGATCTCGGCTCCTGCCCGGCCCGGACGGTCGTCCGCACCAGATGTCCGGGCCGCCCGTTCCGCGGTCCCGCAGTCCACGATTCCGGCCCGCTGGGTGGTCAGCTCCCGCGGCTGGGTGTGCCGGCCGGTCTCGGCGCGCTCGGCTCCGTCGTGGCTTGGGGGTGTGTGGACAGGAGCCGGTGGCCAGGGCGGCGGGACGGATCGCGTTCCCATGAGCAGATCTCCGGCCCAGAGGTGGTGTTCGGCGGACGAGCGGGTCGCGTGGCCTTCGTCGGCGTCGCGGTGCGGGTCGGCGCGAACGACGCTGCCGTGGCGCTCGGTCAGGCTCGTCGGTGACGCGCGGTCGTCGTGGATCGTGTGGCATGTGGTGGGCGGGGCCGCGCCTGTGACGGACGCGAATCTCCAGCGGCAATCTGTCGCCCCCGGCCTCGGGCGGGATCGTGGTAGCCGTGCGGGATCGTCGTCAGGAACGGCGGGCGGACCGTTCTGAAGGACGCTCGCGGCACGGTCGGGGACCCGTCAGGGCGGCATGAAAGATCCGGGAGCTCCCGCAGGGCGTCTCGTCTGCGGCGTGGTGTTTCACGTGGAACAGCCGATCCCGGGTCTTGCATGTTCCACGTGGAACCGCGGCACCACCGAGCGGCGCCCCGGTCGACGGTTAGCGCCGAGCAGCGGTTCGTTCGGTCGCGCGAGGCTGCGTGTCTTGCGCACTGGTGAGAGTGCGGGGCCGGCTGGTCTGCGGGGCGGCGATAGTGCGAGGGCTGAGGGCTGAGGGCTGAGGGCTGAGGGCTGAGGGCTGCGGGCTGTGGGGCCGCGGGGCTGCAGAGCCGCGGGGCCGCAGAGCTGCGGGCTGTGGAGTTGGCGGGGCTGTGGGCAGTGGGGCTGCCGGGCTGCCGGGCAGTCGGGCTGTGGGGCTGCCCAGCTGTGGGACTGGGACTGCTGCGCCGTGCAGCTGCGGAATCGTGGACCGCCGGGGTGCGTACCCGTGGGCCGGGACCTGGCCGGGCTGCAGCCACACGAACTCCGAGTCCTGACGGTCTGCGCTGAGAGATGCCGTACAGGTCCCTCCGCCGCGCCCACGGAGCACGGGAGTGGGACCGCCCCCGCCGTCGTCCCGAGTCGAGCTGCGCTGTCGATGCCACGCGACCGGGAGTTCCTCCCCTCCCCCGAGGGCCTGCTGCCCGACGGCCACATCCCTGCGCCAGGTGTGGCTGGCCGCGCCCCCGGCGGGCCGGGATGCGACCGCGGAAGAGCCGAGACGCCGGGCACGACGCGATGCCGCGCAGTCGTCGATCAGGGTGGCGCGGCCACGAAATTCGCGACGTGCAGCAGATTCGGCCGTGCGCCGCCTGACTGCCCGGGGTGACAACCACTCCCCGACCGCATGGTTTCACGTGGAACCAGGCCGCGGTCCGGCCGGTTCCACGTGAAACACGTCAGTCGTCCCGGGTCGCCGCGCGATCGACGAGCGCCTGGTACACGGTCGCGAGATCTGACCCGTCGGCCGCGACAGCGGTCGGCAGCAGCGACGTGTCGGTCAGTCCCGGCGACACGTTCATCTCGAGGACGTGCACCTGGCCGTCGCCGTCGACGATCGCGTCCATCCGGGACACGTCCCGCATCCCGAGCAGCCGGTGCGCCGTCAGGGCGGTCTCGGCGAGCGTCTGCTGCACGTCCGAGGAGAGCCGGGCCGGGCAGTGGAACGTCGCGGCTCCCGGTGTGTAGCGGGAGGTGTAGTCGTAGAACCCGGACGGCACCTCGACCTCCACGGGGGGCAACGCGCGCGCCTCGTCGCCGTCGTGGACGACCGACACGGCGACCTCGGTCCCGGCGACGAACTGCTCGGCGAGCACCGTGTCGGCGTAGGCGAAGGAGCTGACCATCGCGGACGGGAGGTCGTCCGCGGATCGAACCACCTGCACGCCGAGCGCCGAACCGCCCTGGTCGGGCTTCAGTACCAGCGGCAGCCCCAGCCGGTCCACGATGGCGCCGAGCACCCCTTGAGCGCCCAGCTCCCGGAACGTCGAGTGCGGCAGCGCCACCCAGTCCGGAGTCGTCAGTCCGGCCCGTACGAGCTCGGCCTTGACGCTCGGCTTGTCCCAGGCCCGCCGGCACGCTCCGGAGGGGGTGCCGACGAACGGGATCTGCAGCAGCTCCAGGATCTGCTGGACGGCACCGTTCTCCCCTTCGCCACCGTGCAGCGCGACGGCGACGACGTCCGGACGGTCGCTGTGCAACCGCTCCAGCAGGGCGCTGTCGACGTCCCACTCCCGCACGTCGACGCCGTTCGCCCGCAGCGAACCCGCGAGCCGGCGACCGGATCGCAGGGACACCTCGCGCTCGTGGGACAGACCTCCGGCCAGCACGGCCACCGTTCGATCGCTCACCCGGGCATTCTGCGGCATGCCTGCACACGGGAACGCCCCGGACCTGCCGGTCCGGGGCGTTCCACGTGAAACATGCTCAGTTCGTGTCGGGCGACGGGCTCTGCGGCCCACGGCTCAGCTCGGTCCGCGCCGACGTGCCGAACGTCCGGACGACGTCGAGCTCCGCCTCCAGCACCGCCGCGAGCCGGCGGACGCCCTCGGTGATCCGCTCCGGTGTCGGGTAGCAGAAGGAGAGGCGCAGCTGCCGGCTACCGAAGCCGTCCGCGTAGAAGCCGGTGCCGGACGCGTACGCGACCCGTGCCGTCACCGCCCGCGGCAGCATCGCCTTGGTGTCGACGCCCGGCGGGACGGTCAGCCAGACGAAGAAGCCGCCGTCCGGGACCGTCCAGCTGCATCCCTCGGGCAGGTACGTCTCCAGCGCGGCCAGCATCGCGTCCCGGCGCTCGCGGTAGTTCTCCCCGAACGTCTTGATCTGGCTGCGCCAGTCGTGGTGCGACAGGTACCGCGAGACCAGCATCTGCGTGAACGAGGGCGGACACAGGGTGGCCGACTCGGCTGCCAGCACCAGCCGGTCGCGCACCAGCGGGGGCACCAGCGCCCAGCCGACCCGCAGCCCGGAGGCGAACGTCTTGGAGAACGAGCCGAGGTAGATGACGTCGGCGTCGTAGGACCGCAGTGCGGGGTGCACCTCGCCGGTGAACCCCAGCATCCCGTACGGGTTGTCCTCGATGACCATGACGCCGTAGCGGCGGCAGAGATCGAGAATCTGCGGGCGCCGATCGTGCGCCAGCGTCACGCCGGCCGGGTTGTGGAAGTTCGGGATCGTGTACAGGAACTTCGGGGTGATCCCCTGCTGGGCGAGCGAGTCGAGTGCCTCGTGCAGCAGCTCGGGGACGAGCCCGTGCTCGTCCATCGCGACGTGCACGACCCGCGCCTGGTACGCGGCGAAGCTGCCGAGCGCGCCCACATAGGACGGCCCCTCGGCCAGCACGACGTCACCGGGGTCGACGAAGATCCGCGTCAGGAGGTCGAGCGCCATCTGCGACCCGACGGTCACGACGACGTCGTTCGGGTCGCCCTCGATCCCCTCCTCCCGCATGACCTCGCAGATCTGCTCGCGCAGTTGCGGGACACCCTGGGCGGAGCCGTACTGCAGCGCGGTCAGACCGTCGGTGTCGACCAGCTCGGCGACCTCGGTCGCCAGGGACTGCAGCGGGAGCGCGGCGAGGTTCGGCATCCCGCCGGCCAGCGAGACGACCTCGGGGCGGCTCGCGACGGCGAACAGCGCCCGGATCTCCGAGGCCGTCATCCCCGCGGTACGGGCCGCGAAGCGCTCGGTCGGGGGCAACAGCGCCGGGGACGCCGACGAGTCCTGCGAGGTGGGCACGACCTCGCTGCCCTCCCCTGCCGCTGCGGCCGCCGCCGCTGCCGCGGTGCGGCGGGCGTCGGGCTGCTGCGGGCGGTCGGGCGAGGCCATCGGCGTGCTCCCCTTCGACGAGATGAATGGTGGCCAGAGTGTAACCGCGTCGGGTGACCGGCCTGCCCTTCGTCGTGACGTACGTACCGGTGAGCCGTTCCGGGGTGACGTACGTGCGGGGATCCGCTTACCCTCGCGGGAGGCGGGGCATCGGATCGGGCGCAGGCACCACTGCGCCGGGCCGGGTCATCCGGCCGACGTCCGGCCGTCCCGCGCACGGCGCGTCACCCGCACGACTACGACAGCCGGAGGTCTTCCTCGTGTCCTGGCATGTGGCCGCGCTCAATCTGGACAATCTGGGTGATCTGCCCAAACGGTGCCGGAACTGCGTCTACTGGGAGCTGTCGCCCGCGCTGGCGGACCAGGCCGAGGGCTACGGCACGACCGACCTGGAGAAGGAGGCCTGGCTGTCGGAGGTGCTCCTCGAGTGGGGCTCCTGCGGCCGGGTCGTCTACGTCGGTGGCGCGCCTGCCGGCTACGTGCTGTTCGCCCCGCCGGCCTCGGTCCCCCGTGCGACCGAGATGCCGACCGGCCCGGTCAGCGCGGACGCCGTCCTGCTGACGACGATGCAGGTGCTGCCCGAGTTCGCCGGAGAGGGGCTGGGCCGGGCTCTCACCCAGGCCGTCGTGAAGGAGCTGACGCGACGCGGGGTGAAGGCCGTCGAGGCGTTCGGTGACGCCCGTCCCGGAACCGAGGCCGACTGCGTGATGCCTGCCGACTTCCTGCGCTCGGTCGGGTTCAAGACCGTCCGGCCGCACCACCGGTGGCCCCGGCTGCGGATGGAGCTGCGGTCCGGTCTGGAGTGGAAGTCCGATGTCGAGGCCGCGCTGGAGCAGCTGTTCAACACGGTGACGATCCCGATGCAGACCCCGGCGCCCGTCCCGGTGGCGACGCCCGCGCGTGCGGGCCGGTGCCACGTGTCGTTCCTGCCGACGGACGGCAGCAGCGACGACCGCACGGACGATCTCAGGGGCCGCGGAGAGCCTCGCTGAGCGGTCGTCCGGCCCGGCCCCGGGTTGACGGGGCCGGGAAGCGGGACCGGCCTCAGACGGCCCGGATCTGGTCGCGGCCGTACTCGCGGGCCAGCACGTCGTTGAACGTGAACGTGCCGGTCGGCTGGTCGTCCTGACCGAGCAGGTAGAGCCGCTTGACGGCGACGAGGATCCCCTCGGCGACGACGTCCCGGAACCCGGGGTCGAGCAGCTTGCGGCGGTCCCCGAGGTGGGTCAGGTACCCGGTCTCGATCCGCACCGCCGGCATCCGGGTCCGTCGCACGAGTTCCCAGGTGCACGTCTGGCTGCGGCAGTCGAGCATGGACGTGCGGGTCAGCAGTTCACGCTGGACCAGCCCGGCGAGCGCCTCGCCCACGTTGGACGTGGTGCCCGACCCGTTGCCGAAGAAGTAGGTCGCCAGGCCCTGCGCGTGCGGGCTGAAGCTGGCGTCGGTGTGCAGCGAGACGACGAGGTCCGCGCCGACGTCGTTCGCGAACTGGGCGCGCTCGGTGTCGGGCGGGTTGCCGTTCTCCGGACGGGAGAGCAGCGCCTCCATCCCGGTGGCGGACATCCGGCCGACCAGGCGGCGGGCGAGATCCCACATGAGATCGGCCTCGGTGACCCCCGCGACCTCGACACCGCGGTCCGGGCCGCCGTGCCCGGGGTCGATGACGATCCGCTTGCCGCGCATCCGCGGTCCGGCGCGGCGCAGCAGCTCCTGCTCACGGAGGAGGTGCGGTCGCCCACCGGTGACCTTGCGTCCGAGCTGGCGCAGCGCACGCAGCGTCTCGGGCCCGCACATGCCGTCGGGGACCATGCCGTAGTCGCGCTGGAACCGCATCAGCGCCTGCTCGGTCTGCTGGTCGAAGAGCCCGCTGGGACGGCCCGGGTTGTACCCGAGCTCGAGCAGCCGCTCCTGGAGCGTGGCGACGTCGTCCCCGTTGGTCGGGGTGGACAGGGTGAAGGAGAGCATCCGGTCGCCGAGCGACCAGCCCGCCTCCCGGAGGGCCCGTGCGGTATCCGGACCGACGATGCCGTCGGTGATGAGGCCCCGCCCCTGCTGGAAGACGCGGACGGCGTGGTCCACCTCGTCGTCGAAGACGTCCCGGTCCGAAGTGCCCGGCGACAGAGCCGGGAGCAGGCCGAGTTCCCGCAGCGTCGCTCGGATCTCGCGTACGGCAGGACCGGAGTCCCCGCGCCGGAGCAGCTGCATGCACCCCTCGCTCGAAGTCGTCAGGCGTCGTCGTGACGCCGTGATCGTTCGGATCCGCACGGTGAGCCGGGCGGGTGGCCGAGGCCCATTGTGCCCTGCGGCGCGACCGGAGGAGCGCAGCGGGGCGGGCACCCGCGTGTCCCGGTTGTGATCAACCGGGACACGCAGCGTGACCTCGGTGCGCTAGAACGCGCACGAGAGATACCGGGATGCGGCTCAGATGTGGTCCGCGAGATCGGCGAGCAGGGCGGCCTTCGGCTTCGCGCCCACGATCTGCTTCACCGGCTTGCCGCCGTTGAAGAGGATCATGGTCGGCACCGACATGACCTGGTAGTCGCGGGCGACCTCCGGGTTCGCGTCGATGTCGAGCTTCGCGACGGTCAGCTTCTCGGTGTTCTCGCCGGCGATCTCGTCGAGCACCGGGGCGACCATCTTGCACGGACCGCACCAGGTCGCCCAGAAGTCGACCAGGACGGCCTTGTCGCTCTTCAGGACGTCCTGGTCGAACGAACCGGTGGTGACGTCGATGGTGTTGGCCATGGGGTTCTCCTCGGTTGGAAGGGTCGGACGGTCTGCGGGCGACTCAGTGCGCGGCGTCGGCGACCGCGGCCACGGGGGCGTCGCCGTACCCGCCACCGGCCAGCTCGGGCGACACCGGGTGCCCGGCGAGCCAGCGCTCCGCGTCGATCGCGGCGGAGCAGCCGGAGCCGGCGGCGGTGATCGCCTGCCGGTAGGTGTGGTCGACGAGGTCGCCGCAGGCGAACACCCCGGGGACGTTCGTGTAGGTGGAACGTTCGTCCACCGTCACGTAGCCCTCGTCGTCGGTCTCGACCTGGCCCGTCACCAGCGCGCTGCGCGGGTCGTGGCCGATCGCGACGAACATGCCGGTGACGTCGAGCGTGTCGGTCTCGCCGGTCACGGTGTCCCGGAGCTGGAGCTGCTTGACCGAGCCCTCCCCGGTCACCTCGGTGACCTCGGAGTTCGTCCGCCAGCGCATCTTCGGGTCGTTCCGCGCGCGCTCCAGCATGATCTTCGACGCGCGGAACTCGTCGCGCCGGTGGATGACCGTGACGGTCTCGGCGAAACGGGTGAGGAACGTGGCCTCCTCCATCGCCGAGTCGCCGCCGCCGATCACCGCGATGTTCTGGTCGCGGAAGAAGAACCCGTCGCAGGTGGCGCACGAGCTGACGCCCCGGCCGAGCAGCTCCTGCTCGCCGGGGACGTGCAGGTAGCGCGGCGCGGCGCCCATCGCGAGGATCACGGAGCGGGTACGGAAGGTCTCCTTCCCGACCCGGACCTCCTTGATCTCCCCGTCGAGCTTCACCTCGTCGACGTCCTGCGGGCGCAGGTCGGCGCCGAAGCGCTTCGCCTGTCCGCGCATCTGCTCCATGAGCTCGGGGCCCATGATGCCGTCGGTGAAGCCGGGGTAGTTCTCCACGTCGGTCGTGGTCATCAGGGCGCCGCCGAACTGGCTGCCCTCGAACACGAGCGGCGCGAGCTGTGCCCGCGCGGCGTACACCGCAGCGGTGTAGCCGGCCGGCCCGGACCCGATGATGATCAGGTCGTGCACCGTGTCGTCGGTGGTCACCGGTACCGATCCCTCCTGGCGCCGCCCGCTGCCGGGCGCGCGATGACGGGGCGTGCGGTCCGGCCGGTCCGGCCGGTCCGCCTCGATTGCTGCCGTGTGGCTGGAACGCGATCCTAGACAGGGGCATTCCCCGGTGCGGGTCCCGCCGGACGCGCCCCCGGTCACTCCGGCCCGTTCATCCGGTGCGGGTCTCCGCCAGTACGCGGGCGGTGCCCGGCCCGCAGCCGGCCGGGACGACGAGGAGCCGGTGCCGTCCCGCCCGTCCGGTCCCGAGGACGAGCAGCACCCCCGGCTCCCCCGCGACGGCGTACGGCCGCGAGCCGAGCAGCGGTGCGGCGGGATCGGCGACGCCGGCGGCGGTCAGGCACGCCCGCACCCAAGCGGGGTCGGTGGCCCGCCCCGGCGCGTCCGCGGCCCGGCGCAGCGCCTCCGGGGTGTGCTCGGCGACGCCGACCGGTCCGGGCGCGGGCCCGAGGACCACCGGGACCCCGACGAGCGTCCCGACGACGGCCGCGGCGGCGAGCAGGACCGCCGCGCGCCGGGTCCGGTGGCAGGGGTGCGGCGGACGCTGCGGCTCCCCGGTCCGACCCGCCACGTCGTTCTCGTCGGCGAGCCGGGAACGGATCCGCTCCGCGACGTCGGCGGGCATCCTCACGGGGTGCGCCACCGCCACGATCGCGATCCGGACCCGGGCGCACTCCGCGTCCACATTAATGTCGTTATGGCGAGTGCCAGCGTTCACCAGCGTGGAATCGTCAGCCGATGATCTGTTGTCGTCGAGTGGACCAGAATCGCGCCGCTCGCTGATGTCGTCATGACGAGAATCGGTCATCGGTCGTCCTCCCGCAGGTGGCCCAAGGACCCGGCGAGGCGCCGGCGGCCCCGGGCGCACCGGCTCTTGATCGTCCCGGGTGGTACGCCGACGATCGCCGCGGTCTCCGCGACCGAGTAGCCGAGACCGTCCACCAGCACCACCGCGGCGCGCTGGTCGGCGGGGAGCCGGGCGAGGGCCTCGTCGACGGCGAGCCGCGTCACGAGCCTCCCGGCCGGGTCCGACGCCACCGCCGGGGTCGTGGAACGGGTGTGGCCGCGCCGGCGCCCGGCGGCCCGGATCCGGTCCACGCACCCGTTGACGAGGATCCGGTGCAGCCACGTCCCGGCGGCCGCCTCACCCCGGAAGCCGGGTGACCGCAGAGCTGCCAGGAATGCCTCCTGGACCGCGTCCTCGGCCTCCCCCGGATCCCCGAGCATCCGCAGCGCGACCGACCAGAGACGGTCCGCGTACCGCCGGAACACCTCGTCCAGATCGGGCGCGGCGGGCCGCGGAGGCCGGTCGACGGCGGTCACCCGGGCACGGTACGGAGCCCTGGCCGGCGGGCACGGGCGTCCGGTCGGGACGGGTCGCGATCGCGAAGGGCGTCAGCCGGCGGCGCGGGCGAACGCGATCTCGCCGATCGCGCTCTGGTTCCCGGAGCTCAGCGTCGTGATCCACAGGAGCACGTGGCCGGTCGGCCGGGCCGCGTCGAGCGGGACGACCGTCTCGCCGTCGCGCAGGGTCACGGTGGTGATCGGGGTGGTCTCGTCGAGGCTCGCCTCCGCCGACGGGGCCGAGCGGACCTCGACGACGGTGCCCGGGCTGGCGGAGTCGATCGTGAGCCGGGAGACCGGCTGCGGTGCGTCGAACGACGCCATCACGCCGATGCCCGGCTTGAGTGCCGGGAACGGCTGGAAGTAGCGGCTCGTCGTCCACGTCGTGGCCGGGTCGCCGTCGAGGACGCGGTCGACGGTGCCGGCGTTGTCTCCGTCGCCGGTCGGGTCGAACACCTGCACCGACACGTCCCCGACCGGCACGATGGCCGCCGCCGGCGCCGCCCCCTGTGGCGCGGTGCCCTGTGGCGCGGCCGGGGCGGTCGCCGCCGGTGGGATGACGACGGGCGGGGCGCCCGATCCGCCGAACAGCGCGCCCACCTGGACCGAGAGGTAACCGAGCACGATCAGCACACCGACGGCGAGCACCGTCAGCCCGATGCGCAGGTTGCGACGGCGCTGCGGGTCGTTGCGGGTGTCCGGGAGCCGGTCGGAGTCCTGCCAGACGTCGTCCGGGTCGGCCGGGGCACCGTCGTGCACGGGCGGGAAGAACGCCTGGTCGGCGTCCTCGGCGACGACGTCGGTGAGCATCCGGTGCATCGCCGCCGCGGTGTGCACGCGGCCGAGCCCGTCGCCGGCCTGCCCCAGCGCGCCCATGCACAGCGTGTCGAGCTCCAGCGGGACGCCGGGGCGCAGCTGGGCCGGGGAGCGCAACCGGCCGGCCGGGGTGCGGTCGGCGGCGACCAGCCCGGCGCGGGCGGAGTCGGCGACCGAGAGCGGCCAGCGGCGGGTGAGCAGGCAGTAGAGCAGCCCGCCGAGCCCGCGGACGTCGTCCGCGGCGGACACCGACGGCCGGGGCAGCAGGAACGCGAGCATCGCGCGCCCGTCCGGCGTGATCCGCACGCGCTGCGGGTGGTCGCAGCCGAGCACCAGCCCCTGCTGGTGGGCCTCGGTGGCCGCGGACGCGAGCGCCTCGACGGCCTTCGCGGCCCGCTGGGCGCGTACGGGGCCCTCGGCGACGGTCTCGGCGAGCGACCGGCCCGGCACCCACTCGGCGACGGACGCACCGAGCACGTCGGCCGGGAGGCCGTGCGTGCCGGGGGCCAGGACGTCGAGCAGGCGGGCGCTGCCGGGGTGCTCGAAGCATCCGGAGCGGAGCGCGCGGACGATCATCTCGCCCGCCCGGGCGGTGCCCTCGGGGTCGTCCGACCGGTCGTCGGCCGGGAGCCTGCGGAGCAGGGTGACCCCGACCGGACGGCGGAGGACGGTGTCCTCCGCGCGCCAGAACTCGGCACCCGCCGCGGCGTCGGTGCCGATCCGCTGGCGCAGCACGTAGCGGTCGGTGAGGTTCGAGCCCGCCGCGGTGCCGAGCGCGTCCTTCGCGGCCGGGATCCGCTCGGTCGGCCGTGCCTGGGCCGGGACGCGGGCGGTCGGCTGGTCGGCCGCCGGACGCGCCCGCGGGTGCGGTGACGGCCGGGGGGACGGCGACGAGGTGGCGGTGGTCCCGGTGGTCTCGGTGGCCGCGGGGGTCTCCGCCGGGTCGAGGGAGGGATGGTCCTCGACCGTCGGTAGATCCGTGTCGGTGCGGGCACCGGTCCGGGTAACGCCCTGGTCGGTCTGCCCGTTCAACGGCCCCACCCTCCCCTGGCTTGCGTCCCCTGCGGCCGCCAAGCCTACGTCACTCCACGGCGTCCGGACGAGACACGAGACGCGCTCGTGACCCGTACGTACTGTCTTCGGTGGACAGCCTCGTTCGGTTTGCCTCGACGACCCATCAGTGCGCCGAAGTGTCCTTCTAGTGCGATGAACGGTCGTTTCCGGCCGTCGAGTGCGGTAAAGGCCGTGGCGACCCCCCGGATCTCCGCGGAGATCATCCGGCGGGCGGCGGGCCCGGGTGACGGGCCGGGACACCGTCGGGCGGGTGGGTGCGCCGGCTGTCCGCGGGCGTGTCCCGGAGGCCGTCGCCACTGTCATCGGGACCGCCGTCACCACCGCCGCCGGGACCGCCGCCGGGGCCCGGACCCGGACCGCCGCCACCCGGACCGCGGCCCCGGCCCGGGGGACCCGACGACCCCGGCGGACCGGACGACCGGATCCGCCGGACCACCCGGCGCACCACCAGGACGACGAGCACCGCCCCCGCCGCCGCGGTGAGCCAGCCGGTGACCGTCCCGTAGACCGTCGAGCGGACCCGGAGCCGGGTGTCGGGACCGAGCGCCACGCCGTCCGGCGTGCGCAGCCCGGCGTCGACGCTGAACTGGCCGGACCGGGTCACCTGCGCGCTCACCCGGACCTGCACCCGGCCCAGCGGGGGCACCGCCTGCACGGGGATCGGCGCCACCCGCAGCCCGGGCGTGCTGGACAGCACCACCCGGACGTTCATCGTCACCGGCAGCCCGTTCGCGACCGTGACCAGGATCGGCGCGTCGCTGGTGCCCAGCGAGTACGGGCTGGGCGGTTGGACGACCCGCACCGATCCGCGGATCTGCTCGATCCGCTCGCCGACCGTCCGGGACTCCCGCCCGGCCCGCGCCGGGTCCCCGCGCCACCACGACGACGCGGCCCGCAGCGTCCCGCGGACCAGCGGATCGAACACCTCGGCGGGGGTCGCGCCGACGCCGGTGCGGGCCTTGGCGGCACCACGCAGCCCGTCGATCGAACGGACCTGGTCGGCGATCGAGGCGACCACCTGCGCGGGGACCTCCGAGGCTCCGGCCTCGGGCGGGTAGAAGAGCCGCGCCGTCCCCCCGGTGGGTGCCGCTCCGGCGCCGGGCAGCCCGGCCGGGACGAGCCTGCCGTCGCCGATCAGGGCCGACAGCGCGGACAGCACGCCGCTCGCCGCGGGCCCGTCCGCCGACCAGCGGTGCGGCGGTGCGACGAGCAGCGGGCCCGGTCCGGCGTCGTCCTCCCCGGTGCGGAACGCCAGCGCCCCGGCCAGGTCCTGCCCGGCCAGCCCGCCGGCGTCGCCGGTCTGCAGCTCGATCCCGGACGGCCCGGACGCGGCCTCGGTCAGCAGTGGGTCGGCCAGCAGGCCCCTGGCCGGGTCCTCGGCGCCGTCCAGCGTGACGACCCCCGAGCTCTCCGGCGTCGTGACGCCGTCCGCGGACAGGACCAGCCTGCGGCCGCCGCCGAGCGCCTCCAGGGTCGGCTCGTCGAGCACGCCGTCGACCGGCCAGACGACGTCGTCGACGACCGGCGCGCCGAGATCGGCGGACAGCTCCTCGCGGCCCTGGGCGAGTGCGGTGCGGGCGAGCTCCGCCTGGCCGCCGCGGACCAGGCCGACCAGGTCGGCGTCCGACGGCGGCAGCGCCACCACGCACGTGCCGCGCGCCGCGCCCTGCAGGGCGGTCAGCCACTGGGCCGCCGCCTCCGCCCCGCGGCCCGGGGTGGTCGCGCCGTCGGGGCCGGTCGTGACCTCGTAGCCGCCGCGCATCGCGGCCGCGGTCGCGACGAGCTCCGGGTCGACCGCCAGGCACAGCGCGGTCCGCGCGGGTGATCCCGGCGGGGCACCGGACCCCACCGCGTCGACCAGCCCGCGGAGCCGCCCGCCCGGTGCGAACGACGCGGCGAGCTCGTCGTCGGCCAGGACGGGGGTCTGGCCGGGCACCGGCGGCAGGCGTCGCGGGGCGTCGGTGACCGGGTAGAGCATCGTCACCGGCGTCGCGGCGGGCGGCGGCGCCGGCGGTGGCGTGCCGGGCAGCGACGACACCGGGAGCACCGTGCGGATCCCGGCCAGCCGGGACGGGGTGCCGTCGACGGTGCCGTTGAGGTTCACGAGCAGCGGGTAGGTGCCCGGTCCGGGCAGTGCCAGCGACGCGTTCGCCGGGCCGGTGAGCGGCACCGCGTACCGGAACGGCACCGACGCGCCGGGGGCCAGCGGCCCGATCTCGGTGAAGGGCGGCACGGCGTCGTCGACGGCCGCCTCGCCGTCGAACGCCGCGCGCAGCGCCGACTCGCCGCCCACGGCGGAACCGCGCTGCACGCGGAGCGCGAGCTCGTCGACCGGGTCGTCTCCGGTGTTGGTGATCGTCCCGGTGACGACGAGCTCGGGCGGCCCCGAGGCGGTGACGACGCGGGGGGACATCGCCTCGACGTCGAGCCGGACCGGGGCCGCCGGTGCCTCCTGTGCCCGGGCCGGCGCGGCGGGTACGAACGTGCCCACCAGGGCGACGAGCACGATCGCGACCAGGGCCGCGACCCGGCTCACGCCGTCTCCTCCAGCAGGTCGGCCGCGTGCCGGATCAGTCGGCGCTCGTCGGCGTAGGCGAGCCGGCCCTCGAGTTCGCCGAGCGGCACCCAGGCGACCTCGGACACCTCGACGTCCTCGTCGGAGAGCTCGCCGCCGAGTGCGCGCATGAGGTAGTGGTGCACGGTCTTGTGGACGCGGCGGTCCTCGGCGACGAACCAGAAGCCGATGGTGCCCAGGGGTGCCAGCACCTCTCCGATGATGCCGGTCTCCTCCTGGACCTCGCGCACCGCCGCCTGCTCGGCCGTCTCACCGGCCTCGATGTGCCCCTTGGGCAGCGACCACAGCAGCCGCCCCCGCCGGTCGAGACGGCCGATGAGCGCGGCCTCGCCGGTGCGCGGGTGCACGACGAGACCGCCGGCGGAGGTCTCGTCCACCGTGCGCAGACGGCGGCGCCGGTCTGCGGAACGTCCCGCGCGGCGCCCCCCGGAGCGGCCGCGGGAGGTGGACATGTGGCGATGGTAACGAGGAGGTGGCCGCTCGGGGCGGTGGCGACGGGTGCCCGGCGGTGCGTCACCCGGCCGGCGGGGCCCTGATCTGCGGGCGGTGACGGGCCCGTGCCCCTGTACCCGCGGGCGCCGCCGGGCGCGTTGCCTACACTGGCCGGTCGTGTCCTCGTCGTCCGTGACCTCCCGACCGACCCGACCCGCGTCCCGTCCGTCCGGCGCCGGTGCGGAGCCGGACGAGCTGCAGCGCTCCCAGGAGAACGCCGTGGTCCAGATGCTCGACGTCCCCGACGCCGCCGACCGGCTGGCGGCCCGCTTCGCCGAGCGCGGTCACCGGCTCTACCTCGTCGGTGGCAGCGTCCGCGACGCGCTGCTCCGCGGCACCGGCGCCGCCGACCGTGACCCGGGTGATCTCGACTTCACCACCGACGCCCGGCCGGAGACGATCCTGAAGATCGTCGAGGGCTGGGCCGACGCGATCTGGGACACCGGCATCGCCTTCGGCACCGTCGGGCTGCGCCGCGGCGACGACATCCTCGAGGTGACGACGTTCCGCGCGGACTCCTACGACGGCGCCTCCCGCAACCCCGAGGTCCGCTTCGGCGACACGGTCGAGGGTGATCTCGTCCGGCGGGACTTCACGGTGAACGCGATGGCGGTCGAGCTGACCGGTCCCGAGCGCCGGTTCGTGGACCCGCACGGCGGGTTCGCCGCGCTCGCCCAGGGCATCCTCGACACCCCCGACCTGCCGGAGCGGTCGTTCGCCGACGATCCGCTCCGTATGCTGCGCGCCGCCCGGTTCGTCTCCCAGCTGGGGTTCACCCCGGCCGAGCGGGTGACGGCCGCGATGACCGAGATGGCCGGCGAGCTCGCCCGGATCACCGCCGAGCGCGTCCAGGCCGAGTTCTCGAAGCTGATCCTCGGCGCCCACCCGCGCCGTGGCGTGGAGCTGCTCTGTGACACCGGGCTCGCCCGGCACGTCGTCCCGGAGGTCTCGGACATGCAGCTCGAGACCGACGAGCACATGCAGCACAAGGACGTCTACACGCACTCCCTCGTCGTCATGGAGCAGGCGATCGAGCGCGAGACCGACGGCCCGGACCTCACCCTGCGGCTGGCGGCGCTGCTGCACGACATCGGCAAGCCGGCGACCCGCCGCAAGGAGCCGGACGGCCGGGTCTCGTTCCACCACCACGAGGTGGTCGGCGCGAAGATGACCCGCAAGCGGATGCGGGCGCTGAAGTACCCGAAGGTGCTGATCGACGACGTCTCCCAGCTCGTCTACCTGCACCTGCGGTTCCACGGCTACGGCAAGGGCGAGTGGACCGACTCCGCCGTGCGGCGCTACGTGACGGACGCGGGTCCCCTGCTGGACCGGTTGCACGATCTCGTCCGGTCGGACTGCACCACGCGGAACCGGCGCCGGGCCGCCGCGCTGCAGCGCAACTACGACGGTCTGGAGGACCGGATCGCCGCGCTGCGCGAGAAGGAGGAGCTCGACGCGATCCGGCCGGACCTCGACGGCAACCAGATCATGGAGCTGCTTGGGATCGCCCCCGGACCGGCGGTGGGCAAGGCGTACAAGCACCTGCTCGCGCTGCGGATGGAGGAGGGCCCCCTCGGCCCGGAGCGTGCCGAGGCCGCACTGCGGGCGTGGGCTGCGGAGAACCTCTGACGGTGTGTGTACGTACGTATCACACGTATGTATGACACGGACGTACGACTCGTCTCCCTGTTCAGGTGACGGTGCTGTCGGACGTTCGTACACGACGTCCGTCCAGGTAGACGACGTGCGCCACGAGCCTGGCCGCGTACAGCCCGGCGGCGAGCCCCAGCAGCGCTGGTGACCGGCCGTCGGGCGGTCCCACGACCGCGGCGAGCGTGACGGCCGCGACGTAGCAGACGCTGAACACCGCGTCGAAGAGCGCGAACACCCGCCCACGGACGGCGTCCCCGGCGCCCGACTGGACACCCGTGTCGGCGCACAGCTTCACGACCTGCCCGAACACGCCCAGCAGGAACGCGCTCACGAGCACCGTCGGCAGCGTCAGCCAGACCGCGACCGCGTCCTGGGAGAGCACCGCGCCGGCGAGCGCGACCCGCACCGCCCGGACCGTCCCGACCGTCCGTACGAGCGCCGGGGTGACGAGTGCGGCGACCGCGAGCCCGGCCGCCGTCAGTCCGGCGACGACCCCCACCCCGAGCAGTCCACCGGCGCCCGGGACGTTCTCCGGGGTGAACACGTGCCGGAACAGCATGAGCAGGAGCAGCGTGTTGATGCCGAAGGCCAGCCGGTGCGCGACCAGGCCGAGGAACGGCGCGCAGACCGCCGGGGTGGTGACGGTCGCGCGGGCGCCCGCCGTGAAGCCACCGAGCACGTCACGCAGGACCGACGGGCGGGAGCCGCCCGGGCCGGGCGCCGTGCTCCGCACGCTGCCGTCGCCACCGCCGGGCCCGGGCACGACCGTCCGGCCGGTCCCCGCGACGGCCGGGCCGGGCGCGTCGCCGACGGTCCGGCCGGGCCCGAGCGCACGGCGCGTGAACCCGGCGGCCAGCCCGGCGGCGACCAGCGACCCCAGCGCGGCGGCCAGGACTGTGGCGGCCGAACCGGCGTCGCCGTCGCCGAACACCGCCCGCAGCGCGACGGCGCACCCGGCGCCGGTCGCCGAGATCCCGGCCCCGACGGTCACCGAGAGGGTGTTCGCGGGCACCAGCCGCGCCGTGCCGGGCACGACGTGCGGCAGTGCCGCCGACAATCCGGTCAGCACGAAGCGGTTCACCCCCGTCACCGCGAGCGCGAGGACGTAGAGCGGTGTCCCGGCCCAGCCCGCCGCGACCGCCGCGGCGACGGCGGCGACCAGTACCGCCCGCACCGCACTCGCGCCGGCCAGCACGCGTCGCCGGTCCCAGCGGTCGAGCAGCGACCCGGCGAACGGGCCCAGCAACGAGTACGGCAGCAGCAGCACCGCCAGTCCGGAGGCGACGACCAGCGGATCCGCCTCACGTTCCGGGTTGAACAGCACCGCGCCGCCCAGCGCGGCCTGGAACAGCCCGTCCGCCCACTGGGCCGAGAGCCGTACGGCGAACAGCCGGGCGAACGGTCCCCGGCGCAGGAGGGCGAGCGCCGCCGGGAGCCCGGCACTCTCCCCCGGCCCGCCGGTGGCGTCGTCCGGACGGGTGGGAGTACTGCGCACGGGTGCCGAGCCTACGTCCGTGGCGCGGGTGCGAACATGGGGTCGTGCGGGAACACCGCGCCACGCGAGGCGCCGCTCTTCCCCCGGTCACACCGGGGAGTCTGCTCGTCGCCGCCCCCGGACTCGGCGACCCGAACTTCGCCCGCTCGGTCGTCTACATGATCGAGCACCGGCCGCACGGGAGCCTCGGTGTCGTGCTGAACCGGCCGGGCCCGGCCGCCGTCCGCGACGTGCTGCCGCGCTGGGCCGGGGTCACCAGTGATCCCGGTTCGATGTTCGTCGGCGGACCGGTGGAGGCGCAGACCGCGCTGTGCCTCGCGGCACTGCGGACGGGCGAGTCGGGCCGCGGGCTGTCCGGCCTGATGCCGGTGCGCCCGCCGGTGCAGCTGGTCGACCTCGACTCGGATCCGGCGCGTCTCGCGCCCCGGCTGCGCGGCCTGCGGATCTTCGCGGGGTATTCGGGGTGGGACGCGGGGCAGCTCGGCGGGGAGATCGCCCGCGGGGACTGGTTCGTCGTCCCCGGGCTGCCCGACGACCTCCTCACCGTCGCGCACGACCGGCTCTGGGAGCGGGTGCTGCGCCGGCAGGGCATCCCGCTCGCGCTGCTCGCGACGTTCCCGCTGGACCCGGCGCACAACTGACCGGGCCGCGGGCGCGCTCCGCGTCAGCCCGTCGTGGCGTCCGTCGACGCGGTGCCCGGGGTGGTGCCGGTCGCGTCCCGGCAGCCCGCGATCAGGTCGCAGCCGCTGCACACGCCACCACAGCCGGCGGCGGGCGCCTGCGCGGCGATCGCGGCGTCCGCGGCCCGGGCCCCGAGCGCCCCGCCGATCCCGGCCATCACGACGAGGCCGACCACGGAGATGGCGCCCAGCACCCACGGCGTCGCCCCGGCGCGGGTGAACAGCAGTGCGGCACCCCCGGCCAGCCCGACCACGCCCGCGGCACCCATCGGACCGGCGGCGACCCGATTGGCCAGCAGGAACGCGTCGGCGGTCCGCAGGCTGTTCGGCGTCCGCACGCCGGCGACGCGGTTGCGCGGCAGCCGGCCGCTCGCGCCGAGCGCGGCGAGCACGACGAGTACCGCCCCGGCCAGCAGGAGCAGGGCAGCGACGATCAGGCGCACTGTGGTGGGCACGTGACCAGGGTAGAACCCGGCTGAACCGGGTCGCCCGCCCCGGCTACCCTGGTCACATGTGCGCGGCTCGCCGGCTTCCCGGCGCCGCGTCGTAGGAGGTCCGCAGGAGCGGACCGATCGGCGCGGCGACGACCCCTCATGCCCACGCGGTGCGAGGGGTCGCAGCGTGTTCCGGGCCCCGACGGGCCGTCGCGACAGGTTTCCCGAGGTGAGACGGACATGAGCACCGAGACCAGCACCGCCCCCGCCACCGGCGGTGAGCGCCCCGACCGCCCCGCGTACCGCTACGACGCCGCGATGGCGGGCCGGATCGAGCGCAAGTGGCAGGACTTCTGGGAGGCCGAGCAGACCTTCCACGCCCCGAACCCCGGCGAGCCGGGTTCGGAGAAGCCGAAGTTCTACCTGATGGACATGTTCCCGTACCCGTCCGGGGCGGGGCTGCACGTCGGGCACCCGCTGGGCTTCATCGGCACCGACGTGCTGGGCCGCTACCTGCGCATGACCGGGCACAACGTGCTGCACCCGATGGGCTTCGACGCCTTCGGGCTGCCCGCCGAGCAGTACGCCGTCCAGACCGGGACCCACCCGCGCACCACGACCGAGGCCAACATCGCCCGGTACCGCGAGCAGCTGCGCCGCCTGGGCCTGGGCCACGACCCGCGCCGCTCCGTGTCGACCACCGACATCCCGTTCTACCGCTGGACCCAGTGGATCTTCCGGGAGATCTTCGAGTCCTGGTACGACGCCGAGGCAGGCCGCGCCCGCCCGATCGCCGAGCTGCGGGCCGCCTACGAGTCCGGCGAGCGCGCCACCCCGGACGGACGTCCGTACAGCGCGCTGTCCGAGGGCGAGCGCCGCGCGCTGGTCGATGCGCACCGGCTGGCCTACATCTCCGAGGCGCCGGTGAACTGGTGCCCCGGCCTGGGCACCGTGCTGGCGAACGAGGAGGTCACCCCCGAGGGACGCTCCGAGCGCGGCAACTACCCCGTCTTCCGCCGCAACCTCAAGCAGTGGATGATGCGGATCACCGCCTACGCCGACCGGCTGGCCGACGACCTGGACCGGGTCGACTGGCCGGAGTCGGTCAAGGCGATGCAGCGCAACTGGATCGGCCGGTCCGAGGGCGCCAGGGTCCGGTTCCCCGTCCAGGACGGGGCAGACGCGATCGAGGTCTTCACCACCCGCCCGGACACGCTGTTCGGCGCCACCTACACGGCGCTGGCCCCGGAGCACCCGCTGGTGGACACGATCGTCCCGGCGGCCTGGCCGTCGGAGGTCGACGCCCGCTGGACCGGCGGCGCCGCGACCCCGGCCGACGCCGTGTCGTCGTACCGCGCGGAGGCCGGGCGGAAGTCCGAGCTGGACCGCCAGGAGAACAAGGACAAGACCGGCGTCTTCACCGGCGCGTACGCGGTGAACCCGGTGAACGGCGCCTCCGTCCCGGTGTTCGTGGCCGACTACGTGCTGATGGGCTACGGCACCGGCGCGATCATGGCGGTGCCGGGCCAGGACCAGCGGGACTGGGACTTCGCGACCGCGTTCGGCCTGCCGGTCGTGCGCACCGTCGACCCGGGCGAGGGCTGGGACGGCGAGGCCTTCACCGGTGACGGACCGGCGATCAACTCGGCGAACGACGAGATCAGCCTGGACGGGCTGGACGTCGACGAGGCGAAGCGGACGATCATCGACTGGCTGGCGGCACGCGGCGCCGGCGAGGGCGTCGTCCAGTACAAGCTGCGGGACTGGCTGTTCTCCCGGCAGCGCTACTGGGGCGAGCCGTTCCCGATCGTCTGGGACGAGCACGGCCCGGTCTCGCTGCCCGCGGACCGGCTGCCCGTCGAACTGCCCGACGTCGACGACTACGCACCGAAGACCTACGACGCGGACGACGCCGGCAGCGAGCCCGAGCCCCCGCTGTCCCGGGCGGACGAGTGGGTGACCGTCGAGCTGGACCTGGGCGACGGGCCGAAGACGTACCGGCGCGAGACGAACACGATGCCGCAGTGGGCCGGTTCCTGCTGGTACTACCTGCGCTACCTGGACCCGGAGAACTCCGAGCGCTTCGTGTCCCCGGAGGCCGAGCGGTACTGGGTGGGCAAGGACCCGGAGCGCGCCGCGGACGACCCGGGCGGCGTCGACCTGTACGTCGGCGGTGTCGAGCACGCGGTGCTGCACCTGCTGTACTCGCGGTTCTGGCACAAGGTCCTGTTCGACCTGGGCCACGTGAGCAGCGAGGAGCCGTTCCGGAGGCTGTTCAACCAGGGCTACATCCAGGCCTTCGCCTACACCGACGCCCGCGGCATGTACGTGCCCGCCGAAGAGGTGATGGAGTCACCTGATGGTGGTTTCACGTGGAACGGCGAGCCCGTCACCCAGGAGTACGGGAAGATGGGCAAGTCGCTGAAGAACGTGGTGACGCCCGACGAGATGTGCGAGCGCTACGGCGCCGACACCTTCCGGCTGTACGAGATGTACACCGGCCCCATGGACGCCTCGCGCCCGTGGTCGACGCGTGACGTCGTCGGGCCGCAGCGGTTCCTGCAGCGGGTCTGGCGCAACCTGGTCGACGAGGGCACCGGCGAGTCGACGGTCGTCGACGCGGAGCCCTCCGACGACGTCCGCCGTGCCCTGCACAAGGCCGTCGCGGGTGTGCGGGAGGACCTGTCCGCCCTGCACTACAACACCGCCGCGGCGAAGCTGATCGAGCTGAACAACCTGCTGACCAAGCGCGCTGCGCCGGTGGAGCGCGAGGTCGCGGAGCCGCTGGTGCTGATGATGGCGCCGCTGACGCCGCACCTGGCCGAGGAGCTGTGGCAGAAGCTGGGCCACGACGGCTCGCTGGCCTACGCGCCGTTCCCGCAGGCCGACGAGCGGTACCTGGTGGCGGAGACCGTCGAGTACCCGATCCAGGTCAACGGCAAGGTCCGGTCCCGGGTCACCGTCCCGGCCGATGCCGGCCAGGACGAGATCCGCGGGGCAGCACTGGCGGACGAGAAGATCGCCGCGGCGCTGGACGGCGCGGAGCCGAAGAAGGTCATCGTCGTGCCCGGGCGTCTGGTCAACATCGTCCGGTAGCGGGAACGCCCCGGACCTCCCGCCCGTTGTCCGGGTGGGAGGTCCGACATGACCGGAGCACTGCTGACCCTGATCGTCGCGCTGGCCGTCGTCGCCGGTGTGGTGTGGCTCGTCTGCCGGCACAACGCGGACAAGGCCGCCGCCCTCGACGACGCGAAGGCCGACGCCCGACGCTGGGTGGAGCGCCTCGGCGGCCAGGTCCTGTCGCTGCACGGCACCGACGAGCCCAGCCGTCAGGCACTGGCCGACGCGGCCGAGCGCTACACCGCGGCCGGCTCCCAGATGGAGCAGGCCCGCACCGCCGCGCAGTGCCGCCAGGTCACCGAGACGGCGTACGAGGGCCTCTACTACGTGCACGCCGCCCGCAGCGCGATGGGCATGGACCCCGGTCCCGAGCTCCCGCCGCTGCCCGGGCAGGCCCGCGCCGGTCAGGTCACCGAGGACCGTGAGGTCGAGGTCGAGGGCCGCACGCTGGGCGCCTCGCCGAACCCGACCGAGCGCAACAACCACTACTACCCCGGTGGCACGGTCGCGGGCCGCCCGGTCCCGCGCGGCTGGTACTCCGAGCCCTGGTGGAAGCCGGCGCTGGTCGCCGGGGCCTGGGGCGTCGGGTCGGCGCTGCTGTTCTCGTCGATGTTCAGCGGCATGGCGGGTGCCGAGCAGGCCGCCTACGCCGACGGGTTCGCCGACGGGGCCGGTGCGGACGGCATGGACGGGGGCCTCGAGGACCCGGGCGCGTTCGACGGCGGCGACGGGGACTTCGGCGACTTCGGGGACTTCGGCGGCGACTTCTTCTGACCGGGCCCCGGTCAGCGGGCCGTCCGGCGCGGGGGCCTGGCCGGACGCCGGGTGGCGCCCTCCACCGCGTCCGGCGGCCGGCTCAACGACGGCTCCGCCAGCCAGGACTCGACGGCGTCGATCACGAACGCGGCGTCGTCCAGCGCCGACTTCGCCTCCCGTCCCGGTGCGCCGACGTCGGAGTCGTCGGCCAGCCCGCGCCGGTTGAACAGCGACCGCAGCAGGCGTCCGGCCCGGGGGTCCAGCGACCGCTCGCGCACGACCCGCCGGACGAACGCGCTGACGACGTCGGAGTGCTCCGCCCGGGTCTCCCCCAGGACCAGCAGCGCGGTCTCGGCCGCCCGGAACGCGGCGTGGAACGACCGGGAGACGGCCGCGTCGGTGAACCCGTGCTCGGCGAGCACCCGGGCGCCGCCCAGCTCCGTGCGGGCCCGTGCCATCCCGGACCGGGTGCGGCGCTCCCCGTCCTCCCCCGGCTCGTCGTGCTCCTCGTGCGGCGGGATCGGGATCACCGCACTCGCACCGCCTCGGCACGCGCACGGATCACCGTCGGGTCCCCGGGCCGGGTGAGCTCGTGCTGCCCCACGGGGAGGGCGCTGATCGTCAGGCCGGTCCGCTCGGTGTGCTGCCAGAGGACGTCGTCCATCGCCCGCAGCTCCTCCCACGCCAGGATCGAGGCGCGGTCGTCGTCGAGGACGACCAGAAGGTCGATCGCCGACTCGACCGAGCCCTCACCGCTGGCCCAGGAACCGAACAGCAGCACCTGGCGCAACCGCGGGCCGTAGAGCGCTGCCAGGTCCTCGGCGACGGCGGCCGGCACGTCGTCGTTCGACGGGTCCGGATCGGGGTACCGGGCACGCAGGCGCTCCGCGTCCGGCTCGGTGATCAGCCCCGCCCCGGCCAGCCAGTCGACCGCGCGGCGCCGGGAACGGGCGTCGCGGAACCGGTACCACTGGTCGCGGACCTCGGGGAACTCGAACAGGGTGTTCTTGAACCGGCGGAACGCCCCGCGGCCGTCGATCGCCCGGTCCAGCAGCGCCGCCGCCCTGCGGTGCTGCACACCCGCGGTGAAGTCCGACATGTCCCGGTAGGACTCCCGGCTGGTGACACGGTCGATCTCCACCCAGTCGCCCGGCGGCGGGCCGGTCTCGCCGGGTCCGTACGCCGCGATCCCGCCGCCCGACGGGTCGAGGTACCAGAGGGTGTCCGGTGACCGGTCGTCGAGCGCGTCCGCCAGCGCGGCCAGGTCGACGCGGCCGGGATCGAGCATGGACCGACTCTAGGCCGATGCCCGCCGCCGCAGGGGGAATCGGGCCGGGGAGCCCGCCTCAGTCGTCGTCGCCGCCCCAGAAGAGCTGTGCGACGAGCACGGCACCCCAGATCCCGATCGGGAAGACCGGCCAGAAGAAGACGGCGTCGCCCGCGGCCAGCGAGGTCACCGCCCAGATCCCGGTGAGCAGCACCGCGACCCCGGCCCACGACCGCCACTCCTTGACGTACTCCCGTGTGGCCTCGGCCTTCTCGGCCTCCGCCTTCTCCGCACGGACCGCCGGCAGGTGCTTGCGCTTCACCACCGGCAGGTCCGCGACGAGCACGTCCAGATCGGCCCGGACGGTCGCCGCGTAGGCGCTCTGCAGGCGCTGGTCGTACTCGCTCAGCGACAGCCGCCCCTCGTCGTGCGCGAGCTTCAGCCGTTCGGCGGTCTCCTGACGGTCGGCGTCCGACACCCGGATCAGCGCCTTGCCGTCGTCCCCCTGCTGCTCCCCCATGGATCCGAGGGTAGCCAGTCAGCGGCCGGAGGGGATCCGTCCTCCGACCGACTCCGGGGCGGGCCCGGCGGTCGTGCGCCGGCGCCGGCGCCGGGTGGCGACGACGACGCCGGCCAGGCACAGCACCCCGCCGGTCAGAGCGAGGGGCGCCGGGACCTCCCCGAGCAGACCCCAGGACAGCAGGACGACGATCGGCGGGACGGCGTACGTGGCGGCGGCGAGCCGGCCCGCCGTCGTCCGGGACAGGGCGTATCCCCAGGTCAGGAACGCGATCGCGGTCGGGAAGACGCCGAGGTACACGGTGCCCGCGATCGCCGTGGCCGGCACGGACCCCAGCTCGGTGAGCAGCGTGGGCAGGTAGGGCATCAGCGCGACCGTCCCGGCGACGGCGCCGAGCCAGGTCACCGTCAGGGCGTCGAGCCGGGCGAGCAGGCGCTTCTGCGCGACGGCGGCACCGGCGTAGACGAGCGCGGCCACCAGCCCGAGCAGCACCCCGGCGACGTCGGTGCCACCCGCCGAGGTCGTCGTCGCGATCAGCACCACACCGGCGAACGCGATCGCCATCCCGGCCAGCAGCCGGGCCGGGAACCCCTCGCCGAGCAGCAGCCCGGCGAGGACGGCGACGACGACCGGCGCGACGTTGACCAGCAGCGCGGTGGTGCCCGCGTCGAGGTGCCGCTCGGCCGCGTTGAGCGCGAGGTTGTAGAGACCGCACCAGGCGGCGCCCCACAGCGCGACCGCGCCGAGCAGGCCCCGGGTGGGCGGACGCCGTCCCAGCAGCGGCGGGCCGCCCCGGCGGCCCCGCACGACCAGCACGATCACGGTCAGGGTCAGCGACCCGACGACCATCCGCCCCAGCGCCAGCGCACCGGGCGAGAGGTCGTGCCCGACCGCCCGGATCCCGACGAAGGCGGACGCCCAGAGGACGACCGTGGTCGCCGCGGCCGCGAGGGGGGAGCACCTGCCGGGAGAGCGTCATGGATCCGAGACTGCCGCCCGGGACACTTCAGCACCAGCGATTGTTCCTACCGCTGGATTCAGTGCAGCTGTACAGTCCTGGGGTGCTCGACACCCATCGTCTGCGCGTCTTCCGGTCCGTCGTCGCGAGCGGCTCGGTGCAGGGCGCCGCCGCCAACCTCGGCTACACGCCGTCGGCGGTGAGCCAGCACGTGACCGCACTCCAGCGCGAGACCGGCCTGGCGCTGTTCGAGCGGGCCGGCCGCGGGCTGCGGGCCACGGCCGCCGGGCTGGTGCTGGCCGACCAGGCCGACGCGATCCTCTCCCGGCTCGGCGAGGCCGAGGTCGTCGTGGCGGACCTCCGGGCGGGGCGGACGGGCGCGCTGTCGCTGTCGTACTTCGCCTCCGTCGGTGGCGCCTGGCTGCCCCGGGTCGTGCGCAGGCTCGGGACCGAGTTCCCGGACGTCCGGCTGGACCTCGCCCTGCGTGAGTGGCTGCCCGACGACCCGGCCGACCGCTCCGACTTGCAGATCGCCGTCGAGCGGCCGGACTTCGAGGCGTGGCCCGGGTTCACCGCGCACCACCTGCTCGACGACCCGTACGTCGCCGTGCTGCCGGAGACGCATCCGCTGGCGGACCGCGCCGAGATCGAGTTGGCCGAGCTGTCCGGTGAGCGCTGGGTGGACAACGACTTCGCCCGCGGATGGTGCCGGCGCAACCTGGTCGAGGCGTGCACCGCCGCCGGGTTCCGCCCGCCGTTCCACGTGGAGGCGCACGACTACCCGACCGCGCTCGCGTTCGTCGCGGCCGGGATCGGGATCACCGTGCTGCCCGAGCTCGGTGCGGTCCGGATCCCGGCCGGGACGTGTGCGGTGCCGGTCGTCCGGCCGGTGCCGGTGCGCTCGATCCTGGCCGTCGTGCGGGACGCGGCCGCCCACACCCCGCCGGTGCTCGCCGCGCTGGACGAGCTGCGTGCGGTCGCTGCTATCCCTGTGGGCGCACCACGATCTCGGTGAGGTGTGCGTCGCGGGTCGCGGTCAGCGCGGCGAGCACCGCGGAGGCGACGGACTCGGGCCGCAGGAACCGCGACCCGTCGTACTCGCCGCCCTCGTGCGCCACGACCCGCTCCTGCATCGCGGTGTCCACCCGGCCCGGGTGCACCGAGGTGACCCGGATGCCGTTGCCGGACTCCTCGGCCCGCAGCGCGTCGCCGAAGGCGCGCAGCGCGAACTTGCTCGCGGCGTAGGAGCCCCAGCCCGCCCGCGCGGTGATGCCGGAACCGGAGTTGACCAGCACGACGTCCGCGCCGCCGTCGGCACCGGCCGCCCGGAGCGCGGGCAGCAGCAGCCGGGTGGCCTCCGCGACCGCGACGACGTTGACGTCGAACTGGGTCCGCCAGGTCGCGGCCGGGGTGTCCGCGACCGTGCCGAGCTCGCCGATCCCGGCGGAGTGCACCAGCGCGTCGAGGCGGTCGATGCCGGACAGGGCACCGGCCAGCGCGTCGTCGTCGGTGAGCTCCACCGGCAGGGTCGTCACGGTGACGGGGCCCGCCGTCGTCAGCTCGTCGGTCAGCGAGGCCAGCCGCCGCTCGTCGCGCCCGCCCAGGATCAGGTCGTACCGCGGGGCGATGAGCTTCGCGACGGCGGCGCCGATGCCCTGGGAGGCACCGGTGATCAGGGCGAGGGGGCGGCGGGGCGAGGTCGTGGACCTGAACCTACGGACCCGGCACCGGCGGTGCCGGGCACCACCAGATCCGCGCGCCGACGGGTCGACTCGATCAGGTCGGCGTTCGCGCCGTCGACGTCACGGGCCCACGCCCGGGCCGCCTCCGCGGTGCGGCCGTGCCGGGTGTGCCGCTCGACCAGGCGACGCAACCGTTCGTCCTCCGGCGTCCCGACGAACCAGGCCGCCGCGAGCAGCGGCCGGATCCGGGCCCACGGCTCGTCGGGCACCAGGAGGTAGTTGCCCTCGACCAGCACGATCCGGTGCCCGGGCTCGATCGCGATCGAGCCGGCGACGGGCTCGTCGACTGCCCGGTCGAAGCCGGGCGCGTAGACGGTCTCGCCGGTCGTCGACGTGACCCGGTCGAGAAGCGCGGCGAACCCGGCCCCGTCGAACGTGTCCACCGCACCCTTCCGGTCCCGGCGCCCGAGCCGGTCGAGCGTGACGTTGGCGAGGTGGAACCCGTCCATCGGCAGTGCGACCGCGGCCGGGCCGAGCCGCTCGGCCAGGGCGGCGGCCAGGGTCGTCTTGCCGCTCCCCGGGCTGCCGGCCAGTCCGATCAGGACGCGCGGCCGGTCGCCGAGGAGGCGGACGGCACGGCGGGCGAGCGCGTCGGGCCCGTCGGCCGTCACGCGGTCACCGGGCGGGTGGGCGGGGCCGTCCCCGTCGACGTTCATGCGGTGATTGTCGACGCCGGACACCGGTACGCGACGACGACGGCCCCGGGACCGTGCGCGTGGCACGGTCCCGGGGCCGCCGGTCCGGTCGTCCGGGGCCGGATCAGATCCGGCGCGCGGAGTTGAACGGCATCGCGTCCATGTCGGACACCTTGACCGGCTCGCCGCTGGTGGAGGCGTGGACGATCTTGCCGTCGCCCATGTAGATGCCCACGTGGCTGACCGGGCTGTAGAAGAAGACCAGGTCACCGGCCTGCAGGTTCGACTTCGACACCTTCGTGCCCGCCGACGCCTGGGCCTTGCTGGTACGCGGGACGTCCTTGCCTGCCTTCTTGTAGGCGTAGCTGACCAGGCCGGAGCAGTCGAACGCGCTGGGCCCGGTGGCACCCCAGCTGTAGGGCTTGCCGAGCTGGGCCATCGCGGTGGACAGCGCGCTGCTGCGGGCGGCCGCGGCACGGGCGGCGGGCGCGGCGGCCTTGGCGGCCTCGGCCACGTTCTGCGCGGCGGGGTTGACCGCGGGTGCGGGGGCGGCGGGCAGGACGGCGGCGGCCGGCGCGACGTCACGGGTCACGGACGCGGCGGGGGCCGGGGCGGCGTCGGCGGGGGCCGCCGCGGCCGCGGGGAGCACGGACAGGGCGGCCGCCGCGGCGGCGGTGGCCACGACGGCGACGCGGAGCGCCGGAGCGGTGGTGCGCTGGGGCACGGGAAAATCCTCGGGAGTAGCACCCCGGGCGTGCGGTGGAGGCGGAAGCGCCGGTTCTTCAGGGGAGTGACCGGCGTGCCGAGGGAGCGACGTGCCGGGACCGGCTTCCCGCCCGCGTCGTCGCCCGGCGGTGACCCCGCGCCCCTCCGCCCCGGGTGGGCGTCGGTCGCGCAAGGCCGACGCGCACATTACGAACACATATCGTTCGAATAAATGACGCAGCACACAATCAATGCATGACTGCGCTCACGAACAATTCCGAGAAGATTCCGGATCGGGAACTTCCTGCTCCGGAAACGGCGACGGCCCGGCGGTGACCTGCGTGGTCACCGTCCGGGCCGGCACCGGAACGGAAAGTGATCAGGCGTCGCCCTCGCCCCGGATGAACTCCTCCACCTTGTCCCGCGCCTCGGAGTCGCGGTACTGTTCCGGCGGGGACTTCATGAAGTAGCTCGACGCCGAGAGGATCGGTCCGCCGATCCCGCGGTCCATCGCGATCTTCGCCGCGCGCACGGCGTCGATGATGATCCCGGCCGAGTTCGGCGAGTCCCAGACCTCGAGCTTGTACTCCAGGCTCAGCGGGACGTCACCGAACGCCCGGCCCTCCAGCCGCACGTAGGCCCACTTGCGGTCGTCCAGCCAGGCCACGTAGTCCGACGGGCCGATGTGCACGTTGTCCTTGCCCATGTCCCGGTCCACCTGGGACGTCACGGACTGGGTCTTCGAGACCTTCTTCGACTCGAGCCGCTCCAGCTCCTTCATGTTCAGGAAGTCCATGTTCCCGCCCACGTTGAGCTGCATCGTGCGGTCGAGCTGCACGCCGCGGTCCTCGAACAGCTTCGCCAGCACCCGGTGGGTGATGGTGGCGCCGACCTGCGACTTGATGTCGTCGCCGACGATCGGCACGCCGGCCGCACGGAACTTCTCGGCCCACTCCGGGTCGGACGCGATGAACACCGGCAGCGCGTTCACGAAGCCGACTCCGGCGTCGATGGCGGCCTGGGCGTAGAACCGGTCGGCGTCCTCGCTGCCCACCGGCAGGTAGGACACGAGGACGTCGGCGCCCGAGTCGCGCAGCGCCTGCGCGACGTCGACCGGCTCGTCGTCGGACTCGGTGATCGTGTCCCGGTAGAAGCGCCCGAGGCCGTCGAGGGTCGGCCCGCGCTGGACGGTCACGCCCAGCGGTGGCACGTCCGCGATCTTGATCGTGTTGTTCTCGCTGGCCGAGATGGCGTCGGAGAGGTCGTGCCCGACCTTCTTCGCGTCGACGTCGAACGCGGCCACGAACGTCACGTCCCCGACGTGGTAGCCGCCGAAGTCCACGTGCATCAGGCCGGGGACCTTGGTCGACGGGTCGGCGCCCGCGTAGTAGCGGACACCCTGCACCAGCGACGCCGCGCAGTTGCCCACGCCGACGACCGCGACCCGAACCTGGCTCATGTCAGGCTCCTCCTGTTGTCTCGTCCTGTCGTTGCCCGCCGGATCCGGGTCCGGCGTCCGTACCGGCTCCCGTGCCGGGGATGGTCTCGTCGAGCTGCTCCGCCCGTTCGGTCGCGAGCAGCTCGTTCAGCCAGCGCACCTCGCGCTCGGAGCTCTCCAGCCCGAGGCGGTGCAGCTCGCGGGTGTAGCGGTCGATCTGCTCACCGGTGCGTCCCAGCGTGACGCGCAGTCCGTCCCGGCGTTCCTCCACCGTCCGGCGGCGACCCTCCAGGATGCGGATCCTCGTCGCCACCGGCGTCCGCGAGAAGAACGCCAGGTGCACGCCGAAACTTCCGTCCTCCCACGCCTGTGGCCCGGCCTCGTCGAGGATCTCGGCGAAACGGTCCTTCCCGTCGCCGGTGATCCGGTAGACCCGGCGGCCGCGCCGCAGCCGGCCACCCGCGACACTGTCCGCGGGATCGCCGGTGTCGGCGATGAGCCCGGCCCGGACGAGCCTGCGCAGCGCCGGATACAGCGACCCGTAGGAGAATGCCCGCGGGCCGCCCAGCCGGCGACCGAGCTGCTTGCGCAGCTCGTACCCGTGCAGCGGGCCGTCCTGGAGCAGGCCGAGCACGGCGAACTCCAGCACGGCACACCTCCTCGTCACCCCCGGGCCCCGCCCGGGGTCGACCCGGAGGACTATATCGGTCCGATACATCGGCGCGCCTCATGCATGATCGTCATCACAGACCGTCGTGACCCGGGTGGACGGCCGTCACCTGGGCCGGGACCGCTACTCCGACGGGGCGGCCGCTGGGTACGACGGACGGCCGCGCGTACCCTGGAAGGGTGCTCAATCCGCGACAGGTGGTGGACTACGCCCTGCAGCGCCGCGCGCTGCTGGGCGACGTCCGCGCCGGTCGGGTCGGTCCGGAGGAGGTGTGCGATGCGGGTGCCTACCTGCACCGCGCCGCCCGGTTCCACGGCACCACGGTCGACGAGACCTGCCCGGTGTGCCGCAAGGAGCCGCTCGCCCAGGTGTCCTGGGTGTTCGGCGAGAGCCTCCGGCACGTCTCCGGTTCGGCCCGCTCGGGGGCCGACCTGGAGCAGCTGGCCGCGCACCATCCCGAGTTCACGGTGCACGTCGTCGAGGTGTGCCGGGCGTGCGGCTGGAACCATCTGGTCCGGTCGTTCGTCCTCGGCACCGGCCGGCGGCAGCGCCGCGGACCCAGGATCGCGGGCGGATGACCCGCACACCGAGCGCCGCGACGACCCGGACCGCATGCACGGCACCGGACCGCGAACGGACCACCGCCCCGGGCTCCCCCGGCCCGGACGGCGGACCAGCGAGACCGCACCCCACGGAGCCGCCCGGTGAACGACGAGCGTGACCCCCGGCGCACCCCGCCACCCGGACCCCCGCCGCCCCCCGGCCGTCCCCTCCCCCCACCGGCCCCCCGTCCGGGTCAGGGACCCCGCCGGAACGGGCCTCCGCCTCCGCCGCCCGGACCGCCTCCCGGCCGTCCGGGGCCGAACGGTCGTCCGGGACCGCCCCCGGGGCCCCCGCCCGGGCCGCCCCCCGGTCAGCGGCCGCCGCCGCAGGCGCCGTACGCCCAGTCGCCGCCGCCGCTGCTGACCCACGAGGACTCCGGCGTCGGCAACTTCGACCCGGTCGACCGCCCGTACCCGGCACAGCAGCCGCCACCCGGCCGCGCCGGTGGCGGTCCGCCCGGCCCGCCCGGACGTGGCGACGGCCGCCGTCCCGGTGACGGCGGCGAGCCCCCGAAGGGCGGCAGGTCGCGCCGGTGCCGGATCCGGAACTGGGTGCTCGGGGCGGCCGCACTGGCGGTCATCGGCCCGCTCGTCGCGTTCGCGATCGGCTGGCTGGTGTTCCCGGTGCCGAACGCCGACGACATCGCCGTCAGCCAGGTCGCCACGTTCTCCTACGCCGACGGAGCGCCGTTCGCGACCGTCCGGCCGGACAACGTCAACCGGACCAGTGTCGGCCTCGACCAGGTCCCGCTGCCGGTGCAGCAGGCCGTGCTGTCCGCCGAGGACCGCTCGTTCTACTCCAACCCCGGCTTCGACATCTCCGGCATCGGCCGCGCGGTGATCAACCAGCTCACCGGCGGGATCGGTGGTGGGTCGACGATCACCCAGCAGTACGTGAAGGTGACCACCGGCAACGACCAGTACTCGCTGTTCCGGAAGTTCCGCGAGGTCGTGCTCGCGGCGAAGATCTCCAAGGAGATGACCAAGGAACAGATCCTGGAGAACTACCTGAACGCGATCTACCTCGGTCGCGGTGCCTACGGCGTGCAGGCCGCGTCCCAGGCGTACTTCGGGAAGAACGTCCAGGACCTCGGCCCCTCCGAGGGCGCGATGCTCGCCGGCCTCATCCAGTCGCCGTCGCGCTGGGACCCGGCGAAGAACCTCGAGATGTCCCAGCAGCGCTGGGCGTTCGTCCTCGACGGCATGGTCCAGCAGAACTGGCTGTCCCCGGCGGAGCGCTCGCAGCAGCAGTTCCCGCAGTGGCGGGAGTCCGCGGGCAACCAGGGCGGCGGCATCCCCGGCGACGACCGCGGCCACATCTACAACGCCGCCCGCGCCGAGCTGGAGAGGCTCGGCATCTCCGAGGCGGAGATCAACACCCAGGGACTGACGGTCACCACCACGGTCGACCCGAAGGCCCAGGAGGACGCCACCCGGGCGGTCAAGGACATCATGGAGGGCCAGCCGGAGAACCTGCGCTCGTCGCTGGTGTCGGTGGACCCGAAGACCGGCGCGGTCCTCGCCTACTACGGCGGCGAGAACGGCGTCGGGCTCGACTACGCGAGCGTGCTCAAGCAGCCGGGGTCGTCGTTCAAGCCGTTCGTGCTGGCCGCGGCCCTGCAGGCCCCGGACCCGATCGGGTTGGGAGCCACCTACGACGGCTCCTCCCCGCAGACCCTGGCGGGCGCGAAGGTCACCAACTCCGAGGGCGTCAGCTGTGCGAGCTGCTCGGTCAAGGAGGCCATGACGAAGTCGATCAACACGGTCTTCTACCGGATGGGTCTCGACGTCGGCCCGCAGAAGGTCGCCGAGGCCGCGCACCAGGCCGGCATTCCCGGCGACCTCCTGCCGAACCCCACCGGCGGCATCTCGCTGGGTGACCGTGAGGTCCACCCGGAGGACATGGCGTCGGCCTACGGCACCTTCGCCGCGGACGGTGTGAAACGCGAGCCGTACCTCGTCGCCAAGGTCACGGCGAGCGACGGCCGGGTCATCTTCGACCGCGGCTCGACCGACACCGGCGAGCAGGTGATGGACCCCGAGGTGGCGCGCAACGTCACCGAGTCGATGACCGACGTCGCGGACTCCTCGCGGATCGGCCTGAGCGGCGGCCGGCCGGTCGCCGCCAAGACCGGCACCGTGCAGAGCGGCACCGAGGGCCAGAACAACGACGCCTGGACGGTCGGCTACACGCCGTCGGTGTCCACCGCGGTCTGGGTCGGCACCGACGACAACAGCCCGATCAGGAACTCCTCCGGGAACCCGATCTACGGCCGGATGCTGCCGGGGTCGATCTGGCAGTCGTTCATGGACGACGTGCTGGACGGCACCCCCGTCGAACGGTTCTCCGGCTTCGAGCCGATCGGCCAGGCGCCCCCCGCACGGGAGGCCTCCACCGACACCGGCGAGCAGCCCACCGGGAGCGCCGAGCCGAGCGGGGAACCGGGACGGGACAAGTCCGGCGACGGTGACTCCGGAAACGGTGACTCCGGCCGCGGCGACGGCGGCGACCGGACCCGCGAGTCCACGGACAACGACCGCCCCGGCCGGGACAACCCGTTCGCCGACGACGAGGACCCGGACGGCGGCGGCGAACCGACCGGGGAGAACAACTGACCGGAGCCGGCCGTCCCGGCCCCGCCCCGCCCGAGGAGCGGCGGACCGGGGACGGCCCGACCGGCCGGGTCGTCCCGACGTGGACCGAGCCGCTGGCGCGCTCGGCCAGCCGGATCGCCGGGGGCCCGCTCGGTAGGCACGCGCTCGTCGGCCGGGCCCGGTACTGGACGCCGCTGCGCACCGTGCTGCTGTTCGCGGTGGTCGTGCTGGCCGTGAGCTGGCTCGGCAAGGCGGCCTGCCTGCAGGAGTACCGCACCGCGGACGGGGTGCTCGCGCTGGACTGGCGCAACGACCGCCAGTACGTCGCGATGTGCTACTCCGACACCGTTCCGCTCTACGGGCTCGAAGGTCTAGCCGACGACGGCGTCCCCTACCGCGACGCCTGGTTCGAGTCCGCGGCCGACGGGTCCCGGGTCGAGCGCTACATGGAGTACCCGGTCCTCACCGGGTTCTTCCAGTACCTGAACGCCCAGCTCACCGACGGGTGGATGTGGCTGTCCGAGCGGCTGCCGCTGCCGAGCGCGCTCGACGTCGTCGTCTACTTCGACATCACGGCGTTCTGGCTCGCCGCCGGATGGCTCGCGGTGGTGTGGGCGGTGCTGATGCTCCGCCCCGAACGCCCGTGGGACGCCGCGCTGGTCGCGCTCTCCCCGCTGGCGCTGGTGCACGCCTTCACCAACTTCGACACCGTCACCGTCGCGCTCGCGACCGGCGCGTTGCTCGCGCTGCGCCGGGACCGGCCCGGCTGGGCGGGCGTGCTGATCGGGCTCGGCGCCGCCGCGAAGCTCTATCCGGCGTTGCTGCTGCTGCCGATCCTGCTCGTCGGGTGGCGACGACGGTCCTCCGGTGGCCTGCCGCGTGCGGCGTGGGTCGTCGGTGCGGCGATCGGGTCCTGGGTGGCGGTGAACCTGCCCGTCGCGCTGGCCTGGCCACGCGGCTGGGCGGAGTTCTTCCTGCCCAACCGCACGCGTCCGGCCGATCCGGACTCGATCTGGTACTCGCTGTACTGGTTCACCGGCTGGGCCGGGTTCGACGGCCGGCTCGCCGACGGTGCCGCGCCCTCCGTCCTCAACGCCGTCACCGCCGCGCTGATGGTGCTCGCGTTCGCTGCGATCGCCTGGCTGGCGTGGCGCGCCCCGCGCCCGCCTGCGGTGGCGGAGCTGGGTTTCCTCGTCGTCGCGGCGTTCCTGCTGCTGAACAAGGTGTGGAGCCCGCAGTACTCGCTGTGGCTGGTGCCCCTCGCCGTGCTGGCGCTGCCGCGGTGGCGGCTGCTGCTGGCCTGGATGACGGTCGACGCACTCGTCTGGGTGCCGCGGATGTACCAGTACCTCGGGGTCGAGGCCAAGGGTCTGCCGGTCGAGCCGTTCCTGGTCACGGTGCTCGTCCGCGACGCGGTCGTGGTCTGGCTGTGCGTGCTCGTGGTGCGGCAGATCCTGCGCCGGGAGCCCGAGCCCGGCCAGGACCCGGACCCGGTGTGGCCGCGGGCGACCGGGCCCGTCGCCGCGGCGCCGGTGCCGCCGGGGCCGGGCGCGGGGCCGTCGAGCTCGCTGCTGGGCGCGGGACAGAGCGCGGGACCGGTGGCAGCGGACGAGATCGGCCTTACCGCCGGAGCGACGGGGACCGATCGTCCGGAACCGCCGCGGCGGCGCCGTGTGCGGGGCACTCCGGAGCGGGGCGCGGCCGTCCGGGAGCCGTGGCCGAACCGGTCCGAGCGGCGCGATCCGCCCACGCGATCCTGAGCGCTCCGCCGCTCCGCCGCTCCGCCGCTCTGCCGTTCTGCTGGGTCGCCGCGCAGCTCGGCCGGGCGTCGCGGGGTCTGTCGGGTCGCCGCGCAGCTCGGCCGGGCGTCGCAGGGTCCGCCCGGTCGCCGTGCGGGGGCGCCGGCCCCGCAGGGCCCGGCGCGGCACAGGCCGGGCGCCGCCTCGCACAATCTGCCCTCAACCGCACACGTCCAGGGCTCCCCGCACGGTCTCGACCTTGTGCGGGGCGCAGAGAACCCGTGCGGTTCGGCGACGACCTGTGCGACCGGCGAGACCAGGGTGACCCGGGTCTCGCTGTCGGCGCCGGTGCGGGGACGGTGCGGCAGGATCGGGCCATGGGCGACGACGCGGTGGTCCCGGACCGGGTGCAGCAGCGGCTGTGCGAGCGGATCGGGGAGGCACTCACCGTCCTCCCGCCGCACGCGCGCCACACCGCGTCGGACGCCGACCGTGCCGGGAAGCGCGCCGCGGCCGTGACCATGACGCTGCTCCCGGTCCCTGGTGCCACCGGGGACGGGCCGCTGGCCGACGAGATCGCCTTCGTCCTGACCCGGCGGGCCCGGTCGCTGCGCGCGCACTCGGGACAGTGGGCGCTGCCCGGCGGCCGCCTCGACGACGGCGAGACCGCCGAGCAGGCGGGCCGGCGCGAGGTGTCCGAGGAGATCGGTCTGGAGCTCGGTCCCGATCGTGTGCTGGGCCTGCTGGACGACTACCCCACCCGTTCCGGCTACGTGATCACGCCGGTCGTGCTGTGGGCCGGCGGCGCCGGGGAGCCCGTGCCGAACCCCGACGAGGTCGGCGAGCTGCACCGCCCGCCGCTGGCGGAGATCGACCACGAGCCCCGGTTCCTCACCATCCCGGAGTCGGACGCCCCGGTGATCCAGGTGCCGCTGTTCGACCGCTTCGTGCACGCCCCCACTGGCGCGGTGCTGCACCAGTTCCGGGAGGTCGTGCTGCACGGCCGCGCGACCCGGGTGGTGCACCTGGAACAGCCGGTGTTCGCCTGGCGGTGAGCCCGGTGAGCCGGTGGCCCGGTGGCCCGGTGAGGCTCAGGCCGTGGCGTGCTCGCGGAGCCAGGCGATGTCGCGGGCCTGCCCCTCGGCCGGGGTCTCCACCACGACCGGGGCACCGGCCTCGGCGACGACGGCGGCCAGCTCGTCCGGCGGGATGGTCCCGGAGTCGATGTTGGCGTGCCGGTCGCGTGCCGAGTCGAACGGGTCGCGCGAAGAGTTCAGGTGGATCAGGTCGATCCGCCCCGTGATCGCCCGGGCGCGCTCCACGAGACCGGCCAGCTCCTCCCCGCCGGCGAAGGCGTGACAGGTGTCGAGACAGAACCCGACGCCGAACTCGCCGACCGCGTCCCACAGCCGGCCGAGCGCGTCGAACCGGCGGGCCATCGCGTTGTCCCCGCCGGCGGTGTTCTCGATCAGGACGGGTACGTCGAACCCGTGCTCACCGGCCTGGCGCTCCACGAACTTGCGCCAGTTGTCGACACCGGTGGCCGGGTCGTCGTCCTTCGTGACGTGACCGCCGTGCACGACCAGGCCGAACGCGCCGACCTCGGCCGCACCCGCCAGGTGCTGCTGGACGATCTTGCGGGACGGGATGCGGATCCGGTTGTTCGTCGACGCGACGTTCGCGGTGTAGGGCGCGTGCACGACCACCGCGACCTCGGAGGCCGCCAGCTCCGCCGCGCGCGGGTGCGGTGGCGGTTTCTTCCAGCCCTGAGGATCGGACAGGAAGAGCTGGATCACCTCGGCGCCCACCTCGCCGGCCTCGGCCAGCGGGTCCTCGGCGTCCCGGACGTGTGCTCCGATCTGCATGCGGGCAACGGTAGCGAGGCCCCCCGACAGCGGGCGCCCGCCGCCCCGGGGACCCGGGAGCGGTGTACCCGCAGGTCGGGGCCCGGACGGGCGTTGGTAACCTTTCCCAGCTCTCCTGCAGTGTCGTCGCCGCGACGTCGTCGCGGATCGAGAACTGTCGGGGGGCACTGAGAACCTCCTGTCACGGCCGTCGGGGTCGTGACCGTCACGAGTCCATAGGAGGTGAGTGGTTCTCATGCGTCATTACGAGGTCATGGTCATCCTCGACGGCAGCCTGGACGAGCGCACTGTGCAGCCGTCCCTGGAGCAGTTCCTCACCGTCGTGAAGAGCGACGGCGGATCGATCGAGAAGATCGAGGTCTGGGGCAAACGCCGGCTGGCCTACGAGATCAAGAAGCAGGGCGAGGCCATCTACGCGGTCGTCGAGATCGCCGCGGAGCCGGCCACCGTCGCCGAGCTGGACCGCCAGCTGGGCCTGAACGAGTCCGTGCTGCGCACCAAGGTGCTGCGCAAGGACGTCACCCGCACGCCGGCGCCCGCCGCCGGCTGAGAGAGGGGCAGTCATGGCCGGCGAGACCGTGATCACCGTCGTGGGCAACCTGACGGCGGATCCCGAGCTGCGGTTCACCCCCTCCGGCGCCGCGGTCGCCAACTTCACCGTCGCGTCCACACCGCGCACCTTCGACCGCCAGTCCGGCGAGTGGAAGGACGGGGAGGCGCTGTTCCTGCGCTGCAACATCTGGCGGCAGGCGGCGGAGAACGTCGCCGAGTCGCTGACCCGCGGTGCGCGGGTCGTGGTGCAGGGGCGACTCCGCCAGCGGTCCTTCGAGACCCGCGAGGGTGAGAAGCGCACCGTCGTGGAGATGGAGGTCGACGAGGTCGGCCCCTCGCTCCGCTACGCGACCGCCAAGGTCAACAAGGTCAGCCGGGGCGGAGGCTTCGGTGGCGGTGGCGGTGGCGGTGGCGGTGGCGGCGGCGGTGGCGGCGGCGGTGGCGGTGGCGGCGGCTACGACGGCGGCGGTGGCGGCGGATTCGGCGGCGGCCAGCAAGGCGGCGGCGGGTCCGGTGGAGGCAACTCCGGCGGCTATGACGACCCCTGGGGTTCGGCCCCGCCCGCAGGCAGCGGAGCGGCGTCCGACGACGAGCCCCCCTTCTGATCCACGTTCGCATCCCGCCCGTCACGGGCGGTGGACTACTCCAGGAGCACCACCATGGCCAAGGCCATCGTGCGCAAGCCGAAGAAGAAGGTCTGCGCTTTCTGCAAGGACAAGGCCCAGCCGATCGACTACAAGGACACCGGTCTGCTGCGGAAGTTCATCTCCGACCGGGGCAAGATCCGCGCCCGCCGTGTGACCGGCAACTGCCGACAGCACCAGCGTGACGTCGCCGTCGCGGTCAAGAACTCCCGCGAGGTGGCCCTGCTGCCCTACACCTCGACCGCTCGCTGAGGAAGGGGAGACACGTGAAGCTCATCCTCAACGCCGACGTCCCGAACCTGGGCGCCCCGGGTGACATCGTCGAGGTCAAGGACGGCTACGGCCGTAACTACCTGCTGCCGCGCAAGCTCGCGGTCGTCGCCACCCGTGGCGCCGAGAAGCAGGTCGAGCAGATCCGCCGGGCCCAGAAGACCCGCGAGATCCGCGACCTGGGCCACGCCCAGCAGGTCGACTCGCAGCTGAAGAACCTGAACGTCACCGTGCCGGCCAAGGCCGGCGCCAGCGGTCGTCTGTTCGGTTCGGTCACGCCGGCTGCCGTCGTCGACGCGGTGAAGACCGCGGGCGGCCCGGCGCTGGACAAGCGGACGGTCGACGTCCCGGGTCACATCAAGACCCTGGGCAAGCACCAGGTGCAGGTCCGCCTGCACCCGGAGGTCACCACCGAGCTGCCGATCGCGGTCGTCGCCGGCTGATCTGTGGCCGTGGTCACTCGACCACGCAACGTAGTGAGGGCGGTGCCCGGAGCCTCTGCTCCGGGCACCGCCCTTTCTCGTCGGTACCGATCGGGATCGCGGTCTCGCCCTCCGGAGTCCTACGTGGACTGCGACACCCTGTCGGGTGAATGGGGCGGGATCCGTTGTCACGCAGGCGACACGCCGCAGGGTGACGCCCCGGTCGTCGGACGGGGTTGTGGACGCGACGGACGGTGAGCGGTGCCCCGGGGAGTCCGACACGCCCACGACAGGTCTGCGCCGACACGCCAGAGCAAAGTTGTCCACACCCGTCCCCATGCCTCTGACCTGCTGTTCCGGCACGAATCCGGCTGTTGTCCCCAACATGTCCACAGCACGGTCCCGGGATGGGCGGTGTTGGTGCACAGTTCATCCCCAAGTCGATCACCAGACCGGTTCGCGCGCGGTGCCCGCACCGACCTAGCCTCGGTCGTACCGGCCCGGCGAGAGGCCGTGCGCGAGCCGCGCACGGACGTCGCCGTGAGAGCCGGAGATCGCGGGAGATCAGCGCGGGCGACACCCATCCGTCGCTCGCGCATCGAACGTGTGTTCGTTAAGCTGTTCACCGGGGGTGACGCTGCGTATGGCTCTGACCGACGACCGTCCTGCCGGGCGGCCTCGGGCCGTCCGTGACGGCGAGGCCGGTGGCTCCGGTGAAGGCGGCAACGGCACCTTCGACCGTCAGCCCCCACAGGACCTCACCGCGGAACAGTCCGTGCTCGGCGGCATGCTGCTGAGCAAGGACGCGATCGCCGACGTGGTCGAGGTGCTGCGCCCGGAGGACTTCTACCGGCCCGCGCACCAGACCGTCTACGAGACGATCCTGGACCTCTACGGCCGTGGTGAGCCGGCCGACGCAGTGACCGTGTCGGCGGAGCTGCAGCGGCGCGGCGAGCTCGTGCGGCTGGGAGGGGCGCCGTACCTGCACACCCTGATCGCGACCGTGCCGACCGCGGCGAACGCGGCGTACTACGCCGAGATCGTCGGGGAGAAGGCGATCCTGCGGCGGCTGGTCGAGGCCGGCACCCGGATCGTGCAGCTCGGCTACCACGGCAACGAGGGCGGTGAGGTCGAGGAGGTCGTCGACCGGGCACAGGCCGCGGTCTACGAGGTCACCGAGCGCACCACCACCGAGGACTACACGGTGCTGGAGGAGCTCCTCCAGCCCACGATGGACGAGATCGACGCGATCGCCTCCCAGGGCGGGATGGCCGCGGGCGTGCCGACCGGGTTCGCCGATCTCGACGCCGTGACCAACGGCCTGCACCCGGGGCAGATGGTCGTCGTCGCGGCCCGTCCGGGTCTGGGCAAGTCGACCCTCGGCCTTGACTTCGCCCGGTCGTGCTCCATCAAGAACGGCATGACCAGTGCGTTCTTCTCGCTGGAGATGAGCAAGTCCGAGATCGTGATGCGTCTGCTCTCGGCGGAGGCGCGGATCCGGCTGGCCGACATGCGTGCGGGCCGGATGTCGGACGAGGACTGGACGCGGATGGCGCGGCGGATGTCGGAGATCTCCGAGGCGCCCCTCTACATCGACGACTCACCGAACCTGACGCTGATGGAGATCCGGGCCAAGGCGCGCCGGATGAAGCAGCGCAACGACCTCAAGCTGATCATCCTGGACTACCTGCAGCTGATGACCTCGGGCCGCAAGGTCGAGTCGCGTCAGCAGGAGGTGTCCGAGTTCTCGCGTCAGATCAAGCTGATCGCGAAGGAGCTCGAGGTGCCGGTGGTCGCGATGAGCCAGCTGAACCGTGGTCCCGAGCAGCGCACGGACAAGCGGCCGATGTTGTCGGACCTGCGTGAGTCCGGTTCGATCGAGCAGGATGCCGACATGGTGGTCCTGCTGCACCGGCCCGACGCGTTCGAACAGGACGATCCGCGCGCCGGCGAGGCGGACCTGATCCTGGCCAAGCACCGTAACGGCCCGACCACGACGATCACGGTGGCCCACCAGCTGCACTACAGCCGGTTCTCCGACCTGGCGCACGGCTGAGCCGCGCCGGGCGGCGGTCCCGCCCGCGAGAGGCGGGGCTCGGCGGGCTCGGTCAGGCCGTACCGGGCTGGGCCCGCGGGCCCGTCGTCGCGGCGACACCCAGGGACAGGGCTGCCAGCACGATGCCGGCGATCACGACCGGCACGCTGACCGCGACGGCGCCCACCAGCAGCACCAGCAGGGAGAGACCCAGCAGGGTCGAGGGGAGCGGGCCCGAGCGGTGCACGGAGCGGCCGCCGCCGTTGCCGGAGAGACCGCTCAGCAGCCCACCCGGCCCGATCGGTACGCGGCCTGCTGCCGCCAGTGCGGCGAAACGCCGCACCAGGCGCGGGTCGGTCAGTCGCAGCTGCACCTCGATCTCGTGCAGCCGACGGCGCTCACGGTCGCTGAGCACTGCAACACCCCTCTTAGGGTCTCGGACGGCACACCACGTGCCGGCGGAACGCCAGGGGCGTCGTCGATCCGGGCTGATGCGACAGTACGTGACCGAATCGTGATCTTCGGCGCGGGGGCGGCGGCGTCACACGTGCCGCGGCTCACCCGCGGCCGGCTTACCAGAGCGAGACGCGGTCGTGACGGGGGCCGGCCGGGGCACCGAGCCGGGTGCAGAGCCCGGCCCAGGAACGGTCGTCGGCCGGGGTCCGCACCGGGCGCGGACGCAGCCAGCGGATCTTCAGGTCGGGGTCGTCGGGGTCGACCTCGAGCCGGTCCCGGCGGGACGGCCGGGTGGCCGTCCGGATCTCGACCAGTGTGTTGCCGGTGGCCGCCTGTACGCCGTAGAGGCAGCCGGGCGGGACCAGCAGGGTGCGCGGGCCGTCGAGCAACGCGACGGCGAGCCGTCCGAAGGTCTCGGCCGCCGGCCGCGTGTCGATCACGACGGCGTAGCCGGACCCGCGCGGGACGCCGAGGAGGACGGCGCCGTCGGGGTGGCCGTGCAGCCCGTGCACGGCGCCGTCGGCGGGACGCCGCCGACGACGGACGGTGAACGCTCCCGGGTCGACGGCCGCACCCGGGCCGCCACCGGGTGCCGTGGCGTCGAGCAGCAGCGCACCCGGCACCACGGTCGTCACCACCTGCACCTGTTGCTCCCGTCGTCGTGGCCGCCCGCCGCGCGCCGGGCGCGGTGCGATCGATCTCGCGTACCGGTGACGACAACGAGTGATCGGGTCCTCGGTGACGCTCCGCGAGACTTCACTACTCCGAACGGGTGCGCAGCGCCCGCTCAGTGCCGACTACTACTATCCCGGATAGTTGATCGTCGGGCCGGCGGTCGTGACCGTGGTCGGGAGGGTGTGTGCCGGACCGGATGCGCTGTCGCTCCTGCCGCGGTGAGCAGGGTGGGATCGTCCTGGACCTGGGCGAACAGCCCTCGTGGGACAGCATGCCGCCGGCCGCCACGCCGCTGCCCGATCCCGTATCGCCGTTGCGGATGTGGCTGTGCCGTTCCTGCGGACTGGCTCAGCTCGAGGCCGGTGCGGACGTGGGCGAGGAGATTCTCGGCGTCGAACCGCGGGCGGTCGCCGAGCAGAGCGACCGCGCCGTGGAGCGGCTGGTCCGGGAGGGACTGGTCCGGCCGGGCGATCGGGTCGTCGAGTACGGCAGCCCGCACGGCGAGTCGTGGCTGCCGCGCCTGACGGGGCGCGGGATGACGGACGCCGGGCACGCCGCCCCGCCGGGTACCGCCGACCTCGTCGTCGACTTCTACGGGCTGCTGCACGAGCCCGACCAGGACGCCGCGTTGCGCCGCCGGGCCGGGGTGCTCGCGTCGGGTGGGACGCTCGCCCTGCAGCTGCTGTCGCTGGGCACCGTCCTGCGTGACGGCCAGTGGTACGACCTGCGGCACGGCCACTACGCGTACTGGTCGCTGCCCGCGCTGGACACCGCGCTGCGCCGGTACGGCTTGGCCGTGCACCGGGCCTGGCGGTACCCGCTGTCCGGCGGGACGCTCCTGGTGACGGCCCGGGCCGGTGCGACGCCGGACACCGGGACCCGGCGCCTGCTCCGCGAGGAGGACGAGCAGGGCGTCACCACCCCGGGTGGGCTCGCCGGGCTGCAGCGGTCCGCCGACCGGGCCCACGACCTGTGGGGATGGCTGGACGCGGAGCGGCGGGCCGGGCGCACCGTGGCCGCGTACGGCGCCGCGTCGAGGGCGGTGCCGGTGATGTGTCACGCGGGGCTGGACGCCGGCCTGCTGGCCGCCGTCGGCGACGCCTCGCCCACCAAGCAGGGCCGCCGGATGCCCGGCACCGACATCCCGATCGTGTCCCCCGCGGAGCTGGCCGCACTGCGCCCGGACCGGGTCGTGCTCTTCCTTGCCGAGCTCACCGACGAGGTGCGTGCGGCGCTGCCGGAGATCGAGGCGGCCGGCGGTCGCTGGGTCGTCCTCGATCCGGTCCCGCGGCTGGTCAGGCCCGTCCCGGGGGCGTTCGCCGGCTGATCCCGACCGGGGGAGCATGGGGGGTTGCGGCTACCCTGTGTCCGGGAGGCGGGATGCGGGGTCGACTGGGTGAGCTCGAGGCCGTCGTGATGGACGTGCTGTGGTCTGGCGACGAGCCGCTCCGCGTCCGTGACGTCCGGCTGCGCCTGGCTCCGGAGCGTCCGCTCGCGTACACCACGGTGATGACCGTGCTCGACAACCTGCACCGCAAGGGCTGGGTGCGCCGCGAGCTCGACGGCCGTGCCTACCTCTACCGCCCCGCGGCCAGCCGCGAGGAGGAGACCGCGCGGGCACTGCGGGACCTGCTCGACACCGGCGGTGACACCGAGGCCGTCCTGATGCACTTCGCGCGCTCGGTCTCCGAGCGGGAGTCCGCCGTCCTGCGTGACGCCCTGGCCGGCCCGGACCGGGGCTGATCCGGGCGGCGGCCCTCAGGCGGCGCGGTCCGGGCGCCGGGCCCGGGAGCGCAGCCAGGCCGGCCGCCTGCTCGCGGGGACGTCGCCGTCGTCACCGGAACGTTCGGCGGTCCGGGTGATGTTGCGGACCATCCCGCCGAACACGATCCCGTGGAACGGGGCCACCGACCACCAGTACAGGTAGCCGGGGAGCCCGTGCGGGATGAAGACGGCCCGCTGGTGGTAGGTGGAGCCGCCGTCGCGCGGGGTCACCGACATGTCCAGCCACGCCTGTCCGGGCACCTTCATCTCGGCGCGCAGCCGCAGGAGCCCCTCCTGTGGTCCGAGATCGCTGCCGGGCGAGCGGCTCCCACCCGGCTCGACCAGCCGCTCGACCCGCCACCAGTCCAGGGCGTCGCCGGTGTGCAGGTCGTCCGGGTCGCGCCGGCCGCGGGACAGCCCGACCCCTCCGACGGCCCGGTCCATCCAGCCACGCACCGACCAGGCCAGCGGGAACGAGTACCAGCCCCGCTCACCCCCGATGCCCTCGATGACCGTCCACAAGCGCTCCGGTGACGCGGACGTCGGCTGCTCGCGCTCGTCGAGGTAGACGCTGCCCCCGGCCCAGTCCGGGTCGCTCGGAAGCGGATCGGACGGCACGTTCTCCACCGTCGCGCCGGACCAGCGGGTCTCCACCTCGCCGCCGGTGATCCGGGCGAGGGCGAGCCCGACGGCCCGCTCGTAGCCGATCAGCCCACCGGGCGGATCCGGCACGTGGTCGGCGATGTCGTTCTCGGTGCAGACGACCTCGTGCACCAGTGACTCGATGAGCGGCTTCGCGATGGACTTCGGCACCGGGGTCACGACGTTCACCCAGTGGGCCGACAGCGCGGGCGACAGCACCGGCACCGGCAGCACCCGGCGCCTGCCCAGGTCGGCGACGGCGGCGTAACGGCGCATCATCTCGATGTAGGACAGGACGTCCGGACCGCCGATGTCGAAGGTCCGGTTCAGCTCCTCCGGGATCTCCGCGACCCGGATCAGGTAGCGCAGCACGTCCCGCACCGCGATCGGCTGGATGCGGTTGTGGACCCAGCGGGGGGTGACCATCACCGGCAGCCGCTCGGTCAGGTGGCGCAGCATCTCGAAGCTCGCCGAGCCGGACCCGAGGATCACTGCGGCCTGCAGGACGACCGTCGGCACCCCGGACCGCAGCAGGGTCTCCCCCACCTCCACCCGGGACGCCAGGTGCGCCGACAGCTCGTCCGGATCGCCGTCGGGGTGTAGGCCGCCCAGGTAGACGATCCGCTTCACCCCGGCCTCGCGTGCAGCCTCGCCGAGGATCAGCGCCGCCCGCCGGTCGGTGGCGGCGAAGTCGGTGTCGGACAGCGAGTGCACGAGGAAGTAGACGACGTCGACGTCGGTGCACGCGGCACGCACGCTCGCCGGATCGAGCAGGTCCCCCCGGACGATCTCGGCGTCGGCCGCCCAGGGCACGTCGGCCAGCTTGTCCGGGTTCCGGACCAGGCACCGAACCTGCACCGGACCGGACGCTGGGTCCGGGGTCAGGTCGTCCTCGGGACCGTGCCCGAGCAGCCGGGGCGCGAGGCGCCCGCCGATGTAACCGGTCGATCCCGTGACGAGATAACGCACGACGGCGATCGTGCCACCGGTGCGCCCGGACGGCAGGGTCACGCATCACGGGTGGGGCGGTCGCCGGATTGGCGTCGCGTGGCAGCAGCGGGTCCACCTGCTCCGGTGCGACCTCGTGCGGCGCGGCCAGGGACCGGACCGCCGCGGTGAGCACCGCCATCAGCGGGACGGCGAGCAGCGCGCCGGTGATCCCGGCGATGACGACACCGGCCGCCACCGCGAGGGCGATCGCGAGCGGGTGCAACCGCACGGCCCGGCCCATCAGCACCGGTTGCAGCACGTGGCTCTCCAGTTGCTGCACGGCCAGCACCACCCCGAGCACGACGAGTGCGGTGCCGATCCCGTTCGCGACCAGCGCGATGAGCACGGCGATCCCCCCCCGGTCAGCACCGCGCCGACGATCGGGACGAACGCGCCGACGAACACCAGCGCCGTCAACGGCAGGGCCAGCGGTACGCCGGTGATCCACAGCCTGAGCCCGATCCCGATCGCGTCCACGATCGCGACCAGGACGGTCGCGCGGACGTACCCGACCAGCGACGCGAAGGCGCGGCGGCCGGCGACGTCGACCCGCTCGCGGCGCCGGGCGGGGGCCAGGAGCCGGAGGAACGACCAGAGGCGCGAGCCGTCGTACAGCATGAAGATCAGCGCGAACAGGCAGAGGGCGAACCCGGCGAGCACCTCCCCGACCGTCGCCGCGGTGCTCACCGCGCCGGACGTGAGGGTCTGCTGGTTGTCCTGCAGGGTCTGCAGCAGCTGGGTGCCGAGCTGCTCGACGTTCACGTCGAACGGGGTCGCGTCGACCAGGCCCTGCAGCGACGCGACGCTGATGGTCAGCTGCCCGATCAGGTCGGACGTCCCGTCGACCAGCGTGTTGACGACGGCCGTGAGCAGCCCGCCGAGCGCGGCGAGCCCGCCGACCATCACCAGCCCGGTCGCGAGGGAACGCGGCACGCGGTGGTCGTGCAGCCACTGCACCAGTGGGGCGAGCAGCGCCGCCAGCAGCACCGCGCTCGCGACCGAGATGACGACCACCCGGAGCTGGACCGCCACGAAGATCAGCAGTGCGAGGCCGGCGGCGATCACCAGCATCCGGGCGCACACCTCGGAGGCGATCCGGAGCGGGGGAGGGGACCTCGGAGCGGGGCGGGGGCCTGCGGAAGCGCTGCGGGACGTCCTCGTCGCGGGGCGGTTCGGCGGCCGTCCGGCCGGTGGGCACGGCACCGTCGGGACCGCTCGCCGCGTGCCCGTCCACCTCGGCGCCGTGCGGCTCCGCTGTCGTCTCCGGGGCCGTTCCCGGGTCCGGCGCCGGAGAGGCGGGCGCGGGTGAGACGGGCGCGGGAGAACCGGACACCGTCTCCGGAGCAGCACGCGGACCGTCCCCGGGAGGTGCCCCGTCGGGCTCCCGCGGGGTGTCCGCCGCCCCGCTCCGCTCCGTCATGCGCCTGACGCTAGACCCGTGCCGCCCGCTGGGCGCGGTGCGCGATCCGGTGAGCCCGAGCGCCGCTCGGTCGGCCCAGTGCGCGGGAGGACGGAGCAGTCGTCGCGTCCTGTGATCACCGAACGTCGAACTACACACGTGTAGTGGACACTCTGAGGTCCGTCGTGGACACCGATGGGCGGCGTGCCGGTCACGCAATGCGGCACAACGGTTTCTACGTGGCGATCTGCACGCGTGGCGAGAGGTGTGCCGCGTCGCGGCCGGCCTCTCCGACCGGACGACGACTACGCACTGCTCCACAAGGACCCCAGATACACACTCTCCGTGTACACAACCGAGTGTGACCCTCTGGCTACGCCACCCGTACGAGGGGACTTCTGAGAGGAGCTGTAACCACCGTTTCCCCGCTCGTGTGTCACCCGTTGACGGGATGAGTGGGCCGAACGGCGGTACGCCGGGTGCGGGTTCCGGCGGAACCCGGCAGGGCCTGCGACGGACGTCAGGGGAGCAGGAGGTACGGCGGGTGTACGAGTTCGAAGACGTTCCCGGCTGCGGTGGTCTCGAGGCCTCGATCCGGGCGCGGCGCGCCGACCGGGACGGCTGGCCGTTCCCGGGCCGGCACGAGTCGCACGCCGAGATCCACGATGAGACCCCGATCTTCCACGCACTCACGGTCGGTGGCTGGCGGGACCGCGGCCCCACCGGCAACGCGGTCCGCCGGGTGCACCGGGCGACCGTGCGCACCACCCGGCGGGACGCGTCCCGGACCGCCGACACCATGGCGGCGTTCCGCGCCGACCCGCTCGCCGCGCCGGTCCCCGCGCAGGCGGAGGCGCCGGACCGGCAGGCGGCGAACGCAACGGGCGACGCCGCCATGGCGATGCTGCGCCGCCGTCGCGACGCCCGCCGGGCCGCCGACCGCGCCGCGGTCGTGGACCTGCTCGGCGGGGCGGGCCGGCACCGGACGGCGCGCAGCGCCTGACCGCGTCCTGCGTCCCGGTTGCACCGGCTCCGGGGTGGGCGTCGGGCCCTGCCGGAGCGGATCGCACCGCCGGGCGCGGCGCAGGCAACCGAACGGCGTCCGGCACGTCCCGGATGACGAGGGCACGGCGACGCGCCCGACGGGGAGTACCCGCAACACCCCGGCCGGTGGGGACCGGCCGGAGACCGCGGCCCGCCCGACGGGGATCGGGCAGGCCGCACGAGACGTCCCGCGGAACCTTGGGCCGCGGGGTGGATGACGACCGGCTGGGGAGCTGGGTCGTCAGCACGCAAGGCGAGGGCCGGGCCCGGAATCGGAGGGAGCCGACACCGGACCCGGCCCTCGCGCCTGTGCGCACCCGTCCGGCGCGGTCGTGCGGCGCCGGGTGCGGTGACGCCGTGCCCGGAGCCGTGGGGAGCGCGGTTCCGGACAGGGCGGTCCGTCGAGAGCGGGACGTCGTCGGCCCGGTCTCGGGTGGCGACAAGATCGCCACGGAGTGTGACCGTATCGGTCGGCCGTCCGGGTCACAAGGGGTGTGAGCAGGTCCGTTCTCCCGTCCCGTGTGGCACAGCAGTCACCCGGTTCACCGGTGCCCCACCGGCCGTCCCGCGGAGGTGTCCGTGTCGCACACGAATCGATGCGCACGGTGACCCCGCGCGTTCTACCCTTCATCCGATGAGCACCGACGCCGCGGCGACCGGCCCCCGTCGCACCGACCGCCCGCTCGACGAGGCGGGCGTGGTGACGGCGGTGCGGCGCGCCGCCGAGCGCGGCACCGCGGTGCGCCCCACCGGCGCCGGTGGCCGGGTACCCGGCCCGCTGGTCCGCACCGACGACGTGCTGCTCGACGCCTCCGCGCTGACCGGCGTCGTCGGGATCGGCGCGGACACCGTCCGGGTCCGCGGCGGCGAGACCGTCGCTGCGCTCTGCACCGAGCTGGCCGCCTCCGGGCGCGCGCTCGCCACCGTCCCCGACGCCCCCCGCGCGACGGTCGCCGGCGCCACCGGGCTCGGGATGGCCGGCGGCGCGCCGGACCGGGGCTCGCTCTCCGACCAGGTCGTCGCCGTCCGGCTGGTCGACGGCCGCGGCACCGTCCGCGAGGTCACCGGACCGGACCTCGACGCCGCGCGCTGCGGGCTCGGCGCGCTCGGGGTGGTCACCGCGCTGGAGCTGCGCACTGTCCCGCTGCGCCGGCTTCGGGTGCACGAGGAGGCGACCGCGCTCGCCGACGTCCTCGCCGACGGGGGGCTCACCGGGCACGCCTGGACCGAGTGCGACGTCGCCGTCCACACCGGACAGGTCGTGCTGCGGTGGGCCGAACCGGAGCCCGACGAGGACCCCGATGGCGAGTCCGCCGGCCGGGGCGGCTGGGGGCAGGCCGTGTCACGGCTGGCGTCGTCGTGGTGGCAGTCGCGCTCGGCGTGGCCGCCGCCGCAGCGCTGGGCCCCGGGCACCGCCGGGCCCCCGCACGAGGTGCTGCCCGACCCGCAGCCGTGGGACCCGGACCTGGCCGAGTGGGCGGTCCCGCGGGCCGCGCTCGGGACCGTGCTGCGCGAGCTCGGCGCCGCCGTCGCCGCCCGCGGGCAGGAACTGCGCCCGGTCCGGGTGCGGACCGGGCGCGCCGAGACCGGCCTGCTGCACCCGGCGTCCGGCCGGGACACCGCCTACCTGCGGATCCGGACGCGCGGACCCGCGGAGGAACCCGTGCGGCGCCTCGCCTGCGCGGTGCTGGAGGACGCCGCCGGCCGCCCGTGCTGGACGACCCGGCACGAGTGGGGACCCGACGAGCTCGCCGTCGCCTACCCGGGCTGGGGGGCGTTCGCCGAGGTCCGCGACCGGTTCGACCCGGACCGCCGGTTCACCGACCCGTACCTCGCCGCGGTACTCGGGTCCTGAGCCGGGTCAGCGCGCGAGCGTCTCGCGCAGCCGGGCCGAGATCGCGCGGACGGCCGTGAGGGACTCCCGGCGGTCGGCCATCGTCGGCTCCCCGCCGGCGACGACCTGCTCGCCGCCCACCCACACGTCGCGCACGAGGCGGGACCCGCCCGCCCAGACCAGGTTGGACACCAGCTGGGCGTCGTCCTCCGGCGCGACGAAGGCCGAGTCGTCGGTGTCGACGTGCACCACGTCGGCCCGGCGGCCGGCCTCGAGCACCCCGAGGTCGTCGCGGCCGATCGCGTGCGCGGCGTCCGCGGTGCCCATCAGCAGCACGTCGGCGGCGGTGAGCGCGGCCGCGTCGTCGGACCCGACCCGGGCCAGCAGCCCGGCCAGCCGGGCCTGGTGCCAGAGGTCCAGGTCGTCGCACGACGCCGGGCCGTCCGTACCGAGGCCGACCGGGACCCCGGCCCGCCGCAGGTCCAGCAGCCGGGCGGTGCCGGCGGCGAGCTTGGCGTTGGAGCCGGGGCAGTGCGCGACCGCGACGCCGTGCCGGGCGTAGGTGTCGATGTCGTCGTCGGACAGGTGCACCGAGTGCGCGGCCAGCATCCGCCCGCCGAGCGCGCCGCCGGCGTCGAGCATGGCCGGGACCGAGCCGTGCGAGTCCCGCACCGCCGAGTCCTCGCCACGGGACTCCGCGACGTGGGTGTGCACCAGCGCGCCCCGCTCCCGGGCGGCCTCGGACACCGACTCCAGCGCCCCGGGCGGCAGCGTGTACGCCGAGTGCGGGCCGTAGCCGAGCTCGATCCGGCCGTCGGCGTCCGGGATCACGCCGTGGGCGTCGATTCGGGCGGAGACGTCGTCGCGCATCTGCTCCCAGGTCCCCAGCCGGTCCCAGCCGGGCGCGGCGATGATCCCGGGCGTCAGCACCGCGCGGGACCCTGCGGTGCGGACGGCGTCGACCAGCGCGTCGGTGTAGAAGTACATCTCCACGCTGGTGGTGCAGCCGGTCCGCAGCAGGTCCAGACAGCCGGCGAGCATCCCGGCGTGCACGTCGGACTCGGTGAGCAGGCCCTCCGCGGGCCACATGACGTCGGTCAGCCACGGCATCAGCGGCAGGTCGCCGCCCATCCCGCGCAGCAGCGACATCGGAGTGTGGCAGTGCGTGTTGACCAGCCCGGGCATGAGCAGGCCGGGCAACGGCCGGACGACGGCGTCGGTCGCCGGGGCCGACGCCGCCGGGCCGAACCAGGCGATCCGGCCGGTGTCGTCGACGTCCAGCACCGCGTCCCGGACGATCGGGAAGCCGGGCGCGCAGCTGAGCGCCACCGGCGCGGTCAGCCGCTGCAGGATCGCCATCAGCGCCGCTCGAGCAGCGAGCGCAGCGAGCGGAACGGCGGCAGCCAGGCGCCCTCGTCGGGCAGCGTGTCGAGGGAGACCCGCGGCAGCGGCTCGCGGAACACCCCGTCCATGTCCTCGAGGTCGAGGAACGAGATGACCTCGGACGCCTGGGCGAACCCGGCGTACTCCCGGAAGCCGATCACCGTGACGTCGGTGCCGCCCTCGACGAGCTTCTCGAGGGGGTCCTTGAACGCACGTCCGTCCCCGGAGGCGACGACGACGTGGCGCAGCCGCCCCTCGCCCGACCGGAGGTCGATGTGGGCGAGCATGTCGTCGTCGACGTCGGAGTCGTCGCTGGTCTTCGGCTTGGCGAAGACCGCGAACCCGACGTTCCGCAGCGCCTCCACCCACGGGCGGACGATCTCGATGCTGCCCGGGGCGACGTTGGTGAACACGCACGCCTCGGCCTCGGCCTCGGTGCCCGCGAGATCGAGCAGCCAGCGGCCGACGGCGTCGAACCGCGGGCGGTAGGCCGAGGTCGGACGGGCGCCGAGCAGCGAGCCGAGGCTCATGTCCATGTTCGGGGCGTCCCAGACCAGCAGGACCCGCTCCAGCGGCCCCGTCGGCACGCCCCGTCCGTCTTGCCCCGCGCCGCTGCTCATGACGGCGAGCCTAGTCTCCGCGGGGCGGAGCGATCGAGGCGCCGGTACCGGCGGTCGTGGGCCGCCGGGAGAGACTGCACCGGTGAGCGAGACGGGAACCACGGATCCGCAGCGGACCGCCGAGGAGTCGGCCGCGGCCATGCGCGCCGCGGACCACGCCGCACGGGCGGCGGACGTCGAGATCGTCGACGTCGGGCCGGGCCGGGCGGTCGCCACGATGACGGTCTCCGGCGAGCACGCGAACGGCCACGGCGTCTGCCACGGCGGCTACCTCTTCCTGCTGGCCGACTCGGCGATGGCGTACGCCTGCAACGCCTACGGGGTGTCCGCGCTCGCGACCGGAGCGGACATCGCGTTCCTGCGGCCGGCAGCTACCGGCGAGGTGCTCACCGCCGAGGCGGTCGAGCGGTCGCTCGCGGGACGGTCCGGGCTCTACGACGTCACCGTCCGGACCGGGGACGGCACCGTCGTCGCGGAGTTCCGCGGACGGACGCGGCTCGTGCCGGGGTTGGCGGCTCCGCCGCCCGTGAGTGGTTGAGTCGGTCCTGACCGAATCAACCCACTCACGAGGGCTCAGCTCAGGCCGTGCGGCTCCAGGAAGGCGGGGCGCAGCGAGGCGTCCGGCTCGTCGTAATACCGGTGGAAGACCGGGGTCTGCGAGCCGGACATCGGCGGGACGATCCAGCTCCAGTCCGCCGGGCAGCTGCGTCCGGCGGCCTCCTCCTTCTCCAGGTGGCGGAGGAACCGCTCGGACTCCGAGTGGTGGTCGGCCATGGTCACGCCGTCGGCGTCGAACGAGTAGGTGACGGCGCGGACCAGCTCCACCATCGCCCGGTCCTTCCACATGGTGCGGACGGACCGGGTGTCCAGGCCGAGCCGGGTGGCGATCTCCGGCAGGAGGTCGTAGCGGTCCGGGTCGGCCAGGTTGCGGGCGCCGATCTCGGTGTCGAGGTACCAGCCGTTGAACGGGGCCGCCGGATAGGTGATCCCGCCGATCTCCAGCGGCATGTTGCTGATCGCGGGCACCGAGTGCCAGCGCAGGCCCAGCCGCGCGAACCACGGGTGCTCGGGGTGGCGCAGCGGGACCTCGTGCACGGCGTCCGGCGGGACGTCGAACAGCCGGGACCGGCCGTCCGGACCGGTGATCAGCAGCGGCAGCACGTCGAACCGGCCCCGCGGCTGCGGACGCGGCCAGCCCATCGCGACGACGTGGTCGGTGAAGCCGGTCTGCGCCGGGTCACCGGTCACGGAGCCGTCCGGGTTGCGGTGGCCCGCGTACCGGACGAGCTGGTCGTTGCGGATCCGCGGACCGGGGCGGCCGGGGGCGTCGGGTGCGAACACCGTCATCGTCGAGCGGATCTTCCCGCCGCGGGTGGCCGCCCGCAGGTGCCCGACGCTCTCCTGTGCGACGTCCGCCGGGTCGTGCAGGTTCCGCAGGTCGCGGACCTGCAGCGACTGCCAGTAGAGCCGGCCGATGCAGCGCGCCGAGTTCCGCCACGCGACCCGGGCGCCGAACACGAGCTCGTGCGTGGTGTGGGTGTACGTGCCGCTCCGGTCGATCTCGCCGCGGACCTGGCGGAGCCGCTCCGCGAGCGGCGTCTCCGGCTGCGTCTCGACGTACACCTGACGCAGGAAATCCTCGGCGACGGCCGGGTCGACCGGGCGCGGGTTCCGCTCGTCGGCGACCCCGGAGGGCGGCGGGTGCCCGCCGGACCGGCCGTGCCCGGTGACGGGGCAGCCGCGCTGCGTGGCCGGGACGGCCGTCGTCGCGGCGCCGGGGCCGTCGACCCGGTTGAGGACGGTCGCCTGCTCGGCCTCCCGCGCCGGGACGGCGACGGTCGCCCGTTCGGGCGCCGGCGTCGCGACGGTGGCCTGGTCGACGTGCTCGCGGGTGACGACCGCGGTCGCCTCGGCGCCCGCGTCCGGCGCGACCGGTACTGCGGTCGTGGCCTCGACGGCCCCCGCCAGCGGTACGACGGCGACCACTCGGGTCCGCTGCTCCGCGGGACCCCCGGAGGTGTCGGTTCCGGGCGCCGGGGCGCCCTCCGACGGCGCCGTCCGCGGGCCGTCCGGGGTGCGCGGCGTCGGGCTCGGGCGGAAGCCGGACGGGCGCCGCACCGGCTGGGTCGGCTGCGCGGGCGCAGGCTGCTGCTGGCTTGTGGCGTGCTCCACCGTCGTCACGGGCGTCCTTCGGGGGTCACTCGAGCGGGGATACATCTCGGAGGATGTCACGATCGTAGTCGGTCACTCTGGGTATGTCATCGGGGGCGTTTCCGTGATCAGCGACGTAGAGGAGGTCACGGACGGGGCGCCCCTCCTCCTGTGCCCGGTCCTCGAACTTCGTGACCGGACGCCAGCCGGGCCTGGCCTGCCAGCCGTCCGGGCCCACCGGGAAGGCGTCGTCCGGACGCAGGTCCGGCTCCGCTGCGACCACCCGGCGCATCTGCTCGGCGTAGTGCGGCCAGTCGGTGGCCAGGTGCAGCAGCCCACCGGGGACCAGCCGCGACACGGCCAGCCGGACGAACTCCGGCTGGATCAGCCGCCGCTTGTGGTGGCGCCGCTTCGGCCACGGGTCCGGGAAGAAGATCCGCAGTCCGTCCAGCGACCGGGGCGCCACCGCGTGCTGCAGGAGTTCGACGGCGTCGCCGCGCAGCAGCCGCTGGTTGGCCAGTCCGCCCTGCTCGACGCGCATGAGCAGCTGGGCCAGCCCCGGCTCGTAGACCTCGACCGCGACGTGGTCGATCCCGGGCTCGGCCGCGGCCAGCAGCGCCGTCGTCTCCCCCATCCCGGAGCCGATCTCCAGCAGCACCGGCGCGGTGCGGCCGAAGGCGGCGTGCGGGTCCCAGGTGCCGGAGCCGACGATCTCGCCGATCTCCCCGCCCCACACCGGCCACAGCCGGCGCCAGGCCGACTCCTGGCCGTCGGAGAGTCGGACGCGCTGGTGGACGTAGGAGCGGATCCGGGTGTCGCGGGGGTCGGTGGCCTGCTCAGGCACCGGGGTCGTTCCGGCCGGCGGCGGGCAGCCGCACGTGCGCGGTCGCGCCGGGCAGCCGGCCGCGCACGTAGCCCGCGGCGGTCACGCCGAAGCAGGCGACGATCGCGGCCGCCGAGGCGGGGTTGCGGTCACGTGCCTCGCGGACCACGCCCTTGGGCAGCACCTTCATGGTGTAGCTGCTCTCGGTGGACAGCGAGTCACCGGTGCCGACGACCTTGGAGACGGCCGCCTTCGAGATGCCCTCGGCCCAGCCGCGGCGCAGCAGGTACTTCCAGGAGACCCGGTCGTCGGACACGCGGTGGTCGACCGCGGCCCTCGGCTCGAACAGGATCCGGGGGTTCCGGCCGTCGGCGGTGTAGGCCTGCCGGGCCCGGATGCAGAGCTCGGTCTCCTCGCAGCCCAGCGGGTTCTTCCCGATCCGGCCCATGTCCTCGGCGAAGCCGCCGACCCGCTTGAACACCTCGGAGCGCAGCGACATGTTGCAGCCCATGAGGTTGCGCATCTCGGCGCGCTCGGTGGGCTGGCCGGTGTAGGTGCAGCCGATGACCCAGTCCAGCTCGCCGGTCGCGTCGCGGTCGCCCGGCGTGGCGCCGGGGAGCGTGCGCGGACGCCCGTCGGGCCACTTCGGGTGCGCGATCCCGCCGACCCCGACGACGTCCGGGTCGGCGTAGGGCGCGAGCAGCGCGGCCAGCCAGCCCGGGCGGGCCGACGCGTCGTCGTCGAGGAAGACGACGACCTCGCCGGAGGCCAGTTCGACCGCGGTGTTCCGCGCGCCGGACAGGCCCTGGGTGCGTTCGTTCGCCACGACGACGACGCCGCGCGGCCCGAACTCCTGCTCGGCGCGCTCGAGCAGCCGGTCGTTGTGGTCGACAACCACGATCGTCTCGACCGGCCGGACCTCCTGGGCCTCGACCGACTCGACGGCGGCCTTGATGTCGAACCAGCGCTTCTCGGTGTAGACGCAGACGACGACACTGGCGGTCGGCAGGGCGCTCACGGCGTTCTCGCTCCTCGGGTCGGCGCACACCACGGTCGCGGGTCGCGCGACCGGTGGGTGGGTGTCGTCGAGCAGCGTCAGCGGGCGTAGCCCGAGGACTTGCGGCGCTGCTCCATGCGACGGTGCTCGGCCATCAGGGTACGCAGCACCCGGGTGCCGTCGGCGAAGGTCCGCAGGTTGGTCTCACCGAACATGCGCTCACGCTCGACGGACGGCACCTCGGTGATCTTCAGCTCGGCCGCGGCGACCCGGCAGTTCAGGACGGTCTCGATCTCGAAGCCGTCGCCCCAGAGCATCGAGCCGTCCTCCGGCTGCGGGGCGGCCGGGTCCGGCAGCTCCAGCTGCGGGATCAGGTCGGCCCAGAAGGCGTTGTAGCCGTAGCAGAGGTCGGAGTAGCGGGTGCCGAACAGCCGGTTCGCGACGGTGTTCAGCCCGGCGTTGCCGGACTTGCGCAGCAGCGTGATGTCGTCCGAGCCGCCGCCCTTGCAGAACCGGCTGCCCTTGGCGAAGTCGGCGCCGTTCACCAGCGCGTCGACGAAGGCCGGGATCTCGTTCGGGTCGGCCGAGCCGTCGGCGTCGAACATGACGATAACGTCACCGGTCGCGGCGGTGAATCCGCAGGCCATCGCGTTGCCCTTGCCCTTGCGGGTCTGGGTGATCACGCGGGACCAGGGCAGCGTGCGCCGGGCGACGGCGACCGTGTTGTCGGTCGAGTTGCCGTCGACCACGATGACCTCGTGCACGGCCGGGCGCACCGCGGCGATGGCCGGCAGCACGATCTCCAGGTTCCGCGCCTCGTTGCGGGTCGGCACGATCACCGAGACGGCCGGGTTCGCGCTGCGGCGCGGGGCCGGACGGGGCCGCGGGCGCCGGAAGCCCTCGGGGCCCTCCGGCTGCGGGGGCCGGGAACCGCCGTGGGGCCGGGCAGGCGTCGCCGGGAGGGGCGTCTGTCCCACTCCGGTGCCGGTCTGGTGCCCCGGGCGCGCGGGCGCGCTCGACTCGGGCGTGACGGCCGGGCGGGCGGGCGTAACGGCGCTCACACTTCCTCCATACAGGTCCGCTCTACTCGTCCAACGACGAAGTCACGGTCTGGTTGCGGTTCTCGTGTCGGGCGGCTTCCTCGGCCCCGACTGTGCAGACGTGCGGGCCACCGAAGGGGTTGCCCCGGTAGGTTGATCCGTCCGCATCCAGCGCGCGGTTCAGCGTGGTCCATGTCCCGGTCCGCCGGACCGGCGGGGGTGGTTGCGCAGTCCTACGCATCCCCCGCCGCACGGGACGCACCACCCTGTCCACATGTCGCCGAACCGCCGTCCCGCCCTCCTCGCGGCCGAGCTCCGCCCGGTGCTCGCACTGGCCAGGATGGACTGTGTCGCAGCACTGTCGTCGCAGGTCGACGGTCTGGTGGAGCGCGCGGCCCGGCAGCCGCGCCGGGCCGTGGACCCGGCCTGGTGGGCGGCGGAGCTCGGCGGGCCGGCGCGGGCGTTCGACGACGCCTGGGCCCGCGCCGCGGGCCCCGCGTCCCGCCGCGCCGCAGCCGCGGGGGCGTTGCGGCATCGGAGGTTGGAAGTGACACGTATCACTCACGGTGCGTCACGACCGGCCGCGCCGCCGCTGATCTCCGCGGCCACCGGGGGCGCTGCCGCGCCCCCGGCGTCGGTCGTCCCCCGCGCGGCCGGCGCGGCGCGGCGCGCCGGGTGCCGGCCTGTCGGGTGCGGTGCTCTCCGGGACGGTGCTGTCGGGATCCGCGGTCTCCGGCCTGGCCGGCGCCGGCCGCGCGCTGCCCGCGGCCTGGCCGGGAGCGCTGCTCGTGCTGTCCGGAGTGCTGCTGCTGGCGGGGGCGGGTGCCGGCCTGCGGGTGCGGGCGGTCCGGGAGACGCGGGCCCGCGAGGTCGCGGCGCGGGTGCGGACGGCGGTGCTCGCCGCGGCGGAACGGGAGCTCGTGCGCCGCTCACTGGACGTCGAGCGCGCGGCGGGGGCGCCGGCACGGCCGGCCGCCGGGGTGCGGGCGGCGCTGCGCGGTGTCGTGACCGGCGCCGGGCGCGGCACGGGGTCGGCAGGCGGGGCCGGTCGTGCGGCCTGACGGGCGCGCCGCGGCCCGGCACACGAGCGGTCCGGTGCCGGCCGTGCGGTGGCCCTGGGGGACGACGGCCGCCGCGGCGGCGGCCGGGGCGGCCCCCTGGTGGCTCGCGGTGCCGGTGCCGAGGGGTTCCGGGAACCTCCCGGCCGGGGGCTCGCGGGTTCCGGTGAGCGGCCCGGCCGCCCGCGACACCGACGGCGACGGTGCGCCGGACGCGCTCGTCGTCGACGTCCCGGGTGGTACGTCGATCTGGTCGGACCTCGACGGCGACGGCCTCGCCGACCACGTCCGGCACGTCGGACCGTTCGACGACCTGGTCGCCCGCACCCTGGAGGCGGGGAGGTAGGAGCCGGGGCTCAGTCCTCCGGCTGCTCCGACGGCGACCGCGGCTCGGGCTCCGCCGCACCGCCGCGCCGGAACCGGCCCGCTCCGCGCCGCTGCTCGGCGATCTTCTGGTCGATGTCCGCGGACATCTTCATCTGCCGGCGACGCTCCCGGATCCGCAGCAGCACCAGCATGCAGATGCCGTAGGCGATCCCGACGAGCAGCAGCACCACGCCGATCTTGAAGACGATCGTCTGCGCCGGGCCCGCGTCCTGGGGGAAGTCCGCGATCGAGATCATCGCGAGCACACCCAGGGTGAGCAGGTGGAACAGCACGACGAGCAGACGGTTGATCGAGTCGGCGGTCTCCTTGCTCTGGAAGACGTCCTCGAGGAACGGCTTCCCGGAGCGGAGCAGGATCTGGCCGACACCGACCGTGATCAGCACGCCGATGACGACCAGCGTCAGGTAGCCGCCGGTTCCCTCCACAGTGGGCCCCTCCCCGTGTCCGACCAGGGTGCGAGCCTACCCTGAGCGACCGCTCCGACGCGCTCCGCGAGTCCGGGGTTCATCCGGTTCAGGGGCGTGCGGCGAGCAGCGCCCTGAGGGTGTCGAGCAGCTCCTCCGGGGAGACGCCGCCGGTCAGCGGTGCGCCGGTGAGCGTGCGGAGGTAGAGGCCGTCGCCGACGAGCTGGACCAGCCACGCGAGGACCGGGTCGGTGATCTCCTCGCGGAGCGCGGCGAGGCCGTCGGCGTCGACGGCGGCCAGGGCCTCCCGGGCGAGCTCGCCGGAGGTGGTGCCGTCGGCGATCCGCAGCGTCGCGAGGTAGGTGCGGGTCAGGCCGGCCGGCGAGCCGCCGCCGGGCACCGAGGTGCGGAGGTAGTAGGCCACCGCGCCCTCGTCGTCGCCGCGCATGAACTCGGCGTCGGTGGCGCTGCGCTGCCGCAGCCGGTCCAGCAGGCCGGAGGCCAGCGACTCCTTCGAGTTGAAGTGGTAGAGCAGCCCGCCCTTGGAGACCTCGGCGGACGCGGCGACGGCGTCCAGCGTGGCCCCGCCGGGCCCCTGCTCGATCAGGAGGGTCTCGTACGCGTCGAGCACGCGGTCGCGGGCCGGTCCTGCTGCGTTCCGCCGCTCCGCCATGCGCGCACCCTACCGGCGGTGCCCCGCCTCACAGCCCCGGCCGCAGCGCTGGACTGTACCGTCCGGACGGTATATGACTGTACCGTCTGGACGGTACAGTCCAGCAGGTCTGCGAAGTGACGAGGAGACGAGAGATGTCACGGCCCGAGCTCACCGACCGGGCGGCACCGACGGCCCGGCCCGGTCCGCGTGCCTGGCTCGCGCTGGCGGTGCTGGCGATCCCGACCCTGCTGGTCTCGATCGACAACACGGTCCTCGGCGTGGCGCTGCCCGAGCTCACCGCGGCGCTGCGCCCGGACGCCACGACCCTGCTCTGGGTCGTCGACGTCTATCCGCTGGTGCTGGCCGGGCTGCTCGTCACGATGGGGACGCTCGGCGACCGCATCGGCCGCCGCCGGCTCCTCATGATCGGTGTCGGCGGGTTCGGCGCGGTCTCCCTCGCGGCCGCCTTCGCGACGTCGGCGGAGCAGCTCGTCGCCGCCCGTGCGCTGCTCGGTGTCTTCGGCGCGATGCTGATGCCCGCCACGCTCGCCCTGCTCCGGACCGTCTTCGTCGACCGCGTCCACCGGCGGCTGGCGCTCGCGATCTGGGCGACCGGGTTCGCCGCGGGGGCGGCGCTCGGCCCGATCGCCGGGGGCCTGCTGCTCGAGCACTTCTGGTGGGGCTCGATCTTCGTGATGAGCGTGCCGCCGATGGCCGTGCTCCTGGTGGTCGCGCCGCTGCTCCTGCCGGAGTCGCGTGCGGAGGCACCGGGCAGGCCGGACCCGGTCGGCGTGCTGCTGTCGCTGCTGGCGATGGGGCCGCTCGTACTGGCGATCAAGCTCGTCGGCTCCGGCGGGCTCACGCCTGCGGCCGGCCTCGCCGTGCTGGTGGGTGCCGGATCGGCGGTCGCGTTCGTGCTGCACTCCCGGCGCCGGGTCCGCAACGGACTGGACCCGCTGATCGACCTGGAGCTGTTCGCCCGGCCGGTGCTGCGCTACAGCGCGCTGGCCAACGCGACGACGATGTTCGGCCTGACCGGGCTATTGTTCTTCTCCGCGCAGTACCTGTAGCTGGTCCTCGGCGCCTCGCCGCTGCAGGCCGGGCTGCTCCTGCTCCCGGGCTTCCTGGTCACGACCCTGGCCGGGTTGCTCGCGGCCCGCCTCGCCCGGCGGTACCCGCTGCACGGGCTCGTCACGACCGGGCTGGCCCTGGTGCTCGCCGGCTTCGTCGCCTGCCTGTTCCTGCGGGCCGACTCCGCCGTCGCGCTCCTGATGTCGGCGGCGGTGCTGATCGGTGCGGGCATCGGGCTCTCCGAGACCGTCACCAACGACGCCATCCTCGCCGCGGCGCCGCCGGAGAAGGCGGGTGCCGCGTCGGCGGTGTCGGAGACGGCCTACGAGATCGGTGCGGTGCTCGGTACGGCCCTGGTCGGGGGCGTGCTGTCGGCGGTCTACCGGGCGGGCGTCGTGCTGCCCGACGGCGCACCGGCGGCGGCCGGGGAGACCCTGGGGGCCGCCGTCGGTGCCGCGGCGGACCTGCCGGCCGGGGTCGCCGACGCGCTCACGGCGTCGGCGCAGGAGGCCTTCGTCGCCGGGGCCGACGTCGCGGCCGGGGTGGCCGCCGTCGTCGTGGCGGTGGTGCTGGTGACGGCCGGGCTCGGGCTGCGCCGGGCGCACCGGACGGTGCTGGCAGCGGGTGCGACCGGTCTGGACGGGGACGCGGCACGGCGTTCCGGGGCCACCGCTGATCGCACGCGGTGAGCGAGCGGCAACCAGCTGTGACGATGCCGGGTGACCGTCCGGCGGCCCGGACGGGTGGTTCCGGCGACGCGCCGCCCGTCCGGTAGCCCGATCGGGGCTCACACGTGCCCCCGGCTGGTTCACTACGGCCGACCGCGGCGGCCGCGTCGTGCCGCCGGAGCCGACGTCATCCGGGAGCGATCCGTGCCGTACGAGGTGGTCAGCGCCTACACCCTGGTCCTGGGGGAGGCGGCGGTGGACGGCACCGCCGACGGCCGGCCCGAGGTGTCCGTGCACTCCACCGCCACCGACGCCTGGCGCGCGCTCGACACCGGCGTCCGGGAGCGGTGCGGCATGCGGCCGCGGCCGCGTCGCAGCATCGACCCGGACGCCGTCGTCCGGCTCGCGGACGCCTGGCGCGCGGCCGACCCGGACGCCCGCTACTGGCAGGTCACCGCGCACCGGCTCCCGATCATGCTGCCGGAGCTCGCCCGGCCGACCGCGGTGCCGGCCGTCCCCGCCCGCACCCCCTTACGCACTGCGAATGCCTAAGTCGGAACAAGGAATGCGTTGAATCGCGGGGTTCCGATCGACGAGTGTCTTTCCCTGACGCGAGTCCGCGCATTTCCGCCGCATCGTCGCGCGGCGTCGGCGAATACGTCACCCGCGCCGGGTTGCGTTCGTGTGACAACCCCGTCACCAGGGACGACGACGGCGTACGCGATTCTGTTCTGGATCGATCTACATGATCGGTGCTGTGCCTGACCTCTCAAAGAGGCCCATGGGTGCGTCCCGATTCCGCGGGTAGCCTCGCCGTACACCTTTTCCCGTCAGGGCCCGTACCGACTCCGGTAGCGGGCTCGCAGTAGTTCCCCCGGAGGACGGGCCGGGGCCGGCGAGGAGAACAGGACGACATGACTGCAGCGACCGTTCCGGGTACCGACCGCGCACCGACCACCAACCAGGGCGTCGTGGCCTGGGTTCAGGAGATCGCCGAGCTGGCCACCCCGGACCGCGTCGTGTGGTGCGACGGGTCCGAGGCGGAGTGGACGCGGTTCACCGACCAGCTGGTCGACCAGGGCACGATCGTGCGGCTGGACCCCGAGAAGAAGCCCAACTCGTTCTACGCGGCGTCCGACCCGGGCGACGTCGCGCGCGTCGAGGAGCGGACCTACATCTGCACCGAGACCGAGCGCGGCGCCGGGCCGACGAACAACTGGGTCGCCCCCGCCGAGATGAAGCGGACGATGACCGAGCTGTACCGCGGCAGCATGAAGGGCCGGACCCTCTACGTCGTCCCCTTCTGCATGGGCCCGACGGACGCGGACGACCCGAAGCTCGGCGTCGAGATCACCGACTCCGAGTACGTCGTCATCTCCATGCGGATCATGACCCGGATGGGCGCGGACATCCTGCCGCTGCTCGACGCGGCCGGTGACCGCTGGGTCAAGGCGCTGCACTCGATCGGCGCCCCGCTCGCCGACGGCCAGGCCGACGTGCCGTGGCCGCACAACGAGGACAAGTACATCAGCCACTTCCCGGAGACCCGGGAGATCTGGAGCTACGGCTCCGGCTACGGCGGCAACGCCCTGCTCGGCAAGAAGTGTTACGCGCTGCGCATCGCCTCGGCCATGGCGCACGACGAGGGCTGGCTCGCCGAGCACATGCTGATCCTCAAGCTGATCAGCCCGGAGGAGAAGGCGTACTACGTCGCGGCCGCGTTCCCGAGCGCCTGCGGCAAGACCAACCTCGCGATGCTGCAGCCGACCATCCCGGGCTGGCGTGCCGAGACCGTCGGCGACGACATCGCCTGGATGCGCTTCGGCGAGGACGGCAGGCTCTACGCCACCAACCCCGAGTTCGGCTTCTTCGGCGTCGCGCCGGGCACCAACTGGAAGACCAACCCGAACGCGATGCGCACCATCGAGGCCGGGAACGCGCTGTTCACCAACGTCGCGCTGACCGACGACGGCGACGTCTGGTGGGAGGACCTGGAGGGTGACCCGCAGCACCTGACCGACTGGAAGGGCAACGACTGGACGCCCGACTCCGGCGTCAAGGCCGCGCACCCGAACTCCCGCTACACCGTGCCGATCGACCAGTGCCCGGTCGTCGCCCCGGAGTGGAACGACCCGAAGGGCGTGCCGATCTCGGCGATCCTGTTCGGCGGCCGCCGCAAGACCACCGTCCCGCTGGTCACCGAGGCCCGCAGCTGGCAGCACGGCACCTTCATGGGCGCCACCATGTCGTCGGAGAAGACCGCGGCCGCGGCCGGCAAGGTCGGCGAGGTCCGCCGCGACCCGATGGCCATGCTGCCGTTCCTCGGCTACAACGTCGGCGACTACTTCGCGCACTGGGTGAACGTCGGCAAGAGCGCCGACGAGGGCAAGCTGCCGAAGATCTTCTACGTCAACTGGTTCCGCCGTGGCGAGGACGGCCGCTTCCTGTGGCCCGGGTTCGGCGAGAACAGCCGCGTCCTGAAGTGGGTCATCGAGCGGCTGGAGGGCTCGGCGGCTGCCGTCGAGACCCCCATCGGCTTCGTGCCGACCGCCGACCAGATCGACCTCGAGGGCGTCGACGCCGAGCGCGCCGACGTCGAGGCCTCGCTGGCCGTCGACGTCGAGGAGTGGAAGGCCGAGATCCCGCTCATCGAGGAGTGGTTCGAGAAGATCGGTGACGACAACCTGCCGTCGTCGATCCGCGACGAGTTCGAGGCCCTGAAGCAGCGCCTCGGCGCCTGACCGGGAGCCCACCGGAGCCCCCGGCGGCCACTGGCCGCCGGGGGCTCCCGTGTGTCCGCACCCTCCGCGGGCGGTCCTCCGCGGCGACTCCATAACGTCACACCGCGCAACGATGACAGCCGTGATTGCGCGACGTAACGTCCCCGACCGGGCCGGCGCCGGCGGGGCACCGGTCGCGCACGGTGCACGGAGGGGGCGTCATGGTCACGACGGAGCGGCCGCGGGAACCCGAGGGACCCGGCACGGGAACGGCCGGTCCCCGGCGCCGTGACCCGAGGCAGATCGCGATCTGGACGGCGGTCGCCGTCGTCGGTGCCGTCGCCTGGGCGATCGTCGCGTTCGTCCGGGGCGAGCAGATCTCGGCGGCCTGGCTGGTCTTCGCCGCCGTCGCGTCCTACGCGATCGCCTACCGCTTCTACTCCCGCTGGATCGCGCACCGGGCGCTGCGGGTCGACGACACCCGGGCGACCCCGGCCGAGCGCCTCGACGACGGGCAGGACTACCAGCCCACCGACCGGCGCGTCCTGTTCGGACACCACTTCGCCGCGATCGCCGGTGCGGGCCCGCTGGTCGGGCCGGTGCTGGCCGCGCAGATGGGATACCTGCCCGGCACAGTCTGGATCATCGTCGGCGTCGTGTTCGCCGGCGCGGTCCAGGACATGGTCACGCTGTTCTTCTCGACCCGCCGTGGCGGCCGCAGCCTGGGCCAGATGGCCCGCGAGGAGATCGGGCCGGTCGGCGGGATCGCCGCCATCGTCGCCGTCCTCGCGATCATGGTCATCCTGCTGGCGGTGCTCGCGCTGGTCGTCGTCCAGGCGCTGGCCGACTCCCCGTGGGGCACGTTCTCGCTGGCGATGACGATCCCGATCGCCCTGTTCATGGGCGTCTACCTGAGGTACCTGCGCCCCGGGAAGATCATCGAGGCGTCGGTCCTCGGGGTCGCGCTGCTGCTGCTCGCGATCGTCGGCGGCGGCTGGGTGCAGGACTCGTCGTGGGGCGAGGTCTTCCACCTCTCGGCGAACCAGCTGACCCTCGCACTGGTCGTCTACGGCTTCGCCGCGTCGGTGCTGCCGGTGTGGATGCTGCTGGCGCCACGGGACTACCTGTCGTCGTTCATGAAGGTCGGCGTCGTCGTGCTGCTGGCCGCGTCGATCGTGCTGGCCTGGCCGACGCTGCAGATGGCGCCGCTGACCCGGTTCGCCTCGGACGGGCTCGGCCCGGTCTCGGCGGGCTCGCTGTTCCCGTTCGTGTTCATCACGATCGCCTGCGGTGCGCTGTCCGGCTTCCACGCGCTCGTCGCGTCCGGCACGACGCCCAAGCTGATCCAGAAGGAGTCCCAGGTCCGGGTGATCGGCTACGGGGCGATGCTCACGGAGTCGTTCGTCGCGATCATGGCGCTCGCCGCGGCCTGCATCCTCGACCCCGGCCTGTACTTCGCGATGAACATGCCGGCCACCGTGCTCGGGCCGACGGTGGAGTCGGCGTCGGCGGCGGTGCAGCAGATCGGGTTCACGATCTCGCCCGCGGACCTCGCCGCGGCGGCGTCGGCTGTCGAGGAACAGACGCTGGTCGGCCGCTCCGGCGGCGCCCCGACCCTGGCGGTCGGCCTGTCGACCGTGTTCTCCGAGGTCTTCGGCGGCGACGCGCTGCGGGCCTTCTGGTACCACTTCGCGATCATGTTCGAGGCGCTGTTCATCCTCACCACGGTGGACGCCGGCACCCGGGTCGGGCGCTTCATGCTGCAGGACACCGTCGGCAACGTCTGGCCGCGGTTCGCCGACACGAGCTGGAAGCCGGCCGCATGGCTGTCCAGTGCGGTGATCGTCGGTGCCTGGGGCTACCTGCTCTACGCCGGGGTGAAAACGACCCGCTGGGCGGCATCCACCAGCTCTTCCCACTGTTCGGCATCGCGAACCAGCTGCTCGCCGCCGTCGCGCTGGCGGTCTGCACGACCCTGCTGATCAAGACGGGACGCGCCCGGTACGCCTGGATCACGCTGGTCCCGCTGGTGTTCGACGCGGCGGTGACACTGACCGCGAGCTACCAGAAGATCTTCTCGGACAACCCGAAGCTCGGCTTCTGGGCGCAGCGGGCGCAGTACCAGGACGCGCTCGACGCCGGGAAGACCAGCATGGGCACCGCGAAGTCGGTGGAGGACATGCAGCAGGTCGTGTTCAACACGACCCTCGACACCGCTCTCACCGCGCTGTTCGCGGTCCTCATCGTCGTCGTGCTGGCCGACTCGGTCCGGGTGTGGATCGCGGCCCTGCGCGGGCGCCCGCTGCGCAGCGGTACCGAGGACCCGTACGTCGAGTCGCGGATCTGGGCACCGTCGGGTCTGGTACCGACCCGGGAGGAGCGGGCGCGGGAGCGCGAGCTCAGCGAGAGCGGGACGGGCGGATGAGCCGGCTGCGGTCGCTCTGGCGGTTTGTGCGCGAGCTGGCCGGGGAGCGGGACTACGAGCGCTACCTGGAGCACCGGGCACGTCACCATCCGGGCGCGCCGGTGCTGTCCGAGCGTGCCTTCTGGCGGGAACGGACCGACCGCCAGGACCGGGTTCCGTCCGCCCGGTGTTGCTGACGGGGGATTTCACTCTCTCGGAGCAGTGTGCCCTGTACAGCTGTCACTCAGGGTGGTGCGCGGAGGCTGCGCGTGTGGCGTCGTTGCGTGATGTCGTGAGAGATCGGCGCAGCGTGACGATGTGACAGGTAGCCTCTGGAGGGGACCGGACCGATCCCGCGGTGTCCCGTTCGGGTCGAGGCCTCGTCGCTGATCGTGACGAGATCCGGTTCGGCCCGGAACGGAGCACGCGGCGGGACGGAACGCCGCGCGCTCCACGGCGATACACACCGTGAGCGCCGTCCTCGGTGCGGGAATGCTGGTTACGGCGGAGGTGTGAGGCGCGATGCTGGATGTCCGGGTGTCCGAGGGCACGGACCCGGAGGCTCTCGTCGCGTTCGTGGAACGACTGGCGGGCAGCGGCCGGGGTGGACCGGCGACCGGGGCGGCTCGGTCGCGGATCGTCGACGAGGTGCACGACGGCCGGGTCCCCGCAGGTATCCGCACCCTGGCCGGTGCGCTGGAGTCCCCCGTACCGCCGCGTCAGCGGCGTGGCGACGAGGACGAGGAGACTCTGCTCGGTGCGGTCTCCGAGGAGCCGCTGGTCGTCCTGTCCGAGGCCGGTCCGGCCGAGCTGGCCCGCGCGCTCGCCGACCTGACCGGCTACGGCATGCGGGTCCTCCTGACCGGTGCGCAGGCCGAGCGGCTCGGCGCGGTGCGCGCCGCGCTGCCCGCGGACGTCGCCGGCCGGGTCGTCGACCGGCTGCCGGCACTCCCCTCGACCGAGCTGCGGCGGCTCCGCAGGCTGCTCGCGACCGCCGGCGTCGACCGGTACGGCCGCGCCGGCCAGCAGCTCCCGCCGGAGGACGCGCTGCCCGGCCCGGCCGACGTCGCGGGCTGTTGCGACCGGGCGAACCGGGTGGTCGACGGCACCGACACCGGCGCCTCCGGTGAGGCCCGCATCGTGCCCGGGCTGCTGCGCGATCTCGAGATCGACCGGCGGGCCGCGGTCACCCAGGTCGCGCGGTGCGCGCTCGCGTCGCTGGAGACCCTGACCGGGGCTCCCGACGCCGACCGGCTGCAGGGCGTCGCCGGTCGGCTGGTGCACAGCGGGCTGCGGGCCGAGTTCGAGTCGCTGCAGGGCCTCGCCGCCCGCCAGCGCGACGACCGGGCCCGCCTCGCGAGCGGTGCGCGCGTCGAGGTGGTGGAGCCGCTGCCCGAGGGCGGCGACGTCACGATCCGCCGCTACCTCGACTTCCTCGACAGCGGCGGGCGCAGCCGCTCGTACTTCAAGCCGCAGGAGCAGAAGGAGGCCGAGCCGTTGCTGCGCGGCTTCCGCCTCGACGGCGCGGCCCCGCAGACCTACGACCAGATCGCCACCGTCTCCCAGCACCTGCACCTCGCCCGGCGCGACGACGAGATCGCCCGGCTGTGCTCGGTGCTCGGCCTCCCCGTCCCCCGCTCGCCGCAGGACCTGCCCGGTCTCGTCGACGCGCTGGACAAGATCGCAGCCGCCGCCCGGTCCGTCGGGGCGCTGCGGCACGACGTGCTGTTCCTGCAGCAGGACTCGCCGGTCTCGGTCCCCGACCTGGCCGCCGCCGAGCGGGTGGCTCGGGCCATCGTCGACTACGACGAGCACGGTGACCCGGCCGAGGCCGCGGACGAGCTCGAGCGCCTCGCGCTCCGGTGCGAGGCCGCGGTGCCGTTCGACGCGACCGCCCCCGAGCACACCGCGGTCGTCGCGGCGCTGCGCCGGCACGACGCGGAGGCCTACGCCGCGGCGCTGGAGGAACTGGGTCGCGCCCGCCGGGAGATGCTGGACCGCGACGAGCTGCAGCGGCTGCTGGGTGAGCTGTCGGCGTCGCACCCGGACCTGGCGCGGGCCTGGGCGGCCGACGGCGCGGCGGAGGTGCCCGGCTTCGGGCTGCTGCACGTGGCGGGCAGCGACGACCTGCTCCGGAACCTGCCGTCGGCGGACTCGGCCGACCTGGTCGTCGTGCTGGGGGCCGGGGCGCTGCAGGCCGACGGCCTGCTGCTGACCGCGGCCGCGCCGCGGATGCTCGCCGTCGTCGGGGACGAGCCGCGTGCCGAGTCGTCCGGGACGACCCTGCTCGAGGTGCTCAACCAGGCGTCGGCGCGGTTCCTGCGCGGCACCGGCACACCGGCCGGCGAGTCGTCCGGCACCGGCGCGGAGGTGCCGGTCGCCGACGTGCCGGTCCCGGCCGTCCCCCCGGAGTCGTCGGTCCCGGACCGGGCCGGCGTCGCCGACATCGTGTCCGCCCCGGCGGTGCCGGCCCCGCGGACCGGTCCCCCGGCCGCCGGTGGCGAGAGCCGCCCGTCGGCGCCGTCGGCGATGGCCCCGGCCCGGCGCGGTACCGAGCGGAGCTGACCCCGAGCCCGGCCGGGCTCAGCCCGAGCCGACCGCGCGGATGCTGTCGGCGATCCGGTCCAGCAGCTCGAACGGGTCCGCGGCCGGTGGCCGCACCCGTTCCCAGCGTCCGCGGGAGCCGGGTGCGGCCGGGATGTAGAGGGTCCAGCTGCCCGCCTCCGGGTCGTCGGCGCGCAGCTGCGCCAACGCCGTCGACGCCCACGCCGCTCCCAGCTCGGGGAAGGCGGGCGGCCGCCGGTCGAGGATGGTGACGACGTCGCCGGCGGTCGTGTAGCCGATCCGCCGCCGGTCACGTTCCCCTGCGGGCACCAGCTCCGCGCACCACGCCGCGAGTTGCTCGCGTACCTGCTCCGGAACTCCCATGGTGCGCATGGTCCCGGATCGGGGTGGGCGCGCCAACCCCGGGGGACCGTCCCGTCCCACCGGACGGCCGGGCGCCGCGTCGCGGCCGGTCGAGGCACTACCGTCCGCGGTATGGCAGAGCACGAGGTGAGCCGATTCGGGCACGTCGACCTCGACGGTCTCCCGCCGGACCTGGCGGAACGGATCGGCGCGATCGCGGAGAGGTCGGGTTTCGTCCCGAACGTCTTCCGCGCGCTGGGCCGCCGTCCGCGGGAGCTGCGGGCGTTCCTGGACTACCACGACGCGCTGATGGACTCGGACGACGGACTGTCCCGGGCCGAGCGGGAGCTGGTCGTCGTCGCGACCTCGGGGGCGAACCACTGCACCTACTGCGTCGTCGCCCACGGCGCGATCCTGCGGATCCGCTACAAGGACCCGGAGATCGCGGACCGGGTCGCGACGAACCCGTACGCGGTGGAGCTCTCCGAGCGCGAGCGCGGGATCGTCGACCTTGCGCTGCTGATCGCCCGGCAGTCCGAGGCACTCACCGAGGCCGACCTCGACGACGCCCGCGCCGCAGGCCTGACCGACGACGAGATCTGGGACGTCGGCGCGATCACGGCACTGTTCGCGATGTCGAACCGGCTCGCGCACCTCACCGCGCTGCGCCCGAACCCGGAGTTCTTCCTGATGGGCAGGCAGCCCCGCTAGAGCACCTTCGACAGGAACGCGCGGGTGCGCTCCTCCTGCGGGTCGGAGAGCACCGCGCGCGGGTCCCCGGCCTCGACGATCCGGCCCTCGTCCATGAACACCAGTGTGCCGCCGACCTCGCGGGCGAACCCCATCTCGTGCGTCACGACGACCATCGTCATGCCGTCGCGCGCGAGCTCGCGCATCACGTCGAGCACCTCCCCGACGAGCTCCGGGTCCAGCGCCGAGGTCGGTTCGTCGAACAGCATCAGCGACGGCCGCATGGCCAGCGCGCGGGCGATCGCGACCCGTTGCTGCTGCCCGCCGGAGAGCTGGGCGGGATAGGCGTCGGCGCGGTCCGTGAGGCCGACGCGTTCCAGGAGCTCCTGGGCGTCCCGGCGGGCGTCGGCCCGCTTCCGGCCGCGGACGACGACCGGTGCCTCCATGACGTTCTCCACCGCCGTGCGGTGCGGGAACAGGTGGAAGCGCTGGAACACCATCCCGATGTCCCGGCGCTGCCGGCCCAGCGCGGCCTCGGAGAGCCGGTGCAGCCGTCCGCCCCGCTCCTCCAGGCCCATCAGCGCGCCGTTCACCCGCAGTCGTCCGGTGTCGATGCGCTCCAGGTGGTTGATGCAGCGCAGCAGCGTCGACTTGCCCGAGCCGGACGGCCCGATCACGCAGCACACCTGGCCCGGCTCGACCACCAGGTCGACGCCGCGCAGCACCTCGACGTCGCCGAAGCTCTTGCCGACGTCCTCGATCTGCACCATCGGCGTGCCCACGGTGTCGCTCACGACGCACCTCCGCTCGTCCCGGCCAGCTTCCGCAGCAGCGACGGGCCCGGGGCACCCGCGGCGACACCGCGCCCGAACCGGCGCTCGACGGCGCGCTGCCCGACCGTCAGCAGCGACGTGAGCACCAGGTACCAGGCGGCCGCCACGATCAGCAGCGGGATGACCTCGAAGTTCGCCGAGTAGATCCGCTGCACCGAGGTGAGCAGCTCCAGGTACCCGATGACGACCACCAGCGACGTCGTCTTCAGCATGCCGATCGTCTCGTTGCCGGTCGGCGGGACGATCACCCGCATCGCCTGCGGCAGCACCACCCGGCGCAGCGTCTGGGCGCGGGTCATGCCGAGCGCCCCGGCCGCCTCGGACTGGCCGCCGTCGACCGACTGGATCCCGGACCGCACGATCTCGGCCATGTACGCGGCCTCGTTCAGCCCGAGCCCCAGCAGGGCCGCGGCGAACGGGCTGATCAGCGTGTTCGTGTCGACGACGACGAACTCCGGCCCGAACGGGATCCCCAGCGACAGCCGCGGGTAGAGCGCGGAGAGGAAGTACCAGAACAGGAGCTGCGCGATCAGCGGCGTCCCGCGGAACACCCACAGGTAGACGGCGGCGACCGAGCTGAGCACCGGGTTCGGCGACAGCCGCATCACGGCCAGCCCGATCCCGCCCGCGATGCCGATCGCCATCGACAGCGCCGTCAGCACCAGGGTGTTGCGCAGGCCGTTGAGCACGGGCTCGGAGAACAGGTACTCGCCGACCGTGCCCCAGCGGAAGTTCTCGTTGGTGAGCAGCGTGTTGACCAGCATCGACGCCAGCACGGCGAGCACCGTGACCGCGACCCAGCGCAGCGGGTGCCGGACGGGAACGGCGTCGCGTGGCTCCGGACGGGCCCCGGGCGATGTCATCGGCCGACCTCCGAGGTCGTGATCGCGCCGTCGCCGACGTTCCAGCGGTCGAGGATCCGCCGGTAGGTGCCGTCGTCGATCAGCTCCTGCAGTGCCGCGCGCACCGGGTCGCTCAGCTCCCCGTCCTTCGGGAGGACGATCCCGTACGGCGCGGTGTCGTAGGGCCGTCCGACGATCTCGGTGGTGCCGCGCGACTGCGTCACCGCGTAGGACGCGACCGGCGAGTCCGCCAGCATCGCGTCCACCCGGTTCGCGACGAGTGCCAGCGTCACGTCGGTCTGGGCCAGCAGCTCCGTCACCCGGATCGGCTCCCGCCCGGCGCCGACGCACGCCTCGTCCCGGCCCACGACCTCCTCGGTCTGGGTCGTCCCGGCCTGCACCCCGACCGGGCGCCCGCACAGGTCGTCCGGCGTGATGCCCTCCGGGTTCCCGGCCGCGACGACCAGGCTCGTCCCGGCCGAGAAGTACGACACCATGTCGACCACCCCGGACCGCTCCGGGTTGATCGTGAACGACGACATCCCGGCCTCGTACCGGCCGCCCTGCACGCCGGGGATGATCCCGGAGAACTGGCCGGTCTCGTACCGGACACCGAGGCCGAGCTTCGCGGCGACCGCGGTGCCGAGGTCCACGCTCATCCCGACGACGGTCGAGCCGTCCGGCGCGGTGAACTCGTTCGGCGGGTACGTCGGTTCGACGCCGACGGTGAGCACGCCGTCGGCGCGGACCGCCGCCGGGACGCGTGCGGCGAGGGCGTCGTCGCGGGCCACCGCGGGCAGCGGCGTGTCCGACCCCGGGGCGACGCCGGCGCCCGCGGCCGGGTCGCGCCCGCCGCTGCCGTCACCGCCGACCCCGCAACCGGCCAGCGCCAGCACGGCGGCGACGGCGAGCCCGGCGAACGGGCGTGCGCGACGGCGTCGCAGACGGGTCATCGTGTGGTCCAGACAGTCGAACCGGACGTGCTCGGAACGGCACGATCGTGCCACCGCCCGGTCCCACCACCGTCGGTCGGGCCGTCCGGGCGGGGAACTTCCTGCCGCCGGGCACGCGTTCCCCTACCGTGGGTTCGACGAGACACGCGAGCCCGCGGCCCCTCGAGGAGCCGCGCCCCGTCACGGAGGTCCAGACACGATGTCCCTGATCCGACGACTCACCGTCCTCGCCGGTGCCGTGGAGGCCGCCCGCCGCTACGCCCGGTCCAACCCGGACAAGGCCGGCAAGGCCCTGGACTCCGCCGCCCAGTTCGTGGACAAGCAGACCAAGGGCAAGTACACGAACCAGATCTCGGGCGCCGCGCGCAAGGCCAAGGACGCGGCCGGCATCCCGCAGCCGGGCTTCGGCTACGGCGCCCCCGGCACCACGCCGCCGGCCCCGGGCCGCCCGGGCAACCCGCCGGTCCAGGGCAACGGGCAGCCGACCACGCCGAACCCGCAGCAGCCGCCGGCGTTCCCGCCGCCGTCGCCGGGGCAGCAGGGCTCCTGAGGCCCCCGGCGTCCGGCCCCGGCACCGCGCGCGGTGCCGGGGCCGTCGTGTGTGGACACCACGGGCGGCTCTCCTGTCCCCGGCGCCCGCTCCCGTGCCAGGATCGGCGGTGACGCGACGGCGCGTCCCTGGCCCGCCCACCCGTGCGGGTCACGGCGGAAGAACCATCCGGCCGGTACCCCGGCCCGGGTGACCCCCGAGGAGGTACGCCGTGCAGGAACCGCAGGCGTGGGTACCGACCGATCCGCGGTCACGCCCCAGCCCGAACCAGGTCGTCGCCGGTCTGAAGGGGGTCGACGAGGGCGGCGCCGAGCTCGTCCAGCTGCTGACCCCGGAGGGTGAGCGGGTGCCGGACGAGCGGTTCGACCGCTACGCCGACGACATCACCGTCGACGACCTGAAGTCGCTCTACAGGGACCTGGTCCTGGTCCGCCGGGCCGACCGCGAGGGCAACTCGCTGCAGCGCCAGGGCGAGCTGGGGATCTGGGTGCCGCTGCTCGGGCAGGAGGCCGCCCAGGTCGGGTCCGGGCGCGCGCTGCGCCCGACGGACATGTGCTTCCCCAGCTACCGCGAGCACGGCGTCGCCTGGACCCGGGGCGTCGACCCGACCGAGCTGCTCGGGATCTTCCGCGGCACCGACCACGGCGGCTGGGACTTCACGGGGAAGCGCTTCCACCCGTACACGATCGTCATCGGCAACCAGTGCCTGAACGCCGCCGGGTACGCCATGGGCCAGCGGTTCGAGTCGAAGGTGGGCGACCCGGAGACGGGTGAGGCCACCATCTGCTACTTCGGCGACGGCGCGACCAGCCAGGGCGACGTCCACGAGGGCTTCGTCTGGGCCGCCGCGTACGACGCCCCGCTGGTCTTCTTCTGCCAGAACAACCAGTGGGCGATCTCGGTGCCGCTGGACCGGCAGACCCGGGTGCCGCTCTACCAACGCGCCCGCGGCTACGGCTTCCCCGGCGTCCGGGTCGACGGCAACGACGTGCTCGCCTGCCTGGCCGTCACCCGCTGGGCGCTCGAGGAGTGCCGCACGGGCAACGGCCCGGTCCTGATCGAGGCCTTCACCTACCGGATGGACTCGCACACCACCTCCGACGACGCCACCCGCTACCGGCTCGCCGACGAGGTCGAGCTGTGGAAGCTCAAGGACCCGATCGAGCGGGTCCGGGTGCACCTGACGCGCCGGCACGGCGTCGAGCCGGAGTTCTTCGACGGCGTCGACGGCGAGGCGGACGCGCTCGGCGAGCGCCTGCGCGCGTTCTGCCGGTCGATGCCGCAGCCCGGCCCGGAGCGCATGTTCTCCGAGGTCTACGCGCAGGCGTCGCCGCAGGTCGACGGCCAGCGCGACGAGTACCTGGAGTACCACGCGTCCTTCACCGGCGAGGAGGCGTCCTGATGGCGACCACGCTGGCCAAGGCGCTCAACGACGGACTGCGCGCCGCGATGGAGCGTGACCCGAAGGTCCTGGTCATGGGTGAGGACGTCGGCCGGCTCGGCGGCGTCTTCCGGATCACCGACGGGCTCCAGAAGGACTTCGGCGAGCAGCGCGTGCTCGACACCCCGCTGTCCGAGTCCGGGATCATCGGCGCCGCGGTCGGGCTCGCGGTGCGCGGGTTCCGGCCGGTCTGCGAGATCCAGTTCGACGGCTTCGTCTTCCCCGGCTACGACCAGATCGTCTCCCAGCTCGCGAAGCTCCGGTACCGGACGCAGGGCGCGGTCCCGGTCCCCGTCGTCGTCCGGATCCCGTTCGGCGGCGGGATCGGCGCGGTCGAGCACCACTCGGAGTCCCCGGAGTCGCTGTTCGCGCACGTCGCGGGGCTGAAGGTGGTGGCATGCTCGAACCCGGCCGACGCGCACTGGATGATCCAGCAGGCGATCCTCTCCGACGACCCGGTGATCTTCTTCGAGCCGAAGCGCCGGTACTGGGAGAAGGGCGAGATCGACACCGACCTCGGCGCGGCACCGCCGCTGCACTCCGCGCGGGTCGTCCGGCCCGGTTCGGCGCTGACCCTCGCCACCTACGGCCCGATGGTGAAGACCTGCCTCGACGCCGCCACCGCGGCCGCCGAGGACGGCCAGGACCTCGAGGTGATCGACCTGCGGACGCTGTCGCCGCTGGACCTCGGGCCGGTCGCCGAGTCGGTGCGCCGGACCGGACGGCTGGTCGTGGTGTCCGAGGCGCCGTCCGAGTCGTCGATCACCTCCGAGGTCGCCGCCCGGATCCAGCAGGAGTGCTTCTTCTCGCTGGAGGCCCCGGTGCTGCGGGTGACGGGGTTCGACACCCCGTACCCGCCGTCGCGGCTGGAGGACGAGTTCCTGCCCGACCTGGACCGGGTGCTCGACGCCGTCGACCGTTCGCTGGCCTGGTGAGGACCTGAGGATGCGTGAGCTGTTCAACCTGCCCGACGTGGGCGAGGGACTGACCGAGGCCGAGATCGTCGCGTGGCGGGTGTCGCCCGGCGACACCGTCGCGGTGAACGACGTGGTCGTGGAGATCGAGACGGCGAAGGCCGCGGTCGAGCTGCCGTCACCGTGGGCCGGGACGGTCGGCGAGCTGCTGGCCGAGCCGGGGGCGACCGTCGAGGTGGGCACGCCCATCATCGCGATCGACACCGCGGGATCCGGTGCGCCGGCCGGCGGGGCCGGGCCGCCGGATGAGGGTGGCGCGAAGATCGGCGAGGCCGGGAAGGACGGCCGGATCGCGACGCTCGTCGGCTACGGGCCGCGGCAGGGTGCGGTGAAGCGCCGGCCGCGGCGGGGCGCGGGCGGCGGCGACGCCGGGACCGCACCTGCCCCGGCGGAGGCGCCGGCCGGGGCCGCGGCGGCCGCCGCGGTGGGGCCCGACGAGGCGGCCGAGGTCCGTGCCGAGGCGACCGCGACCGGAACCGCGACCGGAACCGCGACGGGGCCGACGGCCGGGCTCGTGCCGCTCGCCCCGCCGCCGGTCCGGCTGCTGGCCCGCGAACTCGGCGTCGACCTGCGGACGGTCGCGGGGACCGGGGCGCACGGCCGGATCTCCCGGGACGACGTCCGCGCCGCGGCGGCATCTACCGCCGTGCCCACCGCGGTGCCCGCCGGTGGGTCGTCGACGGCCGCGTCGCCCGCCGCAGCCGCGCCCGCCGCACCCGCGCCGGCCGCAGCCGCACCCGCCGCCGTGCCGCCGGCTGCGCAGCCGCCGGCCGCGGCGGCCCGCCCGGCCGGGGCCGGGGACCGGCGCGAGCCGATCCGCGGCGTCCGCAAGGCGACCGCGGCCGCGATGGTGTCCAGCGCGTTCACCGCCCCGCACGTCACGGAGTTCCTCGACGTCGACGTCACCGCGACCATGGCGCTGCGCGAGCGCCTGAGGTCCTCCCGGGAGTTCACCGGGGTCCGGCTGACCCCGCTCGCGTTCGTCGCGAAGGCGGCCTGCCTCGCGGCGGGCCGCACCCCCGCGGTGAATGCCAGCTGGGACGAGCGCGCCGGTGAGATCGTCTACTACGAGCGCGTGCAGCTCGGGATCGCCGCAGCGACCCCGCGCGGCCTGGTCGTGCCCAAGATCCGCGACGCCGACCTGCTCGACCTCCGCGGGACGGCCGAGGCGCTGGGCACGCTGACCGAGACCGCCCGGGCCGGGAAGACGGCCCCGGCGGACCTGGTCGGCGGCACCTTCACGATCACGAACGTGGGGGTCTTCGGGGTCGACACCGGTACGCCGATCCTGAACCCCGGCGAGGCTGCGATCCTGGCCGTCGGCTCGATCAAGCCGGCACCGTGGGTGGTCGACGGCGAGCTGGCCGTCCGCACGGTGTGCCGGCTGGCGCTGTCGTTCGACCACCGGCTCGTCGACGGGGCCGAGGGATCCCGGTTCCTGGCCGACGTCGGGTCGCTGCTCGAGGATCCCGGTATCGCCTTCACCTGGTGATCGATCTGTGATCGTTCCGGAGAATTCGGGTGATCCGGGAGCAGAACGGCGTGCTCGTGCGTTCTACGGGCATGCCGTTCGTGCTGCTCTACGTCGTGCTCGAGGTGGTGGCGATCGCCGGGCTGATCGCCTGGATCGGGCTGGGCTGGACGTTGCTCGCCCTGCTCGCCGGTTCGGTGCTCGGTCTGCTGCTCGCCCGCAGTGAGGGTGCCCGCGCCGCCCGCGCGCTGGCCACCGCGGTGCAGCGCGGGAAGCTGGCGCACGAGGAGGCGACCGACGGCCTGCTCATCGCGATCGGCGGTGTCCTGCTCTTCGTACCGGGCCTGATCACCGACGTGCTCGGCCTGGCGCTGGTGTTCCCGCCGACCCGCGCACTCGCCCGGCGCCGCATGGTGGCCGCGGCGGAGCGTGCCGCCCCGGGCCTGCGCACCGCGCGGATCCGGTACGGCGCGACCGTCGTCGACGGCGAGACCGTGGTGGACGGCGACACCGTCACGGAGGAGCGCCGCCGGCCGGGCGCCGTTCCGCCGAGGATCACCGGGCCGGTCGTCGACGGCGAGGTCGTCGAGGGCGAGATCGTCGACGGTGGGGACCGCCGGGACCGCTGAGCGGCAGGGGCGGCACGGGGCCGGGAGTACGGCGGGGGCGGTCGGGGCCACCCCCGCCGACGATCACCAGCCGGGCCGGGCTCCGGCGAGGAGACTGCGCAGCCCGTCCAGCGGTCGGCGACGCTGGGTCGTCGAACGCTGAGTGATCGGGCGCATCCGCAGTGTGGAGTGGTGCGTCTCGGTGGCGCGGTGCCGTCCACGACGTCGGTTCACGGCACTTCCTTCCGGGGCAGGGCGGGGCGACCGGATCGTCCCGATGTGAAGTGTCGCCGGTCGTCGCAGGTCACGGAAGGCTCACCGGCCGAGGCCACCGGATCGTGACGACAGCGATGTGATTCACCCCGCGGGTACGCACCGACCGTTCCCGGATCGCCGGGCCGGGGTCCCCGGAACCGGGACCGGCGCGGTGAGCAGTCACGTTCCGTGAACAGTGCGGACGGTGGCGGCCGGGCCGGGTGGTGACCCTTTCCGTGGAATCGCTGCCCGGGGAAGCGAATTCGCAGAAGAGGCGCCGTCGAAAGGCGGCGCGGTCCCGTCCGGCACTGGGCCGGCCGGGTGGATCGGGGCGACACGCCGTGCGCCCGTCGTCGCCGTCTACGGAATCCGGAAGACCGCCGGATACCGTCGGTCCATGGATCCGGTGCGCAACCCGTTCGCCCCCGGGGCCGGGCAGCGCCCGCCCGAGCTGGCCGGACGGGACCGCGAGGTGGACGCCTTCGAGATCGTCCTCGAGCGGGTCGCGCGGGGCCGTCCGGAGCGGAGCCTGGTGCTCACCGGCCTGCGCGGCGTCGGGAAGACGGTGCTGCTCGGCGAGCTCCGCTCGATGGCGATGCACGCCGGGTGGGGCGCCGGGAAGATCGAGGCCCGGCCGGACGCCGACCTGCGCCGTCCGCTCTCCGCCGCCCTGCACCGCGCGATCCGCGACCTCGCGGTCCGGCACCGCGCCCCGGAGCGGATCGACGAGGTGCTCGGCGTGCTCAAGGCGTTCGCGCTGCGGTCGTCGCCCGAGGGCACGAAGCTGCGCGACCGCTGGCAGCCGGGCATCGACGTCCCGGTGCGCAACGGGCGGGCCGACTCCGGGGACGTCGAGATCGATCTCGTCGAGCTGTTCACCGAGGTCGCCGAGCTGGCGCAGGACGTCGGTTCCGGCATCGCCCTGCTCATCGACGAGATGCAGGACCTGCGGCCGGACGACGTCTCCGCGCTCTGCGCCGCCTGCCACGAGCTGTCCCAGTCGCGGGTCCCGCTGGTGGTCGTCGGCGCCGGGCTCCCGCACCTGCCCGCGGTGCTGTCGGCGTCGAAGTCGTACTCCGAGCGGCTGTTCAAGTACTCGCGGATCGACCGGCTGGATCGCAAGGACGCCGACTTCGCGCTGCTCGCACCCGCCGAGCGGGAGGACGCGACGTTCGACCAGGACGCCCTCGACGATCTCTACCAGCGGTCGGGCGGCTACCCCTACTTCGTGCAGGCCTACGGCAAGGCGGCCTGGGACGCGGCCCCGACGAGCCCGATCGGTCCCCGCGACATCGCGATGGCGGCGCCGGAGGCGGAGGCCGAGCTCGCCGTCGGGTTCTTCGGGTCCCGTTTCGAGCGCGCCACCCCCGCCGAGCGCGAGTACCTGCGCGCGATGGCGGAGCTGACCGACGGCGAGGACCTGCCCGTCGACACGGCCGGCGTGGCGAAGCACCTCGACCGGCGGGCGTCGTCGCTCTCGCCGTCGCGGGACAGCCTCCTGAAGAAGGGCCTCGTCTTCTCCGCCCAGCGCGGGCAGATCGCCTTCACCGTGCCGCACTTCGGGCGCTACCTGCTCGCCAACGCCTGACCCCCCGACTACTCCGGACGAGTGAAAACAAGTTGCGGTGTAACAGGACGGCGTGTGGTCGCGAAATCTCTGATGAGCCCCGCGGCGCCACCGGACCCCCGACTCGGTCGCGCCGCGGGGCGTTCCACGTTCGGGACCGGTCGTCACGACCCCCGGGCGCTGCCGGGCGCGTCGGCGCCGGGCCGTAGCATCGGCCGGGTGGTCGAGCCCAAACTCGAGATCCAGATGCTCCATGACCGGGTCATGATCAAGAAGATCGAGGGCGCCGGTGAGCGACGGAGCTCGGCCGGAATCGTCATCCCGGCAACCGCACAGGTCGCCAAGCGTCTTGTCTGGGGAGAGGTCGTGGGGGTGGGTCAGCACGTGCGCACGGTGAAGCCGGGTGATCGTGTCCTCCTCGCGCCCGAGGACCAGTACGAGGTCGAGGTCGGCGGGGTCGGACACCTGGTGATGCGCGAGCGGGACCTGCACGCGGTCGCCTCCGAGGCGTCCGCCGAGCACGGAACCGGTCTCTACCTCTGACTCCTGCACGTCGCCCTCCCGAGGGTGCGGCGTGGCCCGGTACGACGGCAGTGCGGAAAGGAAGTCCCAGGTCATGCCCGAGCGTCAGTCCCCGCCCGGAGAGGCCGCCGACCAGCCGGTGACCCCCGCACCGGAAGCGGGAACGGGAGACCGCGGCACGGCCGGTGAGGCCCCCGCCGCCACGGGAGAGCCGGTCCGCCCGGTGATGCCCGACCGTCGTCCCTCGCCCGGCCCGCAGGCCACGAACGACGCCGGTGCCGCGCGCCCGTCCCCGTCGCCGCGTCCGGCGGACCCCGCCGCGGCCGCCGACGGTGCACCGCCCGCCTCGCCCGCCGCCCGCTCGGTCGCCGGTCAGGCGGTCGACCCGGAGGCCGATCCGGCCGCACGCGCCGGAGGAGCGGCGCCGGTCGCGGATGCCGTCACCCCCACGGCCTCGCAGCCGGGTGCGGGCCGGCCCGGCGGCGCCGAGGGCGCCCCCCAGGGCGACGGCGCCACCCGTCCCACGCCGACGTCCCGCCCGTCCCCCGGCCCGGTCGCACCGACCACACCGGTCGCACCGACCACACCGGTCGCACCGACCACACCGGTCGCACCGGCTGCACCGGCTGCACCGGCTGCACCGGCCACACCGGTCGCACCGGCTGCACCGGCCACACCGATCGCACCGGCTGCACCGACCGCACCGGCCGCGGCGCCCGGCGCCGCGGGAGCAGGAGCCACCGGAGCGGGAGTCGCGGGAGCAGGTGCTGCCGCAGGAGCGGGCGCCGCCGCGGCCGCGGCCGGCGCGGACACGACCCGCACGCCCGCCGGACCGGGCGCGGAGCAGCCCACCGTGGCCGGCGCCCCTCCGCAGGCCCCCGGCGCGGCGACGAACGGTTCGGCCGAGGACACGGTCCGCGTCGCCCCGCTGAGCGAACAGAACACCCAGGTCATGCCCCGGGTCGCGGCCGCGCAGGCCGGAGCGGGCGACCCCGGCGAGCGCACCGAGCGGATCCAGACGGCCGGGACGGCCGTCTTCGGCGGTGCCGCGGGCGCCCCCGGCCCCGGTGGCCCGGGCGGCCCCGACGACCCCGGTGCGGGCGGTGGCCAGGGTGACGGCGGTTCCGGTGACGGCGACGGCGGCTCCGGCCGCACGCGCCCGACCGGGCTGATCGTCGCCGCGGCGGTGCTCGGTGTGCTGGCCCTCGGCTACGTCGGTGACCTCGTGTTCTCCTCCGGGAGCGTGCCGCGCGGCGTCGTCGTCGCCGGTCAGGAGATCGGCGGGCTGTCCCGTTCGGCCGCCACCGAGAAGCTGCAGGCCGCGATCGAGCCGCGTTCGTCGGCGCCGGTCCCGGTGCAGGCCGGTGAGATCCGGAGCGAGATCGACCCGAAGGCCGCCGGCCTGCAGGTCGACTACGCGCGCACCCTGGACGAGGCCGGCCAGCAGCCGCTGAACCCGATCACCCGGATCTCGTCGTTCTTCACGACGCGCGACGTCGAGATCGTCAACTCCGCCGACGACCGCGCCGTGCGCACCGCGCTCGAGCAGATGGCGCCGCTGGCGCTCAAGGAGCCGAAGGAGGGCTCGATCGAGTGGCAGGGCGTGGAGCCCACCCCGGTCGCGCCGGAGCCCGGCCAGCAGCTGGACGTGGACGCGGCCGTCGGGGTCGTCGAGCAGCAGTGGGCGTCCGGGCAGCCGGTGCAGCTCCCGCTGATCATCGAGCAGCCGGAGACCACCCCGGCCGACGTGCAGCAGGCCATCGACGAGGTCGCGAGGCCCGCGGTGTCCGGCCCGCTGACGATCACCGGCGAGGGTGCGAACGCGACGGTCCCGCCGGAGGACATCGCCAAGGCGCTGAGCTTCACCGCGGACCCGGAGGGCGCCGCGAAGCTGAAGCCGGTCATCGCGAACAAGACGCTCGAGGACTCGGCCAAGCCGCAGCTCGCGAGCACCGAGAAGCCCGGTGTCGACGCCCAGCTGGACTTCGCCGCGAACCCGCCGCGGGTCATCCCCTCGCAGGACGGCCGCGGGATCGACTACGACGCGACGTTCACTAGCGTCCTCCCGATCCTGACCGGGGAGGGCCCGCGCCAGGTCGCGGCGGTCTACGCCCAGAAGCCTGCCGAGATCACCACCGCGGACCTGGAGTCGCTCGGCAACGCCGGAGAGATCAGCACCTTCACCACCGGCGGGTTCGCCGCGGACTCGGGTCAGAACATCCGGCGGGCCGCCGAGATGATCGACGGCCAGATCGTCCAGCCCGGCGAGACGTTCAGCCTGAACGGGGTGACCAACCCGCGGAACGCGTCCAACGGCTACGTCGAGGCCGGGATCATCGAGGATGGCCATCCGGCGCGCGGCGTCGGCGGCGGTGTCTCCCAGCTCGCGACGACGCTGTACAACGCGTCGTACTTCGCCGGCATGACCGACGTCGAGCACAAGGAGCACAGCTACTACATCAGCCGCTACCCGGTGGCCCGCGAGGCGACGGTCTTCGACAACCTGATCGACGTCAAGTTCCGCAACGAGGGCCCGACGGCCGTGCTGATCAAGACGGCCTGGACGCCCAGCAACGTCACCGTGACGTTCCTCGGCCAGAAGATGTACGACGTGACCTCCGAGACCGGTCCCCGGACCAACCCCACGGAGCCGCAGCTCGTCACCATCCCGCCGGGGCAGCCGTGCAGCGCCAGCAAGGGCTCCCCGGGCTTCACCGCGACGGACACCCGGACGATGCGCAACGTCCAGAGCGGGGAGACCCAGAGCGAGACCCGGACGGTCAAGTACAACCCTCAGCCGATCGTGCAGTGCGGCGGCTGATCCGGTGACGATCTCCGCCAGAGGCTGACGAGACCCACGTCATGTTCGTACCCTGATCTCTCCGACGCAGCGACGCGAGGGATCGGGGTACGCCATGCGGATCGCGGACGTTCTGAAGGGCAAGGGCAGTGCGGTGACGACGGTGTCACCGGACGAGGCGGTCACCGAGGTGCTGCGCTTCATCACCGAGGGGAACCTCGGCGCGCTGCCGGTCGTCGACGGTGAACGGATCGTCGGCATCGTCTCGGAGCGGGACGTGGTCCGCCGCCTGCACCAGCAGGGCGGGGCGATGCTGAACGCCCGGGTCTCCGAGATCATGACGGCGGAGGTCGTCACCTGCTCGCCGGACGACGGCGTCGGTGATCTCGCGAAGATCATGACGGAGCGGCGGGTCCGGCACCTGCCGGTCGTCGTGGACGGTGTGCTGTCCGGGATCGTGTCCATCGGTGACCTGGTCAAGGCCCGGATCGACATGCTGGAGCAGGAGCGAGAGCAGCTCGAGAGCTATATCGCCCAGTAGGTACCGGGCAGAAGAAAGGGCCCCGGGCGGGGAGTCCGCGTCCGGGGCCCTTCCGTCTCCCGTGCGACTAGAACGCCGCCTCGTCCAGCTCCATCAGCGCGTTGTCGGCGCCCTCGACGATCGCCTTGTCCGAGGTGAGCCGCGGCAGGACGGTCTTCGCGAAGAACGACGCGACCCCGGCCTTGCCCTCGTAGAACGCGCGGTCCTTGGCGGAGACGCCGTCGGTCCCGAGCGCCTCGAGCGCGACCGACGCCTGGCGCAGCAGCAGCCAGCCGACGAGCAGGTCGCCGACCGCCATCAGCAGCCGGACGGTGTGCTGCCCGACCTTGTAGAGGTTCTTCACGTCCTCCGCGGAGGCGTACAGGTACCCGGTCAGTGAGCCGAGCATCCCCTGCACGTCGGTGAGTGCGGTCCGCAGCAGCTCACGCTCCTCCTTCAGCCGGCCGTTGCCCGCGTCGGAGTCGATGAACGCCTGCACCTCGCCTGCGACGTGCGCGAGTGCCTGGCCGTTGTCCCGGACGATCTTGCGGAACAGGAAGTCCTGGGACTGGATCGCGGTCGTGCCCTCGTACAGCGAGTCGATCTTCGCGTCGCGGATGTACTGCTCGATCGCGTAGTCCTGCAGGAAGCCGGAGCCGCCGAGGGTCTGCAGCGACTGCACGAGCTGCTCGGTGGCCCGCTCCGAGCCGACACCCTTGACGATCGGCAGCAGCAGGTCGTTGACCTTCTCGGCGAGCTCGGTGCTGACGCCACCGCCCTCGTCGCCGAGGCGGATCCGGTCCTGGAAGGTGGCGGTGTAGGTGTACACCGCGCGCATCCCCTCGGCGTAGGCCTTCTGCAGCATGAGGCTGCGGCGCACGTCCGGGTGGTGGGTGATCGTGACGCGCGGCGCGGTCTTGTCCGTCATCTGCGTCAGGTCGGCGCCCTGGACCCGCTCCTTGGCGAACTCCAGCGCGGTGAGGTAACCGGCGGACAGCGTGCCGATCGCCTTGGTGCCGACCATCATCCGGGCGTACTCGATGACCTGGAACATCTGGGCGATGCCGTCGTGCACGTCGCCGAGCAGCCAGCCGACCGCCGGGGTGCCGTGCGCGCCGAAGGTCAGCTCGCAGGTCGTGGAGGCCTTGAGGCCCATCTTGTGCTCGACGTTCGTGACGAAGGCGCCGTTGCGCTCGCCCGACTCGCCGGTCTGCGTGTCGAAGTGGAACTTCGGGACCAGGAACAGCGACAGGCCCTTGGTGCCCTGCTTCGCGCCCTCGGGGCGGGCCAGCACCAGGTGCATGATGTTCTCGGTGAAGTCCTGCTCGGCCGAGGTGATGAAGCGCTTCACGCCCTCGATGTGCCAGGTGCCGTCGTCCTGCTGGACGGCCTTCGTGCGGCCGGCACCGACGTCGGAGCCCGCGTCCGGCTCGGTGAGCACCATCGTGGCGCCCCAGCCGCGCTCGACCATGATCTCGGCCCAGCGGCGCTGCTCGTCGTTGCCGTTCTTGTGCAGGATCCCGGCGAAGTTCGGGCCGGCCATGTACATGAAGACGGCCGGGTTGGCGCCGAGCATCATCTCGGCCGCGGCCCACTGCACGGAGGGCGGGATGCCCATGCCGCCCAGCTCGTTCGGCACGCCGAGACGCCACCACTCGCCGTCCCAGAGGACCTTGTAGGCGTCCTTGAGCTCCTGCGGGGTGGTGACCGAGAAGGTCTTCGGGTCGTAGACCGGCGGGTTGCGGTCGATGGTGGCGTAGTGCTCGGCGAGCGGGCCGGTGCAGACGGTGGACAGCTCGGACAGCACGCCCTTGGCGGTGTCGACGTCGACGTCGGAGAACGGCCCGGTCCCCAGGTGGTCCTGGATCCGGAAGACCTCGAAGAGGTTGAACTCCAGGTCGCGCACGTTGCTCTTGTAGTGGCCCATCTGTCCTTCACCGCCGTTCCTGCCAGGGCCGATTCCCTTACCGGCCAGTAACCGACTCCAGAGTATTACTCACCGGTAACCGAGGCAAGGCCGGGCTCTCCGCACGGCGACGCGACATGGCCGGGTGACAGGACGACCGGCGCGTCCGCCGCAGAATTTCGGACTACTGGTCGACAATCACCCGTGAGACGCACGAGGTGTGCGTGGCACGTGGGACTCGAACCGGCACCGGATCGTGCGGTGCCGCCGGAAGGGCGGACGGCGATGGGCGAACCCGACGAGCACGCCGGCCCCGGGCCGGTGCCCGCCGGGCCGGACGGTCCCGGCGCCGCGGACGCCGCCACGGGCCGCCGGCGGACGAGCCGGCGCGGGCTGCTGGTCGCCGGCGCGGCCGCGGGTGCCGGGCTCGTCGTGCCCGCCTTCGGGGGCCGTGCGCACGCGGCCGAGCCGCCGTCGCCGGTCCCCCCGCCGTCGTCGACCCGGGTGCCGGGCCCGGCCGGGATGCCGGGCCCCGCGGCCGGCGCCGGTGCGCTCGCCGAGGCGGTCCGCGCGCCCTAAATCGCCCGCTGCTCGGAGTGGGGTGCCCGCCGGCCGTCGTCGCCGCCGAAGATCTGGGACCGGCGCCCGATCCGGATCCTGGTGCACCACACGGCCGGCGCGAACACGCCGGACTTCAGCGTCCCGGCGGCGCACCGGATGGCACGCGGGATCCAGGCCTTCCACATGGACCGCAACGGCTGGCTGGACTCGGGCCAGCACTTCACGATCTCCCGGGGCGGGCACGTCCTCGAGGGCAGGCTCTACAGCCTCGGCGAGCTCAACGGCGGCCGCCGGGTCGTCGAGGGCGCGCACTCGCCGGGGCAGAACATCATCGCGATCGGGATCGAGAACGAGGGCACCTACATCGGCGTCGATCCGCCCGCGCCGCTGTGGAACTCGCTGCGCGCGACGTGTGCCTACATCTGCTCGCGGTACGGCATCGCCCCCAGCGAGCTCTACGGGCACCGCGACTACCGCAACACGATCTGCCCCGGCGATCGCCTCTACGGGATGCTGCCGCGGCTGCGGAACGAGGTCGCCGGACTGCTCGGACGACGGCTGTCGCGCACCGAGGCGACCAAGGCGACCTGGCCGTTGCTGCGCGAGGGCGACTCCGGGCCGCTGGTCGAGGCGGCACAGCTGCTGCTCCGCGACGCCGGGACGCTGCGCGGCGATCCGGACGGCCGCTACGACGACCGCACGCTCGGTGCCGTCACCGAGTTCCAGGTCCTGCACCGCGCCGAGGACGCCAACGGGCTGCTCGGCGGCGAGTCCTGGCCGGAGCTGGCACGCACCGTGCGGGCGGGCTCGGAGGGTGACGCGGCGCGTGCGGTCGAGCTGCTGGCCCGGCACCGGAAGGTGGAGAGCGTGCCGGACGTCGTCGACCACCCGGTCTGGCAGAAGCTGCTCGGCACCGGCGGGGCGCCCGTCCCGGTGGCGCAGGACCCGTCGGGCGTCGCCGACCGCTGACCGGGCGGGAGCCGCCCACCCGCTCGGACGGGTGACGCGGGCTCGCTAGTCTCCCCGGGTGCTGAACCGCTGTCCCGCCTGCGACGCCCCCGCCGCCGACCCGTTCTTCTCGGTGACCGGCCTGCCGGTGCACGGCACGGCGGTGCTCCCCGATCCGGCGTCGGCCCGGTCGGTGAGCGTCGGAGACCAGGTCCTGGTGCTGTGCGAGCGCTGCGGCACGGTCTTCAACCGCGACTTCGACGCCGGCCTGCTCGACTACACCGGCGACCACGAGGAGTCCCAGCACCACTCCCCCCGGTTCGCCGCGTACGCCGCCGAGATCACCGCGGACTGGGTGTCCCGGTTCGGGCTGGCGGGCGAGCACGTCGTCGAGGTCGGGTGCGGTTCCGGCGACTTCGCCGCCGAGCTGGTCGGCGCGGGCGTCGGCCGGGTCACGGGGATCGACCCGCACTTCGCCCCGGCACGGGTCCGTGCCGAGCTGGCGGGGCGGCTGACCGCGCTCCCCGCCGAGTTCGCCAGGGACCAGGTGGAGCCGGGTACGGCCGCACTGGTCTGCCGGCACACGCTCGAGCACATCCCGGCGCTGGCCGCGTTCGGTGCCGAACTGCGCGCGGGTCTCGTCCGGGGCGGCGGGCGGGCGCTGCTGGCCGAGGTCCCGGATCTCGGCCGGATCCTCGACGAGGGCGCGTTCTGGGACCTGCAGTACGAGCACTGCTCCTACTTCACCCCGGCGACCATGCGCACCTTCCTGACCGGGGCGGGATTCTCCGACCCGGCCGTCCGGCTGACCTACGCCGACCAGTACGTCGTCGCCGAGGCAGGGCCCGACGGCACGCCGGGCACACCGGAGCTGGAGCCGCACCTGCGCGAGGCGCTGCACGACGCCTGCCACGCCTTCGCCACCCGGGTCCGGGAACAGGTCGGGCGGTGGCGGGTCTGGCTGGGCGAGCGCGCCGCGGCCGGGGACGAGGTCGTCGTGTGGGGTGGCGGGGCGAAGGGCCTGACCTTCCTCAACGTCGTCGAGGGCGACAGCGGCCTGTCCGGTGTGGACGGCCCGGCGCCGGGGGCGGTGCAGGCGGTCGTCGACATCAACCCGGGGCTCCAGGGGCACTACATGGGCGGTCTCGGGCTGCCGATCCGCGCGCCGAAGGACCTCCTCGACGCACCGCCGCGGTCGGTGCTGCTGATGAACCCGGTCTACATCGGAGAGGTGCGGTCCACCCTGGACGAGCTGGGCCTGGGATCGACGGAGCTGCTGGCGGTCTGACCCGGTGCGCCGTCAGCCGTCCCGGCGGGCCTCCGCCCGCAGGACACGGACTGCACGGACCAGGTCTTCCCGCATGCGATCCGCCGGCTCGATCCCCGTCCCGGCCAGCACCATCGCTCCCGAGAACAGCAGCCGGGCCGCGCGGCGTGCGTCGCCGGTCAGGTCGTCGCCGCAGGCCCGGTCGAAGCGCAGCTCGAAGTCCTCCACCACCGAGTTCCTGACCCGGCGCACGTCCGGGTCCCGGCCCAGGAAGACGGCGCGGAGTGCGGTGTCCAGGGCCGTCCCACCGGCGAGCCCGGCGACCAGGTCGTCGACGAACCGGGCCAGCCGCTCCTCCACCGGCGCGCCGGGGCCGGTGGGGTCCTCGTCCGGTGCTGCCCGGAGGTGGGTCAGGAACACCGCGGACAGCAGGTGCTCCTTCGATGCGAAGACCTTGTAGGCCGTCGCCGGGGAGACTCCGGCCCGTCGGGCGACGCGGCGGACGGTGAGGGTCCCCGACCCGTTCTCCGCCAGCTCGGCGGCGCCGGCCGCCAGCAGGCCGTCCCGGGTGGCCGGGGTGACCTCGCTGCGCCGGGAGATCTCCACGGGGCGAGGGTAGACGGTCGACCGAGAGACGACCCCGTTACCTGGGGTAGCACCCTGATGGGTTAACGTGCGCCGCTGAGTGGACAGGTGTCCATTCAGCTGTCCGATCCCGACGAGGGGAGAGCCGGATGCAGGCGATCAGCCGCCGGTCGGTACTTGCCGGGGCCGCCGCCACCGGGCTCGGCCTGCTGGGGGCCGGCGCCGCGGCCGCCGCTCCCGGTCGTGTGCCCGTCCGTCGCGAAGAGCACCGGGTCGTCGTGGTCGGCTCCGGGTTCGGCGGCGGGGTGACCGCCCTGCGGTTCGCCGAGGCGGGCATCCCGGTGACGGTGCTCGAGCGCGGCCGTCGCTGGCCGACCGGCCCCGACGCCGACACGTTCCCCCGCCCGACCCGCACCCCCGACGAGCGGATGATCTGGATGGGGTCGGTCACCGACCCGCTCGACGAGCAGACGACACCGCTGTCGCTGCTGCTCGGCGGCCTCGGCCGGGGCACCCCGCTGGGGGCGCTGGGCCGCTACGTCGGTGTCCTGGAACGGGTCTCCGGCGTCGGCATGGACACGTTCTGCGCCGCCGGGGTCGGCGGCGGGTCGCTGCTCTACCAGGGCATGTCGCTGCAGCCGACCCGGGAGCTGTTCGAGACGACGATGCCGTCCGATCTGGACTACGGCCTGCTCGCGCGCGAGCACTACCCGCGGGTCGCGCGGATGCTCCGGCTGGCCACCGCACCGGACGAGCTGGTCGAGAGCCCCACCTACGCCGCCGCCCGCGCCTTCTGCCACAACGCCGAGGCTGCCGGGTACGACGTCGAGAAGATCCCGATGCCCATCGACTGGGACTTCGCACTGCGCGAGCTGCGCGGCGAGATGGCGCCGTCGTACACCAACGGCGACTGCGCATTCGGTGTCAACAACGGCGGCAAGCACTCGGTCGACGTCACCTACCTGGCTGCGGCCGAGGCGACCGGCCTCGTCACCGTCGCCCCGCAGCACCAGGTCACCGACGTGGCCCGGACCGCGGACGGCCGCTACGAGGTCCACGTCGACCGGATCGCGGCCGACGGCACCGTCCTGGAGAGGAAGATCCTCACCACGACCGCGCTCGTGCTCGCCGCGGGCACCGCCAACACCAACCGGCTGTTGCTGCGGGCCCGCGAGCAGGGGACGATCCCGGATCTCCCGGACGCCCTCGGTGAGAACTGGGGCACCAACGGCGACCGGATCTGTACCTGGACCTCGCTCACCGACGACTTCGGATCGCCGCAGGGCGGACCGGTCGTCTACGGCAGCAAGGACTGGTCCGACCCGGCGACGGCGAACACCGTCATCCAGGCATCCCTGCCGCCGTTGCCGGACCTGCGCACCACGATGACCGTGGGCTACGGGGTCAGCGAGGGCCGCGGCCGCTACCGGTGGGACCCGGTCCGCGGGGAGGCCGTCCTGCACTGGCCCCCGGACGGCGACGCGGCACTGACCCGCCGCATCCACGAGCGGATGAACCGGATCATCGGTCCCGGCGGGGTCCTCCTCGACACCACCTACGTCGTCCCCACCACCTGGCACCCGCTGGGCGGTGCGTGCATCGGCACGGTGTGCGACGCCGCCGGCAGGGTGTACGGGCAGCGCGGTCTCTACGTCCTCGACGGATCGCTGATGCCCGGGACGACCGCGGCCTGCAACCCGTCGATGACGATCGCCGCCGTCGTCGAGCGCGCCACCGACGAGCTGGTGGCCGCCGACGCCGGCACGGTCTTCTAGGACACCGGCCTCACGGCGCCGCCAGCCGGCGCACGACGGCCAGGTCCTCCTCCGTCGCGACGTGCAGGTTCCCCGGGTCCCCCGCGACCGTCACCACCCGGTGTCCGAGCGCGGCGAGCATGCCCGAGTTCTCCACCGGGCGGGGCGCGTCGGCGTGCGCGGCCCGCAGCACGTCCGCCCGGAACGCCTGGGGCGACTGCGCCAGCCAGGTGTCCTTCTTGGGCAGCGTCTCCACCACCACGCCGTCCTCCACCCGCTGCACGACCTCCAGCATCGGGATCACCGGCACCGCACCGTCGGCACCGGCCCGCACCTCGGCGACGGCGTCGGTGAACAGCCGGTCCGCGGCGAGCGGGTGCGCCGGGTCGGCCAGCACCAGCACCGACGCCGAGTCCGGCACCACGGCCAGCGCGTTGCGCAGCGATGCCGACTGGTGGTCCCCGCCGACGGCGAGCAGGTCGACGGGCTCGCCGTCCCACACGACCCCGGGCGGCAGCACGAGCGCGACCCGGTCGCAGGTGCGCCGTGCGGCGGCGACCGTGTGGTCGACCAGCCGGAGCCCGGCCAGCTCCTCGAGCTGTTTCAGCCGCCCGTAGCGGGTCCCGCTGCCACCGGCCAGCACGATCGCCCACACCTCGTCGACCACAGGGGTGATCCTGCCCGGACCCCACAGGTCTCCCGCGGCCGCACCCGATAACCTCGGCCACTCCCCGATCGGGGGACGGGCGAGGAGGTTGCGTGAGCACAGCGGCACCGACCGGGACCGCACCGGGAACCGGCCCGCTCGCCGGTGGCCCGGTGTCGATCGCGCTCGTCCGCGCGGTGGCCGATGACCCGTCCGCCCCGCGCACCGTCGCCGTCGGCGGGCCGGCCGGGTCGGGCAAGTCCACCGTGCTCCGCGCGCTCGCCCGGACCTGGGCCGACGCCGGTGCGGACGTCGTCGAGGGGGTGCCCGGCGGTGCGCCCGACCCGTCGGCGGTGGTCGTCGTCGACGATGCGCACGAGCTCGGCGACGGCGAGCTGGGCGCGCTGCGTGAGCTGGCAGGGCGCCCCGGGGCACGGATGCTGGTCGCGTTCCGGCCCTGGCCGCGCGGGCGGGCGCTGGCCCGGCTCGGCGCCGTCCTCGCCGCCGGTGCCCCGCCGCTGGTGCTGGGCTCCCTCGACGCCGCCGGGGTCGCCGCGCGCGCGGTGCGGGTCACCGGGGAACGGATCACCGACGAGACGGTCCGCGCCGTCCTGGAGCGCACCGCGGGCTCGCCGATGCTGGTGGACCGGCTGCTGGCCTCCGGCGCGACGATCGGTGCGGTGCCGGCCGGGCTGGCCGAGCAGATCGGCTACGTCGTCGACGCCGAGGACCCGCGTGTCGTCGACCTCGTGACCGCGACCGCGCTCGGCGCGCCGTCCGACAGCGAGGTGCTGGTGCCGCTGCTGGGCCTCGCCGACGCCGCCGGGTCGGGCATCGACGAGCTCGACGAGCTGGTGCAGCGCGCCGCCGCGGCCGGCCTGTGCACCCCCGACGGCCGGGTGGTCCCGCTCGTCGGCGAGGTGGTGCGGGGACGGGTCGCGCCCGCCCGGCGCACCGAGCTGCGGCGCTCGCTGGCCGAGATCGAGCTCGATCGCGGGGGGAGCGTGCTCGCCGTCGCCCGGATGCTGCGCGGCTCGGGTGCGACCGGCGACCGGGCGGCCGCGGTGTTCGCCGCCGCGGCGGCCGAGGCCGCCCGCTCCGAGCACCCCGACGCCGTCCGGTTCTACGCCGAGGCCGTCGCCGCCGGGACCCCGCCGCTGGCCGTGGCCGCCCACCGGGCGGCGTCGCACCTGGTCGCCGGGGACCTCGACGGGGCGCTCGGTCACGCCGACGCCGTGCTCTCCGCGACCGACGCCGTCGAGCCCGACGACGCCGTCCGTGCCGGGTCGGTGGCCGCCGCGGTGCTCGCGCGCCGCGGCCTGCTCGCCCGCAGCGCGGAGCTCTACCGGTGGACGGCGGCGGTGGCCGGTGAGGGCATGCCCGCCGCGGCCGTCCCGGTCCTGATCGGGACCGGCGCGCTGGCCGAGGCCCGCGAGGTCGTCGACGGCGCGGGCGGGTTCGTCCCGGGCCGGGCTCCGACCCTCGTCGACGGGGCCGACGACCTCACCGCCCGCGGCATGCTCGACTCGGTCCAGGGTTCCCCGACGGCGGCGCTGTCCGGTCTGGCGCGTGCCGCAGGGTTGCTGGAGAGCGCGCACGGTGCGGCGCTGCTGCCCGACACCCCGGCCGCGCTCGCCGCGCTGGTCGCGGTGCACACCGGTGAGTTCGACGTCGCGTCCTCGGTGCTGGACCGTGCCCTGCGCACCGGGCTCGGCGGCGCCCCGGCCCGGCCGCGGCACCGGCTGCTGCTGGGCTGGATCGCGTTGCTGCGCGGGGCGACGGGGCCGGCGGCCGAGCGGCTCGCGGCCGTCGACACCGCGAGCGGTGACCGCCCGCTGGAGCCGCGCGACGAGTTCCTGGCCGCGTCGCTGCAGGTCGCGATCGCCCGCCGCAACTCCGACGTCGGCGCGCTCATGCGGTCCTGGACCCGGGCCAGGCAGGCGATCGTGCGGCACCCGGTGGACCTGTTCGTCCTGCAGCCGCTCGGCGAGCTGGTCACCGCGGCGACCCGGCTGCGCGAGGAGAGCTGGGTCCGCCCGCACCTCGACGAGGCGACCGCGCTGCTGGACCGGCTCGGGCGTCCCGCGCTGTGGGGGGCACCGCTGCACTGGGCGCAGCTGCAGGCGGCCGTCATGGTCGACGACGTCGACACCGCCCGGGCCCACACCGAGGCCCTCGAGCGGGAGGCGGGTGGAAGCCGGTTCGCCCACGCCATGGCCGCCGCGGCGCCGCACTGGGTCGGGGTGCTGGAGAACCGGATCGACGCGGCGGCCGTCGAGGAGGCGGCCCGCGGGCTGCACGCGGTCGGCCTGTCGTTCGACGGCGGCAGGCTCGCCGGGCAGGCGGCGCTGCGCACCGACGACCGGCGTGCCGTGTCCGCGCTGCTGGCCTGTGCACGGGCGCTGCAGGCGGCCGGAGCGGACGTGCGGGCCGCCCCCGCCGAGGACGCCGGTCGCGCGGAACCCGTCCCCGCCGGGCCGGGCGGCACCGCGGCGCCGTCCGTGCCACGGGGGAGCGAGCCCGCCGCGCCCTCCCCCGCCACACCGGGGAACGGGACGGGCGGCACCGGGGAACCGGGCGGCAACGGGAGCGCGGAGCCGCCGTCGCTGCTGTCCGAGCGGGAGCTGGAGGTCGGCGAGCTCGTCGTCCAGGGCCGCACCCAGAAGGAGATCGGCGAGGCGCTCTTCATCTCGGCGAAGACCGTCGAGCACCACGTCGCGCGGATCCGGCAGCGCCTCGGCGCCGGCAGCCGCAGCGAGCTGCTGGACGGACTCCGCCGGATCCTCGAGGACCGCCGAGGCTAGTGGTGCACCGGGGCCGCGAGCAGGCCCTCGCAGCTGCGCACCACGATCCGGGCCGCCTCCGCCGACGCCCGCCCGGTCAGCGGGCTCTCGGCGCGCCTGCGCCAGCGGCGCAGCGCGTCGGCGGCGGCGTCGCGGACGTCGCGCGGGCCCGCGCCGTCGTCGAGACCGAGCCGGGCGACCGCGGACCCGCCGTCGCCACCGAGCAGACGCTCGGCGTCGGCGAGTGCCTCCGCCGGAAAGACGATCTTCCCGGCGCGCAGGTCGGACAGCGCCCGCAGCTCGACGAACTCGTGCGCCCCCGCGAGGATCCGCTCCACCTCGGCGCGCAGCGCGGCCGTGGCGGGTCGCGGCTCGCGGGTCAGCACGAGATCCACGGCCAGCAGCGCCGACCGGGACTTGAGCAGGTCCCGCCGCTCGGAGAACTGGGTGTCCAGCACCCGGCGCAGCTCGTCCAGGCCGGAGCGGCGGACGAGGTCGTCGGCCAGCGCGGAGGGGTCCTTCACCCCCTGGCGGATCAGCGTGCTCGCCAGCCGCACCCCGAACAGGCCGAACCGTTCGAGCAGCCGGACCCGGGTGGCGGAGTCGGGCCGGTCGAGCTCGGTGCGCCCGAACCGGTCCGCCGAGAGCAGCAGCGCCTCGACGTCGGCCCGCGGCAGCGCGGCCAGCTCGGAGAGCGCGACGAACTCGTCTTGCCGCATGGTCCGGGCCGTCTCGGCGACCAGCCCGGCGACGGCGACGACGGTCTGGCACAGGCCGCGCAGCTTGTCGTCGCCGCGGTAGCGGCGCGCGATCCGGCGCGCCGAGGTGAGCGCGTCGAGCCGCCCGACGCCGATCTCGTCGGCCCGGGACAGCACGGCGATCGTGTTGACCGGCGTCGCGCGGGCGACGCCGCGGTCGTGGAACGCCTCCAGGAACCGCACGTCACCGGCGTGCAGGTGGCGCATCAGGTAGACGACGGCGTCGGCCGGGGACGGCGCGTCCTCCGGGGTGAGGAACTCGCCGGCCCGGGCCGAGATGTCCGACGACAGCGACGCGATCCCCGGGGTGTCGATCAGGTTGGTGCGCCGCAGGTGCTGCGACGGCCAGTCGACGAGCAGCCGGTCCACGTTCTCGACCGGTGTGCCCTGGAGGTCGATCCGCAGCGCGCCGTCCCGGCGGGACAGGGTGAGCGGGCGCTCCGGGCCTCCGCCGCGGGGCCGCATCCGGACGCCGGGGGCGGCGGCGTCGGCGTACCAGGTGACGATCCGGGTGCACTCGCCCGCGTCGGTGGTGGCGATCCGCTCCCCGACCAGCGCGTTGAGCAGCGTCGACTTGCCCGCCTTCACCTTGCCGGCGATCGCGACGCGCAGCGGCTCGTCGAACCGCTCCAGGTGGTGCCGCAGCCATCCCGCGGCCTGCGGCGAGTCGCCGTAGACGTCGAGGGTGTTCCGCAGCAGCGCGCGGGTCTGGTCGGTCAGCGCGCTCACGACGACGCCTCCACGGTCGCGGCGAGCGAGCGGGCCCGCTCGGCGAGCCCGCCGACCCGCTCCAGCTCGGCCTCCAGGTCGGCGACCCGCTTCTGCCGCTCCTTGTCGTCCTTCATGGCGGTCTGGGCGGCCGTGACCGACTCCTTGAGGGACTCCGAGAGCTCCTCGGCGAGCACCGTGAAGTGGTCGCGGAGCTCGCGCTGGATCTGGCGCAGGTTGTCCCGGGAGTCCTTCCCGACCTGGAACGTGACCTCGTCGATGTGCCGGCGGACGGCGTTCTTGGAGTCGGCCTGCCTGCGCTGCACGAGCCGCTTCTTCTCGTCCCGGACGGTCTTGGCGCCGAAGAGCAGCCCGGCGCCGATGGACAGCGGGTTGAGCAGCGCGAACCCGGCGAACGTCGACGCCAGGCCGAGCATCAGCAGGCCGCCGTAGCCGCCGCGCATCCCGACGAACAGCTTCTGGCCGGGGCCGAAGTTCTCGCTCGCCGGCAGCTCCAGCGCGTCGACCTTCCCGGCGACCGCGCCGCCCGCGATCCGGAGATCGGGCAGCTGGACGTCGATGTCCTCGGCGAAGTGGTCGGCGACCTGCTCGGCCAGCCAGCGGGCCCGTTCGGTGGTCCACACGAAGTTCTGCGCGACGGCGTGCGAGACCTGCTTGTGGAACCACTCCGCGAACTGCTCCCAGATGTCCGCCGGGTCGGCGTCCTCCAGCAGCTGCTCGGCGTCGCGGGACACGGCGCGGAGCCGGTCCCGCAGGTCGTACTCGATGTCGGCGATCAGGTCGGCGACGCCGTCGTTCAGGCTGGTCTGCCAGCGCGCCGACCGCTGCCGCAGCGCGTCGACCCGGGACCGGGCCGCCTCGAGGTCCTTCGCCAGCGCACCCGCCTTCTCCGGGGCGTTCTGCGACATCAGCTCGGCGCGCATGCTCGACTCGAGCGACTGGCAGGTGACGAGCACGTCCTGGCTGGTCGAGCGGCGGCTCAGGTCGTCGGCCCGGGACACGACCTTGCGCAGCAGGAAGCTCACCAGCGCCTGGAAGCCGGACTCGGCGATCAGGTCGAGGTCCTGGGTACGGGCCGCGTGCAGCCGCAGCGCCGACGACACCGGCAGCAGATCGGCCTCGATCCGGGCGTTCCGCAGGTGGCCCTCGTCGAGCTCCACGATCCGCCGCCAGTGCGGGTAGAGGTCGGTCTTGGTGACCACGCACGCGACGTTCGGGCACAGCTTGCGGGCGGCCTGCAGGAAGTCGATCTCCGGCGAGGTGTACTCCTGGCTGGCGTCGGAGACGAGCAGGACGGCGTCCGCGGTCGGCAGCGCCGACATCGTCGCCGCCCCGTGCGCGGAGCCCAGCCCGCCGACGCCGGGGGTGTCGACGAGGACGAGCCCGCTCTGCAGCAGCTTTCGCGGCAGGGTGACCTCGGCGCGGGTGAGACCGGACCGGTTGCCGGGGTTGCCGCCCTCGGAGACGTGGTCGGCCAGCTGCTCCAGCGGGACGGGCGTGCGCTCGGCCCGCTCATCGCCCGCCTCCTCACGGACCAGGGTGACGGTGGTGTCCTCACCGAACCGGACCAGCGTGGGGACGGCGGTCGCGATGTCGTCGTCGACCGGGCAGACGGTCGCGTTGACCAGCGCGTTCACCAGCTGGCTCTTGCCCTGCTTGAACTCGCCGACGACGAGCACCCGCACCGCGGGGTCGGTCAGCCGGGTCTTGGCCTGGGTCAGCCGAGGCGTGAGATCGGGGCGGTCGTAGGCGGAGACCGCTTTCAGGGCCAGGTCGACGAGGCCGACCGCCTCCGGTACCGCCACGTGCCGACGCCCCCCACATGCTCGTGCTCCGGAGCGGTCCGGGTACCGCTCGTCACGTTCCTGTCATGGATACACGAACGCCATCGGCCCTGGTCACCCACGTGGGGGTGACCAGGGCCGATGGGCCGTGCGGCCCAGCGCACTGCTCCGGAGAGCAGGTGCGACATCCTATCCCGAAGAAGGGATCAGAGGATGTCGACCGCCAGGTTCGCGTTCACGTCGTTGTGCGACAGCAGGTCGTTGTGGGTCTCGCTGTTGTCGACGACCGACGTGTCGTTGTCCTGGCTGAAGTCCTGGTTGTAGGAGTCCGAGACGTCGGTCGAGGTGCTGGTGTTCGTCTCGGTCTCGTTGAACGAGCCGGTGGCGTCGTGCGAGCCGGAGGCGTTGCCACCGACCGCGACGGCCGAGCCGTCGTCGGCGGAGACGTCGCCGACCGTGGTGGCGTCGCCGTCGCCGAAGGCGATCGTGTTGTCGTCGCCCTTCACCACGTTGTTGCCGTCGCCGACGACGTTGTCGTCGCCGGTGGTGATGGTGGAGTCGGAGATGTCCCGGCCGGCCGCGACCGAACCGTCACCGGATGCGACGACCGAGTTGGTCTCGATGTCCTGGCGGAAGTCGCCGCCGCCGGTGTCGATGTTCTGGTTGATCGAGTTGTCGACGATGGTGTCGCGGTCGTCGACGTTGTAGGTGTAGTGGTTGTTGGTCACGTACTTGTCGAGGTACTTGACCGGGTCCTCGCCGTGCTCGACCGGCGGGGGCGGCGGGGTGTGGTGGCCGCCGCCGGAGTGGCCGGAGCCACCGGTGTTGTAGCTGCGGTCGAACGACACGTCGTCGTTGTCCTGGGCCAGGACGATCGCGTCCCGCACGTCGTCGGCGGAGACCTCGGACAGGCCGCACTGGGCGAGCAGGCCCTGCGGGTCGTCCTTGAACTCGGCCAGCAGCTTCGGGTCCTTCAGCAGGTCCAGGATGAACTGGATCAGCGACTTCTCAGCGGACATCACGCGCTCCTCGGAAGGTGTCGTCGCGCTCGGGCGCGCGACGGAGGTTCGGAAGGGGGGAGGTGAGCGGGCCGGTGTCGGGAACCGGCCCGCTCACCGGGCGGGTGGGCCGGATCAGGCCTCGACGCCGAGGTCGATCGAGTTGTGCGAGCCCACGTGGGTGTGGGTCTCGCTGTTGTCCTCGAAGCGCGAGTCGTTGTCCTGGCTGAAGTCCTGGTTGTACGAGCCGTCGATCGAGGTCTCGTTCGTCGTGGTCGTGGTGGTCTCGTTGAACGAGTTCGTGGCGTCGTGCGAGCCGGAGGCGTTGCCACCGATGGAGACGGCGGAGCCGTCGTCGGCCTTGACGTCGCCGGTGCTGGTGGCGTCGCCGGAACCGAACGCGATGGTGTTGCCGTCGCCCTTGACCACGTCGTTGCCGTCGCCCACCACGTTGCCGTTGCCGGTCGTGGTCGTGGAGCCGTCGATGTCGCGGCCGGCGGCCACCGCGCCGTCGCCGGAAGCGGTCACCGAGTTGGTCTCGATCGACTGGCGGAAGTCGCCGCCGCCGGTGTCGATGTTCTGGTTGACCGAGTTGTCGACGATGGTGTCGCGGTCGTCCACGTCGTACGCGTAGAAGTTGTCCGTGACGTGGACCTTCTCGCCGGCGGCGTGGTGGTGGCCGCCCTCCTTGCCGCCGTCCCACTTCCAGCCGCCCTTGCCGCCGTCCCAGTCGAAACCGGTGTCGTAGTTGCGGTCGAAGGAGACGGTGTCGTTGTCCTGGGCGATCAGGACGGCGTCGCGGACGTCCTCGGCGGTCAGGTCGCCCAGGCCGTAGTGCTCGAGCGCGGCCTGCGGGTCGTCCTTGAACCAGTCCCGGAGCTGGATGTTCTCGTCCTTGTCCGGGCCGAGGCCCAGGAGCATGCGGACGAACTCGATCAGGGTCACGTCGTGGGCGTGGTCGGCCATGGTCGCCTCCGGGGCTTCGGTGGTTACCGGCTCGAGGGCGTCGGCCGGTGTTGACGAGAAAGCTAGGCAGACCGGACGCGACGGCCATCGGGGATCGTTCCGGGTCCCGATGGGGGCCCCTAGGGGATCGCTCCCCCTCTGCGAATTGCTGCGCCGCACGGGCTAACGCCGGGGCGGCAGCGATCGATGGGTCTCGGGAAGGGGCCGACGCCTGCGGCGTCGCGCGCCACCGGATGCGGCGGGTCGGGGGATTCGGCGCCGACGAGGGGAAGGGACATGTCCTACCTGCTCGGGATCGACCTGGGCGCCACCGTGGTGACCGCCGCGGTGCTGCACGGCAGCGCCTGCGACACCCGTGCGCTGCCCGCCGTCCTCGTCGCGACCCCGGCCGGTGACCTCCTCTGCGGCGAGCCCGCACGCCGCCGCGCCGCCGCCGACCCGGACCGGGTCGCCCGCGGTTTCCTCGAGCGGGTCGGCGACCCGACCCCCCTGTCGCTCGGCGGTGTCCCGTACCGCGCCGAGGACCTCTGCGCCCGCCTGGTCCGCTTCCTTGTCGACGAGATCGGCGCCCGGCACGGCGGGGCGCCGTCCCGGATCGGGGTGACCCACCCGGTGTCCTGGGGCCGGCACAAGCGCGACCTGCTCGCCGCCGCGCTCGACCGGCACGGCCTCACCGTGTCCCTGGTCGCCGCACCGCAGGCGGTGGCGCTCGCCCACCATGACGGCGCGCCGGGCGACCGGCCGCTCGCCGTCGTCGACCTGGGCGGGAACGGGTCGACCGCGACCGTGCTCGCCCCCGCCGGGCCCGGCGTGCTCCCCGCCGTCTCCGGGCGGACCGAGGCGTGCCGGACCGGTGGCGCCGACGTCGACGACGCCGTGTTCGCCTTCGTCCGGTGCGCCACCCCGGACCTCGCGGCCGCGTTCGACGCCCTCGACACCGACGACCCGCGGGTGCTGGCCGCCCTGACCGCGCTCCGCGACGACTGCCGGGCCGCCAAGGAACTGCTCTCCCGCGACACCGTCGCGACCGTCGGCGTGGACCTGCCGGGGGTGCGGACCTCGGTCCGGATCCACCGCTCCGACCTCGACGAGCTCGCCCGGCCGCTGGTCGAGCCGCTCGCCTGGCCCGTGGAGGCGGCGCTCGCCGCCGCCCCGGACGCTGAGGTGCTGCTCGCCGGTGGTGCCGCCCGGATGCCGGTCGCGGTCCAGGTGCTCTCGGCCGCGCTCGGCCGTCCGCTGGCGGTCGCCGCGGACCCGGTGCACGGGGCCGCACGGGGTGCGGCTCTCGCCGTGGCACCGGGTGCGGGGACGTCGTGGCCGGGTGTCCGGATCGCCCCCGTCCCCGCGGCCGGTCCGACGACGTCCCGGATCCCGGCGCCGCGGGGACCCGAGCGTGCCGTACCGGTCGGTGCGGGTGGCGTCCCCGCGGCGTGCGAGGCGGCGACCGCCTCGCCGTGGGCCCCGCCCGGCGTCCGTACGGAGACGGTGGCCGAGCGGGACGGGGGAACGGCCGTCGGTCTCCTGGACGCCGCGACCGGGCCGCTGCCCGCGGTCCCCGCCCGCCGCGGCGCCGCGCAGCCGGACGGGCGGGCCACCCTCCCGGCGGCCCCGGTCCGCCCGTCGCTGCGCACCGCGGCCGCGCCGGTCACGGGGGTCGCGCCGGCCCTCGACCGGCTCGCGGCGCCGGAGCGGCCCGCGCCGGACACCCTGGTCACCCGGGACGCCGACCGTGCCGTGGCCGCCCGGTCGCAGCTCCGGCAGCGGATCCTGATCGGGGCCGGTGGGCTGGCCGGGATCGCCGCGGTGGCCGGCGCGATCCTGTTCTGGCCGACCCAGCCGTCGTTCGGGGAGCTCAGTGCGGCCCCGACGCTGCCGGACACCACCTCCGCGCCCGCCGCCCCGGCGCCCGTCGTCCCGGGGGCACCGGCCGCCGCGGGGCCCGCAGCGGCACCGGGGACCGCGTCCCCGGGGACCGCGGTCGCGACGGCCGCGGCGCAGGCCGGGAAGCCCGCGGCGAACACCGCCCGGGGCACGGCGGGTGCACCCGCCGCAGCGGCACCGGCCCGGCCGGGGGTGCCCGCTCCGGTCGTCCCGCCGCCGGCGGCCGCGGTACCCGCGCCCGCCCCGGCGCCCGTGCCCGTGCCGGCCGGTCCGTCGACCGGCACTCCCGCGAGCCCTGCGCCGACCACCCCGGTCACCCCGGTGACGCCTCTGCCCACCGAGGGTGGGACCGACCCGGGCCCGACCACCCCGCCACCGGCGACCGGCACCACCACCCCGGTGCCTCCGGCGGCGACGCCCGCGGGTGCTCCCGCGTGACCCCCGATCACCCACTGCGCTGCGGTGACAGCGGCGAGTGACCCCCACCCCGCCCGGCATCCCGCCGGGACGGGATGATTCGGACCGCCGGGCCGGCGTGGAAACGGGAGCCCCCACGCCGGCTCGGCCCCATCCCGGGCCTCGTGTCACCCGAAGGCCCGAAGTGTGTCCCGCGCCGCGTCGTGTGAGCCGGGGACACCCCTCCCGAGGTGGTAGAACCACGGGTGGTCACTGGTCGGACACGGTACGAGGGGAGCGCGTGGTGACGCGGTTGGCAGGGGCGGTCATCGGCATGGCGGCGGTGGCACTCGTCGTGGCGTATCTGGCCTTCGGATGGCCGGTGCTCCTGGTCGGCGGACCGCTGTTCGCCGGCGTCGCGATCACGGTGCTCGCGCTCGTGCTCACCGAGCGTCCCCGGGCCGCGCTGCGCGAGCGCCGCGCGGCGCACACCGGCGACTCCCCGTGGAAGAGCGCGGTGGACCGCGGCGAGCGTGCGGGCAGCGGCCTGATGAGCGGCTTCTTCGAAGCCGGCCCGCAGCCGGGTGCGCTTCCCGAGCAGCGTCCCGCACCGGCTCCCGGTGCCCGCCTGGCGGGCGCCCGGTAGCGATAGGTGAGAATCGGGCGGTGACGATCTTCGGCACCGCCCGTACCCGGACCCTCCGGGGGCGGCCGTGCTGATCGGGATGACGTTCGCCGTCCTGGCCATGCTCTGCAGCACGGTCGCGGCGATCCTCCAGGCCGACGCCGCCCGCCGGGGCGGCCGCACCAGCGCGGTGCTGACCCGTCCCCGCTTCATCGGCGGGATCGGGATGGACGTCGTGACCTGGCTCTGCATGGTCGTCGCGCTGCAGTTCATCCCGATCTTCGCCGTCCAGGCCACGCTGGCCGGGGCGATCGCGATGACGGCCCTGTACGCCCGCTGGTTCCGCGGTGAGTGGCTCCGCCCGGTGCACCGGCTCGCGATCGGCTGCAGCATCGTCGGCCTCGCCCTGGTCGCGGGCAGCGCCGGGACCGAGCGGAAGGAAGCGGTCACCGGGTACGGGACGACGGTGGCCGTGCTGGTGGCCGCACTCGTCGCCGTCATGGTGGCGACGCTGGCGACCAACCGGACGACGAGGCCGTGGCCGCCCGCGGTGCTCGCCGGGCTCGGGCTCGGCGGCGGCTCGGTGTGCATCCGCGCGATGCACGTCTCGGAGGGCGTCAGCGTCTCCGGACTGCTCGCGGAACCGCTGGTGTACCTGCTGCTCGGGATGGCGGCGACCGGGCTCTACAACTACGCCCGCGCCCTGCAGCTCGGCGACATCGCGACCGTCACCGCGCTCTACATGGTCGTGCAGGTCGTCGTCCCGGGACTGGTCGGGATCACGCTCCTGGACGACACCGTGCGCCCCGGTTTCATGTGGCTGCTGCTGCTCGGGCTGGTCCTGGTCGTCTACGGGACCTCGATCCTGGCGCGCCGCCGTCCGGAGAAGCGGACGCCCCCGCGGGTGGCCTAACGTCGGACGGCATGGCGACCTTCGAGCGTCCGGGTCTGACCCTGCACCACGAGGAGCGCGGCTCCGGCTTCCCGATCCTGCTGATCGCGCCGGGCGGGATGCGCTCGACCATCGACGCCTGGGGGAATGCCCCCTGGGACCCGGTCGAGCACCTCTCCGACCGCTACCGCGTGATCGCGATGGACCAGCGCAACGCCGGTGGCTCGGCCGGTGAGGTGCACGGCACCGACGGCTGGTCCACCTACACCGCCGACCAGCTCGCGCTGCTCGACCACCTGGGCGTCGACGAGTTCGCGGTGCTCGGCATGTGCATCGGCGGCTCCTACATCGCGAGCCTGCTGGCCACCGCACCGGAGCGGGTGCGCGCCGCCGTCACGCTCCAGCCGATCGGCCGGGACGACAACCAGCAGATGTTCGAGGAGAAGTTCGACGAGTGGCGGGCCGGGATCGAGGCCGACCACCCCGAGGCGTCCGACGACGACTGGGCCGCGTTCCGCTCGAACATGTACGCGGGCGGCGGGATGCTCTACTCCGTCCCGGACGAGGCCCTCGCCCGGTTCACGACGCCGTGGCTGGTCCTGATGGGCGGCGACCCGTTCCACCCCGAGCAGGTCTCCCGCCGGCTGGTCGAGCTCGCTCCCGGCGCCGAGCTGGTGGAACGCTGGAAGGCCGAGGAACACGTCCCTGCCGGCAAGGCGGCCGTCGACACCTTCCTCGCGAAGCACCTGCTCTGATTCGTCCACGACCGGGCCGCCCCGGCACGGCACGATGAACCGCATGCCGAACTGGGACGACGTCGTGCGGATCGGGTCAGGGCTGCCGGAGGTCGAGGAGTCGACCTGGTACCGGACGCCGTCGCTGAAGGTCCGGGGCAAGGGTTTCGCGCGGCTGCGCACCGAGGACTCCGCCCCGGACACCGGCCTGGTCCTGATGTGCTCGCTCGAGGAGAAGGAGGCGTTGCTCGCCTCCGGCGACCCGGCGTTCTTCACCACCCCGCACTACGACGGCTACGGCGCGATCCTCGTCGACCTCGACCGGGTGGACCCGCAGCAGCTCGCCGAGCTGGTCGAGGAGGCGTGGCGGCGCAAGGCCCCGGCGACCGTGGTGCGGCACCACGACGGCTGAGCAAGGATCACCCCGTGCGCTACGTGGTGATCGGGGCAGGGGCCGTCGGCGGGACGATCGGGGCGCGGCTCGACGGCGCCGGGCTCGACGTCGTCCTCGTCGCACGCGGGGCGCACCTCGACGCGATCCGGGAACGCGGCCTGCGCCTCGACTCCCCCGACGGGTCACGGACCCACCGGATCCCCGCGGTCGCGTCGGTCACCGAGGTGGACTGGGCGGACGGCGACGTCGCGGTGCTCGCGGTGAAGTCGCAGGACACCGGCCCGGTGCTGACGTCGCTGGCCGCGGTCGCGCCGGACGTCACCATCGCCTGCGCACAGAACGGCGTCGCGAACGAGCGCGCCGCCGCCGAGCGCTTCGACCGGGTCCAGGCGGTGCTCGTCATCCTCCCGGTCGAGCACTACGAGCCGGGCGTGGTGATCGCGTCGTCGTCGCCGGTCCCCGGGGTGCTCGACGTCGGTACCTACCCGGCCGGCACCGACGACGCGAGCGCCGCGCTCTCCGCCGACCTGCGCGCCGCCGGGTTCGCCTCCCGCCCCGACCCGGCGGTCATGGACGCGAAGTACGGCAAGCTCCTGACCAACCTCGGCAACGCGGTCGACGCGATCTGCGGGACCGCCGACCCGGACGCGGCCCGGGTGACCGCGGCCGCCACCGCCGAGGGCGAGGCGTGCCTCGCGGCCGCCGGCATCACCGCCCGCACCGGCGACGACGACCGCGTCCGCCGCGAGGGCATCCTCACCGAGCAGGCGGTCGGCGGGCGGCCCCGGCGGGGCTCGTCGTCCTGGCAGAGCCTGAGCCGGGGCAGCGGGTCGATCGAGGCCCGGTACCTCAACGGCGAGATCGTCGCCCTCGGCGCGGCCCACGGCGTCCCGACCCCGGTGAACGGGGAGCTGCTCCGCGTGGCGGAGGAGATGGCCGCGTCCGGGGAAGCTCCCGCCTCGCGGCGTGGTGCCACCCTCCTCACCGTGTTGGCATGACGTACCCGCTCGCGACGGCCCGTGCCGCGTTCCTCGCGTCGCTCGACGGGCTGTCGGCGCTGCTCGACCAGCTCGACGACGATGCGTTGCACGCCCGCAGCCGGTGCCGCGGCTGGCTGGTCGCGGACGTACTCGCCCACCTTCATCTCGGGCTGGTCGAGATGCTCGCCGGTTTCCCTGCCCGCACCGAACGGCTGGCCGACGCCGATCTCGCCACGTACGGGACCGCGCCGTCACCGGGCGCGAGGCAGCCGGAGTGGGCGCACGTCCGGTTCGCCCGCGCGCTGGCCGCCGCCTACGCCCGGCCGACAGGACAGCTCCCGCACGTCCGGACCACGGTGCGCGGACTGCGCCGGCTGGTGGCTGACCTGGACCGGGAGTACCGCCTGGAGTTCCAGGGCGTCGTCCTGGAGGTGTCCGACTTCGTCGGGACCTGGGCGGTGGAGGTCGTCGTCCACCATCTCGACATGATCGTCGACCTGGCGGGCGCGCCGGAGCCGCCCGCGTCCGGCCTCGAGGTCGTCCGGGACACGGTGACGCGGCTCGTCGACGATCCCGTCGCGCTGGACGGCTGGGACGACCGCGCCCTCGCCCTCGCTGCGACGGACCGCGAGCCGGGCCTGCCCCCGGTCCTCGGCTGAACCCGGTGATCACGGATCCGGCAGGGATCCGGCCGGATGTGGCCGCGCCCCTGCCCGATCCGTGATCACCGTCGGAAACGCCGTGAACAGGTCCCGGGGGGACGGCCTACTGTCGGGGCATGTCGGCTGCTCAGGAGATCCGTACCGTCGCCGAACTGCAGGAGCTCACCGGTGAGGCCACTGCGCCGGCGATCGCCAAGGAGCGCGACCACCTGCTCGACGTGCACCGCGAGTGGATCGCGGTGTCCCGGTTCCTGCTGCTCGCGACCTCCGGTGCGGACGGCACGTGCGACGTGTCGCCGAAGGGCGATCCGGCGGGCTTCGTGCACGTCGTCGACGACCGCACCGTCGCGATCCCGGAGCGGCCCGGCAACGGCCGGGTGGACGGCTGGCGCAACGTCCTGGAGAACCCGCACGTCGGGCTGATCCTCCTGGTGCCCGGCCGCAACGACACCCTGCGGATCAACGGCCGGGCCCGGCTGGTCCGGGACGCGCCCTACTTCGACGAGCTCGCGGTCAAGGGACGCCGGCCCCTGCTGGCCTGCGAGGTCGCCGTAGACCAGGTCTTCACGCACTGCCCGAAGGCGTTCCTGCGCTCCGAGTTGTGGAAGGCGGCGACCTGGCCCGAGAAGGACCGGCTGCCGTCGGTCGCCGCGATCGCCCAGCAGCTGGCCCGGCCCGACGAGCCACTGGAGAAGATCGAGGAGTACTACGGACCGTCCTACGCGGAGCGGCTCTACTGATCCGTACCCGGAGGGTCACGCAGATTACATCGAAACCGCTGGTCAGGGTGTGAATAATGGGCCCACGTGAACACCCCCGTCCCGCCGGTCCGGCGATCCGTGCGCGCCCTGCTGTCCGCCGTCCTCACCGCACTCGCGATCCCGATCGCGCTCGCGGCGGGGGCCGCGCTGCCGGGTCCCGCGATCGTCGTCTGTGTGGTTCTGGCGGTGTTCGTCGGTCTCGTCGCCAGGACACTGTCCTGGGTGGCCGGTGAGCCCGGTGGCCAGGCCGCGACCGTGCTCGCGCTGAGCGCCGGCCTCGGTTCCGGGATCGCCGTCGTCGTGCTCGGGGTGCTCGCGGTGCTGGCCGGACCGGTCGTCCTGGTGGTGATCCCGCTGGTCACCGCGTTCGCCGTCGTCGGCTGGTGGGTCGTCCGGGGCGACGCAGGTCCCGTCGTCTAGTGCGGTGTGTGGGCCTCCAGGACGGGGGCCGCACCGACGTCCGCGAACGGTTCGGGCGACTCGACCAGGCACAGCATTGGGTGGCCGTACAGCGCGGCGAGCCGTGCCTCCCGGGCGAACGCGTCGAGCACCGCGTGGGCGAGCCCCGGCCGGAACGTGTCCAGTACATCGTGGTGCCGGATCAGGACGGCCGTCCCCGTGGAGGCCGGGTCGGCGCCGCCGAAGGTGAACTCGGCGACGTCGCTGAGCGCGTCCGCGAGGGCGTCGAGCCCGGAGCGGCCGTAGCCGTCCGGTAGGCCGAAGATCCCGGCGAAGCCGTCGTAGAGATCCGCCTCGCGGGTCCAGCGCCCCGCGTCCAGGCGCAGTACGACCCAGCCGAGCTCGGACAGCCGGCGGGCGGCCGCGTCGAGGACCTCGGGGTCGTCCACCCGGTGGACGAACGAGTTCATCAGCAGCTGGTGGTCATAACGCGAGTACGACGCCGTGTGGTCCGGCGCCGTCGGGTCGAACAGCACGTGGCGCACCATCGCGACGATGGTGCCCGGGTGCGTGCCGGGCGGCAATCACGTCGCCGATCCTCTCGACGCAGGCGCACGGCCGTCCCGACGTGACGGAACGGCTCGTACACACAGGTCCACCCAGGGACGGCGTCCACCGACCTTTCGCGTGGTTCCGGAGTCGTCACGCACCCGCGACCACGATGTCCGGGCCGGTCCGGCCAGTACCGTGCCGCCTGTGGAGGAGTTCACCGTGCGGAGTGGCAGCGTCCCGATCCCCGTGACGATCGCGGGTGACGGGCCCCGTGCCCTGTTCGTGCCCGGGATGAGTATCACCCGAGCCGGGCTGGGTGAACTGATCGACGAGTTCCGCCGTTTCCTCCGACTCGCGACGTTCGATCTGCGCGGACACGGCGACAGCGGTTCCGCCGACCGGTACGGCTATGAAGCCTTCGCCGCCGACACGGCAGCGGTCACCGACGCTCTCTCCGACGCAGGACCCGTGATCATGCTCGGATTCTCGCTGGGCGCCGACCTCGCTCTCGATCAGGCGGCTGTGCGAGCGGAGACCCCGGCGGTGTTCCTGCTCGACGGCGGGACCCCGATGACCGGACCGTTCCTCGACGAGGCCGAGCTGGCCGACATGCACGACATGATCCGGGAGAGCCCGCCCGAGCAGTACGACCTCACAGCCGACCAGCATGTCGCCGCGCTACGGGAGATCGACGTTCATCGGCGTTCGGCGACCCAGCGGTTCGATGCCGTGACCTGCCCGATAACTATGATCATGTCGACGAGTCTGGCCGGCACCGAGGGTGCTCGAGCGGCGGAGCTGAACGACACCTGGCGCCACGGCGTCGACGATCTCGTGGCCAGTCGCCCCGCGATCGAGGTGCACCGGCTCCCGGGCGGACACGACATGCCGTTGGTCCACCCACGGACCATTGCGGAGATCGTGCGTGAGCGGGTGGCACGGCTGTAGACCGACTCGGCCGACCACAAGATCCGCCGGTCGCTCTGCGGTGCCCCGTATCGCACGGGATGGCACGCGGGCTGTCCTCTGCGACGACGAAGGCCCAGGAGCTGCTCGCTGACCTGGGCCTTCGTGTTCTGAGCGGATGACGGGAATCGAACCCGCGTATTCAGCTTGGGAATCCGATGCACGTCGCTGGATCTGGGCCTGACCTGCGGGTCGTGGTGGTTACGAGTGACCGCTGTTGACCCTCGTGGACCCTGCCGTATCGCACGTTCGTTGCACGCAGTCGCAGCGCTGCTGCTCTGGCAGTGCCATCCCGTCGACCTGCTGTAAGCCGTCCGCGTGGTAGCCCGGAGGGAGGTCGGCGGGATGGCACGGTGCGGCACAATCCCGGAGACCAGCCCGCCCGGCGAGGGCGCGCCGTTGGCCCTCGGTCCCTCGGCCCCCAGCCAACCTCATCAGAGGTCGCCAAGCCGGGAGCATGCTGGACGAGTAATAGAGATCACGCACACCTCACCTGGGCTAGAAGCTGCAGCCTCCCAGGCCCGAACCGACGCCGTCGTACCAAGACAGAGTATACTGCTCTCGGAAAGAGAATTCTAAGGCAGGTATCGATGAGTCAAGGGTCTCGCACTTACCGAATGGATCTGCTCCGTGCAGCTGCGATCGGGGCGACGGGAGGGCTAGTCCTTGCAGCTGCCCAGATGGGGCTTGCATTGTGGATATTCTCGACCCCCGTCATTCCAGCGATCTTATCTGGACTGTGGATCGTCCCCGGAGTCGCAGCCTTAACTATCACAAGACGCGGCGGAACTGGTTTACTTGCAGGGGCGCTGGCCGCTGTAATCTGCAGCGTGCCATCTTTCTCGCTAACCGGACTTTTTCTGTCCGTCATCGCCTACGGAGCCGCTGCGGAACTGCCATTCTTCATCACCCGCTACAGAACGTGGGGCATGGGCATTTTTCTACTTTCTGGCCTAGCTGGTGGGATCGCATTGGCGGCGACCAATTTTCACTTGGTTGCCCTTGCAGCTGACGGGTCCTTCATAATTCAGGTGCTCGGAATTACCATAATTCTGGTTTCTAGTCTCTTATGTGCTGCCTCAGTCATAGGGGGAGTCTGGTTCAGGGTTACGGGTACGACGAGCGCAGGGAATCGAGTCTAGCCTTACAAATAGGTGGGCCCGCACGGAAGTCTATTGACAAGTACGAACCCACCTACCATGCGATCGGCAGCGCCTAAACAGCCCCACCCGCGCCAGCAGGTTCCTTCGGGAACTTGCTGTTGATGTTATTGGCGAAGGTCTGCCATGCCCCGTTGGCGAGCGTTTCTGAATTCAGCGGGCCGGCAAGCGAGGCCCCACTGACAGGCCCCCAGGCATCGACCTTGAGTGACTTAAGAGTCGCATTCCCCGGAACATCGTTCGTGCGGAACTGAAAGTTAATGAACCTGTCAGCGCCCTCAGGATGCCCAGGAAGCGACTTCAGTGAGAACCCATATTCTTCGACGGCAATGACCTCCACTGGAGAGGTACCGCCTGCCAGTCGGCATACCTGACCGACACGGATACTCTTGCCACACCCAGCGAACGTAAAGTAGCCGTCAAAGTTTCTCTGAAGCTCTGGCATGATGTCGGCGGCTCCGTACTTCGGGATACCGTTGATCTGGTACTCCTTCGAGTAGCTACCGTATCCACCCTGCGGCGGAGGCAGCGCGTATGCAGGAGAGACGAGGACGGCCCCGCTAAGGGCGAGCAATGCAGCCATGACTACCGCAGTGGCTACGCCGCGCCCGACGCTCAGCCACCTCGGCGCGTTGGAAGTTTCCTTCATTTTTGTACCCCTCCGAAGTGTGCAGGCTGGTGTCCTATATGGACACGTTACGAGGGAGGTGTACCTCACGGCTGGGGATTGGAGCAAAATATCTCACCTGATCGTGTCGATATCCTATCGGCGCAGAGCTATCGCGTGATACACTTTATAGGGTATAGGGGTGACGGCAAGTGTGAGGGCGTGGATGAGATCATTAATTCCCAGTCCGATTCTTGCCCGCGCTTACGGTGGAGCGTGCCAGGAGGAGTTGAACTATTCGAGGTCTGACCTGGAAAATGTCGCGTCGCAATCTCGGAATTTTACGCATACCGCCAAGCTCGGGAGCGGGTCTGCGAGATTCCAACACGCATCAATGAGCCTGAAGAACTGGGAGATGCACTCCCGTGCAGGAATTGCAGTGTACGCACCTTCTGGCGCTCCAGCTGTTGACGCTACGGTTATCTTAGCCATCGGAGTTGCTCCGATCTCGATCACCGCACCATGCCGAGTTGTTCACTGCTGGGATTATTCGCGTTCGTACGGATTCACCTACGGGACGCTCGGAAGCCATCCAGAGTGTGGCGAAGAAACGTTCCAGGTGGATCTCGATTCGAATGAATCTGTCACGCTCCAGATTTCAGGGATCTCGACTCCCCGATATTCGATTCTTCGAATCTTTCGTTCAGTGCAGGACTGCGCCCAGGACGTCATAACGAGAAAATATGCCCGAAGCATGAGATCCATCTGTGCGGAAAAGATGCCGAAGTAGAATGGGGTCAGACTCAGTGCGAGACAGTGGGGCGCCTTTGCGCATAGTTGTGCTTCTGGCGGCCACAGTTGCGCTGGGCGCCGTAGGTTCTGCACTTCCGGTGCCGCTTGTGTCTGAGTCGGCAGGTCCAACGGTCGACGTGCTTGGTGAGTCAGATGGACGTCCTGTCATCGCAACCCCATCGACAGCGCCAAATCCACCGGCGGGACGATTACTCTTAACGACCGTTTCGGTTACGGACGACCTTAATGGCCTGACAGCGGCCAAATTCTGGTTCGATGGGGACCATCGTCTCGTTCCGAGGAGCTCCGTATATCCGCCCGGGCTTAGCTATGACGAGCTGCAAAATCGAAATTCGTCCGACTTTGCAGACTCTGAAGTGGATGCGGTAGCGGCAGCGCTGTCACTTCTCAGAATCCCCCAAGACGTATCCGTTCACAACTTGACTGATGGATCTCCGGCTGCGGGCATATTGCGGCCAGGAGATCTGATTACCCGGATCGACGGCCAAGAGATTGGCTCGATTGAGAGCGTGCGGTCAATTCTCAGTCAGCGCCTCCCAGGAGACGTCGTAACGATAGAGGCACTTCGCTCCGGGCATCCAGAGAGTGTAGATATTAGGCTCAGCGAGGGGTCCGAAATCGGTTCCGGTGTTGTTGGTGTTACTCTCTCGGTTCGCCCCAGGTCGTCGGATCAAGTAGAGATTTCTCTGAAGGGAATTGGAGGCCCGTCGGCAGGCCTCATCTTTGCGCTAGGAGTTTTCGAGCGCCTAAGTCCAAAATCAATTATACGAGGCCGCGACTGGTCTGGAACCGGCGTAATCACACCTGAAGGTGCGGTGAAACCAATTAGTGGGGCAGAGTTCAAGGTCGCAGCCGCGCGCAATGCTGGCGCAAAGTATTTTCTGGTGCCGCGGGAGAATTGCTCTATTGCAGCTGGAGCGAACGTTGATGGAATCCAGGTTCTTGGAGTTTCGGATCTGAAAGAAGCCGTTTCGATAATTTCTGCCCCTGATCTCCCGCCAGGGAACCGCTGCTAGGCCTTCGGGCTAGAACCGAGCCCAACGCCAACGGCACCCCTGCGGGCCGCGGCAGCAAGTGACTCCACAGAATAGTCACCGGATGACCGCGATTCGTAAGGTCCGACTAAAGAGCTTTAGGCGTTATGGGTCGGGCTGCTCGGCGGCCGGGGACCGGCCGGCGGCCGCACGCCGCGGCCGCCGAAGGCGGCCACTTGATACCGAATGGAGAGTATAGACACGGCGCGCTCTTGCTCCGTGTCTCCGCAGGTCAGAGCTGGTTCGGCGGCCAGGTCACGAGCGTCTTGTCGTCGTGGCGCTTGGCGCGTGGGAGCTGCTTTCCCTCGGGGTCGGTCTCAGCTTCCCAGCGGTGCAGCTCGTCCAGGAGGGCCGTCAGCTCGGTATCGCCCATCGCGGCGACGTCGGCCCAACGTCGGTCGAGATGGTCGATGCCCCGCTGGGCGCCGTCTGTGGCGAGCACGGCCCATCTGACGTCGTCCGCGCGATACCGGCGAACCTCGGCATGGTCCGCGGCGTTGCTGTCGGCCTCGGCGATCCAGTAGCCGCCCGGGGTGTTCCGCGCGTCCCGCTCGTGGTTCTGAAGTCCTACGAGTAGTCGGCGGTGCTCGTCGTCGTACCCCGCTCCGGCCGCAAGGCGGCTCAGATAAGCGCGTCGCTGCTCCGGCGCAATGGAGGCCAATCGGTCGTCGGTGAGCCGTTCCGTGGTCCCGTCGCGGGTACCGAGCACGATGGTGCTGTCCCCGAGCACGGCGGCATCGACGACGTCCTCGGCCCACCGGAGCAGGGCCACGGTGGACGAGGGCCCCTCCCCCGGCACGAGATCGAGATCCGCGGATACTGCCGCGATCGCGTGACCGAGGATCGTCCGCAGGTCTGTGGTGGTGTCCAGGCGTCGCCGGAGGTCGTCGAGCAGGGCATCGACATAGCGCTCGGCGGAGGGCACGCTCGGAGTGACAGCGGTCGCGCCGTCCATAACGATGAGCCCGTTCGGGGTCGCTGCCCAGCGGTCTTGTCCGGGGCCGGGGCCGCCGGGCAGGAGCGCTCCGTGTGTGGTCATTACGGCCATCGTCGCGGAGGGACGAGGACGTCCAGCGCGGTGGGGCTCAGGGCGTCGAAGGTGCCGCTGACGGCCATGCTGAACGAGCTGTCGCCGAACTCCGACCACAGCTCGGCGACGTGCTCGCCGAGGTAGTGCGCGGCCCCGACGGAGCCGAGGGCGTGAATCCCGGCGATGTGGACGACCACGGCCCCTGAGGGCATGGCGTGGCGGGCGAGGTAGGCGACGTCGGCGCGGCGTGGCTCTGGGTCGTCCATCGGGGACAGGAACCGCTCCCCCGACTCGCGGTCGGTGATCGCCCAGCGGGCGCCGTCGCCGAGCGACATCGTCAGCAGTGGGTCGCGCTGCATGAGCATGTTGCCCACGTGGGCCGAGGCCGGGCCACACACCACGATCGCGTCGCGCTCGGGTTCCCACTCCTCGCGCGGGTCGATGATCAGGCGCTCGACGGAGAACGCGAGTCGTTCGGCTTCCTCGGTGAGGTGCACGCCGGTGGCGTCGTCCTCGGTGGCGATGACGACATCCTCGCGGTCGAGCAGGCGCCGCCCGGGTAGCGCGATGTCCAGTGGGCCGACGCCGAAGAACGCACGGTGGGCCGGCGGGGCGCTGCTGCGGATCTGGGTGATCCTGCCCTTCGTCAACCCGAAGGCCCGGGCGACCTCGGTGTAGCTGCCGCCGAGCTGATCGCGGGCTTCCTCGATCGCCGCCTTGCGCAGGCGTGCGAGTTCCACCGATCGCTGCTGGTAGGTCGCCAGCAGGTCGGTTGCGCGGCGCCCGCGCCGGACAGGGTCCAGCTCCAGGCGCAGCGCATGGAACTCGTCATCAACATCCGCCACACCGCCAGTTTAGGTCCCTTGACAAGCAGGCGCGCCCGGCGCAAGCTGGTTTAGCCCCCTGAACGAGCAGCTCGACGGGCAAGTTGTTTAGTGGTATCAACCAACGAGAGGTGGAGACGATGAGGGATCTTCCGGTGGTGCTGGACGGCTACAAGCTCACGGTGGTGGAGCCGCCCGCGCCGAAGACGCGTCAGGACGCCAACGGCGCCGAGGTGCCGGTGACTGACCGCGAGGGCGTGATCCCGTTCGTGGTGTCGCTGTTCGCCAAGCTCCAGGTGCAGGCGGGGCAGCGGGCGCCGAAGGGTGAGGAGATCAAGGTGACCCTGACTGCCGACCCCGGGGAGGGATTCCCGGAGGACGCCCGGGTGCAGCTGATCGACCCGAAGATCAACCCGTACTCGATCGAGTCCCCCGACGGCCGCACCGTCTCGGGGATCGCGTTCAAGGCGATGGGACTGCGCCCGGCCCACCCTGCGCCCGCTCCGATGCGCCGGGGCAAGGACGACGGGGGTGACCAGTGAGCCGCCCCGACTACCTGCCGTCGTCGACGGTGACGGTCAGCGTGCACGTGTTCGCCTCGACCTCGACCACGTTCCCGGTGCGTCACTACCCGCAGGAGGACAGGGTGACGGTGGATGTGTCGGGTTCCGGTGGGTCGGTGACGTTGTTCCTCGACCGCGCCGAGCTGGTCCGGCTCCGGACGGTGCTGGAGTCCACCGAGCGTGAGCTGACCGACTGTCAGAACGAGAGCAGCGCGGTCCGCTCGATCAGCGCTACGTCCGCCTGATGTAGCGGCGAGCCAGTCCGCCGGAACTGCTTTCCGGCAATCCGATTAATTCCGAGACGGGGACACCTGTGTCTCCGGCCAGGGGTGAATGCCAGTGGTGTGCAGCGAATGCAACGGCAGCCAAGCCTGCGACATCTGCGACGGCTACGGCACCGATATCGGCGACATCGAATGCGCGGCATGTGGCGGTACCGGGGTCTGCCCGGGCTGCTTCGGAGATGGCGAGATCAGCGGGTCCGGTTCGCTGGTCGGAATGGAGAAACGATGACGAGCACGGCAGTCATGTCCCGCCCGCGGGCCACGACCGGTGTCGGTCGACTGGTGCGGCGGCTGGAGATCGAGCGGCGTCGCTGGAACCGCCCCGAGACCCCGACCGTGCCGACCGAGCAGGCATGGCGGGCCGGTGTCGCCGAGGGCTTGCGCCTGGCGCAGCTCGCGATCCGTAAGGGGGTCTGAGCGATGGCGATCAACCTCGGGGCCCGGGACAGGGTGCGGACGCTGCCGAAGGTCAACCGGCGTGCGCTGCGCCGCTACGGCGAGTTCTGGCGGGCGTTGCAGCTCGTCGGGGACGCCCTGGCCGAGGCGGAGAAGGTCGCCGCGAAGACCACCGACGCGGGCAAGGGCAAGCGGGCCGGCAAGGGCGTCTCAGCGAAGACCGGCGGTCAGCACTGGTCGACCGCGTCCCCGGACGAGGTGTCGGCGTCGGCGAAGAAGGCCCACGGCTCGCTACGGGTGATGGCCAGTTCGGCGAAGCGGTGGGAGGCCGAGTTGGTCTCCCGGGAATGGAGGAAGTGATCCGATGTCGAAAGCCGTGGATCGCACCGTCGAGGACCTGGACGCCGCCATGCGCGAGTTGAAGCGCTCGCTGCACGGGATTCCGTATCGGACGGGTGGTTTCAAGAACACCCACGACAAACTCGCCCGTGATGTCGCCGTCCTGACCGTTCAGTTGGATTCGGCGCGTGGGGCGTTGCGCGAGCAGAAATGACCCTCCGTGGTGGTGGGGCGCCCGCCGGACTCGATTCTTGGCGGAACAGATCGACGGGCGCCCCGCTACCCGCACACCACTTCTCGTGAGGACCGGCAGCAATGACCAAGCGTAGTAGCTCTGCCACACGTATCAACGGGCCCGCCCGCACACAGTCGGGTCGCGCCACCCGGGCCCCGGGCCGGGAGTTCCAGGCCGCCGCCTGGCTCGCCCACCACCCCGGGTTCCTGGCCGCCCCGCTCGCCCTGCTCGGGCTCGCGGTGGTGCTGGGCCCGATCGTCACCGGCGCCGTCGTGGGTGCTCTCGTGCTGGGCGTCGTGGTCTGGGGCCGGGCACACCCGGCGACGTTCGACCGGTTCGCCGCCCCGATGCTGCGGGCGACCTGGCGTCGGTGGACGGTCTACCGGGGCCGCCGCTGGGCCCGTCTCATGGCCGACTGCGGTCTGACCCGCGAGCACCGCCACACCGGAGACCAGCTCGTGCCCCGCGTCCTACGGGTCCGCTCGTCCTCGCCGACGATCGACACCGTCTACGTGCGGATGGTCCGCGGTCAGGACGTCGCCTACTGGCAGGAACGCGCCTCGGTGGTCTATGAGGCGCTGATCGCGCACCGGGTGGCGATCACCCGCCACCGCCCCGGCGTGGTCGCGATCGTCATCGAGTGGGAGTTGCCGTTCACCCGCACCATCCCCGCCCCCGACATCCCCGAGACCGCCGAAGATGTCGACCTGGGCGCGGTGGAGATCGGGGACAACGAGCGCGGCGAGGCGTTCACCGCCCCGGTGATCGGTGGGCACCGCCTCGTCGCCGGAGCGTCCGGGGCCGGTAAGGGCTCGGTCCTGTGGTCCACGCTGCGCGGGGTCGGGCCCTGCATCCGCGACGGCGTCGTGCGCGTGTGGATGGTCGACCTCAAGGGCGGCGTGGAGACCGAGCAGGGTGCCCCGCTGTTCCACCGCTACGCCACCGACATGGCCCAGGCCCTCGACCTGCTCACTGAGTTCCGCGACGCCATGCGCGACTGGCAGGACGACATGCGCGAGCAGAACATCCGGGCTGCAACGCCATCGGTGGCGACGCCGGTGGAGCTGCTGGTGATCGACGAGATGGCGATGCTCACCGCCTACGGCGACCGCTCATCCGTCCGCACCGCCCTCGGGCTGCTGGCGGAGGTCATGACGCAGGGCAGGGCCTCGCTGTTCTCTGTGCACGGCTACCTGCAGGAGCCCAGCAAGGACGTCGTCGACGTGCGGGAGCTGTTCACGCAGCGGATCTGCCTCGGCGTCACCGCCGCGAGCCACGTCGACATGGTGCTCGGTGAAGGTGCACGGGAGCGGGGTGCGCTGGCCGACGAGATCCCCGGCGACGCCCGCCACGCCGGGATCGGGTTCGTCATCGACCGCGGCTCACGGCTGCCGGTCCGGTTCCGCGCCGCCTACGTCAGCGACGACGACATCACCGAGCTCGTCGCCCGGTGCACGCCGCCGCCGGACGCCGACGTGATCACCATCGACGGACGGGACGTGGCCTGATGCGCACCACGACGCTGTGGGCCCTGGCGATGTGGGCCAAGACGACCCTGCTGCTCGCGCTGCTCGTCGGCGCCGCCTGGTGGTGCCTCGGTACCGGCTCCGGCTGGTTCTGGGTCGCGCTCGCCGCTGCCGGGGTCACCGAGTGGTACGTCGTGCGCCAGCTCGCCCGTGAGTGGGCCTGGGAGGCCCGGGCGACCTGGTGGTGGTCGGCATGACCGGCCAGAGCGGCACCGTTCAGGACGCCTTGTTCGGCGGCGCGGTCATCGTCGAGAACGCCGAGCATGGCCCGGCCGCCACACAGGACCCGCGCGAGGTCGCCCGGATCGTGGCAGGCGCGCAGGACCCCGGGTTCTTCGTGATCGAGCGCACCGGCCGGGTCATCCAGGCCGATCCTGCCCGGCCCGGGTGCGCCGAGGCTGTCTCCCGGCACGACGGCGACACCGTGGCCCAACTCCTCGACTCCGGACACCTCAAGCTCGGCGGCAACCACCACATCCACCACGCCGGGCAGGAAGGCCCGGCCCGGGCGGTCCTGGTCCCGAAGGCGACCCGGGACATGGTCACCCGGTGGGGCCACCTGCGGCCCGTCCCGGACCCGCGTCCGGCACCCGAGCCGAAGAGGGCCACCGGCCAGGGCGCCAGTGGGGTGATCTGGGTCGACGTCGTTCAGCCGGGTAAGGCGCTGGTCCTGCTCGCCGGGACGAGCCAGGGCGGCACCGTCCTGCGCGAGGCAGGCCGCTACCGGGTCGAGAACGACCACGGCGCCCTCGTCGGCCATGCCTCCACCTACCGGGCCGCCGGGCGGCTGCTGGCCCGCTACTACGGCCACCGCCCGGGCCCGGGCCCGGTCGAGATCGAGCACGAGCACCGCGCCCGCCCCCGCCGGTGACGGCCCGGCCCCGCCGCAGAGCACCCACAGCCCCGGCGGGGCCGGAGCCATCCACCCCACACGCTCATCCCGGAGGGATGCCGCCATGACGGCTACCCAGCACGACAACGACCTGTCCCACCTGCTCCGGTCAGAGAACTTCCAGACCTGGCGCCGCGAGGTCACCGCCCTGGGCGGCTGCGCCGCCCCGATCCACCTCACCGGCTCGGCCCGCATCCAGGACCGCGCCACCGGCACCGTGCTGGCCGAACGCGACGGCGACATCCTCGCCCCCTGCGGCAACCGCCGCGCGAGCGTCTGCCCGGCCTGCTCGGACCGCTACGCCTCCGACGCCTACCACCTGATCCGCGCAGGAATGGCCGGCGGAAAGGGCGTCCCCGACACCGCCACCGACCACCCCCGGGTGTTCGTCACCCTGACCGCACCCTCGTTCGGGCCCGTCCACACCCGACGCGTCAGCCCGAGGGGCCTGGTCATCCCCTGCAGCTGCGGCGACAAGCACCACCCCGACGACCCGAGGATCGGTACCGCCGCCGACGCCGACGCCCACGACTACGTCGGCGCGATCCTCTGGCAGGCCCACGCCGGGAAGCTCTGGAACCGCTTCACCATCCGCCTGCGCCGCCTCCTCGCCGGAGTCCTCGGCGTCAAGGTCCGCGACTTCCCCGCCCACGCCCGGCTGTCGTATGCCAAGGTCGCCGAGTACCAGCGGCGCGGCCTCGTGCACTTCCACGCCGTCGTCCGCCTCGACGGACCCGACGGCCCCGTCACCGGCCCACCCACCTGGATCGACACCGACAGCCTCAACGCCGCGGTGCGCCAGGCGGCCCAGGAGATCTCGTTCTCCGTCACCCGCCCTGACGGCAGTCCGCTCGTGCTCGCGTGGGGCTCCCAGGTCGACACCCGGCCCATCACCTCCACCGCAGCCGCCGCGCTGGAGAACGACGGCGGCGAGATCATCGACGCCGCCTTGGCCGCCTACGTCGCCAAGTACGCCACCAAGGGCACCGGCAAGAGCGAGGCCACCGACCGGCCCATCCGCGACATCACCCACCTCGCCCACCTCGACATCACCCCGCACCACCGACGGCTGATCGAAACCGCCTGGGAGCTCGGCGGCCAAGACCAGTACGAGGCCCTGAACCTGCGCCGCTGGGCCCACATGCTCGGGTTCCGCGGCCACTTCCTCACCAAGTCCCGCGCCTACTCGACCACCTTCGGCGCCATCCGCGGCGACCGCCGCACCTACCAGCTCGGACAGACCCTCGCCGCCCTCGACAACCCGGCCGAACCCGGCTCCGTGCTGGTGGTCAACGACTGGGCCGTCGTCCACATCGGCCACCGCAACGATGCCGAACGAGAGATCGCCCTCGGCATCGCCGAACGACGACGCGAGCAGCGCACGAGCAGGAAGGAGCCCCGTCGTGGCTGACACGACCACTGCGCAGTACCTGACCGTCCCGCAGGCGGCCGAGCACCTGAATACCTCCGTGCGCTTCGTCCGCCGGTTGATCGCCGAACGCCGGATCACCTTCTTCCGGGTCGGGCGGCATGTGCGGTTCGCCGTCGCCGACCTCGACGCCTTCGTGCAGGCGGGCCGGGTCGAGCCGGTGACCGCCGCGAGTGTCTGGCGGGACCTCGGGGGTGTGGCCTGATGGGTAACCGACGAGGCCACCGCCGGTTCGGGCACGTCCGCAAGCTCCCGTCCGGCCGCTACCAGGCGAGTTACCTCGGGCCGGACGGCCAGCGTCGGACCGCATCGACCACCTTCGCGCGCAAGGCGGACGCCGACGTCTACCTGTCCCGCGTCGAGGCGACGATCAGTCAGGGTGAGTGGACGGACCCGTCCCGGGCCAAGGTCCGGCTCGTCGACTACGCCGAGAGCTGGGTCGAGCAGCGTGCCGGACTCCGGCCCCGCACCGTGGAGCTGTACCGGTGGCTGCTGGCCCGGCACATCGTCCCCACTCTGGGCGGGGTCGCGCTCGGTGAGCTGACCACGGCGCTCGTCCGGCAGTGGCGGGCCGACCTGCTCGCCGCCGGGGTCTCCCAGACGATGGCTGCCAAGGCGTACCGGTTGCTCCGGGCCGTGCTGAACACCGCGGTAGAGGAGGATCGCATCCTCGCCCGGAACCCGTGCCGGGTGCGCGGCGCTGACCAGGAGAACCCGGCAGAACGCCCGGTCCTGACGCTGCCGCAGGTGTTCGAGCTGGCCGACGCGATGCGCTACCGGCGGCTACGGATGCTGATCATCGTGACCGCGTTCGCGACGCTGCGGTGGGGAGAGGCGACAGCACTGCGACGGCAGGACGTCGCCCCCGACGGGAGCTGGGTACGGGTCAGCGTCGCCCACACCGAGGTCGTCGGCCGCGGGATCGTCGTCGGGCCGCCGAAGTCCCGTGCCGGAGTCCGGACGATCAGCATCCCGACAGCGGTGCGCCCGGAGCTGGTCGAGCACCTGCGCGAGTACGTCGGCGCGGCCCCGGACGCGCTGCTGTTTACCGGGCCCAAAGGCGGGGCCCTGCGTCGGGCGCACTTCAACAACTTGGTCCGATGGGTCGAGACGGTGAAGAAGATCGGAGCGCCCGGCCTGCACTTCCACGACTTGCGGCACACCGGCAACCTCTGGGCCGCCCAGACCGGCGCGAGCACCAAGGACCTGATGTCCCGGATGGGGCACGACGACATGCGGGCGGCCCTGATCTACCAGCGCGCGACCAGCTCGGCCGACCGCCGGATCGCCGACGGGCTGAGCGGCCTGGTCGACGACCAGCGGCGTGGGGCCACGCGCTCCCAGGACGACGAGCGCGATCCGCCGGTCGCCGGGTGAGCCATCCCGAATCGCACGGGGATAGCACGCGAGGCCGTTCACCGAGAACGACGAAGGCCCAGGTTCGGCGGAAAATCTGCCGCTGACCTGGGCCTTCGTTGATGGAGCGGATGACGGGAATCGAACCCGCGTATTCAGCTTGGGAAGCTGATGTTCTACCATTGAACTACATCCGCACGGCGTGAGATCACCCTAGCACCACGCCCTCCCCGCCCGTCACGGGCCACCCGGGCCCGGTCGCCGCACGAACCGACCACCCGGCGCGGGTGTCTCGACCCCTCCACCGGCCGTCACGCACACTCGCGGCGTCGGTCTGTCAGCCGGCTGGAGGGGGCCACGATGAGCGGGTTCGAGCCGCTGCCGGGCGGTGGGTCCGACGATACGGACCACGAGCACGACATCCTCCTCATCGCGGGGAGCCGCCCCGAGGTGGCCCGGCTGGCGCCCGTCGCGGCGGCCGTCGCCGCCGCGGACCGGATCCGCGGCATCACCGTCGCGACCGGGCCCGACCCGATGGCGGTGCACGAGGCGTTCGAGGCCCTCGGTGTCCCGACCGACATCACGGTCCTGCTGCCCAGCGACGTCGCGTCCGGCGTCGCCGACGTCGCGGCGGCGCTGCTGGTCCGGCTCGACCGGCTGATGGTCGACCAGGACCCGTCCGCGGTGCTCGTGCACGGAGGCGGGATGGCCGCCGCCGTCGCCGCCACGGTCGCGTTCTGGCGCCGGATCCCGATCGTGCACATGCAGGCCGGCATGGGTACCGACGACCTGCTCTGCCCGTTCCCGCAGGAGGCGCACCGCCGGGTGATCGGGCAGCTGGCGTCCCTGTTCCTGACGACGAGCGGGTCCGCGCTGGGCAGTCCCCTCGGCCCGAACGTGCTCACCATCGGCGACACGGTCAACTCGCTGCCGGCGCCGTCCGACCAGGGCTGTGTGGACGTTCTCGAACGGGTGCGCGACGCGCAGCGGCGGCTGGTGCTCGTGGACCTGGAGCGGTCGTCGTCGCTGCCGGTGCTCGGCGCGCTGGCGGACCTGCTGGAGCGCTACCCGCGGGTCGAGTTCGTCGTCACGGGTGCGCAGGCCACCGCCGACCCGGTGCCGGTACTGGGCCGGCACCCGCGGGTGACCGTCGTCCCCGAGCTGGCCCTGCCCGACGAGCTGGCCGTGATGGCCGCCGCGACCGTCCTGATCAGCGACGACCACGAGCTGGTCGCCGACGCCCCCGGTCTGGGCACCCTCGCCGTCCTGGTGGACGGCCCGAACGTGCCGCAGCCGGGTGACTCGATCCGCAGCATCGCCGCGCACGACGCCGTCCCCGCCGTCGCGCAGGTGATGGACGGGGACCACGGGCGCCGACCGGCCCCGTCGGACGGGCTCGAGGCGGCCCGGGCCGAGCAGGCGGTCGCGTGGATGTTCGGACTCTGCCGCTCCCCACAGCTGCCCGACGGCACCGGCGGGGGCCGGCACAGCGCGGACGGGAGCGCCACGGAGGAGGAGTCGTCCGAGGCGTGATCCGCGCGCTCGCTAGGGTGTCCCGGTGCTGCTCTCCGACGGCGACCTGCGCAAGGAGATCGAGTCCGACCGGCTCGTGCTCGATCCGTGGGACGTCGAGATGCTCCAGCCGTCCAGCATCGACGTCCGGCTGGACCGGTACTTCCGGGTGTTCCAGAACTCGCGCTACACCCACATCGACCCGTCCCAGCAGCAGGACGAGCTGACCACGTCGGTGGAGACACCCGACGGGGAGCAGTTCGTGCTGCACCCGGGCGAGTTCGTGCTCGGCTCGACGTTCGAGCGCGTCGGCCTGCCCGACGACCTCGCGGGCCGGCTGGAGGGCAAGAGCTCGCTGGGACGGCTGGGCCTGCTGACCCACTCGACGGCCGGGTTCATCGATCCCGGTTTCACCGGGCACATCACGCTGGAGCTCTCCAACGTGGCGAACCTGCCGATCACCCTGTGGCCGGGGATGAAGATCGGCCAGTTGTGCCTGTTCCGGCTGTCCAGCCCCGCCGAGCGGCCCTACGGCAGCGAGGGCGTCGGCTCCCGCTACCAGGGCCAGCGGGGCCCGACTCCGTCGCGCGCCTTCCGGAGCTTCCACCGCACCGACACCCGCCGCACCTGATCCCGTTCCGCGTACCCCGGGAGAGACCGCCGGATCGCTACGCTGGCCGGTGATGGACGCCGAGCGAAGCTCCCCGGAGCACCCCGACCCGTGGGCGACCGGGCGTCGCCGCCCGGGCCGTCCCGACCGGGGCCGACGGCCTGCCGCACCCACCGGCACGTCCGGCACCGCTTCGCCCGGCACCGCTTCGCCCGGCACCGCCGCCCCCGCTGAGCCGCCCGGCCGGGCGCTGGAGCGCCGTCCCGCACCCGCCGGACGGGACGACCCGCCCCGGACCGTCGACAGCTCGGTCGCCGGGCCGCCGCGCGACCGTCCCGCCCCGGAGGAGCCCGTCGAGGACCCCTGGCGGCACTGGCGCAGGCTCCGCCCCCGCAGCGTCCGGGGCGCGACCGCGCTCGGGCTCGCCGGGACCGCCCTGTTCCTGTTCCCGTTCCTGGACGAGCCGGGCCGGTGGTGGGTCCCGGCCGGGCTCGGGTTCGGGACCCTCGTCCTGCTCGCCCTGCTGCGCCTCGATCGGCTGCTGTTCGGGTGGGCTCCGCACGTCGCGGGCGTCGTGCTGATCGCCGCGCTGGTGTACGGCACCGCGCGTAACCCGTGGGCCTGGGGCCTGGCGCTGGCGACGGGCGTCGTCGTCGCCGGGCTGCTCCTGCTGCCCCGCTGGAGGGTCCTCGCCGTGGGCGGGGTGCTGCTGGTGCTGGCCGGGATCGGCTACACGTTCCGCTCGGCCGAGATCCAGCAGGACCAGGCGCGGGTCGACGCCCAGGCGGGGGCGCAGTTCCGCGCCGAGCTCGGGGTGGAGCGGCCGCAGCTCGCGCTGGTCACGCTGGACACCGGCGTCGCCGACGGGAACCCGGCGCGGGTCTGCCGGGTCGCCCAGGAACCGGCTGTCGCGCAGCTCCGGGCAGCCACGGGGGCTGCGACCTGCGAGGACGCCGTCGCCGTGCTGCATTCGCGGCTCCCGGCCGGGGCGGAACCGACGCGTCCGGACCGGAAGTCCGAACCGGACGTCCCGCCCGGTGGCACCACGACCGTCGACGCCTGCGCGTCCCCCTGGGGTGCGGCGGCCCCGCAGCTCGGGCGGGTCGAGCTGACCCGCACCGGGGCCGCTCGGCCGACCTTCCAGGTCAGCTCCTTCGCCCCCTGCTGAGCGGAGCCCCTCCCGACGCGGAACGGCCGGGCACCCCGTGGGGTGCCCGGCCGTCGCCGTCGGTGCGGTGGATCAGTTCTCGTTGGACCGTTCCTGCGTCGCCTGCTCCGGGGTGGAGCCGTTGGACGACCCGTTCCCGGACGACGACGGCGCCGCCGTCCCCGTGCTGGACGCCCCGTCGGACCCGGCCGGTGCAGGGTCCTGCCGGGCGGCCTCCTCCGCGACCTCCGGCTCCGGCGTGGCGACGGCCGGGGTCTCCGTGGTCGGCGCGGCCTCACCGGTGGTGTCGGCGGCGACCGGCTCGGCCGTCGGCTCGGACTCCTGCTCCGGGGTCGCGCCCGGCTCGGCGGCGGGCTCGCTCCCGGCCTGCGCGTCGGTGTCGGCGGTGTCCCCGGCCTCGGCGGCCACGACCGGCTCCGGGGTCGGCTCCGGCGCGGGGTCGCCGCGCCGCACGGCGGCGAGCAGCATCTGGGAGACGTCCTTGACCTGCACCGAGTCGCCGGCGGTCTGGTTGACGCCGTCGGTCATCATCGTGCGGCAGAACGGGCAGCCCACCGCGAGGGTGCCGGAGGGCTCGTCCCCGCCGCCGGCCTTCGTGAGGGTCTCGGCGGCCTCCTTGGCGCGGGTGAAGTTGATGCGCTTGCCGATGCGCTCCTCCATCCACATCCGGGCGCCACCGGCACCGCAGCACATCGACCGGTCGGCGTGCCGCGGCATCTCCGACAGCGTCGCCCCGGCGGCGCCGACGAGGTCGCGGGGGTCCTCGTAGACCTCGTTGTGCCGGCCCAGGTAGCAGGGGTCGTGGTAGGTGACCGGGCCCGTCTCCTCGCCCGCGGGGGCGTTGACCGGGACCAGCTTCTTCTCCCGGACCAGCTTGTTCAGCAGCTGGGTGTGGTGCACGACCTCGTAGCGCCCGTCGAGCTGGGGGTACTCCCGGCCCAGGGTGTTGAGGCAGTGCGGGCAGGTCGTGACGATCTTGCGGGTCCCGGCCTCGCGCTTCTCGAACACGCCGTTGAGGGTCTCGACGTTCTGCTGGGCCAGCATCTGGAACACGAACTCGTTGCCCGAGCGACGGGCCGGGTCACCGGTGCAGGTCTCGCCCGAACCGAGCACCGCGAAGTCGACCCCGGCGCGGTGCAGCAGCTCCGCGGTGGCCTGCACGGTCTTCTTCTGGCCGTCGTCGAACGCGCCCGCGCAGCCGACCCAGAACAGGTACTCGGTCTCGGCGGGCAGCTCGCTCTCCACGACCGGGACCTCGAAGTCGAGGCTCTTGGTCCACTCCAGGCGGTCCTTGGCGTTCTGGCCCCAGGGGTTGCCCTTGTTCTCCAGGTTCTTGAACAGCGAGTTGAGCTCGGTCGGGAACTCGGACTCGATCAGGACCTGGTAGCGGCGCATGTCGACGATGTGGTCGACGTGCTCGATGTCGACCGGGCACTGCTCGACGCAGGCGCCGCACATGGTGCAGGACCACAGGATGTCCGGGTCGATCACACCGAGGACGTCCTCGCCGCCGATCAGGGGGCGCTCGGCCTCCTTGCGGGCGGCCTCGGGGATCGCGGCCAGACGGGCCTCGGCGTCGTCGCCGGTGATGCCGACCTCGTCGCCGGCCATGTCGGTCGAACCGCCGGCCAGCAGGTAGGGCGCCTTGTCGTAGGCGTGGTCGCGCAGCGCGTTGACCAGCAGCTTCGGCGAGAGCGGCTTCTCGGTGTTCCACGCCGGGCACTGCGACTGGCAACGACCGCATTCGGTGCAGGTCGTGAAGTCGAGCAGGCCCTTCCAGGTGAAGTCCTCGACCCGCCCGACACCGAAGGTGTCCTCGTCCGGGTCGGCCTCCTCCAGCTCCAGGACCTGACCCTTGGACATCATCGGCCGGGTCGCGCCGAGTGCCTTGCGGCCGTCGTCGTCGCGCTTGAAGTAGATGTTGGGGAACGCGGTGAACCGGTGCCAGGCCACACCCATCGTCGGCTTGGCCGCGATCACGATCAGCCAGATCGTCGCCGAGAGGACCTTGACCGCGGCGAACACCGTGACCAGCGTCGGCGACGCGGGCAGGATCGTGCCCAGCGCCTTGGACACCGGCGCCGACCAGGTCGGGACGTCGAACACGCCCAGCGCGTCCTTCGCGCCACGCACCACCAGGATGCCCAGGCCCTCGAGGAACACGATCGCCTCGACGAAGTACGCCCGGCCCTGGTTCGAGCCGTAGAACCGCGACATGCGGCCCTTGGTCCGCGGGTTGCTCAGCTGCCGGATCACGATCAGCACGCCGATGCCGACCACCGTGCCGACACCGAGGATCTCGACGAACAGGGAGTAGACGCTCCACTCACCCAGCAGCGGCAGGTGGAACGTCGGGTTCCAGACCTCGACGAACGCCTCGATCAGCGCCAGGAACAGGCCGCCGAACCCGACCATCACCAGCCAGTGGAAGACACCGACGTGACTCCACTTGAGCATCCTGGTGTGACCCAGGGTCTCCTTGAGCATCGTCGCGAACCGCGGCCCGAACGGCCCGATCCGCGTCGCGTCCTGCTCACCGAGCCGGATGACGCTCACCATGTAGGCGACCGTGCGCCACACCAGCGCCACCGCGGCGATCGCCGACAGCACCGTGACGATGCCCAACGTGTACTGCACCCAGGTCATGCGGGGGAACCTCCCTGTAGAACGCCCAGTGGTCCCGGCCCGAGCGCGGTGCGGGGCCGTGCCGGCCGGTGACGGGAGGCGCCGAGGCGCGTCGCACCGCAGAGAGCGATGACGGGGCGCGCGTCGGCACTGACGTCGAGGCGGAACGGGACGGGAATCGAGGAGCCGGTCCGGGAGGTCGCCGCGCGGGGCCGGGGGTCACGCGGGCACGGCGGACCGTGCCGCCGGGACCGGGCGGGCCTCTCCATCGCAGTGCCTCCTCGGACGTCGCCGTCGCGTTGCTGTGGTGGGACGCGACGGCGGTCGGGCGAAGGGTAGTGCGCGTGGACGCGGCGCGCGCTGCCCCACCTCCCGACGGGTGGTGCTTTGTTACCGAACAGTAGCCACCCGTGACCATGACATTCGCGGGTGGGGAGATCCCACCGGGGTGCCCGATATGAGGTACGAGTCACGCCCCGGAGCGTGCTCGACCGTTCGGCCGACCGTGTCCACCCGGATGCGGTGCGTGGCGTTCACACCGGGCGTACGGGTCACTCGTCTATTATCACCGCCGGGTCTCGTGGTCTACTCGCCTGCGGGAGCGATTCGGACGAGTGGATTCCGCAAGGAGGAGCTGAGATGACCTCGCACGAGGCGATCCAGCTGGTGCTGGCCCAGGGCGAGCTCACGACGGTCAACCTCCGTGACTGGATCACGAACAACATCGTTCCGCTGATCCTGCTTGCGATCGCCGTGATCCTGCTCTGGATCGGTGGCAGGGGTGACAACGCGGGCGTCGCCCGCCGCAGCGTCGGCCTGCTGGTCGGCCTCATCGCGCTCGGCATCGCCGTGACCGGCAACGGTCCCGCGGTCGGCCAGGCGCTGGCCAACCTCCTCGTCTCCACGGGCTGATCCGTGCTCGTTCGCACGGACGACGAGGTCTACCGGGTCGACGCCGTCTGGCTCGGCCCACCGCGCGCCACCTTCCCCTGGCGGGCCCGGTACGTGAGCTACGGCGTCGGGCTGCTCGTGATCATGCTGATCATGATGGTGCAGCGCAGGCTGGGCATCGGGCTCGACTTCTTCTCGGTCGCGTGGGCGCTCGTGGGCACCGTCGCCATCACCCGCTTCCTCGGCAAGAAGATCGACTACGAGCGTCCGCTCGGTCAGGTGCTCGGCCAGTTCTGGGCCGAGGTCACCGGGCCGCGTGCGGGTCGTCGTTCGGGTGGTGGGTCGGTGCGGGCCGGGCACGTCCGGGTCCGCACGTCGCGCGCGCACCCGGGGCAGCCGCCCCGCGGGGGCCGGCCGCGCCCCTGGAAGGTCGCCGACCGGTCTGCCGCGCCGGCGCTGCCCGACACCTCCCCCGCCACCGGCGGGCAGTTCGGACGCCCGGTCGCCACGAAGGGCGCGCTCGTCGGTGCCGCGGCCGGTCCCGCCACGACACCGCGCCGGTCCCCCGCCGGCGGCACGGTCGTGGACGTGACCGGCGAGACCGAGCCCGCCGTCCCGGTCGTCCCGGCACAGGCCGAGCCGGAACGTGTCGTCCCGCCGCTGCCCGAGCCGGGCAGCGCCCCGCGGCAGGGCCGGTTCCGCCGGGCCCGCGGGCGGGGCCGTGGCCGCGGCGCGACCACCCCGGCCCGCGTCAGCCGTCCGGAGCCGTGGCGCAAGGGTGGCCACCGTGGCCGCACCTGAGCGGACGTCCCGCCGGCGGCGTGGCCGCGCCCGTGCCGGCGAGGGCGGTTCGGGCTACACGCCGTCGATCGCGCTGCGCTCGATCGACGGCCACCTGACGCGCACCGGTACCCAGGTCATGGCCTGGTACCGGCTCGCCGCGCAGGCCTGGAGCTTCCGCAGTGACGGCCAGCGCGAGGTGCTGATCCGGCAGATCGCCGCGCAGCTCGGGGAGATGCAGGGCCGCTGGGTGCACCTGCGCGTCACGACGCGGCCGTACCCGGTGCACATGTGGGCGGAGTCGTTCGACCAGAACGCGCTCGGCCGGATGCCCGACGTGCCCGGCGCGCTGGGCTGGGACGGCTTCCTGGAGGGCGAGCAGCGCCACCTGATGGGCCTGTCGATGGCCGACAAGGAGGTCTTCCTCGGCATCGAGGTGTCCGGACGCGGCCTGCTGGACCGCTGGGTGGAGCGCGCCGCGCCGGTGCTGGACCGGATCGCGCCGTCGGCGGTGCGGGCCGAGCTCGCCGCGCTGGAGTCCGAGGTCAGCCACCTCGACGTCCTGGTCGCCGGCTCCGGGCTCGACGCCGTACCGGCCAGCTCCGAGGACATGGCCTGGCTGATGCACCGCTCCGTCGCGCTGGGGCTGCCGGCGCCGCGCGGGCTGTCGTCGGTCCCGCGCGGGGTCTCCACCTGGGAGGCCGAGGACCTCGCCGCCTTCACCGAGGGTGTCGACCTGCACCAGGAGCCCTACGCCCCGACCGTCCAGGTGGTGGGACGGATGCGGTCGCAGGCCGTGTCCCGCAACGTCGCCGTGCTCTCGGTGGGCCTGATGGAGGGCCTGCGGATCCCCGAGATCGACGACCCGTGGATGCAGCACTCCGACCGCCTGCCGTTCCCGGTCGAGTGGTCCGCGCGGATCTACATCCGGCGCCCGGAGGACGTCACGGGCGAGCTGCAGCGCCAGATGGGCAAGGTGCGCAGCCAGATCCGGCACTACACCCACGACCATGACCTCGACCCGCCGATGTCGCTGGCCCGCCAGGCCGACCGCGTGCTCGAGGTCGAGGACGAGCTCACCACCGGGCTCACCCAGATGAACACCCGGTTGTACGGCTGGTGGCGGATCGCCGTCTCCGGCCGCGACGAGGCCGAGGCGACCACCCGCGCCCAGCAGATCGTCGACATGTACCGGCCGAAGGTGCAGATCGAGCACCCCGAGGCCCAGTACCGCTACGCCCGTGAGTTCATCCCCGGCGAGCCGCTGGCGTCGACGGCCTACCGCCGGCGCGGCTCCGTCACGTGGGCGGCGGCCGCGGTCCCCGCGGCGACCGCGAGCGTCGGCGACCGGCGCGGGATCATGCTCGGCGAGACCTGCACCGCGACCCGGCGTCCGGTGGCCTGGGACCCGTGGCTCGCGCAGGAGGTGCGGCGCGCGTCCGGCCTGACCGCGATCGTCGGTGGCCTGGGCTCCGGGAAGTCGTTCCTGACCGGGCTGGTCGTCTACAAGACGCTGCGCGGCGGGGCACGCTGGACGGTGCTCGACCCGTCCGGTCCGCTGGCCGAGCTGACCCGGCTCCCGGAGCTGGCGCCGTTCTCCCGGCACATCAACCTGCTGCGCGCCGACCCGGGCATCCTGAACCCGTACCGGGTGGTCGCCGAACCCCGCCCGGACCACTTCGCCGACGACGAGGACCCCGAGCGCGCCTGGAAGCGGGAACGTTCGCTGGCGGCGGCCACCCGTCGTCGTCTGGTGCTGGACGTGCTGTCCGGCCTCCTGCCCTACGAGATCTCCCGGCAGCCGCACACCCGGATCGTGCTGCTGCGTGCCGTACGCGAGGTCGGCGGCGCGCCCGACCGGCACCCCGGCATGGTCATCGACACCCTGCGTCGGCACGCGTCCGAGGGTGAGGAGCACGCCGGCGTCGTCGCGGACTTCCTCGACGAGCGCCGTGAGCTTCCGCAGGCCGCGCTGCTCTTCCCGGACGAGACCCGGGCCGACCCGTGGCACGCCGACCGCGACTACCGCCTCACCGTGCTGACCATGCAGGGCCTGTCACTGCCGCGGCCGGGCAGCCCGCGCGAGGAGTGGACCGACAACGAGTCGCTCGGCGTGGAGCTGCTGAACCTGGCGTCCTGGCTGACCCAGCGCACGATCTACGACGCCGACCGCAACCTGCGCAAGGGCGTCGCGCTCGACGAGACGCACTTCCTGTCCCAGGTGCCCACCGGCAAGGTGCTGATCGACCGGCTCGCCCGCGACTCCCGGAAGTTCAACGTCCGGGCGCTGTTCGCGTCCCAGCTGGCCGGCGACCTGCTGCGGGTCTCCGGGTTCGCGTCGCTGGTCAACGCCGTGTTCGTCGGCCGCACCGACGACGAGGAGGCCCAGTCCGAGGCGCTGCGGCTGCTGCGGGTGCCCACCGACGTCGGCTACGAGGAGATGCTCGGGACACTCTCGCCGCGCCCCCGGCACGACGACCGGCCGGACGACACACCGCGCCAGTTCGTCTTCGCCGACGGGCACGGTGGCGTCGAGAAGATCCGGATCGACCTGGAGGCCCCGCACCTGGAGCACATCCGGGAGGCACTCGACACCAACCCGGACGCCGCCCGTGCCACCGCGCCCCGCCCGCCGTCCGGCCCGGAGATCAACGCCCCGGACGAGCCCACGCCGCTGCCCGCCGCCCGCCAGGTACCGCCGGCCCCGGCGTTGCCCGATCTCGACGGCGACGACCTCGACGTCGACACCCGGATCGGACCCGGCGAGACCGATCCGGTGCTGGCCGGACGGGTCCGCGCCGGCGGGGTGCAGGTCGTCTCGCCCGGCACCGGGTCCTCCACCGAGCTCTACGACGATGAGCAGATCGACCTGCTCGACGAGTACGACGAGGACTGGATCGTCGACGAACCCCCGCCCCCGGACGACGACGGCGGGCACGGTCCCGCCGGCAACGGGCACCGACCGGCCGCATCGCGCGCCGACGCCCACGACCCGCCCGATCCCGGCGGGGACGGGCGGTGACGGCCGGGCTGGATCCGTCCGGTGGCGCCGGTGTCTGGGTCGTCCTCGGCATCGTGCTCGCGGCCGTCGTCGTCGCGGTCCGCCGGACGCGCACCGAGCGGCCGCCGCGCCGGCCACGCCGCCGGGCGGTCCTGGTGGTCGCCGCGCTGGCGGTCGGCACGATCCTCGTCGGCACCCCCGCCATGGCCCAGGCCCTGGACTGCAAGACCCCGCCGGAACCGGACCGGCCCGGGACCGGTCTCGTGGGCTCGCTCGACCGGCCGTCCGCGCTGCACGGTGAGCTCGGCAGCGTCTACGAGGAGGTCGGCTACGCCGGGCTCGTCTGGCACAACTACGACCTGGGCTGCGCCGCCTCCGGGGTGCTGAACCCGTCGGTCACCACCGACACCTGGCTCGGCAACCAGGTCTTCAACCTGGCCAAGCTCAGCGTCGGTGGCGTCAACTGGGCGCACTACCTGATCGCCGACGGCGGCGCGCTGTTCGAGCCGCTCGACACCGTCATCTCCACCGCGACCCGCGCGATGTACGAGACGGTCTTCACCACCTGGGTCGGGCTCGCCCTGCTCGGGTTCGCGATCATCGTCCTGCTCCTCGCGATGCGCGGCGACCTCGCCCGCCAGGCCCAGCGCACCGCGATCGCGGTGCTCGCCCTGATGATCGGTTCCGCGGCCTATCTCGCCCCGGTGAACTGGTCGCGGGCCGCCGACGACCTGCTGCTCGACGGCGTCACGCAGATGCAGGAGGGCTTCCTCGGCCAGATCGGGCTCGGCACCCGGGACACCCTGCCGACGATTCTCGTGGACCAGGTCGCCTACCAGAACTGGCTGCGCGGGACCTTCGGCGCGCCGGACGTCCCGCAGGCCCAGGAGCTCGGGCGTGACCTCCTGCGTGCCCAGGCGTTCACCATCGACGCGATCGACCAGGGGCAGGACACCTCCGAGACGGCCGAGCGGAAGAAGGCCGACTACTCGGCGATCGCCGACCGGATGGGCGACCGCTACGCCTACTTCACGGGCGCGACCGGCAGCCGGATCGGCGCCGGCACGCTGGCCCTCGTCCAGGCGGCCTGCATCGCGCTCTTCCAGCTCCTGGCGAAGGTCCTGGTCCTGGTCGCGTTGCTGATCATCAGACTGCTGGTGGTGTGTGCGCCGGCGGTCGCGGTGGTCGCGCTGCTGAAACCGGACGTCATCCCGGCGATCCTGCGCATCGCGGGTGCGGCGGTCGTCAACACGCTCGTCGTGGGCGCGCTCGCGGGCCTGCACGCGTTGCTCGTGGTGTCGCTGTTCGCCCCCGGCTCCGGGATCGACCTGTGGCTGGCGCTGCTGGTCACCGGGGTCGTGACCCTGGTGATGTGGGCGGTCGCCCGGCCGTTCCGGCGGCTGGTGTCGATGGTGTCGCTGACCCGGGAACAGTTCGGCGGGATCGTCCCGGGCGTCGGCGACGGGCCGATGTCGAAGGTCTGGAACCGGATGCGCGGTCCGCTGCCGGGCGACGAGCGTCAGTCCCGCTGGTGGTCCGAGCGCGGCACCGGTCCCGGCGCCGGTGATCCCGACGCCGCCCGGCCGGAGGCGGAGACGGTCGCGGGGCCGGGTGCCCGTTCGTGGCGCCGCAGGCCGCAGCCGGAGGTCCCCGGCCGGCAGGAGAGCAACCGGATCGCCGAACCGCGTCGCGGGCAGCTGCCGGTCGGCGCGTCCGGACGCCCCGGCACCGGCCCGGCCGTCCCCGGCCGGACCGACCCCGGCGAGATCGACGACCGGTCGATCTACCGTCGCGACGAGGCGTCCGCCCGCCGCCCCGGCGACCCGTCGCCGGTGACGCCCGAGCTGGTCGACGGCGTCTCCGTCTACAAGATCTACCGTCCGCGCGCCGCGCGGACCGCCGACGGCCGGGACGGTGGCCGTGCCGATTAGGTCCCCGCGCGGCCGGACGGCCGCCTACCGGATCATCTGGCAGTGGCCGCTGCGCTCACCCGCCCGGCTGGCCGTGACCGTCGTCCTGATCGGCGGGCTCGTGTTCGGGCTGGTCCTGGTCGGCGGCCAGGTCGGCGGCGGCGCGTCGAGCGGTGGTCTCCTGGCCGGCGGCGGTCAGGGCGAGCGGTGGGAGCAGGGCTCCGGTGTCTCCGCCACGCCGACGCCGACGATGCTGCCCCCGGTGTCCCCGCTGACCCCGGAGTCCCGTCCGGTCGACCAGGCGCCGCCCCAGGCGCTCGAGGTCGCGCGGGTCTGGGCGTCGGCCTGGGTGAACCACCCCGAGGGCATGACGACGCAGCAGTGGGTGGCCGGCCTGCGCCCGTACACGACCGACGAGTTCCTCGGTGTGCTCGCGGGCGTCGACCCGGCCAACGTCCCGGCCTCCCGGGTGACCGGCGCGGCCACGCCCGTCCGGGTCGCGCCCAAGAGCGTCGAGGTCGAGGTCCCCACCGACTCCATCCGGCTGACGATCCTGGTCGTGGACACCGAGGCGGGCTGGAAGGTGTCCCGCTACGACCGGGCATGAGCACACCGGTCACCCGGGCGCTGCGCCCGCTGCGGCTCCTGCTGCCGTTCGTCGCCATCGGGATGGCGCTGGTCCTGTTCCTGACCGTCGGGTTCCTGGCGTTCAGCCCGAACATCGGTGGCGGGCGGACCGGCGGTTCCGCATGGTGCGACACCGGGATCTCGACGGCGACCGTCGGACGCGGGGGCGGTGGCGCGACCATCGAGACGCTGGCCGACGACCAGCGCCAGAACGCCTCGTCGATCATCTCGGTCGCCAAGGACATGGACCTGCCGCCGCGCGCGTGGCTCGTGGCGCTGGCCACCGCGATGCAGGAGTCCACCCTCCGCAACATCGACTACGGCGACCGTGACTCGCTGGGCCTGTTCCAGCAGCGGCCGTCGCAGGGCTGGGGCACGCCCGCGCAGGTCACCGATCCGGCGTACAGCAGCCGGATCTTCTACGAGCGGCTGCTCGAGGTGCCCGGCTGGGAGAGCATGCCGATCACGGTCGCCGCGCAGACCGTGCAGCGCTCGGCCTTCCCCGACGCCTACGCCAAGTGGGAGCCCCTCGCCGCAGCGCTCGTCGAGCAGGTCGGTGACGTCGCGAACCCGACCGGGTGCGAGCCCGGGACGACGGGTGCGCTGCCCCCCGGCGCGGCCGGCGCCGCGATCGGCTTCGCGCTGCGCGAGCTCGGCAAGCCCTACGTGTGGGGCGCGACCGGCCCGAACGCCTACGACTGCTCCGGGCTGCTGATGCGCGCCTACGAGGCGGCCGGGATGACCATCCCGCGGGTCTCCCGCGACCAGTACAACTCCGGCGGGCACCTGCCCAACCGGGACGTGCAGCCGGGCGACTTCCTGTTCTACGCCCACGACACGTCGGACCCGTCGACGATCTACCACGTCACGATGTTCATCGGCGACGACAAGATGGTCGAGGCGCCGAACAAGGACCATCCGGTGCGGGTGCAGCCGGTGCCGTGGGACTTCGAGGACCTGGTCCCGCTGGCCACCCGGCCGGGAACGACGCCGAACCCGGCGTAGGGCAGGTCAGCTCCGTACGGGCCCGACGCGCGCCCGGCGACACCGCGCCGCGTCCGCGAGCCGCTCCAGCTCGCCGACGAGGAGCGGCCCGTCGGCCGGACCGGCGTGGACCGTCGCACCGTCCGGCAGCGCCCCGCCGACGACGGCCGGGGTGGGGCGGCGCTGGTGGAAGCAGCCCTCCGCCGTCGCGTGGACCAGCAGGACGCCCGGTGCCCGGCACGGGTCCGGCCCTCGCCTGCCCGCGCCGAGCTGTGCCATCCCGTCGATCTCCCCCATCCGCCGGACGAGGTCGGCCTCGGCGCCGGTGCACCCGCGCCGCAGCAGCTCCGTGACGAACCGCGCGCCGTCGTACCCGGCCGCGGCGACGGCGTCGGCCAGCACCCCTGCCGGGATCCGCACGGTCGGTCCCGGTGCCGCGACGACGGGGCCGAGCAGCGACACCAGGGTCGCGGCGGCGTCCTCCGGCCGGATCCGCAGCAGCGCCACCTCGTCGCCGATGCGGGTCGCCAGCACGGCCCGTCCGGCGCGGTGTCCGACGACCGCTCGCTGCCGGGACGGCGGGGCGACGACGAGGTCGTGCTGGAACTCGGCCCCGACCACGGTGCGGAGGTCGTCGGCCAGTGCGGGCAGGAACCCTCCGTCGGCGACGAGCCCGCGCGCGGCCAGCGCGGCGATCCCCCCGCGGACGACCCGAGCCCGCTCGACGTCGGTGGGACCAGGGCTGAGCAGCCCCAGGACCGCGGGGTTGCGACCGAGGTCGAGCAGGTCCCGTGCGACGTCGAACTCGGTGGCGGTGAGGACGGTGGCCCGCCTCCAGTCGATCATCGTGGGTCCTCGTCGGGACCGAGGACGGCGTCGATGGCGGTGATCTCGACGGCGAAGACCTCGTCGGTGGGGACGACGTAGCGGTTGCGGTGGTCCTGCCCGTCACGGGCGCCGCCGACGCCACCGGCCATCGGGCCGTAGCCGCCCGCACCCGTCGCGGCGCGGGCGGCCCCGGCATCGGCGGCCCGGAGCGGGTGGGCCTCGCCGAACCCGCCGCGGGCGCCGGGGCCGCGGGGCTCCGTGCCCCACCCTCCGGCGGATCCGCCGCCCGGGCGGCCCGCGGTCGGCGGGTACGGTTCGGCGAGCCCGCCGCCGGAGCCGCGGCCGGCGACGGGCACCCCGCCGCGCGGCCCGGTCGGCAGCTGGTGCCTCCGTGCCTCCTCGGCGAACCGGGCGGCGCGCTCGTCGCGGGCCCGCGCGGCGTCGGGGGCGCCGACGGTGGGGACCGGGGCGGGGAACGCCCGGTCGGACGGGGACGGGTACCGGTCGGTGCCGATGTCCCCGCCACCCGTGCCGGGCAGCCGTGTCAGGTCCTGGCCGCCCCCGGGCACGTGTCCCGACGGGGTGGTCCGGTCCGGGCCGGGTCTCCCGCGTGAGGTCGCCCCAGGGGTCGCGCGGTCCGGCCCAGGAGGTGTGGGGGCGGGGGTGACGCCCACCGGGGCGGGTCCGCCGGATGTCCCGGGGCCGGGGACGGGCCCGCTCGAGCCTCCACCGACCGTGCCACCGCCCGCGCCGCCGATGCCTGATCCACCACCCGCACCTGCGACACCGCCGGACACCCCACCGCCTCGGTCCCCGCCACCGGCCACTGATCCTTCGGATCCGGGACCCGCTCCCTGGCCGGGCGAGACCCCCGCGGGTGCCGTCGCCGTGGTGAAACGGCTGTCGGTCTCGAACGTCTCGCTCTGGTACCGGGCGAGTGCGCGGTTGGCGACCTCGTCGTTGGCCTGGTTGTGCTCGGCGATCGTGACGTGGTCGTCGCCCCTGCCCCACAGGGAGTGCCACGCCTCGCTGCCGTTGTCGACGGCTCGGGCGAACCAGGTGTGGTCGTCAGGATCCGTGTAGGTGATCTGCCGACGCATCGCCTCGAACGACCGGCCGTGGTCGGCCATCCGATCCGCGCCGTTCCGTACGACGGTGGCGGTGTCGGCGATCCCACCGGCCGTCGTGGCGAGCGAGGTCCGGGCGGCGTCGCCCGCCCGGCCGGTCCACGAGACCCCCAGATCCCCGACCCCGCGGTCGGTGGACTGCCGCGTCGTGTCGAGAGTGGTCGCGAGGGTGGTGAGACCGTCCGAGGTCTGCTGGGCCACCGTCATCCCGGGCTGACCGTTCACCCAGGCGAACTTCGTCGCCATGTCGAACGCCGCGAAGTTGTAGCAACCCAGGACGGGCATGTCAGGTACGGCCATGGTCGCCTCCTACGCGCGGTATTCGTGGAGGCGCGCGGTCAGCCGGGGGCGTGCCGCGTCCAGGGATGCCGTGATCGCTTCCTCGGTGTAGCCGTAGTGGTGGGCGGTCTCGGTCAGTCGGTCGACCGCTTCGATGATCTCGTGGAGGTGAGCGGTGTGCACGGCGATGATCTGCTCGACCTTCCGGCCGAAGGACAAGGCTGCGTCGAGTGAGACGACGTCCTGACCGCACGGATGAACGCGGCACTCGTGGTCTGCTCGCATCAGCGCTGCCTGCATCTGCTCGGCCTGGAACCGCAACTCGTTCCGCACCGCCAGGACGTTCGACTTGTTGATCTGCACCATGAGCGCGTCTGATTCCGTTCCGCGCGGAAGCAAAGGATTGTTGTCCACTCGGGCATGCTAGGGCTCGCTGTTCACAGCCATGATGTATCGGCCGGTTCGATTCGCTTCCGTGAACGAGCGTCAGCTCGCGAGGTGCCGGGATTCGAGGATGACGGTTTCGGCCAGTCGGGATGCGTCGTCGCAGACGTCGGCGATGGGTCGGGGCCGACCGCCTTGATAGTGAGTCGAGCGGACAAGGACCCGAGCCATCTGGCCGTCGTTCATGTCAATGACGAGGCTGCAGAGCGGTGCGGAGTCGACGTTATTCACCTGTCGGACCGCTCCGAATCCACCTACGACTGTGATCAGCCGGTCGTCGCCGACGGCCTTGCCGGCATCGATCCCGACCAGCTGCACGCTGTAGCTGACCCCCGTGTCGAAATTGTTCCACCCGCAGTTTCGGGCGCGGGCCCCTTCGTCGAGAAGATTCTCGCTCGGCTCTCCCGTCTCGACGTCGAGTCGAGCCTGTTCGCCGGGAGGCAGCAGGGCGCACGGGTCGAGCTGTGCGATGTCGATGTCCTGCGGCCGATCAGGGAACGGGCCGGCGGGTTCCGATCCGCCGCATCCGCTGAGGACAGCACCGACGGTGAGTGCGACAAGAAAGACGGACATACGAGACCGGACCGGGACAGCCACGTGATCCTCCGGAGCAGGCGGGAAACCACAGACTAACTGCCCCGTCGACTCACCGGACTCGCTTTCCCGCACCCCACAGCCGCACAGATTGCGGGCTCGCCGCACAAGCTGGAATCGGTGCGGCAGCCCTGAATCCTGTGCGGTCGCGGTTCAGGCTGTGCGGTTGGCCGAGCGGTGCCGTGTCACCGTCGGACGTGCCTTCGACGGCTCCGAATCCGGCCACGGCCGTCGGTCGCGGCTCTTCGGCTCCGCCGCAATCCGACGCGGGGACCGGGAGGGCCTGCGCGGCGAGACACAAGGACGGACATGCTGCGCCGGGACGGTCGTGCCAGTGATCCTCCAGGCCACCGACCCCCATCCCCACCACGACCGCACAGGTTGTGGTCCCTCCGCACAGGACGGAACCAATGCGGCAAGCCCTGAACCTGTGCGACTGCGGACAGGCTGTGCGGTCGGGGGCAGGGGCGCGTGTTGTCGGTACCGGGAGGCGTGGCGGGCGGCGCCGGGGGTGGCGCGTCCGGCCGTGGGCGGTGATCGGCGGGCTGCTGTGCGATCGAGGTTCGGGTCTCTTACCAGCGGGAACGAGAAAGTTTCCGGAGAAGTTGAGTCGAGTGGGAACAAGTCTGCATGGTCGCCCGTTGGATCGGGTACCAAGAAGTTGAGCAGCGCCCACTCAAGATCTGACCCCGGACCGCTCCCCGGTCTGATAGAACTTGAGCCGGAGGCACTCACCCCCCGCAAGTATCGACTCGCACGCATCAACACGGAGGCAGTCACCATGGCTCGTACGGTCGGGATCGACCTCGGGACCACCAACTCCGTCGTCGCCGTCCTCGAGGGTGGCGAGCCGACGGTGATCGCGAACTCGGAGGGTGCACGCACCACTCCGTCCATCGTCGCGTTCGCCCGCAACGGCGAGGTTCTCACCGGTCAGTCCGCGAAGAACCAGGCCGTCACGAACTCCGACCGCACCTTCCGCTCGGTCAAGCGCCACATCGGCACCGACTGGAAGACCCCGGAGATCGACGACAAGACCTACGCCGCGCAGGAGATCAGCGCCCGCGTCCTTCAGAAGCTGAAGCGTGACGCGGAGTCCTACCTGGGCGACGAGGTCACCGACGCGGTCATCACCGTCCCCGCCTACTTCGAGGACGCGCAGCGGCAGGCGACGAAGGAGGCCGGCCAGATCGCCGGCCTGAACGTGCTCCGCATCGTCAACGAGCCGACCGCGGCCGCGCTGGCCTACGGCCTCGACAAGGGCGAGAAGGAGCAGACCATCCTGGTCTTCGACCTGGGTGGCGGCACGTTCGACGTGTCCCTGCTGGAGATCGCCGAGGGCGTCGTCGAGGTCAAGGCGACCAACGGCGACAACCACCTCGGTGGCGACGACTGGGACGAGCGGATCGTCACCTGGCTCGTCGACAAGTTCAAGTCCTCCCAGGGCATCGACCTGACGAAGGACAAGATGGCGATGCAGCGGCTCCGTGAGGCCGCGGAGAAGGCGAAGATCGAGCTGTCGAGCTCGTCCTCGACCAACATCAACCTGCCCTACATCACGGTCGACTCCGACAAGAACCCGCTGTTCCTCGACGAGTCGCTGTCCCGCGCGGAGTTCCAGCGGATCACCCAGGACCTCCTGGACCGCACCCGCCAGCCGTTCAATCAGGTCATCAAGGACGCCGGCATCTCGGTGAGCCAGATCGACCACGTCGTGCTCGTCGGTGGCTCCACCCGGATGCCCGCCGTCACCGAGCTCGTCAAGGAGCTGACCGGCGGCAAGGAGCCCAACAAGGGCGTCAACCCGGACGAGGTCGTCGCCGCCGGCGCCGCCCTGCAGGCCGGCGTGCTGCGCGGCGAGGTCAAGGACGTCCTGCTGCTGGACGTCACCCCGCTGTCCCTCGGCATCGAGACCAAGGGCGGCGTCATGACCAAGCTGATCGGGAAGAACACCACGATCCCGACCAAGCGTTCGGAGGTCTTCTCCACCGCGGACGACAACCAGCCGTCGGTGCAGATCCAGGTCTTCCAGGGCGAGCGCGAGATCGCCGCGTACAACAAGAAGCTCGGCATGTTCGAGCTGACCGGCATCGCGCCGGCCCCGCGCGGCGTCCCGCAGATCGAGGTGTCCTTCGACATCGACGCCAACGGCATCGTCAACGTGTCCGCGCAGGACATGGGCACCGGCAAGAGCCAGGAGATGACGATCACCGGCGGGTCGGCGCTGTCCAAGGACGACATCGACCGCATGGTGCAGGAGGCCGAGGCGCACGCCGAGGAGGACGCGAAGCGCCGCGAGGAGGCCGAGACCCGCAACCAGGCGGAGACCCTCGTCTACCAGACGGAGAAGTTCGTCAAGGAGAACGGCGAGAAGCTGCCGTCCGACGTCAAGGAGTCGGTGAACGCGTCCCTGGGCGAGGTCCAGGAGGCGCTGAAGGGCACCGACCACGAGGCGATCAAGTCCTCGATGGAGAAGCTGGCGACCGAGTCCCAGAAGATGGGGTCCGCCCTGTACTCGCAGCCGGGCGCCGACGGTGCCGCGGGTGCGGCCGACGGCGACGCCGCCGGTGGCGCTGCCGGTGGGCAGCAGGAGCAGGACGACGTCGTCGACGCCGAGATCGTGGACGACGACAAGGACGCCAAGGGCGACAAGTGACGGCCGGCGGCCATCCAGAGGACAGGACGGTCGACATGGCAGGCGACGAGAAGCAGCAGGACGAGCCGGTGACCTTCCGGGACCGCCGCAAGGTGGACCCGGAGACCGGTGAGGCCCGCCCGCAGGAGACCGGGGCCGCCGAGCAGGCGGCCCCGGCCGGGGACGGCACCGACCAGATCGTGGATCCGGTCGCCGGTCCGGCCGACGGGGTGGACCCGGAGGTCGAGAAGCTCACGGCCGAGGTCGCCGAGCGCACCGCGGACCTGCAGCGGGTCACCGCCGAGTACGCCAACTACCGGCGCCGGGCGGACCGGGACCGCGAGCAGACCCAGCTCGCGGCGAAGGTCTCGTTCGTCTCCGACCTGCTCACCGTGCTCGACGACTTCGAGCGCGCCGAGCAGCACGGGGACCTGACCGGGGCCTTCAAGTCGGCGGCCGACAAGGTCGGCGGCGTGCTCACCAAGCTCGGCCTGGAGCCCTTCGGGGCCGAGGGCGAGCTGTTCGACCCGCAGCGGCACGAGGCCGTGCAGCACGAACCGGCCGAGGGCTCCGGCTCCACGGTCACCGTGCTGTCGGCGGTGCTGCGCCGCGGCTACCGGATCTCCGACCGGGTGCTCCGGCCGGCGATGGTCACGGTGCAGGACCGGCCGGAGGCCGAGGTCTCCCCGGAGGCCCGGGCCGAGGCCGCCGAGGGCGGCACGGATCCGGCGGGCGGCGACGCCGGGCCGGGCACCGGCGAGCCGGAGAACCCGGCCTGACCGGAAACCACAGTGGACGTCGGCACGCGGTGCGGTGGACGGGCCCCGGGAGGGGCGTGTTCCACCGCACCGCGGGCGTGACCGGGAAGGGGGCGGGGTGACCCAGCGCGACTGGATCGAGAAGGACTACTACCGCGAGCTGGGCGTCTCCTCGACGGCGTCCCAGGACGAGATCAAGAAGGCGTACCGGAAGCTCGCCCGTGAGCTGCACCCGGACGCCAACCCGGGCGACGAGAAGGCCGAGGCCCGCTTCAAGGCGGTGTCCGAGGCCTACGGTGTCCTCGGGGACGAGGCCAAGCGCAAGGAGTACGACGAGACCCGCGCGATGTTCGCGGGCGGCGGCGGTTTCGGCGGTTTCGGCAGCGGGGGCGGCTTCCCCGGCGGCGGCGCAGGCGGTGCCGGCGGACCCGGTGGAATCGACATCAACGACCTGTTCGGCCAGGCCGGACGGGGCGGCGGCGGCTCCGGCGACTTCAGCGACATCTTCGGCCGCACCGCCCGCAACAGCGGTGGGGCCGGTGCCGGTGGCTTCGGCGCCGCCGGTGCCCGCCGCGGCCAGGACGTCGAGAGCAGCCTGACCATCTCCTTCGACGACGCGGTCCGGGGCGCGACCGTGCCGATCCAGCTGTCCTCGCCCGGCCGGTGCGAGCGGTGCGGCGGCACCGGCTCCCGTCCGGGCAGCACCCCGCGTACCTGCGTGACCTGCGGTGGCGCCGGCCTGGTGAACCGGAGCCAGGGCGCGTTCTCGTTCTCCGAGCCGTGCCGCGACTGCCGCGGGACCGGGCGGATCATCGACGACCCGTGCCCGGAGTGCCGCGGCGACGGCGTGTCCACCCGGACCCGCTCGCTGTCCGTGCGGGTCCCCGCCGGCGTCGACAACGGCCAGAAGGTCCGGCTCGCGGGCCAGGGCGAGCCCGGCCGCGGCGGGGCACCGGCAGGCGATCTGTACGTGACGGTGAGCGTCACCCCGCACAGGATCTTCGGGCGGTCCCCGAAGAACGCCGACGATCTGACGATCACCGTCCCGGTGACCTTCCAGGAGCTCGTCCTGGGTGCGACCCTGACGGTGCCCACACTCGACAGCACGGTCTCGCTGAAGATCCCGGCCGGGACCTCCAGCGGCCGGACCTTCCGGGTCGCGGGTCGCGGTGTCGAGCGGAAGAACGGCAAGAAGGGCAACCTGCTGGTGACCGTCGAGGTGGCGGTGCCGCAGAAGCTGGACCAGGCGGCGACGGACGCGCTGCAGGCGTACGCCGAGGCGACGAAGTCGATCGATCCGCGGGCGGACCTGCTCGGTAGCTCCAGGAGGTGAGTGCGGTGGCCGGACGGCCCCAGGGCGGCGACGGCCGCGGCCGCGCCCCGTCCGACGCGACGGGTCCCGACGCGGTCGCGCACGACAGCCCGGTGTTCGTCATCTCCGTCGCCGCGCAGCTGTCCGGCCTGCACGCCCAGACCCTGCGCAGCTACGACCGGCTCGGGCTCGTCAGCCCGGGCCGGGCCTCCGGCGGCGGCCGTCGCTACTCGCAGCGCGACATCGCCCTGCTCCGCGAGGTCCAGCGCCTCTCCCAGGAGGAGGGCGTCAACCTGGCCGGGGTCAAGCGGATCATCGAGCTGGAGCAGCTGGTCGACGAGCTGCACGCGCGGCTCGAGGAGACCACCGCCGAGCTCGACGCCGTCCGCGCGGCCGCCGCCCAGGCGACGGCGGCGGTGCACCGGTTCTATCGGCGCGATCTCGTCCCGGTGGGCCGCCGGGCCGTCGTCCGGTGGCGGCCGGGCCGCCCCGAGCAGTAGGCCGGTCCGAGCGGGCGGTCGCGTGGCACGGCGGACCGTGCCGGGCGGGTGGTTTCAGGCCGCCACGGGTGCGGGTGCCAGCCCTCCGCGGCGCGCGAGCGTGCCCAGGACCGCCGCCCCCGCCAGCGGGATCGCCGCGAGCACCACGAACGGCACCGCGGCAGGAGCCGACGGATCGAGCAGCGCGCCGACGACGGTCGATCCGATCAGCACCATCAGGCCTCCGAACGAGGCGAGCACCCCGAAGTGGGCGCCGAGCCGGCGTTCCCCGGCCAGCCGGGGCACCAGGTCCTGCGCGACCGGGACGGCGAGCATCTCGCCGACCGTCAGTAGGAGCACCATCGCCACCGCCGGCGTGATCGCCCACCAGCCGGGCAGCCCCGGCAGCAGCCGCGCCACCGCGACCACGGCGAAGGACGTGGCGATCAGGCAGAAGCCGATCACGACCGAACGGCCGGGCCCCAGCCGTCGTCGGGACCAGCCGGTGACCCGCAGCTGCAGGCTGATCACCAGCACCGACATCATCACGAACAGGAAGCCGAGTGCGGCGGTGCGGTCGACGCGTTCCAGCTCTGCGGGCAGCGCCAGGTAGAGCTGGTTGTAGGAGAGCAGCCAGCCGGAGTAGCCGGTGGCGAACACCATGAATCGGCGGTTGCCCAGCACCTCGCCCCACCCGGCCAGGATCGGCTGCCCGGCGTGCTCGGCGGGGCTCCACGGCAGCAACCGCCAGTGCGCGAGCCCGACGAGCACGAACCCGGCCGCGGCCACCAGGCACGCGGTCCGGAAGTCGACCAGCAGCAGCGCCGTGCCGACCAGCGGGCCGGTGACGGTCCCGACCTGACCGGCGACGGAGAACATCGCGAACACCTCGGCCCGCGGCGGGCCCTCCCCGGAGCGCTCCAGCTCCCCGCCCGCGCGGGCCAGTGAGGACTCCACCGCCGGCGAGAACAGGGCGGCGGCGAACCCGGTGAGGAGGGCACCGCCGATCACGGCGGGCAGCGTCCCGGCGGCGCCGAGGAGGATGAAGCCGATCACACGCAGTGCGCAGCCGACGAGCACCACCGGCTTCGCGCCGTAGCGGTCGGTGAGCGCCCCGCCGACGACGAACAGCCCCTGCTGGCTGAACGTCCGCAGCCCCAGCACGAGCCCGACGGCCGCTGCGGCCAGCCCGAGATCGTCCGCCAGGTGCGTGGCCAGGTAGGGCAGCACCATGTAGAAGCCCACGTTGAACGCCAACTGCGTCGAGATGAGCAGCTGTACGACCGGGGGGAGGGCCCGGAACGCGGCCCAGCGGGGCGCGCGGCCGGGGAGGGCGGCCGGTGCGGGCCCGGTCGGCCGCCGGCGGGTGTTGCGGAGCACCACCCAGTGGTATCAGGTCACGGATCGCAATCGCGACTCGATGGCAACAGGCACATATGCGCACAGATGCACATGCTTGACCGTCTACACACACTTTCCGAGGATCTTCCGGGCGCCGGGTGACATCCCGTCGAGGCGCCGGAGAGGACGATCCCGACATGCCCGCCGAACCGGCCGTCGTTCCACCACGCCGTCGATCGCCCGTCCGGGTCGCCGCCGTGCTCGCCGTGAGCACCGCGATCCTCACCGCCTGCGGTGGTCCCGGCGGCGGGACGGGGCAGGTCGTCCCGGACGGCACGCTCACACTGGCGATGGCGTTCGCCCCCGCGGCCGGTTACGCCGTCGACACCGACGACGCGTTCGTGGTCTCCCAACTGGGTGTGACCGAGTCGCTGGTCGCCTCCGGCCCCGACGGGCAGCCGCGGCCGGCGCTGGCCACCGCGTGGGAACAGCAGTCCGACGCCCGGACCTGGCGGTTCGAGCTGCGGCCGGGGGTGACCTTCCAGAACGGCGAGCCGCTCACCGGGCAGGCCGTCGCGACCGCTCTGAACCATGTCGCCGGCGTCGAGGCGCCCCCGCGCGCGGTCAAGGGCACCGGCCTGCAGGCCGCGGCCGACGGCGGCGCCGCCGTCCGGGTCACCACCACGGCTCCGGACCCGATCCTCCCGCTGCGGCTGAGCAGCGCGAACACCGCGATCCTCGCCCCGTCGGCGTACGGGGCGACGCCGCCGTCGGTGCAGGGCACCGGCACCGGGCCGATGACGATCACCGAGCTGAACGACACCCAGTCGGTGACGCTGCAGCGCAACGACACCTACTGGGGTGAGCGTCCGCAGGCCGCCACGGTCACCGCGAACTTCGTACCCGACCCCGCCGCGCGGGCGCTCGCCCTGCGGGCCGGCGACGCCGACATCGCGCAGGAGCTGCCCGAGTCCAGCGCCCTCGAGTTCACCGGCGACGGGTACACGAACGAGACGGTGCCTGCTCCCCGGACCGCGTCGCTGATGCTGAACCAGTCCCGTCCGCCGTTCGCCGACGTGCGGGTGCGGCAGGCCGTCACCGCCGCGATCGACCGGACCGCGCTCGGTGAGCAGGCCCTCGCGGGGTCGGCGATCCCGGCGTCCGAGCTGTTCGGCCCGGCCGTCGCCTGGGGTTCGCAGGAGGCCCCGCCGCCCGCCGACCCGGCCCGCGCCCGCGCGCTGCTCGCCGAGGCCGGCTACGACGCGGGCAACCCGCTGCGCGTCGAGCTCGGCACCTACAGCACCCGGGCCGAGCTGCCCACCCTGGCGACGGCCGTGCAGCAGATGCTGCGCGAGGCCGGCATCGAGGCGACCATCCGCGTCGGTGGCTACGACGCCCGCGAGCCCGACCTGCTCGCCGGGAACTACGACATGTATCTCGGCTCCCGCAGCTACCTGCTCGACGTCCCCGACGCCGGAGCCACCCTGACCAGTGACTACGGCTGCGAGGGCTCGTACAACATCAACCGGTACTGCTCGCCGGAGTTCGACGCCCTGCTCGCGCCACTGGCGACCGTGACCGATCCGGCCGCCCGCCAGGACGTGTTCCGGCAGGCCGCGGCGAAGCTGAACGACGAGGCCGTCGGCGTCCCGCTGGTGCACACCAGTGCCAACGGCGTCGGGAGCCGGGTGGCCGGCTACACCGTCGACCCGCTCGCGAAGACCCTCGTCGTCCCCGGGCTGGCGAAGACGGAGTGACGACCCTCCTCCTCCGCCGGCTGCTGGCCCTGCCGCTGGTGTTCGTGGCCGGGGCGGTGCTGGTGTTCCTGCTGCCCCGGCTGTCCGGTCAGGACACCGCGCTGGGCATCCTGCGCAGCCGGACGGGGGAGGCGGATCCCGATCCGGCGGTGCTGGCCGCGCTGCGCGAGGAGTACGCGCTCGACGGCGGCTGGTGGGACCAGTTCACCGCCTGGTTCGGCGCGCTGCTCGGCGGCGACCTCGGGATCTCCTACGCCAGCCGGCCCCCGGTGTCCGGGCCGCTCTGGCCCGCGCTGGGCGTCTCGCTGGTGCTGACGGTCGCGGCCCTGGTCGTCGCGGGGCTCGTCGGCGTCCCGGCCGGCGTGCGGGCCGCGCGCCGGCCCGGCGGGCGCTTCGACCGGATGCTGACCTCCGGATCGGTGCTCGGCGTCGCGGTGCCCGAGTTCGTCCTCGGCACGGTGCTCGTGCTGGTGTTCGCCGTGGTGATCCCCCTGTTGCCGGCCACCGGCTGGGGATCGCCCGCGCAGGCGGTGCTGCCGGTACTCACCCTGGCGGCGTTCCCGGCCGCGCTCTCCGCGCAGCTGGTGCGCGCCGAGACCGTCGACGTGCTCGGCCGCACCCACGTGACGGTCGCGCGGGCGAAGGGGCTGCCGGACCGTGTCGTGCTGTGGCGGCACGGCGGGCGGCTCCCACTGACGTCGGTGGCCTCGATGTCCGGGCTGTTCCTGGGTGGCCTGCTGGGCGGCTCGGTCGTGGTCGAGATGCTCTTCTCCGTACCCGGGGTCGGCCGCCTGCTCTACGACGCGGTGCTCGGGCAGGACCTCCCGGTCACCCAGGCCGGGCTGCTGGCGATCATCGTCCTGGCCTCGGTGGCGGGGATCGCAGCCGAGCTGCTCGCGCTCGCGCTGGACCCGGTCGCCCGGAGCGCGGTCCGGTGAGCGCCGGGGTGATGGCCGGACGCCGGTACGTCGGGCGCGGCCGGTCGGCGCGCCTGCGCCGGCCGCTGCAGGTCGGCGCGATCGTGCTCCTGGGTGTGCTCGTCGCACTCGCGCTGCTGCCGCTCGACCCGACGACCAACGACCTCTCGCAGCGGTTCTCCGGTCCCACGCCGGAGCATCCGCTGGGGACCGACCAGCTCGGCCGGGACATGCTCGCCCGGCTGGCGGTCGGGGCGCGGATCTCGGTCGGGTTCACGGTGGTGGCGCTCGCGGTCTGCGCGGTGACCGGCACGCTCCTCGGGGTGGTAGCCGCCTGGGCCGGCGGGGTGGTGGGCCAGCTGTTCCAGTGGATCGTCGACGTGCTCGTCGCGATCCCGGCGGTCCTGATCGGACTGATCGTCGTGGCCGCGTCGGGCGGCGCGCCGGGAGTGTGGTCGCTGCTGGTGGCGGTCGTCGTCGCCGGGTGGACGCCGTTCGCGCGGTTGACCTACCAGCTCGTCGTACGCGAGCGGAGCCGCGAGTACGTCGAGGGCGCTCGCCGTCGGAGCCGGACCCGGGCGCATCGCGTTCCGGCACGTGCTGCCGAACCTGACCCGGCCGCTGCTGTCGCACCTGTGCCTGCGGTTCGCGAACATCCTGCTCACGGTGGCCGGACTGTCGTTCCTCGGGCTCGGGCCGCAGCCGCCGACCCCGGAGTGGGGGGTGATGCTCGCCGACGGGAGGCAGTTCCTGTTCAACGCACCGCAGCTCGTCGTCCTCCCCGCGCTGGCCGTCGTGGGCACGGCGCTGATCGTGACCGCGATCGGCCGGGAGATCGAGCGACGGACCGTCACCGGACCTTCCGGACAGTTCTGAAAGAGCGCCGTTCCTGCCAGACTTGTGCGAGAGCGCACGAACGGCAGGAGGCACGACGTGGCGGTGACGGCAGCGGACGGACGGCGGCGGGGCGAGGCCCGGCCCGAGCTGAAGTGCCTGGTGGACGAGACCGGGGTGGTGCCGCGCACCGCCTCGGTTGACGACGCCCGCGAGGTGCTCGCCGAAGACGGTGTCGTGCGGATCCCCGGGGCGGGGCTCGACCCGGAGTGCCTCGTCGTGACCGCGGCCCGGGTGCTCGGGGGCCGGTTGCGCGAGCTGTTCGGGATCCGCCCGCAGGGCGGGACCGACTCCCCCGCACTGGGCCTGCACAACGACGGCGCGTACCTCCAGGGTGACGTGCACGGGCGCACCGTGCGCCTGCGCGACCCCGACGAGGACTACCTGCTGATGCACTGCACGTCGCCGGCGCCGTCCGGCGGGGACTCGGTGCTCGTCGACGGCTACGCCCTGGTCGACCGGCTGGCCACCGACCACCCGGAGCTGCACGCGTTCGTCACCGGCGCCGACACCGACTTCTTCGGGACGCGGGTGGACCCGCCGCGCGGGGTGCCGGCCACACCCCTGCTCCGCAGGATGGTCGAGTACACCCGGGGTGGCCGCCGCGCGGTGCGGGCCAGCGACTACGCGCTCCCGGTGCCCCGTGTCCCCGAGTGGGACGAGCACCTCGCCCGGATCGAGGAGTACGCCGACCTGCTCGCGACGGCGTCCGAGGCGGCCCCGCGGTTCCGGATGGACAGCGGTGACCTGCTGATCCTCGACAACTACCGGTTCCTGCACGGTCGCGACGCCTTCAGCGGCTCGCGCACCCTGCACGTCCTGTCGGTCAGGACGACCGAGGCCTTCTGAGACACCGACGGCCGCCCTCCACACCGGGAGGGCGGCCGTCGCCCTCGTGCGTGGTGGCGCTCAGTCCATCGTGAACGGGTCGTAGGTGATCCGGTCCAGCGGCGTGCCCGCCACCAGCATCCGGGACACCGTCGAGCGGATCATCGCCGGCGAGCCGCACACGAGGACGTCGTGGTCGCTCCAGGCGCCGAACCGGGTCACGACGTCGGCCAGGGTGCCGGTCTCGGCGCCGGACGGCTCGTCCTCGTGCTCGACGACCGGGATCACGTCCAGCCACGGGAAGCTGTAGGACAGCTTCCGCAGCGAGGTGAAGTCGTACAGGTCGTCCCAGGTGCGGCCACCGACGAACACCTGGGTGCGCGGCGGCCGCGGCCGCTGCCGCACCTCGTCGAGCAGGGCCTTCATCGGGGCGACGCCGGTGCCACCGGCGACCATCAGCAGCTCACGCTCGGTGTTCTGCGGGACGGCCATCCGGCCCATCGGCGGGCCGATCCGCCAGGTCTCGCCGATCTGGCTGTGCGCGACGATCGCCCGGCTCACCCAGCCGTTCTCGACGGCGCGGACGTGGAACTCGATCGTCCCGTCGTGCCGCGGCGCGTTCGCCGGGGACAGGTAGCGCCAGAGCCGAGGGCGGTGCGGCGTCTCCACCGAGACGTACTGCCCGGCCTGATAGGGCACCTGCTGCTCGGTCGCGACGGTGACGACGGCCAGGTCCCAGCCGATCCGGCGGTGGTCGACGACCCGGCCGAGCCAGGACGCCGGCCCGCGCTCGGCGGCGGCGGCCTGCTGCATCGCGTCGGCGACGATCCCGTACGCGCCGGTCCAGGCCTTCTCGACGTCGGGCGTCCAGTTCTCGCCGGAGTACGTCGCGATCGCCGAGATCAGCGCGTCGCCGACCGCGTCGTAGTGCTGGGAGAGCACGCCGAACTTGCGGTGGTCGCGGCCGAGCTGCTGCAGGAAGGGGACGAGGTCGTCCGGCTGGTCGACCATCTGGACGACGTGGACGAGGGCGCGCAGCAGGCGGCTGCGCTGCACCTCCATGTTCACCGGGAACAGGTCCCGCGTCTCCGGGGCGCGGCTGAACAGGCGCGCGTAGAAGTGCTTGCCGAGCTCCTCGGCCTGGGGCTCGACGAGGGCGAAACTGTTCCGGATGAGCTCGACGGTCCGGTCCGCCTCCGAGGCGGGGCGTCGCGGCGGGGCGACGTCGCCGGCGATCAGCTGGTCAGCAGTCATGCCTGGCGGACACTCTCCTCGGTCGTGCTCCGTGCCGCGGTGCCGGTGGGCCTCGACGCCCCGGCACCGCCGGTCAGGGTACGCGAGTTCCTCCGCCCGCCGGTGCGACGCGCAGCAGCCGGCTCACTCGGTGGCAGCGAGCTGGTACGCATGGTCACGAATCATCCGTTCGGGGACGGTGGGCACTCGTCATGGCGTGGGTGGCGCCACGGTCAGGATAGCGCCCGCGCCGGAGAATGCCGACGTGGCGGGGGCGGTGTGTGCATCCTGCGTCCGTTTGGTCCTGGGCCCTCCGGATGGCACGGTGGTGTCCGTGCCCCTGCGAACCCCCGCCCCGGTGCTCCCCGGCCGGGAACGTCCCGCGAGCCTTCCGGAGACCCTCCCGCACCCCGAGGAGTCCCACCGGCCGGGATCGGCGGGCGAGCACGTGTTCCAGGACGAGGTCGGCAGCACCGCCCGCGCCGACCGCTTCTACGACGACCAGCTCCGTGACCGGCTGCTCCCCACGATGGTGGAGTTCATCGGCCGGATGGAGATGGCGTTCGTCGCCACCGCCGACGGCCACGGGGAGTGCGACAGCTCGCTGCGCGCGGGCCCGCCCGGCTTCGTCCAGGTGATCGACGAGTTCACGCTGGCCTACCCCGAGTACCGCGGGAACGGCGTCTACGCCAGCCTCGGCAACCTCGTCGAGAACCCGCACGTCGGGATGCTGATGGTGGACTTCACCGAGTCCCTGATCGGGCTGCACGTCAACGGCCGCGCCCGGATCATGGACGACGCCGCCTTCCGCGCGGCCTTCCCCGGCCACGGCGGCGAGCAGGTGGCCGGCCGCCGCGCCGAGCGCTGGGTGGTCGTGGAGGTCGAGGAGGCCTACATCCACTGCCGCAAGCACATCCCGCGGATGGAGCGGGTGACGCAGCGGCGGGCGTGGGGGACCGACGACCCGGCCCGCAAGGGCGGCGACTTCTTCGGTGCGAAGGGGACCCCGCGGCGGGTGCCACGACCGGCGCGCCGCCGGTTCCCGAGCACCACGCACCTGGGTGCCGGTGCCTCCCGCGCGCTGCGCCGCCGTCCGCACTCCCGCTGAGCGGCGCCACTCCGCACCTCTCCCCGGCACTCCCCGGGCGGCGCCCGGCAAGGGCGTCCGGGCCGTGAGCCGTGCGCGCCGTCCGGCGAGGACGCGCGCGCACCCCGATGCCGTACTCCCATGCCGCCGTCCGATGTCGACGGCCGCGGTCCGCGTCGGATCCGCCGGTGCCCCGTGGGGTGGCGGCCGAGCCGGTCCCCGCGCCCCTGGGGAACAGAGGGTTCGAGAAATTTCGACCTGAGCGGAACAGACTCAACTTTCCTGCCGTTGTCACTGTCGAGAGGTGCGCCGGCGGGCAGACTGTGCGGACAGCGGTCCGCGGTGCCGCTCCCCACCACGGACCACCAGACGACAGAGAAGGACCAGGAGGAACGCGGAGCATGGACTCCTTCAACCCCACCACCCGTACTCAGCAGGCCATCTCCGCAGCCGTCCAGGCCGCGACGCTGGCCGGCAACCCCGATGTCGGGCCGACCCACCTGCTCGGCGCGCTGCTCGCCCAGGGCGACGGCATCGCCGCGCCGCTGCTGGAGGCGGTCGGGGCGGACGCCGGCGCCGTGCGCAAGGACGTGACCGCGCTCGGGAACCGGCTGCCGTCGGCGTCGGGATCCTCGGTGAGCGCGCCGCAGCTGTCCCGGGACGCGCTCGCCGCGATCACCGCGGCCCAGCAGCTCGCGACCGAGATGGGCGACGAGTACGTCTCCACCGAACACCTGCTCGTCGGGCTCGCGCAGTCCGGCGGCCCGGTCGCCCAGCTGCTCCAGCGCTACGGCGCCACGCCCGACGCGCTGCGCGAGGCGTTCGGCAGGGTCCGCGGGTCGGCCCGGGTGTCCAGCCCGGACCCGGAGAGCAGCTACCAGGCGCTGGAGAAGTACGGCCAGGACCTGACCGCCCGCGCCCGTGACGGCGGGCTCGACCCGGTCATCGGCCGGGACACCGAGATCCGCCGCGTGGTGCAGGTGCTGTCGCGCCGCACCAAGAACAACCCGGTGCTCATCGGCGAGCCGGGCGTCGGCAAGACCGCCATCGTCGAGGGGCTCGCCCAGCGGATCGTCGACGGCGACGTGCCCGAGTCCCTGCGGGGCAAGCGGGTCGTCGCGCTCGACCTGGGCTCGATGGTCGCCGGTGCGAAGTACCGCGGCGAGTTCGAGGAGCGGCTCAAGGCCGTCCTCAAGGAGATCACCGACTCGGCCGGCGAGATCATCACCTTCATCGACGAGCTGCACACGATCGTCGGGGCCGGCGCGTCCGGCGAGGGCGCGATGGACGCCGGCAACATGATCAAGCCGATGCTCGCCCGCGGTGAGCTGCGGATGGTCGGCGCCACCACGCTCGACGAGTACCGGCAGCACATCGAGAAGGACGCCGCGCTGGAGCGCCGGTTCCAGCAGGTGCTGGTCGGCGAGCCGAGCGTCGAGGACACGATCGGCATCCTGCGCGGGCTCAAGGAGCGCTACGAGGTGCACCACGGCGTCCGGATCACCGACGCCGCCCTGGTCGCCGCCTCCACCCTGTCAGACCGCTACATCACCGCCCGGTTCCTCCCCGACAAGGCCATCGACCTGGTCGACGAGGCCGCGTCCCGGCTCCGCATGGAGATCGACTCGCGACCGGTGGAGATCGACACCGTGGAGCGGGCGGTCCGCCGGCTGGAGATCGAGGAGATGGCGCTGGAGAAGGAGTCCGACGCCGCCTCGGCCGACCGGCTCGTCGCGCTGCGCGCCGAGCTGGCCGAGAAGCGCGAGGAGCTCACGGCCCTGACCGCACGCTGGCAGAACGAGCGTGGCGCCATCGAGTCGACCCGCGAGCTGAAGGAGCAGCTGGAGCAGCTCCGCGGGGAGTCCGACCGCGCCGAGCGTGACGGTGACCTGGGCCGGGCCGCGGAACTGCGCTACGGGCGCATCCCGCAGCTGGAGAAGGAGCTGGCCGAGAAGACGGCGGTCGTGGAGACCCACGAGGACGTCATGCTCAAGGAGGAGGTCGGCCCGGACGACGTGGCCGACGTCGTCAGCTCCTGGACCGGCGTCCCGGCCGGCCGGATGCTGGAGGGCGAGACCGCGAAGCTGCTGCGCATGGAGGACGAGCTCGGCCGCCGGGTGATCGGACAGGCCGAGGCCGTCCGCGTCGTCTCCGACGCGGTGCGCCGCGCCCGCGCGGGCATCGCCGACGAGAACCGGCCGACCGGCTCGTTCCTGTTCCTCGGCCCGACCGGTGTGGGCAAGACCGAGCTGGCCAAGGCGCTCGCCGAGTTCCTGTTCGACGACGAGCGCGCGATGGTCCGCGTCGACATGAGCGAGTACTCCGAGAAGCACTCGGTGGCCCGCCTGGTCGGCGCCCCGCCCGGCTACGTCGGCTACGACCAGGGCGGCCAGCTCACCGAGGCGGTGCGGCGACGGCCGTACACCGTCGTGCTGCTCGACGAGGTGGAGAAGGCCCACCCGGACGTCTTCGACACGCTGCTGCAGGTGCTCGACGACGGCAGGCTCACCGACGGCCAGGGCCGCACGGTGGACTTCCGCAACACCATCCTGGTGCTGACGTCCAACCTGGGCAGCCAGGCGATCGCCGACCAGGCGCTCGACGAGAAGGCGCGCGAGGACGCCGTCATGGCCGTCGTCCGGACGCACTTCAAGCCCGAGTTCCTCAACCGGCTCGACGACGTCGTGGTCTTCCACGCGCTGTCCACCGACGAGCTGACCCACATCGTCGACATCCAGGTCGGTGTGCTGGGCGACCGGCTCGCGAAGCGGCGGCTGACGCTCGAGGTCTCCGACGCGGCCCGCGAGTGGCTGGCGATGAACGGGTTCGACCCGGTCTTCGGTGCCCGCCCGCTGCGCCGGCTGGTGCAGAGCTCGATCGGTGACCAGCTCGCCCGCGAGCTGCTGTCCGGATCGGTGCGCGAGGGCGACACGGTGCGGGTCGATCTCGACCCGTCGGCGTCCGGTGGGACCGGTGCGCTGGTCGTCGGCAGGTCGACGAGCCCGGTCGCGATCGCGAACTGATCCCCGGACCCGGCCGTGGGCCGGGGCGGTGGAGGCCATCGTCCCGGTCCATGGAGCGACCGACATCGGCTCCGCCGTCGGCGGAGACCTGGCTGGCCGAGTACCGCGAGCGGCTCGACGTGATCCGGGTACGGGTCGAGCAGGCCCGGGACCGGGCGACGGCGGTGACCGCCACCGCGCAGACCCGGGACGGCGCGGTCGCCGTCACCGTCGACGCGTCCGGCGCCGTCACCGACCTGCGGTTCGGGGTACGGGCCGACGACCTTCCCCGTGCGCGGCTGGCCGGGACCGTCCTGCGGCTGTGCCGCGAGGCCGCGGCCGACGCCCGATCCCAGGTCGAGAAGATCATGGAGCCGTTGACGTCCGGCGGCAGCCGGTGACGGCCGCGGACGGCGGCTTCCGCGCCGATCCCGCCGGGATGGCGGCCGTCGCGGCCCGGCTCGACGACGTCGCCACGGCCGTCGACGCGGCGCGGCCGACCGCCGGCCAGGTCTCCGGGGACGCGTTCGGGCTGGTCGGCGGCCTGTTCGCCGGGGCGGCGACGTCGGCGGTGCACACCGGGGCCGAGGCCGTGTCCGCGCTCGCGGCGTCCCTGCTCCGGACCGCGGGGGAGCTGCGGCACGCGGCGCGCGACTACGAGCTGACCGACGCCGGCGCGGCCCTGGCCTTCGCCGGGGTCGGGGTCCCGGCGGTCCCGGCCGGTGAGCGGTGACCGCGCCGTCCGCTCCCCCCGCCCCGGAGGGCGACGCCGGCGAGAGCGCGGACGCCTGGTTCGAGGGCAGCGGGATCGTCTCGTCGTACCGGGACGTGGGCACGGCCGTCGACGAGCAGGACGCCGCGGGCGTCGCCTGGGCCGCGGCCGCCGCCGGCCTGGACACACTGGGGTTCGTCGCCGACCCGTTCGGGTCCCTGATCTCGGCGTTCGCCGGCTGGGCCATCGAGCACCTGTGGTTCCTCCGCGAACCGCTGGACGCCCTCGCCGGTGACCCGCAGGAGGTCGGCGACCTCGCGGCGGGCTGGCAACGCCTGTCCCACGTGCTGACGGCGCAGGGCACGGCGGCGCGGACGGCGGTGGAGGAGGCGGGCCGCGCGTGGGAGGGCGCGGCGGCCGCCGGGTTCGCCGGCACCACCACGGCCGTCGCCGCCGGAGCCGACCGGATCGCCGAGCAGGCACGGGCGACGGCCGAGCTGGTCCTGCACACGGGAGCGATGGTCGGTGCGGAGCGCGCCCTGATCCGCGACGCCGTCGCGGACTTCCTGGCTGGCCTGGCCACGTCGGGGGTGCTCACGGCGATCAGCGGCGGGGCCGCCGCACCGGTCACCGTCACGAACGCGCTGCTCGACGCCGTGCAGCTGGGCCGGCGGCTGGGCGACCGCGTGCAGACGCTGGTCGACGCGCTCCGGGAGTCCGCCGAGCTCGCGGGACGGGCCGAGACGGCGTTGCACGCCGCGATCGGCACGCCGGACCGCACGGTCGAGCACGGCAAACAGGAGGCCGCGGCCCGCGCCTCCGCCGCCGGAGGCGACGACCCGGCACCGGAGTGAGAGCACCTCGTACCCGGAAAGGTGCACGTCCGGGTCGTGGCGCTACCACGTCGCCACGCCGATCGGGACTACGCTCCGCGGCATGTCGGTCTGGTTCGTCATCGCCCTCGTCGCGGTCGTCGTCGGCGTCGGTCTGCTGGTCTTCGACCGCTTCCGCGGGGGCGCGACCCGCGACCGGAAGCGCTGGGCCTCGCTGCGCGAGTGGGAGTACCTCGACTCCGATCCCGTCCTGCCCAGCCGCTGGCGCTACGGGACCATCCACCAGGGTGGCCCCGGTGTGGCCCGCAGTCTGGTCACCGGGGACGTCCCGACGCCGGACGGCCCGCGCCGCGCCTACGCGTTCGACCACGAGCAGGCCGGACGGGTCAGCTCGGTGCTCTGCGCGGTCCAGGTGCAGGAGTCGCTGCCGGCCGCCGTCGAGCTCCGGCTGCCGTCGGCCCCGTTGCCCGACGACGCCGGGCTGGACCTCCTGGAGCCCGTCGGCGAGCGCTACGCCTTCGTCAGCGACGCCGACGCCGTCCGCCCGTTGCTGACGCCGCGACTGGCCGACGCGAGCGACGCGGTCGGCGAGGACGTCGAGCTGCTCTGGGCGGAGGACTCCTGGGTGCTGGCCGCCGCCCCGGTCGGCATCTCCGCCGACCGGATGCAGGACCTGCTCGCCGATCTCGCCGAGGTCGCCACCGCCCTGGAGGAGGGCCTCCACGTCCGGGGTCCCGCTGTCGAGTCCTGACCAGCGGACATCGCGCTGCGTTGATCAACAGACACGACACGTGACCACCCGATCGCGCTAGCTCGATCGGGGGTGGATACCCTGTTCGAGTGGCTGTGGCACTCATCACCGGCGGTGGCTCCGGGCTCGGCGCGGTTCTGGCCGAGCGGCTCGCCTCCCGCGGACATGACCTCCTCCTCGTCTCCCGGGACTCCGCGCGGGCGCACACCGCGGCCCGGTCGCTCGCCGGCCGGTACGGCGTCCGCGCCGACGTCCTGGTGACCGACCTGGCGACCCGGCGCGGCCTGTTCCGCCTGGAGGCGCTGCTCACCGGGCCCGAGGCCCCCGCGGTGGACGTGCTCGTCCACGACGCGGCGTCCGAGGTGACCGTGGCCGCGGGCGGTGTCCCCTCCGTGGACGACCGGCAGGCGCTCGTCGACCTCGGGGTGACGGCCACGATGCGCCTCACCCACGCCGCGCTGCCCGGGATGCTGCGCCGCGGCACCGGCACGGTCCTCGCGGTCGGGCCGGCACCGGCCCCCGGCGACACCGGTGGCGAGCCGGGCACGGTGTGGGCGACGGCCTTCACCGCCTCGCTGGCGGCGACGCTGGACGGCAGCGGGGTGCGCGCCGCCGTCGTGCGCGCCGACGACCGTCCGGAGCGGGCACTCGCCGTGCTCGACGCCGAGGAGCCGGCCGCCGCGCCGGACCACCCGTCGGTGCTGCGGGACCTGCCGCGCCGCGCGGTCGGCGCGGGGGTACGTGCCGCCCGCCGCGGCGCCGAGCTCCTCTCCGACGCCACCCGCGAGCCGCTCATGCCGGCCGCGGCGGCCCCGCGCACCGGGTCCGGGCCGTCCGTCCCGCGCCGCGACGTGGCCGCCCCCGGGTGCGGCCACGCGCCCGAGGAGCTCCTCGCCGGTGCGGGCGCGCCGGCCGCCCCGGTGCGGGCGCCGTCCCGGCTGCCGGACCTGCCGACCCGTCCGGGTGCGGGCCGGTCGACGGCCGCCGCCTCCGGGTGCGGCCGCTCGACGCACTTCGTCGCCGGGTCGCTGCGGACGGCCGAGCAGCGCTCCCGGGCGACGGCCGCCGCCCGCGACCGCGCCCGCACCCGGCACGTCTCGCCGCACGGCAGCGCCGTCGTCAGCGGAACCTGACCCGGTACCGGGGCGCCGCGCGGGATCCGGCACCCCGGACGGGATGATGAACCGATGACGACGACCGGGACCCCGCCGCTGCCGAAGGCCGAGCTGCACCTGCACATCGAGGGCACGCTCGAACCCGAGACGGTCTTCGAGCTGGCCCGCCGGAACGACGTCGAGCTGCCCTACGCCGGGGTCGAGGACCTGCGGGCCCGGTACGACTTCACCGACCTGCAGTCGTTCCTGGACGTCTACTACGCCAACATGGCCGTCCTGCGCACCCGCGACGACTTCGCCGAGCTCGCGTCGGCGTACCTGCGGCGCTGCCCGGAGCAGGGCGTCCGGCACGTCGAGATGTTCTTCGACCCGCAGGCGCACACCACCCGCGGTGTCCCGATCGCCGACGTGGTCGGCGGTCTGACCGACGCGATCGACGAGCACGCCGGCACCGTCTCGGCCGGGCTGATCCTCTGCTTCCTCCGGGACCGGCCCGCCGACGAGGCGGAGGCCACCCTCCGCGCCGCGGAGCCCCATCTCGACCGGATCGTGGGGGTCGGGCTCGACTCCGCGGAGGTCGGCCATCCGCCGTCGAAGTTCACGGCGGTGTTCGAGCGGGCCCGCGGCCTGGGCCTGCGCCCGGTCGCGCACGCCGGTGAGGAGGGTCCCGCCGGCTACGTCCGCGAGGCACTCGACGAGCTGGGAGTGCACCGCGTCGACCACGGCATCCGTGCGATCGAGGACGAGGAGCTGGTCGCCCGGCTGCGCCGCGACCGGACGCCGCTGACCGTCTGCCCGCTGTCGAACGTGCGCCTCGGCTGCGTCCCCGGGATCGGGCTGCACCCGCTCCCGGAGATGCTCGCGGCCGGCCTGCACGTGTCGGTGCACTCCGACGACCCGGCCTACTTCGGTGGGTACGCCGACGCGAACTACGTCGCCGCCCGCGACGGGCTCGGCCTCACCGCGGACCAGCTGCGGACGCTCGCGGCGAACTCGTTCGAGGCCTCGTTCCTCGACGACGCCGCCCGGCAGGCGTTCGCCGGGGAGGTCCGCGCCTGGGGCGGTGACCCCACCGGCGGGCGCCCGGCCTGACCGGCCCGAGGGATCAGGCGGTCGCGGCGAGCCGGACCGGGCGCAGCGGCTCCAGCGGCCGTCCGGCGCCGGTCCGGCCGTGCTCGGCGTGGAACGGCGCGAGCCGGAACCGGCGGGTGCGCAGCTGGTACTCGGCGGTGTTCGCCGGCCACATGACGACGTTGTGGCCCTCGCCGTTCTGGTAGTAGCTGGTACAGCCACCGGTCTCGTAGACGGTGCGGGCCGAACGCCTGCGGATCCGCCGGGTCCACCGCTCCTCGACCTCGGGCCGCACGTCGAGGGCGCGGATCCCCTCGTCGGCCATCCGGCAGACGGCGTCGGCGACGTAGCGGGCCTGCGCCTCGGAGAACAGCAGCGTCGAGCTGGCGCCGCTGGTCGCGTTGGGGCCCTGCATGAGGAACAGGTTGGGGAAGCCGGGGTAGTTCATCCCCAGGTAGGCGCGCGGGTAGGAACCCCAGTGGTCGTGCAGCGACCGGCCGGACGAGTCCTGGATGCGCCGAGCGATCGGCGCGGTGGCGCCGACCTCGAACCCGGTGGTGAGGACGATCGCGTCCACCTCGGCCGCCGTCCCGTCGCCGGAGACGACGGTGCCGCCGTCCACGTGGGACAGCCCGCCGGTGTGCAACGTCGTGTTGGACGCGCACATCGCCGGCAGGTAGTGGTTCGAGACCAGCGGGCGCTTGCAGGCGTAGTCGAAGTCCGGGGTGAGCCGGTCCCGCAGCTCGGGGTCGGGTACCTGCGTCCCGAGGTGCCTGCGGCCGACCCGGCTGAGCGTCTCCCGCAGCAGCTTCGACCGCCGGGTCGCGGCGAGCAGCTCCGCCCCGACGTAGATCAGGTCGAACTGCATCCGGGAGAGGATCGGGTTCGCCGCCAGCGCCCGCCGGGTCAGGTCACCGACCGGCCGCTCCGGCTTCGGCAGGATCCACGCCGGGGTGCGCTGCAGGACGTGCAGCTCGGCGACCTGCGGCTGCAGCTCGGGGATGAGCTGGATCGCCGTCGCGCCGGTGCCGACGACCGCGACCCGCTTCCCGGTCAGGTCGGCCGAGTGGTCCCAGCGGGCGGAGTGGAACACCGGCCCGGGGAAGTCGGCGAGGCCGTCGACGTCGGGCTGCTTCGGGTCGGCGACGAGCCCGGCCGCGCTGACCAGCACGTCCGCGGTGAAGGCGCCCAGTGGTGTCGCGATCCGCCAGCGTGCCGCCGCGGCGTCCCACCGGGCGGAGTCGACGGCGGCGCCGAAGCGGATGTGCGCCAGCAGACCGGTCGAGTGGGCCAGCCGCCGCGCGTAGTCCTGGACCTCGTGCCCGGGCGCGTACAGGTCGGACCAGTCCGGGTTCGTCATCGCCCGCAGCTGGTAGAGCGGGGAGGGGGTGTCGACGCCGACGCCCGGGTAGGTGTTGTCCCGCCACACGCCGCCGACGTCGTCGGCGCGCTCCAGCAGGACGAAGTCGTGCACACCACGGCGCAGCAGGGCGAGACCGACGGCCAGGCCGGTGAAGCCCGCGCCCACGACGGCGACCCGGGAGCGCCGCGGGGAGGGACCGGTGACTCGCTCGCCGGCAAGGGGTTCGGCCGGTCGCCGGATCCGCAGCGCCTCGGACGTCATGCCTCGACGGTAAAGGGTTCATAACGACGGGGCACGCGAGAGCGGTCCGTCTCACGATGTCACCGGACCCGAGTGTCGCCGGGATCACACCCCGGCGCCCGCGGCGGCGTCCGGGGTGCGGGCACGGCCCGACGGACTAGGCTCGCCGCGTGCCCTCCGTCATGATCACGGGCGCGTCGTCGGGAATCGGGGCCGCGTTCGCCGACCGGCTCGCTGCCGACGGCCGCGACCTCGTGCTCGTGGCGCGCGACGCGGACCGCCTGCAGGCGGCCGCGAACCGGTACCGCGACCTCGGCGCCGCCGTCGAGGTGCTGCCCGCGGACCTGTCCGAGGCCGGCGAGCGCGCGCGGGTGACCGCGCGCCTGGCGGACCCGGACCTGGCGCCGGTCGACCTGCTGGTAAACAACGCCGGCCTCGCGCTCGGGGCGGCGTTCCTGGAGAACGACCCGGCGGACCTCGCCCGGCAGCTCCAGGTGAACGTCGCGAGCGTGCTCGAGCTGACCCGGGCCGCGCTGCCCGGGATGGTCGACCGCGGCACCGGTGCGGTGGTCAACGTGGCGAGCGTGGCGGGCTTCCTCGCCGGGCGCGGGTCGACCTACCCGGCGGACAAGGCGTGGGTCATCTCCTTCACCGAGGGCGTGGCCGCGTCGCTGCAGGGGACCGGGGTGCGCGCGATGGTGCTGTGCCCCGGGTACGTACGGACGGAATTCCACGAGCGGGCCGGCATCGACGTCGGCGGCCGGCGCGGCCCGCTCTGGCTGGAGGCCTCGCAGGTCGTGGACGAGGCCCTGGCCGACCTGGACAGGGGACGGGTGGTGTCGGTGCCCTCGAGGCAGTACAAGGCGATCGTCGGGCTGGTCGGGGTGCTCCCCCGCGGCGCACTGAGGCGGCTCACCGCGGCGTTCGACCGGGACCGCACGTGAACGCCCACGCGGACCGGGCCCGGCTGGCCGCGCTGGTGCGCGAGCTGGCGGTCGTCCACGAGAAGGTGACCCTGTCGTCGGGTGCCGAGGCCGACTACTACGTCGACCTGCGCCGGATCACGCTGCACCACGAGGCGTCGCCGCTGATCGGGCGCCTGCTCCGCGAGCTGACCGCGGACTGGACGTACCGGTCGGTCGGCGGCCTCACACTGGGCGCGGACCCGGTCGCGACCGCGGTGCTGCACGCCGCGCGGCAGGAGGACGGGACCGAGCCGGTCGACGCGTTCGTCGTGCGCAAGGAGACGAAGAAGCACGGCATACAGCGGCTGATCGAGGGGCCGGACGTGGCCGGGCGGCCGGTGCTCGTCGTCGAGGACACCTCCACCACCGGTGGATCGGCACTGACGGCGGTGCGGTCGGTGCTCGCAGCCGGTGCGCAGGTCGTCGGGGTGTGCACCGTCGTCGACCGGGACACCGGGGCCCGGCAGGCCGTCGAGGCCGAGGGCGTGCCCTACCGGGCGGTGCTGGGGCTGGCCGACCTGCAGCTGGGGTGAGCGACCCGGACGGCCCGTCCGGTGGGCCCGGGCCCGCCGACGAGGCGGGGCCGAGCGAGTGGCAGGTGCCCGGTCAGGTCGGGGTCGGTCCGTGGACCGGACCCCCGCCGGCCGGCGGGCACTGGGACCCGGAGCTGCTGGCGGAGGGCGACCGCCGCAACGTCGTCGACGCGTACCGCTACTGGCGGCGCGAGGCCGTCGCGGAGGACCTGGCGCGCCGGGCCCACCCGTTCCACGTCGCGATCGAGAACCTCGGCCACGACCACAACATCGGCACCGTGGTGCGCACGGCGAACGCGTTCGGCGCGGGCGGGGTGCACATCGTCGGACGGCGGCGCTGGAACCGGCGCGGCGCGATGGTGACCGACCGCTACCTGTCGCTGCACCACCACCCCGGCGCCGCCGGGCTCGTCGCGCACGCCCGTGCCGCCGGGCTCGCGCTGGTCGCGGTGGACAACCTGCCCGGCGCCGTCCGGCTGGAGGAGACGGCACTGCCGCGGGACTGCGTGCTGGTCTTCGGCGCGGAGGGTCCCGGGCTGTCGCCGGAACTGCGGGAGGCCGCCGATCTCGCGGTCTCGATCGCCCAGTTCGGCTCCACCCGGTCGATCAACGCGGGCGTGGCGGCCGGGATCGTCATGCACGCGTGGGTCCGGGAGCACGCGGACCTGTCCGGCGCCTGGTGACCCGGAGCCCCGGCCGGGCCCGGCCGGGCTCAGCGCTCGTGGCGGGGGGCCATCGGCGGACGCCCGGTGCTGTGCCGGTACGGCGGCTCGCCCGTACCGTTCCGCGGCGGCTGCGCCCCGGGGCCGTGCTGCACCCCCGGCTGCGGCGCGCGGTGGGCCTGCGGGGCCGCGTCCGGCCGCGGTGCGGGGTGCGAACGGGGCGCGCCGTCCTGCGCCGCCGGGCCGGGCCGTCCGACGGCCGGCATCTGCACGGTGGCCGGGTCGTCGTCGGCCGCCCGGCCGGTGACGGTCGCGGCGGCGGCACCCGCGGCGGTGGCGCCGACGGCGGCCGCCCCGCCCGCGTCGGCACCGCGCTTCGACCGGGCCCGGATCACCTCGAACACGATCGGCAGCACCGACACGAGCACGATGGCGATCAGGATCAGGTCGATGTGCTCGCGGACGAAGGCGAACTGGCCCAGGAAGTACCCCAGCACCGTGACGCCGGCCGCCCACGCGACACCGCCGATCAGCGAGTACGTCAGGTACCGCCGCGGGTCCATCCGGGCCACGCCGGCGCTGACCGTGATGAAGGTGCGCACGATCGGCACGAACCGGGCCAGGACGATGGCGCGGTTGCCGTAGCGCTCGAAGAACTCGTGGGTCTTGTCCACGTGCTTCGGGTTGAACAGTTTCGACCGTGGCTTGTCGAAGATCGCCGGTCCGGCGCGGTAGCCGATGCCGTAGCCGACCGCGTTCCCGGCGAACGCGGACACCACCAGCACCAGGCACACCAGCCACAGGGGAACGCCGATCGCGCCCTGGGCGACGAACAGGCCCGCGGTGAACAGCAGCGAGTCACCGGGCAGGAAGAAACCCAGCAGCAGGCCGCACTCGGCGAAGATGATCGCGGCCACCCCGACCAGGGCCCACGGGCCGAGGGACTCGATGATCACCGCCGGGTCGAGCCACGAGGGGCCGAGGGCGAGCGTCTGGGTCGCGGCGAGAACCGTCACGCGGAGAAACGGTACCGGCCGGGTGACGGGCCCGGCCGGGCGCCGTCGGCCCGGCCGTGCGCGGCCGGGGCCGGGACGGTCAGCCCAGTGCGGGCAGCGCGCCGGGCAGCAGCACCGAGACCAGGGCGATCCCGCCGCCGAGGAGCGCGCCGACGAGCAGCGTGATCAGCGCGGCCCACAGGATCTGCGGGACCGGCGACCCGGCCGGGGCCGCCGTGGCGCGGGGTGCGGCCGCGACGGGAGCGGGACGGTGGTGCACCTGCGGGGCCGGGCGCGGCGCCGGCGGCGGGACCCGGCCCGGGACGCGGGGCGGCGCGGGCGGCGGACCGCCGGGGCGCGGCGGCGGCATCGGACGCCCGCGCGCCTGCGCCTGCAGCGCCTCACCGACCCGGCGGGCGGCGTCGTCGCGGTGCGGGTTCTGCGGGCCGGTCATCGTGGCTCCCCCGGACGACGGCCGGTCGCCGCACCCGCCCGCTCCTCCATGATCCGGGCGACGGAGTCGAGCGCGCGGCTGGCGGTGGACTTCACCGTCCCGCGGCTCATCCCGGCCGCCTCGGAGATCTCGGACTCGGTCAGGCCGCCGTAGTAGCGCAGCACCAGGACCTCGCGCTGGCGGGGCGGCAGCGCCGACAGCGCGTCGACGACGGACTGGTGCTCGGCCGACAGCATCGCCAGCGACTCCGCGGAGCGCGCGTTGGCGGAGTGCGGCGGCACGTACTCCCGCGCCGTCCGGCGGCGGCGCAGGACCGACCGCGAGCCGTTCACGACGGCGGCGCGGAGGTAGGCGACCGCGGCGGTCTCGTCGCGCAGGCCGGTCCAGTGCCGGTGCAGCCCGGTGAAGGCCTCCTGCACGACGTCCTCGGCGGTGGCCGGGATGTCGACCAGCAGCATCGCGAGCCGCATCAGCCGCAACCGGTGGTCGCGGTAGAGGTCGGCGAGGGTGAGCGGGTGCTCCGCCTGCGGGCCGGGTACGCCCGGCCCGTCCGGGACGGGATCGGCCGGGAAGGGACCGGGCCCCTCCGGCGCCGGTCGGCTGTCGATGGCGCGCAGCCGGCCCAGCGTCCGGTCTACGGCGTTCTCGGCCTGGTCCTCCTCCACGTGCCCCAGCGTAGCGACCGCCTCCGACAGTCGTCGCGGCGTCGCCCGTTCCGCCGTCCGGCCGAGGTGACCAGACCCATCCGCACGATGACTCCCGCCCCACAGCGGGTACGTGATACTCACCGGAGGAAAGAGCGCTGCGACGAGCAGCGACCGCCGAAGACGAGGAGGCCGGCCGTGCCGATCGCCACGCCCGAGATCTACAACCAGATGCTGGACAACGCCAAGAACGGCGAGTTCGCCTACCCGGCGATCAACGTGACCAGCACCGAGACCCTGAACGCGGCGCTGCGCGGGTTCGCCGAGGCGGGTTCGGACGGCATCGTCCAGATCTCGACCGGTGGCGCGGAGTTCCTCTCCGGCACCCGGGTCAAGGACATGGTCACCGGCTCCGTCGGCCTGGCCGAGTTCGCCCACGTCGTCGCGGACAAGTACCCGGTCAACATCGCGCTGCACACCGACCACTGCCCCAAGGACAAGCTCGACGGCTTCGTCCGGCCGCTGATCGCGGTGTCCCAGGAGCGGGTGGACCGCGGCCTGAACCCGCTGTTCCAGTCGCACATGTGGGACGGCTCGGCCACCGAGCTCGAGGAGAACCTCTCCATCGCGGCCGAGCTGCTCGACGAGGCGGTCAAGGCGAAGATCATCCTCGAGGTGGAGATCGGCGTCGTCGGCGGCGAGGAGGACGGCATCGCCCACGACATCAACGAGAAGCTCTACACCGCGCCCGGCGACTACGAGCGCACCGTCGAGGTGCTCGGCGGCGGCGAGAAGGGCCGGTACCTGCTCGCCGCGACCTTCGGCAACGTGCACGGCGTCTACAAGCCGGGCAACGTGAAGCTGCGCCCGGAGATCCTCAAGCAGGGCCAGGACGTGGCCGTGCAGAAGCTGGGGCTCGACGCCGGCAGCAAGCCCTTCGACCTGGTCTTCCACGGCGGCTCCGGCTCGCTGCTCGAGGAGATCCACGAGTCGCTGAGCTACGGCGTGGTGAAGATGAACGTCGACACCGACACCCAGTACGCCTTCACCCGGCCGATCGCGTCGCACATGTTCGAGAACTACGACGGCGTCCTGAAGATCGACGGCGAGGTCGGCAACAAGAAGGTCTACGACCCCCGCTCGTACCTCAAGAAGGCCGAGGTCGCGATGGGCGACCGCGTCATCGAGGCGTGCGAGTCGCTGAAGTCCGCCGGCAAGGCGCTCTGAGCGGTCCCCCGGGAGCACGTCGGGCACGTGCGTGGTCGCCCGGGCCGGGCCCGGCCCGACCACGCACGCGCCCGAGGGGCCAGGATGGGCGCATGAGTCTGCACGGCAACCTGCTCGAACCCGACGACACCCGCCTGCCGGTGGACCCGGCCGCGGCGGAGCTGGCCGCCGGGAGGGACCCGGCCGAGCTGGCGGCGGGCAACCCGTCGTCGTCGATCGCCTGGGCGGTCCTGGCCGAGCGTGCGCTGGAGTCCGGTGAGACGGTCGCCGCGTACGCCTACGCCCGTACCGGCTACCACCGCGGTCTCGACCAGCTCCGTCGCAACGGCTGGAAGGGCTTCGGCCCGGTGCCGTGGTCGCACGAGCCGAACCGCGGCTTCCTGCGCTCCTGCGGTGCCCTGCTCCGGGCCGCCGACGGCGTCGGCGAGGCCCCCGAGGTCGAGCGCCTGCGCACCCTGATCGCGGACTCGGACCCGGAGGCGATCACCGCTCTGGGCCTCGGCTGAGCCGGTGCCGTCCGTGACGCCGGCCGGCTGGCGGCGGGCCGGGGACCGTGTCCGGGCCCGCCTCCGGCTCGGCGTCCGGCGGGTGCGGGCGTCGTGGCTGCCGATCCTGCAGTGCGCGTTCGCGGCGGGCCTCGCGCTGTGGGTGGCCGGCGACCTGGTCGGGCACACCCGCCCGTTCTTCGCCCCGATCGCCGCGGTGATCAGCCTGGGCCTCTCGCTGAACTCGCGGCTGCGCCGGGCCGCCGAGCTCGTCGTCGGCGTCAGCCTCGGCGTGCTGGTCGGCGACCTGCTGATCGCGCAGATCGGCAGCGGCGTCTGGCAGCTGGTCCTCGTGGTCGCGCTGGCCATCACGCTCGCGACGTTCTTCGACGGCGGCAACCTGATCGTCGCCCAGGCGGGCGCGTCCGCCGTGCTGGTCACGACGCTCCTGCCCCCCGGTGAGACCGGCGGGATCGACCGCTGCGTGGACGCGCTGATCGGCGGCGTGGCCGGGATCCTGGTCGCGGCGGCGATCCCGGTGCACCCGGTCCGGATCGTGCGCCGGGAGGCCCGCCGGGTGCTCGACGACCTGGTCACCGTCCTCACCGAGGTCGCCTCGGCGCTGCGCGACGACGACCGGGAGAGCGCCTCGCGGGCGCTCCGCCGGGCCCGTGACACCCAGGCCGTGATCGACGGGCTCCGCACCGCGGTCGGGTCCGCCGGCGAGGTCGCCGCGGTGTCCCCGCTGCACCGGCCCCGGCGGCGGATGCTGCGCCGCTACCGCGAGCTCGCCGAGCGCGCCGACTACGCGCACCGCAACGCACGGGTGCTGGCCCGGCGGGCCCTCACCGCGATCGAGGACGGCGAGCGGATCCCGCCGGAGCTGGCCGACGCGATCGCCGATCTCGCGACCGCGGTCGGTGCGCTGATCCGCGAGCTCGGGCAGGACGGTGACCGCGAGCGCGCCCGCGGGCCGCTGCTGGAGGCGGTGCAGGGCGCGCCGGTGCTCGCGGAACCGCCCGTCGCCCCGGCCCCCGCCCCGGACGGCGGCCACCCGGCCGGGCCGGCCGTGTCGGTCCCGGTGCTGGTCGCCCAGACCCGCTCGATCGCCGTCGACCTGCTGCAGGCCACCGGCCTGTCCCGCACCGAGGCGATGCACGCGCTGCGTGACCGGCTCCCCGCCCCGGACCTGGGCTGATCGGGGGAGTGGGGTTCCGTGACCGTCCGGTCACGGCGCAGAATCGGGCGCTGTTCGGCGCCGGGACCGACCGCGTCCCCCTGCACGGTGTGGTGTGGCCGACGCCGTCGACCGCGAACGGGGTCCCACCAGTGCAGCTGTTCATCCGCTACGTCCTCGCTCCCCTCGTCCGGCTGATCTGGCGCCCCCGTGTGCAGGGCGCCGACCACATCCCCGCCACCGGCCCGGTGATCCTGGCCGCGAACCACCGGGCCGCGGTCGACACGGCCTTCATCCCGCTGGTCGCGTCGCGCCGGGTCGCGTTCCTCGGCAAGTCCGAGTACTTCACCGGCCGCGGTCTGCGCGGGCGGCTGATGGCCGCGTTCGTGCGCGCGCTCGGCTACATCCCGGTCGACCGGGGCAACGCCCGCGCCGGGCTCGCCGCGCTCGACGCGGGCCGCAGGGTGCTGGAGACCGGTGGCGTGTTCGGGATCTACCCGGAGGGCACGCGCTCGCTCGACGGCAGGCTGCACCGCGGGCACACCGGGGTGGCGAGCCTGGCGCTGTCGACCGGCGCGGTCGTCGTGCCGGTGGGCCTGATCGGGACCGAGCGGGTGCAGCCGATCGGCCGGCTGTTCCCGCGGCTGGCCCGGGTGCAGATCCGGTTCGGCGCCCCGCTGGAGTTCAGCCGGTACGACGGCCTGGAGGGCGCGCCGGCGATCCGCCGCGCGGTCACCGACGAGATCATGGACGTGATCGCCGACCTGTCCGGCCAGACCTACGTCGACTCCTACCACCGGCGCCCGGACGAGCAGCTGCCCGCGGCCGCCTGAGGAGGCCCGATCAGCCCGGCAGGACCGGGTTCCAGGGCTCGGTGTGCCGGTACCAGGCCCAGCGCCGGATCTCGCGGGGATGCGGCTCGCCGTCGCGCACCGGGGTGGCGCCGGTCGTCCCGATCTGGATCGCGCGCCCCTGCGCGGCGGTGACGCCGCGCCCGCCACGGATCCGCACGCCGTCCGGTCCCGCGTCGACGACGAGCCGCGGGACCCGGCCGCGGAACACCCGGGTCGCGTCGCAGTACGCCTCGCCGTACAGGTCGGGGATCTCGCCACGGCCGACGAGGACGCCGCCGTTGTCGTCGCGCACCAGCGGCTCCGGTCGCGCGGCGCCGGTCCGGGCGAGCCGGGCCGCCGCCGCGGGGGACACCGGCACACCCCAGCTCGCCGCCGCGGCCGAACGACGGTCGACCGGCAGGTACGCGACCTCGGTGCCCAGCGCCGAGCGCCGCAGCAGACGCAGGACGACGGCGGCCAGGTCGGCGTCGTCGCCGTGCACGATCAGCCGGGCCCCGGGGTGCTCGGCGAGCAGCGGGTCGACGACGTCCTTGCCGGGACGCGGCGGAACGGTGACCGACCGCACCGCAGGATCGGACTCCAGGGACGCCGGTGGGCGTTCCCGCCGGGCACCGGGCCGGATACCGTGGAACGGAAGACGGTGTCGCCGCTGCGGCACACAGGCGAGCAGCACCGCTTCGGGATCGGTCGAATCCACTGATCGAGTACCCTCCCCGCCGCGGAATCCGGTAACCACGCCCGGATCCGCGGCCGTGACGAGCGTGTGTGAACTGGAGTCTCTTACATGCCCGCAATCGTGTTGATCGGCGCCCAGTGGGGCGACGAGGGCAAGGGCAAGGCGACCGACCTGCTCGGCGGCGAGTACGGCTGGGTCGTCCGCTACCAGGGCGGCAACAACGCCGGGCACACCGTCGTCACCCCGGACGGCCGCGACTTCGCACTCAAGCTCATCCCGTCCGGCATCCTCTCGCCGGGCGTCAAGAACGTCATCGGCAACGGTGTGGTGGTCAACCCCGAGGCGCTGATCGAGGAGAAAGCCGGGCTGGAGAAGCGCGGCGTCGACACCTCCGGCCTGCTGATCTCGGCCGACTCCCACCTGATCATGCCGTACCACGTGGCGATCGACCGGGTCACCGAGCGCTACCTCGGCAAGGCCAAGATCGGCACCACCGGCCGCGGCATCGGCCCCGCCTACCAGGACAAGGTGGCCCGGGTCGGCGTCCGTGCCGCGGACCTGCTCGACGAGAAGATCCTGCACCAGAAGGTGGAGGCCGCGCTCGAGCTGAAGAACCAGATCCTGGTCAAGGTCTACAACCGGCGTGCGCTGGACTTCCACGAGGTGGTCGACACCGTCCTGGAGCAGTCCAAGGAGTTCGCCGAGAAGATCGTCGACACCCGGCTGATGCTGAACGAGGCCCTGGAGCGCGGCGAGACGCTGCTGCTGGAGGGGTCGCAGGGCACGCTGCTCGACGTCGACCACGGCACCTACCCGTTCGTGACCTCGTCGAACCCGACCGCGGGCGGCGCCTCCGTCGGCTCCGGCATCGGCCCGAACAAGATCACCCGGGTGATCGGGATCCTGAAGGCCTACACCACCCGCGTGGGGTCCGGCCCGTTCCCGACCGAGCTGCACGACGAGATGGGCGAGTTCCTGCGCAAGACCGGCGGCGAGGTCGGCGTCAACACCGGCCGCGCCCGGCGCTGCGGCTGGTTCGACGCCGTCATCGGCCGGTACGCCGCCCGTGTCAACGGCATCACCGACTTCTTCCTGACCAAGCTCGACGTGCTCTCCGGCCTCCAGTCGGTCCCGATCTGCGTCGGCTACGAGGTCGACGGCCACCGGGTCGACGAGATGCCGATGACCCAGACCGGCTTCCACCACGCCGTCCCGGTGCACGAGGAGATGCCCGGCTGGTTCGAGGATCTCTCCGGCGCCCGGACCTGGGAGGATCTGCCGGCGAACGCCCGCGCGTACGTCGGGCGGATCGAGGAGCTCACCGGGGCGCGGGTGTCCGCGATCGGCGTCGGACCCGGCCGGGACCAGACGATCACCCGCTGACCGGCGCGGGTCAGGTGTCGGCGCGGACGGCCGGTTCGTCGCGCACCGGGGTCACCGCGACCGCGGCCAGCGGTGCCAGCGCCGCGACCGCGAAGCCGACGCCGTAGCCGGCGACGTCGACCAGGGCGCCGAGCGCGACCGGGACCACCGACCCGAGGGCGTTCTGCCCGGTGTTCTGGATCCCGAGCGCCCGCCCCGACCAGGTGCGGCCGGCGAGCTCGGCGGTGCTGGTGTAGGCCAATCCGTTGTCGGCGACGGTGACGACGGCACCGACCGCCAGCATCGCCACCGCCAGCCAGGCGGCGACGGCGTCGCCGAGGGCGAACAGCAGGAGGACGACGACGGCGGCGACCGCGATCTGGCGCATCGGCCGCATCCGTGACCCGACCCGGTCCGACCACCAGCCGGACCCGATCCGGCCGAGTGCGCCGGCGACCTGGCCCGCCGCGACGAACGCCCCGGCCGCCGCCGCACCCCAGCCCTGCTCGCGCACCAGGTACTCGGTGCCGAACGAGGCCACCGCGAACTGCGGGACGACGAGCAGGGCGGACGCGCCGTGCACCCGCCACAGCAGCGGCGTCCGGTACGGCGAACCCTCCGGCGCCGCCCCGGCCGGCCGGGGCACCCGGGGCGGGTCCGGGGCCAGCAGCAGCACCAGGACGGCGGAGAGCAGACACAGCACGGCGGGCAGCAGCAGCGCGGGCCACGGGCCGACCGCCGCCCCCAGCGACGGCAGCGTGAGCCCGGCCAGCGCGACACCGAGCGGCTGGGCCGTCTGCCGGATGCCCATCGCCGTGCCGCGTTCGTGCGCGCCGAACCAGCCCATGACCATCCGGCCGCTGGCCGCGAACACCGACGCCGCCCCGGCACCGCCGACCAGCAGGAACGCGAGCGTGCCCGGTCCCGGCAGCAGGGCCGCGCCCGTCACCCCGGCCGCGCACACGGTCAGCCCGGCGGCGATCACCCGGCGCTCGCCGGTGCGGTCGGCCAGCGCGCCCCAGACGATCAGGGTCAGCAGCAGCCCGGCGGTCGGGGCGCCGACGTAGATGCCGACCCGCGCGAGCGAGAGACCACCGGCGTCGCGCAGCAACGGGACCAGGAACGGCACCCCGTAGACGAACGAGCAGGCCGCCGTCTGGGCGAGCACACCGGTGCCGAGGACCACCCATCGACGGGCGCTGCGGGTGACGTCGGTCGTGGTGGGCACCCGCCCACGCTAGGCCGACGTCTCACCAGATGACGATTCCGTCCCACCGGGTGGAACGCGTCAGGAGGCGCACCCCCCCGTGTCCACCGGCGACGCCGACTCGTTCGCGGCCACGTTCAGCGCCTGTGCGGCCTGCTCGGCGGTCAGCACGAAGCCGGTCTCCGAGTCGTCCAGCGCGGCGCCGAACACCACGCCGACCACCCGGCCGTCCGGGGCGATCATCGGACCGCCGGAGTTCCCGGAGCGGACGACCGCGCGGACCGTGTAGACGTCGCGGACCACGCTGCCCTGCTCGTAGATGTCCGGGCCGCGCAGCCGGATCCGCTCGCGGACCTTGCCGGGCGTCACCGTGTACGGGCCGTCCAGCGGGTAGCCGAGGATGACGACGTCGTCGCCGACCCGGGCGGGGTCCGGGCTGAACTGCAGCGGCTCCTCCTCCAGGGCCGGCACGTCCAGGACGGCCACGTCGACCTGCGGGTCGTAGAAGACGACCTCGGCGTCGAGCTGGCGGGTCCGCCCGCTCGCGGTGGTCACCTCGACGGTCGTGCTGGAGGTGCCCGCGACGACGTGCGCGTTCGTCATGACCCGCTGCGGGGCGACGACGAACCCGGTGCCCTCCAGTGCCCGCCGGCAGGACGGCGCCCGCCCGCGCACCTTGAGCACCCGGTCCCGGACCTCCGTGACCACCGGGTTCTGCACGAGGTTCGCGTCCGGCGGGCCGACCGCGGCGACCGGTGTGCGGGAGAACGGGCTGACCACGTCCGGGAACCCGGAGTCGTCGAGGATCTGGCGCAGCTCGGACGGGAGCTGGCGGGCCGCGTCGGGCATGACGCCGTCGACCGCGCCGAGCACCCGCGAGTCGCGCAGTCCGCTGGTCAGCGTCGCGAAGCTGGTCGAGGCCAGCGGCAGGGCGATCAGCCAGGCGGCGACCACCACCGCGACGGCCTGCACCCCGGCCCCGAGGGTCGAGTCGACCTTCAGCGTGCCCTCGCCGCGGATCCGGTCCCGGATGAACCGGCCGAGGTACACCCCCGTGGCCTCGCCGAGCGCGACCAGGAGCACCACCGCGCCGATGCCGAGCAGCACCTTGGCCTGCTGGGACTCCACCTGCGCCGCCAGCAGCGGCGCGAGCCGCAGGCCCAGCACCGCGCCGGTCAGCACCCCGAGGAACGAGAGCAGCGCGACCGCCACCCCGTGCCGCCATCCGGACGCCGCCGCCAGCAGCGCCAGCACGACGACCACCACGTCGACCCAGCTGATGCTCACCGGCCCACCTCGTCATCACGGTCGACGGGGTCGGTCACGCGCACTCCTCGCAGGTCGTCGGGGCGCCGGTCGTGGTGTCCAGCCCGGGCGACGGCCCAGGCGTCGTCGAGATCCTCGATCCGGGAGCGGTCCCAGGGATGCTCCCAGCCGGACCGTTGCAGCAGCGCCGAGAGCAGGCCCGCGGTGAACCCCCAGACCAGCAGCCCGGACGTCCGGAACGCGGGCCCGGTGTGCCCGCTCGGGCCGCGGACGGTGAACCGGTTGGTCGGATCGGTCAGCACCGGCACGGGGACCCGCGCCACGCTCGCCACCTCGGCCGGGTCGACCGCGCGCACCGGGACCGGGGCGGCCCAGTGCGCGAGCACCGGTGTCACCAGGAAGCCGGTCGGCGGGATGAACAGCTCCGGCAGCACCGCGAGCGGGACGACGCCGGCCGGATCGAGCCCGGTCTCCTCCTCGGCCTCGCGCAGCGCGGCGTCCACCGGTCCGGTGTCGCCGGGGTCCAGGCGGCCGCCGGGGAAGGCGACCTGACCGGCGTGCGATCGCAGGGTCGCGGCCCGCTCGGTGAGCAGGACGTCGGGTCCCCCGTCGTCGCCCGTGCCGAACAGCATCAGGACGGCGGCGCGGCGGCCCTCGGCGCGCCCCGCCGGGTCGCGGCGCGGGCCGAACCAGCCCGGGTCGAGCCCCAGCGCGCCCTCGACCAGCGGCTTCAGCGCGTCCGGTGCGGCGCCGGGATCGGGCTCCGGCACGACGACGGCGGTCACCGCAGCCGTTCCACGGCGGCAGCGACGTCGTCCGCGTCCCGGAACGGGACCGGCGGATCGACCATCGCCGGCGTGCCGTCGGCCCGGACGACGTAGGTGAACGGCAGCACCGGAGGCGTGTCGAGCGCGGCGCGCAGCTCGCCGCGCGGATCGGTGACTGCCGGCAGCGTGATGCCGAGCCGGGCGGCCAGGTCCAGGGCGGCGACGGGATCGTCCTGCACGTCGACCGTCAGCACCGGGACCGATCCCGGGCGCCCGGCGTACTCCTGGAGCGCCGGCAGCTCGTCGCGGCACGGCACGCACCACGACGCCCAGAAGTTGACCAGCGCCGGGCCCCCGGCGAGGGCGGCGCCGACGTCGACGGTGCCGTCCGCGCCGAGGCACGGGACGGAGACGCCCGCCAGCGGCCCGGCGGCGGGTGCACCGGACGCGACCGGGCAGGGTCGCAGCGCCGCGGAGGCACGCGCCGCGGCCAGTGCCGCCGGGTCGGCGGCCGCCGGATCGGAGTCCGGCCGGCCCGCGGCGGCCGGCGGCGCGGCGGGGTCCGGCGTACCGCCCTGCGACGGCCAGAGCGCCCACACCGCGAGCGCGACCAGCAGGGCGACGACCACCGTCGAGACGATCTCGGACCGGGTCGCGCCGGTCCGGCTCACGGACCGGCCCCGGAGATCCCCGCCAGAGCCAGCAGGTGCTCCCGCTCCACGCCCTTGACCAGCGCGGCGGCTTCGCCGGGATCGGTGGGGCCCAGGCCGTAGGACGGGCAGTCCGGCGCCAGGGTGCAGGCTCCGCAGGCGGGCTTGCGCGAGTGGCACACGCGGCGGCCGTGGAAGATCACGTGGTGCGAGACGATCGTCCAGTCGCGGCGCGGGACGAGCTCGCCGACCGCGTGCTCGACCTTGACCGGGTCCTCCTCGGTCATCCAGCCCCAGCGGCGCACCAGCCGCCCGAAGTGGGTGTCGACGGTGATCCCGGGGACGTCGAACGCGTTGCCGAGGATCACGTTCGCGGTCTTGCGGCCGATCCCCGGCAGCGCCACCAGCTCGTCGAGGGTGGCGGGCAGCTCCCCGCCGTGCTTCTCGACCACCGCGGCGCCGAGCCCGGTCAGCGAGTTCGCCTTGTTCCGGTAGAAGCCGGTCGGCCGGATCAGCTCCTCCAGCTCGGTGCGGTCGGCTCCGGCGTAGCCCGCCGCGGTGGGGTAGCGGGCGAACAGTGCCGGGGTCACCTGGTTGACGCGCTCGTCGGTGCACTGCGCGGACAGGATCGTGGCCACCGCGAGGTCCAGCGGCGTCGAGAAGTCGAGCTCGCAGTGCGCGTGCGGGTAGGCCTCGGCCAGTGCGCGCAGGATCCGGTTCACCCGTCGCGCTCGTCCGATCGGGTTCTCCCCGGCTGCGACCCGCGCGGCGAGACCGGCCGCGGCGCGCCGGGTGGGCCGCCGGACGGAGGTGCTCACGTCACCGAGCGTACGGGTGCCCTCCGACAGCCGTGGCACCGTGTCGCGCGGCCGGCCGCCGCCGTGCCCGGGCCCGACGGCGGCGTGTGCACGGCGCCGAGCGGCCCGTTCCGGCCGCCGAACGTCCGATCACCGGTCGCGGAGATCACGAACGCATCACGAAGCACGCGGACCGGCTACCCCCGGCGGGCTGCGGTGCGAAGCAGTGAGAGAGGATCGGAGGTGCCATGACTGCCTGGTTGAGCGTCCTCGTCCCGCTGCTCGTGATGTTCTTCGCGCTCGGTATGGAGCGCGTCGAGTCCCGCCTGCGGGAGTCCACGGTGCGGCAGGACGAGCTGGACGAGATGCTCGAGCAGCCCCGGCCCGACGAGGTGCGGGCCCTGTTCCGGTCCGGTACCAGCCGGGCGCTGGAGCTGTTCCGGCTCCGCAACCGCCGGCGCAGGACCGGTCGCCGTAGCCAGGTTCCGTCGGCCTGACGGGAACTGACAAGATCGAAATCGGGGCTGCGGGAGCGGCCGAGGCAGGAAGCGGGCCCGATCGGACGAGAGCCGATCGGGTCACTGGTGCGCACGTGTGTGGCGAAGGCCTCTACACTGGCGCGCCGACGACCCGCCGTGACGATCGCGGCCGGTGAACGAGGAGTTGCAGTGGACGAGGTTCTGATCCGGGCCGGGATCTTCCAGGGTGTGGAGCCCCAGGCCGCCGAGGCGCTGGCCGAGGCGCTGGAGACCGTCGAGTTCTCCCGTGGGCAGGTCATCTTCTCCGAGGGCGAGCCCGGTGACCGCCTCTACATCGTGGCCGGCGGGAAGGTGAAGCTCGGCCGCAAGTCCCCCGACGGCCGGGAGAACCTGCTGATGGTGGCCGGCCCGTCCGACATGTTCGGCGAGCTGTCCATCTTCGACCCGGGCCCGCGCACGTCCTCGGCGACCGCGGTGACCGAGGTGCGGACCTACACGATGGACCGCACCGCGCTGCGGGAGTGGATCGGCAAGCGCCCCGAGATCGCGGAGCAGCTGCTGCGCGTGCTGGCGCGCCGCCTGCGCCGCACCAACAACATGCTCGCGGACCTGATCTTCACCGACGTGCCCGGCCGCGTCGCGAAGTCGCTGCTGCAGCTCGCCCGTCAGTTCGGGTCGCAGGAGTCCGGTCTGCTGCGGGTCACGCACGACCTCACGCAGGAGGAGATCGCCCAGCTGGTCGGTGCCTCCCGGGAGACCGTCAACAAGGCGCTCGCCGACTTCGCGCACCGCGGCTGGCTGCGGCTCGAGGGCAAGAGCGTGCTGATCCTGGAGCCGGAGCGCCTGGCCCGCCGGGCCCGCTGAGCGGCGTCCCACCCCCCGGAATACCGCTGGTACGTCCGTACCAGACCATGTGATCCTGGGCGGCGTGGCCGCCTCCCTCTCCGACTACCGGGCCGCGCTCGGTGCGCCCGGAGCCGCCGCGCCGGTCTGCGCGTCGGTGATCGGGCGGTTCCCGATCGCGATGCACAGCCTCGCGACGCTGCTCTACGTCCGCGAGGTCCAGGGGTCCTACGCCGTCGCGGGTGCGATCTCGGCGGCGCTGCTGGTCGGGACGGCCGCCGGGACCGTCGTCCAGGGGCGGGTGCTCGACCGGCTCGGCCCGACCCGGCCGATGCTCGTCCTGGTCGCGGTCTACGCCGTCGCCGTCACCGGTCTGGTGGTCTGCATCGAGGCCGCGTCGCCGGTCGTGGTGACCGCCGCGGTCGCGGTGCTCGCGGGCCTCGCGACACCCGCGATCGAGGGCTCCTCGCGCGCCCTGTGGACCGACCTGGTGCCGTCCGGGCCGCGCCGCGAGGCGGCCTACACCTACGAGGCGATCAGCCTCGAGACGTTCTTCGTCCTCGGGCCCGCGCTCGCCGCGGTGCTGGTGGTGGCCACCCCGTGGCCGGGGACGGCACTCGTCGTCGCCGCGTCGGCCGAGCTGGTCGGGACGACCTGGTTCGCACTCACCCGATCGGTGCGCCGTCGTTCGGAGCGGATCCGCGCCGAGCGCGCGACCGGGGCGCTCGCCCGCGAGACCGGGCTGCTCGGTGTCTTCCGCCGGCCGGGACTGCGGACCGTGGCGCTCGCGTCGCTCGGGTTCGGCCTGGTGGCGGGCACCGCCGAGGTCGGGGTGTTCGCCGCGGCCGAGTTCGCCGGCTCCCCCGCGGCCGGCGGGATCCTGCTGTCCGCGTGGTCGGTGGTGTCGGTGCTGGCCGGCGTCGCCTACGGGATGCGGCCGTGGCCGCGCCCGCTGCACCTGCGGCTGCCGGTGCTGCTGGCCGGGTTCGCCCTGCTGGTGACGGTGATGGGACTGGTCTCCCCGCTCGGCTCGCTGGTGCTGCTCGCCGTCCCGATGATGGCGGCCGGAGCCCTGATCACCCCGCAGGTCACCGGGCACTCGCTCGGGGTGGAGCTGACCGCACCGGCGGAGTTGGCCACCGAGGCGTTCAACTGGATGGTGATGGCGGCGGTGCTGGGCGTCTCCGCCGGGCAGGCGCTGGCCGGGACGATGATCGACCTGCTCGGCCCCGCCGGGTACGCCACCGGCGGGGCGGTCGGGATGCTGGTCGCGCTGCTGCTGTGGCTGCGCCGCGGCTCGGTCGCGGCCGCGGGTGACCGGCGGGAGCCGGCCGGGAGCCCCGCGTGAGGGGCGCCGCGGACCTGCGACGGCTGCGGGACGCCGTCGCCGCGGACATGGTGGGCGCCGACGTCGCCCACGACCTGGGGCACCTCGACCGGGTCGCCGGGCTGGCGGCGCGGCTCGCGGTGCGGGAGGGGCACGACGGGTTCGTCGTCGCCGTCGCCGCCTACGTGCACGACCACCACCGGGCCGCGGAGGCCCGGCTGGGCCGGGTCGTCGCCCCCGCCGAGTGCCGGGACGAGGCCCGGGACGCGTTGTGCCGCGGTGGGATCCCCTCGGAGCTGTGGGAGCCGGTGCTCGACGCCGTCGAGGCGACCGGCCGCTACTCCTTCTCGGCGGGCGACCGGGGCCCCGCACCACCGGCCGCGGCCGCCGCGATCGCGGCCTGCCTGCACGACGCCGACATGCTCGACGCCATGGGCGCCACCGGGATCGCGCGTGCCTTCGCCTACGGCGGGGCGATCGGTGAGCCGCTGTGGGACCCGGCGGCGCCGCCGTCGTCGGACGGGTACCGCTCCGGGCCCACCGGCTCGGTGATCGCGCACTTCCACGAGAAGCTGCTCCGGCTGCGCGGGGAGCTCCGCACCGCGGCCGGCCGGGAGATGGGCGGACGCAGGCACGCGGCACTGGAGGAGTTCCTCCGCCGCTTCCGCGAGGAGTGGATCGACGCGCACGACGACGCGGGGACGGCGCCGCCCGCGCCGTGACCGCCGACGGGCCGGGTCAGGCGCGCAGGTGGTCCAGCTGGGCGCGCACCGAGAGCTCGGCGGCGTCCCACAGCGAGGTGTCGACGTCGGCGTAGACGACCTCGACGACGTCCCGCGCCGTCGACTCCGGCCCCAGCTCCTCCAGGGCCGCGCGCACCTGGTCCAGCCGCTGCTCGCGGTGCGCGAGGTAGGCGTTCGCGATCTCCGCGGCGTCCGGGAGCTCCGGCCCGTGCCCGGGGAACAGCGGGGTCCCCGCCGGCAGCTCGGCGATGCGGCGCAACGACTCCAGGTAGGGGCCCAGCGCGCCGTCCGGGTGCGCGATCACGGTCGTCCCCCGCCCCAGGACGGTGTCGCCGGCCAGCAGCGCCGGCCCGTCCGATCCGGGCCCCTCGAGCAGCAGGGACACCGAGTCGGACGTGTGTCCCGGCGTCGTCATGACGGTCAGCTCCACGCCCGCCCCGGCGATGACCGTGCCGTCGGTGAGGGGGTCGGTGCCGACCGCGAGGGACGGGTCCGCGGCGTAGACCGGGGCGCCGGTCAGCTCGACGAAGCGACCGACCCCGCCGGCGTGGTCGTGGTGCCGGTGGGTGAGGACGACGGCGGCGACCGGGGCACCGTCGGCGAGCGCCTCCAGGTGGGTGCCGTCGTCCTCCCCGGGGTCGACGACGATCCGCTGCCCGGAGTCGGGCACCGCGACCACCCAGGTGTTGGTGCCGTCCAGCGTCATCGGGCCGGGGTTGTCCTGCAGCAGCACCGACGCGAGCGGGTGCACCGCGCGCAGGCTGCCGTAGAGCGGGTGGCTCACGTGCGTGCCTCCTCGTATCGCCAGTCCGGGTCGCCGGGCAGCGTGATCGTCACGACCTTGCCCTCCCGGCGCACCTCGGGGGTGATCGGCTCGATCTCGCGGTGGACGGCGGCGTCGAGCACCGCGGCGGCCGATCCGTGCCGGCCCAGGTCCTGCAGCGTGTGCAGGGTCGGGGGCATGAGCGCGACGTCGCCGGCCTCGTACCCGGCGAGTGCCGCGGCGGGGGTCCACCAGCGCGCCTCGACGGCCTCGGTCGTGGCGTCGTCGGCGACCTGGCCCTCGGGCAGGCGTGCGACCAGGAACGCGGTGTCGTAGCGCTTCGGGTTCCGCGGCGGGGTGATCCAGCGGGCCCACGGCACCAGCAGGTCGGCGCGCAGCTCCAGGTCGTGCTCGGCGAGCAGGGCGGGCAGCGTCGCGTGCCGTCCGACGAGGTCGTCGCGACGGTGGGCCGCGAGCCCGTCGGGGCCGGGCTCGGCCCCGGGCCGGGACGCCAGCAGCACCCCGCACTCCTCGAAGGTCTCCCGCACGGCGGCGGTGACCAGCGCGGCGGCCTGCGGCTCGGGGAGCCCGAACGCGGTGCCGAACCGGGCGGGCTCCGGGCCGCGCCAGCGGGCGGGGTCCGGGACGTCGTCGGGCGAGACACCGCCGCCGGGGAACACGGTCATGCCGCCGGCGAAGGCCATCCCGGCCACCCTGCGCTGGAGGAACACCTCCAGTCCGCCGTCCGGCGCGTCGCGGACGAGCAGGACCGTCGCGGCGGGTTTCGGCTCGACCGGCTGCGCCGGCGTCGGAGCTGCGGTGCTCATGACCGCCGACCCTAGGTCACGATCACGCCGGTCCGATGGTGAGAATGCCCGCATGCGCATCGGACTCGTCGGGGCCGGGCCGTGGGCCCGCACCGTGCACGCACCCGCGATCGCCGGGTACCGGCGGTGGACACCCGCCGGGGTGTGGGCCCGGCGCCCGGAGGCCGCGGCCGAGGTCGCGGCGATCACCGGCGGGCCGGTGCACGCGACGTTCGACGACCTGGTCGACGCGTGCGACGCCGTCGCGTTCGCCGTCCCGCCGCAGGCCCAGGGCGAGCTGGTGCCCGTCGCCGCGGCCGCGGGACGGCATCTCGTGCTGGAGAAGCCCCTCGCCGCGGACCTGGCGGCCGCCGAGCGGGCCGCCACCGCGATCGCCGACGCCGGTGTCTGTTCCGCGACCGTGCTGACGCTGCGGTTCGACCCGGCGATCCGCGCCTGGCTCGATGCGGTCCCCGAGGGCCCGCACGGTCCGGGGACGGTCGGGACGGCGCGCTGGCTGTCCGGGGCGCTGCTGGGCGGGCCGTTCGCGTCGTCGCAGTGGCGGGCCGAGCACGGCGCGCTGCTCGACGTCGGGCCGCACGTGATCGACCTGCTCGATGCGGCACTCGGCCCGGTCACCGGCGTCGAGCAGGCCCGGCGGGACGAGCCGGACCTGTGGCGGATCGGGCTGCTGCACTCCGGTGGTGCCCGCAGCTCGCTCGTCCTGTCGCTGCGCACGCCGGTCGAGCCGACCGACTTCGAGATCGCGATCACCGGAGGTCTCGGCCCGGACGGCCGGGGCCGGACAGCGCTCGACTCCCGCCCGGCCGACGCCGTCGCCTGCTACGCGAGCCTGCTCGACGACCTCGCCGACGCGGTCGAGGCCGGGGACCCGCGGCTGCCCGTCGACGCCGCCCGCGCCCTGCACCTGCAGCGGATCGTCGACGAGATCGTGCGGGCCGCCGGCTGATCAGTTCCGGTCGGTCCGGGCGGTCCCGTTCCGCGGGGTCGGCTCGCCACCGCTCTCCCGTGCGGCGAGCTCCTCGTGGAGGCGTTGCAGCAGGTCCTGCTCGGTCGGGCTGAGCCGCTCCGCGAGCGCACCGGCCGCGGCGGGCTCCGGCGCGGGACGCGGCTGCGGGCTCGGTCGCGGATCGTCGTCGGCGGGCGCCCCGCCGGTGGGGCCGTCGGTGTCCTCGGTCAGGAGCAGGTGCCGGGGGCGGTGCGATCCGTCCGTACCGCCGGTCGACGGCGGCACGGCGGGCGCCTGCACGATCGGCGTCCCGGGCGGCGGGGTCGGGGCGTCGATCTCGGCGCCCTCCGCGGCCGGGGCCGGCCGCGGGTCGGAACCCGCGTCGGCGGGAGCCGTCTCCCCGACCCAGGCGCCGGAGGCCCAGTCCCGCATCCAGGCGTCCTCGTCGGCCGCGGGGACGTTCGCCGGCCTGCCGTTCGACCGGGGCCGCAGCGGCGCGACGGCGCCGTTCGACGGTGCCGGGCCCGGGGCCGCCCGGCCGATCGGTGGGGCCGGGGCGGCGACCGGCTCCTGCGCGACCGGCTCCTGCGCGACCGGCTCCTGCGGAGCCGGCGGATGCGGCGCCGGGGCCTGCGGGACTCCCGTCCGGAGGGCCGGCTCCGGCTGAGCCGGTGGCGGCGGCGCTGCGGGCGACTGCGGAAGGGGTGCCGGGGGGACCGGCGGCACGGGTGCCGGTGCGGGTGCCGGCGCCGGCCGGGCGGTCCGGCCGGCATCCGCCGGGACGTCCGGGGTGGCGCCGTCCGGCGCGACCGTCCCGCCGGACGGGCCGGCGTCGGACCGGTCGCCGGTGCCGTCCGGTCCGGGGCCGGCCGGGCGTGCCGGGAGCGCCACGGGCGCACCGTTCACCCGGGATCCGTCCCGGTGTCCCGACGACTCCGGCTGCGGGGGTACGTCGTCCCGGTCGTCCGTGGTGGTCGCGGTCACGGGACCGGTGGCAGGGGACCCGGAGACCGGCGTGGGCGTCCCGTCGTCGGGGACGTCGTCCGGTGCCGTGCGGTGTGCGGGTGGGTCCGCGGTGGTGTTCCCGGGCTCCGTGCCGTGGTCCGCACCGGACGGGGCGGCGGGCTCCTGGTGGTCGTCGGCGTCGAACCAGTCGCCGGACGTCGCCTCCCGCAGCGCGCGGATCGGCGGCGACGGCCGCGGTGCCGGGTGCAGCGGCTCGTCGGCCGCCGCGGGCTCGGGCAGCGGGGACGTGACCGGGCGGTGCTCCTCCGGGGGCGGAGGGGTGGGGCCGGTGTCGAAGGTGCCCGCGCCGGGTGGGGTCCCGGTGCCGGACGGGAGGTCGCCGGTGGTGTCGATCCGGCCGGCCGGGCCGGTGCGTCCGCCCGGGGCGGCGTCGTCGACCGGAAGGGCCGGGGTGTCGGCCCGGCCGCGGGGGAACCCACCCGTGCTCCGGCGGGGACCGGGACCGCCGTACCCGGAGCTCGCGTCGTGATCGGCATCGGCGAGATCGTCGGTGAACTCGGCGGCATGCCTGCCGGCCAGGTCGTCGGCCAGGTCGTCGGCGGGATCGTCGGCCACGTCGTCGTCCGACCTGTCGTCGGCCGGGACGGCGGCGGGCGTGGCGAAGGGACCGTCCTCGGCGTCCTCGACGGACCGGCCGGGTCGTCGACGGACGAGCCCGTCCGTCATGGACGGAACCGGCGGAAGGGACGGAGTGGGCGGAGCGACCGGTCCGGGACGATCGGCCACGTCCTCGGACGCGGACGCGATCGCCGGGCCGGCCTCCGACTCGGCCTCCGACCCGGCCACCGGCTCGGCCACCGCCTCGGCCACCGGCTCGGCCGTCGCCACGGTGGCGGCGCCGGATCCACCGGCCACCACCGGAGCGGGCCCGTCCGGGACCGGACCCGGCCCGGCGTGCACCGGCACGGCCGTCCCACGGGCGGCCCGGTGGTAGGGCGTGTCCGGGTCGCCGTCGCCGCGCACCTCGACCGAGGCGGCGATCCCGGCCCCGGCCAGCGCCGACTGTGCCCGGTAGGTCAGCACCTCGGCGGACCCGTCGCCGTGGGTGCGGCCCAGCAGCACCGGGTGCGGGAGCGGCCCGGGCGCCGACCCGGCCGGGGTGACCCGCCACGCCAGCATCCAGCCGTCGTCGGGGGCGGTGACCCCCGCGAGGGCCCGGGCGATCTCGTCGGTGGGGCCGTCGCCGGTGAACCGGTGCGGGGTGTCCGCTCCCGGTCCGCCGCGGGGCAGGAACCGGTCGGCGTCCGGCTGGATGCGTCGGGTGCCGGCCTCGGCGACCAGCTCACGGCGCACCGCGGACGGCAGCACCACCCGCCCGGCGACCAGCTCGGCCACCAGCAGTTCCAGCGCGTGGCCCTCCTCGTCGACGGTGACGAGCTCCCGCCCGGTGGCCAGCAGGTCGTCGTCCACCCGGCCGGCCAGCTCGAGCAGCAGCCGGTACGTGGGGTCGGACATGGGGCCTCCTTCGCGGGCGGGCCGTGAGCGCGGACGGACCGCGGGCGGTCGGCTCAGCCGGTGGGCACCGGCGGCCGGTTCCACAGCGACGCGGCGGCCGCACACGCCGCCTCGTGGTACGGGCTCGGGGACCGGTCGCCGGCCCACACCTCGACCTTCGGGACGCGCTCGCCGTGCACCCGCAGCAGCCGCTGCAGACCGGCGGTCAGCAGGTGCGGCCGTTCCGCACCACGGACCAGGACGACCCGGGCGCCGTCGCCGCGGACCGCGAGCAGCAGCTCGCGGGCGTCGTCGCGGAGCACCGACAGGGCCGACCAGGCGGCCAGGTCCGGCTCACCCGGACCGAACGACGGCGGCACCGGCTCCGCCCCGGCCAGCACCGCACCGACCAGCCGGTGCGACGCCGAGCCGGACGGGACGACCGCGGACAGCAGCTCGCGCTCGTCGTCGGTCAGGCCGATCCGGTGCCGCAGCAGGGTCCGCGGGAGGACGGCGCCGATCGCCTCGTCGTCGCCGGCGGCGACCCAGTCACGCAGCCGCCACAGCAGCTCGTCGGGCACCCGGCCGGCGAGCCGCAGGAGCAGCTCGTGCGCGGCCGGCGCGGCGGCGACGGTGGTCATGGCCTCAGCCGACCTCGACGACCAGTTCCACCTCGACCGGCACGTCCAGCGGCAGGACCGCCACGCCGACCGCGGACCGGGCGTGCGCGCCGGACTCGCCGAACACCTCGCCGAGCAGGTCGGAGGCGCCGTTGACGACACCGGGCTGCCCGGTGAAGGACGGGTCCGATGCGATGAACCCGACCACCTTGACGACGCCGGTGACGGAGTCCAGCCCGACCAGGGCGTCGATGGCGGCGAGCGCGTTCAGCGTGCAGATCCGGGCCAGGTCGTAGGCCTGCTCGGCCGACACCTCGGCGCCGACCTTGCCGGTCGCCGCGACCACGCCGTCCACGAACGGCACCTGGCCCGCGGTGAACACGAGGTTCCCGCTGCGCCGTGCCGGGATGTAGGCACCGGCCGGCGCCGCGACCGGGGGCAGGGCGTGCCCCAGGTCCTTCAGGCGGGCGAGTGCACTCACTGCTGCACCGGCCGCTTGAAGAACGCGACGAGCTGCTCGGCGTTGGCGCCCGCCGTCACCGTGACCAGCTCCCAACCGTCCTGGCCGAAGTTGTCCAGGATCGCCTTGGTGTTGTGGATCAGCAGGGGGGCGGTCAGGTATTCCCACTTCACGACCGGGGAGCTCATGCGCGGACTCTAACCCGTCCGGACCGCGCCGGGCCGCCCCGGACGGCGGATGGCCGTCCCGCTGCGACGGACGTCCGTGTGGCGGCCCGACGGGGCACGCGTGTGGGGCCCGCCTCGCCACCGGGCCGCTCGCGCGCCCACTCCGTACGCTTGATCGCGTGACGTCGACCGTCCACCCCGAATCCACGGCCCGCCCCGCGCCCTGGCCCGACGAGCTGGCGCACGCGCGGCTGCACGTCGTCTCCGGCAAGGGCGGCACCGGCAAGACCACGGTGGCGGCTGCCCTGGCGCTCGCACTGGCCACCGGCGGGAAGCGGGTGCTGCTGGTCGAGGTCGAGGGCCGGCAGGGCATCGCCCAGGTCTTCGACACCGCCCCGCTCCCGTACGAGGAACGCCGCATCGCGGTCGCCGCGGGCGGTGGCGAGGTGCGTGCGCTGGCCGTCGACACCGAGGCCGCGCTGCTCGAGTACTTCGAGATGTTCTACCGGCTCGGGATGGCAGGCCGGACGCTGCGCCGGATGGGCGCCATCGAGTTCGCGACGACGCTGGCCCCCGGCCTGCGCGACGTCCTGCTCACCGGCAAGGCGAAGGAGTGCGTCACCCGCACCGAGGCCGACGGGCGGCCCGCCTACGACGCCGTCGTCCTCGACGCGCCGCCGACCGGTCGCCTGGTGACGTTCCTCGACGTCACCAAGGCGATGGCCGACCTCGCCAAGGTCGGCCCGATCCATGGTCAGGCCAAGGGCGTCGACCAGCTGATCCACTCCCCGCTCACCGCGGTGCACCTGGTCACGCTGCTGTCCGACCTGCCCGTCACCGAGACCCTCGACACCGTCGCCGAGCTGGACCGGGCCGGTATCCCGCTCGGCTCCGTCGTGGTGAACCGGATGCGGGAGCAGTGGCTGCCGGACCGGTCGGTCACCGCCGCCGCCGGGGGCCGGGTCGACGCCGGCCGGATCCGCAACGGCCTGCAGAGCGCCGGGATCGAGCTGGCGCCCGACGAGATCGACGGGCTGGTCGCCGAGACCGTCGAGCACGCCGTCGCCGTCGCGGGGGAGACCGCGGCACTGCGCCGGCTGGACACCGAACCCGACCCGCCGCTGCCCCGGCTGACGCTGCCCGCCCTGCTCGGCGGCGTCGACCTGGGGTCGCTCTACGAGCTGGCGGAGTCGATGACCGCACCGGGCGTGCACCTGGAGGCCCGGCGATGAGCGAGCTGGAGATCGACGCGCTGATCGACGACCCGGACACCCGTGTCGTCGTGTGCTGCGGGTCGGGCGGCGTGGGCAAGACGACGACGTCGGCGGCACTGGCGCTCCGCGCGGCCGAGCGGGGCCGTCAGGTCGTGGTCCTCACCATCGACCCCGCCCGCCGGCTGGCGCAGGCGCTCGGGCTCGACGAGCTCTCCAACGACCCCGCGCCCGTCCCAGTGGCGACCGGCGAGCTCGCGGCGATGATGCTGGACATGCGCCGCACCTTCGACGAGATGGTGCAGGGGCACGCGCCACCCGAGAAGGCGCAGAAGATCATCGAGAACCCCTTCTACCAGGTCGTCTCCTCGTCGTTCTCCGGCACGCAGGAGTACATGGCGATGGAGAAGCTGGGCCAGCTCGTCGCCGCCGGGACCTGGGACCTGGTCGTCGTCGACACGCCGCCGTCGCGCTCGGCGCTCGATTTCCTCGATGCGCCGCAGCGCATGTCCCGGTTCCTGGACGGCCGGATGATCAAGCTGCTCGCGGCACCGGCGAAGGCCGGCGGGCGGGGCCTGCGCCGGATCGTCGAGGCCGGGTTCGGGCTGTTCGCCAAGGCCGTCGGGACGATCATCGGCGGGCAGATGCTGCAGGACGCGTCGGCGTTCGTGCAGGCCTTCGACACCCTGTTCGGCGGGTTCGCCGAGCGGGCCGACAAGACCTACGCGCTGCTGCGCTCGCCGGGGACGGCGTTCCTCGTCGTCGCCGCGCCGGAGCCGGACGCGCTGCGGGAGGCCGCCTACTTCACCGACCGGCTGTCGTCGGAGGGCATGCCGCTCGCCGGTCTGGTGCTGAACCGGACCCACCCGGTGCTCGCGCCGGTGTCGGCGGCGCGCTCCCGGGCCGCCGCCGAGCAGGTCGGCGGGCCCGGCTCGCAGATCGCGGCGGCCGTGCTGCGGCTGCACGCCGACCGGGCGGACCTGCACGAGCGGGAGGAGCACCTGCTCACCCGGTTCTCGGCCGCGCACCCGTCGGTGCCGGTCGTGCGGGTGCCGTCGCTGGCCGGGGACATCGCCGACCTGGACGGGTTGCGGCGGGTCGGTGGCCTGCTGGCCGGGGAGGCCCCGGCGGGGACCGCCGCGACCGGGAGCTGACCCGGGTCAGGGCATCTCGAAGAAGATCATCGGGTTCCGGGTCGTCCCCCGGGCCCCGGTGATCCCCACCTCCGCGCGCACCGCGTCGAGCTCCCGCAGGTTCTCCCGCGCCGCGGCCCGCGCGGCGGTGAACCAGCCGGTGTCGCGCTCGCGCAGCCAGTGCAGGACCTCGGCACCCTCGGTGAAGGGACGGGCCCACCGCAGGTGGAAGACGTCGTGCACGCTCGCCGGGGTGCCCGGCGCGATCCGCGGGAACAGGTTCTCCAGGTACCAGCGGCCGAACCGGCGCCCGTGGTCGGCGTCGACGAACAGGTAGCCGGTGTCGTCCGGCAGCTCGCCGACGGTGTCCCGCAGGTCTCCCTGGTGGAACGTCCAGCGGTCGCCGGCCAGCGCGGGCGGCACGGTGCGGCGCACGTGGTCGACGAGGTCGAACGAGTGCAGGTGCCCGTGGTCGTTGTCCTGCAGCGCGGACAGGATCCAGGTGGTCGACCAGCCGAAGAACGTGCCGATCTCCACCACGTGCGACGGCCGGTGGTGCCGCAGCAGCAGGTAGGTCAGCTCGGCCTCGACGTCGTCGAGCTGCGGCGTCACCGACGGCGATTCCGCGAGGAACGCCCGTTGCCGGGTGATCACGGCCGACAGGTCGCCGGCGTGGGCCCGGTACAGATCGGACAGGAACCCGAGCCGTTCGGTGGTCTGCACGGGACGACCGTAGCGAGCAGCCGATCATGCCCCGCGTGTGCGTCCGGAGTAGTGGTCGCTGCGCGCCCGGCCGAGCAGCCCCGCCCAGTCGGCGACGTCCGGACGCCTGCGCAGCACCGCCCGCCGCTCCCGCTCGGTCATCCCGCCCCACACCCCGAACTTGACCTGCTGGTCGAGGGCGTGGGCCAGGCACTCGGTGCGGACCGGGCAGGAGTGACAGAACCCGCGGGCCTCGCGCTGGCGGGCGCCGGTGACGAAGAGGTCCTCGGCGTCCCCGGTCCGGCAGCGCGCGGCGACCCGCCAGTTCCAGACCGGACCGGCCGGGCGCCGTCCCGCGGGGCGCAGCCGGGGCCTGCCGGCGCGGCGGGCGTCGATCGGGGTGACGTTCTGCTCGGTCATCGTCGGCACCTCGGCGGGTACGGGCGGGCGCCTGCGGGGCCCGCGGTGGACTCCCGTCGATTCTCGGAAACGGAGGGTGCACGGGGCAGCGCGCAAAACTACGCAACCCGGGGGACGCCGACCTGACGGATTCCTGACCTCCGGCGCCGTAGGGTTGGTCCTCGTGAGGTTCCCCCGCCGCCTGCTCCGCCCGCTCGGCGTCCTCGCGGGCCTGTGCGTCCTGCTCGGTGTGGTCACTGCGGGAATGGCGTTCCCGCTGGCCGGCGGCATCGGCGTGCTGTCCAACGCGGCCGGGGACAGCGTGACGTCCAGTTCGGTGGACCTGGTGAACAACCCGGCCCCGCTGACGACGACCGTCACCGACTCCGAGGGCCGCCCGCTCGCGTACCTCTTCGACCAGAACCGCACCGAGGTCGGGAACGAGCAGATCTCGCCGGCCATGAAGGCGGCGACGCTGGCGATCGAGGACCGCCGGTTCTACGACCACCAGGGCGTGGACTGGCAGGGCACGTTGCGCGCGGTCGTGGCGAACTCGACCTCGGGCGACGTCGTGCAGGGTGCCTCGACGCTGACCCAGCAGTACGTGAAGAACTACATGCTCTACGTGGACGCCCGGACCGAGGCGGAGCGGCTGAAGGCGACCGAGCAGACGGCGGCCCGGAAGCTGAAGGAGGCCCGGGTCGCGCTGCAGCTGGAGCGCCAGCTGTCCAAGGACGACATCCTCAACCGCTACCTCAACATCGTCTTCTACGGGAACGGCTCCTACGGGGTCGCGGCCGGCGCGCGGACGTACTTCAACACCACACCGGACAAGCTGACGGTTCCGCAGGCGGCGATGCTCGCCGGGATGGTCCAGTCGACCACCCGGTTCGACCCGGTCCGGAACCCGGACACCGCGCTCCAGCGGCGCAACCTGGTCATCGAGCAGATGCGCCAGCAGGGGATGATCGACGACGCCCAGGCGAAGCAGGCAACGGCCTCGCCGCTCGGCGTCGCGAACCCGCTGGTCCGGGTGCCGAACGGCTGCAACGGTGCCGGTGACATGGGCTTCTTCTGCAAGTACGTCGTCCAGTACCTCACCGAGGCCGGCTTCTCCGAGGAGCAGATCACCCGGGGCGGCTACACGATCAAGACCACCCTGGACCGGCGCGCCATGACGGAGGTCAAGCGCTCGCTGGACAAGGAGGTCGCCCCGGACACCCCGAACGTCGCCAACGTGATGTCGCTGGTGCAGCCCGGCCAGGACCAGCACCGCGTGCTGGCGATGGGATCGAGCCGGACGTTCGGGCTGGACGCCGACGCCGAGGAGACCAGCTACGGCCTGCCGTACCAGCCGGTCAACCTGGGTGCCGGATCGACGTACAAGATGTTCACGGCGGCCACGGCCCTGGAGAAGGGCCTCGGCATCAACTACTCGATGCAGGTGCCGCCGTCGGGCTACGCGTCGCCGATCTACGTCGACGGCAGCGGGCGCCCGATCCCGGTCGGCAACGCCAGCGAGGGACTGCCCCCGCGGATGAGCATGACCGACGCGCTGGCGCAGTCGCCGAACACCGCGTTCATCAAGCTGGAGGAGTTCACCGGCGTCCCGGACGTCGTGGACATGGCGGTCCGGCTCGGGATGAAGTCGCTGGCGACGACGCCGTTCGTCGACCCGGGCAGCGGTGAGCGCACCGACCGCTCGATCGCCGAGGTGATCAAGGAACAGAAGCTGGCGTCGTTCACGCTCGGCGTGACGCCGACGTCGGTGCTGGAGCTGGCAAACGTCGGCGCCACCCTGTTCTCGCAGGGCAAGTGGTGCCCGCCGACGCCGATCGACACGATCACCGACGCGAACGGCGAGAACGTGCCGATCACCGAGGAGCCGTGCCAGCAGGCCGTCGATCCCGCCCTGGCCAACACTTTGGTGACGGGGATGAGCAAGGACGACATCAGCGGCACCTCGGCCGCGGCCGCCCGCGCGGCGGGCTGGAACCGGCCGATGGCGGGCAAGACCGGGACGACCCAGCAGCACAAGTCGGCGGCGTTCATGGGCGCGGTGCCGGAGATGGCCGGCGCGGTCATCACCTTCGACAACTCGAACTCGCCGCGACCGCTGTGCGACGGCGGCGGCGCCCCGTTCGCCTGCGGCAACGGCAACATCTTCGGTGGCAAGACGCCCGCCCGGACCTGGTACGGCGCCGTGACGCCGCTCCTGGCGGGGACACCGCCGACGCCGTTGCCCCCGACCGACCCGCGCTACCTCGACGGCGGGGCCGAGTCGCGGATCCCGGACGTCGTCGGGCGGTCGATCGACGGGGCCCGGGGCGAGCTGGAGGGCCAGGGCTGGCAGGTCACGAGCCGCACCGTGGACAACCGGGCGCCGGAGGGGACCGTCGTCGGGCAGGAGCCGCGGGGCGCGGCGCTGCCGGGTGAACAGGTGACGCTGCAGGTCAGCAGCGGCAGCGTGCCGGCGCCGCCTCCGCCGCCGGGCCGGCCGAGCGGGCCGCCGCCCCCGAACGAGGGGCAGCCGCCGAACGGCGACCCGAACGGCGGCGACGGTGGCGGTGAGGGTGGCCCGCCGCCCGACGGCGGCTGACCGCGGATCCGGGCGGTCCGGTCCGTCACCCGGCCGGGGTGTGCCGGGCCGTGTCCGGTGTCGTACCGAGACGAATGCGCTGGTCCGGGCCTAGCATGCGGGCATGGCCGTGCGGTGGAGGAGCAGGCGTACCGCGCCCGGCCCCGCCGACGACGGGCGCTGGGGCGTGGCGCGGCTCGTCGCGGAACGGGAGGCGTCCCGGCTCGCCCGGGAGCGCGCCGGGACGGCGGTGCCGGAGGCCGTGGCCCCCGAGGGGGGAGCGGATGCGGCAGAGCCCGGAACCGCCGGAGAGCCGGCGGAGACCGCGGAACCGGAGGAGACCGGGACGGGCACCGCGGGGTCCGGGGCGACCGCCCGGGATCCCGTCCCCGGCCCGCGTCGCCCGGCGGGCCCGCCCGATCCCCCGCCGTCCCGGACCCCGTCCCCGCCCGCACCCCGCCGCGCCCCGGCCGGCCCGGTCCCGGGACTCCCCGCCCCGCGGCGCCCGCGCCCGTCCACGAGCAGGATCGACGGCCCGGTGTACCGGCCGCCCGCGGTCTCCGCGCGTCCCCCGGTGGACCTGGACCCCGGCCTGATCGGCTTCTCCCGGCTCACCCGTGGCCGCACCGGCGCGCGGGTGTTCACGCTGTTCTTCGTGGCCGTCTTCCTGGTGATCCTCGTCCAGACGCTGTCGACGATCGTCTGAGGCCGTCGCTCCCGTCCGAGGGATGTCGGACCGCCCGACTACCCTGGGACCCGGACGGGCCGTCCGGTGCACGCCGTCCGGCCGGGCACGTCAGGAGGTGAGCCGCGATCGCGTCCCCCGAGTCGCCGCAGCCGGCCCCCACCGCACACCGCGTGTCGTCGGTGCTGGCGATCCCCGCGTTCCGCCGTCTCTGGTCGGTCACGATCCTGACCTCGACCGGCGAGTGGATGTCGCTGCTCGCGCTCACCTCGCTCGCGACCCACCTCACCGCGCAGGCCGGGTACACGGCGCAGAGCTTCGCGCTCGGCGGCGTCGTCGCGACGAAGCTGGTCCCGTCGCTGCTGTTCGGGCCGCTCGCCGGCGTGCTCGCCGACCGCTTCGACCGGCGCAAGGTGATGGTCACCTGCGACCTGCTGAAGTTCGCGCTGCTGGCGTCGATCCCGTTCGTCGGGTCGCTGTGGTGGCTGCTGCTGGTCACCCTGCTCATCGAGCTGTGCACGATGTTCTGGATCCCCGCGAAGGACGCCGCGGTCCCGAACCTCCTGCGCCGCCCCGACCAGATGGAGGCGGCGGCGCAGCTGGGGCTGATCGTGACCTACGGGGTCGCGGTCGTCGGCGGTGCCGGGCTGTTCGCGCTGGTCAGCAAGGTCGCCCCGCTGATCGACGCGGATCCGGTGGCGGCCGTCCACGTCGCGCTGTTCGTCAACTCGTTCGCGTTCCTGATCTCGGCGCTGGTCGTGTTCTTCCGGGTCCGGGAGATCTCCGGGCGGCCGTCCGCCGCGGACCGCCGCGCTGCGCCGCCGTCGATGCTGTTCCTGCTGCGCGACGGGTTCCGGTTCGTCGTCGACACCCCGCTGGTCCGCGGGCTGGTGATCGGCATCGTCGGCGCCTTCACCGCGGGCGGCGCCGTGATCGCGACCGCGAAGCTCTACGCGGCCAGCCTCGGCGGTGGCGACGCCGCGTACTCGGTGCTGTTCGTCGCCGTCTTCGGCGGGCTCGCGATCGGCATGGGGATCGGGCCGCGGCTGGCCCGTCGCCTGCCGCACAACCGGCTGTTCGGCACCGCGATCGTCGCGGCCGGGGCGTCGCTGGTCGTCGTGGCCGTCGCGGTGCACCTGTTCATGGCGATCGCCGCGGTGATGTTCGTCGGGGGGTTCGCCGGGATCGCCTTCCTCACCGGCCTCACGATCATCGGCACCCAGGTCGCCGACGCGGTCCGCGGCCGGATCAACGCCTTCGTCCAGTCCCTGGTGCGGCTGGTGCTGCTCGGGTCGATGTCGCTCGTACCGATCGTGGTCGGGGTCGTCGCGACCCGGACGGTCGAGATCGGTGGCGCCGCGTTCGTCGTCGACGGCACGCGGTTCGTGCTGGCGGGCGGCGGGATCGTCGCCGCGGTCGTCGGCACCGTCGCCTACCGGCAGATGGACGACCGCGGGTTCGAGCCGCTGGTCCGGGACCTGGTCGCGGCCCTGCGGTCCGGCGACCGGCGGACCGGGACGGGGCTGCTCGTCGCCGTCGAGGGTGCGACGCCCGAGGAGACGGTCACCCAGGCCCGCCGGCTCGCCGACGCGTTGCGCGAGCGCGGGCACCGGGTCGTCGATCCCGGCCCCGGCGAGCAGGACGCGACGCGCTGGGCCGCCGCGACCCGCGAGGCCGATCTCGAGGGACTGCGTGCCCGGGCGCTCGCGGCCGCGGCCGTCCGGGCGGACCTGGTGGAGCGCGTCGTCCGACCGGCGCTCGACGGGGGCGCCGTCGTCGTCGTGGACCGGTTCATGGCCAGCCCGCTGGCCCGGTTCGGCGTCGCGGCCGAGCAGATCGGCGCCGGCCCGGACGACGGCGAGCTCGAGGACCTGGCGCGCTGGGCCACCGGTGGGCTGCGCCCGGACGTCTCGGTGCTGCTGGACCGCGCGCCCGAGACCGGGCCGGAGCCCGGTGTGGCGGGTGCCGAGCACGCCCGCGTGCAGCGCCTGCTCGCGAGGACGGTGACCGCCCACGGACCCCAGCGCTCGGTCGTCGTCGACGCCGCGGGCACCGAGGACGACGTGGCCGCCCGCGTCCTCGACGGGGTGCTGCCGTTGCTGCCGGAGGCGGGGATCACGGAGGGGGCGCCGTGAGCGTCTGGGCCGACGTCGTGGGCCAGCCCGCCGCCGTCGCCGAGCTGGGTGCGGCGGCCGCCGACCCGTCGGCGATGACGCACGCCTGGCTGTTCACCGGCCCGCCCGGGTCCGGCCGGTCGAACGCGGCGCGGGCGTTCGCGGCCGCCCTGCAATGTCCCTACGACGGCTGCGGCGAGTGCGCGGCCTGCCGGACGACGCTGGCCGGGACCCACTCCGACGTACGGGAGATCAACCCCGAGGGCTTGTCGATCAAGGTCGACGAGATGCGGGCCCTGGTCCAGCTCGCGGCCCGCCGCCCGGCCACCGGCACCTGGCAGATCGTGATCATCGCCGACGCCGACCGGCTCACCGAGGGCGCGTCGAACGCGCTGCTCAAGGCGGTCGAGGAACCGGCTCCCGAGACGGTGTGGCTGCTCTGCGCGCCGTCCGACCACCCCGAGGACGTGCCGGTCACGATCCGCTCCCGCTGCCGCCCGGTGCAGCTGCGCAGCCCGTCCGCCGAGGCGGTCGCGGGCGTCCTGCGGGACCGCGACGGGATCGAGCCCGAGCAGGCGCAGTGGGCGGCGTCGGTGTGCGGCGGGCACGTCGGCCGCGCCCGCCGCCTCGCCCGCGACCCCCAGGCCAGGTCCCGGCGGGAGGAGATCCTCGCCGTGCCGACCCGGCTGCGGCGGCTGGGCGACGCGTTCTTCCACGCCGACGTGCTGATCCGGTCGGCCGAGGGCGAGGCCGAGGAGCTGCGTGCCTCGCGCGACGAGGCCGAGCGGGAGGAGCTCGCCGTCGCGATGGGCGCCGGCGGCACCGGGAAGGGCGCCGCGTCGGCCGCCCGGTCGGCGAAGGCCGCGGAGCGCGACCTGGAGAAGCGGCAGAAGAGCCGGGCCACCCGGACGCAGCGCGACGCCCTCGACCGGGCGCTGGTGGACCTCGCCGGGTTCTACCGGGACGCGATCGTGGCCGCGTCCGGCGCGCAGGTCCCGCTGGCGAACCCCGACCGCGACCGCGAGATCCGTGTCGCGGCCGCCGAGTGGGGGCCGGAGTCGTCGCTGCGCAGGCTGGAGGCGGTGCTGGCCTGCCGGGACGCGCTCGAGCAGAACGTGAAACCGCGGATCGCGGTCGAGGCGATGATGACGGCCCTGCACCGTGGCTGACCGCGACGACCGGCCGCTCGTCCTGACCGCCCTGCTCGACGAGCCCAGCCGGCGTCACCTCGACGACCTGCGGGCCCGGCACTTCCCGCCGGAGCGCAACCACCTCGCCGCGCACCTGACGCTGTTCCACGCGCTGCCCGCCGACACGGCTGCCGCCGTGACCGACGACGTCGCCGCCGCCGCGCAGGGGGAGCCCGTCACCGCCCGGGTGTCCGGTCTGCGCCTGCTCGGCCGCGGGGTCGCGTACACGGTGGACAGTCCGGAGCTGCTCGCCCTGCGGCGCGACCTGGCGTCGCGCTGGGCGGAGCGGCTGCCCCGGCAGGACGCCGGGAAGTCCGACCTCCACGTGACCGTCCAGAACAAGGTCGACCCGGCCGTCGCCCGCGCGCTGCACGACGACCTCGCCGCCGGGTTCGTCCCGTGGGAGGCGACGGTCACCGGGCTCGCGCTGTGGCGCTACGACGGGGGCCCCTGGGAGCCGGGACCGCGGTTCGCGTTCGGCCGGTGACCGTCCGCGGGCGCCGGTGGGTGCTACACGAGGGGCTCGGGGCGATCGCTACACTGGGTCCGCACCACGCCGCCTTAGCTCAGACGGCCAGAGCGACGCACTCGTAATGCGTAGGTCGCGGGTTCGATTCCCGCAGGCGGCTCCACGAAGCCCCTGGTAGCGCCGCTACCGGGGGCTTTCGCATGCCGGGTGCACGCCCGCCGGGATCAGAGGGCGGCGAGGACGTCGTAGTCGGTGCCGTCGGTCGTCGCCAGGTAGATGCGTTGCCGGGCGCGCGACCGCTCGACCGCCACGGTTCCCCGCGGGCCGTGGTAGGTGAAGGCCTCCGCGGTCGCGCAGAGTGCGCCGACGTCGCAGGTGCCGGTCTCCTCGACCAGCGCGGCCAGCATCCGCACGCCCTCGTAGCAGGACTCGCCGGGTGCACCCGGGGCCGGCGCCTCCGGGCCGAAGCGGCCGACGTAGCGCGCGCCGAACCGGAGGCTCTCGGCGGTGGGGAGGGCCTCGAAGTAGCCGGCCGAGGCGAAGACGTCCCGGGTGGCGGGCGAGCCGATCGCCCGGAGCATCGACTCGTCCATGAGCGTGGAGAAACGGGCGCACTGGTCCTCGAGGCCACGTGCGGCGAACTGCCGGTGGAAGTGGACGGCGTCGTCGCCGACCAGGAACAGCAGCACCCCGTCGCAGCCGCTGCTCTCGATCTCCCGCAGGACCTCCCCGTAGTCCGAGGTCCCCAGCGCGACGAACCGCTCACCGTCGACGCCGAGGCCGCGGCGATCGTCGAGGAACCGCCGGACGAGCGCGGTCGACCGGCGGGGCCACACGTAGTCGTCGCCGACGACGAACCAGCGGCGGACGTCGATCTCGCCGGTCATCCAGTCGAGGGCGGGCAGGAGCTGGATCGCGGGTGTCTCACCGATGGCGAACACCCCGGGCGTCGTCTCGCCGCCCTCGTAGAGGGCGGTGTAGACGTAGGGCACGCGCCCCTCCGTCGCCCGGGTGAGGTGCTGCCGGACCACCGAGAGGTGCCAGCCGACCACCGCGTCCACCTCGCCTGCCACGACGAGGCGGTCGATCTCGGCCGCCACCTGCCGCGGCGGGCCGCCGCCGTCGACGATGCGGAGCTCCACCTGCCGGCCGAGCACGCCGCGTCCGGCGTTCAGCTCCTCGGCGGCCAGCCGGGCACACAGGACGCACGACGGTCCGTAGATCGCCGACGGTCCCCGCAGCGGGACCACGACGGCCACCCGGAGGCTGTCGCGGTTCACGGTGCGTCCCGGACCGCGCGTCGGTTCGACGTGCGCACGGTCACATCAACCCGCTCCTGCCGGCGGGCATTCCCGCCCGCACGGTCACCGCCGGGCCGGTCCCCCACGGCGGGACCCCGGCTCCGGGGAGCAGCAGGGGTCGGCCGGGCCGGGCCCCGGCGCGACCGTGACGTGGTGCGGGCCGTCGACGCGCGGCGTCACGGTGAGACCGGGCAGCGCGGTCGTCCGGGCGGCCCGGACGGCGTTGAGGATCACCAGGACCTCGGCTGCCTCGTGCACGACGACGACGGCGGCCAGGCCGAGCACGCCGACGGCCGCGAGCGGCACGAGCACGCCGATGATCAGCAACGAGAGGCCGACGTTCTGCAGCATGATCCGGCGGGCACGCCGGGCGTGCGCGAGGTTCTGCGGGAGGTGGCGCAGGTCCTCCCCCATGAGCGCGACGTCGGCGGTCTCGATCGCGACGTCGGTCCCCATCGCGCCCATCGCGATGCCGACGTCCGCGGTGGCGAGTGCCGGGGCGTCGTTGACGCCGTCGCCGACCATCGCGATGCGCCGCCCGCCCGCGAGGACGGGCAGCAGGGCGGCCTTGTCCTCCGGCCGCAGCTCGGCGTGCACGGTGCCGATGCCGGCCCGCCGGGCGAGGGTGTCCGCGGTGCGCCGGTTGTCGCCGGTGAGCATCGCGACCTCGATGCCGAGGTCACGGAGCCGGCGGACGGCCTCGGGTGCCTCGTCGCGGAGCTCGTCGCGGACCGCGACGGCGCCGAGCAGCGTCCCGCCGCGTTCCACCAGCACGACGGTGGCGCCCTCGCCCTCCAGACGGGCGACGTCGTCGGCCAGCGGGCCCGGTCCGATCCAGCCGGGCCTGCCGAGCCGCAGCGCGATCCCGTCCCGGGTGCCGGTGAGCCCGTGACCGGCGACGGCGGTGACGTCGTCGGCGGGGCGCACGGTGACCGGCCGGTCCGGTCCGCCCGCGGCGCCGAGGATCGCGCGGGCCAGCGGGTGCTCGCTGCGGGACTCCAGCGCGGCGGCGCAGGCGAGCACGTCGGCGCGGTCCCCGACGGGCACGGCGAGGACGTCGACGACCTCGGGCTCGTTCCGGGTCAGCGTGCCGGTCTTGTCGAGGGCGATCGCGCGGATCCGGCCGAGCTCCTCCAGCGCGGCGCCGCCCTTGACCAGTGCGCCCTGCCTGCCGGCGGCGCCGATCGCGGCGACGACGGTCATCGGCACCGAGATCGCCAGCGCGCACGGCGACGCGGCGACGAGCACCACCAGCGCCCGCTCGATCCACAGCGCCGGGTCCCCCAGCAGTGCACCGGTCGCCGCGACCAGGGCGGCGAGCACCATGATGCCCGGCACGAGGGGCCGGGCGATCCGGTCGGCGAGGCGCTGGCCGGAGCCGCGGCGCTCCTGTGCCTCCTCGACGACGTGCACGATCCGGGCCAGCGAGCTGTCCGACGCCGGCGCGGTCACGTCGACCTCGACCGCGCCGCCACCGTTGATCGTCCCGGCGTGCAGGACGTCGCCGGGCCCGGCCTCGACCGGCACGGACTCGCCGGTGACGGCCGAGGTGTCGAGGCTGGTGCGCCCGGCCCGGACGACGCCGTCGGTCGCGGCCCGCTCGCCAGGGCGCAGGACCAGGACGTCGCCGACGACGAGGTCGCCGGGCGCGACGGTGACCTCGCGCCCGTCCCGCAGCACGGACGCGGTCGGTGGGACGAGTGCGAGCAGCGCGCGCAGCCCGCGCCGGGTCTTCGCCACGGCGTGGTGCTCGAGGCCCTCGGCGATCGAGAACAGGATCCCGAGCAGCGCGGCCTCGGTGATCCGGCCGAGGAGGACGGCGCCGACCGCCGCGATCGTCATCAGGGTGCCGACGCCGATCCGGCCGTGGCGCAGGGCGCGCAGCGCGCCGGGGACGAACGTCGACGCCGCGACCACGGCGGCGAGGAGCTCGATGCCGGTGACCAGGGGCGCCGGGCCGTCGAGGACCGGGCCCACGAGCAGCGCGACGACGAGCAGCGCCGCCGCCACCGCGGCCGGTCGCAGCTCCCGGACGTCCCGGAGGCGGGCGGGCGCCTCGTCGTCCGGCCCGGGGTCGCAGCACGCGTCAGCCACGGCCCGCTCCGGACGGCAGCCCGGTGCCCGTGCCGGCGTCTGCGTCGGTGTCGGTGTCGAACAGGACCGACAGCAGGGCCCGGCCGCGGCCGGTGAGTCGGTACATGACCATCCGGCCGTCCTTGCGGGAGGCGACGATCCCGGCCGTGCGGAGCCGACGCAGGTGGTGCGAGACCAGGGCCTGCGAGGACCCGACGATCCACGCGGTGTCGCACACGCAGAGCTCGTCGCCGGCCAGCAGGGCCCGCGCCACACGGAGCCGGGTCGGGTCACCGAGCCCGCGGGCCAGCCCGGCGACGGGTTCGAGCGCGGCGAGCCCGGGCAGCGCGGTCCGGATCCGCTCGGCGTGCGGCAGGTCCAGGCACAGGAGCTCGCAGGTGTCGTCCTCGGTCACGCGGACATACTAATACTCGTACGGATGTTTCTACAGGCATGCCGCGGTGGTGGAGCGGCGGTCGCTAGGGTCGGCCCGCACAGGACGCGACCGCGGGAGGGTGACGGGCACCGTGCGGCGACCCACGTACCGCCCCGGACCGGCCCTCGTCGTCGTCCTGCTGGCCTTGTTCGCCCACGTCGTGCTCGGCCCGCTCGTGGCCTGTCACGGGACCGGTGCGGTCCCGGTGGCGGTCGTGGAGCAACACCCGGCCGGGCACGCCGGGTGCGCGGAGGACCATCCCTGCCAGCACGGCCCGACCGGTGACCACGGCACCGACGACTCCACGGCCCGGGCCCTCGACGCCCCGCGGACGCCGGCGGCCGTGCTGCCGCTGTGCCCCGCCCCCGCGCGTGCGGTACCCCCCGTGGTGCCCGTCCGGCCGTCCGGGCCGGTCGAGCTCCTCGCGGTGCGCGAACCCGTGACGGTGCTCTGCGTCGATCGGAACTGACCGGACCGAGCGTCCCGTCCGTGTCGTCCGATCGTCCGCGGCCCGCGCGCCGCCCAGCCCCGAAGGGCATTCCGTGTCTCCGATCATCCGCACGCGATCCACCCCTGCCGCGCCGAGGCCCGGCGGGCTGTCCAACCTGAGGTTCTCCCTCGTCGCCGTCTTCGTCGTCGCGGTCGGTGTCCTGCTCGCCGTGACCCGCGGCGGCTTCGCCGGCACCGAGGCCGGCACCGGGGCCGAGGCCGAGGCGGCCGCCGTCGCCTCCCGGGAGGACAGCCTCCGGCTGTCGACCGCGCCCGGCTCCACCGTCGATCTCGTCGAGTTCCTCGACTTCGAGTGCGAGGCCTGCCGCGCCGCGTACCCGGCGGTCGAGCAGCTGCGCGCCGAGTACGGCGACCGGGTCGACGTCGTCCTCAGGTACTTCCCGGTGCCGAGTCACGTCAACGCCGAGCGCGCCGCCCGGGCCGTGGAGGCCGCGGCCCGGCAGGGCAGGCACGAGGCGATGTACGCGCTCATGTTCGAGACCCAGACCGAGTGGGGCGAGCAGCAGGTGCCGATGGACGACCGGTTCCGCGGCTACGCCGAGCGAATCGGCCTGGACATGGGCCGCTACGACGCCGACTACACCGACCCGGCCACCGCGGAGCGGGTCGAGGCCGACCGCCGGGACGGGCTCGCCCTCGGCGTCCGCGGCACGCCGACGTTCTTCGTGAACGGCCGGATGCTCGAACCGCGGTCGCTCGACGACCTCCGGACGGCGCTCGACGAGGCACTGGCCGGCTGACGGTGCGGGCCCGGCAGCCGCGACGACGCTGCCGGGCCCGGCCGGCTCAGCCCGGCGTGATCACGACCTTGAGCGCCTGGTGGGCGGCCGCGTTCGCGAACACGTCGTACGCCTCGTCCATCCGGTCGAACGTGAACGAGTGCGTCCCCATCTTCTCGGCCGGGATCCGGCCGCTCGCCACCATCGTCAGGAGCGTCGGGATCGACACGGTGTCGACCAGGCCCATGGTGAGGGTGACGTTCGAGATCCACATGTCCTGCATCGGCAGCTCGACCGGGGCGCCGTGCACGCCGATGTTGGCGATCGTCCCGCCGGGACGGACGAGCGACGCCGCGGTCAGCAGGGTCTCCGGGTAGCCGACGGCCTCGATCGCGACGTCGACGCCGAGCCCGTCGGTCAGCGCGGTGACGTCGCCGACGGTCCCCGGGCCGACGTCGACGGCGTCGGGCGCGCCGAACTCGAGCGCCTTCTCCAGCCGGAACTTGTCCGAGTCGACGGCGATGACCTTCGACGCGCCCCACCGGCCGGTGGTCAGTACCGCCGACAGCCCCACCGCGCCGGCGCCGACGACCGCGACGGTGTGCCCGGGCCGGACCCGGCCCGAGAGCACGCCGACCTCGTAGCCGGTCGGGAGCGAGTCGGCGAGGAAGATCGCCTGCTCGTCGGTGACACCCTCCGGTACGGCGTGCAGGGAGGTGTCGGCGAAGGGGACGCGGACGTACTCGGCCTGGGTGCCGTCGATGAGATGGCCGAAGATCCAGCCGATGCCGCCGACGGTCCGGCAGTGCGAGGGCATGCTGCGCCGGCAGTACTCGCAGCGTCCGCACTGGGTGATCGCGGGGACGAGGACGCGGTCGCCGACCGCGAACCCGGAGACCGCGTCGCCGACCGCGGTGACGGTCCCGACGGCCTCGTGGCCGAGGACGCGACCGTCGGTGACGGCCGGGACGTCGCCCTGCAGGATGTGCAGGTCGGTCCCGCAGATCGTGGTGGTGTCGACCTTCACGACGACGTCGGTGGGGTCCTGGACGGTCGGGTCCGGGACGTCCTCCCAGGACTTCTTGCCGGGACCGTGGTAGACGAGTGCCTTCATCTGCTCACTCCGTTGTTCGCAGGCTCGCGTGACGGCCGACCGCGTCGGCCCACCCGAGGGTCCCGAGCCGCGACGGTCACCGGTACCGCTCCGCGGGCCCGGCCCGGCGACCCGTCGATCGGCGGATCGGACCCGGCCGGCACGTCCGCCTGTGGGTACCGCCCCGGCGTTTCCGTGTCGCAGCGGTGGGGAACCCGGGATCCGAGGTCGGGGGAAGGGGTGCGGGATGATCCGGAGTGCGGAGCGCCGTCTGCGCCGGAGGGTGTGCGTGCCGTCCGAGGAGAGCACGTGCCGGGTGCGCCGCGAGCTGCGCGGGGCGCTGTCCCGATGGGACCTCGGCCCCGACGTCGTCGACGACGCGCTCGTCGTCGTCGAGGAGCTCGTCGCGAACGTCGTCGACCACGCCCGTACGCGCTGTGACCTGGTCGTGGAACTGATCGGGCACGTCCTGTCCGTCGCCGTCCGGGACCGGTCCGCCGGGGCCCCGGTGATCCGTGCGGTGGACACCACGGCACCTCGCGGACGGGGACTGCAGCTGGTCGACGGCCTGTCGGAGAGCTGGGGCTGTGCGCCGCACCCCGACGGCAAGACGGTCTGGGCCCGCCTCGCCGCCTGAGCGCCGTCCGCGGTGACGGCGCTCAGAGTTCGGCCCAGACGGTCTTCCCCGTCCGGGTCCGGACGACGCCCCAGGAGGCGACGGCGTCGATGATGGCGAGGCCCTTGCCGCGGTAACCGCCCAGCCGGGAGTGCCCGACGGTGAGCATCGCCGACGGGTCGCCGTCGTCGACCTCGATGTGGGCACCGTCCTGTTCGGACACGGTGATGCGCAGACCGCTGGCGCCGCCGCCGTGGTCGGCCGCGTTCGCGACCAGCTCGGTGACGACGAGCTCGGCGTCGGTCGCACGCCCGCGGTCCGGGAGCCGCCGGCGCAGCCAGCGCCGGACGGCGGGCAGCTCGGTGACCTCGCACCCCTGCCTGCGGAGCGAGGCCGCGGAGGCGCCCGGTTCGGCCACGTCGCTCCTCTGTCCGTCGGCTCGGGCGCAGGACGATGCCGCCCGTCCGTTCGTCGTGCGCCGACGGGACCAGTCTCCCCGCCCCGTCACCGATCGGCAGCGCGGAGCGGGGAGGACCGGTCCTCGTGGTGAAGGGCTTGACCGTGCCGCGACGGCACGGTCTTTCCTGGAACGTGACCGACCCTGCGAGCCGCACCCGGGAGGCGCGATGACCGCGTTCGAGCCGTACGACCGTCCGCCGCACCCGGCCGGCGACGGCTGGGGCACCGGCCCCGCGCGCGGGGAGGGACTGCGTCCGGTCCGTCGGCGCGACGTGCTGCACCGGATGCTGTACGAGATTGCCCGGCCCGGTCCGTACGGCGGCACGGTCCGGTACACGGTCGAGGTCGACGCCGGCGAGGGCGACGGGTCCCCGGTGCTCTACGTGGACGGCCGGCGCGCGGCGGAGGCCGAGTTGCCGGCGTCGTTCCCCGTCCACGGCGGGGTGGTCGAGGTCGAGGTCTCCCTCTACGGGATGGGACGCGTCCATTTCGTCGGCCACGACGGGACGGAACAGCGGCTCGCGCCGGTGCCCGGCACCCTCGAGCACCTGCGCGGCCGCCTGCACCACCGCAACCCGCGGCTCAGCCGGGGTATCGGGCGGGTGGCGATCGCCGTCCTCGTCGTCAACCTCGTCCTCGCCGTTCCCCAGGCGCTGGAGCTGGTGACCGGCATCGACCGGGTCGCCGAGCTCGTGGGGACCTTCACCTCGCCGGTGCACCTCCCGTACTGGCTCAACACCGGGCTCCTCCTCGCGGGCGCGCTCGCCGCGGTGGAGCGGACGCTCACCCTGCGCCGGAACCGGGTGCTCGATGTCGAGACCCTGTGGACGAACTTCTGATGACGGCTCCGCGACGGCTGCCGCCCGTCGCGCGCAGGTGCCGGGTTCGGCGATCCGCACCGAAAAGGTGAGTAACCATACGGAAAGTAATGTGCACCCTCGATGGTGTTGCACGGTTTGAACAGCACGTTTCCGACGGTTACGTTCTTTGCAGCCGGTACGGGCTCCCCCATTTGTCAGCGTGCCGGCAGGAGCCTGGGGTCGAACGGCCCTGCAATCATCAGGAGAAGAACTGTGCTGAAGAAGAAGGCTGGCATCCTCGCCGCGTCCTCCGTCGCGGGCCTGCTCGCGCTGTCCCCGCTGGCCTTCGCCGGCGGCGAGATCGACAAGGACGCCAAGGGCCTCGTCGCGGGCGCCAACGGCAACAACGGCAACGTGCCGGTCGAGGCCTGCAACAACAACGTGCCGGTCAACGTGCTGGGCGTCCAGGTCCCGGTCGAGGACGCGGCCGGCGGCAACGGCCTCACCGGCGGCGCCGGCATCGCGGGCGAGGGCGAGGCCAAGTCGGGCGACTCGGCCACCGACCAGTCCGACACCTGCGGGCAGGAGTCGGGCGCCGGCGACGCCATCGGCGGCTGATCCTCCCGGATCTCTCGTACGCCCCCGGGACCTCGGTCCCGGGGGCGTACGTGTGCCGGGGGTCACCCCCGGCCCTGTGACCCTGTGTAGTTCCCGGGGCGATCCGGGGTGTTTCGTCCGGAGCAGGACGACCCGATCGTCGCAGTAACCGGACGGAAAGTAATAGTGCTCGCACGATGGTGGCAGACAAATTGTGCTGATCATTGGCGGTAGCTAGATTCGCTCGTAGCCGGTACGGGCTCCCCCCTTTTGTCAGCGTGCCGGCAGGTAGCCGGGGCCGTCTTCGCACGGACTCCGAGACTCATCAGGAGAAGAACTGTGCTGAAGAAGGCCGGAATCATCGTCGCGGCGTCCGCCGCCTCCCTGCTCGCCATCTCCCCGCTGGCCTTCGCCGGCGACTACGCCGGTGACAGCAGCAAGGACGCCAAGCACCAGGGCCACGACGGCGGTGTGATCGACAAGGACTCGAAGGGCGGCCTCGTCTCGGGTCTGAGCGGCAACAACGTCAACGTGCCGATCCAGATCTGCAACAACAACATCCCGGTCAACGTCCTGGGCGCGCAGGTGCCGGTCGAGGACGGCGCGCTGCTGAACGGCCTGACCGGTGCCCTGGGCATCGCGGGCGACGCCAAGACCAAGTCCGGCGACTCGGCGACCGACCAGTCCGACAGCTGCGGCCAGGCCTCCGGCTCGGGCGACTCGATCGGCTGATCACGCCCCGGCGAGCTTCGCCGACGTGCCCCCGGGACAGTGCGGTCCCGGGGGCACTCGCGTGTCCGGGGCCGGTCGCCCGGGTGGTCACGCCGCCGCGCGCGCCCGGAACGTCTTGCGCACCTCGATCCAGGACACCGCGACGACCGGCACCAGCACCGCGGCCGTCCACTGCGGGCCGGTGAGGGGAACCAGCCGGAGCGTGTCGCGCAGCAGGGGCACCGTCATGATCACGACGGCGGCGACGGCCGTGACCACCGTCCACACCGGGAGGAACCGGTTGGACAGCAGCCCGGCCCGCAGCAGCGGGGTGCGTTCGGTCCGCATCACCCAGGCCAGCGCGAGGTAGCCGGAGAGCCAGCCGACGAAGGCCAGGGTCTGCGCGGTCGCCGTCGCGGCATCGGCGAACGAGGCCACCAGGTACAGCCCACCGACGGCGACGAACAGCGAGGCCCCGCCGGTCAGGAGGTCGGTGACCAGTGGCCGGTCGAGGAAGCGTGCGGCCGGGTCGCGCGGCTTCCGGTCCATCGAGTCGCGTTCCGCGGGTTCCGCGGCGAACGTGGCGCTGCCCGCGATGTCCATGAACATCTCCAGCACCACGATCTGGATCGGGGCGAAGGGGACCGCGAACCCCGCAGCCACCCCCGCGGCCGCCGTCGCCACCAGGCCGGCCTTGCAGGCCAGGTAGTACCGCACGCCCTTGCGCAGGTTGTCGTGCAGCGTGCGGCCCTCGCGCAGCGCCCGGGTGAGGGTGGCCGCGTCGTCGTCGGCCAGGACGAGGTCCGCGGCGTCGCGGGCGACGTCGGTACCGGAGGCGCCCATGGCGACCCCGACGTCCGCGCGGGCCAGCGCCGGGGCGTCGTTGACGCCGTCGCCGGTCACGGCGACGACCTGGTCACGGGCCTGCAGCGCCTCGACCAGGCGCAGCTTGTGGGAGGGCGTCACCCGGGCGTAGATCGAGGTCCGGGCGGCGGCGTCGGCGAGGGCCTCGTCGTCGAGCCGGTCGAGGTCGCGCCCGGTCAGCAGCGTCGCGGTGTCGATGCCGACCTCGGCGGCGACGGCGCGGGCGCACGCCGGATGGTCGCCGGTCACCATCACGACCCGGATCCCGGCGCGCCGGGCGGCGGCGACGGAGCCGGCGGCCCCGGCCCGCGGCGGGTCGGCGAGCCCGACGAGCCCGGCCGGGACGAGATCGCGTTCCGCCTCCTCGGCGTCGTCCGGGAGCGTCGACGCCCGCCGGGTCGCCACCGCGATCACCCGGAGGCCGCCGGCGGCCATCCGCTCCGCCCGGTCGAGCAGCGCCGAGTACTCCGGGAGGCACCGGGCGAGCACCGACTCCGGTGACCCGGTGGTGACCACCAGACCGTCGGGGAGCACGACCGTCATCGACTCCCGGGCCGGGTCGAACGCGAACCGCCGGACCGGGTCGCCGGGCAGTTCGAGGCCGCGGGCCTCGGCGGCGACGAGGAACGCGACGTCGGTCGGGTCGCCGGACCAGCCGCCGCCCCGCTCGGGCACGGCATCGGTGCAGACGGCGCCGAGGGCGACGAGCTCGTCGGAGGAGACGTCGACCGGCACGGTCCGCGCGACCGTCATCCGGTTCTCGGTCAGCGTCCCCGTCTTGTCGGTCGCGATCACCGTGACCGTGCCCAGCGCCTCGGCCGCCCGCAGCCGCCGGACGAGCCCACGCCGGCGGGACAGGCGGTAGGCGCCGAGACCGAGGACCAGGCTGATGATGATCGGCAGTTCCTCGGGGACGGTCGCGAACGCGAGCGTCAGCCCGGTGAGCACCATCTCCCGCCAGGGCTGCCCGGTGAGCACCCCGACGAGCGGGACGAGGACGCTGAACCCGATCGCGAGCGTGGCGAGGGCCTTCGACAGCTCCCGCATGGCCTGCTGCAGCGCGGTGCGGGGTGGTTTCGCGGCGACCACGAGGCCGGTGATCCGGCCCAGCTCGGTCCCGGTGGCGACGACGACGCCACGGCCACGGCCGGCGGCGACGGTCGTCCCGGCGAAGGCGAGGTTCGCCCGGTCGCCGAGGTCGGCGTCGCCGTCGACGATCCGGGTCGCGTCCTTCGTCGCGGTGACGGACTCGCCGGTCAGCGCGGACTCGTCGATCCGCAGGCCCCAGGTCTCGGTGAGCCGCAGGTCGGCGGGCACCCGGGCGCCGGTGGCCAGCGGGACGACGTCGCCGGGCACGACCTCCTCGGTGGGGACCGACACCGTCCGCCCGTCCCGCACGACCGGCGTGGTCGGCGCGGTCAGCGTGCCCAGCGCGGCGATCACCGACTTCGCGCGGAACTCGGCGAACACCTCGACCAGCACGACCGCGGAGATGATCACGACGATCGCGACCGTGTCCTCGACCCGGCCCCAGACGCCGTAGAGCACGGCGACGGTGGCCAGGAGCAGCATCATCGGCTCGGTGATCTCGTCCGCGAGGACGTTCAGGAACGTCACCCGGCGCGGGGCGACCCGCCGGTTCGGGCCGTGCCGGACGAGCCGGGCGGCGGCCTCCGCCGCGGTCAGTCCGGAGGCGGGGTCGGTGCCGAGGTCGCCCGCGACCGTCGTCCCGGTCGCGGTGTGCGGGTTCATTCCGGCCGCGGCGGCAGGTCGGGCGCGACGCCCTCGGCCCGGTAGACGCCCGCGGTGAAGGCGTCGAGCGCCCGGCGGCAGCGGTCGAGGAGGGACTCGGCCTCCTTGAGGTGCTCGTCCGGGAAGAAGTCGCGGGCGCCGATCTTGGCGATCCACCCGGTGAGCCGGTCGAGGTCCTGCTCGTTCTCCTCCAGCTCGGCGAAGGAGAAGTTGTCCTTGCGGGTCTCCTTCTCGAGCTCGGCCAGCAGCGCGTTCCCGCGCTCGGCGAACTCGGCGAACTCCTTGGCGCGCTCGGCCCGGAACCGGGCGACGATGCCGTCGTCCTCGTGGGCCGCGGCGTGCAGGGTGTAGGCCGTGCCCCCGTGCTCGCGCACGTAACCGGCGAGCCGCTCCACGAACTCGCGGTGCTCGTCGGTGGCGGGCAGCACCCACGCGCCGTTCTGCAGGCCGACGGCGCCCGCGGCCCGGGCCCGCCGCCAGAGCGTCACCCGTGGGCTCGACGGGGACGCTGGCAACTGGGCGAGCAGGAGGACCCAGCCCTCGGTCGGCATGTCCGAGACGCTACGGACCACGTCAAGATCAATGCAACAGGTGTTTCGTCCGGGCCGGCTCCCGTGTGCGCGCCCGTAGGTGCGGGCGGGCACGCTGTCCCCATGTCCCGACCCGTGTCCCGGCTCGGCCTGGGCCTCGCCGCGATCGCCCGCCCCGCCTACATCACGTCCGGCCGCGCGTCCGGTCTCGGCGACGACCGCGACGTCGCCACCCTGCGCGCCCGCACCCACGAGCTGCTCGACGCGGGGTACGCCGCGGGCATCCGCTACCTCGACGTCGCCCGCTCCTACGGCCTCGGTGAGGAGTTCCTGGCCGGCTGGCTCGCCGGCCACCCGGAGATCGACGACGTCGAGATCGGGTCGAAATGGGGGTACCGCTACGTCGGCGGCTGGCGGATGGACGCGGAGAAGCACGAGATCAAGGACCACTCGCTCGACGCGTTCACCGAGCAGTACGCGCAGACCCACGAGCTGCTCGGCGACCGGCTCGGCGTCTACCACGTGCACTCGGCGACGCTGGACACCGGCGTCCTCGACGACACCCGCGTGCACCGCGCGCTCGCGCACCTGCGCGACGCGGGCGTCCGGGTCGGGATCTCCACCTCGGGACCGGCGCAAGGCGAGGCGGTCCGGCGGGCCCTCGACGTCCGGGTCGACGGGGAGCCGCTGTTCACCTCGTTCCAGTCGACCTGGAACCCGCTCGAGCCGTCGGTCGGGCCCGCGCTCGCCGAGGCCGCCGACGCCGGCGCGGTCGTGCTGCTCAAGGAGGTCTTCGCGAACGGACGTCTGGCCCCCGGCGGGGACGACGGCACTCCGGGCGCACGGGCGGCCGCGGCGCTCGCCGACCGCGCCGGCGTCCCGCTGGACCGGCTCGCCGTGGCCGCGGCGCTGGCGAACCCGTGGGCGACCCGGGTGCTGCTCGGACCGGTCGGGACGGCCCAGCTGGAGTCCAACGTGGCCGGTGCACTCGCGACGCTCCCGCCCGGCGCGGAGGAGGAGCTGGCCGCGCTCGCCGAGGAGCCGGAGAGCTACTGGGCGACCCGCTCCGCGCGCCCCTGGTCCTGATCGGACGGTGCCTGACCGGGCGGTGCCTGCCGCCGCCGGGTCGCCCGGAACCGTGACGGGGAGAGCCCGTACCGGTCGGTGAAGGCGGTCCGCAGGGTCTCGGCCGACCCGAGCCCCGAGCGCCGGGCGACCTGTGACAGCGGCAGGTCGGTGGTCGCGAGCAGCTGGGCCGCCGCCTCGACCCGGATCCGGCGCACGACCCGGGCAGGGGAGTCGCCGAGCCCGGCGGCGAACAGCCGGTTCAGCTGGCGGGTGCTCACCCCGGCGCGATCGGCGAGCGCTCCGGCGCCGAGGTCGTCGCCGGGGTGTGCGGTGGCGTGCTCCAGGAGGCCGCGGACCAGCGCGTCGTCGGTCCGCGGGGCCGAGGTGAACATGCTCGCCTGGGCCTGGTCGCCGGGGCGTTGCAGGTAGGTGACCAGCTCGCGGGACACCCGCCGAGCCAGCTCGGACCCGTGGTCCTCCTCGACGAACGACAGCGTCAGGTCCAGCGCCGACGTCACCCCGCCGGAGGTGGCGACGTCGCCGTCGCGCAGGAAGATCGGGTCCGGGTCCACTGTGACCCGCGGGAACCGCGCGGCGAGCTCGGCGGCGAACCGCCAGTGCGTCGTGGCCGTCCGGTCGTCCAGCAGTCCCGCCGCGGCCAGCAGCGTCGCGCCGGTGCAGACGCTGGCCGTCCGCCGCGCGGCCCCGGCGACCCGGCGCAGGTGGTGCAGGGCCGCCCGGTCCCCGGCGGCGACGGTGTGTCCCGTGCCGCCCGAGACGACGACCGTGTCCACCGGCTCGTCCCAGTCCGCCAGCCGGGTCCGCGCGACGAGCTCGATCCCGCCGTCGCACGGCACGACCGGACCGTCGAGGCCGACGACCGTGACCCGGTACGGCGGTCGCGCCCGGTGCCGGTTCGCCATGGTCAGGGTGCTCGTCACCGAGGTGACGTCGAGCGGCTCGACGCCGTCGTAGACGACGACCAGCACGGCACGCTCCTCCACGGTGCGCAGAGTAGGTCGTTCCGGACCGGAACCCCAGGGGAACGGACGGGATCGCCCGGGCCGCCGCCGCCAGGTCGCCGGCCGCGCTACCCCTGGGGGGTATCCGATCCGAGGAGGTCCCCATGAGTGCCACGACCACGTCCACCGGCCGCTCCGCCGCGCGGCGGTTCGTGAATCGCTGGCCCGCCGTGGCGGGGATCGTCGTCGCCGTCCTGAGCGCGGCCGCCGCCGACGGCGCGGCCCCGGTCCTCGTCGCGGCCGGGTTCGTGTACCTCGGCGCGGCGGCGCTCGGCCGGCCCGGCGCGGCCTGGCCGATGTTCTGGCTCGCGTTCGTCGTGATCGCGGTGTCCCGGTTCGTCCCGGGCGTCGAACCGGTGCCGGCGATGCTCGTGGTGGCGGGGGCCCTCCTCGTCGCAGGGCTCGTGCGGGGTGCGCTCCGGCCCGCCGGCGGGATGCCGCTGCAGGCCGGGGTGCTGGTGGCGGTCGGCGGGCTCGTGTTCGCCGCGTCGACGGCGTCGCCGCAGGTCGCGGGCCTGATCGTCGCGGCGGGACTGCTCGGGCACGCCGGGTGGGGACCTGTGGCACCACCGCACCGGCCGGGTGGTCTCACGCTCCCTGGCGGAGTTCTGCGGGGTGCTCGACGCGGTCCTCGCCGCACTGGTCCTCTGGGCGACCTTCGGCTGAGCCGTGGCACACGCCGAGCGGCGCGGCCGTTTCCGACGGGGTGTTCGATCGTTTACCTTCCAGCCACCTGGCGGTCGGTCTCCCGACGACCACCCGTAGCCTTCTGCTTCTCGTCGGGGCCGACCAGGACCGCCGGGGCATCCGTCCGGATCGGGGGGTCCGGCCGCGCAGAGGAGGGGACATGACCGCCCAGCACCACCTGGACCGTCAGCAGTCACGCAATGCCGACGACGATCCGGCCACCGAGGTGATCCCGCGCGTCGGGCGGTCCGGCCCGGCGTCCGCGGCGGCACCCGCACCGGTCGAGCCGTCACCCGCACCGGTCGAGCCGTCACCCGCACCGGTCGAGCCGTCACCCGCACCCGAGGCGCCGGCCGCGGCCCCGCACCTGGCGCTGCTGCGCCCGTCGAGCGTCGTGAAGGTCGCCGGTGGGCTCACCGCCGTGCTCGTGTTCGCGCACTTCGCGGCCGCGGTCTACGGGATCGGCCGGCCCGGCTTCGAGATCCCGGCGGCGATCCGGCTGGGCAACGAGCTGAACATCTCGACCTGGCTCAGCTCGGCGATGCACCTGGTGAACGCGGGCATCCTCGCGCTGATCGCTGCGAACTCGGTGCGCCGCGAGCGGTGGAAGTGGATCCTGCTCAGCGTGTCCTGCGCGGTGGTCGCGATGGACGAGACCGCCGCGAACCACGAGCAGGTCGGCTGGATCATCCACACCACCTTCGGCACCAGCGGTTTCCTGACCTACGCCTGGATCATCCCGGCCGTGGTGGCCGTGGTGGCCGTGGTGGCCGTGGTGGCCGTCGCGGTCGTCGCGGCGCTGTGCCTGCCGATGATCCTGCGGCGCCCCGGTGCCTGGATCGTGATCGCGGGAGCCGCGCTGTTCCTGTTCGGTTCGGTCGGCCTCGAGTCGGCCGGTGGCGCGCTGTTCGAGCAGACCGGTGACGTCCAGGCCTTCGGCTACTCCGTGCTCGCCGGGGCCGAGGAGAGCTGCGAGATGTTCGGTCTGGTGATCGCGATGGCCGGCCTGATGCGGATGGCGGGCGGCAGCGGCCTGCGCATCGCGGGCACCGCGTTCGTCGACCGCTCCCGCTGAGCGACCCCACACGACGGGCCCGGCCCCGGAGCGGCACATCGCCTCCTCCGGGGCCGGGCCCGTCGCGTCGTGCGGGGTCAGCGCCCCCGGTCGGAGCCGCGGCCGGTGAGGCCGGAGCGCTCGACGAGTCCGGCGAGGTCCCGCTCACCGTCGAGCCAGCGCCCGGTGAGCAGCCCGGCCGCCCCGAGCAGCAGCGCGACGACGAACCCCTCGAACCCGCCGGCGATCCCGGCGATGGCGAGCAGCAGGCCCACGAACAGGCCGATCCGGGCGTTGGCGCCGAGTGTCACCGGTCCGCTTACGACACCCGGGCGGGGTTCTCGATCTTCTTGGCCGGCTGGGTCTCCTCGGCCGGCTCGTCGGTCGGCAGGTGGACGTCGTCGACCGAGATGTTGACCTCGACGACCTCCAGGCCGGTCATGCGCTCCAGGGCGGTGATGACGTTGCGGCGGATGGCCTTCGCCAGGTCGGCGATCGAGACGCCGTACTCGACGACGATGTTGATGTCGACGGCCGCCTGCTTCTCGCCGACCTCGACGGCCACGCCCTGCGAGGCGTTGGTCGTACCGCCCGGGATGCGCTCGCGCAGCGCGCCGAACGCGCGTGCGGCGCCGCCGCCGAGGGCGTGGACGCCGTTGACCTCGCGCGCGGCCAGCCCGGCGATCTTCGAGACGACGGTCTCGGCGATCCGGGTGCTGCCGTGCTCGGACTGCAGCGCCGACGGGGTGCCGGTGGTGCCGGTCGTGGCGGGAGCCTTCGTGTCGGTGCCGGTGCTCATGGGGTGCGCCTCCGCGTTTCGTGGGCCCGGGATCCGCCGGGCCGGTGTGGGCTGACGGAGCGGGGCCGGGGTCGCGCCGTCCTGCCCCGCCGATCCGTCCGACACCTGTGGGAGGCACCGGGGGGCGGGATCCTCACGCGGAAAGCAGCGTGACGGTCGTCACACCTTCTACTCCGGGGGGAGGCCGATGGTCCAGCCGGTGACGTCGCGCATCGCGATCTGCCAGCAGGCGGGCTCGGTGTAGTTCGGTGCGGCCGCCGACGTCGGCACGATCAGCGCGTCGGTGAAGTAGATCCACCGGATGTCCTTGACCGGGATGGGGGCGCCGGGCCGGTCGCCGTCCCGGCCCTCGGCCATGTCGAGGAACATCTGCACCATCGCCTCGGCGGACTCGTTGCGCGCGTGGCTCTGGGTGAGGTGACGCAACTGCTCGCCGAGCCGTCGCAGCCAGCTGGCGGGGTGCACGGCGTTGCCGAAGACGAGGCCGGCCGAGGTGGCGACCGTCAGCGGCACGCTGTTGCGCTCGTCCCGGTAGGCGACCGACAGCACGGCCTGCAGGTAGCTCGGCGCGCTGAGCTCGGGGATCGTCACCACCCGTTGCGCGTCCGACATGTCGGCGGGACCGTCGGCGTTGACCGTCATGCCCGCTGACGCTAACGGGGGACGGGCTGCTCCGGACAGGTCCGCGTCGCCCTGACGAGAACCCCCGCCCGGCGGAGTGCACGCTCCGGCGGACGGGGTAACCCGATGCTCAGGAAAGTGGCGTGCCGGTCGGGGCGTCGGTCTCGGCGCGGCGCGGGCACGTTCCGCAGGGCGTCGTCCGCCACCGGGACCGGCGCGGTGATCACGCCGAACCGCACGCCGGCTCCGCCGGGGCCGACGCCGGAACGGTGCTCGTGCACCGGCACGTCGAAGCCGCGCTGCAGGGCCGCCGTCCGCAGGGCGTCGTGCACCCGGTCGGCGGTGCCGGCCTGCCCGAAGTCGCCGCGGTAGTGGTACGCCAGCAGCGTGCCCCCCGGACGCAGCCGGTCGAGCAGCGCGGTCGTGCCGACCCGCAGGGTCACCGGCTCCCAGTAGTAGAGGACGTCGGTGCAGACGATGAGATCGAAGGTGCCCTCGGGCATCTCCCGCGGCATCGTCCGCCGGGCGAACTCGGCGGAGGGCACCCGGACGGCGGCGCGTTCGACGGCGGCGTCGCAGATGTCCACGCCGAGCAGCGCGTCGGCGTGCGAGGCGAGCCGCACCGACAGGTCGCCCTCGCCGCAGCCGACCTCGAGCACCCGCTCGAACCGGCGCCCGCTCAGGGTGTCCATCACCGTGCCGTACTTCTGCTGCTCGTACGGGTTGACGCCGATCGCGTACGGGTCGGGACGGCTGTAGAGCCGGTCGTGCGTGCGCCGGCCCCAGCCGGGCTGCCAGATCCAGGTCAGGTCCGCCCAGCGGGGGTCGGTCTCCGGGCGGCCGGCCCGGGCGATCCGGCGCACCGGCGCGGCGGCGGCGCGGGCGCACCCGCTGAGCGTCATGCGGACGACGCGGCGGGCGAGATCGACCGGCGACGGGCGGGTGGACTGGCTGTCTGCCATCGGGCACTCCGGGGTCTGGGGAGCGGTCACGCCCGGTGTGTCGCCGGTGACCGGTCCGTTCGTTACTCCACTCGCCGGAGCAACCCCCGATGCGGTGATCGGGTGACCGCGGTCAGGGCGTGCCCTTGCGGGCCGCCGCCTCCTCCGAGGCCTTCACGACCTGCACCTGGTCGCCGATCTGCAGGTAGTCGAAGTACGCCTTCGCGTCGGCGTCCGGGAGGTGGATGCAGCCGGCCGAGGAGCGGTCGGGGTCGCCGCTGTGGAAGGCGATGCCGCCGTCGTTGAAGAAGACCGACCACGGCATCGGCGCCGGGCGCCCGTCGGCCGTGCGGGACTCCTGGCTCTTGTGCTCGGCCTCCTTGCGGTAGACGCGCAGCGAGTGCCCCACCGGGGTCTCCTGCCCGTTCCCGCCGGAGGAGATGCCGATCGGCCCGCGGATCACCTTGCCGTCCTGGATCAGCCACGACTTCTGGGACTCGAGGTCCACGCAGGCCTTCGCCGCGACGGAGCACGGGGTCCCGGGGACGAGGGGCTGCGCGCGGGCGTCGTCGGCGGCCGGGGAGCCCGCTGCGGCGCTGCCCGCCAGCGCGACGCCGGCGACGCCGAGCGCCAGCGCGGCGAGACGGCGCGGTCGCTGCCGGTCGGTGTCCATGGGAGGTGCTCCTGTTCGTCCGCGTCGCCCGGGGGTGGCGACGCCGCGTGGTCGATCCGTCACAGGAGGAGACGCGTGGGCCGCCCCGGGGTTGCGTGACGTAAAGATCGGCGTGCGTGCCCAGTCTGCCGGTCCGCGGACGGCGTCCCGGCGGCGGTGCGCTCCCGTCCCGATCATCCGGATCGCCCGGTGGGCCGGTCCTGTCCGGTCCTGTTCGGTCCCGTCCGGTGCCCGCCGTCCGGAGCAGCCCGGGATGCACACCCGGCGCACAGCCGGTGCACACCGGATCCGCGGGATGTGCCCGGAACCTGGATCACGAGCGGCCGGGACACCCGGCCCGGATCCACGGAGGACACGATGAGCCCGACCACCCGCGACGACCGGGCCACGCCGGCCACGGAGGAGACCGCCGTCCTGCGGTGGCCGGACCGGTCCGCGCCCGCCGGTGGGCAGCCCGGGCCGGGGGAGGCGGCGGAGCCCGGCCCCGGCTCACCGCAGGACGGCGGCACGGCCCCGGCCGCGGCCGGGTCGGGGAAGGCCGGCCGGGCGCGGCGCACCGTCGGCGTCCGGATCACGGCGCTGATCGCGGGCATCGCGCTGGTGGCCGGCGTGGCGCTCGGCGCACTGGCCGGGTCGCTGTTCGGCGGACCCGGCGGCCCGGGCGGTGGCCCCGGTGGGCCGGGTGGCGCGGCCGGCGGCCCGCCCGGGACGTCCGCCCCGCAGGACGGCGGCTCGGGCTCCCGGGACTCCGGCACGGGCTCGGGCGCGGACTCCGGCGCGGACTCCGGCACGGGCGGTTCGGGCACGGGCGGTTCGGGCACCGGCGGCTCCGGAACCGGTGGCGCGGGCGCGGCGACGGACTCCGGGACCACCTCGGGCACCTGACCCACACACGACGACGCCGGCCGTCCCGCGGTGGGGACGACCGGCGTCGTCGTGTGCGTGCGGCCGGGTGTCTAGTGCGGGGTGACCTCACCCATCTCGACCCACGCGTCCTTGCCGTCCTCGCTCTGGAAGTTGATCAGCGGCTTCTCGGGGACGACGGTCCCCATGAAGTCGAAGAACTTCTGCGCGTGGTCGGTCTTGACGTGCTCGTCCCCCGCCTTGCTGTCGCGGAAGACCTCCACGATGACGAACTCGTTCTCCTTCTCGAAGTTCTCGTGGTAGTCGAAGGAGATGTTGCCCGGTTCCGAGTTCACGTTCTTCTTGTACTCGGAGATCCCGGACAGCCATTCGGCGCGCTTGTCCGGCCGGATCTGCGCCTTGAGGACGATGAGGATCACTGTGGCCTCCGGCTCACGGTCGTCGGGAACGTCGGCGGAATCTTTCCACGGACCGGCCGCGTGCGGGCGTCTCAATCGTGGACGCCCGGCCCTTGATCAGGAGAAGGTCTTCGTGTCGATCACGAAGCGGTACCGGACGTCGCCCTTCACGACCCGCTCCCAGGCGTCGTCCACGTCGTCGCAGGAGATCGTCTCGATCTCGGTGCCGAGGCCGTGCTCCGCGCAGAAGTCCAGCATCTCCTGGGTCTCGCGGATACCACCGATCTTCGAGCCGGACAGGCTCTTGCGGCCCGCGACCAGCGAGAAGCCGTGGTACTCGAGCTTCCCCTCCGGGACGCCGACGTTGACCATCGAGCCGTCGAGCTTGAGCAGGCCCAGGTAGGCGTCGACCGGGATCTGTGCCGCGACGGTGTTGACGATCAGGTCGAACGTGCCGGCCAGCGTCTCGAAGGTCGCCTCGTCCTCGGTGGCGAAGTAGGCGTCCGCACCGAAGCGCTTGCCGTCCTCCTCCTTCGACAGCGACCGGCTGAGGACGGTCACCTCGGCGCCCATCGCCTTGGCGATCTTGACGCCCATGTGGCCGAGGCCGCCCATCCCGACGACGGCGACCTTCTTCCCGGGGCCGGCGTTCCAGTGGTTGAGGGGCGAGTAGAGCGTGATGCCGGCGCAGAGCAGCGGTGCGGCGACGTCGAGCGAGACGCCCTCGGGGATGCCGAGCACGTAGTTCTCGTCGACGACGATCTGCGTCGAGTAGCCGCCGTAGGTGAACTCGCCGTCGTAGTGCTGCGAGTTGTAGGTCTGCACCTCGCCCTTGAGGCAGTACTGCTCCTCGCCCGCCAGGCAGTTCTCGCACTCACGGCAGGAGTCGACGAAACAGCCGACGCCGACCCGGTCGCCGACCGAGTAGCGGGAGACGTCGCTGCCGACCGCGGAGACGGTTCCGGCGATCTCGTGACCCGGGACCATCGGGTAGATGCCCTCGCCCCACTCGTCGCGGGCCTGGTGGATGTCGGAGTGGCAGATGCCGGCGTAGGCGATGTCGATGACGACGTCGTGCGGCTTCGGGTCGCGGCGCTCGACGGTGCCGCGCTCGAAGGGCTTGTTCGGGCCTGCGGTCGTCATGGCGGGCACGGTGGTGGGCACGGTTTCCTCCACACGGGGATCGGGTGCTGGCGTACGACTGGGCGTCATCGCCGCGGTGATGTCGGTGGCGGCTCGCGAGGGGCCGCATCGTCACATGGCTACCCGGGAATGGTTGTGCGCAATCGTTCTGCGGCACAGGTCACCCGGCGCTCCCGCGGGGTCCTAGGCTGACCCCATGCGACACGCCGCGGACCAGGGCCGACACCGGCTCGGGCTTCCGGAGTGGACGGTCCTCGCCGTGGCCGCCGAGCGGCCCGTCCACGGGTTCGCGGTCGCCGCGCTCACCGCGTCCGACGGCGAGCTGGGCCGGGTCTGGCAGATCCCCCGCCCGGTCGTCTACCGCGCGATCGGACGACTGGTGGACGCCGGGCTGATCACCGCCGAGGCTGTCGAGACCGGTGGCGGGCCGCCCCGCACGCTCTACGCCTCGACCGCCGAGGGGCGCGGGCTCGTCGACGCCTGGCTGCTCTCCCCGGTCCCGCACGTGCGGGACCTGCGGTCGGAGTTCCTGCTCAAGCTCGCGATCCGGCACCGGCGCGGCGCCGACCCGGCCCCGCTCGTCGCCGCCCAGCGGGAGGCGCTGGAGCCGATCGTCGTCGCGCTGCGGGAGGAGCAGGCGGGTGCAGACGACTTCGATTGCGCGCTCGTGGCGTGGCGGCGGGTCTCGGCGGAGGCCGCGCTGAGGTTCCTGGACGAACTCTGACTTGTGCTCCGACGTCGGATAGCGGATAGTTCTACTATCCAAACGGGAGGCGGAGTCGTGGTGGAGATCCGGATCGGGGACGACGAGCGGGAGCGCGCCATCGCCCAGCTCGGCAGGCACGTCGGAGCGGGCAGGCTCGACCTGGCCGAGTTCACCGAGCGCAGCGAGCGGATGGCCGCCGCGCGGACCCGCTCGGAGCTCGACGCGGTGCGGGCGGACCTGCCGCACCTGCCCGACCCGGAGCGGGAGGCGCGCGTCCGCCGGACGGTGCTCGCCGCGACCTGGGGGCCGTGGGCGGTGACGGCGGTGATCTGCCTCCTGATCTGGACGGCCGTCGCCGTCGCGGGTGGTGGTGGGTACTTCTGGCCGGTCTGGGTGATCGGCCCGTGGGGCGCGCTGCTGGCGCTCGGCACGCTGACCGGTGCCCGGGTGTTCCCGTGCGGAGGGGTGCGGCACGGCCGGACCGGGTAGACCGGGTCCATGGCCCGACGCGACCTGACCTGGATCCCGCGCCTGCTCGGCGCGGCCACCGCCGCCTACAGCGTGGCGATCACCGCCAAGCCGGAGCTGTTCCTGCGCCCGACGAAGCTGCTCGGCGACGGCGAGCGGCCCGACGCCGGGCAGCGGGCCCTCACGATGGCGATCGGCGGCCGCGACCTGGCGTCCGGGCTCGCGATGCTGTTCGCCCCGGCCGGAACCCCGCTGAAGACGGCCGTCGCGGTCCGGGTCGGCGCGGACGTCGCCGACCTCGCGGTGCTCGGTTCGCAGCTGCCCGACCGCGACGCCCGGGAGAAGGCGACGATGGTCGCCGCGGGCTGGGGTGCGCTGTGCGCGTTGTCGATCCTCACCGCCGACCGGCCGCGCCGGTGACCTGACAGCGACGCCGCCCATCGACGATGATCGGTGGATGGCCACGAGCACCGGGGGCGACCCCCATCTGGAACGCGCCTACACACTGACCGGCCCGGACGACGCGCGCGCTCTACGACGACTGGGCCGCCACCTACGACGCCGACCTCACCGGCGACGCCCAGGGCTACGTCGCCCCCTCGGTCGCCGCCGACGCGGTGGTCGCCGCCGCGGGCACCGGCGGCGAGATGCTGGACGCCGGCTGCGGCACCGGCCTGGTCGGTGTCGCGCTGCGCGAGCGCGGGGTCGGCACCGTCGACGGGCTCGACCTCTCGCCCGGGATGCTGGAGCGGGCCCGCGCGACCGGCGCCTACCGCGACCTGCGTGAGGCCGATCTCACCGCCGCGCTGGAGCTGCCCGACGACCGGTACGACGTCGTCGTCTGCGTGGGGACCCTCACCCACGCCCACGTGGGCCCGTCCGCCATCGGCGAGTTCACCCGGGTCGTGCGGCCCGGCGGGTACCTGGTCGCCACCGTGCTCGACGACGTCTGGGAGGACGGTGGCTACCGGGCCGAGGTGGACCGGCTGGCCGCCGCCGACGTCTTCGAGGCGGTCTCGATCGAGATCGCCCCGTACCGCTCCGGCCAGCAGGTGGACTGCCGGCTGCTGGTGCTGCGGGTGCGGTAGCCACACTGTCCGGTATGAGTTCCGACCGCGGCCCCGTCGTCGGGCGCCGGATCCTGATCGCGCTGCTCGCGCTGGCCGTCCTGGTGCACGCGCGGCTGGTGGCCGTGGTGGGGTCCGCCGCGCCCCTGATCGCCGTGCTCGACGGCGTGGTGGCGATCGCCGCGATCGCGGCACTGGCGCTGGTGATCCGGCGGGCGGACGGACCGGCACTGCTGGCGTCCGCCGTCGCCGGTGGGCTCGGGGTCGCGCTGTTCCTCGTCCCGGGGCTGGTCGTGCTCGCCCAGGGGCAGACCTGGACCGCGTGGCTGGACCCGTGGGCGTTCGGCGCGCTGCTGCTGGACGCGATGGTAGTGCGGATCGCCGTCTTCACGCTCCGAAAGGTCGACGGGACCCCCACCCGCACCTAGTCACCGCGGTGTAAGCCACGGCACCGGAACCGCCGGAACATCTCCGTATCGAAAGCAACAGCGGTCTGCGTTGATCGTTCGTAACCATTGAAATGTGGTTGTGACCAGCGGATATGTCAACTCCCGTTATTTCCGTGTGATAGGTCACGAGGGCCCGGCTTGACCCGATCTCGCACTTTCGGCGACCTTCGATGTCGCTCTCGGCCGTCCCGAGGTCGGAGCGAACACCACAACGCCGGAACCGCCACGCCAGGACGGCCCCGTCCCACGGTTTCCGGGTAGTCGACCTGCTTCGGGCGGGACGGGGCCGCGGGCCGCGAGCGATCCCTCGCGTGAAACCGGACGGCGCTCCCCGCGCGGCCGGCCCGCCCGGAAAGTCGTGGGTCCGGAACCAGGTGAATCAGATGAGCAGCACGCGCATGTCCATCGTTGGGCGTTTTGTTGGAACTCTGACGGCCGGCATCCTGGCGTTCGGGGCTCCGCTCGCCCTGGCCGGGACCGCGAACGCCGCCCCCGAGACCACCGCCGCGGTCACCCCGGCCGCCGCGACCGCCCCGACCCAGTCCGTCTCCACCTCCACGTGGGACAAGCTCGCCAAGTGCGAGTCCGGTGGCGACTGGACCACCAACACCGGCAACGGCTTCTCCGGCGGCCTGCAGTTCACGCCGTCGACCTGGAAGGCCTACGGCGGCAAGGGCAAGCCGCAGAACGCCAGCAAGTCCGAGCAGATCCGCGTCGCGGAGAAGGTGCTCGACGGCCGGGGCTGGGGTGCCTGGCCGGCCTGCTCCAAGAAGCTGGGCCTGGCGTAAGACCCCTGCTGCGACGGGCGGTGACCTCCACGGTCGCCGCCCGTCGTCGTGCGGCAGGACCGTGTGGTCAGGCCGCGCGCAGCCGGGTGACGACGTCGAGGACCAGCGCGGGATCGGCGTCGTACGGCGTGTTCAGCGAGATCCGGTCCACCAGGTCCCCGTAGCGGGAGACCACACCCGCGGCGACCGCGTCCGGTGGGCCGGAGACCGCGAACAGGTCCAGCACGTCGTCGTCGACCAGCCCGGCCATCTCGTCCCAGGCCTGCTGCCGGGAGAGCCTGTTGAGCCGGTCGGCCAGCTCGCCGCGACCGTGGTGCTCCAGCACCGGACGGTACGGCGGCGTCGACGCGTAGAACGCGATCTGCCGGCGCACCCCCGCCTCCACGGCGGCCCGGGCGTCGGCGTCCGCGCCGAGCACCACGAACACCGGCAGGCAGACGTCGAACCCCGTCAGGTCGTCGGTCCCGCGGCCGCGGCGCAGCGCGGGCAGCGTCACCTCCGCCAGGTACGACGGCGAGGTCAGCGAGTGAGCGAGCAGCCCGTCGGTGACCCGGCCGGCCACCTCCGTCATCCGTTCCCCGACCGCCGCGAGCATCACCGGCGGCGGGCCGTGCGGGTTCGGGCCCGGCGAGAAGAACTCCGTCATCAGGGTGTGCGAGTAGAACTCGCCCTTGTAGCGGAGCCGGTCGCCGGTCGCCCACGCGTCCCAGATCGCCCGCAGGGCACGGACGAAGTCCTCCATCCGGGCCGCGGGCCTGCTCCACGGCATCCCGAACCGGCGCTCGATGTGCGGACGCACCTGCGAGCCGAGGCCGAGGTCGAACCGCCCGCCGGAGACCAGCTGCACGTCGTTGGCCTGGTACGCGAGCGTCATCGGGTTGCGGGCGAACGCGACCGCGATCGCCGACTGCAACCGGATCCGGCTGGTCGCCCGCGCGGCGAGGCCGAGCGCGACGAACGCGTCGTGCGAGGTCTCCGGCACCGAGAGGGTGTCGTAGCCCTCCTTCTCCGCCTCGACGGCGGTCGTCTCGGTCTCGAGCGGACCGGCGGAGAACCCGCCGGTGGTGTCCACGCGCACTAGTGGCTCCTCGTGTCGGGGACGACGCGGTCGAGCCAGGTCAGCAGCTCGGCGACGATCTCGTCGCGGTTCGTCTCGTTGAACACCTCGTGCCGGGCACCCGGCCAGATCCGCAGCGTCACGTCGTGCATCCCGGCCGCGGCGTAGCGCTCGGTGAGCGGGCGGACCAGCGCCAGGCCCCCGTTCACCGGGTCCTCGTCGCCGACGACGACGTGCACCGGCAGCCCGCCCGGGATCCGCCGGAGCGTTCCGGCGTCGGCGAGCGGCCGCGCGCGCTCGAACATCGCGCGGGTGCCGGGCAGGTCGATGCCGAAGCCACAGCGCGCGTCGCCGACGTACGCGTCCACCTGGGCGGTGTCACGGGACAGCCACTCGTAGCCGGTGCGCTGCTCGAACGGCGCGTTGAACGACGACAGGTCCATCGGGACCGAGAGGTCGAGCCCCTGCTCCATCAGGTCCAGCACGGCGGTGCCGGACAGCACCACGGCGTCCGGCGGTGGCGCGTCCGCGACCAGGTACTGCTGCACCGCGAACGAACCCATGCTGTGCCCCAGCAGCACCAGCGGCACCCCGGGCTGCTCCTCGCGGGCCTGCGCGGACAGCACGCCGATGTCGGCGACGAGCTGGTCCCAGCCGTCGTCACCGAGCACGCCGTAGCCCTCCGGCCCGCCCGCGGTGGCGCCGTGACCGCGGTGGTCCTGGGCGTACACGGCGAAGCCGCGGCCGGTGAGCGCCGCGGCGAGCGCGACGTAGCGCAGCGCGTGCTCGCCCATCCCGTGCGTCAGCTGGACGATCCCCCGCACCTCCTCCCGGTCGTGGGGGAGCCACCGGTAGGCGGTGACGGCCGTGCCGTCCCGGCCGGAGAAGGTGAAGGTCTCGGTCCCGCTCATGTAGCGCACCGCCTCGTGCGTCGGATCGATCTCGCCGGATCGTCCGTCACGGCGAGTCGGACGGTCAATGCTCACCGGGCTCGAGCGTGCCGCGCAGCCAGTCGACGGCGCGGGCGCTGAAGCCGTCGGCGATCGTGGTGCCGGTGCCCCAGCCGTCGAAACCGTGCGGTGCGCCGGGCACGACGTCGAGGGTCACCGGCACGCCCGCGGCGCGGAGCCGGTCGGCGTAGTCGACGTCCTCGTCGTGGAACAGGTCGACGTCGCCGACCCCGATCCAGGCCGGTGGGAGACCCGCGAGGTCCTCGCGCCGGGCCGGGGCGGCGTACGGCGGCGGGGTCACGGTGCCGGGCGCGTGCCCGAGGTAGCTGCGCCAGCCGACCTCGTTGTTGCGGTTGCTCCACACGCGGTGCCGGGGCAGGTCGAGCTCCCGGCGGGCGGCGGTGCGGTCGTCGAGCATCGGGTAGAAGAGCCACTGCGCGAGCGGCTGCGGTCCCTGCTCGTCGTGCAGCCGCTGCGCGAGGGCCGCGGCCAGGCCGGCCCCGGCGCTCGCCCCTCCGACGACGACCCGGCCCGGGTCGATCCCGAGGTGGGCGGTGTCGTCACGCAGCCGGGTCCAGGCGGCGTGGCAGTCGTCCACCGCGGCGGGGAACGGGTCACCGGGGGCGAGCCGGTAGTCGACCGAGACCACGACCACGCCGAGCTCGGCCGCGAGCGTGCCGCAGCGCTTCTCGTCGATCATCGGTGAGCCGAGGACCAGGCCACCGCCGTGGATCCACAGGAGCGCGCCGCCGGACGCCCGGTGGTCGGGCACGTAGATCCGGACCGGTGGCGGGCCCGGCTCGGTCGTCGTGCGGACGCCGTCGACGGCGACCGGGCGGCCGCGCCGGGACAGGCGCTGCCCGAGCCGCAGCAGCCACGGGAGGTGCAGCGGCAGCGGCGGGACCCGGCGCACGGGGCGCCGGAGCTCCCGGGCGATCCGGTCGGTCGCTGCGGTCCGGTCGGTGCCCACCCGTGTACCTCCCCCGCGACGGCCCGTCCGTCGCCCGTCCGATCATGGCCGAGCCCCCGTCGTCGTGCCCGGCCGTGCACCGGGACCGGGCGCTCAGCTCCAGCTGTCCGGGCGGCGGGCGACCGTGTGGATGTGGTCGACCTCGGCGGCGCCGAGGGCCGGTGCCATCCCGCGCAGCGCGAACACGAGCGCCCCCTCGGTCGCGACGACGACGTCGTCGGGCCAGCGCCGGACCCGCATCGGGGTGCCGACCACCGCGACGACCGGCCGGACCCGCACGTCGGCGGCACCGGGCCCCAGCCGGGGGAGCAGCAGCTCCCGGACCCGCCGGGCCTCCGCACGGGCCCGTGGGATCGCGTCCGTCGCGACACCCGAGACCACCAGGCGGTCGCCGTCGAGGAGGACCGTGCGGTGCCGGTGGTGCCGGGTGTTGATCACGCAGATCCCGGGCGGGCCGATCAGGACGTGGTCGAGGTCGGCCGCGCCGCCGTCGAGCGGGACCGAGTGGAGCACCCGCCAGCGCGGTGGCCTGCCCAGCAGCCGGTCGCGCCGGGTCCGCCCGGTCAGCCGCTCCAGCAGGTGCGCGGTGCGCACCTCACCGTCGGCACCGAGGCGCCAGTTCCGGTCGGGCCGGCCGGCGCTGCGGACGTGGGCGGCCACGTGGCCCGCCCGGCGCCCCGGGTAGTGCTGGGCGAGGTCGAGTGTGCGGGAACGGTCGACGGTGTCGTGGGTCCCGGTCCTGCCTGTCGTGTCCGTCATGGGCGGAGTGTGGACCCGACCCCCGATAGGAACCGGGCCGCGCGGTGGTGGCGGCGCCGGTACCGTCGCGAGGGGGTGGTGGCCGTGGATCCGCGATTCGAGTCGCCGGTCGACCGGGCCGTCCGGGAGGCGGCCGAGCGGGGCGAGTTCGACGACCTGCCCGGCAGGGGCCGCCCGCTGCCGGGCGCCGGGACCACCGGCCCGGTCGACGAGAACTGGTGGGTCCGCGGCTACCTGCGGCGCGAGGGACTCTCCGGCGACGCGCTGCTCCCGCCGTCGGTCCAGCTCCGCAAGGAGCTCGACGGGATCGACGCGGCGGTCGTGCGGTTCGCCGACGAACGCCGGGTCCGCGAGCACGTCGACGAGGTCAACTCCCGGGTCGTCGACTTCATGCGATACCCGATGGGGCCGCGGGTGCCGATCCGGAAGCTCGACGCCGACGAGGTGGTGGCCCGCTGGCGGGCCGGCCGCGCGCCGCGCCGTACCGGACCGGCGGCCGGGGCACCGTCGCCGGCACGCGCCGCCGGCGCCCCGCCGCCCGGCCGCGGGTGGTGGCGCCGCCTGCTGCGGCGCCACTGACCGGGGCGGTGCAGCGGCCTCAGCTGCGTGCCGGGACCCGGGGCGCGAAGTGGCCGGGCGAGGCCAGCGGACGCTCGGTCTCCAGCAACGTCTTGAGCGCCGCGAGGATCGCGGGCCAGCCCTCGCCGACGTCGCGCATGTCCTGGGTGCCCTGCTCGTCCGGGGTGAAGCCGGTGTGGGTGACCTGCAGTTTCACCGCCTCCTCGCCGAACGCCGAGATCCCGAACTCGACGACCGTCGGCGGCCGTCCCGCGGCCTCCTCCGCCCGCCCGGTGAAGGTGTACGAGAGCCGGTGCGGCGGCTCGACGGCGAGGATCCTCCCGATGAAGTCGTCGCGGTTGGGGTGTACGGCCTCGAGCGGGCTGCCGACCTGCCAGTCCGAGGTCAGCTCGGCGCCGCCCCAGTACTGCATCGTGAACTCGGGCGTGGTCAGCGCCCGGAAGACCTGCTCGGGCGTGCTGCGGATGTAGGTCGTGTAGACGTAGGTGCGGTCAGGTGCCTCGGTCATCGTCGTCCTCCAGCGCGGCGCGCAGGGACGTGATCGCCTGCACCCGGCTGCGCTCGAACTTCCCGATCCACCGGTCGTGGATCTCCTGGATGGGCACCGGGTCGAGACGGTGGAGCTTCTCCCGGCCGCGGCGGACGGCGGACACCAGCCCGGCGGACTCCAGCAGCCCGAGGTGCTTGGAGACCGCCTGCCGGCTCATCTCCAGGCCATCGCACAGCTCGCCGAGCGTCTGCCCGCCCCGTTCGTGCAACCGGTCGAGGATCTGCCGCCGGGTCGGGTCCGCGAGGGCCCGGAAGACGGCGTCGACGTCGGTCACGCGGCCAATTATGCAACCAAAAGGTTGCGTGTCAAGCGCGGCGCCACCGGCCCCAGGGTTTCTCCACCGACAGCACCGTCGCGGTCAGCAGCATCACCTGGTGCACCGCCGAGCTCAGGACGAGCGACCAGAGCAGCGACCGGTCGTCCCCCGCGGCGGCGGCCTCGATCCATCCGGTGTTCAGCACGACCGAACCGACGATCACCGTCAGCGCCAGCACGGTCTTCGCGACCACCCAGCGGTACCGGACCAGCCCCCACGGCGTCCCGATGCCGAGGGCGGCCCCGGTCAGGACGGTGCCGACCGCGAAGAACGGGATGATCCCGTTGCCGACCAGCGCCATCGCCGGGACCGCGAAGCCCGCCCCGGCCCCCTGCACCAGCACCGACGCGGGCAGCACGAGCATCACCAGGGACAGGCCGGTCCAGCCGGCGGCGAGCACGACGTGCCCGGTGCGCAGACCGCTCCGTGCCCGGCGGGGCAGCCGCCGGGCCGGTGCGGCTCGGGCGGAGGGGACGGCCGTGGCGGTCACCGGAGCTCCGCGGGGACGGCCTCGTCCGGCGACGGCTCGCGCTCGGCCCGCCGCGAGTGCACGAACAGGATCAGCCCGAGCCAGAACGCCGGCCCGATCGGCATGAACAGCGGAGCCGGGCCGAACACGGCCGCGACCACCAGGAACAGCAGCACGGCGACGGTGATCCCGGCGTGCACGCCGAGGATCCGGCGGGCCCGCGGGGTGAGTGGCCCGCGCCGGGGCCTGCGGGGCTGCGGCGTCGGCGGCAGGCCGGCCAGCAGCGGGACGAGCTGGGCGCGGGTCCGGGCGGCGTAGGCAGCGGCCTGGCGCTCGTCGGCCTCGGCGAGGGTCAGGCGGCCCTCGGCCGCCGCGTGCCGGAGCCGGTCGGTGACGTGCTCGCGTTCGGCGTCGGAGGCGAGGACGGCGTCGTCGCCGGTGCTGGTCGTGGGTGCGGGGACCGCGTCGGTCGTGGTGACCGCCGGGACCTCGTCGGTGGTGTCCGGTGTGGTCGTCATGGCGGCAAGCCTGGCTGCGGGACGTGCCCGCACGCGTCCGTCCGCGGTCGCCGATCCGGCTGCTGCCCGGGTGGCAGGGCGGCGGGCGGGCGTACTCCCCACGGGGTACCTGGCCGGTCACCGCCCGGACGACGCCCGCCGCCGCTGTCGCGGTCTACCGTGTCGCCGTGCCCGCCGATCGCCGTCCGCGCTGGTGGGGCGGGGTCGTGCGGACCCTCGTCCTGCCCGCCGTCGTCGCGCTGCTCACCGCCGGTGGGACGGCGTTCGGCGCGGCCCGGCGGGGTGGCTGGGAGTGGTACGGCGGCCCGGTGCTCCCCGGTGGCGGGCCGTCGATCGACGGGCTGGCCGTCGTCCTGCTGGCGATCGGGCCGCTCGCGCTGGTGTTCCGGCGGGCCGACCGGATCGTGGCGCTGGCCGTTGCGGCCGGGGCCGTCGTCGCCTACCTGGGGCTGGGGTACCCGCCGGCCGGCCCGACCGGGCTGGCGCTCGGGGTCGCGATCGTCGCCGCGGTCGCCGCCGGGCTGCACCACCGGGCGCTCGTGGTGGTCGTCGCGGCCGCCGTCGTGCTGGTCGGCTGGGTGCTGCTGAGCGGACGCCCGGTGCCGTGGACCGCGGGTGGTCCGGTCCTCGCCTGGCTGCTGGCACTGTTCGCGGTGGGCGCGCTGTGGCGGGTCCGCCGGGAGCGCATGGAGCAGGCCCGCCGCGCGGCCGAGGAGCAGCGCCGCCGCCGGGCGGGCGAGGAGCGGCTGCGGATCGCGCAGGAGCTGCACGACGTGCTCGGTCACCACGTCTCGCTGATCAACGTGCAGGCCGGGGTGGCGCTGTTCCTGATGGACGACGACCCGGAGCAGGCCCGGACCGCGCTCACCGAGATCAAGCGGGCCAGCCGCGACCTGCTCCGCGAGATGCGCTCGACGCTGGGCGTGCTGCGCGCCGTCGACGAGGAGGCACCCCGGCTGCCGACCCCGGGCCTGGACCGGCTGGACGCGCTGCTCGACGAGGTCCGCGCCGCCGGGCTGCCGGTCGACCGGCGCACCGAGGGCGAGCCCCGGCCGCTGCCGACCGGCGTCGACCTGGCCGCCTACCGGATCGTGCAGGAGTCGCTGACCAACACCCGCCGGCCCGCGGGGGCCGCGGCCGCCGTCGTCACGCTGCGGTTCCCGGCCGGCGAGCTGGAGCTGACCGTCGACGACGACGGCACCGGCCCCGCCGGGGACGCGGTCGAGGGGACCGGACTGACCGGCATGCGGGAACGGGCCCGGTCGGTCGGCGGCACGCTCGACGCGGGCCCCGGGCCGGAGCGCGGGTTCCGGGTGCACGCCCGGCTCCCCGCCGCGCCGCTCGGCGAGCCGGACGGCGACGGCGCCGTCGGAGCCGGGAGGGTGGACGCGTGATCCGCGTGCTGCTGGCCGACGACCAGGCCCTCGTCCGCTCCGGGTTCCGGGCGCTGCTCGGCTCCCAGCCCGATCTCGAGGTCGTCGCCGAGGCCGGGGACGGCGCGGAGGCACTCGCCGCCACCCGGGCCCAGGCGCCCGACGTCGTGCTGATGGACATCCGGATGCCCGGCACCGACGGCCTCACGGCCACCCGGGAGATCACCGGCGACCCGGGCCTGAGCGGGACGAGGGTGATCGTCCTGACGACCTTCACCGACGACTCGTACGTGTTCGAGGCGATCCGGGGCGGCGCCAGCGGGTTCCTGGTGAAGGACTCCGAACCGGCCGACCTGATCCACGCGATCCGGATCGTGCACGGCGGCGAGGCCCTGCTCGCGCCGGCCGTGACCCGCACCCTGATCGCCGAGTTCGCCGCCCGGAGCCGCGGCGGCCCGGCCGCGTCGCCCCGGCTGGACGCGCTCACCGAGCGGGAGCGCGAGGTGCTTGCCGAGGTCGCCGCCGGACTGTCCAACGACGAGATCGCCGACCGCCTGCACATGAGCCCGACGACGGCGAAGACGCACGTCAGCCGCACGATGACGAAGCTCGGTGCGCGGGACCGCGCCCAGCTCGTGGTGGTGGCCTACGAGTCGGGGCTGGTCCGGCCGGGCTGGACCGGGTGAGGGTGCGAGGATCCCGGGGGTGACCTCCACGACGACGGTGTTCGTGTTCAACGGCCCGAACCTGAACCTCCTCGGCACCCGCAAGCCCGAGGTGTACGGCACCACCGTGCTCGCCGACGTCGAGGCGCTGTGCCGCCGCAGCGCCGGCGACCACGGCCTCGCGCTGGACTTCCGGCAGACCAACCACGAGGGCACCCTCGTCGACTGGATTCACGAGGCCGGGAGCGCGGTCAAGCGTGGTGAGGCGCTCGGGCTGGTGCTGAACGCGGCCGCCTACACCCACACGTCGGTCGCGCTGCACGACGCGATCGAGGGCACCGAGCTCCCGACCGTCGAGGTGCACATCTCGAACGTGCACGGCCGGGAGACCTTCCGGCACCACTCGTACGTCTCGCCCGTCGCGACCGGGATCGTCGTCGGGTTCGGCATCGACGGGTACGCACTGGCCATCGACGGCCTGGTCCGGAAGGCCCGGCCGCTGCGGTCGGTCTGAGGCGGGCGCGCCCACGGTCCGGACGCGGGACCGGGCCGCCGCACCCCCTCGTGTGCGACGGCCCGGACGCCCGGCTCAGCCCTCCATGGCCGACGGGTCCATCCAGACGAACTCCCAGCGGTGGCCGTCCGGGTCGTCGACGCTGCGGCCGTACATGAACCCGTGGTCCTGGGTCTCGCCGCCTTGCGTGCCGCCGGCGGCCAGGCCGGCGTCGGCGATGCGGTCGACCTCCTCGCGGCTCTCCGCCCCGAGGGCGTTGATCACCTCGCGGGCGGTGCCCGCGTCGGCCACCGACGACTGCTTGGTGAACTCCGCGAACCGCTTCTCGGTCATGACCATCGCGACGATCGCGTCGCTGATCACGAACGAGGCGGTCTGCTCGTCGGAGAACTGCTCGTTGAGCGTGAACCCGAGCGCGGCGTAGAACGCCTTCGAGGCGTCCAGGTCGCTCGCCGGCAGGTTGACGAAGATCATGTTCGGCATCGGGGGCTCCTGGGATGTGCTGTGGCGCCGGGGTTCCGGTGCCGTTCGAAAGGGGAGACCGGGTCGCTCCCGGGAACTCATCGGGCGGGCTCAGGATTTTTCCGGGCGGTCCGGCAGGATCGGGGGCATGACCGATCGGAACGCAGGCGGAGCGAGCACCGGCACCGTGAAGTGGGGGATCGTCGGGCCCGGCCGGATCGCCGACAGCGTCGCACCGGACTTCGCGCACGTCCCCGGCGCCGAGCTGGTCGCGGTCGCGTCCCGGTCGGCCGAACGCGGCGAGGCGTTCGCCCGCAGGCACGGGATCGAGCGCGTCCACACCGGATACCGGGCGATCCTCGACGACCCCGGCGTCGACGTCCTCTACGTCGCCACCCCGCACCCGCAGCACCGGGCGATGGCGCTGGCGGCGCTGGAGGCCGGGAAGGCGATCATGGTGGAGAAGGCCTTCACGGTCAGCTCCGTCGGCACCCGTGAGGTCGCCGCGGCGGTCCGCAACCACGGCGTCTTCGCGATGGAGGCGATGTGGACCCGGTTCTTCCCGGCCGTCGTCCGGCTGCGGGAGCTGGTCGCGGAGGGCGCGATCGGTGAGGTCCGCTCGGTGCAGGCCGACCTCGGCGTCCGGAACCGGACCGCCGCCGACGACCGGTTCTTCTCGCCCGAGCTGGGCGGCGGTGCGCTGTTCGACCTGGGCGTCTACGTGATCTCGTTCGCCCAGATGCTGCTCGGCAGCCCCTCCGAGATCGCCGCGAGCGGCGCGCTGGCCCCGACGGGCGTCGACCTCGAGGAGTCGATCCTGCTGGGCTGGCCCGACGGCCGCAGCGCCGCACTGCAGGTCAGTCTGCAGTGCGCCATGCCCGGCTCGGCCCGGGTCATCGGGACCGAGGGCTGGATCGAGGTGCCGCCGCGGTTCCACCACCCGGACCGGATCGTCGTGCACCGGCACGGGGCCGACCCGGAGGAGATCGTGCTGCCCGCCACCGGGCGCGGGTACGCGCACGAGATCGAGGAGGTGACCCGCCGGGTCGCCGCCGGCGAGACGGAGAGCCCGGTGATGCCGCTGGCGGACACCGTCGCCGTGCAGGACGTGATGGCCGCGGTGGCCGACCGGATCGGGATGGTGCCGGAGGAGGGCCCGGCCACGCTGTGAGGCCGCGCCGTCGCAGCTCGTTGCTGTGAGCTAACAGTCGGGTGCAAGACCTTTACCTCGTGCAAACCAGCGAGTAAACCGGGCCCGGTGACCGACCTCACCACACCACCAGAGGGCCGCGAGAAGACCTTTCTCGGCCACCCCACACAGCTCGGGACGCTGTTCGGCGTCGAGATGTGGGAGCGCTTCTCCTTCTACGGCATGCAGGGGATCCTGCTGTACTACATGTACTTCGCCGTGACCGAGGGCGGACTCGGGATCGACCAGGGCACGGCGGCCGGGATCGTCGGCGCCTACGGCGGGACGGTCTACCTCTCCACGATCGTCGCTGCCTGGGTCGCGGACCGGATGTTCGGCCCCGAGCGGGTCCTCTTCGGAAGCGCGCTCTCGGTGATCGCCGGGCACATCGCCCTGGCCCTGGTCCCCGGCGCCACCGGGCTCGCCATCGGCCTCGTCCTGGTCGCCTTCGGCAGCGGCGGGGTCAAGGCCAACGCCTCCACGATCCTCGCCACCCTCTACGGCCCGGGCGACGACCGCCGCGACGCCGGCTTCTCGATCTTCTACCTCGGCGTGAACATCGGTGCCTTCACCGGTCCGCTGCTGACCGACGGCCTCCGCGTGGTCTGGGGCTTCCACCTCGGTTTCGGTCTGGCCGCCATCGGTATGGCGCTCGGCCTGGTCCAGTACTGGTTCAACCGACGCAAGCTCCCCGCCACGGGCTGGGTGGTCCCCAACCCGCTCCCGGCGGCCGCCCGCAGCCGGGTCCTGGTCGGCGCCGTCCTGGTGCTGGCTGCGATCGCGGTCCTCGTCGCGACCGACGTCATCACCGCGGACCGGCTGAAGTGGATCGTGTTCGGCATCGTGGTGGTCGCGACGATCAGCTACTTCACGCTGATGCTCTCGAGCCCCAGGGTGGAGCGGATCGAGCGGCGACGCGTCCTGGCGTTCCTGCCGATGTGGATCGCCAGTGCGGTGTTCTGGGCGATCTTCCAGCAGATCTTCACGGTGTTGGCGATCTACTCGGAGGAGCGGCTCGACCGGTCGATCTTCGGGATCTTCGAGATGCCCCCGGCCTGGAGCCAGTCCATCGAGCCGGTCTTCGTGATCCTGCTGGCAGGCGTCTACGCGACGGTCTGGACGAAGCTCGGACCGCGACAGCCGTCCTCCCCGATGAAGATGGCGATCGGCACCGTGGTCGTCGGACTCGCCTTCCTGCTGTTCGTGCCGTTCGCCGGGACAGGGCCGAACGGGACCCCGCTGCTCGCCCTCGTGGTCATCCTGCTGGTCTTCTGCCTGGCGGAGCTGTTCACCTCGCCCGTCGGCCAGTCGCTGTCGACGAAGCTCGCCCCGCAGGTGTTCCAGACCCAGATGGTGGCCCTGTTCTTCCTCTCGGTCTCCATGGGCACCGTGATGTCCGGCCTGCTCGCCGAGCTCTACACCGCGGACAACGAGGTGGCCTACTTCGGGATCACCGGTGTGGCCGCGATCGTCGTCGGGATCGTCGTCATGGCCACCGTCCCGAAGCTCAAGGTGCTCATGGAAGGCGTGCGCTGAGGCCCCTTCTCGAACGCCGGTTCGAGCTGTCCCCAGCTGTGTGCACACCTGTGGACAACTCGGCCTGCCTGTGGACGGGCCGGGATCACCGGCGGCGGGTACGACGGACCGAGGGCCGGTCCATCCCGTCGCCGGTCATCTCCCGGGCGACCCGCACGACGTGTGCCCGGACGTCCGGTGGCTGGTCGGCGATCCGCATCGCGAGCAGTTCGAGGACCGACGCGAGACCGAAGGCCATCTCCGGGCGGGCCAGCCCGGCGTAGTGCGCCTGCACCGCCTCGTGCCGCAGCCGCACGGCGGCCGCGAGCACGGTCTCGCGGTCGGTGCGCAGGGCCGCGAGCCGGCGTCGTTCGTGGGCGTTCATGCTCCCCCGGGGTCGGGCTGGCGCTGCCGGAGCAGCCGGTCCGCCCGGGGAGCGGGCGCGGGACCAGCGTGCCTCCCGCGCCCGTCCCGCGGCCAGGGGTGTCCCCGAGATGTCGCACACATGTTCGACTCAGAGGTACGACAGCACCACGCCGAGTACCGACAGGGCGCCCCGGACGTGGTTCGCGCGGGTCCACCGCGGGGCGAACGCCGCCCACTCCCCGCCACGTTCCAGGGCGTCGTTGAGCGGGATGTTCACCGCCGCCGTCACGACGAACCCGGCGAGGACGGCGATCCCGGCCCCGATCCGCAGCGGCGCCCCGGTGAGCACCCCCGTCACCAGCACGGCCGCCGCCGCGACCGCGGTGCCCAGGAACAGCACGAGGAAGACCGGATTGACGATCGCCCGGTTCACCGCGCGCATCACCGCGGCCGCCTCCTGCTCCGGCCTGCGGCGCAGCGCCGGCAGCACCGCGACCGAGAACGCCAGGTAGACGCCACCGAGCAGGCCTGCGCCGGTCGCGGCGACGGCGTCGAGCGGGCTCACGACGCGATCCCCTTCGCCCACTCCTCCACGGTCAGGGCGTCCCCGGCGCCGGGGCGAGGGCCGTGCGCACGCACCCGGCCCTCGTTGAACGCGCGGTGCATCGCCACGTGCAGCCGGGCGGAGTCCGCCGGGAACCCGGCCTGCCGCAGGACCTGCTCCATCTCGTCGTCGGGGAGGCGGACGTAGGACAGGTCCGGCATCCCCAGTGCAGGTCCGAGCGCGGCGACGACCGCGGGCACCGTCCGGTCCGCCGCGCCCTGCACCTCCACGATCTCCGGCGCGTCCGCGTCGAGCAGCGCCGCCGCGGCGGCCCGGCCGACGTCGCGGGTCGCCACCATCGGCAGTGCGACGCCCGGGTCGATCGTGTCGGCGTGCACCCCGTGCGCCCGCATCGCGCCGGCCGCGGCGAGGAACGTCTCGAGGAACAGTCCGGGCCGGATCCGGGTGACGCGGGCGTCGAGCGTCGCGAGCCGGACCTCCTGGTCGTGCAGGGTGCCGAGGTACCCGGTCGCGGAGAGGTCCGGCCCGCCGGGGACCTCCGCGCCGAGCGAGCTCAGCGCGACCACCCGCGGCACCCCGCTGTCGCGCAGCCCGGCGACGACGGACTCCCCGAGCCGTGCCTGGTGCGCCGCGTAGCCGGGCTCGGTGACGTCCAGCGGGAGCAGGACGAAGGCGGCGGCCGCCCCGTCGAACGCGCGGCGCAGGAACGACGGGTCGCCCATGTCGCCGCGGAAACCCGCGCCGCGGGAGACCGCGCGGACCTCCACCCCGGCCGCGGACAGCTCCCGGACGACCTGCGAACCCACGTTCCCGGTCGCGCCCAGAACGGTGATCATGACGTGCTCCTCTCGTCAGTGTCCGTCCACGATCACCGCGATCTTCCGGACGCAGAATCTCCCGTTATCCACAATCGTTGCTCGAACGTCCACACCTGGGGACGGACTGTGGATGAACTGTCATGCTGTCCCGGTGTCCGCCGCGCCGCCGTTCCCGGTCGCCGACCCGCTCGGCGAGGCGCTGCACGTCCTGCGCATGGACGGCGTCTTCTACTGCCGCTCCGAGCTGGGCGAGCCGTGGGGCATGACGCTGCCCGCGACGCCGGGCTGCCTCTGGTTCCACGTCGTCACCTCCGGCGGCGGACGGCTGACGGTCGCCGGCGACGGCGCGGAGCAGGCGCTGCGGCCGGGGGAGCTGGTCGTTGTCCCGCACGGGACGGGGCACGCGCTGCGGAGCGCCCCCGGCGTCCTCGCCCCGGACATCCGGTCCATCCCGCACCCGGTGATCGGCGGCCGCTACGGGCTGCTCCGGCACGGTGGCGACGGTCCGGTGACGCGGATGGTGTGCGGGGCGCTGCGGTTCGGGCATCCCGCCGCCCGCGATCTCGTCGACCGGCTCCCGGAGCTGTTCCGGATCGAGCCGTCGCCACTCGGTGACCGGGTGCAGGACACGTTGCGGCTGCTCGCCGCCGAGGTCGAGGACGGTGGCCCCGGCAGCGACGCGGTGATCACGCGGCTGGCCGACGTGCTCGTCCTCCAGGCGGTGCGCGGCCGGCTGGAGCGCGACCCGGCGGCGCGCACGGGCTGGCTCGGCGCGCTCGCCGACGACCGGATCGGCCGCGCGCTCGCCGCCGTGCACCGCGAGCCCGAGCGGGACTGGACGGTCGCGTCCCTCGCGGCGACGGCGGCGATGTCCCGCTCGGCGTTCGCGGCCCGGTTCACCGAGCTGGTCGGCGAACCCGTGATGGCGTACGTGACCCGGTGGCGGATGCAGGCAGCCGTCGACGTCCTGTCGGGGGGTGATGCCACAGTGGCCCAGACCGCGCACCGGTTCGGCTACCGCTCCGAGGCGGCGTTCACCCGGGCCTTCGCGCGGGTGGTCGGGGAACCGGCCGGGCAGGTGCGGCGCCGGGCGGCGACCCGCGGTCCCGCGGGGCTCGAGCTCCTCGCCGGCCCGGTCTGACGACACACCGGGGGTGTCGTACACATGTTCGATGCAGGGGTGCTACGCTGCGGCGACGCAGAGAGGGACGGGCTCGATCGCCCCGCATTCCGCTGTATCGGAGCGATCGTAGAGAGCGGTATGGCGCGGCATCGAAGGCTGTCGATGCCGTTGTCTGCGCGTATCTCGGTGCAGCGCTAGAAAACGGTAGACAGCTCGATGGGGCCGTCGATGTCGTCGTATGCCGTTTTCTAGTGCTGACGCGAGAGTGCCGGAGAGAGCACGAGCGTCGGGTTCTCTGCTGCGCTCTAGCGGTTTGGGTAGAGATGTGGATACAGCGCGATCACAGGTGGGCCAGCTTCTCCGGGTTCCGCACCGCGTAGACCGCGGTGACCAGGTCCGCGCCGTCGACCTCGGAGACCTCGATCAGGAACGCGGTGTCGACCGTGTCGCCGTCGCGCAGCAGGATCCCCGGCAGGCCGTTGAACACCCCGAACTCCGGTCCGGCACCCGGCAGCGGGTACCGGGTGAGCCCGACCAGCAGCCGGGCCACCCGCTCCCGGCCGTGCACCGGGCGGCGCGCCGCCGAGACCTTCCCGCCACCGTCGGCGACCGAGACCGCGTCCGGGGCCAGCAGCGCCGTGACCCCGGTCAGGTCGCCGCCGAGCGCCGCCCCGACGAACGCCTCCGCCACCCGTCGTGCCCGGTCCGGCGGGACGGTGAACCGCGGCCGGCGCGCCCGCACGTGCTCGCGGGCCCGGTGCGCGATCTGCCGGACGGTGCCCTCCGGCCGGCCGAGGGTCTCGGCGATCTCGGCGTGGTCGAGGCCGAACGCCTCCCGCAGCACGAACACCGCCCGCTCGTCGGGGGACAGCTTCTCCAGGACCAGCAGCATCGCCACCGTCACGTCGTCGGTGCGCAGGACCTGCTCGTCCGCACCCGCAGGGTCGGTGGGCAGCGGTTCGGGCAGCCACGGACCGGGATAGGTCTCCCGGGTCCTGGCGGTGCTGCGCAGCCGGTTCAGCGCCTGCCGGGTGACGATCCGGGCCAGATAGGCCCGGGGATTCTGCACCGTGTCGTGGTCGACGGCGGTCCAGCGCAGCCAGGTGTCCTGCAGGACGTCCTCGACGTCGGCGACGCTGCCGAGGATCTCGTAGGCCAGCCGGAACAGCAGCCCGCGGTGCCGGTGGAACGCGGCGAGCGGATCGTCGTCGGGCCCGGTCACGCCACCCGCCCCCGGATCGCGCGCAGCGTGTACCGGCAGACCTGCTCCTTCACGACGGCGCCGGCCCGCCCGCCGATCGCGAGCCGCCGCGGTGCGTCCCGGCGGTCGACCAGCTGGACCAGGCCCGCCCCGGGCCCGAGCGCGAGGCACTGTGCCTGGTAGCCGATCGACGCGACCGGTGCGGGCCGGCCGCGCAGGCCCGCCCGGACGGTCCGCGCCACCGCCGTGCCGAGCGGGATGGCCGCCTGGCAGCTCGCCCGGACGAAGCCGACCTCCGGGGGCGCGGCGACGGCGTCCCCGGCCCCGACGACGCGCGGGTCCCCGACGCTGGTCAGCGTCGCGTCCACGCGGAGGCGGCCGCTGTCGTCCACCGGGAGACCGCTGCGCCGCGCCAGGTCCGGGACGCCCGGCGCGGTCGCCCACACCACCACGTCCGCGCCGAGCCCCGCCGGGTCGCCGACGGCGGCGTGCTCCCGCAGGCCGATCCCCAGCTCGCGCAGCCGCGCCCGCACCCGCTCCTGGCCCGGCGCGCCCATCCCGGTGGCGACCTCGCCGTCGGTCACGAGTCGCACGACCAGGTCGGGGCGGGCGGCGGCCAGCTCCGTCGCCGTCTCGATCCCGGTCAGGCCGCCACCGACGACGGTCACGACCGCACCCGCGCCGAGCCCGGCGACGGCGTCGCGCAGCCGGGCCGCCGCCTCCAGGGTGTCCACCCGGTACCCCGCGCCGGCGGGCCCGGTCGCACCGCCGCTGCCCACCGCGTACACCAGGCGATCGAACCGCAGTTCGCCGCCGTCGTCGAGGGTCGCGACGCCGTCACCGATCCGGGTCACCCGGGCCGTCCGCGTCCGGACCCGCGGGTCGAGGACCCGGGACAGCGGCACCGTCGCCGGCCCGCTCCCGGCGACGAGCCGGTGCAGCCGGATCCGCTCGACGAACTCCTCCCGCGGGTCCACCACCGTCACCTCGGCCGCACCCGCCAGCTGGTTCGCCGCCGTCACACCGGCGTAGCCCGCCCCGACCACCAGCACCGCGTGTCCCATGACCGTCCCCTTCGCGCTCGTCGGACCGGCCGTACGGCCGGTCGGGGACGGGACACCGGCCGGACCCCCGCCCGTGACGCGCTGTGCGGGGCGTCACACCCGAGGTCCGTGCCAGGGTGGGTCGCATGAGCGGTGTGGCGGTGGTGACCGGGGCCGGATCGGGCATCGGCGAGGCGGTGGCGCGCGGGCTGCTCGACGCCGGATGGCGGGTCGCGCTCGCCGGGCGTCGCGCCGACCGGCTCGACGCCGTCGCGGCCGGCCATGCCGACGCCCTCGCCGTCGCCACCGACGTCGCCGACCCGGACTCCGTCGCCGCGCTGTTCGCGGCGGTCCGCGAGCGCTGGGGGCGGGTGGACCTGCTGGTCAACAACGCGGGCACGTTCGGGCCCGGTGGCACCGTCGACGAGATCGCCGTCGACGCCTGGCGGGACACCGTCGCGGTGAACCTGACCGGCTCGTTCCTGTGCGCCCGGGAGGCCTTCGCCGCGATGCGGGCCCAGGACCCGCAGGGCGGCCGGATCATCAACAACGGGTCGATCTCGGCGCACGTCCCGCGCCCGGGCAGCGCCGCCTACACCGCCACCAAGCACGCGATCACCGGGCTCACGAAGTCGCTGTCGCTCGACGGCCGGGAGTTCGGGATCGCCTGCGGGCAGATCGACATCGGCAACGCGGCGACCGACATGACCGCGGGCATCGCGACCGGGGCGAGGCAGGCCGACGGCACGACGCGGCCGGAGCCGACCTTCGACGTCGCACACGTCGCCGAGGCCGTGACCTACATGGCGGGCCTGCCGCTCGGGGCGAACGTCCAGTTCCTCACGATCGCCGCGACGGCGATGCCCTGGCTGGCCCGCGGCTGAGGCGTCTCGTAGTGAGACGCTGCACGACGCCCCGCCCGGGGACAATGCGGCGATGACCCGGACGATGCACGTCCTGCGACTCATCGTGCACGCTCGCTCGCGGCAGCCGGTCCTGCTGCTCGGCGAGGCCGGTGGGGACCGCTGCGTCCCGGTCTTCCTGCGCCCTCCGCAGGCCGAGGTGATCGCCGCGGGCCGCCGCGACGACGCCGCGACCGCCCTCACCCAGGACGTCCTGCTCCCGGTCGTCGCGGCGCTCGGCCGCACCCTGGACTCGGTGGAGATCAGCGACCTCACCGACGGCGTCTACTCCGCCGAGCTCGTGTTCGACGGCGGCACCCGGCTGGACGTGAAGCCGTCCGACGCGCTGGCGATCGCGGTCCGCGAAGGCCTGCCGATCGGCATGGCCGAGCACGTGCTCGAGGAGGTCGGCCAGCCGGTCGAGGACGTGCTCCCGCCGGAGTCCGAGGACGCGAGCGGGCTCGCCGCCCAGACCCGGGCGGCGACCGGCGGCGAGCCGTCCGATCCGCCGGAGCAGCAGATGCAGCAGTTCCGGGACTTCATCGACGAGGTCTCCCCGGACGACTTCAAGTAGGCCCGCTACGCGGCGGCCGCCGCGGTACCGAACTGGGTGTGGTGCAGCTCCGCGTAGCGCCCGTCCCGGGCCAGCAGCGTGGTGTGGTCACCGCGCTCGACGATCCGCCCGCGCTCCAGGACCAGGATCTCGTCGGCGTCCCGGACGGTGGACAGCCGGTGCGCGATCACGATCGCCGTCCGGCCCTCCAGCGCCTCGCCCAGCGCCGCCTGCACCGCCGCCTCGGACGTCGAGTCCAGGCTGGCGGTGGCCTCGTCCAGGACCACGATGCGCGGCCGGGCCAGCAGCACCCGGGCGATCGTCATCCGCTGCCGCTCGCCGCCGGAGAGCCGGTACCCCCGCTCGCCGACGACCGTGCCGAGCCCGTCCGGCAGCGAGGCGACCAGCTCCTCGAGCCGGGCCCGGCGCAGCGCGTCCCACAGCTGCGCGTCGGTGGCGTCCGGCGCCCCGATCCGCAGGTTCGCGGCGACCGTGTCGTGCAGCAGGTGCCCGTCCTGGGTCACGAAGCCGACGGCGCGGTGCACCGACTCGCCGGTCAGCCCGCGGACGTCGGCCCGGCCGATCCGGACGGCGCCGGAGCCGGTGTCGTAGAGCCGGGCCACCAGCTGCGCGACCGTGGACTTCCCGGCCCCGGACGACCCGACCAGCGCGACCATCCGCCCGGGCGGGACGGCGAAGGAGACGTCGTGCAGGACCTGCTCGCCGCCACGGGTGTCCAGCGTCGCGACCTCCTCCAGCGAGGCCAGCGAGACCTGGTCGGCGGTGGGGTAGGCGAACGAGACGTGGTCGAACGCGACGCCGACCGGACCGTCGGGCACGGGGCGCGCGCCGGGGGCGTCGGCGATCATCGGCTGCAGGTCGAGGACCTCGAAGACGCGCTCGAAGCTGACCAGCACGGTCATGATCTCGATCCGGGCGCCGGCCAGCGCCGTCAGCGGCTGGTAGAGTCGGGTCAGGAGCAGCGCGAGCGCGACGACGTCGCCTGCCGACAGCGCCCCGGACAGCGCGAGCCCGCCGCCGACGCCGTAGACCAGCGCCACGGCCAGCGACGACGCCAGGGTCAGCGCGGTCACGAAGATCCACTGCAGCATCGCCGAGCGGACCCCGATCGCCCGGACCCGGTCGGCCCGCTCGGCGAACTCCGCCGACTCCTGCGACGGCCGCCCGAACAGCGTGATCAGCGTGGCACCCGGTGCGGAGAAGCGCTCGGTCATCCGGGTGCTCATCGCGGCGTTGTGGTCGGCGGCCTCCCGCTCGAGGGCGGCCAGCCGGCGTCCCATCAGCCGGGCCGGGACCAGGAACACCGGCAGCAGCACCGCGGCGAGCAGGGTGACCTGCCAGGAGATGGTGACCATCGCGCCGAGCGTCAGCAGCAGGACGACCAGGTTCGACACGATCCCGGACAGCGTGTCGGAGAACGCCCGCTGCGCGCCGAGGACGTCGGAGTTCAGCCGGGACACCAGGGCCCCGGTGCGGGTGCGGGTGAAGAACGCGACCGGCATCCGCTGCACGTGGTCGAACACCGTCGTGCGCAGCTGGTGGATCAGGCCCTCGCCGAGGTTCGCCGACAGCCACCGGGTGACGAGGCCGAGCCCGGCCTCGGCGACGGCGGCGACCGCGATCAGCCCGGCGACGAGGGCCAGCACCGACAGCGCCTCGCCCCGGTTGATCGCGTCGGTCGCGCGCCCCGCCAGCAGCGGCGTGGCGACGGTCAGCGCCGCGCCCACCGTGCTCGCGACGAGGAACCAGCCCATCCGCCGCCGGTGCGGCCGGGCGAGGCGCACGATCCGGCGCAGGGTCTCGCCTGCCGGCCGGTTCTGCCGCCCCGGCTCGGAGCCGGCGTTGCGCATGGCCATGTAGATGCTCGCGTCCATGCGCCGGACGCTAGGACCTGGAGTTCACTTCAGGTCAAGAAGAAGAAGCCCCCGCGGGGACGGGCTCCTCGTTCAGGTCGGGGAGCGTCCACGGCCGGACGACGAGCACGAGCGAGAGACCCGCCAGCGCGACCGCCCCGAACATCGAGGCGCCCATCGCGGCCGCGTCGTTGCCGAGCAGGCCGACGACGGGCGACGTCGCCGCCCCGATGCCGAACTGCAGCGCGCCGAGCAGCGCCGCGGCGGTCCCGGCCGTCTCGCCGTGCCGGGCCAGTGCGAGTGCGGGCGCGTTCGGCATCACGAAGCCGCAGGCGAGCAGCAGGATCCACACCCCGGCCAGGACGGCGGGCAGGCCGCCGGTCCCGGTCGCCGTCAGCACGAGCAGGGCGATCCCGGCCAGCACGCCGGCGGCGATCCCGCCGGACAGCACCCGGCGCGGCTCCAGGTACCGCAGCAGCACCGGGTTCAGCTGGGTGCCGACGACGAGCCAGACCGCGCCGGCGCCGAACAGCAGCCCGAACGTCTGCTGGTCCACCCCGAACTGCTGCTGGAAGACGTACGACGCACCCGAGACGTAGCTGAACAGCGCGCCCATCGCGAGCCCCGCCACGAGCACGAGCCCGACGAACGTCCGGTCCCGCAGGAGCATCCCGTAGGTCCGCACCGTGCTGCCGAACCGGGCGGGACGACGGCGGGACACCGGCAGCGTCTCGGGCAGGCCCGCGGTCACCACCGCCAGCATGACCAGCCCGTACCCGGCGAGGAACAGGAACACCCCGCGCCAGGACACCCAGGTGAGCAGGCCAGCACCGAGGGTGGGGGCCAGCACCGGCGCCGCGCCCATCACGAGCATCAGCCGGGACAGCATGGTCGCCGCGGCTCGCCCGGTGAACAGGTCCCGGACGATCGTGAGCCCGACGACCGCCCCCGCCGAGGCGCCGACGCCCTGCAGCACCCGCAGCACGGTGAGCAGCTCGACCGTCGGTGCGACCGCGACCAGGGCCGAGGCGAGCACGTGCAGCGCCGTCCCGGCCAGCAGCGGCAGCCGGCGTCCGTAGGCGTCGGACAGCGGCCCGATCAGGATCTGGCCGAGTGCGAGCCCGGCGAGCGTGCCGGTCAGGGTCAGCTGGACCGTCGTCCCGGAGGCGGCCAGGTCCCGTCCGACCTCGGGCAGCGCGGGCAGGTAGGTGTCGATGGTCAGCGGGCCGAGTGCGATCAGCGCGCCCAGGATGAGCGCGAGCCGTACCCGGCTCGGTGTGATGACGCCAGCGCTCACCGGTCTCCCCCTCGTGTGGCCACGACACGGTGCAACCTCACGAGGGGTGACCGGGATTCCGTCCCGGACTCGTCGATCCGGTGAGCGGTGTCACGCGGACGGGGTCGCTCCTATGCCGCGCGCCGGTGGCTGCCGGCGATCTGCCGGGTGGCGACGCTGATCCGGTTCCAGGCGTTGATCGTCGCGACCGTGGTGACGAGCAGGGCCAGCGCGCGCTCGTCGAACACCGCGGCGGCCTCCTCCCAGACGTCGTCCGGAACGGCGTCGGCCCGGTCGGCCAGCCGGGTCATCTCCTCGGTCAGCGCGAGCGCGGCCCGCTCCTCGCGGGTGAACCAGGGCGCCTCCCGCCAGGCCAGGACCGAGAACAGCCGCTCGGTGCGCTCGCCGGACTCCAGTGCGTCGTGCGAGTGCATGTCGACGCAGAAGCCGCAGCCGTTGATCTGGCTCGCCCGTAGCCTGACGAGCTCCTGGACGGTGTGCGGGAGGACGTCGTCGTCGCGGGTGGAGCGTTCCAGCGCCGAGAGGGCGCGGTAACTGTCCGGGACGTGCGAGTAGGGCTTGGGCATACGCGGTTCCACGGTGATCCCCTTCGTCTCAGGTGGTCAGTGCGGCCCGGACGCGGTCGGCCGCACCCGGGGAGTGGCGGAGGACGTCGTCGCCGACGTCCGCGAGCGAGCGCGCCGCGAGCTCGCGGCGCCAGGCCAGCTCGGCCCGGCGCATGCTGAGCGAGAACGCGCACGAGCCGGAGTAGTCCGCGGCGGGGTCGCCGCCCGGTGCGGCGCCGAGGATCGAGGTGCAGCGGAACGCGTCCTCCGGACCCTCCAGGGCGACGACGACGTCGAGCAGCGACACCGCCTCGGGCGTGCGGACGAGCCGGAACCCGCCGCGCGGGCCGGGGACCGACTCGCACACCCCGGCCCGGACGAGCGCCTGCATCTGCTTGGTGAGGTAGGCGGGCGGCAGGTCGTAGAACGCCGCGAGCCGGGACCCGGGCACCGGCTCACCCGTCCACGCCAGGTTCAGGCAGCAGTGCAGTGCCCACTCGACGCCCTGGCTCATCCGCATGACCGGGACACTACATATCCCGGATATGCAATGTCCAGAATTACGGCGAGTGGTGATCCGAGCAGGTTCGATCGGCGCAACGAGCGTGCGGCCGGATGACGCACGGATCACCAGATGTGATCGTCAGCTCTCGGTACATGACGGCGCGATGACGCCGCGACCGATGAGGTAAGCGCGCGGTTACTTCTTCGCCGGATGTCTGGAAGTCCGGTTCGTGACGTCCCACGCTGGCCCGGCACCACCGCTCCCGACGAGAGGAACTCCCATGGACAAGCGTCGTGTCGCCGGACTGGCCGCCGCGGCCCTCGCCGCCCCGCTGGTGATGCTGGGCGTCACCGGCACGGCGAACGCCGCCGAGATCACCCCGATCGCCGAGTACGTCGACGACACCGTCGCCGACCTGTCGTCGACGGTCGGGGCCGTCGTCGACGCGCTGGGCTTCGAGGCCTGACGGCTCGTGAGTGGTTGTGGCGGTCAGGACCGCCACAACCACTCACGAGGGTCAGCCCGCCTCGACCTGCTCGGTCACCGACGCGGCCGGCGCGCTCGGCCCCGGTGCCCACGCCTCGTCGTCGAGCATCGGGCAGGCCAGCCAGTTCTCCGGGACCCCGAACGCGTCGACGAGGGTGCCGGCGTACGGACGCAGCTCGGCGCACAGCTCGTTGACCAGTGGCCGGACCGAACGGGACTCGGCGGCGGTGAGCCGGCCGGTCTCCAGGTACCAGGCCCGCTCCCGGTCGATCACCGAGAGCACGTGCAGGTCGTACACGCGCTCCAGCAGCGCCCGCACCGCCGGGTCCGTGACCGTCCCCAGCTTGTCGGCGAAGGACTGCTCCACGAGCGTGTCGACGTGCGCCCGGGCCGCGAGGAGCAGTAGGTCCTGCGCGGAGTTGAAGACGGCGAACTCGTCGTTGCCCTTCCGCAGCGCCGGGGCCAGGTTCCGGATGGCGGTGGCCAGGGTGTCGTCGCGGCGCACCCGGAGCAGCTCGCGGCGGCGCTCCCGGTCGGTCAGGTCGATCCCGCGGAACGGTAGCCGCCGGGTCAGCGACGCCGCACCGGTGTGCTCGGCGAGCACCCCGGCCAGCTGGCGCCCCAGCAGCGGTGCGATCTCGAGCGGGTTCCCCTTCTTGATCGTCCGGCCGTAGTCGGAGAGCAGCTCCTTGGCCAGCAGCTGAAGCAGCACCGTGTTGTCACCCTCGAAGGTGGTGAACACGTCGGTGTCCGCCTTCAGGGCGGGCAGCAGGTTCTCCTCCAGGTAGCCCGCGCCACCGCAGGCCTCGCGGCAGGTCTGGATGGTGTGCGTGGCGTGCCAGGTCGCGATCGCCTTGATCCCGGCCGCGGACTGCTCCAGGGTCCGCTGCTCGCGGGCGCCGACCGGGCTCGCGCCGGGCGCCTGGATGTCGTGCATCCGCTTCACCAGGTCGTCCTGGGTGAAGTGCAGCGCGAACGTCGTCGCCAGGGCCGGCAGTAGCTTCCGCTGGTGGGCGAGGTAGTCGAGGACGGCGATCTCCTCGCCGGTGGCCGGGTTCGCGAACTGGCGCCGGCGCTCACCGAACCGCACGGCGAGGGTGAGCGCCTTCTGCGCCGCACCGCCGGCACCGCCGGCGACCGAGATCCGGCCGCGGACGAGCGTGCCGAGCATGGTGAAGAACCGGGCGGTCTCGTTCCCGATCGACGACGAGTACGTCCCGTCCTCGGCGACGTCGCCGAACCGGTTGAGCAGGTTCTCGCGCGGGATCCGGACCCCGTCGAAGCTCAGCCGCCCGTTGTCGACGCCGTTCAGGCCCGCCTTGCGGCCGTCGTCGCCGATGGTGACGCCGGGCAGCGCGTTGCCGTCGGCGTCGCGCAGCGGGACCAGGAACGCGTGCACGCCGGGCTTCTCGTCGCCCGTGACCAGCTGCGCGAAGACGACCGCCATGCGGCCGTCGCGCGCCGCGTTGCCGATGTACTCCTTGCGTGCCTGCGGGTAGGGCGTGTCGACGACGAACTCCCGGGTGTCCCGGTCGTAGGTCGCCGTGGTGTGCAGGTGCTGCACGTCCGAGCCGTGGCCGGTCTCGGTCATCGCGAAGCAGCCCAGCAGCTCGCCCTCGATGATCGCGCGCAGGTACCGCTCGTGGTGTCGCTCGGTGCCCAGCACCTGCACCGCGCCGCCGAAGAGCCCCCACTGCACGCCGGCCTTGACCAGCAGTGACAGGTCGCCGTACGCGAGCATCGCGAACGCGGTCACGACGCCGCCGACGTCGCCCTCGCCGCCGACGGCCGGGTCGAACCCGGTGTGCGGGCGGCCCGACGAGGTCAGGAACTTGAGCGCGTCGGTGATGTGCGCGCGGTACTCGGCCGAGGAGAGGTCCGGGTCGGCACGCATGTCGCCGCTCGCGGCGAGCTGCGCCCGGGTCTCCTCGCGGACCTGCGCCCACCGCCCGTCGACGACGGTGCGCAGCGTGCCGGCCGGGATCCGGTCCGGTGCGGGGATGGCGCTCCGGGTCATTGCTGAACCTCCTGCACGTGCGATGCCAGGCCGGAGAGTCCGGACCAGGCCAGGTCGGTGAGGTGTGCGGTGAGTCGTTCGCGGGTGGTGCCGTCCGGGCGGGCCAGCCAGTCGTCGGCCGCGCCGCGGACGAGCCCGACGATCGCGTGCCCCCAGAACCGGGCGGCCGCGTGCCCGTCGGAGCCCTCGGTGCGCAGGTTGTCACCGATCACCACGGCGATCTCGTCGCCGATCACCGTCACCAGGTCGTTCACCGGATCGGGGGTCTCGGTGTCGGCGCTGCGCCGGTTGCCGTTGCCCTGGACGAGCAGTGGCCGATGGACGACGAACCGGTAGAGCTCGGGGTCGATCTCGATGAGGCACAGGTACGCGTCGACGCCGGCGGCGACCGCGGCCCGCGAGCCGAGCCGGTCGTCGGACAGCGCCTCGCCCGTGGCGCGCCGCACCTCGGCGAGCAGTACTCCGGCCACCGACTCGCAGATCGCGGTGTACAGGCCTGCCCGGTCGCCGAAGTGCCGGTAGATCACGGTCTTGCTGGTGCCGGCCGCGGCGGCGATCTCGTCCATGCCGATGCCCGCGCCGGTCCGGCGGATGGCGGCGATGGCGGACCCGACGAGCTGGGCGCGCCGCTCCTCGCGATGCGCGTCCCACCTGCTGTCCCGCTTGTCCCGTGCCATCTTCACGGAACCCATAGTACCGTGTACCTTGAGTACCGGCTACCCGGTGGTGGCGACGACTACCACTACCACCAGGAAGGACGACCCCCATGCCAGCCAGCCCCCGGCGCGCCGCCGTCATCGGCGGCAACCGGATCCCGTTCGCCCGCGCCAACGGCGCCTACGCGAGCGCCTCGAACCTCGACATGCTCACCACGACGCTGGACGGCCTGGTGGCCCGCTTCGGGCTGGCCGGCGAGCGGCTCGGCGAGGTCGTGGCGGGTGCGGTCCTCAAGCACTCGCGCGACTTCAACCTCACCCGCGAGGCCGTCCTCGGGTCCCGCCTGAACCCGGCGACCGCCGCGTACGACGTCCAGCAGGCCTGCGGCACCGGCCTCGAGGCGACGATCGCCGTCGCGAACAAGATCGCCCTCGGGCAGATCGACTCCGGCGTCGCCGGCGGGGTGGACACCGCGTCCGACGCCCCGATCGCCCTCAACGACGACCTGCGCCGGATCCTGGTCAAGGTCAACGCCGCGAAGTCGGCGGCGGACCGGATCAAGCTCGTCGGGCAGCTGCGGCCGGGGCAGATCGTCCCGGACATCCCGGAGAATTCCGAGCCGCGCACCGGCCTGTCGATGGGCGAGCACGCGGCCCGCGCCGCGCTCGAGTGGGGCATCGGCCGCACCGAGCAGGACGAGCTCACCGTGCGCAGCCACACGAACCTGGCCGCCGCCTACGACCGGGGGTTCTTCGACGACCTCGTCACCCCGTACCTGAAGCTGACCCGCGACGACAACCTGCGGCCCGGCTCCTCGGTGGAGAAGCTCGCGAAGCTCAAGCCGGTCTTCGGCAAGGGCAGCCCGGACGCGACGATGACGGCCGGCAACTCCACCCCGCTGACCGACGGCTCCGCGCTGGTGCTCCTCGGGTCCGACGAGTGGGCCGCCGAGCACCGGCTGCCGGTACTGGCCCACGTCGTCGACGCCGAGACGGCGGGCGTCGACTACGTGCACGGCCCGGACGGCCTGCTCACCGCGCCGGTGTTCGCCGTCCCGCGGCTGCTGGCCCGCAACGGCCTGTCCCTGCAGGACTTCGACCTCTACGAGATCCACGAGGCGTTCGCCTCGGTGGTCCAGGTCCAGCGCAAGGCCTGGGAGGACGCCCGGTTCTGCAAGGAGCGGCTCGGGCTCGACGCCCCGCTCGGCGCGGTCGACGACGCGAAGCTCAACGTCGCGGGCTCCTCGCTCGCGGCCGGGCACCCGTTCGCCGCGACCGGCGGCCGGATCGTCGCGACCCTGGCGAAGCTCCTGCGGGAGAAGGCCGACACCGAGAAGAAGGACCAGCGCGGACTCATCTCGATCTGCGCCGCGGGCGGCCAGGGCGTCGTCGCGATCCTGGAGGCGAAGAAGGCATGAGCAACGATCTCCTGGCGACCCTGTCGAACACCCCGATCGCCAAGCAGCTGGGGCTGCCCACGGTGCCGACCCTGCGCCGGCACCGCCCGGGCGACCCGCTGCTGGCCGGGCCGGTGCTCGTCACGTCCGTCGGAGCCGGCCGGTTCGCGGAGCCGGTCGCCGCGTTCGTGGAGGAGAACGGGCAGCAGGCCGTCACCGAGCCCGGGGACGAGAAGCTGCACGGCGTCGTCGTCGACCTGTCGGGGGCGACCACGCTCGCCGACCTCGCGGCGGCCCAGCAGCTCCTCACCCCGGCGGTGCGGAAGCTCGGCCCGTCCGGCCGGCTGCTGCTGATCGGTGCCGAGCCGGGCGAGGCGACCGGAGCCGAGGCGGCGGCCGTCGCGCAGTCGCTCGACGGGCTCGTCCGCTCGATCGGCAAGGAGCTCCGGTCCGGCGCCACGGCCAACCTGATCGTGGCGGGCGCGGCCGCGTCGCCCGCGGCGGTCGACTCGTCGGTGCGGTTCTTCCTCTCCGCCCGCTCGGCCTACGTCGACGGCCAGGTCGTGCACGTCGGCGAGCAGGTCGGCACCCCGCGGGAGCCGGCCGAGGTCGACGACCCGCGCGCCGAGGAGCAGCCGCTCGCCGGGCGGATCGCCGTCGTCACCGGGGCCGCCCGGGGCATCGGCGCGGCCATCGCCGACACCCTCGCCCGGGACGGCGCGCGGATCGTCGCCGTCGACGTCCCGGCGGCCGGGGAGGGCCTCGCCCGGACCGCGAACCGCACCGGCGGCACGGCACTGCAGCTCGACATCACCGCCGCCGACGCGGCCGACCGGCTGCTCTCGCACCTGGCCGACCGGCACGGCGGCGTCGACCTCGTCGTGCACAACGCGGGCATCACCCGCGACAAGCTGCTCGCGAACATGACCTCCGACCGCTGGAACCCGGTGCTCGGGGTCAACCTGGGCGCCCAGCTGACGATCAACGAGGCGCTGCTGGCGCCGGGCTCCCCGCTGCACGAGTCGGGCCGCGTCGTCTGTGTGTCGTCGCAGTCGGGCATCGCGGGCAACCGGGGCCAGACCAACTACGCCGCCTCCAAGGCCGGCGTGATCGGGATGGTCCACGCGCTCGCCCCACGGTTCGCCGAGCGCGGCGCGACGATCAACGCCGTCGCACCCGGGTTCATCGAGACCGACATGACGGCGAAGATGCCCGTCGCCACCCGTGAGGGCGGCCGCCGCATCAACTCGCTCAAGCAGGGCGGGCTGCCGGTCGACGTCGCCGAGGCCATCGGCTGGTTCGGCCGGGCCGAGTCCGGCGGGCTGAACGGCCAGGTCGTGCGGGTCTGCGGCCAGTCGATGCTGGGGGCCTGAGATGACCGTCTCCCCGACGACGGCAGGGACCGGCCGGACGGTCACCGAGCTCTCCGGCCCGCCCGCCCTCGGCCCGCTCTACGCCTCGGCCGCCGCCGGGGCGGTGCTGCCGGGTGGCGGTGGCGGTGAGCTCCCCGCACGGGAGATCGTCCGGCGCGGGATCACGGTGGACCCCGGGCACCTCGCCGACTACGCCCGCGTCTGCGGGTTCCGGGTCGGCGACGCCCTCCCCGTCACCTACCCGCACATGCTGACCTTCCCGCTGCAGGTCGTGCTGATGGCCGAGCGGTCGTTCCCGCTCGCCCTGCCCGGGATGGTGCACGTCGCCAACCGGATCACGGTGCACCGGGCGGTCGCGCCGTCGGAGACCCTCGACGTCCGGGTGTACGCCGACCGGTTCACCGCGCACGCCAAGGGCGCCCAGGTGGACCTGATCGGCGTCGTCTCCGCGGGCGGCGAGGTCGTCTGGGAGGGGCGCAGCACCTACCTGGCCCGCGGGGCGAAGGCCCCCGCGGGAGCTGCGGGCGAGGACATCGCCGAGCCGGCCGCCCCGACCGGCACCGCGAGCGCGCTGTGGCGGATCCCGGGCGACACCGGACGCCGGTACGCCGCCGTCTCCGGCGACGTGAACCCGATCCACCTGCACCCGCTCACCGCGAAGGCCATGGGCTTCCCGAGAGCGATCGCGCACGGCATGTGGACGGCCGCGCACGCCGCCGCGTCGCTGGAGGGCCGGATCTCCGACGCGTGCACCTACGACGTCGTCTTCCGCAAGCCGGTGCTGCTCCCTGCGACGGCCGAGCTCGTCACCGAGCGGGACGCGAACGGCGCGTGGGGACTCGCGGTCCGCAGCGCGAAGAAGGCGGAAAAGCTGCACCTGATCGGCCGGATCTCCGGGTAGGCAGGACACGACCCGGCCGGGTGGGCAGGTACCGCTCCCCCGGTCGGGTGGTTCTGGATCGGTCCATGAGCCGGTTCAGCAACGTCACCCCGGTGACGGACGTCCATCTCTATGCCCACCATTCGTCACCTGACACCCGCGAGGAGGCCACGATGAACGAGGACGGCACCACCACCGAGACTGACGAGCAGCACGACGACGAGACGCACATCGTCCGCGGACTCGACTGAGGCGGAACCACGCAGTACCGGTAGCTCGCCCGGCGGCGGTGGAACCCACCGTGGGCACGGGCCTGCACGGGGTGCGCGCAGAACCTCGATCAGGAGCTGCGCCGCCCGGACCGTGCGCCCGCCCCGGGCCGGCCCCTCTAGGGTCGGGCCATGCTGGTCGAGCGCATGCGCCCGTTCACCTCCACGATCTTCACCGAGATCTCCCGCCTCGCGGTCGAGACCGGTGCGATCAACCTCGGTCAGGGTTTCCCCGACACCGACGGCCCCGCCTCCCTGCTCGCCGACGCCGCCGCGAACATCACCGAGCGCGGCGCCAACCAGTACCCGCCCGGCCCGGGCGTCCCGGCACTCCGGCAGGCGGTCGCCGACCACCAGCGCCGCTTCCACGGCCTCGACGTCGACCCGGCCGACGTCGTCGTCACCACCGGGGCCACCGAGGCGATCGCCTCGACGCTGCTCGGGTTGTGCGAGCCGGGTGACGAGGTCGTCGCGTTCGAGCCGACCTACGACTCCTACGCCGCGTCCGTCGCGCTGGCGGGCGCCAGGCTGCGCCCGGTCCCGCTCCGGCCCCCGCACTTCGGGTTCGACGACGACGAGCTCGCCGCCGCCTTCTCCGACCGCACGAGGGTCGTGCTGGTCAACACCCCGCACAACCCGACCGGCACCGTGTTCACCGCCGAGCAGCTGACCCGGATCGGGGAGCTCGCCGTCGCGCACGACGCCGTGATCGTCACCGACGAGGTCTACGAGCACATGACCTTCGACGGCGCCCGGCACGTCCCGATGGCGTCGCTGCCCGGCCTCGCCGACCGCACCCTGACGATCTCCTCGGCCGGGAAGACGTTCTCCGTCACCGGCTGGAAGGTCGGCTGGGTGCACGGCCCGCCCGGGCTGGTCGCCGCGCCGCGGGCGGTCAAGCAGTTCCTGACCTTCCACGGCGGCGCGCCGCTGCAGCCGGCCGTCGCGGACGCGCTGGCGCTCGGCGACGACTTCTATGTCTCGATCGGTACCGAGCTGACCCGCAAGCGGGACCTGCTCTCGGCGGGGCTGGCCGATGCCGGGTTCGACGTCCTCACCCCGCAGGGCACCTACTTCGTCGTCGCCGACCCGACCCCGCTCGGCTACGACGACGGCGTCGACCTCGCCTGGAAGCTGCCCGAGCTGTGCGGGGTCGCGGCCGTCCCGGTCTCGGTGTTCTGCCAGTCCGAGGCGGGCGCGGCGGCGACCCGGCCGCTCGTGCGGTTCGCGTTCTGCAAGCGCGAGGAGGTGCTCACCGAGGCCGTCGCCCGGCTCGCCACGCTGAAGGAGGCCCGCTCGTGAGTTCCCGCCACGTCGGCGTCGTGATCGCCGCTCCGCCGGAGACCGTGTACGCCTGGGTGCGCGACCCCCGGAACCTGCCGCGCTGGGCGGCCGGCGTCGGCGACCGGGTCGAGGAGCGCGACGGGCGCTGGATCGTCCCGGGCGGCCCGCTGGGGGAGGTCGAGTTCCGGTTCGTGCCGGAGAACGACTGGGGCGTGCTCGACCACGAGGTGGTCCTGCCGTCGGGCGAGGTCGCCCACAACCCGCTGCGGGTCGCACCGCACCCGGACGGCTCGGAGATCGTCTTCAGTGTGCGGCGCGCCCCGTCGGCGACGGACGCGGACGTCGAGCGGGACGTCGCCGCCGTCGTCGCGGACCTGGAGCGGCTGCGCGACCTGCTGGAGGTCACGCCCCCGCCCGGACCGACCACCTGACCGGCCCCGGATGGAGATCGACGACGACCGCTCACCCTTTCGGCCTAGAATCCGCGGCCATGACGAATGAGCGGCCGACCCGGCCCGGACGCCCCGTCGTCGGCCTGTCGGTGCGGGCGCTGATCGCGCTCGTCGTCGTCACGGCGAACGTCGGTGGCGCCGCCGTCGTGCTGGTGATCGCGGCGTTCGTGCTGCCCCGCGAGCAGCTGCTCGACGCCGCCGGCATCCGTCTGGTGAACCTGGCCGTGCTCGGCGGCTACCTGCTGGTCGCGATCCCGATCGGGATCTTCTTCGGCCGCCGCGCGCTGACCGTGCGCCGGCGGGCGTCGGACCCGGAACGCACCGAACGACGGCTGGTGCTGCACGGCCCCGCCCGGATCACCTCGGCGATCGCGCTGCTGTGGTTCCTCGCCGCCGTGCTGTTCTGCCTGCTCAACCTGCAGTACTCGGGGCGGCTCGCATTCTCGGTGACGTCGGCGGTCGCGATCGGTGGCGTGACCACCTGCGCGCTGTCGTTCCTGCTCGTCGAGCGGATGCTGCGCCGTGCGGCGGCCCGGGTGCTGTCCGGGCGCCCGCCGCGGCGGCGCCGGCTCGTCACCGGCGTGATGCTGCGGTCGGTCGGGTTCTGGGCGCTGGGGACCGCGGTCCCGCTGGCCGGTGTGATGCTCGCCGGCCTGGTCGCGCTCGTGTTCGGGGACGCCTCGCCGACCCAGCTGGCCGTCACGATGCTGGCGCTGGGCGGGACCGCCATCGGCACCGGGCTGCTGACGACGATCGGTGCGGCCCGCGCCATCGCCGACCCGGTCCTCACCGTCCGGCGGGCGCTCGCCCGGGTGCAGGACGGCGACCTCGACGTCCGCGTCCCCGTCTACGACAACACCGAGCTCGGCCAGCTCCAGGCCGGCGCCAACCAGATGGTGGAGGGCCTGCGGGAGCGCGAGCGGATCCGCGACCTGTTCGGCAGGCACGTTGGCCGCGACGTCGCCGAGGCCGCCGCCGCGACCGACGGCGGGGTCCGTCTCGGCGGCGAGGTCCGGCCGGTCGCGGTGCTGTTCGTCGATCTCGTCGGATCGACGAGCATGGCCGCGCGGCGCCCGCCCGAGGAGGTCGTCGCCCTGCTCAACCGGTTCTTCGGCGTGGTCGTCGAGTGCGTGGAGAGCTCCGGCGGGTGGATCAACAAGTTCGAGGGCGACGCCGCGCTGGCCATCTTCGGGGCGCCGATCGACCTGGACGACGCCCCCGGCGCCGCGCTGGCCGCGGCCCGCTGCCTGAGCGACCGGCTCGCCGACGAGATGCCCGACGTTGAGGCGGGGATCGGTGTCTCCGCCGGCGATGCCGTCGCGGGCAACCTGGGCGACCCGCGCCGCTACGAGTACACGGTGATCGGCGACCCGGTGAACGAGGCCGCCCGGCTGACGGAGCTGGCCAAGTCGGTCCCGGGCCGGGTCGCGGCGTCGTCCCGCGCGATCGACGCGACCGGCGCCGAGGCGCGCCGGTGGCGCTCGGTGGAGACGGTGACCCTGCGCGGGCGGGACGAGCCGACCGGGATCTGGGTGCCCGTCGAGCACACCGAGGCCCCGCAGGAGGAGCCGGTGCCCGCCGGCGACACGGACTGACCGGCCGCCGTGCCCCTGCCCGACCGGAACGGTCATGCGTGACTGGACCCGTCGAGTCGGGCACGATGCCGCCATGAGCAGCGCTGCCTCGGGCTTCAGCGACCAGACCACCGCCGCGATCACTCGGGCCCGCCGGCACTCGGTGGGCGACCTGCTGCACCGCACGGCGATCCGCTACCCGGACAAGCTCGCCGTCGTCGACGGGGAGACCCGCTGGACGTTCACCGAGTTCGACGCGGCGGTGAACCGCTGCGCCGCCGCGCTCACCGAGCAGGGCCTCACGAAGGGCGACCGGCTCGCGCTGCTGTCGCACAACTGCCACCAGTTCGCCGTCCTGGTGTTCGCCACCGCCCGGCTCGGCGTCGTGCTCGTCCCGATCAACTTCATGCTGAACGCGGAGGAGATCGCCTTCATCCTCGACCACTCCGGGGCCAGGGCGTTCGTCGTCGAGGACGCGCTCGCGGCCACCGCGGAGAAGGCGCTCGCGCAGGCCGCGGAGCCGGCGTCGGTGCGGGCCTGGATCGGGCTGTCCGGCCAGGTGGCGACCGGGGAGTGGGTGGACCTCGACTCGTGGATCGACGGGGAGGGCGACCCGGGCCAGCCCGACGTCCACGTCGGCGACGACGACCCGCTTCGCCTGATGTACACCTCGGGTACCGAGTCCCGGCCCAAGGGCGTCATGCTGCCCAGCCGGTCGCTGATCACCCAGTACGTGTCCTGCGTGGTCGACGGCGGCATGGAGCACGGCGACGTCGAGCTGCACTCGCTGCCGCTCTACCACTGCGCGCAGCTGGACTGCTTCCTGTCGGTCGACGTCTACCTGGGCGCGACCAGCATCATCCTGCCCGCGCCGGACCCGGCCCGGCTGCTCGAGACGATCGAGCGGGAGCGGGTCACCAAGCTGTTCTGCCCGCCGACGGTGTGGATCTCGCTGCTGCGGCACCCCGACTTCGACTCCCGCGACCTGTCCAGCCTGCGCAAGGGCTACTACGGTGCCGCGGCGATGCCTGTCGAGGTGCTGCACGAGCTGTCCCGGCGGCTGCCCGACGTGCGGCTGTGGAACTTCTACGGCCAGACCGAGATGTCGCCGCTGGCCACGATCCTGCGCCCGGAGGAGCAGCTGGAGCGGGCCGGGTCGGCGGTCCGGGCGTCGCTGAACGCCGAGACCCGCGTCGTCGGCGAGGACGGCGAGGAGCTGCCGGTCGGTGAGGTCGGCGAGATCGTGCACCGGTCCCCGCACGCCGCCCTGGGCTACTACGGCGACGAGGCCAAGACCGCCGAGGCGTTCGCGGGCGGCTGGTTCCACTCCGGCGACCTCGGCGTGATGGACGCCGAGGGGTACCTGAGCGTCGTCGACCGCAAGAAGGACATGATCAAGACCGGTGGGGAGAACGTCGCCTCCCGGGAGGTGGAGGAGGCGCTCTACCTGCTCGACGGCGTCGCCGAGGTGGCGGTCTTCGGGGTCTCCCACCCGCACTGGATCGAGGCGGTGACCGCGGTCGTCGTGCCGAAGGAGGGCGTGACCCTCACCGAGGACCAGGTGAACGCGCACGCCCGGGAGAAGCTCGCCGGCTACAAGCGACCCAAGTACGTCGTGTTCGCCGACGGGCTGCCCAAGAACCCCAGCGGGAAGATCCTCAAGCGGGAGCTGCGGACGGCGCACGGGGATCTGGGCGCTGCGCGCTCGTGAGTGGTTGACGCGGTCCTGACCGCACTGACCACTCACGGGTCAGTCGGTGATCCCGTATTGCCGGATCTTGCGGTAGAGCGTGGAGCGGGCCAGGCCGAGCGCGGTGGCGGCAGCCTTCCGGTTACCGGCGGCGTCGCGCAGCGCCGCGACGATCGTGTCCCGCTCGGCCTGGTCGACGGCCCGCAGCGTGCTGCGCGGCGCGCTCTGGCACGAACCGGGCAGGTCGGTGGGCTCGATGCTGCCGACCGGGCGCCGGCGCAGCGCCGCGTCGAGCGCCGCGCGCAGCTCGGTCACGTTGCCGGGCCACCCGTGCCGGGCGAGCGTCCGCAGCGCCGCGGGGGCGAGCCGGACCTCGCGGTGCGGGGCGAGCTCGGCGAGCAGCCCGGCGGCCAGCACGGGCAGGTCGCCGGAGCGGTTGCGCAGCGGTGGCACGCTCGCCGAACGCCGGAACCGTGCGAGGAGGGCGTCGTAGGCGGGCCCGCGGCCGGTGTCGTCGCCCGCGGTCGCGGCGATCCGCAGCCCGGGACGGAGCCGGGCGTCGTCGAGCGCGGTGGTGAGCGGGCCGAGCACGCCGTCGGGGAGGCGGTCGACGTCCCGCAGCACCAGCAGCCGGCCGTCGCCGGGCCCGCGCAGGCCGGTCACGACGGCCCCGGGTGCGGCGGCCACCTGCTCCGGGTCCAGCGTCACGACCTGTCCCGGACCGTGCACGGACCGGTCGGCGTCGGTGAGCATCCGGGTCCGGCCGGCCCCCGCCTCGCCGAGGACGAGGACGGCGCACGGCTCCTCCCGCAGCGCGCCGGTGACGGTCGTCCAGGCCGCGCGCCACGCGGGGGAACCGCGCCCGGGCCCGCCACCCGGGCGGCGCCCGGCCGCAGCGTCGTCGTCGCGGGGGACCGAGACGGTCCCGACCATGCCGGCGTCGGCCGGGCCGGCGGCGACGGTCGTCCCGCGCAGCCGCACCCGGGTACCGGAGGGCAGGTCCACCCAGGCGTCGGTGGACGGGGTCCGCCGCATCACGAACCGCATGTGGTCCTGCAGCGCGATCAGGTCGCCGGGGTCGAGGAGGGTCTGGACCCGCACGTTGGTCAGCACCGTGCGGTCGCCGACCGCGAGGACCGCCCGGCGGCCGCGGGCGTCGATCCGGGAGTAGGCGTCGAACAGGGCCTGCTGGGCGGGGTCGCGGTCGCGGAGCAGTCCCTCCTGGATCCGCGCCGCGGACGAGCGGACCAGCGAGTGCAGCACCGGCGACGAGTGGTCGGACCGGCAGCTGATGTCGAGCACGCCCTCGATCCGCCCGGTCAGCGGATCCCGCACGGGCGCGCCCGCGCAGGCGTACTCGTGCAGCCGCTCCACGAAGTGCTCGGCGCCGACGATGTGGACGGACTCCCCGGACTCCAGCACCGTCCCGACCCCGTTGGTGCCGACGGTCTCCTCGCCGTAGCCGAAGCCCTGGGCGAAGTGGTTGCCGTCGGCGAGCCGCCCGATCGACGGCGCGGTGTCGCGGCGCACGAGCAGCCGGGCCCGGTCGTCGGTGAGGGCCACGCAGACGGGGACGTCGGCGAGCTGCTCGACGAGATGCTCGATCACCGGCAGGGCACATCGGACGAGCCGGGACCCGAAGTCGAGGTCCGGGTGGTAGCGGTTCGCGCTCGCGGCCGGGTCGACGCCGCGCGCGACGCTGCGCCGCCACGACGCCGCCACCCGTCCGCGGACGCCGGGCAGCACGCCGCCGCCGTCCAGCAGACCGGCGCGGGCGGAGGTGAGCAGCCTGCGATCGGCCTGGACGTCAGCCATGCGCCGCACCTCTCTGTGGGGTCCCTCACATCATGCGGGCACGGTCAAGCCCGGCCCGTGTCCGAGATTGGGACACCCTCCGTGCCGGTGCCGGGACCTAGCGTCGGCCGCGTCCCCGCTCAGTGCCGACCAGGGAGGTCTCCGCCATGACCGGTGCCGCCACGACCGCACGCGACCAGGACGCAGGCAGCGACGACGCCGGCCACGTCGAGGTCCTCGTCGTGGGGGCCGGTGTGTCCGGCATCGGTGCCGCGCACCACCTGCGGGAGCGGTTCCTCGACCGGACCTTCCTGCTCCTGGAGGCCCAGGACGACCGCGGCGGGACCTGGTGGACGCACCGCTACCCCGGTGCACGCTCGGACAGCGACCTGTTCACCTACGGGTACCGGCACAAGCCGTGGCGGGGCCCGTCGATCGCCGCCGGCGACGAGATCCTGTCCTACCTCGACGAGGTGATCGACGAGGACGACCTCGCGGACCGGATCCGCTACCGGCACCGGGTCACCGCGCTGAGCTGGTCCTCGGAGGACGCCCGGTGGACGGCCGAGGTCACCCGGACCGACACCGGCGAGCAGCTCCGGATCACCGCGTCGTTCCTGTGGATGTGCCAGGGCTACTACAACCACGACGAGCCGCACACCCCCGAGTGGCCGGGCACCGACCGGTTCGAGGGCCGGATCGTGCACCCGCAGGCCTGGCCGGACGACCTCGACACCAGCGGGAAGCGGGTGCTCGTCATCGGCTCCGGTGCGACGGCGGCGACCGTCGTCCCCGCGGTCGCCGGCGGCGCCGAGCACGTGACGATGCTGCAGCGCTCGCCGTCGTACTGGTTCCCCGCGCCGACGGTGCACGAGCTCGCCACGATGCTGGAACCGCTGGACCTCCCCGACGAGTGGACCCACGAGATCCTGCGCCGCACCTACGTCCAGCAGCTCGACTGGCTGGCGACGACCGGCCGCGACGATCCCGACCAGTTGCACGAGTTCCTGGTCGAGACGATCCGCCCGCTGCTGCCCGAGGGCACCGACGTCGGCAGGCACTTCACCCCGGCCTACCGGCCCTGGCAGCAGCGGATCGCGTTCGTCCCGGATGGTGACATGTTCACCGCCATGCGGGAGGGGCAGGCCTCGATCGTCACCGACACGATCACCGAGTTCACCGAGAAGGGCGTGCAGATCTCGTCGGGCGAGGTGCTGGAGGCCGACGTCGTCGTCACCGCCACGGGGTTCGATCTGTCGGTGTTCGGCGACATCCCGTTCCGGGTGGACGGCGAGCCGGTCGACTTCACGCGCCGGGTCACCTGGCGCGGGCTGATGATCAGCGGGGTGCCGAACATGGCGTACTCGTTCGGCTACTTCCGGCACAGCTGGACGTTGCGGGTGGACCTGAACAACGACATCGTCGCGCGGATCTTCGACCTGATGGCCGAGCGGGGCGCAGCCACCGTCGTCCCCGAGCTGCGCCCCGGCGACGCGGACATGCCGCTGCTGCCCTGGACGGACCCGCAGAACTTCAACCCCGGCTACGTCCTGCGCTCGCAGGACAAGATGTTCCGCCAGGGCGACCGGGAGCCGTGGATCCACCAGCACGAACACGAGCACGACCGCACGACGCTGCCCGAGGCCGACCTCGACGACGGCCTCACCTACCGCTGACCCACCCGCATCCGCCCCCGCATCGGAGGAGATCCCCGTGCCCCAGACGACCGTGCGCACCGGCGTCACGCTGAACTACGAGATCAGCGGCAGCGGCGACCCGTTGCTGCTGATCATGGGAACGTCCGGCTCGATCCCGCTGTGGGGCGAGCTGTCCGGCCGCCTGGCGCAGACCCACCAGGTGATCGCGTTCGACAACCGTGGCCTCGGCGGCAGTGACCGCGGCGCGGGCCCGATCGACGTCGCCACCCTGGCCGAGGACGCCTCGGGCCTGCTGGAGGCGCTCGGGATCCCCCGGGCGCACGTGCTCGGCTGGTCGCTCGGGTCGGCGGTCGTGCAGGAGCTCGCGCTCGCCCACCCCGAGCAGGTCGCCTCGGCGGTGATGTACGCGACCTGGGGTCGCTGCGACGGTTTCCAGCGCTCCGTGCTCAGCGCCCTGCGGCTGCCCTACGTGCACCGGGACATGGAGTCGGCGCTGGCCACGGCGGGACTCGCGTTCTCCCCGCAGCTGCTCGACCACCCCGACTTCGGGGCGATGATGGAGCCGATGCTGCCCGCGTTCCCGCAGAACGAGGCGCAGATGCAGGTCACCGTCGAGCAGTGGGACGCCGACCTCGCCCACGACTCGCTCGACCGCCTCGGCGGGATCACCGCGCCGACGCTCGTCGTGGTGGGCGAGCAGGACCTGCTCACCCCGCCGTGGCAGGCGAAGAAGGTCGCCGACGCCGTCCCCGGGGCCCGGTACGAGCTCGTCACCGGCCCCGGGTCGAGCCACGGCATGCACATCGAGCGCCCCGAGGAGCTGACGAAGATCGTCACCGAGTTCCTGGCGAGCGCTGCGCGCTCGTGAGTGGTTGAGACGGTCCTGACCGCGATAACCACTCACGAGCGGCGCAGCCGCCCATGAAGGAAGGCCGAGGCGAGCGCCGACATCCGCGCCGCCTGCGCGTTGTCCGCGGCGCCGCCGTGGCCGCCCTCGATGTTCTCGTAGTAGGTGACGTCGTGGCCGGCCTCGTCGAGCGCCGCGGCGAACTTGCGTGCGTGGCCGGGGTGCACCCGGTCGTCGCGGGTCGAGGTCAAGAGGATCACCGGCGGGTAGGCCGCGGCGGGGTCGATCAGGTGGTAGGGCGAGAAGGTCCGGATGAACTCCCAGTCGTCGGTGTCCGGGTCGCCGTACTCGGCGGTCCACGACGCCCCGGCGAGCAGGTGGCTGTAGCGCTTCATGTCCAGCAGCGGCACCTGGATGACGACCGCCCCGAACAGCTCCGGGTAGCGGACCAGCATGTTCCCGGTCAGGAGCCCGCCGTTGCTGCCGCCCTGCACGCCCAGGTGCGCCGGAGCGGTGATCCGCCGGTCGATCAGGTCGCGGGCGACGGCGGCCATGTCCTCGTAGGCACGCGGCCGGTTCTCGCGCAGCGCGGAACGGTGCCAGCGGGGGCCGTACTCGCCGCCGCCGCGGATGTTCGCGACGGCGTAGACCCCGCCGCGGGCCAGCCAGGACCGGCCGATCGCCCCGGAGTAGCCGGGGGTCAGCGCGATCTCGAAGCCGCCGTAGCCGTAGAGCAGGGTCGGTGCGGTCCCGTCGAAGGGCAGGTCCTTCGGGCGGACCAGGAAGTACGGGACGCGGGTACCGTCGTCGCTGGTCACGAAGTGCTGCTCGATGACGTGCGTCGACGTGTCGAAGAACGACGGCGAGCTCTTCAGCGTCTCGGGCTGCTCGCCGACCGTCGCGATCGCCAGCGTCGACGGGGTGAGGTAGTCGGTGACGGTGAGCCAGACGTCGTCGCACTCGTCGGGGTCGACCGCGGACACCCCGACGCTGCCGAACTCGGGCGCACCGGTGAAGGGGGACCGGGCCCAGCCGTCGTCGCCCGGGGTGAGGACCGACAGCCGGTTGACGACGTTCTCCAGCACGTTCAGCACGAGGTGGTGACGGGTCCAGGTGTACCCGGCCAGCGACGACTCGTCGGTCGGCGCGAACAGCACCTCCCAGGCCGGCGTTCCGGCCATGACGTCGTCGAACCGGGCGGCGAGCAGCGACCCGGCCGGGAACGTGCCCCAGTCCTCGCGCAGCTCCAGGACGAGCCACTCGCGCTCGACGTCGGCGACCGCGGAGTCCGGGACGGGGATCTTGCGCAGCACGTCGCCGTCGACGAGGAACAGCTCGTCGGAGTAGAAGTCGATCGCCCGCCGGACGAAGTCCCGCTCGTGACCGGGGGTCTGGTCGTGGAACGCCGAGACCGAGAGGTCCTCGACCGTGCCCTCGAAGACGACCGGCGCCGCGGCGAGCGGGGTGCCCCGGGTCCAGCGCCGCGCGATCCGCGGGTAGCCGGAGCTCGTCGTCGTGCCCTCACCCAGCTCGGTGGAGACCCAGATCGTGTCCCGGTCGATCCAGCTGACCCCGCCCTTCGCCTCGGGCCGGACGAAGCCGCCGGGCACCCAGTCCTTCGCCTCGACGTCGAACTCGCGGGTGACGTCGGCGTCGGCGCCGCCGCGGGAGAGGTCGACCAGCGCGCGGTCGAGGCCCGGCCGCAGGAACCGGGCGCCGTGCCAGACCCAGTTCTCGCCCTCGGCCTCGTTGAGGGCGTCCACGTCGAGGAGGATCTCCCAGTCCGGCTCGGGCTTGCGGTACTCCTCCGGCGTCGTGCGCCGCCACAGCCCGCGCGGGTTCCGCTCGTCGGTCCAGAAGTTGTAGTAGTACCCGCCGCGCCGGGTGACCCACGGGATCCGGTCGCGGGAGTCGAGCACCTCGCGGACACCGGACTCGAGCTCGCCGAACAGCGTGCTGCCGGCCAGCTCCTCCTCGGTACGGGCGTTGCGGGCGGCCACCCACTCCAGGGCCTCGCCGCCGGTGACGTCCTCGAGCCAGGCGTGGGGGTCGTTCGTCATGCCCCGATCATGGCTCAGATCAGGTAGTCGGTGTCCCGCGCGTCCGTGATCAGCATCCGGCCGGGCTCGTGGGTGATCGCCAGCGGCAGCCGCGACTCCAGCACGGCGGCCTGCGGGGTGACGCCGCACGCCCAGAACACCGGCACCTCGCCGTCGGCGATCGGGACCGGGTCCCCGTAGTCGGGCGCGTCGAGGTCGGTGATCCCGAGTGCCCTGCCGCCGTCCCGCCCGCCCGAGCCGATGTGGACGGGTGCGCCGTGCACCTCGGGGTAGCGGGCGGTCACCGACACCGCCGTGTCGACGAGGTGCGCCGGCACCGGCCGCATCGACACCACGAGCGGCCCGGACATCCGCCCGGCGGACCGGCAGCGCCGGGTGGTCCGGTACATCGGGACGTTGGTGCCCCGCGCCAGGTGCCGCACCGGCACGCCCTCGGCGAGCAGCGCGTTCTCGAAGGTGAAGCTGCACCCGATCAGGAACCCGACGAGGTCGTCCCGCCAGCGGTCCACGACGTCCGACGGCTGGTCCACCAGCTCGCCGTCGGCGTAGACTCGGTAGCCGGGCAGGTCGGTCCGGATGTCGCCGTCGAGGAGGGCGCCGCCGAACTCGCCCGGCTCCAGGACGTCGAGCACCGGGCGCGGCTTCGGGTTGCGCTGTGCGAACAGCAGCACGTCCCAGGCGAACTCGCGCGGGACGGCGATCAGGTTGGCCTGGGTCCAGCCGGCGCACCAGCCCGACGTCGGCGTGGACAGCCCGGCGCGGAACCGCTCCCGGGCCCGGGCCGGGGTGAGCCCGGCGGTCACAGGAGTCACGGCGCGAACGCCCGGATCCCGACGCCGGCCCGGGCCAGCGCGTCCCGCACCCGTTCCGCCATCGCGACGGCACCCGGCGAGTCCCCGTGCACGCAGGCGGACTCGGCCCGCACGGCGACGTCGGTGCCGTCGACCGCGCGCACCACGCCCTCGTCGAGCATCCGGACGAGCCGGTCGGCGGCCTCCCCGGCGTCGGAGAGCAGTGCGCCGGGCTCGCGGCGCGGCACCAGCCCGCCCTCGGGGGTGTACCCGCGGTCGACGAAGAACTCCGGCACCGCCCGCAGCCCCGCCTCCTCGGCCGCACGCAGCAGCTCGGAGCCGGGCAGGCCCAGGACCGGCAGCGACGGGTCGTAGGCGCGGACGGCCTCGGCGACGGCACGTGCCTGCGCGGTGTGGGTGCGGGTCGCGTTGTAGAGCGCCCCGTGCGGCTTGACGTAGCGCACCCGGGAGCCGGCGACGCGGCTCAGCGCCTCCAGGGCGCCGATCTGGTAGAGCACGTCGTCGGTCAGGGCGGACGGCTCGACGTCGACGAACCGGCGTCCGAACCCGCGCAGGTCGGGGTAGGACACCTGGGCCCCGATCACGACGCCGGCCTCCGCCGCCCGCGCGGTGGTCGCCCGCAGCGTCGAGGGGTCGCCGGCGTGGAAGCCACACGCGACGTTGGCCGAGCTGACCAGCCCGAGCATGGCGTCGTCGTCGCCGAGGGGCCACTGGCCGTAGGACTCGCCGAGGTCGGCGTTCAGGTCGACGGTCACAGCGCCGAGGTTCGTTCCGCCGGCTTCTCTCACAGCTGCCCCAGGTTCTGCGCGACGAACTGGTACCCGATGAACAGTGTCACGAGCCAGCCGGCGACGCCGATCCCCAGCAGCCACCGCGGGTACCGGTAGCCACCGAGCAGGTCGCGCCGCCGCCAGGCCACCCACAGCAGGACGGTGAACCCGATCGGCAGGATCAGCCCGTTGAAGGCACCCGCGAAGATCAGCAGGGTGACCGGCGCGGCACCGGCGAGCAGGAACACCGCCGTGCTCAGCACGATGAACCCGATGGTCAGCAGGTTCGTCGTGCGCTGCGGCGTCGACTTCGTGGTCAGGAAGGAGACCGAGGTGTACGCGGCGCCGATCACCGAGGTGATCGCCGCGGCCCAGAGGATCAGGCCGAACAGCCGCACGCCGATCTCACCGGCGGCGGCCCCGAACGCGGCGGCGGTCGGGTTCTCCGCGCCGGCGAGGTCCACCCCGCCCGAGACGACGCCGAGGATCGCGAGGAACAGCAGCACCCGCATGACGGCGGTGACGACGATCCCCTGCACCGAGCTGCGGGCGACCCGGCCGGCGTGCTCCGGGCCGGACAGCCCGGAGTCGAGCATCCGGTGCGCGCCGGCGTAGGTGATGTAGCCGCCGACGGTGCCGCCGATGAGGGTGGTGACGACCAGCCAGCTGACCTCGTCGGGAAGGACGGTCTGGCGCAGCGCGTCGCCGACCGGCGGGTCCGACACGACGGCGACGTAGGCGGTCAGCCCGATCATCAGCACACCGAGGACGACGACGATCCGGTCCAGCGCCGCGCCGGCCCGGCGGATCGTGAAGATCGCGATCGCGAGGACGGCGGAGATCGCGCCGCCGACCGCGGCGTCCAGCCCGAACAGGGCGTTCAGGCCGAGCCCTGCGCCGGCGACGTTTGTCAAGTGCCGGGTTTGGTAGAGGCTGAGTTCTCATGCTCCGGCGGGCTGCCGGGCGGTCGTGGTGGTGGCGTTATGGATCTCGTACTCGACCGGCGGGACGAAGCCGAGTTCGCCGTGTAGTCGGCGGTGGTTGTACCAGTCGACGTACTCGGCGACCGCGAGTTCAAGGTCGCTGATCCCCGCCCACGGCCCCTTGTTGCGGATCAATTCGGCCTTGAACAACGAGTTGAATGCCTCCGCCATCGCGTTATCATAGGAATCGCCGACCGACCCGACGGAAGCGACGACACCAGCTTCGCCGAGCCGCTCAGTGTAGCGAATGGCAACGTATTGGACACCGCGGTCCGAATGATGCGTTAACCGCGACAGATCTGCACCGCTGCGTTCCCTGATCCAGATCCCCATGTTGAGTGCGTCTAGGGCGAGATCGGTGTAGAGATGACGTGACAGCTGCCAACCCACGATCCTCCGGGAGAACGCGTCCAAGACGAACGAGGCATACACCCAACCGGAATGCGTCTAGATGTAGGTGATGTCGGCGACCCACAACCGGTTCGGGGCCGTCGCGGTGAAGTCGCGCTCGACCAGGTCCGGGCGCAGGTCGGGGCTGTCGGCACGGATGGTGGTCCGCGGCACCCGCTGCCGCCGGACACCGCGCAGGCCTGCGGCTTTCATGAGCCGGCCGACGGTGCACCGCGCGACCGGCCGGTCGTCCACGCCGCCTTCGCGGCCCAGCTGTGCCCAGACTTTCCGGACGCCGTAGACGCCGTAGTTCTCGGCGTGCACGCGTGCGATCTCGGCGGAGACGAGGATGTCGCGTTCCGCCCGGGCCGAGGGTGGACGGGTCTTCGCCGCATAGTAGGCACTCGGGGCGATCGGGATACCGGCGTCTTTCAGCACGGCACAGATCGGCCCGACCCCGAACTCGTTCCTGTTCTTGTCGATGTAGTCGGTGACTACCGTTGCGGGCGGTCGAGCTCCGCCGCGAAGAAAGCCGAAGCGGACTTGAGAATGGTGTTGGCCCGGCGGAGTTCACGGGTCTCCCGCTCCAGCTCCGCCAGCCGAGCGGCCTGATCGGTCGTCGTCCCAGGCCGGGATCCAGCGTCGATCTCGGCTTGCTTCACCCAGCCGCGCAGGGTTTCCGGAAGGATTCCCAGCTGGTCACCGATACGGCGGCAGACGTTCGTGCCGGCGTTGACAGGGTCGGCCTTGGCGTCGAGGACCAGCCGGATCGCTCGTTCCCGCAGCTCGTTGGGGTGCTTCCGTGGGGCTGCCATCGCTGCTCATCATCTCCTGGCTTGACACCCTCCATCAAACCCGGCGCGAGACAGTTGGCGATGTTGAACACCAGCCCGCCGACGACGACCAGTGCGGTCAGCACCCAGCCCGCGCCGGGTGCGACCCGGTTCGCGAGCTCGTGGGCGCGCATCCCGGAGACGCCGACGATCCGCCAGACGTTCATCTGGATCGCGATGTCGACCAGGATCGACACCAGGATCGCGAACGCGAACGCGGCACCGAGCTGGGCGGTGAACTGGGTGGTCTGGGTGATGAAGCCGGGCCCGATGGCGCTGGTGGCCATCAGGAACATCGCCCCGAGCAGCGCGCTCCGGGTCGTCCTGCCGGACGTCCCCGTCGTGCGTTCCGTGTCCTCGCTCATCGCCGCCTCCCGGGGCCGTCTGCGCGGTGGATCGGTGGAGTGTGTCGGATTGTTCAACGATCCTGCAATCCCACGAGGGAATATTCCTCGTTAGGATCGTGTGTCGTGACCGCCCCGAACCTGTCCGTCCAGGACGCGCTGGCCTCGCTCGCCGCGTCCAGCTCGGTCGTCGTCCCGGCCTCCGAGCGGGTCGCCGACCGGATCCGGATCGAGGTCGCCGAGGCCCGCCTGCGGGTCGGGGCCCGGCTGCCCGAGCAGGCGCTCGGCGAGGCGCTGCAGGTCTCCCGGAACACGCTGCGGGAGGCACTGTCCCAGCTCATCGCCGAGCGCGTGCTGGTCCGCATCCCGAACCGGGGCGTGTTCGTCGCCCGTCCCGAGATCGACGACGTCCGGGACGTCTACGCGGCCCGCCTGGTGATCGAGCCGGGCGCGGTCCGGTTCGGTGCGCACGCCGGTGACCCGGCCGCCCTGACCGCCGTCCGGGTGGCCTACCGGGGCGGGCGCGCCGCCGCGGACGCCGGCGACTGGGCCGGCGTGGCCGACGCCAACCAGCACTTCCATCGCGAGATCGTCGCACTGGCGGGGAGCCCGCGCCTGGAACGCGAGATGGGGCGCCTGCTGGCCGAGATGCGGCTGATCTTCCAGCGGATGCCGGGGGTGCGGGAGTTCCACGAGCCCTACCTGGCCCGCAACGGCGAGATCGCCGAGCTGCTCCTCGCGGGGGAGACCGAGCGGGCCGCCGACGAGCTGGCCCGGTACCTCGCGACCGCCCGGGACCAGCTGCTCGACGCCTACGCGCTGCTACCGGGCGGGGCCGCCGTCCCGCACTGACCCGGAATGTCCCGGTCAGGTGTGCAGGTCACCGGCCCGGAGGAGCACGGCGGCCCGGTGCCCGGCCCGGATCCGTTCGAGCGGACGCACGCCCGGGGGCAGCGGCACCGACCGCCCGCGCCCGACGGCGACGACCACCGCCTCGGCATGCAGGGGCTCGGCGACCGCGACGAGGAACCCGGCCTCCGGTGGGGGACCGGTCCCCGGCTCCCCCGCCCACGAGGTCTGTCGCCCGTGCGGCAGGTCCGCCAGCACCAGGTCCGGCTCGATGCCGCCGAGCGCGTCCGCACCGCCTCCGGGTCACCCGCGTCGGCGACCCCGACCCGCCACTCCGGGCGGCTCGCCGGGATCGTCGCCCGCGCCGCCGCGGCGGCGACGGCGTAGGACTCCTTGCCGTGCCGCGCGGCCAGACCGTCCAGGGTGGACGCCCGGTCGTCGAGCCCGCCCGGTGCGAGCAGGCCGAGGTTGCGCCGGGCCAGACCGAGCGGTGCGGGATCGGCGTCGGTGCCGGCGAGGACGGCGATGCCGGGACAGAGCAGCCCGAGCACCGCCAGCGACACGCCGGCGCCGCAGCACGGGTCCCACACCGTCACCGGTCCCGGTCCGAGCCGCTCCCGGGCCCGTCCGGCCAGCTCGACGGTCAGCCGGACCGGCAGCGTCGGCCGTCCCGGCGCGGAGACCAGGACCGCGTCGAGCGCGGCGTGGTTCGCGGCCGGGGCGTGGCGGTACTGCACCGGCCCAGTCTCCCGCGGCGCGCCGGCCGCGATCAGTCCCGGGTGCGCCGGTGCAACCACACGGTGACGCCGCCGACCAGCAGCCCGACGACGAGCAGGGCGATCAGGATCTCCGCTCCGCCGGGCATCTGCGCCATCCCGATGAGGTAGCTCAGCGGGAGGCCGAGGACGAGCGCCAGGATCAGGATCCAGGCGACGATCCGCCGGGTCGCGGGACCGGAGGGACCGGGGGTGTTCCGTTCGTGCTCCACGCCCGATGTGTACCCGGTGTCCGGTGATCCGCACCGTCCGGCCTCACCCGGTGTTCTTCATCCCGGCCGCGATGCCGTTGATCGTCAGCAGCAGGGCGCGCTCCAGGTCCGGGTCCGGTTCGTCGCCCGCGGCCCGGCGCTGTGCCAGCAGCTCCACCTGCAGGTGGTGCAGCGGCTCCAGGTAGGCGTTGCGCACCGACAGCGTGTTGCGCAGCACCGGGTGCCGGGCCAGCAGCTGAGACTCGCCCGTCACCGCGAGGAGCTCCCGGCAGGTCAGCTCGTGCTCGGCGCGGATCTGGGAGAACAGGCCCTGCTGCTCCGGCTCGACGAGGGTCGCGACGTAGTTGGACGCGATCCGCAGGTCGGTCTTCGCCAGGGTCATCTCGACGTTGCCGATCAGGTTCCGGAAGAACGCCCACTGCCGCATCTCGGCGAGGTCCTCGGCGTAGCCGGCCTCCCGCGCGGCGCGCAGGCCGGAGCCCAGCCCGTACCAGCCCGGCACGACCATCCGGGTCTGCGTCCAGCCGAACACCCAGGGGATCGCGCGCAGGTCGTCCAGGGTGGGGGTGCCCTGCCCGGGCCGCTTCGACGGCCGCGACCCGACGTTGAGCCTGCCCAGCTCCTCCACCGGGGTGGCGGCGGTGAAGAAGACCGGGAGGCCGTCGTCGCCGACCAGCCGCAGGTAGGTCTCGGTGGCGGCGGTGGACACGCACTCCATCACCTCGTCCCACCGCGCCAGCACGTCGGCGGGCCAGCGCGACGCCTGGTGCAGCAGCGTCGCGTCCAGCATGGACGCGAGCAGGATCTCCAGGTTGTCGTGCGCCAGGCTCGGCAGCGAGTACTTGTCGGAGATGACCTCGCCCTGCTCGGTGAGCTTCATCGTCGCGTCCACCGACCCGAACGGCGCCGACGAGATCGCCTCCCCGGCGGGCCCGCCGCCGCGGCCGACCGAGCCGCCGCGGCCGTGGAACAGCCGCAGCCGGACGCCGTGCTCCGCGGCGACGTCGCGCAGCTGGCGCTGGGCCCGGTGGATCTGCCACTGCGACGCGGTGATCCCGGCTCCCTTGTTGGAGTCGGAGTAGCCGAGCATGATCTCCTGCAGGTCACCGCGGTTGCGGACCTGCTGCCGGTAGCCGGGGTCGGCGAGCAGGCCCTCGAGCAGCTCGCCCGCCTTCGACAGCTCGTCGACCGTCTCGAACAGCGGGACCAGGTCGATCGACGACCGCGGGTTCTCGCCCCCGATCTCCACCATGTACGACTCGCGGGCCAGGACGGCGACGGCGAGCAGGTCGTCGACGTCGCGGGCCATCGACACGATGTAGGTCCGCACGACGTCCGGCCCGAACTCGTGCTGCAGCGCGTGCACGGTGTCGAAGGTGTCGAGCACCGGGCCGGTCGCCTCGGGGACGCCGTAGTGCCGCCGGACGAGCGGACGCTTGCCGCGCAGCTCCGCCGACAGCAGTTCGCGGCGTTCGTCGCGGGTCAGGTCGGCGTAGGGCTTCTCCAGCTCGCCGAGCTCGTCGTAGATCGCGCCGAGGGCGTCGTGGTGCTTCTGCGAGTGCTCCCGCACGTCCAGCTCGACCAGGTGCAGGCCGAGCGCCCGGGCCGAGCGGATCGCCCGGGCCAGGGTGCCGCCGGCGATCCGTGCGCCGTGGTGGCCGCGCAGCGACCGGTCGACGACGAGCAGGTCGTCCACGTAGCCGGCGCTGCCCAGGTAGTCGACGCCCGGCTCGTGCGGGCCGCGGGCGGCGATCCGGCGGCGGGTGTTCTCCAGCCGGGCCGCCACGTAGGACAGCTTCAGGCGGTACGGCTCGTGCGCGTTGAGGCGGATGAACCGGTCGTGGACGTCCGGCAGGGCGCGCCGGTCACGGGCGAGCGAGCCGCGCAGCTCCTCGGAGACGCCCATGACCCGGGTGGACACCGACAGCTCGAAGACCAGCTGCTCGACGAGCTTCGCGTGGATGCGCAGCGCCCGGTCGGCGTTCAGTTCGAGCACCTCGCGCGTCACGGCGGGGGTGACGTTCGGGTTGCCGTCGCGGTCGCCGCCGACCCAGGAGCCCAGCACGAGCGGCCGGGTGTCGTCGGGGATCTCCAGGCCCGCCTCGGCAGCCTCGTGGGCGAACTCGTCCAGCAGGTCGGGGACCGTGCGCTCGCCGAGCCGGGCGGCGAACCAGGCGATGTTGCGGGCCTCGTCGATCACCATCGGCTTGCCCGGGCGGATGTCGTCGGTCTGCCACAGCAGGTCCACCAGCGCGGCGAGCTCGGGATCGGGGGCCCCGCGTTCGAGGGCGTCCACGACCCGGCGCAGGATCCCCAGCACGGACTGCCGGGTGGACTCGGTGGGGTGGGCGGTGAAGACCGGGCGCAGCTGGGTGCGGGCGAGGACCTCGGCGACCTCGTCCGGGTCCGCCTCGGACGCGAGCCTGCGCAGCACGGTGCGCAGCGGGCGGGCGTCGGCGGGGCGCAGCGCACGCAGCTCGCGGGAGCGGTGCAGCTGCTCGGCGACGTTGGTCAGCTGGAAGTACTGGGAGAACGCCCGGGCCAGCAGCACCGCGGTACCGGTGTCGATGCCGTCGAGCAGGGCGGCGACGACGTCCGGTCCCGCCTCCCCGCGGGCGGAGTCGCGGGCCGCGTGGCGCACCCGCTCGACCAGCTCCAGGACCTCCGGGCCGGCCTCGTCGGACAGCGTCTGCCCGAGCAGCGTGGAGAGCCGCCGGATGTCCGCGCGCAGCGCCTGGTGCTCGGACTCGCTCACGACGCCGGAGTGCGCGGACAGCGAGTCCGGGGCGAGCTCGGCGGTCCCGGAGTTCTCGGAGTTCTCGGTGGGGTCGGCACCGTTCACGGTCCGGGTCACGGCTGTGCTCCGTTCTCCGCGTGCGGACGCGGGTGGTGGCGGGCCGCTCGCGTCGTCGGGAACGGGATCAGCGCGCATCGTCCCCCGGGACGCGGACCCGCGGCCATTCCTGGGCCTCCCCGTTACTCCCGCGCAACACGACGGCTCGGGTGGCCCGGATCGCACAGCCTCGCGCATCATCGAACACGAACGCACGCGTCTCGTGGAGGAAGCCATGGCCCGCTGGCTGCGCAGCACACCCGGCGTCACCCGTCCCCGGATCGAGTTCGGGGCCGACTACAACCCCGAGCAGTGGCCGCGGGAGACCTGGGGGTCCGACATCGCCCTCATGCGCGAGGCCGGGGTGACGGTCGCGACCGTCGGCGTCTTCTCCTGGGCCCGGTTGCAGCCCGCGCCGGACCGGTGGGACTTCGGCTGGCTCGACGAGGTGCTCGACCTGCTGGCCGACGGCGGGATCGCGGTCGACCTGGCGACCGCGACGGCGTCCCCGCCGCCGTGGCTGCACCACCGGCACCCCGAGATCCTCCCGGTCGACGCCGACGGCCGGACCGTGTGGCCGGGCGGACGCCAGCACTACCGGCCCACGTCGCCGGTGTTCCGCCGGTACGCCCTCGACCTGGTCCGGCGGATGGCCGACCGCTACGGCGGACACCCGGCGCTGGCCGCGTGGCACGTGTCCAACGAGCTGGGCTGCCACAACGTCCACGACCACTCGTCCGACGCCGAGACCGCCTTCCGGTCCTGGCTGCGCGAGCGCTACGGCGACCTGGACGCGCTCAACCACGCTTGGGGCACCTCGTTCTGGTCCCAGCACTACGGCGACTGGGCCGAGATCCGCACCCCGCGCACCGTCGGGCCCGGGACGTTCCCGAACCCCACCCAGCTCCTCGACTTCGCGCGCTTCTCCTCCGACGCGCTGCGCGACCACCTGCGGGCCGAGGTGGCGGTGCTGCGGGAGGTGACCCCGGACGTCCCCGTCACCACGAACTTCATGGTGATGGGCGAGACCAGCGGGATGGACTACGCCAGCTGGGTCCCGGAGATCGACATCGTGTCCAACGACCACTACGTCGTCCCGGGGCCGGACGCCCGCGACGAGCTGTCGTTCTCGTCGAACCTCACCGGCAACCTGGCCGGCGGGGAGCCGTGGTGGCAGATGGAGCACTCGACGTCGGCGGTGAACTGGCAGCCGGTGAACCGGGCCAAGCGGCCCGGCGAGCTCGCCCGGGACTCCCTCACCCACCTCGCGCACGGGGCCGACGCGATCTGCTACTTCCAGTGGCGCCAGTCCACGGCGGGTGCCGAGAAGTTCCACTCGGCGATGGTCCCGCACGCCGGGCCGGACTCCGCGGTGTTCCGCGACGTCACGGCCCTGGGCGCGACGCTCGCGGAGCTCGCCCCGGTCGCCGGGGCCCACCGGGTGCCCGCCCGGGCGGCGATCCTGTGGGACCAGCCGTCGTGGTGGGCCGCCGAGCAGCCCTTCACCCCGACGACGGAGCTGCGCTACAAGGCCGAGGCGCTCGGCTGGTACCGGGCGTTCCTCGACGCGGGTGTGCGCGCCGACGTCGTCCCCGCCGGGGCCGGGCTCGCCGGGTACGAGCTCGTCGTCGCGCCGGTGCTGCACGTCGTCGGGCCGGACCGGGCGGCCGAGCTCGCCGCGTTCGTCGACGGCGGCGGTCACCTGGTCACCACCTACTTCTCCGGCACCGTCGACGAGTCGGCGCACGCCGTGCCGGGCGGGTACCCCGGTGCGCTGCGCGACCTGCTGGGCGTCCGGGCCGAGGAGTTCGCCCCGCTGGACCCGGGCGCCACGGTCCTGCTCGACGACGGTGGCACCGGCGACCTGTGGAGCGAGCCGGTGCAGGTCGTCGACCCGTCGGTGGAGGTGCTCGCCCGCTACACCGGCGCGGGCACCGACCCGGGTGCGCCGGACCTGGCCGGGCTGCCCGCGGTGACCCGGCGCCCGGCCGGACGGGGCTCGGCGAGCTACGTCTCGACCCGGCTCGCCGACCGCGCCCCGCTGCTCGGACGGCTGCTGCGCCGGGCCGGGGTCGTGCCGGAGCTGCCGGGGGAGCTGTGCGGCCGGGTGGAGCTGGTCCGCCGCGAGGGCTTCCGGTTCCTGGTGAACCGGGGCGACACCCCCGTCGACCTGACCCCGCTCGGAGAGGCCGAGACCCTGGCCGGCCTGCCGCCGACCGTGCTGCCCCCACGCGGGGCGACGGTCCTGCGCGACTGACCTGCACGGTTCTGCCCCCGCCGGGGCCGGAGCGTGCTGGTCGACTCCGTGACACCGAGGCGAACGCCCCGCCGCACGAGGTGCGGCGGGGCGTTCCCGTGGGTGCGGCGGGTCAGGCGGGGGCGGCGTCCATGTCCTGCTCCAGCAGCTCCGCCAGGGCGGCGACGGCGGCCTCGCCGTCGGCGTCGTCGGCGGCGGTGAGGACGACCTCCTCACCGGACTGCACCCCGAGGCCCATCACGGACAGGATGGACGCGGCGTCCACCGGCCCGCGGGTGCCGTCCGCGGTCGCGATGGTGACCTTCGCGGGCTGCTGCTTGGCGGCGGTGCAGAACAGGTTGGCGGGGCGGGCGTGCAGCCCCACGGACGAACCGACCTTCACGCGGCGCTCGGCCATGTCGGTGCTCCTCTCGGTGGTGGTGGGTCAGCCCGCGACCGGGGCGGCGGACGGGGTGTCGGCGACGGCGGCCGGGGCGGGCTCGGCCGGGGTGCGCCGGGCCGACTTCAGCGCCACGACGAGTGCGGCGGAGACCAGCGTCCCGGCGACGATCGCCAGCAGGTACGCGAACGGGTTGCCGATCAGCGGGACCACGAAGATGCCGCCGTGCGGGGCACGCAGCGTCGACCCGAAGGCCATCGACAGCGCGCCGGTGACCGCGGAGCCCGCCATCAGCGACGGGATGACCCGCAGCGGGTCGCCCGCGGCGAACGGGATCGCGCCCTCGGTGATGAAGGAGGCGCCGAGCAGCCAGGCCGCGCGGCCGTTCTCCTGCTCGGCCCGGGTGAACAGGTTCTTCCGGACGGTGCTGGCCAGCGCCAGCGGCGGCGTCATGCCGGCCGCCATCACGGCGGCCATGATCAGCAGCGCGGTCTCGGAGCCGGTCGAGAGCCCGGCGACGGCGAAGGCGTACGCGGCCTTGTTCACCGGGCCGCCCATGTCGAAGGCCATCATCAGGCCGAGCAGGGCGCCGAGCAGCACCGCGTTCGTGCCGGACAGCCCGTTGAGCCAGCCGGTCAGGCCGGTCGTGGCGGCCGCGAGCGGTTGGCCGACGACCAGGAACATGATCGCGCCGACCACGGCCGTGCCGATCAGCGGCAGCACCAGCACCGGCATGATCCCGGCGAGCGCGCGGGGTGGCTGCCAGAGCTTCAGGCCGTAGATCACCGCACCGGCGAGCAGGCCGGCGACCAGGCCGCCGAGGAACCCGGCCTGGGTGTTGACGGCGATCATGCCGCCGACGAAGCCGGGCACCAGTGCGGGCCGGTCGGCGATGGCGTAGGCGATGAAGCCCGCGAGCACCGGCACCAGGAACCCGAAGGCCAGCGAGCCGATCTGGAACGACAGCGCGGCCCACGCGGCCAGCGACCCCGCGTCGAAGTTGATCGAGGCGACGTTGCTGTCGTCGATGGAGATGATGTCCGGGTAGTCGGTGATCTGGTAGCCGCCGAGGGCGAAGCCCAGCGCGATCAGCAGGCCGCCCGCGGCGACGAACGGGATGACGTAGGAGACACCCGTCATCAGCCAGCCGCGCAGCTTCGAGCCGAACCCCGAACCGAAGTGCTTGGTCTCCATCTCCCCGCCACCGGCGGCGGGGGCGGGGGCCGACGCGACCGGCGCACCGGCCGGCTGCTCGCCCGCCTTCGCGACGGCCTGCTCGATCAGTCCCGGCGCGCCGCCGATGGCCTTCTTGACCGGGCTGGTCACCGTCGGCAGGTGCGCGAAGCGCTCCTTGTCCCGGACCTCGACGTCGGCGGCCAGGATGATCGCCTCGGCCTCGGCGAGCTGCTCCGCGGTGAAGGGGGTGGACCCGGCCGATCCCTGGGTCTCGACGACGATCTCGTGGCCGGCCTCCTCGGCGGCGACCTCGAGGGCCTCGGCGGCCATGTAGGTGTGCGCGATGCCGGTCGGGCACGCGGTCACGGCGAGGAGCTTCACGCTCCCACCTCCTGCTGGATGAAGGCCGCGACGGCGGCGTCGTCGGTGGCGCCGAGCAGCTCGTTCTTGAACGAGGCCCGGACGAGGCGGCGGGCCAGCGCGGCCAGCACCGTCATGTGGTCGGTGTTCCCGCCCTCCGGGGCGGCGATCATGAAGATCAGGGTGGCCGGGCCGTCCTCGGCGCCGAAGTCGACGCCGCTGCTGCTGCGGCCGAACGCCAGGCTGGGCTCGGTGACGGCCGAGGAGCGGCAGTGCGGGATGCCGATCCCGCCCTCCAGGCCGGTCGGCATCTGGGCCTCGCGGGCCTCGATGTCGGCGAGGAACCGGTCCAGGTCGGTGACCAGTCCGGCGTCGACGAGGCGCTGCGCGAGCGCGGTGACGGTGGCGGTGCGGTCGGCCGACGGCACGTCGAGGTCGACCAGATCAGCGGTGATCAGTGCGGTCATGCGGCATCTCCGGTGAGGGCGAGGGTGACGTCCGGCGTGGGTGCCAGTTCGACGTCGTCGATACGGATGTCGGCCGGGCCCGGCGTGACGGATCCGGGCAGGCGGCAGGCGGCGGCGCCGTGGGCGACGGCCTGTCGCAGGGCGTCCGGACCCTCCCCGCCCGCGGCCAGGAACCCGGCCAGGGTGGAGTCGCCGGCGCCGACCGTGCTGCGCACGGCGATCGGAGGGGTCCGGGCGTGGTACTCGCCGGACCGGTCGACCAGCAGGGCGCCTCCGGCGCCCAGGCTGACCAGGACCGCGCCGATCCCGCGGGCACGCAGCTCGCGGGCCGCCACCAGCACGTCGCCGAGGCTGCCCAGCGGGCGCCCGACGAGCTCGGCCAGCTCGGCGTGGTTGGGCTTCACGAGATCGGGCCCGGCCGCCACCGCGTGGTGCAGCGGGGCACCCGAGGTGTCGACGGCGATCCGCAGGCCGGGCCGGCGGCAGCGCCGCACCAGCTCGGCGTACGCGTCGTCGCCGACCCCGCGGGGCAGCGACCCGCAGCCGACCAGCCACGTGGCGCCCGCGCCGAGGGTCTGTGCCCGGTCGAGGAGTGCCTCGGCCTCGTCCGGGGTCAGCCGCGGGCCCGCCTCGTTGATCTTGGTGGTGACGCCGTCCGGCTCGACCAGGGTGATGTTGACCCGGGTGGCCTCGCCGACGGGCACCGCGACGGTGGTGACGTCGGTGGGCTCCAGGAGGTCGGCGAGCCGCTCGCCCGGCGCGGCGCCGGACGGCATCAGCGCCACCACCCGGTGCCCGGCCGCGGCGAGCGCGCGGGCGACGTTGACGCCCTTCCCGCCCGGATCGACCCGGACGGACGTGGCGCGGTGCACCGCCCCGCGGACCAGGTGCGGCAGCTCGACCGTGCGGTCCAGGCTCGGGTTCGGCGTGACCGTGACGAACATCGGGGGTGTTCCCGTCATGCGCGCACCACCTTCGGTCCGGCGGCCTCCAGCGCGGCGGCGTCCGCCGGGTCGAGGCCGGTGTCGGTGATCAGGGTGTCGATCTCGGCGGGCGTCCCGAACCGGACGAACTGGTCGGCGCCGAACTTGCTCGCGTCGGCCAGGACGACCGACCGGCGGGCGGCGCGGAGCATCGCCCGCTTGGTCGCGCCCTCGTCCGGGTCCGGGGTGGTGAGGCCCCGGGTGGGGGAGAAGCTGTTGGTGCCGAGGAACGCGACGTCGACGACGAGATCGGCGAGCACGCTGTTCGCCCAGTCGTCGACGGTCGCGAGGGTGGTCCCGCGGACCCGGCCGCCGAGCAGCCTCAGGTGCACGTTCGGGCGTCCGGCGAGCGACGACGCGATCGGGAGCGAGTTGGTGACGACGGTGAGGTCCCGCTCCCGCGGCAGCGCCCCGGCCAGGCGGGAGGTGGTGGTGCCGGCGTCGAGCAGGATCGTCGCGGCGGTGCCGAGCTCGGCGACCGCGGCCTTCGCGATCCGCTCCTTCTCCGCGCCGTACTGGCTGTCGCGCTGGCCGACGCCCGGCTCGAAGTTCAGCAGGTCGGACGGGATGGCGCCGCCGTGCACCCGGCGCACCAGGCCCTGCCGCTCCAGCCCACCGAGGTCACGGCGGATCGTCTCGGGGGTGACATCGAGCTCCTCGGCGACGGCGGCCACGTCGACCCGGCCCCGGTCCCGGGTCCGGTCGAGCAGCCACTGCTGACGCTCCGCTGCGTACATCTTTGTTCGCTCCCGCTTCGGTGCTTGCTTGTGTCTGAGTATGTGGGTTCTACTGTGTTTGTCAACGGGTCACGTCGGAGTAACCCAGGGAGCCCCCATGCCGAGCACGTTGAACGGAATCCCCGCGAGCCCGGGCCGGGCCGGCGGCCGCGTCGTCCGGGTCGCCGAGCCGCCGGGCGAGCCGGCCGCAGGACCCGCACCCGCGGACCCCGCCGCCGAGGCGGCGCGGATCGCGCCCGCCGTCGAGCTGGTGTCGGAGCGCCTCACCGCGCGCGCCGCCACCGTCTCCGGGGACGCGCGGGAGGTGCTGGAGGCGACCGTGACGATGGTCGGCGATCCCGCCCTGCTGGAGAACGCGCAGAACCTGGTCACCGGCGAGGGCCGCCCGGCCGCGCGTGCGGTGTGGGAGGCGGCCGGGCAGTTCGCCGAGCTGCTGTCGTCGATGGGCGGCTACATGGCCGAGCGCGCCCGCGACATCCACGACGTCCGGGACCGGATCGTGGCCGAGCTGCTGGGCCTGCCCGCCCCGGGCGTCGCCGACCTCGACGCACCCGCCGTGCTGGTCGCCGGCGACCTCGCCCCGGCCGACACCGCGGGCCTGCGGCCCGGTGTCGCGCTGGCCCTGGTCACCGAGCAGGGCGGACCGACCAGCCACACCGCGATCCTCGCCCGTTCCCTGGGGATCCCCGCCGTCGTCGGGTGCGCGGGTGCGCGGGCGCTGGCCGAGGGCACCGCCGTGACCGTCGACGGCGGCACCGGTGAGGTCGCCGAGGTCGCGACCCTCGACGAGGCGACCGCCTTCGCCTCCGTCGCCTCGGTCCAGGCCGGCTGGGACGGGACGGGCCGCACAGCCGACGGTCACGTCGTCCCGCTGCTGGCGAACGTCGGTGACGGCCCGGGCGCGGCGAAGGGTGCCGCCGACGGCGCCGAGGGCGTCGGCCTGTTCCGCACCGAGCTCGCCTTCCTCGCCGCGGCCGAGGAGCCTGCCGAGGCGCGGCAGCGGGAGGTCTACGCCGCGGTGCTCTCCGCGTTCGCGGGGCGACCGGTCACCGCCCGCACCCTCGACGCCGGTGCCGACAAGCCGCTGCCGTTCCTGTCGCTCGACGGCGAGCCCAACCCCGCGCTCGGCGTCCGTGGCCTGCGGATCGCCCGGGTCCCGGGCAACGGCGACGGCGTCCTCGACCGCCAGCTCGCGGCGCTCGCCGCGGCGGCGAAGGAGACGGGTGCCGAGCTGAAGGTGATGGCGCCGATGGTGGCCACCGCCGAGGAGGCCCGCTGGTTCGTCGAGCGCTGTCGCGCGCACGGCATCGCGCAGGCCGGCGTCATGATCGAGATCCCGGCTGCGGTGCTGACCGCCGACGAGATCATGGCCGAGGTCGACTTCGTCTCGGTCGGCACCAACGACCTGGCCCAGTACCTGTTCGCGGCGGACCGCCAGTCCGGGCCGGTCGCGGCGCTCAACGACCCGTGGCAGCCCGCGCTGCTGCGCCTGATCGGCCTGCTCGGCGAGGCCTCGGCCCGCACCGGCACGCCGGTCGGCGTCTGCGGCGACGCGGCGGCCGACGCGGCGCTCGCGCCGGTGCTCGTCGGGCTGGGGGTGGCGAGCCTGTCGATGGGATCCGGCGCGCTGGCCGCCGTCGGTGCGGCGCTCGGCTCGGTGGATCTGGAGCAGTGCCGGGACCGGGCCCGCGCCGCGTGCGCGGCGGCCGACCCGATCGGGGCGCGGCGTGCGGTGTCGGAGCTGGGCGACTGAACGGCGACACCTTCTTACGGGTGATGCTTCGGCATCATCGATCGCTCTCTGCGACGTACTGGAGCGATCGGAGCAGGTTTGGGATGCGCTGTCCGGGGCGGAGGCTCCGCTCGTCGCGCGGGAGTGGCCGCTGATCGGCCGTAACTCCGGCCGCCGACGGGTGGAGCCGCTGGTCGCAGGCCGGTGCGGGTCCACCCCAGGGGGGCGCCCCCAGGTTGCCGCAGGCCACTCGCGGTTGTTGGGTCGGCACACGGCGTGATCCACCGCTCGGATCCGTCGATGGAGACGATCAGGGGGCCCGCCCATGTCCGGCACCGAGGGACCGCTCGCGTACGCCGTCCGGGTGGCTGCCGAACAGGCCTACGTCGACGGTCTGTCCGAGGGGCGCCGGGAGGCGTGGGAGCGCGCGTCCGGCGCGACGCCCGAGCCGTCGTCGAAGCGGCTGCTCGTGCACCTGTCGCACTCGATCGAGCGTGCGGTGATGTCCGGGCCGCGGATCGACCCGACCGTCGTCGTGGCGCTGTTCCAGCGGCTGCCGTTCTTCGACCGCGAGCGCGAGGTCTACGCGCGGATGGCCGAGGCGGGCATCCACGTCGTCGTCGGGTTCGTCGACGGCAGCGCGCACGACGTCCCGGAGGGGATCCATCTCGTCACCCTCGACCCGGACGAGCCGCTGGCCGACGAGTGGACGGTCGTCGCCGCGGGTCCCGAGGCGGGTGCATTCCTGGTCGCGACCGACCAGCACGCCCGTGACCCGCAGGAGAGCGGTCCCGAGGCGGGCCGGGTGTTCCTCGGCCGGTGGGGCTACTCCCGCGCGCAGGCCGGCAGCGAGCTGGCCCGGCTGCGGTTCGCCCTCGGCGACCGGCTCGACCCGACGATCCGGCGCACGATCGACGAGCTCCTCGCCCGGTCGATGCCGGCCGGCGGCGACCCGGCCGCGTCGTCCGGCACGCCGGGCGAGGCCTGGGCGACCACCTCGCTGAACCACATGATCGACCGCTTGCTGTCGGTCCGGGCGGGTACCCGCGAGCTCCGTGCCCAGCTGGCCGACGCGCAGCAGGCCGCGGCCGCCCGCACCGCCGCCGTCGTGGATCCCGCCAGCGGGTTGCCGACCGCCGACGTCCTGAACCGCTGGACGGACACCGCGGGGCCGGAGGCGCTCCCGGTCGGGGTCGCGCTGTTCGACCTGCCCGGGCTGAGCGGCGACCGGGTCCGCGACGACGACCGGGCCTCCTACTTCGCGGCGCACCAGGTCGCGGCCGCGCTGACCCAGCCGCTCGGGCCGGTCGACACCGCGGTCCGGCTGTCGGAGCGGCGGTTCGCGCTGGTCCTGCCCGGGGCGTCGGAGCGGCACCTGGCGGGGGTGTGCGACCGGGTCGGCGAGCAGCTGGAGCTGGCCTCGCACGGGTACCCGGGCGTTCCGCTGCACGGCCGGGTGGCGCTGATGTGCACCCGGACGCGGCCGCTCCCGGTCGACGACCTGCGTGCCGCGCTGGGGCACCTCCCCGAGGACCCGGCGGGCCACGGCCCCGTCGACGCCGGCGAGACCCCCGCGGGCGACCGCATCGTGGTCGCGGCGGCGGGCCTCGCGGAGTCCGCGACGGGCCTCGCGGAGTCCGGGGGCCGGTCGGAGCTCCCCGTCGCCACGACGGAGGAGAGCGACGGACCGGACCGCGCGGGGGGCGCCGCCGCGCGGGGGCACGACGCCACGACCGGATCCCCGGACGCGGGGGCCACGGGAGAGGGCTCCGGCGTGCAGGACGACCGGATCGGCGCGTGGGACGTCCCCGGCGCGGGCCGGCGCCCGGAGGCGGGCCGTCCCACCCCGTACGAGAGCCCGTCCGCACCGGAGCACCGGGACTCGGCCGAGGGGACGCACCGGGCCCCGCCGGTCGACGACGGCGGCGCCCCGTACCGCTCCTGGCCGCCCACCCGCGTCGGCACCGCGGGCCGGCCCGGCGGCACCGGTCACGACTCCGTCGGCCCGCCGGCGCACGCGCACGCACCGGAGCCGCAGCAGACGCCGCCGGTGTCCCGCCCCCGGCCCTACCTCGACGCCGGGTCCGGCGCCGGCAGGACCGACGACGACCCGCGGAACGCCGCGCAGCAGGCGCTCCGGCGTCTCGCGCCCGGCTCCACCGGCAACGGCGACGACCGGGCGCGCGACGACGTGTTCACCGACCTGTCCGACACGGGCGACCGTGCCGGGTGGTGATCAGCCCGCGAGGAAGCCGAGCAGCGCCCGGTTGAACTCCTCGGCGTGCGTGGCGTTGAGGCCGTGCGGCCCGCCCTCGATCAGCGCGAGCTGCGCGCCCTTGATCGACTCGTGGGACCGCTTGCCGGAGACCTCGAACGGCACGATCCCGTCCGAGTCGCCGTGGATCACCAGGGTGGGTACGCCCGCGTCGGACACCTTCTGCACATCGCCGCGCAGGTCGGTCCGGCCGAACGCGGTGATGCAGTCCAGCGTGCCCTTCGGCGAGGCGAACTCGGCGATCGCCCGGTGGTACAGCCGGTTCGGCTCGCTGATCAGGTCGGTCCGGTCCCCGGCCGCGAAGAAGCCCGTCGTGAACTCCTCGAGGAACGCGATCCGGTCACCGGTCACGCCGGCCTGGAACTGCTCGATGGTGGCGTCGTCGAGCCCGCCGTCCGGGTTGTCGTCGGACTTGTACAGGTAGGGCGGCACGGCGGCGGCGAGCACCGCCTTCGCGACCCGGTCGGTGCCGTGCTTCGCGATGTAGCGGACGACCTCGCCGCCGCCCATCGAGAAGCCGACCAGCGTCGCCTCGCGCAGGTCCAGGTGGACGAGCAGGGCGTGCAGGTCGTCGGCGAAGGCGTCGTAGTCGTAGCCGTCCCACGGCTGGGAGGACCCACCGAAGCCGCGGCGGTCGTAGGTGACGACCCGGTGACCGGCCTCGACCAGTGCCGGGACCTGCTTCTCCCAGGACCGGCCGGACAGCGGCCAACCGTGGACTAGGACGACCGGGGCGCCGGAGCCCTGGTCGGTGTAGTGGAGTTCGACCGGGGTGCCGTTCTGGTTGCCGACGCTGAGCTGGGGCATGGAGCGGACTCCTCCTGAAGATCGATCGTGCGCAACTCTTCGGAAGGTGATACCCGGACGCGGGCGGGTGTATTCCCCTAGTGCCCGGCGGGCTCGCGCTGCAGGACGCGCTCCAGCACGGCGCGGATCGTCGGGTCCTCGACGGTGTAGTAGACGAACGTCCCCTCCCGCCGGTTCTCGACCAGCCCGGCCAGCCGCAGCTTGGCGAGGTGCTGGCTCACCGCGGTGGGGGCGGCCCCGACCAGCTCGGCGAGGCAGGCGACCGAGGTCTCGCCCTGCAGTAGCGCCCAGAGGATCTTGATCCGGGTCGGGTCGGACAGCATGCGCAGCGCGTCCGCGGCGCGGCGGACGTCGTCCTCGGGCGGCATCGCGAAGCCGGGGATGGACTCGTGCACGACGCCGAGGATACCTGCGGAGCTGCGCGGATGGCCCGTCGTCTCACCAGCTGGATGTCTGCTTGCTTATCTTCATGCATACGCAGGTACTGTCGTTCGCATGCGCACCGCACTCGCACTGCCCGAGGTCCGCTGGGCCGGGGCGGCCCTGCTGGCCTTCCTCGCCGCCACCGGGCTGTCGCTCGCGGGGGCAGCCTGGTCCGTGGTGGTGGCCCTCTACCTGGCCTGTTACGTCCTGGGCGGCTGGGAACCCGCGGTGGAGGGAGTGAAGGCGCTGGCCGAGAAGCGGCTCGACGTCGACCTGCTGATGGTCGTGGCGGCCGCCGCCGCGGCCTCGATCGGCCAGTGGTTCGGCGGCGGCCTGCTCATCGTCATCTTCGCGACGTCCGGTGCGCTCGAGGCGGTGATGACGGCGCGGACCCGGGCCGATATCGACTCGTTGCTCGATCTCGCGCCGGAGACCGCCACGCTGGTCGAGGACGGGACCGAGCGGCGGGTCCCCGCGGCCGGGCTGGTCGCCGGCCAGACCGTCGTCGTACGGCCCGGCGAGCGGATCCCCGGCGACGGCCGGGTGCTCGACGGCGTGTCCGAGGTGGACACCGCGGCGCTCACCGGCGAGCCGGTGCCGGTCCGCCGTGAGGCCGGCGACGACGTGCTCGCCGGCACCGTCAACGGCACCGGCGTGCTGCGGGTGCGGGTGCTGCGCGACGCCGCGGACACCGTCGTCGCGGGGGTGGCGGCGCAGGTCGAGCGCGCCGCCGGGACGAAGGCGAACCGTCAGCTGTTCATCGAGAAGGTCGAGCAGCGGTACTCGGTGATCGTCGTCGTGGCGACCGTGCTGCTGCTCGCGGTGCCACTGCTGCTCGGTGCCGCGTTCGAGGAGACCCTGCTCCGCGCGATCGTGTTCATGATCGTCGCGTCGCCGTGCGCGATCGTCCTGGCGACGATGCCGCCGCTGCTCGCGGCCGTCGCGGTGGCCGGCCGTCGCGGCACGCTGGTCAAGGACGTCACCGTGCTCGAGGCGCTCGCCGACGTCGACACCGTCGTGCTCGACAAGACCGGCACCCTGACCTCCGGCCGGCCGGAGGTCGTCGCGGCCACCGCGCTCGGCGGCCGCTCCACCGACGACGTGCTCGCCCTCGCGGCGGCGGCCGAGGTGGGCAGCGAGCACGTGCTCGGCCGCGCGGTGCGCCGGCACGCCCTCGACCGTGGCCTCGACCTGCCCGTCGCGACGGGGTTCGCGGCGGTCCCCGGCGAGGGGGTGCGGGCGTCGGTCGGCGGGCACGAGGTGCTCGTCGGCAGGCCCGAGCTGCTCGACGCCCCGGGCGGGCCGGCCGGCGCGCTGGTCGGTGAGGTGCAGGAGGCCGGGCGGACCGCCGTCGTCGTGCTGGTGGACGGGGCGCCGGTGGGCGTGCTCGGGCTCGCCGACGAGCCCCGCCCGGGCGCGGCCGAGGCCCTCGCCGACGTGCGACGCGTGGTCGGCGGGGAGCCCGAGGTCCTCACCGGTGACGCGTTGCGGCCGGCCCGGGTGCTCGCCGACCGGCTCGGCCTGACCCGCGTGCGTGCCGGGTTGCTGCCCGCGGACAAGGTCGACGTCGTGCGGGAGCGGCAGGACGTCGGGCACCGGGTGCTGGCCGCGGGCGACGGCATCAACGACGCGCCGCTGCTGGCGTCCGCCGACGTCGGGCTGGTCGTCTCGGACGGCGCCGGGGCGCTCTCGCTGGAGGCGGCCGACGGCGTGCTGACCCGCGACCCGCTCGGCTCGCTCGCCCCGCTGGTCGCCCTCGCGCGCCGGGCCCGGCGGATCGCGCGCGCCAACCTGGCGTTCGCCGCCGCGGTGATCGTCGTCCTGGTCGGGTGGGACCTGGTCGGCACGCTGCCGCTGGTCGTCGGCGTCGCCGGGCACGAGCTCTCGACGGTGCTGGTGTGCCTGAACGGGCTGCGGCTGCTCGTCGGCGCGCGCCGCGACGACCGGCGCGGGCGGACGGCCGCGGCGCCGGTCGAGGACCGGGTCGGCGCCGGGGTCTGACGGGCGGTCAGACGGGTGCGGCGTCCAGGGCGGCCAGCGCCATCCGGCGCAGGACGGCGACCCGGGCGTCGGCGCCCCGGGGGGCCGGCTGGTCCACCCGTGGCGCGTACGGCGTCGAGTTGAGCAGCCCGAACACGCCGTGCGCGACGGTCCGCGCCTCGGACGGCGGGACGCCCGGGTGGACCCGGCGCAGGGTGTCCACCCAGAGCTCGACGTAGGTGCGCTGGAGCCGCCGGACGGTGCGGCGTGCCTCGTCGGGCAGGTTCGCCAGGTCCCGGTCCTGCACGACGATCAGCTCCGGCTCGCGGGTGGCGAACTCGACGTGGAAGTCCACGAGGTCCGCCAGCGCTGCCCGCGGATCGTCGTGCCGGACCCGGGCGCGGCCGCCCTCCAGCAGCCGCTCGCTGATGTCGATCAGCATCTCGGCGAGCAGCGCCTCCTTGCCCGGGAAGTGCCGGTAGAGGGCGGGCCCGCTGACCCCGACGGCCGCTCCCAGGTCGGCGATGCTCACGCCGTGGAAGCCGTGCCGGGCGAAGAGGCGTGCCGCCTCGGCGAGGATCTGCTCGCGCCGGCTGGGGCCGGCGGACTCCGGGGCGGCCATCGCACGAGCGTACCGCTCCGGGTTAACGGTTGTTAACCGCCGTGCGGATCGTCTCAGGATCCGCACAGGTCGTCGGCGATACCCTCGTCGGTGTGATGAGCACCCTGCGCCGGCTGCGCGAGCGCACCGGCGTGCGCGCGGCGTCCGCGCTCGCCGCCGCGGCGGCGGTCGCGCTCGTGCTCGTCGTCGCCGGGGTGTCGCTGGTCCTGGTGCTCGACCAGACGCTGAAGGCCAACACCCGCGACGCCCTCCAGCAGACCGCCCAGCAGCTCGCCACCCGGGTCGAAGCGAACTTCTCCGGCAGCAGCGATCCCAAGCGCAACGCCATCGACGCGACCGGCAAGCGCACCGACATCGTCCAGATCGCCACCGCCTACAGCGACGAGACCAACGCCCCGGACTGGATGGTCGGCTCGAACGGCGCCCAGAAGGACGTCCAGATCATCGGCTCGTCCGATCCGCTCGACGAGGCCGACCCCATCGTGCCGTGGCTGCTGGCGCCGGGCGAGACGCGGTCCGAGGCCGATGTCCCGATCACCTACCGCAACGGCGCCGACCAGGTCGGGGACGACGAGACGGCGACCGAGAACATGATGGTCGTCGGCCTCGGGGCGCGTGCCCAGGGGCGGCCGATCACCGTCTACGCCGCGCAGGACCTCAAGCCGGTGCACCAGGCCGTCGAGACCGTCGGGCTGCTGGCCGCCGGCGGGATCCCGGTCCTGGTGCTGGTCGCCGGGTTCTTCACCTACCTGTTCGCAGGCCGCGCGCTCCGCCCGGTGGAGGAGATGCGGTCGCGGGTCGCCGGGATGGGTGAGAAGGACCTGTCCGAACGGGTGCCCGAGCCGGCGTCGCGGGACGAGGTCGGCAGGCTCGCCCGCACGATGAACCAGATGCTCGGCCGGATCGAGTCGTCACAGGCCACCCAGCGGCGGTTCGTCGCCGACGCCAGCCACGAGCTGCGCAGCCCGCTCGCGACGGTCTCCACCGGCCTGGAGCTGCTCGGCACCGGGATGGCGGAGGAGTCGGCGGACCGGGCCACCGTCGAGACGCTCCGCGGCGAGACCGCCCGGCTGACCGGTCTGGTCGAGGGACTGCTGTTCCTGGCCAGGGCCGACGAGCGCGGGCTCGCGCCCCGCCGCGAGGAGGTCGATCTCGACGAGATCGCCGACGCCGAGCGGGTCCGGCCGTCCGGGGCGACGGCCGTCGCCGTCCGGGTGACGACCGAGCCGGCCCGGGTGGTCGGCGACCGCGGCCAGCTGGTCCGGGTGGTGCGCAACCTCGTCGACAACGCCAAGCGGCACGCGACGTCGACGGTGACGGTGTCGGTCGGGACCGACGGCGCCACCGCGGTGATCGACGTCGAGGACGACGGCTGCGGTGTCCCCGAGGCCGACCGGGCCCGGGTGTTCGAGCGGTTCGTCCGCCTCGACGAGGCCCGTTCGCGCGGCGACGGCGGCTCCGGCCTGGGCCTGTCGATCGTGTCCGAGCTGGTCGCCGCGCACGGCGGCACGGTGGCGGCCCTGGAGTCGCCGGAGCTGGGCGGTGCCCGGTTCCGGGTGACCCTCCCGGCGGTCGTCGCGGCTCCGGTCCCCGAGCCGGACGACGAGTCCGAGCCGTCCGGGGCGTCCGAGCCGGACCCCGACCTGCGTGACGACCGCCCGTCCGGCCCGTTGCCCAGGATCCTGGAGATCCCGGCCGGGGCGCACTCCGGTCCCGCCAAGCCCGGTCCGGCGCCCTCCGGTCCGGCGCCCTCCGGCGGCGCGTCCGGTGCGGTCGACCTGGCTGGTGCAGCCGGTGCAGCCGGTGCGGAGGCGAACCGGACGGCCACCCCGGCCGGGGGGAACGGGGTCACCCCCGAGGTGACGTCCGCGGGCGGCGGCGCCACGCGTCCGTCGCCCGGGGCTCCCCGCCCGGAGCAGGACGCCGGCCGGGCGCAGCGCCGGAACGACCCGCCGACCGGTCCGCTGCCGATCCGTCCGGACACCGTCGGCAGCCCCGCCGACGAGAACGAGACCCGTCCGCTCCCGGTGGTCCGAGCCGGCACCGGCCCGCGCGGCGGCACGGCCGTGGCGACCCGGAACGGCGGGACGCGGACCGGTGCCGCCCGCGCCGAGACGGCCCAGGGCGAGGCGGCACGGTCCGGGGAGTCGCGGGCCCCGGCCCCGCGCCGCCCGGACGACCGCCGGAGCTGATCCGGCGGTCCCCGGGGGTCAGGCCGGGGGTGCGGCGGCGGGCTCGGACATCCGGTAGCCCACGCCGCGCAGCGTCTCGATGCTGTGCGTCCCGAACGGCGCGTCGATCTTCCGGCGCAGGTAGCCGACGTAGACCTCGACGACGTTGACCTCGCCGTCGTAGTGGGCGTCCCACACCGACCGCAGGATGTCGGTCTTGGTCACGACCTGCCCCGGGTGCGCCATCAGGTGCTCCAGCACCCCGAACTCGCGTGGGGTCAGGGAGATCTCGACGTCGCCGCGGTGCACCCGGTGGGTCGCAGGGTCCAGCGACAGGTCCCCGACGCGCAGGACGGTCGGTGCCGACTCCCCGGCGCGCCGCAGCAGTGCCCGCAGCCGGGCCAGCAGTACGACGAACGAGAAGGGCTTGGTCAGGTAGTCGTCGGCGCCGAGGTCGAACGCGTCGGCCTCGTCGTACTCGCCGTCCTTCGCGGTCAGCATCAGCACCGGGGTCCACACGCCGCGGTCGCGCAGGTGCTGCAGGATCCGGTAGCCGGACAGGCCCGGGAGCATGATGTCCAGGACGATCACGTCGTGCCGGCCGGACAACGCGTACTGCAGGCCGGTGTTGCCGTCGTGGGCGAGCTCGATCTCGTGCCCCTCGGCGGCCAGGCCCCGCCGGACGAGCTCGGCGAGCGGTTTCTCGTCCTCGACCAGTAGCAGACGCACGCTTCTACCGTAGTGTCCGCGCCCGCCCGTGACGGACGGTGGCCTGCAGGAACAGCGGTGTCGGACGCCCGAGGACCCTCATCGGCGCTCCTCCCCATCGGTCGTACGACGAGTGTGCTCCGCCGACGCTGTGACGGGCCTGAGACGGGGACCGGTGCTGGACGAACCACGTTAACGAGCGCTAACCTGTTAACGGTCGTTAACAGGAGGTACGGATGGTGGTCCCGGAAGCGGCGCAGGGAGCGTCCAGGCTCGGCACGGCGGTCGACCCGTCCGGCGACGGGTTCGCGGCGAACGCCGCCGCGCACCGCGACCTGGTGGCGGACCTGAACGCGCAGCTCGCCTCGGCCCGGCTGGGCGGACCCGAGCGGTCGCGGACCCGCCACGTGGAGCGCGGCAAACTGCTGCCACGGGACCGGGTGGACTCGCTGGTCGACCCGTCGTCGCCGTTCCTGGAGCTGTCGCCGATGGCGGCGCACGGCATGTACGACGACCAGGCCCCCGGCGCCGGGATGATCACCGGTGTCGGCCGGGTGGCCGGTCGCGAGTGCGTGATCGTCGCCAACGACGCGACGGTCAAGGGCGGCACCTACTACCCGATGACGGTCAAGAAGCACCTCCGGGCGCAGGAGGTGGCGCTGCAGAACAGGCTGCCCTGCGTCTACCTGGTCGACTCGGGTGGCGCCTACCTGCCCGAGCAGGACCAGGTCTTCCCGGACCGCGAGCACTTCGGCCGGATCTTCTACAACCAGGCGCAGATGTCCGGGCAGGGCATCCCGCAGATCGCCGCCGTGCTGGGCTCCTGCACCGCGGGTGGCGCCTACGTGCCGGCGATGTCGGACGAGGCGGTGATCGTCCGCAACCAGGGCACGATCTTCCTCGGCGGCCCCCCGCTGGTGAAGGCGGCGACCGGTGAGGTCGTCACCGCCGAGGAGCTGGGCGGCGGGGACCTGCACTCGAAGACCTCCGGGGTGACCGACCACCTGGCCGCCGACGACGCCGACGCCCTCCAGCGGGTCCGGGCCATCGTCGGCACGCTCGGCCCGCGCGCCCCGCGGCCGTGGGACGTCGCGCCGACCGAGGCCCCGGCCGTCGACCCGGCGGAGCTCTACGGCGCGGTCCCGGCCGACTCACGGACCCCCTACGACGTGCGCGAGGTGATCGCCCGCGTCGTCGACGGCTCCCGGTTCGGCGAGTTCAAGTCCGAGTACGGCACGACGCTGGTCACCGGTTTCGCCCGGATCCACGGCCACCCGGTCGGGATCGTGGCGAACAACGGGATCCTGTTCTCCGAGTCCGCGGTCAAGGGCGCGCACTTCGTCGAGCTGTGCGACCAGCGCGGGATCCCGCTGGTGTTCCTGCAGAACATCTCCGGGTTCATGGTCGGCCGCGACTACGAGGCCGGCGGGATCGCGAAGAACGGCGCCAAGATGGTCACCGCCGTCGCCTCGACGCGGGTGCCGAAGCTGACCGTCGTCATCGGCGGGTCGTTCGGCGCCGGGAACTACGCCATGTGCGGGCGGGCGTACTCGCCGCGGTTCCTGTTCATGTGGCCCAACGCCCGCGTCTCCGTCATGGGCGGGGAGCAGGCCGCGACCGTGCTCGGCACCGTCGGCAACGCCGATCCGGACGCGATCCGCGCCCAGTACGAGGCGCAGGGCCACCCCTACTACTCCACCGCCCGGCTGTGGGACGACGGCGTCATCGACCCCGCCGACACCCGCACGGTGCTGGGCCTGTCCCTGTCCGTCGCCGCCAACGCGCCCCTGGCCGACCCGGCCTTCGGCGTCTTCCGGATGTGAGGGCCGTGAGCCGCATGTTCGACACCGTCCTGGTCGCCAACCGCGGCGAGATCGCCGTCCGGGTCGTCCGCACCCTGCGCGCGCTCGGCGTGCGCAGCGTCGCCGTGTACTCCGACGCCGACTCCTCCGCCCCGCACGTCCGCGCCGCCGACGAGGCGGTCCGGATCGGGCCCGCCGCGGCCGCCGAGTCCTACCTGTCGATCGAGAACGTGATCGCCGCGGCCCGGGCCACCGGCGCGCAGGCGATCCACCCCGGCTACGGCTTCCTGTCCGAGAACACCGCGTTCGCCACCGCCTGCGAGCAGGCCGGGATCGCGTTCGTCGGGCCGCCGTCGTCGGCGATCGAGGCGATGGGCGACAAGATCCGCGCCAAGCAGACCGTCGCCAAGGCCGGGGTGCCGGTCGTGCCCGGCTCCGACGGGGCAGGCCTGTCCGACGACGAGCTCACCGCCGTCGTCGCCGACATCGGCTACCCGGTCCTGCTCAAGCCGAGCGCCGGCGGGGGCGGCAAGGGCATGCGCGAGGTGCACTCCCCGGAGGGCCTCGCCGACGCCATCGCCGGGGCCCGGCGCGAGGCCCGCGGCTCGTTCGGCGACGACACCCTGCTCGTCGAGCGCCTGGTCACCACCCCGCGCCACATCGAGATCCAGGTGATGGCCGACGCCCACGGCGGCGTCGTCCACCTCGGCGAGCGCGAGTGCTCGCTGCAGCGCAGGCACCAGAAGATCATCGAGGAGGCGCCGTCGGCGCTGCTCACCGACGCGCAGCGCGCCGAGATGGGCCGTGCGGCCTGCGAGGCGGCCCGCGCTGTGGGTTACACCGGCGCCGGGACCGTCGAGTTCATCGTGAGCGGTGACCGGGCGGCGTCCGATCTCGAGTTCTTCTTCCTGGAGATGAACACCCGGCTGCAGGTCGAGCACCCGGTCACCGAGGAGGTCACCGGCCTGGACCTGGTCGAGCTCCAGCTGCGGGTCGCCGCCGGGGAGCCGCTGCCGATCGGTCAGGACGACGTCGTGCTGACCGGCCACGCCGTCGAGGCCCGGGTCTACGCCGAGTCGACCGCGGTGCACGACGGCGCGCTGACCTTCCTCCCGAGCGGCGGGCCGGTGCTCGACTGGAGCCCGGCCGCCGGGGTGCGGGTCGACTCGGGCATCGCGACCGGCACGGTCGTCGGCTCGGACTACGACCCGATGCTCGCCAAGGTGATCGCCCACGGCGCCACCCGCGACGAGGCGCTGCGCCGGCTCGACGGCGCCCTGCGCGACACGGTCCTGCTCGGGCTCGACTCCAACGTGGCGTTCCTGCGGGCACTGCTCGCCGACGACGACGTCCGCGCCGGCCGGCTCGACACCGGCCTGATCGCGCGGCGCGGGGCGGCGCTGGTGGACACCGGCGTCCCCGAGGACGTGCTCGGCGCGGTCGCCGGGCAGGCGCTGCTGCGGCTGGAGCCGGTGTCGCCGTCCGAGGCACCGCGGGTCGTCGACCCGTTCGACGTCCCGGGCGGCTGGCGGGTCGGTGAGCCGGCCTGGACCGTGCGGCGGCTGGTCGCCGCCGGGGCGGACGCCGCCGAGGTGCGGGTCCGCGGCCGCGCCGCCGGGTTCGACCTGGCACTGCCCGGCCGGGACGGCGAGGACGGGGCGACCCCCGCGTCCGCGACCGGGGCCGCACCGGTGCACCGCTGCCGCACCGCCGCCGTCGGACCGGGGGCGGTCGAGCACACCCACGACGGCCGCACCCGCCGCTACGCGGTCGCCCAGGCGTCCGACGGGGTGCTCTGGATCGGGCGCGACGGCCACGCCTGGGGCGTCCGCGAGCAGGAGCCACTGGAGGTAGCCCGCACCGCCGCCGAGGACGACGGCGGCCCGGTCGTCTCGCCGATGCCGGGCACCGTGACCGTCGTCGAGGTCGCCGAGGGCGACACCGTGACCGCCGGCGCGACGCTGGTGGTCGTCGAGGCCATGAAGATGGAACACGTGCTCACCGCCCCCGTCGACGGGACGGTGCGCGAGCTGAGGGCCCGCCCCGGAGCCACCGTCGCGAAGGACGCGGTGCTGCTGGTCGTCGAGGCGGCTCCCGAGAAGGAGGAGTCGGCATGACCACCGCCACCGGACGGACCTCCGCCGAGGAGTACGAGGCACTGCGGGTCTCGGTCGAGGAGTTCGCGCGCAGGGAGGTCGCCCCGGTCATCGGGGACCTCTACATCCGCGAGGAGTTCCCGTACGACATCACCGCGAAGATGGGCGCGATGGGCCTGTTCGGCCTGCCCGTCCCCGAGTCCTACGGCGGCATGGGCGGCGACTACTACGCGCTCTGCCTGGCCCTGGAGGAGCTCGCCCGGGTCGACTCGTCGGTCTCGATCACCGTCGAGGCCGGTGTCGGGCTCGGTGCCATGCCGATCCTCCGCTTCGGCACCGAGGAGCAGAAGGCCCGCTGGCTGCCCGACCTCGCCGCCGGGCGGGCACTCGGCGCGTTCGGCCTCACCGAGCCCGGCGGCGGGTCCGACGCCGGTGCCACCCGCACCACCGCCCGTCTCGAGGGCGGCGAGTGGGTGATCAACGGGTCGAAGTGCTTCATCACCAACTCCGGCACCGACATCACCTCGGTCGTCACCGTCACCGCCGTGACCGGCGAGAAGCCCGACGGCGGCAAGGAGATCTCGGCGATCCTCGTCCCCGCCGGGACGCCCGGGTTCACCGTCGGCGGGAAGTACTCCAAGGTCGGCTGGAACTGCTCGGACACCCGCGAGCTGTTCTTCGACGACGTCCGCGTCCCCGAGGCGAACCTGCTCGGGGAGCGCGGCCGCGGCTACGCCCAGTTCCTGTCCATCCTGGACGAGGGCCGGGTCGCGATCGCCGCGCTCTCGGTCGGGCTGGCCCAGGGCTGCGTCGACGAGTCGGTGCGCTACGCCGGTGAGCGGGAGGCGTTCGGCCGGACGATCGGTGGCTACCAGGCGATCCAGTTCAAGATCGCCGAGATGGAGGCCCGGGTGCACACCGCCCGGCTCGCGTGGCAGCACGCCGCCCGGCTCCTCGTCGACGGGGAGCCGTTCAAGAAGGAGGCGGCGATCGCGAAGCTCGTCGCCTCGAACGCGGCGATGGACAACGCCCGCGACGCCACGCAGGTCTTCGGCGGCTACGGCTTCATGAACGAGTACCCCGTCGGCCGCTTCTACCGCGACGCGAAGATCCTGGAGATAGGCGAAGGCACCTCAGAGGTCCAGAAACTCCTGATAGCCCGCCACCTGGGCCTGTAGCGCAGACGCTCACGGGTTCCGTCGGCGCTCGCCCGATCGCGTGAGCACCGGCGGAACCGGTGAGCGGGGCGGGGTTCGTTCGGTGGGTGAACGACATTCCCGGGGGCCGGGTGATGACTGTGATGGGGTGCGGGGCGCGCTGCGCGGGTAGACCGGTACCCATGGGTAACGACCTCAACCACCAGGTACGCCTCGCCCGCCCGCCCGACCGGGCTCCCCGGCCCCGAGGTGTGGGAGCACACCTCCGAGCCGGTCCCGGAGCCCGGCGAGGGGCGGTTCGTCGTCCGCGTCAGCCACGTCTCCCTGGACCCGGCGATGCGCGGCTGGATGAACGAGGGGAAGTCCTACGCCCCGCCGGTCGGGATCGGCTCCGTCATGCGGGCGCTGGGCCTCGGCGAGGTCGTGGCGTCGAACCACCCGGGCTTCGCCGTCGGCGACACCGTCACCGGCGTGCTCGGCGTGCAGGACTACGTCGAGACCGACGGCTCCGGCCTGCAGAAGGTGCGGCCCACCGCCGAGGTCCCGCCGGAGCGCTACCTCGCGCTGCTCGGGATGACCGGCATGACCGCCTGGTTCGGGCTCTTCGACGTCGGTGCGCTGAAGGAGGGGGAGACCGTCGTCGTCTCCGGTGCCGCGGGCGCGGTCGGCAGCGTCGTGGGGCAGCTCGCGAAGATCCGGGGTGCCCGGGTGGTCGGCATCGCCGGCGGGCCGGAGAAGTGTTCCTGGGTCACCGGCGAGCTCGGCTTCGACGCCGCGATCGACTACCGCACCGAGAACGTGTCGCAGCGGCTGCGCGAGCTCGCCCCCGACGGCGTCGACGTCTACTTCGACAACGTCGGCGGGGAGATCCTCGACGCCGTGCTCGGCAGGCTCGCGATGCACGCACGCGTCGTCATCTGCGGCGCCATCAGCCAGTACAACTCCGACAGCGGCATGCAGGGCCCGCGCAACTACATGAACCTGCTCGTGTACCGGGCCCGGATGGAGGGCTTCCTGGTCGGCGACTACGTCGACCGGTGGGGCGAGGCCGGCACCGAGCTCGCCGGGTGGCTGGCCGAGGGCCGCATCCACAGCCGGGAGGACGTCGTCGACGGCACCGTGGACGACTTCCCCGAGGTCCTGCTGCGCCTGTTCCGCGGCGAGAACACCGGCAAGCTGGTGCTGCGCCTGCGCCGGGACTGAACCCCGCCACCGGGGTGCGGCGCGCGGGCCGGGCACGATGACGGGGTGCGCCTCGCCCTCGCCCGGACCGCCGTCGTCGTCTCCGGAGCGGCGATCCTCGTCGTCGAGACCCTCGCGACGCGGCTGGTGGCCCCGTACGTCGGGCTGACCCTGGAGTCCACGACCGCGGTGATCGGGGTGGCGCTGGCCGGGATCGCCGCCGGCGCCGCGCTCGGCGGGAAGTGGGCCGACGAGCGCGACTCGGTGGCCGTCGCGGCGCTGATGCTCGTGATCGGCGGGCTCGGCACGCTCGCCGTGCGCCCGATCGTCCGGCTCCTCGGCCCGCTGCTGGGCGCCGGGCCGTACGCGGCGGTCCTCCTCGTCGCGGCGTCCACACTGGTCTCGGTGACCGCGCTGTCGGCGGTCACCCCGGCCGTCACGAAGGCGCGGCTGACCGGTCTCGACCGCTCCGGTGAGGTCGTCGGCGGGCTGTCCGCGGCCGGGACCGTCGGCTCCCTCGCCGGCACCTTCCTGACCGGGTTCGTGCTGGTGGCGTTGCTGCCGGTGAGCGCGATCCTGCTGGTCACCGCCGCCGCGTGCCTGGTGCTCGGGCTCGTCGTCGCGCCGTGGCGCCGGCGCCGGGACCTGCTGCGGGGCGGCACGGCGGCGGTCCTGCTCGCCGTCGCGCTCGTCGCCGTCCCGGGCCGGTGCGACGCCGACACCACCTACTACTGCGCGTCCGTGCAGCCCGACCCGGACGACCCGGCCGGGCGCTACCTGGTGCTCGACGACCTCCGGCACTCCTACGTCCGGCTCGGCGATCCCGCGCACCTGGAGTTCGCCTACACGAAACGGTTCGCGGCCGCGGTCGACACCGCGTTCCCGCCGGGACGGCCGCTGGACGCCGTGCACGTCGGCGGTGGGGCGCTCACCGTGCCGCGGTGGCTGGCCGCGACCCGGCCGGGGAGCACCTCGGCCGTGCTGGAACTCGACCGCGGGGTGGTCGACCTGGGCGTGCGCGAGCTGGACGCCGGTGCGATCCCGGCGACGACCGTCCGCACCGGCGACGCCCGGGTGGGGCTCGCCGAGCGACCCGACGACTCGGCCGATCTCGTCGTCGGCGACGCGTTCGGCGCCCGCTCGGTGCCGTGGCACCTGTCGACCCGCGAGTTCCTCGCCGAGGTGCAGCGGGTGCTGCGTCCCGGCGGGCTCTACGTGCTCAACGTGATCGACCGCGACCCGCTGGACCTGCTGCGCGCCGCGACGGCGACGGTCGACGGCAGCTTCGGCACGACGATGCTGGTGGCCCGGCCCGACGAGCTCGCACCGGGCGGCGGCGGGAACGTCGTGGTCGTCGCGTCCGACCGGCCGGTCGACCCGGCGGCGCTGGAGGCCGCGGTCGCCCGCAGCGGCGAGCCCGGCGCGGTGCTCGACCCGGCCCGCACCGCCGCGTTCACCGCCGGGGCGCCGGTGCTGACCGACGACCGTGCCCCGGTCGACCAGCTCATCACCACCGGCCTGGAGGGCTGAGCCCGGTCCCGGGTGGCCGCGGGCCGGATCACGCTAGGGTCGCGTTCGCCGGAGGCACGTGACTCACGAGGGGAATCCGCTGTGGCGACCTGGGAAGACCTGCACTCCTACGTGGTGGTGCGGTACGAGATCGTCCGGCAGACCGCCGACGAGCTCCGGTTCCGGCTCCCGACGACCGGGGACCGGACCCAGCTGGTCGTCGTGAAGCGGATCCGGGAAGCCGCCGCGCGGCCGGGCGTCGAGGTGACCGACGCCGCCGCGGCCGTCGCCGACCCGGACCAGGTGTGGGTGCAGATCGAGTCGCCGGTCGCCCGGCTCGGCGACGTCGACCTCGCGAAGGCGCTGGAGCTGGCCGGCCCGTCGGTGGTGGGCGGGCTCGCGGCCGAGGAGGGCGTGATCGTGTACCGGCACTCGATCCCGCTGGGCCCCGCGGCGCTCGACGGTTTCGAGTTCCCGTTCCGGCAGGTCGTGCACCTGGCCGACGAGCTCGAGCAGGCGCTGACCGGGCGCGACGAGAACTAGGTCACACTTGACCTGAAGCCGGGTAGAGGTCCGAGGCTTCGTCCATGGCTGAGTACACGCTTCCGGACCTGCCCTACGACTACGGCGCACTCGCTCCGCACATCGCGCCGGAGATCATGGAACTGCACCACTCCAAGCACCACAACACCTACGTCCAGGGCCTCAACGGCACCATCGACAAGCTCGCCGAGGCCCGGGAGAAGAACGACTTCGGCGCCATCGTCGGCCTGGAGAAGACCCTCGCGTTCAACCTCGGCGGGCACGTCAACCACTCCGCCTTCTGGAAGAACCTCTCCCCGGACGGCGGCGACAAGCCCACCGGGGACCTCGCCTCCGCGATCGACAACGACTTCGGGTCGTTCGACGCGTTCCAGGCGCACTTCACCGCCGCCACCACCATCCAGGGCTCCGGCTGGGCCATCCTGGGCTTCGACCGGCTCGGGCAGAAGCTGCTGATCCACCAGCTCTACGACCAGCAGTCCCAGCTCCCCGCCGGGCAGACCCCGATCGTGCTGCTCGACATGTGGGAGCACGCGTTCTACCTGCAGTACAAGAACGTGAAGCCGGACTACGTCAAGGCCTGGTGGAACGTCGTCGACTGGGCGGACGCCGCCGAGCGCTTCGCCGCCGCGCGCGGCTGACGGGGGGCGGGACGGCCCGGCTCAGGCCGGGTAGCCGGTGCCCCCGGCGCGGGAGCCGATGGGGGCGAGCTCGGTGACCGTCGGGTGGCCGGCGGCGAGCAGGGCCACGTCGGTGCCGGGCAGCGCCTCGGAGTGGTCCTCCGAGACGAACGTCCGCAACCCGCCCGGCCGCACCCCGTCGGGGCCGCGTTCCGGCGCCCGGTGCGCCACCCGCACCCGCACCGCGCCGGTCGCGCAGAGCGCGGCCTCCCGCAGCGGCGGCAGCCCGGCCGCCGGGACGTCGGGGACGTTCACCGTCCACGGCGTCCCGGCGGGACGGGACCGCAGCCGCTCCAGCAGCTCGGGCAGCAGCCCGGTCACCGTGGCCCAGTTCGGCTCGGCCGGCGTCGACAGGCCGCAGGCCAGCGACAGGGCGATGCCCGACCAGCCGTGCAGCGCCCCGGTGAGCACCGCCCCGACCGTGCCCGAGTGCAACACCTGGGCGCCGGTGTTCGCGCCGACGTTGATCCCGGACAGCACGACGTCCGGCTCGCGGGCGAACCAGCCCTGCCCGGCCGCGTGCACGATGTACGCCGGGTCGGCCGCGACCGCCCACGCCTCGATCCCGTCGAGCTCGCCGATGTCGTCGCGGGCGTGCACGGCGGTGTGGCCGTCGTCGGTGACGGACCGGACGGAGCCGCCCGCACCGCTCGCGTCCGCGGCGGGGGCGGCGACGACGACGTCGTACCCGGCGTCGCGCGCACCCCTGGCCAGTGCGTACAGCCCGGGGGAGTCGATGCCGTCGTCGTTCGTGATCAGGGCGAGGGGCACCGGCCCAGCCTAGGCGCGTCCCGGCCGGGCGAGCGCGGTCACACCCACCGGGGCCCCGATCGACGGCCCCGTCCCGGTAGGCCACGATTGACCCCGCTACGGGATCGATACACCGACAGGGAGTGGGACAGCGCGTGACGACCTGGGAGTACAGCAGCATCACGCCGGGCGACCTGGCGATCGACACTCTCGGGCCCGCCCGCATCACCTCACCGCTCGCTCCCCTGCTCGACGCCCGCCGCACCACCGAGCACTACGTCGACGCCGGTGACCGCGTCCTGCTCGACGACACCGCCGCCGGGCTCAAGGCCCGCGGGGTCGACGTCGAGGAGCTGCCCGGCCTCGAACCGTGCGGCCCGCGCCGGCAGATCTACTTCGACCCGTCCAAGACGCGGGCGGGCATCGTCACCTGCGGTGGCCTGTGCCCCGGCCTCAACGACGTGATCGCCGGTCTGGTGCGCACGCTGACCTACCACTACGGCGTCCGGCGGGTCGTCGGGTTCCGCAACGGCTACCGCGGCTTCGTCTCCTCCTACGGGCACGACGTCGTCGAGCTGACCCCGGAGTCGGTGCGCGACATCCCGGTCGACGGCGGCACCTTCCTCGGCACCTCCCGCGGCCCGCAGGACCCCGAGGAGATCGTCGACTGCCTCGAGCAGATGCACCTCAACGTGCTGTTCGTGATCGGCGGCGACGGCACGATGCGCGGGGCGATGGAGATCGCCAGGGTGGTGGCCGAGCGGGGCCTGCGGATCGCCGTCGTCGGCATCCCGAAGACGATCGACAACGACATCCCCTTCATCGACCAGAGCTTCGGCTTCCAGACGGCGTTCTCCCAGGCCAGTGAGGCCATCCGGTCGGTGACGGTGGAGGCGAAGTCCACCCCCGGCGGGGTCGGCCTGGTCAAGCTGATGGGCCGGCACTCCGGCTTCATCGCCTGCTACGCGTCGCTGGTCCGGTCCGACGCCGACGCCGTGCTGATCCCGGAGGTCCCGTTCGAGCTCGACGGCGAGACCGGCCTGCTGCACCACCTGCGACGACGGGTGGAGCAGCGCGGGCACGCCGTCGTCGTCGTGGCGGAGGGGGCGGGGCAGGAGCTGCTGCCGCCGATCGGCCGCACCGACGCCTCCGGCAACGCCAAGCTCGCCGACGTCGGGCCGTGGCTGCGGGAGCAGATCAGCGACGCGTTCGCCGACGCCGGGATGGAGACGACCGTCCGCTACGTCGACCCCAGCTACCTGATCCGCAGCGTGCCGGCGAACCCGTACGACAGCGTCTACACGGTCCGGCTGTCCCAGGCCGCGGTGCACGCGGCGATGTCGGGCCGGACGTCGATGGTGGTGGGGCGGGTCCGGCGCCGGTTCGTGCACATCCCGATGACCCTCGCCGTGAGCCGGCGCAACCAGGTCGACCCGCACGGCGACCTGTGGATGGCGGTGCTGGAGTCGACCGGGCAGCCGTGGCGGTTCGGGGAGGACTCCGGGGCGCCGACGCGGGCGCCGCACACCTGAGCCGCCCGGTCAGTTGAGGTGCGCGCGGTGCTTGCGTGCCTCGGTCCGGACCTCGTCGAGGACCTCGGCACCCGATCGCGACCCGCGCCCCGGGCCGTCCACCCAGGACTCCATGAGCCGGGCGGCCTCGTCCCACCGCGCCTGCGTGGCCAGGACGTCGCCGAGCTCGCGGATCAGCTCGGGGCCGCGGTGGCGCAGCCCGAGCCGCATCCGCAGCACCCACTCCAGGTCGGTGTGGCTCTTCTGCCGCGCGTAGACCGCGCGCAGGTTGTCGAGCATGCGGGCCAGGATCTGCCGGGTCGACACCCGCGGCAGCAGGTTCGCCCCGAACGGCGCCTCCGGCCCCGCGCCGGTCGTCGCGCGGAACAGCGCCTCGCACCCGGCGAGGTCCAGCCGGCGGCCGCGGTCGAACACGTCGAGGTAGCGGTCGCTGCCGGGCACCCGCACCAGGAAGTGCCCGGGCATCCCGACGCCCTCCAGCGGCACCCCGGCCCGGCGGCCCACCTCGATCGCGACCACCGACAGCGTGATCGGGATGCCGGTGCGGCGCTCCAGGATGTCGGGCAGGAACGAGTTGCGCGGGTCGCCGTACTCGGCGGTGTTGCCGGCGAAGCCCGCCTCGGTGAACAGCCGGTGCAGCAACGACTCCAGGCCGGTCACCCCGTCGGCGAGCTCGTCGAGGGTGGCCAGCGCGCGGGCGGTCGCACCGCCGTCCCCGCCGGCGCCCGCGGCGATCGCACAGGCGGCACGGTCGAGGTCGGGTTCCGGTCCGCTGACCATCCGCAGGAAACGGACGACCGGATCGGCGGCGGCGGTCACGGCGGGCCCGCCGTCACCCGTACGACGGTGCCGTGCACCCGGCCCGGGTCGTCCTCGGCGGTCCACACCTGCAGCACGTCGGTCAGCTCGGAGGCCATCCACATGCCGCGCCCGCGGCGCCCGGACGGCGACGGCGCGGCCAGTCCGGGGAACGGCAGGTGGAAGGCCGACGGGTCGGTCATCTCGGCGACCAGGCCCTCCGGTGTCCGCCACATCCGCAGCACCGGGCCGCCCGAGCCGTGCTCGATGCCGTTGCTGACGAGTTCGTTGACGGCCAGCACCAGGTCCTCGGCGCGCTCCGGGCCGAACCCGGTCAGCACCGCCTGGCGGTGGACGACGCGGCGCATGGTGGACAGGCGGTCCAGCCCGACGGGCAGCACGAGCAGCGGCACACCCAGGTCAGCGGGCGCCGCCTGCGGGTTCTCCGCGAGCAGCGTGCGGTGGTCGCGGCGGTACTCGCTGGGTACCGGGTCGCCGTCGACGAGGAACTCGTCGTGCAGCGCGCCGGCCTCCGCGCGGGCGCCTCGGTCGTCGGCGAAGCAGCACAGCATCTCGACGGGCAGGCCGTGCAGCGCGTGGTCGAGCGCCAGGTCCAGCCGAGTCCAGTACGCCGGGTCGGTGCCGGGCAGGTCGAGCGGCTGCCCGACCGTGCACACCCCGGGGGCGCCCTCGACGATCGCGTCGCGCACGGCGCGGCTCCAGCGCCCGGCGACGGTGAAGGGCGGCGCGGAGTGCATCCGCTCCGGGGGGCAGTATCTGACCCCCGCATCGCTGCCCAGCGACCGCTGCAGCTCGGACCGGCACCGCTGCTCCACGACGACCAGCGCGCGCCGGTTCTGGTCGAGGGCGTCGCCGACCGGGCCGGCCAGCACCTCGGCCTGGTGCTCGGGGTCCCGGTACGGGACGGCACGGTGCACCAGGCGACGGTCGGGCGCCGTCGTGGTCGGAGTGCTCATCGGCGGTCGGTCACGGTCGGGTCCATGTGGTGGGCGGCCTTCCACGTCGAGGCGGTGCCCGGATCTCCTGCGGGCGGCTCCTCCCGGACCGACCATAGTCAACACGGGGCGTTCCCGCGGGGCGGGGCGTGTGGGTTTCCCGACGTTCCCCCGACCCGCGTCGCCGCGTGCGGTAGGGAAGGACCATCGGCGACGCCGCCGGGACGGTGGGCGGTCGCCGGCGAGCGACGAGCCGAGCGAACGGAAGTGGTGGGAGATGCGCGTCTTCAACGGGGTCGACGAGCTGCGGGAGGCGAAGGGGAGCGAGGTCGGCGCCTCGGACTGGGTCGAGGTCGGGCAGGAGCAGATCGACGGGTTCGCCGACGCGACCGGGGACCACCAGTGGATCCACGTGGACGCCGAGCGCGCGAAGGACGGCCCCTTCGGCACGACGATCGCCCACGGCTTCCTCACGCTGTCCCTGCTGCCGAAGCTGGTGCAGGGGGTGTACCGGATCGAGGGCGTGAAGATGGGCGTCAACTACGGCCTCAACAAGGTGCGCTTCACCAGCCCGCTCCCGGTCGGCAGCCGGGTGCGCGGCCGCGTCGAGATCATCGACGTCACCGACATCTCCGGCGGGGTCCAGATCGCCTCGAAGGTGACCGTCGAGATCGAGAACTCCGAGAAGCCCGCCGTGGTCGCCGAGTGGCTGACCCGGCAGTACGTCTGAGAGGACCGGACAGATGCGTGATGCGGTGATCTGTGAGCCGTTGCGGACCCCGGTGGGTGGGTTCGGCGGTTCGTTGCGCGACGTGCCCGCCCACTCCTTGGCCGCGACGGTGATCGCGGCGCTGGTGGAGCGGACCGGGCTGGACGGCGCGGTGGTGGACGACGTGGTGCTCGGGCACTGCTACCCGTCGATGGACGCCCCGGCGATCGGCCGGGTCGCGGCGCTGGACGCCGGGCTGCCGGTGACCGCGGGCGGCATCCAGGTGGACCGCCGGTGCGGGTCGGGTCTGCAGGCCGTGCTCTACGCGGCGATGCAGGTGCAGACCGGTGCGGCCGAGGTGGTGCTGGCCGGTGGGGCGGAGTCGATGTCGTCGGCGTCGTTCTACTCGACCGGGATGCGGTGGGGGGTCAAGGGCGGCCCCGGGGTCATGCTCAACGACTCGCTGGCCCGGGGCCGGGTGACCGCCGGTGGCGTGAACTTCCCGGTGCCGGGCGGGATGCTGGAGACCGCGGAGAACCTGCGCCGTGAGTACTCGATCGGCCGCTCCGAGCAGGACGAGTTCTCGGTGCGCTCGCACCACCGGGCCGCCGCGGCGCAGGCCGAGGGCCGGTTCGCCGACGAGCTGGTGCCGGTCACGGTCAAGGGCCGCAAGGGCGACACCGTGGTCGAGGCCGACGAGCACATCCGGCCCGACTCGTCGATGGAGACCCTGGCGAAGCTGCGCCCGATCCTGGGGCGTGACGACGACGCGGCCACGGTGACCGCCGGCAACGCCTCCGGGCAGAACGACGGCGCCTCGGCGTGCGTGGTGACCAGCCCGGAGAAGGCCGCCGAGCTGGGACTGCGGCCGCTGGCCCGGCTGGTGTCCTGGGGCCTGGGCGGGGTCCCGCCGAAGACGATGGGCATCGGCCCGGTCCCGGCCACGGCCAAGGCGCTCGACGCGGCCGGGCTGACGCTGGCCGACATCGACCTGATCGAGTTGAACGAGGCGTTCGCGGCGCAGGTCCTGGCCTGCACCCGGGAGTGGAAGTTCACCGACGCCGACTTCGAGCGGACCAACGTCAACGGCTCGGGGATCTCGCTGGGCCACCCGGTCGGCGCGACCGGCGGCCGGATCCTGGCCACCCTGACCCGGGAGATGCAGCGCCGTGACGCCCGCTACGGGCTCGAGACGATGTGCATCGGCGGCGGGCAGGGCCTCGCGGCGGTGTTCGAGCGGGCCTGACGGCTCGTGAGTGGTTATCGCGGCTGGAGCCGCGATAACCACTCACGAGCGCGGAGCGCCTCAGTGCCCTTCGGTCTTGGCCCGCTCGTAGGACGCCTTGATCTCGCGCTCGGCGTCGGCGCGGCCGACCCAGGCGGCGCCCTCGACGCTCTTGCCCGGCTCCAGCGTCTTGTAGATCTCGAAGAAGTGCTGGATCTCCGCCCGGTCGAACTCGGCCAGGTGGTGGATGTCGCGCAGGTGCTCCTGGCGCGGGTCGTCGCTGGGGACGCAGAGGACCTTGTCGTCGCCGCCCTTCTCGTCCTTCATGCGGAACATCCCGATCGCGCGGGACCGGATGATGCAGCCCGGGAAGGTGGGCTCCTGCACCAGGACGAGCGCGTCCAGCGGGTCCCCGTCCTCGCCGAGGGTGTCCTCGATGAACCCGTAGTCGGCGGGGTACTGGGTGGCGGTGAAGAGGGTCCGGTCCAGCCGGATACGGCCGGTCTCGTGATCGACCTCGTACTTGTTCCGGCCGCCCTTGGGGATTTCGATGGTGACGTCGAAGTCCACGGTTCGTTGCTCCTTGAAGAGGGTCACGTACCACCGGGCCCGGGGCGGGCCGGGTGGCCCGCCCGCTCCGGCGGCGTCGGTGCTTCCCCCTAGTGTGAGGGAACCGGACCGCGTGGGTGCAGGCCGGTGACCCTCTGCGGGTGCGGTGTGGCGGTCGTCGCACCACCACCCGGACAGGTCGGCCGGTCCGCGGACCGGACAGCGAGCAGGAGGCGGAGTGGGACGCAGGCATCGGCGGACGGACCGCAACACGCGGCGGTTCGCGGTCGTCGCGGTCATGGCCCTGGCCTCGCTGTTCGGCGCCGTCGCGCTCGCCGGGCCGGACGCGCGGGAGCGGATCGGGTTCGGCCAGGCGGCCGCCGCCTACCCGCCGGTCCCGATGCCCGCGCTGCGGCCGCTCACCCCCACGGCGCCGGTCCCGACCGCCGCCGGGATCACCCAGGTGTTGTCCGAGCAGCTGAGCTCGCCGGCGCTGGGCGAGGTCACCGGTGTGGTGATGGACTCGTCGTCCCCGCGCGGTGTCGCACCGCTGTGGGAACGCGACGGGGGCCGGGCCATGGTCCCGGGTTCGACGACCAAGCTGCTCACCGCGGCCGCCGCGCTGCTCACCATGAACCCCACCGACCGGCTCGCCACCCGGGTCGTCCCGGGCCCCAGCGAGGACTCGGTCGTGCTCGTCGGGGGCGGTGACCCGTCGCTGACCGCGCTGCCCGCCGGGCAGGACGGGCTCTACCCCGAGCCGGCCCGGATCGACGACCTGGCCGCCGAGGTGAAGAACGCGCACCCCACCCCGGTGCGCACGGTGTACGTCGACACCGGGCTGTGGAAGGGCCCCGCGCAGTCGCCGGGCTGGGGCGCGAGCGACGTCGCCGACGGCTACGTCGCGCCCATGTCCCCGCTGATGCTCGACGGCGGCCGCACCGCCCCCACCGAGCAGGACGGCCCGCGCTCGACCGATCCCGCGCAGGCCGCGGGCCAGGCACTGGCCGACGCGCTCGGTGCCACCGACGTGCAGGACGGCACCGCCGCGGCGACCGCCCCGGTGCTGGGCAGCGTCTCCTCGCCGCCGATCGCGAGCCTCGTCGAGTACATGCTCACCGCGTCGGACAACGTCTCCGCCGAGGCGCTCGCCCGGCAGGTCGCCGTCGCCCGCGACGCCGACGCCTCCTTCGACGGCGGTTCCCGCGCCGTCACCGAGTCGCTGGTCCAGGCCGGGTACGACGTCGGCGGCCTGCAGCTCGCCGACGGCAGCGGTCTGTCCCGGGACAACCGGATCCCGGCGCGGCTCCTCGGCGCGGTGCTGGCGTCCGCGGCGGCCCAGTCGGACAGCCCGAACGACGTCCAGTTCCTGCGGCCGATCCTCACCGGGCTCCCGGTCGCCGGTGGCGGGGGCACGCTCACCGAGCGCTTCGGCGACGGCCCGTCGGTGGCCGGGCGAGGTGTCGTGCGCGCCAAGACCGGCACGCTGAGCGGGGCGTCCAGCCTGGCCGGGGTGGTCACCGACGTCGACGGCAGGCTGCTCGTGTTCGCGCTGCTCTCCAACGGCACCTCGCCCGCCGACGCGCGCCCCGCGCTGGACCGGGTGGCGGCCACCCTGAGCCGTTGCGGCTGCCGCGGCTGACGCCCGACCGCGGGTAGCGTGGCCGGCATGCAGCCCGACGTGACCGACCCGGCACCGGCGACCGCGCGGCAGGCCGATCGCGGCCTGCCGGTGAACTGGTCCCTGGCGGCGGCGACGGCGGCCCGGCTGATGCCCGCTGGCCCCCGCACGACGCCGGAGGCGGCCCGCGAGCTGGTCGGACGGCTGCGGGAGGACTCGGCCCGCGCCGAGGGTCACGTCCGCGAGGTGACCGGGCTCGGGGCCGGGCTCCCGCTGCTGCCCGCCGAGGTCCTGGACCGCCCGGCGTGGGCCCGCGCCGCGGTCGCCGGGATGGACGCGCTGACCTCTGGGGCGGAGCTGCCGGCGTCGCCGTGGCCGCTCCGGTCGGTCACCGCGGCGGGGTCCGGTGCGCAGCTCGGCGCGCTGCTCGCGTACATGGGTGCGCGGGTGCTCGGCCAGTACGACCCGTTCGGCGGGCCGGACGGCGCGGGCCGGCTGATCGTGGTGGCGCCCAACGTGCACGCCGTGACCCGGTCGCTCGACGTCGACGGTGCCCAGTTCGGGCTCTGGGTCTGCCTGCACGAGGCCACCCACCGGCTGCAGTTCACCGCGGTGCCGTGGCTGCGCGACCACTTCGCGGGGCTGGTCACCGCGCTGCTGTCGCTGCAGGAGCCGGACACCGCGAAGCTCGCCCGGCTGCCCGAGGCGATCCGCTCGCTGCGCGGTGAGGGCGGGACCGACGTGCTCGCACTGGTGGAGCTGCTGCAGGGGCCCGAGCAGCGGGCGGTGCTCGACCGGCTGCTCGCGCTGTCCACCCTGCTGGAGGGGCACGCCGACCACGTGATGGACGCCGTCGGGCCGGAGGTCGTGCCGGACGTCGCCGTCATCCGCGCCCGGTTCACCGAGCGCCGCCGTGGCGGCGGGGTCGTCGACCGGCTGCTGCGGGCGTTGCTGGGCGTCGACGCGAAGATGAAGCAGTACGCCGTCGGCGCCGCGTTCTGCCGCGAGGTCGAGCGGGAGGTCGGCATGGCCGGTCTCAACCGGGTCTGGGAGTCCCCGGACACGCTGCCGACCCGCGCCGAGCTGTCCGACGCCGGGGCCTGGCTGCGCCGCGTGGCATGACCGCCCGGCGGCGGGTGCGGGCCGCGGTACGCGACGCGCTGGCGGAGCTGCCCGGCCCGGTGTGCGAGGCCCCGCCGCTCGTCGGCTGCTCCGGTGGCGCCGACTCGACCGCGCTCGTCCTCGCCGTGCGGGAGGTGGTCGAGGGGCCGGTGCACGCGGCCGTCGTCGACCACGGTCTGCAGGACGGCTCGGCGGAGCGATCGGCCGAGCTGGCGGTCCGGCTGCGTGCGGCCGGGATCGAGGCCGCGGTGCACCCTGTGCAGGTCACCGGTCCCGGCGGTACCGAGGCGGCGGCCCGGCGGGCCCGCCGGGCGGCGCTGCTCGCAGCGCGGCCGCACCCGTCGTCGGCGGTGCTGCTGGGCCACACCCTCGACGACCAGGCCGAGACCGTGCTGCTCGGGCTCGGCCGGGGTTCCGGTGCGCGCTCGCTCGCCGGGATGCGGGCCTGGAGCGCGCCCTGGCTGCGCCCGCTGCTGGGCCTGCGCCGCGCCGACACCGCCGACGCCTGCGCGGAGGCCGGCGTCCCGGTCTGGGCCGACCCGCACAACACCGATCCCCGCTTCACCCGCGCCCGGGTGCGGCACGAGGTGCTCCCGCTGCTCGAGGAGGTGCTCGGCGGCGGCGTCACCGAGGCGCTGGCGCGGACCGCGGACCAGCTCCGCGACGACGACACCGCCCTCGACGAGCAGGCCGCCCGGCTCCGGGAGGCCGCCGGAGAGCCGGGGTGTGCCGTCCCGGGTACGGACCGTGACGACGACGCCGTCGGGAATGTCCCCGTCCCGCGTGATTCCGGCGACAGCGACCCCGGAGCCGGAGTGCCGCAACGGCTCCCGGAACCGGCCCGCGACGCCTCCGCCGGCACCGCCGCCCCGGCCCTCGACGCGACGGTGCTCGCGACGGCACCGGCGGCCGTCCGGCGCCGCGTACTGCGGGAATGGCTCGCCGCGCACGGCGTCCGGGCACTCACCGACGCCCAGCTGCGCGCCGCCGACGATCTCGTCGGGCGGTGGCGCGGGCAGGGCGGGCCGACGCTCGGTGGTGGCTTGGAGCTGACCCGCACGCGTGGCAGGCTCGTGCTGCGCCGCCGACGGTGGGGGCGTGACCGGGCGTGACGATCGCCCGGTTCCGGACGACCGGGCCGCCACCGCGGCCCGCGCGAGGGGGTCGGGTGTACGACGGGGACATCTCGTCGGTGCTGGTCACCGAGGAGCAGGTGCGGGAGAAGACCGAGGAGCTGGCCCGCAAGGTCGCCGAGGACTACGCCGACGTCGTGCAGGACGGCCGGAACGGCGACCTGCTGCTGATCGGGGTGCTGAAGGGCGCGGTCATGTTCATGACCGACTTCGCCCGCGCGCTGCCGGTGCCCACCCAGCTGGAGTTCATGGCGGTCAGCTCCTACGGCTCGTCGACGTCGTCGTCGGGCGTGGTGCGGATCCTGAAGGACCTCGACCGCGACATCGCCGGCCGGCACGTGCTGATCGTCGAGGACATCATCGACTCCGGTCTCACCCTGAACTGGCTGCTGAACAACCTGAACTCCCGCGGCCCGGCGTCGCTCGACGTCATCACGCTGCTCCGGAAGCCCGACGCGGTGAAGGTCGACGTCCCGGTCCGCTACGTCGGTTTCGACATCCCGAACGAGTTCGTCGTCGGCTACGGCCTCGACTACGCCGAGCGGTACCGCGACCTGCCCTACATCGGGACGCTGGACCCGACGGTCTACGCCTGACCGGCCCGGTCAGCCGGCGGCGATGCCGGGGCCCGCGGGCGTCGCGAGCGACCGCGGGTCGACGCCGGGCGGGGTCGCCGTGAAGCCCGGTCCCGACGCCGGTGCGAGCCCGGGCGGGCCGTCGGTGCGCGCGGCGTAGTCCAGCGCCCGGCCCAGGTCGGTGTACTCGATGCTGGGGCGGTCCGCCGTCGACGACAGGCTGGACAGCACCCCGACGGCGCGGCCCCCGGCGTCGAGCAGCGGGCTGCCGGACTCGCCGGCCACGCCCGGCTCCATGGTGTACACCGCGTGTCCCCAGCCGCCGCCGACGTCGCCCGCCACGACGCCGCCACGGGCCGCGACCGCGCGGGCGCCCGTGGCGTCGGGCGGGTTGGCCAGGCCGAACACCGGGGTGCCCGCCGGCAGCGGCTCGGTGCAGACGCCGGTGGGGCCGCCGAAGAACGGCACCGCCGCCCCGACCGCGGGCGCGGCGTCCGCGGGCAGTTCGACCAGCGCGAGGTCGTTGTAGGCGCAGGTGTCCGGGTCGGTCTCGCCGCGCGCCTGCATGGTGTTCCAGGAGCTCCAGGCGAGCGTGCCGGTGACGGTCCGGTCGGTGCCGCGCACGGTCACCGGGGTGCCCAGCGGGACGGCGGCCGAGGTGCAGCCGTCGGTCTCGGTCTCGTCGCCGGTGCCGCCGCAGTGCGCGGCCTGCGCCAGGAAGGTGCGGTCGCCCGCGGTGAGGACGAGGCCCGCGGTGCACAGTCCCGCACCGGCGGTCTCCGTGACGACGCCCGGCCCGATCGACGACGGCCCCGCGGCGACGGCCGGGGACGGGATCACGGCGGGGGCCTCGGCCCGCGCGGTGGTCGTCACCGCCGGGACGGCGGGCGCCTCCGTGCGCGTGCCGGCCGGGGCGGTGAACAGCGTCAGCGCGGCGGAGGCGGCCAGCCCGACGGCCAGTGCGGACACCGTCCGACGAGGCCCGAGCCCCGCGCGCAGCGCCATCCGATCGCCCCTCCCGACGTGCACGCCCGATCACCCACCGTGCGTGCCCCACAGTTCTCCCACACCGGCCCGCGGGAGTGTGCGGCGGGACACCCCGACGGGGGAACCGGCCAGGTCGTCCACACGTTGATCCGGCGGACGGTCGCGTGCGACCGTCCGGGCCCGGTCCGCCCGGCGCGCTCGCTCCTGCGTGCGGCTATCCTGGCGGGTCAGGGCCGTCCGGCGGGGCGGTGTTCCGTCCGCCGCCGCTGCCGCGAACCACTCTCGGGAAGGTGAAGGCCACCCCGGCCGACGTTGCATGGACCGCAAGCGCCTGCTCCGCAACCCGCTGATCTGGATCCTCCTCGCGCTCCTGATCTATCTCGGGTTCAGCCAGCTGCTCGACGACACCCGCGGGTACTCCGAGGTGACGACGTCGGTCGCGCTGACCCAGATCCAGGACGGCAACGTCCGTGACGCGCTCGTCGAGGACCGGGAGCAGCAGCTCCGGCTGACCCTGGACCGCCCGATCGAGGTCGACGGCAACGAGACCACCCAGGTCCTCGCGCAGTACCCTGCCCAGCTCTCCGGGCAGATCTTCGACCAGGTGCGCCAGGTCCCGGGGATCGCCGAGTACGGCACCCTCGTCCGGCAGGACTCGTTCCTGTCCACGCTGCTCATCACGATGATCCCGCTGGCGCTGGTGCTGATCGTCCTGTTCTGGTTCCTGAACAACGCCCAGGGCGGCGGGAACCGGGTGATGAGCTTCGGCAAGTCCAAGGCCAAGCAGCTGAACAAGGACATGCCGAAGAACACGTTCTCGGACGTGGCGGGGGCCGACGAGGCCGTCGAAGAGCTGTACGAGATCAAGGACTTCCTGCAGAACCCGGGCCGCTACCAGGCGCTGGGCGCGAAGATCCCCAAGGGCGTGCTGCTGTACGGCCCGCCCGGCACCGGCAAGACACTGCTGGCGCGCGCGGTCGCCGGCGAGGCGGGCGTGCCGTTCTACACGATCTCCGGCTCCGACTTCGTCGAGATGTTCGTCGGTGTCGGTGCCTCCCGGGTGCGTGACCTGTTCGAGCAGGCCAAGCAGAACGCGCCCTGCATCATCTTCGTCGACGAGATCGACGCGGTCGGCCGCCAGCGCGGCGCGGGCCTCGGCGGCGGTCACGACGAGCGCGAGCAGACGCTGAACCAGCTCCTGGTCGAGATGGACGGGTTCGACGCCCGCGGCGGGATCATCCTGATCGCGGCCACCAACCGTCCGGACATCCTGGACCCGGCGCTGCTGCGCCCGGGCCGGTTCGACCGCCAGATCCCGGTCGCCGCGCCCGACCTCGCCGGCCGTCGCGCCATCCTCTCCGTGCACTCCAAGGGCAAGCCGTTCGCCCAGGACGTCGACTTCGAGAGCCTCGCGAAGCGCACCGTCGGCATGTCCGGTGCCGACCTCGCGAACGTGATCAACGAGGCGGCACTGCTCACCGCCCGGGAGAACGACTCGCAGATCACCGGCGCGGCGCTGGAGGAGTCGGTCGACCGCGTCGTCGTCGGCCCGAAGCGCAAGTCGAAGATCGTCTCCGAGCGCGAGAAGAAGATCACCGCCTACCACGAGGGCGGGCACGCGCTGGCGGCGTGGGCGATGCCGGACCTCGAGCCGGTCTACAAGCTCACGATCCTGCCGCGCGGGCGCACCGGCGGGCACGCACTCGTCGTCCCGGAGGACGACAAGGGCCTCATGACGCGCGCCGAGATGATCGCCCGCCTCGTGTTCGCGATGGGCGGCCGTTCGGCTGAGGAGCTGGTGTTCCACGAGCCGACGACGGGTGCGTCGTCGGACATCGACCAGGCCACCAAGATCGCCCGCGCGATGGTCACCGAGTACGGCATGAGCGCAAAGCTGGGCGCGGTGCGCTACGGACGCGAGCAGGGCGACCCGTTCCTCGGACGCTCGATGGGCAACCAGGCGGACTACTCGCTGGAGGTCGCCCACGAGATCGACGAGGAGGTGCGCAAGCTCATCGAGGCGGCGCACACCGAGGCATGGCAGATCCTCAACACCTACCGCGACGTCCTCGACGACCTGGTGCTCGAGCTCCTCGAGAAGGAGACGCTGAACCGCCGGGACCTCGAGCGGATCTTCGGGTCGGTGGAGAAGCGGCCGCGGATCACCGCGTTCAACGACTTCGGTGACCGGACGCCGTCGGAGAAGCCGCCGATCAAGACCCCGCGCGAGCTCGCGCACGAGCGTGGCGAGCCCTGGCCCGAGCCGGAGCGGACCCCGGCCCCGGTCGGGTCCGGTGCCGCGAACGGCCACGGCGAGGCCCCCGGCCTGCCCGGTGCGTCGCCGTTCCCCGCGGGCGGGTCCGCCCCGGCCCGTCCGGACGCCCCGAACGACGGCGGCTACGGTCCCGACCCCGTCCCGGCACCCGCACCCGCCGGGAACGGCAACGGTGTCCACGGCGCCACACCGAACGGCAACGGCCGTCCGGCCGGCGCCGACGGCAGGCAGCAGCCCGGACGCGGCAGCGGCTACGCGCCGCCCCCGCCCGCGGTGGCGCCGAACTACGGCGCGCCGCCGGACTGGCGGCCCGCGACCACCCCGCACGGGCAGAGCTGGCCGCCGGCCAACTGGGGTGGGCAGCAGGGCCAGGCTCCGCAGCAGCCGTCGCCACAGAACCAGCAGCAGGACCCGCAGCAGCAGGACCCGCGGCAGCAGGGCCCCCAGCAGGGCGGCGACCCGCAGCAGGGCCCGGTCCGGAACGGGCCGTGGACCGGTTCGTCGGGCACGACCGACGGCCCCCGGACCGGCGACCGTCGGGGCGACGACCCGGAGGCAGGACACTGAGCACGTTGACCACGGACGACTGGCCCGAACCGGTCAGGTCCGCCGCGGTCGCGGCCGGGGCCACCCAGGCCGTGCCCGCCGAGATCGATCTCGACCGCGCCGAGCGGGCGGTCCGCGAGCTCCTGATCGCGGTCGGGGAGAACCCCGACCGCGAGGGGCTCAAGGAGACGCCCGCCCGGGTGGCGCGCGCCTACGGCGAGATCTTCGCCGGGCTGTTCGTCGACCCGGACTCGGTGCTGGAGAAGACGTTCGACGAAGGGCACGGCGAGCTGGTCCTGGTCAAGGACATCCCGATGTTCTCGACCTGCGAGCACCACCTCGTGCCCTTCCACGGCGTCGCGCACGTCGGCTACATCCCGGCGGTCGACGGCCAGGTCACCGGCCTGTCCAAGATCGCCAGGGTGGTCGACCTGTACGCCAAGCGCCCGCAGGTGCAGGAGCGACTCACCGCGCAGGTCGCGGACGCCCTGGTGCGCAAGCTGAACCCGCGCGCGGTGATCGTCGTGATGGAGGCCGAGCACCTGTGCATGGCCATGCGCGGCATCCGCAAGCCGGGTTCGCGCACCACGACCTCGGCGGTCCGTGGACTGTTCAAGAGCTCCGCCTCCTCCCGCGCGGAGGCGCTGTCGCTGATCAGGGGGGCGTGACGTGGTCGCCCCGGACGGTGGTCTGCCGGAGCTCGGTCGCTGCGCGGTGATGGGGATCCTCAACGTCACCCCCGACTCGTTCTCCGACGGCGGGCGCTACCTGGACCGTTCGCACGCGATCGCGCACGGTGTGGCGATGCGCGACGCGGGCGCCGATCTCGTCGACGTCGGTGGCGAGTCGACCCGGCCCGGTGCCGAGCGGGTCGACGCCGTCACCGAGCGGGACCGCGTGGTGCCGGTCGTCCGCGAGCTGACCGGGGCCGGTGTCCGGGTCAGCGTCGACACCACCCGGTCCGAGGTGGCCGCCGCCTGTGTCGACGCCGGCGCGGTGATGGTCAACGACGTCTCCGGCGGGCTCGCCGACCCGCGGATGGCCGCGGTCGTCGCCGAGACCCGGGTGCCGTGGGTGCTCATGCACTGGCGCGGGCACAGCGCCGGGATGCAGCAGCTCGCCGGGTACGAGGACGTGATCGGCGAGGTCCGGGCCGAGCTCGTCGCCCGGGTGGACCACGCCGTGATGGCCGGGGTGGATCCGGACCGGATCCTGCTGGACCCGGGCCTGGGCTTCGCGAAGACGGCCGCCCACAACTGGGCGCTGCTGCGCCGGATCGACGTGCTGATCGATCTCGGGTTCCCGGTCCTGGTGGGGGCCTCGCGCAAGAGGTTCCTCGGGGACCTGCTCGCCACCGGCGACGGGACACCCCGCCCGCCCGCGGGCCGGGACACCGCCACCGCCGCGATCAGCGCGCTCGCCGCGAACGCCGGCGCCTGGGGCGTCCGGGTGCACGACGTCGAGTCCACGATGGACGCCGTCGCGGTCGCCGCGGCGTGCCGGCTCGGTGCGTCGCGGGCCCGTACCTCCCGCGAGGGGGAGAGGTGAGCGGCGACCGGATCGAGCTGCGCGGGCTGCGGGTCCGCGGCCACCACGGGGTGTTCGGGCACGAGCGGCGCGACGGCCAGGAGTTCGTCTGCGATCTCGTCGTGCACGCCGACCTCGCTGCCGCGGCCGCGTCCGACGACCTGGCCGACACCCTGGACTACGGCGCGCTGGCCCAGCGGGCTGCGGCGATCGTCGGCGGCCCGCCGCGCGACCTAATCGAGTCCGTGGCCGGCGCGGTCGCCGACGACGTGCTCGCGTCCGACGAGCGGATCCGTGCGGTCGAGGTGACCCTGCACAAGCCGTCCGCGCCGATCCCGCTGGCGTTCGACGACGTCGCAGTCGTCGTGCACCGGGGCCGGTCGTGACCCGCGCGGTGCTCTCCCTCGGTTCCAACATGGGGGACCGGATCGTGCACCTGCGCGCGGTCGTCGCCGATCTCGGACCCGCGCTCGTCGTGGTCTCGCCGGTGTTCGAGACGGCACCGTGGGGCGTCACCGACCAGCCCGACTTCCTCAACGCCGTCGTCGTCGCCGAGGACCCGGCGCTGGACGCGTGGGGCTGGCTGCGCCGCGGCCAGGCCCTGGAGGACGCGTCGGGCCGGGTCCGGGAGCAGCGGTGGGGCCCGCGGACGCTCGACGTCGACGTCGTCCAGGTCCGCGACGGGGACGAGCCGGTGATCTCCGACGACCCGGAGCTGCTGCTGCCGCACCCCGGCACCCCCGAGCGCGCGACGGTGCTGCTGCCCTGGCTGCTCGCCGAGCCCGACGCGGTCCTGCAGGGGCACGGGCCGGTCGCGGACCTGCTCACCCGGCTCGGCCCGGACGCGCGCTCCGGCATCCACCGGCGCGACGACCTGCCGCTGCTGCCGGCCGGGGCGGCGCCGTGAGCGCGCCGGGCCCCGGCGACCGTCGGCCCGGCTCGGGGGAGGACCCCCGGCCGACGGTCCGGCCCACCCGCTACCGGGACCTCGCCGCGATCACGGTGGTCGCGGCCCTGCTCGGCAACATTCTCGTCCAGCTGACGTATCCGCTGCTGCCGGGCGTACCGGTCGCCGCGGGCCTCTCCATCGGGGTGCTCGCGGCCGCCGAGCTCGCCGGGGCGTTCGTGCTGCGCCGCCGGATCCAGCGGCGCGGCGACGCGCTCCCGGTCCCGCCGCTGGTCGCCGCCCGGGCCGTGCTCGTGGCGAAGGCCTCGTCGGTCGGCGGAGCGGTGATCGCCGGCCTGTGGATCGGGATGCTCGCGCACACGCTGCGGCGTGCCGACGTCGTCGTCGCCGCGTTCGCCGACAGCGTCTCCGCCGGGATCGGCCTGGTCTGCGCGCTGCTGCTGGTCGGCGCCGCGCTCTGGCTGGAGTACTGCTGCCGAGCCCCGGACGATCCCGACGACTCCGACAGCGGGGTCCGCTCGACCTGATCCGCACCCGGCCGGGTGTGGTCCGTGCCTCCCGCGGCGCGCACGGACGGTGGAGCGGCCCGGAGTTCTCTACGCTGCCGGGCCATGGCCTCCCCCACGGCGCCGTCCGGCCGCCACCCGTACGCCCCGGTGCCGGCACCGTCGGCGAAGCGGCGCGGGGTGCTGCTCCCGGTCGTCGGGCTCGTCGTCCTCGCGCTGCTGACCGTGATCACGATCGGGGTCCTGCAGCGCGCGATCGGGACCGGCGGCGTCGTCATCGGGACGCTCGCCGCGCTGCTGCCCGTCGTACCGGTGGTCGCCGCCTTCCTGTGGGTGGACCGGTGGGAGCCGGAACCGCCGCGGATGCTGATGGGCGCGTTCCTCTGGGGCGCCGGGTTCGCCGCCCTGATGTCGCTGCTGATCAACACGAGTGCGTCGACGGTGCTCGACGCCGCCGCGGGGCGCGGGGCGGGCGACCTGTTCGGTCCGGTCGTCGTCGCGCCGGTGATCGAGGAGTTCGCCAAGGGCCTGTTCGTCGTCGGGCTGCTGGCGTTCCGGCGGCGTGAGTTCGACGGCATCGTCTACGCCGGGATCGTCGCCGCCGGGTTCGCCTTCTCGGAGAACATCCTCTACCTGGGCCGGGCGGTCTCCGACCCGGAGACGGCCGGGGTGCTCGCGACGCTGTTCGTCCGCGGGATCGCCTCGCCGTTCGCGCACCCGCTGTTCACCTGCATGATCGGGATCGCGGCGGGGTTCGCGGTCGCCAGCCGCAGCGTCGGCGTCCGGGTGCTGGCGATGATCGCCGGCTACGTCGCCGCGGTGGTGCTGCACGCGCTGTGGAACGGCGCGTCGGTGCTGGCCGCGTCGCCGGGGGCGTTCTACGAGGTCTACATCTTCGTGATGGTCCCGATCTTCGCCGGGATGATCACGCTCGTCGTGTTCGCCCGCCGCCGCGAGGCGCGGATCGTCGCCGCCCAGCTGCCCGGGTTCGCGGCGGCGGGGTGGATCGCGCCGAGCGAGGTCCCGCTGCTGGCCCGGATGTCGCGGCGCCGCGGCTGGCGGGCGCTGGTCCAGCGGCGCTCCGGGAAGGCCGCCGCGAAGGCCGTCGCGGAGTACCAGGCGGCCGTCACCGAGCTGGCGTTCATGCGGAACCGGATCGCCCGCGGCGCCGTCCGGGAGAGCGCCGGGGCGCTGCACGACGAGAAGCTGGCCGCCGTCCTGCGGACCCGGGCGATCGCCGTCGGGGTGCCGGAGGCGCTGGTCGCGGCCTGGGCCAGGCAGCGTCCGTCGGGCTGGCAGCCACCACCCCCGGCCGCGCCGGACGGCAGCTTCTCCGGGGCGTTCCGGATCCCCACCTTCCCGGAGGGGCAGGTCCCCGGGACGACGCCCGGATCGGCCGGTCCCGCCGTGCCCGGGCTGCGCGGCGGGCCTCCGGGTCCGGCGTCCGGGAGCCCGGGTGGCCCGGCGCCGGCGCCGCCGGGCGGTGGTGCGAGCCGCGGTCCCGCAGGTCCCGGTGGACGGTCGGAACCCGCAGGTCCGAGTGGGCGACGGGAATCCGCAGGTCCGGGTGGGCGGCCGGAGTTCACGGGGGCCGGTGGTGGTTCCCCGGGGCCGGGCGGGCCACCGCCGGGCGCCGCACCGTGGCCCGGGGCTCCAGCTCCCGCCGAGGGGCCGCCGCGTCCGGGAACGTCCGGTGCCGCGGAGGGCGTGCCGCGCCAGGGCCCACCGACTCCGGCCGGGGGAGCCGTGCGCCAGGGCTCGCCGGCTCCGGCTGGTGGAGCTGCGGGCCAGGGTCCGCCGGCTCCGGCCGAGGGGGCGACCCGCCCGGTCGGACGTCCGGAGGACCCGGCCGCCGACCCGGCCCGCGGCCGGCACCACGACATTCCCGGGAACCCGGGCCCGACCCGCCCGATGCGCCGTCCCGGCGACCCCGCCGAACCCCAGGACCCGGCGCCCCGCGGCCGGCACGAACAGGACTGACCCGGCGCCCCACAGCGACCGCATGGGGCGCGACGGGTCCTGGGCCGACCGTCCGTCGCGGGCAGCGGGCAGCGGGCAGCTGATCCCCGGTCCCGCCGGCCGAATGGCACGCCATGCACCCCCGTGGCCCGCCCGTACGTGCATGACGTGCCACTGGGCTCCGGATCGGCTTGGCCGCAGAATCCCGGATCGGCCGGGCCGCCGGGCCCCGGTCCGGCGGGCCGCCGGACCGGGTGAGGCCTGTCATACGAGGGTCCCCGGGGCCGGGCGCGCGTCTACCCTCGCGTCCGGCGCACGACCGACGGAGGTCGTGTGCGACCGCGGATTGCCCGACTGGTACCCACGTGGACCGGAGCGGGAGGAAACGGAACTGACTGTGATCGATGCCGGCCGCCCCGCGCGGCTCGCCGTCGGCGTGGTCTCCGCCGGACGAGTCGGTTCGGTGCTGGGAGCCGCGCTCGAGCGGGCGGGCCACCACGTCGTGGCCGCCTCCGGGGTCTCGAAGGCCTCGGTGCGGCGGGCCGCGGAACTGCTCCCGGACACCCCGCTGCTGCCCCCGGACGAGGTCTGCACGCAGGCCGACCTGGTGCTGCTCGCCGTCCCCGACGACGTCCTGCCCGGCCTGGTGCGCGGGCTCGCCGCCGCCGGGTGCTTCCGGCCCGGCCAGATCGTCGTCCACACCGCGGGCTCGCAGGGCACGGCCGTGCTGGAACCGGCCGCCGCCCAGGGGGTCCTGCCGCTGGCGCTGCACCCGGCGATGACCTTCACCGGCCGCCCCGAGGACGTCGAGCGCCTCGCGTCGTGCTGCATCGGCGTCACCGCCCCCGGCGAGGCGGGCGAGGACGACCCCGGCGCCGACCCCCGCGACGCCGTCGGCTGGAGCGTCGCCGAGGCGCTCGTCCTGGAGATGTCGGCCGAGCCGGTGCGCGTCCCGGAGGCGATGCGCCCGCTCTACCACGCTGCGCTCGCCCACGGCGCCAACCATCTGATGACCCTGGTCGGTGACTGCATCGAGCTGCTGGAGACCGCGGGCATCCGGCCGGCCGGCCGGCTCGTCGCCCCGCTGCTCTCCGCGGCGCTGGACAACGCGCTGCGGCACGGCGACCGGGCCCTGACGGGGCCGGTGGCGCGCGGCGACGCCGGCACGCTCCGCACCCACCTGGACCGCATCACCGCCGCGGACCCCGGCCTGGCGGCCGCCTACCGCGCCCTGGCGGGGCGGACCGCCCGCCGCGCCGCGGCCGCCGGCCTGCTGGACCAGGCCGGACTGGACGACGTCGAGAAGACACTGGAGGAGACGTGAGCGGCAGCTCGACCTCGCCCGGCTCCACCCGGAACGGCTACGCGGCCGGCCGGCTGACCGTGCACTCCGACCCGGCGAAGCTGGCGCCCGTCACCCGGGCCCTGCGCGGTGCCGGGCGGAAGATCGTCCTGATCCCGACCATGGGCGCCCTGCACAAGGGGCACCGGGAGCTGATCCGGCACGCCCGTCGCCTGCCGGGCACCGTCGTCCCGGTCGTGTCGATCTTCGTGAACCCGCTGCAGTTCGGTGCGGGCGAGGACCTCGACCGCTACCCGCGCCCGCTGGAGGCCGATCTCGAGGTCTGCCGGGAGGAGGGCGTCGAGCTCGTGTTCACCCCGCAGGTCGAGCACATGTACCCGCCGGGCTCGGACACCCGCATCGCCGCCGGGACGCTCGGCGACGACCTGGAGGGCGGGAGCCGGAAGGGGCACTTCGACGGCGTGCTCACCGTCGTCGCCAAGTTGTTCCACATCGTCGGCCCGGACCTGGCGATGTTCGGGGAGAAGGACTACCAGCAGCTGACCCTGGTCCGCAGGATGGTGCGCGACCTGGACTTCCCGCTGCAGATCGTCGGCGTCCCCACCGTCCGCGAGGACGACGGCACGGCGCTCTCCTCCCGCAACGCCTACCTCGACCCGGAGCAGCGCCGGGCGGCCGCCGTGCTGTCCCGGGCGCTCGCCGCCGGTGCGGGGGTCTCGGCCCGCGGGAAGGACGCCGTCCTGGCCGCCGCCCGGGCCGAGCTCGACTCCGAGCCGGGCGTCGAGCTCGACTACCTGGAGCTGCGCGGCACCGACCTCGGCCCCGCCCCCGACGACGGTGAGGGACGACTGCTCGTCGCCGCCCGGTTCGGAGCCACCCGCCTGATCGACAACGTCCCCGTCGCGTTCTGAGTCACGAGGAGACCGCCGTGTATCGCACCATGATGAAGTCCAAGATCCACCGCGCGACCGTCACCCAGGCCGACCTGCACTACGTGGGCTCCGTGACGATCGACGCCGACCTGATGGCCGCCGCCGACCTGCTCGAGGGTGAGCAGGTCACGATCGTCGACATCACCAACGGCGCCCGGCTGGAGACCTACGCGATCACCGGGGAGCCCGGTTCCGGGATCATCGGGATCAACGGCGCCGCCGCGCACCTGGTGCACCCCGGTGACCTGGTCATCCTGATCTCGTACGGCTCCTACGACGAGGCCGAGCTGCGCGAGTACCGCCCGCGTGTGGTCTTCGTCGACGCCGACAACGCCGTCGCCGAGCTGGGTGCCGACCCCGGGCACGCGCCGGACGGATCGGGTCTGCTGACGAGCGCCGCCCGCTAGTGCTGCTCTGCATCGACGTCGGGAACACCGACGTCTCGCTCGGGCTCTACCCCGAGCCGGAGCCTGGTACGGACCCGTCGTCGCTGTCGCCGGAGCCGGAACGGCGGTGGCGGATGCGCACCGACACCCGCGCCACCGCCGACGAGCTCGACCTGATGATCACCGGGATGCTCGGCGAGCACTTCGCCGGGGTCGACGCCGTCGTGGCCCTGTCCACCGTGCCCGGCCCGTCCCGCGAGCTGCGCACCCTGCTGGCCCGCTGGTCGGACCGGATGCGGGCGCTCGTCGTCGGGCCGGGGGTGCGCACCGGGGTGCCGCTGCTGGTCGACCACCCGCGCGAGGTCGGTGCGGACCGGGTGGTGAACAGTCTGGCGGCGCACCACCTGTTCGGTACCGCGTGCATCTGCGTCGACCTGGGCACCTGCACCAACGTCGACGTCGTCTCCGCGCGCGGGGAGTTCCTCGGCGGGGCGCTCGCACCGGGGATCGACATCGCGATGCAGGCGCTCGCCGAGCGGGCGTCGTCGCTGCGGCCGGTGGATCTCGTCGAGCCGCGGTCGGTGATCGGCCGGACGACGGTCGAGGCCGTCCAGGCGGGGGTGCTCTACGGCGCCGCCGGCCAGGTCGACGGCCTGGTGCGGCGGATCCTCGCCGAGCTCGGCGCCGACGTCGGGCCGGTCACCGTCGCCGTCACCGGGGGGCTCGCGGAACTCGTGTACGGCCGGGCGGACACGGTCACCCACCACGTGCCGGACCTGACGCTGCACGGGCTCCGTCTGACCCACCTGCGCCACCACCGGCCGCGCTGAGGCCGCCACGACCGACCCACCGGCGTCCGGCCCGGGGCCGCGTCGATAGCCTGACCTGCCGTGAACACTCCCGGCACGCCCACCGACCCCGGACCCGAGGCAGACCTGCCCGAGCAGATGCGGGTGCGCCGGGCCAAGCGCGCGGAGCTGCTGGCCGCCGGCACCGAGCCGTACCCGGTCGAGGTCGCCCGCACGCACACCCTGCGCCAGGTCCGTGACGCCCACCCGGACCTGCCCCCGGACACCGCGACCGGCGAGAAGGTCGCCGTCGCCGGCCGGGTGATCTTCGTGCGGAACACCGGAAAGCTCTGCTTCGCCACGCTGCGCGAGGGCGACGGCACCGAGCTGCAGGCGATGCTCTCGCTGGACCGGGTCGGCGCCGAGGAGCTGGCGCGCTGGAAGTCCGTGGTCGATCTCGGCGACTTCGTCCTCGTGCGCGGTGAAGTGATCACCTCGCGGCGGGGCGAGCTCTCCGTCCAGGCCGGCGAGTGGTCGATCGCGTCCAAGTCGGTCCGGCCGCTGCCGACCGCGCACAAGGAGCTCTCCGAGGAGAACCGGGTCCGGCAGCGCTACGTCGACCTGATCCTGCGCCCGCAGGCCCGTGAGACCGTCCGCGCCCGCTCCACGGTGCTGCGCACCGTGCGCGAGGCCCTGACCGACCTCGACTTCGTCGAGGTCGAGACGCCGATGCTGCAGCTGCTGCACGGCGGGGCCACCGCGCGCCCGTTCGTCACGCACGCGAACGCGCTCGGCTCCGATCTGTACCTGCGGATCGCCCCCGAGCTGTTCCTGAAGCGTTGCGTGGTGGGCGGCATCGAGAGGGTCTTCGAGCTGAACCGGGTGTTCCGGAACGAGGGCATCGACTCCACGCATTCGCCCGAGTTCGCGATGCTCGAGGCCTACCAGGCGTACGCGACCTATGACGACATGGCCGTCCTGACCCGCGACCTGATCCAGTCCGCGGCGCGGTCGCTGTTCGGCTCGACCACCGTCCGGCACCAGGACGGCACGGAGCACGATCTCGGCGGGGAGTGGCGGTCGGTCACGATCTACGGGTCGGTGTCCGAGGCCGTCGGGCAGGATGTGACACCCGACACCGATCTCGGCGTTCTGCAGGAGATCGCGGCGAAGCACGATGTCGACGTCACCGAATACCCGACGCCGGCCCAGATCGTGCTGGAGCTGTTCGAGAAGCTCGTCGAGCACACCTTGATCGAGCCGACCTTCGTCCGTGACTTCCCGGTCGAGGTACGGCCGCTGACCCGGGCCCACCGGGACGACCCGCGACTGTCGGAGTCCTGGGACCTCATCGTGTTCGGGGTGGAGCTCGCGACCGCCTACTCGGAGCTCGTCGACCCCGTGGAGCAGCGGGAACGCCTCCACGCGCAGTCCGTGAAGGCCGCGGCGGGCGACCCGGAGGCCATGCAGCTCGACGAGGACTTCCTCCGGGCGATGGAGTACGGGATGCCGCCCACCGGCGGGATGGGGATGGGTGTCGACCGGCTGTTGATGACGCTCACCGGGCTCGGCATCCGGGAGACGATCCTGTTCCCGCTCGTGCGCGGGGAGTCGTAGCCGCCCGAAATGCACCGGCCCCCCCTGGTCGCGGACCGCGACCAGGGGGGCGACGTGTATCCGGGCCCGAACGAGTGGTATTCGGGTACCTTTCTCTCAATCGTGGCCGCCCTCGCTCGACGCGGCGAACATTTCTCGGTTAGTCTTCGAATCGAGTCGGTTCCGGTGATCCGCGTGGCCTCACCATTGCGTCCGGGTATTGCTCTCTTTCGAGCAGCTGCCTGCCGGACCGGTTCGCCAGCAAACGTATCCGGTGATTCAGGGAGGCTGCGACGATGGCGCAGATCAAGGAGGTCCGGCTCGTCGACGATCTGTCCGGCGACGCCGCGGACGAAACGATCGAGTTCGGGCTCGACGGCCGCAACTACGAGATCGACCTGACGGACGACAACGCGAAGAAGCTGCGGGACGTGCTCGCCGACTACGTCGCCGCGGCCCGTCGCGCGGCCGGTCCGGCCGCCCGTCGCCGTGGTGCGTCGAACGCGGCCGCCCGCCGTCCGTCGGTGGACCGTGAGCAGAACCAGGCGATCCGCGAGTGGGCCCGCAAGCGCGGGATGAAGGTCTCCGACCGCGGCCGCATCCCGGCCGAGGTCCTCGAGGCCTACCACCAGGAGAACTAAGGGTCACCTCACCCGGGAGGCGGTGGAGGGGTAGCGTGGCCGGGGCCCCTTCCCCCATCCGCTCCCGGGAGGTGCCGTCATGGCCCGCCGTGTCACCGAACTCGAGGTTCTCCGCACCGAACGCCTGAGCCCGCACATGGTGCGTGTCGTCGCCGGTGGCGACGGGCTGGCCGGGTTCCCGGACACCGAGCACACCGACCGCTACGTCAAGCTCCTGTTCCCGCTGCCCGGTGTCGAGTACCCGGATCCGCTCGACATGGACCGGGTGCACGCCGAGTACCCCCGCGACCAGTGGCCGGTCCAGCGCACCTACACGGTCCGCTCGCTCGACCACGGTGCCGGCGAGCTCGTCATCGACTTCGTGCACCACGGCGACACCGGCCTCGCGGGGCCGTGGGCCGCCGCCGCCCGTCCCGGCGACCGGTTGCGGATGGTCGGACCCGGCGGCGCCTACGCGCCCGACCCGGAGGCCGACTGGCACCTGCTGGTCGGGGACGAGGCCGCGCTGCCCGCGGTGTGTGCCGCGCTCGAGCGCGTCCCCGCGGGCCGGCCCGTCGTCGCCGTGCTCCAGGTCGACGGGCCCGAGGACGAGCTGAAGCTGCCCGGCGATGGCGATCTCACGGTGCACTGGCTGTACCGGTCCGAGGCCGGCGGCGACCCCGACAGCACCCAGCTCCCCGACGCCGTCCGCGCGCTCGGCTTCCGGGAGGGGCGGATACACGCGTTCGTGCACGGCGAGGCGATCGCCGTCCGCGAACTCCGCAGGCACCTCGGCCGCGAGCGTGGCGTCGCGAAGGAGGACCTCTCGGTCTCCGGGTACTGGCGCCGTGGCCGCGACGAGGAGGGCTTCCGCGAGTTCAAGCAGGCCGAACGCGTGCGCGAGGAGTCCGAGCAGCAGACCGGCTGAGCCGGCGGGGAACACCTCCGGTGTAGGCCGCGTTACGGACGGAACGTCCCACGGTGACCGTCAGGTGGAGGCGCCGGGCCCCCTCGGACCGATACAGTGGTATGAGGTCCGCCCCGCGAGGGGCGGTCCGGCGCAGTGTCACGCGAGGCGCAGTGTCGGACCCGGTCTGCCGGGAACGGACGGAGATGCTGGTCGCGCCGTACGTGAGGCGCAGCAGGCAAGGAGTGCGAATTGTTCGAGAGGTTCACCGACCGAGCACGACGTGTTGTCGTCCTGGCCCAAGAAGAGGCCCGGATGCTCAACCACAACTACATCGGGACCGAGCACATCCTCCTTGGCCTGATCCACGAGGGTGAGGGTGTCGCCGCGAAGGCACTCGAGTCCCTCGGTATCGCTCTGGAGGGCGTGCGCCAGCAGGTCGAGGAGATCATCGGCCAGGGCCAGCAGGCCCCGTCGGGTCACATCCCCTTCACCCCGCGGGCGAAGAAGGTCCTCGAGCTGTCGTTGCGCGAGGCGCTGCAGCTCGGCCACAACTACATCGGCACCGAGCACATCCTGCTCGGCCTGATCCGCGAGGGCGAGGGCGTCGCCGCCCAGGTCCTCGTCAAGCTGGGTGCCGACCTGAACCGGGTGCGCCAGCAGGTGCTGCAGCTGCTCTCCGGCTACCAGGGCAAGGAGCCCCAGGAGTCCGGCACGGGCGGTCGCGGCGAGGGCACGCCGTCGTCGTCGCTGGTGCTGGACCAGTTCGGTCGCAACCTCACCCAGCAGGCCCGCGAGGGCAAGCTGGACCCGGTCATCGGCCGGGAGAAGGAGATCGAGCGGATCATGCAGGTCCTCTCCCGGAGGACCAAGAACAACCCGGTCCTGATCGGTGAGGCCGGCGTCGGCAAGACCGCCGCCGTCGAGGGCCTGGGCCAGGCGATCGTCAAGGGTGAGGTCCCGGAGACGCTGAAGGACAAGCAGCTCTACACCCTCGACCTCGGCTCGCTGGTCGCCGGCTCCCGCTACCGCGGTGACTTCGAGGAGCGCCTCAAGAAGGTGCTCAAGGAGATCCGCACCCGCGGCGACATCATCCTGTTCATCGACGAGATCCACACCCTGGTCGGTGCGGGTGCGGCCGAGGGCGCGATCGACGCCGCGTCGATCCTGAAGCCGATGCTGGCCCGTGGTGAGCTGCAGACGATCGGTGCGACCACGCTCGACGAGTACCGCAAGTACGTCGAGAAGGACCCGGCCCTGGAGCGCCGCTTCCAGCCGATCCAGGTGTCCGAGCCGTCGGTCACGCACACCATCGAGATCCTCAAGGGCCTGCGCGACCGGTACGAGGCACACCACCGCGTCACGATCACCGACGACGCGTTGTCCTCGGCCGCGACGCTGGCCGACCGCTACATCAACGACCGCTTCCTGCCGGACAAGGCGATCGACCTGATCGACGAGGCCGGCGCCCGGATGCGCATCCGCCGGATGACCGCTCCGCCGGACCTGCGGGAGTTCGACGAGAAGATCGCGAACGTCCGCCGGGACAAGGAGTCGGCGATCGACGCGCAGGACTTCGAGCGGGCCGCGCACCTGCGCGACCAGGAGAAGACCCTGCTCGGCGAGAAGGCCGAGCGCGAGAAGCAGTGGAAGTCGGGCGACCTCGACGTCGTCGCCGAGGTCGACTCGGAGCAGATCGCCGAGGTCCTGGGCAACTGGACCGGCATCCCGGTCTTCAAGCTGACCGAGGAGGAGACCACCCGGCTGCTGCGCATGGAGGACGAGCTCCACAAGCGCATCATCGGCCAGGAGGACGCGGTCAAGTCGGTCTCGCAGGCCATCCGGCGTACCCGGGCCGGCCTGAAGGACCCGAAGCGCCCGTCCGGCTCGTTCATCTTCGCCGGCCCGTCCGGTGTCGGTAAGACGGAGCTGTCCAAGGCGCTCGCGAACTTCCTGTTCGGCGAGGACGACGCGCTCATCCAGATCGACATGGGTGAGTTCCACGACCGCTACACCGCCTCGCGGCTGTTCGGTGCCCCTCCCGGGTACGTCGGCTACGAGGAGGGCGGCCAGCTCACCGAGAAGGTGCGGCGCAAGCCGTTCTCGGTCGTGCTGTTCGACGAGATCGAGAAGGCGCACCAGGAGATCTACAACACCCTCCTGCAGGTGCTCGAGGACGGCCGTCTCACCGACGGCCAGGGTCGCGTGGTCGACTTCAAGAACACCGTGCTGATCTTCACCTCGAACCTGGGTACCCAGGACATCTCGAAGGCCGTGGGTCTGGGCTTCTCGTCCGGGAACGACGAGGCGTCGAACTACGAGCGGATGAAGACGAAGGTCAACGACGAGCTGAAGAAGCACTTCCGCCCGGAGTTCCTCAACCGCATCGACGACATCATCGTCTTCCACCAGCTCAACCAGGACCAGATCATCGAGATGGTCGACCTGATGATCGGGCGCGTGGAGAAGCAGCTGGCCAACAAGGACATGGCCATCGAGCTCACCGAGCGGTCCAAGAAGCTCTTGGCCCGCCGCGGGTTCGACCCGGTCCTCGGGGCCCGGCCGCTGCGCCGGACGATCCAGCGGGAGATCGAGGACCAGCTGTCGGAGAAGATCCTCTTCGGCGAGCTCGAGGGCGGCCAGATCGTGCTGGTCGACGTCGAAGGGCTCGACGAGGACGCTCCGGAGGACTCGAAGGCCTACGACGACAAGGCGCACTTCACCTTCCGCGGCGAGCGCAAGCCCGCCGAGCCGGTGCCGGACACCCCGCCGGCCGCCCTCACGGGTGGCGACGAGTGACCGACGGGTGACCTAGGCGTCGTACCCTCACCGAACGCCCGGCCGGGACTCCCGGCCGGGCGTTCGGCGTTCCCGGGGTCAGAGTTCGTCGTGCCGCGGGTCGTCGGCCGGGAGGGCGATGCGCAGGCGCCGGCGCACCTCGTCGTCCCCCTCGCCGGAGCGCAGCAGCGCCCACAGCGCGTCCGGGTCACCGGAGCGCAGCACCGCGGACCGCGTCGAGACGAGCAGGTGCTCGCGCTCGGCCCGGACGGCGGGCGACTCCGAGGTCGGCAGGAGGGGGCCGCGGGCGGCCTCGGCGGCGGCGTCCCGGACGAGTCCGTCCCGCAACGCCTCCTGCAACCGCAGGAAGTCGGCGTCGACCCGCGCGGCGAGCCGGTACGGCTGGGTCCGGACGAGATCCTCCCCGACCTGCCTGCGCAGCCGGTGCATCTCGGCGCGGACCGTGATCGGGCGCCCGTCGTCGCCGTAGAGCGCGACGGCGAGCTGCTCGGCGGTCATCCCCTCCGGACGGAGGGCCAGCAGGGTGAGGACCTCGGCGTGCCGCAGGCCGAGCCGGACGGGACGGCCGTCGCGGTGCACCACCGGGGTGCGGGCCCCGAGGAACGGCAGGGTCAGCGCCGGCCGCACGGGCTCCTCCGCGGAGGGGACCCGCAGCAGCCAGCCCTCGCCGAGCGGTTCGACGAATCCCTCCACGCCGCCGTCGAGCAGCACCCGGTCACCCCGTTCGGGCAGCGCGATCCGTTCCGGGACGCGGGCCGACGGCGTCGCCGCCAGCACCCGTCCGTGCGGTGAGAGCAGCGCGCCCGGGGTGGCCCCGAGCCGGGCGAGATGGGGCAGGTTGGTGTCGCGCAGCCGTCGGTCACGACGCTCGGTCAGTGCCGCGAGCCGGTGCTCCGCGAGCCGGGCGGCCGCGGTGACCAGGGACAGCGTCATCGGGTGGAAGGTCTCCTCCGGCCCCGTGACGTCGACGACGCCGATCTGCCGCCCGGTCTCCGGGTCGTGCACGGGCGCGGCGGCACACGTCCACGGGTGGTAGGCGCTGACCAGGTGCTCGGCCGAGTGGATCCGGACCGGCCGGTCGTCGGACAGCGCGGTCCCCATCGCGTTGGTGCCGATCGTGTCCTCGCTCCACCGGGTGCCCTCGACGAGCTCGACCCGCTCGGCGCGGCGCAGCACGTCGCGCGCGCCCTCCCGCCAGAGGATGTGGCCGCGCTCGTCGGTCACGATCATCATGTGCCGGGACTGCTCGGCCGCCTCGACGAGCGTGTCCCGCAGCACCGGCAGCGTCGGTGCGAGCGGGTGTCCGGCGCGCAGCTCGGCGATCTCGCCGGGGTCGTAGGTGTGCCGGGGCCGCGCCCGTTCCGGGTCGACGGCGGCGGCGAGCGACCGTGACCACGACTCGCGGATCTCCGGGCGCACCCCGGGGCCGGGCGCGCCGCCGAGCGCGGCGTCCCGCGCGCGCTCCAGGCCGGCTCGCAGTGTGGTCACGGTACTCACCTTACGGTTAGCCCAGGCTTACCTGAATCGAAACCGCTGGATCGGCACTGACCCTCGGGTCAGGTTCCGCATCTGCGTGCAACTCTCGTGCAACCCCCACCTTCCTAGTGTCGGGCGTCACGCGCAACGTGCGTCACGCACAGCGCTCGGTTCGACGAAGCACCCCATACGGGAAGGACCAACGATGGCCATCTACGCCGCCCCGGGTCAGCCGGACAGCGTCGTCTCGTTCAAGCCTCGCTACGACCACTTCATCGGGGGCGAGTACGTCGCGCCGGCGAAGGGCCAGTACTTCGAGAACCCGACCCCGATCACGGGGCAGAACTTCACCGAGGTCGCCCGCGGCACCGCCGAGGACGTCGAGAAGGCTCTCGACGCCGCGCACGGTGCGGCACCGGCCTGGGGCAAGACCTCGGTCACCGAGCGGGCCAACATCCTGAACAAGATGGCCGACCGCATCGAGGCCAACCTCGAGAAGGTCGCCATCGCCGAGTCGTGGGAGAACGGCAAGGCCTGCCGCGAGACCCTCGCCGCCGACATCCCGCTCGCGATCGACCACCTGCGCTACTTCGCCGGTGCGATCCGCGCGCAGGAGGGCTCGCTCTCCCAGATCGACGAGGACACGGTCGCCTACCACTTCCACGAGCCGCTGGGCGTGGTCGGCCAGATCATCCCGTGGAACTTCCCGATCCTCATGGCGATCTGGAAGCTGGCCCCGGCACTGGCCGCCGGCAACGCGGTCGTCCTGAAGCCGGCCGAGCAGACCCCGGCGTCGATCCACGTGCTGCTCGAGCTGGTCGCCGACCTGCTCCCGCCGGGCGTCCTGAACATCGTCAACGGCTTCGGCGTCGAGGCCGGCAAGCCGCTGGCGTCGAACAAGCGCATCTCGAAGATCGCCTTCACCGGTGAGACCACCACCGGCCGGCTGATCATGCAGTACGCGTCGGAGAACCTGATCCCCGTCACCCTGGAGCTGGGTGGCAAGAGCCCCAACGTCTTCTTCGACGACGTCGCGGCGCAGCAGGACGCGTTCTACGACAAGGCGCTCGAGGGCTTCACCATGTTCGCCCTCAACCAGGGCGAGGTCTGCACCTGCCCGTCGCGTGCGCTGATCCAGGGCGGCATCTACCAGGACTTCCTGGAGCAGGCCGTCAAGCGGACCGAGCAGGTCAAGCAGGGCAACCCGCTCGACACCGACACGATGATCGGTGCGCAGGCGTCGAACGACCAGTTCGAGAAGATCCTGTCCTACATCGACATCGGCCGGCAGGAGGGCGCCAAGGTCCTCACCGGTGGCGAGAAGGCGGACCTGGGCGGCGACCTCTCCGGCGGCTACTACATCAAGCCGACCGTGTTCGAGGGCAACAACGCCATGCGGATCTTCCAGGAGGAGATCTTCGGGCCGGTCGTGTCGGTCGCGAAGTTCACCGACTACGACGACGCCATGAAGATCGCCAACGACACGCTGTACGGCCTCGGCGCCGGCGTGTGGAGCCGCGACGCGGGTACCGCCTACCGCGCCGGCCGCGACATCCAGGCCGGCCGGGTGTGGGTGAACAACTACCACGCCTACCCGGCGCACGCGGCCTTCGGTGGCTACAAGCAGTCCGGCGTCGGCCGTGAGAACCACAAGATGATGCTGGACCACTACCAGCAGACGAAGAACGTCCTGCAGAGCTACTCGCAGAACGCCCAGGGCTTCTTCTGATGGGTCGGCCGGACGGCGCCACCACTCCCGACCAGGCCCCGGAGGTCGCGGGGTCGGGGACGGAGCGGGTGGCGCTGACCCCGGCGGCCGCCGAGCTGCTGGTGAAGCTCACCGACCTGCACGGGCCGCTGATGTTCCATCAGTCCGGCGGCTGCTGCGACGGTAGCGCCCCGATGTGCTACCCGGACGGGGACTTCAAGCTGGGCAACTCGGACGTCCACCTGGGGGATCTCCGGGTGGAGGGCCTCGAGCGGCCCATCGGCTTCCACATGTCGGAGTCGCAGTTCCAGTACTGGAAGCACACCCACCTGACCGTCGACGTCGTGAAGGGACGGGGCAGCGGGTTCTCGGTCGAGGCGCCGGAGGGCGTCCGGTTCCTGATCCGCTCCCGGCTGTTCAGCGACGACGAATGGCGGGCACTCGAGAACCAGAGCTGACCATCACGGGCCCGGGGACGCGTTCCCGGGCCCGTGGTGTGTCGGCACCGTGTCGTCACCAGGGAGGACACCGATGTCCGATCCGCACACCCTGCGCGGGCTGATGGGGCTGCCGGCCGAGCCGGCCCCGCTGTCCCGGTCCGCACTGATCATGATCGACCTGCAGAACACCTACACCGAGGGTGTGATGCGGCTGGAGAACGTCGAGCCGGCGCTCACCGAGGCCGCGACCCTGCTCGACCGGGCCCGGTCGGCCGGGGCGAAGGTGATCCACATCCGGCACGACGCCGGTGAGGGCAGCCCGTACGACGTCACCGCCCCGATCGGCGCGATCCACTCGTCGGTCGCGCCGCGCGACGGCGAGGCGGTCGTGACGAAGAACTTCCCGAGCGCGTTCGTGCACACCGGCCTGGCCGACCTGCTGGAGGGTTACCAGGACCTGGTGCTCGCCGGGTTCATGACGCACATGTGCGTCAACTCCACCGCCCGCAGCGCGTTCAGCAGTGGGTACGTCCCGACCGTGGTGGCCGCCGCGACCGCGACCCGCGACCTGCCGGGGGTGGACGGGACCGTCCCGGCCGCCCAGGTGCACGACGCGGCACTGGCCGGGCTCTCGGACCTGCCGAGCATCGTCGTCCCGGACAACAAGTCCGTCCCGGACTGACCTCGACGCCCCCGCCCCCCGGGGCGGGGGTCAGGGCCGGAGCGCCTCGTCGATCGCGGTGAGCGTGGCCGCGGCGGGGGCGGGGATGCCGGTCCCGCGCCCGTGCCGCACCTCCGGCTCCCGGACGTTGATCCGGACCAGCGCACCCGTCGCGGCCGAGGCGAGCTCCGAGCGCCGGCGCACCGTGGGCAGGGCCGTCCCCGCACCGAGTTCGACGACGACGACCCCGGACCGGTGCGCGGCCAGCCAGTCCACGTGGCGCTGCAGGGACGGCGCCGCGTGCGAGTCGTCCCACCCGCCGTCGCCGAACATCAGGATCGCCGGCCGGGCGAGCCCGCCGCAGCCGGGACAGCGGGGCAGCTCGCCGACCGCCCGCATCGTGTCCTCGTCGACCTCGACCGCCGCGCCGCCGGCCGGCCACACCCCGTACCCGCACAGCCGCAGGCACTGCAGGTGGTGGATGGAGCCGTGCACCTCGGCGACGTCGCCGGGCCGGAACCCCGCCCGCTGGAACTGGCCGTCCACGTTGGACGTGAACACGTTCGCCGGGACGCGCTCCGACCAGCGGCGGAGCACCGCGAACCCGGCGTGCGGGATGGTGGCCCGGTACAGGTTCAGCCGGTGCCCGTAGAACCCCCAGGCGAGGGCGGGGTCCTCGGCGAAGTGCTCGGGATCGGCGAGCTCCTCGAAGCGCAGGCCCAGCCGGGCGTAGGGCGGGTAGGCCCGCCAGAAACCCTCGCCGCCACGGAAGTCCGGCAGCCCCGAGTCGACGCCCATCCCGGCGCCCGCCGTGATCAGCAGCGCGCCGGCCGAGGCGACGGCGGCGGCCGCCGCGGCGATCTCCTCGGGGAAGGCCGCGGCGACCTCGTGGGCCTCGATCAGGACTCTGCCGCGATCTTCTCGAGGTCGACGACCTCGAACTCCAGCAGGGACGCGCCCTTCGCGACGGGCTGCGGCGAGCGCTGTCCGGCGTGCGCCTCGGCGGCCGGTCCCTCGCGCCAGGCCTGGAACGCCTCCTCGGTCTCCCAGTGGGTGACGACGAAGTACCGGTCGTCCCCGGCAGTCGGGCGCAGCAGCTGGAACGAGATGAAGCCCGGCTGCCCGTCGACGGCGTGCAGGCGGTTCGCGAACCGCTTCTCCAGCTCCGGCCCGGCGTTCTCGGGAACCTCGATCGCATTGATCTTCACAACGGCCATGCCGTCCACGCTAGCCCCCACCGGCCTCGTCGACGCGCATGCGCCAGGCGTCACCGACGAGCTCGGCCAGCCGGTGGACGTCGACCCGCTCCAGATGCAGCAGCACCAGGGGGAACGTCCGGTAGGCGGGCTCGGCGGAGAACAGCTCGGGCTCGCCGAGCAGCAGGGCCTGCTTCTCCGCCTCGTCCCCGACGTAGAGCACGGCGATGTCGGTCCGCAGCACCCGGCGGCGTCCGGGGACCCGCTGCGGGTAGGACCACACGAAGCCCTTGCCGCCCACCCGGAAGTCGAACCCGTCGCTGGGGTTCTCGACGGCGCCGTCCAGACCGAGCGCGATCCGGCGGACGTCGTCGGAGTCGGCCATGGCGAGAGCCTACGGTCGATCCCGTGCCGACAGTGACCTCCTCGGACGGTGTCGATCTCGCCGTCACCGGCTTCGGTGGTGCCGGGCGCCCGGTCGTGCTGCTGCACGGGCTGATGAGCTGCGCCGCGAGCTGGGAGCCGCGGGTGGCGGCCCTGACCCCGTACGGCCGGGTGCTGGCCCCCGACGCCCGCGGTCACGGCCGCTCCGGACGCCCCGGGGCCGCCGGACCGGCCGGCGCCGATCCGGCCTGGTCCCCCCGGCGGCTGGCCGGCGACGTCGTCCACCTGCTCGAACGCACCGGACCGGCGGCGCTGGTCGGCCACTCGATGGGCGGGATCTCCGCGCTGCTGGCCTCGCTGAGCAGGCCGGACCTGGTGACGGCCGTCGTCGCCGAGGACCCGCCGCTGGACCTGACCGGGGTGCCGCCGAGCCTGCTCGACGACATGCGCACCTGGTTCACCGCGGTCGCGGGGCCGCACCCGTCGCGGGCGGAGCTGGAGCGGGTACTCGGCGGGCCGAGCCCGGAGGTCGGCGTGCACATGGGACGGTGCGCCGTCCGCCGCGACGACGGCTGGTGGCTCGCCTGCGACGTCGCCGACGCCATGGAGATCGCCGCGCACTGGACCCGGGAACCGCTGCTCGACGCGGTGTCCGCCGTCCGGGTGCCGCTGCTGGTCGTCGAGGCGGGGGAGTCGGTAGCGCCGCCGGGGCAGCTGGAGCTCCTGGCGACCCGGGTGGCGGGTGCCCGGCACGTCCGGCTCCCGGGGACCGGGGACCTCGTGCACGACACGGCACCGGAACGCTGGAGCCGAGAGGTCACGGCGCTCCTCGCCGCGACCGGGTGAGGTGCGCTCAGGCCTCGGCGAGCACCGCGGTCTCCCCGGTGCGGGTGTCGTGCAGCTCCACCGCGACGATCCGCGCCCGCACCGGAGCGGCGGGGTGGAGCAGGCGGAACGCCTCCGCCGGCCGTCCGGCCGCCAGCACGACGTGCGGCAGCCACGACCCGGGCAGGTGTGCCGCGTGCGCTCCCCGGACCCGGCCGGCCAGCGCGTCGTGCACCGCGGTGTGCACGGCGAGCACCTCCGGATCGGTGACGGCGGCGAACACCAGCGCGTCGTCGTCGCCGGTGACGGAGCCGAGCGTGGCCAGCCACAGCGCCGGGAGGGCGACCGTGCGCAGCTCGGCCGCGAGCGCGTCGCGTGCCGGGCGGCCGAGGGTCCCCGCCGCGGCGACCGTCACGTGCGGGGTCCCGGAGGCCGCCGGTACCCCGGCCGCGGCGAGCCGCTCGCGCAGCGCGGCCAGGGCGGTGACGGCGGCCGGGTCGAGCCGGAACCGGACGACCGCGGGCATCAGACGGGGAGGGCGAAGCGGCCGTCGTCGGTCTGCTCGGCCAGGCCGTCCACCAGCAGCGAGTGCAGGCAGCGGTCGCGCTGTCCCGCGTCGGTCCAGACCGCGTCCAGGGCGGCCCGCTCGACCGGGCCGGGTGCGGTCCGCAGGACGTCCATGAGCTTGCCGCGGACCTGCCGGTCGGTCCCGGCGAAGCCCTGCACCGGCTTGCGCGGGCCGTCGTAGGCGGGCTTCCCCGCGGCGACCCAGGCGCAGGTGTGCGCGACCGGGCAGTCCGCGCAGCGCGGCGACCGCGCGGTGCAGACGACCGCGCCCAGCTCCATCAACCCGGCCGAGACGACGGCGGCCTCGGCGTGCCCGCCGGGCAGGAGCGCGTCGACGTCGGCGAGGTCGGCCCTGGTGCGCGCCGGGCCGGCGTCGCCCTGCCCGTGCACGGCCCGGGCGACCACGCGCCGGACGTTGGTGTCGACCACCGGTGCGCGCAGTCCGTAGCCGAACGCGACGACCGCCCGCGCGGTGTAGGAGCCGATCCCGGGGAGTGCCTCGAGCGCCTCGACGTCGTCGGGCACGGCGTCGCCGTGCTGCCCGGCGATCGCCGCCGCGGCGTCGTGCAGCCGGATCGCCCGCCGCGGGTAACCGAGCTTGCCCCAGGCCCGCAGGACCTCCGAGCGCGGCGCGGCGGCCAGCGACGACGGCAGCGGCCAGCGCTCCATCCAGTCCAGCCAGATCGGCTCCACCCGGGCCACCGGGGTCTGCTGGAGCATGAACTCGCTGACCAGCACCCCCCACGGGGTCGTCTCGGGGCGCCGCCACGGCAGGTCGCGGGCGTGTGCCCGGAACCACGGGGAGATCAGCTCGGCCAGCACCGCACCAGTGTCGCGCGACCCGCCGGACGGCCCCGGGCGGCCCCTGGTGCGTGGCGCCCGGTCACTACCGCGGGGACGGCGCGCGCGCCCGTCACGACCGGGTCGCGTCCGGGTCGCGTCCGGGGGGGAGGAGGCGTGGGCCGGCGCGGTACCCGTGGACGGTCGGCCGATCACGGTCGGTCGACGGCGGCCACGGACGGGGCCCGCCGCGGGTCGACCGTCCGGAGTGGAGCACCGCGGGATCGCGACATCCTGTCGGCAGATCAGGAGCCGATCACTCCGGTGGGGGTGTGAGCGCTCCCTCTGGCGGGTGGAACTGCGCCGGTGTGTCCGGATCCGGCGCGGCGCCGACGACATCGAGTAGTCGCCGATCTACCGTCAGTGACGTGATGGACCCGGTGGGACCCCTGCCGGCGTCGGTGTACTGGCGTCGGCGCGCTGTCGCGGTCGGCGCGGCCCTGGTCGCGCTCTTCGCGCTGCTGTGGCTGTCGACGTGGCTGCTGCTCCCCGGCGGCTCCGACGCTCCCACCGACCCCGCAGCGCAGTCCACACCGGACACCCGAGCGGCACTCCCCGGAACGGCGGCCCCGGCATCCCCGGCCCCGGGCGCCCCGCAGACGCCGCTCCCCGCACCCGCCACTCCCGGAGCTCCCCCCCGGGGACACGGCGGGGGCGTCCCCCGGGCCCGCGACCCCGGACGCGGGCCCGGGGGACGAGACGGTCCGGCCGGACGACACCCCCGGCCGTCGGTGCTCGTCCCCCAGGCCGGACCGTCGCCGCCGACCGGCCCGGTGCCCTGCTCCGACGGGATGATCGAGGTCCGGTCCGAGACCGGGCAGCCGAACTACCCGGCCGGGGCCCGGCCCGAGCTGCGGCTGGTCGTGACGAACACGTCCGGCCAGCCCTGCGTGCGCGACCTCGACGGCGCGGAGCAGGAGATCGCCGTCTGGAGCGGCGACGGCGCGCAGAAGCTGTGGTCGTCGAACGACTGCGTCAACCCCGCCACCGACGACCTGCGCACGCTGGTCCCGGGCCAGCCGGTGGCGTTCGCGGTGACCTGGAGCGGGCTCGGTTCCGAGCCGGGCTGCGGTGCGGAGCGGGACCGGGTGACGCCCGGCGGGTACCGGGTGCTCGCCCGCCTCGGCACGGTCGTCAGCGAGCCCGCGCCGCTGCTGATGGGCTGAGCGGGCGGCTCAGCGCATCCGCTGCATGATCTCCTTCAGCGAGGTCGCCTCGGTGATCCGCATACCGGTCGAGCCGACCTCGGAGCCGGCCGGGACGATCGCGTTGGTGAAGCCCAGCCGGGCCGCCTCGGCCAGCCGCCGTCCGACGCCGTGCACCCGGCGCAGCTCACCGGCCAGGCCGAGCTCGCCGAGGACGACCAGGTCGGCGGGCAGTGTCACGTCCCGCCGCGCGGAGACGACGGCGAGCGCGACTGCGAGGTCGGCCGCCGGCTCGGTGATCTTCATGCCGCCGACGGTCGCGGTGTAGACCTCCGCGTCGTGCAGCTTCAGCCCGCCCCGCCGCTCGACGACGGCGAGCAGCATCGGGACCCGTGAGGCGTCCAGACCCGTCACCGCGCGCCGCGGGCTGGGGATGTTGGCGCCGGCCACGAGGGCCTGCACCTCGGCGAGCAGCGGACGCCTGCCGTCCATCACGACGGTGACGGCCGTCCCCGGCTGCACGCCCTCGGCTCCCTGCCCGAACCGGCCCACGAACAGGCCCGACGGGTCGGGGAGCCCGACGATGCCGGAGTCGCGCAGCTCGAAGCAGCCGACCTCGTCGGCCGGTCCGAACCGGTTCTTCACCCCGCGCACCATCCGCAGGGCCGAGTGCTTGTCGCCCTCGAAGTGCAGGACGACGTCGACGACGTGCTCCAGCACCCGGGGGCCCGCGATGCCGCCGTCCTTGGTGACGTGGCCGACCAGCAGCACGGCCAGGCCGCGTTCCTTCGCGAGCGCGGTCAGGCCGACCGTCACCGCGCGGGTCTGGGTGACCCCGCCCGGGGTCCCGTCGACGCTCGCCGTCGACATGGTCTGGATCGAGTCGACGACGAGCAGCGACGGCTTCAGCTGGTCGACGTGCCCGAGCACCGACTCGAGGTCCGACTCGGCGGCGAGGTAGAGCTCGTCGTGCACGCCGCCGGTCCGCTCGGCGCGCAGCCGCACCTGGCCCGCGGACTCCTCGCCGGAGACGTAGAGGACCCGCGAGCGTGCCGCGGCCTGTGCAGCGACCTCCAGCAGCAGCGTGGACTTGCCGACGCCGGGCTCACCGGCCAGCAGCACCACGGCGCCGGGGACGAGGCCGCCACCCAGCACCCGGTCGAGCTCCTCGACCCCGGTCGGCCGGGCCCGCGACGAGTCCAGCTCGACGTCGGCGATCCGCCGGGCCGGCGTGCTCGGAGCGCCCGCGACGACGGTGCGCTGACCGCCCGCCCGCGGGGCCTCGACCTGCTCGAGCGAGCCCCACGCCTGGCAGTCGGGGCACCGCCCCACCCACTGCGCGGTGCGCTGGTCGCACTCCGTGCAGCGGTAGCCGCCCGAGCGGGCCGCGCGCGACCGCGGCGTCAGCTCCCGGCGGCGCCGCCCGAGCCGCTGCCCTCGTTGCCGGGCGCGGACTCGGTTCCCTCACCGCTCGGGACCGGGTTCGCCTGGTCGACCGGCGGGGCCTCGGCCTCGCCGCCGGTCTGGCCACCGACCCCGGTCTCGGCGCCGTTCGCACCGCCGCCGTGGCCGCCCTCGGCCTCGACGCGCTCCGGCTCGGCGCCGGGCCTGCCCTCGCCCGGGATCCCGGTCGGGACCGTGACGGTGATCGATCCGGCCCGCTCGAAGACGAACGTCATCGGCACGTCGCCGCCGGCGGCGATCGGCTGCCGCAGCCCCTCGAGGGTGAGCTGGAGGGGGCGGCTCGCGGTCGGCTGCAGCTCGCTGGTGCCCACCGCGACGAGCGCGATGTCCTGGGCCAGGACCCGGTCGCCGCCGACGGCGACCGAGCCGGCCGCCGGGCTGCTGACCGAGACCAGGCGGTCGGCGGTGGCTCCGGTGTTGATCAGGGTGGCGCGCACCGGCGCCGCGGTGCCGCGGGCGTAGAGCGCGGCCTCGCTCGCGGGGGCCTGCGGGTAGCCGATCTGCACGTCGCGCAGGTCGACGTCGCCGACCGAGGCGTTGAGGCCGTTGGTGGCGGCGACCTGCTGTGCGGTCTGCGAGAGCTGGCCCGTCCCGCAGCCGCTCAGCAGGAGGCCGGACAGGGCGACGGCCCCGGCGACCCCGGCCAGGGTCCGGAGGGGGCGGCGGTTGCGGCTCACGGTCGGCGTGTCCTTCCTGCCGGCCGGGAACGGCTCCCGGCGCGCTGACGACGGATCTCGCGGAGGCGCGGCGCCCCGGAGGTGTGTTCCGGGCCGGCCGGAGCCGTCCGGGCACGGGAGCCGTGCGATCCGGCGTAGAGCCTAGTCTCGTACGGCCACCGGGTGCGCGGTCGGGCGGCCCCACCGGGTCGTCCGTCGCACGGCGGTGCGGCGGCGCAGTCCTCCCGCGGCCTCCCCGTGCGGCCGACGCACTCGCGGGGAACATGTTTTTGCGGCATTGTCAACCCCCTGACCTGCGACGACGGCGCCGACCGGCCACCGGCCACCGCGGGCGGCGTGTTAATCTGGACCCAGCGAAAGGGGCCAGAGGACACATGGTTTTCAAGGTCGGAGAGACTGTCGTCTACCCGCACCACGGTGCCGCTCTCATCGAGGCGATCGAGACTCGGACGATCAAGGGTGAGGAAGTTCAGTACCTCGTCCTCAAAGTCCAGCAGGGTGATCTGACGGTTCGTATCCCCGCCGACAATGTCGAGGTCGTCGGCGTCCGGGACGTAGTGGGTCAGGAGGGCCTGGATCGGGTCTTCGAGGTGTTGCGCGCGCCGCACGCCGAGGAGCCGACCAACTGGTCCCGCCGGTACAAGGCCAACTGGGAGAAGTTGACCTCCGGTGACGTGAACAAGGTGGCGGAGGTCGTCCGCGACCTGTGGCGCCGTGAGAAGGACCGCGGTCTGTCCGCAGGCGAGAAGCGGATGCTCGGCAAGGCGCGGCAGATCCTGGTCAGCGAGCTCGCACTGGCCGAGGGCACCGACGAGGAGCGGGCCGAGGTCCTGCTCGACGAGGTGCTCGCGACCGCGACCGCCTGACGTGGGCGAGCCGTCCTCCGGGGCGGACGTCGTCGCCGTACTGCCCGCCGCCGGTTCCGGCGAGCGCCTGGGTGCCGGTGTGCCCAAGGCGTTCGTCGAACTCGGCGGCGTGCCGATGCTGGTGCGCGCCGTCGACGGCCTGCTCGCGTCGGACGTGGTCGGGCACGTCGTGGTCGTCGTGCCCGTCGATCAGGTGAGCGGCGCCGCCGCGCTGCTTCCGGGGCGTCCGGTGACGGTCGTGCCGGGTGGTGCGGACCGCACCGCGTCGGTCGCGGCCGGGCTCGCCGTGACGGGGCCGGACACCGAGGTCGTGCTCGTGCACGACGCCGCGCGTCCGCTGACGCCGCCGGACGTCGTGCGACGGGTCGTGACCGCGGTGCGCGCGGGTACCCCCGCGGTGATCCCCGTGCTTCCCGTCTCCGACACCGTCAAGCAGGTAGACGCCGACGGCGTCGTCGTGTCCACGGTGGACAGGTCGGCGCTGCGTGCGGTGCAGACCCCGCAGGGTTTCCTGCCCGGCGTCCTGCGCCGCGCCTACGCGGGGTCGCCCGACCCGCGCACCGACGACGCCGGGCTGGTCGAGGCCGCCGGCGACCCGGTGTCGACCGTCGCCGGCGACCCGCTGGCGTTCAAGGTGACCACGGCGTGGGACCTGCGCATCGCCGGCCTGCTGCTCGCGGGGACCGCGGAGAGGATCGGATGAGGGTCGGGATCGGGACCGACGTCCACCCCGTCGAGGCGGGCCGCGACTGCTGGGTCGCGGGCCTGCTGTGGGACGGCGCCGACGGCTGCGCCGGGCACTCCGACGGCGACGTCGCGGCGCACGCGCTCTGCGACGCGCTGCTGTCCGCCGCCGGGCTCGGCGACCTCGGGGCCGTGTTCGGCACCGGGCGCCCGGAGTGGTCCGGCGCGTCCGGCGTGGCGCTGCTCGCCGAGGTCGGCAGGCTGCTCGTCCGCGACGGCTGGACCGTCGGCAACGCGGCCGTCCAGGTGGTCGGCAACGATCCCAAGATCGGGAAGCGGCGTGCCGAGGCGGAACGGGTGCTGTCCGACGTGGTCGGCGGCCCGGTGTCGGTCTCGGGCACCACCACCGACGGTCTCGGGCTCACCGGGCGCGGCGAGGGCCGTGCCGCCGTCGCGACGGCCCTGCTCCTCCCCGGCCAGGGACAGGCCCTCGGTCAGGGGTAGGCCTCCGCGGTCCGCCGCTGGATCTCCTCCGTGGTGAGGTCCCCGCTGCGCGACGCGACCATCCAGGCGTGACCGAACGGGTCGGCCAGCCGGCCGCCGCGCTCGCCGTACGGGTGGTCCGACACCTCGAAGATCACCCGCCCGCCGCCGTCGACGATCGCGGCGGCGACCGCGTCCGGGTCGTCCACGTACAGCGCGAGGATCACCGCGCCCGGGCCGGTGGGTGCCGGGTCGACCTCGTCGCCGTCCTTCACCGCCCAGACCGCGTCGCCCGCCCGCAGCAGGGCGTGCACGACGTGGCCGGAGCCGTCGGTGTAGCGCTCGACCAGCTCCGCGCCGAACGCGGCGGTGTAGAAGGCGATGGCCGCGTCGGCGTCGGACACGACGAGCCTGGGGTACAGCTGCTGAACACTCATGACGGACAGCTTGCCGCGGAGGCACCGCCCGTGTAGTGGACGAATCGGAGAGCCGTACCCTGGTGATGTGAGCCTCAGACTTCTCGACAGCGCGACCAGGGAGCAGCGTGCGTTCACGCCGCTGCGGGCCGGAGCCGTGTCGATGTACGTCTGTGGTGCCACCGTGCAGGGGCTGCCGCACATCGGCCACGTCCGCTCCGGTCTCAACTACGACGTGCTCCGCCGCTGGCTCGGCCGCAGCGGGTACGACGTCACCCTGGTCCGCAACGTCACCGACATCGACGACAAGATCCTCCGCAAGTCGGAGGCCGCCGGGCGTCCGTGGTGGGAGTGGGCGGCCACGCACGAGCGGGCCTTCACCGCCGCCTACGACGCCCTGGGCTGCCTCCCGCCGTCGGTCGAGCCGCGCGCGACCGGGCACATCACGCAGATGGTCGAGCTGATCGAGCGGCTGATCGAGCGCGGTCACGCCTACGCGGCGAACGGCGACGTCTACTTCGCCGTCCGGACGATGCCCGAGTACGGGACGCTGTCCGGCCAGAAGGTCGACGACGTCCACCAGGGCGAGGGCGAGGCCGGGGACAAGCGGGACCCGCTCGACTTCACGCTGTGGAAGGCCGCGAAGCCGGGCGAGCCGAGCTGGCTCACCCCGTGGGGGCACGGCCGTCCGGGGTGGCACCTGGAGTGCTCGGCGATGGCGACCGCCTACCTGGGCCCGGAGTTCGACATCCACGGCGGCGGCCTGGACCTGGTGTTCCCGCACCACGAGAACGAGCGGGCCCAGTCGCACGCCGCCGGTGACCCGTTCGCCCGGTTCTGGCTGCACAACGCCTGGGTGACCATGGGCGGCGAGAAGATGTCGAAGTCGCTGGGCAACACCCTGGCGATCGAGGCCCTGCTGCAGCGGGTCCGCCCGATCGAGCTGCGGTACTACCTGGTCGGCCCGCACTACCGGTCGGCGATCGAGTACTCCGACGCCGCGCTGGACGAGGCGGTCGCCGCGTACCGGCGGGTCGAGTCGTTCGTGAACCGGGTGCGGGAGCGGCACGGGCTGCCCGAGCCCTCCACCGAGCTGCCCGCCGAGTTCACCGCCGCGCTCGACGACGACCTGGGCACGCCGATCGCGCTCGGTGCGGTGCACAAGCTGGTGCGGGAGGGCAACACCGCCCTCGACGCCGGCGACGCCCGCACCGCGTCGCAGGCCGCGTCCTGCGTCCGCGCGACGACGGGCGTGCTCGGCCTCGACCCGCTGGCCGCCGGGGGCGCGGCCGACAACGCCGGCGACGCCGCCCGGCAGGCACTCGGCACCCTGGTCGAGTCGATGCTGGAGCGCCGGCAGGCGGCGCGTGCCGGGCGCGACTTCGCCACCGCGGACCGGCTCCGCGACGAGCTGCTCGCCGCCGGGATCGCCGTCGAGGACGGCGCCGGCGGCTCCACCTGGACATTGAAGGACGCATAAGAGCATGGCAGGCAATTCCAAGCGACGCGGTGCCGTTCGCAAGGAGGGCACGAAGAAGGGCCCGGTCATCGGTTCCGGCGGCCAGCCCCGGCGCTCGCTCCGCGGCAAGGGGCCGACCCCGTCCGGCGAGATGCGCCCGGGCCACCCCAAGCAGAAGGCGGCCGCCCGCCGCGACCGGCAGGACCAGCAGCAACAGCGCCGCCGTCCGGTCGCCGGGCGGCGCGGCGACGGCGAGGGCCCGGAGACCGTGCTCGGCCGCAACCCGGTCGTCGAGTGCCTCCGGGCCGGTGTCCCGTCGACGGCGCTGCACGTCGCCACCGGCATGTCCGCCGACGAGCGGGTCGCCGAGGCGGTCTCGCTCGCCGCGGAGCAGGGGATCTCGATCCTGGAGGTACCCCGCAACGACCTGGACCGGCTCACCGGCGGGGCGTTGCACCAGGGCCTGGCGCTGCAGGTGCCGCCGTACAGCTACGCGCACCCGGACGAGCTGCTCGAGGCGGCGGCCGACTCCGGCCGCCCGGCGCTGACCGTCGCCCTGGACGGGGTGACCGACCCGCGGAACCTGGGTGCGGTCGTCCGGTCGGTGGGGGCGTTCGGCGGGCACGGTGTCGTCGTCCCGCAGCGGCGCGCGGCCGGGATGACGGCCGTCGCGTGGCGGACCTCGGCCGGCACCGCGGTGCGCGTGCCGGTGGCCCGGGCGACGAACCTGACCCGGACCCTGCGCGAGTACGCCTCGGCCGGGCTGATGGTCGTCGGCCTGGCCGCCGACGGTGACGTCTCCCTCGACGAGTTCGACCTCGCCACCGGGCCGTTGGCGCTCGTCACCGGGTCGGAGGGCAAGGGCCTCTCCCGGTTGGTGCGCGAGACCTGCGACCTGACGGTGTCGATCCCGCTGGCCGGCCGGGTGGAGTCGCTGAACGCCTCGGTGGCCACCGGCGTCGTGCTCGCCGAGGTCGCGCGCCGTCGTCGTCTGGAGCGCTGAGCGCACCCCGTCGCCGCGCCAAGCACCCCGTCGCCGCGTCACGCACCCCTCGCAGCGGGTGCGCGGCGCAGTCACGGGGTGCGTGCCGGGTCAGGCCCGGACGGGGGCCCGCCCGCGGAGCCGGGCGATCACCCGGCACAGCACGTAGGCCACGAAGCCGATCGTCGCCACGTACGCCGACACCGGCACTCCGGGGGCGAGCGACAGGACCGTCCCGCCGACCAGCGCCACCTCGGCGATCACGATCGCGATCACCGTGGCGAGCACCGGGTTGGCGGTCACCCGGTTCGCCGCCGCCCCGGGAACGATCATGACCGCGAGCACCAGGATCGCACCGACGATCGGCACCGCCAGCGCGGTGACCAGGCCGATCAGCACCGCGAACACCAGCGACAGCGCCCGCACCGGGACACCGCGGGCGAGTGCGACGTCGGGATCGGTGCTGGCGAACAGCAGCGGCCGGTAGACCACGAGCAGGGTGCCCAGCACGAGCAGCGCGACGACGGCGAGCACCCACAGGTTGGTGCCGTCGACCGACACGATCGATCCCGTGAGCAGGCCGAACCGGTTCGCGGACCGGCCGTCGTACAGCGACAGGAACAGCACCCCGAGGCCGAGCCCGAACGCCATCACGACGCCGATCACCGAGTCCCGCTCGCGCTGCCGCAGGCCGAGCACCCCGAAGATCGTCGCGGCGACGACGGCCCCGACGACCGAGCCGAGCCCGACCTCGACACCGACGAGCAGCGCGGCCGCGCCGCCGGTGAAGGCCAGCTCCGCGGTGCCGTGCACGGCGAAGGCCATGCCGCGGCTGACGACCAGCGGGGTGAGCAGCCCGGCCACGAGGCCGAGCACCGCGCAGGCGATCAGCGCGTTCTGGACGAACGGCTCGCCGAGCAGCTCCGCGGTGCCGTCGAGGGAGAACAGCTCGTCCATCAGGCACCCCCCACCGGCAGCGTGTCGCCGTGGTGCTCGTGGTCCTCGGCGCCGACGACGACCAGCCGGTCCCGTACACGCAGCACGTCGACCTCGGTGCGGTAGAGCTCCGACAGCACCTCCGAGGTCATGACCTCCTCCGTCGGCCCGATCCGGAACCGGCCGTCGACCAGGTAGAGCACGCGGTCGACGAGCGGCAGCACCGGGTTGATCTCATGGGTCACGAACAGCACCGCGGTGTCGTCGGCCCGGCGGCGGTCCTCGATGAGCCGGGTGACGGTGCGCTGGTGTGAGAGGTCCAGCGACAGCAGTGGCTCGTCGCACAGCAGGACGGCCGGGTCCCCGACCAGAGCCTGCGCGACGCGGAGTCGCTGCTGCTCGCCGCCGGACAGCCGTCCGACGGGGGCGTCGGCGTACCCGGTCCCACCGACCTGCTCCAGCGCCCGGTCCACCTTCGCCCGCCGCTCCCGCCGGCCGCGCAGGCCCGGCCCGAACCGGTGCCCGTCCAGCCCCAGGCCGATCAGGTCGCGTCCGCGCAGCGGCAGGTCCGGATCGAGCGGCTGCTGCTGGGGCACGTAGCCGATCTCCGGGCTGCCCCGCCGCGGCGCCGCACCCGCCACCCGTACCTCGCCCTCGGACAGCGGCAGCAGGCCCAGCAGGACGCGCATCAGCGTCGTCTTGCCGGAGCCGTTCGGGCCGAGCACGGCGACGAACTCGCCGGGCGCGACGTCGAGGTCCAGGCCGGACCACAGGGTCCGGTCACCGAAACGCAGGCCCGCCCCGCGCAGTGAGAGCGCGGGGCGGGTGGTCGTTGCAGGGTGCACGGGATCAGCGTGCCAGCGCCGCGTTCAGCGCATCGAGGTTGGTGTTCATCCACTGCACGTAGTCGTCGACGCCGTCGGGCATCGTCTCCGACATCTCGACCACCGGGACGCCCGCCTGCTCGGCCGCGGCCCGGACCTGGTCGGTGCTCGCCGACTCGGTCTGGGTGTTGACGATCAGCGCGTCGACCGGCGGCTGGGTACGGAACAGGTCGAGCATCTGCGCGACGACGGCGGCGGGCGGGTCGGTGCCCTCCTCGACCGCCGACGAGAACTCCTGCGGCGTCGCGTTCTGCACCCCCGCTGTCTCGAGCAGGTGGTCGGGCACGGGCTCGGTCACCGCGACCCGTGCGCCGGGGTGGGCGCGGCCGATCTCGGTGGCCTTCGAGGTCAGCTGCGCGACCCCGCCGCCCACCGTCTGCGCGTTGCTGCGGAAGTACTCGGCGGCACTCGGGTCGATCTCGGCGAGCCGGTCGGCGATCTGCTGGGCGACCTTCTGCACGGTCGGCAGGCTGTACCAGACGTGCTCGTTGAACGCGCCGTGGTCGTGGCCCTCGTGCCCGGCCTCCTCGCCCTCGCCGGCGTGCGCGGCGTGCTCCTCGGGGCTCTCACCCGCGTGGGCGTCGCCCGCGCCGTGCGCGTGGTCGTGCCCACCGGCCTCCGCCGCCTCGGCGGCGCCCTCCAGCCCGGAGACCGCGACCGCGTCGACGACCGGGGCCCGGTTGCCCGACGCGTCGACCAGGCCGGTCATGAACGCGTCGTAGCCGCCGCCGTTGGTGACGATCAGCTGGGCGTCGCCGACGGTGGCCGCGTCGCCGGGGGTGGCCTCGTAGCCGTGCGGGTCCTGGTTCGCCGAGTCGATGATCGGGTCGACCTGGGCGTAGTTGCCGCCGACGGCCTTCGCGACGGCGCCCCAGGCGTCGGTGGAGGTGACGATCCGGACCTGGGGGGTGTCCGGGCTGGTGGGGGTGTCGACCTGGCCGGAACCGCAGGCGGACAGTCCGAGGGACAACGCGGCCAGCCCGGCCACGAGAGTGGCGGGCCGGAGCGGGGATCGGGACACGGACGGAGCTCCTATCAACATATCGGCATATCTTTATCGATAACCGTTCTCGATTCACTCTACCGTCGGACGACGCCCCCATCCCACGTCGCAGGGTGTGATCCGCGCAGGCCCGGACGGGGTGGACTTTCACGCCGGTGACGGCGCCGCTACCGTTCGGGGATGACCGGTCCCCAGCACCAGCGGCGCCCGGCGACGCTGGCGTCGCTGGCGGCCGAGCTCGGGGTCTCACGGACGACGGTGTCGAACGCCTACAACCGTCCCGACCAGCTGTCCGCGCCGCTGCGCGAGCGGGTGCTCGAGGCCGCCCGGCGGCTGGGGTACCCGGGCCCGGACCCGGTCGCGCGGTCACTCCGTACGCGCCGGGCCGGTGCGGTCGGTCTGCTGCTCACCGAGGCCCTCAGCTACGCCTTCCGCGACCCGGGTGCGACGGGCTTCCTCGAAGGGCTCGCGCTGGCCTGCGAGAAGGCCGGGACCGGTCTGCTGCTCGTGCCGGTGAGCCCCGAGCACTCCGACGTCGACGCCGTGTTCCAGGCCGGCGTCGACGGCTTCGTCGTGTACTCGGTCAGTGAGGACGACCCGCACTTCCGGGCCGTGCTGCAGCGCCCGGTGCCGACGGTCGTGTGCGACCAGCCGGCCGATGTCGAGGGCGTCGACCGGGTCGGTGTCGACGACCGCGCCGGCACGCTCGCGCTGGGCAGGCACCTGGTCGAGCTCGGGCACCGGCGGATCGGGGTGCTCTGCATGCGCCTCGGCTCGCGCCGGCACGACGGGCCGGCCGACCAGGCCCGGCAGGAGACGGGTTCCTACAGCGTGCAACGCGAACGCCTCGCGGGCCTGCGCGCGGCGTTCGCCGAGGCCGGTGTGGACTGGGCTGGCGTGCCCGTCATCGAGCGGTACGAGCACACCCTGGAGGCCGGTGCCGACGGCGCCGCCACCCTGCTCGACGCGCACCCGGGCATCACGGCGCTGGTGTGCACGTCCGACATCCTCGCCCTCGGCGCGCTCGGCGAGGCCCGCGAGCGTGGCCTGCGGGTCCCCGAGGACCTGTCGGTCGCCGGGTTCGACGGCGTCCCCGAGGCCGAGCGGGCCGGGCTGACCACGGTCCGCCAGCCGTTCCGGGAGAAGGGCCGGGAGGCGGGTCGCCTGCTGCTGGAGCGGGGCGACCGCAACGTCTCCGAGCACGTCGTCCTGCCCACCGAGCTGATCGTCGGCAGCACCACGCGGGCACTCCGCCAGTCCGGGGAGTTCTTCTCCGGGTGGTGACGCTGACCGGCCTGCGCCGGTACCCGGTCAAGTCCTGCCGGGGAGCCGACCTGCGACGGGCCGTGGTGGAACGGGCCGGTCTCGCCGGCGACCGCCGGTGGATGCTCGTCTCCGGCGACGACGGCCGGATGGTCACCGCGCGCACCCACCCGCGGCTGGTCCTGGCCGTGCCGCAGCCGGTCGTGGACGGCCTGGAGATCACCGGGCCGGACCTGCCCGCGCTGCGGGTGGCCGTGCCCGACCCGTCGCCGGGCGTCGAACCGGTGCGGGTGCACCGGTGGGAGACGGCGGGCGTGCGGGCCGGGGACGACGCCGACGCCTGGTTCTCCGAGCTGCTCGGCGAGAAGGTCCGCCTCGTGCACCTCGACGACCCGGACCGCCGTCGCCCGGATCCGGAGTTCGCCCGGGACGACGACCGGGTCTAGTTCGCCGACGGCTACCCGCTGCTGCTGACGTCGACGAGCAGCCTCGACGCGCTGAACGCCCGGGTCGCCGACGGTCCGCACGCCGGCGAGGGCCCGCTGCCGATGGTCCGGTTCCGCCCGAACCTGGTCGTCTCCGGTGCTCCCGCGTGGGCCGAGGACGGCTGGCGCCGGGTGCGGATCGGGGACGCGCGGTTCCGGGTCGTGAAGGGCTGCGCCCGGTGCGTGCTGACCACCGTGGACCCCGTGACGGCGGTGAAGGGCCGGGAGCCGATGGTCACCCTGGCCCGGCACCGACGGTTCGACAAGGGCGTCTGGTTCGGGATGAACCTCGTCCCCGACGACCCCGGGACGGAGCTGCACGTCGGTGACCCGGTCGAGGTCCTCGACGCCGCCGACCCGGCGGACGGGCCGCCGCGCTGACCCCGGGCCGGCGAGGCGCCGTCCGTCTCGTCGGTATCGTCGGGCCCGGGTCCCCCGTCCGGGTGGCCGGACGGACCGACGGGGAGGCTGCGCTGAACGACGCCGGCCCGCCCCGACGCCCGCGCCGCGGCCCCCCGCCCGGTCGCGCCTCCGCGCCACCACCCGGACGGTCCGCTCCGCCCCCTCCGGCACCGCCGCCTCCCGGGGCGCGGCCCGCCGGTCCGCCTCCTGCCGGGCCCCGCCCCGCCGGTCCGCCTCCGGCCGGGCCGCGGCGGTCCGTGCCGGGGTCCGGCCGGCCCGCACCGCAGCCGCCCGCAGGACCCGGCCGCGGTGCGGCCCCGGGAGCCGGCGCCGGGCGTGGGGCGGCGGGTCCCCGGGCCGGGCAGCGCGCCGCCGCCCGCCCGCCGTCGTCCGCCCCGCAGGCGGCGTGGCCCGTCGCGCCGCCGCCCCCGGACGTCTCCGGGGGGGACCGGGCTGACCGGCGGTCCCCGGATCCGGCGGACCTGCACCCCGCCGAGCGCCCCCTGCCCCCGCGCCGCGGCGGTCCGCGCCGGACCGGACCGCCACCGCGCCGGGGCGCGGCCCCGGACGCACGTCCCGGGATCGGCCGTGGCGCCCCGCGTCGCCCGCTCGAACCGATCGGCCCGCGCATCGCGGCGCTGCGGCGCCGCCTGCTCCCGCAGCGGGCCCCGGGTGCACCGGCGCCGTCGACACGGGCCCGGCTCCGCCAGGGCCTGCGCTGGGCACTCGTCGCCCAGGCCGTCCCGCTGATCCTGGTGCTGCTGTTCACGCTGGTCGACCCGCCGTACTCGATGTTCCGGCTGTGGAACTTCGGGCCGACCGTCGCGCAGTGGACCGACGCCGACCACGTGTCGCGCAACTTCCTGGTCGTCGTCATGGGGCAGGAGGACCAGCAGTTCCCCGAGCGGACGCTCGCGGTGGACTACGGGATGCAATGGGCGCGTGTGCAGGCCTACATGGACGGGACCGACGACCCGTCGGGATCGACCATCACCCAGCAGACGTCGAAGAACCTGTTCCTGTGGGGCGGGCGGTACCCGCCGCTCGAACCCGTGCGCAAGGCGCTGGAGATCCCGCCGGCGGAGACGATGGAACTGGTGATGCCCAAGCGCCGGATCCTGGAGATCTACGTCAACGTCGCGCAGTTCGCGCCGCGCGTCTACGGCGTGTGCGCCGCGTCCTGGTACTACTTCGGCAAGTCCAGCCGGGCGCTGAGCATCGACGAGTCCGCCCAGCTCGTGGGGCTGCTGCCGTCGCCGCTGCACGTGGAACGCGCCCCCGGCGGGGGCATGCGCTTCCTCGGGGACACCAACGGCAACGGTGCCGCTGATCCCGGCGAGCGCGGGTTCATCAGTGCGAAGGGCTACTGGCACGCCCGCGAACGCGCACCCCGCTGGTACAGCCAGATGGGCGGCGTCTCCGCGACCGAGGGCATCGGGATCGCCGGCAGCGCCTCCGACCTGCCCGCCGCCGACGACCCGTGCCGCGAGCCACCCGCCGCGCTGGCCGACCTCGACTGACCCCCGGTCAGCCGCGCAGCGCGGCCAGCCGCTCCAGGGCCCCCGCCATCTCCGGCGGGCCGGGGACCCGGTGCCGGGCCGCGGTGTCGCCGTCGCCGACCTTGATGCCGACGTCGCCGTCGCGCAGCACCCGGAACGCGGTCTCGTCGGTGACGTCGTCCCCGGCGAACAGCACCGTGTCGATCCCGAGCTGGTCACGCAGGACCTCGACCGCCGCGCCCTTCGTCGTCCGCAGCACGGCCAGGTCCAGCACGTCCTTGCCGGGGGTCGCGTCGATCCCGTCCCGGACCCATCCGGCCGCCACCCGCTCGAGCAGTGCGGCGCCGTCGGCCGGGTCCATCCCGCGGACGTGGACGGCCGCACCGGCCGGCTTCGTCTCCAGCCGGGAGCCCGGAGCGGCGTCGACGAGCTCCCGCAGGCCCGCGAGCAACGCCTCGCGCCGCTCCGCCTGCGCCGCGGTCAGCAGGCCGGTGCGGCCGAGGCGGGCGGCGACCTCGTCGTCGTACTCCGCCCCGTGGCTGCCGACCAGCCCGACCGGCGGGCCGAACCCGGAGACGGCCGCGAGGTCGTCGCGCCCGCGGCCGGACAGCATCACGACGGTCGTCGTGTCGTGCGCGGCGAGGCGCCGGACCGCCTCGGCGGACTCCGGCAGCGGCCGCGAGGCCGACGGGTCGTCCACCAGCGGCGCGAGGACGCCGTCGAAGTCCAGCGCGACGAGCAGTGCCCCCGCCGACGCCAGCCGGTCCAGGTCGGCGTCGAGGCTCACGGGGCCACCGTGACCCCGAGCGACTCGAGGAACCCGCGCGCCCAGCGGTCGACGTCGTTGTCGAGGACCTGCCTGCGCAGCGTCCGCATCCGTTTCGCGCCCTCGTCCGGGTTCATGGTCAGCGCCGCGTAGAGCGCCTCCTTGACCCCGTCGGTGTCGTGCGGGTTCACCAGCAGCGCGCTGGTCAGCTCGATCGCCGCACCGGCGAACTCGGACAGGACGAGGACGCCGCCGTCGTCGTGCCGGGAGGCCACGTACTCCTTCGCGACGAGGTTCATACCGTCGCGCAGCGGGGTCACGAGCATGACGTCGGCCGCCAGGAAGAACGCGACGAGCTCCTCGCGGGGCAGCGACCGGTGCAGGTAGTGGACGGCGGGGTGCCCGACCCGGGCGAACTCGCCGTTGAGGCGCCCGACCGAGAGCTCGATGTCGTCCCGCATCTGCTGGTAGTGCTCGACCCGCTCGCGGGACGGCGTCGCGAGCTGGATCATCACCGCGTCGTCGACCGTGATCCGCTCCTCCTCGAGGAGCTCGTGGAACGCGCGCAGCCGGACGTCGATGCCCTTGGTGTAGTCGAGCCGGTCCACCCCGAGCGCGATCCGCTCCGGGTTCCCGAGCTCCCGGCGGATCTGGGCGGCCCGCTCGACCACCTCGGGACGGCGGGACAGGGCGTCGAGGTGCTTCGCGTCGATCGAGATGGGGAAGGCGCCGAGCTGCACCCGCCGGTCGCCGTAGCGGACGATCTCGGGATCGCGGTCCGGTGCCGCACCGGTGAGCTCCTGGGCGAGCCAGTGGAAGTTGCGGACGCCGCCGTCGGTGTGGAAGCCGACCAGGTCGGCCCCGAGCAGTCCCTCCAGGATCCGGGTCCGCCACGGGAGCTGGCGGAACAGCTCGACCGGCGGGAACGGGATGTGCAGGAAGAAGCCGATCCGCAGGTCGGGGCGCAGCTCGCGCAGCCGGCCGGGGACGAGCTGGAGCTGGTAGTCCTGCACCCAGACCGTCGCGCCGTGCGCGGCGACCTTCGCGACCTCCTCGGCGAACCGCTGGTTGACCGTCGTGTAGGCGCGCCACCAGTGCCGGTGGAACTGCGGCTGCGCGACGACATCGTGGTAGAGCGGCCAGAGCGTGCCGTTGGAGAAGCCCTCGTAGTAGTCCTCGACCTCCTGGGCGGACAGGCGTACGGGGAACAGCGACAACCCGTCCTCGGCGAACGGCTCGACCTCGACGTCCGGAACGCCGGGCCAGCCCACCCAGGCGCCCTCCCGGGCCCGCAGCGTCGGCTCCAGCGCCGTGACCAGGCCCCCCGGGCTGCGCTTCCAGCCGGTGCTGCCGTCCGGCCGCCTTTCGTAGTCCACCGGCAGCCGGTTGGCCACCACCACGAGGTCCGCTGCGGTCACCGGTTCGCCGCTGGTCACATACCCTCCTCGACGCGCGGGCCCCGGGCTCGTCCCGCGGCCCGCCGCCGACCCTACTTCGAATCCTGCGACGCGGCCCCGTTCTCGGCGGCGCCGTCGGAGCCGGGGCCGAAGATGAACCCGCTGCTCGTGGCGGGGCTCGGTGCGTCGGTCGAGGTCGGCCGCTCCTCGGGCGTGCGCTGCGGCCGGGTCACGAACTGGCCCAGGGCCACACCGGCGGCCAGCGCGAGGCCGGTGGCGAGCGCGATCGTCACCGTCACCAGGCCTTCCGAGACCCCCTCGACGGCGAGCTGGTAGAAGCCCTGGTACGCGGCGAGACCGGGCAGCAGCGGGGTGACGCCGGCCAGCGTGACGACCATCGGCGGGGTGTCTGTGCCGCGCCGCAGCAAGCCGGCGGCCAGGCCGACGACGAGCGCCGCCAGACCGGTCGAGGTGATCGTGCCGAGCCCGACGATCTGGGTCATCGCCCCGTACACGGCCCAGCTGGCTGCGCCGACCGCACCGGCGATCGGCAGCGACTTCAACGGGGAGTAGCCGGCCAGCGCGTAGAACGCCGCGGCCAGCGCACCCGACACGACCGACAAGCCGAACTGCCCGACGCTCGACGGCAGGTCGCCGGAGACCTCGATGGTGACGTCGAACTGGAACCCGAGCTGGAGCCCGATGACGACGCCGGTCAGCAGCCCGGCCGAGAGCAGCGAGATCTCCACGACCCGGGCCGACGCCGTCAGGTAGTAGCCGGTCAGCGCGTCCTGCACGGTGCTGACCACGCTCAGCCCGGACAGCAGCACCGTGATGCCTGCCGCCACGATGAACGACGGCCTCGTCCCAGCGGGGAACAGGCCGAGCGAGATCAGCAGGATCGTCGACGCGGTGACCAGGAAGCCGCCGAGCGCCTGCTGGAAGAACGCGGCGACACCCAGGCGCGCCAGCAGCCGGCCGATCCGGTCGATGATCGCCGTCGTGACGAAGGCGGCCGTCGCCGTGATCGGGCCACCGCCGAGCAGGAGCGCAATGGATGCGGCCAGCCCGGCCCACCCGACCGTGGCGATCCAGCGCGGGTACGGGTGCGGGCTGCGCATGACGTCCGAGACCCGCGACGACGCCGCCCGGACGTCCAGTTTTCCCGCCTCGAGATCCCGGACGATCTCCTCGGTCTCCGCGAGCCGGGACAGGTCGAGCGTCCGGTAGCGGACCAGCCGCATGGTCGTGACCGGCTGGGCGGCGTTGCCGCGGTGGCAGCACATCGTGATCGAGGTGAAGGTGATGTCCACGTCCACGGCGGGCAGGCCGGCGGCGTTGGCCAGCCGCAGCATCGTCGCCGTGACCTCGTCGACCGACTCACCGGACGACAGCTCGATCTCGCCGATCCGCATGCAGAGGTCGAGGACCTGCTGCACCTGTGCGTCGTCGGGCACCTGGGGGCCGAGCATCAGCATCGGCACCGTCGACGGACCCGGGGTCAGCAGCCGTTTCGCGTCGCGTCGCAACGCTCCGCGCAACCGGCGTGCGAACCGGTCGCCCGTCGGCGTCTCCTCGGCCACGACCCCGTCACCTCCGTATGTCCTAGCGGTGCCTGCGCCTACAAGGCTAGGGCTGTGTCCCGGCACGGTGACGGGGGCTCCGCCGACCTCACACCCGGCCTCACATCGTGCGACGGCCGGGCAGGCCCGGAGGTTGCGACGACGGCTGCGGGTTAGGCTGGGATCACCCGCCGGTGTAGCTCAGTGGTAGAGCAACTGTCTTGTAAACAGTAGGTCGTCGGTTCGATCCCGACCTCCGGCTCCACGCCCGACCTGCACGTCCGCTGTTCCCGTTGATCGACAGGACAGATGTCGGGTCGTCAACCCCGGTCGGAGCCGGCCATGCGCTCACCCCGGCGCCGTCCGACGACGCTCTGTCATGTCGACCGGACGACAGTTGCGGATCCCACGAGGTCGAGGCGCCCGACACTCCCGCGCGGGGGACAGGTCTCGATTCCGATGTCCCGGCAATTCCCTGTTCTCGGCGCATCGACATGTCCGCTGCTTCGGGGGGGGG
>NZ_MCIJ01000001.1:2834180-3181605 GCF_001932315.1 Pseudonocardia sp. Ae150A_Ps1 | reverse complement strand
GGGGGGGGGGGAGGTGTCGTGGCCGCTCACTCGATCGGCGGTAGAGGGCGGAGATCGCGGTACCTACATTTCCCTCTCGCCGAGTGCGTCGCGCCCGGCATTCACTCCCCTCGTGCTTTTCTCGGTCGCCCGAACCCCTGCGCGCCACTTCTGCGTTCCGGTCGACTGCACGACGATCGACATGGAGGTCTCCGTGAACCGGAGTTCCGTTCTTCTGGCCTCGCTCGGGAGCCGGCTCCGCCGGGGTGTCCCGCACCGCGTACTCACCGTGCCCTTCCTCGTCGCAGCGCTCCTCCTGGTCGCGTCCACGACGGGCGCTGCACCGGCTTCCGCGCGAACGACGAGGCCGGACTGCCGGAACGACGCCCTCGGTGGGCTCGATGTGCAGTACAACCGCGTCCGGGTCTTCGGTCAGGTCGACTGCCGGGAGAAGCGTGGCGACTTGCCCGACAGCATCGTCCTGTCGGTCACCCTGACGAACGACACGCTCGCCTCGTCGGAGAACAATCAGCAGACCGAGGAAAGGAGCTGGTCCGCCGGCCCCATCGGTGCCGAACTCGTCTGTATTCCGGGCCATCGGTACCACTACGTCATCACCAGTCGCGTGACCTACGAAGGCGGACTGTGCGACTTCGGCGACTGCGCGAGCGATCCTGTCGAAATCGACTACTGCGGCGATTTCGAGGTCCCGCGCTCGAATCTGTTCTGTGCTGCCGACAGCGCCTGAGGTGTGCGACCCGGATACGGCCTCGCGAGCATCGGGATTCTGTTCAGCAGGCATAGAGTTCTGGCATGCAGAACCGACCCGCGTACAGCATCGATTCCGTCGACCACGCCCTGCGCGTCGCGATCCTCCTCGGGCACGAGGGGGCCGTGCGCGTCATGGACGTGGCGGACCGCCTCGGGGTGGCCCGCTCCACGGCGCACCGGCTGCTCGCGACGCTGGTCTACCGGGGTTTCGCGGAGCAGGACGCGCAGCGCCGGTATGTCGCCGGCCCGGTCCTGCGTGACACCGCGGTCGTCGAGCCGGTCGCCGACCTGCGCCGCATCGCACTGCCGCACGTGCGCGAGCTGGCGGCCGCGACCGCCGAGACGGCGAGCCTGGTCCTGACGGTCGGGATGCGGACCCGGTTCGTCGCCACCGTCGAGTCCTGCCAGGTGCTCCGGGTGGGCGATCGCGAGGGGCGGGTGCTGCCCGCCCACCGCGCGTCCGGTGGCAAGGCGGTACTGGCCCGGCTGGGGGAGGGCGAGGTCCGCGGGCTGTGCGCGGAGACCGAGGGCGAGGACGGCGGCCCGGTCGACGTCGAAGCGCTGCTGCGGGAGCTGCGCCGCTGCCGTCGGCGCGGGTTCGCCGTCAACGACCAGGCGACAGAGTCCGGGGTCTCGGCGATCGGCCGTGCCGTCCCCGGCGGGACCGGCGGGCTCCGCCCGGCCGTCGTCTGCGCCATGCCCAGTACGCGGTACCGGCGGGACCGGGTCGCCGGCCTGGTCGAGCACCTGACGGTCGCGGCCGGCCGGATCGGCACGGAGTGGGCGGACGAGTGGGAGGCGCGGCGCGGCGCGCCGGAATGAGCGTCATCCGATTCCTCTGAGAAGAATCTTGTTCAGCTCTCTACAGAATCTCCCTAGCGTCCGTCGCATGGCACCGATGCCCCCGCGGCGGACGGCGACGACCGTCACGCTGCTCTGCTGGAGTCTCGTCGTCCTGGACGGCTACGACCTGATCGTCTACGGGACGGTCCTGCCCGTACTGGTGGACGAGCCCGGATGGGGCCTCACCCCGGCGTCGGCCGGCACGATCGGGAGCCTCGCCTTCGTCGGCATGCTCGTCGGCGCGTTGACGGCCGGAGCGCTCTCCGACCGGCTCGGCCGTCGCCGCACGATCCTCGCCTGCACGGTGGTCTTCTCGGTGTGCACCGCCGCGTGCGGTCTGGCCACCGACCCCGCGACGTTCGGCACGCTCCGGTTGCTCGGTGGCGTGGGACTGGGTGGCCTGGTGCCCGCCGCGAACGCGCTGGCGGCGGAGTTCGTCGCGCCGCACCACCGGCCGCTGGTGGCGACGCTGCTGATGTCCGGCATCCCGATCGGCGGCTCGGTCGCGGCGCTCGTCGGCCTGGGCGTCCTGCCCGTCGCCGGCTGGCGGCCGATGTTCCTCGCCGCGCTGGTCGCCATGGTCGTCGTCCTGCCGGTGTGTGCGATGTGGCTGCCGGAGTCACCGTCCTGGTCGCGTGCACGTGGTGACGCCGCGCGGTTCGTCGCTCCCGGGCGGCGCTCCGGGCCGGGGACGGACCCGGTGGCCGGCCAGCCCGGGATCGGGACCCTGTTCCGCCCGCCGCACCGTGGCCCGACGCTGCTGCTCGCGCTCTCGACCACCGCGACCCTGTTCACCTGGTACGGGCTGGGCACATGGTTGCCCCAGCTGATGCGGACCGCAGGTGTCGATCTCGGCTCGGCCCTCGGGTACCTGCTGGTCCTCAACCTCGGTGCCGTGGCCGGATCGGTGGTCGCTGCGGCGGTGGCGGTCCGGTTCGGCCCGGTGCGCGTCGGCATCGCGGGCTGCCTGCTCGCCGCGGCCGGGCTGCTGGTGCTACTGACCGGCCCCGGCACCGTGCCCACCTACCTGGCGGTCGTCCTCGCCGGCATCGGCACGCACGGGACGCAGTGCCTGATCATCGCGATCGTCGCCCGCCGCTACCCGGCCGGGATCCGCGGCTCGGCGCTCGGTGTCGCACTCGGGATCGGGCGGGTGGGCGCCGTCGCTGCACCACAGGCCGGTGGGCTGCTGCTGGCCGCCGGCCTCGGTCCCGGCTCGAACTTCCTGCTGTTCGCGCTGGCCGCGACCGTCGCCGCGCTCGCGCTCTCGGCGCTCCACCCCGCCCGCCCGAGCCTCCCGGAAGGAGCGCCCGCATGAACCACCCTGCCGGGACCGATACCGACCCGGAGCTGGACGCGCTCCACGCGGGTCTCGCCGAGCAGCGAGTCGTCCCGCTGTGGACCGAGATCGGGGACCTGATGCCGTCCACGCCGCGACCGCGTGCGGTCGCCCACCGTTGGTCGTGGCCGGCGCTGCTGGAGCTCGCCGAGCGGTCCGGGCACCTCGTGCCCGTCGGCCGGGGTGGGGAGCGGCGTGCGCTCGCGCTCGCCAACCCGGGGCTGGGTGGCGCGCCGTTCGCGACGCCGACGTTGTGGGCCGCGATCCAGTACCTCAACCCGCGCGAGGACGCGCCCGTCCACCGGCACACGCAGAACGCGTTCCGCTTCGTCGTGGAGGGCGAGGGCGTGTGGACGGTCGTCGACGACGACCCGGTCGCGATGCGTCGCGGTGATCTCCTGTTCACCCCCGGCCGGCGCTTCCACGGGCACCACAACCGGGCGGACGTCCCGATGGCGTGGCTGGACGGGCTCGACATCCCGCTGTTCCACCACCTCGACGCCGGGTTCTTCGAGGAGGGGCCCGACGAGGTGCGGGACCGTTCGACGCCCCCGCGGTCCCGGTCCGAACGGTTGTGGTGCCACCCGGGGCTGACGCCGGTCGGCGCCCCGGCGCCGGGCCGGTGCTCACCGGTCGGCGCCTATCGCTGGGAGCACACCGACGCGGCGCTGGCGGACCAGCTGGCACTGGAGGCCGAGGGGCTGCGCGGGGTCGTGGAGCCGGGGCACGCCGCCGTCCGGTTCAGCGATCCCGGCACGGGCGGGGACGTCCTGCCGACGATCCGGGCCGAGATGCACCGCCTGCGGCCGGGAGCCCGGACCGCGACGAGGCGGGAGGTCGGGTCGTCGGTCTGGCAGGTCTTCGAGGGCGACGGCTCCGTGCAGGTCGGTGGCCGGAGCTGGGCGGTACACCGGGGCGACCTCGTCGTGGTGCCGTCCTGGGCTCCGTACGTGGTCCGTGCGACCACCGGCCTCGACCTGTTCCGGTTCTCCGACGCGCCCGTCCTGGAGCGCCTGCACGCCGACCGCGTGCTGGTCGAGGACCACTGAGCCGGTCGTCCACACCGTTCCACCACCACGACGAGGAGAAGGAGCACCACCGTGCGACTGGCCACCCTGCGCACCGGGACCGGTACCCGGGCCGTGCGCGTCGACGACGGGACGGCGACGGAGATCGACGCCCCGGACGTCGGCGCCCTGCTGGCCGACCCGGACTGGCGGCGACGGGCCGACCGGGCGGCCGGCGCCGTCCACCCGACGGCCGGGGCCGATCTCGCGCCCGTCGTCCCCCGGCCCGGCAAGATCTTCTGCGTCGGCCTGAACTACCGCACGCACATCCGGGAGATGGGGCGTGACGTCCCGGAGTTCCCGACGCTGTTCGCGAAGTTCCCCGAGGCACTGGTCGGGCCGGACGACGCGATCCGCCTGGACCCGGAGTCGTCCTGTGTGGACTGGGAGGCCGAGCTGGCCGTCGTGGTCGGCAGGCGGGCCCGGCGGGCGTCCGCCGAGGACGCGGCCGCGGCCGTCGCCGGGTTCTGCGTGATCAACGACGTGACCATGCGCGACTGGCAGTACCGGTCGACGCAGTGGTTGCAGGGCAAGACCTTCGAGGCGACGACCCCGCTCGGCCCGGTGCTCGTGACACCGGAGGACCTCCCGGGTGGCGTACGCCCCGAGCTGGGCCTGCAGTGCATCGTGGACGGTGAGACGGTCCAGCGGGCGGACACCGGGGACCTCGTCTTCGACCCGGTCACCCTCCTGGCCTACGTCTCCCGGATCGTGACCCTGCAGCCCGGGGACGTGATCGCCACCGGTACCCCGGGCGGCGTCGGGCACGCGCACGACCCGCGCCGCTACCTCACCGCGTCGTCGGTCCTCCAGACCCGCATCGACGGGCTCGGCGTGCAGCGCAACGAGGTCGTGGCCGCTTCCGGGGTGCCCGCGTGACGGGCATGCACCTCACCGCGAGGGAGTGGTCCTGGGCCGGTGCCGGCACCCGGCTGCTGCTCGACGGCATGTCCGGCCTGGCGGACGACGAGCTGGACGGACCGTCCGCGCTGCCCGGCTGGACCCGGCGGTACCTGCTCGCGCACGTGGCGTCGAACGCCGAGGCGCTCCTGCGGCTGCTCGGCTGGGCCCGGACCGGCGTCGAGAACCGGATGTACGCCTCGGCGGAGCAGCGGTCCGCCGAGATCGAGCTCGGAGCGGCCCGCGGCGACCTGCGGGAGCGGGTACGCGACTCGGCCCACCGGCTGGACGCCGCGGTCCGGGCCATGCCGGACGCGGCGTGGCGGTCGGAGGTGGTCACCGCGCAGGGCCGGACCGTTCCCGCGCGCGAGGTCCTGTGGATGCGGGCGCGCGAGACCTGCGTGCATGCCGTGGACCTGCGGTGCGGCACCGGGTTCGCCGACCTCCCGCCCGCGTTCCTGGTCGCGCTGATCGAGGAGGTGGTGGGCCGGCGCTCGGCCCGGCCGGGGCCGTCGGTCCTGCTGCACGCCGCTTCCGCCCGGTACGAGCTGTCCGGCTACGGGCCGCGGCAGGTCGTCGAGCTCCCGCCGGCCGATGCGGCGGCCTGGCTGGTGGGCTGGAGACCCGCCGGTCCCTCGTCGGGGCTCCCGGAGCTGCCGCCGTGGTTGTGAGCCACCGGGGCCCGGACGGGTCGGTGCGTACGACGGTGGACGGCTCCCCGTCCGATCGGTTGTGGCCGATTGATTTTTCGGGTCGAGATCGATCTCCTGCGCCTGATCGTAGGTAGGGTCCGCGAGGCAGAGACCCACGTCACACTGATCGAGGCGCTGTCATGCCGCAAGGAGGCCGCATCACATGAAGCTCGCTCTCTACCTGCCGAACTTCCGCGACAAGGTGACGATCAAGGAGCTGACCGACCTCACCGAGCTCGCCGAGGAGCTCGACTTCGACTCGGTCTGGACGCTGGACCGGATCGTCGTCCCGGAGGCGTCCGACCACGAGGGGCTCCAGTACTCGTTCGGCATGATGGACGGGCTGCCGAACGCCCTGCCCGTGAGCTCCCGCGGCCAGTGGTTCCAGGGCTACCCGCTGATCCCGTGGCTCGCCGCGAAGACCTCGAAGGTCCGCATCGGCATGAGCATCATCGACACGCCGTTCCGTTCGCCCGGTGTCCTCGCCGCGGAGCTGTCGACGATCGACCACCTCTCGAACGGCCGGCTCAACGTCGGTGTCGGGTCCGGCTGGATGCCCGAGGAGTTCGCCGCCGCGAGCGCCGCGCACATCTTCCCGAAGCGGCACAAGCACGTGCGCGAGTCGATCGAGATCATGCAGGGCATCTGGGCCGCCGAGAACGACCACTTCGAGTACCACGGCGAGTTCGCCGACTTCGACAAGTGCGGGTTCGGAGCGAAGCCGCTCCAGCAGCCGCGTCCGCCGATCTTCATGAGCGGCCTCAAGGACCCGCTGCGCTCGGCGCGGCGGATCACGAAGTACGACCTCGACGGGTGGATCGGCATCCAGGACTCCCCGGAGGGGCTCGGGAGGTGGCGGACCGCCATCGACGAGCAGTTCGAGGAGATCGGCAGCCCGAAGCGGTCGAAGGACCTCGAGATCTGCAGCATGATCTGGACGGTCATCACCGACGAGGACACCGACCAGACCGTGAACGGCATCGCGTCGAACCTGCTCGTGGGCTCCGAGCGGCAGGTCACCGACCGGCTGAAGGCCTACAAGGAGGCCGGGATGACGATGCCGCTGATCTGGCCGCCGTTCGCCGACGTCCCGGTGTCGAAGACGCTCGACGACCTCAAGCGGATCAAGAACGACATCATGCCGAAGGTCGAGGCGTCCTGACCGATGGCCGAGCTCGAGGGTAAGCGCGTCCTCGTCACCGGGTCCGGGGCCGGGATCGGCCGGGCGATCGCGGCCCTGTTCACGGAGCGCGGCGCCCGGGTCGTGATCAGCGACATCGACGCCGAGGCGGCCGGGGAGGTAGCGGCCGAGATCGGCGCCGCCGGCGTCGCCAACTGCGACGTCACCGACGAGGCGCAGGTACAGGCGGCCGTCGCCCGAGCCGTCGAGATCCTCGGCGGGCTGGACGTCCTGGTCAACAACGCCGGGATCGAGGTGGCCTCGCCGCTGCTGCAACAGTCCACGGAGAGCTTCGACCGGATCCACGCCGTCAACGTGCGGGGGCCCTTCGTCGCGATGAAGGCGGCGATCGGGCACCTGGTCGAGTCGAAGGGCAACGTCGTCAACATCGCCTCGATCGCGGGCATCGGCGGCAGCCCGCTGCTCGGGTCGTACTGCGCGAGCAAGGCGGCGGTGATCCAGATGACCCGGGTCGCGGCGGTGGAGATGCGGCCGACGGGCGTCCGGGTCAACGCGGTCTGCCCCGGCTTCGCCGACACGGCGATGGTCGAGCGCCTGGTCCCGGACTTCGAGGCGGCGACCCAGGTCCCGTTCGGGGACCTCGTCGCCATGAAGCAGGGGCGGCTCGGCACCCCGGAGGACATCGCCGAGGTGGCGGCGTTCCTCGCGTCCGACCGGGCGCCGTGGGTCACCGGAAGCCACTACGTCCTCGACGGCGGGCTGACGGCGTCGCTGGTCTGAGATCGCACGCGTCGGCGGGCCCGCTCGCGAGCGGGCCCGCCGGCTCACGCAGGGGGAGGCTGAACGGATGACCGACATCCTCTGGAGCCCGTCGCAGGACCGGATCGAGCGCTCCGCGCTGCGCGCGTACCTGACCTGGCTGGAGGAGCGCGAGGGACGGGCGTTCGCCGACCACGACGAGTTCTGGGCCTGGTCGGTCGCCGACGTCGACCGGTTCTGGCGCTCGATCGTCGACCACTACGAGGTCGCCTTCTCGGCGCCGTGGGACCGGGTGCGGACCGCCGACCCGATGCCGCACACCCGCTGGTTCACCGGTGCCCGGCTGAACTGGGCCGAGCACGCGCTGCGCCGCGGCGCCGAGGACGACCCCGCGCTGGTGTGCGTGCAGGAGGGCGGCGGCCGGGCCCGGGAGATCGCCTTCGGCGAGCTGCGCCGGTCCGTGGCGGCCGCCGCCGGCTGGCTCCGCCGGGCCGGTGTCCGCCCGGGCGACCGGGTCTGCGCCTACCTCCCGAACACCGAGCACGCGGTCGTCGGGCTGCTCGCCACCGCCGCGGTGGGCGCGGTGTGGTCGTGCTGCTCCCCGGACTTCGGCGCGGACGGGACCATCGGGCGGCTCGCGCAGCTGGAGCCCACCGTGCTCGTCGCGGCCGACGGCTACCACTGGAACGGCAAGGAGATCGACCGCACCGACGTCGTCGCGCAGCTGCGCGAGGAGCTCCCGACCCTGCGGCACGTCGTGCACGTCCCGTACGTGTCCGATCGCCCCGCGCCCGACGGCTGCACGCCGTGGGACGAGCTGCTGGCCACCGACGCGGCGCCCGAGTTCGAGCAGGTCGAGTTCTCGCACCCGTTGTGGGTGCTGTTCACCTCGGGCACCACCGGGCTGCCGAAGGGCCTGGTGCACGGCCACGGCGGGATCACGCTCGAGGGGCTCAAGTGGTCCGGGCTGTACTGCGGGCTGCGCGCCGGCGAGCGGATGTTCGCCTACACCTCGACCGGCTGGGCGTTGTGGAACATGCAGCTGGGCGCGCTCACGCAGGGCGCGGGCGTCGTGCTGTACGAGGGCAGCCCTGGGTACCCGGCCGGCGCCGTCTGGGAGGCCGCCGCCCGCACCGGGGCCGACGTGATGCTGCTCGGTGCCGCCGTCGTCACCGCGTCGGCGAACACCGGTGTCTCACCCCGGGCCGAGCACGACCTGGGCCGGCTGCGGCACGTGATGGTCAGCGGCTCGGCCCTGCCCCCGGCCGGCTACCACTGGATCGCCGAGCACGTCAGCCCGGACGTGCGGATCGACTCCACCAGCGGTGGCACCGACATCTCCGGCTCGTTCGTCGGCGCGAACGAGTACGCGCCCGTCCGGGCGGGCCGCATCGGCGGCCGGCTCGCCGGCGTCGACTGCGCGGCCTGGGACGACGACGGCGAACCGGTCGTCGGGTCGGTCGGCGACCTCGTCGTCACGCAGCCGATGCCGTCGATGCCGGTGTACCTGTGGAACGACCCGGACGCGGTGCGCTACACCGAGTCCTACTTCGACACCTGGCCCGGCGTGTGGCGGCACGGCGACTGGGTCACGCTGCACGACGACGGCAGCGTCTCCATCCACGGCCGCTCGGACTCGACGCTCAACCGGCAGGGCGTGCGGCTGGGCACCGGCGACTTCTACGACGTCCTCGAACCGATGCCGGAGATCACCGAGGCGCTGGTGGTCGGCGTCGACCTGCCGGACGACGAGTACTGGCTGGGCCTGTTCGTCGTCCCCGCACCCGGGCGCGCGCTCGACGACGACCTCAGGCAGCAGATCGTCAGCACCCTGCGGACCCGGCTGACGCCCCGCCACGTCCCGGACGAGATCGTCGAGGCCCCTGCCGTGCCGCACACCCTGAGCGGCAAGCGGCTGGAGGTGCCGATCAAGAAGCTGCTGTCCGGCAGGCCGCTGGAGAAGGCGGCGAACATCGCCTCGGTCGACGAGCCCGACGCGCTGCGCTGGTACGCCCGGTTCGCGGCGGACCGGTCGGCGTAGCCGTGCGCCTGGGCGCGACGCTCGCGCACCTGTCCGACGCGCCCCCGCACCCGGTGGCGGAGCGGGCGCGCCGGCTGGCGGGTGCGGGGTTCCGGAGCCTGTGGGCGCCCGAGATCATCGGCCGCGGCCGGCTGGTCCCGGACCCGTTCGTCGCCCTCGCCGCCGCGGCCGCCGCCACCGACGGCGTCGAGCTGGGGACGGGGACGGTGCAGGTCCCGCTGCACCACCCCGCCGAGCTCGCGCACCGGATGCTCTCGCTGCGCGCGGTGTGCGGGGACCGGCTGTCGCTCGGCGTGAGCCCCGGCTCGACCCGGGGCGACTACGCCGCCCTGGACCGGGACCACCGGACCCGTTTCCGCGTGTTCGACGAGAACGTGGTCCGGCTCCGTGCGCTGCTCACCGCCGGGGGCGACGACCACGCCCGGCTGTCCGACCCGCCGGCCGGCCGGCCGCCGCTGCTGCTCGGCTCGTGGGGCGCGAACGTCGAGAAGGCCGCCCGGCACTTCGAGGGCTGGCTGGGGTCGGGCTCCCGCGCCACACCCGACGAGATGGTCGCGGCCCTCGGCCGTTTCCGGGCCGCCGGTGGTGGGCGTGCCGTCGCGTACGCGGTCCCCGTGCCCGCGGGGGGCGACCTCGGGCGCATCGGCGAGCACCTGCGCCGCTACGCCGACGCGGGCTTCGACGACGCCGTCGTGGTGATCGGTCCGGGCGGGCCGGACCCGGAGCGGGTGCGGGCCCTGCTGCCCTGACCCGTCCCGCCGGCCGATGAGTTCCCGGTGCCGCGCCGGTCGGAACGGCATGCGCACCCACACCCTCCGCACCGACGGCGCCGAGATCACCTACGACGTCCACGGCCCCGACCCCGCTCCCGGCGGCCCGCCGCCGCTGGTCGCGATCGGCCAGCCGATGGACGCCACCGGCTTCCGCTCGCTGGCCGCGCACCTGCCCGAGCGCACGGTCGTCGCGTACGACCCGCGCGGCCTCGGCCGCAGCACCCGCCACGACGGCCGGACCGACCACGACCCGGACGTGCAGGCCACGGACGTGCACGCCCTGATCACGGCCCTCGGCGCCGGGCCGGTGGACGTGTTCGGCAGCAGCGGCGGCGCGGTGACGGCGCTGGCGCTGGTCACGGCGTACCCGTCGGACGTCCGCGTGCTGGTCGCCCACGAGCCGCCGGTGATCTCCGTCCTGCCCGACGCGGACGAGGCCCGGCGCGCCCGCGCCGCCTGGCGCGACGCCTACGAGGCGAAGGGCTGGGGTGCCGGGATGGCCGCGTTCATCGCGATGACCAGCTGGACCGGCCCGCTCACCGACGCCTACCTCGCCGGCCCGGCCCCCGACCCGGCAGCGTTCGGGCTGCCCACCGAGGACGACGGCTCCCGGGACGACCCGCTGCTGTCCGACCAGTCCTGGGCGGTCAGCGACTTCGTCCCGGACGTCGCGGCACTGACCGCGGCGCCGACCCGCATCGTGCTCGCCATCGGCGAGGAGACCGGGGACACCTTCACGGCGCGGACCGCCCGCGGCGTCGCGGCCGCGCTCGGCAGCGAGCCGGTCATGTTCCCGAGCCATCACGGGGGCTTCGCCGGCGGCGAGTTCGGCTACCCGGGCAAGCCCGCCGAGTCCGCCGCCGTGCTGCGCGGGGTGCTCGACGGCGGCTGACGGCCCTGCCGGGCGGTCAGTCCTCCCGCTCGGCGGTCGCCTTCAGCTTCTCGAGCGTGATCGTGAGCATGTCGCGGGTGAACGCCGCGCGGTCACGCACGCCGGTGACGACCCGCCCGATGGCGACGACGGGGGCGCGGCGCAGGTCCACCCAGGACTCGGTGACCTCGCAGCCGGTGCCGGTCGGCGTGATCTCGTAGATCCACTCCGCGGCGGTGACCGGGCCGAGGCGGGTCTCGAAGGCGAACCGGCGCCCGGGCGTGGCGTCGGTGACGACGGTGGTGGTGGGCCAGCGCCGCAGCCCGCGCCGGTTGGTGCCGGCGAACCGGGCTCCGACGACCGGCCCGGTGGGGGTGCCCACCCAGCGGCCGCCGGTGTTCTCCGGGCTCCACTCGCCCATCCGGGGCAGGTCGCTGACCAGGTGGTACACCGTCTCCGGCGAGGCGGCGACGGTGGTGGTGGTGGCGCTGGCGGTGGGGGTGCGCACGGGACCTCCGGGGTCGGGTCGGCGTCGGCGTCGATGTCGGCGGACATGCGGTACCGGAGTGCAAAGCTCCGGGTCGTTACACCGTACGGGTGATTGTGGCTTGCGGTCAGCCTTGCAGGTGGGCGGGCGTCGCCGCCTGCGCCCTTCCACTGTGGAATCCGCGGAGATCTCCCGACGAGGAGCGGTTCCACCTGCGTGGATTCTCTTCACACCCGTCCTCGATTTGCATCTGAGGTGACCTTCGTCGCATCATTAACCGTCAGCGGTGACTGTAACTTGGGTCGCCGGCGGCCGGGTGCGCGTCCGCACCCAAGTGGACGGCGTCGTCGTTGACCGGGAACGGCCGGGGCGAGCACTGCCCGACCGATGCCACCTCGAGGAGGAGGAGGGGGGTATGGGTGAAACCACGAGCCGCGTGGCCCACATGCGGCGCTGCGACTCCGGGGACCGGTGGCCCGGCCAGGGCCGGCAGATGCCCCGCCGGCAGGCCGGGAAGGTCATCGACCTGCTGCTCGCCGGGCGACGCCTGCTGGACCAGACCCGCCTCCCGCACCCGGAGCACGTCATCGACTTCGGCTCGGCCCGGTCGGTCCTGCGGGCACTGTGGTCCGAGGTCATGGCCGCGCTCGGCGCGAGCGAGGGGAGCCCGTCCCGCGACCTGGTGACCCTGCTGCAGGCGATCAAGGAGCTCGACGAGCAGCTCCTGCTCGACCACCTCGCACACCAGGACCAGGCGCTCCAGCGGGTCCGTGCCGCACTCGCCCACCTCGGGGAGGCGCGGACGAGCGCGGCGCTGCTGGACACCGCCGCCGCGACGGCGTGCGGTCTCGGTTTCGACCGCTCGATCGTCTCGCGCGTCGCCGACTCGCTGTGGATCCCCGAGCGGGTCCACGTCGCGAAGGACCCGGCCTGGGCGGGGGAGATCCTGGAGCTCGGCCGTACCCACCCCCAGACCCTCGACGGTCGCCTGGTCGAGAGCGAGATGGTGCGCCGGCGCACGTCGCTGCTCGTCGACCAGGTCCAGGAGCGGCCGGGGGTCAACAAGCCGATCGCCGACGCGTCCATGTCGCGCAGCTACTGCGCGGCGCCGATCGTCGTCCACGGCGTGGTCGCGGGTTTCGTCCACGCCGACTGCTACTACCAGCAGCGCAACGTGGACCCGCTCGACCGGCAGCTCGTCACCCTCTACGCCCAGGCACTCGGCCAGGCACTCACCCGCACCATGGTCCTGGACGAGATGGACCTCGTCCGGGCCGACGTCGAGCGGCTCTCGCAGCGGATCTCCGACGCCCGCGAGGGGAACCTCGGCGACGGCTGGTGGGGACACGGCGACGGCGAGGGGGTCACCGCCGGCACGCCCCCACGGGGCGTCGAGGGGTACCTGCGGAGCGTGCCGGACGATCCCTCGCTCACCCGCCGGGAGGTCGAGGTCCTGCGGCTGATGGCCGGAGGCGACACCAACGCCCGCATCGCGACCCGCCTGGTGATCTCCGAGGGCACGGTGAAGTCGCACGTCAAGCACATCCTGCGCAAGCTCGGTGCCGCGAACCGCGCGGAGGCCGTCTCGCACTGGCTGCGCAGCGGGTACGACCGGGCGGGCCACGGTCCGTCCCGTCCCACCGCGCCCCGATGACGGAGCGGCACCCGGGCCCGGCGGCGCGGCGGGGAGCCGTCCCCGTCGTGCTGCAGGACTACCTCCGGCGGCTCGACGCCGCCGCCAGGGCGCTGCCGTCCGGCGAGCGCCAGGACCTCCGGGCCCGGGTGTGGACCGACGTCGCGGCGGCCGCAGGCCCCGCGCCCACCGGCGACCGGCTGGCCCGGGTGCTCGGTGAGCTGGGGCCGCCCGAGGGGCTGGTCCCCGCCCGGGCGGGGGGGCGGGCCGGGTGGGCTGCGGGACCCGGCGGTGGTGCACCTCCTCGGCTGCTCCCTGCTCAGCGCCGGGATCACCGGGGTGATCGGCCTCGTCCGTGTGTGGCGCGCCCCCTCGTGGCCGCGCCGCGACGCGTTCGTGGCCACCCTCGTGGTCCTGGCCGGGGCGGTCGCGCTGCCGGTACTGGCCCCGGTGCATCCGGTGCCGGGGGCCGTCCTCGGCGGGCTCGGCGCCGGCGCCCCGCTCGCGGGAGTCCTCCTCGGGGTCGTCCTCCTGCGGGCCCGCCGGCGGTAGGGGGCCGGATACCCCCCCCGAGGGGGAGGGGGAACCGCCCCCCACGGGAGGTGTGACCCCGTTCGCCGCCCACGAGACTGCTGATCCGGTGGGTCCGACCTGCACCCGGCCCGCCGACACCACCGACGACTGGTCGACTCGAAGGAGAGTTCATGACCACGCCTGGGACCCTCACCCAGTCGCCCGACGACTCCGTCGAGGTACCGCGCAGAACGACGGGTGCCGGCGGAGCGGGCGTGCTGAAGAAGGCCGCCGAACCGTTCGTCGTCGCGGGCGAGATGTGGCAGCTGATGGTCAAGGTGTTCGTCCTGGCCGTCCGGAAGCCCGTCGGGTTCTGGGGCGACACCCGCGACCAGTGCTTCGACATCCTCAAGCTCACCTGGCTGCCGATGTCGCTCGCGGCGTTCGGTTTCGGTTTCGGTGCGCCGGGCCTGACCGGCGGCGCGATCTTCTACACCTTCGGCATCCCCTACCGGCTCGGTGCGTTCTTCGAGTTCGCGTCGGTGCGCGAGTTCGCCCCGTTCATCAACGGGATGGTCGTCGCGGGCGTCGTCGGTACGGCGATCACCGCCGACCTGGGCGCCCGGCGCATCCGGGACGAGATCGACGCGATGGAGGTCCTCGGCGTCGACCCGATCCGCACGCTGGTGCTCCCGCGGGTGCTCGCCTGCACGATCATGACCGCGGTCCTGGACATCCTGGCGCTGGTCGTCGGCCTGGTCAGCGGCTACGTCGCCGCCGGCCCGATCTTCGACGCCAGCTACGCGGGCTACTACGGCTCCCTGTTCGACCTGCTCAACACGGTCGACCTGTGGGGCAGCGTCGCGAAGTGCGCGCTGTACGGCCTGATCATCGGCGTCGTCTCCTGCTACGTCGGCCTGAACGCCAAGGGCGGCCCGATGGGCGTGGGCCGGGCCGTGAACCAGTCGGTCGTCATCTGCTTCGCCGGTGTCTGGGTCATCAACTTCGTGTTCACACTGACCATGCTCGGCCTGAACCCGCAGATGAGCGTCTACAAGTGAGGAGGTGTCGGGAGACATGACACAGCTCGACGACCGCGGCTCCGGCCGCGAGCCCGAGGAGTCCGAGCTCCGGGCACCCGAGAAGCAGGGCGTCGACGTCAGCCTGGGCTCGATCGCCGGCAAGATGCGGGGCGGCCTGAACGAGGCGGGCGACATCGGCCGGTTCACCGCCGACGTCGTCCGGGGCTTCCCGGACATGTTCCGGCGCTACGTGCCCGAGGTGTTCCGCCAGGCCGGGATCCTGATCTTCAGTTCCGCGCTGATCATCTGGTTCATGATGTTCATCATGGGCGGGCAGTGCGGCCTGGAGGCCAGCTACACGCTCAAGCAGATCGGCGCCCCGCTGTACTCCGCGGTGTTCGACGCCTACTGCGGACTGCGCGAGCTCTCGCCGTACATGTGGGGCTGGATCCTCGCGGCGAAGGTCGGCTGCGGCTACGTCGCCGAGATCGGCTCCATGCGGATCTCCGACGAGATCGACGCCATGGAGGTCATGGGCATCAAGTCCAAGTCCTTCCTGGTCGGCACCCGGATCGCGGCCACCGTGATCGCGGTGCCGTTCATGTACTTCGTCGGCCTGGCGATCCTCTACCTCGCGATGTACCTGGTCACCGTGGTCAACCTCGGTGGCGTGTCACCCGGCGGGTTCCTCTACCTGTTCTGGCTGTACCAGAGCCCCTACGATATGACGGCGGCGCTGACGAAGGTGATGGTCGAGTCGATCGTCATCGTCGGTGTGGGGCTGTACTACGGCTACAACGCCAGTGGAGGCCCGGTCGGCGTCGGCCGGGCGACCGCCAAGTCCATGATCATCAATCTGGTGCTGATCTCCGCGATCGGCGCGATCGGCACCCTCGCCTTCTGGGGGCTCGACACGAACTCGCCGATCGCCAACTGACCGGCCGGGGTCCCGGCCGCACCACTCCCCGCGGCCGGGCCCCGGCATCCGTCCCGATCACCAAGCCACCCCGACGCTCCCCCGAGCAGCTCCCCCGCACGCTCCCCGGCCGGTCTCCCCACCGGCCACCCGACCGGACGGTGCTCCCCGTCGCCCGGTCCGCGCACCACGGTCGCTCCCCGCTCCACGGTGCCGTCCGCACTCCCACCCCCGGGCGCGACCACCGCGCCCACGGTCCGGGACCCCGTCCCGACCGCCCCCGAAGCACGTGACCCGCGCCGGTAGCCCCGTCACCGGTCCGCGGCAGGCAGTCCAGGAGGATCAGTGACCTCGCCGAACCAGCCCGGATACACCCCTCCGGACTCCGAGTACCCCACCCAGCAGATCCCCACCGTGCCCGGTGGGGAGACGCACGCCACCACGGCACAGGCGTCGCGCGGCCCCGGGTGGTCGACGGAGACCCGTGACTTCCGGCAGGGCGACGACCCGATCGTCCAGGTGGAGGGGCTGGCGAAGTCCTTCGGCAGCGCCGAGATCCTGAAGAACATCAACTTCAACTTCCGGCACAACGCGATCACCACGGTGCTGGGACCCTCCGGCACCGGGAAGTCGGTGCTGATCAAGCACCTCGTCGGTCTGCTGGCCCCGGACCGTGGCTCGGTCTTCGTGGACGGCCGCGACATCTGGTCGATGAGCGAGAACGAGCGCTACGACATGCGGACCCGGTTCGGCGTCTGCTGGCAGGACGGCGCCCTGTTCGGCTCGATGAACCTCTACGACAACGTCGCCTTCCCGTTGCGCAAGCACACGCGCAAGACGGAGAAGGAGGTCGAGAAGACGGTCATGACCGCCCTCGACGAGGTCGGTCTCGCCAAGGCGGCGCACAAGGCGCCGAACGAGGTGTCCGGCGGCATGAAGAAGCGCGCCGGGTTCGCCAGGGCGCTGGTGATGAACCCCGACATCGTGCTGTTCGACGAGCCCGACTCCGGTCTGGACCCGGTCCGCACGTCGCTGCTGTGCGACATCATCATGGACGTCCACAACCAGCACGGCGGGACGTACCTGCTGGTCACGCACGACATCAAGACCGCCAGGAAGGTCAGCGACTACGTCGGCCTGATCTGGAAGGGCGAGGTCGTCCACTACGGACCCGCGCACGAGGCGTTCGAGCACCAGGACCCCTTCGTCAAGCAGTTCCTGGCCGGGCAGTCCGCCGGACCGCTGGGGATGGACTGACCGATGGCCGGAATCCTCAGCAAGCTGGCCGCCGGAATGGTGGCCCTGCTCGTGATCGGCGGCGTGTTCGTGGCCGCCGGTGGCACCGCGCCGTACACGGTCACCGTGGTCCTGCCCGCCGGCAACCCGAACCTGATCCCCGACGCGCCGATCTACGTCGACGGCTTCCAGGCCGGGAAGATCGAGTCCGTCCGGCCCGAGGAGGGGCACGCGGTCGTCGAGATCTCGGTCGACGACGACCTGGCCCCCTGCACGCCGGTGCCTTCCTGCACGTGCAGTGGAAGGCCGTCGTCGGTGAGCGCCTGCTCTTCGTCGAGGACGGGCCGGCGACCAACGCCGAGATCCCCAGCGGTGGCATGGTCGAGGGCGACTTCCCGAAGCCGACCGAGGTCGCCGACGTGCTCGCCGCCCTCGACGAGCCGACCCGGGAGCGGCTGACCAGCCTCGTCGGCACCCTGCAGAACACCGTGACCGGGCACGAGCAGGACCTCAACGCCACCGTGCAGACGGCCGGTCCGGCGCTCGCGGCGGTTGGCTCGGTGCTGCGCGGCATCGGCACCGACGGTCCGGCGATCAAGAACCTGGTCACCGACCTGAACGGCACCGTCGACACCCTGGCCCGGCGCCAGCAGGACGTCGGCGCCGTGATCGACGAGCTCTCCACCAGTGCGCGGGCGACCGCCGGGGAGCGCGAGCAGCTGCGGGCGGCGCTGGCCAAGCTGCCGCCGACGCTGCGGACCGCGCAGGGGACCCTGGACAAGGTCCCGGGGGTCACCGACGAGGCGCTGCCGCTGCTGGAGGACCTCCGCCCGGCCACCGAGAAGCTGCCCGGCGTCTCCGAACAACTCGCCCCGCTGCTGGCCGACCTGCGCCCGCTGGTCGCCGACCTCAAGCCGACGCTCGAGGCGGCGTCCACGCTGCTGGACCGGACCCCCGGCCTGCTGGACTCGTCGCACCGCTCCCTGCCGGGCCTGGCCGAGCTCGCCGGCGGCTACGCCCCGGTGCTCGAGACCCTGCGGCCCTACACCCCCGAGGTCACCGGATTCCTCACCACGTGGGGCTCGGCCGGCCAGAACTACGACGCGAACGGCCGCTACATGCGCATCTTCGCCCAGGCCGGCACCGCCCCGCCGACCGTCTACCCGCCGGGGGTGACCCCGCCGGGCATCGTCCCCGAGGTCGCCCCCGCCCCGGGCAGGCCGACGACACCTCCGGCAACGGGGACAGCGCGCAGACCCCGCTGCTCCCGCAGCTGGGCGACGCGAGCGGGGAGGGGCCGCGATGACCCTCGGATTCTCCCGCCTGCGGATCCTGGTGATCGCGACCGTCGCGATCGTGGCCGGCACCGGTGCGGCGGCCGGCATCGGGAACTCCGAGGACGGCCGCATCCTGATCACCGAGTTCGCCGACGTGAGCCCGATCCTGGCCGGACAGCAGGTCAAGATCAACGGGGTCACGGTCGGCGAGGTCGGGGAGCCGCAGTTCGACCCGGTGCGCAAGGTCGCCCAGGTCCCGCTGCGGGTGGACGCCCGGGCCATGCCGGTCCACACCGACGCCACCGTCCGGGGCGCCCCCGTGTCGCTGCTCGGTGAGCGGTTCCTCGACCTGAGGACCGGCGACCCGGCGGCCCCCGAGCTGCCGATGGACGGTGTGATCGGGGTCGACCGGACCGGTCAGGAGGAGGACCTCCAGAACATCCTCGACACCCTGGACGACCCGACGGCCGGTTCGCTCGCGGCACTGGTCACCACGCTCGGGCAGGGCACCGCGAACAACGGCGAGAACGTGCAGAAGACGCTCGCCGCGCTCGGCCCGGCGATGACCGACACCGACCAGCTGGTGTCGGTGCTGGCCGACCAGAACGAGCTGCTCGGCCGGGTCGTCGACCAGGTGGAGCCGGTCACCGGCGCGCTCGCCGTCGACGAGGGCAGGCGGCTCGACGGCCTGGTCGCCTCGACGACGTCGCTGCTGGGCACCACGGCCGCCCGCGACGCGCAGCTGCGCGGCACGCTGCAGGAGCTGCCCGGCACCCTCGCGGCCGCCCGGGCCACGCTCGGCGAGCTCGCCGGCACCGCGCAGTCGACCTCGGTGACGCTGGGGAACCCTGCGCCCGACCACCGACAACCTGGTGCAGATCAGCGAGGAGCTGCACCGCTTCGCCGACTCGGCGGACCCCGCGCTCGCCTCGGCGGACCCGGTCCTCGACCGGGCGAGCGAGCTGCTCGACCAGGCGCAGCCCGTCGCCGCGCAGCTGCGGGCCGCAGGCCCTGACCTGCAGCGCACGGTGGACGGTGCCGAACCGATCGTCCGGGACCTGAACGGGAACCTGGGCAACGTCCTCGGCTTCATCCGCAACTGGGCGCTCACCACGAACGAGAAGGACGGCCTCTCGCACTACTTCCGGGCCAGCTACGTGGCGAACCCGGACGCGGTGAGCGGGTTCGTCCCCGGCGGCCTGCCGGACCTGGCACCCGCGCCGGGCCCGGACCCGTCGCCGAACCCGCAGGTGAACGAGCCCGCGCCGAGCGGGCCGGGTCCGGGCACGGCGGCCCAGCCGGGCCAGGACTCGAACACCCTGCTGCAGAGCCAGCCCACCCCCGAGAGCAGCGCAACCGGGCTCTCGCCCGAGCAGGAGCAGGGCGCGCTCGGAACCCTCCTGGGAGGCCAGTGATGGCGAGTGCCAAGCCCGCGCGCGGAGCGCGCTTCCGCTCCGGGGTGATCGGCCTGCTGATCTTCGTGGCGGCCGGCTTCTCCCTCTACGTGGCGCTGACCGCGCAGAAGGGGCTGCCCTTCGCCCAGCACGAGTTCCGCACCGCGGCGATCACCGACACCGGTGACCTCGCGGTCGGCAACGACGTCCGGATCGGGCAGGTCCGGGTCGGGCGGGTCGACGCGATCGACCTGGCCGACGGTGTGCCGCAGGTCCGGATGCAGCTCGACGACGGCGAGACCTCGGTCTACCGGGACGGCTCGGCCGCCGTGACCGGCCGGTCCGGCCTTGGTCAGCAGTACCTGGACCTGGACTCGGGCACCCCGCAGGCCGGTGAGCTCGGCGAGGACGAGGTCCTCCCGGAGAGCCGTTCCCGCGGGGCGGTCCAGCTGCTGGACCTGGCCGAGGTCTTCGACCCGGCCACCCAGGACGCGACCCGGTCGTCGTTGCAGCAGCTCGGCAACGGTGCCGCCGGGCACGGCCAGGACCTCCAGGACGTCGCGAAGGCCGGGCCCGAGATCCTGCCCGACCTCGGCACGACCGCCCGGTCGCTGTCGCTGGACGGAGGCCGCGACCTGACGACGATGCTCCGGTCCCTGGAGAGCCTGAGCTCCCGGTTCTCCGGGCGCGAGCAGGAGATCTCGTCGCTGGTCGGGCAGCTCGACACCACGTTCGCCGCGATTGACGCCGACCGGGGCGAGGCACTCGGCGGTGCGCTCGACATCGCTCCGGAGGCGCTGCCCACCGCCCGCAAGGCGCTCGAGGACCTGCAGCAGCCGCTGGCGTCGACGAACTCGGCGATGACCCAGCTGCAGCCCGGCGCGCGGTCGCTCGGCGACGCCACCCCGGACCTGCGGGGCGTGCTCACCGAGGCCCCGCGGCCGCTGGACAAGCTGCCCGGTGTCTCAGAGTCCGCCGAGCCCGCACTCGGTTCGCTGACCCCTGCGGTGGAGGACGCCCGCCCGGTCGCCCCCAAGGTGACCCAGGCCGTCGGCTTCGCGAACACCCCGCTGCAGGTGCTGGCGCCCTACTCGCCGGAGATCTCGCAGTGGTTCACCAGCGCGAGCTTCGCCCTGTCCGACGGCGACGCCGCCGGCCACCACCTGCGGTTCACCCTGCTCCCGCGGACCGAGAGCCTGACCGGCGCCGCAGGCGTCGAGGACCCGCTGCGCAGCGGCGACCCGTACCCGGCTCCGGGCGAGACGCCCGGCCAGGCCTCGCAGGGGATCCTCCCCGCCCCCGGCGAGTCCAACGCACGTCCGGAGGAGCAGCCCGACGCCGGTGACAGCGCGTCCGAGGGCGGCGGCTTCGGCGGACTCCTCGGAGGCAACTGATGAGTGACCGGACTTCCACGCCGCGCGTGCGGCGCCGCCTCCCGCTCTGGGTGGCCGCGCTGGCCGTGATCGGGCTGATGGTCGTGTCCCTGGCGGGCGGCCTGCTCAAGCCGCAGATCAGCACGCTGCTGATGCGGCTCACTGGGGCGGAGACCCGGGAGATGCATTTCAGCGCCAACCAGTTCCTCTTCGACGACGTCAGCAAGGTCAAGGTCGCCGGGGTGGACTCCGGCGTCGTCGAGTCGGTCCGGCCCGCCGACGACGGCGGGGCGATCGTGACCGTCGTCGTCGACGACGAGGTCACCGGCACCGTGGGCGACCAGCCCTCGGCCCGGCTGCGACCCACGACCCTGCTGTCCGGCCTATTCTACATCGAGGTCGTCCCCGGCGGGGACCGCAGCACGGAGTGGACCGAGCAGATCCCGCTGGACCGCACGCGGCTGCCCACCGAGCTCGACGACGTCGCCGAGCGCCTCCAGCCGGACGCGCTGGCCGGCGCCCGCACCGCGATCACGCAGTTCGACGAGACGCTCGGCGCCGCGGGCGGCAACGACGCGCTGCACGAGCTCCTCGCGGCCGCCCCCGGGACCCTCGGCCCGGGAGCCGGGGTGATCGAGTCGCTGCGCGGCACCGATCCGGAGACCGACCTGAACCAGGTCGTCCGGGGCCTGCAGGCGACCACCGGAACGCTGAACCGGGAACCCGGCCAGCTGGACGGGATCGTCGCGGACCTGCAGGACACCACCCGGGTCCTGGCCGACACCTCACCGGCGATGGCGGACACGATCCGCAGGCTCCCCGGTGTCCTCGACACCACCGACGCCGGGCTGCAGCGACTGGACGTCAGCCTGGACAAGGTCGCCGGGACCGCCGGTCCGGCGCGGCCCGCCGTGCAGGAGCTCGACCGGCTGCTCGGCCGGGTCGAGCCGGTGCTCGCCGACGCCCGCCCCCTGGTCTCGGACCTGCGCGGCGCGCTGGCCGACACCCGGCCGCTGGTGGAGGGCCTGATCCCGGCCAGTGAGGGCGCCACCCGCGTGTTCGACGACCTCCCGGCACCGCTGGAGCGGCTGAACGGGCCGGTCCTCGACTCGCTGAACACCCCGTTCGTCGGCCAGGGGCCGTTCGACGCGGTCGACAACCGGGGCGTCCCGCTGAAGGACGAACTGGGCCACATGTTCAGCGGCCTGAACAAGGCCGGTGCCTATGTGGACCCGAACGGGCACGCCGTCGCCTTCCACCCCGGACCGGGCCTCGGCTCGGTCCCGGCGGTCGGCAACGTGAGCCTCGAGAACATGTACCAGCAGCTCTTCCACGGGACGGGTGGTCGGTGATGGCCGCGGAGCACTCGGCGGAGACGGAGTCGGCGGGCGGGTTCGGTGCCCGCGTCCGCAGCGGTCTCGACCGCGTCCGGAACGAGCCCGGGCTGGGCCGCAACGTCCTGGCGCTGCTCGTGGTCATGACCATGGGCCTGGTCTGCGGCGGCTACATCCTGTCGCAGCAGCGGTTCGTCCCCCCGTGGGCGAACGAGACGATGGCCTACGCGACCTTCTCCGAGGCACCCGCGCTCGCGCCGGGCCGCGGTCAGGAGGTCCGGATGTCCGGCGTCCCGGTCGGCGACATCCGCTCCGCGGAGCTGTCGCCGGAGGGCGACGCGCTCGTCCTGATGGCGATCGACCGGAACGACTACGACGGCCCGATCCACGACGACGCGACCGTCGTCCTGCGGCCGAAGAGCCCGCTCAACGAGATGTACATCGAGATGGACCCGGGCACGCCCGCCGGCGAGCCGGTCGAGCAGTACGGCGTCCTCCCGGTGGCGAACGCGAAGCCGCCGGTGCAGGTCGACGCAGCCCTGGCCCACCTGGACGACAACGCGCTGGGCGCGGTGCAGAGCCTGCTGGAGGCGTCCGACGTCGCACTGGCCACGGCGCCGCAGGACCTGCCTGCCGGCGCACGGGCCACCACCGACGTGGTGAACCGGCTCAAGCCGGTCGTCGACCAGCTCGACCGGCGGCGGGACAACCTGGCGCGGCTGGTGACGTCGATCGGACAGCTGTCCACCGCGGTGGGCGGCGACGAGAAGCGGCTCACCGACCTGGCGAACTCGCTGTCGACCACGCTGAAGACGGTGTCGGCACAGAGCGACGCGTTGCGCGACAGCCTGAACGAGCTCCCCGGGGTCGTGGACAACCTGGGAGCGGCGACCGGCAACGTCCAGCAGCTGTCCGACCAGCTGGACCCGACGCTGGACAACGTCCGGGCCGCGTCCGAGGAGCTGCCGTCGGCGCTGGACCGGCTGAACGGCACCGTCGACACGCTGGACACGACGATCGACAAGGCCCGGCCGGTGGCGCAGAAGCTGCAGCCGGTCGCGGCGGACCTGCGGCCGTTCGTGAACGACCTGAACGCGACGCTGCCGGACCTGCAGGCGGTCTCCGGCCGGCTCGACCCGGTGACGGCGGGCCTCGAGCAGTACCTGCCCGACCTGAACGCGTTCGTCTACCAGACGTCGTCGGTGACCAGCCTGCGCGACGCCAACGGCGGGATCCTGCGCGGCCTGCTGCAGGTCGGCCCGACCGTCATCCCCGCACCCGGAGCCGACGAGCTCACCCCGACCCCCCGATAGGAGGTGACTCCACGATGAAGATCCCCCACTCCGCGCTGCCGGCGATCCGGACGACGATCCTGCTCGCCTTCACCGCCGCGTCGGCGTTCGTGTTCCTGTTCTTCTGGACCTCCGTCGGTGGCTACGTCCCGGGCTACACGCAGGACGAGTACCGCACCACGTTCGACGTGGACCAGGTCAACAACCTGGTGCCCCAGTCGGACGTGACGCTCAACGGGGTCAAGGTGGGGAAGGTCCTGACCATCGAGGCGACCCCCGAGGGGCGCGCCGAGGTGGTCATGAACCTGACCGACGAGAACGCGGTGCCGCTGCACGAGGGCGTGACCGGCCGGATCAACGCCAAGACCCTCGTCGAGGAGACCTACGTGTCCCTCACCGACGGCGCCGGGGCCGAGCTCCCCGCGGACTCCCGGCTCCCGGACGGTGCCGTCGAGCCCCCAGTGCTCCTGGACGACCTGATCCGCACGTTGCCCGAGGACCGGCGGGTGGCGCTGTCGTCGACCCTGCAGTCGCTCGGGTCGGCCACCCGGGACACCCAGGCCGGCGTCTCCGGCGCGCTCGACGGCCTCGGGCAGCTGGGCCGGGAGGGCGGCACGGCGCTCGACGCGCTCGCCGCCCAGTCGAAGGACCTGGAGCAGCTGTCCACGAACACCGCCGCGGTGCTCGCCGCGCTGGACATCCAGCGCGGCCGGATCGCCGACCTGGTGACCGATGCGAACATGGTCACCGAGGTCACCGCGGGCAGCCGCACGGACCTGGAGAACACCATCCGGGAGCTCCCGCCGACGCTGGCCGCGGCGAACGACGCCGGCGACGACCTGTCCCGGCTCGCCGGCGGGCTCGCCCCGGTGGCGGAGAACCTGGACCGGGCGGCGCCGTCGCTGAACGCGGCCCTGAACGAGCTGCCGCAGACGACGGCCGACCTGCGCGGGCTGCTGCCGGCGCTGGACCGGACGCTGGACAAGGCGCCGCCGACGCTGGACCGGGTCCCCGTCCTGTCCGACGACCTGCAGCGGCTGCTGCCGGACGCCGACCGGGCCCTGACCCAGCTCAACCCGATGCTGGAGTACCTGAAGCCGTACGGCGGCGACCTCTACCAGTTCTTCACCAGCTTCGGCTGGACGGTCTCGCGCGGCGACGCGAACGGCACCCTGCTCCGGGTGATGCCGGTGTTCCACGCCCAGTCGTTCAAGGGCAACCCGGTCCCGTTGAACGAGGTCCCGCCGCTGGACGACAACAACCCGTACCCGCGGCCCGGCACCCAGGAGAACCCCGAGGACGACGCCCCGCCGCCGCAGGTGGCGGACCCGGGACCGGCCGACCGGCGGCCGGCGCCCGGACCGGCGCCGACCGCCGGGCCGCAGCCCGAGGGCGACGCGGCGCGCGGCGACGCACCGCCGGCCGACGCACCGGCCGACGACTCCGGCGGCGGTGGACTGCTGTCCGGGCTGGGAGGCCGATGAGCGTGTTCCGTCGTCTCCGTCCGACCCTCGAGGGGCGCAGGGCCGCGTTCGCGGCCGTGCGCCCCTCGGGGCGTTCCTGGTCCGCGCTGCTCCTCGCACTCGTCGTGGCCGCGCTGACGGTCGTCGGTGTGTCCAGGGTGGAGGTCGAGACCGGCGTCGAGTCGTTCCTGCCGTCGTCGGACCCGTCGGTGCAGCGCTACGAGGAGCTCGCCCGGTCCTTCGGCGGTGACCCGATCGTCGTGCTGCTCCGTGCTCCGGAGCGGGCCGGCCTGCTCGACCGCGAGGTCCTGCCGCAGGTGCTCGGGGCCGAGGGCGAGCTCTCCCGGCTGGGGGACGTGGCGTCGGTGTACGGGCCGGCGACCACGCTCAACCAGATGGCGTCGCAGTCGCAGAAGCTGCTCGCCGAGCTGACCGGCCGCCGGGACGGCCTGCAGCGCGCCGCCTCGATCACGGCCGAGCAGCGCGGTGAGGACCCGGCCGCGGCCGGCCGCGCCGCGACCGACGCCTTCGACGCCCGCTACGGCCCGCTGATCGTGCAGGGCCTGCCGGTGGGGCTGCCGACCCTGCGCAACCAGCGCTTCGTCGAGAACGCGGTCTTCAACGACGCCGGCGCGCCCCGCCCGCAGTGGCGGTACGTGGTGCCGGACGAGCGGTCGCTGGCGATCCTCGTCCGCCCGCGGGAGGGCCTGGACCAGGCCGGGACCGAGCGGCTGGTGGCCGAGGTCCGCGACACCGTCTCGGCGGCGGGGCTGCCCGCCGAGGCGACCGTGTCCGGCGTCCCCGCCATCACCGCCTCGCTCGGCTCGGCGGTCGACGCCGAGGCACCGGTGATCGGCGCGGTCGCGGTCGGCGCGATCGGGCTCTGCCTGTTCCTGGTGCCCTGGACCCGGCGGCGACGGCGGCGACGGCGGCTGGTCCCGCTGGCGGTGACCCTCACCGCGACCGCGGCGACCCTCGCCGTCCTCGGGTGGGCGGGACGACCGGTCTCGCTCGGCGTCGTCGCCTTCCTCCCGGTGCTGGTCGGGCTGGGCAGCTACTACCCGACCTACTTCGCCCGGGGCGCCCGGCCGCGGACGGTCGCGGTCGTCGCGGCCGGGACGGCAGCCGGGTTCGGGGCCCTGGGGCTCTCACCGCTGCCGTTCGTCCGGGACCTCGGGCTCACGCTCGCCCTCGGCGTCGCGTTCGCGGTGGCGGTCGGCTGGTTCGTCTACCGGCCCGGCGGGTGGGTCGGCCCGGACGTCGCGCCGGAGCCGGGCCCCGGCGCCGCGCCGGACCGTGTGCCCGGGCCGGACCCCGCCCCGGCCCGGCCGCCGCGCCGGGCGCGGACCGCGGTCGTCGCGGCCGTGCTGCTCGCCGTCGCCGGCTGGGCGACGCTGCCGCTGCTCCCGTTGCAGACCAGCGTGGACGCGCTGTCGGAGGGCCTGCCCGCGGTCTCCGACGCGAGTGAGGTCGAGCGGGTTCTCGGTTCCGGTGGCGAGCTCGCCGTCGTCCTGCGCACCGCGGACGGCCCGGCGGGCGAACAGGCCGACGTCCTCACCCCGGAGGCGTGGGAATGGATGACCCGGGCCCAGCAGGAGATCGTCCGCGGTCACGGCGACGAGGCACGGCCCGCGCTGTCGGCGCCGTCGCTGCTGTCGTTCCTCGGGCCGACCCCCACCCCGGAGCAGATCCGGGCCGGGGTGCGGCTGCTGCCGCCGTACCTCACCGGGGCGGTGCTCCGGTCCGACGGCGACATGGCGGTGCTGTCGTTCGGCGTCCGGCTCGACGACCTGGACCGGCTGCGCGACCTCACCGGCGCGATCACGGCCGGGCTGCCACCGGCACCGCCCGGGTTCGTCGCCGAGGTCTCCGGCCTGCCCGCCGTCGCCGTGCAGGGCTACGAGCTGGTCTCGGCGGACCGCTACCTCGCCGGTACCGCCGGGCTCGTGGCGGCGGGGCTCGTCCTGGCCGTCGGGCTCCGGCACCGGCGCGACGCCGGACGTGCGGTGCTCGCCGCCGTCCTCGCCACCGGGGCCAACCTGCTCCTGCTGTGGGTGACCGGCACCCCGCTGAACCCGCTGACCGTGGCGCTGGGCTCGCTGACCGCGGCCGTCGGCTGCGAGTTCACCGTCATGACCGCCGCCGCGGTCCGCACGCGCGACCCCCGGCTGCGGACCGCGGTGACCCTGGCCGCCCTCACCTCGGGTACCGGGTTCGCCGTGCTGGCGCTGTCCGATCTCGCCGTCATGCGCGAGTTCGGCCTGCTGCTGGCCCTGTCCGTCCTGCTGTCCTACCTGGCCGCACGGCTCGTGGTGCGGGCGTTCCCGCCCGCCGGGGCCCCGGCCGGACCCCCTCCCCGGAGTACCTCCTCCGGTGAGCAGCCCGTTGGAGTGATGTGATGCGTGTCAAGTCCACACTGGCGTGGACCGCCGGAGAAGCCCTGCACGCCGCGCGGTCGACGTGGCCGGGGCGGATCGTCGCCGCCGTGCTCGTCCTGGCGGTCGTCGCCGGCGTCGGCGGAGGTCTCTGGTGGCAGTCCCGGCAGGTGCCCGACGGCGCCGCCCTCGCCGTCGGCGAACGGGTCGTCACCGTCCCCGAGCTCGACGAGCGGGTGCAGACCCTGCGCGCCCTCTACGGCGTCGAGCTGCCCACCGACGATCCGGCGAGGATGGACGGCTTCCGGCGGGACGCGGCCAAGGCCGTCGCGGTGAGCATGGTGCTGGAGGACCGCGCCGCCGAGCTGGGCGTCGGGGTCGCCGACGCCAAGGTGCGCCAGACCCTCGACCAGTACGTCACCCAGCAGCTCGGGCCCGGGCCGTCCGCGCGGGACGAGTTCGTGACCGTGCTCGGCAACGTCGGCACCTCGGAGGACAAGGTCCTCGGCGAGATCCGCCAGCAGATGGCGGTCGGTGAGCTGTTCAACCGGGTCACCGAGGGCGTCACCACCTCCGACGACGACCTGCGGGCCGCCTTCCCGCAGTACGCGCAGCGGCTGGGGAAGCCGGAGTCCCGCGAGCTCGCCAACATCGTCGTGACCAACAAGGAGGCGGCCGACCGGGTCGCCGCCGAGCTGCGCGGCGGCGGCGACTTCGCGGCGGCCGCCCGGGCGAACAGCATCGACAACGCCACCCGTGACGCCGGTGGCGCGATGGGCACGGTGAGCGCGGAACAGCTCCAGCCGGAGTACGCGAAGGCCGCGTTCGGGGTCCCGTCCGGGCAGGTGTTCGGGCCGGTGCAGAACCAGTTCGGCTGGAACGTCGGCCGGGTCGGCGCGGTCACCCCGGGCGTCCCGGCGGAGTTCGACCAGGTGAAGGACAAGCTCCGCCAGCTCGTCGACTTCGACCGGAGGCTCGCGGCCTGGGGGGAGTGGATGACGGACTCGCTGTCCGGCGGGGACGTTCGCTACGCCGACGACTACCGGCCCGTGGACCCGGACTCGGCACCGACCGGCGGCACCCCCGGCCTGCCGCCGGGGGCCCCGAACACGGTTCCGCCCGCCCCGGGCGGTGGTGGGTGAGCGTCGTCCTGGCCTTCGCCGGGGTCGGCGTCCTGCTCGTCCTCATGGGGTGGGCGGGGCGCCGGAACTCGGTGCGCCTCGGCGCGGTGCCCGGGATGCCGCCCGCCCACGAGTCGCACCGGATCCGGGTGATCCACCGCGGCGCGACGACCTGCCTCGCGGTGGGGGTCGCCTTCGTCGTCGTCGGGATCATCGCCCCGCTGCTCTGAGCTACGGCGCCACGGCCGCGGCCCGCACCGGCTCGCCGTTCGGGTTCACCGGGAACCAGGTGCCGCCGAACGCTTCGACGCCCTGGCCGGCGATCGTGCCGGGCGCGGTGTCCCCGGCGAACCGGTGCAGCGCGTGCCCGGCGTACGCGACCTGCTCGGCGCCGTCCGGGGCGACGACGGTGCCGAGCCGGTCGACGCGCAGCGGGTTGAGCGTGCCGTCGGCGGGATGCGGGACGCCCTCGGCGACGTAGGCGGGCCACTGTGCGGCGCACTCGCCGGTGCAGGGCCCGCCGCCGGGCACCCGGGCGTAGAGCACCCGGCCCGCGCCGTCGGTGAGGACCGCACCCGCCTCGGTGGTGGCGACCGCGACGGTCGTGTCGGCGCCGGTGAGGGTGAAGGCCTGCTCGCCGGTGTGCGGGGCGGTCGAGGAGCATCCGGCGAGTGTCAGGACGGCGGCCGCGGCGAGCAGCGCGGCACGGGATCCGGTACGGCGGTGGCGGGGGACGGGCACGGGGGTCCTCTCGGGAGCGGTGGTGGGCTCAGCGGGTGAGCAGCAGGAACAGGCAGTACGAGGTGACGACCGCGATCAGCAGCAGTGCCGGCACCACCGTGCGGGGATCCAGCTCGATCGTCCGGGACCGCTTCCGGCCGCCGTCCAGTTCGGCCCGGGTGGCGTCCGGGTCGGGGGGCCCGAGCAGGTCGGACAGCCGGAACCGCCGGTCGAACTCGTCGGCGTCGTGCACCCCGCGCAGCAGCTCCGACGGCGGCCCGGCGGCCACGATCCGCCCGTGGCACAGGATCGCGACGGTGTCGGCCAGCGCGCGGGCCAGCTCGACGTCGTGCGTGGTGACCAGGACGGTGGCCCCGGACCGCTCGTGCTGCTCGCGGACCGCGGCGACGACGGTGGCGGCGTACGCGGCGTCCAGCCCGGTCTCCAGCTCGTCGAGCACCAGGACCGGCGCCCCGACGGCGAGGGTGCGGGCGATCGCGAGCCGCTTGCGGCCGTGCGCCGGCAGCTCGCCGGGCAGCGCGTCGGCCCGGTCGTGCAGCCCCATCTCGCGGAGCCGGTGCATCGCGATCCGTTCGACGCGGCCGGGGTCCAGGCCGCGGCCGTCGAGCGCGTACGTGACGTTCTCGTAGGCGCTCAGCGATCCGAACAGGCTCGACTCGAACACCGACGACCCGCCGAAGAGGACGCTCATGCCGCGGCGGATCCGGCGCAGCTCGGCCTCGCCCGCCGTCCAGACGTCGGCGCCCGCCACCGTCACGGTGCCGCGGCCCGGCGCGACCAGCCCGGCCAGGTGCCGGACCAGGGTCGTCTTCCCGGCCCCGGACGGTCCCATCACGACGGTCACCGTGCCGGGGTCGAGGCTCAGGCCGAGCCGGAACAGCACGGGGGTCTCGTCGAGCATCGTCGTGACGTCCCGGAACTCGACGGCGGGGCCGGCGGGATCCGGACGTCGGCCCGGCAACGGCGCGCCCGGCCGGTGCGCGTCCGGCATGGGAACAGTGGACCCGCCGCGGGCCGGGGGCGCACGTCTCCCGGGGGTGGTGGTTCCGCCCCCGTAGTGGGTGTCTCCGGGCCGGAGGGGTCGGCCCCGGCGCGCGGCCGTCCTACTCTGCGCGCCATGACCGAGACGCGGGAGCCCGTGCCGTCGACGATGCCGTGGGCGCTGGTGGTCTCGGCGTCGGCGTGGATGCTGACGGCGGTGCTGCTGCTGGTGGCGTGGGCCGGCCTCCGGCCGGACCCCACGGTCGACGAGGAGACCGCGAGCACCCTCGGCGGCGACCTCGGGACCGACGTCGCCGGGATCGGCTCCGCCGCGCCGTTCCCGACGTTCCTCCTGGTCGTCGTGGCCGCCCTGCTGGCGGTCGCCGGTGCCGCCCTGGCGCTGCGGTACCGCGCGGCCCGTCACCCGGCGGTGGTCCTCGCCGTTGTCTCGGTGGTGCTGCTCGCGGTCGCGGCCCGCTGGGAGACCGTCCCGGCGATGCTCCTGCTGGTGGTGGGGACGATCCCGCTGCTGCTGCCGTCGGCCGTGCGGCAGATGTGCTGAGGAGGCACGTCATGACGGTCCCGGGATTCGACTGGTTCTCCGACCGGGTGGACTGGGTCAGCCTCGTCCGCGGCTCCTCGCTGGCGTTCAGCGTGCTCGTGATCGGCGGCCTCGCCGCGCCGCTGGGCTCGCGGGTCCCGGTGATCGGTCCGGCGTGGCTGATCGTCACCGCGATCTGCGCGTTCGTGCTGGCCGGCTACCGGATCGGCGACGCGGTCGATCCCCGCGTGCACGGGGCCGGCGCCGCCGTCGTGGGGTACGTGCTGGTGCTGCCGCTGGTCGTGCTCGGCACCGGCGGCCTCGACCCGGCCCAGCTCGTCCTCACCCTGCTCACCGCCGTGATCATGGGTGGGCTCGCCGGGCACCTCGCCGGGCGCAACCGCGACCGCCGCGCGGCGTGAGCGCGCTTCCCCGGTAGGGGAGAGGGAACCACCCCGGAGGAGCGATTCGGCCCGCGTCCGGGGCGGACACGATCGGTGCTCCCGTCCGTTCTCGAGGGAGAGAGCAGCAGCCGTGTTCCCAGGCACCCATGCGCGCACCCGGCCCGACCACCCGGCCGTCGTCCAGCCCGAGTCGGGCCGCACCGTCACCTACGCCGAGCTGGACGACCGCTCCCGGCGGCTCGCGCACGTGCTGCGTGTGACCGGGCTGCGCCGCGGCGACCACGTCGCGTTCGTCTCGGACAACGCGCCCGAGGTCTTCGACGTCTACTGGGCGGCACTGCGGTCCGGCCTGTACGTCACCGGGATCAACCACCACCTGAGCGCGGACGAGGCCGCCTACATCGCGACCGACTGCGGGGCGCGGGTCCTGTTCACCTCCGCCGGCACCGGGGACCTCGCCGTGGCGATGGCCTCCCGGACCCCGGGCGTCGAGCGCCGGATCGCCTTCGGCGGCGCCGTCGAGGGTCACGAGGACCTGGACGACGCCCTGGCACAGGCACCGGACGGTCCGCTGCCCGACCAGCCGCGCGGCGCCGACATGCTCTACTCCTCGGGCACCACCGGCCGGCCGAAGGGGATCAAGCCCGCGCTGCCGGACATCCAGGTCGACGAGCCGGGCGACCTCTACACGGCCGTCTTCGGGCCGATGTACGGGTTCGGCGAGGACACCGTCTACTACTCCCCGGCGCCGGTCTACCACGCCGCGCCGCTGCGGTTCGGCGGCATCGTGCACGCACTCGGCGGCACCGTCGTCATGGCGCGGCGGTTCGGGGCCGAGACCGCGCTGGAGCACCTCCAGCGGTACCGGGTGACCCACGGGCAGTTCGTGCCGACGATGTTCGTCCGGATGCTCAAGCTCGACGACGAGGTCCGCGCGTCCTTCGACGTGACGTCCCTGCGGGTCGCGGTGCACGCGGCCGCGCCGTGCCCGGTCGACGTCAAGCAGAAGATGATCGACTGGTGGGGCCCGGTCCTGCACGAGTACTACTCGTCGACCGAGGGCAACGGCGTCACCTTCATCGACTCCGAGACCTGGCGGACCAGGCCCGGGTCGGTCGGGAGGGCGGGCCTGGGGATCATCCGGATCTGCGACGACGACGGCGCGGAGCTGCCCGCCGGTGAGGTCGGCACCGTCTACTTCGAACGGGAGACACCGGCGTTCGAGTACCACAACGCCCCGGAGAAGACCCGCGAGGGACGGCACCCGGCGCACGAGAACTGGTCCACCACCGGTGACGTCGGCTACCTGGACGCCGACGGCTATCTGTTCCTCACCGACCGCAAGGCATTCATGATCATCTCCGGCGGGGTGAACATCTACCCGCAGGAGGTCGAGGACGTCCTCACGCTGCACCCGAAGGTCTACGACGTCGCCGTCGTCGGGATCCCGGACCCGGAGATGGGCGAGCAGGTCAAGGCCGTCGTGCAGCTCCCGCAAGGGGTCGAGGGGTCACCGGCGCTCGAGGCCGAGCTGCTGGGGTTCGTGCGCGAACGGATCGCCCACTACAAGGCACCGCGCAGCGTCGACTTCACCGCCGAGCTGCCGCGCAGCGCCACCGGGAAGCTCGTCAAGGGCGAGCTGCGCCGCCGCTACACCGAGCCCGCACCCACCGCCGGCTGATCACCCTCCGTGCGCCCGATGGGAGCACGAACCCACCCCCCCGGGAGCGATGCCCCGCAGGTGGCGCCCCGGACAGCATCTGTGCCACCGAACCCTGCTCAACGAGGAGACCGACAATGGGCTATTTCGCCGACAGCGCCGAGGTCGACACCTACATCGGCGGAGTGTTCCGCGCAGCCGACGGGCACGCCGAGTCCGGCCCGAAGATGCGCGCCGCGGACCTCAACCTCCGCGTGCTCTACACCGACCCGGACACCGAGATGTGGGTCAAGATGCACGAGCCCGCGATGGAGGTGCACACCGGCGCCGACGAGGACAAGGCCGACATCACGCTGATGATGCGTGCCGACACCGGCGACAAGTTCTGGCGCGGTGAGTACAACCTCGCCGTCGGTCTGGCCAAGGGCGAGGTCAAGGCCAAGGGCCCGGTCAACAAGATCCTGAAGCTGGTCCCGCTGACCAAGCCACTGTTCCCGATGTACCGCGAGCTGGTCGCCGAGAAGGACGCCTCCGCGAACGCCTGACGGCCGACCCCGAGCAGAGGAAAGGACGCCCACACAGATGGCGACCATGAAGGCGGTCGTGCTCCGCGAGCCGCACAAGATCGAGGTCATGGAGGTCCCGAAGCCGGAGATCACCGACCCCGGTGACGTGCTGATGCGGGTCGACCTCACCGCGATCTGCGGGACCGACCTGCACCCGTACGAGGGCCGCATCGTGATCGAGGACGACGTCGTCCTCGGCCACGAGTTCCTCGGCACCGTCGAGGCCGTCGGCTCCGGCGTCGGCCTGATCTCCGAGGGCGACCGGGCCGTCGCGTCCTGCGTCGTGAGCTGCGGGAGCTGCTACAACTGTCGCCGCAACCGTCCCGGCCAGTGCTTCGGCACCATGATCTTCGGCCTCGGCGTGACCTTCGGCAGCCTGTCCGGCGGCCAGGCCGAGTACGTGATCGTGCCGAACGCCGACCGCACGCTGCGCACGCTCACCGACGAGGGCGAGGGCACCGACGAGGACAAGCTCTTCGTCGGCGACATCATGGCCACCGGCTACGAGGCCGTCCGCAGGTTCATCCAGCCCGGCGACACCGTCGCCGTGGTCGGTGCGGGCCCGGTCGGGCTGTGCGCCGCCATGGCGGCCGACGTCCTCGGCGCCGCGCAGACCGTCGTCGTCGACAAGGTCCCGGCGCGGCTCAAGGAGGCCGAGGCGATCGGGGCGATCCCGGTGAACGCGGACGAGACCGACCCCGCCGACGCCGTGCAGGACCTCACCGACTGGCGCGGGGCGGACGTCGTGATCGACGCCGTCGGCCACCCGTCGGCGCTGCTCTCGGCCTGCTCCCTGGTGCGCTCCGGCGGCGCCATCTCGATCCCCGGCGTCTACACCGAGGACTCGATCGAGCTGCCCTTCGGTGACCTCTACCTCAAGGGCGTCACCATCGCCCAGGGCGTCGCGAACATCACCAACCACATGGACGAGACGCTCGCGCTGATCGCGGCCGGCAAGCTCGACCCGAGCCGGTTCATCTCGCACCGGATGCCGATGTCGCAGGCGACCGAGGCGTACCGGATGTTCGAGGAGCGCGAGGCCACCAAGATCGTTCTGGATCCCACCTCGTGACCGCCGGGACGACCGTCCGCCACTTCCCGATGCGGATCGGTGGCAAGGACGTCGACAGCGACGACCGGCTCGAGATCCGCGACCCGCAGAACGACGAGCTGGTCGCCACCGCGGCCTCGGGCGGCGCGTCGGCGATCGACGCCGCCGTCGACGCCGGCCGGGCCGCCTTCGACGACGGCAGCTGGTCGCGGGCCACGGCCGCGCACCGCGCGTCGGTCCTGCGTGCGATCGCGGACAGGCTCGGTGAGCGGCTCGACGAGATCGTCGAGCTGGAGATCATGGCCAACGGCGCCACCGTGCGCCAGGCCACCGGCTTCCACGTCGGTTACTGCGCGCCGCACCTGGAGTACTTCGCGGGCCTGGCGGAGCGCTACGAGTTCGAGACGCCCATGCCGCGGGCGACGTTCCCGGTGCTCGGCCAGTCGACGCTCCGCAGGGAGCCGATCGGCGTGGTCGGAGCGATCGCACCGTGGAACTTCCCGCTGCTGCTCTCGCTCTGGAAGTTCGCCCCGGCCCTGGCCGTCGGCAACTCGGTGGTGCTCAAGCCGGACGAGAAGACGCCCCTGTCCGCGCTGGAGTTCGCGCGGATCGCGGAGGAGTGCGGACTGCCGCCGGGCGTGTTCAACGTCGTCCCGGGACCCGGCCCGGACGCCGGGGCGCGGCTGGCGTCGCACCCGGGCATCGGGAAGATCGGGTTCACCGGGTTCACCGGGTTCACCGGGTTCACCGGGTTCACCGGGTTCACCGGGTTCACCGGGTTCACCGGGTCCACCGGGTTCACCGGGTTCACCGGGTCCACCGACGTCGGCCGCGAGATCATGCGGCTGGCCTCGGGCACCGTGAAGCCGGTGACCCTGGAGCTCGGCGGCAAGTCGCCGGCCCTCGTCCTCGACGACGCCGACCTCGACGTCGCCGTCGACGGCGTGCTCTACGGCTGCATGCTCTACTCCGGCCAGGTCTGCGAGTCGATGACCCGGTTGCTGCTGCCGGACTCGCTGCACGACGAGTTCGTGGAGCGGATGGTCGCCCGCGCGTCGACGATCCGGCTCGGGGACACCCGGGACTGGGAGACCGACATGGGCCCCGTCGTCTCGGCGACGCAGAAGGACCGCATCCTCGAGCTCATCGCTTCCGGCAGGGACGAGGGCGCCACCGCCGTCCTGGGCGGTGGCGAGGCCCACGTCGAGGGCTACGAGGGCGGGTACTGGATCGAGCCGACGATCTTCACCGGGGTCCGCAACGACATGCGGATCGCCCGCGAGGAGATCTTCGGCCCGGTGCTGTCGGTGATCCGCTACGGCTCCGAGGCCGAGGGCGTCGCCCTGGCGAACGACACCCAGTACGGCCTCGCGTCGTCGGTGTGGAGCCGGGACAACTCCCGCGCGCTGGACGTGGCGGAGAAGATCCAGGCCGGCTCGGTGTGGATCAACGACGCGCACCAGATCAACTGCGAGGTGCCCTTCGGCGGGTACAAGCAGAGCGGCGTCGGGCGCGAGCTCGGCCCGCGTGCGCTGGACCCCTACGTCGAGGAGAAGAACGTCCACCTCGACCTGTCGGGCAGCCGGGACGCCCGGCCGTACGACGTGCTGCTCAGCCACGCCGACGACTGAGCAGCCGGCCCCGGGCGCGCGCTCTGCTCCGCGCACGGGGGCCCGGGATCCGGCCCGGCGGGCAGCCCCCACCGGGCCGGAGCCCCGTATCACCCGCGCACTCTCCCGTTGGGGGCACGACGTCGCCCACCGGGGGAGATGTCGCCGCCCGCCCTTTCTCGCACACTCGTTCGTGACCGTGCGTCACCAGTAGTCGGCCTCGCCGCAGGCGCACGACCGCCGCCGAGGCCCCCAGGAGGACCGATGACCGCCACCTTCGACGCCACCGACTTCGAGTCCGAGATGTACGACCCGGACGAGGTCGAGATGATCCCGGCGACCGGCGAGCGGAAGCCCGGCCACTACCCGGTCGACATCTCCACCAAGGCGTTCTGGAACCAGACCTCCGAGCAGCGCGAGGAGTCCTTCGCGGTCCTACGCCGCGAGCAGCCGGTCTCCTGGCAGCGCCCCGTCGACGACGCCGTCACCCCGGACCCGGACGACCCGGGCTACTGGGCGGTCGTGAAGCACGCCGACATCGTGAGGGTCAGCCGGGACAACGACACCTTCATCTCCGGCCAGGGCGTGCTGTTCGACCTGCTGCCGCCGATCTTCCTCGAGCTGACCCAGTCGTTCCTGGCGATGGACAACCCGAAGCACGACCAGCTGCGCAAGCTGGTGGCCTCGGCGTTCACGCCGAAGCAGATCAAGAGCATCGAGGACAAGATCACGCTGGCGGCGAAGGAGATCGTCGACGGCTTCGCGTCGGAGCCGTCCGGCGAGATCGACTTCGTGACCCGCTGCGCGAAGCTGCTCCCGACCCGGATCTTCTGCGACATCATGGGCATCCCGGAGCACCTGCGGGAGGCCACGGAGAAGAATGCCGCGGACATCGTCGCCTGGGCCGACGACGAGGTGCTGGCCGGCAGGCAGGCCGACGAGGTGCAGATCCAGGCGGCCACCAACCTGCACGACATCGCGACCGAGCTGATCGAGCTCAAGCGGGCCGAGCCGTCCGACGACCTCGTCACCTCGCTGATCGACGCCGAGGTCGACGGCCGCACGCTCGACGACTTCGAGATCGGGTCGTTCTTCGTGCTGATGGCCGTCGCGGGCACCGACACCACGCGGCACACCGCCAGCCTCACCGTCCGGGCGATGACCCACTTCCCGGAGCAGCGGCAGTGGCTCATGGAGGACTACGAGGGCCGGATCGGCAACTCCATCGAGGAGTTCATCCGCTACGCCTGCCCGGTGATGACCTTCCGCCGCACGGCGGTGAAGGAGACCGAGCTCGGCGGGCACACCGTCATCCCCGGCGACAAGGTCGTCCTGTTCTACCCGTCCGGCTGCATGGACGAGGACGTCTTCGACTCCCCGGGGACGTTCGACCTGTCGCGCGCGAACGCGAGGGACCACACCGGTTTCGGCGGCGGCGGGGTGCACTTCTGCCTCGGCAACCAGCTCGCCAAGTCGATGCTGCGGGCTCTGTTCCGCGAGCTGCTGACCCGGATCCCGGAGTTCGAGGCCGGCGAGCCGGAGCTGCTGGGCACCAACTTCATGCGCGGTGTGAAGCGCATGCCGTTCCGATTCACCCCGGAGAAGTGAGCGTCATGGGTCTGCGTATCGAGCTCGACGAGAGCAGGTGCAGCGGTCTCGGGCTGTGCGAGGCGGAAGCGCCCGAGCTGTTCGAGGTCAAGGACGACGGGTCGCTGGCGGTGCTCGACGCGACGCCGTCGGCGGAGCACCGCCAGGCCTGCGAGGCCGCCGTCGCATCCTGCCCGACCGAGGCCCTCCTCCTCGTCGAGGGCTGACCGTCCCGTAAGGAGATCCTGCGTGTCCGTGCACCATCTCGTCGTCGTGGGCGCCTCGCTGGCCGGGATCCGGGCCGTCGAGGCGGCACGCCGGTCCGGCCACGACGGGCCGGTCACGCTGGTCGGCGCGGAGCGGCACCTGCCCTACGACCGTCCGCCGCTGTCCAAGGCGTTCCTCGACGCCGGCGACGACGGCCCGGCCGATCCGCGGTTCCGCACCGAGGACCACCTGCGCGACGAGCTCGGGGTGGAGCTGCGGCTCGGGCACCCGGCCACGTCGCTGGACATCGGGGCGCGGCTGGTCGGCCTCGGTGGCGGGTCCGAGCTCGGCTACGACGCGCTGGTCGTCGCCACCGGGGGTGCCGCACGGACGCTCCCCGGCACCGGCGGTGTCGCGGGCGTCCACCCGCTGCGCACCTGGGACGACGCGCTGGCCGTGCGCGCGGCGCTCGACGACGGGGCGCGCACCGTCGTGATCGGCGCCGGGTTCATCGGCTCCGAGGTCGCCAGCTCGGCCCGCAAGCGCGGGCTGTCCGCGACGATCGTCGAGACCCTGCCGGTGCCGCTGGTCCGCTCGGTCGGCGAGGACATGGGCCGGGCCTGCGCGGAGCTGCACCGCGCGGGCGGTACCGACCTGCGCTGCGGCGAGACCGTGGACGGCCTGGAGACCGACGGCGGCCGGGTGACGGGCGTCCGGCTCGGTTCCGGCGAGGTGCTCCCGGCCGACCTGGTCGTCGTCGGTGTCGGCGTGGCGCCGTGCACCGGCTGGCTGGAGGGCTCCGGTGTCGCGCTGCACGAGCGGGACGGCGGCGTTGTCGCCGACGCGACCCTGCGCGCCGCCGACGGCGTCTGGGCGGCCGGCGACGTCGTCCACTTCCCGAACCACCTGTTCGACGGCGAGGTCATGCGGCTCGAACACTGGACCACCGCAGCCGAGCAGGGCGCACTCGCGGCGAAGAACGCCCTCGACCCGGCGAACGCGACGGAGCTCGGGACCGTCCCCTACTTCTGGTCCGACTGGTACTCCAGCCGGATCCAGTTCGTCGGGCGACCGGCCGCCGACGAGATCCGCGTCGTGTCGGCCGAGCTGGACGACGACCGCTTCCTGGCGCTGTACCGGCGCGGCGACCGGCTGGTCGGGACGATCACGATCGACCGGCCGGCCCAGATCATGAAGTACAAGCGGCTGATCTCGAAGCGGGCGAGCTGGACCGAGGCACTGGAGTTCGCCGGCGTGTCCTGACCCGGCCGGTCAGCCGTCGACGTCGAGCATCCGCCGGGCGAGCCGCTTCCAGCGCTCCACGTGCGGGTCGGTCTCCGGGTCGCGCGGGCTCACCGCATAGGTGAGCGCGACCCCGCGCATGCTGGTGAACAGCAGCTCCCGGAAGTCGTCGAACGCGGCGTGGCTGGAGAGCGCCGGCCCGAACATCGTCGCGATCACGTGGGTCAGGGCGACGCCGAGGCGGCGCTCCTCGGGCAGCAGCTCGGCGCGGACGTCCTCGTTGGTACGGGCCACGGTCCACAGCTCCATCGCGGCCCAGAAGTACGGCTGCCGGAAGGTCTCCCAGAGCAGCTCGACGGCCCGGTCGACACGGTCACCGCCCGTCGTGCGGCCGTACTCGGAGTCGCCCACCCACCGTTCCATCTCGGCGACCCGCTCGACCGCCAGGTACTGGGCTGCGGCGATGAGGAGCGTGTCCCGGTTCGGGAAGTGGTGGAGCAGGCGGCCGCGGGACACCCCGGCCCGCTGCTGGATCGTCACGGTCGTGACCCGGGAGTACCCGTTCTCGTGGAGCTCCCGCAGGGCGGCGTCGAGGATGAGGGTCCTGCTGTTCGCCGACCGCTCCCCCTGGGTCCGCCTGCCACGCGGCCGGGGCGCACCGGCCGGGCCGGTGCCGGGTACTGCCGCCATGGGGCCAGCGTAATCCTCGGGCCACGGGCTCAGCCGGTGACGTCGCGGCCGATCAGCCGTCGCGCGACGATCCACTGCTGGAGCTCGTTGGCCCCCTCGAAGATCTCGAGGATCTTCGCGTCGCGGTACATCTCCTCGAGCCGGTAGGACTCCCCGCTCTCCGAGACCTGACGGGCGAACCCGACGGCACCGTGGATCTGGACGGCGTCGCGCACCAGGTCGTTCGCCAGCCGCGTGCCGTAGGCCTTCGCCATCGCGGCCTCCGGCTCGGCGGAGCGGTCGCCGCGGTCCAGCAGCACCGCTGCCTTCTGGTAGAGGCTGCGGGCGCACTCGATCTCGGTGGCACGCCCGGCCATCTGGAACTGCCAGTGCTGCATCGCGCCGAGCGGGCCCCCGAAGACCTGCCGGGTGCGCAGCCGCTCGACCGACAGGTCGAGCGCGGCCTGGGCGAGGCCGACACCGGCGGCACCGATCCCGATCCGGCCGCGGACCAGCGCGGACAACGCGACGCCGAGCCCGTCGCCCGGGGTGCCGAGCAGGTTCTCCCGCGGCACGTGGACCTCGTCGAACACGATGTCCGCGGTGATCTGCCCGCGGTGCCCCATCTTCAGGTCGGGGGTGCCGATCCGGACCCCCGGCGAGGACAGGTCGACGAGCAGCATGTGCGCCCGCCCGGTGTCCGCCGCCCGGACCAGCACCGACACCCATCCGGCGACGACGCTGTTGGTGATCCACCGCTTCCGGCCCGACACGACGTAGCCGTCTGCCGACTCCTCGGCGACGGTCTGCATCCGCTCGGCCGTCAGGTCCGAGCTGGTCTCGGGCTCGGTGGTCGCGAAGGAGAACGCCGTACGCCCGGACACGAGCTCGGGGACCAGCCGTTCCCGCAGCTCGTCGGAGGCGTGGACGAGGGTCTGCGGGACGAGGATGCACTGGCCGTCGTACACCCCCGCCATCGACGACGAGTGGTACGCGATCTCCTCGGTGACCGTGCAGGTCCCGAGCATCGGGTACTCGAGGCCCCGCCCGAAGTCGGCGCCGAACGGGACCGCGAACATCCCCTCCTCCGCCAGGCCGCGGAACGCCTCCCAGGGGAAGGACTCCGCCGACTCCTCCCGGGTGCCGATCTCGCGGGCGAACGGGACGAGCCGCTTCTCGACCGCGGCCCGGGCCTCGTCACGGAGCTCGACCGTCTCCCGCGGGAGGAAGACGTCGTGGGTCATGCGGTCCTGCGTGCGGGGGACGGGCGCCGTCATCGGGATCCTTCACCGGTCGGGGACGAACGGACCGAGGGTGGACGATCGTGGGGCGCCGGGCCAGCATCCGATCCGTTGGGGGGAGGACTTCACCCCCTACGCCGGGTGGTCCATCGCCGCCAGCACCCCCGCCAGCTCCGCCACGTCGTGGACCGTGACGGCGGGCGCCGGCCCGTCGGGGTCGAGGGAGTGCCCGGGCCGGACCAGCCGGACGGTGCGGATCCCGGCCTCGACCGCCCCGCGGACGTCGCGGGCCGAGCTGGCGACGTGGACGAACCCGTCGCCGAGCAGGTCGCGTGCGCGCAGGTAGACGGCGGGCGCCGGCTTGTAGGCGCCCAGCCGCTCCGAGGTGAGGACGACGCCGGGGTCGACGAGCGGGTGCGCCCGGGTGGTGAGTGCGAGCGCGTCGTCGACGTTGGACAGGATCCCGATCCGCGCGTGCTCCGCGACGGCGGGCAGCCCGTCCGCCACGTCCGGCCACAGTGGCCAGCCGGCGACGCCGCGCTGCACCCGGTCGATGTCGGCGTCCGGGTCCGCCGTGAGGCCGAGCCCGGTGTAGGCCCCCGCCAGGGCGTCCCGGGACAGCGTCCGGAAGCTCGTCCAGCCCGCGCTCGTGTCGACCCGCTTCTGGCCGGCCTTGTTGTGCCGGTCCCACTCGTCGTAGAGCTCCTGGCCGGTGACGGTCCAGTCCCGCTCACCGGCGATCTCCGCGAAGGCACCGGACCCGCCGCGCCGCGAGTCGGTCAACGCACTGAACAGGTCGAACGTCACGATCATCGGAACTCCCGTCGCCGCGGCCGGCCCCCAGTGTGACCCGGGACGATCAGCCGTCGTCACCCGCCACGACGACGACGTGCAGGGTGCGCGGCCCGTGCACCCCCTCCACCCGGTCCAGCTCGATGTCGCTGGTGGCGCTCGGCCCGCTGATCCAGGTGTGCGGGCGGGCGGGGTCCAGCGCGGCGACGCCCTCCGGTACCCCCGGCACGACCTGGTCGGCCCGGACCACGCAGACGTGCAGGTCCGGGACCAGGGTGGCGGCGCGCCTGCCCTGGCCGGGGCCGTGGTCGAGGATGATCGTGCCGGTCTCGGCGATCCCGATCGCCGCCGTCGACAGCACGCCGTCGCAACGGTCCAGCTCGGACACCCCGACGTCCGGCCCGTCGGTGACGACCTCGACGTCGGCGGGGACCAGCCCGGCGGGGAAGCCGGGCGGGACGAGGATCCGCAACCGTCCGCCCCCGGCCAGCGGGGAGCGCCCGGCGAGCGCACCCGCCACGAGCCCGGCGGCGGTCGCGGGCGTCGCGCGCTCCACGACGGCCCGGTAGTCCGCGACCTGCTCGGCGAACAGGTCGACGACGTCGGCGTGGGACCGGTCCCGGGCCGGGGCCGGCCGGACGATCGGGACGTCGACGTCCGGCGCGGTGTCCGGCACGTCGGCCAGCGCCCGGCGGGCCTTCTGCAGGATCGCGTCGCGCGCACTCATCGCCGGTCCCCGTTCCCGCCGTCGTTCCCGTTCGCGTTGCCGGCGCCGCCGTCGTCGCGGTGCCCGCCGTCGGTCCGTTCCCACCACTGCCGGAACGACTCCGCGGCGGGGACGGGGACGTCGCGGGAGTCGGACCAGGCGCCCGCCGGCCCGCCGGGGATCGCGCTGAGCACGTTGCGTCCGCCCGGTGCCGTCCGCCCGATCCTGGCGGCGAGCCGGCCGCCCCAGCCGGCCGCCTTCTCCGCCGCACCGGTCCGGGCCGACGACGACAGCGTCCACGACGCGGCCTTCATCGCCATGTCCTGCACCGACGGGACCCGCGACGCCTGCTGGTGGGCCTCGACGACCTCGCTGCGGAGGTGCACCAGGACCTCCGGGATGTCGATCCGCACCGGGCAGACCTCGAAGCACGCCCCGCACAGGCTGGAGGCGTACGGCAGCGAGTTGGTCTGCGGGTCCGAGCCGACCCCGCGGAGCTGGGGCGTGAGGATCGCGCCGATCGGTCCGGGGTAGACCGAGCCGTACGCGTGCCCACCGGTGCGCTCGTAGACCGGGCAGACGTTCAGGCAGGCCGAGCACCGGATGCAGCGCAGCGCCTGGCGCCCGGTGGGATCGGCCAGGACGTCGGTGCGGCCGTTGTCGAGCAGGACCACGTGCACCTCCTGCGGACCGTCGCCGGGGGTGACCCCGGTCCACGTCGAGGTGTAGGGGTTCATCCGCTCCCCGGTCGACGAGCGCGGCAGCAGCTGCAGCATCACGTCGAGGTCGGCGAAGGTCGGCAGGACCTTCTCGATCCCGACCACCGAGACGAGCACCTCGGGCAGGGTCAGGCACATCCGCCCGTTGCCCTCGGACTCCACGACGGTCAGCGTCCCGGTCTCGGCGACGGCGAAGTTCGCCCCGGACACCGCCACCTTCGCCCGCAGGAACTTCTCCCGCAGGTGGGCGCGGGCCGCCGCGGCCAGCTGCTTCGGCTCGTCGGTGAGGTCGGCCGGTGCGGGACGGCCCGCCCGGCCCATCTCGCGCAGGAAGATCTCGCGGATCTCGGCGCGGTTGCGGTGGATGGCGGGCACCAGGATGTGGCTGGGCAGGTCGTCGCCGAGCTGGACGATCAGCTCGGCGAGGTCGGTCTCCCAGGCGTGGATCCCGGCAGCCTCCAGGGCGTCGTTGAGCTCGATCTCCTGGGTGGCCATCGACTTGACCTTGACGACCTCGTCGGTCTCGTGCCGCCGGGCGATGTCGACGACGATCGCGTTGGCCTCGGCGGCGTCGCGGGCCCAGTGCACGGTCGCCCTGGCCGCGGTCAGGGAGCGTTCGAGCTGCTCGAGGTAGCCGGGGAGGTGCCGCAGCACCCGGTTCTTGATCGCCTCACCGGCCAGCCGCAGCTGCTCCCACTCGTCGACCTCGCCCACGACGCCGCCGCGCTTGGTGCGGATGGTGGCCGTGGCGTGGGCGAGGTTGCGGCGCAGCTGGGAGTCCTTCAGCGCGGACCGCGCCGCGGTGGGGAACGCCGGTGTGCCGAGGAAGGTGCCGCTCATCGGACCGTCTCCTGTTCCCGCGGGGCCGTGCCCGCCTCGGGTGTGGCGCTGCCGACGCTCGTCGGATCGGCCGCCCGCTCGGCGCGGCCGGTGATCACCGGTTCGGTCGAGGCGAGGATCTCGGCCAGGTGCATCACCCGCACCCCCGAGCGCTGCCGGGACAGCAGCCCGCCGATGTGCATCAGGCACGAGTTGTCCCCGGCGACGAGCACCTCGGCGCCGGTCTCCCGCACGTGGCGGGCCTTGTCGTTGCCCATCGCGATCGAGGTCTCCGCGTTCTTCACCGCGAACGTCCCGCCGAACCCGCAGCACTCGGCGTCGCCCGGCAGGTCGAGCAGAGTGAGCCCGCGGACCGCACGGAGCAGCCGGGCCGGCCGGTCGCCGACGCCGAGCATGCGCAGCGAGTGGCAGGTCGGGTGGTAGGTGACCCGGTGCGGGAAGTAGGCACCGACGTCGGTCGTCCCGAGGACGTCGACGAGGTACTCGGTCAGCTCGTAGGTCGGCGGGGCGTTCTCGACCCCGCGGACCAGGCCAGGGTCGCCGGACCGCTCCGCGACCATGCCGTGCTGGTGGCGGACCGACCCGGCGCAGGACCCGGACGGGGCGATGATCGCGTCGCAGCCGGCGAAGGCGTCGAGGTGGTTGCGGACGAGCGGGACCGCGTCGGCGACGTAGCCGGTGTTGACCATCGGTTGTCCGCAGCAGGTCTGTGCGGCCGGGAACTCGACCTCGACGCCGAGCCTGCGGAGCAGGGTCACGACGGCCTTGCCGGTGTCCGGGAACAGGGCGTCGTTGAGGCAGGTGACCATCAGGCCGACGCGTGGCATGGGTGCCTCCGGCGATGTGGTGGTTGAGGCTGTGGTCCGACCAAGCTAGCGTCTTGGTCGGACCACAGGCAAGCGGTGCCCGCGCCACGGCCTCCCCGCCGGGGAGCCCGCGCGGCCCGTGGAGACGAAGGAGGCCCGGCCGTGCGGCAGAACGTGCTGGCGATCGGCGACCGTGCACCGTCCGTCGCGGAGGAGGTGTGGGTGGCCGACACCGCGACCGTCGTCGGATCGGTGACCGTGGGCGCCGGGACCGGCGTCTACTACGGGGCCGTACTGCGGGCCGACACCGAGACGGTGACGATCGGTGCGGGCAGCAACGTCCAGGACAGCGCCACCGTCCACGCCGACCCTGGGTCCCCGGCCCGGATCGGCGACGGGGTGTCGGTCGGCCACGGTGCGGTGCTGCACGGCTGCACCGTCGGGGACGACTGCCTGGTCGGCATGAACGCCACCGTGCTCAACGGTGCGGTCGTCGGCGCCGAGTCGCTGGTCGCGGCGAACGCGCTGGTCCCGGAGGGGATGGAGGTCCCGCCCCGCTCCCTGGTGGCCGGTGTGCCTGCGAAGGTCCGGCGCAGCCTGCGCGACGAGGAGCTGGAGCACATCCGGCGCAACGCGGAGGTCTACCGCGAGCTCACCGTGCGGCACCGCGACGCGCAGCTGCTCGCGACCGGGGCGGATCCGCGCTGACGGGCACGCCCGTGCGGGACAGGAACGCCGGAAGCATCGGAAGCGTCGGAAGGGGAGGTGCCGTGTCATCGGGAACCGGCGGGCGGACCGCCACCTACGAGATGGTGCTGACCCACATCGAGCAGGGACTGACGTCGGGTGCGCTGCGGCCTGGGGACCGGCTCCCCGCCGAGCGCGAGCTCGCGGGCACCCTGGGCGCCAGCCGCACGGCGGTGCGCGAGGCGCTCCGCGTGCTGCAGGCCCAGGGGGTGATCCGCTCCCAGGTCGGGACCGGCGACGGTTCCGGCACCGTGATCGTCCCGGCGCCGGCGCGGGCGCTCGGCCGGGTGCTCCAGCTCCATCTCGCCGTCGACTCGTTCCCGGTCGACGACGTCACCGAGGCCCGGGTGATGCTCGAACGGTTCTCGGCCGGGCTGGCCGCGTCCCGGCGGACCGCCAACGACCTGCTGGTGATGACGGCGGAGCTCGACGCGATGGACGCCGACCTCGATCCCGAGGCGTTCAGCGACGCCGACATCGCCTTCCACGTCCTCATCGCGGGATCGGCCGGGAACCGGCTGGTCAACGAGCTGACGGTGGCGATCCGGGAGTCCGTCCGCGGGGTGCTGCTGGACGCCATGCACGAGCGGGTGGACTGGCCGTCCCTGCGGGATCGGCTGCGCGGGGAGCACCGCGCGATCCACGCGGCGCTCCTGGCGGGCGACGGCGGCCGTGCCGCGGACCTGATGGAGGAGCACATCCGCGCGTTCCACGGCGTGCTCCCGCCGGCCGGGCCCCGGTAGCCAGGGCGCCCGGCCCGGCAGCCCGGTCAGGTCCCGGCGACGACGCGGTCCCGGTCGGCGAACAGCCGCGGCGCGACGGCCCCGGACCCGGCCGTGACCAGGGCGATGCCGACGAGCAGCAGGGCGGGCAGGGTCTACGTCCCGCTGCCGACGGCGAGCAGCGCCGTCGCACCGAGCGGCACGAACCTGGAGACGACGCCGGCGAGGTTCGACGACAGCGCCACCCCCGAGTACCGCAGGTGCGGCGGGAACAGCTCGGTGAGCAGCGCCCCGGACACTGCGTACGGGATCGAGAGCAGGGCCGTGGCCAGCGTGACCCCCGCGATCACCGCGGCGGGCGCCCCCGTGTCGATCAGCCAGAACGCCGGGAACGCGGTGAGCGCCGACGCGACACCGCCCGCGACCGTCACCCGCCAGGCACCGAACCGCTCCGCGAGCCGCCCGCCGAGGATCACGACGCCGATCTCCACCACGGCGGCGACCAGGGTCGCGCCGAGCATGAGCGAGCGCGGCAGTCCCAGCTGCGACGTCCCGTAGCTGATGATGAAGGTGGTGATCAGGTAGAAGCCGCCGACGCCGAGGAACGCGGTGCCCGCGCCGACCGCGAGCTGCGGCCAGGCCCGCACCAGCACCTCGCGGACCGGGGAGGATGCACGCTCGTCCTCGGCCAGCAGTTGCTCGAACAGCGGCGACTCCTCGACCCGGCGGCGCAGCCACAGCGCGATCGCGAGCAGCGGGAACGCCGCGAGGAACGGCAGCCGCCAGCCCCAGGAGTCGAAGCTGTCCGGCGGCAGCTGCGCCACGGCGAGGAACGCACCGGACGACAGCAGCGTCCCGACCGGCGCCCCGATCTGCGGCATCGCCGCGTACCGGCCACGCCGCTCCGGCGGGGCGTGCTCGACCGCCAGGGTGACCGCGCCGCCCCACTCCCCGCCGACCGCCACGCCCTGCAGCAGCCGGAACAGCGTGAGCAGCAGCGGTGCGGCGATGCCGATGGTCGCGAAGGACGGCAGCAGGCCGATCAGGCCGGTCACGGTCCCGATCATCGTGACGGTGATGATCAGGCAGCGCTTGCGGCCGATCCGGTCACCGAGATGCCCGAAGATCACCGCGCCGAGCGGGCGGGCCGCGAACCCGACGGCGAACGAGGCGAACGCGGCCAGGGTGGAGACGACGACGTCGTCGGTGGCGAAGTAGAGCCGGTTGAAGACCAGCGCGGCCGCGGTCCCGTAGAGGAAGAAGTCGTACCACTCCAGCGCGGTGCCGACGAACGCGACCTTGCGGGCGTCGGCGTCGGTCACCGTCGCGCGTCCCTGTCCCCGGTCCCCGGCCATGCTGCCTCCGCAGGTCGTCGTGTGGGTCGTGCCAGCATCGACGGCGTAGCGGCCGGGCGGAACTCCCGATCGTCGCGTCCTGACGGCGTCGGGCTGTGCAGGTGCACAACGAAACCGGGCCGTCATCTCCGCGGCCGGTGCCTGTGCGAGTGCACAGCCGCCGTCGTCGAACCGGGGGCGGCGGTCCGATGACCGGCCCCGTGGACGCGTGCTGCGATGGGCGCATGACCACCGGCGGCGGTTTCCTGGACGACTTCGCGACCCTGTCGGCCTTCGGCGCGACCGAGCGGGGCGGGGTGCACCGCGAGGCCGCGTCGGACGCCGACGAGGCGCAGCGCGCGTGGTTCGAGCGGTGGCTGACCGGGCACGGCCTGACCGTCCGGTACGACGAGGTGGGCAACCAGTTCGGGCTGCTGGAGCTCGTCCCGGGCGCCCCGTGGGTGCTGGCCGGGTCGCACCTGGACAGCCAGCCCCGGGGCGGGCGGTTCGACGGCGCGTACGGCGTGCTGGCCGCCGCGTACGCGGTGCTCGACCGGGCCGGCGCGGGCGGTGCCGTGCACAACCTCGCCGTCGTCAACTGGTTCAACGAGGAGGGGTCGCGGTTCACGCCGAGCATGTTCGGCAGCGCCGTGTTCACCGGCCTGCTCGATCCCGCCGCGGCGCTCGACACCCGGGACCCGGCCGGGGTCCGGGTCGGCGACCGGCTGGCCGAGATGGGCCACACCGGCACCGGTGCCCCGGTGCTCGCCGACGTCGCCGCCTACGCCGAGATCCACATCGAGCAGGGCCGGGAGCTGGACGGGACCGGCACGACGGTCGGCCTGGTCGCCGACACCTGGGCGGCCCGCAAGTACGACCTCCGCGTGGTCGGGGACCAGTCGCACACCGGGTCCACGCCCATGCCCGACCGGCGCGACGCCCTGCTCGGGGCCGCGCAGCTCGTGGTGCTCGCCCGCACCCTGTCCGACGAGCTGGGCACCGAGGGGGCGCCGCTGCACACGTCGGTGTCCCGGATGGCCGTCGAGCCGAACAGCCCGGTGACCGTGGCCCGCGAGGTCACGCTCAACCTCGACCTGCGCAGCCCCGACGAGGCCCTGCTCGCCCGCGCCGACGCGCTGCTGCACGAGCGGGTCCCGGGTATCGAGGAGTCCGCGCGGGTCGGGGTCGAGATCGCCGGCTCGCACGGCTGGGGTGTCCGGCCGTTCCCGGCCGACGGTGTCGAGCTGGCCCGCCGCGCGGCCGACGAGCTCGGGCTGTCGCACCGTCCGATGTCGACCGTGGCCGGGCACGACTCGGTCAACCTCAACGGTCACGTGCCGACGGTGATGCTGTTCGTGCCGAGCGTGGAGGGGATCAGCCACAACGAGCGCGAGCTGACCTGCGACGACGACCTCCTCGCCGGCGTCGCGCTGCTGACCGGGGTCGTGCGCCGGCTCGCCGCCGGGGAGATCACCGGACGCTGACCTGGCACGCTGGTGCGCGTGGACTCCGACGCGGCCTGGGCGCGGACCGTGGCGCGGCTGCGCAGGCGGGTGCCGGAGCTGGCGTCCGCGTTCCTGGCCCGGCTCGACGCCGAGGGGCGCTACGACGACCAGCCCGTCACCCGGGAGGACCTGCGGGAGACCGCCGAGGCATCGCTCGCGCTGCTGGTCGACCAGCTCGGCCGCGGCGACGGCCGGATCGATCTCGGGGACCTGCCCGACCGGCTGGGTCGCCGGCGCGCCCGCCAGGGAGTGGACCTCGACGACCTGGTCCGTGCCGTCCGGCTCGACTTCCCGGTGCTCTGGTCGGCCCTGCTGGAACAGGCCGAGGACGCGGCGGCACTCGCCCCGCGGGCCGACCTGCTCTGGGCGGTCGTCGACGCCTACGCGCGCGAGGTGCACTTCGCCTTCCTCGGCGAGCGGGCACTCCTGGCCGAGCAGCAGCGCGACGAGCAGCGGCACCTGCTCGACCTGCTGTTCGGCGCGGGGCCCGCCGACGAGTACCGCGACGCCCGGCTCGCCACCGGCCTCGGCGTGTCCGAGGACGGGGCGTTCGTGGTGTGCGCCGCGCTGGCCGACCACGCGGCGACCCTGCGCGGCCGGGCCGCCCGCGCGGCCGGTGTGCACCTGCGCGACGTCGAGTTCGGCGTCGTCGCGTTCTGGGCGAGCGGAGCGCCCGGGGCCGGGCGGCTGCGCGACCGGCTCACCGGGGGCATCGCCTGCGTCGTCGACGACGGTGTCGCGGGCCTCGCGGCGGTGCCCGGCGCGGCCGCGGCGCTGGTGCGGATGGCGCGGCTGCTCCCGCCGGACGTGGCCCGCCCGCGCGAGCCGCGCGACGTGTGGCCGCTGGTGGCCCGCCGCGCCCTCGACGAGCACGACGGGCTGGCCGGGCGGCTGCTGTCCGGGCTCGACGGCGCCCGCGAGGACGAGGCGGTGCTCCTGCGCGCGACCGCGCACGCCTACCTGGACTCGGGGAGCGTGTCCGAGGCCGCCGGGGTCCTCTACTGCCACCGCAACACGGTGCTGAACCGGCTCCGCCGGTTCGCGCAGCTCACCGGCCTGGACCTGACCCGGCCGCGGGACGCGGCGCTCGCCGTCGTCCTACTGGGGTGAGGGCGGGGGCCGGACCGCGCCGACCAGGCGGAGCGCGAACTCCACCTGCTGCCAGGCCACCTCGTTCTCGGTGGGCCCGGAGTCCTCCCGGAACCACACCGCGACCCCCATCCCGAGGTCGAGGATCGCGTACGACGCGAGCCGCGGGTCGGTCACCCGGAACGCGCCGCGGTCGGTGCCGTCGGCGACCAGGGACCGGAAGCGCCGCTCGTACTCCGTGCGCAGCCCGACGACCTCGGAGCGGCGGGGCTCGACGAGGCTGCGCAGCTCCCGGGTCCCGACGAACGCCTCGCGCCGGTGCCGGGCGTGGAAGCGGACGTGCGCGTCGACCGCCCGGCGCAGGCGCTCCACCGGATCGTCCACACCGGACACGGCCGTGTCGTGCTCGCGGAGCAGCGCGGTCATCGTCTCCTCGATCACCGACGCGAGCAGGTCCTGCTTGGAGCTGACGTGCTTGTAGAGGCTGGGGCCGCGCATGCCCACGGCCGCGCCGATGTCGGCCATCGTCGTCGCCTCGTAGCCACGGACGGCGAACTGCTCCAGCGCCGCCGCCCGGATCTCCGCCTCCCGCACGGCTCCCAGTGTATAGCCCGGATGTGACGTGGGTCGGCACCTACTTGCGCAGAGCTGCGACGATGGTGGCTAATAACCATTAGCCAATCATCATCAGGAGGAGACATGGCCGTCGACTTCACCCTCGACCCCCAGGTGGCCGAGCTCGCCGAGCGCACGTCCCGGTTCGTCCGGGAGACGGTGATCCCGGTCGAGGAGGCGCACGACGGCGTCGTCCCGTCCGAGGACGTCCGCCGCGAGCTGCAGGACGGGGCCCGCGCCGCCGGGGTCTTCGCGCCGCACGCGGCCGTCGAGTTCGGCGGGCACGGGCTGGACATGCGCGCCCGCGCCGCGGTGTTCGAGGAGGCCGGCTACTCGCTGCTCGGCCCGCTCGCGCTGAACATCGCCGCCCCCGACGAGGGCAACGTCCACATGCTCGAGCAGATCGCCACCGAGGACCAGAAGGTCCGCTACCTGGCCCCGCTGGCCGCCGGCGACGTCCGCTCCTGCTTCGCCATGACCGAGCCCGCGCCCGGCGCAGGCTCCGGCCCGGACGCGCTCGCCACCGTCGCCACCCGGGTCGACGGCGGCTGGCGGATCGACGGGCACAAGTGGTTCATCACCGGTGCCGACGGCGCGGCGTTCGCCATCGTCATGGCCCGCACCGCCGGCGTCCCCGGCGAGCGCGGCGGGGCGACGATGTTCCTGGTCGACGCGTCCAACCCGGGGATGAAGATCGGCAGGCACATCCCGACGCTGGACGAGTCGCTCTACGGCGGCCACCTCGAGGTCGAGTTCTCCGACTGCCGGGTCGGCGACGACGCCGTGCTCGGCGAGGTCGACCAGGGCTACCGCTACGCCCAGGTCCGGCTCGGCCCGGCCCGGATGACGCACTGCATGCGCTGGCTGGGTCTCGCCCGCCGGGCTCAGGACATCGCCGTCGCCCGGGCCGCGGACCGGAAGCTGTTCGGGTCCCGGCTGGCCGACCTGGGCATGGCGCAGGCGATGGTCGCGGACAACGAGATCGACCTGCACGCCTCGCGCGGCCTGATCCTGCGGGCCTGCTGGGAGCTGGACCAGGGGCGCAGTGCCGGGATGGAGGTGTCGATCGCGAAGACCTTCACCGCGGAGGCCGTGTGGCGGGTCGTCGACCGGTCGCTGCAGCTCTGCGGCTCGCTCGGGGTCTCGGGGGACATCCCGCTCGGGCGGTTCCTGCGCGAGGTGCGCCCGTTCCGGATCTACGACGGCCCGTCGGAGACCCACCGCTGGTCGATCGCCAAGCGCGTCGTGGGGCGGGCGACCCGATGAGCCCCGACGGTCTCGACCTCCACGCGCTCGACGGCTTCCTGAAGGAGCACGTCGACGGCTACCGCGGCGGCGTCACCGCGGAGCTGGTCTCCGGCGGCCGGTCCAACCTGACCTACCGGGTCACCGACGGCGAGTCGGTCTGGATGCTCCGCCGCCCGCCGCTGGGGAACCTCACCCCGTCGGCGCACGACATGGGCCGCGAGTACCGGTTCGTCGCCGCCCTCGCCGGGTCCGGGGTGCCGGTCGCCCCGGCCGTCGCACTGGCCGACGAGTCGGTGATCGGCGTGCCGTTCGCCCTCACCGGATTCGTCGACGGCGTCGTGGTCCGCAGCGAGGACGACCTCGACGCGTACACCGACGGGCAGGTCCGTGACACCGCGTTCGCGCTGGTCGACACGCTCGCGGCGCTGCACGCGGTGGACGCGACCACCGGGGCGGTGTCCGGGCTCGGGAAGCCGGCCGGGTACCTGCGCCGCCAGGTCGACCGCTGGTACTCGCAGTGGGAACGGGTGAAGACCCGCGAGCTCGGCGACGTCGAGGCCCTCTACGCCCGGCTGGACGCGATCTGCCCGGCCGAGAGCGACGCCGCCGTCGTGCACGGCGACTACCGCATCGACAACGCGATCCTCGATCCCGCCGACCCGACCCGGATCCGGGCGCTCGTCGACTGGGAGATGGCGACCCTCGGCGACCCGCTCGCCGACCTCGCGCTGCACACGGCCTACGGCGATCCGGTCTTCGCGCCGGTGCTGGCCGGGTCGGCGGCGTCGACGAGCGCCCGCATGCCGGGTGCCGACGAGCTGGTCGAGCGCTACGTCGCCACCTCCGGGCGGGAGCCTCGGGACTGGTCGTTCCACCGGGGCCTCGCCTACTTCAAGATCGCGGTGATCGCGGAGGGCATCCACGAGCGGCACGTCCGTGGGGACACCCGGGGCGACGGCTTCGCGACCGTCGGGGAGGCCACCGCGCCCCTCGCAGCCGCAGGCCTGACGGCCGCGACCACCTGACCGCCCCGCGCCCACCGCTCCCGCCGGCTCCCACCGGACCCGCCGAAGCAGGACCGGGCCCGGCTCTCACCGGACCCGCCGGCTCTCACCGGACCCGCCGGCGCTCACGTGTTCTGTGGTCGCTCGCGCGGTCGGGTGAGCGACGACCGAACAGGTGAGCATCGCCGGAACAGGTGAGCGCGGGGTCGGTCGGAGGCTGTGAGGCTGCCGGCGCTCACGGGATCCGGGCCGCGGCTCGCGGGCCTGCCGGTGCTCACCGGATCCGGTGGCCTCGGCGGGATCGGTCGGCGTCCACGGGCCTCCCGGCGCTCACTGTTTCCGGTGGCGCTCGCCTGTTGTGTCGTTGCTCGTGCGATCGGGTGAGCATTGCCGGAACAGGTGAGCGGGGGACTGGCCGGTGTCTGCGGGCGTGCTGGTGCTCACGGGATCCGGGGCGCGGCGCTCACGAGTCCTGCCGGCGCTCACTGTTTCCGGTGGCGCTCGCCTGTTCTGTCGTCGCTCGCGCGATTGGGTGAGCGATGCCGGAACAGGTGAGCGCGGGGATTCCTCGGAGTCCGCGGGCCTGCCCGGTGCTCACCGCTTCCGGTGGTGCTGCCCGGACCCGGTGGCGCTCGCCGGATCTGCCGGCGCTCACGAGTCCTGCCGATGCACACCAGATCCGGTGGCCTTGACGGGATCCGCCGGCGCCCACGGATCCTGCCGGCGCTCGCCGTTTCCGGTGGCGCTCGCCTGCTGTGTCGTCGCTCGCGCGATCGGGTGAGCACCGACAGAACAGGTGAGCGTCCTTGGCTCCGGGGAGGCGGGGTGGTTGAGGCGTGCGGTGACCGGGGTGCGGGGGCGGTGGGTCAGGCGGCCAGGCGGTCGACGCGGCCGGGGCGCGGGCCGATCCGGCCTGCGCCGCCGGGGACGTCCAGGGCGGCGACCGCGTCCATCTCGTCGCCGGTCAGGGCGAAGCCTGCCAGGTCCCGGTTCTCCGTGATCCGCTCCGGGGTGTCGGACTTCGGCACCGCGACGGTCCCCCGCTGCAGGTGCCAGCGCAGCACCACCCGGGCCGGGGTGACGCCGTGCCGGTCGGCGATCGCCCGCAGGGCGGGCCCGCCGAGGACCGCGCCGCGGCCGAGCGGGCTCCACGCGCCGGTGACGATGCCGAGCGCCGCGTGCACCGCGTGCAGGTCCCGCTGCTGGTGGTGCGGGTGCAGTTCGACCTGATTGACCGCCGGCGTCGTCCCGCCGAGGCCGCGCAGCCGGCGCAGGTGCGACGGCCGGAAGTTCGAGACCCCGATCGCGCGGGCCGCGCCGTCGGCGAGCAGCTGCTCCATCGCGTCCCAGGTGCGCAGGCACGGCTCCAGCTCGTCGTTCGGCCAGTGCACGAGCAGCAGGTCGACGTGGTCCAGGCCGAGCCGGTCGAGGCTCTCGTGCGCGGAGCGGATCGCGTCGGCCCGGTCGCGGCCGACGTTCCACACCGTGCCGGTCACGAACAGCTCGGACCGGGACAGGCCGGATCCGGCGAGCGCGGCCCCCACCGCCGTCTCGTTGCCGTAGACCGCGGCGGTGTCGATGCTGCGGTAGCCGCGCGCGAGCGCCTCGGTCACCGCGGCGCGGGCGTCCCGGGACTCGTACACGCCGAAGCCGAGGCGCGGCATCGTGGTGCCGTTGTTCAGGGTGATGGTGGCGTCCGGGTGCACCGGGGTCCTCTCGTCGTCGCACGGCGACGGCGGTGTCGCGGACTCGTCCTGGGTCAACGGGCCCGGCCGGCCCCCGCGTTCCCGGTCGTGGGCCGCCTCACCGGTGGTCCGGGTCTCCTCCACCGGCGGCGCGCTCGTCGATCCGGGCCCGGATGCCCTCGTCGGAGCAGAACCCGCGCCGGGTGCGCTTCAGGCACAGCAGGCCGACCAGCCGTCCGGCCTCGACGACGGCGAGCCGGCGCCGCCCGGTGGCGGTCATCGTGTCCCAGGCCGTCCGCAGGTCCGCCGACGGCGCGACGACGCGCCCGGCCAGCGTCCCGGACGGCGCGGCGGGTGCGGCGGGGTCGGCGTCGTCGAGATCGGCCCGCTCGACCACGGAGAGCAGCACGCCGTCGTCGACGACCAGCAGGGCGTGCACCTTGGGGTTGCCGAAGAAGGTGTGCGCGTCCGCGACGGTGGTCGCCGGGCCGCACGTCTTGGGGAAGGTGTGCATGGCAGCACCGACGGAGGCGTCGACCAGGGTGTCCATCGCGCTCCTTCCGTCCGTCGCCTCAGGTGTACCCGGGACGGGCCCGCACCGCACCCCCGCGTCGGTCACTCCGGGCGGAACACCGCGAGCGCATTCGCCAGCATCGCGTAGTAGCCGGTCAGCCACACCAGCGCGGCCAGGGTGTCGCGGCCCAGTACCTGCAGGGCCGTCGTGTACCGGTCGTCGTCGAGGTCGCGGGTGTCGAGCACCGTGCGGACGACGTCGAGGCCGGTCCGCTCGGCGTCGTCGAGCCCGTCCGGGACGACGCCGTCGAGCAACGCCTGCAGCTGGCCGCCCGACAGCCCGGTCTCCCGGCCCAGGCCCTCGTGCGACGCCCACTCGAAGGCGCTGCCGTGGTGCACGGCGACGGCGAGGACGGCGATCTCCCGCAGCCGCGGCGGGAGGTCGTCGTCGAAGCGGAGGGCCGCGCCGACCTGCTGGACGGCGTCACCGATCCGCGGCGAGAACAGCATCGGCCCGAACGGACCGAGCAGCCGCTCCCGGTCGTCGACCAGCGGGACCCGGGCCTGGGACCGGCGCGGGCCGGTCGCGATGCGGGCGTGCAGGGCGGCCCGCTCGTCGTCGAGGTCCGCGGGGTGCAGCGGCGCGGTCCGCGGCGGCCCGGACGGCCGGGGGCGGCCGCGCAGGTCGCCGGCGGGTCCCGCCGTGCGGGGGTCCGGGGTCACGGGATCGGTGCTCACACCGACGGACCCTACGATCGCGGGCGTGTCCCCGAGTCCCGATCCCGTGCCCGAGGGGTTCCTGCCCTTCACCGAGGTCGCGCTGGACCGGGCCGGGGAGCGGATGCCGGGCATCGACCGGTCCGCGATGGCGATGGTGCTGATGCTGCACCGGGTCGCCTCCGCGATCGTCTACGACCTGGAGTCGACCGTGCACCGCCCGGCGGGCTGGAGCTGGTCGGCGTTCCGCCTGCTGTTCGCGCTGTGGGTGGCCGGGGCACAGGAGGCGGGGCGCTGCGCGGAGCTGGCCGGGATGAGCCGGGCGGCGGTGTCCGCGCTGGCCAAGACGCTGGAGGCGGGCGGTCTGGTGGAACGCACCGGGGACCCGCGGGACCGCCGGACGGTGGTGCTCGGCCTGACCGCGGAGGGCACCGCGCGGCTGGAGGAGACGTTCGGCGCGCACAACCGGCGCGAGGCGGACTGGGCCGGGCTGCTCACCCCCGAGGAGCTCGCGACGCTGAACGGGCTGCTGGCCAAGCTGGCGGCCGCGGCGCAGGAGCAGGACTGGGTCCGGCGCCGCTGACCCTGGTGTTCACGGGTCCGGCGCCGTACCGTGGCCGATGCTCAAAGGTTTGATGATCTCCGTTCAGTGTCGTCCCGGAGGGTCCCCGCCATGGCCAAGCCGTTCGCCTCGTCCGCCGACACCGCGGCCAAGGAGCAGACCCTCGAGGTGCTCGCCGACGGCGTCTACGCCCTGACCGCCGAGGGCGACCCGAACATCGGCGCGATCGAGGGCGAGGACTTCCTGGTCTGCTTCGAGGCCCTCGCGACCCCGGTGGCCGCCCGGAAGTGGCTGGAGCGGCTGCGGGAGCACACCCGCAAACCGGTCCGCTACCTGGTGCTCTCACACTACCACGCGGTCCGCGTGCTGGGGGCGAGCGCGTTCGACGCGGAGACGATCGTCGCCCACGAGACCACCGCGGCACTCGTCGCGGAGCGGGGTCTGGAGGACTGGGAGTCGGAGTTCGCCCGGATGCCGCGGCTGGCCGAGTCCGCCGACTCGGTCCCCGGGCTGACCTGGCCGACGCTCACCTTCGCCGACCGCCTCACCATCGACCTGGGCGGCGACCGCGGCGAGCTCGTGCTCGCCCACCACGGGCGCGGGCACACCGAGGGCGACATCACCGCCTGGCTGCCCCGGCAGCGGATCCTGTTCGCCGGTGACCTCGTCGAGGCCCAGGCCGCGCTCTACACCGGCGACGCGTTCCACCGGGAGTGGGCGGCGGGCACGCTGGACGCGGTGGCGGCGCTCGGCGCCGAGCAGCTCGTCGGCGGGCGCGGCGCGGTGAGCCGCGGCCGGTCCGAGGTCGACGCCGCGATCGCCCAGACCCGGCACTTCCTGCAGGTCATGATCGACGAGGTCGGCGCGGTGCAGCGGCGCGGAGGCACGCTCCGGCAGGCGTTCGAGGCCACCCACGCCGCCCTCGTCGACGACTACGGGCACTGGCCGATCTTCGAGCACTGCCTGCCCTTCGACGTCTCCCGGCTCTGGGACGAGCTCGCCGGGATCGAGCGTCCGGTGATCTGGACGGCCGAACGCGACCGGGAGGTCTGGGCGCAGCTGCAGGAGTCCTGACCGTGTGGCGGCACGAGCCTGTCGTCGTGGTCGGTGCGGGTCCGGTCGGCCAGACGACGGCGCTGCTGCTCGCCCGCTGGGGTGTCCCGTCGGTCGTGCTGGACCGGCGGCCCGGGCGCGACGCCGTCGGCTCCCGGGCGATCTGCCAGCACCGCGACGTCCTCGACGTGTGGGAGTCGGTCGGGGCGGGCCGCCGGATCGCCGACGCCGGCGTCACCTGGACCACCGCACGGACCTACCACCGCGGGCGCGAGCTGTTCGCCCAGACCTTCAGCTCCCCCGGACGGTCGCCCTTCCCGCCGTTCGTCAACGTGTCGCAGTGCCGCACCGAGCAGGAGCTCGACCGCTGCATCGCCGCGGAACCCCTGGTCGACGTGCGGTGGGACGCGCCCGTCACCGCGGTCACGCAGACCGCGGACGGGGTCGCGGTCCGCGCGGGCGGTGCGGAGGTCCGCGGCTCGTACGCCGTCGTGTGCGCGGGGGCCCGCAGCGACGATCTGCGCCGGCAGCTCGGGGTGTCCTTCGACGGCCACAGCTTCGACGACCGCTTCCTGATCTGCGACGTGCGCGCCGACCTGCCGCACCGGGCCGACGAGCGGCACTTCCACTTCGACCCGGAGTGGAACCCCGGCCGCCAGGTGCTCGTGCACCCGTGCCCCGACTCGACGTTCCGCATCGACTGGCAGGTCCCGGCCGGGTACGACCTCGCCGCCGAGACCGCCTCCGGCGCGCTCGACGCCCGCATCCGGCAGGTCGTGGGCGACGTCCCGTACGAGCTGGTGTGGTCGTCGGTGTACCGCTTCCACTCGCGCGTCGCGGACCGGATGCGGTGCGGCCGGGTGCTGCTGGCCGGGGACGCCGCGCACCTGGTGTCGCCGTTCGGGGCGCGCGGGTTGAACTCCGGGGTCGCCGACGCCGAGAACGCCGCCTGGAAGATCGCCTGGGCGGGGTTCGGCCGGGCGCCCGCGGAGCTGCTGGAGAGCTACCACGACGAGCGGCACGCCGCGGCCGTCGAGAACGTCGCGGTGACGACGGCGACGATGGACTTCCTCGTCCCACCCGATCCCGGCCGGGCCCGGCACCGCGCCGACGTGCTGGCCCGGGCCGCGACCGATCCGGAGGCCCGCGCGCTCGTCGACTCCGGACGGCTGTCCGAGCCGTTCTGGTACGTCGGCTCGCCGCTGACCACCGCGGACCGCTCCCGCCCGTTCGCCGGACGCCCGCCGCGCGGGCAGGTGCCGCCCGCCGGCCCGGGGATCCTGGTCCCCGACGCCCCGGTGACCCTGCCCGACGGCACGACGACGCGGCTGCGCGCGCTGGCCCGGGACGGGTTCCTGCTGCTCACCGCGCCCGGCGCCGACACCGGAGCCGCCACGGCGGCAGCTGCCGCCGCACCCGGCCCGGCCACGACCCTGCCGATCACACCGGCGTCACCACCGTCGGGCAGCACACTGCGGCCCGCCGCAGGGCCGGAACGTGCATCCCGGCCGGGGGCCGCGGGGGAGCACGCCGACCTCACCGGTGTGCTCGGTGCCCGGCCCGGCGAGGTGTGGGTCGTCCGCCCGGACGCGCACGTCGCCGCCGTCCTCCACCGGCCGACCCGCGACGACCTCGCGGCCGCACTCGCCCGCGCCACCGCGCGGGCCGCCCCCTCAGGAGAGGAGCACTCCGATGGCGTACTACCGCAGCGTCGGTGACGTCCCGCCGAAGCGGCACACCCAGCACCGCCGGCCCGACGGGGGCCTGTATGCGGAGGAGTTGATGGGGGAGGAGGGGTTCTCCTCGGACTCGTCGTTGCTCTATCACCGCGGGGTGCCCTCGGCGATCGTGGACGCGTCGCCGTGGGAGCTGCCCGACCAGTCGTTGAGCGAGAACCGGCCCCTGGTCCCGCGGCACCTGCGGTTGCACTCGCTGGGCGCGCAGGACTGGAAGGCGGTGGACGCGGTGACGGGGCGGCGGCTGGTGCTGGGCAACGCCGACGTGCGGATCTGCTATGTCGTCGCCGGTGAGGCGAGTCCGCTGTATCGCAATGCGGTGGGCGACGAGTGCGTCTACGTCGAGTCGGGTGCGGCGGTGGTGGAGACGGTGTTCGGCACGCTGCGGGCCGGCGCGGGGGACTACGTGGTACTCCCGCGGGCGACGACGCACCGGTGGGTCCCGGAGGGATCCGAGCCGCTGCGGCTGTACGCGATCGAGGCGAGTTCGCACATCGCGCCGCCGAAGCGGTATCTGTCGCGGTTCGGGCAGTTGCTGGAGCATGCGCCGTACTGCGAGCGGGATCTGCACGGCCCGGTGGAGCCGTTGCTGGTCGAGGGCACCGATGTGGAGGTGCTGGTCAAGCACCGCGGGGGCGGGTCCGGGATCACCGGGACCCGGTACGTGGTGCCGGATCACCCGTTCGACGTGGTCGGGTGGGACGGGTGTCTGTATCCGTACACGTTCGACGTGGCCGATTTCGAGCCGGTGACGGGGCGGGTGCATCAGCCGCCGCCGGTGCATCAGGTGTTCGAGGGCGGGAACTTCGTGGTGTGCAATTTCGTGCCGCGTAAGGTCGACTATCACCCGTTGGCGGTGCCGGTGCTGTACTACCACTCCAATGTGGATTCCGATGAGGTGATGTTCTACTGCGGCGGGGACTACGAGGCGCGGAAGGGTTCGGGGATCGGGCTGGGGTCGGTCTCGTTGCATCCGGGTGGGCACAGCCACGGTCCGCAGCCGGGTGCGGTGGAGCGGGCGTTGGGGGCGGAGTTCTTCGACGAGTTGGCGGTCATGGTCGATACGTTCCGTCCGCTGGCGCTGGGTGAGGGTGGGATCGCGGCGGAGGACCCGGGTTACGCCTGGACCTGGGCCGGTCGCGGGCCGCCGTCGTGACGCCGGTCTCCTGGGCGATCCGGCCAGCAGTCGGCCGCCGCATCCTCGTGGATCTGGCCGGATCGACCAGCTCGTGATGGGCCGGTTGCGCAGGTAGGGCCGCCGGGAGTGTCCTCGTTGCACATCAGCGACGAGTGAGACGAGGCGTGGCATGGCTCTGCCGGAGTGGGACGGCGAACTGACCTCGGTGCGGCACGACCCGGAGACGGGGGGCGTGGTTCGTGATCGGGGTGCACTCCACGCGGCTCGGCCCGGCCTCCGGCGGCACCCGCGCGATGGTCTACGCCGATGTCGACGCCGCCGTCGCCGACGCCCGCCGGCTCGCCGGCGCGATGACGCTGAAGATGGCCGCCGCCGGGCTGCCGATGGGTGGCGGCAAGTCGGTGATCGCCCTGCCCGCCCCGCGCGCGTCGCTCGGGGACGCCGGCTGGCGCCGGATCCTGGAGCTCCACGCGGCCAACCTGAACCTGCTCGGCGGCAACTACACGACCGGCCCGGACGTCGGCACCGGCTCCGCCGACATGGACACCCTGCGGGCGCTGACCCCGCACGCCTTCGGCCGCTCCGTCGCCGCGGGCGGCCCCGGGTCCAGCGCCCCGACGACGGCGCTCGGCGTGTTCGCCGCCGTCACCGCCGCGGTCGACGAGGCGGGCCTGGACGGGCTCGACGGGCTGCGCGTGCTCGTCCAGGGCCTCGGCGCCGTCGGCGCGGACGTGGCCCGGCTCGCCGCCGACGCCGGCGCGAAGCTGATCGTCACCGACGTCGACCCGGACCGCTGCGCCGCCGCGGCGGACGCGTTCGGCGCCGAGGTGATCGGCACCGCCGACGTGCTGACCCGCGAGTGCGACGTGCTCGTCCCGTGCGCGACCGGCGGGCTCCTGTCCACCGCGACCGCGGCCACGGTGCCGCGCGCGGTCGTCGCCGGTGCGGCGAACAACCTGCTCGCCGACGACGGCGCCGCCGAGGTGCTGCGCCGCCGCGGCATCACCTACGCGCCCGACTTCGTCGCGAACGCGGGCGGCGCGATCCACCTGGTCGGCCGCGAGGTCCTCGGCTGGGGCGCCGAGCGGGTCGCCGAGCGCACCCGGGCGATCGGCGACACCCTCGCCGCCGTCTTCACCGACGCCCGCGAGCACGGCGTCACCACCGTCGCGGCGGCCGAGCGGGTCGCCGCACGCACCCTGTCGAACGGCATCGAGGGAGTACAGCGATGAACATCCTCACCGACTCCGAGAAGCTCGCCGAGCTCGACGCCGAGTCGCTGCACCGCCTCGTCGGCCTGGTCGAGCACGACGCGGCCCGCGACCCGTTCCCCGTCACCGGCTGGGACGCCGTCGTCTGGGCCGTCGGCAACGCCACCCAGGCCGCGCTGCTGTACCAGGCCGTCTACGGCATGGAGCTCGTCGCCTACTCGGGCCCGGAGACCGGCAACCGCGACCACCACGCCTACGTGCTGCGCTCCGGCGCCGTCCGCTTCGAGCTGCGCGGCGCCGTCGACCCGGACAGCCCCGTCGCCGACCACCACCGCGTCCACGGCGACGGGATCGTCGACATCGCGCTCGAGGTCCCCGACGTCGACCGCTGCATCGCCCACGCCCGCGCCCAGGGCGCGACCGTCCTGGCCGAGCCGCACGACGCGACCGACGAGCACGGCACCGTGCGGACCGCCGCGATCGCCACCTACGGCGACACCCGGCACACGCTGGTCGACCGCAGCCGCTACACCGGCCCGTACCTGCCTGGCTATGTCGCCCGCAGCTCCACGGCGGTCCGCCCCGACGGGGCACCGAAGCGGCTCTTCCAGGCCCTCGACCACGTCGTCGGGAACGTCGAGCTCGGCCGGATGGACGAGTGGGTGGAGTTCTACCGCCGGATCATGGGCTTCACGAACATGGCGGAGTTCGTCGGCGACGACATCGCCACCGAGTACTCCGCGCTGATGAGCAAGGTCGTCGCCAGCGGCAACCACCGGGTCAAGTTCCCGCTGAACGAGCCCTCGCCGGGCCGGCGGAGGTCGCAGATCGACGAGTACCTCGACTTCCACCGCGGCCCCGGCGCCCAGCACCTCGCGCTGGCGACCAACGACATCCTCACCACCGTCGACGTGCTGCGGGCCCGGGGCGTCGAGTTCCTCGCCACCCCCGCGGCCTACTACGAGGACCCGGAGCTGCGGGCCCGGATCGGGGAGGTCCGCGTCCCGATCTCCGAGCTCCAGTCGCGCGGGATCCTGGTCGACCGCGACGAGGACGGCTACCTGCTGCAGATCTTCACCAAGCCGGTCGGGGACCGGCCCACGGTGTTCTTCGAGCTCATCGAGCGGCACGGCTCGCTCGGCTTCGGCAAGGACAACTTCAAGGCACTCTTCGAGGCGATCGAGCGCGAGCAGGAGCGCCGCGGGAACGTCTGACGTCAGTCCTGGATCCGGCGCCACGGCCGGTCGGCCTCCAGCGCGAAGGCCAGCTCCAGCAGGGTGCGCTCGTCGCCGAGCGCCGTCGACAGGTGCACCCCGACCGGCAGCCCGTTGCCGGCGGCGCCGCCGGGCAGCGAGATCGCCGGGGCGCCGGCGACGTTGCACAGCGGGGTGAACGCGACGTAGTCGAGCAGCCGGGCCCGCAGGTCGTCGAACGGGACGCGCGGGCTGAGCCACCCGATCTCCGGAGGCGTGTGGGCGAGCACCGGAGACAGCAGCACGTCGTGCCGGGTGAACAGCTCGGCGTAGGTCCGCTCGACGCGGCGCAGCCGGTGCAGGAACACCGGGGTGCGGGCCATGACGTGCCGGTAGTGGTCGGCGAGGCCGTGGGTGAGGGCGTCGAGCCGGTCCGGGTCGAACGTGCGCCCGTGCAGCCAGCGCCCGCCGGTGACCACGGAGAACGCGAGCAGCCCCCAGTAGTCGAGGAAGTCGTCGACGAACCGCTGCCCGACCCCGGTCGTCGTCCCCGAGACCTCGTGGCCCTGCTTGCCGAGCAGCTCGGCGACCTCGGCGAGGCGGGTGCGGGTGTCCTCGTCGACGGTCGCGCCGGTCGGGGAGTCGAGCACCAGGCCGATCCGCAGCCGTCGCCGGGCGGGGCCCTCGACCAGCCCGACCGGGGGCAGCGAGGGGTTGCGACGGTGCCGGTCGGCCGCGGCGAGGAAGGTGGCGGTGTCACGCACCGAGCGGGAGACGACGCCGTCGGTGACCAGGTCGATCGGCATCCGCGCGCCGTTCGCGCTCTGGGCGATCCGCCCCCGCGACGGCTTGAGCCCGACCAGCCCGCAGGCCGCGGCCGGGATCCGGATGGACCCGCCGCCGTCGTTGGCGTGGGCGATCGGCACCACGCCCGCGGCGACCAGGGCGGCCGACCCGCCCGACGACGCCCCGGCCGAGTAGCGCGGGTCCCACGGGTTGCGGGTGGGCTCGGCGTCGGCGAACTCGGTGGAGGCGTTCAGCCCGTACTCGGGCATCCGGCTCACCCCGACGGCGTCCAGGCCGGTCGCCAGCAGCTGCCGGGTGACCTCGGAGTGCTCGCGGGAGGGCGTCGCCGTGTAGGCGGTCGTCCCGTTCGTCGACGGCCAGCCGCGGACCTCGGTGTTGTCCTTGACCAGCGTCGGGACGCCCGCGAGCGGCCCTCCCGCGGAGCCCGTCACCGGCTCGGCGGTCCGGTCCAGCGCCAGGCCGTGCAGCTCCGGTTCCACCCGCGCCACCCGTGCGGCGACGGCGGCGCGGAGCTCGGCCGGGGAGACCTCGCCGCGGCGGACGCGGTCGGCCAGGCCCACCGCGTCGTCGTCGCCCAGCGCGTCGTCGGAGAACGCGTGCACCCGTCGGCTCATGCCCTCAGATCATGCTCGCCGGGGTGGGGACGGTGGAGCGGACCCGCCGCGGGGCCCCGCGTCCGGGCGACCGGGGCGCGGGAGTCAGCCGTCCCAACCGCAGATCTCGCCGGTGGCGGCATTGCGGGTCGGCTCGCTGGGGTCGGACGGGATCTCGGTGCCGTGCGGGCAGGGCTTCAGTCCGTGCGCACCGACGGTGCCGTCGTACGTCACTCCGCGCCCGGTCGCCGGATCGGTGCACGGGTAGCCCTCGGACGGCTGGTCGATCGAGCCCCCGGTGCAGTCGGTCGGCGCAGCCCACGTCTCCTCGACAGCCGAGGTGGTCGGCGTGGAGGTCCCGGCCGCGGACGTCTCCCCGGTGTCCTCGATCCACGGGCCGGCGATCGACAACAGCCCGGCGCCCGTGCCGGCGCCGAGCGAGGACCAGCCGAACTCGACGTCGGTACCGTCCGCGGACCACGTGTACGTGGTTCCGTCGTGGACGGGGGTGGTCCGCAGCGCGGCGAGAACGTCGTTCCGGATCGCTGCGTTGGCCAGGTGTTGCTCAGTGGCGATCCAGTCGTCCGACCCGGCGGCGGAGTACGCGGCGTGGACAGGATCGAGGTCACCGGCGTCCATGGCCGTGTAGACGATTCGGACCGACTTCGCGATGTCGGCTGGGAGTGGCGTGCCGTCGCCGTCGACGAGAACCGGCCCGGGGACCGCTTGTGCCGGGGTCGCCACCGGATCGGCCGGCACGGACACCGGCGTCGCGATCGGTACGACGGAGCGGCGGCCCGTCTCGTAGGCCAGCACAGCGGTCGACCCCAATAGGGCGACGAGGACCGCCATCGCGGCCACGACTCGGAGCCCGAGATGCGGGACCGTGGGCCGGGCGTGCCGTGCCGCGGCAGGACGGGACCAGGCGGGGTGGTGTTGCGGAACGCTCACGACGGCTCCCGACGGGTGTGGACGACTGGTCCTTCCGTCGCATCGGGGCTCGCCCGTGTGAACGCACCCGAGGCGGGATCCCCAGGATTGTGGAGCGGGTCAGCGGACGCGGACCCGCTGCTTCGACGACGTCATCCGGGTGACCGCGACCCGCCCGAGCACCAGCGCGATCCCGACGGCGAGCCCGCCGACGAGCAGCAGCCAGGGGCGGGACTCCAGGTCGGCGGCCAGCCGGTCCCCGGCCGCGTACCCGATCCCGACCAGGACCGCGGTCCGCGCGGCCGCCAGCGGCACGATCCAGGTGAGGAACCGCCGGTACCCGACGTTCGCGAGGCCGGCGGCGAGGTAGGCGGGGATCGCGCCGATGTCGACGAGCTTCGCGCCGAGCACGATCCGCGGCAGGTGGGTGCGGACCTCGCGGGTGAGCGCCGCGCGGCGGGCGTCGGTCAGCCCGAGCCGGGTGAGCACGCGTGCGACGCGCGGCCGCTCGCCGTGCCGGCCGAGCGCGTAGAGCACCGTGTCGCCGAGGACGTCGGCGGCGAGGGCGGCCACCCACACGCCCCACCAGGGCAGCTGCCCGGCCCCGGCCAGTGCCGCCGCGGCGCCCGTGACGACCGGGCCCTCGAGGAAGGCGCCGATGGCGATCACGAGGAGTGACCGGACGGGTGCAGCCGGGACGGCGGCCAGCAGTGCGGCCACGGCGTCCGTCAGCCCGGTCACTCGAGACCTCCGATCAGGTGCGTTCCGATCATGGTGCCCTGTCCGGTCGGGCGCCCGGACGCCGCCCCGCTCCACGGGGCCCGCGTCCTGGCACGCCGTCGCCGTCACCAGGTGTGACGTCCGGGAGGCCGCCGGGGTTCCCGACAGGCCGACACGATCGGGTCACGTTCCCCGCGCAACGGTCCCGACGCGCCGCGCGGCGAGCGGGCATGCTGGGGACGTGGTCTGGATCCAGCTGCTCCTCGCAGCGCTCGTCCTCGCCGGTGGCGTCGCGCTGCTGACCGTCGGCGCGCTGGTCACCGGCGGGATCGTCGCCCTGCTCGGCGGGGTGTGGGTGGGCTCCTGCGTGCGCCGGCTCTGACCGGGCCGCTGCTCAGCGGGGCAGCGCGATCCCGTAGCGCTGGACGCGGCGGTACGCCGTCGCCCGGCTGATCCCGAGCGTCTCGGCGGCCCGGGTGACGCTCATGCCGTGCTCGGTCAGGCAGCGCACGAGCTCGTCGCGCTCCAGGGACTCGATCTTCGTGAGCGACCCGGAGCGGGTGGCCAGCAGCTCCGGCGGGAGGTGCCGCACGTCGACGACGGTGCTGCGCGCTGCCGCGTCGCGGACCGTCCGGCGGAGCTGCTCGACGTTCCCCGGCCAGGAGTAGGTGCGCAGCGCACGGGCGGCGGCGTCGGTGAAGGTCACGCCGTCGCGGACGAGGTGGCGGGCGAGCGGCATGACGTCCTCGCCGCGGTGGCGCAGCGCCGGGACCTCCACGACGACGTCGAGCAGCCGGGCCAGCGGATCGGGCACCCCGTCGACGGTGCCCGCGGTCAGGCTCAGCGCCGCGTGCGGCAGCGACCGGACCAGCGCCGCCAGCCGGGTCGCGACGGGGCCGGGCAGCTCGTGCACCCGGCCCGCGATCACCGCGGTGTCCGGTTTCCCCAGCTCCGGGGACCACAGCGACAGCCAGGACACGGCGTCCGCGGCGGCCGGCGGGCGGGCGTGCAGCACCCGGTGCCGTGGCCGCACCGAGCGCAGCGCCGTGGCGAGGAGAGCCGCCTTGCCCGCGCCGGGCTCACCGACGACACCGACCCGGGCGCCGTCACGCAGGGCGGTCGCGGCCTCGGCGACCGCGTGCTGCCAGTTCTCCGACAGCCCGGCGACGGCTCCGGCCGACGCCTGCGGGGCGACCCGGAACACCTCGCCGCGCGGTGCGGGCCGGGGGCTGGCGCCCCGGCCGCGGGCCAGCATCAGCGCCGAGGTCTGCCCGGCGGCGGTGCGGGCCAGGGCGAGGAGGAGCTGGTCCGAGCGCTGCGACCAGGTGGTGAGGTTGATCGAGCCGAGCAGGTCGCCGTCCACCGGGTCGAGGACGGGTGCGGCGGCGCACGTGTAGCCCCACAGGCCGGTGCAGTAGTGCTCGTCGCCGCGCACCAGCGACGGGACCCGGTCGGCCAGGGCGAGACCGAGCCCGTTGGTGCCCGCCTCCCGCTCGCCGAACGCGAAACCGGGTGCCAGATAGGTCTGGTCGAGCGCGCGGATCAGCGCCTGCTCGTCGCACAGCCGGGAGACGACGATGCCGTCGGCGTCGGTCAGCATCAGGCTGATCGGCTCCCCGGGGAGCCCCTCGTGGAGCCCGGCGAGCACCTCGCTGCCGCAGCGTGCGAACAGCGAGTCGTCGTCGACCCCGCCGGTGAAGGCCGGGCTGACGGCCTCGGTCGGCGCGCCGTAGGTCTCGCTGCGAGTCCAGGACGCCGAGATGCGTGCGGGGGCCAGGGCCTGCGCCATCACGTACCTCCTCGTACGGCCTGCTGTCGGTCACGCTGTCACAAGCTGTACTCCCGTGCGTCACCGTCTCGTCTCAGGTTGAGACGGCGATCACGCCAACCGGCTCTGTGCCGTTCCTACCGTCGGCCCACGACGCGGGACCCCACCGGCCCGCGCCAGTCGCGGGGTGCCCACCACCTCGCCGCGACCCGAGAGGACGACGATGTACTCGAAGAACGGTGAGTCCTACTTCATCGTGGACGCCCACGTGGCGCTGTGGGACGCGCGCCCGGAGAACCAGCGCAACATCCACGGCAAGCAGTTCATCGACTGCTTCTACGACTACCACCGCAACCTCAGCCCGGAGTCCGAGGTCTGGTCCTACGAGGACTACCTCTACCAGGGCGGCGACCGGCTGATGAAGGACCTGTTCGACGACGGCCACGTCGACCACGCGATCTTCCAGCCCGCCCACCTGGGCGAGTTCTACAACAACGGGTTCGGCCAGACCGAGGAGGCGTTCGCCCTCGCGCAGGCGCACCCGGACAAGCTGACCTACAACCACAACTGGGACCCGCGCAACGGCGAACAGGGCCTGCGGCAGCTCCGGGAGGACGCGAAGCGCTTCGGTCTGAAGGGCGCGAAGCTCTACACCGCGGAGTGGCACGGCGAGTCCCGCGGCTGGAAGCTCGACGACTACTGGTCGTACAAGTACCTGGAGACGGCCCAGGAACTGGGCGTCCGCAACATCCACATCCACAAGGGCCCGACGATCCGCCCGCTGGACCGCGACGCGTTCGACGTCGCCGACGTGGACAAGGTCGCCACCGACTTCACCGAGATGAACTTCGTCATCGAGCACTGCGGCCTGCCGCGGCTCGAGGACTTCTGCTGGATCGCCACCCAGGAGCCGAACGTGCACGCCGGCCTGGCCGTCGCGATCCCCTTCATGCACACCCGGCCGAAGTACTTCGCGCAGATCATCGGCGAGCTCCTGTACTGGCTCGACGAGAACCGCATCCAGTTCTCCAGCGACTACGCGATCTGGACCCCGCGCTGGCTGGTCGAGCGGTTCGTCGACTTCCAGATCCCCGAGGAGCTGAGCGAGTACGCGCCGCTGACCACCGACCAGAAGAAGAAGATCCTCGGGCTGAACGCGGCCGCGATGTACGACATCCCGGTCCCGGCCGAGCTGCAGCTCCCCATCGAGGAGCCGCAGGCCGTGGCGGTGGCCTGATGAGCGCCCCCGCCCTGACCCGGCCCGGGACGCGCCGTGACGAGGCGTGGCACGCGCTGGACGCCGTCGTCGACCCGGAGCTCGACGAGCCGATCACCGACCTGGAGTTCGTCCGATCCCTGGAGGTCGACGGCGACCGGGTCGTGGTGCACCTGCGGCTCCCGACGGCGTTCTGCGCCCCGAACTTCGCCTACCTGATGTGCTCGGACGCGAAGGACGTGCTCGCCGACCTGGACTGGACCGGCGAGGTCGTGGTGGAGCTCGACGACCACCACGACTCCGACTTGATCAACGCCGGGTTGGCCGCGGACGCCGGGTACCGCGGCACGTTCCGGCACGAGGCCGACTCCGACCTCGACGAGCTGCGGGCCACCTTCCAGCGGAAGGCACACGCCGCCGCGATGGAGCGGTCGCTGACCGGGCTGTTGCGCGCCGACCCGGACCGGACGCCCGAGTCGCTCTTCGGTGTGACCCTCGGCGACCTGCCGGACGGCCCCGTCACCGAGGCACTGCTGCGGCGGCGGGCGACCGTCGGGCTCGGGACGGACCCGGCGCTGCCGGTGCTCGTCGGGCACGACGGCGTCCCGTACCCGGCCGAGCAGGTCCCGCTGAAGCTGCGGATGGCCCGCTCGCAGCGCATCTCGATCGAGGGCAACGCGCACTTCTGCCGGGGCCTGCTGCGCACCCGGTACCCGGAGTCCACCGCACCGAAGGAGTACGAGACGTGAAGGCTGTCCAGGTCGTCGGGTACCACCGACCGCTGGAGATGACGGAGGTCCCGGTACCGGAGGTCGCCGGGCCGCACGACGTGATCGTCAAGATCGGCGGCGCCGGGGTCTGCCGGACCGACCTGCACGTCCTCGAAGGGCAGTGGGCGGAGAAGTCGCAGGTCACGCTGCCGTACACGATCGGCCACGAGAACGCGGGCTGGGTGTCGGCGGTCGGCTCGGCCGTGACGAACGTGGCCGAGGGCGACACCGTGATCGTGCACCCGCTCGCCACCTGCGGGCTGTGCCGGGCCTGCCGGTCCGGCGACGACGTCCACTGCACGGCCTCGGACTTCCCGGGCATCGACACCCACGGCGGCTACGCCGAGTACCTGCGCACCTCGGCTCGCTCGGTGGTGAAGCTGGACCCGTCGCTGCAGCCGGCCGACGTCGCCGCGCTCGCCGACGCCGGGCTGACGGCGTACCACGCGGCGGCCAAGGCGTCCCGGCGGCTGGGACCGCGCGACACCTGCGTGGTGATCGGCGCCGGCGGGCTCGGGCACATCGGGATCCAGGTGCTCAAGGCGCTGACGCCGGCCCGTCTCGTCGTGCTCGACCGGAACCCGGACGCGCTCAAGCTGGCCCAGTCGATCGGCGCGGACACCGGGATCGTCGCCGACGGGTCGCACGTCGACGAGGTGCTGTCGCTGACCGGCGGCGACGGCGCCGAGTCCGTGATCGACTTCGTGGGTGAGGGGGGCTCGACCTCCGAGGGCCTGCGGATGACGAAGCGGGCCGGGGACTACCACGTCGTCGGCTACGGCGAGAACGTCGACGTGCCGACGATCGACCTGGTCTCGGCCGAGGTGAACGTGATCGGCAACCTGGTCGGGTCGTACAACGACCTGCAGGACCTCATGGCGCTCGCCGCCCGCGGGCTGGTCACGCTGCACACCACGCAGTACGCCCTCGACGACTTCCAGGCGGCGATCGACGACCTCGACGCCGGCCGGGTCCGGGGCCGGGCGATCCTCGTCCCCTGACCACCGGGCCGTGACCCACGGTCGTCCGGCGTGCCGTCGGAGGACCGTGGGTCGGGGTGCTGCCGGTATCAGTGTGCGGCGGCGTACGGCACCGGGGCGGGCAGCTTCGCGTCCTCCCGGACGCGGGTCGCGAACCGGTCGATCGAGGCCAGCGCGGCCGCCACGTCGTCGGCGAGCACCTCGAACGGCATCGAGTGGATCGTCTCGCCCTCGGCCGACGCGGCCCGCGCCACGGCCCGGACGGACTCGGCGTCGTCGGACCGGATGCCGACCTCGGCCAGTGTGGTCGGCAGGCCCACCGAGGTCGTGAACTCGATGAATTCGCGCAGGTCGGCCGGGTCCGCCCCCTCCAGGACGAGCTGTGCCACCGACCCGAGGTTGACCTTCTGGCCGTGCGCGAGGCCGTGCGTCGCGGGCACCGCGGTCAGGCCGTTGTGGATCGCGTGGGCGGCGGCGAGCCCGCCGGACTCGAATCCGAGCCCGGACAGCAGGGTGTTCGCCTCGATCACCTTCTCGACCGCGGGCGTCACCTGGTGGTCGCGGACGGCGTCGACCGCGGGCAGCGCGTTCTCCCAGAGCACGTCCCAGCTGAGCTTCGCCAGCGCCGTGCCGGTCACCGTCGGCAGGCCGCCCGCCATCGTGTTCGAGCCCGAGCGCGACGTCGCGCGGGCCTCGAGCCAGGTCGCCAGCGCGTCCCCGACGCCCGCGATCAGGAACTCGGCGGGCGCGTTCGCCACCACCTGCGAGTCGACCAGGACGAGATCGGGGTTGCGCGGGAAGAAGCGGTACTCGTCGAACTCGCCGTCCTCGGTGTAGATCACCGAGAGGGCGCTGCACGGAGCGTCGGTCGAGGCCACGGTCGGCGCGTTCGCCCACCGGATGCCGGCCAGGTACCCGGCGGCCTTGACCGTGTCGATCGTGCTGCCACCGCCGACGGCGACGACGACGTCGGCGCCCGCGTCCTGGATCTCGCCGACCAGGCGGTCCACCGCGGCCGCGCTCGGCGCGCCGCTGAACGGGCGACGGTCGACCGGGAGCCCGGCCGCCTTGAGAGAGGTCTCGACGTCGTGACCGACGAACCCCCACACCATGTCGTCAGCCACCAGCAGCGGCTGCGACCCGAGCGGAGCGAGGTACTCGCCGAGGCGGTGGATGGCCCCGCTGCCCTGCACGTACCGGCCAGGGCTGATCATCGTGCGCATCGTCCGGTCCATGGTTCTCCTTCCACCGCGGGTGTCTCCCGTGGTGGCACCGCACGGTAGGCCTCGAGGTCCGGGTGGGCAGCCGCCGTTCATCTCAGCCTGAGACGCCCCGTTCGCCGAGGCGCCCCAGCACCGCGGCCGAGACGCGGGCGAGCGCGTCGACGTCGCCGGCGGGCAGGGCGTCGAACACCAGCTCCCGCACGGTCTCGACGTGCCCGGGGGCCGACCGCTCGATCGCGTCCCGCCCCTCGGCGGTGAGCACGACGATGTTGCCGCGGCCGTCGTCGTCGCACTCCTCGCGGGTGATGAGGCCGCGCTTCTGCATCCGGGACAGGTGGTGCGACAGCCTGCTCTTCTCCCACTCCAGCAGCGTCGCGAGCTCCAGGACCCGGCACCGCTCGTCCGGGCGGTCGGTCAGCGCGACGAGCACGTCGAAGTCGGAGAGGGAGAGCCCGGAGTCGGCCTGCAACCGCCGGTGGAGCTCGGCCTGCAGCCGGGACTGCATCCGGAGGTAGGTCCGCCAGGTCGTCTGTTCGTGCTCGTCCAGCCACCGTGTCACGGGGACCACGGTACCGGAATAGTTGACGCATCATCTATGTTGGCGCAGGATGTAGATGACGGATCAACCAACGGGCCGTCGACGAGCAGAGGGAGCAGTCGTGCAGTTCGGAGTCTTCACGGTCAGCGACGTCACGCCGGACCCGACGACGGGCCGCACGCCGACCGAGGCGCAGCGGATCAAGGACGTCGTCACCATCGCGCGGCACGCGGAGGAGGTCGGGCTCGACGTCTTCGCGCTCGGCGAGCACCACAACCCGCCGTTCTTCTCGTCGTCGCCGACGACCACGCTCGCGCACATCGCCGCCCTGACCGAGCGGTTGCAGCTGTCCACGTCCACGACGCTGATCACCACCAACGACCCGGTGAAGATCGCCGAGGACTACGCGATGCTGCAGCACCTGGCCGACGGCCGGGTCGACCTCATGCTCGGCCGCGGCAACACCGGCCCGGTCTACCCCTGGTTCGGGCAGGACATTCGGCAGGGACTGAACCTGGCCGTCGAGAACTACGCGCTGCTGCGGAAGCTCTGGGACACCGAGGTCGTCGACTGGGAGGGCCGGTTCCGCACCCCGCTCCAGGGCTTCACCTCGACCCCGCGCCCGCTCGACGGCGTCGCGCCGTTCGTGTGGCACGGGTCGATCCGCAGCCCCGAGATCGCGGAGCAGGCCGCCTACTACGGCGACGGCTTCTTCCACAACCACATCTTCTGGCCGGCCGAGCACACCCGGCGGATGGTCGAGTTCTACCGCAAGCGCTGGGAGCACCACGGCCACGGACCGGCCGAGAAGGCGGTCGTCGGGCTCGGCGGCCAGGTGTTCATGCGGAAGAACTCGCAGGACGCGGTGGACGAGTTCCGGCCGTACTTCGACAACGCCCCGGTCTACGGGCACGGGCCCTCGCTGGAGGACTTCACCCGGCAGACGCCGCTGACCGTCGGCAGCCCGCAGCAGGTGATCGAGCGGACCCTCGGGTTCCGTGACTACGTCGGCGACTACCAGCGCCAGCTGTTCCTGGTCGACCACGCGGGCCTGCCGCTGAAGACCGTGCTGGAGCAGCTCGACATCCTCGGCGAGGAGGTCGTCCCGGTGCTCCGGAAGGAGTTCGACGCGCTGCGCCCGGCCGGTGTGCCGGACGCGCCGACCCACGCGTCCCTGGTCGCCGCCCGGGACGCCGGCACGGAGCAGGAGGCCGCCTGACGGCCCCGCAGGACCGGCCGGGCGGACGGCCGACGCCGTCGCCACCCGCCCGGCGGTCGCGCGGACCGACGAGTTCGACGACGTTCCCGACCTCACCGCACTGCTGAAGGGATGACGACCATGAGCACCGACACCACCGCCCTCGACGCCGAGCGCGACCGGATCCGCGAGTCCCACCTGAAGCCGCAGGCCGAGCGACCGGCCTCGACCGCCCGCGGCCTGCACCACACCGCGCTCGTGTCGAGCGACGTCGAGCGGACCGTGCGCTTCTACCAGGACGTCCTCGGGTTCCCGCTCACCGAGCTGATCGAGAACCGGGACTACCCGGGCTCGTCGCACTTCTTCTTCGACATCGGCAACGGGAACCTGCTGGCGTTCTTCGACTTCCCGGGTCTCGACGTCGGGCCCTACGCCGAGGTGCTCGGCGGGCTGCACCACATTGCGATCAGCGTGGAGCCCTCCGTCTGGGGCTCGATCGTCGCCCGGCTCAGCGAGGCCGGCGTCGAGCACGAGGTGCACTCCGGCGTCTCGGTGTACTTCCGGGACCCCGACGGCGCCCGGGTCGAGCTGATCGCCGACCCGCTGGGGGAGATGTACGGCCACCACGTGCTGTGACCGGCGGGGCTACCGCCGGACGCTGACGTGCACGTGGTCGTAGTGCCCGCCGGTGGCGTCCTCGGGGTCGTAGACCCCGCCGCCGTTGTACGGCCGGCCCCAGTTCTCCCGGCCCTCGCCGGAGTCGCCGGTCCCGCGGTACCAGATCCGGCCCTGCCAGATCACGTACCGGACCCGCAGCTCGGAGGCGTTGTCGCGGAGCCAGTTCGCGACGGCCCAGCCGTCGTCGAGGTCCTGGCCCGCCGGGAAGTCGCCGTAGGCGGCGGGGAAGAAGTCGCAGGCCCGCCCACCCGGGTGGTCGCTCGACGGGTTCCACGCGTGCTCGGACCAGCAGGTCACCGCCCGCACCGGTGCGTCCGGACCGGGCTCGCCGAACCGCTGCACCGTCGCGTCGTGCAGGCGCAGCGCGGTCGGGGTGAGGCAGCCCGACGTCGTCGGGTCGTCCTCCGAGCACTGCTCGGGAGGCGGCGGGTCGAGCATCTCCCACACGTCGCCGGTGGTGATGCCGCGGCTCGCGGCGAACCACACGAGGCCGCTGCCGAGCAGGGCGAGCACGAGGAGCACGCCCAGCACGGGGGCGACGCGGGTCTTCACGGGGTGGATCGTCCGTTCCGTCGGAGTCGGTCCCAGCGTACGGCGATGAGTACCGTCCGCGCCGACGGTCACGACCGCGACACCGCCGCCGCACACCCCGGGAGCCACCATGACCATCGCCGTGACGACCGACCTGCTCGACCGGCCCGGCGCGCGCATCGCGTTCGACGTCCGCGGCTCCGGGCCGCTCCTCGCACTCGTCGGCTCGCCGATGGGCGCGGACGGGTTCGCCGCGCTCGCCGACCGGATGGCCGCCGACCACACCGTGCTGACCCTCGACCAGCGCGGCACCGGTCGCAGCACGGCCGAGGACCCGGGCGCCGACTCGCCGGTCCCGCTGCGTGCGGCGGACCTGGCCGCACTGGTCGAGCACGTCGGGCGGGGCCCGGCGACGCTGCTCGGATCCAGCGGCGGTGCCGTCGTGTCGCTCGCGCTGGCCCAGGAACGGCCGGACCTGGTCACCGCCGTGGTCGCGCACGAGCCGCCGCTGGAGGAGCTGCTGCCCGACGTCGAGGCCCGCCGCGCCTCCACCGAGCGGACGGTCCGTGCCTACACCGAGGAGGGCCCCGCCGCGGCCTGGGCCCTGTTCCTCGCCGCGGTGGGCCTCCCCGCCGGCCCGCCGGAGGACCGTCCCGGCGGCGGCACCGGACTGCCCACCGCCGACGCCGCCGCTCCCGACCCGGACCGGACGGCCGCCGACGAACGGCACTTCTTCCTGCACGAGATGCGCGAGACGGTGCGCTGGGCACCGGACCTCGACGTGCTGCGTGGGCGCCGGGTCGCGGTCGGCATCGGCCTGACCTCCGACGGGCAGCTCTGCGACCTCACCTCCCGCGCGCTGGCGGCCGGGCTGGGATCGGACCCCGAGCGGTTCCCGGGTGGGCACGTCGGGTTCATGGAGGACCCGGGCGGGTTCGAGACGAGGCTGCGGGAGGTCCTGGCCGCGCTCTGACGGGCCGTTCGGCCGCGGGTGGTCCCGCCCGCGGCCGGGATCACCCGCCGAGCGTCGACTCGGCCGTCTCCCGTCCGGTCCCCGACAGCCCCGCCAGGCCGACGGCGCGGCCGGTGACGGCGAGCAGGAGGTCCGCCGCCGGCCCGTGCAGCTCCAGCGGACCGTCCCCGGCCGTCCAGTCCAGGTCGGTCGCGGCGAAGCGGACCGTCCGCAGCCGCCGTCGCACCCCGTAGAGCGGGCTGGACCAGGCGAACGTCAGCGCCGGGGCCAGCAGGCGCCGCGGCACCGGGTGGGTGCGGCCGAGCGGGCGCAGCGCGTCCTGGCCGTGCACGAGGAGATCGACGTAGGGGTCCCAGCGGTTGCTCAGCGGCAGCCGGTAGGTCGACGTCGCGCTCTCCCGCAACAGCTCCACCAGCTCGGCCGGGCCGTGGCGGGCGGCGCGGGCCTGGGTGCGGACGTCCTCGCCGCCGTCCGGTCCGCCGTGCCGCACCGCCGAGGCGATCCAGGCCCAGGTGTGCGGGAAGCCCGACTGCGAGACGTGGGCGACGACCTCGTGCACGGACCAGCCCGCGCACAGCGAGGGGGCGCCCCACTCGTCGCCGGTCAGGGTGGACAGGTCGTCGGCGAGGGCGATGCGTTCCTCGGCGATCGCGGAACGCAGCTCGTCCTGCGGGACGGTGCGGGGGTCGGTGCTCATACCGCTGTCGACCGGTGCCCCGGCCCGGACTCATCGGCCGGACCCGCCGGTCCGGCCTGGGACCTCGGCGGATCAGCCGCCGAAGGGCGACCCGCCGAACAGGGGCGACGAGCCCAGCGCCTCGCGCAGCTCCAGCCAGCTCAGCACCCCGTAGACCACCCCGGCCAGGAAGACCAGGCAGGACAGCGACACCAGCACGTAGGTGACGACCCGGAGGACGGTGAGGGCGGCCGGGTCCTTGGCGACCGTCGCCGCCGGTGCGGCCCCGCCTCCCCGGTCCTCGGTCGCCGGCCGGACCTGGCCCGGCGCCTGCGCGGGTCCGGACCGGCCGCCCGCGGCCTCCGCGGCCCCGGTGGGGCCGAAGCGCACCGCGGCTGCCTCGGCGACGGTCGACGGCCGCCGCCCGCCCTCGGCCGGGGCGCGCTGCGCGGGGACGGCGGCCGCGACCGTCCGGCCCTCGTCGTCGCGGTCGGCGACGGCCGTGGTCCCCGGGGTGCCGTAGGGGTCCGTCGCCCCGCCGGCCCGGTACCCGGGGTGGGTGCTCCCGTACCCGGGGTCGGCGGGCTCCGCCGCCCCGGACGGCGCGTGGGTGGGGGCGGGGGCCCCGGTGGGCGTGTCGAGCGGGCCGGCGGCGGAGGCCGTGTAGGGCGGGCCGCCGTCGATGGCGGTGCCGCCGCGCGAGGCGGAGTCGCCGTACTCGCCGTAGCCGGGGCGCCCCCCGTACCCGTACCCCTGCCCGTCGTCCGTCGCGGACCCGTCGTACCCGGAACCGGCGGTGTACCCGGTGGGCATCCCGTACCCGGCGGTCTCGTCGTAGGCCGGTGCCCGGCCCGGGGCCGGGGTGCCCTGGACGGGGGCGCCGTAGCCGTCGTAGCGCGCCGGTGCGGCGTACCCGCCCTCGTCCCGGGCCGGGGCCGTGCCGTACCCCGCCGGGTCGTCGATCACCGGCTGCGGGCCGGTGCCGCCGTAGAGGTCCTGGACCTCACCGGCCGGTGGCGTGCGGTCCACCGGCCGCGACGCCCGCAGGTCCGGGTAGCCGCCACCGTCCTCGTACCCGCCCTGGTAGGAGTTCTCCGGGAAGTCCCCGTCACGGCCGTGCCGCGCGCGGGGGGACGGCCGGGGGCCGCCGGAGTCGCCCCCTCCGCGCGGGGCGGGGCTGGGCCGGGACTGCTGCGGGCCGGTCATGGCGGACCTCCGGGCTTCGGTACGGCGGTTCAGCGAGCGGTGGCTCCCGCATGCTGCCGTCACCCTTACCGCCGTACACACCCGATGCGTTAGCCCCAGCGGCCCACAGTCACCTGGTCCGGTGAGCGGAAATCATCGGGTGTACACGCCGGTCGGCTCTGCGTGGTATCCCTTCGCCCCGACGGCGTCGGCGAGCGGGCTGCGTGGCGCGTGACCGTCACGGACCCGGCCGGCGACGGCCGCGGCGTCCCACACGGGGGACCAGCCGAGCTCGGCGACCGCCCGCGCCGGCGAGTAGACCCGGTCGACGGCCGGGACCGCCCACCCGCGCTCGCGCAGCAGCGCGTCCACCTCCGGCGCACGGCGGGCCAGCACCGCGGCCGGATCGGTCCCCAGCCCGGCGAGGTCGTCCCGCGTGAAGGGCGACGGCGCGCTGACTACGAAGCGGGCGAACCCGAGCTCCGGTGCCCGCCGCGCCGCAGCCAGGTGCGCGGACACCACGTCGGCGACGTCCACCCGGCGGTGACAGAACTCGACCAGCTTGAGTGCCGTGTCGTCGAAGCCGGCCCGGACGTCGTCGCGGTCGTCGGCCTCCGGGAAGAACCGCGACGTCCGCAGCACCACGACCGGCAGCCCCGGGTCCAGCGCGGCCAGCTCGCACAGCTCCTCGGCGGCGGTCTTCGTCGCGCCGTAGACGTTGCGCACCCGCGGGACGACGGCCTCGTCGATCCAGGTCGCCGGCCCGCCGGGGGACGGTGCCAGGGCCCGCCCGAACGCGCTGGTGGAGGACGTGAACACCACCCCGCGCACTCCGGCGGCGGCCGACTCCTCGAGCACCGCGAGGGTGCCGGACACGTTGGTGTCCACGAAGTCCTGCCTGCTGTGCGAGCCGACGTGCGGCTTGTGCAGCGTCGCGGTGTGCAGGACGTGCGTGACGCCGGTCAGCGCCCCGCGGACCGCGTCGCGGTCGGTCAGTGACGCGACGACGTCGGTCCACGGCGAGGGCCGCAGGTCCAGCCCGGTGACGGCGATCCCGTCGCCGCGCAGGACGCGGACCAGCGCCTCGCCGAGGTGTCCGGAACTGCCGGTGACGAGGAAGCGCTCCACACCGGACATCCTCCGCGATCAGGCAAGCAGGTTCCGCAGCTCGCCGACCGCCACCCGCAGCTCGCGGGCGAACGCGTGCATCCCGTCGGCCTGGTCCGCCGGTGTGGACAGGTGCACGTGGAACCGGTCCGGGAGCAGCACGTACGCCACGCCGATGCACCGCGAGCTCGTGGAGCCGAAGCCGAAGAACCGCACGTTCTCCGACGGCGTCGAGCTGGTCGACAGCCAGTCGTCGCGCATGATCGTCCAGCCGGGGGACGCGAAGACCTCCATCGGGCCGGTCGCCCCGAGCTCCGCGCCGCGGCGTCGCTGGATCCACTCCAGCTCCCACAGGTGCTGCTCGGGGGCGTCGCCCTGCTGGCACTGCTTCGCGCGCGCCCCGTGCGCCTCCGCGGCGAGACGGAACGCGGCCCGCCGGTCGTCGCCGGAGGCCTGCGGGTCCTGCATCGCGTCGACGAAGGCGACCATCTCGGGGGTGATCACCCGCATCGCCTCGGTGCGCCCGCGGCGGAACTGCCGGGTGGCGATCGACTCGTAGGTGGCGCCGGTGACGCCCTTCGCCCGGCGGTGGGCGACCTGGTAGGCGGCCTGCACGAAGGCGTCCGGCGAGCACTTCAGCGCCTTCGCGTCTTGCGCGCCGAAGTCGTCGAAGGCGACGAGCGTGGTCGCGGTGGCACCGAGGAAGGCGGCGAAGTCGTCGTGCGCGCGGCGGACGGTGGCGCGCAGGTCGTCGTCGAGGACGAACGTCAGCTCGGAGTGGGCGGGCGGGCCCTGCTCCCGCGCACCGGCACGGGCGGCGTGGGTCTCGACCGGGTCGGCGAACATCGCGTTCACCAGGGTCAGGACCGTCGTGCCGTCCAGCTCGCAGTGCTCGATGTTCACCCCGGCGGTGCCGTCGGCGAGCACGACGACCGACAGCGCCTTGTCGAACCACCGGTTGCCGGAGTCCCCGGCCAGCAGGGTCCTGGCGGCCGCGGTGTCGTCCGCCGGGACGTCGTCGTCGAGGCAGATCGCGAACAGCGCCCGCTCCACGAGATCGACGGCCTCGGCGTTGGCCGGGTCGAGCCCGGCCAGCCGGTCCCGGACGCCCGCCCACTCGGGGCGGGCCAGCGTGGTCAGCGAGCCGACCGCCTCGTCGAGCCCGGCGCGGCCGGGGTACGAGTCCCGGATCGCGCGCAGCCCGTCCGCGATCTCGGGGACGGTGTGCAGGTCGCCGCCGGGGCCGAACACGTCGAGCCGGTGGATCCGCCCCCGGCTGAACACGACGACGTGCCGCTCGGCCGACGGGCCCGGCCACGCGTCGGTGTGGGGGCTGCGGACGGTGTCCTGCGGGTCCCCGGGGATCCGGGTCGTGGAGAAGACGTGCCGGCTCTGGTCCATCGACTGTGGCACGCCGCGCGCGGTCAGCGGCGGGAACGTCCCGGCGTCCAGGTCGGCCTTGTGCCCGATCGCGGCCGTCGCGAGCTCGGCGGCCCGCTCGCACGGGTCGGCCGAGCCCGGTCCGAACTGGAAGAAGAAGTTCGCGTTGAGCGCGATCCGGTCCCGGCGGCCCAGGTAACGCGACGGCCAGAACTCGTCGAGCCAACTGTGCGCGGACGCGTCGAACCGCTCCAGGTCGGCCTGCAGCACCTCGGCGGTACCGCCCGGGACGAGCAGCTCCCGCGCGGCGGCCTCGGTGCGGGCGTACTCGTCCGGGGTGAGCAGCGGCGCGCACCACTCCAGAAACCGGTCCACCGAGGCGGCGAGCGTGGGCAGCGGCACCTTCGGCAGGTCGTCGTCGGCGGCGAAGGTCGTGGGCTGGGTCACGGCCTTCAGTCCATCAGCCCGTCGACGCGCACGCTTCGCTGCCCCCCGTGTTCGGGCAGTGTCCGGCCGAACAGCTGCCGGGTCCGCACGGCGCTGCCGACCACCCCCGGCCGCGCGCTGTAGGAGAAGATCGCCGTGTGGCGTGCGGTGCCGCCCCGCACCTCGGTGACCCGGTGCAGCGAGTAGCGGCCCCGGAACAGCTGCAGGTCCCCGGCGCGCAGCTCCAGCCGGCGGACGCGGTCACCGCCGTCACCCGCGAGCACCGCGGCCACGTCGGCGGTGTTCTCCGCGCCGTCGGACCGGATGTCCGGGCAGTACTCGAACACCCCGCCGGCCTCCGGCGCCCGGGTGAGCAGGCTGATCGCGATCTCGTTGGTGTCGAAGTGCCAGGGGTGCGACCGGCCCTCGCCGACGACGTTGAGGCAGAGCCCGGCCAGCGGGTCGGCCAGCTCGTGCAGCTCCGGGACGCCCACGCAGGCGGCCAGGAAGGCCCGGAACGCCGGCACCGGGTAGAGCCGGTGGATCACCTGGTCGTCCGGGATCCGGTCCCGTGCGACGAAGGCGTTCCCGCGCTCCAGCGGGACCCGGGCCGGGTGCTCGGCGGGCAGGTCCGGATCGGGCTCGGTGTTGTAGACGTTCACGACCTGGGACTCGTGGTGCGCCCGCGGGGCGATCTCCTCGCCCTCGCGGCGCAGCCGGTCCCGCCAGGCCGCCCGGACGAACCCGGGCAGGACCGCGCAGCCGTCCGCGGCGAGGTGGTCCCGCGCGGTCCGCACGGCGGCGTCCCAGCCGTCGGATCCGGGTTCGTGCAGCGGGTACCGGTCGAGATCGACCGGTTCGAGGGCCTGCGGGACGGCGAGTACCGACGGCTGCACGGATCAGCTCCTTCGCGCCGGGCGGCACCGGCGCCGCCCTCGATGACCGTGTCGATTCCTGCCGATCCAAACCGGGACCGGGGGCCGGTGTCCACGGATGGTGACCGAACGGTCAGTCCCGGTCACCCGTTCCCGCCGCGGAACTCCGGGCCGTGTCGGTCGTTGACCATGACGGGTGTCCGGACGGGCGCCCGATCGCGAGCGAGGAGGCGGCGATGGGTGCACTCAGCCCCACCCACTGGTTGATCGTGCTGGCTGTGCTGGTGCTGCTGTTCGGTGCCAAGAAGCTCCCGGAGATGGCCCGGTCGGTGGGCCGGTCGTCCCGGATCCTGAAGAGCGAGATGCGCGAGCTGCGGGCCGACGAGCCGGCCGACGGCAGCGGCCGGGCGGCCGCCGACCTCGAGAGCGGGAGCGCGACGCCGACCGGCGAGACCCGCGGCTGAGCCCCCGATGACGGTGCTCGTCACCGGCGCCAGCCGTGGCGTCGGTGCCGCCACCGCCCGTCTGCTGGCCGGGCGCGGCCACGACGTGCTGGTCGGGCACCGGTCGTCCCCGGAGGACGCGGCGGCGGTGGTCGCCGACTGCCGCGCCGCGGGCGTGGAGGCGCGAGCCGTCGCCGCGGACGTCACCCGCACCGAGGGCGTCGAGCGGCTGTTCGACGAGGCAGCCGGCATGCCCACCCGGCTGACCGGGGTCGTCGTGAACGCCGGTGGTGCGCCGTCCCGGCAGCGCCTGGAGGACATGAGCGACGCGCGCATCGACGGCGTCCTCGCGCTCAACCTGCGTGCCCCGCTGCTCTGCTCGCGGGAGGCGGTGCACCGCATGTCCACCCGCTACGGCGGGCACGGCGGTGTGCTGGTGCACGTGACGTCCCGGGCGGCGGTGCTCGGCTCCCCGGACGAGTGGAACGACTACGCCGCGGCGAAGGCCGGCGTCGAGTCGCTGGTGGTGGGCCTGGCGAAGGAGGTCGCGGCGGACGGCGTCCGGGTCCCCGCGGTGCGGCCGGGCCTGCTCGACACCGACTTCCACGCCCGGGCCGGCGAGCCCGGCCGGGTGGACCGGATGGCGCCGCAGATCCCGATGGGGCGGGCCGGGCGGCCGGAGGAGGTCGCGACGGCGATCGCGTGGCTGCTCTCGGACGAGGCCGGCTACGTCACCGGTGCGGTGCTCGACGTCAGCGGCGGACGCTGAGGGGACCACGCCCGGGCGGGGGACCCGGGCGTGAGGTCAGGGAGCGGACCGTCAGGAGGTCCGGACCGTGCGCCCGGTCCAGGTGCGCCGCCGCTGCGGCCGCCGGCCGGCGTCGGTCGCCTCGGCGCAGAGCAGGCAACCCGACCCGGGCGGTGAGGCCAGCGAGGCTGGGAGCACGACGTGCCCGCAGACGGCCGTGCACTGCCCCGAGTCCGCGGTCAGGGAGTCGGTCAGCACCGCGTGCGGGACCACGTGACTGTGCCCGTCGCGGGCGCACGTGACGGTGACGCCCGGCTCGGCGGCCGGCGTCGACGACGGCACCGGTCGTGTACTGACGGGTGGTACCGGCACGGTGGCTCCTCCGGGCGTCGTTCGGCGGAGATCCCATCCTCGCCCCGCAGCCGTGCAGATGCAAGTGCATCCGCACGAACGGCCGAATGCGACGGGACTTCGTCGCGGAGCGTGGCGAGCGCCACGGGAGTGCCCGGATCGGCCGGTGACGGCCGTGTCCCGGACGCGGGCCGGGAGCCCCGGATCCGGCCTCCTCGCTGGGCGGACACCCGTTCCGGCGGCCGTACGGGACAGTGTGACGCCGGTCATGCGGCGGTGCGCCGGAGGCCGCCCGCGTACCCGTCAGAACCTGCATCCGGCCCGCCGGACCGTTAATCTCGTTCGACATGATCGCTCCCGAGCAGGCCGAGCCTCGGGCGTCCGCGTCGTCGTCCGGGAACGAGACGACCGCCGACGCCGAGGGTGACCATTCGTACGAGATCGTGGCACCGGTCGCGGCCGACGGGGTCGACATGGCGCGGCTCGCCGTCGAGTCGCAGACGCTGGACGCCAACTCCCGCTACGCCTACGTGCTCTGGTGCCACGACTTCGCGCGTACCTCGGTGATCGCCCGCCGGGACGACGGCCGCGCCGTCGGCTACGTCACCGGCTACCTGCGCCCGCAGGCCCCCACCACCCTGTTCATCTGGCAGGTGTGCGTGGACCCGGTCGCGCGCGGGGCCGGTCTCGCGGGCCGCATGCTCGGCGCGGTCTGGGACCAGGCGTTCGACGCCGCGGGGGTGGACCGGATGGACACGACCATCACCCCGGACAACGAGTCGTCCATCCGGCTGTTCAGCTCCTTCGCCAGACGACACGGAACGTCGATCGAGCGGGAGGACCTCTTCGGTCCGGACCTGCTCGGCGACGAGCACGAGCCGGAGCACCTCTACCGCATCGGCCCGATCGCAGCAGACAAAGGTGGCAAGTAAATGACCGTTTTCGAGGATCTCGAGTCCCAGGTCCGGAGCTACTGCCGTAACTGGCCGGTCGTCTTCGACACGGCCAAGGGCAGCCGGCTCACCGACGTCGACGGGAACTCCTACCTCGACTTCTTCGGCGGCGCCGGTGCGCTCAACTACGGGCACAACCCCGAGGCACTGAAGAAGCCGCTGCTCGACTACCTCGCGAGCGACGGCATCACCCACGGTCTGGACATGTACACCCGGGCCAAGGGCGAGTTCCTGAACACCTTCCAGGACGTCGTCCTCGCCCCGCGCGGGCTGGAGTACAAGGTCCAGTTCCCCGGGCCGACGGGCGCCAACGCCGTGGAGTCCGCGCTGAAGCTGGCGCGCAAGATCTCCGGCAGGGAAGCGCTCATCAACTTCACCAACGCGTTCCACGGCATGACGCTGGGCGCGCTGTCGGTGACGGGCAACTCGATGAAGCGCGGTGGCGCCGGCATCCCGCTGGTCCACTCGACGCCGATGCCGTTCGACAACTACTTCGACGGCAAGATGCCCGACTTCCTGTGGTTCGAGAAGGTCCTCGACGACACCGGGTCCAGCCTCAACGAGCCGGCCGCCGTGATCGTCGAGACCGTGCAGGGCGAGGGCGGGCTCAACCCGGCGCGCATCGAGTGGCTGCAGGGTCTGCGCGACCTGTGCACCCGCAAGGGCATCCTGATGATCGTCGACGACGTGCAGATGGGCTGTGGCCGGACCGGCCCGTTCTTCTCCTTCGAGATCGCGGGCATCCAGCCCGACATCGTCACCATCTCGAAGTCCATCTCCGGCTACGGCCTGCCGATGGCGCTCGTGCTGATCAAGCCCGAGTACGACCAGTGGGGCCCCGGCGAGCACAACGGCACCTTCCGCGGCAACAACCCCGCCTTCGTGACGGCCACCCACACCCTGCGGAACTGGTGGACCGACGACACGCTCGAGAAGGACACGATCCGCAAGGGCCAGAAGATCGAAGAGGGCTTCAACAAGATCATCGGCGACAACCGGGGCACTGAGATGTTCGCCAAGGGCCGCGGCCTGGCGCGCGGTATCCAGTTCGAGGAGGAGGGCCTGGCGGAGAAGATCGCCGGGAAGGCCTTCGAGCACCGGCTGCTGCTGGAGACCGCGGGCCCGAACGACGAGGTCCTCAAGCTGCTGCCGCCCCTGACCACCACCGACGACGAGATCGACGAGGGTCTTGGGATCATCGGCGAGTCCGTCCGAACCGTCATCGGGAGCTGATAGTCACATGATCGTCCGTACGTTGAACGAGATCACCGACACCGAGCGCGACGTCAAGTCCGAGAACGGGCAGTGGCGCAGCAAGCGCATCGTGCTGGCCAACGACAAGGTGGGGTTCTCGGTCCACGAGACCACCCTCGAGGCCGGGACGATCAACGACTTCTGGTACGCCAACCACATCGAGGCCGTCTTCATCACCCAGGGTGAGGGCGAGCTCTACGACAAGGACAACGACGTCACGTACCAGCTGGCGCCGGGCTCGATCTACGTGCTGAGCGGGAACGAGAAGCACCAGCTCCGCCCGAAGACCCAGATCAAGTGCGTCTGCGTCTTCAACCCGCCGGTCACCGGCCGGGAGGTCCACGACGAGAACGGCGTGTACCCGCTGGTCGTCGAGGACTGAGGCACCGCCGGGCGACCGGCGCAGGCCGATCCACCACGAGGGACGTTTCCGCTGTACGACAGCGGGAACGTCCCTCGTGGTCTAGATACAGGCCGCACCCGTGGAAAGGACGAGCAACACCGCAAGGAGGAACGCCCGTGACTGCTGTTGCCGGGAGTACCCACCTCGACCAGCTCACCGGGACCGGGGACCGCTACCCCACCCGGGTGTCGAACACCCCCGCGTTCATCGACCGTGCCGAGCCGACCGTGTGGGGCGACCACGCGGGTGCCGGGATGTTCGGGGCACAGGAGCTCGGCGCGCACGAGCGCGACGGCTTCACGCAGGTCCCGGGCCTGCTCACCGCCGACGAGATCGCCGAGTACCAGGCGGAGCTCGACCGGCTCGCGAACGACCCCTCGGTGCGCGCCGACGAGCGGTGCGTGATCGAGAAGTCGTCCGACGAGGTCCGTTCGATCTTCGAGGTGCACCGCATCTCCGAGGCGATCGGCCGGCTGGTCCGTGACGAGCGCGTGCTGTCCCGCGCGCGCCAGATCCTCGGCTCCGACGTGTACGTGCACCAGAGCCGGATCAACTACAAGCCCGGCCTCGGCGGCGGAGGCTTCTACTGGCGCTCCGACTTCGAGACCTGGCACGCCGAGGACGGCATGCCCGGCCCGCGCGCGGTCAGCTGCTCGATCTCGCTGACCGACAACCACGCGTTCAACGGCTGCCTGATGATCATGCCGGGATCGCACCGGACGTTCGTGTCCTGCGTCGGTGAGACGCCGGAGGACAACCACCTCTCGTCGCTCAAGGAGCAGGAGATCGGTACGCCGGCCGCCGGCTCGATCTCGAAGCTGTCCGACCGGCACGGCATCGCGATGATGACCGGTGACGCCGGAGGGGCGACCTTCTTCGACTCCAACTGCATGCACGGCTCCGGGGACAACATCACCCCGTACCCGCGCTCGAACATCTTCCTGGTGTTCAACAGCGTCGAGAACACCTGCGTGGAGCCCTTCTCCGCTCCGAACCCGCGGCCCGGGCACATCGGCGCGCGCGACTTCACCCCGGTGCGCTGACCCGGGTCACGCACCCGCGCTTACCACCACAAGCTTCTCGTTGACGGCGGCGCCCGTCCCGCGATCCGGGGCGGGCGCCGGCGCCGTTCCGGGCCGGCCTCAGACGCCGTGCGGGCTGCCGGTCCCGGGCAGCGGCCCGAGGGTCGGCCGCTTCGGCAGGTAGCCGTCGCCGATCCGCTCGCCGCGCAGGCGCCTGCGGACCCACGGCATCACGTGGTGGGTGAGCCAGTGCAGGTCCTCGGCCTGCCGGGCCCGCCACGGCACCGGTGCGCCCTCGGGCTCGGGCCACGGGGCACGCCAGTCGGCCCCGACCGGTTCGCCCAGCGCCTCCAGCATCCGCCAGGCCACCCGCTCGTGCGCGTGCGGCACCAGGTGCAGCCGGTCCGGGCCCCACGCCCGCGGGTCGGCCAGCACGTCCATCGCCCAGAGGTCGACGACCCGGCAGCCGTGCCGCTCGGCCGAGGCCCGCATCAGCTCGTTGTAGCAGGCGATCCGGCCGCGCAGCCTGCGGATGAAGGGGTGCATCCGGCGCAGGTCGAACCCGGTGAAGATCAGCACCTCGGCGCCGGTCGCGACCAGCCGGGCCAGCGCGGCGTCGAACCGGGCGGCGAGGTCGTCGGTGTCGCAGCTCCAGCCGATGATGTCGTTGCCGCCGGCGCAGAAGGTGATCAGATCGGGGCGCAGCTGCTCGGCGACGGGGATCTGCTCGGCGACGATCTCGTCGAGGACCTTCCCGCGGACGGCGAGATTGGCGTACCCGAAGCCCGGGTACCGGGCCGCGAGCGTCTCGGCGACCCGGTCGGCCCAGCCGCGTGGCGAGCCGTCCTCGGTGAGGTCGTCGAGCCCCTCGGTGAAGCTGTCGCCGATCGCGACGTAGCTCCGGTGCCGCATGTGCACCGCCCCCCTTCGGCCTGGTCCGTGCGTGCTCCCTGCCCGTTGTTCAGCGGACGGACGTCCCGCGTTACTCCGATGATCACCCTTTCCGGTGGTGCGCGCCAACCCGTTCCGTCGACCGCCGGGGCTTGGTAGGGCACCCTTACCGTTGTGACGCACGATCCCGCCCCTCGCTCCGCCTCCCGTCAGGACCCGGGGCTGGCCGAGCTGCTCGGCGGCCGGGCCGGCGCCGTCGACGCCTCGGTGCCGGTGGTCGCCTTCGTCCTGGCGTGGCTGGTGGCGGGCTGGGCCGGGTCGGCGTTCCCGATCAACTGGGGTGCCGGGGCCGCGGTCGTGGCGGGTGCCGGGACGGCGCTGTGGCGGCTGCGGCAGGGCCGCAAGCCGCGTGCGGTGCTGTTCGGGCTGGCCGGCGTCGTCCTCGCGGCCGGGATCGCGCTGGCGACCGGTCGGGCGTCGGACTTCTTCCTGGTCCAGATCGTGTCGAACGCGGGCAGCGCGCTGGCCTGGGCGATCTCGACCGTCGTGCGCTGGCCGCTGCTCGGGGTGATCGTCGGCGGGCTGCTGGGGCAGCGGACCCGCTGGCGGCGTGACCCGGACCTGCTCCGTGGCTACCAGCGGGCGTCGTGGGCGTGGGTGTTCCAGTACGTCGTGCGGCTGGCCGTGTTCCTGCCGCTGTGGGCGGCCGACCAGGTCCTGCTGCTGGGGCTCGCCCGGACGATCGTGAGCCCCGTCCTCGTCGGACTGAGCGTGCTCGTGTCGTGGCCGTTGCTGCGTACGGCGCTGCCACGCGATCACCCGGGCATCCGTCACCCCCGGGTGACGGGTGCTGACCCGGGGTCACGCTAGAATCGTGATCTTACCGTGACTTTCACGCCGTCGTGTGAAGGTCCGCACATCTGGTGATCGTCCGGTGCGTTCCGTCGTGCCCGGACGTTCTCACCCGTGGAGCTCGCCCCGCCGACGATCGTGCAAGGAGCCATGCCTCACCAGCGCCCCCCGGAGCCCGGCTCCGGTGACGCCCCCCGTGGCGCCGCCGGCCCGTCCCGCCCCGCACCCCAGTACCCGTCCGGACGTCCCGTCGCGGCACCCGACTCGCCCCGCGTCCCGCACCAGCAGCGGCGCACGGCGCCGTCCCGCCCGCCGCACGGCGGGCCGCCCGGTGCACCCCCGGCCGGCGGCCCGCGGCCGACCCGTGTGGTCCCCGGGCCCGGTGCCCCGGCCGGCACACCGCCCGGCGGGCACCCGCGTACCCGCGCGCTGCCCCCCGACGGCCCCGGTGACCTGCGGGCCGCGAGCGGGCCGGGCGGCCCGAACGGTCCGGTCGGCGGCGGTCCGGGCGGTGGCGGCCCGGGTGGCGGCTCCGGCGGTTCCGGCGACCGCGGTGGCTCCCCCGACCAGACGGCGACGCTGAAGGCGGACCTGAGCCCGACGAAGATCGCCGCCGGCGCGGGGGCCGCGATCGTCACGGCGATCCTCGGGTCGTTCCTCGGTGCGATCGGGACGGTCCTGGGTGCGGCGCTCGGCTCGATCATCTCGACGCTCGCGACGACCCTGTTCACCCGCTCGCTCGAGGTGAGCCGGGACAAGGCCATCGAGATCAAGAACAAGGCGGCCGCCAAGAAAGGCAAGGGCGTCGCCGAGGGCACGGTCGTGGCGGCGGGTCAGTCGTCCGGGCGCGGGGTCGCCGGCCCCACCGGCGAGGAGACCGTGCTGCTCGACCCGTCGCAGGCGCCGGCCCAGCCGTCGCGCTCCGCGGGGCACGGGCGCTGGCGCCGGGTCCGTCTCACCCGGCGGACGGTGATCGTCTCCGCGGTGCTCGGGGTCCTGACCTTCGCGGTGTCGATGTTCCTGATCACTGGGATCGAGGTCGTGAAGGGATCGTCGCTGGCGGGCAACAGCTCCAGCACCTCGGTCGGGAGCGTGGTGACCGGCCCCGCCCCGGCACCGGAGACCGACGACGGCAGTGGCTCCACCGACTCGTCGGACTCGGCGACGAGCACGTCGGAGTCCGCGACGAGCACCTCGGAGTCGTCGAGCAGCACCAGCAGCACCGAGTCGTCGCAGGACGAGCAGGGCGGCACGGAGCAGCAGGACGGCTCGGGCAGCAGCGGGAACCCGCTGCAGGACGGGCTCAGCCGGGTGCTGCCGACCCAGCAGCCCGACTCCGGGTCGGGCGGGTCCGACCGGTCCGGACAGTCCGGTCAGGGCAGCGGGGGCGCGGCTCCGTCCAACTGAGCCGCTCCGGCACCGCAGCGCACGGCCCCGGTGGGCGATCGGCCCATCGGGGCCGCCGTACGTCCGGGGCTCAGCGGGGCAGCCGGGCCCGCAGCCGGGCCGCGGCGGCGCGCGGGTCGTCGGCCTGCGTGATCGCCCGGACGACGACGATCCGGTCCGCCCCAGCGTCGAGCACCGCGTCGAGCCGCTCCTCGTCGATCCCGCCGATCGCGAACCAGGGCCGTGCCGGGGCACGGCCCGCGACCTCGCGGACCAGGTCGAGGCCGGGTGCCGGCCGTCCGGGCTTCGTGGGGGTCGGCCAGCACGGGCCCGCGCAGAAGTAGTCCACGCCGTCCTCACCGGCCGCGGCGAGCGTCTCGTCCGCGCTGTGCGAGGAGCGGCCGACGAGCACGTCGTCGCCGACGACGCGGCGGGCCCAGTGCACGGGCAGGTCGTCCTGCCCCAGGTGCAGCACGTCGGCGCCGGCGGCCAGCGCGACGTCGGCCCGGTCGTTCACGGCGAGCAGCGCGCCGTGCCGGCGGTAGGCGTCGGCGAGCACCTCCAGGGCGGCGAGCTCCGCCCGGGCCTCCAGCGGGCCGTCGTCGCCGCCCTTGTCCCGGAGCTGGACGACGTCGACCCCGCCGGCGAGGGCGGCGTCGGCGAACTCGGCCAGGTCGCCGCGCTCGGTGCGGGCGTCGGTGCACAGGTACAGCCGCGCGTCCTGCAGGCGGGCGAGCCGCCGGGCGCGGGGATCGGTGTCGGACACGGACCGCACGCTACGGCGTAGCCTGGGGACTCGTACGACCGAGAACCACGGGAGCCCGGCGATCGGGCTGAGAGGGGACCAGGCGCGGTCCCGACCGTCGAACCTGATCCGGGTCATGCCGGCGCAGGGAGCGAGGTGGCAGATCCATGACCGTCCGACTGGCCGTCGCGGGTGCCGGGGCGATCGGGCTCGCGGTGGCCCGCGAGGCCGCGCGCGCCGGTCACCGCGTCACCGTGTTCGACCCGGCCCCGGCCTCCGGGGCGTCCTGGGTGGCCGGGGGGATGCTGGCCCCCGTCACCGAGGCGTGGCCCGGCGAGGAGGACCTGCTGGAGCTGGGGCTGGACTCGGTCGCCCGCTGGCCCGGCTTCGCCGCCGAGCTGTCCGCCGACGCGGGCGCCGACGCCGGGCTGCACCCGGAGGGCACCGTCGTGGTGGCGACCGGCTCCGGTGACCGCGACGAGCTGCACGCCCTCGCCGGTCACCTCGACTCGCTCGGCAGGCCGGTGCAGCGGCTGACCGGGCGCGAGCTGCGCCGGCTCGAACCGGCGATCGGCCCGGACGTCCGGGGCGGCCTCTCGGTGCCGGGGGACCCCTCGGTGGACAACCGGCTGCTGCTGGCGGCGCTGCGCGCCGCGTGCGAGCGCGGCGGGGTGCGGATCGACGAGCGCGCGGTGGAGTCCGTGCGCGACGACGGCACCGCCGTGACCGGGGTCCGGCTCACCGACGGGACCGAGGTCGGGGCGGACGTCGTCGTGGTCGCGGCGGGCGCGCACTCGTCGTCGCTGCACCCGTCGCTGGCGGGCCTGGTCCGCCCGGTCAAGGGCGAGATCCTGCGGCTCACCCGCCGGTCCGGGGCGCTGCCGCCGCCGTCCCGGACGGTGCGGGCACTCGTCGACGGACGTCCGGTGTACGCCGTGCCGCGCGTGGTACCCGGTCACGGGGACCTGGTGATCGGCGCGACGACGTCGGAGAACGGGTTCGACACGGCCGTCACCGTCGGCGGGGTCCGAGACCTGCTCCGCGACGCGGAGCGGATCCTGCCCGGGATCGCCGAGTACGAGCTGACCGAGACGGCGGCCGGGCTGCGCCCGGGGAGCCGGGACAACCTGCCGCTGATCGGCCGCACCGGGCCGGACGGCCTGGTCGCGGCCACCGGCCACGGCCGGAACGGCATGCTGCTCGTCCCGGTCGCGGTGGCCGCGGTGGCCGCGGTGCTGCGGGGCGACGACGTGCCCGCCGCCGCCCGCGCGGCGGACCCGCGCCGGTTCGCACCGGCCGCGGCGGAGAGGAGCTGACGATGCGCATCGTGCTGAACGGCGAGGAGCGCGAGATCGACGACGGCGCGGACCTCGTCCGCCTGCTCGCCGACGCCGGCATGCCCGAGCGGGGCATCGCCGTCGCCGTCGACGGGGAGGTGGTGCCGCGCGCCGCGCGGGCCGGGTTCGTCCCGGCCGAGGGTGCGCGGATCGAGGTGCTGACCGCCGTGCAGGGAGGATGACGATGGACAAGCTCGCGTTCGGGGACCACCTGTTCGACTCCCGGTTGATCACCGGCACCGGCGGTGCCGCCAACCTGGAGATCCTGGAGCGGGCGCTGGTCGCGTCCGGCACCGAGCTGACGACGGTGGCGCTGCGCCGCGTCGACGTCGAGGGCGGGACCGGGCTGCTGGACCTGCTGCGCAGGCTCGGGATCCGGTTGCTGCCCAACACCGCGGGGTGCCGGACCGCGGCCGAGGCGGTCCTGACGGCGCGGATGGCCCGCGAGGCGCTGGAGACCGACCTGGTGAAGCTGGAGGTCGTCGCCGACGAGCGGACCCTGCTCCCGGACCCGGTCGAGCTCCTCGACGCCGCCGAGCAGCTCGTCGACGACGGCTTCACGGTGCTGCCCTACACCAACGACGACCCGGTGCTCGCCCGCAAGCTGGAGCAGGCCGGCTGCGCGGCCGTCATGCCGCTGGGCTCGCCGATCGGCACCGGACTGGGCATCCGGAACCCGCACAACATCGAGATGATCGTCGCGGAGGCCGGTGTGCCGGTGGTGCTCGACGCGGGCATCGGCACGGCGTCCGAGGCCGCGCAGGCGATGGAGCTGGGGTGCGACGCCGTCCTGCTCGCCACCGCCGTCACCCGCGCCGCGGATCCGGAGCGGATGGCGCGGGCCATGCGGCGGGGCGTCGAGGCCGGGTGGGACGCCCGGCACGCCGGGCGGATCCCGCGCCGGTACTGGGCGCAGGCAAGCAGCCCGTGAGTGGAAAAGTCGGTCCGGGCCGCACTAACCACTCACGAGCCGGAGGCCCAACGCCTCCAGCTCCAGCCCGGCCAGCCGCCGCACGACGTCCGGGTCCCCGGCCCGCCAGGCGGCCGCCGGGTCCGGGGCGATCCGGGTCAGCCGGGCCACCGGCACGCGGGTGAGGGCGCGGACCGCGAGCAGGTCCGGTGCCGTGTGCCGGGCGGCGACCGCGGCTCCGGCCCGGCGGGCGTAGCGCAGCCGCAGCGGCAGCCAGCCGAGCAGCACCGGGAGCAGCAGCACCAGCGGGACCACGACCAGCGACCCGGTGGCGAGCGTTCCGACGGTCTCGCCGTACTGCCGTCCGGCCGAGGCCAGGTCCGCGCCCGCGCCCGAGGCCGGCTCGAACGCACGGGCGAGATCGGGACCGACGAACGGGACCGCCGACACCGCGCCGGAGACCCCGGCGAACGCGTCGGAGACCCGGCCGCCCGCCGCGACCAGCGACTCGCCGGGCCCCTCCAGGGCCCGGAGCCCGTCGTGCACCGCGACACCCGCCACCAGCGCGAGCACCACCCACAGCACTGCGACGACGTCGGCGACGACCTGTCGCGCCAGCCGGTCGGGACGTTCCGCGTACCACCGCATCGGACCTGTGTACCGGTCCCGGAATCCGATCGCCGTGCGGGTGCGCACCTGCTGGGGTGGGGGCATGGACCGATCGCTGACCGTCAACCGCGCCTCCTGGGACGACCGTGCCCCGCTGCACGCCGAGAGCCCGGACTACCGGGTCGACCAGCTGGTCGGCGATCCGGAGGCGCTCTCCGGCGTCGTCCGGTTCGACCGGGACCGGCTGGGTGACCTCACCGGCCTGCGCGTTGTGCACCTGCAGTGCCATCTCGGGACGGACACGCTGTCGCTGCACCGCCTGGGTGCCCGGGTGACCGGGCTGGACTTCTCGCCTGCGTCGCTGGAGCACGCCCGGTCGATCGCCGCCCGGGCCGGCGCCGAGATCGACTACGTCGAGGCCGACGTGCAGCGGGCCGACGAGGTGCTGCCCCGGCACGCGTTCGACGTCGTCTACACCGGGATCGGCGCGCTGTGCTGGCTGCCGAGCATCGAGCGGTGGGCCGCTGTCGTCGCGGCGCTGCTGGCGCCGGGCGGGCGGCTGCTCGTCCGGGACATGCACCCGCTGCTCGGTGCGCTCGACGAGCACGACCTGTCCCTGCGGTACCCGTACTTCGAGACGGCCGAGCCGGTCGTGTCCGAGGAGGACACGAGCTACGTGCCGACGTCGCGCCCGCTGTCCGCCACCGTCACGCACTCCTGGAACCACGGCATCGGCGAGATCGTCACCGCACTGCTGGGGCAGGGGCTGACGGTCACCGCGCTCGCCGAGCACGCCAGCGTGCCGTGGGAGGCGCTGCCGGGCCGGATGGCCGAGGGCGACGACGGCGAGTGGCGCGTCACCGGGGACGGTCCGGCCCTGCCGCTGAGCGTCACCGTGCAGGCGGTCGCGCCCTGAGCGTCTGCCGCCCGCGGTTCAGAGCAGGCCGAGCTTCGTCGCGGCGTAGACGGCCTCGGCGCGGCGGGACACCATCAGCTTGCGCATGAGGTTCCCGACGTGGAACTTCACCGTGGTCTCGGAGATGAATAGCTCGGCGCCGATGGCCCGGTTGGACAGCCCGCGCGCCAGGAGCCGCAGCACGTCCAGCTCGCGGTCGGTTAGCCGCTCGCGGTCGGGCATCCCGCCGGACAGCGAGCGCACCATCGCCGAGGCGGAGCGGGCGTCGAACGCGCTCTCGCCGCGCGACACCGCCCGGATCGCCCGCACCAGCTCGGTGGTGTCGACGTCCTTCACGACGTAGCCGCGGGCCCCGGCCTGCACCGACTCGACGACGAGGCGGTCCTCGGCGAACGTGGTCAGCACGAGCACCCCGATCCCCGGGTGGTCCGCGCAGAGCTTGCGGCACACCTCCAGGCCGTCGGTCTGCGGGCCGGACGCCAGCTTCAGGTCCAGCAGCACGACCTGCGGGCGCCCCGCCGCGACGGCGGCGAACGCCTCCGGGGCACTGCCCGCCTCGCCGACGACGCGCAGGTCGTCCTCGCGCTCCAGGACGGCGCGGAGGCCCTGGCGCATGATCGAGTGGTCGTCGACCAGCACGATCCGGATCGGACGGGTCGAGGGCAGGTCGCGCCGGGGGGTCCCACCGGCGTGTGCGGGCGCCGGCGGGGTCCGCAGTGGTCCGCTCACGAGATCTCCTTCACCGGCGTCCCGAGCGGGACGTCCACCTGGACCTGCAGGCCGCCGATCCGGGACCGGCGGAAGCGCAGGGCCCCACCCATCTCCCGGGCCCGGGCGTCCATGTTGACCAGCCCGCGGTGCTCACCGGAGGGGCCGCGGACCGACGCCGCACGCAGCGTGCGGCGGATCTGGTCGGGGGAGGCGCCGCCGTCGTCGGACACCGACAGGCGGATCCGGTCCGCCTGGTACGCCAGCCGGACCACCGCCCGCGACGCCGACGCGTGCATCGCCGTGTTGAACAACGCCTCGCCGGCGATCCGGAACAGCGACTGCTCGTGCTCGTGCTGCAGCGGGACCGGGGTGCCGCCGATGGTCACCTCGACGCGCAGCTCGTCGGGCATGTGCACGGTGGACAGCTGCCGCAGCATCGACGGCAGATCCTTGTCGCCGTGGTCGTCGTCGTTCAGGGCGTAGATCGCCGAGCGCAGCTGCTCCACCGCGCGCCGGGTGAGGTCCTTCGCGGTGTCGAGGTGCTGCAGCAGGTTCGGGTCGGCGATCTCCGAGCGGCACAGCTCGATGTGCATCCCGGCCGACAGCGCGTACTGGGTGACGCTGTCGTGCAGCTCGCGGGCGATCCGGTGCCGCTCGTTGTCGAGCACCTCGCGCTGGCGGGCCGCGCCCAGTGCCTGCTGGGTGGCCATCAGCTCGTCGTTGCGGGTCCGCAGGTCCTCGGCCTGGGCGGCGGTGCGGGCGTGCAGGGCCTCGGACCGTTCGAGCAGCGCGCAGTTCTGCAGGGCCGACGCGGTCTGGCCGGCGAGGATCCGCAGCACCGAGTGGTCGGTGTCGTCGATGTCGTGGTCCGGCGGGGTCCAGGCGGCGAACCCGCCGACGGTGCGGCCGTTCAGCCGGATCGGGACGTGCAGGTGGGAGCGTTCGTCGTTGCCGCGGTGGGCGGCGGACTCGTGGGCGATCCCGTCCCCGGACCGGAGCAGCGCGACGTGCCGGCGCACCTTGTCCGGCACCAGCCGGAGGTCCGCCCACTCGACGCCGTCCGGGCCCAGCACGACGTGCCGGGGTGTCGCGTCGGGCAGCTCGCCGTCGACCAGCCCGAGGATCACCCAGTCCGCGGAGAGGTGGTCGGCGGCGGCGTCGGCGACCGCACGGACCAGCGCCTCGGAGCCCTCCATGGTCCGCACCAGGGCCGCGGAGATCCGGTCGAGCGCGAGGATGACCCGCTTGAGCCGCTCGGCGTTGACCCGGTACTCCGGGTAGAACGACGGCTTGCCGGTCCGCAGGCCGGTCAGCTGGTCGAGGTCCGGGCGGCTCCCGAAGCCGTTGGTCGACGGCGCGGGCGTGCGGCGGCTCGGGAACCGGGCGGCGGCCGTCACCGTCGGGGCCTCAGAGTGCTTCCCGGAACAGATCCTCGATCTGCTCCACCGTTGCGGTGCGCGGGTTGGTGGTCAGGCAGGCGTCGCCGAGGGTGAGCCGGGGGAGGCGGGGCACGTCCGAGTCGCGGACCCCGATCGCCGCGAGCCCGGTGGGGACGCCGACCTCGTCGGCGAGCTTGCGGACCTCGGTCGCGACCATGTCGACGGCCTCGTCGCCGGGCATGCCGGGCCGTGCGGGCAGCCCATCGCCTGGGCGATCGGGACGAACCGCGTCGGGTCGTCGGCGCCGTTGAAGCGGATGACGTGCGGCAGCAGCACCCCGTTGATCAGCCCGTGCGGCAGGTCGAGCATCCCGCCGACCTGGTGGCTCATCGCGTGCGTGGCACCGAGGATCGCGTTGGTGAAGGCCAGCCCGGCCTCCAGCGCGGCCTGGGCCATCGCGGTGCGCGGGCCGTCGTCGGTGCGGCGGATCATCGTCGTCGGCAGGTTGGTGTGGACGAGTGCGACCGCGTGCAGCGCGTGGGTGTCGGTCAGCGGGCCGTGCGCCAGCGACACGAAGGCCTCGATGCCGTGGGTGAGCGCGTCCAGGCCGGTGGCGGCGTTCAACCAGTCCGGCATGGTCACGAGCAGCCGCGGGTCGATCACCGAGACGTCCGGGACGAGGGCCCGCCCCATGATCGTGATCTTGGTGAGTCGCTCGGTGTCGGTGATGATGCAGAACTGCGAGACGTCGGCCCCGGTGCCCGAGGTCGACGGCACCATGACCAGCGGCGGGATCGGGTTGGAGATCCGGTCGATGCCCTCGTAGTCGAGGATCGTGCCGCCGTTCGCGGCGAGCAGCGCGACCCCCTTCGCGGCGTCGATCACCGACCCGCCGCCGACGCCGATCACCACGTCGCAGCCGGAGCTCTCGTAGCGCTCGAACCCGGCCTGGATCTCGTGGTCCTTCGGGTTCGGGGTGATCTCGTTCCACAGCTGCGGACGCAGACCCGCGGCCCGCAGGTGCCGCAGCAGCTCGGCGGGCCAGCCCGCCTCGGTCACCCCCGGGTCGGTGACGACGAACGGCCTGCGGGCGCCCAGGCGGACCGCGGCGTGCGCCGTCTCCCCGAGCGAGTCGGGACCGAAGACGATCTCCGGTGCGTGGAACTTGGACAGCCGCGGCCTGCTCTCCCGTGGGCAGTCGGCCGCGCGCACGGTGTAGCCGGTCCCGGAACCGTCGCCCGGGCGTGCCTGGTCGCCGTCGAGCACCAGGACCGCGTCCCGGTGCACGGATCCGGATGATCCGGTGAGGACCACGCTGCCCTCCTCCGCTCCGTCGTGGTCGGGCCGCCGCCCGGTTCGGGACACGGCTCCGTCACGAGCGTGTGGCCCACGGTACAGCCCGCGGGCCACCCACGATCGGCAGGCGGACGAAGATCCGCTGGTCGCGGGCGGGCAGGCGGCCTCCCCGAAAGCGGAGGGCTCAGGAGGCGTGGATGGGGCCCTCCCGCTCGGCGAGCGGGATCCCCTCGCCGCCCCAGTGCTGGGCGATCATCTCCGCCGCGATCGACACCGCGGTCTCCTCCGGGGTGCGGGCACCCAGGTCGAGACCGATCGGCGACGACATCCGTCCGATCTCGGCCTCGGTGAGGCCGCGCTCGCGGAGCCGGTCGATCCGGTCGTCGTGGGTGCGGCGGGAGCCCATCGCCCCGATGTAGCCGACCTCCGGCAGCCGCAGCGCGACCTCCAGCAGGGGCACGTCGAACTTCGGGTCGTGGGTGAGCACGCACAGCGCGGTCCGCTGGTCGATCCGCCCCGCGTCGGCCTCGGCCTGCAGGTAGCGGTGCGGCCACTCGACGACGACCTCGTTCGCCCCCGGGAACCGGCTGGCGGTCGCGAAGACCGGGCGCGCGTCGCACACGGTCACCCGGGAGCCGAGGAAGCCGCCCATCCGGGCCACCGCGGCCGCGAAGTCGATCGCGCCGAACACGATCATCCGGGGCGGCGGGGCGAAGGACTCGACGAACACCTGGAGGCCCTCGCCGCGCCGCTCGCCGTGCACCCCGTAGGTCAGGGTCGCGTTGCGGCCGGAGTCGAGCAGGCCGCGGACGTCGTCGCGGACGGCGTCGTCGATCCGGTCCGAGCCCGTGCCGCCCTCCGTCCGGTCCGGCCACACGACCAGGCGCGAGCCGAGCAGCTCGGACGGGCCCGCGACGACGGTCGCGACCGCCACCGGGTCCTCGGCGCGGATCGCGTCGGCGATCCGGCCGAGCTGGTCGTAGGTCTCGGGGGTCACCTTCTCGACGAAGACGTCCAGGATCCCGCCGCAGGTGAGGCCGACGGCGAACGCGTCGTCGTCGGACACCCCGTAGCGCTGCAGCACCGGGCGCTCGTCGGACAACACCTGCTGGCCGAGCTCGTAGACGGCGCCCTCGACGCAGCCGCCCGACACCGAGCCGACGGCCTCGCCACCCGGTCCGACCAGCATCGACGCGCCGGGCTGGCGCGGAGCGGACCGGAAGGTGCCGACCACCGTGGCCAGCGCGGCCGGCTGCCCGTTCTTCCACCAGCCCTCGAGCTGGTCGATCACGTCACGCATCTCGCACCACCTTCAGCAGCTTCTCCAGCGTGTCCAGGCTGTGCCCGGCCAGCAAGTCGTCCAAGTGCGGCAGGGCCGCGACTATTCCGCCCTGGACGGGGGCGTAGCCGTCCTTGCCGGCGTGCGGGTTCACCCAGATCAGCCGGTGGGCCAGCCGGGACAGCTGCTCCACCTGCTCGCCCAGCAGTTCCGTGCCGCCGCGTTCCCAGCCGTCGGAGAAGACCACGACGACGGCGCGGCGGGCGGCCCCACGGCGCCCCCACCGGTCGACGAACGCCTTCAGCACCTCGCCGAGACGCGTTCCCCCGGACCAGTCGGGAATCGCCTTCCCGGCCGCACCGAGTGCTCTTTCCGGATCACGCAGACGCAATTCCCGGGTGATTCTCGTCAAACGCGTGCCGAGGGTGAACGCCTCCACCGAACGCGGCGAGCGTCGCACGAAGACGTGCGCGAACCGCATCAGCGCGTCGGCGTACGGCTCCATCGAGCCGGAGACGTCGATCAGCAGGACGACCTTGCGCGGGCGCCGGGACGAGTCCCGCCGCCGGATCGTGGACAGCTCGCCCTGGTTGCGCAGCGCGGTGCGCAGCGTGCGCTGCGGGTCGGCCGTGCCGCGCCGGTGCGGCCGCCGTCGCCGCGACGCCCGGGTCGGGGGCTCCGGCCGCAGCAGCGTCATCAGCCTGCGGAGGTGCTCCCGCTCGGCCGGGCTGAGCTCGCCGAGGTCGCGGCTGCGCAGCACCTCGGTGCCGGTGGCGGCGGCCTTGATCTGCGGGCCGTCGTCGTCGGTGTCGTCCTCGCCGGCACCCTCCCGGCCGGGGACGAGCGCGGCGAGCCGCGGCGGGGCGGGCGGGCGCTCGTCGCGGTTCGTGGCCCGGCGGCCCTCCGACGGCTCGAACCAGGAGGGGAAGGCCAGGTCGTAGCGGACGACGTCGTCCGGGTCGCCACACAGCGTCAACCGGCCCGCCCAGTACGCCTGCTCCCGGTCGGTGACGTCGAGGGTGTCCAGGGCCTGCAGGAACGCGGTCACCCGGTCCTGGGTCACGGGTACGCCGGCGGCACGCAGCACCTCGGTGAAGCCGACGAGTCCCGTCAGCAGCTCGTCGGTGGGGGGCGGGGCGGTCACGGCGTCAGGAGGCGAGCAGGGAGTCGAGCTGCTTGTGCACCCGGTCGGCGTCCTCGCGGTACTTGAGGACCGCGCCGAGGGTGCGGGCGGCGGTCTCCGGGTCCAGGTGGCGGGCACCGACCAGCTGCAGCGCACGGGCCCAGTCCAGGGTCTCGGCCACGCCCGGCGGCTTGATCAGGTCGGAGTGCCGCAGCTTCTGCACCGCGCGCGCGACGGACGCGGCGAGCCGCTCCGGCACGTCGGGCAGCCTGCTGTGCAGGATCTCGATCTCCCGCTCGATCGTCGGGTGCTCGAGCCAGAGGTAGAGGCAGCGGCGCTTGAGGGCGTCGTGCACCTCGCGGGTCCGGTTGGAGGTGAGGACGACGATCGGCGGCGTCTGCGCGCGCACCTCCCCGACCTCGGGGATGGTGACGGCGTGCTCGGTGAGGACTTCCAGCAGGAAGGCCTCGAACTCGTCGTCGGCGCGGTCGATCTCGTCGATGAGCAGCACCGACGGGCTGGTGCGCAGCGCGCGCAGGATCGGCCGGTCCAGCAGGAAGCGCTCGTCGTAGAGGGAGGACTCGACCGCGTCGGCGTCGAGGTCCCCGCCGGTCGCCTCCAGGGTGCGCAGGTGCAGCAGCTGCCGGGGGAAGTCCCAGTCGTACAGGGCCTGACCGGCGTCGATGCCGTCGTGGCACTGGAGCCGGATCAGCGGTGCGCCGAGGGTCTCGGCGAGGGCCTGCGCCAGGGCGGTCTTGCCGGTGCCCGGCTCGCCCTCGCAGAACAGCGGGCGGTTCATCTGCATGGCCAGGTAGGCCGCCGTGGCGAGGCCGTCGTCGGCCAGGTACCCGGTGCCACGCAGCGCGGTGGCGAGGTCGGCCGGGCTCCCTGGCGCCGGACGGGCGGGGTGCCCCGGCGCGCCGGCGGGTGCGGAGTCGTTCACCGAACCAGCATGCCGGAAGGGACGCGGCAGCGGCCACAGCAGGCGGCCCCGGCCGCACCCTCCGGAGGGTGTGCGCCCATCCCCGTACAGACGAACGAGCGGCCCGGAAGGTTCGGTTTGCTTCCACACCTGAAATATTCACAGTCGCGAGATAGGTCCGTGATGTGACGTCCTTGACCAGTGCATTTAGGATTGATCTGATAATTACAACGGTGTCACCGTGATTCCGCTCACCGGCCCGATGTTTGACGGATTCTTTTCGCCCGTTCACTGTTCCGCCTCGGCCGGTCCGACCGGAGCGGCCAGCTGAACGAGCCAACATCCGGGCCCGCCGCGCCGAACCACCCCCGTCCTGCGGCAGTCCGGTCCGTCGAGGAATACAGAACGGGACGGGGACGAGAGAGAACACTTCCGCGGGCGTCATGGACGTCGCTCCCCGGTCCCGATCGACGCTCCGCGACGAACGGCGGGCACACCTGTGCCCGGGGACCCAGCGCGGACGTGCGACCGATCGGGCCGGCGCGGTGGGAGCGAAGCACAATGTCTCAGGGACCCAAGGGCCGAAGTCTCCTGCGCGTCGCCGCGGCGGGAATCGTCGCGGTCGGCGCGACGGCTGCGATCGCCGGCACCGCCAACGCCGCCCCGGACAACGTCTGGGACCAGCTCGCGCAGTGCGAGAGCGGTGGCGACTGGTCGATCAACACGGGTAACGGGTACCACGGCGGCCTGCAGTTCTCGCCCACCACCTGGAGCGCCTACGGCGGTCAGGGGTCGGCGGCGAACGCGAGCCGCTCCGAGCAGATCGCCGTCGCCGAGAAGGTGCTGGCGGCGCAGGGCTGGGGCGCCTGGCCCTCCTGCTCCAAGAAGCTGGGCATCACCGGCCACTCGGCCGACACGGGCAAGCGGGTCAAGGCCTCGGCCCCCGCCGCGCCGGCCGCCCCGAAGAAGGCCGCGAAGGCCGCGGGCGGTGGCTACACCGTCAAGTCCGGCGACACCCTCGGGAAGATCGCCGCGGCGCACGGCACCTCGGTCGCGAAGCTGGCCTCGCTGAACGGCATCTCGAACGTGAACGCCATCGGTGTCGGGCAGAGCCTGAACCTGGGCTGATCCCCGTCCGCCCGGACCGCCATCCGGACGGACGTGACGGGGCGCGCGGTGTCCCCAGCACCCGCCCCGGCGGACGACGGCCCGGACCCACCCCTCGGGGGTGCGGTCCGGGCCGTTCCCGTCTCTCAGGCCGAGTTGACCCACTCGTCGGTGCCGTCGGTGAACCGCTGGTGCTTCCACACCGGGAGCAGCCGCTTGACCTCGTCGACCAGCTCGGCGCACGCGCCGAACGCCTGCCCGCGGTGCTCCGCGGCCACCGCGCAGGCCAGCGCGACCTCGCCGATGTCCAGCGGACCGATCCGGTGGCTCACCGCCAGCGCGCGCACCCCGTCGCTGCGGGCGGCCACCTGCTCGGCCACCTCCGCGACGATCCGGCCCGCGGTCGGGTGGGCGCTGTACTCCAGGCCGTTCACCGACCGGCCGCCGTCGTGGTCGCGGACCACCCCGGCGAAGGTGACGACGGCGCCGGCCGCGGCGTGCTCGACGAGCCGGGCGTGCTCGTCCACGTCCAGTGGCTCCTCGCCGACCGCGGCCCGCAGGACCGTGGGGTGCTCGCTCATCGGTGGTCCCCTCCGTGCAGCTGGTCGACGGCGTGGTCGAGGACGCCCCCCAGGACGCCCAGGCCGTCCTTCACCCCGCCCGGCGACCCGGGCAGGTTCACGATCAGCGTCCGGCCCGCCACGCCGGCCACCCCACGGGACAGGACGGCCGTGGGCACCTGGGCCTCGCCGGCCCGGCGCACCGCGTCGGCCAGCCCGGGCACCTCGTGGTCCAGCACCGCGCGCGTCACCTCCGGGGTGGCGTCGGTGGGGGAGATCCCGGTCCCGCCGGTGGTGATCACGACGTCCACGCCGTCCGCGACGGCGGCACGCAGCGCCTCGCCGACCGGCTCGCCGTCCGGGACGACGACGGGGTCGGGCGTCGCGTAGCCGCGCTCGCGCAGCCAGCCGGTGATCAGCGGGCCGCCGCGGTCGGTGTAGACCCCTGCCGCGGCCCGGTTCGACGCCGTGACGACCCGGGCGGTGCGGGTGTCGCGGTCCGCTCCGGCGTCCGCGCTCACGACCGGTCCTCCGGGCGGGTCCACTGCCCGGTCTTCCCGCCGTCCTTGCGCTCGACCCGCACCGCGTCGAGCACCGCGGCCGGGTCGACCGCCTTGATCATGTCGTGCAGGGTCAGCCCCGCGACGGTGACGGCGGTGAGCGCCTCCATCTCCACCCCGGTGCGGTCGGTGGTCCGGACCTCGGCCCGGATCGCGATCCGCCCGGCGTCGCCCTCGGTGTCGGGCTCGAGATCGACGGTGACGCCGCTGATCGCGATCGGGTGACAGAGGGGGACGAGGTCCGGGGTCCGTTTGGCACCCATGATCCCGGCGATCCGGGCGGTCGCCAGCGCGTCACCCTTCGGCAGCCCGTCGGCGCGGAGCAGGCCCACGACCTCGGCGGTGGTGCGCACGACACCCGTCGCGACCGCGGCCCGGCGGCCCGGCTGCTTGTCCGAGACGTCCACCATGCGGGCGGCGCCTGCCTCGTCGACGTGGCTGAGCTCGCTACTCACGGCGCCGACCCTATACGCCGGGGGTGTGCACGCGGAGTGGCCGCAGACGTTGGTCCGGATGGTCGTAAATTGTGATCTGTATCACGTTTGTGGAACCGAACACAGAGTTTTCTCGAGCGTATCCGCTTCGTGATCGGCGGGAATGACCAGCGGAAACCGTTTATTCGATCTTGATGTGCCCGGAACGTCCGACGCCACGCCGTGTCGCCGTCGACTTTCCCGTCGCCCTGACGTGACCTACCTTCGATCCCGGCCCGACCGACTCCCCCAATGCGGACGGGCTCCGGTACCGCAGCGCTCCCTGTCCGGCGGTTACCGGCCCCCGAGGTACTTCGTGGGACAGGGCCGACCGCGATGCGGATCGGTGGCCACTCCCCGGCCACCGGACCGCGCGCCCACTCCCCGGGCGCACTGGTCGGACGGCGCCACGCGGGAGACCTGCCATGGCTCGATACCGCGGTAAGCATCGCAAACCCAGCACCGCCGGACGCACGATCGCCCGGACCGCCGTCGCCGGCGCCGTCCTCGGAGCCCCCATGCTCGCGATCGTCCCGGCGAACGCCGCCACCGACTCCACCTGGGACGAGCTCGCGCACTGCGAGAGCACCGGGAACTGGGCGGCCAACACCGGCAACGGCTTCTCCGGTGGTCTGCAGTTCACCCCGTCCACCTGGAAGGCCTTCGGCGGCGGCGAGTACGCGTCCGCGGCGCACCAGGCGACCCGTACCGAGCAGATCGCCGTCGCGGAGAAGGTGCTGGCGGAGCAGGGCTGGAACGCCTGGCCGTCGTGCTCCAAGAAGACCGGCGCCTCCGGCTCCTCGACCCCGCGCACGGTCGAGCGCGACTCCGGCTCGCAGGCCCCCACGCGCACCAAGCTGAGCGCCCCGGCGGCCGCGCCGTCCGGCAACACCTACACGGTGAAGTCCGGCGACACCCTCGGCAAGATCGCCGCGGCGCACGGTGTCGGGGACTGGAAGAACCTGCGCGCCAAGAACCCGGGCCTCGGCGCCGGGCAGATGATCCACCCGGGCCAGGTCGTCAACGTCTGATCAGGCCCACCCGGGCTCCCGCCACGTGTGCCCCGGTCCCTTCCCACGGGACCGGGGCACACGTCTGCGTCCGGGGCGCCGGTCGGCCCGGGCCGACCCGTCTCAGGTGGACCCGGCGAGCTTCCGGAGCTGGGCGGGGGTGTCGACGTCGTCCGGCTCGGCGACGTCACCGCACTCGACCAGCTCGAGATCGGTGCTGCCGGACAGGTAGTCCCGGGCCCCGGCGTCGCCCGCGGCGCTGCCCACGACGCCGGACCAGTGGTCGCGGCCGAGCAGCACCGGGTGCCCCGGCACGCCGTCGTACGCGGCGCGGCGCAGCGACGAGTGCGTCGCGCCCGCGCTGACCCGCGCGATGGCCTCCGGCCCGACCCCGGGCAGGTCCACCAGGTGCACGAGCGCGGCGCCCGTCCCGGGCAGGTGGGTCAGCGCGTCCAGCCCGCGGCGCAGCGACGCGCCCATGCCCTCGTCCCAGTCCTCCGCGACGACGACGCCCACGTCGCTGCCGCTGGTACCGAGCCCCGCGCTGCGCAGGACGTCGGTGACGTCGTCGGAGCGCGCACCGAGCACCACGGTGACGGGCCCGCAGCCACCCGCCTGCAGGGCCTTCACCGCACGCACCGCGAGAGGCTCACCGTGCAGGCGGACCAGCGCCTTCGGTGTGCCCATGCGACGGCCCGCGCCACCGGCGAGCAGCAGTCCCGCGACCACGGTCAGCGGTTGATCTCGGTGACCGGGTGCTCGTAGGGCACGCTGTCGACCGGGAACTCGACGTCACCGAACGGGGACATGTTCCCCTGCACCGGGCCCATGAGCTCGGTGAGCGGGTGCTCGCCGTCCGGCAGGTGCGGCCAGCTCGGGTCGATCCGGTCGGTGTCCAGGGGCTTCGCGGCCATCGGTTCCTCCAGCGTCGGGTGTCCGGCGGGGCCGGGGCGGTGTCACCCGTCAGTATCCCGGACGGCGCTCGTCCTGTCCGCCCCGGTGCGTCCCGGACCACCCGACTACCCTGGTGGTGGTGCAGACGTCGCTGGTCGAGTGGTTGCGCGCGCAGGACGACGGGTTCCTCGCCGCGCTCCTGCGTACGCGTCCGGACCTCGCCGTCCCCCCGCCGTCGGATCTGACGGTGCTGGCGACCCGGGCCTCCATCCGGGCCTCGGTGCAGCGCACCTGCGAGGAACTCGGCACGGTCCCGCTGACCGTGCTCGAGGCACTGGTCCTCGCCGGTGCCGGCCGGTCCCCGGTGGACGGTTCGACGGCCGCGCACGGCCCCCGCTGGTGGCTGGGCCCCGACGTCGACGAGGCGACCTTCCGGGAGGGCCTGGGGCCGCTGCGGGCCCGGGCACTGGTCTGGGGCCCGGACGACGCGCTGTCGGCCGTCCCGGCGGCCGCGGAGGCCGTCGGGCCCTGGCCGGGCGGGCTCGGCGGCGAGGCCGCGGGTCCCCCGGCGACGTCCGAACTGGACACGCTGCTGGCAGGCGTGACCGACGAGGAGCGCCGCGTGCTCGACGTCCTCGCGGCCGGACCGCCGATCGGCCGCTCGCGCGGCGCGACGGGGAGCTCCGGCCCGGTCGGCTCGCTGGTCACCAAGGGGCTCCTGGTGCGCCGGGACGCCGAGACCGTCGAGCTGCCGCGCCAGGTGGCCGTCGCGCTGCGCGGTGACCGCCCGATGGGCCGGCTCGAGGTCTCCCGGCCGGACGTCACGGTGCGCGAGCGTGATCCGGCCACGGTGGACGGCACCGGCGCCGGCGCGGCCATGGAGTTCCTGCGCCGGGTGGACCTGGTGCTGGAGTACCTGGGAGCTGAGGCCCCCGGTGTGCTGCGCTCCGGCGGGTTCGGGGTGCGGGAGCTTCGCCGCGCGGCGAAGGAGGCCGACACCGACGAGGGCACGGCCGCCCTGATCCTCGAGATCCTGCTCGGCGCCGACCTGATCGGCGACACCGAGTCGGTGAACCCCGAGTGGCTGCCCACCCCCGAGGCCGACGTGTGGGCCGCCGCCCCCGAGGAGTCGCGCTGGGCGGTCCTCGCCCGGACCTGGCTGGAGCTGCTGCGGCTGCCCGGCGTCGTCGGCCGCCGCGACGAGGCCGGCAAGCCGATCGGCGCGCTGTCCGACGGCCCGCGCCGCCCACCCGCCCCGAAGGACCGGCGCCGGATCCTCCAGACGCTCGCGGACCTGCCCGACGGGAGCGCCGTCGGCTCCGCCGACGACCTCGCGCGGGTGCTGGCGTGGGCGGCCCCGCGCCGCGGGGGCCGGCTGCGCGACGAGATGGTCACCTGGACGGTCGCCGAGGCGACGACCGTCGGTGTGGTCGCCCTCGATGCCGTCACCACCGCCGGGCGGGTCCTGCTCGACCCGGCGACCCGGGACGCACGGCACCCGACCGCGGTGGCCGCGGCGCTGCACGCGGCGCTGCCCGCACCGGTCGAGGAGATCCTCCTGCAGGCCGACCTCACCGCCGTCGCCCCGGGCCGGCTGTCGGCCGACCTGGCACACGAGCTGGCGACCCTCGCCGACGTCGAGTCCGCGGGCGGGGCGACCGTGTACCGGTTCACCGAGCGGAGCCTGCGCCGCGCGCTCGACACCGGGCGCACCGCCGAGGACGTGCGGGCCTTCCTCGAGGCCCGCTCGCGGACCCCGGTGCCGCAGACGCTGACCTACCTGGTCGACGACGTCGCCCGCCGGCACGGGCGGCTGCGTGGCGGCGCCGTGGCCGCCTTCCTGCGATCCGACGACGAGGTGCTGCTCTCCGAGGTGCTCGCGCACGAGGCGGCGGCCGAGCTGGGTCTGCGCCGGATCGCGCCGACGGTCGTGGTCAGCTCGCTGCCGCTGGCCGAGGTGCTCGACGGGCTCCGTGCCGCCGGGTTCAGCCCCGCCGCCGAGGACGCCGGCGGTGCGGTGCTCGATCTCGCGGGGAAGGGCAGGCGGGCCGAGTCGCGCCGCCGCGGGGGCAACGCCCGCACCGGCGGGGTCGTGCACGACGGCCCGTCGGACCGGGCGGACGAGATCGTGGAACGCCTGCGGGCCGGGGACGCACTGGCCGGGGTCCGGCGCAGCGTGGCGGGGCGGCGGGAGTCGACCGGGTCGACCGGCGACCTGGCGTCGCTGCAGTCGGCGGTCCGCGAGGGTCGGACGGTGTGGATCGGCTACGTCGACGCGCACGGCGTGGCCGGCGACCGGGTGCTGGCGCCGACCTCGGTGGGCGGTGGCGTCGTCGAGGGCCGCGATGCCCTCGACGGCGAGCTCCGCCGGATCCAGCTGCACCGGATCACGTCGATCGCCCCGGTGGAGGAGTCCGGCGTGGCCGGGGCCCGGTCCTAGCGGGCCCCGGCGGCCATCCGCTGGTGCATGGCGTGCTGCACCAGCGCGATGAGCGTCTCCTTGGTCGACTGCCGGTGGCGGGCGTCGCACACCACCATCGGGACGGCCGGGTCGATCGACATGGCCTCGCGGACGTCCTCGAGGCCGTGCTGCAGGTGACCGTCGAAGGCGTTCACACCCACCACGTAGGGCAGGTTGCGGTCCTCGAAGAAGTCGATCGCGGCGAACGAGTCGGCCAGCCGGCGGGTGTCGACCAGGACGACGGCGCCGATCGCGCCGCGGACCAGGTCGTCCCACATGAACCAGAAGCGTTGCTGGCCGGGCGTGCCGAACAGGTAGAGCACCAGGTCGGAGTCCAGCGAGACGCGGCCGAAGTCCATCGCGACCGTCGTCGAGCGCTTGTTGGGGGTGGCGGAGAGGTCGTCGTGCGACGAGCTCGCCTCGGTCATCACGGCCTCGGTGGTCAGCGGCATGATCTCCGAGACCGACCCGACGAACGTGGTCTTGCCGACGCCGAATCCGCCGGCCACGACGATCTTGGCCGACATCGTGGCCGTGCGGGCCGGGCCGGCAGCGGGTTGGGGCGGCTGTGGCCTAGAGCCGACGGAGTCCACTCAACACCCTTTCCATCAGCGCGAGGTCCGGCATGTCGCCGGGGGTGCTCGCGGTCTGGTGAACGGTCACCGTGCCGCTCGAGGCCATGTCCCCGAGCAGCACCCGGGCCACGCCCAGGGGGAGCGACAGCAGCGCCGCGACCTCCGCGACCGAGCGGGTCTGCTCGAGCAGGAGGTCGGCGACGGAGCGGTGCTCCATCGGCAGTCGTTCCAGCTGGCTGCGGGCCCGGTTGCTGACCGAGACCAGGGTCTCGACGGCCAGCTCGTAGCCCGACTTCGTCCGGCCGCGCGTCCACGCGTAGGGCCGCACGAAGGCGGCCCCGCCCGCGGCCGGAGGGGGCGGCGCCGCTGCCGCGGGAGTCGTCGGGGGTTGTGGGGGCTGCTGGTGTGCGGCCTCCGCCTCGGCCCGGGTCGGAGGGAGCCCGTAGGCGGCCGAACCGGCGATCGGACCCGTCATCTCGGCCGGAGCCGGTGGCGGGACCTGCTGCCGGTCGTCCGTGGCGGGTGCGCCCTGGTCGTCGTCGGACCGGTTGCGACCCCACCGCCGCTTCTTCGGCTTGCGCCTCGAGTCCAGGCTGAACCCGTTCATCACGTCCGCGAACGTGGGCTCGGGGCCCGAGTCGCCCGGGTTCTGGGTCATCGGATCTCACCCGCTCTGGTCGATCCTCGGATGGGGTGCATGACGGTATCGTCTCCGGCTGCCTGCTCGGTGGAGCTGGTCGCTCAGGGCCCGAAGGATCCCTGGAGCTCCGCGCGGAGCTCCGGCGTGAGCAGCTGGCCGACCCGGTCGACCAGCAGCGTCATCTCGTACCCGACGAGGCCGATGTCGCAGCTCGGCGACGCGAGCACGGCCAGGCACGAGCCGTCGCTGATGGACATGAGCAGGACGATCCCGCGGTCCATCTCGACGACGGTCTGCACGACGCCCCCGGCGTCGAAGCAGCGTGCCGCGCCCTGGGTCAGGCTGACGAGGCCGGACGCGACCGCGGCCAGCTGGTCGGCGCGGTCCCGGGGGAGCCGGTCCGACGCGGTCAGCAGCAGCCCGTCGGCCGACACCACGATCGCGTGTGCGACGCCAGGGACGCGCTCGGCGAAGTTGGTGACCAGCCAGCCGAAACGGCTCTGACTGGGCTGTGCCTGCGGTGCCCTCACTGGTTCTCCTCGGGGTCGGACGGGTTCGGTCGGTCACCGGACGGCTCGGGGGTGCCGTCGGTGCTGGTCGTGCGCCGGGCGCCGGAGGCGCTCTCCCGGCCCTGGCGCACACCCTGCTGGTAGCTGGCCAGTCGGCCGCGGACGCTCTCGGCGTCGCGCGGCTCCCCGGCCGGCGGGGGGCTGAGCACGGTGGATCCTGCCGCACTGCCCGGGAGCAGGCGCGCGCGCGGGCGCCGCTTGGGCAGACCGGCCGTGGTCAGATCGTCCGGACGGTCACCCTCGTCCCCGTCGCCGACCTCGCGGGCCTGCCGCCACGCGTCGTCGGCGGGAGAGGCGAACCCCTGGTCGGGCCCCGCCTCCGCGGGGTCCGCGGTGAGTTGCTCGGCCGGTGCGGCGGTGGCCCGCCCGGACTGTGCGGCGGGGCCGCCCGCCTGGGCGGGCGTGCCGTCCTGCCAGCGGACCGGCACCGAGCGGTTGGACCGGAACCAGGCCGACGCGATGTCGTCGAAGATCGGCGTGGTCTGGCCCATGTCGAACTCGTCGCCGTGCCCTCGGGCCGACTCGACGGCACCGGGACGGCGGAGCTGCCCGCGGTCGCCCTCGACGGGCACCTTCGGTGCGAAGAGCTCCTCCTGGCCGCCGCCGGTCGCACCGGGCTGTGCCGGTCCGGCCGTGGCGTCACGGGCGGGCACCTGCCGCTTCGGGAGCGCGGGCGCGGCGCCCGGCTGCGCGGCCCCGTTCGCGCCGCCCGGAGCGGTGGCCGGAGCGCCCGTGGCGGGTGTGCCGGCGGCGCCCTGGCCCTGTGCACGCTGCGGCAGTGCGGGGCCCTGCGGACCGGGGGCGGGCCGCCGGGTCGGCAGCGGCGACGGGGCGCCGCCCGGTCCGCGGCCACCCGGCATCACCGGACGCCCGCCGGCACCGGGTCCGGCGCCGTTGGTCCGGGAGGCGGGCGGGCCGCCCATCGGCTCGCGCCCGGCGGGCCGCACGGTCGGGATGGCGGCCGTCGAGGTGTCCTCCTCGGCCGTGTCGCCGCCGTCGGGACCGTCCTCGGCGCCGTCCTCGGTGGCGCCGGCGCCGGTCGTGCGGTCGCCGGTCGCCGGGCTCCCGGTCGCGGCGTCGTCGGACGCGCGGTCGTCGGCCGTGGCGTCGTCGTCGCCCGTGTCGTCGGTCGCGGTGTCCGGGGCCGAGAGGGCCTCGGCCGCGCCGCTCCCGCGGGCGGGGTCCTCGGCGTCGTCGGTGGTGTCCGGCCCGTCGGGGTCGGCCGTACCGGCGCCGGAGACGGCGGCGCCGGTCGCCGCGGCACCCGCGACGGCGGCCGCCCCGGTGACACCGGTGGCGGTCCCGCCGTCGGAGTCCGCGGGGTCCGTGTCGGTACCGCTCGGGTCGGCCCCGGTGGCCCCTGCCGGTCCGGTCCCGGAGGGGAGGGGACCGGTGGTGCCGGTGGCGGCGTCCGCGGCACCGGCGGCCAGGGCCGCGTCGGCTCCGAGCGGTGCGTCGTCGTCGGCCTCGGGCTCGGTGGCGTCCGTGGCGTCCGCCTCCGGGGCCGAGGTCCCGGGTCCCTCCGTCCCGTCGTCGCCGGGATCGTCGTCGGCCGTGCCGGTCCGGTCGGCCGCGGGCGGCGGGCCGTCCCCGGTCGCCGCGTCCATCACGACGGTGTCGTCGAGGTCCCGCTCGGCGGGCGGGCCCTGGCGCCCGTCCCCGGTGCCGGAGCGTGCGGCCGCACCGGCCGCGGCCGCCCCGGCGATCCCGAGCGCGGCGGCCGTACCGGCACCCGGGTGGGCCCGGTCGTCGTCGCCGGCGTCGCCGTCGCCGTCGCCGGAGAGCTCACCGGTGGTGTCGTCGCCGGGCTCACGTCCGGCGGGCCCGCGGCCGCCCCGGAAGGCGTCCGGGCCGCGCGGCGGACCGCCGGCACCCGGCGCCGGGCCGGGCTCCGGCGTCGTGCCGGCGCCGGTCTCGGTGGCGGGGGTGAAGACGTCGGAGGGCGAGCGCTCCTCGCGGCCGGCGCCGTCGTGGGACGGGGCGAACGCCTGCAGTCCGCCCGGGGCCGACCCGTTCGCCGCCGTTCCCTGACCGTCGGGCGCCTCCTCGGACGGCGCGTTGCGACGCAGGGACGACCCGGGCTTGCGGGTCGGCAGCGCGGACGACGAGCCGTTGCGGGCGCCACCGCTCACGGCGGCGCCGGTCTCGAAGGTGGGCGTCAGCGGACCGTCGGAGCCGGCCACCATCGAGGGCAGCGAGCCACCCCGGCCGGATCCGTTGATCGCGACCGCGGGTGCCGGGGCGTCACCGGACGGACCGGCGGGGGGCTCCGGCGGCGCGGGGGCCTGCGGCTCCGGGGGCAGCGGGGGTGCGCCCCGCTCCGGGCCGGCCGGACCGCCGTCGCGGCGCTGCTCGGGCAGCTGGGCGGAGGGCACCAGGTGCGGCGGGACCGTCACCGAGGCGCTCAGGCCGCCGGAGCCGCCGCCCGCGGTACCGGACAGGCGGATCCCGACCCGGTGCCGCGCGGCCAGGCGGCCGACCACGAACAGGCCCATCCGGCGGGAGGCCGAGACATCGACCTCGGCCGGGCCGGACAGCCGCTGGTTCGCGTCGACGAGCTCGGAGTCCGTCATGCCGACACCGCGGTCGGAGATCTCGACCAGCAGCGACTCGTCCGCCGTGCGGGTCGTGGACATGACGACCTGCGAGTCCGGCGGGGAGAAGTTGGTCGCGTTGTCCAGCAGCTCGGCCAGCAGGTGGACGAGGTCGTTCGCGGCGCGGCCGGCGATCGTCGCGTTCGGCGGGGTCTGCACGACGACCCGCTGGTACTGCTCGACCTCGGACACCGCGGCCCGCAGCACGTCGACCACCTGGACGGGTGCGACGTTCCGCTTGGCGAGGTCGGTGCCCGCGAGCACCAGCAGGTTCTCGCTGTTGCGTCGCATACGGGTCGCGAGGTGGTCGAGCTGGAACAGGTTGGACAGCTGGTCCGGGTCCTGCTCGTTGCTCTCCAGCTGCTCGATCAGCTGCAGCTGACGCTCGACCAGCGCCTGCGAGCGCCGGGACAGGTTGACGAACATGCTGTTGACGTTCTGCTGCAGCGCGGCCTGGTCGGCGGCGAGACGGATCGCCTGGCCGTGCACCGCGTCGAACGCGCGCGCCACCTCGCCGATCTCGTCCCGGCTGTCCAGCGGCACCGGCTCGACCAGTGCGTTCGGGGCCTGGCCAGCCTGCATCGACTGGACCGCCGCGGGCAGCCTGCGCTCCGCGACCTCCAGCGCCGAGCTGCGCAGCAGGCGCAGCGAGCGGACCATCTGCCTGCCGAGCAGCAGGATGATGCCACCAGTCAGCAGCAGGGTCAGCATCAGCAGCACCGAGTTCAGGCCCGCGGTGTTGCCGGCCTCCTCGGCGGCGGCGGCCCGGCCGTCCACGAACGCCTGCTCGGCGGCCTGCGTCGACCGATCGACCGCCTGCGCCGAGCGGTCGACCGCCGCGTTCCAGGCGGCCGGGTCGATCGGCAGCGCCGCACCGGGGGGCGCGGCGAGGGCCTGGTCGCGCAGGGCGTTGCGCTCCGCGTTGGCCGGGTCCGCGGCGAAGTCGCCGAAGGTCTCCGTCTGCTCGGGGGTCAGCGACGAAGCGAAGTCGCCCGCGGCGGACTGGAACGCCGCCTCGGCGCCGGTCACCTGGGCCCGCTGGGCCTCGTCGAGCTGGCCGCCCGCGATCGCGCCGTTGATCACGGTGCGCTCGAGCTCGACCGCCTCCCGGGCGTCGGCGCCGGAGCCGAGTGCGGTGGTCAGACCGGCGGTCTCCGCGGTCTGCAGCCGCCCGACGAGTGCCCGGTCCAGGCCGAGCGTCCGCTGGACGACCGAGGTGTAGCGGGTGCTGACGTCGGTGGCCGGCGTCGGCCCGTCCGCGACCTGGGACCGGATGACGGGCAGCTGCCCCAGCGTCGTCTCGGCCTGCCGGCGGGCGGTGGCCAGCTGCGGGGCCTGCTCCTCGGCGGCGTCGAGCTGGTCGGTCGTGGTGCGCAGCGCGTCGTCGGTCGCGGCCTGCGCGGAGTCGACGGCGGCCCGGTCACCCAGCCGGTTCCCGGCGAGGAAGGTGACAGCGGTGTCGCGCTCGGCCTGCAGCGCCCCCGTCAGCGTCTCGATCTGACGGTGCACGTCGACCAGGCCGCTGCCGCGGCCCAGTTCCTCGGCCACGTTGGCCTGGTCGACGACCCGGATGGCGCCGATGCTCAGGGCGAGCACGGTCGGGACCAGGCCCACGACCGCCAGCTTGGCGACGAGGCTCCAGTTCCGCGGGTCGAGTCGCTCCGAGAGGGTGCTCGGGCGTTCCGCGCTGGTCACGGTGGTCACGGCGAGGTCTCCCTGTCGGTCTCCGGTCCGGGCACGGGTGACGCTCCCGGGTGTTCCCGGCGGTCGGCGGGCGGGAGACCCGGCCGTGTGGCGTCGAGGAGGGGGAGCATCAGGTGGTCCGGTGCGCCTTTCGGGTCACGACGGGACCCGCTCGACCACTACCGGTCCGACACGGGGCGGCGGTTGCCGCGTCCCGGGGGAGTCGGGCGGATATGATCGCGCTGGGTCTCGTCTGTGCGTGACGGACGGCTCAGGAGTCTAGCCCCCGGAGCGCCCCTGTCCCGAGTGGCGTAGCGACGGTTGCTCCCCGGTCACGTGATGTGACACACGTCGACCGCTCGTCTCCGTTCGTCGCCCGGCGGACCCGTGAAGCTCGGCAATCCGGCGTCGAAAGGATTCGCTCCGTGACCGACGGTCCACTGATCGTGCAATCCGACAAGACACTCCTGTTGGAGGTCGACCACTCCGACGCAGAGCAGGCGCGGGCCTCGATCGCGCCCTTCGCGGAGCTCGAGCGCGCCCCCGAGCACGTCCACACCTACCGGGTCACCCCGCTCGCCCTGTGGAACGCGCGCGCGGCCGGGCACGACGCCGAGCAGGTCGTCGACGCGCTGGTCCGGTGGTCCCGGTACCCGGTGCCGCAGCCGCTGCTCGTGGACGTGGTCGACACGATGGGCCGCTACGGGCGGCTGCAGCTGTCGAACCACCCGGCCCACGGTCTGGTGCTGACCGCGTTCGACCGCGCGGTGCTGGAGGAGATCCTCCGGCAGAAGAAGATCTCCCCGATGCTCGGCGCGCGGATCGACGACGACACCGTCGTCGTCCACCCGTCGGAGCGCGGGCGGCTGAAGCAGGCACTGCTCAAGGTCGGCTGGCCCGCCGAGGACCTCGCGGGCTACGTCGACGGCGAGGCTCACCCGATCGAGCTGGAGCAGGACGGCTGGTCGCTGCGCGACTACCAGCAGCAGGCCGTCGACGGCTTCTGGGACGGCGGCTCCGGCGTCGTCGTGCTCCCCTGCGGTGCCGGCAAGACGCTGGTCGGCGCGGCCGCGATGGCCAAGGCCGGCGCCACCACGCTGATCCTGGTGACCAACACCGTCTCCGGCAGGCAGTGGAAGCGCGAGCTGATCGCGCGGACGTCGCTGACCGAGGAGGAGATCGGCGAGTACTCGGGCGAGCGCAAGGAGATCCGCCCGGTCACCATCGCCACGTACCAGGTCGTCACCCGCCGGACCAAGGGCGAGTACAAGCACCTGGAGCTGTTCGACTCCCGGGACTGGGGCCTGGTCGTCTACGACGAGGTGCACCTGCTCCCCGCCCCCGTGTTCCGGATGACGGCCGACCTCCAGTCCTGGCGCCGGCTCGGCCTGACCGCCACCCTGGTCCGCGAGGACGGCCGGGAGGGCGACGTCTTCTCGCTGATCGGGCCCAAGCGCTTCGACGCCCCCTGGCGGGACATCGAGGCCCAGGGCTGGATCGCCCCGGCCGAGTGCGTCGAGGTGCGGGTGACCCTCACCGACGCCGAACGCATGGCGTACGCCACGGCCGACGCCGAGGAGCGCTACCGGACGGCGTCGACCGCGCACACGAAGCTGAACGTCGTGCAGGCGGTCCTCGACCGGCACAAGGGCGAGCAGACCCTGGTCATCGGGGCCTACCTGGAGCAGCTGGAGGCGCTCGGGGAGAAGCTCGACGCCCCGGTCATCCAGGGCTCCACCCGGAACAAGGAGCGGGAGCGGCTGTTCGACCTGTTCCGCCGGGGCGAGCTCGACCGTCTCGTCGTCTCGAAGGTCGCGAACTTCTCGATCGACCTGCCCGAGGCGACGATCGCGGTGCAGGTCAGCGGGACCTTCGGGTCCCGCCAGGAGGAGGCACAGCGGCTCGGTCGGCTGCTGCGCCCCAAGGCCGACGGCCGTCAGGCGCACTTCTACTCGGTGGTCTCGCGCGACACCGTGGACACCGACTACGCCGCGCACCGGCAGCGGTTCCTCGCCGAGCAGGGCTACGCCTACCGGATCGTCGACGCCGACGACCTCCTCGGGCCCGCGCTGCCCGACGCCGGGTAGCCCCGGGGCGACCGGGCCGTCCGCCGTCACCTGATCCAGCGATGATCCCCCTCGGGGGGTGCGCGGCGGGCAGACTGGTGCGCGCCCCGACGGCCCGGGACGGGAGGGGACGCATGACGACCGCCCTGTGGATCCTCGCCGGCCTGGTGCTGTGGGCGCTCGTCGGGCTGGGCGTCGCGTTCCTGCTGGGCCGCGTCGTCCGCATGCGGGACCGGCAGGTGCCGGACCCGCCGGACCGTCCCGGTGCCCCGCCCGCGCCGCCGCCGGGCCCGCCGCGGCAGCGTGGCCCCGCGGAGCGGCCCCGGGGCGAGGACGGCTGACCCCGAACCACCCCCGGTGCGGTTCGGGGTGGTTCTCCGGGGCGATCCCGAGTCCGGCGACGGGCCCGCCCGACACGCTGGACGCATGGACACCACAGCGCAGAACGCCACCTCCACCACCCCGCAGGCGGACCCGGCGGGCGAGCCCACGACGACGGTCCCGGCCACGCCCCAGCTCCCGCTCGCCGGCGGCGCACCGCAGGGCACTCCCGCCCCGGGGCTCGCCGACCGCCTCGGCTCGTACCGGATGCGCCGCAGCACCACCGACAAGATGCTCGGCGGCGTCTGCGGCGGCCTGGCCGCCGACCTGGGCATCGACGCAGCCCTGCTCCGCATCCTCGTGCTGGTGCTGACCCTGTTCACCGGCGGCGCGGCCGCACTCGTCTACCTGGCCGTCTGGATCATCGCGCCGGCCGGCTGACCCGCGGCCGCGGGTCCGTGGTCGCAAGGCGGGTGTGGCGCGCGAGGGGGCGCTGCACCCGCTCGGATCAGCGACGCCGGCCCGCCCAGTTGGCGAGCTGCTCGGTCGGCCCGGCGCCGGGTGCCGGGGTGACGACCGGCCCGAACGGGACCGGCCCGCCCCGCGGCTCGGCAGGCAGGAACCGCCGTGCCACCTCGAGCGCCGTCGTCGCGAGTGCGGGATCCGCCTCCACCGGCTGCCCGGTCGCGACGGCGAGGTCCCAGCCGTGGACGAGCGTCTCGTTCACGTACACCCACAGCGCGACCCGGACCGGGACCTCGCCGAAGGGCATCCGGACCGTCCGGTCCAGCAGCTCCACGGCGTCCGCCCCGGACCACGCGCCGTGCAACGCGGCCGCCTCGGCGACGTAGGCCTCCGCGGGTGCGTCCAGCACGTCCTCGCTGACCAGGGGCGCCGCCAGCGGATCGGTCCCGGCGGCAATCGCGGCGGGGCGGCGCACGGTCGTCACGAGGTGCGCGAGCAGCGTGCGCACGTCGAACTCGTCGCACGGGGTCGGGCCGGCCATGCGGTCCTCGGGGACGGCGGCGGCGAGCCCCGACACCCAGTCGAGGGCGGCGAGGTGGGCGGCGCGGGGATCGGTGGCGAGGACATCCGTCGATGTGGTCATGGCAGGCAGCCTGCCCACGAATCACGACATCTCCTGTCGTGATTCTCTGCCATTCTCGAACCCGTGCGCGCGGACCGGTTGCTCTCCCTGGTGCTCCTGCTGCGCCACCGCGGCCGGATGACGGCCGCCGCGATCGCGGTCGAGCTGGAGGTCTCGGAGCGGACGGTGCTGCGGGACGTCGAGGCGCTCTCCGGCGCCGGGATCCCGGTCTACGCCGAGCGCGGACGGCACGGCGGGTTCGCGCTGCTCCCCGGCTTCTCGACCGACCTGACCGGCCTGACGCCGGGCGAGGCGGTGGCCCTGCTGACGTCGGGATCGGCGGTCACCTCCGGGGCACTCGGTCTCGGACCGGATTTCTCGTCGGCGATGCGCAAGATCGTGGCCGCGATGCCCGAGCAGGCCCGCACGCAGGCCACCGGGGCCGCCGGACGGGTGCTCGTCCGCCACGGCGGGCTGCTCCGCGACCCGCAGCACCCCGAGGAGTACCCCGCGCTCGGCGCCGTCCAGCAGGCCGTGTTCGAGGGCACCCGGCTGCTGATCCGCTACCGCGCCGGCGGCGGACCGCGCGGGGCCGCGCCGGTCGAGGCGACCGAGCGGACCGTCGAGCCCGTCGGGCTGGTCCAGGCCTCGGGACGCTGGTACCTGCTCGCGATCCGCGACGGCGAGGACCGCACCTACCGGGTCTCCCGGATCGAGGCGGCCACACCGCTGCCCGAGCCCGCCCGGCGGCCCGACGGCGTCGACCTGGAGGAGCTGTGGCTGCGCCGCAGGGAGGACTTCCGCGCCCGGCACCCGGGCCTGCGGGTCCGGCTGCGGCTCCCGGTGGACCGCCGTCCGGCGCTGTCCGCGATGGCTGTGGAGACGGTCCGGGACGACGGCCGCACCTGTGAGGTGGAGGCGGCGTTCGGCGACCTGTGGCACGCCGAGTCGGTGCTGTGGCCGCTCCTGCCCGGGATCGAGGTGCTGGACCCCCCGGAGCTGCGCGCAGCCCTGCGCACCCGCGCCCACACCACGGCAGCCACCCTGACCTGACCCGCCCACCCCGCCCGCCAACGCAGCCGCTCCCGGGCCCCGGACGCTCACCGGATACGGGTTCGCTCATGCGATCGGGTGAGCGCTGCCGCAACCAGTGAGCGCCGCCCCAAACGGTGAGCGCTGCCGCAACCGTGAGCGCCGCCGCAAACGGTGATCGCCGGCCGCTCGAGTTGGCCCTCGGGGTCGTACTCGGCGTCGAGGGGGGATGGGTGGGTGACCGGGTGCGGCGTCGTTGTGGTGGTCGAGAGGCCCCGGTGTCGGCTCCGCCGAAAGTACGAGACATCCGTTCGCCAATGCCGTCCCGTGGTCCGAGGCGCCGGACGACCACGGACCGGCACAGTCCACGGCAGTCGTCGAGCAACCGGTGAGACGACCAGTGAGTCAAGGATCGAGGAGAACGAGATGACCACGATGAGCCGCCGAATCACCTCGGGTGCCTGCGCCGTCCTCGCGTGCGTCGGCATCGGCCTGGGTGCCGCGACCGCCGCCGTCGCCTCGCTCGCCGAACCCGCCCCCGGGATCGTGGCGCCGGCCGCGGACCCGTCCACGGCGCAGGACCCGACCCCGCTCGTGATCCAGACGCGCGACTATCCGGTGACGATGACGGTGACGGGGGGACCCAAGGCGGGGTACCAGCGCGTGATCGGCCCGCGCGAGCACGAGGTGTTCCCGACGTCGCCGAACGTCGCCAGCAGGATCACCTTCACCTTCGACGAAGCTCCGCACGGCCAGACCTACGAGATCGACCCGAACCGCGCGATGCGCTTCGACATGCAGGGCAATGCGCAGTACCCGGCGGTGACCCTGCGGACCTCCTGACCCGGCCACGACGCGCCGCGGGGGCGGCACCGGCGAACCGGTACCGCCCCCGCGGGACGTGCTGGGTGGGGTGGACTCAGAAGTCCATGCCGCCCATGCCGCCGGTCGGGTCGGCGGGGGCGCCGCCGCCCTTCTCCGGCTTGTCGGCGATGACCGCCTCGGTGGTGAGGAACAGGGCCGCGATCGAGGCCGCGTTCTGCAGCGCCGAGCGGGTCACCTTCGCCGGGTCGATGATGCCCGCGGCGACGAGGTCCTTGTACTCACCGGTGGCGGCGTCGAGGCCCTCACCGGTCGGCAGGTTACGGACCTTCTCCGCCACGACGCCGCCCTCGAGGCCGGCGTTGACGGCGATCTGCTTGAGCGGGGCCTCCAGCGCGACCTTGACGATGTTCGCGCCGGTGGCCTCGTCACCGTCCAGGCCGAGACCCTCGAACAGGCCGGCACCGGCCTGGATCAGGGCGACGCCGCCGCCGGCGACGATGCCCTCCTCGACGGCCGCCTTCGCGTTGCGGACGGCGTCCTCGATGCGGTGCTTGCGCTCCTTGAGCTCGACCTCGGTCGCCGCGCCGGCCTTGATGACGGCGACGCCGCCGGCCAGCTTGGCGAGACGCTCCTGGAGCTTCTCGCGGTCGTAGTCGGAGTCGGTGCGCTCGATCTCGGCGCGGATCTGGTTGACCCGGCCGGCGATCTGCTCGTTGTCACCGGCACCGTCGACGATGGTGGTCTCGTCCTTGGTGACGACGACCTTGCGGGCGGTGCCCAGCAGGGAGACGTCGGCGTTGTCGAGCTTGAGGCCGACCTTCTCCGAGATGACCTCGCCGCCGGTCAGGATCGCGATGTCGGCGAGCATGGCCTCACGACGGTCACCGAAGCCCGGGGCCTTGACGGCGACGGACTTGAAGGTGCCACGGATCTTGTTGACGACCAGGGTGGCCAGGGCCTCGCCCTCGACGTCCTCCGAGATGATCGCCAGCGGCTTGCCCGACTGCATGATCTTCTCGAGCAGCGGCAGCAGGTCCTTGACCGTGGAGATCTTGGACGAGACGAGGAGGATGTACGGGTCCTCGAGCTCGACCTCCATCCGCTCGGCGTCGGTCACGAAGTAGGGCGAGATGTAGCCCTTGTCGAAGCGCATGCCCTCGGTGAGCTCGAGCTCGAGCCCGAAGGTCTGCGACTCCTCGACCGTGATGACGCCTTCCTTGCCGACCTTGTCCATCGCCTCGGCGATGAGCTCGCCGATCTGCTTGTCGGCGGCGGAGATCGACGCGGTGGCCGCGATCTGCTCCTTGGTCTCGACCTCCTTGGCGCTCTTCAGCAGCGCCTGGGAGACGGCCTCGGTGGCCTTCTCGATGCCGCGCTTGAGCGACATCGGGTTCGCGCCGGCGGCCACGTTGCGCAGGCCCTCACGGACCAGCGCCTGGGCCAGCACGGTGGCGGTGGTGGTGCCGTCGCCGGCGATGTCGTCGGTCTTCTTGGCGACCTCCTTCACCAGCTCGGCGCCGATCTTCTCCCAGGAGCCCTCGAGCTCGATCTCCTTGGCGATCGACACACCATCGTTGGTGATGGTGGGCGCGCCCCACTTCTTCTCCAGGACGACGTTGCGGCCGCGCGGGCCGAGCGTCACCTTGACGGCGTCCGCGAGGGTGTTCATCCCTCGCTCGAGGCCGCGGCGGGCCTCCTCGTCGAACGCGATCTGCTTCGCCATGGGGGTGTTGCCCTCCGATAGACAGAGTCGAGTGATCGGATGCGGCGCCCGCGACGGACGCCCGGCTACCCTGCGCCGGACTCGCCGACCCGACCTGGCACTCCACGGACACGAGTGCCAGTGGATGCTGTGCCCGTTTCTAGCACTCGCCCGTGGGGAGTGCAAGCGCGCGGCGGCGGTGTGCGGGCCGCTCGCGGGCGGAGGCAGGATGGGTCCATGAGCACCTGGTCCGAGGCCGGTCCACGCAGCGTCGAGGAGCACGCGGCGGCGGTGGCGGCGCTGCTGCCCCCGACCGGGACGGAGACGGTGCCGCTCGCGGAGGCGAGCGGCCGGGTGCTGGCCGCGGACGTGACCGCGGGCGTGGCGCTGCCGCCGTTCGACAACTCGGCGATGGACGGCTACGCGGTGCGGGCCGCCGAGCTGGCCGGGGCGTCGGACGACGCCCCCCTCGTGTTCCCGGTCGCCGCGGACATCCCCGCCGGTCGCGTCGACGTCCCGCCGCTGGCGCCCGGCACCGTCGCGCGGATCATGACCGGCGCCCCGGTGCCGGAGGGTGCGGACGCGATCGTCCCGGTCGAGCGGACCGACGCGGGCACCGAGCGGGTGCGGGTCTCGGCGGCCCCGGAGGCGGGTGCCTTCGTGCGCCGGGCGGGCGAGGACACCGTCGCCGGTGCCGTGCTGCTGCACGCCGGCACGGTGCTCGGCGCCCCGCAGATCGGCCTGGCCGCCGCGGTCGGGCGCCCCGTGCTCGAGGTACACAGGCGCCCGCACGTGCTGGTGCTCTCGACCGGCTCCGAGCTGGTCGCCCCCGGTGAGCCCCTCGCTCCCGGCCAGATCTACGAGTCCAACGGGACGATGCTCGCCGTCGCGGTGCGGGAGGCCGGTGCGACCGCCGAGCTGCTGTCCTTCGTGCCCGACGACGTCGAGAGGTTCCGTTCCGTCCTCGCGGAGCGGGTGAACGGCGGCGTCGATCTCGTCCTGACCTCGGGCGGGGTCAGCGCAGGCGCCTACGAGGTCGTCAAGGACGCGATGACCGGGCACGGCGTCGAGTTCGGCAAGGTCGCGATGCAGCCCGGCGGCCCGCAGGGCTGCGGCCGGCTCGAGCTGGGCGGGGTGACGGTCGCGGTGGCGACGCTGCCGGGCAACCCGGTCAGCTCGATGGTGTCGTTCGAGGCGTTCGTCCGGCCCGCGCTGCGGGCCGCGGCCGGCCATCCGCAGCCGGCGCGTCCGGTGGTCACCGCCCGCCTGGCGGAGCCGATGTCCTCCATCCCCGGGCGCCGGCAGTTCCGGCGCGGGCTGCTCGACGCGGCGTCCGGCACCGTCTCCGAGGTCGGTGCGTCCGGATCGCACCTCATCGCCGCACTCGCACGGGCCGACTGTCTGATCGATCTCCCCGCGGACGTCGAATCGGTGGGTGGCGGCGAACCGGTCGCGGTGTGGCTGCTCGACGGGTAGCCGGGCGACCCCTCCGCGCGCCGAACGGTCCTGTCCGCGTCCGGTCCGGATGCGCATTGCGACACCGCCACCACCCGCATGTCGCCCTCACTGCGCCATAAGTGTGACCTGTCTCACAGGCAGTCGGGGCAACGATCTCACCCGGCGCAACGTCTTACGGGATGCACGTTCGACCGAACGAGGTAGATCACAGTCGACATCCATCGTGATCTGGACGGCCGGTCGTCGGCGAGGAATACTTTTGCTCACGGAGGGGTAGACCCTTCGTAGCACAGGACCCACCGCCCGTCGCTGGGGAGCGGACGAGCGGTTCCAAGGCCGGGGTCGTCGTCTCGGGGGACGGCGGCCCCGGCCCTTTTACTGTCCGGGGTCGGTGGCGAGGCCCATGGCCTGCTGCCCGCCGTCCCGCGCGCTGCACCGCGCGCGTCGTCGAGCGGTCGATGGTGCCAGGCGCCCGGCCCGCGGAACGGTAGGGGGTCGTCCCGGCGTGTCCGGTCGTCCCGCCGGTCGTGCACGTCCGGTGCCCGCGTAGCGTGGCGATCCCCAACCGGAGCACCAGGAGCCGACGACCCGCCATGGCCGAAGGAACCGGCACCTCGCCGACCCACATCGCCCGACTGGTCCGGGACGCGATCCCGCCGATGCACCCCGGCGGGCGTCCGGTCGTCGCGGGGGTCGCCCTCGCCGCCGCCGGTGTCCGCGCGCTCAGCGGCCGGGGAGCGCTCCCCGGGCTGCTGGCGACCGCGGCCACGGCGCTGTTCTTCCGGGAGCCGGCACGGACCCCGCCGCTGCGCACCGACGCCGTGCTCGCCCCGGCGGACGGCACGGTCGCGACCGTCGCCGAGGTCGTCCCGCCCGCGGAGCTGGACCTGCCGCGCGAGCCGCACACCCGGGTGTCGGTCTTCCTGACCGTGCTCGACGTCCACGTCCAGTGGGTGCCGGTGAACGGGCGCGTCGCCGCCGTCACGTACCTGCCGGGGAAGTTCCTCTCCGCTGACCTGGACAAGGCCAGCGAGGGCAACGAGCGCAACGCGATCACCTTCGTCCGGGCCGACGGCACCGGGGTCGGGGTCGTGCAGATCGCCGGCCTGCTGGCCCGCCGGATCGTCTGCCCGCTGACCGGGGGCGAGGAGGTCGCGGCCGGCGAGCGCTTCGGCCTGATCCGGTTCGGGTCGCGGGTGGACACCTACCTGCCGCCGGGGACCGAGCCGCTCGTCCGGCCCGGCCAGCGCACCGTCGGCGCCGAGACGGTGCTGGGGTACGTGCCGGTGGAGGGCTGAGATGGGGATCGGGCGTCCGGCCAACGGGTATCCCGCCGGGGTCCGGCTCCTGCCCAACGCGGTCACCGTCCTCAACCTGTGCGCGGGCCTCTCGGCCGTCTACTTCGCGCTGGGGAACCGGTTCGACCTGGCCATCGGCGCCGTGCTCGCGGCCGCCCTGTGCGACGCGCTGGACGGCGGGCTGGCCCGGCTGCTCGACGCGTCCAGCCGGATCGGTGCCGAGCTCGACTCGCTGGCCGACCTGGTGTCGTTCGGTGTCGCCCCGGCGCTGGTGATCTACATCTGGGCGTTCGAGGACACCCGGGCCGGGTGGATCGTCGCCCTGGTGTTCGCGGTCTGCATGGCGCTGCGGCTGGCCCGGTTCAACACCCTGATCGACGACGACAGCGCCCCGCCGTTCGCCCGGGAGTTCTTCGTCGGCGTCCCGGCCCCGGCCGCCGCGATGACCGCCGGGATCCCCCTCTACCTCTGGCTCCACTTCGGCGACGGCTGGTGGTCGGCCGAGCCGCTGGTCGCGGGCTGGGCGCTGGTCACCGCCGGGCTCATGGTGAGCCGGATCCCGACCGTCTCGCTGAAGACGGTCAGGGTGCCACCGCGGGCGATCGCCCCGCTGCTGGTCGGGGTGACGGTGATCGTCGCCGTGCTGCTCACGGTGCCGTTCCTGGGCATCACGATCGCCGGCCTCGGCTATCTCCTGCTGCTGCCCTACACGGCCTACCGCTACCGCTGGCTGGCCCGCCACCCCGAGGCGTGGGACGTCCCGGTCCGCCAGCGCCGCGCCGTCGCCCGGGCGGCGCGTTCCGCCCGCCAGCTCGGTCTGCGCCCGCCGCTGCGCCGCCGGGTCGCCGGGCGGGCCGGGGCGGTCGCCCGCGGCGTGCGCCGCCGGCTGGACCCGGAGGGTGCCGCCCGCCGGGAGAACGGCACCGACCGCCGCGCCGCCGCCCGCGGCCCGGGGGTGGCCCCGGCCCCGCGCGGCTCCGGCCGCCGTCTCGGCCTGCGCCGCCGCTGACCCCGCTCCCGCCGGCCGGTGCCCGCCGACGGGATAGCGTGGCGGCGTGGGAGATCCCTCGCTGACCCTGGTCGCCCGCCTGGCCCCCGCGGCCACCGACGCCCGGCGCGGGGTGATCCGGCTGCACCCCGAGGTGCTGGCCGGGCTCGGCCTCCGCTCCTGGGACGCGGTGACGCTCACGGGGTCCCGGGTGACGGCTGCGCTGGCCGTCGCCGGTGACGCCGCATGCCCGCACGGCCAGGCCCGGCTCGACGACGTGACGCTGTCCAACGCCGGACTCACCGACGGGGCCCAGGTCGTCGTCGCCCCGGCCACGGTGACCGCGGCCCGGGAGGTGCGGCTGCTCGGCTCGCGGCTCGCGACCGCCACGGTGAGCCCGGCGACGCTGCGGCTGGCGCTGATGGGGAAGGTCGTGGTCCGTGGCGACGCGGTGTCGTTGCTGCCGCAGGACATCGAGCCGCCGCCCGGGTCCGACGTCGGGTCGGTGCGCCGCGCGCTGGCCGCCGCCGTCGGCGGGGCGTGGACCTCGGAGCTGCTCACCGTGGCCGTCGCCGGCCCGGACGGGGGACCGGTCGTCGTCGTGCCGTCGACCGTCGTCGGCTGGGAGGGCGGCGCCGACACCGGCACCGTGACCGTCTCGCCGGCACCGGGCGCCGCCGTCGGCCGTCCCGCCCTGACGACGGCCGGTGGGCCCACCGCGACCGGGCGGTCCGGCGGGCCGGGCGCGGCCGGGCCCGCCGGCGGGTTCGTGGGCTCCCCCGGCGGACCGGCAGGCGGGACGGGCGACCGTGGCGCCCGCGACGGCGGTGCCGGCGCGGACACAGCGGCCCGGGACGGTGCCGCCCCGGACACAGCGGCCCGGGACGGTGCCGCCCTGGACACCGACCCGACGCCGTCGATCGACGACCTCGCGGCGAACGAGGCGGTCGCGCGGCGGCTGCTGGACTGGCTGGAGCTGATGTTCCGCCGCCCCGAGCTGCTCACCCGGCTCGGCGGGGACGCCCGGCTCGGGGTGCTCGTCTCCGGCCCGGAGGGCTCGGGCAAGGCCACGCTGGTGCGCAGCGCCGCCGCGGCCGCCGGGGCCCGCTGCGTCGAGCTCGTCGGGCCCGCCGTCGCCGCCGTCGAGCCCGCGGCCGCGGCCGAGCGGGTCCGCGCCGCGATCGCCGACGCCCGCAGCACCCCGGACGATCCCGCGGTCCTGCTGGTGCACGACGCACACGCCCTGCTGCCCGCCTCGTCACCACCGCCGCTGGCCACGCTGGTACTCGACGAGCTGCGGGCGGCGACCCGGCCCGGCGGGCCCGCGCTCGTCGTCACCAGCGCGGAGCCGGAGGGGCTCGACCCTCGGCTGCGCGCCCCGGACCTCGTCGACCGCGAGCTCGCCGTCGCGCTCCCGGACACGGCGACGCGGCGGGCGCTGCTGGAACGGCTGCTGTCCGGGGTGCCGCGGGCGGGTGACGTCGACCTGGGCGTGATCGCGGCGCGGACCCCCGGGTTCGTGGTGGCCGACCTGGCGGCCGTCCGGCGGGAGGCCGCCATCGCGGCCGCCCTGCACGGCGGCGCGGACGACGCGGAGGAGGTCCGCCAGCAGGACCTGCTCGACGCCGTCGGCTCGGTCCGGCCGATCTCGCTCTCCGACGGCGGTACGCTGAGCGCGGGGGGTCTGACCCTCGACGACGTCGGCGACATGACCGAGGTGAAGCGGTCCCTGACCGAGGCGGTCCTCTGGCCGCTGCGGCACCCGGACTCGTTCGCCCGGCTCGGTGTCGAGGCCCCGCGCGGTGTGCTCCTCTACGGTCCGCCCGGTGGCGGGAAGACCTTCCTGCTGCGGGCGCTGGCCGGGTCCGGGGATCTCAACGTGTTCGCGGTGAAGGGCGCCGAGCTGCTCGACAAGTACGTCGGCGAGTCCGAGCGGGCGGTCCGGGAGCTGTTCCGGCGGGCCGCGGAGGCTGCTCCGGCGCTGATCTTCCTGGACGAGGTGGACGCGCTCGCGCCGCGCCGTGGCGGGTCCACCGACGCGGGCGTCGCCGACCGGGTGGTGGCGGCGTTGCTCACCGAGCTGGACGGGGCGACGCCGCTGCGGGAGGTCGTCGTCGTGGGGGCGACGAACCGCCCGGAGCTGATCGACCCGGCACTGCTGCGCCCGGGCCGGCTGGAGCGGCTGGTGTTCGTCCCGCCCCCGGACGCCGAGGCGCGGGCCGACATCCTGCGCGCGTCCGGCCGGGACGTCCCGCTGGCCGACGACGTGGACCTGGACGCGCTCGCGTCCGACCTGGACGGCTACTCGGCCGCGGACTGCGCGGCGCTGCTGCGCGAGGCGGCGCTCACCGCGATGCGGGAGTCGCTGGAGGCCGGCGAGGTGACGGCGGCGCACGTCGCGACCGCACGGGAGACCGTCCGGCCGTCGCTGGACCCCGCGCAGGTCGCCGACCTGGAGGCCTACGCCGAGCGCCGCAGCGGCTGACCACACACGACGGTCCCGGACGAGCGACTCGTCCGGGACCGTCCGTGCTGGGGAGCGGAAAGCCGGTGTCAGGCGGCCGAGAAGTCCCGGGTGACGATCACGATCACGCCGGGCGTCGCGTCCTGGATGCCGTCGAAGCGGGGCTCGGTACGCATACCGAACTTCTGCGCGATCTCCTCCGCGGCGGCCTTCTCGCCCGTGCCCTGCCGGTAGTAGACCGTCGTCGTCGGGATGACGCCCTCGGAGTAGTTCTGGACCTGGGCGACGTCCCAGCCGTTGGTCCGGAACTGGCCGGCGGCCTTCTCGGCGAGCCCGCGGATCGTGGAGTTGTTGTAGATCCGCACGGCGGGCCGGGCCGCGGCGGACGATCCCTCGCCGGCCGCGGCGCCACCACCACCGGCGCCGCCGGCGCCACCGGCCGCGGCGGGTGGCGGGGCGACGGCCGGGCCGGGCCCGTCGTAGCCGGGGGAACCCGGCGTGCCGGGAGCGCCCGGGGTGAGCGGCGACGTGCCGCCGGGCGCGCCGGGGGCTCCGGGCCCGCCGGGGGTGCCCGGTGCTCCGGCGCCGGGTGCAGCGCCGTCCTGGCCGGGGGCCGGTGCGCCGCCCTCCTCACCGGGTGCGGGTGCGGCGCCGTCGCCGCCCGGGGCGGGTTCGGCGCTCGCCGACGGCGGCGGGGCGGCCTGAGGGTTCTCCTCGCCACCTCCGCCGAGGCCGAACAGGCCGACCACCCCGGCGACCACACCGACACCGATCAGTGCGATTCCGGCGATCTTCAGCGGCGACTGCCCGCCGGACGCGGGTGCGGTCATGGTGACCTCCGGTCAGTGTCGATCACGGCTGTCGTCTGCGCCGCCGGCTCAGGGCTCGAGGCCGAGACGACGGGCGGCGCGGGTGCGCTGCCGGCTGGAGCGCAGCCGGCGCAGGCGCTTGACCAGCAGCGGGTCGACAGCCAGTGCCTCGGGCTTGTCGACCAGCGCGTTCAGCACCTGGTAGTAGCGGGTGGCGGACATGTCGAAGAGCTCGCGGATCGCCTGCTCCTTGGCTCCCGCGTACTTCCACCACTGGCCCTCGAACGCGAGGATCTCGCGCTCGCGGCGGTCGAGGTCGCGGGAGGGGGCGGCGGGGCGGCGGTGCGCTCCGCGGCTTTCCGGCAGGGACCCAGCGGACTCCATCACGCTCCTCGAGCGGCTGACGAACTCGGTCGGCGACGGCTCTGGAGAGGCGCCACCGGCACGAATGACACGTCTGTCATTCGCGGTCCGGATTGAACCACACGGCACCGACGCCGACCGGTCACGACGCGCCCCGCGGCGCGGAAACCCCCCGGTCGGGTCCACGGCGGGAGCAGGCGCGGAGGGGAGATCGCCGGACCGTACCCTGCGACGGTGACGGTTCTGCGCATCCGCATGGTCGGCGACCCCGTCCTGCACCGGCCCACCCGGCCCGTCGAGCAGGTGGACGACGGGATCCGGACGCTCGTCGACGACATGTTCGAGACGATGGCCGCCGCGAACGGGGTCGGCCTCGCCGCGAACCAGGTCGGGGTGGACCTGCGGCTGTTCGTCTACGACTGCCCGGACGAGGAGACGCGCACGATGCGGCGCGGGCTCGTCGTCAACCCGGTGCTGGAGACCAGCGAGCGCCCGCAGGTCATGCCCGACCCGGACGACGACGAGGAAGGCTGCCTGTCGGTGCCCGGGGAGAGCTACCCGACCGGTCGCGCCGACTGGGCCCGGGTCACCGGCACCGACCTCGACGGCGAGCCGGTCGACGTCGAGGGCCGGGGCTTCTTCGCCCGCTGCCTGCAGCACGAGACGGACCACCTCGACGGCCACCTGTACCTGGACCGGCTGATGGGCCGGAACCAGAAGGCCGCGAAGAAGATGCTCAAGCAGAACGGCTGGGGTTCCCCCGAGGACTCCTGGGATCCCGCGACGACCCCCGCCGAGGACGTGCCGCGCGGCTGAGCGGGGAGCCGGGCCTCCTCCCGTGGTCCGACTCCCGACCTGCGAGAACCGTACCTCCGGCCGATGCCGGGGACGGCGCGACGGGAGCACTGTGGAGCCATGGTGCTGACGATCCTGGCCGTTGCCCCCGTCCTCGCAGTCCTGCTCGTGATGGCGGCCCAGCCGCTGTTCGAACTCCTCGACGCCCGCGCGTCCGAACGCGACCGGGCGGCCGGTCGCACGGCGCGCGAGGCGCCGGCGGCGCTGCCCGAGGACTACCCGCTGCCGCACGCGCCGGTCGCGTTCCCCGAAGCGCTCGGCGACGTCACGCCCGGCGTCCGGATCCCCGCGCAGCGCGGGCTGCTCCCGCGGGTCCACGCCGCCGGGTGAGCGGGGCTCAGCCGACCAGCCGGTTCTCCCAGGCCCACGCGGCGATCTCGACCCGGTTCCGGGCGTCCAGCTTGGACCCGATGTTGGTCAGGTGGGTCTTCACCGTGGACAGCGAGACGAACAGGTCGCCCGCGATCTCGTGGTTGGTCCGGCCGCGGGCGACCGCCCGGACGACGTCGAGCTCCCGCGCCGACAGCGCGACCGCCGGCTCCGCGCGGGGCGGCGGGGGCTCGGTGAGCTGCTCCAGCAGGCGCACCGTGACCGACGGCGACACCAGCGCGTCCCCGGCCGCTGCCGCCCGCACCGCCTCCACGAGCAGGCGCGGCCCGGCGTCCTTCAGCAGGAACCCGCACGCACCGGACCGCAGCGCACCGTAGACGTACTCGTCCAGGTCGAACGTCGTCACCACGACGATGCGCGGCGGTGCCGGGTCCGCGGCGAGCGTCCGGGTGGCCGCGATGCCATCGATGCCGGGCATCCGGATGTCCATCAGGACCACGTCCGGGCGCAGCTCTCGGGCGACCGCGACGGCGTCGTCACCGGTCCCGGCCTCCCCCAGCACCTCGATGTCGCTCTCCGCGGAGAGGATCAGCCGGAACCCGGTGCGCACCATCTCCTGGTCGTCGGCCAGGACGACGCCGATGCTCACCGCGCACCGTCCAGCGGCAGCTCGACCAGCACGGTCCACGCCCCGGGTCCGTCCGGCCCGACCCGCAGCGTCCCGCCCAGCGCCCCGACCCGCTCCGCCATCCCGGCCAGCCCGAAACCGCCGCGTCCGAGCGCCTGCTGCGTGCGGTCGGGGGCGCCGCCGTCGTTGCGGACGGTCACCTCCAGCGACCCGTTCCGTCTCAGCAGCGCGACCCGGACCGACGTCGCGTCCGGCGTGTGCCGGTGCACGTTGGTCAGCGTCTCCTGCACCACCCGGTACGCGGTCGCGCCGACGCCCGGGGGCAGCGCGCCGAGCGCGGCGTCGCGTTCCAGCACGGTGCGCGTGCGGTCCGGGTCGAACCGGTCGACGAGCTCGTCCACGTCGGACGGGCCGTGGGCGACGGTGCGGCCGGCGTCCTCGCCGCCGCGCAGCAGCCCCACCATGCGCCGCATCCCGGCCAGTGCCTCGGCGCCGGCCCGTTCGATCGACTCCAGCGCCGGGCCGGCCTCCTCGGGGCGGGTCCTGGCGACCGTGACGGCGGCCTGCGCGGCCACCACGATGCCGGTGACGTGGTGCGCGACGACGTCGTGCAGCTCGCGGGCCAGTTCCAGCCGTTCCCCGGTGCGGGCCTCGGCCAGCCGGGCCTCGCGCCGTACCCGGACCTCGCGCAGCACGGCGGCGACCGCGACCGTGCTCGCCCAGCCCAGCCCGGTGACCGCCACGCTCATGTTCCAGTCGACACCGTCCGTGGCGAACCGCAGGGCCGGCATGCCGACGATCACCAGGAACGCACCGGCGGCGGTCAGGACGGCCACCCCGCCCGCGGCGACGCGGACCGTCGAGACGGTGACGACCGCCAGCGCGAAGAGCTCGGCCAGCGACACCTCCGGGGGCCCACCGGTGACCACCGCCGCCAGCGAGAGCAGGGCGGAGAGCACCATCGCGACCGCCGCCGCAGCACTCCGCGACCAGCGGTACCGGGAGAGGGCGACGGCGGCCACCAGCGCGCCGGCGACCGGGCCGGAGTACGCGAAGGTCCCGGGGTCCGACAGGCCGGGGGAGGCGAGCACGTCGATCCCGAGCCAGAACAGGTAGGCGAACGCCTCGCACGTGAACAGCAGCGTCCCGGACCGGGCACCGGGCCGGGCCGCGGGCGCCCCGTCCCGCGGGATGACGGCGGTCGGTCCGGACATGGCGCTCACCCTAGGGCGGAGATCGCCGGCCCGCCCTCGGCCGGAAGTACGACGCGCGGACGACCGGAGACCGTCCCGTGGTCCGACGCGCCGGACCCCTCCCGCACGGCACCGTCGTGACCATGCTCGACGTCCTGATGAACACCGCCGCCGTGATCGGCGGCGTCGTCCTGTTCCTGATGCTGCTGACCGTCGCGGCGCTGCCGTTCCTGCAGGAGTGGGGTGAGCAGCGGTGACGGCCCCACGGGCCGCCGCCGCGGCCATCGGCCTGGTCCGCGCCTACGGCGAGGGCCGCGGCGCCGTCCGGGCCCTGGACGGGATCACGATGTGGCTCCCGGCGGGCCGCTTCACCGCGGTGATGGGCCCGTCGGGGTCCGGCAAGTCCACGCTGCTGCACTGCCTCGCCGGCCTCGACCGGCCGAGCGCCGGGCAGGTCCTGCTGGGCGACACCGACCTCGGTGCGCTCGGCGACGCCGCCCTCACCGCCGTGCGGCGGGACCGGATCGGGTTCGTCTTCCAGGACGGCAACCTGCTGCCGCACCTCACCGCCGGGGAGAACATCGATCTCGCGGCGTCGCTGGCCGGTCGTCGCCCGGAGCGCGGGTGGCGGGCGGAGCTGGTGGAGCGGCTCGGGATCGGCGACCGGCTGCGGCACCTGCCCGCGGAGCTGTCCGGCGGGCAGCGGCAGCGCGTCGCGGTCGCGCGGGCCCTGCTCGGACGCCCCGAGCTCGTCGTGGCCGACGAGCCGACCGGCGCGCTGGACGCCACGTCCGGGCGGGAGCTGCTGGGCCTGCTGCGCGGGTGCGTCGACGAGTACGGGCAGACCGTCGTCATGGTCACCCACGATCCGCTCGCCGCGTCGGTGTCGGACCAGGTGCTGCTGCTGCGGGACGGCGACGCGGCCGGACGCATCGACGACCCGACACCGGACGCCGTCCTCACCGCGCTCGGCGGGCTGTCGGCGCCGGCCGGGCCGACCGGGCCGATCCCCCGGACCGGTCCGGCACCGTGGCCGCGCCGCCGGTCCGCGGCGGTGGGGTCGTGACGGCGATCGGGAACCCGGCGACCCGCGCGGCCGTCGCCGGGATCCGCCGCAGTCCACGCCAGGCCCTGCTCACCGGGCTCGCGGTGCTGGTCGCGACGGTGTTCGCGGCCGCGTCGGTGCTGTTCACCGGGACCATGCGGGACGCGCTGCTGGGCGACGCGGTGCAGACCCCGCCCGCGGCGGCGTTCGTCGTCGACCGGCCCGCCGAGCCCGACAAGGGGGCGGCGGCGTTCGTCGACCGGATCGCGGGCGTGCCCGGGGTCACCGGTGTCGTGCCGGTGTACGAGGGGGCGTTGCCGGTGACCACCGGGGCGACGACGGCGCGGTGGCGGGTCGGCACCGACCCTGGCCCCGGCCCGATGTCGGTGCGGCCCGCGCCGGTGCGCGGGCACGTGCCCGGCCCGGGCGAGGTGCTGCTGGGCACCACGACCGCGGACCGGGCGGGGCTCGTCCCCGGTGCCCCGATCACGGTCGGGGACCGGGCGTTCACCGTCGGCGGGATCGCGCCGCTCGGCACGGAGGCGACGGACACCGTCCTGCTCACCCCGGTCGACGCCACCGCGCTCGGTGCCGATCTCGGACTGTCCAGGATCGACGTCGCGGGCACCCCGGACCGGGCCGCGCTGGACGCCGCGGCGGGCGACGCCGCGGTCCTCACCGGCGACGAGGCGCGGGCCGCGGAGAGCGATGCCGCCTCCGCGTCGGTGACCGCCGTACTCGCCGGGCTGTCGGTGTTCGTCGGGATCGCCCTGGTCGCAGCCGTGATCGTGGTCGGTTCGACGTTCCGGATCGTGCTTGGCCGCCGGACCCGGGAGCTGGCGTTGCTGCGCTGCGTCGGGGCCGGGCGCGGGCAGCTGGTCCGCTCGGTGCTGGCCGAGGCCGCGGTGACCGGGCTCGTCGCGGGCCTCGCCGGGACCGCACTCGCCGCCGGGGGCGCCTCCGCGACGCTGGCCGTGCTGCGGGCGTCCGGCACGGAGGTACCGGGGCTCGTGCTGCCGTGGTCACAGCTGGCCGGGTGCGTGCTGCTGGCGGTCGCCGCGACCGTGGTGGCGGCGGTGCCGCCCGCACTCACGGCCGGCCGGGTGCCGCCGGTGGTGGCCCTGGGCGCCGCGGCCAGTACCGAGGCGCACGCGCCGCGCGCCGCGCGCCGGCTGCCCGCGGTGGCGGTGCTCGTCGTGCTCGCCGCGGGTGTCGCGGTGCTTGGCCTGTCCACGGGAGACTCCCTCGGCGCGCTGGCACTGGTCGCGCTGAGCGGGCTGATGCTGTTCGCCGCGCTGGTGGCAGCGGGCCCGTTCCTGGTCGCGGGCGCCGCCGCCGCGGTACGTCCGCTCGCCGGGCGGTCCGGCCCGGCCCGGCTGGCCGTCGCGAACGCCCGCCGCGTGTCACGCCGCACCGCGGCGACGACGACGGTGCTCGCGCTCGGTGTCGGGCTCACGGCCGCGCTGCTGGTCGGTATCGACGGCGCGTCGGCCGACGCTCGTGCCTCGATCGAGCGCAACTTCCCGGCCGAGGTACAGGTGGTGCCCGGCGACGACGGCCGGGACCCCGTGGCGGCCCGGCAGCTCGCCGAGCGGCCGGAGCTGCAGGTTCGCACCGACGGCACCGACGTGCTCGTCGACGGCGCGCCGGGTGCCGCCCCGGAGGCGGTGCGCACCGCGGTCGCCGAGGCCACGGGCGGCACCGGGGCGACGGTGATCTGGGCGGCCGACGTGCGCGCCGAGACCGAGGAGGTGTTCGGGACCGTGCGTGCCGTGGGAGCGGGCCTGGTCGGGGTGACGCTCGTCGTCGCGGTGGTCGGGGTCGGCGTCACGCTCGCGCTGTCGGTCGCCGAGCGGACCCGCGAGATCGCGCTGCAGCGGACGCTGGGCCTGACCCGGTCCGGGGCGCGGCGCACGGTCGCCGCGGAGGCGGCGCTGGCCGGGGCCGTGGGGGCGGTGCTCGGTGTCGCGTTCGGCGCGCTCTACGGGGCGCTCGGCCTGCAGGCCATGGACATGGACATGCCGGTGTCGGCGGTGCCGGCGGGCGAGCTGGCAGGGCTCGCTGCGGGCGTCGTCGCGGTGGCGGTGCTGGCGTCCGCGGCCTCGATGCGCCGCGCCGGACGGGTGGCACCCGCCCACGGCGTCGCCGCGGGCTGACCCCGGGGCCCGGTGGTCCGCCGCCCGGCCCCGCGGGGCCGGCGCGGCTCCGGACCTGTGCGCGCCCGCACGAGGGGGCGGGCGCGCACCGGAGCCGGTGTGCCGGGGATCAGCCCTTCGGCTCGAGCACGAACACCGGGATGACCCGGGAGGTCTTCTCCTGGTACTCGGCGTACGGCGGGTACGCCGCGACGGAGCGGTCCCACCACTCCTGGCGCTCGGTGCCGGACACCTCGCGCGCGACGAACGTCCCGGTCGCGGTGCCGTCCTGCACGGTGACCTCGGGGTTCGCCACCACGTTGTGGTACCAGGCCGGGTGCTCCGGGGTGCCGCCCTTCGAGGCGATCATCGCGTAGGACCCGTCGTGCTCGACGCGCATCACGGGGACGTAGCGCTGCTTCCCGGACTTCGCGCCGGTCGTCGTGACCAGGACGATCGGCCGGTCCATGACCGTCACGCCCTCGGTGGTGCCCTGCTCCAGGATCTTCTGGGTCTGTTCGCGGACCCAGTCGGTCGGGCTCAGCTCGGCATTCTGCGTCATACCGGTGGTGAACCCGGCACCCGTCGTGATCATTCCTCGCGGGCGGGTGAGAAGCGCCCGGGGGCTGGCCTTCCGCGCCGGACGGTGCCTACGGTGCCCGGGCACGATCAACTGAACACGCGGGAGCTCCGTCGCGCGGGGCTGAGAGGGCGACACACCGATCCACGGTCGCCGACCGCAGAACCAGCCGGGTAATGCCGGCGAGGGAGGACTGTCGTTCATGACGGCTGCACCGGAACACGCGCGTCCGCAGGTCACCACCGGCCCGATCACCGGGTCGGCCAAGGCCTGGGTCGAGGGCCCGGACGGGATCTCCGTCCCGGTCCGGCGGATCGCGCTCAGCAACGGCGAGCACCACGACGTCTACGACACCTCCGGCCCCTACACCGATCCGACGGCGGTGATCGACGTCGGCGCGGGACTCCCCGCGCTGCGCGGGCCGTGGATCGGGGGCCGGGAGGACGGCGGGACCCAGCTGTCGTACGCACGGGCGGGGGTGGTCACCGAGGAGATGCGCTGGATCGCGGTCCGCGAGCGGTGTGACGCCGAGCTGGTCCGCTCCGAGGTCGCCCGCGGCCGCGCGGTGATCCCGGCGAACGTGAACCATCCCGAGTCCGAGCCGATGATCATCGGGAAGCGTTTCCTCACGAAGGTCAACGCCAACATCGGCAACTCCGCGGTGTCGTCGTCGATCGCCGACGAGGTGGAGAAGATGGTGTGGGCGACCCGGTGGGGTGCCGACACCGTGATGGACCTGTCCACCGGCCGCGACATCCACACCACCCGCGAGCGGATCCTGCGCAACTCGCCGGTCCCGATCGGCACCGTCCCGATCTACCAGGCGCTGGAGAAGGTCGACTCGGACCCGGCGGAGCTGTCCTGGGAGGTCTACCGGGACACCGTGATCGAGCAGTGCGAGCAGGGCGTCGACTACATGACGGTGCACGCGGGCGTGCTGCTCCGGTACGTGCCGCTGACCGCGAAGCGGGTCACCGGGATCGTCTCCCGCGGGGGTTCGATCATGGCCGCGTGGTGCCTGGCCCACCACCGCGAGTCGTTCCTCTACACGCACTTCTCCGAGCTCTGCGAGATCCTGCGTCGCTACGACGTCACCTTCTCCCTCGGTGACGGCCTGAGCCCCGGCTCGATCGCCGACGCCAACGACACCGCGCAGCTCGCCGAGCTGGAGACCCTGGGCGAGCTGACCCGGATCGCGAAGAGCGACGACGTGCAGGTGATGATCGAGGGCCCCGGACACGTCCCGATGGACAAGATCGTCGAGAACGTGCGGCTGGAGGAGGAGTGGTGCGACGAGGCGCCCTTCTACACGCTCGGCCCGCTGGCCACCGACATCGCGCCCGGCTACGACCACATCACCTCGGCCATCGGCGCCGCCCGGATCGCCGAGGCCGGTACCGCGATGCTCTGCTACGTCACGCCCAAGGAGCACCTGGGCCTGCCGAACCGCGACGACGTCAAGGTCGGGGTGATCAGCTACAAGATCGCCGCGCACGCCGCGGACCTGGCCAAGGGGCACCCGCACGCCCAGGCCCGTGACGACGCCCTGTCCCAGGCCCGGTTCGAGTTCCGCTGGCGCGACCAGTTCGCGCTCTCGCTCGACCCGGACACCGCGCAGGCGTACCACGACGAGACGCTGCCGGCCGAGCCCGCGAAGTCGGCGCACTTCTGCTCGATGTGCGGCCCGAAGTTCTGCTCGATGAAGATCACCCAGGACGTCAGGGACTACGCCGAGGCGCACGGCCTGACCAGCGTCGAGGCGATCGAGGCCGGGATGGAGGAGAAGTCCGGGGAGTTCCGGGACGAGGGCGGCCGGGTGTACCTGCCGATCGCGTCGGCAGGGGACTGAGGAGTGGGTGCCCGGGGGACGGCGACCGTCCCCCGGGCGTCACGACACCCGGCGGGGTGAGCGGCTACCGTCGTCGTCCGAGGAGTACGAGAAGTACGAGCACGACGCGGGAGCTCGCGGTGCGAGCGGGCTGAGAGGGCGGCTGGGTCCGGGACGGGCCGGCGCCGCCGACCGCGGGACCGGCCGGGTAATGCCGGCCAGGGAGGACCACGCCATGCCCGAGCCCACCGTCGGCACCACACCGCCGCGCGCCCTCACGATCGCCGGCACCGACTCCGGCGGCGGTGCCGGGATCGCCGCCGACCTGCGGACCTTCGCCGCGTGCGGGGTGCACGGCTGCCTCGCCGTCTGCGCGGTGACGGTGCAGAACACGGTCGGCGTCACCGGGGTGCACACGATCCCGCTCGACACGATCGCCGGGCAGGTCACCACCGTCGCGTCCGGCATCGGGTTGCAGGCCGCCAAGACCGGGATGCTCGCGAACGCCGAGATCATCGAGGCCGTCGCGGCGGCCTGCGACGGCAACGGCATCGGGGCCGGGCGCGCGACACCGCTGGTCGTCGATCCGGTCGCCGCCTCCATGCACGGCGACCCGCTGCTCGCCGCCGAGGCCCTCGACGCCTACCGGCACACGCTGTTCCCGCGGGCCACGCTGGTCACGCCGAACCTGGACGAGATCCGGCTGCTGGTCGAGCACGACGTGCACGACCGCGACGGCCAGTACGCGGCGGCGAAGGCACTGCACGACCTCGGCCCGCGGGCGGTGCTGGTCAAGGGCGGGCATCTCGCCGGCGATACCGACGGCTGCCTCGACCTGCTCTACGACGGCGAGGTGTTCGTCGAGCTGCCCGGCCCGCGGTTCGACACCGGCGACACGCACGGCGGCGGGGACTCCCTCGCGGCGGCCGTCGCGTCCGGGCTGGCCCGCGGCCACGACGTCGAGGCGGCCGTCCGGTTCGGGAAGCGCTACATCGTCGAGGCGGTCCGGCACTCCTACCCGCTGGGCGCCGGGCACGGCCCGGTCTCGCCACTGTGGACGGTCCGGCCCTGGTGGGACGACCCGGCCTGATCCCCGCGGGGTCGGGCCGCGCCCGGGCGCCGTCCCCGGGACCCGGTCGCAAAAGTCGGGGAGCGACCCGCCGCGGCCGTCGCCGAGTGCCGGACACCGATGATCGGACGCCCGACCGTCGTGGCTCCGCAGATGTGGTGCCGCGCCCGCGCGTCGCTCCGCGAAGGGTACCCTGACCTGCAAAGAATCGGTCTTCGGTGCGTCGCACGCCGGCCCCGTTCCTGTATACGCTCGGCCGCGATGAGCATCTTGGGCACCCGCGTCGTCCGCACCGAGGATCCGGTCTTCCTCACGCGGGGCGCGACCTACACCGACGATCTGATCGACGAGCGGCTGACCGGAGCGTTGCACCTGAGGCTCGTCCGCTCGCCGCTGGCCCACGCGACGATCACGTCGATCGACACCTCGGCGGCGCTCGACTCGCCTGGTGTCGTCGCGGTGATCACCGGCGCGGACCTCGACATCGAGCCGGCGCTGCTGTTCCCGGGCGCGAACAAGGCGATGACCCGCCCGTTCCTCGCGACCGACCGGGTCCGGTTCGTCGGCGAGCCGGTGGCCGCCGTGCTGACCGAGGACTTCTACCAGGGCGAGGACGCCGCCGAGCTGGTCGACGTGGAGTACGAGCCGCTGGACGCGGTGATCGACCCGCTGGCCGCGGTGCAGGACGAGATCCTGCTGTTCCCGGAGGCGGGCACCAACACGGCCGCCGCGTACGGGTACGACTCCGAGCCCGACCCGGACTACTTCGCCGGCTGCGAGGTCGTCGTCACCCGGGACCTGATGAACCAGCGCCTGGCCGCGGCCCCGCTGGAGACCCGGGCCGCCAGCGCGTTCTGGGACGGCGACCGCTGCACGCTCTACATGTCCAACCAGAACGCCCAGGGCGGCCGGGACGAGGTCGCGGGCTGGCTGGGCATGGACAAGGAGAACCTGCGGGTCATCCTGCCCGATGTCGGTGGCGGGTTCGGCGCGGAGATCGGCTCCGACCCCGAGTTCGCGATCGTGGCGTGGCTCGCCCGCCGGCAGGGCCGTCCGGTCCGCTGGAACGAGTCGCGGTCGGAGAACATGACCGGGATGGTGCAGGGCCGCGCCCAGCGCCAGACGATCACGATCGGCGGCACCCGGGCGGGCAAGGTCACCCACTACCGGCTCGACGTCGTGCAGGACCTCGGCGCCTACCCGCGCCTGGGCACCTTCCTGTCGGTGTTCACCCGGATGATGGCGCCGGGCACCTACGACATCGAGAACGTCGACTTGCGCGCCCGCGCCGTCGTCACCAACACCACCTCGATCGCCGCCTACCGCGGCGCAGGCCGCCCCGAGGCGACCGCCGCGATCGAGCGCGCGATGGACCTGTTCGCGGCCGAGATCGGGAAGGACCCGGCGGAGGTCCGCAAGCTCAACGTCGTCGCCCCGGACCGGTTCCCGTTCCAGACCAAGGGCGGGGTCGAGTACGACTCCGGCGAGTACGCCAAGGCGATCGACCTCGCGTTGGAGAAGTCCGGCTACGACCGGCTGCGCGCCGAGCAGAAGGCCCGCCGCGAGCGCGGCGACGCCCGCCAGCTCGGCATCGGCGTCTCGTCCTACGTGGAGATCACCGGTGGTGGTGCGTTCGCCGAGGACGCGTCGGTCGAGGTGCACCCCGACGGCGCCGTGACGGTGCTGACCGGCACGTCGCCGCACGGGCAGGGGCACGCGACGGCCTGGGCGATGCTCGCGTCCGACCAGCTGGGCGTCCCGATCGAGAAGATCACCGTCAAGCACGGCGACACCGACCTCGTCCCGCGCGGTGGCGGCACCATGGGGTCGCGGTCGCTGCAGACCGGTGGCGTCGCGGTGCACCAGGCGTCGGCGGAGCTGATCGACCTCGCCAAGCAGCGGGCCGCGGACCTCCTCGAGGCGAGCGTCGACGACCTGGAGCTCGACCCGGCCAACGCCGCGATCACCGTCCGCGGGGTGCCGTCGGCGAAGAGCGTCACCCTCGCCGAGCTGGCCGCGGCCGAGCAGCTCAAGGTCGACACCACCTGGGACGGCGAGAAGCCGACCTTCCCGTTCGGCGCGCACGTCTGCGTCGTCGAGGTCGACACCGAGTCCGGCAAGGTCACCGTCGAGAAGATCGTCGCGGTGGACGACGCCGGCCCGATCCTCAACCCGCTGCTCTGCGAGGGGCAGCGGCACGGCGGCATCGCGCAGGCGCTGCTGGAGGAGGTCGTCTTCGACGAGGAGGGCCAGCCGCTGACCGGCACCTTCGCCGACTACGGCATCCCCTCGGCCGCCGAGCTGCCGAGCTTCGACCTCGTCGAGATGACCACGCCGACCCCGGTGAACCCGATGGGCTACAAGGGCATCGGCGAGGCCGGGACGATCGGGTCCACCCCCGCGACCCAGAGTGCCGTCATCGACGCGCTGTCCCACCTCGGCGTGACCCACATCGACATGCCCCTGACCCCGCTGCGGGTCTGGGAGGCCGTCCACTCCGCTTCGGAGGGAAGCAAGTGAAGGTAGACATCACCGTCAACGGCGAGTCGACGACCGCCGACGTCGAGCCCCGGCAGCTGCTCGCGCACTACCTGCGCGACACCGTCGGGCTGAAGGCCACCAACATCGGCTGCGACACGACCTCCTGCGGCGCCTGCACGGTGCTGCTCGACGGCGAGGCCGTGAAGTCGTGCACCGTGCTGTCGGTCCAGGCCGACCAGCAGTCCGTCACCACGATGGAGGGCCTCGACGGGGCCTCCGAGGGCCGCCCGGAGCACCCGGTCACCGCCGTTCCGCTCCGAGCACGGCTTGCAGTGCGGGTTCTGCACCCCGGGCATGGTCATGTCCGCGGTGTCGCTGATCAGCCACGACGACGACCTGGACGAGCGCAAGGTGCGGGAGGGGCTGGAGGGCAACCTCTGCCGCTGCACCGGTTACCACAACATCGTCCGTGCGGTGCTCGTCGCGGCCGGCAAGGACCCGGACGCCGAGCAGAAGGCCGAGGCCGAGTCCGACGCGCTGCGCACCGCGCCCGCCTTCTCCCGCGGTGAGGGGGCCGGCGCATGATCCCGCTGCAGTTCGACTACGCCCGCCCCGACACCCTCGACGACGCCATCGCGCTGCTCGCCGAGAAGGGCGAGGACGCCAGCGTCCTCGCCGGCGGCCATTCGCTCATCCCGGTGATGAAGGTCCGGCTCGGCGCCCCCGAGTTCCTGATCGACATCGGCCGGCTGCCCGAGCTGTCCTACATCCGCGTCGAGGGCGACGAGGTCGCGATCGGTGCCGGCACGAAGCACCGCGACGTCGTGGGCTCACCCGAGCTGGCGGCCGAGGTGCCGCTGCTCCCGGCCGTCGCCCGCACCGTCGGGGACCCGCAGATCCGGGCCCGCGGCACCCTCGGCGGCACCCTTGCGCACGGCGACCCGGCGGCCGACCTCCCCGCGGCGGTGCTCGCGCTGGACGGCACGATCGTCCTGCAGGGCCCGCGCGGGCGGCGCACCGTCCCGATCGGCGAGTTCTACACCGGGGTGTTCACCACGGTCCGCGAGCCCGACGAGCTGATCGTCGAGATCCGGATCCCGCGCTGCGGCGACCGGGGCTGGGCGTACGAGAAGTTCACCCGCCGGTCCAACGACTGGGCGATCGTCGCCGTCGCGGTGTCGGGTGACCGGATCGGCCTGGTCAACATGGGCTCGACGTCGCTGCGGGCCACGGCCACGGAGCAGGCGCTGAAGGACGGGAAGCCGATCGCCGAGGCGGCTGCGCTGGCCGCCGAGGGCACCGAGCCCCCGTCGGACACGCACGGCACCCCGGCCTACCGCACCCACCTGGTGCAGGTGCTGGTCCGGCGTGCCCTGGAGACGGCACGCGGGCACTGACCGGGCGCCCCGCGCAGCCGCGGACCGGGCCGGTGCCCACCGGTCCGGTCCGCGACCGGTCATCCGGTCGGGGGCCGGACCCCGACCGTCCGTTCCAGGAACCGCGCGAGCTCGCCACGTCCGAGCTGGGCGTTCACCCCGCCCCAGACGAGGTCGTACGAGTGGTTCGCGAACGGGAGCTCGACCAGCCCGATGTCCGCGCCGCGCGTGCGCCCCGCGCGCTCCAGCTCCCGTGACTGCTCGACCGGGACGATCTGGTCGTGGGTGCCGTGCAGCAGCAGGGTGGGAGGGGCTCCCGCGCGGACGTGGGTGACCGGCGACGCCTCCCGCCACGCCTCCGGCGCGGTGTCGGGTCCGGAGCGCATCAGCTCGTGCAAGGTGTTGTCGGGCACCACCTCCGGGTAGCGCCACCCGTCCGCCCCCGCCAGTGAGGTGAGGTCCGCCGGGGGGTAGAGCGCGACGATCGCGGCCGGTCGCACGGCGTCCCCGCCGCAGGAGGACACGGTGGGCGAGTACCCGGCCAGCAGGCCCAGGTGTCCGCCCGCGGACGAGCCCATCACGACCACCCGCCGGGGATCGAGCCGGTACTCGGCGGCGAGTGTCCGGACCCGGGCGAGCGCGCATCCGACGTCGCCGCTCATCGCCCGCCAGTCCGCATCCGGTGCCAGCCGGTAGTCGACGTCGAGGACGGCCGCCCCGCCCGCGGTCAGCCATTCGTTCCATCGTGGACTCTCCCCCCCGCCCGCCGCTCTCCCACGAGCCGCCGTGCAGGAGGACCACCACCGGGCGCCCGGAGGGCGGCGCCGGTGTCCCGGGGCGCCACAGGTCCCCGCGGAGCTCGGTGCCACCCGCCCGCCCGAGGGTCACGTCGGCGTCCGGGCCGGTGGACGACGCGAGCGACGTCCCGGCCAGATAGGACGTCCACGACACCGGGATGCCGGCCTCCCGGGCCGCGTGCCAGCTGCTCGCCGCCGGGATGCCGCAGGCCAGGAGCAGCGCCGCCGCCACTCCGAGTGCCGGGGTGCGCAGGCCCCCCGGATCGGCACCACGGGTCCGGGCGACGACGACGGCGACCAGCACCACACCGGCCACGACCAGTGTCAGCGACTGCTCGGCGAGTGCGGTCGCTAGCAGCCACAACGCCACTGTCCTGCCCGGCAGGACGGTCTGCAGGGCTAGGGCGAGCAGGCAGGCGAGCGCCACCACCGCGACCACCCGGACGGCGGTGGGGCGGCGCCGGGAGGGCTCCCGGGAATCCGGGGAAGCATCTCCGGCCGAGGTCATCGTGATCCGCATGCGCATCCGGTGAACATCAGCTGTCCTCCGTCGTCGTGGTGTTCCCGGGCCGGCGTGGGGGGTGGTACACAGAGGCGGTCCTGGGGGGATACATGGTCGACAATTTCAGTGCCGGAGTCTGTCGCCGGAGCGACGAGGAACTCGTCCGAGCGCACATCGAGGGGGACCGATCGGCGTTCGCCGAGCTCGCCCGACGGCACCGTCCGGGGATGCGGGTACTCGCGCGACGGCTGACCGGCGATCCCGACGACGCGGGCGACGTCGTGCAGGAGGCATTCCTCCGCGCGATGCGCGGAGCCCGTCGTTTCCGCGGCCGGAGCACGGTCGAGTCGTGGCTGCAGAGGATCGTCGTGAACCTCAGTTTCGATCTGGTACGGCGTACGGCGGACCGGCGCGAGGTGCTGACCGCGAACGTCCCGGACCGCGCGATCGTGCCGGACGCGCATGCCGCCAGCGATCTCTCGGCCGCTGTGGCCGCCGTCCTCGCGAGCCTTCCCGACGACCAGGTGCGGGTCGCGAACCTGGTGCTGCTGCAGGAACGGTCGATCGCGGAGGTCGCCGAGGAGCTGGGGATTCCGGAAGGGACGGTGAAGAGCCGGTGTGCGCGGGTGCGGGAACGGTTGGGCCGGCTCACCGGGATCGTCCCCGCGGGCCGGAGACGGCTGTGCGCACCCCGTGCGGACGGGAGCCCGCCGGTGCCGGGCCCGAGGCGATCTGGGCGACGTGACGGCGGAGGATCTCGCGCACCCGCTCCGGTGGCATCCGCCCCGGCCGGGTGACCGCCATCAGGGAGACGCCGTCGAGCAGCGCGTGCAGGCGGACGGCCTCGAACTCGATCTGCTCGTCGTCCGGCGGGTGGCAGAGGGACGTGACGAGCCGCCGGCACTCGTCGGCCAGCTCGTCGGCGCCGCGGTTCTCGATGGCACGCGCGCGCTCGTCGACGAGGACCCGAGCCAGGAACGCCACCCACAGCTCCGTCGCGACACGCGAGTCGCCGTCCAGGGGGGCGAGCGACTCGAGGATCCCGACCGCGGCGGTGACCGGATCGCCGTCCGCGTGGGCGTCGTCGGCCAGCAGCGGCTCGACCCGCCCGGCGCCGGCGGCGATCGCCGTCTCCATCGCGAACTCCAGCATCTGGTCGCGCGTCGAGAAGTAGTGCTGCACGGTCCCGGGCGACCAGCCTGCCTCCTGGGCGGTGGCCCGGACCGAGACGGCCGCGACGCCCTCCCGCTGCACCACGCGCCACACCGCCCTGGCCAGCTCGGCCCGCCTGGCCTCGTGGTCGACGATCTTCGGCATCGTCGTGCCCCTCTCCTCGCCGGTGCCGCTCGAACGGGGTCCCCGGTGGCCGGATGCCCCTTTTTTTCATACACTCTCATGATAAAGACGTCGAACCGATGGAGGACCGCATGGCGGCACGTTCCGCGGAGCGAGCGGTCCCGGGCCGGACCCGGGTCGGACCGTCCCTCTCCCGGGCCGTCCTGACCGCGGTCGCCGCCGCGTCGGCCATGCAGTGCGCGCTGACGGTCGCCGGGGTCGGGAACACCGTGATGACCGGCCGCGAGGCCGACGACTCGGGGGTCGCCCTGTTCACGGCGACACTGTGCGCCGGGGTGGCGATCCCCGCGGTGCTGTTCCTGCGCCGCCGGGTCGACGGCCGGGACCTGCGGTCGATGGGTCTGGCGCCTGCCGGCCGCGCCCTCCGCGGGATCCTCGGCGGGGTGATCGTGAGGGTGGGTGTCGGTGTCGCGGTGCTCGCGGTGGCGAGCGGCGCGGGGGCGATCACGTGGAACACCCCGGACCCCGTGCAACTGACGTACTTCCTGCTGACCAACGCGGTGATCGCCCTCCTGCTCGAGGCGCTGCCGGAGGAGATCGTCTATCGCGGGTACGTCCTGACGACGCTGTCCGAGACCGGTCGCGTCGTGCTGGCACCGGTCCTCACGACCGTCCTCTTCGCGATCATGCCCGGGTTCGGCACGGTGCTGGACCGCCTGGCACAGATGGCACTGGGCCTGCCCGCCGGCCCGATCGGCTTCGCGCCCCCCGGCCGGCACCCGGTGGACTACCTGATCCTGATGGTGGTGTTCGGCGCCGCCCTCGTGGCCGTGCGTCTGGCCACCGGATCGGTGTGGCCGGGGGTCGGCATCCACATCGGGTTCCTGACGATCAACCGGATCGTCCTGGAAGGCGGATCCCGGGAGGCCGGCCTGGAGGCCCGCTTCACCGATCCCGCCGTCATCCTGCTGATCCCGGCCTACGTGCTGGTGGCGGCGCTCGTCGTCGTCGCGGTGCGGATCGGGCCGCGGTTGCGCGGCCGTACGACGCGTGGGGGTGGCCGGCACGTCCCGGCCCCGCCCGGAGAACGACATGACGAGCGACGACGGAAGGTGTCCGGATGAGTCACGATCTCGAGTTCGCCGGCCGGAACGCGACCTGGGTGTTCGGGTCCGACGGTGTCCGCATCGACTACGCTCAGGGCCGGCTCGACTCGGTGTTGCTCCGTTCCCTCGGCAGCCGGACCGTGCCGCACACGGCCATCGAGGACGTGACGGTCTCCGGTGGCTCGTCCGATCCCGTGCTGACCCTGGTCCCGGCCACCGGGCTGGATCCGCTGACCGAGGTCGCCCGGGGTCAGCTCGAGCCGCACGAGGACCCGTACCGCCTCGTCCTGGACAAGGACCGGGCCGATCTCGCCCGGTACCACCGGGACCGCCTGCTCGACGCCGCGGCCGTGGCTCGGGAGCGGGGACCGGTGCCCGCGGGCTTCCAGCTCGACGCACCCCGGCCACCGCAGCGGATCGACGGCTACGACGGCACGGCGGAGCTCACCGGGACCGACCTGACCGTCACCTGGCGGACCGATGCCGAGCCGACCAAGCTGCGCACCGGTACCCGGACCCACCGGTTGTCCGAGGTCCGGGGCGTGGAGTGGCTCCGGCCGGGGGTGATGTCGGGACGCCTGCGGATCCTGCACGACCGGCCCGCGGCTCCCCGGGGAACCCGCGACGAGGACGACCCGGACGTCCTGCTGTTCGGGATGGGCTACGGCTCGGTGGGGGACACCCTGCCGTTCGCCGCCGCCGTGCTCGCCGCCGCGGAACGGGCGGGCGGAACGTCCGGTGGCCCTGCGTCCGGCGACGCGGACCCCGCCACCGGTGCCGACGACGTGATCCGGCAGATCGAGGCGCTCGGCCGGCTGCGCGACGACGGTGTCCTCGAACCGGCGGAGTTCGAGGCCAAGAAGAAGCAGCTGCTCGACCGGCTGTGACCGCGGACCACGGAGGTACGACATGACCCATGCCGTCTTCTTCCCCGGGCTGGTGCCCACGACCTGGTCGGCGATCGCCGACTACGTCACCGAGGACCCGGCTGCCCGGGACCGGTTCGGCGCGGCCGGTGAGGTCCTCGGGTACGACCTCGCGGCCGCGTACGCGACGGCCGACGTCTACGACTGGGAGGTGTACGAGGCCGGCTTCATGGCGTTGAGCCTGGCCCTCGCCGACTGGTCGGTCCGGGACGGTGGGCTGGCCCCGTCGGTGTGCGGCGGGCAGAGCTTCGGGTCCGTGGTGGGCGCGGTCTTCACCGGTGCGCTGTCCTACGAGGACGGTGTCCGGCTGGTGCGGGACAGCGTCCGGGTCGAACAGGAATGGTTCGAGGCGCAGGAGGAACCGCTGGGGTGCCTGTTCCTGTACCGGCTCTCGGAGCAGGCCGTGGACCGGCTGGTCCAGGAGTCCTGCGCGGCGGGCCGCTGGGCGCAGGTCTCGGTCCACCTGGACAACTCCGTGCACGCGATCTCCGGGTCGATACCCACGCTCGGCCTGATCGAGCAGCGGGTCCGCGAGGAGGGGGGCTACCCCTTCTACACGATGAACCGGGCCGAGCACTGCCCCGCGGTGGAGGGCCTGCGCTTGAGGCTCGCCGACGAGGTCTACGGCCGGCTGACCTGGCACGGAGCGGCGGTCCCCATGCTGTCCGACGTGGACGGCACCCTGCTCACGGGTGGCGCGGAGATCCGCGACGACCTCCTCGCCGGCTGGACGACGCCCGTGCACTGGTCGGTCATCGTCGGCGGCCTGCAGGAGGCGGGCGTCGAACGGGTCCACGTCGTCGGCCCTCGCTCGATGTTCGCCCGGATCACCAACGGTGTCCTCCCGACCGACGTGGTCACGCCGAAGGTGGTGCGGGCGGCGCGCCGCGCGGCGTGACGGCCTCGCGGGACGCGTCCAGCCCGCGCAGCGGGCGGGCCAGCGCCATCCCGGCCACCAGGGCCAGGTAGACCGCACCGAGCGCGACCAGCGTGGTGGACAGGCCGAACCCGGTGACGGCAGCGGCGATCAGCGGTACGGCCAGTGGGGCCGGGGCGGTCACCGTCGCCGTCACGAGCGTGCTGACCCGGCCGAAGGCCTGCGCCGGCACCCGTTCCTGCAGCACGGAGACGTACATGTTGTCCAGTGGCGCCACCACCAGCCCGCAGACGACGAGCAGGCCGAAGGCCACCAGCAGCCCCGGCCCCGCGGCGAGGGCCAGTACCGTCCCGGCCAGCACGAGGTACGCGCCCAGGAAGGTCGCCCTCCGGGGCAGCCGGTGCCCGCGCAGCGCGTAGGCCACCGTGCCGGCGAGTGAGCCGCAGCCGAATCCGCTGATCAACACGCCGAACAGTGCCGGGTCGTCGAGGACGCTCGTCGCATAGTCGGTGAGGACGATCGTCACGAAGCCGATGTCCAGCGCAGCGAAGGCGGCGCTGCCCAGGACGAGCACACGCAGCGTGGCGTCGGCCGCGAGAAGCCGGGCGCCCTCCCGGGCCCGCGCGGCCCACGACGACGGCGGTGCGGGGCCGTCCGGCGTCACCGGTTCGCCCGCGGTGCCGCCCGAGAGGCGGAGGATCACCAGCGCGACCAGCCCGCTCAGCGCGTCGATCGCCAGCACGACCTCGGCGCCCAGCAGCACGATCACACCACCGGCGACCAGCGGGCCGACGAGGTCGCACAGCGCCCGGACGAGCCGGACGGTGCCGTTCGCCCGCTCCAGGGGCACACCGGCCTCGCGGGCCAGCGGTGGGAGCAGCCCGGTCAGCGCCGCCTCTCCCGGCGGGTCCGCCGTCGCACGCAGCAGCGAGATCACCAGCAGCGCGGTGATCGACAGTGCACCGGCGGCGTCGAGGACGACGATGGCGCCGGTGAGCAGCGACCCGGCCAGCAGTGCCAGCTGCGCCGAGCGGCGCAGCCCGAGCCGGTCCACCCACGGACCCACGACGAAGGCCGAGACCAGGGACCCCGCGGTCGCCACCGCGACCAGTACCCCGGTCAGCGTGAGAGAGCCGGTGGTCTGGAGGACGAACAGCGGCAGCGCGATCGTCCCCGCGGCGTCGCCGAGGGTGTTCGCCGCGAAGGCGGTCTGGACCCGCCGCAGGGACCGGGTGGCCCCGCGTCCGCCGGCGGGCCCGCCCGGCGTCACGCCGAGGCGGTCCGCGGCACGAACTGCCGGAAGACCACGTACCCGGTGTCGATCACGAACCCGACCACCCACACCCGGCCCGCCAGGGTCAGCCAGCCCCCGGCGGCCTCGGGGCCGCCGAACAGCTCGACCAGCCAGGAGTAGCCGAACATCGCGAGCAGGGTCTGTCCCACCACGAACAGTGCGACGTGGATCAACCAGGTGCGGCGCAGGTGCCGGGAGTGCTTGCGGTCGGAGGCCATCGTGTCTCTCCTCTTCGGATACCTGTCGGAACGGTCCCGGGCGACGGGCGGTGCCCGGCCCGGATCAGCGCTGGTCGGGGTCGCGGTCGGGGCCCGGGTCGACGGCCGGTCCTGGCAGGAGCGGGAGTGCCCGGACCAGTGCCGGGGCCGCCGCGCCGGAGACGACGAGGACGGCGGCCGCCGCCACACCCGGCAGCAGCGCACCGCCGGCCTCGTACATCAGGCCGGCGCCCGCCGATCCGGCGGTGGCACCGACCAGCTGCGCGGACTCGTAGCGGCTCATCGCCACCCCGAGCCGATCGGGCGACGAGCGCGCCACCAGCGACTGCTCCACCGGCAGCGCGGCGGCGAGCGCCGCGGCGGCGACCGTCCACGCTGCCGAGAGCGGGACGACGCCCGGTCCTGTCGCGAGCACCACGCCGAACGACGCCGCGACGAGCAGCGCGCAGGCCACGACCGGGCCGGGACCGGCACGGCGGCTCAGCCCGGACGCGTACCGGGGGACCACGATGAACGCCAGCAACCCGGGTGCCAGCGCGTAGGCGATCTCGTAGACACCGAGCCGCTCGCCGTTCTGCAGGTGCAACAGCAGGAGCAGCACGACCGCGGTCTCCGCGGCGGCGGTGACGCCGCACAGCACGAGGAAGCGGTTCAGCGGGCCGGACGGCCGTCGGGTGGGCGCGGTCGCGCGCACCTGTGGTCGCGCCGGGGTTTCGCTCCGTGCGGCGACCAGGAGGCCGCCGCCGAGCAGGCACGCGGCTGCTCCGAGGACGTAGATCGGGGGGTAGCCGAGCTGGCCGAGCAGCACGAAGGCCACCACGTAGCCGAGACCGGCCCCCTGGCTCTCGGCGGTCAGCAGGACGCCGTACGCGTCGACGTCGCCCCCGTGCCGGTCGGCCAGCCAGCTGCGGATGCCCACACCCGTGGCGGCCCCGGCGGCGCCACTCAGCGCGGCGACGACGAAGGCCGGACCGATCCCCGCCCCGGTGGCCTCGACGAGGGCGAGCCCGGCCAACGCGACGGCGGCGCCACCCGCTCCGACCGCGGCGAGCACGAGGCGGTCCGCACGGTCGGCGAGGTGCCCCAGCGGATACCGCGCCAGCAGCGCAGCGAGTGCCCCTGTGGCGACCAGGAGCCCGACCTGGGCGGGGCCCGCGCCCAGCACGGAGCCGGCCCACAGCGGCAGCAGGAACTCGAGGACCTCGGCCGGTCCGCCGATCGCGGCCGCGGCATTGAGGACGCGGTTGGTGGGACGGTCGGACTCGACGGATCCGGAGGTCGTCACGGACACGTATTCTCCTTCATGACCGTCGGCCACGCGGTGCGCCGCATGATCCGTGTCGCATCACGGGTCCGCGGCGTGGCGTGGCCGGCGGGTTACGGGGAGGTGCGGCCCCGACGGGTCCGGGGCCGCACCTCGTCATCGTGCGCTGTGGATCAGGCGCACTGTGCGCTGGCGGTGCTGGCGAGCGTCTCGGTCTCGGCGGCCGGGGTGTCGAGCAGCTGCAGGTCGAGAATGGTCATGTCCGTTCACCTCCTCGTCGATGTCGTGAGCGGACGTGCCCCGGGCCGGGACACGGGTCGGTGACCGCCACCTGCGTGGGTGGCGGGGCTCAGGAACGGCAGCACCGCTGGGGCGTCGCCGTCGGCCACGGCGAGAGCCAGCAGGACGCCGGCGTTGCCGGTGGCGAGGTCGGTGGACAGCCGTACCCCGGCCCGTCCGGGCACGGCGAGGCCGTCGTCCAGGCCGACGAGGTGCCAGTCCAGGTGTGACCGGTGCTCCGCGACCGGATCGGTCCCGGGCTCCGGGCGGACGCGGTGGGCCAGCTGGTGTGCGGCGGCGAGCAGTCCGGCCCGGCCGGTGGACAGACCCGCCTCGGCCACGAAGGGACTGCGCACCGCGCGCAGGATGCCGGGGAGCGAGTCACGCACCCGGCCGGCCGGGTCGTGGGTGGACAGATCGTGCCGGAACAGCTGGTCGGCGACGAGCCCGATGCCCGCGGTGCCGACGTCGAGGTAGGGCAGCACGCGCCAGCCGCCGTCGACCTGCAGGCTGCCGTCGCCGCCGGGCACGCAGTGGTCGAGGTCCCGGTGCAGGGCCTCGACGGCCCGGCCGAGCAGCGCGCGCCCGCCGATCTCCTCGTACAGTCGCACCAGGAACAGGGCGACGCCGGTCCAGCCGTACCAGAGGCCTGCCCGCGTTCCCCCGTCCCGCTGCCCGGGCGCCCGGCGTGAGCGGTCGATCCCGTGTGGCGTGCCGTCGTCGAGCGCGTCGCGGAGCCGGTCGGCGATCTCGCGGGTGCCGTCGAGGTGCTCATGGTCGCCGGTGACCTGCCACAGGTCGAGCAGGGCCAGCCCGGCACCGGCGAGGCCCTCCGCGTAGCCGACGGCCGTCAGCCCGGCCGTCGCTCTCCGGCAGCGCCGGGCCAGGTCCGACGCCTCGTCGGGAGCGCCGAGGCCGGCCAGGACGGACATGATCCCGTGGGCACCGTCGAGCAGGCCCGCCTCCGGCGCCGGGGCGGACGCCGCGCCGCGCAGCAGCGTGGTCCAGGCCGGATCGGGGGCCCGCCCGACCTGCTGCAGGGCCCACAGCACCCCGGCCGCCCCGTACCCGAGCCCCGCACCGCCGCGGGTGATCCCGGCGGGGTCGCCCGGGAAGGGGCGCCTCGGGCGCGAGGTGTCGGCGGCGGCGCGGATGCCGCGGATCAGCGGCTCCCGCCGGGCGTCCGGTCCGGCCGTCACCGTGGGACGGGCCGGAGCCGACGTCCGTGACGGACCCGCGGCGATCTCGGCCTCGACCGGGATCGTCCGGCGGACGTGCTCGGCCAGCAGCCCGTCCAGCCCGAACAGGCGGTCCGCCTCGGCCGCGTGGACCAGGAGCATTCCCGGGGCGAGCCCGATCGGCCCGGCGAGCGGCAGATGCATCCACAACCGCAGGACGGCCGCGGCGTGCAGGTCGACGTCGGGCCCGGTCCGGAGGCGCGAGACGAACCCCGCGTACCCGAGGTCGGGTCGGTGACCACGGTCGCCGACCGGGAACGCGAGCTCGAGATCGACCAGCGCGACCTGCGGTACCCCGCCCGGATCCTCCCCGTCGACCAGGATGTTCGCCGGGTGGACGTCGCCGCACACCACTCCCCGCGCGTGCAGCACGCGGAGCAGGTCGAGCACCTGGCGATGGACCTCCTCGACCCGCCGGTGGTGGATCCGCATCGCCTCGGCCGTCCCCCTGCTGTTGACCAGAGGGTGGTTCCGGGCGACCCATGCCTGAAGGGTCTCCCCGCCGAGGTCGTCGACGACGAGGAACCGGTGCTCCCATACCTCGCGCACGTCGTGGACCCGGGAGACGCCCGGGACGTCGTCGAGCTCGCGCAGGGCCCACTCCTCGACCCGCAGGCGGGTCACCGCGTCGCGGAGGCGGCCGTCCAGCCCGGCGTGCGGCCGGGCCTCCTTCACCACCACCCGCCGGCCGTCCTCGGTGATCCCGCGGTACACGCCGCCGCCCGCGGAGAAGTGCAGCGCCGAGGTGATCGTGACGCCCAGGTCCCCGCCGCGGCGGCCACGGTCCTCGATCGTGCCGGCCAGCACCGAGGGAGCCGTGACCCACGGAGGGAGGGCGAAACCGGGTCGCCGGTCGTCGGGGACGAGCTCGCCATCGGGTCGCCGGACGGCCAGCACCCGGTCCCCCGCGTCGTCGGAGCACCACATCCGGTGGAAACCGCCCCACCGCACCGACAGGGGACCGGCGGACCACCGCAGGTCGGTCAGGACATGAGGGCCGGGCCGGCCGCCGACCAGCGCATCGAGCCCGGTCAGGTGTCGTTCGAGATCGTCGGCGGACGGGGGATAGACGGTGAGGACCTTGCCTGCCGCTGCTCGGGAGACGTACTTGCCGTTCATCGCGTGGACGAGGCGGCGCGACCAGAGGAACTTGACGACGAGCCCGTGGGCGGTGCAGTACCGGAGCACGGTGCCGACGGTGTCCTCCGCGGTCTCCGGGGTCGCGGAGACGTGGATCTTCCAGCCCTGCTCGGGGAGGCGCGCCCCCCTCGGGACGCCATTCCTCCCAGATGTCGTCCACCAGGCATGTCCAGCCGGGCGGCGGGCCGTGCCGCGAGTCGGCGAAGCGCGTCCCGGGCTCCCAGCGGGCCGGTGACTCGAAGAACAACGGATCGGCGAGTGTGTGCAGGGCGAGCTCCGCGAGCACGGTCACCTCCTGGCTGGACTGTGTGTCGGTCGGTTCGGTCGTGCGACGGGCCGTCAGACGGCGCGACGGCTCTCGCTGCGGGTGACGAAGGAGTTCCACGAGGTGACGGCCCGGGCGCCTGCCGCGCGATCCAGGTAGTCCGTCATCGCCTTCACCGCCCGGCGCTTGTCGTCGGCCTCGACGGACTCGGTGACCGGATAGAGCGCACGATTGCGCGGATCCGCTGTGTGCGACTCGAACTCGGCACGCAGGATCGACCATATCGTGGCGTCATGGTAATCGCCGTCCAGGAAATGGTGGTCGCGGAGAATTCCCTCGAGCACGAATCCTCCGCGGGTCAGCATTTCGATCATGCCGCGGTTGTACAGGGCCGTCTGGAATTGCACCCGGTGTGCGCACTGTTGGAGGAAGAGATGGTCGACGAGCAGTCCGAATGCCTCGGCGCCGAGTCCTTGTGACCACCGTCCGGGATCGGCGACCGCGCCACCGATGGTGAACGTCCCCGCCCCGCCGACGCGCCGGGAGTTCACTACCCCGACATGACGGCGATCGCCGTCGGTGCCGGTCAGCGGTCGGACCATCCAGAAGTCGATCGACCCGTCGCGGTGGGCGGCGGACAGCCCGTCGGCCGTCACGCGCTCCCGTGAGTCCCCGGTCAGTACGGCGACGGCGGACGTGGGCGCGAGCCACTCCGCGACGGTGATGAAGTCGCACTCGGTAGGTGCCTCGAGCGCGACGAGCCTGCCCAGCATCCGATGGTCTCCCGTCCCCCTGCGGCGGTGCTGATGCGTCCGGCCCGGCCCGGTTCCCCCCGCTCCGGGCCGGAGCGACGGGAGTGACGGTGCCTGTCCTTTCCGGCTCGGAACAGGCTAATATGAAGTAGATCACACTATGGAACCGGAAGCGTTCCGGACCAGTCCATTCTCCTTCCGGTGCCGCGTTGACTGCGCTTGTGTGTGATTTCTACGCTCCTTCCGAGTTGGCTGTGGGGGAGTGTCACGGGCATCTCCGCCGGATGAATTCCGGTTTTCTCGGCAACTGTTCGAGTGCTCATGGGGGGAATTTCCGTGCCGAATCGCTGGAGCACGCTGGCGATGGACGAGGCAGGCGTCCGTGACCTGTCCGGCCTGCCGTCGGAGGCGGTACTGACGCACGCCGACCAGGTGATCGCCGGCAGGCCGGCGCCGCCCGACCTCTACCGGCAGTGGGAGCGGCAGCAGTGGTCCGCCGTCGACGTCGTGCTCGACCAGGACCGTGCGGGCCGGGACCGGCTGCCCGCCCGGATCAGGGAGACCGTCGACGACGCGGTGATCACCTTCATTGTCGGGGAGTACACCGGTCTGGACATGCTCGGACCGATCCTCGCCGGGTCACCGGACGAGACCTACTCCCTGTTCCTCGGGACGCAGATCGCCGACGAGACCCGGCACGCCCACCTCATGTTCCGGCTCGGGGAGGAGCTCCTCGGGCTGGATCCCGATCCGGGCCGGATGCTCGCCCATGCCTGGGAGCGGTCCGCCCCGGCGCACCGGGAGCTCGCCCTGCTCGAGGGCAGGCTCGTCCGCGATCTGCTGACCCGGCCGCTCGACTACGGCAGCTGGCTGCGCTCCTGCGTGCTGTTCCACCTGCTCACCGAGGGTGTCCTGGCCCTGGTCGGGCAGCGTGTCCTGGTGCAGTCGCTGCGCGGGCTCGATGTCCTTCCCGGTGTCCGTGCCGCCTTCACCGCGATGTGCCGGGACGAGTCCCGGCACATCGGTTTCGGGGTGCACGCGCTGCGCACCGGGATACAGGAGGGCTATGGCGACGACATCCGCGACGTCCTGGAACAGGCCGTGCCGCTGACCCTGCAGCTCGACGAGCAGCTCGCCGGGCCGGGCCCGGACTTCCGCAGGATGAGCGTCGACGTCCTGCACAAGCACCTTCGGTCGATCGGGATGGACGAGGGCTTCTCGGGGCACCTGCTCGCGCCCTACCGGGCCGGAGCGGTGGCATGACCGCCCCGACGGTCACCGACCGCCGGGTGCGCGCCGCGGCCGGCGCGCTGCTCTGGCCCGGGGTGCAGGAGAACCCGGGCCGGGCGGCGGCGGTCCTGCACGACCGCGGCCCGGTGCACGTCGTCGGCGACACCGTCCTGGCGACCGGACACACCGCTGCCGCCGCGGCACTCGTCCACCAGGACCTGTGGAGCGAGGATGCCGCCTACCTGGCGGGTGTGTGGCCGACCTGGTCCGAGCATCCGGCCCTGCGCTCGCTGATGCGGGAGATGGTCAACAGCAACGGGGCCGAGCACCGGTCGCGTCGGCGCCGCTTCGCCGGGGCGTTCTCCGTCCGCCGGGTCCGCGCGGCGCGGGGCGCGGTGGCCGTCACCGCCGGGGAGGCGCTGGACCGCACGCGGTCCGCGCTCCTGTCGCAGGACTCCGCCGACCTCGCCGACGCATGCCGGGAACTTCCCGTGCGGGTGATCGGGGACCTGCTCGGCCTGCCCCGCGAGGAAGGGGAATGGTTCCGCGTCCGGGTCGAGACCGTCACCGGTGCGATCGCCGACGACTTCGGCGGCACCACACTGCCGGAGGCGGACCGGGCGACCGAGGAGCTGCACGTCCGGCTCGCCGAGCTCGTCCGGCGACGGCGCGCCGAGCCGGGGGACGACCTCGTGTCGGCGGTCGCCGCGACCGGCGACGTCGGGGACGTCGGGGAGTGCGCCGACCTGCTGGCGAACCTGGTCCTCCTGTGGTCGGCGGGCTACGAGACCACGGCGAACCTGCTGTCCTCGGCCGTGTACGAGCTGCTCGCCGATCCCGGTCTCGCGGCCCGTGCGGCCGCCGTACCCGAGCGGGTGCCGGCGCTGGTCACCGAGCCGCTGCGGCGGGAGACCCCGGTCCAGATGACGACCCGCTGCGCGGCCCGGGACGTCGACCTGGCCGGCCGTCGCATCCCGGCGGGGAGCCGGGTGGTGGTGCACCTGGGCGCCGCGCATCTCGATCCCGGCGTGCATCCGGAGCCCGACGCTCTGGACCTGGACCGCGCCGACACCCGGTTGCTCGCCTTCGGTGCCGGACCGCACCTGTGCCTCGGTGCCGGGCTCGCCCGTATCGAGGCGGAGGAATTCGTCCATCGGTTCCTGGACCTGGCACCCGAGCTCGAACCGGCCGGTGCCGGCGAGCGGACACCCGCCCCGCTGCGCGGCCACCGCTCCGTCCCCGTGCGCCGACGGCGCCACTGACATCGCCCGACACACCGCTCTCGCGGGCCGTGCGCCCGCGCATCCGAGAGGGACACCATGCTCGATCGACCCCGTGCCGCCGCACAGTCCGGTGGCTCAACGCTGGACCGCGCCAGGGTCGCCCGCCGGGCCCGGGCCGCCGCCGCCGATCTTCAGCGGGCGGGAGCCACCACCGGATCCCGTGTCGTGCTCACCGGCGAGAACTCCGAGGAGCTCGTCGTCGGTCTGCTCGGCGCCGCCCATCTCGGCTGTTCGATCGTCCGGGTGGACGGCCGTACCGACCCCGCGACGCTGGCGAGGTCCACCCGGCAGGCCGCCGCCGGGTTCCTGTGGGAGGCGAACGGGGCCCCTCGGGACGGTGGTCCGGAGGTTCGCCTCGGCCCACCCCCGGATCCGGGCCCGGGCGCCCCGGACACCCTCGACCTGTCGGCGTGGGCCGAGCGCGACGACGCCGTGGTCGTCTGGAGCTCGGGCAGTACCGGCGAGCCGAAGGGCGTGGTCCGCTCCGGAGCGTCCGTGCTGGACAACACCCGTCGCTCGGCCGAGCGGATGGGGTACACCGACGCCGACGTCCTCCTGCCGCTGGTGCCGTTCACCCACCAGTACGGGATGTCACTGGTCCTCCTGTGGTGGACGACCGGCGCGGGCATGGTGATCCGCCCGCCACACCGCGGCGACCGGGCCCTCGAGGCGGTGACGGAAGCGAGGGTGACGGTCGTCGACGCCACCCCGCCGACGTTCCACAGTCTCCTGCGACTGATCGACGCCCGGGGCGCCGGCGGTCTGGAGAGGGTCCGTCTGTGGTGCGTGGGCGGTGCTCCGCTCGGGCCGACCCTGGCCGAGCGCTTCGCCCTGCGCATCGGGAGGCCGCTCCTCGACGGCTACGGCGCGAGCGAGACGGGCAACATCGCGCTCGCCGGACCCGACCGTCCAGGCGGCTGCGGCCGCCCGCTGGACGGGGTGCAGGTCCGGATCGTGGACGTGGACGGCGAGCCGGTACCCGTCGGCGAGGAGGGCGAGGTCGTCGTCGACACCCCGGACCTGATGACCGGGCTGCTGGACGCCGACGGCGGGATCCGGCCCGTCCCCCGGGGCCCCTACCGCTCCGGAGACCTGGGCCGGCTGGACCCCGACGGCACCCTGCGCGTCGTGGGGCGTCGCCGAGCGGTCCACCGGCTGGGGCACACCCTCTACCCGGAGTCCCTCGCGGCCAGGGCGGAGCGACAGGGCTGCCCGGTGCGGGTGCTGCCGTTCGACGACGAGCGGACGGGGTGCGACCTGGTCTTCGCGGTCGCCGATCCGTCGGGTCGCGGCCCGCGGTACTGGCGCCGGGTGTTCGCCGAGGTGCTGGCCCCGCACGAGAGCCCCAACCAGATGGTCGTCGTGGACGAGTTCCCGTTGACCTCGAACGGGAAGGTGGACACCTCGACGCTGCGCAGGACGGTGGAGGTCGAGCTCGCCGTCGGTCGCAGGGACACCGGTGCGCCGCCGGCCGCGCCCGAGCCCGGCGAGGCCGCCGCCCTGGCCCGACCCGACCGTCTGGCGCTGGTGCACGCCGCGGCCGCGCTGATCCGGCGACGCCGCCCGGAGATCTCCGAGCTCCTGGAACGGATCTCCCACCACCGCACCGTGCAGGGCGAGATCGACGTGGCGCTGGAGACTCTCGACGGTGCCGCCGGCGAGGTCGGCCGGCACGCCCCGGGCGCGGTCGGGCGCAGCGCCGTGTACATGCCGTCGAACATCCCGCTCTACGCCTACGTGCTGTACCTGCTGGTGCCCTCGCTCTACGTCGGCCATGCGACGTTCCGGCCGTCCCGGCACATCGCGGAGACGACGTCCGCGCTCCATGCGGTGTTCGCCGACGAGCTCGACCTGCCCTTCGAGCTCTGCGACGTCAGCCAGCGCCGGTTCGGTGCCGGCCCGGTCGCCGATGCCGACCTCGTCGTGTTCACCGGCGGGTACGAGAACGCCGAGTCGGTCCGGGGGAGGCTCCGACCAGACCAGCTCTTCGTCTTCTACGGCCAGGGGGCCAACCCGTTCGTCGTCGGACCGGACGCTGATCTGGACGCCGCCGTCGACGCCCTGGTGTCCGTGCGGATGCTCAACTCCGGGCAGGACTGCTTCGGGCCGGACGTGATCGCGGTGGACGATCTCGTCGCGGGGCCCTTCCTCGACCGGCTCGTCGACCGGGCGACCGCGTTGCGGCACGGCGGGTACCGGGACGACGGGTCGGACTACGGGTCCATGTTCTACCGGCAGGCGTTCGCCGACGCGCTCGACTACCTGCAGAGGCACGCCGAGCACATCGTCGCGGGTGGCGAGGTGGACGTCGCCGACCTGCATCTGCGGCCCACCGTCCTGGACCTGCCCCCGCACCCCAAGGGGGTCGCGGAGGAGATGTTCGCGCCGGTGTTCAACGTGGTCCGGTACCGCGACGCCGCGGAGCTGGATCGGCTCCTCTTCTCCCCCTGGTGCGCCGACCGGGCGATGGGGGCGAGCGTCTACGGGGATCTCCCGGACCTCGTCCGCAGGCTCGAACGCCGGCACGAGGTCACGGTCAACTCGACGCTGCTCGACGCCGACGACGGCAACGTGGCGTTCGGTGGGCGCGGCATCGTCGCCGGCTACCTGGCCCGCGGCAAGTGGCGCAGCGCCGAGCCGCTGCTGCTCTCCAAGGCGGTCGCCGAGCACCTCACGGCACCGGCGACGGCGGGAGCGAACAATGGCTGAGGCGGCCGTGACCGGATCGGCAGCCGCCGTCCCGTCCCCGGCGACCACCGTCCACGGTGCCTGGGCGGCGGTCCTGGACGTCCTGCAGGGGGCGGGGGTCCACACCCTGTTCGGCCTCCCGGCCGACGACGTCGCGCTGGTCCGGGCGCTCCGGGGACGACGCACCGGGCCGGTCCTGGTGACCTGCGCCGACCAGCGCTCCGCGGTGTTCATGGCCACCGGGTACGCGACCGCGGCCGGGGGCGTCGGTGTGGCCGTCGTGGGCAAGGGGCCCGCGGTCACCAACACCGCGACCGGCCTGCTGGAGGCGGCTGCGTCGGCCTCGCCGGTGCTGGTGCTCGCCGCCGGTACACCGGCGGCGCGGCGGGACGCCGGCGCGTTCCAGGAGCTGGACCAGCTGGGGGCCGTCCGGGGGCTGGTGTCGTGGGCGGGCCGGGTCGACACCCCGGAACGCCTGGTCCCGCAGCTGGTGCGCGCGATCCGCACGGCGACCGGTCCGGTTCCGGGGCCGGTCTTCCTCGAGATCCCGGACGACCTGCTCGCCGCCGAGGTGCCGGTCCGCACGCTCCTGCCGAGGAGCGGTGATGACGCGGTGGGACCGGCCGACCCGGACGGTGCGGCCTCGCGGACGGTCCGGTCGGCGCGACGTCCGCTGCTCCTGGTGGGCGGCGGGATGCGGAACGCGCCTGCCGGTCGGGCCGAGGCACTGGCGGATGCGCTGGGCGCGCCGATCGTGGTGACCGCGTCGGGCCGGGGCTCGGTCGACGAGGACCATCCGCGGTTCGTCGGGCTGTCCGGTCTGTACGCCCCGCCTGCCACCGCGGAGCTGTGGGCCCGTACCGACTGCGTCGTCGCCCTGGGGTCGCGCCTGGAGGAGACGGCCGTGGAGGGCTGGCCCGCCCGGATCGGCACCGAAGTGCCCGTGGTGCAGGTGAACCGGAGCCCACGGGAGTTCTCGGTGGAGTTCGACGGCCCGGTGGTCGTCGGCGACGCCGCCGCCGTCGCGGAGGGCTGGACGCGGCCGGGGGGTGGGGCCGTGCCGGACTGGCTGGTCCGTGCCGCCGGGGTCCGCGACCGCGCGATCGCGGAGTCCACCGCGGATCGGCGGCCCACGGCGCCGGGGGCGCCCCCGCGGGTGCGTGACGTGCTGGACGCGCTGGCCGCCTGCCTGGACCGCGATGCGGTCCTGGTCCAGGAGAACGGCCTGGCCGACATGTGGACCTACCACTGGCCGGCGTGGTCCTGCGGCTCAGCGGGCGGCTCGGTGGTGCCGTCCGAGCAGACGCCCCTGGGCTGCGGGGCCGCCGCCGCGGCCGGGGTGAAGGCCGCGGTCGGCGACCGGCAGGTCGTGGCGGTCGTCGGTGACGGCGCCCTGGCCATGGTCGACGTCGAGCTCCCGCCGCTGGTGACGGCCGGTCTCGGGGTGCTCTACGTCGTCCTGGACAACGGCGGCTACGGGTGGCTGGAACGCCAGCTCGACGACGTACCCCCGGCGGAACGGGCCGTCTTCGCCCGGCCGGGCGCCGGGGGACCGGTCCACGACCGTGTCGACCACGTGACGGTGTCCGACGTGGCTGGGCTCCGGCCGGCCGTCGAGCGGGCGTTGCGGATCACCGAGGGAGGGCGGCCCGCCGTGGTCCGGGTCCCGGTCGCGCTCGACGACAGCCCGGTCGAGGGCCTCGTGCCGGCCGGTGACGTGCCGGTCCGCCCGGTAGCGGACGTCCACTGCTCCGAGGAGGGGGAACGATCGTGAACGACCGTCGACGAGTGGTGGTGACCGGCTGCGGAGCCGTCACCCCGCTCGGCCACACCGTGGACGAGACCTGGGCGGGCCTGGTGGCCGGCCGCAGCGGGATCGCGACGATCTCCGGATTCGACGCCACGGACCTGCCGACGACGATCGCCGGCGAGGTCCGGGACTTCGATCCCGACCTCCGGATGCGCCGCAGCGTGAGCCGGCGGCTCGACGTCTACGCGCAGTACGCCGTGTACGCGGCCCTGGAGGCGGTCGAGTCGGCGAAGCTGCAGGAGGGCGAGGTCCTGCCGGAACGGCTCGGCGTGCTGGTCGGCAGCGGATACGGTGCCGTGCACTCGATCGAGGCCCAGGCCGTGACGATCCGGGAGCGGGGTCCGGCCCGGATCAGCCCGTACGCGCCGATCACCGGTGCGATCGACAGCGCGGCCGGCGAGATCAGCATGACGGTCGGGGCGCGCGGCCCGAGCCGGGCGATCAGCAGCGCGTGCGCCACCGGGACCGACGCGATCGGCGACGCGACCGCCTGGATCCGCTCCGGCCGGGCGGACGCGGTCATCGCCGGCGGTGCCGAGGACTGCCTGACCCGGATCGACATCGCCGGCAGCGGGAACGCGAAGGCCCTGTCCCGCCGCACCGGGGACCCGACCGCCGCCTCCCGCCCGTTCGACGAGGACCGTGACGGCTTCGTGATGAGCGCGGGCGCCGGGATCGTCGTGCTGGAGGAGCTGGAGCACGCGCTGCGCCGCGGGGCACCGGTGCTCGCCGAGGTGGCGGGCTACGCGGGCACCTCGGACGCCCACCACTGGACCGCCCCGCACCCGGACGGGGTCGGGGTGCGGGCGGCCATGCGGGCCGCGCTGGACGACGCCGGGGTCCGCCCCGACGAGGTGGACCACGTCAACGCGCACGGGACCTCCACCCGGCTCAACGACCGCAACGAGCTGGACTGCCTCCGCGAGGTGCTGGGCGCCCGGCTCGGCGAGATCCCGTTGTGCTCGGTGAAGTCGATGACCGGGCACATGATCGGCGCCGCGGGCGCGGTCGAGGCGATCGCAGCGGTCCGGACGATCGGCACCGGTGTCGTCCCGCCGACGATCAACTGCCACCGGCCGATCGAGGACGACGTGGACTTCGTCGCGCACGAGGCTCGCGAGCACGACGTGGACGTGGTGATGAGCAACTCGTTCGGGTTCGGCGGGCACAACGCCGTCCTGGTTCTCCGGAGGGTGACGGCATGACGGTGACGGTGGGGGAGACGGCGGTCCGCGCGGGGGACCGGACGCTGTGGGTGCGTTCGGCTGCCGCGGACCCGGAGAGCCCGGAGTACACCAACGGCCACGTGCTGGTGCCGTGCGTCGGTGAGCATCCGGTCTACGACGCGCCGATGTACGACGCGATGTCCGGTGACGAGGTCCGCAACCGCGCCTACGCCGAGGCCGTCGCGCGGGTGGCTCCCGGACGGACCGTCGTCGAGATCGGCCCGGGCAAGCACGCACTGTGGTCGATCGCCGCGGTGCGGGCCGGGGCACGGCACGTGTACGCGATCGAGGAGCTGCCCGTCTACGTCGAGCTGGCCCGCGAGGCGATCGCGGCCGCGGGCATGTCCGACCGGATCACCGTGCTCACCGGGCACTCGACCACGGTCGAGTTGCCCGAGCGGGTCGACGTCTGCATCTCGGAGATCATCGGGTGCATCGGCGGCAGCGAGGGGACCGCGTCGGTCCTGGACGACGTGCGCCGGCGGTACCTGAAGCCGGGCGGGACGTCGGTGCCGCTGCGCTGCACGACGACCGTGTCGGCTGCGACCGTCGACGGCCTGCTCCCCGGCGACGCCCCGTGCCTGGCCACGGAGACCGTGCCCTATGTCGAGGCCATGTACGAGGCGCACGGCCGGGCCTTCGACTTCCGGGTGTGTCTCTACGGGGATCTCGGCCCGGTCCTGCTGTCCGGTCCGTCCGAGGTGGAGGACCTGCGCTTCGACACCGGACCGGTGCTCGCGGGCCGCGACCGGGTCACGACGACCGTGAGCCGGCCGGGACTGCTCACCGGGCTGGTCCTGGGGATCCGGCTCCAGACGGCGGACGGTGTCCGGGTGATCGACACCCTCCGGGACGAGACCAGCTGGTTGCCCGTCTACGCGCCGCTCTGGACGGAGGGACGGCAGGTCGCCGCGGGCGACCGGATCGACATCGACTTCGCGTGGGAGCCGTCCGACGACGGTGTGCACCCGGACTACCGGATCACCGCCACGCTGACGACCCCGGATGACGTGCACGTCGGTGAGTGGGTGTCGCCGTACCGCACCGGTGGTCCCGGGGCCTCCGATTTCCATCGTGCCCTCGTGCGGGAGACGGAGACCTGAGGTCGGTGCGGCACCGGGCCCTCCCTCCGAGGCGGTCATGACCTCGCCGACTCCGGTCCGGGGCGGATCGGCGGTGCCGCCGTTCGCCCGCACAGCGGTGGGAGCGGTCGCCGCCGCGGTCGCCGCGGTACATCTGGTGGTCGGTGCCCTGGGGCGCGGCCTCTACTTCGACGAGGCCCTGATGGTGGCCCTCGGCCGGAACCATCTCGCCTGGGGCTCGGCGGACCAGCCGCCGCTCGCGCCGGCGCTCGCCCGGCTCGCGGACCTCGTCGCGCCCGGCGTGAACGGGATGCTGCGGGTGGTGCCGTCGCTCGCGACGGCGGGCGCCGTCGTCGTCGCGGCGCTGATCGCGCGCGAGCTCGGCGGTTCCCGGCGGGCCCAGGTGCTGACCGCCCTCGCACAGGCGACGGGGGTCGTCGCGGCGATGTTCGGCCACTACCTGACCCCGTACTCCCTGGAACCCCTCCAGTGGCTGGTCGTCCTGTGGCTGCCGGCCCGCTGGAACCGGATCCGCGACGACCGGCTGCTGCTGGCCGTCGGCCCGGTCCTCGGGCTGGCGGCGCTCACGAGGTTCCAGGTCGTCCTGCTCGGTGTGGTGCTCGTGCTGGCGTGTGCCGCGGTCGGGCCGCGGGACCTGCTGCGACGCCCGGCCTTCTGGTGCGCGGCGGCGACCGGAGCGGTGATCGCGTCGCCGACCATGGTCTGGCAGGCGGTGCACGGATGGCCACAGCTGGGGATGGGCGCGGTCGTCGCGGAGGAGGCGTTCCTGTTCGGCGGTGCCGGGCCGAGCGCAGCCATGCTGGTGCTGGTGTCGGGTCCTCTCGCGACAGTGTTGATCGTCGTGGGGCTGGTGGCCGCGTTCACCGGGCCCCACCTGCGTCCGCACCGGTATCTCGCGGTCGCCTTCCTGCTCCTGTGGATCTTCTTCGCCGTGACCGTCGGGCGGCCGTACTACCTGTGCGGTGTCCATGCCGTGTGCGCCGCACTCGGCGCCGTCCGGATCCAGCACCTGCTGGGGACCGGGATCCGGTGGCCGTCCCGGGCCGTCCTGCCGGTGGCGGGGCTGGCGGTGCTGCTGGCCGTCGGTGTGCTGCCGGCGGGGTCCGCCTGGTCCGATCCGGGGTACGCGGACCGGGTCACCGCCGAGGTCGCCCGGGCCTACGCCGCGCTTCCCGAGGACCAGCGGGAGCGAGCTGTGGTCTACAGCGGTTCCTACGTCCACTCCGCCTACCTCGACACGGCGGACCCGGCCCTCGATCTTCCGCCCTCCTACGGCGGGAACCGGAGCTACGGGTACTTCGACCCACCGCCGGACGAGCGGGACGCCGTCCTGTTCGTCGGCCGCGATCCCACGACGCTCGCCCCGGCGGGCGTCCGGCTGCGGCCGGTCGCCGAGATCGGGGACGGTGACCGCATCTGGTTCGGCGACGGCATGGACCGTCCCTGGTCGCAGGTCTGGCCGCAGCTGCGGACGCTGGCCGTGAGCTGAGGGCCCGGCGGCGGGCGCGACGGTCAGAGCAGCCCGGCGTCCTGGGCGGCGATGGCGGCCTGGGTGCGGGACCGCAGCCCGAGCTTGGTCAGCACCCGGGACACGTGCGTCTTCGCCGTCGCCTCCGAGATCGTCAGTTCGGCCGACAGCCCGGCGTTCGACAGGCCGCGTCCCAACCCGGCCAGCACGTCGCGCTCCCGTGTGGTCAGCCGCTCCAGACCGGGGACGTCCGAGGAGCGGCGGGACGGGGAGGCGTAGCGGGCGATGACCCTGCGGGTCACCTCCGGCGCGAGCACACCCTGCCCGCGGGCGACGGCACGCACGCCCTCGACCAGCCGGGTCGCGTCGACGGACTTCAGCAGGAACCCGGCGGCGCCGGCCGCCAGCGAACCGTCGACGAACTCGTCGAGGTCGAACGTCGTCAGCACGAGGACCTGGGCCGAGCCGGCCGCCAGGATCCGGCGCGTCGCCTCGACGCCGTCGATCCCGGGCATCCGGACGTCCATCAGCACGACGTCCGGCCGGTACTCGGCTGCCGCGCGCACCGCGGCCGGCCCGTCCCCGCACTCCGCGACGACGTCGATGTCGGGCGCCGACCCGAGGATCATAACCAGCCCGGTGCGCACCGCCTCGTGGTCGTCGACGACCACCACCCGGACCGTCATGCCGGACGGCCCTCGCCGATCGGCAACGCGGCGCGGACCAGCCAGCCGTCGCCGTCCGGGCCCGCGGTGAATGTTCCTCCCACGGCGGCGACCCGCTCACCCAGCCCGGTCAGGCCCGTCCCCCCGTGCAGCCCCGGCCCGTGGGTGGCGTGGCCGGGTCCGTTCCGGACCTCGATGCGCAACGCCGTCGCGGCTCCGGCGACGTCCAGATGCACCGTCACCCGGGAACCGGCGGCGTGCTTGGCCGCGTTCGTCAGGGACTCCTGGACGACCCGGTAGCCCGTGAGCTCGACCGGGGTCGGCAGGAGGCCCGCACAGCGGCCGTCGGTGATCCGGGCGTCGAGGCCCGCGGCCCGTGCCTCCTCGACCAGCTCGTCGACCTCGGACAGCGTGGGTGGCGCGGACGGCTGATCAGCGGTGTCCGGATCGCGGAGCAGGCCGATCATCGTCCGCATCTCGCCGAGGGCGGCGACCCCGGACTCGCGCACGGTCCTCAGCACCCGGCGGGTGAGCTCGGGATCGACGCCGGGCTGGAGGGCCGCCTCGGACTGCAGGGCGATCGCCGACAACCGGCCGGCGACGACGTCGTGCAGGTCGCGTGCCATACGCGCCCGCTCCGCCCGGACCGCCGCGTCCCGCTCCCGGACGGCGGCCCGCGAGGCTTCGGCCGCCCTCGCGCGTTCGGCCTCCGCGATGTCGCTGTGCCGCCGGACCTCGAGTGCCCAGACGAGCGGCACACCGGCGACGAGGAGCAGGTTGACGATGCTGAAGACGGCCGTGCGCCCTCCTCCGAGGACGAGCGCCGCGACAGCGAGACCCGCCACCGTGGCCGCCGTGGCCGCGACGACCAGACGGGTGACCTCCCGCCGTGGGTACCGGACGGCGCAGTAGAGCACGTCGGTGAAGGCCAGCAGCGTGCCGAGCTCGGTCCGCTCTCCCCACAGGGGGCCTGCGAGCACCGCGAGGGCACCGAGGACCAGCCCGGCGGCAGGGAGGATCCGGCGGAACACCGTACCGGCGGAGGCCACGGCGAGCGCGACGACCGAGGCCGGCGTGGGTCCGGCCCCGGCGGAACCCCGCCACTCGACCCGGATGTCGGGCAGGGCCCACGCCAGCAGGAGGCCGACTGCGAACCAGACCGCCCCCACCCCGGCCCCTCGCCACCACGTGACCGCGCCGGTGCGGGTACCGGCCGCTCGTGCGATCACACCGGCCATCACAGCACGGTCCGGTGCGGACCGCGTCCGTCGAACGGTGTACGCCGGGATCGGTCCTGCGAGTGACGACGGGGGTGGGTCGACGGGGCAGGCTCGGGCCATGACGGGATCACTGCTCGGCGAGCCGCTGCTCTGGCTGATCGGCGCGTCCGAGATCGGCTTCTGGCTGTTCCTGCTGGGCGGACTGGTCGCTCGGTACGTGCTCCGCCGCGGGCGGCTCGGTGCGGCCCTGCTGCTCGGAGTCCCGTTGATGGACGTCGTGCTGGTCACGTCCGCGACCGCCGACCTCGCGACGGGTGGCGAACCCACGCGGGTGCACGGGCTGGCCGCCCTCTACCTGGGGGTCACCGTGGCCTTCGGGCACTCGCTGGTCCGGTGGGCCGATGCGCGGTTCGCGCACCGCTTCGCGGGAGGGCCGTCGCCGGCGAAGCCACCGCGCGGCGGACGGGCCCGCATGCGGTACGAGTGGCGGGAGTACGGAAAGGTCGTCGCCGCCTGGGGGCTCACCGCCGTGATCCTCGGGGGTGCTCACCGCAGCCGGGGGAAGGGCGTCCCCGCGCCGACGACGTGGTCCGCCGATCCGATGTGGTCCTGGCTGGGTACCGCCTCGGTGGTCGCGGTCGTCTGGCTGGTCGCCGGTCCCTTGTGGGCCACCGTCTTCCCGAGCAGCGACGGCGGGCGGGACCGGGCGGGAGCCCGGTGAACGGAGTGCCTGCCGGGCCCCGGACGGGACGCTGTCACACCACGACGTCCCCGCGGGCCATGACGAGCCGGACGGATCGGAGGCACCCGAGGTCGGCCGCCGGGTCGCCGTGTACCGCGACGAGGTCTGCCGAGAGCCCGGGGGCGAGCGCTCCGGTGACGGCGTCGATCCCGAGTGCGCGGGCGGCGTCGCCGGTGGCGATGTCCAGGGTCCGCTCGCCGAAGCCGAGCCAGTCGTAGGTCTCCAGTGCCGAGACGTAGTCACCGAACGGTGAGGTCGTCACACCCGCGTTGCTGCCGATCAGGAGCTGGACGCCGAGCCCGTCGAGCCAGGTGTAGCGGGAGTACCAGCGGTCGTACGCGGCCTGCTCGCCGTGCCGCTCGACCATGTGCCGGCGGTTGGAGGCAGAGGGCAGGCAGGCCACGATGCCACGCTCGGCCATCAGCTCGGCGACGTCCGGGTCGCGGCCGAACCGCCCCTCGGCCTCCATCCACACGAGATGGTCGACGACGTCGACGCCGGCGGCGACGGCATGGCGGGCTCCGTCGGCGGCGTAGGTGTGTGCCGAGACCCGCAGCCCGTCCTCGTGGGCCCGGTCGGCGATCAGCGAGCACTGGTCCGGGGTGAAGTGGGTCGTCCAGCCCCTGCGGTGCCACTCGCCGGGGAAATAGCCGCCGCTGTCGTGGTAGGTGACGAACTCGGCCCCGGAGGCGGCCCGCTCGCCGACCGCTTCGCGGAGGGCCTCGTCGCCGTCGACCTCGCCGCCGAGCAGGGCGCCGTCCCCTCCGGGGATCGTGAGCGGCGCGCCCGAGCACAGGATGCGAGGGCCCGCGAGACCGCCGTGCTCGACCTCGCGCCGGTACCGCAGGACGGCTCCGTCGGCCTCGCCCACGTCCCGGACGGTCGTCACGCCGCTCCGGAGGACCTGCTCCGCGTTTGTGGCGACCCGCTCGTGCAGGGTGCCGGCGTGCCGGTCCCGGGGCAGGTCGTCGTAGGGCGTCGGACCGCCCGACAACGACAGGCGTACCGCCCCGTCGATGAGGCCGGGCATGATCGTGCACCCGGGCAGGTCGGTCCGCCGTGCGTCGGTGGACGCCTGCGCGGCGACCTCCGCGGTCGTCCCGACCGCGACGATGTGACCGTCCCGGACGAGCACCGCGCCGTCGCGGATCTCGGGACGGCCGGCACCGGGGCGTACGACGGCACCGGCGACGACGTGGTCGGGACTCGACATGGCTCGTTCACTCCTCGTCACGGGGTCGGGGTGCGCTCACATACCGCTCGTCGTCCGCCCGCACCGTGTCGGCCAGCCGCCGCAGCAGGTCCTGCTCGCCGGGTGACGAACCGTCGGCGCCGTCGGCCGGGACGCCCGGGGCCGGACCGGGGTCGCGGTGCGGTCCCAGGGCCGCCCAGAGTCGCCGGCCACCGAGATGCTCCCGCTCCACCACGTCGATCGCCGTCCGGAGCCGGTCGACGGCGGCGGCATCGTCCGCCGGCCGCCCGTCGGCGGGGGCGGTGGCGCGAGCCACGGCGTCGAGGCACTCCACACGTCGTCGTTGGAGGCGGTAACCGACGGGGCCGGTGCCGGGGAGCACCAGGTCCGGGTACGCGGTACCGCTGAGTGTCCACAGTGGCTCGATCTGGAGGAGCGCGCGTCGGTCGCGCCACCAGGCGCGCAGCGCCGCCAGCCGGTCGGCCAGGAGGGGGAACGACAGACCGACGAAGATCAGGGGGCTGCCGACGGTCGAGGCGACGTAGAGCATCCACCCGGGAGCCGCGGTGACCGGACCACCGAACAGGATCATGATCGGTGGAACCGCGCGCAGCAACGACACCGTGCCGCTGGTCAGGAGCCCGAGACCGGCGACCCGCACCCCCCAGCGCAGGGCGGACCCGACGTCGTCGCTCCGGGTGCGGCGGACGATCCAGACGACGATCAGCAGACGGACCAGGAACAGGTACGGGCCGGTCGTGGCGAAGTAGAGCAGCCCGGGTGTGTGTGCGAAGGCGGCCGGTCCGTAGAGCATGGTGTCGCCACGCACGGTCGCCAGCGTGAACAGGCCGGTCCAGATCGCGAGCAGGGCCGCGCTGGGGACCACGAAGCGGATCGTGCGCGTGTCGGTGGGGCCGTGACCGTCGACGGCGAGCCGGAAGAGGTAGATCGCGACGGTGCCGGCGACGACGATGACGGCACCGTAGAAGCGCGCGGCCCCCGCGTCGACCTCGCCGAACCAGCCGGCTTCGATCATGCGCTGCAGTGCGGGATTCGCGACGGCCGTGATGATGCTGACCAGCAGGGCGGTCTGACCGAATCCTGTCAGCCGCTGCCGGATCCGGTAGCCCTGCCATAGGACGGCGTAGATCGCCAGCGTGACGACGAGCTCGACGGGCACCCGGCTCACCACGCTCCGGGCGCGGAGAGGAACTCGCCGAGGGCTTCCCGGGGACGGGAGGGAACGTGTCCGGTCTGGCCCGGAGCCCATCCCAGCAGGATGGTCGCCAGGATCTCCGCCTCCCGTTCCTCGACGCCGGCGTACAGGCTCCCGGCCGCGGGTGCGGCGGTCGTGTCGCCGGAGCGGCGGCGCCACCGGCGTCGACGGTGCGATCCGGTGTCCGGCCGCTGCTCTCCGCCCGGATCGTCCCGCAGGCCCAGGACCGCGGCGACCGTGGCCGCGTCGATCTCACGGAAGGCGCCCGGCTCGGTGGCGGTGTGCAGGACGGACGACGGTGGGTGGCGCAGCAGCATGTGGGCGAACTCGTGCAGGATGATCAGTTGCTGCTGGGAGGGGGTGGTCCGTCTCTCGTACAGAACGACGTCGATGCCGGGCCTGCTGCCGGTGACGCCGAAGGCCGACCCCATGGGGAGTTCGTCGGTCGGGACCAGTGCGATGGAGCTCCCACGGTCCTGCTCGAGGGCGGTCCGCAGGGCGTCGGTGTCGAGCGGCGGGCTGAGGCCCAGATCGCGCAGGCGGCGTCTGGCGACGTCGTGCAGCTGCGCGTGATCTCGGCCTGTCTCGGTGGCCGGCATCGGCAGGGTCCCTTCGTCGGATGCGCGCGGCGTGACGGGTGGGCTGGTTCCCGGCCGTGGCCCGGGGGGCCTCACCCGGGTCCCGTACCCGGTGGTCCGGCTCGCCGGTCCAGTTCATCGTGAAGACGGCGGTGGATCAAGGCGACGTCCTCCTCCGCGCGCGGACGGGTACGGCACGGCCCGGCGAACCCCGTCCCGCCGCGGGACGCCCGCCGGTCCGCGGTGAGGCGTGCGTGCCACGACTCCGCGGCCGAGGAGTCGCTGAAGTAGTCCTCCGGCACGCCGAGAGCCGACGCCAGCAGCGACAGCGCGCGGAGGTCTCCCGTGACCGGCCGCGGTGACGTGATCGCGCGTTCCGCCGCTGCCACCCACAGGCCGGCGAGCGCCCGTGCGGCTCCGGCCCCCACCCCGGCGAGACGGTCCGCGACCACCGTGAACGCGTCGGACGCCCCTGCGGGGAGCGCCTCGCGCAGCCGGGGACTCTCCCGAACGAGCGCCTCGATCCGCGCCGGCAACGCCGGTCCCGGAGCGTCGGGAGCCACTCCTCGACCACCCCCTCCCCGCGGCGTCCGCCCCCGCCCCGCTCGCGGGACGAGGCAGCAGGCGACGCGACCGTCTCAGTCCTCCGAGTCCGGTGACGGTGGCCGGCTCCGCGCTGCGAGTTCGCGTTCGACCAGGGCCGCCAGGGTTGCCCGTTCGTCCGGATCGAGTTGCGCGGTGCGCGTGGCGAGCTCGACGAGCGACGTGTTCCCGCTGGCGCTGGTGTTGATCTCTTCGATGGTGTCGAGCTCGGCCGAGACGCGCTCGAAGACCTCGGGGTCGGTGAAGTAGCCGGCCGAGACCCCGAAGGCCGCAGCGAGCTGGCGGGCGTGTGCCAGGCTGGGATTGGTCTTCGCCCCGCTGCGCAGTTCGGCGACGTAGGCCGGTGAGATCGAACCTCCCAGTTCGCGCACCCGCGCAGCGATCGCCCTGTCGCTCAGCGCCGGCCGACCGGGGGGATGCAGGACTGCGATCAGGCGTCGTAGCTGGCCTGCGAAGTCCTGGGGCCGGCGATCCCGCCCTTCGGCCGCGTCCAACAGAAGGCCCCTTCCTGTGAGCTCGTCCCCTCGTCGCACCCGGTGGCGGAACGGATGAATGAAATGTTCGCTCCCGGTGACGTGCGAGCGTCACCCGCTCCGGGTGTCCTGTCGACGGTACAGGAACATCAGCGCAGCCCACGGGGTTGACAACGGATCGCCGGTCTCTAGTCTCAATCACAGGTTGTTCGCTACAGCAGACACGCACCCCGAATCGTGTTCGCTGAAGTGAACTACCGGCGAGTGGTGAGCCGCCGAGGCGGGGGCGACGCGGTGAGTCCGGCTCCCGGGTCGTGCCGGGTCGGCGGCGACCCACTCGCAGCGGGAGGGTCACCTGGTCGACGGTGTCGGGGGGGGGCGCGGCCGACCAGGTGACCTCCCCGTCCTGGCCGGACCCGGGGGACACGCGCCGGACCGCCGCGTCGTGGCGGTTCTCCCACGACTGGCCCGTGTCGCGGGCCCCACGGGTCAGAGGTCGATCACCAGCCAGCCGCCGTGGTGCTCCGACACCGTGGACGTGCGGCCGGTGCGCTCCCCGATCCGCTGCAGGACGTCGGTGTCGAAGACCCGGACGTGTCCCCACGCCGGGTTCGGCGCGTCCTCGAACGGGACGGCGACGACCACCCGGCGGCGCGCGAGCCGCAGCATCTCCGCGACCACCTCGTCGCCCTCGGCCTCGGACAGGTGCTCGATGAGGTGCACCGCGAACACCGTGTCGGCGCAGCCGTCGGGCAGCGCGACCGCACGGGCGTCGGCGACGTGCGTCTCGACGTCCGCGCCCAGCTGCGGTGCGACCCGGGTCAGCAGGTCGACGGTCCCGCCGGTCAGGTCGGTGGCGGTCACCCGGTGGCCGTCGCGGGCCAGCTGCAGGGACAGGAACCCGAAGCAGCAGCCCAGCTCCAGGACGTCGTCGCCGACCACCAGCGACCGGGCCCGCGCGTGCACGGGTGCCATCTCCGCGTTCGTCCCGCCCGGCTCCGGCTCGCCGGCCAGCGCGTCGAGGGTGTTGCGGTAGAAGGCGAGCCAGGCGTCGTCCGGGGCCTCGGGATCCTTGGCGGCGCTCGTCACGCAGGCGACGAACGCGTCCTCGAACCGCTCCGGTGGGAGCAGGCCGGGGCGGACGAGGGTGCGGTCCAGCCAGCCGGCGAGGTCGTTGCTGAGCCGGTCGGTTCCGATCATCGGGGCGCTCCAGTGCGGTTCGGGTACCCCCGACGCTAGGCGGCCCCCGCCCGGTCGCACCACGGCCGGTGGTCGGGATCCTGCCCGTCCGGACGGTGGGGCCCGCGTGCCGCGCGGGCGACGCGGGCCGGCGTTAGCGTCGGGCCATGGCTACCGTTCCCGCCGTCGTCGCACCGCGCCCGCTCCCGATCGACGATCCCGGGGCGCTGGTCGACTCGGAGACCGAGGTGGGTGCGCCCGGCCCGCACGACCTGCTCGTGGACGTCCGCGCGGTCTCGGTGAACCCGGTCGACGGCAAGGTGCGGTCGTCGTTCGACCCGTCCGGCGGGCCGAAGGTACTCGGGTTCGACGCCGCCGGCGTCGTGGTCGAGGCCGGACCGCAGGTGGAGGGCTACGCACCCGGCGACGAGGTCTACTACGCCGGCGCGATCGACCGTCCGGGCAGCAACGCGCACCGCCAGCTCGTCGACTCCCGGATCGTGGGCCGCAAGCCGTCCACCCTGGACTTCGCCGCGGCGGCCGCACTGCCGCTGACCTCGCTGACCGCGTGGGAGTGCCTGCACGACCACCTGCGGGTCGGCGACGGTGCGACGGGCACCCTGCTCGTCGTCTCGGCGGCGGGCGGCGTCGGGTCGATGGTGCTGCAGCTGGGCAGGCGGCTCGGCCTCACCCTGGTCGGCACCGCCTCCCGCCCGGAGTCGGCGGACTGGGCCCGGAGCATGGGCGCGCACGAGATCGCCGACCACCACGATCTCGTCGGATCGGTGCGCCGGGTCGCCCCGGACGGCGTGCAGTACGTGTTCTCCCCGGTCTCGGCGGGCAACGTCGAGGCCTACGCCGAGCTGCTGACCCCGCGCGGCGCCGTCGTCGCGATCGACGAGCCGGAGGGGCTGGACACGCTGCCGCTCAAGGCGAAGAGCCAGTCGTGGCACTGGGAGCTGATGTTCACCCGCCCGCTGTCGGAGCCGGGGTCGACCGTGCAGCGGGAGATCCTCGACGAGGTCGCCCGGCTGGTCGACGCCGGTGAGCTCCGGACGACGGAGACCCGGCGCCTGCAGGGCCTGACCGCGGAGTCCGTGCGCGAGGCGCACCGGCTGGTCGAGTCCGGCCGCACCGTCGGGAAGATCGTGGTCGAGCGCTGAGCGGCCGTCCCACCCCGCACCACGGGTGCGGGGTGGGTGCGGGTCAGCGGCCGATGAGCTCGCCGGACATCTCGTTCGTCGTCGTCTCCAGGCCGGACAGGTCCCGGACGACGCGGACCCGGTCGCAGTACTCGGCGTAGGCGGGCAGGTCGCACCGGCCCAGGCCCCACGAGTACCGCGGTTCCGGGGTCAGCCAGATCGTCTCCCTGGCCCGCCGGGTGATCTCGACGAACGCCTCCATGTTCGGGTCGTTCCCGTTGCCGCGGCCGTCGCCGAGGACCAGCACCGTCGTCCGGCGGGTCACGGCGGAGCCGTGGTCCTCCAGGAACTGCCCGAACGCCAGCCCGTAGTGCGAGTTGGCGTCGACGTCGAGCTGGTCGCCGCCGAAGATCAGCCCGAGGGCGTGCTCGACGGGGTGGTCGGCGAACAGGTCGGTCACCTCGACGAGGTCGGCCACGAACGCGAACGAGCGCACCTGGCCGAACAGGTCCTGCAGGCCGTGCACCAGGTGCAGGGTGAACCGGGCGGTGGCCCGCACCGACAGCGAGACGTCGGCCAGCACCACCAGCCGCGGCTTGTCCTCCTGGCGCTGCACGGTGACGGGGGCGAAGGGGACGCCGTCGTAGCGCATGTTCTTGCGCATCGTGCGGGCCGAGTCGATCCGGCCGCGCGGCGACACCCGGCGCCGGTGGGTGAGCGCGCCGTGCAGCGACTTCGCGAGGCGGCGGAGCGAGTCCTCCAGCTGCATCCGCTCGGTCTCGGTCGCCCGGTCGACCTCGGCGGCCTTCTCGGAGTCGTCGTGCCCCTCGACGATCCGCTGCTCGATCTCGAGGAGCTTCTCCAGGTGCGCCTTGAGCAGCTCCGGCAGGTTGTCGAGCACGCCGGTGAGCCGGCGGCGCAGGGCCGCCGCGTCGTCCTCGGTGCCCTGCTCGGCCTCGCTGAGCGCGTCCTCCTCGGAGTTCAGCCAGCCGAGCAGGGCGTCCTGCTGGACGACGGACAGGTCGGCGTCGACCTGCGTCCCCGCCTGCTGGGAGATGCCGCCCGGGATGCCGCCGCCGGAGAACCGGTCGGTCTCGATCTGGACGCGCTGGCCCTCGGTGATGTCGTTCGCCTGCTCCTTGGACAGCACGATCTCGTCCGTCATGGAGGCCATGTCGATCTTGTTGGCCTCCTGGTGCAGGTTGTACTGCTCGGCCAGGTCCTCCGGGTCGAAGAACTCCTTGATGTCGACCGGGGCGCCGTGGTCGTGACCCTCCTGCGGGGTCTCCGAGGGCTCCTCGGACAGCGTGAAGTCGTCCAGCGGCGTGTCGTCGGTCATGTCGCCGTGGCCGTGCCCGTGGCCCGTCTCGCTCTCACCGACCTTGACCAGCGAGAAGAACAGGTCGAAGACCTGGTCGTAGGTCTCCTCGTCGCGCCGGTCCTTGATCAGGGCGACGCGCAGCGCCTCCTTGAGCACCGACTTGTCGGCGAGCACCCCGGGCTGGGCGGCGCAGGCCATGGCGTCCAGTGCCTCGGAGACGGAGATGCGTACCGCCCGGATCCGCAGCAGCCGGACGAAGCGGTGGATGCTGGCTTCCACTCCCGCCCCCGGCTCAGACCGGACGCCTGCGGGACCCGCCGAACGAGCGGGACCCCTGGCCGGAGCTCACGTTCCGGGGCTTCGTGCTGCCACCACCGGAGGTGATGCCGCCGTAGATCGGGTGCCGGCCCGGCTCGTCCTTCGCCGCGCGCTTCGCCCGGCCGTCGACGTCGCCGTCGTCGGGGTCGTCCGACGCGGCGGGACGTGCGGCCGGGGCCGCCGGCGCGTCGTCGTGGGAGTGGTCGCCGTCGTGGCCGTGCCCGTGCCCGTGCCCATGGCCGTGCCCGTGGCCGTGCTCGGGGACCGTCTGGTTCGGGTCGACCAGGCGCGGGATGGCGTCGAGCGCCTTCTTGACGTCCTTGTCGTACTTCACGACGACCGAGACGGTGTCGGAGAGGATCTGCGAGTTGAGCTCGTCCACCCCCAGGACGGCCAGCGTCCGGGCCCAGTCGATCGTCTCCGAGATCGAGGGCGACTTGCGCAGCTCCAGCTCGCGCAGCCCGCGCACCACGTTGACGAGCTCCTCGGCCAGCTGGTCGCCCAGCCCGGTCTTCTTCGACCGGACGATGTCGAGCTCGCGCTGCGCGGAGGGGTAGTCGAGGAACAGGTGCAGGCAGCGGCGCTTCAGGGCTGCGGCCAGGTCGCGGGTGTTGTTCGAGGTCAGGAGCACGTAGGGGCGGTGGTTCGCGGTGAACGTCCCCACCTCGGGCACCGAGATCTGGTACTCGCCCAGGGTCTCCAGGAGCACGGCCTCGAGCGTCTCGTCGGCGCGGTCGACCTCGTCGATCAGCAGCACGCACGGCTGCTCCGAGCGGATCGCCTCGAGCAGCGGGCGCGGGGCGAGGAACCGCTCGGAGAAGAAGACGCTCTCCTGCGACCCGATGCGCTCGACGGCCGAGGCCAGGTCGGGGGCGTCCTCGACGACCTGCCCGATCTTCTCGCGCAGGATCTGGGTGTACATGAGCTGCTTGCCGTAGTCCCACTCGTACAGGGCCTTGGTCTCGTCCTGGCCCTCGTAGCACTGCAGGCGCAGCAGCCGGCGTCCGGTGGCGAGCGCGAGCATCTTCGCGAGCTCGGTCTTGCCGACGCCGGCGGGTCCCTCCAGCAACAGCGGCTTGTCCAGCCGGGTCAGGAGGAAGACGGTGGTCGCCAGCCGGGTGTCGGCGATGTAGCCCTGCTCGCGCAGGGCCTCGACGACCTGGTCGACGGATTCGAACGGGGCGCCTGCGCCGATCGCGGCAGCAGCCTCGGGCGCAGAGGGGACAACAGCCTCGGTCACGTTGGGTTTCTCCTTCGCAGGCCGCACCGGCGGTGGTGCAGCGGGCCCCGCAGCCAGCGGGCCCACCCGTCACGAGTATCACTCGCGCGGCGTGGGCCCGCTGGTGCGAAATTCTCGACGGACTGACCGGACGATCAGGTCAGGAGGTCGTCCAGGTCGCCGTTGATGGAGTGGTCGACGACCGGGCGGACGGTCTCGAAGGTGCACTCCTTGGGGTTGCCCGGGGTGCAGGCGTCACCCAGGACGTGGTTGGTGATCCGGTCGACGTCCGCCGCGTCACCGACGATGGTCGGCGAGTTCTCGTAGAACTTGGTCGGGCCCTGGCCCAGCCGGTTCTTCGAGTAGGTGTCCTGCTTGACGTCGGCGAACTTCTCCGGGATGCCCACGTCGCGCAGCAGCCGGATCGAGGCGGCCAGCGCGGCGTCGGCGGCCTGCGGCTTGGTCATGCCGCGGGTGTCGATGCCCATGGCCTCCGCGATGTCCGCGAAGCGCTCGTAGGTGACCGGCATGTTGAACGCCCACACGCGGGGGAGCGCGATCGCGTTGTTCAGGCCGTGGTGGGTGTCGTAGAACGCCGACACCGCGTGCGAGATCGAGTGGATGATGCCGAGGCCGCCCGAGTTGAACGCCTGGGCCGCGATGTACTGCGCGTACATCATGCCCTCGCGGCCGGGCAGGTCCTGGCCGTTCCACACCGCCGCGCGCAGGTTCTGCGAGGTCAGCTTGATCGCGTGCAGCGCGTTGCCCAGCGACGGCTGGAAGTTCAGCCGCGACACGTAGGGCTCGGAGGCGTGCGCGAGCACGTCGAAGCCGCACTGCGCGGTGTAGTCGACCGGGCAGTCGTAGTAGAGCACCGGGTCGTCGATCGCGAGGGTGGTGACCGACGCGTCGTCGAACGCCACGTACTTGTGCGGGTTGTCCGGGTCGGTCGTGGTGTCGGTGATCACGTACGCCCACGAGGTCTCCGAGCCGGTGCCGGCCGTGGTGGAGACCGCGATGTGCGGCGGGTTGGCCGGGTTCTCGGACTTGTTGAAGCCCTCGAACTCGTTGACGTTGCGGCCGTCGTGGGCGACCGAGATGCGGGCGCCCTTGCAGGCGTCGTGCGAGGACCCGCCGCCGATGGAGACGAAGGAGTCGCAGTTGTTCTCCTGGTACAACGCGACGGCATCCATCGAGTTGTAGTCCTTGGGGTTCGACTCGACCTTGTCGTACACGACGACCTCGAGGCCGTGGTACTTCATCGACTCGACGATCTTGTGGACGATGTCGGTGCCGCGCAGGCCCGACGTCATGACCAGGGTCTTCTTGAAGCCCAGCTTGAGCGCTTCCGGCCCGATCAGCTCGTGGGAGCCGGGACCCATGAGTGCCCGCGGGAACGGGTGGAACTCCTTGATGGGGAACGGCTTGAGCAGCTCGTCTACCTGCATGTCAGCCCTTTCTGAGGCAGGCGGATGGGTCGATTCCGCACGCTAGGGGGGCTGTGGCCGTGAGCACAGGGGTGATCGCGATTACCCGTCGGGCGTCCGGGCAGGACGCCCCTCCGAACGGAGGAGGCAGGGATAGGTCGCCCTGGGGCTCGGGTGGGAGCGGGCGAACGTGTTGCCACTCTATGGCAACAAGCACCGTCCGGCAATGCCTGGCCTGGCCCCGTCCGGATCCCTGATCTATGGTCGGTCCCGCCGACGGTTCGCCGGCGCGGTCCCGGGAGGGGCCGGGCGGGCGAGGCAAGAGGGAACCCGGTGCGACTCCGGGACTGCCCCGCAGCGGTGAGTGGGAACGACCGCCGTCATGAGCACTGGGAGCGATCCCGGGAAGCGACGGCCAGTAGGACGTGCACCCGTGCACGACGCCCGCGAGTCCGAAGACCTGCCGACGGTGCGTGTGCCGGCCGGTGCACGCGATCCGTGGTCCCGAGGGAGGGCCGAGCGGACGACCGGGCATCGCCGTGCCCGCCGGACAGGGTCCGGTGTGGACGGCCGAGCCGTCCCGGTCGTGACGTCGCCCTCCCGCGAGGCCCGGGTCACCCCCACCGCGCTCGCGAGGAGAGAGGGCCGTGACGACTTCGTCCGAATCGGGCACCGCAAGCACCGTTCTGGGATACCCCCGGATCGGGCCGTACCGGGAGCTCAAGCGCGCGACCGAGGCGTTCTGGGCCGGGAGGTCCGGCGCTTCGGCGCTGCACGACGTGGCAGGCGGACTGCGACGGGACACCTGGACCGGATTGCGCGACGCCGGCCTGGGGCAGGTCCCGGGCAACACGTTCTCGTTCTACGACCACGTGCTCGACACCGCGCTCGCCGTCGGGGCCGTGCCGGAACGGTTCGCCGGCATCGAGGATCCGCTGGAGCGGCTGTTCGCGATGGCCCGCGGCCGCACCGGCGCCCCGGCCTGCGAGATGACCAAGTGGTTCGACACGAACTACCACTACCTCGTCCCCGAGATCGGGCCGTCGACGCGACTGGCCCCGGGGAGCCGCAAGGCGCTCGACGAGTTCCGGGAGGCGCTGCGCTCCGACGTCCTGACCCGCCCGGTGCTGGTCGGGCCGGTGACCTTCCTGCTGCTGTCCAAGCCTGCCGAGGGGTCGCCGGAGGACTTCCGGCCGCTGGACCTGCTCGGCCCGCTCGTCGAGGTCTACCGGGATCTGCTCGCCGAGCTCGCCGACGCCGGTGCCGAGTGGGTCCAGCTCGACGAGCCGGCCTTCGCCGCCGACCGCACCGACCCCGAGGTCGCGGCACTGCGGAAGGCCTACGACCGGCTCGCGTCGGCGCCGCGCCGGCCGAAGATCCTGGTCGCGTCGTACTTCGGTGAGCTCGGCCGGGCGCTGCCGGTGCTCGCGTCGACCGCTGTCGAGGGGCTCGCCCTGGACCTCGTCGCGGGCCGGGCGGATCTCGACGGGATCGACTCGGTCGAGGGGCTGGGCCGCAAGCGGGTGCTGGCCGGCGTCGTCGACGGCCGCAACGTCTGGCGCACCGACCTCGACGCCGCGCTGTCCGACGCGACCCGGCTGACCGGCGTCGCGGGGCGGGTGGAGGTCTCGACCTCGTGCTCGCTGCTGCACGTGCCCTACGACCTGGAGGCGGAGACCGCGCTGCCCGCCGACGTCGTCGACATGCTGGCCTTCGCCCGCCAGAAGGTCGACGAGGTCGTGCTGCTCGGGCGTGCGCTGCACGAGGGCCGGGCCGCGGTGGCCGACGCGTTCGACGCCGCGAAGGCCACCCGGGAGCGGGTGGCCGCGGCGTCCCGGCGCGACGAGGGCGTGCGCAGCCGGTTCGCCGAGCTGGGCGCCGACCACTACCGGCGGCCCGCGGGTGACGTGCGGGCCAAGGCGCAGCGCGAGGCGCTCGGCCTGCCCGACGTGCCGACGACGACCATCGGGTCGTTCCCGCAGACCGCGGAGATCCGCAAGGACCGCGCCGCGCACCGGCGCGGCGACATCACCGACGACGAGTACACCGGGCGGATGCGCCGGGAGATCGAGCGCGTGGTGCGGCTCCAGGAGGACATCGGCCTGGACGTGCTCGTGCACGGTGAGCCCGAGCGCAACGACATGGTCCAGTACTTCGCCGAGAACCTCGACGGGTTCGCCACGACCGAGCTCGGCTGGGTGCAGTCCTACGGCTCGCGCTGCGTGCGGCCGCCGATCCTGCACTCGGACGTCTCCCGCGCGGAGCCGATCACCGTCGGCTGGGCGACCTACGCGCAGTCGCTGTCGGACCGGTACGTGAAGGGCATGCTGACCGGGCCCGTCACCATCCTGGCCTGGTCGTTCGTCCGCGACGACCAGCCGCTCGGCGACACCGCCCGGCAGGTCGGGCTGGCGCTGCGCGACGAGGTCGTCGACCTCGAGGCGGCCGGGATCCGGATCATCCAGGTCGATGAGCCCGCGCTGCGCGAGCTGCTGCCGCTGCACGAGCGCGACCGGCAGTCCTATCTGGACTGGGCGGTGGACTCGTTCCGGATGTCCGTCGGCGGGGTCGCGGACACCACGCAGATCCACACGCACCTCTGCTACTCCGAGTTCGGCGAGGTCGTCGGGGCCATCGACGGCCTGGACGCCGACGTCACCACGGTCGAGGCGGCCCGGTCCCGGATGGAGGTCCTCGGCGACCTCGGGCCCGGGGTGCCGCGCGGGCTCGGCCCGGGCGTCTACGACGTCCACTCGCCCGAGGTCCCGGACACCGACGAGCTCGCCGGGCAGCTCACCGCGGCGCTGCACCACATCGGTGCCGAGCGGCTGTGGGCCAACCCGGACTGCGGGCTCAAGACGCGCGGTGAGCCCGAGACCGTCGCCGCCCTGACCAACCTGGTCGCGGCCGCCCGCCGGGTCCGCTCCGGCGGGGTACCGACCACCGGCTGACGCCGGTGCGCTCCCGTGGCGCCGGCCGGTACCGGCCGTCCCGTCCGGCGCCGCGGGGGCATCTCCATCCCTGACCGGGATGGTGATCACGGATCGGGAAGCTGCGCGGCCGGATCCGGCCGCAAGACTTCCGGATCCGTGATCAGAGCTGTTGCTCACGTCCATCTTGTCTGAACAGTTCGTCAGATGTAGCTGTATGTCGTGATCGCACGACGACGTGGCCGGTACGCCCTGGCCGCACTGGCCACCGCGACCGCCCTGCTCCTCGCCGGCTGCGGCGGCGGTACCGGTGGTAGCCCCGATCCCGCCGGTGAGCTGACGGTGGCGCTCCAGTTCCCGCCCCGCTCGGACTACGCCTTCGACGCGGACGACGGGGCCCGCCTCCAGTCCCTCGGCGTCGCCGAGACGCTGACCACGGTGGACGACCAGGCGCAGCCCGCACCGATGCTGGCCACCGCGTGGGAGCAGGAGGGCGACTCCTGGCGGTTCACCCTGCGTCCGGGCGTCACCTTCCACGACGGCACCCCGCTCACGCCGGACGCCGTCGTCACGGCACTGAGCTACGTCGCCGGGGGCGACGCCCCGCCGCGGGCGATCCGCGACATCGGGTTCACGGTCGCGGCGGACGGCCCCGACGCCGTGCGGATCACCACGGCCGAGCCCGACCCGGTCATGCCGCTGCGCATGTCGAGCGGCAACCTCGGGATCCTCGCCCCCGCCGCGTACGCCGGCGGTGGTGCGCCCGCGTACCTGCGGAACGCGACCGGCCCGTTCGTGCTGGACCAGGTGGACGGTGCCCAGTCGGCACAGCTCGTCCGCAACGAGCAGTACTGGGGCGAGAAGGCGGGCGCGGCCCGCATCACCGTCCGCTACGTGGAGGACCCGCAGGCCCGCGCGCTCGCCGTCCAGGCCGGTGACGTGCAGTTCGCCGAGGGCCTCCCGCAGGCCCAGGTCGAGCAGGTCCGCTCGTCGGGCGCCGAGGTCGTCGAGTACCCGAACGCTCGCACGGTCCCGTTGCAGCTCAACCAGTCCCGCGCGCCGTTCGACGACGTCCGGGTGCGGCAGGCCGTGACCGCGGCGATCGACCGCCCGGTGCTGGCGCAGCAGGTGCTCGGCGGCGGTGCGGCCCCGGCCGCGGACCTCTTCGGTGCGGCGGTGCCGTGGGGCGAGACCGATCCGCCGCCCGCGGCCGACCCCGAGCGTGCGAGGCAGCTGCTCGCCGAGGCGGGGTTCGGGCCGGAGAACCCGCTGACCGTGCAGCTGTGGACGTTCCCGAACCGCCCTGAGCTGCCGACGCTCGCGAACGCGCTCCAGGCGATGCTCGCCGAGGCCGGGGTGCGGGTCGAGATCACCGTCGGGAACTACGAGGCGCAGGAGCCCGAGGTCCTCGCCGGGAACTACGACATGTTCCTCAACTCGCGCAGCTACCTCTCCGACTTCCCGGACGCGGCGAGCACGCTCACCTCGGACTACACGTGCGAGGGCAGCTACGCCATCGACCAGTACTGCAGCCCGGCCTACGACGCGGTCGTCGCCCGGCTGAACACGACCGTCGACCCGGCCCAGCGGCAGCAGCTGTTCGCCGAGGCCGCCGGCCTGCTCACCACCGACGCCGTCGGCGTGATGCTGGTGCACCCGCTGAACACCGCCGTGCTGCGCGGCGCGACCGGGTTCACCCCGGACCCGCTGCAGATCGAGCCGATCCTGCCCCAGCTGACGCCGACGGGGTGATCGGGCTGGTCCTGCGCCGGCTGCTGGTCGTCCCGCCGGTCCTGCTCGCCGCGACGGTGCTGGTGTTCGCGCTGCCGCGGCTGGCGGACGTGGACCCGGCCCGGGCGGTACTGCGGGCCCGCTCCGCCGAGGCGGTGCCGGACCCGGCGACCGAGGCGCGGGTGCGGGCGTCGCTCGGGCTGGACGCCTCACCGGTCGAGCAGTACCTGCGCTGGCTCGGCGCGCTGCTGCGCGGTGACCTTGGGTACGGGTACGTCTTGCGGACCCCGGTCCTGGAACAGGTCGGTGGGGCGGCCGCGGTGTCCGGCCTGCTGGCGGTGCTGGCACTCGCGCTCGCCGCGGCCGTCGGGATCCCGGCCGGGGCCTACGCGGCGCGCCGGCCGGGCGGCCGGCTGGACCGGTTCCTCGGGGCGGGGACGATCGCCGGGGTCGCCGTGCCCGAGTTCGTCCTGGCGCCCTGGCTGGTGCTGGTCTTCGCGGTCGGGCTCGGTGCCCTGCCCGCCGTGGGCTGGGGCGGGCCGCAGCACCTGGTGCTGCCGGTGCTGACCCTGGCCGCGTACCCGGGCGCACTCGCCGCCCAGCTCGTCCGCGCGGAGACCGCGATGGTGCTCACCCGGCCGCACGTGCTCGTCGCCCGGGCGAAGGGCCTGGGCGAGCACTCGGTGCTGTGGCGGCACGGCGCCCGGCTCGCGACGACGTCGGTGACGGCGCTCGCCGGACTGTTCGTCGCCGGGCTGCTCGGCGGGTCCGTCGTGGTGGAGGTCGTGTTCGGCATCCCCGGCCTCGGGCGGCTGCTGCACCAGGCCGTGCCCGCCCAGGACCTCCCGGTGATCCAGGCCGGGACGCTGCTCGTGGTGACGGTCGCGGTCGTCGCCGGCGTGCTCGTCGAGATCGTCGCGACGCTGCTCGACCCGGTCCTGCGCTCGGCGGGGGACGCGTGACGGGCGTGCGGGAACGGGCCGGTGCCCGCCCCGGGCCCGTCCGTGCCGGCGCCCCGGTGCGGTGGCGCGCTCCGCGACGCCGGTGGCCGGTCGTGGCCGCCGGGTGTCTCGCCGTCGCGTTCCTCGCGTGCGTCCCGCTGCTGCTGCCCGACCCCGAGCGCGCCGACTTCGCGGGCCTGCTCGCCGGACCGTCGGCGGCGCACCCGCTGGGGACCGACCAGCTGGGCCGGGACCTGCTCTCCCGCACCCTCCACGGCGGACGCCTGACCCTCGGGCTGAGCCTGTTCGCCGTCGCCGTGACCGGGGCGTTCGGGACGGCGGTCGGTGCGGCCGCCGCCGTCACCGGTGCGTTCGGACGGCTGGTGATGCGGCTCGTCGACGTCCTCGCCGCGATCCCGGTCGTCCTCTTCGGACTCGTCGCGGCGGTGACGCTCGGACCGGGGACCACCTCGCTCCTGGTGGCCGTGACGGCGATCGCGTGGACGCCGTTCGCCCGGCAGGCGCACCTGCTGGTGCTCGCCGAGCGGGAGCGCGAGTACGTGACGGCCGCGGTCGCGCTGGGTGCGGGCCCGGTCCGGGTGCTGGTGCGGCACGTGGGCCGGAACCTGGTGCCGCCGCTGGGCGCGCACGCCTGCGTGCGGTTCGCGAGCACCCTGCTGACGATCTCGGGACTGTCGTTCCTCGGGCTGGGCGTGCAGCCGCCGACCGCCGAGTGGGGCGCGATGGTGGCGGAGGGCCGCGAGTACCTGTTCACCGCGCCGCAGGTGGTGCTCGTGCCCTCGGCCGCCGTCGTGCTGACCGCCGGGGTGGCCCTGTGGTGGGGACGGCGGTTCGACCGGGTGGGAGCCCGGTGACCGGCCGCGGCGGGATCCGGCTCGCTGCGCCGCCGGGCACCCGGCCGGTCGCCTACCGCACCCCGGTCGAGCCGGAGGACCACTGGAACCACGCCGTCGCGCTGTGCCTGCCCGCCGCGGACGCCCGGTGCGCGGCCCGGACCACCGTCACCGTGCTCGGGCCGGACCGCGACGCGCTGCGCGACACCGACCGGGCGGACGTCCTCGTCGACCTCGGTCTCGGCACCCCCACGGTCGACGCCTGCGTGCGGACCGGGGACCCGGAGCTGCTCGCCGCGCTGCGGGCGGCCGAGGGGCGCCCGCTCGACGGCGACCTCGTCGCCACCCTGGTCGCGGCCGGACCGCACCGGGTGTTCGTGACGGCCGTCGGACGGGTCGAGGTGTTCGCCGCGATCCCGCCGCCGGACGGCCGCTCGCCCGACGGCCCGCACACCCACCTCCTCCCGCAGCTCCTGCGGGCGGGGCGCACGCACGCCGCGACCGTCCCGGTGCCGGACGGGTACCTGCCGTGCGCCCACCTGTACCCGGCGCACCCGCTGACGGACCTGACGGGACGTCCGCGGCCGTTCGACGCGGACCGCCTGGCCGCGTTCGACCGGCTCCTGGAGAGGTTCGGCGACTCGGCGCAGCGGGACGTCACCGCCGAGGTGCTCCGTGCCGTCGCCGCGGGGGAGCCGCCGGGCGACCGTCCCGCGGCCCCGCCGGGCCGGGCCGCGCAGGCGGTCGCACTGCGGGTGCTCGCCCGGACCGGCACCGCCGATCCCGCCGTGCTCGACGCCTGGCGCGGCCGGGTGGCCCCGGAACCGGACCTGCTCGACCCCGACGGCGACCGCAACAGCGGCTGAGCCGGCGCTCACCGGATCCCGGCGTACCCCTCGCGTCCGGCGGCGCGGCGCAGCTCGACGCCGTCGAGGAGCAGCGCGACCTTGTCCAGCACGTGGTCCCGCGGGCCGGTCATGATGCCCCGGACCTGCTCGCGGACCGCGCCGTCGAGCGAGTCGAGGTAGGCCCGCGCCGGGTCGGACAGGTCGCCGGGGCCGCCACCCGGACCCCGTACCCAGCGGGTCTGGTGCGCGCCGTCGGCGACGACGTCGAGCACCGCGTCGGCGACCCGTACGGCGGCGGTCGGGCCGAACCCGGCGTCGTGCAGCGCGCCGACGATCCTCCGCAGCCGGTCGCCCGCCACCGCGCTGAGGTCGGCGCCGAGGTCCTGGATCAGGCCGGAGTACCGCAGCAGCAGGTCGAACGCGAGCTCCGCCTCCTCCTCCAGGAAGGGGCGCCAGCCGTGCGCCGGGTCGGGGAGCGGGGTGCGCGCGAACACCAGCGCGACCGCCGCCGCGGCGATCTCCTCCAGCCCGTCGACGTAGCGGTAGAGGGTGCCGGGTGCGACGCCCAGACGCTCGGCGACCGCACCGACCGACAGTCGTTCGACGCCCACCTCGACGGCGGCCTCGACGATCTCCTCCCGGGTCAGGCGCGGTTTCGGTCCCGGCCGGTTCCCCGCCCGCACTCCCGGTGTGATCGGCACCGCCGAACCGTACGGCACCCGGGATTGCAAATGCTATTCAGAGATAGCTAAGGTTTGCCTAATCAAGGCGCTGCGCCGCCCGCCCCTGCGATCTCTGTCGGGAGACCCCGTGACCGCTCTCACCGAGGAGGCGACCGCGCCGCCGGTCGCGCCACCGGACCCACGGGCCCGTGCCCGGGCCGAGTCCGCGGCGCTCACCGGGCTGCTGCGCCCGGTCGCCGTCCGGATCCGGGTCGCGCAGGTCCTCGCGGCCGTCGGTGCCGCGGCGGGCCTGGTCCCGTTCGTCGCGCTCGCGCAGCTGGCGGACACACTGCTCGCCCCCGGCCCGGTCGATCCCGGCGCGGTGACGGACACCGTGTGGCTGGTCGTCGCCGGGCTCGGGGCCCGCGGTGGCATCACCGGCCTCGCGCTCGCGATCACCCACTTCGCCGACGTCCGGCTGCAGGCGGTGCTGCGCCGCCGGATGGCCGCCCACCTGGGACGGGTGCCGCTCGGCTGGTTCTCCGAGCGTTCGTCCGGGCTGGTCCGCAAGGCCGCCCAGGACGATGTGCACGAGCTCCACCAGGTCGTCGCGCACCACCCGGTGGAGTGGGTCGCGGCCTGGGTGCTGCCGCTCGCCGGACTCGGCTACCTGACCTGGCTGGACTGGCGGCTCGCCCTCCTCGCGGTGGCCACCGTGCCGTTCTACGCCGCGGCCTACGCGTACATGATGAGCGGCTACACCGAGAAGGTCGACGAGATGCACGCCGGCCACGCCCGGATCAGCGCCGCCGTCGTCGAGTTCGTGTCGGGCATCGCCGTCGTCAAGACGTTCGGCCAGGCGCGGCGCGCGCACCGCGGCTACGCCGAGGCCGCCCGCGACTTCGGCCGGTTCTACGCCGCGTGGGTCCGCCCCATGCTGCGGATCGAGGCCGTCAGCACGATGGCGATCTCGGCGCCGGTGGTGCTCCTCGTGTCGTATGCGGGGGTCGTCTGGTTCACCGGTGCCGGCTGGGTGACCCCGGTCGAGGGGATGACGGGGATCCTCATCGCCCTCGTCGTCCCGACGACGATCACCGCGCTCGGGTTCGGCGCGCAGAACCGGCGCACCGCCGCCGCGGCCGCGTTGCGGATCCACGAGCTGCTGGATACCCCTGTCCTGCCGGTGCCGGACGTGCCGCGGGTGCCCGAGGGGCACCGGGTGGAGCTGTCCGGGGTCCGCTTCGCCTACCCGGGCGGCGCCGAGGTGCTGCGCGGGATCGACCTGGACTGTCCGGAAGGGACGGTCACGGCGCTGGTCGGGCCGTCCGGCGCGGGCAAGAGCACCCTGGCGACCCTGGTGGCCCGGTTCCACGACGTCACCGGCGGCACGGTCCGGATCGGCGGGACCGACGTCCGGGAGGTCGACCCCGAGGTGCTCTACCGGCACGTCGGCTTCGTGCTGCAGGACGTGCAGCTGCTGCACGGGACGGTCGCCGGCAACGTGCGGCTCGGCCGCCCCGGCGCGTCCGACGAGGACCTGCACGCCGCCTGCCGGGCCGCCCGCATCGACGACCGGGTCCGGGCGCTGCCACGTGGCTACGACTCGGTCGTCGGGGAGGACGCGCTGCTCTCCGGCGGTGAGGCGCAGCGGGTGTCGATCGCCCGCGCGCTGCTTGCCGACACCCCGGTCCTGGTGCTCGACGAGGCGACCGCCTTCGCCGATCCTGAGTCGGAGGCCGAGATCCAGGACGCGCTGTCCGAGCTCGCCCGCGGGCGCACCGTGATCGTCGTGGCGCACCGGCTGTCGACGATCACCGGTGCCGACCGGATCGCCGTGGTCGACACCGGCCGGATCGTCGAGTCCGGCACGCACGACGAGCTGGTCGCCCGCGGCGGGCGCTACGCCGCGATGTGGGCCGCCCACCGGGCGGGGGAGGACGTCCGATGATCGCCGACCTGCTGCTGATCCTGGGCCCGGAGCACCGCCGCCGGCTGTTCGCCTACCTGGCCTGGGTCACCGGGTTCGGGGTGCTCCAGGGCGTCGCGACGGTCCTGCTGGTGCCCTTCCTGGAGGCCCTGCTCGCCGGGGACACCGCCGGCGCGCTCGCCTGGACCGGCGTGCTGCTCGTCGCGGCCGCCGGCGCGTGCGTCGTGTACTACGTGCAGGCCATGGCGGGGTTCGGCGTCGCGCTCGTCGTCCTCACGACGATGCACGAGCGGCTCGGTGACCACGTGTCGTCGCTGCCGCTGGGGTGGTTCTCCTCCGAGCGGGTCGGGCGGCTGTCCCGGATCGCCACCGGCGGCACGACGATGGTGGCCGGCCTGTTCGCGCACCTGCTCACCCCGCTGGTCGTGGCGATCGTGACCCCGGCGACGATCGTGCTCGCGATGCTGCTGTTCGACTGGCGGCTCGCGCTGGCGGCCCTGGTCTGCGTCCCGCTGCTGTGGCTCGCGTTCCGGCTCGCCGCGACCTGGGTCGGCCGCGGCGACGCGCTCGACGACGCGGCGGCCGTCGACGCCGGGAACCGGGTCGTCGAGTTCGCGCGGGCCCAGCGTGTGCTCCGGGCGTTCGGCCGCGGCGCGGCCGGGTACCGGCCGCTGGAGGACGCGATCGAGGCCCAGCGGCGCGCCGGGCACCGGTCGGTCTGGCTGGCGACCGGCGGCATCGTCGCCGGCGGGTTCGCCGTCCAGGTCGCGTTCAGCGCGCTGATCCTCACCGGCGCCTACCTGGTGCTCGGTGGCTCGCTCGACGCCGTCCGGATGGTCGCGCTGGTGGCGCTGGCCGCCCGGTTCACCGGGCCGCTCGCCGAGGTCGGGGACTACGCGGGCGTCGTCCGGATCGCCCGCAACGACCTCGCCCGGCTGGTCGCGGTGCTGACCGAGGAACCGCTGCCCGAACCGGAGGTCCCGGCGGGCCGCCCCGAGCGCGGCGCGGTCGAGCTGGACCGGGTGAGCTTCGGCTACGACCCCGCGCACCCGGTCCTGCGGGAGGTGTCGCTGCGGATCCCGCCCCGCTCGACCGTCGCGCTGGTCGGTGCCTCCGGCTCCGGGAAGACGACGGTGACCCGGCTGATCGCTCGGTTCTGGGACACCGGCTCGGGCACCGTCCGGGTCGGCGGGGCCGACGTGCGCGACCAGACCACCGAGGACCTGATGGCCCAGCTGGCGCTGGTCTTCCAGGACGTCTACCTGTTCGACGGGACGCTGGAGGACAACGTCCGGCTCGGACGGCCCGGCGCGAGCGCGGCGGACCTCGCCGAGGCGGCCCGCCTCGCCGGGGTCACCGAGATCGTCGAGCGGCTGCCCGACGGCTGGGCGACCCGGGTCGGGGAGGGCGGCACCTCGCTGTCCGGCGGCGAGCGCCAGCGCGTGTCGATCGCGCGGGCGCTGCTGAAGGACGCCGACGTCGTCCTGCTCGACGAGGCCACGGCCGCGCTGGACCCGGAGAACGAGCGGTTCTTCACCGGGTCGATGCGGGTCCTGGCGGAGCGCAGCACGGTGCTGGTGATCGCCCACCGGCTCCCGACCGTCGTCGCCGCGGACCGGATCGTCGTGCTCCACGACGGCGGCGTCGCCGAGTCGGGGACGCACGCCGAACTGCTCGCCCGCGGTGGCCGCTACGCCGCGTTCTGGGAGTCCCGCCGCCGCGCCCGTGGCTGGCGGCTCGTCTCGACGGAGGAGAACCCGTGACCCAGCCCCTCCCGCCCTACGTGCTCGGCCGCGTGACCGGCGTCGAGCCCCTGACCCCGCGGATGCGGCGCATCACGCTGTCCGCCGACGACTGGCTGGGCGCCCGCGAGGTCGCGCCGGACCAGCAGGTGAAGCTCGGCGGCGTCCCCGAGATCCCCGGAGCCCCGGAGGACGGCAGCGGCGTGGCGGGCTGGTACGCGCGCTACCTCGCCGTCCCCGAGGAGCGGCGGCCCTGGATGCGGTCCTACACGGTGCGCACGCTGGACCCGGAGCACGGCCGATGGTGATCGACTTCGTGCTGCACGACGACGGCACGCACGGTCCGCACGGCACGGACGACGCCGGGCCGGCGAGCCGGTGGGCGGCCCGCGCCGCGATCGGCGACGTCGTCGGGGTGCTCGGACCGGCCGTCGCCGGCTACCGGACGCCGTCGGAGCAGCCGGTCCGGCTGTTCGCCGGGGACGAGACCGCGCTGCCGGCGATCGCGGCCTCGCTGGAGGCGCTGCCCGCGGGTGTGCGCGCGGTCGCCGTCGTCGAGGTCGCCGGCCCGGCCGAGGAACAGCGGCTGGACTCGCCCGCCGAGCTGGCCGTGCACTGGGTGCACCGGCCGTCGTCGCTGCTCGACGCGGTGCGCGCGGCCGAGCTGCCCGACGGCGAGGTCTTCGCCTGGGTGGCGGGGGAGGCGTCGTCGGTGCGGGCGGTGCGCAGGCACCTCGTCGGTGATCGCGGGCTGGACAAGCGGGCGGTCGCCTTCACCGGCTACTGGCGTCGCGACCTCACCCAGGACGACGCCCCGACGGCGCAGGACGTCGCCGACGCGAACGAGCAGATGGGGGAATCGAGTCACCCCGCGTAATGATCGCCAGGTGAGATCCGTCATCAATTCAGATGACGCTATCTCTTGTTAAGGCCAGGCTAACTTCATAAGTTCGTCGCATCAGCGAAGAATGCGAAGGAGGCCCGAAGATGCCGGGTTCATCGACTGCGCGCGCGCTCGCGGCAGCGTCGCTCGCCGTCCTGCTGGGACTGGTGGCGGGATGCGGGTCCGGTGGCGGGGGCGGCGACGCCGAGGCATCCGGGCCCCGGACCATCACGACCGACCGGGGGCCGCTGGAGGTCCCGTCGGCGCCGCAGCGCGTCGTCAACCTCAACGGCGGCCTCGCGAGCTACCTGTACGCGCTCGACGTCCCGCCGGTCGCGACCGACACCCGGGTCCTCGGTGTCACGAACTTCGACGGCGGGTTCCCGCCGGCCTGGGCCGACCGGGCCCGTGAGGCGGGCACCGAGCAGCTGCCCGCCGGGGACTCGCTCAGCATCGAGGCCGTCGCGGCCGCCCAGCCGGACCTGATCATCGGTGGTGGCCAGGGCATCACCGCGGTCCAGGCCATGCAGGCCTACGACCAGCTCGCGGCGATCGCGCCGACCGTGCTGGTGCCGCGCACCCTGACCGGCTGGCAGGACCAGCTGGACGCCGTCGCCGACGCGGTGAACAAGGCGGACGCCGTCCCGGCCCTGCTGGACCAGTACCAGGCCAAGCTGGACGAGGTGAAGGGCCAGGTCACGCCCCCGGCCGGCGAGACCGTCTACATCGGGTCGTTCGCCTCGGAGAAGCTCTACCTGATCCCGTCGACCGCGGCGCTGCCCGCACTCGGCCAGGACCTCGGCGTGACCCCGTCCGACGTCGTCGCGAAGGTGCCGGACGCCCGGCTCGCCAGCACCGGCGACTCGATGGAGGTCAGCCCCGAGCTCCTGAGCGAGGTCGCGAACGCGCCGAACGCCATCGTGGTCGACAGCGGCGGGAGGTCCCTCGACGAGCTGAAACAGGACCCGAACTTCGCCCAGCTGCCCGCATTCCGGTCCGGCAACGTCTGGGAGCTCCCGGCGACCAGCTACCGCCCCGACTTCGACGGCGTGCTGTCCACCCTGGACGAGTTCGGGCAGATCTTCCCGCGGCAGGGCGGCTGACCGTGGCCGCGTCCGCAGCACTCGTGACCGGCGGGGCCCGGGGCATCGGTGCGGCCGTGGCGGCCGCGCTGGCCGCCGACGGACGTCCGGTGGCCCTGCTCGACCGTGATCCCGCGGTGCGGGACACCGCGGCCGGGCTCACCGGCCCGGCCGCGCTCGGCCTGGTCGCCGACGCCGACGCCGGCGCCGTCGACCGCGCCGTCGGCGAGGCGGAGCGCGAGCTCGGCCCGCTCGGCGTGCTGGTCAACGCCGCCGGTGTGCTGCGGACCGGGACGGTGCTCGACGCGGACGCCGACGACCTCGCGACCTGCCTGGCGGTCAACACCACCGGGGTGTGGAACACCGGGCGGGCCGCGGGCCGGCGGATGTACGGCCGCGGGTCCGGGTCGATCGTCACGGTCGCCTCGGACGCGTCCCGTACCCCGCGGACCGGGATGGCCGCCTACGCGGCGTCCAAGGCCGCGTCGGTGTCCCTGACCCGCACCCTGGGTCTCGAGCTGGCGCCGCACGTCCGCTGCAACGTCGTGTGTCCCGGTGCCACGGACACGGCCATGCAGCGGGCCCTCTGGCCGGACCCGTCCGACGACGGCGGGGCCACCGCCGTCGTCGCGGGTGCACCGGAGCGCTACCGCCTCGGCATCCCGCTCGGCCGCATCGCCGACCCCGGCGACGTCGCGGCCGCCGTGCTGTTCCTCGCGGGCGACGGCGCCCGGCACGTCACCATGCAGTCCCTGACCGTCGACGGCGGCGCGAGCCTCGGTCTCTGAGCCACGAGACGGGCCGGTACCCGGCCCCGACGAGACGCCACCCTCCGCCGCCCGGCGACGACCGGAAGGAAACGTCAGTTGTCCAGCCCCGCCCCCGCGCGTCCGCTCCCGGAGCACGACAGCGGTGACCTGCTCGCCGCGTACCTGCCCGGGTCGTTCTTCCACCGGTCACCACGCGGGACCCTGCTCGCCGACGGCGTGCACACCGTCGTCCCGGAGTCCCCGGGCTCCCCCGGGGACGCGGTCGCCGGGACGCTCGCCGCCGTCGCCGACGCCGGTCACCCCGACCCGGTGGTGGTCGGTGCGATCGGGTTCGCCCCCGGCGCGCCGCGCAGCCTCCACGTCCCCGCCCTGGTGCGCCGCGCCGCCCCGTCCCCGGCGGCGTCCGGCCCGGTCCGGGTCCCGGAACCGCCGGGCTCGCGCTGGTCGGTGCGTCACGAACCGGCCCCCGAGACCTACGCCGACGGGGTGCGCCGGGCACTCGGCCTGATCGGGGAGGGCCGGCTGGAGAAGGTCGTCCTGGCGCGGGCGCTGGAGCTGACCTCGCAGACCCCGGTCCCGGTGCGGGACCTGCTCACCCGGCTCGCGCTGGCCGACCCGGCCGCGTTCGCGTTCGCCGCGGACGTCACCGCCCCCGGCGACCCCGCGCTGCGCACGCTCGTCGGGGCGAGCCCGGAGCTGCTGGTGTCCCGCGAGGGCGGCACCGTGGTGACCAACCCGCTCGCCGGGTCGATCCCGCGGTCCGACGACCCGGCCGAGAACGAGGCCCGGATCGCGGCGCTGAAGGTGTCGGAGAAGGACCTCGCCGAGCACGCGCTCGTCGCCGACCGGGTCGTCGCCGTGCTGCGCGGGTTCTGCACCGAGGTCGACGCGCCCACCGAGCCCGAGGTCATCGGCACCGCCACCATGTGGCACCTGTCCAGCCGGATCTCCGGTCGGCTCGCCGACCCGTCGGTGAGCGCGCTGCACCTGGCGCACGCGCTGCACCCGACCCCCGCCGTGTGCGGGGTGCCGGTGCCCGCCGCCCGGGAGGCGATCGGCGAGCTCGAACCGTCGGACCGCGGCTACTACAGCGGGATGACCGGCTGGGTCGACGCCGACGGTGACGGCGAGTGGGTGCTGGCCATCCGCAGTGCCGAGGTGTGCGACCGGACCGTGCGGCTGTACGCCGGGGCGGGCATCGTCGCCGGGTCGGACCCGGACTCCGAGGTCGCCGAGACCCGCGCGAAGTTCCGCATGATGCTGCGGGCCATCGGGGTCGAGGCCGTCGCATGACCGGGCCCGACCACGTCCCCTGGCCGCCGGAGGTCGCCGCGCGCTACCGCGCGGCCGGGTACTGGCACGGCCGCTCGTTCGGGACCTGGCTGTCGCTGCTGGCCGCGGCGCACCCGGAGCGCACCGCCGTCGTCGGGCGGACCGGTGGCACCGAGCACCGCTGGACCTTCGCCGACCTCGACCGCCGCGCGCACCGGCTGGCCGCGGGCCTGCACGGGCTCGGGATCCGGCCCGGCGAGAACGTCGTGCTCCAGCTGCCGAACGTCCCCGAGTTCCTGCCGGTCGTGTTCGCGCTGTTCCGGGTGGGTGCCCGGCCGGTGTTCGCGCTGCCGGCGCACCGGGAGACCGAGCTGCGCCACGTCGCGGAGTGGTCGGAGGCCGCGGCGGTGCTCACCGTCGACGCGCACGCCCGGTACGACCACGGCGCGCTCGCCCGCGCCACTGCCGGCGCCGTCGGCTCCGTCCGCGAGACGATCGTGCTGGACACCGGCGCCGGCGGCACCACGGACGGGACGGTCCCGCTGGCCGGCCTGGACGCCGACCCGGTCGCGCTGCCCGACCCGGCCCCGGAGGGCGTGGCGTTCCTGCAGCTCTCCGGCGGGTCCACCGGGCTGCCGAAACTGATCCCGCGGACCCACGACGACTACCTCCACAGCGTCCGGGAGAGCGCCCGGATCTGCGGTCTGCGGCCGGACAGCGTCTACCTCGCCGCGCTGCCCGCGGCGCACAACTTCCCGCTCAGCTCGCCCGGTGTCCTCGGCGCGCTGCACGCGGGCGCGGCCTCGGTGTTCGCCCCGGCCCCCGATCCGTCGACGGCGTTCGCGCTGGTCGAGCGGGAACGGGTGACGATCACCGGGCTGGTTCCGCCGCTCGCGGCGGCCTGGGCCGACGCGGCCGCCCGCACCGCGCACGACCTGTCCAGCCTGGAGGTCGTCCTCGTCGGCGGGGCGAAGTGCGGGCCGGAGCTGGCAGGACGGATCGGCCCGGCGCTGGGCTGCCGGTTGCAGCAGGTCTTCGGGATGGCCGAGGGCCTGGTCAACTACACCCGCCTCGACGACCCCGACGAGCTCGTCCTGACCACCCAGGGCCGGCCGATCTCGGCCGACGACGAGATCCGGGTCGTCGACCCGGACGACCCGGCGGCGCCGTCGACGGCCGAGGTGGAGCCGGGCCGGGTCGGCGCGCTGCTCACCCGCGGGCCGTACACGATCCGCGGCTACTTCCGCGCCGCCGAGCACAACGCGACCGCCTTCACCGACGACGGTTTCTACCGGACCGGTGACCTGGTCCGCCGCACCCCGACCGGGCACCTGGAGGTCGTGGGCCGGGTGAAGGAGCAGGTCAACCGGGGCGGGGAGAAGGTCGCGCCGACCGAGGTGGAGGACCACCTCATGGCGCACCCCGACGTGCTGGACGCCGCCGTCATCGGCGTCCCGGACGGCTACCTCGGCGAACGGACCTGCGCCTACGTCGTGCCCCGGCCGGGCACCGACGCCCCGGCCGGGTCGGTGCTGCGCCGGTTCGTCCGCGAGCGCGGGGTGGCCGCGTTCAAGGTGCCGGACCTGATCGAGATCGTTCCCGGCTTCCCGGTGACGGGGGTCGGCAAGACCAGCAAGCGCGAGCTGCGCGAGGCGCTGCGCGCACGCGCCGCGGCACCCGCCGCGGCCGACACCGGCGGGGCGGTCCCCTCGTCGGCCGACGAGGAGAGGTGAGCGAGATGTCCCTGCCCCGGATCGAGCCCTACCCGCTGCCGGCCCCGGCCGAGCGCCCGGCCGGACGGGTCGCGTGGCAGCCGGACGCGTCCCGGGCCGCGCTGCTGGTCCACGACATGCAGTGCTACTTCCTGGCGCTCTACGCCGGCTCCCCGGTCCCGGAGGTCGTCGCGAACATCGCGGCCCTGCTGGCCGCCTGCCGGGAGCGCGGCGTGCCGGTGTTCTACACCGCCCAGCCGGGCCGGCAGGACCCCGCCGACCGCGGGCTGCTCACCGACTTCTGGGGTGACGGGATCGGCGCGGTGATCGACGACGACCCGGCCGCCGCCGACGTGGTCGACGAGCTCGCGCCGCAGCCCGGCGACGAGGTCCTCACCAAGTGGCGCTACAGCGCGTTCCAGCGCAGCACGTTCGCCGAGCGCCTCGCCGAGGGCGGCCGGGACCAGCTGCTCGTCACCGGGATCTACGCGCACATCGGCTGCCAGGCGACCGCCGTCGAGGCGTTCATGCGCGACGTCGCCCCGTTCCTGGTGGCCGACGCCGTCGCCGACTTCTCCCGCCGCCACCACGACGCCGCGTGCGAGTACGTCGCCCAGCGCTGTGGCGTGGTGACCGGCACCGCCGACGTCCTCGGGGCGTTCGCCGCCACCCCGGCCGGGGTGGGCGGATGAGCGCGCCGACCGCGGAGCGGATCCGGTCCGACGTCGCCGAGCTGCTGGGCGTCGCGCCGGAGGGGATCGACCCCGAGGAGGACCTCCTCGACCGGGGCCTCGACTCGATGCGGATCATGACGCTCGTCGAGCGCTGGCGCGACGGCGGCGCCCCGGCACTGGAGTTCCCGGACCTGGCCGAGGAGCCCGTACTGAGCCGCTGGATCGAGATCGTCCGGGGTGCGGCGTGAAGCGGGCGGACCGCGGCGACGTCGCCGGGAACCTCGCGACAGCCTACGGCCGGGAGACCGGGGCGACGAAGGTGCCGTACCCGATCCTGCTGCGCGAGCTGGAGGTCCTGCGGACCGCGCCGGTCGGCCCGTCGATGGTGCGGCTCACCCTCGGCGGTCCCGGGCTCGCGGGGTTCCACAGCCACTGCGACGAGGAGCACGTGCGGCTGGTGTTCCCCGGCGAGGACGGCGTGCTGCGCCTGCCCGAGCAGGACGGCGACATGCTGAACTGGCCGCGCCCGCGGCCGGTGTCGCGCGAGTACACCGTGCGCCGGCACGACCCGGACGCCGGTGAGCTGGACATCGACCTGGTGGTGCACGACGGCGGCCTCGCCTCGGACTGGGTGCGCACCGTGGCGCCGGGCGAGCGGATCCCGGTGGCCGGCCCGCCCGGCGGGCTCGCGATCCCGCACGGCTACGACCACTACCTGCTCGCCGGCGACCTGACCGCGCAGCCCGCGATCGCCCGGATCCTCGAACGGCTCCCCGCCGACGCTCGCGGACGGGCGTTCGTCGAGGTCACCGACGCCGCCGATGAGCTCCCGATGTCGGCGCCGGACGGCGTCGAGGTGCGCTGGGTGCACCGCGGCGACGTGCCCGCCGGGACGTCGGACGCCCTGGAGAAGGCGGTGACGGCGGTGCGCCCGCCCGCGGACGCGCGCGTCTTCGCCTGGGTGGCGGGGGAGACGACGGCGATCAAGCCGCTGCGCCGCTTCCTGCGCGACGAGCTGGGCCTCGACGCGGCGGACCGCGACGTCACCGGCTACTGGAAGCGCGGCGTCACCGACTTCGACGACCACGGCGACGACGAGGACGAGCACGGCCACGGCCACTGAGGACCGGCCGCCCGCGCCGCGGGCGCCGGGACACCGCGAGCGAGGGAGATCTGTTGAGCACGGCGACCGTCCGGACCGACGTGGACACGGGGAGCACCGCCGGGGACGGCCTGCTGGAACTCACCGGCGCCCAGCTGGGGATCTGGAACGCCCAGCGCCTGGAGCCGGACTCGCCGTACTACGTGGTCGGCGACGTCCTACAGATCTCCGGTGACACCCCGGTCGACGTCCCGGCACTGGTCGAGGCGGTCCGGGCGACCGTGGAGGAGGCGGAGACGCTGCGCCTGCGGCTGGTGACCACACCGGACGGCCCGCGGCAGTACGTCGACCCGGACCCGGTCCCGCCGCCACCCGTCGTCGACCTGCGGGACGACCCCGACCCGCACGCCGCGGCCCGCGACCTCGTCGCCGCCGAGCGGGCCCGGCTCGCCGCCGGCTGCCGGGACATGACCGGCCGGTCGCTGTTCCGGCCGTCGGTCGCGGTGCTCGGCGACACCGAGGTCCACTACCTGCAACTCGGCCACCACCTGGTGTTCGACGGCTACTCCGCCACCCAGCTCTGCCGCCGGATCGGGGCCCGCTACACCGCCGCCGTCCGCGGGGAGGAGCCGCCGCGGTGCCCGTTCCGGCCGTTCGCGGACCTCGTCGCCGCCGACCTGGAGTACCGGGCGGGCGAGCAGGCCGGGCAGGACCGGGCGTTCTGGCGGGACCTGCTGACCCCGCTGCCCGAGGCCCCGGGCGGCCCGCCGCCCCCGGACGGCCCGGCCGCGGCGACCGTGACCGCGCACCGCGAGCTCGGCCCGGACACGATCGCCCGCCTGAAGGAGGTCGCCGACGGCGCCGGCGTCACCTGGGGTGAGCTGGTCATCGCCGGGTACGCCGCGTTCCTGCACCGGCTGGAGAGCCGCACCGACGTGGTGTTCGCGCTCCCGCTGATGTGCCGTACCGGGTCCGCGGCGCTGCGCACCCCGGCGATGATGGTCAACGTGCTGCCGCTCCGGCTCGCGGTGCGCCCCGGGGACCGGCTCGACGAGCTGGGCCGCCGCACCGCCGCGGCGCTGCGCGACGTCCGCGCGCACCAGCGGTTCCGTGGCGAGGACCTGCCCCGGGAGCTGCCCGGGTCGGGCGAGCTGCTGCACGGGCGCGGGATCAACCTGAAGGCGTCGTTCGACTTCGGTGTCCGGCTGGGCGGGTCGACCGGCGTGCTCGTGAACGTGGCGGGCGGCCCGCCGGAGGACCTCGGCCTGACCGCCACCCCCACCGCGGCCGGCGGCCTGCTCCTCGGCTTCGAGGCCGACGCCCGCACCAACGACGAGCCGGTGCTGCGCCGCCGTCTCGACGCGCTGGCCGACCTGCTCACCGCGCTCGCCGGGCCCGGTCTGCCCCCGGTCGGCACGGTGCGGCTGCTCGCGCCCGACGAGCGGGACCAGGCCCTCGCCGCGCTCGACCGCCCGGCCCCGGCCGGCACGCCGAAGGACCTGCCGGAGCTGCTCGACGACCTCGCCGCGGACCCGGACCGGCCCGCGCTCGTGCACGCGGGCGTCCGCCTCACCGCGGGCGAGCTGGTCGGGCGGGTCCGGGAGCTGTCCGCCGCGCTGCGCGGGCGGGGGCTCGGACCGGGCGACGTGGTCGCGGTGTCGCTGCCCCCGCGAACCCGCGCTCGTCGTGGCACTGCTCGCCGTGCTCGACGCCGGGGCCGCGTTCCTGGTGCTCGATCCGGCACACCCGCCGCAGCGGCGCCGTGACCTGCTCGACGACGCCCGCCCGGACCTGCTGCTGGCCACCCCGGAGACCGTCGCCGACCTGCCGGCGCCCGCCTGCGCCGTCCTCGACCCGACCGGACCGCTCCCGGCCGGGCCCGCGGCGACCGGGCCGCTCGACCCGGACCGCCCGGCCTACGTGCTCTACACGTCCGGCTCCACCGGCCGCCCCAAGGGCGTCCTCGCCCGCGCCGGCGGCCTCGCCGGGCTGGTGCACCACCACCGCGGCACCCTCGTCGCGGAGGCGGAACGCGCGGTAGGGCGTGGCCTGCGCGCCGCGCACACCTACTCGTTCGCCTTCGACGCGGCGCTGGACCAGCTGACCTGGCTGCTGACCGGGCACGAGCTGCACCTCTACGACACCGACCTGGTCCGCGACGGCGAGGCACTCGCAGCGGCGCTGCGTGCCGACCGGATCGACGTCGTCGACACCACGCCGTCGCTGGCGGGGCCGCTGCTCGACGCCGGGCTGCTGGACGGCGAGCACCGCCCCGTGCTGCTGGTCCTCGGCGGCGCGGCCACCCCGGCGCCGCTGTGGCGCCGGGTCGCAGCGTCCGGCATCACCGCCTACAACCTCTACGGCCCGACCGAGGCCACCGTGGACGCGACCCTCGCGCCCGTCACCGGCGAGCACCCGACGATCGGCCTCCCGCTGGCGGGCACCCGTGCCCACCTGCTCGACGCCGCGCTGGAGCCGGTCGCGGTGGGCGAGCCCGGCGAGCTCTACCTGGCCGGTCCGCACCTCGCGCTCGGCTACCTGGACCGGCCCGGCACGACCGCGGAACGGTTCGTCGCGAACCCGTTCGGGCCGGGGCGGATGTACCGCACCGGTGACCGGGCCCGGCTCACCGGCGCGGGCCTGGAGTTCCTCGGCCGCGACGACGGCCAGGTCAAGATCCGCGGCTACCGGGTCGAGCTCGGCGAGGTCGAGGCCGAGCTGGTCGCGGTGCCCGGGGTCGGCGCCGCCGCCGTGACGGTCCGCGCCGACGCCGGCCGTGACCGGCTCGTCGGCTACGTGACCGGCGACCTCACCCCGGACGCCGTGCGCGACGCGCTCGCCGCGCGCCTGCCCGAGCACCTCGTGCCGTCCGCGGTGCTGGTCCTCGACGCCCTCCCGACCACGGTCAACGGCAAGCTCGACCGGGCGGCGCTGCCGGCACCGGCGCCGTCGGCCGCCTCCCGGGCCCCCGCGACCGACGCCGAGCGGTCGCTGCACGACGTCGTCGCCGGGGTGCTGGGCACCGAGCGGGTCGACGTGGACGACGACTTCCTCGCCCTTGGCGGCGACTCGATCTCCGCGATCGCCGTCGGCTCCCGGCTGCGCGAGGCAGGGCTGGAGCTGCGCCCGCGGGACCTGCTGGCCCGGCGCAGCCTGGCGGCACTCGCCGCCATGAGCGGTACCGCCACCCCGGCCGCCACCGGCCCGGACGTGGTCCCGGACGAGCCGACCGGCCCGGTCCCGGCGCCCCCCATCGTCCGCGGGCTGCTCGCCCCGAACCGCGACCCGGCGTCGATCGCCGGGTACGCCCAGTGGACCGCGCTGCGGATCGACGTCCCGGCCCGCACCCCGGACCTGGCCGCCGCCGTCGGCGCGGTGCTGGACCGGCACGACGCGCTGCGCCTGCGCTGCGTGGACGGGGTGCCGGCCGTGCTCCCGGCCGGTGCCGTCGACGCCGCCCGGGCGTTCCGGGAGGCCGCGACCGGGCCGCTCACCGACGACCGGGTCGCCGACCTCGCCGGGCTGCTGGCCGGGGAGCTCGATCCCGCCGCGGCGGACCTGATCCGGGTGCTGCTGGCCCGGACCGGCGAGGGCACCCCGGACCGGCTGCTCGTCGTCGTCCACCATCTCGCCGCCGACGGCGTCTCCTGGCGGGTGCTGCTGCCCGACCTGCACCGCGCGTGGACCGCCGCGGCCCGGGGGGACGATCCCGCGCTGCCCCGCACCGGCGCGTCCTGGCGGCGGCACGCGGGCGTGCTCGCCGAGCAGGGCGAGAGCGGGGCCCGCCGCGACGAGCTGCCGTACTGGCGGTCCGCCGCCGCCGCGACCGTCCGGATCGGGGACCGTCCACTGGACCCGCGGCGCGACACCGTCGCCACCGCACGCCACGACCGGACCGTGCTCGACGCCGGGCAGACCGCCGCGCTGGTCGAGCGGCTGCCGGCCGCCTACCGGGCCGGTGTCGACGAGGTGCTGCTGGCCGCGCTCGCCCTCGCCCTGCGCACCGTCACGGGAACGACCGACGCCGTCACGGTCGGCACCGAGGGCCACGGCCGCGAGTCCGCCGGTCTGGACCTGGCCGGGACGGTCGGCTGGTTCACCGTCGAGCACCCGGTCCGGCTCCCGCTCGGGGAGGTCGCCGGCCCGGACGCGCTGCGCGAGGCGCTCGCCGGCGGGCCCGCCGCCGGCCGCCTGCTGCGCGCGGCGAAGGAGGCCGCCCGCGCCGTCCCCGGTGACGGCTCGGGACACGGCGTGCTCCGGTGGCTCGACCCGCGCACCCGCGCGGAGCTCGGCGCCGACGCCCCGCCGGACGTGCTGGTCAACTACCTGGGACGGTTCGCCGCGTCGCCGCGTCGCCGCGTCGCCGCGTCGCCGCGTCGCCGGGGGCGGGCTGGCGGATGCCGGAGGGCTCGGCGTTCGCGGTGACGGAGCCGCCCGGCAAGGCCCTCGAGCAGCTGCTCGCGCTGAACTGCTTCCTGACCGGCGGAGCCAGCGGTGAGTGCCTCTCCGTCGAGTGGACCGCCGCCGGTGCCGCACTCGGCCCGGACCGGGTCGCGGAGGTGCAGCGCGCCTTCGCCGCCGCCGTCGCCGGGCTGGCCGCGCACGCCGCCGGGCTCGGCACCGGCGACGGCGGGCTCACCCCGTCCGATCTGCCGCTGGTCGAGCTCGACCAGGCCACGATCGACGAGCTCCAGCAGGAGCGCCCGGTCGCCGACGTGCTCCCGGCGACCGCGCTGCAGGCCGGGCTGTCGTTCCACAGCATGGCTCTCGCCGACGGCGACACCGACGTCTACGTGGTGCAGGCCGTCGTCACCCTGGCTGGGGACCTCGACCCGGACCGGATGCGCGCGGCGGCGGCGGAGCTGCTGCGCCGGCACCCGTCGCTGCGGATCCACCTGGCCGCGCTCGACGACGGCCGGGTCGTCCAGGTCGTCCCGGCCGGTGTCGACCTCGACTGGCGGTTCGCCGACCTGACCGGGGACGACGACCCGGCCGCCGCGTTCGCCCGGGTGGCCGCGGCCGAGCAGGCCCGGCCCTTCGACCCGGCCCGCCCGCCGCTGATCCGGTTCCTGCTGGCCCGGTTCGGGCCCGGCGACCACCGGCTGGCGATCACGAACCACCATGCGCTGCTCGACGGCTGGTCGATGCCGCTGGTCGGGAAGGCCCTGATCTCGATCCACGACGAGCTGGGCGGCGGCCCGGCCGTCCCGCCCCCGCCGCCGGTCGCCGACCACTTCGCCTGGCTCGCCGCCCGTGACCACGACGCCGGCCGCCGGGCCTGGCGCGAGCTGCTCGACGGCGTCGACGAGGGCACCCGGATCGCGCCGGGCGCGACCGGCACGACGGTCGCCCGGCCCGAGCGGCACCCCGTCGCGCTCGGCGCGGGGTTCAGCGCGTCGCTGCGCCGGTTCGCCCGGGAGCGCGGCGTCACCCTGACCGCGGTGCTGCACACCGCATGGGGGATCGTCCTCGGCCGGGCGACCGGCCGCCGCGACGTCCTGTTCGGACAGCCGGTCTCCGGTCGCCCGGCCGAGGTCCCCGGCGTCGAGCGGATGGTCGGGCAGCTCGGCAACACCGTCCCGGTGCGGGTCCGCTGGGCACCGGGGGACACGGCGGCCGCGGTGCTCGGGGCGGTGCACGACCGGTCCGTCGCGATGTCCGAGCACCATCACGTGGGGCTGCCGGACGTGCAGCGCGACGCCGGTGCCGGCGACCTGTTCGACACGATGCTGGTGATGGAGAACTTCCCGGCCGCCGAGCGCCGTCCGGCCGCCGGCCCCGGCCCGGGCCCCGTCCTGGCCGGGGTCGAGATCGCCGACGCGACGCACTACCCGCTGACCGTCGTCGTGATCCCGGACGACGAGATCGTGATCGGCCTCGGGTACCAGCCCGCGGCCCTGAGCGGTGGCGCGGTCCGCGCGCTGGGCCACGCCCTGCACACCGTGCTCCACGAGCTGGTCGCCGACCCCGAGCGTCCGGCGACGGCGCTGCCGCTGCTCGATCCCGCGGCCCGCGCCGAGGCCCTCCGCGTCGCCGACGGCGGCCCGGGTGCGACCTTCACCCTCGCCGAACGGTTCGCCGGCTGGGTCGCCTCCCGGCCGGACCACCCGGCGGTGCAGTGCCGGGACCGGGTGCTCACCTACGCCGAGCTGGACGCCCGGGCCGACGCGCTGGCCCGCGAGCTGGTGCGCCGCGGGGTGCGGCCCGAGCAGCCGGTCGCGGTGCTGCTCGACCGGGACGTCGAGATGCCGCTGGCGATCATCGGCATCCTCCGCGCCGGTGCGGTCTACCTGCCGCTCGATCCGGCCTACCCGCAGGCCCGGCTGGAGACGATGGTGTCCGACGCGGCCCCGGTCGCGGCGCTCACCGTCGGTGCCACGACCGGCGGCGACGCGGAACGCCTGCTCGCCGAGCGTGGCGTGCCGCGGATCCGGCTGGACGAGGTGCTCGCGGGCGGCGACGGCCCGCCACTGCCGCCCTACGACCCGGACCGGCTCGCGTACGTCATCTTCACCTCGGGCACGACCGGTCGTCCGAAGCCGGTCGGCGTGCCGCACCGCGGCCTGGCCGCCCTGGTCCTGCTGTCCGAGGGCACCTTCGGGGCCACGCCCGACGACCGCGTGCTGCAGTTCGCCTCCACCAGCTTCGACGTGGCCTTCTTCCAGACGGTGATCGCGCTCGCCTCGGGCGGGACCTCGGTCGTCGCACCGGCCGAGGTCCGTGACTCGGCGGATGCGCTGCTCGACCACATCGCCGCCCAGCGGGTCACGCTGGCGAACCTGCTGCCGTCGTTCCTCGCCGCGATGCCCGACGACCGCACGCTGCCACCGGACATCACCCTGCTCGTCGGGGCGGAGCGGCTCGACCCGGCGCTCGCGCGACGCTGGGGCGCCCGCCGTGGGCTGGTCAACTGCTACGGCCCCACCGAGGTCTCGATCAACGCGGTGGCCTGGGCGTACGACCCGGACGACCCGGGGCCGCTGCCCATCGGCGTGCCCGACCCGGGCATCCGCGCCTACGTGCTCGACGGCGGCCTGCAGCCGGTCGGCCCGGACCGCACCGGCGAGCTGTACCTGGCCGGCGCCGGGCTGGCCCGCGGCTACCTGGGGCGGCCGGGGGAGACCGCGTCGTCGTTCGTCGCGAACCCGTTCGGTGCGCCCGGCGAGCGGATGTACCGCACCGGTGACCTGGTGCACCTGCGGGCGGACGGGCAGATCGCGTTCCTCGGCCGGGCCGACCACCAGGTGAAGATCCGCGGGTTCCGGATCGAGCTCGGCGAGATCGAGACCGTGCTCGGGTCCCAGGACGGTGTCCGCGCCGCCACCGTGGTCGTGCGTGACGACCGGCTGGTCGGCTACGTCGTGCCGGCCGGCGGCGCCGCCCCCGCCGTGGAGGCGCTGCGGGCCGCGCTCGCCGCGGAGCTGCCCGCGCACATGGTGCCCACCCACCTCGTGCTGCTCGACCGGCTGCCGCTGACACCGGCCGGGAAGCTGGACCGCGACGCCCTGCCCGCGCCGGACCGCGTCACGGCCGGGCCGTCCCGGGAGCCCGCGACCGAGGCCGAGCGGATCCTGCTCGGCGTGCTGCGCGACGTCCTCGACGACGACACGATCGGCCCCGACGACGACTTCCTCGCCGCCGGCGGCGACAGCATCGTCTCGCTGCAGGTGATCTCCCGGGCCCGCCGGGCCGGCCGGCTGCTGACCGCCCGCGACGTGTTCGACGGCGGCACGGCGGCCGGGATGGCGATCCGATCGGTCCCCGCCGCCGACACCCCCGCCGACGCCGGACCGCTCACCGGCGACGCGCCGCTCACCCCGGTGATGCGCGACCTGCTCCGCCGGGGCGGCAGCGGCCGGCCCGGTGACCCGTCCGCCGGGTACTGCCAGTGGACGGAGACCGTCGTGCCCGCGGGCGGCGACGTGACGCTCTGGCACGCCGTCCTGGACGCGCTGCTGGTGCGGCACGACGCCCTCCGGGCGCACCTCGCCGTGCCGGACACCGGTGGTGAACCGGTGCTGCGGGTCCCCGGTCCGGGCGCCGTCACCGGCGCCGACGTGCTCGTCCGGACCGCGCTCGCGCCCGGCGACGACGCCAGGGCGGTCGCGGACCGGCGGATCGCCGCCGCACGGGACGGGCTCGACCCGTACCGCGGCCCGCTGCTGCGTGCCGAGTGGCTGGACGTCGGACCGGACCGGCCGGGCCGGCTGGTGCTCCTGGCACACCACCTCGTCGTCGACCCGGTGTCGTGGCGGGTGCTGCTCGACGACCTCGCGCAGGCCCACCGGGCCGTCGCGGCCGGCGCGACGCCCGCGCTGCCACCGGTCGGGCGGACCTGGGTCGGCTGGGCCCGGGCGCTGCACGCGGCCACCGACGCCCGCCGCGCGGAGCTCCCGCACTGGCGGGCGGTGACGGCCGCCGCCGACCCCGGCTGGGGTGAGGTCGCCCTCGACCCCGGTCGCGACACCGCCGCCACCGCGCGGCACCACGAGATCCGGCTCGACCCGGCGACGACGGCGGCCGTGCTGACGACGCTGCCGGTCGCGCACGGCACCGGACCCGACGCGGTGCTGCTCACCGCGCTGGCCCGGGCCGCGCACCGCTGGCGCGGCCGGACCGGCGAGCCGGAGCTGCTCGTGGACCTGCAGGGCCACGGCCGTCCGGCGACGGACCCGGACGGCACCGGCGTGCTCGACCTGTCCCGGACCGTCGGCTGGTTCACCACGGTCACCCCGGCGCTGGTCCGCCCCGGTACCGGGGGGGCCGGCGGCGGTCGGTGCCCAGCTGCGGGCCGCCGGGGACGGCCTCGGCCACGGCCTGCTGTGGGACGCGCCGGACCGGCCGCTCGGCGACGCCGTCCGGCCCCGGGTGACGGTCAACTACCTGGGCCGGTTCACCGCGCCCACCGGTGCGGACGAGCCGTGGCGGGCCCCGGCCGACGCCGGCGCGCTCGGCTCCGGCGACCCGGCCGCGATGCCGTTCCCGCACGAGCTGGCGGTGAACGCGCTCGCGACCGCCGACGGCGGGGACGGCGCGCTCACCCTCGCCGTCCGGTTCACCTGGCCGGAGGCGCTGTTCGGTGCGGACCGGATCGCCGTGTTCGCCGGGCTCCTGCGCGACGAGCTGGTGGCCCTGGCCGGGGAGGGGACCGCCGGATGAGCGGCGCGGCCCCGGAGACCTCGGACCGGATCGACGCGCCGCTGGTGCGGGCCGCGTTCGTGCTGGTCCTGGGCGCGTTCATGGCCACCCTGGACGCGACGATCGTCGCGGTCGGGGTGAGCACCCTGTCCGCCGAGTTCGACGCGACCCTGGTCGAGATCCAGTGGGTGAGCACCGCGTACCTGCTCGCCGTGGTCGCGGCCGTCCCCACGTCGGGCTGGCTGGTCGACCGGTTCGGCGGTCGCCGGACCTGGATCGTGGCCGTGCTCTGCTTCGTCGTGGCGTCGGCGCTGTGCGCGCTGGCCTGGTCGCTGACGTCGCTGGTCGCGTTCCGGATCCTGCAGGGTCTGGCCGGTGGGCTGCTCCCACCGACCGGGCAGGCGGTGCTGGCCCGCCTCGCCGGGCCCCGGCGGATCGGCTGGATGATCGCGATCGTCGGTGTCGTCCCGCTGCTCTCGCCGGTGCTCGGCCCGCTCGCCGGCGGGGCGATCCTCGGCGTCGCGAGCTGGCCGTGGCTGTTCTACGTGAACCTGCCGATCGGCCTGGCCGCGGCGGTGGCGGCCGTGCTGCTGGTGCCGCGCGACTCCGCGGCGGCCCGCGGGACGGCGTTCGACGTCCGCGGTGCGCTGCTGCTCTCACCCGGCCTCGCGGTGTTCGTCCTCGGCCTGACGGAGGTCGAGCGCACCGGCGGCGCGCTGCCCGGGGTGCCGGTGTGTCTCGCCGGGCTGGCCATGCTGGGGCTGTTCGTGCTGCACGGCCTCCGGTTCCGCGGCACCCCGCTGATCGACCCGCGGCTCTTCGCGCGCAGCCCGTTCGGCCCGGCCGCGCTCGCACTGGTGATCCTCGGGCTGTCGGTGTTCGGCGCGACCTTCCTGCTCCCGCTCTACCTGCAGTCCGGCCGCGGGCTCGACGCCTGGGAGACCGGCCTGCTTCTCGCGCCCCAGGGCATCGGGGCGCTCGCCGGGTCGCTGCTGGTCAATCGGCTCGTGGACCGGATCGCGCCGCGGAACCTGGTGCTCGCCGGGATCGCGATGGTCGCGCTGGGGACGGTGGTGTTCACGCAGCTCGACCGTGGCCCGGCCGACGCGCTGGTCGCCGCGTCGCTGCTGGTCCGGGGCGCCGGAGGAGCGCTGATCGGGGCACCGGTGATGGCGCTGGTCTACCGGACCATGGCGAAGGAGATGATCCCGCGCGCGGCGAGCGCGCTGAACCTGCTGAACACGCTCGGCGGGTCGGTCGGCACCGCGCTGGTGGCGGTGATCCTGCAGTCCCGGCTGGCGGCGCTCGGCCCGGGTGCGAGCGCCGCCGCGTTCGGGCAGACGTTCTGGTGGGTGCTCGGGTTCTGCCTGCTCGCCCTGGCGGGCGCGACCCGGCTGCCGGGGGTCAGGCCGTCCCGGTGAGGATCCGGTCGAGCTCGTCGAGGACGGCGAGCCCCTGACCGTAGTGCGAGACGTAGTAGTTCGGCAGGGGGTGCAGGTTCCCGGCCCGCACCGCGCGCAGCGCCCGGAACGTCGGCGCCTGCAGCATCCGCGTGGTGTTGCCGTCGACGCCGCCGCGGGTGTCGGCGAGGTGCAGCAGCACGTCGCAGTCGTCGAGGACACCGATCTCCTCGTAGGACATCCGCTCCGACGCACCCGGCCTGCCCTCGGCGACCGCGGGCAGCCGCGCCCCGATCGCGCCCAGCACCACGCCGCTCCACGACTGCGGCAGGTCGACCAGCGCGGTGCCGGGCGGACCGCCGCGGACCAGGCCGATCCGGATCCTGCCCAGCAGGTCGCGGTGCCGCTCACCGATCTCGCGGGCGCGCTGCTCGTAGCGGCCGCGCAGCGCCTCCGCCTCGGCGCCGCGCCCGACGGCGTCGGCGGCGCGGACGGCCCGCTCCTGCCAGGTCCCGGGGGCGCCGCCGGCGGCGAACAGCAGGGTCGGGGCGACCGCGCCGAGGCGCTCGGGCAGGTCCTCGGCCAGACCCGGCACCATCGTCCCGAGGATCAGGTCCGGGCGCTGCGCCACGATCGCCTCGTACGACAGCTCCTGCGGCTTGCCGACCTTGGGAAGGGCGTCGTAGGCGGACTGCAGGCCCGGCAGCACGCCGCCGACGGTGGCCTCCGCGGTCGCGACGACGGTGAACCCGACGTCGAGCAGGGCGTAGGTCGTGTAGAAGTCCGTCGCCGCCACCCGCTGCGGGGAGACCGGGATCTCGACCGGGCCGGACGCGCCGTCGACCGTGCGGGTCGCCCCGGCGGGCGCCTGCCCGCCGGATCCGCAGGCGGACAGGGTGAGCAGGGCGGCCGAGCCGGCGGCGAGCCCCAGGAGGTCCCGGCGGCTGATCGGCCCGGCGGTGGCGTCGGGTGCGACGAGGAGCGGCATGTCCCGAGTAAAGCGAGCCTAGCCTTGTCGGGCAAGGGTCCGCCTTCGGCGTGATCTTCCGGACTCTGCCCCCGCAGCTCTGGCGCGACCGGACAGTTGTCACATATGAACAACTTGTCATCTTTTATGCGGTTCGCTCGCAGTGGAGGTCCCGTGCGCACCCGACCCGTTCCGCGCCGTCTGGTCCCGGCCGCCCTGCTCTCCGCGGCGGCCCTCGTACTGTCAGGCTGCGGCGGCCCGCCCGCCCCGGAGGCGGCCGACCCGGCGGCGGCCGGGGCCGTCACCGAGACGAACTGCGGCCTTCCCGTCACCGTTCCCGGCCCGCCGGAGCGGATCTACGCCCTCTACCAGCCGGCGATCGAGACCGTCCACGCGCTGGGCCTGTCCGACAGGCTCGTCGGCACCGCCTACCTCGACGCGCAGGTGCTCGAGCCCTACGCCGAGGCCCAGGCCGGGGTGCCCTACGTGCCGGACCTCCCGACCCGCGAGGCCCTGCTGGCGGCGACCCCGGACTTCGTCATGTCCGGCTACAACAACGCGTTCGCGACCTCCGGGACCGAGGGCATCAGCACCCGGGCCGACCTCGCCGGGCTCGGTGTGCAGAGCTGGATCTCGGCGCCGCTGTGTCCCTCCGCGGACGGACTGTCCGACGAGGCGATCGACCCCGACCAGGTGTCGATGGAGACCGTCCACGAGGACCTCCGCGGTCTCGGCCGGGTGTTCGGCGTCGAGGAGCGGGCCGAGGAGCTCGTCGCCGACCTGCAGGCCCGGGCGACGGCCGTCGAGGAGCGGGTGGCGGGCAGGCCGCGCCCGTCGGTCGCGATCCTGCTCAACGACGACGACGGCAGCTACCGGGTCGCCTCCGGGATCGACTTCGGCACCAGGGTGCTGGAGATGGCCGGCGCCGAGAACGCCTTCGCCGACCTCCGCGAGCGGCGCCACGTCGCGGTGTCCAAGGAGGAGCTGATCGCCAGGGACCCGGACGTCATCCTCACCTCGACCTGCTGCGACGCCACGACGACCGTCGCCGACGGCGAGGCCGACGTGCAGAAGGTCCGCGACGACCCCGCGCTGTCCGGCAGCACCGCGGTGCGTGAGGGGAAGGTCTTCCCGTTCCTCTTCGCCGACCGTGCTGCCGGTATCCGCGGTCCGCACGCCGCCGAGCGGGTCGCGGACCTGGTCCACCCCGAGTGACGGCGACCGCCCCCGCTCCGGTGCTCCGGCCCCGGCCGGCCGCTCCGTGGGCGGTGCCGGGCGGGCTGCTCGTGGTCGCCGCCGCCACCGTGCTGTCGATGAAGGTCGGTGCCCGGCCGCTGTCCTGGGCGGAGCTGGCCGACGGGCTCCTGCGGTTCGGCGGCTCGCCGGCCGACATCGTCGTCCGGCACGTGCGGCTGCCGCGGACGCTCGCCGGCCTGATCACCGGCGCCTGCCTCGGGCTGGCGGGTGCCGTGGCACAGGGGATCACCCGCAACCCGCTCGCCGGGCCGGGCACGCTCGGGGTGAACGCCGGTGCGGCCGGGGCGATGATCCTCGTGATGGCGTCGGCGGGCATCGGCTCGCTGGCCGGCCACGTCTGGTTCGGCTTCCTGGGCGGTGCGCTGGCGGCGCTCGCCGTCTACGCGATCGGCGGGTCCGGGCGCGACGGCGCGACCCCGGTGAAACTGGCGCTGGCCGGAGCCGCGGTCAGTGCGCTGATCACGGCGGCGACGTCGGCGGTCGTGCTGCTCGACCGGGAGCTGTTCGCCCGGTTCCGGTACTGGATCGTCGGCTCGCTGGCCCGCGCCGATCTCCTCACGGTCGGGCAGGCCGTGCCGTTCGCCGTCGCCGGGGTGCTGCTCGCGGTCGCGCTGGTCCGGCGCCTCGACGCCGTCGCGCTCGGCGAGGACACCTCCCGCAGCCTCGGTGCCCGGCCCGGCCTCACCCGACTCACCGGGCTGGTGGCGGTCGTCGTCCTGGCCGGGACGGCGACGGCGGTCGCGGGGCCCGTGGCGTTCGTCGGGCTGGTCGCACCGCACGCCGCGCGGGCGCTGGTGGGCACCGCACACCGGTGGGTGCTGCCGGTGCCCGCGCTGCTCGCGGCGGGCCTCGTGCTGCTCGCCGACGTCGCGGGCCGGGTGGTGATCGCACCCGAGGAGGTGCAGATCGGGGTGACCGCGGCCGTGCTCGGCGGCCCGGTGTTCCTGCACCTCGTGCGGACGCGGAAGGTGGCCGCCCTGTGAGCGCGCCGGGGACGCTCGTGTTCCGCCGTGGCCCGGTCTCCGCGCGGGTGGGTGTCCGCGGGCTGCTGCTCGGGGCAGCGGTCTGGCCGGCTGCGGTCGCCGTCGCGCTGTGGGCGACGACGGTCGGCGAGTACCCGATGCCGCTCGCGACCGTGCTCGACACGCTCGCCGGGAACGGCACGCTGCTCACCTACGACGTCGTCGTGAACCACCGGCTGCCCCGCGCGATCACCGGGGTGCTGGTCGGCGCGGCGTTCGGGGTCGCAGGCGCCCTGTTCCAGCGGATCGCGCGCAACCCGCTGGTCAGCCCGGACGTCATCGGGATCAACGCGGGGGCCTCGGCCGGTGCGATCGTGATGATCATCGGGTTCGGGGCCTCCGCCGCCTGGGTGACCGGCGGGGCGCTCGCCGGGGCCGGGGTCGCCGCCGTCGCGGTGTACACGATCGCCTACCGGAACGGGTTCTCCGGCTACCGGCTCGTGCTGGTCGGGATCGGCGTCGCCGCGATCCTCAGCGCGGCGGCGACGTTCCTGCTCGGCCGGGCCGACGTCAATGCCGCCCACCAGGCGGCGATCTGGCTGGTGGGGAGCCTGTCCGGCCGGTCGTGGCCGGACGTCGTGCCGGTCGCGCTGGGCCTGTGCCTGCTGCTGCCACCGGTGCTGGGCCTGACCCGGCGGTTGCAGGTGCTGGAGCTGGGCGACGACCTCGCCCGGTCGCTCTCGCCCCGGATCGGCCGGGCCCGTGCCGTGCTGCTGGCCTGCGCCGTCGGACTGTCGGCGGTCGCGACCGCCTCGGCGGGGCCGGTCGGCTTCGTCGCGCTCGTCGCACCGCAGATCGTGCGACGGGTGCTGGCCGAGCGCAGTCCCGGCCTGCTGGCGTCGGCCGGGACGGGAGCTCTCGTCGTGGTGGCGGCCGACCTGGTGGCCCGCACCGCGTTCCTGCCCCGCGAGCTCCCGGTCGGGGTGCTGACCGCGCTCGTGGGTGCGCCCGTACTCATCGCACTGCTGGTGCGCAGCAACCGGATCGGAGCGAGCGGATGACGCTGACCGGCCAGGACCTCCGCCTCGGCTACACGGCCGCGACGATGGTCGTCGACGGCGAGTCCGTCACGATCCCCGACGGGCGGATCACCGTGATCGTCGGGCCGAACGCGTGCGGCAAGTCGACGCTGCTGCGCGGGCTCGCCGGGCTGATGCGCCCGCACGGCGGCCGGGTACTGCTCGACGGCGCCGAGCTCGCCGGGCTGCCCGCGACCGAGGTGGCCCGGCGGATCGGCGTGCTGCCCCAGCAGCCGGCCACCCCCGACGGGATCACCGTCGCCGATCTCGTCGGGCGCGGGCGGCACCCGCACCAGCGCTGGTTCCGGCAGTGGTCCGCCGACGACGAGCGCGCCGTCGCCGCCGCCCTGGCCGCGACCGGGCTGGACGACCTCGCCGACCGGCCCGTCGCCGAGCTCTCGGGCGGGCAGCGCCAGCGCGCCTGGATCGCGCTGGTGCTCGCCCAGGGCCCGGAGACGATGCTGCTCGACGAGCCGACGACGTTCCTCGATCTCGCCCACCAGCTCGACGTCCTGGAGCTGCTGCGCGGGGTCAACGCCGGGCAGGGGCGGACGGTCGTGATGGTGCTGCACGACCTGGAGCTCGCCGCGCGCTACGCGCACCACCTGATCGCGATGTCGGACGGGCGGATCGTCGCCGAGGGCGCCCCGTCCGACGTCGTCACCTCCGAGCTCGTGTCGTCGGTGTTCGGGGTGGACGCGCTCGTCATGCCGGACCCGCTCACCGGGACACCGCTGGTGCTGCCGTGCCCGCGCTGAGCTCAGCCGGTCGGGTACGGCACGAACGTGCTGCGGTCCTCCTGGATCGACGGGGCGTGGTCCAGCCGCGGGAACGCGCGCTGCGGGCACGCGTCCCGGCTGCACACCCGGCACCCGGCGCCGATCGGGGTGGCCGCGGCGGGGTCGTCGAGATCCAGCCCGGCGGAGTAGACGAGCCGGTGGGCGTGCCGGAGCTCGCAGCCCAGAGCGATCGCGAACGTCTTGCCCGGGCTGCCCCAGCGCCGCCGTGAGCCGTGCACGGTGCGGGCCACCCACAGGTAGCGGGCACCGTCCGGCATGGACGCGACCTGCACGTGGATCTCCCCTGGCGCGGTGAAGGCGTGGTACACGTTCCACAGCGGGCAGGTCCCGCCGCCCCGCGAGAAGTGGAACCCGCTGGCCGACTGGCGTTTCGACATGTTCCCCGCCCGGTCCACCCGCACGAACGAGAAGGGCACGCCCGGCTCGGACGGCCGCTGCAGGGTCGACAGGCGGTGGCAGATCGTCTCGAAACCCTGTCCGAAGTGGTCGGCGAGCCGTTGGACGTCGTACCGGAACTCCTCGGCCGTGGCCCGGAACTCTCCGTAGGGGAGCGTCAGCGCGGAGGCGAAGTAGCGGGCCAGCCCGATCCGGGTGAGGGTGCGGGTCGCCTCGTCGCCGGAGTCCTCGGCGGCGAGCGCGTCGATGACGTGGTCCTGTTCCAGGAAGCCGAGCTGGGTCGCCATCCGGAACGCCTGCTGGCCGGGCCGCAGGGTGGGCGACAGGCGCAGCACCCGGTGCGTGCGGTCGTAGCTGTGCAGCTCGCCGGCGCCCTCGGGATCGGTGTCGTCCAGGCCGGCGATGCTCACCCCGTGTCGGCCGCGCAGGCGCTCGGCCAGCGCCCGGCGGACCTCGCCGCGACGTACACCGATCTCCGCCGCGAGCTCCTCGCCCGCGTCGTCGAGGTCGGCGATGTGGTTGCGCCGCCGGTAGAAGAAGTCGCGCACCTGCTCGTGCGGGGACGCGGACCGGACCCGGTCGCTGCCGTCGCGCGGGGAGTCGGTCGCCGCGGCGAGGTGCTCGTCGGCCCGCCGCCACCGCCGGTACAGCTCCAGCACCGCGTCGGCGGCGGTCGGCATCTCGGCGGCGAGCCGCTCGATCTCGGTCGGCGACACCGCCCCGGCCGGTGTCGTCGTCTCGGCGAACACCTCGTGCAGCTCCGCGACGAGCCGCTCGGGGCGGCGCGCGGCGAAGAACGCGGCGTCGACCCCGAACACCTCGGTGATCCGCAGCAGGACGGGCACCGTGAGCGGGCGGGACCCGTGCTCGATCTGGTTCAGGTAGCTCGGCGAGATCCCCAGCGTGCGGGCGAGCGACGCCTGGCTCATCGACCGCGTCTCCCGCAGGCTTCGGAGCCGGGTTCCCGGGACACCTGTGGCAGCCATGCCCGGATGCTAGCGAAGATCGGTGTTCGCAAGATTCGCAGAATCGCCCCGGAAGATATGCAGAAGTTGGCACGACGCCACCGTCGCTGATCACCGTTCGCACTCCGAAGCTGGTCACACCCCGTTCGAGAGCCGACGCGGCGTCCGGTCACCCCCGGCCGTCACGTGAGGCGACGCACGAACGAGACTTCGCAGAAGGAGCACGACATGACCGGGAGCACCCGGCAGGAGCGGATCGACGAGCTGACCCGGCAGTGGTCTGAGGACCCCCGCTGGGCGGGCATCACCCGCGGTCACACCGCCGAGGACGTGGTGGCGCTGTCCGGCAGCGTCCGCGAGGAGCACACGCTGGCCCGGCTCGGCGCCGAGCGTCTCTGGGACCTGCTGCACGAGCGGGACTACGTGCACGCGCTGGGAGCCCTGACCGGCAACCAGGCGGTGCAGAGCGTCCGGGCGGGCCTGGAGGCGATCTACCTGTCCGGCTGGCAGGTCGCGGCCGACGCCAACCTGGCCGGCCAGACCTATCCGGACCAGAGCCTGTACCCGGCGAACTCGGTGCCGTCGGTGGTGCGCCGCATCAACAACGCGTTGCTGCGGGCCGACGAGATCACCACGCTCGAGCGGCGCGAGGACGTCGACCCGCACTGGCTCGCGCCGATCGTCGCCGACGCCGAGGCGGGCTTCGGCGGTCCGCTGAACGCCTTCGAGCTGATGAAGGGCATGATCGCCGCCGGTGCCGCGGGCGTGCACTGGGAGGACCAGCTCGCGTCGGAGAAGAAGTGCGGCCACCTCGGCGGCAAGGTGCTGGTCCCGACCTCGCAGCACGTCCGCACCCTGAACGCGGCCAGGCTGGCCGCCGACATCGCCGACGTGCCGTCGGTGATCGTGGCCCGGACCGATGCACAGGCCGCCAACCTGATCACCTCCGACGTCGACGAGCGCGACCGGCCGTACCTCACCGGGGAGCGCACCGCGGAGGGCTTCCGCCGGGTGACCGGCGGCATCGACCCGTGCATCACCCGTGGCCTGGCCTACGCCCCGTACTCGGACCTGCTGTGGATGGAGACCTCGGTCCCGGACCTGGACCTGGCCCGCAAGTACGCCGAGGCGATCAAGGGTGAGTTCCCGGACCAGATGCTGGCCTACAACTGCTCGCCGTCGTTCAACTGGCGCAAGCACCTCGCCGACGACACGATCGCCCGCTTCCAGCGCGAGCTGGGCGCGATGGGCTACGCGTTCCAGTTCATCACCCTGGCGGGCTTCCACGCGCTGAACCACTCGATGTTCGACCTGGCCAGTGGCTACGCCGTGAACGGCATGACCTCCTACGTCGAGCTGCAGGAGCGCGAGTTCGCGGCCGAGGCCGACGGCTACACCGCGGTCAAGCACCAGCGCGAGGTCGGGACGGGCTGGTTCGACGCGGTCTCCACCGCGGTCAACCCGGAGTCGTCGACGACGGCGCTGGCAGGGTCGACCGAGGCCGAGCAGTTCACCCACTGACCCCTTCGCCCGCCGGGGGCCGGGGCCAGTGGTCCCCGGCGAGCCCGATCCCACTGCACACGGAGGAGTCGTGAGCGAGATCGAGCGGGTCGGCGTCGTCGGCGCCGGTCAGATGGGCGCGGGCATCGCCGAGGTGTGCGCCCGCGCAGGATGCGATGTCCTGGTGGTCGAACAGGGCAAGGACGCGGCCGATCTCGGCAGGGAGAGGATTCTCGCCTCGCTCGACCGCGCGGTGGCGCGGGGCAGGCTGTCCGCTGCCGAGCGGGACGCGACCGCCGATCGACTGCGTTTCGCGGTCGATCTCGGAGACCTGTCCGACCGGCAACTCGTGATCGAGGCCGTGATCGAGGACGAACTCGTCAAGTGCGATCTGGTCGCCGGGATCGACAAGGCACTCGCCGACCCGTCGGCGATCATCGCCTCGAACACCAGCTCGATCCCGATCATGAAGCTGGCACAGGGCAGCGAGCGTCCTGGCAACGTCGTCGGGCTGCACTTCTTCAACCCGGTCCCGGTCCTGCCGCTGGTGGAGGTGGTCGGTTCGTTGACGACGTCGCCGCGTACCCGGGAGCGGGTCGAGACCTTCGTCGTCGATCGGCTCGGCAAGCAGACGATCTCGGCGGCGGACAGGGCCGGGTTCGTGGTGAATGCACTGCTGGTGCCCTATCTGCTCGCCGCAGTGCGGATGGTCGAGGTCGGCCGGGCCACCCCCGCCGACGTCGACTCCGGGATGAGACTCGGCTGCGCACACCCGATGGGGCCGTTGGAGCTCGCCGACCTGATCGGTCTCGACACCGTCGCCGCGATCGCCGAGTCGATGTATGCCGAGGACCGCGAGCCCCTCTACGCACCACCACCGCTGCTGCGGCGGATGGTTCAGGCCGGGTTGCTCGGACGCAAGACCGGCCGCGGCTTCCACGCCTATCCCAGCCCGGCAGCGGGAGCCCCCTGATGCTGCAGACCGACGTTCCACCGCTCCGCAGGCGGGCCGGGCTACGCGCGGCGCTGCGATGGACCCGGTGCGGCGCAGGGCTGTTGCGATTCCACACCGTGACGACCTCCGCCGCGGCCCCGCGGAGCGCGGCCTGTGGTCTCGACGGGGTCCACCTCTCCTGGGATCTGCTCGCCACGCAGGTCGGCCGGCCGACGACCGCACCGGCCGGTCTGCCGGAGATCGTCGCCAGGACCGCCGAGGTCGTGCAGGCCACATCGCTGCCGGTCCTCGTCGATCTGGGCAACGCGGCCGCAGACGTCCACAGCCGAGCCGCGCTCGCCCACACCGTCCAGGTGCTCGAGGAAGCCGGCGCGACAGGGGTGTATCTGGACGATGTCGTCACCGGCGAACGGTCCTCGGGGCCCGGTCCGGCCGACGCCGACGACGTGACCGCCCGGGTCCGCACCGCCGTACGCGCTCGCCGCGACCCGGACTTCCTGATCGGGGCCCGCACGACCGTCCGTGCCGAGGGTGGGCTCATCGACAGCGTCGATCGTGCCCGCGCCTGTGTCGGCGCGGGGGCGGACCTGATCGTCGTCGAGGCGCCGAACTCGGACACCGCCTACACGGTGTTCCGCGAGGCCCTCTCCGTCCCGCTGCTGGCGACCACGACCACGACCACGACAACGACCACCGTCGCCGGCAGCGACCCGACCTCCGTCCCGCCGCTCACCGTCCCGCAGCTCGCCACCTTCGGCATGGACGTCGTGATCCACCCCGTCACCCCCGCCGCGGGCACCGGGGACCGCCACCGGCCGTGGCGGCCGGGCCCCGCGTGAAGCAGCACCGCGAGTTGTCGCCGATGCGCTCCGGCCCGGAGTCCGTCGCGACGCCGTCGAGGAGCCGGGCCACCGACCCTCCTGAAGGAGAACAGTCCATGACCGAGAACGTTCCTGATACCCGGGTCCGACGTGGCCTGGTGGGCGTCACCGCCGACACTACGTCGATCTCCGACGTCGATCCCTGCCACAACGTGCTGCTCTACCGTGGTTATCCGGCATCCGAGCTCGCTGAAAGCCACACATTCGTCGAGGTCGCCCACCTGCTGTGGACCGGGGAACTCCCGGACCCCGTCGAGCTCGCAGAGCTCGAGCGCCGTGAACGGGCCCAGCGGATGCTCGCCCCGGAACTGGAGCGGCTCCTGCTGGCGCTGCCCACCGACTGCCACCCGATGGATGTACTGCGTACCGCCGTGAGCTGGATCGGCTCCGCCGATCCGGCGACCACGGACCGCTCGGCCGAAGCCAGTGCCGACAAAACGGTGCACCTGCTCGCGGTGCTTCCCACGGTCGTGGCGCTGGACCAGCGGCGCCGCCGTGGGCAGCGGCCGATCGCACCGCGGGAGGACCTGGGGCATGCCGAGAACGTCTTCCACATGACCTTCGGAGCGATTCCCGAGCCTGAGATCGTGCGGGCGTTCGAGGCTGCAATGATCCTCTACGCCGAGCACAGTTTCAGTGCCTCCACCTTCGCCGCCCGGACCGTCACCTCCACCCGGTCGGACCTCTACAGCGCGGTCGTCGCCGCCCTCGGAGCCCTCAAGGGCGAGCTGCACGGCGGCGCGAACGAAGCGGTCATGAACCAGTTCGACGACATCGGCGACCCCGACCGTGTCGACGAGTGGCTGACCGCACGGCTCGAGGCCGGCGACACGGTCATGGGCTTCGGTCACCGGGTGTACAAGCGCGGCGACTCCCGGGTCCCCGCCCTGCACGCCCGCATGCGCCGGGTCGCGGAGATGCGCGACGAGCGGGCACTGATGGCGCACTACGAAGTGCTCGCCGGCGCGATGCTCCGGGAGAAGGGCCTGCGTCCCAACCTCGACTACGCCGCGGGCTCGCTGTTCCACCTCATGGGTTTCGACACCCCGATGTTCACCGCGCTGTTCGCGGTGTCGCGAATCAGCGGCTGGACCGCGCACGTGATCGAGCAGGCGGCCGACAACATTCTGATCCGACCGGTCGCGCGCTACGCAGGAAAGGCGCGGAGGGAGGTGCTGGCTATTCGATGAGACTCTGATTCTCGCGTCGGAAAGACCGGACGGGCAACATGGCCCGCCCGGTCTTTCGCATGTCTTGAATCGCAGTCGAATTCGTGTCATGGAACACATCTCCCCAGTTCGTGGACATAGATGGACGTCCGACTTTATGGTCGTTGACGCCGGTCGGGCGATACTCGGTCACGCCGCACCATGCCGATCGGAGACTGTTTCGTCGTCGTCGAGCAGGGAGACCCATGCCCGAGGTAATCGATCATCTCGTTTCAGGAAAACAGTGGCGCGGTACGTCGACGCGGTTCTCCGATGTCTCCGATCCGAATCGCGGAACCGTTCGTTCCCAGGTCCGGCTCGCCTCCGCAGCCGACGTGGACGAGGTCGTGCGAGTGGCCGTGCAGGCGCAACGGGAGTGGGCGTCGTGGAACCCGTAGCGCCGGGCGCGGGTGTTGCTGCGCTTCCTGCAGCTCGCGGACGCTCACCTCGACGAGCTGGCGGCGCTGCTGTCCGCCGAGCACGGCAAGACGCTGCCCGACGCGCGCGGGGACGTTCAACGTGGCCTGGAGGTCGTCGAGTTCGCCGCCGGTGCGCCGCACCTGCTCAAGGGGGAGTACTCGAGCGATGCCGGTCCGGGGATCGACGTGTACTCGATGCGTCAGCCGCTCGGTGTGGTCGCGGCGATCACGCCGTTCAACTTCCCGGCGATGATCCCGCTCTGGAAGGCGGGGCCGGCACTGGCGTGCGGGAATGCAGTGATCCTCAAGCCGTCCGAGCGCGACCCGTCGGTGCCGGTGCGGATCGCGGAACTGTTCGCCGAGGCCGGGCTCCCGCCGGGCGTGCTGAACGTGCTGCACGGCGACCGGGAGGCGGTCGATGCGCTGCTGGTCCACCCGGACGTCGCTGCCGTCGGGTTCGTCGGATCGACTCCGATCGCGCAGCACGTCTATGCGACGGCCACGGCGCACGGCAAACGTGCGCAGTGCTTCGGCGGGGCCAAGAACCACCTGGTGGTGCTGCCGGACGCGGATCTGGACCAGGCTGCCGACGCGCTCTCGGGTGCGGCGTTCGGTTCGGCCGGCCAGCGGTGCATGGCGATCTCGGTCGCGGTCCCGGTCGGCGAGCAGACCGCGGACCGGCTGGTCGCGAAGCTCGCCGAACGAGCCCGCGGCCTGCAGATCGGCCGCTCCGACTCGGAGACCGCCGATCTCGGGCCACTGGTCGGCGCGGACGCCCTGGAACGGGTGACCGGAGCGATCACCGCGGGCGTGGCGGAGGGCGCCGAGCTGGTCGTCGACGGTCGCGGCGTCGCCGCTCCCGAGGGCGGCGAGGGTGGCTGGTTCGTCGGTGGGACGTTGTTCGACCGCGTCACCACCGACATGGACCTGTACCGCACCGAGATCTTCGGCCCGGTGCTGTCGGTGGTCCGTGCCGCCGACTACGGCGAGGCGCTGCGCATCGCGAACGCGCACGAGTACGGCAACGGCGTCGCGATCTTCACCCGCGACGGCGACGCCGCCCGCGACTTCGCCGCCCGGGTGGAGACCGGCATGGTCGGGGTGAACGTGCCGATCCCGGTACCGATCGCCTACCACACCTTCGGCGGCTGGAAGGCGTCCGGATTCGGCGACCTCAACCAGCACGGCCCGGACGCGTTCCGCTTCTACACCCGCACCAAGACCGTCACCTCGCGCTGGCCCTCCGGGATCAAGGACGGCGCCTCCTTCGTGATCCCGACGATGTCATGACCACGGCCGACACGTCCGACCTGGCCGAGCTCGACGAGATCCAGCAGGCACTCGTCGACACCGCGCAGGAGTTCGCCACCGAGCGGATCGCCCCGCACGCGGTCGACTGGGACCGTGACAAGCACTTCCCGGTCGACGTGCTGCGCGAGGCGGCGAAGCTGGGTATGGCGGCGCTGTACGTCGCCGACGAGCATGGCGGCACCGGACTGTCCCGGCTCGACGCCGTGCTGGTGTTCGAGGCCCTGGCGACCGGCTGCCCGTCGCTGGCGGGCTACCTGTCGATCCACAACATGGTCGCCGGAATGATCGACCGCCACGGTACCGACGAGCAGCGCGAACGCCTGCTGCCCGCGCTGTGCTCGATGGACGAGCTCGGCAGCTACTGCCTCACCGAGCCCGACGCCGGATCCGACGCGGCCGCGCTGCGGACCACCGCCGTGCGCGACGGCGAGGGCTGGGTGCTCGACGGTGTCAAACAGTTCATCTCCGGGGCCGGCACCTCCGATCGTTACCTCGTCTTCGCCCGCACCGGCGCAGCGGGCGCGGGCGGGATCACCGCCTTCGTCGTGCCGAAGGGGGCCGCGGGTCTGGAGTTCGGCCCGAACGAGGACAAGATGGGCTGGAACGCCCAGCCCACCCGGCAGGTGATCCTGCGCGATGTCCGCGTCCCCGACACCGACCGGCTCGGCGAGACCGGCGGCGGCTTCCGGATCGCCATGGGCGGGCTGGACGGCGGGCGGCTCAACATCGCCGCCTGCTCGCTCGGCGGAGCCCGCGCCGCACTGGACAAGGCCGTGGCGCACCTGACGGACCGGCAGGCCTTCGGTGGGCCACTGGCACGGCAGCAAGGCCTGCGGTTCCGCATCGCCGACGCCTACACCGAGCTGGCAGCCGCCCGGCTGCTGCTGCACCGCGCCGCCCGCGCCGCCGACGCCGGTGAACCGGCCGCGACCCGGCTGTGCGCGATGGCCAAACGGCTGGCCACCGACACCGGCCACGAGGTCGCCGACACCGCCCTGCAGCTGCACGGCGGCTACGGCTACCTCGCCGAGTACGGCATCGAGAAGATCGTGCGGGACCTGCGCGTGCACCGGATCCTCGAAGGCACCAACGAGGTGATGCGCGTGATCGTCTCCCGCGGACTGATGGGAGCGGAACGATGAGCGAGGTGGACATCGACCGGGCCGGCGGGATCGGCCGGATCGTCCTGAACCGGCCGGAGGCGATCAACGCCCTCACCCACGACATGGTGCGCGAGATCCACACTGCGCTGCAGGAGTGGATCGACGACGACACCGTCGGCGCCGTGGTGCTGACCGGGGCCGGGGAACGCGGGCTCTGTGCCGGCGGCGACATCCGCGCCATCCACGACGACGCGAAGACCGGTGGGGAAGCCACCCGCGCGTTCTGGCGCGACGAGTACCACCTCAACGCCCTGATCGGGAGTTACCCCAAGCCGTTCGTCGCCGTGATGGACGGGCTCGTCATGGGCGGCGGGGTCGGGCTCAGCGGGCACGCCAGCCACCGGATCGTCACCGAGCGGACCCGCATCGCCATGCCCGAGGTCGGGATCGGCCTGGTCCCCGACGTCGGCGGGACCTGGCTGCTGGCCCGGGCGTCCGGGCAGCTGGGGCTGCACGCCGCGCTGACCGGGACCACGCTCGGCGCCGGAGACGCGCTGGCCATGGGGCTCGCCGACTGGTACGTGCCCACCGACAAGGTCCCCGCCCTGCTCGCCGCCCTCGGCGACGTCCGCGCCACCGGGCCCGACCTGACCGAACTGCTCGGACACCTGCTCCAGGAGCTCGCCGAGCCCGAGCCGGAACCGGCGCTGGGCCCCTCGCGGTGGTGGATCGACCGCTGCTACGCGTCCGGGACCGCCGAGGAGATCGTCGCCGATCTCGCCGCCTCCGGAGTGCCCGACGCCGAGGACACCGCCAAGACGATCGGGCAGAAGTCCCCGACGTGCGTGAAGGTCGCGCTCGCCGGCATCCGCCGCGCCCGCGACCTCACCTCGCTCGAGCAGGCCCTGGACCAGGAGTTCCGAGTTTCGCTGCGGTGTCTGGAAGTCCCTGATCTGGTGGAGGGCATCCGGGCGCAGGTGGTCGACAAGGATCGCACCCCGCGGTGGGCGCCCGCGGTGCTCGAACACGTGGACCACGACCTGGTGCAGGCGTACTTCGCGCCGCTGACCGACACCGCCGAGCTGGGACTGGGGGACGACCGATGAGCAGGATCGCCGTGGTGGGGCTGGGCAACATGGGCGGACCGATGGCCGCCAACCTCGTCGCCGCCGGACACGACGTCACGGGCTACGACCCGGTGCCCGCGGCGCAGGAGGCCGCGGCCGCCGCCGGTGTGTCGGTCGCGGTCTCCGGGCCGGCGGCCGTCGCCGACGCCGCGGTGGTGCTGACGATGCTGCCCACCGGGGAGCACGTCCTCGCCGCCTGGGACCAGCTGCTCCCGGTCGCACCCGCGGCGGCGCTGTTCGTGGACTGCTCGACGATCGACGTCGCCTCGTCCCGGGCCGCGCACCAGCGGGCGGCCGCCTCGTCGCACCCCTCGGTCGATGCCCCGGTCTCGGGCGGGGTGGTCGGCGCCGAGGCCGGGACGCTGACCTTCATGGCCGGCGGCGAGCAGGACGCCCTCGCCGCCGCCGGGCCGGTACTCGACGTGCTCGGCAAGCGCACCGTGCACTGTGGCGGCCCCGGAGCGGGGCAGGTCGCGAAGATGTGCAACAACATGGTGCTGGGTGTGTCCATGATCGCTGTCTCGGAGGCGTTCGTGCTGGCCGAGCGACTCGGGCTGGACCCCCAGGCGCTCTACGACGTCGCCTCCACCTCCTCCGGGCAGTGCTGGGCACTGACCACGAACTGCCCCGTACCCGGGCCCGTTCCTGCCAGCCCCGCCAACCGCGACTTCAGCGGCGGGTTCGCCGCCCAGCTGATGCTCAAGGACCTCCGGCTCGCCGAGGCCGCGGCCGCGGAGGCCGGTGTCGAGCTCGCGCTGGGCAGGCGCGCGACCGAGCGCTACAGCGAGTTCACCGGCCGCGACGACCGCGTCCGGGACTTCTCGGCGATCATCACCGACATCCGGAAGGGCAGCTGATGAGTGACTACACGACGATCCTCGTCGACACCCCGGCGCCGGGCGTGGGCCTGGTCCGGCTCGATCGGCCGAAAGCGCTGAACGCACTCGACGAACAGCTCATGCACGACGTCGTCGCCGCGGTCCGGACGTTCGACGCCGACCCGGCCGTCGGCGCCGTCGTGATCACCGGCTCGGAACGGGCGTTCGCCGCCGGCGCCGACATCGCCGAGATGGCCGGCCTGACCCACGACGAGGTGGTGCGCCGGGACCTGTTCGCCGGCTGGGACGCGATCACCGGCCTGCGCACCCCGCTGATCGCCGCGGTCGCCGGGCACGCCCTCGGCGGCGGCTGCGAGCTGGCGATGCTGTGCGATCTGCTGATCGCCGCCGACACGGCCCGGTTCGGCCAGCCCGAGATCAAGCTCGGGGTGATCCCCGGGATCGGTGGGTCCCAGCGGCTCACCAGGGCCGTCGGCAAGGCCAAGGCCATGGACCTGTGCCTGACCGGCCGGACGATGGACGTCGAGGAGGCGGAACGCGCCGGGCTGGTCAGCCGGATCGTGCCCGCCGACGAGCTGGTCACCCACGCCGTCGAGGTCGCGGCGACGATCGCCGGGATGTCGCGCACCGCGGCCGCGGCGGCCAAGGAGGCCGTGGACGTCGCGTTCGAGTCCAGCCTGGCCGAGGGCGTGCGGTTCGAGCGCCGGACCTTCCACGCCTTGTTCGCCACTTCGGACCAGAAGGAGGGGATGGCGGCGTTCCTGGAGAAGCGCACGCCGGACTACGGCGCCCGCTGAACCGGGCGCCCCCGGTCACGGCGAGAGGACGACCAGGGGACAGTCGGCCGACGGATGCTCCAGCACGGTCGCGGTGACGCCGTAGACGGCGCCGATCCGCTCCGGCGTGAGCACCTCGGCGGGCGTCCCCGTCGCCACCGCCCGGCCGCCGTCGAGCAGGCAGATCCGGTCGCAGTACCGCGCGGCGAGGTTCAGGTCGTGCAACGCGACGAGCGTGGGCAGCCCCAGCTCACCGACCAGCTCCAGGAGTGCGAGCTGGTGCCGGACGTCGAGATGGTTGGTCGGCTCGTCCATCACCAGCAGCGACGGCCGTCCCACCAGCGCCCGCGCCACCAGTGCCCGCTGGCGTTCCCCGCCGGACAGCGTGGCGAGCCGGCGCCCGGCGAGCCGGGTGAGGTCGAGCAGCTCCAGTGCCGCTCCGACCAGGGCGTGGTCGACCGGGTCGTCGGCCTGCAGCGCCCGCTTGTGCGGGGACCGGCCCATCGCGACGATCTCGCGGACCGTCAGCGGGAAGTCGGTCGGCACGTCTTGCATCACCACACCGACCCGGCGGGCCACCCGTCGAGCGGGCCCCTCCTGGACGTCGGTGCCGTCGACCAGCACACGTCCGGACGCGGGCCGGTTGACCCGGTAGACGGTGTGCAGCAGCGAGGACTTGCCGCTGCCGTTCGGTCCGAGCAGCCCGACCGTCTCGCCGGCCCCCACCTCGAGCGACACGCCGTCGACCAGCGTCGCGGCGTAGCAGCCAGACGAAGAACGGTCCGCCGACCAGCGCGGTCACGATCCCGACCGGGATCTCCTCGGGGCTGATCACCGTGCGGGCCACGAGATCGGCGAGCACGGTGAACACCGCGCCGACCAGCACCGCGACCGGCAGCCCGCGGCGATGCCCGGCGCCGACCATGAAGCGCACGACGTGCGGAAGCATCAGCCCCACGAACCCGATCACGCCGCTCACCGCGACGGTCACCCCCACCAGCACCGCGATCACGACGAACATCAGCTGCCGGAACCGGTGCACGTCCAGGCCGAGTGCCCCGGCGCTCTCGTCACCGGCGAGCAGCAGGTCGAGTTCGCGGGCCCGTCCCAGCAGCAGCACCAGGCCCGCGACCAGGACGACCGCGGGGCCGAGCAGCAGCTCCCAGCGGGCCGCGCCGAACCCGCCGAGGGTCCAGAACAGCACCTGCGAGGCGAGGGTGGGACTGGGTGCGGTGAGCACCAGCAGGCTGGTCAGCGCGGACAGCACCGACCCGACCGCGACACCACCGAGGATCAGCCGCAGCACGGTGATCCGGCCGGCCGAGCGGGCGATCGTCAGGACCACGGCCAGCGTCGCCAGTGCCCCGGCGAAGGCCGCGACGTTGAGCGTCAGCGCCCCGGCCCCGAGCAGCCCGAACCGCATCACGACGACGGCGCCGGTCGCGGCGCCCGAGGAGACCCCGATGACGCTCGGACCGGCGAGCGGGTTGCGGACCACCGCCTGCAGGACCATCCCGGCCACCGTGAGTGTCGCCCCGACGAGGGCGGCCAGCAGGACCCGGGGCAGCCGGGTGTCGGCGACGATGAGGTCCTGCGCACGGGACCAGTCCGGGGCGGGGACCAGGGCGGTCCCGCCGAGGCGGTGCGCGAGGATCCGCCAGGTCTGCGACCACGGCACCGCCACCGATCCGGTCGCGAGCGCCGCCCCGGTGACGGCGACGAGCAGCACCGCGAGCCCGGCGACGACCAGGGGCAGCGGGTACCGTCCCGCGGCCCGTGCGACGGGACCGGCGGCGGCGCCGCGCGGGAGGGCGCCGTCGGGCCGCAGGACGGCGACGAGCTCGGCGCGCCGGGTCACCGGAAGCGGTCGGGGTGCAGGTCCCGGGCCAGCTGTTCCACGGCGTCGACGGACCGCGGGCCGGGCTGGGCCTCGGACAGCGCGACGGTCGGGAACGCACCCGTGGCGAGGGCTGGGACCGCCGCGATCGCGAGTGTCGACCGCAGCGTGGCGATCTTCGACTCGACGCTGGGCTCGAGGTAGTCGTAGATCAGGATCACCGCGGGACGCCGCTGCGCGACCTGCTCCCAGGACACCTGGGGCCAGCGCTCGGCGACGTCGTCGAACACGTTGCGCCCGCCGGCCCGTTCGATCATCTCGGTGAGGATCGCCTTGCCGCCCGCGGTCCGCGGTGCGTCGGCGCCGCTGTTGTAGACGAACACCGGCACCGGCTCCACGTCACCCAGCTGCGCGCGCACGCGGTCCAGTCGTCCGCGCAGGTCGCCGACGCTCGCCGCCGCGCGGTCGGGCACGCCGAAGATCGCACCGATCCGGTCCATCTCGCCGAACAGGTCCTCGAAACCGGACCTGCCCTCGCGGCACGACTCGGGATTGAGGTGGGTGTCGATCCCCAGCTCGGCCAGCCGCGGCCGGGTGTGGCCGTTGGACTCGGAGAACCCGTCCGGGTATCCGGAGTAGACGAAGTCCGGCTCGGCGGCGACGAGCTGCTCCAGCGACGGCTGGCCCGGCGCCAGCACCGGGACCCCGGCGTAGGCCTCGGCGTACTTCTCGCCGATCGGCCGGTTCTTCAGGTACGACGTGCCGACCATCGCGTCCTGCAGACCCAGCTCGAGCATCAGCTCGGTGGCGTTCGAGGTGAGGGTGACCGCACGGGCCGGCGGGGCGGTGTAGGTCGTCGTGACACCGCAGTTGTCGTCGGTGACGGGGAAGCCCTCCGCCGTCCCTCCTCCCGGCGCGGGGGCGTCCTGCACGGCGGAGCCGCAGCCGGCAAGCAGCAGCACGGCGGACACGGCGACGGCCACGAGGGCCGGACGGGATCGGATCACCCGGACAATCTATGAAAGATTGATCAGGTGTCGAGGGTGAATTGGGGTGTCCTGACCCACGCTTCCGGCCCGCGGGACTCTGCGGCCGAGCTGTCCGACACCGTCCGGCTGGCCGTGCTCGCCGAGGAGCTGGGCTTCGGCTCGTTCTGGATCGCCCAGCACCATCTCGGTGCACAGCAGGGCCACGCGTCGTCCCCGCTCGTCGTGCTGGCCGCCGTCGCCGCCCGGACCGGGCGGATCCGGCTGGGGACCGCGGTCGTCGTCGGGCCGCTCGAGCAGCCACTACGGCTGGCGGAGGACGCCGCGACGGTGGACGCGCTGAGCGGTGGCCGCCTGGAGCTGGGCGTCGGTGCGGGATCCGACGCGGTGGCGGCGGACGCGTTCGGCGTGCGGCCCGAGGAGCGGCACGCCCGGCTCGCCGAGGTGCTGGACGTGCTGGCCCGCGCGGACGTCGTCCCAGCGGTCCGGGGCCTGCGCGGGCGGACCTGGCTTGCGACGTCGTCCGAGGACGGGGTCGCGGTGGCCGCGGCCCGCGGCCTGGGCCTGCTGTCGGGCAGGCGGTCCGGCCTGTCCGGGCCCGACGACGTCCGCTCCGCCCGGTTGCTCGCCCGCTTCCGCGCGCTGGGCGGGCGGCGGGTCGGGCTCTCCCGCCCCGTCGTGCCGGGTGCGTCCCGGGTGGCCGTACACGACCTGCTCGCGCCGCACGTCGCACGGTGGGGCCGCGATCCGGCGGCGCACCTGCGCGCGGGCAACGTGTACGCGGGGACCGAGCAGGAGGTGGCCGCCGGGCTGGCGGCCGACCCGTGCCTCCCCTACGCGACCGACCTGCTGTGCCACGTCCAGCCCGCCCGGCTGCCGTTCGCCGAACTGGAACCCGTGGTGCGCCGCACGGCCGCGCTGGCAGACCGGGTACCGCCGGTGCCGGCCGGACCTGCCCGTGATCGACGGGCGGGCCCGGCCGGTGGGGGACCGGCTGGTCAGCCGGGGTCCGGGACCTCGCGGCGTGCCGAGCCCTCGTAGGCCGCCAGCGGGCGGATGAGGGAGTTCGCCGCGAGCTGCTCGGTGATGTGCGCGGTCCAGCCGGTGATCCGGGATATCACGAACAGCGGGGTGAACATCGGGATGTCGAACCCCATCAGGTGGTAGAGCGGGCCCGCCGGGTAGTCGAGATTCGGGTGCAGGCCCTTCTCCCGCAGCATCGCGGCGGCCAGCGCCGAGTGCGTCCCGAGCAGCTCCTGGGCTCCACGCAGCGCGACGACCTCCTCCAGCGCCGTCTGCAGGGTCGGCACCCGGGAGTCGCCGCGCTTGTACACCCGGTGCCCGGATCCCATGATCTTCTTCTTGTTCGCCAGCGCGTCGGCCAGCCACGCCTCGGCGGCGTCCGGGCCGTCGATCTCGGCCAGCATGTGCATGACGGCCTCGTTCGCCCCGCCGTGCAGCGGGCCCTTCAGCGCACCGATCCCCGCGACGACGGCGCTGTACAGGTCCGACAACGTCGAGGTCACCACTCGTGCGGTGAACGTCGAGGCGTTGAAGCTGTGCTCGGCGTAGAGGATCATCGAGACCTCGAACGCCCGGACCACCTCGGGCTCGGGGAGCTCGCCGAAGGTCATCTGGAAGAAGTTCGCCGCGTACCCCAGGTCCGGGTCCGGCGCGATCGGGTCCAGCCCGCGGCGACGGCGCTGGTCGAGTGCGACGACGGTGGGCAGTGCGGCGAGCAGCCGCAGCGACTTGGCCTGGTTGGCCCCGGCGTCGTCCTCCTGCGCGTCCTCCGACCCGAGCCAGCTCACGGCGGTGCGCAGGGTGTCCATCGGGTGGCAGCTGTCGGGCGTGGCGAGCAGCAGCGACTGCAGGCTGCGGTGCAGCGGCCGCAGCGCCTTCTCCCGCGCGTCGAGGTCGGCCAGCTGTGCGGCGTCCGGCAGCTCGCCGTGCCAGAGCAGGTGCGCGACCTCGAGGAAGCTCCCGCGCGCGCACAGGTCCTGCACCGGGTAACCGCGGTAGAGCAGCGAGTTGGTGTCGGAGTCCACCTTGGAGATCGCCGTCGTGTCGGCGACGACTCCGGCGAGGCCCTTGTGGATCTGCGGAGGTGCGTCGGTGACGGTCATGCGGGGTCCTCCTCGTCGAGGTGGCCGGCGAGCGTGGCGTCGAACTCGCCGTAGGCGTCGTAGCGGATGAGCTCGTAGAGCCGGGCCCGGGTCTGCATGCGGTCCACCACGCCGGCCTGGGTCCCGGTGCGGCGGATCTCGGCGAGGCCGGCCTCGGCGGCACCCATGGCCAGCCGGAGCAGGGTCACCGGGTAGATGACGACGTTCACGCCGAGCTTCTCGAGGGTCACGGTGTCCAGCAGCGGGCTCCTGCCGAACTCGGTCATGTTCGCCAGCAGCGGGACGTCCAGCGCGTCGCGGAACGCGGCGTACTCGTCCGGCGAGGTCAGCGCCTCGGCGAACACCATGTCCGCCCCGGCCTCGACGTAGGATCGCGCGCGGGCGATCGCCGCATCCAGGCCCTCCACCGCGCGGGCGTCGGTCCGGGCACAGAGGACGAACGCCTCGTCGCGCCTGCCCCGGACCGCGGCGCGGATCCGGGTGCACATGTCGTCGGTGGACACGAGTTCCTTGCCGGACAGGTGGCCGCAGCGCTTCTGGTCGATCTGGTCCTCGAGGTGGCAGCCGGAGACCCCGGCGTCCTCGAACGTCTGGATCGTCCGGGCCACGTTGGCCGGGCCGCCCCAGCCGGTGTCGGCATCGACGAGCGTGGGCAGGCCGGTGGCGCGGGCGATGGTGGCCGCCCGCCCGGCCACCTCGGTGGCGGTGGTCAGGCCGACGTCGGGCCGCCCGAGCTCCGCCGAGAGCATCGCGCCCGAGACGTAGACGCCGTCGAAGCCCTGTTCGGCGATCAGCTGGGCGGACAGCGCGTTGAACGCGCCCGGGAACTGCAGCAGCCGTCCGCTCGCCAGCGCCTCCCGCAGCGCGACCCGCCGCTCGTGCGCCGTCGTGGTCGTGCCGAGCATCAGAAGACCCCGCGGTCGGAATGGGTGGCGAGCGCCGTCGGGACGACCGTCAGCTCGCCCAGCTCGTCCGCGGTGAGCTCGGGCAGCCGCAGCGCGGCGTCGAGGAACCGGTCCTGCTCCACCCGGTCCACCAGGTCGCGGGCCAGGTCGCGGAACTTGCCCAGGTACTCGTCGCGGCCGAACGGGCGGGCGCCCAGTGGGTGCGCGTCGGCGACCGCGATCTCGTCGACGAGCGTCCGGCCGTCGTCCAGGGAGACCTCCACCCGGCCGCCGCACGCCTTCTCGGCCGGGTCCGCCGAGTGGTACCGGCGCGTCCACTCCGGATCCTCCACGGTGGAGACCGCGTGCCAGAGCCGGACGAGCTCGTCGTCGGTCGGGCGGTGCGGCGGGTAGGACCGCTCGTGGTGGAACCCGCCGTCGAGCAGCGCCACGGCGACGATGTAGGGGATCGAGTGGTCCAGGGTCTCCCGCGACGCCTTCGGGTCGTACTTCTGCGGGTCGCCCGAGCCGGAGCCGACCACGTAGTGCGTGTGGTGGCTGGTGTGGATGACGATGCTGCGGACCTGTTCCGGGCCGCCCGCCTCCCGGATGCGGGGCCCGAGACGCCGGGCGAGGTCGATCAGCGCCTGGCTCTGGTACTCCGCGGAGTGCTCCTTGGTGTAGGTCTGCAGGATCGCCCGGGGTGCCTCACCGCGCTCCGGCAGCGGCACCGTGTAGCCGGCGTCCGGACCGTCCAGCAGCCACGCGATCACCCCGTCCTCGCCCTCGTAGATCGGCGACGGCGCGCCCTCGCCGAGCATGGCGCGGTCCGCGGCCTCGATCGCGACCTTGCCGGCGAAGGCGGGTGCGAAGGCCTTCCACGACGAGATCTCGCCCTTGCGGGACTGCCGGGTCGCGGTCGTGGTGTGCAGGGCCTGCTGCACCGCCTGCCAGGTGATCTCGGTCGGCAGGTCGAGCAGCGCGCCGATCCCGGCGGCGACCGACGGGCCGAGGTGCGCCACGTGGTCGATCTTGTGCTGGTGCAGGCATATGCCGGTCACCAGGGCGACCTGGACCTCGTAGGCCACGGCGACGGCACGGGTCAGAGCGGCACCGTCGGCGCCGACGTGTTGGGCGACGGCCAGTAGCGGGGGAATGTTGTCGCCGGGGTGGGAGTAGTCCGCGGCGAGGAACGTGTCGTGGTAGTCCAGCTCGCGCACGGCGACGCCGTTCGCCCACGCGGCCCACTCGGGCGAGACCCGCTCGCGGGTCCCGAACACCACGGAGCCGGCCCGGCCCGCGGCCGGGGCGTGGCGCAGGGCCTGCGCCCGCGCGGCGACGACCGGCCTGCGGTCGAGCGAGGCCACGGCCACGCCCGCGTTGTCGACCAGCCGGTTCACGACCATGTCGGCGACCTCGGCGGGCGGGGCGATCCGGTCCGCCGCGACCTCGGCGATCTTCCAGGCCAGCTGGTCGGGGCGGGCGAGGTCCTCCTCGCTGCGATGGACCCGGACCTTGTGCTCGATTGTCATGCGATCTCCTCGTACGGGAGCGGATAGGCCTTCGAGGGATAGGAGTGGAAGCCGCGTCCGCTCCGCCTGCCGTGCCGGCCGGCCTCGACCATCCGGCGCAGCAGCGCGGGCGTGACGAACTGCGGTTCGCAGTGCTCGGCGTGCATCGAGTCGGCGACCCGGGCGAGTGTGTCGAGGCCGATGAGGTCGGCGAGCTCCAGCGGGCCGGTCGGATGCGCGCAGCCGACACGCATCGCCGCGTCGACGTCCTCCGCGGTCGCCGTGCCGGCCTCGACCAGCCGGATCGCCGCGAGCAGGTACGGCACGATCAGGGTGTGGACGACGAACCCCGCCCGGTCCGGCACCCGCAGGGTCCGCCGCCGCAGGGTGTGGGTGACGAACAGCTCGGCCCGGTCCACGGTCCGCGGCTCGGTGCCGAGTGCCGGGACGATCTCGACCAGCGGCAGCACCGGTGCGGGCGGCAGGAAGTGCAGGCCGACCACGGCACCGGGTCGATCGGTGGCGCCGGCCAGCAGCGTGACGGGCAGCGACGACGTGGTCGTCGCGATCAGCGCGTCGTCCGTCTTGACCACACCGGACACGGTGCCGAGCACGTCGCGCTTCACCGACGCGTCCTCGGTCACCGCTTCGACCACCAGTTCGCGGTCGGTGAGCTCGCCGGGATCGGTCGTGACGCGCAGCCGCCATGCCGCTCGCTCCCGCTCGGCGTCGGAGAGCCTGCCGGTGCGGACGTCGCGGTCGAGCCGGTCGAGCAGACGCATCCGCCCGTGCTCGGCTGCGGAACGCGACCGGTCCACCAGGAGCACGTCACGGTCGGCACGTACGCACGCGCCGGCGACCGCAGTGCCCAGCGCGCCTGCTCCGACGACGCCGACCCGTTCGATCCCCTGCACCCGGCCCTCCCTCCGCCGATGTCGACGGCGGTGAGCCTGCGCCTGTGACGGCGGGGTGCGCGAGGGAACCACGACGGCGGCGAATCCGTGCGTACTTCCGCGGCGTTCCTGCGAAGTCTGCTAAGGCCGGACGAACCGACCGGATCCGCCCGGCCGGCGTCGCCTGCGCATCCGGGGTGGTTCCCCGGATCTCAGCCGTACAAGCGCTCAGCGTTGTCGCGCAACACCATTCGCGCCAGCTCGCCGTCTCCTGTCGCGGCGACGAGCCGGGCGTACTCGCCCTCCCGGTCCCCCCACGGCTCGTCGGAGGCGAACAGCCCCCGGTCCGCGCCGAGGCCCCGCTTCTCGATCTCCGCGGCGAGCCAGCGGGGGGCGAACCCGATCGCCCAGCTGGTGTCGGTGTAGACCTGCTTGCCGCGCTCGATCCAGTCGAAGAAGCGGCCGCCGACCAGTTTGATGTGCCCGCTCATCCCGCCGCCGAGGTGCACCAGGTGCAGCCGGACGTCGTCGGCGTAGCGCTCGACCAGCTCGCCCACCTGGTCGATGTCGGAGTTCCCGCCCGGCGAGGTGTGCACGTGCACGGTGAGGTCGTGCTCGCGGGCCGCCGCGAAGATCGCGTCGAGCTGCGGGGTGCAGGCCGGGTCGGTGGGGCTGCCGCCGAGCAGGAAGCTGGTCTTGATGATCCGCACGCCGGGTTCGCCGGCCAGGGCCAGCGCGTCGGCGGTGCCCGCGGCGTCCTGCGGGCGGGGCGAGACCCAGATCCCGGCGCGGACCCGGTCGTCAGCGGCGGCCGCCTCCAGACACAGCTGGTTGAGGGCGAACGACGGTGCCGGGTCGGGCACCCCGTAGTTCGGCATGACGACGGCGAGCTCGGTGCCCTCGGCATCGAGGTCCCGGCCGAGCTCGGCCACCGTCGCCCGGGCCGAGACGTCCGGGTGCACCGGGGGCCCGCCGTAGAACGGGTAGGCGGGCAGGACACCGATGTGGCGGTGCGCGTCGTGCGGGACCGGGGCGTTCACACCGGTCAGTCTGAGCAGACCGGGCCGCCCACCGGGGGCGGGCGGCCCGGACCGTCACATGCTCTTCACACCGATCTGACCGCGCCGACGCATCCGGTGCCCGCCCACCGGTCCCGGCCGGGCCGCCGCCCCGGGCACGCCGTACGGGTCCGGACGATCCGCGCCGAGATGCGGACCAGCGTCGGGTGGAGATCGTCCGACGACGCTGAGACGCATCTCGGCGGGGCGGCGGGTCAGTCCCACTCCAGGGAGCCGCCGGTGCGGTACTCGGTCACCCGCGTCTCGAAGAAGTTCTTCTCCTTCCGCAGGTCCATCGCCTCGCTCATCCACGGGAACGGGTTGTCGGCCTGGCCGAACAGCGGCGCCAGGCCGATCTGCTCGGCCCGCCGGTCGGTGATGAAACGCAGGTACTGCTCGCACGACTCGGCGGTCAGCCCGAGCATCCCCCGCGGCATGGTGTCGCGGGCGTAGGCGACCTCCAGCTCGCAGGCCTCGTGCAGCATCGCGCGGATCTCGGCGGCGAACTCCGCCGTCCACAGGTGTGGATTCTCGATCTTGATCTGGTTGATGCAGTCGATGCCGAAGTTCAGGTGGATCGACTCGTCGCGCAGGATGTACTGGTACTGCTCGGCGACGCCGACCATCTTGTTCCGGCGGCCCAGAGCGAGGATCTGCGCGAACCCGGTGTAGAACCACATCCCCTCGAACACGACGTAGAACGCGACGAGGTCGCGCAGGAACGCCCGGTCGTTCTCCGGGGTGCCGGTGCAGAAGTCCGGGTCGGACAGCGCCTGGGTGTAACGCAGCGCCCACGCGTCCTTGTCGGTGATCGACGGGACCTGCCGGTAGGCGTTGAATAGCTCGCCCTCGTCGAGCCCGAGCGACTCGCAGACGTACTGGAAGGTGTGCGTGTGCACGGCCTCCTCGAACGACTGCCGCAGCAGGTACTGCCGGCACTCCGGGTTGGTGAGGTGCCGGTAGACGGCGAGCACGACGTTGTTCGCGACCAGCGACTCCGCCGTGGCGAAGAAGCCCAGGTTGCGGGTGAGCATCAGGCGCTCGTCGTCGGTCAGTCCGTCGCGGCTGCGCCACAGCGCGATGTCGGCCTGCATGGCGACCTCGGTTGGCATCCAGTGGTTCGAGCAGCCGGCCAGGTACTTGTCCCACGCCCAGTGGTACTTCAGCGGCAGGAGCTGGTTGACGTCCGCTCGCGCGTTGATCATGCGCTTGTCGTCGGCGTCGATCGGGGCCGCGCCGCGGTCGATCTCGCCGAGGCCGGTCGTGTCGGGGTCGTTCTCCACGGTGGTCACTGGCAGGCCTCGCAGTCGGGGTCGTCGATCGAGCAGGCGGCGGCGGGATCGAGGTCGAGCTCCATCTCCGCGGTCGCGGTGGAGTCCGCCGGGCCGGTGGACGGCGCCCCGGTCGTCACCGGCCGGACCACCGCCGGGCCAGGGGTGGCGGCCGTGCCGGGCACCGGCACGGCGGGGACCGTCGCGGCGGGCGAGGCCGCAGGCCCGGCAGGCCCGGACGTCCCGGTCGGGACCCCGGTCAGCCGCCCGTCGGTGCCCTTGAGGGTGGACTTCTCCACCGACGTCGCCGCCCGCGTCCGCAGGTAGTAGGTGGTCTTGAGGCCGGAGCGCCACGCGAGGCGGTACAGCTCGTCGAGCTTCCGCCCGCTCGGCCCGGCCAGGTACAGGTTCAGCGACTGGGCCTGGTCGAGCCACTTCTGCCGCCGCGACGCGGCCTCGACCAGCCACCGCGGCTCGATCTCGAACGCCGTCGCGTACAGCTCCTTGAGGTCGCCGGGCACCCGGTCGATCTCGGCCAGTGAGCCGTCGAAGTACTTGAGGTCCGAGACCATCACCTCGTCCCACAGGCCGCGCTCCTTGAGGTCGCGGACCAGGTGCGGGTTGACCACGGTGAAGTCGCCGGACATGTTGGACTTCACGTACAGGTTGAGGTGGATCGGCTCGATGGACTGCCCGACCCCGCAGATGTTCGAGATCGTCGCCGTCGGGGCGATGGCGAGCACGTTGGAGTTGCGCATCCCCTGGGTGCGGACGGTCTCCCGCAGCGACGCCCAGTCCAGTGTGGAGGACCGGTCGACCTCCAGCTCGCCCTCGCCGCGGGCGTCGGCCAGCAGGTCGAGCGAGTCGATCGGCAGGACGCCGCGGCTCCACAGCGAGCCCTCGAAGCTCGCGTAGCGACCACGCTCGGCCGCGAGGTCCGACGACGCGGCGATCGCGTGGTAGCTCAGGACCTCCGCGCTGACGTCGGCGAACCCGACCGCGGCCTCGCTGCCGGGCGCGATCCGCTGCAGGAACAGCGCGTCGGAGAAGCCCATCATCCCCAGGCCGACCGGGCGGTGGCGCAGGTTGGACCGGCGGGCCTCCGGGATCGTGTAGAAGTTGATGTCCACGACGTTGTCCAGCATCCGGACCGCCGTGGTCACCGTGCGGCGCAGCTTGTCCGCGTCCAGCCCGTCACGCGTCACGTGCGCGGCCAGGTTGACCGAACCCAGGTTGCAGACGGCGACCTCGCCCCGGTCGTCGTCGTGCCCGGCCCGGGTGTTGAGCGTGATCTCCGTGCACAGGTTCGACGAGTGCACGACGCCGGCGTGCTGCTGCGGGCTGCGCAGGTTGCACGGGTCCTTGAACGTGACCCACGGGTGTCCGGTCTCGAACAGCATGGTCAGCATCCGCCGCCACAGGTCCACCGCACGGACCGTCCGGTGCACCCGCAGCTCGCCCCGCTCGGCGGCGGCCTCGTACGCGCGGTACCGCTCGGCGAACTCGAGGCCGTAGAGATCGTGCAGGTCCGGCACCTCGTCCGGGGAGAACAGCGTCCACGTGGTGTCGGCCTCCACCCGGCGGAGGAACTCGTCGGGCACCCAGTTCGCGGTGTTCATGTCGTGGGTGCGACGGCGGTCGTCGCCGGTGTTCTTGCGGAGGTCGAAGAACTCCTCGATGTCGGCGTGCCACGTCTCCAGGTAGGCGCACGCCGCGCCCTTGCGCTTGCCGCCCTGGTTGACGGCGACGGCGGTGTCCCCGGCGATCTTGAGGAACGGCACGACGCCCTGCGAGACACCGTTGGTGCCGCGGATGTGCGCGCCGAGACCACGGACCGGGGTCCAGTCGTTGCCCAGCCCGCCGGAGTACTTCGCGAGCAGCGCGTTGTTGCGGTAGCCGCCGAAGATCGAGTCGAGGTCGTCGTCGACGGTGGTGAGGAAGCACGACGACAGCTGCGGCCGGGTCGTGCCGGAGTTGAACAGCGTCGGGGTGGAGGCCATGAAGTCGAAGCTCGACAGCAGCTCGTAGAACTCGATCGCGCGGGCCTCGCGGTCGACCTCGCGGACGGCCAGTCCCATCGCGACCCGCAGGAAGAACGCCTGGGGCAGCTCGAACCGGGTGCCGTGCTCGTGCAGGAAGTACCGGTCGTACAGGGTCTGGAGGCCGAGGAAGCCGATCTGCAGGTCGCGCTCGGGGTGCAGCGCCGCCGTGACGCGGTCCAGGTCGAACGTGGCCAGCTCGGCGTCGACCAGGCCGATCGCGATCGCGTGCCGCAGGTAGTCCTTCGTGTAGGACGCGTAGTCCCGGGCCATCGTGGCCTGGTCCGGGGTCTCCCGGGTGCCGGACAGGTGCGAGACCGCCTCGGCGCGCAGCCGGTCCATGAGCAGCCGCGACGCGACGAGCGAGTAGTCCGGCTCCCGCTCGACGAGCGTCCGGGCCGCCATGACGAGGGCCTGCGAGAGCTCGTCGGCGGTGATGCCGTCGTAGACCGTGCGGTCCAGCTCGGCCAGAACGGGGGCGGCCTCGACGTCGTCGATCCCGTCGAGGGCCTCGGCCAGCACGGTCTCGACCCGGCCGCGGTCCAGCGGGGCCCGCGTGCCGTCCGGGCCGGTGACGTGGATCGTCGTGCTCGCTCCGCCGGCGTCGGGGTCGCTCGCACGTGCCTGCGCCTGCTGCTCGCGGTAGAGCACGTAGGAGCGGGCGACCTTGTGGTGCTCGCCGCGCATGAGCGCGAGCTCGACCTGGTCCTGGATCTGCTCGACCTGCACGACCGGCGTCGGGTGCCGGTGCAGCGCCGCGACGACCTGGCCGGTCAGCTCCTGGACGAGCGGGTGCAGCCGGGACGACGACGCCCCGGCGCCGCCCTCGACGGCCAGGAACGCCTTGGTCATCGCCACCGAGATCTTCGAGGCGTCGAAGCTCGTCTCGGAACCGTCGCGCCGGATCACGCGCAGCGCGGCCGGTGCGATGCCGTTCGGTGAGGCAGGGGGAGCGGTGGATGCGGTCACGGGCTCTCTCCTCGCGAGTCGCCGTCGGTCCGTGACCGCGCGCGAGGTGAGGAGACGGCGCCGGGCGCCGCACCCTGGCGCCCTCCCGCGAGGCCCCGGAGCAGCGCACACCGGGCGGTGCGCGCACCGGTGGCAGGTCTTCGGACTCACGGGTATCGGGCGCCTTCGGCGCCCGTGAGTGGTTGTCGCGGCCTGAGCCGACTTTTCCACTCACGAGTGCCGCAGGCGCCCGGCCTACTGGCCGTCGCTTCCCGGGAGGGTCTCCCAGTGCTCGTGACGGCGGTCGTTCCCGTTCACCGCTGCGGGGCAGTCCCGGATTCGCACCGGGTTCCCTCTTGCCTCACCGACCCGGGCGGGCCGGTGAACCACCAGCGCCGCGGACACTACATCTAGGGCTGCGCTCAGTTCGAGACCCCTAGGTGTCCGGATGTCGAGCCGATTCGTCACGTGCGGTGAACGTCGCAGGTCCGGTGCGGTCGGGCGCCTCGACACTCCACCCCGGCGGGTGACCGTCGTCGCGATCGAAGGCGGGTTCCCCTGTGGACGGAGGCCGAATAGCGTCGGGGCGCAGGTGCATCCGCTACGCAGGAGGAGTTCCGTGGTCGTCGCCCCCGATCTCGACGCCGGGCACTGGCTGGCCCGGTGGGACGCCCAGCAGACCCGCTACGTGCCCGACCGCGAGGACCTGTTCGGGCTCGCCCTCGACGTCGTCGCCGGGCTCGACGCCGGCCCGGGGCGGTTGCTCGACCTCGCCTGCGGCCCGGGGTCCCTGGCCTCGCGGGCGGCGGACCGCTTCCCCGGGGCCGAGATCGTCGGCGTGGACGTCGACCCGGTGATGCTCGAGCTCGCCCGCCGTACCACCGGGGACCGGGTCCGCTGGGTCGACGCCGACCTGTCCGGCCCGGAATGGACGGAGCAGGTGGGCGGCCCGTTCGACGCCGCCGTGTCGGCGACCGGATTGCACTGGCTGCAGGAGGGCGCCCTGCCCGCGCTCGCGGCGCAGCTCGCCGGGACCCTGCGACCGGGCGGGGTGTTCGTGAACGTCGACACCCTCCTCGCCGACCCGGCGGCACCGCGCCTCGCCGCACTGACCCGGCGGCTGCGCGAACAGCGGACCGAGCGCGGTCTCGCCACCGGTGAGGACTTCCGCGCCTGGTGGGACGCCCTCGCCGACGAGCCCGCGCTGGCCACGGAGTTCGCCGAGCGCGAGCGCCGGTTCGCCGATCACGTGGCAGGCGGATCGACCCTCCCGGCCTGGGAGGACGCGCTGCGCGGAGCCGGCTTCGCCGAGGTGGGGACCCTGACCCAGACCTTCGACCGCCGGATGCTGGTCGCGATCCGCTGACCCGCCGGGCACCCGATCCGACCGACACAGCCGCACAGGGTGGTGGGCCACCGCACGGGACAGGTCCTGTGCGATTGCGACGCGGTGTGAGCGGCGTGCGCGGACGCTGTGCGGCTGTCGGGCCGGGACTGCGACGGCGCGGACACCGTGCCGCGCGGTCCCCATGCCCGGCAGCCGCACAGGTCGAGGCGCAGCCGCACAGGTCGACGGCCGCCGGTAGCGCTGCCGCACAGGGTGCCGGGCTCCCGCACGAGCTAGGTCCTCTGCGGTTGTCCCGCGAGGTGTGCGGTGAGGACGGATCCTGTGCGGCGACCGTGCCAGGTGCGCGGTGAGCGCGGCGCGCCCGAGGCATGTAGCCGCACAGGGTGCCGGGCTGCCGCACGGGCTCGGCCCTGTGCGGTGATCCCGCAGGATGCGCGACAAGGCCGGAAGCTGTGCGGCTTCGGGAGCAGGGCGGCTCGGGCCCGGGCGCAGGGCCGGGCGGTCGGCTGCGTCGCGTGTCGGGCCGGTGGTCAGGCGAGCCGGGCGCCGGCGAAGTTCGCCCAGGCGAAGGTGTTGGGCCGCGCCGGTTCCAGCCCGGCGACCCCGCCGGACACACCGACGTTCCAGTTCCGCACGCCCCAGACCAGTCCGCCCGAGTCGGCGCGCAGGGTCTGCATGATGCGGCCGAAGCCGTCGGTGCGGGCGGCCTCGTCGTCGGTGCCGATGGCGCCGTAGTAGAGCCGGTCGATCTCCGGGTTGCGGTAGCCGGTGAAGTCGTAGGTGGGGGTGGAGGTGAGCATCCGGCGTCCGACGTAGTCGGGGATCGGCAGCGCACCGGTGCTGTTCTGGGAGAACACGCCCTGCTGCCGGATGGCCTTGAAGTAGTTCTCCGACGGCAGCGCACGGGGCGTCACCCGGAGCCCGATCCCGTCGAGCTGCCGCGCGACGACGGCGGTGGCGGCGTCGAAGTTCGGGTCGGCCCCGCTGGTCTGGAGCTCGACGGCCAGCCCCTGCGCGCCGGCGTCGGCCACGAGGGCCCGGGCGCGATCGACGTCCCGGGTGACCTGGGGGACGTCCGGGTAGTAGCGCAGCCCCTGCCCGAACATGTCGTTCCCGGGCCTGCCGCGCCCGAGCAGCGCGATCCGGACCAGCTCCTCGCGGTCGATGCCGAGCCGGACGGCCTCGCGCAGCCGCGGGTCGTCGAACGGCGGGCGGTCCACCCGGAGCACCAGGAACTGGTTCGCCGACGCAGGGGCCGACAGTGCCGAGGCCCGCGCGTCGCCGTCGAGCCGGGCCGCTCCCGCCGGGGTGAGGTCGTGCGCGTAGTCGATCTGGCCGGAGAGCAGCGCGCCGATCCGGGCCTCCTCGTCGTCGACCGGGAGGAACTCGAGCTCGCCGATCGCCGGCCTGCCGTCCCAGTGGCCGTCGAACGCGGTGTAGAGCGCCGGGCCGCCCGGGGTGAAGGAGGCGAAGCGGAACGGGCCGGTGCCGACGGGGGCGTCGAACGTCGTGGCCCCCTGCTGGACGATCTCGGTGCCGGGTGCGCCCCAGGCCAGCGGGAACACGAAGTTCGGGCGGTTCAGGACGAGCTCCAGCTCCCGCGGCGCCGTCGCCCGTGACGCGGTGAGGTCGAGATCGCGGAACAGCGCGGCGGCGATCCCGGTGGTCGCCGGGTCGGTGATGCGGCGTAGCAAGTACAGGACGTCGTCGGCGGTCAGCGGCCGGTCGTCGTGGAACCGGGCGTCGCGCAGCACGATCCGCCAGCGGGTGCCGGAGGGGTCGCTCTCCCAGGACTCGGCGAGCCGGGGCTCCGGCGTCATGTCCTGCGACCAGCCGGTGAGCGTGTCGAAGCACGCCTTGGCTCGCGCCTGGTCGACGTAGAGGGGCAGGACGTGCGGGTCGAGGGACTCGCGGGATCCGCCCGCGGCGACCGCGGCCCGCAGCCGGTCGGTCCCGGAGCCGGAACCGCCGCCGCAGCCGGCGAGGACGAGCCCGGCGGCGCCGAGTCCCGCGGCGAGGAACCCGCGCCGGGTGAGTTCCGGGGGCCTCATCCCGCCGCCCTCAGACCGGGGGCGAAGACGTGCCCGTCCAGCTCGGCGGGCCGTTCGGCCACGCCCGGCCCGCCCGCGCGCACCCAGCGCGCGAGGGCGTCGGCGGCGTCGTGGTCGAGCACCCGCCGCAGCCAGACCGGCCGGGCGCCGGACCGGCGGGCCGAGGGGACCGGGCCGACCACGACGACGTCGGAGTCGGCGCACGGGCCCAGGCAGTCGCTGGTCCGGAGACGGGCGTGCCCGTCGGTGCCGGCGGTGATCCGGTCGAGGACGGCGGCGTGGTCGACGCCCGGGTGCTTCCGGCCGGAGCCGCAGCAGCACCCCCGGCAGACCGTGACGGCGGGGAGCGCGGACATGGCGGCGACATTACGTCACATATGACGAGGTGTTCAGTAATGAAGGACACGCCGACAGGAGTAGCGCCCGGTCCCACCGGGAATCCCGCCCGGACCACCGAGGAGAGGGATCGCGATGAGCCACCACGTACTGGACGCCGCGGGCGTGACCACGCCGGCGGTCGTCGTCGAGAAGCTGCACGACGCGGAGCGGGCGAGCACGGCGTGCGCGTCCGCGATGGTCGCGGGCGGCGGGATGGAGCGGGAGGTGCTGCTCGCCCTCGACTGCGCGGACCTGTGCTCGGCCGCGGCGCGGGTCCTGGGCCGGCGGGCGGCGGACCGGGCCGTCGCCGAGACCGCGGCCGCCGCGGCACTGCGGGCCTGCGAGGCGAGCGCGGCCGCCTGCGGCGCGCACGCCGACCATCACGAGCACTGCCGGCTGCACGCCGAGACCACCACCGAGACCGCGGCGGTCCTGCGCGAGCACCTCGGTATCTGACCCCTACCTGGTCGTCGCCGGGGCGGGCGTGTCCACGACCCGCCCGTCCGCGAGCGCGAGGACCCGGTCCGCCGCGGCCACGGTGGACGGGTCGTGGCTGATCAGCACGACGGCGAGACCGTCGTCGTGCCGGGCCCGCGCGAGCTCGGCGAGCAGCAGCGCGCGGTGCCGGCCGTCCAGCGCCGAGGTGGCCTCGTCCGCGACGAGCACCGACGGCCGCGCCAGCAGGGCCCTGGCGACCGAGGCCCGCTGCAGCTGGCCGCCGGACAGGCCGCCCGGACGCCGGCCGGTGTCCGCCGGCGCCAGCCCGAGCCGTCCGAGCAGCGCGGTCGCCTCCGCTCGTGCGTCGGCGCGGGGCAGCCCGCGCAGCAGCTCCGCGGGGCGGGCGACCTGGTCGAGCACCGGGCGGTGGTCGAGGAACGCCGACCGGTAGTCCTGGTGCACGTACTGGACGGCCCGGCGGTCCCCGGTCGCGCGGGTGCCCGCCACGAGGATCCCGCCGTCGCTCGGGACCAGCCCGGCCAGCGCCCGTCCCAGGGTGGTCTTGCCCGCCCCCGACGGCCCGACGACGGCGAGGCAGCCACCCCGCTCCACCGCCAGCCCGACGCCCGCGAGCAGCGTGATCCCCCCGGCGGTCCGGACGGACAGGTCCGTCACCTCCAGCAACGGGTCACCGGGCGGCCGCTGCACGGGCCCGGCCTCCGCCACCGGCGGCCCGAGCACCTCCCGGGCGGTGCCGCGCCGGGCGGGCCTGCCGGCGTCGAGCTCGAGCACGTCGTCGGCGAGCCTGCGGGCCGTGTCCAGATCGTGGGTGAGCAGCACCAGCGCGGTCCCGGCGCGGGCGAGCGCGGCCAGCTGCCCGATCACGGCGCCGGTGGTGTCCGGGTCCAGGCCGGTGGTGGGTTCGTCCAGCACGACGACGTCGGGGCCGGTGACCAGCGTCTGCGCCAGCGCCATCCGCTGCTGCTGGCCACCCGAGAGCTGGTGCGGGAACCGGCGGGCGAGCCCGGGCTCGGTGCCGAGCCCGGCCCGCTCGAGGGACTCGGCGACCGCTGCTGCGCGGGCCGCCCGGCGGGCACGCCCGCGTCCGTGCACGGTCGCGGCCAGCTCGTCGAGGACCGGACCGACCCGGCGGACCGGGTCGAGGACGACGCCGGGGTGCTGCGGCAGGTGCCCCACCCGTCCCGCCCTGGCCTGGCGCAGCGCGCCGGGGGAAGGCACGAGGAGTTCGGTGCCGTGCACCCGCACCGAGCCGTCGAGATCCACCCCGGTTGCCGCTTCGCCGAGCAGGGCCAGACCCAGTGTGGACTCCCCGCGCCGGACGGGCCCACCACGGCCAGCACCCGGCCCGGGAGGAGGTCGAGATCGACGCCGTCCAGCAGCACTGTGCCGTCCGCGGTCCGGGCGCCGAGGCCGCACACTGCGAGCGCCGCGGTCATGTCACCGCTCCCGTCCGGTCGGCGATCCGGTCCACCAGCAGGCTCGTCCCCGCGGCCAGCGCGACCAGCAGCGTGGCGGGCACCAGCAGGGCGGCCGGGGCGAGGAACAGCGACGCCGAGTTCTGCTCGATCATCACGGCCCAGTCCACCGTGTCCGGTGGCAGGCCGACCCCGAGGAAGCTCGCACTCGCCAGGAGGCCGAGGATCATCACGCCGCGGGTGCCGGCGTCCACCAGGACCGGCCCGGCGACGAACCGGCCGGTCTCCACCAGGTGGATCCGCCACCACGGCTCGCCGTTCTGCGCCATCGTCTCTAGCGCCACCCGGCGGGACGGCGCCCCGGCCGCGCTGCGGACCAGCCGCACGATCGCGGGAAGCTGCAGCACGGCCGCCGCCACCAGCAGCCAGCCGATGCCGCGCCGCCCGGTCCCGGCCAGGACCAGCAACACCACCAGCGACGGCAGCACGAGCAGCACGTCGAGCACGCGCTGGGTCGCGGTCGCGGCCCACCGGGCCCGGGCCGCGGCGAGGACCAGCCCGAGCGGCATCGCCACGAGGTACGACAGCAGCAGAGCCCCGGCTGTCAGCCCGACGACGGTCGTCCCTCCGGTCAGGGCGAGCGTGAGCACGTCACGGCCGAGCGCGTCGGTGCCCAGCGGATGGCCGGGCCCGGGCGGCAGCAGCGCGCCCGCGCCGTCGTCGGCGGGGAGCAGGGGTGCGAGCAGCGGGCCCAGCAGCGCGCACGCCAGCGGCACACCGGCCAGCGCCAACCCGAGCGTCGCCCGGCTCACGGCGCCTCCTCCCGGACCGGGGTGAGCCGGGCGGTCAGCAGGTCGACCAGCAGGTTCAGCACGATCGTGACGACCGCGGCCAGCACCGCGTAGCCCTGCACCAGCGGCAGGTCACGGCTCTGCACCGCCTCGACGACACCGGCGCCGATCCCGGGCAGGGCGAACAGCGACTCGATCACGACGACGCCGCCCAGGGTGCCCTCGACGATCCGCGCCAGCTGCTGCAGCGACGGCGCCACGCCACCCGGCAGCACGTGCCGCCACAGCACGACCCGCTCCGGCAGCCCGAGCCGGCGCAGGTGCGTGACGTGCGGGGACCGGTCGGTCTGCAGCACGCCCTGCCGGACCTGGCGGGACAGCCAGCCCAGCTGCGACGCGGCCAGCACGGCGACCGGTAGCACCAGGACCGACGGGGTGAGCAGCGCGCCCCCGCCCGCCGTCGCCGGGAGCCAGCCCAGCTGCAACGCGAACACCGCGACCAGCAACAGCCCGAGCGCGAACTGCGGCGCGGCCTGCAGCGCCGAGACCGCCGCGGTGGAGACCCGGTCGGCGGCGCTGCCCGGCCTGCGTCCCGCAGCGGCACCGACCAGCACGGCGAGCGGGACGGTGACGAGCAGCGACAGGCCGGTGAGCAGGACGGTGGAGCCGAGCCGGTCGGCGATCTCGTCGACGACGGCCCGGCCCGTCACCAGCGACGTGCCCAGATCGCCGGTGAGCGCGCCGCCGGCCCAGTCGGCGAAGCGGTCGACGGCCGGCCGGTCCGTCCCGAGCCGGGCGGACAGCTCCCGCACCTGGTCGTCGGTGGCGTCCGGGCCGAGGACGATCTCCGCGGTCTCGCCGGGGAGCATCGTGGTCAGCAGGAAGATCATGACCGTCGCGGCGGCCAGCTGGGCGGCGGCGACCCCGGCCCGGACGGCGACCGGACGGCCCCGGCGGGGCGGTGCGTACGGCGCGACGCTCACCCCGCGGCGGCCCTGTCGAACCGGCCCCACAGGTGGCTGTTCGGCTTGGCGGCCGCGATCCCGGTGACCCCGGCGGCGATGCCCACGTTCCAGTTGCTGGTCGCCCACACCAGCGCTCCCGAGTCGGCGCGGAGCATGGCCTGGATACGCCCGAGGTTCGCCGCGCGGGCGTCCTCGTCGGGATCCGCGACGGCCTCGGCGTAGAGCCGGTCGATCTCGGTACTGCGGTAGCCGGTGTAGTTGCTGTTGTCCGCCGACGACAGCCGGCGGCGCCCGATGAAGTCCGGGATGGGCAGCGTGCCGGTGCGGGTGAACGACGCGACCCCGGACTCGCGCACGGCGGAGAAGTAGGTCGCGGAGTCCAGCACCCGCGGCGTGGCGCGGAGCCCGATCTCGGTGAGCTGCTCGGCGACGAGGTTCGCGGCGGGCTGGAAGTTCGGATCGCTGCCCGAGGTCTGCAGCTCGACGGTGGTGTCGGTGGCGCGCGCCTCGCGCAGCAGGGCGCGGGCCCGCTCGACGTCACGGGTGGTCCGGGGCGCGTCGGAGGGGTAGTACTGCAGGTCCGGCCCGCCGAACAGGTCGTTCCCGACCTGCCCGGTGCCGAGTAGGACGATCCGGACCAGCGCCTCGCGGTCGATCCCGATCCGTACGGCCTCGCGCACCCGCGGATCGGAGAACGGGGGCCGGTCGATCCGCAGGTTCAGGAACTGGCTCGTGGACTGCGGCGCGGTGAGCAGAGTGGCCCGCCCGGCCTGCTGCTCGATCTGGCGGGCGCTCGCCGGGCGTAGGTCGTGGGCGTAGGCCACCTGGCCGGAGAGCAGCGCACCGAGCCGTGCCTGCTCGTCGTCGATCGGGACGAACTCCAGCTCCGGCGACGGGGCCGGGCCGTCCCAGTACGCGTCGTTGCGGACGTAGACGGCCGTCCCGCCCGGTTCGAAGGAGACGAACCGGAACGGCCCGGTACCCACCGGGGCCCCGAAGCCGGTGGTCCCGGCCGGGACGATCTCGGTGCCCGGAGCGCCGAGCCACAACGGGAACGTGAAGTCCGGCGCGCCCAGCACGATCTCGACGTCGCGCGGCCCCGCTGCGCGGCTGGCCGCGAAGTCGATGCCGCCGAAGAGCGACGCGGCCGAGGCCGTGGTCGCGGGATCGGCGATGCGGCGGAAGGTGGACAGGACGTCGTCGGGGGTGAGCGGACGCCCGTCGTGCCAGGTGGCCTCACGCAGCCGGATCCGCCAGCGGGCGCCTGTCGCGTCCGGCTCGACGACCTCGGCGAGCCGGGGCTCGGCGGTCATGCTCTGGGTCCACCCGGTGAGGGTGTCGAAGCAGGCCTTGGCCCTGGCCTGGTCCACGAACTGCGGCACGACGTGCGGATCCAGCGACTCGCGCGAGCCACCGCCGGGAAAGGCGACCCGCAGCCGTTCACCACCGCCGCCGGATCCATCACCGCAGGCAGCCGGCGCGGCGATCGCGGCGAGAGCGGCGGCGCCGAGGAAGGTACGACGAGTCAGCTGCACGGTGAGGTCCTCAGGGAGCGGGGGCGGCACGGGGTTCGAGCCGCCCGGTGCGTTGCATCCAGGTGATGACGGCGCCACCCGCGGCACCGACCCCCAGCAGTACGGCGAAGGGGACCCAGCGGCCGGACCCCTCCGGGAAGCGGTCGAGCAGGTCGCCGACCAGGGTGTTGGTGATCGCGACGACGACCGCGGAGACCAGGTAGTACCAGCCGTAGTAGGTGCCGGCGAGCTGCTCGCTGCCGACCCGGGGCAGCAACGCCAGCGAGAACGGATTGGTCATCGCCATTCCGACGGTGAACACCGCCGTGCCGAGCAGGACCGGTGTCACGGCGAGCGCGCCTGCGGCGGTCCACTGCCCGGGCGGCGCCGTGGCGATGAACGGTGCCGCGACCCCCAGCGGTACGAACCCGGCGCCCATCAGCAGCAGCCCGGCCGCCATCGACCGTCCCTCGCTCCACCGGACCCGGCACCATGCGGTGATCCGGACCTGCCCGGCGATCCCGATGAGGGTCGAGACGACGAACACCGCGCTCACCGCTCCGGCGACGCCGGAGACCCGCTGCGCCTCCACCGGGAGCACCAGGTAGAGCTGGTTGAACAGCGCGAAGTAGCCGGCACCGCCGAGTGCGAACAGCAGGAACCTCCGGTTCCCGACGACCTCGCCCCAGCTGCCCAGCAACCCGCGGTCCTGCGGTTCGACGGGCCGGGCGGGCAGCAGGAACAGCTGCGCCACGGTCAGGACGGTGAACACCGCGCACGCCACGCCGGCGACGAGCCGGAAGTCGACAGCCAGCAACGCGGCCCCCAGCAGGGGGCCTGCCAGAGCACCGACGTGACCGAACACGTTGAACACCGAGAACACCTCGGCGCGACGGTCGCCGGCCTCGTGCATCAGGTAGGCACGCACGGCCGGGTTGAAGAACGCCCCCGCGAGCCCGGTCAGCACAGCGGCGACGATCAGCTCAGGCAGCTCGTCCACCAGCATGAAAAGTCCGAACGCGGCGACCCGCAACGCGCACCCGAGAAGGATCATGGGGCGGCAACCGATACGGTCGGCGGCGGACCCGCCGACCAGGAACATGCCCTGCTGGGACAGCACCCTCAGCGCGAGGACCAGCCCGATCGTCGCGGCCGCGTATCCCAGGTCTCCCATGTAGGTGGCGAGGAACGGGAGCACGAGATAGAAGCCGAGGTTGATCCCCAGCTGGTTGACCACCAGCATCCGGCTGGGGACGGTCAGCTCCCGGAACGCGCGCAGCACGCGGTGACCCCCCTGTCGTCTGATCACTTGAACAGGATCACGGACGGAAGCGGTTTTCAAGAGTGCGGGGAGCCGGGCCGATCCCCGCCACCGCTCAGCCCAGGCGGACGCGGTGGAAGCGGGCCCAGGTCCCGGTGTCCGGCTGGGCGGGCTCGACACCCGTCAGGTCGGCGGAGATGCCGACGTGCTCGTCGCCCACCGACCAGACCGTCGCCGCGTCGCGCACCAGCACCTGGGAGCGGCGCAGGGCGGTGTCGCGGGTGCGCTCGTCGGGTGTCCGGGCGGCGGTGACGAGCAGCTCCGTCACGTCGGCGCGGGCCGTCCCGGGCGTCGGTGCCTCCGGTGCTGCCGGGGCGTCGTCCGCGACCGGAACGGGGATCGGGTCCTGCCCGCCGGCGGCGACCGCGCGCAGGTACAGCGGGACCGGCTGGGCCGGCACCCGGCGGAACCGGATGCCCGGGACCGGCTCGGCACCCGCCGGATCCGGTTCGCGGGGTTCGGCGACCAGCCCGATCGTCTCCAGCTGCTCGGCGACGACCGTCGCGGCCGGGCGGGAGAGCGGATCGAGCGGGTCGAACACCAGCCCGACGGTCGCTCCGTACGCCCCGGCCGCGGTGACGAGCTCCCGGGCCCGGTCGACGTCGCGGGCGACCGGCGGGACGCGGTCGGGATGGTGCGCGAGCCCGGTCCCGAACAGGTCGTCGCCGGGGGAGCCGAGATCGAGCAGGACCTTCCGCACCAGCTCGTCGCGGTCGATGCCGAGCCGCACCGCCTCCCGCAGCCGCGGATCGCCGAACGGGTCGGCGCCCTCCGGTGGCACGGCGAGCGCGGGACCGTCGTCGTCCGGACCGCCGAGATCGGCCCGCCCGGTGGCCCGCGCGGGGCCGGTGCCCAGTTCCAGGAACCGGGTGGCCGAGGCCGGGGTCGAGACGACGCCCGTCCCGGTGCGGCCGAGGATCCGCCGCACGCTGTGCGGGAAGAGATCGTGGGCGTAGGCGACGTACCCGTCGAGCAGCGACTGGTAGCGGTTCTCCTCGTCGTCGTCCACGAGGAACTCGAGCTCGGGGGACAGCGCGGCGCCCAGCCAGTGCCCGTCGTGCCGGAGAAGGACGGCCGGGGTGTCCCCGACCCGGAACGCGCCGGTGCCGACCGGGGTCCCGCCGCGGCCGTCGCGGACGATCCCGGTCCCCGGCGCGCCCAGGACCAGCGGGAACTGGAAGTCCGGGGTCCGCAGGACGAACTCCAGCTCGGTCGGCGAGACCACCCGGCTCGCGGTGAGGTCGACGTTCGCCAGCAGCGGGGCCGCGGTCGCCCCGGTCGCGGGGGCGGCGATCCGGCGGAACGACGCGAGCGCGTCGGCCGCGGTGAGCGGCCTGCCGTCGTGCGCGGTCGCCTCCCGCATCCGGACCCGCCACCGCCTCCCGGTGCGGTCCGGCCCCACCGACGCGGCCAGGTGCGGCTCCGGCCGCATGTCCTGGCCCCACGCCAGCAGCGTGTCCGCCACCGCCGCTGCGCGCGCCCGGTCGACCGGTCGCCACACCTGGTGCGGGTCGGTCACCGGCAGCGGTCCGGTACCGGCGAACGCCACGGTCAGGCGCGGGGCGCCGGCGTCGGCCGGGGCGCCGCACGCGGCGAGGGCGGGGATCCCGGCCAGCGCCGCGGCGGCGCCGGTGGCACGCAGGAACGAGCGTCGGCTCAGGGGCACGGCACCAGGGTGCCGAACGCCCTCGCGGTTAGGGTGCCCGGGATGGACCTCCTGGCGATCTCCGGCAGCCCCTCCACCCCGTCGAAGACGGCTCTGCTCCTCGAGATCGCGGTCGCCCGGGCCGCGGGACACGACGACGTCGACGCCGGCCTGCTGCACCTGCGCGACCACGACGTCGTGTTCTCCGACGGCCGGGACCCCGCCGGCTACACCGGCGACACCCGTGCGGTGATCGACCGCGTCGCCGCCGCGGACGCCCTGGTCGTCGGCACGCCGATGTACCGGGGCGGCTACACGGGCCGGTTGAAGAACCTGTTCGACGTGCTGCCCAACGACGCGCTCGCCGGCAAGCCGGTCGGCCTGGTCGCGACCGGCGGCACCGACCACCACTTCCTCGCGATCGAGCACGAGCTCAAGCCGCTGGTCGGCTTCTTCCGCGCGTGGGCGGCGCCGGGTGCGGTGTACGCCAACAACACCCACTTCGCCGGCGGCGAGCTGACCGACGACGGCGTCCGCGACCGGCTGGCCGAGCTGGCGGACACCGTCGTGACCTTCGCCCGGCGGATGCCCCGCGACGCCGCCGGTGCCACCGGTCCGGACATCCCACGCCGGTCGCTCCGCGACTCGTGAGTGGACAACACGGCCCTGACCCTGTTTTCCACTCACGGGCGCGACAGCGCGTGACCCAGCTCCCCCGCCCCGGCGAGCAGGTCGTCGGCGTCCTTCGCGACCAGCACGTGGTCGACGATCTCCGAGTACTCCTCCATCGCGCACGACGCCTGGTTCCAGTAGCGCCCGGGTTCCGGGGTGATCCAGCCGACCCGGAAGGCGCGCCGCGCCAGTGTCCGCAGCTCCTCGGTGCCCGGGGGCAGGCCGTTGGAGCGGCCGTCGCCGACGAACAGCACGGCGGTGCGGTGGTCGACGGCGTCGGCGAAGTTCTCGTTCAGCTCGGTGAACACCCGGCCGTAGTCGCTGGTGGCGTCCAGGTCGATGCCCGGTGCCGCGAGGACCGCGGCCAGGGCGTGGTCGTCGTGCGCGCGCAGCAGGAGCTCGGTCACCTCGACCGGTGAGTCCACGTAGGCCAGCACCCGGCAGCGGAACGCCTGCCGGTGCAGCGTCCGCGCCAGGCGCAGCACGAACGCGGTGATCGACCGGACCGACAGCGAGACGTCCGCGATCACCAGCAGCCGGACCCGGTCCGGGACCTTCGCACGGTGCAGCAGGTGGAACGGCACGCCGTCGCTGCGCATGCTGCGCCGCACCGTGTGCCGCACGTCGAGCGGGCCGTGGGCGTGCTCGCGCGGGACCCGGCGTGGTGCGCCGCGCATCCGGTGCAGCAGCTCGTGGCAGGCCTGCTGCATGTCGGCGGAGTCCAGCCGGTCGGTGCCGTCGGTGCCGTCGCTCGCGGGGTCGGGCCGTTCGCCCTCGCCGGCTTCGACCCGCTCGGCGAGCTGGGTCACGAACTCGGTGATGGCCTCGACGAGGGTGCCGAGCTGGACCTCCGAGAGCTCCTCGCCCTCGGGGCCGTCGGTGTAGACGGCGTGCGGGTCGTACGCGGCGAGCCAGGCCAGGATCGCCTCCGGGTCGTCGAAGGAGATCTCGCCGGAGACCTGCGTCGTGGCCCCCGACGTCAGCTCCTTGCCGACCGCGGCGCCCGCTCGCTCGAGATCCACGGTGTAGGTCGTCCCGCGGCGGCCCCTGTCCTCCCCGGAGGACACCGAGAGCTCGGAGTCCGACCCGCCCAGCGACACGTCGTCGTCGTCGCGGTGCGGGTTGAAGCCCTTCTCCTGCTCCTCGGCGTCGAGCATGTCCCCGACATCGGCCACGTTCGGGTCGTAGTCGGCGTAGCGGCCGAGCGGGTCGTCGTCCTCGGTGAGGTCCAGGTCGGTGGGCAGTCCCTCGGCGCCCGGCCCGCGGAGTCCGGGCCCGCCGCTCGCGGTCCCGTTGCTGGCGGGTTCGGGGAGCAGACCGAAGAAGGCGTCGAAGGCCCGCTCGAACCCGGCGCGCTCGTAGGAGTACTTGACGGTGACGGCGCGCAGCCCGGCCCGCAGCCGCGCGGTGTCGGTGGCGCCGACCATGGCCAGTACCCGCCGGACCTCGATCGCCTCGGCGGGGGAGACCGCCACCCGCTGGGCCCGCAGTACCCGGGTGAAGGCGGCGGAGAGCACCGAGAGGAGTCTCTCCGCGTGCCCGTCCGCCGTGCTCACCGGCGGCCCCGGCGGTTCCGGTCGGTCGCCGCCCGGCTCCCGGTGGAGGTGGCGCGACCCTTGCCGAACGCGCCGGACGTCGTGTCCGCGGGCCGCGACGAGCGGCTCACCCAGCCCGAGTCGTCGGCCGCCCCCACCTCGTCCGCGACCTCGGCGCCGTCGAGGCGCCGCACGGCCAGCTCGCGGTCGGAGCCGTACTTCAGCAGCGCCGCGAGCAGCGAGGACCGCACCTTCTCCAGCTCACCGCCGGATTCGAGGCCGAGCACGGCGGCGGCGCGGGAGGCGTCGACGACCTCGGAGATCGACGGGGACTTGCGCAGCGGGAACTCGCGCAGCCGCCGGGCCAGCTCGACCACGTCGGTGACGACGTCGGCGGCGACCTCGGGGGCGCGGCGGGACACGATCTCGGTCTCGCGCTCGGGGGTCGGGAAGCCGACCTGGTAGTGCAGGCAGCGTCGTTTCAGGGCGGGCGACAGCTCGCGGGTGTCGTTGGAGGTCAGCACGACCCACGGCGCCGAACGCGCGGTGAAGGTGCCGATCTCGGGGACGGTCACCTGCCGTTCGGCGAGCACCTCCAGCAGCAGCGCCTCCATCGACTCCTCGGTGCGGTCGACCTCGTCGACGAGCAGCACCACGGGCTCGGGGGAGAGCACGGCTTCGAGCAGCGGGCGGGCGGAGAGGAAGTGCTCGGTGTAGAGGCCGGTGTCCTCGGCCTGCAGCCGGGCCGACGCCTCGGCCATCGTCGCGGTGCCCGCGAGCAGCTCGCCGATCCGGTCGCGGAGCATCTGGACGTGCATGAGCTGCTTGCCGTAGTCCCACTCGTAGAGGGCGCGGCCGTCGTCGAGTCCCTCGTAGCACTGCAACCGGATCAGCGTCCGGCCCGCCGCGGCGGCCAGCGACTTGGCCAGCTCGGTCTTGCCGACGCCGGCCGGGCCCTCCAGCAGGAGGGGCCGCTCCAAGGCGGTGGCCAGGTGCACCACCACCGCGAACTCGGGGTCGATGACGTAGTTCTCGCCGGCCAGGGCCTCGGTCAGCGTCTCGGGGCTCTCGAACACCGTTCTCCTCGCTGCACTGCGCAGAAGCGTCTCGTGACGGTCGGGACAGGCCGCCGCCGCGCCCGGGGGCTGATCCGGGCGCGGCGGCGGGTCCGAACCGCGTCCTAGTAGGACTTGTTGAAGGCGTGGTCGACCAGCGGCACCAGCGCGTCGACGGTGCACTCGCGGGGGTTACCCGGCGTGCAGTAGTCGCCCATCATGTGCTCGGCGATGCTGCGGATCGTCTTGTCGTCGGTGGGGATCGTGTCCCCGCGGCCGGCGTACTTGCCGGTGTTCATCCGGTTCTTGTCGTAGCTGTCGGACTGCAGCACGCCGAAGTTGTCCGGGATGCCGACGTCCTTGGACAGCCGGATGGCCTCCTCGACCGCGGCGTCGGCGGCCTGGACGGTGGTCATGTTCCGGGTGTCGACGCCCAGCGCGGTCGCGATCTTGGCGTACCGCTCGTAGCGCGAGGGCAGGTTGTACTCCCACACGCGGGGCAGGGCGATGGCGTTGTTCAGGCCGTGGTGGGTGTCGAAGAACGCCGACACCGCGTGCGACGTGGAGTGCACCAGGCCCAGGCCACCCGAGTTGAACGCCTGTGCGGCGATGTACTGGGCGTGCATCATCTTCGAACGGGCCTGCAGGTTGCGCGGCTCGTAGGTCGCCTCGCGCAGGTACTGGCCGACCAGCTCGATCGAGTACAGCGCGTTGCCCAGCGACGGCTCGAAGTCCAGCCGCGACACGAACGGTTCGGAGCCGTGGGCCAGCACGTCGAACCCGCAGTACGCGGTGAAGTGCTGCGGGCAGCTGTAGTACAGCAGCGGGTCGTCGAGGGCCAGGGTGGTGACGACGGCGTCGTCGAACCCGACCCACTTCTTCGGGTTGTCCATGTCCGACGTGTTCGTGATGACGTACGCCCACGAGGTCTCGGACCCGGTCCCGGCGGTGGTGGAGACCGCGATGTGCGGCGGGTTCTCCATGTTCGTGGACTTCGAGAAACCCTCGAACTCGTTGATGTTCCGCCCGTCGTGCGCGATGACGACGCGCGCACCCTTGGCGGCGTCGTGCGACGAGCCGCCGCCGATCGAGATGATGCCGTCGCATTTCTCGCTCGTGTAGAGCGCGGCGGCGTCCATGCAGTTGTAGTCCTTGGGATTGGACTCGACCTGGTCGTAGACGACGACGTCGACGCCCTGGTACTCGACCTTGCCCTTGAGCTCCTCGATGATCCCGGAGCCGCGCAGCCCGGACGTGACGAACAGGACGCGCGTCATGCCGAGGTTCTTCGCCTCGACACCCAGGATGTCGTGCGCGCCGACCCCCAGGAGCGCCCGCGGGAACGGGTGGAACTCCTTGATCGGGAAGTCCCAGATCTGGTTGAGCTCGATGGCCATTGGCTCTCCTCGACGGCCTCGTTGGCGTTGCGGACGAGCACAACCATGGCTATTGCCAGCAATCTGCAACAGCTACGGATGGGTACCTGACCACCCGGCCGTTCGCCGGGGCAGGAGTCCCCTCCGGACGGAGGGGAGGGCGCCGTCGATCAGGGGATCTCGGGCGCGGTGAACCCGTCCGGCCCCGGCGGGTAGGGCACGACGGCGCGCACCGCGGACGCCGGGACGGCGCCGTACGCGTGCGGGAAGCGCATCGCCTCCGGGTCGCCCGGGACGCCGGGCTCCCACCGGACCTCGATGCCGGCGTCGGCGATCGCGGCGGGGGACAGGACGAGCAGGACGAGATCGGTCCGGCCCGGGAACAGCCGCTGTGCGGGCAGTGCGACCTGGTCGGGAGTGGACAGGTGGACGAAGCCCACCTCGTCGAGCGAGGCCGGGGCGATCTCGCCGACGAGCTCGTAGGAGGTGCGCTCGGCGGGGGTGCAGAGATGCAGCAGGGCAGGGGAGTCAGCGCCGTCGACCGTCATGACCGCCAGCATGCCTCCCCTCCGAACGGACGGGCGTCCGAGGAGGTCCTTGCATTCCGGCACCGGGTGCCAATAGCGTCGATCTCGCTGCCACCGCCGGCCGGCGGGGGCGGTTCGTCACCTCTCTCGCCGAGAGTCGATCCCTGCGGAGGTAGCCCATGAGCGAGCACCAGAACGAGGACGCCCTGGTCGAGGAGACCCTCGTCGAAGAGGTCTCCATCGACGGCATGTGCGGTGTCTACTAAGCCGCTCGACACCGCGGTACCGAGCCCGAGCTCGGACGGGGCCGCGGGGTCGTTCGACCCCGCGGCGCCGTACCGCCTCAGCGAGAGCGTCTCGCTGCGCCCCGAGCCCTTCGGTGCCCTGGTGTACGACTTCACGACCCGCAAGCTGTCGTTCCTGAAGACCGTCCAGCTGGTCGAGGTGGTGCGCGGGCTGGCCGACCAGCCCGACGCCCGGTCCGCCGTCGAGGCGGCCGGCGTGCCCGCCGCCCAGCACGAGGCCTACCTGAAGGCACTCGCCGGGCTGCTGCAGTCCCGGACCATCGTCGCCCGCTAGAGCCCGCCGACCACCACAAAGGGGTGCCCGTGAAGCTGGTCGACCACTTCCAGTACGGCCTCAACTCGCCCATCTGCCTGACGTGGGAGCTCACCTACGCGTGCAACCTCGCGTGTGTGCACTGCCTGTCGAGCTCCGGGCGCCGTGACCCGCGTGAACTGACCACCGCCGAGGCGAAGGCGGTGATCGACGAGCTGCAGCGGATGCAGGTCTTCTACATCAACATCGGCGGCGGCGAGCCGACCGTGCGCCCGGACTTCTGGGAGCTGCTCGACTACGCCATCGCGCACGACGTCGGGGTCAAGTTCTCCACCAACGGCGTCAAGCTCGACAAGGCCCGCGCCGCCCAGCTGGCCGCGACCGACTACGTCGACATCCAGATCTCGATGGACGGCGCGACCGCCGAGGTCAACGACTACGTCCGCGGCCCCGGTTCCTTCGACACCGCGATCACCGCGCTGGAGAACCTCGCCGAGGCGGGCTTCCAGGCGCCGAAGATCTCGGTTGTCATGACCCGGGAGAACGTCGACCAGCTCGACGACTTCAAGGCCATCGCCGACAAGTACGGCGCCCAGCTGCGGATCACCCGGCTGCGCCCGTCCGGCCGCGGTGCCGACGTCTGGGACGAGCTGCACCCGACCCAGGCCCAGCAGAAGCAGCTCTACGACTGGCTGGTCGCGCACGGCGACCAGGTCCTGACCGGCGACTCGTTCTTCCACCTCTCCGCCTACGGCGACGCCCTCCCCGGGCTGAACCTGTGCGGCGCGGGGCGCGTCGTCTGCCTGATCGACCCGGTCGGCGACGTCTACGCCTGCCCGTTCGCGATCCACGAGAACTTCCTGGCGGGCAACGTCCGCGACGAGGGCGGCTTCAAGGAGGTCTGGGAGCACTCGGACCTGTTCACCGAGCTGCGCCAGCCGCAGACCGGCGGGGCCTGCGCGTCGTGCCAGCACTACGACTCGTGCCAGGGCGGCTGCATGGCGGCCAAGTTCTTCACCGGGCTGCCGCTCGACGGCCCGGACCCGGAGTGCGTGCAGGGCTACGGCGAGCAGATGCTCGCGGCGCGCAACTCCGAGACCGTGATCCCGAAGTCCGACGTCGACCACTCCCGGTCGGCGCCGCGGAACTCCCGGGAGCCCAAGCAACCGACGATGCTGTCCCTGGCCCCGCCGCCGCGCCGGCCGGACCGGGCGTGTGACGAGAGCCCGCTCGCCGGGTTCACGCCGACGCCGGAGTCCGAGCCGGCCGCCGCGCCGGTCGCGGGGAGCTGACCACGAGCCTGCTGACGGGGCCCGTCGACCTGCGCGGTCGGCGGGCCCCGTCGCGTGTGCTGTTCGGGCCGCACGAGACGAACCTCGGCAACACCGCCCGGGAGATCACCGACGACCACGTCGCCTACTACGCGGCCCGGGCCGCCGGGGGCGCCGGGCTGATCGTGGTCGAGCCGGCGTCGGTGCACGCCTCGGACCATCCCTACGCCTACGCGCCCGCGGCGTTCCCGGCCCCGGTCCCGGCCGATCCGGTGCCCGGGGCCCGACCGCGCCCTGCGCCGGGTCCCGCGTCGGCGTCCTCGTTCTCGTCCTCGTCCGGGCCGGATCCCGCCGAGATGCAGATCAGCGTCGTCGGCGGGCTGTACGCCGACACCGAGCTGCTTCTCGTCGAGGGTGATCCGGGCACGGACGGTCCGGTGCCCGTCCCGGAGGCGGTGCCGGGCCCCGTAGCGGCGCGGCGAGGCCCGGGCCCGGTAGCGCCGAGTCACGATCCGGTTCGCGCGGGGCGGGGCGCTGTGCCGGCCGGGCCCGGGTGGGCCGCGGTCGTCGCGGCGTGCCGGCCGTACGGGGCGCTGGTGCTCGCCGGACTCGCCCACGCCGGTGGGCAGGGCACCTCCGCGCACTCCGGGCACCCGCTGTGGGCGCCGTCCGCGGTCCCGGACGTCGTGTCCCGGGAGACCCCGGTCGCGATGGACACCCCGGAGATCGACGCGGTCGTCCGCGGGTTCGCCGACGCCGCGCGGGCCGCTGTGGACAGTGGTGTGGACGGTGTGGAGATCTCCGCCGGACAGCACTCGCTGCTCCGCCAGTTCTGCTCCGGGCTCACCGACCACCGCACCGACCGGTACGGCTCCGACCGGTCGTTGCTGCTGCGGGAGGTGCTCGCCGCGGTCCGCGACGCGATGGGGCCCGGACCGCTGCTGGCGCTGCGGCTGTGCGTCGACGAGCTCGCCCCGTGGGCGGGGATCACCCCGGACGACGGCGTCGCGCTCGCCCGTGCCGTCGCGCCGGCGGTGGACCTGCTCGTCCCGGTCGCCGGCAGCGGGCTGTCGCCCGGTGCGACGCGGCCGGACCTGCACACCCCCGAGGCGTTCCTGCGGGACCGGTGCGCCCGGGTGCGCAGAGCTGTCGAGGGGGTGGTGCCGGTCGTGCTGGCGGGGAGCGTCGCGTCGACGGAGCTCGCCGAGGACGTTCTGACCTGCGGTGACGCCGATCTCGTCGAGATGACGAGAGCGAAGATCGCCGATCCCGGGCTCGTCGCACTGGCCCGCGCGGGGACGCCGGAGCGGATCCGGCCGTGCCTGCTCACGAACGCGCTCGCCGCGGCGCGGGACCCGCGCAACCCGGTGGTCGGCGACGAGCTGGAACCCCGGTCCGGCCACGAACGCACCGATCCGGACCCCCGCACCGGCCGAGCCGGGCCCCCGGCGATCGCGACGACCCCGGCGACCCCGGCGATCGCGGCGACTGCGACGGCCCCGGCGACCGGGACGCCTCCCGCGACCGGGACGACCGCGGGCGGCCCGGGGACGGCCGGCGGGCCGGGCGGGAACGGCCCGGCTCCGGGGCCGGAGAGCGAGCCCGCGCGGCGGGTGCTCGTCGTCGGGGGCGGGCCGGCCGGGCTCGAGGCGGCGCGGACCCTCGCGCTGCGCGGGCACCCCGTGACGCTGCACGAGCGGTCGGACCGGCTCGGTGGCCTCCTGCACGCCGCCGCCGCGCTGCCCGGGCGGGAGCGGCTGGCGCTGCCGGTCGCGTGGTGGTCGGACGAGCTGGACCGGCTCGGTGTCCGGGTCGAGCTCCGGTCCGACGTGGACGACGACGCCGTCCGCGCGGCCGAGGCGCGCGGCGCCGCCGTGGTGCTGGCCACCGGCTCCCGCGCGGCGCCGCCGGAGTTCGGCTCCGACGTCCCGGTCGTCGCCGCCGCCGATCTCGCCTCCGGTGCCGTCCTGCCGGTCCCGCGGGACGCGCCGGTCCTGGTGCGCGACCCGCTCGGGGACTGGACCGGACCGGGGGTCGCGGAGCTGCTCGCGGCGGTGGGCCACCCCGTCACCCTGTCCACACCGGACGCCGTCGCGGGGCACCAGCTCGGGCGTTGCGGGGACATGGCCCCGGCGAACGCGCGGCTGGAGCGGGCCGGCGTGACCCGGGCCCTGTTCACCGAGCTCCGGGCCGTCCGTGACGGCGTCGCCGAGCTGGTCGACGTGCACACCGGCGCGGTCACCGCGGTGCCGTGCGCGGCCGTCGTCGACTGCGGGGCGCGGCTGCCGGACCGCACCGTCCCGGCCGCCCCCGGCCGCGCGACCGCCGGCGACCGAGTCGCCCCCCGCACCCTGACGGAGGCGGTCCGGGAGGGCCGCCGCGTCGCGTTCGCACGGAATCGGGGCGCACGTCCCGCCCCCCGCGAGGGCCGGGACGTGCTGATCGACGGGCGTCCGGTCGGGCGGGGCGGGGGAGGTGAGCGGGGTTCCGGGGGGCTCGGTGTGCCGTTGCGGCTCGGGCGGCGCGAGCTGCGGAACCGGATCGTCTTCACCGCCCATCTCACCGGTTTCGCCGAGGACGGGCTGCCGTCCGCCCGGCACGCCGCCTACTACGCGGCCCGGGCCGCGGGCGGCGCCGGACTGGTGATCACCGAGGAGCACGCCGTCCTCCCGGACGACCGGCCCTACGAGCGCCTGATCCGGGGGCACGACCCGTCGGTCCTCCCCGGCTACCGGCGGATCACCGACGCCGTGAAGGCGCACGGCGCGGTCGTGCTCGCCCAGCTCAACCACAACGGCGCGCAGGGCTCGGGGATGTACTCGCGGGAGGCCGTCGTCGGCCCGTCGGCGCTGCCCGACCCGATGTTCCGCGAGGTGCCCCGGGAGCTCGACGCCGCGGGGATCGCCGGGATCGTCGCCGGGTTCGCCGACGTCGCGGCCCGCTGCGTCGCCGGCGGGTTCGACGGCGTCGAGATCCAGTGCTCGCACGCCTCGCTGCTGCGCCTGTTCCTGTCCCCGGCGACGAACCGGCGGACCGACGCGTGGGGCGGCGACCGTGCCCGCCGGGCACGGATCGTGCTCGACGTCGTCGCCGCCGTCCGTGCGGCGATCGGCCCGGACCCGGTGCTGGGCCTGCGGATCGGCGCCGACGAGCGCGTCCCCGGCGGGATCTCCCCCGGCGACGGCGCCGACCTCGCCCGGCGGCTCGTCGCGACCGGCGCGGTCGACCACCTCACCACCTCGGTCGGCGTCGCGACCTCGACGCTGCACCTGATCGAGCCGTCGATGCACACACCGTCCGGGTACGCCGGGCACCTCGCCGCGACGCTGCGCCGCGCCGTCCGCGAGGCGGGGTCGGACGTCCCGGTCGTCGGCGTCGGCCGGTTCACCACCCCCGCCCAGGCCGTGGACGCGGTGGAGCGCGGCGAGTGCGACTTCGTCGGCGTCGCCCGCGGGCAGATCGCTGACCCGGACTTCGCCGCGAAGGCACTGGCCGGACGCCCGGTCCGCCGCTGCGTCGGGTGCAACCAGGACTGCATCGGCCGGGTCGGGCTCAACCTGCCCCTCGGGTGCGCGGTGAACCCCGCGGCCGGACGCGAGGGGGTGCGCCCGCGGCGCGCGAGGAGGGTGGGGGACCCGGCGCGGGTGCTCGTCGTCGGGGCGGGCCCGGCCGGTCTCTCCGCCGCGGGTGCGCTGGCCGGGCGGGGCCACCGTGTCCTGCTGGCCGAGCGCACCGACGCCCCCGGCGGCCGGCTGGCCCTCGCCGCGACCGCCCCCGGCCGCGGCGAGCTGGGCCACGTCGTCACCGACCTGCTCCGGGCGGCCCGGGACGCCGGGGCCGGGTTCCGGTTCGGGACCACCGTGGACGCCGGGTTCGTCGCCGACCGGGGCCCGGACGCCGTCGTCCTCGCGACCGGCTCCCGGCCGTCCGTCCCGGCCTGGGACCCGGAGCGGCTGACCGTCCCGGTCGACGACGTCCTCGCCGGGGCCCGGCTGCCCGGCGGCCCGGTCCTCGTCGTCGACGAGCTGGGCTTCCACCACGCCACCTCGACCGCCGAGCTGCTGGCGGCCCGCGGGCACGACGTCGAGATCGTCACCGCCGCGCTGGTCGTCGGCCAGGACCTCGGGCTCACCCTCGACCGCGAGGGGTTCCGCCGCCGCGCGCACACCGCCGGGATCCGCTGCAGCACCGACCGTGCGGTGCTCGGCGTCTCCGGCGCCGGCGGGGGCGTGGCCGTCGAGCTGCTGCACCACCCGACCGGCCGGACCGAGCAGCGGGAGGTCGCGGCCGTCGTCACGGCGTCGTCGTCGGTGCCGTGTGGGACCCTGTGGACGGCGCTCACCGGCGGGCCCGTGCCGGTGTACCGCATCGGTGACGCCCTGGCCCCGCGGCGGATGGACGCCGCGATCAGGGAGGGAGACGCGGTCTTGACCTGAAGCCAGGTCCAGTTCCTAGCGTCGTCGCCATGCAGACCGATCCACGGACGACCCCCGACCGCGCCGGGCCACGGGAGTGGGTCGGCCTCGCCGTCCTCGCCCTGCCCCTCCTCGTGCTGGCGCTCGACGTCAGCGTCCTCTACCTCGCCGCGCCCGCCCTGACCGCGGACCTGCAGCCCTCGGCCACCCAGCAGCTGTGGATCCTCGACATCTACGGCTTCCTGATCGCCGGGTTCCTCATCACGATGGGCACGCTCGGCGACCGGATCGGCCGCCGCAGGCTGCTGATCGGCGGCGCCGCGTTCGCCGTCGCCTCCGTGCTGGCCGCGTTCGCCCCGACCGCGGAGCTGCTGATCGCCGCCCGGGCCCTGCTGGGCGTCGCCGGGGCGACCCTGATGCCGTCCACCCTCGGGCTGATCTCGACGATGTTCCCCGACCCGGTCCAGCGCCGGTTCGCGGTCGCGGTGTGGATGACGACGTTCTCCGTCGGCGCCGCACTCGGGCCGCTGGTCGGCGGCGCCCTGGTCGAGGCGTTCTGGCGGGGGTCGGTGTTCCTGGTCGGCGTGCCCGCCATGCTGCTGCTGCTCGTGCTGGGGCCGCGCCTGCTGCCGGAGGAGCGCGGCTCCGGGGACGGCCGGATCGACGCCGTCAGCGTCGCGCTCTCGCTCGCGGCGATGTTGCCGCTCGTCCTCGCGGTCAAGAACCTCGCGGCCTACGGGCCGAGTGCGACCGTGCTCGTCGCGGCCGTCGCCGGCACGACGGCGGGGACGGTGTTCGTCCGCCGCCAGCGCCGGCTGGCCGACCCGCTGCTCGACGTCGCGCTGTTCACCCGGCCGGCCTTCACCGCGGCGGTGTCGGTGCTGCTGGTCTCGCTGCTCGCGGTCAACGGGTTGTTCTTCGTGCTCCCGCAGTACCTGCAGCTGGTGGCGGGGGCCTCCCCGCTGGTCGCCGGCGTGTGGATGCTGCCGCTGGCGCTCGCCACGGTGGCCGGGTCGCTGCTGACCCCGGCGCTGACCCGCCGCTTCGGGGTCTCCCCGGTCGTGGCGGCCTCGGCCGGGATCGCCGCCGCCGGTTCGCTGGTCGTCGGGCTGGCCGGTGCGGGCGCCGGCCCGGTCGCGCTCGTCGCGTCCGTCACCGGGACGGTGCTCGGCCTGAGCCCGATCGGGGTGATCGCCACCGACCTGGTGATCGGGTCGGTGCCGAGCGCGCGGGCCGGATCGGCGGCGTCGATCTCGGAGACCGCGGGCGAGCTCGGGGTGGCGCTGGGCGTCGCGGTGACGGGCAGCGTGCTCACCGCCGTCTACACCGGACGCCTGGTGCTCCCCGGCGGGCTGCCGGCGGACGTGGCGGAGCGGGCCGGGGAGGGCATGGCCGGGGCGGTGACGGCCGCCGCGGACCTGCCGCCCGCGGCCGGGGAGGCCCTGCTCGCCGCCGCGCGCACGGCGTTCACCACCGGTGTCGGCGCCGTCGGACTGGTCGGCGCGGGACTGCTGGCGGGTGTCGTCGTGCTGGCACTGACCGCGCTGCGCGGGGCCGGACGCTGACGGGGGACGCTGTCACCATGCTGCTCGCCGACCTGACCTGGACCGAGCTGACCGGCCGGGCGCCCACCGTCGTCGTCCCGGTGGGGTCGGTCGAACAGCACGGGCCGCACCTCCCCCTGGGGACCGACACGCTCTTCGCGTCGGTACTCGCGGCCGCGCTGCACGACGCCGACCCGGAGCTCGTGCTCGCCCCCGCACTGGCCTACGGGGCGGCCGGTGAGCACGAGGGGTTCCCCGGCACGGTGTCGATCGGGGAGGACGCGCTGCGCACCGTGCTGGTCGAGTACGGCCGCTCGGCCTGCCGGTGGGCGTCGCGGCTGGTGCTGGTCAACGGGCACGGCGGGAACGTCGCGGCGCTGCGGTCGGCCGTCACGCTCCTGCGCTACGAGGGCCGCGACGCGGCCTGGCTGCCGTGCTCCGCGCCCGTCCCGGGGGTCCCGCTCGACGCGCACGCCGGCCGGTACGAGACGTCGCTGCTGGAGCACGTCGATCCCGCGCTGGTCCGCCGGGAGCACGCGGCCGCCGGGGACACCCGGCCGCTGCGCGAGGTGATCGGCGAGCTGCGCGCGGGCGGCGTGGCCGCGGTCAGCCCGAACGGGGTGCTGGGCGACCCGTCGGGCGCGTCGGCCGCCGAGGGCGGGCGGGTGCTCACCGCGATCGTCGACGCGGCGTCGGCCGCGATCGACGCCTGGGACCCGGACCCGGAGACCGGGCGCCTGCGCGTCCCCGCCCGGTAGGCCCCGCGGTCAGGAATGCACGAGCAGCGGGACCAGCTGCTCGTCCGCGGTGAAGGACCCGTGCTGTCCGGGGAACGACGACAGGTACGGCTCGGCCTCCGAGCGCACCACCGCGGCCGTCCCGCGCAACGCCACGACGACGTCCCCGATCCGGTCCCGCACCCGCTCGCCGACCGGGCCGAACCAGCCCTCGGCGACCGCCTCGTCCCGGGACGCCACCCACGCGTCCTCGCCGAGGACCGCCCGCCAGGCGGCCAGCACGTCGCCGGCGGCGCCCGGCTCGGTGTAGACGTGCCGGGCCCGGGGATCACCCCCGAGCAGGGCGACGCCCGACCGCAGCTCGGGCCGCTCGTCGGCGTCGACGAGCCGGTCCACGGTGACCATCCCGTGGTCGCCGGTGACGGCCAGCAGCGTCCCGGCGGGCAACGCCTCGACCAGCATCCCGAGCAGCGCGTCGATCTGGCGGAGCTGCCAGCGCCAGGCCGGGGCGCCCGGGCCGTACACGTGCCCGAGGGCGTCGAGATCGGCGTGGTAGCCGTAGACCAGCCGCGGGCCCGGCCCGGCCGCGCCGTCCACGATCTCCGCGGCGAGGTCGCCCAGCGCCGCCACCCCGCGGTACTCCCCGCCGCGCAGCCCGGACCGGGTCAGCCCGGACGTGCGGAACGCCCGTGGCGACACCGTCCGCACCGCGACGCCCGCCGCCGCGGCCCGCTCCAGCGCGGTCGGCTCCGGCTGCACCCGCTCGGGGACGAGGTCGTCGCGGCGGTCCTTCCGGGCGACCGACCAGCCCAGCGCGTCGAGCAGCTCGCCGCCGACCCGGAACGACAGCCCCAGCGTCCCGTGCGCGCCCGGGGGCAGGCCGGTCCCGAGCGAGGTGAGGCTGATCGGGGTGGTCGACGGGAACCCCACGGTCAAGGGTCCCGCGTCGGCGAGGCCGGCGAGGACCGGGGCGTCGGCGGCGTGCGCGCGGAGCAGCTCGTGGCCCAGCCCGTCGACCAGCAGCAGGACGGCTGCCCGTGCGGGTGGCAGCGCGAACGCCGGCGGCCGTTCGTCGAGCGGCGAGCCGATCGCGTGCAGCAGGGCGGGGAGGACGTCGGCCAGCGTCGCGGTGCCGTAGCGGGGCAGGAGATCCGGCATGACGACGAGTGTGCCGCCCGGACGGGACCACGGTCCGGGGAGTATCGACTCGGTGGCGGCGGGGATGGCACGCTCGGCCGGTGACCACCGCGGCCCGCTCCGAGACCACGCCCCCCGGTGCCCCCGCCGAGGGAGGCGGGCCCGCGGACCGGCGTCTCCCGGACGGGTTCCGGGTGCTGCTCGACCGGCGGACCCGGCGGATCGACGGCGGCGCGGCGCTGCTCGGCGGCGCCCCGCCCCGGCTGGTGCACCTGTCGGCGCGGGCCCGGGAGCTGCTGCCCCCGCCGGGCGGGATCCTGGAGGTCGCCTCGCCGACGCACCGGGCGCTCGCCCGGACCCTGCTCGACGCGGGTCTCGCCCACCCCGTCGCCGGGGCCGGCCCGGCGTCCGGGGGGCACACGGCGGCCGCGGTGACCGTCGTCGTCCCCGTGAAGGACCGGCCGCTGGACCGGTTGCTCGCCGCGCTCGGTCCGGTCGGTGCAGGTCCGGGGGCACCCGGCGGGCTGGTCGTCGTCGACGACGGGTCGACGGAGCCCGGTCCGCTGCGGCGCGACGCCGAGGCCGCGGGCGGGCGGGTCGTCCGGCACGCCACGCCGCAGGGCCCCGCCGCCGCCCGCAACGCCGGCCTCGCGGCGGCCCGCACCCCGTTCGTCGTGTTCGTCGACTCCGACGTCGTCCCCGAGCCGGGCTGGCTGGAACCGCTGCTCGCGCACCTGGCCGATCCCGCGGTCGGGCTCGTCGCCCCGCGGATCGTCGCGCTCGACCCCGAGCGCGGCTCCGGCCTGCGCGGGACGGTCGGGCGCTACGAGGCCGTCCGGTCGTCGCTGGACCTGGGGCCGGACCCGGCGCTGGTCGTGCCCCGCTCGCGGGTCGCCTACGTGCCGAGCGCGGCGATGCTCGTGCGGGCCGAGGCGGTCGCAGGTGCCGGTGGGGCGTTCGATCCGGACATGCACGTCGCCGAGGACGTCGACCTGGTGCTGCGGCTGCACCGCGCGGGCTGGGCGATGCGCTTCGAACCGCAGTCACGGGTCGCCCACGACCACCGCACGCGTCCGGGGGAGTGGCTGCGCCGCAAGGCCTTCTACGGCACCGGAGCGGCCCCGCTGGCGCAGCGGCACCCGGGCGCGGTCCCGCCGGTGGTGCTCTCGCCCTGGACGGCCGCGGTGTGCCTGCTGCTGCTCGCCCAGCGTCGCGGGGCGACGGCCGTCGCGGGCGTCGTGACGATGCTGGCCACCGAGCGGCTGTCCCGGAAGCTGACCCGGCTGGACCGCCCGCGGCGCAGCGCCGCCCGGCTCACCGGGCTCGGGCTGTGGGGGGCGCTGGCGCAGACGGCGTCGGCGCTGACCCGGCACTTCTGGCCGGTCGCCGCGCTCGCGCTGCCGTTCTCGGCGCGCGCCCGCCGGGCCGTGGCGGTGGCGGCACTGGCGGAGGGCGTGGCGGACTGGTGGACGCACCGTGACCGCGACCCGCGCGTGCGGGTGCCGTTCGCCCTGCACCTGGTCGCACACCGGCTCGACGACCTGGCCTACGGGGCCGGTCTCTGGTGGGGCGCGTGGCGCAGGCGGACCACCGCTCCGCTGCGCCCGGCGGGCCCCGGATCCCGCCGGTGAGGCCCCGACTCCCGGGCCGGTGACCTAGGTTAGGCTGACCTGACTCGTCAAGATCGGACCACTCCGTCCGGGTTGGTCTGAACGAGTGATTTGTGTTGTGTCACGGATCCGTGTCTGCGGTCCGTTCCGATGATCCACCCCGCGGTTGCGGGCAGCGCCTCCGAGTGGCCCCGGTCACGCACCCGACACGCCGCACGGCCGGCCGTCGGGCCCGCTCCGTTCTTCTTGCCACCCAGGAAGATCGGGAGTGTGATGTGGGCGCTGCCACACGACACGGTGTCGGCAGCCAGGCGCGCCACCGTCGGTCGCGACCGCAGCGGCGCAACTCGAACGAAGTCCCCGGTAGACCCCGCGCGGCCCAGTGCGGGTCGCGTACGAGGAGTGAGAGTTCATGACAGAGGTCCGGGTCACCGTCGACGGCGTGAACTACGCCGACGACGTCGAGCCCCGCATGTTGCTCGCGCAGTACCTGAGGGAGACGCTGGGCAAGACGGGGACGCTGATCGGCTGCGACACCAGCAACTGTGGTGCCTGCACCGTCCATCTGAACGGGCAGAGCGTGAAGTCCTGTTCGGTCCTCGCCGTCCAGGCCGACGGCAGCGAGGTCACCACCATCGAGGGCCTCGCCCGGGACGGGAACCTGCACCCGGTGCAGGAGGCGTTCCGCGAGTGCCACGGCCTGCAGTGCGGCTACTGCACGCCGGGAATGATCATGGCCGCGGTGGACCTGCTCGGGGACAACCCCGACCCGTCCGAGGACGAGGTCCGTGAGGGCATCGAGGGCAACCTCTGCCGCTGCACGGGCTACCAGAACATCGTGCGGGCGGTGCAGAGCGCGGCGCAGACCATGAAGCCGGGCGCCGCGCAGCCGGCCGGCCAGAGCGCCGCCCCGGTCGCGGGAGGGAACTGAGTTGACGACGACCGCCGAACCCACCACCACCGGCGAGATCGGCAGGGCCCGGGTCCGCAAGGAGGACCAGCGCCTGATCACCGGCCGGTCCCGCTACACCGACTCGATCACCCCGCCGGGGACCGTGCACATCGCCGTCGTCCGCTCGACGATCGCGCGCGCCACGATCACCTCCATCGACAAGTCCGAGGCCGAGAAGGCCCCGGGCGTCTTCGGCGTCTACACCGCGGCCGACCTGGGTGCCGAGGAGGTCGGCATGCCCTGCGCATGGCCGATCACCCCGGACCAGAAGGCCCCGCAGCGTCCCGTGCTCGCCGTCGGGCGGGTCAACTTCTCGGGTGAGGGCGTGGCCGTCGTCGTCGCACGGTCGGCCGCCGCGGCACGGGACGCCGCCGAGCTCGTCGAGATCGACTACGAGCCGCTCGACCCGGTCCTCGACATGGAGGCCGCCGCCCAGGACGGCGCGGAGCTGGTGCACCCGGACCTCGGCACGAACGTCTCCGCCACCTGGGTCTTCGACTCCGGCGAGGTCGGCACCGGTGCGAGCGTCACCGATGCGATCACGACCGCCGAGGCCGACGACGACCAGATCGTCGTCCGCCGCCGGTTCCGCCAGCAGCGGCTCATCCCGGCGTTCATGGAGCCCCGCTCCTGCGTCGTGGACCCGACCGGCGAGCAGCTGACCATCTGGGCCGCGACCCAGGTACCGCACATCCTCCGCACCATGACCACGGTGACCCTCGGGGTCCCCGAGTCGAAGCTGCGCGTGATCGCCCCGGACGTCGGCGGCGGTTTCGGCGGCAAGATCGGTGTGCTGCCCGAGGAGATGCTCTGCGTGCTGCTCGCGCAGAAGCTGAACAAGCCGGTCAAGTGGACCGAGACCCGCAGCGAGTGCATGCTCACCGCGCACCACGCCCGGGACCAGATCCAGGACCTGGTGATGACCGCCAAGAAGGACGGCACCATCACCGGCTTCGACGTCCACCTCTACGCCGACATGGGCGCCTACCTGGGCCTGGTCGGGCCCGGTGTGCCGATCCTCGGCGCGTTCATGTTCAACGCGATCTACAAGATCCCGGCGCTGCGCTTCACCTGCTCCAACGTCTTCACCAACAAGACGCTCACCGACGCCTACCGCGGCGCCGGCCGTCCGGAGGCCACCTTCGGCATCGAGCGGATGATGGACGAGCTCGCCGTCGAGCTCGGCCGGGACCCGATGGAGCTCCGCGAGCAGAACTGGATCAAGCACGAGGAGTTCCCGTTCGACACCGTCGTGGGCCTGACCTACGACACCGGCAACTACGAGCAGGCCACGCAGCGCGCGATGGAGCTGTTCGACTACGCCGGTCTGCGCCGTGAGCAGGAGGAGCGGCGCAAGTCGGGCGACCCGGTGCAGCTGGGCATCGGCATCTCGACCTTCACCGAGATGTGCGGCCTCGCGCCGTCGCGCGTGCTCGGCTCGCTGGACTACGGCGCCGGCGGCTGGGAGGCCGCGAGCATCCGGATGCTGGCCACCGGCAAGGTCGAGGTCACCACCGGTGCCTCCGCCCACGGCCAGGGCCACGAGACGGCGTTCTCCCAGATCGTCGCGGACAAGCTGGGCGTCGGGTTCGACGACGTCGAGATCCTGCACGGGGACACCCAGGTCGCGCCGAAGGGCCTCGACACCTACGGCTCGCGCTCGCTGGTCGTCGGCGGTGTCGCGATCGTCAACGCGGCCGACAAGGTCATCGAGAAGGCCCGGAAGATCGCCGCGCACCTGCTCGAGGCGTCCGAGGACGACCTCGAGTTCGCGAACGGCCAGTTCACGGTCAAGGGCACCGACAAGGGCAAGGCCATCCAGGAGATCGCGTTCGCCACCTTCATGGCGCACGACTACCCGGAGGGCATGGAGCCGTCGCTGGACTCGGACGCCGTGTTCGACCCGGAGAACTTCTCCTTCCCGCACGGCACGCACCTGTGCGCCATGGAGGTCGACACCGACACCGGCCGGGTCACCCTGCGCAAGTACGTCTGCGTCGACGACATCGGGAACGTCATCAACCCGCTGATCGTCGAGGGCCAGGTGCACGGCGGCCTCGCCCAGGGCATCGCGCAGGCGCTGTTCGAGGAGGCGAACTACGACGACCAGGGCACCCTGGTGAACGCCACGTTCGTCGACTACACGCTGCCGTCGGCGGCGGACCTGCCGAGCTTCACCACCGAGACGGTGTCGACCCCGTCGACCACCAACCCGCTCGGGGTGAAGGGCGTCGGGGAGGCGGGCACCATCGCCTCCACCCCAGCGATCGTCAACGGCGTGCTCGACGCGATCCGGCACCTCGGTGTGGACGAGATCGAGATGCCGACGACGTCGCAGCGGGTCTGGCGCGCGCTGCAGGTCGCGAAGGGCCACGCGGCCCAGGAGACCCCGAGCGACACCCACTCGCCGGGTGCCGGCCTGGGTTCGATCGACCCGAACAACCCCAAGGGAGAGGTCCAGTGATCCCGGCGAAGTTCGACTACGTCCGGCCCGGCTCCGTCGAGGAGGCCGTGACCGCGCTGCAGCAGGCCGGCGAGGACGCCAAGATCCTGGCCGGCGGGCAGAGCCTGCTGCCGGTCCTGCGGCTGCGGATGGCGGCGCCGTCCACGGTCGTCGACCTCGGCGGGATCCCCGAGCTCAAGCGGATCGGCGAGGACGACCAGTACGTCATGGTCGGCGCGATGGCCACGCACCACGAGGTCATGCGCAACGACCTGGTCAAGAAGCACGTCGAGCTGATCTCGCAGGCCACCGAGACGGTCGCGGACCCGCAGGTCCGGCACCGCGGCACGCTGGGCGGCGCGCTCGCGCACGCCGACCCGGCGGGTGACCTGGGTGCCGCGGCGCTCGCCCTGGACGCCGAGTTCGTCATCCTCGGGCAGGGCGGGACCCGGCTGGTGCCTGCCACGGAGTTCTTCCAGGACTACTTCACCACCGCGATCGGCGAGGGCGAGATCCTCACCATGATCCGGTTCCCGAAGTACACCGGCTGGAAGACGCACTACGAGAAGTTCAACCGGGTCGCGCAGGCGTGGTCGATGGTGGCCGTCGCCGTCGCGCTCAAGGTGGACGGCGGCACCATCTCGGAGGCCCGGGTGGGTCTGACGAACATGGGCAACGTCCCGATCCGGGCGACCGGTGTCGAGCGGGCGCTGGTGGGGCAGGCGGCAGGTCCGGACGTCGCGAAGGCGGCAGCCGGACACGCCACCGAGGGCACCTCCGCTCCGAGTGACGCGGACGCCGCGGCCGACTACCGTGAACACCTGGCGAAGGTGCTCACCGGGCGGGCCGTGCTGGCCGCCGCCGGCTGAGGACCGACGAAGCTCGGGAAGGGGCGCCTGTCCGGGACCTCCCGGACAGGCGCCCCTGTCGTTTCCCGCCTGGCTGGAGGCAGTGAGAGAAGATGCAGCTGGAGAACAAGTTCACGATCGCGGCGCCGATCGAGGACGCCTGGAAGGCGCTCAACGACCCGGAGCTCATCGCGCCGTGCTTCCCGGGGGCCACCCTCACCGAGTACGAGGGTGACTCGTTCCAGGGCACGGTGAAGGTCAAGCTCGGCCCGATCTCGTTGACCTACAAGGGCAAGGGCACCTACGTCGAGCGCGACGACGCCAACCACAAGGTCGTCATCGACGCGTCCGGCCGCGACGCCCGCGGCAACGGCACCGCGAAGGCGATCGTGACCGGGACGATGGTCGCCGACGGCCCGGACAAGACCTCGGTCACGATGGTCACCGACATGACCGTCACCGGCCGGCCGGCGCAGTTCGGCCGCGGGGTCATCTCCGACGTCGCCGACAAGATCATCGGTCAGTTCTCGTCGTGCGTGGCGGACAAGCTGACCGGCGGCGGCGCGTCGTCGAACGGCGCGGGGCAGAAGCACGCGGCCGACGAGACCGGCCCGATCCCGGCCGTCCCGCCGGGCCCGGGTGAGCAGGCGAAGGCGGCCACGCCGGCGCCCGTGGCTCGCCCGCAGAGCAACCCGGTCGAGGCCATCGACCTGCTCGACTCGGCAGGCGCCCCGGTGCTCAAGCGGCTCGCGCCGGTGCTGGGCGGGCTCGGCCTGCTCGCGCTGATCTTCCTGATCGTCCGGCGGGCCCGTAGCGGCGGCTCGGAGGACTGAGTCCTCGCACGCCTCCGACGACGCACGCGGGCCGGTTCCCCCACGGGGACCGGCCCGCGCTGCGTCGGTACCCGGGTGTGCGGCTGCGCGGGGCCGGGTGTCCGGGGAGGATGGTGCGGTGCGCGCGGGAACGGGCAACGGACTGACCGACGTGACCGGGCTGCGGGTCGGGCACGCCTCCCTGGCCGGCCCGGGCGCCCGGAGCGGCAGCACCGTGGTGCTCGCGCCACCGGGCGGGGCGGTGGCCGGGGCGGACGTCCGCGGGGCCGCGCCCGGGACGCGCGAGACCGACCTGCTGCTGCCGACCGCCATCGTGCAGCGGGTGCACGCGATCACGTTGTCCGGTGGGAGCGCGTTCGGCCTCGACGCGGCGTCCGGTGTGATGGCCCGCCTGGAACGCGACGGCGAGGGCTTCCCGGTGCCGGGCGCGGTGGTCCCGATCGTCCCGGCGGCGGTGGTCTTCGACCTCGGACGCGGTGGTGACCCGGCCGCCCGGCCGCCCGCGGAGACCGGCGCGGCCGCCTACGACGCCGCCCACGACGGCCCGGTCGGGCAGGGCTCGGTCGGTGCCGGGACGGGGGCCGTGGCGGGTGGCCTGCGCGGCGGGATCGGCACGGCGTCCGCGGTCCTCGGCTCCGGCGCGACCGTCGCCGCGCTGGTGGTGCTGAACTCGGCGGGGACGGCGGTGGACCCGGTGACCGGCGTCCCGTTCGGTGCCCGCTACGGGCTGCCCGGCGAGTTCCCCGGGGCCCCGGCCCCCGCGGACCGCGTCGCCGAGCTGTACGAGGGGCACGTCAACCCGCTCGGCACGGCGACCACGCTGGTGGTGCTCGCGACCGACGCCGCACTGGACAAGCCGGGCTGCACCCGGCTCGCGACGATGGCGCACGACGGTCTCGCCCGCTCCATCCATCCCGTGCACACCCTCCGGGACGGCGACTGCGCGTTCGGCCTGGCGACCGGCACCGGCCCGGCACCCGACGTGGCCGGGACCTTCGAGCTGCAGGCCGCGGCGGCCGACGTCACGGCCCGGGCCGTCGTGCACGCCCTGCTCGCGGCGGAGGCGGCACCGGACCGGCCGTCGTACTCGTCGCTGGTGGCCGGATGAGCGAGCCGAACCCCTGGCTGGGACGGCCGCGCCCGGCCCGCCCGGAGCCGGTGCCCGACCCGGACGAGGTCCGGCTGGTGGGCCCGCGTCGCCGGACGGCGGTGGCGCGGGCGGTGAACGACGTCGTCCGCGGGGTGCACGTGCGGGCGTTCGACCACGGCTGGACGGTGTCGACCGTCAGCGGCCACATCACGCTGTGCCACACGCTCGCCGAGCTGCTCGACGTCGTCGCGGCACCGGAGGACCGGGTGATGCTGCGGGCGACCGCGCTGGCCGCCGCCGACCGGACCGCCGGGGCGTCCTGACGGTCCGCCCCGGCCACGTGCCGGATCAGTCGTCGTGCCGGTCGTCGCGGTCGTCGTCGCGGTCGTCGTCGGCGCGGTCGAACTCGACGTCGGTGACCCGGCCCGCCCCGGCGGCGTCGAGGGCGATGCGCTCCGCGGCCGCGCGGTCGACGGCGGCGCCGGCCGGGGCCCGCTCCGCGGCGGGGACGGGGAGCTCGGGCGGGACGACACCCGTCGTCGGGGCGGGACCACCGGACGACGCCGGGGCGACCGCGGCGACCGGCTGCGCGGTGAGCTCGGTGGGTCCGCCGTGCCCGAGCGCGAGGGCGGTGCCCCCGCCGACGAGCAGCAGACCGGTGGCGGCGACGGCGGCGACGGTGAGCGGGGTACGCATCGTGGATCTTCCTCCGGGACGTTCTCGCTGGTCCGGGGCGGTGTGCCCCGGTGACTGGTGAGAACTCTGCCGACCGGCGCACCAAGAGCGCGCTGTGCGATCCCTAAGGCGTCGTTAGGGATCTGCGGGTCCGAACTACAGTCGTCCGGGTGTCGACCATCAGCTCGGACGAGGGAGTGGCGCGCCGGCTGAAGGCCCTGGCCTGCACGGCGCCGCTGCACGACCTCGACGCCCGCAAGGGCCGCCTCGAGTGGGACGCCGTCGGCTACCAGATGGCGGAGATCGGGCTGCAGGCGATCGACCAGGTCACGCTGGCCATGGACTTTGACCACGGCGCCGACCACTCGGAGGTCGTGCGGCGGCTGCTGCCGTTCGTCGCCGCCCAGGTGCCGGACGCGCCGCGGTCCGAGCACGCCAGGGTCGCGCAGTGGGTGATCGACAACCTGGTCAACGTCGGCAGCATCGACCGCGGGTTCGCCGTGGAGTACGGCGCCACCGACGCCGACGGCCGCTACGTGCGCCGCAGGTTCGACTTCAAGCTGCTCGTCGAGGTCGCAGCGCCGGACGGCGGGGTGTACCTGCGCGCGTCCGACGAGGCGATCAACGTGCTGGTCGGGGCGCTGGACACCGACGTGGAGTCCGCCCAGGAGGCGGCCGAGACCAAGCTGGAGACGCTGATCGTCCGGGGCAGGCTCGGCGACGCGCGCCTCGCTGCGGAGCAGGCCCGCTACCGCACCGTGCAGTACGCGGAGTCGCTGCGGCGCAAGCTCGAGGCCACCCGCCGCGACGTACGCTCGGTGGACTGGCTGGACGCCGTCCCGCAGCTGCTGAACGAGGCACTGACCCACATCGAGGCCCGGTACCGCGCCGAGACGGTGATCAAGGCGAACATCGCCGACGCCCGCGACGAGGCGGCCGAGCCGGAGCGGCGCCGCCAGGCCGCGGAGCTCGTCGCGGTCGTGGACGACTGCATCCAGCGCCACACCCAGTTGCAGGCGAGGCTGCAGGAGGCGGGCGCCGCCTTCCGGGCCGAGCAGGACCGCCAGCAGTTCTCCGGGAAACCGAAGCGGGCCTCGGTCGACGTGTTCGGGCAGCTGCTGCGCCCGTCGCTGGGGCTCACCGTCGGCGCCGCGCACGATCCGGCGACCGCGTGGTTCACCGCGGGCACCGGGGTGCGGAACCCGTCGGTGCCGAGCCTCGGCGGGCTGGTCGAGACGTTGCTGACGCCGCCGACCGACCGCGACCCGTTCGGTTCCGAGGTCCCCGCGCCGGAGCTCGCGCCGCAGCCGCGGGAACGGTTCGGCGTGGACACCTGGGCCGGCACCGACGCCGTCCTGCCGCAGGAGGCCGAGCACCCGGTGCGGCTGTCCGAGGCGCTGGCCAGGGCCCGCGCCGCGGGGCCCGACCTGCCGCAGCTCGTCGCGCTGCGCGCGGTGCACGCGCTGGGCACGGCGATCGGCACCGCCCGCACCCAGGGCGACCCGTCCGTGCTGATCGCGGTCGACGACGGGACCGTGCTGGACGACCCGGAGTTCGGCGGCGCGGACCTGCTGCTGGCCGTGGCCGGCGTCGAGGGGGAGAAGCGATGAGCGACGTCGAGACGGCCGCCCGGCTCGTCGCGTTCGGGATGCGGCCCAAGGCGCTGCCCGGCCGCGACCCCGACTACGCCGACCTGGTCCGCCGCTACCGCGAGGACGACGACTTCCGCACCACCGTGCAGCGGGTCGCGTCCGGGCTGGGGCTGGTCGTGCTGACCGTCGACGCCGCGCCGGGCATCGTCCTCGCCGCGACCGAGGGCTCGGTCTTCGAGATCCGGATGGACGAGTACGCGCGCCGCACCGCGCTGGCGAACCGGCAGGCGGACAAGGTGCTGCACGGCATCGCGCACCTCGCCGTCGCCGCGCTGGCCTTCCCCCGGCCCGACGACCTCGGCGACGACTCCTACGTCGGCCGCGTCTCGGTGGAGCTGGTCGACGGCGCCGTCCGCGAGGCGTGCCGGGCGCTGAACGAGCGGGCCGCGGGCCCGGCCGACCCCGAGTCGGACGCGCCGCAGCTCGAGGAGGTCTGGCGGGTGTGGCTGCGCCGTCCCGAGGCGACGGCGACGAAGGACGGCCGGGCCGGCGAGTCCACCACCCGCGGGATCGTCGGGAAGGCGCTCCGGTTCCTCGCCGACCAGGGCTTCCTGGTGCCGGTCGGTGCCGAGGGCGCGTTCCGGACGACGCCGCGCTACCAGGTGCAGGTCCGTGAGCTGGCCGCGCAGCGCGCGTTCGACGAGCTGCTGTCGCTCGGGGTGCTCCCGGCCGGTGCAGCGGCGGGGACTCTGGTGGCGGAGCCGGCCGGGAACGGTGTGGTCGACGGGCCGGGTGCCGGTTCCGGTGAGGTCGCTGCCTGGGGAAGCGATTCCGCGGAGGGTGAGGCGGGTGGCGCTGCGGTGTCGGGCCCGTCGGGTGTCGGTTCCGGCGACATCGCTGCCTGGGGAAGCGATTCCGCAGAAGGCGATGCGGGCGGTGCCCCGGCGTCCGGCCCGCCGGACACCGGTTCCGGGGACGAGCCGGCGGACCGGCCGGAGGAGCGCCATGTATGAGCTGACCCGCGTCCGTCTCTTCTCGGTCGGCCCCACCGCCGCCCGCTACCAGGACGTCTCGCTCGACCTGCGCGGCGTCGGGCGCCCGGTGAAGGTGGCGGTGCAGGAGGACCTGTTCGCGCCGGACGCGCTCGACCGCACGACCCCGCGGCGGCCGTCGGCGGCGTCGGTGCTGTTCCTGGAGAACGGCGGCGGCAAGTCCGTCCTGCTCAAGCTGATCTTCTCGGTGCTGCTGCCGGGGCGCCGCCAGGTCGTGGGCACGACGAGCACGACGGTCCTGGAGAACTTCGTGCTCGCCGAGGACGTCGCGCACGTCGTCTGCGAGTGGATGCACGTCGGGACCGGCGCGCTGCTGGTCACCGGCAAGGCGTCGGAGTGGCGCGGGCACGTGGCGTCGTCGGACCCGGAGAAGCTGGCCGACGCCTGGTACGCGTTCCGTCCCGCGCCCGGGTTCGGTCTCGACGACCTGCCCTTCACCCACGACCGGAAGCGGATCACCCTCGCGTCGTTCCGGGAGCGGCTGCACGCCGCCCACCGCGACCATCCCGGCATCGAGCTGGCCTGGGAGACCGGGCACCGGGACTGGACCCGGCACCTCGTCGAGATCGGGCTGGACCCCGAGCTGTTCCGCTACCAGCGGGCGATGAACGCCGGCGAGGGCGAGGCCGCGGAGGCGTTCTCGTTCTCCAGCGACGAGGCGTTCGTCGACTTCCTGCTCCGTGCGGTGCTGGACCCGGAGGAACCGCAGAACGTCGCCGAGCTCGTCGCCGGCTACGCCGACCGGCTGGCGCAGCGGGAGGAGCTGGAGTCGGAGCGCGAGTTCGTCGACGGCACGCTGTCCCGGCTGGAGCCGATGGTGGAGGCGGAGGAGACGGCGGCGGCCGCGCGGTCGGCGGAGGACACGGCCCGCGCTGCGCTGCGCACGACGGCCGAGGGCATCGCCGCCCGGCGGGTCGCGGAGTCGACCCGCGCGGAGACGACCCGGACCACCGTCACGGAGGCCGTCGCGGCCGAGCAGGAGGCCGCGGCCTCGTCGGAACGGTTGCAGGACACCGTCGGCGAGCTGCGCCGGCTGACCGCGGAGCTCGCGGTGCGGGCCGCGGAGGAGACCGCCGCGACGGCGACGCGGGAGCGTGACGAGGCCGCGTCCGTGTCGTCGGCCCGCGACGCCGTCGAGCCGGTGCTCGCCCACCGCGTCGCCGCGGCCGAGGCCGCCCGGCTGCGCAGCCGCGTCGACGAGGAGGAGCAGAAGGCACGCCCAGCCCTGCAGGCCCGCCAGGACGCCGCCCGCGAGCTGTCCGCCGCGCTGCTGCGGACCGCCGGTGAGGCCGACGCCGCAGCGGAGGCGGCGGAGGAGACCCGGTCGGCCGCCGACGACCGGGCCACCGAGGCCCGCTCCGAGCAGGTCGGCCGCGCGGCCGACGCCGCACGCGCCGAGAGCACGGTCTCGCAGGCCGAGGAGTCCCTCGCCGACCTGGACCGGCGGGTCGCCGCCGCCGTGAAGGCCGGTCACCTGAAGGCCGGGTCCGGGCCCGACGACGTCGAGCACGAGGCCCCCGCCGCGGAGCGGGACGCCGCGGCGACCGCGACGGCGCTGGCCGACGTCGACACCGCCGCCTCCGGGATCCGCGACGAGCGCCGGGCCGCCGAGGCGCGCCGCACCGCCGCCCAGGACGCCGCGGCCACCGCCCGGGCCGCCGCGGCGTCGGCGGAGACCGCGCGGGCCGGCGCCGCAGCCGAGAGCGACGACCTGGCGGGCGAGCCCCGCCCGGCCGAGCTGCTCGGTGTCGAGACGGTCCGGGCCGCCGCGGATGCCGGCCTCGTCGTCGAGACGATCACCGCCGCCGTCCGGGGCGCGGAGCGCGAGCGGACCTCGCTGCTCGGCGACCAGCGCCGGGACGAGCGCGCACTGCACGCGCTCGGCGACGGCGGGCTGCTGCCGGACCCACAGGAGATCGAGTCGGTGCTGGAGGTGCTGGAGAAGGCCGGCATCACCGCGTGGTCCGGTCGCCGGTACCTCGCGACGCTCCCGCCCGCGGACCGCACGACCGTGCTGGAGCGGCTGCCGCACCTGGCCGGCGGGATCCTCCTCAACGACGCCGCCGACGCCCCGCGAGCCCGCACCGAGCTCGACGAGGCCCGGCTGCTCCCGGCGTCGCTGGTCGCCGTGGGGTCCACCGCCGCGGTGGACGCCGGGACGGACGCGGCACCGGGGATCGAGCTCGTCGTCCCGCCCAACCCGGCGCTGCACGACGAGGACGCCGCCGAGGAGGTCCGGCTCCGGCTGGTCGCCGAGACCACCGACCGGTCCGCGCGGATCGCCGCGCTCGAGGAGACGCTCGACTCGGACCGCCGGCTGCGGGACCGGTTCGCGGCGCTGCGGGACCGCCGTCCCACCCTCGACGAGCTGACCGACGCGGCGGCAGGCGTCGAGCGGGAGCGGGACGAGGCCGTCCGCGCCTACCAGGAGACCGTCGCCGAGGTGGCCGCGCTGGACGAGCGCGCCGACCGGCTGACCACCGACCGGCCCGGCCTGGAGCGCACCGCCGCCGACGCCCGTCGCCGTGCCGAGGCGCTCGCCGCGCTCCGTGACGAGCTCGCCCGGCGGCCCGGTGTGGAGGAACGCCGCCGGACCGGGACCGCGGACGCGGCCCGGTTGCGCGACGAGGCGGAGACCGCGGGCGAGAGCGCGACCCGGGCCGGACGCGAGGCGGCGGCCGCGCAGCAGACCCGGGACCGGCAGAAGAGCATCGCGGCGAACGCGCGGGACGAGGCCGCGGGCCTGCCGCTGGAGGAGGCCCCCGACCCGGCCGGTGCGCCGGACACCTCGCTGGCCGAGCTGCGGGACGTCTTCCAGCGCGCCCGCGACGCCTACGCCTCGGCCGCCGTCGACACCGACCTGCGTGGGTCGCTGGAGCGGGCCGAGGCCGACGCCGCGTCGAAGCGGGTCACCGTCGACGGGCTGCCGCGCTCGGTGGTGGAGGCCGCGACGGCGTTCCTGCACACCCCCGACGGCGCCGCCGCGGCGAGCCGCCGGGCCGCCGCCGAGCAGGCCCGGGAGGCCTACGAGCAGGCCGAGGAGCGCAGGCAGAAGGCCAACACCGAGGTCGAGGTGCTCCGCCGCGAGCTGGCATCGCAGCCCGCCGGCGAGCGGCCGATCGACCCGTACGAGCCGCCCCGCGACGTCGAGCACGGCCGCGAGCTGGTGGCCCGGGCGTCGGCGGAGCTCGACGCGGCCGGCACCGAGCTGGAGCGGACCCGGCGGGCCCGGCAGGCCGCCGAGGAGACCCACCGCGACGCCGAGGACGCGTCCCGCGGGTTCGCCCGGATCGTCGAGGGTCTGGAGGAGACGCCGGAGGCGGGCGGGCTCCCGTTCGAGGGCGACGTCGACGAGGCCGTCGCCACCCTGAAGCGGCACCAGGCCCGGGTGCGCGACGCGGTCGCCGAGCGCGGCCGCGCCGACTGCCGGGTGCGCGAGGGCGTCGACGCCGTCGCCCGCTTCGCCCAGGACCCGCGGTTCGCGACGCTGTCGTCGCCGGTGCACCGCCACATCGGCGGGGTGGACCGCGCCGAGATGCCCGGTCTGGCCCGGGAGTGGATCGACGCGCTGCGCCCGCGGCTGCGCTCGCTCGACGACGATCTCGGCAACATCGAGCGGCACCGCTCCGGCATCGTGACGCGGCTGTCCGGGATGGTCGGCGAGGCGCTGCGGATGGTGCGGCTCGCGCAGAAGGTCTCGCAGCTCCCGGACGGCCTCGGTGACTGGTCCGGCCAGCAGTTCCTGCGGATCCGGTTCGAGGAGCTCCCCGACACCGCGCTGCGGCACGAGCTGGGGATCGTCGTCGACCGGACGGCGGAGGCGGCGGCGGCCAAGTCGGGCCGCCCGGCCCGTGAGCGGCGCGACGGCATGTCGATGCTGCTGCGCGGGGTGCGGGCGGCGATGCCGAAGGGCGTCCGGGTGGAGATGCTCAAGCCGGACGCCGTGCTCCGCACCGAGCGGCTGCGGGTCTCCGCGATCAAGGACGTCTTCTCCGGCGGGCAGCAGCTGACGGCCGCGATCGTCCTGTACTGCACGATGGCCGCGCTCCGGGCGCACCAGCGCGGGCACGGGCGTCGTGCGCACGCCGGGGTGCTGTTCCTGGACAACCCGATCGGACGGGCGTCAGCGGGATACCTGCTGGAGCTGCAGTTCGGTGTCGCGCAGGCGCTGGGGGTGCAGCTCGTCTACACCACAGGCCTGTTCGACGCGGGCGCCCTGTCCGGGTTCCCGCTGCTCATCCGGCTCCGCAACGACGCCGACCTGCGCGCGGGCCGGAAGTACCTCTCGGTCGACGAGCGGGTGACGCGGTCGGTGCCGGACGGCGACGAGGGCGGCGGCCGGATCAGCGCGGCCCGCGTCTACCGGCGCGCCGACGCGCCCACCGATCCGGATACGGAGACGGTCCCGGCCACGGGCTCCGAGCCGGGTGAGGACGCCGGGCCGCGGACCGGCAGCGGAGCCGGCCCGGACGGCGTCGCCGCGGCGGGGCCCGCCGGGTCCCCGGGAGCGGGCGACCGGCCCGGCACGGGCGACGACACCGGCCCGGGCCAGAAGTGACCGGTCCCGTCGCGGCGCGGCTGGCGGAGCTGCTGCGGGCCACCGGACGGACCCGGCTCCCGCGGGCGGCGGTCCAGCGCGCCCACCTCGAGGCGGACCCGTCGGTGGCGCCGGCCGACTCGCGTCGAGGCCTGGCTGCGGCACTCGACGAGCTGGCGGCCGCCGGTGTGCTGGTCCCGACCCGGGAGACCGACGACGGCGTCCCGCCGCTGCCGAAGTCGGTGAAACTGCTCCGGCCCGGCGCAGTGGGCCCGGTGGCCGCGGGACCGGGCGGGCGCGGCGTCCCGTGGCACGCCGAGCTCGCCTGGGCCGCGGACCTCCCGCACCCGCCGCCGGTGCTGCGCCGGGTCAGCGACTGGCTCTTCGCCGGTGGGACCCGGGCGGTGGAGGTCCCGCTCCGCGAACGCGCGCTGGAGATCACCGGTGACGAGAAGGCGTTCGACGGGAGGCTGCCCGGCCGGCTCGACCTGGCGACGCTGCGCGCCCGGCGGGTGGTCCCGCCGCTGCACGTCGAGTCGCTGCCCGCCGGGGGCACGGTGCTGCTGGTGGTCGAGAACGCCGACACCGCGGACTCGCTGGTCCGGGCCCTACGTGACGATCCCGGCCCGGTCGCCGGTGTCGCGTGGGGGGCGGGGAACGCGTTCACGGCGTCGGTGCTGCGTCTGCGCGACGACCCGCCGGCGGCGATCCGGTACTTCGGCGACCTCGATCCCGCCGGTCTGCGGATCCCGCGCCGGGCCTCCGAGCTCGCCGTGGCGGAGGGGCTGCCGGAGGTGCGTCCGGCGACCGGGCTGTACCGGGCGCTGCTGGAACACGGGGTGCCCGCACCGTCCGCGCGGATCGACCACTCCGACGTGGACTGGCTCGATCCCGGTCTGCGCGGCCCGGTCCGGGAGCTGTTCGCGTCCGGGATGCGGCTGGCCCAGGAGGCGGTCGGGCACCGTGTCCTGTCCGCAGGCCGGGACTGGCGCACCGGCCTCCCCCCGACCTGACCGCCCCGTCCCGCCCCGCCCCGCCCGGACCCGAGTTCGCACGGGTTCGCTCTCTTCACACGGGATCGGACCCCGTGCGAGGAGAGGGATCCCGTGCGAACCGGGGACGGGGAAGGGGACGGACCGATCAGTCGTCGTCGCGGTCGTCGGTGGAGTCGTCGGTGTCGCCGTCGACGTCGTGGTCGAGGATCTCCCCGGTGGCGGCGTCGACGTCGATGTCGTGCTCCGTGCCGCCGTTGCGGACCTCGATCTCCCAGTGGTCCCGGTCGTCGCGGCCGTCCCGGTCGTCGGCGTCGTCGCGGTCGTCGTCGGCCCGGTCGAACTCGACCTCGGTCACCTGCCCGCCACCGGCCCGCTCCAGGGCGATGCGCTCGGCGGCGGCGCGGTCGACGGCCGGTGCCGCGGCGCCCGCGGGCGGGGCCCCGGTGACCGAGGACAGGGCGACGGGGGCGATCGCGGCGTCCCCCGGGGCGAGGGCCAGCGCGGTCCCTCCGCCGACGAGGAACAGGCCGGCGGCGAGGGCTGCAACGGTGGTCCTGGTACGCATCTCTGATCGTCCTCCGTGTCGTGTCCGCTGGTCGACCGGTGTGTCCCGGTGACAGGGAGAACGATGCCGCCCCGGAGGACAAGGCCGCGCTGTGCGAGTCCTAAGGCGACCTCAAGACCGTCGGGAAGGGATCACTCCGCCGGTGCGGCGAGCTCCAGCTCGACCTGCAGGCCCCCGCCGGGCGGGGAGTGCAGGGCGAGCCGGCCGCCCCCGGAGTCGGCCGTGCGGCGGGCGATGTCGAGGCCGAGCCCGGTCGAGCCCCCGCCGCTGACCCCCCGCGACGTCGGGTCGGAGCCCGGGGGCAGCCCGGGCCCGTGGTCGGTGACGACGAGCCGGGCCCCGCCGCGGGACCGGCCGGTGAGCTCGATCCCGAACGCCGTCCCGTCCGGGGTGTGGGCGAACACGTTGCCCAGCAGCGCGTCCACGCAGGCCTCGAGGTCGCCGCGGGCGCAGCCGACCGGCAGCGGGCCCTCGGCGAGGTCCAGGGTGACGGCGCGGTCGGTGTCCTCGGCGAGCACCTGCCAGAACTCCACCCGTTCCCGGACGACGGCGGCGGCGTCGGCGGACCGGCTCTCCCCGCCCCGGCGCCGGGCCTGCTCGATCGCCCCGGTGACCGCCCGCTGTACACCGTCCACACCGGACGAGATGCGGGCCGACTCGTCGGGGTCCCGCAGCGCCTCGGCGTCGAGCCGCAGCGCGGTGAGCGGGGTCCGGACCCGGTGGGCCAGGTCGGCGACGTTCTCCCGCTCCTCCTTGAGCAGCTCCGAGATCCGGCCCGCCAGCCCGTTCAGCGCCCCGGCGACGACGCCCAGCTCGGCGGGGGCCTCCGGATCGGCGCGGGCCGACAGGTCACCGCGGGCGAGCCGCTCCGAGACCTCGGACAGGTTGGTGGTCGCGTCGACGAGGGTGCGGGCCAGCCGGTCGGCGACGAGCAGGCCACCGGCGAGGAGGACGACCGACAGCCCGGCGAGCAGCAGCCAGGACCGGACGACGCCGCGGTACAGCTCGTCGTCGGGCACGAAGACCCGGATCGCGGCGTTCCCGGCGGGCGTGCCCTGCACGGCGAAGACCATCTCCCGGCCGCCGGGCGCGTCGGTCGACGCGCTCTGCCCGAGCAGGCCGAGCTCCACCAGCCGGCTGCGCGGTGCGGGCGCGCCGACGATGTCGCCGCCGGGCAGGAACACCGAGACGTCGGTGACGTCCGCGGCGTCGGCGCCCTGCACGACGGGCTGCATCGCGGCGCGGTCCCCGGTCGCGACGGTCGGGGTCAGCGACCGGGCCTGCGAGGTGGCCCCCGACAGTGCGGAGTCCTCCGCGACGGAACGGATGAGCGTGGCCAGCGGGATCGCGAACGCGACCAGCACCAGCAGCACCGTCGCACCGACCAGGACGAGGATCCGGCGGCGCATCAGGCGTCACCGGTGGGTGCGGAGAGCCGGACCCCGACCCCGCGCACCGAGTGGAGGTAGCGCGCGGCCTGCGCGGTCTCCCCGAGCTTGCGCCGCAACCACGACAGGTGGACGTCGACGGTCTTGTCCGCGCCGCCGTAGGGCTGCTGCCACACCTCGGTGACCAGCTCCCGCTTGCTGACGACCTGGTCCGCCCGGGCGGCGAGGTAGTGCAGCAGGTCGAACTCGCGCGGGGTGAGCTCCAGCTCGCCGCCGTCGAGGTGCGCGCGGCGCGACCGCGGGTCCACCGACAACCCCCCGACGACGACCGTCGGGTCCGGCGTCCCGTCGCCGAGCCGCCGCAGGACGGCCCGGATGCGGGCGTCGAGCTGCGCGGCGGCGAACGGCTTGACCAGGTAGTCGTCCGCGCCGGCGTCGAGGACGGCGACGATCTCGGACTCGTCGTCCCTGGCGGTCGCGACGATCACCGGGACCGAGCTGGCGCCGCGCAGCATCCGCAGCATCGTGGTGCCGTCCATGCCGGGCAGCCCGAGGTCGAGCACCACCAGGTCGGGCCGGGTGCCGACGGCGGACTCGAGGCCGGCCATCGCGGTGGGGGCGGAGTCGACGGCGTGCCCGCGCTCGGAGAGGCCCCGGATCAGGGCTCCGCGGATGCCGGGGTCGTCCTCGACGATCAGGATCTGGGCCACGGGGACCGAACCTATCCGCCGCGACGGGCGGGACGGGACGTCCTGGGTGTCGTTTGTGTCCCTATTAGGGATGCGTTAACCCGGGGCCGGGGCATGCTGTCGGCATGGACCGATCGACGAAGCGCACCGCGCGGCCCGGGCTCCAGGTCGGGCTCTGGATCGCGGCGGCCGTCGGCGCGCTGGTGCTCGGGATGACGGCGGTCGGGACGATCGGTTCCGGCCTCGGTGGCGACAGCGGGACGCAGCCGCTCGCGGCCGAGGAGATCGAGGCACGGCTCGCGCGGCAGGTGGCCGCGGAGCCCGGGGCGGGGGCGGCACCGCCCGCACCGCAGCAGCCCGCCGCGCCACAGCCCGCGGCGCAGCAGCCCGCGGGGAAGCCCCCGCCCGCCGTCGTGCCCGCCGGACCGGGCGGGACGATCCTCGCCCGCTGTGCCGGCACCACCCCGGAGGTGGTGTCGGTGAACCCGGCCCAGGGCTTCGAGCGCGACGACGAGGATGACGCCGGCCCGGGCCGGGTGGGCCTCGACGGCGACGACGTCGACGTCGTCGTGGCCCTGAGCTGCGCGGACGGTGTCCCCTCCGGTCAGGTGACGGTCCTCGCCGAGGACTGATCCCGCCGCGGCGTCACCCGTGCCTGCTCCGTTCGTGGAAGAAGTCCTCGACCACGGCGAGCTCGCCGGTCCGGGCGATCTCGTCGTGCACGAACCGGCCGACCGCGAGGTCGAGCACGCCCAGCCCGAACGGGGAGAACACCACCGTCCGGTCGGCGGGCACCCGGACCCGGCCGGACATGACGTCGTCGAGCGTCCCGTCGAGGAAGTCCCGGTTCCCGGTCGCCTGCTCCACCAGGTGCGGTGAGGTGTCCGCCTTCAGGCAGTGCTCGACGTCGTCGACGACGTTCGCGGACGCGAGCAGGACCTCCGGCGCGAGATCGCGCAGCGACACGTTGAGCACCAGCGGGGCGTGCGAGAACCAACCGGGATCGTCGACGTACGGGCGGGCCGCGACGGTGGCGAACACGACCAGGTCGCTGCCGCGGACGAGCGACCCGGCGTCGTCGTGCACCGTGATCCGGCCGCCCGCCCCGGACCGCTCCAGGTAGCCGCGGAACCCGGCCGCGCTGTCGGCGGACAGGTCGTGCACGCCGATCTCGTCGAACTCCCAGCCGGTCCCGGCCAGGAAGGTGTGGATGTAGCGGGCGATCAGCCCGGTCCCGACGAACCCGACCCTCAGCGGCCGGTCCCGGTCACGGGACAGCCGGTCGGCGGCCAGCGCCGCGGACGCCGCGGTGCGGGTGGCGCTGATGATCGAGCTCTCCAGCACCGCGAACGGGTAGCCGGTCGCCGGGTCGTTGAGGATCAGCACGGCGGAGGCCCGCGGGAGTCCGGAGGCGACGTTGCCCGGGAAGCTGGAGATCCACTTCAGGCCGTCCACCCGGGACGGGCCCCCGATCGACGCGGGCAGCGCGATGATCCGCGAGGCCGGCCGGTCCGGGAACCGCAGGAAGTGCGACGGCGGGTTCACCGAGTCCCCGGCCCCGTGCAACCGGTAGGTGTCCGCCACGAGGTCGACGATCTCGCGCTCGCGGCCCTGGAGCACCCGGCGGACCTGGCCGCCGGAGATCACCGAGAACGGCGGCGGGTCGAGCGTCTCCCCGGCCCCGGCGGCGGCGTTCTCCTGCACGTCGGTCATCGCAGGTCACCCGCCCGCACCGGGTCGCCGAGGCCGACGAGGATCTCGCGGGGGCCGTCGAACGGGTCGCGTCCGTGTGCGGTCCGGATGTTGTCGACGAGCAGCATGTCGCCGGCCTGCCAGGGTTCGCGCAGGGTGTGCTGCTCGTAGGTGCCGGTGAGCAGCTCGACGACGTCCCGGTCGATCGGGTCGCCGTTGCCGAACCGGGTGGTGAACGGCAGCCCGTCCGGCCCGTAGACGTCGACCAGGTAGTCGCGCACCTCGGGCTCCATCGTCCACTCGTTGAGGAAGGCGATCTGGTTGAACCAGCACCGCCGCCCGGTGACGGGGTGCGTCAGTACGGCGCGGCGGTGCTGCCGGGTGCGCAGGCCACCGCCGGGCTGCCAGGCGAACTCGATCCCGGCGGCCCGGCAGTACGCCTCGACGGCGGCCGGGTCGCCGGTGCCGAACGAGTCGGCCACCGAGGCCCCGATCTCGTCGTTGTAGGTGCGGACCAGCTGCCAGCCCTCCCGCTCGAAGCGGCCGACGAGGTCCGGTGGCAGCGCCTCCAGCACCGCCGACGAGTCCGCGACCCCGGTCGTGCCGCCGGAGGCCGGGGCGACCAGGCAGGCGAACAGCATCATGGAGGGGAACTCGGCGGCGTAGCTCAGCTCGTGGTGCATGCACATCTGCTGGCCGGCGGGCCACGGCGTGGCCGAGTAGACGCCATCGGCGTACACGGTGCGGGCGGCGAACGCCTCCCGCTCGGGCATGAGGGCGTCGGACAGCCCGCGGAAGACGCCCTCGACGTCGGCGGTGCCGGCCAGCCCGAAGCCGCGGACCAGCACCGCGCCGTGCTCGGTCACCAGCCCGCGCAGGGCGGCCCGGAAGTCCTCCCAGGCCATGCCGCGGACGGCGTCGGCGGGCAACAGCGGTGGCCGGCCCGGGCGCAGTTCGACCTCGAGCCGGGCTGAGGGGACGGAGGAGGTGGACATCGGTTCTCCCTTCGGTCGGTGGGTCAGGACGCCGGGTGGGCGGTGACGGCCCGGGCCGCGTCGGCCGGACGGGTGCGCAGGAAGTGGTGGCCCCCGCCGGGGAGCTCGACCAGCTCGACCGGGCCGGCGAGCGCCGCCCAGCCGTCGTAGAGGTCCGGGTAGCCGGTGGTGCTGGGGTCGTCCGCGGCGACGACGACCGTCACCGGCGCGGCCACCGGCCCGGCGGGCGGGTCCTCCAGCAGCTCGGCGAGCAGCAGGTTGGCCGAGCGGTGGTCGTGCCGGTAGGCGGCGCCGACCCGGGCCGCCCGCGGCGCGTCCAGCCCGCCGAGGCCGGGGTGCCCGCCCGCGGCGACCGGGCCCGCGGCGACCTCGACGTCGTCCAGCGAGGTCAGCGCCGCGACCGCGGCCCGACGGGCCGCGGGGGACCCGGGCAGCTGCGCGCCGGCGAACACCCGGTCGACGGCCGTCCCGCGCGTCTCCAGCGCCCGGGTGGTCTCCAGTGCGAACGCGGCACCCGCCGAGTGCCCCCAGAGCAGGACCCGGCCCGGCGCGAGCGCGACGATCTCGTCGGCGACCCGGGCCGCGACGTCGCCGAGCTCGGCGAACGGCCGGGGCTCGGCCGCGTCGAGGTCGTGCCCGGGCAGCTCCACGGCGTGCACCGCGAGACCGCTGCCGCGCAGCTCCGCCGCCATCGGCCGGTAGCTCACCGCGTTGCCACCGGCGTAGGGGAAGCACACCAGCAGCCCGGTCGCGGACGGGTCGTCCAGCAGCGGGAGCAGCAGCCCGGTGGGTGCCTCCACCCGGCCGTCGACGACCGCGGCCAGGTCGGCGAGCACGGGGTGGCGGGTGATGTCGGCCAGCGACACCACGCGGTCCAGCCCGATCACGACCTTCACCGCGGACAGCGACGTCCCGCCGAGGTCGAAGAAGTGGTCCCGGCGGTCGATCCCGTCGGGCGGCAGGTCCAGCACCCGGGCGACGACGCCGGCGATCCGCTGCTCGGTGGGGCCCTGCGGGGGCTCGTGACCGTCGCCGGGCCCCGCGGTGTCCCCGGCATCCGTCTCCGCGGCGATCGCGGCGAGCGCCTTCGTGTCGACCTTGCTGTTGGCGGTCAGCGGCAGCGCGTCGCGGTGGTGGAACACCGACGGGACCATGTAGCCGGGCAGCGACGCCGCCAGCCGTTCGCGGAGCAGGACGTCCTCGATCGGGGCGCCGGACGCGTAGAACGCCACCAGGTGCTTGTTCCCGCCGGCCCGCTCGGCGACGACGACCGCCGCGTCCCGCACGCCGGGGACGCGGGCGAGGGTGTTCTCGATCTCGCCGATCTCGATGCGGAACCCGCGGATCTTCACCTGGGTGTCGCGGCGGCCGAGGAACTCCAGGGTGCCGTCCGGGAGCCACCGGCCGTGGTCGCCGCTGCGGTAGAGCCGCTGCCCGGGCCGGTACGGGTCGGTGGTGAAGACCTGCCGGGTCCGTTCGGGATCACCGACGTAGCCGCGCCCGACGCACACCCCGGAGCAGACGATCTCGCCGGGCGCGCCGAGCGGGACCGGCACCAGGTCGTCGTCGACGACCCGGACGGCGGTGTTGCGCACCGGCAGGCCCAGCGGGACGCGGCCGTGCGCCGGCAGCCGGTCGAGGACGGCGTGGGTGATGTCGTCCGAGGTCTCGGTCAGGCCGTAGGCGTTGGCGATCCGGACGCCCGGCCGGGCCGCGAACCAACGTGCCGCGAGCTCGGGCTTGAGCGCCTCCCCGGTCGTCGACACGGTGTGCAGGTCCGGCAGGTCGCGCGGGTTCGCGTCCAGGTAGGACAGTACGACCTCCAGGTAGGAGGGCACGACCTGCACGACGTCGACCCGGGCGTCCGCGAGCCGGTCGGTGTACCGGGCGACGTCGAGGATCAGCTCCTGCTCGACGATCACGGTCCGCCCGCCGACGAGCAGCGCCGCCATCAGCTGCCACAGCGAGATGTCGAAGCACTGCGGCGCGGTCTGGGCGACCGCCTGCCCCTCCCCGACACCGAGGTCCTCGATCTTCGCGAACAGGTGGTTGAGCATCCCGGCGTGCTCGCACATGGCGCCCTTCGGGACTCCGGTCGAGCCGGAGGTGAAGTACAGGTACGCGAGCCGGTCCGGACCGATCTCCAGGCCGGGGTCGGTGCCGGGGAGCGCGTCGAGGGCGGGGTCGTCGATGTCGACGGTGCCGACGGTGCCGCTGCCGGGCAGTGTCGCCAGCGCCCCGTCGAGGTTCGTCGTGCTCCCCCGTTCGGTGAGCACCAGCCGGCAGCCGGCGCGGGACAGCGTCGTCGCGATCCGCTCGGACGGGAAGTGCGGCTCGATCGGGAGGTAGGCGCCACCGGCCTTGAACACCGCGAGGACCGACGCCATCCAGCCGAGGTTCCGTTCGGTCACCACCGCGACCGGGTCCTCCGGCGCGAGCCCGCGGTCCAGCAGGGCCCTGGCCAGCCGGTTCGCCCGGGTGTTGAGTTCGCGGTAGGTCCACCGCACGTCCCCGAGCTCCGCGGCGACGGCGTCCGGGTGGGCCGCGACCCGCCGCTCGACGAGCTCGTGGAACCGGGCGTCCGGCAGCTCGCGGTCGGGACCGTCCCGCTCGGTGAGCTGGTGGTGCAGCTCGTCGTCGGCGAGCAGGGAGCGCCGGGCGGGGGCGGCGTCCGGCTCCGCGGTGAGCGCGGCCAGCGCAGTGAGGTGGTAGCCGGCGATCCGCGCGGCGAACCCGGCGTCGGCGACGTCGGTGCGGAAGCGCAGCCGCAGCAGCGGCCCGTCGGAGCCGGTCACCACGCCGACGGTCAGCACGACGTCGCCGGTGGGGTCGCCCGGGTCGCCGTACGGGTCGAGGACGGTCTCGAACCCGGCGTCCTCCGGGACCGTGGGGTTCTCCCCGGCCGCCTCCACCAGGTCCCGCCAGGATCCTGCGGTGGTGTCGAGCCGCCGGGCCACGGGCGCCGCGCCCGCCGCGCCGCGGACACCGGTCACGATCCCCGTCTCACCGGACAGCGCCGCGAGGACCCGGGCGTGCGCGGCGAGCAGGGCGGCCGGCCCGACCGGCCCGTCGGTGGGCAGCGCGACGTCGGCGACGCCGGTGCCGGGGACCGGATCGGTCGTCCAGCGGGGGATCCGGGTGGCGGGTGCCCGCGTCCCGGACGGAGGTGACGGGGGCGCGGCAGGGCCGGGCCCGTCCGGCGTGGCGGCCGGCGGGACCGGGAGCGCGGACGCCGGCGGTGCGGTGCCCGGTATGACGGGAGGCGCGGGCCGGCCCGGCGGGGTCGGCAGAGCGGGCCGGGTGGTCATCGGATCGTCCTCTCGGGAGGTGGGATCGGGTGGGGCCGGCGCATCAGGGGGCCTGCCGGACCGGTGGCGCGGGCGGTACCGCACCGGCGGGGGCGGGGCGCCCGGAGCGGATCTCGCCCGCCGGGTTGCCGCCCCAGCACGCCCTGGCGGGCACCTCCTCGCCCTTCATCAGGAAGGAGTCGGCGGCGATCTCCGCGTCCGCGCCGATCCGCACGCCGTAGTGGACGAACGCGGCGACCCCGAGGGTCACACCGGAGTCGAGGACGGTCCGGTCGGACTTGAACGCGCCGTCCTCCTGCGAGTGGCACTGGACGATGCTCCCGGCGTTCAGCGTGCAGCCGTCGCCGATCGCGGTGAAGGAGCGCTCGGTGAGGAAGCAGCCGTCGTCGAACACGCGACGGCCGATCCGGACGCCCAGGAGCCGCCAGAGCACGGCCTTGAACGGGGTGCCGTCGAAGGTCGGGAAGTACGACTCGGACGGGATCTTCCAGGCGCGCTCGTGCCGCCAGAACGTGAGGTCGTAGATCGAGCAGCCGTCCGGGGCGCGGGTCTGCATGTGCTCGGTCGCCCGCTCGACCAGGACGAAGAACGCGACGGTGAACAGCAGCGTCGCCGCCGGCAGCGGCAGGAACGCCCACACCCCGGCGGTGCGGGACAGCTCCCACGCCGCGGTGGCCAGCAGGAGCACCCCGGTCAGGTGCAGCCAGCGGGTCAGCAGGCGCAACAGGATGCTCACCTCGTTGTGCGCGTCCTTCTCGGCCAGCTGCCGGTGCAGCTCGTCGGGCGGCAGCTCCAGGCCGGTGTCCCGCTCCACCGAGCGGGGGATCTCGAAGCACGGCGAGCCGAGCAGGCCGACACCCTCCCGGACCGGCCCGTCGATCGGGACCATCACCTTCGTCGCGAGCAGGCAGTTGTCGCCGGTGCGGCCCTGCGGCGGGTAGGCGATGTTGTTGCCGAGGAAGTTGTCGGCGCCGATCGACACCCGCGACACCCGGAACGACGACGCCGAGTAGCCGGTGGTGATCATCGACAGCCCGTCCGCGACGACCGTGCCCCGCCCGACCGAGCAGTGGTACGGGGACCCGTGCCGGGCCGCCATCCCGAAGTTCGAGCCGGTCTGGACGACCGGGGTGAGCCGGTACCCCAGCCAGCGCAGGTAGCCCACGACGAACGACGAGTCGCCGAACAGCTCGGTGAAGAACTTCCGGTTGGTGCTCCCCGACACCAGACCGTGCAGCCAGTGGTGGACGCCGTGCAGCCGGTACACGCGGTCCGGGCGCACCAGGAGCGCCGGCAGCCGCGGGACGGTGCCCACCGCCAGCAGCGCGAGGAGGGTGCCCCCGGCGAACATCAGCGTCGAGGCCAGCAGCACCTCGGCGTACCACCCGGGTGCGGTGAACGCCGGGGTGCCGGTGTCGGCGAGCGCGCCGACCGGGGTGAGGGTGAGCAGCAGGGCCGCCCCGCCGAGGACCAGCGGCATGCCCACGAGGAGCGGGACCAGTAGCTGCATCCCGGCGAACAGCGCCCGGCGCAGCGCGGAGCAGGGCAGCGCCGGGACGACGCGGTAGTCGGTGTCCGTCCGGCGGGCCGGCGACCCGTGCCAGCGTTCCCCGGCCGGGACCACCTGCCCGGTGTGCAGCGACGAGGTGTGCCCGAGCTGGCCGCCGTCGCCGATCGCCGTGCCGATGTCGAGCACCGTCTTCTCCCCGACGACCACGTCCCGGCCCAGCGTGACGGGCCCGATCTGGACGACCCCGTCGCGCGCCCGGTAGCCGGACAGGAACGAGTCCTTGCGGACGACGGTGTCCCGCCCGATCGAGAGGAGGTCGGTGCACACCGGCACCTGCCGGGTCAGCACCGTGACCCCGCCGCCGATCCGCGCCCCCAGCGCGCGGAGGTGGAACACGTAGACCGGCGAGCCCACGAAGAGCGCGAGCGGGCTGGACCGGATCAGCGACCGGACGAACCAGAACCGCAGGTAGGCCATGCTCCAGACGCGGATCTGCTGGGGCCGCCACCGGCCCACCAGCAGCCACTTGGCCGCGATCGGCACGGCGCACAGCAGCACGAACGTCGCTCCGGCGAAGGCCACCACCCGCAGGTAGACCTCGACCGGCCCGGTGCCCGCCAGCGCCCACTCGAGGCCCCGGTAGGTCATCAGCATCGGCAGCGCCGGGTAGAGCAGGAACACCAGCGCCTGCAGGGTGCCGCAGAGCGCGTGCCGCGGCGTGCCGACCGGGTCGGGCAGCGCGATCTCGCCGTCCGGGGCCTGCTGCGCCGGCTCACCGCCGCCGGACCCGGGACCGGCCAGGCCCAGCCCGGCCGCGAGCTCGCGCACGGTGCCGTACCGGTACACGTCCTTGATCGAGACCGGGGGCAGGCCCACCCGCTTGCGCAGGACCGCGCAGAACCGGGCCATCGTCATGGAGTCGGCGCCGAGGTCGTCGAAGAAGTGCTGGTCGGGCCCCACCGGGACGCCCAGCACCCCGGCCAGCGCCTCCAGCAGGCTCCGCTGGGCCGGGCTGGACCCGTCGTCGGCGACGGCCGCGGCCAGCGCCCGGGCCGTCGGGTACCGGTAGACGTCCTTCATCGAGACCGGCGGCAGGTCGTCGCGGCCGCGCAGCGTCGCGCAGAACCGGGCCATCGTCATGGAGTCGGCGCCGAGGTCGTCGAAGAAGTGCTGGTCGGGACCCACCGGGGCGCCCAGGACACCGGACAGCACCTCGGCCAGCGTCGTCGTCGGACCGGCGGCCGGCGTGCTCTCCGGGACCGGGGCGGGTGCGGCGGCGGCCACGGTGGCCGGAGCCGGGTCGAGCGCGGTCCGCGGCCCGTAGCGGTCCCGGTCCCGGTCCCGCCCGCTGACCCGGCCGAGGTACTCCAGCTCACCGGCGGCGTTGACCCGGCCCAGGTCCCCGGTCCGGTAGATGCGCCCCGACGGGTTGCCGGGGATCTCCAGGAAGTCCCGGACGAAGACCTGCTCGGTCAGGTCGTCGTGGTTGAGGTAGCCGCAGGCCAGCCCGATCCCGGCGATCCCGATCTCGCCCGCCTGCCCGTGCGGCAGCGCCCGGTGCGGGTCCGCGACGTCGAGGACGACGGTGCTGTAGGTCGGCAGCGGGAGCCCGATCGTCACCGGGCCGACCGGACGCACCTCGGCCCAGGTCGCCGTCACGGTCGCCTCGGTCGGGCCGTAGACGTTCAGCAGCCGTCGGCCCGGCCGGCACCAGCGGCGCAGCTGGTCGGGGCCGGCGTCCTTGCCGCAGACCAGCAGGAAGCGCAGGCCCGGCAGGTCCGCGTCGAGGGTGGCGAGGACCTCCGGGACGGTGCACAGCGCGCTGACCCGGTGCTCGGTGAGGAATGCGGTGAGCGCGGGGCCGAGCAGCGGGGGACCGGGCGGGCGCGGCACCAGTGTCGCCCCGCACGTCCACGGGACCCAGATCTCCTCGACGGCGAAGTCGAACGCGAGGGGCATCCCCTGGTGGACGCGGTCCTCGGTGCGGATGCCGTAGGTCTCCGCGGCGACCTTCACGAAGTTGCCGATGCTCGCGTGGTCGATCGCCACGCCCTCCGGCCTGCCCGACACCGACGCGTAGCTGATGTAGGCGAGCGGGTTGTCGAGGACGCCGCGTTCGGCGTCGATCAGGCGGCGACCGTCGAGCTCGTCGACCAGCGGTGCGACCGCGTCGAGGTGCACGAGCTCCGCACCGCTCGCGGTCAGCAGCTCGATCCGGTCCACCCGCTGCGCCAGGTGCGACAGCGACAGCACGACGGAGGCCCGTGCGTCCTCGACGATGTAGACCAGCCGCCCCGTCGACGCGGTGACGTCCAGGGCGACGTAGGTGGCGCCGATCTTGAGGACGGCGAGCATCGCGACGTGCGCGTGCACCGGCACGTCGATGAGGAGCGCGACCCTGTCCCCGCAGCGCACGCCCCGCATTCGCAGGTAGCGGGCCAGGCGGTTCGCCCGGGCGTCGAGCTCGTCGTAGGTCAGCGACAGCTCGGGGGAGTCCACGGCGAGCCGGTCCGGACGGCCGTAGCTCCGGTTCCAGTCGCACCGCTGCTCGAACAGGTGGTCCAGCCGCTCGTCCCGGCGCACGCGGCGTCCCTGGGGCCGGTCGGTGTCGACCAGCACCAGCTCGGAGATCCGCGGTCCGGGTCCCGGAACCGGTGATCCGGCGTGCTGCGGCACCTGGCCTCCCCCGGGCGACGGGAGGGCACCGGCCGGTTGCCCCCGGTCACTGACGCAGCTCGGAAGGCTGGCACCGGCGTCCGGGCGGGTCAACGGCTGTACGGCGTGCGCGGGGCCCGTATAGCCACTTCTGACGACGGGCGGGCCCGGGACGGTCGGTGCGGACATGGCGCTCCTCGCCGGTGGGGATCGCGGTGACCGGCCTGCCGGGGCCGGACGCGTCGAGCATCCGCCGCCCGCGGCTCCGGCGGAGCCGGGCGGACCCCCCGTGGGGCGGTGCCCGCACGCGGGTGCTGACCCCACCACGGAACGGGGGGCGCCTCCGGCGGAGCGGGTGTGCACACGATCGAGCGGGAGGCCCCGTGCCGCGACCGTTGACGGCAGTCGCAACGAGCGGAAACGAGGCGAATCCCATGACCGTCATCACCGGCCCCCAGCAGTTCAACCAGGACGACCTGTACGTCGACCTCCGGTCGGTCGTCGGGCACGCCCTGTACCTCAAGTGCGAGGGCTTCAACTTCGCCGGCTCGGTGAAGCTGAAGGCCGCGACCGCGATGATCGAGGCCGCCGAGCGGGACGGGATCCTGCGGCCGGGCTCGTTCCTGGTCGAGTCCTCGTCCGGCAACCTCGGGGTGGCGCTCAGCATGATCGCCGCCAACCGCGGCTACCGGTTCGTGTGCGTGACCGACTCCCGCTGCAACCTGGCGACCCGACGGCTGATGGAGTCGCTGGGCACCGAGGTGCACGTGATCACCGAGCCGGACCCCGAAGGCGGTCTGCTCGGCGCCCGCAAGAACCACGTCCGGGAGCTGTGCGAGTCCGACGAGCGTTTCGTCTGGCTGAACCAGTACGAGAACCCGAACGCCTGGATGGCGCACCACGCCACTACCGGCCCGGCGATCGCCCGCGAGTTCCCGGACGTCGACGTCGTCTTCGTCGGTGCGGGCACCTGCGGCACGCTGATGGGTGTCGCCCGGTTCTTCCGCGAGTGGAACCCGGACGTCCGCATCGTCGCCGTCGACAGCGTCGGCTCGGTGACGTTCGGCGGTCCGGCGTCGCGCCGGATGATCCCGGGCCTGGGCAGCGGTGAGCGTCCGCCGCAGCTCGACGAGTCCTACGTCGACGACGTCGTGCTGGTCGAGGAGGCCGACACGGTCCGCACCTGCCACCGCCTGGCCCGCACCGGCTACCTGTTCGGCGGCTCCACCGGCACCGTCGTCAGCGGCGCCGAGGCGTGGCTGGCCGAGCACGGCACGCCGGACACGACCTGCGTCGCGCTGGCGCCGGACCTGGGCGAGCGCTACCTCGACACGATCTACCAGCCGCACTGGGTCGAGGACCTCTACGGCGCCGACGCCCTGGCCGACGACTCGGCCCTCGCCGCCGCGTGAGACACCGCGCCGGGTCAGCCGGGACGGTCGGCGAGCAGCCGCTCGCAGGTCCGGACCAGCACCGGCGCGGCGTCCCGCACGGTTCCGGTGGCACTCGGGTGCGCCGCCAGCCGCTGCCAGCGGGCCAGTTCGAGCTCGGCCGCGCGGCGGACCTCGTCGGCGACGGCGTCGGCCGGGAGCCCCAGCCGGGTCCGCGGCGCCACCCCCAGCATCCCCAGCAGCCGCTCGGCGGACGCGCGCAGCTCACCCGGCAGCACCGGGCCGGGCCCGCGCAGGGCCCCGGCCAGCTCCGCCTCCACCAGCTCGTGGGCCTCGGCCCGCAGCCGCTCGACGAGGTAGCGCAGCCGGTCGGCACCCCGCGGCACCGGCCGGACGGTCCCCAGCACCTCCTCCAGCGCGGCCAGCGCGGCGCGCGCGCCCCGCATCCGGGCCACGCGGTCGTCCGCCGGGACCCGGCCGAGCGCGTCCGCCGTCGCCCCGAGCGCCGCCGCGTGCGGGGTGCCGGCGTAGACCCCGGCTCCGGTCCGGAGCAGCTCCCCGACCTCGGCCGGGAACCCGTCCGGCGCGCGCCCGGCCCGCCCGTCGGCCCCGTGCTCCGGGAGCTCCGGCTCCTCCGGGTCCACGACGCCCTCGCGGTCCGGGGGCAGCGGCAACGACCACAGGACGGTCGTCCCGGCGCCGGGCGCGGACCGCACCGCGACCGTCCCGCCGACCGCCACCAGCCGCACCGTGAGGTTCCGCAGGCCGCGGCCCTGTCCGCGGGGGGAGCCCGGCCCCGGGTCCGGGACGAAGCCCGGGCCCTCGTCGCGCACCGCCATCCGCAGCGTCGAGTCCCGCTCCGCGATGGTCACGGTCACCGGAGCCCCCGGTGCGTGCTTGCGCGCGTTGTTCACCGCCTCCAGGCAGCAGAAGTACGCGGTGTCGCCGATCCCGTCCGGGTAGCGCCGCCCCGCGGGCACGCCGTCGTGCTCGACGGTCACCGGCGGCAAGGACCCGGCCAGGGTGTCCCGCAGCACGGCGACCAGTCCCTGCCCGGCCAGCACGGCGGAGGAGACCCCGCCGACGGTCTCGGCCAGGACCGCGTCCGCCGCGTCGACCCGCTCCAGCAGCTCGTCCAGACCGGCGCGGGCCTGCTCCGGCCGCCCGGCCGACACCAGGTGCTCGACCAGGCCGAGGCTCAGGCCGAGGCTGACGAGGTGGTGCTGGGCGCCGTCGTGCAGGTCGCGCTCGATCCGGCGCCGCTCGGCGTCCATCGCGGCGACGGCGTCCCGGCGGGCCGCGGCGATCCGCTCGCCGTGCGCCAGCGCCGCCCGCAGCTGGCGCTCCAGCTCGACCGCCGAGCGGTTCGCGTGCACCGCCACCGCGAGTCCGTCGGCGATGTCGGCCAGCAGGGTCGCCCACTCGCCGCGCAGCGCCCGCGCCGCGGCACGGTCCACGGCCAGCTCCCCGAGCTCCTCCTCGCCCAGCCGCACCGGCACCCGGACGAGGGCGTCACCGGTCGCCGCGACGGTGCCCGCCGCCGTCCAGGTGTAGGCGCGGTCCCGCAGCCCGCTCCGGTGGACGGTCAGCCGGCAGGTGGTGGCCCCGACACCGCGGGCGACGGCCTCGGCCGCCCCGGCGAGGTCGGGGGTGTCCGCGGGCGCGGACCGGGACAGCGCGGTCACCCCGGCCAGCACGCCGTAGGGCGTCGGCCGGTCGCCGCGGACCGCACGGTCGACCAGGCGCCGGGCGGCCGTGTACAGCGGCAGGAAACCGGCGGCGACCGGTACGGCGGCGACCACGGCCGCCACCGGGAGCGTCAGCCCGGCGCCGACCAGCACGGCGTGCACCCCCGCGAGGACACCGCCCGCGACGGCCGTCACCAGCACGACCGTCAGCCCGCCGACGAGGACGCGCTCGCCCGGCCGGCCGCGGGGCCCGGTCACGGGAACACCCCGCGGGCCGGTTCGACCAGCGGTTCGAGCCGCTCCGGCAGCCAGGCCCGCACGACGACCGCGCCCGTCCCCGCACCGGTGACGTCGACGGTCCCGCCGAGCGCGTCGAGCCGCTCGGCGTCGATCGCGAGCGCCTCGCCGAGTCCCGCGGTGCCGCCGGTGCCGGGGTCGTCGACCCGGACCGTCAGCCGTCCACCGGCCCGGTCGAACTCCACCGACAGCTCCGGGTCGGGGCGGGCCGCCAGGTGCTGCATCGCCGCCGCGGCCAGGTAGTAGATCCCCGACTCGATCTCCCAGTCGAGCCGCCGGTCGGGTGCCGGTCCCACCCGCACGACCCGCGGGAGGTCGGCGGCCAGCTCCTCCAGAGCCGCCGCCGGGCCCTGGTCGCGCAGCACCGACGGGTAGACGCCGCGGGCGATCGCGCGGAAGCGTTCGAGCAGCTCCTCGAGGCCCTCCCGGGTGCGGGCCAGTCCGGCCCGGACGTCGTCGGGCGGGGCACCGGCGGCCAGCTCGCCGCGGGCGCCCTTCAATCCGTCGCGCAGCGCGACGAACCGGCCGGCGGTGGCGTGCGAGAGCTCGCCGACCAGCCGGCGCCGCTCGACGTCGCGGGCCCGGCCGAGACGCTCCCGGGACCGCTGCAGCTCGTCGGCCAGCTCGTCCGCCCGGCGGACTCGCGCCTCCAGCTCGACGCCGTGCTGCACCTCGCGCAGCAGCGCACCGGCACCGTTCGCGAGGTCGCGCAGCAGCCGCCGGTCGTCCGCGGTGACCGGGGCGCCGGCCTTGCCGATCGCCAGTGCCGCCCGGAGCTGCCCGCCGTCCAGCACCGGCACGACGTGGTCGGTGCCCGGCCGAGCGAGGAGCACGGCGAGCCCCGGCACGGAGACCTCGCCGGTGCCGTCCTCACCGGAGCCGGCCCCGTCCGCGCCGCCCGGCGGGTGCACCGCGGCGGCGACCAGCCGGTCCTCGACGGTCAGCCACACCACGGCCCGCTCGGCGCCGGTGCCCTCGGCGACGGCCCCGGCCAGCCCGGGCAGCGCGGCGGGGAGGCTCCCGGACCGGATCCCGGCGGTGGCGCGGGCGAGGGCCGAGTACGGGGTGGCGGCGCGGCGCGGGTCCAGCCGGCGGGCCCACCGGTCGAGCAGCGGCAGCACCGCGGTGGTGCCGACGGCGGCGAGGGCGGCGGCCACGAACGCGGTGACGACGCCCCGCGCGCCCGGCCCCGCCCACGGCCCCGTGCCGACGACCGGCACGACCACCGCGAGGACACCGGCCCCGACGACGAACGGGGGCACCAGACGTGCTGCCGCGGCCCGTCCCATCCCCACCACCCGCTCCCGGATACGAGCAGCGCAACGCTAGGCCTGGCCGATGCCGCCGGCCAAGGACCGGGCGGCTCAGCCGCCGTCCTGCGAACGGAGGTAGGTGAGCACCGCGAGCACCCGCCGGTGCTGCTCGGCGGTCTCCGCGGTCAGGCCGAGCTTGCCGAAGATGTTCGCGATGTGCTTCTCCACGGCCTTCGGGGTCACGTAGAGCTGCCCGGCGATGCCGGCGTTCGAGCGGCCCTCGGCCATCAGCCGCAGCACGTCGAGCTCCCGCTCGGTCAGCCCGGACAGGGCGTCGCGGCGGTCCCCCCGGGGTCGTTCGACCAGGCGTTTCGCCAGCACCGGCTCGATCACGATCTCTCCGTCCCGGATCCGGTCCAGGGTGTCGGTGAGGACCTCGACGCTGCCCACCTTCTCCTTGAGCCGGTAGCCGATCGCGTCGGTGCCGATGTCGAGGATCCGCATCAGGTAGTGCGACTCGGCGTAGTGCGACAGGAACAGCAGGCCCATGTCCGGATAGAGGGCACGGAGCCGCTCGGCGGTGACCAGCCCGCCGTCGGGCTCCGGGGGCATGCGGATGTCGAGCAGCGCGACGTCGGCCCGCTCCCGGGTGAGGATCGCGACCAGCTCGTCGCCGCCCGCCGCACACCCGACGACCTCGTGCCCGGCCGCCCGCAGCAGCATCAGCAGACCCTCCCGGAACAACGCCCCGTCCTCGGCCAGCGCTACCCGCACGGGAACCTCGCAGTGATCGTGACGGTGCCGGGTCCGGCGCCCACGGCCGGCCCGACCGACCCGCCGAGGATCCCGGCGGTGTCCCGGACCCGGGCGGCACCGGCCGGCCGGAGGCCGTCCAGCCGCAGCAGCAGGTCGTGGTGGTCCCGGCGGACGGTCACGACGAGCCGTTCCGCGTGGCACGGGTCCAGCGTCGCGACGACGGCGAAGTAGGCGGCACCCTCGGCGGACGGTCCGAACCGGTCGTCGGGCACCTCGACGGTCACCGGCAGGCCGCGCCGCGCCGACTCCTCGCGCAGCGCCGGGCCGAGCCCGGCCTCGTCGAGCAGCGGCGGGTACAGCTCGGCGGCGATCCCGCGCAGCTCCTGGAGGACCGCGTGCAGCTCGCCCTGGAGGTCGTCGACGGCCCCGTGCAGCTCGACGTCGTCGTCGGGCAGCCGGTGGCGGACCAGCCCGAGCTGCAGCGCGAGCGCCGAGAGCCGCAGCGCGGCGCCGTCGTGGAGCCGGCGTTCCAGCCCACGCCGCTGCGACCACTGGGTCCACCCGGCCGCGGTCCCGCCGTCCGGTGGACCCGCGCCCGTGTCCCGGCACGCGGGATCGACGGTCATGCGCCGAGCGTGCCCCGCCCGGGGTGGTGGAAGCGTGCGGACCCCACCCGGAGGTAGGGACAGCCCCCTTGCGCGTCCCCCGTAACGCCGCGCGCTCTGTGGCGAGTGTCACGGGTCGGAACGGGAGGTGCGACGGTGTCCTACAGCCTGGGGGTCGACCTCGGCACGACGTTCGTCGCCGCGGCTGTCGCGCACGCGTCCCAGGTGGAGATGTTCACCCTCGGGGACCGCAGTGTCGTGTCGCCGGCCGCGGTGTACGCGCGCGAGGACGGCGTGCTGGTCAGCGGCGAGGCCGCGGTCCGGCGCGCCGTGAGCAGGCCGGACCGGGTCTCGCGGGAGTTCAAGCGGCGCCTCGGCGACCCGACCCCGGTGTTCCTGGGCGGGTCCGAGTTCCCGGTGTCGATGCTGCTCGGCGCGGTGCTGCGCGACGTCGTCGATCGGGTGGGCGGCACCGAGGGCGTTCCGCCCGAACGCCTGGTGCTCACCCACCCGGCGAACTGGGGGCCGTACCGGCGGGAGCTCTTCGACGAGGTCCCGGAGTCGGCCGGGCTGCACGGCGGCCCGACGACGGTGCTGCGGGCCGTCACCGAGCCGGAGGCCGCCGCCGCGCACTACGCGGCGGCGCGCCGCCTGGCCGAGGACGACACCGTGGCCGTCTACGACCTGGGCGGCGGGACGTTCGACGCGACGGTGCTGCGCAAGAAGGGCGACGGCATCGAGATCCTCGGTACCCCGGAGGGGATCGAGCGGCTCGGCGGCGTCGACTTCGACGAGGCGATCCTGTCCTACGTCAACTACCAGTCCGGCAATGCGCTGACCGAGCTCGACCTGGGCGACCTGCAGACGTCGGTGGCGATGGCCCGGCTCCGCCAGGACTGCGTGCTGGCGAAGGAGGCGCTGTCGGTCGACACCGAGACGACGATCCCGGTGTTCCTGCCGCAGCGGCACTTCGACGTGCGGCTCACCCTGGGCGACTTCGAGGGCATGATCCGGGCCCAGGTGGAGTCGACGATCGGGGCACTGACCCGCACCCTCCACTCGGCCGGGGTCGCGCCCGCCGAGCTCGGCTCGGTGCTCCTGGTCGGTGGTTCCTCCCGGATCCCGCTGGTCGCGCGGATGCTGTCCGAGGAGCTCGGACGGCCGATCGTGGTCGACGCACACCCCAAGTACGCCGTCGCCCTCGGTGCGGCGGAGCTCGCGCGCGGGGACCTCTCGGCGTCCGGTGCCGGTGGTGCCGCGGCCCGGGTGGAGACGGTGCCGCCGCCGGAGCGGCGGTCCGCGGCGCCGGGCGCCGTGGGAGCCGCCGGGGCGGTGGCCGCCGCGGGAGCCGCCGGTGCCGCCGTCGGCCGGGGTGCCTCGGGTGACGCGCAGGAACCCGGGGGCGCAGCGTCCCGACCGCGCCGCTGCCGGGGCGCAGACCTCCGCCGGGCCGGCCGGGATGCCCCGGCCCGCCGAGGGCGGTGTGCCCCGCCCCGCCGAGCACGCGGCGGGGACCCCGCGTCCCGCGGAACCCTCCGGGACGCCGGGCCTCGCGGAGTCCGCCGGGTTGCCGCGTCCGGGGGAGGCGGCGGGGACACCGCGCCCGGGGGAGACCGCCGGGATGCCGCGCCCCGGGGGGACCGCGGGGATGCCGTGCCCGGGGGAGTCCGCGGGGATGCCGCGCCCGGGGGAGTCCGCGGGGATCCCGCGCCCCGCGGAGACCGCCGGGACGCCGCGCGCCGCGGAGTCCGCGGCGGGGATGCCGCGGCCCGGCACCTGGCCGCCGCCGGCATCGGCCGCCGCGGCCCCGGCGTCGTCCGCCCCGGCCGGATCCGGGCTGCCGTCCGCCGCCCCACCACCCGCGAACGGCTACGCGTACGGGACGTCCACCAACGGCTCCGGCGGACCACCCGGTACCGGTGGTCCCGTCACCGCTCCGCAGCCGGACCCGCGGGCCCCGGGTGGCGGGACGGCACCCCCACCGGGCCCGCCGACGACCGTCGGCGACCCGGCCCCGCTCCCGGAGGAGCGTCCCCGCCGCCGGAGCAGGCTCCTCGCCGTCGCGGTCGTGGCGGTGCTCGTCCTCGCTGCCGGGGCGGTCTACCTCGGCCCCGGCGGGTTCGGGCTCCTGCTCGGTGACAGCACCGCGACCGAACCGGCGGCACCCGAGGGCGTCGCCGTCGCGGTCCCGATCCCGACCCTCGGCGGAACCGTCCCGGCCGGGCCGACGTCGGGCTTCGTCGTGGTGTCCCCGAACGGACGGCTGGCCTACGTCGCCAACCGGGCGGCGGGCGTCGTCACGGTGATCGACACGTCGGTGAACCGGGAGATCGCCACCATCGAGGTGCCCGAGGGCCCGCCGCAGTACCTCGCGTTCGCACCGGACGGACGGCACGTCTACGTGAGCGTGTTCGACGAGGCACGCACGATCGCCACGGTCGCCGTGCTCGACACGACTACGAACTCGGTCGTCGCGACGGTCCCCGTGCAGACCCGGCCGTTCGCGCTCGCCGTCACCCCCGACGGCAGCAAGGTCTACGTGCCCAACCACGACTCCGGGACGGTCTCGGTGATCGACACCGCGACGAACCGGGTCGCGAGCGAGATCAAGGTCGCCCCGAACCCGCACTGGGTCGCGATCACCCCGGACGACACGCGCTTCTGGACCGCCAACCACGAGTCGAACCTGATCAGCGCGCTCGACACGTCGGACGACGCCGTCGTCGCCGAGGTGCCGGTGGAACGGAGCCCGCACAGCGTCGCCGTCAACCCGGTCCGGCCGATGGTCGCCAACGTCAACTACGACTCGGCGTCGGTGTCCTTCACCGACACCGGGAGCAACACCGTGCTCGCCACCGTGCCGGTGCGGACGAACCCGCAGGCCATCGCCTGGTCGCGGGACGGCCGGTTCGCCTACACCGCGAACGTCACCGACAACACGGTGTCGGTGATCAGCGCCGACACCTTCACGGTCACCGCGACGCTGCCCGTCGGCAACGGCCCGACCAGCATCGCGGTGCTGCCGAACGGGAAGAAGGCCTACGTCAGCAACCTCAAGGACGGGACGCTGACGATCCTGGACCTGGCGGCGGGCTGAGCCCGGCGGGTCAGCCCCCGGCGAACGGCGGCAGCACGTCGAGTGCGGCCGCCCCGCCGAGCGCCACCGACCGGTCCCGGACGGCGACCTCGTCGAGCAGGAAGCTGCACCGTTGCAGGACGTGGGCCAGTTCCGGGCCGTGCGCGGCCCGCAGCGTGGCGACGGCGTCGGCGACGGTCGCGCCGGCGGGCAGTTCGACGGTCTCCTCGGGCGTGCCGGCGGCGGCCTTGGCGGCCGCGAAGTAGCGGACCGTGAGGGTCCGGGTCGCGAGGTCCGGGGTGACGCTCGTGGTCATGCTCATCCTCCGATAGCGCTCATCGGGCGCGCGGGCTGCAGGAACCCGGGGTCGTCGATGCCGTGGCCGGCCTTCTTGCCCCACATGGCGTCGCGCCAGGTGGCGGCGATGTCGGCGTCGGACGCGCCGCCGCGCAGCATCGCCCGCAGGTCGGTCTCGCCGGTGGCGAACAGGCAGGTGCGGACCTGGCCGTCGGCGGTGAGCCGGGTCCGGTCGCAGGCGCCGCAGAACGGCCGCGTCACCGAGGCGATCACCCCGACGGTGGCGGGGCCCCCGTTGACGACGAACTTCTCGGCCGGCGCGCCCCCACGGTCCTCGTCCGACTCCGTCAGGACGAACCGCTGCTCCAGGCGCTCCAGGATCTCCTCGGCCGTGATCATCTCCGAGCGGCGCCACCCGTGCTGGGCGTCGAGCGGCATCTGCTCGATGAACCGCAGCTGGTAGCCGTGGGCCAGCGCGAACTCCAGGAGATCGGCCGCCTCGTCGTCGTTCACGCCGCGGAGCAGCACCGTGTTGATCTTGACGGGCGACAGCCCGGCGGCCTGCGCGGCGGCCATGCCGTCGAGGACGTCCTGCAGCCGGTCCCGCCGGGTGATCTCGGCGAACCGCTCCGGGCGCAGGGTGTCCAGCGAGACGTTGAGCCGGTTCACCCCGGCCGCCGCGAGCGACTCCGCGCGCCGGGCCAGCCCGATCCCGTTCGTGGTCAGCGACATGTCGGGCCGCGGCCGCAGCGACGACGCCGCGGACAACACGTTCTCCAGGCCCTTGCGCAGGAGCGGCTCGCCGCCGGTGAAGCGGAGCTCCTCGACGCCGAGCTCGTGCACGGCGACGGCGATGAGCCGGTTGAGCTCGTCGTCGGTCAGCTGCTCGTCGCGCGGCATCCAGTCGAGGCTCTCGGCGGGCATGCAGTAGGTGCAGCGCAGGTTGCAGCGGTCCGTGAGCGAGATCCGGAGATCGGTCGCCACCCGTCCGAACCCGTCGATCAGCCGCGGATCGTCGGGCCGGGCGGGGTCCCGCGACGGGCCGCCCCGCAGCGCCGGAAGTCCGAGCTCGGTGGTCATGTCCCCGAGGCTAACCGTGTCCCCCGGCGGTCGCCCAGGGCGGGTTTCCGCAGCTCAACCACATGATCCGCAGCCGCGGGAGTGGCTCGGGCCACACGCACGCAGATGCGGAACTAGTCACCGTGTACCTAGTCGAACGGGCAGGGCCGGTGCGACTACTCGGGCCGCGGGTGGGCCTTGAGCTCCTGGCGGGCCACCGAGCGGATGTGCACCTCGTCCGGGCCGTCGGCGAAGCGCAGCGCGCGCGCCCAGGCGTAGAAGTAGGCCAGCGGGGTGTCGTCGCTCATCGCCGCACCGCCGTGCACCTGCATCGCCCGGTCGATCACGGCGCAGGCCGTCCGCGGCACCACGACCTTGATCGCGGCGATCTCGGTGGCCGCGCCCTTGGCGTCGTGCTCGTCGATCAGCCACGCCGTCTTCAGCGTCAGGAGCCGGGCCTGCTCGATCTCCATCCGGGACAGCGCGATCTGCTCCCGGACGACGCCCTGGTCGGCCAGCGGCCGCCCGAACGCGACCCGGGACTGCGCCCGCTCGGTCATCAGCGACAGCGCCCGCTCGGCCATCCCGATCAGCCGCATGCAGTGGTGGATGCGCCCCGGGCCGAGCCGGGCCTGGGCGATCGCGAAGCCGCCGCCCTCCTCGCCGAGCAGGTTCGACGCCGGCACCCGCACGCCGTCGAACCGCAGCTCGGAGTGGCCGTGCTGGTCCTGGTAGCCGAAGGTCGGCAGGTGCCGGACGATCTCCAGCCCGGGGGCGTCGCGCGGGACCAGGATCATCGACTGCTGGTGGTGGGTCGATGCCTCGGGATCGGTCTTGCCCATCACGATGAAGACCCGGCAGCGCTCGTCGGCGGCGCCGGAGATCCACCACTTCCGCCCGTCGATGACGTAGTCGTCGCCGTCGCGGCGGATGCGGGTCTCGATGTTGGTGGCGTCGGAGGACGCCACGTCCGGCTCGGTCATCGCGAACGCGGACCGGATCTCGCCCGCGAGCAGCGGCTCCAGCCACTGCTCCTTCTGCTCGTCGGTGCCGAACAGGTGCAGCGTCTCCATGTTTCCGGTGTCCGGGGCCTGGCAGTTGATCGCCTCCGGGGCGATCACCGGCGACCAGCCCGAGACCTCGGCGACCGGCGCGTACTCCAGGTTCGACAGGCCGGACAGGGCGGGCAGGAACAGGTTCCACAGACCGCGCCCGCGGGCGTCGGTCTTCAGGTCCTCCACGACCGGCGGGAGGTCCCACTCCGCCGCCGTGCCGCGCCGCTCGGCGCGGAAGGCGTCGTACTCCGCCTCGGCGGGCAGGACCTTCTCGTCGAGGAAGGCGCGCATGCGCGCGGTGTAGTCGGTCGCCACGGCACTGGGTGCGAAGTCCACGCCGCGATCACATCACACGCCCCCGCGGACCGGCACGCGACGAGGGTGGGGAGTTGCGTGCTCTCCCGCCGTGGCACCGCCGCAGCGGCGGACCCTAGTATCCGGTCCGTGCCGCACTTCAGGATCTCCGAGGCCGCCCGCCTGCTCGGCGTCAGCGACGACACCGTCCGCCGGTGGGTGGAGGCGGGGACGCTGCCGGTGCAGAACGACGCGTCGAACCGCAAGGTGATCGACGGCGCCGCGCTGGCCGAGTTCGCGCGTGACCACGCGTCGGCGCCGCCGGACCCGTCGGTGGTCCAGCGCTCGGCCCGCAACCGCATGGTCGGGCTCGTCACCTCGGTCATCGCCGACACCGTGATGGCCCAGGTGGAGATGCAGTGCGGGCCGCACCGCGTCGTGTCGCTGATGAGCAGCGAGGCCGTCCGTGACCTCGGGCTCGAGCCGGGCGCGCTGGCGGTGGCGGTGATCAAGTCGACGAACGTCGTGGTGGAGACACCCGGCGGGCACCTGTGACGGTGGCGGCCCCGGAGTGTCCACGCCGCCGGGAGGGCGCGGCCGACCGGCACGGCACCGGCGTCGGGCTGCCGGCGTGGATGTGGGTCCCGGCCGGCATCGGCTTCCTGCTCATCGCGCTGCCCGTCGCCGGGCTGCTGTGGGAGGCCGACTGGGCGGAGATGCCCAGCCTGCTGACCAGCACCGCCGCCCTGTCGGCGCTGCGCCTGTCGCTGGTCACGGCCGCGGTGTCGACGACGCTGTGCCTGCTGCTGGGCGGGCCGCTCGCCGTCGTCCTCGCCCGGGGCCGCATCAACCGGCTGCCCCGGCTGATGCGGGGGATCCGCTCGGTCGTGCTGCTGCCCCTGGTGCTGCCGCCGGTCGTCGGCGGTCTCTCGCTGCTGTTCCTGCTCGGGGCGAACGGCCTGGTCGGCGACGGCCTGGACGCCGCCTTCGGGATCTTCATCCCCTTCACCACGGTCGCGGTGGTGCTGGCCCAGACGTTCGTCGCGATGCCGTTCCTGATCGTCTCCCTGGAGGGCGCGCTGCGGACCGCGGGCGAGCGGTACGAGGCGACCGCCGCGACCCTCGGCGCGTCCCCGGGGCTGGCGTTCCGCCGGGTGACGGTGCCGCTGGTGCTGCCCGGGCTGGCCTCCGGGCTGGTGCTCGCCTTCGCGCGGTGCATGGGCGAGTTCGGCGCGACGATCGCGTTCGCCGGCAGCCTGGAGGGCACCACCCGGACCCTGCCGCTGCTGGTCTACCTGCAGGGCGAGACCGACGTCGCCGGCGCGGTCGCGCTGTCGCTGCTGCTCGTGGTGGTGTCGCTCGTCGTGATCGTGGTCGGCCGGCCGCGCGGGATGGACGGCCGCGGATGAGCGGCGTCGAGCTCGCCGCCCGTCTGGAGCGGGACGGCTTCGCCCTCGACCTGGAGCTGAGCGTTGCCGAGGGGGAGGTCCTCGCCGTCCTCGGGCCGAACGGGGCCGGGAAGTCGACGATGCTCGGCGTCGTGTCCGGGCTCCTCCGGCCGGACAGCGGGCACCTGCGGGTCGGCGGGCGCACCCTGCTCGACACCGCGACCGGCGCGTTCGTCCCGGCGCACCGGCGGGGCGTGGGGCTGCTCGCCCAGGAGGCGCTGCTGTTCCCGCACCTGTCCGCGCTGGCCAATGTGGCCTTCGGCCCGCGGGCGCAGGGCACCCCGCGGGCCGAGGCCGACGAGCGTGCCCGCGGCCTGCTGGGCGACGTCGGCGTCGGCGAGCTCGCCGCCCGTCGCCCGGCCCAGCTCTCCGGCGGGCAGCAGCAGCGCGTCGCGCTCGCCCGCGCGCTCGCCCCGCGGCCCGGGCTGCTCCTGCTCGACGAGCCGCTCGCCGCACTCGACGTCGACGCCACGCCCGCCATGCGGACCCTCCTCCGGCGGGTGATCGCCGACGCCAAGCAGACCGCGTTGCTGGTCACCCACGACGCGCTGGACGCCCTCGTGCTCGCCGACCGGGTGGTCGTCCTGGACCGCGGGCGGATCGTCGAGCAGGGACCGGCACGCGACGTGCTGGCCCGCCCGCGCAGCCCGTTCTCGGCCCGGATCGCCGGCCTCGACCTGGTGCCCGGCACCGCGGACGGCGACGGGATCCGCACCGCCGACGGCGTCGAGCTGTACGGCCGGGCGGTCGAGGTCGCCTACGGCGAGCCCGCCGTGGCGGTGTTCCCGCCGTCGGCGGTCTCGGTGCACGTCGACCGGCCCGACGGCAGCCCGCGCAACGTGTTTCGGGTGCGGGTGGCGGCGCTCGAACCGCGGGGCGACGCCGTGCGGCTCCGGGCCGCGGCGCCGGCCGGCGGCCCCGCCTGGACGGACGGCCTCGCCGCGGACGTCACGCCGGCCGCCGTCGCCGATCTGGGTGTCGAACCCGGTCACGACGTGTGGTTCGCCGTGAAGGCGACCGAGGTGGCGGTGCACGGCCGCCTCTCGTGACCGGTCGCAGGCCGGAGCGGGGTACCTGGGCCCCGTCCACACCCGAAACCTCGTTCACCCCACCGGTACCGCCGTTCACCCGAGACACCATCGTGTCTCTCGCGCCATCCGTCACAGGCGAATAGCGTCGCTGTCCGTGAGCCTCCTGCGTTCCAGTGCCGCCCGCTCGGTCACTGCCGGTGTCCTGGCGGTGGCTCTCGGTGTTCCCCTCGCGACCCAGGCGTCCGCCGCCGAGACCGCGCCGGGGGCGCCGACCGGCTACCTGGTGCAGACCGCCTCGGCCGGCCAGACCCGGGCCGCCGCCGAGTCGGTCGGCGCCCGGCCGAGCGTCACCTTCGACACCGTCGTGCACGGCTTCGCCGCGCAGCTCGACGCGACGCAGGCCGCCGAGCTGCGCGGGCGGCCGGGCGTGGTCGGCGTCGAGGAGGACCGGACGATCAGTGCGGTCGACCCGCAGGGCACCCACCAGGACGCACCGGCCGACCCGGCGCAGGACGAGCAGGCCCCCGGCAACTGGGGTCTCGACCGGATCGACCAGCCGGACCTCCCGCTCGACGGGCGGTACCGGCACACCGCGGACGGCTCCGGTGTGGACGTGTTCGTGCTCGACACCGGTGTGGACGCGAACCACCCGCAGTTCGGCGGCCGGGCGAAGCTGGAGACCAACACGATCGACCAGCGCAACGAGGACTGCGACGGGCACGGCACCGTCGTCGGCGGGATCGCCGCCGCGAAGGACTACGGCGTCGCGCCCGGCGCGAACGTCCGCGCCGTGAAGGTCCTGGACTGCAACGGCACCGGCACGCTGTCGTCGCTCCTGGCCGGGATCGACTGGGTCGTGCAGAACAAGCGCGGCCCGTCGGTGGCGGTCATGTCCTGGAGCTACGGCAACTCGCCGATGCTGGAGCAGGCCGTGAAGCGGATGATCGGTGCCGGGGTGTTCTCGGCGTCCTCGGCGGGCAACACCGGCGGCGACGACTGCACCGCGCTGCCCCGGGCCGTCGACGGCGTGCTCGTCGTCGCGAACTCCACCATCGAGGACCGCCGGGCCTCCAACTCCTCCACCGGGCGCTGCGTGTCGCTCTACGCGCCGGGATCCCGGATCGTCGCCCCGGTGCCGGGCGGGGGCACCGCCTCCTACACCGGGACGTCGATGGCGGCCCCGTTCGCCGCCGGCGTCGCGGCCCTCTACAAGCAGGCCCGCGGCGACCAGCCCGCGGCGACGGTGCGGTCGTGGATGCTCGACAACGCCGTCGGCGGGAAGATCAGCGGCGGCGAGACCGGGGGCACGCCGAACCGGCTGCTGCAGACCGGCGGGCTGTGACCCACGGAGAGACCGGCGGATAGCGTCGGCGCATGCCCGGCCCGTCGCTCGACGATCTCGTCTCCCGCTACCTCGTTCCCGGGACCCCGGAGTCCCCGACGTTCCGCGAGGACACCGAGTGGCACCCGATCGTCGACGGTGTCACCTACTTCGCCGACCTGCGTGGGCTCCTGGACCGGGCAGGCGCCGGGGACTCCGTGCTGATCACCGGGCTCAACATGGAACCGGACATGGACCTGACCGGGCGGGAACCCGGCGACGACGGCTACGAGCCCCTCGCCGACCGGCTGGCCCGGCTCGTCGCCGCCGGTGTGGACGTCCGCGTGCTGCTGACCGGGGCCTTGTTCTCCGGCTCGGTGCCGGGGGTGGCGATCGGGCCGTTCCGGGCGAACGCGTTCGCCGCGCTGGAGCTGCGGCGCCGCCCGGAGCTGCGCGGCCGTGTGCTGCTGGACTGGTCCGGTTCCGGGATCGGCTGCCACCACCAGAAGATCGTGCTCGCACACGTGGGCGGGGAGCTGACCGCCTTCGTCGGCGGGCTCGACCTGTCGGCGAACCGGTTCGACGCCGAGCCGCACGACCGGCTCTCGATCGGTGCGGAGCGGTGGGGCTGGCACGACGGCGCCGTCCGGCTCCGCGGTCCGGCCGCGGCCCGGGTCTGGGAGGTCTACCGGGCCCGCTGGACCGAGGCGGTGACGCTCCCGCCGCGCAGGTTCATGGTGAACCCGGTCGACTGGGAGGCGATCAACCCCGAGCCGGTTGCGCCGCTCCTCCCGCCGTCGCCGCCGGCGCCGCCGCGCGACGAGCCGGGTACCGCGGTGCAGGTGCTCCGCTTGTTCCGGCCGTGGAAGATCGACCACTTCGGGATGCTCCACCGGCGGCACTGGACGGTGCTGCCGCGCGACGGCGTCCAGGAGGTCTTCCACGCGCTGAGCGCCGCGATCCGCGCCGCCCGGCACTACGTGTATACCTGGAGGACCAGTACTTCTTCGAGGTCCCCGGCGGCCGGCGCGCGTTCCGGCTCTACGGCCTGCTCCGCGACGCCGCCGCACGCGGGGTGAAGATCGTGCTCGTCTGCTCCGGCCGGCGGGACCCGGTGGACGCCGGCGTGAACAAGTTCCGTCGCCGGGTCACCGGCGACGTGCAGCGTGGCGTCGTCGACCAGCTGGACCCCGCCGACCGCGGCAACGTGATGATGCACCGCATCGAGGACCTCACGGTCCACACCAAACTGATGCTCGTCGACGACGTGTTCGCCGCCGTCGGGTCGGCCAACTTCTTCTCGCGGTCGATGCGCGGCACCGACACCGAGCTGAGCACCGCACTCGTCACGACCGGCGACCAGGTCCGTGACCTGCGGGTACGGCTGTGGGCCGAGCACCTGCGCACGGACCTCACCGAGGAACTGCGACCGTCGCTGGAGGACCTGGCACTGGCCCTGGGGATGTAGCGCCCGGAGTGGCTGCCGCCGGACGCACCGGCCGGCACCTGGCGGGTCCCCGGCTACCCGGCCGGGTTCGCCCCGGCCGAACGGGTGCTCGTCCCGGTCGGTCCGTGGCCCGAGCCGTCGCCGAAGCCGCTGCAGCGGGCCGCCCGCGGAGCCCGGCGCGGGGCGACGCGGGTCGCCGAGTCGGGCAGGCGGGCCGGGCGCAGGCTGTCGTCGTAGCCCTCTCCCGAGGGGGTGTTGGCACCGGCCTGCTCAAGGACGAGGATGTGTCGCAGATCGCTCTGCCGCGCACCGTCGAGGAGAACAACGTCGTGACCTCCCCCGCCGCCGGACACCCCGTCGTCCCGTCGTACGCATCCGGGATCTCGGACACACCGCTGCTCGGTGACACCATCGGCGACAACTTCGACCGCACCGCCGCCGCGTTCGGTGACAACGACGCGCTGGTCGAGGTGGCCACCGGGCGTCGCTGGACCTACACGCAGCTGCGCGAGGACGTCGACCGGCTCGCCTGCGGCCTGCTCGCCGCCGGCGTCGCGACCGGGGACCGGCTGGGCATCTGGGCCCCGAACATGGCGGAGTGGACGCTGACCCAGTACGCCACGGCGAAGCTCGGCGTCGTCCTGGTCAACATCAACCCGTCGTACCGGACGCACGAGCTGGAGTTCGTGCTGAAGCAGGCCGGGATCTCCACCCTGGTCGCGGCGCGCGAGTTCAAGACCTCGAACTACGAGAAGATGATCGCCGAGGTCCGCGGCAACTGCCCGGACCTGCTGCGCGTCGTCATCGCCGGGTCGGACGAGTGGGCGGCCCTGGCCGCCGGCGGCGCCGCCGCGGACCGGGTCCGGCTCGCCGAGATCCAGGCGTCGCTGACCGCCGACGACCCGATCAACATCCAGTACACGTCCGGGACCACGGGGTTCCCGAAGGGCGCGACGCTGTCGCACCACAACATCCTCAACAACGGCTACTACGTCGGGAAGCTCTGCGGCTACACCGAGGCGGACCGGGTCTGCATCCCGGTGCCCTTCTACCACTGCTTCGGCATGGTCATGGGCAACCTCGGGTGCACCACCAACGGCGCGACGATGGTCATCCCGGCCGAGGGCTTCGACCCGAAGGCGACGCTGAAGGCCGTCGAGCAGGAGCGCTGCACCTCGCTCTACGGCGTCCCGACGATGTTCATCGCCGAGCTCAACGACCCGGACTTCGCGTCGTACGACCTGTCCAGCCTGCGCACCGGGATCATGGCCGGCTCGCCGTGCCCGGTCGAGGTGATGAAGCAGGTCGTCGAGCGGATGGGCATGACCGAGGTGACGATCTGCTACGGCATGACCGAGACCAGCCCGGTGTCCACCCAGACCCGCGCCGACGACTCGCTGGACCTGAGGGTCTCCACCGTGGGCCGGGTGCACCCGCACCTGGAGGTCAAGGTCGTCGACCCGGAGACCGGGAAGACCCTGCCCCGGGGCGAGGCCGGTGAGCTCTGCACCCGCGGCTACTCGGTCATGCTCGGGTACTGGGACCAGCCGGAGAAGACCGCGGAGGTGATCGACCGGGCTCGCTGGATGCACACCGGGGACATCGCCGTCATGGACGACGAGGGCTACGTCAACATCACCGGCCGGATCAAGGACATGGTCATCCGGGGCGGGGAGAACGTGTATCCGCGCGAGATCGAGGAGTTCCTCTACACCCACCCCGACGTCCTCGACGCGCAGGTCATCGGGGTCCCCGACGCCCGCTACGGCGAGGAGCTCTGCGCCTGGGTGGTCCTCCGCGAGGGTGCGGCGGCGATGACCCCGGAGTCCCTGAAGGAGTTCGCGACCGGACGGCTGGCGCACTACAAGATCCCGCGCTACGTCCTGGTCGTCGACGAGTTCCCGATGACGGTCACCGGCAAGGTCCGCAAGGTCGAGATGCGCGAGAAGTCGGTCGGCCTGCTCGATCTCGGTGAGGCGGCGGGCGCCCGAAACGCCTGACCCCGGCACTTACCACGCGGTACGATGAGGCGACGCGTCCGGAAGCCACCGGCTTCCCCGGGCGCGTTCGTCGTGCAGGCAGGAACGCAGGGAATCGAGGAGCACGGTGCCCACCGGCAGGGTGAAGTGGTACGACGCGGAGAAGGGCTTCGGCTTCCTCTCCCAGGACGGCGGCGAGGACGTCTACGTCCGCAAGGCGGCACTGCCGTCCGGGACCGAGGCGCTCAAGTCCGGTCAGCGGGTCGAGTTCGGCATGGCCGAGGGACGGCGGGGCCCGCAGGCGCTGTCGGTCCGCGTGGTCGAGAAGCAGGCGTCGGCCGTGGAGAACACGCGCCGCCCGGCCGAGGAGCTGCACGGCCTGATCGAGGACATGATGGGCCTGCTGGAGAACAAGATCCAGCCGGCGCTGCGGCACGGCCGGTACCCCGACCGGAAGACGTGCAAGCTGGCCGCCGAGGTCGTCCGCGCGGTCGCCCGGGACCTCGACGGCTGAGCGCCGCGGACCGAGCGCGGTACGCCGGGGACCCTCGAGCCCGGGCGCGGCGGTGTGGGCGGCCCTGGCGGGCCCGAGAGGCGGGCGTCGCAGCGCCCTCGGTGGCGGGGCCTGGCCCCGGAGCGCTGTGCCCGGCGTGCCTCTTTCTGTGAAATCGCTTCCCCAGGCAGCGATCTCCGCCCGGTGAGACGGCGGCCGGTCCGGGTGTGACGGCGCCCCGTGCCGGCGGGTCGGATTCCGTGCGAGGCGAGCGATCCCGTGCGAAACCGGATCGGCGGTGGCGGTGGCGCGAGGGGGCCCGTGTGGGTGGGGGCGGGCCCGGCACGGGCAGGCGAAATGTCCGGGCCGTGGCTCGCGTTGCACCGGGCGTGCGCCTGTCGTTGCTGGACCGATCCCGGACCCGGGCGGGGGAACCCGACTCGGCGGCGTTGCGGCACACCGTCGACCGGGCCCGGCGGGCGGAGCGGTCGGGCTACCACCGGTTCTGGGTCGCGGAGCACCACGCGGTGCCGGGGATCGCGTCCGGGAGCCCGCCGGTCCTGATGGCGGCCGTGGCCGCGGCGACGGAGCGGATCCGGGTCGGTTCCGGCGGGATCATGCTGCCCAACCACCAGCCGCTCGTCGTCGCCGAGCAGGCCGCGACGCTCGCGGCGCTGTACCCGGGCCGGATCGACGTGGGGCTCGGGCGCTCGCCGGGGTTCACCGAGCCGGTCCGCCGGGCGCTGCGTGCGGCGGACGCCGGCGACGACGCGTTCCGCGCCGGCGTCACCGAGCTCCTGGCCTACCTCGACGGATACCGCGAGCGGGCCGGGGCGGCCGCCCATCTCGTGGTCTCGGCGGACGTCCTGGTGGGGCCGCCGGAGCTGGCGTGGCCGGAGGCGTGGGCGCTCGCCGCCGCCCGGACGACGGGGGAGTTCCCGCCGCTGGAGCCGCCCGCACGGGACCGCCGGTCGACCGGCAGGCAGCGGGAGCTCGTCGCGTCGGCGCTGAGCCGCACCGTCGCCGGCGACGAGGACACCGTCGCCGAGCACCTCGACGATCTCGTGGAGCGCACCGGTGCCGACGAGCTGCTGGTCAGCTCGTCGACCTGGGACCGGGACGCGCTCGCGGAGTCCGACGCGGCCCTGGCCAGGCTGCTGGGTGCGACCCGCGCCGCGCCCGGCGCCCGTCGGTGACCCCGGCGCTCAGGACGCCGGCTGCTGCTCGCCCACCAGCACCCAGGTGGCACGCACCGGGAACTGCATCTGCAGGGTCTCCTGGTCGATCGCCGGAGCGGGTCCGAACAGCTGCACCTGCGCGGTGAGGAGCCGGTCGGTCGGCTGCGGGAGCTCCAGGGTGAACTCGGTGCGGCTCCCGGCCGGCGCGATGTCGCTGCGCTGCTGGATCGGTTGCGGCGAGCCGTCGCGGGTGAAGGCGTAGGCGACCTGCCACGGTCCGGAGGACACCTCGTCCGGCACGGTGATCCGGACCGCGGTGCCGGGCGGGACGTCGGCGGTGACCCGGGCGTTCGGGTCGTCGGTGCAGTCCTCCATGCGGTTGTCGCAGAACTGCGTGGGCGCGGCGGTCAGCGCGTTCCCGGCGACGTCGAAGGTCACGGTCGGGGACGAGCCGCCGCATCCGGCGAGCAGGACCGCGACGACGGCGAGGAGCCCGGCGAGCGTGCGCGCGGACCGTCGGGGACGGGTGATCACACCGACCACCCTACGGATCAGCGGAGCCCGCCCTGGGCGACCGGGGCGGCCCGGACGCCCAGCCCCGGCACCAGCGTGCCGCCGCGCCGGATCAGCGCGGTCTGCAGCCCGAACACCGCCACCACACCGGCGACGATCAGGAACCCGGTCCGGAACGTGTCGTGCGGGGCCAGCACCCCGATCGCGCCGCCCAGCACCCACGCCGTCTGCAGCACCGTCTCCGACCGTCCGAACGCCGACGCCCTGGCGTGCTCGGGCAGGTCCCGCTGGATCACCGCGTCCAGGCAGACCTTCGCCAGCGCGCTCGCCGACGACGCCACCAGCGCCGCGACCACCGCCGCCGGGACCCCGGGCAGAAGTGCGACCCCGACGGCGGCGAGCAGCGCCGCGGCCGCCGCCGCCAGGACGACCGGCTCCACCCGGCCGAACCGGCTGCGCGCACCGACGGCGTTGCCGAGGAACAGCCCGGCACCGGCGGCCGCGCCGACCATGCCGATCACGAACAGCTGTCCCGCCGGGTCCCCGGCGGGGGCCTGCTCGGCACCGGCCTTCACCACGAACGCGACGAACAGCGTGAGGAACCCGGTCAGCACCCGGACGGCACTGGTGCCCCACAGCGCGACGAGCACCGCGCGCGTCGCCGGCACCCTGGCCCGTGCCGGACCCGGCCTCCCGGCGGGGACCGCGGCGGAGACCTCGCCCGCCGTCGACTCGACCCAGCGGGGGATGCGCAGGCACAGGACGGCCCCGGCGACGCCGAGCGCCGCCGTCCACCACAGCGCACCGGGGGATCCCAGCAGCGCCGCCGCGCCCGCGGCGACCGCACCGGCCACCCCGCCCGCGGCCATGCCGAACGTCGTCAGCCGCGAGTTCGTCGTCGCCAGCGTGATCGAGGACGGCAGCACCCGTGGCGTCACGGCGGCCTTGAGCACCAGGAACGACTTGCTCAGCACCATGATCCCGAGGGCCGCCGGGTACAGCAGCCAGGTGTCGAGCTGGAACACCAGCACCACGGCGAGCACGGCCCGCCCGGCGCAGGACACCGCCATCGCGATCCGCCTGCCCCGCTGCAGCCGGTCCAGCGCCGGCCCGATCACCGGCGCGACCAGCGCGAACGGGGCGACGGTGATCGCCAGGTAGAGCGCGACGTTCGCCTTCGACTCGGCCGTCGCGGCCGCGAAGAACAGCGTGTTCGCCAAGGCGACGGCCACCGCGGCGTCGAGCGCGTAGGTCAGCATCGTGGCGTAGGTGAGCGCCGTGAGCCCGGAGCGGTCCGCGCCGTCGGCGGTCGCGGCCCGGCGGAACAGGCCGACCGCGCGCCCGGACAGCTCCCGGGTGCGGTGCACCGCCACCCGGGTGACGGTCAGCTTCCGCGGCCCGGACGCACCGGCCCGGGGTGGTTCCGCGGTCGCGGTCGAGGACCGGGTCGTGTCGGACCGCGCGGAGCCGTCCGCCTCCGTGCCCGGGTACCGGAGCGTCGAGTCCGAGCTGATCGGCGTCGTCCGCGGGTCGGTGCGCGGCGCACGGGACGGCGGGCCCGCCGCCGTGCGTGCACGACGGCGCCGGAACGGGTTCCCTGCCACGCCCCCATTGTGCCGAGAGGGACCGACGGTTTCGCCGCGTCCCGGGGGATCGGGCGCGCCGTCACCCGTGCGGCGCAGCGGCCGGCGGTCAGGCGTCCGGCACCGGCAGCCGCACCCGGAACGTCGACGGCCAGAGCTTCCCGGTCAGCAGGTACTCGTCGCCGGAGACGTGCGCGATGCCGTTCAGCACGTCGGCACCGGCCCGCCGCCCGGGAGGCAGGAGGCCCGCGGCGTCGACGACGGCGTCGACCACACCGGTCGCCGGGTCGATCCGGACGAGCCGGTCGGTCTGCCAGACGTTCGCCCACACCCGGTCGCCGACGCACTCCAGCTCGTTCAGCTCGGACACCGGCGCACCGTCCAGGGTGACGGCGACCGACCCGGTCTCCGCCAGGTCGGCAGGATCGTGGAAGCGCAGCCGGTCGGTGCCGTCGGAGCGGACGACCCGGGCCCCGCCACCGTCCGTCCCGCCGGACAGGCACAGTCCCCAGCCCTCGCCGTCGACCGGCACCTCGCGGCGCGGTCGCAGGGTCGCGCGGTCCCACTCGATCGCGACGCCGTCGGTCCAGGTCAGCTGCCAGATCCGGTCCCCGGCGACGGTGATCCCCTCGCCGAAGTAGGAACCGGGCAGCGGGCTCGACGCCCGGACCGCACCGGTGCCCGGGTCGAGGGCCCGGATCTCGGACTCGCCCACCAGGCCGGTCCCCTCGTAGAGGGTCCCGTCGCGCAGCTCCAGGCCCTGGGTGAACGCGTCCGTGTCGTGCGGGATCTCCGCCAGCACCTCCGGCCGGACGACCGGGACGTCGCCGGTGCGGGACACGACGGCGGGCGTCGCGGACCCGGCGGCGCCGCAGGCGGACAGCACCAGGGAGCCGCAGAGGGTCAGGAGGAGAGCCGACCGGCGGATCCGGGGGAGCGGCGGGGCGGTGCGCCGGCGCGGCGCCGTGCGGTCGTGCGCGGGCCGGTCGGCGGGACGGGTGGGCACCGCACCAGCATGCCCGGGACCGGGTGGCACACTGGTGAGGTGACTGCAGGTGAGGACCAGGCCACTGTCGAGGTGCCGGGCACGCCCGTGCCCGAGGTGACCCCCGCGCCCGCCGGGCCACGGCCCGCGCCGCCCCAGCTGTTCGACGCCGTCGAGGCCGCCCGGTCGGCCGCCGTCGACGAGGCCGCCGACGAGCTCGGCGCCGTCGGTGCGGCCGCCGCCGTGGGGACGCACCTGGGGACGGACGTGGAGGACGACGGCGCCGTGACCCACTCCTTCGTCGCCGATATCCCCGGCTACCGCGGCTGGCGGTGGGCGGTCACGATCGCGAGCGCGGGGGAGGGCGAGTCCGTCACCGTCTCCGAGACGGTGCTGCTGCCCGGCGACACGGCGCTCGTCGCCCCCGACTGGGTCCCGTGGGACCAGCGGATCCGCCCGGACGACCTGAAGCCGGGCGACCTCCTGCCGGTCTCGCCGGACGACCCGCGCCTGGTCCCCGGCTACCTCGACTCCGGCGACCCCGCCGTCGACGACCTGGCCCGCGAGGCCGGGCTCGGCCGCGAGCGCGTGCTGTCCCCGCTGGGGCGCTCCGACGCCGCCGAGCGCTGGACCGACGGCGAGCACGGCCCGTCCGCCGATCTCGCCCGCTCCGCCCCGGCGTCCTGCGGGACCTGCGGGTTCCTGGTGCCGCTGGCCGGCGCGCTGCACGGCTCGTTCGGGGCGTGCGCCAACGCGTCGTCCCCGGCCGACGGGCAGGTCGTCGCGGTCGGGTTCGGCTGCGGCGCGCACTCGTCGGTCGCGGAGACCTCCGGCGCGCCGGTGTACGTCTCCGCGCTGGTCTACGACGACGGCGTGGACCTCGAACCGGTCGGTCCGGGGTCCTGAGCACCGACCCGTTCGGCACTGCCGCGCTCCGGGAGGGCGTGCTCGCGGCGTGGGCGTCGTCGCCGACCCGGTTCCGCGAGGACGTCAACGCCGAGGACGACCTGCGCCGTGGCGGCTACGCCGACACCTGGGTCGCCGAGCTCCTGCAGAACGCGGCCGACGCCGCCGTCGCGGCCGGGGTGCCCGGGCACGTCCGCGCGACGGTCGCCGGGGACGAGCTGCGGATCGCGAACACCGGCGCGCCGCTCGACGCCGCCGGGGTCGCCGCCCTGGCCGCGCTCCGGGCGTCGGCGAAGCGGGACGCCGCGGGCGCGACCGGCCGCTTCGGCGTCGGGTTCGCCGCGGTGCTCGCCGTCTGCTCGCGGCCCCGCCTGGTGACGGCCGGCGGCGGGGTCGCGTTCTCCGCGTCCCGGACCGCGGACGAGGTCCGCGCGCTCGGTGGTGCGGCGGAGGCGGAGCTGGCACGCGACCCGCGGGTACCCGCGCTGCGGCTGGTCTGGCCGTCGGACGAGGACCCGCCGCCCGAGGGGTACGCCACCGAGGTCCGGCTGCGTCCCGACCACGGTGACCCGGCGGCGCTGCTCGACGAGCTCGCCCGGTCCTGCCCCGACCTGCTGCTCGCGCTGCCCGCTCTCGAGCGGGTGGAGGCGGGCACCGAGGTGCTCACCCGCATCCCGTCCGGCGACGGCGCCGTGCGGGTCGGCGACCGGGAGTTCCTCCTCGCGGGTGACGGCGCGGTGCGCTGGGCACTGCCCTGCGAGGACGGCCGGCCGAGGCCGCTGCCCGTCGACGCCGGGGAGGTGCTGCACGCGCCCACCCCGAGCCTGGAGCAGCTGTCTCTCCCCGCCCGGCTGCTCGCCCCGTTCCCGCTCGACCCGGACCGGCGACGGATCCGGGCCGACGACCCGGCCACGGCCGAGCTGGTCGACGCGGCCGCGACGGCCTACGTCGCGCTCGTCCGGTCGGTGCCCGCCGCGGACCGGGCGGCGCTGGTGCCCGAGCCGGCCTTCCCCCGGTCCCCGCTCGACGGCCGGCTGCGCGAGGCGGTCGGGGCGGCGCTGGCCCGTGCCCCGTGGCTGCCCGCCGCCGGCGAGCACGGCACCTCCGGGCTCCTCGCCCCCGACCGTGCCGAGTGGCTCGACCTGGGCGGACCGGCCGAGGGCCTGCCGGAGCTGCTCGCCGCCGCCGACCCGGCGTTCGAGCGGCTCGTCGCGTCCGGTGTCGTCCCGCCCGCGGGTCTGGACACCGACCGGGTCGGCGCGGCGGCGCTGGCCGAGCGGCTCACCGGCGTCGAGGCGGGACCGGCGTGGTGGCGGTCGCTCTACGCGCTGCTCGCCCCGGCCGTCGACACGGTCCCCGGTCTCGCCGCCGAGCTGGGTGCGTTGCCCGTCCCGCTCGCCGACGGGCGCCTGGTCCCCGGCCCGGCCTCCGTGCTGACCGCCGAGACCGGCACCCCGGCCGTCCCGGAGCTGCGGATCGCGCACCCGGACGCCGTCCACCCGCTCCTGCGCCGCCTCGGCGCCGCGGACGCCGACCGCGCGGCCCTGCTCGCCGCCCCGGCCCTGCACGCGGCCGTCGAACGCTCCCTCGACGACGCCGAGGCCGGTCTCGACACCGCACCGCTCGCCCGCGCGGTGCTGGCGCTGCTCGACACCCCGTCGGCGGAGCGGGACGGCCGGTTCGGGGCCCTCGCCCTCACCGACGACCGGGGTCGTCCGGCGCGCGCCGACGAGCTCGTCCTGCCCGGTGCCGCGGTGCGCGACCTCCTCGACCCGGACGCCCCCGTCGGCACCGTCGGTGCCGGGTGGCTCGACGCCGGGGCCGACGCGCTGGTCGCGGCCGGGGTGCTGGACGGCTTCGTGGTCGCCGCGTTCGACCCGGACGTGCTGCACGACGCGGACGCCTACGACGCGGACGACCACGACCACGACGGTGAGCACGAGCCACCGGCCGTCCGGGACCTGGACCTCGTCGCCGACGACGCCTGGCCGGAGGCGCTCGCCCTGCTCGCCGGGGGCCGCGAGACGCGCGCCGCGATGCTCACCGGGTACACCGCCTGGTGGCTGGGCAGGCACGTGCGGATCGGCGGGCGGCTGCCGTCGACCTGGCGGCTGCGGTCGGCGTCGTCGGTGGCCGGGCTCTACGACCCGGTGCCGGAGCTCCCCGGCGTCGACGACGCCGTGCTCGCGGCGGTCGGCGTCCGCGACGGGGTCACGATCGGGGCGGCGGACGAGGCCGTCGAGCTGCTCGACCGGCTGGCCGACCCGGACCGGCAGATCGCCGGGGACGTCGCGGGCACCGTGCACTCCGCGCTGACCGCCGCCTACGCCGCGGGCGTCGTCGAGCTCGACGACGTCGACCCGCCCGGGCACGTCCGCACGGTGACGGGCGCGGTGGCGGGATCGGACCGCGCCGTCGTCCTCGACGCGCCGTGGGTGCTGCCCGCACTCGGTGACGAGCCTGCCGTCCCGGGCGGTGACGACCCGGTCGCCCTCGCCGAGCTGCTCGATCTCCCGCTGGCGTCGGACCGGGTCACCGGCACCGTCCGCGGGGCCGGACGGCCGGTGGCGTGGACCACGCTCCCGGAGATCGTCCCGGCCTGTCTCGCGGTCGGCGCCGAGCCGCCCGACGGCGAGCTGCGGGTGCACGACGAGCTGGTCGTCGACCTCGACGACGGCCGCGTGGTGACCGTCCCGGCCTGGCCGGGCACGGCCGGTGAGTGGCACGCGTCGGACCCGCTGCGGGCGCTGGTGGCCGCGCTGGCCCTGCGACGCTGTGTCAGGATGACCCCGTGACGATCGACGACTCGAGGGCGCTGCCGCGCCGGGTCGCGGTGCTCTCCGTGCACACCTCCCCGACCGAACAGCCCGGTACCGGCGACGCCGGCGGGATGAACGTCTACGTGGCGCAGACCGCGATCCGGATGGCCCGTCGTGGCGTCGAGGTGGAGATCTTCACCGGCGCCACGTCGTCCGAGCAGCCGCCGACGGTGGAGCTCGCGCCGGGTGCGACGGTCCGGTTCGTCGCGGCCGGTCCGTTCGAGGGGCTCGGCAAGGACGACCTGCCCAGCCAGCTGTGCGCCTTCACCGCGGGCGTGCTGCGCGCCGAGGCCCGGCACGAACCCGGCTGGTACGACGTCGTCCACTCGCACTACTGGCTCTCCGGCCAGGTCGGGTGGCTGGCCCGGGACCGCTGGGGTGTGCCGCTGGTGCACTCCGCGCACACCCTCGCCAAGGTCAAGAACGCCGCGCTGGCGGCCGGGGACACCCCGGAACCGCGGGCCCGGGTGATCGGCGAGGACCAGGTCGTCGCCGAGGCGGACCGGCTCGTCGCGAACACCGAGATCGAGTCCAAACAGCTGCTCGACCTCTACGACGCCGACCCGCGCCGCACCGTCACCATCCCGCCCGGGGTCGACACCGACCGGTTCCGGCCCGGCGACCGGGCCGCGGCCCGCGCGGAGCTGGACCTCCCGGCCGACGCCGTCGTGCTCGCCTTCGTCGGCCGCATCCAGCGGCTCAAGGCCCCGGACGTGCTGCTGCGCGCCGCCGCCGAGCTGCTCGCCCGGACGCCGTCGCTGCGCGAGCGGCTGGTCGTGCTGATCGCGGGCGGGCCGTCCGGGTCGGGGCTGGCCGAGCCGACCTCGCTGCACGAGCTGGCCGCCGAGCTGGGCATCACCGACGTCGTGCGGTTCCTCCCGCCCCGCGGCGGCGACGACCTGGTGACCGTCTACCGGGTGGCCGACGTGGTCGCCGTCCCCAGCCACAACGAGTCGTTCGGTCTGGTCGCGCTGGAGGCCCAGGCCTGCGGCACCCCGGTCGTCGCGACCCGGGTGGGCGGGCTGCCGGTGGCCGTCGCCGAGGGCCGGTCCGGGCTGCTCGTGACCGGGCACGACATCTCCGACTGGGCGGACGCGCTGGGCGAGCTGGCGCTGGACCCGGCCCGCCGGGAGCGGATGGCCGGTGTCGCGGCCGGGCACGCGCGCCGGTTCTCCTGGGACCGCACGACCGACGCCCTGCTGGGCGCCTACGACGAGGCCCGCGCCGAGTTCCGCGCGCGGGTGCTGGGACGGGTATGAGCGACGACGATCTCGACACGGCGATCGGCGACGCGCTCGCCGACATGGAGGTCGACCACGTCCACCGGGGTGCGGGCCAGTGGCTCGTCACGCTGCCGGGGGAGGCCCGCCTGCAGACCCAGACCTGGCTGCTGGTCCGCGAGCAGACCCTCGCGGTGCAGGCGTTCGTGTGCCGCAGGCCGGACGAGAACTTCGAGGGTGTCTACCGGTTCATGCTGCTGCGCAACGCCAAGCTCTACGGCGTGCACTACTGCCTGGACCGGGTCGGTGACATCCACCTGGTGGGCCGGGTCCCCCGGCACGCGGTGACCGCCGACGAGGTCGACCGGCTCCTCGGCTCGGTGCTGGAGACCGCGGACGGCGACTTCAACACCTTCCTGGAGCTCGGTTTCGCCTCGTCGATCCGGCGCGAGTACGCGTGGCGGACCGCACACGGCGAGTCGACGGCGAACCTGAAGGCGTTCGAGCACCTCGTCGAGTGAGCCGGCCCGCCGGTGACCCGCGGGTAACTTTTCACGGCGCACCCGGCGCGGGGGATCACCGTGCCCTTAGCATGTGCCGCGACCCCGGGCGGCCGAGCCGGCGCCCGGCCCCCGAGATGGACCTCGCGAAGGAGCGAAGCCTTGTCGATGCGCAGCCCGTACCCGGATGTCGACATCCCCGACGTCTCGCTGACCGAGTTCCTGTTCGCCGACGGGTTCGGTGATCGGGCGGACGCGCCCGCGATCCTGGACGGCACGAACGGCAGCCAGCTGACCTACACCGAGTTCCACGACCTCGTCGAGAAGATCGCGGGCGGGCTCGCCGCCCGCGGCATCGTGCAGGGCGACGTCGTCGCCCTGTTCGCGCCGAACCTCCCGCAGTGGGCGGCGCTGTTCCACGGCATCCTGCGTGCGAACGGCATCGTGACCAGCGCGAACTCGATGTACACCGCCGGGGAGCTGGCGCACCAGCTGCGCGACTCCGGCGCGAAGATGGTCATCACCGTCTCGCCGTTCCTGGACCGGGCCGTGCCCGGCGCCAAGGAGGCGGGGCTCTCCGAGGACGTCGTGCTGACGATCGACGCGACCGAGGGTCACGACTCGCTGGCCGATCTCGTCTCGTCCGGCGCGCCGGCCCCCGAGCTCGCGACGAGCTCGACCGACACCGCGGTGCTGCCCTACTCGTCGGGCACCACCGGCCTCGCCAAGGGCGTGATCCTCACCCACCGCAACCTGGTCGCGAACCTGCTCCAGGTGCAGGCGATGGGGGACGTCACCGACCAGACGAAGATCATGGCGTTCCTGCCGTTCTTCCACATCTACGGCATGACCGTGATGATGAACCAGGGCCTGCACGCCCGGGCCACGGTCGTCACGATGCCGAAGTTCGATCTCGAGCAGTTCCTCGGGATCGTGCACGAGTACCGCGTCGACCGGCTCTACATCGCCCCGCCGGTCGCCGTCGCGCTGGCCAAGCACCCGGTCGTCGACTCCTACGACCTGTCCTGCGTGAAGACGATCTTCTCCGGCGCCGCGCCGCTGGACGGCGAGCTCGGCCGGGCCGTCGCCAGGCGGCTCGACTGCACCGTGCTCCAGGGCTACGGCATGACCGAGCTGTCCCCGGTCAGCCACTGCATGCCCGACGACCGCGGCGACCTCGACCTGAACTCGTCCGGCTTCGCGCTGCCGAACATCGAGTGCAAGCTGGTCGACCCCGAGTCCGGCCAGGAGGTCGGCGTCGGCGAGCGCGGCGAGCTGTGGGTGAAGGGCCCGAACGCGATGGTCGGGTACCGCAACAACACCGACGCCACCGACGCCACCAAGGACGCCGAGGGCTTCCTGCACACCGGTGACATCGCCGTCGTCGACGACGAGGGCGTCTACTCGATCGTCGACCGGGTCAAGGAGCTCATCAAGTACAAGGGCTACCAGGTGCCGCCCGCCGAGCTGGAGGCCCTGCTCCTGACCCACGAGAAGATCGCCGACACCGCGGTGATCGGGGTCAAGGACGCCGAGGGCGAGGAGGTCCCGAAGGCGTTCGTGGTGAAGCAGGCCTCGGGTGCGGACCTGACCGAGGACGAGGTCATGTCGTTCGTCGCCGGGAAGGTCGCCCCGCACAAGAAGGTGCGGGTGGTCGAGTTCATCGACCAGATCCCGAAGTCGGCGTCGGGCAAGATCCTGCGCAAGGACCTGCGGGCCCGGGAGACGTCGAACGCCTGATCCTCCCGTCCGGCCGACCGGGACGGCGTCGTGACCTGCGGAACCGCAGGGACGGCGCCGTCTTGGGGTTCATGGGCGGAGGTCACGCCGATCGGCGGAGGGCGCACGGCCCCGGGAGCATTGCCCCGGAGGGACGACCGGGCCACGCTGGCAGGCACCGGAACCGCGTATCGAGGTGCGACAGCGATGGACGAGGTCAGACGGTCCGAGACCGACCACGACGATCCTCGTGAGGAGGCGCGTAACCGCCGGGCGGCACAGGCCGACCACGACGCGGACGCGCGCGACCGCGGCGCCGAGCGTCTGGCACGTGCCGCGAAGGAGCGCGACGACCACGCGGCGGACCGGGACCGGGCGGCAGCGGCCCGGCAGGCCGCACTCCTCGCCGGCGCGCTCCCGGCCGACCACGAGGGTCACGTCGTCGGCGCCCCGGACGCCGACGGCCCGGCCTCGGGTGGACGGGAGCAGGCCGAGGTCGACCGCGAGGTCGACCGGAGCATGCTCGACGCCGCGAGGCCGGAGTTCGCCCACCTGATCCGCCAGGTGGAGGAACACTACATCCGGCGGACGGAGCTCCTCCACGAGCTACGGCTGCTGGTGGCCGACCGCGCCGCCGCCGCCGAGGACCGGCGCAGAGCCGCCGCGGACCGCGAAGCCGCCGGCCGGGACCGGGTGACCGGTGCGGCAGACCGTGCCCGCGGCGCCGCCGACCGCGACCAGCGCGAGATCGAGCAGGCGCAACGCGACCCGTGATCCGGACGGCGACGGGGCGTCCGGACCGTCAGCCCGGCCGGTCCCGCTGCGCCGTACGCGGCCGGTCGCGCAGGGTCTCGGAGGGCGCGCGACCGAGGACCTTCCGGTACTCCACGGAGAACCTGCCCGCGTGCCCGAAGCCCCAGCGTGCGGCGATCGCGCCGACCGTGTCCCCGTAGGTGGGATCGGCCGCCAGGAGGTCGGCGTGTGCGCGGGCGAGCCGCACCCGGCGGAGCTCCTCCAGCGGCGTGCGGCCACGGTGCCTGCGGAACAGGTGCTGCAGTCCGCGCACCCCGATCCGGGCCGCGCGGGCGATGTCGGCGACACCGATGTCCTCGCCCGCGTGCTCGTCGACGTAGTCCAGCGCCCGCCGCAGGACCGCCGGGCCCGACCAGCCGTCGCGGGCACGGTCGTCGAACCGCGTGCGGGCCGAGTTCGGGAAGGCCACCAGCGCGGCCGTCGCCAGCGACCGGGCGGCCTCGGCCAGGACCAGCGGGCTCGACGCCACCTCGTCGTCGGCAAGGATCGCGTCCCGGACGTGGGCGACGACGCCGTTCCAGTACCGGGCCGACTCCGGTGAGGCCGCGGTCCGCGACGGGAACACCGGCCCGGGCCCGTCGACCTCGAACAGCGACTCGGCGGCACGTTCCACGGTGGTGCGGTCCAGCACGACCGCGTCCACCTGGACGGCGGCCATCTCGAAGTCCCAGCCCGCCCCGTCGGTGGGCATCAGTACGGGCTCGCCCGGGGAGACCCGCAGCACGTCCGGCCCGTCGCTCAGTGCCAGCCGCCCGGTCGCCACGGTGTCGATCACCAGGTCCTGCGGGGACGCCCCCGACCGGAGCCGGGCAGCCATGGCGTACTCGAAGCGGACCGTCATGAACTGCGGCGCCACCACGCCGGTGTGGGCGAACTCGAAGTCCTCGGTGGACCCGAGGAACCGGACCTCGTGGTCGAAGTACGCCTCGCGGATCACCTCGTGGGCGAACTCGGGATCGCGCGACCGCACGTCGAACCGGTCCAGGGGCGCCTCCCCCGTCATCGACCTCACCCCCTGTCACCGACGCCTTCTGGCGACTGCATATCGCATAGTGGCCAGGAAGTCGGTCGCTGTCCACTGCCGGAGCGTGAGCAGGCGTTCCGGCCAGGGGGGCGGGGGTACGCCGACGGGTCAGGCGGGTCCGGGGTCGCCCCCGGAGGAGATCTCCCGCAGCGCGAGGATGTGCGTCCCGACCTGCTCGCGGCCCTCCGTCGTGAGCCGGAGCCAGGTGCGCCGCGCGGCGCCTGACGGCTCACGGCGGGAGGTGACGATGCCGGCTCCGGTGAGGGCCTTCACCTGTTTCGACAGCGCCGAGTCGGACAGGCCGACACGGTCGCGGACGAAGCCGAACTCGACCTCGCCCGCCGCGACGAGGGTGGCGGCGATCCGCAGGCGGGTCGGGTCGAGCAGCAGCGGGACCAGGCGGGAGTCGGCGGCGGGCTCAGGCACGGCCGTCCGCCCGCGGCAGCATGCGCAGTGTGACCAGCGTCCCGGCGGGCCTGGTGACGGCGAGCAGCAGGCCCGCGACCGTGTTCGGCCTGGTCAGGCTGCTGCGCCGGAGCAGGTGCACGGCCAGCCGCTCGGCGGCGTACCAGCCCAGGCCGACCGCGGCGAGCCGCGCGCCCCGTGCGGGCTCCGGCCCGGTCGCGACGGCGTACGGGTTCACCTGGCCGGCCCGGGCGTCGAGCAGGCCGATCCCGGCGATCGCGGTCTGGATCAGCACGGTCGCGGCGGCGCGCCGGCGGGGGCCGGCGATCTCGTCCTTCACGGCGAAGTCGAGGAAGGTCAGCACGGACGTCGCGGCGAGGACGACCGGCAGGCCCCGGTGCGTGGCGGCGCCGACCGCGCCCCGGGCGGCGTCGACCTCGGCGACTGCGACCGCGGCGTCGTCGGGGGTGGGGGTGGTCATGGGGGACCCTCCTTGCTCGGCAGGTGCGCCGTCCATCCTACTTTCCTGCTGAGCAAGTAGTGTCAGCGCCGCGCCGTCCGTTCGGGGGTCTCCCCGTACTCGCGGGTGTAGGTGATCCGGAAGCGGTCCGGGCGGGCGAAGCCCCAGCGCGCCGCGACCCGGTCGACGAGGTCCGGGATCAGGACGGGGTCACCGGCGACGAGGTCACGGCGGGCGCCGTCGAGCCGGCTCCGCCAGAGCACCGCGGCCGGATCGGCGCCCGCCCGGCGCAGTCCGGCCGCCGCGTCGCGCGCCGGAACGCCGGTCATGCGGACGAGATCGAGCGGACCGACGGGGGAACCGGCGTGGGTGCGCAGGTACTCGACGGTCTCCCGGGTGACGCGGGCCGGGGGTGCGGCGACCGAGGTCCGGTTGCGGCGGGCGGCGTCGGTGAGCACCGTGCTCGGGAACGTCACCAGGAACGCGCCGACCAGCATCCGGAGCGCGGCGTCGAGCAGGATCGGGCTCTCGACCAGCATCGGGTTGCCGAGCAGCCGGTCACGGACGTGCACCACGGTCCGGTCCCAGTCGCGGGCGTGGCCGGGGGAGACGGGCAGCAGACCGGTCAGCCGGAACCGTTCGGCGGGGACACCGTGGACCTGCTCGGCGAGTTCGGCGACGATCCGGGCATCGAGCGCCGCGACGTCGAGGTCCGCCTCCTCGACGCGGTCGTGGAACCGGCCCGACGGCGGCATCACCGCGATGTCCCCGGGGCCCAGCCGCAGCGTGCCGAACGCCTCGGTCTCCCACAGCATCCGGCCGGCACGCACGTGGTCGACGACGTAGTGCTCGTCGACCGGGTCCACCAGTGCGTCGAGCCCGAGGGAGAGCCACATCTCGCTGAGCGAGAACCCGGGAGCGGCGAGGGTCTCGTGCCCGAGCTCGAACCCGCGTCCGCCCGGGATGTCCCGGACCGAGGTCGCCGCGTAGTGCTCGGCGGCGAACCGCTCGACCTCGGCGGCCGTGCCGGACCGGAAGCTGATCCGGGCGACGGCGCTCCGGGGCAGGTGCTCGGTCACGTTCGCCTCCAGGCACGTCGACCGGTCGTACGTGGCGCGAACGTACCCGCGTCGGCGCGATCCATGCGAGCGGTTCAGCGGGTCTCTCCCACCACCCAGGACAGGTACCCGGTGCTGCCCCCGGTGACCGGCATCGCGATGATCTCCGGCTCGTCGTAGGTGTGACGCTCCACCAGGTGCGCGGTCAGCGCGTCGACGCGGTCCCCGGCTGTCTTGATCTCGACCCGCCACTCCGCCTCCGTCTGCACCGCACCGTCCCAGCGGAAGACGCTGGTCACCGGCCCGAGAACCTGGGCACAGGCCCCGAGCCGTGCTTCCACGGCACCGGCGGCCAGCTCTCGCGCGGCGGCCTCGCTGTCGGTCGTGGTGAGGACGACGACATGTTCGCTCATGCCCGGGATTGTCGTCCCACACACTGTGTGCGGGGGTGACGGCCGATCGTGGACGGAACCATCCACATGTGGATCGCCTGTGGACGGAGGGTCACGACACCCGGGCGCCGGACGGCTCAGGCCGGCTCGGCGAGGGCGGCGACGTCGTCGGCGCAGCCCCAGGACAGCGTGATCCCGGAGCCCCCGTGGCCGTAGTCGTGGATCACCCGCGGGGTGTCCCCGGTCGCGTCCTCGGCCTCCAGCCGCACCTCCGGGCGGGCCGGACGCAGGCCGGCGACGTGCTCGAGGACCTCGGCGCCGCGCAGCGCCGGGGCGATGTCCGCGCAGCGTCCGACGATCGCCGCGCCGACCGCGGGGTCCGGGGTGGCGTCCCAGACACTCTCGTCGAGGGTGCCGCCGAGGATGCAGTCGTGCTCGCGCGGGTGGACGTACGCCCGGCCGCCGGGATGCTGCTCGTCGCGCACCGAGAGGGCGAGACCGGGATTGGCGACCCGCACGATCTGCCCGCGCACCGGGGTCACCGAGGTGTCGCCGACCAGCGTGCGCGCCCCCAGCCCGGAACAGTTCACGACGAGGTCCGCCCCGCCGCCCGCCTCCGCGAGCGACGCGACGCGACGGCGTTCGAGGACGATCCCGCGACGCTGCGCCTCGCCGGCCAGCCACGGCAGGTGCACCGGCATCTCCACCAGCGGCACCGCGAACCGCAGCCCGTGCCGATAGCCGGGCGGGAGCTCGTCGGGCCGCGCGGGGCGGACCCCGTCGACGGCCGCGGCCCACCACTGCGGCTCCGGCTCCGCGCGGTACAGCGTCAGCGACTCCCGCATGACGACGCCCGGCACGCCGGCACGGGCCTGTGCGGCGAGCGCGTCGAACGTCCGCCGGCCCCAGTCGAGCACCTTGTCGCGGGGCCCGGCGCGAGTCGGGAACCAGACCGCCGCCGCGAGGTGCGAGGTGGACCCCTCCACCGGGACGTCGGCCAGCACCCGTACCGACCAGCCCCGCTCACGCAGCCGGATCGCGCAGCTCAGCCCCGCGATCCCGGCACCCACCACCACGGCCCGCCGACAGTCCCCCACACCCCCGACCCTGCCACCGACCCCCGCCGTGCCGCGCGGGGGCGTGCGGTTCCCCCATGATCGGGGAGGCATCAGCTATAAGGGGTAGCGATGCCAGAGGTACGGAAGCGATACGACCGGGAGTTCCGTGACGGGGCGGTCCGGATCGTCGAGGAGACGGGCAAGCCGATCGCCCAGGTCGCCAGAGACCTGGGGGTCAACGAGGGCACGCTGGGCAACTGGGTGGCCCGCGCCCGTGAGGCCCGTGAGGAGACCGAGGGCCTGTCCCGCGGGGACGTCGAGGAGCTCAAGCGGTTGCGTGCGGAGAACGCCGAGCTGCGGATGGAGCGTGATGTCCTCAAGCGATCCGTGGTCCTGTGGGTCAAGGAGGCGACGAGGTGAGCGTGGCCCGTTTCATCGCCGACCAGAGGACCTTCCACCGGGTGCCGCACACGCTGGCCTGTGCCCTGCTCGGGGTGTCGATCTCGTGGCTGTACAAGTGGCTGCAGCGCGCCGGCAGCCCCGACGGTGGCACGACCGCGACCGAGCAGCGGCGGACCCGGCTCGACGCCGCGGTGGGCGTGGCGTTCGACGCTGCCCAGCGGTTGCACGGCTCGCCGAGGTTGCACGCGGACCTGCGTGAGGCCGGCTGGCAGGTCTCGGAGAAGACTGTGGCGGACTCGATGCGTCGCCAGGGCCTGGTCGCGCGCCGGATCAAGAGACGCAACGGGCTGGCCCGTCAGGACCGCGCAGCGCCGAAGTTCCCCGACCTGCTCAGACGCGACTTCACCGCGGCCGAGCCGAACCGCCGCTGGGTCGGGGACATGACCGAGATCCCCACCGCGGCCGGGAAGCTGTATCTGGCCACGGTGATCGACCTGTACTCGCGGCGGTTGCTCGGCGCGGCCACCGGACTGCACCCGAACGCCGAGCTGGCGTGTGAGGCCATCCGGATGGCCACCGCGGCCCGCGGTGGGGCGGGCTAGATCCGAGGAGTGATCTTTCACACCGACCGCGGGTCGACCTACACCGCCGGGGCGTTCACCGCGCTGTGTCGGCGGCTGGAGATCCGCCAGTCGATGGGTCGGGTCGGGTCGTGTTTCGACAACGCCGCGGCGGAGGCGTTCTTCTCCAGCCTGGAGTGGGAAGTATTGTCCCGCAACGACTTCGACACCACCAGCAGGGCGCGGGCGGTGGTCATCGACTGGTGCTACGGCTTCTACAACCACCGCCGGCGACACAGCGCCGCGGGCGGGCTCTCACCGATCAACTACGAGAACGCCGCTCTCACCCGAGACGCGGCATAGGGAACCCTCCACGATCTTGGGGGAACCACAGACCACCCAAATGATCACTTTATCCCGATCGGGGCAGTAGGACGACCCCCTCAGCGCTCGAACATCTTCCCCTCCAGGTAGATGGCCCAGTCCTCGTCCTCCAGGCCGTGTCCGCCAGACCTCAGGTGATAGCTCATGCCCGAGCTTCGGAAGGTCTGTCCGGCCTTTGGTGGCCAGGTCCCGTTCGCGAGGCCTGTGTCACCCAGGCCGTAGAGGTCGTACACGGGCGCCGCCGCCATGAACGACAGGTATTCCCCTTCCGGGTCGGCGTTCCCGTCTTCGCTGGCGCTGCCGACTACGACCCTGCCCGGGGCGATCAGGGCGAGTAGCTCGTGCTGGTCGACTGGCAAAGAAGTTGGCTGATCATTGTAGGCCTTGTACGTCTCGGGGAACCAGTGCGGAAACTGGCTGTTGATCGCCGCGATGGACTCCCCCGCGTCGTCCCGCCGCGCGAGCTTCGCTCCGGTGGAGCCGGAGTTGTTGGACACCACCACGGGGAAGCGGGTGTCTTGTGCGCCGGCCCAGAGCGCTGCTTTGGCCCCGCGCGAGTGGCCGATCACTGCCACCTTCGACGGGTCAATAGCGCTATCCGTTTCGAGGTAGTCCATGGCCCGGCTCGCTCCCCAAGCCCATGCGCTGATGGTTCGGCCGGCGTCGTCGGGCAAGTCCCTGCCGGACGGGTAAAAGGCGTTGATCACGCCGTCGCGATAGCTGCTGCTGTCATCGGGGGCGACCTCTTCGGCGTTGAGCGCGGCGACCGCGTATCCCGCGTCGAGGATCTTCGACACTGGCGCGTAGCCAGACGAGTCGGGATCGTCTCCCACTGAGCCGCGGTGGTCGATCAGCAGGAACGTGCCTTCCGGCTTGCCGCTACTGCTAGGCACAAACACTCGCAGGGTGAAGCTTGCCGATCCTTCCGGGCCGGTCACGTTGATGGTGACCTTCCTGGGGCCGCCGGACCCACTCTCCTCGTCGAATGACATGTCGGTGGGCGCTGGAAGCGTTTGCCCATAGACCTGCTCACGGAACGCAGCGAGCAGTTCGGGGCGCCGCTGCTTCTCCCAGACCTGCACACTCTCGACCTGTTCGCCACTGTCCAGCACTAGCGGGTCAGGGATGTCCTCCTCGGCCCTTGCGACCGGCTCAACGGGCCTTGCGACCGCCGTCTCGGCGGACCCGGCGGGTACAAGTGCGGGTGAGGTAGGGACGTCCTCGCGAGCCGCTGGGAGCGCGAGCAGGGAAACCGCTGCAATCGCAGCCGACGAACCCCTCATCAGCCTGTCGGCCAGCCGGTAGCCGGACACCAGGCCCACCACCCCTCCGCATGTTGTGCCCCAGCTGCAACCGGGCGCCGTCCGTGCGTGCAGCATCATTCCGCATCTCTTCTGATGCTGCTAGTGCCACCGAGCACCGCGTCCGGCGGCGAGCCCGGGGCCCGGGGACCGCCTCGACCACGACCCCCGGGCCACCGACTACTGCGCCATGCGGCACGGCATCAGCAGATGCCGATACTCGGCCCCGCTAGAAAGCCCCTCCGCGGACCCCGCGAGCAAGATCGGACGCGTCGATCGAGCAAGCTGCTGGACGCCGATTGCGACGTCCCCGCCGAAGGTCTTCAACGCCTCGGCAAGGTACCCACCGTTCACACAGAACAGCAGGCCGTCGGTGTCACCACCCGCCGGAACCGCAGCACCACGGACGCCGCCGTCGGGCCGGTCTCCGCTGTACGGGGCTACCCGGACCGCAGCACCGTCACCGGTCACCGACACCACTCCAGTGCGATCACCCAGACCGGCAGCCTTGGTCACCACCTTGCTCAGCCGCTGACCGTCCACGGTCACAATGTGCGGGCTACCAGCGGGCAACAGGGCCCGAAACCGCGGGAACTGCACGTCCTCCAATAGCCGGGCGGTGGCGACTGTCCCGCCCCCGCCGACCCGGACTGTGCTCCCCGTCCCGTCCACCTCGACCGTGATCTCGCCAGCCGGAATCTGCTTCGCGAGCGCCACGAACGGCCCGCGGGGGAAGAGCAACTCGACGTCCTGCCCGTCGCCGCCCGGCAGAGGCCCAGCCGAGACCGTCTCTAGGAGGTCGAATGCGCTCAGGCGCACTGCGCCGTCATCGCCGACATCGACCACTACTGCACCGAGAATCGGATGCGGTGGGCGTGCCGGTGCAGCCGGGGCGATGCGGTCGAGTGCGTTGCGCAGGTCGGCGAGGTTGGCGCGGAACGCGGGCGAAGGTACGGCGGTCATCGGACTGTCCCTTCCGGTGGCAACTGCGGAACGTCCACAACTTTGACTGGTTCACGTGTTCACGTCAAGACGTGAACCTGTGGCGCACAACTTCCCCGCTTCACGCCTTAACGTCTTGTCGTTGCGTCATTAACCGGCTATAGCTCTGGACATGTCGATGCCGCAGAACACCACCGGACACACCGTCGCTGGCTGGGAGCTGCGCGCCCAGGTTGCCCAGGCGGAGTTCAATCGGCAGTTCCCTGTCGGGACCTGGCTGCCCTACGTCCACCAGGCATTCCAGACCCTGCCCGAGCGCGTCGCCAACCTCGTCGCCAGCGGGCGCCCCCGGGAAGCCGACTACTGGCTGCTCAGCGCTGAGCGGATCAGTGGAGTCATCACGCCGAAGCAGTTCCAGCACCGCGTTGTCGCACTCGGGCCCGACCTCGAACTCCGGTGGACGGCAGCCCGGCCCGAGCAGTGGACGCGTCGCGCGGCACGTAGGAGTCGCGCCCGTCGCCTTCGGCCGGTCCAGTTGCGAAGATCGCGGCATGTGGACTGCAGTGTTCGGCCTCATCGGCACGCTCACGGGGGCGATCGTCACCTGGTTGGGCCAGCGAACGCTTCTGCGGTGGCAGGAGCGGCGGCGCCTCCTGGACCTGCAACGCACGGCGGCCACTGAGTTTCTGGCGGCGACCGACCTGTTCATCGCGGAGGCCGACTCTTTGAAGTACGCGGTGGAAGTGCGGATGACGGACGAGCGGGTGCAGGCCGTCTATGGCCGCTACTACGAGCAGTGGTCTGTGCTTCAACGGTCCCGCGCCTCCGTGGCGCTCACCTCGATCGAACCCATCCGGGCAGCAGCCTCGCCGGTCGTGCAGGTAGTCGAGAACCTCGTTCGCGCCGCGGACAACATTTACCTGCACCGCACGATGCCGCGAGGGGCGAACGGTTGGGGCCAGATGTACGCCGAGGCCCGTGAGACGCGCGACGGGTTTGCCGAGCTTGTACGCAACGAGCTGGGTGTTCCCGACGCTTTTCTCACGGCTCCTCGCATGCGTCGAGCTGATCGTCGGCTCCTCGATCAGCCATCCGCACCTTCATGAGTGGATCCGCGTCAGGGTGCACCAGTGCGGTGTGGCGTTGCGACTGTTCGGGTCCACGAGGCCGTCTAGCTGGAGCTCTGTCCCGGCGAGGATGTACCCGCCCGTCATCACCTGTCCGTCCTGGGCGATGAGGATGATCTGCTCGCCTTCGGCCACGGTGACCCGTCCGTGAGTCGCCGTGCTCGCTCCGGTCGCTTGCTGCACATACGACTCGTCATCGTTGAACTCGATCGAGAACGGCCGGCCCGTGAAGGTCTGCGTTGCGGAGTCCGAGCAGGTGCCACTCCAAAGTCCGACCAGGTCTGTCTCCTCGCTGCCACAGGCACTGGCGGTCAGTCCCACCAGCGCGGCCACGCTGGTCGCAGCTACGACCTGCTGCAGAGACGGTTGTCTAGGCATGGCGCTCCCTTGCCCTCAGATGCGAACCGCGACGGGTGGAGCGCCCATTAGATCATCACAACAGGAACACGTCTTCACGTTTTGACGTTACAGCGTCGCGACCACACTAGGTCTAGACATAGCGCGAGCCCGAGACCCCACCGTCCGACGGGAACTTCTCGGGCTCACTTCCAAATGCACCGCAATGCACTGGCTCAATTTCGATGGTGCCACGATCGACACCCTCCGAGCAAGCGGCTGCGCAGCACAACTAGCGGCGCTCGGGAGTGACTCGCGAGAGGGACAGGCCCCGTTCGTAGGGTGGCACTCATGGTCGGGTCGGTGGCGTACGTGGACGAGTCGTTCCACGAGCACCCGACCGATGGCTTCTACGTCTTGGCCGCAGCGGTGTTCTCCGCGGAGGCCGAGGAGGCTCGTCAGACGATGCTCCGGCTCCGGGGTCGGCGGCGCGTGGACAAGCTGCATTGGAACGAGATGGACTCGCGCCAGCAGACGGGGGCCGCTCAGGCCGTTGCGGGCCTGCCGGGGATGTATCTGGTCACCGTCGGCACCCCGGTGCCTCAGAGGCGGCAGGAGCGAGCACGTAGGGCCAGCCTGCGGAGGCTGGTCTACGAACTTCACAGCCGGGACGTCACCCAGATCCTGATGGAGGCCCGGCAGGCCAAGCTCGACCGAGCCGACGTGGAGCTGGTCGCGTCGACTCGGTACGACCTGCCGAAGGGGACCGTCCTACGCGTGGATCACCAGCGGGGGGCGACCGAGCCGTTGTTCTGGGTGGCCGACATCGTCGCTGGTGCAGTGCGCGCCGACCGCGAGGGCGAAGCGGTTTATAGGAGGATCTTGGAGCCTCTTGTGCAGGTGTTCGAGGTGCCCTGCTGAGCAGAGGGTCCAGATATGCGTAAGGCCGTGCTCCCGGTCTGCCCCAGGTCACACGGCCTTGCGACTCGCGCAGCACCCACGGTGCCACGCTACGTGCAGTCTAGCAGCCGTTCTCGAATCGCCACGACCGAAACGACCACAGCAGCGTCGCAAAGCGGCTCAATCGCCATGCCGCTTGCTGTCCTCGCGGCGTCGGCCTAGACCGCCAGGTCCCGATCGTGGGCTCAGTCGGGACTCTTCAAGCCACTCATCTGCGAGCTCCAAGTCTCCGACGACGCCACGCTTCGCGATCATCCACGACTCGGATGCCTGGGTGGCGCGCTCCTCGGAGACCCCCGCCGCGAGGTAAGCGTCCCGCACACGGTGGATGCAGGCAGTCTTCTCATCGGCGTGCAGCCCGTCCATCGCAGCCTTCACCGACGGGTCCCGAGCGATGATCTCCGCCCATCCGGCTCGGGCCTCATCCGACGCGACCTGAATGGTTGCCACCTGCGCCGCCGTCAGGTCCAGCGCGTGCGGGCCCTCACCACTCACGAACATCAACCTCCCGGCTTCGTGTCCGGCGATCGACCGGCCGGCCCCGACCTTATGCAGGATCGCGCGCTGCTGCGGCGCGAGAACTGTGCCGCCAACCTCGCCGATCGCGTGCCATTCCAGCATCCGCTCTCGGTCCGGCGGTGCTGTCGTGCTCGGCGATGTGCGGCACAGGCTCGTCCTTCGGCTCGTCATGGGCTGGCCCACCGTCCCGGCCGGGTCGCATCACGGCCGGGACGGCGAGTTCTTCCCGCGGGGGAGAGGTCGTCGAAACGCGGGCGGCTGTTGGTCTGCCCGCTTCCTACTGACGTCCATAACATTAACGTTTTAGCGTCAAGACGTGATGCGCTGCCTCGCGGACACTGAGAGGCGCTCCGTCGTCAGCACGGACAGCGCCGCAGCCCACTCAGGTCCTCTGGTCCCGCAGAGCCGCGGAGCGAGCCGCGCTCCGCGTCCGCGACCGACGCACCCTGCGGTCGCGGTGCGCTCCTGCCGGGCCAGAACGGCGCCTGGCCTGCTCCGGTCGCTCCGGCCTGGTCGGTGTCGCCATCGTTGCCCCCTGTTCCGTAGCGCAAGCAGCGCCACGACGGGCGGGTGGCGTGCCTACTCGATTCCTGTCAGCACTCGGGCCGCGCACTCGGCAGCGTTGAGCACCCCCTGCTCGGTCGCCAGGGCATCGGCGGCGCGACGACCGGCCTTCCAGTCGACGACCTCACCGGTCCACTGATCGATCACGTCCCATCCGGCGGCGGCAGCGCCTTTCCTGGATGAGTTGGTCACGGTGTAGCGGGCACCGGCCGCGACCCGCAGGGCTTCCCACAGGCCGCCGAGGTAGCTGGGGTCGCGCCCCTCGTCAAGCGGTCGCGGTGCGCCGGTCAGCTCCTCTCGGATTCGTGCGGCGATCGCATCGACCGCGGGGCACGTTGCTGTTCGAGACGCGACGACCGGCGCGCGCACTGAGGTCATGGCGAGGGTTCCTCCCTTCGGCCTGGGCTCATTACGTCCACAACGTTAGCCATTTGACGTTTTCACGTCAAGACGTGATCACGAGCCCCTGCACTGGACAGCAAGAGAGCCCGGCCCCACGGGGGTCGGGCTCTATGCCGTTCAGGAGGTGATCACTCTGCGCTGCGTTCGTGGTAGGCACTGAGGACCTCGGCAGGAATCCGGCCACGGTCGGAAATCTTCATGCCGCGGGCGCGTGCCCACCCGCGGATTGCTTGGTTCTGTTCCCGGTCGACAGTGGGCTGCTGACCGCCTCGACCGCGCCGCCGCGTCGCGGCTCCAGCCTGCCGGCGGGCCGCGGCCACGTACTCGGCCAGGGCGTCCCGCAGCTTGGACGCGTTCCCCGCGGCCAGCTCAATCTCGTAGCTTCGGCCGTCGAGACCGAACTCCACGGTCTCGTCCGCCGGAGCCCCGGTCAGATCGTCGATGAGCTGGACCGTCTTCACCTGCGCCACCATTGCCTCCTTCACCCTGCGATTCCGCTGCTGCGTTTCAGCTTAACCGCACATCCGCGTCGGAGGACAATTCTGAGCGGTTCCTCAGGCGTTCCGATACTTCAGGGCCAGGTCGTCGACCCGCTTGGCCAGTCGCTGGTCATAGCGGTATAGGGCCATGAAGGCTCGAAATCGGCTGTTGTCGTCGAGGTCGTCGTCAACCGTTCTCGCGCGAAGCAGACGCTTGTCGTCCTTGTGCAGGTAGAGGCTGATCCGTGCGGCCTCGGCCGTCGACGGCGGCTTGAGTACCTTCGGACCCTCCGCCTGAGCAGGCTTCTCCTCGGCCTGGGGCTCCGTCTTTTCGGCCGACCTAGTCGGTCCGGGCCGGCGGGTTGCCTTCCGCGCAGCCGGTGTCCGCCGAGTTGTGCTGCGCCCCTTCGGCCGCTGCTCAGGCCCCTCCTCCGCCTTCGGCTCCACGGCCGGCGGCTCAGCTTTGGTCTCCGGCGACTCCCCCTGATCCTCTTCCGTCAGCGAGTCAAGGATCGACTTCTTTCGGGCCATCAGTGGTTCCCCTTCGTCGGCTCGGTCATGGAATCGGGCTGCGACCACTGCAATCCGAGGAGGCCGCCAAACACCTCGCGCGCGAGGGAGCGGTACTCTCGCTCCGCTGCGCGGGCAGTCGAATGGGAACCACCGGGCATGTCCGTGATCGGCTTGTTCTCCCTGACCGCATCGGCGTGCACCGACAGGTCGCGGATGATCGTTCGGGCGACGCTGATGCCGGAGGCGGCCAGATCTGCAAGATCGGTGTTGGCCTGCGGAACGCTGGGCGTCTTCACCAGTGTTCCGACCAGTAGATAGGGCACACCCGATTTGCTGACCGGTCCCGCGAGTGCTCGCGCGACCGGCCGCAGGTCCATGGCCCGAACCCCGGAGGGGACCACGATGGCGTCGAACACCGGCTTGCCGTCCGACCCGTTGAGCAAGACCCTCCACGCCTCGGATTCTTCGGCGCCCGGCAGGTCGACAACCACCAGGTCGTAGTCGCGCAGCTCCCGTAGGCGCCCCAGAACGCGCGGGCCAACCTCGCGCAGGTCTTCGACGTCGAACTTCACGCGCTCCCCGGAGCGGGTGGCCCAGTCGGCTGCTGATCGGTTGGCGTCGGCGTCGGCGAGGAACACCCGGTAACCCTCCAGCGAGGCGAGGTGCGCCAGCGTCACCGCGGTCTGCGTCTTGCCGACGCCCCCCTTCGGGGAGCTGATGGCGAGCACCTTCGGTTGCCGTCGTTTCTGGTCAGCGGGCATGCGGGAAACGATAGCGTCTTGACGTGTTCGCGTGAAGTGTGTATGGCGCAATCACGTGATATCGAACGACCCGTAGTCGTCGATCTCCAGCACTTCGCCGAAGCCGTTGCCGCCGTAGCCGTCCATCACTGCGTCGCTGATGGCGGCCTGCACCTCATCCTCCGAGGCGCCCTGCTCCAACAGGTCGGCGGCGATGTTGAAGTCCGCCCCGACGGTCCCGACGTTCCGGCCGCCGTCGGGGGCACCGCTGCTCCGCGAGATCACCGACACCGCTCCGACCGACACCGTGCGCGCGCTACGGAGGGCGTTCACCCGGACCTGCTGCGCGTCGGCGAGTCCAGTGACGCGCTGGCTGTCCCGCGGGGCCTGGGTTCCCTTCCGCCACCGCTGGACTGTGCGCATGCTGACGCCGAGTTCCTCTGCCAGCCATCGGGTGGTGCCTCGCCCGTGCTCGGCAACGAGGGATTCGATCGCCTCGCGAGGGTTCATCGCGCGGCCCAGCGACCGCAGCACCGACTTCGCGTTCGGCATCAGTGGCTCCCGTCGTCAGTGGATTCGGTTTGGGCCGACCGGATCAGGCCGTGTAGGAACCGCTCGGCCGACCCCTTCCGGTAGGCCTCCAGCATCTCGGCGGTCAGCGGACCTGACCGGCCCGGCTCGACGCGCCACTTGCCGGGCTGGTCGGAGACCACCAACCCCGCTGGCTCGATGAGCTCGTGCTCGGCGGGCGCGAGGAACCATGCGGAATCGCGCCGGACTCCGAGCAGCTGACACCGCTCGTCAGTGACTTTGTCGAGGGCACGCCACATGTTCGCGTTTGCCAGGGTGACGACCTGGTCCGACCAGTCCGGTCGCATGGTCCCTGTCTTGTTCCGCTTCTCGCTGCGCAGCATGCCGCCCAGGAACGCGGTGTAGATCGCTTTGACCACCATGAGCGCGTAGGCGCTGCCGGGGTCGGAGACGGCGGCCGGGGCCAGTCGTTCCCTGGCTGTGCGCATCTGCCGGGACCAGGCGCTCAACCGGCGACCTCGGCTGTTGCTCTCCCAGACGACAGCGTTGCTGACGGGCAGGTCGAGGTCGCGGTTACCGGCGAGATACTTCGCGGACTGGGTCGTGATCCACTCGCCCTTCTTCAGCCTGCCGAAGGCACTGTGGCCGGTGTCGGTGGCGCGGGCCAGCTCAAAGTAGCCGGGCAGCTTCATCAGGCCATCGATGCTGCGCGGAGTCTCAATGGTCGTCGGGTCACCGTCGCCGAGTTCCACGGATCCGGAGGCGGCTAGGAACTGGGCGTTGACGTCACAGCCGGTGACTCGGTAGTCGACTCCGTCCGTGAGGCCGGCGCCACCGACCAGGTGATCGCGGAACAGCCGCAGCTTGCTGCTGATCTCGTCGACCTTGGGTGTCTCGCACTGGACGGGGACCTTCATCGCGGCATGCTTGCCGACGAGGCGGGCGTAGAGCGCGACGCCAACCTCCCCCGGGTAGGACACCATTCGCAGGCCGTCAGTGGCCTCGTGGAAGCGCTGAAGCCCGCGCTGCACGTCCTCGGGGTCCGGCTCGACGCCGCGGTTCCGCAGTGCGGAGGCGAAGTGCCGTAGTTCGTCCTCGTGGGAGACGTCTGCGAAGTCGTCGTCACCACCCCGTTCCCGGATGGCCCGTGCCGGCCGGTCCGCGTCGCGGGCGGGTTCCGGCAGGGCGATCGGCGTGGGCGGCTCGACCTGTGCGTCCGGGTCTGGCTCCGGGGCGGGGGCCGGGTCGGGCGCGTTACCCCCACCCCTGCAGTCGCCGTGGCGGGGTGCGCCGCACGACGAGCGGACTACCGTCGGTGCGCCGCACAGGACGCACGGTTCGGCATCGTTGCCGATGCCGCCAGGCCCGCAGAACGGGCCGTGCTCGGTGCAGGTCGTGCACGCGGCGGCCGGTGCGGGGGGGTGCGTCGGCCGGGGCCGGCAGGTTCAGCAGCGGCTCGCTGTCCTCTTCCCGCGGGGAAGGGGTCAGGTCCGCCTCGACGGTCGGGTCGACGGCGCCCGGGGTGTCGGTCACGGTGATCCGCCAGGTGCGCTTCTTGCTGCTGCGCGAGAGCTTGCTGACGTCGATTCCGGCCTCGCGGAGCGGGGCGACGACGGTCGAGAGGCGCTTGCCGAAGCTGACCGGGGTCTCCGGCCAGAACCGGGACCGGTGCAGGGTCGCGCGGTTGAGCTTGCCGTGCAGCTCTGTCGAGGTGCCCTCCCAGGTGCCCTCTCCGTTGCGCTCCCGGCTCCGCATCCAGGCGATCAGGGCCGCGGAGACCTCGTCCTCGTCGGCGATCGCTTCCGCCTGCTGACCCAGCAGACGCAGGTAGTCGTTGTATCGGTCGGTCCCATCACCGTCGACGAGATCAAGGGCCTTGCACACTCGGGCGAAGTCGGAGAGGCGGGGAAGGTCGAGATCCAGTTCGTCGACCTGCGGCAGCGTCGCCATCACCGCGGCCACGCGATCGAGGAGAGCGCCCAGTACACGGGGCCGCAGCTCGTCCCTCCGCGCCTTCAGCGCCTGCTCGGACAGCCGCTGTCCGCGGGAGAACCGCTCCAGCTCGACCGGCAGCATCCGGGTGCTCAGGTCGGCCTTCTGCGAGCCGATGTCGATGGCGGTCAGAGTGATGCACTGCTGGCCGCCGAAGCTGACCAGGCCGCCGTCGGTGAACAGCGCGCGGAACTGGGTGGTGCCGCCGGTGACGCTCATGCACAGGGCGTCGGACTGCCACTGCTGGAGGTTCGCCACGTTGTCGAGGACCAGGGAATGTGCTTGCCCGATCTGCACCGCCCAGTCCTTCTGGTCGGTGGGCAGGCTGATCACAGGGGCGGGGGAGGGGTCGACGAGCATTGTCAGCGTCTCGGCAGCCGACGTCTTGCCTGTTCCCGCCTCCCCGGACAGGGCCAGCAGCGGGTGCGACATGTTCGGGAAGTAGCGGCCGACTAGTTCGGCCTCGGCCAGCGCGCGGTCGGCCTTGCGGACGTTCACCAGCTCCCACAGCTCGGAGAGGGCGCCGCCGCGCTCGGGGACCGGCAGAATCCCGGTGCGCGCTGTCCTGCCGAACAGCACCGGGCTCTCCGGCAGGACAGTCCATCCGGCGGGGCTCACCTCGACGACGCGCCCCGACTCGTCGCCCAGGTCCAGCAGGGTCGACTCCCCGTGGCGCGCGACGCGGTTCCCCAGCTCGATCGGCTCTGTGCGTTCGGCGTAGCCACGCAGCATCAGCAGCACGTTGCTGCGGTGGCTGCTCTCGGCGATCTCGCCGGTGCGGTCGTGGAAGTTGGTGCACAGCTCGGCGATGAACGAGCGGCGGCCCTCGGTGAGGCGGCGCGCGACGCGGGGACCGGTGCGCGGGATCAGGTAGTGCTCCCCGGTGGTGGCCCAGACGGGCTCGTACTCCTCCATGGCCATCGCGAGCAGGCGTCCCCCGCGGTTGCCGCCCCCGCCGTCGTCGCCTTTGCTCTTCTTCTTGCCGCGACCGCCCTGGTCGCCGTCGTCGTTGTGGCGGCGTGCCCGCTCGGCGAGGCTGGTCACGCTGGCACCGCTCTGGTCGGCCGGTGCGGGGGCAGAGGCGTGCGCAGTCAGACCACCGTCGTCGGCCCACGTTGCGGGCGAGCCGGGCTCGAGGTCGTCCAGCGGTAGTCCGGCGGCCAAGTGGTCGGAGACGTCGGCACCGGGCTGGTCGATCGGGGTCCGGACCACGCGCACAGTGCAACCAGTGGTGCTCAGGGTGGCAGCGACGCGGGCCGCGTAGTCGTAGCCCGGCTTGTCGCGGTCGGCGACGATGGTCACGGTGGCGCCGGTGAGGGCCGCTGTGTGCTCCGGGCTCCACGCGCCCTTGGAGCCGTCAGGGGCGGTGGTTGCGACCTCTGCTGCGGGCAGGTGCTCGGCGAGGTCGTCGGCGTTCTTGCCGCCCTCGCACAGCCAGATCCTCTGACCGGCGGCGACCGCGGCCAGGACGGCGGGCAGGCGGTAGAGCTGCACGGTCGGCTTGTCGCCATGCTCGCAGGACGGGCAGACCCGGCGGACCCCGCAGTCGGGGCAGGACGTCATCTCAGCCGGGTTGAACGACGCCTTGCAACGGCGGCAGTAGCCCTTGCACTCTTTCCCCAGCCACCAGGCAGTCTCACCCGGTCCGTGGTGCTCCCACTTGAACTCCTTGCGCCCCTCCGCCGCCCGCGGCCCGGTCGGGTCAAATCGGGTCAGCCGGTAGCGCTCGGTGCCGTCTGCCTCGGTGAACAGCCGGACCGTGCTCGTCGTCGGGATCCGGGGCGGGGCGGCGCTTTTGTCGACCGGGATCGACGCGGCACGGCGGCGCGGCGGCTCCGCGGTACGTGCCCGCGGGGAAGAGGAGTGGGCGGGCCGATCGTCGAAGAGGTCGGTCCCGCGCAGGCCCAGCTCGTTGAGGATCTCGTCGGTCCGCTCCTGCCCGCACCGGTGGCACTTCAGCAGCATCCGACCCGGCCGTCGGCTGTCCGCCGGCTTCCAGTCCGCCGAGCCGGAGGCGTCGGTATCGGGATGGTCGGGCAGTGGGCATCGGAAGTCGACGTGATCGCCCCGGACGCGGTGCCAGATTCCGGCCTCGGTCAAGGCGTTCAGGAACCGCTCCAGCGACACGCGGTCGCCGTAGCCGTCCGGAGGAGTGTGCGCGGGAGCGCTCAACGGGTAACCTCGCCCTTGCAGTCGAAAGCCTCGGCCCGCGGAGACATTGTCTCTACAAGCTGGGGGACCTCGGGTGTGACGAGTGGACTAAGGCCGCCAAACCAAGACTCACTCGCTGCACCGCTGTCAGAGCCCGCCCCTTCGGGGGCGGGCTTTCTGCTGTTAGGAGGCCATCACGCCGCCCCCTCCAACTGGAGCTGGTCGCCGCGCTCGACGGTGGGCGGGGTTGCCCAGTCGGGCGGGCAAAGCCGGTGCTGGCGGGCCAGCACCCAGTTGACGTAGGCGTTGAAGTCGAGTCCGGCTTCCTTCGCCGCGGCCTCGTACTGCTGGTAGAAGCCGTCCGGGAACCGCATCGTCTTCTGGACCCGATCGCCGTTGTCGGGGCGACCGGGCCGGGCACGCCGTGATGTTCGGGCCATGCTGGACACCCTGCCGGATTCCTGATTCTGAAACCAGCGACACGCCGCATGTCAGGCACAGGCTGACTCGATCGCATGAACGCGGGCCGGGCTGACCGTCAGCTCCCACTGTGCCGCGACCTCCGCGAAGGATCGGGCGTAGGAGCAGCGACCGGCCTCGGGCATCCACTCCTCGGGGCCCTTGTCGCCCTTGGCCCGGTTCGGGCCGGCCGCGACGGCGCGCAGGTTCGCCGGGTCGTTGGCGAAGGCTTCCCGGCGGTGGCTGGACCAGTCGGCCGCGCCGGTGCGCCACGCCAGCGCCAACGGCACCACGTGGTCGACGTCGATCCTGCGGCTCGGGCCGGTGCTGGTCTGTCCGCTGTAGGGGTCGTGCAGCGTGCCGGCGGTGACGTCGTAGCCGTCCTCGACGGTGGTGTCGGTCAGGTCGCGGGCGAGCACTGCGTCGCGGGTGTCGCAGCCGGGGCCGACCGCGGAGGCCCAGCCGTCGCCGAATTCCGCTCGTTCGTACCCAGTCTCGGGGCCGTCCTCGGCGACTCGCAGGGGCGGCAGCTGCGTCGCCTGCGCCGGCGTTTCCAGCGCTCCAGCCGGGTCCGGGAGCTGCGCGGTCGTTCCGGCGGCCATCCCGGCGCCGATGGCGGCGACGGCGGCCATCCCCGCCATCCATGTCCGAAGCGTGATCATTAGAGATCGCCTCCCAGCAGCAGCCAGTCCGGGGTGGGCGAGATGGCGCCGGGGCGGGTGCCGAGCGCCTCGGCCAGCCGCATGTGTCGGTACCCGTCGTCGAGCGCGGCTTTCCGGGCTCCGGCGTGGGCGCAGGCCTCCAGGTCGTGGTGGTCGCAGACGATCGGCTCGATCGGGCGCGGCGCGGCCGCCTCTCCAGCCATGGTCAGGTGCGGTCCGGGCGCAGGCGGGGGGCCCTCGCGGGCAGGCACCAGCTCGGTCCAGCAGCCGGTGTCGATGATGTGGCCGGGCCGAGCGGACAGCAGCCGTGTCGTGAAGTTGTGGTGCTGGTCGTCGGCCAGGGCGTGCACCGACGGCGTGACGCGGACGACGTGGATCGCGGCGGCGGCGTAGTGGGCCAGCTTCTCGCTCGCCACCGGCCCGGCGCCGTCCTCGACGATGACGAGGGGACGGAAGAACCGACGCGGGCCGTCTTCGATCTCGGCTCGGTGCTCGATCTGCGCGGCCCGCATGATTTCGAACCGCCGCATCGCCTCGGCCCGCACCAGCGTGGCCAGATCTTCCGCGTCGGCGGCCTCGGGCTCGCGCACGTGGGTGTTGGACCAACCGGCGAGCGTGCCGTAGGTCTGACAGACGGCGTGTCCGGTGATGATGGCTCCCCAGCCTGCGGCGAGCAGATAGGCCGCCAGCCCTCGGGCGGTGGCCGTCTTGCCGCTGCCGGGAGGGCCGGCGACCAGGACGTGCGGGTCGTGGTTGAGGTCGGCGGTCGCGAGGCCGGCCTCGGTGTAGCCGAGCGGGATCACGTGCTCGTCGATGTTGTCCGCTACGGCCGGGGTGATCCTGAGCCGGCCGGGCTCGTACAGGTGGTGGGTCGTCATCGCGTTCTCCGTTCGTCGTGGTGGGGCACAGCGGCCCGCGGGGGAGAGGTCAGGCGGCCGGCAGGGCGGCGGCCTGACGGTCGGCGTCGACCCAGGCGCTCTCAGCGCCCGCGCCCACCAGTGAGTAGGCGCGTCCGAGGAACGCCGTGAGGGGCGCCGCCCGGGTGTAGGCGACCGTTGAGCCGTGCGTGATCCGGACCGACTCACCGGCGCCGGCTGGCTCGATCTGTATGTGCTCGCGGCAGCCGACCCGCTCGATGAGGCCCGCGGCGAGCAGGTCGCGCGAGATCGTCCAGTAGCAGCCCGGCGCCAGCGGGGTGGTCGGTCCGGTTGACAGGCCGCCGGCGGCGTGCAGCTTCACCGACCACGGGTCGGTGTGGGGCTCGAAGCGGGCGACCGTCCAGACGCGCATCGACAGTGGCCGGACGATCCGCAGCAGCAGGGTCTCGGTGCAGCGCCGGGCGAGGTCTGTGTCAGCCATTTCCGTTGCCTTTCGTCGAGTCGCCGAAGAGGTTTCCGCGCCAGTAGGCCCGACCGAAGAGGTGAATCCGGTCGACCCCGGTGCGGCTGTTCCGTGACCAACGGCCGCAGTGCCAGGTGTGGGAGGTGTAGCGCCAACGGAGAAAGCCGCTCCAGGCCCCGTTGATGGTGACGACCCCCAGGCGCCAGCGGGTGGGCGCTCGAACACCTCGGAGCAGTCTCTGAATAACCGTCATGCGGCCTCTCCCTCCTCTTTCGCATCAGCCTCCCGGTAGAGGCTGCCCCACTCCCGGAGCTGGATTCGCGGCCACGCCTTCGCGCGACCCTCGGTCGTCTCACCCGGAATGGCTCGCCCTTCGGCTCGCATCCGCTTTCGGCGCTTGTTGAACGTGTCCTCCTTGATCCCGAGGAATGCGGCAACGGCCCCCGCGCCGACGATCAGATCAGCCGATCCTCCCGGTGTGTTGTTCGAACCGTCGTTCGAGGTCTCCTCGGTGGCGACAGGGACGTTCTCCGACGCGTTCTGCTGATCACTGTTTAGCGGGTTCACGTGAACCTCGTCGGCGCCCTCCACAATGGCGCCAGAGTCCTGACCTGCCGATTCTTCGGCGGGCTGAGCCACCATCGCCAGAGGTCGGGACGCGGACGGCGTCGGGGTGTCCCCCCTGTCGAGCTGTCCCGGGACACCGGAGTCGATCTCCGCAGGCCCGTCCACCCACAGGGGACGGGGGGACGGGGGGGGGG
>NZ_MCIJ01000001.1:1992368-2833981 GCF_001932315.1 Pseudonocardia sp. Ae150A_Ps1 | reverse complement strand
GGGGGGGGGGACACGGCGCCGGCCGGGACCCCGAGGACCTCCGCGAGGCGCTGGGAGCGCGCCTCATTGGCCGCCTCCGAAACCTCGATTCCGGCCTCGGCGCAACTCCGCGCCTCCGAATCCGTAATGGCGGCGAGCTGCACTTCGCGCGGCTCTTCGGGCCCGATTCCGTACACCGCCCGACCCTTCTTCGACTGAACCTTCTTACGCTTCGTTCCGGGGAACGTCATGACCCAGCTCGACTGAGTCTGCGGGCCGGACAGAATGCGGAACATGTACTGATCCCGCATGTCGGAGTTGAGGAATACGTTGAGGTTGTTCTGTTGCGCCAGGGTGATGTAGTGGATAGCAGCCTGACGGCCCCTCCAAAGGATTTCCTGCATCCACACCAGCGGCTCTGGATCGCCCTTTCCCGGAATCGGCGCACCGTCGTCCTTGAAGCCGCCGCCCTCCCTCTTCCACCAAGACTTGATGGCTACCGTGAGGGACCCCTTCTCATCCTCCAGGAGGAACAGCGGCTCGAAGTAGTCTTCGGGATTCTCCCGCATCGGCTCGTAACCCAATTCGTCGACGCGCTCGACGTAGTTCTCGATGAACTCGTATCGACGGTTCATCTCTTCTCGAATGTCCCAGATCGCCTGGATCTGCCCTTCGAGCGTCGTCCGGATCTCGATGTTGGGGCTAGCGTTTCGGAATGCGCCGACGAACCCGACCCGCTTGGGGTCGACGATCACTCCGCGCCAGCCGTGAAGGGCCAGCTGAGCAGCGAGAACGTTCGCTGTCGTGGTCTTGCCCCACCCCGTCGAGGCGGCGATCGACACGTGCGGGGTCTTCGCCTTCAGCGGGCACTTCACCCAGCCGTTGGTGTCCTTGCCGATGAGCGGGTTGTAGGCGTCCCCGTGGGTCAGGTCAGCCTTGGTGACCAGCACCGTGGCGGGCATACGGCGGGGGTGGCGAAACTCAAGCATCAGGCTCCTCTGGTGGTTCTCGTGGTTCCACTCACCGGGCATCCGGCCCGACACGACCTTGGCGACGACGTCGATGTCCTGTGGGTGAGCGAGGTACTTGGCCGGGTAGAAGATCTGCATGCGCGCCTCGTCGTCGCCGAGCGCATGCGTCGTTGAGTGAGGCCAGACCCGCACAGCTCGGGTCGCCTCCACCGCCCGCACCGTCCAGCCCGCCAACCGGGCCCCCAAACGGGCGATTGGGCCGGCGTCTGCGGTCTCTGCGGCCCGCAGACCGGTGACCCAGCTCTGCTCGGCGATGGGCGTGGCGAGTCGGCCCAGCACGCTGTTGAGCTTCACCGAGCGGCGCGACAGCCACGCACCCTCTGCTGTGAGGCGCGCCAGTGGTTCGACCGGCTCCCAGGTCCAGCTCCGGTTGGGGAAGCGCACCCATCGCAGAGGATCGGTCTGCGGGTCGTGGCCCATCTTGTCTGCGACGATCTCCCACCAGGGTGCGACCAGAGCCCCGTACCGGCGCCGCTGCCGCGCTCGCATGACGCCCCCTACCGTCACGAGCGCGACCGCGGCGACGGCCGTGACGGTCGCAACCGTCGGCAGCGCGAGCAGGGTCACCAGCCATGCGATCAGGAGCGCTCGCACCATCTGACGGTGCCAGCCGGGGCGACGCGCCCACGTCGAGCGCGGGATGCCCTCCGCCCGGGACAGCCGCACGTTCTCCGGGACGGCCGGCGCCCACGTGGTGTACCGGGCGTCGTAGTTGCCGGGGGATCGGAGAACCACCTGCCCGGCGGCGAAGCGGTAGATCCGGGTGAGCGTCAGCTCGACCAGCAGCCACAGCGGGCCGTGGGCGAGCATGCGCCGTCCTCCCGCTCGTTGACGCATTAGCTTCATCGCGCCTTCCCTCCTTCACGGTTTCGTGCGATCGCGTGATCACGTGAAAATCCGGTCTGCGTGTTGGCTGCGATCCTGCTGGTCACCACGCCCTTGAGGGGCTTCTCCTCGTTCCTCACTGCGCTGACGGACCAGTCGTCGACACCACCCGAGCCGGTCGCAATCTCGCTGTTGCGCGGCCGGCCAGCCTCGGGATTCGGTCGCGCCGCAAGCACTGTCTGATGGGGCGTGCTCAGCGGTGCGACTGACAGCCGTCGCCCTCGCTCGCACCGTCCTGCACCTTCGGTCGCAATCACGCCGCATCCTTCGCGTCCTCGTTGAACGGGAACTCAAGGAACGCGGGACGTCCCCGACGGCGAATCAGTCGCTCCCGCTCGTCCTCGTCGAGGCCTCCCCAGATGCCCCACTGCTCGTGCTCGACCGCCCACTGCAGGCACCTGGTCTTGACCGGGCAGGTGTTGCACACCGACTTGGCCTCGGCGGCCTGTCGATCGCGGGCCTGCGTGCCCGGTGCCGCGGTCGGCCACATCAGGTCGGGGTCGTGCTCGGCGCCGGTGCAGGCGCCTCGACGGCGCCAGTCGTACTCGGCGCTGCCACGCTCGACATCGGGGACCAGGGCCGCGAGCTCAGCGTCCAGGCTCCGGTCCTGGATCTTGACTCGGATCGTGCGGGCGTTGGTGCTCATGCTGCGCCACCTCCGGTGGTCTCGTTCGTGATCTCGTCCAGCTCGGTGTGGGTCTCACCCAGGGCGTTGGCGATGCCGGCGAGGTGGGTCGTCATGGCGATCAGTGCCACCTGCATGTCGGGCTCCTCCCCGGCCATCAGCTCCGCTCGCAAGCGCCGGGCCTCCCTGATCAGGTCTTCGGCGACGGCGGCACACTCGTCGACTGCGCCGGCCGAGCGCTCCAGCCGCTCGCCGGGCGATCCGACAGACACCGGCACACCGGTGGGGCCCAGCTCGGTCGTGCCTGCTTCTTCGCCCTCGCCTCGGGGGCGGGGCAGCTTGATCACCTGCCCCATCACGCGGCCTCCTCGCCGATCTGCTCCGACGTCAGACGGGTTGCCCGCGGGGAGAGGGTGTGGACGGTGGCGAGCTGGTCGTCGTGGCGTGCGCCTCGGGAGCGGGCCACGAGGACGATCACGCCGACGGCGATGCAGGCCAACGCGACCAGGACGCCGAGCACGGCCGTGCCGATCTCGGCGATGCGAGCCAGTAGCGGGCTCTGGCTGGTCGCAACAGCGCCAAACCCGAGGAGCGCGCCGGGGACGATCAGCAGGGTCAGGGGTGCGCGGTTGCTGCGCTGGCGGGCGAAGATGCCGGTTCCGTTCATCGCTGCGGTCCTCCGTTGCTCGGCTGCATTCCGGCGGCCGGGTGGTCTGTGTGGTTGCTGCTCGGGTGGGGGATGGGCGCCAGCGCGGTCACGGCTGCTCGGTCCCGTGAGCCAGCTCGCCGGCGCCGTCGATGGCGCGCTCCCAGGGCCGGGTCAGGAACTCCCCGGTCGGCCCGGTCAGCACGGCCGGGCGCCGTCCCTCCAGGACCGGGCCCCCGAACTCGCCGACCGAGCGGGTCGCGTCGGCGGTGACGGCGGGGAGCCCGGCGCCGATCGGCGTGGTGACCAGCAGCAGGAGGGCGATCCCACCGAGCACGAGGGCCCCGAGGGCGGAGCCCGCCTTGGCGACTGCGACTGCTGCGACCAGCAGTACGGCGATCAGCAGGAACAGGACGGCGCTGAGACTCATGACTGGGTCGCTCCTCGCAGGTCGTGTCGGACTGCGATGACCTGGGCGATCGCCTCGGCCTTCGCGATGTGCTTGCGGGCCTCCGCCATGTGCTCCAGGGCCGCGTGCACGGCCTCCGGGCTCTCGATGGAACCGCCACCGCTGCTGTAGGCTTGCTGGGCGGCGATCACGTGTGCCGCGCTGGCGATGAGGGCCTCGGGAAGCTCGTGCGCGACCGACTCGGCGGCGTCGTCGCGGAGGAGCCCGGCCACCTCCACGACCCCCTCCGCCTCGTGGGCGGAGGAGTCGTGCTGGCGGTTCGCGAACCGGGCGAGCAGTGCGGCGTGGACCAGCTGGTCTCGGTCCTCGGTCATCGGTTTGCCTCTCGGGTCGATGGGGGGTTCGCGTGCTCAGCCGGCCAGCAGGGGGGTCGGCTCGGTGGCCTCGATCTCGGCTCGGGCCGCCTTGTCGCGGCGGGCGATGTCGCACACGTAGGAGGTCTGGACCTTCACTCCGCGACGGCCGAGCCAGTTCGCGACCTCGGTGGCACTGCCGTTCGTCTCGCCGTTGATCCCCAGCTCGGCGAAGGCGTGGCGGATCGCCTCGGCCTTGCTCAGCCCTTCCAGCGAGGCTGCGGTCTCCTGGTCGGCCGGGTCGGTGTCGGTGCGGTCGATCCGGCCCTGGATCCGGTGCGTGTCCTCGGCGTTGTGCTCGGCTCGGGCCTTCTCGGCACGGGCCAGCTCGACCGCGGTGGCGGGATCGGTGACGTTCTCCAGCACGGCGGCACGCCAGGCGCGGGCGGTCTCCCCGGGGGCGACCAGCCAGCGGGCGGGCCGGAACCGCGGGGTCGGGTCCTGGACGGCGCCGCGATCGCGAAGCTGGTCGCGGCGCATCGCCCGCAGGGTGCGGTCCCACAGCACCACGGCCGACAGGGTCGCGGCGGCGAAGTACAGGGCTGCGGCGGTGTTGAGGGTCTGGCCCCACCAGGCGTTCAGTCCGGCGCCGCCGAGGGCGTACAGCCAGGTCAGCGCGCGGTTGAGAACGGCGGAGTCACCGGACAGGACGTCTCGCAGTGCGAGAACGGCGGTGTAGGCGGCCCCCGCGTCGAGGACCAGCGGGACGAGGATCTCCCAGCCGTCCGAGAGCCCCAGTGCTCCGGTGCCGGCTTGGGTGAGGCCGTGAAAGGACGCGGCGGCGGGTGCCCCGACGACCACCGCGAGCATCACGCCGGAGAGAGCGGTCTGTGCCTGGCGACGGGTGATCCGCGGCCAGCGGTTCGACTTCTCCATGTCGGGTTCTCCTTGGTTCGAGCGGCGAAGCATGTCTACAAGTTTGACGCCTTAGCGTGTTCACGTCAAGACGTTAAAGCGTGACAGTGCTCGATCGGAGCGCTAACGTTGCAGTCACCCGGCAGGGGTGGCCGGGACGGCGGGACGCGTTCCCCGGGCCGGGCCGCCAAGCGCGCTCCGGGCCGCGACCCGCCGCCCATGCGACACCGCACCTGCCGTCGAAACGGAGGCACCCAATGACCGGTGACCGGCTTCCCGGATCTGTCGCATACACGGATTGTGACGCCCCGAAAGAAGCGCCGGAAGGTGTTTCCCGTTGCCCCGCGTTGCCGTATTTTGGAAACAGACTGGCAACACCTATCGAACCGACCGGATGGAGCACCTCCAGTGTTCGGCCAAGAACTGCGTGAGGCCCGCACTCGGCGGGGTCTGGGCCTGCGGTCGTGCGCGGCACGACTCAACTACTCCCCAGGTCAGCTGTCGAAGGTGGAGACCGGGAAGCGCCGCCCGACCCAGCAGCTCGCCCGAGCCGTAGACGCCCTGCTCAGCACAGGTGACTACTTCGAGCGGCTCTGGAGTGCTGCAAACCACGGGGTACCGTCGGTAGCGAGCGGATCGACAGATGATCCGCTCATCGCTCACGAGCTACCGAACGGAAAGGTCGTCTTCGTGCCCGCGTCCCGCCGTCAGTTCATTCAGGGTGTTGGAGCTGCTGCCGCAGCGTCGCTTCTCAGCACAATTCCCGCGGCGCCGGCGGCTGCCGCGGAAGTAAAGCCGCTCGCCCATTTCCAGGCGGCTCATCGACTGCTTATCGACACCGACAACATGCTCGGTGCCGCTAACGCCCTACCGGGCGTGCACGAGCAGCTGCGCTCCCTCCACTCGATCCGGCAGACGGCGCAGGGCCAGGACGGCCAAGACCTGGTCAACATGCAAGCTCGCTTCGCCGAGCTTGCTGGCTGGCTGTGCCAGGACCTCGGTGATTTCGAGCAGGCCCGCTATTGGCTGGATCGGGCGCTGGAGTGGTCCTATCCGGCGGGTGACCCCGAGCTGACTGCCTACGTCCTGGCTCGCAAGAGCCAGCTCGCCGGCGACATGGGCGATGCGCTCGGCGCCGTCGATCTCGCGCACGCTGCCGCGCGCCAGGCCCCGAACGAGCGGATCGTTGCCGTCGCTCAGACCTATGCGGCCCACGGGCACGCGCTCGGTGGTAGCCCGGACGCCACCGAAGCGTCCTACGACGGAGCACGCAGCACCGCCGAGCGGTTCGACGGGCAGTCCCCGTGGGGGGTCTGGCTCGACGACTCCTACATCGACGTGCACCGGGCGCACAGCCTGTCCACCCTGGGGCGTCACGACGCTGCGGTGGAGACCTTCCGCGCGGCCATCGCGGCACTCCCGGCCGGCTTCCACCGCGACCGTGGCGTCTACCTGGCGCGAGAGGCGCTGGCCCATGCCGGTGCCCACGACACGGCCGCCGCCACGCAGGCCGGCCTCCAGGCTCTTGCGATCGCCCGCGACACTCGATCCGGCCGGACTGCGACCGAGCTGCGCCAGCTCGACACTGCGCTGGCAGACCAGGGCGGACAGCACGCAGCCGCGTTCCGGGACGCGATGCGCGACGCTACGGTGATCACCTAACAGCCCGCGGAGGAAGGGAGCGTGTACGTGCGCCCGCACGTCCTGCTCAGCGTCGCCACCAGCATCGACGGCTACATCGACGACCTCGGCGCCGATCGGCTGCTGCTGTCCAACGCCGCCGACTTCGACCGGGTCGACTCGGTCCGCGCCGGGTCGGACGCCATCCTCATCGGTGCCGGCACCATCCGTGCCGACAACCCGCGGCTGTTGGTCAACAGCGCCGAGCGCCGCAAGCAGCGGGTCGCGGACGGCAAGCCGGAGTACCCGCTGAAGGTGACCGTCACCGGCAGTGGGGACCTTCCCGCCGACGCGAAGTTCTGGCACCACGGCGGGGACAAGCTCGCCTACACCACCGATTCCGGCCGACCGACGCTCACCGAGCGCCTCGGCGACCTGGCCGTCGTGCACAGCCTCGGTCCGAGCATCGACTTCGCCGCCATGCTCGACGATCTGGGCAGCCGTGGGATCGGCCGGCTCATGGTCGAGGGTGGTGGTTCGATCCACACTGCGCTGCTGGCCGAGGGACTCGCCGACGAGATCCACATGGTGGTGGCGCCGCTCCTGGTCGGGCAGCCCGACGCCCCCCGATTCCTGCACCCCACCGCGTTTCCGGGCGGCCCGCGCCATCGGATGGTGCTGGCCGAGAGCACACAGATCGGGGACGTCACGCTCATGCGTTTCCTGCCCGGGCAGCCCCCCGATGCCTGACGACCACCGCTGGATCCTGGAGACCATCGCTCTAGCCCAGCGGTGCCCACCCAGCACGACTGCTTTCTCTGTCGGCGCCGTGGTCGTCGCCGACGACGACACCTGCCTCAGCACCGGCTACTCCCGCGAGGCCGGACCGCACGACCACGCCGAAGAGGTCGCTCTGGCCCGCCTCGGCAACGCCCCGCCAGCCGGGGCGACGCTCTACAGCAGCCTCGAACCGTGCTCGCAGCGCACCAGCAAGAGAGAGACCTGCACTGACCTGATCCTCGGCAGCGGGATCCGGCGAGTGGTGTTCGCCTGGCGCGAGCCCGACCACTTCGTGACGAACGTCCAGAGCCTCCGCATGCTTCGCGGCGGCGGCATCGAGGTCGTCGAGATGCCGGACTACGCCGACGCGGCCCGGGCAGTGAATCGCGCGCTGCTCTCACGCTAAGACCTCGGATCCGCGGCACCGGGTCGCACCGCGTAGGGGAGCAGGCGCTGCTCGTCGTAACTCCCGCCCAAGGCGCGGGTGCGTACCGGTGTCCCCGCCTGCGGTGCCTCGATGATCTGGTCGCCGCCCAGAGACAGCGCCACGTGGTGCACGCCCGAGTCGGTGCCGTTCGACGACCAGAACACCAGGTCCCCGGCTTGCGCCTGGTCCCGCGGGACTCGCTGCCCGGCCTTGGTCTGGTCGCGGCTGACCCGCGGAATCTGGACGCCGGCAGCGCTCCACGCTTGCATGGTCAGCCCGGAGCAGTCGTACTCGTCAGGCCCGGTCGCTCCCCAGACGTACGGCTTCCCGAGCTGCGCACGGGCGAATTCCAGGGCCGGCCCACCCGCTCCGGCCGGTCCGGGCGCGCCGCCCGGCATCGCCGCCGCTCCTGCCGGCGGGCAGGCTAGGCCAGCGACCTCGGCCGCGTTGTTGCCGACACCTGCGAGCAGGTCAGCGGCATCCTGCTCCCACTTGGCGTAGGCGTCCGGGAACGCTGAGCGCTGCACGGCCTGGGCAGCCGCGGTCAGTGCCATGCTCGCCCAGTCCGGCAACTCGAGGAGCCGCTCGTAGAAGATCTGCGACGAGTACCTCGGGTCCTGGATCTGGGCAGGGGTTCCCCAGCCCATCGACGGACGCTGTTGGAACAGCCCGAGGGAGTCCCGGTCGCCGCCGTCGAGGTTTCGCAGGGTCGACTCCTGCATCGCGGTGGCCAGGGCGATCCACTGGCCCCGGGGCGGGACGCCCATCTCCTGCCCGGTCGCGGCGATGACCGCCGCGTTGGCCCGCTGCTCGGCGTCCCACTGGGTCTGCCCGCCCTCTGCGGCTCCCGGCGGCGGTGGGGCCGAGATGCCGGCCACGCATCCTGCCGGACGGCCCGATCCGCTCCCACCCGAGCTGCTCAGGATTGCGGCGATCGCCGAGACCAGCATCAGCATCATCACTAGGCCGAGCGCGACCAGGGTGATCATCACCCGGCGGCCGGTGCGGGTGCGCAGCGCGTAGTACGCCGCTGCCGAGGCCAGTGCGGGGGCAGGCACTCAGGCCGTCCCCTGCTGTTCGTCTTCCGGGGCCAGCTCGGTCACCAACCACCCACCGGGCCCGGTATCGATCATCTCGACCCGCAGGGTCAGCGTGTCCAGTGGGACGTCGACTGCCGCCGTGCCCGGGTCGGGGCTCTCGGAGTCCCGTGCGGGCCCCACCACCTGCAAGGCCGGCACGTTGCGGGGGTCGACCTGAGACAGGGTCACCGCGCCGTACTCCTCGGTGACCAACGGCTTCAGCCGGGCCAGCCACTCGCTCTGTGCCGGGCTGCTGTCCACCCACAGTTCCGCCACCTTCACGGCCAGCTCCCGCGGGGGAAGAGGTTGCCGGGCTGGTGCGGGGGGTGGGGCCGGGGCGGCGCTGCTGGTGGGCGGGGGAGCGGTGGTGCTCGGTGGCGCGGTCGTGGGCGCGGGAGCCGCCGCCTCCGGCGCCGGGTCCGGCGCCTGCCCGGTCAGCGAGGACAGCAGCAGCGCGGCGACGATCACCGCGGCGACCACCCCGAAGAAGCGGGCCCGAGACCGCATCAGCCAACCGACGAGGGCCCGGCCGATCACCAGGCCTTCCTACCGCGCGCCGACGGTGTAGTGCCCACCGTGGTCCCGGATGCCTGCGGGCGTCGGCCCGCGCGCACGGGGCGGTAGGCGCCCACCCCTGCGCCCCGGCCGCGATCGAGGTTGCGAGCAGCGGCGGCGCGCCGGGCCACCGAGACCGTCGGGTTGCCGGCTGCCCGGTCGGCTCCAGGGGTGCCAGATCCCTTCCGGCCCACCGTGCCGGTCGAGCCTGCGCGGGGAGCCGCCCCGGGCTCGCCGGCCGGACCCTTCTGGCCGGGCCGGCCAGCCTTGCCCCCGGGTGGCGTCGTGGAGCCACCTCCGCCGGGCTTCGCTCCCGGGCGCGGGTCCTCCGGGTCCGGTTTCGCGCCAGCGCCGCCGCCGGGACCGTTGGGGCCGGTCTTCTTCCCGCCGCCCCCGCCGCCAGGTCCACCGCCGGGGCCGTCGGGCCGTTTGCCGCCTGGTCCACCCGGGTTGTTGGGCCCGCGCGGACCGCCGCCGGGGTCTCCGCCGCCGGAGCGGCCAGGCAGTACCCGCAGCAGCTGCGATGTGCCCATGGCGCCGACCAGCTCTTGGTGGCGCTGCTCGCCGACTCGCACTGCGGCCTTGAAGCGGCGTTCGCCCTTGACCCACGAGCTTGCCCGGCCGGCCCGCGCGCCGATCGATCCTGCCTGGCCCCGAACCGACTCGATGATGCCGAACAGGCTCACGACCGGCTTCATCACGCGGAAGAGCACGACAGTCGCGACCCACAGCAGCAAGATCACGCCCCAGGAGTTCATCTCGTTCCGAGCCAGGTACATCACGATCAGGGCGTGGATGAGCGCGGCAGCCGCCGCCACCAGGCCGCCGAAGATGACCGAACCGGTCACCTTCACCGCCTTCTCCGTCGTGTTCGGCCTGATCAGCGCCAGCAGGGCCACCAGGGGTGCTGCCACGGGGATCAGGGCGAGGAACACGTACATCACGTACTGGACGAGTGAGGCGAAGATCTGGAGTAGCGAGACCGGTGCAATCCGGGCGATTGCGAAGATGCCGGCCGCGGTGCGCGAGTCACCGCGGCCCTGGATCGAGGTGTACTCCTGCGGCGGGGCGTCGTCGGCGACGCGGCGCCACTGCTGACCCTTCTCCTCAACGAGGTTCTCGCCGCCACCCTGGCTGATCTGCTGTTCCTCGGCGCGGTTGTACGCCTGATGCTCGAACAGCTGCCAGGCCCGGCCCTCGTCGCCATTGGCGCCGACCTGGCCGTCCTTCCAGGCGTTCCACAGCAGCTCGCGGTAGACGACGTTCCGCATCCCGTACGAGGGGTCCTCCTCGCCGCTGAGCTCGCCCGAGGGGAACGCCTCCTGCGCCACGTGTTGGGTGACGTCGTTGAGTGCGTTTCGGATGACCCCGCTGAGCTGGTCAGATAGCTGTGCGCCTGAGCCGAAGGACAGGGCGACCACCAGGATCGCGAGCAAGACACCGCCGGCGCGGGTCATCACTTCGCCGAGATCGCCGCGATGGCTGGCAATCAGCATGACCGTGGCCGCAACCACGAGGGCCGCTCCTGCCCACGGAGAGAAGATGGCCTCACGGACGGGGTTGGCGGAGTCGCGTGCCGCCTCGCTGACAGCTCCGGTCAGCTCCTGCTCAGAGGACAGCTCTTTGAGGCCCTGCTCCGCAGCGAAGAGGACTTTCGCGCCGCCCAGGAAGAAGTTCCCGAACATCGTGTCGATCATGGCGGCGGGATCTCTGATCGCACCGCCGCAGCCGAGGTCATAGGTCGACCACTGGAGGCCGCCGTAGCCGTAGGTTCCGAACGGGTCGATGCCGTCGAGTGGCTGGCCGAACGGCTTGCCCTCGCCGGCCGTGGGGTCCAGCGATCCGGCCGGGCCCGAGGTCGGCCCGGTCGGGGCGGGGGCTTCCTTGCAGCCGAAGGGGTCCGAGTCCTGTGCTGTGGCGGTCCCTGCGCCGAGGGCCGCCAGCCCGGTCACCATCGTGGTCAGCACCACGAGGCGTGTCAGGGACCGCCACAGCCGGCCGCGCGACGGTCCGGGGCGGCGCGAGTGCGCGCTCATCCCTCGGCCCGCGCGGCGTTCGTGTCCAGCGCCTTCCGCAGCGAGGCGAAGTGCTCGCCGCTGAGGTCGAGTCGGACGTCTTCGCAGTAGCCCCCGGAGCGCCACACGAACTCTCGTGGCGCGTCGGCGCTGGATCCGTGGCCGAGTCCCGGGGTTCCGCCGACGAGGGAGGTCGACAGGTCGCCGAGCCGCCCCTCGTAGCCGACACCGGTCGGGATCTTCAGCAGGCGCAGCGCATCACGCTGGGCGTCCTCGTCGGTCGTGCGACCCACGAACACGTCGTGGCACAGGGATGCCAACCCGCTCTCACCTTCGCCGCCGAGCCGGAGCACGTCGGAGGCCAGCTGCCCTGCTACCAGGACCCGGGTGCGGAACTTGCGGTTGTCCCGGCTGAACTGGGTGATCAGGGTCTTTCCGGTGGCGGTCATCGACAGCCACCGCAGCTCATCGAGCCCGATCATTTTGGGGGCGTTGCGGGGCAGCTGATAGACACGCCTGTAGGCGAGCCAAGCCGCCAGGTGCATCAGGGGCAGCGAGAGCTGCTCGTCGATGCTCCAGTCCTGCTCGTCCACCCCTTCTTGCGGGAGGGTGAGGCCGCGGGTGGACAGCACCAACAGACGGTCGGTCTCGCTGGCCCAGGTCTCGGCGTCCGGCTTGCCGAGCAGCAGCCGCGCGGGCCCCGACGTCGACAGGATCGGGCCAAGGGACCCGGCGAGCCGCTCTCCGTCCGCTCCCGCGTGGCGGAGCGCGTCGATGACCTCTCCGAGGTGGTGGTCGGCGCCGGTACCAACCTTGTCCACGGCCTGAAGGAGGAGCTGCTGCACATCACCTGCCCGGCGGATCGAGGCCGGGAAGAGCTGTGTGAGGACACTGATCACGAGGGTGGAGCGCTGGGCCTGTGCGGCGTCGCGGTCTCGTTCCCACTGGTCCTGGCCGGCATGGCCCGAGGCGTACTGATCTTTCGACGGGTCACTGATCATCGAGTTAGGGGTTGAGGGTCCCGGCCGGCGCGTCGAGCAGCTCCAGGCTGCGGGAGTAGGGAGCCAGCTCAGGCATCTTGGTCAGCTCGGTCAGCGGGCCAGACGGGTCGAGCAGCGTGACGTAGGCCGAAAGCGACCGCACCGCCTGCACTGCGAGGGTGCCCATCAGGAAGGTCTTGCCGGAGCCCAGACCACCGATGATCGGGGTCAGGCCGGACACCTGGTGGTTGTCCATGTCGTGCCACGGGTTCCACGGGATGACCCGGTCCGAGGTGCGCGAGGTGAAGGTCAGCGGGCCGTACTGGTCGCCGATGAGGTCGGTAGCAACCGGCACGGCCATAGCGGCGTGCCGGACGCTCATACGGCGGCGGTAGGCCGTGTTCGCCAGCGGCTCGCCGGGGATGAACTCCCGGGCGAGAGCGTGCTGCGCCTCTGAGCGCTCCACTGCGATCTTCGGGTGGTACAGGTAGCGGAGCTGCTCGAAGGTCTCCAGAGCTTCCGCCTCGGTGTGGCCGGGGATCGCCATCCGCCACCAGCCCTCACACCGCGCCGACAGCCCGGTGTGGTCGGTGTCGAGTTCATCCCGGACCTCGGAAGCGAGGTCGATCTGTCGGGACAGGACCGGTGGCGCGTCGAGGTTGTGCTCGCCCTCGTAGTGGTGCTGCTGGGCGTCGACCCGCGCCGCGACGTGGCGGAGACTCCGCGAGGCGACCTCCTGCGGGAGCACCCGCATCCGTCCGGACCACTCGATCGGCACGGCCAGCTCGTCGGTCACAGTCATCCACGGGAGGTCGGTGACCGGCACATCGATCTCGCCCATGCGGCCAAGCGAGCCGATCAGGACGTGGCGGTCGTGGCGGCGACCCCCTGCAACACCGCGGACCTGCACCGTCGGCGCGTAGGGTTCGGCCGACCACTGGGCGAGCCCCTCGACGGCCGCCATGTCCTCGGTGTCCCACTCGGTGTGCGGGGCCGCCGGCATGATCGTCTCGGCGGGCAGGCCAAGGGCACAGCTGCGGTAGAGCAGGTGCAGCATCTGGGCGGCGTTGACCGGCTCCGCGGCCAGTGCCGACGTCGCCATGAGGGAGTCGACACGCCGGATCTCGTCGTCGAGGGCCGAGAGTTCGGCATCCACCCAGCGGCCAGCGAGGTTAGCCACGCGGTAGCTCGACGAGGCGGCCAGCCGGTCCCCGAGCTTGCCGAGCCGGCTGCGGCCGTTCCGGATCTCGACGCCGAGGAACACCTCCTTGATTGCCTTCTGCGACTCCAGGGCGCGGGCCTGCTCGGCCAGCAGATGGTCTTCCCAGGTGACCCCGCCGGGCTCGTCGGGCAGCGGGTAGGCCCAGGTGTCGTGCAGCCGGGCCCAGTCGGCGGCCGGGAACGGGCGCCAGGTCACACGCCAGTGCAGCCAGCGGTTGGTGAGCTGAGTCAGGGCGAGACCGACCGCGTTGATCAGGCCCTCCCGCTCCTCGTCGGAGCGCATCGACCAAGGGCGCGGCGCCAGGCGGTACCAAGCCATCGTTCCCGTGGTGGTACGCACCAGGTGCCCGGTGATCCCCCGGACCGCCAGGTCCGGTGTGTACTCCTTGACCTGCGGGTCGAGTCCGGTCTCGGGAGCGGCTGGTCGGCGGCCCCGGCGAGACCGGTCGTCACCGCGCCGGCCCCGGTTCCTGGGGGTCCGGTCGGGCACGACCTCGGCCGGCAAGGGCCGACTGGACCGTCCCGCGAGGGAGGAGTGGGGGGCGGGTTCGGTGAGGGTGCGTCGAGGGGTCATCGGCTGTCTCCCGGGGTGGGGCGGGCGACCGCGACCTGTACCCATCGCGGGTCAGGGGTGGCGACGGTGCGGACGCTCGGGCGCGAGCGGGGCGCGCCCAGCTCGGCGAGGAACATGCGCAGCACTTGCCCTGCGGGCCGGTCCGGCGTGACGACGCGCATCGTGAGGTTGGTGGCGAGCAGCGCCATCAGCGTGACGATCACGTAGCCGAGGAAGCCGGAGAGCAGGTCGCCGAGCTGCTGACGGACGATCAGGAAGATCAGGAAGTAGCCGACCCACACGATGTAGGCGGCGTAGCGGGCCTGCCAGAACAGGGTTCGCCCAGGTGGGCCCAGCCAACGGTTCTGCAGGGCGTACAGCTCGTCGTCACTCCGCGAGCGCACGCTCAGTTCCCACCGATACCGAACAGCCCGCTCAGGAACGACGCGGTGCTGTCGATCGAGCCGGGCGCGATCGCGAAGCCGAGGACAACCATCGCGACCAGGACGCCGGCCACGACGGTGAAGATCTTCGAGAGGTTCTGGTTCATGGCCGCGACGAAGAGCCCGAGCGCGACGAACGCCAGCACGAGCTTGAAGGCGTTGTTGGTCAGCCAGTCGACGGCGCCGTCTGTCGAGAGCTGTGCCAGCACTTCGACGGTCTCTGGACGGGTCATGCGGTGCCCCCTTGCGTGTTGGGTTTCCCGGGGGCGCTGCCTGCGGTCTCGGCGAGGGGACCCACGCACCACCACTGACAGCGCCCCCGGGGCGCGGGAGCGGACAGCTGTACCCAGTCCCGCGAGCCGTGGGACGACCACGACCGGCTGATATCCAGCAGCCCCGGCCGGTCGCGATCGTGCTAGTTACTTTTGTACGAGAGAACAATGCTGTAGGAATCAGGGTTGTGTCAATGCGCTCGTCAGGAGGCTGCGATCGCCGCTCATCCCGCTCGATGCCACTTCCACCGATCCACTGCATCGGCGGATGCATGTGCGACTGCAGCAGGGGTTAGGGTCACCAGTGCTGCTGGCAGCACTGCCGACCGACCGGCTCGTACGCTCGGCGCGCGGCTCACCTTTCCTCCGGCACGGACGGAGGCGGGTCAATGACGACGGCAGCGGGAGCACGACCAGGCGAGCGGGGAGGATCGAACGTGAGCGGGGACGAGTCTGAACTCGACACGTTTGCCAAGCGCCTCAATGCGCTGGCCCACACGCAGAAGCGGGACGACGGCGAGCCCTGGACCAACGACCGCATCGCCGAGCGGCTGGGGGAAGTCGGCGGCCCAACCTTGAGCACCCCGTACGTCCAGCAGTTGCGTACGGGCCGTCGCGGGAACCCGTCGTGGCTCCTGGTCGTCGCCCTCGCCCAAGTGTTCCGGGTGCCGGTGAGCTACTTCGACACCACAGGCGACCCACTGTCTACCGAGGACCTGCAACTGCTCAACGCCGTACGGAGCACTGATCTTCGGGACCTCATCGTCAAGCTTGAAGGGATCGGCCCGCAGGCGCGGCAGGTGATCTCCCGGCTCGTCGACGAGGTGGGCAGCCTCGATCAGACCAAGCGGAGCTAGTCCGGACTTAGCTCGCGACGGTCGCCGAGCGCAGCACCGCCGTGGTCAGTTCCGCAGCACGAAGCGCGGTCAACGCTATGTCGAGGTTCTCGCCGACACTGGCAACGTCCACCGACCCGCTCTCTCGCTGCTCTCGCAGCTTGATCAACGCCTGCACCGCGTGGGCCGCGACGTCAACGAGAGCGTCTTCCAGGTCGTTGCGGAATTCTGCCAGTGCCGGCGCGCCCCTCAGCCGCTCCACGAGCTGACGCGTTGCCGCCGAGGTCGCCTGCGCCCTGCTGCTCGCCTGCACGTCCAGGACCTTTGCCAACTCGCGCGAGGCCGCTTCCCAGCACACGCCGTTCGCTGCGGCGCTCGTATCCACCGTGGTCATGCCGCCTTCCCTCCTCTTGCTGGGCGAGCAACCGACGGCCGGCCGCGCGCTGCACGCACTCGTCCCTGTGCCAGCCTGCGATCCCGTTGTCCGCCAATCAGACGCAAGCCTTCCGGCCGACCGGAGTCTGTCGGTGTGATCGAGACCTTGTCAACACTGGCACGGTGAACCATGCTGGGCTCGGCCTCACGTCAGTGTGGGGCGGGGGGACAGAAGGAGCACGCAACCATGAGCGACGAGCCAGACGGCGTTCGCAACCGACTGACCGTCAGAGACAAGATCAACCAGGCCTTCGAGACGCTGCACCCAGCCGACCGAGGCCCCTACACCCCTGGGGAGGTCGACCGCTGGCTGACAGAGAACTCCAAGAGCGGCGAGCCCACGATCAGCGAGAACTACATCCGTTCGCTGAAGTCGGGGGAACGGCAGAACCCAACGGTCAACCACCTTCAGGCTCTCGCCCGGTTCTTCGACATCCCGGTGGCCTACTTCGTCGATCAGGGCACGACCGCGGACGCGATCCACTCTGACCTTCAGATGGTGGCTGCCATGCGCGACAGCGAGGTACGCAACATCGCTGCCCGCGCCATGGACCTCGACCCCGACATGCGCAAGTGGCTCAACAGCGTGGTCACCAGCCTTCCGGCTTCGCAACCGCGAAGCTCGTCACGGCGACGCCGCTTCCAGGCGCCCACCGATCACGACCCCGGCGAGCACACCTCCGAGTCCGATCGGGCCGAATCCTCGCCGGAACCCCCACCCGAGCCCTGATGCGGGTTACGGTCCCGGAGCGTCGCAACGGAGCCACGCTCTGTAGACCACACAGCCCACGGGGAGGGAGCCCTCATGCCCCGCAACAGCTCGAAAAGCAGCCGCCCATCGAGCATCCGGTCGATACGCCGCTCCGCCCTGGACATGCTGCGAGACATCGAGACTGACGCCCCGCTCGACGTCGCAGCACTCTGCGAACGACTGGGAGACCACCGCGGCCGGCCGATCGAGCTGGTCCCGTACAACTTCCCCAACATCTCTGTGTTCGGCCTATGGGTCGAGACCACCGATTCGGACCTCATCTTCTACGAGGCAGACACCGTTCCCGAGCATCAGCAGCACATCGTCTTGCACGAGATTGGCCACATGGTGCTGGGCCATCGCAGCGACAACGACGACGACTCGATCTGGCGGGAAATGATCCCAAACCTGCCTCCCGATGTAGTTCGTAAAGCCCTACGACGAGCCTCCTACGAAAGCGCCCAGGAGCACGACGCAGAAGCTTTCGCAACGACCCTGACTCACTGGTTCAAGACCTTCAACGCAACGCACGCACAGCAGTCAACCGGCCCCCGAAATCCCCTTGAAGCCGCCTTCGACACTAATAAGCGCTGGCCCTAATGGAAGCGTTGCGCTTCGTCTTCAATCACACTATCTGGCTCGCACTCCTCGCTCGCACTCCTCGCTCGCACTCCTCGTTGTCACCACCTGGCGACTCATCGTCCTCATGTCCGACTCCGGCCGCACCCCTGGTCGGATCATGGTATTCCTGATTTTTCTTTCCGCGCTTGTCTCGAATAGCTTCGGACTTGACCCGGTCGTGACCGCGGTCGACAGTATCGCTCCAGACATCAGCCGCCTCTTCCTTAATATTGCATTAATCTGTGTATTCTTTAGTTTCATCTACTTCTTCTCTGCCCAGCTTGCGAGTCGAGAGGTATTTTTTCGGACCTGGCTGCAAACTGTCGTAGGACTCTCAACCGCGGGCGCGATGAGCGCGTGCTGGATCGCCAGCCCAGTCGGCATACCAACCTTCGGGAAAATTCCCCTCCACGATCCGGGCCTCACCCCTGTGTACCTCTTCTACACACTGGGCGGCTTCTACTTCGGGTACGCGTGTGTCCTTGTCGTCGTCCTGGCCACCCGCGCAGCACGACAGGCAAACGCTACCCAGCCATGGGCGTTCCTCACCTGTGCAATCGGGGTCGGCCTCGCCTTCCTGGGCGGCCCCCTACTTCGAGTCACCTCGATTCTTCTGCAGTGGGCATCTGCAGGCGCCATCGAAGTACCACTAATTATTAAGACGGTCGGGCAGGCCACACTCAATCTCGGAATCGTCGGATACATTGCTGGACTGTGCGCCATCGGCGGCCGCACCCTCGTCATCCAGCTTCGTATGAACGCGGACCGACGGCGCCGCTACCGTGCACTCCAGCCACTCTGGAGCAGCCTCGTAGAGGCCTTCCCCTCAATCCAATTTCGCTCAGCCGGCAGCATCCCAGAACGCCTTGGGCTACGGCGACTCCAAATTTCATACCGCTACAGCCGTCGGCTGATCGAGTGCCGGGATAGCCTATGGCGGCTCAGCCCATATGTAGCCGACCCCCCAGACAGTTATTCAGACCCCCTCGCTATTCGAAATCAAGCACTTCTTGTGTATGAAGCCCTGCCGAGGGTCGGCAACACCGCAACGCGCGATTTGGCGGAGCCAGTAGCCATCGCAGCAAGTCAAGATGGAGACGACCGACACCTAGTCGATCTCGCAGCCGAGTTCGCACGCCTCGACCAGAAACGCGCACTAGTCCGTCAATTCGAAGAGGCCAGCGAGATCAAGTGACCCAACCCTGCCTGTATACCGCCAACACCGTTCTACCTGGACCCCGTGGCACCGCGATCCCAGACGGCGCGGTACTAGTCACAGGCGACACGATCACCGCTGTCGGCCCACGCGAAGAGGTGGCGCTTCTTGCCGAACCGACAACGCATGTTCAAGATTTCGGCGACAGCACGATTCTTCCCGGACTCGTGAACGCGCATGTACATCTTGTCTTTCACGGCGGGGCAAAGCCAGCCGATGTACTCAGTGCCGAGACCGACCAGTCTGCACTCCTCACGAAGATGGAACGCCGCGCTGAAACGCTGCTGCGCTCCGGGGTCACCACTGCCCGAGATCTCGGTGACAGGGACGGCATCTCCTTACTCACAAGAGACTCCATCGCGGCTGGGACAGCCCTGGGACCACGGCTCCTGAGCGCCGGCACTCCTCTCACCCCTCCCGAGGGGCACTGCTGGTTCCTCGGCGGGGCCGTTCAGGGAGAGTCCGCGATCCGTGCCCGCGTCCACCTGCTCGCCGACATGGGCGTAGACGCCATCAAGGTGATGGCCTCGGGCGGCGAATCCACCCCCGGCCCCTACGCCATGTGGGATCCCCAGTTCACTCGCAACGAGCTGCGTGCGGCCGTCGAGACAGCTCACGATCGAGGACTACGAGTAGCAGCCCACGCCCACAGCGCCGCCGGCATCGCACGCGCCGTCGACGCCCGAGTCGACACCGTCGAGCACGCGACCTGGCTCGTCGAGGGCCCCGACTCGGAACCCCAGCCCGAGGTCGCCCAGCAGATGGCAGAGCAGGGAACCATTCTGTGCCACGCCAGCAGCAACAACTGGCGGGGCCTCGCAGCGATGATGGGCGAGGACTGGGCGAAGCGCCTCGGTGGCCGCGTCGCATGGTTCGACAGCTACGGAGTCACCCAGATCGCAGGCACAGATGCAGGCATCACCCCGTTCGACGACTCCCCGGCAGCTCTCGCTCGCTTCGCCGAGTACGGCTTCACCTCCGAGCACGCAGTCGAGATCGGGACTACTGCTGGCGCAGCCGCGCTCGGGCTTGCCGACACCACCGGCACCCTTCGCCCTGGCCTGACAGCGGACATGCTGGTCGTGCGCGGCAACGTGCGCGCCGACCTCTCAGCCCTCACCGACCCAGCTCTGATCATCGCTCGTGGCAAGCAGATCCAGCCTGCGATCTCAGCCGCGTAGCCGCCCCTGACGCAACAGACGAAGCACGGCGTGCGGCCCACGCTCGTGCCTCGTTCCCGTCTGCGAGCCCGACGAAGCCACCTCCTGGAGTCACCTTCAGCAGCTCATCGGCTTGCTGTAACTGCCAGAATCTTTATGAAGCGCTAATGATGCTGATATAACCGGCGTGCCCTACCCGTAGCGGTGGGCATCGCCGCGTCACGCCAACGCCGGCGGACCCCCAGCACGTCATGACGGGGATGACCGCCCATGCCGAAGATCTCTCGCCGTCGAGCACGCCGACCACAAGGCGCTCCCGACTACGACCAGCAAGCAATCCATAGCGCGGCCCTGCATCACGGATCCGTCTACCGGCCGCATCGTGGCCCTGGCGGCTCCTCCCACCCGGCTGGAGCCGCTCGCCGACCGTCCGGAGCCTCCCAAGCTCAGGCCACCACCGCTGCCCAGGCTCCTGGGCCAGCCCGACGACCTCACCCGCTCCCGTTTGATGAAGCAGGCAACTCCCTCGACGAGCAACCTCTACAGGAGCATCGGCCCCCTCCAGCGAACTGTGGTTCCCCCAAGATCGTGGAGGGTTCCCTATGCCGCGTCTCGGGTGAGAGCGGCGTTCTCGTAGTTGATCGGTGAGAGCCCGCCCGCGGCGCTGTGTCGCCGGCGGTGGTTGTAGAAGCCGTAGCACCAGTCGATGACCACCGCCCGCGCCCTGCTGGTGGTGTCGAAGTCGTTGCGGGACAATACTTCCCACTCCAGGCTGGAGAAGAACGCCTCCGCCGCGGCGTTGTCGAAACACGACCCGACCCGACCCATCGACTGGCGGATCTCCAGCCGCCGACACAGCGCGGTGAACGCCCCGGCGGTGTAGGTCGACCCGCGGTCGGTGTGAAAGATCACTCCTCGGATCTAGCCCGCCCCACCGCGGGCCGCGGTGGCCATCCGGATGGCCTCACACGCCAGCTCGGCGTTCGGGTGCAGTCCGGTGGCCGCGCCGAGCAACCGCCGCGAGTACAGGTCGATCACCGTGGCCAGATACAGCTTCCCGGCCGCGGTGGGGATCTCGGTCATGTCCCCGACCCAGCGGCGGTTCGGCTCGGCCGCGGTGAAGTCGCGTCTGAGCAGGTCGGGGAACTTCGGCGCTGCGCGGTCCTGACGGGCCAGCCCGTTGCGTCTCTTGATCCGGCGCGCGACCAGGCCCTGGCGACGCATCGAGTCCGCCACAGTCTTCTCCGAGACCTGCCAGCCGGCCTCACGCAGGTCCGCGTGCAACCTCGGCGAGCCGTGCAACCGCTGGGCAGCGTCGAACGCCACGCCCACCGCGGCGTCGAGCCGGGTCCGCCGCTGCTCGGTCGCGGTCGTGCCACCGTCGGGGCTGCCGGCGCGCTGCAGCCACTTGTACAGCCACGAGATCGACACCCCGAGCAGGGCACAGGCCAGCGTGTGCGGCACCCGGTGGAAGGTCCTCTGGTCGGCGATGAAACGGGCCACGCTCACCTCGTCGCCTCCTTGACCCACAGGACCACGGATCGCTTGAGGACATCACGCTCCATCCGCAGCTCGGCGTTCTCCGCACGCAACCGCTTGAGCTCCTCGACGTCCCCGCGGGACAGGCCCTCGGTCTCCTCACGGGCCTCACGGGCGCGGGCCACCCAGTTGCCCAGCGTGCCCTCGTTGACCCCCAGGTCTCTGGCGACCTGGGCGATCGGCTTGCCCGTCTCCTCGACGATCCGGACCGCCCCGTCACGGAACTCCCGGTCGTATCGCTTCCGTACCTCTGGCATCGCTACCCCTTATAGCTGATGCCTCCCCGATCATGGGGGAACCGCAGCACGGAGATCTTCACTGAGGACGGGCCCGAGCTGTGGGCTCCGACTGAAGACCACTCCACTCCTCGCAACGGGCGCGCCCCACGCGACGAGAAGGAACAAGCCCGGGTCACGCCCTCCTCGGCGATCGACTTCATACGTGACGACACCGGGCAGGCGATGATCGGCACCCTCGCCGGACTCCGCGAGGTCGACGACGTCGAGGCCGGCACCTTCGCGGTGCGGTTCGCCTGCGACTTCCTTTCCTGGGACCAGGACGAGACGCAGCGCAGATCCCATGTCCTGCGGACCTACCTAGCAGCGGGCCACTCCAGCACCCTCGGTTGGAACGGCGCCGGCAGACAGCGCGCCGACGCTCCCACATACGGCCGGATGGAACGGCGCAGCCCGACCACCGTGATCGTCGAGGTCTGGGTACGCATCACACCTTACGAGCGGACCTCACAGGACAGCTCCGCTCGCGCCCCTGCCTCATGGTCTGACAACGGCATGCCGCCTTCCAGCGCACCCGCACCGCATGCCGCGGGCTGGGTTGCTGGAGCTGCCTACTGGCTCTCTATGGCCGTTCCGGTCACCCGCGACAGCACCGATCCCGGCGGTCGCCTGGTCGTCAATCCCTCCCTCATCCCTACCGCGACGCCCTAAGCGGAGGCACCTCAGATGCAAACCACGAACAACCACCACCAGCCCGGCCAGACATCGTCCTGGACCCAGGACCCGTCCATGTACTCGTGGGCCAGCCCCAACGGAACCTCGCCTCACCCCGTGGACAGCGGCTCCGCCGCCGGCGGAAGCGAGCCCGCGGGAGAGAAGCCGCCGGCGGCGCAGGCCCAGTCGGACACCGCCGCAGAGCCGAGGCCCGAGGTCGGCGAGGAGCCCCCGCGCGTGCCGGACCCGAGCCCCGTCGGCGGGCCGGCCCCTCGTCGGCCTGAGGCTGTCGCCCCCAGATCGGTTCCGTCGCCCCCGGCCGCGCCGCCCGCCGCAGCCGCGAAGCCGGCTCCGCAGCCCCAGTCTCCGCCGCGTGCTCTCGACCAGTCCCTCGTGCGACCGCAACGAGAGGTGCCGCAGGACGGATGGCGCCGGATGATCTATCAGGCAAGCTTCGGACTGATCACGCCGCGGATCAGCCCGGCCGAGGTGATGCGGCGCGAGTGGATCGGCAACGCGAAGCGGAACGCCCCTGGCGCCACCTCAATCACCGTCGCCTCGATGAAGGGTGGCGTCGGCAAGACGACGGTCTCAGCACTGCTCGGCCTGACCCTCGCCCAGTACCGGGGAGACCGCGCCGTCGCGATCGACGCCAACCCCGATGCCGGCACGCTGGCAGACCGACTCCTCGGCGTCGGTTCCACCCGACCCACGATCCGGGATCTGCTCAACAGCCTCGACGAGGTCGAGGCGGGCACCCAGCTCAACCGCTACCTCGGGCTCGCCGGGCGCCTGGCTGTGCTCGCCTCCGAACTCGACCCCGCCAAGTCGGAGATGTTCAACCAGGACGAGTACGAGGCGGTTGCCTGCCTGATCGCCCGCTTCTACGACGTCCTGATCACCGACAGCGGAACGGGTCTCGTGCACTCCGCCATGCACGGCGCGCTCAACCTCACCGACGGCCTGGTCATCGTTGGTGCCCCCACCGTCGATGCGGCGAACAGCGCCGGCCGAACCCTCGACTGGCTCGCCGAGCACGGGTTTCAGGGCCTGGTCGAGAACGCCGTCGTCGCGATCAGCCTCGACCGCGAGACACCGGACGTCGACAGCGGCGCCATCCGTGACCACTTCGCCGAGCGCTGCCGCGCCGTCGTCGAGATCCCCGCCGACCCGCACCTGCGAACCGGCGGCCAGATCGACCTTCGCGCACTTCAACAGCCGACCCTCGACGCCGCGCTGGAGCTTGCCTCCCACGTCGCCGAGGGCTTTCACCACCACTCCTCGTCCACCCTCATGAAGAAGGCAGGACTCGCCTGATGCCCTCCCCGCTGGCGGTATCGCTGGTCACCTCAGCCCTCGTCGCGACCGCGGGGATTGCCCCCGCAGCGCCGAGCGAAGACGGCTTGTCGTGCTCGTTCCGGATCACTGCGAAGCACGTCCTGGCCGAGCTGACCGGCGATACCTCCCAGCGGGCCGAGGAGATGCGAGACATGCTCGTCTCTGTCGGCGCCGACCGCTCCGACTTCGTACCGGCGGAGTGCTCGAAAGACACCCTCGGTGGGTCCAGCGCCGGCACCGGCGGCGACAGTGGGTCCAGCGCCGGCACCGGACAGGGGCAGACAGCAGCCGACGCATTCGGATGGGGCGAACCCGCGAAGGTCGACGACTTCGAGAGCGACCTGACCGGGTGGAACATGTACGACGGACCAGGCAACGGCGTTCGATCCCCCGACGCCGCCTCGGTGTCCGACGGAATCCTCACCATCAACGGCTCCGGCGACGGAACAACTGCCGGAATGGCCTGGGGCGACGCCCAGAAGTACGGGCGGTGGGAAGTCCGAATGAAGGCCCCGAAAGGGTCCCCGAGCTACAACGCACTGGCACTTCTCTGGCCAGCAGCCGAGAACTTCCCAGTGGGAGGTGAAGTTGACTTCGCCGAAATCATGGACTCGGACCGCAAGAAGGTCGAAATGTTCTTGCACTACGGCGAGGACAACAGCCAAGTTCACGGCGAAGTAGAAGTAGATGCCACTGAGTGGCACAACTACGCCGTCGAATGGACACCCGACTCCATCACCACGTTCCTCGACGGTGAGGAGTGGTGGAAGACCACCGACACATCGATCCTGCCTCCTGGCCCAATGCACCTCTGCCTCCAGCTCGACTGGTTCCCGAAGGGGGACAGTGAAGCTGGCGAGGTCAACTACGACTGGGTCAAGCAATGGCCCATGAATGAGAGCGACCAGGCCTCCACACAATCCGCCGGCAGCGACGGATCCACGGACTCCGACTCCTCCACCTCCCTCACAGACGAGGAGAACAATTGGGGCAGCCAAGGCGACTCATCCTCGGATGGTGGTGACGACTCTTAACTATCGAGCCACACCGAGACGAGACCGCCCGACGTTCGGAGTGCCACTAAACATGTCCTACTCACCACTGTGGCGGCGATCTGGAATCGCCATCCTCACCGCCAGCGCACTCACCGGTGTCTATGCAATCGGAGCTGGCCCGGTTGCCCCGCAGCTCATCTCCGAGAACCAGCAGTGCACGAGCGAGCAGATCGCGGCCGCTCATCAGGTCCGTGAGGAGGCACGCACCCTCCTCACATCACTACGCACCTCAGATGCGGACCACCCTGCTGCCTCCGGTCTGGCCAGTGACATCAGCGCCATCGGCATCACGCCAGCAGTCGAGACCGGCTGGAAACAGACGGCCGTCGACACCTCGGACAAGCTTCGGACCTCCACCGGTCCAGCGGAGCGCAAGGTGGCCATCATCCTCGCCAAGCACGGCCTCGGCCCGACGCCGGCAGACCTCACTCGCGAGGACTCGGGCCCCTTAGACAAGATCGGCGAGGCGGGTGAGGAAGCCGCCGGAACCCTCGGATCAGCGGTCTCTGCCGCCAGCAGCGCAGCCCAAGGGAAGCCCTCAGCACCCCCTCCACCGCCACCGAAGCCCCAGGCGGACGACGAATCTGAGCTACCACCCCTCTCGATCGCGTGCGGCGCAGTGGATAAGCAGCAGGAGCCCGACGCAGAGTCATCGACGCCGCAGACGCAGCTCTCTAGCCCCACGTCTTCTCCAACCGACCCTGCGCCGGCAGTCGAGCCAGCAGCGGACCCGCCGTCCGATGACGGCTCGTCGGGCGACAGCGGCTCCAGCTCGTCCGGCGACTTGGAAGACGCGCGAGCAGCCCTCGACCTGATCAACCAGATGGTGGGCATCCTCCGCGGATCCGGAGATGCCAGTGCAGCAGACCTCGCGTCAACGATCGAGCAGGAGGTGCAAGCATCCCCGGTTGCCCGACGCTCGGGCGAGTCCGGCGGGGCCAGCTCGGGCGAGTCCGGCGGCAGTCTCGATCAGCGCATCAAGCAGCTTTCCGAGAGCGCCCACGAAGCCGCCGACGTCGACCCTGCCGCACGCGCGATCGCGGAGAAGCTCGATTCCTCCTCGCTTCTGACCAGCAGCTCCGACAGCAGCGGGTCGCCTGGTGACCCCATCACCCGCTCCGGCAGCGAGCCCGAGACGTCGTCCGGCAGCGAGCCCGAGGCCAACGCCGCGCCCGCAGCCACGACCGGTTCAGATCCGGCGGTATGGGACCAGCTCGCAGAGTGCGAGAGCTCTGGAAATTGGGCGGCCAACACTGGCAACGGGTACAGCGGTGGCCTGCAGTTCTCAGACCCCACATGGAGCGCCTTCGGTGGCGAGGGTGACGCACACCAAGCCAGCAAAGAAGAACAGATCGCAGTCGCCGAGCGAGTCCAGCAGGAACAGGGCTGGGGAGCCTGGCCTGCCTGCTCCAGCGAGCTTGGCCTGAGCTGACCGGACCTCGACGCCTCGGCCAGCGGTCAAGGGCAAGCCCCGGCCGCGGCGTCGACCCTGACCCTGGCCTGTGACGCAGGCGGCTCACAGGCCAGGGTCATCCTCATCGGCTGCTCTTCCCCGCGGGGAAGAGATGAGCTGTCGCGCGAGCCGGGACGGATGGCTCACTTCCCTGACTCCGCCAGTGCTGCGAGCAGACGGCTGGCCTTGGTAGGCGAGACGTCGATCTCGCGAGCAACCTCGCGGGCACTGGGCGTTCGGCCTGCCTCCTTGGCGGCCTTCATCACGGCCGCAGCCCGATCACGAAGCTCCTCCTCGGTGAGCCCGTTCTTCGCTCGCCGGCCGCCCCCTGCGCCTCGACCCGGTCGCGCCGGCTTCCATTCCTCGAGCACCGCTCGGCCCCAGTGACGCTGACCCGACACGATCTCTGTGGGCTCCGGGACAAGGTTGCGCTCCAGATGACGCGTCCAGGTCTGCTCGGTGACTCCCGCGAACTCCGCTGCCTCAGCCGCGTCGAGCAGGTCATCGGGCTGAGGATGGGCCGGGAGGGCAGGCGCAGCCTCGCCGGCTACATGGGCGAGGACCTGGGCCTCGTCCCAAAGCCCGCCGCGCCGACCTCCCGGCTTGTTCACTGGCTCGGGGTGTCCCGGAGTAGCCCACGGGCGTGTCCTCGCTGCGGCAGCCTCGGTCAGCCCGTGGGCTGCACCGACACCCATCCGGTCCAGCACCTTTCGTCCTGCTCTGATCATCTGCCGCTCCCTCGTCTCGGCCAGCACCTCATAACCGTCCACTTTATTGTCGCGTTAGCGTGCTGTAGATGTGTCACGCGGGGCCGCCGAGCTGCGGCCTTCTCCGGCGGCCATCCGCCCAGCGGCAATGGCGCGGCGTCGTTTCGACGCCGCGCCACACCATCGATGTTGGTCCGAGCCAGCAACCTGCACCCTCGTGCGGGGATGCGGTTCCCCCATGATCGGGGAGGCATCAGCTATAAGGGGTAGCGATGCCAGAGGTACGGAAGCGATACGACCGGGAGTTCCGTGACGGGGCGGTCCGGATCGTCGAGGAGACGGGCAAGCCGATCGCCCAGGTCGCCAGAGACCTGGGGGTCAACGAGGGCACGCTGGGCAACTGGGTGGCCCGCGCCCGTGAGGCCCGTGAGGAGACCGAGGGCCTGTCCCGCGGGGACGTCGAGGAGCTCAAGCGGTTGCGTGCGGAGAACGCCGAGCTGCGGATGGAGCGTGATGTCCTCAAGCGATCCGTGGTCCTGTGGGTCAAGGAGGCGACGAGGTGAGCGTGGCCCGTTTCATCGCCGACCAGAGGACCTTCCACCGGGTGCCGCACACGCTGGCCTGTGCCCTGCTCGGGGTGTCGATCTCGTGGCTGTACAAGTGGCTGCAGCGCGCCGGCAGCCCCGACGGTGGCACGACCGCGACCGAGCAGCGGCGGACCCGGCTCGACGCCGCGGTGGGCGTGGCGTTCGACGCTGCCCAGCGGTTGCACGGCTCGCCGAGGTTGCACGCGGACCTGCGTGAGGCCGGCTGGCAGGTCTCGGAGAAGACTGTGGCGGACTCGATGCGTCGCCAGGGCCTGGTCGCGCGCCGGATCAAGAGACGCAACGGGCTGGCCCGTCAGGACCGCGCAGCGCCGAAGTTCCCCGACCTGCTCAGACGCGACTTCACCGCGGCCGAGCCGAACCGCCGCTGGGTCGGGGACATGACCGAGATCCCCACCGCGGCCGGGAAGCTGTATCTGGCCACGGTGATCGACCTGTACTCGCGGCGGTTGCTCGGCGCGGCCACCGGACTGCACCCGAACGCCGAGCTGGCGTGTGAGGCCATCCGGATGGCCACCGCGGCCCGCGGTGGGGCGGGCTAGATCCGAGGAGTGATCTTTCACACCGACCGCGGGTCGACCTACACCGCCGGGGCGTTCACCGCGCTGTGTCGGCGGCTGGAGATCCGCCAGTCGATGGGTCGGGTCGGGTCGTGTTTCGACAACGCCGCGGCGGAGGCGTTCTTCTCCAGCCTGGAGTGGGAAGTATTGTCCCGCAACGACTTCGACACCACCAGCAGGGCGCGGGCGGTGGTCATCGACTGGTGCTACGGCTTCTACAACCACCGCCGGCGACACAGCGCCGCGGGCGGGCTCTCACCGATCAACTACGAGAACGCCGCTCTCACCCGAGACGCGGCATAGGGAACCCTCCACGATCTTGGGGGAACCACAGGCGGACCCGGACGCTCACCGGTTCCGTCCGCGCTCACCCGATACGGCGAGCACTCCCGCAATCGGTGAGCGGACAGAGTGGCCCGGGGGTCAGAGCTCGTAGGCGGCGTCGAAGAACGCCAGCTCCAGGTCCACCGCGCGCACGAACAGTGCGGCGACCCGCTCGCGCCGCTCCGGGGCGAGGGCGTCGGCGACCCGGTCCAGCTCGTCGCGGAGGAACGCCACCCACTCCTCGAACTCGATGCCGCGGTGCAGGTCGATCCACTCGCGGCAGACCGCGTCGTCCGGCGCGATGGCACCCGGCCGCGTCGCCCAGTCCAGGTACAGCCACTCGGCGACGAGCAGCACCGCGAGCGCCTCGGCGTAGTACCCGGCGTCGCGTGCCTCGCCCATCAGGTCGACGAACCCGACGGTCGGCGCCCGCCGGTCCGGGGCGCTCGTGCCGCCGAGCCGGTCGAGCGAGCGCTCGAAGTAGTCGTTCTCCGGCCCGGCGACGAGCCCGAGCTGCCGGGCCAGCCGCACCCGCGGTGCCGGCCGGTCCGCGTCCGCGACGGCCGCGCCGAGCAGCGCGAGGAAGGCGTCGACGAACTGGAGGTCCTGCTCCAGGTAGTGCCGCAGGACGTCGCGGTCCACGGACCCGTCCCACAGCTCGTCGACGAAGCGGTGCCCGACCGCCGCGTCCCACGTCGTCGTGCTCGACTCCCGCAGCTCCCCGGTGAACGACATGGCGTCCAGGCTAGGGGCGGTGGCAGACCGCCTCGACGTTGTGCCCGTCCGGGTCGCGCAGGAACACCGCGTAGTACGCGGGGTGGTACTCGGGCCAGAGCCGCGGCGCGTGCAGCACCTCGGTGCCGGCCGCCCGTGCGGCCTCGTGCACGGCGTCCACCGCGGCCCGGTCCGGTGCGGCGAGCGCGACGTGCAGCTCCGGCGGTGTGGCGGGCCCGCCGGGGCCGAGCCAGAACCGGGGCTGCCCGTCCGTGCCGCCGATCGCGACGACGGATCCGCCGTCGCGGGGGAACCGCATCATCTCCGACAGCCCGAGCGGGGCGAAGACCTGCAGGTAGAAGCGGGCCGACGCGTCCGGGTCCCGGACGGGCAGCGACAGGTGGTCGAGCACGGGCACCTCCTGGTCAGGGGGCACCAGCATGCCCCTGGGAGGGGGTGTCGCGTCAGGCCTCGGGGCCGATCTCGTCGTTCCGGTGGCGGCGGCCGTCGTGATGGTCGGTGTCGTGCTCACCCGGCGCCGGGAGCGTGCCACCCGCGGGTGAGCCGATCGTGCTCGCCTACGGTGTGCGGACCCCGGACGTCGTGACCGGGCGACGAGAGGTGACGGTGATGGGCGGGCGGACCCTGGTCCGCGGCGACGGGACGCCGCTGTGGCAGCAGCTGCTGGCGGACCTGCGTCGTCGGCTGGAGGAGGGCGAGTTCGACGCCGCCCTGCCCGGCGAGTTCGCGATCGCCGCCGAGTACTCGGTGAGCCGCTACACCGTCCGCGAGGCGCTGCGGCGCATGCGGGAGGACGGCGCCGTCGTCGCCAGCCGCGGCCGGGTCGCCCGGCCGGCCGGGCCGGCGCCGATCGAGCAGCCGCTGGACGAGCCGTACTCGCTCTACGTCGCCGTCGAGGCGGCCGGGCGGACGCAGCGCAGCGTCGTGCGGACCTTCGAGGTGCGGGCCGACGGGGTGATCGCGACCCGGATGGGCCTGGAGGAGTCGACCCCGCTCGTCCACCTGGAGCGCCTGCGGCTCGCCGACGGTGAGCCCCTGGCCGTCGACCGGGTGTGGCTGCCGGAGGACCTGGCCGCGCCGCTGCTCGACATCGACTTCACGCACACCGGCATCTATCCCGAGTACCGGCGTCGCTGCGGGATCCGGGTCGACGGCGGCAGCGAGAACATCCGCGCGACGATCCCGGGCCGCGGCGAGCAGGAGCTGCTCGGGATCGGCGAGGGCGTGGCCGCGCTGTCCATCGAGCGGCTCGGGCTCTCCGGGGACCGTCCGGTCGAGTGGCGGCACACCCTGGTGCGGGGCGACCGGTTCTCCGTCACCGCCCGGTTCTCCGCGCGGTCCGGCTACCGGGTCGACCTGTCCGAACCGTCCTGACCCTGCCCGGGGACGTTCAGGCCGGCACCGAGACGCCGATCCCGCCCGGGGTGTCGGCGCCGTAGCGGTCGATCTCGGCCTGGAGGTCGAGCCGGGCGGTCCGCATCCCGTCCCCGCCGTCGATCAGCGTGGCAGGCACCAGCCAGCAGACCTCGAACTCCAGCCCGTCCGGGTCGTGGGCGTAAAGGGCCTTCGTGGTGCCGTGGTCGGAGGCGCCGGCGAGGGCGCCCGCCTCCTGCAGCTTCTGCCCGACCCGGGCGAGCTCGGCGAGGGTGTCGACCTCCCACGCCAGGTGGTAGAGGCCGACGGTGCCGCGCCCGGCCTGCGAGGCGCCCGCCCCGTCCCCGATCCCGAACAGGGCGAGGTCGTGGTCGTTCGACGAGCCGGCGGCCTGCAGGAACGTGCCCTGCCCGCCCGGGAGCTCGACGACCGTGCGGAAGCCGAGCGTGTCGGTGTAGAAGGCGACGCTGCGGGCGACGTCGCGGACGTAGAGGACGGCGTGGTTCAGGCGCTGCACGGGCATCGGTGGCTCCCAAGAAGTTGAACTCTCAACTGAGACGGTACGCCCGGCGCGGCGGGAGTTCAACGAGAGACCAGCCAGGTGAGGACGACGGCCGAGCGGGTGTGGTCGACGTTCGCCGCCATCCGGAGCCGCTCCAGGGCGTCCTCCAGGGAGCGCACGTCGCGCGAGCGCAGCAGGACCAGCGCGTCGGCCTCGCCGGTTATCGTCCCGGCGGTCACCACCTCGGGCACCGCCGACAGCATCCGCTGCAGCTCGCTCGGCGCCACGGTGCCGCGGCAGAACAGCTCGACGTAGGCCTCGACCCCCGGTTCCCGCTCGGCGCCGGGATCGACGCGGACGCCGAAACCGGTGATCACCCCGCGCGCGGTGAGCCGGTCCACCCGCCGCCGCACCGCGGACGCGGAGAGCCCCACGCGCTCGCCGAGCTCGGCCCAGCCGGCCCGGCCGTCGATGCGCAGCAGGTCCAGCAGCTTCCGGTCGGTCGCGTCGATCTCGTTCACGGCGTCGGATGCTAGATCCGTGCGCCAGATCGGTACAGCACGCGCTGATCGTGCGCAGAAGGACGGGAAAAGCACGGGTCATGCGCGGCACGATGTGCGCATGACCGCCGAGCCGATCGTGCCGCTCCCCGACGACGACCGCGCCCGCCCCGCGCCGTCGGTGCTGATGTGCCGGCCCACCCACTTCACCGTCAGCTACCGGATCAACCCCTGGATGCGGCCGGAGCAGGTCACCGACACCCCGCTGGCCGTGCGCCAGTGGCAGGACTTGCACGCCGTCTACCGCGAGCTCGGGTTCGACGTGCGGCTGGTCGACCCGCTGCCCGGCCTGCCGGACATGGTCTACGCCGCGAACGGCGGCACCGTCGTCGACGGCGTCGCGCTCACCGCGCGGTTCCGGTACGCCGAGCGCGCCGCCGAGGGGCCCGCCTACGGCGCGTGGTTCCGGTCGGCCGGGTTCGACGTGCGCGAGGCCGAGGCCGTCAACGAGGGCGAGGGCGACCTGCTGCTCGTCGGGGACACGATCTACGCGGGCACCGGGTTCCGCACCGATCCCGCGGCGCACCACGAGGCCGCCCGGGTGCTCGGCCGCGAGGTCGTGTCGCTGCAGCTCGTCGATCCCCGCTACTACCACCTGGACACCGCGTTCGCCGTGCTCGACCCGGCGGGCGGGCCCGGTGCGGTGGCCTACCTGCCGTCGGCGTTCGACGACGCGCCGCAGGAGGTCCTGCGGTTCCGGTTCCCGGACGCCGTGATCGTCGGCGAGGAGGACGCCGCCGTGCTCGGCCTGAACTGCTTCTCCGACGGGCGCACCGTCGTCCACGCGCCCCAGGCCGAGAAGTTCGCCGCTGAGCTCGCCGAGCGCGGGTTCGGCACCGTCGGCGTCGACACCTCCGAGCTCCGCCGCGGTGGCGGCGGGATCAAATGCTGCACCCTCGAGCTGCGGGAGGCACCGTGACCGTCCTGGAGAACGGCACCGGCACCGGTGCGACCACCGAGCGGATCGCGCTCGACGAGCGGTACGGCGTCGCGAACTACGCGCCGCTGCCGGTCGTGCTGAGCGGGGGTGAGGGAGCCTGGGTCACCGACGTCGACGGCCGTCGCTACCTCGACGTCCTCGCCGGCTACTCCGCGCTGAATTTCGGCCACCGGCACCCCGCGCTGGTCGCGGCCGCACACCGCCAGCTCGACACCCTGACGCTGACCGCGCGCGCCTTCCACAACGACCGGCTGCCGGACTTCCAGCACGAGCTCGCCCGGCTGACCGGTACCGAGGCCGTGCTGCCGATGAACACCGGCGCCGAGGCCGTCGAGTCCGCGATCAAGGTCGCGCGGGCCTGGGGCTACCGGGTGCGCGGGGTGCGGCCCGGGGCGGCCCGGATCGTCGTCGCCGGGGGCAACTTCCACGGCCGGACGACGACCGTCGTCTCCTTCTCCGACGACCCGGCCGCCCGCGACGGCTTCGGCCCCTTCACCCCGGGCTTCGACCGCGTCCCCTACGGCGACACCGCGGCGCTGGCGCCGGCGCTCACCGACGACACCGTCGCGGTCCTGATCGAGCCGGTGCAGGGCGAGGCGGGCGTGATCGTCCCGCCGGAGGGGTACCTGCGCGACGTCCGGCAGCTCACCGCGCGCCGTGACGTCCTGCTGGTCTGCGACGAGATCCAGTCCGGGCTCGGCAGGGCCGGCGCGACGCTGTGCAGCGACCGCGCCGGGATCCGGGCCGACCTGTACACCCTCGGCAAGGCGCTCGGCGGCGGGATCCTGCCGGTCAGCGCCGTCGTCGGGCGGCGTGACGTGCTCGGCGTGCTGCGTCCCGGTGAGCACGGCTCGACCTTCGGCGGGAACCCGCTCGCGGCGGCCGTCGGGTCCGCGGTGTGCGGGCTGCTCGCGACGGGGGAGTACCAGGCGGCGGCCCGCGACCTCGGTGCGCACCTGGGCGCGCGGCTGCGGGAGCTGCCCGGGCTGACCGCCGTGCGCGGGGCGGGGTTGTGGTTCGGCGTCGACGTCGACCCGCGGCTCGGATCCGGACGGGACGTCTGCGTCGCACTCGCCCGCCGCGGGGTGCTGGCGAAGGAGACGCACGGCGTCACTGTCCGGATCTCGCCGCCGCTGGTGATCACCCGGGACGAGACCGACGTGCTGGTGGACACGTTCGCGGACGTACTGCGAGACCTCGGCGCGGCCTAGCTGGCAGGCTGTGGCGCATGCCGACCCTCGTACTGCTGCGCCACGGCCAGAGCGACTGGAACGCGAAGAACCTCTTCACCGGCTGGGTGGACGTCCCGCTCTCCGAGCAGGGCGAGGCCGAGGCCCGCCGTGGTGGCGAGCTGCTGCGCGAGTCCGGCGTCGCCCCGGACGTCGTGCACACCTCGCTGCTGCGCCGGGCCATCTCCACCGCGAACATCGCGCTCGACGCGGCGGACCGGCACTGGATCCCGGTGAAGCGCGACTGGCGGCTCAACGAGCGGCACTACGGCGCGCTGCAGGGCAAGGACAAGAAGCAGACCCTGGCCGAGTTCGGCGAGGACCAGTTCATGCTCTGGCGCCGGTCCTACGACACCCCGCCGCCGCCCATCGAGAAGGGCAGCGAGTTCTCCCAGGACGCCGACCCGCGCTACGCCGGCGTCGACGCGCCGCTGACGGAGTGCCTCGCCGACGTCGTCGCGCGGTTCCTGCCGTACTGGGAGGAGTCGGTCGTGCCGGACCTGCGGGACGGGCGGACCGTGCTGCTGGCCGCGCACGGCAACTCGCTGCGCGCGCTCGTGAAGTACCTCGACGGGATCTCCGACGCCGACATCGCCGGGCTGAACATCCCGACCGGCATCCCGCTGGTCTACGACCTCGACGACGACCTGCGCCCGATGAACCCGGGCGGTCGCTACCTCGACCCGGCCGCGGCCGAGGCGGCGATCGCGGGCGTGGCGAACCAGGGCCGCTGACCGCGGGAGCGGCGCGCGGCGTACGGGGTGTGGCTGCCGGGTGGCGTCACCCGCTCCACCGGGTTTGCGATCACCTAGTGCTGAACCCGCGGTGAACGCGGGCCGAACAGTGTCGCGCGGGCGGGTCGCGGGCGTCACCATCCGGGGTCCGGCGCTGGCCAGAGGGCACCCCCGCTTGCCTACGATGCCCCCGTGACCACGCTCGCGTGGCTGATCGCGGTCGTCGCGCTCGGCCTGGGCCTGCTGGCCGGGGCCGCGCTGGCGCGGCGTCCGTCCGCCGGCCGCCCCGCCCGCCGCACCGCCGTCGCGTCCCGCACCCCGGACGACCGGCCGTCCGCCGCGGCACCCACCCTCGGGGAGCTGCTGCACCGCACGTTCCGCCAGTCGGACTCCGGACTGGCCGTCGTCGGTGCCGCGGGTGACGTGCTGCTGCACAACCCGCGGGCCGCCGCGCTCGGCGCCGTCACCGAGGACCGGCTGGACCCCCGCGCCTGGGCCGCCTGCCAGCGCGTGCAGGCCGGGGACCGGCTGCTCGAGGTCGATCTCTCCCCGCTGGACCGCACCCCGCGTGGGCCGGTCGCGGTGCAGGCGCGGATCCACGCCCTCGGCGACGGGTTCACCCTGGTCGAGGCCGTCGACACCTCCGAGGTGGCACGGCTGGAGGCCACCCGCCGCGACTTCGTCGCCAACGTCAGCCACGAGCTCAAGACGCCGGTCGGCGCGGTCGCGCTGCTGGCCGAGGCGCTGCTCGACACCCTCGAGGGCCTGGACCCGGCCGAGGGCTCCGAGGACGACGCCGCCGAGGTCCGGCAGTTCGGCGAGAAGCTGCTCCGCGAGGCCACCCGGATGGGCAACCTCGTCTCCGAGCTGATCGCCCTGTCCCGGCTGACCGGCGCCGAGCGGCTGCCCGAGCTGGCCGCCGTCGAGGTCGACGACGTCGCCTCCGAGGCGCTGGCCCGCAGCCGCAACTCCGCGGAGTCGCACGGCGTCGAGATCACCGCCGACGGGCCGTCCGGGCTGGTCGTCGACGGGGACCGGACGCTGCTCGTCACGGCGCTGACCAACCTCGTCGAGAACGCGATCGCGTACTCGCCCACCGACTCGTCGGTGTCGGTGAGCCGGCGGGAGGTCGGCGGCTCGGTCGAGATCGCCGTCACCGACCGCGGCATCGGCATCGCCCCGGAACACCAGAAGCGGGTGTTCGAGCGCTTCTTCCGGGTCGACCCGGCCCGGTCCCGCGCGACCGGCGGCACCGGGCTCGGCCTGGCGATCGTCAAGCACGTCTGCGCGAACCACGGCGGTGAGGTGCGGCTGTGGAGCCGTCCCGGCACCGGCTCGACGTTCACCATGCGGCTCCCCGCCCGGCTGGGCGTCAAGGGCCCCAGGGGGGCGGCCGGTAGCGAGGCCCCCGAGACCGCGACAACCGGAGGATGAGATGACCAGGGTGCTGATCGTGGAGGACGAGGAGTCCTTCGCCGACCCGCTCGCGTTCATGCTGCGCAAGGAGGGCTTCACCACGGCCGTCGCGGCCAACGGCAACGACGCGCTGAGCGAGTTCGACCGCAACGGCGCCGACATCGTGCTGCTCGACCTCATGCTCCCCGGCATGAGCGGCACAGACGTCTGCAAGGCGCTCCGCTCCCGCTCCGCCGTCCCCGTGATCATGGTGACGGCCCGGGACAGCGAGATCGACAAGGTGGTCGGGCTGGAGCTCGGCGCCGACGACTACGTCACCAAGCCGTACTCGGCCCGCGAGCTGATCGCCCGCGTCCGCGCCGTGCTCCGCCGCGGCGGCGAGGCCACCGGCGAGACCGAGAGCGGCAACGGGATCCTCGAGGCCGGCCCGGTCCGGATGGACGTCGAGCGGCACGTCGTGTCGGTGAACGGCGACGACGTCCCGCTCCCGCTCAAGGAGTTCGACCTGCTCGAGTACCTGCTCCGCAACGTCGGGCGGGTGCTCACCCGGGCCCAGCTGATCGACCGGGTGTGGGGCGCGGACTACGTCGGCGACACGAAGACGCTCGACGTCCACGTGAAGCGCCTGCGCTCCAAGGTGGAGGACGACCCGTCGACGCCGAAGCACCTGGTCACCGTGCGCGGACTGGGCTACAAGTTCGATGTGTGACGTGGTGGCCGTCCGGGAGTGGATAACGGCTCGGTAACCTGACACCCGTGCGACTGGCCGTCTTAGACGTGGGGTCCAACACCGTTCATCTGCTCGTGGTGGATGCGCACCGTGGTGCCCACCCGAAGCCGATGTCCTCGGACAAGGACCAGCTCCGGCTGGCCGAGCACCTGGACCGCAAGGGTGCGCTGACCAAGGAGGGCGTCAAGGCGCTCCTGGAGAGCGTGCACCGGGCCCGGGACACGGCCGGTGCCGCCGGGTGCGACGACCTGATGGCGTTCGCGACCTCGGCGCTGCGCGACGCCACCAACTCGGCCGAGGTGCTCGCGCTCGTGCAGCGCGAGACCGGGGTGACCCTCGAGGTGCTGCCCGGCGAGGACGAGGCCCGCTGGACCTTCTTCGCCGTCCGCCGGTGGTGCGGCTGGTCGGCCGGGCGCCTGCTGGTGCTCGACATCGGGGGCGGGTCGCTGGAGCTCGCCGTCGGCCGGGACGAGACGCCGGACGTCGCCGCCTCGGTGCCGCTCGGCGCCGGGCGCCTGACCCGCGAGGCGTTCTCCGCCGACCCGCCGCCCCGCGCCGAGCTGACGGCGCTGGCCGAGCGGGTCCGCGACGAGCTCGCCCCGGTGGCCGGACGGCTGCGCGCCGGTGGCCGCCCGGATCGCGCGGTGGGCACGTCGAAGACCTTCCGGACGCTCGCCCGGCTCGCCGGCGCCGCGCCGTCCAGCGCGGGCCCGCGGACCCACCGCACGCTCACCGCGCAGGGGCTGCGCCAGCTCTCCGGGTTCGTGACCCGGATGTCCGGCCCGGACCTCGCGGAGCTGGACGGGGTCAGCGCCAGCCGCGCGCACCAGCTCGTCGCCGGGACGGTCGTCGCGCAGGCCGCGATGGACGCGCTGGGGGTCGACGAGCTCGACATCTGTCCGTGGGCGTTGCGTGAGGGCGTGATCCTCCGGCGGTTCGACATGCTCGACGGAACGAACGGGGACGACCGCTCGGCGCACGTTTCCGGGGGTGGGCTTGGACCCTTGACAACACACAGGGCACGGTGGTCGGGATGAGTGTGGACAGCCCAGAGCCGCGGCAGCGGACGGTCGCCGAGCTGCTCGCCGCCAATGGCGGCTCCCAGAGCGGACGGCGCCGTCGCCGGCGTGCGTCCGAGGATGACGACGGCCCGCCGCCCGGCTCCGGTGGTCCCGCCCCCGAGGCACAGGCGGGGCCTGCGCCCCGCCGCCCGGCCCCCGCGGAGCGCGGTCCCGGCGGTCCCGCCGGGTGGCCCGCCGACGGCGTCGCCCCGCGCGGCGGGGACGCCCCGGCGCCGGGTGAGCACCCGTCGTTCCCGTCCCGCAGGCCCGCTCCGCCCGAGACCCCGTTCGTGCCCAACGGCAACGCCCCGAACGGGGCCCCGCCGAACGGCGGTGCGCCCTATGGCACGCCCTTCGGTGCCCCGAACGGCGCCGGTCCGAACGGCGCCCCGCACGGCCCGAACGGTCACGGTCCGAACGGTGCCGGGCCGCAGGCGTTCGCGCCGAACGGCCGGCCCGCCGCGAACGGCGCCCCGCCCGCCCCCGACGGCGCGCAGCGTGGCCCGTTCCGGCCCGACGACGGTTACGGCCCCCCGGATGCGGGCCCGTACGGCTCCGAGGGCGCCGACGAGATCCCGACCAGCCGCATGAACGCCCGCCGCCCCGCGGCCGGCGACCCCGACGGCGGTCCGCCCACCCAGTTCGGCGCCCCGGCGCTCACCGACGACGACGGCGCCCCGTACGGCAGTGCCCCCTACGGCAGTGCCCCGGCCGACGCGGGCCCGCCGACCGGCGCCTACGACCCGTTCGCCGACGACGGGGACAGCGGCGAGTGGGAGCGGGACCCGCGCGCCGGCGGCGGCCGGACCGGTGTCCTGCCCCGCCCGCGCCCCGACGCCGACGAGTACGACGACTACGAGGACCACGGCGAGCTCGAACACGGCGCCCTCCCCGACGACGACGAGCAGCCGCGCCGCCGCCGCTCCCGCGACGAGGCCCAGCCGCCCGCCGGTCTGGACGACGCCGCGTCCGCGGGTGCCGCGGGTACGGGCCAGGCCTGGGCGGTCGTCATCGCGCAGTGGATCGGTGGCGCCGTCGCCGGTGCCGGGATCTGGGTGCTGTTCCGGTTCCTCTGGTTCTCCTTCCCGATCGTCGCGCTGGCGCTCGCGGTCGTCCTGACCGTCGGCCTCGTGCTCGGCGTGCGGGCGCTGCTGCGCAACGACGACCTGAAGACCACGCTGTTCGCGGTGCTGGTCGGGCTGCTGCTGACGGTGTCCCCGGCGATCCTGGTGCTGCTGGACAGGTAACGATGAGCGACCGGGAGACGACTCCACGTCATGTGACGTCGTCGCCCCTGCCCGGATCCGCCATCGCCCCGCTCCCGGTTCCCGTCGCGCTGTCCACCGCCTCGGTCTACCCGGAGGGTGTGGCGGCCGGTTTCGAGATCGCCGCCGAGCTGGGCTACGACGGCGTCGAGCTCATGATCTGGACCGACCCGGTCAGCCAGGACCCGCGGGCGATCGAGCGGCTGGCGCACCGGCACGGTGTCCCGGTGCTCGCGGTGCACGCGCCCTGCCTGGCCGTCACCCAGCGGGTGTGGGGCGCCGACCCCGTGCACCGGCTCCGCCGCACCGTCGAGGTCGCCGCCCGGCTCGGCGCGCGGACGGTCGTCGTCCACCCGCCGTTCCGCTGGCAGCGCCGCTACGCCGACGTGTTCGGCGACGAGGTCGCGCGGGCGTTCGAGCACGACGGCGTCACGCTCCCGGTGGAGAACATGTTCCCGGTGAAGCGGGGCTCGATCAGCACCGTGCCGTACGCGCTCGGCCACGACCCGACCGACATCGGGTACGGCGCCTACACCCTCGACCTGTCGCACACCGCCGCCGCCGAGGTCGACGCGCTCGATCTCATGGCGCGGATGGGCGACCGGCTGACCCACCTGCACCTCACCGACGGTTCCGGGGCCCCGCGGGACGAGCACCTGGTCCCGGGCCGTGGCGCCCAGCCGTGCGCCGAGGTGTGCCAGGCACTCGCCGACGGCGCGTTCGCCCGCGACGGGGGCACCGTCGTCCTCGAGGTGTCCACCCGCCGCTGCCGCACCCGCCAGGAGCGCGCCGGCCTGCTCGCCGAGTCGCTGCTGTTCGCGCGGCTGCACCTCGCGCCGACCGTCCCGGCCGGCGTCGGCGGCTCCCGCTGACCGTCCACCCCGGTTCTACCCATGGGTAACCTGAGCCCATGAGCGGCACGACGGTCGATACCGGACGTCCCTTCGCGGACGCGCACGTCCTCGACGATCTCGGCGACGGCAGGTTCCGCGCCGGCCTCGACGACGTCTGGGCGGTCGGCCCGAAGGCGTTCGGCGGGCTGCTGATGGTGCTGATGGCCAAGGCGGGGCTCGCCTGGCTGTCCGCCGACGGCTCCCCGGCCGTCGACCCGCTGGCGGTCTCGGCGGACTTCCTGCGCGCGCCCGACCTCGCACCCGTGGAGCTGGAGGCGACCCCGCTCAAGATCGGCCGCACGATCTCGTCGGTGGCGGTGCGGCTGACCCAGGCCGGGAAGCTGATGCTGCACGCGACCGTCACCGCGGGCGTCCTCCCCGGCGGGGAGCCGCGCTGGGACACCGCGGTCGGGCTCGACCCCGACCCGGCCGCCGACGCCGTCGACCCCGCGTCCGCGCAGGGCGGCGCCCGCGGGCTGGCCTCCGCCTGCGAGCTGCGCTACCCGGCGGACGCGCTGCCGTTCCTGCGCGGGGAGACCGGGCCCCCGGAGATGTCGGGCTGGGTGCGCCCGCGCGGCGAGGAGCCGGACGTCCTGTTCGCGCTGCTGGCCGGCGACATCCTCCCGCCGACCGTGTTCAACCTCGGCGGACGTCCGGGATGGGCGCCCACGGTGCAGCTCACCGCGCTGCTGCGCGGCCGTCCGTCGCCCGGCTGGCTGCGGGTCGACTCCCGCTCCCGCACCGTGTCGGGGACCCAGTTCGACGAGGACGTCACCGTCGTCGACGCGACCGGGCGCACGGTGTGCCAGGCCCGCCAGCTCGCCCTCGCACCGCTGGGCGGGTAGCGGGTTCCTAGGCTGCCGCCCATGACTGGGACACGGATCGCGGTACTGGGTGGCGGACGGATCGGCGAGGCGCTGCTCGGCGGGTTGCTCGCCGCCGGGCGGGACGCCGGGGAGCTGGTGTTCTCCGAGAGGTTCCCGGAGCGCGCCGCCCAGCTGTCCGCCGAGCTGGGGGTGGCCGCCGAACCGGCTGCCGATGCGGTGCGCGGCGCCGGGACGGTCGTCGTCGCGGTGAAGCCGCAGGACGTCGTCGCGCTGCTCGGCGAGATCGGCGGGGCACTGGGCGAGGGCACCCTCGTGGTGTCGCTGTGCGCGGGCCTGCCGACGTCGCTGTTCGAGGGGGCGCTGCCCGCGGGGACGCCGGTCGTGCGGGTCATGCCGAACACCCCGATGCTGCTCGGGGCCGCGATGTGCGGGATCTCCCCGGGCGCCCACGCCGGCGACGGGCACCTCGCCGAGACCGAGGCGCTGCTCGGCACCGTCGGGGCGGTGCTGCGTATCGACGAGGCCAAGCAGGACGCCGCCACCGCGGTCTCCGGCTCCGGACCGGCCTACTTCTTCCTGGTCGCCGAGGCCATGATCGAGGCCGGGGTGGCGCTCGGGCTGACCCGGCCGGCCGCGACCGAGCTGACGGTGCAGACCGCGCTCGGTGCCGCCCGGATGCTGCGGGAGACCGGCGAGCACCCGGCGGTGCTGCGGGAGAACGTCACCTCCCCGGCCGGGACGACGGCGGCGGCCCTGCGCGAGCTGGAGCGGCACGGCCTGCGGTCGGCGTTCGCGGACGCGGTGACCGCCGCCCACGACCGGTCCGTGGCCCTCGGTCGGGGGTGACGACCACCGGAGGCCACCCTCCGTCATCCCCCGATCAGCGCATCGGACGACCCGTCATCACCCCGACGCGCCCGACCGCTCCCCGATCGGGCCCCCCTCCGGTGGACCGATCGTCACATCCGTCCCGGTAGACTGCTCACGCATCCCCCACCACCGGGCGTCCGGGGGCACTGGTCGGGGGAGGAAGGCGGTGCCCGATGGCGGCGGAACGTCCCGAGCCCCTGCGGCCGGCCCAGGTCCAGTTCCTGACGGTGGCCGAGGTGGCCTCGATGATGCGGGTCTCCAAGATGACCGTGTACCGGCTGGTGCACTCGGGTGAGCTGCCGGCCGCGCGCGTCGGCCGTTCGTTCCGGGTGCCGCAGCGCGCCGTCGAGGACTACCTGCGCAACGCCTACTTCGACGCGGGCTGATCGCGGGACCGTCCCCCGTACGGTGGTCCCCCGGTCCCGGGGTGTCACGGCACCCCGGTAGACTCGTTCTCCGGCTGCCGACTCCCACCGGTCGCACGGCCTGCTCCGTCGTTCCGGCGGGTGCGGGCGGCCCGCCTCGAGGCCACCCGGTGGTGCGGTCGCGGGCGATCTGCGTCGATACAGGAGGAGCACCCATGGGCTCGGTCATCAAGAAGCGCCGCAAGCGGATGTCGAAGAAGAAGCACCGCAAGCTGCTGCGCAAGACCCGGGTGCAGCGCCGCAAGCTCGGCAAGTGACTCGCGCACCGGCCGCGTACCCGCTCATCGGCGGGTGCGCGGCCGGTGTCGTTCACGGGGCCGCACACGGCGTTCACAGACGCGTCACGCCGTTCCCGTCCGCGGCCGTGCCCACGACGACCACCACGCACTAGGATCGGTCCGGTCGTCCACCGTTCCTGCGGTGTCTCCGCGTGGTCCGCAGGCTCCGTCCAGTGAGGTCGCCCCATGTCGTCGCCGACCCCGAACGTCGTGCTCGTCACCGGCGTGAGCGGTTACCTCGGCGGTCACCTCGCGGCGCGGCTGGCGGCGAACCCGGACATCGACCGGGTGCTCGGTGTCGACACCGTCCCGCCGCCGCGGGACCTGCTGCGGCGCATGGGCCGCGCCGAGTTCGTGCGCGCCGACATCCGCAACCCGCTGATCGCCAAGGTCATCTCCACCGCCGGGGTCGACACCGTCGTCCACGCGTCGCTGTCGGCCAGCCCCGCCTCCTCGGGCGGCCGCGCGACGATGAAGGAGATGAACGTCATCGGCACGATGCAGCTGCTCGCCGCGTGCCAGAAGGCGCCGAGCGTGCGGCGGGTCGTGCTGAAGTCGACGACCGCGGTCTACGGCTCCAGCTCCCGGGACCCCGCGGTGTTCGACGAGGCGACCGGGGCGAAGGACCTGCCCTCCGGCGGCTACGCCAAGGACGCCGCGGAGATCGAGGGCTACCTGCGGGGGTTCAGCCGCCGCCGGCCGGACGTCACGGCGACGGTGCTGCGGTTCGCGAACTTCATCGGCCCCCGCATCGACACCGTGCTGACCCGGTACTTCGCGCTGCCCGTCGTGCCGACGGTGCTCGGGTACGACGCGCGGATCCAGCTCCTGCACGAGGAGGACGGGCTCGCCGTCCTGGAACGGGCCGCCACCCACGAGCTCCCCGGGGTCTACAACGTCGCCGCGCACGGTGTGCTGATGCTGTCCCAGGCGATCCGGCGCGCGGGCAAGATCGCGCTGCCGGTACCCAGCACCGCGGTCGCCCCGGTCAGCCGGGTGCTGCGCGGTGCCCGGGTGGTCGACTTCTCGCCGGAGCAGATGCGGTTCCTCAACTTCGGCCGGGTCGTCGACCTGACCCGGCTGATCGACGACTTCGGGTTCGAACCCCGGTGGACGACCACGCAGGCGTTCGACGACTTCGTCCGGGGCAAGGCGCTGAGCCCGGTGCTCGGCACGGAGCGGATCGCGTCGGCCGAACGCGGCCTGCTCGGTCTCGCACAGGCACTCCGCTGAGGGCGCCGGCATGAAGGTACGCGAGAAGCAGGAGGGCGACGGCATGGCCGAGGCGCGGGTGATCCCGATCCGGGGCAACCGGGGACCAGCCCGCCCCGCGCGGGACGACGAACCGGCGCGCCCGACCGCGGTGCCACCGGTCCCGGACGCCGACGACGACGACGAGCAGCCGGCCTGGGAGGCGGGGCTCGAGCAGGTGCTGGAGTTCCTCCGGCGCCGCCTCGGCGGTGACTACCAGGTCGACGAGTTCGGGTTCGATCCCGAGCTGACCGAGGCCCTGGTACTGCCCGCGCTGCGCCCGCTCTACCAGCGCTGGTTCCGGGTGGAGACGATCGGCACCCACCACATCCCGGAGACCGGGGGCGCGCTGCTCGTCGCGAACCACTCCGGCACCCTGCCGCTGGACGCGGTGATGACCACGGTCGCCGTGCACGACGACCATCCCGCGAACCGGCACCTGCGGCTGCTCGGCGCGGACCTGATGTTCACGATGCCGGTCTCGGGCTCGCTGGCCCGCAAGTCCGGTGCGACCCTGGCGTGCAACCCCGACGCCGAGCGGCTGATGAGCTCCGGCGAGATCGTCGGCGTCTTCCCGGAGGGGTTCAAGGGCATCGGCAAGCCCTTCCGGGACCGCTACAAGCTGCAGCGCTTCGGCCGCGGCGGTTTCGTCTCCGCGGCGCTGCGCACCGGCGTGCCGATCATCCCGTGCTCGATCGTCGGGGCCGAGGAGATCTACCCGAAGCTCGGTGACCTGGCGCCGATCGCGCGGCTCCTCGGTGCGCCGTACTTCCCGATCACCCCGACGTTCCCGCTGCTCGGCCCGGCGGGCCTCGTCCCGCTGCCGTCGAAGTGGTACATCGAGTTCGGCGAGCCGATCCGCACCGACGGCCACACCGCCGCCGACGCCGAGGACCCGATGCTGGTGTTCAACCTGACCGACCAGGTCCGGGAGACCATCCAGCACACGCTGTACCGGCTGCTGTCCCAGCGCCGGAACGTCTTCCTGGGCTGACCGGGCGCCGGTCGCGGTGCCCGGTCACTTCTTGCGGTAGGCCATCCCGGCGGCGACGGCCCCCGCGACGGCGCCGGCGCCGAGCACCGACGGCACCCCGATCCGGGCCGCCTTGCGGCCGGTCCGGAAGTCGCGGATCTGCCAGTTCCGGGCCTTCGCGACGTCCCGCAGCTCCGAGTCCGGGTTGACCGCGACCGCGGTCCCCACGGCGGACAGCATCGGCACGTCGTTCACCGAGTCGGAGTAGGCGGTGCAGCGGCGCAGGTCGAGCCCCTCCGACGCGGCCAGTGCACGCACGGCGTGCGCCTTCGCCGGGCCGTGGAGGATCTCGCCGACCAGGCGCCCGGTGTAGAGGCCGTCGACGGACTCCGCGACCGTCCCCAGCGCTCCGGTGAGGCCGAGCCGCCGGGCGATGATGCGGGACAGCTCGATCGGCGTCGCCGTGACCAGCCAGACCCGCTGGCCGGCGTCGAGGTGCATCTGGGCGAGCGCCCGGGTGCCGGCCCAGATCCGGTCGGCCATCAGCTCGTCGTAGATCTCCTCGCCGAGGGAGACGACCTCGTCGACCGGCCGCCCCGCGACGAACGAGAGCGCGGTGTCCCGGTGCCCGGCGATGCCGCCCTTGTCCTCACGGCCACCGATCCGGAACTTGAGCTGCTGCCAGGCGAACCCGGCCAGGTCCGAGGTGGTGAAGAACTTCCGTGCGGCGAGCCCGCGGGCGAAGTGGAAGATCGAGGCGCCGACCATCATCGTGTTGTCGACGTCGAAGAACGCCGCGGCGGTCAGGTCCGGCGGCGGGGCGTCGGCGTCGGGCGGTTCGTGCTCGGCGTGCTCCGCGGCGACGGCGGCCGCGGCGGACGCCTGACCCGCCCGCTGTGCGGGATCGAGCGCGGTCGCCTGTTCCAGCACGCCGGGCTCCTCCGCGAGCCCGGTGTCGGTCCCGGCGCCGGTCGCGTCGAGTCGGACCTCGTCCGGAGCGGACCCGGGATCACTCACCACGGCGGCCTTCCTGGTGCGACGGCGTCACGCGCTCCGAGGGGGCTCGGGCGCTCTCCCAGCCTACTGGCGGGACACGGGTGCGGGCCCGGCCCGGAGCGTGATGCTCCGGACCGGGCCCGCGTACCGACGTTCGAACGTCCTGGTCAGCCGAGGGTGACCGGGCCGAGACCCGGCAGCAGCGGCGGGATGGTGATCGACAGACCGTCGTCGTCCTGCGACTTCTCCTGCGACGGGCTGCTCGGCGAGCTGCTCGACGGCGAACCGCCACCCAGCAGCGGCAGGCCGCCACCGGAGTCACCGGACCCGGTCTCGCTGGTCGGCGACTCGGACGTCGACGTCTCCGGGCTCGTGGTCTCCGAGGTCGGAGCCTCACTGCTCGACGGCGCCGTGCTGCCCTCCGGGGTCGCCGTCGCCGTCGCCGACTGCTTCGACGCGTCGACCGGAGCGCCGCCACCGGTGCGGCACTCACCCGGCACCGGGCCGAGATCGTCGACGGTGCCGCCGCTGTCCGCGGCACAACCGCTGTCGGCGCGCAGCGCCTCGGTCCGGGCGAGCACCCGGTCCAGCAGGCGGACGGCCTCGGCGGTCTCCGGGCGGCTCTCGGCGGGCAGCTCCTCCTGGAGCCGCGAGATCCGGCCGGACTGGGCGGCGGCCCAGGTGCGCAGCTCGGCGAGCTCCGCGGCCTGGGCGCCACCGGTGCCGGAGCCGGTCAGCATCATACGGCTGCCGGTGCTGGCGGCCCGGTCGAAGTCCTCCATGGCGGCGGCGACCGACGCCGGTGCGGGCGGGGTCGCCCGCGCCATCAGGTTCTCCAGCTCGTCCACCCGCGAGCGGGCGAGATCGAGCTGGCGGGAGGCCTCGGCCTGGTCGCCGACGGTGAAGGCGCCGCCGATGCTCTCGTTGGCCCGCTTGACCCCGTACATCGCGTCGCCGGGCAGCGCGTCGCGGCTGACCGTCGAGGTCACGCCGGCGATCACGGCCAGCGCCGCGAAACCGCCGACGACGACGCCGAACCGCTTCCGGACGCTCGGCCGCCTGCGGTCGAGCATCCGCGGTCCCGACGGGCGCACGGTCTCCTCCCGGCCGGGGCCGGCGTCCGCGTCGCGGGCCGGGCCCGCGGCGGCGCCGACCGGCAGGCCGGGGTGGTCCGGGTGGTCGCTGGGCAGCACGTGCCTGCCGCCGCGCCGCGAGCGCGACGAGCGGGCGCCGGGGTCGTCCGCGACCGGGGTCCGCTCACCGGCGGACGCACGGTTCGAGACGGCCTCCCAGTCGAGGTCGTCGGCGATCGGCGGGCCGATCGGCGCGGTCAGGTCGGAGAGCTCGGAGCGGTTCCCGACCGGCCGCGGTGCCGGGGCACCGGCGGGCGGCTGCTCGGCGCGGCCCACGCCCTCCTGTGCCAGCACGTCGAACAGCCGCTGCCGCATCCGTGCCGACGCGTGCGGGTCCGGTGAGAGGTCGCGGCGCGAGCGGTCCAGCGCCGCGGCCAGTGCGATCTCGTGGGCCAGCTCCTCCGACGCAGGGGCACCCGCCGGGGCGCGGTCGAAACCGTCCTCCGCCGGATACCTGTCGTCCCATGCCCTGGGCATGCCGTCCGTCCTCACTGCAGTCTCGCGCTGCTCGTCGGCGCTAACCTGGCGCGCTCGTCTGCACAACGACCGATCGGCCGCGAGGTTACGGGTCCACTACCGTTCACCGCATCGAGTAGTGCGCTCACCGCAGTGTTTCGCACCCCCTCTCGCGTCCCGGCGGCTCGTGCCGCTGAGGCGCTCACCGCAGGCCGTCCGGGAGGAGCTGGGCCAGCCGGCGCACGGCGCGGTGCTGGAGGGCCTTCACGGCCCCCTCGTTGCGGTCCATCAGCTCGGCGGTCTCCGCGACCGACAGGCCGCGGAGGAACCGGTACTGGATGCACTCGCGCTGGTCGGCGTTGAGCTTGGCGACCGACGCGAGCAGCTCGTCGTTCGTCGCCATGTCGAGGACCTGCTGCTCCGGCCCGCCGGTGGCGGGGGAGTGCTCGACCATCTCCGACGTCGTCTGCTCCAGCCGGTACCGGCTGGACTTCACGTAGTCGAAGATCAGGTTCCGGGCGATGGTCACGAACCAGGCGCCGATGTCGCGGCCCTGGTAGCTGACCGAGAAGATCCGGCGCAGCGCGCGCACGAAGGTCTCCTGGGTGACGTCCTCGGCGAACGCGCGGTCGCCCATCCGGAACAGGACGTACCGGAACACCACGTCGTGGTAGCGCTCGTAGAGCTCGCCGAAGGCCCCGGCGTCACCGGCCTGGCACGCCTCGACGAGCGCCCAGGAGCTGTTCGCGTCCTCGACGGCACGGGCGGCCTCGTCGGCCGGGTCCTGCTCCGGGCGGGGCAGGTCCTGGGAGATCTGCGGCGCCTGGCGTGGTGCCGGCATCTCGCGCTCGGGACCCGATCGGGTGTTTCGGCCGTCGGGGGTGTGAGCGGCGGGCTGAGCGGGGTAGTCGGAGTGAGCGTCGACCAGGGGAGCGGACGCGATCGGCCCCGTCGGCTGGGACGGCGCTGAGGTCGCTGAAGTCACGGACACCTCCCCGTCCGGCTGGGGGCGGACGGCGTCGGGTCGGTCTCGGCGGGAATCGGGGGCCCCACCGGGACGGACGGGTGGATCAACTGCGGTCTCGGGTCGTTCTCGCGGCCGGAAGAGCCGCTGCGGTCGCATCGGCCGGGTCATGGATCCCGGGGGGTCGGACGCCGGCGTGCGCGACACGTCCCGGTGGGTCCGGCACGGCGCGGGGCGTCCTGCCCGGCGCGGTGCCGTGCGGCGCCGGGGGCGCTGCTCAGCGGTGCGCTGGCGACGAGCTGCATGCCACTCCCTCGGGTGAGTCGCGCGTCGAACCGGCGGTTCGCGCGTTGAACCTCGTGTAGCGGCGGAGCATAAACGGTGATCGAGTGGTGCACGGCACTCGCCGCCTTTCACCGTGCCCCGGTCCGGCGAGCGGCCCCTTACGCGCGGTCAGTGAACCGTTAGCTGAGCGTGTCCGAATCGACACGGTTCGTATGCAGCGATGAGCGGTGCCGGTGTCGGGCAGCGGTTTGCCAGACTGTTCCCGCCGCCGTCCGCCGAGGAGAGACCCGTGCCGAGTTCCGCTGCCGCTGCCGCCGGTCCCACCGGGGACGACCCCGTCCACCTGGCGGACCTCGTCGCCCGCAACGCCGCCGGGCGTCCCGGGCACGACGCCGTCCGTGACCTGACCGGCGACACACCGCTCACCCTGTCCTGGGCCGCGTTCGACGGCGCGATCAGCGCCGAGGCGGCCCGGCTGCGTGCGGCGGGCGTCCGCCCGGGCGACCGGGTGGCGATCGGCCTGCCGGACGGGGCCGCGTACTGCGTGGCGGTGTTCGGCGCGCTGCGGGCCGATGCCGTCGCCGTGCCGTTCGGCGCGGGCTCGGTCACCCGCGAACTGGAGATCATGTTCGAGCAGGCGGGCCCGTCGGTCGTCGTGGCCGCTGCCGACGACCGCGTCGCCACCGGCTGCGCCGAGGGCGCCGGGGCGACCCTGCTCGCCCCGCCCGACCCGTCGGCGCCACCGCCGGACGCGCCGCCCGCCGAGCGTGGACCGGCCGACCCGGAGCGCATCGCCGTCATCGTCTTCACCTCCGGCACGACCGGCCGCCCGCGCGGGGTGCAGCTGAGCCACCGCGCGCTGCTGGCCAACCGGCGGCAGGCCGCCGAGCTGCGCCCGGCGCCGGTGAACGGCGTCGACCGGGTGCTGCTCGCGCTGCCGCTGTTCCACGTCTACGGGCTCGCCGCCGGCCTGCTGCAGGTCTGCTGGGCCGGGGCGACCGTCGTCCTCCCGGGCCGGTTCGAACCCGGTCGGGTCCTCGCCGCCGTCGTCGACGAGCGGGTGAGCGTGATCGCCGGGGTCCCGTCGATGTTCCGGATGCTGCTCGACCGGGCCGGTCCGGACGGGGACCCGGGCGACCTGCACCGGGCGATGGGCGGGGTGCGGCTGTGCACCTCCGGCGGCGCGCCGCTGCCCGCGGCCTGGCTCGCCGACTTCCGCGCCGCGACCGGTCTGGACCTGCACGAGGGCTACGGCCTGTCCGAGGGCGGCCCGGTGATCACCAGCAACGACCCCGGCCGGCCCGCCAAGCCGGGCTCGGTCGGGCGGCCGCTGCCGGGCGTCGAGCTGCGGCTGGTGGACGCCGCGGGCCGCCCGCTCGGCGACCCGGAGCCCGAGCCCGACGCCGACGAGATCGACCTCGACGTCGGCTCCGACCCGGGCGACGACACCGGCCTGATCGCGCTGCGCGGGCCGAACCTGTTCTCCGGCTACTGGCCGGACGGCGCCGGTGGCCCGGACGCCGACGGCTGGTTCGTGACGGCCGACGTCGGCTACCTCGATCCGGACGGCGACCTCTTCCTGGTCGACCGCTCGTCGGACCTGGTGATCGTGAACGGGTTCAACGTCTACCCGCGGGAGGTCGAGCAGGTGATCGCCGAGCTCGACGCGGTCGCCGAGGTCGCGGTGGTCGGCGTGCCCGACGACCGGACCGGTGCCGCGGTGAAGGCCGTCGTGGTGGCCGTGGCCGGCTCGGGACTGACCGAGGACGCCGTCGCCGAGCACTGCGCGGCCCGCCTGGCCCGGTTCAAGCGCCCCGCGGTCGTCTCGTTCGCGGGCGAGCTGCCGCGCACCCCCACCGGGAAGATCGCCCGCCGGACGCTGGCGAGGATGTGACCGTGCGCGTGCGGCTGCTGACCCGCCACGGCTGCCACCTCTGCGAGGAGGCCGCCGAGGTGCTCGCACGCGTGTGCGGCGAGACGGGAACCGGCTGGGACACCCTCGACGTCGACACCGACGACGAGCTGCGCGCCGAGTACGGCGACCAGGTGCCCGTGGTGCTCCTCGACGGCCGGGAGCACGACTCGTTCCGGGTCGACGAGGCGCGCCTGCGGGCGGACCTCGCCGCAGGTCCGTGAGCCCCGCCACAGACGCCGCGGCCCCCGCGGACGCCGTGCGCCCGGTAGTGCCCGCGCCGCGCGGTGCGCTCGCCGGACTGGCCGCGACCGCGCTCGGCGTCGGGGCCGGGCAGCTCGCCGCGCTCGTCGTCGCACCGCAGGCCGCGCCGGTCGGCGTGGTGGCGGGACAGGTCGTGGCCCGCACCCCGCCCGCGGTCGCCGAGCTCGCGACCGTCGTCGCCGGCGTCGGCAGCCGGCACGCGGTCGTCGCCGGGGTGGTGGTCGTGCTCGCGCTCGCCGCCGCCGGGGCCGGGGCCCTGTCCCGGCGCTCCGACCGCCCGGGTGTCGTGGGCCTGGCCGTGCTCGGCCTGCTGGGCGTCGTCGCCGCCGTGACCGCACCCGGGGCCGGTCAGCTGGACCTCCTCCCCAGCGCTGTCGCGGTAGTCGTCACCGTGGCGACGTTCCGGCGGCTGTACCGGCTGGCGACCCGCGTGCCGTCACCGTCGGCCGCCGGGACGCTGCCCGACGGCCGCCCGCTGCGGGAGTCGCTGACCCGGCGCCGGTTCCTCCGGGCCGGGGCGCTGGCCGGTGCGGGCGGACTCGTGCTGGGCGCCGGCGCGGCACTGACGGCGCCGCTGCTCCCGTCCGGGCGGATCGGTCCGGCCCGCGACGGGCTCACCGCCCGGCTGCGGGCGCTCGCCGCCGGCGGCCGGGTCGCGCCGGCACTCCCGCTGCCCGCCGGCGCCGCGTTCCCGGGCGGCGCGGCGTTCGCGACGCCCGTCGCGGACTTCTACCGGATCGACACCGCGCTGCGGGTGCCCTCGGTGGACCCCGCCTCCTGGACGCTGCGGGTGCACGGGATGGTCGGCCGCGAGCTCACGCTCACCCTCGACGACCTGCTGGGACGCCCGCTGGTCGAGCGCTGGGTCACGATGTCCTGCGTCTCCAACGAGGTCGGCGGCGATCTCGTGTCCACCACCCGGTTCACCGGCGTCGAGCTGGCGCCGCTGCTCGCCGAGGCGTCGCCGGACCCGGCCGCCGACCAGGTGCTGTCCACCTCCGTGGACGGCTGGACGGCGGGCAGCCCGGCCCCGCTTCTGCTGGACCGGGCGCGCGGCGCGCTCCTCGCCGTCGGGATGGAGGGGGAGGCGCTCCCGGTCGAGCACGGTTTCCCGGTGCGGATCGTCGTGCCGGGGCTCTACGGCTACGTCTCGGCCACCAAGTGGGTCACCGACGTCGAGTTCACGACGTTCGCCGCCCGGGCCGACTACTGGCGGGCGCGGGGCTGGGACCCGCCGGGGCCGATGGAGACGGCGTCGCGGATCGAATCCCCGGCGTCGTACGCGAGCGTCCCGGCCGGCCGCGTCGTCGTCACCGGTACGGCGTGGGCGGTGCCGCGCGGGATCTCCCGGGTCGAGGTCGGTACCGGCGACGGCCGCTGGGTGGACGCCGAGCTCGCGCCGGTGCCCGCGGGTGGGGCGACCTGGCGGATGTGGCGGGCCGAGCTGGAGCTGCCGCCCGGTGGGTACACGGTGCAGTGCCGCGCGACCGACGGCGACGGCGCCGTCCAGACCGACGAGCGCCGCCCACCGCTGCCGGGGGCCGCGACCGGCCTGCCGTCCCGCACCGTCACCGTCGTCTGACGGCCCGCCGGTCCGGCTCCGAGACCTGCGTCACGGATGGTGGCGGGCATCCGGTGACGGAGGTGTCGTGGACCTCGAAGTGGCCTCGGTCGCACGGTGAGCGGTTCGTGAGCATCGATCACCGGTAGGTCCAGGTCAGAGCCCGGAGAGAGCACGCGGAGGACCAAGATCGCAACTTTGTGCGGGCCTTCACAAGCGGCTACCGTGGGTTCCCGTCGCCGTGCCCGGCGGCATCGCCGCTCGTGCGGCACCGTGCCACCGGGCCAGCCCGCGCGGCGTCGACCGGCCGTCCGCCGACCGGTCCGCGCACGGGCACCGGTGACCGCACCCCTGGTGCCAGAGGTGCGGACAGCACAGCCCCGACCCGGAGTGCGATCAGTTTCGATGACCGACCGTCCGCGGACAACCCCCCGCGAGCGGGACGGGAGCCGGAACGACATCGCGCCCCGCCCGCCCGCCCGCGACCGACGCCGGAGGAGGAAGGCCCGTGAGCCTGCCGCCCGAGACCGGTGCCCCGGCCGTCCCGGCCGACCAGCCGGACGGCGAGCGCCCCGTCCGCCCGGTACCCGAGGCCACCGTCTCCCGGCTCGCCGTCTACCTGCGTGTGCTGGGTGAGCTGCGGGAGTCCGGCGTCGAGACCGTCTCCTCGGAGGAGCTCGCGGGTGCGTCCGGCGTGAACTCCGCCAAGCTGCGCAAGGACCTCTCCTACCTGGGGTCCTACGGCGTCCGCGGCGTCGGGTACGACGTGGCGTCGCTGCAGGCGCGGCTGCAGGGCGAGCTGGGCATGGACCACCGGCAGTCGGTGGCGCTGGTCGGGGTCGGCAATCTCGGTCACGCCCTCGCCGGGTACGCCGGGTTCGCCGGCCGTGGCTTCCCGGTCGGCGCCCTGTTCGACGTCGACGACGACCTCGTCGGCAGCGACATCAACGGCATCCGCGTGCGGCACGTCCGCGACATCCCCGAGGTCTGCGCCGCCGACGGCGTGACCATCGGGATGATCGCGACGCCCGGCCCCGCGGCCCAGGCGGTCTGCGACCTGCTCGTGCGGAGCGGTGTGCAGTCCATCCTCAACTTCGCTCCGGTGCTGCTGCAGGTGCCGGACGACGTCGAGGTCCGCAAGGTCGACCTCTCGGTCGAGCTGCAGGTCCTCGCGTTCCACGTGGCCCGCCGGCACACCGCCGGTGAGACCACGGTCCCGGCCGCCGGCCGGGAGACGAGCGAGACGAACGGATCGGTGGTGTCCCCGCGATGAGCGTCCTCGTGGTCGGCCTGTCGCACCGCAGTGCGCCGGTCGAGGTGCTGGAGCGCCTCGCCGTCGCCCCGGGCGACGTGCCCAAGCTGCTCGAGGAGATGCTCGACCGCACGCACGTCGAGGAGGCCGTCCTCCTCTCGACGTGCAACCGGATCGAGATCTGTGCGGTCGTGGACGCGTTCCACGGCGGCCTGGGTGACGTCACCGACGTGCTCGGCGGCTACGCCGGCTTCCCGATCGGCGAGCTGTCCGACCACCTCTTCGTGCACTACGCGGGCTCGGCCGTCCAGCACCTGTTCCAGCTGGCCGCCGGCCTGGACTCGATGGTCGTCGGCGAGTCGCAGATCCTCGGCCAGCTGCGCAGCGCCTACGCCACCGCCGACGAGTCGGGCTCGGTCGGCAAGGTGCTGCACGAGCTGGTGCAGCAGGCACTGCGGGTCGGCAAGCGGGTGCACGCCGGCACCGGGATCGACGAGGCGGGTGCCTCGGTGGTCTCCGAGGCGCTGCGCGACGCCGACCGGGAGCTGGGCGGCACCGGTCTCGACGGCACCCGCGCCGTGATCGTCGGCGCCGGTGCGATGGGCGCGCTGGCCGCCGCGCACCTGCGCCGGGCCGGGGCGAGCGAGATCGTCGTCCTCAACCGGTCCGCCGAGCGCGGCGAGCGCCTGGTGGAGAAGGTGCTCGAGCAGGGCACCGCGGCGCGGTCCGCGCCGATGGAGGACCTGGCCGCCGAGCTGCGCACCGCCGACCTGATGCTCGCCTGCACCGGGGCGATCGGCCACGTCGTCGACGCCGGCCCGGTCGCCGAGGCACTGTCCGGGGCCGGTCGCGAGCGCCCGCTGGTCGTGTGCGACCTGGGCCTGCCCCGCGACGTCGACCCGGCCGTCGCCGACCTGCCCGGTGTCCGGGTGGTCGACCTGATCACGCTGCAGCGCCGGCTGCTCGACGCCACCGACGGCGGCTCGGTCGCCGCCGCCCAGAAGATGGTCGACGCCGAGGCGCAGCAGTACCTCGCCGGGCAGCGCTCGGCCGAGGTCACGCCGACCGTCACGGCGCTGCGCCGTCGGGCCTCCGAGGTCGTCGACGCCGAGCTGCTCCGCCTGGACGGACGGCTGCCCGACCTGGACGGGGACGTGCGCGAGGAGCTCTCCCGCACCGTCCGCCGCGTCGTCGACAAGCTCCTGCACACCCCGACAGTGCAGGTCAAGCGCCTGGCCGAGGGGCCGGACGGGGACAGCTACGCCGCCGCGCTGCGCACCCTGTTCGAGCTCGACCCGCAGGCCGCGGCCGCGGTCGCGGCACCCGTCCGTGGCTCCGACGCGACCGTCGACGGCAACGACGTGACGGCCGCACTGAACGCACCGGTCGACGGGCAGCCGTCGCTCGGGTCCCGCCCCCCGGAGCAGATCTCGTGAGCACGCTGAAGATCGGGACGCGGCCGTCGAAGCTGGCGGTCGCACAGTCGACGACGATCGCCGACCGGCTGACCGCCGCCGGGCACCCGTGCGAGCTCGTCACCGTCTCCACCAGCGGTGACCGCTCGATGGCGCCGGTGACGCAGCTCGGCGTCGGGGTGTTCGTGTCGGCGTTGCGGGACGCGCTGGACGCGGGCGACATCGACGTCGCCGTGCACTCGTTCAAGGACCTTCCCACCGCCCAGCCCGAGCACCTGCGGATCGCCGCGGTCCCGGGCCGGGAGGACCCCCGCGACGCGCTCGTCACCGGCGGCCGCGTGCTGGGGAAACTGGGCCGCGGGGCCCGGGTGGGTACCGGCTCGCCGCGCCGTGCCGCGCAGCTCTACGCGCTCGGCCAGGGGCTCGAGGTGGTGCCGATCCGCGGCAACGTGGACACCCGCATCGGGAAGGTCCGTTCCGGCGAGCTGGACGCGGTGGTCGTCGCCGCGGCCGGGCTCCGCCGGCTGGGCCGCATCGAGGAGGCGGACGAGCTGATCGATCCGCTGCAGATGCTGCCCGCCCCCGCCCAGGGCGCCCTCGCGATCGAGTGCCGCGAGACGGACACCGGGCTGGCGGACGTGCTGCGCTCGGTGCTCGACGACCCGGGCGTCCGCGCCGCCGTCGCCGCCGAGCGGGCCGTCCTGGCCACCCTCGAGGCCGGCTGCACCGCCCCGGTCGGTGCGCTGGCCGACGTCGTCTCGGACCTGGACGACGACGGGCGCGCGGTCGACCGGCTGTCGCTGCGTGCGGTGACAGGGGTCGGGGACATCACGGAGGGCGACGTGCTGCGCGCCTCCGTCACCGGAGAGATGGACGCCGCCGAGAAGCTCGGAGCCACGCTGGCACACGAGCTGCTCGACCTGGGAGGAGAGGACCTGCGCCCCGCGGGCCTCGGCTCCGTGAACCGCTGGATCGGGAGTTCTTAAAACGATGACAGGACCTGCCAACACCCCGGGGCGGATCGCCTTCGTGGGCAGCGGACCGGGTGACCCGGCACTGCTCACCGTCCGCGCCCGGGACGTGCTCGCCGGCTCACCGCTGGTGATCACCGACCCGGACGTGCCGGAGTCGATCCTCGCCCTCGCCGCCGACGGGGCCGAGGTGCGGCCCGCCGTCGGCCAGCCCGCCGACATCGCGAGCGACCTGCTCGGCGAGGCCGGCCAGGGCCGGTCGGTGGCCCGGCTGGTCTCCGGCGACCCGCTGACCAACGACGCGGTCGTCGCCGAGGCGATGGCCGTCTCCGCCTCGGGCACGGCGTTCGACGTCGTGCCGGGCGTGCCCGCGTCCACGGCGGTCCCGGCCTACGCCGGTGTCGCCCTGGGCTCGGCGCACGTCGAGGCCGACGTCCGCGCGGGCGTCGACTGGGCGGCGCTGGCCGCGTCGCCCGGGCCGGTCGTGCTGCACGCCACCGGTGCGCTCCTCGGCGACGTCGCGGCCGGGCTCTCCGCCCAGGGCGTGCCCGGCGAGACCCCCGTCGCGGTCACCTCGGGCGGCACCACCTCCACCCAGCGGACCGTCTCGTCGTCGGTCGGCAAGCTCGCCTCCGACGGCGGCGACCTCGAGGGCCCGCTGGTCCTGGCCGTGGGCGACGCCGCAGGCCGCCGTGGCGAGCTCTCCTGGTGGGAGTCCCGCGCGCTGTACGGCTGGCGGGTGCTGGTCCCGCGGACCAAGGACCAGGCCGGCGTGATGAGCGAGCGGCTGCGCATGCACGGTGCCATCCCGGAGGAGGTGCCGACGATCGCCGTCGAGCCGCCCCGGTCGCCCGCGCAGATGGAGCGCTCGGTCAAGGGCCTCGTCGACGGCCGCTACCAGTGGGTCGTCTTCACCTCGACCAACGCGGTGAAGGCCGTCTGGGAGAAGTTCCACGAGTTCGGTCTCGACGCCCGCGCGTTCTCCGGCGTGAAGATCGCCTGCGTGGGCCGGTCGACCGCGGAGAAGGTCCGCGAGTTCGGCATCGAGCCCGAGCTGGTCCCGGACATCGACGAGGCGCAGTCCTCCACCTCCGAGGGCCTGCTGGACATCTTCCCGCCGCACGACGACGTCCTGGACCCGGTCGACCGCGTCCTCCTCCCGCGCGCGGACATCGCCACCGAGACGCTGTCCGCCGGGCTGCAGGAGCGCGGCTGGGAGGTCGACGACGTGACGGCCTACCGGACCGTCCGCGCCGCCCCGCCGCCCGCGCCGATCCGTGAGGCGATCAAGACCGGCGGGTTCGACGCGGTCTGCTTCACCTCGTCGTCGACGGTGCGGAACCTGGTCGGCATCGCCGGCAAGCCGCACGCCCGGACCCTGGTCGCCTGCATCGGCCCGGCGACCGCGGAGACCGCCCGCGAGTTCGGCCTGCGGGTGGACGTGCAGCCCGAGGAGTCCCGGGTCCCGACCCTGGTCGACGCGCTGGCCTCGCACACCGCGAAGCTGCGCGCCGAGGGGAACCTCCCGCCGCCGAAGAAGGTCAAGGCTCGCCGCCGCTGAGCGGCGCATCGAGTCGGCCGCTGAGCGGCGCGCCCGTCCGGCCCCGTGTACCCCGCCCGCCGGGGGACGCGGGGCCGACGTGTGTCCGGGGCGGTCGTAACCTGGAGCGCATGGGTTTCCCGGCGCAGCGCCCCCGTCGGTTGCGGACCACCCCCGCGATGCGGCGGCTGGTCTCCGAGACCGAGGTCCGTCCCCGGCAGCTGGTGCTGCCGATGTTCGTCCGTGAGGGCGCGACCGAACCGGTGCCGATCTCGTCGATGCCCGGCGTCGTCCAGCACACCCGCGACACCCTGCGCAAGGCGGTCGCGGAGGCGGCGTCGGCCGGCGTCGGCGGGGTGATGCTGTTCGGTGTCCCCGCGGTGCACGACGCGACCGGCTCCGGCGCCGTCGACCCCGACGGGATCCTCAACGTCGCGCTGCGCGACGTGCGGGCCGAGGTCGGCGACGATCTCGTCGTCATGGCCGACCTGTGCCTCGACGAGTTCACCGACCACGGCCACTGCGGCGTGCTCGACGCCGAGGGCGGGGTCGACAACGACGCCACCCTCGACGTCTACGCGCGGATGGGCGTCGAGCAGGCCCGCGCCGGCGCCCACCTGGTCGGGCCGAGCGGGATGATGGACGGCCAGGTCGGCGTCATCCGGGAGGCGCTCGACGAGGCCGGGTTCACCGACACCGGCATCCTGGCCTACACGGTGAAGTACGCCTCGGCGTTCTACGGGCCGTTCCGCGAGGCGGTGAACTCGCAGCTCAAGGGCGACCGCAAGACCTACCAGCAGGACGGCGGCAACGCCCGCGAGGCCCTGCGCGAGCTCGCCCTCGACCTCGACGAGGGCGCCGACATGGTCATGGTGAAGCCCGCGCTGGCCTATCTCGACGTGCTCTCCCGCGTCGCCGACGTCGCCGACGTCCCCGTCGCGGCGTACCAGATCTCCGGCGAGTACGCGATGATCGAGGCTGCCGTCGAGAAGGGCTGGCTGGACCGCGACCGGACGATCCTGGAGACCCTCACGTCGATCCGCCGGGCGGGCGCCGACGTCGTCCTCACCTACTGGGCCACCGAGGCCGCGGGCTGGCTGGACTGAGCCTCTGCGCCGGGCCGCTCCCGGTCTGCTCCGCGTGGGGCGACCGCGTCCGCGCACCGATGCCGGGGTCTGCGGGATGGGTGGGTTCTGCGAGATCGCTGCCTGGGGAAGCGATTCTCCGGAAGGACCGGCCCCGGTCCGCCGGGCGGAGGCCACGGGCCGCGAGCTGAGGCGAACCCGTCCGCGGTACCGCCGAACGTGGCAAACCGGACACCTGTCCGGCTACCGTGGTGGGCGTGAGCAACGACCCCGGACAGCAGGGCCCACCGCAGTACTACCGGCCGGGCCCGTCGTCGGGGGCCTACCCGCAGTACCCGCAGAACCCCTACCCGCAGGGCTGGACCCCGGGTATGCAGCCCGCGCCGTACCCGCAGCAGGCCCCGGACCAGGCCGGCCAGGCCCCGCAGTGGAACACCGCGAGCGGCTGGGGCCCGGCACCGTCCGGTGGCGGGAAGGTCGTGCGGCCGCGCCAGATGCTGACCGGGCTGATCCTGCTGATCGCCGCGACGGTCCCGTTCCTGGTCATGGGGATCACGACGATGTTCCTCACGGTGGACGACGCGCTCCTGGACGAGTCCGGCATCCCGCGCGACCAGCTCGACCAGGCGATGGCGCAGGCCGGGATCACGATGGACCAGCTGACCCAGCTGTTCCGGGTGATGGGCGGGATCTTCCTGGTGCTGGCGCTGGTCTACGCGGCGCTGGCCGTCGTGGCGTTCCTCGGGCGGCCGGGGGCACGGCTCACGGTCGCGATCCTCACCGGCGTCTACGGGCTGCCGTTGCTGCTGATCATGGCGTCGTCGCTGCCGCTGTTCGCGGTGCTGGTGGTGGCGGTCGCCTCGGCCGGCGTCGTGATGCTCTACAGCCGCCCGGCGAACGAGTGGTACGCCTCCCGCAAGGTCGGGGCCGCACAGCGGCCTGCCTGACGGCTGGGAGACTGGCGGCGTGAGCACTCCGCAGAACCCGGAACCGAAGGAGTCGGCCCGCCTGTTCGAGCGGGCGACCGAGCTGATCCCGGGCGGGGTGAACTCCCCGGTCCGTGCGTTCAACTCGGTCGGAGGGACCCCGCGGTTCATGGTCGCCGCCGACGGCTGCCGGATGACCGACGCCGACGGCGGCCGCTACGTCGACCTGGTGTCGTCCTGGGGGCCGATGATCCTCGGGCACGCGCACCCGGCCGTCGTCGAGGCGGTGCGGTCCGCGGCGTCGCAGGGCCTGTCGTTCGGCACGCCGACGCCGGGGGAGATCGACCTGGCCGCCGAGATCGTCGACCGGACCCCGGTCGAGCAGGTCCGGCTGGTCAACTCGGGCACCGAGGCGACGATGAGCGCGATCCGGCTCGCCCGCGGGATCACCGGCCGCAGCGTGGTCGTCAAGTTCTCCGGCTGCTACCACGGCCACGTCGACGCGCTGCTCGCCGACGCGGGGTCCGGGGTCGCGACGCTCGGCCTGCCGACCAGCCCGGGCGTCACCGGGGCGCAGGCGGCCGACACGGTCGTCCTGCCCTACAACGACGTCGACGCCGTCCGTGCGGTGTTCGCCGAGCGCGGTGCGGACATCGCCTGCGTGATCACCGAGGCGGCGGCCGGGAACATGGGCGTCGTCCCGCCGGTCGAGGGCTTCAACGCCGCCCTGCGGGACCTGTGCCACGCGAACGGCGCGCTGCTGGTGGTCGACGAGGTGATGACCGGCTTCCGTGCGTCGAAGCAGGGCTGGTTCGGCTGCGACGGCGTCGCCGGCGACCTCTACACCTTCGGCAAGGTCATGTCTGGCGGGCTCCCGGCGGCCGTGTTCGGGGGTTCCGTCGAGCACATGTCGTTCCTGGCCCCGGCCGGGCCGGTCTACCAGGCGGGCACCCTCGCCGGGAACCCGGTCGCCGTCGCCGCGGGGCTCACCACGCTCCGCAACGCCGACGACGCCGCCTACGCGACCCTGGCGGCGAACGCCGACCGGATCGGCCGGATGGTCACCGACGCGCTGACCCGCGAGGGCGTCCCGCACACCGTGCAGTACGCGGGCACCATGTTCTCCCCGTTCTTCACCGACACCCCGGTCACGGGCTACGCCGGCGCGAAGGCCGCCGAGACCTGGCGGCACCCGGCGTTCTTCCACGCCCTGCTCGACCACGGCGTCTACTCGCCGCCGTCGGCGTTCGAGGGGTGGTTCGTCTCCACCGCCCTCGACGACGCCGCGTTCGAGCAGATCGAGACCGGTGTCGACGCCGCCGCGAAGGCCGCCGCGTCCGCCACCCGTCCGGACGGGGCCTGAGCGTGGGCGACCGGACCAGCCCCGCCCCGAGCGGCCCGGTGACCGTCGTGCACCTGCTGCGGCACGGCGAGGTGCACAACCCGGAGAAGGTGCTCTACGGCCGCCGACCGGGCTTCCGCCTCTCCGACCACGGCGAGGCGCAGGCCAAGACGGTCGCCCTGCACCTCGGTGACAACGACGTCGCGGCGGTCGTCGCCTCGCCGCTGCTGCGCGCGCAGCAGACGGCGGGCCCGATCGCGGACGCGCACGGTGTCGAGATCGGCACCGACGACGGGCTGATCGAGTCCGGGAACCTCTTCGAGGGCAAGCGCTTCGCCGTCGGCGACGGCGCGCTGCGGCGCCCGCACGCCTGGCGGCTGCTGCGTGACCCGTTCACACCGTCCTGGGGCGAGCCGTACCTCGACATCGCGCACCGGATGCTGGGCGCGCTGCACGCCGCGCGGGAGCTGGCACCCGGCCGGGAGATCGTCTGTGTCTCGCACCAGCTGCCGATCTGGACGGTGCGCCGCTACCTGCTCGGGCAGCGGCTCTGGCACGACCCGCGCCGCAGGCAGTGCGCGCTCGCGTCGCTGACCAGCGTCGAGTTCACCGGGGCGCGGATGACCGGGCTCCGCTACGCCGAGCCGGCCGGGCCCAGCGGCGCGATGGTGACCGGCGCATGAGGCGCGTCCTGCTCCCGCTGCTCGCCGCGCTGCTGCTGGTGGGGGGCTGCGGTGTCGGCCGCGACGCCGTCGGCTCCGGGCCGCAGGAGTTCCGGTTCGTCGCCCCGGGCGGCCAGACCCGGATCACCTACGACCCGCCGGAGAGCCGCAGCCCGATCACCGACCTGCGGGGCGAGAGCCTGCTGAGGCCCGGGACGGAGGTCGGGATCGGCGACCACCCCGGCATGGTCCGCGTGATCAACATCTGGGGTTCGTGGTGCGGCCCGTGCCGTACCGAGGCACCGGAGCTGCAGGCGGTGCAGGACACCGCCCGCGACGACGCCGTCGTGCTCGGCATCGACGTCCGCGACGACCGGCAGGCGGCGCAGGACTTCGTGAACGACCGCGGGCTCACCTACGACTCGATCTTCGACGAGTCCGGCCGCACCCTCGCCCGGCTCGACGGGTACCCGCGCAACGTCGTCCCGTCGACGATCGTGCTGGACCGCCAGGCCCGGGTCGCGGCGGTGTTCCTGGTGCCGGTGGGCAGCTCGGACCTGTTGCCGCTGATCACGAAGCTGGCCGCGGAACCGGCACCGGCCGCGACCGGGTGACCCACGGCGACCACACGGTCGCACTACACGTTGTAGAACCCGCTGAACGTTGCGGCGTGTCGCCCTTCTACCCTGGGATTCGATGGACGCGACCACCACACTGGCGATCTCGGGACCGCTGCTGCTCGCAGCGCTGGTCTCGGTCGCCGCCGGGCTGGTCAGCTTCGCCTCGCCGTGCGTCGTCCCACTGGTCCCCGGCTACCTCGCGTACCTGGCCGGGCTCGTCGGTGCGCAGTCCCCGCCGGTGACGCCGGCCGAGGCCGCCGAGCGCGCCGCCGCCCGGTCCGCCGGGCCGGGGGCCACCGGGCCGGGCGGCACCGTCGTCGCCGGGCGACGCACCGCCGACGGCCGCTGGCGGGTCGCCGGCGCCGCGCTGCTGTTCGTCGGCGGGTTCACCGTCGTCTTCGGCGCGATCATGGTCGGTGCCGTCTGGCTGTCCGACGTGCTGATCGACAACGAGGCCGTGCTCCAGCGGATCGGCGGCGTCGTGATGATCGTGATGGGGCTGGCGTTCGCCGGGCTCATCCCCGCGCTCCAGCGTGAGTACCGCGCGCACTGGACCCCCCGCGCCGGGCTGGCCGGCGCCCCGCTGCTGGGCGCCGTGTTCGGGCTGGGCTGGGTGCCCTGCATCGGCCCGACGCTGGCCGGTGTCGTCGCCGTCGCCGCGGGCACCGGTGGCGGATCGCTGCGCGGCGTCGTCCTGATCCTCGCCTACTGCGCGGGGCTGGGCATCCCGTTCGTGCTGATCGCGCTCGGCGCCACCCGCGCGGTCGGTGCGCTGGGCTGGCTGCGCAGGCACACCCGGGCGATCCAGGTCGCCGGCGGGGCGCTGCTGGTCGTCGTCGGTGCCCTGCTGGTCTCCGGGCTCTGGGCCCGGTGGCTGGTCGCCCTGCAGGTCTCGATCGCCGGGTTCACCCCGCCCATCTAGATGAGCTCCCCGCCGACCGCCCCGCCGCAGCCGCCCGTGACGTCACCGGACGGCGAGCCACCGTCGCACCGGCCGGGACCGCTGTCCACGGTGTGGGCGTTCCTGCGCAACACTTGGCGTGGCCTGACCAGCATGCGCACCGCCCTGGTGCTGCTGTTCCTGCTGGCGCTGGCCGCGCTCCCCGGTGCGCTGCTTCCGCAGCGCTCGCTGAACGCGTCGCTGGTAGACGACTTCTACGCCGACAACCCGCTCGTGGCCCCGGTCGTCGAGGCCGTCGGCGGCTTCGAGGTGTTCGCGACCCCGTGGTTCGCGGCCATCTACCTGCTGCTGATGATCTCCCTGGTCGGCTGCGTGCTGCCCCGCTCGCTGGAGTTCTGGCGCGGCATGCGCCAGCCCCCCGTGCGGACCCCGCGGAACCTGTCCCGGCTGCCGCACCACACCGGGGGCGACAGCGCCGAGGACCCGGACGCGGTGCTCACCCGGGCCCGGACGCTGCTGCGCGGCTGGCGGCGGACCGAGCGCGCCGAGGACGACGGGTCCCGGACGATCTCCGTCGAGCGCGGGTACCTGCGCGAGACCGGCAACCTGATCTTCCACCTCAGCCTGATCGGGATCCTGGTCGGCATGGCGGGCGGCAAGCTCTACGGCTACGACGGCGACGTCATCGTCCGCGCCGACGGCAGCGAGTTCTGCAACAGCTCGATCCTCGGCTACGACACGTTCAACGCCGGCCTGCGCATCGACGGCACCGAGCTCAACGAGTTCTGCGTCAAGGTCGACCGGTTCGACGGGAGCTGGCTCCCCAACGGCCAGGCGTCGTCGTTCGCGTCGCAGATCGGCTACCAGACCGGCGAGGACCTCGAGAACGGCGTCACGACCTGGCGCCCGTACGAGCTCGCCGTGAACCACCCGCTGCGCACCGACGGCGACCGCGTCTACATGACCGGCTACGGGTACGCGCCGGAGTTCACCGTCACCTGGCCGGACGGCCAGAGCCGCACCGGCGACATCCAGTGGCGGCCGGTGGACCAGGGCGGCACCCAGCTGTCGGAGGGCGCGACCAAGTTCGAGCGACCCGGTGTCACCGACCCGGACGTGCGGCGCACCACGCAGCTCGCGGTGACCGGCACGTTCGCCCCGACCGGCGCGGTCGACCAGGAGGGGAACCTCGCCTCGGTGCACCCGGACCTGCGGGCGCCGACGGCGGACGTGGACGTCATGCTCGGCGACCTGGGCATCGACGACGGCCGCGGCCAGTCGATCTTCAGCGTCGACCAGCAGAAGATCGACGACGGCGAGCTGCGGTCGGTCGCCCAGGCCCGGCTGGGCATCGGTGACACGGTACGGCTGCCCGACGGGACGGTCGTCCGGTTCGACGGGGTGACGCCCTGGGTGAACCTGCTGGTCGGCCACGACCCGACGCAGTCCTGGGTGCTCGTGTCGGCGATCGTGATGCTGGGCGGGCTGACCCTGTCACTGACGATCAAGCGCCGCCGGTTCTGGGTGCGGGTCGTGCCCCGTGACGGCGGTAGCCGGATCGAGACCGGTGGCCTGGCCCGCACGGACCGGGCCGGGTACGGCGAGGAGTTCGACCGGCTCGCGGGGGAACTGCTCGAGAAGACGACGAAGAAGGACGGTTGAGGTCAGATGCTCGTCGATCCCGTGTTGTCGGAGTGGAGCGACCACCTGTTCCAGGCCACGCTCGTCGTGCTCCTGCTCGCACTGGTGTTCACCACGCTGGAGTACGCCGCCGCCCGGGTGGCGAAGGCGACCAGCAAGGAACCGGCCACGGTCGGGGGAGCGGGCGAGGGCGACACGGCCGTCGCCGTGGCGGAGGCCCCGGACGACGCCGGTGAGGCGCCGGGCCGTCCCCGGTCGGACCGGTACGGCCGGATCGGCGTCTCGCTCATGGTCCTGGCGGCGCTCACCCACATCGGGTCGATCGTGCTGCGCGGGTTCGCCGCCTACCGCTGGCCACTCGGCAACATGTACGAGTTCACCTCGGCCCTGTGCTTCATGGCGGTCGTCGCGTGGCTGGTGCTCCTCCGGAGGCACCCGGCCCTGCGGCCGGCGGGTGTGTTCGTGCTCACGCCGGTCGTGCTGCTGATGTTCGTCACCGGCACGGTGCTCTACCTCGAGGCGGCGCCGGTGCTGCCCGCGCTGCAGTCGTACTGGATCATCATCCACGTCACGACGATCACGCTGGCGTCCGGACTGCTGCTCATCCCCGGGGTGTCGAGCCTGCTGTTCCTCATGAAGCGCAGCGGGAAGCCGTCGGGGCTGGCGGGCAAGCTGCCGTCGGCGGAGGCGCTCGACCGGCTGGCCTACCGGGTCACCGTGCTGGCGTTCCCGCTGTACACGTTCGGGATCATCACCGGCGCCGTGTGGGCCGAGGCCGCGTGGAACCGGTTCTGGGGCTGGGACCCGAAGGAGACCGTCGCGTTCGTGGCCTGGGTCCTGTACGCGGCGTACCTGCACGCGCGGGCCACGTCCGGGTGGCGGTCCTCCCGGGCGGCCTGGATCAACGTCCTGGGCTTCGCCACGATCGTGTTCAATCTCTTCTTCATCAACATGGTGGTCTCCGGGCTCCACTCGTACGCGGGCTTCTGACGGCTCGACCACCCGGGTTCGACCGGGCTAACGTCATGACCCGTGAGTGAGAACGGTTCCGGCGAGCAGCCCGACGGGTCGGTGGGTCGCTACGTGCGGGAGCGCTGGGGTGCGGCGGACAACGCCGGACGGTCCTTCGGACGGCGTCGCCGCACGGGCGGCGATGACGCAGCGCAGCCGGACGCGGGTCCGGCGCGCTCCTCCGGCGCGGCCGAGCAGCGCCCGCCGTCGGCGGCCGAGCGGGCCGCGTCCGCCCCGGCGCCGGGGCGGGCCGGTGTGGGCACCCGGACGCCACTGTCCGGGTCGGCGTGGGGCAGCGAGCTGCCCGACGTCGACGACGACCTGGTCGACGAGATCGACCCCTCCACCCCGCCGCACGGCCTGGACCTGTCCGCCCTACACCGCGCGTCGCCCGACGCCGCCGAGGACCCTGCGCCCGGCACCTCGCCGGGCCCCGGGGAGGCGGACGGCTCCGGCGACGACGCGGCCGGTGGGGACCGGCACGACGACGGCAGGCACCGCGCCGCCGACCCGGTCGCGGCGTCGGAGACCGACCACGGGCCCGACGACACCGGGCTCTACCGGACGGGCGGTGGCGATCCGGAGCCGTGGTGGGCGGTGCCCGCGCCCGCCGCCCGCGACGACTCGGACGACGAGGTGATCTGGCGTCGCCCGGACGCACCGGCCGCCCGCGACGAGGCCGCCGAGCCCGGTGCCGCGGACCCGGTCACGGGGCAGGCCCCCGCCGGGACGCGGGCCCCGGACCCGGCGACCGACGAGGCGCCCGCGCCGCGCCAGGAGGCTGCGCCGTCCCGGGACACCGACCCGGCGGCCGGCGCCTCGTCCCGGGAACCGGCCCGCGGATCCGCTCCGGCCGCGGAACAGGTACCGGCGGCCGCGGCGGAACCGGATCGTCGTCCGTCCCGCGCGGGTGACGGACCCGCGGCGCGGCCCGGGGAGCGGCCCCGTGGCGAGGACCCCGCCCGCTCCGACAGCGTCGCCCGGCCTGCGGTGGAGCGACCCTGGCGCGCGTCCTGGGACCGCGACGCTGCCGAGCGCGACGCCACCGACCGCGGCTCCCGGGAGGAGCCCCGGCGCCCGCGCTGGACGCCGCCGGAGGCCGTGGAGGCCCGCGCCGCCCAGCACCGTCGCGGCAGCGAGCCGCACGGCGGCCTGGACCTGGCCCCGTCCCGGGGCGCCCACGGGGCCCGCCGCGCTCCGGCGAGCGGCTGGCGCCGGCTGGTCTACGTGCTGACCCGCGGGCTCGTGAACCCGGGCGAGAGCCCCGCCGAGATCCACCGCCGCGAGCTGGTCTCCCGGCTGAACCGCCCCCTGATCAGCTCGCACAAGATCGCGATGCTGAGCCTGAAGGGCGGCGTCGGGAAGACGACGGTGACCGCCACCCTGGGCGCGACCTTCGCCTCGCACCGGGGTGACCGGGTCGTCGCGGTCGACGCGAACCCGGACCGCGGCACGCTCAGCCAGAAGATCCCGCTGGAGACGACGGCGACCGTCCGGCACCTGCTGCGCGACTCGGACAAGGTGCGCCGCTACAGCGACGTGCGCGCCTACACCTCGCAGGGCGTGTCCCGGCTCGAGGTGCTGGCCAGCGAGCAGGACCCGGCGGTGTCGGAGGCGTTCAGCGAGGACGACTACCGGCGCGCGGTCGACCTCCTCGAACACTTCTACAACCTGGTGCTGACCGACTGCGGTACCGGGCTCATGCACTCCGCGATGTACGGGGTGCTGGGGATGGCCGACCAGCTGGTCATCGTGTCGTCGGGCTCCATCGACGGCGCCCGCAGTGCCTCGGCGACGCTGGACTGGCTGGACGCGCACGGCTACGGCCCGCTGGTCCGCAACGCCGTCGTCGTGATCAACACGGTCTACCGGCGGGCCGGGGGCGGGGTCGACCTGGACCGGGTCGCGGAGCACTTCGCCGGGCGGTGCCGGGCGGTGGTGCGGGTGCCGTTCGACCCGCACCTGGAGGAGGGCGCCGAGATCGACCTCGACAGCCTGGAGGAGCCCACCCGGACGGCGCTGCTGGAACTCGCGGCGGCCGTCGCCGACGGGTTCCCGGTCTAGCTGTACTGCCCGGACACACGGAAGGGCGGCCCGCCGCAGCTGGCGGACCGCCCTTCGTGGAGAACGGTCGGGGTGGACCCGGGGGTCCTGGGAGGTGTCCGGGCGCGCGCCCGGGTCAGGCGCGGTCGGGCGGGTCCTCCTCGTTGCGGACCTTCTCGTCCAGCTGACGCAGGAAGTCGGGGTCGTCGTCAGGACCGGTCGTGCGTGGTCGCTCGGACTTCTGACCCGCGGACCACGGGAAGTCGGGTCGTGGGAGCCGGTCGGAGACCACCTGCTCGGACCGGAGGGTCCTCACGAGCAGAACAGCGACGACGGCCGCACCGAGCAGAAGGATCAGGAACAACATCAGGCCACCTCCGCTGTCTAGCGTAGCGAAGGTGGCCTGACGTACGGGTGAAGTCGTGCGTTCACCCGGAGGTCGTGTGACTCAGCGGAGGCCGGGGCTGGCCTCACTGGTCAGGTCGGCCAGGAGACCGCGGACCTCGGACTCGCGGAACCGGCGGTGGCCGCCCGGGGTCCGGATCGAGCCGATGCGTCCGGCGGACGCCCAGCGGGTCACGGTCTTGGGGTCGACGCGGAAGAGCGTGGCCACTTCGCCCGGGGTCAGCAGTCGCTCGGGGGCCTGCGTCGGAGCTGCCATGGAATCCTCCCGGAAGTGCAGCGTGGTGCCGTGTGCGGTGCCGTCCCGGCGAGATCGCCGACCGGGCACCGCTCGGTGTTCCGGGCCATCGTGACACCACAGACCCCAGGTACTCGAACGGTTGTCGGTAGGTAAAGGGTTCTTAAAGGGCAAACGCGACGATCCGAGTCAATCGGACAGCCCGGGCGAACGTGTCCCGTTCCGGACACCATCACGCGATCCTGTGGCGCCGCCCATGGTGCCTGATCCCGGCGCGCGCTCGGGAGCCCTCCCGGGACCCCCGGACCACACTCCGGCCCGCCGGACCCGCTGCAGGAGCGGGTTCCGAGGACGTCGAGGCAGAGAGAGAACGGTGCGTGGACCGAGTCGTGTGATGGTGCTGGGGGTGGCCGCCGTGGCGGTCACGTCGTTCGTGGGGGCGCTCGGCCCGGCCCCCGACGCGGAGGCGGTCGCGTGCGGGTACAGTCGGCAGCTGGAGGACGTGCCCCCGACCGGGTTCAGCGCCGCGCTGGGCCCGATCAGCGCGCCGATCGGCGGGGGGCAGCGGCAGATCGGTCACTGGGGCAACTGCTCGCCCGGTAACCAGAAGGTCGCCGTGCAGCAGGCGAACGGGGCCGCCCCGACCGTCTGCGTGACCCCGGGGGATACCCGGCTGGGCCTCGCCACCGGCTCCGAGGGCATCACCGGTGCGACCGCGCAGGGAGGCTGCTGATGCGGCGCCGCCTGCGCGGGATCGTCGGGGGGACCGTGGCGGCGCTGGCCGTCGGGTCCGCGGTCGTGGCGGGCGCGGGAACCGCCGTCGTCGCCGGTGCGGGCACAGCGGAGGCGGCCAAGTGCGGGTACTCCACGCTCGAGAACGACACGACGAACAACAAGGCGAACTACCTCAACTGCTCGCCGGGGAACGAACGCATCCGGGTCGAGTACACCTACGCGACCGAGGAGAAGTGCGTGACGCCCGGTGACACCCCGCTCTTCGCGAACCCGGACCTGGGCGCCGTGCGCAACGCCGTCCCGATCGGGACCTGCTGAGCGACGCCGCCGGCCACCGGGGTCCGTGGCCGCTCGCCGGTCGCGCGGCGGTCCGTACCCTGGTGGCCATGACGTCTCCGACTCCGCCGCCGCAGGCCGCGGCGCGGGCCCGCGCCGGCGAGCCCGGGCCGGCCGCCACGGTGGCGCTCTACGCGTTCGCCCGGCTGGGCCTGGTCGCGGTCATCGCGCTGCTGCTCGGGTTCGCCGGGGTCCCGCTGCTGGTGGCCTTGCTCGTGGCGCTGGTCGTCGCGCTGCCGCTGTCGATGGTGCTGTTCCGCGGGCTGCGCGCCCGGCTGGACCGGGCGGTCGCCACGGCGACGGCCCGGCGCTCCGCGGAGCGCGAGTCGCTGCGCGCCCAGCTGCGCGGTGACGTCGGGCCGCCGCCCGCTCCGGAGCAGGACGCGCCGGCCGGCGCCGACGAGCCCCGGGCACGGGACGACCAGGGCGGGGAGCGCGCCGACCGGTCCTGAGGACGGTCAGCCGATCGTCAGGCCCACCGCGACGGCGACCGCCCAGGCCAGCAGCAGCAGGCCGGTGTCGCGCAGCACCGGGATCAACGCAGGCCCGTCCGCGCCGCCGAGCACCGTGCGCACCGGCCGGACCGCCGCGGGCAGCGCGAGCAGCGCGACGACCAGGCCGGGCCGGTCGAACGCCGCCCCGACCGCGATCACGAAGGGCACCAGCGCCGTCAGCACGTAGAGCAGCCGCGTGCCGCGGTCGCCCAGCCGGACGGCGAGGGTCCGCTTGCCCGCGATCCGGTCGCCCGGGATGTCACGCAGGTTGTTCGCGACGAGCACCGCGCAGGTCAGCAGGCCCGCACCGGCCGAGGCCCCGACGGTGGCGGCGTCGACCGTGCCGGCCTGGGTGAACGCCGTCCCCAGCACCGCGACCGGTCCGAAGAAGACGAAGACCGCGATCTCGCCGAGCCCGGCGTAGCCGTAGGGCCGGGTGCCGCCGGTGTAGAACCAGGCCCCGACGATGCACAGCGCGCCGACGGCGATCAGCCACCACTGTCCGGACACCGCGGTGAGCGCGAGCCCGGCGAGCGCGGCGACCCCGAAGCAGGCGAACGCGGCCGCCTTGACGGTGGCCGGCTCCGCCGCGCGGGAGCCGACGAGCCGCTGGGGGCCGACGCGGTCGTCGTCGGTGCCGCGGATGCCGTCGGAGTAGTCGTTCGCGAAGTTGACCCCGATCACCAGCGCGACCGCCACGACCAGGGCGAGCAGTGCTGCTCCCGGGGCCACGGCACCGGCGCCGATCGCGGCACCGGTCCCGACGAGTACGGGGGAGATCGCGGTGGGCAGGGTGCGCGGGCGCGCTCCCTCGATCCACTCTGCCGTCGTGGCCACGGGGCGAATCTATCCCGATCCGGTTCCGGCCGACGCCGGAGCGCGGCCGGTGCGGGGGTGAACCCGGCCACCGGCCGGCGACGGCGGGGTCAGCGCGCGCCCGAGGGCCCCCGCTGGGCCGACCCGGGGACGGTCCCCGCGGCGGCCTGGCGGTCACCGTCGGGCACCGGGCCGTCGTCCGGGCCGTCGTCCGGGCCGTCGACCGGTTCGTCACCCGGCTCCCCGCCGGCGTCCGGCGTGGTGGAGGTCCCGCCCGTCGCGGTCCCGGACGGGGTGGCCGGGTCCGGGGTGTCCGAGGAGGGGCTCGACGGGGTGGCCGGGGCGGTGCCCGGCGTCTCCGGCTCGTCGGCCGGAGCGGTACCGGGGGTGGTCGGGGCCGCCGCGGCGTCGTCGTCCGCGGGGCCGGGTGCGGCACCGGGCCCGGCGGGGGCCGCGGCGCAGCCCGGCACGTCACCCGGGAGCTGCGCGAACGCCGACGACGGCAGGTACTGCTCGTCCCCGATCCGCACGAAGTCGCCCTCGGTGCACTGCACCGGCACCTCGGTCGCGTCGACGGCGATCCCGACGGACTCCGCACCGGCCTCGGGCCGGGCGAGGATCTGCACGTCCGGCGCGCCCTCGGTCTCGACCGCGGACAGCCGCTGCGAGCCCGTCCACAGGTAGTCGACCTGGACCTGCGAGTTGTCCTTCAGCCCGAGGACGTCCCAGAAGATCCCGTCGCCGAGGTCGATCCCGGCCGGGTTGGCGGGCTTGCGGTCGAACTGGTCCTTGCCGCCGTTGTGGCCGTCGTGGAAGGCGGCGGCGGCCTGCGGGAGGCCCTGCGGCAGGTCCTTCCACATCTGGCGCTCGTTCGAGGGGTTCCAGTAGTCGTCCTTGGTGTTCCACGGCCCGATGTCCCAGACCGGCGCGATGGCGCACCTGCCGTTCGGCGCGCACACCTTCACCGAGTAGTCGGTCTTGCCGTTGGCCGACAGCGCCCGGCGGGAGGGCAGCGCGACGAAGCGGTCCCGCGGCGCGATCTTGTGGCCGTTGGCCGTCGTGCCGCCCTCGAGGCCCTCGCGGGTCGCGAACACCGAGTAGCTGCGCGGCGCGGCCTCGGCCTGCGGACCGGACTCGGCGTCGGCCTCGGACCCGGTGGCGGGCTCGGCCGTGAGCGTCACCTCCCGCACCGACGGCGACGCCGTCCCGGTGGAGCTGAGCACGAGCCTGCCCTGCACCTCGCGGACGGTCTCCGGGAGCTCCGCGCGGTCGCCCTCGGCCGGGATCCACTCGGTCCAGCTGCCGCCGGGCTTGCGCCCGCGGACGTCCATCGTCGCGGACGACCCGGGCGGGGTGTCCGCGACCAGGGTGGACCCGACCTCGCGGGTGGGGGCGTCGAGAGTGTGCGGTTCGAGGGTCAGCAGCCCGGTCGGCACGACGCCGACCGGGTCGGCCGACGCCTCGGCGTCGCTGCTCTCGTCGGCCGGTGCACCGACCGCCGTCGCCCGGTCGAACCGGGCGCCGCCGTCGTCGACGACGACGCCGGGACCGCTGCCCCCGGACAGCTCCGGCTGCCAGCTCGCCCCGGGCTCCGCCGCGACGGCGGGCACCACGGCGACCGCACAGAGCGCGCCGGTGGCGGCGAGCAGACCGACACCCCGCAGCCCGGTCCGCGTGATCCTGCGCATGTCGACAAACCCCCGCTGCATCGTGTGACTCGTGTGACGACCGTGATTCCGGTGATCCCTGTGGACCGTGTGTCGTCAGTGGCTGAAGCACACTCGATGTACAGGCGGGGCGCAACGCACGCTGCGTTAACCAACTCCAAGGTGTGTACGTCCGTTTCACTGGACCAGGTGGCTCTCTCTCCACCCGGCGCGGCGCGTTCGGTAGCGCTCCGCGACCGGTGATTCCGGTGGGTGATCGGACCGGGCGGACGACGGCCCGGTCAGCTCGCCGGGGCGAACAGCCTGGCGACGGCGGCCCGGTCGGGCTTCCCGATCCCCCGCTCCGGGACGGCCGCGGCGCGGCGGATCGTCCGCGGGACCGCGGCCCGGCCGCACGACGCACGCACGGCGTCCTGCAGCGCGGAGTCCGGCGGAGCGCCGTCGTCGGTGGTCACCACCAGCGCGGCCACGACCTGGCCCCACTCCGCGTCCGGGAGCCCCACCACGCAGGCGCCGCCCACCCCGGGCAGCGCCAGCAACGCCCGCTCGACGGCCGCCGGGGCGACCTTCTCGCCGCCGGTGTTGATCACGTCGTCCGCCCGGCCGAGCACGGTCAGCCGCCCGTCGGGACCGAGCTCGCCGAGATCGCCGGTGCGGAACCCGTCCGGCCCGAACGACGCGGCGGTGGCGTCCGGCGCGCCGAGGTAGCCGGCGGCGACGACCGCACCGCCGAGCACCACCCGTCCGGAACCGGGCTCGATCGTCACCGACACACCCTCCAGTGCGACACCGTCGTAGACCGACCCGCCGCAGGTCTCGCTCATCCCGTAGGCGGCGACCACCCGGATCCCGGCCGCCTCGGCCCGGGCCCGCAGGGCGGGATCGAGCGCGGCCCCGCCGACCAGCACGGCGTCGTAGCCGGCGAGCGCGTACAGCGGGGCGGAGCCGTGGTCGAGGACGCGGCCTAGCTGGGTCGGGACGAGGCTCGTGTAGCGGCGGTCGCCGTGCCGCATCCGGCCGGTGGCCCGGGCGAACCCGGCGGGCCGGAATCCCTCGCGGACGTCCTGCACCACGCACGCCGTCCCGGCCAGCAGGGCCCGCGAGACCACCTGCAGTCCCGCGACGTGCTCGGCAGGCAGCGCGAGCAACCAGGCCCCCGGCCCGCCGAGGCGGTCGTGGGTGGCGGCGGCGGAGGCGCGTAGCGCGTCACCGGTCAGCGCGACGTGCTTCGGTTCCCCGGTCGATCCCGAGGTGGCGACGACGGCGGCGAGCCCGTCCGGCAGCGCCCCCGCGGCGACGGCCCTGGCGACCGGCTCCGGCAGCGGCGGCTCGCCGCCCGGCGCCGCCCGCACCGGCAGGACCGCGGGCCCGGCGCCGTCGAGCGCGGAGCGCAGCGCCGCGGCCAGGCGCGTCACCGACTCGGACGATCCGTCCACCCCGACCACACGCACGTCCATGGGGGACCAGCCTGCCACCGTGACGATCGCGACCGTCGGTGGCGTCCGAACGGAGCCTTCATCAGATGTGACGAATGAGGTAGGGGAGCTGCAACGGACTGCCGCTCCCGCACGACAGGCCGGACGAGAGCGGCGGCACCACGTCCCGCTCCGCGGAGGTCGAAGGAGCTCCCCATGTCGCACAGCGCACCCGCCGGCTCGTCCCCGACCGGCAGCCCGCGTTCCCTGCGTTGCCGCAGGCCGGCCGCGACCGGGCACCGCGCCGCCGCCGGCGAGCTGGCCGCACTGGCGTTCCTCAGCCCGGTGCCCGCCGCCCCGGCGGCCGCGCGGCCGGCACCGGTGCCGCACCCGCGCCCGTCGGCGGAGTGATCAGTAGTGCCAGGGGAACGGTGACCAGTCCGGGTCCCGCTTCTGCAGGAACGAGTCCCGGCCCTCGACCGCCTCGTCGGTCATGTACGCCAGCCGGGTCGCCTCTCCGGCGAACAGCTGCTGGCCGACCAGGCCGTCGTCGGCGAGGTTGAACGCGTACTTCAGCATCCGCTGCGCGGTCGGGGACTTGCCGTTGATCTCACTGGCCCACTGCAGCGCGGTGGTCTCCAGCTCGGCGTGCGGGACGACCTCGTTGACCGCGCCCATCCGGTGCATCTGCTCGGCCGAGTAGGTCCGGCCCAGGAAGAAGATCTCCCGGGCGAACTTCTGCCCGACCTGCTTGGCCAGGTACGCCGAGCCGTAGCCGCCGTCGAACGAGCCGACGTCGGCGTCGGTCTGCTTGAACCGGGCGTGCTCGGCCGAGGCCAGGGTCAGGTCGGCGACCGCGTGCAGCGAGTGCCCGCCACCGGCGGCCCAGCCGTTGACCACGGCGATGACGACCTTGGGCATGAACCGGATCAGCCGCTGGCACTCCAGGATGTGGAGCCGCCCGGCCCGCCCGGCCTGCACGGTGTCGGCGGTGTCGCCGTCGGCGTACTGGTAGCCGGTGCGGCCGCGGATGCGCTGGTCCCCGCCGGAGCAGAAGGCGCGCTTGCCGTCCTTGGGGGAGGGCCCGTTCCCGGTCAGCAGCACGGCGCCGACGTCGGCGCTGGTCCGGGCGTGCTCCAGAGCGGTGAACAGCTCGTCGACGGTGCCGGGGCGGAACGCGTTGAGGACCTCGGGCCGGTCGAACGCGATCCGCACCGCCCCGGTGGCCACCGCACGGTGGTAGGTGATGTCGGTGAAGGAGAACCCCTCCACCGGCCGCCAGGCGTCGGGATCGAAGGTCTCGGAGACGGGCATGATCGGCAGCCTAGAGTCCGCGCTCCAGCTCCAGCGCCACGGCCAGCGCGGTCCCGTCGACCGGGCCGTCCTGGGCGTTCCACACTTCGGACAGCACGCACACCGCGAACCCCCAGGCCAGGGCGCGGTCCGGGTCGACGCCGACGGTGTCCGCGAGCCGTTCCAGACGGGCCGGCGCCCGCGCCGCGAGCAGGACGGGATCGGCGTCGAGCGGGTTGTACAGCAGCTGGCCGCAGTCGTAGCCGGGATCGCCGGCCCGGCCGTGCGGGTCGATCGCCAGCCAGTCCTCGCGGGTGCCCGCGAGGACGTTGTGGTGGTGCAGGTCGCCGTGCAGCAGCACCTCCCGCGGCGCCGACGAGCACCACAGTGACGCGGCGGCCGAGACGAGCCGGCGCGGCAGCGGGTCGTCGCCGGGGAACCGGCGCAGGTGTGCGGCGAGGGCGTCCCGCTCGGAGCGGACTTGGTCGAGCCCGGCCGGGACCGGCGCGGTGTGCAGGACGCGCAACCGTCCGGCGATCACCGCGACGGCGTCGTCGTCGGGGAGGATCGTGACGTCGTGACCGGGAACGGCGCGTTCCAGCAGCAGGGCGCCGCGGGCCGGGTCGGCCCACAGCAGGCGGACGGCACCGCGGCCGTCGTAGGCCCGCAGGGCGGCGATCTCGGCGTCGAGGTGGCCGTCGGGCACGCCGGTCTTGAGCACCGCGGGGGTCCCGTCCGGGCAGATCACCGCCCGGACCGAGTGGAACGACTGCGGCATCACCGGCCCGAGCCGGAGGCCGAGTTCCCGCGCCAGCCGGGCGGTGAGCCGGTCCAGGCCGGTCAGCCAGGCCGCCCCCTCGGCGCCCCAGGTCCGGGTGACGGTCGCGTGCAGCTCGTCGCGCGGGGTGGCGGGCACGCTGCGAGTCTGCGAGGGCCGCCCGATCCCGAGCAACGGAGTTCCGCCGTGCGCCGCACGCTGATGATCGTCCTCGTCGCCCTCCCCGGCCTGCTGCTCGCGCTCGCCGGCTACCACCACCCGCGCGGGCTCGACCTGACGACGGCGAACGAGTGGTGGACCGCGCACGTCCCGCTGGTCCCGGTGTTCCCGCTGCTCGGCGTGGCCCTGTGGGTGCTGCTGCGCCAGGAGACCGGGCCGGTCGCCTGGATCGGGAAGATCGGGGCGTACCTGTTCGGGTGCTTCTACACCGCGCTCGACTGCCTGGCCGGGCTGGTGCTGGAGACCGAGGGCCGCGGGCAGCAGTCGATCATCGAGCTGATCGCGCTCGGCGACCGGCTCTCCTACATCGGGACGGCGTCGTACCTGGTCGCGACGGTCTGCGTGGCGGGGCTGCTGTTCCGCCGGGCCGGGTGGGCGGTCCTGCCGGGGGCGGTGCTGCTCATCGGTGCGGCGATCCCGTTCCAGACCTCGCACATCTTCTGGCCGACCGGCGTGGTCGCGATGCTGCTGACCGGGCTGGGCGCCGGGCTCGTCGAGTGGGCCCGGCCGGAGGTGCGTTCGCTGCCCACCAGCGTGTGACCACCGAGCGGCCTGTCTTTGCTGGTACTTTTGGCAAACCAACACAGTGTCAGTTGCTTAAAAGGCAGGCAAATGGTGGGCGACGTCGACACAGCCTTGCGGCGGGTTCGCTCGGGTACTGCGGCGCGCAAGCTCGAGACGGCCGGACTCGACTTCAAGATGCCGTCGGCGAAGGTCAAGGACACGCTCGCCAATCTCGCGGAGGCCGCGGTCTGCTTCGCCAACGCCGCCGGAGGGACGATCGTGGTGGGCGTCGCCGATGACGTCCCTGGCCCGGAAGCGCTCGTCGGCTCGACGATCGAGCCCGAAACGATCAGACACGGAGTGTACGAGCGCACCGTGCCGTCGTTGGACGTCGTCGTCTCACGGTTCGAGTTCGCGGACGTCCATCTGCTGAGGATCGACGTGCCGGAAGGCATCGAGGTGGTCAGCTCGTCGAGCGGCAGGTATTCGTGGCGCCGGGGGACGGACTGTCTCCCGATGACCGCCGACGACGTCGGCCGCCTGCGGGAGGAGCGGCGGGGAAAGGACTGGTCCGCCCGGTCGAGCCGGATCGACGCCACAGAGGGGGTGGACCACGCCGCCCTCACCAGGGTCCGGGAACTGCTCGACACGGTCACCACCGACGGCGCTCGTGCGTTGCGGCAGGCCGACGATCGTGAGCTGCTGACCGGCCTGGGCCTCGCGACATCGAGGGGGAAGCTGTCCAACGCGGGCGACTCCCTGGTGGGACGGCGATCCGCGACAGGGGAGCCGACGATCGTCTACCAGCATCGCCGAGCAGCCGCGGGAGAGGCGGACACGATCCTGCACCTCCAGGGCCCACTCATCGTGGCCATGCAGCGGCGCCTGGAGGCCATCGAGCTCCGCCTCCGGGCCACTCCTCTCAACCTGACCGGTGGTCAGCAACTTCAGGTCCAGGACTTCCCGATGCCGGCGCTGCGCGAAGCCGTGATGAACGCCGTCGCTCATGGCGACCACCGGAGTGGCCGCCCCATCCAGGTCGAACATTCGCCGGACTTCCTGACGATCACATCGCCGGGACCTCTCGTGGCGGGGGTGACGCCGGAGAACATCCTGCGACATCCGCATCGAGCCCGGTTCCGGGCGCTGTTCGGTGCCCTTCGCCACCTCGGGCTGGTCGAGCAGGTCGGTCTCGGTGTCGACCGTATGTACCGGGAGATGCTCCGGGTCGGCCGCAACCCGCCGCGGATCGTCGAGGACCGGGATCAGGTCTCGGTGACCTTCGCCTCGGACGAACCGAACATGCGTGTCGCGCGGTTCGTCAACCAGCTCGGGCCCGAGCGACGGGACGATTTGGACGTCCTCCAGGTCCTCGCGATTCTGAGGCAGCGGAGAAGTGTCGCCGCGCCCGCTGTGGCACAGGTGATCCAACGGCCGCTGACGGACACACAGACCCTGCTGCGCCGGCTCGGCGACGGCGACCCCGTTGCTCGAGGCCACACAGGGAACCGCGCGGCGGCGAAACCCGAACTACCGGCTCCGGGGTCCGGTCATCGTAGAGCTGGGGACCGCGGTCGCCTATCACCGTGCGCCGAGCGACGAGCACGATCGGAAGATCGTCGAGCACGTCCAGGAGTACGGCACGATCAACAACAGGACGGTGCAGAACCTCTTCGACGTCGATGTCTACCGGGCATCGGCGATCCTCCGCGAGCTGGTGGATCTCGAGCTGGTCGTGAGGATCTCGGAGCAGACACGGGGCAACGCCGTTCGGTACGGCCCGGGCTCCCAGTTCCCCGAGCAGCACCGGCGCCGCCGTCGGACGTGACGGGTCAACAGGTGCGCATCTCCTGATCGACGGTGCAGACTCGGTCACGGAGTTCCACCCGTTGCCGTGTCGGACCCTGGAGGACGCGTCCATGACGATCCCGAATGTCGACCTCACCGAGGAGACGATCTTCACCTGGGGCGCGCCGCCCCTGAAGTTCGGTGCCGGCTCGATCGACGAGATCGGTTTCGAGATGACCGGCTACGGGGCGGGCCGGGTCCTCATCGTGACCGACCCCGGTGTGCGCCTGCTCGGCATCCCCGAGCGCATCGCCGAGTCCCTGCAGCGCTACGGCATCGGTTCCGAGATCTTCGACGGCGTCCACGTCGAGCCGACCGACGACTCGATGGTCAAGGCCACCGAGTACGCCCGCGCCCAGGGCCCGTGGGACGGCTTCGTCGCCGTCGGCGGCGGGTCCGCGATCGACACCGCCAAGGCGATCAACCTGCTGACCAGCGGCCCCGGCGAGCTGATGGACTTCATCAACAAGCCGATCGGCAACGCGAAGGTGCCCGAGGGCCCGCTCAAGCCGCTGATCGCCGTCCCGACGACGGCCGGTACCGGCTCGGAGTCCACCGCGATGTGCGTGCTGGACATCCTGTCGATGAAGGTCAAGACCGGGATCAGCCACTGGCGGCTGCGCCCGACCCTGGCCGTGATCGACCCGCTGGTCACGATGTCGCTGCCGCCGGAGGTCACCGCCGCGTCCGGGATGGACATCGCCTGCCACGCGCTGGAGTCCTACACGGCGCGCTGGTACACGACGTTCGACCGGAAGAAGCCCGAGGAGCGGGTCACCTACTGCGGCTCGAACCCGGTCTCGGACCTCTGGTGCGAGAAGTCGATGACGCTGCTCGCACAGTCCTTCCGGGACGCCGTGCACCGCGGCGCCGACGACCTGGAGGCCCGCTCGAACATGATGATGGCGGCGACGTTCGCCGGGATGGGGTTCGGCAACTCCGGCGTGCACATCCCGCACGCCAACGCCTACCCGATCGCCGGGATGGTCAAGGACTTCACGCCCGCCGGCTACCCGCAGGACGAGCCGATGGTGCCGCACGGCATGTCGGTGTCGCTGACCGCGCCGGAGGCGTTCCGGTTCTCCTTCGACTCCGCACCGGACCGGCACCTCAAGGCGGCCGAGCTGATGGCCCCGCGCGCGGACCGGCTGAACGACCAGCGTGAGCAGCTGCCGTCGGTGCTGATCGACCTGATGCGCGACATCGGCATCCCCAACGGGATCGGCGGCGTCGGGTACACCGAGTCGGACGTGCCGGACCTGGTGCCCGGGACGATGAAGCAGCAGCGGCTCCTCGCGACGTGCCCGCGCACCCCCACCGAGGACGACATCGCCGACATCCTCACGAAGTCGGTCGAGAACTGGTGAGCCGGTGACCTCCGGCAGGCCGGGGTAGCGTCGTCGCGTCCCGGCCTGCTGAGAGGAGTGCTGTGAGTACCGCGACCACCACCGCGTACCGCGCCCTGGAGAACGAGCTGCGTGCCGCCGTCGGCGGTGAGGTCCGGTTCGACGCCGGCAGCCGCGCCATGTGGTCGGCCGACGCGTCGAACTACCGGGGTGTCCCGATCGGTGTGATCGCTCCGCGCGACGCGGCCGACGTCGAGGCGGCGATGGCGGTCTGCCGCGCCCACGACGTGCCCGTCATGCCGGTCGGCTCACGGACCTCGATCGCCGGTCAGGCGGTGAACACCGCGGTCGCGCTCGACTTCCGCACCCACATGGACTCGATCCTGTCGGTCGACCCGGACGCACGGACCGCGACGGTCCAGCCCGGTGCGGTGTGCGACGCCGTCCGCGGCGCCGGGAAGCCGCACGGGCTGACGTTCGGTCCGGACCCGTCGACGCACAACCGCTGCTCGATCGGCGGGATGATCGGCAACAACGCCTGCGGCTCGCACTCGGTGGCCTGGGGCAAGACCGTCGACAACGTCCGCTCGCTGGACGTCCTGACCTACCGCGGGGAGCGGATCACCCTCGGCCCGGACGGCACCGAGACCGGCGCGATCCCGGACGCGCTGCGTGCGCTGGGCGCCGAGATGGCCACCGACGTGGCGAACCACGTCCCGGAGCTGACCCGCCGGGTGTCGGGCTACAACCTCGACCAGCTCGTCCCCGGGAACGTGAACCTGGCGAAGGCACTGGTCGGGACCGAGGGCACCTGCGCCACGATCCTCGCCGCGACGGTGGACCTGGTCGAGTCGCCGCCCGCGCGGGCGCTGGCCGTGCTGGGCTTCCCCGACGCCTACCACGCCGCCGACAACGTGATGATCGTCCGCGAGCACTCCCCGCTGACCATCGAGGGGATGGACGCCGGCCTGATCGCCTCGCTGCGTGCGCTGCGCCCCGACGAGACGACCTCGCGGATGCTGCCGGAGGGCAAGGGCTGGCTCTACGTCGAGACGGGCGGCGAGGACCGGGCGGCCGCCGAGGCCGCCGCGCACGCCGTCGCGTCCGCGATGAAGCCCTACACCACCGGCGCCGTCGTGGTCTCCGAGCCGAAGCAGATGGCCGCGCTGTGGCGGGTCCGCGAGGAGGGCGCCGGTCTGGTGACCCGCTCGCCCGACGGCGGCGAGGCATGGCCGGGCTGGGAGGACGCCGCCGTCCCGCCGGAGAAGTTCGGTGCCTACCTGCGCGAGTTCGACAAGGTGCTGGAGCGGCACGGCCGCACGGGCATCTACTACGGCCACTTCGGCGACGGCTGCCTGCACGTCCGGATCGACTTCGACCTGCTGACGAAGCCGGGGATCGCGAACTTCCGGGCGTTCATGACCGATGCGGCGGACGTCGTCGTCGCGCACGGCGGGTCGCTCTCGGGTGAGCACGGCGACGGGCAGGCCCGCGCCGAGCTGCTGCCGCGCATGTACCCGCCGCAGGTCATCACCGGCTTCGAGCGGTTCAAGGCGGTCTGGGACCCGGACGACCGGATGAACCCCGGCCGCGTCGTGCGCCCGGCGACGATGGACGAGAACCTGCGCGTCCAGCTCGGCATGCCGACCATGCCCGACGAGCCGAAGCTTGCCTTCGGGCACGACCGCGGCTCGTTCCACCGGGCCACCCGGCGCTGCCTGGGTGTCGGGAAGTGCGCGATCGACACCGGGTCCGGGGTGATGTGCCCGAGCTGGAACGTCACCAAGGAGGAGAAGCACTCCACCCGCGGACGCGCGCGGCTGCTGTTCGAGATGGCGAACGGCGAGATCATCACCGACGGCTGGCAGTCCGACGAGGTCGCCGAGTCGCTCGACCTCTGCTTGTCCTGCAAGGGCTGCAAGTCCGACTGCCCGGTCGGTGTGGACATGGCGTCGTACAAGACCGAGTTCCTCGCCAACCGCTACCACCGCAGGCTCCGGCCGCGCACGCACTACTCGATGGGCGCGCTGCCGCGCTGGCTGCGGATGGTGGGGGCGCTCCCGGCGGCCGCCGTCGACGGGCTGAACCGGCTCGCGCAGGTGCCGCTGCTGGCGACGGTCGCGAAGAAGGCGGGCGGGATCGACGCCCGCCGGGCCATCCCGCCGATCGCCCGCGAGACCTACACCGCGCAGGCCGCACGCGGCCTGCCGATGTCGCGGGTCCCGGACCTCGGGATCGCCCCGGGAAGCCGCGGCCCGCTGCTGCTGTGGACCGACACCTTCACCGACCACTTCGACCCGGAGATCGCGGCGGACGCCGTCGCCGTCCTCACCGGGCTCGGGTATCGGGTCGAGCTGCCGCCCAGGAACGTGTGCTGCGGCCTGACCTGGACCTCGACCGGCCAGGTCACCGCCGCCCGCCGGGTGCTGGCGCGCAGCCTGCGGGCGATCGGCCCGGCGCTCGACGCGGGGATCCCGGTCGTCGGACTGGAGCCGTCGTGCACCGCCGCCCTGCGGTCCGACGCGGCGGAGCTGCTGCCCGACGAGCCGCGGGTCACGGTCCTCGAGCAGCAGGTGTCGACGTTCGCGGAGTTGCTGAACCGGCACGCCGACGAGCTCGCCGCCGTCGCGGGGGAGGGCAACGGCGCGGCGCTGGTGCAGATCCACTGCCACCAGCACGCCGAGCTGGGCAGCGAACCGGACCGCGCGGTGCTGGCGGCGCTCGGGGTGGACGCGACCGTGCTCGACTCCGGCTGCTGCGGCCTGGCCGGCAACTTCGGCTTCGAGGACGGGCACTACGACGTCTCGATGGCCTGTGCCGAGCGTGCGCTGCTCCCCGCGGTCCGGGCCGCCGACGGCGCGGTGGACCTGCTCGCCGACGGCTACTCCTGCCGTACCCAGGTCCGGCAGGCCGGGGAGCGGGAGCCGGTGCACCTCGCCCAGATCGCCGCCCGGGCGCTGCGGGGCTGACAGCGGATGGGCGACGAGCGGCGGGCACTGGTCCTCGGCGGTGGCGGGATCACCGGGATCGCCTGGATGTACGGGTTGGTCGCGGGTCTGGCGGCGGACGGGATCGACCTGACCGGGGCCGATCTCGTCGTCGGGACGTCGGCGGGGTCGGCGGTCGGAGCGAACCTCGCCGCCGGACGGGACCCCGAGGCGTTGCTGGAGACCCAGCTCGCGCCGCCGTCGGGCGAGATCGCGGCGAACCTCGGGCTGCGTCTCGCCGTCCGGTACGGGGTGGCCGCGCTGGCGGGCCCGCGGGACGCCCGCCGGGTCCGCGCCCGGATCGGCCGGATGGCGCTGGCCGCCGACACCGTCGGGGAGGCCGAGCGGCTCGCCGCGATCGGGTCCCGGCTCGGCGACGCCGGCTGGCCGTCCGGCCGTGACCTGTGGATCACCGCGGTGGACGCGTACACCGGCGACCTCCGGGTCTTCACCCGCGACGACGGTGTCCCGCTCGCCACCGCGGTCGCCGCCAGCTGCGCGGTCCCCGGCGTCTGGCCACCGGTGACGGCCGCCGGAACCCGCTGGATCGACGGTGGGGTGCGGTCCATGGCCAACGCCGACCTCGCCGCCGGGTACGGCCGCGTCGTCGTGCTCGCCCCGCTGACCGGCGGGCTCGGGTCGGCCGTCGCCCCGCGCGTGCAGGCCGAGGCGCTCGGCGCGCTCGGGCGGGTCGCCTGCGTCGAGCCGGACCGCCGCGCCCGGCGCGCGTTCGGCCGCAACGTGCTCGACCCGGCACGGCGGCCGGCCGCGGCCCGGGCCGGGCGGGCGCAGGCGGCCGGCGTCGCAGCAGAGATCGCCCGGGTGTGGGGCTGAGCTATTCCCCGTCGAGGCACATCCCACGGTGGGGCATGTGCGCGCGCAGGCGCGGGTAGACCGGAGTCATGGCTACTCCCACGATCACGCTCAACGACGGCCGGGAGATCCCGCAGCTCGGCTTCGGGGTCTTCCAGATCGAGCCCGGCGACACCGCGGAGAAGGTCAAGGCGGCCCTGGACGTGGGCTACCGGCACATCGACACCGCGCAGATGTACGGCAACGAGGAGGGCGTCGGGAAGGGGATCGCCGACGCGGGCGTCCCGCGCGACGAGCTCTGGATCACCACGAAGCTGAACAACGACGGCCACGGCCGCGGCTCGGCCGTCGAGCGCCTCGACGACAGCCTCACCAAGCTCGGCCTCGACCACGTCGATCTCTACCTGATCCACTGGCCGAAGCCGCAGGAGGACCGCTACGTCGAGACCTGGCAGGGCTTCGAGGACGCGAGGAAGGCCGGCAAGGCCCGGTCGATCGGCGTCTCCAACTTCCAGGTCCCGCACCTGGACCGGCTCGCGGCCGAGACCTCGACGGTGCCGGCGATCAACCAGATCGAGTTCCACCCGCACCTGGTCCAGCGCGAGCTGCGCGACTACCACCGGCAGCACGGCATCGCGACCGAGGCGTGGAGCCCGATCGGCCAGGGCAAGGGCCTGCTCGAGGCCCCGGAGCTCGCCGAGCTCGCCCGGAAGTACGGCAAGTCCGCCGCGCAGGTCGTGCTCCGCTGGCACATCCAGCTCGGGAACATCGTGTTCCCGAAGTCGAACGACCCGGGCCGGATCAAGGAGAACTTCGAGATCTTCGACTTCTCCCTGACCGACGACGACATCGCGTCGATCGAGAAGCTGCACACCGGCAAGCGGATCGGCCCGGACCCCGACGACTTCGGCTGAGTCCGCGCCACCCGCTCGCGGTACCGGCGGCCCGGCGTCCCACGGTGGACGCCGGGCCGCTCTCGTGCGCGGGACCGGTCGCCGGGGTGGGTGACGTAGCTCACCCGGCGCATTCCCGGTGGACACGGGGCCGTCGCCACCCGAACGTGATCGGGACGGGGGGACACCGGTGGACGTGCACACCGCCGTCCGTACGGTGGGGTCGATGTTGGCGATCACCGAGAACGCCGCTGAGGCGATCAAGACCCTGAGCACCGACGCCGAGCTGCCCGACGACGGCGGCCTGCGCATCACCGCGCCGGACCCCGCGCAGGGCCTGGAGCTCGCGCTGGCGCAGACGGCCGACGACCAGGACACTGTCCTGCGCGGCGAGGGCATCACCGTCTTCCTGGAGCCCACCGCGGCCCAGCTGCTGGACGACAAGGTGCTCGACGTGCAGCCGGTGACGACGGAGGGCGGCGAGGAGGAGCTGCGCTTCGCCATCGTCGCGCAGTCCGACGCCGCCGAGCCCGAGCAGGCCTGACCCCCGCCCACCCTTCTTCCGCACTCGAACCGGGGAGCCCCGGACCGGCGACACCGGTCCGGGGCTCCCCGGTTCGTAGCGGGGTCAGAGCTCGGTGACCGCTCCGTCCCGCAGCTCCCAGCGACGGGTCGCGCGGACCGTGTCCAGCATCCGCCGGTCGTGTGTGACCAGCAGGACCGTCCCGGTGAACGCGTCGAGCGCCTGCTCCAGCTGCTCGATCGCGGGCAGGTCGAGGTGGTTGGTCGGCTCGTCGAGCACCAGCAGGTTCACCCCGCGGGCCTGCAGCAGCGCCAGCCCGGCCCGGGTCCGCTCACCCGGTGACAGCGACGCCGCGGTCCGCAGCACCTGGTCGGCGGTGAGCGCGTACTTGGCCAGCAGCGTCCGCACCTCGGACTCGGGCCAGTCGGGCACCTGCTCCCCGAACGCCCGCAGCAGCGTCTGCTCGCCGAGGAATGCGCCGCGGGCCTGGTCGATCTCCCCGACGACCACCCCCGATCCCGGCCCCGCGGCGCCGGTGTCCGGTGCGATCCGGCCGAGCAGCAGCCCGAGGAGCGTCGACTTCCCGGCACCGTTCGCGCCGGTGACGACGACCCGGTCCGCCCACTCCAGCTGGAGCGTCACCGGACCGAGCACGAAGTCCCCGCGGCGCACGACGGCCGCGTCCGCCCGCGCGACGACCGTCCCGGACCGGGGCGCGGCCGCGATCGTCATCCGCAGCTCCCACTCCTTGCGGGGCTCCTCGACGACCTCCAGCCGCTCGATCGCCCGCTCGGTCTGGCGGGCCTTCGCGGCCTGCTTCTCGCTGGACTCGGCGCGCAGGGCGCGCACGTTCTTGTCCGGGTCCTTGGTCTTGCGGCGCGCGTTCCGGACGCCCTGGGCCATCCAGTTCCGCTGCATCACGGCCCGCTGCCGGAGTGCGCCCAGCTTGTCGGCGTACTCGTCGTAGTCCTCGCGTGCGTGCCGGCGCGCGATCTCGCGTTCGGCGAGGTAGGCCTCGTGTCCGCCGTCGTGGATCCGGACCTGCTGCTGGGCGAGGTCGAGCTCGACGATCCGGTTCACCGTGCGGGCCAGGAACTCGCGGTCGTGGCTGACCAGGACGGTCGGGGTGCCCTGGCGGGCGAGGCCGGTGACGAACCGCTCCAGTCGGTCCAGCCCGTCGAGGTCCAGGTCGTTGGTGGGCTCGTCGAGCAGCAGGAGGTCGTAGCGGGACAGCAGGAGCGCGGCGAGGTTCGCCCGCGCCGCCTGCCCGCCGGACAGCCCGGTCATCGGCGCGCCGGTCCCGACGCCGAGCCCGACCTCGCGCAGCGCGTCGCCGGCCCGCTCGTCGAGGTCGGCCCCGCCGAGGGCGAGCCAGCGGTCCAGCGCGCCGGCGTACCGGTCGTCGGCACCCGGGGCGCCGGACGCCAGGTCCTCGGCCGCGGTGTCCATCGTGGACTGTGCCGTGGCCACGCCGGTGCGCCGGGCGAGGAAGCCGGCCACCGTCTCGCCGGGCCGCCGGTCGGGCTCCTGTGGCAGGTGCCCGACCGTGGCGTCCGGCGGGGCGAGCGTCAGCTTTCCGGCGTCGGGCTCCCGTTCCCCGGCGAGCAGCGACAGCAGGGTCGACTTCCCGGCGCCGTTCGCGCCGACCAGGCCGACGACGTCGCCCGGTGCGACGACGAGGTCCAGCTCGGAGAACAGGGGGTGATCGCCGTGGCCCGCGGCCAGGCCCGTCACGTGCAGGGTCGCGCTCATCTCGGGCGGAACGTTACCCCGCGGCCGCTCCCGTCAGAGTGCGCCGCCGAACAGGCGGTGCAGGGCCTCCCAGTGCCGCTGCTCGGCGGCGTCGTCGTGGGCGGGAGTGTCGGGGACGGCGAACCCGTGCGCCGCCGGATAGGTCTCCACCGTGTGGCCGACACCGGCGCCGGACAGGGCCTCCTCCAGCCGCTGCCGCTGCTCCTCGGGGAACGAGCGGTCGTCGGTGGCGCCCGCGACGTACACGGTGGCGCGGATCCGGTCGGCGAGTCGGTGCACGCTGGCCGGGTCGTCGGTGGCGAGGTTCCCGCCGTGGAACGACGCCGCCGCGGCCACCCGCTCGGGCTGCGTGCCGGCTGTCCGCAGCGCCATCACGCCGCCCATGCAGTACCCGGTGACGCCGACCCGGGGGCCGGCGACCTCGGGGCGGTCGAGCAGCGCCGTCACCCAGGCCTCCGCGTCGACGGCGACCATCCGCGGCTCCAGCGAGGAGACCATCCCCATCAGCCGGGCGCGCTCGTCGTCGTCGGTGAACACGGTGCTCATGTCGAAGGGCGCCCAGTCGCCGTGCCGGTGGTAGACGTCGGGCAGCAGCACCGCGTAGCCGAGGACGGCGAGGTGGGCGGCCATGTCGTGCATGGCCTTCCGGACCCCGCCCGCGTCGACGTAGAGCACGACCCCGGGCCAGGGGCCGTCGCCGTCCGGGGTGTGCAGGGTGGCACGGGCGTCGCCGTCGGGGGTGGGGATCGTCAGGTCGGTACGCGGCACGGGGCGGCTCCGGGGGACGGTGGTCGGGTCGGTGCCCGTTCTACGCCCGGCGGAGCCGCCGCGCTCGGGGAGGATCGGTTCCGCGTCAGCGCTCCGTCAGCGCGTCGTCGGCGTCGAGGCGGCGGGTCCGGGTCTCCGAGTAGAGCGCCACGGCGACGATCGTCACCACCGAGCTGGCCGCGATGTAGACGGCGATCGAGAAGCCGGTGCCGGTCGCGGTCAGCAGTGCGACCGCGATCACCGGGGCGAGACCGCCGGCGAACACCGAGGCCAGCTGGTAGCCGATCGACACCCCCGAGTAGCGGACCTTCGTGCCGAACAGCTCGGACAGGAACGCCGCCTGCGGGCCGTACATCGCGCCGTGCAGCACCAGGCCGACCGTCACCGCGATCGCGGTGAGCGCGAAGTTCCGCGTGTCGAGGAGGTAGAAGAACGCGAACGCCCAGACACCGACGCCGACGGCCCCGACCAGGTACACCGGCTTGCGCCCGACCCGGTCGGAGATCGCGCCCCACATCGGGGTGGTCACCAGGTGCACGGCCGCACCGATCAGCACCGCCCCCAGCACGAACGACGACGGCAGGTCGAGCTGACGGGTCGCGTAGGTGGAGATGACGATCGTGAAGATGTAGTAGGAGACGTTCTCGGCGAACCGGGCGCCCATCGCGGTCAGCACCTCGCGCGGGTACTGCCGGAACACGTCGACGATCGGCATCGTCTCCTTCTCGCCGGCCGCGGCCCGCGCGGCCGCCTTCGCCTGCGCCTCCCGGAACACCGGGGACTCCTCGACGGCGAGCCGGACGTACAGGCCGATCAGCACCAGCACGGCGGACAGCAGGAACGGGATCCGCCAGCCCCAGGCCTGGAAGGCCTCCTCGGACTGCACCAGCGCCATCACCGCGAGCAGGCCGTTGGCGAGCAGCTGCCCGGCGGGCGCACCGGCCTGTGGCCAGCTCGCCCAGAACCCCCGGTGCTCGGGCTTCCCGTGCTCGGACACGATCAGGACGGCGCCGCCCCACTCGCCGCCCAGTGCGAAGCCCTGGATCAGGCGCAGCAGCACCAGCAGCGCCGGCGCGGCGATGCCGATCGTGGCGTAGCCCGGCAGCAGGCCGATCGCGAACGTCGACAGGCCCATCATGAGCAGCGAGATGACCAGCAGCTTCTTGCGGCCGATCTTGTCGCCGTAGTGGCCGAACACCAGGCCGCCCAGCGGGCGCGCGATGAACCCGACGGCGAACGTGCCGAGCGAGAGCAGCAGGCCGGTGGCGCCGTCGGAGTCCGGGAAGAACACCTGCGGGAAGACCAGCGCCGCGGCGACGCCGTAGAGGAAGTAGTCGTACCACTCGACCGTCGTGCCGAGCATGCTCGCCGCGACCACGCGGCCGATCGGCGTGCGTGGCCGGTCGGGCTCCGTCGGCGTCGTCCCGGTTCCCGGTGCGGTGGCACCGGACTGCGTGTCGGACACGGTCTCTCCCCATCGTGAGACTGGCTGTCGGTGGCGTCACCGTAGTTCGTCCGGGTGACGGATACACCGGTTCCCACCACACCAGGACCCGGCATCCGACGTGCTGCGGCCACACCGGGCCGACGGTCACCGCCACACTGGACCCATGTCCGACGACGACTACCTGCCGCTGCCCGAGGACGCCGACCGCGTGCTGGTCGTCGTCGCCCATCCGGACGACATGGAGTACGGCGGTTCCGGCGCCGTCGCCCGCTGGACGTCGCAGGGCAGGCGGGTCACCTACCTGCTGGTCACCCGCGGTGAGGCGGGGATCGACACCCTCGCCCCCGACGCGTGCGCCCCCGTCCGCGAGGCCGAGCAGCGGGCGGCGTGCGCGGCCGTCGGCGTCGACGTCGTCGAGTTCCTCGACCATCCCGACGGCCTGGTCGAGTACTCGGTCGCGCTGCGCCGCGACATCGCCGCGGCGATCCGCAGGCACCGGCCGCAGCTCGTCGTCACCGGGAACCACCGGGAGTCGTGGGACGCCGACGGCGCCGCGCCCAACCACGCCGATCACGTCGCCGTCGGCCGGGCCGTCATCGACGCCGTCCGGGACGCGGCGAACCGGTGGCTGTTCCCGGAGGCGGGCGAGCGGTGGGACGGCGTGCACGGGGTCGCGGTCGCGGCGTCGCCCCGCGCGCGGCACGCGGTCGACATCTCCGGGCACCTCGACGCGGCCGTCGCCTCGCTGGAGGCGCACCGGGCGTACCTGGCGGCGCTGGACGGCGACATGGCGGGCAGCGGAGTCCTGCGGGAATGGGCGGCCGGGGTCGCGACCCGGCTCCCCGGCGCGAGCGCGGCGACGACCTTCGAGTACCTGGAGGTCTGAGCCGCCGACGACGGGCGTCACAGGTGGAGGCCCCGCCGTACGGGGTACCGTCGATACCGGCCGGTCGCGGTCGCGCCTCCCGAGCGCCGGACCGCACGACCGGCGGCGGGTTTCCGGAGCGTGCGTCTCGCCGCCCGCCCGGCCCCCACCACGGCTACCGAGGGTTGATTGCGTGAACGGCTCCACCGCCCAGGCTCGCGTCCTCGTGGACGAGCTGATCCGCGCCGGCGTCACCGACGCTGTGCTCTGCCCGGGCTCCCGCAACGCGCCGCCGGCGTTCGCGCTGGCCCGGGCCGAGGCGCTCGGGCTGATCCGGCTGCACGTCCGGATCGACGAGCGGACGGCGGGCTTCCTCGCACTCGGCCTGGCGCTGGCCTCCGGGCGTCCGGTGCCGGTCGTCGTCACCTCGGGGACGGCCGTCGCGAACCTGCACCCCGCCGTGCTCGAGGCCGCCCACGCCGGGGTGCCGCTGATCGCGCTCACCGCGGACCGGCCGCCCGAGCTCGTCGGGACCGGTGCCAGCCAGACGATCGCGCAGTCCGCCCTGTTCGGGCCGACCGTGCGCTGGTCCGGCTCGCTCGCCGTGCCCGACGTGGTGACCGACACGGAGGCGCGGCGCTGGCGGTCGTCGGTGGCGCGCGCGCTGGCGGCGGCGACCGGGACCGGGGCCGGTGCCCCCGGCCCGGTGCACCTGGACCTGCCCTACGCCGAGCCGCTGGTGCCCGAGGGCCCGGCCGCGACGCCCGGTGCGCAGGACCTCCTCGGGCCCGGCGTCCCCGCCGGCCGCGCCGCCGGAGCGGCCTGGACCGCGGTGACCCGGCCGGTGCGGACGGCGCCGCCACTGCCGCTGGACCCCGCCGCCCGGACCCTCGTGATCGCCGGTACCGGCGGCCCGGCCGCCGATCCCGGCCTGCTCGGTGGCGCCCCGCTGGTGGCCGAGCCGTCGTCGCCGTGGTGGCCGCACGCCCTGCGCACCGGCCCCTGGCTGATCGACCGGCCGGAGCTGCGGCCGACGCAGGTGGTCGTCCTGGGCCGTCCGACGCTGCACCGCGCGGTGTCCGCCGTGCTCGCGGACCCCGGCATCGCGGTGTACGCCGACCCCGGTCAGGACGGCGTCGGCTGGACCGACGTGTCCGGCACGGTCCGGGCCGTCGGCGCGCTGCCCGCCCTCACCCCGCCCGACGACTGGACGTGGGCGTGGGGCGACGCCGACCGGGCCGCGGCCAAGGCCCTCGACACCGCCCTCGACGACGGCACCGCCGACGGTGCGCCCGGCCTGCGCCTGGCCCGTCAGGTCGTCGCCGCGCAGCGCGACGGCGGGCAGCTCGTCCTCGGCTCGTCGAACCCGGTCCGCGACGTCGCGCTCGCCGCCACCCCCCGGTCCGGGCTGACGGTGCGCGCGAACCGGGGCGTCGCGGGGATCGACGGGACGGTGTCGACCGCCGTCGGCGCCGCGCTGGCGCACGACGGCCCGACCGCGCTGCTGCTCGGTGACCTCACCCTGGTGCACGACACGACGGGCCTGGTCATCGGCCCGGACGAGCCCTGCCCGGACCTCACCGCGGTCGTCCTCGACGACGACGGCGGCGGCATCTTCCACCTGCTCGAGCAGGGCGGCGCGGAACACGCGCACGCCTTCGAGCGGATCTTCGGCACCCCGACCGGGGTCGATCTCGTCGGGCTGGCCCGCGCCGCGGGCTGGGACGCGACCGACTGGTCCGGTGACCCGGCCGAGCTGACCGCACGGCCCGGCTCCGGGCGCCGCCTGGTCCGTGTCCGGGTGCCGCGGGCCGGTCTGCGCGACGCGCACGCCGCCCTCCGCGAGGCCGTGGGCGCGGCACTGGGCTGAGTGCGCTCAGCCCTCCAGCGCCTCCCGGACGGCGCGCATCTTGGCGGCGGCCTCGCGCACCTCCGCGTCGGGATCGGAGTCGGCGACGATCCCGCACCCGGCGAACAACCGCGCCGTCCGGCCGCGCAGCTCGGCGCAGCGCAGCGCGATGCCGGTCTCCCCGCCGCCGTCGGCGTCGACGTAGCCGACCGGGCCGGCGTAGCGGCCGCGGTCGAGCCCCTCGATCTCCGTGATCAGCGCGGTCGCGTCCGGGGTCGGGGTCCCGCCGACGGCCGCGGTCGGGTGCACCGCACCGAGCAGCGTCAGCAGGGAGGCGGGGCGCGCCGCGTCGAGCCGGGCGGTGACGTCGCTCGCCAGGTGGGACACGTTGGGCAGGGTCAGGACGGACGGGCCGTCCGGCACCCGCAGGTCCGTCACCAGCGGCCGCAGCGACGCGGCCAGGGAGTCGACCGCGTAGGCGTGCTCGCGGCGGTCCTTCGCGGACCCGGCGAGCGCGCTGTCCACATCGGTCCCGTCGCCGGAGGGCCACATCGTCCCGGCCAGCACCCGCGACTCCACGGTCGGCCCGTCGAGCCGCAGCAGCAGCTCCGGGGTGGCGCCGACCAGGCCGTCGACGGCGAACGTCCAGCACGTCGGGAACCGTCGGGCGAGCCCGCCCAGGAGGAAGCGCGTGTCGAGGTCCGCGTCGGCGTGCGCGAGCAGGTCGTGGGCGAGCACGACCTTGTCCAGCTCACCCGCCCGCATCCGGCGCACGGCCTCGCCGACCGCGCCGCGGTAGCGGTGGGCCGGGACGTCGCCGTCGGCGAAGTGCAGCCGCCCGCCGGGCCGGACCGGCGCGGGGACGGGCAGCGCCGCGCCGGGCGGCTCGTCGTCCGTGGAGATCTCGGTGACCCACGCCCGGTGCCCGCGGCGGCCGACGACGACCCGCGGCACCACCAGCACCGACCCGGCGGATGCCGGATCGAAGGTGAAGGAGGTGAAGGCGACGGCGCCGGTGCCGGGCAGCCGGACGTCGTCGTCGACCTCCAGGTCGGCCACGACCGAGCGCCACCAGCGGTCGGCCTCGGCGAACCGCCCGGGACCGGACGCGGTGAACCGGGCGGCCTCGCCCCACCCGACGATGCCCTCGTCGCCACGCACCCAGGACAGCGCGCCCGCACCGCGGGGCAGCACGTCCAGCAGCGGCCCGTCGAGCCGGAGCGGGCGGGTGCGGACCCGCAACGCGGTGCCGGCCGGTGCGACAGTCACACCCCGAGGGTAGGCAACGGACCGCAGCGGTGCGGGGCGGCGGGGCGAGGCACCCGACACACCCGGGTGGCCGTGGCCCGGTGGGCGGCTCCCTAGAATCGGGTGTCGTGACCAGTCCGACCGGCGACGTGCTGACCGAGACCCGGGCCGCTGCGGGCCGCTTCATGGCCCGGGTGCGCTACCGGGTGCCGGAGATCGTCGCGGGTGTCGGGATCACCCTGACGCTGCTGGTGCTGATCGCGCTCGGTGGGGCGTTCCTCACCGACATCCGGATCTCCTCGCACGGCGCCACCACGGCGGCCACCGTCCTCGACGGCTCCGGCTACTGGCGCTCGGTGGTCCGGTTCGTCGACGCCGAGGGGCGCCTGCAGACCCCCGGGGCCGGGATCGCCTACCCGGTCGGTCTCACGCCCGGCGAGAACATCTACGTCGAGTACGACATCGCGGAGCCCACCCGGGTCCGCGTCGCAGGCCGGTCCGCGGTCGACGGCATCCTCCCGGCGGCCGGCGCGCTCGCCGCGATCTGGGTCGTGGTCGGCCCGGCCTGGGTGACGCTGCGGCGCCGCCGCGATCAGCGGTCCTGACCGCGCCAGAGCGCGCACGTCTCCGCCGCCACCTCCGGCGCGACGACGAGCAGCCCGTCCGCCGGCATCGGGGCGGACCGCCCGTCGCGGCCCAGCACCATCGCGCCGGACTCCGCGGCCAGGCACAGCGCCCCCGCCACGTCCCACTCGTGGTAGCGGGTGAGCACCGCGGCGACGGCGTTGCCCAGCGCCACCTGGGTGATCGCCAGGGCGGCCGACCCGAGCACCCGGACGCCGGCGTGCGCGGCGCGGGCACGGTCGACGAAGGCCGGGTCCGGGTCCTCCGCACACACCAGTGAGCCGGCCAGCCTGGCCGGCCGGGCCAGGGGGACCGGCTTGCCGTTCGCCCGGAACCCGCGGCCGCGGGCGGCCGCGTAGATCTGCCCGCGGCCCGGATCGGCGACGACGCCGACGGCCGGGCCGTCGCCGTCGACCAGGGCCAGGCTGTACGCGCACCACGGGAGCCCGGCGACGTAGTTCGCGGTGCCGTCGACCGGGTCCACCACCCACCGCATCGGCGCCTCCGCCGCGCCCCGGTCGGCGCCGTACTCCTCGCCGACGACCGGGCAGCCGGGGAACTCGGCGGCCAGGACGCGGCGGGTGTGCCGCTCCAGCGTCCGGTCGGTGTCGGTGACCCAGTCGAACGGGTTCGCCTTGGCGGTGGCCTCCGGCGGTCCGCCGTGCTCGCGGCCGAGCGTCGCGGTGATCACCTCGGCGGCGTCGTTCGCCAGCCGCCCGGCCGTCTCCAGGGCGCGGGAGAGCAGCGCCGGGTCCACCGGGCGCACGGGTCGGGTGGTCTGCGGGACGGCCGTCATGCGCACCGAGTGTCCGGGCAGGTGGTGACCCGGTCGCGACCGCGAGATGACGCGACCGTGCCGGGCACACCAACTCGCGGGCGCCCCACCCGATGTTCGCCGAGGGTTGGGTGGTTGATCACGCCGTGGACCCGGCCCGGCGTCCCGCTCCGAGCACTGTCGAACCGTGCGTGTCGCAATCGTCTCGGAATGCTTCCTGCCGGTGGTCAACGGCGTCACCAACTCCGTCCTGCGGGTGTGCGAGCACCTGCGGGCCGGTGGCCACGACGTCCTCGTGATCGCACCCGGGTCCGGTGAGCCGCAGGAGTACGACGGGATCCCGGTCGTCCGGATCCCCGCCGTCGGGCTCCCGGTGGTCAACTCGATGCCGGTCGGCGTCCCGAGCCGCCGGGTGCTCACCGCGCTGCGGGCGTTCCGGCCGGACGTCGTCCACCTGGCCGCGCCGTTCGTCGTCGGGGCGCGGGGGCTGGCCGCCGCGCGCCGGCTCGGCATCCCGACGGTCGCGATCTACCAGACCGACGTCGCCGGGTTCGCCTCGTCGTACGGGCTCGGTCTCACCGCCCGTGCGGCCTGGCGCTGGACCTGCCGGCTGCACTCGATGGCGGACCGCACGCTCGCCCCGTCCAGCTGGGCGACCGGCGCGCTGCGCGAGCGCGGCGTCCCGCGGGTGCACCAGTGGGCGCGCGGCGTCGACACCCGGCGGTTCCCCCTCCCGGCGCGACGACGCGCTGCGCGCCGAGCTGGCGCCGGACGGGGAACGGCTGATCGGGTTCGTCGGCCGGCTGGCCCCGGAGAAGCAGGTCGACCGGCTCGCGGTGCTGGGGTCGATGCCCGGGACGCGGCTGGTCGTCGTCGGGGACGGGCCGAGCGCGGACGGGCTGCGGGAGCGGCTGCCGTCGGCGGCGTTCCTCGGGCACCGCGGCGGCGACGAGCTCGACCGGATCTACGCCAGCCTCGACGTGTTCGTCCACACCGGACAGGCCGAGACGTTCTGCCAGGCCGTGCAGGAGGCGCTGGCCTCCGGTGTCCCGGTCGTCGCGCCGGACGCGGGCGGACCGCGCGACCTCGTCCTGCCCGGCCGCACCGGGTACCTCGTCGCGCCCCGCCCGGACGGCGGCGAGCCCGGCGACCCCGCCACCGACGAGGCCGACCGCGAGCTGGTCGGCGCCGTCACCGCGCTGTGCGACCCGGACCGCAACCGGGCGTTCGGCACCGCCGCCCGCCAGTCCGTCCTGCGCCGCACCTGGACCGCGGTCGGGGACGAGCTGCTCGCGCACTACACCCAGGTGCTGCACGCCGCGCCCGAGCGCCTCGCCGCCTGACCCCGCTCGGTCGCGGCTGCGTAGTCGTGCGGATCCGGGAGGAGCCCGCCCGGCGCAGGCTCGGCGGCATGACACACGTGGGCACGACCGTCGTCGTCGAACCGCAGGGTGAGCTCGCCGGAGTGGACACCTCGGCCGCCGTCGCGCAGATGCAGCGGCTGCTCGACCGCAACCCGGCCGTCCGTGCGACGGCCAGGGCCGAGGTGCTGGCCGCGCCGCACCGGGTGCTGCCGCCGGTGCTGTTCGCCCTGTCGGAGAACCTGGTCGCCGAGGGCGACATGGGGGAGGCCGCCCGCTGGTTCTACGCGGCCCAGGTCCGTGCCCGGTTCGACGCGACCCGCTGCACCGACCCCACGGCCGCGTCGGCGGTCGGGGTGCTGCGCGAGCGGTTCGGCGAGGCGGTGAACCGGTGGGCCTTCGCCGACCCGGCCCGGGTCCGGCGCGCCGCCGTGCGGGCCGTCGCCTGGGACCGGGGCGCCTCGCACGACTACGACCACCGGTGGATCGCCCTGCACGGGATGGGCGCCTTCACCGGACCCGGGACCGGCGTCGACACCCCCGCCGGGGAGTGGCCGGCGACCGCGGCCCGGGTCCGTGCGGAGTACCTGTCCGGGCTGCGCGAGGTCCTACGGGAGCAGTTCGGCGAGCGGTGACCGCCGCTGCGTACGCTCGTGGCGTGTCCCGCGCCGAGCTCGACAAGGATCCGCACGACGTCGCCCGGATGTTCGACGGTGTCGCCCGGCGCTACGACCTGACCAACACCGCGATGTCCGGCGGTCAGGACCGCTACTGGCGGGTGCAGACCCGGCGCGCACTGGCCCTCTCGCCCGGCGAGAAGGTCCTCGACCTCGCCGCGGGTACCGCGGTGTCCACCGTCGAGCTCGCGAAGGGCGGCGCCTGGTGCGTCGCCGCCGACTTCTCGCTGGGCATGCTGCGCGCGGGCGCCCACCGCGACGTGCCGAAGGCCGCCGCCGACGCCCTGCACCTGCCCTTCGCCGACGCCTCGTTCGACGCCGTCACGATCTCCTTCGGCCTGCGCAACGTCGCCGACACCGTCGCCGGGTTGCGCGAGATGGCCCGGGTGACCCGCCCCGGCGGACGTCTCGTGGTCTGCGAGTTCTCCACCCCCACCTGGGCGCCGTTCCGCGCGCTCTACCAGGGCGCCGTCCTCGGGCACCTGATCCCCACCGTGGCCCGCACGGTGTCCTCGAACCCGGACGCCTACCTCTACCTCGCCGAGTCGATCCGGGACTGGCCCGACCAGGCCGCGCTCTCCCAGAAGATCGCCGACGCGGGCTGGGAGCGGGTGGCCTGGCGCAACCTCACCGTCGGCGCCGTGGCGCTGCACCGGGCGTACAAGCCCGCCTGACCCACGCCGGCCTCCGCGCCGACGCCCCGTCCCGGCGCCGCCGCCGCGCCGCCGGGGCCGTGCCGCCGCGCCTCGTCCCCCGGGCCCGCGGCCCCGGCGCCGCGCCCCGCATCGCGCCGCGCCTCCGCGCCGCGCCGCGATGCGGCCGCACAGGTTCTGTGCTGCCCGACAGCCGCACGCCCGGCCGCCGGCACCGGGCCGAGGGGCACCGTTCTCCGCGCGCCGGGCGGCTCCTGCATCCCGAGCGCTCCGGCCCGACCGGCGGTTCCTGCATCGCCCGAGCGCTCCGGCCCGACCGGCGGTTCCTGCATCCCGAGCGCTCCGGCCCCGACCGACCGGTCCTGCACGGCCCGACCGGTCCTGCACGGATTCGTGCCTGCACCGACCGACCGCTCCCGCACGGGGCGAGCGCTGTCGCGCCGGCCGGGCAGCGGTGCCGGACCCTCTGTCACCGCCCGGTCGCGTCGCGTTGCGCCGCAAGAAGTTCGTCGTCCTCGCCCGATCCGCCGACGCGGATCCGTGGCTCACGTCCTACACTCGTCGCGACGTTCGTGAAGTTTTTCACAAGCGTGGTGCTCGACACGGCGATCGGAGGGCCTCGACCAGCGACGATGTGGATCACACGTGATCCAGGTCCCCCCTCAGGTAAGGCTCGCCTGGGTTCTTCGTCACACGGTGGCGGACATAGGGTCCCCCCGACCGGCTTGTCGATCACCACCAACGACGGTGGCGGCGCGACCACGAAGGTGAACGGATGCTCGATCCCTATCTCCCGCTCGTCCTGCTGTTCGCGTTGGCGGCGGGGTTCGCGGTGTTCTCGGTCGCCGCGGCGCCACTGATCGGGCCGCGCCGGTTCAACCGGGCGAAGCTGGACTCCTACGAGTGCGGCATCGAGCCCTCGCCGCAACCCGTCGTCGGTGGCGGTCGCGTCCCGGTCGCCTACTACCTCACGGCGATGCTGTTCATCCTGTTCGACATCGAGCTGGTGTTCATGTACCCGTACGCCGTCGTCGCCGACGCGGTCGGTGTCTTCGGGTTCGTGGCCATCACGCTCTACATCGCCACGATCGCCTTCGCGTACGCCTACGAATGGCGTCGCGGCGGGCTCGAGTGGAACTGAGGCCGTCATGGGACTCGAGGAGAACCTGCCCAGCGGTGTCCTGCTGACCAACGTCGAGAAGCTGGTCAACTGGACCCGGAAGTCGTCGCTCTGGCCCGCCACGTTCGGCCTGGCCTGCTGCGCCATCGAGATGATGACCACCGGCGCACCGCGCTACGACCTCGCGCGGTTCGGCATGGAGGTCTTCCGTGCCTCGCCGCGCCAGGCCGACCTGATGATCGTCGCGGGCCGGGTGAGCAACAAGATGGCGCCGGTCCTGCGCCAGATCTACGACCAGATGCCCGAGCCGCGCTGGGTGCTCGCGATGGGCGTGTGCGCCAGCTCCGGCGGCATGTTCAACAACTACGCGATCGTCCAGGGCGTCGACCACGTCGTGCCGGTGGACATGTACCTGCCGGGCTGCCCGCCGCGGCCGGAGATGCTCATCGACGCGATCCTGAAGATCCACGCCAAGATCATGGACGAGCCGCTGGGCCCGAAGCGGGCCGCCGAGCTGGCCGAGTCCGGGTACCGGACGCCGATGGTGCCGTCGTCGGTGAAGTTCGCGCCGAAGCACAAGCAGCTGGACGCGCTGAAGAGCACGCCCACCCCGGACGTCCCGAACCATCTCGAGCCGGGCGCGCAGCCGAAGCCGGCCCTGAACGAGCTGGTCGCGGCCGAGCGGCCGGACCTGCCGTCGCTGGCCGACGCCGCGCGTGGAGGTGAGCAGCAGTGACCGGACCGACCGGTACCTCGAAGGACGACGCCGAGCCCACCGGCGACGAGCACTCGTCGTCGCAGGAGAGCGGCGCCGCGCTGGAGCAGCAGCAGGCCGGTGGTGGTGGGGACGCGCTGGCCGGTGTCCGGCCCGCGGCCCGCATCACCGAGACCCGGGCACGCTCGGGGATGTTCGGCGTCCGCGGCACGGGGGACACCTCCGGCTACGGCGGGCTGACGCTGCCCGGGTACGCACCGGCGCCGGCCGAGCGGCCCTTCGGCGGCTGGTTCGACGAGTTCGCCGACGAGCTGGGTGCGGCGATGGACGAGCGCTCCATCCCGCGGGACGCGATCGAGCAGGTCACGATCGACCGCGACGAGATGACCCTGTACGTGCTGCCCGACAAGCTGAACGCGGTCGCCCGCACGCTGCGCGACGACCCGGGCCTGCGCTTCGAGTTCTGCGCGACGGTGTCCGGTGTGGACTACTCGGCGCCGGACGGGTCGCCCGTCGACCGGCCGGTGCACGTCGCCTACCACCTGCTGTCCATGACCTACCGGCGCCGCATCCGGCTCGAGGTCGCGCTGGACATCGAGAACCTGCACGTCGACAGCGTCGTTGACGTGTACCCCACCGCGGACTGGCACGAGCGCGAGACCTGGGACATGTTCGGCGTGGTCTTCGACGGCCATCCCGCGCTGACCCGGATCCTCATGCCGGACGACTGGGAGGGCCACCCCCAGCGCAAGAGCTACCCGCTGGGCGGCATCCCCGTGGAGTACAAGGGGGCGGAGATCCCGCCGCCCGACGAGCGGAGGGCCTACTCGTGACGAGCACCGACGACCGCCCCACCACACCGCAGCAGGACCCCTACGCCGCTCCCGGCCGGGAGACCACCGAGGGCACCGTCTACACGGTCACCGGTGGCGACTGGGACACCCTGATGGATGCGGACCACGACGACCGCATCGTCATCAACATGGGTCCGCAGCACCCGTCGACGCACGGCGTGCTGCGACTCGTCCTCGAGCTGGAGGGCGAGACCGTCACCCAGGGCCGTGCGGTGATCGGCTACCTGCACACCGGCATCGAGAAGAACTGCGAGTACCGGACCTGGACGCAGGGGGTCACGTTCGTGACCCGCGCGGACTACCTGGCGCCGCTGTTCAACGAGGCCGCGTACTGCATGGCCGTCGAGAAGCTGCTCGACGTCGAGGTGCCGCACCGGGCCGAGCACATCCGGGTGCTGCTCATGGAGCTCAACCGGATCGGTTCGCACCTGGTCGCGCTCGCCACCGGCGGCATGGAGCTGGGCGCGCTGACCGGCATGACGTCGGGGTTCCGCGAGCGCGAGGAGGTCCTGCACCTGCTCGAGTTCCTGACCGGCCTGCGGATGAACCACGCGTTCATCCGGCCCGGCGGGCTCGCCCAGGACCTCCCCGAGGGGTACCGGGAGCGGGTCACCGAGTTCCTCGACGTCATGGACTCGCGGCTGCCCGACTACGACCGCCTGCTCACCGGCCAGCCGATCTGGAAGCAGCGGCTGGAGGGTGTCGGCTACCTGCCCGTCGACGGCTGCCTGGCGCTCGGTGCGTCCGGTCCGATCCTGCGGTCGGCCGGGCTGGCCTGGGACCTGCGCAAGCACATGCCGTACTCGGTCTACGACGAGTACGACTTCGAGGTCCCGACGGCGACCGAGGCCGACTGCTACGCCCGCTACCGGCTGCGTGTCGCCGAGATCCACGAGTCGCTGAAGATCATGCGGCAGGCGCTGGCGAAGCTCGACGAGATCGGCCCCGGCCGGGTCATGGTCGACGACCCGAAGGTCGCCTGGCCGGCCCAGCTCTCGATCGGCAGCGACGGCATGGGCACGACGCTCGAGCACGTCCGCAAGATCATGGGTCAGTCGATGGAGTCGCTGATCCACCACTTCAAGCTGGTGACGGAGGGCTTCCACGTGCCGCCGGGCCAGGCCTACGTCGGGGTCGAGTCCCCGCGCGGCGAGCTCGGCGTCCACCTGGTCTCCGACGGCGGCACCCGCCCGGTCCGCGTGCACGTGCGCGACCCCAGCTTCGTGAACCTGCAGACGATGCCCGCGATGAGCGAGGGCGGCCAGGTCGCCGACGTCATCGCGGCCGTCGCGTCGATCGACCCCGTGATGGGAGGTTGCGACCGATGACCCTCCCCGGAGGCAACCCGGAGTCCAACTCGCCGGCCCCGGTCACCCCGACGGAGCGCGAGTTCCCCGCACCGCCGGAGCCGTCGCCGGTCTCGCCGACGTTCGACGAGCTCACCCGCGCGCGGACGAAGGAGATCATCGCCCAGTACCCGGAGCCGCGGTCGGCGCTGCTCCCGCTGCTGCACCTGGTGCAGTCGGTCGAGGGCTACGTCAGCCAGGACGGCATCCGCTACTGCGCCGAGGCCCTCGAGCTGACCACGGCCGAGGTGTCCGCGGTGGCGACGTTCTACACGATGTACAAGCGCAGTCCCTGCGGCGAGCACCTGGTCAGCGTGTGCACCAACACGCTGTGCGCGGCGCTCGGCGGGGACGACATCTACGCCCGGCTGCAGACCCACCTGGGTTCCGAGGACCGCCCGCTGGGGCACGAGGAGACGGTGGGCGAGCCGGGCACGACCGGCTCCCTCACGCTCGAGCACGCGGAGTGCTTGGCGGCGTGCGATCTCGCCCCGGTCCTGCAGGTCGACTACGAGTACTTCGACAACCAGTCGGTCGAGTCGGCGGTCGAGCTGGTCGACGCGCTGCGCCGCGGTGAGCGTCCGCAGCCGACCCGCGGTGCCCCGCTGACCGACCTCCGCACCGTCGAGCTGGAGCTGGCCGGCTTCACCGACGAGGCGGCCCCGGTCGACGAGACCGCCCGGGTCGAGGGGCCGTCGTCGGCGATCGAGTCGGTGCGGGGGGCGCGGCTGGCCGAGGACAACGGCTGGACCGCCCCGGCGATGCCCGGCAGCCCGCCCGCGATGCCCGCGCTACCGGAGAAGAAGTGATCGCATGAGCACCACAGAGCCTGTGCGCAAGCCGGACCCGGTCACGCCCGTCCTGACGAGGCGGTGGCTGTCGCCGCGGTCGTGGTCCATCGACACCTACGAGCAGCTCGACGGCTACACGTCGCTGCGCACCGCGTTCGCCGCCCACCCGGACCAGCTCATCCAGCTGATCAAGGACTCCGGCCTGCGCGGCCGCGGCGGCGCGGGGTTCCCGACCGGCATGAAGTGGGGCTTCATCCCGCAGGACGACGGCAGCGGGAAGGGCCCCGGCGCGAAGCCGAAGTACCTGGTCATCAACGCCGACGAGGGCGAGCCGGGCACCTGCAAGGACATCCCGACGATGATGACCGACCCGCACTCGCTCATCGAGGGCTGCATCGTCACCAGCTACGCGATCCGCGCGAACTTCTGCGCGATCTACGTGCGCGGCGAGGCGCTGCACTGCATCCGCCGGCTCCGTGCCGCGGTCCGTGAGGCGAAGGCGCGCGGCTACCTCGGCACCGACATCCTCGGCTCCGGGTTCGACCTGGAGATCGTGGTGCACGCCGGTGCCGGCGCCTACATCTGCGGCGAGGAGACGGCGCTGCTCGACTCGCTGGAGGGCCGGCGCGGCCAGCCGCGGCTCAAGCCGCCGTTCCCGGCGACCGCCGGGCTGTACGCCTGCCCGACCGTCGTGAACAACGTCGAGACCATCGCGAGCGTCCCGGCGATCGTCAACGGCGGCTCGGACTGGTTCCGCTCGATGGGCCGGGAGAAGTCGCCCGGCCCGAAGATCTACTCGATCTCCGGGCACGTCGAGCGACCCGGCCAGTACGAGGCCCCGCTCGGCATCACGCTGCGCGAGCTGCTGGAGCTGGCCGGCGGCATGAAGGACGGCGTCCCGCTGAAGTTCTGGACGCCGGGCGGCTCGTCGACGCCGCTGCTCACCGCCGACCACCTCGACGTCCCGCTCGACTTCGAGGGCGCCGCCGAGGCCGGTTCCATGCTGGGGACGACCGCGGTGCAGGTCTTCAACGAGACCGTCTCGGTGCCGTGGGCGGTCATGAAGTGGACCGAGTTCTACAAGCACGAGAGCTGCGGCAAGTGCACCCCGTGCCGCGAGGGCACGTACTGGCTGGTGCAGGTGCTGGAGCGCATGGTGCACGGCCAGGGCACGAGCGCGGACGTCGACATGATGCTCGACGTCTGCGACAACATCCTCGGCCGCTCGTTCTGTGCGCTCGGGGACGGCGCCACGTCCCCCATCACCAGCGGCATCACGTACTTCCGCCAGGAGTTCCTGGACCTCATCGCGGAGCAGCCCGATGTGGACCGCCCGGAGCAGCTGACGGACGTGGAGCTCGCGCAACGGACCAACGGCACTGAACTGACCGGAGCCACCGCATGACGATCGCGCCGGACGAGAAGACCGAGACCCCGGTCCCCGAGGGCCACGTCCGCCTCACCATCGACGGCCAGGTCGTCGACGCCCCCAAGGGCGAGCTGCTGATCCGCACCTGCGAGCGCCTCGGCATCGTGATCCCGCGGTTCTGCGACCACCCGCTGCTCGACCCGGCCGGCGCCTGCCGCCAGTGCCTGGTCGAGGTCGAGATGGGCGGCCGGCCGATGCCGAAGCCGCAGGCCAGCTGCACGATGACCGTCGCAGACGGCATGGTCGTCAAGACCCAGCACACGTCGGAGCGGGCGGACAAGGCGCAGCAGGGCGTGATGGAGCTGCTGCTCATCAACCACCCGCTGGACTGCCCGATCTGCGACAAGGGCGGCGAGTGCCCGCTGCAGAACCAGGCGATGGCGCACGGCCGCGCCGACTCCCGGTTCGTGGAGACGAAGCGGACGTTCCCGAAGCCGCTCCCGATCTCCACCGAGGTGCTGCTGGACCGCGAGCGCTGCGTGCTGTGCCAGCGCTGCACCCGGTTCTCCGAGGAGATCGCCGGCGACCCGTTCATCGACCTGCTGGAGCGCGGCGCGAACCAGCAGGTCGGGATCGCCGAGGACCAGCCGTTCCAGTCGTACTTCTCGGGCAACACGATCCAGATCTGCCCGGTCGGCGCGCTGACCAGCGCCGCGTACCGGTTCCGCTCCCGGCCGTTCGACCTGCGCTCGACGCCCGGCACCTGCGAGCACTGCAGCTCCGGCTGCGACATGCGGACCGACTCCCGGCGCGGGACGGTGCTGCGCCGCCTGGCAGGCAACGACCCGGAGGTCAACGAGGAGTGGCTCTGCGACAAGGGCCGTTTCGCCTTCCGCTACCTCGGCAGCCGGGAACGGATCACCCGGCCGATGGTGCGCCGGGAGAACGGTGAGCTGGAGGAGGCCTCCTGGACCGAGGCGCTGCAGGTCGCCGCGGAGGGCCTCCTCGCGGCCCGCGACGGCGTCGGCATCGGCGTGCTGCCCGGCGGTCGGCTCACCGTCGAGGACGCCTACGCCTACTCCAAGTTCGCCCGCGTCGTCGCCCGCACCAACGACATCGACTTCCGGGCCCGGCCGCACTCCGACGAGGAGCTGGAGTTCCTGGCCGCGCACGTCGCCGGGGGCACCCCCGACGACGCGGTGACCTTCGAGCGGATCGAGAACGCCCCGGCGGTGCTCACTGTCGGGACCGATCCCGAGGAGGAGTCCGGGATCGTCTTCCTCCGGCTGCGCAAGGCGTGGCGGAAGAAGGGGCTGCGGCACTTCCAGGTCGGACCCTTCACCTCGACCGGCGCGGAGAAGACCGGGGCCACGGTGCTGCACGCCGTGCCGGGCGCCGAGGCCGCGGTCGTCGCCGACCCCGGTGCCGACGTCGTGACGGCGCTGGAGCAGCCGGACACGGTGATCCTCGTCGGGGACCGCGCGGCGGAGTCGCCCGGCCTCTACTCGGCGGTCTCGGCACTGGCCGCGCGGACCGGGGCGGCGATCGGCTGGCTGCCGCGCCGGGCCGGGGACCGCGGGGCGCTGGAGGCCGGTGCGCTGCCGACCCTGCTGCCCGGCGGGCGTCCGGTGACCGACGCCGCGGCCCGCGCCGAGCTGGAGCAGGCCTGGGGCTCCGGGCCGCTGCCGGAGCGGCCCGGTCGCGACGGTGACGCCATCCTGGCGGCCGCCGCGGGTGGTGCGCTGGCGGCACTCGTCGTCGGCGGGGTGGACCCGCAGGACATGGCGGACCCGCAGGCCGCGATCACCGCGCTGCGGGAGGTCGGTTTCCTGGTCAGCCTGGAGATCCACACCTCGGCGGTGACGGAGCTGGCCGACGTCGTGCTGCCGGTCGCGCCGGACGCCCAGCGCTCCGGGACCTACGTCAACTGGGAGGGCCGCCGCCGGCCGTTCGGCGTCGCGCTGGACGCGGCCGGCGTCCTGCCGGACTGCCGGGTGCTGGACACCCTCGGCGTCGAGATGGACGTCGACCTGTTCACCCAGACCCCGGCCGCCGCGGCCGGGGAGCTCGACCGGCTCGGCTCGCACCGTCCGGGCACCGCCGCACCGTCCCGGGCACCGGGTGAGGCGCGCCGTCCCGGCTACGGCCAGGCCGTCCTCGCGACGTCCCGCCAGCTGGTCGACGACGCCTCGCTCGCGATCGACGAGCCGGCGCTGGCGGGCACCGCACGGCGGCCCTACGTGAAGGTCAACGCGGCCACCGCCGAGCGCCTCGGCCTCGTCGAGGGCGACGACGCGGCGGTCCGCACCGACCGCGGCACGATCACCCTCCCGGTCTCGCTGACCGACCTGCCGGACGGCGTCGTGTGGCTGCCCACCTGCTCGCCCGGCTCGCACGTCCGGCCCACCCTCGGGGCCGGGCACGGTGACCTCGTCGGCGTGGCGCCGGCCGGCCCGAACGGGAGCGACTCGTGAACCTCCTGCCGCTGCAGGTGCCCGCGCCTCCGATCGAGGGGATGACGCGCACCCAGCAACTGCTGGCGGACGACCCGATCTGGCTGATCCTGATCAAGGTCGTCGGGCTCTTCGCGCTCGGCGTCGTGCTGACCCTGTTCATGATCAACTGGGAGCGCAAGGTCGTCGGCCGGATGCAGCACCGTCCGGGGCCGAACCGGACCGGTCCCGGTGGCTGGCTCCAGAGCCTCGCCGACGGGCTGAAGCTGGCGTTCAAGGAAGACATCATGCCGGCGCTCGCCGACAAGAAGGTCTACTTCGTCGCCCCGATCATCTCGACGGTGCCGGCGTTCGTGGCCCTCTCGGTGATCCCGTTCGGCGGCGAGGTCACGATCTTCGGCGAGGAGACCGTGCTGCATCTGGTCGACGTGCCGGTCGGCGTGCTCGTCGTGCTGGCCTGCTCGTCGATCGGTGTCTACGGGATCGTGCTCGGCGGGTGGGCCTCCGGCTCGCCGTACTCCCTGCTCGGCGCGCTGCGCTCCGCGGCGCAGGTGATCTCCTACGAGATCGCGCTCGGTCTGTCGCTGGTCGGCGTGGTGCTCTACGCCGGGTCCGGTTCCACCGCCGACATCGTCGCGTCGCAGTCGAGCGGCTGGTACGCGATCCTGCTGGTGCCGAGCTTCGTGGTCTTCGTGATCGCGATGGTCGGCGAGACCAACCGCGCCCCGTTCGACCTCCCCGAGGCCGAGTCCGAGCTCGTCGGCGGGTTCCACACCGAGTACTCGTCGCTGAAGTTCGCGCTGTTCTTCCTCGCCGAGTACGTGAACATGGTGACCGTCTCGGCGATGGCGGTGACGCTGTTCCTCGGCGGCGGGATGTGGCCGTGGCCGCTGAGCTTCCTCAACGAGTACGGCTGGCTGCAGTTCCTGCTCTTCATCGCGAAGATCCTGCTGTTCCTGTTCGTCTTCATCTGGCTGCGCGGCACGCTGCCGCGGTTCCGCTACGACCAGTTCATGAAGCTGGGATGGAAGGTCCTCATCCCGGTGATGCTGGTGTGGACCGTCGCGATCTTCGGCATCCGCGCCTTCCAGAGCTCCGGTGGCGACAACGTCGTCCTGTTGCTGTCGCTGATCGGGTTCGCGCTGGCCGTCGTCCTCGCGGTGGCCTTCCTGCTCCCGGACCGGCAGGTCGAGCCACCACCGGTGGAACCGGCGTCGGACTACCCGGTGCCGCCACTGGACCTGAAGGTCCCCGAATCACCCCCCAGGCGTCGCAAGGCCGTCGGTGCCGGAAGGGAGAGCGAGTAGATGTTCGACTTCTTCAAGGGTTTCGGCGTCACCTTCTCGACGATGTTCAAGAAGGTCGTCACCGAGGAGTACCCCGAGGACTTCCCCCCGGCCGCGCCCCGCTACCACGGTCGGCACCAGCTCAACCGGCACCCGGACGGGCTGGAGAAGTGCGTCGGCTGCGAGCTGTGCGCCTGGGCGTGCCCGGCCGACGCGATCTACGTCGAGGGCGGCGACAACACCGAGGAGGCCCGGTACTCCCCGGGTGAGCGCTACGGCGCGATCTACCAGATCAACTACCTGCGGTGCATCGGCTGCGGCCTGTGCATCGAGGCCTGCCCGACCCGTTCGCTGACGATGACGAACTTCTACGAGCTGGCCGACGACAACCGGCAGGACCTCATCTACACCAAGGAGCAGCTGATGGCTCCGCTGCTGCCGGGGATGGAGCAGCCGCCGCACCCGATGCGTCTGGGCGACGACGAGCAGGACTACTACGTCTCCGGGCCGACGCTCGCGAAGGTCTCCGTCCTGGACCAGACCGGGGAGCAGGTGCGATGACGACCCCGTACGCCGTGCTGGCCCAGGCCGCCGGGGAGGTGACGACGGGCGAGGCGATCACGTTCTGGATCCTCGGCCCGGTGGCCCTGGCCGGCGCGCTCGGCCTGGTCTTCGCCCGGCACGCGGTGCACGCCGCGCTGCTGCTGGTGCTGACGATGTTCTCGATCGCGGTGCTCTACATCGTGCAGTCGGCGCCGTTCCTCGGGTTCGTTCAGATCATCGTCTACACCGGCGCGGTGATGATGCTGTTCCTGTTCGTCCTGATGCTGGTCGGGAAGGACTCGAAGGACTCGGTGATCGAGGTGCTCCGCGGTCAGCGGGCCGCGGCGCTGGTGTTCGGCGTCGGGCTCGCCGCGCTGCTGGTCGCCGGGATCTCCCGGGGCCTCACCGAGGTCACCCCGGCCGGCCTGCAGGCGGGCGGGATGGGCGGCAGCGCGAACGTCGCCGGGCTCGGCAGGCTGATCTTCACCGACTACCTGCTGGCGTTCGAGCTGTCGGCGGCGCTGCTGATGGTGGCCGCGCTCGGCGGGATGGTGCTGACCGGGTCGCAGAGCTCCCAGCACGCCAAGCTCTCGCAACGCGAGACGGTGCTGCTACGGCTGCGCGGGCAGCACGCCCGGATCTCGCCACTGCCCGGCCCGGGTGTCTACGCGACCGCGAACTCGGTGGCGGTGCCGGCGCTGCTGCCGGACGGGTCGATCGCACAGGACTCGATGGCCGAGATCATCGAGTCGGTCGCGGTCGACGTCCCCGACACCACGACGCCGGACGCGCACGCGCTCACCGGACGTCCCGCCCCCGACCGCACGATCGAGTCGGGCGAGGCGAGTGCGACCGGGGAGGACCGATGACACCCGAGTACTACCTGCTGCTCTCGGCCCTGCTGTTCAGCATCGGTGCCGTCGGCGTGCTCGTCCGCCGCAACGCCGTCGTCGTGTTCATGTGCATCGAGCTGATGCTGAACGCCGTCAACCTGTCCCTGGTCACGTTCTCGCGGATCAACGGGAACCTCGACGGCCAGGTGATGGCGCTGTTCGTGATGGTCGTCGCCGCCTGTGAGGTCGTGGTCGGCCTCGCGATCATCACTGCGATCTTCCGCGCCCGGCAGTCGTCCTCGGTGGACGACGCGAACCTGCTGAAGTACTAGGAGCGGACAACGGTGACCCAGCTCCCCCTCACCCTCGCGCAGGCGGTCGAACCCGCCACCGGCGCCGCGTCGCTGGCGTGGCTGCTGATCGCGCTCCCCGCCGCGGGCGCACTGGTGCTGTTCCTGGCCGGCCGCCGCGCCGACGCCTGGGGCCACTGGCTCGGCGTCGCGACCGTGGTGGCCGCCTTCGCCGTCGGCCTCGCGATCTTCGTCGAGACCCTCGGGCTCGACCCGGACGCCCGCACCCGCGAGCTCTCGATCTACGAGTGGATGTCGTCCGGCGCGCTGAGCGTGGACTTCGGCGTCCGGCTCGACCCGCTGTCGCTGACGTTCGTCCTGCTCATCACCGGTGTCGGTGCGCTCATCCACCTCTACTCGGTGGGCTACATGAGCGACGACCCGAACCGCCGGCGGTTCTTCGCCCAGCTGAACCTGTTCGTCGCGGCCATGCTCGTGCTGGTCCTCGGCAACAACTTCGTGATGCTGTACCTCGGCTGGGAGGGCGTCGGCCTGGCGTCCTACCTGCTGATCGGCTTCTACCAGGACCGGGCGTCCGCGGCGACGGCCGCGAAGAAGGCGTTCATCATGAACCGGGTCGGCGACGTCGGCCTGGCCATCGCGATCTTCCTGCTCTGGCTGGAGCTCGGGACGCTGCAGTACACCGAGGTCTTCGCCCGGATCGGCGAGGTGCCCGGCGGGACCGTCCTGGCGGTCACCCTCCTGCTCCTGCTCGGCGCCTGCGGCAAGTCGGGCCAGTTCCCGCTGCAGTCCTGGCTCCCGGACGCGATGGAGGGCCCGACCCCGGTCTCGGCCCTGATCCACGCGGCGACGATGGTCACCGCGGGTGTCTACCTCATCGCGCGCGCCTCGCCGGTCTACGACCTCTCGGAGACCGGTCGGCTGGTCGTCTCGATCATCGGCGTGGTCACGCTGATGATCGGTGCGATCGTCGGCTGCGCCTACGACGACATCAAGAAGGTGCTGGCCTACTCCACGGTCAGCCAGATCGGCTACATGATCCTGGCCGTCGGGCTCGGCCCGGTCGGCTACGCGCTCGGCATCCTGCACCTGCTCACGCACGGCTTCTTCAAGGCGGGGCTCTTCCTCGGGGCCGGCTCGGTCATGCACGCCATGAACGACGACGTCGACATGCGCCGGTTCGGCGGGCTGTGGAAGAAGATGCCGGTCACCTTCGTGACCTTCGGCCTCGGCTACCTCGCGCTGATCGGGTTCCCGTTCCTGTCCGGCTACTTCTCCAAGGACGCGATCATCGAGGCCGCGTTCGCCCAGGACGGCTGGCAGGGCTGGACCTTCGGCGGGCTCGCGACGCTCGCGGCCGGCCTGACCGGCTTCTACATGACCCGGCTGATGCTCATGACCTTCTTCGGTGAGAGCCGCTGGAAGGACCTGAGATCCACCGACGGCCGGGAGTACCACCCGCACGAGTCCCCGGTGACGATGACCGTCCCGATGATCGTGCTGGCGTTCGGCTCGGTGTTCGCCGGTGGCCTGCTCTACGGGGTGCTGCCGACCTGGCTGGCACCGTCGGTCGGGGAGCGGGTCGAGGCCGAGGGCGGGGTGCTGCCGCACGCGGTGATCCCGTGGCTGGTCGTCGGGATCTCGCTGCTCGGCGTCCTGCTGGCGTACCTGTTCGTCGGGCGCTCCTCCGTGCCGGTGGAACGCCCGCAGCGGGTCTCGCCGGTCGTCCGGGCGGCCCGCGCCGACCTCGGGGCGAACGCCTTCAACGAGGCCTTCATCGAGCGGCCCGGGATCTGGCTCACCCGGCTGCTGGTGTTCTTCGACAACCGCGGGATCGACGGCGTGGTCAACGGGACCGCGGCCGCGTTCGGCGGTGGCTCCGGCAGGCTCCGCCGGATGCAGACCGGCTTCGTCCGGTCCTATGCCCTATCGATGCTCGGCGGCGGGGTCATCATCGTCGCGGCGATGCTGGCGGTGAGGTTCGCATGATCGCCCAGGCCCAGATGGTCGACCCGATCGTCCCCGGGGCCGGTGGGAACCCGTTCCTGCTGGTCCTGCTGCTGGTCCCGGTGGCCGGCGCGCTGGTGATGTACCCGTTGCGCCGCAACGTGCCCGCCGCGAAGGCCGTCGCGATGGCGACGGCGCTGCTGGAGTTCGTGCTCGTCGTCGTCGCCTGGGGGATGTACTCGATCCCCTCGGCGCAGGCGGGCACCCGCTTCCAGCTGGAGTTCTCGCTCCCGTGGATCCCGGCCTTCGGCACCCACATCGCCTTCGGCGTCGACGGCATCGCGCTGGCGATGATCGCGCTCACCGCGTTCCTCGTACCCGGCCTGATGCTGTTCGCCTGGGCGGAGAAGCTGCCCGAGGGGCGTTCGGCGGCCGGCTACTTCGCGCTGCTGCTGGCCACCGAGGCGACGCTGGTCGGCGTCTTCGCCGCGACCGACGTCTTCCTGTTCTACGTGTTCTTCGAGGCCATGCTGGTCCCGATGTACTTCCTGATCGGTCGCTTCGGCGGACCGAGGCGGCAGTACGCGGCGGTGAAGTTCTTCCTCTACTCGCTGCTCGGCGGCCTGATCATGCTGGCCTCGCTGATCGGCCTGTTCGTGGTCAGCGAGCAGCAGCTCGGGCAGGGGACCTTCACCTGGGCCGAGCTGCAGACGATGGCGGCGAGCGTGCCGCCGTCGACCCAGGTGTGGTTGTTCCTCGGCTTCTTCGTCGCGTTCGCGATCAAGGCGCCGCTGGTGCCGTTCCACACCTGGCTGCCCGACGCCGGCGCCGAGGCCCCGATCGTCGGCGCGGTGCTGCTCGTCGGCGTCCTCGACAAGGTCGGCACGTTCGGCTTCCTCCGCTACCTGCTGCCGCTGTTCCCGCAGGCCAGCCAGATCATGGCGCCGGTGGTGCTGGTGCTGGCGGTCGCCGGGATCGTCTACGCGGCGCTGCTCGCGGTCGGCCAGACCGACATGGGCCGGTTCGTCGCCTACACGTCGGTCGCGCACTTCGGCTTCATCGCGCTCGGGGTGTTCGCGTTCTCCTCGCAGGCCTTCGCCGGGGCGACCCTGTACATGGTCAACCACGGTCTCTCGACCGGGATGCTCTTCGTGATGGTCGGCGTGCTGATCAGTCACGGCGGGTCCCGGCTGATCTCCGACTACGGCGGTGTCGCGAAGCTGGCGCCGGTGATGGCGGGCTGCCTGCTGCTGGCCGGGATGTCGTCGCTGGCGCTGCCGGGCACGAACTCGTTCGTCTCGGAGTTCCTGGTGCTCCTCGGGTCGTTCCCGACCCGCCCGGTGTTCACGATCATCGCGACCGTCGGGATCATCTTCGCCGCGCTCTACGTGCTGTGGTTCTACCAGCGCACGATGCAGGGCCCGGTCCGCGGCGACGCCGTCATCGCGGCCCTGGAGCGCGGGGGCGCGGGCGGGCCCGGGTCGATGATCGACCCGGTGGTCGCTGCGCAACGCAAGGGCAGCGGCTTCCCGGACCTCACCGGCCGTGAGATCGGCGTGCTCGCGCCGCTGATCGTCGCGATCGTCGTGCTGGGCTTCTACCCGGCGCCGGTGCTCGACCTGATCAACCCGTCGGTGACGGCGACCATGGCAGAGCTCGGCCTGCCCGACCCGGTGCCCGCTGGAGGGATCCGATGACCGTGCTGCTCCCGACGGCCCTCCCGGCGCAGGTGACGCAGATCGAGATGCCACCGATCGACTGGGCGGCGTCCTCGCCGCTGTGGATCGTGTTCGCCGGCGCCTGCGTGTCGGTGCTGCCGGAGGCGTTCCTGCCCCGGCACCAGCGCTGGCCGGTGCAGGTGCTGTGGACCGGGATCACCCTGGTCGCGGCGCTGGTGGCACTGGCGGGGTACGCGCTGTCGTCGCCCGGGCCGGTGCTCACCTTCGGCGCGGCACTGGCCGTCGACAGTCCCGCTCTGTTCCTGTGGGGCACGCTGATCGTGCTGGCGATCCCGAGCCTCCTCCTGCTGGCGGACCGGTCGGTCGAACCCGGCGGGGTGTTCGTGGCCTCCGCGGCCGAGCGGGCCGCGGCCCGCGCCGGCGTCCCCGCCACCGGTGGCGGGGCACCTCCCGAGCACGTGGACCGCTCCTACGGCGCGCCGGACGAGCAGCCGACGATGCAGACGGAGCCGTTCCCGTTCGTGCTGTTCGCGCTCGGCGGGATGATGGCGTTCGTCGCGGCCAACGACCTGCTGACGATGTTCATCGCGCTCGAGGTGCTGTCGCTCCCGCTGTACCTGATGTGTGGCCTGGCCCGTCGCCGGCGGCTGCTGTCGCAGGAGGCGGCGGTCAAGTACTTCCTGCTGGGTGCCTTCGGCTCGGCGTTCTTCCTCTACGGGATCGCGCTGCTCTACGGCTACGCCGGGTCGGTGCGGCTGAGCGCGATCTCGCAGGCCACCGCGGGCACGCTCGCGTCGGACACGCTGCTGTTCGCCGGGCTCGCCCTGCTCCTGGTGGGGCTGCTGTTCAAGGGGTCGGTGGCGCCGTTCCACACCTGGACGCCGGACGTCTACCAGGGCGCCCCGACACCGGTCACCGCGTTCATGGCGGCCTGCACCAAGGTCGCCGCGTTCGGGGCGATCGCCCGCGTGCTCTACGTCGGGTTCGGCAGCACCGTCTGGGAGTGGCGGGGCGTGCTCTGGGCGGTCGCGATCGTGTCGATGGTCGTCGGCGCGGTGCTCGGCCTGACCCAGAGCGACGTGAAGCGGATGATCGCCTACTCGTCGATCGCCCACGCCGGGTTCATCCTACTCGGCGCGATGGCCCTCACCCCGCAGGGCACCGCCGGGCTGCTCTTCTACCTGCTCGCCTACGGCTTCACCACGGTCGCGGTGTTCGGCGTGGTGTCGCTGGTCCGCGGCCCGGACGGCGAGGCGAGCCACCTGTCGGCCTGGGCCGGGCTCGCGAAGCGGTCCCCGCTCGCTGCGGGGATCATGACGTTCCTGCTGCTCGCGCTCGCCGGAATCCCGCTGACCAGCGGGTTCACCGCCAAGTTCGCGGTGTTCTCGGCCGCCTCGGCGGACGGGATGGTGCCGCTCGTCGTGATCGCGCTCGTCGCGTCGGCGGTGGCCGCGTTCTTCTACCTGAGGATCGTCGTGCTCATGTACTTCAGCGAGCCTGCGGAGGACGGCCCGACCGTCGTCGTGCCGGGTGCGTTCACCACCGTGGCGATCACGTTGGGCACGCTCGCGACGCTGGTACTGGGGATTCTTCCCACACCCGTCCTCGAATGGGCCGCCAGCGGCGCGTTCGCGGGCTGACGTTCGTACGCTGTGGGGGTGGAGACACAGAGTGTGGCCGGGGTCCGGATGGCCGATCCGGCCCTGGCGGAGGCCACGGCGGACGGGCTGAAGCGGGTCGAGGACCTGTTGCACCGCGAGGTGCACAGCGACTACGAGTTCGTCACCGAGACCTCGCTGCACCTGATCGAGGCGGGCGGGAAGCGGTTCCGGCCGCTGTTCACGCTGCTCGCGGCCCAGGTGGGGCCGCATCCGGAACGCGACGGCGTGATGACGGCGGCCGCGGTGGTGGAGCTGATCCACCTCGCGACGCTGTACCACGACGACGTCATGGACGAGGCCGCGATGCGCCGCGGCGCGGAGTCGGCCAACTCCCGCTGGGACAACTCGATCGCGATCCTGACCGGCGACTTCCTGTTCGCGCACGCGTCGCGCCTGGTTGCCGACCTCGGCCCGGACGCGGTCCGCATCATCGCCGAGACGTTCGCCCAGCTGGTGACGGGGCAGATGCGGGAGACCCGCGGCCCGAAGCCGTCGGACGACCCGGTGGAGCACTACCTGCGGGTCGTCGGGGAGAAGACCGGGTCGCTGATCGCGACGTCCGGCCGCTACGGCGGGATGTTCTCCGGGGCCCCCACCGAGCACATCGAGGCCCTGCACCGGTTCGGTGACGTGATCGGGACGGCGTTCCAGATCTCCGACGACATCATCGACATCGCCAGCCCCGCGGACGACTCCGGCAAGACCCCGGGGACCGACCTGCGGGAGGGCGTGCACACCCTGCCGATGCTGTACGCGCTGCGCGACGGGGACGACTCGCCGTCGGCGCGGCGGCTGCGGGAGCTGCTGGCGGCCCCCATCACCGACGACGACGAGGTGGCCGAGGCCCTCGACCTCCTCCGGTCGGGCGACGCGCTGGTCCGGGCACGGGAGACGGTCGCGGGTTACGCCGACCGGGCACGGGCCGAGCTCGCGGTGCTCCCGGCCTGTCCGGCGATCGACGCCCTGCGGACCCTGACCGACTACACCGTCGAGCGGACCGGCTGAGCCCGGTCCGCCGGTGGCGGGCGCTTTCGTCGGAAGCAGGGCCGGCGGCGGCCTCGGCGGCCGCCCGGCGGGTTGCTCGGTGTCCTCGATGCGCTGGGACACCATCTGTGTCGGACGCCGTGCGGACACGCGGTGGCCGCCGGCTTCCGGCTCCGGGCCTTATCCGTCCCCGCCGGTGGCGGGATGCCGGCGGCAGCACTCTCCTTGCTGGTCAGGGGTTTGCTATCGCGAACGGTTGCAAGCGGATCGAACATATGTTCGAGTACGGTCGCCCCCATGACCGCGGTCCAGGAACCTCCACGCACCGGCCTCCCTGCCGGTCCGGGGTTCCCTCAGGTCGATCTGGCGCTGGTTCAGTTGGCGGTGGAGCAGGCCGCGCTCGACGACCTGTCCGGGGTCTCCGAGGCGGAGCTGATCGACCAGATCCAGCAGCTCGAATCCGTGCAGCACTCGCTGGCCGCGCTCCAGGCGACCCGGGTGCGGGCGTTCGCCCGGCTCCATGTGGAGAACGGCATCGCGGCCGGTCGGACGGATCCGGATCGGTTGCAGCGGGGTGTGGTGGCGCAGGTCGGGTTGGCCTGTCGGGTGTCGCCGGCCGAGGCGCGGCGTCGGGTGAGCGTCGCCCGGGATCTGCACGACGGTCTCGATCACGTGCGTGGGTTGTTCGGGGCCGGTGAGTTGAGCTCGGCGAAGGTGGCGGTGGTGGTGGCCGCGTGTTCGGGTCTGGACCGTGCTGAACGTGCCGCGGTGGATGTTCGTCTGGCTGCGCACGATCTGACCAGGCTCGGTCTGGGCCGGTTGCGTGATCTCGCTTGCCGCTTCGCCGCCGAGGTCGCACCGGGGAAGTTCCTCGCCCGGGTCGAGTCCGCCCGTGCCGAGCGGCGCGTGACGTTGCGTCCGGCGCCGGATGCGATGACCTTCCTGACCGCCTACCTCCCGGTCGAACAGGGCGTGGCCTGCCTCGCCGCCCTGAACAAGGCGTTCACCGAGGTGTCGGTGGACCCGGCACCGTTGACCCGTACCCGTGGTCAGGTCATGGCCGACACGCTCGTCGAACGCCTCACCGGACAGGCGATGGCGACCGATGTGGGTGTCGAGGTCCAGGTCGTGGTGCCGATCGAGGCGCTGCTGGACCCGGACTCGCCATTGCCGGCGGAGATCCCCGGCCACGGACCGGTCCCGGTCGAGCTCCTCGCCACGGGCGAGGGGAGGAAGACCCTGCGCCGCCTGATCACCTCCGACGGAGTCCTGATCGGCGGAGACTCCCGCCAGCGCACCTTCACCGGATTGCTGGCCCGCCTGGTCCGGGCGCGCGCGGGGAACCGGTGCACCGAGCCCTACTGCGACGCCCCGGTCCGCCACATCGACCACATCCACCGCGACGCCGAGGGCGGGGCGACCGAGCTCGACAACGGCAGGGGTGTGTGCGAGTTCCACAACCACGTCCGGGAGCAGGCGGGGTGGCGGGTCGCCCGGGGCCCCGACGGTGGCGTGCGGACCACGACCCCCACGGGGCACACCTACCGAGCGCCCGGATGACCGACCTGCGCAGGCCGTCGGTGCTGACCCGCCCTGCTCCGCCGCGGACCGGCTCTCCTGGCTCGGAGCCGCCCCTCAGGCGACCGCCGGCGCGACGGGTGCCCGTCGGGCCCGGCGGACGAGGTCGATCGTGAAGACGACCAGGGCCAGCCACACGAGCACGAACCCGGCCCAGCGGGTCGGTGGCATCGCCTCGCCGACGACGAGGACGCCCCACAGGAACTGCAGTGTCGGGTTGATGTAGAGGAGCACGCCGAGTGTCGAGAGCGGGAGTCGCCGGGCCGCGGCGCCGTACAGGAACAGCGGCAGCGCCGTGGCCGGCCCGGCGGAGAGCATCAGCAGCAGGTGTCACGGGCCGAGGGACACGAACGTCCCGCTGCCCGCGGACTCCAGGACGAGCAGGTAGATCGTCGCCGGGACGAGCAGCACCAGCCCCTCGGCGGTCAGGCTCGTGGCGGCGGGCAGCCGCACCGTGGCCTTGAACAGGCCGTAGATCCCGAACGAGCCCGCCAGGACCATCGACAGCCAGGGGACCTCGCCGTTGCCGAACGCGATCACCCCGACGGCGACGACCGCCAGGGCGAGCGCCACCCACTGCATCGGCCGCAACCGTTCCCGCAGCATGACGACGCCGAGCAGTACCCCCACCAGCGGCGTCATGTAGTAGCCGAGCGCCGCCTCGACGACCCGGCCGACCGAGACGCCCCAGATGAACATTCCCCAGCTGACGGCGATGAACACCGCGGCCGCCGCGGTCGCACACCAGCCGCGCAGGTCCAGCCGGCGCAGGTCGCTCCAGCCGCGCAGGACGGTGAGGACGACGGACATGAGCACCGCCGTCCAGACGATGCGGTGGGCGAGCACCTCGACCGGCGCCGCCGGATCGAGCAGCGTCCAGAACGCCGGGAACAGCCCCCAGATCACGTAGGCGGTGACGCCGGTGGCCAGCCCCTTCGGGTCCAGCTCGTCCCGTTCGGGGGTGGTTCGTTCGGGCGAATGCGCCGTCATCGCGTTACCGTTCCGAGCCCCGTCACGGGCACCATGATCCGGTACGGGCACGCGGGCGCGCGACCGGCTTACCGGCACGCACGATCCGTGATACCGATACCAGGCACGTGCGCTACCGAGGAACAGCGCCGGGGAACACCCGGCGGACGGAGGTCCGGTCATGGGCTGGATGTGGGTACTGCTCGCGGTCGTCGTCGTTCTCGTGGTGGCCGGGCTCGTCGTGGTCCGGGCACGGGGGCGGAACGCCGGCCCGGACGACGCCGTCACGGCGGAGACGTCCGGTGACGCCGGTCCGGGCGGTGCGGAGCCGGACTCCCGCGCGCACACGCCCTCGCCGGACGCCGAGCCTCCGGGGGACGGCACGGACGACGCGTCTCCGTCCGCGGTGGACCGGTCGGCCGGGCCCGCGACCGTGACGGCGGGGGAGCGGTCCGTGGACCACGGTCCCGGCGCCGGGGCAGGGCCGGGCGGAGCCGCGAGTCCGCCCACCTCCGTGACGGAGAACGAGAGGGAGGTCTCCGCCGCGACGCCGGAGGCCGCGACCTGGGAAGCCGCGACGCCGGAGATGGCGACCTCGGAGGCCGCGACGCCGGAGATCGCGACCTCGGAGACTGCGGCGCCGGAGACCGCGACCTCGGAGGCCGCGACCTCGGAGGCCGCGACCTCGGAGACTGCGGCGCCGGAGACCGCGACGCCGCTCGCCGTGGACGGGGGCGCCACGGACCAGGGTGCCGCCGTCCCGGACGCCGTTGGTCCCGATGCGGTCCCGACCGCCACCGGCTCGGACGTCACGAACCCGAACGCTGCCGCCCCTGACGCCGCGCATGCGGACACCGTGGCCCCGGAGACCGGGGCGGCCGGAACCGCCACCTCCCGCACCGCGGACGACGGCGAGGGCGCCCCCGTCTCGATCCCGCGGCAGCAGGACGGCACCACCGACGACGCGGAACCGTCCGGCCGCCACGCCCTGCGCGACGGCGTCGCACCGCAGCCGCTCCCGGATCTCGACCTGTCCGAGGAGCCGGCCCCGCCGGAGCCCGTGACGGCGTCGTCCCGGACGGGGAGGCCGTCGTCCGGCGGGTCGGCGCTCGCCGCCCTGGACTCCCGGCTCATCGGGCCGGCCGCGGCGTCCGACCCGGTTCCCGAGGGATCGCGCCCGGGCCCGTTCCCCGGCTCGGTCCTGGCGCCCACGGACGGCGCCGAGCCGCCGGAGTCCCACCGGGTCAAGGTGCACAGCGGATCCCGGCGGTTCCACACGACGGAGTCCCCGTACTACGTGCGCACCCGCGCCGACCTGTACTTCACCGCGGAGGACGACGCCCGTGCCGCCGGCTTCATCGCCTGGCACGAGCGCCCCGGATCCCGCTGACCGCCACCGCGGCAACTCGACGACGGCCCCGGCACTCGTGGAGCGCCGGGGCCGTCGTCGTGACCTGTCCTAGAGGATCGTCCAGGTGTCGCGGCCGTTGAGCAGGGCCTGCAGGTCGGCGCTGCCGGCCTGGCCGCCCTCGTGGACCGCGGTGGCTTCCTCGACCTGGGCGCGGGCGGCGTCGTCGTAGGTGGTGCGGGCGACGTCGCGGAACACGCCGGTGACGGTGTGGGTCAGGTCCTGGTCCGACAGGCGGGACAGGGCGAACGCGAGCTCGTGGTCGGTCGCGTCGTGGACGACGATCTCCGAGGCGTCGACCGTGGCGGCCTCGACGACCTTCAGCCCGAACCCGGACCGGACGACGGCGTGGGTGCCGAGCCCGTCGTCGCCCTCGGCGCCGAACCGGATCGGCTCGCCGTGGGTGACGGGGACGAGACGGTTCTCGTTCTGGCCCTTGCGCAGGACGTCGAAGCTGCCGTCGTTGAAGATCGGGCAGTCCTGGAAGATCTCGACCAGCGCGGAGCCGCGGTGCTCGGCGGCGGCCTGGAGCACGGCCTGCAGGCTCTTGCGGTCGGAGTCCAGCGCCCGGCCGACGAACGACGCCTCGGCGCCCAGTGCCAGCGAGATCGGGTTGAACGGGTGGTCCACCGATCCCATCGGCGTGGACTTGGTGACCTTCCCGACCTCGGAGGTCGGGGAGTACTGGCCCTTCGTCAGCCCGTAGATCCGGTTGTTGAACAGCAGGATCTTGATGTTGACGTTGCGGCGCAGCGCGTGGATCAGGTGGTTGCCGCCGATCGACAGCGCGTCGCCGTCGCCGGTGACGACCCAGACCGACAGGTCGGGGCGCGTGGTGGCCAGACCGGTGGCGATCGTCGGGGCGCGGCCGTGGATGGAGTGCATCCCGTAGGTGTTGAGGTAGTACGGGAAGCGGCTCGAGCAGCCGATGCCCGAGACGAACACCGTGTTCTCGCGCTTGATGCCCAGGGTGGGCAGGAACTGGCGGACCGCGGCGAGCACGGCGTAGTCACCGCAGCCGGGGCACCAGCGGACCTCCTGGTCGGAGGTGTAGTCCTTCGCGGTCTGCTTGGCGTCGGTGGTGGGGACGCCGTCGAGTCCGCCGATCGAGGGCAGACCCAGGTCGGTGGCGCTCATGCCTACGCTCCAGTGATCGCTGTGGTGCCGGGGCCGGTGGCCGACTCCGGGTGCTTGCCGGTGAGGTAGTCCAGGAACACGTCCTGCAGCTCCTCGGCGCCGAAGGGCAGCCCGGCCACCTTGGTGTAGCTCTTGACGTCGACCAGGTGCTCGGCGCGCAGCAGCATCGCGAGCTGCCCGAGGTTCATCTCCGGGCACAGCACCGTGCGGTAGGCGCCGAGGACCTCGCCGAGGTTGGCCGGCATCGGGTTGAGGTTGCGCAGGTGCGCGGTCGCGACCGAGTGGCCGAGCTTGCGCACCCGCCGTGCGGCGGCGTTGATCGGGCCGTAGGCCGAACCCCACCCGATGACGAGCACGTCGGCGTCACCGTCGGGGTCGTCCACGGCCAGGTCGGGCACCTCGACGCCGTCGATCTTGGCCTGGCGCAGCCGGACCATGCGGTCGTGGTTGTCCGGGTCGTAGGAGATCGAACCGCGGCCGTCGGCCTTCTCCAGGCCACCGACCCGGTGCTCCAGCCCCGCGGTGCCCGGGATCGCCCACGGCCGCGCCAGGGTCTCCGGGTCACGCAGGTAGGGCCAGAACTCGCCGGAGCCGTCCGGGGCGTTCGGCTCGGTCGCGAACCCGGGGTCGACCGTGGGCAGCGACTCGACGTCGGGGATCTTCCACGGCTCGGAGCCGTTGGCCAGCGCCCCGTCCGACAGCAGCATCACCGGCGTCCGGTACTTCACCGCGATCGCGGCGGCCTCCACCGCGGCGATGAAGCAGTCACCGGGCGTGCAGGGCGCGATCACCGGCAGCGGTGCCTCGCCGTTGCGGCCGTGCAGGGCCTGCAACAGGTCGGCCTGCTCGGTCTTGGTCGGCAGCCCGGTCGACGGGCCGCCGCGCTGGACGTCGATCACCAGCAGCGGCAGCTCCAGGGCCACCGCCAGGCCGACGGTCTCGGCCTTGAGCGCCACACCCGGACCGGAGGTGGTGGTCACGCCCAGCGCGCCGCCGAAGCTCGCCCCGAGCGCGGCACCGACACCGGAGATCTCGTCCTCGGCCTGGAAGGTGGTGACCCCGAACGACTTGTGCTTGGACAGCTCGTGCAGCACGTCCGAGGCCGGGGTGATCGGGTAGGTGCCCAGGAACACCGGCAGGCTCGTGGTCTGCCCGGCGGCGACGATCCCGTAGGCCAGCGCGGCGTTGCCGGTGATCTGGCGGTAGGTGCCCGGGTCCAGCTTCGCCGGCGCGACCTCGTAGGTCACCGCGAACGCCTCGGTCGTCTCGCCATAGGCGTGCCCGGCGCGGAACGCCAGCACGTTCGCCTCGGCGATGTCGGGCTTCTTCGCGAACTTCTCCCGCAGGAACCGCTCGGTCGACTCGCTCGGCCGGTGGTACATCCAGGACAGGAGCCCGAGCGCAAACATGTTCTTCGCCCGCTCGGCGTCCTTCTTCGACAGCCCGGTCTCCTCCAGCGCCCCGCGGGTCAGGGTCGCCATCGCGACCCCGTGCACGGCGTAGGGCTCCAGGGAGTCGTCCTCGAGCGGGTTCGCCTCGTACCCGACCTTGGTCAGGTTCCGCTTGGTGAACTCGTCGGTGTTGACGATCACGACGCCGCCGTGCGGCAGGTCGCCGATGTTCGCCTTCAGCGCCGCCGGGTTCATCGCGACCAGCACGTCCGGGCGGTCACCCGGGGTGAGGATGTCGTAGTTCGCGAAGTGCAGCTGGAACGAGCTGACCCCGGGCAGCGTCCCGGCAGGTGCCCGGATCTCGGCCGGGAAGTTCGGCAGGGTCGACAGGTCGTTGCCGAAGTTGGCCGTCTCCGAGGTGAAACGGTCACCGGTGAGCTGCATCCCGTCACCGGAGTCACCCGCGAACCGGATCACCACCCGATCGCGCTGGACGACCTCGGAGTCACGAGCCTCGACAGGGGTGTCGCTGGTGGTCATGGGCAGATCGGCCCCCGGTTCCGTCGGAAGTGCGGTGCTAAGTCGAGGTTAACTGCCGGTTCGCAACGACGTCCCGTCGCCCTGTCGCACGTCACAGGGGTTCGTGCCGTCGCCGGAGTGAGTCCGGTCACTTCTTGCTGATCTTCTTCTGCAGTGCGGCGACGCGCTCGGCGAACGCCTCGGTGTGCACCGTCTCGGCCTGCGCCCGGACCTCGATGTCGGTGGCGTCGGCGTGCGCGTCGAGCCGGGACGTCACCCGCATGGTGGCCTTCGTCGTCGTGATGAGGTCCCGCGGCGCCGCCGCCGCGCGCCCCGCCAGCTCCATCGCACCGGCGCGCAGGTCCTCGTCGGTGTCGTAGGCGCGCCACGCGAGGCCCACCCGTTCGGCGTCCCGTGCGTCGAGGACGTCGCCGAACAGTGTCATCGCCGCGTTCCCCTGCGCGCCCAGTGCGCGGTGCGCCATCCATGTGTACCCGCCGCCGGGGTGCAGGCCCAGCTGCATGAAGCGGACGTCGAACCTCGCGGTGGGCCCGGCGAGCCGGACGTCGCAGGCCAGCGCCAGGTTGATCCCGGCCCCGACGGCGGCACCGTTCACCGCGGCGAGGGTCGGCAGCGGCGACGCCGCGATGGCGAGGAAGCCCGAGTAGACGCGCCGCAGCGTCTCCGGGTCGGCCTCCTGCAGCTCCGCGAGGTCGCCCCCGGCACAGAACGCCGGCGGCTCGCCGGTGACGACGATCGCGCCGACGTCCCGGTTCGCGTTCGCCGCGTCGACGGCCTCGACGAGCCTCCCGGAGAGCTCCAGGTTGAGCGCGTTCCGTCGCGCCGGGTTCGACACGGTGAGCACCGCGACGCCGTCGGTGATCTCGGTCCGGACCTCGATGTCGCTCATGCCACGGATCATCCACGCCGGAACGGCGGGCTGCACCCGTCGGGTTCCGGGGAGCGGGACGCCGTGGGTCACACCTCGGAACGTTGCGCCCGGTTCGCCCGTTCACCCGGTGAACCCCCACAGGACCGCACGGAGAGGTGAGGGCGGCGTGCACAGCCACATGAACGGTCTGAAGACGGCCGTGCTCCTCGGCGCGATGAGCGCCCTGATCATCGCGATCGGCGGGGTGATCGGCAGTCGCGGCGGCCTGGTCGTCGCCGTCGTGATCGCGTTCGCGATGAACGGCTGGGCCTACTTCAACTCGGCGAAGCTGGCGCTGCGCTCGATGCACGCCCAGCCGGTTACCGAGGCCGAGTACCCCCAGCTGTTCCGCGTGGTCCGCGAGCTCAGCCAGCGTGCGCGCCAGCCGATGCCCGCGCTCTACATCAGCCCGACCGATGCCCCGAACGCGTTCGCCACCGGCCGCAACCCGCGCAACGCCGCGGTGTGCGTGACCACGGGCCTGATGCAGCTGCTCGACGAGCGGGAGCTGCGCGCGGTGCTGGGGCACGAGCTCAGCCACGTCTACAACCGCGACATCCTGATCTCGTCGGTGGCCGGTGCGATGGCCTCCGCGGTGTCCTTCATCGCGAACATGGCCATGTTCAGCTCGCTGTTCGGCGGTGGCGACGAGGACCGGCCGAACCCGATCGCGATCATCCTCGTCGCGATGCTCGGGCCGATCGCCGCCGGCGTCGTGCAGATGGCGGTCAGCCGGTCCCGGGAGTACCAGGCCGACGCCTCCGGTGCCGAGCTGACCGGCGACCCGCTGGCGCTGGCGTCGGCGCTGCACAAGCTCAAGTACGGGACGGCCGCGGCGCCGCTGCCGCCGGACCCGCGGCTCACCTCGCAGTCGCACCTGATGATCGCCAACCCGTTCCGGCCCGGCGAGAAGGCCGCGCGCTGGTTCTCCACGCACCCGCCGATCGAGGACCGGATCGCGCGCCTGCAGGCGATGGTCCGCTGATGCCGGACCCGGCGGAGGTCGCGAATTCGTAACGGTCCGGGGGTTCGCGGGCGATGTAGTGGGAGAGCAGAGCTCCCCCTGCAGAAGAGGACCCGATGAGCGAGACCCCGTCCCGCAAGCCCCGGCACGCGCTGTCGGACACCGGACCGGCCGTGCCGACCCAGGGCGGCCCCCGGGACGACGAGCCGGCAGGTGTCCGGGCGGACGTCCCCGAGCAGCAGGCGTGGTCCCCGGCGGAGGACCGCGCGGAGCGCGTCGAGGTACCGGCCCGGCCGGACGTGCAGGCGACGGGCGACGCCCCGGCCGTGCCGCAGCCCGCGCCCGCCGGTGACGAGCTGTTCACCCCGCACGCGGGCGATCCGGCCGACGAGGCCCCGACCCAGGCGCTGCCGGTGATCCCGCGTCCACGCGACGACCGGGCCTCCTGGCGCGGTCCCCACGCGGTCGCGCAGCTGCCGGAGCCGTTCCGGCCCGCCCCCGTGCGCGGCACGACGGCGACCGTGCTGCCGTCGTCGGTGCGGCCGGTGCTGCCTGCCGTCCTGGGCGCGGCGACGGCGATCGTGCTGGCCCTCGGCGTCGTCGCCGGGGTGAACGGTGCGCCGGATCCCGCTCCGGCACCCGCACCGGTGTCCGGCCCCTGATCCGTGCTTCGATCCCCGTGTGGGGATCACGTGGGAGGACTACCGCAGCCACGACGCCGTCGGCCTGGCCGGGCTCGTCGCCTCGGGTGAGGTGAGCGCGCCGGAACTGCTGGAGGCGGCGCTCGACCGGGCCGACGCCGTCGAGCCGTCGATCAACGCGATCCGGCACCGGCTGACCGGCAGCGCCCGTGCCCGCGCGCGGGGCGCGCTGACCGGGCCGTTCGCCGGGGTGCCGTTCCTGGTGAAGGACCTCGGCCAGCACATCGCGGGCGTCCCGACGGGCAGCGGAACCCGGCCGCTGGCGTCGTACCCGCGCCCGGAGACCTCCACGGTGGTGCGGCGCTGGCTCGACGCGGGGCTCGTCGTCCTCGGCCGTACCGCGACGCCCGAGTTCGGTGCCCGCGCGGTGACGGAACCGGTCGCCGGCGGCCCGACCCGCAACCCGTGGGACCCGGCCCGCACCCCCGGTGGCAGCTCCGGCGGGTCCGCCGCGGCCGTCGCCGCCGGGATCGTCCCGGCCGCCGGTGCGAGCGACGGCGGAGGGTCGATCCGCATCCCCGCCGCTGCTTGCGGGCTGTTCGGGCTGAAGCCGGGCCGCGGCGTCGTCCCCTCCGGTCCGGAGGCCGACGAGGGGTTCCACGGCGCCGCCGTGCAGGGCGTGCTGTCGCGGACGGTCCGCGACTCCGCGGCGCTGCTCGACGTCGTCGCCGGTCCCGCCCCGGAGAGCCCGTACCTCGTGCGGCCGCCGGAGCGGCCCTACGCCGACGCGGTCCGCGACGATCCTCGCCGCCTGCGGATCGGGATGAGCACGGCGTCCCCGCTCGGCGGAGCCGTGCACCCCGAGGCCGTCGCCGCCGCGGCCGACGCCGCCGAGCTGCTCACCGGGCTCGGGCACGTCGTCGAGGAGTCCGCTCCCGCGGTCGACGGCCGGGCGCTCGCCACCGACTTCCTCACGACGTGGTTCGGGATGATCGCCACGCAGGTCGACGCCGCCCGCCGGCTGACCGGCTGCGGCGACGACGCGTTCGAGACCGCGACCCGGGTGATGGCCGCCATCGGGCGGGCCACCCCGGCACCGGCCTACCTGGGGGCGCAGGCCCGCTGGCAGACCCACACCCGCGCGCTGGCGGAGTTCCACCGGCGCTACGACCTGCTGCTCACCCCGACCCTGGCCCGGCCGCCGTGGCCGATCGGGGAGCTCGACCTGGCCGCGCCGGTCGAGCTGACCGCGCGGGGGCTGCTGTCGGCACGGGCCGGTGGGCTGCTCGGGCGGATGAACCTGGTCGAGAGCCTGGTCGACGCCAACTTCGCCCCGGTCCCCTACACCCAGCTGGCGAACCTGACGGGGCGTCCGGCGTCGTCGGTGCCGCTGTACCGGACGCCCGGCGGGCTGCCGCTCGGCGTCCAGTTCGTCGGACGGCCGGGGTCGGAGCCCGAGCTGCTGGCGCTGGCCGCACAGCTGGAGCGGGCCCGCCCGTGGGCACACCGGGAGCCGCCGCTCGGTCAGCGGTAGTTCGTGAACTGCAGTGCGATGCCGAAGTCCTTTTCCTTCAGCAGTGCGATGACGGCCTGGAGGTCGTCCTTCTTCTTGCCCGAGACGCGCAGCTGGTCGCCCTGGATCTGGGCCTGGACGCCCTTGAGCTTCTCGTCCCGGATCGCCTTGCTGATCTGCTTGGCCTTGTCCTGCGCGATGCCCTGGAGGATCGTGCCGTTCGCCCGGTAGGTCTTGCCGGAGATCGCCGGCTCGTCGGCCTCGAACACCTTCAGCGAGATGCCCCGCTTGATCAGCTTCTCCTTGAAGACCTCGAGCCCGGCGCGCAGCCGCTCCTCGGTGTCGGACTCGAAGGTGACGGCCTCCTCCCCGGCCCAGGCGACCGTGGTGTTCGTCCCGCGGAAGTCGAACCGCTGCGAGAGCTCCTTCGCAGCCTGGTTGAGGGCGTTGTCGACCTCCTGCCGGTCCACCTTGCTGACGACGTCGAATGACGGGTCCGCCATGTCTCGGTCCTCCTCTCGGGGTCGGGCCCCCCTCGTCGGGGGCTCACGTGTCGTGTCGTATCCTCGTGCACGCACCGAGAGAGAACGACGTGCACCCTGGCTGGTTGCCCGAGCGGCCAAAGGGAGCGGACTGTAAATCCGTCGGCGTAGCCTTCCCAGGTTCGAATCCTGGACCAGCCACCAGGGTTGAGAGAGGCCCCCGACCAGCGGAGACGCTGGAACCGGGGGCCTTTCTCGTTGTCGGAGCGCTCCTCCCGGCCGGTCGCTCAGCGGCGCAGCGTCTCCTCGGGGGGCTCGCCGAATGCACGGGTGTAGGCGACCCGGAACCGTCCGAGGTCGCCGAACCCCCACCGGCGCGCGAGGGCGGCGATGTCCGGGGCGGTCTCCGGCGCGGCCTGTTCGAGGGCTCTCCGCGCCCCGCGCAGCCGGGCGTCCCAGAGCAGCTCGGAGGGATGCTTCCCGCGGCTCCGGCGCAGGCCCTCCCCGACGTCACGGGTGGACCGTCCCGTCAGGCCGACGATGTCGGTGGGCCCGAGCGGCCGGTCGGCGTGTGCGTCGATGTACTCGGTGACCTCCCGGAGCGTCGCCTCCGGGAGGTCGCCGTGGACCGGTGGGGTCTCGGGGTCGACCGCGCGTGCGAGCGCCGAGTTCGGGATCGTCGAGAGCAGTCCGGTGGCCAGCGTGCGGAACGCCTGGTTCGCCAGGATCGGCTCGGCGACCACCCAGGGGTTGAGCAGCACGTCGTCGCGGACGTGCGCGACCGTGCCCGTCCAGAACCGCGCCATCCGCGGGTCCGCGGGCGTGATCCGGTCGAACCGCAGCTGGTCGGGCTCGATCCCGACCATCGCGGCCGCGTGCCGGGCCGCCCGGGCGCGGTCGAGGACGACGACGGCCGCGCCGAGCTGCTCGGACGTCGCGACCGCCGGTCCGGTCGGTGGGCTGAGAGCCACCTCGCCCCGGGTCACGCAGGTGTCCTGGTAGCAGGTCTCGGCGTAGGTGAGCCGGCCGGTGAAGGGGCTGGACATCACGAGGACGTCGTCGAGCATCTGGTCGATCGCGTAGGTCAGGTCGATGCCGATCTGCAGCGTGCTCACGACCAGCCCGGGGCCCGTGACCGCGAGCTGGTCGACGGTGAAGTCCTCCGGTCGTCCGGTGAACCGGAGCCGCAGGTCGGCGTAGGAGTCGCGGAAGAACTGCTCGGCACGTGCGGGATCGGTGGTGGAGAAGCCGGACCGGGTGATCTCGCCGTCGGACCCGTCGCTCGCGGACATCCTCATCCTCGTGCGGTTCGTGCCGAGGGCCGGCGCCTCCCGCGGACGGCCGTGTCCGGGCGCCTCCCACGGGTCCTGGTTCCGGCAGCCGGTTCGGGTGGGACCCGCGGACCGGATTATCCCCGTCCCGGTGGCGACGGCAAGGGGTGCGGACCCAGGACCTCCCGGTAATGGGCGGTGAGCGCCTCGTCGGGCCCGGTGCGGTCCGGGAGCTCCTCGCCGTCGAGGTCCGCGGCGAGTGCGTGGAGGCAGCGGTCCCAGCCGGCCGCGGTGTTCGCGGTCCAGCCCGGGTCTGCGACGGGGTTCTCCAGCCGCAGCACGCAGCCGTCACCGTCGGGGGTGACCGTCCATCGCAGGTGCTCACCGCCCCACGTGAACGCCAGCACCCGGGGCGGGTCCAGCTCGGTGATCTCGGCGGTGTCGACGTCGTCGGCGCCGAACCGGAACGTGATCAGGCCGCCGACGCGGAGATCGGCCTCCACCTCGCAGGGGAACCAGCGGCTCATCCGCTCGGGCTCGGTGAGCGCCGCCCACACCCGTTCGACGGAGTGCGGGTAGCGGCGGGTGAAGTGGAGGACCGGCCCTTCCGGGCCGTGTTCCAGCCTGACGTCGGTGCTCATGCGGTGTCTCCTCCTGCGGGGTCCGTCTCGTCGAGGTACTCGCCGAGCGCCTCGAACCGTTCCGTCCAGTACGCGCGGTGCGGTGCGAGCCAGTCCTCGACCGCCGCCAGCCCGCCGGGCCGCAGGCTGTAGCGACGTTGCTGGGACTCGGCGACGACGTCGACCACGTGCAGGTCGCGCAGCACCCGCAGGTGTTTCGAGACCGTGGGCTGCCCGAGCCCGAGCGCCGTCGTGAGCTCACCGACGACGCACCCGCCCCGGCGGCGGAGCTCGTCGAGGATGGCTCGCCGGGTCGGGTCGGCCAGCACGTCGAAGACGTCGCGCACGAGTCCTAGCATGCCGTTACCGGTATATACGCGTCAAGGAATATCAGGTACAGCGTTCCGCAGGGTCGCGACGCCCGGGCCGTCCAGCTCGCCGAGCACGGCGGCACGCCCGGCCAGCGCCGTCACCAGTGCCACCGTGGTCCCGCGGACCAGGGGCCCCGAGCCGTGGGCGAACGGTCCGTCCGTGGCCTCCAGCCGCAGCCCGGCGGCGGCCCGGCGGCTGTTCACGGTGAAGTCGCGGCGCACGAAGAACCCGGCGACGGCGGTGGCCGCCCCGACCGACGGGGCGCGGTCGATGCCGAGCGGGAGCCGGACGTCCTGGCCGTGCACGACGACCTCGCCCAGCCACGCCGCGGTGTGCCCGGACGCCGCCGTCGTGGCGGTGACCACCGCGCGGAAGCGTTCGAGCGTCCCGGCGGGGGGTGACGCCCCGGTGCTCCGCGAGCCGGCGGTCGTTGTGGACGCCGTCGTCGAACCGGGCGGCGAGCATGCTCCGCACCCAGCGGAACGTTCCGGTGTTCGCCGCCGCCGTGAGGTGGGCGACGACCTCCTCGACCGTCCAGCGCCCGCACAGCGACGGCGTCGCCCACTGCTCGTCGGTCAGGTCGCCGAGGTCCTCGGCGAGGGCGGCGCGCTCCGCGTGGATCGCGGCCCACAGGTCGTCACGGGTCGTCAGCGGCACGGTCGTCTCCCGGTGGTCGGTGGCCTCGGAAGGGGAGACCGCGGAACACTGCGGAACTCATCCCGGTCCGTCGACACCGAGGAGCACCGATGCCGCGCTGGACGTCGTTCGTCGCGCCCGACACCGAGCCGCCCGTCCGGACGCTGCACGAGGACGGCAACCCGCGACACCGGCTCCGGGTCGAGCACGACGACCGGATCCTGCTGGTGCACCTGTCCGGTGAGGACGGACCCGGGTGGACGTGCCTGGCCGTCGACCGCGACACGCGGGCGTGGGCGGTCGGGCAGGGCACCCGGCAGATCGACGCGGCCGAGGCCGCCGTCGGGCAGCTGCGCGGCTGACCGGCTCACCCCGCCGGCAGCGCGGGATCCGCTTTCAGCGCCACCCCGGACAGCTTGAGCCGCCACGCCTCACCCATCAGCAGGGCGAGCGTCGTCGCGGCCTCGGCGTACCCGGTGCCGTGCGGGGGCCGGATGTTGGACAGGCAGTTCCGCTCGGAGTCGCGACGGCCGCGGCGGGCGTCGTAGGTGAAGTAGACGCCGAGCGAGTCGACCGAGCTCATCCCGGGCCGCTCGCCGATCAGGACCACCACGCTCCGGGCGCCGACCGCGGTGGCGATCTCGTCGCCGAGCGCCACCCGGGCCTGGGTGGCGACGACGACCGGGGCCACCCGCGCGTCACCGAGCCGGTCGAGGACCTCGGCGAGCATCCCCACCGCGTGGTCGGTCACCGCGAGCGGAGAGAGCCCGTCGGCGACGACGAGTACGACGTCGTGCTCACCCCGCGGCAGCTCCACACCGGGCGCCAGCCGGCGGCCGAGGTCGGGGCGGGTCAGGTACTCGGCGCGGTCGCGCGGGGCGCCGGCCGCACGCAGCGTCGGCACGTCGAGCCCGGCGATCCGGTCGGCGAGCGCGTCGGCGTCGAGCGGGGTGTGGACGGCGTCGCGGGCGGCGGCGTGCGCAGCCCGCAGCTCCAGCAGCCGGGCGGTGGGCAGGGCGTCGCCGGCGCGGCCCAGCGCGACCCGGGCCCGGGTCGAGGCGCGCAGGACGTCGAGCGGGTCGGACCCGCCGTGCCCGGTCACCGGACCCCCGCCGTCAGTGCACGCATCGCCGACGCCGGGAGCTCACGGACCCGTCCGTCGTCGTCGAGCATGTCCATCGTCGCCAGCCAGGACGCGAACTCGGGCGCGGGCTGCAGTCCCAGCACCTGGCGGGCGTAGAGCGCGTCGTGGAACGACAGCGACTGGTAGTGCAGCATCACGTCGTCGCCGCCGGGCACGCAGATGACGAACGAGCAGCCCGCGGCGCCGAGCAGGGTGAGCAGGGCGTCGGTGTCGTCGGCGTCGGCCTCGGCGTGGTTGGTGTAGCAGACGTCGACCCCCATCGGGACGCCCAGCAGCTTCCCGCACACGTGGTCCTCCAGCCCGGCCCGGGTGATCTGCTTGCCGTCGCGCAGGTACTCCGGCCCGATGAACCCGACGACGGTGTTGACCAGCAGCGGATCGAAGGCCCGCGCCACGCCGTAGGCCCGGGTCTCGAGGGTCTGCTGGTCGACGCCGTGGTGCGCGTCGGCGGACAGCGCGCTGCCCTGACCGGTCTCGAAGTACATGCAGTTCGTGCCGACCGTGCCCCGGCCCAGTGCGAGCGCGGCCTCGTGCGCCTCGCGCAGCAGGTCCAGGCCGACGCCGAACCCCTCGTTCGCGGCCTGGGTCCCGGCGATCGACTGGAAGACGAGGTCGACGGGGGCGCCGCGCTCCATGATCTCGATCGACGTCGTGAGATGGGCGAGCACGCAGGACTGGGTGGGGATCTCGTACCGGGTGCGCACCTCGTCGATCAGGTGCAGGAGCTCGGTCGTGCGCTGCGGCGAGTCGGTGGCCGGGTTGATCCCGATGACGGCGTCGCCGCAGCCGAGCAGGAGGCCGTCCACGATGGACGCCGTCACCCCGCCCGGGTCGTCGGGCGGGTGGTTGGGCTGGAGCCGGGTCGCCATCGTGCCCGGCAGCCCGACCGTGGACCGGAACGCCGTGACGACCGGGGTGCGTCGGCCGACCGCGACGAGGTCCTGCAATCGCATCAGCTTGGCCGCCGCCGCGACCATCTCCGGGGTGAGCCCGGCGGCGAGGGACGTCGTGTCGGTCGAGGGCCGGAGCAGGTGCTCCCGGAACCCGCCGACGGTCATCGACGCGACCGGGGCGAACGCCTCCCGGTCGTGGGTGTCGACGATCAGCCGGGTGACGTCGTCGTCCTCGTACGGGACGACCTGCTCGGAGAGGAACGTCGCCAGGGGGAGGTCGGCCAGGACGCCCTGGGCGGCGACCCGTTCCTGCTCCGACGACGCGCCGATCCCGGCGAGCACGTCACCGGAGCGTTCCGGGGTGGCGGCGGCCAGCAGCGCCGCGAGGTCCGCGAACTCGTAGGTGTGACCACCGAGGGTCGCTCGCCGCCGTGTCATCCCGCCCCCCGCTCGGCCGTCACATCGGCTCCGTCACGTCAGCTCCGCCTCGGCCTCCGCCAGCGCCGCGAACTCCTCGTCCGGCGCGGCGGCCACCAGGTGACGCCGTGAGTAGAGGGCGAAGTACAGCATGAACAGGGCGAAAGCACCCAGGGTCGCGCCCGCGGCGACCGGATCGACCAGGAACGTCGCGACCACCGCCAGCAGCGCGACGACCAGCGCGAACCCGGTCGTGACCGTCCCGCCCGGCGTCCGGTACGGCCGCGGCATCTCCGGCGCCCGCCTGCGCAGCACGATGTGGCTGACCATCATCAGCACGTACGACAGCGCGGCACCGAACACCGCCATGTTCAGCAGCATGTCGCCCTGCCCGGTCAGCGACAGCAGGAACCCGACCAGGCCGGGGACGAGCAGTGCGAGCGTCGGCGCCTTCCGGCCGTTGGTGATCGACAGGACGCGCGGCAGGTACCCGGCGCGGGCCAGGGCGAACGTCTGCCGCGAGTAGGCGTAGATGATCGAGAAGAAGCTGGCGACGAGGCCGGCCAGACCGATGTAGTTGACGACGACGGCGGCCGGTGAGCTGCCGAGCGCCTCGACCAGCGGGTTGCCGGACTCCGAGAGTGCGTCGGCACCGAGCGCCCCGGTGGCCAGCACCAGCACCGACGCACCCGTCAGCAGCAGGACGAGCATCGCGGCGAGGATGCCGCGCGGGACGTTGCGCTCCGGGTCCCGCGCCTCCTCGGCCGCCAGCGGGACGCCCTCCAGTGCGAGGAAGAACCAGATCGCGAAGGGCACGGCGGCCCAGACGCCGAGCCACCCGAACGGCAGGAACGGTGACGCGCCCGCCGCAGCGGTCGGCGCGATGTCGACCAGGTTGGCCGGGTCGAACAGCGGGATCGCGGCGACGGCGAACACCACCAGCCCGACCAGCGCGATCGCCGTGATCACGAACATCGCCTTCAGGGCCTCGCCCGCACCGGTGAGGTGGACGCCGATGAAGACGACGTAGGCGGCCAGGTCGACCCACCAGCCGTCGGTGATCCCGAACAGGCCCAGCGACTCGACGTAGGCGCCGATGAAGGTCGCGATCGCGGCCGGGGCGATCGCGTACTCGATGAGGATCGCCGTCCCGGTGGCGAACCCGCCCCACGGCCCGAGCGCGCGGCGGGCGAACGTGTAGCCCCCGCCGGCGGCCGGGAGCGCCGAGGACAGCTCGGCCATGCCCAGGACCATCGCGAAGTACATCGCGGCGATGACGATCCCGGCGACGAGCAGGCCCCCGAAACCGCCCTCGGCCAGGCCGAAGTTCCATCCGGAGTAGTCGCCGGAGATGACGTAGCTGACGCCGAGGCCGGCGAGCAGCACCCAGCCGGCGGCGCCCGTGCGGAGCGTGCGTCGGGCCAGGTAGTCCTCGGTCGGGTCGCTCATGGGGCACGCCTCGGCTCGTCGGGTGAGCGGATCGTAGGAGTGACCCCCGGCCGGGTGGGATGCGTCGTTGTGAGGGTTCTGTTTCGTGATGCAGCGGGCGGAAGACGACGCGAGAGGGTGACGCGAGCTCACGCGGTCGTGCGGAGCGACATCACGGAGCGTGGTTCACGAAAAGGATGCGCGTCCGTTCGGGTCCACCGTGGTGACGGTCCGTCGTGCGACGCGTCCGTCGGGGCCGGTTCGACGAAGATCGGGATGCCGGAAGAGAGCAGTATCCTCGCCGAAAGTAATTCCACTGGTCCGATGGTGGTAAGGAATTCGTTGGATCGAGGTACGACCGGATAGCGTTCTGTGCATCGGCGGGGCTCCCGAACCCACGCCGAACACGCCGGTCCGACACGGACCCGTACACAAACGGAGAATGAACTGTGCTGAAGAAGGCTGGAATCGTCACCGCTGGTGTCACCGCCGGGCTGCTCGCCGTCTCGCCACTGGCGTTCGCCGGTGACGGTGGCCACGGGCACGGGCACGGCGGGGACGTCAACGCCAAGCAGGTCAACAACATCGACCAGAACGACTCGAACCGTCAGTCCGGTCTGATCAACGTCGGCGACGTCAACGCCCTGAACAACGCCAACGTGCTCTCCTGCTCGCTGAACAGCGTCGACATCGCCGCCAGCGTGCTGGGTGTGCTGGGTGGGCAGGCCGTGAACGGCGAGGACGCCCCGGCCGTGTCCGAGTGCTCCCCGGGCTCGACCTCGCAGACCAACATCGACGGCTGATCCAGGCCGACGATCTGTCGCGCCCGCCCGGACCCGGGGCCGTCTCCCCGGGCCGGACGGAACGCGTGCACCGGACATCCCCCGCTCTCGAACCGGAGCGGGGGATTCCTGCATTCCCGGGACCGGTTCCGTGACGATTCCGGGAATGCGCCCGAATGCGCTCAGGGGTGGTACGGCAGAACCACGTGCGACGGGTGGTCGGGGCCGTGCAGCACCTCGTACCGGATGGGACGGCCGTCGACCGCGGCCGACATCCGTTCACCCGTTCCGTGGTTGCGGGCGAACCGCGGGAACGCGGCCCCCGCGATCTGCACCCGCAGCCGGTGCCCGGCGCGGACCCGGTACCCGGTCGGGCTCAATGCCATCCGGACGACGGTCGTGCCGTCCGGCGCGCTCGCCTCCCGCCCGGGGACGAGGCGGTGCATCGCGTCGGTGACGTTCGACGACGTCCCGTCCGGCGCGACGTCGCACACCCGGACGAAGACGTCGCCGGCGCCCGAGTCGGTGCGGACGTAGACGACCGCCGACACGTCGCCGAGCAGGTCGAGATCGGTCTCCAGCGGCGCCCCGGTGTAGACCAGCACGTCGTCGCGGGCCTCGATGTCGCGGTTGTCGTGCTGCTTCGACGGCGGCTGCAGCATCGGCCCGCCCACGGTCGGCGTCGGGTCGGCCGGGTCGTAGACGAACGTGCCCGCCCCGGCCGGGCCGGTCGAGTCGCTGCGCAGCCGGGACCCGGGGGCCAGGTACCACTCGGTCGGCTGCGCGTCCGGCGGCGGCCAGCACGGCAGGTCGGTCCACCGGTCGGCGTGCTCGACCCACGCGCGGACCGGGGCGCGGCCGTCGTGCTCGCCGCCGTGCAGGTGCACGCCGAGCCAGTGCACCATCTCCTGCGCGATCGTCGGCAGCGAGCTCCGGTCGCCGTGGGTCCAGGGCCCGATCGTGATGCGGGCGGTCGCGCCGCCCCGCTGGAGCGCGGTGAAGTCGACCAGCTGCCGGTCGAGGAACAGATCCCACCAGCCGGTGACCATGCAGACCGGGGGCATCGCGGCGGCGTCGAACCCGTCGTGCTCGGCGGGTGCCCAGAACTCGCGTGGCGACTCGGCGTGCTCGACGAAGTCGCGCCAGAACACCACCGGCGCGCCGGTCAGTGCGACGTCGGCGGCCTGCAGCGGCAGCGACGCCACGGCGCGGCGCTTGCGACGGCTGAACACCGGCGTCGCCAGGAAGCCGGTGACCGCGCCGATCCGCTCCTGCCTGCCGATCTGGTTGACCCAGCTCGCCAGGTTCAGCAGGCCCGGTGCGCCGCCCGGGTAGAACGTGCTGGTGAACTCCGACGCGGTGATGTCGGCGTTCATCGAGGCCAGGCCCGGACGGGCGTACGGGGCGATCGCCCACTGGGTGTGCCCGACGTAGCTCGGCCCGACCATCGACACACGGCCGTCGCACCAGTCCTGCTCGCGCACCCAGTCCAGGGTGTCGAGCCCGTCCGGGCTCTCGTGCAGGAAGGGCCGGAACTGCCCGCCGGACCCGAAGGTCCCGCGGGTGGACTGCACCAGCACCTGGAAGCCGCGCCGGGCCAGCAGCGAGCCGATGATCGACCCGAGACCGTCGCGCCCGTAGGGCGTGCGCATGAGGACCGTCGGCCGCGGCTCGACCGGCCCGGGACGACGGTAGAGGTCGGCGAGCAGCACCACACCGTCGGACAACGGGACCCGCAGGTCCCGCTCACGCACGTACGGCGTGGTGCCGGTGAACCCCAGCCGCCGATCGACCAGGCGTTCCGCGAGCGCGGCCATCGTCACCTCCCCCTCGCACCCGCTCGATGCGGGGCTGGACCGATCGTAGGAGAACCCGGTTGCTCCATCCGGGCCGCCGCCGGAAGCCGGCCCGTCGAGCGGTCGAGGGCGGTCGGCCGGAACTGTCGGGGGGCCCGCGTACCGTGCGCCCCCGTGCGGGTCGAGCGGATGACGTGTTGCGGTCGGGAGTGGGTCGGACCGGACCGGGCGCACTGCTGTGGCCGCTTCGGCGGCTGCGGCGCGGTGTTCGACGACGCGGAGCTCTGGGACACCCACCGGCGGCGCGGGGCGTGCGTCGCCGACCCGGGCGAGCTGGGCCTCGTCGCCACCCGCAACGGGATCTGGCTCCGCGCGCTCGACGCGGGGGTCTGAGCCCACCACCCGGGGATCAGGACGCGGCCCGGGTGATCCCGCGGAACACGGCGTCGGTCGTGCCGGGGTTGCGCACGACCACGAGATCCAGGCCGGTGAACCACAGGACCGATCCCGCGCCGAAGGTGCGGCTGCCGCCGGCCGAGCAGCAGAGCTCGATCTCCCCGGCGTCGACGACGACCAGGGCCCCGCGCCACTCGTCCTCGTCGTGCGGGCGGCTCCCGCCGGGGAGCAGCGTGATCGTGCGCGTGTGGAAGGTCGGTGCGCCCGGCATCGGCTCACCCCCTCACGGACCCGGCTCGGCAGTGGGGACCGGCCGGCACCCGGAAAATCATCGGGCCGGCCGGACCCGCCCCATGATCGCCCGGCGCGGGTCAGGCCGCAGCGGGGAGCCCGAGCGCGCCGTCGACGGTCTCGTGGCCGATCCGGGAGGCCGCGGCGACGCGGCCCGGATCGGTGGTCAGGCCCCGCACCCCGGCCGACGTGTGCGGGGCGAGCGTGAGCAGGTGCGCTCCGGCCCGGTCCGGGTGCGCCGCGTCGGTCAGCAGCGACAGACACTCGCCGTGCCGGCTCGCGTCCTGTGCCATCCGGCCCAGACCGGGGGCGAGCCGGTCCAGCGACCGTGCCCAGAGCGGGGCGCGGGCGTCGGCCGGCGTCGCGACGAGCTCGTCGACGGTGCGCGTCATCAGCGCCAGCACGTGGGTGGCGCCGCCGCGCAGCGCCCGGGCCACCGGCAGCGGGTCGCTCACCGACCCGTCGATCCAGTCGTCGTCGCCGATCCGGACGGGCGGCCCGGCGAGCAGCGGGATCGCCGCCGTCGCACGCATCGCGGACTTCCAGGCGTGGCCGTCGGGCAGGCCGGTCAGCACGTGCGCCGAGAGGTCCGAGGCCCGGGTGACCAGCACGTGCAACGGCACCGGGCTGGTCACCAGCGACGACCAGTCGGTCGGCTTGGACTCCACGAGGATGTGGTCGAGCAGGTGGTCGAGCGACACCATCGGACGGCGGGTCCCGAAGCGGCGCGGGTCGATGAACTCCCGGCTCGCCATGTCGTCGCAGAAGATCCGCGACGCGTCCGCACCGTGCCCGAGCACCAGCGCCGTCCCGACGAACGCACCCGCCGAGCTGCCCCACACCTCGTCGAAGCAGCCGGCGAGGCCCGCGGCCTCCAGGGCGTGCACCATCCCGCCGGCGTAGGCGCCACGCATCCCGCCACCGCCGACGACGAGGGCCAGCCGGTGGTCGTCGGCGTGCGCGCCGGCGCCGCGGCCCGCGGTCCGGCGCCGCTCGAGCAGCGCGAGGACCTCGGCGTCGCCGTGGGCCCCCGGGGAGAGCGAGTGGCTGCGCATCGGCCCATCATCGCGACGGGCCGGACGGAGCCCGCCGCCGCGGTACCCGGCCACGACGAGCGGACCGCTCGCGTACCACCGGCCGCCGGACCGGCGCCGCCCACCGCCCCGTCCCGGATGCCGGTACGGGCCCTAGTAGGTTCGCCCGACCAGGGGGTAACACCGTGACGCAACGACGCCAGCTGCGGTTGGGGGCGATCGAGTCGACGTCGCTTCCGGCCGCGTCGGCCCGCGCGAGTGACGCGCGCCGCCGCCGTCCGGTGGTGGGTGACCCGGCCGCCGCGGGGCTCGCCGACGATCTCGATCTCGGAACGGCACCGGGCCGCACCGACGCGCTCTGCATGATGCTGCGCAGCGCGGTGCTCGACCACTGGGTGCGGGAGTTCGTCGCCGAGCACCCGTCGGGGACGGTCGTGGAGCTCGGGCCGGGCCTCGACGGGCGGTCCGGACGGCTCGGCACGGAGGGCCCGGCGCACTGGATCGACGTCGAGCTCCCGGAGATCGCGGACCTGCGGCGCGAGCTCCTGCCGGGCCCGGCGCACCTGGTGTCCGGGTCGGCGCTCGACGAGGACTGGATGGAGCTCGCCCGCGAGCTGCCCGGGCCCCACCTCGTGGTGTCCGACCAGGTGCTGGCGCTTCTGCCGGAGCAGGGCGTGCAGCGGATCGTGTTCACGGCCGCCCGGATGCTGCCCGGCGCGACCCTGGTGACCGACGTGCTGTCCCGGGCGGCCGCCGACCGGCTGGTCGCCGGCCCGCTGCAGGGCCTCGACGTCGACTGGACCTGTGAGGACCCCCGCGAGCTGGAGCCGTGGGGCCTGCGCCTGCTGGAGGCCTGCGGCGCCGGGGTGCCGCCCGCCGCCGTCGCGGCGCGCCTGCCGCGCACGACCCGTGCGATGGCGGCCGGACTGCGGACGGTCCCCGCGCTGCGCGGCCACTGCCTGGCCCGCTACGAGCTGCTGGCGGCCTGACCGGCGCGACGAGCGTCCACCCGTCCGGTGACGGCTCGCACGGCGAGGATCGTCGGAGTGGCGGAGCGCGCGTCGGTAGGGTCGGTCCGGTGACGGTTCCGAAGATCGAGGTGGACCCGGCCGAGGTCGGGTTCGATGCGGAGCGGCTGGCCCGGATCGACACCCATTTCCGCCGCTACGTCGACGACGGCAGGCTCCCCGGCTGGACGATCGCGGTCGCGCGGCACGACCGCGTGGCGCACGTCTCGCACCACGGGTACCGCGACGTCGACGCGCGGACCCCGGTCACCGACGACACGATCTGGCGCATCTACTCGATGACCAAGCCGATCACGTCGATCGCGACGCTCATGCTCTGGGAACGCGGCGCGCTGGAGCTGACCGACCCGGTGTCGCGCTACATCCCGGCGTTCGCCGACCAGCGGGTCTACCGCGGCGGGTCGGCCCTGAACCCGGGGACCGACGCGGCCGTCGAGCCCGTCCGGATCCGCCACCTGCTCACCCACACCGCCGGTCTCACCTACGGCTTCCACCACGCGCACCCGGTGGACGAGATGTACCGCTCGAAGGGCTTCGAGTTCGGCGCCCCCGCCGGGATGGACCTCGCGACGGCCACCGAGCACTTCGCGTCGTTCCCGCTGCTGTTCCAGCCCGGCACCGAGTGGAACTACTCGGTGGCCACCGACGTGCTCGGGCGGGTCGTCGAGGTCGCGTCGGGCCGGCGGCTCGACGAGTTCTTCCGCGACGAGATCACCGGCCCGCTGGGGATGACCGAGACGACGTTCTCGGTCGCGCCGGACTCGCCGGAGGCCGAGCGGCTCGCGACGCTCTACAACGCCAAGCCCGGTGGCGGGCTCGTCGTCAACAAGGTGCTGGCACGCACGGCGACCCGGCAGCCGGACTACCTCTCCGGCGGCGGCGGGCTGCTCTCCACCGCGGGCGACTACCTGCGGTTCGCCCGCATGCTGGCCCGCGGCGGCGAGCTCGACGGCGTCCGGATCGTGGGACCGCGCACGCTCGCCGCGGCGACCCGCAACCACCTGCCCGGCGGTGAGGACCTCGACACGGTCGGCCGCCCGATCTTCTCCGAGTCCGCGTTCGCCGGTGTCGGCTTCGGACTCGGCTTCTCCGTGGTGATCGACCCGGCGGCGGCCAAGCAGCTCGCCAACCCGGGCACCTTCGCCTGGGGCGGGCTCGCCTCCACCGCATTCTGGGTGGACCCGGTCGACGACGTCGTCGCCCTCTTCTTCACCCAGCTGGTGCCGTCGAGCACCTACCCGATCCGTTCCCAGCTCCAGACCCTCGTGCAGCAGGCGGTGATCGACCGATGAGTGACCGACCGGCGATGCAGGCCGGACCAGGACTCGCGTTCGTCGTACGGACGCTGGTGGTCGCGGCGTCGCTGTGGGTGGCGACCGTCCTCGTCAGCGGCATCGACCTCAGTGCCGGGTCGACAGGGGCCCGGGCCGGGACGCTGCTCGCCGTCGCGCTGGTGTTCGGCGTGGTGAACGCGATCGTGAAGCCCGTCGTGGCGACGCTCGGCTGCCCGCTCTACATCCTGACGCTCGGGCTGTTCGCCCTGGTGGTGAACGCGCTGATGTTCATGCTGACCGGCTGGCTGGCCGGTCTGGTGGACCTGCCGTTCGTCGTCGACGGGTTCTGGTCCGCGTTCTGGGGCGCGATCATTGTCGGGATCGTGTCGTTCTTCCTGCACCTCGTGATCCCGGACCGCTACGACGCCCGCTGACCCGGCGGCCCCGGCGGGGGTCGTCAGACCGGCCAGGTCTCCTGGCCGGTGCGCGGCGTCCCAGAACATCCACTCGTAGCGCGACGTCGTCGTGAAGTGCTCGCGCATCAGGGCGAGCTCCGCGACGGACGCGGCCGCACCGGCCCGGTCGGTGGCGTCCAGGGCGGCGTCGACCACCGCGCGGTACTCCTCACCGGCGTACATGTCGATCCAGCGCTGGTAGAGGGGGTCCTGCGAGCCGGTCCCGACCAGGTGCTCGCCGACCTTCGCGTAGATCCAGTAACAGGGGAGCACCGCGGCGACGCCCTCCGCCCACGACCCGCCGTACACGGCGGCGAGCAGGTAGCTGACGTAGGCCCGGGTGGCCGGGGCGACCGGCGCGGTGCGGGCCTGCTCGGAGGTGAGGCCCAGCGCGCCGAGCAGGTCGTCGTGCAGCTCGCGCTCGGCGGTGATCGCGCCGCCGGCGTGCTCGGCGAACATCAGGGTGTCGTCGTCGGTGGGGGCCTTCGCCGCGCACACCGCGAGCGCCTTCGCGTAGCCGCGCAGGTAGTGCGCGTCCTGGACGATGTAGTGCCGGAACGTGTCGTGGGGCAACGATCCGTCGGTCAGCCCGGTGACGAACGGGTGCCGGAGGATCTTCCCGTGGATGGTCTCGACGTCCGACCAGAGCAGGTCACGCGTGCGGTCCGCCATCCGTCCACCGTAGTCACGGGGCCCGGCGGGACCCGTGATCATCCGGGCAACACCTGCTCAACGCGCCGTCAACCGTGCGGTGACGTGCAGATTGAGACGCAGCGCACTTCTGCGTGCGAATCGCGGATCGTCCGTCACCATGAGGACCGGCGGGCACCTCAGCGCGGAGAGCGCGCCGAAGTCGAGTCCCCCAAAGCGGAGGTGAGGGCATGAGCGCACCGGCGCCCATGGAGCACCACGAGAAGATGCGGATGCGGGCAGCCGCGTTCCGTGCCACCCGGGTGTACCCCGGTCCGGTCGGCGAACTGATCTCCCGGGAGCTCCTCGCCTGGGAGGACTTCGGCTACCGGCTCGGCGGGAACCGTCTCGTCGGTGAGCTGATGGAGCACGTCCTCAAGTCGCAGCCCGCAGGGCAGCAGGAGTCCCGCACGGACGCCGCCTGAGTCCGCTCAGCGCGGGGTGCTGACGGCGGCCTCGCCCGTACCGTCGGCCGGCGGCTCGCCGTCGGCGAGCCCGGCGACGGCGGCCGCGAGGACGACCATCGCGGCCAGCGTGGTGAGGCTGCCGGCCCGGGCGAGGACGGTGAACGTCCGTGCCGCCGTGGTGACCGGTCGCGCCGTGCCCCGGTGCCGGCCGGGTGCGCCGGCTCGGTGGCCGGCCTCCGGGGCCGGTCGCGGGGCCGGGACCTGCGGGATCTGCGGGACCGGTCCGGCGGATCCGACGGGACGGCGCGGGCTCGGGATGCGGACGACGGGCGCGGACATGACGATCACCACGATCTCGGGGGAGTCGATACGGGTTCTTCGGGACCCGGTGCGCGCCGCCGGTTCCTGCTTCTGCCCGTCTTGTCGTGTCGGACGTTCACCTTGTTATCCGGTGACGTCATCCGCCAATCGTCGGAGTGACTACTCCACCCGTGTGGCTGAGGGGAACGCCCGTACGCCGATCGGAACGTGACTACGAGTCACGCCTTGTCACTCCGATGCGGCACCCTGCTCCGGGATCCCGGCCAGCTGGTCGCGCAACTCCCGCTTGAGCACCTTGCCCGCCGCGGAGACCGGGATCGCCTCCACCACGTGCACCTCGGGCAGGCGTTGGTAGGGCAGCAGCCGGGCGTTCAGCTCCTCGACGGCGGCACGGGCGTCGGCCTCGGTGGGCCCGGTGAGGAACGCGACCGGACGCTCGCCCGCCACGCCGGCCGGCCGGCCGACGACCGCGGCGCCCGTCACGCCGGGCACGGCGAGCAACCGCTCCTCCAGGTCGCGGGGGTACACGTTGTAGCCCTTGTGGAGCAGCATGTCCTTGAGCCGGTCGACGATCCGGAGGAAGCCGTCGTCGTCGAGGACGCCGACGTCGCCGGTGTGCAGCCAGCCGTCGCCGTCGAAGGCGGCTGCCGTGTCCGCGGGCCGGCCCAGGTAGCCGCCGGTGACCTGCGGACCGCGGATCCACACCTCGCCCTCCGCGCCGGGCCCGAGCTCCTCGCCGCCGTGGCCGGAGATCCGGATCTCCGTCCCCGCGACCGGCAGCCCGACGGTGCCCGGCCGGCGCGGCGCCGAGCGCCCGGCCGGCCCGAGGGTGGCGGCCATCGTGACCTCGGTGAGGCCGTACCCCTCACTGATCGCGAGGTCGTCGCCGAGCCACTCCCGCAGCCCGGAGATGATCCCGGTGGGCAGCGGCGCCGCCCCGGAGGTCAGCGACCGGACCGAGGACAGGTCCCCGGCGGCGGCGCGGTGGGCGAGCAGCGCGGCGTACACCGGCGGCGCCCCGGACATCGACGTGACCGCGAACCGGGTCGCGTCGGCGAGGTACGCCTTCGGGTCGAAGCGGCCGTGCACGATCGTCAGGCTCCCGGCGAGCAGGGGCACGTTCAGCCCGCCGATCGTGCCCATCGCGTGGAACCACGGCGCGATGCCGATCGCGCGGCCGGAACCGAGGGGCGTCGGGAACTCCTCGGGCGGGCCGGGATCGACCAGCACGACGCCGGGGCCGTGCGCGGTGTCGCGGACACCCGGGCTCGCGCCGGTTCCCCAGCAGGCGGACTGCAACGCGTTGGTCAGCACGTTCCGGTGGGTCACCCGGACGCCCTTGGACCGGCCGGTCGTCCCGCCGGCGTAGGCGAGGTGCGCGAGATCGGTGGCCGGGTCGAGATCGAGGTCGGTGCCGGGCGGGGCCGTGGGCCGGCCCTCGAGGAACGCGTCCAGGTCGGTCACGTCGGCGGGCACCTCACCCGGTCCCGTCGCGAGGACCCGCTTCAGCGCGGTCCCGGGCCGCGCGGCGAGCAGCGCGGGCAGCGCCGCGCCCCACGACAGGGCGGCCACCGCGCCGGAGTCGGCGAGCTGGGCCCCGAGATCGGCGGGGGCCAGCAGCGGGTTCGCCGGGGTCACGGTCGCCCCGGCGAGCAGCGTGCCCCAGTAGGCGACCGCGTACTGCGGGCAGTTCGGCAGGTGCAGGGCGACGACGTCGCCGCGGCCGATGCCGTCGGCGTGCAGCGCGTGCGCGAACGACGACGCCCGGGCCAGCAGCCCGGCGAACGACAGCTCGTGCCCGGCGTGGTGGAGCACCGGGGCGTCGCCGAACGCGGCGGCGGCACCGCGCAGCTGCGCGCCGGCCGGCAGGGCCGGCACGTCGAGGGCGGGAGCGGGGGAGCGGACGATCATGCGAGCACGGCCTTTCCGGCGTCGGCGGTCAGTGGCAACCGGGTGATCCCGTTGATGAACATCGAGCGCAGCCGGCGCGGCTCCTCGGTGACGGCCACCCGCGGAGCCCGGCGCAGCAGCTCGGTGAACAGCACGGTCAGCTGGCGTCGGGCCAGGTGCGCGCCGAGGCAGAAGTGCGGGCCCGGACCACCGAACCCGAGGTGCGGGTTCGGGGCGCGACGCACGTCGAAGGCCTCGGGATCGGCACCGTCCCGGCCGAACACCGCGGGGTCGCGGTTCGCCGACCAGTAGAACAACGCCGTCTTCGCCCCGGCGGGCAGCTCGGTGCCGCCGAGCACCGCAGGCTCGGAGAGCGTCCGGCGCATGTAGATCACCGGCGAGGCCCAGCGCACGATCTCCTCGACGGCGGTCGCCGTCACCCCTCCGGATCGGCGAGCCAGGCGGCCCGCTGGTCCGGGTGGTCGGTCAGCAGCTGCAGACCCCAGCTGGTGGCGTTGCGGGTGGTCTCGTTGCCGGCGACGACGAGCAGGACGAAGAAGCTCGCCAGCTCGTCCGGGGTGAGGCGCTCGCCGTCGATCTCGGCGTTGACCAGCGCGGAGGTGACGTCGCCGGTCGGATCGGCCCGCCGGGCGTCGCCGAGCTCGCGCATCAGGGCGGCGAGCTCGTCGCCCGCGGTGAGCAGGGCGGTGGTGACGTCGGTGCCCTCGGGCACGAACTCCGGGTCGCCGGCGCCGAGGATCACGTTGGAGCGGTCGTAGACGAACCGGTGGTGGCTGGCCGGGATGCCCATCATGTCGCAGATCGTCCGCAGCGGGAGCCACGCGGAGACGGTCTCGACGCCCTCGCACTCCCCGGCGGCCAGGAGGTCGTCGACGATCTCGCGGGCTCCCTGCTCGATGCTGCCCTGCAGGTCGGCGAGTCGTCGAGGGGTGAAACCGCGGGAGACGATCCGGCGGAGCCGCGCGTGCCGCGGGTCGTCGGCGTTGATCATCGAGCCGAAGAACTCGAGGAACGCCGGCGGCATGTCGGCGACCGACGTCGCGCCCGGTCCGGACCGGAAGACGCCCGGTGCGCGGCTCGCCTCGACGATCTCGTCGTAGCGGGTGAGGGCGTAGTAGCCGGGGCCCGGATCGGGGACGGGCGAGAGCGGCTGCTCGAACCAGGGGATGCCGGGCGCCTCGCGCAGGGCCGCGAACCCGGCGGCGCGCTCGCGGATCGGGGCGGTCCAGGCGCCGTCGATGTCCGAGAGGTCGAACGGGTGGGTGGTCGCGTCCGGCATCGTCGCCGTCCCTCCTGCCGCGCAGGCGCGGCAGTCCGAGGCTAGGCAGCGTGCGTGGCGCGCGTCACGGCCCGGGCGTGCCACCGGCGGACCGGAGGGGACAGGGTTTCCGCTCCAGGCACCGTCGCGGGCGGGGCGGCAGCAGACCGCGCGAGTGCGCCACCGAGACCGCCTCGGCACGGCCCGACGCCCCGAGCTTGGCCATCGCCCGGGACAGGTGGACGCTCACCGTCTTCTCGCTGATGAACAGCTGCTCACCGATCGCCCGGTTGGTCAGACCGTGTGCCACCTGCTCCAGGACCGCCTGCTCGCGCGGGGTCAGCGGGGACGGCCCGGCGTGCGGAGCACCGCCCCCGTGCACGGCGCCGGCGGTCCCGGCGTCGCTGCCGCGCGCGGGCGCTCCGGCCCGTACCGCCAGATCGGCGACGACGGCCGCGAGAGGGCGGGCGCCCAGCCGGGTTGCCTCGTCGGCGGCGGAGGCCAGGTCCGCGGCGGCCGCACGGCGGTCGGCCGTGCCGGCGTCGTCGTGGTCGGGTACACCGGATCCGGCGCGTCGGCCGCGTGCCCGTTCCAGATACGCGGCGGCCCGGCGCCACCGGGCCGCGGCCGCGCGGTAGCCGTCGCCGTGACCCGCGAAGCCGTCGACGACCGCGTCCCAGACGGTGGGATCGGCCCCGCCAACGGCGCGGGCGGCTTCGGCGTGCGCGCGGTCCAGCCAGGCCCGTCCCTCGGGTCCGATCGCGGTGCCGCGCGGGACGCCGTGCTCCGCTGTGGCCGCGGCGGCCGCGGCGAGGCCGGCGGCCGCCCGCCGGTGGACGCCGTCGTCGCGGTCGCCGGCCCGCGCCGTGGCCGCCAGGTCCGCCTGCGCCGCCGCCCCGAGCGCGCAGAGCGCCAGCTCGCCGAGGTGGTGCGGGTACTCCCCGCGCAGCACGGCGAGCGCCGCCCCGACCCGCTCGTGTGCGGTCGCCGGATCGCCCCGCCAGAGCGCGGACTCGGCGCCGACCACGCCTTGTAGGAGGGTGGCCTGGTCGTGTGCCGGTGGCTCGGCCCGCAGGGCCGTGAGCAGCCGTTCGGCGGCGTCGAGGTCACCGCGGCCCACGGTCACGAGCGCCCCCGCGACGGCCAGCATGCCGGTGACCCGTAGCGGCAGCGCCGGGTCGACCTCGCCGGCGAGCCGGGCCGCCTCGTCCCAGGCGCCCCGCTGGAACGCGACCCGCACCTGCGCGACGCGGAACTCCAGGCCGTACCCGCCCCAGGTCAAGCCGTACCCCACCGCGCGCCGCGCGCCCTCCGCGAGCTCTTCGGCGGCGGCGTCGAGCAGACCGTCCTCGATGAAGGAGACACCGCGGTTCCACACGGTCCGGAGCTCGACCACCCGGTCACCGGAGGCCGCCGCCAGCGACGCCGCCCGGGCCAGCCGCTCCCGTGCCCCCGCCGGGTCGCCCTCCATCCGCGCACAGAACGCCAGCGTGATCAGCGCGTCCGCGCACACGCCGTTCAGGTTCCGGTACTCGACCGAACCGGCGGCCGGAGGCGTCCCGTCGTGCAGTTCCCGGGCGATCCGGAGGGCGGTGCGGGCGTGTTCCCACGCCGGTTCCGGCCGGTCCGCGCTGAGGAGTGCACGGGCGAGTACGGCGTGCGACCAGGCCAGGTCGGTGCTCGGCGGTTCCCCGGACTGCAGCTCCACCGAGGCGGTGGCCGCCGCGATCGCGTCGTCCGGACGGGAACCGCTGTCGAGCAGCCGCAGCGCGTACCGGCGGCGCGCGTCGGCCCGGGCGCGGACCCCCTCGCGCAGGTCGGCCACCCGCACCGCTCGGGCGCCGAGGGCGGTGCCCCGCTCCGCGTCGCCCGATGCGCTCGCGGCCCAGGCCGCCTCACGGGTCAGCACGCTCTCCGCGATCCCCGCGACACGCTCGGGGTCGCCGACGGCCGGCTAGAGCTCCAGCGCGCGCTCCGCGTGGACCGGGGCCGTGCCGGCGGTCGGCCTCACGGGCGGCCCGGACGGACGCGGCGAGTGCCCGCGGCAGGTCGTGCGCGGCCATCGCGTGCCGGGCGAGCTCGGCGGCCACACCGGGCTCGTCCTCCCGGTCGGCCAGCAGCCCGGCCAGCCGGCCGTGCAGCCGGACCCGCTCGCCCGGCAGCAGGTTGTCGTGCACCGCCTTGCGCAGCAGCGCGTGCCGGAAGGCGTACGCCTCGCCGCGGTCGCCGGGGACCGGGACCAGCACGTGGTGCGAGACCGCCTCCCGCAGGCCGGCGTCGAGTTCTCCCGGGGACAGCTCGGCGGCGTCGCGCAGTAGGTCGTGCGGGATCCGTCGCTCGGCCAGCGAGGCCACCCGCAGCACCTCCCGTGCCGGGGTGGACAGCCGGTCCAGCCGGGTCAGCAGGAGGTCGGCGAGCCCGCCGGGCAGGCCGTCGGAGCCGGCGGCTACCAGCTCCTCCGCGTAGAAGGCGTTGACCTCGCTCCGCGCGGCGATCCGGCGCAGGGTGGCCTCGTCGGTGCCGCCAGGGCCTGCCGACCGGTCCCGGACCAGCTCGAGCACTGCGTCGTCGGGCAGCGGGCTGAGGACGGCGCGCCGGACGGCCGGAAGGCGGACGAGCTCGGCGAGGGTCGCTCGCAGTGGGTGTCTGCGGTGCAGGTCGTCGGTCCGGTAGGTGGCCAGAACCAGCAGCCGTTGCGATCCGAGCCGGGCCAGCAGGTAGCTCAGCAGCTCCCGGCTGGAACGGTCGGCCCAGTGCAGGTCCTCCAGGACGACGACCAGCGGATCCGTCGCCGCCGCCTCCCGCAGGGCACCCGCCACGGCGTCGAAGACCTGCAGCCGGCCGACGTCCCATCCGGCCGGGGCCGGGTCGCCCGCCGGGCCGGGCAGCAGGCCGCGCAGCGCCGGCCGCACGGTGCCCGCGTCGCCGGGCAGCGCGGCGAGCACCTCGGAGAAGGGGAGGTACGGCAGGGCTGCGTCGCCCGCGTCGAGGCAGCGCCCGACGGCGACCCGGCCCCCGGCCGCCACCGCCTCCGCGGCGAGTGCGGCGACGAGCCGGGACTTGCCGATGCCCGCGTCGCCGGCGAGCAGTACGGCAGCCGCCCGGCCCGCACGTGCGGCGTCGAGGTCGGTGCGCAGGCCCGCGAGCTCCTCCTCCCGGCCGACCAGGGCACCGGGCGCCGGCGGTGCGCCCAGCGGCCCGCCGCGCGTCGCCCCCGTCGTCATGCGGCGCATCGTGGCACGCGGCACCGACAGCGAGCGCCCGGTTTCCGGGCGGTCAGCCACCTGCGGGTCGGGACCGCGGTGGAGGGACGGCGCCCGGCCCGGCCCCCGGCCGGGCCGGGCGCGGATCGTGCGGGCCGGCGCCGACGGCCCGGCCACCACCGGTGAGCCAGCGCAGCAGCCGTCGCGGTCGTGAGATGCCACGGGCGACGCGGACCAGCCGGTCGTGCTCAGCCTCCTGCCGCAGCCGCCGCTGCCGATCCTCGGCGAGCGCGACGAGATGGTCCATCGGGATGTGGGTCATCAGCATGCCGACGACGCTTCGCCTGAGGGGCCCGCTGGCACATCGGTCGATCACGCAGTCCACCGGCCCGCCACCCGGGAGCGGGTGACGGGCCGGGTAAGGGACACCCTCAGGAGGGCGGTGGCAGCAGGCCGCGGCGGTAGGCGGGGACGAGCCGGCGCGGCACCAGGTGCCGGCGCCCCTCCAGGGTGAGCGGCACGAGGTCCGGCGTCTCGGCCTTCCACTGCGACCGGCGGTGCCGGGTGTTCGCGCGCGACATCCGCCGCTTGGGGACGGCCATCAGTGCTCTCCTTCTCGATCGGTTCCGGTGGTCGGGTCGCTGCGCGCCGGTTCGGGGTCCGCGCAGGGTTCGTCGTGGGCCCAGCCGAAGGGATCGGGCAGCTCGGCCCAGGCGGCCTCGCCGGCGGCGATCTCGGCGTCGGTCAGCAGGGCGAGGCGCAGGGCGGCGTCGACGTCGTCGGGGTCGGCCTCGTGGCACAGCACCACGAGGTCCTGGGCCCGGTCACCCCAGCGCGGGTGCCAGGACAGGGCCGCCATCGCCCGCCGCTGGTCGCCCGCCTCGGCCCAGGCCTGCTCGTCGGCGCCGTCCAGCCAGTCGCCGGCGTGCCCGATCCGCAGCCCGCCGCCCGCGCTCTCCAGCCAGAGGACGGCGTCCGGCCGGGTGGCCAGCCAGACCCGTCCCCGGGTCCGCACGACGCCGTCGAGCAGCGTGTCGATCGCGTCGTGCAGCCGGTCCGGGTGGAACGGCCTGCGCTCGGAGAACAGCAGCGTGCGGACGCCGCCCGACTCCTCCAGCGGAGGGGTGCCGCGCAACAGCGGATCGTGCACCCCGCCCGGGACGCCGCGGCGCGTGTCCGGGGCGAGGCCGTCGCAGAACAACCGGTGGTCGGCGGTGTCGGCGGTCAGCCGCGGCGCGGTGGGGGCGAGCCGGTCCAGAACGGCCGCGGTCCGCCCGGTCGCCGGCCCTCCGGCCGTCACGACGACGTCCGCGAACTCGGCCTGGCCGACGGCGAGCTGGGCGACCGTGCGCTCGTCGTCGGGCAGGGTGCTCAGGCCGCGCTCGGGCAGGGTCGCGTCGCCGGTGGCGTCGTCCAGCCAGGTGTCGGTGTCGAGCACGGCGACCACACCGCGCAGGTCGACCAGGTCGGCCGCGGTGCAGGCAGCACGGCCGTCGCCCGGCTCGAACAGCACCGCCCCGAGTGCCCAGCAGACCGGCTCGGGTTCGAGGCGCGGGTCGAGGTGCAGGACGACCCGGTCCACCGTGCCGGTCAGCGCGGCCAGCGTCGGCAGGACGTCCTCGCGGATCGTGCAGCTCACGCAGCCGTGTGCCAGCTCCAGCACGGTGCGTTCGTCGTCGGCACCGCGGCGCAGGCGCCGGTGCACCCGGCCGCGGCCGAGGTCGTGCAGCTCGTGGTGCAGCACGACGACGCCCGGGTCGAGCTCCCGCATCCGTCCGATCGTCCGCTCGACCCCGTCGCGCACGGTCCCGCACAGGACCACCAGCTCGGTCATGACTTCCCTCCCGGGGCTCGGGCCTGATGACGGTCGGGTGTAGCGTAAACGAAAACGATTCCCATGTTGAGAGGAGGGCTCCGATGGCGAAGACGACCGACGTCCGGCCGATCGTGAAGCTGCGGTCGACGGCCGGCACCGGCACGACCTACGTGACCCGCAAGAACCGGCGGAACGACCCGGACCGGCTGGTCCTGCGCAAGTACGACCCGAAGCTGCGCCGCCACGTCGAGTTCAAGGAGGAGCGCTGATGCCGTCCCGGAAGACGACGCTGCGCCTGGCCCGCCGCAAGGCCAACCCGCTGAAGGTCCGCGGGATCGAGCACGTGGACTGGAAGGACGCGGCGCTGCTGCGCACGTTCATCTCGGACCGCGGCAAGATCCGGGCCCGCCGGGTGACCGGGCTGACGGGCCGGCAGCAGCGACAGGTGGCGCTCGCGATCCGCAACGCGCGGGAGATGGCCCTGCTGCCCTACCCGCACGCGGGGCGGTGACCGATGTCGCGTCGTTGTGACCTGACCGGCCGCGAGCCGTCGTTCGGGAAGGCCGTGTCCCACTCCCACCGCCGGACGAGCCGGCGCTGGGACCCGAACGTGCAGTCGAAGCGCTCCTGGTTCGCCGACGAGGGGCGCTGGGTCCGGCTGACCCTCTCGGCGAAGGGGATCAAAACAGTGGACCGGATCGGCGTGCCCGCGGCCGTCGCCCGGATCCGCGCGAACGGGGTGAGGGTCTGATGGCCACGTAGGGGCAGATCGCCAAGAACGAACGCCGCAAGGAGATCGTCGCGCGGTACGCCGAGCGGCGGGCCGAGCTCAAGGCGGTGATCGCGCGCCCGTCGGCGACCGAGGAGGAGCGGGCGGCCGCGGCCGCCGAACTCCGCCGCCAGCCTCGGGACGCCAGTGCCACCCGGGTCCGCAACCGCGACTCGGTCGACGGCCGTCCGCGGGGGCACCTCCGCAAGTTCGGGATGTCCCGGGTCCGGCTGCGGGAGCTGGCCCACGACGGGGCGCTGCCCGGCGTCCGGAAGTCGAGCTGGTGAAACCGGCCTGACCAGCGCGGACAGGGTTCCGGGGACCCCCGGATCGGGGCCCCGGAACCGCCGTGTAAAGTTCTTCCAGTCGGTGAGCGGAGAGCGCAGTACCACTCCCGCTGACCGCTGCCGCCCCCTTAGCTCAGTCGGCAGAGCGTCTCCATGGTAAGGAGAAGGTCTACGGTTCGATTCCGTAAGGGGGCTCTGACTGAACTTCAGAGCTGACACAGGCGAGCTCTGTATGACGGTGTAGCTCAGTTGGTAGAGCAAGCGGCTCATAATCGCTGTGTCGCCGGTTCAAGTCCGGCCATCGTCACCACGTTGGCGAAGTATTCCGATCATCCTGCTGGGAGGCACCCGCGATGGCCAAGGCCACGGACGTGCGGCCGAAGATCACTCTGGCCTGCGAGGAGTGCAAGAACCGCAACTACATCACCAAGAAGAACCGGCGGAATGACCCCGACCGGCTCGAGATCAAGAAGTTCTGCCGGAACTGCGGCACCCACCGGGCACACCGCGAGACCCGCTGAGCGTGGTCGACCAGTCCTGGGTCGGGCGCGAGCTCGACCCGGTCGGGCCGTACCAGGTCGGTCGGGAGAAGATCCGCGAGTTCGCCGTCGCCATCGGTGACGGCGATCCGCTGTTCCACGACATCGATGTGGCCCACGCTGCAGGGCACCCCGATCTCGTCGTCCCGCCGACGTTCCCCGTCACCTTCACGATGGCGGTCATCGAGGGTGTCCTGAAGGACCCCGCATTCGGCTGGGACTACGCACGGACCGTGCACGGAGACCAGCGCATCACCTACCACCGGCCGATCCGCGCCGGCGATGAGCTGATGACGGTCGTGCACGTCGACGAGCTCCGCACTCGCGCCGGGAACCACATGCTGACCCTGCGCTGCGAGGTGGCCGACGCCGCGGGCGAGCCGGTCGCCACCACGCACAGCATGCTCGTCGCGCCCGCCGGGGAGGACGACGCATGACCGGCTGGCTGACACCCGAGACCGCCGCGGCGGTGCAGAAGGGTGACGCGCTGCCGTCGTTCGCCGTGCAGATCACCCGCGCCGATCTCGTCCGCTACGCCGGCGCCTCAGGAGACCTCAACCCGATCCACTGGAGCGACCGGACCGCGGCGGTCGCCGGGCTGCCCGGCGTCATCGCGCACGGGATGCTCTCGATGGCGCTCGCGGCCCGCGTGCTCACCGCCTGGACCGGCGACCCCGCGGCCGTGCTGAGCTACGGCACCCGCTTCACGCGCCCCGTCGTCGTCCCGGACGACGACACCGGCGCCACCGTCGAACTCGGCGGCACGGTGTCCGAGGTCCGGGAGGACGGTGACCGCCGGGTTGCCGTCGTCGACCTCCGGGCCGTGTTCGACGGGAAGACGGTGCTGGGCCGTGCCCGTGCCGAGGTCCTGCTGCCGTCGGCGCCGGACCGATAAGGACCCGGGGTGCGGGCCCGCCACGGCGGGTGCGTACACTCGAACCAGCCGGGTGCGCCGGATGATCGGTCGTGCCCGTCCCACCGCCTCTCGGGGTGGATCGGGGCAAAGGGGTGTAGCTCAATTGGCAGAGCAGCGGTCTCCAAAACCGCAGGTTGCAGGTTCAAGTCCTGTCACCCCTGCCACGACGCCGCAGGTCACCGGATGGCACGGTGGCGCGGCCGACGGCACGAACGGCGAAGCAGAGCAGGTTCTCCTCAGGAGGAGGACGTGACCGAAGGGCGGGCGGACGTCCGCCGCGTGCGGAGGGCGAACGCGTGAGCGACGAGCACGAGCCGGGGTCCGGGCAGGAGCGCCCGAGCAACGCCGCCGACCGTCGTGGGCGGCGGGCAGCCCGGTCCGGATCGGGTGAGACCCCGTCCAAGGGGCGGGTCACCCCGACCCGGGCGACGGCCACCAAGGAGAAGAAGGCGTCGCCGTTCGCGCGGATCGCCCGCTTCCTGCGTGAGGTCGTCGCCGAGCTCCGCAAGGTCATCTGGCCGAACCGTTCCCAGATGGTCAAGTACACCATCGCCGTCCTCGTCTTCGTGACGTTCATGGTGACCCTGGTGTTCCTGCTCGACTCGGCGTTCGCCGAGGGCGTCGCGCTGCTGTTCGGCAACTGACGCGAGCGGACCGGACCGACCGGTGACGACCCGACACCGATAAGGAAGCGAGTAGGACGTGACCTCCGACAGCAACGCGTACGACGAGACGGCCGACGAGGCCGCGCTCGACGCCGTCGCCGAGCACACGGCCGACGAGACGCTGCCCGAGCAGTCCGTCCAGGACGCCGACACCGAGGCGGCCCACGGTGACGACGCCGTCTCCGGCGACTACACCGCCGCCGACGACGAGTCGACCGCCGGTGCCGCCGCGGAGACGCTGGACGGTGCGGGCGACGAGCCGGCCGCCGACGCCGCGATCGACGAGAGCGACGACACCGCGACCGACGAGCCCGCGGCCGACGAGCCGGCGGAGGACGTCGACCCGGAGGAGGAGCTGCGCGCCGCGCTGCGCCGCGCCCCCGGCGACTGGTACGTCGTCCACTCGTACGCCGGCTACGAGAACAAGGTGAAGTCGAACCTCGAGACGCGGGCACAGACCCTCGACGTCGAGGACTACATCTTCCAGGTCGAGGTGCCGACCGAAGAGGTCACCGAGATCAAGAACGGGCAGCGCAAGAAGGTCCAGCGCAAGGTGCTGCCCGGCTACATCCTGGTGCGGATGGAGCTGAACGACCAGTCCTGGGGCGCGGTGCGGAACACCCCGGGCGTGACCGGTTTCGTCGGTGCCACGTCCAAGCCGTCGCCGCTGACCGTCAACGAGGTCGTCAAGTTCCTGCTGCCCAAGACCGAGGCCCCCAAGAAGGAGGCCGAGGCGGGCAAGCCGGCTGCCGCAGGCGCCGCCGCCACCACCGGTGGATCCTCCACCGTCGAGGTCGACTTCGAGGTCGGCGAGTCGGTCACCGTCATGGACGGGCCGTTCGCGACGCTCCCTGCGAGCATCAGCGAGGTCAACATCGACGCCCAGAAGCTCAAGGTGCTGGTCTCGATCTTCGGCCGGGAGACCCCGGTCGAGCTCGGGTTCAACCAGGTCTCCAAGATCTGAGGCACCGCTGAGGACGCCCGTGGCGAGGCAGGGCCGCGCGGCGCGCACATCGATCACGACAGGACCAGGACATGCCCCCCAAGAAGCGGAAGCTCTCCGCGATCATCAAGCTCCAGATCCAGGCCGGCGCCGCGACGCCGGCCCCGCCGGTCGGCCCCGCGCTGGGTCAGCACGGCGTGAACATCATGGAGTTCTGCAAGGCCTACAACGCGGCGACCGAGGCCCAGCGCGGCAACGTCGTGCCGGTCGAGATCTCCGTGTTCGAGGACCGCTCGTTCACCTTCGAGCTCAAGACCCCGCCGGCGGCGAAGCTGCTGCTCAAGGCCGCGGGCGTCGACAAGGGCTCCGGCGAGCCGCACAAGACCAAGGTCGCCACCGTCACGATGGCGCAGGTCCGCGAGATCGCCGAGACCAAGATGAGGGACCTCAACGCCAACGACCTCGACCAGGCCGCCAAGATCATCGCCGGCACCGCCCGGTCGATGGGCATCACGGTCGACGGCTGACGAACCCTCCCGTACGCGTGGGAGAGCCGGGCGCGGCTCGAACCACGACCTGACCTCCAAGGAGACGAGGACAGATGGCACAGCGCAGCAAGGCCTATCGCGAGGCCGCCGCGAAGATCGACGCGGACCGCCTCTACTCGCCGCTCGCGGCGACCAAGCTGGCCCAGGACACCTCCAGCCGCAACACCGACTCGACCGTCGAGGTCGCGCTGCGGCTGGGTGTCGACCCCCGGAAGGCGGACCAGATGGTCCGCGGGACCGTGAACCTGCCGCACGGTACCGGCAAGTCCGTCCGGGTGATCGTGTTCGCCACCGGTGACAAGGCCGTCGAGGCCGAGGCCGCCGGTGCGGACGCCGTGGGCGCCGAGGACCTGATCGAGCGGATCCAGGGCGGGTGGCTCGAGTTCGACGCCGCCATCGCGACCCCGGACCAGATGGCCAAGGTCGGCCGGATCGCGCGCATCCTGGGCCCGCGTGGCCTGATGCCGAACCCGAAGACCGGCACCGTCACCCCGGACGTCACCAAGGCCGTCAACGAGATCAAGGGCGGCAAGGTCAGCTTCCGGGTCGACAAGCAGGCCAACCTGCACATGATCATCGGGAAGGCCTCGTTCGACACCGACAAGCTGGTGGAGAACTACGGCGCCGCCCTCGACGAGATCATGCGGCTCAAGCCGTCGGCCGCCAAGGGCCGCTACGTCAAGAAGATCACCTTCTCGACGACCTCCGGCCCGGGTATCCCGGTCGACCCGAACCGCACCCGCAACCTCCTCTCGGAGGACGCGGAGGAGACGGTCTGATCTCCTGACACCACGCACGACGCCCCCGGTTCCGCTCGCGGATCCGGGGGCGTCGTCGTGTGCCGGGGCGGTGCGCTCAGACCCAGTCGGCGAGGACGTCGTCGACGTCCTCCGGGCCGGTGCCCTGCGTCGCGGTCGCGGTGCCGGTCCGGGAGAACCGGGGCGCGGGCGCGGCCTGCGGGACACCGTCCGCGGTGACGATCGTGCCCCGCGCGGCCAGGTGCGCGTCCTCGGCGGCCTCGCCGAAGGAGAGCACCGGGGTGGTGCAGGCGTCGGTGCCCTCGAAGACCGCGGCCCACTCGTCCCGCGGCTTCGACGCGAACACCTCGGTGAAGCGGGCCCGCATCGCGGGCCAGCCCGCTCGGTCGTACTGGTGGCCGAGCTCGTCGTCGGTCAGCCCGAGACCGGTGAGGAGCTGGGCGTAGAACTGCGGCTCCAGCGCCCCGACGGCCATGTACCCGCCGTCGGCGCAGGCGTAGGTGTCGTAGAACGGGGCGTGCCCGTCGAGCAGGTTGGAGTCCTTCTCGTCGGTCCACGCGCCCTGCCCGAGGAAGCCCCAGAACATCTGGTTCAGCACGCTGACGCCGTCGACCATCGCGGCGTCGACGACCTGGCCCTCACCGGACGCCCTGGCCTCCCAGAGCGCGGCCAGCACGCCGACGACCAGCAGCATCGAGCCGCCGCCGAAGTCGCCGACCAGGTTCAGCGGCGGGACCGGGCGCTCACCGGCACGCCCGATGGCGTGCAGCGCGCCCGTCATCGAGATGTAGTTGATGTCATGCCCGGCGCGGGGGGCCATCGGGCCGTCCTGGCCCCACCCCGTCATCCGGCCGTAGACCAGCCGCGGGTTGCGGGTGCGGCAGTCGTCGGGCCCGACGCCGAGGCGCTCGGTGACCCCCGGCCGGTAGCCCTCCAGCAGGACGTCGGCCTTCTCGACCAGCCGCAGCACGGTCTCCCGGCCCGCGGGGTCCTTGAGGTCCGCGGTGACGGTGCGCCGCCCGCGGACCGTCGGGTCGGGCGCGTCGCCCGATCCCGGTGAGAACCCGCCGGACGGCCGGTCGATGCGGACCACGTCGGCGCCGAGATCCCCGAGGATCATCGCCGCGTGCGGTCCGGGCCCGATCCCGGCCAGCTCGATCACCTTCAGTCCGGCCAGCGGACCCTTGCCCCGTGTCACCCGGCAACCTCCTCGTCGCGTGTCGTCGCGGCGACGGTATCCCGGCGCCGCGGTGCAGGCGGGCTCAGGCCTTCAGCAGGTCGTCCCGCCCCTCGGCCTCCAGCTTCGCCTTGTACGGCCCGAACAGCTGCTTCGCCAGCGGGAGCAGCTTGAGCAGCTTCGAGACCGGGCCCTTCGCCCGCACGTCACCCTTGGCCATCGCGACCGGCAGGACGACCTTCCCCAGCCAGAACTTGTTGCCGGTGTCGGCCGACATGAACAGCTCGATGTTGGGCGCGGGGCCGTTGCCTGCGCCGGTGTGCAGCTCGGAGTTCGGCATGTCGACCGTGACCACCGCGTCCGGCTTCGTGTAGGTGATCCGCAGGACGACCCCGGACGGCTGCAGCGAGGCCACCAGCTGCGGGTCCTCCAGACCGATCCGGAAGACCCCGCCCAGGTACTCGTAGACCTCGGCCTCGTCGGCGAACACGGCCATCAGCGCCTCCTCGCGAGATGTGCGGCGGGCACGGACGTGCCCGTGACCGTGGGCGAGTCTGGCGGCAGCGGGCGGCGCGGCCCAGCCGATCACCGGGCCACGTCTGGCCCGTCCGGGCCGTCCCGCCCGGAACGGCTCAGGGCCGGTCGGCCGGGTCCTCGTCGAGCAGCCCGCAGCGCCCGGCCAGCGCGGCGGCCTCGATCCGGTTCGTCGCACCCAGCTTGTGCAGCAGCGATGCGATCATGCGCTTCGCCGTGCGCTCGCTCACCAGCAGCGGCCGGGCGATGTCGGCGGTCTCCAGGCCACGGGCGAGCAGCGTCCACAGCTCGATGTCGCGGTCACCGAGCCGGTCGAGCAGGCCGTCGGCGGTGCGGTCGGAGGCCGCGAGCAGCGCGTCGAGCAGCTCGGCCCGCAGCACCCGCACTCCGGCGGCGATCGACAGCAGCGGCGCGACGAGCACCTCGGGGTCCGCCGACTTGCCGAGGTAGCCGTCCGCACCGGCCCGCAGCGACGCCGCGGCCAGGTCGAGGTCCTCGGTGCCGGACAGCGCGAGCACCTTCGTCGCGGGGTACGCGGCCTTGATCCGGCGGATGGTCTCCACCCCGCCGAGCGGTGGCAGGGCCAGGTCGACGATCGCGATCCCCGCCCGGTGCTTCCCGACGAGCGCGACCGCCTCCTCCCCGGCGGTGGCCGACCCGGCGCCCCGGAAGGTGTCACCGGCGCGGGACTCGAGCAGCAGGGCGAGCCCCTGGGAGAAGAGGGCGTGGTCGTCGACGATGACGACGACGTGCGGCTCGGCGGGCACGGCCGCGAGCCTAGTGTGGGCGCGCCAGCCGTCGTCGCACCGGGAGAGCGGGGCCGTCCAGGATGACCACCAGCACCGCCGCCACCAGGCCCTCCGACCAGCTACCGGAGCGGACGACCGAGGAGCGCACGGCCGTCGTCCTGCGGTTGTGCGTGGTGTTCGCGGCGGTCGTGCTGATTGTGCTGCGCCCCGAGCTCGCCGGGGAGCGGGTCGTCCTCGCCACGGTGCTGATCGGGCTGACGGCGGTCTACGCCGCGGTGCTGGCGGCGACGTCGGTGCTGCGCGGGACCCTGCCGGTCCGCCCGGCCGTGCTGACCGGGCTGGACGGGGTGCTCGGCGTCGTCGCGTGCTGGCTGACCGGCGGTCTGGCGAGCCCGATGGTCGCGATCCTGCCGCTGGTCGTCATCGCGATCGCGCTGCGCGGCGGCGACCGGGTCGGGCGGGCCGCCGCGCTCGCGCTCGGGGTCGGGTACACCGCGGCGGCGCTGTTAGGCTCGGCCACGGACACGTCGCTGCTCGGCCGGGTCGTCGCCGGCGTGTGGTGGACCGGGTTCCTGTTCGCGACGGCCGTGCTCGTCGGGGTGCTGGTCCGGCTGCTGGAACGCCAGCTCGCCGACATCGCCACCACCCGGGCCCGAGCCGAGAGCGAGCACGAGCGGTACCTGTCCGAGCGGGAGCTGCGCGACCGGATCGTCTCGCAGAGCCGGGCCCGGCTCGACGGGGCGCGGGTCGTGCTGCACGAGTTCCGCACCCCGGTCGCCTCCCTGACCGCGCTCTCGGCCGACCTCGCCCAGGAACGGCTGACCGGTGACGCCGCCCGGCCGGCATCGCGACTGCTCGCCGACCACGCCGCCCACCTGCAGGACATGCTCGACGGCCTGGCCGATCTCGCCGTCGCCGACGGCAGCCCGCTCGGCCGCAACCGGCCCCGCCGGATCCCGCTCGCCGATCTCGCCGACGCCGTCCTCGACTCGGCCGGGATCACCGCGGAGCGGCGGCGCCCCGTCGTCACACCGCCCGACGCCGCCGTCCACTGCGACCCGCAGCGGCTGCGGCGGCTGCTCACCAACCTCGCCGAGAACGCCGCCCGGCACAGCGGCGACGAGCCGGTGGACCTCCACCTGGCACACGACGGCGCCACCCTCACCGCCGAGGTCCGCGACCGCGGCCCCGGCCTGCCCGAGGGCCAGGAGGGCGTGGTGACGGCGAAGGGCGTGGCGCTGGGGGAGCGGCGCGGCACCGCGGGACTGGGCCTGTGGATCGCCGAGGCGCTCGCGTCGGCGATGGACGGCGAGCTCAGCCTGCTCCCGCGCGACGGCGGCGGGCTCACCGCCCGGCTCACCCTGCCGCTGCCACCGGCCTGACTCCCGTCGCCCGCCGGGTGGCACCCGGGGGCCAGCCGTGGCGCGGACGGCGGGTGTGGCCGCCGTCGCGAGCGGACCATCATCGGCCGCCATGCGGACGACGGCAGCGGTGCTGTGGGAACCGGGCGGCAAGTGGGAGCTCGAGGAGGTCGAGCTCGACGGGCCGAGCGCCGGTGAGGTGATGGTGGAGCTGACGGCCTCCGGGCTGTGTCACTCCGACGAGCACCTGGTCACCGGGGACCTCCCGGCCGTGCTCCCCATGGTGGGCGGGCACGAGGGCGCGGGCCGGGTGATCGAGGTGGGCCCGGGCGTCACCGACCTGGAGATCGGCGACCCGGTCGTCATGACGTTCCTGCCGTCCTGCGGGCGCTGCCCGTACTGCGCCAAGGGCCTGCCGAACCTGTGCAACGACGGCGCGGGCGCCACCCTGGGCCCGCAGCTCGACGGCACCTACCGGTTCCACGCCCGTGGCGAGGACATCGGGCAGATGTGCCTCCTCGGCACGTTCGCGAAGCACACCATGGTCCCCGTGAAGTCCGTCGTGAAGATCGACGAGGGCTTCCCGCTGGACCTGGCCGCGCTGGTCGGCTGCGGCGTGACCACCGGGTTCGGCTCGGCGGTGCGCACCGCCGAGCTGCGCGCCGGCGACGCGGCCGTGGTCGTCGGCGTCGGCGGGATCGGCGCGAACGCCGTGCAGGGCGCCCGGGTCGCGGGCTGCCGGTACGTCGTCGCCGTCGACCCGGTGGAGCTCAAGCGCGAGCGCGCGCGGGAGCTCGGCGCCACGCACGTCGCGGCGAGCATCGACGAGGCCTGGGAGATCGTCAGCGAGGTGACCCGCGGCCAGATGGCGGACGCCGCGATCCTGTGCACCGGCGTCGCGGCCGGCGCCGAGCTGCAGCCGCTGCTGCAGCTGGTCGGCAAGCGCGGCCGGGTCGTCGTCACCGCGCTGGCGAACGCCGAGGAGGAGACGGCGACGCTGTCGTTGCTGGACCTCACCCTCTACGAGAAGCAGATCCGCGGCGCACTGTTCGGCAGCTCGGCCGCGCAGCACGACGTGCCGCGGCTGCTCGAGATGCACAACCTCGGGCAGCTCCGGCTCCGGGAGCTCATCACCCGGGAGTACACACTCGACCAGGTCAACGAGGGTTACGAGGACATGCGGTCGGGGCGCAACATCAGGGGACTGATCAGGTACCGGTAAGGCGACCACGGCAAGGGGGCCGAGCGTTGACCACCACCACGCGCACCATCGAGCACGGCAAGCGGGACGGGTTCGCGAGCCTGTCCGCGGGACGGCTGCGGGCCGACTCTTTCCCGATGCGGCTGTTCAGCAAGGGCAACGGGAAGCACTGGGACCCGTCGGCGATCGACTTCACGCAGGACGCCGAGGACTTCGCGGCGATGACCGACGACGAGCGCTGGCAGACCTGCGCGCTCGCCGCGCAGTTCATGGCCGGCGAGGAGTCGGTGACGCAGGACCTGCAGCCGTTCGTGGCCGCGATGGCCGCGGAGGGCAGGCTCGGCGACGAGATGTACCTGACCCAGTTCGTCTACGAGGAGGCCAAGCACACCCAGGCCTTCCGGCTGTGGTTCGACGCCGTCGGGATGACGGGTGACCTGCACTCCTACATCGAGCACAACGAGCACTACCTGGAGATTTTCACCCGGGCGCTGCCGGAGAGCCTGTACGCGCTCGCGGACGACCCGAGCCCCGCCAACCAGCTCCGCGCGTCGGTCACCTACAACCACGTCGTCGAGGGGACGCTCGCCCTCACCGGCTACTTCACCTGGCACAAGATCTGCGCCGAGCGCGGGATCCTCCCCGGGATGCAGAAGGTGATCAAGCACATCGGGGACGACGAGCGCCGCCACATGGCCTGGGGCACCTTCACCTGCCGCAGGCACGTCGCGGCCGACGACGCGCTCTGGGACGTCGTCGACGGCCGGATGCAGGAGCTCATGGTTCCGGCGATGGGTGTCGTCACCGGCACCGTCGACCGGTGGCCGGACGGGCAGGCGCCGTTCGGGATCGACCTGAACGAGCTGGCCGAGTACGCCATGGGCAAGGTCGGACGACGGCTGGGCGCCATCGAGTCGGCCCGCGGCGCCGACCTGCTCACGATCGACGCCGACGCCGAACCCGAGCGGCTCGAGGAGCGGTTCCACGCCGAGGACCAGCGGATCCTCGCCGCGGCCGCCGCATCGTAGGAGGAACCAGGATGGACACCCGGCCCGGACGGTACGACCGGCGCGACGAGCTCGCGGCGATGGACCCGGAGATCTCCTACGTCGAGATCTACCGGGCGCTGTCCGGGCTGGAGTTCCCCTGGGACGTCCAGCAGGCGCTGTCGCTGGCGTTATTCCGCACCTACGCCGTGCCCTCGATCGGGCGGCTGCTCGCCGGCACCGGCGAGTTCACCGGGCGGGTGCAGAAGCGCTACGACGACACCGCCCTGATCCTGGAGTCGGTGCTCGCGAACGGCTTCGACCACGTCGAGGGCCGGGCCGCGATCCGCCGGATGAACCAGATGCACCGGTCCTACGACATCTCGAACGACGACATGCGCTACGTCCTGGCGACGTTCGTCGTCGTCCCGCTGCGGTGGGTGGACCGGTGGGGCTGGCGCCGGCACACCGACGTCGAGCGGGTCGCGACCGCGAACTACTACCGGCGGCTCGGCAGGAACATGGGGATCAGGGACGTCCCGGAGACCTGGCAGGAGTTCTACGCCCTCCTCGACGCCTACGAGGCCGAGCACTTCGGCTACGACCCGGGCGGCCGGGCCGTCGCCGACGCGACCCTCGGGCTGGCGACGACGTTCCCGCCGAACCACCTGCTGCCGGCGGCGCTGAGCCGCGGGTTCGTGCTGTCCCTCATGGACACACCGCTGCTCGACGCCCTCGGGTACGCGTTCCCGCCGAAGCCCGCCCGGATCGCCGCCGACCTGCTCCTTCGGGCGCGGGGCGCCGTCGTGCGGCGGATGCCGGTGCGGACCGAGCCCTTCTCCGTCACGGAGTCGCCCAACATCCGCAGTTATCCGAGCGGCTACGACGTCCGGGAGCTCGGCACGTTCCCCACCTGCCCGGTCCGGCACGACGGGCCCCGCGACACCGCGGTCTGAACGGGGCCCGCCGGGCACAGCCGACCAGGTCGCGGATCGTGCGGAGGTGCTCCGGCGACCCGTCCACGACCATGGTCGTGACCAGGGAGTCCCGGAACACCGGGAGCTCCTCGCGGATCTTCGCCTCCGGCCCGACGAGCGCCACCTGCTCCACCATCGACGTCGGCACGGCCTTCGCCGCCGCGTCCTTGTCCCCGGCCAGGTAGAGCTCCTGGATGCGGGCGCAGGTGTCGGGGTAGCCCATGCGGGCGAACACCTCGTAGTGGAAGTTCGCGCCCTTCGCGCCCATCCCGCCGATGTAGAGGGCGAGGAACGGGCGGATGCGGTCGGCGGCGGCCTCGACGTCGTCGTCGACGACGACCTGGACCATGCAGACGACCTCGAAGCCCGGCGGCTCCCCGCCGCGGGCGGCGAAGCCGGCGGCGAGCGACTCGCGGTAGTGGGCGTCGTGGCGGGGTGCGTAGAACAGCGGCTGCCAGCCGTCGGCGATCTCCGCGGCGAGGGCGACGTTCTTCGGGCCCTCGGCGGCGAGCAGGATCGGCAGGTCGGTGCGGTACGGGTGCAGTGTGGACCGCAGCGGCTTGCCCAGGCCGGTCCCGCCGGGGTGCGGGATCGGGTAGGCGGGTCCGTCGGAGACGACCTTCTCCCGGGCGATCGTGTCGCGCAGGATCCGCACGTACTCGCGGGTGCGGGCGAGCGGGCGCGGGTACGGCTGCCCGTACCAGTCCTCCACCACCTGCGGCCCGGACGCGCCGATGCCCAGCACCGTGCGCCCGCCCGACAGGTGGTCGAGGGTCATCGCCGCCATCGCCGTGGCGGTCGGCGTGCGGGCCGACATCTGCACGACCGAGGTGCCCAGCCGCATCCGCGTGGTCCGCGCCCCGAGCCAGGACAGCGGGGTGAAGGCGTCCGAGCCGTAGGCCTCGGCCGTCCACATCGAGTCGAAGCCGAGGTCCTCGGCGGCGGCGACCTTCTCCGCGGTGCCGCGGGGTGGGCCCGCCGCCCAGTACCCCAGCGCGAGACCGAGCTTCACGACGCCTCCCCGAAGGTCACCGGCAGCCGTTTGATGCCGTTGATGAAGTTGCCCGCCAGCCAGACGGGTTCGCCGACCGACAGGTCCGGCACCCGGGTCAGCAGCTCGCCGAACAGCGACCGCAGCTGCATCCGGGCCAGGTGGCTGCCCAGGCAGAAGTGCGGCCCGCCTCCGCCGAAGCCGACGTGCGGGTTCTCCGCGCGGGTGACGTCGAACGCGTGCGGGTCGGCGAAGACGGACTCGTCGCGGTTGCCCGAGTGGTAGAACATGACGACCCGCTCGCCCTCGGCGATCCGCTGCCCGCGGATCTCGGTGTCGCGCGTCGCTGTCCGCCGGAAGGTGAGCACCGGGCTCGCCCAGCGCACGAACTCCTCGACCGCTGGCCCGATCCGGTCGTCGAACTCCTCGACGAGCAGCCGTCGCTGCTCCGGGTTCCGGTCGAGCGCGAGGACGGCGTGCGACGCCGTCTGCCGGGTGGTGTCGTTCCCCGCCACGCAGAGCAGGACGAAGAACGCGGCGATCTCCTCGTCGGTGAGCGACGCCCCCTCGACCTCGGCCTGCACCAGCGCCGTCATCAGGTCGTCGGCCGGCTCCTCGCGGCGCAGCGCCGACAGCTCGAACGACGCGGTGTGCAGCGTCATCAGCGCGTCGAGCAGGACGGCCATCGGGTCGCCGTCACCGATGAAGTCCGGGTCGTTCCAGCCGACCATCGCGTTGGCGGCGTCCGCGACCTGCTGCCGGTCCGGCTCCGGGATGCCGATCATCTCCGAGATCGTCCACATCGGGAGGCGGGCGGACACCGCGCCGACGAAGTCCACCTCACCGGGCTGTGCGAGCAGGTCGTCGACGATCAGGCGGGCCTGCTCGCGGATCTGGTCGGAGATGCGCTGGACCCGGCGCGGGGTGAACACCGAGGCGATCACCCGGCGCTGGCGGACGTGCCGCGGCGCATCCATCGCGAGGATCGAGTGCGCCGCCTCGAGCATGTCCTCGGGGACGTCCTCGAGCATCACCCCGCCGAACCGCTGCCCGGAGGCGAACGTCTCGGCGTCGCGGCTGACCGCGGTGATGTCGGCGTGGGTGACCAGTGCCCAGAACCCGGGTGCGTCCGGATCGGGCAGCAGGTCGGTCTCGGCCGGCGGGTGCCAGGACAACGGGCGGTCCCGGCGCAGCTCGGCGAACGACTCCTCGCGGGCGTCTGGTGGCCGCGCCCAGAACTCCCGGCTGGAGATGTCGACGGGGTCGTGGGCCCGTGCGGCCGTCACGACGCCACCAGCAGGTCGTCGCGGCCGTCGGCGCGCAGCCGCTCGGCGTAGACCGGGAACAGCCGCTTCGCCAGGGGGGCCAGCTGCAACAGCTTGGTCACGGTCCCCTCGACCTTCACCGTGCCGCGGGCCATGGCGAACGTGAGGTTGACCGTGCCCTGCCAGTAGGCGTTGGCGGTCGCGGTCGCCATCGTCATCGTGGCGTGGGCGTCCGGGGCGGTGGGGTCCGATCCCCGCCAGACCTTCCCGCCGGGGAGGTCGATGACCAGGGCGGAGTCGGGGTCGGTGCACTGCTGGCGCAGCACCAGACCGGTGGCGCGCAGTCGTGGTTCCAGGTCGGGATCGGCGAGTGCGGTCTCGAAGATTCCGCCGATGTAGCGGTACAGCTCGTCCTCGTCGGCGAAGCCGGGCACGTGTCCTCCACGTCGTCGTGCGAACCGGTCGTCCCGAACATAACGTAGACTACGTTACTGTCAAACGGGTGGACGGCCCTCGCCCTCGGGGCGGGGTGGTGGGCCCGGATCCGTGGCAGGGTGGTCGCTCCGGAACGGGGCGCGACGAGAGCGGGGCGGCGCGAGGTGGCCAGGAGAGCGGGACGGCAGGTGGCCGCCGAGCAGTACTACGAGGCGGCCATGTCGATCCTCGCGCGGGACGGGGCCGCCGGGCTCAAGATCGGCCCGCTGTGCCGGTCGCTCGGCGTCACGAGCGGCTCGTTCTACCACCACTTCGGTGGCTGGGCGGGGTTCGTCCGCGGCCTGCTGCGGTACTGGGAGGCCGAGCAGACCGAGCGGGTGGTCGAGCTGGCCAGGGCCACCGCGGACCCGGTCGAGCGGATGCTGGTGGTGAAGCGGCTGACGGTCGACCTCCGGCACGACGCCGAGGCGGCCATCCGCGCGTGGTCGCAGATCGACGCCGAGGTGGGCCGGGCCCAGTCCCGGGTCGACGTGCAGCGACGGATCGCGCTGGAGCAGGTCGTCGGTGCCGTCGTCGAGGACCGCTCGGAGGCGCACCGGCTCGCCGTCCTCGGCATCTCGCTGATGGCCGGCTTCCAGCAGACGTGCGACCCCCGTGACCGGGACCTGCTCCGGGTGCTGTTCGACGACTTCCAGCGCCTGATCCTCACCTACGCGCCCGAACATCTCCGGTCCGTGACGCCTCCGATCGGGTGATCATCCGGCCGGGTGTCCCGGCCGGTGCGGAACGGGGCGATCGGTGACGATCAGGCCGTTCGGACCAGTCCGATGGGCGTCGGAGAGCAACTGTTACCCACGGTCCGCTACATCGGTGACCGAAGACTGACGCACCGCCACCATAACATAGAGCACGTTATGGAAACTGGCCGGATAGCCGGGGTACCTCCGAGTAACCCGGTGCCGTCCGTCTCGTTGTGCCGTTCAGCACCGAAGAGTGGCCCGCGCTCCCCGCGTACCCGGGCCCCCGGTGCGGACCGACGGTCGATTGCGCGAGGAGGCGACACGTGGCCGGTGTCGAGGTGAAGGTCGAGGGGCTGACCAAGTCCTTCGGTCGGGCCAACATCTGGTCGGACGTGACGCTGACCCTGCCCCCGGGCGAGGTGTCGGTGCTGCTGGGCCCGTCGGGTACCGGCAAGTCGGTGTTCCTGAAGACCCTGATCGGGCTGCTCAAGCCGGAGAAGGGGTCGATCGTGATCCACGACACCGACCTCGTCCGATGCACGGAGTCGAAGCTCTACGAGATCCGGAAGCTGTTCGGGGTGCTGTTCCAGGACGGCGCGCTGTTCGGGTCGATGAACCTGTTCGACAACATCGCCTTCCCGCTGCGCGAGCACACGAAGAAGAGCGAGTCGCAGGTCCGGGACATCGTGCTGGAGAAGATGGACCTGGTCGGCCTGCGCGGCGACGAGGGCAAGCTGCCGGGTGAGATCTCCGGCGGGATGCGCAAGCGGGCCGGGCTGGCCCGGGCGCTGGTGCTGGACCCGGAGATCATCCTGTTCGACGAGCCGGACTCGGGTCTGGACCCGGTGCGCACGGCGTACCTGAACCAGCTGATCATCGATCTGAACGCGCAGACGGACTCGACGTTCCTGATCGTCACGCACGACATCAACACCGCGCAGACGGTGCCGGACAACATCGGGCTGCTGTACCGCAAGCACCTGGCGATGTTCGGTCCGCGGGAGGTCCTGCTGACCTCGGAGGAGCCGGTGGTCGCGCAGTTCCTCAACGGCCGCCGTGAGGGGCCGATCGGGATGTCGGAGGAGAAGGACGCCGGTCAGGCGGAACGGGAGATGGCCGAGGCAGGGGAGCTGCAGGGCCTGCCGCCGCTCAAGCCGCAGCTCGAGGCGTCGTCGGGGATGCCCGACCGGCAGGCGGTGCACCGTCGCCGGGAGCGGGTCGAGGCGATGATGCACGAGCTGCCCGAGCCCGCCCAGCGGGCGATCCGGGAGTCCTACGGGGCCGCAGGCGGGTCCGGCCACGCCCGCCCCGACCTCCCCGCGAACGACGGGACGACCCGCGAGGTCGCACGTGACGGCGCCGGGTCCGACGAGCGGCCCACCGACATCCACCCGCGGATCACCGACGACACCACGCCGCCCGGGCGGCACCAGCTCTCCGGCGGCGACCGGTGACCGCGCCCAGCCCCGTCACCCGGGTCCTCTCCCCGGTCGGGAAGTTCATCGGCCTCGGCGCCGAGATCGGGAAGCAGTCGCTGCGGCGCCCGTTCCAGCTCCGCGAGCTGATCGAGCAGACCTGGTTCGTCACCAAGGTCTCGGCCCTCCCGACCGCGCTGTTCACGATCCCGTTCGGCGCGACGATCGCGCTGCTGCTGGGCGAGCTCACCCGCCAGTTCGGTGCGCAGTCGCAGACCGGTGCCGGTGCGGTGCTCGCGATCGTCCAGCAGGCGGCGCCGATCGTCACGGCGCTGCTGATCTCCGGTGCGGGCGGCAGCGCGGTCTGCGCGGACCTCGGGGCGCGGACCATCCGCGAGGAGATCGCGGCGATGGAGGTGCTCGGCATCTCGCCGATCCAGCGCCTCGTCGTGCCGCGGGTGCTCGCCATGGGCATCACCGCGGTGGTGCTCAACGGCCTGGCGACCTGCGTCGGCGTGAGCGGCGGCTACTTCTTCAACGTGATCATCCAGGGCGGTTCGCCCGGGGCCTACATCAGCAGCTTCTCGGCGATCGCCCAGGTCTCGGACATCGTCGTCTCGGAGATCAAGGCGTTCTTGTTCGGGATCGTGGCCGGCGTCGTCGCGGCCTACCGCGGGCTGAACCCGCCCCCCGGCGCGAAGGGCGTGGGCGACGCGGTGAACCAGGCCGTCGTCATCTCGTTCGTGCTGGTCTTCCTGATCAACCTCGTGCTCACCGCCCTGTACCTCGAGCTCGTCCCGCCGAAGGGCTTCTGACATGGCCACACAACTGGGCACGCGGGCCCGCCGGCTGGCGCAGGCACCGCTGAACCAGCTCGAAGAGCTGGGCGACCAGCTCTCGCTGTACACCCGGTCGATCGTCTGGATCCCGAAGACGCTCAAGGACTACCGCAAGGAGGTCGCCCGGCTGCTGGCCGAGGTCTCCTTCGGGTCCGGTGCGCTGATCGTCATCCTGGGCACGGTCGGCGTGATGGCGTCGCTGTCGCTGTTCGTCGGCTCGCTGGTCGGCCTGCAGGGCTTCCGGGCGCTCGACGCGCTCGGTGTCGAGGCCCTGACCGGCTTCATCACCGCCTACTTCAACACTCGGTCGATCGCGCCGCTGGTCGCCGCGTCGGCGCTGACGGCGACGCTGGGCGCCGGCTTCACCGCGCAGCTCGGCGCGATGCGGATCTCCGAGGAGATCGACGCGCTGGAGGTCATGGCGGTGCCCTCGGTGCCGTACCTGGTCACCACCCGGGTGATCGCGGGCATCGTCGCGATCATCCCGATCTACACGCTGGGCCTGCTCGCGAGCTACGCCGCCGCCCGCCTGAACGTGACCCTGGTCAACGGACTGTCCGGTGGTACCTACGACCACTACTTCGACCTGTTCCTGCCGGTCAGCGACGTGCTGTTGTCGTACCTGAAGGTGATCGTCTTCGCGACGGTGATCATCCTGATCCACTGTCACTACGGCTACGCGGCCAAGGGCGGCCCGGCAGGCGTCGGCGTGGCGGTCGGCCGCGCGGTGCGGCTGTCGATCGTGAGCACCGCGATCCTGGACTTCTTCCTGACGCTGGTCATGTTCGGCACCTCGACCTCGGTGCGGGTGGCCGGATGAGGTCCCCCAAGCGAGTCCTCCAGGGCCTGGCGTTCCTCACCGTCATCGTGGTGCTGCTCGGCCTCGCCGTCGCGCAGTACTCGGGCCTGTTCTCCTCCGGCGTCCCGGTGACCCTCAACGTCGCCCGGGTCGGCACCCAGATGCAGGAGCGCGCCGACGTCAAGGTGCGCGGGCTCATCGTCGGCGAGGTCGACCAGGTCACCTCGGACGGGCAGACGACCAGCATCGAGATGTCGATGAACCCGGCGCTGATCGACCAGATCCCGGAGAACGTCCAGGCGCAGCTGCTGCCGAAGACGCTGTTCGGCGAGAAGTTCGTGTCCCTGGTCCCGCCGCAGGCCCCGGCGACGACGCGCCTCACCGCGGGCGACGTGATCCCCGAGGACCGCAGCCAGGGCGCGATCGAGGTCGAGCGGGTGCTCGACGAGCTCCTCCCGCTGCTGCAGACCGTCCGTCCGCAGGACCTGGCGACCACGCTGAGTTCGCTGTCCCAGGCGCTGCAGGGCCGTGGTGACCAGCTGGGTCAGACGCTGACCCAGCTCAACACGCTGGTCGAGGGCCTGAACCCGGCGGTGCCGGACCTGCAGGAGGACATCCGCCAGCTCGCGACGTTCTCGGACAACCTGAACACCGCGGCGCCGGACCTGCTCGACGCGCTCGACGACCTCACCGTCACCAGCCGGACGATCGTCGAGAAGCGCGAGGGGCTGCGGAACCTGTACCGCTCCGTCACCGGGGCGTCCGACGACCTGCGGGCCTTCCTCGACGCCAACGGCGACAACATCATCGGCGTCTCGAGCGCCAGCAGGCCCACGCTGGAGACCCTGGCCCGGTACTCGCCCGAGTTCCCGTGCCTGACCCGCCAGCTCGTCGATCTGGTCCCGAAGATCAACGACGCGATCCGGCCGGGCACCGACCGGGTCGGCGTCAACATCACGCTGGAGATCGTCGCCAGCAAGGGCAAGTACCTGCCGAACCAGGACGAGCCCGAGTACGGCGACGACCGCGGCCCGCGCTGCTACCCGATCCCGGTCCCGGAGGGCACCCAGTATCCGCCGGACGGCCCGTTCCGTGACGGCTCGGTGCCCGGCCCCGGCCCGGCAGGCCAGCCGATGGGCAACCCGGAGGACTTCGGCGTCGACACCTTCGGCACCTACGACGGCACCGACAGCTTCGGCCTGGTCCAGGACCAGAGCGCGCAGAACGGCGCCGGGATCCTGCCCCCGCTGACGACGGCGCTCGGGCAGGCCGGCATCCAGCCGAGCTCGCACACCGCCGGTGAGCACCAGTCCGGCGCCGTCGACATGGGCGTCGCCAACTCACCCGGCGAGCAGCAGGTCGTCGCACAGCTGCTGGCCGCACAGCAGGGCGGCTCCCCGGAGGCCGTCCCGGCCTGGAGCAGCACGATGGTCGGCCCGCTGCTGCGCGGGGCGGAGGTGACGCTGACGTGAGCAGGCTCCCGCTCTCCCCGCTGATCAAGTTCCTGGTGTTCGCGCTGGTCACGGCGCTCGGGACCACGGTCCTCGGTCTGACGATCGCGAACGCCCGTGGCGGCGACACCACCGAGTACACCGCGCGGTTCACCGACGCGACCGGCCTCCTGGCCGGCGACGACGTCCGGATCGCCGGCGTCGTCGTCGGGTCGGTGAAGGACGTCCGCATCGTCGACCGGCGCGTCGCCGAGGTCGAGTTCGACGTGAACTCGTCCACGCAGCTGCCCGCGTCCACCAACGCGGCGCTCAAGTACAAGAACCTCATCGGGCAGCGCTACCTGGCGCTCGACCAGGGCGCGGGCCCGACCGGTGAGACGCTGCCCGCCGACGGCCAGATCCCGCTGGAGCGCACCCGGCCTGCGGTCAACCTGACTGTGCTGTTCAACGGCTTCCAGCCGCTGTTCCAGGGACTCGACCCGGACCAGATCAACAAGCTGTCGATGGAGATCGTCCAGGTCCTGCAGGGCGAGGGCGGCACCGTGCAGTCGCTGCTCGCGTCGACGTCGTCGCTGACGAACTCCGTCGCCGACCGCGACCAGGTGATCGGGCAGGTCATCGACAACCTGAACCTGACCCTGCAGACGGTCAACGACAACGACCAGGGGCTCAACGAGCTGATCAGCTCGCTGCAGGCCGTGGTGTCGGGGCTCGCCCAGGACCGTGAGCCGATCGGGAACGCGATCGAGTCCATCGGCACGCTGACCCAGGTCACCGGGTCGTTCGTGGAGGACGCGCGGCCCGCGCTGCGCGACGACATCCGCAACCTCGGCGACCTGGCCACCCAGCTCGACCAGGGCCGGCCCGCGATCGAGCGGTTCCTGGAGTACGCGCCGTTCAAGCTGAACCGGATCGCCCGGGTCGGCTCCTACGGCAGCTGGTTCAACTTCTACCTGTGCGGCCTCGACGGGAACATCGGCGTCTCGCCGATCCTCCCGCCGACCTCGCTGGAGGACCTCGGCCTGGGCGGTCTGGCGCAGAACCCCGAGCGCCGCTGCGGCCCGGACCCGTCCGGGCTCGGCCCGGGCGGCACCGGCCCGACCGACGGCTCGGCGCCCGACGGGGGCCCGGACGAGCGGGCGCAGGGGCCGGAGCAGAACCCGCTGATGCGCGACCCGAACACCGAGTCGCTGGAGCAGCTGGCGAACCCGGCCGGGCAGGGCGTCGACTCCAGCGGCGACCCGACCGCCGCGCTGCAGCCGGGAGGCAACTGATGGCACAGGTGGGGCAGAAGCGGCCCGTCCTGGTCGCCACGATCGGCCTCGTGACCGTCGTGGCGCTCACCCTGGCCGCGTTCAACTACGAGGCGCTGTTCTCCGGGGCGACCCGCTACACCGCGGAGTTCCCGGAGGCCGCCGGCCTGCAGGCGAACGACCGGGTCACGGTCGCCGGCGTCGAGGCGGGCCGGGTGCAGAGCGTCGAGCTCGAGGGCGACCACGTGAAGGTCGACTTCAGCGTCGAGGAGGCATGGGTCGGCAACCGGACGACGGCGTCGATCGAGATCGCGACGCTGCTCGGCTCGAAGTTCCTGGCCCTCGACCCGCGCGGCGACGCCGAGCAGGACCCGGACGCGCCGATCGGGCGGGACCGCACCAAGTCCCCGTTCGACGTCGTGGACGCGTTCAACGGGCTGTCGGGCACCATCGACCAGCTCGACACCGACCAGCTGGCGACGAGCCTGACCACGCTCTCGGACACCTTCCGGGAGACGCCGCCGGAGATCCGCGGGGCGCTGGACGGCCTGTCCCGGCTCTCGAACACGATCTCCAGCCGGGACGGACAGCTCAAGCAGCTGCTCGCCAACACCCGGCAGCTCTCGACCACGCTGGCCGACCGGCGGGGCGACGTCGTCAAGCTCGTCGCCGACGGCAACCTCCTGCTCGGCGAGCTGCAGCAGCGCAAGGACGCCATCGCGAACCTGCTCGACGGCGTGCAGAAGCTCTCGGTGCAGCTGCGCGGGCTGGTGGGCGACAACCAGGAGCAGCTGCGGCCGGCGCTGGAGACCGTGGACAAGGTGCTGGCGGTGCTCGAGGAGAACCGCGACAACCTCGGCGAGATCCTGGACAAGGAAGCGGTGTTCGTCCGCGTGTTCGGCAACGCCCTCGGCAACGGCCGCTGGTTCGACAACTACGTCTGCGGGCTCGTCCCGCCGGCCGTCCCGCTGGGGGGTGACTGCTGATGGGTTCCTGGGCCAACGACCGGCGCGCGCTGCAGTTCGGTGCCCTGGTCGCCGTCGTCGCCGTGCTGGCGGCGAGCGCGATCTGGCTGATCACCTCCGGTGGCGGCCGCCCGGTCACCGCGTACTTCACCAGCGCCGCGGCGCTGTTCGAGGACAACGACGTGCGGGTGCTCGGCGTCCCGGTCGGGAAGATCGAGAAGATCACCCCCGAGGGTGACCGGGTGCGGGTCGACATGACCATCACCGACGACGACGTGACCCTCCCGGCCGACGTCAAGGCCGCGGTGGTCTCGCCCAGCCTCGTCACCGGTCGGTACGTCCAGCTGACGCCGGTCTACACCGGTGGTCCCGAGTGGAACGGCGAGCCGATCCCGCTGGAGCGCACCGCGTTCCCGCTGGGCGTGGACGACCTGACCCGGACCGCCACCGAGCTGTCCCGGGCACTCGGCCCGCAGGGCGTCAACGCGAACGGTGCGCTGAACGACACGCTCGACGTCGCCGCGCAGAACCTCGACGGCAACGGCCGTGCTCTCAACGACACCATCCGCAACCTCGGCGGGCTCTCGACGACGCTGAACGGCTCCAGCGAGGACCTGTTCGGCACCGTCACCGAGCTGCAGAAGTTCGTCGCCACGCTGAAGGAGAACGACCCCGGCGTGCGGGAGCTCAACGGCAAGCTCGCCGACGTGACCGGGTTCCTCGCGGGCCAGCGCGGCGAGCTGGGCGGCGCCCTCAACGAGCTGTCCTACGCGCTCGGGGACGTCGCGGGCTTCGTCCAGGACAACCGCGGCGCGCTCAAGTCCAACGTGGACAAGCTCGCGAACGTGTCGCAGGAGGTCGTGGACCACCAGCGGGCGCTGGCCGAGATCGCGGACACCGCCCCGGCGGCACTGGGCAACCTGGCGAACATCTACAACGGATCGTCGGAGACCCTGGACACCCGGGCGAACATCAACGAGCTGGCGTACCCGCTGCCGGTCGCGATCTGCGAGATCCTGCGCCGGGGAGCGGGCGCGCTCCCCACGGAGGGGCCGCAGGCCGGAGCCGGAGCGCTGTGTGACGGCCTGCAGCCGATCCTCGACGGCGCGGTCCCGCTGCCCACGCCGCAGGAGATCATCACCCAGCTCCAGCAGGGCGTGACGCCGTCCAACCCGGCGCTGCCCCAGCTGCTGCCCGGCTCGCCGCTCTCCCTGACCGACCCGGGTTCGCAGCTGCGGGCCCCGGGCGCCCCGGCGCCGTCCGCCCCGGAGGCCCCGGCCCCGGAGGCCCCGGCCCCCGGTAGCGCCCCGCCCGCCGCTCCGGCACCGACGTCCGGCCCCCAGGCCACGCCGACACCGGTACCCGAGCCGGAGGAGCGCGGCGGCGGCCTGTTCGGCGGACTCTTCGGAGGTGGATCGTGATCGGCACGACCGGCCGGATCGGTCGCGCCGCTGCCCTGCTGACCGCCGTGGCGATCGGTGCGAGCGGCTGCGGCGTGGTCGACGGCGGCCTGCGGGGCATCCCGCTGCCCGGTGGTGCGAGCCTCGGCGACGACCCCTACCGGGTGCAGATCGAGTTCCCGGACGTCGTGGACCTCGTCCCGCAGTCGATCGTGCGCTACGGCGACGTCCCGATCGGGACGGTCGAGAGCGTCGACGTGGAGCCGGCCTCCTGGAACGCGCTCGTCACGATCGACGTCAACCGCGACGTCGAGCTGCCGGCGAACTCGACCGCCCGGGTGCGGACGACGTCGCTGCTCGGCGAGAAGTTCGTGTCCCTGGACTGTCCGCAGGGTCCCGCCGAGGGCTCGCTGGCCCAGGCCGGGCGGATCCCGCTGCAGTCCTCCGGCCGGGCGGCCGAGGTCGAGGAGGTGCTCGGCGCGCTGTCGATGCTGCTCAACGGTGGCGGCGTCGCGCAGATCCGGACGATCTCCACCGAGCTCAACAACGCGCTCTCCGGACGCGAGCCGGAGATCCGGGCCCTGCTCGGCAACCTCGACCAGCTGGTCGGGTCGCTGGACCAGAGCAAGGACGACATCAACCGCGCGCTCGACGGCCTCAACCGGCTGTCGGCGACGCTGGCCGAGCGCCGTCCGCAGATCCAGAACGCCCTGCAGAACATCAGCCCCGGGCTGCGCGAGCTGGAGGCGCAGCGGACCCAGCTGGTCGGGATGCTGCAGGCGCTCGACCGGCTGTCCGGCGTCGCGACGAACGTCGTGAACCGCTCCCGCGACGACCTCCTCGCCGATCTCGAGGCGCTGCGACCGGTCCTGCGCAACCTCGCCGACTCCGGGCAGAACCTGCCGGACTCGCTCGAGCTGCTGCTGACGATCCCCTTCACCGACGCGGCCACCGACGCCGTCGCCGGCGACTACGCGAACCTCTACGTGACGGTCGACGCGGACCTGGGGAACATCCTGCAGAACATCCTGAACTCCCGGCAGCTGGGACTCCCGCTGCCGCTGGACCAGCTCCAACAGCTGCCGCCGACGGCCCAGCTGCTCACCCCGCTGCTCGGCGGGGACGCGCCGGCCACCCCGCCTGCCCCCGGCGTCCCGCAGCTGCCGCTGCTCGGGCCGGAGCAGGAGACCCCGGCACCGGCGCCCCCCGCGGAGGGCGCGCCCGGGACCCCGGCGCCGTCCGGAACGGCACCGGCGACCCCGACCCCGGCGCCCGAGTCCGGTGACTCCGGCGGTGGCGGTCTCCTCGGCGGACTCTTCGGAGGTGGATCGTGATCACGAAGACCGTCCGCTGGCAGCTGATCGCGCTGGCGATCGTGACGATCGTCGGTGTCGGCTACGCCGGGTTCCGCTACGCGGGCCTGGACCGGATCTTCGGGGCGACGACGTACCCGGTGACCGTGCAGATGGCCGACTCCGGCGGGATCTTCACCGGCGCCGACGTCACCTACCGCGGCGTCAGCGTCGGCCGGGTCGGCCCGCTGTCGCTGTCCCAGTCCGGCGTCGACGTCCAGCTGGACATCGCCAACGGGTCGCCGGAGATCCCGGCCGACACCCGCGCCGTCGTCGGGAACCTGTCGCCGATCGGTGAGCAGTACGTCGACCTGCGGCCCGTCGCCGACGGCGGCGAGACCCTCGCCGCCGGTGCCGTGATCCCGCAGGAGCGCACCCAGGCCCCGGTCGGGATCAACACCTTCCTGACCGAGCTCGACGGGCTCGTCTCGACGGTCCCGAAGGACTCGCTGCGCACCGTGGTGTCGGAGCTGGGCCAGGGCTTCGAGGGCACCGCGCAGCCGCTGCAGCAGCTGCTCGACACGTCCGGGCAGTTCACCCGGACCGCGACCGAGGCGCTGCCGCAGACGACGGCGCTGATCCGCGACGCGCGTCCGGTCCTGACCACCCAGAACGAGGTCGCACCGCAGTTCCAGGAGTTCAGCCGGGGGCTGCGCGAGGTCGCCGAGCAGCTGAAGCAGTCCGACCCGGACATCCGGCGGATCATCGACGACGGCCCCCGGGCCGGCGACCAGCTGAGCGGGCTGATCCGCGAGAGCGGCCCGGGTCTCGGCGAGTCGGTCGCGAACCTGCGCACCGTCAGTGAGCTGCTGGAGCCGCGCCAGGCGGGGCTGCGCCAGCTGCTGGTGACCTACCCCGGACTGGTCGCCGTGGCGCCGAACGTGGTGCCCGGCGACGGGACGGCCCACCTCGGCCTGGTGGTCAACTTCTTCGACCCGCCGGCCTGCGCCCGTGGGTACGAGGGCACGGACACCCGGGGTGGCCTGGACGTCAGCGAGGTCCCGGTGAACTCCGACGCCCGCTGCGCCGAGCCCCCCGGCAGCCCCACCAACGTGCGCGGTATGCAGAATGTCGAGAGGCCCCAGCCTCTCGAGGTGCAGGACTACTCGGGCAACTCCGGGTTCTCCGGGAACGGTGGAGACCCCGGCGCCGGTGGGACCGACGGTGGGCCCGGGACGCGGCCCAACGCCGGTTCGCTCGGTGACGACCGTCCCGAGCGGATCGCTTCGTCTGGCCTGGTCGACGACGCCGCCCAGATCCTGATGGGCGGATGAGCGCGACGGTCGCGCCCCCGGCGGGCGTGACCGGCACGACGGTCGTGCACCCCCGTGGCGCGACCGGCACGACGACCGCGGTGCCGCGGCCGCCCGCAGGGCGGCCCGGCCCCACGGCCGCCTCGAGCGGCCGCCGAGCGGCTGTGCCCCCGCAGCCGGGAGGAGGAACGCTCCGCAATGGTCACCGAACTCGACGAGCGCCCGGCCGACGCCGGGGAGCCGCCGAACCCCCCGAGGGAGCCGGGACGGCTCGCCCGGATCCTGCCGATCGCGGCGATCGTCGCCGCGGTGCTGGCACTGGTCTTCGGAGCGCTCTGGCTGATCGCCCTGAACAGCGACTCGGTGCAGGTGGCGCAGGCCCGTGACGAGGCACTGCGCGACGCCCGCCAGGCCGTCATCAACCTGAACACGCTGGACCACAACGACGCCCAGAAGGGCCTGGACCTGTGGATCCAGTCGTCGTCGGGCTCCGTGCGGGACGAGTTCGAGAAGAACCGTGACGCCTACGCCCAGCTCGTCACCCAGCAGAAGCGCACGACCACCGCGACCGTCGCCGACGCCGCCGTGTCCGAGGTCGACCCGCGGGCCGGGACGGCCAGGGTGCTGGCCGGAGTCGACGTGACCGTGACCCCCGAGGGCGGCCAGCCGACCGTGACCCGGCAGCGCATCGAGCTCGGCATGGTCGACACCCCGGACGGCTGGAAGGTCGACGCCCTCGAACCGCTGCTGACGCCCGGTTCCGAAGGCTGAGTCCCGCCCTCCCGGCGGCCCGCACCGGCCGCCGGCCCGCTCCCAGGTCGACCACCCCAGGAGGTCACCGCATGTCCACCCCGCGCCGCCGCCCCACGGGCGGCATCCGCAGGCCCCAGGTCGCCGGGCGGCCGCGCACCGGCCGCGCCGACGACGAGCACGACGGCGCCACCGAGACCGCCGGGCAGCAGCAGGCCGGCGTCGCCGTCGACGAGCGCTCCGACGCCCCGGTCGACGTCGCGCCGGCCGCTCCGGTCCGCACCGATGCCGAGGAGCCCGGCGACGCGGTCACCGACGAGGCCCCCGACGCCGCCGACGCCCCCGACGGCGCCGGGGACGGGTCCACCGGGCCGGGGGACCCCGGCGGGTCCGGGACCCGCCGCCGCGGCCTCCCGCTGCCCGCCGCCCCGGCCACCGGCCGGGCGACCGCGGTGCTGCTCGCCGTCACCGTGCTGCTCACCGCGGCCGCCGCGTTCTTCGGCGTGCAGTGGTACCGCACCGAGTTCGCCGGCTCGGCGGCGAACACCGCCCTCACCGACGTCGGCGCCACGGCGGAGGTGAGCGCCCAGGTCGGCGAGGCGGTCACCAAGGTCTACTCGTTCGACTACGCCCGGCTGCAGCAGGCCGAGGCCGACGCCGCCGACGTGATCACCCCGGCCTTCCGGCCGGAGTTCGAGCGGATCTTCGGCAGCGTGCGGGACCTCGCCCCGCAGCAGCAGGCCGTCGTCACCGCGACGATCCCGAAGTCCGCGGTCGCGAGCATCGACGGCGACCGGGCCACCGTGTACGTGTTCGTCAACCAGGTCATCCGCCGTCAGGCCGACGGCGGGGCGCCGCAGGAGGGCTCGGCCGCGGCCCGGCTGCGGATCGACGCCGAGTTCGTCGACGGCCGCTGGAAGATCGGCGCCATGACCCCGGCCTGAGCCCGGTCGGGACGCCGCGTCCCGCGCCCCGTACCCCCGCCTGCCGGGGGTGCGGGGCGCTCGCGTAGGGTTGCCGTCGATCCACCGAAGACCGCAGGTCTGCGCCCCGGCTCGCCGGAGCGTCGAAGGTCCCGGAAGAACCGGGCGGCCCGCGCAGGAGGACGAGGCGGTCCGGCGCGACAGCGCCCCAGTACTTTCCACGCCCCGTGCTCTGCGCACGGGGCGTTCGTCGTCTCTCGGGGTCGGTGCGGTGGCACCTGCAAGGACCAACCACCCGAGAGGAGGGCAGCGATGGCAGCACCTGACAAGGTCGCAGCGGTCGAGGAGATCACCAGCCGCTTCCGCGAGGCCAACGCCTCGGTCGTGACCGAGTACCGCGGTCTCAGCGTCGCCAAGCTGACCCAGCTGCGCCGGGACCTGGGTGCGGACGCGAAGTTCCGCGTCGCGAAGAACACGCTGGTCAAGCGCGCGGCCGCGGACGCCGGGGTGCAGGGTCTGGACGACCTGCTCGCCGGTCCGACCGCGATCACGTTCATCCAGGGCGAGGCTGTCGACGCCGCCAAGGCGCTGAAGAAGTTCGCCAAGGAGAACCCCGGCCTGTCGATCAAGGGCGGGTACATGGACGGGCGTGCCCTGTCCGTCTCCGAGATCGAGCAGCTCGCGGACCTCGAGTCCCGCGAGGTGCTGCTGGGCAAGCTGGCCGGCGCGATGAAGGCGAACCTGTCGAAGGCCGCGACGCTGTTCAGCCAGCCGGCCTCCCAGGTCGCCCGGCTCGCTCAGGGCCTGGCCGACAAGAAGGCCGAGGGCGGCGAGTCCGTCCCGGCCGAGGCCGCGGCCGACGGCGACTCCGCCGAGAGCTGATCACCACCCCCACCGAACGTCTTTCGTAAGAGAAAGGACCAGCCATCATGGCGAAGCTGTCCACCGACGAGCTGCTCGACGCCTTCAAGGAGCTCACCCTCCTGGAGCTCTCGGACTTCGTGAAGAAGTTCGAGGAGACCTTCGACGTCACCGCCGCCGCCCCGGCCGCCGTCGCGGCCGCCGGCGCCCCGGCCGCGGGCGACGCCCCGGCCGAGGAGGAGAAGGACGAGTTCGACGTCGTCCTCGAGTCCGCCGGTGACAAGAAGATCCAGGTCATCAAGGTCGTCCGTGAGGTCGTCTCGGGCCTGGGCCTCAAGGAGGCCAAGGACCTCGTCGAGGGTGCGCCGAAGCCGCTCCTCGAGGGCGTCAACAAGGAGGCCGCGGACGCGGCCAAGGCCAAGCTCGAAGAGGCCGGCGCCAAGATCTCCCTCAAGTGATCTGAGGGCATGCGCCCGGAAGGGGCGGGACCCGATGCGGGTCCCGCCCCTTCTGCGTTCCCGGGGTCCTATCCCCGCGGGTCGCGGTCCCGCAGCTCCCGGCGGAGGACCTTGCCGGTCACCGTCTTGGGCACCTCGTCGAGGATCTCGACCTGCCGCGGGTACTTGTAGGCAGCCATCCGCTCCCTCGTGAACGCGACGAGCTCCTCCGGGGTCGCGCTCGTGCCCTGGCGGAACGAGACGAAGGCCTTCACCGTCTCGCCCCGGTACCGGTCCGGGACGCCGACGACGGCCGCCTCCCGCACCGCGGGGTGCTCGTAGAGCACGTCCTCCACCTCGCGCGGCCAGACCTTGTAGCCGCCCGCGTTGATCTGGTCCTTCTTCCGGTCGACGATGTAGAACCAGCCGGCCTCGTCCATGTAGCCGACGTCGCCGGTGTGCAGCTCCGGCGGCCGCGTCGGGTCGCTGTGCAGCGCCGTCGCCGTCTCCTCCGGCTTGTTCCAGTAGCCGGACACGACCTGCGGGCCGGACGTGCAGATCTCGCCGACCTCGCCCGGCGGCAGCTCGGCGCCCTCGTCGTCGAGGATCCGCACGACGGTGTTGTAGATCGGCACCCCCACCGACAGGGCCCCGGACGCGGCGTCGACCGGGCCCTGCGTGCCGATCGGCGTCCCGTGCGACGGCGAGGTCGTCTCGGTGAGCCCGTAGACGTTGTGGATCCAGTGCCCGAACACCTCGTGGAACGCGGTCACCGTGGACGGCGGGATCGGCGCACCCCCGGACGCGATCGTGGTGAGCGACGCGAGTGCGGAGCGCTCGGCGTTCGGGGCGTTCATCAGCGCGATGAACACGGTGATCGCGCCGACGGTGAAGGTGGGCCGGTGCTCACGGATCACGTCGATCCCCAGCGACGGCTCGAACCGGTGGAACAGCACCAGCGGCACCGCCAGGTACTGGGCCAGGGTCACGTGCGCGATCAGCCCGGTGATGTGGAACAGCGGTGCCACGCCGAGCACCACGTCGTCGTCGCCGAGGTCGCACCAGGTGGCGTAGGCCTGGCTGTTGAACACGACGTTGCCGTGCGTGTTCATCGCTCCCTTCGGCGGCCCCGTCGTGCCCGAGGTGTAGGTCAGGAACGCGGTGTCCCCGGCCTCGAAGGACACCGCGGGCGGCACCGTCCCGCGGTACCGCTCCAGGAACGCGCCCAGGCCGGTGACGGCGGCCCCGGACAGGTCCGGGCGGGGCGCGTCGCCGAACGCCCGGGGGTCGTCCCGGGTCTGGAAGTCCCGTTCGGAGGTCGTGAGGACGGTGCGGACGCCGGTCCCCGCGACCACCTCGGCGGCGACGTCGGCGTAGAGCGACTCCAGGCACACCAGGACCGACGCCCCGGAGTCGCGCAGCAGCAGGTCCAGCTCCCGCTCCCGGTTCATCGGGTTGACCGAGACGGCGACGCCGCCCGCCTTCCAGGCCCCGACGAGCCCGATCACGAACTGCGGCACGTTCTGCAGGTACATGGCGACCCGCTCACCCGCGGTGAAGCCGGCGTCGAGGAGCCCGGCCGCGAAGGCGTCGGTCAGTGCGTCGAGCTCGCGGTGGGTGACAGCGCCGTCGAAGTAGCGGATCGCGTCCCCGTCGGGGTTCCGCGCCACCGCCGCGCGGAACATCGTCAGCGCATCCGGGAAGTCCGGGGTGATGTCGTGCGGCTGCCCCTCGGCGAAGCGGGGGAGCCACGGGCGGTCCGCGTACCCCATCAGCGGATCGCGATCGGGTTCACCGGCGCGCCGGTCCCGTTGACGACCTTCAGCGGCGCGGCCGCGTACAGGAAGCTCCAGCGGTTGTCGGCGGCGCAGGCGTCGGCGAGGTCGTCGAGCCAGGCGATCTCGGTGAGGGTGACGCCGAGGTTGCGCATCAGTGCGCAGTGCAGCGGCAGGGCGACCCCGGTACCCGGCTCCGTCGTCACCTCGTTCGCGATGGTGTCGGTGACGAGGTTGGGGATCTCCTTGTCCCGGAACCACTCCACGAGCTCCCGGGAGTAGGTCAGGCCGGGTTCCTTGAAGTCGGTGTAGAAGGTCTCCGGGTCGTTCAGCTCGTACCAGTACCGCATCCACCCGGTGCGGACGACGAGGACGTCGTGCGGCTCGATCTCGACCCCCTGCGCCGCCGCGGCGGCCTCGAGGTCGGTGTGGTCGAAGGTCTCGCCCTTCTCCAGCCACTGCTTCCCGCGGTGCCGGGCGACGTCGATCAGGACCCCCCGTCCGACGACACCCTTCTCGGCGATCGGGAGCACCGACGCCCGGTCCATCGCGTCGACCGTCGAGCGGGCGTCGTAGCCGTTCCAGAGCTTGCCGTCGTACCAGACGTGACCGAGCGCGTCGTACTGCGTGGAGCCCTGCAGGAAGATCAGGGCGGTGTCGTCGGCGTAGTGCAGGCCGCCGGGGAACTGTGGGGCGTCCGCACCGTCCCAGGTGCCCTCGTCCATCACGTTCTGGCGCTTGATGCCCTCCCGGCCCGGCCACAGCGGATCGCCGGGGGAGTCGGTGCGCCCCATCTGGATCTGCAGCGTGAAGACCTCGCCGGACCGCACGTGCCGTACGCCGCGCAGGACCTCGCCGGCGTCGAGGTAGTTGAGACAGCCGAGCTCGTCGTCGGGGCCCCACCGGCCCCAGTTCGACGGTGCGTCGTCCCCGAGCAGCTCGCGCATCGAAGGGGTGTCGTCGGACATCGTCGTCCTCCCGCGTCGTCATCCGCGTCGTCATCGACCCGTGACAGATCGTTGGTGTGGCGACGACGTCGTGTCAACCATCGGGAGGAACCGCTGCGAACGGACGGCCGACGACCGGTCGTCCCGGACTTCCGACCGTTCATCGACGCTCGGGGACTTGACTCGGTGCGCCGGGCAGGTCACTCTTGGGTCACGGTGGTTGCCTGGATGCTGAAATCGGCGACCTGTCTCGACAGCTGCGTTCGCAGCGTCTATAGTCATTTTTTGCGCTGCCTGCGCCCAGGCTCTGCGCGCTCACTACCGGAAGTATCCGGGCCTGGCGGTGTGTGTCCGTTGGCCGCCGGAGAGGGTCCGGCGGAGTGGGCGCGGGGATTCTGGCGCGCACGACGGCGCCTGACAACAGACGGCGTGCGACGGGGCCGGCTACCGGCTCACGATCCCGGGGGGACCCGATCGGATCGAGGGAGACGGTAGCGCTCGCCACCGGCGCACGCCAGACGAGAAGCGCAGTTCTCGGAAGGACGCATCTTGGCTGTCTCCCGCGCCGCCGCGACCACCTCGACCCTCTCCGCTTCGGCGAACCCGAACTACCCCGGTGCACCCACTCGGGTCACCTTCGCGAAGATCTCCGAGCCGCTGGAGGTCCCGGACCTCCTCGACCTGCAGATCCAGTCCTACGAGTGGCTCGTCGGCAGCGAGGCCTGGTTCCAGCGCCGGATCGAGGCCGGCGACGACCTCCCCGTGAGCGGTCTCGAGGAGATCCTCACCGAGATCTCCCCGATCGAGGACTTCTCCGGGTCGATGTCGCTGTCCTTCTCCGACCCCCGCTTCGACGAGGTCAAGGCCTCCGTCGAGGAGTGCCGGGACAAAGACATGACCTACGGGGCCCCGCTGTTCGTCACGGCGGAGTTCACGAACAACACCACCGGTGAGATCAAGTCCCAGACCGTGTTCATGGGTGAGTTCCCCGTGATGACGGACAAGGGCACCTTCATCATCAACGGCACCGAGCGCGTCGTCGTGTCGCAGCTCGTCCGGTCGCCGGGTGTGTACTTCGACCACTCGATCGACAAGACGACCGAGAAGGACGTCTACTCGGTCAAGATCATCCCGAGCCGGGGTGCGTGGCTGGAGTTCGACGTCGACAAGCGCGACACCGTCGGTGTCCGCATCGACCGCAAGCGCCGCCAGCCGGTCACCGTGCTGCTGAAGGCGCTGGGCTGGACGGCCGAGCAGATCGGCGAGCGTTTCGGGTTCTCCGAGACGATCATGACCACGCTGGAGAAGGACAACACCGCGGGTCAGGACGAGGCGCTGCTCGACATCTACCGCAAGCTGCGCCCCGGTGAGCCGCCGACGCGCGAGAGCGCCCAGGCCCTCCTGGAGAACCTGTTCTTCAAGGACAAGCGCTACGACATGGCCAAGGTCGGGCGCTACAAGGCCAACAAGAAGCTCGGTCTGGACATCGAGAACTCGGTCGGCACGCTGACCGAGGAGGACGTCGCCACGACCATCGAGTACCTCGTCCGGCTGCACGCCGGCGAGACCACGATGTCGGTGGGCTCCGGCGACTCCGCCCGGGAGATCCCGGTCGAGACCGACGACATCGACCACTTCGGCAACCGGCGTCTGCGTACCGTCGGCGAGCTGATCCAGAACCAGGTGCGGGTCGGTCTGTCGCGCACCGAGCGGGTCGTCCGCGAGCGGATGACCACGCAGGACGTCGAGGCGATCACGCCGCAGACCCTGATCAACACCCGGCCGATCACGGCCGCGATCCGGGAGTTCTTCGGCACCTCGCAGCTGTCCCAGTTCATGGACCAGCACAACCCCCTCGCGGGCCTGACCCACAAGCGCCGCCTGTCGGCGCTCGGCCCGGGTGGTCTGTCGCGTGAGCGTGCGGGCATGGAGGTCCGTGACGTCCACCCGTCGCACTACGGCCGGATGTGCCCGATCGAGACCCCGGAGGGGCCGAACATCGGTCTGATCGGGTCGCTCGCCTCCTATGCGCGGGTCAACCCGTTCGGCTTCATCGAGACCCCGTACCGCAAGGTCACCGAGGGTGTCGTCACCGAGCAGATCGACTACCTGACCGCCGACGAGGAGGACCGCTTCGTCGTCGCCCAGGCGAACGCCCGGCTGAACGAGGACGGCTCGTTCGCCGAGGACCGGGTCCTGGTCCGCCGCAAGGGCGGCGAGGTCGACCTGATCTCGCCCACCGGCGTCGAGTACATCGACGTCTCGCCGCGCCAGATGGTGTCGGTCGCGACCGCGATGATCCCGTTCCTCGAGCACGACGACGCGAACCGCGCCCTCATGGGTGCGAACATGCAGCGTCAGTCCGTGCCGCTGCTGCGTTCCGAGTCGCCGCTGGTCGGCACCGGCATGGAGCTGCGGGCCGCGGTCGACGCCGGCGACGTCGTGGTGGCCGAGCAGGCCGGTGTGGTCGAGGAGCTGTGCGCCGACTACATCACCGTCATGGACGACGAGGGGCAGCGTCAGACCTACCGTCTGAACAAGTTCCGCCGCTCGAACCAGGGCACCTGCAACAACCAGAAGCCGATCGTCGACGAGGGCATGCGGGTCGAGGTGGGCCAGGTGCTCGCCGACGGACCGTGCACCGAGAACGGCGAGATGGCGCTGGGCAAGAACCTCCTCGTGGCGATCATGCCGTGGGAGGGCCACAACTACGAGGACGCGATCATCCTGTCGCAGCGCCTCGTCCAGGACGACGTCCTGACCTCGATCCACATCGAGGAGCATGAGGTCGACGCCCGTGACACCAAGCTGGGCGCCGAGGAGATCACCCGGGACATCCCGAACGTCTCCGAGGACGTGCTCGCCGACCTCGACGAGCGCGGCATCATCCGGATCGGTGCCGAGGTCCAGCCCGGCGACATCCTGGTCGGCAAGGTCACGCCGAAGGGCGAGACCGAGCTGACCCCGGAGGAGCGCCTGCTCCGCGCGATCTTCGGTGAGAAGGCGCGCGAGGTCCGCGACACCTCGCTGAAGGTGCCGCACGGGGAGAACGGCAAGGTCATCGGCATCCGGGTCTTCTCCCGCGACGACGACGACGAGCTGGCCCCGGGCGTCAACGAGCTGGTCCGGGTCTACGTGGCCCAGAAGCGCAAGATCTCCGACGGTGACAAGCTCGCCGGCCGCCACGGCAACAAGGGCGTCATCGGCAAGATCCTTCCGGCCGAGGACATGCCGTTCCTCCCGGACGGCACGCCGGTCGACATCATCCTGAACACCCACGGTGTGCCGCGTCGTATGAACATCGGCCAGATCCTGGAGACCCACCTCGGGTGGATCGCCAAGACCGGCTGGGAGATCGAGGGGCAGCCCGAATGGGCGTCCCGGATGCCCGAGGAGCTCTACTCGGTGCCCGCCGACACGAAGACCGCGACGCCGGTCTTCGACGGTGCGCGCGAGCACGAGATCACCGGGCTGCTCGGCAGCACCCTCCCGAACCGCGACGGTGAGCGGATGGTGCAGCCGGACGGCAAGGCGCAGCTGCTCGACGGGCGCTCCGGCGAGCCCTACCCGTTCCCGGTCGCGGTCGGCTACATGTACATCCTGAAGCTGGCGCACCTGGTGGACGACAAGATCCACGCACGGTCGACCGGCCCGTACTCGATGATCACCCAGCAGCCGCTGGGCGGTAAGGCGCAGTTCGGTGGTCAGCGCTTCGGTGAGATGGAGTGCTGGGCGATGCAGGCGTACGGCGCGGCCTACACCCTGCAGGAGCTGCTGACGATCAAGTCCGACGACGTCGTGGGCCGCGTGAAGGTCTACGAGGCGATCGTCAAGGGCGAGAACATCCCGGAGCCGGGGATCCCCGAGTCGTTCAAGGTGCTCCTCAAGGAGCTGCAGTCCCTCTGCCTGAACGTCGAGGTGCTCTCCAGCGACGGCGCGGCGATCGAGATGCGGGACGCCGACGACGAGGACCTCGAGCGTGCCGCCGCGAACCTGGGCATCAACCTGTCCAGCCGCCCGGGCTCGGAGTCGATGACCGTCGACGACGTCGTCAACTGACCCCGCCGTAGACCGACTCAGCCGAGATAACGAAGAAACAGAGGACATACGTGCTCGACGTCAACTTCTTCGACGAACTGCGCATCGGCCTGGCCACCGCCGAGGGCATCCGCCAGTGGTCGCACGGTGAGGTCAAGAAGCCGGAGACCATCAACTACCGCACCCTGAAGCCGGAGAAGGACGGGCTCTTCTGCGAGAAGATCTTCGGTCCGACCCGGGACTGGGAGTGCTACTGCGGCAAGTACAAGCGCGTCCGGTTCAAGGGCATCATCTGCGAGCGCTGCGGCGTGGAGGTCACGCGCGCCAAGGTGCGTCGTGAGCGGATGGGCCACATCGAGCTGGCCGCGCCGGTCACGCACATCTGGTACTTCAAGGGCGTCCCGAGCCGGCTGGGCTACCTGCTCGACCTGGCTCCGAAGGACCTCGAGAAGATCATCTACTTCGCGGCGTACGTGATCACCTCGGTGAACACCGAGCTGCGGCACAACGACATGTCCATGCTCGAGAACGAGATGAGCGTGGAGCGCCGGCGGATCGAGCAGACCCGCGACGCGGACCTCGAGGCCCGCGCCCAGAAGCTCGAGTCCGACATCGCCGAGCTCGAGGCCGAGGGTGCCAAGGGCGACGTCCGCCGCAAGGTCAAGGACGGCGGCGAGCGGGAGATGCGCCAGCTCCGCGACCGTGCCCAGCGCGAGCTGGACCGGCTCGACGAGATCTGGACGACGTTCACCAAGCTCGACGTCCAGCAGCTCATCGCGGACGAGTCCATCTACCGCGAGCTGTACGACCGCTACGGCGACTACTTCACCGGCGCCATGGGTGCCGAGGCGATCCAGAAGCTCCTGGAGAACTTCGACATCGAGGCCGAGGCCGAGAAGCTGCGCGAGATCATCCGGTCCGGCAAGGGCCAGAAGAAGCTGCGTGCGCTCAAGCGCCTGAAGGTCGTCGCAGCGTTCCAGTCCACCGGCAACTCCCCGATGGGCATGGTGCTCGACTGCGTCCCGGTCATCCCGCCGGACCTGCGCCCGATGGTGCAGCTCGACGGTGGCCGCTTCGCCACGTCGGACCTGAACGACCTGTACCGCCGGGTCATCAACCGGAACAACCGCCTCAAGCGACTGATCGACCTCGGCGCGCCCGAGATCATCGTCAACAACGAGAAGCGGATGCTCCAGGAGTCCGTCGACGCGCTGTTCGACAACGGCCGTCGCGGCCGGCCGGTGACCGGGCCGGGCAACCGCCCGCTCAAGTCGCTGTCCGACCTCCTGAAGGGCAAGCAGGGCCGGTTCCGTCAGAACCTGCTCGGCAAGCGCGTCGACTACTCGGGCCGTTCGGTCATCGTCGTCGGCCCGCAGCTGAAGCTGCACCAGTGCGGTCTGCCCAAGCAGATGGCGCTGGAGCTGTTCAAGCCGTTCGTGATGAAGCGCCTGGTGGACCTCAACCACGCGCAGAACATCAAGTCCGCCAAGCGGATGGTCGAGCGCGGCCGCTCGCAGGTGTGGGACGTGCTCGAGGAGGTCATCTCCGAGCACCCCGTGCTGCTGAACCGTGCGCCGACGCTGCACCGTCTCGGCATCCAGGCCTTCGAGCCGCAGCTGGTCGAGGGCAAGGCCATCCAGCTGCACCCGCTGGTCTGCGAGGCGTTCAACGCGGACTTCGACGGTGACCAGATGGCGGTGCACCTGCCGCTGTCGGCCGAGGCGCAGTCCGAGGCCCGCGTGCTGATGCTGTCCTCGAACAACATCCTGTCCCCGGCGTCCGGCCGCCCGCTGGCGATGCCCCGCCTGGACATGGTGACGGGTCTGTTCCACCTGACCCGGCTGCGCGAGGAGGCCCACGGGGCCGGCAACCACTACGGCTCCTCGGCCGAGGCGATCATGGCCTACGACCGCAAGGTGCTCCACCTGCAGGCGCCGATCAAGATCCGGCTCCCGCAGGTCACGCCGACCGCGGGTGCCGCGGCCGAGACGGTCACCGAGGACGGCGTCTGGACGGCCGACACCACCCTCGGCCGGGTGCTGTTCAACGAGCTGCTCCCGGCGGACTACCCGTTCGTCAACGAGCCGCTGCCGAAGAAGCGCCAGGCGATGATCATCAACGACCTGGCGGAGCGGTACTCGATGACCGAGGTCGCGCAGGTCCTGGACCGCCTCAAGGACGCCGGCTTCTTCTGGGCGACCCGCTCGGGCGTCACCCTGGCGATCGACGACGTCGTCGTCCCGCCGAAGAAGCAGGAGATCCTGGACTCGTACGAGGTCAAGGCCGACCAGATCAACAAGCGCTACCAGCGCGGCGCCCTGTCGCACCAGGAGCGCAACGACGAGATGGTCAAGATCTGGTCGCAGGCCTCGGAGGAGGTCGCGCGGTCCATGGAGGAGAACTTCCCCCAGGACAACCCGATCCCGACGATCGTGCAGTCCGGTGCCGCGGGCAACATGGCCCAGGTCCGCCAGCTGGCGGGCATGAAGGGCCTGGTGGCGAACCCCAAGGGTGAGTACATCCCGCGGCCCATCAAGTCGAACTTCCGCGAGGGCCTGTCGGTGCTGGAGTACTTCATCTCCACGCACGGCACCCGGAAGGGTCTGGCGGACACCGCGCTGCGGACCGCCGACTCGGGGTACCTGACCCGGCGTCTGGTCGACGTCTCGCAGGACGTCATCGTCCGCGAGGTGGACTGCGGCACCGAGCGTGCGATCACCATGCAGGTCACCGAGGAGACGGCCGACGGCCGCCTGATCCCGCACCGGTACCTGCGCACCTCGGTGTACGCCCGTACCTCCGGTGAGGAGGTCACCGCGCCCGACGGCACGGTGATCGTCCGCAAGGGCGACGACCTGGGCGACCCGGCGCTGGACGCGCTGGTCGGTGCCGGCATCCGGCAGATCCGGGTGCGGTCCGCGCTGACCTGCGCCTCGGCGACCGGCATCTGCGGCATGTGCTACGGCCGCTCGATGGCCACCGGCAAGCTGGTGGACGTCGGCGAGGCCGTCGGCATCGTCGCCGCGCAGTCCATCGGTGAGCCGGGTACGCAGCTGACGATGCGTACCTTCCACATCGGTGGTGTGGCCGGCGACGACATCACGACCGGTCTGCCGCGTGTCACCGAGCTCTTCGAGGCCCGGGTGCCGCGGGGCAAGGCGCCGATCGCCGACGTCGACGGACGCATCCGCATCGAGGACGGCGACCGCTTCTGGAAGATCACGCTGATCCCGGACGACGGCGGCGAGGAGATCGTCTACGAGAAGCTGTCCAAGCGGCAGTGGCTCGGGATGACCTCGGTCGACGGTGCCGAGCGGCCGCTGGCCGACGGCGACCACGTGACGGTCGGTCAGCTGCTCCTCGAGGGCACGGCGGACCCGCACGAGGTGCTGCGCGTCATGGGCCCGCGTGAGGTGCAGCTGCACCTCGTGCGTGAGGTGCAGAAGGTGTACCGCACGCAGAGCGTGGACATCCACGACAAGCACATCGAGGTCATCGTCCGGCAGATGCTCCGCCGGGTGACGATCATCGACTCCGGTGCGACCGAGTTCCTGCCCGGCGCGCTCGCCGAGCGCGGCGAGTTCGAGTCGGAGAACCGCCGGGTCGTCGCCGAGGGCAACGAGCCGGCCTCCGGCCGCCCGGTGCTCATGGGGATCACCAAGGCCTCGCTGGCGACGGAGTCGTGGCTGTCCGCGGCCTCGTTCCAGGAGACCACCCGGATCCTCACCGATGCCGCGATCAACGGAAAGCGCGACAAGCTCGTCGGGCTCAAGGAGAACGTGATCATCGGCAAGTTGATCCCGGCGGGTACCGGCATCAACCGGTACCGGAACATCCAGGTCCAGCCGACGGAGGAGGCCCGCGCGGCCGCCTACGCGCTGCCGAGCTACGACGACGGCTACTACAGCCCCGACGTGTTCGGCACGGGCACCGGTGCCGCGGTGCCGCTGGACGACTACGACTTCGGGCGCGACTACCGCTGATGCGGTGACCGCACCGCGTCCCGCCGCGACGGCGGCGGGACGCGGCCGAGGAGGTCCCGGACGGGGCCGGGCACCGCTCTCCCGTGGCGGTGTCCGGCCCCGTTCCTGCGTTCCGGGCCCGGCCGCAGGTCAGCGGAGGCAGTCCGCCCGCAGCGCCGCCCCCAGGTGACCCAGGACGTCGTCGGCCTCGGCGAGCAGCCTGGCCAGCGTCGGGAAGGCGTGCCACATGCCCTCGACGCGCTGGTACTCCACGGTGCCGCCGGCGGCACGGGCCCGCTCGACGAGGGTGTCGGCGTCGTCGACGAGGATCTCGTCCGATCCCGCGACGACGTGCAGCGGCGGCAGCCCGGAGAGGTCGGCGTCGAGCGGGCGGAGCTCGGGTGCCACGACGCCGCCCGGGGCGTAGTCGGCGGCGGCGGACGGCAGCCACGACGGGTCCAGCATCGCGTCGGACGCGGCGTTGCGCGTCATCGCGTCCGCGGTGCAGCCGAGATCGAGCCAGGGGGAGACGAGCCCGACCGAGCCGGGCAGGTCCTCCCCGTCGGCGCGGAGCCGCAGCAGCAGCGCCATGGTCAGGCCACCGCCGGCGGAATCACCGGCGACCGCGATGCGTTCTGCAGGGTGTCCTGCTGCGCGCAGGGCGTGCCAGGCGGCCAGTGCGTCCTCCAGGCCGGCCGGGAACGGGTGCTCCGGTGCCAGGCGGTACTCGGGTGCGTGCACGGGCGTCCCGGTCGCGTGTGCGAGCCCCGCGAGCAGTGGCCGGTGCGAGGCGGCGGACCCCACCAGGTAACCGCCGCCGTGCAGGTAGAGCACACGGTGCGGTCCGAACGGCACGGACGGCGCGACCACCTCGGTGGGGACGCCACCGAGCTCGCCGCGGGCCCGCCGGGTGCCGCGGGGGAGCGGTACCGACGCGCCGACGAGGTCGAGGCCACGGCGCCGGACCAGTACGGGTAGTGTCGGTGCGAGCAGTGGCGCGATGAGCGCGCGCGTGGCGAAGCGGTTGACCGCCGTCGGCAGGTGCATACCGGACGGTAACCGGAACACCGGACCCTCGGGGTGACCAGCCGGACCACGTGCGACAGCACCATCGCCCAGCACCGACCCGGCCGCGACGAGCGGCAGACGATCTGCGACGAGCGGGTGAGCCTGCTTGCCAGGCGCCGCTCCGTGCGGCATCGTCGGGTCACATCAGGTCTCCGCAGGGGCACGGCCCCGGCGGATCCGAGGATCTCCGAAGCCCCCGGAGGATCCCGAGGCGGTGTCCGTGACGGACCCGCTTTGACCGTGTCGAAGAGGGCCGAGTAGTCTCATGCTCTGCGCTCGACTTCGGTCGGGCCGGTCCGCGTGCCCCGTGGTGCTCGGTCCCGGAAGGTCATCACCGTCCGGGACCAGGTAGCGCCGCGGTGACGGGCACGGTGGACGTCCCGACAGCCTCCGCGGGGCCTTCCGGCCACGAGCGTGCACGGGACGACACGCCCGACCTCGGGGTCCGGCGCGACGGTGGCGGAGATCGGAAGCCACCCCGGCGCCCGGATCCCCGGAGTCATCGAGAACGAAGCACGACGAAGAACAGCGACGAGCGACAACAGTCGAGCCACACCTGACGGGAAGAAGTAGACGGTTCATGCCCACGATCCAGCAGCTGGTCCGCAAGGGCCGCGAGGACAAGGTCGCGAAGACCAAGACCGCCGCGCTCAAGGGGAGCCCCCAGCGCCGCGGGGTCTGCACCCGCGTGTACACCACCACCCCGAAGAAGCCGAACTCCGCGCTTCGCAAGGTCGCCCGTGTGCGGCTCTCGAGCGGCATCGAGGTCACCGCCTACATCCCCGGTGAGGGTCACAACCTGCAGGAGCACTCCATCGTGCTGGTGCGCGGTGGCCGAGTGAAGGACCTGCCGGGCGTGCGCTACAAGGTGATCCGCGGCTCGCTGGACACCCAGGGCGTCAAGAACCGCAAGCAGTCCCGCAGCCGGTACGGCGCGAAGAAGGAGAAGAGCTGATGCCCCGCAAGGGCCCCGCCCCGAAGCGTCCGCTGGTCTCGGACCCGGTCTACGGCTCCCCGCTGGTCACCCAGCTGGTGAACAAGATCCTGAAGGACGGCAAGCGTTCGCTGGCCGAGCGCATCGTCTACGCCGCCCTCGAGGGCACCCGTGACAAGACCGGCACCGACCCGGTCGTCACGCTGAAGCGCGCGCTCGACAACGTGAAGCCGGCCCTCGAGGTCCGCAGCCGCCGTGTCGGTGGCGCGACCTACCAGGTCCCGGTCGAGGTCCGTGCCGTCCGGCAGACCACCCTGGGCCTGCGCTGGATCGTTACCTACTCCGCTCAGCGCCGTGAGAAGACCATGGTCGAGCGCCTCATGAACGAGCTGCTCGACGCGAGCAACGGCCTCGGTGCCAGCGTCAAGCGGCGCGAGGACATGCACAAGATGGCGGAGTCGAACCGCGCCTTCGCCCACTACCGCTGGTGACCGGCCGACCGTCGGGCGCCAACTTGCGATCGAGGGAGAGCTGAGCAGTGGCAGCACAGGACGTGCTGACGGACCTCACGAAGGTCCGCAACATCGGCATCATGGCCCACATCGACGCCGGTAAGACCACCACGACCGAGCGGATCCTGTACTACACCGGGATCAACTACAAGCTCGGTGAGGTGCACGACGGCGCCGCCACCATGGACTGGATGGAGGAGGAGCAGAAGCGCGGCATCACGATCACGTCGGCCGCGACGACCTGCTTCTGGAACGACCACCAGATCAACATCATCGACACCCCCGGGCACGTCGACTTCACCGTGGAGGTGGAGCGGTCCCTGCGGGTGCTCGACGGCGCGGTGGCGGTCTTCGACGGCAAGGAGGGGGTCGAGCCGCAGTCCGAGCAGGTCTGGCGGCAGGCCACCAAGTACGACGTCCCCCGCATCTGCTTCGTCAACAAGATGGACAAGCTGGGCGCGGACTTCTACTTCACCGTCCAGACGATCAAGGACCGGCTGAACGCGACGCCGCTGCCCCTGCAGCTGCCGATCGGGTCGGAGTCGGACTTCATCGGTGTCGTCGACCTGGTCGAGATGCGGGCGCTGACCTGGCGTGGCGAGCCCAAGAAGGGCGAGGACTACGCCATCGAGGAGATCCCGGCCGAGCTCAAGGAGCGGGCCGAGGAGTACCGGACCGCGCTCATCGAGGCCGTCGCCGAGACCGACGACGCCCTGATGGAGGCCTACTTCGGCGGCGAGGAGATCTCGGTCGCGCAGATCAAGACCGGTATCCGGAAGCTGGTCACCGACCGCGCCGCCTACCCGGTCCTGTGCGGGTCCGCCTTCAAGAACAAGGGTGTCCAGCCGATGCTGGACGCGGTGATCGACTACCTGCCGTCGCCGTACGACGTGCCGCCGGTCGAGGGCTTCCTCACCGACGGTGAGACCCCGGCGAGCCGCAAGCCGTCGAAGGACGAGCCGTTCTCGGCGCTGGCCTTCAAGATCGCCGCCCACCCGTTCTTCGGCAAGCTGACCTACGTCCGGGTGTACTCGGGCCGGGTCGCGTCGGGCGCGCAGATCATCAACTCGACGAAGGACCGCAAGGAGCGCATCGGGAAGCTCTTCCAGATGCACTCCAACAAGGAGAACCCGGTCGACGAGGCCGTCGCCGGGCACATCTACGCGGTCATCGGTCTGAAGGACACGACCACCGGCGACACGCTCTGCGACTCGCAGAACCCGATCGTCCTCGAGTCGATGACCTTCCCGGACCCGGTCATCCAGGTGGCCGTCGAGCCGAAGTCGAAGGCCGACCAGGAGAAGCTCTCCACGGCGATCCAGAAGCTCGCCGAGGAGGACCCGACGTTCCAGGTCTCCCTGGACGACGAGACCGGCCAGACCATCATCGCCGGCATGGGCGAGCTCCACCTCGAGGTGCTCGTCAACCGGATGAAGTCCGACTTCAAGGTCGAGGCCAACATCGGCAAGCCGCAGGTCGCCTACCGGGAGACCATCCGGCAGCCGGTCACGAAGTACGAGTACACGCACAAGAAGCAGACCGGTGGCTCGGGGCAGTTCGCCCGCGTCATCATCAACCTGGAGCCGCTCACCGGCGGCGACGGTGCGCTGTACGAGTTCGAGAACAAGGTCACCGGTGGCCGCATCCCGCGGGAGTACATCCCGTCGGTGGACGCCGGTGTCCAGGACGCCATGCAGTACGGCATCCAGGCCGGCTACCCCGTGGTCGGCGTGAAGTGCACCCTGCTGGACGGGCAGTACCACGAGGTCGACTCCTCGGAGATGGCCTTCAAGGTCGCCGGTTCGATGGTGTTCAAGGAGGCGGCCCGCAAGGCGAGCCCCGCCATCCTCGAGCCGATGATGGCCGTCGAGGTCACCACCCCCGAGGACTACATGGGTGACGTCATCGGCGACCTGAACTCCCGTCGTGGCCAGGTCCAGGCCATGGAGGAGCGGGCCGGCGCCCGCGTCGTCAAGGCGCTCGTGCCGCTGTCCGAGATGTTCGGCTACGTCGGTGACCTCCGGTCGCGGACCCAGGGCCGGGCGAACTACACGATGGTCTTCGACTCGTACGCCGAGGTTCCGGCGAACGTGGCCAAGGAGATCATCGCGAAGGCGACGGGCGAGTAAGTCTCGCAACGAGGGCCGGTCGGTACCCAGTCCGACCTGCTCGGAGGGAGCGGTCCGCGGATCTGTAAGGTCCGCGGCCCGCACCTCACACCCACAGACCTGCCGTCAGCACGGCGGAGAAGAAGACAAGAGTCCAGGAGGACCCAGCAGTGGCGAAGGCGAAGTTCGAGCGGACCAAGCCGCACGTCAACATCGGCACCATCGGTCACATCGACCACGGCAAGACCACGCTGACGGCGGCCATCACCAAGGTTCTGCACGACAAGTACCCGAACCTCAACGAGGCTTCGGCGTTCGACATGATCGACAAGGCGCCGGAAGAGCGCCAGCGCGGTATCACGATCTCCATCGCGCACGTCGAGTACCAGACCGAGAAGCGGCACTACGCGCACGTCGACTGCCCCGGGCACGCCGACTACGTGAAGAACATGATCACCGGTGCCGCCCAGATGGACGGGGCGATCCTGGTGGTCGCCGCGACCGACGGCCCGATGCCCCAGACCCGTGAGCACGTGCTGCTCGCGCGTCAGGTCGGCGTGCCGTACATCGTCGTCGCCCTGAACAAGGCGGACATGGTCGACGACGAGGAGATCATGGAGCTCGTCGAGATGGAGGTCCGTGAGCTCCTCTCGGACCAGGACTACCCGGGAGACGACCTCCCGATCGTCCGCGTCTCGGCGCTCAAGGCCCTCGAGGGCGACGAGCAGTGGGCCAACGCGATCGTCGAGCTGATGGACGCCGTCGACGAGGCGATCCCGGAGCCCGAGCGCGACATCGAGAAGCCGTTCCTCATGCCGGTCGAGGACGTCTTCACGATCACCGGTCGCGGCACGGTCGTCACCGGCCGTGTCGAGCGGGGCATCGTGAAGGTCAACGAGACCGTCGACATCGTCGGGATCCGCCCGAACAAGACCTCGACCACCGTCACCGGTGTCGAGATGTTCCGGAAGATCCTCGACGAGGGGCGTGCCGGCGAGAACGTCGGTCTGCTGCTCCGCGGCATCAAGCGCGAGGACGTCGAGCGCGGCCAGGTCGTCGTGAAGCCGGGTTCGATCACCCCGCACACCGAGTTCGAGGGCCAGGTCTACATCCTGGGCAAGGACGAGGGCGGCCGTCACACCCCGTTCTTCAACAACTACCGTCCGCAGTTCTACTTCCGGACGACCGACGTGACCGGTGTGGTGACCCTCCCGCAGGGCACCGAGATGGTCATGCCGGGTGACAACACCACCATGAGCGTTCAGCTGATCCAGCCGATCGCCATGGAGGAGGGCCTGCAGTTCGCCATCCGTGAGGGTGGTCGTACCGTGGGCGCCGGTCAGGTCACCAAGATCAACGCGTGAGGTCGCGGGGCTGCTCCGAGGTGAGCAGCCCCGCTACCCACCCCCCGGTCGAGGGTGCCGCACAGCGGTGTGTCATCCTTGACGGGTTGCACGATGAGCATGGCGCGTGGAAGCGCCGCCTCTGTGCCCGGTCCTCCGGTAGTTCAGGAGTCGCGCTCCACGCGCCATGTTCGTTGTGAGCCCCGAGTTCGTCGTTCCCGTCCCGGTCAGCCGGTGTCGGGCAGCGGGATCGGGGAGATCCAACGACATGCCCGCCCCACAGGGGGTGGGACGCGGTGACCCGGGTAGAACCATGAGGGTCGGGTGCGACACGCCCGACCGCGTGGACCGGAGAGCCCCGGCAGGAAGCCGGTTCCAGGCGACTGGAGCCGCTCCGGGCCGACAGACCTGAACAGAGCACGGGCCGCAGCCGGCCGCGTCCCGGGGATCCCCCGGTGGCAGCACGGCGCGAGTTCTTACGGGGCAGAACCGCGACACCCCCGCGGCAGGAAGAAGAGGACGACCGACGACCATGGCGGGACAGAAGATCCGCATCAGGCTCAAGGCCTATGACCACGAGGCAATCGACGCGTCTGCTCGCAAGATCGTGGAGACCGTGACGCGCACCGGTGCCCGGGTCGTCGGCCCCGTGCCGCTGCCTACCGAGAAGAACGTGTACTGCGTCATCCGCTCGCCGCACAAGTACAAGGACTCGCGCGAGCACTTCGAGATGCGCACGCACAAGCGGCTGATCGACATTCTCGACCCGACGCCGAAGACGGTCGACGCGCTCATGCGCATCGACCTCCCGGCGAGCGTCGACGTCAACATCCAGTAGGCGTGGGGGCGACGATGACTGCAGTGAACAAGAAGACGGCCGCCACGAAGCAGGCCAGGAACATCACCGGGGTCCTGGGCACCAAGCTCGGGATGACCCAGGTGTTCGACGACAACAACCGCGTCGTGCCGGTCACGGTGGTCCAGGTCGGGCCGAACGTCGTGACCCAGGTGCGCTCGGAGGAGTCCGACGGCTACACCGCCGTCCAGCTGGCCTACGGGGCCATCGACCCGCGCAAGGTGAACAAGCCGGAGACCGGCCACTTCGCCAAGGCCGGCGTCACCCCCCGTCGCCACCTCCTCGAGCTCCGCACCGCCGACGCGGCCGACTACACGCCGGGCCAGGAGATCACCGCGGAGGCCTTCGCGGAGATCGCCGAGGTCGACGTGGTCGGAGTGACCAAGGGCAAGGGCTTCGCCGGTGTCATGAAGCGTCACGGCTTCGCCGGCCTGGGCGCCTCGCACGGCACCCAGCGCAAGCACCGCTCGCCGGGCTCGATCGGCGGCTGCGCCACCCCGGGCCGCGTGTTCAAGGGCGTGCGGATGGCCGGCCGGATGGGCTCCGAGCGCCAGACCACGCAGAACCTCAAGGTTCACCGCGTGGACGCCGAGCGCGGCCTGCTGCTCATCAAGGGCGCGGTCCCCGGTGCCCGTGGTGGCCTCGTCGTGGTGAAGACCCCCGCGAAGGGTGATGGCAAGTGAGCACCGTTCAGATCAAGACGCCGGAGGGCGCCGCAGGTGGCAGCGTCGAGCTGCCCGACCACGTCTTCGACGTGACGGCGAACATCGCCCTCATGCACCAGGTCGTGACCGCGCAGCTGAACGCGGCGCGCCAGGGCTCGCACGACACCAAGACCCGCGGCGAGGTCCGCGGTGGTGGCAAGAAGCCGTACCGGCAGAAGGGCACCGGCCGCGCCCGTCAGGGTTCGGTCCGCGCGCCGCAGTTCGCCGGTGGTGGCACCGTGCACGGCCCGACGCCGCGGGACTACTCGCAGCGGACCCCGAAGAAGATGAAGGCCGCCGCCCTGCGCGGTGCCCTCTCGGACCGGGCCCGCGCCGGCCGCGTCCACGTCGTGTCCGCTCTGGTCGAGGGTGACACCCTGTCGACCAAGGCCGCCCGCAAGACCCTCGAGGTCCTGCTGCCGGAGGCCGGTGCGAGCCGCGTGCTCGTCGTCGTCGAGCGGACGGCGGAGACCGCGCTGCTGAGCCTGCGCAACCTGCCACAGGTCCACATGATCGCGCCGGACCAGCTGAACACCCACGACGTGCTCGTCAACGACGTCGTCGTGTTCACGCAGACGGCGCTGGACGATTTCCTGTCCGGCCCCATCGCCACGCCGAAGGCCGCGAGCCGCCGGGCTGCCGCTGAGGAGGGCGAGAAGTGATCACGGACCCGCGGGACGTGTTGCTCGCGCCGGTCGTCTCGGAGAAGAGCTACGGGCTGCTCGACGAGCGCCAGTACACCTTCGTCGTGGCACCCGACGCGAACAAGACCCAGATCAAGATCGCCGTGGAGAAGGTGTTCGGGGTCAAGGTGACCAGCGTGAACACGCTGAACCGCCCGGGCAAGCGCAAGCGCTCCCGCACCGGCTACGGCAAGCGCAAGGACACCAAGCGCGCGATCGTCACGCTCTCCGAGGAGAGCAAGGCGATCGACGTGTTCGGTGGCCAGGCGAGCTGAGGGAGCGAGCAGACCCATGGCCATTCGTAAGTACAAGCCGACGACCTCCGGTCGCCGCGGCTCCAGTGTCTCGGACTTCGCCGAGATCACCCGGGACCACCCGGAGAAGTCGCTGCTGCGTCCGCTGCACAACAAGGGCGGCCGCAACGCCCACGGCCGGATCACCACCCGGCACCAGGGTGGCGGCCACAAGCGGGCCTACCGCCTGATCGACTTCCGTCGCAACGACAAGGACGGGATCCCGGCGAAGGTCGCTCACATCGAGTACGACCCGAACCGCACCTCGCGGATCGCGCTGCTGCACTACGCGGACGGGGAGAAGCGCTACATCATCGCCCCGGCCCGCCTGAAGCAGGGCGACCCGATCGAGAACGGCCCCCGGGCCGACATCAAGGTGGGCAACAACCTGCCGCTGCGCAACATCCCGACGGGCACCGTGGTACACGCGATCGAGCTCCGCCCCGGTGGCGGCGCGAAGATCGCGCGCTCGGCCGGTGCCGGCGTCCAGCTGGTCGCCAAGGACGGGCCCTACGCGCAGCTGCGGATGCCCTCCGGCGAGATCCGGAACGTCGACGTGCGCTGCCGCGCGACCGTCGGCGAGGTCGGCAACTCGGAGCACGCCAACATCAACTGGGGCAAGGCCGGCCGCATGCGGTGGAAGGGCAAGCGCCCGACCGTCCGTGGTGTCGTCATGAACCCGGTGGACCACCCGCACGGTGGTGGTGAGGGCAAGACCTCCGGTGGCCGGCACCCGGTCAACCCGGCCGGTACCCCCGAGGGCCGCACCCGTCGCAACAAGCCCTCCGACAAGTTGATCGTCCGCCGGCGCCGTACCGGCAAGAAGCGCTGAGCAGGGAGGTAAAGATGCCGCGCAGCCTGAAGAAGGGCCCCTTCGTGGACGACCACCTGCTCAAGAAGGTGGACGCCCTCAACGAGTCCGGCAAGAAGACCGTCATCCGCACGTGGTCCCGACGGTCCACCGTCATCCCGGACATGATCGGTCACACGATCGCCGTGCACGACGGCCGCAAGCACGTCCCGGTGTTCGTGTCCGACTCGATGGTCGGGCACAAGCTGGGGGAGTTCGCCCCCACGCGGACCTTCCGGGGTCACATCAAGGACGACCGCAAGGCACGTCGGCGCTAGAAGCCGGTCCGAGTAGCGACAAGGAGAGGTGGAGGAAATGGCAGACACTGCCGAGACCACCGGCGCCGTGCTCGAGCCGACTCGTGCGCGTGCCGTGGCACGGTTCGTCCGTAGCTCGCCGATGAAGACCCGCCGCGTCGTGGACCTGGTCCGCGGCCTGCCGGTGTCCGAGGCGCTCGCGATCCTGCGGTTCTCGCCGCAGTCGGCTGCGGAGCCCGTGGCGAAGGTCGTGGCCAGCGCCGCGGCCAACGCGGAGAACAACCTGGACCTGGACCCGGACACCCTCGTGGTGGCCGTGGCGATGGTCGACGAGGGCCCGACGCTGAAGCGCATCCGTCCGCGTGCCCAGGGGCGCGCCTACCGGATCCGCAAGCGGACGAGCCACATCACCATCGAGGTCGAGTCGGTCCCCGCGAAGGCCGGCCGTCGTGGTGCGAAGGGGAGGGCCCGCTGATGGGGCAGAAGATCAACCCGCACGGCTTCCGCCTGGGCATCACCACGGACTGGAAGTCGCGCTGGTACGCGGACAAGCAGTACTCGGAGTACGTGAAGGAGGACGTCGAGATCCGCAAGATGCTCTCCAAGGGCATGGAGCGGGCCGGCATCTCCAAGGTCGAGATCGAGCGGACCCGGGACCGCGTGCGGGTGGACATCCACACCGCCCGTCCGGGCATCGTGATCGGCCGCCGCGGCGCCGAGGCCGACCGCATCCGGGGCAACCTGGAGAAGCTGACCAAGAAGCAGGTCCAGCTGAACATCCTCGAGGTCAAGGCCTCGGAGTCCGACGCACAGCTCGTCGCGCAGGGCGTGGCGGAGCAGCTGTCGAACCGTGTCGCCTTCCGGCGTGCGATGCGCAAGGCCATCCAGTCGGCCATGCGCAGCCCGCAGGTCAAGGGCATCCGGGTCCAGTGCTCCGGCCGGCTCGGCGGCGCCGAGATGTCGCGGTCGGAGTTCTACCGCGAGGGTCGGGTCCCGCTGCACACGCTGCGCGCGGACATCGACTACGGCCTGTTCGAGGCCCGGACCTCCTTCGGCCGGATCGGCGTGAAGGTCTGGATCTACAAGGGTGACGTCGTCGGTGGCCGCCGTGAGGGCGCGCCCGCCGCCGAGGCGCCGGGGCGCGGTCCGCGCCGCGAGCGTCCGGCCCGTCGTCGCTCGGGTGCCTCGGGCACGACCGCGACCAGCACCGAGGCCGGGCGTGCCGCGCAGAGCGGCGGCCAGGGCGGCGCCTCCACGGCGACCGCCGAGGCGCCGGCCTCCGGTGAGAACCAGAGCAACGGTGGGGAGAGCTGACAGATGCTGATCCCACGCAAGGTCAAGCACCGCAAGCAGCACCGGCCCAAGCGCAAGGGCATGGCCAGCGGCGGTACCGCGGTCACCTTCGGTGACTGGGGCATCCAGGCGCTGGAGCCGGCCTACGTGACGAACCGGCAGATCGAGTCCGCACGTATCGCCATCAACCGGCACATCCGGCGTGGCGGGAAGATCTGGATCAACGTCTTCCCGGACATCCCGATGACCAAGAAGCCCGCCGAGGTCCGCATGGGCTCCGGTAAGGGTTCGCCGGAGAAGTGGGTCACGAACGTGAAGCCCGGCCGGGTGCTGTTCGAGATGACCTTCCCGAACAAGGAGACGGCCCACGAGGCACTTCGCCGGGCCATCCACAAGCTGCCCATGAAGTGCCGGATCGTGTCCCGTGAGGGTGGTGACATCTGATGGCGAGCGCTGGCAACACCAAGGCCGCCGAGCTGCGCGAGCTCTCCGACGAGGAGCTGGTCGTGCGCGTCCGGGAGGCCAAGGAGGAGCTGTTCAACCTCCGCTTCCAGATGGCCACCGGGCAGCTGGACAACAACCGGCGGCTGCGGGCCGTCCGCCACGACATCGCGCGGGTCTACACCGTCATGCGCGAGCGTGAGCTGGGCCTTTCCGCTGCGCCGATCGAGAGTGAGGGCGCAGCATGAGCGAGGGCGTGAGCGACGACGTGCGCTCGCCGGCCGACGACGCGACCGCGGCGAGCAAGCCGCAGTCCGCGCACGTCAAGCCGGAGGGGCAGCGCGGCGAGCGCAAGGTCCGCGAGGGCCTGGTCGTGTCCGACAAGATGGACAAGACCGTGGTCGTCTCGCTGGAGGACCGGGTCAAGCACCCGCGTTACAGCAAGGTCATCCGCCGGACCAGCAAGGTCAAGGCGCACGACGAGGGCAACACGGCCGGCATCGGTGACCGTGTCCGCCTCATGGAGACCCGTCCGCTGTCGGCGACCAAGCGCTGGCGGCTGGTGGAGATCCTCGAGAAGGCCAAGTAGGAGTCACAGTGATCCAGCAGGAGTCGCGGCTGCGCGTCGCCGACAACACCGGTGCCAAGGAGATCCTGTGCATCCGGGTGCTGGGCGGCTCCGCGCGGCGCTACGCCGGGATCGGCGACGTCATCGTCGCTACGGTCAAGGAAGCCATCCCCGGCGCAGGTGTCAAGCGTGGTGACGTCGTCAAGGCGGTCATCGTGCGCACCAAGAAGGAGAAGCGCCGTCCCGACGGCAGCTACATCCGATTCGACGAGAACGCCGCCGTCCTCATCAAGGCGGACAACGGACCCCGAGGGACCCGTATCTTCGGCCCGGTCGGGCGCGAGCTGCGCGACCGCAAGTTCATGAGGATCATCTCCCTCGCTCCGGAGGTGCTCTGATCATGAAGGCGAAGATGAAGGTGAAGAAGGGCGACACCGTCCAGGTGATCGCCGGCAAGGACAAGGGCGCGACGGGCAAGGTCATCGCGGCCTACCCGGACCGTGAGCGCGTGCTGGTCGAGGGCGTGAACCGGATCAAGAAGCACACCCGGATCAGCCAGAACCAGCGTGGTGCCGAGAGCGGCGGGATCGTCACGCAGGAGGCGGCCATCCACGTCTCGAACGTGATGGTCGTCGACTCGGACGGCAAGCCGACCCGGATCGGCAAGAAGGTCGTCGAGAACGAGGACGGCACGACCCGCCGGGTCCGGATCTCCAAGCGCAACGGGAAGGAGATCTGAGATGACCGCTCCGACCACCGAGATCCCGCGTCTCAAGCAGCGTTACCGTGACGACATCCTCGGCTCCCTGCGCGAGGAGTTCGGCTACACGAACGTCATGCAGATCCCCGGCCTGACCAAGGTCGTGGTGAACATGGGTGTCGGCGACGCCGCCCGGGACTCCAAGCTGATCGACGGCGCGCTGCGCGACCTGGCCACCATCACCGGTCAGAAGCCGCAGCTGCGCCGCGCGACCAAGTCGATCGCGCAGTTCAAGCTGCGCGAGGGGATGCCCATCGGCGCGAAGGTGACCCTGCGCAACGACCGCATGTGGGAGTTCCTGGACCGGCTGCTGACCATCGCGCTGCCGCGTATCCGGGACTTCCGGGGCCTGAGCGGCGACCAGTTCGACGGTCGCGGGAACTACACGTTCGGTCTGAACGAGCAGTCGATGTTCCACGAGATCGACCCGGACACCATCGACCGGCCGCGGGGCATGGACATCACGGTCGTGACCACCGCGACCACCAACGCCGAAGGCCGGGCGCTGCTGCGCCACCTGGGCTTCCCGTTCAAGGAGAGCTGAGCGAATGGCGAAGAAGGCGCTCATCAACAAGGCGAACGCGAAGCCGAAGTTCGGCGTGCGGGGTTACACCCGCTGCCAGAAGTGCGGCCGTCCGCGTGCCGTCTTCCGCAAGTTCGGCCTCTGCCGCGTGTGCCTGCGCGACATGGCCCACGCCGGCGAGCTGCCGGGTGTGAGCAAGTCCAGCTGGTGATCCGCAGGCCCCGCACCGGCGGGGCCCGGGTCGACCCGATCGCCGAAGGCCCGCGCCGGCGCGGTGCCCCTCCACGGGGGCACCGCGCCGGGCCGCGAGGAACCACGGCGGGAAAGAGACATACACCATGACGATGACCGATCCGATCGCAGACATGCTGACCCGTCTGCGGAACGCGAACTCGGCCTACCACGACCGCGTCGTGATGCCGCACTCCAAGCTGAAGGTCTCCATCGCGGAGATCCTGCAGAAGGAGGGCTACATCGCGGCCCACCACACCGAGGACGCCGAGGTCGGCAAGTCCCTGGTGGTCGAGCTGAAGTACGGCCGCAACCGTGAGCGGAGCATCGCCGGCCTGCGCCGGGTCTCCAAGCCCGGTCTGCGTGTGTACGCGAAGTCGACGAACCTGCCGCGGGTCCTGGGTGGCCTCGGCGTGGCGATCATCTCGACCTCGCGGGGTCTGATGACCGACCAGCAGGCCTACCGGAGCGGCGTTGGCGGGGAAGTCCTCGCCTACGCCTGGTGAGAAAGGGGTAACGAACGATGTCCCGCATCGGAAAGCTGCCCGTCACCGTCCCGTCCGGCGTGGAGATCACCATCGACGGCCGCACGGTCACCGCGAAGGGCCCCAAGGGCACCCTGTCGCACACCGTCATCGAGCCGATCACGGTCGAGCGCGACGACGACGGCGCGGTGCTGGTCCAGCGTCCTGACGAGGAGCGCGAGACCCGGGCCTTCCACGGCCTGTCCCGCTCGCTCGTGAACAACATCGTCGTCGGCGTCAGCGCCGGCTACGAGAAGAAGCTGGAGATCCACGGCGTGGGTTACCGGGTGCAGCTCAAGGGCGCGAACCTCGAGTTCTCCCTGGGCTACTCGCACCCGGTCGTCATCGAGCCGGCGGAGGGCATCTCCTTCGCGGTCGAGTCGCCGACCCGGTTCTCGGTCTCCGGCATCGACAAGCAGCTGGTCGGCGAAACCGCCGCGAACATCCGGAAGCTGCGCCGTCCCGACCCGTACAAGGGCAAGGGCGTGCGGTACGCCGGCGAGCAGGTCCGCCGCAAGGTCGGAAAGACGGGCAAGTGATGGCCGAGACGAACGAGACCGTGTCGGGTGCCGCCCGTCGGCGGATGGCGTCCCAGGTTGCGCGCAAGCGCCGCGACTCGCGCATCCGTCGGCACGCCCGGCTCCGCAAGAAGATCTCCGGTACGCCGGTCCGCCCGCGTCTGGCGGTCAACCGCTCCTCGCGGCACATCACCGTCCAGCTGATCGACGACCTCGCCGGGCACACCCTGGCGCACGCGTCCAGCCTGGACGTCGAGGTGCGCACGGTGGACGGCGACAAGAAGGCCAAGGCGGCCAAGGTCGGCGAGCTCATCGCAGCCCGGGCCAAGGCCGCCGGCGTCTCCGCGGTCGTGTTCGACCGTGGGGGCCTCGCTTACCACGGGCGGATCGCGGCTCTGGCCGACGCCGCCCGCGAGGGGGGCCTGGAGTTCTGATGAAGACGCAGACCATGCACGGAACTGAAGGGATCGTCTGATGCCGGGACGTACGCGGCGTGACGGCGGAGGGCCCGGCGGCGGTAGCAACGACAACCGCAACAGCCGGGACCGCCGGGACGGTGGCCGTGGCGGGGCGGCCCAGGACAAGACCCCGTACATCGAGCGGCTGGTCACGATCAACCGCGTGGCCAAGGTCGTCAAGGGCGGCCGCCGGTTCAGCTTCACCGCGCTGATGATCGTCGGCGACGGCGACGGCCTGGTGGGCGTCGGCTACGGCAAGGCCAAGGAGGTGCCGGCCGCGATCGCCAAGGGCGTCGAGGAGGCGAAGAAGAACTTCTTCCGCGTCCCGCGCATCGGCGGCACGATCGTGCACCGCGTGCAGGGTGAGGACGCCGCCGGCGTCGTCCTCCTGCGTCCGGCGTCGCCGGGTACCGGTGTCATCGCCGGTGGCCCGGTCCGCGCGGTGCTGGAGTGCGCCGGCATCTCGGACATCCTGTCCAAGTCGCTCGGCTCCGACAACGCGATCAATATCGTGCACGCCACGGTGGCCGCGCTGAAGTCGGTGCAGCGTCCGGAGGAGGTGGCGGCCCGCCGTGGCCTGCCGCTCGAGGACGTCGCCCCGCACAGCATGATGCGTCGGCGGGCCGAGGCCGACGCGGCGAGGGTGTGAGCGACATGGCCACTCTGAAGATCACCCAGGTGAAGAGCCGGATCGGGACCAAGAAGAACCAGCGTGACTCGCTGCGTTCGCTGGGCCTGCGCAAGATCCGGCAGTCGGTGGAGCGCCCGGACGACCCGCAGACCCGCGGGTACGTCCACGTGGTGCGCCACCTCGTGACCGTCGAGGAGGTGCAGGCGTGAGCGACGAGCAGAACGTGATCAAGCTGCACGACCTGCGGCCGGCCCCGGGCTCGAAGCAGGCCAAGACCCGTGTGGGTCGTGGTGAGGGCTCGAAGGGCAAGACCGCCGGTCGCGGCACCAAGGGCACGAAGGCCCGCAAGACGGTGTCGCCGCGCTTCGAGGGCGGTCAGATGCCGCTGCACATGCGGCTGCCGAAGCTCAAGGGCTTCAAGAACCGCTTCAAGGTCGAGTACCAGGTCGTGAACGTCGGCGAGCTGGCCGCCCTGTTCCCGAAGGGTGGCGAGGTCGGACCGGCCGAGCTGGCCGAGTCGGGCGCGGTTCGCAAGAACCAGCCGGTCAAGGTGCTGGGCGAGGGCGAGCTGTCGGGCGTCACCCTGACGGTGAAGGCCCACAAGTTCTCGGCCTCCGCGCGCGAGAAGATCTCGGCCGCGGGTGGGTCCGTCTCCGAGCTCTGACGAGCTCGCGGGACGGGGCCCGGCCCCGAGGCCAGGCGGCCGGGGGTGCGGAGCCATCGGCTCCGCACCGCCGCCTCCGACACGTCCACGGCGCCGTCCACGGTGCCCGTCGTCCGCCCAGGCGGGACGGGTTCGTGGGCGGCGCCGAGGCGTGTCCGGGCCGCTGTTACAGTCACTTCCGGACTACGCGTCCGAGGCAACGGGACAGGCGTGTCATCGCGCAGCCCCCGCCGGTGCAGGACCTGCCGGCCCGGGTGTCCCCGCAAGGCGCGGATCGCGTCTTCCAACCGGCCGTCCCCGTCCCGGGGCCGGCGCAGGCGGTGTCGGGCCGCCGACGTCGTAGGAGGATCACCGAGTGCTCAGCGCAGTCCGGTCGGCCCTGACCACGCCGGATCTCCGCAAGAAGATCCTCTTCACGCTGGCGATCGTGGCGGTGTACCGGCTCGGGGCGAACATCCCCTCGCCGGGGGTGTCCTACCCCAACATCCAGGAGTGCGTCCGCCAGGTCGAGGGCGGCGACAACGCGAGCGTCTACTCGCTGATCAACCTGTTCTCCGGCGGGGCGTTGCTCCAGCTGTCGATCTTCGCGCTGGGCATCATGCCCTACATCACCGCGAGCATCATCGTGCAGCTGCTGCAGGTCGTGATCCCGCGGTTCGAGCAGCTGAAGAAGGAAGGCCAGTCCGGCCAGGCGAAGCTGACGCAGTACACCCGCTACCTGACGATCGGTATCGCGGTGCTGCAGGCGACGGGCTTCGTCGCGCTCGCCGAGCGGGGCCAGCTCTTCCAGGGCTGCCAGCTGCCGGTCATCCCGGACTCGTCGGTCTTCACCCTGGTCGTCATCGTCGTCACGATGGTCGCCGGAACGACGCTGGTGATGTGGCTGGGCGAGCAGGTCACCGAGCGCGGCATCGGCAACGGCATGTCGCTGCTGATCTTCGCCTCGATCGCGCACCGGATCCCCGCCGAGGGCCAGCTCATCCTGGAGAACTCGGGCGGCCTGGTCTTCGCCGGTGTCTGCGCCTTCGGTCTCGCCATCATCGCGAGCGTCGTGTTCATCGAGAACGGCCAGCGGCGGATCCCGGTCCAGTACGCCAAGCGGATGGTCGGGCGCCGGATGTACGGCGGCACCTCGACGTACCTCCCGCTGAAGGTGAACCAGGCCGGCGTCGTGCCGGTGATCTTCGGTAGCTCGCTGCTGTACCTGCCCGACCTGGTCGCCCGGCTCGCCGGGCACGAGGGCGGATGGTTCCAGCAGTTCGTGCAGACCTATCTCGTCGATCAGTCCAATCCCGTGCACATCGTGTTGTACATGGCACTGATCATCTTCTTCACGTACTTCTACGTCGGCATCACGTTCAACCCCGACGAGCGCGCCGAGGACATGAAGAAGTACGGCGGCTTCATCCCGGGCATCCGGCCCGGCAGGCCCACCGCCGAGTACCTGAACTTCGTGCTCAGCCGCATCACGCTGCCGGGATCGCTGTACCTGGGCATCATCGCGGTGCTGCCGAACTTCTTCCTCGGCATCACCGGGACCGGCCAGAACCAGAACTTCCCGTTCGGTGGTACCGCCGTGCTGATCATGGTGACGGTGGGCCTCGACACCCTGAAGCAGATCGAGAGCCAGCTCATGCAGCGGAACTACGAGGGTTTCCTGCGTTAGAGTCCGGCGGAACGTGGCCGTACGGGAACCCCGGTCGGGGCCCCGGCCCCGGTTCGGTGCCGGCGGCACCGCGCGCCGGTAACGCCGCCGGTGTGGACAAGCAAGAGACTTCAGGAGGTCGGGTTCGCGTGCGACTCGTTCTGGTGGGACCGCCCGGTGCCGGCAAGGGGACCCAGGCTGAGCAGATGGCCGAGAAGCTGGATGTCCCGCACATCTCGACGGGCGATCTGTTCCGCGCGAACCTGCGCGACGAGACGGAGCTCGGCCGCGAGGCCAAGCGGTACATGGACGCCGGGGACCTCGTCCCCGACGAGGTGACCGTGGGCATGGTGAAGGACCGTCTCGGCGACGCCGACACGGAGAAGGGCTTCATCCTCGACGGGTTCCCGCGGAACACCGCGCAGGCGGCCTCGCTCGGCGCGATCCTGGACGAGAAGGGCCTGAAGCTCGACGCCGTCGTCCAGTTCGACGTCGAGGACGAGGTCGTCGTGCAGCGGCTGCTGGGCCGTGGCCGCAGTGACGACAACGAGGACACCATCCGCAACCGGCAGCGCGTGTACCGCGAGGAGACCGCGCCGCTGCTGGACCACTACCGCGACCAGCTGGTCACGATCGACGCCGTCGGTGAGATCGACGAGATCACCGAGCGGGTCTTCTCCGCGCTGCGCGACCGCAGCGCCTAGCGGACCGGCGTCGGCAGCGGGCCCCGCCCGGGACGACCGGGCGGTGCCGGCCGGCACGGCGAGGAACCGAGGGAACGCATGAACGGTCGGGGTGGCCTCCGTGGCGCCATCGCCCGGTACCGGGGACGGGACATCGAGCTCAAGACCCCGCGTCAGCTGCAGGCGATGCGGGAGTCGGGGGCACTGGTGGCTGCGACGCTCGCCGCCGTCACCGAGCACGCCAAGCCGGGGGTGAGCACCGCCGAGCTGGACGCGCTGGCCGAGCAGACCATCCGCGACGGCGGCGGCGTCCCCTCGTTCCTCGGGTACCACGGGTTCCCGGGGAGCATCTGCGCCTCGGTGAACGAGCAGATCGTCCACGGCATCCCGTCCGCGGGGCAGGTGCTGGCCGACGGTGACCTGCTGTCGGTCGACTGCGGCGCGATCCTGGACGGCTGGCACGGCGACTCGGCCGTCACCATCGCCGTCGGCGAGGTCTCGCCGGCCGACCTGGCGCTGTCCGCGGCGTGCCGGGGCGCGATGGACGCCGGCGTCGTCGCCGTGCAGGACGGGGCGCGCCTCACCGACGTCTCGTACGCGATCCAGGAGGCGTGCCGGGCCGCCGCGGAGGCGGACCGCTCCGACTACGGCATCGTCGCGGAGTACGGCGGGCACGGCATCGGCACCTCGATGCACATGGACCCGTTCCTGCCCAACCACGGCGAGCCGGGCCGCGGCCCGCGGCTGCGGCCCGGGATGGCCCTGACCGTCGAGCCGATGCTCGTCGCGGGGGACCCGGAGACCGTGGAGCTGGACGACGGCTGGACCGTCGTCACCGCGAGCGGCGGACGGGCCGTGCACTGGGAGCACACCGTCGCCGTCACCGAGGACGGGCCGTGGCTGCTGACCGCGCCCGCCGGCGCACCCGACCGTCCGGGCAGCTGACCCTCCGGCCACCCGCCCGGTAGGTCAGGCCCTGATCGATACAGATCGTACCGGGTAATCGATCAAGGGCTCTCCCAGCGGGTAGTGCCCGTCACGTCCTGGGCCCAGAGACTGTTGCACGTGGTCTAGGTTCCCCGCATGAGCGATGAGGCCGAGCAGGACGGCCCGCAGAGCACGGTCACGGTCGGGGTGCCGAAGGAGATCCGGGAGGGCGAGCGCCGCGTGGCGCTGGTCCCGAAGGTCGTCGGCAAGCTGGCAGGCCGCGGTGCGCGGGTCGTGGTGGAGACCGGGGCGGGCGAGGGCGCACTGATCCCGGACGACGAGTTCACCGAGGCCGGCGCCGAGATCGGGGACCCGTGGGCGGCCGACGTCGTCGCGGTGGTCAACCCGCCCAGTGCTGAGCAGATCGGGAAGCTCCGGTCCGGCCAGGTGCTGGTCGGTTTCCTGTCCCCGCTGACCCACCCCGAGACCGTGGAGAAGCTCCGCGACGCCGGGGTGACGGCGTTCGCGATGGAGTCGATCCCGCGGATCTCCCGCGCGCAGGGCATGGACGCGCTGTCGTCGCAGGCGAACGTCGCCGGGTACAAGGCGGTGCTGGCCGCTGCCGAGCACTCCACCCGCTTCTTCCCGATGCTGACGACGGCGGCCGGCACCGTGAAGCCGGCGACCGCGCTGGTGCTCGGCGTCGGTGTCGCGGGCCTGCAGGCGCTCGCGACGGCGAAGCGACTCGGGGCCCGCACCACCGGCTACGACGTGCGGCCCGAGGTCGCCGACCAGGTGAAGTCACTGGGCGCCCAGTGGCTGGACCTCGGCATCGACGCGGCCGGTGAGGGCGGCTACGCCCGCGAGCTCAGCGACGACGAGCGGGCGAAGCAGCAGAAGGCGCTCGAGGAGGCCATCACGGGCTTCGACGTCGTCGTCACCACCGCACTGGTGCCCGGGCGGAAGGCGCCGCAGCTGGTCAGCGCCGCCGCGGTCGAGGGGATGCGGCCGGGCAGCGTCATCGTGGACATGGCGGGCGAGGCCGGCGGCAACTGCGAGCTGACCGAGCCCGGGGAGACCGTCGTGCGTCACGACGTGACGATCGTGTCCCCGCTGAACCTGCCCGCGTCGATGCCCGAGCACGCCTCGGAGCTGTACGCCTGCAACGTCACCTCGCTGCTCGAGCTGATGGTCACCGACGGCCGGCTGTCCCCGGACTTCGACGACGAGGTACTGGCCAAGTCCTGCGTGACGCGTGAGGAGGGGAGCGCCTGATGGACTCCGGACTGCTGGCGAACATCGCCATCCTGGTGCTGGCCGGCTTCGTCGGCTTCGCCGTCATCTCGAAGGTCCCGAACACGCTGCACACGCCGCTGATGTCGGGCACCAACGCGATCCACGGCATCGTGCTGCTCGGCGCGATCGTCGTGCTCGGCCGTGAGGAGGTCGGCGTCGTCGACGCGATCATCCTGGTCGTCGCGATCGCCTTCGGCGTGATCAACGTCGTCGGCGGCTTCCTGGTCACCGACCGGATGCTCGGCATGTTCAAGGGCAAGACGCCCGGTGCCGCGAAGAAGGCCGAGCAGAACGGGAGCGGATCGTGACCCTCGCCGCCACGGAGACGATGCCGGACGGCCCGCTCGGCGTGATCGTCCCGATCCTCTACATCATCGCGTTCGCGCTGTTCATCTACGGCCTGTCCGGCCTGACCGGGCCGAAGACGGCGGTGCGCGGCAACAAGATCGCCGCGGTCGGCATGGCGATCGCGGTGCTCGCGACACTGATGCTCGTCCAGGCCAACTGGATCCTGATCATCGTCGGCCTGGTGGTCGGCACGCTGCTCGGCGTCCCGTCCGCGCGGAACGTCAAGATGACCCAGATGCCGCAGATGGTGGCGCTGTTCAACGGCGTCGGCGGTGGTGCGGTCGCGCTGATCGCGTGGGCGGAGTTCCGCGGGTCCGACGGGTTCGTCGGCGTCGAGCTCTACATCGTCATCGCGTCGCTGTTCGCCGCGATCGTCGGCTCGATCTCGTTCTGGGGCTCGCTGATCGCGTTCGGCAAGCTGCAGGAGATCCTCCCCGGCAAGCCGATCGGGCTCGGCGGCGCTCAGCAGGTCATCAACATCGGGTTGCTGGTGCTGGCCGTCGTCGCCGCGGTGTTCGCCGGTATGGAGGGCGCCTCGGAGATCTGGATCGTCGCGGTGCTGGTGATCGCCGCGGTGGTCGGCGTGCTGGTCGTCCTGCCCATCGGCGGTGCGGACATGCCCGTCGTCATCTCGCTGCTCAACGCCATGACCGGGCTGTCCGCGGCGGCGGCGGGTCTCGCGCTGGACAACACCGCGATGATCGTCGCCGGAATGATCGTCGGCGCGTCCGGTTCGATCCTGACCAACCAGATGGCCGTGGCGATGAACCGGACCATCCCGGCGATCGTCGCGGGCGGGTTCGGCGGGACGCAGGCGGCGGCCGTCGACGACGGCGTCGAGCGCACCGTGAAGTCGACCTCGGCGGCGGACGCGGCGATCCAGATGGCGTACGCGTCGCAGGTCATCGTCGTCCCCGGCTACGGCATGGCGGTGGCGCAGGCCCAGCACGCCGTGAAGGACATGGCGAAGCTGCTGGAGGGCAAGGGCGTCGAGGTCAAGTACGCCATCCACCCGGTGGCCGGCCGGATGCCCGGGCACATGAACGTCCTGCTCGCCGAGGCCGACGTCTCCTACGACGCGCTCAAGGAGATGGACGACATCAACGACGAGTTCTCCCGCACCGACGTCACGCTGGTGATCGGCGCGAACGACGTCACCAACCCGGCCGCGCGCAACGACCCGTCGAGCCCGATCCACGGGATGCCGATCCTCAACGTCGACGAGTCCCGCAACGTCATCGTGCTCAAGCGGTCGATGGGGTCCGGGTTCGCCGGCATCGACAACCCGCTGTTCTTCGCCGACAACACCTCGATGCTCTTCGGCGACGCGAAGTCGTCGGTGACGGAGGTGACGGAGGAGCTGAAGGCGCTGTAGCCGCCCGGGGCGTGGCTCCGGGGCGCCGGCCCCGGAGCCACGCCCCGGTGCTACTCCGCGCTGAGCGGGTGCGCGGTCTCGTCGCGGGGGAGCCGCCACAGCAGGATGGCCAGCACCGCGAGCACGACCGGCAGGCACCCGGCGACGACGAACGTGATCGGGATGCCGATCGCGGCTCCGACCGGCCCGGCCAGTGCCATCGACACCGGCATCAGCGCCAGCGACACGAAGAAGTCCAGGCTCGAGACCCGGCCGAGCAGGTGCGGCGGGACGCGGCGCTGCAGCAGCGTCCCCCAGATCACCATCGCCGCCGCGCCGGTGGCCCCGACGAGGAACGCGGCGACGGCCATCGGCCACACCGCCGTGGCCAGGCCCAGTACGACCAGGGGCAGTGCCCCGGTGCCCCACAGCAGCAGCATCACGGTGAGGTAGCGGCGCGGCAGCGGCCGGCTCGCCATCGCGATCGACCCGAGCGCCCCGCCGATGCCGTACGCGGCGAGCACGGCCGCGAACCCCGCCGGTCCGGATCCCGCGCGGTCCCGCACCGCGAACGGCAGCAGCACCTCGATCGGCCCGATGATCACGACCACGTAGAGCATGGCGAACGCGAGGCTGGCGAACAGCCAGCCGGTCCGGACCAGGTAGCCGAAGCCCTCGCGCAGGTCGTGCAGCACCGAGCGGCGCGGCTCGCCCTCCGCCGTGGCGCCGGGTTCGCCCGCGGCGAGCGGGGGGACGACCCGCAGGAACAGGAGCGGGACCAGGGCGACGGCGTAGCCGGCCGTCGCCACGGCCAGCCCGGCACCCGGGACGAACGCCCCGACGACGAGCCCGGCGAGTCCCGGCCCGACCGCCTGCATCATCGCCGGGCGCAGGGTCTGCTCGACGCCGTTGGCCGCGAGCAGCTCGCCGGACGGGACGAGCGTGGGCAGGAGCGCCGAGTAGGCGGGGAAGTAGAACGCCTCCGCGGCGCCGATCACGAAGGCGATGGCCGCCAGCGACCAGATCGTCAGGGTGCCGGTCAGGGCGAGCGTCGTGGCACCGGCCGCCGCGACGATCCGGACGACCTCCACCGAGCGCAGCACGGTGCGACGCGGCAGCCGGTCCGCGGCCACGCCGCCGATCAGCACGCTGACCAGCAGGCCCGCGCTCGCCGACGCCGTCACGGCGGACAGCGCGGCGGGGCCGCCACCGAGGCCGATGACCTGCCAGACGAGCGAGAGCAGCCACACCCCGGAGGCGAACAGCGACGCGGCCATCGACGCGACGAGGAACCGGTAGTCGCGGTGCCGGAACGGGCGCAACGCCCGGGGCAGCCGGGTGCTGGTCGTCGGCGGGGTGGTTTCGGTACCGTCGGGCACGTGGTCCGTCACGGACCCATGCGATCACCCGGGCACCCGCGTCGTGCAACCGGGCCGCCCGCGGGTGTTCCGCACCCCCGCTCGCACCGGCCCCGTGCGCACTCCGTACACTTGACTATCGGTGCGCCGTCTGGTGCCCGCTCCGCATGTGCTCTGCACACTCTCCGGTCCGGGCCCCGGCTCGCGCGTGCCGATCCGGTCGTCGGCTCCATCGTCGGCCGGTGCAACCGACACCTGTCACGGATAGCGGAGGACATGGCCAAGAAGGACGGGTCGATCGAGGTCGAAGGCCGGGTCGTCGAACCCCTGCCGAACGCGATGTTCCGGGTGGAGCTGGAGAACGGCCACCGGGTCCTCGCGCACATCAGCGGGAAGATGCGGCAGCACTACATCCGGATCCTTCCGGAGGACCGCGTGGTCGTCGAGCTGTCGCCCTACGACCTCAGCCGCGGCCGGATCGTCTACCGCTACAAGTGACCGTCGGTCGCCAGACCGAGAAGATCAACGGACAGAGGCAGACGACGTGAAGGTCAAGCCGAGCGTCAAGAAGATCTGCGACAAGTGCCAGGTGATCCGCCGCAACGGCCGGATCATCGTGATCTGCTCGAACCTGCGCCACAAGCAGCGCCAGGGCTGAGCAGAGCGGTACTCGTCGCGATCGTCTGATCGCGTCAGCAGAAGCCCCCGGTGCACCTGCCGGGCCACGAGGGCCCGGTAGCACCCCCGGAACCAGGCCGGGGCCCGTTCTCGCAGCGGCGGAACGGGGCGGACACCGGGAAGACCTGGAACGAGAACTGAAGGAGACAACGCCGCATGGCACGTGTTGCCGGCGTCGACCTCCCCCGCGAGAAGCGGATGGAGATCGCGCTCACCTATATCTTCGGGGTCGGACGGGCCCGGTCGAAGGAGATCCTCGAGGCCACGGCGATCAGCGCCGACCTCCGGTCGAAGGACCTGACCGACGAGGACGTGACCAAGCTCCGCGACTACATCGAGGAGCACCTGCAGGTCGAGGGTGACCTGCGCCGTGAGATCCAGGCGGACATCCGCCGCAAGATCGAGATCGGCTCGTACCAGGGCATCCGTCACCGGCGGGGTCTTCCGGTCCGTGGCCAGCGCACGAAGACCAACGCGCGCGGCCGCAAGGGTCCGAAGAAGACCGTCGCCGGTAAGAAGAAGGCAGGTAAGAAGTAATGCCGCCCCGCGCACGCCAGGGCACCGGACCCAAGAAGGTCCGCCGTCGCGAGAAGAAGAACGTCGCGCACGGGCACGCCCACATCAAGAGCACGTTCAACAACACGATCGTGTCGATCACCGACCCGACCGGTGCCGTCATCGCCTGGGCCTCGTCCGGGCACGTGGGCCTCAAGGGCTCCCGCAAGTCGACGCCGTTCGCCGCACAGCTCGCCGCCGAGAACGCCGCCCGCAAGGCGATGGAGCACGGCATGAAGAAGTGCGACGTGTTCGTCAAGGGCCCGGGTTCGGGTCGCGAGACCGCGATCCGCTCGCTCCAGGCCGCCGGTCTCGAGGTCGGCACCATCAACGACGTCACCCCGCAGCCGCACAACGGCTGCCGTCCGCCCAAGCGGCGCCGGGTCTAAGGGGAAGGGAGAACCACCATGGCTCGCTACACCGGCCCCATGACCCGCAAGTCCCGCCGACTGAAGACCGACCTCGTCGGCGGCGACCAGGCGTTCGAGCGTCGTCCCTACCCGCCCGGCCAGCACGGCCGGATCCGGATCAAGGAGACCGAGTACCTCCTGCAGCTGCAGGAGAAGCAGAAGGCCCGCTTCGGGTACGGCCTGCAGGAGAAGCAGCTGCGCGCCTACTACGAGGAGGCGCACCGCCGGGAGGGCAAGACCGGCGACGAGCTGCTGCAGATCCTCGAGTCGCGCCTCGACAACGTCGTGTACCGCGCCGGCCTGGCGCGCACCCGGCGGATGGCTCGCCAGCTGGTGAACCACGGCCACTTCCTGGTCAACGGGAAGAAGGTCGACATCCCCAGCTTCAAGGTCTCGAAGTACGACATCATCGACGTGCGGGAGAAGTCGCGTAACACCGACCCGTTCGTCATCGCCAAGGAGACCCAGGGCGACCGCCCGGTCCCGGCGTGGCTGCAGGTCGTTCCGTCGACCCTGCGCATCCTCGTCCACCAGCTGCCCGAGCGCGCTCAGATCGACACACAGGTCACCGAGCAGCTCATCGTCGAGTACTACTCGAAGTAGCTCGACACCCCCGCCGCCCCGCAGGGAGGGGCGGCGGGTTCTCACTGCGACATCAAATAGCGGTTGTCGCAGGTGCGAAGGAGGCACACACCCATGCTGATCTCTCAGCGACCCTCTCTCACCGAGGACGTCGTCACCGAGACCCGGTCGCGGTTCGTCATCGAGCCGCTCGAGCCGGGCTTCGGCTACACCCTCGGGAACTCCCTGCGCCGGACGCTGCTCTCGTCCATCCCCGGTGCCGCCGTCACGTCCATCCGGATCGACGGCGTCCTGCACGAGTTCACCACCGTGCCGGGGGTCAAGGAGGATGTCACCGACATCATCCTTAACCTCAAGGAGCTCGTCGTGAGCTCCGAGGAGGACGAGCCGGTGACCATGTACCTGCGCAAGCAGGGCCCGGGCGCGGTCACCGCGGGCGACATCGTGCCGCCCGCCGGTGTCACCGTGCACAACCCGGACCTGCACATCGCCTCGCTGAACGACAAGGGCCGGCTCGAGGTCGAGCTCGTCGTCGAGCAGGGTCGCGGGTACGTCCCGGCGATGCAGAACAAGGCGACCGGCGCCGAGATCGGCCGGATCCCGGTCGACTCGATCTACTCGCCGGTGCTCAAGGTGACCTACAAGGTCGAGGCCACGCGAGTCGAGCAGCGCACCGACTTCGACAAGCTGGTGCTCGACGTCGAGTCGAAGCCGTCCATCACCCCGCGGGACGCGCTGGCGTCGTCCGGCAAGACCCTGGTCGAGCTGTTCGGCCTGGCCCGCGAGCTGAACGTGGACGCCGAGGGCATCGAGATCGGCCCCTCCCCGCAGGAGGCGGACACCATCGCGGCGTTCGCGATGCCGATCGAGGAGCTGGACCTCACGGTCCGGTCCTACAACTGCCTCAAGCGCGAGGGCATCCACACGGTCGGCGAGCTGGTCGGCCGCAGCGAGGCGGACCTGCTCGACATCCGCAACTTCGGCGCCAAGTCGATCGACGAGGTCAAGATGAAGCTCGTCGGTCTCGGCCTGGCCCTCAAGGACAGCCCGCCCGGGTTCGACCCGTCGGCGGCGGCGGCCGAGTACGGCGTCGACGGTGGCAGCGGGTTCGACCCGGACACCTTCGGTGACGACGGTCAGGACTACGCAGAAACGGAGCAGTTGTAGCCATGCCCCAGCCCACCAAGGGAACCCGCCTCGGCGGGTCGCCCGCGCACCAGCGGCTGATCCTGGCCAACCTGGCGACCTCGCTGTTCGAACACGGCCGGATCACCACCACCGAGGCCAAGGCCCGGCGGCTGCGTCCGTACGCGGAGCGGCTGATCACCAAGGCCAAGGCCGGCGACCTGCACAACCGGCGCGAGATCATGAAGGTGATCCGCGACAAGTCGGTCGTGCACCGCCTCGTCACCGAGATCGGTCCGTTCTTCTCGGACCGCAACGGTGGCTACACCCGGATCACCAAGACGATGCCGCGCAAGGGCGACAACGCCCCGATGGCGGTCATCGAGCTGGTCCAGCAGAAGACGGTCACCGACGAGGCGAACCGCGCGCGCCGCGCCGCCGCGTCCCAGGCCGCCACCACCGAGGCCCCGGCCGAGGAGACCGCACCGGAGGAGACCGCCGCCGAGGCGACCACCACCGACGCCGTCGCCGAGGCCACCGAGGCTCCGTACGGCGAGGGCAGCCACGCCCCGCTGGAGGACCCGGCGCAGGCCCCGGAGGGCTTCGAGATCAAGGGCAACGACGACTCGAAGCTCTACCACGTCCCCGGTTCGTCGCACTACGACCGGACCGTGGCCGAGGTCTGGTTCGCCTCCGAGGAGGCCGCCGAGGCCGCCGGTTTCGCGAAGCCGGCGTCCCAGCAGGAGTCCGGCTCCTGACCGGTCCGCACCACTCCGACGAGCCCGCCGTCCCCGACGGCGGGCTCGTCGGCGTTTCCGGGCCGGTCCGGGTGCGCCTCGACATCGCGTACGACGGCACCGACTTCTTCGGCTGGGCGATCCAGCCGACCCGCCGCACCGTCCAGGGCGTGCTCACCGACGCGCTGTCGACCGTGCTGCGCACCCCGCTGCGGCTCACCGTCGCCGGCCGGACCGACGCGGGGGTCCACGCGTCCGGGCAGGTCGCGCACGTCGACGTCCCCGCGGAGCTCGATCCGCAGCTCGACGGGCTGCTCCGACGGCTCAACCGGTTCCTGCCGCCCGACGTCCGGGTCCGGGCGACGACCCGGGTCCCGGAGACCTTCGACGCCCGGTTCTCCGCGCTCCGCAGGCACTACCGCTACCGGGTCACCACCGCGTCGTTCGGGGCCGAGCCGCTGCGCGCCCGCGAGACGGTGGCCTGGCCCCATCCGCTCGACCCGGCGCTCATGAACGCCGCGTCCGCGCTGATGGTGGGCGAGCACGACTTCGCCGCGTTCTGCAAACGCCGGGAGGGCGCCACCACGGTGCGGGCGCTGCAACGCTTCGAGTGGGACCCGGCGCCGGGGGAGCCCGGTGTGCTGGTCGCGTCGGTGTCGGCCGACGCGTTCTGCCACTCGATGGTCCGCAGCCTGGTCGGCGCGGTGTTCGAGGTGGGCCGTGGGCACCGGCCCCCGGAGTGGCCCGCCGAGCTGTTGTCCCGGACGTCGCGGGCGTCGGAGGTGACGGTCGCGCCGCCGCACGGGTTGTCGCTGACCGGCGTCGACTACCCCGCCGACGACGAGCTGGCCGCCCGGGCCGAGCAGACCCGGCGGATCCGGGTCCCCGGCGCCTCCTGATCCGTCGTGCCGGCGGTACCGCTCAGTCCCGGGCGGTCCAGGCCGGGTGCGGCGGTCCCGCCGGTCGCCGCGACGGGCGGTGCGCCAGCACCACGGCGACGCACAGCCACAGCACCGACCCGAGCCACGCGAGCAGCGAGAGCATGCCGATCCCGGTCACGACGGCCGGGACCTCCGCCCCGGACCCGGCCATGATCGGCGCGTGCGCGCGGACGTCGTCGAAGTCCGGCACGGTCAGGGCCGCCAGGAGCAGGAACCCGGCGCACGACTGGAACGGCGCGGCGAGCGCCCGCTCCAGCACCCGCCGCCGGAACACGACGATCGACAGGGCCGTCGGGACCAGCGGAACGAGCAGACCGACGATCGTCACCACCAGGAAGAACAGCAGCCAGCCCGGCGCCGTGAGGCGCAACCCGGCGGCGGCCAGGACCGCGACCACCTGCAGGGTGAGGTTCCAGCTCGTCCGCATGGGGTGAGTCTGTCGCCCGCGGCCGCGACGGCGGCTCCGTACGACTACCCGGTCCAGGGTCACGGACGGACCCGGCTCCACGGGCGGACGACCTCGCCGGCCCACGCGCCGAGCAACGGCTCGTCGTGGCTGACGGCCAGTACGCCGAGACCACGTCCGGTGACCTCGTCGGCGACGACCGAGACCAGCGCGGCGGTGGTGGAGGCGTCGAGCATCGCCGTCATCTCGTCGCACAGCAGGTAGTCCGGCTCCGGGGCGAGCGCCCGCGCGAGGCAGGCCCGCTGGAGCTGGCCGTCGGAGACCTCGTGCGGGTGCCGCGTGCGCAGCTCCGGGGTGAGCCCGACGAGGTCGGCGACCTCGTCGACCCGTGCGGTCACAGCGGGATCCGGCGTGCCCGCCGCGCGGAGCGGCTCGGCGACGATCCGGTCCAGGGTCAGCCGGGGGTCGGTGGACGCCCGCGGCGACTGGAACACCACGCCGATGCGCCGCCGCAGTGCCGCGGGTGCACCGAACCGGTACCGGTGGACCGGCTCCCCGCCGACCGTCACCGTTCCCGACCAGGGGGCGTGCAGCAGGGCCAGTACCCGGGTCAGCGTCGACTTCCCGCATCCGGACGGGCCGGCCAGGCCGAGCACGCCCCCCGGCTCGACGGTGAGGTCGACGTCGTCGACGACGGGGTGTCCCCGCCGCCACCCGGCGGTGACGGACTCCGCGCGCAGGCTCATCGGGCCCCCTCCGGGACGTGGCACGACACCCGGCGGTCGCCGTAGGACACCGGCTCGGGATCGCCCGAGCAGGACGCCGACACCGCGCACCGGGGAGCGAACGGACAGCCGTCGGGCAGCGCGGACAGCTCGGGCGGGTGCCCCGGGACCGGGGTGAACCCGGCGCCGGGGAGGGCCCCGAGCAGGCCCGCCGTGTACGGGTGCCAGGGCTCGGCGACGACGTCGTCGGCCGGTCCGGTCTCGACCAGGCGCGAGGCGTACATGACGGCGATGTCGTCGGCCACGTCCCGGGCCGCCCGCAGGTCGTGGGTGATGAGCAGGACGGCGTGCCCCTCGTCCGCGAGCCCGGCCAGCAGGGCGGTCACGTGCTCGACGAGCGGGCGGTCGAGGCCCGCGGTCGGCTCGTCGGCCAGCAGCACCGGCGGGTTCCCGGCCAGCGCGGACGCCAGCCCGGCCCGCTGGGCCTGGCCGCCGGAGAGCTCGTGCGGGTAGAGCCCGAGCACGTGCGCGGGCAGCGCGGCCCGGTCGAGGAGCTCGGCCGCCGTCGTGTCCGTGCCGAGCCGGGCGACCGTCTCCCGGAGCTGGGCGCCGACGGTACGGGTCGGCGTGAGGTGGGAGGCGGCGGACTGCGGGACCAGGCCGATGAGGCGTCCGCGGCCGCGGTCGCGCAGCACCGCCTCCGGGGCGGTGAGCAGCTCGACGGTCCCGGCGTCGTCCGGGGTGGACAGGACGGCCGACCCGCGCACCGACGCGGTCCCCGGGAGCAGTCCGGTCAGCGCCTCGGCGAGGACCGACTTCCCGCAGCCGGACTCACCGACCAGGGCGGTGAGGCGTCCACCGCGCAGGGGCAGGCCGGCGCCGGTCACCGCGCGGACGATCCGGGCGCGCGGGCCGCGACCGACGCGGAAGGCCACGTCGAGATCGCGGACGGTGAGCACGTCCGTCCCATGGGCGCTCACAGAGCCTGCTCCGAGCGGCGGCGGGGCAGGGTCCGGTCCCGCCACCACGCTGCGATCCCGGCGACGCACAGCGTCGTCGCCGCCAGCAGGACGCTCGGGAACACCACGATCCACCAGGATCCGAGGAGCACCGCCTGCCGCCCCTCACCGAGGATCGTCCCGAGGCTCGCCAGGTGTGGTGGCAGCCCGAGCCCGAGGAAGCTCAGCGCCGTCTCGTGCCACACCGCGTGCGGGAGGATCAGCACGGCGGACAGCACCGCCTGCGGGACGACCGCGGGGAGCAGGTGCCGCCGCAGCACCCGGAGCCGGGACGCCCCGCCGGAGATCGCGGCGTCGACGAACGGGCGCTCGCGCAGCGAGAGGATCTCCGAGCGGACGACGCGGGCGACGGTCGTCCAGTGGGTGAGGCCGATCGAGGCGATCACCGCGAGCACGCTGCCCCGGTACAGCGCGACGATCACGATCCCGAGCAGCAGGTGCGGGACCGCGTTGACCGCGTCGACGACCCGCATTAGCAGTCGGTCGTACCAGCCGCCGAGCAGCCCGGACAGCGCCCCGAACAGGGTGCCGATCACCGTCGAGAGCACCGCACAGGCCGCCGCGACCTGCAGCGACACCCACAGGCCCGCGAACGAGCGCAACAGGACGTCCCGGCCGACCGAGTCGGTGCCGAACGGGTGCGCCGCCGAGGGGGCCTGTCGGATCGCGGTGTAGTCGACCAGACCCTCGTCGAGACCGCCGAGCCACGGGACGAGGGCGGCGGCGAGCACCAGCAGCGTCAGCCCGGACGCGCCCGCGACCAGCCGGGCCCGGCCCGAGGAGCGACGCCCGCGCGGCGAGCCGGGACGGGGCCGCCCGGCCGAGCGCCACGGCCCGGGATCGGGGTGGTGCGTCCCGGTGTGCAGAGCGAGGTCAGACATCGGCGACCACCCGGGGATCGAGGAGCAGGACGGTCAGGTCGGCGACCAGCGACCCGGCGAGCACCGCCACGGCGGACAGCAGGGTGAGCGCGGCGAGCAGCGGGAAGTCCACCGCGAGCGCCGCGGTGACGACCGCGGCCGCGATGCCCGGCCAGGAGAAGACCGTCTCCACCAGCACCGCGCCGGTGACGAGCTCGGGCAGCCGGTTGCCGAGGACGGTGACGAACGGCAGCAGCGCGGTCGGCAGCGCGTGCCGCAGCACGACGACGCGCTCCGGGAGGCCGCGGGCCCGGGCACCCGCGACGTGGTCGTCGTCCAGCGCGGAGATCAGCGAGGCCCGCACGTGCAGCACCAGCCACGGCGTCTGGGACACCCCCAGCACCACCGCGGGCAGGACGAGGTGCCGGGCGACCTGACCGGCCGTCGGTGCGGCACCGGCGTCGGTGAGCCCGGCGACCGGCAGCACCGGCCAGGCGACGGCGAAGACCGCGATCGCCGCGAGCGCCAGGACGAACGGCGGCAGGCCCTCCAGGGTGTGCCCGACGGCGGTGACGGCCCGGTCGAACCAGCCGCCCTGCCGCCACGCCGCCGCCGTCCCGGCCGCCAGCGCGAGGACCAGGGACACCAGCAGGGCGCAGACGACGAGCAGCAGCGTCCACGGCAGCCGCTCGGCGATCACCTGGGCGACCGGCTGGCGCATCGACAGGCTCTGCCCGAGATCACCGGTGAGCAGCCCGCCCAGCCACCGGCCGAGCTGGTCGAACCCCCCGCCGTCCAGGCCGAGCGCGCGTTCCGCGGCGGCGATCTCCTCGTCGCCCGCGGAGAAGATCCCGACCCCGAAGTACTGGTACATCGGCCGGAACGGCGACGCCGCGGCGAGCAGGAACACCCCGACCGCGACGATCACGACCGTGGGGACACCGAGCAGGACCCGCAGACCGACCAGCCGGGCGACCGCGCGTCCCCGCCGGCGCTCGAGTGGCGCGACCGCCGTCACTGCTTCGGCGTCCAGTCCTCGAGGTTCCACCACGGGCCCCACGTGACGCCGTGCGTGTGCGGCTCGACGACCTCGACGTAGCCGTCCCAGCTGTCGCGGGAGACGTAGCTGTGCCCCACGAACACGAGGAAGACCATCCCGGGGTCGGCGGCGTAGGCCCGCTGGAACGCGCGGATCTGCTCGTCGCGGGCGGCGTCGTCGGGGGCGCGCAGTGCGGCGTCGAGGGCCGCGTCGACCTGCGGGTTCGAGTACGAGCCCGGGTTGTTGAAGCCGTCGGCCGCGTTCGACGAGTGCAGCAGCTGCCAGGACTTGAAGCCCGGGTCGAACGGATCGCCGCCGCCGAGGACGAGTGCGTCCCGGCCCATCCGGGGCTCGATGGCCTCCCAGCCCAGGCCCTCCAGCCGCACGTCGATCCCGGCGGCGCGGGCGTCGGAGGCGAACGCCTGCGCGAGGTCCCGCCGGATGGTGTCGGTGGCCGGGTACATCAGGGAGAAGCTCGCGGCCTGCCCGTTCCGGGCGCGGACGCCGTCCGGGCCGGGTGCCCAGCCGGCCTCGTCGAGCAGCCGGGCCGCCCCGGCGGGGTCGAAGTCGAAGGCGGCGGACGGCTCGACCTGCTCGGGCAGGGCGTCCGGGATCGGGTTCGAGGCCGGCCGCCCCTGCCCGGCGAGCAGCGCGTCGACCATGCCCTGCCGGTTCACCGCCCGGTTCAGCGCGGCCCGGATCGCCGGGTCCGCCGTCACCGGGTTCGCGAACGGCAGCGCGATCGTGCGGTAGTCGGCCGACGAGTGCTCCCGCAGCGCCATGCCGCTCTGCGCGGCGACCGCCTTCGCCAGGGCCGGGGGCAGGACGGTGCCGTCGAACTCGCCCGCGCCGACCCGCTGGGCGCGCGTGTTGTCGTCGGTCGCGAAGACGACGGTCACCCGCTTCACCGCGGGCGCACCGCCCCAGTAGCCCTCGTTGGCCTGCAGCACCATCGTGTCGCCGCGGCGCCACTCGACGAGCGAGTAGGGGCCGGTGCCGACCGGCCGGGTGTTCACCGGGAGGTCGGCGACGGGCCCGCCGTCCTGCAGCACCTCGGAGGGGAGGATCCCCGAGGTGAGGCGGGCGGGGAACGCGCCGTAGGCGTAGGACAGGTCGAACCGGACGGCGTCCGTGCCGACGGGTTCGACCCGCTCGAGCATCGGGACAGCGGAGCCGATCGTCGCCGCCCGGTCCGGCGCCAGGATCGCCCGGTAGGTCGCGACGACGTCCTCGGGCCCGAAGGTGGAGCCGTCGTGGAACGTGACGCCCTGACGCAGCGGGACGGTCCAGGACCGCCGGTCGGGCGACGGTGTCGCCTCGCCGGCGGCGAGCGCCGGCTGCAGGGCCCGGTCCGCGTCGTGGGCGTAGAGCCCGTCGTAGAACTTGCTCGCGCCCTCCGCGCCGTACCCGAGCAGCGGGTTGAGGTCGTCGGGCTCGTAGCCGTCGGCGAGGGTCATCGTGGTGGGGTCCCCGGTGGGAGCGGACTCCCCGGGCGCGGGCGTGGGGGCCGAGCATCCGGCGACGACCAGGGCGGCCAGCAACGGGACGGCGATGTTCCGCAGGGCGATCACGCAGCGGCACATTATGGGCAACAACCGAGAGCTGGCAACGAAACCGGCCGATCGGACAGGTGAGGTACTTCTACGCAGCGTGTGCCGATCCGGCGCGGCCGGGTGGGTCGCTGCCTACCGTCCGGGTGGTGCCAGCCGAGCCCGGCCCGGTCCGTGTCCAGCGCGCGCCGGCCACCCGCGACCAGGTCGACGCCTACCGGTTCGGTGTGCGCCGGAGCGAGGCGGCGCTCGTCCGGGCCGATCCGGTCCCCCTGCACGAGCAGATCCGCTCACAGCGGCGGGCCGTGGTCGCGGGGGCGCTGCTCGGGCTCCTGGCGCTCGGGGTCGCCGCGCTGCTGCCCGGCGGGGCGACGGACTGGCAGCAGCGGGCGCTGGTGCGCGGGGAGCGCAGCGGTGTGCTCTACGCCGTCGCCGCCGACCCGCCGCGGCTCGTCCCGGTCGCCGATCCCGTCGCCGGCCGGCTCGTCCTCGCCGCGATCGGCAGGCCCGACGGCGCCGCGGTCCCGGTCGCGGTGTCCGACGCGGTGCTCGCCACGGCCCCGCGCACCCCGCCCGCCGCCGCACGCGGTGCAGTCGGCGTCGCTCTCGACGGCGCGGCCGTGCCGCCCGCGTGGGCGGTCTGCGACACCGCGCCCGCGGCCGGCCCCGGGCCGGGGGACGTCACCGTGCTCGCCGGGTCGCTGGGTCCCGGCCCGGAGGGAGCTGGCCCGTCCCTGCTGCTCACCGCCGAGGGCGGTGCGACCTACCTCGTGCACGACGGCCGCAGGCACCGGCTCGACCCGTCCGACCGGGACGCCCTGTCCGGGCTCGGGCTGCTCGGGGCGCCGGGTGGCGGGCGGGCTGCTGTCGGCGATCCCCGAGGGTCCGGCGCTGCGGGTGCCCGCGCCGCGGCCGGACGAGGTGCCCGGTCTCGGGAGGGCCGGGGACGTCGTCGTCACCCGGCCGCTGGGGGCGCCCGCCGCGTACCACCTCGTCGTCGACGGGGGTCTCGCGCCCGTCCCGGTGACCCTCGCCGACGCCGTGCTGTCGCGCAGCGGGCAGGGCCGCCCCACGACCCTGCCGCAGGGCCGGGTGGCGACCGCCCCGGTGGCGACGGTGCCCGGAGCCGGCGCGTGGCCGGCGGCCCGGCTCGCCGGCACGGGGTCCGCACCGGTGCTCTGCCGGACCTGGCGGGACGGCCGCGGCGGGTTCGTCGCCGCCGAGCGGCCGCCCGTCGCGGCCGGCTCCGTCGCGGTGACGCCGGCCGGTGCGGACGGGCCGGGACCCGCGCTGGACGGGATCGTCCTGCCGCCGTCCGGGCCCGGCCCGCTGCGCGCGAGGTCCCCGGGCGCCGAGGGGGACGCCGGCGGGACGCGCTGGCTGCTCGCCGCGTCCGGTGCGGTGTTCGGTGTCGCCGACGACCCGACGGCCGCGGCGCTCGGGATCGCGGTGCCCGGGAACGCTCCCGCCGACATCGTGCGGCTGCTGCCGCGCGGCGGTGTGCTGGACGTCGCAGCGGCCCGGGGTACCGCGGACGTCCCGGGCTGCCGGACCCGTCCCGGCCGGTGGGAGGCAGTCCTCGTCAGGAGGACCGGAATCGGCGGGCACCGCCCGTGCGCCGCCGCAGACCGGCCAGGACGGCGGCGAGCGCACCGCCCGCGGCGGCGACCGCGCCGATCCCGGCGACCGCCGGGAGGTCCGGCGGGCGGGGTGCCGGGGCGGGCAGCGGCACGGTCGTACCCTGTGGCGTGCCGGGGCCGTCCGCCGTCCCGCCGGCGGTGGGACCGCCCGGACCCGGGACCAGCAGGAGCGGCTCGGCGCTCAGCGCGGCGGACGGGTCCAGCACGCCGTCGCCGACCCGGTCGTCGCGCCCCGCGCCCGGACGGCGTGCGGTCGCCCGCAGCCGGTCGGCTACCTGACCGGCGGTCAGCATCGGGAAACGTTCGCGGACCAGCGCAGCGGTACCCGCCACCAGCGGGGCCGCGTACGACGTCCCGCTGACGACGGCGCCCTCCGGGCCCGCCGGCGCCGGCAGGCCGACGCCCGGGGCGGCCACGTCCACCCAGGGGCCCGCGACGGAGAACGGGGCCGGGCGGTCGTCGCCGTCGACGGCGCCGACGGCGAGCACGTCGTCGTAGAGCGCGGGCAGCGGCCGGAGCCCCGGCTCCCCGGTGCAGGTCCCGGCCGGGTCGAGGTTCCCGGCCGCGGCGACGACCAGGACGTCCGCGCGGCGGGCCGCGGCGACGGCCGTGCGGAGCGGCGCGGCGACGTCGTCGAGCCGGTCGGCGGGGACGCAGACGACCTCCGACACGTTGATCACCGAGGCGCCGAGCGCCACGGCCCGGTCGACGGCGGCGGCCAGGGTCCGGATCTCGCCGGCGGGCCGCTCGGTCCCGTCGTCGTCGCGCACCGCGAACCGGGCCGACGACTGTCGCAGCGACACGAGCCACGCGCCCGGCGCCATCCCGGCGCCGGTGCCGGTGCCGTCGGCTGCGCCGGCGAGCAGGAGTGCGACGTCGGTGCCGTGGCCGTCGCAGTCGTCGAGCCCGTCGCCGCCGGCGAGGTAGTCCCCGCCGCCGCGCAGCCGACCGGCCAGGCGCGGCACGGCGGCGACCCCGGTATCGATCACCGCGACGATCTGCCCGGCCCCGGTGGCCAGCCCGTCCGGGGGCCGGGGGACAGCGCCGGGGGCGGCGCCGGGCCCGCCGGTGCCGGGTGGGGTGCACGCGCGGGTCCGGCGGAGGCCGTCGGCCGGGCCGGGATCGCGCACCGCGGCCCGGGTGGCGCCCGCGACGGCGGGAACCGGGCCGGTCGGCGCCGCGGCGAGGTCCGCCGCCGGCACCGCGGCCAGCGCGACCGCCGCCACCCCCGCGACGACGACCCCCGCCGCGCGTGCCCGGGTCACAGCCCGCGGACCAGGCCGAACAGGCCCATGGCGGCGAGCGCGGCCGGGATCGCGGCGGCGGTGAGCACCAGCTCGGTGACGTCGAGGGCGCGCCGGGCCGGTGGCGACGGTGCCACTCGCGCCGCGGCGGCTCCCGCACCGACGGCGAGCAGCAGCCCGGCCGCCACGACGATCCGCACCGGCGGCGCGAGCGCCGCGGCGGCCGGGACGGCGGCGACCGCGACGGCGACCACGGCCGTGCCCGCCAGGAACCGGGCCGGGACCGGCTCGACGAGCGCACGGGCCCGCAGGAGCAGGACCGCCGCCGTGACCGTCAGCAGCAGCGACCCGGCCCAGCCGCCGAGCGCCGCCGCGGTCGCCGCCCCGCCCGCGGCCGGCAGCGCGGTCCCGGCGAGGGCGCCGGAGTGCAGTCCGCGGGCGAGCCGGGCCCGGGCGGCCGGCGCGTCGCCAGGGAGGACCTGCTCGGCGTCGGGGAGCCCGCCGGAATCGGCCGGGACCACCGGGGCGGGTACCCCCGCGAGGCGCAGTGCGAGCCGCGGGAGGAGCGGTCCGGCGGCCAGCGCGGGCGCGGCGAGCCCGGCGGCGACCGCGGACGCCGGGACGTCGAGCGACAGGCCCACTAGCGCGGCCGCCGCGGTGGCGGTGGCAGCCAGCGCCACCGCCAGCAGCACGGGGGACACCGGGCGCCGGACCGCCTGCCCGGCCGCCGCGGCGAGGCCCGCACCCGCCGCGGCCAGCAGGACCGCGCCCGCCCCGGCGGGTACCGGCAGTGCGAGCAGACCCGCGGCCGCCGCGGCCGGGACCGCGCACAGTGCCGCGCCGGTCGCGACCCGGCCGCCGTCGCCGTCCCCGGGGTCGCCGCCGCGGCGTGCCACGGCCAGGGCGGCGACGGCGCCGGTGGCCGCGACCGCCGCCGCGGCCCAGCGCCACGGCCCGTCCACGGTGGACAGCACCGCGCAGGCGGCCGCGGTGCCGATGACCGCCGCGGCGGGACCCGCCCACGGGGCCGGCGCCGACCCGGCGGCGGCCTCGCGGACCGCGTCCGCGACGGTCTCGGCGGCGTCGTCGAGGACCGGGGGAGCCGGGGCGGGCCGGGCCGGGCCGAGGTGGAGCAGCTCGCCGTCGTACACCCGGAGCTCGCCGAGGGGCGCGTCCGGCGGCAGCGGGCCCCCGCCGGGACCGGTGAACCGCCAGGCCTCCGGGACGGCCGGCCGGGCGCCCGGGAGGCCCAGCTCACGGACCATCGGGACCAGCTCGGCCACCGGGACGTCCGCGGGCAGTGCCAGGTCCGCCGACCCGCGCGGGGTGAGCACGGTGACCCGCACCCAGCGGCCCGGCGACGTTCCGGTGGGGCCGGTCGGCGTGGGCAGGACGGCGGTCACGGGCGGCTCCGGACTTCGCGGGAACGGCCCCGGTGGGCCCGGGGCGGCTGCGAGTATTCGCCGGTCCCGGCGGCCGCCGTGGGCGTTCCGGAGAACTCGGCGAGCGCGGAGGTCCGCGGTGGCGGGAACGGTCGGCCTGCGACGGCCACGGCGGTCGGTGCCCGAGCTGCCCGGCGGGGAGCTGGTGCTGGAGCCGCCGCCGGAGCCGGAGCGGCCCGTCCCCGGCGGCGTGGCGCAACGCCTGCTCCCGCTGGTGATGATCGCCGGGGCCCTGTTGTTCGTCGTGCTGAACCCCCGCGAGTCGGGCAGCTGGCTGTTCGGCGGGATGTTCGTGCTGTCGGCGGCCGGGATGCTCGTCTCCGGGGGCGGGCGCGGTGCCGGTGCCCGCACCGCCACGATGGACGAGGACCGCCGCGACTACCTGCGCTACCTCGACGTCCTCGGCGCCCGGGTCCGCGGGATCGCGGCCGAGCAGCGGTGCGCACTGGAGACCGTGCACCCGGAGCCGGGCGCGTGGCCGGACGTGCTCGCCGCCGGGCGGCTCTGGGAGCGCCGCCCCGGCGACGACGACTTCGGGCGGCTCCGCGCGGGCCGCGGCACCCAGCGGCTCGCGACCCGGCTCACCGCCCCGCACACCGGACCGCTGGAGACCCTGGAACCGCTGTCCGCGCTGGCCCTGCGCCGATTCCTGCGCCGCCACTCGACCGTGCCCGGCCTGCCGGTCGCGGTCGACGTCCGGGCCGCGGCGACCGTCTGGCTCGAACCGCTCGACGACGCCGGCCCGGCCACCCCCGCGCTCGACCTGGCCCGCGCGCTCGTCGCCCAGTTCGTGCTCTGGCACGGCCCGGACGACGCCCGGCTCGCCGTCGTCGCCCCCGGCGCCGCCGCTGCCCGCTGGGACTGGGCGAAGTGGCTCCCGCACGTCGAGCATCCCCGGCACCACGACGCCGTCGGGCCGGTCCGGATGATCACCGACGACCCGGACCGGGTGCGGCGCTGGTGGGTCGACGAGCCGTCGTCGGCGCAGCAGCACCTGCTCGTGGTGCTCGACGGTGCGGCGGACACCCCCGGCGCGTGGGCCGGGCTGCCCGGGGTGACGGTGCTGCGGCTCGGCCCGGCCGGGCGGCGCAGGCCGGCCGCGTCGGTGCTGCGCCTCGCCGCGGGCACCGGCCCGGACGGGACGAGGACCCTGCGTCGTGGCGGGCCGGACGGCACGACCGTCGGCCGGCCCGACGGCGTCACCGTCGCGGAGGCGCGGGCGCTCGCCCGGCGGCTCGCGCGCTACCGGCCGGCCGGGGCTCCCGGCGCCGCCGCCGGTCCCGGGACCGACGGCCCGGTCGCCGGCCTGCCGTCGCTGCCCGGGCCGGACGTCGCCGCGGCCGCGGTGGCCGCGCTGCGCCGCCGGCGCGGCCCGGCGGAGCGGCTGCGGGTGCCGATCGGCACCGACGACGCCGGCCGCCCCGTGCTGCTCGACGTGAAGGAGTCCGCGCAGGGTGGGGCCGGTCCGCACGGTCTGTGCATCGGCGCGACCGGATCGGGCAAGTCGGAGCTGTTGCGCACCCTGGTGCTGGGACTGGTCGCCGCGCACCCCGCCGACGAGCTGAACCTCGTCCTCGTCGACTTCAAGGGCGGCGCGACGTTCCTCGGGCTGGCCGGTCTCCCGCACGTCTCCGCGGTGATCACGAACCTGGCGGAGGAGCTGGCGCTGGTCGACCGGATGGCCGACGCGCTCGCCGGGGAGATCACCCGCCGGCAGGAGCTGCTGCGGGCCGCCGGGAACCTGGCCTCGCAGGCCGAGCACACGGCCGCGCGCGAGGCCGCCGCGCGGCGCGGGGAGCCCGTGCCGGAACCGCTGCCGTCGCTGCTCGTGGTGGTCGACGAGTTCTCCGAGCTGCTGGCCCAGCGCCCCGAGATGATCGACCTGATGGTCACGGTCGGCCGGCTGGGCCGGTCGCTGGGCATCCACCTGCTGCTGGCGTCGCAGCGGCTGGAGGAGGGACGGCTGCGCGGGCTCGAGTCGCACCTGTCGTACCGGATCGCGCTCCGCACGTTCTCCGCCGCCGAGTCGCGAGCCGTGCTCGGCGTGCCGGACGCGCACCTGCTGCCGCCGACGCCCGGTGCGGCCTACCTGTCCGCAGGTACCGACGAGTTGGTGCGGTTCCGGGCCGCCTACGTCTCGGCACCCGGACCGGACCTCCCCGCCCGGCGGCACGGCCCGGCGGCACGGCCCGGCCGCGCGTCGCGTGCTGCCGTTCCTCGCCGGACGGGTGTCGCCGCCCGCCGCCCCGGACCGTCCGCGCCCGGCGCCACCGGTGGACCGGTTCCCGACCGTGCTGGAGCGGGTCGTGGCCGCCGTGTCGGGGCCCGGGCCGCGCGCACCGGGTGTGGCTGCCGCCCCTCGACGAGCCGCCGCCGCTGTCCACGGTGCTCGGCGAGCCGGCGGTCCGGTCCGACCGCGGCCTGCAGGCGCCCGGCCCCACCGGACGGCTGGTCGCACCGATCGGGCTGGTCGACCGGCCCTACCTGCAACGACGCGACCCCCTGGTGGTGGACCTGTCCGGGGCGGCGGGGCACCTCGCCGTCGTCGGCGGTCCGCGGTCGGGCAAGTCGACGGCGCTGCGCACGCTGGTCGTCGCGCTCGCCCTGACCCACACCCCGTACGAGCTGGGTGTGCACGTCCTCGACCTCGGCGGCGGCACGCTCGGCCCGCTCGGCGGGCTGCCGCACGTCGGGACGGTCGCCGACCGCCGTCGTACGGACCTGGTGCGGCGGGTCGTGGCGGAGGTCGTCGCGACCGTCGAGCACCGGGAGCGGCTCTTCGGCACGCACGGCATCGCCGGGGTGGAGGACTTCCGCACCCGGCGTGCGGCGGGTGAGCTCACCGACGAGCCCTGCACGGACCTGCTGCTCGTCGTCGACGGCTACCCCGCGCTGCGGTCCGCGGGCGACGACCTCGACGAGCGGCTCACCGCGCTCGCGGCGCGCGGGCTCGCGTACGGCGTGCACGTGGCGGTGTCCGCGGGGCGCTGGGCCGACTTCCGGCCGGTGCTCAAGGACCAGCTCGGCAGCTGCCTCGAGCTGCGTCTCGGTGACCCGTCGGACTCCGAGACCGACCGCCGGCGGGCCGCCGCGGTGCCGTCGCGGCCCGGGCACGGGCTCGCCCCCGACGGCGCGGCGGCCGTGGTCGCCGCCCCGGTGACGGTCACCGGCGCCGACCCCGCACCGCCGGTCGCGGCCGCATGGCCCGGCGCCGGTCTGCCTGCGGTGCGGCTGCTGCCCGAGCGGATCACCGTCGAGGAGCTCCCGCCCGGGCTCGGGCGCGGTCCGGCCCTCGGCGTCGACGAGGACCGGCTGCGCACCGTCGAACTCGACCCGGACGAGCCGCACCTGCTCTGCTTCGCCGATTCCGGCGGCGGCAAGACGAACCTGCTCCGGCTGATCGCCCGCGGCATCGCGGCGCGCCGGACGCCCGAGGAGGCCCGGATCGTCGTCGACCACCGGCGGACGCTGCTCGGTGCGGTCCCGCCGTCGCACCTGCTGGCACACGCCGCGACCGCGGGGGCGACGGCGGAGGCCTGCGCCGACGTCGCCGGGTCGCTGGGGCGGCGGCTGCCCGGCGCCGGCGTCACCCCGGCCCAGCTGCGGGAACGCTCCTGGTGGAGCGGGCCGGACGTCTGGGTGCTGGTCGACGACTACGACCTCGTCGTCCCGGCGGCCGGCAGCTCCGGCGGGCACCCGCTGCTGCCGCTGGCCGAGTACCTGCCGCAGGCCCGCGACGTCGGGCTGCACGTCGTCGTCGCCCGGCGGACCGGGGGCGCGAGCCGCGCGCTGTTCGATCCGGTGCTGGGGCGGCTGCGCGAGCTCGGCGCGCCCGGCCTGGTCGGCGCCGGCAGCCCGGACGAGGGGGCGTTGCTGGAGAAGGTGAAGCCGGGCCCGATGCCGCCGGGGCGGGCGGTGCTGGTCGACCGCGGACACGGCGCGCGCCGGGTGCAGCTGGCCTGGACCGAGCCGGAGTGACGACGGTGCCGGGGTTCGCCGTGGCGGTCCACACCCGGCCGTCCGGGGTGCTGCTCGCGGCCGCGGACGAGGGCGGGATCCGGCTGCTCGCCGCGGCCCCGGCGGGGACACCCTCGGCCGACGCGGTCACGGACTTCTTCGGCGACGACCCGCCCGCCGTCGTGGTCCGGGTCGGGACGACGCCGGGTGGCCCGTTCCCCGGGACGCCGCGGGTGCTGCTGGTACCGGTGGCGGTCGCGGTGCTGGCGGTCGGGCCGGTCCCCGCGGCCGGGCCGGTGCTCGTCGTGCACGCCGGTCCGGACGGGACGGACGCGGTCGTGGTCGACGGCGGGACGGTCGTGCCGTCCGGCACCGCCCCGCGCGGTGTCCCGGTGGAGATCGTCCTGGCGGGGGAGCGGGTGCTCGACGACCCCGGCTGGCCGGCCGCGACCGCCCGGACGGCGGCGTGCCCGGTGCGGGTGGCGGGCCCGGCCGGGCCCGGCGACCCGGCGGACGTGCCCGGCGCCGGGCCGGACACCGCGGCGGTGCTCGGGGCGGGGTCCTGGTGGCGGGACATCGGGGCGCGGGAAACCGGGGCGCGGGAAACCGGGGCGCGGGACATCCGGCCGCAGGCATCCGGCCGCGGGACCGCCGTTCGCCGGGGCCGTGGAGCCGGACGGGGAGCCCGGGCCGGGCGAGGACCACGACCCGGGCCGCGCCCGGCTCGTCCTCCCGGTGCTCGCCGTGCTCGGGACGGTGCTCGTCGTCGCGGGCCTGCTCGCCGGGGGCCGCGGCCCGGTGGGGGCGGAGGGGCCCGCCAGGCCGGTGGCAGGGGCAGCGGTCCTCGTCCAGTACGGCTACGCGGCGGCGCTGCCCGCCGGGTGGGAGCACACCGGCGGGGACCCGGCCCGCCGGCGCGTGCTGCTCACCCCGGCCGGACGGCCGGACGGCCGGACGGCGCCGATCTCGTCGTCGTCGAACGCAGCCCGCTCGGTTACGACGCCGGCCGCGAACCGGACCGGGTGCGCCGCGAGCTCGCCGGCCTGCTAGGCGGCCGGGCCGGGGCCGGACCGCCCGGTCCGCGCACCGTCGGCGGCCGGGCGGTGCTCGGCTGGACCCAGCACCCCGGCGACGGCACCGTCGTCGACTGGCACGCGGTGTTCGAGGGCGGTGAGCAGCTCGTCGTGGGCTGCCGTCGTCCGGCGGGCGCGGTGGTCACCCCGGCCTGCGCCGAGGTCGTCGGCTCGGTGCGGGCGGTGCGCTGAGGCGTTCCCGGTCGCGAACGACGGGTCCCGAACGGCCGTGGCCGGGTCCCCGCCCTGCGACGGTGCCCCGGCCGGGGACGGGTGTCCCCGGCCCCGGACGGCCCGGCCGCCCGGGGCGGACACGGGACGGGGTGAGGCGCATGGCCGAGGGGTTCGGCACGACGACGGAGGAGATGGCCCGGGCGGCGGGCCGGGTGCGGGAGGTGAGCACCGCGGTGGACGGCGAGCTGGATGGGCTGCGCTCGCGGCTGGAGGCGACCCGCGGCCGGTGGGCGGGGGCCGCGGCCACCGCCTTCACCGCGCTGATGGCCGAGTGGGACACCGAGGCGACACGGCTCAACGCCGCGCTCGCCGACATCGCGGAGCAGCTCGGTGGCACGGCCACGGCCTACCGGCGGATCGAGGACGAGAACGCCCGGAACGTCTCGGCCATCACGTCGGCGCTGGGCTGAGGGGCGGGCATGGGAGGCGAGATCAAGGTCACGTTCGCCGCGATCGAGCAGGCCGCGGCCGACATCGACGGGGCGCGGGCGCGCATCCTCGGACAGCTCGACGACCTCCGCGGGTACCTGGCGCCGGTCGTGTCGGGCTGGACGGGCGACGCGGCCACCCGCTACGACGAGGCACAGCGGCGCTGGGACGGCTCCGCGGCCGACCTGACCGGCACCCTGCAGAAGATCAAGGTGCTGGTCCTGGACGCAGGGGCGGGCTACCGGGCCGTCGAGGCGGACAACGCGAAGCGGTTCACGGCCTGACCGCCCGGGAGCGGACCGGAGCGACCCCCCGCGTCCGCTCCCGGGAGCGCCGGGTACTCTTGACTCTCGTTGTGCAGCGGTGGAGACCCGCGGGCGCTGTCCGTCGTCCCTCGAGCAGGTTCGTGAGGGCAGCCGAGTCCGGCGGGCGTGCGTCCCTCCGGCGTCCACCAGCGGCACGCTGAGGAACCAGTGACACACCAGTGTGGACCGGTGGCCGCGCGGATGCCCCGCCGGTACCGCCCACCGAAGCCGAGAACGACGACGAGGTAGATCCGTGCCCACGTACAGCCCGAAGCCCGGCGACATCAACCACGCCTGGCACGTGATCGACGCCGACGACGTGCGCCTCGGTCGGCTCGCCACCCACGCCGCCACGCTGCTGCGTGGCAAGCACAAGCCGACCTACGCGCCGCACGTCGACAACGGCGACTTCGTGGTGATCGTGAACGCCGAGAAGATCTCGGTGTCCGGCAACAAGCGCACCGACAAGTTCGTGTACCGGCACTCCGGCTTCCCGGGTGGCCTCAGCCAGCGGTCGGTCGGCGAGATGATCGACAGCCACCCGGACCGCCTGGTCGAGAAGGCCATCAAGGGCATGCTGCCGAAGAACCGTCTCGGCCGTGCGATGGCCAAGAAGCTGAAGGTCTACGCCGGCCCGTCGCACCCGCACGAGGCCCAGAAGCCGCAGCCGTTCGAGATCAAGCAGGTCAGCCAGTGACCACCCCGAGCAACGAAGAGGGACAGCCCGTGACCAGCCCCGAGAACGGACCCGACGAGGTCGTCGAGACGGTCGAGACCGAGGGTGCCGCCGCCGAGGCGACCGACACCGAGCTGACCGAGACCGTCGGCGAGGCCGTCGCGGACGTCGACTACTCGATCGACGACTCCTCCGAGTTCGACGCCGATGCGTTCGCCGCCGAGGCGCCCGTCCTGGGTGACCGTCCGGTGCAGACCGTCGGCCGCCGCAAGGAGGCCGTCGTCCGTGTGCGTCTGCTGCCCGGCAGCGGCCAGTTCACGCTGAACGGCAAGCCGCTCGAGACGTACTTCCCGAACAAGCTGCACCAGCAGGTCGTCAAGGACCCGCTGATCACGGTCGAGAAGACCGAGCGGTTCGACATCTTCGCGAACCTGCGCGGTGGCGGCACCGCGGGTCAGGCCGGCGCCCTGCGCCTGGCCATCGCCCGTGCGCTCGCCGAGCTCGACGCCGAGGACCGTCCGGCCCTGAAGAAGGCCGGCTTCCTCACCCGGGACGCCCGCGCCGTCGAGCGCAAGAAGTACGGCCTCAAGAAGGCCCGCAAGGCGCCCCAGTACTCCAAGCGCTGAATCGCAGCCGGATGCGTCGCCTCTTCGGAACCGACGGCGTCCGGGGCCTGGCCAACGGCGAACTCCTCACACCGGAGTTCGCCGTTGGTGTCTGTGCCTCGGCTGCGCGCACCCTGTCGAACGGCTCCGGCCGACGGCCCGTCGCGGTCGTCGGGCGGGACCCGCGTGCCAGCGGCGAGATGCTGGAGTCCGCGGTCGTCGCCGGCCTCACCTCGGCCGGTGCGGACGCGATCCGGGTCGGGATCCTGCCCACGCCCGGTGTCGCGCACCTGGTCGCCGAGACCGGTGCCGACCTCGGCGTGATGATTTCCGCCTCGCACAACCCGATGCCCGACAACGGCATCAAGCTCTTCGCCGCCGGCGGGCACAAGCTCCCCGACGACGTCGAGGCCGAGATCGAGCGCGGGCTCGACCGCCCGGCGGACGGCCGCCCCACCGGGGACGGCATCGGCCGCGTCTGGGACGCGCCGGACGCCACCGGCGTCTACGTCGCGCACCTGCTCGAGGCCGCCCCGGGCTCGCTGAACGGCGTCCGCGTGATCGTCGACTGCGCGCACGGTGCGGCGTCGGTCGCGGCGCCGGAGGCGTACCGGCAGGCCGGTGCCGATGTCATCGCCCTGCACGCCGAGCCGGACGGCCTCAACATCAACGACGGCGTCGGGTCGACCCACCTGGAGCCGTTGCGCGCGGCCGTCCGGGAGCAGGGCGCCGACCTGGGCATCGCGCACGACGGCGACGCCGACCGCTGCCTCGCCGTCGACGCGGCCGGGAACGTCGTCGACGGTGACCAGATCATGGCGGTGCTCGCGCTCGCGATGCGCGACGCGGGCGAGCTGGCCCACGACACGCTCGTCGCGACCGTGATGAGCAACCTCGGTCTGCACCTCGCCATGCGCGACGCCGGGATCACCCTGGACACCACCAAGGTCGGTGACCGGTACGTGCTCGAGCGGCTGCGCGAGGGTGGGTTCACCCTCGGCGGCGAGCAGTCCGGGCACGTCGTGCTCCCGGGGCACGCCACCACCGGCGACGGCCTGCTGACCGCGCTACGGCTCATGTCGCGGATGGCGTCGACGGGCTCCTCGCTCGCCGAGCTGGCCGCGGTCGTCACGCCGCTGCCGCAGGTGCTGCGCAACGTCGCGGTCGGGGACAGGGACACCGTGGCCGCGTCCGCGCAGGTCGCAGAGGCGGTGGCGAAGGCGAGCGCCGAGCTCGGGGAGACCGGGCGGGTGCTGCTGCGCCCGTCGGGCACCGAGCAGCTGGTGCGGGTCATGGTGGAGGCTCCGACGGCGGCCGAGGCCGATGCCGTCGCGGGCCGGCTGGCCGAGGTGGTCGCGGCCGCGAGCTGACCGACGCCACAGGGTTCCGGACGGGGCCGTCACCCACAGGGTGGCGGCCCCGCCCGCGTGTCCGTGCCCGCTCCCGTACCCCCGTCCTCTCCGCTGCTCTGCTCACCGGTACGCGCCGCCCCGCCGTCGTTCACCGGTGCGAACGTCCTCCGCGGAACGGCGGTGCGGCCGACCCGGTGACGGCACGCTGGGGCGATGCGACCGGACGTGCAGCGGGATCCCGACGCCCTGGACCGTGCCGCGGCCCGGCTCCGCGAGACGGCCGCGGACCTCCGGACCGTGGTGGCGGGCCGGTCCCTGGGCGGCCACGGGATCGACGCGCACCGGATCGCCGACGAGCTCGACAGCCTGGCCACGACCGCCACGCACGCCGCCACCACCACCCGCCACGCCGATACCGCCGCAGCCACCCGGCTCCGGGCGGGCGTCGAGGTGCACGGTGCGGTCCCGGGGAGGGCAGGATCGTGCGTCCCGATCCGGCCGTGACCGGGACCGTCGACCAGGCGGCGGCGCTGCGGCGGCTCGTGGAGCGGCTGGACGGCACCGCGGACGTCCTGGCGGGGGTGCGGGCCGCCGTCGCGTGGGACGACGACGCCGGACGCGAGTGGACCGCCCGCCTCGACCTGGTGCAGCGGGCCGCCCGGCGGCTCGCCGACGACGTCGCGGCCGAGGCCGCGGAGCAGGACCGTGCGGAGGCAGGGGGCGCCGGGTCCGAGCCCACGGTGCCCGGGATCCGGCTGCCCGGCACCGCCGGGATCCGCACGACCGACCGTCGCGGCGTGGTCGCGCCGCTGCTCCCGCCGATGGACGGCCGGTGAGGGTCAGCTCCCGATGCCGAGGAGCCCGTGGGTCTCGCCGGAGTCCTGCTCGGCCTCGGGGTCCGGCGGCTCCACGATCGGCGCCCCGGGGACGTCGCCCGACGTCAGCGCGGACACCCGCTTCTCGCCCAGCAGCTCCTGCATGAGGAACGCCGTCACCAGCGCCCGGGTGATCTTGCGGGTGCGGTGCTGCGGCCGGTTCTGCAGCAGGTAGCTCGACCAGTGCCTGCCCTCGCAGAAGCCGAGGTGGCCGGCCTTCTCGATGCTGCGGAGCGTCACGTCGGTGCCCGCCTCGCGCTGGGCGGCGGCGATCCGCTCGGCGTGCCCCGCGGCCGGTGCCAGCGAGTCGACCGCGGCGGCGAGGTGCAGGGTGGGAGCGCCCACTCGGGCCGCCGCCTCGATCGCGGACGGCTGGATCTCCGACGGTGCCAGGGTGACGAGTGCGCCGAGCCGCTCCCGCCGGGCAGCGGTGAGGATCGCGGCGCCGCCGCCGGTGCCGTGCCCGATCAGTGCGGTGCGGCGGGCGTCGACGCTGATCCGGCCGTCGCCCAGCCGGACGCCGGCGCAGACGTCGAGCACCGTGTCGAGGTCCGAGGAGAACCGGGAGAGGCTCGGGACCGGTCCGCGCTGCGTGTTCGGGGCGGCGGCGACGATCCCCCAGGTCGCGAGGTGGCGGAGCAGCTCGTGGTAGCGGCGGACCGGCTGCAGCCACGCGTGCCCGAGGACGACCGCGGGCAGCTGGTAGCCCTCGGCCGGGGTGTAGACGATCCCCGGCAGCCCGATCAGGCCGAGGTCACCGAACCGGACCCGGTTCGGGCCCGGCCGGGAGAGCACGCCGAGTGCGTCCTTGGCACCCTTCATCGACGGGGGGCGGGTCACGCTGCTCCGGGCCACGGACGGCACCGTACCGGGGCAGGTCACCCGGCGCCCGGCTCGCGCCCGGTCCTCGGCGTGGCGCCCGTCCCACCCTGCGGCGGAAGATCGCGGATCGGGCGCGGATACCCTCACCGGCATGTGTGGCATCGTCGGTTACGTCGGTCATCAAGGCGCACTCGACGTCGTTCTCGGTGGTCTGCGACGTCTGGAGTACCGGGGGTACGACTCCGCCGGTGTCGCCCTCCCGGTCGACGGAGGGCTGCTGGTCGAGCGCAAGGCCGGGGCGCTGGCGAACCTGGAGGCCCTGCTCGACGAGGTCGGCCGGGAGCGGTTCTCGGGGACGGCCGGGATCGGGCACACCCGCTGGGCGACCCACGGCCCGCCGAACGACCGGAACGCGCACCCGCACCGGAGCAGCGACGGCAAGGTCGCGGTCGTCCACAACGGGATCATCGAGAACTTCATGGAGCTGCGTGCCGAGCTGGAGGCACGCGGGATCTGGGCCGAGTCCGACACCGACACCGAGACCGCGGCGCACCTCGTCGCGCTCGCGTACGCCGGTGAGCTGGCCGGGGTGGAGGACGCGCGCGGTGACCTGCCCGCGTCCGTCCGCGCCGTCGCCCGGCTGCTGGAGGGTGCGTTCACCCTGGTCGTGACGCACGCCGACGAGCCGGACCGGATCGTCGCCGCCCGGCGGAACTCGCCGCTGGTGCTCGGCATCGGTGAGGGCGAGACCTTCCTCGCCTCCGACGTCGCCGCCTTCATCGAGTTCACCCGCTCGGCCGTCGAGCTGGGGCAGGACCAGGTCGTCACGATCACCCGGGACGGCTACGACGTCACCGACTTCGCCGGTGCGCCCGTCGCCGCCAACCCGTTCGAGGTGACGTGGGACCTCGCGGCCGCGGAGAAGGGCGGCCACGACTACTTCATGCTCAAGGAGATCGAGGAGCAGCCCACCGCGATCGCGAACACGCTGCGCGGGCACCTCGTCGACGGCCGGATCGTGCTCGACGAGCAGCGCCTCACCGACCAGGACCTGCGGGACGTCGACAAGGTCTTCGTCATCGCCTGCGGCACCGCGTACCACTCCGGGCTGCTGGCGAAGTACGCGATCGAGCACTGGACGCGGCTGCCCGTCGAGATCGAGCTCGCCTCCGAGTTCCGCTACCGGGACCCGGTCCTGGACCGCTCGACGCTGGTCGTCGCGATCTCCCAGTCCGGCGAGACCGCCGACACCCTCGAGGCGCTGCGGCACGCCAAGGACCAGAAGGCCCGGGTGCTCGCGATCTGCAACACCAACGGTGCGCAGATCCCCCGCGAGTCCGACGCGGTGATCTACACCCACGCCGGCCCCGAGATCGGCGTCGCGGCCACCAAGACCTTCACCGCGCAGGTCGCGGCGAACTATCTGGTCGGCCTGGCGCTGGCGCAGGCGCGCGGGACGAAGTACCCGGACGAGGTCGTCCGCGAGTTCGAGCAGCTGGAGGCGATCCCGGAGGCGGTCGCCGAGGTGCTGGAGTCGCTCGGGGAGGCGCGTGCGCTGGGGCAGGAGCTGGCGCCGTCGAAGGCGGTGCTGTTCCTCGGGCGCCACGTCGGCTTCCCGGTGGCGCTGGAGGGTGCGCTCAAGCTCAAGGAGCTCGCCTACATGCACGCCGAGGCGTTCGCGGCCGGCGAGCTCAAGCACGGCCCGATCGCGCTGATCGAGGACGGCCTGCCGGTCGTCGTCGTGATGCCGTCGCCGAAGGGCCGCGCGGTGCTGCACTCGAAGCTGCTCTCCAACATCCAGGAGATCAAGGCGCGCGGCGCCCGGACGGTCGTGATCGCCGAGACCGGCGACGAGACGGTCCGCCCGTTCGCCGACCACCTCTTCGAGCTGCCCGCGGTGCCGACGCTGCTGCAGCCGCTCGTCGCGACGATCCCGCTGCAGGTCATCGCGGCCGAGATCGCCCGCGCCCGCGGCTACGACGTCGACAAGCCCCGCAACCTCGCGAAGTCCGTCACCGTGGAGTGAGCCCGGTCCCCGCTCACGGGTTCCGGCGACGCTCACGCGATGGCGTGAGCGTCCGCGGATCCGGTGAGCGGACCGGGACGAGCACTAGCCTGCCGGGCATGCACGGGGTGTACACGGCGGAGCAGATCCGGGCGGCCGAGTCGGCCATGATGCGCACCGTCGCCGACGGCGTGCTCATGCGCCGCGCGGCGGGCGGGCGGCGGCCCACCTGCGCGGGTTCCTCGGCTCCACCTACGGGCGCCGGGTGGTGCTGCTGGTCGGGGCCGGTGACAACGGCGGCGACGCCCTCTGGGCGGGCGCCGAGCTGCGCCGCCGTGGCGCGCGCGTCACCGCGGTCCTGCTGGCACCGGAACGCGCCCACCCGGGTGGCCTGGCGGCGCTGCGGGCGGCCCGCGGCCGGGTCCTCCCGCTCGGCCCGGGTGCCGGCCCCGGTGGCGTCGCGGTCGCGGTCGCGGACGTCGTCGTCGACGGGATCGTCGGCATCTCCGGGCGCGGGGCGCTGCGGGACCCGGCGCCCGCACTCGTCGAGGCCGCCGACGACGCCGGGGTGCCGATCGTCGCGTGCGACCTGCCGTCGGGGGTGGACACCGACACCGGCACGACCGACGGGCCGCACGTCCGGGCGGCGCTCACCGTCACCTTCGGCGCCCGCAAACCGGTGCACGCCCTCGCCGCGCCGCTGTGCGGCCCGGTCCGGCTCGTCGACTTCGGGCTCGGGCCGTTCCTGCCTGCCGACCCGCACGCCCGGCTCCTCACCGACGCCGACGCCGGCCTGTTCTGGCCGGTCCCCGGCCCGGACGACGACAAGTACAGCCAGGGCGTCGTCGGGATCGCCGCCGGATCGGCCACCTACCCCGGGGCAGCGGTGCTCGCCGCCGGTGCCGCCGCGCTCGCCACCTCCGGCATGGTGCGGTTCGCCGGATCCGCCGCCGACGAGGTGCGCCGGCACTGGCCGGAGATCGTCGCCACCGGCGACATCACCGACGCGGGCCGCACCCAGGCGTGGGCGGTCGGCCCGGGCATCGGGATCGGTGCGCAGGGCCTGGCGGTGCTGGAGTCGGTGCTCGACCGCGAGGTCCCGCTGTGCATCGACGCCGACGGCATCACCCTGCTGGCCCAGCACGCCCACCTGCGCGACCGGATCCTCGGCGAGCCGGTCGTGCTCACCCCGCACGCGGGGGAGTTCGCCCGGATCGCGGGCGACGTCGGCCCGGACCGCGTCGCCGCCGCCCGCCGGGCCGCCGCCGACCTGGGGGTGACGGTGCTGCTCAAGGGCAACGCGACCGTCGTCGCCGCACCGGACGGGCGGGCCCTGATCGACCCGGCCGGCGACTCCTGGGCGGCGACCGCGGGGTCCGGGGACGTCCTGACCGGCATGATCGGCGCCTTGCTCGCGGCCGGGCTGGACCCCTGGTGGGCGGCCGGGTGCGCCACGCTCGTGCACGGCCGCGCCGCGACGGCCGCCGCCCGCGAGCACGGCCTGCCCCCGGTCCCGGCACCGGCATCGGCGATGCAGGCCGCGATCCCGGTGGCCCTGCGCGCCGTCCGCGCCGCCGCCGGATCCGGCTGACCCGCCGACCACGCGCCGCCGCGCACCCCGTGCCCGCGCGCCGCACCCGTCGCGTGGGGTGCCTCGGCACGCCACGGGGTGCGCCGGCACGCCACGGGGTGCGCCGAGCCGGTACGGGGTGCGCTGGGCGCAGGTCGGGGTGCGTCGTCCGCGGGGCCGCCGGATCCGGTCGCTTCCGCCGCGCCCGGCGCTGCCGCGCACCCCATAGCCGTGCGCCGCACCCCTTGCGCGGGGTGCCGCGAGCCGCGACAGGGTGCGCCAGACAGGGAAGGGGTGCGCAAGCCGGGGACGGGGTGCCTCGGCGCGGACTCGGTGCGAGGGCGGCGGGGGCGGCCGGGCGGACACCGGCCGACCTGCGCGTCGGCCGGGTTGTTAGCGTCTTCGCGTGCCGAAGATCCTGACCAGCCTCCCCGTCGGCGAGCGCGTCGGCATCGCCTTCTCCGGTGGCCTCGACACCTCGGTCGCGGTCGCCTGGATGCGCGAGAACGGCGCGGTCCCGTACGCCTACACGGCCGACCTGGGACAGCCCGACGAGCCCGACCTCGTCGCGGTCCGCGAGCGGGCGCTCGAGTACGGCGCCGAGTCCGCGCGGGTCGTCGACTGCCGTCGTGCGCTGGTCGACGAGGGCATCGCCGCGATCGCGTGCGGGGCGTTCCACATCCGCGCCGGTGGCATGCCGTACTTCAACACCACGCCGATCGGCCGCGCCGTCACCGGCACGCTGCTGGTGCGCGCGATGGCCGAGGACGGCGTCTCGATCTGGGGCGACGGCTCGACGTTCAAGGGCAACGACATCGAGCGCTTCTACCGCTACGGGCTGCTCGCGAACCCGGCGCTGCGGATCTACAAGCCGTGGCTCGACGAGGTGTTCGTCGACCAGCTCGGCGGCCGCACCGAGATGAGCCACTGGCTGGGCGAGCGGGACCTGCCCTACCGGGCGTCGGCGGAGAAGGCGTACTCGACCGACGCCAACATCTGGGGCGCCACCCACGAGGCCAAGAGGCTCGAGCACCTCGACACCTCGCTGGAGATCGTCGAGCCGATCATGGGCGTGCGGTTCTGGGACCCGGCCGTCGAGGTCGAGACCGAGGACGTCACCGTCGAGTGGGAGGCCGGCCGCCCGGTCGCGATCAACGGCACCCGCTACGACGACCCGGTCGCACTGGTCGACGAGGCCAACCGGATCGGTGGCCGGCACGGCCTCGGCATGACCGACCAGATCGAGAACCGGATCATCGAGGCGAAGAGCCGCGGCATCTACGAGGCCCCGGCCATGGCGCTGCTGTTCGTCACCTACGAGCGGCTGGTCTCCGCGATCCACAACGAGGACTCCCTCGCCGCCTACGAGACCGAGGGGCGCCGGCTGGGCCGGCTGCTCTACGAGGGCCGCTGGCTGGAGCCGCAGTCGCTGATGCTGCGCGAGTCGCTGACCCGCTGGGTCGGCAACGCGATCACCGGCTCGGTGACCGTGCGGCTGCGCCGCGGCAACGACTGGTCGGTGCTCGACACCCGCGGGCCGGCGCTGGCCTACGCCGAGGACCGGCTGTCGATGGAGCGCGTCGAGGACGCCCCCTTCACCCCCGGCGACCGGATCGGCCAGCTCACCCTGCGCAACCTCGACCTGGCCGACTCCCGCGCCAAGCTCGAGCAGTACGCCGCGACCGGGATGCTGGGCGGGTCGTTCCGGACCTTCGTCGGCGACGTCGAGCCGGGCCGGGCGGCGGAGATCACCGCGACGCCCGCCGAGGAGGGGGCCGAGCAGGTCGAGGAGTCCCTCGACCGGGCCGCGATGGAGGCCGGGACCGACTGAGGGACGGGCCCGTCGTTCCGGGATGCGATGATCGGGGCCGTGTTGCCAGCCACCGAACCCGTACCCGGTGCGGGCGCCCCCGCGCCCCCGCCCGGCGGACCCCGGGCCGAGGCCGTGGTCGACCTGGACGCGGTGCGGCACAACGTCGCGTACCTGTCCGGCCTGGCCGCGCGCAGCGGCGCCGCGACGATGGTCGTGGTCAAGGCCGACGGGTACGGCCACGGCGCGGCCGGCGTCGCCCGGGCGGCGCTGTCGTCCGGGGCGGGCCGCCTCGGCGTCGCGACCCTGGACGAGGCCCTCGCGCTGCGCTCCGCCGGGATCGGCGCGCCGCTGCTGTCCTGGCTGCACCTGCCCGACGAGGACTTCGCCGCCGCCGTCGCCGCGGGGGTGGAGCTGTCGGTGTCGTCCCGCGAACACCTGACCGCGGTGCTGGCCGGTGCCCGCGCGGCCGGGCGGCCGGTGCGGCTGCACCTCAAGGCGGACACCGGGCTGTCCCGCAACGGCTGCCCGCCCGACGAGTGGCCCGGCCTGGTCGACGACGTCGCCGCCGCGGCCGCGGAGGGGACCTGCGAGGTCGACGCCGTCTGGTCGCACCTCGCCCGGGCCGACGAGCCCGGCGACCCCAGCATCGACGCGCAGGCCGCGCGGCTGCGGGCCGCCGCCTCGCACGTCCGCGACCGCGGGTTCGCCCCGCTGGTCCACCTCGCGAACTCGGCGGCCCTCATGACCCGCCCCGACCTGCACCTCGACCTGGTGCGCCCGGGGATCGCCGCCTACGGACTGGACCCGATCGCCCAGCCGGCCGACAGTCCGTTGCGCCCGGCGATGACGGTGCGCGGCCGGGTCGCGCTGGTGAAGACCGTCGCCGCCGGCGAGGGCGTCTCCTACGGCCACGAGTGGACCGCGCCCGGTCCGCGGACCCTCGCGCTGGTCCCGCTCGGCTACGCCGACGGCGTCCCGCGGCGGATGAACGACGGCCGCCGGATGCGGGTGCGGATCGGGGACACGGTCCGCCCGGTCGCCGGGCGGGTGTGCATGGACCAGTTCGTCGTCGACTGCGGTGCACCGGGTGAGCTCGGTGTCGCGGTCGGCGACCGGGTGGAGCTGTTCGGCACCGGCGACGGCGGCGGGCCGACCGCCCGCGAGTGGGCCGACGAGCTGGGCACCATCCACTACGAGATCGTCACCGGCATCAAGGGCCGGGTGCGCCGCACCGTGCTCGGCGGGGGGAACGCATGAGCCGCAGGGGTTGGACGGTCGCCGGGATCGCCGGTGGCCTGGTCGGTGCGGCGGGTGCCGCCGCGGGCGTCGGCGTCGCCTCGCAGCGCCGGAAGATCGCGTCGGCGCGGCGCAGCCTGGCCACCCAGATGGCCGAGCACGGCGGGCAGGAGCCTGCCGGCTGGTCCGGCGAGGAGAGCTCGGTGATGGCCGACGACGGCGTCCGGCTCGCCTGCGAGGAGGTCGGGCCGGCCGACGGCGCGGAGCCGGCGGTCACCGTCGTCCTGGTGCACGGGTTCGCGCTGGACCGGCGGACCTGGCAGGAGCAGCGCGAGTACCTGGCGCTGCTGACGGGGCCGTCGGTCCGAATGGTGCTCTACGACCAGCGCAGCCACGGCCGCTCCGAGCGGGCGCCGCAGGAGAGCTGCACGATCGACCAGCTCGGGCGCGATCTCGACGCGGTGGTCCGCGCGCTCGCCCCGGAGGGGCCGCTGGTGCTGGTCGCGCACTCGATGGGCGGCATGACGGTGATGGCGCTCGCCGAGCAGCACCCGGAGCTGTTCCACGACCGCGTCGCGGGGGTCGCGCTGGTGTCGACCTCGGCCGGGGAGATGGCGTCGTCCGGGCTGCCGGGCACGTTCCTGTCCCGCCGCAACCCGGTGATCCGCACGCTCGGTGGCCTGGCCGCGTGGCAGCCGAACCTGGTCGAGACCGGGCGGCGCGCGCTCGGCGACATCATCTGGGCGATCACCAAGCGGTTCGCCTACGGCGACCGGGCGGTGGACCCGCGGATGGTCGACCTGGTCGACACCATGATCGACTCGAACGCGGTGGGGGCGCTGACCGACTTCGTCGACACCCTCGGCACGCACGACCGGCTGGCCGCGCTGCCCGGGCTGTCCGACGCCGAGGTGCTGGTCCTCGCCGGCGACGCCGACCGGATCATCCCGTACCGGCACTCCGAGGTGATCGCCGAGGCGATCCCGACCGCGCGGCTGGTGCGGCTGCACGGCGTCGGCCACATGCCGATGCTGGAGCAGCCCGACGCCGTCGACGACGAGCTCGGGAACCTGATCGAGCGCAGCCTGGAGCGGTCCCGCGGCGACCGGTTCCGGCTCACCCGCCCGCCGCACCGCTCGATGCGCCCGCGCCGTGCGGCCGCCACCGACGAGTCCGCCGCCGGCGAGACCACGGCGGACGGGGCCACGGCGGACGCGACCGACGGCCCGGGCCGGACGGCGCCGAGCGGCGCACGGGGCACCGGCCGCCGGCGCGGAGGCGTGCTGCGGGGAACGGGCCGGGGGACCGGACGCGGCACGGGCCGCTCCCGTGGCGGGAAGGCCGGCCCGGGGTCGCGCAAGGACCGGTCGTGATCCCGCCCGCGGGGGCCGGGCCGCTGCGCCGTGAGCTGCCCACCGTCGCCGACACGGAGGCGTTCGGCGAGGAACTCGGCCGCGAGCTCGCCGCGGGGGACCTGCTGCTGCTCGCCGGGCCGCTGGGGGCGGGGAAGACCGCGCTCGTCCGCGGGCTCGCCCGGGGGCTCGGCGTGACCGGCTCCGTCGCGTCGCCGACGTTCGTGATCGCGCGCGAGCACCCGTCGTCGGGTGGCGGGCCGGCGCTGGTGCACGTCGACGCCTACCGGCTCGGCGGCCCTGACGGGAACGTCGGCGTCGCCGCCGAGCTCGACGACCTCGATCTCGACACCGAGCTGGGCCGGGCCGTCGTCGCCGTCGAGTGGGGGGGCGGTCTCGCGGAACGCCTCGCCGGTGACGACGAGCGCGGGGCCGTCGAGGTCGTGCTGGAGCGCCGCGACGACGAGACCCGGGTCGCCACGCTGCGCCGCACGGCACGACCGTAGGCTGGTCGACCGTGCTGGTACTGGCCCTGGACACCGCGACGACGGTCGTGACCGCCGGGCTCGTCGCGCTGCCCGCCGACGGCCCTCCCGAGACCCTCGCCGCCCGCGCCCACGACGGGCGCAAGCACGGTGAGCTGCTCGTGCCCGCCGTCCGCGCGCTCTGCGCCGAGGCAGGGCGGGAGCTGTCCGGGATCGGCGCCGTCGTCGTCGGGGCGGGGCCGGGGCCCTTCACCGGGCTGCGCGTCGGGATCGTCTCGGCCGCCGCGCTCGGGCACGCACTCGACGTCCCGGTGCACGGGGTCTGCTCGCACGACGCGCTCGCCCTGACCGCGGCCGGGATCGCCGAGCCGGGCGCCCCGGACTCGCGGACGGGACCGGACAACCTGCTGGTCGTGACCGACGCGCGTCGCCGCGAGGTGTACTGGGCCGCGTACGACCCGGCCGCGCGGCGGCTCACCGGACCGGCCGTCGAGCCACCCGCCGAGCTGGCCGCACGGCTCCCCGGGCTGGCCGTCGGCACCGTCGTCGGGGACCCGTCGTTCGCCGACCGGCTCGGCGCGGAGGTCACCGGGCCGTCCGCGCCGTCGCCGGCGGCACTCGTCGGTGTGGCCGCGGCCGCGCTGCGGGCCGGGCGCACCCCCGAGCCGGTCGAGCCCCTCTACCTGCGCCGCCCCGACGCCGTCGAGCCGACCGGGCGCAAGCGCGTCACCGCATGACCGCCACCGTCACCGTCGGCCCGCTCTACCGGGCGGACGCCGAGCGCTGCGCGGAGCTGGAGGACCTGCTGTTCCCCGGGGACGACCCGTGGAGCGCGCAGGCGTTCCGCGAGGCCGTCACGTCCGGGCAGCTCTACCTCGCCGCCCGGGTGGACGGCCGGCTCGTCGGGTACGCGGGGCTCGCCGTCGTCGCGGGGCCGCCGCAGGCCGAGGCCGAGGTGCACACCATCGGCGTCGACCCGGGCTGGCAGCGGCACGGGATCGGGCGGGCGCTGCTCGCGCGGCTGCTCGAGGCGGCGGACGAGCTCGGCGCGACCGTGTTCCTCGAGGTCCGGACCGACAACGAGCCGGCCCGCACGCTGTACGAGGCCCACGGCTTCGGGATCGTCGGGCTGCGGAAGCGGTACTACCGGCCGTCCGGGGCCGACGCGCACACGATGCGGCGCGACCCGGCGGGCACGGCCGGCACCTGACCGCGACCGCGGTCAGAGCCCGGCCGCCACCGCGTCCAGCCCGACCCGGGTGGCCTCGGCCAGCAGGTCCAGGTGTTCCGGGGTCGCGGTGAGCGGCGGCGAGAACCCCAGCGCCGACACCATCGGGCGGATCAGCACGCCCCGCTCCCGGGTCGCGCGGAACACCCGCTGGGGCAGGTCCGGCGCACCGGCCAGCCGCTCCGGGTCGAAGCCGAGCCCGCCGAGCACGCCGACGCCGCCGCGGGCATGGTCGACCAGCGGGTGGTCGGTGAGTCCCTGCAGGCGTTCCAGCAGCTGCGGCTCCAGGGCGTCGGCCCGGGCCAGCAGGCCGTCCCGCTCCAGCAGCGCGATCGTCGCCGACCCGGCCGCGCACGCCGCGGGATGACCCGCGTAGGTCTGGCCGTGCCGGAACACCCGGCCGGGCTCGTCCCAGAACGGGGCGGCGATCCGCTCGGAGGCGACGAGCCCGCCCAGCGGCTGGTAGCCGGACGTGACGCCCTTCGCGAAGACCGCGATGTCCGGGCGCACCCCGAACCGCTCGACGCCGAACCAGTCGCCGAGCCTGCCGAACCCGCAGATCACGGCGTCGGCGACGAACAGCACGCCGTGCCGGCGGCAGATCTCGGCGGCCGCCTCCACGTAGCCCTCCGGCGGCGGCAGCACGCCGCCCGCGCCGATCACCGGCTCGCAGAAGAAGGCCGCGACCCGCTCCGGGCCGAGGTCGACGATCGTCTTCTCCAGCCCGGCGGCGTCGTCCCACGGGGTCCGGACGACGTCCGGCACGAAGGGCCCACCGGTCCGGTTCCCCGGGATCCCGGCCAGTGCGGTGCCCAGGCCGTGCGTGCCGTGGTAGCTGTGCTCGCGGTGCAGCAGCACCGTGCGTTCCGGCTCCCCGACGGCCGCGAAGTACTCGCGGGCCAGCTTCGCCGCGGTCTCGATGGAGTCGCCGCCGCCACTGGTGAAGAACACCTTGCCGCCGTCGAGCGGGGCGCGGGCGGCGATCTCGTCGGCGAGCCGCTCGGCGGGCTCGTTGGAGAAGTCGGTGAAGGTGGAGTACGCTTCCAGCCGCCCGAGCTGCTCGGTGACGGCGTCCACGATCTCGCGGCGGCCGTGTCCGACGTTGGCGTACCAGAGGCTCGCGGTGCCGTCGAGGTAGCGGTTCCCCGCGTCGTCGTGGACCCAGACGTCGTCGCCGCGGGTGATCGTCACCTTGGCGTCGCGGACGGAGTGCATGGCGGCGAACGGGTGCCAGAACGCGGACAAAGTCGGCCTCCTCGTCGGGGCGGTGGGGTCCACGCTAGGCCGCCGCACCGGGCACGCGACCGGTGGAATCCACAACTGTGGACAACTCTGTTGTGCTATCCACAACCGGTGGACCTGGACGACCTGCTCGACCGCGGTGAGCTGGGGCTCGTGCCCGTCGTCCCGGGGCGTCGCGTCCCCGTGCACGGCGCGCACGTCGTCGAGATCCCGCAGCCGACGCGCTGGGTGCCGCCCGGCTGGGTGCTGCTGACGACCGGACTGCGGCTGACCTCCGGCGCCGAGTGCCGTGAGCTGGTCGCCGAGCTCGCCGGCGGCGGGGTGGCCGGCCTCGGGTTCGGCGTCGGCATGGTGCACGACGACGTCCCGGACGAGCTCGTGACGGAGGCCCGGCGCCGCGAGCTGCCCCTGTTCGCGGTGCCGGAGGCGACACCGTTCCGGGAGATCGTCCGCGCGGTGGACACCGCCGTCCTGGACCGGGACCTCGACGCCTTCCGGCGGGCCGCGGCGATCACCGACACGCTCACCGCCCTGCTCGGTGGCCCCGACCCGGCCGAGACCCTGGTGCACGGGCTCGCCCGGGTGCTGCGGTGCGGGGTCGCGCTGCACCGCCCGGACGGCTCGGTCCTGGCCGCCGATCCCGGTTCCGCTCCGGACGGCGCCCGCGAGCGCTGGACGCGCTTCCGGGCGCTGCCCGCCACCGGGCCGCCGGTCGAGGTCGTGGACGCCGACGGCCTGTTCGCCGCGGCCGTCCGGCCGGGTCCGGGCGTGGCTGGTCGCGGGCGTTTCCCGGGGGTCGGTGCCGGTACCACTGATCGTGCGGGCGGTGGCGCTGGTGGCGCGGCTGCTGGCCGGGCTGACCGCCGCCGATGACGACGACACGGCCCGCCGCCGCGCGGACCGGGCGGCGGCGCTGCACGCCCTCCTGTCCGGCGGGGACGGCGAGCACGCCGGCCCGGGGCCGGGCCCCGGTGGTGGGCGGACCGTCGTCGTGCTCCCGCCGTCGGCCACGGCGGCCGGTGCGGAGCGTGTCCTGGACGACGCCCGCGCCCCGTACCTGCTCGCCGAGATCGACGGTGAGCTGGTCGCGCTGGTCACCGAGGTGCCGCCGGAACTCACCGCGGCGGGGACGGCGACCGTCCCGCCCGGAGCCGAGGTCGCGCCCGCCCACCGCGACGCCCGCCTCGCCGCACGGCGCTGCGCGCTCACCGGTGCCGGGCCGGTGCGGGCCGAGGACCTCCCGGTGCTGGACCGGATGGTGCTGGAGATCGGTGCGGACCGGGTGGCCGAGCTGACCCGGGACGTCCTGACCCCGCTCGACGCCGCCCTGCGCGCCACCGTGCGGACCTGGCTGGCACACCGTCAGGACGTCCCCGCCACCGCGCGCGCCCTGCACGTCCACGAGAACAGCGTCCGGCACCGCCTCGGCCGGATCCGGGCACTGGTCGGGGACCTGCGGGACCCGGCGGTGACGGCCGCGGTGTACCTGGCGCTGCTCACCGAACGGTGATCACGGATCCGGAAGGGAGACGGCCACATACGGCCGGATCCGCACCGGATCCGTGATCACACGGGTCAGCTCGTCGCGGACAGGTACGAGAGCAGGCGCAGTTCGTCGTGGGTCAGCTCCAGGGTCCGCATCGGGAGCAGCTGGGCGAGCTGCTCCGGGGTGCGGGCACTGGCGATCGGCGCGGTCACCGACGGCTGGGCCGCGAGCCAGGCCAGCGCGACCGCCGGGACCGGGACCTCGTGGCCCGCCGCGATCTCGTCGAGCCCGGCCAGCACGGCCCGGCCACGGGAGTCGAGGTAGGCGGACGCCCCCTCGCTGCGCGGGCCCTCCGGGGCGGGGGAGTCGGGCCGGTACTTGCCGGTGAGGAACCCCTTCGCGAGCCCGTAGTACGGGTAAAGGGCCAGGCCGGCCGACTCCGCGAGCGGCACGAGCGCGGCCTCGACGTCGTCGCGCTCCATGAGGTTGTAGTGCGGCTGGACCGCGGTGAACGCGGCCAGCCCGTCGCGCTCGGAGATCTCCAGGGCCGAGCGGAGCCGCTCGGCGGAGAAGTTGGACGCACCGATCTCGCGGACCAGCCCCTCGCGGACGAGGGCGTCGAACGCGTCGAGCGTCTCCTCCTGCGCCGTGTCCGGGTCGTCGCGGTGGGCGTAGTAGAGGTCGATCCGGTCGGTGCCCAGGCGCCGCAGCGAGTCCCGTGCCGCCGCGGCGACGTTCGCGCCGCCGAGGCCCGGCCGCTCGGGCCACGAGCCCACCTTCGTGGCGAGGTGCAGCGTGTCCCGGTTGCCCCGGGCCGCCATCCACTCGCCGAGGATCGTCTCCGACTCGCCGCCGGAGTTGCCGGGCGCGCGCCACGTGTAGGAGTCCGCCGTGTCGATCCGCGTCCCGCCGGCGGCGACGAACGCGTCGAGCACCGCGAACGAGGTGTCCCTGTCCGCGGTCCAGCCGACGACGTTCGCACCGAGTACCAGGTCAGCCACGGTCGGCGACGCTACCGGGCACCGCGGCGCGGTGGACCGCCGGACGGTTGCGGCGGCCGCCGCGCGGGTAACCGCCGTGTGCCCGGGCCACGGCACCGGCGTGACGAGCAACGACGCCGGACCGGCCGCCCGCCGTGATCTCCGACCGGCCGGTACGCGAGCGTCCCCCACGCGGGTGAACGAACCGGTTGAGCCCCCGCCACGCTTCTGGCACTCTCGTGAGTAGAGTGCCAATGCGCGCGACGGAGACCGGTCGCCCCGGCACCCGCGACGGCGGGGCGGGAGGTCGCCACGTGTGCGCTGCTGACACCGGACAGAACCATCTTACCGGATTCACCCCAGGAAGGGGAGGTCATCGTCGTGGCGAACATCAAGCCGCTCGAGGACAAGATCGTCGTCCAGGCCAGCGAGGCGGAGACCACCACCGCCTCCGGCATCGTCATCCCGGACACCGCCAAGGAGAAGCCCCAGGAGGGCAAGGTCCTGGCCGTGGGCCCGGGCCGGGTCGACGACAACGGGAACCGCGTCCCGCTCGACGTGGCGGTCGGCGACGTCGTCATCTACTCGAAGTACGGCGGCACCGAGGTCAAGTACAACGGCGAGGAGTACCTGATCCTCTCCGCCCGCGACGTGCTGGCCGTCGTCAACTGACGCCGGAACTCGCGTGACGCGAACCGCCCCGGGCGGCCCACCGGACGGTGGTCCGGCCGGGGCGGTCGTGTCTGTACCCCCGCTAGCCCATGACGAGAGGCTGAGACAACAGACATGGCGAAGCAGATCAGCTTCGACGAGGACACCCGCCGCGCGCTCGAGCGCGGCGTGAACCAGCTCGCCGACGCGGTGAAGGTGACCCTCGGCCCGCGCGGCCGGCACGTCGTCATCGACAAGAAGTTCGGCGGCCCGACCGTCACCAACGACGGCGTCACGATCGCCCGCGAGGTCGACCTCGAGGACCCGTACGAGAACCTCGGCGCCCAGCTGGCGAAGACCGTCGCGACCAAGACCAACGACGTCGCGGGCGACGGCACCACCACCGCCACCGTGCTGGCCCAGGCCCTGGTCAAGGAGGGCCTGCGCAACGTGGCCGCCGGCGCCGCGCCGTCCGCGCTCGGCGAGGGCATCGCCGCGGCCGCGCAGAAGATCTCCGACGTGCTGCTGGCCAAGGCCACCCCGGTCGACGCCGGGAGCCACATCGCGCAGGTCGGCGCCATCGCCTCGCGCGAGCAGGAGATCGGCGACCTGATCGCCCAGGCGATCCAGACCGTCGGCAACGACGGCGTGATCACCGTCGAGGAGGGCTCCACGCTCGCCACCGAGCTGGAGATCACCGAGGGCCTGCAGTTCGACAAGGGCTACCTGTCGCCGTACTTCGTCACCGACTCCGAGTCGATGGAGGCGGTGCTCGAGGACGCCTACATCCTGCTGCACCGCGACAAGATCAGCTCCATCCAGGACCTGCTCCCGCTGCTGGAGAAGGTGCTCGGCGAGGGCAAGCCCCTGCTGATCATGGCGGAGGACGTCGAGGGCGAGGCGCTGTCCACCCTGGTCGTCAACTCGATCCGCAAGACCGTCAAGGTCGCCGCGGTCAAGTCGCCGTTCTTCGGTGACCGCCGCAAGGCGTTCATGGACGACCTCGCGATCGCCACCGGCGGCCGGGTCATCAACCCGGAGGTCGGCCTCAAGCTCAACGAGGCCGGGCTGGACCTGCTGGGCAAGGCCCGGCGCGTCGTCGTCACCAAGGACAACACCACGATCGTCGAGGGCGGCGGTGACAAGGCCGACGTCGAGGGCCGCGTCGCGCAGCTCAAGCGCGAGATCGAGGCGTCCGACTCGGACTGGGACAAGGAGAAGCTCCAGGAGCGCCTGGCCAAGCTCTCCGGTGGTGTCGCGGTCATCCGGGCCGGTGCGGCCACCGAGACCGCGCTCAAGGAGCGCAAGCACCGCATCGAGGACGCGGTGTCGGCCACCCGGGCCGCGGTCGAGGAGGGCATCGTCCCCGGTGGCGGGTCCGCGCTCGTGCACGCCGCAGCCGAGCTCGACGGCGGCCTCGGCCTCACCGGCGACGCCGCGACCGGTGTCGCGATCGTCCGCAAGGCGCTGTCCTCCCCGCTCTACTGGATCGCGGAGAACGGCGGGGACGAGGGCTCCATCGTGGTGTCCCGCGTCGCCGAGAAGGGCTGGGGGACCGGGTACAACTCGGCCACCAAGACCTACGGCGACCTGGTCGCCGACGGCGTCATCGACCCGGTCAAGGTGACCCGGTCGGCCGTCGAGAACGCGGCCTCCATCGCGCGCATGGTGCTGACCACCGAGAGCGCCGTGGTGGACAAGCCGGAGGAGGAGCCTGCTCCGTCCGCCGGCGGCCACGGCCACGGGCACGGGCACTGAGTTCCAAGCCTACGCACGACGAAAGGCGGGCGACCGATGGTCGCCCGCCTTTCGTGTGTCGCGGGGCAGGGAGTAGAGGATCCGGTGGTGCCGGGCCTCTCAGACGGCGCCGAGCTTCTCCACCGGCTGGGCGGTCGCCTCGGCGGCGACCTTGAGCGTGCGGCGCGGACCGCGGATGATCGCGTCCCGCTCGGACTCGGACAGGCCGCCCCAGATGCCGTACGGCTCGTGCACGTTGAGGGCGTGCTCGCGGCACTGCGCGAGGACCGGGCAGTCGTTGCACACCTGCTTGGCGCGGTTCTCGCGGCGTGCCCGTGCGGGACCACGCTCACCTTCGGGATGGAAGAAGAACGCGCTGTCCATCCCCCGGCAGGCCCCCTCCCTCTGCCAGTCGTAGATGTCGGCGACCGGGCCGGGAAGCCTCCGGATGTCCGCCATGTTTGTCACCTGCCTTCGACCTCGGGCTTGACATGGTGAAGATTCCCGGGGTTCGACGGGTGCAAACCTGTTGGGAGGAGAACGATCGTGCACGTCCGGTCCCCGGATCCGGTGGCGTCCCCGCCACGCGCCGTGATCCGGCTGCTCGGCGGGGCGGCGACGAGCCACGATGCCGGCCGGGCGGCCCGGTCGCCGTCCGCGATCACCCGCTGGGCTGCTGCCGTCGCGCTGGGTGGCGTCGGTCACTACGCCCGCGCGGCGGGTGTCCTGGAGGCTCTTCGGCGGGACCCGGCCGTGGATCCCGGCCTGCGGGCGCACGCGCTGGTGACGAGGGCGTCGCACCTGCGGCAGCTGGGCGGGCACGCGGCCGCCATCCCGCTGGACGGCCGGGCGGCACGTCTCGCGCGGGGCCTCGGGTGTCCTGGCGGACCGGACGACCCCTGGGGGACGGGCGCTGGTGCCGCCGTGGCGGACGCGCTCACCGGCCTGGCCGCGGACGCACTGGGCCGGTTCGACGCCGCCCGCGCCGCCGTCCTGCTGGACCGGGCCGGCCCGTGGTGTGGCGCGGCAGGGTCCCGCACCCGGGTCCGGCACGACTGGGTGAGCGCCGAGACCGCGCTGGTCGCCGGCGACGCGGACGCCGCACTGGTCGCGGCGGACCGGGCACTGGCCGGTGCCCGGACGCTCGGTTCCGACCGGCACGTCCTGAAGAGCCGGCTGGTGCGGGCGGTCGCTGCCGGGGTGGCGGGCGAGCACCCGTCGGCGGTGCTCGCCGAGCTGGACGCGGTCGCGGCGGACGCGCTGGCGACCGGGATGGTGCCGTTGCACCGGCCGGCACTGCTGGCCGCGGCGGACCTCGCCGACCGCCACCCGCCGGAGAGGGTCGGAGCGGTCGTCGACCCGGATGACGGCGAGGTCCTGTGACGAAGCGGTCACGGTACGGCTGAACAGGGGATGAACAACCGGGCGGGTGCATCGGACGCCGCACCGCGACACGCCGGAGAGTCACGTTTCGATACGCGCAGTCGCCGAGCGGGTGCGGAGGGTCGCCGACATGCGGCATTGCACACGGTGAGCGTCCTCTATACGCGAAGTGACGGTCCCGGCCGGGAACTGCTGCGGGAGTAGTGCTGGATCCCCGGACCGGAGGATGTACCGTACGGACTACTCCATTCGGCGACCCTTCACCCACATGACGCTGAGGCAGGTGGGCCGGAGTTCCGAACGGAGGCCACAAAATCGCCCCGACCGTGTCAAGGTGAGAGGGTCACCCGCCGATTCGGAGGGTGAGCATCACCCGGCTGCAGGAAGCTGCAGGAAGGAATCGTCGTGACGACGGTACTCATCTGCGACGATCGTCGCAGCGTCCGCGAGGGTCTGACCCGCGTCATGTCCGCGGTCCCCGGGGTCCAGCGCATCGACTGCGTGGCCCACGGGGACGAACTCCTCGCCCGCTACGCCCGCCAGTCCGTCGACGTCGTCCTGGTCGGGACCCAGCGTGCGGTGCCCACCGGTGTGGAGGCCACCCGGCGCCTGGTCGCCGCGCACCCCCAGGCCAACGTCATCGTCTTCGGTGCTCCGGACGACGCGGGCAGCATCGCCGCCGCGATCGCCGGCGGTGCCCGTGGCTACCTGCGCTGGGACGCCTCGCGGCCCGAGCTGGTCGCCGCGCTGGCGCACACGCTGGCCAGCACGTCGGTGCCCACCCCGCGGGTCCCCACCGACCCGGGCGTCCAGCTCACCGAGCGTGAGCTGCAGGTGCTGCGCGGGATGAGCCAGGGCAAGAGCAACGGCCAGATCGGCCGCGAGCTCTACCTGTCCGAGGACACGGTCAAGACCCACGCCCGGCGGCTGTTCCGCAAGCTGGGTGTCCGGGACCGCGCGCAGGCCGTCGCGCACGGGTTCCGGCGCGGTCTCGTCTCCTGACGGACGACCTGCCGCACCCCGCGTACCGCGCCGGATCCCCGAACCCGGCGTGACTCGCACCCCGTGCCGCCCGCGAGGGCCGGTCACGGGACCCACGGGCCGGACCGACCCCCGCGGTCCCGCCCACGACGGCTCCGGCGTGCCGCCACGCGCGCCACCCCGGCTCCGGACGGTCGTCCGGCACCGGTCGTGCTCCCCGCGACTGGACCCGCGACCTCCGCCGGACGCCATCGCCGAGCCCCGCTCCCGCCGGCCGGGTCGCACCCCGCCGGTCGTGGGGCATCGCTGCCGCCGCGCCCCGGCGGCCCAGCCCGCGCCCGGCGTCGTCCCGGACGCCCCTCCTACCACACGACCCGTCCCGTGCCCGTGCCTGTCGTCCCGGCCCCGGGTCGGAGCCCGGGCGACGAGCGGTCGCCGTCGAACCGGGAACAGTCACCTCACGTCCCTGTGGTCCCTTTCGTCACTCACGTCACGTTCGTTACACGGGCGTCGTGTGCCGGTGCTGTGAACGTCGCCGGAGCGGATGCCGCCCGCGCCGGGCGGTCCACGACCGGCCGCCCACCAGGGATGATCTTCTTCCCGTCCGGCCACAGCGCCCGACGGTGCCGCGTGTACCGCTCGCCGACCGTGCCCGCCTGGTGACCGCGTGCACCCGAGGCGTCACGCAACCCGACACTCCGCACGATCGTCTGACTCTGCATGGAGCAGCTCCCACGGGCGTACGGCGCTCGGATACGGTGGACCCTCCGTGGTCCCACCTGCCGGAACGCGGGTTGCCTCCACGATCGGATGACGCCGAAGCAGTCTCGTAACACCTGGACGGTTCCCCACGATGAGTGAATCAAGAGACGTTCCCGACGAGTGGATCGAAGCGGCGATGGCCGGCGATCGATCCGCGGTCGAGCGCGTTCTCACCATGATTCGGCCCCTCGTCGTGCGCTACTGCCGGGCACGACTGGGGACCGACAGAGGATCCGTCTCGGCGGACGACGTCGCCCAGGAGGTGTGTGTAGCCGTGCTCACGGCGTTGCCGGGGTACCGGGTGCAGGGCCGCCCGTTCCTCGCGTTCGTCTACGGCATCGCGTCGCACAAGGTGATCGACGCGCACCGGGCGGCGTCCCGCAACCGCTCCGAGCCCGTCGCCGACGTGCCGGAACGGATGGAGACGTCCGACGGCCCGGAGACCCGGGCCCTTCAGGTCGAACTGTCCGAGGAGATGTCCAGGCTGCTGGAGGTCCTCCCGGAGAAGCATCGGGAGATCATCGTGTTGCGGGTGGTCGTGGGGTTGTCCGCGGAGGAGACCGCGGCAGCCGTCGGCTCCACACCGGGCGCCGTCCGGGTGGCACAGCACCGGGCGCTGTCCCGGCTGCGGAAGATCATGAGTGAGGAGGTGGTCCGGGATGCGTGACCAGGATCCGTACGGCCCGGGCCGACCCCCACGGCCGGGCGACGGGCAGGAGCGCCCGCCCGCACCGGTCACCCGCGGCCGCTTCGGCGAGCCGCGGCCCGGTCCCCAGGGTGGCCGTCCCCCGTCGGGCCAGAACGGCCACCGGGGCGGGCAGCCGGTCGGCCGGCCGTTCGCCGACCAGCCGGAGCTCGACGACGAGGGCCCGGTCGACCTGGTCGAGCTGCAGGCCGACGACGAGCTGATCAACGCCTTGTCGTCCGGCCTGGGCGTGTCCGGACCGGGCAACCGCGGCTACGACGTCGACGACCGTCTGGTCGCGCTGCTCTCCACCTGGAAGGACGACGTCGACCGCGAGCCGGTCCCCGAACTCGTCGGGACCGACGAGGCAGTCGAGATGCTGCAGCCGGCGAAGCCGTCGCGGAAGGTGTCCTTCCTGCGCCCGCTGGTCGCGGCCGCTGCGGTGGCCGCCTGCGCCCTCGCCGTCGTCTCGATCGGTGCGCACGAGGCCCAGCCGGGCGACGCGCTCTGGGGTGTCAGCAGGGTGCTCTACAGCGAGCGTGCCGAGCAGGTCCAGGCCGCGACCGACCTGCGGACGGGCATCGAGCGTGTGAACGCGAAGCTCGCCTCCGGCGACACCGTCGGTGCGCAGCAGGATCTCGCCGCGCTCGGCCCGCTCCTCGACCGGACCGATCCCGAGCAGCGTGACGACTTCGAGCAGCAGAACCGTTTCCTGACGCAGAAGGTGGCGGAGTCCCCGGCCGGTGTCCCGACCGACCCGCGGGCACCGCTGCGCGACGGCACCCCGGCGCCGCCGTCGTCGGAGGGGCGTCCGGAGCCGCAGCAGCCCGTCTCGCCGCGGCCGGAGTCCGGTACCTCGAACCCGGGCGGCAGCTCGTCGGGTGGCAGCACGAGCCCGGACGGGAGCAGCAGCCCGGAGGGCAGCAGCGACCCGCGGGTGCTGCAGGGGCCGGGCACCGGGAGCCCGTCGCCGAGCACGACGACGTCGCCGAGCCCGTCCGAGACCTCGCCGACGACCGAGGGATCGGCCGACCCGAGCACGACGTCCACGTCGCCGACGGCGTCCGGCGAGGGCGGTCGTTCCGAGTCCGATCGGGACACGCCGTCGTCGTCCACCTCGACCGGGGCGGTCAGCAGCTCCCCGAACTGAGGCACGTACGAGAAGGGCCCCGGAGGCGTCGTCCTCCGGGGCCCTTCTCGTCGTTCCGTCCGCGCTACTCGTCCTCGGCCAGGGTGGCGTCGGCGTAGCCGCGGCAGTACTCCCACGTCACGTAGTGCGCGGGGTCCGGGTCGAAGGCCGGCTCGTGCGGGCGCATCCGGCCCTCGTCGAGCAGCTGCTGGAGGCTGGCGCGCAGCAGATTCCACTCGTGGAAGTGCTGCTCTCCGCAGTCGGTGCAGTCGACGACGATGCCGCGGACCCCACGCTTCGACAGCAGCGCCTGGTAGACCGCGAGATCCGCCAGGTCCGCCAGGATCTCACCGCGGTCGGTGTCGGTCAGCGGGGGACCGTCGGGGTCACCGGAGTCCGCCCACGCGTCGTCACCGTGATCGTCCAGCGCCTCCAGGGAGCGCGCAGGGTCATCCGGGTCTCCGGCGAACGGGTCCGGTGGCAGCGCCTCTGGTGACACGGCGTACACGGTACCGGTGTCGGGGGTCGGGCCCCGGCCCACCCCGTAACGGTCCACGTACGATGGCGTCCTGCGGCGAGCGACCGCCGCGGTAGTCGCGACTGCAAGGGGAGCTCCGGAGAGATGACGAGCGAGATCGGCGGCCTGCCGGACAAGTTCGCGACGATCGGCCTGACCTTCGACGACGTCCTGCTGCTCCCTGCCGAGTCGGACGTGATTCCCAGTTCGGCCGACACGTCCAGCCAGGTGACCCGCCGCGTGCGGGTCCAGGTGCCGCTCGTGTCGTCCCCGATGGACACGGTCACCGAGTCCCGGATGGCGATCGCGATGGCCCGCGCGGGCGGGCTCGGGGTGCTGCACCGCAACCTCGCGCCGGACGCGCAGGCGGCCCAGGTCGAGGTGGTCAAGCGGTCCGAGGCCGGGATGGTGACCGACCCGGTGACGTGTGCGCCGGACGCGACGCTGTCCGACGTCGACGCGCTGTGCGCCAAGTTCCGGATCTCCGGCGTGCCGGTGACCGACGAGGGCGGCCGGCTGGTCGGCATCATCACCAACCGGGACATGCGGTATGAGGTCGACACCGACCGCCCGGTCTCCGAGGTGATGACCCGCGCCCCGCTGGTGACGGCGAAGGTCGGCGTGACGGCGGAGGCGGCGCTCGGGCTGCTCCGCAGGCACAAGCTGGAGAAGCTCCCGATCGTCGACGGCGACGACGTGCTGCGCGGCTTGATCACGATCAAGGACTTCAACAAGACCGAGCAGTACCCGCTCGCCACCAAGGACCCGGACGGCCGCCTGGTCGTCGCGGCCGCCGTCGGTGTCGGGGACGACGCGTACTCGCGGTCGATGGCCCTGGTCGACGCCGGCATCGACGTCCTCATGGTCGACACCGCGCACGGCCACTCCCGCCGGGTGCTGGAGACCGTCGCGAAGCTGCGCGCCGAGGTCGGCGACCAGGTCGACGTCGTCGGCGGGAACGTGGCGACCTACGAGGGCGCGAAGGCGCTCGTCGAGGCGGGCGCCGACGCGGTCAAGGTCGGCGTCGGGCCGGGCTCCATCTGCACCACCCGCGTCGTGGCCGGGGTCGGTGCCCCGCAGATCACCGCGATCTACGAGGCGACCCGGGCGTGCGCGCCGGCGGGCGTGCCGGTGATCGGCGACGGCGGCATCCAGTACTCCGGTGACGTCGCCAAGGCGATCGCCTCCGGTGCGTCGACGGTGATGCTGGGCTCGCTGCTGGCGGGCACCGCGGAGTCCCCGGGCGAGGTCGTGCTCGTCGGCGGCAAGCAGTTCAAGACCTACCGCGGCATGGGCTCGCTGGGTGCCATGCAGGGCCGGGCCGGTGCCGCCGGGCGCAGCTACTCCAAGGACCGCTACGCGCAGGACGACGTGCTGTCCGAGGACAAGCTCGTCCCCGAGGGCATCGAGGGCCGGATCCCGTTCCGCGGGCCGCTCTCGTCGGTCGTGCACCAGCTCGGCGGCGGGCTGCGCTCGGGCATGGGCTACGTCGGTGCGCAGACGATCGCGGAGCTGCAGCAGGCGAAGCTGGTGCGGATCACCGCGGCCGGGCTCAAGGAGAGCCACCCGCACGACATCACGATGACGGTCGAGGCGCCGAACTACGTCGCCCGCTGACTCTCCGGCGGTACCGGGTAGGCCGCGGCACGGACGCGGGAGGGCGCCGCTTAGGGTGTCCCCGTGCGTGACCTCGTGGAGATCGGGATGGGCCGGGAGGCCCGTCGTGCCTATGACCTCGACCAGATCGAGATCGTGCCGTCGCGGCGGACCCGCAGCTCCAAGGTGGTGTCGACCTCCTGGCAGCTCGACGCCTACCGCTTCGACATCCCGCTCGTGACCCATCCGACCGACGCGGTCGTGTCGCCGGCGTCGGCGGTGCGGGTCGCCGAGCTCGGCGGTCTGGCGGTGCTGAACGCCGAGGGCCTGTGGGCGCGGCACGGCGACGCCGAGGGCGCGCTGGCGCGGGTCGTCGAGGCGGCCACCGGTGACGAGCCCGACTCGGCGCTCGCGCTGCTGCAGGAGCTGCACCAGGCCCCGATCCGCGAGGACCTGATCGTGGAGGCCCTGCGCCCGCTGCGCGAGGCCTCGCACACGGTCGCCGCCCGGGTCAGCCCGCAGCGGGCCCGCGAGCTCACCCCGGCGCTGCTCGCCGCGGGCGTCGAGGTGCTGGTCGTGCAGGGCACGATCGTCTCGGCCGAGCACGTCTCGGAGGGCGAGCCGCTCAACCTCAAGGACTTCATCGCCGACCTCGACGTGCCGGTCGTCGCCGGCGGGGTGGGTGACTACCGCACCGCGCTGCACCTGATGCGGACCGGCGCGGCCGGCGTCATCGTCGGGTACGGGCAGTCGACGGCCACCACCACCGATGAGGTGCTCGGCGTGGGCGTCCCGATGGCGACGGCGATCGTCGACGCCGCCGCGGCGCGCCGCGACTACCTCGACGAGACCGGCGGCCGCTACGTCCACGTGATCGCCGACGGCGGCATCGGCACGTCCGGTGACATCGCCCGCGCGGTCGCCTGCGGCGCCGACGCCGTGATGCTCGGCGAGCAGCTCGCCGAGGCCACCGAGTCCCCGGCCGGCGGGCTGTACTGGACGTCGGCGGCGGCACACCCGTCGCTGCCGCGGTCCGAGGTCACCGGCCTCGCCCGGTCCGGCCGGTCGCTGGAGCAGGTGCTGTTCGGACCGACCGACAGCCCGTACGGCACGACGAACCTGTTCGGCGCCCTGCGCCGCGCGCTGGCGAAGACCGGCTACTCCGACCTCAAGGAGTTCCAGCGGGTCGGGCTGAACCTGCGCACCTGAGCCGGTCGGCCTACCCCTCGGCGGTGACGGCCGCGACGAACTCGATCGCCCGCTCCCGCAGGCCGGCCCGGCGCTCGTCCACCGTGGTGCCGGGCGTCGGCTTCAGCACGGCGGTCGCCGTCTCGACCCGGACGTGCTCGGCACAGGCGAGATCGGTGCAGATGTAGGTGCCGACCGTGTCGCCCTGGCGTCCCTTCGCGCCCCGGCGGGGCGCCGCGAAGAGCGCGACCCCGCCGACCGAGTGCGTGGTCCGGCAGAGCGCGCACATCGCGGCCGCCCGCGCGGTGCCGGTGGCGGCCCGCAGGACGACGCCCGCAGGGCCCTCCGCCGTCGGCACCAGCAGCACCCCGCGGTCCGGGGCCTTGGGGTCACGCCAGCCGTGGACGTCGTCGAGGCTGTCGGGGTCGAGCTCGCGGACCCACGCCGGCAGGGTCATCCGGTTGCCTCGCCCTTCGAGCAGTTCGTCAGGGCGCGGCGGATCCGGTTCTCGTTCGGGCTGGTCACGTCCGGCGACGTTAGGCGTGCCGGTGGCGGGCGGTCCACCGGGTTCCGGCCGGTGATCGCGCCGTGGACCGGCTCCCGTGCATGATGGCGGGATGAACCGACCCACCGCAGGGGCCGCCATGGGTGGGGGCCGCGCGTTCGTCGACGCCACCGGCACGCCCGTCCCGCTGCGCGGTCCGGTCCGGCAGGTCGTGGCGACCGACCCGGACGTCGGTGCGTTGCTGGTCGAGCTGGGGGCGACGGTCGTCGGCTGCGCCGGCGTGCTGGACGGCGTCGACGAGGTCGGTACCGACCGCGCCCCGGACCCGCAGGCCGTGGCCACTCTCCGGCCGGACGCGATCGTGACCGGGCTCGCCGGTGGCGCCCACGATCTCGCCGACCCGGCTCTGCTCGGGCGGCTGCGGGAGGTCGCACCGGTCGTGGCCGTCGACCTGGAGCGGCGGGCCGCGACCGCGGCGGACCTGCGTGCCCTCCTGGGCACGGTCCAGCCCCCACCCCACCGCTCCCTCGGCCGGCACGAGGACTGATCCCGCGACGCTCACGGGATCGGTGTCCGCGCACGCGATCGGGTGCGCACCGCCGGAACCGGTGAGCGTCCGGCTCGTGGGAAGGGTGTGGCGGGGTCAGGTCAGGGCGGTGTGGATTCGGGTCGCTGTTGCGGTCAGGTCCTGGCGGACCAGGGCGGACTGCTCGGTGAAGGTGGTCAGCTGCCGGGCGTCGAACGTCAGCGCCCCGGACATGCAGGCGGTCGCGGCGGCCGAGCCGTGGTCGAGCAGCGCGGTCCAGTGGCCCTGCGCGACGGCGTCCGGCACCGCGTCGTAGCCGCGGGCGTCGCGCATCACGGTCTGCAGCGTCCCGCAGGCGACGGCGAGCTCGACGGCGTCCTGCCGGCCCGCGGCGGCGGCGAGCCGGTCGAACCCGTCGCCGATCGCGACGAGGTGGCCGAGGCCGCCGTTGTCCCGCCACGCGGTCAGCGCGACCACCGGATCGGCGGCCGACAGCGCGGTGCCGGGCACCGCGTCGACGAGTGCGGCCGCCGCGGCGGGGGAGAGCGGCGCGATCCGGGGCAGCGGTGCTCCGGAGCCGGTCACGGTGGCCGGGGTGGGCAGCGGCGAGGACGACGACGGAGTCAGCAGCAGCCCGGTCGCGGCGATCGTGGCGGTGGCGACGGCGGCGCCGAGGAACACCGGCAGTACCGCCGTGCGGAACGCGCGGGCCCGGGTGACGGGCAGGGCCGGACCCGGCTCCGTGGTGCCGGCGGGAACCGGCAGGGCGGTGTCGTCCGGCGTCGGCGTACCGGGCGCCGGGGCCACGGTCCGGGCGGGAGCCGGGCGCTGCTCCGGGATCGCCCGGTCCGGCAGCACCCCGGGGCCCGGCTGCGGCGACGCGACCGCGCCGGGCGGGACGCCGGCCTCGGTGCGCTGGGCCGGGATCGTCGCCGCGGCGTCGACCGTCCCGGGGTCGCCGGTCGGGGTGCTGGCCATCTCGGTGCCTCCGGGGGAGTCGTGCGGAGCGGACGTACCCCTGATCGGCCGAACGCCGGTGCGTCGTTACCGGTGTGCGGGCCCCGGCGGCGTCGATCATCAGGATCGATGATCGGAGGGACGAGGCACGGGGCCGATAGGGTACGCCGTACGAAGAGTCGGCGAGGGAGTTCGGTGACGGATCAGCAGGGGTGGGGGACGCCCGAGGGCCAGGCGATGATCGAGCTGCTCTGGGACCCGCCGGCCCCGCCACGGCGCGGTCCGCGGCAGAAGCTGACGCTCGACCGCGTCGTCGAGGCGGGCATGGCCGTCGCCGCCCGCTCGGTCGACGAGCTGTCGATGCGCAAGGTCGCCCAGGAGCTGGGGGTCGGCGCCATGAGCCTCTACACCTACGTGCCCGGCCGGGACGAGCTGTTCGAGCTCATGGTCGATCGCGCGTGGGGGACGCGGGAGCTGCCCGCCCGGGACCTCGGGTGGCGGGCGCAGGCGGAGTTCCACGCGCACGAGGCGTGGCGGATGTACCGCAAGCACCCGTGGCTGATCAGCTCGAACCTGTGGCGGATGCCGCTGGGGCCCCACGTGCTCGACGTCCAGGAGGACCTCTACCGCGCGGTCTCGCTGGCCGGGCTGGACCCGGTGACGGTCGTCCGGTCGGCGGGGCTGATCGAGTCGCACGTCTTCGGCGCGGCCCGGGCGAAGATCACCGACACGTCGGTGGCGTCCCGCACCGGTGTCGACCGCGACGACCACTACGCCACCCGCGCCGGGTTCTGGGGGAGCTACTTCAGCGAGGAGCGGTTCCCGTCGATGAACCGGCTCTGGTACGCGGGCGGGTTCGACGAGGAGGACGCCGACGGCGACTGGGAGTTCGGTCTCGGCCTGATCCTCGACGGGATCGAGCGGCTGGCGGGATGATCCGCGTCCGGCGACGGGCGCCGGCTCGGCCGGGAGCAGCTGGACGACGTCGATCCGGCCCCGTACGTGCGGTGGAAGCGGCGTGCGTGGGAACGGGCGGCGGGGCCGGCCCCGGCCGGGCGGTGCGGGCACCGGGTGACGCCGGTCGCGTCGTTACCCTGGACGGCGTGCAGACCCCGACCGTCCTCGTCGTCGACTACGGCGCCCAGTACGCGCAGCTGATCGCCCGCCGGGTGCGCGAGGCGGACGTGTACTCCGAGATCGTCCCCGCGTCGACGCCGGTGTCCGAGATCGTCGACCGCGCCCCCGCCGCCGTGATCCTCTCCGGCGGCCCGGCCAGCGTGTACGCGGACGGCGCCCCGGCCGTCGACCCGGCGCTCTTCGAGGCCGGCATCCCGGTCTTCGGCATGTGCTACGGCTTCCAGGCGATGGCCCGCGCGCTCGGCGGCGAGGTCGCGCACGATGGCACCCGGGAGTACGGCCGCACCGAGATCGCACTGTCGGGCACCCCCGGCACGCTGCACGGCGGGCTGCCGGCGACGCACCCGGTCTGGATGAGCCATGGCGACTCGGTGACCGCGGCGCCCGCCGGGTTCACGGTGACGGCGTCGTCGGACCGGGTCGCGGTCGCCGCGTTCGAGGACACCGACCGGCGCCTGGCCGGCGTCCAGTACCACCCGGAGGTCGGCCACTCCCCGCACGGGCAGGAGGTGCTGCGGCGGTTCCTGCACGACGTCGCCGGCATCACCCCGACCTGGACGACCGCGTCGATCATCGACGAGACCGTCGACGCGATCCGGGCGCAGGTCGGCGACGGCCACGCGATCTGCGCGCTGTCCGGCGGGGTGGACTCCGCGGTCGCCGGTGCGCTCGTGCAGCGCGCGATCGGGGACCGGTTGACCTGCGTGTTCGTCGACCACGGGCTGCTCCGTGCCGGTGAGCGTGAGCAGGTGGAGAAGGACTTCGTCGCCGCGACCGGGGCGACGCTGCACACCGTCGACGTCGCCGACCGGTTCCTCGACGCGCTCGCCGGGGTCACCGACCCCGAGGAGAAGCGCAAGATCATCGGCCGGGAGTTCATCCGGGTCTTCGAGGCCGCGACGGCCGAGGTCGTCGCCGACCACCACGTCGGCTTCCTGGTGCAGGGCACGCTCTACCCGGACGTCGTCGAGTCCGGCGGTGGCGACGGCACGGCCACGATCAAGAGCCACCACAACGTCGGCGGGCTGCCGGACGACATCGAGTTCGCTCTGGTCGAGCCGCTGCGGGCGCTCTTCAAGGACGAGGTCCGCATGGTCGGTGCGGAGCTGGGGCTGCCCGAGGTGATCGTCGGCAGGCAGCCGTTCCCCGGCCCCGGCCTGGGTATCCGCATCATCGGCGAGGTCACCCACGACCGGTTGGAGACGCTGCGGGCGGCCGACGCGATCGCCCGCGAGGAGCTGACCGCGGCCGGGCTGGACCAGCAGATCTGGCAGTGCCCGGTGGTGCTGCTCGCCGACGTCCGCAGCGTCGGCGTCCAGGGCGACGGCCGCACCTACGGCCACCCGATCGTCCTGCGTCCGGTGTCCAGCGAGGACGCGATGACCGCGGATTGGACCCGGCTGCCCTACGAGGTCCTCGAGCGGATCTCCACCCGGATCACCAACGAGGTGTCCGAGGTGAACCGGGTCGTGCTGGACGTGACGAGCAAGCCGCCGGGCACCATCGAGTGGGAGTGACCCCCGGACGTCGAGCGGGGCGGGACCGGTGTTCCCGGTCCCGCCCCGGCCTGCCCGGGCCTGCGTCCCCGACCCCCGTCGGGTCCGCGGCCGCACGGGCGGCGGTGGGCGCCGGCGACGCTCCCCAGCGCGCCGGCGACCCCCACGTGTGGTGTCGCTGACTAGTTGTCGTCGGAGGGGGCCCGGGAGTTACGCAGGCTCGCCACCAGGAACGCGATCCCGGCGACGACGGCGGTCCCGGCGAGCAGCCAGCGCAGGTCGACGAACTCCCACGGGCCCACCCCGGTCAGCCCGGAGACCGCCACGAGCAGGGCGAGGGTCCCCGCCACCAGGGCGACCACGTCCGGCCGGCGACGTCCGACCTCGGTCTCAGCCACGCTGCACCTCCACGACTCCCATCTCGGCCCGCAGGTCGAGTTCCAGTACCCGCCCGCCGGGGCCGTCCGGCCCGGGGTCGGTGACGGCCAGGTCCGAGTTCTCCCCGGTCCGGGACTGACCGTCGATCGTCACGTCGCCGAGCCCGGCCGACCCGCGGACGACGAGATCGGCGTTCTCGGGTACCCGCACGGTGATCGCGCCGGCGCCGACCTCGGCGCGGGTGCGGACCGGGCCCTCGGCCCCGGGCGCCGGGGTCAGGTCGATCCGGGTGAGGTCGAGGTCGATGGTCCCGGAGCCGCGCCGGTACTCGGGCGCGACCTGTGCCGCTGTCGCAGGGGCCTCCACGATCGGGCCGACGCCGCCGCGGACCGCCCAGCCGTCCGGGCCGAACGCGCCGTTCACCAGCGAGGTCAGGCCGGTCAGCAGGGCCAGCACCAGTGCGAACGGGATCAGCCAGCGCCCCACCCGCCGGAACGCGCCGATCAGCAGCCCGACCCCAACGACGGCGAGCGCCGCCCCCGGCACCGCGGACAGCGGCAGGACGCCCGGTGCGGCCAGCACGATCACACCCACCATCCCGGCGACGACGAGTGCGACGGCCAGCGTGACCGGCGTCAGCTTCGAGCGCGGCGCGGGCGGGGGCACCGGCTCCGGTCCCGGCTCGGGCAGGTCCCAGGCGAACGGTGCGACGCCGAGCGGGTCCCACGACGGCGGCGTGCGCTCCGGGTCTCCCGGCATCGCCGGGTGCACCGCGCCGGTGGGGCCCGTGGCGCCCGGCGCCGCCGCCCACGGGACGGCCGGGGTGGCGGCGGTGGCCGCCGTCCGGGCCGCGGGCCGTCCGCCGCGGGTCAGGTGCAGGGCCACCAGCAGCCCCACTGCGACCACCGTGGCCACCAGCCGTTCGGCCGAGGTGACGAGCGGGATCGCCAGGAGGCCCGCGATCGTCAGCAGGGTGATCGAGAGGACCGACGCCGGCGCGTTCCGCTGCGGCGGTGCACCCGGCGGGCCGGCGTCCGGCAGGACGGCGCAGCCCGCGAGGTAGAGCGGCAGGCCCGGGCCGGTCACCGTGGCGACGACGAACGCGATCCGCACCAGCGTCGGGTCCACGTCGTAGCGGCGGGCGATCGCGGAGGAGACCCCCGCCAGTTTCCGGTCGTCCCGTGGCCGCACCGGCCGGGACTCCCACATCTCCCGCAGGGTGTCCATGCCCTGCGCCCCCGCCCGGCGTGGCCCCGGGGTCCGGGCCTGTGTTCCGCTCATGACGACAAGCCTGCACGGCCGGGTGACCCCCGGTCTCGGGGACAACCCCGAGCCGACCCCGGAACCGGACCGGAGGGGGACGGCCGCGAACCGTGTGACGATGGAGTCGTGAACAGCCCGAACCCGTCCGCCCGCGGTGCGCCCGCCGGTGCGCCGCCGGAGCCTCCGGCCCCACCCGGCCCCGCTTCCGGGGCCCGGACCGAGCCGACGGCCGGCGAGGCCCGGACCGGGCCGGTGGCCGGAGCCGACCGGACCGAGTCGGTGGCCGGAGCTGACCGGACCGGGCCGGTGTCCGGGGAGGAGCGGACGGAGCCGGCCCCGGTGGGGGACCGCACGACCGCGCGGGTCGCCGCGTCCGCCGCCCCCGCCGCGCCGCTCACCCGGCGCCGGTCCGGCCGGATGCTGGGCGGCGTCGCGGGTGGCGTCGCCGACCATCTCGGCGTCGACGTGCGCTGGGTGCGTGCGGCGTTCGTCCTGCTGACGTTCCTGGGCTGGGCGGGCGTACTGGCGTACGGCCTGCTGTGGGTGTTCGTCCGGCAGGAGGTCTCCGCGGCCGAGCGGACGGTGACCCGTTCCGAACGGCTGCAGGCGGCCGGGCTGCTCACCCTCGGTCTGGGGTTGTCGCTGGTCGCGGCCACGTCCGGTTCGGTGATCGGATGGATCGCCGGCCCGCTGGGGCTGGCGACGGTCGGTGCGGCCGTCGTCTGGCGGGAGGCGGACGAGGCGCAGCGCCGCCGCTGGGCGCGGGACGCGCGCACCCGCGTCGTCGGGGGCCGGGCCGCGCTGGTGCGGTCGCTGCTCGGGGCCGCCCTGGTCCTGACCGGGCTGATGGCGTTCCTGCTGGGGAACCTGGACCTCGGCCAGGTGCGGTTCGGCATCCTGGCCGCGCTGGCGACCCTGCTCGGTGTCGCGGTGCTGACCGTCCCGTGGTGGGTGCGGCTGGTGCGCGATCTCGGCGAGGAACGGCGGGCCCGCGCGGTCGAGGCGGAGCGGACCGAGATCGCCGCGCACCTGCACGACTCGGTGCTGCAGACCTTGGCGCTGATCCAGCGCCAGGCGGGCGATTCCCGCGAGGTGCAGCGGCTGGCCCGCGGACAGGAGCGCGAGCTGCGGGCGTGGCTGTACGGGCCCGGCGGGCGTGCCACCGGCGGCGCCGGGGTGCCGCCCTCGGAGGCGGCGGAGACGACGCTGTCCGCGGCGATCACCCGCGTGGCGGGGGAGGTCGAGGACACCTATGCGGTCGCCGTCGGGCCGGTGCTGGTCGGCGACGCCGAGCTCGACGGCGACCTGCGCGCCCTGGTGCTCGCGGCGCGGGAGGCGATGGTGAACGCGGCCAAGCACTCCGGGACGGCGGAGGTGGACGTCTACGTCGAGGTCGAACCGGCCTCCGACGAGGTCCCCGGCGTCGCGGAGGTGTTCGTCCGCGACCGCGGGAAGGGCTTCGACCCGGACGCGGTCGACGGCGACCGGCACGGCCTCACCGACTCGGTGCACGCCCGGATGCGCCGGCACGGCGGTACGGTCCGGATCCGCACCGGTGCGGGCGAGGGCACGGAGGTGCGGCTGACGATGCCGCTGGAACGGGAGGGGACGGCATGAGCTCCGCGGAGGCCGACGGGCCGATCCGGGTCTACCTGGTCGACGACCACGCGTTGTTCCGGTCGGGGGTGCGCGCCGAGCTGGATCGCGGCGACGGCCGGTCGCCCGCCGTCGAGGTGATCGGCGAGGCGGGCTCGGTGGACGAGGCCGTCGCCGGTGTCGCGCACCTGGAGCCGGACGTCGTGCTGCTGGACGTGCACCTGCCCGGTGGCGGGGGCGCCGAGATCCTGCGCCGCACCCGGGCGGCGGGGACGGAGTCGGTGTTCCTCGCGCTGTCGGTGTCCGACGCGGCGGCGGACGTCATCAGCGTCATCCGGTCCGGGGCCCGTGGCTACGTCACCAAGACGATCTCGGGGCGCGATCTGGCGGACGCGGTGCGCCGGGTGCGGGTCGGCGACGCGGTGTTCTCCCCGCGGCTGGCCGGGTTCGTGCTGGACGCGTTCTCCGACCGTCCGGGGGCGGCGCCGCCGGTGGACCCGGAGGTGGACCAGCTGACGAAGCGTGAGCGCGACGTGCTGCGGCTGCTGGCGCGCGGCTACGCCTACAAGGAGATCGCCGGGGAGCTGTTCATCTCGGTGAAGACGGTGGAGACCCACGTGTCGAGCGTGCTGCGGAAGACGCAGACGTCGAACCGGCACGAGCTGTCCCGCTGGGCTTCCGACAGGAGGCTCGTGTAGGTCGCGCAGCGACCGGAGCGGGCCGGAAGGAGCATCGGCACCGACAGGAGGCTCGTGTAGGTCGCTACCCCCTGCACGACGACGGCGCCGGACCCGATCGCGGGGCCGGCGCCGTCGTCGTTCGGAAGGGGTGGTCAGCCGCCCAGCAGGGAACCGGCGCCCTCGGTGACGCCACCGACGAGCCCACCGACCGGCTCGGTGACCGTCGACGCGGCCTTCCCTACCGGCTCGGTCACGGTGCCGAGGGCCTTCCCGACCGGCGCGGTGACCTTCTGCAGCGGCTGGGTCCGCTCGTTCCCGGAGGAGCCCGAGGACCCGTCGGTCTTCTTCGTCGCGGCCGAGGTGTCCAGCAGCCCGGTGACCGGCTCGGCGGCCTTCAGGACCGGCCCGGTCAGCGGCTCGGTGGCGCCCAGGACCGGCTCCGTCACGGGCGACAGGGCACCCAGCACCGGCGTCGTGACGGGCTCGAGGGTGTCGGTGAGCGGGCGGGTCACCGGCTTCACCGCGTCCGTGACGGGGGCGACGGCGCCGGTGACCGGCTCCAGGGCCCCGCCGACGGTCCGGCCCACCGGGCCGGCTGCCCGCGCGACCGGGGCCACGACGCCGTCGGCGACACTGGCGACGGCCGGCCGGACCGGTTCGGTGACGCCCTGCAGCGGACCGGTGCTCGTGCCGTCCGCGGACGGGCTCGGCGTGGTGAGCGGCGCGATCAGGTTCGGCGCGGACGGCCGGTCCGGGTTGTTGAGGGCCTGCACCGGTGCGAGCCCGCCGATCGGCGAGCCGGTGCCGGTGGAGCCGGTCCCGGTGGGGCCGTTGCCGGACGGCGTGCCCGGGGATCCCGCGGGCGGGGTCGCGTCGGCCGTCGTCGTGGTGCGCTGGGCCGGGATCGCCGCGGCCGCTCCGGAACCGGTGCCGGTCGAGACCTGACGCAGGGTGCCCGCGGCGGCGGACTGCTGCGGGAACGCGACGTCCATCCAGTCGGTCGCTCCGGGCGCGGTGCCGGGCAGCTCGTGCAGCGGCGACGAGAGCGCGACGTTCGCCGGCAGGTACTGGCCGGGCAGCGTGTCGGGCGCCTGACCCGCGGGCAGCGCGACGCCGGGGAAGAGGCCGTCCGCGGCGGCCTGGGAGTCGGAGTCGTGCGAGGCGGCGCCGTTGTACATCGCGGCGCCGAGCACCGAACCGGCGGCGACCAGCGCACCGGCGACCGCACCGGCCCGCCGGCGCCCGGACGTCGGCCGGGCGGCCCAGCCCTGGGCACCCTCGGTGCGCGGCTGCGGGAGGTCGATGTCGGGCCACCCGCCGGGCGCGCCGGCGGCGGGGACGTCGGACGCGGGAACAGCTGCGGCCGACTCGCGGCCCTCGCGGCGCAGCAGATCGCCGACGGACAGGATCGGGCCGGTCAGCGGTCCGGGGCGGGAGTCGCGTGCGCCGGCCGCATGACGGGCCAGAAGCTCGGCGACACTCACGACCTCACGGTGCCCGGGGGCGCCGGGGGCGCCGGGGAGCGGGGCTCCGGCAGGGGTGTCGGTCACGGCCGCACGTCCTCCTTCAGGTGTCGTTTCGACCCGGGAAGGTCTACCGGAACCCTCGCCCGATCCCAAGTGATGACCCTCCGCTCGTCGCGCGTAACCCGATCAGGTGATTCCCGTTCGACGGGCGTAACCGACCGCTCACCCCGTTCGTTGACCACCGAGGCAACCGGTCTGCGACGACACCGGGTCGGAAACCGCAGGTCGGTCTTCCGGCCGGAGCGACCCCGGTCACATTCCGTGCACTTCTGGTGAATCGCCGAATGGTCGTCGTTCCCGGGCGGATGCGGAGCGCGACGACGGCGGCCCGGGCGGCGACCCGCGCTCAGCGACCGCCGAGTCGCCCCCGGCCGAGCCGCAGCAGCATGAGTGCGAGCTCCCGGCCCTCCGGGCCCAGCTCGTGGAACCGGTCCAGCACCGCCATCTCGCGGCTGTAGACGATCCGCGGCCCGCCCGCGGCCATCCGCGCGGCGCCGATCCGCTTCGACACCTCCGTGCGGCGCAGGACGGCGTCGAGGATCTCGGAGTCGAGGCGGTCGATCTCCTTGCGGAGGTCGTCGATCTCGGAGTCGGCGCCGGTGGGGACGGAGTCCCCGCTCGGCGCGTGGGAAACGGCGGGTTCGGTCACGGTCGTGGCTCCTCGTCTCGGTCACCGGGTCTCGAGGACCGAGGACATGCGAACGCCCCGGGTCCTGCCGGACTCCGGGGCGCGCTGGGGGGTCTGTCCTCAGACAGGGTGTGCAGCGGGTGCCGGAGACCGGAACCCGTAGCGAAATCGCCTGTCGTCGTACACGGCCGCGAGTGTAGACCACCGGCGGGGTGCGGGCGTCGTCGTTCCACCCGCCGGGGCCGGGCTGTCGGACCCCCGGCGTACCGTGTTCGACACGATGAGTGCGCTGTTCGAACTCCCCGGGACGAGCTCGGTCGCCGAGCCGACGACCTCACGCGGCCGGCAGCTGCTCGAGGGCCTCAACGACCGGCAGCGGGAGGCCGTGACCCACGCCGGGTCCCCGCTGCTCATCGTCGCGGGAGCAGGCTCGGGGAAGACGCGCGTGCTCACGCACCGGATCGGCTGGCTGCTCGCCGAGCGCGGGGTGCACCCCGGCGAGATCATGTCGATCACCTTCACGAACAAGGCCGCGGCCGAGATGAAGGAGCGGGTCGACGGCCTCGTGGGTCGCCGCTCCGGCCCGATGTGGGTGTCGACGTTCCACTCCATGTGCGTGCGGATCCTGCGCCGCGAGGCCAAGCACCTGGGCGTGCGCAGCGCGTTCTCGGTCTACGACGCCGACGACTCCCGCCGCCTGGTCGGCATCGTGGGCCGGGACCTGGAGCTCGACCCGAAGAAGTTCGCCCCGCGGGCCCTCGCCGCGCAGATCTCGAACCTGAAGAACGAGCTGCTGTCGCCGGACGACGCGGCCGAGCGTGCCGGCACCGACCACGAGCGGCGGATCGCCGAGGTCTACGGCGTCTACCAGTCCCGGTTGCGGCAGGCGAACGCGTTCGACTTCGACGACCTGATCATGGAGACGGTCTCGCTGCTGGACCGGATGCCCGCGGTGGCCGAGTACTACCGGCGGCGGTTCCGGCACGTGCTGGTCGACGAGTACCAGGACACCAACCACGCCCAGTACGAGCTGGTCCGCCAGCTGGTGCTCCCGGCCACGGAGAAGGGGAAGCCCGCCGAGCTCTGCGTGGTCGGCGACTCGGACCAGTCGATCTACGCGTTCCGCGGCGCGAACATCCGCAACATCATCGAGTTCGAGCAGGACTTCCCGGACGCGCGGACGATCCTGCTGGAGCAGAACTACCGCTCCTCGCAGACGATCCTGTCCGCCGCGAACGCGGTGATCGCCCGGAACCCGGAGCGCCGGGACAAGCGACTGTGGTCCGACGCGGGCGACGGGGAACGCGTCGTCGGCTACGTCGCCGACAACGAGCACGACGAGGCGTCGTTCGTGGCGAGGGAGATCGACCGGCTCGTCGACTCCGGCGAGTACCGCAACAGCGACATCGCCGTCTTCTACCGCACGAACAACCAGTCCCGTGTCTTCGAGGACGTGTTCCTGCGGGTCGGGATGCCGTACAAGGTGGTCGGCGGCGTCCGCTTCTACGAGCGCCGCGAGATCCGCGACGCGCTCGCGTACCTGCGGGTGCTGTCCAACCCGGAGGACACGGTCAGCCTGCGGCGCATCCTCAACGTGCCCAAGCGCGGCATCGGGGACCGGGCCGAGTCGGTCGTCGCGGAGTACGCCGAGCGGGAGCGGACGTCGTTCTCCCGGGCGTTGCGCACCGCGGCCGAGGAGCCCGCGAAGCTCCCGGCCCTGGCGACGCGCTCGCAGAAGAACATCGCCGGGCTCGTCCGCATGCTCGACGATCTCGGCGAACTGGTGGAGCGCGGCGACGACACCGCGGAGATCCTGGAGGCGGTCTACGCCCGCACCGGGTACGTGGAGGAGCTGCAGGCCTCCGAGGACCCGCAGGACGGCACCCGGATGGACAACCTCGCCGAGCTGGTCACCGTGGCCCGCGAGTTCGCCGGTGACGCCGCGGTGGCCGACCTGGAGGCACTGAGCACCGACCCGGACGCCGGTGGCGGGGCGATCGGGTCCGGAGCGGCCCCCGGCGAGGACCCGGCTCCCGCTGCGGGGGCGCCGGCGAGCCCCGGCGACGACGTCGACACCGACGCCGGTGCCCCCGAGCCCGGTTCGCTGGCCGCGTTCCTGGAGCGGGTGGCCCTGGTCGCCGACGCCGACTCCATCCCCGACGACGACACCGGCGTCGTCACCCTGATGACCCTGCACACCGCGAAGGGCCTGGAGTTCCCGGTCGTGTTCCTGACCGGCTGGGAGGACGGGATCTTCCCGCACCTGCGGACGCTGGGGGACCCGAAGGAGCTCGCCGAGGAGCGCCGGCTCGCCTACGTGGGGATCACCCGGGCCGAGCAGCGCCTCTACGTGTCTCGCGCGATCGTCCGGTCGGCGTTCGGGCAGCCCAGCACCAACCCGGCGTCCCGGTTCCTCGACGAGGTGCCGGCCGAGCTGACCGAGTGGCGGCGCACCGAGGAGCAGCTGGTGGCCGAGCGGCCGTCCGCCCCGGTGGGCCGGTTCGGCTTCGGCCGCTCCGGCGGACGGGGCGCGACGGGGTCGGGCGGCCGCGGGGACTGGAAGGTCCCCGAGCGCAGCCTGAACAACACTTCGCTGCATCTCGACGTCGGCGACCGCGTCAACCACGACAAGTACGGGCTGGGCACGGTGATCGCCGCGGACGGCGTCGGCCCGCGGGCGACGGTGACGATCGACTTCGGCTCGGGCGGGACGGTCCGCCTGATGCTGATCGGCGGCGTCCCGATGCAGAAGCTGTAGCCCGGGCCGGGTCAGTCGTCGTCGGAGTCCCGGTCGGAGTCGCCGCGGCCGGGGTCCGCCGCGGCCTCGGCCGGGGTGAGGATCTCGATCGAGGTGAAGGCCCCGGAGGCGTCGACGGTGACGGTGCGGGGTGCGGGCACCGCGCACGCCGTCGGGCACTCGGTCGACCCGAAGACGGTGAAGCCGCTGACGTCGGCCCGCACGCCGTCGGGGACGACGATGCGCAGCGACCCGAGGACGGCACGGGTCTCCACCCGGTCCTGGTCGGGCGCCACGGCGATCGTCCGTGAGCTGAGCACCGCGGCGCCGTCCTGCGCGGAGATCAGGTGCGAGCCGCCCCAGAGCGCCGCCGCGACCAGCGCGACCGTCCCCAGTGCACCTCCGGCCGACCGGGCCGCCGTCGTGAGCAGGTCCCGTCCGCGGGACGCCGGGGCGGCCGTGGTGACCGTCGGTGCGGCGGTGTCGGCGGGCAGGTCGACGGTCAGCGGTTCCAGGTCGGCGCGGGTCCGGGCGGCCCAGGCGCGGGCGGACCGTTCCTCGTACTCCTCCAGGGAGAGCCGGCCCTCGCCGTGGGCCCGCTGGAGGCGGGCGTCGACCGCGCGGCGTTCGGTGCCGCCGACGCGGAGTTCCGATCCGTCCGTCACGCGGCCATTCTGCCGCGTGCGGATCAGGCGTCGCGGTCGCCGGTCAGCCGGGTGACGTCCAGACCGCGTTCGGTGAGCCAGGGCAGCGGGTTGGTCTTGCTGCCGTCGGACTCCCAGATCTCCAGGTGGAGGTGCGGGCCGGTGGACTGGCCACGGTTCCCGACCTCGGCGATCTCGTCGCCCGCCTTGACCTGCTGTCCGACCTCGACGAGCGAGCGGTGGATGTGGCCGTACACCGAGCTGGTTCCGTCGGGGTGCTTGAGCACCACCCACATCCCGAAACCGCTGGCCGGGCCGGCCTTCTCCACGACACCGTCGGTGAGGGCGAAGATCGGCGTGCCGATCGGCGCGGCGAGGTCGATGCCGTAGTGCTGCACGCCCCAGCGGGCACCGAAGCCGGAGGTGAAGCGGCCCGCGGTGGGCATCACCAGGGGCTCGCCGTCGAACACGACGGCCTTCGGTGCGCCGTGCGACATGGCGCCGGAGATGGCGCGTTCCTGCGTGGCGGCCTGCTCACCGAGGCGGGCGGCCTTGGTGAGGCTGGCGACGTCGACCTCGGTGGTGTCGTCGAGATCGGGCAGCGAGGCCTGCGAGGCCAGCTGCTCACCACCGATCGCCGAGGTCACCGCGGGAGCGGTCGTGTCGGCAGGACGGGGCTCGGCCGACACCGGCAGCATCGCCGAGGCGGCGAGCCGTGCGTAGGAGTCCTCGACGGCCTGCTCGCCGGACAGCCCCGGGAAGCCGAGGGCGCCTGCCATCGTCTGGCCGGCCGCGACGAGCGCGCCACCGGCTGCGGCGGCGACGGTCACCCGGGTCCGGTGGCCGGTCGCCGGGGGCAGCGGGAACTGGTGCCCGCCGGCCGTCGCCGGGCGCGCGGCCCCGGTCGTGGGTGTGGCCGCGCCGCGCACGGTTCCGTCGTGGGACGTCGCGCGTACGGCTCCGCCGGGTGCGGCCGTGCGGGCGGTCGCCGCCGGGCCGGGGTGCGGCGCGGCGGCACGGGCGACGGGCGCGTCCGGGGTGCCGGGACGCGCTGGTGCGGCGGGGCGGTGCCCGTCGCGCGGACCCTGCGGGCGGTTCCGGGGCGCGGCGGTGCCGGGCCGGTGGCGGGTCCCCGCCGGTTCCGGACGGGTGCGGGCGGGCACGTGGGCCGGCGGATGCGGACGGTGCACGTCGGCGCCGGTCGGCACGCGGGTACGCGTGACCGACGGCGGAGGCGCCGGGTGCCGGTGGCCGCCCGCGGTGACCGGCACGTGGGGGATCGTGCCGGGCCGGGACTCCGGTCGGACGGCGCCGCTGGGGGAGCGGTGGCGCGCCAAGACCTGCCCTTCTGGTGTTCAGGTCGTCCCGGGCCGGTCGGCGGTGGTCGTCGGAGTGGGGGCTCCGCGGGGGTGTGCGCCGTTTCGGGGGCGGCGCCGACCACCGTGATCGGCTCGTGACGTGGACGACTGGACGGTAACCCGACAGTCGCAACGCGGCAACGGCGGGCCGCCGTACGGGTACGGACGGTCGGAGATCATCGGCGACCGGTCGGGGGAACGCGCCGGAGGGCGACGGCTCCGGGTCACCCGGTCGTCCGCCGCCGTACGGGTGGGCGGACTCCGCGGCTCAGGACGCGGGGGGGGCGGGACACCGGGGACGCCGCCGCCGGTGCCGTCGAGCTCCGCGTCTACCGCGTGCCGACCGGCCGGGCGGAGGGATCCACGCAGCCGGCGGTCCCGGACCGCGTCGTGCTCGCGCCGCTCCACCTCGCCGCGCGCCAGTGTGCTGGCCACCCAGTGCACCGTGCGCCGGTCGATCGGCAGCGACAGGTGCCCGACGTCGTCGAGGTGGAGCTCCTGGACGTCGAGGTCCGGATGCTGCAGCCGGGCGTTGCGCTGCGGGACGACGACCTCGTCCATCCGGGACCAGACGACGAGGAACCGGGTCCGGCACCCCGGTGCCGGTGCGTCGAGCTCGGCGAGCACCTCGGAGCCGGGACGGAGCTGGCGGCACAGCGCGGTCGGCGCGAGCCGGGCCAGATTGCTGCCCGAGTGCGGGCTGCCGAGCGTGACCAGGGTGTCGACGACGTCGTCGCCGCCCATCCGCTGGACGTAGTAGCGGGCGACGACCCCGCCGAGCGAGTGCCCCACGATGTGGACCTTGTCCGAGCCGGTCGCCTCGCGCAGTCGCTCGACGTGCCCGCGGAGTTCGTGGGCGGCGCTGCGCAGGTCGCCGGTGAGCAGGCTGTAGTTGATCGCGTGCACCGTGCCGAACCCGCGCCGGCGCAGCGCGTGCGCGAACACGGTGAACACCGACCGGTTGTCCATGATCCCGTGGATCAGCAGGATCGGGGTCCCCGCGGCGGCCGGGTCGGCGACGACCAGGCTGCGCTTGACCGGCGGGAGGGTGTCGGTGCGCCAGTGCCCGTGTGCCCGGACCGTCTCCTCGGCCAGCCCGATCGGGTAGAGCGCGAGGTGGGCTGACAGCCACGCCCACTCGACGGCCAGGCCCCTGAGCCCGGCCGGGGAGGTGAAGGTGCGCACGGCGTAGCCCGTCGCCTGCCCGAGATCGCTCGCGAGGTCCGTCGCTCCGGAAGCGATCGCGCGCAGGCGACGCCACCCGGGTAGCGACGTCGCCATGGTGGAAAGGTAAGTCAGATCACAGCCGTTCGCCCGGTGGCGGCCCGGCGCGTGGTCGGCATCACTCGGACGGGGCATCTGAATCGAACACTGCCCCGACGGGGTGACAGCAGTCACCGGCCCAGGTCAGGACCGGTGCGGACGGCGTGGCTAGGCTCCCGGACGCAGCACGACCGACGTCCGCGACCGCTGCCGCCTCCCAGCGCGGGGCGCCCCCGGAGGAACCCGGGGACGCGCCGGTCGCGGCCGATAGCGAAGTGGAGCGGGAGAGCCGAGTGGACCTGTACGAGTACCAGGCGAAGGACCTCTTCGCCGCGCACGGAGTCCCGGTGCTGCCGGGGAAGACCGTGGACAACGCCGCCGACGCCGCGGCCGCAGCGTCCGAGCTGGGCACCGCCGTCGTGGTCAAGGCCCAGGTCAAGACCGGCGGCCGGGGCAAGGCGGGCGGCGTGAAGCTGGCCCAGAGTGCCGACGAGGCCAAGGAGAAGGCCGAGGCCATCCTCGGTCTCGACATCAAGGGCCACACCGTCCACCAGGTGCTGGTGACCGAGGCCAGCGACATCTCCGAGGAGTACTACTTCTCGTTCCTGCTGGACCGCTCGAACCGGACCTTCCTGGCCATGTGCTCGGCCGAGGGCGGCATGGAGATCGAGGAGCTGGCCGTCGAGCGCCCGGAGGCGCTGGCCCGCATCGCGATCGACCCGATCGCCGGTGTCGACAAGGCGAAGGCCGACGAGATCGTCGCCGCGGGGAAGATCCCGGCCGCCGTCGCCGACGAGGCCGCGAACGTCATCGTGAAGCTGTGGGAGACCTTCGTCGCCGAGGACGCCACCCTCGTCGAGGTCAACCCGCTGGTCCGTGACCCGCAGGACAAGGTGATCGCCCTCGACGGCAAGGTCACCCTCGACGAGAACGCCGCGTTCCGCCACGAGGCGCACGCCGAGCTCGTCGACGAGCGGACCGAGAACCCGCTCGAGGCGAAGGCCAAGGCCAAGGGCCTGAACTACGTCAAGCTCGACGGCGGCCAGGTCGGCATCATCGGCAACGGCGCGGGTCTCGTCATGAGCACCCTCGACGTCGTGGCGTACGCCGGTGAGGCGCACGGCGGCGTGAAGCCGGCCAACTTCCTCGACATCGGCGGCGGCGCCTCGGCGCAGGTCATGGCCGACGGCCTGGACGTCATCCTGGGCGACGACGAGGTCAAGAGCGTCTTCGTCAACGTCTTCGGCGGCATCACCGCGTGCGACGCGGTGGCGAACGGCATCGTCGAGGCCCTGAAGATCCTGGGCGACGACGCCACGAAGCCGCTGGTCGTCCGCCTGGACGGCAACAACGTCGAGGAGGGTCGCAAGATCCTGGCCGACGCGAACCACCCGCTCGTCACTGTGGTGGGCACGATGGACGACGCGGCCGCCAAGGCCGCCGAGCTGGCGAACGCCGCGGGAGCCTGAGAGAAATGTCGATCTTCCTCAACGAGAACAGCAAGGTCATCGTCCAGGGCATCACCGGCGGCGAGGGCACCAAGCACGCCACGAAGATGATCGCCTCCGGCACGAACATCGTGGGCGGCGTCAACGCCCGCAAGGCCGGGACCACGCACACGGTCGGCGACAAGGACGTCACCGTGTACGGGACGGTCGAGGAGGCGATGAAGGAGACCGGCGCCGACGTGTCGGTGCTGTTCGTCCCGCCGAAGTTCGCCAAGGACGCGGTCATCGAGGCCATCGACGCCGAGATCCCGCTCGCCGTCGTGATCACCGAGGGCATCCCGGTGCACGACTCGGCGTACTTCTGGGCGCACGCCGTCGCCAAGGGCAACAAGACCCGCATCATCGGGCCGAACTGTCCCGGGATCATCTCTCCCGGGAAGTCCAACGCGGGCATCATCCCGGCGAACATCGCCGGCCCCGGCAAGATCGGTCTGGTGTCGAAGTCCGGCACGCTGACCTACCAGATGATGTTCGAGCTGCGCGAGTTCGGCTTCTCCACCGCGATCGGCATCGGCGGTGACCCGGTCATCGGCACCACGCACATCGACGCCCTCGAGGCGTTCGAGGCGGACCCCGACACCGAGGCCATCGTGATGATCGGTGAGATCGGTGGCGACGCCGAGGAGCGTGCCGCGGACTTCATCAAGGCCAACGTCACCAAGCCGGTCGCCGGCTACGTCGCGGGCTTCACCGCGCCGGAGGGCAAGACGATGGGCCACGCCGGCGCCATCGTCTCCGGCTCGGCCGGCACCGCGCAGGCGAAGAAGGAGGCCCTCGAGGCCGCGGGCGTGAAGGTCGGCAAGACGCCGTCCGAGACCGCCGCGCTCATGAAGGAGATCCTCTCCGCCAAGTAGGGCGTACGACCGACGACGCGCGGGTCCCGGGAACTCCGGGGGCCCGCGCGTCGTCGTGTGTACGGCGCCCGTCGGGCGTCACCCGGCCGTGGAGCGGAATCGACTAGCGTGCGGCCCGGAGTCCTGTCACCGACGCCCGCGGGAGTAGTCGTCATGTCCAGTAACCAGCCGCCCTCCCCCCCGGGGCCGGCCCCGACGACGCGGTGACCCCACCTGCGGGCACGGTGCGGCTCGCCGTGCTGGGCGGCGCGGCCGCCGCGCTGCTCGTCCTGGTCACGGCCTTCTTCGGGCTCCCCCCGGCCGCCGCCTACGCGCTCGCCATGGTCGTGGCGGGCGGGATCGCGGGTGGGCTGTCGCTGCTGCCCGGGACGGGCCGGGTGCTCGTCGCCGGGACCGTGCTGTCCGGGACCGGGTTCCTGACGCTGCTGTTCCTGTTCACCGCCAGCGGCAGCCCGGTCGCGGCCGGGGCCGTCGGGTGGGTGGCCGTGGCGTTCGCGCTGCTGTCGGTCGCCGGCCTGTTCTACGGCCAGCTGCTGCTCTCCGGTGTCCTCGCCGCCCCCGCCCCGCGCGCGGCGCGGCCGGCGCACGCGCCGTCGAACGAGCCGCCGTGGGCGACGCCCGGCCTGCCCCAGCAGCCCGGTCACGGCCGCCCCGGGCAGGCGGGCGGGTACGACGCGTACGGCCCCGGCCGGGGCGGACACCCGGGAGCCCACGAGGGCCCGGGTCAGTACGCCCAGCAGCCGGGTCACTACGGCGCCCAACACGGTCAGTACGCCGCCGAGCCGGGTCAGTACGGCGGCCAGCCGGGTCAGTACGGCGAGCCCGGTCAGTACGGGCAGCAGCCGCAGGGGGCCGGGCAGGCCGTCCCGGGGTCGTACGCGCCGTCCACGGCCGCCTCGGGCGGGGCGTTCTCCGGGGTCGCCTACGGCGAGCGCGCGGCCGACCCCGGGCGCGGCCACGGCGGCGGCGCCGTCCCCGGTCAGCAGGCCGCAGGTGCCGACGCACCGGGTGCCCCGGGGCAGGGTGTCCCCGCCGAGCAGCCGGCTCAGGGTGCACAGGGATCGGCGCAGCACACCCCCGACGAGGTCGCCGGGCAGCACCTGCCCGGCGAGCCGGCGGTCGGGCAGACCGCGCCCGGCGTCCCGGGGGCCGGGCAGAACGGGCCCGGTGGCCAGGCCGTGGACCCGAACGCTCCGGGCGTGCCGGCAGCCGGGGCCCGCGGGCAGTCCGGGACGCCGGAGCAGCAGGCGTCCGGGGAGCAGTCGCCGGGGCACGACCCGGCCCGGCAGACCCCTGTGACCGACGACGACGCCACCCGGGCCTTCCGTGCGGGGGGCGGCCGGCCGCCGTCGTCCTGACTCCGGTCGTCCAGGGCGCCGGTCGTCACGGCCCGGTGGTCGTGACGCCGGGTGTCCGGTCCCGCCGGTCGTGACCCGCGTCGGCCCTGTCCGGTCGTCCGCGTCCCGCTGGGACCCGGGCGGTCCCGTGGGGCCGGGCACGTGCGGCGTGCCTGCCGCCGCGGGCGTCCCGGCGCTGCGACCCTGACCGGGTGAGCACCCCGCCCCGCCCCGCCCGCGGCCGTCCCGCGTCCCGCTCCCGGCCGTCCGGTCCCGGCGCGTCCCGGTCCCGGGACGACGCGGCCGCGCGCGACGGCCGGGGCGGCGTCGCCGAGCGGGAACGGCCCCGTGCCACGACCCGGCGGCCCGCACCGGACCGGCGCGCGGGCGATGGCAACGGCCTCGACCGCCTGCGGATCCTGCTCGCGTCGACGATGGGCGCGGTGCTGGCCGGCTACACGCTGCTGGTGCCGGTCGCGGCGCTGATCGCCGGCACCGGCGGTGTGCCGGTGACGGCCGACGCCGCGCTGGCCACTGCCGTCCCGATGTGGCTGGCCGCGCACCAGATCCCGATCGCACTCGACGGCCGCCCGCTCGGGGTGCTGCCGCTGCTGCCGACCCTCGTGATCGTGGCCGTCGTCGCGTGGTTCTCCCGCTGGGCGGTCCGGCGGCTGGGTGGCCGGGTCCGGCACGACGCGGGCGCCGTCGTCGCCGCGCAGGCGGGCGCGGCGGCCGCGGTCGCCGTGCTGGCGGGTGCGCTGCTGCCCAAGGAGATGGCGGTGACCGCGCCGTGGGCCTCCCTCCTCGGCGCCGGCCTGATCGGTGGCGCCGCGGCCGGTGCGGGCGTCGTCCACGCCTGCGGGATGCCCGCCGCGTGGAAGCGGGTGCTCGCGGGGTGGCCCGGAGCCGCGCTCGCCGGGGTCCGGGTCGCCGCGACCTCCCTGCTGCTGACCGGCGCGCTCGTGCTGACGGGGGCGCTGCTGCTCACCGCGACCGCCGTGAGCGACGCCGCTGCCCGTCTCGGACCGGGCATCGGAGCGGGCTTCGGCGTCCTGGTGCTCGCCGTGGGGTATCTGCCGAACGCGCTGGTCGGGGCGGTGTCCTGGATGCTCGGCGCGGGTGTCTCGGTCGGGGTCGCGACGTCCGGCCCGCTGCTCGCGGAGCCCGGGCCGCTCCCGGCGTTCCCGCTCACGGCCCTGCTGCCGATGACGACGGTGCCGCCCGCCGCGCCCCTGGTCCTGCTGCTCCCGGTCCTCGCCGGTGTGCTGACCGGGCTCGCCTGCCGCCGCGCGCTGGCGGACGGCGCCCCGATGGCGGAGCGGGCGGCGGCCCTGGCGACGGCGGCGGTCGTCGTCGCGATCGGGGCCGGAGCGCTGGCCACGGTGGCCGGCGGGCCCCTCGCCGGCGGGCCCTACGACCCGGTGTCGTTCCACCCCGGGGCGGTGTTCGGCGCCGTGCTGCTGCTGGTGGGGCTGCCCGCGCTGCTGACCTGCGCCGGACCCGAGCTGGCCCGGCACGTGCCGATGGGCGGTCCCGCCGGTGGGCGGGCCGGCCGGGCCCCGGGCACGGGGTCGCGGGCGGTGCGGCGCGAGCGGTCGTCGACGGTCGCCGATCTCGTCGAGGGGCGCCGCCGGTCCGGCGCGAGCAGCCGCTCCGGCGGGAGCGCGGGACGGGACGGGCGCGTCCGGCGGGAGGGTCGCCGCGATCCCGCCGGGGCCGTGGGCGACGGGGCGGCGCGGGTCGGGGACGCTCCGCACGACCACCCCGATCACGAGGGCCCCGGTGATCCCGGCACTGCCGACCACGACGGCCCTGCCGACCACGCCGACCACGACGGCCCCGACCCCGACCCCGACCACGACGACCCCGGCCCCGACCCCGGCCCCGATCGGGACGGCCCCCGGCGGGGCTCCCGCGGCGACGACCGGGACCCCACCGGCTGAGCACCGGGCCGGGAGGGTGACAGCCACCCCGCCTCGGCCCGGACCGGGCCCGGCGACGATCCGGCCGACGGTGACGGGGCCTGCGCGGAGCGTCCCCGGAGCAGGGGGACGCCGGGCGGGGTGCCCCGCGCGTCTACGCTGGTCATCGGCCGCCACCGCGGCCGCAGCGACGGCGTCGGAGGGACAGCGGTGCACGCCCAGGAACAGGCCGGACCGTTCCGCGTCGTCGTACTCGTCTCCGGGGCCGGCACGTTGCTGCAGGCCCTGCTCGATGCGGCACCCGCCGGCCCGTCCGGCTACCGGGTCGTGGCCGTCGGCGCCGACCGGCCCGGCGCGGCCGGACTGGACCGCGCCCGGGAGGCCGCGCTGCCGACGTTCGTCGAACGGGTCGCCGACCACCCCGACCGGGACGCCTGGAACGCCGTCCTCGCCGCTGCCGTCGTCGCGCACCGGCCGGACGTCGTCGTCGGGGCGGGCTTCATGAAGCTGGTCGCACCGGCCTTCCTGGACGCGATCGGATGCCCGATGTTGAACACGCACCCGGCCCTGCTGCCGGCGTTCCCCGGTGCGCACGCCGTGCGTGACGCGCTGGCCGCCGGCGTCCGGACCACCGGAGCGACCGTGCACGAGGTCGACGCCGGGCTGGACACGGGGCCGGTGCTCGCGCAGGTGGAGGTGCCCGTCCTCCCGACCGACGACGAGACCGTCCTGCACGAGCGGATCAAGACCGAGGAACGACGGCTGCTGGTCGAGACGGTGCTGCGTCTCGCCGCGGCCGGGAGAACGCACGAGGTGAGTCAGTGAGTGAGCGCAGGCCGGTCCGCCGGGCCCTGATCAGCGTCTACGACAAGGCCGGGCTGCTGGACCTGGCGACCGGGCTGCACGCGGCCGGTGTGGAGATCGTCTCGACGGGATCCACCGCGCAGCGGATCGCCGACGCGGGGGTCCCCGTGACGCCCGTCGAGGAGGTCACCGGTTTCCCCGAGTGCTTCGACGGCCGGGTGAAGACCCTGCACCCCCGGGTGCACGCGGGGCTGCTCGCGGACACCCGCAAGGACGAGCACGTCGTGCAGCTCGAGCAGCTGAACATCGCGCCGTTCGACCTGCTGGTGTCGAACCTCTACCCGTTCCGGGAGACCGTCGCGTCCGGCGCGAGCCGCGACGAGGCCGTCGAGCAGATCGACATCGGTGGCCCGGCGATGGTGCGGGCCTCGGCGAAGAACCACGAGAGCGTCGCCGTGGTCGTCGAGCCGTCCCGCTACGAGTGGGTGCTGGAGCAGGTCGCCGCCGGCGGGTTCGTCGTCGCCGACCGGCGCCGGCTGGCCGCGGACGCGTTCCGGCACACCGCCGCCTACGACGTCTCGGTCGCCACCTGGATGGGCGAGCAGTTCTCGGCGGGCGACGGGACCGAGGCGACGCCGGAGTGGTTCGGCGCCACCTGGACCCGCGAGCGCGCGCTGCGCTACGGCGAGAACCCGCACCAGGCCGCCGCGCTGTACGCCGACGGCGGCGCCACCGGCCTCGCCGGTGCCGAGCAGCTGCACGGCAAGGAGATGTCCTACAACAACTACGTCGACGCCGACGCCGCCTGGCGGGCCGCGCACGACCACGGCGACCGGCCGACGGTCGCGGTGATCAAGCACGCGAACCCGTGCGGGATCGCGGTCGGCGCGGACGTCGCCGAGGCGCACCGCAAGGCGCACGCCACCGATCCGGTGTCCGCGTTCGGTGGTGTCGTGGCGGTCAACGGCGAGGTGTCGGTCGCGATGGCCGAGCAGGTCGCGGAGATCTTCACCGAGGTCGTGGTGGCCCCGTCCTACGCCGACGGTGCGCTGGAGGTCCTGCAGCGCAAGAAGAACGTCCGGCTGCTCCGCATCCCGGGGGAGGTCGCCCGTGGCGGCACCGAGCTGCGGCCGATCTCCGGCGGGGTCCTCGTCCAGCAGCGCGACCTGGTCGACGCCGCCGGCGACGACCCGGCCGCCTGGAAGCTCGTCACCGGCGACCCGGCCTCCCCGGAACTCCTCGCCGACCTCGCGTTCGCCTGGCGGGCCTGCCGCGCGGTGAAGTCGAACGCGATCCTGCTCGCGCACGACGGCGCCGCGGTCGGCGTCGGCATGGGCCAGGTCAACCGGGTGGACGCCGCGAAGCTGGCGGTCGAGCGGGCCGGTGACCGGGTGCGTGGTGCGGTCGTGGCGTCGGACGCGTTCTTCCCGTTCCCGGACGGCCTGGAGGTGCTGCTCGACGCCGGTGTCGCGGCCGTCGTGCAGCCGGGTGGTTCGGTGCGGGACGAGCAGGTCGTGGCCGCGTGTGCGAAGGCGGGCGTCCCGATGTACCTCACGGGGACGCGGCACTTCGCCCACTGATCCCCGGCACGTCCCGGACGGCCCGGACCGCCTCGCGCGGTCCGGGCCGTTCTGTGTGTGCTCCCGGGAGCTGCCGTGTCCGCCGAGATGCAGCTCAGCGCGGCTCGTCGCCCCCGCCACGACCGTGAGCTGCATCTCGGCGGGGCCCTGCCGGCGGCGCGGCTCCGGCCGGTGCGGCCGCGCGGTCCGGAACTGTCGGGGGTGCGTGCGACGGTGCTCCGCGTCGGTCCACGGATCCCCCGACCGGGGGCTGCGGCAGGGCCGGCACAGGCCCTATGATTCGAACGTCAGTTCGAGCACGCACCACCTTCCCCGTGGTGCGCCGGGCAGGTTCCGACCGGTCGGCAGGCCGGTCGCGGTGCGACGGGGGAGGTCCGTGTGGGCAGGGCTGCGCCGAGCGGGACGGTCTCGGACGAGAGGGTCACGGTCGTCGGGGGAGCGGCGGCGGTGGGCCGGGTGATCGGATCCGCGCCGGACGGTGCGGGGGAACCGGGCGGGGGCCCGGAACCCCGGCACCGCCCGGAGACCGGGGAGCCGCATCCGGGTCCGGAGGAGGCGGCCGGGCCGGTGATCGGGGCCGGCGTGCGGAGCGCGGGGACGGACGGGGAGCCCGTCTCCGCGGGCCGTGCCGGTTCCGGGGCCGGACCGCGGGCCGGGCTCGCCGGGTCCCGTGACCCCGGGAGCGGGCGGGAGCCGCTCCACGGGGCACGGGGCCCGGTCGGGGGGCCGGTGTCGGACCGGCTCGCCCGGGCCCGGCAGGTGCTGCACCGGGTGGAGACCCGGGCCGACGTCGAGCGGTCCCGTCCGGTGGCCCGTCCCGGGTGCGGGGCGACGGCGGCCGACGCGGGCCCCGCGCGCACCACCGGCACGGCCGATCCCGACGACGCCGCGCTGCTCCCTGTCCCCGGCCCGCTGGCCGGGTTGCTGCCGGCGGGCGGCCTGCGCCGGGGGTCCACGGTCGCGGTGGGAGCGGGCGCCGGCGCGGGGTCGTTGCTGTTCGCGCTGCTCGCCGCGGCGTCCGCGGAGGGGTGCTGGGCGGGTGTGGTCGGGCGTCCCGGGCTGGGGGCCGCGGCCGAGGCGGGCGTGCGGCTGGACCGGCTCGCGCTGGTCCCGGATCCCGGTGCCGATCTGGTCGGGGTCACCGCGGCCCTGCTCGACGGGCTGGACCTGGTCGTGGTGGCGGGTCCGGAGCGGGCCGGGCTCCGTGCCGGTGACCGGCAACGGCTGACGGCGCGGGCCCGGCAGCGCGGGGCGGTGCTGCTGGCGCTGGGGTCCTGGCCCGGGGCGGACCTGCGGCTGCACTGCGAACGTCCACGCTGGGAGGGCGTGGGCCGCGGGGAGGGCCGGTTGCGGTACCGCCGGATCGAGGTGCGGGCGTCCGGGCGCGGGATCGGGCCCGCGGGCCGGGGCGCTGAGGTGCTGCTGCCGGGGCCGGGCGGGGCGGTACTCGCCGCCCCGGAGCAGGTGCCGGCCGGGAGCCGGCCGACGCCCGTCGCCGCCCCCGGGCAGGTGCTCCCCGGCCGGCCGGTCGTACAGGTGGCCGGATGAGCGCGGCGGGCAGCGCGGCGGACGTCGCGGACCCGGCCGTCCGGGGGCCGGGCGGTGCGGGGGCGCGGGTGCCGGACCCGCGGGTGCTGGCGGTCTGGTCCCCGGACTGGCCGGTCACCGCGGCGGCCCGGGCCGCCCACGTCCCGGTGCACCGCCCTGCGGCGGTGTTCCACGCCAACCGGGTGCTGGCCTGCTCGGCCATCGCCCGCAGGCACGGGGTGCGCCGGGGGCTGCGACGGCGCGAGGCGCAGGCCCGGTGCCCCGACCTGGCGGTGCTCGCACCGGACCCGGGACGGGACGCCCGGCTGTTCGAGCCGGTCGCGGCCGCGGTCGAGGGGGTCGCGCCGGGTGTGGAGGTCGTCCGTCCCGGGTTGCTCGTGCTGCCCGCCCGCGGCCCGGTCGGCTGGTTCGGCGGGGAGCGGGAGGCGATCGAGCGGCTGATCGACCAGGTCGCCCTGCACGCCGCGACGGAGTGCCAGATCGGTGTCGCCGACGGCATGTTCGCCGCCGAGCTCGCCGCCCGCCGGGGGCGCGGGGTGCCGTCCGGCCGGTCGGCGGAGTTCCTCGCACCGCTGGAGGTCGCCGAGCTCGACCGGGACCCGGAGACCGACCGCTCCGCGCTGATCGACCTCCTGCGCCGGCTCGGGCTGCGGTCGCTGGGTGCGTTCGGCGCGCTGACCGAGGCCGACGTCGCCTCCCGGTTCGGTGCCGACGCGGTGGCGGCGCACCGGCTCGCCCGCGGGCTCGATCCGCGGCCTCCGGTGCGGCGGGTCCCGCCGGAGGCGCTCGCCGCGGCGATCGAGCTGGATCCGCCGGTGGACCGGGTGGACGCGGCGGCGTTCGCCGCCCGCGGGCTGGCCACCCGGCTGCACGAGGCGCTCGCCGGGCACGGCCTGGCCTGCACGCGGCTCGGTGTGCACGCCCGCACCGACAGCGGAGAGGAACTGTTGCGGGTGTGGCGGTGCGCCGAACCGCTGACTCCCGCGGGCACCGTCGACCGGGTGCGCTGGCAGCTCGACTCGTGGCTCGGCCGCGGCGGCTCCGGCACCCTGGTCGCCCTGCGCCTCACCCCGGAGGACACCGTGGTGGCCGGCGCGCTGCAGCGCGGGTTGTGGGGCGACGTCGGTGAGAACGACGAACGCGCCGGTCGCGCGCTGGTCCGGGTGCAGGCGCTGCTCGGCCCGGAGTCCGTGGTCACCGCGGTCCCGACCGGTGGCCGGGATCCCGGGGAGCGGGTCCGGCTGGTGCCCTGGGGTGAGGAACGGGTCGTCGAGGCGCCGGCACCCCCGCGGTCGGGGGTGCCGAAGGATCCGCCGGCGTCGTGGCCGGGCCGGTTGCCGGCGCCGTCACCGGCGACGGTCCTGCCGGACCCGGCGCCGGTCCGGCTGCTCGACGCCGATGGCTCCGAGGTGTCCCTGCCGGCCCCGGACCTGCTCGACGGGGACCCGCACCGGATCTCCGGCGGAGGTGGTCCGGACCGCGAGATCGCGGGCTGGGCCGGGCCCTGGCCGGTGCACACCCGCTGGTGGGCCCCCGACGCCCCCGGCCCCACGGCCCGGTTGCAGGTCGCGCTCGCGGACGGCGCGGCGTTGCTGCTCGTCCACCGCGGGACGCGCTGGGAGGTGGCCGGTGTCTACGACTGAGACGGCCGGGACGCGGGCCCCGCTACCGGGCGGGGACCCCTGTCATGTCCACCGCGAAGCGACCGATCGCGTTGCCCATCGCCGTGACGTTCCGGTCCAGTGCCACCCGGTCGATGTTGGTCAGCCGGTCGCACGGCGTGTGGTAGCAGGCGTCGTAGGACTGGCCGGGCGTCCCGCCCCACTTCTGCGCCTGCTTCGGGGTCTTCCGCTCCTCGGCGCCGGTGAACAGCCCGCCCGCCGGGATCCCGGCCTCGATGAAGGGGCCGTAGTCGGAGCGGCCGTCGAACGCGGTGCCCTCCGGGCCCTGCACACCGGCGGCGACCAGCGACTCGGTCAGGACCTGCTCCGCGGCCCCCGAACCGGGCGGTCCGGCCTCGCCGCCGAGGCGGTCCGAGTCGTCGCCGTCGTAGACCAGGTACGCCGCGTTCGGCGAGGCCACCATGTCGAAGTTCAGGTAGAGCCCGACCTTCGCCCGGTCCTGCTGCGAGAGCGACTCGACGTAGCGCGTCGCCCCGACCAGGCCGATCTCCTCGGCGCCCCACCAGGCGAAACGCACCTTCTGCCCGGCGGGCGGGGCCGCGCCGAGCTTCTGCGCGACGTCCAGCAGCGCGGCACTGCCGCTGCCGTTGTCGTTGATCCCCGCGCCCTCCGGCACGGAGTCCAGGTGTGCCCCGGCCATCACGACCCGGTCCGGGTCACCGGTGCTCGTCTCGGCGATCACGTTGCGGGAGGTCTGCTGCTGGATCGTGGTGTCCAGCAGGAGGGTGGCCTGCTGTCCGTCCCGGAGGGCGGCGCCGGCGGTCCTCTGCACGGCGGCGGTCGGCACGACGCCCGGTGTCTCGCCGAGGGTGGCGGGCAGCGCCGCGTCCTCGGTGTTGGTGACGATCACGGCCACCGCTCCGGCGGCCCCGGCCAGCCGCGACTTCTGACCGAACTCGCAGACGCCCCGCTCGACGACGGCGATCGCGCCGGCCGGCATCCCGGCGTAGTCCTCGGCCTCGCACCCCGGGCTCGGGTCCTGCGGGGCGCGCGGCCGGACCGACAGCGGTGCGGTCAGGCCGCCGGGCGGGGTGGCCGGCGAGAAGCTCAGCACCTCGGTGGGCACCGGCGCGCCCGCCACCGTCAGCCGGGCGTCGCCCGCGGTGAAGGTGCGGACGTCGAACGACGGCGTCTGCACGTCGTAGCCCGCCTCGCGCAGCGTGCGCGAGACGTAGTCGACGCTCGCGTCGTAGCCGGGGGTGCCGATCGCCCGGTTGCCGTCGTTCGCGTCGGCGATCTTCTGCAGCTGCTCGAGGTGGGCGTAGGCGGCGTCACCGCTCACCGCCCCGGCCAGGCGGGCGGGCAGGCCCGGATCGGACTGGGGTGCGGCGCCGTCGGTGCCGGCGGCCCCCGGCGGGAGGACGGCCGTGCCCGGTCCGGCCGGGACGTTCGCGCAGGCGGCCAGCGCGGCCACCGCCACACCGGCTCCGAGCACCCGAGCCAGGCGGCGACCGGCCACCCGGCGCCGGGTGCTGCCGCCCGGCGTCGTTCCCGTCGTTGCCGTCCTCATGGTCCCCCCCACTGTCCGGCCCGGTCCCGGGCGTCGTCGGCACCAGCGGTCCGGTGCTCGTGGTGCGCGGCCGGACACGGTCCGGGTGCACGGCGTCGCACCAGGATCCGTCATCAGGTGTGGACGTGTCGTGAACTCTCGATCTCGACACGGGGTCCCCGATCGGGCGGTATGTCCCGGGAACCGGACGAACGGAGCGGATCCACGGTCGGTTCACGGTCCTGTCTCAGGACTTCCACAGGTTCGGCTGGTGGACTCGGTCCTGTCGGTGAGGCACTCGCGAGCAGCCCGCCGACATCCGACTGGGCCCTCCGGGTGGCCCCGCGGCCCGGCGCTGGGGAGCGGCCGGCCGGTCCCCGCACGGCACGCCCGTCGCCTCCCTCCGGTCCCGCGCGGGAGCACTCGCGCATCGAACTGACGTTCGAGTACTCTCGGGCCGTGGGCTGGCAGAATCCGGACGTCCCGTGGTCCGAGCTGGAGGGTGCGCTCTCGGGCCGGTCCGTCCGCGACGGTTCGAGCCTGCGCGGTGGCCCGGAGGCCGACGGCGGCGACGCCCCGGCCTGGTCCGCCCACCGCGGACCGTACGAACCGCCCGCGGGCCTGCGGGCCGGTGCGGCGACCGTCCCGTACGCCGAGCTGCACTGTCACTCGCACTTCAGCTTCCTGGACGGCGCGAGCGCCCCCGAGGAGATCGTCGAGCGGGCCGCGGAGCTGGGGCTCGAGGCGATCGCGCTCACCGACCACGACGGCATGTACGGCGTGGTCCGGTTCGCCGAGGCGGCCCGGGCGCTCGGCATCCGGACCGTGTTCGGCGCCGAGCTGAGCCTGGGCCTGTCCGCCCCGCAGAACGGTGTCGCCGACCCGGAGGGGGAGCACCTGATCCTGCTCGCCCGCGGGCCCGATGGCTACCGCGCGCTGTGCCGCACGATCTCCACCGCGCAGATGCGCGGCGGCGAGAAGGGCCGCCCGGTCTACGACCTCGACGAGGTCGTCGCCGACACCGCGGGCCGGGTCGTCGTGCTCACCGGCTGCCGCAAGGGCGCGGTGCGCCGGGCGCTGGACCGGCACGGACCCGGGGCGGCGGCCGCCGCGCTGGAGCGCCTCGCGGAACGGTTCGGCCGGGAGAACGTGCGGGTGGAGCTCACCGTGCACGGCGAGCCGTGCGACACCGAGCGGAACGACGCGCTGGCCGCGCTCGCCGCCGCGGCCGGTGTCGCGACCGTCGCCACCACCGCCGCGCACTACGCGGCCCCGGACCGGGCGCCGCTGGCCGCCACGGTCGCCGCGGTGCGGGCCCGGCGCAGCCTGGACGAGATCGACCCGTGGCTGCCCGCGGCGGGCACGGCACACCTTCGGTCCGGCCGGGAGATGACGCGCCGGTTCGAGGACCGGCACCCGGGCGCGGTGGCCCGGGCGGCCGGGCTGGGCCGGGAGCTGGCGTTCGAGCTGCACCTGGTGGCGCCGGACCTGCCGCCGTTCGACGTGCCGGAGGGGGAGACCGAGGCATCGTGGCTGCGGGCGCTCACCGAGCGCGGGCGGCTGCAGCGTTACGGCAGCCACGACGAGAACCCGTTCGCCGCGTACACCGTCGAGCGCGAGCTGGCGATCATCGAGGAGAAGAACTTCCCCGGCTACTTCCTGATCGTGCACGACATCGTGGACTTCTGCCGCCGCGAGGACATCTTCTGCCAGGGCCGGGGATCCGCCGCGAACTCCGCGGTCTGCTACGCGCTGGGCATCACCAACGTCGACGCCGTCCGGCACGGCCTGCTGTTCGAGCGGTTCCTGTCCCCGGACCGCGACGGCTACCCCGACATCGACCTGGACATCGAGTCCGGACGGCGGGAGGAGGCGATCCAGTACGTCTACCGGCGCTACGGCCGGCTCTTCGCCGCACAGGTCGCGAACGTGATCACCTACCGGCCGCGGTCGGCGGTCCGCGACACCGCCCGTGCGCTCGGGTTCTCACCCGGCCAGCAGGACGCGTGGAGCAAGCGGGTGGAGCGGTGGCACGCGCTGGAGGCGTCCGAACTCGGGACGGGCGGGGAGCAGACACTGCAGATGCCGCCGCTGCTGCTCGATCTCGCCGGGCAGCTCATGGGCGCACCCCGGCACCTCGGCATCCACTCCGGCGGCATGGTCATCTGCGACCGTCCGGTGTCCGAGGTCGTCCCGGTGGAGTGGGCCCGGATGGAGGACCGCACGGTCGTCCAGTGGGACAAGGAGGACTGCGCGGCGGCCGGCCTGGTCAAGTTCGACCTGCTCGGCCTGGGCATGCTCACCGCCCTGCACCTGATGGCCGACCTGGTCGAGCGGAACGACGGCACCCGGATCGAGCTGCACCGGATCGGTGAGTCCGACCCGGAGGTGTACGCGATGCTCTCCCGCGCCGACTCGGTCGGGGTGTTCCAGGTCGAGTCCCGCGCCCAGATGGCGACGCTGCCGCGGCTGCGCCCCCGCGAGTTCTACGACCTGGTCGTCGAGGTTGCGCTGATCCGGCCGGGCCCGATCCAGGGCGGCTCGGTGCATCCCTACATCCGGCGTCGCAACAGGATCGACGACTGGGAGCACGACCACCCGCTGCTGAAGCCCGCGCTGGACAAGACCCTGGGCATCCCGCTGTTCCAGGAACAGATGATGCAGATCGCCGTCGACGTCGCCGGGTTCTCCGCCGCCGAGGCCGACGAGCTGCGCCGCGCGATGGGCGCCAAGCGCTCCACCGAGAAGATGGAGCGGTTGCGGGGCCGGTGCTTCGACGGGATGGCGGCCAACGGGATCACCGGCGAGCTCGCGGAGACGATCTTCACGAAGATGCTGGCCTTCGCGAACTTCGGTTTCCCGGAGAGCCACTCGATCAGCTTCGCGGCGCTCGTCTACTACTCGGCCTGATTCAAGCTCTATCACCCGGCGGCGTTCTGCGCGGCGCTGCTCAACGCCCAGCCGATGGGGTTCTACTCGCCGCAGTCGCTGGTCGCCGACGCCCGCCGGCACGGCGTGCGGGTCCGCCGTCCGGACGTGAACGAGGGCCGGGCCGACGCGATCCTGCAGCCCGACCCGGACAGTATCGGGGGGTGGGCGGTCCGGCTCGGGCTGTCCGGGATCCGCACGATCGGCACCGACCTCGCCGGTGCGGTCGACGCCGTGCGGGCGTCCGCGGGGCCGTTCGCCGATCTCCCCGACCTGGCCCGCCGGGTCCGGCTGACCGGGCCGCAGGCCGAGGCGCTGGCCACCGCGGGGGCGTTCGGCTGTTTCGGGGTGGAGCGCCGGGAGGCGCTGTGGGCGGCCGGCGTCGTCGCGGGGGTCCGGCCCGAGCACCTGCCCGGCACCACCGTCGGCTTCGACGCACCGGCGCTGCCCGGGATGACCGACGCCGAGCTGACCGTCTCCGACGTCTGGGCCACCGGCGTCTCACCGGACAGCCACCCGGTGCAGCACCTGCGGGGGAAGCTCGACGGGCTCGGTGCGGTCCGGATCGACCGGCTCGACGACGTCGGCCGTCGCGCCGGGCCGGACGCGCCACCCCGGGTCCTGGTCGGCGGCCTGGTCACGCACCGGCAGCGCCCGGCGACGGCGCGCGGGGTGACGTTCGTGAACCTGGAGGACGAGTCCGGGATGCTGAACGTGACCTGCTCCGAGGGGCTGTGGGCGCGGTACCGGTCGGTGGCGCTGGGCAGCGCCGCGCTGCTGGTACGCGGGCGGCTGGAACGCAGCCCCGAGGGCGTCCTCAACCTGCTGGCGGACCGGCTCCAGCGGATGCCGCTGGCCGTCCCCCTGCAGTCCCGCGACTTCCGCTGAGCCGCGGATCCCGCGGATGCGTCAGGACTTGACCAGCGGGTTGCCCATCGCCATCGCGCGTCCACCGAGGGTCTGGCCGAAGGCGTCGAACAGGATGTACGCGAACACGATGCAGAACCCGAAGGTCGTGATCCCGGCGATCGGGAACAGCCCCGCGTTCCCGGCCGTGACGCCGAGGTAGGCCAGCACGAAGGTGATGTCCACCAGTACGAAGCCGATCGTGAACATCAGCGGCAGGCGCAGGGTGGCCAGCGTCAGCAGGATGAAGACCAGGGTGAACGACAGCAGGTAGGCCGACTGGATCGACCCGATCTGGTCGGTCGCCAGCGGTCCGCCCGTGCCGGCGTCGATGATCCAGCCGTTGTTCAGCGCCATCAGGAGGACACCGAAGCTGGTCCAGAACGCGGAGAACACCCCGAAGATCGCGGCGGTGACACTGTCCCCGACCCGCAGTGCGGACATCGCGGCCAGCAGCAGGAACAGGCCCGCGGAGAAGGTGACGATCGGGATCATGCCGCCGGGCAGCGCGGTGGTGTCCAGGTAGCCGACGAACCAGAGGCCCAGCGTGATGCCCGAGGGCAGGAAGCAGATCAGGCCCATCAGGGCGGGGTTGGCGGCCGGCGCGGCCGCCGCGGGCGGGGCGGCCGTCTGGGCCCCAGCGGTCTCGCTCTCCACACTCATCGCAGACTCCTCGTCGAGTTCGGTCACCGGTCCGGCACCGGCCGTGTGATTCTGCTCTCGTCGAGATCGTTTCCGGCCCCTCCGGACGACCAGACCGCATCCCCTACCCCGGTTGCACGCAGAAAGCCTGTTCTCCCAGGTCGGACCGCCCGGATCCTCTACCTCGGCGGTACGTCCGCGTCCTTCGGTCAGGTTCGGCGGCCCGTACCCGCACCTGCGAGGATGCCTGATGTGAGTGCAACGGTCATGGACGGCAAGGCGACCCTGGCGGAACTGCTCGAGGATCTGCGGGTCCGCGTCGAGAAGCTGACGGCGGCCGGGTGGACCCCCGGCCTGGGAACCGTCCTGGTCGGTGACGACCCCGGATCACACGCCTACGTCCGCGGCAAGCACCGCGACTGCGCGAAGGTCGGGATCACCTCCCTGCAGCGCGAGCTGCCGGCCGACGCGAGCCAGGCCCAGGTCGACGACACGATCGACGAGCTGAACGCCGACCCGTCGTGCACGGGGTTCATCGTCCAGCTCCCGCTCCCGGCCGGGCTGGACTCGGGCGCCGCGCTGGAGCGCGTCGACCCGCTCAAGGACGCCGACGGCCTCCACCCGGTCAACCTCGGCCGGCTGGTGCTCGGTGAGCCCGGTCCGCTGCCGTGCACGCCGCGCGGGATCGTCGCGCTGTGCCGGCGCTTCGGTGTCGAGCTGGACGGCGCGCGGGTCGTGGTCGTCGGGCGCGGGGTCACCGTCGGCCGTCCGCTGGGCCTGCTGCTGACCCGGCGCAGCGAGAACGCCACCGTGACCCTGTGCCACACGGGTACGACGGACCTGACCGCGCACCTGCGGGAGGCCGACGTCGTCGTCGCGGCCGCGGGCAGGGCGGGACTGATCACCGCGGACCAGGTCAAGCCGGGGGCGGCGGTGCTCGACGTCGGCGTGACCCGGACCGATCTCGGCCTGGTCGGCGACGTTGCACCGGAGGTCGCGGAGGTGGCCGGGCTGCTGGCGCCGATGCCGGGTGGTGTCGGCCCGATGACCCGCGGGATGCTGCTGACGAACGTGGTCGAGGCCGCGGAGCGCGCGGCGGGCTGAGCGTCCGGCACCCGGCCGGGGCGGAGGAGCACCGATGGCGACGACCCGGAGCGGGTTCGGGCTGCGAGCGCGGCTGCGCGCGTACTGGCCGCTGCTCACCGTCCTCGCGATCGCCCTGATCGGGCTGCAGCGGGTGGCCACCGAGCACTGGCGGGAGGGATCGGCCGCCCTCGGTGTCGCGATGCTCGTCGCGGCCGTGCTGCGGGTGGTGCTGCCACCGGACCGGGTGGGGCTGCTCGCCGTCCGCGGCCGCTACGTCGATGCGCTCGTCTACGGCGGGTTCGGCCTCGCCGTGCTGGCGCTGGCCCTGACGATCACCCGGGGCTCGCTGACCGTCAGCTGAGACCGCTCAGCGCCGGGCGCCGCCGGGAGTGGCTGGTCCCGGCCGGGCGACGGGTGGGCGGGCGCCGCGGACCGGCCGGGCGCTTGCTGCCTGGGCGCCCGGGGCCGGTGCTGGTGGCCCGGGGGCCGTGCGACGTCCCGGGCGTACGACGGTCCGGCCGGGCGGGGCCGGTGGCCCCGGGCGGCACGGCGGTCGGCTGCTTGATAATGATCATCGCTAACAGAATTCTACCGGGCGCTACGCACGCTGGGTGACGGGGGATGCCGCCGGACGGGTCCAAGATCGTCCCCGTCGGCCTCCGGGTCACCCGATGATCGCAATGGTGATCATCCGGGTGGCCGTATGTGAGCAGGGGTCGCCCCGGATGCGCCGAGGGCCCATCCCGGCGATGCGGGTACGGGCCCTCGTGCGGAGGTGGTGCGCGGGATCAGCTCCAGCCGGCGAACCCGTCGATCGCGGCGTTGAGGGTCGCGCTCGGACGCATCACCGAGTCGGCCTTCGCTCGGTCCACGTAGTAGTAGCCGCCGAGGTCGACCGGGTCGCCCTGCGCGCCGTTCAGCTCACCGAGGATGGTCTCCTCCTGCTCGCCGAGGGCCTTCGCGAGCGGGGCGAACACCGCGGCCAGCTCCGGGTCCTCGGTCTGCTCGGCGAGCGCCTGCGCCCAGTACCACGCGACGTAGAAGTGGCTGCCCCGGTTGTCCAGCTCGTCGACCTTGCGGGACGGCGACTTCCCGTTCTCCAGGAGCAGACCGGTCGCGTCGTCGAGCGCCTGGCCCAGCAGCTTCGCGCGCAGCGGGTCCGGCGACTTCGACGCCAGCATCTCCAGCGAGACGGCCAGCGCCAGGAACTCGCCGAGGGAGTCCCACCGCAGGTGGTTCTCCTTCTGCAGCTGCTGGACGTGCTTCGGCGCCGAACCGCCGGCGCCGGTCTCGAACAGGCCGCCACCGTTCATCAGCGGGACGATCGAGAGCATCTTCGCCGAGGTGCCCAGCTCGAGGATCGGGAACAGGTCGGTCAGGTAGTCGCGCAGCACGTTGCCGGTGACCGAGATGGTGTCCTCGCCCTTGCGTGCCCGTTCCAGGGTGTACCGGGTGGCCTCGCCGACCGGGAGGATCTCGATGGTCAGACCGTCGGTGTCGAGCTCGCCCAGGTAGGCCTCGGCCTTGGCGATCAGCTGCGCGTCGTGGGCGCGCGAGGAGTCCAGCCAGAACACGGCCGGGGACCCGGTGGCGCGGGCCCGGTCGACGGCCAGCCCGACCCAGTTGCGGATCGGGGCGTCCTTGGTCTGGCAGGCGCGCCAGATGTCGCCCTCGGCGACCTCGTGGGAGAGCTTCTCCTCGCCGGAGGCGGCGTCGACCACGCGGACGGTGCCCGCGGAGGCGATCTCGAAGGTCTTGTCGTGCGAGCCGTACTCCTCGGCCTTCTGCGCCATCAGGCCGACGTTCGGGACGGTGCCCATCGTCGTCGGGTCGAAGGCACCGTTGGCGATGCAGTGCTTGACGGTCTCGTCGTACAGGTCGGCGTAGGACGAGTCCGGGATGACGAACTTGGCGTCCTGCGTCGCGTCGTCGGCGTTCCACATCTGGCCCGAGGACCGGATCGCGGCCGGCATCGACGCGTCGATGATGACGTCGCTGGGGACGTGCAGGTTGGTGATCCCGCGCGACGAGTCGACCTGGGCCAGCGCCGGGCCGGTCTCGTACGCGGCGGTGATCGCCTTCTCGATGGCCTCGCGCTTGTCGGCGGGCAGCTTCTCCAGCGCGGACAGCACCGAGGCCAGCCCGTCGTCCGGGTCGGCGCCGACCGAGGCGAGGTCGTCGCCGTAGGCGGCGAACACGTCGGCGAAGTAGGCGCGCACCGCGTGCCCGAAGATCTTCGGGTCGGAGACCTTCATCATCGTGGCCTTGAGGTGCACCGAGAACAGCACACCCTTCGCCTTCGCGTCGGCGACCTGCTCGGCGAGGAACGCCTGCAACGCCTCGCGCCGCATGACCGAGCCGTCGATCACCTCGCCGGCCAGGACCTTCACCGCGTCCTTGAGGACGGTGACGGTGCCGTCGGCGGCGACGTGCTCGATCCGCAGCGCGCCGTCGGCCGCGACGGTGAAGGACTTCTCGGAGTGCCGGAAGTCACCGTCGGACATGGTCGCGACGTGGGACTTCGAGTCGGAGCTCCAGGCGCCCATCGAGTGCGGGTGCTTCCGGGCGAAGTTCTTCACCGACGCCGGGGCGCGGCGGTCGGAGTTGCCCTCGCGCAGGACGGGGTTCACCGCGGAGCCCTTGACGGCGTCGTACGCGGCGCGGGCGGCCTTCTCGTCGTCGGTCCGCGGGTCCTCGGGGTAGTCCGGGACGTCGTAGCCGGCGCCCTGCAGTTCCTTGATCGCGGCCTTGAGCTGCGGGATCGAGGCGCTGATGTTCGGCAGCTTGATGATGTTGGCGTCCGGGGTCTTCGCCAGCTCGCCGAGCTCGGCGAGGGAGTCCGGGACGCGCTGCGCGTCGGTCAGCCGGTCCGGGAACTTCGCCAGGATGCGCGCGGCCAGCGAGATGTCACGGGTCTCCACGTCGACCCCGGCCTGCCCGGCGAAGGCCTCGATGACCGGCAGGAAGGAGTGGGTCGCCAGTGCCGGCGCCTCGTCGGTGTACGTGTAGATGAGCTTCATCGCGTGTCTGGCCTGCCTCGGGCTCGTCGGGTGTGTGCTGCGGCCCTGCCGCGACGCCGACGACCTGCCCGGGGTGACCGGGCGGGGGCCCCGGCGCGGCGGCCCGCTTTCCGCGGCACACGCTATCCCGTTCGGACCCCCGTCCGCCCGCAGGAGTAACCCGTCCGACACCCCGGCCGGTGGATCTGCGGAACGTGCCGGACCGGCTACCGTACGCACGACGACGACGGCGGGGAGGGGACGGACCGCGTGGCGAAGGTGAAGATCCCGGGGCTCACGAGGACGACGTTCCTGAGCGGATGGCCCCTGGTGGCGCTGATCGCGGTCGGGCTGACCGCCGTGGCCCTGCTCTACGGCGGCGCCACCGACGAGTTCGGCAGCACCTGCCGGGTGACCGTGCAGGCCGCCGAGGTGACGGTCCGCGCGGCGCCCGCGGCGTCCGCGCAGCCGGTCGACACGCTCACCCGGGGCGAGGAGGTCGGCGCCGAGACGATCGTCGACAGCGGCTTCCGCAAACTCACCGGCGGCGACCGGTGGGTGCCGTCGAACAGCGTCGCCGCGACCGCGGGCAGCGTGTGCTGAGGGGGTTGCAGCGCGTGACCTCCGGTACGGGAGGGTAGGGGCGTGCCTCCTCCCGTCCGTGCCCTCGCCACCGCGAACGTCAACGGTGTCCGGGCGGCCACCGGCAAGGGGCTGCTCGACTGGCTGGCGGTCACCGACGCCGACGCCGTCTGCCTCCAGGAGGTCCGGGCGCGGCCCGAGGAGCTGCCTGCGGCCCTCACCGACGCGCTCGCGGCCGCCGGATGGCACCTGCGTCTCGCGCCGTGCGAGACGGCGAAGGGGCGCAACGGCGTCGCCGTCCTGAGCCGGTCCGAGCCGGAGGCGGTGCGCATCGGCTTCGGCGACCCGGCCATCGACCTCGATGGCCGCTACCTCGAGGTCGACCTGCCCGGTGACCTCACCGTCGCCTCGCTGTACCTGCCCAAGGGCGTCGCGGGCACGGACAAGCAGGACGCCAAGGACGCGTTCCTCAAGACCTTCGGCGACCACCTGTGCACCGCGTTCGCGCGGTGCGCCGCCACCGACCGCGAGATGGTCGTCGCCGGTGACTGGAACATCGCTCCCACCGAGCAGGACCTGCGGAACTGGCGCAACAACCAACGCAATTCCGGGTTCCTGCCGCACGAGCGCGAGTGGTTCGCCGGACTCCTGGAGCACGGCTGGACCGACGTCGTCCGCGCCCTGCACCCCGGCACCGACGGGCCGTACTCGTGGTGGACCTACCGCGGCCGCGCGTTCGACAACGACGTCGGCTGGCGGATCGACCACCTCCTGACGACGCCGGGGCTCGCCGCGGCCGCGCACGAGGCCGTCGTGGAGCGCGCGCCGTCGCACGACACCCGCTGGTCGGACCACGCGCCCGTGGTGGTCCGGCTCGGGGCCGGCGCCCCGGCCGGAGGTACCGAGTGATCGAGAGCAGGGTCGTCGGGGGTCGCTACCTCCTGCTCGACGAGCTCGACCGGCGCGGGTTCGGCCCGTCCCGGCGTGCCGAGGACCGGATCACCGGCCGGACCGTGGCCGTCACCGAGATCGTGATGCTCGCCGACGGTGCCGCGCGGCAGCGGCTGCTCGCCGAGGTCCGGGCCGCGGGCCGGCTGCGGCACCCGGGCGTCGTCGGCGTCCTGGACCTGATCACCGACCGGGCCGCGGTCGGCGGCATGCGCGAGTACCTGGTCACCGAGCACCCCGACGCCCGCCCGCTCGGGCGGCTCGTCGCCGGTGACGATCCGCCGTCACTGCGCGCCGTCGCCGGGATCGGCCGCGAGGTGCTGGCCGCACTGCGCGACGTGCACGCCGCCGCGGGCACGCACGGCGGTCTCGACCCGGACTGCGTCCTGATCACGCCGGACGGCCGCGCGCTGGTCACCGACGTCGGGCTGAGCCGGGCCGTCGGACCGCGGGCCGCCGGCGCCGACACCGGGGCCTTCACCGCGCCCGAACGCGACGGCGGCACCGGGGACACCCCGGCAGCGGACCTGTGGAGCCTCGGCGCGGTGCTGCACCACGCCGGCGGCCGGGAGGCCGCCCCGGGCAGCCCGCTGGCGCAGGCGATCACCGGTTTGACCGCGGCCGATCCTGCGGAGCGACTGGGGCCGGACGACGCCGACGCGCTGCTGGGACGGGCCGCCGGGCCCCGTGGGAGCGGCGGTGACCTGGGGCGGAACCGGTGGATCCTGCTGGTCGTGGCCGCGTTGCTGGCCGTCGCCGTCGTCGCGATGCTCCTCTGGGTCGTGCGTTAGGCCACCCGGAAACCGCTCGCCCGCACCACCAGGATGGAGCCATGAGCGAGACCACCGGCGCCGCCGAGCACCCCGCCGACCACCCCCGCGTCGCGTCCGTGAAGGAGTCGTTGCGCCGGGCCGGCGCCGACCCGGCGTCGATCGCCGGGCTCGTCCTGCTGCCCGACGCGGTGACGACCGCGGCCGCCGCGGCCGCCGCGCTGGACGTCGAGGTCGGCCAGATCGCGAACTCGCTGGTGTTCGACGCCGGCGGGGAGCCGCTGCTCGTCCTCACCTCGGGCCGGCACCGGGTGGACACCGACCGGGTCGCGGCACTCCTGGGGGTGCCCGTCGGGCGGGCCGACAAGGAGTTCGTGCGGACGGCGACCGGGCAGGTCATCGGCGGTGTGGCGCCCGTCGGGCACCCGGCGCCGCTGCGCACCCTGGTCGACGTCGCCCTCGACGACTACGACCGCGTCTGGGCCGCGGGTGGTGTCGCGCGGTCGGTGTTCCCGACGACCTTCGCCGAACTCGTCGCGGTCACCGGTGGCACGGCGGCCGAGGTCGCCTAGATCTATTCCCGGCAGTGAGGAGATGCTCCGTAGTCGATCGGAGGGTCGCTGCGCCGTTCCGGGGTACCTAGTGTGGATCCCATGGCCGACACTCCTGCCGCCCCCGTCCCGGCCGAGGCCGCCCCGTCGGACTCCGCCCTGCGCCGGGCGCTGCGCCGGGTACGGGACGGGTCCACGCTGGACGTCACCGAGGCCGCCGTGCTGCTCGCCGCGCGTGGTGAGCATCTCGACGAGCTGCTCTCCCACGCCGGCCGCGTCCGCGACGCGGGTCTGGTCGAGGAGGGGCGCCCGGGCGTCGTCACGTACTCCCGCAACGTCTTCATCCCGCTGACCCGGCTGTGCCGGGACCGGTGTCACTACTGCACGTTCGCGACCGTCCCGCACCGGCTCGACTCGATGTTCCTGGAGCGCGACGAGGTCGTCGAGATCGCCCGGCAGGGTGCGGCGCAGGGGTGCAAGGAGGCGCTGTTCACCCTCGGGGACCGGCCCGAGGAGCGCTGGCCGCAGGCCCGTGAGTGGCTCGAGGCCCGTGGCTACGACTCGACGCTGGACTACGTCCGGGCCTGCGCGATCGCCGTGCTCGAGGAGACTGGGCTGCTGCCGCACCTGAACCCGGGCGTCATGTCCTGGGAGGAGATCACCCGGCTCAAGCCGGTCGCGGCCAGCATGGGGATGATGCTGGAGACTACCTCGCAGCGGCTGTTCGAGAAGGGCGGCCCGCACTTCGGCAGCCCCGACAAGGAGCCCGCGGTCCGGGTGCGTGCGCTCGCCGACGCCGGCCGCGTCGGCGTCCCCTTCACCACCGGGATCCTGATCGGGATCGGGGAGAACCGCACGGAGCGGGCCGAGTCGCTGTTCGCGATCCGGTCCGCGGCCCGCCAGCACGGGCACGTGCAGGAGGTCATCGTCCAGAACTTCCGGGCCAAGCCCGACACCGCGATGGCGAACGACCCGGACGCCGATCTCGACGACCTCGCCGCCACCATCGCCGTCTCCCGGCTCGTCCTGGGGCCCAAGGTCCGGCTGCAGGCGCCGCCGAACCTGGTCGGCGACGAGCAGGCGCTGATGCTGCGCGCCGGGATCGACGACTGGGGCGGCGTGTCCCCGGTGACCGTCGACCACGTGTCCCCGGAGATGCCGTGGCCAGCCGTCGACGAGCTGGCCCGGGTCACCGCGGAGGAGGGCTTCGAGCTGCGCGAACGCCTCACCGCCTACCCGAAGTACGTGCGGGCCGGGTCGCCCTGGATCGACACCCGGCTGCACGGCCACGTCGCCGCGCTCGCGACGCCGGACGGCCTGGCCGACCCCGGCGCCGTCGTGCAGGGGCTGCCCTGGCAGGAGCCCGACGGCGGCTTCGAGTCCACCGGGCGGACCGACCTCCACACCGCCGTCGACACCGAGGGGCGGACCGACGACCGGCGCAGCGACTTCGGTTCGGTCTACGGCGACTGGGACGAGGTCGCGGCCGAGCTGGAGTCCCAGCGGGCGCGGGCGCGGGCGCCCGAGCGGCTGGCGGGGGACGTGAAGGCGGGGCTGGAGCTCGCCGCGTCCGACCCGGCCGCACTGCTGGACCCGGCGAACGAGGCCGCCGCGATGGCCGTCCTGACCGGCGAGGGGCCCGCGCTGCGGGAGCTGACCCGGCTCGCCGACGACGTCCGCAGGCAGGTCAACGGCGACGACGTCACCTACGTCGTCAACCGCAACATCAACTTCTCGAACGTCTGCTACGTCGGCTGCCGGTTCTGTGCGTTCGCCCAGCGCGAGCGCGACGCCGACGCCTTCCGGCTCTCGCTCGACGAGATCGCCCAGCGTGCCGCCGAGGCCGCCCGCGACGGTGCGACCGAGGTGTGCGTGCAGGGCGGCATCGACCCGCAGCTGCCGGTGTCGTTCTACGCCGACCTGGTGCGCGCGGTACACGAGGCGGTGCCGGGGATGCACGTGCACGCGTTCTCCCCGATGGAGATCGTCTCCGCCGCCGCGAAGGCCGGGGTGTCGATCCGGGAGTGGCTGAGCGAGCTCAAGGCCGCCGGGCTCGGGTCGATCCCGGGTACGGCCGCGGAGATCCTCGACGACGAGGTCCGCTGGGTGCTGACCAAGGGCAAGCTGCCGGCGTCGCAGTGGATCGAGGTCGTGTCGACTGCGCACGAGCTGGGGATCCCGTCGTCGTCGACGATGATGTACGGCCACGTCGACGAGCCCCGGCACTGGCTGGGACACCTGCGCACGCTCGCCTCGGTCCAGGACCGGACCGGTGGGTTCACGGAGTTCGTCCCGCTGCCGTTCGTGCACCACAACGCGCCGATCTACCTCGCCGGGATCGCCCGGCCGGGGCCGACGGAGCGCGACAACCGGGCCGTGCACGCGTTCGCCCGGCTGGCCCTGCACGGCCGGATCGACCACGTCCAGGTGTCCTGGGTGAAGCTCGGTGACGAGCTGGCCGGGCAGGTGCTGAACGGCGGCGCCGACGACATGGGCGGCACGCTCATGGAGGAGACCATCAGCCGGATGGCCGGGTCGGAGAACGGCTCGGAGCGTTCGGTGGAGGAGCTGACGGAGATCGCGCACGCGGCCGGGCGCCCGGTGCGGCAGCGGACGACGACCTACCGCGGCGAGCCGTCGGTGCTCACCCCGGCGCGTCCGTCGGGGCCGCGGATGCTGCCGCTCGCCCCGGCCTGACCTCGTCGCGGGCGGACGCGGCCGGGCGCCGTGTCCGTACCGTGGCCTGCATGGGTGTACTCGGAGAGATGTTCCCGCGGAAGCGGATCCACGAGGACTCGGACGCGGCTCAGGGCGGGGAGCAGTGGCGCCTGGGGCCGATCGACCTCGACAAGGGTGTCGTGACGGTGGAACCCGCGGCCGCGTCCGGCAGCGCCGACGACGACACCGACGCCGCCGACGACACGGCCGGTGACGGCGGCGACGAGACGGCCCCCCGGAACCGTCCCGCCTGACCGCACGACCGGCGGGAGTGCGGCGGCGTCCCCCTCTGCGCCGCCACGCGTCCCGACCGGTCGTGGACGGGTGGACCGCGCGCTCGGCGCGGACCCACCTTCCGCTCACACCCGGCGCGCGCTCCCCGCTGCACACCGGGCTTCGATGAGCAGAGTCAGATGCAGAGTACGATCATGGTCGGTCCAGGTCAAGGAGGAGGGTGCGTGCAGTCGCAGTCGCTGGGTGCCGTCGGGCGCGGTCTCGGGCTGCTCGCCGACACCTGGACACTGCTCATCCTGCAGCGCGCCTTCCTGGGAGTCCGCAGGTACGCGGGGTGGCGCGAGACCCTCAACATCTCCGACGCCACCCTGTCCGCGCGGCTGCGCTCGCTCGTCGAGGCCGGCCTGCTGGAGACCCGTCCTTATCGTGAGGGTGGCCGCGAGCGGCGCGAGTACGCGCTGACCCCGCGCGGCGAGGACGTCTGGAAGCTGTTGATCACCACGTGGGACTGGGAGAAGACCTGGGTGCCGCGGGAGGTGCCGCTGCCGGACATCGTGCACCGGGCGTGCGGCGAGCCGTCGCGGCCGCAGCTGCGGTGCGTCTCGTGCGGGGACGTCGTCGGTCCGCGGGACACCGAGTTCCACCGGGTCCCGGGGTCGCCCGGCCTGGAGGTCCTCGCCCGGCAGCACCCCCGGCGCACCCGCGGGACGCTGCCCGACGACCCGCTGTCGTTCCTCCCCGGTGCGATGGAGATCATCGGCGACCGGTGGGGGGTGACGGTGCTGGGGGCGGCGCTCACCGGCATCACGTCCTTCAGCTGCTTCACCACCGAGCTGGGGATCTCGCCGGAGGTGCTCTCCGACCGGCTGCGCCGGTTCGTGGAGCTGGGCGTGCTGGTCCGCACCGGGACGGGCAGCTACCGGCTGACGGACAAGGGACGCGCGTCGTTCCCGCTCCACGCCTGCCTCGTCGACTGGTCGCACCGCTGGATCGGCGGTGACGGCGCACCGATCGACATCGTCATCCGGCACGTGGGTTGCGGCGAGAACCTGCAGGTCCGGCTGGACTGTGACCGCTGCGGCCGGGCGTTCGACCGGGGCTCGGTGTCCCCGGTCCAACCCCGTTGATCGGGCTGGAACGATGGAGCCATGACCGACGCCCACCGTCCGCGCGTGCTCTCCGGGATCCAGCCCACCGCCGACTCGTTCCACCTCGGCAACTACCTGGGCGCGCTGCGGCAGTGGGTGGCGCTGCAGGAGGACCACGACACCTTCTACTGCATCGTCGACCTGCACGCGATCACCGTCGAGCACGACCCGAAGGAGCTGGCCCGGCGCACCCGGGTCGCCGCCGCGCAGCTCCTGGGCCTGGGGCTCGACCCGGAGCGGTCCGCCCTGTTCGTGCAGTCGCACGTCCCGGAGCACGCCCGCCTCAGCTGGGTGCTGGAGTGCATCACCGGGTTCGGCGAGGCCGGCCGGATGACGCAGTTCAAGGACAAGTCGGCCAAGCAGGGCACCGACCGCGCCACCGTCGGACTGTTCACCTACCCGATCCTGCAGGCTGCGGACATCCTGCTCTACCAGCCCGACCGGGTGCCGGTCGGTGAGGACCAGCGCCAGCACCTGGAGCTGACCCGCAACCTCGCGCAGCGGTTCAACCACCGGTTCGGCGAGACCTTCCGGGTGCCCGAGCCGCACATCCCGCAGGCCACGGCGAAGATCTACGACCTGCAGGACCCGACGGCGAAGATGAGCAAGTCGGCGTCGTCGCCGTCGGGGATCGTGGAGCTGCTCGACCCGCCGAAGACGTCCGCTAAGAAGATCCGCTCGGCCGTCACCGACAACGAGCGGGAGATCCGCTACGACCCGGAGGGCAAGCCGGGCATCGCGAACCTGCTCACGATCAACGCGGCGATGACCGACCGCAAGGTCGCCGAGGTCGAGGCGGAGTACGCCGGTCGCGGGTACGGCGACCTGAAGAAGGACCTCGGCGAGATCGTCGCCGGGTTCGCCGAGCCGTTCGCCGAGAAGGTGAACGGCTACCTGGCCGATCCGGCCGAGCTCGACCGGGTCCTCGCGACGGGCGCCACCCGGGCGCGCGAGGTGTCCGGCGCGACACTGGCCGCGGTTCACGAGAGGATCGGGCTCCTCCCGCCCACGGTGTGACCACCGCCCGGGGCGGGCGAGCACGACCGAACCCGGGGGAACCATGGCCGACAACCGTCCGACCACGACGGCGCACCGGTTCGACGAGGACGAGGAGGAGGGCCCGACCTTCCTCGAGCGGCAGCGGGAGCAGCGCCCGTGGCTGGACCACCTGGTGCGGGCCGGTGCGCGGTACACCGAGAACCACGGTGACCACTACGCGGCGGCCATCACCTACTTCTCGGTCCTCGCACTGGTGCCGCTGCTGATGGTCGCGTTCGCCGCGGCCGGGTTCGTGCTGCGCGGGAACGAGGAGCTGCTGCAGTCGCTGCAGGACGGGATCGCGTCGGCCGCGCCGGGGGAGATCGGACAGCTGCTCAGCGGCGTCGTCGACACCGCGATCAAGCAGGCGGGGGCGATCGGCCTGATCGGCCTCGTCGGTGCGCTCTACTCCGGGATCGGCTGGATGAGCAACCTCCGCGAGGCGCTCACCGAGCAGTGGGGACAGCGCGACGACGCGCCGCCGATGATCAAGCGGCTGGCGTTCGACCTGCTCTCCCTGGTCGGGCTGGGGCTGGCCCTGGTCGCCTCGTTCGCGATCGCGTCGGTCGGCGGCGCGGCCGGTGCCTACCTGCTCGACCTGGTCGGACTCGGCGAGGTCGGGTGGGCCCGGTTCCTGCTGGGGGTCGCGGCGTTCCTGCTCGGTCTCGCCGGGAACTGGCTGGTCTTCCTCTGGGTGATCGCCCGGCTGCCGCGCGAGCCGGTCAGCTTCCGCAGTGCCGCCAAGGCCGCGCTGATCGGCGCGATCGGGTTCGCGATCCTGCAGCAGGTCATGGTCGTCTACCTGGGGACGATCGGTAACTCGCCGGCCGGTGCCGCGTTCGGGTCGATCCTCGGTCTGCTGATCTTCATCTTCTTCACGTCGCGGTTCCTGCTGTTCGTCACCGCCTGGGCGGCGAGCGCCGAGGAGAACGACCAGGGCCCGCGCGACGTCCCGGCCCCTGCCGTGATCCGCCCGCAGTACGTCGTGCGGGAGGGGCCCGGCGCGCTCGCGTCGGCGGGGCTGGTCACCGCCGGACTCCTCGGCGGGGTGCTCGGCCTCCGGGCCTGGGGCCGGCGCCGCCACTGAGGTACTCGTCCCGGCCCCACAGCAGTGTTGATCGGCATCGCCGCACACGTAGGAGGTACGCCGCGCAGGTAGAGGGATCGCCGCACAGGTTGGGGGAGTGCCGCACAAGCCGGACGCCGTGCGGCTGGTGCTGAAGCTGTGCGGTGATCGCGGAGCCTGTGCGGGTGTGGTCGGGCACGAGCAGTGGACAGCCCCGATCGGGCGCGGCGTTGTGCGTCGGGCGGTCTCGCCCCACGAGCATCCGGGTCCACGCGTTGCAGGTCTGGCCGCCGTTGATCGTGTCTCGTGGCCTGGCCCGTTCGCGGCAGCGTCCGGAGGGCCCCGCACAGGTCGGGGGTGCGCCGCACGGTCTTGGAGCTGTGCGGCCGGTGCCGGACCTGTGCGGTGCATGGGGACCTGTGCGACGAGGCGTGAGCCTGTGCGGCACGGCGTGAACCTGTGCGGCGAGGCTGGGTGCGACCTCTGCCGAACCTGTAGGTGCCGGGTCTCGGATCCGCGGAGACACCCGCCGTCCTGTGTTCCGCGACCGCGATGCCCCGACTCGGCGCATCGCCGCACAGGTTGACGGCATGCCGCACAGGACTAGCCCTGTGCGGCTGGCGTGGAGGGTGTGCGGCTGGCGCGGAGGGTGTGCGGCTGGCGCGGACGGGGGCGGTCCGGCGGGTCAGCCGCGGCGGCGACGGGTCAGCGTCAGGAGGAGTGCCACAACCCCCACCGCCGCGGCCACCGCGCCGACGGCGATCGCGGATCCGGGGTCGGTGCCCTCCCGATCCGGATCGGAAGCAGGATCCGAGCCCGAGCCCGAGCCCGAGCCCGAGCCCGAGCCCGAGTCCGAGCCCGGAGCCGGAGCGGGGGCCGGCTCCGCCCCTGCCGCGAGATCGGCGACGGGCGTGTCGTCGCCCGGTGCGACGAGCGTCCCGAGCGAGCCCTGCGGGGCGCCGAAGCCCCAGTCCAGCAGCGATCGTGCCTGGTCCACCATCCGCACCGGCTGCGACTCGCCGCGGACGAGGGCGACGACCAGCCGTCGTCCGTCGCGTTCGACGGCGCCGACGAAGGTGTGCCGGGCGGCGTCGGTGAACCCGTTCTTCCCACCGAGGAAGCCGGGGGTGCCGAGCATGCGGTCGTCGTTGCCGAGTTCGAAGCCCGGACGGTCGGCGAACCCGGGGAAGGGGATGCTCGGGGTGCGCAGCGCCGCCGCGATCCGGGGCCGGTCGAGCGCCGCCCGCAGGATCAGTGCGAGGTCGTATGCCGATGACGACATCCCCGGACCGTCCAGCCCGGACGGCGTCGCGGGCCGGGTGTCGCGGGCCCCGAGGTGCGCGGCGGCGTCCTGCATCGCGGCCAGCGTCGCCTGGTCCCCGCCGAGCTCGCGGGACAGCGCGTGCGCCGCGTCGTTGCCGGAGGCCAGCAGCAGGCCGTGCAGCAGCTGGTCGACGGTGTAGCGGCCGCCGGGGCCGACACCGGCGCGGCTGCCGTCGATGTTCGCGTCCTCCACCGTGCCGACGACGACCCGCTCCGGCGGGAGCACCTCGTCGGCCGCGAGCGCGAGCAGCAGCTTGATCGTGGACGCCGGCCGCTCCCGGGCGTGCGGGGCGCGTGCGGCGAGGACCTCGTGCGAGTCCAGGTCGGCGACCACGTAGGACGCGACGCCGACCGGGGGCGGCGGCACCGGGCCGACGTGGGCGTCGGCGCAGACGGCCAGGCCGCCGACGGGCGGCGACGGCACCGGGAGCGGCGCCACGGGGACGGTCTCCTCGGCCGCGGGCGGACCGGGCGGGGCGGCCTGACCGGGACAGCCGGCTGCGGCGGCCGGGACCGGGCCGACGAGCCGGGTACCGCCCGGTGCGAGGTCGGCGAGCCAGGAACCGCCCGGCCCGGAGGCGGAAGCGTCCGGTGCTGCGACCGCCGCACCCGCCGTCAGCAGGAGCAGCCCGGGCACCAGCAGGGCCGTCGCGCACCGCCGCCACCGGCGGGCCGTCGTCGTCACACGCGCAGCATGCCCCATGGTGGGGCTCAGCCCTCGACGATGCTCCGCACGCGGTCGAGGCTGCGCTGCAGGCCGTCCCGCATCATTCCCTCGCGGTCCCGCCCCAGCAGACCGCTGCGCTGCAGCAGCCGGACCGGCAACGGGGGCCGCCCGACGCTCTCCCGCCAGGCGGTGAGCTGCGTGGCCGCGCCGCCGTCGGCCGGGGTCAGCACCCAGCCCCACGCGGTCCGCGACTCGGAGACGACGAAGGTGAACCGGCGGGCCGGCTCGCACTCGGTGACCCGGCAGTGGGTCGACCAGCGGATCGCGCCGTGCCGGTTCCCACCGACGAACCGCCCGCCGACGGCGGGTCCGGTCGCGCCGTCGCGCCAGCGCCCGCCGGTGGCCTCCGGGCTCCACTCGCCGGCCCGGGTGATGTCCGAGACCAGGTCCCACACCTTCTCGGGCGGGGCGTCCACGGTCACTTCGGCACGGTCCACGACGGTTCGTCCTCCTCGACGAGGCATACGGCGGCACCCGGCCCAGGAGCTGCTCCGGGTGGGTGAACCGTACCGTCCGTCAACCGCTCGACGATTCCGCGTCACGACGATGTTTCGACTCTGCCGCCGGACCCGGTGAACGATTACCGTCCCGCGGGAACGTGCGCCGCCGACCGAGCGGTGCCGGAACGGGGAGGACGTTCGTGCGGATCAACCAGCGCATCGGACGGCGTGGCCGGTTCGCGACCGCGATCGCCGTCGCGGCCGTCGCGGCACTCGCACTGTCGGGCTGTGCCCGCGACACCGGCGGCGGTGGGGGGACCGCGCAGGGCGGAGAGTGCGAGCGCGTCGCGCCGCCGTCCGTCCCGGCGGCGAGCGCGCAGCCGGCACCGGAGAAGCCGAAGGCGGACGCGAGCCCGCTCAAGGTCGGCCTGGCCTACGACATCGGCGGGCGGGGCGACGCGTCGTTCAACGACGCCGCCGCGGCCGGCCTGGACCGGGCCGTCGCCGAGCTGGGCCTGCAGAAGGCCAACACCCGCGAGGCGACCGCGCAGCAGGGCGAGAGCGAGGACGCCGGCACGAACCGGCTCCGTCAGCTCGCGCAGGGCGGTTTCGACCCGATCATCGCGGTCGGCTTCAACTACGCCACCGGCGTGGGCACGGTCGCGAAGGAGTTCCCGCAGACGCAGTTCGCGATCGTCGACGACGACACCGTCGACCTCCCCAACGTCACCCCGCTGGTGTTCGCCGAGGAGCAGGGCTCCTTCCTGGTGGGTGCCGCAGCCGCGCTCAAGACGGCGGCCTGCAAGGTCGGTTTCGTCGGCGGCGTCGACAACCCGCTGATCCAGAAGTTCGAGGCCGGGTACGAGCAGGGCGCCACGGCCGTCGCGCCGGACGTCCAGGTCGACGCGTCCTACATCTCGCCGGCCGGAGACTTCTCCGGCTTCAACGACGCCACCCGCGGCACCGAGATCGCCTCCGGCCAGTACGACAGCGGCTCGGACATCTCCTTCGCCGCCGCGGGGCAGTCGAACCAGGGCGTCTTCGCGGCCGCGCAGACCGCGCAGAAGAAGGCGATCGGGGTCGACTCCGACCAGTACAACTCGCCGCAGCTGACCGAGGTCCGCGACACGATCATGACGTCGATGATCAAGCGGGTCGACGTGGCGGTGTACGACTACGTCAACGCCGTCGCCGGCAACACGGTCGACCAGCTGCCCGAGCGGTTCGACCTCAAGAACGACGGCGTCGGCTACTCCCTCTCCGGTGGACAGGTCGACGACATCCGGCCGCAGCTCGAGGCGTACAAGGCCGCGATCATCGCCGGGCAGATCCAGGTCACCTCGACGAAGTGACACAGGAGCCGTACGCGGTCGAACTGCGCGGGATCACCAAGCGGTTCCCCGGCGTCGTCGCCAACGACGGCGTGGACCTCGCCGTGGCCACCGGTGAGGTCCACGCCCTGTGCGGCGAGAACGGGGCCGGCAAGTCGACCCTGATGAAGATCCTCTACGGGATGCAGCCGCCCGACGAGGGCACGATCGCCGTCGGTGGGGCGGAGATCCGCTTCCGTAATCCCGCCGACGCGATCGCCGCCGGGATCGGGATGGTCCACCAGCACTTCATGCTGGCCGACAACCTCACCGTCGCCGAGAACGTGCTGCTCGGGGCAGAGCGGTTGCACGGCATCGGGCGCGCCGGCCGGGCCCGGATCGCGGAGCTGTCCGCGACCGTCGGGCTCGGGGTGCGGCCGGACTCGCTCGTCGAGCACCTCGGCGTCGCCGACCGGCAGCGCATCGAGATCCTCAAGGTGCTCTACCGGGGTGCCCGCACGGTGATCCTCGACGAGCCGACCGCCGTGCTGGTCCCGCAGGAGGTCGACGAGCTGTTCGCGACCGTGCGCTCGATGCGGGCCGACGGCTACATGTTCCTGTTCATCTCGCACAAGCTCGACGAGGTGCGCGCCATCGCCGACCGGATCACGGTCGTCCGGCGCGGCCGCACGGTCGGCACCGCCGACCCCGGCTCGGTCACCAACCGCGAGCTCGCCGAGATGATGGTCGGCTCCGAGCTGCCGTCGCCGGAGACCCGCGACTCGACCGTCACCGACCGCGAGGTCCTCCGCGTCGAGGGGCTCGGCCTGCCCGACCCGCACGGCGGCCGGGACCTGCTCGACGGCGTCGATCTCGTCGTGCACGCCGGTGAGGTCGTGGGCATCGCCGGCGTCGAGGGCAACGGCCAGACCGAGCTGGTCGAGACGGTCATGGGGATGCGCAGGCACGCCCGCGGCCGGGTCCTGCTCTCCGGCGACGACGTCTCCGGGCTGTCCACGATGGCCCGCCGCGAGCGCGGCGTCGGCTACGTCCCCGAGGACCGGTCCCGGCACGCCCTGCTCGGCGAGCAGCCACTGTGGGCGAACCGGGTGCTCGGCTTCCAGTCCCGGCCGCCGATCGGGCGGCGCGGGCTGATCGACCGGGCCGCGGCCCGCGCCGACACCGCACGGATCGTGAGCGACTTCGACGTCCGCACGCCCGGCATCGACGTCATGGCGTCGGCGCTCTCCGGGGGCAACCAGCAGAAGCTCGTCGTCGGGCGGGAGCTGTCCGGTGAGCCGGTGCTGCTGATCGCCGCGCACCCGACCCGCGGCGTCGACGTCGGCGCGCAGGCCGGGATCTGGGCCGAGCTGCGCCGGGCCCGGGCCGCGGGCCTCGCCGTGCTGCTGGTCTCCGCCGACCTGGACGAGCTGATCGGGCTGTCCGACACGCTCGCCGTCATCCTGGACGGGCGGCTGGTCGGCACCGCCGATCCCGCCACCGTCACCCCCGAGGAGCTGGGCACGAAGATGACCGGGGCCGCGACATGATCCGGCTGCGGGGCGCGATCGTGGCGCCCGCGTTGGCGATCGGCGTCGCCGCGCTGCTGTGCGCGGTCGCGCTGCTGATCAGCGGCGCCTCACCGTGGACGGCGATCACCACGATCCTGTCCCAGCTCGGTTCGGGCACGGTCGCGGTGGACACGGTGAACTCCGCCGCCGTCTACTACATCGCCGCGCTGGCGGTCGCGATCGGCTTCCAGATGCGGTTGTTCAACATCGGCGTCGAGGGGCAGTTCCGGGTCGCCGCCTGCGTGGCGGCGATCGTCGGCGGGACCGTGGTCCTGCCGCCGGTGCTGCACACGCTGCTGATCATGGTCGTGGCGGTGCTGACGGGGGCGGCGTGGATCGCGATCCCCGCCCTGCTCAAGGCCTACCGCGGCGTCTCCGAGGTCATCTCGACGATCATGCTGAACGCGATCGCCACCGGGCTGATCGCCTTCCTGATCCGGGCCGAGACCTTCGGCGAGCTGCGCGGCAACAACATCACCACCCCGCCGATCCCGGAGTCCGGCTGGTTCCCGGGGATCTCGGTCGGCAACGGGACGATCTTCGGGATGGTCTTCGTCGCCGGGGCGCTGGGAGCGGGCTACTGGTTCCTGCTGGCCCGCACCCGGTTCGGCTTCGAGCTGCGTGCCTCCGGCGAGTCGGCGACGGCGGCGTCGGCGGGCGGGGTGAACGCCCGCCGGACGATCGTCGTCGCACTGCTGCTCTCCGGCGCCGTCGCCGGCCTGATCGGGCTGCCCGAGCTGCTCGGCCGCGACCACGCCTACACGCTCACGTCGCCGCAGGGGTACGGCTTCACCGGCATCGCGATCGCGCTGCTGGGCCGCAACCACCCGGTGGGCATCGCGCTCGGCGCGCTGCTCTGGGCGTTCCTGGACAAGTCCGCGGTGGCGCTCGACGTCGTCGGGATCCCGCGGGAGATCGTGCTGATCATGCAGGGGCTGATCGTGCTGTCGGTGGTCGTCGCCTACGAGCTGGTACGACGGGTGGAGCGGCGCGCCGAGCAGCGGCGGGTCGCGGACTCCGCACCCGCTCCGGAACGGGTGGAGGCGACGACATGACCGCCGCCGTCCTGGAACGCGCCGGGCGGCTGCCCGGCTGGGCGCGGTCCGCGCTGATCGCGGCGGGGCTGGTGCTCGTCCTGTCGATCACGGTGACGCTGACCGGGCAGACCCAGCTCGCCTCGTCCGGCACGTCGGAGGCCGCCGTCCGGCTCGGCCTGCCGATCCTGTTCGCGGCGCTCGGCGGGCTCTGGGCCGAGCGCGCGGGCATCATCAACATCGGTCTCGAGGGCATGATGGTGCTCGGGACCTGGGGTGCCGCCTGGGCCGGCTACCAGTGGGGGCCGTGGGCTGCGATGCTCGGCGGGCTCGCGTTCGGCGCGCTCGGCGGGCTGGTGCACGCGGTCGCGACGGTCACGTTCAACGTCAACCACATCGTCTCCGGTGTGGCGATCACGCTGCTCGGTACCGGGATCACCAAGTACCTGGCGACGCTCGTCTTCGCACCGGTCTCGCAGAACCCCCGCCAGTCCCCGCGGCTCGACGGGTTCACCGAGTTCTCCGTACCCGGCGTCTCGCAGGGGTTGCAGGCGCTGGAGGCACAGCAACGGGTGTTCGTGTCGGACCTCGCCGGGCTGCTGTCCGGCCTGGTCACCGGGCTGACGCCGATCGTCGTCCTCGGGTTCGCGCTGGTCCCGTTCAGCTTCTGGGTCCTGTGGCGGACACCGTTCGGGCTGCGCCTGCGGTCGTCGGGCGAGTCGCCGGTGGCGGCCGAGTCGCTGGGCGTCGACGTCGTGCTGCACAAGTACGCCGCGGTGATCGTCTCCGGCGGGCTCGCCGGGCTCGGCGGCGCGGCGCTGGTGCTCAACCCCGGCCAGCTCGGCTACCTGGAGAACCAGGTGGGCGGCCGCGGCTACATCGGACTCGCCGCGATGATCTTCGGCAACTGGCGGCCCGCCGGGCTGCTGGTCGGCTCGGCGCTGTTCGGCTACGTCGACGGCCTGCAGCTGCGGGCCGGGGGCGAGGCGGTGCACGCGCTCCTCTACGCCGCGACCCTCGTCGCGGTCGTCGTCGCCGTGCTGTGGGCGATCCGGCGGATGTGGACGGCCGCCGCGGTCGCGCTGGGCGCCGGCGTCGCGGTCTACGCGCTGTACTGGTCGATCGAGTCGGTGCCGTCGGAGTTCGCGTCCTACGCCCCGCAGCTGGTCACGCTGATCGTGCTCGCGGCAGCGTCCCAGCGACTACGACCACCGGCCCGGCTCGGCGATCCGTACCGGCGCGGGGAGGGCCGCTAGGTGGCGGGCGGCGGACCGTCCGGCGCCGGTGCGGACATGGTGCGCCCGGACCCGCCGGTGCCCGGCTGGGACGCGTTGCGCGCGGCCGCGGTCGAGGCCGCGGCCTGGGCGTACGCCCCGTACTCGGGCCTGCGGGTGGGCGCCGCGGCACTCGTCGACGACGGCCGGGTGATCACCGGCTGCAACGTCGAGAACGCCTCCTACGGCCTCGGCGTCTGCGCCGAGGTGACCCTCGCCGGGCAGCTGCGGCTCTCCGGCGGCGGACGGCTGCTGGCGGTCGCGTGCCGGTCCGGCGGCGGCGACCTGCTGATGCCGTGCGGCCGGTGCCGGCAGGTCCTGTACGAGTTCGGCGGACGGGAGCTGCTGTGCGACACCCCCCGGGGCGTGCTGCCCTTCACCGAGGTGCTGCCCGACGCGTTCGGCCCGGAGCACCTGCCGTGACGGTCGACGGGGACGCCGGGAGGTCGCGATGATCCGCGGGGTGGGATGGGCCGACGCGCCGGAGCCGGCGCCGTCGTTCAGCGCGGTCGAGATCATCGCCGCCAAGCGGGACTGCCGCGAGCTGACCCGCGACCAGATCGAGTGGGTGGTGGGCGCCTACACCCGCGACGAGGTCGCCGACGAGCAGATGTCCGCGCTCGCCATGGCGATCCTGCTCAACGGGATGGACGCGGCCGAGACGGCGCACTGGACCCAGGCGATGATCGACTCCGGGGACGTCCTGGACTTCGGCGACGTCGGGCGCCCGCTGGTCGACAAGCACTCCACCGGCGGGGTCGGCGACAAGATCACCCTGCCGCTGGCGCCGCTGGTCGCGGCCTGCGGTGCGGCCGTCCCGCAGCTGTCCGGGCGCGGGCTCGGGCACACCGGCGGCACCCTGGACAAGCTGGAGGCGATCCCCGGCTGGCGGGCGTCGCTGTCCACCGCGGAGATCCGGGAGCAGCTCGCCGAGGTCGGCGCCGTGATCTGCGCGACGACCCCGACGCTGGCACCGGCCGACCGGCGGCTCTACGCGCTGCGCGACGTCACCGGCACCGTCGAGTCGGTCCCGCTGATCGCCAGCTCGATCATGAGCAAGAAGCTGGCCGAGGGCACCGGCGGGCTGGTGCTCGACGTCAAGGTCGGGTCCGGTGCCTTCATGAAGAGCCTCGGCCGCGCCGGGGAGCTGGCCGACGCCATGACCGGGATCGGCGCCGCGCACGGCCTCCCGACGACGGCGCTGATCACCGACATGGCCCGCCCGCTCGGCCGGTGCGTGGGCAACGCGCTCGAGGTCGGGGAGTCGGTGGAGGTGCTCCGCGGCGGCGGACCCGCCGATCTCGTCGAGCTGACGGTCGCGCTGGCCCGCGAGATGCTGGACCTGGCCGGGATCACCGACGCCGATCCGGCCGCGGTGCTCGCGTCCGGCAAGGCCCACGCGGTGTGGGAACGGATGATCGCCGCGCAGGGCGGCGACCCGGACGCGCCGCTGCCGGTCGCCCGGCACGTCGAGCAGGTCACCGCCGACCGGTCCGGCGTGTTCTCCGGGGCCGACGCGCTCGCCGTCGGCCCCGCGGCCTGGCGGCTCGGTGCCGGGCGGGCCCGCAAGGAGGACCCGGTGCAGGCCGCGGCAGGGGTGCGGTTGCTGGTGGAGCCCGGCGACGAGGTCCGGGCCGGGACTCCGCTGCTGGAACTGCACACCGACACCCCGGAGCGGATCCCGGACGCACGGAGGCTGGTCGCCGGTGCGGCGCTGCTGATCACGGCGGACCCGCCGCCGGAGCGGGACCTCGTGCTGGACGTGCGCCGGGCGGAGTGACCCGCGGGCCGGCGTCCGGACGGGGCCACGGTCCTGCGCCGGGCGGCTCGGGGCGGACGATTCCGATCCGGCACGATGGTGCGCGATGCGTGAGGACCGACGGGTGGAGCGGGACCCGATACCCCGACCGGTGATGCCGGAGCGGGGCCGCCCTGCACCCCCGGAGACCGCCGGGGAGGTCACCCCCCCGGTCGGGCGACCGGTGCGGCCGGACGACGGCCCGGAGACCACCCCGATCGACCCGGTCGCCGCCCCCGGTCGGCGCGAGCCGGAGACCCCGACCCAGGGGATCCCGGCCGCGGCACCGGGCGCGGACCCGGGGACCCCGGCGAAGGGGACCGAGAACGCGGGCTCCCTCGTCCGGTCCTCCGGGATGATCGCGATCGCCAGCCTGGTCAGCCGGGTCACCGGGTTCGTCCGGAACCTGGCGCTGGTCGCGGTGCTGGGACTGGCCGTCGTCAACGACTCGTACAGCGTGTCCAACACGCTGCCGAACATCGTCTACGAGCTGCTGCTCGGCGGTGTCCTCACCAGCGTGATGATCCCGGTGCTGGTCCGGGCCCAGGCCGAGGACGCCGACGGCGGCGAGCACTTCACCCGCAAGCTGCTGACGGTCGTCGGTGCGGCGCTGCTGGTCGCCACGGCGATCGCCATGCTCGCCGCGCCGCTCCTCACCGCGCTCTACATCAGCTCGGACACGGGCCGGGCCAATCCCGAGCTGGCGACGGCGTTCGCCTGGCTGCTGCTCCCGCAGATCTTCTTCTACGGCATCGGGGCGCTGCTCGGCGCGATCCTGAACTCCAAGCAGGTGTTCGGGCCGTTCGCGTGGGCGCCGGTGCTGAACAACGTCGTCGTGCTGGGCGTGCTCGCCGTCTACGTGCTGGTACCGGGGGAGATCTCCACCGACCCCGTGCAGATGGGCGACCCGAAGCTGCTCGTCCTGGGGCTGGGTACGACGCTGGGCATCGTCGTCCAGGCGCTCGTGCTGATCCCCTTCATGCGGCGGATCGGGTTCCGGTACCGCCCCGTGTGGGGCTGGGACCCGCGCCTGTCGCGGGCCGGCGGGATGGCGTTGTGGATCGTCGGCTACGTCCTCGTCGGGCAGGCCGGCTACGTCGTCACCACCCGGGTGGCCACCCAGTCCGACGGCGGCTCGTTCGCCACCTACATGAACGCGTGGCTGCTGCTGCAGGTCCCGTACGGCGTGCTCGGCGTCTCGCTGCTGACCGCGCTGATGCCGCGGATGAGCCGGGCCGCCGCGAACGGGGACACGGCGCAGGTCGTCACCGATCTCTCGCTCGGTGCCCGGCTCTCCACGGTCGGGCTGCTCCCGATCGCGGCGATCATGACGGCGTTCGGCGGAGCGCTGGGCACCGCGCTGTTCTCGGTCGGCGCGGGCAGCGGCACGGGGGCGGCCCGGCTCGGCGAGACCGTCGCCTGGTCGGCGTTCGGGCTGCTGCCGTACGCGGTGACGATGCTGCAGATGCGGGTCTTCTACGCGATGACCGACTCGCGGACCCCGACGCTGATCCAGGTCGGCATGGTCGGCGTGAAGATCCCGCTGCTGCTGCTGTGCCCGCTGCTGCTGCCCCCCGAGCAGGTCGTGCTGGGCCTCGCCGCGGCGAACGGGCTGTCGTTCGTCGGCGGTGCCGTGATCGGGCAGTGGCTGCTGCGCAGGCGGCTGGGCCGGGTCCGCACCGCCGAGGTGCTGAACACCCTGTTCCGGGTCGCGTTCGCGTCCGCCGCGGGCGCGGCGATCGCCTGGGGTCTCGCGCAGCTCGCGGAGCCCGCGATGGCCGACTGGCCGGTCGTCGCCCGGGCCTGGACGATCCTGGTCGGCGGCACCCTGGTCGCGCTGCCGCTCGCGGTCGTGGGCATGCGGCTGCTGAAGGTCGCCGAGCTCGACGCGGTCTTCCGGCGCCTCGCACGGCGGTGACGGCCGTGCCAGCATCGGGCCGGTGGACCCTCTCGAGTTCCCGCCGCTGAGCGAGCTGCGCCGCCGCACGAGCATGAAGTGGCGGACCTACGACGACGACGTCCTCCCGCTGTGGGTGGCGGAGGCCGACGTCGGGCTCGCCCCCGCCGTCGTCGACGCGGTCACCGGGGTGCTCCGGCGCGGCGACACCGGCTACCCGGCCGGCTCCGGCTACGCCGAGGCGTTCGCGCGGTTCGCCCGGGACCGGTGGGGCTGGGACCTCGACCCGCGGCGGGCGCTGGTCGTGCCGGACGTGATGCAGGGTGCCGTCGAGACGCTGCGGGTCGTCGCCCCGGACGGCGGTGTCGTCGTCACGCCGCCGGTGTACCCGCCGTTCCACTCCCACCTGCGTCAGGCGGGCCTGGAGCCGGTGCCGGCGCCGCTCACCGCCGACGGCCGGCTCGACCCGGACACCCTCGCGACGGCGTTCGCACGGCCGGGCGTGGGTGCGTTCCTGCTGTGCTCGCCGCACAACCCGACCGGCACCGTGCACACCGCCGCCGAGCTCGCGGTCGTGGCGGAGCTCGCGCGCCGGCACGGGGTCACCGTCGTCGCCGACGAGATCCACGCCCCGCTGGTCGACCCGGGCACGCCCTTCACACCGTGGCTGACCGTGCCGGGTGCCGAGGACGGCGTCGCACTGCTGTCGGCGTCGAAGGGATGGAACCTGGCCGGGCTGAAGGCGGCGATCGCCGTCGTCGGGCCGGAGGCCGATCCGGGATGCCTGCCCGCGGAGATCCTGGAGGTCGGGGCGAGCCACGTCGCCGTGCACGCGCACGTCGCGGCGCTCGACGACGGCCGGGACTGGCTGGACGGCTTCGTCACCGCGATCGCCGGCAACCGGGCGCTGCTCGGCGAGCTGCTGGACGGGTGGCTCCCGGACGTCCGGTACCGGCCGGGAGCCGCGTCGTTCCTGGCGTGGCTGGACTGCCGGGCCCTCGGGCTCGGCGACGATCCCGCGGCCGTGTTCCTGGAGCGGGGCCGGGTGGCACTCAACGCGGGCCTGCCGTTCGGGGCGGGTGGAGCCGGGCACGCCCGCCTGAACCTCGCGACGCACCCGGACGTCCTCACCGAGGCGGTGCGCCGGATGGCCGGCGCGCTGCGCTGACCCGCCCGGCACCGGCCCGGGACGCACGAACGCCGCGCCCCGGGTGCGGGACGCGGCGTTCGCGGGGATCGACCGGCTCAGTCGTCCGGGTCGTCGTTCACCAGGTCGGCCGCCGAGGCGCCGTTCTGGCTCTTCACCGCCACCTTCTGGCGGCCGCGGCGCTGGGCCGGGCGCGGCGGGGGCGGCGGGGCCGACTGCTGGGCGTACTGGCCGCCCCGGCCCATGATCAGCTCCGCGAACGTGGCCATGGCCTCGTCCAGCTGGCTGGCGTTGCGGCGCTCGGACTCCGCGTTGGCGCGGGTCACCAGGTCGGTCACCGAGCCGGCGTCCGGGCGGTCCCGCAGCACCGCGTCGAGCTCGCCGAGCCGGGTGCCGACGTCGCCCGACACCTTGTCGACGTCGCCGGAGAGCTTCTCCAGGCGGGAGTCGACGTCACCGGTGAGCTTGTCCAGCCGCCCGTCGACGCTCTCGGAGAGCCCGTCGAAGCGGCCGTCGACGTCGGTCGAGAGCTTGTCGAGTCGCTGGTCGAAGCCGGTGAGCTTCTCGTCGACGCCGGTGAGACGGTCACCGACCGAGCCGTCGAGCTCGCCGAGGCGGTCCTTGAGCGAGCCGCCGAGCTCGCCGACCCGCTCCTTGACCGACCCGTCGAGGTCGGCCAGCTTGCCGTCGAGCCCGGTCTCGACCGAGTCCAGACGGGTGCCGACCTCCTCCAGCCGTGCGGACAGCGCCTCGAGACGCTCGGTGAGGCCGTCGAACGCGGGGGTCGGGTCGACCGCCGGGCGCTGGGACAGCTCCTCCAGCCTGCGGTGCAGGCCGACGGACGTGTCGCCGAGCAGGTTGCGCAGGCCCTCGCCGGTCTCCTCGAACGAGCTCACCGCGCCGTCGAGCTGCTCCTTGACCTGACGCTCGATGCCGTCGACGCGCTCCTTGATCGGGGAGGCGACGGCGTTCGGCATGGCGTCCAGCCGCATCTCGTGCCGGTCGAGCCGGTTGTCGAGGTCGTCGAGGCGCTTGTGCAGGCCGCCGAGGCGGTCGTCCAGGCCGTCCATCCGGCCGGAGACGCCTTCGAGGCGGCCGCCCATGCCGTCGAGCCGGCCGTCGAGCTGGGCGATCGGCTTGGCCAGCTTGTCCGGCAGCGACTCGATCGCCCGGGTGATCGCGCCGAGCACGATCTCCTGGTTGTCGAGCTTCGTGACCGTCTCGTCGAGGCGCTCGGAGAGGACGTTGAGCTCGGTCCGGTCGGGGAGCTCGGTGAGCTTCTTGCGCACGGTGCCGATGGCGTCCAGTGCGGCCAGCCGGGCGTGGATCTCGTCGAGGGAGTCGAAGATCTGTTGCTGTTCGCTGTCACGGATCTCGGCCGCCCGCATGAGCATGCCGCGCATCCGGTCGAACGAGAGGTTCGAAGTGTCGCTCATGGCACCTGCTGCGCTTCCTCTGAGCCAAGTGGGGAGTGCCCAGAGGGTAGCGACCGCCGTTCGAGCGTCGACGGACGGTGTTGGGTTGAGCCGTCCGGGGCATGTCTCGCGCCCGGATCGGGGACGATCATGGCAGGTCGGGGCGGCCGGTGGCGCGCGCCACGCCGGTCCGGGGCGGATCCGGGCCGGGACCGGCGTGGGGTCGGTCACGGTCGCGGCCCGGCCCGTGCCGTTGCGGCCGGGTCCGCTCGGTACCGTCTGGCCGTGGCAGATCCCGCGGACCCGAGCCCGACGCCCGTCAGCCGCGAGACCGTGCGCGAGGCGCCCAAGGTGCTGCTGCACGACCATCTCGACGGCGGCCTGCGCGTCGGGACGGTCGTCGACCTGGCCCGCGAGATCGGCTACGACCGGCTGCCGACGACCGGCCCCGGCGAGCTCGCCGCGTGGTTCCTCGGCGCCGCCCACTCCGGGTCGCTGGAGCGGTACCTGGAGACGTTCGGCCACACCGTCGCCGTGATGCAGACCCGGGAGGCGCTGAGCCGGGTCGCGGCCGAGGCGGCCGAGGACCTCGCAGGCGACGGCGTCGTCTACGCCGAGGTGCGGTTCGCCCCCGAGCTGCACGTCGAGGGCGGCCTCGACGTCGACGCCGTCATCGACGCCGTGCTCGACGGGTTCCGGATCGGCACCGAGCGGGCCGCCGCGGCCGGGCGGACGATCCGGATCGGCGTCCTCCTCACCGCGATGCGGCACGCCGCCCGGTCGCGGGAGATCGCCGAGCTGGTGGTGCGGCACCGCCCGCCGCTCGACGCACCGGCGCCGGGCGGTGTCACCGCACCGGCCCCGGTCGCCGTCGTCGGCTTCGACATCGCCGGGGCCGAGAAGGGGTTCCCGCCCACCCGCCACCTCGACGCCTTCGAGTACGTCCGCCAGCAGAACGCGCACGTCACCATCCACGCCGGCGAGGCGTTCGGGCTGCCGTCGATCTGGGAGGCGATCCAGTGGTGCGGCGCGGACCGGCTCGGGCACGGCGTCCGCATCGTCGACGACATCGAGGTCCGTGCCGGTGAGGCGCCCCGGCTGGGCCGCCTGGCCGCCTACGTCCGCGACAGCCGGGTGCCGCTGGAGATGTGCCCGACGTCGAACCTCAACACCGGCGCGGTGGCGTCGCTGGCCGAGCACCCGATCGGCCTGCTCACCGAGTTGCGGTTCCGGGTCACCGTGAACACCGACAACCGGCTGATGTCGGGCTGCACGATGACCAGCGAGATGACCGATCTCGCCGAGACCTTCGGCTACGGCTGGGACACCCTGCAGTGGTTCACGGTGAACGCGATGAAGTCGGCCTTCATCGGCTTCGACGAGCGGCTCGCCCTGATCGACGAGGTGATCAAGCCGGGGTACGAGGCGCTGGCGCGCCCGCTCGCGCCCTAGTGCTCCCGGAGCCGGGCCTCGAGCCCGGCGACCAGCTCGCCCCAGGACTGCGCCTCCTGGCTGAACGGCGGGCTCGGAGCCATCCGGGTCGGGTCCGGGCGGACGACGAACGACACCAGCCAGCCCAGGCTGTTCGACTCGGCCAGCGAGTCGGCGGGCTCGGGGTCCCCGGCCCACTCGCCGACGTCGGTCAGCAGCTCGGACGCCAGGTCCAGCTGCACCGGGTCCAGGTCGAGCACGCCCTCGGCCAGGTCCGGGCCGATGCCGGTCAGCACGTAGGTGTTCATGTCGTCGACGCCCTCGTCGAGGTCGCCGGTCCCCGCGGCCTCCAGCACGTCGGTGAAGGTGACGGCCGCCGCGAGATCGGTGCCGTGCACCGCGGGGTGCTCCGGATCGGCCAGCGCACGGAACATCGCCCGCTCGGAGCCGAAGACGTCGATCTTCCCGTCGGAGCCGAGGAAGACCGGCTTGTCGTCCAGGTAGCACCGCAGGGTCACGACCGAGCGGTCGCCGGACTCGATCCGGATCGGGTCGATGCCGACCCGCGTCCAGAACCCGTCCGGGGCCTCGTCCTCGTCGTCGGCCTCCGCCGCACCGGCCTCGAGCGCGGCGGCCTCCAGGGCCTCGTCGTCGTCGGCCTCCGCGGCGCCGAAGGCGGCCTCGCGGGCCGCCTCCCACTCGGCGGCCTCGGTCCGCGCCTTCTCCAGCGCGCCGGCGTCGACGTCGGGGGTGGAGACGAGCCCGTCGACGGTGTCGACGATCTCGTCCCAGTGCCGGGTGAGCGCCTCGGAGAGGGCGGACCAGTGCTTCGCGCCCTCGCGGCCACCGAAGGCCTGCTCGCCCTCACGCAGCAGCGCGAACGACGGCTCACCGTCCAGCGCGGTGATCACGTTCTCGAGATCGCAGACGTCGGCGAGCGAGCGGACGATCGAGACGGCCTCGTGCAGCTCCTGCACGGTGAACGCGTCGGGGTCGCCCGCGGCGAGCTCGGGCAGCCCGACGAGGTCGTAGCGGTGGGCCTCGTCCGGGGTCAGCTCCCCGACGGCGAGACCGGGGACCGCGGCCCACGCGGGGTGGTCCTCGAGGTCGTGCCCGGACGCGGTACGGACGAACGCGGCGAGGCCCGCGACCTCGTCGAAGACGAACACGTGTTCGTCGTCGCCGAGGAAGGCCTCCCACTCCTCGCCGTCCTCGCGCCACGGAGGTGCCCACAGGGTGACCACGTCGCCCCGTGTGAGGGCGAGCCGGATCGGGACGATGTCGCTTGCCACGTCGCCGACCCTATCGTCGGTGCGGACGACCGGCCGGGCCGACCGCCCGGGTGTCGCCGACAACGGCTGCGGCACCGGTCACCGGTGCCGCAGAAGTCGGTGCGCGCCCGCCGTCGCGGGATCGGGGCCCGGTGGTGCGGCGGGACGCGCGTCTGTTCTCCGTGTGTCTCCGCGGGGCCTCGGGGCGGCCCCGCCGGGGGTCAGGCCTGGCTGTGCAGTCGGACCACGCCGATCGAGACGTCCTCGAGACCGCCACGGTTGAAGTCCCGCCGCAACTGGTCGGCCTTGATGGTCGCCGTCATCCCGTCGAACGGGCCGTGCGCGTCCACCTCCCCGGTCTGCGGGTCCACCGCCAGAACGACGTACCCGTCGCACTGCGTGAGCTTTTCCGCAGCAGCGATCAACGTCTGCTCCTCGGAAGTCGTGTTCTCCGGCATCGGATCACCTCCTCGTCATCTAGTACAGCGTCGCCGGAGGCCTCGGTGTGACACCGTTTCGGCCATACCACCCGTTCGGGTCAGGTGAATCCCGAAAATCAGCGACCACGAGTGCTGATCGTGGCACCGGGCGTACAGGGTCACGCGAAGAGGGGAACGCGGCGTGTCGCGAGCGCCACCCGTGGTGATCACGAGATCGATCGGGGATCGACTGTCACGCAAGGTCTGCGGAGGTGTCCGGGGCCTCACCCGGGCGGACGAGAAGGGTCCATGGAGGTGTCTCGACATCACCCGTCGGTGCAGGTCCAGGCCTCACTCTTCGTGAACCGTGACACGCATCCGTGTCAACGTCGTGCCGGTGGTCGAGGGCACCGATCGCGGGGGCTCCGCCGGCGGCCGGGCGTCCGTAGGCTGTCCGCTCGTGGACACGATCGTCGTCGACCACCCGTTGGCGCGGGCTCGGCTGAGCACCATGCGGGACGCGCGGACCGACAACGCCACCTTCCGGGCGGCGCTGCGGGAGCTGACCCTCATGCTGATCTACGAGGCCACCCGGGCGGCCCCGCTCGCGGAGGCCCAGATCCACACCCCGGTCTCCCGGACCGTCGGCTACCGGCTCGCGACGCCGCCGGTGCTCGTCCCGGTGCTGCGGGCGGGGCTGGGGATGGCGGAGGCCGCGCTGAACCTCGTCCCGGAGGCCCAGATGGGCTTCGTCGGGATGGCCCGGGACGAGACGACCCACCAGCCGGTGCCGTACATGGAGTCGCTGCCCGACTCGCTCGTCGGGCGGCCGGTGTTCGTGCTGGACCCGATGCTGGCCACCGGCGGGTCGATGGTGCACACCGTCGAGCTGCTGACCCGCCGCGGCGCCGACGACGTGACCGTCGTCTGTGCACTGTCCGCGCCCGAGGGGGTGCGGCGGCTGGAGGAGTCGGGGCTGCCGGTCCGGATGGTGACGGCCAGCATCGACGAGCGGCTCAACGACTCCGCCTTCATCGTCCCCGGCCTCGGCGACGCCGGGGACCGCCAGTTCGGCTCGGTCTGAGCCCCGTGCCCCGCCGTCCGGGGCGCCGCTGGGTCCGGCGTCTCCTCTCCGCCGCGGTGGTCCTCGCCGTCGCCGGCACCGTCTCGGTGCTGTCCGCGGCGGACCGGCCGGAGGAGATCGACGTCCCGGCGGCCTCGGCGCCGGGGACCCTCAAGGTGATGCCGCTCGGGGCGTCGTCGACGGTCGGGGTCGGCAGCACGGCCACCGCCGGGTACCGGCTGCCGCTGTGGGAGCGGCTCACGGCACGCGGTGTCCGGCTCGACTTCGTCGGCTCCCGGAACGGCGGCCCGGACGCACTGCCCGACGGCGACCACGAGGGCCGGTCCGGCTGGACCGCCGCCCGGATGCTCCCCATGACCGGCGGGTGGGTGCTGGCCGCCGAGCCGGACGTCGTCCTGCTGCACGCGGGCACGAACGACCTGCTGAACGGTGTGTCGGCCCGGGACACCGCGACGACGCTCGACCGGATGCTGGACCGGATCTTCGCCGCGGCACCCCGCACCCACGTGATCATGGCGGGGGTGTGGGCGCCGCTGACGAAGCAGCGCGCGCAGCGTGCCGAGCTCGGACGGCGGCTGCCCGGCGTCGCGGCGAAGCACCGGGCGGCCGGTCACTCGGTGGAGTACCTGGACGTCTCGGGCCTGTTCCCGGCCACCCGCACCGCCGACGGCCTGCACGCCGGGCAGGCCGCCTACCGGGAGATCTCCGAGGCGTGGGCCGAGCGGATCGAGGCGTGGCTGGAACGCCCGCCCGACCGCCGCCGCGCCGCCGGGTAGCTCAGCCGTCGGGCATGACGGTCGCGGCGAGCACCGCCCCCAGCTCGCGGCAGGCCTCCCGGGCGGCCCGGTCCGGCGCCCCGGTGACCTCGACCGGGGCGGTGGCCGCGCTCCAGCCCATGCCCTCGGCGATCGCCGTCACCGACCGGGTGGCCCCCGAGGTGTCCGACCCGCCGTGCACCCACAGGCCGTAGGGCAGGCCCCGGGTGTCCTCGCCGCAGACGTAGTAGACCTGGTCGAGGAAGTGCTTCAGCGCCCCGGACATGTAGCCGATGTTGGCCGGGGTGCCGAGCAGCACCGCGTCGGCGGCCAGCAGGTCCGACGCGGTCGCGGCGAGCGCGGCGCGGGCGACGGTCTCCACCCCGGTGATCTCCGGGTCGGCGGCACCGGCCGTCACCTCGGCCAGCAGCTCGGCGGTCGCGGGGGACGGCGTGTGGTGCACGATCAGCAGCGTCGTCACGGCCCCAGCATCCCCGCGACCTCGGCTCGCAGCGCGGCGAGCCGCCCGGCGGCCCGCTCCCGCGACCCCGGCACCAGCGCGACGTCACCGACCGGCTCGCCGACGACCTCCAGGTACGCCTTGAGCTTCGGCTCGGTCCCGGACGGGCGGATCACCACGCGGACGCCGTCGCGCCGCAGCCGCAGCACGTCCGGGGCCGGCCGGTCGGCATCCCACCCGGCGGGCGGGTCGTCCCGCAGCCGCCGCACCGCCGCGTCCCGGACGGCGGGGTCCAGCCGCAGCGAGATCCCCTCGGTGAGGTGCACCCCGAACTCGGCGGCCAGCTCGTCGAGCCGTTCCGGCACCGACGACCCGTCGGCCGCCAGCCCGCGCACGAGGTCCGCGGCGACGACGGCGGCGGAGATCCCGTCCTTGTCCCGCACCCCGCCGGGGTCGACGCACAGCCCGATGGCCTCCTCGTAGCCGAAGACGAGGCCGTCGCCGCCGCGGACGATCCACTTGAACCCGGTCAGCGTCTCGGCGAAACGGGCCCCGCGGGCGGCGGCGACCCGTCCCAGCATCGACGACGACACCACGGTCGTCGCGACCAGCGGATCGGCGTACGTGCCGGTGCGCAGCAGGTGGTCGCCGAGCAGGACGCCGGTCTCGTCGCCGGAGAGCATCCGCCAGCCGTCACCGGTGGGGACGCCGATCGCGCACCGGTCGGCGTCCGGGTCCAGGGCGACCGCGAGACCGGCCCCCGACGACGCGGCCAGCTCCAGCAGCGCGTCGGTCGCGCCGGGCTCCTCCGGGTTGGGGAACGCGACGGTCGGGAAGTCGGGGTCGGGCCGTGCCTGGCTCGCCACCACGCGGACGTCGTGGACGCCGGTGCGGGCCAGCGCGGCCGTCGCGAGGGCACCCCCGACGCCGTGCATCGGGGTCAGCGCGATCCGCGGTGCCGGGCCCCGCGGCGTCCGCGGGAGCGTCGCGACCCGGTCCAGGTAGGCCTCGGTGACGTCCAGCGGCGCGGGTGCGGTGCCGAGCGGCACCGACACGGCGGCCGGGGCGGCGTCGATCGCGGCCTCGATGCCGGCGTCGTCCGGCGGGACGAGCTGCGCCCCGTCGGCGAGGTAGACCTTGTAGCCGTTGTCGGCGGGCGGGTTGTGCGAGGCGGTCACCGCGATGCCCGCCGCCGCCCCCAGGTGCCGGACGGCGAACGCGACGACCGGCGTCGGCACCGGCCCGTCCAGGACGACCGGGGTGAACCCGGCCCCGGCGAGCACCCGCGCGGTGGCCTCGGCGAACGCGGCGGACCCGTGCCGCGCGTCCCGCCCGACGACGACCCGGCCGCCCGGTCCGCCGTCGCGCGCGGCGAGCCAGGACGCCAGCCCCGCCGTCGCCCGGGTCACCACGGCGACGTTCATCCCGGACGGGCCCGCCCGCACCGGGCCGCGCAGGCCCGCCGTGCCGAACCGCAGCGGCCCGGACATCCGCCCGGCGAGCTCGGCGTCGGCCTCGACGGCGGGCGGGCCGCCCGCCAGCGCCGTCGCGAGGACCCGCTGCAGCTCGGTGCGGGTGGCGGGGTCCGGGTCGTCGGCGATCCAGCGCAGCGCGGCGTCGCGCAGCTCGGGGGCGGGCACGGTCAGATCCGGCCGATCAGGTCGCGGAGCAGCGAACCCATCCGGGTCGCGGCGGCCTGCCCGGCGTCGAGGACCTCCTGGTGGTCCAGCGGCTGCCCGGACAGCCCCGCCGCGAGGTTCGTGACCAGCGAGATCCCGGCGACCTCGCACCCCTCGGCACGGGCGGCGATCGTCTCCATCACCGTCGACATGCCGACCAGGTCGGCGCCGAGGGTGCGCAGCATCCGGATCTCCGCGGGCGTCTCGAAGTGCGGGCCCGGGAGCCCCGCGTAGACGCCCTCGACCAGCGACGGGTCCAGCGCGCGGGCGGCGGCGCGCAGCCGCGGCGAGTACGCGTCGGTGAGGTCGACGAAGTGCGCGCCCTGCAGCGGGGAGCGGGCCAGGAGGTTCAGGTGGTCGGAGATCAGCACCGGCTGCCCGACGGACAGCCCGTCGGTGATCCCGCCCGCGGCGTTGGTGAGGACGACCGTGCCCACCCCGGCGGCGGCCGCGGTGCGGACGCCGTGCACGATCGGATCGGCGCCGTGGCCCTCGTAGAGATGCGTGCGGCCGAGCAGGACGAGGACCTTCGTCCCGCCCACGGTCAGGGACCGGACGGTGCCGCCGTGTCCGACCGCGGACGGCGGCACGAACCCGGGCAGCTCCGACATCGGCACCTCGGCGTCGGCGGGGCCCAGGACGTCGGCGGCGGGGCGCCAGCCGGAGCCGAGCACGACCGCGACGTCGTGGGAACCGGACCCGGTGCGACGGGCGAGCTCGGCGGCGGCCTTCTGGGCGAGCGTCACGGGAGCGGACATGCGGCCAGCCTAGATCCGCCCCGCGGCGGCGATCTCCCGCCGCACCCCGCGCCGGGCCGCCGCACCCTGCGCGTGGGGTGCCGCAGGCGGCGAGGGGGTGCGCGGCGTCCCCGGGGGCCCGGCACCGCGTGCCGGGTCGCCGCACCCCGTTGCGGGTCGGCGCACCCTGCGCGTGGGGTGCCGCGGGCGGCTACGGGGTGCGTGGGGCGGTCGGAGCGGGTCCGGGCCTCGGGTCAGCTCGACGTCGTCCGGAAACCGGCGGCGATCGCGGCGAACAGGCCGGAGGCGGCGGACTCGGCCTGTCCGGCGGGGGACGTCAGCTGCAGGACCCACACGCCGTCGGGGGTGCGGCCCGGGACGATCCGCAGCAGCGTGCTGCGCTCCGCAGGACCACTGGTCGTGGTGAGCGTGACCTCGCTGCTGCCGTCGGGCTCCTGGGTGGCGGGTGTCGCGTCGACGGTGTCGACGCCGAGCGCCTCCGGGGTGAGGGCGTCGGTCACCGCGGCCGCCGACGCCGCCGCGCGGACCGACAGCTCCTGCCGGCCGTCCGGGCTGACGAACCGCACCACGGCGGAGCCGTCGCCTGCGGGGGACCGGTACTGCGTCCAGTCCTGCGGGACGGCCACGGTGAAGCCCAGCGGGTCCGGGTGCGCGACCCGCGGCGTGCGCTCGGTCGCGACGGTGATCGTGCTCAGCGCCTCCTGGCCGGCCAGGGTACGGACGCCGGTGAACCCGCCCAGCGCTCCCAGCAGCACCAGCAGCGCGCCACCGAGCACCAGCGGGATCCCGCCGAGCACCCCGGCGACACCGCCGGGCCGCCCCGACGGGGCCCGGGTACCGGCGGAGCGGGCGCGCGACGGGGCCGACGGAGCCGGTCGCGCGGGCGCGGGGCGCGGCGGTTCGGGGGCCGCGACGGGCGGCGGCGGAGGGGCCGGCTCGGCGAGCGGCGCCCCGCCCCGCGGGTACGTGCCGGTCCCGGTGGGGGTCACGCCGCGGGGCGGCCGCTGGACCTGCGGGCCGGACGGCGTGGTCGGCGCCGGGACCCTCGCCATGATCGTCGGGACGTCCGGCGACCCGGGGAAGATCGGGTCGTCGGGGTCGGCGAGCAGCGGCCGCAGCCGGGCGCGGACCTCGTCGAGCGGCATCCGGCCGGCCGGCTCCTTGACCATGAGACCGCTGATGACCTCGGCGATCGGCCCGGTCATCGTCGGGACCGGCACCGGGCCGTCGACGACCTCGGTGATCGTCTTGACCGGGTCGCCGTCCACGTCGTAGGGCGGGCGGCCCTCGACGGCGGCGTACAGGGTCGCGCCGAGGCCCCACAGGTCGGCGGCCGGCGTGACCGGCTGACCGGCGGCGACCTCCGGTGCGATGTAGGCGGGCGAGCCGAGCACGAGGCCGGCCGACGTCATCGGTGCGTCGGACTCGTTGCGGGCGATGCCGAAGTCGGTGAGCTTGATCCGGCCGTCGTCCGAGATGAGGACGTTCCCGGGCTTGACGTCGCGGTGTGTGATCCCGGCGCGGTGCGCCGCGCGCAGGGCGGCCGCGGTGCCGAACCCGACGACGCCGGCCTGCGCGGAGTCGAGCCTGCCCAGCTCGGAGATCGCCGACGCGAGGTTCTTCGACGGCACCAGCTCCATGATCACCAGCGGCTCCTCGCCGCCGGAGTCGAGCACGTCGAAGACGGTGACCACGTTGGGGTGCGAGAGCCCGGCCAGTGCACGGGCCTCGCGCATGATCCGCTCGCGCAGCTCCTGCTTCTCGCCGTCGGGGATCCCGTCCGGGATCTTCAGCTCCTTGAGGGCGACCCGCCGCTGCAGGACGTCGTCGAAGCCGGACCACACCGTGCCCATCGCGCCGCTGCCGAGCGGGCCGTCGACGCGGTACCGCCCGGCTATCTGGCGGCGCTGGACCTCGCCTTCGGAAACGGACACGTCGACGATTGTCCCATCGCACGCCGAGCGGCCCGCCGCCACACCTGCCGTCACGACCCGTTCCCGCTGGTCACGATGTGTCACTGGTCCGGTCGGTCCACGACGCCGGACGGTGCGCGCCGCGGGCCGGGCGCCGGTCGCCGCGACGAGCGTCCGCGCCCGGGCCGGCGCGGGGACCGGCCGTCGTGCGACGAGGCCCCGGACCGCCGGTGAACGGCGAAAACGGCCGCTCGTCGCGCCTCCGCCCGCCCGCTCGTCAGAACTGCCGATCCCGCTGGCAGCACCCCGCCGACCCCTCGCCGCCCGGAGCCGTGAACGGCCGATTTCGACTGGAACACCGCCGGACGGGTGAGCACCATTTCTCTCGTACGGGCACCGTGGTGCGACGTCGGAGTCGACACCGCACCGGTCCCGGACTTTCCCTGACGAGGAGGACAAGGTGACTGCGCTGCAGACCCGCACCGAGCTCCCCGAGATCGCCGATCTCGCTGTCGACGACCTCGGTGAGGGCACGGGTCCGGCCTGGCTGGAGTCGTGGATGCGGGCGCACAAGGGCGAGATCGTCGGCTGGCGCCGTGCGATCCACGCCCAGCCCGAGCTCGCCCGGCGCGAGCACCTCACCACCGCACGCGTGTCCGAGACGCTGCGGCGCGCCGGTCTCGAGCCGCGGACCCTGGCCGGAGGTACCGGCGTCGTGTGCGACGTCGGGCACGGCGGTCCGCTGGTGGCGCTGCGCGCCGACATGGACGCGCTGCCGCTGCAGGAGCAGAGCGGTGTGTCGTTCGCGTCCGAGATCCCCGGCGTGATGCACGCCTGCGGGCACGACGGGCACACCGCGATGCTGCTCGGTGCCGCGCTGGCGCTGAACTCGGCGCCGTCGCTGCCCGGGCGGGTGCGGCTGGTGTTCCAGCCGGCCGAGGAGGTGCAGCCCGGCGGCGCGCTCGACGTGTGCGACCAGGGCGTCATGGAGGAGGTGCAGCGGATCTTCGCGCTGCACTGCGACCCGCGCCTGGAGGTGGGGAAGCTGGGCACCCGGGTCGGGCCGATCACCTCGGCGTGCGACCTCATCGAGGTGCGCCTGACCTCCCCGGGCGGGCACACCTCGCGCCCGCACCTGACGGCCGACCTCGTCCAGGCGCTCGGTCTGCTCGCCACCCAGGTCCCGCTGCTGCTGACCCGGCACGTGGACCCGCGGTCGGGCACCGTCCTGACCTGGGGCGCGGTGCACGCCGGCGACGCGGCGAACGCGATCCCGCAGTCCGGGATGCTGCGCGGCACGCTGCGCACCGCCGACCACGCGACCTGGACCGAGCTCGAGGACACGCTGCGCGCGCTCGTCGCGTCGGTGCTGGCCCCGACCGGCGTCGGGTACGTGCTGGACCACGTCCGCGGCGTCCCGCCGGTCGTCAACGACGAGGCCTCCACCGGGATGCTGCGTGACGCAGCGGTCACCGTCGGGGGCGACGCGGCCGACGCGAGCACCGAGCAGTCCTCCGGCGGCGAGGACTTCGCCTGGTACCTGGAGCACGCGCACGGCGCGATGGCCCGGCTCGGCGTGTGGTCGGGCAGCGGCCCGAAGCGCGACATCCACCAGCCGACGTTCGACCTCGACGAGCGGGCGCTCCCGTTCGGGTCCCGGGTGCTGGTGCACGCCGCGCTGGCGGCACTGGCCGACGCGTCCTGACGCCCCACGGCCCCCCGTACGACGACGAGCGGCCCGGTCCCGGATCACTCCGGGCCGGGCCGCTCGGCCGTTCGCGGGTCAGGTGCCGGGCGAGGACTTGCGGCTCGGCCGGCTGCGGAGCTCGTTGACGTAGTCGTCGGGCGCGCCGGCGGTCTCGGCCGCGTCGGCGATCACCCCGAGGTAGCGTGCCGACGGCTCGCCGCCCTCGTAGGCGTTCAGCACGTAGATGAAGGCGAGCACGCTGCCGTCGAGGGTGGCGACGCGCAGGCGCAGCTTCTTGTGCATCCCGAGCTCACCGCCCTCCCAGCGGTCGAGCTGACGCTCGTCGTGCTCGGGGACGTCGTAGAGCACGACGAAGACCTGCGAGCCCGGCTCCTCCACCACGGTGGAGAGCGCGCCCTCCCAGGTGTAGTCCTCACCGCCGAACGTCAGCCGCCAGCCCTGGAGCCACCCCGTCCCGGCCATCGGCGAGTGCGGGGCGCGCTCCTTCATCTGCTCGGGGTCCAGGTTCGACCCGTACGCGGCATACAGCGGCACGTGAGAAGGGTAATGGCCGTCGTCCGGGCGCTTCGACCCGCCCGGCCGAAAGAATCGGACACGCGTACTGTGAGCGGCGTCGACACCGGTGGCGAGGCCGCCATCGGCTCACCACCACCGACATCTCCAGGGGGGAACCTTCCCGTGACCCGCATCGTCATCATGGGCGGCGGACCGGCCGGGTACGAGGCCGCGCTCGTCGCGGCCCAGCACGGCAGCGACGTGACCGTCGTCGAGCGGGACGGGATGGGCGGCGCGTGCGTCGTCCACGACTGCGTCCCGTCGAAGACCTTCATCTCCTCCGCCGCCGTGCGGGTGGACCTGCACCGCGCCGAGGACCTGGGCGTGCTCGTCGACCGCGGCAACTCCGCCGTCGACCTGCCCGCGGTCAACGAGCGGGTGAAGTCGCTCGCGCTGGCCCAGTCGGCCGACATCCGCGCCCGGCTGGAGGGCGAGGGTGTGCGGATCGTCCCCGGCACGGCACAGTTCAGCGGGCCGGCCGAGGCCCGGGCGGCGCACGAGCTCGTCGTCACCCACCCGGACGGCTCGACCGAGGCCGTCCTGGCCGACATCGTGCTCGTCGCGACCGGCGCCACCCCGCGGGTGCTGGACTCCGCTCGGCCGGACGGCGACCGCGTCCTCGACTGGCGCCAGCTCTACGACCTCGAGGAGCTGCCCGAGCACTTGATCGTCGTCGGCTCCGGTGTGACGGGTGCCGAGTTCTGCTCCGCCTACGTCGAGCTCGGCTGCCGGGTCACCCTGGTCTCCAGCCGGGACCGGGTGCTGCCGCACGAGGACGCCGACGCCGCCGCGGTGCTCGAGGAGGTCTTCGCCGAGCGTGGCGTGGAGATCCTGCCGAACACCCGCGCCGACAAGGTCGAGAGCACCGGCGACGGGGTGCGGGTCACGCTGTCCGACGGCCGCACCGTCGAGGGCTCGCACGCGCTGATGACGGTCGGGTCGATCCCGAACACCGGCGACCTGGGGCTGGAGAAGGTCGGCATCGAGACCGACCGCGGCGGCTTCGTCCCGGTGGACAAGGTCTCCCGGACGTCCGAGCCCGGCGTCTACGCGGCCGGTGACTGCACCGGCGTGCTGATGCTCGCCTCGGTCGCGGCGATGCAGGGCCGGATCGCGATGTGGCACGCGCTCGGCGAGGGCGTCGCCCCGATCCGGCTGCGGACCGTCGCGGCGAACGTCTTCACCCGCCCGGAGATCGCGACCGTCGGCATCAGCCAGAACGCGATCGACTCCGGCGAGGTCCCGGCGCGGACCGTCATGCTGCCGCTGTCGACGAACCCGCGGGCCAAGATGCGCGGACTGCGGCGCGGCTTCGTGAAGCTGTTCTGCCGTCCGGCGTCCGGCGTGGTGATCGGCGGCGTCGTCGTGGCCCCGGTCGCCAGCGAGCTGATCCTGCCGATCGCGATGGCCGTCCAGAACGGACTGAACGTGGACGACCTCGCGCACACGTTCTCGGTGTACCCGTCGCTGTCCGGGTCCATCACCGAGGCCGGTCGTCAGCTGATGCAGCACTCCGACCTGGACTGAGCGCCCACCGGTGGAATCGCTGCCTGAGGCAGCGATTCTGCCCGGCCCCACGGCGTGGTCTCGTCCCAGCGCGGCGCCCCGCACCCCGTCCCGCGCACCGGCCGCCGTCGTGAACCGGCCCGGACACGGCGACACCCCCGCCCGCGCCGGTCGCGAACCGGCGCGGACGGGGGTGCGTCCGTGGGTGACTCAGGCCGCCGGGGCGGTACGGAGGTCGCCGGCCGTCCGGCACCCGCTGAGCGGACGCGGGGACGAGCCCCGCGAACGGCCACCGGCCTGCGAACCGCTGCAGGTACCAGTAGCAGAACAGGTGGTCCGGGTCCTCCGGGGCGGTGACGAACACCGGCCGTCCGCCGAGGGACTCCACCCAGGCGGCGTAGGCGTGCGCGACCTGGGCCGGCGGGCGTGCGGCTCGCCGGGTCCAGAGCCAGTCCTCCGCCCGGTCCCGCCAGGTCTCCAGCGAGGACGGGTGCAGGGTGGCCCCGGGCAGTTCCCGGAGGTTGGCGGTGAAGGTGCCGATCGGGACACCGTCCGCGCGGTACGCGGACGAGGCCAGGGTGAGCAGGGAGTGCGGGCCCGGGATTGGGCCGTCGGTGTGGACGTGTGTCGTCACGTACAGCGATGTGGGGGGCATGACGGATCCTGTGCGTCTCGGTCGAGCTGATGACGGCTCACGGCGCGGCCGGGCTGCGTGGTGAGTGGATCCGCGGCGCGGTACTCCGCGTGGCGATGGTTCCGGGCCCCGTGGATCGGGCACACGGGTCGGCTCTGTGCAGTTGTGGTGCAGTCGTCGTGCTGCTGCCACGGGCACCTGCGCGGTGTGCGTGGCAGCAGCACGCTAGATCGACCGGCGCCGCCGGTCAACGGGGATGGACCGGCACCGCCGGTCAACGGGCGTCGAGCCGGCTCAGTCCTTGATCTCGCAGATCACGGTGCCCTGGGAGATCGAGGCGCCCTGCTCGGCGTCGAGGCCGGTCACGGTGCCGTCCTTGGAGGCGGTGACCGGGTTCTCCATCTTCATCGCCTCGAGGACGACGATCAGGTCGCCCGCCGAGACGGTGTCGCCGTCGGCCACGGCGACCTTGATGATCGTGCCCTGCATCGGCGCGGTGACGGCGTCGCCGGACACCTTGGTCCCGCCGCCCTTGCCGGTCCGCTTGCGCGGCGCGGCCTTCGCCTGGCCGCCACCGCCGCTGCCGCCGCCCAGGGCGAGATCACCGGGCAGCGAGACCTCGAGCCGCCGGCCGCCGACCTCGACGACCACGGACTGCCGCTCGCCGGTCTCGGCGTCGGCTCCGGCGCCGCCCTCGAACGGGGGGACCGTGTTGTCCCACTCGGTCTCGATCCACCGGGTGTGCACGGCGAAGTCGTCGCCGGTCTCCGCGGCGTAGGCCGGGTCGGAGACGACGAGCCGGTGGAAGTCGAGCACGGTGGCCATGCCCTCGACCTGGAACTCCGCCAGCGCGCGGCGGGACCGCTCCAGCGCCTGCTTCCGGTCCGCGCCGGACACGATCAGCTTTGCCAGCAGCGAGTCGAACTGCCCGCCGATGACGGAGCCGTCCTCGACACCGGCGTCCATCCGCACGCCAGGGCCCGACGGGTACCAGATCCGCTCGACGGTGCCGGGGGCCGGAAGGAAGTTGCGGCCGGCGTCCTCGCCGTTGATCCGGAACTCGATCGCGTGCCCGCGCGGCGCCGGGTCCTCGGTGAACTCCAGCTCCTTGCCCTCGGCGATGCGGAACATCTGCCGGACCAGGTCGATGCCGGTGGTCTCCTCGGAGACCGGGTGCTCGACCTGCAGCCGGGTGTTCACCTCGAGGAAGGTGATCATCCCGTCCTCGCCGACGAGGAACTCGACGGTGCCGGCGCCGTAGTAGCCGGCCTCCTTGCAGATCGCCTTGGACGCGTCGTAGAGCGTCTTCTCCTGCTCCTCGGTGAGGAACGGCGCGGGCGCCTCCTCGACGAGCTTCTGGAAGCGGCGCTGCAGCGAGCAGTCCCGCGTCCCGACGACGACGACGTTGCCGTGCTGGTCGGCGATCACCTGGGTCTCGACGTGCCGCGGGCGGTCGAGGTAGCGCTCGACGAAGCACTCGCCACGGCCGAACGCGGCGGTCGTCTCACGGACGGCGGACTCGTACAGCTCGGCGACCTCGGAACGCTCGCGGGCGACCTTCATGCCACGGCCACCGCCGCCGAACGCGGCCTTGATCGCGACCGGCAGGCCGTACTCGTCGGCGAAGGCGAGCACCTCGTCGGCGCCGGAGACGGGGTCCTTGGTGCCGGGCACCAGCGGGGCGCCGGCGCGGGTGGCGATGTGCCGGGCGGTGACCTTGTCACCGAGATCGCGGATGGACTGCGGGGACGGGCCGATCCAGGTGATGCCGGCGTCGATCACGGCCTGGGCGAAGTCGGCGTTCTCCGACAGGAAGCCGTAGCCGGGGTGGATCGCGTCGGCACCGGCCTGCTTCGCGGCGCCGATGACCTTGTCGATGTCGAGGTAGGACTCTGCGGCGGTGGACCCGCCCAGCGCGAACGCCTCGTCGGCGAGACGTACGAACATCGCGTCCCGGTCCGGGTCCGCGTAGACGGCGACACTTCCCAGGCCCGCGTCCTTCGCAGCCCGGATCACACGGACGGCGATCTCGCCGCGGTTGGCGACGAGCACTTTGCTCAGTGCGGGCACGGTCGAACTCCTCCGGTCGCGAGCGCCGGCCCGATGCTCCGGCGCAGGGTTACCGGGGAGTGTAGGAGCGAGATCCCGGATAAACCCCGGGAGGGAGTGTGGTGATGGCAACGTCACCACCCGTCCGTGGTCCCCGAACCTGGTCGTGATCGGTTCAGAGGTGAGACGGGCCACCCCGCCACCACCGGTGGAACCCCCGCGACACCGCCGACCGGCGGGACGGGGCGGTGCGGCCGTCGTAGCGGAACGTGTGCTCCCGGTCGGCCAGCTCCCGGGACGCACCGGGACCGAGCGCCCCGGCGGCGTCGAGCTCGCGGGCCAGGTCCCAGCCCTCGCGCTCCGCGCCGTACGGCGGCACGCCCGCGAACCGGTCCGCGAACACCCGTGGCCACTCCGGGCCGATCCCGGCCGCGAGGAGCGGCCACGCGGCCGCGGCGGCACCGGCCCGCTTCCGCAGCAGAGCCGTCCGGGTCGCGGTGAGGAGGTGGGTGGGGATGCCCGCGGGGTCCGGACCGCCGGCGACGAGTGCCGCGACGAGTGCGGCCTGCCGTCCGGCGAGGGAGCCGGCGGGCGGGGCCGGCCCGGGGGGCCGCGGGTCGTCGGAGCCGGGGCTCCACAGGGCGTTCATCCCGGCCGCACCCGCCCGCGCCCGGCCGGGCCGCACGGTGACGGGTGCCCGGCCGCCGCCGCGATCGCCGCCAGCTCCGCCCGCAGCTCGGCGGCCGGCGGGTAGCGGCCGTCGCGCTCCAGCATCACCGGCGGCGGCTCCGGAAGCCGGTCGACGGCGTGTGTCAGCAGGTCGAGGACGGCGGCCGGGACCGGATCGGTGTGCGTGTCGTGGACCAGGCCGTCGTGCTCGGCACCGCCCGCGACGTGGCAGTACGCGATCGCCCCCGGCGGGAGCCCGGCCAGCAGCGCGTCCATCTCCGCCCGCGGGTCACGACCCCGGTTGCGGGCGTTGACGTGCATGTTCGCCACGTCGAGCAGGAGCGGCGCGCCGGTCCGCTCGTGCAGGCGTTGCAGGAACTCGGCCTCGCCGAACTCGTCGTCGGGCCAGTCGAAGAGGGCCGCGATCGGTTCGAGGGCCAGCGGCACGTCGAGCTCGGCGCGGGTGCGCGCGACGTTCGTGGCCAGCACGTCGAGCACCTCCCGGGTCCGCGGCAGCGGGAGCAGGTGGCCGGCCTCCAGGCCACCACCGCGGACGAACGCGACGTGCTCGCTGACCAGCACCGCCCGGGTCGCGGACGCGCAGGCGGCGAGGTGCGCGACCCGTGCCGGGTCGGGAGCCTCCGGCGATCCGAGCGACAGCCGCACCCCGTGGACGACGACGTCGCGCTGCACCAGCGACGCGGGCACGGCGTCCGGCCGGATCGACTCGGCGATCACCTCGTGGAACCCGAGATCCGGCACGTCGTCCAGGACGGCCGCGATCGGGCTCCGCCAGCCCGCGCCGGTGCCCCTCGGGCCCCCGCTCATCGCCGCCACCCGTGACCACGCGGACGTGCACGGCCCGGGCCGTCCCCGCAGCTCCACACCCCCCACAGGAGGAGCTGCGAGGACGGCCATCCCGATCCCCCGGGGCAGTCCGTCGGGCGGTGCCCGGTCGCGGCGCCCACGTCAGCCGCCGCACCCACCGCCGCCGCCACCGCAGCCCCCGCCGCCACCGCTGCTGCCGCCGTCGCCGCCGGAGAAGCCGGTCGAGCCGCCGGAGCCGCCTGAGCCGGACCACCCGCCGCCGGTGCCGCCGCCGAGCGCCGCCATCTTCTGCGCGGCGAGCTCCTCGGCGAACGCGGGCTCGGCCGCGAGCATCGCCCCCATGCCGAACGCGCCGACGCTCAGCGCCGCGGCGGTCGCACCGGCCGCGGTCCAGTCCGGGCGCATCGTGGGGGAGAGCGACTCGTGCAGCACCCGGACGGAGCCGAGCGCGGCGGTCCCGGCCGCGGTCCGGTGCGGGACCCGCGCGGCCAGCACCGCCGTGACCACCCCCAGCACGACGACCGTCAGGAACAGGTAGCCGACCGGACGGCCTGCGCCGAGCCCGGCCCCGATCCGCACCACCCCGACCAGCGCGACGGCCCCCGGCAGCCACGCCGCGGCCCGGTACCGGCGCCGGTCGGCGGGGGAGAGGAGCAGGCCGGCCGTCTCCAGCCGCTGCGCGATCCGGGCCAGCTCGGTGCGGACCGGCTCGTGGGTGCGCAGCGCCCGGCCGGGCGTCAGCCGCTGTGCCGAACGGTGGATGGCGCGCTGCAGCGGGGTCGCCGCCCGGGTGAGCGGGCCCCCGGCCCGGACCTGGCCGGTCGTGCGGCCGGAAGTGATCACGGTCCCGTCGACGTGCATCGCCGACAGCGCCGCGTACACGGCGAGATCGGGGCCGCCGTTGAGGTAGGCGACGTCCTCCGGGCGGGTGTCGAGTCCGCGCCCGCCGCGGCGGTCGCCCGCCGCGATCCGGTGCCGCCGGTGGACCGCGGCCACGACGGCGGCCGACCCGGCGACCAGGACGAGGACCAGGAACGTCGGACCCGGGATCCCCCAGGTCGCGTCGGTGAGGTTCGTGCCCATCTCCACCACCCCCTGCGGCGACGTGACACTTCGTCGTTCGAAGTAGTGTGCGCCCGGTCACGGCGGTGGCCATCCGATTTCACCGAGACTTGAGGTTCCGCGGAGACGAACGGGCGGGGCCGCATCCGCGGCCCCGCCCGTCGGCGTGAGGTGTCCTGCCCGGTCAGGCGGTGGCGGCCCGGACCTGGTTCTTGATCCGGGCGAGCATCGCCGAGATGCCGCGGAGCCGCAGCGGACTCACGGCCTCGGCCAGGCCGAGATCGGTGTAGAAGTCGTCCGGGACGGCCAGGACCGTCGCGGCCGGCTGCCCGTCCAGGCCGGTGTACATGATCGACGCGAAGCCCCGGGTCGTCGGTGCCTCCTTGGGCGCCGAGAAGAACAGGTGGACCGGGCGGTCACCGCCGTCGTCGACCTCGACGGTGAGGAACAGCGGCGACTGGCACTCGTGCACCTGCTCCATCGTGTCCGCGGCGTCGGCGTAGCGCTCCGGCAGGTCCGGCAGCTCCTGGGACAGCTCCAGCAACAGCTGCAGACGGTCCTTCGGGCCGACGGCGGCGAAGTCGTCGACCAGCTCGGCGAGCTCCGGGGGGAGCGTCTCGGTACGGTCCGTCACGCCGACCCGCGCTCCTCACCCTGCACGATCGGGACCCGCACGGCGTTGCCCCACTCGGTCCAGGAACCGTCGTAGTTGCGGACCGAGTCGAAGCCCAGCAGGTAGGTCAGCACGAACCAGGTGTGGCTGGAACGCTCACCGATCCGGCAGTAGGCGACGACGTCGTCGGAGGGCTTCAGGCCCTGCTCCTGCTCGTAGATCGCCGACAGCTCGGCACGGGTCTTGAAGGACCCGTCCTCGGCGGCGGCGCGGGCCCACGGCACGCTCGCGGCGCCCGGGATGTGGCCGCCGCGGACGGCCCCCTCCTGCGGGTAGTCCGGCATGTGCAGCTTCTCGCCCGTGTACTCCTGCGGGGAGCGCACGTCGACGAGCGGCTTGCCCAGGTGGGCGAGCACGTCGTCCTTGAAGGCACGGATCCGCGCGTCGTCGCGCTCGACGACCGGGTAGTCGGCCGGCTGCGGGGAGGGCGTGTCGGTGGTGGTCTCGCGGCCCTCGGCGATCCACTTGGCGCGGCCGCCGTCGAGCAGCCGGATGTCGGCGTGGCCGAACAGCTGGAACACCCACAGCGCGTAGGCGGCCCACCAGTTGTTCTTGTCGCCGTAGACGACGATCGTGGTGTCCCGGCCGATCCCGCGCTCGGACATGATCTCGGCGAAACGGGCGCCGTCGACGTAGTCGCGGGTGACGGGATCGTTCAGTTCGGTGTGCCAGTCGACCTTCACCGCGCCGGGGATGTGGCCGGTCTCGTAGAGCAGGACGTCCTCGTCGGACTCCACGACCACGAGGCCGGGATCCTTCAGGTGCTCGGCCAGCCAGTCCGTGGTGACCAGGCGCTCGGGGTGCGCGTACTCGGCGAGCTTCGGGTCGGAGTCGTTCGCGACAGCCATGGCGCGAGGGTAACCGCGGGGCCCGACACTCACACCGGGATGTCGGAGTCGTCATCCTCGGCACGCGGCCCGTGGATGCGCCGCTCGGACGCGTCGATCCGCACGTCGTTGATGCTCGCCTCACGCCGGTGCATCAGGCCGTTCTCCGCGAACTCCCAGTTCTCGTTCCCGTAGGAGCGCCACCACTGCCCGCTCGCGTCCCGGCACTCGTACTGGAACCGGACGGCGATCCGGTCGCCCCGGTAGGCCCAGAGCGACTTGCGCAGCGCGTAGTCGAGCTCCCGCTCCCACTTGGCGGTCAGGAACGCGACGACCTCCTCGCGACCGTGCACCCAGGTGTCGCGGTTCCGCCACACCGTGTCGGGTGTGTAGGCGAGCGCCACCTTCCGCGGGTCCCGGGTGTTCCAGGCCGCCTCGGCGGCGAGCACCTTCGCCCGTGCGGACGCCTCGCCGAACGGCGGGAACGGGGGACGCGACTCGTCGGTCACGGGTTCTCCTTGCTCCAGAGGTCGACCACGCTCACGCCGATCCCGCCGAGCAGCCGGCGGACCAGCGGGAGGCTGATCCCGATCACGTTCGACGGGTCGCCGTCGATGCCCTCGACGAACCACCCGCCCAGCCCGTCCAGTGTGAAGGCCCCGGCGACCTTCAGCGGCTCGCCGCTCGCGAGGTAGGCGTCGAGCTCGGCGTCGGTCGGCTCGGCGAAGCGCACCCCGGTGCCCGCGTGGCCCTCGGCCTCCCGCACGACGGCGCCGCCGGACAGCCGGAGCACCGCGTGCCCGGTGAGCAGCTCGCCGTCGCGGCCCGCCATCGCCTTCCACCGGCGTCGTGCGGTCTCGGCGTCGTGCGGCTTGCCGACCAGGTCGCCGTCGACGAGCAGCATGGAGTCGCAGCCGATCACCACGGCGTCCGGGTGGTCCCCGGCGATCCGCTCCGCGACGGCGGCGGCCTTGGCGGCGGCCAGCAGCGTCACGGTGCGGGCGGGGTCGGCGTCCTGGTGGGCGGCGAGGAGGGCGTCCTCGTCGACGTCGGAGACCTCGACGAGCGGGTCGGCGCCCGCGGCGCGGAGGACTCCGAGGCGGGCGGGGGAGGCGGAGGCGAGGACCAGGCGCACCCGCCGGACGCTACCGGGCGCGCGTGAGTCCGTGCCGGTAGGCGTACCCGACGGCCTGCGCGCGGTCCCGCAGCCCGGCCTTCGCGAACAGGTGGTTGACGTGCGTCTTCACGGTCGCCTCGCCGACCACGAGCCGGCGGGCGATCTCGGTGTTCGACAGCCCCTCCGCGATCAGCGCGAGCACCTCGATCTCGCGCGGGGTGAGCCCGTCCGGGGGCTCCCGCTCCGCGACCGGCGCTCCGGCCGGGCGGGACGCCACCAGCCGGGCGAGCACCGTGGCGTCCACGGTGGACACCCCGTCCGCTGCCGAGCGCAGCGCCCGGCCGATGGCCTCGGCGTCGGCGGCCTTGGACAGCCAGCCGGACGCACCGGCGGCGATCGCGTCGACCACGGCGTCGTCGTCGACGTAGGTCGTGAGCACGACGACGGCGGTGCCCGACCGGCCCTCCCGGACCCGCCGGGTCGCGGACACGCCGTCGCCCGCGGGCATCCGCAGATCGGTCAGCAGGACGTCCGGGGCCAGCGCCGCGACGAGCTCGACGACCTCGATGCCGTCCAGCAGCCCGAGCACCGTCGCGAGCCCGTCCCGGACGATCCGCTGGTCGTCGGCCAGCACCACCCGCAACGCGCTCATCCGGTGATCCTCCCGCCCGCCGGCAGCCGGAGCCACACCCGCCACCCGTCGTCCGACGGGCCGGTCTCCAGCTCGGCGTCGGCGAGCGCTGCACGCTCGGCCATGCCGGTGAGACCGGACCCGGCGCCGTCGCCGGGTGGGGGCGGGCCGCCCGCGGAGTCGAGGACCTCCAGCTCGGCGGCACCGTCGCGGGTGCGCAGCGACACGGTCACCGGTGCCCCCGGTGCGTGCTTGCGGGCGTTGCTCAGTGCTTCCTGCGCGGTGCGCAGCACCGTCTCGCCCTCGCGCGGCCCCAGCCGCAGACCGTCCTCGACGCGGACGGTCGCATCCGGATGGGCGGCTGCCAGCTCGTGCAGCTCGGCGGCCAGGTCCACCGGTACCGGCCCCTCGCGCAGCGCCCGCACCGCGCGCCGGGCCTCGGTGATGCCGTCCGAGGCGAGCTGCTGCGCGCGCTCGATCTGCGCGACCGTGTCCTCGGCGGCGCCGTCGCGCAGGGCCATCAGCCGGGCACCCTGCAGCTGGACGGCGAGCGCCGACAGCGAGTGCGCCAGCACGTCGTGGACGTCGCGGGCGACCCGCGCGCGGTCGGCCATCGCCTCGGCGCGGGCGTGCTCCTCACGGGCCCGCGCACCGTCGACGAGCGCCTGCTCGTGCTCCTCGGCGCGACGGGCGGCGTCCCGGCGGGCCATCCCGAACAGCATCAGCACGATCGTCGTGCCGGCGACGAGCATCGGGTCCCAGACCGAGCCGTAGGGCCCGACGACGACCACGAGGGCGACGGTGACCAGCCCGCCGAGGACGGCCGCCTGCCGGGTGGGCAGCCGGATCCCCGCGCAGAACGCGGCCAGCAGCGGGAACGCCGCGGACGTCGTCCACCCGGCGGAGCCGTACAGCAGGACCAGGCCGCCGGCTGCGAGGGCGACGACCGTGGCGACGGTCCACCGCTGTCCCGGCGCCGGGACGAACGCGAACACCAGCCACCCGCCGACGGCCGGGACCAGGCCGGCGTACAGCCAGGGCGGGGAGACGTGCTGGTTGGGGACGAGGAACAGCAGCCCGACGATCACCGGCAGCCAGAACAGCGACAGCAGTCGCCGCGGCAGCCCGGTGCCCAGCGCGCGGTCGTACCCGCGCCGGGCCCCGGGCCCCGGGGCCGTCGCCGGGTTCACCGTTTCACCCTGGCACACGGTTCAGGCGGCGGCCCGGGACCGGCCCGGCCGGATCGGGACCCCGCTCGCGGCGGCCCGGCGCCGCAGGACGACCGCCTGCACGGCGAGGCTCGCCCCGAAGACGAGCGCGGACGTCGTCGCGATCAGGGCACCCGCACCGGCGGGCCCGCCCAGCAGCTCGGCGCCGATCCGGACGGCGATCGTCAGCGCCCAGGCCCCGAGCAGGGCGGCCGAGCCGCTGCGGAAGAGGTACCCGTCCCGCGCCTCCAGCCGGAACGCGTACCCGCGGACCACGCCCAGCCCGGCGGCGAGCACGATCTCGGCGGCGAGCAGCGTGGTCCCCGGCCCGGTGACGGCCGGGTGCGCGGTGGCCAGGGTGACCAGGCCGATCCCGACGACCACGAACGGCAGGACCGTGTCGCGGCCGCCGACGAACCGGCCGGAGAACTGCTTGTAGAGGACGAGGCCGACGACGGCGACGGTCACGACGAGCGAGGTGGGATCCATGCCGACGACGATCGCCCGCGGGGCCCGCCGTCCGCGTCGGCCCGGGCGCCGATCCCGGGTGGATCCCCGCCCTCCACCCGGGGGTGGAGATCAGCCGTCCGGTTCACGTCGAATGTGTGCGGCCGGGCCGCACGGTGAGCGGGACGGAGGGTGGGTCAGCGGGGCAGGCCGGAGGCGCGCCAGGCGCCGGGGCCCGCGACCAGCGGGGCGCGGAGCTGGGCCGCGGGGTGCGACCACAGGTCCGGCGCCCGCTCCGGCTCCGCCGGCCCGCCGGCGCTCGCCGCGGCGGCGAGGACCGCGGTCAGCGCGGCCAGCTCGTCGTCGGCGGGGGTGCCCCGGACGACCCGGAACAGCGCACGCCGCTCCTCCGGGGTGGCCTCGGCGGTCTCCTGCGACTCGGCCATCAGAGCGGGATGTTCCCGTGCTTGCGGGTCGGCCCCTGCTCCCGCTTGGTGGACAGCATCCGCAGCGCCCGGCCGACGTAGCCGCGGGTGTGCGACGGCGGCACGACCGCGTCGATGTACCCCCGGTCGGCGGCGATGTAGGGGTTGCAGAGGGTGTCCTCGTAGTCCTGCTGCAGCTCCGCGCGCCGGGCGGCGAGCTCGTCGCCCTCCAGGCCCTTGAGCTCCTTGCGGTACAGGATGGACACCGCACCCTGCGCGCCGGTGACGGCGATCTGCGCGGTCGGCCAGGCGATGTTGACGTCCGCGCCGAGGTGCTTCGACCCCATCACGTCGTACGCGCCGCCGTAGGCCTTGCGGGTGATCACGGTGACCTTCGGGACGGTCGCCTCGGCGTAGGCGTAGATCAGCTTCGCGCCGCGGCGGATGATGCCGTTCCACTCCTGGTCGGTGCCGGGCAGGAACCCGGGCACGTCGACGAAGGTCAGCACCGGGATGTTGAACGCGTCGCAGGTCCGCACGAACCGGGCGGCCTTCTCCGAGGCGTCGATGTCGAGGCAGCCGGCGAACTGGGTCGGCTGGTTCGCGACGATCCCGACGCTGCTGCCCTCGACGCGGGCGTAGCCGACGACGATGTTCGGCGCCCACAGCTCCTGGACCTCGAGGAAGTCCTCGTCGTCGACGACCCGGTTGATGACCTCGCGGATGTCGTACGGGGTGTTCGGCGAGTCCGGGATCAGTGTGTCCAGCTCGCTGTCGGAGTCGGTGATCCCGTCGGTGATGGAGCCCTCGGTCGGCTCCGGGGCCGGGAACGTCGGCGGCTCGGACAGGTTGTTCGACGGCAGGAAGCTGAGGAGCTGCTTGACGTAGTCGAGCGCGTCGGACTCGTCGCCGGCGAGGTAGTGCGCGACGCCGGACTTCGAGTTGTGCGCCCGGCCGCCGCCGAGCTCCTCCATGTCGACGTCCTCACCGGTGACGGTCTTGATCACGTCCGGGCCTGTGATGAACATGTGGCTGGTCTCGTCGACCATCACGGTGAAGTCGGTGATGGCGGGGGAGTAGACCGCACCGCCCGCGCACGGGCCCATGATCAGCGAGATCTGCGGGACCACGCCGGAGCTGCGGACGTTGCGGGTGAAGATCTCGCCGTACAGACCGAGGGCGACCACGCCCTCCTGGATCCGGGCCCCGCCGCCGTCGTTGATCCCGATCATCGGGCAGCCGATCTTCTCGGCGAGGTCCATGACCTTGACGATCTTCTCGCCGTAGACCTCGCCGAGCGCTCCGCCGAACACCGTCGCGTCCTGGGAGAACACGGCGACCGGTCGGCCGTCGATCGTCCCGGACCCGGTCACGACACCGTCACCGAACGGGCGCTTCTCCTGCATCCCGAAGTTCGTGGACCGGTGCCGGGTCAGGGCGTCGAGCTCGACGAACGAACCGGGGTCGAGCAGCTGGTCGATGCGCTCGCGGGCGGTCTGCCGCCCCTTCGCGTGCTGCCGCTCGACCGCGGTCTCCGATCCGGCGTGGATCGCGTCGTCGAAACGCTGGTACAGGTCGGCGAGCTTGCCCGCCGTGGTGTGGACGTCCGGGGTCGCTTCACCGTCGTCCGGGGTCGCCATCGGCTCCGTTGCGGCGCTCATGGGCTCGGACTCTAACCCGGTGGGTGCCGATCATCAGGGGTGACGTCCGCCGCAGCCGATCGTGCGAGGCGCGGTGAGTCGTTACCGATCCGCGTCCCTGCCGTGGGCCACGCTGCGGTGCCCGACGGTTACGGTGCGCGGTGATGACGACCGGGACGAACTCCGATCCGAGCGGGTGCGACGACCACACCGACGGCCGCTTGGACGTCTACGCGCTGCGCACGGCCGTACTCCGTCCGGCGGGTGGCTGGACGGCGCTCGACGTGGTCGGGTCCACCGGTTCGACCAACGCCGACCTGCTCGCCGAGGCAGGCCGTGGTGCCCCCGACCGCTCCGTGCTGATCGCCGAGGAACAGGTCCGCGGTCGTGGACGGCTGGACCGCACCTGGACCTCCCGGCCCGGTGCGGCCCTGACGATGTCGGTGCTGTGGCGCCCCGAGGGCGTGCCCGCCGACCGGCTCGGCTGGCTGCCGATGCTCGCCGGGGTGGCGCTGATCGACGCGATCGCCGAGCTGGCCCCGGACCTGCCGGCGGCCCTGAAGTGGCCGAACGACCTGCTCGCGGGTCCGTCGCTGGGCAAGGCGGCCGGGATCCTCGCCGAGATGACGGCGGTCTCCGGCGGTGGGCCGGGTGTGGTGCTGGGCATCGGGCTCAACGTCTCCACGCCGTCGACCGACCTGCCGTGGGGGGCGACGTCGCTGGCCGCGCACGGGCTCGCCGCGACCCGCTCCGAGGTCGCGACGACCCTGCTCGCCCACCTCTACCGGCGCGAGGCCGACTGGCGCGACGCCGGCGGCGACGCCGAGGCGTCGGGTCTGCGGCGCGACTACCGGTCCCGCTGCGCCAGCCTCGGTGCCCGGGTCCGGGTCGAGAAGCCCGGTGGTGACCAGCTGATCGGCATGGCCGAGGACGTCGACCCGCAGGGCAGGCTGCTGGTCCACCCGGACGGCGGGCAGCGTGTCGCGGTGGCGGCCGGCGACATCGTGCACCTGCGTCCCGCGGATCACCCGTAGCGCTGACCTGGGCGTTCCGCTCCGCGCGTCGCGGGCGCGGCCGCCGGTGACCGGCCTACCGTGTGGCTCATGGCGTTCCCGGACGACGCGCTCGACGACGACGAGCGTCTCGTGCTGCACGGACGCCCGCACTGGCGGCTGTGCCTGTGGCCGGCCGCCGTCCTCGTCCTGCTGACGGCGCTCGCCGGGTTCGGCGCCGCCGTCGTCCGGCTGCAGACCTGGGCGCTGCTCGCCGCGGTCGCGGCACTCGCGGCGCTGCGCTGGAGCGTCCTGCCGATCCTGCGGTGGCGGTGCTCGCACCTGGTCGTCACGAACCACCGGTTCCTGGTCCGGGAGGGCGTCGTCGGCCGGGACGGCCTCGACGTCCCGGTGGACCGGATCGACGCCGTCCGCGTCCGGTCGACGGTGGCCGGGCGGGTGCTCGGCTACGGCACCCTGCTGCTCGACGTCGCCGGTGAGCGGCTGCGGTTCGCCGACGTCCCCGCCGTCGAGCGGGTGCAGGCCCGGCTGCACCGGGAGATCGGCCGGCTCGCCGAGACCCGCCGCACGGCGGAACGGGAGAGGCAGCACACAGCCCTGCGGGGGCACGCCGACGCCGCAGTCCGGGGCAGGATGGCCGAGCCACCGCAGCGAGGGAGCACGGAGGAACCGCGGGCCGTGCCGGAGAGGACAGCGTCATGACGAGCCTGCCCGTGACCGTGCGCGACCCCGGGCTCCCGGAACGGGTCGAGATCTACGAGGTCGGCCCGCGGGACGGCCTGCAGAACGAGAAGGCCGTCGTCCCGGTCGCGGTGAAGGCCGAGTTCCTCGACCGGCTCGCCGACGCCGGGCTGCGCACGCTGGAGGCGACCAGCTTCGTGCACCCGAGGTGGGTGCCCCAGCTCGCCGACGCCGCGGAGCTGCTCGCCGTCCTGGACCGGCGTGACGGACTCGACTACCCCGTGCTCACCCCGAACGAGCGCGGGCTGGACCGTGCGATCGAGGCGGGCTGCGACCACGTCGCCGTGTTCGCCTCCGCTACGGAGACGTTCGCGAAGCGCAACCTCAACCGCACGCTCGACGACCAGTTCGCGATGTTCTCCCCGACCGTCACCCGGGCGGTGCGGGAGGGACTGCGGGTGCGGGCCTACGTGTCGATGGTGTTCGGCGACCCGTGGGAGGGCGGGGTCGACCCGGACCAGGCCGCCGCCGTCGGCGCCCGGCTCATGGAGATGGGCTGCGACCAGCTCTCGCTGGGCGACACGATCGGGGTCGCGACCCCGGCGCACGTCGGGGCGGTGCTCGACGCCTGCGTGGGCCGTGGCGTCGGGACCGACCGGCTCGCCGTGCACTTCCACGACACCTACGGCCAGGCGCTGTCCAACACCCTGGCCGCACTGCGGTACGGCGTGACGACGGTCGACGCCAGCGCCGGCGGCCTCGGCGGCTGCCCGTACGCCGGGTCCGCCACCGGCAACCTCGCCACCGAGGACCTGGTGTGGATGCTCGACGGTCTCGGCATCGACCACGGCGCCGACCTGCGGAAGCTGGTCGACACCAGCGTCTGGATGGCCGGGCACCTGGGGCGGCCGTCGCCGTCGCGGGTGGTCACCGCGCTCGCTCAGGAGGACTGAGGCTCGCGGAGCCCGTACATCCCGACGAACCGGGAGCGGTAGACGAGCACGCCGTCGGAGACGCGGGTCATCGTCCCGCGCAGCGTGATCAGGCCCAGCTCCGGACGGCTCCGGGAGACCCGCGCGTCGAGCACCTCCATCGCGGCCCGCAGCTCGTCCCCGGCGAACACCGGCGCCGGCCAGGAGACCTCGTCGCCGCCCGGTGACCCGAGCCCGGCCGAACGGCTGAGCAGGTTGTCGACGTAGGCGCGCATCCACAGACCCGCGGTGAACCAGCCGGACGCGGCCAGGTCCCCGAACACCGAGGCCCGCCCGGCCTCCGGGTCGAGGTGGAACGGCTGCGGGTCGAACCGGCGGGCGAACGCGATCATCTCCTCGCGGTCCACCAGCGCCGTGCCCAGGTCGAAGACGGTGCCCGGGGCGAGGTCCTCGAAGTGGATCTCAGCCACGGAGCACCTCCACGACGGTGTCGTGCAGGAGGCCGTTGCTGGTCAGGCCGTGCCCGCCGGACCAGGTCGGCTCCCCGGTCAGGTCGGTGAGCCGCCCACCGGCCTCGGCGACGACGACGGCCGGTGCGGCCAGGTCCCACGGGTTCGCGGCCGGCTCCACCGCCACGTCGAGGACGCCCTCGGCGACCAGCACGTGCTGCCAGAAGTCGCCGAACCCGCGGGACTCCCAGCACGCCTCGGTGAGCCGGGTCCAGCCGTCCCGGGGGACGGGGCCGGGCTCGGTGCGGAAGGTGTCCTGGTTCGTGGTGGAGACGTAGGCGTCGGCGAGGTCGGCGACCCCGGACACCGCGATCCGGCGCGGTGTCCCGGACGGCAGGTCCCGGGCCCACGCCCCGGCCCCCGCCGAGCCCCACCAGCGCCGCTGCAGCGCCGGCGCGCTCACGACCCCGGCCACCGGGACGCCGTCGACGACGAGCGCGATCAGCGTCGCCCAGGCGGGGACGCCGCGGGAGAAGTTCTTGGTGCCGTCGATCGGGTCGATCACCCAGCCGCGACCGGCCGCATGGGCTCCGTCGACGTCGCCGCCGCGCTCCTCGCCGAGGATCGCGTCGCGCGGGCGCTCGTGGCCGAGCGCGGCGCGGATCGCGTCCTCCGCGGAGGTGTCGGCGTCGGTGACGGGCGTGCGGTCCGGCTTCCGGGTGACCCGCAGGTCGGCGGCCCGGAACCGGGGCAGGGTGATGGCGTCGGCGAGGTCCGCCAGCCGCAGCGCGAGATCGAGATCACTCGGGTCGGCGGGCACGTTCGGCTCGGGGTCCACGTTCGGCGAGCATGCCAGTTCGCACCGACACGGTTCCGGGCACCCGGAGTCCTATGCTGAGCGAGATGACCACCGTGGTTCTGGCCGAGGACGACGCGGCGATCGCCGAGCCGTTGTCCCGCGCCCTGCAGCGCGAGGGCTACGACGTCGAGGTCGTCGCCGACGGAGTCGCGGCCCTGGAACGGGTCACCGGTGATCCGGTGGACCTGCTCGTCCTCGACCTGGGCCTGCCCGGGATGGACGGCCTCGAGGTGTGTCGCCGGGTCCGGGCGACCCAGGCGGACCTGCCGGTCCTGATGCTCACCGCGCGCACCGACGAGGTGGACTTCGTGGTGGGGCTCGACGCCGGGGCCGACGACTACGTCTCCAAGCCGTTCCGGCTCGCCGAGCTGCTGGCCCGGGTCCGGGCCCTGCTGCGCCGGCGCACCCAGGACGTCGTCGAGGTCGGGGGTCTCCGGATGGAGCTCTCCGGCCGGCGGGTCCTGCTCGACGGCGAGGAGGTGACCCTCGCCAACAAGGAGTTCGAGCTGCTGCGGGTGCTGATGCTCCACTCGGGGCAGGTCGTGACCCGCGCGGAGATCCTGCACTCGGTGTGGGGCGACGCGGACATGAAGTCGTCGAAGACCCTGGACATGCACATGTCCTGGCTGCGCCGCAAGATCGGCGGCGAGAAGCGGATCGCCACCGTGCGCGGCGTGGGGTTCCGCTTCAACCACGACTGAACGGCCGGCCGTGCCAGTGCGGGGTCAGGTGGCGCGGGGTCAGGTAGAGCGCCCACGTGCTGGGGTCGGACGGGCCGCCCCCGTCGGCGACGCAGATCCATCCGGACCATTTCAGCGGATTCCGGTGCGCCATCGACTCGCCACGGATGTGGCAGCTCGACTGCGTCGTGTAGTTCCGGATGTACTCGCCCGGGCCATCCGGGTCCACGGCTCCCGGCAGCACGGCGCCCGCGGTCGCGGCGAGGGCGACCACGACGTGACCGAGGAACGGGCGGCGTGCTCCCACACGTCCTCCCCAGTACCGGACACCCGAGGACCGAGGTCGAGGGCGGGAGAAGGTATCGCCATCGGCAGAATTGCGTCAATCATCGGAACCGGGGTAATTGTCGTCCTGATCCCCGGCTGATCGATTCCCGGTGCGTCGGATGCGTATCCACTAGATTCACGGATCGTGCGCCGCCGGATCCTCGTCTCCACGCTGCTCACCGTCGCGGTGACGGCCCTGTTCCTCGGTGGGCCGCTGGCGCTGGCCACCTGGCAGCTGGTGGAGGACTTCACCCGTGCCGAGCTCACCCAGCGCCTCGAGTCGCTCACCAAGACCCTCGAGGACGTCGACAGCGACAGCCCGCCGGTCAACGTCGTCCAGGCCGCGATCCCGCCGAACAGCAGGCTCACCATCGTCACGCCGGACGGGCCCCCGCTCGTCTTCGGCGCGGACGTCGTCGTCGACCCGGTCGAGGAGCAGCTGCCGTTCGGTCCCGGCGGGACGGTCACGCTGGCCCAGCCGACCGCCGTCATGCGGTCGCAGCAGACCCAGGTGGTCGGCGTCGTCGTGCTGCTGGTCGGGTTCTCGGTCACGGTGGGCACCGGCGTCGCGATCTACACCGCCCGGCGGCTGTCCGACCCGTTGCGCGACCTCGCCGCCCGCGCCGCCCGGCTCGGCGCCGGGGACTTCCGGCGGGCCCCGGCGCGCTACGACATCGCCGAGCTGGACCGCGTGTCCGAGGTGCTCGACTCGTCGGCGACGGCGCTGTCGCAGCTGCTGCAACGCGAGCGGTCGCTGGTCGGCGACGTCTCGCACCAGCTCCGCAGCCGGATCACCGCGTTGCAGCTGCGGCTCGACGAGCTGTCCACCCACCCCGACCCGGACGCCCGTCGCGAGGCACTGGCCGCGCTGGAGCAGACCGAGCGGCTGACCGGCGTCCTCGACGACCTGCTCCAGTCGGCCCGTGCCGCCCGCGCGGTCGGCGCGGAGCCGGTGGACCTGTCCGAGGCGATCGAGGCCGCCGCCGGTGAGTGGCGGGAGCCCCTCACGGCGGCCGGCCGTTCGCTGCGGCTGCGGGTGCCCGAGGGGATGCTCGCCCGGGTCACCGCCGCCCGGCTGCGGGAGGCCGTCGGCGCACTCGTCGACAACGCCCTGCAGCACGGCGACGGCACCGTGACGATCACCGCGCGGACCGGTGACAACTCCCTGCAGGTGGAGGTCTCCGACACCGGGCCCGGGGTGCCGGAGGAGCTCGTGCCGCACGTGTTCGACCGCGGCGTGTCCGCGCAGTCGTCCACCGGTCTGGGGCTCGCACTGGCCCGGACCCTGATCGAGGCCGACGGCGGGCGGCTGGAGCTGTACCGGGCCCGGCCGCCGGTGTTCCGGATCTACCTGCCTGCCGCACGCACCGACGACGTCGCCGCCACCGCCTCGCCCGCCGACCGCCCCGGGCCGCGTTAGGCGCCGGGCCGGCCGGGGACGTCCGCGATCCCGCTGCGGTAGGCCCACACGACGGTCTGCACCCGGTCCCGGGCACCGATCTTGGCCATGGCCCGCCCGAGGTGCGACTTCACGGTGCTGAGCTCGACGACCAGCTCGTCGGCGATCTCCGCGTTGGACATCCCGCGGGCGAGCAGCCGCACGATCTCGGACTCCCGCGGGGTGAGCGGGGTGACGGGGACCGGGGGCAGCTCGTCCGGGGCGGGCCTGCGGCGTGCGAACTCGGTGATCACCCGCCGGGTGACGGCGTGGTCGACCAGGCCGTACCCGGCGGCCAGCCTGCGGACGGCGTGCACCAGGTCGTCCGGGCCGGTGTCCTTGAGCACGAACCCGCCGGCCCCCGCCTCCAGCGCACCGAACACGTACTCGTCCAGGTCGAAGGTCGTCACGACGAGCACCGCCGGCGCCGGAGCCGGCCCGGAGACGATCTCCCGGGTCGCGGCCAGCCCGTTGCCGCCGGGCATCCGGACGTCCATGCAGACGACGTCCGGGGCGAGCTCGCGGGCCAGGCGGACCGCGCCAGGGCCGTCGGCCGCCTCGCCGACGACCTCGACGTCCCCCGCCAGCTCCAGGAACACCCGGAACCCGGCCCGGACGACCGACTGGTCGTCGGCCAGCACCACCCTGATCACGCCGTGTCCTCCGTCGTCGTGTCCGGCTCGTCCTGCTCGACGGGGACCGCGAGCCGGACCCGCCACCCGCCCTCCGTCGTCGGACCGGCCTCGAACGTGGCCCCCACCAGCTGCGCCCGCTCCCGCATGCCGACCAGCCCGTACCCGCGCGTGCCGTCCCGGGGCTCCCGGGCGGCCGCCGGGGACAGCGGCGGGTCGTTCTCGACCTCGACGAGCACCCGGCCGGGCGCCGTGGTGACGGCGACCCGGACCGCGGCCCCCGGCGCGTGCTCACGCGCGTTGGCCAGCGCCTCCTGCACGACCCGGTGGCAGGTGACGTCGGCGATCGGCGCCGGAGCCGGCTGCTCGCCGCGGCACTCCAGGACGACCGGGGTCCCGAGCGCGCGTACCTGGTCCACCAGCCGGTCCAGTCCGGCCAGGCCGGGGACGGGCGCGTCCGTGCCGGGGTCCTCGACGACGCCCGGCTCCCGCAACGTCCCGACGACCGTGCGCAGGTCGCGCAGCGTGCGCCGGCCCTGCTGCCGCAGCTCGCCCGCCGTGCGCCGGGCCGTCGGCGGGTCGCGCTCGACGAGCTGCTCCACCACGCCGGCCTGCACGACCATCGCGGACAGGTGGTGGGCGGCGATGTCGTGGAGCTCGCGGGCCATCCGCGTCCGTTCCCGCCGGACGGCCGCGTCGGCCCGGGCCCGCTGTACGGCGACGGCCTCGCCCGCCCGCAGCTCGACCAGCTCCAGGTAGCGGCGCCGGGTCGCGACCCACGACCCGGCGAGCGCGCCGACGGCGAGCACCGCGACCCCCGAGACGACCTCGGCCGGCGTCGACCCCGTCACCCCGCCGGCCCGGGCCGCCGCGAGGACGATCCCGCCGGTCTCGGCCAGGGCCGCGAGGGCCACCAGCCACCCGCTACGCCGGGCGGGGAGCGCGGTCCCGCAGGTGTAGGCCGCCACGGCGGTGGCGGGCCCGCGGACCGTCACCTCCAGCGGTGCGAGCAGCGACAGGGCGGCCTGGGCCACCGCCACCAGCATCAGGCAGGAACCCGGCGCGACCCGGCGCAGGCACAGCAGCAGGGTCTGGCCCGCCACGAGGGCCTGGAGGGTGGCGGGCACCGGGCCCACCAGGTCGGTGACGACCGGATCGGCCGAGGCCACCGCCAGCAGCAGCACCGTGACCGCGGCCAGCAGCACGGCGAGCGCGGCGTCCCGCCTGAACGGTCCGGTCAGCCCGGCCGCGGTGAGCGCGCGGTCGGCACGCACGGCGAGGCGGCCGGCGGGCGGTGCGGGGACGGTCATGGCGTGCGGTCTCCGTTCGGGCAGCACGATCGTAGAACGATCAGTAGCCGAGGTCGGGCGTGAGCAGCCCGAACGCGAGGGCCACCCAGGCCGTCCCGGCGAGCCCGAGCAGCACCAGGACCCGTCCGGCGGTCCGGGACCGGCCGATGCCGCCGCGGGCGCCGGTGACCACCGCGACCGCGGCGGCCACCGTCGCGCCGGTCGCCACCCACTGCAGCGCCTGCATCCCGTACAGCACCGGCACCGGGACGTCGACGAGGCCGGACACGGCGCCGACCACCGCCGCCCACCCGGCGACCGCGACGACGGCGCACCCCGCGCCGAGCGGGGTCAGGCCCGTGGCGACCCGGTCCGCGCGGCCCGGGGACACCGGCGCGACGACGCCGTACCGGCGGCGGGCCAGCGCGCCGGCGGGCCACGCCACCAGTGCCCCCAGCAGCAGCACGACCGAGGCGGCGAGCACCGGCAGCACGACCGCGGAGTCCCGCACGGGCGTGGTGCGCAACAGCGTGAACGCCGACTCCGCGCCGAGCGCCGTGACCCGGCCGTCCTCGGTGCGTGCCGACACGACCTGCTCCCCGCCTGCCTCCTGCCAGACCCACGGCCGGATCTCCCGGTAGACGACCGGCTCGGTCCGCGCGACGCCGGGGGACAGGACCAGCGTGCCGCCCGGCCCGGCCGACGCCCGCGTCTGGCCCATGAGGTTCAGGACGTCGAGGAACGTGCTGAACGGCGACCGCGCGCTCTCGTAGCGACCGGCGACGGCGGCGGCCCGCTCGGCCGCGCCCGGCCCGGGCTCCGCGGGCCCGGTGGTCTCCGCGGGCACGGTGGCGGGCGCGGGCACGTACCGGTCGGTGAACCCGTCGAGCAGCGCCGAGCGCAGCCGCAGGCTGTCCGCCGGGGCACGGCCGGTGCCGTTCAGCGTCACGAACACGCCGACCCGCTGCTCCGGGTGCAGCTGCAGGTGGGAGTGGAACGCCGTGGTGTCCCCGCCGTGCCCCAGGACGGTGCGCCCGTCGCGCCCCTCGTCGAACAGGCCCAGTGTCATCCGCGGGCCCTCGGCCAGCGGGCCCAGGGTGCCCGCGTCCAGGGCGGGGCGCTGCATGAGGGCCAGGGTCTGCGGGGCCAGCAGCGGGGTCCCGGTGCCGAGCAGGGAGGACGCGAACCGGGCCAGGTCGGTCGCGGGAGCGGTGAGCGCCCCGGCGGGTACGTCCCGGAAGCTCTCGAAGCCGATCGCGGGCGTGCCCGCGGCGGCGTACCCGTCGGCGACCCGGCCGGCGAGCCGGGGTGGGAGCGGCTGCGTGAACGTCGACGACGTCATGCCCGCGCGGTCCAGCACCGCGTGCTGGACGTACTGTGCGAACGGCTCCCCGGTCACCCGCTCGACGACGTGTCCGGCCAGCGAGTAGCCGTAGTTCGAGTACGCGGGCGTGGTGCCCGGGGCGAAGACCTGCTCCGGGGGGGGGGGCGGTGGCGACGGTGTCGCGCACCGGGCCCGGGTCGCCGTCGAACACGATCATCCCGCGCACCCGCTCCTCGAAGCCCGCGGTGTGGGTGAGCAGGTGCCGCATCGTGACCGGCGGCTCGAACCGCAGGGGCAGCGGGAAGTCCAGGTACCGCCGGACGTCGGCGTCGAGGTCGATCCGGCCCTGCTCGACCTGCTGCAGCACCGCGACCGCGGTCGCGACCTTCGAGACCGACCCGACCCGGAACAGCGTGGCGGCCGGGTCGACCGGGGCCCCGTCGTCGCCGGCGACGCCGTAGCCGCCGGCGGCGACCACCTCGCCGTCCCGGACGACGGTGACCGCCGCCCCGGCGATCCCCGTGCGGTCCAGGGCGGCCGGGACCATGCCGTCCAGCCATGCGCTGACGTCGGCGGGCGTGAGCGGTGCGGTCGCGGCGGGCGGCGGCCCGGGCGGGACCGCGGGTGCGGCCGCGGCGCACCCGGTCAGGACCGGGAGCGCGACGGCGCAGAGGGCGGCGGCCAGCAGCCGTGCCCGTCGGGAGATCGTCATGTGACGAGCCTGTCCGGCGGCGCGGCCGGGCACATCGGGCCTGCGACGGCACTCCGGTCTCCGACCTCCGGAGGAGGCGGGGTGCTACGCGGGTGGGGGCTGGCGCCGCACGAACTGGTCCGGCCAGACGAACCGGCGGAACGCCCACCAGCGGAACGCCATCCCGACCAGGGTACCGACGATCTGGCCCGCGACGAAGTCGGAGAACTCCTGGGTGACCAGCGACACGACCGGGACCTGCAGCTCGAACACGTAGCGGGAGACCCACAGCGGCGCCGAGTAGACCGCGACGCCGACCCCGCTGATCAGGAAGAACAGGGCGGCCTCGTGGTGCCGGTCGCGCCCGCCCCGGGTGCGGAACGACCACTCCCGGTTCAGGACGTACGAGACGATCGTCGCCACCAGCACCGCGATCACCTTCGCCGTCACCGGCTTGGTGTCGAGCACGAAGGCCTTCAGCAGCAGGAACACCGCCGTGTCGATCACCCACGTGGTGCCGCCGACCATCAGGAACTTGATGAGTTCCCGGTGCTTGATGGCCTTGTCGCGGTACGGCTGGGGGATTCGCCGGAGCGTCGCGTCCACCACCGTCACTCCTGAGATCGTGCCAGATTAGGCTTCCCGTCTCGTGGAGAGGGTTGAGACGTCGAGGAGCCCGATGCCCGGCAACGTGCCCACGGTGGGCATGGTCGGTGGGGGCCAGCTCGCCCGGATGACCGCCCAGGCCGCCGTCGCGCTGGGCCAGACGTTGCGCGTCCTGGCGGCGTCGGGCACCGACCCGGCCGCCCGGGTGACGCCGGACGTCGTGATCGGCGACCCGGACGACGGCGCCGCGCTCCGCGAGCTCGCCACCGGCTGCTCCGCGGTCACCTTCGACCACGAGGGTGTCCCGCAGGAGGTGCTCGCGCCGCTCGCCGCCGCCGGGATCCCGCTGCGCCCGTCGCCGGAGGCGCTGGTGCACGCCCAGGACAAGCTGGTGATGCGCAGGCGGCTGTCGGGGATGGGCCTGCCGGTCCCGGCGTTCACCGCGGTCACCGCGCCGTCGGACGTGTCCGGGTTCGGCGACGAGCACGGCTGGCCGGTCGTGCTCAAGGCGGTCCGCGGCGGGTACGACGGCCGCGGGGTCTGGTTCCTGCGCTCCGGCGGACCGGAGACCGACGCGCTGGTCGCCGACCTGCTGGAGAGCGGCACCCCGCTGATGGCCGAGTCCGCGGTGCCGATGACCCGCGAGCTGGCCGCGAGCGTCGCCCGCTCGCCGTTCGGCCAGGCCGCCGCCTGGCCGGTGGTGGAGACCCTGCAGGTCGACGGGCAGTGCGCCCGGGTCACCGCGCCCGCGCCGGGCCTGGACCCCGACGCCGCCGCCCGGATCCAGGGGCTCGCACTGCGGATCGCCGAGGAGCTCGGCGTGACCGGGCTGATGACGGTCGAGCTGTTCGAGACCGGGGCCGGGGAGGTCGTCGTCAACGAGCTGGCGATGCGGCCGCACAACTCCGGGCACTGGACGATCGAGGGCTCGACGACGTCGCAGTTCGAGCAGCACCTGCGCGCGGTCCTCGACTACCCGCTCGGCTCGACGGCCCCGGTCGCGCCGGTCGCGGTGATGGCCAACGTGCTGGGCGCGCCGGACGAGCCCGCGATGTCGATGGACGAGCGGCTGCACCACTGCTTCGCCCGCTTCCCAGACGCGAAGGTGCACCTCTACGCGAAGGACGGGCGCCCGGCCCGCAAGATCGGTCACGTGACCGTGCTGGGCACCGACGAGCCCGCGGTGCGCGGGCGTGCCGAGCTGGCCGCGACCTGGCTGGCCACCGCGACCTGGGCCGACGGCTGGTCGGTGCACGGCGACGACCCCCGAGAGGACTCCTGATGGCCGCTCCCACCCCCGCGTCCCCGCGCGTCGGCGTCGTCATGGGCAGCGACTCCGACTGGCCCGTGATGAGTGCCGCCGGGGCCGCGCTGGACGAGTTCGGCGTGCCGTGGGAGGTCGGTGTCTACTCGGCGCACCGGGCCCCGCAGCGGATGCTCGACTACGCCGCGTCGGCCGCCGACCGCGGCCTGCAGGCCATCGTCGCGGGGGCCGGCGGCGCCGCGCACCTGCCCGGCATGGTCGCCGCCGCGACGCCGCTGCCGGTGATCGGCGTCCCGGTGCCGCTGAAGTACCTCGACGGGCTCGACTCGCTGCTGTCGATCGTGCAGATGCCGGCCGGGGTGCCGGTCGCGACCGTCGCCGTCGGCAACGCCCGCAACGCCGGGCTGCTCGCGGTCCGGATCCTCGGGGCCGGGGACGAGTCGCTGCGCGCGGCGATGCTCGAGTACCAGGCCGACCTGGAGCGGAGCGTGCTCGACAAGGACGCCGCCCTGCGCGCCACCGCCCGCGGCGAGGAGTGAACGGAGAATTTCCCGTGGCGTCGTCGCCGATCACGTGCGTACGGTGTCGGTACACGGGAAAGGAGGTGGTCCAGCAGATGAGCTACAGCAGGACACGTGAGGTGGCCGTCAGCTAGCACCACGTTCTGCTCCGGCGGGGAGAACCCGTCCGGAGAGACGGTCGTGGAAGCCGGTGTGGTGCCGGCGAGTTCCCGACGGTCACCCGTGATCCCCGGGCCCGAGCCTTGTCCGGTTCGGCTGCGCGCACCGCCCGGTGCGGCCCGGGGATCACGCACGTCCGGGCCCGGATCAGGGCTCGCGACCGCGCTCCAGCGCCCGTGCCGCCCGTTCCAGCCGGCGGGTCACGTCCTCCAGGTCCGGCTCGGCCGCGCGGTCCGTCTCCAGCGGCAGCATCGTCGCCACCTTGCGGAAGTGGTCCACGCAGTCCGGGAGGTCGGCCCCGCGGGCGCCGAGGGCCAGCCACCGACGCAACGCCTGGTTGTGCGCCGCGACCAGCGCCGCCGCCGTCACCGCGGCCCGCAGCTCGCCGTCGGGACGGCCGGTCAGCCGCGCGGTGAGCTCCCGGGTGAACAGGCGGCGGTAGTGGTGCACCGAGGCCGCCTCCCGGTCGCGCAGCGCCTCCACCGACCCGACGAGGGCGAACCGCAGCCGGGCCACCCGGGAGTCGTCGGTGTAGAGGTCGAACACGGTCTCCGCGGCACGCAGTGCCAGCGACGGCAGCGGCTCGTCGGGGTGCGCGCCGTCGAACACCTCGGAGATCCGGGCGAGGCCGCGCTCGTGGTCGGGCGAGAGCGCGTCCTCCTTGCCGCGGAAGTACCGGAAGAACGTCCGGCGGCCGACCCCGGCCGCCGCAGCGATGTCGTCGACGGTCGTCTCGTCGTAGCCGCGCTCGGTGAACAGCTGCGTCGCGGCGGCGACCAGATCGCGCCGGACCTCGGCGCGCCCCTCGGCGGAACGCCCGCGACGCGTGCTGATCGTCATGGCACGGAGGGTAGCAAGGGACATTGCCCGGTGGCACGGAGTGCCGTTAGCATGAGCGTCGTGAACAGCGACTTCGACAGCTACCGGCTCAGCGACGAGCACCAGGCCCTGCGCGACGCGGTGCGGGACCTGGCGGACAAGGAGATCGCGCCGTACGCGGCCGAGGTCGACGAGGAGGGCCGGTACCCGTCCGAGGCCCGGGACGCGCTGGTCCGGGCCGGCTTCCACGCCGTGATCATCCCGGAGGAGTACGGCGGCCAGGGCGCCGACGAGCTGGCCGGCTGCATCGTGATCGAGGAGGTCGCGCGGGTCTGCGCGTCGTCGTCGCTCATCCCCGGCGTGAACGGCCTCGGGCTCACCCCGATCCTGCTGTCGGCGTCGGACGAGCTGAAGAAGCAGGTGCTGCCGTCGGTCGCCGCGGGCGAGGCGATGGTCAGCTACGCGCTGTCCGAGCGGGAGGCCGGCTCCGACGCCGCGTCGATGAAGACCCGCGCCCGCCGCGACGGCGACGACTGGATCCTCAACGGCACCAAGTGCTGGATCAGCAACGCCGGCGAGTCGACCTGGTACACCGTGATGGCGGTGACCGACCCCGAGAAGAAGGCGAACGGGATCTCCGCGTTCGTGGTCCACGCCGACGACCCGGGGTTCGTCGTCGGGTCGAAGGAGCGCAAGCTCGGCATCCACGGCTCGCCCACCCGCGAGATCCACTTCGAGGACTGCCGGATCCCCGGCGACCGGATCATCGGGGCCGAGGGCACCGGCTTCAAGACCGCGCTGCGCACCCTCGACCACACCCGTCCGACGATCGGGTCGCAGGCCGTCGGCATCGCCCAGGGCGCGCTCGACGTCGCGACCCGCTACCTCAAGGAGCGCAGGCAGTTCGGCCAGGCGCTCGCCGAGTTCCAGGGCCTGCAGTTCATGCTGGCCGACATGGCGATGAAGGTCGAGGCGGCCCGCCAGCTCTGCTACGTGGCCGCCTCCCGCGCCGAGCGGAACGAGCCGGATCTCGGCTTCGTCTCGTCGGCCGCGAAGTGCTTCGCCTCCGACACCGCGATGTCGGTGACGACCGACGCCGTCCAGCTGCTGGGCGGGGCGGGCTACACCCGTGACTTCCCGGTCGAGCGGATGATGCGCGACGCGAAGATCACCCAGATCTACGAGGGCACCAACCAGATCCAGCGCATGGTCATGGTACGCAGCCTGCTGAAGTGAGCTCCCCGGCGACACCGGGACTCATCACTATGACGCTTGAGGCGGGACCCGCCGCACCGGTCTGATGGCACACCGGTGTGAGCGGGGGACCGCGGTGCGGCCCTCCCCGTGGAGGAGGGTCGGATGGCGACGGAGTACTACACCGAGGAGCTGCACGGCCCCCACGAGTACTTCGACCTGGGGCACTTCGACCTGGGGCACTTCGCGCTGGAGCGGGGCGTCACGCTGCCCGGGGCCCGGCTCGCCTACAAGACCCTCGGCACGCTGAACGAGGCCCGCGACAACGTGGTGCTCTTCCCGCACATGTGGTCGGGCACGTCGAAGTCGATGGAGATGTTCGTCGGGGAGGACCGGCCGCTCGACCCGAACCGGTACTTCATCGTGTTCCCCGGCCAGTTCTGCAACGGGTTCTCGTCCTCCCCGAGCAACACCCCGGCCCCGTTCGGCGCGGGTGCTTTCCCGCACGTGACCATCGGCGACGACGTCCGGGCCCAGCACCGGCTGCTCACCGAGCGGTTCGGCGTCGAGCGGCTGGAGCTCGTGCTCGGCTGGTCGATGGGCGCCGAGCAGACCTACGAGTGGGCGGTGTGCCACCCGGAGATGGTCCGGCGGGCGCTGCCGTTCGCCGGCACCGCCCGGACCACCCCGCACGACGCCCTGTGGGTCCGCGCGCACGAGAACGCGTGGAAGTCCGATCCCGCCTGGGACGGCGGGTTCTACGCCGACCCGGCCGACGTGCACGTGGGAATGCGGCGGCACGCCGAGCTGTGGTCGGTGATGGGGCTGTGCCCGGAGTTCTACTCCGCCGAGGCCTGGCGGGGTCTCGGCTTCAGCTCGGTGGAGGACTTCGTGCAGGGGTTCTGGGAGGCGTACTTCGCCCCCATGGACCCCAACAACCTGATCTGGATGGGCTGGAAGTGGCGCCACGGTGACGTGTCCCGGCACACCGGCGGCGACCTCGCGGCGGCGCTCGGGCGGATCACTGCCCGGACGATGGTCGTCCCGTTCTCCCGGGACATGTTCTTCCCGCCCGGGGACTGCGAGGCCGAGCAGCGGTTGATCCCGGACAGCCAGTTCCGGATCGTGGACAGCCTGTGGGCGCACTTCGCGATGTTCTGCTTCGGTGCCCGGGAGCGTGAACAGATCGACGCCTGCATCCGCGACCTGCTCAAGGAGCCGGCGCGGACCTGAGGGTTTCACCCGGGTGCGGCCCGGTGCGGATGACGAGGACGGCCTCCGCGGGGTGCTCGCCGAGCGCGGTGTAGGTGTGCTCGACGTCGCTGGTCCACGCCGTCCCGGCTCCGGCCGGCAGGTCGGCCTCCTCCCCGGAACGGCCCGCGCGGGCGGTCCCGCGGGTGACCAACAGGTGCTCGACGACGTGCGGGCCGTGCGCGGCCGAGACGTGCACGGTGCCCGGTCGCAGCGTCAGCAGGTAGACCTCGACGGTGCCCTCGTCGTCGGTGCGGGTCTCCAGCAGCCGGGTGCCGATCCCGGGCGCACCCACCTCGGCGCCGACCGTCTCGGCGAGCAGGTGCGACACCGGCAGCCCGAGGGTGTTCGCCAGCGCGTAGAGGGTCGACAGGGTCGGGTTGCGGGAGCCGTTCTCGAGCTCGGACAGCGAGCCCTTGCCGATCCCGGCCCGCGCGGCGAGTGCCCCGACCGACAGGCCGTGCGCGGTGCGGGCGGAGCGCAGCCGTTCCCCGACCGCGGCCCGCAGTGCTGCGTCCTCCATACCGGGGAGCCTAGCGACCGTTCTGTATACGGAACGTCTCGCGTAGGGTTCTGTTCGTGGAACGCTCGTGGATCCGGCCCGTGCCGGTCGGGATCGTCACCGCCGTCGTCGGCTTCACCAGCTCCTTCGCGGTGGTCCTCGCCGGGCTGCGCGGCGCGGGCGCGGACCCGGGGCAGGCCGCGTCCGGGCTGGTCGTGCTCACCCTGCTGCAGGGCGTGGGTACCGTCTGGCTCAGCCGCCGGTTCCGCCGCCCGCTGACCGTGGCCTGGTCGACGCCCGGTGCGGCGCTGCTCGCCTCGGCCGGGCCGGTCGCCGGGGGCTGGCCCGCCGTCGTCGGGGCGTTCCTCGTGACCGGCGTGCTGATCGTGCTGACCGGATTGTGGGGCCGGCTCGGACGGCTGGTCGCGGCGATCCCCGCGCCGCTCGCGCAGGCGATGCTGGCGGGGGTGCTGCTGCCGCTGTGCCTGGCGCCGGTACGGGCACTGGTGGAGCGGCCCCTCCTGGTGGCGCCGATCGTCGTCGTGTGGGTGGTGCTGCAGCGGTACGCGCCGCGCTGGGCCTCGCCGGCCGCGTTCTCGCTCGCGCTGGTGATCGTGGTGGCGACGGCGGACGGGACCGCCTGGCTGCAGCTCCCGGCCCTGGCGGTCACGGCCCCGTCCTTCGAGGTGGCGGCCGTCGTCGGTGTCGCGCTGCCGCTGTACGTGGTGACGATGGCGTCGCAGAACGTCCCGGGCGTCGCGGTGATGTCCGCCGCGGGCTACGAGGTGCCGTGGCGGTACGCGATGGTGCTGACCGGCGCCGGGACCGTCGCCGGGGTGCCGGCCGGCGGGCACGCCGTGAACCTCGCCGCGATCACCGCGGCGCTGCCCGCCTCGCCGGAGGCCCACCCCGATCCCGCCCGGCGCTGGATCGCCGCGCAGGCCACGGGCTGGACGTCGCTGCTGCTCGCACCGGTCGCGACGACCCTCGCGGCGCTGGTCACCGCCGCCCCGCCCGGGGTGATCGAGGCGGTGGCGGGGCTGGCGCTGCTCGGGACGTTCGCCGCCGCGCTCGCCTCGGCGCTGACCACGACCCGGACGGATCCGGTGGCCCGGGTGCCGCCGATCGCGACGTTCCTGGTCGCGGCGTCGGGCACGGTCGTCGCCGGGATCGGGGCGGCGTTCTGGGGGCTGGTCGCCGGGCTGGTGCTGCACGCCGTGCTGCGCCCCCGGGAACCCGCCACCGCTACGGGCGACGGCCGGTAGCCAGGTGCTCGGCGAGGAACCGGTCCGCCGTCTCGAACATCGTCAGCAGGTTCTCGGGATCGACGATGAAGTGGCCCTCGTCGTCGAACACCAGGTATTCGACGTCGACCCCGCGCCCGCGGAGCGCGGCGACCATCGTGTCCGACTCGGCCCGCACGACGCGGACGTCGTTCGCGCCCTGCACGACCATCAGCGGGGTGCGGATGTCGTCGGCCCGGGTGATCGGCGAGCGGGCCAGCAGGTCCGCCTCCTGCTCCGGGTCCGCGGGGTCGCCGACGTAGCGGTACCAGTTGTTGACCAGACCCGGCTTCGCGAACTCGGGAACGGTGCGCATGAAGTTCGCCAGGTTCGAGATGCCGACGTAGGAGACGGCCGCGGCGAACCGGTCCGGGGTGAAGGAGACGCCGACGAGCGTGGCGTAGCCGCCGTAGGACCCGCCGAACATCGCGATCCGGCCGGGATCGGCGTACCCCTGAGCCACCGCCCAGTCGACGGCGTCGATCAGGTCGTCGTGCATCGCGCCGGCGAGCTCGCCGACACCGGCCTCCATGTGTGCGCGCCCGAAGCCCGCGGAGCCGCGGAACTGCGGCTGCAGCACCGCGTAGCCGCGGTTGGCCCACAGCTGGACGCTCACGTCGAGCCCCCACCAGTCCCGGGCCCACGGCCCGCCGTGCGGCATCAGGACCAGCGGCAGCCCGGCCGGTGCGACGCCGACGGGCAGGGTCAGGTACGACGGCAGCTCCCGCCCGTCCCGGGCGGTGACCGTCACCGGGGTCATGGGGGCCAGCGTGTCCGGGTCGAGGTCCCCGCGGGTGTGGAACAGCAGCCGTCGCTCGCCGGTGGCGTGGTCGTAGAACCAGGTCTGCGGGTCGCGGTCGTGCAGGAACGTGGCGACCCAGCGGGTGCCGCCGACGTCGCCGGAGACGGCGGAGAGGTCGCCGTCGCAGAGGTCCTCCAGCGCGGCGAGCACGTCGGCGAACCGCGGGTCGAGCGCGCGGGTGTGCTGGCGCACGCCGAGGTAGCGCACGCCGAGCAGCTCCCCGGTGCCCCGGTCCCGGATCAGTGGCGACGGCAGGCTCGGGAAGACCTGGGAGCGGGTGTCGACGTCGCACGACGGGTGCCGGTCGACCTCGGTCTCCTCACCGGTGCGCAGGTCGAGCCGCGCGAGGTGCAGGTGGTCGGTGCCCCGGTAGGAGCCGAACCAGAGGCCGGTGCCGTCCGGCGTGGGCTCGTTCGGGAAGACGCCCACCGGGTAGGCGTCACCGTCGAACGTCGCGATCCGCTCGTCGTCCCGCCAGAGCTCCGCCGTGCCGTCCGCGGTCAGGGTCTCGCGCAGCAGCGTGTCGCCGGCGAGCAGCCACCCGGAGCCGGGGCCGGGGCTCTCGGCGAGCACCGTCAGCTCGCCGGAGGCGATGTCGAGCTCGCACAGGTCGAACTCGGTGGGGACGCGGGCGTTGAGCTGCAGGACCACGCGCCCGGGGCGGCCGGGCCGAAGCTCCAGGCCCACCGCCGTCGCCCCCGGGAACGGGGTGAGGTCGACGGCGGGGGCGTCGGCGTCGTCGAGGTCGACCCGGTGGACGTGCCAGTTCTCGTCGCCACCGTTGTCCTGCAGGTAGAGCAGCCAGCGCGGGTCGTCGCTCCAGTGGTAGCGCTGGACGGTGCGGGGCTCGTCGGCGGTGACGCAACGCGGTTCGGTGCCGCCGTCGACGTCGGACACCCAGACGTTCAGCCGGCCCTTCCAGGGGGCGAGGTAGGCGATGCGGGTGCCGTCCGGGGAGATCGTGGCCGCGGTGCGCTCCGGCGGGCGCAGCATGTCCGCGACGGCGATCCGGTCGGGCAGGGCCATGGCGGGCTCCTTCGTCGGTGTGCGGGACTCAATGCAGGAGTGCCTTGCTGCTGCGGCGGAACGCCCACACCACGACGAGCGCCGCGAGGATGGTCAGCGGGGTGCCCATGACGACCCGGGCGATGCCCAGCCCACCGGTCTCCTCGGCGACGTAGAGCCACTGCTGGATCGCGAAGCGCGACCCGAACACGAGCACGGCGGCGGCGGTCGCGAGGTCGTGGGCGCGCAGCACGGTGCGGTTCTCCCGCCAGGCGTGCTTCCCGCCGTGCACGGCGTTCCAGATGACACCGGTCAGCGGGCGGCGGGCCAGCAGCGACCCGAGCGTGACGACGAATCCGGCCAGCGAGGCCCAGATGCCGATCACGAAGAAGTCCCGTGCGTTGCCGGTCCAGGCGACGAGCCCCGCTGCGACGGCGACGCCGAGCAGGCTCCCGATCGCGGACGCGAACTTCTCGCCGCGGACCATCCGGAACGCGAACAGGCCCAGTCCCACCGCGACCGAGATCCCGATCGTCAGCGGCAGGGACAGGAACGCGTTGGCCGTCACGAAGACGACCACGGGGATCGTCGAGTAGACGAAGCCGGCGGGGCCACCCATCTGGTCGAGCAGGGTCGGCTTGCTGCGGTCGGTGTGCTCGTCCGTGGTCACGATTACTCCTCGGTCGGGGTGTGGTGACAAGGAAAGGCCCTGCCGTTACGGCACACTCAAGCCGGAGCCGGTGTAGGTGACCCACGTCACCGGCGAGCCGGGAACTGCCGGGTGCCGGCGTGTCCCGGGTCACCGTCCGACGTCTGGACCGTGCCGCAACGGCCGGGTGTCTGCTGTGTCGCGACCGCCCGAGTCCGCGACCCGGAGGAGCCCGGCATGTCCCCGACGCTTCCGCTGCCCCACGAGCTGTACCTGCTCAGCCACGTGCCCGCGAAGTCCAGGCTGGACGACGACAGCGCGCTGGTGCGGGGATCACTGCTGCGTGCCGCCGCCGTCGCCGACCTGCGCATCGCCGGCCTGCTCCGCGACCGTGACGGGAAGGCGGAGCGCGCCCCGGGGCCGGCGCCGGGCGGGCTCGACCCGTTCCTCGCCGAGGTGCTCGACTCCGTCCGGCCGGACCGTCCGCGCCGTTGGTTCGGCGTCGTGGACCACCACTGGCACACGGCCGAGCGCGCCGTCCGGGAATCGCTCGTCGCCACCGGGACGATCACGGCGGAGCGCCGCCGCGTCCTGCTCGTCGTCCCCGCGCGCCGGATCGAGGTGCCCGACCGCGGGCCGGTGCAGGAGCTGCGGGACCGCGTGCGGGACGCGGTGCTGGGCGGGGAAGACCCCGGCGCCGTCCCGATCGGGGACGCCGTCCTGGCGGTGCTCGCCGACGAGGGAAACGTCCGGACCGTCTTCCGGCGCCGGGAGCTGCGGGCGCACAAGCCCGCCGTCCGGGCGCTGAACGAGCGGGTCGACCGGGAGCTCCCGGGGCTGCGCACGGCGATGTCCTGGTCGGTCGCCGCACGTCGGACGGCGGCGACCAGCTGACCCGCTACCGGCGGAAGGTCTCCACCCGCACCTCGTCGGTCGGGGCGAACCGCCGTGCGGCCGCGGAGATGAGGGCCATCGTGCGGGCGGACTGTGCGCAGCCGAAGCCGTACTTCGCCCGGACCCGCGAGTCGGCGATCTCCATGCAGGTCCGGCTGCGGGAGACGAAGTCCGCCACCGGGTACGCCGTGCCGGTCGCGAGGTGTTCCTCGACGACCAGTGACGGCGAGTAGTAGCTGACCTCGGTGCCGTCCGGCCAGCGGACGTCGAACATCATCTCGGGCACGGAGCCGACGCTAGATCGCGCCCGTTACCCGGGTGTTGCGCCTGCGCGACGTCGGGTCGTTCGGTGTCCGGCCGTTGCTGTGGTGGTGCCGGGTCGCGGTCTCCCGTGCTGGTCAGGGGTTTGCTATCGCGAACGATTACTAGCGGCTCGAACGCATGTTCGGATAGTGTCTGGCTCATGACCGCGGTCCAGGAACCTCCACGCACCGGCCTCCCTGCCGGTCCGGGGTTCCCTCAGGTCGATCTGGCGCTGGTTCAGTTGGCGGTGGAGCAGGCCGCGCTCGACGACCTGTCCGGGGTCTCCGAGGCGGAGTTGATCGATCAGATCCAGCAGCTCGAATCCGTGCAGCACTCCTTGGCGGCGTTGCAGGCCACCCGGGTGCGGGCGTTCGCCCGGCTCCATGTGGAGAACGGCATCGCGGCCGGTCGGACGGATCCGGATCGGTTGCAGCGGGGTGTGGTGGCGCAGGTCGGGTTGGCCTGTCGGGTGTCGCCGGCCGAGGCGCGGCGTCGGGTGAGCGTCGCCCGGGATCTGCACGACGGTCTCGATCACGTGCGTGGGTTGTTCGGGGCCGGTGAGTTGAGCTCGGCGAAGGTGGCGGTGGTGGTGAGCGCGTGTTCGGGTCTGGACCGTGCTGAACGTGCCGCGGTGGATGTTCGTCTGGCTGCGCACGATCTGACCAGGCTCGGTCTGGGCCGGTTGCGTGATCTCGCTTGCCGCTTCGCCGCCGAGGTCGCACCGGGGAAGTTCCTCGCCCGGGTCGAGTCCGCCCGTGCCGAGCGGCGCGTGACGTTGCGTCCGGCGCCGGATGCGATGACCTTCCTGACCGCCTACCTCCCGGTCGAACAGGGCGTGGCCTGCCTCGCCGCCCTGAACAAGGCGTTCACCGAGGTGTCGGTGGACCCGGCACCGTTGACCCGTACCCGTGGTCAGGTCATGGCCGACACGCTCGTCGAGCGCCTCACCGGACAGGCGATGGCGACCGATGTGGGTGTCGAGGTCCAGGTCGTGGTGCCGATCGAGGCGCTGCTGGACCCGGACTCACCGTTGCCGGCGGAGATCCCCGGCCACGGACCGGTCCCGGTCGAGCTCCTCGCCACGGGCGAGGGGAGGAAGACCCTGCGCCGCCTGATCACCTCCGACGGAGTCCTGATCGGCGGAGACTCCCGCCAGCGCACCTTCACCGGATTGCTGGCCCGCCTGGTCCGGGCGCGCGCGGGGAACCGGTGCACCGAGCCCTACTGCGACGCCCCGGTCCGCCACATCGACCACATCCACCGCGACGCCGAGGGCGGGGCGACCGAGCTCGACAACGGCAGGGGTGTGTGCGAGTTCCACAACCATGTCCGGGAGCAGGCGGGGTGGCGGGTGGCTCGCGGGCCGGACGGCAGGGTGCGGACCACGACCCCGACCGGGCACACCTACCGGGCGCCCGGATGAGCCGCCCCGCTACCGCGAGGTCAGAGGAGGAACCCGAACAGCGGGCTGTCCGGTGGGATCGGCTCGATGTGCGGCGGGGCCTCGTCCATCCGCTTGAGGAGCGCGGTGAGGTCCTCGGGCGCCCCGAGCTCGATGCCCACCAGTGCCGGCCCGGTCTCCCGGTTGGAGCGCTTGGTGTACTCGAACAGGGTGATGTCGTCGTCCGGGCCGAGGACGTCGTCGAGGAACCGTCGCAGGGCACCGGGCTCCTGCGGGAAGTCGACGAGGAAGTAGTGCTTGCGACCCTCGAAGACCAGCGCCCGCTCGACGATGTCGGCGTACCGGCTGACGTCGTTGTTCCCGCCGGAGAGCAGACAGACCGTGGTCGCGTTCCGCGGGATGTCGAGCATGTCCAGCGCGGCCGGGGAGAGCGCCCCGGCGGGCTCGGCGATGATGCCGTCGGACTGGTAGAGCGCCAGCATCTCGACACAGATGCGGCCCTCGGGCACGGCCAGCAGCTCGACGCCCGAGTCGCGGACCACCTCGAAGGTCGCCGCGCCGACCTTGCGCACCGCGGCGCCGTCGACGAACGGGTTCAGCGCGTCCAACTCCACCGGCTCGCCCGCGCCGACCGCGGCGGCCATGCTCGCCGCACCCGCCGGCTCGACGCCGACGATCCGCGTCGACGGCGCGTGCTCGCGCAGGTAGGTGATCGCCCCGGCGAGCAGGCCCCCGCCGCCGACGGGCACGATCAGCACGTCCGGCGGGTCGGCCAGCTGGGCCAGGATCTCGCGGGCGATCGTGCCCTGGCCCGCGACGGTGCGCGGGTCGTCGAACGCGGGGACCTGGGTCGCACCCGTGGAGGCGGCGTCGGCGCGGGCCGCTGCGGCGGCCTCGTCGTAGGTGTTGCCGACCACCCGGATCTCGACGGCGTCGCGGCCGAGCCGGGCGACCCGGTCGCGCTTCTGCCGCGGCGTGGTGCCCGGCAGGTACACCCGCCCGCGGACGCCGAGCCGCTGGCAGGCGAACGCGACGCCCTGGGCGTGGTTCCCCGCGCTGGCGCACACGACGCCCGCGGCACGGTCGGCCTCGGGCAACTGGGCGATCAGGTTGTAGGCGCCGCGGATCTTGTAGGAGCGGACCGGTTGCAGGTCCTCGCGCTTGACCCAGACCTCGCCGCCGAGCGCGTCGGACAGTCTCGGGTTGAGCTGCAGCGGGGTCGGGCCGATCACGGCGTGCAGTCGGGCCGCCGCGTCGTCGACGTCCCGGGCGCTCACCCGGGTACCGGGCGCGGGGGAGGGTGTGGCGTTCACGGTCGACCAGCGTCTCACGACGCCCGATCGGCCCTCACACCAGGGACGACGCGTCAGCCCAGCCGCGCCGTGCAGCGCTCGGTCTCCGCGCGGCGGTCGAGCACCCCGGCGTCGTCGGACGGGTTCACGACCTGCACCAGCGACCCCCCGCCGGCCAGGACGGCGAGCAGCCCGTCGCGCAGGCCGTCCGGCGAGTCCCAGGCCGCGGTCGACAGCACCCGGGCGCCCCCGCCGATCCCCAGCTCGCCGGCGCGGGCGCGGGCGGCGTCGAGGACCTCGGTGCCCGTCGCGCCGTCCCAGGCGGGAGCCGAACCGTCGACCGGGTCCCACGGCACGAAGTCGTCGCCGTGCACACGGACCTCGGAGGCGAAGTTGATCGTGCCGGACGGGAGGTCGGTCAGGCCGCGGCCGAACGCGTCGAGGGAGAACGCGACGACGGTCCTGGCACCGGCCGCGAGCGCGACGTCGAGGCGGGCCGCGTCGGCGAGCACCAGGTCCGCCGACGTCGGGTCCCCGACCAGCTCCGCGCCGCACGACCACAGCGCGAGCAGCGACGCCGCCGTCTGCCAGTGCGCAGGCAGCAGCACCGCGACCCGGGTCCCGGGCTCGGCGTCGCACTCGTCGCGCAGCAGGTTGGCCGCCTTCGCCGTCCAGTTCGCGGTGGTCGTGCCCGACAGCTCCATCCGCTCACCGGTGGCGTCGTCGTAGTGGGTGAACAGCGGTCGCGCCGCGGTGGCCCCGAGCGCGGGGCCGAGCAGGGCGTCGGTGAGGAACAGGCCGGAGCCGAACACGGTGGTCATCGTGGCCCGACGCTACCCGGGTGCTCAGTCGATGCAGGGCACCCCGCCCGCGGTGATCGGCGGTGTCGACGGCGCCCCGGACGACGCCGGAGCTCCGCCCCCGCCGGCCGCGGAGCCGCCGCCGCCCTGCTGGTCGAAGTCGGTGCCGATCAGCACCTGCACCCGGCCCTGGCCGACGGCGTCGGACTGCTCGACGCCGATCCCGCCGAGCGCCTCGGCGACCCGGCGGGCCGCGGCGTCGCCGTCGGCCTGGCTGTAGCGGACGACCGACGTGGTCCGGTCCGGCGCGTTCCCGACGGCGCCGGGGGTGATGCCGTTCTGCCCGAGGGTCCCGGCCACCTGCGCGGCGAGACCGGTCGTGCCGGACCCGTTGCCGACGTCGGCGACCACGGGGGTGGGCGGCGGCGCCGCGCCCGCGTCGCTCTCCTCCGCGGCGGGTGCGGGGTCCTCGGGCGGTTCGGTGTGCCGGGCGACGAAGTCCTGCACCTGCCGCGGGTCGACGCCGAGGACGTCGCCGGAGGAGGAGTCCTCCGGGCCGCCGGTGGGGATCGTCAGGAAGTCCATCTTCCCGGCGGCGATCTGGGACGCCTCCCGGGCGAACGCGAGGATCTCCCACCCGCTGTCGATGACCACGGCCTGCTGCACGACGTCGATCAGCGCGCCGAGCTTCGCCGGGTCGGTGAGCGTGCCCGACGACAGCACCTTGTTCGCGACCGAGGCCAGGAACACCTGCTGCCGGTTGATCCGGGACAGGTCGCCCCCGGCGAGCCCGTGCCGCTGCCGGACGAACGCCAGCGCGTCGCCGCCGGAGATCGTCTGCGGGCCTGCCGGGAAGTCGGCGCCGGAGAAGGTGTCGGAGACCGGGGCCTTGAGGCAGACCTCGACGCCGCCGATCGCCTGGGTGAGGTTGTAGAAGCCGAGCAGGTTGACCTCGGCGTAGTGGTCGATGCCCAGCCCAGTCAGGTTCTGCACCGTCTCGATCAGCGCCTGCCGCCCGGCCTGGGACGACTCCTGGTCGATCCGCTTCGGGTCGGTCACGCCCTCGCCGGACAGCCGGGACGCGGTCTGGGCCTTGATCTGCGGGTACGCGGCGTTGACCTTGTTGCGGCCGATCCCGGGGATCTGCACCTCGGAGTCGCGCGGGATCGAGAACGCGGTCGCGCTGCCGCCGTCGTCCGGGACGTGGACGAGGATGATCGTGTCCGAGTTCAGGACGCCCGACTCGGCGCCGCTGCGCAGCTCGGCCAGGATCTCGTCGGGCAGCGGGTTGCCCTGGGCGTCGGTCCGGCTGTCCACACCGACCAGCAGGATGTTCTGCTCGCCGCCGGACGAGCCGCCGAAGAGCAGGTTGCTGGTGGTGATGCCACCGGTCACGTCGCGGTACAGGGTCCAGACCCCGCCCGTGGCGAGCACGGTGAGCACGGACAGCGTCGCGACGGTCACCTGGAACCGGCGCAGCCAGCGCCGGCCCGCGGACGAGCGCCGGTCCGGCCCGGTGGATCGGGCCGGGTACGGCGGGTGGTTCCCGGGAGCCGGGGGGCGCGAGGCCCGGCGGGCGGCGGCCCGTGCGGCCGACGACGGGCGGGTACGGGACTCCCACGGCTCGCCCACGCGCGCCTCCCCTCGGGTCGTCCGGGCCCCGGGGGGCCGTCGTCGATGGTGGTGTTCCTCTCGGAGCCGGAGGCCGTCTCGTCACGGCCGGGAGCCCCCGCAGGTCCGGATGATCAGGACCCCGCAGGAGCCAGGGTGCAGCATCGGACGGGCCGCCGCGGTCCCTCGGGGAGTGCGTGTCGGCACGGTCGCCCGGTCGCTGTACCCCGCACCACCTTGAGGGTGACGCTGCGTCCAGCACCGTCGTCCCTGCTCGGAGGCCCGGACACGTTAGGGATGAGGTGTCGCAGTACGGTGGCCGGACACGGCGTGTGACGTTCGCGGCCGCGAACGGGCGGTCGCCGCCGGTCCCGCCGGACCGGCGGCCTCCCGGTCTCGCTAGCGTTCGGGTCGTGCAGGGCGGCGGGGAGCAGCACGTGCAGGTGGACGGACCGACCTACGGCGACGACGTCGCCGTCGTCACCGTGACCTACTCGCCGGGCCGCACCCTCGACACCTTCCTCGACTCGCTCGCCGGTGCGACCGGCCGGACCGGTGTCCCGGTGGTGCTGGCGGACAACGGCTCGGTCGACGGCGCGCCGGAGCGCGCGGCCCGCGAGCGCGACGACGTCACGTTCCTGCCGATCGGCGAGAACGTCGGCTACGGCGCCGCCGCGAACCGTGGTGTCGCCTCGCTCGACGGGCGCTTCGGCTGGGTGGTCGTCGCGAACCCGGACCTGGAGTGGGGCCCCGGGTCGCTGGACGTGCTGCTGGAGGCCGGGCGCCGGCACCCGCGGGCGGGCTCCCTGGGCCCGCTGATCCGTGAGCCGTCCGGTGAGGTCTACCCGTCGGCCCGCGAGGTCCCGTCGCTCGCGGCCGGGGCCGGGCACGCCGCGCTCGGCCCGGTCTGGCCGGGCAACCCGTGGTCGGTCGCCTACCGCCGGTCCCGGGAGGACGTCTCCGAGCGCGACACCGGCTGGCTGTCCGGCTCGTGCCTGCTGCTGCGGCGGGCCGCGTTCGACTCGGTCGACGGGTTCGACCCGCGCTACTTCATGTACTTCGAGGACGTCGACCTCGGCGAACGCCTCGGTGTCGCCGGGTGGCGCAACGTCTACGTACCCTCGTCGGAGGTCGTGCACGTCGGCGGGGTGTCCACCGGCAAGCCGGAGGTGTCGGCGCGGATGCTCGCCGAGCACCACCGCAGCGCCTACCGCTATCTCGCGGACCGGCACCCCGGTCCGCTCCGCGCACCGCTGCGCGCCGCGTTCAGGGCGGGCCTGGCCGTCCGGTCGGGCCTGGCGTCCCGGGGCGGCAACTGACCCGGGCGTGACGAGAACACCAGAGGGGGAACCGCGTTGCAGGACGTCGAGGCGGTCGTACTTGTCGGGGGCAAGGGCACCCGGCTGCGGCCACTGACCCTGTCGGCGCCCAAGCCGATGCTGCCCACGGCGGGGGTGCCGTTCCTGGCACACCTGCTGTCCCGGATCCGCGAGTCGGGGATCCGGCGGGCCGTGCTGGGCACCAGCTACCTGGCCGAGACCTTCGAGGAGCACTTCGGTGACGGCTCCGCGCTCGGTCTGGACCTGACCTACGTGACGGAGACCGAGCCGCTGGGCACCGGCGGCGGGATCCGCAACGTCGCCGGGAAGCTCTCCGCCGAGCACGTGATGATCTTCAACGGGGACGTGCTGGCCGGGACCGACCTGAACGCCGTCGCCGCGACCCACCGGGACTCGCGGGCCGACGTGACGCTGCACCTGGTGCGGGTGCAGAACCCGCGTGCGTTCGGCTGCGTGCCGACCGACGCGAGCGGCCGCGTGCTGGAGTTCCTCGAGAAGACCGAGGACCCGCCGACCGACCAGATCAACGCCGGGTGCTACGTCTTCCGGCGCGAGGTGATCGACTCCATCCCCGAGGGACGACCGGTGTCGGTGGAGCGCGAGACGTTCCCGGACCTCCTCGCCTCCGGGGCGCACGTGCAGGGGCACGTCGACGTCGCGTACTGGCGGGACATGGGCACCCCCGGCGACCTGGTGCACGGCTCGGCCGACCTGGTCCGCGGGGTCGCACCGTCCGCGGCGCTGCCCGGGCCGACCGGCGAGGCGCTGATCCTCGACGGTGCCGAGGTGGCGTCCGACGCGTTCGTGTTCGGCGGCTCCACCGTCGGCCGCGGCGCCCGGATCGGCTCCGGCGCGAAGGTCGAGGGCTCGATGCTGTTCGACGGCGCGGTCGTCGCCGGCGGCGCGGTCGTCGAGAACTCGGTGATCGGCGCGGGCGCCGTCGTCGAGGAGGGCGCCAGCATCCGCGACACCGTGGTCGGGGACCGCGCGGTGATCGGGGCGCACTGCGAGCTGCGCAACAACATGCGGGTCTGGCCGGACGTGTCGCTGCCGCCGCACGGGATCCGGTTCTCCCCGGACGTGTGACGCCGTGCTCGACCGCGAGTGACGCCCGCCGTTCGTGCTCGACCTGTACGGCGTGCTGTCCCCGCTGCGCCGGGGCCGGGGCGACCCGACCTGGCGCACCGCGGGCGACGGCGGGGTGATCTGGCGGGTCTCGACGACCCCCGATGGCCCCGCCACCGTCGCGGTCCGGCGCCGCGCGGACGGCGGCGAGCACGGCACCGTCCGGGCCACCGGCTGGGGGCCGGGCGCGGCCTGGGAGCTCGACCGGCTGCCGTCGCTGCTGGGGGCCGACGACGACCCGTCGTCGTTCGAGGCGCACCACCCGCTCGTCGCCGCCGCCGTCCGCCGCCGGCCGGGGTTGCGGCTCGGCTCGTCCGGGCGGGTGTGGGACACGCTGCTGCCCGCCGTGCTGGAACAGAAGGTCACCGGCACCGAGGCACACCGCTCGTTCCGCGAGCTGGCGTGGCGCCACGGCGACCCGGCCCCCGGGGTCGTCCCGGCCGGGATGCGGGTGCCGCCGACGCCCGCGCAGGTGCGCGACATCCCGGTCTGGCAGTGGCACCGGGCGGGCGTCGACCACGCGCGCCGCTCGGCGATCCTGCACGCCGCCGTCGTCGCGCACCGGCTGGAGGACGCCGCCGGGCTGCGCGGCGAGGCGGGCCGGGTGCTGCTGCGCCGGGTCCGCGGGATCGGCGTCTGGACCGCCGCCGAGATCGCCCAGCGGGCCTGGGGCGACCCCGACGCGGTCAGCTTCGGCGACTTCCACGTCCCGAACACCGTCGGCTGGGCGCTGCTCGGCCACGACCTCGACGACGCGGGCCTCCTCGAGGTCCTCGCGCCCTACGCGCCGCAGCGGCAGCGCGCGGTCCGCTACATCGAGGCGTCGGGGTTCCGGCGTCCCCGGTTCGGGCCCCGCTTCTCCCCGCGCGACTACCGCGCGATGTGACCGTCGTAGGGTCTGGATCCGTGAAGGTCACCGTTCTGGTCGGCGGGGTCGGTGGGGCCCGGTTCCTGCAAGGGGTCAAGGCCGCCCTCGGGCTGCCCCCGGTCGGTCCCGCCCCGGAGGATCATCCGCACTCGGTCGACGCCGTGGTCAACGTCGGCGACGACATCTGGCTGCACGGCCTGCGCGTCTGCCCGGACCTCGACACCTGCATGTACACCCTCGGCGGCGGCATCGACGTCGAGAAGGGCTGGGGCCGGTCCGGCGAGACGTGGTCGGTGAAGGCCGAGCTCGAGGCCTACGAGGCGGAGCCGACCTGGTTCGGGCTCGGCGACCGTGACGTCGCGACGCACCTGGTGCGCACCCGGATGCTCCGCGCCGGATACCCGTTGTCGCAGGTCACCGAGGCGCTGTGCCACCGCTGGCAGCCCGGTGTGCGGCTGCTGCCCGCCTCCGACGACCGCGTCGAGACGCACGTTGTCGTCGACAACCCCGAGCCCGGCGACGGCGACGAGACCCCGCCCCAGGTCGCGATCCACTTCCAGGAGTGGTGGATCAAGCACCGGGCGGCGCCGAAGGCGCACCGCTTCGCCTCGGTCGGCGCGGACCAGGCCGGGATCCTGCCCGACGCCCGCGCCTCGATCGCCGAGGCCGACGTGGTGCTGGTCGCGCCGTCGAACCCGGTCGTCTCGATCGGCACGATCGTGTCGGTCCCCGGCGTGGCCCAGGTGCTGGCCGCGACGCCCGCCCCGGTCGTGGGCGTGTCCCCGATCGTCGGCGGGCGGCCGGTGCGCGGGATGGCCGACGCCTGCCTGTCCGCGATCGGCGTCGAGACCTCGGCCGAGGGCGTGGGCCGGCACTACGGCGGCCGCGGCGAGGGCGGCCTGCTCGACGGGTGGCTGGTGCACTCCGGCGACACGGCGACCGTGCCCGGCGCGACCGTCCGCGAGGTGCCACTGCTGATGACCGACCACGACGCCACCGCCGCGATGGCGCGGGCCGCGTTCGACCTGGCGGGTGTGCGTGCCGGCTGACCCGTTCCCCGACCACGCGTCGGCCTCGCTGCAGGTCCTCCCGGTACCCGGGCTGCCCGAGTTCCGGCCCGGCGACGACCTGACCGCCGCGCTGGCCGGCGCCGCGGACTGGCTGCGCGACGGCGACGTCGTCGTCGTGACCTCGAAGGTCTTCTCTAAGGTGGAGGGCAGGCTCGTCCCGGCCCCGACCGACGACGAGGAGCGCGACGCGCTGCGCCGCCGCCTGATCGACGCCGAGACCGAGCGGATCCTGGCCCGGCGCGGGAAGACGCTGATCGTCGCCGGGAAGCTCGGGATCGTGCAGGCCGCAGCCGGGATCGACGGCTCCAACGTGCGCCGCGACGAGCTCGCGCTGCTGCCCGCCGACCCGGACGCGAGCGCCGCGGGCCTGCGCGCCGGGCTGCGGGAGCGCCTCGGGGTCGACGTCGGCGTCGTCGTCACCGACACCCTCGGGCGGACCTGGAGGATCGGGCAGACCGACGTCGCGATCGGGTCCGCCGGGATCCCGGTGCTGCACCGCTACGGCGGCGCCGTCGACGCCCAGGGCAACGACCTGCTGGTCACCGAGATCGCGCTCGCCGACGAGATCGCCGCCGCGGCGGACCTGGTGAAGGGCAAGCTCGGGGCGCTGCCGGTGGCCGTCGTGCGCGGCATGGCCCTCGACGACGACGGCAGCGCCGCCCGCGACCTGATCCGTCCCGTCGCCGACGACCTGTTCTGGCTCGGGACGGAGGAGGCGATCGCCCGCGGCCGCCGCGAGGCGGTCCTGCTGCGCCGCAGCACCCGCGCCTTCTCCGACGAGCCCGTCGACCCGGCCGCGCTCCGGCGGGCCGTGGGCACCGCGCTCACCGCGCCCGCCCCGCACCACAGCACCCCGTTCCGGTTCGTGTGGCTGCGCGCCCCCGGCCGCCGCGCCGCCGTGCTGGACGCGATGCGCGAGCGGTGGCGGGCCGACCTGGCCGCCGACGGGCGCCCGGCCGACGAGATCGAGCGCCGCCTCGCCCGCGGGGACCTGCTGCACCGGGCCCCGGAGCTGGTGCTGGCGTTCCGGACCGGGGAGGGGATGCACTCCTACTCCGACGACGGCACGGACGCCCGCGACGCCGCCGAGCGCGACATGTTCACCGTCGCCGGCGGGGCCGCGGTGCAGGCGCTGCTGGTGGCGCTGGCCGCGGAGGGCCTGGCGTCGTGCTGGGTCGGCTCGACGATCTTCGCGCCGGACACGGCGCGTGCGGCGCTCGACCTGCCCGCGGACTGGGTGCCGCTCGGCGCGGTCGCCGTGGGCGTGCCGCACGAGCCCCCCGCCCCGCGCGATCCGCGCGACCCGGCGGGCGGGCTGGTGGAGCTGTGGTAGCTGCGGCGACGGCGGCCCGCGAGCTGGAGGCGTGGGACCCGCCCGGCGAGGCACAGCGGGCGGTGCAGCACGCGTTGCTGGCCTTCCTGGACGCCCGCCCGGACGACGCCTGCGACCGCTCGTGTGTGCCCGGTCACCTGACGGCGTCCGCGCTGGTGCTCGACGCGGCAGGCGAGCGCACCCTGCACCCGCGGGTGGGCCGCTGGATCCAGCTCGGCGGCCACTGCGAGCCCGGCGACGCCTCGCTGCGCGCCGCGGCCCTGCGGGAGGCCACCGAGGAGTCCGGCATCGAGGGCCTGGAGATCGCCGGGCAGCCGCTGCACGTCGACGTCCACCCGGTCACCTGCTCGCTCGGGGTACCCACCCGGCACCTCGACGTGCGGTACCTCGTCCGTGCGCCCGCCGGTGCCCGCGCCCGGATCAGCGACGAGTCGCTCGACCTGCGCTGGTGGCCGGTCGACGCGCTCCCCGACGACAGCGACACGGTCCCCGCGATGGTCGCCGCGGCGACCGCCGGCTACAGGTAGCGCCAGAAGAAGAGCGCCCGGAACCCCTGGCCCGCGAGCTGGGAGTCGCCGCCCACCACCGAGTACAGGATCTGGGTGGCGGCGAAGAAGAAGGTGCTGATCCCCGGCACGAACAGCAGGACCGCCAGCAGCGCCAGCGGCGCCCACGGCCGGACCCGCTCACCGAAGCGCTGCGCGGGCACCGACAGGTAGGGCTCGATCGCGCCCCACCCGTCCAGCCCGGGCACCGGGAGCATGTTCAGCACGAACGCGACGATCTGGAACAGCGCGAGCGCGGACAGCCCGGCGCCGACGGGCGTGGGCAGCGACGGGAACAGCGCGACCGTGATGATCAACACCGCGCCGACCACGAGGTTCGCCGCCGGGCCCGCCAGCGACACCGCCGTGCGCCACCCGCGCGAGCGCAGTGCCCACTGGTTGATCCACACCGCGCCGCCGGGCAGCGGGAGTCCCCCGATCAGCAGGATGATCAGCGGCAGGACCAGCGACAACCCGGGATCGGTGTACCGGCGGACGTCGAGGGTGAGGTACCCCTTCAGCGCCACCGAGGTGTCGCCACCGCGGTACGCCGTGATCGCGTGCCCGAACTCGTGCAGGCACAGCGACACGACCCAGCCGGCGAGCACGACGACGAAGATCCCGAAGATCGCCAGCGCCTCGGACCGCACCGGGACCGCGGCCGCCGCCAGCACGGCACCGAGCACGGTGATGCCGACGAGGAGCAGGAACCACGGGCTGACACGACGGGTGAGCGCGGGCATGTACCCATCATCCCGAACGATCCAAACACCCGCGCGTGGGCCTTCACTCGTTCGGCAGAGCCGGCTTGCACGCAGCGAACGTCAGCGCTGTACTTACAGTGGTGTCATTCGCCGGTGCATTGCGGGGAGGTGGGCGAGTGGACGACGTCGAGGGTTTCATGCGGATGCTGCGGCCGGCGGAGGCCGACCAGGCACGGCAGCCGATGATCGAGGACCACGACCGGGTGGCGGAGGTCCTGGACCTGAAGGGCCTGCTGCTGGAGGAGTCACCCGGGGACGAGATCCCGGACTGGCAGGAGCGCGCGCTGTGCGCCCAGACCGATCCGGAGGCGTTCTTCCCGGAGAAGGGCGGTTCCACCCGGGAGGCGAAGCGGATCTGTTCCGGGTGCGAGGTCCGGGCCGAGTGCCTGGAGTACGCGCTGGCGCAGGACGAGCGCTTCGGCATCTGGGGCGGGCTCTCCGAGCGGGAGCGGCGCCGTCTGCGCCGCGGCGCCGCCGTCTGACGGGGGTACGAGACCACCGGCGCCCGGGACACCACTGGTGACCCGGGCGTCGTCGTCTGTGCCGCCGTGCGGGTGGTGGGCGGCGGTCAGCCGCCGTCGACCGCGTCGGGCTCGATGTTGAGGTACTCCGCGACCTGCTCGACGAGGACCTCGTGCACGAGATCGGCGAGGTCCTCCCCGTTGCGGGCCCTGGCCTCCAGCGGGCGCCGGTAGAGCACGATCCTGGCCCGCGTCGGGAGACCGGCCGGGTCGACGCCCGCCGGCACCAGGTGGGCGAGCGGGACGCCGACGTCGGCGAGCACCCCGGTGCCCCAGGTGACCTCGTCCGGCGAGGTCCGGTCGACGGCCGGGACGTCGTCGACGGCGAGGTCCAGGTCGGCCAGCTCCGGCCCCCAGCGCGCCTCGATCGGTTCCAGCGCCTCCAGCACCTTCGCGTCGAACCGTTCGGCGCGGGTGCGGAAGGCGGGAGTGGACACCGGGTACATCAGCCCGCGCAGTCCCCGGCCGCGGCGGTCCCGGCGGCGAGGGGTGCGGCGCAGCAGGCGGTTCGCGGTGGACACCGCCCCATCCTAGGCCCCCGTCACCGAGGCGGGTGCGCGTCGCAGTGCGGACGCGGTGGATGTACGGGCTATCGTCCGGTGTGTGTTGAGTGTGCGGAGATGTTCACGGACGGGCTGCACCGAGCTCGCCGTCGCCACGCTCACCTATGTCTACGCCGACTCGACCGCCGTCGTCGGGCCGCTCGCCACGCAGGCGGAGCCGCACTCGTACGACCTGTGCACCGGGCACGCGCACAACCTCACGGCCCCGCGCGGCTGGGAGGTCGTCCGTTTCGAGGGCGAGTTCGCCCCGCCCCAGCACACCGGCGAGGACCTCACCGCGCTCGCCGACGCCGTCCGTGAGGCGGGGCGGCTGGACCGGCCGGTCGAGGTGGTCGCCCGGCCGGGCGGCACCGGCCGGCGCGGGCACCTGCGGGCGCTGCCCACACCCGGTGACGACGACTGAGCAGCGGGTGACCGGCCGCGCGCGGCCGGCCGCGTGGGCGGAGACCTGCGCGGACGGGTGACGTGCCTCCGCTAGGGTCAGGCGCCGTGCCCGACCTCTCGGCGATCGTGAAGGCCTACGACATCCGCGGTGTCGTCGGCGACCAGCTGGACGAGCCCACCGCCCGCGCACTGGGGGCGGCGACGGCGCGGCTGGTCGCGACCGACACCCCGGCTCCCGGCGCCGTGGTCGTCGGGCGGGACATGCGTGACAGCTCGCCGGCGCTGGCCGCGGCGTTCGCCGACGGCGTGACCGGGCAGGGGCTCGACGTCGTCGACATCGGCCTGGCCAGCACGGACATGCTCTACTTCGCCTCCGGCTCGCTCGGGCTGCCCGGCGCGATGTTCACCGCCAGCCACAACCCGGCCCGCTACAACGGGATCAAGCTGTGCCGGGCGGGCGCGGTGCCGATCGGGCAGGACAGCGGCCTGGCGACGATCCGCGACGACGCGACCCGCCTCCTCGGCGAGGGCGTGCCGGCGACCGGCACCGGGACCGTCCGCCGCGAGGACATGCTCACCGGGTACGCCCGGTACCTGCGCGAGCTGGTCGACCTGTCGTCGCTGGCCGGGGCGCCCGAGCTGACCGTGGTCGTCGACGCCGGCAACGGCATGGGCGGGCACACCGTCCCGACCGTGTTCGACGGGCTCGACGTGCGCGTGGTGCCGCTGTACTTCGAGCTCGACGGGACCTTCCCGAACCACGAGGCGAACCCGCTCGACCCGGCGAACCTGGTCGACCTGCAGAAGGCCGTCGTCGCGGAGGGCGCCGACCTGGGCCTGGCCTTCGACGGCGACGCCGACCGGTGCTTCGCCGTGGACGAGCGCGGTGACGCCGTCAGCCCGAGTGCGATCACCGGGCTGGTCGCCGCCCGCGAGCTCGCCAGGGCGCAGGCGGCGGGGGAGACCGACGTCGCCGTCATCCACAACCTGATCACGTCGCGGGCGGTGCCGGAGCTCGTCGCCGAGCACGGCGGCCGCCCGGTCCGGACCCGCGTGGGGCACTCGTTCATCAAGCAGACGATGGCCGAGACCGGCGCGGTCTTCGGCGGTGAGCACTCGGCGCACTACTACTTCCGGGACTTCTGGAAGGCCGACTCCGGGATGCTCGCGGCCCTGCACCTGCTCGCCGCGCTCGGCGAGCGGCGGGCCGCGGCCGCCGCGTCCGGCACGGTGGCACCGCTGTCCGGACTGATGGCGGGCTACGACCGCTACGCGGCGTCCGGCGAGATCAACTCCACGGTGGCCGACCAGGCCGCGAAGGTCGCCGAGATCGAGTCGCTCTACGGCCCCCGGGACGGGGTGGAGCTCGACCGGCTCGACGGCCTCACGGTGTCCCTGGCGGACGGCTCGTGGTTCAACCTGCGGGCGTCCAACACCGAGCCGCTGCTGCGGCTCAACGTGGAGGCGGCGGACGACGCCGCCGTACGGACGCTGGTCGACGAGGTGCTGGCGGTCGTGCGCGCCTGAGCGACACTCGCGGAGCGTGACGACAGCTCCGGAGCGTGCACCCCGGACGGCGCCGCCGTACCCGGTCGGCTGCCGCGCGGTGTCGGGGCGTGGTGGCAGCATCGAACCGGAAGACATGACGACGAGGAGAACCGTGGCCGTACAGCTCGACCCCCAGCTGCTGGAGATCCTGGCCTGCCCGTGCGACGCGCACGCGCCGCTGCGGTCCGGCACGTCCGCCGAGCCCGGCGCCGACGCGCTCACCTGCGAGGCCTGTGGCCGGTCGTACCCCGTCACCGACGGGATCCCGGTCCTCCTGCTCGACGAGGCCCTGCCGGGCACCGGTCCCGCCGGGGACGACGGGTGAACGGGGTGCTGGACGACAGCCTGCTAGCCGATCCGGAGACGCTGATCGCCAGGGACACCACCGGTGTCCTGCGTGCGGCCGCGACCGCGGGCGCCCAGGTCCGGTCGGCCGCGCACGCGTGCGGCGAGGCCGGCCTCGACCGGCTGCGCGGGTTCCGGCCGCGGGCGCTGGTGCTGCTGCGCAGGCCGGGGGTCTCCGGTGCCGTCGCCGACCTGGTGACGGCGTTGCTGGGCGACCGCTGCCCGGTCCCGGTGGTGCACGCCGAGCGGGTGCCGGGCTGGATCGGCCCGCTGGACGTCGTCGTCGCGCACAGCACCGACTCCGCGGACCCCGAGCTGGCCGAGTCGATCGCCCTCGCGGTGCGCCGCGGCGCGGAGACCGTGCTGTCCGCCCCGGACCTCGGGCCGGTCGCACAGGCCGGTGCCGGCCGCGCCCGGCTGGTCGAGCCGCGCATTCCGCTGCCCGAGGGCCTCGGGTTCGCGCAGGCGCTCACCGTCGCCCTGACGACGGTCACCGAGCTGGAGCTGCTCGGTCCGGCACCGGACACCGAGGCGCTCGCCGAGGTGCTCGACGAGGAGGCCGAGCGCTGCCAGCCGGGCCACGAGCCGTTCGTGAACCCGGCCAAGTCGCTGGCGCTGCGGATGGCCGAGCGGACCCCGCTGCTGTGGGGGGCCGACCCGGCGGCGGCCGCCGTCGCCCGGCACGGTGCGGACGCGCTCGCCACCCACGCGGGCGTCGTCGCGCAGGCCGACGGGCTCGGCCAGGCCGGCACGCTGGCCGGTCTGCGGGTCGCGATCGACCTGGGTGAGCGGGAGAACGACATCTTCCGTGACCCGTTCGACGACCCGGAGCCCGCCGCGGCAGCACTCCCGCCGCGGCTGGTGCTGCTCGGGACCGGTGAGGAGGACCCGCAGATGGTGAGCCGTCGCCTGCTCGGCCGGGAGTGGCCGAACGCCGACGTCGCGCACCCGGTGGAGGAGGTCCCGCGCGGGACCCGCGACGCCGTCCTGCGCCGGGCGCTGCTGCTCGCGCTGCGCGTCGACATCGCCGCCGTCTACCTGGGTCTGGCCACCCGGGCCTCGATCGAACTCTGACCCCTCGCGCACCTGACACCGGGAGACCCGTGGAACTGCTGGAGAACCCGATCCGGACCTATGCCTGGGGATCGCGGACGGTCATCGCCGAACTGCTCGGCCAGCCCGTCCCGGCGCCCCACCCGCAGGCGGAACTGTGGCTGGGCGCGCACCCGGCCGCGCCGTCGAAGGTGCGCTCCGGGGACGCCGTGCGCCCGCTGCACGAGCTGATCGCCGCCGACCCTGCGGCGGCGCTGGGCCCCGGCCGCGACCGCTGGGAGGGCAGGCTGCCGTTCCTGCTGAAGCTGCTGGCCGCCGACGAGCCGCTGTCGCTCCAGGCGCACCCGAGCCTGGAGCAGGCCCGGGACGGCTGGGCCCGGGAGAACGCGGCGGGGCTCCCCGTCGACGCCCCGGACCGCAACTACCGCGACGCCAACCACAAGCCCGAGCTGATCTGCGCGCTCACCGACTTCGTCGCGCTGGTCGGGTTCCGGGAGCCGGCCAGCACCGTCGCGCTGCTCCGCGCGCTCGACGTGCCGGAGCTGGCGTCCTACGCCGAGCTGCTCGCCGGGCAGCCCAACCCGGACGGCCTGCGCGCGCTGTTCACCACCTGGATCACGCTGCCGCAGTCGCTGCTTGACGAGCTGGTGCTCGCCCTGCAGGGTGGTGCGGTCCGGCTGCTGGAGCGGGGTGCGGGGGAGTGGACCGGCGAGGCGAAGACGGTCCTCGACCTCTCCGAGCGCTACCCGGGTGACGTGGGCGTCCTCGCGGCGCTGCTGCTCAACCGGACCACCCTCGCCCCCGGCGAGGCGCTCTACCTGCCTGCCGGGAACCTACACGCGTACCTCTCGGGGGCCGGCATCGAGCTGATGGCGAACTCCGACAACGTGCTGCGCGGCGGGCTCACCCCGAAGCACGTGGACGTGCCGGAGCTGCTGCGGGTCCTGGACTTCGCCGCACCGCCGCCCGCGGTCCGCAGGCCCGCCCCCGAGCAGGACGCCGACGGGTGGCACCGCTACGACGTGCCGGTCGAGGAGTTCCGGCTCCGCCGGGCCGACACCGGTGGCCGGGACAAGCTGGACGTCCCGGGCACCGGCGCCCGGATCATGCTGTGCACCTCCGGCGACGCCGCGGTCGAGGCAGGCGGCGCGGAGATCGAGCTGCCCCGCGGCGCCGCGGTGTACCTCTCGGCCGGCGACACGGGCGCCGTGCTCACCACCGGCGACGACGGCGCCACCGTCTTCCTGGCGGGCGACGCGCTCTGATCCGCGGGTCCCACGGCCCGCCGCGCCCGCCGATACGCTGCACCGCATGTCGGCCGGCGGCGGGACGAGGGCGATCATCGCGGCGTTGCTCGCGAACCTGGGGATCGCGGCGGCGAAGTTCGTCGGGTACCTGATCACCGGGGCGTCGTCGATGCTGGCCGAGGCGGTGCACTCGGTCGCCGACACCGCGAACCAGGGGCTGCTGCTGCTCGGCGGGAAGCGGGCCGCCCGGGCGGCCACGCCGGAGCACCCGTTCGGGTACGGGCGGGACCGCTACTTTTACGCCTTCGTCGTCGCGTTGCTGCTCTTCACCGCCGGTGCGGTGTTCGCGGTGTACGAGGGCCTGCACAAGCTGGCCGAGCCCGAGCCGCTGACCTCGCCGCTCGTCGCGGTCGTGATCCTGGTGGTCGCGATCTGCCTGGAGGGCTTCTCGTTCCGGACGGCGATGGCCGAGTCGCGTCCGCTCAAGGGCAACCGCAGCTGGTGGCTGTTCATCCGGCAGGCCAAGGCCCCGGAGCTGCCGGTGGTGCTGCTGGAGGACTTCGGCGCACTGATCGGCCTGTCGCTGGCGCTGGGCGGCGTCGGGCTGACCGTGCTGACCGGCGACCCGGTGTGGGACGCGGTCGGGACCCTGGGCATCGGGGTACTGCTCGGCGTCATCGCGATCGTCCTCGTCGTGGAGATGAAGAGCCTGCTCATCGGCGAGGGCGCGCTGCCGAAGGTGGTGGGCCGGATCGTCACCGAGCTGGAGGCCGGTGCGGACGTGCAGCGCTGCATCCACCTCAAGACCCAGTACCTGGGCCCGGAGGAGCTGCTGGTCGCGGCGAAGGTCGCCTTCACCCCCGGTATGACGCTGGAGCGGGTCGCCCGTGCCATCGACGAGGCCGAGGCCCGGGTGCGTGCGGCCGTGCCGGACGCGCGGGTCATCTACCTGGAGCCGGACCTGGACCGCAGTCCCGCCCCCGCGGAGGACGCCGGGGGCCTGGGAGCTCAGTAGGTGTCGGGCGCCCGGTGGTGCTCGAAGATCAGTGAGGTCCGGGTGCCCGCGACCTCTGGCCAGGAGTTGAGCACCCCGACCAGCTGCCGCAGCGCCGCGGTGCCGGCGCTGGCGACGCGCAGCATGTAGTCGTCCTCGCCCGCCAGGAAGTAGACGTCGCGGACCTCGGCCAGCCCGGACGACCGGGTCACGAACTCGTCGAGCCGGTCGCGGGCGTCGGCCTGCAACGTCACGAAGATCATCGCCTGGAGCGGGTGGCCGGTGGCAGCGGGATCGACGTCGGCGTGGTAGCCGCGGATCACCCCGCGGTCCCGCAGGGCCCGGACCCGGCCGAGGCACGTCGACGGCGCGATCCCCACGGCCTCGGCGAGCGCGTTGTTCGGGGTCCGGGCGTCCTGCTCCAGCAGCCGCAGCAGCCTGCGGTCGGTGCCGTCCAGCCGAACGACGTTCGGCTCGGCCGCCCATCGTGCCGCCGCCACCGAATCATCGTCGTTCATGTCCACCGATCCGAGAATCTTCGTCGTTGGAGTTGGCACGATACCGCTTCTTCTTCATCCTTGACGGAGCCGACGGTGAGGAGAGGGACATGCGCGTCGCGGTGCCGAAGGAGACCAAGGACAACGAGTACCGGGTCGCGCTGACCCCGGCCGGGGTGCACGAGCTCGTCCAGCGCGGGCACGAGGTGGTCGTCCAGCACGACGCGGGCGCCGGCTCGGCCATCGCCGACGCCGACTACAAGGAGGCCGGCGCGCAGGTCCTCGCCGACCCGGCCGAGGTGTGGGGCTCCGCGGAGCTGCTGCTCAAGGTCAAGGAGCCGATCGGGTCGGAGTACGGCTTCCTGCGCCCCGATCTCACCCTGTTCACCTACCTGCACCTGGCCGCGTCCCGGCCGTGCACCGACGCGCTGCTCTCGGCGGGCACCACCTCCATCGCCTACGAGACCGTGCGCACCGCCGACGGCCGGCTGCCGCTGCTCGCCCCGATGAGCGAGGTCGCGGGCCGGCTGGCCCCGCAGGCCGGCGCCTACCACCTCATGCGCTCGGCCGGTGGCCGCGGCGTGCTGATGGGTGGCGTGCCCGGTGCCCCGGGCGCCGACGTCGTCGTGCTCGGCGCCGGTGTCGCGGGAGCGAACGCGATCGCCATCGCGGCGGGCATGCACGCGCAGGTCACCGTGCTGGACATCGACGTCGACAAGCTCCGTGCGATCGACGAGCGCTACGCCGGCCGCGTCCGCACCGTGTACTCCACGCAGCTGGCGGTCCGCGAGGCCGTGACGAACGCCGACCTGGTCATCGGCGCGGTGCTGGTCCCGGGCGCGAAGGCCCCGACGCTGGTCCCGAACGAGCTGGTCGCGCAGATGCGCCCCGGCGCCGTGCTCGTCGACATCGCGATCGACCAGGGCGGCTGCTTCGAGGACTCCCGGCCGACCACGCACGCGGAGCCGACCTACGCCGTCCACGACACGGTCTTCTACTGCGTCGCGAACATGCCGGGCGCGGTGCCGCACACCTCCACCCGGGCGCTGACCAACGCGACGCTGCCGTACGTGCTGCGGCTGGCCGACCGTGGCTGGGAGGCCGCCACGGCCGACGACCCGGCGCTGGCGGCCGGCCTGTCCACGCACCGCGGCGCGCTGCTCTCGGCCGAGGTGGCCCAGGCCCACGGGCTGGAGCACGGGACGGTCTGACGCTCCCGGCGCACGGGATCACCGGTCCGGGTCGCGACATGCCCGGGCGCGACACGGCAAACCGGACATATCGTTGCGCAATCTTATCGTGACCCTAAATCTGCTCCCCCGGAGCGTGACGGGCACCGCACCACGGTCGTATTTTCACCGCTCATGACGGTCACGAACCGTGGTGGCGGAATCTTCCGCACCAAGACGGTCGAGCAATCCATCCGGGACACCGACGAACCGGACACCCGGCTGAAGAAGGACCTCGGGACGATCGATCTGATCGTCTTCGGGGTCGCGGTGGTCATCGGCGCCGGTATCTTCACCCTGGCCGCGAGCACGGCGGGCAACATCGCGGGTCCCGCGGTGTCGCTGTCGTTCGTCCTCGCCGCGGTCGCCTGCGGTCTCGCCGCACTCTGCTACGCCGAGTTCGCCTCCACCGTGCCGGTGGCGGGCAGCGCGTACACGTTCTCCTACGCCACGTTCGGCGAGTTCATCGCCTGGATCATCGGCTGGGACCTCGTGCTGGAGTTCGCGGTCGGCTCGGCGTACGTGTCGAAGGGCTGGTCGGAGTACCTGGCGCAGACACTCGGCCTGATCGGGCTCGACGTGTCGACCTCGTTCGAGCTGGGGAGCTTCTTCTCCTTCGACTGGGGCGCGCTGCTGCTCGTCCTCGTGCTGGCCTTCCTGCTGTACCGGGGCACCAAGCTATCCAGCCGGGTCAGCCTGGTCATCACCACGATCAAGGTCGCGATCGTGCTGTTCGTGATCATCCTCGGGCTGTTCTACGTCAACGCCGCGAACTACACCCCGTTCGTGCCGGAGCCCACCCCCGGCACCACCGAGACCGGCACCGGCATCCAGCAGTCGCTGCTGTCGTTCTTCGGCGGGGCGTCGTCCAGCGTGTTCGGGATCTACGGCGTGTTCGCCGCGGCCGCCATCGTGTTCTTCGCCTTCATCGGCTTCGACGCGGTCGCGACCACCGCCGAGGAGACGAAGAACCCGTCCAAGGCGCTGCCCCGCGGCATCCTGGGCTCGCTCGCGATCGTCACCGTGCTCTACGTCGCGGTCGCGCTCGTGATCACCGGCATGGTGCCCTACACCGAGCTGGCGACCCAGCCCGACGGCACCCGCGCCACCCTGGCCACCGCGTTCGCCTCGCTCGGGGTGAACTGGGCGGCGACGATCATCGCGCTGGGCGCCCTGCTCGGCCTCACCACCGTCGTCATGGTGCTGATGCTCGGGCAGATCCGGGTCATCTTCGCGATGTCGCGCGACGGCCTGCTGCCCACCGGGCTGGCCAGGACGAACAACTACGGCACCCCCGGCCGGGCAACCTGGCTGATCGGCACCGTGATCGCGCTGGTCGCGACGTTCTTCCCGGCCGAGGACCTCGAGCAGATGGTCAACATCGGCACGCTGTTCGCGTTCGTGCTCGTCTCGATCGGCGTGGTGATCCTGCGCCGGACGCGGCCCGAGCTCCCGCGCGGCTTCCGGACGCCGCTGGTGCCGGTCGTCCCGATCCTGGCCGTGCTGGCCTGCGTCTGGCTGATGCTGAACCTGTCCGTCGAGACCTGGCTGCGGTTCGTCCTCTGGATGATCATCGGTGTGGTCGTGTACTTCGCCTACTCGCGGCGCCACTCCGTGCTCGCCCGCCGCGAGCGCGGTGAGCTGCCGGCCCAGATCGGCGGCTCCGGCGGGGCCGGCGGCTCCGGGGAGTCCTGACCCGCACCCGAACGACCTGCGACGGCGGCGTCCCGGCGATCGGGCGCCGCCGTCGTCGTACCTGGTTGTACGACCGAACGGTGCACTACGTATCTTTCCGCACCATGACGGCCAGAAGTCCCAATGGCGGGATCTTCCGCACCAAATCGGTCGAGCAGGCGATCAGGGACACCGAAGAACCGGAGTTCCAGCTCAAGAAGGCGCTCGGCCCGGTCCAGCTCACGATCATGGGTATCGGGGTGCTGATCGGCACCGGTGTCTTCGTCCTCGCCGGCGAGGCGGCTGCCCTGTACTCGGGGCCCGCGGTCGCGCTGTCCTTCCTGATCAGCGGCATCGTCTGCGCGCTGGCGGCGCTCTGCTACGCCGAGTTCGCGTCCTCGGTCCCGGTGGCGGGCAGCGCCTACACGTTCTCCTACGCGTCGATGGGCGAGTTCATCGCCTGGATGATCGGCTGGGACCTCGTCCTGGAGTTCACGCTCGGCGCGGCCACGGTCTCCAAGGGCTGGGGCGGCTACTTCGACACCGTGATGGCGGGCATCGGGCTGCCGGTCCCCGACGCGATCTCCGCAGGCCCCGGTGGCGGCGGGATCATCGACCTGTCCGCCGTCTTCATCGCGCTGCTGATGATGGCGGTGCTCATCGTGGGCATCCGGCTCTCCGCCTGGGTGAACGCCACCGTCACCTCGCTGAAGCTGCTCATCGTCGGCGGGATCATCCTGATCGGCTCGTTCTACGTGACCGGGTCGAACTGGACGCCCTTCATCCCCGAGTCCCGGCCGGCCGACTACTCGAGCGACGCCGGGACACCGCTGCTGCTCGACCTGTTCGGCATCGACACCGCCTTCGGCCTGACCGGCGTGTTCACCGGCGCGGCGCTGGTGTTCTTCGCCTACCTCGGCTTCGACATCGTCGCCACGCTGTCGGAAGAGGTGAAGAACCCGCAGCGGACGATGCCGATCGGGATCATCGCCTCGCTGACCATCGCGACGCTGCTCTACATCATCGTCTCGCTGATCTACACCGGGATCCTGCCGTACGAGCAGCTCGGTGTGGAGGCGCCGGCCGCCGCGGCCATGGCCGCCACCGGCCTGCCGGCAGCCGAGTTCATCATCTCGTTCGGCATCCTGATCGGGCTCACCGTCGTGATCATGACGCTGATGCTCGGCCAGACCCGGGTGGCGTTCGCGATGAGCCGCGACCGGCTGCTGCCGCCGTGGCTGGCCCGGGTGCACCCGACCTACCGCACCCCGTACCGGCTGACGATCATCACCGGTGTGACCGCGGCGGTCCTGGGCGGCTTCCTGGCGCTCACCGAGCTGGGGCAGCTGGTCAACATCGGCACGCTGGCCGCGTTCGTCCTGGTCTCGATCGGCGTGATCGTGCTGCGGAAGCGCCGTCCGGACCTGCCGCGCACGTTCCGGGTGCCGTTCATGCCGGTGCTGCCGATCGTGTCCGCGGTGGCCTGCTTCGGCGTCGCGCTGTTCCTGCCGGCCGACACCTGGATCCGGTTCTTCGGCTGGATGGCGCTCGGTGCGGTGATCTACTTCGCCTACGGCCGTCGTCGCAGCCGCCTCGCGACCGGGCAGACGCTGGCCGAGATCGCGTCCGAGGCCCGCGGGGGGAAGACCCCGCAGACCGCCGTGGGCTCCACCGACCGGTCGGCGGACGACGACGGCTCCACCGGCTCGTCCTCCTGACCGACCTCCCGACGACCACGGCGGCGGCGTCCCGGTGATCCCGGGGCGCCGCCGCCGTCGTCGAAGCGGGTCCGTGCCCGGTCGGTCAGGTCGGCAGCGCGTAGCCCTCGAACCGCTCCCGCAGCGTCCGCTTCGAGAACTTCCCGACCGAGGTCTTCGGCACCTCGTCGATGAACTCGACCGCGTCGGGCAGCCACCAGCGCGCCACCCGCGGGGTCAGGAACTCCAGGAGCTCCTCGGCGGTGAGCGTGCTCCCCGGCTCGACGACCACGCACGCCAGCGGGCGTTCCACCCACTTCTCGTGCGGGACGCCGATCACCGCCGCCTCGGCCACCCGCGGGTGCGCCATGATCTCGTTCTCCAGCTCGACGGTGCCGATCCACTCGCCACCGGACTTGATGAGGTCCTTGGTGCGGTCGACCAGGCGGAACGAGCCGTACGGGTCGACGGCGGCGACGTCGCCGGTGCGCAGCCAGCCGTCGTCGGTGAACTGGGTGCCGCCGCCCTCGCCGCGGTGGTACCCGGCGGCGATCCACGGACCCGACGCCTGGACCTCGCCGGTCGCGCGGTCGTCCCAGGGCATCTCCTCGCCGGTGTCCGGGTCGGCGATGCGCATCTCCACCAGCGGCACCGGCCTGCCCTGGCGCACCCGGGCGGCGGCGAGCTCCTCCTCGGAGGCGCCGTCGAGGTGCGTGCCGAGCATGCCGACCGTCCCGATCGGCGAGGTCTCTGTCATGCCCCACAGGTGCGTCAGGGGCAGGCCGAGGGTCCGGCGGTACTCCTCGGAGAGCGCCTTCGGGACCGCCGAACCCCCGCAGATGATCATCCGCAGCGACGCCAGGTCGTGCTCGGCGAGCAGCGGGAGCGCGTTCATCCAGATCGTCGGGACGCCGCCGGTGACGGTCACCCGGTGCCGCTCGATCAGGTCCAGCAGCGAGCCGGGCGAGAGGTCCGGCCCGGGGAACACCATCGCGGTGCCGGCGAGCAGGCAGCCGTAGGGCAGCCCCCAGCAGTTCGCGTGGAACATCGGGACCACCGGCATGACGACGTCGCGCTCGGCCAGCGCCGGCCCGTCGGCGATCAGCGTGACCATCGAGTGCAGCATCGTCGAGCGGTGGCTGTACACCACGCCCTTCGGGTTGCCGGTGGTGCCGGACGTGTAGCACATCGCGGCGGCCGCGTTCTCGTCCTCGACCTCGAACCGGCCCTCGTACGGCGCGGCGGCGGCGAGCAGCTCCTCGTAGTCGCGGATCCGCGGGTCGTCCGGGACCGGGGTGTCCGCGCCGTCGTCGAGTACCACCACGTGCCGCACCCCCGGCAGCCGGTCGACGTGCGGCCAGAGCAGCCCGAGCAGCGACCGGTCGACGAAGACGACCTCGTCCCCGGCGTGGTCGGCGACGTAGACCAGCTGGTCGGGGTGCAGCCGGATGTTGAGCGTGTGCAGCACCCGGCCGGTGCACGGTGCGGCCAGGTAGAGCTCCAGGTGCCGGGAGGTGTTCCAGCAGAACGTGCCGACCCGGCCGCCGTCCGAGATGCCGAGCGTGTCGAGGGCGGTCGCGAGCCGCCGCACCCGGACCGCCCACTCGGCGACCGTTACGGTCCGCTCCGTGCCGTCCGGGCGGGCCGTGACCAGGGTATTGTGGCCGAACAGCTGCTCGGCCCGGTGGAAGATGTGCGGGAGGGTCAGGGGCCGGTCCTGCATCAGTCCGAGCATCGTCGCTCCGTTCCGTCGCGGTGCGCACTCTCGTGCGGTCCACCGGTGACCGTAGCGTCGATCTGTGAGCCGCCTCACCACCTGACGGGGCCGGTCGGGTGGGGGAACGCTCCGTCCGGGCACTCCTGGTGACGGCCCGACCGCACTACGCTCGCCCCCCATGACCGATCCGTGTTCCGGCGCCCCGGATGATCCGGACACCGCCGCGGTCTGCCTGGACGTCGGCTCCAGCTGGACGAAGGCGGTGCTGGTCCACCCGGACGGCACACCCGCCGGTTTCGCCGAGCACCCGACGACGGCGGACGTGATCGAGGGGGTCGACGCGGCGGTCGCCGCCGCGGCGGCGTCGATCGGGAGACGGACCGGTGGGCCTGCCCTGGAGGTGCTCGCCTGCTCCTCGGCGGGCGGGCCGCTGCGGCTCGCCGTCGTCGGGGCGGACCGGCTCGCGGCGACCGAGGCCGCGCACCGGGCGTGCCGGTCGGCGGGGGCGCGGGTGGTGGGGGTGCACACCGGCCCGCTGGAGAGCGACGCGGTCCGCGAGCTCACCGATCAGCGTCCCGGCGCGGTCCTGCTGCTGGGCGGGGCCGAGGGCGAGGACCCCGGCGTCGTCCTGCACAACGCCGGGCGGCTCGCCCGGACCCGGGGTGGCTGGTCGGTGCTGCTCGCCGTCGCCGACGCCGCCCGGGACGAGGCCCTCGACCTGCTGCGGGCGGGGGGCCGGGACGTGACCTCGTACCCGAACGCGACGCCCCGTCCCGGGGAGATCGTGACCGGGCCGGTGCGCGACGCCGTCGCCGAGCTCTACGCGGGCCAGGCGCTCGGGGTGCGGTCGGGGCCCGGCGGGTTCGGCGACCTGGCACCCGTCCGCACACCGGTCGCGGTGGCGGCCGGTGCCGGGGTGCTGGCCCGGCTGACGGGGACCGGGGTGCTGGTCGTCGACGTCGGGTCGGCGACGACCGGGGTGCACCTGGGGACGCCCGGGCCCGGTTCCGGGGTGATGACGGTCGAGGGTGACCTCGGCGTCCGGGACGGGGCCGGCGGCGTGCTGGTGGAGGCGCAGACCGAGGGGCTCGTCGATCCGGTCGAGGCCGACCTGCTGGCCCCGGCCGTCGCGGCGCTGGAGGCGTCCGGTCCGGCGGTGCCCGCCGACCGGGGTGCGGCCGCCGAGGACCGCAGGCTCGCCGCGATCGCCGCCGTCGTCGCGCTGCGCCGGCACCTGCGGCACACCGGCCTCCTCCCCGCGGACGTCCCCGGGGCTGCGCCGGACCGGATCGCGCCCGCTCCGGCGGAGCCGGCCGCCGGCCCGGCCGGTGACATCGGTCTCGTCGTCCTCACCGGGGGAGTGTTCCGCCAGCGCGATCCCGCCGCGCTGGCCGCGGTCGCCGAGACGGTGCGTCGTGACCCCGTCCTGCTGGCGATGCTCGCGCAGGTCGAGGTCCGGGTGGACACCGAGTCCGTGCTCGCCCCGGCCGGTCTCCTGGCAGCGCACGGCCGGGAGGACGCCGCCCGTGCGCTGCTCGTCGAGCGCCTCGGCGGGTGAGCGTCGTCCGGTTGACACCCTCCGGGTCCCTGGGAACGATGGTTCCTGCGAGAGAGCCGGGCGCCGAGAGGCGCTGCAGCGGTCACGCACCCGCACGGGTGCCGCCGCCACGCTCGGGGCCCGGCCCGGCACGGACGAGGAAAGGGCGCCTGTCTCCGACGAGGAGGGAGGGCGCCGTGCTTCCGTGTCGCCGCACTTCGCCTCCGCCGGAGTCCTTCCCGTCCGGGATGCGGCCGGTAGCACCGGTCGCACGGATGAGTCCGACACGACCGCCCGAGGAGGCGCACCCACCCCATGACCGCATCCGAGACGACCGGCCACCCGAAGCTGCAGAACGTCAACGGCCTCGACTTCGCGATCGCCGACATCAACGAGGCGGAGTACGGCCGGAAGGACATCCGGCTGGCCGAGAACGAGATGCCGGGCCTGATCGACCTGCGCCGCGAGTACGCCGAGGCCAAGCCGCTCGCCGGGGCGCGGATCGCCGGGTCGCTGCACATGACCACGCAGACCGCGGTCCTCATCGAGACCCTGGTCAGCCTGGGTGCCGACGTGCGCTGGGTCTCCTGCAACATCTTCTCCACCCAGGACTACGCCGCGGCGGCCACCGTCGTCGGCCCGAACGGGACGCCGGAGAACCCGCAGGGCGTGCCGGTCTTCGCCTGGAAGGGCGAGACCCTGGAGGAGTACTGGTGGTGCACGGAGCAGCTGTTCAAGTTCCGTGACGCCAACGGCGACATCGTCGGCCCGAACATGATCCTCGACGACGGCGGCGACGCCACGCTGCTCGTGCACAAGGGTGTCGAGTTCGAGGAGACCGGCGTCGTGCCGACCGTCGCCGACGACGACGAGACCGTCGCCGACGAGGAGCGGGTCGTCCTGGCGACCCTGCGCCGCAGCCTCGCCGAGGACCCGAAGCGCTGGACCACCATCAACTCGGACATCCGCGGCGTCACCGAGGAGACCACCACCGGCGTCAACCGCCTGTACCAGCTCGCCGAGCAGGGCAAGCTGCTGTTCCCGGCGATCAACGTCAACGACTCGGTCACCAAGTCGAAGTTCGACAACAAGTACGGCATCCGGCACTCGCTGCTGGACGGCCTGAACCGCGCCACCGACGTGCTGATCGGCGGCAAGGTCGCGGTCGTCGCCGGCTACGGCGACGTCGGCAAGGGCTGCGCCGAGGCGCTGGCCGGCCAGGGTGCCCGCGTGATCGTCTCCGAGGTCGACCCGATCTGCGCCCTCCAGGCGCTGCTCGAGGGCTTCCAGGTGGCGAAGGTCGAGGACGTCATCCACACCGCCGACGTCGTGGTCACCACGACCGGCAACAAGGACATCGTCACGACCGAGCTGATGCAGAAGATGAAGCACCAGGCGATCCTGTGCAACGTCGGTCACTTCGACAACGAGATCGACATGGCCGGGCTGGGCCGCATCGCGGGCATCAACAAGATCAACATCAAGCCGCAGGTCGACGAGTGGATCTTCCCGGACGGGCACTCGATCCTGGTGCTCTCCGAGGGCCGGCTGATGAACCTCGGCAACGCGACCGGCCACCCGTCGTTCGTCATGTCGAACTCGTTCGCGAACCAGACGATCGCCCAGATCGAGCTGTTCACCAAGCACGACGAGTACAACAAGGACGTCTACCGTCTGCCGAAGCACCTCGACGAGAAGGTCGCCAAGGTGCACGTGCTGGCGCTGGGTGGTGAGCTGACCAAGCTCAGCAAGGACCAGGCCGAGTACATCGGCGTGGACGTCGAGGGCCCGTACAAGCCGGAGCACTACCGGTACTGATCGGGAGGCCCCTCGGGGTCCGGGTTTCTCCGTCCGACGGCGCGGTGGCTGCAGCCGCCGCGCCGTCGGCGTGTCCAGGGGGTTCGTCCGTGATCGACCGCGGTTCCGGGGACGGCTGGGTGCACTGCGCCCACGGCCACAAGCACTGGGGGGTGTTCGGCGCCGCGGGCCTGCTGGTCCGGCACCGCGCCGCGGAGGACCCGCCCGGGGTGGAACGGATCCTGCTGCAGCACCGGGCGGGCTGGAGCCACCACGGCGGGACATGGGGGATCCCGGGCGGTGCCCGTGACCGGGGTGAGTCCGCGCACGACACGGCGCTGCGCGAGGCGGCGGAGGAGAGCACGCTCGACACCGCGGCGGTGGCCACGCTCGACGAGTTCGTCGACGACCACGGCGGCTGGACGTACACGACCGTGGTCGTGCGTGCCCTCGAGGCGCCGCCGGTCGGCGTGCGCGGTGCGGAGAGCACCGAGCTGCGCTGGGTGCGCACCGACCGCCTCGGCGAGCTGGACCTGCACCCCGGGTTTGCGACCACGTGGCCCGTGGTCCGGGCCATCGGCGCCTGACCTAGGGTCAGCGCCCGTGGGACGGCTGGTGGTCATCGAGGGGCTGGACGGTGCCGGGAAGCGCACCTTCGCCGGCCGGCTGACCGCTGCGCTGCGCGCCGGGGGCGCCACGGTCACCTCGGCCGCGTTCCCCCGCTACGACGACGACGTGCACGCCGAGCTGGCCCGCGACGCGCTCTACGGGCGGATGGGCGACCTCGCGTCGTCGGTGCACGCCATGGCGGTGCTGTTCGCGCTCGACCGGCGCGACGCCGCGGCCGGGCTGCGCGAGTCGCTCGGCACGCACGACGTCGTGCTGGTCGACCGGTACGTCGCCTCCAACGCCGCCTACAACGCCGCGCGGCTCGGCCAGGACGTCCGTGGCGAGGTCGTCGGCTGGGTCAGGGAGCTCGAGATCGACCGGTTCGGCATCCCGGTCCCCGACCACCAGCTGCTCCTCGCCCCACCGCGCGCGGTCGCCGCCGAGCGGGCCCGCGCGCGGGAGCTGACCGAGGCCCGGCAACGGGACGCCTACGAGAGCGACGACGCCCTGCAGGCCCGGACCGACGCCGTGTACCGCCAGCTCGCCGACGCCGCCTGGCTGAGCCCGTGGACGGTGCTGGGCGATCCGGCCGACCCGGCCGGGCTCGTCGCCGACCTGCTGCAACGACCCTGACCACCGGACTGGGATAGTGAGGAACATGAAGTCGCGCGTGCTGGTGGTCGACGACGACCCGGCCCTGGCCGAGATGCTCACCATCGTGCTGCGGGGCGAGGGATTCGAGACCGCGGTCGTCTCCGACGGCACGCGGGCGCTTCCCGCCGTCCGGGACATGCAGCCCGACGTGGTGCTCCTCGACCTGATGCTGCCCGGGATGAACGGCATCGACGTGTGCCGGGCGATCCGCGCGGAGTCGGGCGTCCCGATCGTCATGCTCACCGCGAAGAGCGACACGGTCGACGTCGTGCTCGGCCTGGAGTCCGGCGCCGACGACTACGTCGTCAAGCCGTTCAAGCCGAAGGAGCTCGTCGCGCGGATCCGGGCCCGGGTCCGCCGCATCGAGACCGAACCGGCCGAGCAGCTCTCGATCGGTGAGATCGACATCGACGTCCCCGCGCACCAGGTGACGCGCGGTGGCAGGCCGATCGCGCTCACCCCGCTCGAGTTCGACCTGCTCGTGGCGCTCGCCCGCAAGCCGCGCCAGGTGTTCACCCGGGAGGTCCTGCTCGAGCAGGTCTGGGGGTACCGGCACGCGGCCGACACCCGCCTGGTGAACGTGCACGTGCAGCGTCTGCGGTCCAAGGTGGAGCGCGACCCGGAACGCCCCGAGGTGGTCCTGACCGTCCGCGGGGTGGGGTACAAGGCCGGGCCCCCGTGACCGGGTCCGGTCGCCGGCGATGAGCCGGGGCGGACTGCGTCGCAGGCTCGCCGGCGTGCCCGGGGTGCGCCGGATCGCCCGCGCGCTGGCGCCGCTGCGGGCGCAGGCGCACGAGCTCGGCGCGCTGGTCGCGGCGTCCTGGCGGCGGTCGCTGCAGCTCCGGGTCGTGGTGTCGACCCTCGCGCTGTCGACGGCCGTCGTGCTCGTGCTCGGGCTGGTGCTGCAGAGCGAGATCACCGAGCGGCTGTTGCAGAGCAAGGCCAACGGCGCGTTCGTGCAGGCGGACACCAGCCGGGTGGTACTGGAGGGCGAGCTCTCGGGCGTCGACCCGGACCGCGAGGGCGCGCAGGAGACGCTCGACTCGGCGTTGCAGCGGCTGACGAACACCCAGTCCTCCGCGCCCGGCTCGTCGGCCGCCGGTGACTACCGCGCCGCACTGACGACCGGCTCCGGCAACGGGCCGGAGGTCTCGTCCGGTGACGTCGGGCAGGTCACCTCCGAGCTGCGCGACACCGTCGCCGAGGGCGGCATGGGCCGCCAGTACGTGACGGTCGACGGCGTACCCACGCTCGTGATCGGGCAGCCGGTCGCGACGGCGGGCCGCGAGCTGCAGTTCTACCTGCTGTTCCCGCTCGAGGGGGAACGGCTGACGCTGAACCTCGTCCAGAGCACGCTGATCGTCGGCGGGCTCGTGCTCCTGGTCCTGCTCGCCGCGATCGCCAGCCTGGTCACCCGGCAGGTGGTGCGGCCGATCCGGCACGCCGCCGACGTGGCGGAACGCTTCGCGGGCGGCCACCTCGACGAGCGCATGGCGGTCCGCGGCGAGGACGAGGTCGCTCGGCTCGCCGAGTCCTACAACGAGATGGCCGGCAGCCTCGCGGCGCAGATCGCGCAGCTCGAGGAGTTCGGTGCGCTGCAACGCCGGTTCACCTCCGACGTGAGCCACGAGCTGCGCACCCCGCTGACGACGGTCCGGATGGCCGCCGACGTGCTCTACGCCTCCCGCGACGAGCTCCTGCCCGCCCTGCGCCGCAGCTCCGAGCTGCTGGTCACCGAGCTGGACCGGTTCGAGGTGCTGCTGGCCGATCTGCTGGAGATCTCCCGGCTCGACGCCGGTGTCGCCGAGCTGGGTGCCGAGCGGATCGACCTGTCGGCCGTGGTGCGCCACGCCGTCGACGCCGTCCGCGGCCTGGCCGCCGACGCCGGCACCGAGCTGGTGCTCGACCTCCCCGAGGGCGAGGGGGTGGAGGCCGACCCGCGGCGGGTCGAGAGGATCGTGCGGAACCTGGTGGCGAACGCGATCGACCACGGGGAGGGACAGCAGGTGGAGGTGACGATGGCCGGCGATCCCGCGGCCGTCGCGGTCGTCGTGCGCGACCACGGTGTCGGGCTGCGGCCCGGCGAGGCGGACCTGGTGTTCAACCGGTTCTGGCGGGCCGAGGAGTCCCGCGCCCGGCGCAGCGGCGGCACCGGGCTGGGGCTGTCGATCAGCATCGAGGACGCCCGGCTGCACGGTGGCTGGCTCCAGGCGTGGGGCGAGCCCGGCAAGGGATCGGCCTTCCGGCTCACGCTGCCCCGGCAGATCGGCGGTCACATCTCCACCCCGCCGCTGCCGCTGGGCCCGCCCTCGGGCGACGACGAGGCCGGTACCCCGCGCGACGGACGAGCAGGATCGGTGCCCACCCCGCCCCGCGGGATCAGCGCCCGCCGCGACGACGTCCGCGGCCCGCGCGACGAGCCGCGCCCGGTGCACGCCGAGGACGCGTGGCAGATCCGCGGCGACGAGCACGCACCGGTGCAGCCCGCCGAGCGGGCCATCACCGACCCCGGTGGTGACCGGTGACCGCCCGGCGGGACACCGTGCCCGCGCTGCGATGGGCCGCCCGGGTCGGGATGGTCGTCTGTCTCGCGGTGCTGGCCGGCTGCGCCAGCGTGCCGGAACACTCGTCGGTCCAGGTCCTGCGGCAGAGCGGCGCGGACGGTGCGGCGCTGCCGGACGGCCCGATCGAGGACGCCGATCCGCTCGGCCTGGTCCGCGGGTTCGTCTACGCCTCCGGCCGTCCCGACGACCGGCACGCGCTGGCCCGCCGCTATCTCGCCGCCCCGGCGTCGAGCTGGGACGACGGCGCATCGCTGACGGTGCTCACCGAGCGCTTCGACACCGTCTTCGCCCCGGACACCGCCGCGGCCGGCCCGGACCGCGCGGTCGTACGCGTGCGCGGTGCGCAGCTCGGCACGGTCAGCGCCTCCGGGGCGTTCGAGCCGGCCCCGCAGCCGGTCGAGGTCGACATCGGTGTGGTGCGCCAGGACGACCACTGGCGGATCGACCGGCTCCCGCCCGGGGTGATGGTCCGGCTCTCCGACTTCCGCGCGAACTACCGGTCGCTGCGGGCGTGGTTCGTCGACCCGCAGCGTGGCTCGCTGCTGGCGGATCCCCACTACGTCCCCAGCACCCGGCAGAACCAGCTGGCCGCCCGGGCGACCGAGGTCCTGATGCGAGGGCCGTCCGACGGGCTGGCCGGCGCGGCCACCACGCTGTTCCCCGCCACCGCCCGCCTGCGCTCGGCCGTCACGGAGTCGCCGGACGGCGTCGTGGTCGTCGACCTCGCCGGGGTGTCCGGGCTCTCCCCGCAGGACCGGCAGCTGCTCGCCGCGCAGATCGCGTCCACGCTGTCGGAGGTGAGCGTGCCGCGGGTGCGCGTGCTCTCCGACGGCGAACCGCTGCTGCCGGACCGGCCCGAGGTCACCCGGGACGACTTCGCGGCGCTCGTCGCCGGGCCGGAGCGGATGCCGACGTACCCGCTCGTCGTCGACGGCGGCCGGGTCTGCCGGCTGGTCGAGGGCGGGCAGGACGCTCCCGTCCCCGGGCAGGCGGGCAACGGCTCCTTCGACGTGGTCGACGCCGCGACCGCGACGCGGACCGACCGGATCGCCGTGGTCTCCCGGGAGGAGAGCGGCACCCAGCGACTCCTGGTCGGCCCGTCCGGCGGGACGCTCACCGCGACGCCGGTCTCCGGCGCGGTCGTCACCGCACTGAGCTGGAACGCGGCCGGGGACGAGATCTGGGCGGTCGCCGACGGCAGGCTGCGCCGGGTCGCGGTGCCGGCGGCGGAGCCTCCGGCGGAGGCTCCGCTGGACACCAGGGTGCTCGACGGCGTCCGGGAGATCCGCGACATCGCACTCGCCAGGGAGGGCGGTCGCGTCGCGGTCGTCGCCGACGGGCGCGTGCTGGTCGGGCCGATCGTGCCCGGCCCCGGCGGTGCACAGGCGATCGGGCCGTTGCGCGAGCTGCGGCCCGACGACCTGGAGGACGCCGTGGCCGTCGACTGGCGGTCCAGTGAGCAGCTCGTCGTCGCCGCCGACTCCGACCGGCCCGTCTCGCTGGTGACCCTCGACGGCCTGATCCTCGACCAGTTGCCCGGCACCAACCTCACCTCTCCTCTGCGTGCGGTGACCGCCGCCCCGGGACGGCCGATCTACGTGACCGACCGGACCGGCCTGTGGAGCTTCTCCGGCGGGGAGCTGGACGCGTGGCGGCAGACGGTCGGTGCCACCACCGGCGCGCGCCCCTTCTATCCGGGCTGACCGGCCGCCGGTCCCTCAGCGGTGATCCTGCGGCACCGGGGCGCCGGCGGACCGCCCGATCCGCGGCCTGTGGACGGATCCGGCACTTGTGGACAACTCCCGGTCCGGGGCCGGCGACGGCCGACCGGTGCCGGTGCTCCGGTGCACTCTCCGGACCATGACGACCCACCGTGCCCCGACACCGTTCGCCGCCCTGCTGGACCTGCTGCTGCCCCGGACCTGCGGGGGGTGCGGCGCCGGGCCGCCGGGCAGTGGCGGCTGGTGCCCGGCCTGCGCCGACGACACCGCGGGCCCGATCGCGGTCCGGGTCCCGGGCGCGGGGCGGGTCGTGGCGGCCGCGCGCTACCGGGGGCCGTTGCGCCGGGCCGTGCTGGCCTACAAGGAGCGCGGGTGTCGTGACCTGGCGCCGGAACTGGCGGCGCTGCTCGTCCCCGCGGTCGCCGCGGTCCTGCCCGGTGGGCCGGGAGCGGTGGGCCCGGCCCGGGCCGACCCGGGCCGGGTCTGGTTGGTGCCGGCCCCGTCCCGGCCGTCGGCGGCGCGGGCGCGCGGGGGAGACCACGTCCTTCGGCTGTGCCGGGCGCTGGCCCCCCGGCTGACCGCCGCGGGGCTCCCGGCATGGGTGCTCCCGGTCCTCGCGCTGGACCGGCGGGCGCGGGACTCGGTCGGGCTCGACGCCGCGGCCCGCGCGGAGAACCTCGCCTCCGCGCTGCGCCCGGCGGGCGGTCCTCGTCGTGGTCCGGGCCCGGACGAGCCGGTGCTGCTGGTCGACGACGTCGTCACCACCGGAGCGACGCTGCGTGCGTGCCACCCGGTACTGGCGCGGATCGGGGTGCCGGCGGCCGGGTCGGTGCTGCTGGCCGATGCGACGACCCCGGTCCGCTCGCGGTGAACCGCACGAACCAGTGACTGCCGTCATGTGATGGTCGTCACATATGACTGTTTGCCGCAGCGTGTCCCGAACGGCTTCCGGAAATGACCACTGTGGACTCCACGTGTGTGTCCTCCCGGTGAGCGGGAGGAAGTGACGGGCGTGTGTCACTCGGCTGCCACGAGATCGTCGCGGAGTGCGGTGATCGCGAGTCGTACGTCCCCCGAGCGGGTCGGCGAACGACCTGTCGGGCAGACGGCTTTACCGATAACGTCCGGTGAACTCGCAGCCGCTACCACATCAGGAGGAGCGACCGATAGCCCACCCCCCCCGGGGCCGTCGTCGAGTCCCGGGTCAGCACGACTGAAGCGAGGGATGTCCGAGTGGAGATCGTCGTCACCGGCCGGAACGTCGAGGTTCCCGACCACTTCCGTGGTCTGGTCGAGGAGAAGCTCAGCCGCCTGGAACGTCACGACCACAAGATCGTCGGGATGGAGGTGGTGCTCTTCCACGAGCCGAACCGCCGTCAGCAGAAGTCCTGCCAGCGAGTGGAGATCACCGGCCGCGGCGGCTGCGGAGCCGTCGCCCGTGCCGAGGCGTCGGGGCCCGACTTCTACGCCGCCCTGGACCTGGCCGCGGGCAAGCTCGCCGAGCGTCTGCGCCGTTCCCACGACCGTCGTAAGCCCAGCCGTCGCGACCGCGTGCAGGCGTCCCGAGCCGCCGCGACCGCGTCCGCCGTCGCGCTCATGGAGCAGGCCCCGCCGATCTCCGACACCATCCCGGCCCCCCGTGCGCACGACGAGACCCTTCCGGACGCCGAGATCGCCCGGCTCGAGGAGCAGTGGGACGCCGAGTACCGGCCCGGGCGGATCGTGCGGGAGAAGACCCACGGCGCCGCGCCCATGACGGTGGACGAGGCGCTGTCCCGGATGGAGCTCGTCGGTCACGACTTCTACCTGTTCTCCTGCAGCGAGAGCGGCCGTCCGTCCGTCGTCTACCGGCGGCACGGCTACGACTACGGCGTGATCCGGCTCGGCGGCTGACCGTCCGGCGCGGGTGCACGGCCGCCCACGGCGGTGCACCCGCGCCCGGCGGCTCCCGCGGTGGCCGGACCGGCGCGTCACGGGCGGGTGGAGCGTGCGGTGGCCGCAGCGGCGCGGGGCCGGACGTGGCGGGCACGTACGATGGCGCCAGGGCGGTGTGACCTCCTCCGGCGAGTGACGCCCGTCCCGTGTCCTGACCGCGACGTGAATGAGGTCGGCAGTGCCCTTCCTGAGTCGACTCCTCCGGGCCGGCGAGACCAAGCTGGTGAAGCGGCTCGGCAAGATCGCCGCGCACATCGACGGTCTGGAGCCCGAGTTCGAGGGCCTCACCGACGCACAGCTGCGCGCGAAGACCGACGAGTTCCGCCGCCGCCACGGCGACGGCGAGAGCCTCGACTCCCTGCTGCCCGAGGCCTTCGCCACGGTGCGGGAGGCCGCCCAGCGCACGCTCGGGCAGCGCCCCTTCACCGTGCAGCTGATGGGTGCCGGAGCGCTGCACATGGGCAACGTCTCCGAGATGGGCACCGGTGAGGGCAAGACCCTCACCTCGACCCTGGCCGTCTACCTGAACGCGATCCCCGGCGACGGCGTCCACGTCATCACGACGAACGACTACCTGGCCAAGCGCGACTCGGAGACGATGGGCCGGATCCACCGCTGGCTGGGCCTCACCGTCGGCGTGATCCTGGCCGAGATGACGCCCGTGGAGCGCCGCGAGCAGTACGCGCGCGACGTCACCTACGGCACGAACAACGAGTTCGGCTTCGACTACCTGCGCGACAACATGGCGTGGAACGCCGCCGACATGGTGCAGCGCGGGCACAACTTCGCCATCGTCGACGAGGCGGACTCGATCCTCATCGACGAGGCCCGTACGCCGCTGATCATCTCCGGCCCGGCCGAGCAGAGCGCCCGGTGGTACCAGGAGTTCGCGCGCCTGGCACCGATGCTGTCCCGCGACATCCACTACGAGGTCGACGAGCGCAAGCGCACCGTCGGCATCACGGAGGAGGGTGTCGCGCTCATCGAGGACCAGCTCGGCATCGACAACCTCTACGAGTCCGCGAACACCCCGCTGGTCGGCTACCTGAACAACGCGGTCAAGGCCAAGGAGCTGTTCAAGAAGGACAAGGACTACATCGTCAACAGCGGTGAGGTCCTGATCGTCGACGAGTTCACCGGCCGCGTGCTGTCCGGCCGTCGCTACAACGAGGGCATGCACCAGGCGATCGAGGCGAAGGAAAGCGTCGAGATCAAGCCGGAGAACCAGACCCTCGCGACGATCACCCTGCAGAACTTCTTCCGTCTCTACGACAAGCTCGCCGGCATGACCGGTACGGCCCAGACCGAGGCCGCCGAGCTGCACGAGATCTACAAGATGTCGGTCGTCACGATCCCGCCGAACAAGCCGCGGGTCCGGGCCGACCAGGCCGACCTCATCTACAAGACCGAGGCCGCGAAGTTCGAGGCCGTCGCCGACGACATCGCCGAGAAGCACCACGCGGGGCAGCCCGTGCTGATCGGTACGACGAGCGTCGAGAAGTCCGAGTACCTGGCGAAGCTGCTGCTCCGGCGCAGCGTCCCGCACGAGGTCCTGAACGCGAAGAACCACGCCCGTGAGGCTGCGATCATCGCGCAGGCCGGGCACGCCGGCGCCGTCACCGTCGCCACGAACATGGCCGGTCGCGGTACCGACATCATGCTCGGCGGGAACCCCGAGTTCCTCGCCGACCTGGAGCTGCGCAGCCAGGGGCTGGACCCGGTCGAGACCCGTGAGCAGTACGAGGCCGCGTGGGACGCCGTCCTCGACCGGATGCGCAAGCAGGTCGGCGCCGAAGCGGAGGAGGTCCGCAACGCGGGCGGCCTCTACGTGCTCGGCACCGAACGGCACGAGTCCCGCCGGATCGACAACCAGCTTCGTGGCCGGTCCGGCCGGCAGGGCGACCCCGGTGAGTCCCGGTTCTACCTCTCGCTCGGCGACGAGCTCATGCGCCGCTTCAACGGCCAGGTCGTCGAATCGATCATGAACCGGTTCAACCTTCCGGACGACGTGCCGATCGAGGCCAAGATGGTCACGCGCGCCATCCGCAGCGCGCAGACCCAGGTCGAGCAGCAGAACTTCGAGATCCGGAAGAACGTCCTCAAGTACGACGAGGTCCTCAACCAGCAGCGCAAGGTCATCTACGACGAGCGCCGCCGGGTGCTCGACGGCGAGGACGTGCAGCGCCAGACCCGGAACATGCTCGAGGACGTCGTCCACGGCTACATCACCGGCGCGACGGCCGAGGGCTACTCCGAGGACTGGGACTTCGAGAAGCTCTGGACCGCGCTGCGCGGCCTCTACCCGATCTCGATCGACTGGCGCACCCTCGCCGACGAGGTCGACGAGATCTCGGCCGAGGAGCTGGAGAAGTCCGTCCTCGACGACGCCGAGCGGGCCTACGCCCGGCGCGAGGCGGAGATCGACGCGCTGATCGGCCCGCAGGGCGGCATGCGTGAGCTCGAGCGCCAGGTGCTGATGCAGGTCATCGACCGCAAGTGGCGCGAGCACCTCTACGAGATGGACTACCTCAAGGAGGGCATCGGGTTGCGGGCCATGGCCCAGCGCGACCCGGTGATCGAGTACCAGCGCGAGGGGTTCGACATGTTCTCCGCGATGCTCGAGGGCATCAAGGAGGAGACGATCGGCCACCTGTTCAACGTCGTCGTCCAGGTGCAGCAGCCGGCCGCCCCGGTGCAGGAGGAGGAGCCGGTCACCACCGAGATCCCGGTGATCCGCCTGGCGCCGGCCGAGGACCCGAGCGAGAGCACGGTGGTCCTGCCGAACCTCTTCCGCACCACCCCGCCGCAGAACCTGCAGTACAGCGGCCCGGAGGAGGGCGGTGGCGTCAGCCGCCGCGGCGAGGACGGCGCTCCCGCCGCGGCGGGTACCGGCCGGACCGGTCGCTACGCGGCGCGCCCGGCCCAGGGGCCGCCCCCCGGCGGCGTGCCGAACGGTGCCGCGTCGCAGGGCGACGGCGGGTCGAACCGGGCCGAGCGCCGGCGCGCGGAGAAGGCGAACCGCCGGCGCCGCTGACCGGCACCGCCGTGCCGGTGGCCGTCAGAGCAGCCGGACGGCGGTGACCCGCCAGTGCGGGCCACCGGGCCTCCGGTCGAGACGCAGCACGAGCGCACGGGTCCGCCCGGTGACGGGCAGCGTGGTGCAGACCTCGGCGGCGTCCGGGTGCGGTTGTGCGACGTGCACCCGGCCCGCCCACCGGCCGGCGGGCCGCGGCGTCCCGCACCCCGGAGCGCCGGCCCGCCCGCCGCAGCCGACGGTGGACCGCGCCGGCCGTGCGGCGGTGCCCGTGCGGGCGGCGGTGAGGTAGCGGAGCACCTGCGGTGTGACGACCGGCCCCAGCTGCGCCGGGGCGCGGCGGCCGGTCAGGACCTCGGCGACGAGCCGGGTCAGCTCGGCGGCGCGGACCCGGGTCGCCGGGGCGTCCGGTGGGACGACGTCGGGCGGCTCCACCTCCGGTGCCGGCGGCCCCGGGAGCGGTGCCGGACGGCCCGACCTCATCCGGAACCCGCCCGGGAGCACGACGACGAGTCCCGGTGGCAGGTCGGCGGGGACGTCGTCGAGGGTCCGGGCCACGAGAACCGTGTCGCCGGCGGACGGTGGCACGTCCCCGACGTGAGCACCGGCGGCACTGGCGGGACCGGCGGCACCCGCGGCACCGGGGGCGCCGGGGGCGCCGGCCGCGGCGACGACAGGAGCGCGAGGAGCGGGGAGCCGGGCGGTGGCGGGGCCGGAAAGGACGGCCCCGGCGACGGGAGGTGCGGGCGCGGCGCCGGGAGACGTGGTCACCCGTCCAGCCTGCGGAGCCGGCCGCCGCCGAGGACCGGTCCGGCCGGGATCCGTTCCCGCACCGTCCGTTCCCGCACCGTGCGAGTCCGCACCGTGCGGGTCCGCACCGTGCGGGTCCGCACCGTGCGGGTCGGCACCGTTCGCGCCCGCACCGGGCGCCCCCGCGATCCGCCCCGGCGCCGGGCCGCGCCCCCGTACCCTCCCGCGATGCCCGACCGCCCGACGCACCCGTCGCCGTCGCCCCTGCTCTGCCCGCCCCGCCTCGTCCCCGCGGGCCACGGACCAGCCGGCGGCGGACCCGCCGCCGGCCTGCACGGCACGAGCACGGCCGATCTCCTCGTCCGTACCGGCGCCGCGGTGCTCGGTGCGCGCCGGGCCCGCGCGGCCGCGCACGGGCTGCCGCTCACCGCCGTCACCGTGCTCGACGTGCTGTCCCGCACCGGCGGAGGCCTCGTCCAGCGCGAGCTCGCCGCCCGGGCGCGGATCGGGCCGACCACCCTCGTACCGGTCCTGGACGCGCTCGCGGACGCGGGGCTCGCGGAGCGGGTCGTCGATCCCGTCGACCGGCGCGTGCGCCGGGTACGGATCACCGACGCCGGCCGGGAGCGTCTGCGCGCCGCCCGGCCGGCGGTGCGCGGGCCGCGCCTGCCGGAGCCTCCCGCGGAACACGCGGAGGCGATCAGGGGGTATCTAGTCGCGGTGGTCGTGGCCCTGGAGCAGGATCACCGGGAGACGTCGTCGTAGGGGGACACCATGGGACAGGCCACGGTCGAGGTCGTCGACCTGGTGAAGCGCTACCCGAAGGCCGACCGCAACGCCGTCGACGGGCTGTCGTTCGAGGTCGGCGAGGGCGAGGTGTTCGGCCTGCTGGGCCCGAACGGTGCAGGGAAGACGACGACGGTCGGCGTCCTGACGACGCGGGTGGTGCCGACGTCCGGGATCGCCCGGGTCGCCGGGCTCGACGTGCGGACCGACGCGGTCGCGGTGTGCGCGAAGCTCGCCGTCGTGCCGCAGCGGCAGAACCTGGACCGCTCGCTCGGCGTCCGCGACAACCTCGTCTTCCACGCCGCGTACCACGGGGTCGGCCGCGCCGAGCGGAACCGGCGGGCCGACGAGCTGCTGGAGCGGATGGGCCTGGCGGACAAGGCGAAGGCGATCGCCGACGACCTCTCCGGCGGCCAGGCGCAACGCGTGATGATCGCGCGAGGGCTCATGCACCGGGCTCGACCCGCAGGCCCGGCTGTTCGTGCACGACCAGATCCGCGGGCTGTCCGACGAGGGCGTGACCGTCGTCCTCACCACGCACGACATGGACGAGGCGCACAAGCTCTCGGACCGGATCGGCATCGTCGACCACGGGGCGCTGCTGGCGCTCGACACCCCGGAGGCGCTCGTCCGCGAGCTGCCGGGCAGCGCGACCGTCGGGGTCGTCGCCGAACCCGGGCCCGGCGGCCCGGAGCCGCTGCGCGACGCGCTGGCCGGGCTCGACGGCGTCGCCCGGATCGAGTCGGTGCCCGGGACGGGCGGTGAGGGCACCGTGACGTTCCGGCTGTCGGTGACCTGCGAGCCGGCGACCCTGCTCGCCCCGGTCGTCGACCTGCTCGGGCGGCACGGCGCCGGGGTGCGGGACGTGTCGCTGGGCGAGGCGACCCTGGAGGACGTCTTCATCGACCTGACCGGGAGGGACCTGCGATGAGCGGGCGTGCGTTCCTGGCGGTGCTCCGCCGCGACGTCTACGTCACCGGACGGGAGCTGCCCTCGTTCCTGGCCCAGGTGCTGGTGCAGCCGTTCTTCTTCCTGCTGGTGTTCGTCGTCGTCCTGGGCCGCGGCGGGTTCGTCGCCGAGGGCTACGGCGAGATCATGCTGCCCGGCCTCATCGCGCTGAACGCGATGTTCGGCGCGCTGCAGAGCGTCACGCTGCCGCTGGTGTTCGAGCTGTCCTGGACCCGCGAGATCGACGACCGGTTGCTGGCACCGATGCCGGTGTGGGCGGTCGCCGTCGAGAAGATCGTGTTCGCCGGGCTGCGCGGGCTGCTGGCGAGCCTGCTGATGGTGCCGATCGGCCTCGCCATGATCGACGTCGGCTGGCCGGCGGAGGGGCTGCTGCCGGCCCTGCTGATGGTCGTCCTCGGTGCGCTGCTGGGCGCCGCCATGGGGCTGACGATCGGCACGGCCGTCCCGCCCCGGCGGATCAACATCCTGTTCGCGGTGATCTTCACGCCGCTGCTGTTCACCGGCTCCGTGCAGTACCCGTGGCTGACGCTGGAGGACCTGCGCTGGTTCCAGGTGCTGTCGGCGCTGAACCCGCTCACGTACGTGAGCGAGGGGCTCCGCGCGTCGCTGGTCCCCGGGATCCCGCACATCCCCCTGTGGGTCTGCGTGCTGGTCCCGGTGCTCGCCATCGTGCTGTTCACCCTGCTGGGAATCCGCGGTTTCCTCCGGCGCGCGCTGGACTAGCGTCCGAGGGGGCGCTGGGTACAGTCGCGGGGGTGGCGGAAGCACGCACCCTGCGCGGCCTGATCGTCGACTACGGCGGCGTCCTCGACGAGCCCGGTGGCGGCGCGCTGCTGCTCGACTACGCCCGCCGCGCCGCCGGCGCCGGGGTCCGGACGGCACTGTTCTCCGGTGCGCACGCGGTGCCCGACGAGTGCGCCGAGGCGTTCGGCACCGTGCTGCTCGGCGCGGTCCGCGGTGCCCGCAAACCCAGCCCGGACGCGTTCGCGGCGGCGGCCGCGGAGCTGGGGCTGGAGGCCGCCGACTGCGTCGTCGTCGACGATCTCGGGGCCTGCGTGCGCGGCGCCGCCGCGGCCGGGGCGGTCGGCGTCCGGCACGTCGAACCCGGTGCGACGCTCGCCGAGCTGGAGATCCTGCTGGGGGTCCCGGCCGGCCCGTGACCCGGTCCGGACGTGCGGAGGCGCCGCCCGCGATGCGGACGGCGCCTCGGAGTCGCGGTGCCGGCGGATGCCGGACCGGTCGTGCCGCGTGCCGGTGCTACCGGCACGCGCTCACTGCTGCGGCGGGGGCGGCGGAGCCTGGCCCGGCTGCTGCCCGGGCGGGGGCGGCGGGGCCTGGCCGTCCGGGCCGGGCTGACCGGGCTGCTGGGTGCTGTCCCCGGTCCCGGTCCGCTCGCGCGCGAACTTCGTCGCGGTGTCGATGTGCTGCTCGTTGCCGGCGAACTTCTTCTTCGCCGCGTCGCCGGCCTTGTTCAGCGCCTGATCGACCTTGTCGTCGTGCTTGCCGAGCAGTTCCTTGGCCTTGTCCAGGAAACCCATGCGGACATGGTGGCCTCGTCACCGGCCCCGCGCACCCGGTGCGTGTAGTCCGTCCGGGTGAAGGGGACGGGTGGTCGCCGGGCGGAGCCGGGCGTGCTCCGGGCGCAGGTCGTCGATCCGGGTGACGCCGAGCAGCTGCATCGTGCGCTCCACCTCCGCCCGCAGGATCTCGATCGACCGCCGCACACCGGCCTCGCCACCGGCCATCAGGCCGTACAGGTAGGCACGACCCACGAGCGCGACCCGCGCGCCGAGCGCGACGGCCGCGACGACGTCGCCGCCGTGCAGGATCCCGGTGTCGACGAGCACCTCGGCGTCGTCGCCCAGTTCCTGCACGACCGGCTCGATCAGCTCCGCGGGCACCGGCGCCCGGTCGAGCTGGCGGCCGCCGTGGTTGGAGAGCAGGACGGCGTCGGCACCGGCCGCGACCACCCGGCGCGCGTCGGCGACCGACTGGACGCCCTTGATCACCAGCTTGCCCGGCCAGGTCTCGCGGAGCCAGGCGACGTCGTCCATCGTCAGTGCCGGGTCGAACACCTTGTTGATGACCTCGAACGGGCTGCCGCCCGCGGTGAGGCTCTCGAACGTCAGCGGCTCGGTGGTGATCAGGTCGAACCACCAGCGCGGGTGCCGGGCGCCGTCGACGAAGGTCCGCAGCGAGAGCGCGGGCGGGATGGACAGGCCGTGGCGGGCGTCGCGCCGCCGGTTGCCGCCGACCGGCGTGTCGACGGTGAGCAGCAGGGTGTCGTAGCCGGCGGCCCGGGCCCTGGAGACCAGGTCGTGCGCGACCGAGCGGTCCTTCCAGAGGTAGAGCTGGAACCAGTGCCGTCCGCCGCGGCCGGCCTCGGCGGCGCCCTCGATCGTCGTCGAACCCATGGTGGACAGCGCGTACGGGATCCCGGCCGCCGCCGACGCGGCGGCCACGGCCCGCTCGCCCTCGGTGTGCATCATCCGGGTGAAGCCGGTCGGGGCCAGCGCGAACGGCAGCGCGGACCGGCCGCCGAGCACGTCGCGGCCGGTGTCGACCCGGGAGACGTCGCGCAGCACCGTGGGGGTGAACTCGACCGACGACCACACCTCGCGCGCCCGCCGCAGGCTCACCTCGTCCTCGGCGGCGCCGTCGGTGTAGTCGAACACCGCACGCGGGGCCCGCTTCCGGGCGAGGGCGCGCAGGTCGCCGATGCTCGTGGCGCGGGCCAGCCGCGCGGCCGTCCGGTCCAGCGTGACCGGGGCCGGGCGCAGCAGCGGCGCGAGCTCGGACGGGCGGGGCATGCGACGTCGCACCATGACCCGACCCTAGGCAGCCGGCGGCGTCCGGGGGAGGGGTCAGTCCCGGCGGCGCAGCAGCTCGTAGGCCGCGACCGCGCCGGCGGAGGCGACGTTGAGCGACTCCACCCCGCCGTACATCGGGAGCGACAGGATCCCGTCGAGCCGCTCCCGGACGTCCTCGGTCAGGCCGTCGGTCTCGTTGCCGAGCACCAGCGCCACCCGGTGCGGCAGCTCGGCGTCGAGCAGCGAGCCGGAGCCGGTGTCGAGGCCGAACACCGAGAACCCGGCGTCGCGCATCAGGTCGACGCCCTCGGCGGCGGTGCTGCAGCGCAGCACCGGGGCGGCGAACGCGACCCCGGCCGACGCCTTGATCACGAGCGGGTCGATGGCGGGCACGCCGCGGCGGGGCAGCAGCACGCCGTCGAGCCCGGCGGCGGTGGCGCTGCGCAGGATCATCCCGACGTTCGACGGGTTGGTGACGGCGTCGAGCACCAGCACCGACGCCGGTCGGCGGCTCCCCAGGTCGGAGAGGAACACCGGCAGCGGCGCCATCCGCGGGGCGACGACGTCGGCGAGCACCCCCTGGTCGTGCCGGCCGTTGCCGGCGAGGACCTTCACCCGCTGCGCCGACGCCCGCTGGACCGGCACCCCCCGACCGCGGGCGGCGGCGGTGATCTCGCGTTCCCCGGCACCCCGCACCGAGTCGGCGAGGACGACCTTGTCGACCTCGAGATCCGGGTCGGACAGCGCCTCCAGGACCGGCTTGCGGCCGTACACGGTGATGAATCGGTCCTTCGGGGACACGGTGCGGTCGGTCACGGCGGCCACGATCCCACGCGCACGTAGGATCGCGGCCATGCCGTCCCGGCTCTCCGCGCTCGACGCCTCTTTCCTCTACCTGGAGGAGGCGACCACACCCATGCACGTCGGCGGTGTCGCCGTCTTCGACCGGCCGCGCGACGGCTTCGACTACGACCGGCTCGTCGAGCTCATCGAGCAGCGGCTCGCCCTCGTGCCCCGGTTCCGGCAGAAGGTCCGGCACGTGCCCGGGAACCTCGCCCGCCCGGTGTGGGTCGACGATCCCGAGTTCGACATTGCCTACCACGTGCGGCGCTCGGCGCTGCCCCGTCCGGGCAGCGAGGAGCAGCTGACCGACCTGGTCGGGCGGCTGATGTCCCGCCCGCTCGACCACGGGCGCCCGCTCTGGGAGATGTACCTGATCGAGGGGCTCGCGCCTGCCTCGGACGGGCGTCGCGGCGGTGAGGACCGGGTCGCGATCGTCACCAAGACCCACCAGGCGATGGTCGACGGCATCTCCGCCATCGACATCGGCCAGGTCATCCTCGACGTGTCCGCCGAGCCCCGTGACACCCCGGACGAGCTGTGGATGCCGCGTCCGGAACCGAGCGACGGCCAGCTCGTGCTCGACGCGATCGGCGAGGCCGTGACCCGGCCGACCGAGCTGGTCGAGAACGTCCGCGTCGCCACCGGCGACGCCCTCGCGACCGTCGGCAAGGTGACGGGTGCGGCCGGGAAGGTGCTGGCGATGGCGCGGACCGCGGGCAGGCGTGCCCCCGGGCTCCCGCTCAACGCTGAGATCTCCACGCAGCGCCGGTTCGCGCTGGCCCGCACCGGCCTGGAGGACTACCGCAAGGTGCGCGCCGCCTACGGGTGCGACGTCAACGACGTCGTGCTCGCGGTGATCGCCGGTGCGCTGCGCACCTGGCTCATGTCGCGCGGCGAGCCGGTCGGCGGGTCGTCGACGGTGCGGGCGCTGGTGCCGCTGTCGGTCCGCGGCGAGGGCGACGTGCCCAGCTCGGCGACCGGCAGCTCGCTCGGCAACCGGGTGGCGTCGTTCCTGGTGGACCTGCCGGTCGGCGAGCCGAGCCCGCTGGTGCGGCTGCACCAGGTGACCCACCAGATGCGCGAGCACACCGACACCGGCGACGCCGTCGGTGCCGACACCCTGGTCCGGATCGGCGGGTTCGCCCCGCCGACGCTGCACGCCGTGGGCGCCCGCGCGGCCAGCGGCATGTCCCGGCACTTCTTCAACCTGATGGTGACCAACGTGCCGGGCCCGCAGTTCCCGCTCTACGCCGCGGGTGCCCGGATGCGGGAGATGTTCCCGGTGGTGCCGCTGGCGAAGGGGCAGGCGGTCTCCATCGGGCTGACCAGCTACGACGGCGGCGTCTACTACGGACTGAACGGCGACCGGGACGCCATGCCCGACATCGAGGTGCTCGCCGGGATGGTGAACGAGTCGCTCGACGAGCTGCTCGAGACCCTCCGGCAGTAGCGCCGCGAGCTTCGAGAAAGGACCCCCGACGTGCGGATCTACCTCCCCGCGACGTGGCCCATGCTGGCCCGCACGGTGAAGACCGGCAGCTTCGAACCGCTCGGCGGGACCGCGTTCGCGCTGACCCCGAAGCTGCGCGAGTCGTACACGACCGGCGACGACGAGGAGCTCGAGTACGCCGCGCTGAACGAGGCCGCGCGCGCCTCGCTGCGGCTGCTCGCCGTCGAGTTCGGACTCGGCGAGGACGGGACCCCGTCCCGCCGGGTGGTCGTCGCGGCCGACACCGACGACGTCACGCTGCGCCCCGATCTCGACGACGGCGCGGTCCGGGTGACCGGCCCCGTGCCCGTCGCGAAGCTCGCGGCGGTCCACGTGGACCTTCCGGAGGCCGAGCACGCCGTGCGGGAGGCCGCCGCGGCGGTCGACAAGGCGGACCTGGGGGACCTCGACGCCGAGTTCCTGGTCGGTGAGGCCGAGGACCACGAGCTGGCCTGGTACGACCCGTCCGAGCTGCCGTTCCTGGTCGAGCTGGGCTGAGCGCCCTCAGGACGCCGACGACAGGCCGGCGCGGGGCCGGGCGGAGGAGCGCACGACCAGCTCGGGGGAGAAGACGAGGTTGCTCCGCCCCGCGGCGTCGTCCAGCAGGAGGCGCGCGGCCTCGGTCCCGAGCCGCCGTGCGGGCTGGGCCACGGTGGTGAGCGCGACGCTCGCCGTCTCGGCGAACGAGATGTCGTCGTAGCCGACCACCGCCAGCTCGTCGGGGACGGCGACGCCGCGCCGCATGCAGGCGTTGAGCACACCGATCGCGAGCAGGTCGTTCGCGCAGAACACCGCCGTCGGCCGGGCCGGCTCGGGGACCGCGAGGATCTCGTCGAGGACCGCGGCGCCGGAACGGATCGACAGGTCGGCGCTGTCGATCACCCGGATACGCCCGCGGGAGCCGGACCGCAGCCCGTGCAGCCGGTCGGAGACCTGGCGCAGCGACACCGGCCCACCGGCGAACGCGATCCGCTCGTGGCCGCCGGCGTCGAGCAGCTCGCCGACGAGCTCGCCGCCCCGGACGTCGTCGACGGCGACCGAGGCGAACCCGGGACCGGCCGGCACCCGGTCGACGAAGACGACCGGCGGGGGCGACCGCCGCGCCGCGAGCTGCTGCGCGCTCGCGACCTCGTGCACCGGGGACAGCAGGATGCCGAGCACCTGCTGCTGCAGCAGCCGGTCGAGGTGCCGGGCCTCCCGGGCCGGATCCCCGGCGCTGTTGCAGACGACCACCTGGGCGTCGTGCTGCTCGGCGATCTCCTCGGCACCCTCGACGATCTCGCCGAAGAACGGGTTGGTCACGTCCAGCACGACGACGGCGACGGTCCGGCTCATCCCCGCCCGCAGCTGGCGGGCCGGTTCGCTGCGCACGAACCCGAGCTCGGCGATGGCCCGCTCGACACGGGCCCGGCGCTCCGGGCCGACCCGTTCCGGCCGGTTCAGCACGTTGCTCACCGTGCCGAGGGAGACCCCGGCAAGGCGTGCGACGTCCTTGATGCTGGCCACGGGCACCACGGTAGCCGCCGGTCGCGCGTGTCAGCCGACGGCCGGTGAGCCCGGCTTCGGGGTGCCGGGGGCGATCTCCGGAGAGACGACCTCGCCGTAGCGCTCGATCTCGATCTGCTCGAGGCTCTTGCCACGGGTGTCCGGGGCGAACACCGCACCGACGACGAGCGCGACGACCAGGAAGGCGATCACCAGCAGCCCGACCGGGGCGACGCCGTGGGTGGCGAGCAGCGTCGGGAACCAGTAGCTCAGCACGCCGATCGCGAACCGGACGGCGAAGAACAGCACGCCCTGGGCGCTGGCCCGGTACGGCGTCGCGAACAGCTCGCTGGTCCACAGCGCGTAGAACGCCTGCGCGCCGATGCCCGCCGAGACGCCCCAGCTGACCGCGAAGAGCAGCAGCAGCGGCAGGTTCGCCTCCGCGAAGACCAGGATGACCCCGGCGAAGATGCCCAGCGCCGCACCGATGACGTAGAGGGTGCGGCGGTTCACACGGTCGCCGTAGCGCATGAAGCCGAACCAGGTGGCGGCCACCGTGCAGCCCCACAGCAGCGCCTGCAGCAGGTTCTGCTCGACCTCGCTGGTCACGCCGGAGGTCTCGTAGACCCGCGGCATGAAGATCCCCATCTGGCCGGCGACGAGGTTCCAGAAGCCGTAGATGCCGAACAGCACCAGCAGCGCGGTGACGTTGGCCCGCCCGGAGAACAGTGCCCGCAGCCCGCCGCGGCGCACGGCTGCGCCGGCCTGCTGGTTGTGCTTCCACATCCGCGACTCGGAGAGCCCGCGCCGGATCCACCAGACCACGAACGCCACGACGAACAGGTGGGCGAACACCAGCCGGGCGCCGAACAGGCCGAGCGGGGCGGTCAGCACGACGGCGAGCAGGAACCCGACGACCGGGCCCGCGGACCAGGCGAGCTGCGCGGCCCCGACGTGCTTGGCCCGCTCCCCGGGCGGCGCCTCCTCGGCGATGTAGGTCCACGACGCCGGGACGCCGGCCCCGACGGCGATGCCGGTGATCAGGAACGCCGCGAGCAGCATCGGGAAGTTCACCGCGAACGCGGCCAGCAGCACGCCGACCATGAACACGACGAGGTCGTAGGTGTAGATGAACTTGCGGCCGTAGCGGTCGCACAGCGGGCCGCCGATCGCCGCGCCGATCGCGGCACCGAAGGCGTTCGCGCTGAACGCGGCGAGCAGCCCGACGGCGAAGTCGTCGATGCCGAACGCGTCCTGCCACAGCGACAGGCTCGTCGCGATGGCGATGATCGATCCGGCCTCGATGTAGTTGGACATGGCGACGGATGCCGTCGCCTTCCAGCCGGTGGTGTGAGTGCTTCCGATTCGCATCGTCGCAGCCCTCTCAGGGGTCGGAAGTGCCGTGGTCGGTCAGGCGAGGTGGAAGTACTCGGTGAGCCGGTCGAGCCCCTGATCGGGGCGGGTGCCGTCGCCGGCGGCGAAGAACCGCGACATGGTGGCCTGCCAGCGCTCGTTGACCGGCTCGCCGTCCATGCCGGCCAAGGATGCGGCGAAGTCGTCGCAGGTGACGGTCCCGACGACGAGCGCGGCCTCCGGCTTCACGAACAGCGAGTAGTCCCGCCAGCCGTGCCTGCGCAGCGCGTCGAGCATCTCCGGCCACACCTCGCGGTGGGCCTCGAGGTACTCGTCGACCAGCTCGGGCCGCAGGTGCATCAGGAAGCAGACACGCTCTCCCACCGGCATCCCCCTCGACGTGTGGAGTCGATGATGAACCGTTTCAACATCTGGCGACGGAGTGTGGCACGGCGCACCGCTGCCGGACAAGCCCTCTCTCGCCTCGTCCGTCGGGGCTCGATAGTGTCGAGGGTTGACCGGCCGTCGGTGACGTCCGTACCGTCCGGCTCGGTAATTGATTCGTTTCAACGGCTGCGGCCGTGCCGATGCACCCCGGGGTGATCACCGATGACGCCGTCCGAGACGGTCCTGTCCGCGCTGGCCGAGCAGAGCATCGAGCTGCCCAGCTGGGCGTTCGGGAACTCCGGCACCCGCTTCAAGGTGTTCGGGCAGCCGGGCACCGCGCGGACCCCGTACGAGAAGGTGTCCGACGCGGCGACCGTGCACCGGTGGACCGGGCTGGCGCCGCGGGTGTCGCTGCACGTGCCGTGGGACCGCGTCGACGACTGGGCCGCGCTCTCCGCGCACGCCGCCGACGAGGGCGTGCGCCTCGGCGCCGTCAACTCCAACCTCTTCCAGGACGACGACTACCGGCTCGGCTCGCTGACCCACCCGGACCCGCTGGTGCGCAAGAAGGCGATCGCGCACCACGCCGAGTGCGTCGACGTCATGCGGGCGACCGGATCGACCGACCTGAAGCTGTGGCTGCCCGACGGCACCAACTACGCCGGCCAGGACGACATCCGCGCCCGCCAGGACCGGCTCGCCGAGTCGCTGTCGGAGATCTACGCGCTGCTCGACCCGCACATGCGGCTGCTGCTGGAGTACAAGTTCTTCGAGCCGTACTTCTACACCACCGACGTCCCGGACTGGGGCACGTCGCTGCTGCACTGCCTCGCACTGGGCGACCGGGCGCAGGTCGTGCTCGACACCGGGCACCACGCACCGAACACCAACATCGAGTTCATCGTCGTCCAGCTGCTGCGGGCCGGGCGGCTCGGTGCGTTCGACTTCAACTCCCGCAACTACGCCGACGACGATCTCATCGTCGGCGCTGCCGACCCGTTCCAGCTGTTCCGGATCATGAACGAGATCGTCGGCAACGACGCCCTGACCGGGCAGGGCGTGAACTTCATGCTCGACCAGTGCCACAACATCGAGCCGAAGATCCAGGGCCAGATCCGCTCGGTGCTCAACGTGCAGGAGGCGACGGCGAAGGCGCTGCTCGTCGACCGCGCCGCCCTGCGGGCGGCACAGACCGCCGGTGACGTCCTGGGCGCCCACCAGATCCTGGTCGACGCGCACTCGGCCGACGTCCGCCCGCTGCTCGCGGAGTTCCGCGAGTCCCGCGGCCTGCCCGCCGACCCGTTCGCGGGCTACCGCGCGTCCGGCCACGACCAGCATCTCGCCGCGACCCGCGTCGGTGGCGAGTAGGCGTCCTGGGGCGCCTGATGACCACGCACGAGGAGACCATGAGCCCGCACCCCGTCGTCGCTGACCTGATCGCCCGCTCGAACCGGCTGGGCGCCGACCCGGCCACCACCAACTACGCCGGCGGCAACACCTCCGCCAAGGGCACCGCCACCGATCCGGTCACCGGCGGCGACGTCGAGCTCGTCTGGGTCAAGGGCTCCGGCGGCGACCTCGGCACGCTCACCGCGTCCGGGCTCGCCGCGCTCCGCCTCGACCGGCTGCGGTCGCTGGTCGGCACCTACCCGGGCGTCGAGCGCGAGGACGAGATGGTCGCCGCGTTCGACTACTGCCTGCACGGGCGCGGCGGTGCCGCCCCGTCGATCGACACCGCGATGCACGGCCTCGTCACGGCCCCGCACGTCGACCACCTGCACCCGGACGCGGGTATCGCGATCGCCTGTGCCGCCGACGGCGAGGCCCTGACGAAGGAGATCTTCGGGGACCGGGTGCAGTGGGTGCCGTGGCGGCGCCCCGGATTCCAGCTCGGCCTGGACATCGCCGCGGTCGCCGAGGCGAACCCACAGGCCATCGGGGTGGTCCTCGGCGGGCACGGGATCACCGCCTGGGGCGACGACGCCGACGCCTGCGAGGCGCACTCGCTGGAGATCATCCGGACGGCGCAGGCGTACCTGGACACCCGCGGCGCCGCCGAGCCGTTCGGCCCGGTCCGCCCCGGCTACGAGGCACTGGCGGATGCCGAGCGGCGGGCGAAGGCCGCGGCGCTGGCCCCGGTCGTGCGCGGGCTCGCCTCGACCGACCGGGCGCAGGTCGGCCACTTCACCGACTCCCCGGTCGTCCTCGACTTCCTGTCCCGGGAGAAGCTCGGCGCGCTGGCCGAGCTGGGTACCTCCTGCCCGGACCACTTCCTGCGCACCAAGGTGAAGCCCCTGGTGGTGGACCTCCCGGCGGACGCGGGCGTCGAGGAGACCGTCGCGCGGCTCCGGGAGCTGCACGAGACCTACCGGGAGGGTTACCGCGCCTACTACGACCGGCACGCCGACGCCGGCTCGCCCGCGATCCGCGGTGCGGACCCGGCCGTCGTGCTCGTCCCCGGGGTGGGGATGTTCTCCTTCGGCGCGACCAAGCAGACCGCACGGGTGGCGGGCGAGTTCTACGTCAACGCGATCAACGTGATGCGCGGCGCCGAGGCCGTCTCCCGCTACGCCCCGATCGACGAGGCGGAGAAGTTCCGCATCGAGTACTGGGCGCTGGAGGAGGCGAAGCTGCAGCGGATGCCTGCCCCGAAGCCGCTCGCCGCGCGGGTCGCGCTGGTGACCGGCGCGGCGTCCGGGATCGGGAAGGCCGTCGCGCAGCGGCTGGCCGCCGAGGGCGCCTGCGTCGTGGTCGCCGACCTGGACGCGCAGCAGGCGGCCGACACGGCCGCCGCGCTGGGCGGCACCGACGTCGCGATCGGGGTCGCGGCCGACGTGTCGAGCGCGGACGGGGTGGTCGCCGCGTTCGCCGCGGGCGCGCTCGCGTTCGGCGGGATCGACCTCGTCGTCAACAACGCCGGGCTGTCGATCTCCAAGCCGCTGCTGGAGACCACCGAGCACGACTGGGACCTGCAGCACGACGTGATGGCGAAGGGCTCGTTCCTGGTGTCCCGCGAGGCGGCCCGGACGATGATCGCGCAGGGGACCGGTGGTGACATCGTCTACATCTCCTCGAAGAACGCCGTGTTCGCCGGACCGGACAACGTCGCCTACGGCGCCACCAAGGCCGACCAGGCCCACCAGGTGCGGCTGCTCGCCGCCGAGCTGGGCGGGCACGGGATCCGGGTCAACGGCATCAACCCGGACGGCGTCGTCCGCGGCTCCGGGATCTTCGCCGGGGGCTGGGGCGCGCAGCGGGCCGCGGTCTACGGCGTCGAGGAGTCCGAGCTCGGCGAGTTCTACGCCCAGCGCACCATCCTCAAGCGCGAGGTGCTCCCGGAGCACGTGGCGGCGGCGGTGTTCGCACTGACCGGCGGCGACCTCACCCGGACCACCGGCCTGCACGTGCCGGTCGACTCCGGCGTCGCGGCGGCGTTCCTGCGATGAGCGCGGGGACGTTCGCCGCGGTCGACCTGGGCGCCTCCAGCGGCCGGGTCATGACCGCCCGGATCGGCCAGGGCGTCCTCGAGCTCGCCGAGGCGCACCGGTTCGCGAACCGGCCGGTGCGGGTCCGCGGCACCCTGCACTGGGACGTGCTCGACCTCCACCGCGGTGTGCTCGACGGGCTCCGCGCCGCCGCCCGCGCCGCGGGCCGCCTCGACGGCGTCGGCGTCGACAGCTGGGCGGTCGACGTCGGACTGCTCGACGCCGACGGCGACCTGCTCGGCAACCCCGTCCACTACCGTGACCCGGTCCACGAGCGCGGCGTGCCGGTGGTGCACGGGCTCGTCCCTCCGGACGAGCTCTACGCCGTCAACGGGCTCCAGCACCTCCCGTTCAACACCGTGTTCCAGCTCGCCGCCCGGCAGGGGAGCGCCGCGCTCGCCGCCGCCCGCCGGATGCTGCTGGTGCCCGATCTCGTGGGGTACTGGCTCACCGGCGCCGTCGGCGCGGAGGTCACCAACGCCTCCACCACCGGGCTGCTCGACGCCCGCACCCGGCGGTGGGCGACCGGGACGGTGTCGCGGCTCGGGCTCGATCCCACGCTGCTCCCGCCGCTGTGCGAGCCCGGCGACCGGATCGGGGAGCTGCTGCCGGAGGTGCTGGACGCGACCGGGCTCACCGGCCCGGTGCCGTTGACCGCGGTCGGCTCGCACGACACCGCGTCGGCGGTGCTCGGCGTCCCGGCGGCGGGGGACTCCTTCGCCTACGTCTCGTGCGGCACCTGGTCGCTGGTGGGCGTCGAGCTGGCGAAGCCGGTGCTCACCGAGGACGCCCGCACGGCAGGTTTCACCAACGAGCTCGGTGTCGACGGCACGGTCCGGTTCCTGCGCAACGTGATGGGGCTCTGGCTGTTGCAGGAGTCGTTGCGCACCTGGGCCGACACCGACGGCGCCGAGCCGGACCTCGCCGCGCTGCTCGCGGGGGCGGCCCGGCTGCCCGCGTTCGGGTCCGTCGTGGACGCCGGAGACCCGCGCTTCCTCGCCCCCGGCGACATGCCGGCGCGGATCGCCGAGGCCTGCGCCGAGCGCGGCGAGCCGCCACCCGACGGCCGGGCCGGGATCGTGCGCTGCATCCTCGACAGCCTCGCGCTGGCCTACCGGCGCGCCGTCGACCGGGCCTGCACGCTGTCCGGGAATCCCGCCGAGGTGGTGCACCTCGTCGGCGGCGGCGCGCGCAACACGCTGCTGTGCGACCTGGCGGCCGACGCCTGCGACCGGCCGGTCGTCGCCGGGCCGGTGGAGGCCGCGGCGCTGGGCAACGCCCTGGTCCAGGCCCGGGCGGCCGGGATCCTCGACGGCGGCCCGCCCGAGCTGCGACGGCTGGTCCGCGACACCCAGGAGGTGCGGACCCACCGGCCCGACCCGGTGCGGGCCCGCGCCGCGGCCCGCGCGCTGGAACGTCTCGGGGCCTGAGACCCCGGCCCGCCGGCTCAGCCGTCGGTGAAGCGTGGCGCGCGACCCTCCAGCCGGGCGACGACCGCCTCCCGCTGGTCCGGGCTGCCGATCAGCGCGCCGATCTCGTCCTGCTCGGCGGCGAGGCCGTCGGCGATCGGGGACCGGCCGTCGTCGTCGAGCAGGCGTTTCGCGGCGCGTACGGCCTGCGGGCTCAGGGCGGCGATCTTCCGCGCCGTCTCCCACGCCGCGGCCCGCGGGTCGGTGGCGGTGCGGGTGGCCAGCCCGAGCGCGACGGCGTCGGTGCCCGACACCGGCCGCCCGGTGAAGGTGAGGTCCTTCGCGACGTCCCGCCCGACCAGCCCGGGCAGCAGCCGGGTGCCGCACATGTCCGGCACCAGGCCCCAGCGGATCTCCAGCACCGACAGCGTCGCGTCCGGGGCGACGATCCGGATGTCGGCGCCCAGCGCGACCTGCAGGCCGCCGCCGAGGGCGTTGCCCTGCACCGCGGCGATCACCGGGACGGGCAGCTCCGCGAACCCCCACACCGCGCGCTGACCGGTGGCCCGCGCGGGTGAGCCCGCGGCGGGCGGGGGAAGCTCGGCCGTCGCGGAGAGGCGTTCGCCGGACCCCATCGCGCGGAACATGTCGCGGTCGAGACCGGCGCAGAAGTCCGGCCCGTCGGCGGAGAGGACCACCGCGCGGAGTCCCGGCGTCGTGCGGAGACCGTGCGTGGCGTGCACGATCGCGGAGAACATGGCGACGTCGAGTGCGTTGCGCTTGTCCGGCCGGGACAGCCGTACCTCGGCGACGCCGCCGTCCACGGTGGTCCGTACGCGCTCGTCCATGGGCCGACCGTAACCCGCGAGGAGGCAATGTCGGATGTTCGTCGCACCGGAGCTGCACGAGGTGACCCGTGGGCTGGCGTTCCCGGAGGGCCCGGTGGCGCTGTCGGACGGGTCGGTGCTCGTCGTCGAGATCGCCGCGGGCCGGGTGACCCGGGTGCTGCCGGACGGCACGCACGCGCTCGTCGCGGAGACCGGCGGCGGCCCGAACGGCGCGGCGATCGGCCCCGACGGCGCCGTGTACGTCTGCGACAACGGCGGTTTCGCCTGGCACACCCGCCCCGACGGCACCGTCTATCCGGGGAACCAGGCCGAGGACTACCGGGGCGGCGCGATCCTGCGCATCGACCCGGACAGCGGCGCGACGACCGTGCTGTACGACGGGCTCCGCGGCCCGAACGACATCGTCTTCGCCGCGGACGGGACGTTCTGGTTCACCGATCTCGGCAAGCGGCGCCCGCGCGAGATGGACCTCGGCGGGCTGCACCACGCGACCACGGACGGGTCCGCGCACACCGAGGTGGTGCACCCGCTGATCACGCCGAACGGTGTCGGGCTCTCCCCGGACGGCTCCCGGCTCTACGTCGCCGAGACCGCGACCGGCCGGGTCTGGTGCTGGGCCGTGACGGGCCCGGGGACGCTGGCGGCGCCCGACGAGCTGCCCGGCCCGCCGGGGCCCGGCGGTGCGCGGCTGCTGCACGGGTTCGCCGGGTACCGCAACCTCGACTCGCTGGCCGTCGACGGCGACGGGAACGTCTGCGTCGCGACCCTGGTCAGCGGGGAGATCAGCGTGCTCTCCCCGGCGGGCGAGCTGCTGGGTACGGTCGCCCCGCCCGAGCACGACCCGCACGTCACGAACATCTGCTTCGCCGGTGCGGGGTCCCGGGACGCGTGGGTCACCTCGTCCGGGTGGGGCAGGCTCTACCGCTGCACCTGGCCGGTGGACGGCCTCGACCTCGCGTTCCGGCGGTGAGCGCTCAGCCCGGCACCGGCGGCTCGATCGACACCGGCGCGCCCCAGTCCCGGTAGCGGATCAGCAGGTCGAGCGTCCCGGCCCCGGGCAGCTGCTGGCGGAGCCTGCTGCGCAGCGGTCTGCGGTCGGCGTCCAGCCACACCTCGGTGCTGATCCGCGTCACCCCGGCCCGGTGCTGCGCGGCGAGCGCCTCCCGGCTCGCCGGGTCGTGCTCGCTCGCGATCGCCCGCACCAGGTCGACGACGAGCGTGTAGTGCACCGCCGGGGTGCCGTCGACATCGGAGTCGCTCGCGTCGGCGACCAGCACGGCGTCCGGGTAGCGGGCCACCGCGGCGAGCGGATCCACACCGGACGCGACGTTCGCGGCGGTCGTCGCGTCGGCGGTCACCCCCGGCGGCATCGCCGCGCGGCCGGCCTCGGCCCAGCCGGTGCCGGTCGGGTGCAGCCACGTGCGGTCCCCGACCCGGACGAGCTCGGTCGTGCGCCCGCCGTCGCCCTCCGGCCCGGTGCGCAGCACCAGCCGCACCGACGGCCCGGCGCCCGCCGGGTCGAGCCGCATCACGCCGTCGCCGCTGACCGGGACCGGGCCGGAGCCGCCGTCGAGCGTCCCGGCGACCGACAGCCCGGCGGTACCGTCGGACCGGGTCCGGGCGCGGACGTCCGCGAGCATCGGGGCCGGGTCGTAGTACTTCGGCAGCTCGGCGGCCGTCGGCGACGGTTCCGGGGTGGACCCGGACGAGCCGGGCCAGGCGCAGCCGGAGAGCACCGCGGCGAGCACGGCGATGCCGGCCACGAGTGCCGCGCGGCGCCGTCCCGGCACGTCCGCCTCCGTCCTGCGGGTCAGCCCTGGTTCAGCGCCACGAGGATGCGGCGCAACGCCCCGAGTCTGCCCCCGGCGAGCGCGCCGGAGGCGACCAGGTCGTCCAATGCGCACTCCGGGTCGGCGGGCGGACCGAGGTGGCCGCAGCCGCGTGGGCAGTCGTCGATCACCGCGGCCAGGTCACCGAACGCCGCGACGACGTCGTCCGGGCCGACGTACGCGAGCCCGAACGAGCGGATCCCCGGGGTGTCGACGACCCAGCCGTCGGCGTGCGGGAAGGCGAGCGCGGCCGTCGTCGTGTGCCGTCCCTTCCCGACACCGGAGACCCGGCCGGTCGCCTGGTCGGCGTCCGGGACGATCGCGTTGACCAGCGTCGACTTCCCGACACCGGAGTGGCCGACGAGGGCGCACAGCCGTCCGGACAGCTCCGCGTGCAGGGCGTCCGCCCCCTCGGGCGCCCCCGCCGCGTCCCGTCCGGTGATCACCAGCGGCACCCCGAGCTCGCGGTACTGCGCGGCGAACGGCTCCGGATCGGCCAGGTCGGACTTCGTCAGGCAGAGCACCGGCTCCAGGCCACCGGCGTAGGCGGCGACCAGGCAGCGGTCGACGAACCCGGTGCGGGGGACCGGGTCGGCGACGGCGGTGACGACGACGAGCCGCTCGGCGTTCGCGACGACCACCCGCTCGTACGGGTCGGTGTCATCCGCCGTACGCCGGAGCGCCGTGTCCCGCTCGGCGACCCGCACGATCCGGGCCAGGGTGTCCGGCTCACCGGACAGGTCCCCGACGAGATCGACCCGGTCCCCGACGACCACCGGCGTCCGGCCCAGCTCCCGGGCCCGCATCGCGACCACCCGCGGGCGTGCCGGGTCGGCGTCGACCGCGCAGGTCCAGCGCCCCCGGTCGACGGCGGTGACCATCGCCCGGGTGGCGTCGGCGTGCGCGGGCCGCCGCTTGCTGCGCGGTCGCGATCCGCCCCGGCCCGGGCGGACACGGACGTCGGTCTCGTCGAGGGCACGGATGTCGCGGGCCACGATCAGCCGTTCGCCGGGGTCCCGAGGAGGGCCGACCACCGGCCGGGGAAGTCCGGGATGGTCTTGTCCGTGCAGCCGATGTCGTCGACCAGCACCCCCGGCACGACCAGCCCGACGATCGCCCCCGCCGTCGCCATCCGGTGGTCGGCGTAGGCCCCCCACGGCCGGTCGGCGCGGCCGGTGAGCGGTTTCGGGTCGATCACCAGGCCGTCGTCGGTCTCGGTGACGGACCCGCCCAGCGCGGTGATCTCCGCGGCGAGCGCGGCCAGCCGGTCGGTCTCGTGTCCGCGCAGGTGGCCGATGCCGCGCAGCCGGGACGTGCCGTGCGCGAGCGCGGCGATCGCGGCGACGGTGGGGGCGAGCTCACCGGCGTCGTGCAGGTCGACGTCGATCCCGGACAGCCGGTCCGGCCCGGTGACGGTCAGCCCGGCGGCGTCGTGGGTGACGGTGGCGCCGAACCGCTCGAGGACGGGCAGCACGTCCACCCCGGGCTGGGTGGACGTCGCCGGCCAGCCCCGCACCGTGACCCGTCCGGCGGTGACGGCCGCCGCGGCCAGGAACACCGACGCGTTCGACAGGTCCGGCTCGATGTCCCAGTCGCGCACCGCGACCGGGCCGGGTTCCACCCACCAGGTGTCGGGATCCTCGCCGGTCGTCCGGTCGGCGACGGTCACGCCGGCCTCGCGCAGCATCCCCACCGTCATGTCGATGTGCGGCAGCGACGGCAGCGCCCGCCCCGCGTGCCGCACGGTCAGCCCGCGCTCGAAGCGGGCACCGGACAGCAGCAGCCCGGACACGAACTGCGACGACGCCGACGCGTCGATCGTCACCTCGCCCCCGGCGATCGGCCCGCCGTCGAGCCGGAACGGCAGCGCGTCGCCGTCGACCCGGGCGCCCAGCGTGCGCAGCGCCGACAGCACCGTGCCCATCGGACGTTCCCGGGCGCGGGGGTCGCCGTCGAACCGGACCGCACCGGACGCCGTCGCCGCGGCGGGCGGGGCGAACCGCATGACGGTGCCCGCGAGCCCGCAGTCGATCTCGGCCGGGGTGTCCCCGGTGCCGCCGCGCAGCCCGTCGTGCGCCCCGGTCGTGACGGTGTCCCCGTCGGCCGTCACCGGGACGCCGAGCGCGGCGAGCGCGCCGGTCATCAGCGCGGTGTCGCGGGTCGGGGGTGCCCCGCCCACCCGGCAGGCGCCGCCGGAGAGCCCGGCGAGCAGCAGTGCCCGGTTGGTCACCGACTTCGAGCCGGGGACGGAGACGGTGCCGGTCACCGGGGCACCGGGCGTGGGGGCGGACCAGAAGCTCACGCCCCCATCTTCTCCCACGTGCCAGGATGGGGCGCATGTGCGGCCGTTACGCCTCCACGAAGGCCCCCGCCGACCTGGCCGACGAGTTCCACGCCGTCGACGCCACGGCCGAGACGTCGCAGCGCGCCGACTACAACGTCGCACCGACCAAGGACATCACCGTCGTGGTCGAGCGGCACCCCCGCGACGACGACGGCGAGGCCGACCCCACCGTCACCGAGCGGTCCCTGCGCACCGTGCGCTGGGGCCTGGTGCCGTTCTGGTCGAAGGACCCCTCGGCCGGGGCGCGGATGGTGAACGCCCGCTCGGAGACGATCACCGAGAAGCCCGCGTTCCGGCGCGCGGCGGCGTCGCGACGGTGCCTGTTCCCGATGGACGGCTGGTACGAGTGGCAGCGCTCCGCCGCCGTGCCGAAGAGCGAGGGCGGCACCGGCAAGCCGCAGAAGCAGCCGTACTTCACGCACTACGCCGACGGCTCCACGATGGCGATGGCCGGGATCTGGGAGTTCTGGCGCCCGAAGGACGGCGAGCTCGCCGAGAAGTACCCCGACGGCCTCGTCACCGCCTGCGTCCTCACCACCGAGGCGGTCGGCCCGCTCGCCCAGGTGCACGACCGGATGCCGCTGGTCCTGCGGCCCGGCGACTGGACCGACTGGCTGGACCCCGACACCGGGTCGGGCGACGAGCGGGTGTCCCGGCTGCTCGTCCCGCCGACCCCGGAGCTGGTGTCCACCTGCGAGATCCGGCCGGTGTCCGCGCAGGTCAACAACGTCCGCAACAACGGCCCCGAGCTGCTGGACCGCATCCCCGACGACGAGGTGCGCGAGCCGATCCAGCTCGACCTGCTCTCGTGACCGGCGAGGAGACGGCTACCGGGATCGACACCCCGCGCGGCCCGGCCCGGGTCACGTGGCACCCGTCGACGTCGGGGCCCGCCCGCGCGCTGCTCCTGCTCGGGCACGGCGCCGGCGGCGGGATCGGCGCCCCCGACCTGGTCGCCGCGACCGCGGCGGCGACCGCCGCCGGGTGCGACGTCGGGCTGGTCGAGCAGCCCTACCGGGTCGCGGGGCGGCGCGCACCGGCCCCGGCCGGGCACCTCGACGAGGCCTGGCTCGCCGTCGCGGCCGCCGTGCGGAAGGACGGCGACCTCCCGCTCCTGCAGGGCGGGCGCAGCTCCGGGGCCCGGGTCGTCTGCCGCACCGCCGCCGCGACCGGCGCCGCGGGCGTCCTGTGCCTGGCGTTCCCGCTGCACCCGCCCGGGCGTCCGGAGCGGACCCGGCTGCCCGAGCTCGACGGTGCCGGCGTCCCGGTGCTGGTCGTGCAGGGCCGCTCCGACCGGTTCGGCGTCCCGGATCCCGGCCCGGACCGCCGCGTCGTGCTGCTCGACGGCGACCACGGGCTGAAGAAGCAGCACGCCGAGCTGCGCAGCGCCGTCGGGGAGTGGCTGACCGGGTTCACCCGGCCGGGCGACGCCCGTCCCCGAAGCTGACCCGCCGGTCCAGCATCTGCTCGACCTCGCGCGCAGGCAGCGGCGGCGCCATGAACCAGCCCTGACCGACGTCGCAGCCCAGCGAGCGCAGGTGCGCCGCCTGCCCGTCGGTCTCCACCGACTCGGCGACGACGCGCAGCCCCAGGCTGTGCGCGAGATCGATCATCGCCGAGAGGATGACCGGGCTGTCGACCTCGCGCGTGGCGTCGGCGGCCTGCGGGTCCTGTGCGGACACGAACGACCCGGCCAGCTTCAGCACGTCGACCGGCAGCCGGTGCAGGTAGACGAGGTTCGAGTAGCCGGTGCCGAAGTCGTCGATCGCGATCCGCACGCCGAGCCGGGACAACTCCTGCAGCGCGGCGACCGGGCGGCCGCTCGCCGACATCAGGTCGCTCTCGGTCAGCTCCAGCTGCAGCGCGTGCGCCGGCCACCCGGTGCGCTCCAGCACCCCGGCGATCCGCTGGACGGCGTCGGGCTGGCGCAGCTGGCGTCCGGCGACGTTGACGCTCAGCACGAACTCACGTGACGGGTCGGCGTCCACCCAGGCCCGCGCGTCGGAGCAGGCCCGGTGCAGCAGGTGCAGGCCGAGCGGGACGATGAGCCCGGTCTGCTCGGCGAGCGGGATGAACACGTCCGGGCCCAGCCGGTCGCCGTCGGCGGTCCGCCAGCGCGCCAGCGCCTCCACGCCCGCCACCCGGCCGTCGGAGAACGACACCAGCGGCTGGTACTCGAGGTCGAACTCGCCGCGGTCCAGCGCGCCGGGCATCCGTCCGGCGAGCTCGAACAGGTGGACGTCGTGGCGGTGCCGGGCCTGGTCGAACACCGCGATGCGGTCCCGGCCGTCGCGCTTCGCCCAGTACATGGTGGTGTCGGCGGCCTGCATCAGCTCCGCCGCACCGCTCTGCCGGGCCTCCCCGGTGTCCTGCGGTCCGCCGGGATCGTCGTCGTGCGGCACCGGCCACACGACGATGCCGATGCTGGCCGACACCACGACCTCCCGGCCGCGCAGCGCCACCGGCCGCCGGACGACGTCCAGTGCCCGCTCCGCGACCGCGTTCAGCTGGGCGGTGCCCGTGCACGCCTCGACGAGCACCACGAACTCGTCGCCGCCCATCCGGGCGACGGTGTGCCCGTCCACCCCGAGCTCGTCGTGCAGCCGCTGCGCGACGGCGGAGAGGAGCTGGTCGCCCGCGTCGTGGCCGAGGGTGTCGTTGACGGCCTTGAACCCGTCCAGGTCGAGGTAGCAGACGCCGACCCGGGAGTCCGGCCCGGCGTCCAGGGCGGCGGTCAGCCGGCGGAAGAACAGCGCGCGGTTCGGCAGCCCGGTGAGCGGGTCGTGCTCGGCCTGGTGCTGCAGCCGGGACTGCAGCCGGTGCCGCTCGGTGACGTCCTCGATCATCGCGACCAGGTGGCGGGGGGTGCCGTCCGGGTCGCGGATCAGGGACAGGACGAGCTGGGTCCAGACCTGCTCGCCGTCCTTCCGGAAGTACGACTTCTCCATCCGGACGTGCCCCACCCGGCCGCCGAGCATGGCCTGGATCTGCGGCCACATCTCGGGGGTGTCCTCGGGGTGGATGAACTCGAACACCGAGCGGCCCACCAGCTCGCCCGGGGGATAGCCGAGCATGCCGGCCAGCGCCCGGTTCGCCTCGAGGATGGTTCCGTCGGCGTCGGCCACGCTGATGCCGAGCGTGGTGTTCTCGAAGACCGCGCCGTAGCGGGCCTCCGAACGCCAGCGGGCGTTCTCCGCCGCGCTGCGGGCCGCGAACGCGGCCGTGCTGATCCGGTCCTGCTCGGTGCGTGTGCGCTGCTGCAGCGTCCGGGCGTACCCGGCCGACATCGCCCCGACCGCCGCGGTGAACCGCCGCAGCCGGGCCGGGTCGGTGGTCCGGTCGGCGAAGTGCGACGACAGGACGTCGAGCGAGCAGCGCAGCGCAGCGGGGTCGGTCAGGTGCGCCGCGACCAGCTCGGCGCCGACGTCGGCCGCCATGTCGGTCTCGGCCCGGCCGTCGACGACGGCGGTGGTCCACCAGGCGGCCCCGGACAGGAGCTCGTACAGCTCGGCCCGGCCCGCCGAGACGAAGCCGCGGGCGTGGATCGCCGCCACCCAGGCGTCGGTCAGCTGGCCGACGCTCGCGTCGTGCCGCCCACCGGCGTCCGCCGGTACGGGTTCGCCCACGCCGTCTCCTCCGCGTCCGCCGGGTACGGGCCGCTCAGCGCCGGGCCACCGCGGCCAGGCCCGGATAGCGTTGTGCCTCCGGCCCGACCGGGGACTCCGGCCGCCACAGCGGTATCCGCACCACTCCCGGTTCCAGCAGTTCCAGGTCGCCGAACAGGGCGCGCAGCTCCTCGGTGCTCCGCATCCACATCGGATTCGGCGACTGATCGCGGTTGTAGACCCTCTGCGCCTGGTTCGCACCCGAATGGCCGCCCTCGTCGCTCGCATGGGTGACCACCACGTGGCTCCCCGGCGCGGTCGCGTCGACGAAGGTCCGGACGATGCCCGCCGGCCCCAGTGCGTCGGGGACGAAGTGCAGCACCGACACCAGCAGCACCGCGATCGGCTGCGAGAAGTCCAGGTGCGAGCGGGTCAGCGGGTCGTCGAGGATGCGTGCCGGCTCGGTGAGGTCGGCGGCCAGCACCTCGGTGCGGTGGTCGCCCTCGAGCAGCGCCCGGCTGTGCACGACCGCGATCGGGTCGTTGTCGACGTAGAGCACCCGCGGGTCAGGGCACTCCGCGGCGGCGAGCTCGTGCACGTTGCCCGCGGTCGGGATCCCGGAACCCAGGTCGAGGAACTGGGTCACACCCTGGGAGCAGAGGTACCGCACCACCCGCCGCAGGAACGAGCGGTTGGCCTGGGCGACGGTCGCCATCTCCGGCATCGCGGCGAGCACCTGGTCGGCGAACCTGCGGTCCGCGTCGAAGTTGTGCGATCCGCCCAGGTAGTAGTCGTACACCCGGGCGACGCTCGGCCGGGTGATGTCGACCTCGTCAGGTGCCCACGCCGGCCTGTCCATCTGCTGCCCCCCGGGTAACCGCTTTCGACGCCTTCGGCGATCACGACCCTACTCAACCTGCGGCGATCGGGGCCACGACGGCGCCGGTCAGGGCGACGAGGTCGTCCGGGGCCAGCTCGATCTCCAGGCCGCGGCGCCCGCCCGAGCAGAACACCGTCGGGTGCTCCCGGGCCGAGTCGTCGACGACGGTGGGCAGCCGCCTGCGCTGGCCGAGCGGGGAGATCCCGCCCGCCACGTAGCCGGTGGCCCGCTCGGCGTCGGCGACGTCGGCGAGGACGGCCTTCTTGCCGCCCGCCGCGGCGGCCAGCGCCTTCAGGTCGAGCTGCGCGGCGACGGGCACGATCCCGACGGTCATGACGCCGTCGACCAGCGCGACGAGTGTCTTGAACACCCGTCGCGGGTCCTGGCCCATCTCCCGCACGGCCTCCTCGCCGTACCCGGCGCCGCCCGCGTCCTGGTGGGTGTAGGTGTGCACCTCGTGCGGCACCTTCCGCTTCGCCAGCAGCGCCGTCGCCGGAGTGCCCTTGCCCGCCATCGCCGCCGTCCCCCGCCCGTCGCGCCGCGGGAGGGTCCTCCCGCCGCGGGCAACCTACGGGAATGCCGGCCCGGGCCGCACCGTTGTTCCGGGCGTGAGCACAGCAGTGATGGAGTCGCCGCGGTCCGGCCGGACCCGGCGTGGACGCGTACTCTCCGACGGGTCCGCAGTGCCGGTGACCCGCACCGGTGCGCGGCTCGTGTCACTGGAGAGGGGACCGTTGTCACCACAGCCGGAGCAGTCCGGGACCGAGGAGTTCCGTACCACCGGTGAGGCCGCCCTCGACGCCACGGAACCGGCCGAGGTCGGCACCGCCGACGAGGACGGCAACCGGGCGCCCGAGGACGAGTCCGTCGAGGAACGCACCGCACGCTTCGAGCGGGACGCGATGCCGATGCTCGACCAGCTCTACGGGGCCGCACTGCGGATGACCCGGAACCCGGCCGACGCCGAGGACCTCGTCCAGGAGACCTTCCTGAAGGCCTACTCCGCCTTCGGGTCGTTCCGCCGTGGCACGAACCTGAAGGCCTGGCTGTACCGGATCCTGACCAACACCTACATCAACGGTTACCGGAAGCGGCAGCGCCAGCCGCTGCAGTCGCCGACCGACGAGATCACCGACTACCAGCTCGCGCAGGCCGGTGAGCACACGTCGACCGGGCTGCGGTCCGCCGAGGTGGAGGCCCTCGACGCGCTGCCCGACAGCGACGTCAAGGAGGCCCTGCAGGGGCTCCCGGAGGACTTCCGGATCGCGGTCTACCTGGCCGACGTCGAGGGGTTCGCCTACAAGGAGATCGCCGAGATCATGGGCACCCCGATCGGGACCGTGATGTCCCGGCTGCACCGTGGCCGGCGTCAGCTGCGCGAGATGCTGACCGACGTGGCGCGCGACCGCGGCATCGTCCGCGGGAGCGACGAGGAGGTGACGGCGTCGTGAGCGCCGAGAAGGACACCCCGCTCGAGCGCAATCCGATGCTCTCCGGCGGTGGGGCCGACTGCGGTGAGGTGCTGGCCGAGGTGTGGATGTTCCTCGACCGGGAGTGCGACCAGAACCGGCGGCAGCTCCTGCAGCAGCACCTCGACGAGTGCGCGCCCTGCCTGGCCGAGTACGGCATCGACGAGAAGCTCAAGGCCCTGCTCGCCCGCAAGTGCGGTGGCGAGGCGGCGCCGGAGTCGCTGAAGGACCGGCTGCGGACCCAGATCCGCTCGGCGGTGCTGGAGCAGGCCCAGGTGACCGTGGAGAGCGGGCCGGAGGGCACCAGCGTGTCGGTCGCGCGGCGGCGTACGGAGTACCGCTCCGAGGGCTGAGCGACCCCCTCTCACGCACGAAGGGCGGGCACCCCACCGGGGTGCCCGCCCTTCGTCGTCTCGCGTGGCGACTCAGGTGTTCGGCTTCTTGCCGTGGTTCGCCTTGTTCTTGGAGCGGTCGCGACGCTTACGGGCGCGCTTGGACATGATCGCCCTCCTTCCACCGGATCAACACGTGCGGCGGAACCCGCCGCGGGGGAACCCTGATTCTCGCATGTGGTGGGATGGGCGACCGTGACCACGCTGAGCGAGCTGCTCGCCGAGCACACGACGATGGGCGGCGAGACCGCCGACCACCTGCAACGGGTGGTCGGTGAGTGGCAGCTGCTCGCCGACATGTCGTTCGCGGACTTCCTGTTGTGGGTGCCGCTGGACGACCTGAACGCGGTCGCGGAGGACGGCACGACGTCGCGGGCGTCGACCGCGCAGTTCCTCTGCGTCGCCCAGGCCCGCCCGACCACGGCACCCACCGCGCACCCGGACGACGTCGTCGGGCGCCGGGCGGCGACCGTCGAGGTCGGTCAGCTGCGCCGGGCGGTCCTGGAGGGCCGGATCTGCCGCGACGACGACCCACGCTGGCACCTGGAGGTGCCGGTCCGCCGCGAGACCATCCCGGTCCGCCACCACGGCCGCACCGTGGCCGTGCTGTCGCGGGACACGAACCTCGCGACGCCCCGGGTCCCGTCCCCGCTGGAGATCGCCTACCTGGGCAGCGCCTCGGACCTGTGCCAGATGATCGTCGACGGCACCTTCCCGCCGCAGTCCGGCCCGCCCGGCAGCGCCGAGGGCAGCCCGCGCGCCGGTGACGGCCTGGTCCGCCTCGACGTGCACGGCAACGTGGCCTACGCCAGCCCCAACGCGCTCTCGGCCTACCACCGGATGGGCCACGTCAGCGACGTCGCCGGGGCCGATCTCGCCGCCGTCACGAAGGCGCTCGTGCTCGACCCGTTCGACGCCAAGGACGTCGCGGGCCGGATCAGCGACGCGCTGGCGGGCACCCCGTCGAGCCGCATGGAGGTCAAGGGGCGGCGGGCGACGATGCTCGTCCGGGCGCTGCCCCTGCGCCCGCGCGGCGACGCGGCCGGCGCGCTGGTGCTGGTCCGGGACGTCACCGACCTGCGGCGCCGGGACGCGGCGCTGATGTCGAAGGACGCCACGATCCGGGAGATCCATCACCGGGTGAAGAACAACCTGCAGACGGTCGCGGCGCTGCTGCGGCTGCAGGGCCGGCGCAGCGAGTACCCGGAGGCCGGCCGGGCGCTGGAGGAGGCGGTCCGCCGGGTCACCTCGATCGCGCTGGTGCACGAGGCGCTGGCGTACTCGGTCGCCGAGACCGTCGAGCTCGACGAGCTGCTGCCGAAGGTCCTGCCGGCGATCCGGGACGGCGCGACGACCGAGTCCCGGGCCAGGGTCCGGGTGGACGCCGGGTTCGGTGCGCTGCCCGCCGCGAAGGCCACCCCGCTGGTGCTGGTGCTGGCCGAGCTGGTGCACAACGCGCTGGCGCACGCCTACGACCCCGGCATCGCGGGGGAGGTGGTGGTGAGCCCGCAGCGGTCCGCGGGCCGCCTCGAGGTGTCGGTCGCCGACGACGGTCACGGCATGCCGCCCGAGTTCGACTTCGAGAAGTCCAAGGGGCTGGGCCTGCAGATCGTGCGCACGCTGCTGAGCTCGGAGCTGGAGGCCACCATCACCGTCTCCGACCGCGACGGCGGCGGCACAGTGGCGCTGATCCGCGTGCCGCTCGGCGGGTCCTGACGCAACGCCCGGACCGCTCGCCGTCCCCAGGCGGTCGGTCCGGTGCGGCGGGTGACCGCAACCGTCACTGCGGGTGACCCGGGGCGTCAGTGGGCACCACGAGGGCACCGGATACGCTCGTCGCGTGACCGTTGATCCCGGTGCCGTGGTCGCGCCGGCGCCGTGGTGGACGAGTCACTCGGGGTGGCAGATCACCCCGAACACACCTCGGGCCCGTTGCCGGTGGCGTCCGGCTACGGGCCTGAGGTCGGGGAGCTATTGCGCTGTCGAGCGTGTTGCTCAGGCGGGTGTTGCTCAGGCGGTGTGCGCGCGGGGACGCGTGCTGCGCCGCTTCAGGGCGCGCCGCTCGTCCTCGCTCATGCCGCCCCAGACACCCGCGTCCTGGCCGGACTCGAGGGCCCACTGCAGGCACGACTCGGTGACCGGGCAACGCCGGCACACGCTCTTCGCCTCCGCGATTTGCATCAGGGCGGGGCCGCTGGTGCCTACCGGGAAGAACAGCTCCGGGTCCTCGTCGCGGCAGATCGCGTCGTGACGCCAGTCCATGATTGCCTTCTCCTCTGGTGCGCGATCGGGGGTCGCGCCGATCGTCGTGTCTGTTACGTGCGTGTTTCGAAGCTTGTGAATACTTTCACGAGCTCCGTGCGTCCTCAATGGGAAACTGCCCGCCGGATGCGTGAGCGGCCTCATAGCCGCTCGCACACGACAGACCAGTGCCCGGGACCTCGGGCCCGGTTCCGACAACAAGTGTCCCTGTCCCACACACATTCGGCTACCCGAATGCTGTGTAGGGCCGGACACCTTGCAGGACCGGATCCTTGCTGATCCGGGCCTCGCGACCCGGACCGCCACGAGCCGCGCTGCCCGTGGATCCCTCGCTTGCGTAGGGACCACCTTGGATCACCGGTTTGGGCTGGTGTAAGCCCCAACGGGATCGGCGGTCCGCTGACATCGGTGAATGGCGGGGTTGCTCACTCCGGCGTGTGAGAGGGCCCGCACGGGGCGCGACGAACCGCCCGTCTCACACGACGACGCGTAACGCTCCGGCCACGCTCAGGAACTCCACGTCGGTGCGCATGCCGAGGTGGTCGCCGTCGAGCTGCAGCGCCAGCGGCCGGTCGGAGGTAATCCGGACCTGCGGGACGGCGTCGTGCCGGACGATGTGGCGGCCGTGCGGGTCACCGTCCGCGGCCAGTATCTGGCGCAGCGTGGCCGCGATCGTCCGCGGCCCGAGACCGGTGAGCGCGAACAACCCGAGCCCGCTGCCGAACGACGAGCGCGGGTTCGTCCGCACCGCGCGCCCCGACAGGTAGGTCCACGGGTCGGTGTTGGAGACGAACGCCAGCTTCACGCCCTCCAGCGGCGCGGCACCGGGGATGTCGACCGTCATCGACGGCGGCCGGCGCAGCTGCGCGACGTACTGCGCGAGGGCGGTCATCGCGTAGCGGCCGGGGCTGGCCTCGTGGCCCTGCGCCCTGGCCCGCTCGACCGCGGCGACGACGTCGGCGTCCCAGCCGATGCCGGCGTTGAAGGTGAACCAGCGGTCGTCAGCGTGCCCGAGACCGACCAGGCGCCTGCGCCGCTGCGCCAGCGCCTGCAGCACGTGACCGGTCGCGTCCACCGGGTCGCGGGGCAGCTCCAGGGCCCTGGCGAAGACGTTCGCCGAGCCGCCGGGGACCACCGCCAGCATCGCCGTGGCGTCCGGGTCCGGGCGCGGGGCGCCGGTCCCGGTGCCGGTCTGCGCGGCGAGCAGGCCGTTGACGACCTCGTTCACCGTGCCGTCGCCGCCGAGGGCGACGACGAGCTCGACGCCGTCGGCGACGGCCGCGGCGGTCGCCTCCGCGGCGTGCCCCCGGTACCGGGTCTGCAGCACCTCGAGCTTGAGCTCGCTGGCGAGTGCCTTGGTCAGCACATCCCGTCCGGCGGCGGTGGTGGACGTGGCCTGGGGGTTGACCACGAGCATCGCGCGCACGGGGCCGACTGTATCGACCGGCCCGATCCCTATCCTCGACACCGTGGCCGAGGAACAGGGGAAGGGTGCCGGTGGGCGCACCGCGGTGCCGGAGAACGTGCGGGTCTCCGGGGTCCTGGTGGGGGTGCAGGGCCTGGCCGGAGTCGTCGTGTCGGTGGTGCTGGCCGTCCGGGCGATCGGTGCCGGTGACGCCCGCGGCTACTACGGACTGGCCGAGGCGGGGATCTTCCTGCTGATGGCGGGGGCCGTCGCGGGGATCGGGTACGGCCTGTTCCGCGGGGTGCACGGCTGCCGGACGCCGGCGATCGTCGTCCAGCTGCTGCTGTTCCCGGTCATCTACTACGTCCTCGGTCCCAGCCGGCAGCTGCTGTGGGGGATCGTCTGCGGGCTGTTCGTGCTGTTCACGTTCCTGATGCTGATCAGCGAGCAGACCCGGCGGTGGTCGATGGGGGAGGACTACCCGGACTGACAGTGGCCCGGTGCGCCGGAACCGGGAATCGGCCACCGTCCGATTCCGGGAATGCCAGACTGCGACCGTGACCGACGAGCGCACGGAACGGCTGTTCGGCGTACCGCTGTACTCGGTGGCCGACGCCGCTCGCCACATCGACGTCTCCCGCTCGACCTTCGACACGTGGGTGCGGGGGTACGAGCGGCGGCGGGACACCGGGGTCGCGACGCTGGGCGCGCCCGTCGTCACCGCCGTTCCGGCGCCACGAGGGCAGCCATGCGTGCCGTTCATCGGTCTCGCCGAGGGGTTCGTGCTGGCCGGGTTCCGCGCGGCTGGGGTCCCGCTGCAGCGCATCCGCCCCGCCGTCGGCGCCCTCCGGGCCGAGCTCGGGCTGGAACACGTCCTGGCCTCCGAATCGCTCTACACCGACGGCGCCGAGGTGCTCTACGACTTCGCCGAACGCCGGGGGGACAGTCCTGAGGCCGAGGCGGCCCGTGAACTGGTGGCTCCCCGTAGCGGACAGCGGGTGTTCACCCCCGTCGTCCAGCGGTACCTGCAGCGGATCACCTTCGAGGACGGCTACGCCCGCCTCGTCGAACTGCCCCGGTACGAACGGGCCAGGGTGGTCGTCGACCCGGACCGGTCCTTCGGCGTACCGATCTTCGCGAGCGGCGCGGCGCGGGTCGGCGTCGTGCTGGGCCGTTTCAAGCGCGGTGAACCGCTCGACGAGCTGAGCGAGGAGTTCGGGGTCCCGGCCGACGAGCTTCTCGACGCCATCCGTGTCCACACCGACACCGCCGCCTGAGGACGGGCTCCCGAGCTTCTTCCTCGACCGGGACATGGGGTCGAAGAAGGTGCCGGCGGGTCTGCGGGCGCTCGGGGTCCGGGTCGTGACCCTCTCCGAGCGCTACGGAGTGCACGAGGGACAGTTCGTCGAGGACGTGCGGTGGATGCCCGAGGCCGCCGCCGCGGGCGAGGCCGCACTCATGGCGGACGACGCCATCCGGCGCAGGAATCCCGAGGAGCGGCGGGTGCTCCGGGCCTGCGGTCTCCGCGCGTTCGTCGTCAACGCGTCGATCAGGGCCGAGGACACCGTGGGGCGGTTCGAGGTGTCACAGCCGGCGATCGTCCGGGCCCCTTCGTCTACCGGCTGCATCCGGCCCGGATCGAGAAGCTGCGGCTACCGCCCTGACCCGGACTCCGTGCAGCGCACGCGCGACGCGAGCGCGGCCAGCGGGCCGCCGGTGAGCCGATAGGTGGTCCAGCCGTCGTTCGGCCCGGCCCCGATCGACCGGTAGAAGCCGATCGCCGGGGTGTTCCAGTCGAGCACGTTCCACTCCAGCCGGGCCCACCCGCGGTCCGCGCACTCGGCGGCCAGCGCGGCGAGCAGCCGCACGCCGTGGCCGCCGCCCCGGTGCGCGGGCGAGACGTAGAGGTCCTCCAGGTGCATCCCGGCGACGCCCTCCCAGGTGGAGAAGGTCCGGAACCAGATCGCGATCCCGACCACCCCGCCGTCACCCGTGGTCGCGACGTGCGCCCACGCGACGGGCTCGGCGCCGAACAGCGCCGCGTACAGCTGGTCGTCGGTGAGACCGCACTCGTCGGCGGCCTTCTCGTAGTCGGCCAGCTCGTGCACGAGCCGGACCATCGCCGGGACGTCGGCCGGGCCGGCCGGGCGCACGGCGCTCACGACGACGTCCCGGTGGGCCGCTGGTTGAGGTGGTCGAGGCGCGGGACCCCGCGCTCGAACCCGAGGACGGTGACCCCGGCCGGGTCCATCCGGAAGTGGACGCCGCCGCTCGCCGGCTGCCCGATCCACCGGGCGGTGAGCACCCGGGAGAAGTGGCCGTGCCCGACCAGGACGACGTCACCGCCCCCGAGCAGCGCGCGGGCGTCGGCCAGCACGGAGTCGGCGCGGGCGGACACGTCTCCCGCGGTCTCGCCGCCGGGCCACGGGCCGTCCCACACGGTCCAGCCGGGCAGCGTCTCGCGGATCTGCGGGGTGGTGAGGCCCTCGCCGTCGCCGTAGTCCCACTCGGACAGTCGCTCGTCGACGGCGTCGACGGCCAGCCCGGCGAGCTCGGCGGTGTCCCGCGCGCGTGTGCGCGGGGAGCAGAGGACGCGGGCGGGCGGGTCGTCGTGGCGGACCAGGGTCAGCGCGTCCCGGACGCTGCGGGCGGCGGCCCGCCCGGCACCGGTGAGCGGGATGTCGGTGCGGCCGGTGTGCTTCCCGGTCCGCGACCACTCGGTCTCACCGTGCCGCAGGAGCAGGACGCGGCCGTACGGGTCGGCTTCGGAGCTCACACCCGGTGACGCTAGTCGTGCGCCGGGCCGCGCGCCGCTCCCCGGGCGTGGGCTGCGGGGTGCGGGTTTCGCCCGGTCGTGGCGCCCGCCCACCCGTCCGGGGCGTGACGGCGTCCGGCCCGCCCTCGTTGGGGCCGCGACGGGGTGCGGTCCCGCGCCCACCGGCCCGCCGTCCGAGGAGTGTCATGTCGCAGCTGCCTCGCCGTCTCGCACGGCGGATCGCCGGGATCTGCGCCGCGGCCGGCCTGTCGGCCGTCGCGGTCCTCACCGTCCCCGGTGGCACCGCGCTTGCCCAGCCGGGGCCCGCCCCGATCGGGCCCGGCGTGCAGATCGTCACGCCGCTCGGCGACGGCGCGGAGCTCTGCACGGCGAACTTCCTGTTCACCGGAGCGGGCGGCCAGGACGGGCACCGCGACGGCGACGGCGCCGAGCACCAGTCGTCCCCGGCCGGGAAGCTCTACCTCGGCACGGCCGCGCACTGCACGGGTACCGCCGAGTCGACGGGCTCGGTGGACGGCTGCGTCGAACCGGTCATGCCGGAGGGCACGGAGGTCGGCATCACCGGTCGTGACGGCCGCTCCTACAGCGGCACCGTCGCCTACAACTCGTGGGCGGCGATGCAGGCCCGCGGCGAGACCGACCGGGCGGCCTGTGGCTACAACGACTTCGCGCTGATCGAGCTGAGCCCGGAGGCCGCGGCGGTCGCCGACCCGACGGTGCCCGGCTTCGGCGGCCCCGTGGCCCTCGACACCGACGGCACCCGCAACGGCGAGACCGTCTACAGCCACCAGCCGAACCAGCTGGCGGCGACGCCGGACAAGCAGGGGATCAGCCTGGGCAGGCCGGAGGGGCCGCGCACGCACGTCGTCGTCACCGCACCGCCGGGGGTGCCGGGCGACTCGGGCTCGGGCTACCTCGACTCCGAGGGCAAGGCCTTCGGTGTGCTGTCCAGCCTGCTGCTGCCGACCGCGGCCAACGGCGTCGCCGACATCGCGCAGGCCCTGGACTACGCGGCCGAGTACGGCCGGATCGGGAAGGTGGACCTCGTCCCCGGAACCGCGCCGTTCGCGCCGGACACGCTCCGGATGACCGAGCTGCCGGCCGGCCCGCAGCTCCCTGCGCAGCCGCTGCCGGACCTCACGCCCGCACCGCTGCGCTGAACCCGCAACCCGTACGCGCGTCCTGTGCGGGTGCCCACTCCGGCCGTGCCGGACCCCCGGATCCGGGCCTCGCCCTGGTTACACTGCGCGCCAGTACCCGACAGCCGTGTCCCGCCCCGGATCCGCATCCGGAACCGGAGAGGCGGGATGGCCGTCCGGCACCGCGATCCGGTCGACGACACCCGCGACCTCCGGTGCAACGGCAGGCGCCCCCGACCGGCGCCGCTCACGTACCAGACCAGTGGAGTCACTCGATGACGCTCGCCCAGGACCGCCCGACCGCCGCCCCGCACCGAGACGAGGTGTTCGGCGCGCACGAGGGCGGGAAGCTCGCGACCGGGCTGACCGCGCCGCTGGCCGACGCCCGGGACCTGTCGATCGCCTACACCCCCGGTGTGGCGGACGTCTGCCGCGCCATCGCCGACGACGCCTCGCTCGCCTCCCGCTACACCTGGGCGCACCGGCTGGTGGCGGTCGTGAGCGACGGCACCGCGGTGCTCGGCCTGGGCGACATCGGCCCGCGGGCGTCGCTGCCGGTGATGGAGGGCAAGTCGGCGCTGTTCAAGTCGTTCGCCGACCTGGACTCGATCCCGCTGGTGCTCGACACCACCGACGTCGACGAGATCGTCGAGACGCTCGTGCGGCTGCGCCCGACCTTCGGGGCGGTGAACCTGGAGGACGTCTCGGCCCCGCGCTGCTTCGAGCTGGAGCGTCGGCTGGTCGAGGCCCTGGACTGCCCGGTCATGCACGACGACCAGCACGGCACCGCCGTGGTCCTGCTCGCGGCGCTCGACGGCGCCTGCCGGCTGCAGGGCCGCCCGCTCGCCGACCTGCGGATCGTCATCTCCGGTGCCGGTGCCGCCGGCATCGCGTGCGCCCGGATCCTGCTCGCCGCCGGCGCCTCGGACGTCGTGCTGCTCGACTCCCGCGGGATCGTCGACGCGGGGCGCGGGGGCGAGAAGGCCGACCTGGCCGCGGTCACCAACCCGCGTGGCGTGACCGGCGGGATCGCCGAGGCGATGGACGGGGTGGACGTGTTCGTCGGCCTCTCCAGCGCGACGCTGTCGGAGGAGGTGCTGGCCACGATGGCCCCCGAGGGCATGGTGTTCGCGCTGTCCAACCCGGACCCCGAGGTGCACCCGGACGTCGCCGCGCGGCACGCGGCGATCGTCGCGACCGGGCGCAGCGACTTCCCGAACCAGATCAACAACGTGCTGGCCTTCCCCGGGGTCTTCCGGGGCGCGCTGGACGTGCACGCCCGCCGGATCACCGACGGGATGAAGGTCGCGGCCGCCCGGGCCATCGCGGACGTGGTGGCCGACGAGCTGAGCCCGTCGAAGATCGTTCCCGGGCCGTTCGACCCGCGCGTGGCGCCCGCCGTCGCCCGTGCCGCGGGTGACAGCGGGGCGACGTCCGGGTGACGACGACCGGGTAGATCCGGTTACCAACCGTGCACGACGGGGCGGTGCGGCGAACGGCGCGTTGCGCTGTGATCGGTCGTCCACGGTGCGTCAAGCCTCCGTGCACCGTTCGGCGACCCTCCGATGCCCTTCACCCTGAGGGACGGGCGTACCACTCACGGTGAATATGGCCCGGAGGAGCGCAATTGCGCCGAACGGCCCCATTACCCGCTGTGCAGGATGCCTCGATCGGGCTACGGGGGCGGATCGCCCGGCCCGGTGGCTCGTTGTCCACGGTGGAGCTGCCGAGCAGAACGGAGGCGGGCGTGGCCGAGCTGGATCCACGGACGGGACACCGTCCGGGGGGTACGCCCCGTGGCGTGTACGACGACGAGCCGATGGGCGGTGCTGCCGGGGACCCACGCCGCGACGTGGACCGGCCCACCGGTATCGCCGGTGACCTCGCTCGGGCGTTCGCCGGGCCCGGAGGCACCGCGGCGTCACGGCCGCGGCCGGCGCCGTCGCCGCGTCCCGCCGAGGGCGAGCCGCTCGCGGAGGCGCTGTACGCGCCCACCGCCGGGAACGCCGCGGACGTGTTCGACGGTGCTGCCCCGATGACCGGTGCCGCCCCGGTGCCCGGCGCACCCGAGGCCCGGGCCGACCGTGCGCCGTCGCCGGTGCCGCGCCCGGCGGCCGACGAACTCCCGCAGCTCCCGGCGCTCCCGCCCTCGCCCGCCCTGCTCTGCGACGCCGCAGGCACCGTGCTCCACACCAACGCCGCGCTCCGCAGGCTCGCGGGGTCGGCCGACCCGACGGGCATGAAGCTCCCGCAGCTGCTCGTCGGCCCCGACTCCGACGCCCGGCTGGTCCGCGCCGACCGCCGGCTGGCCCGGGTGAAGGTCGTCCGCTGGCCGCACCCGGGGGACCACACCGTCGTGCTGCTCACCGCGTTCCCGGACGCGGCGCCCGCGGCGTCCGACGAGGCCCCCGCGCTGGACCTGGAGCGGGCCACCCGCTCCGGCACCTGGACCTTCGACCTGCAGGCCGGGACGCTGACCCGCAGCGAGGGCCTGGTCGAGCTCTACCGGGTGCTGGGCGTCCGCCCGGACGGCCCGGACGGCCCGATCGAGGGCGAGCAGGTCGAGCGGGTCTGCCGGATGCTGCGCCGCGGCCCGGAGGAGTCGTCGTCGGCGGCGCACGCCTCGCACTCGTCGGAGATCCGGCCGGAGGGCGGCGCGGTGCTGTCCTGCCGCACCCGGATCGACCGCACCCCCGGCGGCGCGCCGCTGCGGCTGATCGGGACCGTGCAGGACGTCTCCGACCGCCGCCGTGCCGAGTCCCGCGCGCAGCGCTCCGGGCAGCGGTTCGCCGACCTGGTCGCCACGATCACCACCGGCGTCGCGATGCTCGACGGCCGCGGCCGGATCGTCGACGCCAACCCCGCGCTGTGCCGGCTGCTCGACGCCGACCTGGAGACCCTGCGCGGTGTCCCGGCGCGGGCGCTGTCCGCGGAGCCGCAGCGCGGCGACCGCGGCGGTCTGCCGGACTGGCTGCGCGACCCGTCGCACCCCGAGCCGACGTACCGGATCGAGTCGCTGCCGCTGCTGCGGGCCGACGGCACCCGGGTCGACTGCGAGGTCGTCGTCAACGCCGCCCCGTCCGACGACGGCCGCCCGTTCTGGCTGCTCGTCGTCACCGACGTCGGCGAGCGCCGGCGCGCCGCGGACGTGCTCCGCGAGGCGAACACCGTCGACCCGCTCACCCGGCTGCCCAACCGTGCCGGGCTGCTCGAGCTGGCCGACCGCCTCCTGTCCGGGCCGGGCGCCGACCGGGTCGCGGTCGTCTGCGGGGACGTCGACGACTTCGCCCGGGTCAACACCGGCCTCGGTCACGACGCCGGCGACACCCTGCTCACCGAGCTGGCGGGCAGGCTGCAGCGCGAGCTGCCGCCGCTGTGCACCGCGGCCCGGCTGTCCGCGGACGAGTTCGCCGTCGTCTGCGCGGACACCGACGACGTCGGCGGCGCGGCCACGCTGGCCGGCACGGTCGCCGACCTGCTCCGCGGCTCCGTCACCGTGGCCGGGCGCCCGGTGACGCTGAGCGCCTCGGTCGGTGTCGCGACCCGCGACGCCGTGCCCGAGGGGCCACGTGCCCCGCGGGGCGACGACCTGCTCCGCTCGGCCGAGGTCGCCGTGCAGCAGGCCAAGAAGCGCGGCCGTGGCACCGTCGTGGTCGCGGACCGCGGCACCGTCGGTCCCGCCCAGCGTCAGCTGGAGCTGGAGGCGGAGCTGCGCGCCGCGATCGAGTCCGACGAGCTGCGCCTGGAGTACCAGCCGGTCGTCGGCCCGGACGGCACCGTGCTCTCCGCCGAGGCGCTGCTGCGCTGGTCGCACCCGGTGCACGGCGAGGTCTCCCCGGGCGAGTTCTTGCCGGTCGCCCAGCGGGGTGGTCTGCAGCGGGATCTCGACCTGTGGGTGCTGCGGACGGCGGCCGCCGAGGCGGCGACCTGGCCGCGGCACGGCCGGTCGATCGCCGTCGCGGTCAACCTGGCCGGCCTGCTGCCGGCCGACCCGGACTTCCTGGAGGAGGTCAGCGCGATCGTCGACGGTGCCGGGCTGGGCTGGGACCAGCTGGTGCTCGAGCTCGTCGAGACCAGCCTGGTCGCGCTGCCGCGCCCGGCGCTGGACGCGATGAGCGAGCTCGTCCGGCGCGGGGTCCGGTTCGCCGTCGACGACTTCGGCACCGGCTACTCCTCGCTGGCCCGGCTCAAGGAGCTCCCGGCGCAGACGGTGAAGGTGGACCGCGCGTTCGTCACCGGGGTCGGCACCGACCCGGCGGACTTCGCCCTGGCCCGGGCGGTGGTCGAGGTCGCCCGGGCGATGGGCCGTGCCACCGTCGCGGAGGGCGTGGAGACCGCCGAGCAGTTCCACGTGCTGCGCGGGCTCGGGGTCAACGCGTTCCAGGGCTGGTTGTTCGCCCGCTCCCTGCGGCCGGACGACCTGCACCGGGTGCTGCGCGGCGGCGGCCTCCCCACCCCGGCGACGACCGCGACGCCGCCCGGAGGCACCCCCGGCGCCTGGTGACCGGACCGGCCCGGAGCCGTCCGGTCCGGACACGTGCCCGCACGGCGGCCGGCCGGGTCGCCGGTCGTCCACGACCGGGTTAGTGTTCTCCGACCATGCGGCCCCTCGGCCGCACGCCGAGGGCAGGGGGAACCGGCGATGATCGAGTTCCGGGGCGTCACGAAACGCTTCCCGGACGGGGCGGTCGCGGTCGACGAGCTCGACCTCGTCGCGGAGCAGGGACGGATCACGGTGTTTGTGGGTCCGTCCGGCTGCGGGAAGACGACCTCTCTCCGCATGATCAACAGAATGGTCGAGCCGAGCTCGGGCGAGTTGCGGGTGGACGGTCAGGACGTCCTGTCCGCGGACCCCGCCGAGCTGCGCCGGGGCATCGGCTACGTGATCCAGCAGGCCGGGCTGTTCCCGCACCGCACCGTCGTCGACAACATCGCCACCGTGCCGATGCTGCTCGGCAACGGCCGCAAGGCCGCGCGGGACCGGGCGATGGAGCTGATGGAGACGGTCGGCCTCGACACCGCGATGGCGCGCCGCTACCCGGCGCAGCTGTCCGGCGGCCAGCAGCAGCGCGTCGGTGTGGCGCGCGCGCTCGCCGCGGACCCGCCGGTGCTGCTGATGGACGAGCCGTTCTCCGCGGTCGACCCGGTGGTCCGGGAGAGCCTGCAGGACGAGCTGTTGCGGCTGCAGTCCGAGCTCGGCAAGACGATCGTGTTCGTCACTCACGACATCGACGAGGCGATCAAGCTCGGCGACCGCGTGGCGGTGTTCCGGGTCGGCGGGCGCCTCGCCCAGTACGACGAGCCGGGTGTGCTGCTCTCCCGCCCGGTCGACGACTTCGTCGACACCTTCGTCGGGCGGGACCGCGGCTACCGCGGGCTCGGCTTCCTGACCTCGAACGCGATCCCGATCGGGCCGCTGCCGGTGCTCTCGGTCGGCGACCCCCTGCCCGACGACGGCTGGGCACTCGTCGTCGACACCACGGCCCGCCCACTCGGCTGGGCCAGGGCGGGCGACGGCGTCGTCACCGAGGACCTGGTGGTCCCGGGCGGCTCGCTCTACGCCGTCGGGTCGGGGTCGCTGCGCGGCGCGCTGGACGCGGCGCTGTCGTCGCCGTCGGGGCAGGGCGTCGCGGTGGACGCCGACGGTCGCGTCGCCGGGTCGGTGACCGCCGACGACGTGCTGGCGGCGCTGCCCGCGGCCCGCGACGACTCCGCCGCGTAGGGGCCCGGCGATGGACTGGGTCTTCCGCAACTCCGACCTCGTGCTGGAGCTGACCGGCCAGCACCTCGTGTTCGCGCTGGTCCCGGTGCTGGTCGGGCTGCTGCTCGCGATCCCGCTGGGGTGGCTGGCCAACCGCCGCTCGTGGGGCCGCACGCTCACCCTCAACGCCGCGGGCTTCCTCTACACGCTGCCGTCGCTGGCGCTGTTCGTGTTCCTGCCGCCGATCCTCGGCACCCGGATCCTCGACCCGGTGAACGTGGTCATCGCGCTGACGGTCTACGTGCTCGCGCTGCTGGTCCGTACCGTCGCCGACGCGCTGTCCGCGGTCCCGGCGCGGATCGTCGACTCGGCGACGGCGATGGGTTACCGGCCGGTCCGCCGGTTCCTCGCGGTCGAGCTGCCGATGGCCGTCCCGGTGATCGTCGCTGGGCTGCGCGTCGCGGCGGTCAGCACGATCAGCATGGTCACCGTCGGGTCGGTGATCGGTTTCGGCGGGCTCGGCAAGATGTTCACCGAGGGCTTCCAGCGGGAGATCCCGCAGCAGACGATCGCCGGCATCGTGCTGGTGCTGCTGCTGGCACTGGTGGTCGACCTCCTCCTGGTACTGATCGGCCGGCTCCTCACACCGTGGGAGCGGGCGCGGACGGGGGCCGCGGCATGACCTACCTCGGCTGGCTCTTCGACGGCGCGAACTGGACGGGACCCGAGGGGATCCTCGTCCGGCTCGCCGAGCACCTCGGCTACACGGCCCTGACGATGCTGGTCGCGATGGCGATCGCACTGCCCCTGGGCGCCTGGATCGGCCACACCGGACGCGGCGGCGTGGTCGTCGTCGGCCTGGCGAACGCGCTCCGCGCGCTCCCGACGCTCGGGCTGCTGGTACTGCTGTTCCTCCTGGTCGGACTCGGCCTGCTCGGCCCGCTGATCGCGCTGGTGATCATGGCCGTGCCGCCGCTGCTGGCCGGCGCGTACTCCGGTGTGCGCAACGTCGATCCCGCCGTGGTGGACGCCGCGCGGGGGGTCGGCATGCGCGGGCCCGAGGGGCTGTGGAAGGTGGAGCTGCCGAACGCGCTCCCGCTGATCGTCGGCGGGGTCCGCAGCGCGACGCTGCAGGTCGTGTCCACCGCGACCGTCGCCGCCTACGTCGGCATCGGCGGGCTGGGCCGGTTCATCCTCGACGGCCTCGGGCAGCGCGACTTCGGCGCGATGATCGGCGGTTCGGTGTTGGTCGCGTTGCTCGCGGTCGTCGCCGACCTGGTGCTGGGCGGGCTGCAACGTCTGATCGTCTCGCCCGGCCTGCGGGCCGGGGCGGCCGCGCCCGCGCCGTCCGGCCGCGGGGGGCTGCGCGTGCTGCGCGGCGGACGGGACACGGAGGCGAGTGCGGCGTGAAGAAGCTCGTGACCCTGCTGACGGTCGCCGTGTTCGTGCTGACCGGGTGCGGCGGCGACCCGCTCGCAGGCTCCGACACCGCCCCCGACGTGGTGGCGATCGGCTCCGGGAACTTCACCGAGTCCCAGCTGCTCGCCGAGGTGTACGCGCTGGCCCTGCGCGACGCCGGTGTGCAGGTCGAGGACCCGGTCGCGATCGGGTCCCGGGAGGCGTACTTCCCTGCTCTGCAGGACGGGTCGGTCGACCTGATCCCGGACTACTCCGGCGCGCTGATGACCTACCTGGACGAGGAGGCGACCGCGGTCGAGCCGGACGAGGTCTACGCCGAGCTCGGCCGGGTCCTGCCGCCCGGGCTGGTGCTGGGCCGGATGTCGGAGGCGGAGAACAAGGACGCCGTTGTCGTCACCCGGGAGACCGCGACCCGGCTGAATCTGCGCACGGTGGCCGACCTGGCCCCGCACTGCCCGCAGATGACCTTCGGCGGCGGGCCCGAGTTCCGGACCCGGCCGGACGGCATCCCCGGCCTGGCCAAGAACTACGGCTGCGCGTTCGGTCAGTACCGGTCGCTGGACTCCGGCGGCCCGCTGACCGTCGCGGCGCTCGAGGGCGACGACGTGCAGGCCGCGAACCTGTTCACGACCGACCCGGCGCTGCCGCAGAACGACTTCGTCCCGCTCGCGGACCCGAAGGAGAACTTCGCCGCGCAGAACGTGGTGCCGGTCGTCGCGGAGCGCAAGGCGTCGCCGCAGGTCCGCGCGGTGCTGGACCGGATCTCCGCGGCGCTGTCCACCGAGGAGCTGCTGGCGATGAACACCGAGGCCGCCGGGCCGGAGAAGCCGGCGCTGCGCACCGTCGCGGCCGACTGGCTCGAGCGCAAGCAGCTGCTGGGGAGCGGAGCGTGAAGGTCCTCTCGCCGCACCGCTACCCGGTGAAGTCGATGCTCGGCGAGGACCTCGGTGCGCTGGACCTCGACGGGCACGGCGTCGTCGGGGACCGCGCGCTGGCGCTACTCGACACCGAGCACGGCCGGGTGGCGACGGCGAAGCAGCCCCGGCACTGGCGGGCACTGCTGCGGTGCCGCTCCGCGGGATCCGGGGCAGCGGTGCGGGTCACCCTGCCCGACGGCTGCACCCTGCCCGCCGGTGACGCGGGCGACGCACTGTCCGAGCTGCTCGGCCGCCCGGTGCGGATGAGCGTCCGCCGGGACGACGGCGCCGTCGTCGAGCGGCCGGACCCCGAGGACGTGCTGGCCGCCGGCCTCGACGCCGACGTCGACGCCCCGCTGCTGGAGATCGCCCAGGGCACGCCCGGCGGCCGGTTCGTCGACCACTCGCCGGTGCACCTGATCACCACCGCGACCCTCGGCGCGCTCGGGGTGGAGGCGCTGCGCTACCGGCCCAACGTCGTCGTCGCGACGCCGGACGGGACGCCGGCGTTCGTGGAGAACGACTGGCTCGGCCGCCGGATCACGCTCGGTGCGGTGACCCTGGTCCCGACCCTGCCGACGCCGCGCTGCTCGGTCCCGACCCTGGAGCACGGTGACCGGCCGCGTGCCCCGGAGGCCCTGCGCGGCCCGGCCGAGCGGAACCGGGTCGAGGGGTTCGGCGTGCTGCCGTGCGCCGGCATCTACGCCCGCGTAGAAATCCGCGGTCCCCTCCGCACCGGCGACCCCGTCACCGTCACCTGACCTGTGCCCGCCCGGGACGCTCACCGGACCCGGGGACGCTCACCGGATCGGGTGCGCGCGGACGGATCCGGTGAGCGGAGGGGCTAGAACAGCCGGGACTGGACGTCGGTGATCAGCAGGATCAGGAACAGGACCGACGAGATGCCCAGGACGCCGTCGGAGAGCCAGCCGTTGCGGCCCTCCTTCGGTACCAGCTTCGTGTTCAGCAGCAGGAGCAGGGTGACCGCCAGGAACGGCATGAAGAACGAGCCCAGCACGCCGTAGACCAGGGTCAGCGCGAACGGCCGGTCCAGGAACAACAGTGCCATCGGCGGGATCGTCAGCCAGAGCAGGTACCCACGGAACGCCCAGGAGCGTTCGGCCGCCGCCGCCTCGTAGGCACCGGGGCGCCCCGGGCCCGCTCCGCGCTCGTCGTCCCCGGCCGGATCCTCGCCCGGCACCACGACGGTGGGGCCGTCCGCGGCGGTGCCGATCGCTGCGGCCTTCCCGTGCGGGAGCCGGATCGCCCGCGTCCAGTCGGTGAACAGCAGCGAGACGCCGTTCCACACCCCGAGCAGCGACGTCACGGACGCCGACAGGAAGCCGATGAGGAAGAGGATCCGCACACCCTCGCCGTAGAGCTCACCCAGCCGGTCGCCGAGCACCAGCAGCCCGCGGTCGCTCTCGGTGATCTCGGTGCCGAGCAGGATGGTCGCGCCGATCACCAGCATCGCGATCACGAACAGCCCGGTCAGCACGTAGCCGACCGCGTTGTCGAGCCGCATCATCGACAGCCAGCGCGGGCCCTTCCAGCCCTTGGCGTAGAGCCAGTAGCCGTAGCTCGACATCGTGATCGTGCCGCCCACACCTCCGATGAGGCCGAGCACGTACACGGTCGAGCCCTCGGGCAGTCGCGGGACGAGGCCGGACGCCAGCGCACCGAGGTCGGGGCCGACCAGGACCGCGATCCCGATGACGGACACGAACATCACCGCCACGAGGACGGTCATGATCTTCTCGAACAGCGCGTAGCGCTGGAACCAGACGAGCACCAGCCCGGCGAGACCGGCGATGGTGCCCCACCAGCGCACGGACAGGCCGTCGAACAGCGCGTTCAGCGGCAGGCCCACCGCGGACATCGCGGTGGCGCCGTAGACGAAGCCCCACACCACGATGTAGACGCCGAAGAAGACCGTCGCCCAGCGCCCCAGCCGTCGCCAGCCGTCGAGCATCGTCGCGCCGGAGGCGAGGTGCCAGCGCCCGACGGCCTCGCCGAGGGCGAGCTTGACCAGCGTGCCGACGACCGCGGCCCACAGCAGGACGGTCCCGAAGCTGGCGCCGGCGACCATCGTGGCCACCAGGTCGCCGGCCCCGACCCCGGTCGCGGCGGCGACGAGGCCCGGACCGATCGAGCGGATCTTCTTCGCGCCGGTCGGCGGTTCGAGGAAGTCGGTCTGCGGACCGGGGGAGGCCATCGTCACACTCCGAATCGCGACGCCGGGGTCGGAACGGCCGGGGTCGGCCGACCGGGTGCACGCTAGGCCAGCCGGGGGCGTCATTCCAGCGCGATCGGGTCACGACTGTCCGGTTCGTGCCGCTCGTGGCGGTGACGGTCACGTTCGGCGAGCGTTGCGCGGGGTCACCGCGCGGCTCACCATGGTGACGACCACCTGCCGATAGATTCTGCGCGGCGTCCGGGCACCCCGGCACGCCACGTACGCACGCACGGAGGGCGGCATGGCGAACATCGACGAGATCCGGGCCGGGATCGGGCGGGCCAACCAGCAGGCCACCGAGAGCCTGGGCGCCCTGCGCCACGCCCGGCAGGCCATCGAGGAGGCAGGCTCGGCCTTCTCCCAGAACATCTACGGCACCGCCCAGGGTGACGCCGACGACGCCCGCGCCCGGTTCGCCGCCGCCTCCGAGAAGATCGACGAGGTGGAGCAGGCCCTGCACGTCGCCATGCAGTCCGCCGCCGACGTCGCCGCCCGGCTCTGAGGCCCGGCGCCCGCCCCGATGGCCCGCCGCCGCGAACGGATCCGGACCGCGTTCCAGAGCTTCCACTCCGCCGCCTCCGCCGCACTCGGTGCCGCCGAGGTCCGGCGGGACCGGGCGGCCGCGGCGCACGCGGAGGCGATGGCGGAGCTGTGGCTGCGGGAGACCGGGCACGACGCCGCCCAGCACGACCCGGGGCTCGTGCCGGTGCTGGCCAACCCGCGGCTCGCCGGCGTCGTCGCCCGGGTCGCGGAGGACCGCGCGCACGCCTTCGACGGCTGGCAGGACGACTCGCCGCAGGCGCTGTCGGACATCGTCGCCGGGGCCGCACCCGGTGCCGCCGGTGACGACCCGTCCGAGTGGAAGGCCGTCGCGGGCCGCGCCGAGGCCGTCGACGGCGTGCCGGAGATGTGGGCGCTGGGCACCGGCTCGGTCGAGGGCGGCACCCCGTTCCGGGTCGCCGTCCCGCTGCTCGACGGCGCGCACCTGCAGGTCGTGTCGTCGCCGCGGACCCGTGAGCGGGCCGAGTCCATGGTCGAGCAGCTGGTCCTGCGGCTGCTGCGCCACTACCGGCCCGGCGTCGTCAACGTGCACGTGTGGGACGTCGGCCAGCTCGCCGGGGCGCTGCCCGGTCTCTACCCGCTGACCCGCACCGGCCTGCTGACGGTGCACGACCCCACCCGGCTGGAGTCGCTGCTGTCGCAGCTCGCCGACCGGATCCGCCGGGTGCAGACCCGGGTGCTCGCGGCGGGTTGCTCGTCGCTGGCCGAGCTGGCGGGCGAGACGGGCAAGCGCCCCGAGTCGTGGATGGTCGCGGTCCTGGTCGGCAACGGCCGGGAGCTGCCCGAGGCCGAGCTGCGCCAGCTGCAGCGGGTCGCCCGCGGCGGGATCGCGGCCGGGGTGGTGCTCGTGCTGCTCGACGTGCCGGTCGGGCTGCGCCGCCCGGTGGAGGCGGTCGACTTCGGCGACCCGCCCGGCACCGATCCCGACGACGTGTCGATCGCCGTCCCCGTCCGGACGTCGCTGACCGGCCCGCACGTGCTCGTCGAGCCGGACGCCCCGGTGCCCCCCGACGACGTCACGAAGATCTGTACGGCGATCGCGGCGGCGCACGAGGAGTGGCGCGGCCGGCTCGGCGCGTTCGCCGACCTGCTCCCGGCCGGCCCGGACCGCGGGCGGGACCGCTCGCACCAGGGGCTGGTCACCGAGATCGGCTTCTCCGACGGGATGCCGTCCGAGCTGGTCCTCGACGACCACTCGCCGCACGCCCTGGTCGGCGGGCCCAGCGGGTCGGGCAAGACGAACCTGCTGCTGGCCTGGATCTCCGGTCTGGCCGCCCGCTACGGCCCGGACGAGGTCGAGCTGTACCTGCTCGACTTCAAGGAGGGCGTCTCCTTCACCCAGTTCGCACCGGACCCGGACGGGCACCGGCCGGACCGGCTGCCGCAGGCCAGGCTGATCGGCGTCAACATCAACACCGACCGGGAGTTCGGGCTGGCGCTGCTGCGCCACCTCTCCGAGGTCATGCGGTCCCGGGCCGAGGCGGCGCGGCGTCACGGCGCGACGAAGCTCTCCGAGCTCCGCGACGAGCTCGCCGACCGCGGGATCACGGGCCCGGAGGCCCGGCTGCCTCGGATCGTCGCCGTCGTCGACGAGTTCCAGTTCCTGTTCACCGGGCGCGACGCGGTGAGCGCCGAGGCCACCGCGCTGCTCGAGGACGTCGCCCGGCGCGGCCGGTCGCAGGGCGTGCACCTGGTGCTGGCCAGCCAGGACATCTCCGGGATCGACGCCCTGTGGGGCCGGTCGGCGATCTTCGAGCAGTTCGTGCTGCGGATCGCCCTGCCCCGCGCCCGGCGGATCCTGGCCCAGGACAACGAGGCCGCGCTGGAGATCCCCCGTTGGCACGCGGTGGTGAACCACGACTCCGGCGTCGAGCACGGCAACCGGGTGGTGCGGGTGCCCGAGGCCGGTGCGCCGTTGCTGCGCGAGGTGCAGCGCACCGCGTTCGAGACGTTCCCCGACGAGCCGGACCCGGTCGTCTTCGACGGGGCGCGCGCCCCCGCGCACGACGCGCTCGCTGCCAGGCTGCCCGACGACGGCGTCCCCCGCGCACTGGTCGGGCAGTTCGTCGACGTGCACGGCAGCCCCGCCGCGGCCGGGCTCGCCGACGGCCCGGGACGCAACCTCGGGGTGATCGGGCCGGACGCGCGGGCCGCCGTCCCGCTGCTGTGCGCGGCGGTGGAGTCCTACCTCGCCGCCCTGCCCGGCGACGACGCCCGGGTCGTGCTCGTCCCGCTGGCCGCCGATGCGGGCCCGGCCGCGGACGAGCTCGCCGGCCGGCTCCGCGCGGACGTCGAGAAGGTCGCCGCGGACGGGTTCGCGGAGCGGGTGCGGTCGCTCGCGGCGACCGTCCGCGACCGGACCGGCGCCGGGGCAGGCCACCCGCCGCTGGCTGTGGTGCTCTTCGGCGCGGACGTCGCCGAGGCGATGCTGGACCGGACCGGGACCGAGGACCTGCGGGCCGTACTGCGGCACGGGCCCGGTGTCGGCGTGCACGTGCTGGGCTGGTGGCAGGGCGCGCAGCGGCTGAAGACGCTCCTCGCGCCGCCCGGGGCCGCGATCGACGATCTCGGTGCGTGGGTGGCGACGGGCGTGCAGGGCGCCGACCTGGTCCCGCTGCTCGGCGGCCAGCCGCTGGACTGGATGCCGTCGCCGGGGCGGGCGCTGTTCCTCGACCGGGCCCGGCACTCGCGCCCGCAGCTGGTGATCCTGACCGACCGTGGAGGTGGCGGATGAGCGCTCCGGAGCGCTACCGCGAGGTGGTGTCCCGGCTGGCCGGGGCGGTCGTCGACCTGCGAGAGCGGGACGCGGAACGGGCCGCCGAGCTGCGCCGCGAGCTGCGCGGCACCGAACGGGAGCTGCGCGCGGCCGCCGACACCCTGACCCTCGCCCGCGGGATGTACGAGCTGCGCTGGGAGGCGGCGCTGCAGGTGCTGTGGTCGGCGGAGGAGCCGGGCAAGCCCCGGCCGCGGGCCGACCACCGGGCCGACCCGGCCCGGCACGCCGAACTCGAGCTCGAGGCCGACGAGGCGCTCGGGGCGCTCCGCGCGTCGGGGGACCGGCGCCTGTTCCGGCTGCGGCGCGCCACGGACTGAGTCCGGGCGCGCCGCGGGGGTGGTCTCCTGCGCGGTCAGCCGACCGGGACGACGCCGAGCACCAGCGCGGTCGCCAGCATCACCAGCGAGCAGACCGCCGCCCGCCAGATCACCTTCCGGTGGTGGTCGGCGAGGTTCACCTTCGCCAGCGACACGAGCAGCAGCAGCGCCGGGACCAGCGGGCTCGTCATGTGCACCGGCTGGCCGATGATCGACGCGCGGGCCATCTCCACCGGCTCGATGCCGTAGTGCCCGGCGGCCTCGGTGAGGATCGGCAGGATGCCGAAGTAGAACGCGTCGTTGGTGAGGAAGAACGTCAGCGGCATGCTCAGCACCCCGGTGATCACCGCGAACCAGCTGCCGATCGACGGTGGCACCGCCGCGACGATCCCGTTCGCCATCGCCGTCACCATGCCGGTGCCGGACAGCGCTCCGACCAGCACGGCCGCCGCGAACACCATCGCGACGACGGCGACGATCGACGCGGAGTGCGACGTCACCGCCTTGAGCTGGTCCTCGGGCCTCGGGAAGTTGACGACCAGCGCGATCGCGGTGGCCACGACGAACACCAGCGCCAGCGGCAGCACGTCCATGCCCAGCAGGACCAGGAGCGCGACCGTCAGGGCGAGGTTGAACCAGATCAGCTTCGGGCGCAGGGTCGGCCGGTCCGGGTCGAGGATGTCGCCCGTACCGCCGGTCGCGTCACCGCCGGTCGCGCCGTCGCCGGTCGCGCCGTCACCGGACGCCGGGCGCGCGGTTCCCGTGCCACCGCCGACACCCGCGAGCGCCGGCTCCCGCGCGGGGGCCATGGTCTCGGCCACGACGTCCAGCGTGCGGCCCGACGCCAGCAGCCGCTTGCGCTCCGAGCGGCCCAGGAACCAGGCGAGCACGAGCACGGTGAGGATGCCCAGGACCATGCCCGGCACCATCGGGTTGAACAGCTCCGAGGGCGAGACGCCCAGCACCGTCGCGGCGCGGACGGTCGGACCACCCCAGGGCAGGATGTTGAGCACGCCGTTCGCCAGGTTCGCGACGACCGTCAGCACGACCGGGCTCAGGCCGAGCCGCAGGTAGATCGGCAGCAACGCCGAGACGGTGATGATGAACGTCGTCGAACCGTCGCCGTCGAGCGAGACGACACCCGCCAGCACCGCGGTGAGTACGACCAGCCGGACGGGGTCGTTGTTCACCGTGCGCAGCACGAACCGGATGAGCGGGTCGAACAGCCCGACGTCGATCATCGTGCCGAAGAAGATGATCGCGAAGAACAGCAGCACGGCGGTCGGTGCGAAGTCCGAGATCGCCGTCATGATCGAGTCGACGACGCCCTCGTCACCTGCTTCGGCGACTCCGGTGCCGACGGTGACCAGCGCGAACGTCAGCGGGACCAGTACCAGTGCCAGGATCGGCGCGAGCCGCTTGGACAGGATCGGGTACATGAAGACCGCGATCATCGCGGACCCGAGAACGATGAGCATCGACGCTCCTCCTCCTGTGGTGGCAGAGAGGAACGCTAGGTTCGACGACGGCCGGGGCCACGCTTGCGGACACAGCTCTCGTAGTGGTCCTTGTGGTCCCGCTGCCCTACACCGTCGCGGCCCGCGCCCGCAGGCCCGCGAGGAGAAGGTCCAAGTAGTCCTCCGCGCGGGCGGAGGGATCCACGGGGTCGAGCCGGGCGGCGTAGGCCACCCCGCACAGCAGTCGCTGGACGTCCATGGCGGTGGTCCCGGCCGGCGTCGCACCCTCGCGCACCGCCCGGGCCAGCACGCGATCGGCGAGGAGCAGCACGCGGGCCTTGCGCCCGCTCGTCTCTTCCCGCTCGTCGTCGGTCGTGGCGAACACCTCGGCGAACCCCGTCACCCCCAGCTGCCGCACCAGCACGGCGCGGGCGAGCCGGGCCAGGCCCGTCGCGGCGTCCGGCTCCCCGGCGGCGGCCTCCGCCTCGGCGACCAGCTCGTCCAGCCGGCCGTCCATGAGGGCCTCCAGCAGGGCCCGCCGGGTCGGGAAGTGGCGGTAGACCGTGGCGACCCCCAGGCCGGCCTGCTTGGCGACGTCGTTGAGGGCGAGGGTGTCGTCGCCGGAGGCCAGCAGCAGGCGTCCGGTGTCCAGGGCGCGGTCGCGGTTGCGGGCGGCGTCGGCGCGGGGCACCCCGTCATCGTATCGGATGACTCATCCACTTCTGCTACTGTCGGAACCGGATGACTTATCCGTTCAGTTTCGGGAAGAGGACTCACATGAACGACCAGCAGGGACGCACCGTCGTGGTCACCGGGGCGGGCTCCGGGTTCGGCGCGGCCGCCACGCGCGTGCTCGCCGGGCGGGGCGCCCACGTGGTGATGGCGGCGCGGGACACGGCCAAGGCCACCAGGGTCCGGGACGAGATCGTCGCCGAGCAGCCCGGCGCCCGGCTCACCGTCCGGGCGCTGGACCTGTTCGACCCGGCGTCGGTGCGCGCGTTCGCCGAGGCTACCGACGAGGTCGACGTCCTGCTCGCCAACGCGGGGCTGGGGTCGATGCAGCGCGTCGTCGGGCCGCTGGGGGTGGAGCGCGGGTTCGCCACCAACCACCTGGGGCACTTCGCGCTCGCCGCCCTGTTGTTCCCGCGGATGGAACGGGCGGCGGCACCGCGCGTGGTCACCGTCTCGTCCAGCCTCTACCGCCGGGGCCGGATCCCGGAGGACCTCACCTACCGTGGGCGGGCGGCGATGCTGCGCTCCTACAACGACTCGAAGTTGGCCAACGCCCTGTTCGCCGTCGAGCTCGGCCGCCGCACGGCCGCCGCGGGATCACCGGTCGCCAGCGTGCTGGTGCATCCCGGCATGGCGAGCACGCCGATGCAGGACGGCCATCCGGCGCCGGTCCGCGCGGTTCTCGGGCTGCTCACGCGGTGGGTCGGCAACTCCGTCGACGCGGGCGCGGCGGCGCTGGTGGAGGGTGTGGTGGGCCGCGTGCCCGCCGCGGGCATCATCGGCCCCGACCGGCACGGCGGCCGCTCCGAGGTGCAGGCCCTGCGCGCGCCCGCCGACGACGTCGAGCTCGCCCGCAGGCTGTGGGAGCGGTCCGAGGAGCTCACCGGCGTCCCGTTCCCCGTCCGCGCCCCCGCGGTCTGACCACGTCCCGGGCCGGACCCGGGTCAGTCGTCGTCGGCGTCGTCGCGCGCGAGGAAGCTCGACAGGCGCTCGACGGCCGTCTCGAACTGCGGGTTCAGGTCGACGAAGGCCCGCAGCCGGTCGGCGAGCCACTCGACGCTGACCTGCTCGTCGCCACGCCGGTCGACGAGCTCCTCGATGCCGCGGTCGGTGAAGTACACAGGGCACAGGCTAGTCACGGGGGTGCCGATGGGTTCGGGTGTGGTGGTCGGATCGCCGCTGGTGATCGCGCTGCTCGCGCTCGTGGCGCTGGCCGCGGCCGCCGCGACGATCGGGGGTACCGGGACGGCGTGGTCGTCGGCGACCGCGGTGGCCCGTGCCGTCGCGCAGCTCGCGCTGGTCGCCCTGGTGCTGCTCGCCCTGGTCCGGACGTGGTGGGGGACGGCCGCGTTCGTCCTGCTGATGGTCGTCGTCGCGTCCTGGACGTCGGGCCGGCGGATCACCGGGGCTCGCGGGTGGGGGGTGGCCGGGACGGCGATCGTCGCCGGTGTGACGCCGGTGCTGGTCGTCGTGCTGACCAGCGGGGCGGTGCCCTTCACCGGTATCGCCGTCGTCCCGGTCGCCGGGATCGTGATCGGCGGGGCGATGACGGCGACGTCGCTGGCGGGCCGCCGGGCGCTCGACGAGCTGGGGACCCGCCAGGGCGAGCACGAGGCGGCACTGGCCCTGGGCCTGCTCCCGCGGGACGCGGCGCTGCTCGTCGTCCGGCCGTCGGCGGGCCGGGCACTCGTGCCCGCGCTGGACCAGACCCGCACGGTCGGGCTGGTGACGCTGCCGGGCGCGTTCGTCGGGGTTCTGCTGGGCAGCGGTGATCCGGTGCAGGCCGCGGCCGCCCAGCTCCTGGTGCTGGCGGGCCTGCTGGCGGCCGAGACGATCGCGGCGACGGTCGTCGTGGAGCTGGTGGCCCGAGGACACCTGCACCGCCCCTGACACGCACCGCACCACGCCGCCCGGACCGATCGTGCGCGACCGAACCCCGTCGAGATGAGGTCCAGCGTCGTCCTGTGATCGACGATTCGCGCTGAGCTGCATCTCGGCGCGGGACGGGACCGGCGGGTGCGGGAAGCCCGGAACGACGGAACGGCCGGGCGCGGAGGACCCGCGCCCGGCCGTCCGGGACTGCTCAGGCGATCAGGACTTCGCGAACGCCTTGTCGATCAGCTCGGCCTGCTCGACCTCGTGCACCTTCGACGAGCCCGCGGCCGGGGCCGCCATCCGCCGCCGGGACACCCGGGTGAAGCGGCCCTGCAGCTGTGGGAGCTTCTGGGGCAGCTCCAGGCCGTAGTACGGCCACGAGCCCTGGTTGGCGGGCTCCTCCTGGACCCAGCGCACGCTCTGCGCGTCCGGGTACCGCTCGAGGATCTCGGCGATCTGCTCGGTCGGCATCGGGTAGAGCTGCTCGACGCGGACCAGCGCGGTGCCGTCGACCGAGGTGTCGCCGTTCTTGCGGCGCTTCTCCTTCGCCGCGGCGAGCTCCCAGTAGATCTTGCCGCTGCAGAACAGCACCCGGTCGACGCCCGACACCGGGCCCGTCGTGGCCCGGTGCTCCGGGTCGTCGATCACCGGGCGGAACCGGCCCTCGGTGAAGTCCGACAGCGGGCTGACGACCTGCTTGGCCCGCAGCATCCACTTCGGCGTGAAGACCACCAGCGGCCGGCGCACCCCGTCGAGGGTGTGCTGGCGCAGGAGGTGGAAGTAGTTCGCCGGTTCGGAGGGCAGCGCGACCGTCATCGAGCCCTCGGCGCACAGCTGCAGGAACCGCTCGATGCGGCCCGAGCTGTGGTCGGGGCCCTGGCCCTCGAGGCCGTGCGGCAGCAGCAGTGCGACGTCCGACAGCTGGCCCCACTTCGCCTCACCGGACGAGATGAACTCGTCGATGATCGACTGGGCGCCGTTGACGAAGTCGCCGAACTGGCCCTCCCACATCACCAGCGCGTCCGAGTTGGCCACCGAGTAGCCGTACTCGAACCCGACGGCGGCGAACTCGGAGAGCGCCGAGTCGTAGGGCAGGAAGCGGCCCTGGCCCTCGGCGAGGTTGCGCAGCGGGAAGTACTCGGCACCGGTCTTGCGGTCGATCAGCACCGAGTGGCGCTGCACGAAGGTGCCGCGCCGCGAGTCCTGGCCGGACAGCCGGACCAGCCGGCCGTCGATCGCCAGCGAGCCCATGGCGAGCAGCTCGGCGAACGCCCAGTCCACGTTGCCCTCGCGGGACATGGTGTAGCGCTTCTTGAGGACCGGCTCGACCCGCTTGTGCACGGCGAAGCCCTCGGGCAGCGTCTCGTGGACGTCGCCGATCCGGTGGACGATCTCCAGCGGGATCGAGGTGTCCAGGTCGGACGGGACCTGCTGCTCCTGCTCGATCGACGGCGAGATCACCGGCGGGGTCTTCTCGAGCTCGCGCACCTCGTTGAAGACGTGCTCCAGCTGGTTGGAGAAGTCCTTGAGGGCCTGCTCGGCCTCCTCCATCGTGATGTCGCCCCGGCCGATCAGCGACTCGGTGTAGATCTTCCGGACGCTGCGCTTGGCGTCGATCACGTCGTACATCGACGGCTGGGTCATCGAGGGGTCGTCGCCCTCGTTGTGGCCCCGGCGCCGGTAGCAGATCATGTCGATCACGACGTCGTTGTTCCAGCGCTCGCGGTACTCGACCGCCAGCTTGGCGACCCAGACGCAGGCCTCCGGGTCGTCGCCGTTCACGTGGAAGACCGGCGCGCCGATCATCTTCGCGACGTCGGTGCAGTACTGCGAGGAGCGCGAGTGCTCCGGCGCGGTGGTGAAGCCGACCTGGTTGTTGACGACGACGTGCACGGTGCCGCCGGTGCGGTAGCCGCGCAGCAGCGCCAGGTTCAGCGTCTCGGCCACGACGCCCTGGCCGGCGAACGCGGCGTCGCCGTGCATGAGGACGGGCAGCACGGTAAAGCCGCCGTCGCCCTTGTCGAGCAGGTCCTGCTTGGCGCGGACGATGCCCTCGAGCACCGGGTCCACGGCCTCCAGGTGCGAGGGGTTCGCGGTCAGCGAGACGGTGGTCTCGCCGTCGCCGAACATCCGGAAGTACTTGCCCTCGGCGCCCAGGTGGTACTTGACGTCGCCGGAGCCGTGCGCCTGGCCCGGGTCGAGGTTGCCCTCGAACTCGCGGAAGATCTGGCTGATCGGCTTGCCGACGATGTTGGCCAGCACGTTCAGCCGGCCGCGGTGCGGCATGCCGACGACGACCTCGTCGAGCTCGCGCTCGGCGGCCTTGTCCAGCACGGCGTCGAGCAGCGGGATGACGGTCTCGCCGCCCTCCAGCGAGAAGCGCTTCTGCCCGACGTACTTGGTCTGCAGGAACGTCTCGAACGCCTCGGCGGCGTTCAGCCGCGAGAGGATGTACTTCTGCTCGCTCTGGTCCGGCTTCTGGTGCGGGACCTCGATCCGCTCCTCGAGCCACTTGCGCTGCTCCGGATCGGCGATGTGCATGTACTCGGTGCCGATGGTCCGGCAGTACGACGCGCGCAGCAGGCCGAGCACGTCGCGCAGCTTCATGTGGCTCTGGCCGCCGAACCCGCCGACCGCGAAGTCGCGGTCGAGGTCCCAGAGGGTCAGCCCGTGGGACAGGACGTCGAGGTCCGGGTGCCGGCGCTGGCGGTAGTTCAGCGGGTCCGTGTCGGCCATCAGGTGGCCACGGGTCCGGTAGGACTCGATCAGCTCGAGGACGCGGGCGGTCTTGTCGACCTCGCCCTCGGGGAAGTCCTGCACCCAGCGGATCGGCTCGTAGGGCACCCGCAGGGAGGCGAAGACGTCGTCGTAGAAGTTGTTCTCGCCCAGCAGCAGGTGGTGCACCCGGCGCAGGAAGTCGCCGGACTCGGCGCCCTGGATGATCCGGTGGTCGTAGGTCGACGTCAGCGTGATGATCTTGCTGATGCCGAGCTCGGCCATCCGCTCCTCGGACGCGCCCTGGAACGCGGCCGGGTACTCCATCGCGCCCACACCGATGATCGCGCCCTGGCCGACCGTCAGCCGCGGCACCGAGTGGTTGGTGCCCAGGGTGCCCGGGTTGGTCAGGCTGATCGTGGTGCCGGAGAAGTCCTCGGCGGTGAGCTTGCCGTCACGGGCCTTGCGGACCATGCCCTCGTACGCCGCCCAGAACTGGGCGAACGACATGTTCTCGCAGCCCTTGATCGACACGACGATCAGCGAGCGGCTGCCGTCCTTGCCCGGCATGTCCATGGCCAGGCCGAGGTTGACGTGCTCGGGGGTGGCGACCGCGGCCTTGCCGTCGGTCTCGGCGAAGTGCCGGTTCATGTTCGGGAAGTCGGCCAGCGCCTTGACCAGCGCGTAGCCGATCAGGTGCGTGAACGAGAGCTTCCCGCCGCGGGTCCGCTTCAGGTGGTTGTTGATGACGATGCGGTTGTCGGCCAGCAGCTTGGCCGGGACCGCACGGACACTCGTCGCGGTCGGCAGCTCCAGCGACGCGGTCATGTTCTTGGCGATGGCGTTCGCGGCACCGCGCAGCGGGGTGGTGGTCGCTCCACCCCCGTCCTGTGCCGGCCTGGCCGCCTTCGACGTGCTCCCGGCCGCCGGCTTCGCGGCGCCGTTCGTGGAGGGCGCGCTGCCGGTGCGGAGCTTCTCGTCGGCGGGCGGGGCCTCGGCCTTGGGCGTGACCGGCGGCGGGACGTCCCGCGACGAGCCGGACGACCGTCCGCTCGCCCGGCCGCCGTTCCTGACGGCCTTCTGGGTCGGCGCCGACGAGGTGTCGGACCCCTCGTCGTCCTCGGTGGCCGATCCGCGGGTCACCCCGCCGGAGCTCGCCGACGGGGCGGACCCGTTGGCCGCGGATCCGGTGGCGCCGCCCGTGTCGGCCGTCTCACCGGACGCGGGGCGCTTCTCACCGTCCCCGCCGCCGTAGTCGGCGAAGAACTCGTGCCAGGCCGGGTCCACGGCCGACGGGTCCTCCTGGAAGCGCTGGTACATCTCCTCGACGAGCCACTCGTTGGGACCGAAGTCGCCCGCCGGATGGGAGGTACTGCTCGATGACACTCTGCGTCAACCGCCTTGTTCAGCTGCTCGATTTGTCGCGACCGGGTACCAGGTTAGTCCCCTCCGCGCGAGCGGTGGCAGTGTGCCGGGTCCCATTCCGTGACCGTCCCGTGATCATCAGGGACCGGACCGGTACACGACACGATTCAGAAGCCGGGAGGTGACCCCAGGACGTCGACCACGGAGGTCTCGACGGTCGTCTCGGCGACGACGGTGCCGACCGGCGGGCCGACGCGGGCCGGGCGGCGGACGGTGTCGCGCTCGCCGGCGTACTGGCCGTCGACGGGGGAGACGAACAGCTCGGAGCGGACCGGGCCGTCGTCGTGCACGAGGGTCGGGTGGAGGTCGCCGTCGAGGTTCGCGGCCTCGCCGAGCTCGACCGCGGGCAGCAGGCGCAACGCGGTGTAGAGCACGGCCCGCTGCGCGGCCGGGACCCGGCAGGTGCGCAGCGCGTCGACCGCGCTCTGGAACGGGCCGGTGTAGCCGCGGCCGGGCGGGCTCTCCTCGATCAGCCGCTGCAGCATCGCCTCGGGCTCGACCGGCAGTGTGGCCAGGAACTGGGCCGTCGGGTTCGACCACGAGCCGGGCCGGGCGGCCGGCAGGTGGCCGTGCAGCTCGGCGTAGAAGTCGCCGTGCGGGGCGCGGAACCGGCCGGTCGGCCACTGGTCGGCGATCCGGAACCCCTCGTCGACGGCGCGGGCCCCGTCCCCGGACAGCCAGCGCACCTGCCCGGTCAGCTCGCGGTCGAGCAGCCAGTCCGCACCGGGGTCGACCGGCGTCCACTGCTGGAGGAGGTGCTCGGAGAAGTGCACGCAGACCTCGTCACCGGCGAACCAGGTGCCCATCCACCAGGCGTGCGTGGCCGTGTGCCGGTACTGCCCCGGGGAGATCGGCTCGTCGGAGGTCCGGATGGCCAGCTCCAGCAAGTCGGTGCTCCTCCTCGTCGTGCTCGGGGGGCTGCCCCGTGCGCGGTGACCGTGGACGACCTCACACATTCTGTACGCATCGGATACCGGCCGTGACGCGGCCCCCCGTCACTGGGCCGAACGGCGCAGTGACGGACGGTGCCGGACGGACGTCTCACGCGACGGCACGGCGGTGTCCCAGCCGGAACCCGCGGTAGCCGTCCCGGGCGACGTCGGCGCACGTGCCGGCGTAGCGGGCGAACCCGCCGGCGTAGGGCATGAACACGCTCGGCTTCCCGGGGACGTTCGCCCCCAGGTACCAGGAGGTGGCGGCGCGGGGCAGCAGCGTCGCGTCGGCCGCCTCCCGGTTGTGCTCGCCCCACGCCTGCTCGGCGCCGGGGTCGGCCTCGATCCGGTCGGCGCCGGTGGCGCGCAGGTGGGCCAGGCACCCGGCGATCCAGTCGACGTGCTGCTCGATCGAGCTCGGCATGTTGGTCAGCACCGACGGGCTGAACGGCCCGGTGATCGTGAACAGGTTGGGGAAGCCGGAGACCGCCAGGCCCAGGTAGGTCCGCGGGCCGTCCCACCAGGCGCTGCGCAGCGACGTGCCGTCCGGGCCGGTCGGGTCGAGCCGCAGCAGCGGGCCGGTGAGCGCGTCGAAACCGGTGGCGAACACGATGTCGTCGAGCTCGTGCACGGCGCCCGAGCGCAGCCGCAGACCCTCCGGGACGACGGCCTCGACCGGGTCGGCCCGGACGTCGACGAGCGTCACGTCGTCGCGGTTGTACGTCTCGAAGTAGCCGGTGTCGATCGGCGGGCGCTTGGTGGCGAACCCGTGGTCGTGCGGCAGGAGCCGGGCCGCGGTCTCCGGGTCGCGCACGATCTCCCGGATCCGGTCCCGCACGAACTCCGATGCGGTCTCGTTCGCCTCCTCGTCGGCGAGCAGGTCGCGGTAGCTGGCCCGGAAGCGCAGGCCGCCGCGCTCCCACGCGGCCCGGTAGACGCCGTCCCGCTCGGCCGCGTCCACCTCCAGGGCCGACTGCGGGTTGACGACGAACGGGTGCCCGTTCGCCGAGGCGGCCTGCACGGCGCGGATGTCCGCGTAGTCCGCCTTGTAGGAGCGCGACTCGGCCTCGGACAGGGGGCCGTTGCGGGCCGGGACCGAGTAGTTCGGGGTGCGCTGCAGGACGGTCAGGTGCGCCGCCTCCCGCGCCAGCACCGGGATCGCCTGGATCCCGGTCGACCCGGTGCCGACGACGCCGACCTGCCGCCCCGTCACGTCGACGCCCTCGTGCGGCCACCGCCCGGTGTGGAACCAGCGCCCGGCGAACGTCTCCAGCCCCGGCAGGTCCGGGACGTTCGCCGCGGACAGGCAGCCGACCGCGGTGACCAGGAACCGGCAGTGCAGGTCGGTGCCCTCCTGCACCGAGACGGTCCAGCCGCGCCCGTCGGCATCCGCGCGGGCGCCGGTGACCGTCGTCGAGAACCGGATGTCGCGGCGCAGGTCGAACCGGTCCGCGACGTGGTCGAGGTAGGCTTTGATCTCCGGCTGCCGCGGGTACCGCTCGGTCCAGGTCCACTCCTGCTCGAGCTCGCGGTCGAACGAGTAGCAGTAGTAGTAGCTCTCCGAGTCGCACCGCGCCCCCGGTACCGGTTCCAGTACCAGGTCCCGCCGACGCCACCGGCCTGTTCCAGTACGACGGCGGACATCCCCAGCCCGCGCAGGCGGTGCAGCATGTAGAGCCCGGCGAAGCCGGCCCCGATCACGACCACGTCGAAATCGCGGTCCCCGACGTCGGTGTCGACCATGGGATCCAGACCAGCACGCCCGCGTGGGGCGGGGCAAGACCGCTCAGGAGATCCAGGTCTTGAGCTTCTCGAACATCCCGTTGACGTCGGAGGTCATCGGGTTCACGTGCAGGTGGGTGATCCCGTTCTCGCGCAGCGCCGCGATCCGCTCGCGGACGTGACCCTCCGGCCCGATCAGCGCGACCTTGTCGATGAAGTCGTCCGGGAGGGCGGCCATGGCCTCCTCCTTCTTCCCGTCCAGGTAGAGGTCCTGCACGACCTTCGCCGCGTCGGCGTAGCCCTGCTTCGCGAAGACGGTGTTGTAGAAGTTCTTCCCCCGCGCGCCCATGCCGCCGATGTAGAGCGCGTACAGGCCGCGGGCCGCCTGGCGGGCCGGCTCGAACATCTCCTCCTCGAGCGCGCAGATGCCACCACCGGTGATCTGCAGCGGACCCAGCTCGGGGGCGCGCTTCGCGTAGCCCGCCTCCAGCGACGGCCCGAACACCTCCTGGATCTTCTCCGGCAGCACGACGTGCGGCAGCCAGCCGTTCGCGAGCTCGGCCGTCATCTGGAGGTTCTTCTCGCCCAGGGCGGCCACCCAGATCGGGATGTCTGACCGCTGAGGGTGGTTGATGATCTTCAGCGGCTTGCCGAGGCCGGTGCCGCCGGGCAGCGGGATCGGGTAGAGGCCGTCGTTGGTCAGTTTCTCGTCGCGCTTCCACACCTTCCGGCAGATCTCGATGATCTCGCGGGTGCGGCCGACCGGCTTGTCGTAGGGCACCCCGTGGAAGCCCTCGATCACCTGCGGCCCGGACGCGCCGAGCCCCAGGCTGAACCGGCCGCCGGACAGCGCGTCCAGGCCGGCCGCCGTCATCGCGGTGAGGGTGGGGGTGCGCGAGTAGATCGGGAGGATGGCCGACCCGATCTCGAGCCGCTCGGTGCGGGCCGCGAGGTAGCCGAGCAGGGAGACCGCGTCGAAGCTGTACGCCTCGGCGGCCCAGACGACGTCCAGGCCGGCGCGTTCCATGTCGGTGACCGCGTCCGCGTTGCGGATCGGGTCGTCGCCGTAGGGGAGAACCGTGGAGAGCTTCACCCTCCGGTGAGTAGTCGTAAGTTACTCGCGGGTCAAGTCCACGCGCGGCCGAACCCGACTCGCGATAGGGGGGTTAGCCGCACTGCCGGGCGGGTACGTCCGCCGGTCTCATGGAGGCATGACGCTCGAGGCAGCACCTCCCCGCTCCACCCCCGAGAAGCGGACGCCGCCGCCGATGACCGAGGGGCAGCGCCCGCCCGGCGCGATGTTCCTGGTGGGGGTCTTCGTGATCCTCCCGACGCTCGCGCTGTTCACCGCGGTCCCGCTCGCGTGGGGCTGGGGGCTCGGCTGGGTCGACGTGGCGCTGTTCGCGGTCTTCTACCTGATCAGCGGTCTCGGCGTGACCGTCGGTTTCCACCGGTACTTCACGCACGGCTCGTTCAAGGCGAAGCGCCCGCTGCGGATCGCGCTGGCGGTCGCGGGCAGCATCGCCCTGCAGGGCAGCGTCCTGGACTGGGTCGGTGACCACCGCCGGCACCACGCGTTCTCCGACAAGGAGGGCGACCCGCACTCGCCGTGGCTCTACGGCACCGGCGCGAAGGCGCTGGTCAAGGGCTTCTGGCACTCGCACATGGGCTGGCTGTTCGACCGCGACCTGACCAACATGAAGCGGTTCGCGCCGGACCTCCTCGAGGACAAGGACATGATGCGGGTCGGCCGGGCCTTCCCGCTGATCGTCGTGATCAGCCTGCTCGGCCCGGCGCTGATCGGTGGCCTCGTCACGATGTCCTGGTGGGGCGCGTTCACCGCGTTCTTCTGGGCCGGTCTGGTCCGCGTCGCGGTCCTGCACCACGTCACCTGGTCGATCAACTCGATCTGCCACATCTGGGGCGAGCGTCCCTTCGCCTCCCGCGACAAGTCCGCCAACGTCTGGTGGCTGGCGGTGCTGTCCTTCGGCGAGTCGTGGCACAACCTGCACCACGCCGACCCGACCTGCGCCCGGCACGGCGTCAAGAAGGGCCAGATCGACATCTCGGCGCTGGTCATCCGCGGCTTCGAGAAGCTCGGCTGGGCGACCAACGTCCGCTGGCCCACCAGCCGGCGGCTGGAGAAGCTGTCCGCCAAGAAGCAGGCCGCTGCCGCTGCCTGACCCTCGCGTCGTCGTACGACCGGCCCCGCACCGATCCGGTGCGGGGCCTCGTCGTGTCCGGGGGACCCGTGGCTCAGCGGCGGGGCCTGCCGCGGCGGGCCGTCCGTCGTCGGGCGGTGGGTCGCTTCGCGGGGGTGTGAGCCGGGGCGTCCTCCCGGCGCGGGGTGCGGGAGCTGTTGACCGTGCGGCCCCGGACGATCCCGATGAACTGCTCCAACAGGTCGGAGGTCTCCGCGTCCGGCCAGGTCAGCACGACGCTCGACGCCGGGGCCCCGGCCAGCGGCCGGTAGGTGAGATCCCGGCGGTGGTGGAGCCGGGCCAGCGACTGCGGGACGACGAGCACGCCGACGCCCGCGGCGACGAGCTCGACCGCCTCGGCGGTCGTGGCGGGGACGACGGTCGCCGCCGTCCCCGGCCCGTCGCCGTCCCAGCCGAGGGTCCCGTCCGCGGGATGCAGGACCACCTCGTCGGCCAGGTCCTCGACGGTGACCTCGTCGGCGGCGGTGACCACGTGGTCCTTCGGGACGACGACCACGGTGGCCTCGGTGTAGAGCGGGATCGCGTGCAGGCCGGTCCGGTCGATCGGCAGCCGGACGACACCGGCGTCCACCGCGCCCGACCGGACGGCGTCCTCCGCCTCGGCGGCGCCCACCGTGACCAGGTCCAGCGGGACGTCGGGCACGCGCTCGGCCCACATGCGGGCCCACTTGCCCGGTGTGACGCCCGGGACGTAGCCGAGCCGGAAGGATGCGGGGGCGCCCGGGTCGGTCACCGGTCCAGGCTATCCGCCGGTGACGGGCCCGCCTGCCGGCCCTCGATACCCTTGCGGGATGACGCCGCAGAAGTCCAGCCAGACGATGAAGCCCGCGACGGCGGCGAAGAAGCTCGGTGTGTTCCTCGACGCGACCCCCGCCGAGTTCCGGGACGGTGAGATCTCGCGCGACGAGCTCAACGCCCTGCAGGCCGACCCGCCCGAGTGGCTGCGCGACCTCCGCCGGGACGGTCCGCACCCGCGCCCCGTCGTCGCGGACAGGCTCGGGGTGTCGATCTCCGGGCTGGCCCGCGCCGGTATCACCGAGCCGCTGACCACCGAGCAGATCGCGGCGGTGAAGGAGGAGCAGCCCGAGTGGCTGCGCCGCGAGCGCAACACCCGCGCGGAGGCCGACCGGGAGGCCGCGCGGCTGAAGGCCGAGCGGTCCGGGAACCGCCAGGGGAAGTAGCCGGCCGAACGAGGACCGGACCTGTCCGCGATGCCCGGCACGATGACGGGCATGACGACATACGTGCTGGTCCCGGGGTTCTGGCTGGGTGCGTGGGCGTGGGACGCGGTCGCGGCGGACCTGCGTGGCCGCGGCCACCACGTCGTGGCGGTCGAGCTCGGCCACGACCCGCAGGACACGGCCGAGTCCCACGTCGACGACGTCCTCGCCGCGCTCGCGGAACTCGGCGGGCCGGGCGTGCTCGTGGGGCACAGCGGTGGTGGCCCGGTCTGCGCCGCGGCCGCCGAGCGGGCCCGGGAACGGGTCGCGCACCTGGTATTCGTCGACACCGGCCCGCTGCCCGACGGCATGGCGCAGATCGACTTCACCGAGCCGTCCGTGCAGGAGCGGACCCGGGCGGCGATCGCCGGGCACGGTTCCGGGCAGCCGATGCCGTCCCGCTCGGAGTTCGACGAGCTCGGGACGAGCACGGAGGGCATCCCGGACGCGCTGTTCGAGGACGTCCGCGCCCGGTCGCTGGTCGAGCCCGCAGGGGCCGTGCTGACCGGCGTGCAGCGGGGGACGCCTGACCCTGCGCTGCCGAAGACCGTCGTGGCCTGCAGCTTCGCCCCGGACGACGTGCGCCCGCTGATCGAGGCGGGGGTGCCGGGCTTCGCCGAGATGGGCGGGCCGGAGTGGTCGTTCGCGGCGCTGCCGACCGGGCACTGGCCGATGCTCTCCGAGCCCGTGCGGCTCGCGGGCCTCCTCGACGGCCTGCGGTAGCACCGGCGGTGGCCGGGACGGATCGCCCGGCGTGACCCGCGAGCCGGCCGGAGCGCCCCACGAGTGGCACGCCGTCAACCCGGGCCCGATGCCGACGGGTGCATGGCGCGCCATTCGGCCGCACGGGCCCGTCACAGTCCGACGATCCCGGACCCGCCCGGGAGCTGATCCGGGCACGCAGCATCCCCGCCGAGATGCGCACGAGCGCGAATTGTCGATCACCGGACGACGCTGGGCTGCATCTCGGCGGGGGCGGACCGGCGCGGGGCGGACCGGCGCGGGCGGACCGGTGGGGCGGGCCCGGACACGACGACGCCCGGGCCGGTCGGAACCGGGCCCGGGCGTCGTGTGGAGCTACGCGACGATCAGATGTCGTAGCGGTCGGCCGTCATGACCTTGTCCCACGCGGCGACGAAGTCCTGCACGAACTTGTCGCCGGCGTCGGCGCTGGCGTAGACCTCGGCGACCGCGCGCAGCTCGGAGTTCGAGCCGAACACCAGGTCGGCACGGGTGCCGGTCCACACCTTCTGGCCGGTGGCGGTGTCGACGGCCTCGAAGGCGTCGTCGTCACCGGCGACGGACTTCCACTCGATCCCGGCCGAGAGCAGGGTCGTGAAGAAGTCGTTGGTCAGGGTGCCCGGCTTGTCGGTGAGCACGCCGGCGGTGTTGCCACCGGTGTTCGCGCCCAGCACCCGCAGGCCGCCGACCAGCACGGTCAGCTCCGGCGCCGTGACGCCGAGCAGGTTCGCGCGGTCCACGAGCTGGTACTCCGCCGGGAGGCGGTTCTCCTTGCCCAGGACGTTGCGGAACCCGTCGGTCGTCGGCTCCAGGTAGGAGAACGACTCGACGTCGGTCTGCTCCTGGGTCGCGTCGGTGCGGCCCGGGACGAACGGCACGGTGACGTCGTGCCCGGCGTCCTTGGCGGCCTTCTCGACACCCGCGGCGCCGGCGAGGACGACCAGGTCGGCGAAGGAGATCTTCTTGCCGCCGGACAGCGAGCCGTTGACGTCGGCCTGGATCGACTCCAGCTTCGAGATCACGGTGTTGAGCCGGGCCGGGTCGTTGACCGCCCAGCTGCGCTGCGGCTCCAGGCGGATGCGGCCGCCGTTGGCGCCGCCCCGCTTGTCCGAGGTGCGGAACGACGAGGCCGCGGCCCACGCCGTCGACACCAGCTCGGAGACCGACAGGCCCGACTCGAGCACCTTCGCCTTGATCGACGCGACGTCGTCGGCGGAGACGAGCTCGTGGTCCACGGCCGGGACCGGGTCCTGCCAGAGCAGCTCCTCCTGCGGGACCCAGGCGCCGATGTAGCGCTCACGCGGACCCATGTCGCGGTGGGTCAGCTTGTACCAGGCGCGGGCGAAGGCGTCCTCGAACTCCTGCGGGTTGTCCCGGAAGCGGAGCGAGATCTCCTTGTAGATCGGGTCGAACCGCAGGGAGAGGTCGGTGGTGAGCATCGTCGGCTTGCGCGCCGGGTAGCCCTCCTCCGGGTCCGGGATGATCGCCTCGGCGTCCTTGGCGACGTACTGCCAGGCGCCGGTCGGGGACTTCTCGACCTCCCACTCGTACTTGAAGAGGAAGTCGAAGAAGTCGTGGCTCCACCGGTTCGGGGTGCGGGTCCAGGTGACCTCCAGACCCGAGGTGATGGCGTCACGGCCCTTGCCGGAACCGAAGCTCTGCTTCCAGCCGAGACCCTGCTCGGTGATGTCGGCGCCCTCGGGCTCCGGACCGACGTTGCCGTTCTCGTCGGGGTTCGCCGCACCGTGGGTCTTGCCGAGGGTGTGGCCGCCGGCGATCAGCGCGACGGTCTCCTCGTCGTTCATCGCCATCCGGCCGAAGGTCTCGCGGATGTCGCGGGCCGCGGCGACCGGGTCGTGGTTGGCGTCCGGGCCCTCCGGGTTGACGTAGATCAGACCCATGTGGGAGGCGCCGAGCGGCTTCTCCAGCTCGCGGTGCGCGACGTCGGTGCTGCCGCCGTAGCGCGCCTCGTTGCCGAGCCAGGTCGTCTCGGCACCCCAGTAGACGTCCTCGTCCGGCTCCCAGACGTCGGCGCGGCCACCGGCGAAGCCGAAGGTCGTGAAGCCCGAGACCTCCAGCGCGCGGTTGCCCGCGAAGATCATCAGGTCGGCCCAGGAGACGGTGCGGCCGTACTTCTGCTTGACCGGCCACAGCAGACGGCGGGCCTTGTCCAGGTTGCCGTTGTCGGGCCAGCTGTTCAGGGGGGCGAAGCGCTGCATGCCGGCGCCGGCGCCGCCACGGCCGTCGAAGGTCCGGTAGGTGCCTGCCGAGTGCCAGGCCATCCGGATGAAGAACCCGGCGTAGCTGCCGTGGTCGGCGGGCCACCAGTCCTGCGAGGTGGTGATGACCGCGTCGACGTCGCGGGCCAGCTCGTCGAGGTCGACGGTCGCGAACGCGGCCGCGTAGTCGAACTCGCCGTGGAACGGGTCGGACGCGGGCTGGTGCTTGCGGAGGACCTTCAGGTTGAGCTGGTTCGGCCACCAGTCGATGTTGCCGCCACCCTCGGTGGGGTGCGGGATGCGGCCGTGGGCGACCGGGCAGCCCCCGTCCTCCTCCCTGTTCAGCTCGCCCTCGACGGTTACCTTCTCGTCAGACACGGGAAATCCTTCCGGGTTCTGTGGTGGTGGAGCAGTCGGGGCACCGTCCCCAGTAGACGACCTCGGCCTCGTCGATCACGAAGCCGCTGCTGTCGGAGGCGGTGAGGCAGGGCGCTGCGCCGACGGCGCAGTCGACGTCGGCGATGGCCCCGCAGGACCGGCAGACGACGTGGTGGTGGTTGTCCCCCACCCGTGCCTCGTAGCGGGCGACGGAGCCCGTCGGCTGGATGCGCCGCACGAGTCCCGCGCCGGTGAGGGCCTTCAGGACGTCGTAGACGGCCTGGTGGGACACCTCGCCGAGATCGTTCCGCACGGCCCGGATGATCGAGTCCGTGTCCGCGTGCGGATGATCGTGCACGGCGTGCAGAACGGCCACCCGAGGGCGCGTCACACGCAGCGCGGCCCCGCGCAGCATGCCCTCGTGGTCCGAATCGGTCGACACGGCTGCGAGCCTGCCGTCGTTTCTGGAACGAGTCAAGTTTCGGCGTGTCTCATTTTCAGACGGTGGAGCGCTCCCGGTCCGCCCAGTACGGTGCCCGCAGGTCCTTCTTGAGGATCTTGCCGGTCGGGTTGCGCGGCAGCTCCTCCAGGACGTCGACGGACTTCGGGACCTTGAACGACGCGAGGTGCGCGCGGGCGTGCGCGAGGAGGCCGTCGGCGTCGACCGTCGCGCCCGGCGCGGCGACCACGCAGGCCTTCGGCACCTCGCCCCAGCGCTCGTCGGGGACACCGATGACGGCGACGTCGCCGACCGTCGGGTGCTCCGCCAGGACGCGCTCGATCTCCGCCGGGTACACGTTCTCCCCACCGGACACGATCATGTCCTTGATCCGGTCGGTGACGTAGACGTAGCCGTCGGCGTCGACGTGCCCGCCGTCGCCGGACCGCAGCCAGCCGTCGGCCGTGACCGCCGACGCGGTGGCGTCCGGCTTGCGCCAGTACCCGCTCATCAGCTGGTCGGTCCGCACCCAGATCTCACCCGGCTCGCCGGTCGGGACCGGGTCGCCGGTCGCGGGGTCGCGCACCTCGATCTCGACGCCGGTGATCGGCTTCCCGGCCGAGACAAGGCGGTGGGCGACGGCCGTGTCGGTGTGGTCCTCCGGCCCGAGCGAGCTGACCACGCCGCAGGCCTCGGTCATGCCGTACACCTGGTGCAGCCGGGGCCCGAACAGCTCCAGGCTGGCGCGCATGACGGGTAGCGGCATCGGCGAGGCGCCGTAGGAGATGGCCCGCATCGACGAGTAGTCCCGGTCCGCTGCGCCGGGCACCTGGGTCATGGCGCCCATCAGCGCCGGCACCCAGAACGTGTGCGTGATCCGCTCCGCCGCGACCATGTCGAGCAGGGCGGCCGGGTCGGGCATCCGGGCCATCACGATCCGCGCGCCCTGCGCGAGCGCGACGAACGCGTAGCTGGTCCCGCCGACGTGGAACAGCGGCATCGCGACCTGCACGACGTCGGACGGGGTCAGCCCGAAGTCGGCGGTGACGTGGGCGGCGTGCGCGAGCATCGCGCCGTGGGTGAGCATCGCGCCCTTCGGGAAGCGGGTCGTGCCCGAGGTGTAGAGCTGCACGAAGCACTCGCCGGGCGCGGCGTCGTAGGGCTCGGGGTCGGGATCGCCCGCGGCGAGGAACGCCTCGTACTCGTCCGCCTCACCGCCCACCTGCAGCACCCGGCGCACCGAGCTCATCCGGTCCCGCAGTTGCGCGGCCGCCGCGGCGAACTCCGGCCCGACCAACAGCAGCCGCGCCTGGGCGTCGTCGATCACGTAGAGGATCTCCGGCGGGGCCAGCCGGAAGTTGACCACCGCGTTCGCCGCGCCGATCCGCGCGCAGGCCAGCGACAGCTCCAGGCAGGACGGGTGGTTGAGATCGAGGACGGCGACCCGGTCGCCGGGGCCGATCCCCTCCGCCCGGAGCGCGGACGCCAGCCTGCGCACCCGCTCGTCGAGCTCGGACCAGGTCCGGCGGACGTCGCCGAAGCGCAACGCCTCGTCGTCCGGGCGTCCGGCCGCGTGCGTGCGCAGCAGGGACGAGACGGTGCTGTTCGGATCGATCACGACGGGTACTCCCGGACGGCTCGGCTCTGAGCATGTGACGCGGGTCATCCTGTCCGTTTCGTCGCGCTCCCGCCAGGGCCGGTCGGCCGTATGCGTCCCGCTCACGGCCCCGGTTCCCGGGTGGATCCGGTACTGGGTCAGGATGGCCGGGCACGCGGCACCCGGGAACGCCCGGGCACAGCCACGCGACCATGCGGGAGGCCCACGTGCAGGAGACTGCACCCGCCGAGCCCGGGCGGATCACCGTCGAGGGGCTCGGCAAGCGGTTCGGGCCGGTCGAGGCGGTGCGCGACCTGTCGTTCACCGTCGAGCCGGGCTCGGTGACCGGGTTCCTCGGCCCGAACGGGTCGGGCAAGACGACGACGCTGCGGATGATCCTCGGACTGGTCGTCCCGACGTCCGGCCGGGCACTGATCGACGACGTGCCGTTCGCCGAGCTGGAGTCGCCGGGGAAGGTCGTCGGCGCGGTCCTCGAGGTGCAGGGGGTGCACCCCAAGCGCACCGCGCGGGCCCACCTGCGGGCGGCCGCGGCCGCGATCGGCGTCGCGGACTCCCGGGTCGACGAGGTGCTCGGGCTGGTCGGCCTGGCCGCTGCCGCCGACCGTCCGGCCGGGGACTTCTCGCTCGGCATGAACCAGCGGCTCGCGCTGGCCGTGGCGCTGCTCGGTGATCCCCGGATCCTCGTCCTGGACGAGCCCGGCAACGGCCTCGACCCGGACGGCATCGCCTGGCTGCGTTCGTTCGTGAACGCCTTCGCGGCGTCCGGGCGCAGTGTGATCGTGTCGTCGCACCAGCTCGCCGAGATGGAGCTGATGGCGCAGCGGCTGGTCGTCATCGACCGTGGCCGCTGCCGGTTCGACGGGGCCGTCTCCGAGCTGCGGGCCGGCCACGGCGCCCGGGTGCTCGTGCGGGCGGCGGACCCCGCGAGGCTGGCGGAGACGCTGGTCGCGGAGGGACTGACCGAGGTCGACAAGATCGACGACGGCTGGCTGGCCGTCGGCGGGACCGACGCGGTCCGGGTCGGCGACCTGGCACTCACCGCCGGCGTCGCCGTGTACGGCATGACCGAGGAGCGGGTGGGTCTGGAGCAGATGTTCCTGCGCCTGCTCTCGGGTGGGGAGGCGGCATGAAGCTCGGTGCTCCGCACCGCTGGACCGCGGTGCTCTCCGGCGAGGTCCGGCGCACACTGTCGACGAGACTGTGGTGGCTGCTGCTGATCCCGGTGGTGCTGCTGGCGCTCGCGATGAGCCTGTTCGGCAGCCTGATCACGCTGCTCGTCCCGGCCGCGACCGACACCTCGGCGATCCTCATGCTCACCGGGCTGGCCTCGGCGCTGAGCATGACCGCGATCATCGGCGCGGCGTTCGGGGCGCTGCTCGCCGCGGGCGAGTACCGGCACCGGACGATCACGCTCGCGTTCCTCACCGGGTCACGGATACAGGTGCTCGGCGGGAAGGTCGTGGTCGCCGCCGTCGTCGCCGCGGCGTACGGGCTCGTGGTCGCGGTGCTCGGGCCGCTGCTCGGCGGCGCCGTGCTGGGCGGGCAGCAGCTGCCGACCTGGGGCCAGCTGGCCGGCCTGGGCGCGGTCGGCGTGCTGGTCTGTGCGCTGTGGGGCGTGCTCGGTGTCGCCGTCGGGACGCTGGTGCCGAACCAGCCCGGCGCGGTGTCGCTGACCGTGGGCTACCTGCTGATCGGCGAGAACGTGGTGTCCGCGGCCCTGCAGGCCGGGGGCTCGCCGTCCGGGGACCCGTCGGTGTTCGCCCGCATCACCCCGTTCCTCCCGGGCAACGCCGGCGATCTCGCGCTGTACGAGGCGCCGGTCTCGGCGGCCGGGACGGACGCGCGGACGGTGCTGGAGTTCCTCGCCGGGGTGAGCGCTCCGCCGCCGGGCTGGGTCGCACTGCTCGTCCTGGCCGCCTGGGCGGTCGCCGGGGTGGCGCTGGCGGTCGTCGTCGGCGGACGTCGCGACATCACCTGAGGGGCACCCGCCTCGCCGGGCGCGGGACTGTCGGGGGGCGGGCATAGCCTGATCCCGTGTCCCGATCCACCGCTCCCTCCCGCCCGGGCTGGATCCGCCGTCTGGCCGGAGCCTGCCTGAAGCACCGTCGCGTCACCGTCGGCGCGCTGGTCGCGTCCATGGCGGGGGTCGGGCTGGAGGCCGTCGGCCCGCTGCTGATCCGCGAGGGCGTGAACGGTGTGGTCGGCGGGGACCCGGGTGTGCTCACGCCCGTGGTGGCGGGCCTGCTCGTGCTCGGCGTGCTGAAGTTCGGTGGCGCCTTCGTCCGTCGCTATCTGGGCGGGCGGATGGCGCTCGACGTCCAGCACGACCTGCGGCGCGCCGTGTTCGCCGCGGTCCAGCGGATGGACGGGGTCCGCCAGGACCGGCTGCGCACCGGGCAGGTCGCGTCCCGGTCGATCTCCGACCTGCAGCTCGTGCAGGGCTTCCTGTCGATGGTGCCGTTGTCGGCGGGCACCGTCGTGCTCGTCGTCGTCGCGGTGTCGGCGATGCTGTGGCTGTCGCCGCTGCTGACGGTCATCACGCTGGTGATGCTGCCGCTGGCGTTCCTCGCGACCAACCGGATCCGCCGCACGCTCTTCCCCGCCACGTGGTCCGCCCAGCAGCGGGCGGCCGAGATCGCCCAGCAGGTCGAGGAGACCGTCACCGGGGTCCGGGTGGTCAAGGGCTTCGGGCAGGAGTCGCGCGAGATCACGGCGCTGGAGGGGCGCGCCCACCGGCTCTACGGTGAGCGGCTGCGTGCGGCCGGTCTCACCGCGCGGCTGAACCCGGCCCTGCTCGCGCTGCCCGGCCTCGGGCAGGTGGCAGTGATCGGCGTCGGCGGCTGGATGGCCGCGCAGGGGTCGATCGACCTCGCCACCTTCCTGGCCTTCACGACCTACGTCGGGATGCTCGTCGGCCCGGCGCGGCTGATCGGCGCGCTGGTCGTCACCGGCCAGCTCACCCGGGCCGCCGCGGAGCGGGTCTACGAGATCGTCGACGCCGAGCCGGGGATCGTGGACCCGGACCGCCCGCGGGAGCTGCCCGCGGGCCCGCTGACCGTCGAGCTCGACCGGGTCCGGTTCGGCTACGAGCCCGCCGGGTCCGGGCCCGACGGGGACGCCGCTCCCGATCCGGTGCTCGACGACCTGTCGCTGCGCGTCGAACCGGGGGAGACGCTGGCGCTGGTCGGGCCACCGGGATCGGGCAAGTCGACGGTCGCCCTGCTGCTGCCCCGGTTCTACGATCCGCAGGCGGGGAGCCTGCGGATCGGCGGGACCGACCTGCGCGAGCTGCGCCTGCACGACCTGCGCGCCGAGCTGGGTGTGGTGTTCGAGGAGGCCTTCCTCTTCTCCGACTCGATCCGGAACAACATCGCCTACGGCCGGCCCGACGCGAGCGACGACGAGATCCGGGCCGCCGCGGAGGCGGCCCAGGTGGCGGGGTTCGTCGAGGAGCTCCCCGACGGGTACGACACCGAGATCGGCGAGCGCGGGCTGACGCTGTCCGGCGGGCAGCGTCAGCGGATCGCGCTGGCCCGGGCCATGCTCACCCGTCCCCGGGTGCTGCTGCTCGACGACGCGACGTCCGCGGTCGACACCGCCACCGAGGCGGCGATCCACGCGACGCTGCACGACCTGACGGCCGACCGGACGACGCTGCTGGTCGCCCACCGGCGCTCGACGCTCGCCCTGGCCGACCGGATCGCGGTGCTCGACCGCGGCCGCGTGGTCGACCTCGGCACCGAGGACGAGCTGCGCGGGCGCTGTGCGCTGTTCCGGGAGCTGCTGGCGACCGGGCCTGCCGACGAGCTCGGGGGGTCCGGGCCGCCGGATGTCCCGGCCCTCGCCCCCGGGAACGGTGCGGTGTCCGGGAACGGCGCGACGGCACCGACCGGGAGCGCCACCCCGGAGCTCTGGCCCGACGTGGACCACCCCGAGGACCCGGACCGTGCACTCGGCCGGGAGGCCGGTGGCGGGGCCGCGGGCTGGGCGGGTGGCATCAGTGCCACCCCGGAACTGCTCGACGCCGTCGCGAAGCTGCCACCGGCGGACGAGTCACCGCGGCTGCGGGGTGAGGGGGACCCGACGGCACCGGATCCGGAGTTCCGGCTCTCGTCGCTGCTCCGCCCGGTCCGCCGGCTGCTGGTGCTGGGCGTCGCGCTGATGGCCGCCGACGCGCTGGCCACCCTGGCGCTGCCGAGCATCGCCCGGGTCGCGGTCGACTCCGGGATCGTGGGGACCTCGGGCCGGGTGCTGCTGATCGCCGCCCTGGCCGGGCTGCTGATCGTGCTGGCCGACGCCGTCGTCGTGGGGCTCCAGACACTGGTCACCGCGCGGGCCGGCGAGAGCCTGCTCTACCTGCTGCGGCTGCGCAGCTACGCGCACCTGCAGCGGCTCGGGCTCGACTACTACGAGCGCGAGCTGTCCGGCCGGATCATGACGCGGATGACGACCGACGTGGACGCGCTGTCGACGTTCCTGCAGACCGGGCTGGCGCAGGCGGTGGTCAGCGTGCTGACGATCGGCGGCGTCGCGGTGGCCCTCGTCGCGACCGACGCCGAGCTCGCCCTCGTCGCCCTGGGCTGGCTGCTGCCGCTGCTCGTCCTCGGCACGGTCGTGTTCCGCCGGTTCTCCTCGCGGGCCTACGCCGAGGCGCGGGAACGGGTCAGCGTCGTCAACGCCGACCTGCAGGAGAACGTCAGCGGCGTGCGCATCGCGCAGGCCTACGTCCGCGAGGAGCTGAGCTACGACCGGTTCGGCGAGCGCTCGGACGCCTACCGCCGCTCCCGGCTGCGCGCGCAGCGCTACATCGCCCTGTACTTCCCGTTCGTCGCGTTCCTGTCCGACGTCGCGGGCGCGGTGGTGCTCGGCGTCGGCGGCATGATGATCGTCTCGGGGGAGATCACCGCGGGCATCCTGACCGCGTTCCTGCTGTACCTGACGCTGTCCTTCGGGCCGGTGCAGCAGCTCTCCCAGGTGTTCGACGGCTACCAGCAGGCCCGGGTCGGCCTGAACCGGATCTCCGACCTGCTGCGCACCCCCACCTCGGTGCCGGACCGTCCGGAGGACCCGGCCCCGGTGCCGGACCGGCTGCGCGGCGACGTGGAGCTCGACCACGTGACGTTCCGCTATCCCGGTGTCGACACCCCGGCGCTCGACGACGTGTCCCTGCGCGTCGCGGGGGGCGAGACCGTCGCGCTCGTCGGGGCGACCGGTGCCGGGAAGTCGACGCTGATCAAGCTGCTCGCCCGGTTCTACGACACCGGCGAGGGACAGGTCCGGGTCGACGGCGTCGACGTCCGCCGCTACCCGCTCGCCGGGTACCGGTCACGGCTCGGGGTGGTGCCGCAGGAGGCGCACCTGTTTACCGGCGACGTCGCGTCCAACATCGCCTACGGCCGACCCGACGCGTCGCCCGAGCGGATCGAGGACGCGGCCCGCGCGGTGGGCGCGCTCGATCTCGTGCGATCGCTGCCGTCGGGGTTCCGGACGCCGGTCGGGGAGCGCGGGCAGGGTCTGTCCGCCGGGCAGCGGCAGCTCGTCGCGCTGGCCCGCGCCGAACTCGTCGAGCCCGACGTGCTGATCTTCGACGAGGCGACCGCGGCGCTGGACCCGGCGACGGAGGCCTCGGTGCTCGCGGCGGGGGAGCGGGTCTCTCAGCGGCGCACGGCGTTCGTCGTCGCGCACCGGCTGCAGACGGCCCGCCGCTCGGACCGGATCGTCGAGGAGGGACCGCACGACGAGCTGGTGCGTGCCGGCGGCCGCTACGCCGCGCTGTGGCGTGCCGGCGAGCTGGAGCCGGAGCCGGACAGCCCGCTCGCCACGCAGCCCTGAGCGGGGACGGTCCTCAGCCGAGCAGCCGCTCGAGCCGGGCGGCGACGGCGGCGCGGCGCGGGTCGTCGCGCACGAGCAGCTCCAGGAGCCGCTCGTGCGCCTCGAGATCGTCGGCGCCGAGCGGGTGCCCGGTGAAGCGGTGCAGCAGCTCGGTGTCGTCGGCGGCGAGCACCGCGTGCCGCAGCCCGGCGACGAGCTCGTCCCGCAGCTCGCGGACGGCCGGGGCGTCGGAGCGGGGCAACAGCTCGCCGTGGCAGGTGGCGAGCGCGTCGGACGCCCGGCCCTCCCGCAGCGCGACCCGCAGCCGCAGGAAGTCGGCGTCCGGTTCGGCCGCGAGCCGGTACGGGCGGGTGAGCAGCAGGTCCGCTCCCAGCGAGGCGCGCAGCCGGTGGATCTCGCCGCGGACCGTCGTCGGGTTGCCGTCCTCGCCGTAGAGCGTCAGGGTGAGCTGCTCGCCGGACAGCCCGTCCGGGTGCAGTGCCAGCGCGGTAAGGATCTCGGCAGGGCGCAGCGTCGCCGCGCTCTCGGTGCCGTCCAGGGTGATGCGCGGCCCGGAGCCCCCGGTGAACCGCAGCGCCAGCTGCGGGACCTCCTCGGTCCGGGCGACGACCCGGCCCCGCCGCCGCGACGGTGTTACCAGGAGGTATCCCTCCGGCAGCGCCTCGACGGCCATCTCCCGGCCGTCGCCGAGCCGGACCCGGTCGACGCCCTCCTGCAACCGCACCCGTTCCGGGAACCGGCCGTAGGGCTCGCTCGCGATCACCCGGCCGGACGCCGACAGCAGCGCGCCCTCGGCGCCCCGCAGCGCGGCGAGGTGCGGCATGTTCTTGACCCGGAGCCGCTCGTCGGCGATCGCCAGCCGCACGCGCAGCTGGTTCTCGGCGAGCTGCGCGGTCGCGGTGACGAGCTGGACCAGGGCCGGGTGCACCGTGTGCAGGGGCCCGGAGATGTCGACGGCGCCGATGGTGTCGCCGGTGTCGGGGTCGTGCACGGGCGCGGCCACGCACGTCCAGTCGTGGTAGGTCCGGACGAGGTGCTCGGCGGAGTGGATGCGGACCGGCTCGTCGAGGGCGAGCGCCGTGCCCATCGCGTTGGTGCCGATCGCGTCCTCGGTCCAGCGGGTGCCCTCGCAGAGCCCGACGTCGTCGGCGGAGTGCAGCAACCCGTGCGCACCGTCCCGCCACAGCACGTGGCCGTCGGCGTCGGTCACCAGCATGAGGTGCATCGCCTCGTCGGCGATGCTCACCAGCGTGGTGCGCAGCAACGGCATCACCGAGTGCAGCGGATGATGCTCCCGGACGTCGCGCAGCTCGTCGGCGCGGTACACGAGCGGTGGCAGCCTGCTCTCCGGATCGACGCGGGCGGCGAGGCTGCGCTGCCAGGAGTCCGACACGACCGGTCGAGGGCTGCCGGTCGCGCCACCGGTGCCGAGGCCGTCGTCGTAGATGCGGCGCAGCCGGTTCGCGTCCGCGACGAGCTCCTCGGGCGACGCGCCGTTGTCCGCATCGAGCATCTCGCCTCCCGTTCCGGCCGGGGGCGCGCAGGGCGTCCTCGTCATGCACGGTCTCCCGCAGCGTTGCGGGTCCGCCACCCACGGTTCTCGGACCGGGATCGCGAGCATACCTGCTGATCGCCGGTTGCCCCATCGCCCGGCGACGGCCCCGGGCCGCCCTCCGTGCGCAACGTGCAGGCAACGTAACCCTCCCTACGGTTGCCCGCGACCGCCACGGAGGCGGTCCGCGACGACGCACCCGGAGGACAGCGATGACGCTCGAAGCCGTTCGAGAGGCCACCGATCTGCCGGTCCGCGGGGGCGAGGGTACCGACACGATCCGCCGGGCGGCGCGCGTACTGGTCGTCGACTCGGAGCCGGTGGTCCGGCACGGCCTGCGGGCCCTGCTCACCGCCGAGCCGGATCTCGCACCGGCCGGGGAGGCCGCCTCCCCGCGTGACGCGCTGATGGCCGCCGAGCGGACCCGCCCGGACGCGATCATCGTCGACATCGAGTTCGGCCGGGACGAGCGCCCGGGCCTCGACCTCGTGCGCGCCCTGCTCGAGCGCTGTCGCGGGGTGCGGATCCTGGTGCTGACCGGGTGCCGGGACCGCGAGTCGATGATGCGGACCGTGCGCCTGGGTGTGCACGGCTACCTGCGCAGGGCGCAGACACCCCGGAGATCGTCCGCGCGCTGCGCTCGGTGCTGCGCGGTGAGGGCGTCTTCGACCCGGGCACCACCAGTGCCGGTCCGCTGCAGGTGCTGCGCGAGCCGGCCCCCGCGGCACCGGCCGCCGGCGCGGACCTGTGCAAGACCTCGCTGCTGACCGACCGGGAGAACCAGGTGCTGCGGCTGCTGGCCGTCGGGCTGAGCAACCGCGAGATCGGCGGCCGGCTGCGGATCTCCGAGGCCACCGTGAAGTTCCACGTCCGGAACCTGCGCGACAAGCTCGAGGTCCGGCGCCGCACCGAGATCGTCTACACCGCCGCCCGTCAGGGCATCGTCTGAGGGACCGGCGCCGGACGAGGACCAGCCGGGCCGGGGCGCGTGGAGGATTCCCGCCCCGGCCCGCGCACCCGCGTCCCGCGCGGTGAGGTCCTCAGCGGACCGGGCCGAGCGGCATGTGCCGGTTGACGTCCTTGTAGAGCAGGTACCGGAAGCGCCCCGGGCCACCCGCGTAGCAGGCCTGCGGGCAGAAGGCCCGCAGCCACAGGAAGTCGCCCTCCTGCACCTCGACCCAGTCCTCGTTCAGCCGGTACACGGCCTTCCCCTCGAGGACGTAGAGCCCGTGCTCCATCACGTGGGTCTCCGCGAACGGGATGCAGCCGCCCGGCTCGAAGGTCACGATGTTGACGTGCATGTCGTGGCGCAGGTCCGCCGGATCGGCGAAGCGGGTCGTGCTCCAGGTCCCGCCGGTGTCGGGCATCGGCACCGGCTCGACCTCGGCGTCGCTGGTCACGAAGGCCTCGGGCGGCTCGATCCCGTCGACGTACTGGTACCGCTTCCGGATCCAGTGGAAGTGCGCGTGCTCCGCACCGTCGTGGTTCCAGGCGGTCCAGTTCCCGCCGGGCGGGAGGTAGGCGTACCCGCCGGCGCCCAGCTCGTACGAGCGGTCGCCGATCCGCAGCGCCAGCGTCCCCGCGGTCACGAACAGGACCGACTCCGCCGCCGGGTCGTCGTCCGGGCGGTCGGAGCCGCCGTGCGGCGCGACGTCCATCATGTACTGGGAGAACGTCTCGGCGAACCCGGACAGCGGGCGCGCCAGCACCCAGAGCCGCGTCCCGGTCCAGAACGGGAGCGAGCTGGTGACGATGTCCGAGTTCGTCCCCCGCGGGACGACCGCGTAGGCCTCGCGGAACATCGCCCGGTCGGTCAGCAGCTGGGTCTGCGGCGGCAGCCCGCCGGTCGGACGGTAGTAGCTCTGCTGTCCGGTCATGCACTCTCCCGTGAATTCTGCATGACGAAATCTCGATTCCGTCAGTCGGGTTCATGGAACGGCGTCGTGCGCGTCGTGTCAAGGATCGGGAGCCACCCGCGTCCACCCGGGTCTCTGCGCGCCGGCGGGCGCCACGTGGCCGAGCCCACTCGCCTGCCCGGAGGTCGTTCACCCGGCGGCCACCTTCTCCTCACCCGTACGGAGGACGGGACTGCTGTGATGCGGAGGAACCGGACGACACCCACCGTGACGTCGTCCGCCGACGCCCTCCCACCACGACCCCCAGGAGAACGACCGTGGCCGACTGCTGCCCCGGCGACGCCCCCGAGGCCGGCGCCCGCCGCACGCTCCCCGTCATCGACCGGCTCCGGCCCGGCCGCCAGGGCTTGACCTGCCGGTACAAGTGCGGCGACGCGTGCTCGAAGCCGGAGCCGAACACGTCGTCGAACGGGTACTTCGGTGATGTCCTGCAGACCGTGCTCGACCGCCGCGGCATGCTCCGTGCGGGTGCGGTCCTCGGCCTGACCGCCGGCACCGGCGCCGCGCTGGCCGGCACCGCCTCGGCCGGTACCCCCGCCCCCACCCCGGCGCACCCCCTCGGTGCGGCGGCCGCCCCGGCCGCGGCGCAGGCCGAGCCGCCGCGCGGGCTGCGCTACGAGACCGTCCCGCCGAACCTCGACGACACCATCCGGGTGCCGAAGGACTACGCGAGCAACGTGGTCATCCGCTGGGGCGACCCGATGTTCCCCGACGCCCCGGAGTTCGACTTCGAGAACCAGACCGCAGCGGCACAGGCCCGCCAGTTCGGCTACAACAACGACTTCTGCGGGATCCTGCCGATCGACGGCGCCGGGAAGCGCTACGTCATGTACTCCAACCACGAGTACACGCTCGAGCCGCTGATGTTCCGCGGGTACGACGAGGACGCGCCCACCGAGGAGCAGATCCGGATCGGCATCGCCGCGCACGGCGGCGGGATCGTCGAGGTCACCCGGGACCTGAAGACCGGGGAGATGCACTACGACCGCGCGGGGAAGCTCAACCGGCGCATCACCGCCGAGACCGAGATGGTGCTCGACGGTCCGGCGGCCGGGGCCGAGGTCCTGCGGACGAAGGCCGACCCGACCGGCCGCGCCGTGCTCGGCATGATCGGCAACTGCGCGGGCGGGACGACCCCGTGGGGCACGTTCCTGTCCGGCGAGGAGAACTTCGACGGCTACTTCGCCTCCGGTCCGGTCACCGATCCGCGGCTGGAGCGCTACGGCCTGGAGGAGGGCGGCTCCGAGCGGAAGTGGGAGCGCGTCGACCCGCGCTGGGACCTGGCGAAGGAGCCGAACGAGGCGAACCGCTTCGGTTACATCGTCGAGATCGACCCGCACGACCCGTCGTCGAAGCCGGTCAAGCACACCGCGCTGGGCCGGTTCAAGCACGAGGGCGCCACCGTCGCCCTCACCGACGACGGCCGCCCCGTCGTCTACATGGGCGACGACGAGCGCTTCGACTACGTCTACAAGTTCGTGTCGGACAAGAAGATGCGCAAGGGCGACAGCCGGGCCGCGCGCGAGCACAACGCGACGCTGCTGGCGTCGGGCACGCTGTACGTCGCCGTCTTCACCGGCAACAGCCCGGCCGCGGAGATCACCGGGAACGGTGCGCTGCCCCGCGACGGGCAGTTCGACGGCGGCGGCGAGTGGAAGCCGCTCGCCTCCACGACGAAGTCCTACGTGGCCGGGATGAGCGTCGCGGACGTCTTCGTCTTCACCCGGCTCGCCGCGGACAAGGCCGGCGCGACCAAGATGGACCGTCCCGAGGACGTCGAGCCGAACCCGAGGACGGGCAAGGTCTACATCGCCTGCACCAACAACTCCGACCGCGGCAAGGCGGGCGAGGCCGGCGCGGACGAGCCGAACCCCCGCGTCGACAACCAGCACGGCCACGTCATCGAGCTGACCGAGTCCGGCGACGACCCCGCCGCGACGAAGTTCGGCTGGAACATCCTGCTGGTCTGCGGCAACCCGGACGACCCGTCGACGTACTTCGGCGGTTTCGACAAGTCCCAGGTCAGCCCGATCACCTCGCCGGACAACGTCGCGTTCGACCCCTACGGCAACCTGTGGGTCTCCACCGACTCCACACAGGCGCTGGAGATCAACGACGGGCTGTACGGCGTCGTGCTCGAGGGTCCGCAGCGCGGGTCGACGCGGCTGTTCGCCAGCGTCCCGGTGGGCTCCGAGTGCTGCGGCCCGGTCGTCACCGAGACGTTCGTGCTGGTCTCGGTGCAGCACCCGGGCGACGTCGACGACGCCTCGCCGGAGGCCCCGGCGTCGCACTGGCCGGACGGTGGCCCCGCCCAGCCGCGGCCGGCGGTCGCCGCGATCCGGCACCTGCAGGACGGGCGGCCCGCCAAGATCGGGCTCTGAGGACGCCGCGGTGGGCGGGGTCCGCCCCGCCCACCGTCAGGCGCAGCGGCCGAGGTCCGGGTCGCCGGAACCCGCGCTCTTCTCGAACGAGATGTGCACGTGGTCGTAGTGGTTCGCGGTGTCGTCGCCGCGGTCCGACATCTCGGTCCACCCGGAGCCGTCGTTCATCGCCTGCTCCCAGATCACGTACTTCACGCCGAGCTCGTCGGCGTTGGCCAGGGCGCAGTCGGCGATGCGGTCGCCCTTCTCGCCGCGGACCATGAGATCCAGCGCGTGCCCGGTGGGGTGGTCGGAGGCGTTGGCGCGCTGGGCGACGCCGATCAGCTCCGGCTCGTCGTAGGCGCAGGCGAGGAACTCCGCGGCGTCGGAGACCCAGCTCTTCACCGAGCCGAGGTCGTCGGTGTCGACGTCGCAGGACCCGGTGCCGCCGAGCCGGGCCCGGTCGGCGACCTCCCGGGCGATGCGTTCGGCCTCGTCGGCCGCGGCCCGGCCGGCGTCGGCGGTCGCGTCGAGCAGGCCCGCGTCACGCACGATCTCCGCGCCGAGGACGGGCTCGGTACGCGGTGTGTCGACGGCCGCCGCGGCCGCCACCGGCTCGGCCGTCCCGTCGAGGAGGTCCGCGCTCCGGCTGCCGCCGTCGAGGGCGTCGTCGAGGGCTCCGGTGCTGTCGGCGGCGAGCCGCAGCTCCGCCTCGGCCGGGCCTGGGCCGAGCCCGGCCATCGGCGTGACGACGACGAGCGCGCCACTCGTGACGGCGGCCGCGGTGGCGACGTGGCGCAACCCGGGACGGATCGCGGCCTGTTCCCGCCGGTGGCGGTGTCGGGGCACGACGTTCTCCTCCGGCACGCGTCCGGGCGGGCTGCGGGGGAGCGTGGGATCGGGGGAATCCCTGCCGGTCGGGGGACCGGATCGCGTGTCCTCACCGGACGGTAGCGAAGCGTGCCGGAATGTCCGGTCCGGGGGATTCACCGGGACGACGACCGAACCCGGCCGTGCGGCGAGCGGCACGGGAGGTGCGACCGCCGTCGATGCGCGACGAATGTCCGGAACCGTCTTTACCCGACCGGACGTTCGGTGCACAGTATCCGCGGACCGGCACACCGCGGTGCCGGCGAGGGGGGAGCGCCCGCATGTCCGACCAGCACGCCGCCGGCCAGGGGGCCGGCCCGCGCACCGTCGCCGACACGACCGGATCGTCGCCGTCGCAGGTGCGCCGGGTCGCCGCGACGAGCGCGATCGGCACGACGATCGAGTGGTACGACTTCTTCATCTACGCCACGGCCGCCGCCCTGGTGTTCAACAGCCAGTTCTTCTCGACGATGTCGGCGGCCTCGGGCACGCTGGCCGCCTTCGCGACCCTCGGCGTCGGGCTGGTCGCCCGGCCCGTGGGCGGCATCGTCTGGGGCCACTTCGGGGACCGGCTGGGGCGCAAGAGGATGCTGGTGGCGTCGCTGCTGCTGATGGGGTTCGCGACCGTCGGCGTCGGCCTGCTGCCCACCTACGCGCAGATCGGCGTGGCCGCGCCGGTGCTGCTGGTCGTGCTGCGCCTGCTGCAGGGACTCTCCGCGGGCGGTGAGTGGGGCGGCGCCGCGCTGATGTCGGTCGAGCACGCCCCGCCCGGCCGGCGCGGCCGCTACGGCTCGTTCCCGCAGATCGGTGTCCCGGCCGGGCTGATCCTGGCCCAGCTGGTGTTCCTCGTCGTGTCGAACGTGACCACGCCCGAGCAGTTCGCGGCGTGGGGCTGGCGGATCCCGTTCCTGCTCTCGATCCTGCTCGTCGTCGTCGGGCTGGTGATCCGTCTGCGGGTCGAGGAGAGCCCGGTGTTCGCGATGCTGCGCGAGAACCGGTCCCGCAGCCGCGCGCCGATCCTGGAGGTGTTCGCGCAGCGTCCGCGGGAGCTGGTCCTGGCCTCGGTCAGCTTCATCGCCAACAACGCGATCGGCTACATCTTCCTGGCGTACCTGCTGTCCTACGGGCCCCAGGTGCTCGAGGTCCCGCGCAACACCATGATCGTCGTCGTGATCATCGGCTCGCTGAGCTGGCTGGTCAGCATCGTGGCCGGAGCGATCTGGTCGGACCGGGTGGGCCGCAAGCGGGCCTACCTCGTCGGCTCGGTGATGCTGGTGGTCTGGCCGGTGCCGTTCTTCCTGCTGCTGGACACGACCTCGTTCGCGGCGATGGTCCTCGCGGTGGTCGTGCTGACGGCCGGTCTCGGCCTGTCCTACGGCCCGCAGTCGGCGCTGTTCGCCGAGATGTTCGAGGCCCGCTACCGCTACAGCGGCGCGTCGTTCTCCTACGCCGTCGGCGCGGTCCTCGGCGGCGGGTTCGCCCCGCTGATCGCCACCGCGCTGCAGCAGGGCTACGGGTCGTCGACGCCGGTGGCGGTCTACATGGTCGTCGTCGCGGTGATCTCGCTGGTGGCGATCGTCCTCATCCGCGAGACGCACCGGCCGGGGGCGCCGGCGCAGCTGTCCTGACGACCGGCGGCGGCCGGGTGACACGCCGCCCGGCCGCCGGGGTGATCAGGGGGAGCGGTGCCGGCCGTCGGCCAGGCCGGCGGCGTTGAACTCCCGGGCCCGGCGGCGCCCCGCGACGGTCCCGGCTGCCGGGGCGTCGTCGGTGCCGTTCATCGAACGGGCCTGCTCGGCGAGCTCGCGGGTGACGCACGCCCAGGTCGCGCTGATTCCGCTCGCGTCCCGGCACTCCCAGCAGTAACCCTGGTCGTCGGGGGTGTGCTCCGACAGGGTCCGCTCGAGCAGATCGGGCATCTCGGACAGGATGTTCGCGAGTGCCAAGACTCACCTCCAGGTCGATTGCCGGGGGCAGTAGTAGTCGTGGATCACCCGCGCGGCCCAGGGGCGCGGGCTCCGTACGGACCGTCCGAGCTGGGGTTCCGGGGTCTCCCGGGCCTCGGGAAATCCACTGTGGAGGCCGGGTTCCCGCTGCGCACGGGAAGGTGTGTGGCTGTCGCTCGGCCGGGTGGACGGAGGCGTGCCGGACCGGCTCCCGACGGCCGTGACCGTCGGACGCATCACGAACCGCCGGACATCGCTCGGTGAGCCGTACCGGCGATCGGCGACCGGTGGCAGTGGCACGACGACACACCCTTCCCGTGCGCCGGGCGTAGCCGATCGATCACTCCGGCGGGCGGGCGATCGGTGTCCCGTGCCAGGCCGGGCCGGGCCTGGTGCTCGGCGGTCGGGGAGTGCGTCCTCGCGGGTTCTCCGCAGACCGTCGCCGACGCCTTCGCTGGTCAGGGGTTTGCTATCGCGAACGATTACTAGCGGCTCGAACGCATGTTCGGATAGTGTCTGGCTCATGACCGCGGTCCAGGAACCTCCACGCACCGGCCTCCCTGCCGGTCCGGGGTTCCCTCAGGTCGATCTGGCGCTGGTTCAGTTGGCGGTGGAGCAGGCCGCGCTCGACGACCTGTCCGGGGTCTCCGAGGCGGAGTTGATCGATCAGATCCAGCAGCTCGAATCCGTGCAGCACTCCTTGGCGGCGTTGCAGGCCACCCGGGTGCGGGCGTTCGCCCGGCTCCATGTGGAGAACGGCATCGCGGCCGGTCGGACGGATCCGGATCGGTTGCAGCGGGGTGTGGTGGCGCAGGTCGGGTTGGCCTGTCGGGTGTCGCCGGCCGAGGCGCGGCGTCGGGTGAGCGTCGCCCGGGATCTGCACGACGGTCTCGATCACGTGCGTGGGTTGTTCGGGGCCGGTGAGTTGAGCTCGGCGAAGGTGGCGGTGGTGGTGAGCGCGTGTTCGGGTCTGGACCGTGCTGAACGTGCCGCGGTGGATGTTCGTCTGGCTGCGCACGATCTGACCAGGCTCGGTCTGGGCCGGTTGCGTGATCTCGCTTGCCGCTTCGCCGCCGAGGTCGCACCGGGGAAGTTCCTCGCCCGGGTCGAGTCCGCCCGTGCCGAGCGGCGCGTGACGTTGCGTCCGGCGCCGGATGCGATGACCTTCCTGACCGCCTACCTCCCGGTCGAACAGGGCGTGGCCTGCCTCGCCGCCCTGAACAAGGCGTTCACCGAGGTGTCGGTGGACCCGGCACCGTTGACCCGTACCCGTGGTCAGGTCATGGCCGACACGCTCGTCGAGCGCCTCACCGGACAGGCGATGGCGACCGATGTGGGTGTCGAGGTCCAGGTCGTGGTGCCGATCGAGGCGCTGCTGGACCCGGACTCACCGTTGCCGGCGGAGATCCCCGGCCACGGACCGGTCCCGGTCGAGCTCCTCGCCACGGGCGAGGGGAGGAAGACCCTGCGCCGCCTGATCACCTCCGACGGAGTCCTGATCGGCGGAGACTCCCGCCAGCGCACCTTCACCGGATTGCTGGCCCGCCTGGTCCGGGCGCGCGCGGGGAACCGGTGCACCGAGCCCTACTGCGACGCCCCGGTCCGCCACATCGACCACATCCACCGCGACGCCGAGGGCGGGGCGACCGAGCTCGACAACGGCAGGGGTGTGTGCGAGTTCCACAACCATGTCCGGGAGCAGGCGGGGTGGCGGGTGGCTCGCGGGCCGGACGGCAGGGTGCGGACCACGACCCCGACCGGGCACACCTACCGGGCGCCCGGATGACCGACCGTGGCCCGGCCGGTCATCCGGCGCCCTCAGGCGTCCGGGACCTCGCGTTCGATCTCCGCCAGCCACAGGGCGGCCGACATGTCCGACGGCGCCCGCCAGTCCCCGCGCGGCGACAGCGCTCCCCCCGCGGAGACCTTCGGCCCGTTGGGCAGGGCGGACCGCTTGAACTGGGCGAACGCGAAGAACCGCTTCGCGAAGACCTGCAGCCAGCACCGGATCTCGGCGGCGTCGTAGGCGGGGCGCTCGTCGTCCGGGAAGCCGGGCGGCCACTCCCCGGCCGCCGGGTCGGACCAGGCGTGCCCGGCGAGGAAGGCGATCTTCGACGGCCGGAAGCCGTACCGCAGCGTGTACCAGAGCGTGAAGTCCTGCAGCGCGTACGGACCGACCGTCGCCTGGCTGGACTGGACCTCCTGCGTGCCGTCCGACGGGACCAGCTCCGGAGTGATCTCGGTGTCGAGTACCGACCGCAGCACGGCGGAGACGCCGTCGTCGAACTGCCGCGAGGAGATCACCCAGCGGATCAGGTGCTGCATGAGCGTCTTCGGCACGCCGCCGTTGACGTTGTAGTGCGACATCTGGTCACCGACGCCGTAGGTGGACCAGCCCAGCGCCAGCTCGGAGAGGTCACCGGTGCCCAGCACGATCCCGCCGCGCTGGTTCGCGAGCCGGAACAGGTAGTCGGTGCGCAGACCGGCCTGGACGTTCTCGAACGTCACGTCGTACACGGGTTCGCCGCGGCCGAACGGATGCCCGATCTCGGTCAGCATCGTGCGCGCGGTACCGGTGATGTCGAGGGTCTCGAAGGTGACGCCCAGCGCCTCGGACAGCGCGACGGCGTTGCCGCGGGTGTGGTCGGAGGTGGCGAAGCCGGGCATCGTGAAGGCCAGGATGTCGCTGCGCGGCCGGCCGAGGCGGTCCATCGCCCGCGCCGCGACGATCAGGGCGTGCGTGGAGTCGAGCCCCCCGGACACCCCGATGACGACCTTCGGCTGGCCGATCGCGCGCAGCCGCTGCTCCAGCCCGGAGACCTGGATCGAGTAGGCCTCGTAGCAGTCCTGTTCGAGCCGCTCGGCGTCGGCGGGGACGAACGGGAAGCGTTCCACGGTGCGGCGCAGCCCGATGTCGTGCCCGGGCGGGTCGACCCGGAAGGTGACCGTCCGGAAGGCGTCGGTGCGGTCGGCGTGGGTGCGGCGGTTGTCGTCGAAGGTGCCCTGCCGCCGTCGCTCGGCGGCGATCAGGTCGAGGTCCAGGTCGGCGACCGCTCGGCGCGGGCCGTCGGGGAACCGCTCCGACTCGGCGAGCAGCTCGCCGTTCTCGTAGACCAGCGTCTGGCCGTCCCACGACACGTCCGTCGTGGACTCGCCCTCACCGGCGGCGGCGTAGACGTAGCCGGCCAGGCAGCGCGACGACGCCGACCGGCACAGCAGCCGTCGCTGCTCGGCGCGGCCGACCGTGATCGGCGACCCCGACAGGTTCGCCAGCACCGTCGCCCCGGCCAGGGCTGCCTCCGCCGAGGGCGGCACCGGGACCCAGAAGTCCTCGCAGATCTCGGCGTGCAGCACGAAGCCCGGCAGGTCCTCGGCACGGAACAGCAGATCGGTGCCGAACGGGTACGCCGTGCCGCCGACCGTGATCGTCGCGTCGCGCACGTCGTCACCCGCGGCGAGCTGGCGACGCTCGTAGAACTCCCGGTAGGTCGGCAGGTACGACTTCGGCGCGACGCCCAGGATCCGCCCGCGGTGGATCACGACGGCGGTGTTGTAGACGCGGTGCCGGTGCCGCAACGGAGCCCCGACGACGAGGACCGGCAGCAGCTCCGCGGTCGCGGCGGCCAGCGTCACCAGCTCCCGCTCGACCGCCTCGAGCAACGTGTCCTGCAGCAGGACGTCCTCGATCGAGTAGCCGGACAGCGTGAGCTCCGGGAACACGACCAGGCCCACGCCGTCGTCGTGGCAGGAGCGGGCGGCGTCGAGGACGGCGGCCGCGTTCGCGGCGGGCTCGGCCATCGTCGTGTGCAGGGTCGCCGCGGCGGCCCGCAGGAACCGGTGGCGGTAGACGGAGCGGAAGTCCACCCGATCATTGTGGCCGGTCGGTCCGGCGGCCCGCCGGACGGTTCCTTCCCGGGAGGGCTCCCGGAGCCCTCCCCGCACACTCCCGGGACGGAGGCGACCGGCCGCCGGGGAGAGGGGGCCACCGGTGGAACGCACACGGCCGGACGACGAGGGCCACGCGGGGGACGGGGACGCCCCCGACGCGCGGCGGGACGGGACCGCGGAGGGGTCGGCCCCGTCCCGCGGACCCGTCGGGGAGTCCGCTCCGCCGACGGTCACACCGTCCCAGTCGACGGTCCCCCCGGAGCGGGCGGCGGCGCTCCCCTGGTGGGAGCAGGCGGGTACGGGCGGTGCCGCCGCGACCGGCCGGACGGTGCCGGCCGGCGCGGCCGACGGACCGCCCGACACCGGTGGGCTGCCGCCCGGGCCGGACACCGACGGGCCGTCGGCCGGCCCCGCACCGCGTCGCCGCCGGGTGCGCGCTCTCGTGATCGTCCTCGTCGCCCTGCTCCTCGCCACCGCGGCGACCGTCGCCTGGCTGCGCTGGCCACCGAGCACTCCGGACGCGGTCGCGGCGGCGGCAGCGGACGTCCGCGGCTGGGACGGTGTCACCTACCGCGCCCGGCTGACCGAGCCCGGCACCGGACCCGTCGACGTCGAGCTCACCAGCGACGGCAGCGGGGACGTGTACGGCGCCCTCACCCGGCCCGGTGGCGGCCGTGCGGAGTACGCCCGGGTCTCGGGCACCGAGGTGCTGAAGGGTGCGTCGGACTGGTGGCGGCCCGAGAAGGACGGGGCGGTCAAGGCGTCCCGGCTGTCCGGCTACTGGGTGACCCCGCCCGCCGCGGTGACGGCGTGGCTGGCCCCGGCCGTGCCGCCGTCGGTGACCGGGCTGGCCGGCGACCTGACCGGTGCGGGCGGGGCGCCGCCCGCGTACGCCGAACCGGGGGAACGGGAGATCGACGGTGCGCCCGGACGGGTCGTGTCCTGGCCGGGGCGGGAGATCGTGCTGTCCGGTGGCCCGGAGCCGCGGCTGCTCTCCGTGGTGCCGGCCGGGTCGCCCGACCCGACCGGGATCCGCGCGGCACGGCCGGCACCCGGTGCGGTCGGCGCGGTGGGACGGGGCCAGGACCGGGTCTCCGACGCCCGGTCCTGCGACTCCCTGTTGTACGCACCCGGCGCCGTCGACCCGGTGACCCGGCAGCTCCCCGACTGCTTCACCCCGCAGTGTCCGACGCCGTTCGAGCTGGTCAACAGCGGTGGGTTCGAGGCGAGGGGGACCGCGGTACTGGTCGTCGACGGGACCGAGTCGGGCCGGGTCCCGTTCCGGCTCGCGGCGGGCGCGCGGCGGGGGTTCGAGCTGTCGTTCGCGAACCGCGCGATCCAGCAGGGCAGGGACCGGGTCGACGTCTCCTACCGGATCCGGATCGATCCGCTGCCCTGACCGGACACGACGGTCACCGGCGCAGCAGCCGCTGCACCGCCGGTGGCCGTCCGCCGAACCCCTCCGCCTCCAGCACGACGAACAGGATCCGCGGCAGGTCCCGGACGGCCGGGAACAGCACATAGCGCGGGTACCAGGCAGGCCGGAACTTGGCGTTGAACCGGTAGAGCGAGTCGATCTGCCACCACCGCGACGCGATCCGCAGCAGCCGCGCCCAGGTCCGCGCCACCGGTCCGGCGCCGATCCGCTCGCCCCGTTCGAGCGCGGAGCGGAACACGGCGAAGTTCAGCGACACCCGCGTCACGCCGAGCCCCGGCGCCGCGGCCAGGAGCTCGGCGATCATCAGCTCGTTGATGCCGTTGTCCGCGCCGGCCGCGCGGACCATCAGGTCCAGCGAGAGGCCGTCGGGACCCCAGGGGACCAGCTGCAGCATGCCGGTCGGCTCGCCGTCGCGGAGCGCGGTGACGACCACGGCGTCCGGGTCGGCGGGGTCCGCGACCCGCGACGACGCCATCGAGAACCCGCGCTCGTGGTCGTCGCCGCGCCAGCGGTGCGCCCGCTCGGCGATCGCGGCGAGCTCGTCGGGGGTGTGCTCGGAGAGCCGCGCGACGGTGACCGTGTGCCCGCTCCGCTGCATCCGGGCGACCGTCTGCCGGACCCCGCGCATCGGGCGCCCGTCCAGGGTGAAGGTCGCCGTGTCGAGGACGGCCTCGTCGCCCAGCTCCAGCGCGTCCAGCCCGGCCTTCGCCCACGCCGTCGCACCGCGTTCGGAGCAGCCCAGCACGGCGGGCGACCAGCCGTAACGCGTGCACTGCCCGAGGAACTCCTCGATGGCGCCGGGCCAGGCGCCGACGTCGCCGACCGGGTCGCCGGAGGCGAGCGCGACCCCGGCCAGCACGCGGTAGGACACCGCGGAGCTGCCACCGTGGGAGAACACCGCCGCCTTGTCCCGGCGCAGCGCGAAGTAGCCGAGCGAGTCCCCGCCGGGCCGGCCGAGCAGGGAGCGCAACTGCTGCTCGTCGCACGGTTCCAGCGACGGCCGCGGCTCCGGTGAGCGCAGCAGGTGGTACCCCGCGGTGACGACGGCGACGACCCCGAAGGTCAGCCCGGCTGCGGCGGTGAGATCGTCCAGCCAGGCCGCGCCGGGCACGAACGCCACCGGGCCGGTGACACCGATCAGGGCGAGACCGGCGTGCGCGGCCTGCGCGGCGACCGACGGGTCGTCGAGCAGCCGTCGGGGATTGACGGCGAGCAGCACCCAGACGACGAGGAACCCGGACAGCCCGAACTGGACGAAGGACCGCACCGCGCGCCCCGGCCCGCCCGGATCCTGCCGCGCGACGAAGTGTCGCCGGGTCGCGAGCAACGCCACCAGCAATGCTCCCACCAGCACGGCCGGGGCGAGGCCGCGCCGCTGGTCCAGGACGTGCACGACGTTGACCACGACGAGGACGGTCGTGACCCCGGTCGCGACCCACCACGCGCGCTGCTTGCGCCGCCGCAGGCCGGTGGCGAGGAACAGCAGGCCTGCGCCCGCCACCGTCGTCACGACGAGCGCGGCCAGGCCGACGCCCGCAGGCAGACCGAGTGTGCTGCGCAGCTCGCCGCCCAGCAGGCGGCGCGGAGCGGGGAGCACCGCGGAGACGACGGTGAGCAGCCCGACGATCCGGGCCGCCCACACCACCGCCCGGACGACGGCGGCCTCCGACAGCCGTCGCCGCCGCGCGTCCGCATCGGGGCGTGGAGGGGCGACGCGCCCGGCATCGTGGCGGTCCCCGTCGAACTCGGCCCCCGACACGCGATCCTCCCGTCCCCCGGGCCCGGTGGCGCGTTCCGGGATGTCCCGGAAGTCGCCGGTGGGCGCCGCCAACCTAGACCGGTCCCGGTGGCCGGGCGCCACCCGGTCGCCGGTGGGCGGGCATCATCGTGGGGTGCCGGTCGACGAACTGCGGGCCGCCCTGCGTGCGCGGGCCGCCCCTGACGCCGTGGCCGGGATGCAGCGCTACTTCCCGGGCGGCGTGCGGGCGCTCGGCGTGGGCAACGGCGAGGTCCGCGCACTGGCGTACGCCGACGTCCGCGCCCACCCCGGATCGTCGGCCGAGCTGATCGACCGGGCAGAGGCCCTGCTGGACGGCGCCGAGTACCACGAGGAGGTGCTCCTGGCGTTCGCGCTGCTGCACCGGGCCGCCCGGCGGGAGCTCGACGCGTCGTTCCTCGACCGGAGCCGCGGCTGGCTGGAGGGCCCGGTCGGGAACTGGGCGCAGTGCGACGACCTCTGCCTGAAGCTCCTGCACCCCTACCTGCTGGGACGTCCCGAGCTCGTCGCGGACACGGCCGCCTGGACCGGCTCGTCCGGGCCCTGGGCCCGTCGGGCGTCGTGCGTCGCGGTCGTGAAGCTCGCCGGTCCGAGGAGCGCGCAGCCCCTGCCGCTCACGGACGTGCTCGACCGCGCCGACGCGCTGCTCGACGACCCGGACGGCTACGTGCAGAAGGGAGTCGGCTGGTTGCTGAAGGTGGCCGCGCAGGCGCACCCCGACGACGTCGTGGACTACCTGCGGGCCCGGCGGTCGCGTCTGCGGCGGGACACGTTCCGGTACGCGGTCGAGAAGCTGGACCCGGCGACGCGGCGGGAGCTGATGGGGCTGCGGTGACAGCCGGCGTCAGCGCACGAGCGCGCGCAGCGTGTCGGTGAAGACCGCGGTGACGGCGGCCCGGTCGACCTGCTCCGGGTCGGTGCCGTACTCGAGGGCCAGCCCGAGCCGCAGCGACTGCAGGGTCAGCGCGAGCTGCTCCGGCGACACAGTGAGCTCCAGACCGAGGTTCTCGCAGGCCGTCGCGAGGGTGGCGGCGAGCTCGTCGCGCAGGCTGCGGCGCACCTCGACGTAGACGTCGCGCACGTCAGGATCGTGGCCGGCCTGCTGGGCGATCTCCACGAGCAGCCGCGCCCAGGTGCCCTGCTCGACGATCCCGGTGGCGAAGACCTCCGCGATGTCCTCGAGTGCTCGTTCCGGACGCCCCTTGGACCGGATCTCCTCGGTGCTCGTCGCGAGCTGGGCGCGGACACGCTGCTCGATGAGCTCCGCGAGCAGCGCGTGCTTGCCCGCGAAGTTGGAGTACACCGCACCCTTGGTGAACCCGGCGGCGTACGCGATCTCGTCGAGCCGCGCGGCGGCGAAACCGCGGTGGGCGAACACCTCCGCCGCCGCGTCGAGCAGGCGGCGGCGGACCTCGTCGCGCTTGACCCGGGGGACCGGTCCGGTCACGGCGTCCGGCCTCGTCGTGTGTCCATGCCCCGCAGGATACCCGCGGTATCGAGTTCGACCGGCGCCGGAGCGCGCGTGCGGCAACGAGAACGGCCCCTCACCTGATGGACCAGGATGAGGGGCCGATTCGATGTGGCACTCGATGTGCCCCCGGCAGGATTCGAACCTGCGCTCCCGCCTCCGGAGGGCGGTGCTCTATCCCCTGAGCTACGGGGGCCGTGCAACAGGGAGAACACTAGCGCACCACCCCACCCCCTCCACACGGGGGGTGGTGATCGTCAGCTCATCGGGAGCGGCTGCGCTCCGCGCTCCGACAGCAGGCCGCGCATCAGCTCGGACTCGGCCGTCTGCGCGCTCAGTATCTGCTCGGAGAGGTTGCGGACCTCCGCGGTCTGCGCGTGGTCACGGCCGTACTCGAGCATCGACACCCCGCCCTCGTGGTGGCGCAGCATCAGCTGCAGGAATGACGACGTCGAGCTGCTGCCCGGCCGGCGTCGCACGCATCCGGGCGAGGTCCTCGGTGGTCGCCATCCCGGGCATCTGCGACATGCCACCGCCGTGCTCCGCGTGACCGCCGTGGCCCGCGTGCGCGTCGGCCATCCAGGCCATGTGGCCGTCGGTGGGCAGGTTGGGCGCGTTCCACAGCCCCAGCCAGCCCTGCATCCGGCCGATCTGCTGGTTCTGCAGGCTCTCGATGTCGAACGCGAGCTGCCGGACCCTCGGGTCGGCGGCGGGGGCGCCGCCCGGGTTCGCGCCCTCGTTCTCCGGGAACACGGTCTGCTTGTCGACCGCGGTCTGCGGCGGGATCGGGGCGAACGGCGGCGGGTTGTCCTGGTCGAAGCCCTGGGCGCCGAGCGCGTCACACGACGCTCCGACCTCGGGGTGGGTGAAGCGGTTGGTCCGCAGCGACCGGACGAACTGGTCGATCCGCTCGTCCTCGGCGTCGGTCAGCTTGAGCTGGTGACCCCAGGACTGCAGCGAGATCGGGGAGTCGAGGCCCGGGTAGGGCGACATCACCGTGTACGGCTGCCCCTCGACGCGCTGACGCAGCGACCCGTGGGCGGCCTCGTCGACCTGGTCCGGGTTGTAGGTGATCCAGATCGCGCCGTGCTCGAGCGAGTGCACGAGGTTCTCCGAGCGCACCGGCTGGGGGTAGACGACGCCGTTGCAGGCCGCCCAGAAGCCGTCGTGCGCGCCGCCGAACGGCGGGCTGTGGGTGTAGGCGACCGACTGGAACCCGAGGACGTGCTGCAGCCCGGGGTACTCCTGGCTCACGATGCCCTCGATCGCCAGCGACGGGTCGCGGTTCTCCTCGCTCGGGGTCCACTGCGCGTTCTGGCCGCGCTGCAGCAGCGGGTAACCGATGAACCCGGCGGCCAGGGCCACGATGACGACGACGGCCGCGACGGTCCCCCAGGGGATCTGGCGCTGGTTCACCGCCCCCACCGACGGCGGACGCTTCTTGCCGGACGACTTGCCGCTGGCCATGCGGGGAGCCTGTTCGTGGTCGGCGAGCGGGCCACCGAGTCTAGGGACGCCCGGCCGGGGCTCCGTCCACCACCCGTGGACCGGGGCCGATACCAGCATGAAGGTGCCCGCGGTCACCTCCTAGAATCCCGCTGGTGAATCCCGACGTTCTCGCCGATCTGGTCCGTGACGTCGCGCGGGACGTGCTGACCCGACGCGACCTGGACGTCTCCGCGCTGCCCGCGGACGCCGGCGTCGAGCGTCCCCGCAACCCCGAGCACGGCGACTACGCCACGAACATCGCGCTGCGCACCGCCAAGAAGGCCGGGGTGAACCCGCGCGAGCTCGCGACCTGGCTGGCCGAGGAGCTCGCGACCCGCGACGGCGTCGCCGGCGCCGAGATCGCCGGGCCGGGCTTCATCAACCTGCGGCTGGCCGCGGACGCGCAGGGTGCGATCGTCGGCGAGGTACTCGCGCAGGGCGAGCGCTACGGCACCGGCGACGAGCTCGCCGGCACCCGGATGAACCTCGAGTTCGTCTCGGCCAACCCGACCGGTCCGATCCACCTGGGCGGCACCCGCTGGGCCGCCGTCGGCGACGCGCTCGGCCGGGTGCTGGTCGCCCGCGGCGCCGACGTCACCCGCGAGTACTACATCAACGACGCGGGCGCCCAGATCGACCACTTCGCCGCGTCCCTGATCGCCGCCGCCACCGGCGCGCCCACCCCGGAGAACGGCTACGGCGGCGCCTACATCGGCGAGATCGCCGAGCGGGTGGTCGCCGCCGAGCCCGGCATCCTGGAACTGCCCGAGGCCGAGCGGCACCAGGCGTTCCGCCGGACCGGCGTCGCGCTGATGCTCGAGGAGATGCGCCGGTCGCTGCACGAGTTCGGCACCGACTTCGACGTGTGGTTCAGCGAGCTGTCGCTGCACGAGTCCGGCGCCGTCGAGGACTCGGTCCGGCAGCTGAAGGACGACGGCAGCCTCTACGAGAAGGACGGCGCCTGGTGGCTGCGCTCCACCGAGCAGGGCGACGACAAGGACCGGGTCGTCATCAAGAGCGACGGTACCCCGGCCTACGTCGCCGGTGACATCGCCTACCTGCGGGACAAGCGCGGCCGCGGGTTCGACCGGTGCCTCTACATGCTCGGCGCCGACCACCACGGCTACACGGTGCGGCTGAAGGCGGTCGCCGCGGCGTTCGGCGACGACCCGTCGGTCGTCGAGGTGCTGATCGGCCAGATGGTCAACCTGATCCGCGCGGGCGAGCCGGTCCGGATGAGCAAGCGGGCCGGCACGATCGTCACCCTGGAGGACTTCGTCGACGCCGTCGGTGTCGACGCGGCCCGCTACTCGCTGGTGCGGTCCTCGGTGGACTCGACGCTGGACATCGACCTGGACCTGGTGTCGAGCCGGACCAGCGAGAACCCGGTCTTCTACGTCCAGTACGCGCACGCCCGCCTCTCGTCGCTGGCCCGCAACGCGGCCGACCTCGGCGTCGAGCCGGGCGACGGCTACGGCCTCCTCGTCCACGACCGCGAGGGCGACCTGATCCGGACGCTCGGCGAGTTCCCCGACGTCGTCCGCACGGCGGCCGAGCTGCGGGAACCGCACCGGGTGGCGCGCTACCTGGAGGCGCTCGCCGGGGCGTACCACAAGTTCTACGACTCCTGCCGTGTCCTGCCCCAGGGCGACGAGGAGATCTCCGACCTGCACCGGGCCCGGCTGTCGCTCTGCGGCGCCGCCCGACGCGTGCTCGCCAACGGGCTCGGCCTGCTCGGCGTCGGCGCGCCCGAACGGATGTGACACCCATGCGCGCTCACCCCGCCGGCCCGCTGCACGCCGGCATCACCCCCGCACCCGAGTCGGCCGGCCCGCGCCCGGAGTCGGCCGCCGCGATGGACGCCCTCGCCCCGGCCGTGTGGCCGCGCGGCGCGTCCCGCGGCGACGACGGCGCCCTGCGGATCGCCGGGACCGACGTCCGCGACCTCGCGGCGGCCCACGGCACGCCACTGTTCGTGCTCGACGAGGCCGACTTCCGCTCCCGCTGCGCCGAGTTCGCCGCCGCGTTCGGGGCGTCCGCCGTGCACTACGCGGCCAAGGCGTTCCTGTGCACCGAGGTCGCCCGCTGGGTCGCGCAGGAGGGCCTGTCGCTCGACGTCTGCTCCGGCGGCGAGTTGGCCGTCGCGTTGCGTGCCGGGTTCCCTCCGCCGCGGATCGCGTTGCACGGCAACAACAAGTCCGTCCCGGAGCTGGCGGCGGCGGTGGACGCCGGTGTCGGCGGCGTCGTCGTCGACAGCTTCGACGAGATCGCCCGCCTGGAGGCCGTCGCGGCCGAGCGGGGCGTGACGGCGCCGGTGCTGATCCGGCTGACCGTCGGCGTCGAGGCGCACACCCACGAGTACATCGCGACGGCGCACGAGGACCAGAAGTTCGGCTTCTCGATCGCCGCGGGCAGTGCCGGCGAGAAGGACTCGGCGGCGATCGAGGCCGCCCGCCGGGTGGTCGCCGCGCGGCACCTGGAGCTGGTCGGGCTGCACAGCCACATCGGCAGCCAGATCTTCGACACCGAGGGCTTCGAGGCCGCCGCCCGCCGCGTCGTCAAGGTCCTCGCCGACCTGCACGCCGAGCACGGCACGGAGAACCTGGCCGCGCTGCGCACCCTCGACCTGGGCGGCGGCATCGGCATCGCCTACCGCCCCGGCGAGGTGCCGCTGTCCATGCCGGCGCTGGCCGAGGAGCTGCGCGCGATCGTCAAGCGCGAGTGCGCGGCGTCCGGGCTGGACGTCCCGGCGATCGCCGTCGAGCCTGGCCGGGCCATCGCCGGGCCGGGCACCGTCACCGTCTACGAGGTGGGGACGATCAAGGACGTGCCGCTGGGCGGGTACTCCCGGCGCTACGTCAGCGTCGACGGCGGGATGAGCGACAACATCCGCACCTCGCTCTACGACGCCGAGTACGACGTCCGGCTGGTGTCGCGATCGTCCGAGCGGGACTCGGTGCCGGGCGGCGACGAGCCGGTGCTGTCCCGGGTGGTCGGCAAGCACTGCGAGTCCGGTGACATCGTGGTGCGCGACTGCTGGCTGCCGGCTGATCTCGCGCCGGGCGACCTGCTGGCGGTCGCGGCCACGGGTGCGTACTGCTACGCCATGGCGTCCGGTTACAACCGGCTGCCGCGGCCCGCGGTCGTCGCGGTGCGCGAGGGGGCCGACCGGACCCTGTTGCGCCGCGAGACACTGGAGGACCAGTTCCGGTTCGAGGTGTGAGCGATCCCGCGGGCCGGGTGACAACGGCCACCCGGCACTGCCCGGGAGGGTCTGACCAGGAATGATCGGCGCCCGCTGAGGGGTGGGCGCGGTACTCGAGGAGGGCACGTGGCGAGCGGCGAGGGCTCCGTGGGACCGGCGGCCGTCCGGGTGGCGCTGCTGGGCTGCGGCACCGTCGGCACCGAGGTGGTACGTCTGATCACCGGGCAGGCCGACGACCTGACCGCGCGGGTCGGCGCCCCGGTCGAGCTGGTCGGCGTCGCCGTCCGGCGGCCGCACCGGCACCCGTGGTTGCACGAGAACTTCGGGCACCTGGTGACCACCGACGCGTCGGAGCTGGTCACCCGCGACGACGTCGACGTCGTCGTCGAGGTGATCGGCGGCATCGAACCGGTGCGCGGCTGGTTGCTGGAGGCGTTGAAGGCCGGCAAGTCGGTGGTGACGGCGAACAAGGCACTGCTGGCGGAGGACGGGCCGACGCTGGCCGAGGCCGCGGACGCGTCCGGCGCCGACCTGTACTACGAGGCCGCGGTGGCCGGTGCCATCCCGCTGCTGCGGCCGTTGCGCGAGTCGCTCGCGGGGGACCGGATCACCCGGGTCGCCGGGATCGTCAACGGCACCTCGAACTTCATCCTGTCGGCGATGTCCGCCGGTGGGACCTCCTACGCCGACGCGCTGGAGGAGGCCACCCGCCTCGGGTACGCCGAGGCGGACCCGAGCGCCGACGTCGACGGCTACGACGCGGCCTCCAAGGCCGCCATCCTGGCCACACTGGCGTTCCACACCCGGATCACCGCGTCCGACGTGCACCGCGAGGGCATGCGCGAGGTCAGCTCGGCCGACGTCGCCGCCGCCCGCAGGCTCGGCTGCACGATCAAGCTGCTGGCGATCTGCGAGCGGGTCGTCGACACCGCCGCCGACGGCACCGCCACCGAGTCGGTGTCGGCCCGCGTCTACCCGGCGATGGTCCCCGAGTCGCACCCACTGGCCCGCGTCGACGGCGCCTTCAACGCGGTGTTCGTCGAGGCCGAGGCCGCCGGCCAGCTGATGTTCTACGGCCAGGGCGCCGGCGGTGCGCCCACCGCGTCGGCGGTGCTGGGTGACCTGGTCGCGGTCGCCCGCAACCGGGTCGGCGGCGGACGCGGGCCGCGCGAGTCGGCGTACGCGAGCCTGCCGGTCCGCCCGGTCGGCGAGGTCCCGACCCGGTACCACGTCGACCTGGAGGTCGCCGACCGTGAGGGTGTGCTCGCCGCGATCGCCGGCGAGTTCGCCCGGCACGGCGTCTCGATCGCGGCGGTCCGGCAGACCGGCGGGGTGAACGGCTCCGTCGACCGGCCCGACGGCTCGGACCGCAGCCAGGCCCGGCTCACGGTCGTCACGCACTCCGCGCCGGAGGCGGCACTGGCCGCCACGGTCTCCGCGCTGCTCGATCTCGACCACGTCCTCGGTGTGGCCGGTGTGCTGCGCGTCGAGGGACTCGGCCGTGCGGTCAGCGCACTGGGCATGGGCGAATGAGCCCGGAGCCGGTGCGCGCCGCCGCGCCGCGATCGGAGGAACGGTGCACGATTTCCGGCTGCCGCCGGAGGAACACGGGAGGCGACCGGCGATGACCGGCAGCGTGCAGAACGTCCGGGGGCCGGCCGCCGGCCGTCCGGATCTCGCGGCGCAGGTGGCGGGCGCGGTCGCGCCCCCGCCGCCGGGCCACTGGCCCGGGATCATCGAGGCGTACCGGAACCGGATGCCGGCGCAGCCGGACTGGACCGTGGTGACCCTCGGCGAGGGCGGCACCCCGCTGCTGCCGGCCCCGCGGCTGTCCGAGCGGACCGGCTGCCAGGTGTTCCTGAAGGTCGACGGGGCGAACCCGACCGGGTCCTTCAAGGACCGCGGGATGACGATGGCGGTCACCGCGGCACTCGCCGAGGGCAAGCAGAGCGTGCTCTGCGCCTCCACCGGCAACACCGCGGCGTCGGCGGCCGCCTACGCGACCCGGGCCGGGATGACCTGCGCGGTGCTGGTGCCGCGTGGCAAGATCGCGCTCGGCAAGCTGGCCCAGGCCGTCGCGCACGGGGCCCGCATCCTGCAGATCGACGGCAACTTCGACGACTGTCTGGAGCTCGCGCGCAAGACCACCGCGGACTATCCGGCGATCGCGCTGGTCAACTCGGTGAACCCGACCCGGATCGCCGGGCAGGCGTCGGCCGCCTACGAGATCTGCGACCAGCTCGGGCAGGCCCCCGACATCCACTGCCTTCCGGTCGGCAACGCCGGCAACATCACCGCGTACTGGCAGGGCTACCGCGGCTACCACGCCGACGGCGTGATCTCCGAGCTGCCGCGGATGTTCGGCTTCCAGGCTGCGGGTGCCGCGCCGCTGGTGCACGGTGCTCCGGTCACCGAGCCGGAGACGGTCGCGACCGCGATCCGGATCGGTGCCCCGGCGTCGTGGAAGGGGGCGACCACCGCGCGCGACGAGTCGGGCGGGCGTTTCGCCGCCGTCACCGACGACGAGATCCTGACCGCCTACCGGATGCTCTCCGCCGAGGAGGGTGTGTTCGTCGAGCCGGCGTCGGCGTCGAGCGTCGCCGGGCTGCTGCAGTCGCACGCGGACGGCTCGCTGCCCACCGGGTCGCTGGTCGTCTGCACGGTGACCGGGCACGGCCTCAAGGACCCGGACACCGCGCTGCTCACCGCGCCGGACCCGGAGATCGTCCCGATCGACCCCGGCGCCGTCGCGGCGGCCCTCGAGCTGGCCTGATGGGACGTCCGACGCGCGTCCGGATCCGCGTCCCGGGTTCGACGGCGAACCTGGGGCCCGGTTTCGACTGCCTCGGGATGGCGCTCGGCCTGTACGACGAGATCGACGTCGAGGTCCAGCCGACCCCCGGGGTGTTCGTGGACGTCGCGGGGGAGGGCTCCCGGTTCGTCCCGCGCGACGAGCGGCACCTCGTCCTCCGTGCCATGCGGCAGGCGTTCGAGGTGTTCGGCGGGGCCCCGGTGGGGCTGCGGCTGCGCTGCACGAACGCCGTGCCGCACTCGCGCGGGCTGGGCAGCTCGGCGGCCGCCGCCGTCGCGGGCGTGACGGCGGCCGCGGTGCTCTCGGGGCACGACCACGAGCTGGAGCGCGACGCGGTCCTGCAGATCGCCGCCGGGATGGAGGGCCACGCCGACAACGCCGCGGCCAGCCTGCTCGGCGGGTTCGTGGTGGCGTGGGAGGTGCAGGGCTCGGCCCGCCGATTCCACGCGGAGAAGCTCGACGTGCACCCGGACGTGCGACCGGTCGCCCTCGTGGCCGGGACCGAGTCCTCGACCAAGACCACCCGTGGGCTGCTGCCCGAGCAGGTCCCGCTGGGGGACGCGGCGTTCACCGGCAGCCGCTGCGCGCTCGCCGTGCTGGCGATGACCCGGCGCCCCGAGCTGCTGCTCGCGGCGACCGAGGACCGGCTGCACCAGCCCTACCGGCGGCCGGCCTACCCGTCGTCGTTGCGGCTGGTGGAGGCGTTGCGCAGCCACGGCGTCCCGGCCGCGATCTCCGGCGCCGGGCCGACGGTCCTCGCGCTCACCTCGGACGGGACGGTGCCCGCCGACGTCGACACCGACGGTTTCGCGGTCCGCGCGCTGCCGGTCGACACCGACGGCGTCCGCGTCGAGATCGTCTGACGTGAGCAACACGACCCGGTTCGTCGGCGCGTCGCGGTGGGGGGTTGTTGCCGCCCAGGGGCGATACGTCTAGTCTCGCCGGTGCATGGCGATCCACGCGACATCGGCGTAGTCTTGCGGCCGGGCCCGCTCGCCCGATCTCCTTTTCTGACTGGACTCGGAATCCCGAACGGGCGGCCTGACTCCCACCGACGTCGTTGTGGGCACCATCTTTGTGAATGCTGCCGGTGCGGGCTCTCCGCGCCGGTCGAGCGTGCGACATTTTCCCTGACCTGGACAGGACAACCGGGTCGGTCAGGAAGGAACTCTGTGAGCGAGACCGATCTCGCCGGTACCGGGACCGCGTCGAACGAGGCGGCGCCCCGCCGTCGCGGTGGCCTGTCCGGCATGGTGCTGGCCGAGCTGCGTCAGCTGGCCACCGAGCTGAACGTCCCGGACATCTCCGGTATGCGGAAGGGCGATCTGATCGCCGCGATCAAGGAGCGTCAGGGCGGCGCGGCCGCGCCGGCGCGCAAGTCGCGGTCGAAGGCCGGTTCCGACGGCGCCGAGACGCCGCAGCTCCCCCTCGGCGACACCGGTGCGGACACCACCGCGCCCGCCGCCAACGGCTCCGGTGGTGCGGCGAAGCCCGCCGCCACCGAGGAGGCCCCCGCGCCGCGCACCCGCCGCCGCGGCGGCCAGGGTGGCGACGACGCCCCGCGCGACGGCGGCCGGGACGGCCAGAAGGACTCCGGCCAGAAGGACGCCGGCCAGAAGGACCCGGGCGAGAAGGACCAGGGCCGGAAGGTCGCGGGCCAGCGCGACGCCGGTCAGCGCGACGCGCAGTCCGACTCCGGCTCCGACGACGGCCGTGACGGCGGCCGCGGTCGCAACCGCAACGACGGTGGCAACGACCGCAACAAGGACAGCAACAACGACCGCAACAACGACAGCGGCCGCGGCGGCAACGACCGCAACGACAACGGCCGGGGCGGTCGCAACCGCAACGACGACAACGACGGCGGGCGGAACAACCGCAACCGCAACCGGAACGACAACAACGACGACCTGGACGACGACGGCGACGGCCGCGGCCGTCGCGGGCGCCGCTTCCGGGACCGTCGCCGGGGCCGGGACCGCGAGCGCACCGGCGGGGGCGGCGGCAACGTCGACACCGAGATCCGCGACGACGACGTCCTGCTGCCGGTCGCCGGCATCGTCGACATCCTGGACAACTACGCGTTCGTGCGGACCACCGGTTACCTGTCCGGCCCGACCGACGTCTACGTCTCGATGTCGATGGTGCGCAAGAACGGCCTGCGCCGCGGTGACGCGATCACCGGTGCGGTCCGCCAGCCCCGCGAGGGCGAGCAGCAGCGCCAGAAGTTCAACCCCCTGGTGCGGGTCGACACCATCAACGGCCGCGACCCCGAGTCCGCGCGCCAGCGTGCCGAGTTCACCAAGCTGACCCCGCTCTACCCGAACGAGCGGCTCCGCCTGGAGACCGACCCGACCCAGCTCACCACCCGGGTCATCGACCTGGTGATGCCGGTCGGCAAGGGGCAGCGCGCCCTGATCGTCTCGCCGCCGAAGGCGGGCAAGACGACGATCATGCAGAACATCGCGAACGCGATCACGACGAACAACCCCGAGTGCCACCTCATGGTCGTCCTCGTCGACGAGCGGCCGGAGGAGGTCACCGACATGCAGCGGTCGGTGAAGGGCGAGGTCATCGCCTCGACCTTCGACCGCCCGCCGTCGGACCACACCACCGTCGCGGAGCTCTCCATCGAGCGGGCGAAGCGCCTGGTGGAGATGGGGCACGACGTCGTCGTCCTGCTGGACAACATCACCCGTCTCGGCCGCGCCTACAACCTGGCCGCGCCGGCGTCGGGCCGGATCCTCTCCGGTGGTGTCGACTCGACCGCGCTGTACCCGCCGAAGCGCTTCCTGGGCGCCGCGCGGAACATCGAGGACGGCGGCTCGCTGACGATCTTCGCGACCGCGCTGGTCGAGACCGGGTCCACGATGGACACGGTGATCTTCGAGGAGTTCAAGGGCACCGGCAACGCCGAGCTCAAGCTGGACCGCAAGATCGCCGACAAGCGCGTCTTCCCGGCGATCGACGTCGGCGACAGCGGCACCCGCAAGGAAGAGCTGCTGATGTCGCCGGACGAGCACGCGGTGATGGTCAAGCTCCGTCGCGTCCTCTCCGCGCTGGACGACCAGCAGGCGATCGACCTGGTGCTCGACCGGCTCAAGAAGACCAAGACCAACATCGAGTTCCTGATGCAGGTCGCGAAGAACGCGCCCGGCAAGGACGAGGACTAGGTCGCAGGCCACGCACCCGGGCCCCGGTGGGAATTCCACCGGGGCCCGGGTGGTTGAATGGTCCGTCAGCTTCCCGGCTCCGGTTCACCCGCGCGTGCGGGACCCGGCGGCCACCGAGAGGAGAAATCCCATGCGCGAGGGCGTCCACCCCCAGTACGTCGACACCCAGGTCACCTGTGGTTGCGGCAACCAGTTCACGACCCGGAGCACCAAGGCGAACGGTGCGATCACCGTCGAGGTCTGCTCTGCCTGCCACCCGTTCTACACGGGCAAGCAGAAGATCCTGGACTCCGGCGGCCGCGTGGCCCGCTTCGAGGCCCGCTACGGGAAGCGCGGCGCCCGCGCCGGCCAGTAGCTCCCGTCACGGCGCCCGTCACCTCGTTCCACGAGGAGGCGGGCGCCGTTTCGCGTCTCCGGCCCCGGAGGCGCCCCCTCCCCTCCGGACGAAGGATCGCGCGCGATGGCCAGCCAGTCGGTCGACTCCCTGCTCGACGAGTACGCCGAGCTCGAGCAGCGCCTCGCCGACCCCGAGGTGCTGGCGGACCAGGTGCAGGCCCGCAAGCTGGGCAAGCGCTACGCCCAGCTCGGGCCGGTGGTGCGGTGCGCCCGAGACCTGGCGCAGGCCCGGGAGGACCGCGACGCGGCCCGTGAGCTGGCGTCCGAGGACCGGTCGTTCGCGGCCGAGGCGGACGCGCTCGACGTCCGGGTCGTCGAGCTGGAGACCGAGCTCGCCGAGCTGCTGGTCCCGCGCGACCCGCACGACTCCGACGACGTCCTGATGGAGATCAAGTCCGGGGAGGGCGGCGAGGAGTCCGCGCTGTTCGCCGGGGACCTCGTCCGGATGTACACCCGCTACGCGGAGTCCCGCGGCTGGAAGGTCGAGCTGCTCGGCTCCACACCGTCCGACCTGGGCGGGTTCAAGGACGTCACGCTCTCCGTGCGGTCCAAGGACCCCGCGCAGGGCGCCTGGGCGGCGCTGAAGTTCGAGGGCGGCGTGCACCGGGTGCAGCGGGTGCCGGTCACCGAGTCCCAGGGCCGCATCCACACCTCCGCGGCCGGCGTCCTGGTGTTCCCGGACGCCGACGAGACCCCGGACGTGGAGATCGACGAGAAGGACATCCGGGTCGACGTCTTCCGGGCGTCCGGCCACGGCGGGCAGAGCGTCAACACCACCGACTCCGCGGTCCGGATCACCCACCTGCCCAGCGGCATCGTCGTGAGCTGCCAGAACGAGCGCTCCCAGCTCCAGAACAAGGCACGTGCGATGGACGTGCTGCGCGCCCGGCTGCAGGCCAAGGCCGAGGCCGAGGCCGCCGAGGCCGCCTCCGAGCAGCGCCGGTCCCAGGTCCGCACCGTCGACCGCTCCGAGCGGATCCGGACCTACAACTTCCCGGAGAACCGGATCTCCGACCACCGGGTCGGTTTCAAGGCGCACAACCTCTCGTCGGTGCTCGACGGGAACCTGACCGACGTGTTCGCCGCCCTCACCGCGGCCGACCGCGCCGAGGCGATGGCGGGGGAGAGCGGGGACGAGTGATCGCCCGCCCGTGTGATCTGCGGGTCCGCACCCGTGTCCCCGGTGCTGTCACGGGCGACACTGGGGCCGTGACCAGGAACGTCCGGTGAACCGGCTCCCGTTGCGGGTGGCGATCGCAGAGGCGGAACGCACCCTGGCGGCGTCCGGGGTGGCGTCGCCGCGGGTCGACGCGGAGCTGCTCGCCGCGCACGTCTCGGGCCGGAGCCGCTCCACGCTGTTGCTGACGCCCCTGGTCGACCCGGGCGTCGTCGAGGAGCTGAAGGTCCTGGTGAAGCGCCGGGCGACCCGGGAGCCGCTGCAGCACATCCTCGGCACCGCGGTCCTCGGCCCGGTCGAGGTCGCGGTCGGGCCGGGGGTGTTCACCCCGCGCCCGGAGACCGAGCTGCTCTTCGAGTGGGGCCTCGGTGCGCTCCGCGACGTGCGCCGCCCCGTCGTCCTCGACCTGTGCACCGGGTCCGGTGCGCTGGCGCTCGCGTTCGCGGTCTCCCGGCCGGACGCCGCCGTGCACGCCCTGGAGGCCGATCCCACTGCACTGGTGTGGACACGCCGCAACCTCGACGCGCACGTCGGCCGTGGCGGGCGGCCGGTGACGCTGCACGCCGCCGACGTCCGCTGGCCGGACCTGCTCGTCGAGCTGGAGGGCCGGGTCGACCTGGTGGTCTGCAACCCGCCCTACGTCCCGGACGGGACGCCGGTCCCGCCGGAGGTCGAGCGGTGGGACCCGCCGGGCGCGGTGTTCGGCGGGCCGGACGGCACGGAGATCATCCAGGCGGTCGTGCGCGGAGCCACCGGCTGGCTGCGGCACGGCGGGGCGCTGGCGATCGAGCACGACGACACGCACGGCGACACCGTGCCCGCGCTGCTGCGTCGCCGTCGCACCCTCGCGGAGGTCACCGAGCACACCGACCTGACCGGCCGTCCCCGGTTCGTCACCGCCCGCCGGGTGCCGTTCCGGGACTGACCGCCGCCCCGGCCCGGGGGCCGGTCGCGCAGGTCGCCGTCCGTCCGCGGACCCCGACGGGAGAGCCGCCCCGCGCCGGGGAACCGGCCGGTCGTATTCTCGCGGATCGTGAGTGCACCTCAGACCCAGCCGCTGTTCGACTGCGGCCGACCGGCGGAGCGACAGCGCGGTCTGACCGCGGCGGCGCGGGCGGTCCGGTCCGGTGAGCTGGTCGTCCTCCCCACCGACACCGTCTACGGGATCGGCTGCGACGCCTTCAGCGGCACCGCGGTGCGGAACCTGCTCTCGGCCAAGCGCCGGGGCCCGGACATGCCGGTCGGCGTGCTCGTCGGGTCCTGGACGACGATCGACGGCCTCGTCACGTCGGTGCCGCCGTCCGCGCGGGCGCTGATCGAGGCGTTCTGGCCGGGTGAGGTGTCGCTGGTGCTGGAGCACGCGCCGTCGCTGGCCTGGGATCTCGGCAGCACCCGTGGCACGGTGATGCTGCGGATGCCGCTGCACCCGGTCGCCCTGGAGCTGCTGCGCGAGGTCGGCCCGATGGCCGTCTCCAGTGCGAACACCTCGGGCAACCCGCCGGCGTCGACGGTCACCGAGGCGATCACCCAGCTCGCGTCGAGCGTGCAGGTCTACCTCGACGGCGGCCCGTCCGGGGACCCGGTGGCGTCGACGATCGTCGATCTGACCGGCGTCCGGCCGCGGCTCCTGCGCGGGGGCGGGGTGTCTGCCGAGCAGGTCGCCGAGGTCGTCGGGCAGGAGGTCGACCGCCCCTGAGGGGCGAGCACGTGTTCAGGGGCACAGCCAGGGATGATCCTGGCGGGTAGCCTCTCCGCACGTGAGTGAGCAGACCTTCTGGGGCCCGGACTTCTCCGCACTGCAGCAGCAGGATCCCGAGATCGCGGGAGTCGTGCTGGACGAGCTGGACCGCCTGCGTGGCGGCCTCCAGCTCATCGCGAGCGAGAACCTGACCAGCCCGGCCGTGCTGGCGGCGCTCGGGTCGACACTGTCCAACAAGTACGCCGAGGGCTATCCCGGCCGCCGCTACTACGGCGGCTGCAGCGTCGTCGACGAGGCCGAGAACATCGGCAACGCGCGCGCCAAGGAGCTCTTCGGCGCCGAGCACGTGAACCTGCAGCCGCACTCCGGTGCGAGCGCGAACCTCGCCGCGTACGCCGCCTTCGCCAAGCCGGGCGACACCGTGCTGGCGATGGACCTCAAGCAGGGCGGTCACCTGACGCACGGCAGCAAGGTGAACTTCTCCGGCCTGTGGTTCAACGCGGTCTCCTACCTGGTGCGTGAGGACACCGAGGTCATCGACTACGACCAGGTCCGCAGCCTGGCCCGCGAGCACCGACCGAAGATCATCATCGCCGGTGCGACCGCCTACCCGCGCCTGATCGACTTCAAGATCTTCCGCGAGATCGCCGACGAGGTCGGTGCCGTGCTGATGGTCGACGCGGCGCACTTCATCGGCCTGGTCGCCGGCCAGGCGATCCCGTCGCCGGTGCCCTACGCCGACGTCGTCACCGCCACCACGCACAAGGTGCTGCGCGGGCCGCGCGGCGGCATGGTGCTGTGCAAGGCCGAGCACGCCAAGGCCATCGACAAGGCGGTGTTCCCCTTCTCCCAGGGCGGTCCGCTGATGCACGCGGTCGCGGCGAAGGCCGTCGCGATGCGGGAGGCGGCCCAGCCCGAGTACCAGGCCTACGCCCGCCAGGTCGTCTCGAACGCCCAGGCGCTCGCCAAGAGCCTGGAGTCCGAGGGCATGCGCGCGGTGTCCGGTGGCACCGACAACCACCTGGCGCTGATGGACCTGCGGCCGATCGGAGTGACCGGGTCCGAGGCCGAGACCCGCTGCGACCGGGCCGGCATCACGCTGAACAAGAACGCCATCCCCTACGACCCGGCCCCGCCGATGAAGCCGTCCGGCATCCGGGTCGGCTCGCCGAGCGTCACGACCCAGGGGATGACGGAGGCGGACATGGCCGAGGTCGGCGCCCTGCTGGCCCGTGCGGTGAAGGCCGAGCACGACACCACGGCGGGCGACAAGGAACTCGGTGCCGTCGCCGAGGCGGTCACCGCACTGGTCCGGAAGGCACCCGCCTACCCTCGGGGGTGACCTGACCCGAAGGCGGACCGGAGAGGCGCAGTCGACGTGCCGGTGGACCAGCTGAGCTACGGACTCCCCGTCCGTGAGTTCCTGCTCGTCGGCCTCGTCTCCGCCGTGGTGACGCTGCTGCTCACCGGGCCGGTCCGCATGCTGGCCCTCAAGGTCGGCGCCGTGGCCTGGCCGCGGGGTCGGGACGTGCACGTCACCCCGACCCCGCGGTGGGGCGGCCTCGCGATGTTCGGCGGGGTCCTCGCCGGCCTGCTGCTCGCGCTGCAGCTGCCCGCCCTGCGGCTGGCGTACTTCGAGGGCAGCACCGAGGTGATGGGCGTCGTCGTCGCGACAGCCCTGCTCGTCGGGGTCGGGATGCTCGACGACCGCTACGACCTCGACGCGATCACCAAGTTCGCCGCCCAGGTGACGGCCGGTGGCCTGCTGGTGCTCTACACCGTGCAGTGGTCCGCGATCTGGATCCCGCTCGGTGGTGGCGGGAGCGGCATCTCCGGCTCCTACCTGTTGCTCGGACAGAGCCAGTCGGTGCTGCTCACCGTCCTGCTGACGGTCGGCCTGGTGAACGCCCTGAACTTCATCGACGGCCTCGACGGCCTCGCCGCCGGCATCGGCATGATCACCACACTGGCGACGGCCGTGTTCTGCGTCGGCCTGATCAGCGAGAACGGGAACGATCCGGCGGCCTTCACCCCGGCCCTGATCGCGGTCGTGCTGGCCGGAGCCTGCCTGGGGTTCCTGCCGCACAACTTCAACCCGGCCCGGATCTTCATGGGCGACACCGGCTCGATGATGGTCGGCGTGATGCTGTCCGCGGCCATCACGAGCGCGTCGGGCCGGCTGACGGTCAACGAGACCGTCGGCCCCGGTGACATCTTCGCCCTGGTCTCGCCGGTCTTCGTGCTCGTCGGGATCGTGTTCATCCCGGTGCTGGACCTGATGCTCGCGGTGATCCGCCGGACCCGTGCCGGGACCAGCCCGTTCAGCCCGGACAAGATGCACCTGCACCACCGGCTCCTGCAGGTCGGGCACAGCCACCGTCGCGCCGTGCTGCTGGTGTACCTGTGGGTCGCGGTCATCGCGTTCGGTGCGGTCGCGCTCGCGCTCGTCCCGCAGACCGGGCTGGTCGTCGCGGCCACCGTCGTCGCCCTGATCGTCGCCTTCGTCGCGTCGGTGGTGCCGCACCGGTCCCGGCAGCGGGCCGCGGCGGCCGCGGCGCCGGCGGTAGTGCCGGTGGCCTCCGTCGACGACGAACCCGTCCCGGACCCGGTGCCGCCGGTGCCGGACGCCCTGACGGCCGGGTCCGGTGGGGTGACCGCCCCCGTCCGGCAGGACGTGGCGGGGCCCGGACTGTCCGAGGTGGCGGGGCCCGGCCGGCACGAGGTCGCCGGGCCCGGTCGGCCTGACGTGGCCGGGCCGCACCGGCAGGAGACGCCGCGCGGATCCGGTCCCGTGGAGTCGGGCCGGGGGCCGGCGGGCCGCGCACCGATGCGGCGGCCGGCGGGGGCGTCCCCGTATCCGGCCACGCCCGGTCCACCGACGGACGGGGGCCGCGGGCCACGGGAACGGCGACCGGCACCGCCGCTCGCCGGCCCGCCCGGGGGACCGCAGCCGACCGGCGGGGCGCCGTACCCGGGCAACGGGACGCCGGCGCGCCCTCCTGGCGAGACCCCGGTGCCCGGACGCGGGGTGCCGCCGTACCGGCCGGGGGAGACGCCGGCACCCGGTGGTGGGGTGGCTCCGTACCGCCAGGGGGAGACTCCCGTGCCCCCGCACCGGTCCGGGGAGACGTCTGCTCCCGGTGGGGCGGTCCCGTACCGCACGGGAGAGTCGCCGGCCCCCGGCCGAGGAGCTCCGCACCGCCGTCCCGGAGTGGATCCGGTGTCCGGCAACGGGACCCGGGGCCCAGGCGCCGGACCCATGGGCCCGCGCCGGGACGCGTCCGCTCCCGGGACGCCGGAGGAGGCAGGGCCCGGCGGACCCGAGGAGCACACGGAGCAACCGACGGTCCCCACCCACGGGGCGCACCGCCGCCCCCACGACGACCCCCCGGCCCACTGACGACGCACCCCGCCGCCGCGCGACGCACCGCTTCGCCGGGTGGCGCACCGCTTCGCCGGGTGGCGCACCCGATGCAACGGGTGCGCGGACCGGTCGAGGGGTGCGTCGACGGGGTTCTGACAGCGGCGCGGGGCGGGTGCCGGGAGCGTCACCAGGTGATGGTCGCCGGCCCACGGGCCTGGGTCCGGCGAACGGGATGCACGTTCCGGCCCTCGCCGGGGCCACCGCGTGCGTCCCGATCGGCGGCGGTGGCGGAGCCTCACCGATGGTTCGGGTGTCCGCGGTCACCTCTGCCGGGCGAGCCGGGAGCGCCCGCTCCGACGGGCGCCGGAGACCGCGGTGCCGACCGACGATACCGTGGTCCTGGCGCGTTCCGGCTGGTGGAGCGGCCGTTGATCCGGGAGGACGGGCGAACCGTGTGGCGATGGGACCGGTGGGGGACGGTGGACTACAGCGGCCCTGCCGTCGGGCAGGCGCAGGTGGTCCGGAGGCTCTCCGCCTCGATGGCGCGCGGTGCCGCCCTGGTCGGGGGCGTGACCTCGGTGCTGTGCATCGGTGCCGCCGCGCTGGCCGCCGGGCTGCCCGGGCTCTACGGCGCCGCCCTGGGTGGGGTGCTCGCCACGGGCTCCGCGCTGCTCACCCCGGTCCTGATGCTGCGCACCACGGCACTGGATCCGGGGGCTGTGATGCTGGCCTCATTCATCGGCCTGGTGACGAAGGCCCTCATCCTCCTGATCGTCCTGTTCACCCTCGGGGGTGTCCCCGGCCTGCACCGGATGTCACTGGCCGTCACGTTGCTCGTGGTGTTCGCCGCGACGACCGCGACCGAGGCCTGGGCGGGCAGCAAGATCAAAATCCTGATCGGGCCGGAGCCGGACCCGCCGAGCGCCTGACCTGCACCGACTCGACCGAAATGCCGGTTTTGGCCAGGCCCGGATCCGGGTCTCCACAGCCGCTCGCACGGCTACCACGGAGGTGGGGGTGGCGCCCGCGCGGCGTGTTAACGAATGATTGCACCGCGCCCCGCGCGCGCCCCGACCAAGATCGTTGCGTGGCGTGAAGGCGCAGGTGAGATGCGTGCCAGCCCCCGACGCGTTGTAGAAGTACGGCTGATAGCATCCGCCACGTAGGCGATGTGGGTGACTTCCGGTGTTTCGGCCCGGACGCCCGGAAGGCATCGCGCCACGAGGCACCTTGCAGGCGATCCCCCGTTTCGCGTGGACGCGGGACGGGAGCACCGGAAGGACCCCCATTGGGTACGTTCGTACTTGCGGCAGAGGAGTTCACGCCGCCGGGCCAGGGACTCTTCAACTACCCGCCGATCTTCGGCGAGGTCACGAAGCCGATGGTCCTCGCCGTGCTGTCGCTGATCATCGTCGTCGCGGTGTTCACGCTCGGCACCCGCAAGCTCTCGATCGTCCCCGGCCGGGGGCAGTTCGCGCTGGAGTCGTTCTACAACATCCCGCGCAACACGATGGCCCGCGACCAGATTGGCTCCGCCGACTTCAAGCGGTTCATCCCGTTGATCCTGGGCCTGTTCAGCTTCATCCTGATCAACAACCTCTTCGCGATCATCCCGGTGATCCAGTTCCCGACGATGTCGCGGATCGGGTTCCCGATCGCGCTGGCGTTGTTCGTCTACGTCTTCTACCACTACGCCGGGTTCAAGAAGCACGGTTTCGCGGGCTACATCAAGCACGCCGCGCTGCCGCCGGGTGTCCCGGTCTTCATCGCGCCGCTGATCATCGTGATCGAGCTGCTGCAGAAGTTCGTGGTGCAGCCGCTCTCGCTCGCGCTGCGTGTGTTCGCCGCCATGTTCGCCGGCCACCTGATCATCGCGCTGACCGCGGTGGCCGCCGAGTTCCTGCTCTTCGCGGGTGGCGGGCTGGCGGTCGCGGCGCCGTTCTCGTTCGTCGCCGGCATCGCGTTCACCTTCCTGGAGGCGCTGGTCCAGGTCATCCAGGCCTACGTCTTCGCCCTGCTCGCCGCCGTGTTCATCGGTGCGGCGATCTCGGAGGACCACTAGACACCCGGTGGGCGAGCGCCGATCCGATCCGCCGGCTCGTCCGGCCCGACCCACCGAACGACCCGCATCCCGCGGACCCGACGGAAGGAAACCGAAGTGAACGTCCCCACGCAGGTCCTGGCCCAGGCCGCCGACATCAACCCCGGCCTCGCGGCCATCGGCTTCGGTGCCAGCGCCATCGGCGCCGGCATCGGCGTCGGCCTGATCTGGTCGGCCGTCATCAGCGGCACCGCCCGCCAGCCGGAGGCCCGTGGCCAGCTGATGGGTATCGGCTGGACCACCTTCGTGCTCGCCGAGCTGGTCATGCTGATCGGCCTGGTGCTGTTCTTCATCGCCGGCGGCTGATCAACCCCATGCCGGTCCACACACCGGCGGCCACGTCAGGGAAGGACTCACGATGGAACTGATTCTCGCCGCCGAGGAACCGCTGCCGATTCTCCCGCACGGCAACGAGCTCGTCCTCGGGATCGTCGCGTTCGCCATCCTGCTCTTCGTGCTCTGGAAGTTCGCGGTTCCGCGCTTCGAGACGCTCTACGAGGAGCGGACGGACGCGATCGAGGGCGGTCTGAAGCGTGCTCAGGAGACCCAGGAGCAGGCGGACCGGCTGAAGAAGGAGTACGAGGACCAGCTGGCCGGCCTCCGGGCCGAGGCGGCGCGCATCCGCGACGATGCGCGCGCCGAGGGCCAGCAGATCAAGGCCGAGCTGCGCGAGGAGGCCGAGCAGGAGGCCGCTCGCATCCGGACCCGGGGCGAGGAGCAGGTCTCCGCGGCCCGCGACGCCGCGCGGCGCGCCCTCCGCAACGAGGTCGGCGGCCTGTCCGTGCAGCTGGCCGAGCGCCTGCTGCGCGAGCAGCTCACCGACGACTCGCGTCGCTCGTCGACGATCGACTCGTTCCTGGGTGAGCTCGACCAGCAGGGCGCCGCGCGGAGCGGGGCGAACTGATGGCCACGGTCCTGCAGCCCGCGTCCCGGGACGCGCTCGTCGCGCTGACCGAGCGGCTGGACGGCTACGTCGACGGTGCGTCCGCCCGGGACCTGACCACGACGGCGGACGAGCTGTTCGCGGTGGCCCGGTTCCTGGACGGCGAGCGCGCCGTGCAGCGGCTGCTGGCCGACTCCGCGTCGCCGGAGGAGGCCCGGGCCGATCTGGTCCGCCACCTGTTCGGTGCGCAGCTCTCGCAGCCGACCGTCGACCTCGTCTCCGAGCTGGTGCGCAAGCGCTGGTCGAAGACCCGGGACGTCGTCGTCGCCGCGGAGGCGCTGGCCCGCCAGGCCGCCGTCGCCGTCGCCGAGAAGACCGGGTCGCTCGACGAGGTCGAGGACCAGCTGTTCCGGTTCGGCCGCATCCTCGGCCGCGAGCCGGAGCTCAACGGTCTGCTCGCCGACACCACCAGGCCGGTGGAGGGTCGCGTGCAGCTGCTGGACGGCGTGCTCGGCGACCGGGTCTTCCCGGTCACCGCGACGCTGCTCCGCGAGGCGGTCCGGCTGCCCCGCGGCCGGCACCTGGACGTCGTCGGCGAGGAGCTCGCCGAGCTCGCGGCGGCCCGCCGGGACCGGTCGGTCGCGAAGGTGCGCACCCCCGTCGCGCTGACTCCCGACCAGGAGTCGAAGCTCGAAGAGTCCCTCGGCCGGATCTACGGCCGCAAGATCTCCCTGCAGGTCGAGCTCGACCGGGACCTCCTCGGAGGTCTGGTCGTGCAGGTCGGCGGCGAGGTCATCGACGGCAGCGTGGCGGGCAGACTCGCCGCCGCGCGCCGGTCCCTGCCCAGCTGACCTGCTGAGCCGGCCGCCCCGGCGGCCCGATCTCAGATCCCGTTCGAGAGAAGGAACGACGCAGCATGACAGAGCTGACGATCTCCTCCGAGGAGATCCGGAGCGCGATCTCCAGCTACGTCTCGTCGCTGGAGAGCGACACGTCCCGCCGCGAGGTCGGCGCCGTGTCCGACACCGGTGACGGCATCGCCCACGTCGAGGGCCTGCCCTCGGCCATGACCAACGAGCTGCTCGAGTTCGAGGGCGGCGTCCGAGGCGTGGCGCTGAACCTGGAGCAGAACGAGATCGGCGCCGTCGTCCTCGGCGACTACACCGGCATCGAGGAGGGGCAGCAGGTCACCCGCACCGGCGAGGTCCTCTCGGTCCCGGTCGGCGAGGGCTACCTGGGCCGGGTCGTCGACCCGCTCGGCAACGCCATCGACGGTCTCGGCGACATCGAGACCGACTCGCGGCGCGTGCTCGAGCTGCAGGCGGCCTCGGTGATGGAGCGCCAGTCGGTGCACGAGCCGCTGCAGACCGGCATCAAGGCGATCGACGCCATGACGCCGATCGGCCGTGGCCAGCGGCAGCTGGTGATCGGCGACCGCAAGACCGGCAAGACCGCGGTCTGCGTCGACACGATCATCAACCAGAAGGAGAACTGGGCGTCGGGCGACCCCAAGAAGCAGGTCCGCTGCATCTACGTCGCCGTCGGCCAGAAGGGCTCCACGATCGCCGGTGTCCGGCAGTCCCTCGAGGACGCCGGTGCGCTGGAGTACACGACGATCGTCGCCGCCCCGGCGTCCGACCCGGCCGGCTACAAGTGGCTCGCCCCCTACACCGGCTCGGCCATCGGCCAGCACTGGATGTACCAGGGCAAGCACGTCCTGATCGTCTTCGACGACCTCTCGAAGCAGGCCGAGGCGTACCGCGCGATCTCGCTGCTGCTGCGCCGCCCGCCGGGCCGTGAGGCCTACCCGGGCGACGTGTTCTACCTGCACTCGCGGCTGCTGGAGCGTTGCGCGAAGCTGTCCGACGACCTCGGCGCGGGTTCGATGACCGGTCTCCCGATCATCGAGACCAAGGCGAACGACGTGTCGGCGTACATCCCGACCAACGTCATCTCCATCACCGACGGCCAGGTCTTCCTCGAGTCCGACCTGTTCAACCAGGGCGTCCGGCCGGCGATCAACGTCGGTATCTCGGTCTCCCGGGTCGGTGGCGACGCCCAGGTCAAGGCCATGAAGACGGTGTCCGGTTCGCTGCGTCTGGACCTCTCGCAGTACCGCGAGCTGGAGGCGTTCGCCGCCTTCGGTTCGGACCTCGACGCCGCGTCGGCGGCCTCGCTGGGCCGCGGTGAGCGTCTGGTCGAGCTGCTGAAGCAGGCCCAGTACGCGCCGGTCGCGGTGCAGGACCAGGTCGTCTCGATCTGGCTCGGCACCTCGGGCAAGCTCGACTCCGTCCCGGTCGCCGACGTGCAGCGCTTCGAGGGCGAGTTCCGCGAGTACGCGCGCCGGCACGCCGCGGGTCCGCTCAGCGAGATCGTCGACACCGGGAAGCTCTCGGACGACGCGATTTCGACGCTGACCTCGGCCGTCGACACCTTCAAGCGCAACGAGTTCACCGCCTCCGACGGTTCCTCGGTCGTCCCGAACGAGAAGCCGGCGAAGGCCCTCGACGAGGACGACGTCGAGCAGGAGACCGTCACCGTCAAGAAGAGCTGAGGCTGATACCCGATGGCGGCACAGATCCGGGTGCTGCGCCGGCGTATCCGGTCGACGCAGTCCATCAAGAAGATCACCCGCTCCCAGGAGCTGATCGCGACCTCACGGATCGCGAAGGCCCGGGCGCGGGTGGACGAGGCGCGTCCCTACGCCGAGCTGATGACGAGCACGCTCTCCGAGCTCGCCTCCAACTCGGCGCTGGACCACCCGCTGCTCGTCGAGCGTGAGCAGCCGAAGCGGGCCGCGGTCCTGGTCGTGACCAGTGACCGCGGTCAGTGCGGCGGCTACAACGCCAACGTGCTCAAGGAAGCCGAGAAGCTGCAGTCCCTGCTCCGTGAGCAGGGCAAGGAGCCGGTGCTGTACGTGATCGGCCGCAAGGGCGTCTCGTACTACCGGTTCCGCAACCGGGACATCGAGCAGTCCTGGACCGGTTTCTCCGAGCAGCCCGGTTACGAGCACGCGGCCGAGGCGGCGCGCACGCTGGTCGACGCGTTCGTGGCCGGCGAGGACGACGGCGACGACAACGCCGACGGTGTGCACGGGGTGGACGAGCTGCACCTCGTCTACACCAGCTTCAAGAACATGATCACGCAGATCCCGCAGGCCCGGCGGATGGCGCCGCTCGAGGTCCAGTACTCCGGTGGGGTCTCCGCCTCGGCGCTGCCGTCGGTGGCCTCCGACGCGGACGCCGACACGGCCGAGAGCCAGCGCGACCACCCGGAGACCAAGGGCCTCCAGTCGCTGTACGAGTTCGAGCCGGACCCGGACACGCTGTTCGACGCGCTGCTGCCGAAGTACATCGGGGCCCGCCTCTACGCGGCCCTGCTGGAGTCGGCGGCGTCGGAGTCGGCGAACCGGCAGCGGGCCATGAAGGCCGCGACCGACAACGCCAACGAACTGATCCGTAGCCTGACCCTGGAGGCCAACCAGGCTCGCCAGGCTCAGATCACCCAGGAGATCAGCGAGATCGTCGGTGGTGTCGACGCCCTCGCGAGCGCAGGAAGTGAGAGCTGATGACCGCAACCGCCGATACTTCGGCCACCGGCACGATCACCGGGCGCGTCGTCCAGGTGACCGGCCCGGTCGTCGACGTCGAGTTCCCGCGTGACCAGGTCCCGGACCTGTACAACGCGCTGTCCCTGGAGGTCGACCTCTCCGGCGACCACCGCAAGCTGACCCTGGAGATCGCCCAGCACCTGGGCGACAACCTGGTCCGCGCGATCTCCATGCAGCCGACCGACGGCGTGGTCCGCGGCCAGGAGGTCACCGACCTCGGCCGTCCGATCTCGGTGCCGGTGGGCGACCAGGTCAAGGGGCACGTGTTCAACGCGCTCGGCGACTGCCTGGACGACCCGAGCATCCAGTTCACCGGTGACCTGCGGTCGATCCACCAGAAGGCCCCGCGGTTCGACCAGCTCGAGGGCAAGACCGAGATGCTGGAGACCGGCATCAAGGTCCTCGACCTGATGACCCCGTACGTGGTCGGCGGCAAGATCGGTCTGTTCGGTGGTGCCGGTGTCGGCAAGACCGTGCTGATCCAGGAGATGATCCAGCGTGTCGCGCTGAACTTCGGTGGCACCTCGGTGTTCGCCGGCGTCGGCGAGCGCACCCGTGAGGGCAACGACCTCATCACGGAGATGACCGAGTCGGGCGTCATGAAGAACACCGCCCTGGTGTTCGGTCAGATGGACGAGCCGCCGGGCACCCGTATGCGCGTCGCGCTCTCCGCGCTGACGATGGCGGAGTACTTCCGGGACGCGCAGGACCAGGACGTCCTGCTGTTCATCGACAACATCTTCCGGTTCACCCAGGCCGGCCAGGAGGTCTCGACCCTCCTCGGCCGCATGCCGTCCGCGGTGGGCTACCAGCCCACCCTGGCCGACGAGATGGGCGAGCTGCAGGAGCGGATCACCTCGACCCGTGGCCGTTCGATCACCTCGATGCAGGCGATCTACGTCCCCGCGGACGACTACACCGACCCGGCTCCGGCGACCACGTTCGCCCACCTGGACGCGACCACCGAGCTCTCCCGGCCGATCTCCCAGAAGGGGATCTACCCGGCGGTGGACCCGCTGACGTCGACCTCCCGGATCCTCGACCCGCAGTACGTGGGCGACGAGCACTTCCGGGTCGCCAACGAGGTCAAGCGGATCCTGCAGAAGTACAACGACCTGCAGGACATCATCGCGATCCTCGGTATCGACGAGCTGTCCGAGGAGGACAAGCAGCTGGTCGGCCGGGCCCGCCGGATCGAGCGCTTCCTGTCGCAGAATCTCCTGGTCGCCGAGCAGTTCACCGGCCAGCCGGGCTCGACGGTCCCGCTGAAGGAGACCATCGAGGCGTTCGACAAGATCGCCAAGGGCGAGTTCGACGACGTGCCCGAGCAGGCGTTCTTCCTCTGCGGCGGTCTGGACGACCTGGAGAAGAACCGCAAGAAGCTCGAGGGCTGATCTCATGCCTGCTGAGATGACCGTGGAGCTGGTCTCCGTCGAGCGCCGGCTGTGGTCGGGTGACGCGCGCTTCGTGCTCGCCCGCACCACCGTCGGCGAGGTCGGCATCCTGCCCGGCCACCAGCCGATGCTGGCCCAGCTCGAGGAGGCCGGCACCGTCCGGATCGACTCGACCGACGGCTCGAAGCGCACCATCGCGGTGCACGGCGGGTTCCTGTCGGTCTCCGCGGAGCGGGTGTCGATCCTGGCCGAGTTCGCCGAGCAGTCGGACGAGATCGACGTCGACCGGGCCCGCCGGGCCCGGGACGGCGCCGACACCTCGACCGACGAGGGCAAGGCGGCCGTCGCCCGGGCCGAGGCCCGCCTCCGGGCGGCCGAGGCCAACTAGGCGGAGGACCGGCACGGCAGTGGAACTCATCGCGGCGATCGTCGGAGTTCTGCTGCTGTGTCTGGTCGTCCCCCTGATCTGGCTCGCCATACGGCGGGTGCGACTCATGCGTAACGGCGGCGTGGACCTGTGTCTGCGCCGCCGTTTCGCTGTCACGGACTGGCACTTCGGTGTCGGTCGCTACGAGGGCGAGCGCTTCGCCTGGTACCGGCTCACCAGCTTCCGGATCGGCGCCACCGTGGTCCTGGACCGCGCCGGGCTGGACATCGTCGAGCGACGCCCACCGCACCGCTCCGAGGAGTTCGCCATCCCGACGGCGGTCGAGGTGCTCCGCTGCCGGGGCCGCGACGCCGGCGGCCGCGGCATCGACGTCGAACTGGCGATGTCCCAGGACGTCCGCACCGGGTTCCTGGCCTGGCTGGAGGCCACACCGCCGGGACGCACCCGCGGATTCCGCGAGGCGTCCTGAGCGCAGGCGGGGCGTCAGGCGTCGGGGGCGCCGTGCGGGCCGCCGGGCTGCCAGAGGACGTCGCCGTCCGGGTTCGCGACGCGGCCCAGGATGAACAGCAGGTCCGAGAGCCGGTTCAGGTACTGCGCCGTGAGCGGGTTCGTGCGGTCGCCGTCGTCGTCCAGCAGGGCCCACACCGACCGCTCGGCGCGACGGGTGACGGTCCGGGCGACGTGCAGGTACGCGGCGCCGGGCGTCCCCCCGGGAAGGATGAACGAGTTCAGCTTCGGCAGCTCCGGGTTGAACTCGTCGCACCACGACTCGAGCCGCGTCACGTAGCCCTCGGCGATCCGCAGCGGCGGGAACTCCGGGTTCTCCACGATGGGCGCGCAGAGGTCCGCGCCGACGTCGAACAGGTCGTTCTGGATCTGCCGGAGCGGATCGGCGACGCGCTCGGCGAGGCCGCCGACCGTCACCGCGACGCCGATCGCGGCGTTCGCCTCGTCGGTGTCCGCGTAGGCCGCCAGGCGCGGGTCGGTCTTGCGGACGCGGCTGAAGTCGCCGAGCGCCGTCGTCCCGTCGTCGCCGGTCTTCGTGTAGATCCGAGTCAGGTGCACCGCCACCCCGACAGGCTATGCGGACGATCCGCGCGGAGGCCAGGCCGCCGGTCGGGGCGCCTCTCGGCAACCGTCGCGTGTGCTGCGCCGGACGGCGCAACCCTGCCCGACACGTCGGGGTGTGCCCGTGCCCCGGTGACCGCCCCGTTACCGTTCCGGACGTGGTGGAGCATTTCGCGGTCCGCGGCGGGGCCCGGCTGAGCGGGTCCGTCGACGTCGTCGGGGCGAAGAACAGTGTGCTCAAGCTGATGGCTGCGGCGCTGCTGGCCGAGGGCCGGACGACGCTCGAGAACTGCCCCGAGATCCTGGACGTGCCGCTGATGGCGGACGTCCTGCGCAGCCTCGGCTGCGCGGTGGCGATCGAGGGCGGCACCGTGCACATCGACGTCCCGGCGAACCCCGGCGCCGAGGCGGACTACCGCTCGGTGTCGAAGCTGCGCGCGTCGGTCTGCGTGCTCGGGCCGCTGGTGGCGCGCTGCCGGCGGGCCGTCGTCCCGCTGCCCGGTGGCGACGCGATCGGCTCCCGGCCGCTGGACATGCACCAGAACGGCCTGCGGAAGCTGGGAGCGACGACCGACATCGAGCACGGCAGTGTCACCGCCTCGGCGCAGGACCTGCACGGTGCGCAGATCTGGCTGGACTTCCCCAGCGTCGGCGCGACCGAGAACATCCTGATGGCGGCGGTGCTCGCCGAGGGCACCACCGTCATCGACAACGCGGCCCGCGAGCCGGAGATCGTCGATCTCTGCGTGATGCTGCAGCAGATGGGCGCGAAGCTGGAGGGCGTCGGGTCCTCGACGCTGACCGTGCACGGCGTGACCGGCCTGCAGCCCACCACGCACCGGGTGATCGGCGACCGGATCGTCGGAGCGACCTGGGCGTTCGCGGCGGCGATGACCCGCGGCGAGGTGACCGTCCGCGGGGTGGACCCGCACCACATCGACCTCGTGCTGGACAAGCTGCGCAGCGCGGGCGCCGAGATCTCCACCGGCGAGGAGGAGTTCTCCGTCGCGATGCCGGGCCGCCCGGAGGCGGTGGACTTCGTGACGCTGCCCTACCCGGGTTTCGCCACGGACCTGCAGCCGATGGCGATCGCGCTCTCCGCCGTCGCCGAAGGCACGTCGATGATCACCGAGAACGTGTTCGAGGCACGGTTCCGGTTCGTCGACGAGATGGTCCGGCTCGGCGCCGACGCCCGCACGGACGGGCACCACGCCGTCGTGCGCGGGCGGGAGGAGCTGTCCTCGGCGCCGGTGTGGGCCAGCGACATCCGGGCCGGTGCGGGCCTGGTCCTGGCCGGACTGTGCGCCCGCGGCACGACCGAGGTCTGGGACGTCGCGCACATCGACCGCGGCTACCCGCGCTTCGTCGAGAACCTCTCCGCGCTGGGCGCGGACATCCGCCGGGTGGCGGGCGAGCCGGAGCGCTGAGCCCGGCCTCCCGGCGTCCGCGAGCCCGACGGTCCCGATCGGCGCGCGTCACCCGATCGTGGCAGGCTTCCGGTACGCCACGGGCGGCCCGGCTGTCGGGTTCCGCCGTCGACGAGGAGGCCGCCATGGTGAGCGCCCCGGATGCTGCTGACGTGTCACGGGCCGGTCGCCGGGCGGCGAGCGGAGCACGGGACGTGGCGCACTCGACGCCGGTCCGGATCGCGGCGCGGGTGGGGATCGCCGCGAACGGCGTCCTGCACCTGCTGATCGGCTGGCTGGCGGTGCAGGTGGCGCTCGGGTCCGGAGCGCAGGCGGACCAGAACGGTGCGCTGGGTGCGATCGCCGCCGAACCGCTGGGCCGGGCCTTCCTGTGGCTCCTGGTCGTGGGGTTCGCGGCGGTCGTCCTGTGGCGGGCCGTCTCGGCGGTGTGGGGTTTCGGCTACGTCGGCGACCGGTCCCGCAGGCTGGTCAAGCGCGTGGTGTCCGCCGGGCAGGCCGTGGTCTACGCGGTGCTGGCGGTCGCGGCGGCGACGACGGCGCTGAGCGGACGTGCGTCGTCGGGCGGGGGCGGGCAGGCGACCGCGGGCCTGCTGGGCCTGCCGGGCGGGCAGATCGTGACCGCGCTCGTCGGACTTGGGGTGCTCGTGGGCGGTGGCGTGATGGTGTGGAACGGCTGGCAGCAGCGCTTCCTCGAGGACCAGGACCTGGCGGGTGCCGATCGCCGGGTCCGCCGGCTCGATGCCCGTACCGGGCAGATCGGGTTCATCGCGAAGGGCGTCGCGATCGGTGTGCTCGGGATCCTCGTCGGTGTCGCCGCGCTGACGTTCGACCCGGCGCGTGCGAACGGACTCGACTCGGCGCTGAAGGCCCTGCGCGAGCAGCCCTACGGGGTGTTCCTGCTCGTCGCGGTCGGGCTGGGGATCGCCTGCTACGGCGTGTTCTGCTTCTTCGACGCCCGATACCACCGGGTCACCTGAGCGTCCGTCAGTCCAGTGCGCCCCGGCTGAGCACGACCCGGGCGTCGGGCACGTCCTTCGGGAAGACGAGCAGGGCGAACCCGCCCCGGTCGTCGGAGCCGGGCGTGATCGTCGCCCGGATGCCCTGCGCGCGCAGCCGGTCGCGCAGGATCCGCGCCGCGTCCTTCCCCGGTACCCGCGAGACCTCGGTCAGCAGGCCGGTCGCGACGGGGTCGTCGGGGTCGTCGGTGGGGAGGGTCACGTTCTTCTGGTGCCCGAACGTCCAGCGCAGCAGCAGTCCGATGGCGACCAGCACCACGACCAGGCCGAGGATCGTGCCGAGCCGTGGGACGACGTCCATCTCCATCGCCCGATGGTCGCACCCGCCGGGCCCTGCCGCCCTCTCCGACGGGTGGGGCGTGAACCGATCCAGTGCTCGGTTTCCCGTACGGATCGCGTAGTTTGCCGCGCAGACGTGTGTGACGAGGGACGACCGGGCACCCGATCCGCCCTACTCGCCAGTAGTCTTGTCCCGACGTGCAGACAGTGCCGACTGTGCAGACGACGACGGAGGTTCCGGTGCCGTACCCGACCGATCGCGAGCGCGACCGTCCGTGGGTGATCCGCACCTACGCCGGTCACTCGTCGGCCGAGAAGACCAACGAGCTGTACCGCCGGAACCTGGCCAAGGGCCAGACCGGTCTCTCGGTGGCCTTCGACCTGCCGACCCAGACCGGCTACGACCCCGACGACGAGCTCGCCAAGGGCGAGGTCGGCAAGGTCGGCGTCCCGGTCAGCCACATCGGTGACATGCGCGCCCTGTTCGACGGCATCCCCGTCGCCGAGGCCAACACCTCGATGACGATCAACGCGCCGGCGATGTGGCTGCTCTCCCTCTACGTGGCGGTCGCCGAAGAGCAGGCCGAGCAGCAGGGCCTCGACTACTCCGAGGTCCGGGCGAAGCTCGCCGGTACCACGCAGAACGACATCGTCAAGGAGTACCTGTCGCGGGGCACCTACGTGTTCCCGCCCGGACCCAGCCTGCGGCTGATCACCGACATGGTCGCCTGGTCGGTCACCGAGATCCCCAAGTGGAACCCGATCAACATCTGCAGCTACCACCTGCAGGAGGCCGGGGCGACGCCGACGCAGGAGCTGGCGTACGCGCTGTCCACCGCGATCGCGGTGCTGGACTCGGTGCGCGACTCCGGCCAGGTGCCGCCGGAGAAGTTCGGCGACGTCGTCGGGCGGATCTCGTTCTTCGTGAACGCGGGCCTGCGGTTCGTCGAGGAGATGTGCAAGATGCGGGCGCTCGCGCGCCTGTGGGACGAGATCACCCTGGAGCGCTACGGCGTCGAGAACCCCAAGCAGCGGCGCCTGCGCTACGGCGTGCAGGTCAACTCGCTGGGACTGACCGAGGCGCAGCCGGAGAACAACGTCCAGCGGATCGTGCTGGAGATGCTCGCCGTCACCCTGTCCAAGGACGCGCGGGCCCGCGCCGTGCAGCTGCCGGCGTGGAACGAGGCGCTGGGCCTGCCGCGGCCGTGGGACCAGCAGTGGGCGCTGCGGATGCAGCAGGTGCTGGCCTACGAGACCGACCTGCTCGAGTACGAGGACATCTTCGACGGCTCCCGGGTGGTCGAGGCCAAGGTGTCCGAGCTCGTCGAGGGCGCCCGCGCCGAGATCGACCGGGTGCAGGAGATGGGCGGTGCGGTCTCGGCCGTCGAGTCCGGCTACATGAAGGGCGAGCTGGTCAGCTCCCTGGCCGCGTACCGCCGTGAGATGGAGTCCGGCGACCGCGTCGTCGTCGGGGTCAACAAGTTCGACACCACCGAGCCCAGCCCGCTGCAGGCCGAGGGCGCCGGGGCGATCTTCACGGTCGACCCCGAGACCGAGCGGTCCGCGATCGAGGCCATCGGGCGGTGGCGTTCCGAGCGGGAGGCCGCGGCCGTCGACGAGTCGCTGCGGGCACTGCGCGACGCCGCGAAGACCGAGCAGAACCTCATGCAGGTCTCGATCGACTGCGCCAAGGCCGGCGTGACGACCGGCGAGTGGGCCGGTGCGCTGCGCGAGGTGTTCGGCGAGTTCCGTGCCCCGACCGGTGTGTCGTCGGCGTCGGCGTCCGGTGAGGGCGCCGGGGAGATCGCTGAGGTCCGCGAGCGGGTCCGCGCCACCGGTGACGAGCTCGGCCAGCGCCTCCGGATGCTCGTCGGCAAGCCGGGTCTCGACGGCCACTCCAACGGTGCCGAGCAGGTCGCCGTGCGCGCCCGCGACGTCGGCTTCGAGGTCGTCTACCAGGGCATCCGGCTCACCCCGTCGCAGATCGTCGCGGCCGCGGTGCAGGAGGGCGTGCACGCCGTCGGGCTGTCGGTGCTGTCGGGCTCGCACCTGGAGGTCGTGCCGGCGGTCGTGCAGGGGCTGCGTGACGCGGGCGCCGGGGACATCCCGGTCGTCGTCGGGGGGATCATCCCGCCGGAGGACGAGAAGCGGCTGCGTGAGGGCGGGATCGCCGCGGTGTTCACGCCGAAGAACTTCCGGCTGACCGGGATGATGGACGAGATCGTGACCCTCGTCCGGGACGCGCAGGGCCTGTCCTGATCCGGCGGACCGCCCGGGTCAGCGCACCCGGGCGGCCGCGGTGTCGGCGAGACGGCCCGCGAGTTCGCACAGCTGCGACGTCGAGCGCCCGCCCTCCTCGGCCTTGACCCGGACGAGCTCGGCCATCGGGCGGCCGTTCGTCCCGGTGAACTCCCGCACCGGGACCTCGCCGTTGCACGCGTCGGGGCCGTCGTCACGGACGAACGCCGCCGTGCCCGCGAGCGGCTGCCCGGTCGCGGACGGGGTGTCGTAGCGGTCGAACGAGACCGTCAGCTGCAGGTCCGCGCCCGCGTCGCCGGCGTCCCAGCTGCAGGACCAGCCGGCGAAGTCGCGGTAGGAGTCGGTGCGCGCCGGGGCCGGCAGCATCGTGAGGTCCTCGGGGCGCAGGGTGTCGCAGGCGTCGGTCGTCCAGAGGACGCTGCCGCCCGGCGGCGGTACCGGACGGCGGGGGATGCCGTCCGCGGCGAGCCGGGTCGCGGCGGAGGCGGCGGCCGCCTCGGCGGCCGCGCAGGGGTCCAGTCCGCGGGTCCGGCCGGCGTCGTGGTCGGCCGAGATCGAGACCTGGGTGCCGTCGTCGAGCCACAGGAACCGCATGCACGACGTGCCCTCGGCCGGTCGGCGCACCAGCACGGCGTCGCCGAGGCGCTGCTGCTCGCCCTCGGGCGGGCTGCCGGTGGCGCGGCGGTAGCGGATGTCGACGCCACCGGCGTCGTCCCCGCCGACCACGAACACGATCGAGCAGGCCGCGAGGTTGCCGTAGTCGGGCTCCCTCACCGCGGGCGCGAACGGGGCGAGCGCCGCCGGGTCGGCCAGGCACGGGTCGGCGGTGCGCTGGTCGCCCGCGGCCAGCGGCGGGACCGACGCGGGCAGCGCCACCGGGGCCGGGGCGGGCGCGTCGGCGCCGCGTTCCTGCGGGATCAGCGCAACGGCGGCGACGACCGCCACGACCGCGACGACGGCCGCTCCGCCGAACAGGAGACGGCGCCGGCGGGCGGCGGCCGGGCCGTCCGCCGTCCCGTGGCCGGGCGGGTCGGTCGGATCGTCCGGCCGGACCTCCGGGGTGGTCGTGCGGCGGCCGGGGTCCGCCGGGGCCGCGGGCTCGGGCTCGTCGCGGTCGGCCAGCGCCCAGAGCCGCCGGGCCGCCTCGGCCGCCGTCGGACGGGCGGCGGGGTCGGCCGCCGTCATCGTCGCGAGCAGTGCACCCAGTGGACCGTCCAGTGCGGGCGGCGGGACCGGGTCGGCGTCGGCGATGCGGCGGATGAGGGCCAGCGGGCTGTCGTCGGCCCAGCCGAACGGGGGCTCTCCGTCGACGGCGACCCGCAGCGTCGCACCGAGCCCGTAGACGTCGGCCGGGGCCGCCGGTTCGTCGCCCCGCGCTGTCTCCGGGGCGAAGTAGGCCGGGGTCCCGAGTGTTCCGACGGTCAGCGAGTGCCGGCCGGGGATCAGTGAGATGCCGAAGTCGGTGAGCTTGACGGGGCCGTCGTCGGACACCAGGACGTTGCCGGGCTTCACGTCGCGGTGCACGATGCCGGCCGCGTGCAGCGCCGCGAGCGCCTCGGCGACCTGCGCGCCGATCCGGGCCGCGGCGCCGGGCGCCAGCGGCCCGGTTCCGGTCAGCAGCGCGTCCAGACCTGCCGAGGGCACGTACTCCATGACCAGCAGCGGGCCGGCCGGGAGCTCCAGGACGTCGAAGACGGTGACGATCCGCCCGTGGTGCAGCTGGGCGGCGACCTGAGCCTCACGCCGGAGGCGGCGCATCGCGGCCGCGCCGTCCTCGGCGGCGGCACCCGTCTGCACCTGCTTGAGGGCGACGTCGCGGTCCAGCGCGGTGTCGCGTGCCCGGTGCACGACGCCCATGCCCCCGGCGCCCAGCCGCTCCCGGACCTCGTACCGCCCGGCGACGACGGTGCCCTCGACGAGCGGTGCCGTCACCCGGGCTCCCGGTCCAGCTCGTCGAGATCGGGTTCGGTGACGGTGTTGGTGCGGATCAGCTCGGCCACCAGGTTCTCGTTGAGCCGGTTGCCCACGGGCGGCTCGATCTCCGAGGCCAGCAGCCCGGCCACCCCGGCGGCGGACAGCCGCTCCCGGATCGCCCGCACCGTGTGCTCGGCGCGGCGGTGGGTCCAGCCGCCGCCGGGATCGGCCTGCTGCATCTCGTCGCTGACCTGGCGCCAGGACTGCGGAGTCGGACGGGGATCGTTCTGCAGGTAGCGGCGGGCGAGCGCGAGGGCGGCGAGGCGCTCGTCCCCGTCGAGCGGCCAGGGCCGGGGGACCCGGGTGCTGTCGTCGTGCCGGGGGAGCGGGCGCACCCGGTCCGGGCCGCTGACCCGCACCTCCAGCGCGTGCTCCCGGCCGGGGGAGCCGAGCACGGTGACCAGCGTGTATCCGGGCGGGACCGGCACCGGCTCGCCGCCGGGACGCAGCTCGGTACCGGCCGGGAACCGGACGCCGGTCCGTCCGGAGTTGCTGAGCCACCAGCGGCCGCCGGTGAACCTCAGGCGGCCGTGCTCGCGGCTGACCTGCGGATCGTCCTCGCCGAGGGTGAGGTGCACCAGCGGCCGGTTGCGTCCGAACAGGACCTCACGGCCCTCCTTCGGGCCGAAGGTGGCGCTGCCTGCCAGGGTCTGCACGAACAACGTGTGCTCGGCCGACGGTCGCTGCTGCACGTGTCCTCCCCTCGCTCAGCTGTCGTCCTTCTCGCCGCCCCGCCGGCTCAGGAGCTTGAAACCGGGGATACCGATGATCGCCTGCCGGACCTCCTTCAGCACGTCCAGGAGCTCGTGGACGTCCGGTCCGACGCGGTCGAGTGTCGCGAGGATCGGCAGGATGTCGTCCTCGAGGTGCTCGGTGAGCACCGGGAGCTGGTCGACCAGGCGGATCGCGGCGTGCACCTCGTCCTCGGACAGCTCGTCGAGGAACTTCGTCGCGAGCGGCGCGGCGCGGCGGGCGAGCGGGGCGTAGAGGTCGACGAGCTCCCCGGCGCGGTCGCTGATCCCGGACGCCTGGTCGACGACGGTCGTCGCCGACCCGGTGACCCGCTCGACCTGCGTGATCAGGTCGCCGGCCCGGTCGCTGACGGTGGTGACGGTGGTGATCAGGCCGTCGGCGTTCCCGGCGACGGCGTCGACCCGGGCGACGAGGCCCTCGGCGTTCCCGGCGACCGCGGACACCTGCTCCACGAGGCCGTCGGCGCGCTCGGAGACCGTGGTGACCCGGCGGACCAGCCCGCTCGCGTCCTCGGACACGGTGGTGACCTTCTGCACCAGTCCGTCCGCGTTCTCGGCGACGGTCGTGACCCGGCGGACGAGCCCGTCGGCGTCGTCGGCGACGGTGGTGACCTTGCGGACCAGGCCGTCGGCGTTCTCCGCCACGCCGGTGACCCGCTCGACCAGCGAGTCCGCGTCGTCGGCCACGGTGGACACCCGCCGCACCAGGCCGGTCGCCTCCTCGGCCACCGTGGACACCCGGGTGACCAGGCCGGTCGCGTCGTCGGCCACGGTGGACACCCGGGCCACCAGCTCGTCCGCGCGGTCGGCCACCGGCCGGACGCGCGCGACCACGTCGGTGGCCTCCGCGGCGACCGAGCCCACGGTCCCGATCAGGTCCTCGGCCCGGTCGACGACGCCGTCGACCCGGTCGAGCAGCGCCTCCGCCCGGGTCGCGATCGTGCCGATCCGGCCGACCAGCGAGCCGACCTCGTCGAGCAGCTCCCCGGCCCGCGACGGCAGCCCGGCCACGGTCTCCGCCAGCTCCCCGGTCCGGTCGACGACCGAGGCCGCTCCGGAGAGCAGGTCCGACGGGCCGGGGACCGGGATCCCGGCGATGCGCAGTGACATGGTCGGATCCTCGCATTCCCGCGAGGCCTGCCGGGTCACGACTCGGGTGTCCGCGCGCAGAGATCGTCGATGGTGAGCCCGCGCGGCGGGACGTTCTCCTCGGTGAAACCGAACGGCCGGGCCGCCTCCAGCCAGCGCCCGGACTCCTGCAGCGCGGTGAGGCCGCGGTCGAACTCCTCGCGGAAACCGGTGTCGGCAGGGCGGAACGCGAACGCCCCCGCACCGACGACCGGGCGGCCGTTCACCTCGGGCTCGAACCCGCCCGTCACTTCGAGCCCGATGCCGGCGTTGCGGCGCACCTCGTCCAGCAGGGATATCCGGGTGAGCGCCCCGACCTGTGCCTCCTGGCGGGCGATGCCGCGGACCAGCGCACCCTGCGAGTCGAAGGTGACGATCTTCTCGTTCGGGATGCGCGCCGCATAGGCGTACTCCTGCTCGGCGGAGCTGCGCAGCACCCCGAGGGTGGCGCCGGAGCGGCGGACACCGCCGAGCGTCGCGACGCCGAGCAGGTTGCCGGTCGGCACGAGCAGCCCGGTGCGGGCGATGTAGTCGGGCCGGGAGAACGCGACCTGCTGGCAGCGCAGCGGTGTGACGGTGAGCCCGACCGCGATCATGTCGAAGCGGCCGTCCAGCAGGGCGGGCACCAGCTGGTCGAACGCTAGCTGGACGGCGACGAGCCCGCCGCCTATCTCCCCGACGACGGCGCGGGCGACCTCGGGGCTCTCCCCGGTGGGGCGGCCGGAGCCGTCGATGAAACCGAACGGGCGCTCCCCCGACAGCCCCACGACGACGTCGCCGCCGGCCCGCAGGCGGGTCAGCGCGTCACCCGACTCACGGCCACAGCCGGCGAGCAGCGCGGCGCCGCCCAGCGCCGCGGCGGCGCCGAACAGCCGTCGTCTGCTCAGCAGGCTCGGATCGGACATGGTCCGGCAGAGCCTAGGTGATCGCTAGTCGGGCCACACCGGGGCGCGCTTCCCGAGGAACGACGCCATGCCCTCGCGCGCCCCACCGGACTGCGACATGGACGCCATGACCTCGGTGGCGATCGCGTAGGCGTCGGCCTCGGGCCGGTCGAGCTGGGCGTAGAGGGTCTGCTTGCCGACGGCCTTGGACAACCGGCTGCCGCGGGTGGCGCGGGCCAGCAGCTCGTCGACGCGGGTGTCGAGCTCGTCGTCGGGGACCGCGTAGTTGACCAGCCCCCAGTCGGCTGCCGTGGCGGCGTCGATCGCGTCGCCGGTCAGCGCCAGCTCCATGAGCCGCTTGCGGCCGACGGTGCGGGCGACCGGCACGGCCGGGGTGTGGCAGAACCAGCCGCCCTTGCCGCCGGGCAGCGCGAACGACGCCGACTCGGCCGCCACGGCGAGATCGCAGGACGCGACGAGCTGGCAGCCTGCCGCCCACGCCGTCGCGTGCACGCGCGCGACGACCACCTGCGGGACCTCCTGCACGGTCCGCATCACGGTGGTGCAGAGCCGCAGCAGCTCGCGGCCGCCGGCGAGGTCGCGGTCCGCGACGTCGCCGAAGTCGTGCCCGGACGAGAACGCCTTGCCTTCCCCGGCGAGCACGATGCCGGTCGCGTCGGTGCGGCCGGCGCTCTCGAACGCGTCCAGCAGCTCGCGCAGGTGGCACTCGGTCAGCGAGTTCCGGCGCTGCGGCCGGTTCATCGTGATCCGGACCGTGTCGCCGTCCTGCTTGACCAGCAGGTGTTCGTAGTCGGACATGGTCCGACGGTATCTCGACAGGCCCGTGCGGCGGAGCTACCGTGACCGTGTGACCGGAATCGTCGATCCGGTCACGGACGGAGGTACCCGTGTCGGTGGCGGAGCAGGTGACCGGTGATCGGGCGCGGATGGGGCGCGTGCTCGACGCCGCCGCGGACCTGCTCGTCCGGCGCGGGTACCGGCGGGTGACGATCGAGGACGTCGCCCGGCAGGCCGGCGTCGGGAAGGGCACCGTCTACCTGCACGTCCGCACCAAGGACGCGCTGTTCCTCACGGTGCTCCTGCGCTCCCAGCACCGGCTGTTCGGCGAGATGGCCGACCGGATGCCGGACGAGCCCGAGCTGGTCCTGCCGTGGCGGATGACCCGCCTGATCCACGAGCTGGTGCAGTCCGACGAGGTCACCCGGGCCCTCTACCTGGGCGACGCCGAGGTCCTCGGCCGGCTCGCGCACGAGGCCGCCGGGACCCTGGGCGAGCTGGCGCGCCGCCGGGAGGACGCCGTGCGCGAGCACCTCGGCCTGCTGCGCGAGGCCGGGCTGGTCGGCACCGACCTCTCCATCGGCGAGCAGATCCGCAGCTGGGGCGCGATCGCCTACGGCTTCCTCGCCACCACCGGGCTCCCGGTGCCGGGCGGTGACCCGTCCGCGCCCGGCGACGCCGCCCGGCAGGGCGTCCTCGCCGAGCACGCCGTGGGGGCGCTGCTCGCCGGCCCCGCGGCGCGTGCGGGCGAGCCGGTCCCGCCGGACGTCGCCGCGCGGGTCGCCGGTGTCTACCACCCGCTGGTCGCGCACGTCGACCAGGAATGGCGCAGCCGGGTCCGGTGATCGCCGGGGTCCGGCACCTCCACCACCACCGAGGGAGCACGACATGACCGCATCGACCGAACCGCGCGACCTCCTGTCCCCGGACCTGACCGCCGACCCGTACGCCGCCTACGGCCGGATGCGGGAGGAGGCGCCCGCCGTGACCGTGACGATGATGGGCACCCCGCCCGCGGTGATGGTCACCCGGCACGACGACGTGCGCACCGTGCTCACCGATCCCCGGTTCGTCACCGACGTCGAGCTCGTCGGCGGCGCCGAGAGCATGCGGGAGGCGATGTTCGAGAAGCTCGGGGTCCCCGACGACCTGGCCGGCTACCTGCTCCGCAACATCCTCACCACCGACGGCGCCGAGCACGCCCGGCTGCGCAAGCTGGTGTCCCGTGCCTTCACCGTGAAGCGGGTGCAGGCCCTGCGGCCGCGGGGCGAGGAGATCACCGCGCGACTGCTCGACCGTATCGGCGACGCCGGGCGGGTGGACCTCGTCGAGACGTTCGGCTACCCGCTGCCGATCACCGTGATCTGCGAGCTGGTCGGCGTGCCCGATGGCGAGCGCGAGCAGTGGCACGAGTGGGGCCGGGTGCTGACCTCGATGGACCCGCAGCGGGTCCCGGCGGTGCTGCGCGCGGCCGTCGACCACGTGCACGCGCTGGTCGACGCCCGCCGGGCCGAACCGGCCGACGACCTGATCAGTGCGCTCGTCGCGGCCCAGGACGACGACGGCGACCGCCTCACCGACCGCGAGATGGTCACGATGATCTTCGCGCTGGTGATGGCCGGCCACGAGACGACCGCCCACCTGATCTCCAACGGTGCCCTCGCCCTCCTCACACGCCCCGACCAGCTCGCGGTGCTGCGGGAGCGCCCGGAGCTGTGGCCACAGGCGGTCGACGAGCTCATGCGGTTCCGCGGGCCGGTGCAGTTCACACAGTTCCGCTACCCGACCGAGGACGTCGAGCTGGGCGGGGTCGCGATCCCCGCCGGGACGCCGGTGATCGCCGGTCTGCTCCCCGCCAACCACGATCCGCGGGCCTACGACCGGCCCGACGAGCTCGACGTCGGCCGGGACACCGGTCGTGGCGACGGGCACCTCGGCTTCGGCCGCGGCGCGCACTACTGCCTCGGAGCGGCACTGGCCAGGCAGGAGGGTGAGGTGGCGCTGCGGATGCTGTTCGACCGCTTCCCCGATCTCGCCCTCGACGCGCCCGCCGCGGAGATCGTCTGGGTGCCGCGTCCGGGCTTCAGCCGGGTGGGGGAGCTGCCGGTCCGGGTGTCCTGACGCTCCTCGGCCGGCCCGCCGGACCCGCCGGACCTCGACCCGCCGGACCTCGACCCGCCGGACCCGCCGTGCCTCGACCCGCCGTGCCTCGGCCCGCCGGGCCTGTCGTGCCTCGCCCCGCCGGCGCCGCCGAGCAACGACCCGCCGAGATGCAGCTGAGAGCGACTTGTCGATCTCTTCACGACGCTGAGCTGCATCTCGGCGGGTGCGGGCGGGCGGTGTGTCTCGTGGAGGTGCGGGGAGCGTGTGCGTGGAGGTGCGGAGCGTGTGCGTGGAGGTGCGGAGCGTGTGGGGCCGCGCGGGGCTCGGGTGATGTCCGTCCGGGGCCCGTTCGGGGCCCGTGTGGGTGGAGGTGCCGGTCGGGTGTGCGGGGAGATGCGGCTCGGGTGTGCGGGGAGGTACGGGCCCGGTGCGCGGGGAGAGGTGGCGCGCGTGTGCCGGGCGCGGGTCAGAGGGCGTGCCACGGGGCGGTGGCGAGGACGTGTGCGAGCAGCAGCGCGGTGCTCGCCGTCGCGTCGGGATGGGTCACCACGTGCCACGGCCGGTCCAGCGGTGTGCCCGGCACCGCGAGCTCGGTCAGCTCCCCGTCGGTGAGGAACCGGCGCACCGCGTCACGTGAGACGAGGGTGATCCCGAGCCCCGTGCGGGCGGCGGCGACGGTTGCGCCGTGCGAGCCCAGCAGGAGCCGCGGCGGGTCCACACCTAGGTCGGCGAGCAGCGCCTCCTGGGTGGCCCGGGTACCGGAGCCCGGCTCGCGCAGCAGCCAGGTCGCACGCGCCAGATCGTGCTCGGCGGCCTGCGCACCCACGACGACCAGTGTGTTCTCCCGCACGGCCCGCACCAGGGGTGGACCGGACGCCCCCGGCCCGGTCGCGGCGGCGGGCGGACGACCGGCGACGACGACGTCGACCTCGTGGTGGGCGAGCATCGGCCACACCCGGTCGCTGGGGGCGACGTCGACCTCCAGCGTGACTCCCGGGTGCCGGTCCCGGAACCCGGCGAGCAGGTCCGGCAGGAGGTGCTCGCCCGCGGTGGTGACCGCGGCCAGCCGGACCCTGCCGTGCTCGGGGTCGGCCTCGCCCCGGGCGGCCGCGGCGCCCTCCTCGAGCAGGCCGAGCACCTGTCGGGCGTAACCGGCGTAGCGGTGCCCGGCCGGGGTCAGCCGGACCCCGCGGCCGTCCCGCTCGACGAGCGGGACGCCCACCTCCTCGGCGAGCGCCCGCACCGCCGCGGACACCGTGGACTCGGTGACCACCAGCCGGGCCGCGGCGCCGCGCACCGAGCCCTGGTCGGCGAGCGCGACGAACGCGCGCATCCGGGCGGTCGTGGTCACCGGACCAGCGTAGGTCCGGCCCGGCTCACTCCGTCCCCGCGCAGCGCACCTCGTCCCCCGAGGGGCGCACCCGTTCCTCCGGGCCGCACGCCGCACCCGGGCGCCGGACCTCGCTCCGAGCGCCGCGCTCCTCTGCGCGCCGCACCCCGTCCCCGCGCGCCGCACCCCGTGGCCCGCGTCACGCACCCCGTCGCCGTGCCGCGCACCCCGTCGCCGTGCGCCGCACCCATCGAGTGGGGTGCGTGACGCCGCCACGGGGTGCGCCCCCGTGAGGGGGTACGTGGCGCCGCGGGTACCGGGCCGGGCACGGGTACGGCCGGGGACGGTGCGGCCGGGGACGGTGCGGCCGGGTGGCGGCCGGGGCACGGGTGCGCCCGCGGCGACGGGTGCGGCCCGGCACGGGGTGCGTGATGCCGGCACGGGGGCGGGACGCCGGGCGGGTGACCGGCGGCGGGGAGCACCGCCGCTCGCTCGGCCCGGCGGGCGTGCTCAGCGGGACAGGCCGCCGTCGAACACCCGGCTGGCGCGCAGGTCGGCGGCCGTGAGCGTCCGGAGCTCGGGGAGCCCGATCCGTCCGGTCCCGGCGGACAACCGCAGGGCCTGCCGCATCCGGGCCCGGTCGAGGGCGTTGCGGACGCTGCGCGCGCCGGCGAACCACGGTTGCTCCACCCGCAGCGTCAGGTACTCGTGCAGCGTCGTCCGCGCCTCGCCGGACAGTTCCAGGTCCAGGTCGGCGACCATCCGCTGCCCGATCTCGGCGAGCTCGCCCACGGAGAAGTCCGGGAAGTCGACGTGGTGGGCGACCCGCGACTGCATGCCCGGGTTCGCGGTGAAGAAGGTGTCCATCCGGTCGGCGTAGCCGGCGAGGATCACGGCGACGTCGTCGCGGTGGTCCTCCATCGCCTGCAGCAGGATCTCGATGGCCTCGCCGCCGTAGTCCCGCTCGTTGCCCGGCCGGTGCAGGTAGTAGGCCTCGTCGACGAACAGCACCCCGCCGAGCGCCTTCTGTACGATCTCCTTGGTCTTCGGCGCGGTGTGCCCGACGTACTGGCCGACGAGATCGTCGCGGGTCGCGGTGACCAGGTGCCCGCGGCGGAGGTAGCCCAGGCCGTGGAGCAGCCCGGCCATCCGTTGCGCGACCGTCGTCTTGCCGGTGCCCGGGTTCCCGGTGAAGCACATGTGCAGGGTCGGCCGGTCCGTGGCGGTGCCGAACCGGGCACGCACCCGGTCGACGACGAGCAGCGCCGCCAGCTCGCGCAGCCGCTGCTTCACCGGGGCGAGCCCGACCAGCTCGCGGTCCAGCGCGTCGAGGACGTCGTCGACGCCGGCCGCCCGGCGCACCTCGCCGAGATCGACGGTGTCGCCGGGGGCCAGCTCGGGGCCGCCGTCGGAGACGGGGTCGGGGTCGGCCGGACGGGGCGCCGCGGCCCCGAACGCGATGCGGGTGCTCACGGCGCCCGGACCGGCCGGACCGGTGCCGGGCCGCGCCCCGGCCCGCTCAGTGCTCGGCACGGCCGTTCCCGTCGTGCCCGCCCGTCACCGGGTAGCGCGCCCCCGACGGCCGCTCGGTCGCGTAGGGGTGCACGGTGTAGCCGATCCGCCGGTCGCCGCCCTCGGCCCGGTCCAGCCGGAACCCCGGCTCCTCCGACGGCCGCTGCACCAGGAACGACAGCGCGACGGTCTGCCTGCCCAGCGAGGCGTCGTAGGCGTTGACCCGGACGTAGTGCTCCGGGTGCTCCCTCCGGCAGGCGTCGATCTCGGCCAGCACGCCCGCGGGGTCGGCGAGGTCGAACATCGGCATGCCCCACATCTCCCAGTAGGCGTTGCGGGGGTGCGGGTCGTCGGTGAACTCGACCGCGCACGGCCAGCCGTGGTCGAGCGCCCAGCCGATCTGGGCGGTGATCTCGTCGTCGGTGAGGTCGGGCAGGAACGAGAACGTGCCCTGGGTGATCCGCATGGTGGTCCTCCTGCTCAGGCCGGGGTCGGCGTGCTCACGACGTCCGGGGTGTCGGTCGAGGCGTAGTCGAAGGTGACGTCGCCCCAGGTCGCCAGCGCGGTCTCGAGCGGCCGGTTGCGCCTCGCGGCCGCGCGCAGGATCTCCGGGCCCTGGGCGAGGTAGTCAGCGCCCTCGTTGCGGGCCTTGATCATCGCCTCGACGGCGACCCGGTTGGCCTCGGCACCGGCGGCGATGCCCATCGGGTGCCCGATCGTGCCGCCGCTGAGCTGGAGCACGGTGTCCTCTCCGAGGTGGTGCAGCAGCTGGTGCATCTGCCCGGCGTGGATCCCGCCGGAGGCGACGGGCATCGTCGCCGGCATCGACACCCAGTCTTGGTCGAAGTAGAGGCCCTTCACCGGGTCGGCGGCGTAGCGGCCCTTGCGCAGGACGTCGTAGAACCCGGCGACCGCGTTCGGGTCCCCCTCCAGCTTCCCGACGACGGTGCCCGCGTGGATGTGGTCCACCCCGGCCAGCCGCATCCACTTGGCGATCACCCGGAAGCTGACGCCGTGGTTCTTCTGCCGGGTGTAGGTGCCGTGCCCGGCCCGGTGCAGGTGCAGGATCACGCCGTTGCGGCGCGCCCACGTCGAGAGCGACTGGATCGCGGTGTAACCGACCGTCAGGTCCACCATGACGATCACGCTGCCCAGCTCGCGGGCGAACTCCGCCCGCTCGTACATGTCCTCCATCGTCGCCGCGGTGACGTTGAGGTAGTGCCCCTTCACCTCGCCGGTCGCGGCCTGTGCCCGGTTCACCGCCTCCATGCACGCCAGGTACTGGTCCCGCCAGCGCATGAAGGGCTGCGAGTTGATGTTCTCGTCGTCCTTGGTGAAGTCCAGGCCGCCGCGCAGCGCCTCGTAGACGACCCGGCCGTAGTTCCGGGCGGACAGCCCCAGCTTCGGCTTGGTGGTGGCGCCGAGCAGCGGGCGGCCGAACTTGTCCAGGTACTCGCGCTCGGTGACGATGCCGTGCGGCGGTCCGGGGAAGGTCTTCACGTAGTGCGCCGGGATCCGCATGTCCTCCAGGCGCAGCGCCTTGAGCGGCTTGAAGCCGAAGACGTTGCCGATGATCGAGCTCGTCAGGTTCGCGATCGAGCCCTCCTCGAACAGGTCGAGGTCGTAGGCGATGTAGGCGATCCACTGGCCCGGCGTGTTCGGCACGGGCTCCACGGCGTAGCACTTGGCCTGGTAGTGCTCGTAGGTCGTCAGCCGGTCGGTCCAGACCACGGTCCAGGTGGCGGTGCTGGACTCCCCGGCGACGGCGGCCCCCGCCTCCTCCGGCGGCACCCCGTCCTGCGGGGTGACCCGGAACGCGCAGAGCAGGTCGGTGTCCTTGGGCTCGTAGTCGGGCTGCCAGTACCCCATCTCCGCGTAGGGGATGACACCCGCGCTCCATCGGTCGCTCATGGACCTCAGAGTGCGGCGTGACCGTCAGTCGGACAATCGAGTGTTCCGAGCGGATTCTTCGTCGATCGGCTCAGTGTCGCCCGGGGCGGTGACCACCACCGTCGTCCCCGATCCCGGTCGTGCGCGCACCCGCAGCGTCCCGCCGATCAGCTCGGCGCGCTCCCGCATGGAGGCCATCCCGTACCCGCCGGGCGGCCCGCCGTGGGTCGGGAACCCGCCGCCGTCGTCGGTGATGTCCAGGCGCACACCGCCGTCGTCGGCGGCCAGCCGGACGACGACGCGGTGCGCCCCCGCGTGCTTCTGCACGTTCTGCAGCGCCTCCTGGGCGATCCGGTACAGGGCGACCTCGACGTGGTCGGGCAGCCGTCGCTCGTCGAGGTCGAGCCGGACGTCGAGCTCCGGGACCTCCCGGGCCAGCGCGGCGAGGGCCCCGGCCAGCCCGAGGTCGTCGAGCACCGGCGGGCGCAGCGCACCGATCGCCGCCCGCGCCTCGTCCAGCGTGGTGCCGACCAGCCCGGCGGCGCAGGCCAGCTCGGTGCGGGCCCCGCCGGTGTCGCCGTGGCCGAGCAGGGTGCCCGCGGCGTCGAGGTGGAACGACAGCGTGACCAGCCGCTGCGAGATGCCGTCGTGGATGTCGCGGGCGAGCCGTCGCCGCTCCGTCTCCTGCGCGGCGACGGTCTGCTCGGCGAACCGCTCGTGGGCCTGCTCCCGGGCGCGCAGCCGCCGGTGCATGCGGGCCTGGTGCAGTGCCGCGGCCAGCAGTCTGCCGATCGCCAGCAGCAGCCGGACGTCGCGGTCGCCGAACTCGCGCCGGTCCACGGTGTGCACGTTGAGCACCCCGGCGAGGCCGTAGGGCTCGGACAGCATCGGCACCGAGACCATCGAGGTGTAGTCCTGCCCGCGCAGCTCCGGGATCGGCAGGTAGCGCGGGTCGGACGTCTTGTCGTCGGTGATCACGGCCGGGGTGCGGTGGGCGGCCACCCAGCCGCTGACGCCGTGGCCGAGCGGCAGGTGCACGGTCCCGACGCGGGCGTCGAACGGCGGGGTGGCGCCGGCGAGGGTCAGCGCGGTGTCGGTGTCGTCGAGGACGTGCACGAAGCAGACGTCGGTCGCGGTCGCCTCGGTGATCACGCGGGCGACGGCGGCGGCGAGGGGCTCCACCGCGGGCCCGGACGCGGTGGCCTCGATGATCCCGAGCAGGACGGCGTTCTCCCGCTCCGGGTCGCCGAGCCCCAGACCGCGCCCCGCCGCAGTCACCGGAACACGCCCTCGCGCAGCGCGGCGGCGACCGCCGCCGTCCGGTCGGGGACGTCGAGATTGCGCAGCACCGAGCGGACGTGCGACTTCACCGTCTCCTCGCCGATCACCAGCTCCGCGGCGACCGAGCGGTTCGAGTGCCCGGCGACCAGCAGGGCCAGCACCTCGCTCTCCCGGTGGGTGAGCCCCAGCCGGGCCCCGGGCCAGAACTCGTTGCGTTCCAGCCGGGCCGCCGACGCCGCCGCGCGGCCGGCCATCGTCGCGTCCACGACCGTCACCCCGGTCGCGGCCAGCTCCAGCTGCCGCACCAGTTCCTCGCCGCCGATCCGCTTCAGCAGGTAGCCGGCCGCTCCGGCGCGCAGCGCCTGGAACAGGTACTGCTCGTCGTCGTAGACGCTGAGCAGCACGACCTTCTGCCCGGGCAGCCGGTCGTGCAGACGCCGGCACAGGTCGAGCCCGGAGTCGCCCGCCATCCGGACGTCGCACAGCACGATGTCCGGGGCCAGCGACAGCGCCGCGTCCATCGCGGCCGTCACGTCGTGCGCGGTGCCGACCACCCGGACGCGGCCACGGAACGGGGCGAGCATCGCCTTCAGCCCCTGGACGACCATCTCGTGGTCGTCGACCACGACCAGTCGCAGTGGTGTGGCCTGCGTCATACGGCCCACGATAGGGGCCGGTCTCCCCCGGTGGGTCCCCCGTGCCGGGGGAGACCGCCCGGCCCGCGGTTCCTAGCGTCGGTGACCCGACCGGGAGAGGAGCACGCCGTGCCGGACAAGTCGCTGCGGATCCGGCGGGCCGGGCCCGAGGAGGCCCGCCGCCGACCGATCATGCTCGCCATCGCGGGGGACAGCGCCGCGGGCAAGACCACGCTGACCCGCGGACTGGTCGAGGCGCTGGGGCCCGACCGGTGCGTGTCCCTGTGCACCGACGACTACCACCGCTACGACCGGGCCGAGCGCAGGGACCTCCCGTTCACGGCGCTGCACCCGGACTGCAACTTCGTCGAGATCATGGAGCAGCACCTGCAGCTGCTGGCCACCGGCGAACCCGTGCTCAAGCCGGTCTACGACCACTCCACGGGCGAGCTGGCCCGGCCGGAGCCGGTCGAGCCGGCCGAGGTCGTCATCGTCGAGGGGCTGCTGCCCCTGCACTCGAAGCTGTCGCGGGCCTGCTTCGACGTGACCGTCTACCTGGACCCGCCGGAGGAGATCCGGCGGGACTGGAAGGTGCAGCGCGACTGCGCGAAGCGCGGCTACACCCCGGACCAGGTGCTGGCCGAGCTCGACCGGCGCGAACCCGAGTCGGCCGAGCACATCCGCCCGCAGCGCCGGCACGCCGACCTGGTGGTGCGGTTCGCGCCGATCGAGAGCCGCGACGACCCGGAGGGCACCCCGCTGTCGGCGACGGTGATGCTGCGGCCGACGATCCCGCACCCGGACCTGTCCGGGGTGATGCAGCCCGGGCTCACCCGCGCGATGCACCTGAAGCTGGAGCGGGACCCGGACGGCCGCCCGGTCGAGTCCCTGCACGTGCACGGCTACGTGCCCCACGAGGAGAGCGTCGCGGTGGAGAAGTCGATCTGGGCCGAGATGGGCGACGCGGGCCGCGACACCCCGGACTGCCTGGGCCGCGTCGGGGACGGCCGCAGCGAGCCGCTGGCGATCGCCCAGCTGCTGATCCTGTTCCACCTGATGGAGCTGGGCCGGTGAGCGCCCCGGAGGCGGTGCTGTTCGACGTCGACGGGACGCTCGCCGAGACCGAGCGCGACGGGCACCGGCCGGCCTTCAACCGGGCCTTCGCCGAGCACGACCTGGGTCTGCACTGGACACCGGCGCACTACACCCGGTTGCTGCGTGTCCCCGGCGGACGGCAGCGGATCGCCGCGGACCTGCGCGCCCGCGGGGTGCCCGGCGTGGAGGCCGACCGGGTCGCCGCCGCGGTGCACCGCACCAAGACCGCGCTGTTCGCCGAGCACGCCCGCTCCGGTTCGATCCCGGCCCGGCCGGGCGTCCGGACGCTGGTCGCGGACCTGCGGCGGCACGGCACGCGGATCGGCGTCGTGACGACCGGTCGCCGGGAGTGGGCCGAGCCGCTCGTGCGGCACCTGATCGGCGACGTCTCCGGGGCGCTCGACGTGGCGGTGTACGGCGACGACGTCACCGCGTTGAAGCCGGACCCGCAGGCCTACCGGCTCGCGCTGCGCCGGCTGGGGCTGCCGGCGTCGTGCGCGGTCGCGGTGGAGGACTCCGCGCCGGGACTGCAGGCGGCGCTGGGGGCCGGGCTGATGACCGTCGTCGTGCGGTCGGAACCGACGGCCGGGCACGACGCCCGCGGAGCCGCCCTGGTGCGGGACTCCTTCGACGGGGATCCGCCGCTCGACGCCGTGCTGCTGCGCGAGCTGCTCACCGCGGCGGAGGATCAGGCGCTCGCGGCCCGGCGCTCGTCGTGCAGGCGGAGCAGCGCGTAGGCGGCGAGGGTCTGCGCGTCGGTCAGCCGCCCGTCGAGGATCATCCGCTCGAACTCGACCGCGGTGAACCAGGCGGCGCGCATGTCCTGCTCCTGATGCTCGCGCCGCGGCGGGCCCTCGGTCAGACCGGTCGCGAGGTAGACGTGTCCGCGCTGGCTGGACATGCCCGGCGCGCAGTCCAGCGTCCCGAGCAGCGCCATCGACGACGCCGCGAGCCCGGTCTCCTCGGCCAGCTCGGCAGGGTCCTGGTCGGCGCGGTCCGGCGCGGTGCCGGCCGGGAACTCCCAGCGGCGCTCGCCGACCGGGTAGCGGAACTGCTCGACCAGGTGCAGGCGGCCGTCGTCGTCGCGGGGGACGACCAGGGCGTAGGTCGGCTTGTCGACCACCCCGTAGATCCCCTCGGTGCCGTCGGAGAGGCGGATGCCGTCCTCCCGGACGGTCATCCAGTCGTTCGCGTAGACCTGGCGGGTGGAGGTCTGCTCGATCACGGTGACCAGCCTGGCCCAGGCCGGGGACGGTCGCGCACCGGGGCCGCCTTACAGTGAGCCGGGTGCGTCTCGTGATCGCCCGCTGCCAGGTGGACTACGCCGGACGGCTGACCGCCCACCTGCCCATGGCACCCCGGTTGCTGCTGGTCAAGGCCGACGGCTCGGTGAGCGTGCACGCCGACGACCGCGCCTACAAGCCGCTGAACTGGATGTCGCCGCCGTGCTGGCTGACCGAGGAGCCCGGCGTCTGGACGGTGAAGAACAAGGCCGACGAGTCGCTGGTGATCACCATCGACGAGGTGCTGCACGACTCCTCGCACGAGCTCGGCGTCGATCCGGGCCTGGTCAAGGACGGTGTCGAGGCGCACCTGCAGGAGCTGCTCGCCGCCCACCCCGAGACCTTCGGCGACGGCTGGACGCTCGTCCGCCGCGAGTACATGACCGCCGTCGGGCCGGTCGACCTGCTCTGCCGGGACGGCGACGGCGGGCACGTCGCGGTCGAGATCAAGCGCCGCGGCGAGATCGACGGCGTCGAGCAGCTCACCCGGTACCTGGAGCTGATGAACCGCGACCCGCTGCTCGCCCCGGTGCAGGGCGTGTTCGCGGCCCAGCAGATCAAGCCGCAGGCGCGCACCCTGGCCACCGACCGCGGCATCCGCTGCCTGACCGTCGACTACGACGAGCTGCGCGGGATGACGTCGAAGGACATGCGGCTGTTCTGAGGACGAGGACCCGTCACGGCGTGACAGTGAACCGGACGGCGTTCCCGGTCAGCGAGGTGATGGCGACCCGGTAGGGGCCCACGGCGTCGGAGCGGCGCTCGCCGATGCGCACGTCGCGACCCTCGAAGCTCGCGACGAGCGCCGCCCCCGGGTCGATCCGGATGCGGATCCGGGGCCCGTCCCCGCAGCTGACGAACGTCCCCGCGTCGCTGGTCTGCAGGGTGCCGCCGGCCCCGCCGCCGAAGTTCGTCGAGGTGCGGCCGTCGGTGCGGCGCTCCATCGACCCCGTGCACGTCGGATCCGGTGCTGCGGTGGTCGTGGGAGGTGCCGGGGCCGCAGCCGCGGGCGGCGTGGTCGCGGGTGCCGCACGTGGTGCGGGGGCGCCGCCCCCGCACCCTGCGACGGCGACGGCGACGGCGGCGCAGGCGGCGAGCACGAGCGGCGGCAGGATGGAGCAGTGGGCCGGCACGGTGGTCCTCCTCGGTCGGTGCACCAGCAGACACCGAGGTGCCCGGGAGGGCTCCCGGCCCGGCCGGGCCAGCTCGGGCACGGCCGGACCCTCCCGGCACGTTTACGCTGATCACGTGAGTGCCACCGCCGCTGACTCCGCCGCGACCACGACTCCCACGCCCGAGGACTTCGCCTCGCTGTCCCCGCGCACCGGTGCCGAGCTGGCCCGCTACCCGGTGCACGACGGCGAGCACGTCCGCGCCGCCGTCCGTGACGCGGCCGGGGCGGCCGCCTGGTGGGGCGGCCTCGACTTCGCCGAGCGGCGCCGCCGCCTGGCCGCGTGGCGCAAGGTGCTGGTCGCCCAGCTCGACCGCGTCGCGCGGGTCGTGTCCGACGAGTCCGGCAAGCCCTTCGACGACGCCCGGCTCGAGGTCGTCCTGGCGATCGACCACCTGGACTGGGCCTCGGCCAACGCGAAGAAGGTGCTCGGGAAGCGGTCGGTGTCGCCGGGCCTGCTGATGGCGAACCAGGCCGCGTCGCTGCGCTACCGGCCGCTGGGCGTCGTCGGCGTCATCGGGCCGTGGAACTACCCGGTGTTCACGCCGATGGGCTCGATCGCCTACGCGCTCGCCGCCGGCAACACCGTGGTGTTCAAGCCGTCCGAGCTGACCCCCGGGGTCGGGCACGAGCTCGCCCGCACCCTCGCCGAGGCGATCCCGGAGGTCGGTTGCCACCCGCTGCTGACGGTCGTCACCGGGTACGGGGCGACCGGCGCCGAGCTGTGCCGCGCCCCGGGCATCGGCAAGATCGCCTTCACCGGGTCGGCAGCGACCGGGCGCAAGGTGATGGCCGCGTGTGCGGAGAACCTGGTGCCGGTGCTGATGGAGTGCGGCGGCAAGGACCCGCTGATCGTCGACGCCGACGCCGACCTGGACGCCGCCGCGGACGCCGCCGTCTGGGGCGGGATGTCCAACGCCGGCCAGACCTGCGTGGGCGTCGAGCGCGTCTACGTCGTCGAGTCGGTCGCCGGGCGCTTCCTGGAGAAGGTCCGCGCGACGGCGTCGAAGCTGCAGGTCGGCACGGCCGCGAACGAGGGCGACCTCGGGCCGATGACGATGCCGTCGCAGACCGGGACCGTGCGCCGGCACGTCACCGACGCGCTGGAGAAGGGCGGCCGGGCGATCGTCGGCGGCGCCGGCTCCGTGCCGGACGAGGGCGGCTCCATCTCCCCGGTCGTGATCGCCGACGTGCCGGAGGACTCGGTCGCCGTGACCGAGGAGACGTTCGGCCCGCTGCTGGTGGTGAACCGCGTCCCGGACGTCGACGAGGCGGTCCGCCGCGCCAACGCCACCGGCTACGGCCTCGGCGCGACCGTGTTCTCCGCGAAGCACGGCGAGGAGATCGCCGAGCGGCTGCGGTGCGGGATGGTGTCGGTCAACGGTGTCATCGCGTTCGCCGGGATCCCGTCGCTGCCGTTCGGCGGGGTGGGGGAGTCCGGGTTCGGCCGGATCCACGGCGCCGACGGGCTGCGCGAGTTCACCCGCTCCCAGGCGATCGCCCGCGCACGGTTCCCGATGCCGATCGCGGTGACCAGCTTCAAGCGCACCGCGAAGACCATGCAGACGCTCACGTCGATCGTGAAGGCGCGGTACGGGCGCTGACGCGCTCGTGAGTGGAAAACACGGTCAGGGCCGTGTTTTCCACTCACGAGCCCGGAGGGCCGACCCTGTGCTTCGGGGGTGGCCCTGGTCGCATGTTACCCACCGGTAGCACTCCCGGATGGCAGGATCGCGCGCAACGCGAGACAGAGACGTCGAACTGGGAGGTTCCAGCGTGGCACGCGAGATCCGGACGGTCGGTGTGGTCGGCCTCGGCACGATGGGTGCGGGGATCGTGGAGGTCTTCGCCCGCAACGGCCTCGAGGTGATCGCCGTCGAGGTCGACGCGGCCGCGGGGGAGCGCGGACGCGCCCACCTGGCCGCCTCCACCGGGCGCGCGATCGAGCGCGGGAAGCTCACCCAGGAGCAGGCCGACGAGCTGCTCGGGCGGATCACCGTCACGACGTCGCTCTCCGACCTGGCCCCCGCCCAGCTCGTCGTCGAGGCGATCCCGGAGAGCCTCGAGGCCAAGGCCGAGGTGTTCGCCGCGGTCGACGGCGTCGTCGGCGAGGACACGATCCTCTGCTCCAACACCTCGTCGCTGTCGGTGACCGAGCTGGCCGTGCGCACCAAGCGCCCCGGCAAGGTCGTCGGGATGCACTTCTTCAACCCGGCGCCGGTGCAGAAGCTGGTCGAGGTGGTGCGCACCGTCGTCACCGAGCCGGACGTGATCGAGGACGTGCAGGCGTTCGCCGACTCGCTCGGCAAGGTCCCGGTCGTGATCGGCGACCGCGCCGGCTTCATCGCGAACGCGCTGCTCTTCGGCTACCTCAACCACGCGGCGAAGATGTACGCCGAGCGCTACGCCAGCCGCGAGGACCTCGACGCCGGCATGCGCTACGGCTGCGGCTACCCGATGGGCCCGCTCGCCCTGCTCGACCTGATCGGCCTCGACACCGCCTACGAGATCCTCGAGACGATGTACCGGGAGTCGCGCAACCTGCTGCACGCGCCGAACCCGGTGTTCAAGCAGATGATCACCGCCGGGCTGCTGGGCCGGAAGGCCGGGCGCGGCTTCTACACCTACGAGGCGCCACACAGCTCGACCGTCGTCGCCGACGGTGAGACGCCGTCGTCGGCGGTCCCCGAGGACGTCACGCTGCGCGGGGTCGACCGGGTCGGCGTCGTCGGCACCGGCACCATGGCCTCGGGCATCGTCGAGGTGTTCGCCAAGGCCGGGTACGACGTCGTCGTCCGCGGGCGCAGCGAGTCCAAGGTCGACGGCTCGATCGCGCACGTGCGCAAGTCCCTGGACAAGGCGGTCGCCCGCGGCAAGCTGGAGGAGGCCGACCGCGACGCGATCGTCGGCCGGATCATCGGCACCACGCAGCTGGAGGACATGGCCGACGTCGACCTCGTCGTCGAGGCCGTCGCCGAGGAGCTCGACGTGAAGCGGGCGATGTTCGGCGCGCTGGACGAGATCTGCAAGCCCGGCGCGATCCTCGCGACGACGACGTCGTCGCTGCCGGTCGTCGAGTGCGCCGCCGCCACCCAGCGGCCCGGCGACGTGATCGGCATGCACTTCTTCAACCCGGCACCGGTGATGAAGCTGGTGGAGGTCGTCTCGACGATCGGCACCTCGCGCGACGTCGCCGCGACCGTCCTGCAGGTGACCAAGAACCTGAAGAAGGTGCCGGTGAGCTGCGGCGACCGCGCCGGGTTCATCGTCAACGCGCTGCTGTTCCCGTACCTGAACGACGCGGTGAAGATGCTGGAGGCGCACTACGCGACCGCCGACGACATCGACGCCGCCATGAAGACCGGCTGTGCGCTCCCGATGGGCCCGTTCGAGCTGCTCGACGTGGTGGGCCTCGACGTCTCGCTGGCGATCGAGCGTTCGCTGTACTCGGAGTTCCGCCAGTCCGGGTTCGCCCCGGCGCCGTTGCTGGAGCACCTGGTGACCGCGGGGCGGCTCGGCCGCAAGACCGGGCACGGGTTCCGGGACTACACCGCACGCTGAGTCAGACTGGTCGTATGGCCCGCGGACGATCGAGACGGCCCCGCCCCACGGAGAGGGGGCGGGGCCGTCCCGTCGCGCCGCCACTCGGCAGCGGCATGATCACGTCGCGGGAGAGCGGCCGCGACGGCGAGTGGAACGTCCGCTGGGTGCCCGGCGGGTCGTCGGTGAAGAACTACCGGTGCCCGGGCTGCGACCAGCTCCTGCCGTCGGGCACCCCGCACGTGGTCGCGTGGCCCGCCGACGACCTCGGTGGGGTCGAGTACCGCAGGCACTGGCACCTGCCGTGCTGGAACGCGCGGGACCGGCGTCGTCCGGGGTTCCGCCGGTACTGACGGTCCCGCGGCCCCTCAGCGGGAGCGGGCCGCGTGCTTGGTGTGGCCGTTGGCCCCGGCCCGGGGCGACGGCGAGGGCCGCGGCGCCGTGGGCTCCTGTCCCGTCTCCGCGGCGGTGGCCTCCGGCTGCTCCGGGACGTCGGCGAGGGACGGGCCCGCTTCCAGGTCCCCGGCCTGGGTCTCGATCAGGGTCCGCGCCGAGTGCAGCTGCTCGGTCACCCGGCTGCGCAGCTCGGTGAGCTCCTCGACCCGGCGACGGGCACGGCCGGTGGTCTCCTCGGCGTCCCGGCGGGCGTCCGACCGGATCCGCTCCCCCTCGGCGTGGGACTGCTCGAGCGCCTGGCGGATCTCCTCGTCGGTCTCCGCGCGACGCCGTCGGATCTCGTCGGACAGGGCGTCCCGCTCCGCGAACAGCGAGGTCAGTGCCTCGGCACGGCGCTGGTCCATCGCGATCCGGAAGTCGTGCTCGACCTGCTCGCGGACCTCGTGGGCCTCGGTGTCGGCGCGGGAGATCCGCTCGGTGACGGTGCGCTCCTGCTCGCCGAGCTCCCGCTCGGTGTTCTGCCGCTGCTCGGCCAGTGACCGCTCCGTGGTGGACGTCAGCTCCGCGAGCTCGGCCTCGGTGCGCTCCTTCAGCTCGGCGAGCTCGCGCTCGATCCGGGCCTGCCTGTCGTCGAGCTCACGGTCCCGCTGCTCGGCCTTCCGGTCCAGTTCGGCCCGGTGCGCCTCGGCGTCGGCGGTGATCTGCTCGGCCCGGGACCGGGCGTCGGTCAGGACCCGGTGGGCGTGGTCGTCGGCCTGCTGACGCTGGTCGGCGATCTCCCGGTCCGCCTTGGCGTGCATCTCGGTGACCTCGTCCTCGGCCAGCCGGAGCATCGACCGCAGCCGCTCGCTCATGCCCTGCACGCTCTGCGGCGGGCCGGCGAGCCGGTTGACCTGCTGCTGCATCGCCTCGGTGCGGGTGCGCGCGTCGTCCAGCTCGCGGCTCAACCGGGTGTTCTGGGAGACCGAGGCGTCACGATCGGCGGCCAGCATCCGCACCTCGGCGTCGAGCCGGCGCAGGTGGCTGTCGACCTGCGCCTGGTCGTAGCCCCGGCGCGCGATCGAGAAACCGGTCCGGGGTACGGGCACATCGTGGTCACCGGCCATGCCCGTCACCGTACCGTCGCCCACGTTGCACGGTCGTGAGTTCGACGGCCGCACGTCACCATGTTCACGCCCTTCGAGAGGGATGTGTCAGACGCCGCGGAAGCGGTTGATGCCGTCGAGGTGACGCTCCCGCTTCTCCTGGTCGGCCACGCCCAGGCCCTCCTCGGGGGCCAGCGCGAGCACGCCGACCTTGCCCTGGTGGGTGTTCTGGTGGACGTCGAAGGCCGCCTGCCCGGTCTCGGCCAGCGGGTACACCCGGGACAGTGTCGGGTGGATCATGCCCTTCGAGATCAGCCGGTTGGCCTCGAACGCCTCGCGGTAGTTCGCGAAGTGCGAGCCGACGATCCGCTTGAGGTTCATCCACAGGTACCGGTTGTCGAACTCGTGCATGTAGCCCGAGGTCGAGGCGCAGGCGACGATCTGACCGCCCTTGCGGGTGACGTAGACCGAGGCGCCGAAGGTCTCCCGCCCGGGGTGCTCGAACACGATGTCCGGGTCCTCACCGCCGGTCAGCTCGCGGATCTTCGCGCCGAGGCGCTTCCACTCCTTCGGGTCCTGGGTCTGCGGGTCCTTCCAGAACTTGTAGCCCTCGGCGTTGCGGTCGATCACCAGCTCGGCGCCCATGTCCCGGCAGATCTGGGCCTTCTCCTCGGAGGAGACGACGCAGACCGGGGTGGCGCCGCCGTTCAGCGCGAACTGGGTGGCGTAGGAGCCGAGGCCGCCGGACGCGCCCCAGATCAGGACGACGTCGCCCTGCTTCATGTCGGCGCCGTTCTTCGACACCAGCTGGCGGTAGGCGGTGGAGTTGACCAGGCCCGGGGACGCGGCCTCCTCCCAGGTGAGGTGGTCGGGCTTCGGCATGAGCTGGTTCGACTTCACCAGCGCCAGCTCGGCGAGGCCGCCGAAGTTGGTCTCGAAGCCCCAGATCCGCTGCTCCGGGTCCATCATCGTGTCGGAGTGCCCGTCGGGGCTCTCCAGCTCGACGGACAGGCAGTGCGCGACGACCTGGTCGCCGGCCTTCCAGCTGTTGACGCCCGGCCCGGTGCGCACGACGACGCCGGCCAAGTCGGACCCGACCACGTGGTACGGCAGGTCGTGGCGCGCGGTCAGCGGGGAGAGCTTCCCGTAGCGCTTCAGGAAGCTGAACGTCGAGACCGGCTCGAAGATCGACGTCCAGACGGTGTTGTAGTTGATGGCGCTGGCCATGACCGCCACCAGCGCCTCGCCCGGCCCCAGCTCGGGGACCGGCACGTCCTCGAGCCGCAGGCTCTTGCGCGGGTCCTTCTCCTTGGTGGGCAGGCCCTCGAACATGTCGGCGTCCTCGGCCCGGACGGTGACGCCCTGGTAGGACTCGGGCACCTCCAGGCCACCGACGTCGGCGAACTGCCCGGCGAGGATGGCGTCGCGGATGTCCTTCACTGCTGGCCTCCGATGGCGACGTTGCTAGGGGAGTGGCCCGGGCGCGTACGCCCGGCTTTGCTTGGGATACCGCAAGTTACTGCGTAGTATGTTAACCGCTACGGCCCGGTGGTGGTGATACCCGACGACGGCTTCGTGAGCGAGGCCACCGGACGCCCGTACTGTCCTTCGGGACGGGTGTCCGCGCCCGATCGGTGCGGGTCAGTGCCCGTCCGCGGCCGGTTCGACCAGCTCGACCAGCACGCCGCCGGCGTCCTTCGGGTGCACGAAGTTGACCTTCGAGTCGGACGTGCCCCGGCGCGGCTCGTCGTAGAGCAGGCGCAGGCCCTTGGCACGCAGCGCGTCCGCAGCGGCGGCGACGTCGGTGACCCGGTAGGCGACCTGCTGCAGGCCCGGGCCGTTGCGGTCGATGAACTTCGCGATGGTCGAGTTCTCGTCCAGCGGCGCGAGCAGCTGGACCTTGGTGGCGCCGCTCGCCTCGCCGGGAGCGCCCAGCATGGCCTCACGCACGCCCTGCTCGGTGTTGGTCTCCTCGTGCACGGAGACGAGCCCCAGGTTCTCGGCGTACCAGCGGATCGCCTCGTCCAGGTCCGGCACGGCGATACCCACGTGGTCCACGGCCACGACCAGCGGCGACAGAGCATCCTCGGTTGTCGTCATGGGGGCAGAAGGTACCTCGACTACTCGCGAGTAGGGGTGTGTGCCACTGGTCACCCCCACCGTTCGGTGCGTCCGCGTCGCCGGACGGCGTGGGTATGGTGGCCGCCCGCCCACCTGCCAACGAAGCTTGCTGGAGGACCCGTGTCCGGAACCGTGATCGTCAGCGGCGCGCGTACGCCGATGGGCCGTCTGCTCGGCTCGCTGAAGGGGTTCTCCGGGGCCCAGCTCGGCGGTATCGCCATCAAGGCCGCGCTCGAGCGCGCGGGAGTCGCGCCGGAGCAGGTCGACTACACGATCATGGGACAGGTGCTGACGGCCGGTGCCGGCCAGATCCCCGCCCGCCAGGCCGCCGTCGCGGCCGGCATCCCGATGGACGTGCCCGCGCTGACCATCAACAAGGTCTGCCTCTCCGGTGCCGACGCGATCGCGCTCGCCGACCAGCTCATCCGCGCCGGTGAGTTCGACGTCGTCGTCGCCGGTGGCCAGGAGTCGATGACCCAGGCGCCGCACCTGCTCACCAAGTCCCGCGAGGGCACCAAGTTCGGTGACGCGATGCTCACCGACCACATGTCGTACGACGGCCTGTTCTGCGCCTTCGACCAGGTCGCGATGGGCGCCTCGACCGAGAAGTACAACGAGCGCTACGGCCTCACCCGCGAGGAGCAGGACGCCTTCTCCGCCCGCTCCCACCAGAACGCCGCCCGTGCCGCCACCGACGGCACGTTCGAGCAGGAGATCACCCCGGTCGAGATCCCGCAGCGCAAGGGCGACCCGGTCGTCTTCGCCACCGACGAGGGCGTGCGCGGCGACACGACCGCCGAGAGCCTGGGCAAGCTGCGTCCGGCGTTCGCCGCCGACGGCACCATCACGGCCGGGTCCGCCTCGCAGATCTCCGACGGCGCCGCCGCGGTGGTCGTCATGAGCAAGGTCAAGGCCGAGGAGCTCGGTCTGGAGTGGATCGCCGAGATCGGGGCGCACGGCGTCGTCGCCGGCCCGGACGCCTCGCTGCACGAGCAGCCCGCGAACGCGATCGCCAAGGCCTGCGAGAAGGAGGGCATCCAGCCCGCCGACCTCGACCTCGTCGAGATCAACGAGGCCTTCGCCGCGGTCGGGATCGTCTCCGCCCGCAAGCTCGGCATCGACGAGAGCAAGGTCAACGTCGACGGCGGCGCCATCGCACTCGGCCACCCGATCGGCATGTCCGGCGCCCGGATCGCGCTGCACCTCGCCCTCGCGCTCAAGGCGCGTGGCGGCGGTGTCGGTGCGGCCGCCCTCTGCGGCGGTGGCGGCCAGGGCGACGCGCTGATCGTCCGGGTGCCGAAGTCCTGATCCCGGTGTGAGTCGTCGGCCCCCGCTGCGGCGGGGGCCGACGCGCATCAGGGTCCGCACCGACGAGGAGGACGACGACCGTGGCCGGACCCCCGGACCCCCACGAGCTGGTGGAGCGGGCGCGACGCGGCGAGCAGCTCGCCGTCGCCCGGTTGATCTCGATGGTCGAGAACGCCGGCCGGCAGCTCCGTGAGGTGTCGGCGGCGCTCACCCCCTACACCGGACGGGCGCACGTCGTCGGTCTGACCGGGTCGCCGGGCGTCGGCAAGTCGACCTCGACGTCGGCCCTGGTCACCGAGCTGCGGGCGCGTGACCGGAAGGTCGGGGTGCTGGCGGTGGACCCGTCGTCGCCGTTCAGCGGCGGTGCGCTGCTGGGGGACCGGGTCCGGATGGGCGAGCACGCCGGCGACGACGGCGTGTTCATCCGGTCCATGGCCACCCGCGGGCACCTCGGCGGCCTGTCGTGGGCGACGCCGCAGGCGCTGCGCGTGCTCGACGCCGCCGGGTGCGACGTGGTCCTCGTGGAGACGGTCGGCGTCGGGCAGTCCGAGGTGGAGATCGTCGGGGCGGCGGACAGCACCGTCGTGCTGCTCGCACCGGGCATGGGGGACGGGATCCAGGCAGCGAAGGCGGGGATCCTCGAGATCGGCGACGTCTTCGTCGTGAACAAGGCCGACCGGGACGGTGCCCGGCGGACCGTGCGCGAGCTGCGGAACATGCTCCACCTGCGGGAGGACGGAGGCGCCGACGCCTGGGCGCCCCCGGTGCTGTCCACCGTCGCCTCGCGCGCCGAGGGGATCGACGCCCTCGCCGACGCCCTCGACGAACACCTCACCTGGTCCGAGAAGTCGGGCGAGCGGGAGCGGCGCCGCAGGTACCGGGCCCGCCGTGAGATCGAGGCGATCGGGATGGAGCAGGTGCGGGCCCGCATGGAGCGGGTGCGCGGCGGCGCCGCCCTCGACGCACTGACCGACCGGGTCCTGGCCGGCGAGCTCGACCCGTGGGCCGCCGCCGACGAGCTGCTGGACCAGTCGGACTGACCCGCGCTCCGGCCCCCGCCGCCGGTCATCGGCCGAGCGCCGCGAGCCGGGCGAGGGTGCGCGCCGACCCGGCACGCAGGGCGAGCAGGCGGGCGCGGGACGCGGCCGCCGCGGCGTCGCCGCCGTGCCCGGCCCGATCGGCGTCGACAGCCTCGCGCAGCGCCTCCTCCGCCCGGGCCCGGACCGACGGCCCGTCCCCGTCGTGCGCGGGCTCGATCGCGATCGGTACCGGCGGCGCGTGCACGTCGATCCCGGCGGTCCGGGCCCGGTGGCCGGTCGTCGTGGACAGTTCCTGCCGGAGGACGTCCCGGCCGCGGTCGGCGAGCCCGACGAGGTCGTCGCGCCCGGCCCGCCGGGCCGCGTCGGCGGCCACGGCGTAGGCCCGCCACGCGAGGTCCGGCGCGTCCCGGTCGCGTTCCTGGTCCGCGGCGAGCAGCGCGGCACCGGCGAGCAGGGCGGCGAGCCGGACGGCCGTCGCAGGATCGGTGCAGTGCGCCAGCAGGTCGCCGAGCTGCTCGACCTGGGCCGACGTCGCGGCGTGGGCGGCCGCGGTGCCGAGCCGGTGGTCGAGTGCCGCCGTCGCGCGGAGCTGGTCGTGCAGCAGGTCGAGGCCGTGCTCGTCGACCGCCTCCGCCCGCGCGAGCGCGGCCCGGAGCCGGTCGGCACCGCCCGCGTCGCCCGCCGGCGTCGCGGGCTCGAGCCCCAGGTCCGTGGCGGTGCTCGCGTAGAGCTCGGCGAGCAGTGCGCGGTGCTCGGGGGCGGGCGTCGCGTGCCCGTTCTCCCAGCGGGACAGCTGGGTCTTGAGGCTGCCGGGCCGCGCGGCGCCGGCGCCGTGACGGGACGCAAGCGCGGCCAGCCGGCCCGCCGCCTCGGACTGGGACCACCCGCGGCCCTGCCGGGCCGCGCGCAGCAGGGAGCGGGGCGCGGCGGCCGCCGCTGCGGCGTCGTCGGTGTCCACGGAGCCGATCCTGTCGGTGGTCCGTCGTACTGTCAACGCCGTTGCCGCAATACCTCGTCAACACCTCGCCACCAGTGTTCGGAGAGTGCTCGATGGATCTGATCGACTACCTCGGCTGCGTCGCCCTGTCCGGGGCCTGCGGTGCCGTGGCCGGCTGGACGACGGTGCGGCGGATGCTGCGCCCACGGACCCCGCCACGTGGCACGGTGATGCGGGACTGGCCGGGGCGCGGCCACTTCGTGCCGCCGGTCGGGCGGCCGCGGCGGCGCCGGCGCAGGCGGGACCGGTGAGCGGCCGGTCGCGGGCCCTAGTCGAAGTCGCCGGCCGAGCGGCGCACGGTGCGCAGCAGCGCGGTCAGCTGCTCCTTCTCGGCGTCGTCCAGGCCGGTGAGTCCGAAGTCGATCGAGGTGACCGCTCCGGTGGCCTTCGCGAGCCGGTCGCGGCCGTCCGGGGTGAGCTCGACGAGCGTGGCCCGCCGGTCGGTCGGGTGCGGCAGCCGCCGGACGAGCCCGTCGCCCTGCAACCGGTCGACGATGTTGGTGACGCTGGTCGGGTGCAGCTGCAGCCGCTCGCCCATCACCCGCATCGGCAGGCTTCCGCGCCGGGCGAAGTCGAGGAGCACGAGCGCCTCGTAGCGGGCGAAGGTGAGACCGAGCGGTTTCAGAGCACCGTCCACCTGGGACAGGAGGATCTGCTGCACCCGCATCACGCTCGTGACCGTGGCCATCGTGCGCGACGGGCCGACCCGGTCCTCCCACAGGTCGGCGGCGCGCTGGATCGGGTCGAAGGGGAGCGACCCGTGTGCTGCCATGTCCCGACGCTAGCAAGTCGTACCGGCCGGTACGCGGCCCGCGCGGTCCCGCGCGCCCTGGCGGCACCCGATCGGCGTGGCAGTGTGGCTCCATGCTCTTCGCGTTCAGCATCGCGCCCTCCGGATCCGACTCGGGCGACGGCAGCGTCGGCGCCGCCGTCGCCGAGGCGGTCCGGGTGGTCCGTGACTCGGGTCTGCCCAACGAGACGACCTCGATGTTCACCACGATCGAGTCCGAGACCTGGGACGAGGGGATGGCGGTGGTCAAGCGCGCCGTCGAGGCGGTCGCCGCCGTGTCCCCGCGGGTCAGCCTGGTCCTCAAGGCCGACATCCGGCCCGGTCACGAGGGGCAGCTGCAGGCCAAGGTGGAGCGGGTCGAGGAACACCTGCGGAAGGGCGGGGCGTGACCGCGGGAGGTCCGGCCCGGGTGGTGCTGGTGCACGGCGCCTGGCACCGGGGTTCGTCGTGGGAACCGGTCGCCGGGGACCTGGAGCGCGCGGGGATCCCGGTGTCCGCACCGGACCTGCCGGACACCCGGGGCGCGGGGCACGCCGAGCAGGTCGCCGCGGTGCTCGCGGCCGCCGGGCCGGACGGGGCGCACTCCGCGGAGGCGGCGGAGGCGGGTTCCGGATCCGGGGACGCCGTGGAGCCGGTCGTGCTCGTGGGGCACTCGCTGGGTGGCCTGGTCGCGCCGGTCGTCGCGGACCGGCTCGGGCCCGCGCGGGTCCGGGCGCTCGTCCTGGTCGGGGCGCTCGTCCCGGAGCCGGGGCGGGCGTACCGGGACCGGCTGCGTGCGGAGCGGGACCTGATGGTCGCCGGCTATGACGCGGGGGTGCTCCGCGGGGAGGGGCCGGTGACGTACTGGCCGGACGCGGAGACGGTCGCGGCCGGGCTCTACCGCGGTGTCGCCGACGAGCTGCACGAGCTCGCCGGTGCGACGGAGCCGTCGGTGCCACCGGCAGGTGGGGCGTCGCCGGGCGGGGCGGGCTCGGTGGAGACGGTGCCGGGGCCGGACGCCGTCGTCGCGGCGGCGGCCGCGGAGATGCGTCCGCAGGACTGGACGCTGCTCGCCGAGCCGTGTCCCCTCACCGCCTGGCCGCGGGTGCGGACCCTGTCGGTGGTCTGCACCGGGGACCGCGTCGTCGATCCGGTGGCGGGCCGGCGGGAGGCGGCCCGGATCGGTGCGGAGGTCGTCGAGCTGCCCGGTGGGCACTTCCCGATGCTCACCCGCACGGGCGAGCTGACAGCGCTGCTCGCCGGTCTGGCGACGGGCGCCACGGCGGCCGCAGCCGGCACCTGAGCCCGGCCGGGACCTGAGCCCGGCCGGCTCCGGACCCTGGTCAGCCCGCGATGTAGCTCGTGAAGGTGTAGACGCCCACCAGGATCGACACGAAGCCGAGGGCCATGCCGAACTGGCCGAGCTTCGCGGTGGCCGGCTGGCGGAAGGCCAGGAAGCCGAGGATCAGGCCCGCGGCTCCCAGGATCCACGCGGCGATCGGCACCGGCAGCAGCCCGGCGATCACGCCGAGGGCGCCCAGCGCCAGCGACACGTAGGCGAGGGCCGGCTTGGCAGCGGTCTGGACGTTGCTCATCTTCGGATTCCTCCGTCGCTCACCGGCCGTGCGGGCCGGCGTCTCACTCGTCGTCTCGGGGTGTCGCACCGCGGGCGGCGACGCGGCCGCGCCGCACCCCAACGGTCACGCAGGGTAACCGTTGGTGCCCTGCACCGTGTTCAACGAGTGGCCGGGGCCGGTGATGCTCCGCCGGTCCGGTGATCGTCGACTCGCGCGGGCCCCGGCCCACCGGTGCCGCACCGCCTCCCGCGGGCGGGGCGCGTCACATCCGGACCGTGCGCGTGCCAGGATGGACGGCGTGTCACGCCCAGATCCTCGTCAGGCGGCCCAGCAGGCGGCGATGTCCTCGGCCATGGCCGGAGCGGTCGACCTCTCCGGTCTGAAGGCGCGGGCCGATGCGGCCGGCCGGCAGCCCGGACCCGACGGTGCCCCGGGCGCCGCGCCCGCGGGCGGCGGTGCCGGCGGTCCCTACGTCGTCGAGGCGACCGAGCAGGGCTTCCAGGACGAGATCCTCGAGCCGTCGCTGCAGATCCCGGTCGTCGTCGAGCTGTGGGCGAGCCGGTACCCGCGTGAGGAGCAGCTCTCCTCCGAGCTCGAGCGGCTCGCCTCGACCGGTGGCGGCGCCTGGATGCTCGCCCGGGTCGACATCGACACCCAGCCGCGGATCGCCCAGGCCTTCCGCGTGCAGCAGGTCCCGATGCTGGTGGTGCTCGTCGGCGGGCAGCCGGTGGACGCCGTCAACGGCGCCGTGCCCGACGACCGCGCCGCCGAGTGGGTCAGCTCGCTGCTCGACGCGCTGCGCGACCGGATGCCGGCGATCGCCGAGGGCGAGGCCCGCGCCGCGTCCGCCGAGGGTGCCGAGGAGCCCGCGGAGGAGCCGGAGGACCCGCGCTTCACCGCCGCCGAGGACGCCGTCGAGCAGGGCGACTACGCGGCCGCGGAGGCCGCCTACCAGTCGATCCTGGACGCCGAGCCGGCGAACGAGCAGGCGAAGGCCGCGCTCGCGCAGGTGAAGTTCCTGGCCCGGGCCGAGCAGGCCGACCCGTCCGCGATCGAGCGCGCCGACGCGAACCCCGACGACGTCGACGCCCAGATCGCGGCGGCGGACGCCGAGATGGCCGCCGACAGCGTCGAGAGCGCCTTCACCCGGCTGGTGGGTGTCGTGTCCCGCACCGCGGGCGACGACCGGGACCGGGCCCGCGGTCACCTCGTCGGGCTGTTCGAGCTGTTCCCGTCCGACGACCAGCGGGTCGCCACGGCGCGCCGGGCACTCGCCCGCGCGCTCTTCTGAACCGGTAGGGCCGGGTGGCCCGGCTGAACCGGGCCGTCCGGGCGGGCGCACCCGTCGTCGTGGCGGCGCTGGTGACGGCGGTCCTGCTGTTCGCGTTCGGGCAGCCGCCGCTGCTCCGCTGGATCGCGTCGCCCGACGTGCCCGGGATGCACGTCGACTTCGACACCTTCTGGCGTTCGGCGCACGCACTGGTGGAGCAGGGTCCGGGCAGCGCCGCGATCTACCGGACCGATGCGCGGCTGCACAATCTGAACCCGCCGCTGCTGTCGGTGCTGCTGGCACCGCTCGGGCTGCTCGACCCCGTCACCGGGTACCGGATCCTGACCGCGCTGTCGGTGCTCCTCGTCGCCGGCTCCGTGCTGCTGGTGTGCCGGGAGCTGCGGCTCGGCCGCACCTGGACGCTCGCCGCCACCGCCGCGGTGCTCGCGTCGTCCCCGCTGCACGGGAGCCTGCTGCTCGGGCAGATCTACCCGTTGCTGCTGGCCGGGCTGGTCGCGGGCTGGCTCGCCGAGCGGCGCGGGCACCCGCTGCTGGCCGCCGTCTGCTTCGGCGTGACGGTCGCGGTGAAGCCGTCGCTCGCCCCGGTGCTGCTGCTCGCCGGGGTGCAACGCCGGTGGGCGCCGTTCGCCGCGGGGATCGGGGCCGCCGCGGTCGCGTCACTGACCGGGGTGGCCGTCGCGGGGTGGCCGACGGCGTTCCAGTGGCTCGCCACCGCGCTCACCGAACCGGTCGGCCCGACGCCGGACAACGCGTCGCTGCCCGGCCAGGCGCTGCGCTGGGGACTACCGCCGGCGCGCTCCTGCTCGCCGGCACACTCGTCCACCTCGCGCGTCGCACCCGCCGGGCGGGCGGCCCCGGCCCCGCCGGCACGGACCCGGCCGGGACCGCACCGTTCGCCGTCCTCGCCACCGGCCTGCTGATGGCGCCGATCTCGTGGCACAACTACCTGCTGCTACTCGTCCCCGGCCTGCTCGTCCTGGTCGCGAGCGGGCGGCCGAGGGACACCCGTCGCCGGGTCGTCGCGGCCGTCCTCGCGGTCGCGGTCGTCCCGGTGAGCTGGGCCGACCTGTGGAGCGACGGCTCCTGGGCGACGCCGCTGGGGCGGGCGCTGTACACCGTCGTCCTGCTCGTGACCTGGTGGGCGCTGCTCCGGCCGGCCCGCGGAGAGCTCCCGACTCCACCAGCGAGTTTCCGCCCTGCGGAAGCCGGCACCCGCGCTCCGGCCTAGCCCGGCACACTCCCCGCCACCGTCGGGCGAGGAGGCACGCGGATGACGAACGCATCCCGGAGCGGGGACGCGACCGGAACGACCGGCCGGGCCGGCCGTGGCGGCTGGGTCGCGCCACTGTGCTGGTCCGCGGTGGCCCTGGAGGGTTTCGACCTCGTCGTGCTCGGAGTGGTGCTGCCCTCCCTGCTCGACGAACCGAGCTGGGGGCTGACCCCGGCGACCGCGTCCCTGGTGTCGACGGCCGGCCTGCTCGGCGTCATGGTGGGTGCGCTCTCCGCGGGCCCGCTGGCCGACCTGCTCGGGCGGCGGCGGGCGATGCTCGCGACCGTCGTCTCGTTCTCGGTGCTCACCCTGCTCTGTGCGGTGGCGACCGGGCCGTGGACCTTCGGCGCGCTGCGGTTCCTCGCCGGGCTCGGGCTCGGCGGCGTCCTCCCCGTCGCGCTGGCGATGGTCAACGAGCACAGCCGCTCGGGCCGCGGCGGCAGCGCCACCACGGTCCTGATGACCGGCTACCACGTCGGCGCCGTCGCGACGTCGTTGCTCGGCATCCTCGTCATCCCGTTCTGGGGCTGGCGGCCGATGTTCGTGCTCGGTGCACTGCCGGCGCTCGTGCTGGTCCCGCTGCTGGCGCGCTTCCTGCCCGACTCCCGACCCGTCCCGCAGGCGGCGACGCCGGCCGCGGCGCCCCGGGCCCGCAACCCCATCGCCCAGCTCGTCCGCGACGGCTACCTGCGCTCGTCGGTCGCGTTCTGGGTGGCGTCCTTCATGGGGCTGCTGCTGGTCTACGGCCTCAACACCTGGCTGCCGCAGATCATGCGCGTCGCCGGCTACGGCCTCGACGCCGCGCTCGCCCAGCTGCTCGTGCTCAACGTCGGCGCGATCGCCGGGCTCCTGGTCGCCGGGCGGGTGGCCGACCGGATCGGTGTCCGTCCGGCCACACCGGCCTGGTTCGCCGCGGCCGCGCTGTTCCTCGCCCTGCTGGCGATCCCGCTGCCGGGGATCGGGATCTACGTCAGCGTGCTGCTCGCCGGGGTGTTCGTGTTCAGCGCGCAGGTCCTCGTCTACGCCTACGTCAGCCAGCACTACCCGGACCACGCCCGTGCCTCCGCGCTCGGTGCGGCCAGCGGGATCGGCCGTCTCGGCGCGATCAGCGGCCCGCTGCTCGGCGGGGCGCTGCTCACCGCGGGGATCGCCTACCCGTGGGGCTTCTTCGCCTTCGCCGCCGTCGCGGCGCTCGGCGGTGTCGCCGTGCTGGTCGTGGGCCGGTCCCGCCCGGCGGACGCGCACTGACCCCGCGAACCCGAACCCGCCCGCCCACCGCGGGCGGCGCCGCGACCGGAAGGGGAGGCATGGCCCGCATCTGGACGGGCGAACCGGTGTCCGGCCGGGGGCCCGGCGGCGATCCCGCGGCTCAGTCCGTGGAGGTGCGGCCGGTCTCCGAGGTCCCGGCACCGGACGTGCCGGTGACGAACGAGCCGTTGCGCACCGCGCGCCGGCCGACGGTGCCCGGCGCGGGCGAGACGCTCGACGAGACCTGGTCCTCCGGCACGTCCGGGGACTCCGGCACCGCCGGCTCCGGGGACTGCTCCGACACCACCGGGCCGGTCGACGTACGGTAGCCGTCGTCCGGCGTCGCGGGCGCCTCGAGGTCGGTCTCCTCCGGCTCCTCGGGGAGCTTCGTGGACGGCAGCGCCGGCGGTACGGACGCCGTCGTCGTCGCCGTCGCGGTGGAGGTCACCGGGCCGCCGATCTCCTCCGGCACCAGCCACAGCACACCCGACGGGGGCAGCCGCAGGACCGCCGACGCCGGCTGGCCGTGCCACATGACCTGCTCGGCCCGCACCCGCCCGAGGTTCCCCACACCCGAGCCGCCGTAGCCGGCGGCGTCGGTGTTGACCACCTCCGTCCAGTTGCCGGCGAACGGCAGGCCGACGCGGTAGTCGTCCCGCGGGGCACCCGCGAAGTTCGCGACGCAGGCCAGCACGGTCGCGCGCCCGTCGGCGTCGACGCCGTGGCGCAGGAACGAGAACACGTTGCCCTGGGCGTCGTTGGCGTCGATCCAGGCGAACCCGTCCGGTGTGGTGTCGCGCGACCACAGCGCCGACCGGTCGCGGTAGGTCCGGTTGAGGTCCCCGACCAGGGTGGTGATGCCGCCGTGCAGCAGGTCGCCCTCCTGCAGGTGCCAGTCCAGCGACCGCTGCTCGGACCACTCACGGGGCTGGCCGAACTCGCCGCCCATGAACAGCAGCTGCTTGCCCGGGTGCGCCCACATGTAGGCGAGCAGCGCGCGGACACCGGCCGCCTTGTTCCAGTCGTCGCCGGGCATCCGGGTCCACAGCGAACCCTTGCCGTGCACGACCTCGTCGTGGCTGATCGGGAGCATGTAGTTCTCGCTGAACGCGTACATCAGCGAGAACGTCATCTGGTTGTGGTGGTAGCTGCGGTGCACGGGGTCGCGCCCGGTGTAGTCGAGCGTGTCGTGCATCCAGCCCATGTTCCACTTGAAGCCGAAGCCGAGCCCGCCCATGTAGGTGGCCCGGGTGACGCCCGGCCAGGCGGTCGACTCCTCCGCGATGGTGATGACGCCCGGGTGCTCCCGGTAGACGGTCGCGTTCATCTCCTGCAGGAACGCCACCGCGTCGAGGTTCTCGCGGCCGCCGTGGATGTTCGGCAGCCACTGTCCGTCGGCGCGGGAGTAGTCGAGGTAGAGCATCGAGGCGACCGCGTCGACCCGCAGCCCGTCGATGTGGAAGGACTCCAGCCAGTACAGCGCGTTCGCGACGAGGAAGTTGCGGACCTCGTTGCGTCCGAAGTCGAACACGAGGGTGCCCCAGTCGGGCTGCTCACCCCTGCGTGGGTCGGCGTGCTCGTAGCAGGCGGTGCCGTCGAACCGGGCCAGCGCCCACTCGTCGCGCGGGAAGTGCGCGGGCACCCAGTCGACGAGCACGCCGTAGCCCGCGCGGTGCAGCCGGTCGACGAACCAGCGGAAGTCGTCCGGGGTGCCGAACCGCGAGGTCGGCGCGTAGTACGAGGTGACCTGGTAGCCCCAGGATCCGCCGAACGGGTGCTCGGCCACCGGCAGCAGCTCGACGTGGGTGAACCCGGTGCCGTCCAGGTAGGCGACGAGGCGCTCGGCGATCTCCCGGTAGTCCAGGCCGGGCACCCAGGAGCCGAGGTGCATCTCGTAGACGCTCATCGGTTCCTCGTGCGGCCTGCGCTGCGCACGGGCCGCCATCCACTCGCCGTCGCCCCACTCGTGGACGTCGCGGGTGACGACCGATGCCGTCTGCGGCGGGATCTCGGTCGCGAACGCCATCGGGTCGGCCTTGTCGCGCCAGCGGCCGTCCGGGCCGAGGATGCGGAACTTGTACCGGCTGCCGACGCCGACCCCGGGAAGGAACACCTCCCAGACGCCGGAGGTGCCCAGCGAGCGCATCGGCAGCGACCAGCCGGCCCAGCCGTCGAAGTCGCCGGTCACACGGACGCCGCGGGCGTTGGGCGCCCAGACGGCGAAGCCGGTGCCGGAGACGGCCCCGGAGGCCGTGTCGTAGTCCCGGACGTGGGCACCGAGGACGTCCCACAGGCGCTCGTGCCGTCCCTCGCCGATGAGGTGCAGGTCCATCTCGCCCAGCGTCGGCAGCCAGCGGTACGGGTCGTCGACGATCCGCTCCTCGGCGGCGGCGCCGCTACCCTGGGTCACCAGCAGCCGGTAGTCGCCGCCCGAGCCCGGGACGATGCCGGAGAACAGTCCGGCGTCGTGCACCTTCGTCAGCTCGTGGGCGAGCTCGTGCTCGCCGTTGGGCAGCACCGCCACCGCCGTGGCGTGCGGCTGCAGGACGCGGACGACGGTGCCGTCGGCGTGCGGGTGCGCGCCGAGCACCGAGTGGGGGTCGTGGTGCGCTCCGCCCAGGAGCCGGTCCGTCGTCGCCCGGTCCGGCGCGTGAGCAGCGGTCTCGGCGTCGCGGGTCGCTCGCAGCTCGTCGGAGGTCACGTGCGGAACCGTACTGGTGGTGCGTGCCGCCCGCCGACCGCGGGCGGGGACCGTTGCCGGATCGCAGTGCGGCGCCGCCGTGACGGGCTACGCGAGCGTCCCGAGCACCCCGGGGAGCCACCCGGCGACGGCATCGGCGGCCGCCTCGGTCGCCTCGAAGTGGACGAGGTGCCCGACCCCGGGGAGCACGTGCAGCGTGCTGTCCGGGATCCGGGCGGCCAGTGCCTCCTGGCTCGCCACCGGGCCCATGTCGTCGCGCTCGCCGGCGACGAGCAGCGTCGGCGCGTGGTAGCCGTCCGTGAAGTCACGCACGGTCGCGCCGGTGGAGGCCGCGAACGCCTCCAGCACCGGGTCGCGGCCGGCGAACAGGTCGGCCTGGCGGACGTGCTCGGCCCGCATCCACCGCCGGAGGTCCCGGTCGGTGCTGGTCGCCATCAGCTCGCTGGTGAGCACCGCGACCAGGCGATGGGCGAGCAGCGCGCGGGCGGGACGGGCCGGCAGCCGCCGGACGAGCCCGTAGTAGGCCCGGGTGACGGCGACGGCGCCCCGCCGGGACGCCTCCAGCGGGTCGGTGGCGATCGGGTTGACCAGCACGACGGCCCGGTGCGGGACGCCGCGGGCGACGGCGGCGCTCACGACGACCGAGCCGAACGAGTGGCCCAGCAGCACCGGCGGCGCACCCAGCAGGGCGGACAGCTCCACCAGCCACCCGGCGTACCCGTCGATGTCGTGGCGCGCGGTGAGCGGGGTGGAGGCCCCGGTCGCGGGCAGGTCGGGGACGAGGACTCGGTAGCCGCGGTCGGCGAGCTCGCGGGCGACGGGCTCCAGGCCGATGTGGGTCCCGCGGAACCCGTGGACAGCTAGGACGACCGGCCCGGCCGGGTCGCCGTAGCCGTACACCGTGGTGCTGTTGCCCGCGACGTCGACGACGGTCGTGTCCGGAGTGGCCGGTGCGCGCTGGTCAGGCCGCACGGTGCACCCCGCTGCCGTCGTCGCTGCGCGGTCCGCCCTGTCCGGCCGTCACGTCCCGGTAGACGGCGACGAGCCGTTCGGTGAGCCGGCTCTGCACGAACTCGTCGGGCGGGTCCCCCACGGGGCGGGGTGCGGCGACGGCGGTGCCGATCGCGGTCGCCAGGGCGCCGACGCTCTCGTCGGCGACCACCCGGCACCACGCGTCGGGGACGTCCCGGGCGATCGCGGGGTCGCGCAGCAGCACGGGCGTGCCGAGCGCGACGGCCTCGTAGACGGTGAGGCCCTGGGTCTCGTAGCCGAGCGAGCTCTGCGCGACGAGATCGGCCTGCCGCATCGCGGCCAGCACGGCGTCGTGCGAGACGGAGCCGGCGAACCGGACCCGGCCGCCGATCCCGAGCCGGTGGGCGAGCGCGCGGCAGTGCCCGAGGTCGCTGCCGCCGCCGTAGACGGCCAGGTCGGCGTCGGTGCCGCTGCGGGCGAACGCCTCGAGGAACTCGCCGAGCCGCTTCTCCCGGCTGACCCGGCCCGGCCACACCACGAGGGGCCGCCCGCGCGCCGCCCGCGGCTCGGCGAGCAGGGCGCGCACCCGGTCGTCCTCGACGCCGGTGGGGACGACGTGCGGGCGCCGGGTGACGCCGTAGCCGGCGAGCCGGTCGGCGAAGTGGCTGCTCGGGACGACGACGGCGTCGGCGGCCTCGGCGAACGTGCGGACGTAGCCGGCGACGTCGCGGACGGGCCCGCACCGCAGGTGGTGCCGGTGCGCGGCGTACATGATCCGCAGCACGGCGCGCGGGAACGGCATCACCGCCGGCAGCCCGACCTCGACGTTGGTGTGCATGGTGTGCACGACGGGCAGCCGGTGCCGCCGCGCGAACCGGTAGCCCGTCCACGCGCCCCAGAAGTCGGCCTGGACGTGCACGACGTCGACCGGCGGCCGCGCGCCGAACCCGCGGTCGGCCGCCCGGTCGGCGGCCGCACCGGCGACCGCGAACGAGTACTCGCCGGCCGGTGCGGCCGGGAGCAGGACGTCGTCGTCGCGGCCGTAGCGCGCCGACGGCACCCGCCGCGCGACGGGCGCGCACACCGTCACCGTGTGCCCGGCCCGCTCGAGGTACTCCCGCTGCAGCCCCAGGGAGACCTGGAGGCCGCCGAGGGTCGCCGGGTGCTGGTCGGAGAAGAAGGCGATGTGCACGCGTCAGCCGTCCCGCCCGGACCGCGTCAGCCCGCGGCGGTCGGCGGTGCGACGGGTGTCGGGCAGCCGGGTGGCCCGCTGGGCGCGGTAGATCGCCTCGAACGCGTCCAGGGTGGCGGGCAGGGTGTGCTCGGCGACGATCCGCAGGCCCGCCTCGCCCATCGCGGCCGCGGCGCCGGGGTCGGACAGCACCCGGACCACGCGGTCGGCCAGCGCACCGGCGTCGCCGTGCGGGTAGCGGAACCCGTTCTCGCCGTGCCGGACGAGGTGCGGCAGGGCCCCGGCGTCGACCGTGACGACCGGCCGCGCCGTGGCCATCGCCTCCAGGGTGACGAGGCTCTGCAGCTCCGCGGTGCCGGCGTTGACGAAGACGTCGATCGCCGCGTAGACGTCGGAGAGCTCCTCGTCGGAGAGGCGCCCGGTGAAGGTCACGGCCTGCTCGAGGCCCTCCGCGCGGACCGTGGCCCGGAGCCTGGCCTGCTCGTCGCCCTCGCCGACGATCAGCAGCCGGGCGCCGGGGACGCTGCGTCGCACGATCGTCAGCGAGCGGATGATCTCGTCGACGTGCTTCTCGTGGTCGAGCCGCCCGACGACGCCGAGCAGCGGCCCGGCGGGGATGCCGTGCCGCTCCCGGAACGCCGTACCGCGCCCGGAGGTGTCGGGCTGGAACCGCGAGGTGTCGAGCCCGTTGGAGACCGGCAGCACCGGCCCGGCGACGCCGTGGGTCTCGGCGAGCATCGCGGCGTGCGGTGTGGGGGCCGTGACGACGCCCGCGCGGCCCAGCACCCGCGCCGCGTCCCACCAGAACAGCCGGCGCAGCCGCGCCGGGGGCAGGTGCAGGAAGCTGATCGCGGGCAGGATGTTGTCCGGGATCATGTGGGTCGTCGCGACCGCGGGGATGCCGAGGTCCTGTGCGGCGCCGAGCAGACTCCGGCCGAGGATCATGTGGCTCTGCACGTGGACGACGTCGGGCCGGACCCGGCGCAGCAGGGCGCGCGCCGACCGGCGCAGTCCCGGCGGCGGGCAGATGCGGAACCCGGACGGCCGCGGCACCGGCATCGAGCGGACCCGGTGCTCGGTGATCGGACCGACCTGTTCGGCCGGACGGCTGCGGAACCCCCGTGCCGGTGCCGCGACGTGGACCTCGTGCCCGCGCTCGGCCAGCCCGGCCGCCAGCCGACGGGCTGCGTAGCAGGCACCGTTGACGTTCGGTGTCCAGGTGTCGGCGCCTATCAGGACGCGCACACGTTCTCCTTCCGCGAGGCCGCGACGCCGCGACGCGCATCCACAGCGCACGCCCGGCCATGAGGACGAGGCCTGTTCCGGCCCCGACCGCCACGATGATCCACGGCCGGTCGGCGAGCTCGGACGCGAACCGGCCCCCCACCCACCCGCCGATTCCGACCAGGACCGCCGTCCGGACGGCGGCGGCCGGGACGGCCCAGGCCAGGAACCGGTGGTACGAGACCCCGGCCAGACCGATGGCCAGGAACGCGGGGATGGCCCCCACGTCGACGACCTTCGCCCCGATCACCACCTGGCCCAGGTTCTCATCCACCCTGTCGCGCAGTGCCTCCCGGCGGCGGGTGGTGAGGCCGAGGCGCACCAGCAGCGGCGCCAGCCGGGGCCGTGCACCACCACGTCCGAGCAGGTAGAAGACGGTGTCCGACACGACGTCGGCGAGGACCGCGACCACCCAGACCGCCCACCAGTCGAGCAGCCCCGCCCCGGCCAGCGAACCGGCGACCACGGTGACGACCGGTCCCTCGAGGACGACCCCGACCGCGAGCGCGGCCAGGACGATCCCGATGGTGCCGGGACCCGGCTGCAGCACCAGCCCGAGCACGTCGTCCAGTACCGGGGACGTGACGTCGACAGCCGGCGCCATCACAGCGTCCGAAGTCGTCGTGTCATGGTCGATCCTCCTGCTCGGGAGGATTCCACGATCCCGCGGTGCGGCGCCCGGTGGGTCGGGCGTTGCCCGGGCGACGGGATCGGGAAGGTCCGGTGGCTACCGGGTTACGCGATGCCGGGTCGCATGCTACAGCGACGTGCTCCGGGCGACAGCCGTCAGCGGGATCGGCAGCCAGGTCGGACGGCTGCGGGTCTCGTAGAGCACCTGGTAGACGGCCTTGTCCAGCTCGTAGGCGCGTAGCAGCGCGTCCTGCTCGCGTGGATCGGTGCCGGTCCGCGCGGCGTACCCGGCGCAGAACGCGTCCCGGTTCCGGGTCGACCAGCCGTGTGCCGCTCGTGCCTCGGGAGTGTCCGAACCGAGACCTCCGCCGGGCGTGTCGGAGCGGGTCAGGAGGTGGTGGAAGGCCGCGTACTCGAAGGAGAACAGCATCCCGACGACGTCCCGGACGGCCGCGTCCGGAGCGCGCCGCTCCTGCGTGGTGGCCGAGGGCTCGCCCTCGAAGTCGATGACGAGCCAGCTGCCGCCGGGGCGGCGGAGGGTCTGACCGAGGTGGAGGTCGCCGTGCACCCGCTGCACGACGACCGGCGAGCCGAGCGCCGCGACCTCGTCGTAGACGGCGCGGATCGCGGGCACGTACGGGGCGAGGACCGGGACCTGGCCGGCCACGGCGTCCAGACGGGACGTCCAGTGTGCGGCCATCGCGGCCGGATCGGCCTCCGAGGTCCCCAGCTCGGCGCGCAGTGCGAGATGGATGTCGGCGAGCGCCTCGCCGAGCGCGCGGGCCTCACCGGTGAAGTCGGTCCCGTCGCGGACGGCGTCGGTGGCCCGCTCCCAGCCGTCCTCGGAGCCGGACGCGAACTCCTGCAGCAGGCCGTAGGTGGCGGGCTCGCCGTCGAGCGCGCCCTCGATCCCGCCCTGCAGCGCCGCGACGGACCCCGATCCGGCGGCCCGCAGCGCGCGGTGCAGCTCCAGGTCCGGATTGAGCCCGGGGGACAGCCGCCGGTAGACCTTGAGGATGGAGCGGTCGCCCCAGCGGACGGACGTGTTGGACTGCTCCGCGTCGACGACCCGGCCGGTCTCGGTCAGCGGCAGCACCGCGTCGGGCTCGGGGACGAAGGCCAGCCCGCCGGTCGAGGTGCCCCCGGCGATCGCGCGCAGGATCCAGCCGGTCACGGCCGGGTCGTACAGGCCGTCGTAGAGGACCTCGCCGCCGACGGTGCCGATCTCGTCGGCGCCGCCCGGCGCCGCCCCGGCGCGCGCCAGGTGCAGCTGGTAGTGCCGGTCCGGGCCGTCGGCGAAGGACACCGCGAGGACGACGACCTCCAGGCCGTGCAGGCCCTCCGGTGCGGGCAGCGCGGTCCGTGAGGCGATCCGCACCCCCTCCAGCGGACGGCCCTTCTCGGCGAACCACCGGCGCCCGGGCAGCCAGTCCCGCAGCAGCCGGGGAAGCGCCTCGACGTGCTCGGATGCTCCGGTCGGACCCACGTTCGTCCCCCTCCACGCCGGTGTCGCTCGCCCGGCCGTCTTCCCGCTGCACCGGCGGTGCACACCTGCACCGGCCGGCCCCGGGGACCCTATCCGGGCCGGGCGGTCCGGGCCGGGTGCGGACCCGGCCCGCTGGTACGGTCCGTGTCGGAACGACCACCCGTTGGTCACGGGTGGTCACCGATTCGCGACGCTTCCTTCCGCCCGGCACACCCGTGCCCGGAAACCCATACTGAACGCGGTGCCCGGTGCCTCCGCGACGGTGCCGCACGCCCGCGAGCGCCGTCCGGTCGCGGGTACCCGGGCCCCCGGGCGGACCCGGCCCGGCCCGATCCAACCGACCACGAACCGACCCGGAGGACCGGCGGCGTGACCGAGCGAGAGCCGATGGCCGAGCGAGAGCCGATGGCCGAGACCCAGGCCGACGCGTCCACGACGGAGCCCGGCGGCCCCGCGCCGTCCGGAGCGGACACCCCCGACGGCGAGCACACGCCGCCGGAGGTCAACTTCGCCGAGTACTACCACGAGGCGCGGCCACGGACCCTGCGTCACCGCGCCCGGGTCCGCTCGACCGTGCGCCGCCGGTCGGTCTCCCAGGACGGCCCGGCCTCCGGCGAGAACCCGGTCTACGTCTCCTGGCTGCTCGCCCAGTCGATGCTCGGCCACGCCGACGAGCTCGCCCGCCAGTTCTCCGGGCAGGGCTCGATGTGGCAGAACCCGTTCGCCAGCCCCGGCCCGCGTGGTGCGGTGGAGACGGCGTCGGTGTGGTTCACCGCCTACCCGATCTCGCTGATCACGCCGGAGGGCGTGTCGTTCCTCGGCGCGCTCGGCGACACCGAGCTGTGGCAGGCGTTCGAGACGATCGGCATCGAGGGCGTCCACACCGGACCGGTGAAGCGCGCCGGCGGGCTGTCCGGCTGGCAGTCGACCCCGAGCGTCGACGGGCACTTCGACCGGATCTCCAACGAGATCGACCCGGTCTTCGGCACCGAGGACGAGTTCCGGGCCATGTGCGCCACCGCGACCTGGCACGGCGGCACGATCATCGACGACGTCGTGCCCGGCCACACCGGCAAGGGCCCGGACTTCCGGCTCGCCGAGATCGCCTACGGCGACTACCCCGGCGTCTACCACATGGTCGAGATCGAGCCGGGTGACTGGGGGATGCTGCCCGAGGTCCCGCCCGGCCGCGACTCGGTGAACCTCGACGCCGCCACCGAGGAGGCGCTGGAGAAGGCCGGCTACATCGTCGGCCGGCTGCAGCGGGTGATCTTCTACCGGGAGGGTGTGAAGGAGACCAACTGGTCGGCGACGGCCGAGGTCACCGGGGTCGACGGCGTCGTCCGGCGGTGGGTCTACCTGCACTACTTCAAGGACGGCCAGCCGTCGGTGAACTGGCTGGACCCGACCTTCGCCGGGATGCGGATGGTCATCGGCGACGCCCTGCACTCGCTGGCCGACCTCGGCTCCGGCGCGTTGCGGCTCGACGCCAACGGGTTCCTCGGCGTCGAGAAGGCGGGCGGCGGGATGCCGGGCTGGTCCGAGGGGCACCCGCTGTCGGAGGCGGCGAACCACCTCATCGCGTCGATGGTCCGCAAGGTCGGCGGGTTCACCTTCCAGGAGCTGAACCTCACCGTCGACGACATCAAGGTCACCTCCGAGGCCGGAGCGGACCTGTCCTACGACTTCATCAACCGGCCCGCTTACCACCACGCACTGGCCACGTCGGACACCGAGTTCCTCCGGCTCACCCTGCGCACCGCGCTGGACCTGGGCGTGGACCCGGCGTCGCTGGTGCACGCGCTGCAGAACCACGACGAGCTGACCTACGAGCTCGTGCACTGGACCGCCGGGCACACCGACGACCTGTTCCCGTTCCGCGGCGAGGAGATCACCGGGGGCGAGCTGGCGGACACGATCCGCCGGGACCTGTGCGAGCACCTCACCGGCGCCGGCGCGCCCTACAACCTGATCTTCACGACGAACGGCATCGCCTGCACCAGCGCGACCGTCATCGCCGCCGCGCTCGGCATCTCGGCGCTCGACGACATCGGCCCGGACGACGTCGAGCGCATCCGCCGCGTGCACCTGCTGCTGGTCATGTTCAACGCGTTCCAGCCCGGGGTGTTCGCGCTGTCGGGCTGGGACCTGCTCGGCATGCTGACACTGCCGCCCGAGCAGGTGGCCGACCTGCTGGCGTCCGGCGACACCCGGTGGATCTCGCGGCCGGCGCACGACCTGATGGGGGACCGGCCGGACGCCGACCGGTCGTCGTCGGGGATGCCGCGGGGCCGCAGCCTCTACGGCAGCCTGCCCGAGCAGCTCGCCGACGAGACCAGCTTCGCCCGGCAGATGCAGGCGATCCTGGCGGTCCGCAAGCACAGCGGGGTCGCGACGGCGCGGCAGGTCGACGTCCCCGACGTCTCGCACCGCGGGCTGCTCGTGATGGTGCACGAGCTCGACGACGGCCGGACCCAGGTGACGGTGCTGAACTTCGCCGACGAGCACGTCGACGCGGCCGTGCGGTCCGAGCACCTCGCACCGGGTTCGACGGTGGTGGACCTGTTCTCCGGGGAGACCGTCGGCACGGTCGACGACCTGCAGGTCTTCCGGATCGACCTCACGCCGTACCGGGCGACGGCGGTCGTGCTGGAGCCACCGGCCTGCGAGGACGACGCCGCGAGGGCGTGACCGGCCCGCCGGGCGGTCGGCCACGATGGACCGGTGACGATCGCGACGCTCAACGGCATCCGGCTATCCTACACCGACCACGGCGGTGACGGCCCGCCCGTCGTGCTCGTGATGGGCACCGGCAGCCCGGGCCGGGTCTGGGACGTGCACCAGGTGCCCGCACTCCGGAACGCGGGCCTGCGGCCGGTGACCCTGGACAACCGGGGGATCCCGCCCACCGACGAGTGCGCGGCCGGGTTCACCGTCGACGACATGGCCGCCGACGTGGCCGCACTGGTCGAGCACCTCGGGGTGGGACGGGCCGCGGTCGTCGGGACCTCGCTGGGGTCCCGCGTCGTCCTGGAGCTGGCGCTGGCGCGCCCGGACCTGGTGAGCCGGGTCGCGGCCCTCGCCGCGCACGCCCGCCTGACGCCGGTGCAGCAGGCATGGACCGCCGGGACGGTCGCGGCCGCCGACGCCGGTGTCACGCTGCCCGCCGAGCTGTGGGCGGCGGTGCAGGCGACGCACAACCTGTCCCCGGCGACCCTCGACGACGAGCGCGCCGCCCGGGACTGGCTGGACATCATCGGTTTCGGCGGGTCCACCGTGTCACCGGGCCACCGCGCCCAGCTGCAGGTCTCGCTCGACCTCGGCGACCGCACCGCCGCCTACCGTGGGATCGCGGTCCCGGCGCTGGTGCTCGCGTTCGCGGACGACCGGGCGATCCCGCCGCGGCTGAGCCGGGAGGTCGCCGCCGCCGTCCCCGGGGCCCGCTACGCCGAGATCCCCGACGCCGGCTACTACGGCTACCTCGAGCAGCCGGCGGCGACGAACCGGGCGTTGCTGGACTTCCTGACCTGAGCCCGGGGCTCAGACCAGCGGCACCTGCGACGGCAGCCGCAGCACGTGCGCGACGTGCTCACCCGGGACCAGCCGGACGAAGTTGTACTCGCCCCAGCGGTAGGTCTCGCCGGAGATCTCGTCGTGCACGTCGACCACGTCGGCGTAGTCCAGGCCCAGCGCCGGCATGTCCAGCTTGATCGTGCCCTGCTGCGGGGAGAACGAGTCGAGCGTGCAGACGACCAGCACCTGGTCGCCGGTGGCCGGGTCGAGTCGCGAGTAGGCGATGAGCTGCTCGTTGTCGATCTCGTGGAAGTGCACCTCGCGCAGCTGCTGCAACGACGGGTGCGCGCGCCGGATCTCGTTGAGCCGGGTCAGGTAGGACTCCAGCGAACGGCCCTGGTTGAGCGCGGACTCGAAGTCGCGCGGGCGCAGCTCGTACTTCTCCGAGTCGAGGTACTCCTCGCTGCCCGGCTTCACCGGGGTGCCCTCGTACAGCTCGAATCCGGAGTAGACACCCCAGGTCGGCGACATCGTCGCGGCGAGCGTCGCCCGGATGGCGAACATCGCGGGCCCGCCGGTCTGCAGCGACTCGTGCAGGATGTCCGGGGTGTTGGTGAAGACGTTGGGACGGCACTCGTCGGCGTGCTCGGCGTGCATCGTCGCGAAGTCGGCCAGCTCCTCCTTCTCCGTGCGCCAGGTGAAGTAGGAGTAGGACTGGGTGAAGCCCAGCCGGGCGAGGCCGAACAGCCGGGCCGGGCGGGTGAAGGCCTCGGCCAGGAACAGCACGTCCGGGTGCTGCCGCTTGACCTCCCAGATCAGCCAGTGCCAGAAGTTCGGCGGCTTGGTGTGCGGGTTGTCGACCCGGAAGATCGTCACCCCGTGCTCGACCCACGTCAGCACCATGCGCAGGCACTCGGCGTAGATGCCGTCCGGGTCGCGGTCGAAGTTCAGCGGGTAGATGTCCTGGTAGCGCTTCGGCGGGTTCTCCGCGTAGGCGATCGTCCCGTCGGGACGCACGGTGAACCACTCCGGGTGCTCGGTGACCCACGGGTGGTCCGGCGCGCACTGCAACGCCAGGTCCAGTGCGACCTCCAGCCCGAGCTCCCCGGCACGGGCGACGAACGCGTCGAAGTCGTCGAAGTCGCCGAGCTCGGGATCGATGGCGTCGTGCCCGCCCGCGGCGGAGCCGATCGCCCACGGCGAGCCGACGTCACCCGGCTCGGCGTGCACGGAGTTGTTGCGCCCCTTGCGGTGCACCGTGCCGACCGGGTGGATCGGCGGCAGGTAGGCGACGTCGAAGCCCATCCGCGCGACCCGGTCCAGCTCCTTGGACGACGTCGCGAACGTGCCGTGCACCGGCCGCCCGGTCTCGTCGCGGCCCCCGGTGGAGCGGGGGAAGAACTCGTACCAGGAGCCGTAGAGCGCACGACGCCGGTCGACGTGGATCTCACGCTCCGGTCCGCGGGTGATCAGTTCCCGCACCGGGCGCTCGGCCATGATCTTCGCGACGGCGTCGAACAGCGCGGGCGCGACCCGGGTCCGCAGCGGCAGCGCGGTGTCCCGGAGCGTGTTCGCCGCACCGAGGAGCAGGTCGCGGCTGTCCTTCTCGGACGGACGGCGGCCCACCCGGGACAGCAGCTGGGCGCCGATCTCGAGGTCGTTGGCGAGCTCGTCGGCGGACTGCCCGGCCTCGATCTTCTTCTCGACGCCCGAGCGCCACGTCGACCACGGGTCGCTCCACGCGTCGACCCGGAACGTCCAGCGGCCCTCCGCGTCGGGGGAGACCCACGCGACGAACCGGTCGGTGCCGACACCCTCGGGGCGCATCCGCACGTAGCGGGACTCGCCGGGGGTCCCGTCCGCCCCGAGCGGGGTGAAGACGACGTTGGCGGCGACCGCGTCGTGACCCTCGCGCCAGACGTTCGCGCGGATCGGCACGACCTCGCCGACGACGGCCTTGGACGGGTCGCCGGTCTCCACGAACGGAGTCACGTCATCGATTCCGAGCCGCCCCGTCATCGGACGTCACCCCCGGGTTCCTCGTCGATCGGATTGTGCACACCGGGACCTGTGTGGCGCGCGGGACAACCGTACCCATCCGGTCCAGTCCGGGCGCGGCGGGACACGGACCCGACACCGCAGTTCGGCATCGGTTCAGTAGCCGTTCGTGACCGGACGGTGGCCGGACCGTGCGGGCCGGTCAGGCGCCCGGACCCGGCAGCGCGGAGACGATCCGGTCCAGCAGGGCGATCAGGGTCTCGCGCTCGGCGCGGTCGAACTCCCGGTTCATCGGCGACCGCGCGGCGAGGCGCGCCCCGATCCGGTGCACGGCGTCCTCGCCCTCGGGGGTGAGGCGGGCGAGCCGCTGGCGCCGGTCGCCGCCGGGGACCCGCTCGACCAGGCCGCGGTGGCCGAGGTCGCGGGCGAGTCCCGACACCCGCGCCGGGTCGACGCCGAGCCGGTCCGCGAGCTCGCCCTGGGGAAGCGGATCGCGCAGCGTGCGCAGGTAGCGGGCCTGCAGCGGGGTGAGGTCCTCGTCGGCGCAGGCGGCGTCGAGCATCGCGGTGAGCCGGCCCGCGGCCAGGAGCACCGCCTCCCCGGCGCGGCGCCCGGTCGGGTCGGTGGCGTCCCCGGCGGACGGCGGGGTGCTCGTTGATCGGCTCACCGGTCGTCCCTCCCGTGGATCAGTGTCCCGAGCGCCGGGACCAGCCCGGCGCGCCAGCATGCCGGATCGTGCCCGCCGCGGAACTCGTGCAGGCCGGCGAGGTCGCCGCGGGCCGCGAGGACGTCCGCGACCCGCCGGGTCGCATCGCGCAGCACCCACTCCTCGGAGCCGACCTCCAGCAGCACGCCGTGCGTCCGCGGCCCCGACGGGAGCACCGAGGTCAGCCACTCGCGGTCGTCGCGGGTGTTCGGCCACCAGAACGAGCCGGACTGGCTGAGGGCGAGACCGAACCGGTCGGGCGCGGCCTGGGTGGCGTACACGGCGGTCAGCCCGCCCAGGCTCTGCCCGGCGACGACGGTGCGCGCCGGGTCGACGGTGAGTGCCCGGTGCCCGGCCGCCCACCCGAGCATGTCCTCGGCCAGGAAGGCTGTGAAACCGGGATCGCAGCCCAGCTCCCGGCTCCGGCCGTCGCCGGGCCGGGCCGCGACGCCGATGGTGCGCACCGGTGGCAGCGCCGCGGCGGCGACCGCGCCGTCGAGCACCGCGGGGAGGCCGTCGGCGAGCCGGTGGTGCCCGTCCGTCAGGACGACGACCGGTAGCGGCTCGCCCGGGTCGGTGCCCGCCGGGTCGTGCAGCCAGACCGGCCGGCCGCCGAGGTCGCCGTGCAGCACCGTTCCCCGCGGCCCGCCGGGCCGGGGCGGTGCCGGGGCGCCGGGCAGCGAGACGACCGAGGTCCCGTCGACCAGGTGCTCGCGGGCGAGCGGGTCCGGGCGGGCGGCCGCCTGGACGTCGAGGAACCGCGCCACCGCGGGGCGCCGGTGCCCGGGGACGGCGGCCAGCGCCCGGGCCCGGCGGCCACCGTCCGGTGCCGGGCCCGTCCCGGCCGGGCGCTCCGGGAGCTCGGCGACGCCGTAGCCCGCCCGCCAGTCCCGCGGCATCCGTAGGGTCAGGACCCACGCCCCGGGCAGTCGTTCCGCCGCGGTCGCCGCGGGGTGCGCGGCGTCGGCGAGCTTGTTCGGCAGCACGTGCACCTCGGCCGTCCCGGCCCGGTCCGGGACGACGAAGGTGACCGCGCACGTGCTGTCGCCGAGGTCGTCGACCAGCGGGGTGCCCGCCCGGCGGACGTGCGCGAGGAACGCGTCCCGGTCGCCGTCGCGCAGCAGCCGGGCGACAGCGGGGCAGCGGTCCGGCGGCAGCCGCTCCGGTGGGGCCGGGCGGGGGACCTGCGGCGGGACCGCGAGCTCCGGCGGGACACCGGGTGGCGTGGGGAACATTGACGGCAGATTAGGCTTGCCTAATAGTACTGGCAATGAAGCAAGCTTCACACCGAGCGGTGCTGCTGCTGGCCGTCGTGCTCGGGCTCGTGGCCGGGTGCTCGTCGCCGTCCGGGGGGTCGGTGGCGGGCACCGACCCGGGCACCCGCACCGTCACCCACGCGCTGGGCACCGCCGAGGTCCCCGCGTCACCGCAGCGCGTGGTGTCGGCCAGCGTGACGATGACCGGGCACCTGCTCGCCCTGGACCTGCCGGTGATCGCGTCGGCCACCACCCGCCCCGGTGGCGGCACCGCCGACGGCAACGGGTTCTTCGTGGCCTGGGGCCCGCGTGCCGTGGAGCAGGGGACCGTCCCGCTCGGCGGCCCGACCGTCGATGTCGAGGCGGTCGCCGCGCAGTCGCCGGACGTGATCGTCGGCAGCGCGGTCGGCGCCGACGCCGTCACCCCCGAGGCCTACGCGCAGCTGTCCGCGATCGCGCCGACCGTCGTCGTCGACCACAGCTCGTTGTCCTGGCAGGAGCTGTCGGCCCGGCTCGGCGCCGATCTCGGCCGCGCCGACGAGGCGGCGGCCGCGGAGCAGGGGTTCGCAGCCCGGGCCGCCGAGGTGGGGCAGCGGATCGACACGTCTCGCGAGGCGGTCGCGCTGACCATCACCCCGGACGGCTACAACGTCTTCACCGCCGACTCCGCGCAGGGCAAGCTGCTGACCCAGCTCGGGCTGCGGCTGCGGCTGGTCGAGGCGAGCGGCCGCTCCGGGCTCGGGAACGCGGGGCAGCGCAGGGACGCCGTCCCGGTCGCGCAGGAGAACGCCGGGCAGTTCGGCGACGCCTCGCTGTTCGTCGTCAACGCCACCGACGAGCAGGTGGAGCAGCAGCGGGCGCGGCAGCCCCTGCTCGCCACGCTGCCGGCCTTCACCGAGGGACGGGTCTACGGGCTGGGCCCGGAGTCGTTCCGGCTCGACCGGTTCGCCGCCGACGCCGTCCTGGACCGGCTGGAGGCCTCCGCCGGATGACGCGGCGTGCGGGCGGCCGGGCGCCCCGGAGCGCCTGCCGCGCCACGGGCGTCACGGCACTAGGGTCCGCGCCGTGAGAGCCCTCCGCCGATTCACCGTCCGTGCCCAGCTCCCGGGTCCGCTCGCACCGCTGCAGACCCTGGCCACGAACCTGCGGTGGACGTGGCACGCGCCCACACGCGACCTGTTCGCCTCGCTCGACCCCGACGCGTGGGACGCCTGCGGCCAGGACCCCGTCCGGCTGCTGGGCGAGATCCCGACCGGCCGGCTCGCCGAGCTCGCCGACGACGACGCCGTCGCCGGGCGGGTCGCCGAGCTCGCCGACGACCTCGACCGCTACCTGACCGAGCCCCGCTGGTACCAGCAGGACCCGGACGCCGGCCTGCCCGCCGCCGTCGGGTACTTCTCGATGGAGTTCGGCGTCTCGGAGGTGCTGCCCAACTACTCCGGCGGGCTCGGCGTCCTCGCGGGCGACCACCTGAAGGCCGCCTCCGACCTGGGCGTCCCGCTGGTCGCCGTCGGGCTGCTGTACCGCTCCGGGTACTTCCGCCAGTCGCTGTCGCTCGACGGCTGGCAGCTCGAGCACTACCCGGCGATCGATCCGCAGGGCCTGCCGCTGCAGCTGCTCGCCGGTGCCGACGGCGCGCCGGTGCTCGTCGAGGTCGCGATGCCCGGCGACCGCACGCTGCACGCCCGGGTGTGGCTCGCCCGCGTCGGACGGGTGCCGCTGCTGCTGCTCGACACGGACATCGAGGAGAACGAGCCGGACCTGCGCGGCGTCACCGACCGGCTCTACGGCGGCGACCAGAACCACCGGATCCAGCAGGAGATCCTGATCGGTGTCGGGGGCGTCCGGGCGGTCCGCGCGTTCTGCGGGGCCACCGGCCACGCGGCCCCCGAGGTCTTCCACACGAACGAGGGCCACGCCGGGTTCCTCGGCCTGGAGCGGATCCGTGAGCTGTGCACCGGCTCCCCGGCGTCCCCGGCCGCGACCGCGCCGGGTACGAGCCTCGACTTCGACGAGGCGCTCGCGGCCGTCCGGGCCGGGACGGTGTTCACCACGCACACCCCCGTCCCCGCCGGCATCGACCGGTTCGGCCTCGATCTCGTCCGGCACTACCTGACCGACCGGCTCCTGCCCGGGCTCCCCGCGGACCGGCTGCTCGCGCTCGGCGCGGAGGAGGACCCGGAGACGTTCAACATGGCGCACATGGGGCTGCGCCTGGCCCAGCGCGCGAACGGCGTCTCGCAGCTGCACGGCGTCGTGTCCCGGGAGATGTTCGGCGGCATGTGGGCGGGCTTCGACCGCGACGAGGTGCCGATCGGCTCGGTCACCAACGGCGTGCACGGCCCCACCTGGGAGGCCCTCCAGGTCACCGAGCTCATCGGGTCGCCCGAGGAGCGGCCCGCCGAGGTGTCCGACGCCGACCTCTGGGCGCTGCGCAACACCCTGCGTTCCCGGCTGGTCGACGAGGTCCGCCGCCGGGTCCGCGCGGCCTGGCTGGAACGTGGCGCCTCCGAGCCGGAGCTGGGCTGGACCGACCACGTCTTCGCCCGGGACGTCCTGACGGTCGGGTTCGCCCGCCGGGTGCCGACCTACAAGCGGCTCACCCTGATGCTGCGCGACCCGGACCGGCTGCGCGGGCTGCTGCTCGACCCGCACCGCCCGGTGCAGCTGATCGTCGCCGGCAAGTCGCACCCCGCCGACGACGGCGGCAAGGCCCTCATCCAGCAGATCGTCCGGTTCGCCGACGACGCCGGCGTCCGGCACCGGATCGTCTTCCTGCCCGACTACGACATGTCGATGGCCCGGTACCTCTACTGGGGCTGCGACGTCTGGCTCAACAACCCGCTGCGCCCCCTGGAGGCGTGCGGCACCTCCGGCATGAAGTCGGCGCTCAACGGCGGGCTCAACCTGTCCATCCGGGACGGCTGGTGGGAGGAGTTCTACGACGGACGCAACGGCTGGGCGATCCCCACCGCCGACGGCGTCGAGGACCCCACGCGGCGCGACGACCTGGAGGCCAACGCGCTCTACGAGCTGCTCGCCACCCAGGTCGGGCCGGCGTTCTACGACCGCACCGACGGCGTCCCGGACCGCTGGGTGGAGATGGTGCGGCACACGCTCACCACGCTCCGCCCGAAGGTGCAGGCGACTCGGATGGTGCGCGAGTACGTCCAGGACTGGTACGCCCCGGCCGGTCGCGCCGCCGCCGGTGCCGCGGCCGACGACTACGCCGCGGCCCGGGACATCGCGCAGTACCGGGCCCGGCTGAACAAGGCCTGGAACCACGTCCGGATCACCGGCGTGGACGCCTCGGGGCTGCCCGACACCCCCGTCGTGGGATCGCCGATGACCGTGCGCGCGGGCGTGGACCTCGCCGGGCTGGAGCCGTCGGACGTGGTGGTGGAGGCCGTCGTCGGGCGGGTGGACGACACCGACGAGCTCGCCGAACCCGTCACCGTCGCCATGGAGCACCGCGGCGACGACAGCTGGGAGGTCGCGGTGCCCCTGCCGCACGCCGGGTTGACCGGGTACACGGTGCGGGTGTTGCCGCACCATCCGCACCTGGCGTCGTCCGTCGAGCTGGGGCGGATCGTGCTGGCGGGGTAGGCCCGGTCAGCCGCAGCAGCCTCCGCCGCAACAGCCGCCGCCTCCGCCCCCGCCGGCGGGGACCGGGGCGGGCGCGCCGCCACCCGGCGCGCGCCCGCCCAGCGAGACGGTGGAGAGGAGCTTGACCGTGTCGGCGTGGCCCTGCGGGCACGGCGCGGGGTCGGCGGCCGCGGCCATCGGCCGGTCCACCTCGAACGTTCCCGGCACGCCGCCGGAGGCGCAGACCCGGCAGCGGAACTCGTAGCGCGGCATGGGCCGATTATGTCCCGCCCGGGCCGCGCGCAGAACCACCGCGCACCGTCCGTGCCCGGACCACCCGAGCCGAGATGCAGCTCAGCGCTCCCGGGAGCCCCGGGCACAGCGCTGAGCTGCATCTCGGCGGGTGAACGGTTCAGCGGCTCCGCAGCAGGCGCACCGAGCGCGGCGGGAGCACGACGGTCGATCCGGCCAGGAGCGGGGCCGGGTCGGCCGGTTCGCCGTCGGGCGTGGTCGAGTCGAGGACCGGATCGAGGTCGTGCCCGTCCGGCAGGAGGCAGTCCACGGGCTCGTTACCGGCGTGCAGGAGCAGCAGCCAGTAGTCGGCGAGCAGCACCACGAGGGTCCGCCGCCCGCCGTCGTGCCAGTCCTCGGGCTCCATCGGCCGCCCGGACGGGTCCCACCAGAGGACCTCGCCATTGACGTAGAACTGGTCGCGGTGCAGCACCGGCGACTCCCGGCGCAGCGCGGCGACCTTCGCGGTGAAGGTCTCCATCGCGGCGGTCTCGTCGGTGCCGGTCCAGTCCACCCACGACGTCTCGTCGTCGCGGCAGTACGGGTTGTTGTTCCCGCCCTGGGTGCGCCAGCGCTCGTCGCCGCCGGTGATCATCGGGGTGCCGATCGACAGCAGCAGGGTCGCCATCATCGCGCGCGCCGTCGAGAGCCGGGCGGTGCGGATGCCGGCGTCGTCGGTCTCGCCCTCCGCACCGAGGTTCTGCGAGCGGTTGTCGTCGGTGCCGTCGCGGTTGTTCTCGCCGTTGCCCTCGTTGTGCTTGCGCTCGTAGGAGACGAGATCGCGCAGGGTGAAGCCGTCGTGCGCGGTGACGAAGTTGACCGACGCCCACGGGCGGCGCCCCGACAGTGCGTAGATGTCGGAGCTGCCGGTCAGCCGCGACGCCAGCTCGGCGACGCCGCCGTGGCCGCGCCAGAAGTCGCGCACGGCGTCGCGGTAGCGGCCGTTCCACTCCGACCAGGCGACGCCGAAGCCGCCGACCCGGTAGCCCTCACCGGTCGCGTCCCACGGCTCGGCGATCAGCTTGCAGGTCGACAGCGTCGGGTCCTGCGCGATCGCGGTGAGCAGTGCCGAGTCGGGGGAGAACGGGCCGGAGCGCGGGCGGCCGAGCACCGAGGCGAGGTCGATCCGAAAGCCGTCGACGCCGTAGGCGTGCACCCAGTGCCGCATCGCGTCGCAGACCAGCCGGATGACCGTCGGCGACCCGGCGTCGAGGGTGTTGCCGGTGCCGGTGATGTCGGCGTCGTGCCCGGAACCGCCCAGCGAGTAGTACGCCGGGGCGTCCAGCCCGCGGTAGGACAGCGTCGTCCCGCCGACCCCGCCCTCGCAGGTGTGGTTGGGGACGATGTCCAGGATCACCTCGATCCCGGCCGCGTGCAGGGTGTCGACCAGGTAGCGGAACTCGGCGGTCTCGTTGCCGGGCACGGCCGCGTATCCGGGGTGCGGGGCGAGGAACCCGAGGGTGGCGTAGCCCCAGTAGTTCGCCGCGCCCCGCTCCAGCAACGGCGGCTCCGGCGCGCTCGCCTGTACCGGCAGCAGCTCGACGGCGGTGATCCCGGTCCGCTGCAGCTGCGCGATGACGGCCGGGTGCGCCAGCCCGAGGTAGGTGCCGCGGTGCGCCTCCGGGACCTCCGGGTGGAGCTTCGTCCAGCCCTTGACGTGGATCTCCGAGATCACCGTGTCGGACCACGGCACGTCCGGCCGCGCCGGGCGGGATCCCCGCTCGGGGGCGGTGACCACCGACAGCGGGACGCTGCCCAGCGAGTCGACCGTGCTCGGCCGTCCGGACATGGGGTCGCCGTGCCACCCGCGGGCGGCGACGACGTCGGTGACGGTGCCGGTGACCCGCTTCGCGTACGGGTCGACGAGGATCTTGTGCGGGTTGGCGCGCAGCCCGTCGAACGGGCGGTAGGGGCCGTGCGCGCGGAAGCCGTAGCGCTGGCCCGGCTTCACCCCGGGGACGTGCCCGTGCCACACGCCGAAGGTGTGCTCGCGCAGCTCGACCCGTCTCTCGGTCAGTGCGCCGTCGACGCCGTCGACCAGGCAGACCTCGACCGTCTCTGCGCTGGTGGAGGCGACCGCGAAGCGGGTCCCGTGGTCGTCGGGGTGGGCACCGAGCGGGAAGACAGGCACGGTCGGCCAGGATAGGGGGGTGTCTTCCCCCGGGCTCCCGCACGCGAACGGTGTCACAGAGATCGACGACGACGACCTGGTGATCGGGATGGACGGTGCCACCGTCCGCCGCGGCACCACCACCCTGCTCGACGCCGTGGACTGGCGCGTCGAGCTCGACGAGCGCTGGGTCGTCCTCGGCCCGAACGGCGCAGGCAAGACGACCCTGCTGCGGCTCGCCGGCGCCGAGCTGCACCCGACGGCCGGGCGCGTCCACGTCCTGGGCGAGCGGATGGGCCGGGTGAACGTCTTCGAGCTGCGGCCGCGGATCGGACTGACCTCGGCGAACCTGGGCGTCCGGATCCCCGGGGACGAGAAGGTGGCCGACGTCGTCGTCTCCGCAGGCTACGGCGTCCTCGGCCGCTGGCACGAGGAGTACGAGAGCACCGACACCGGCCGCGCGCACCACCTCCTGGAGCAGCTCGGGATGGGCGGCTTCGGTGACCGCGCCTATGGGACGCTGTCCGAGGGCGAGTGCAAGCGCACCCTGATCGCCCGCGCCCTGATGACCGACCCGGAGCTGCTGCTGCTCGACGAGCCCGCCGCGGGCCTCGACCTGGGTGGCCGTGAGGACCTCGTCGGACGGCTCGCCGACCTGGCCGACGACCCGTACGCGCCGGCGTCGGTGCTGGTCACGCACCACGTCGAGGAGATCCCGCCGAACTACACGCACGGGATGCTGCTGCGCGACGGCCGGGTCGTCGCCGCCGGCCTGCTCGACGACGTGATGACCTCCGGACCGCTGTCGGAGACGTTCGGGCTGCCGCTGGCCGTCGAGCGCCGCAACGGCGGCCGGTACACCGCGTACCGCCGGGACTGATCACACCGCCGGCCCGCGCGGGGGACGTTAGGGTCCGCGACGTGACCGAATTCGTGAGCCTGTCCGTGGACGACGGCGTCGGGACGATCCGGATCGACCGGCCGCCGATGAACGCCCTGAACCGGCAGATCCAGGGTGAGCTGCTGGAGGTGTCCGACGAGGCGGCGACGCGCGCCGACGTGCGCGCCGTCGTCGTGTACGGCGGGGAGAAGACCTTCGCCGCCGGTGCGGACGTCAAGGAGATGGCGTCGATGTCGTACTCCGACATGGCGCCGGTGGCCCGGAAGCTGTCCGCCGGGCTGGGGGCGATCTCGACGATCCCGAAGCCGACCGTCGCCGCGGTGACCGGCTACGCCCTGGGCGGTGGCCTGGAGGTCGTGCTCGGCGCGGACCGGCGGATCGCCGGGGACAACGTGAAGCTCGGCTTCCCGGAGATCCTGCTCGGCATCTTCCCGGGCGGCGGCGGCACCCAGCGCGCCGCGCGGCTGATCGGGCCGAGCCGCACCAAGGACCTGATCTACACCGGTCGCATGGTGAAGGCGGAGGAGGCGCTGGAGATCGGCCTGGTCGACGAGATCGTGCCGGCCGACGAGGTCTACACCCGCGCGGTGGCGTGGGCGTCGCAGTTCACGGCCGGTCCGGCGCTGGCCTACGCGGCGGCGAAGAAGGCGATCGACAACGGCCTCGACACCGACCTGCGCACCGGCCTCGACATCGAGTCGGAGCTGTTCGCCGGCGTGTTCGCCAGCGACGACGCGTCGACCGGCATGGCGTCGTTCGTGGAGAACGGCCCGGGGAAGGCCACCTTCACGGGGCGCTGAACCGACGTTCCCCGCCCGGCGCCGCCGGGCGGGGAGGCGTCCCGCGCCGTGACCGAGCCCACCGACGGTTTCCGTCGGACCGTTCTGCAAAACTCCTACTCATGAGTTCGGACCCGGCGCCCACCCCGCACGCCACCGCCGAGCAGGTCGAGGCGGCCTGGCGCGACCCGAAGCTCGCGAACGTGCTTTACCACGACTGGGAGGCGGGCACCTACGACGAGAAGTGGTCGATCAGCTACGACGAGCGCTGCATCGACTACGCCGCCGGACGGTTCCGCGCCGCCGCCCCGTGGGACGGCCGCCCCTACCTGCGCGCCCTGGAGCTGGGCAGCGGCACCGGGTTCTTCCTGCTCAACCTCATGCAGGCCGGGGTCGCCGAGCGCGGCGTCGTCACCGACCTCTCGCCCGGGATGGTGCAGGCCGCCATCCGCAACGCCGAGGGGCTGGGCCTCGACGTCGAGGGCCGGGTCGTCGACGGCGAGCACATCCCGTTCCCGGACGACAGCTTCGACCTCGTCGTCGGGCACGCGGTGCTGCACCACATCCCGGACGTCGAGGCGGCGTTCCGCGAGATCCTGCGCGTGCTGGAGCCGGGCGGCCGGTTCGTCTTCGCCGGTGAGCCGACGACCGTCGGCGACGCCTACGCCCGCACCCTGGGGCAGTGGACCTGGAAGGCCACGACGACCCTCACGAAGCTCCCCGCACTGCAGAGCTGGCGGCGCCCGCAGCACGAGCTCGACGAGTCGTCCCGCGCGGCCGCGCTGGAGTCCGTCGTGGACATCCACACCTTCGATCCCGCGGACCTGGAGCGCACCGCGCGCCGGGCCGGGGCCGACGGCGTCCGCGCCTCCACCGAGGAGTTCTCCGCGGCGATGCTGGGGTGGCCGGTGCGGACCTTCGAGGCCGCCGTCCCGCCCGGCAAGCTCGGCTGGAACTGGGCGATGTTCGCCTACCACGGCTGGCAGCGGCTGTCCTGGGTGGACGAGCACCTGCTCTCCCGGGTGGTCCCGCGCAGCTGGTTCTACAACGCGCTGGTCACCGGCACCAAGCCGCGATGACGGCCGCGCGATGACCAGCCTGCCGGAACGGGCCCGGTCACGGGCGCGGGACGCCACACTCGTCGACGTGGAGCACCCGCTCGAGCCGTTCTGGCGCGGCATCATCGCCTACCTGCTGCTGACGCTGCTCACGGTCGTCGGGATCACGCTCTACCACCTGCGCACCGGCTACGTGCTGCCGCTGGCCGCGCTCGGCGTGCTGCTGGTGATGACGGTGTGGACGGCCGTGACGTCCTGGGGCTACCTCGGCGGCCTGCCCGGCAGCCCGGACCGCCGGGGCCGTCTCGCACTCGCCGATCTAGCCGTCTGCGTCGCGATCATGGCGACGACCCCGTGGATCGTCACCCGGGCCCACCTCGACGACGGTGCGCCCGGCATGGGCTCGATCTGGACCTCCGGCGCGGTCCTCGCCTGCGCGGTCGCGTTCCGGATCCGCGGCGGGGTGCTCGCCGCCGCGGCGATCTCGGCCGCGCTGGTGCTGTCGAAGGAGCGCTTCGGCGCGCTCGAGCTGGGCGACATCCAGCTGCTGGTGCTGGCCGGGCTGACCGTCGGGTTCGCGTCGCACGTCCTGGAACGCACCGCGGCCCGGCTGCGCAGGCTCGCCGCGGAGCAGGCGGCGGCCGCCGAGCGGGAACGGCTCACCCGCGCGGTGCACGACGGCGTCCTGCAGGTGCTGGCGCACGTCCAGCGCCGCGGCGCCGAGCTCGGCGGGGGCGCGGCGGAGCTCGGGCTGCTGGCGGCGGAGCAGGAGACCTCGCTGCGCGCGCTGCTGTCCGGCCCCGGGACGACCGACGCGTCCGGTCGGCGGGACCTCGGTGCCGCGCTGCGGATCCTGGCGTCGGACCGGGTGACGGTCTCCGCGCCGGGCCACCCGGTGGAGCTGGCCGCCCTCGTCGTCGACGAGGTGGAGGGCGCGGTCCGCGCGGCGCTGGCCAACGTCGCGCTGCACGCGGGGCCCGGTGCGCGGGCCTGGATCCTGCTGGAGGAGCTGCCCCGCGCGATCGAGGTCAGCGTCCGCGACGACGGTCCCGGCATCCCCGACGGCCGGCTCGCCGAGGCCGTGGCCGAGGGCCGGATGGGGGTCTCGCGGTCCATCCGCGGCCGGGTCGAGGACGTCGGCGGTGCGCTGACCCTGGACACCGGGCCCGAGATCGGTACTGAATGGGTGATCAGGCTCGAACGGGGGGACACATGACCGAGGGCGAGGAGACGCCGATCCGGGTGATGGTCGTCGACGACCACCCGATCTGGCGCGAGGGCGTCGCACGGGACCTGACCGAGCGGGGGTTCGACGTCGTCGCCACCGCCCCGGACGCCCCGGCCGCCGTGCGGATCGCGGGCACGGTGCGGCCCGACGTCGTCCTGATGGACCTCAACCTCGGTGCGACGTCCGGGGTACAGGCGATCGCGGAGATCGCGGAGCGGAGCCCGGACTCGCGGGTGCTGGTGCTGTCGGCGTCCGGCGAGCACGCCGACGTCCTGGAGGCGGTGAAGGCGGGCGCGCTCGGCTACCTGGTGAAGTCCGCCGGCGTCGACGAGCTGCTGGAGGCGATCCGGCGCACCGCCCGCGGCGTCGCGGTGTTCACGCCCGGGCTCGCCGGGCTGGTGCTGGGCGAGTACCGACGTCTCGCCGAGACCCCGAAGCCCGCCGACGGCTCGCCGGCGGTGCCCGCGCTCACCGAGCGGGAGACCGAGGTGCTGCGGCTCGTCGCGAAGGGCATGACGGCCCGCCAGATCGCGGCGAAGCTCGTCGTCTCGCACTGCACCGTGGAGAGCCACGTGCAGAACACCCTGCGCAAGCTGCAGCTGCACAACCGCAGCCAGCTCGTCCGCTACGCCATCGAGCAGGGCCTCGCCGACTGACCGGGCGCGGGGGACACCCGGGTCACGATCCGGTCACGGGACCCGGCACACTCGGAGGTGCCCCCCGAACGACGCTCCCGCCCGGAGACGCCCGTGACCGACCCGACCGCGATGATCGGGTACGTGCTGGACAGCCCCTGGCTGCTGCCGCTGCTCACGCTCGCCGTGATCTGTGACGGGCCGCTGCCGTTCCTGCCCAGCGAGCCGGTGCTGTTCAGCGCCACGGCGACCGCCCTCGCCGACGGTGACCGCTGGCGGATCGCGGCCCTGTTCGGCGCCGCGCTGCTCGGGTCGCTGCTCGGTGACGGACTGCTCTACGGTGCGGGCCGCTCGTCGAACGCGGTGGTGCGCCGCCCCCGGCGCGACGACGGCATCGGCGCCTGGGTGCACCGCCACCTGCACCGACGCCCGGTCGTCGCGCTCGTGGCCACCCGCCTGCTGCCCGGTGGCCGGCTCGCGAGCGTGTCGGCGGCGGGCCGCGTCCGGCTCCCGTTGCGCGCGTTCCTGCCGGCGACGGTGGCCAGCTCGGTCGTCTGGAGCACCTGGATGACCGGGATCGGGGTGCTCGTGGGGCCCTTCACCCGCGGCGACCCGCTGCTGTCGGTGCTGGCGGGGTTCGTGCTCGCGACGATCGTCGCCGCCACCGCCGGGCTGGCCCGCCGGATCGTCCGGGCTCGCCGGCTCGCGACGGTGCGCTGACGGCACGACGCCCGCAGGGGTGGCGCCCGTTCGGGCGTCCCCGATGCGTTGCGCGGCATGCCAAGCTGTTCCGTCCGGCCGAGCGGACGGAACGGGAGACCTGCACGTGCGCGACGACCAGACCGTCCGTACCGGAGTCGTCGTCGTGGGGGCCGCACCCGTTCCCGCGGGTGCCGACGTCGTCGCCCGGGCCGGGCCCGGGCCCGCCGAGTCGGTGGCCGCGACCGTCGCGCGGCTGGTGCCGTCGCTCGTCGTCGTCGGGCTCGGGGCCCGCGACGCCGGGCTCGCCGCGATCGCCGCGGTGCTGGCCCGCACCCCCGGGATCCCGGTCCTCGCCGTCGTGGACCCCGGCGCCGACCACACCCTCGTCCTCGACGCCGTCCGCGCCGGTGCCACCGGCGTCGCGGCGACCGACGACCCGGCCGAGCTGGCCGGCATCGCGGCGGCCGCCACGGCCGGGCGGCCCGCGTTCTCCCCGGGGCTCGCCGCGGTGGTCCTGGAGTCGGTGGCGGCACCGGCGGTCGCGGTGCCCGCACTGAGCCCCCGCGAGTCGGAGGTGCTGCGGCTGGTAGTCGAGGGGCTCACCGCGAAGCAGATCGCGGGCCGCCTGGTGCTCTCGCCGCGCACCGTGGAGAACCACGTGCAACGGCTGCTGCGCAAGTTCGGCGTGCCCGGTCGCGGTGCGCTCGTCCGGCGCGCGATCGAGCACGGTCTCGCCTAGAGAGACCGGCCCGGCCGACGGGGTGCGTCGGCCGGGCCGGTCGGTGGTGCCGGTGGATCAGGCCGGGGTGTCGATCAGCTGCTTGGTGCTGCGGCGGAAGGCCCAGACCACGACCAGGGCGGCGAGCACGGTCAGCGGGGTGCCCATCGCGACCTTGGTGATCGCCAGCCAGGTGGTGGAGTCGGCGAGGTACAGCCACTCCTTGACGACGAAGCGGGCGCCGACGACGGCGGCGGCGGCGAGGGTGGCGACGTCGTGTGCGCGCAGGACGGTCCGGTCGCCGCGCCAGTCGTGGGTGCCGCCGTGCACGGCGTTCCAGACCAGGCCGCTCAGCGGGCGCCGGGCGAGTACGGAGCCGAAGGTGACGAGGAAGCCGGCGGCCGCGGCCCAGATCCCGATCAGGAAGAAGTCCTTGGCCGAGCCGGTCCAGGCCACGACCCCGGCGGCGACGGCGACGCCGGCCAGGCTGCCCGCCGCGGCGGTGAGCTTCTCCCCGCGCACCGTCCGGAAGACGGTCAGCGCCAGGCCGGAGCCGATCGCGATCGCGATGGTCAGGGGCAGGGACAGGAACGCGTTGGCGGTCACGAAGACCACGACGGGCAGCGTCGAGTAGACGAACCCCATCGGGCCGCCCATCTGGTCGAGCAGCGTCGGCTTCGGCTGCCCGGTGGCCGCCGTGGCGTCGGCTGTGTCTGCTGCGGCGGGGACCACCGGGATCGGCCGGGTCGCCACGTCGTCGATGCGGTGGGGGGCGTGGTCCTGGACGGTCATGGTCTTCGAACCTCTTCCGCCGGGGAGCGGGGTGAGCTGTCCCCAGCAGAAGGTGTGCCGCTCCGGCACCCTCAACCCGATCGTGACCTACATCACATGATGAAGGCGGGTTCGACGGCCTCAGCGGTCGGAGCGGGCGTCGTAGAGCCGCCGGGACCACAGGTAACCGACCGCTGTGACGGACAGGCACCACCCGACGGCGAGGGAGGCGCTGGTGCCCAGGTCGACCGCGTCCCCGGGGGGCGCCCAGCAGTGCCCGCAGGGCGTCGATGACCGGGGTGAAGGGCTGGTACTCGGCGAACCAGCGCAACCCGGCGGGCACGACACCGGTCGACCGTCGACGGCCGCCCCTTCGGGATCCGGTGTCGTCGGAGTCTCCTCCGAGGTCGCCCACGGCCGCGCCGGTCCCGGGAACGACCAGCCTCCGGGCGCGCTGCGACCGGTGTCGTCCGCCATGGTCCGTCCCGACGTGGATCGATGTTGTCGAGTCCTTCGGCGAAGGTGGCCCTTCCGCCCGGGTCCGGCATAAGGATTGGCCGCCGGGGCGCAAACATCGTGCTCGGCCGGCGGTCACCGGCCGGGCAGAGGCGCATAACGGGAGGTAGCGCGCCCCACCCCGGGGTGCCTCGCCGAACAGGAGATCCGGTGACTCTCGCCGAACTGGTCCCGTCGCTGCGCACCACGCTCAACGCCCGCCTCGCGCCGGGGATCTGGCCGTCCACGTCCCGGACCACCTCCGCCGGGGACCTCCGTATCGGCGGCGTCGACGTCCACGAGCTCGCCAACCGCTTCGGCACCCCGCTGCAGGTCCTCGACAGCGCCGACATCCGGTCGCGCTGCCGTGCCTACCATGACGCGCTCCCCGGCGCGGAGATCATCTACGCCGGGAAGGCGTTCCTCTGCCGCGGCACCGCGCGCCTGGTGGCCCAGGAGGGATGCTCGATCGACGCCTGCTCCGGCGGCGAGGTCGCCGTCGCGGCCGCCGCCGGGGTCCCTGGTGAGCGCATCCTGCTGCACGGCACCGTCAAGACCGACGAGGACCTCAAGGCCGCGTTCGCCGCCCGGGTCGGGCGCATCGTCATCGACTCCGTCGGTGAGATCGACCGCATCGCCGCTGCGGCGCCACGCCGCCAGAAGGTGCTGCTGCGGGTACGTCCCGACATCGACGCCCGCACCCACCCGGGCCTGACGACCGCCACCGCGGACTCCTGGTTCGGCATTGCCGCCGGGGAGGTCCTCGCCGCGGTCGGCCGGATCCTGGCGCGTCCGCAGCTGCGCCTGATCGGCCTGCACTGCCATCTCGGCTCCCAGGTCTGCTCCATCAGCCGCTACGAGGCCGCCGCGACCCGGATGGTCGAGGTCCTCGCCGCCGTCCGGGCCCGCTACGGCCTCGAACTGCCCCAGCTCGACCTCGGTGGCGGTCACGCCGTCGGCTACGCCGAGGGTGAGCGGTCCACCGACCCGGTGTCGTTCGGCCGCGCGGTGCGCCGGGCCGTCTCCGGTGCGTGCACTGCCCACGGCATCGCCGAGCCGCAGCTGCTGGTCGAACCCGGCCGGGCGATCGTCGCGCGCGCCGGTGTGACGCTCTACCGGGTCGCCGCCGTCGAGCGCAGCGGCGGTCGCAGCACCGTGCTGGTGGACGGTGGCATGAGCGACAACCCCCGCCCGGCCCTCTACGGTGCCCGCTACCCCGTGCGGCTCGTGGGACGCGCCACCAGGGCCGACCTCGAGCCGATGCGGGTGGCCGGGCGGCACTGCGAGTCCACCGACGTCCTCGCCGACGCCGTGCGGCTCCCCGCGGACCTCACGGCCGGTGACGTGCTGGCGATGCCGGTCTCCGGGGCCTACCAGGCGTCGATGGCCTCGACCTACAACCAGATCCCCCGCGTCCCGGTGGTCGCCGTCAGTGGCGGTGCGACGCTGCCGTTACTGCGCCGCGACACCCCCGAGGACCTCCTGCGTCGCGACATCGGATGACGCTCACGACCGGCCGGGCGGCCGCACCGCCGCGCGAACTGCTGCTCGACGCCTTCGAGCACGTCCTGCTGGACGGGGGGCCGCGATGCGCGACGACCGCCGCGGTCGCGCACCGCGCCGGGATGTCGAAGGGCGGGCTGCTCCACCACTTCCCGTCCCACTCGACGCTGGTGCACGCACTCTGCCGGCGCCTGGAGGATCGAGTCGCGCTCGACCTGAGTCTCATGCGGGCCGCCCCGGCCGGGCGGGTGCGCCACTACCTGGGCACCTGCCTCGCCGAGGCGTCCCCGCTCAACCGCACCTTCGTCGCCGTCACCCGGCTGCGCGACGCCGCCGACCCCGAGGCCGGGAGCGTCCACCGCGCGGCGCTCCAGGCCTGGCGCACCGCGCTGCGCGAGGAATCCAGGTCCCGTGCGGACGCCGATGTGGTCCTGCTCGTCGGCCACGGTGCCCGCCACGGCGCCCTACCCCCACACGAACCCGGAACCGGCACCGGCCCGGCGAGCGCACTGGCCGAGGCCGTGGACGCGCTGCTGCTCGGCGGACCGTGCGAGCACCGTCCGGGGGCGCGGTGAACGAGGGCCGGGCCGCGCCCGCTCATGCCCCCGGGTGCTCGTCCCGGTTCCCGGGGGCCCGCACCTGCTCGGCGAGGGTGACCGCGACCAGCAGCTGTTCCGGGCCGGGCCGGCGCACCCGGGTGCTCGCGGTGAGCAGGAACCGCCCGTCGTCGGGGCCGCTCCCGGCCGGGAGCTCGATCACGTCCATGGTCGGGAGCCCCTCCCGTGCCACGTCGATCCGGCGCCGTCCCCACGTGAGCGAACCGTCGCGATGCAGCACCGGGCTACCAGGGGCGTCCCCGGTACCCACCGGCCCGTGCTCGTAGCGGGCCCCGTCCACGTCGAGCACCTCGACGATCATCGACTCGACCGTGGCCACCAGGTCCCGGGCGGACGAGCCGTCCGCCGCCATCCGCGCGGCGTGCGCGACCCCCTCCAGGTATCTCTGCCTGCCCTCCGACCGTGACCGGTGGCGACGCCCCCACCAGCAGATCTCGGTGACGGCGACCCCGATCGCCAGCAGCAGCACGGCCGTCTCGATGTCGGCCGCGGTGCGGATCGCGAACGCGTAGTAGGGCACGGTGAGGAAGAAGTCGAACGCCGCGGCAGAGGAGACCGCAGCGAGCAGCCCGGCCACGCGGTCCCCGGCGACCGCGGTCGCCACGATCACGAGCACGAGTACCAGCGCGGCGCTGGTGTTGGCGAGCACCGCGCGCAGCTCGCCGGCGCCGTAGGCGACCACCACGGGGCCCACCGCGCCGGCCCATCTCATCGTCGTGCTCTCGGTCGCCGGCATCGGACCAGCACAGCCCTCGGCGTGACCCGGGACAAGCCCTGCTGACGGGATGTTGACGGGTATCGCGGTGCCCGGTCCTGGCACCCGTTCACCCGTGACGAGTCCCGACGGAGTGGACCTGCGGCACCGTCCGGATCATGGTCCCGCTCGCCGCGGTGGCCGCGATCGTGCTCGTCGCCGGCGGGGTCGTGCAGTCGCTGCGCGCGGGCGTCGAGGTCACCGGTGTGGACGGTGCGACCCACACACTTCCCCTGGCTCCGGCCGCGTCGCAGGAGGCGGTCAAGGAGCTGGGCACCAACGGGGGCGGGATCTTCAACGCCAACTCCGCGCACCCGTTCGAGAACCCGAACCCGTTCACCAACATCGTCGAGATCTTCCTTGCGCGGCGACGGCCTCACCGCCGGTCCGGTCGGCTCCGTCGACCGCATCCGCACCCTCGCCGACGACGTCGGTGCCACCTTCCACGCCGTCGTCGGCGACGGCGAGGCCGGCGCCGTGACCCGGGCGCTGCTGGACTTCGCCCGCGGGGTCAACGCCACCCAGCTCGTGCTCGGCACCTCTCGTCCGCAACCAGGGAAGGCTCGTCGACCGTCGGCAGATCCTGCACGACGTGTGGGGGCCCTCCGACGACACCGAGACGCACTCTCTCCGGGTCCACCTCGCCCAGATCCGGCGGAAGCTCGAGCCCGTGCCCGCCGCTCCCCGATACCTCATCACCGAAGCCGGGATGGGATACCGGTTCGAGCGGTGACCGGAGGGGACGGGCACGAGCCGTCCGGCGGCGTCAGTGGCGGCCGCGGCCCTTCCCGCCGAAGACCTTCTTCAGGGTCTCCTGCGCCTTCGCCCGGTTGCGCGGGTCCTGCGCGTAGCGCTTCGCCTGGTCGGCGTACTTCCTGCCCTGCGGGCTCTTGAGGAACTCGGACACCTTCTGGAACAGGCCGGGCATTCATCTCTCCTGGTTCTCGTCCGGAGGTCCGGGCGGGCCCCGGTCACCCGAACGGTACCGACATCCCGGGCGTGGGCCGCCGGTCCCGGTGCCGACCGACGGGGCGGGCGGGTCGTGCGGGCCGGTGTGGACACCCCGGCTAGGCTCGATCGCCGAGGCCCGGTGCGGCCTGCCGCCCGCTCGCCGTCAGGCGTGGTGAACGCACCGACCACGGTCGTCGCCGGCGTTCCAGCGGTGTCCGTCCAGCAACGCGGGCACTGGACCGATGACACCGTGGACAGGCCGACGATGGACCTCACCACCGACGCTGCCAAGGCAGCGGCCCGCTCACTGCGAGCCGATCTCGCGGAGCAGCACGTCATGAGCAGCCATGCCCGCGCGCTGGAACTGGTCGCTCACCAGCTCGGGTTCCGTGACTGGAACACCGCGAGCGCGGTCCTGGACCGGAGCCGGGACGACGCAGCGGGGCTCGGCGCGCCCGTTCCGATCCTGCGCGTCCAGCGCTTCGACGACGTCCGCTCGTTCTACCTGCACCACCTCGGGTTCGTCGTCGAGTGGGAGCACCGGTTCGAACCCGGCATGCCGATCTACGCCCGCCTGGCCCGTGGGGCGACGAGGCTCGACCTGTCCGAGCACCACGGCGACGGAACTCCCGGTTCGGCCGTGTGGGTACCGGTGGCCGACGTGACGGCGCTCCACCGGGAGCTGCGCCGGACGGCGCACCCGTCGATGCGGCCCGGGATCGAGCAGGACGCCCCGGGCGGCCCGACCCTGACCGTCATCGACCCGTCGGGGAACACGCTGCGCTTCTGTGAGGCGGGCTGACCCCGTATGGGTCATGTGGAACTGCAGGACGTCGACCACGTCCTGGCGCGTCCCTGGGTCTGCCCACGCCAGGACCACCGGGCGGCTACCGACTCAGGCGGGCCCGAGTTCGAGGAGGGTACGGCCGTCTGAGACCGGGGGCGTGGTCGCGGAGCGCGAGCCCGGCACCGTCGGCGAGCGCGGCGAGTCGTCCACGGTGCGTTCGCCGCCGCCGAAGCACACGAGCCGGTCCCGCGCCACGGTCAGCCCGACCGTGGGCGGCGGCGCAGCCTCCACCGGTACGCGTCCGTCGCGGCAGCGAACAGTAGGAGCACGGCGAGGACCGCGATCGCCCATGTCGGCATCCCGAGCCCCGCCACTCCGGCCAGGAGGGCCAGGCAGATCAGGGTCACCCAGCCGACCGGTAGCTCGCGTGGTCCGTCGCGGTCACCCGTCGACCCGTGGTCGTCGTCCTGTGCCACGGTCGTTCTCCTGATGGCGGTTACGCCCGGCCGCTCGTGAGCTGACTGGCGCGCTGATGCGAGACCCCGATGGCGTCACCGAGATCCCGCATCGACAGGCCCTGTCGCTTCAGCTCGACCGCCGCTTCACGGAGCTCGGTGGCCGCGGCGGACCGAGCCTCGGACTCCACGCGGCGCAGTCGCCGAGCCTCGGCGAGGTGCTTCGCCGCGGTCTCGGGCAGATCCACCTCGACGTCGAGCGCCGCGTCGGACTCGCCGGTCATGATGTAGATCAGATCGATGGCCATCTCCGGCACCTCGGCCAGGGTGCGGGCCTGGGTGACACGGTCGATCTCGACGACGTGGACGTGCCACACCTTGTCGGCGCGGCTCACGTCGACGGTGTAGCTCATGTCCGCCACCAGCCCTTCCCCAGTTCGGTCTCGCACTCGTCGACCTCGCGATGACGTGGGATCGGGATGATCGTCGTCCCGATCCGGTAGACGGTGTGCTCGGCGCCCTCGCGGTCGAGGCCGAAACTCACGCTTCGGCGCTCCGCCTCGCGGCTGATGCGCTTCACGATGTCTCTCGCCTCGTCACGACTGTGGTCTACCCCGCACTGGACAACCAGAGTAGGAATTGTCGACCCCCGAGCTAGACGGCAGTGATTCGAGCTCTGCCGGCCCGGCCGCACAGCGGCGCACGACCTGAACGATCAGCTCGGAGGCCCGGCCCGACCGGATCGCGATGCCGGACGAACGGTCTGGCTGCAGCTGAGCTGTTCGAGACTGCGGTCGGCCGGCACTACCGTCGTGGTCATGGACCGGGTCGACGCCGCGCACCGGCAGCCGTCGTACGGGGTGGGCCTGGAGTGGGGTGCGGCGGGAGCCGCCGCGCTCGGTCCGGGGCGCCACGTCGCGGTCGTCGTCGATGTCCTCAGCTTCACCACGACGCTCACGGTCGCCGCGGACCGCGGGATCTCGGTGTACCCGTACCGGTGGCGCGACGCGGCGGCAGCGACGTACGCGGCGGAGCGCGGCGCGGTTCTCGCCGTGGGCCGTTCCCGGGCCCGTCCGGGAGAGATCAGCCTGTCCCCGGCGAGCGTCCGCACCGCGCAGCCGTCGCCGTCGCGCCTGGTCCTGCCCTCGCCGAACGGTTCGACGATCTCCGCGCGGCTCGCCTCCGGTTCGACGGAGGTGATCGGGGTCTGTCTCCGTAACCGGCAGGCCGCCGCGGAGTGGTTGTGCCGCCGTCGTCGTACGGATCCGGCCCTGCGGGTGGCGGTGATCGCCGCAGGGGAGCGGTGGCCCGGTGGTGCGCTCCGCCCCGCCGTCGAGGACCAGTGGGGAGCCGGAGCGCTGATCGAAGCGCTCGTCGAACGGTGTTGGGACGACCTGTCACCGGAGGCCGGGTCGGCGGTCGGAACCTTCGACGCGATCGCCGACGACCTCGGTGGGGCGCTACGTCACTGCGCCAGTGGCCGTGAGCTGGTGGACCTCGGTCACGAGGACGACGTGCGGACGGCCGCCGAGCTCGATCACAGCGAGTCCGTCCCGTTGCTGAGCGGAGAGGCGTTCCTCGCGAGCTGACCCCGGACGCCGGCGGGTCACCGTGACTCGGGATCCTGGCCCCGGGCGGCCCGCCCCCCCCGTCGACCGGCAGCACGACCCCGCTGACGAAGGCGGCGGCGGGGGACAGCAGGTAGGCCACGGCGTCGGCGACCTCCTCCGCGCGCCCGACACGGCCCAGTGGATGGATCTCGCCCATCTCCTGCCGCGTCCGGGCCGCGAGTTCGGGGCCCTGCCGTTCGAGCAGGTCCTCGTAGCGGTCGGTCGTGATCGAGCCCAGGGCGACCGCGTTGACCCGGATCCCGTCGGGGCCGTGGTCGACGGCGGCGGCACGGGTCAGCCCCTCGACGGCTGCCTTCGCCGTCGCGTAGGGAAGTGCGCCTCGTACGGCGCGCTGTGCCTGGTGGCTCGACACGTTCACGATCGACCCGGCCGTGCCGCGGTCCCGGAACCGGCGTACCGCGACGGCACAGCCCACCAGGACCGGTGCGAGGTTCGCGTCGACCAGCGCGACGAGATCCTCCGGCGGTCCTGTGTGGAGGTCGGCGTCGCGGAAGACGGCGGCGTTGTTCACCCAGCCCGCGAGCTCGCCCGTCCGCTCCGCGAGGTCGGCCGCGCGTTCTGCGATCGCCGGGTCTCCTGCGCTCCCGGTGACGGCGGCGACCCGGTCGCCTGCGGGGTGGGTGCGGGTCCAGCCGAGCTCGTCGGGGTCCTGTTCCAGGACGACGACGGCGTGGCCCTCGGCGAGCAGTTTCTCGGCGATGGCGCGACCGACCCCGCGGCCGGCGCCGGTGACGACGTACGACGAGACCATGGGCGCCATCATCCCGTCCGCGTGATCGCGTGCTCGTCGGAGGCGGTGCCGTCGCGGGTCAGCCGCGCAGCCGGTCCAGGACCGCGTCCAGGACGGCCGGAACGTCGGGCGCCGACAGCACGTCGACCGGCGGCGTCGTCGCCTCCGGAGCCCGGTGCGGCACGGTCGCCCCGCGCGCCGGGCCGAACCCGGTGTCCACGGTCAGCGGTGTCGGCGTCGCCGTCAGCGACCCGGGCGCGACGCACTCCAGCAGGGCGACGGCGTCGTGCAGTGCGACGGCGTCGCGGCCGTACCGGTCGCGGTAGAAGTCGCGGTAGGGCGCGATCATCGCCCGCAGCTCGGCGCACACCACGTCGCCCGCGGCGAGCGCGTCGAGCCACTCCGGGCCGGCGGCGCAGCCCAGCGTCGTCTCCAGCGGCACCAGTGCGACCGGCACCCGGTCCTGGGTGAGCACGCGGTGCGCGGCCTCCGGGTCGGCGTGGACGTTGAACTCGGCGGCGCCGGTGACGTTGCCGCCGCCGATCGCCCCGCCCATGACGACGATCCGGCCGATCCGGCCGGTGAGCTCGGGATGCGTGGCGAGGAGCAGGGCGGTGTCGGTCAGCGGGCCGATCGAGGCGATGGTGACCGGCTCGGTGGCGTCCTCCAGCACCCGCGCCATCAGCTCGATCCCGGAGCCGGGGCGCGGCGCGACCGGATCGGGCAGGTGCGCCGCGCGCCCGCCGAGGCCGTCCTCGCCGTGCACGTGACCGGCCCGGCGCTCCAGCCGATGCACCAGCGGCCGCTCGGCACCGGTCCCGAGCGGCACGTCGGTGCGGCCGGTCAGTGCGAGCAGCCGTCCGGCGTTGTCGAGGGTGCGGTCCAGCCCGACGTTGCCGAACGCCGCGACGACCGCGCGGACGTCCACCTCGGGGCTCCGCAGGGCGAGGACGAGCGCGACGGCGTCGTCGACGCCCGGGTCGGTGTCGATGATCAACGGGGGCACCCCGGCAGGGTACGGCCGGACCGCGGCACCCCCGCGGACTCACTCGCTGCGGGTGGGCTCGTCCTCGTTCTCGGCGTCGAGCTCGGCGGCCGCCGCCCCGGTGACGCCGGAGTCGTCGGTGGAACCCGCCGGGCGCGGGTTTCCCTCGTGGTCGCGTTCCTCGCGGACCGTCCCGGTCCCGCCGGAGGTCAGCTCGCCGGTGCCGACGTCGGATCCGTCGTCGGGCTCGCGGTGCTCGGTCACGTGGGTGCCTCCCGTCGTCGTGTGCAGGCGGAGGTACCCGCGGAGCGCGCACCGCACACGCCTAGGGTCGGGTCCGTGCGACCGCAGGACGATCCGGAGCAGGCCCGGCTGTTCACGCTCACCTCGCTGCGCTGGATCCTGCGGCACCGCGCCTTCACCCCCTGGTACCTGCGGCGGTACTGGCGGCTGCTGGTGCTGCGGGTCCGGCACCCGCACGTCGTGCTGCGCGGGATGGTCTTCCTCGGCAAGGGCGTGACGCTGGAGGCCCGCCCCGGCCTGGGCCGGTTGGAGATCGGGCGCTGGGTGCACATCGGCGACGGCACCGCGCTCCGCTGCCACGAGGGGTCGATGCGGATCGGCGACAAGGTCGTCTTCGGCCGGAACAACACCCTGAACTGCTATCTCGACGTCGAGGTGGGCGCGGCGACGCTGGTCGCGGACTGGGTGTACGTGACGGACTTCGACCACCGCACGGAGGACGTCCACCGCCCGATCAAGGACCAGGGCATCGTCAAGTCGCCGGTGCGGATCGGCGAGGGCTGCTGGCTCGGGGTGAAGACCTCGGTGCTGCGCGGGACCCGCATCGGGTCCGGCTCGGTGCTGGGTGCGCACGCCGTCGCCCGCGGGGACCTGCCGGCCGAGTCGATCGCCGTCGGGAGCCCGGCACGGGTGGTGCGGGACCGCCGCGCGGACTTCGAGGCCGCGGCCGCCGAGCGCGCCGCCGTCGCGGACATGGCCCGCAAGGCCGACCGGGCCCTGCGCGCCCGGCTCGACCGGGCCTGACACCCGGCTCAGGACCGGTCGAACAGGTTCCCGGTGGGGATCTTCGGTCGGGCCAGGTCGTGCGGGTCGGCCGCCCGGGCACCGGCGTAGATGGCGGCGGTGCGCTCGGCGATCGTCGGCCACGCGAAGTCGGTCCGCAGCCGTGCCCGTGCCGCGCGTGCCCGGCGCCGGGCGGCCCGCGGGTCGGCGAGCGCCCGGTCGACGGCGTCGGCGATGCCGGGCAGGTCTCCGGGTGTGAAGGCGAGGCCGGTCTCGCCGTCGCGCACGACCTCGCCGAGCCCGCCCGCGGTGGAGGCGACGAGCGTCGCCCCGACGGCGGCGGCCTCCAGCGCGACGATCCCGAACGGCTCGTACCGGCTCGGCAGGACGACGGCGTCGGCGGCGCGCAGCAGTGCGGTCAGGTCGGCGTCGGGCAGGTGGCCGAGGAAGTCCACCGACCGTCTGACGCGGTGCGCGGCGGCGCGCTCGGCCAGCATGGCGGCCTGTGTCCCGGTCCCGGCGACCAGCAGCCGGGTGCCGGGGTGGCGGCGCCGGATCCGGGGCAGCGCCGCGATCAGGTCCTGCACGCCCTTCTCGAACTCCAGCCGTCCGAAGTAGACCAACCGCGGCCCGGACGACGACGGCACCGGCGCGGCCCCGCGGGTGCGCCAGCGACCGGGGTCGATGCCGTTGTGCACCACGTGCACGTCGTCGGCGTCGAGGTCGTAGAGGGCGGCCACCTCGGCCCGCATCGCGGACGAGCAGGTGATCACCTCGTCCGCCCGCTGCGCGAGCCACCACTCGGTGGAGTGCACCTGACGGTTCATCGGGCCCGGCAGCCAGCCGGAGTGCCGTCCGGCCTCGGTGGCGTGCAGCGTCGTCACCAGCGGGACGCCGAGCACGTCGGCCAGCGCGATCGCCGGGTGCGCGACCAGCCAGTCGTGGGCGTGCACGACGTCCGGCCGCCAGCCGGGCAGCAGCGCCGTCAGCGCGTGCCGCAGCAGGCCGTGCCCCATGCCGAGGGTCCAGGCGACGAGATCGGTGCCGAACTCCAGGTGCGGCGGGTCCTCCGCGACGCGCAGCACCCGGACACCGTCGACCGTGTCCGTGACGGTCGGGTGGGTGCCGGCGTCGGTCCCGGCGGGGGCCCGCGACAGCACGACGACCTCGTGCCCGAGCACGACGAGCTCGCGGGCCAGCGCGTGCACGTGCCGGCCCAGCCCGCCGACGACGACCGGCGGGAACTCCCAGCTGACCATCAGCACCCGCATCCGGAGATCCTGGCAAACGCCCCCGGGGCCGGTTACCCCCGGGTAGTCGGGAGCCCTCCGGGCGCGGCCAGGTCCCGGGCGTCGACGTGCCCGAACACCGGCGCCGTGGCGTCCGTCCAGTGCGCGGCGCGGCGTCCGGCCGCGCGTCGCCGTCCCGCGCGAAGCAGGCCGGACAGCTCGGCGACCCGCCCGGCGTGCGTCGCGGAGCGGGACCGGGCGTAGTCCGCCGCGGAGTCCTTGCTGACCATGAACGCCCAGTCGCTGGACAGCGCGTGCAGCGCCTGGTCGACGAGCAGGTCCGCGAGCGGGTCGCGGGCATCGGGCCGCAGCAGCGGGCCGTCGCCGGGAAGCACGGTGTCGACGCCGGCGAGCAGGTCGCGCTGGACGTCGTCGTTGCGGGCGACGACATCCGCGACCTGCGGCCCCGCCCAGACCCGCCAGTCCTTGCCGGACCCCCACGAGCACTCCGGCAGCGTCACCGGGTCGCCGACGAGGCCGTCGTCGATCGCGCCGCCGAGCGTCCGCACCGCGACCCCGGCCTCGGGCAGCAGCCGCAGCACCGCGGCGAGCCAGTCCGGACCCTCCTGCCACCAGTGCCCGAACAGTTCCGTGTCGAAGGCCGCGACGGTGAGCGCGGGCCGCCCGGTCGTCCCACGCAGCGCTCGCAGCCGGGCGACGACGGTGTCGACGAAGTCCCGGGCGTCCCGCTGCACGGCTCGGGCGGCGAGGCCGGGGAAGTACGGCTTCTTCCGCTCGGACGGCACCCGGCGGCCGGTCACCCGGGCCGGTTTGAGCCCGGACGCGTGGTCCCAGGTGTGGAAGTCGCGGTACTCGGCGGAGCCCGGGTAGCCCTTGCGCGGCGACCACACCCGGTAGGTGACGTCGAGGTCGCGGCCCACGCAGAGGACGTCCGAGTCACCGACGGGGCGGGCCAGGGCGGTGTCCCCGCGCAGCGCCGGGCCGTCGACGAGGAACCGGCCGACGCCCGCCGTCGCGTAGTCGTGCTCCATCCCCGGCGCGTAGCCACACTCGGGCGCCCAGATCCCGGCCGGACGCGACCCGAGTCGCAGCGCGTGGTCGGCCAGGCCGGCGCGCAGCGAGAACCGCCGGACCCGCGGGTCCAGGAGCGGCTGGAACGGGTGCGCGGCCGGCCCGCCGAGCAGCTCGACGGCGCCGGAGTCCCGCAACGACCGCAGCGCGGGCGAGCCGCCGTGCCGCCAGTGCGCCTCGAACTCCGCCGTCGCCGTCGTCGACAACCGGTGCTCGTGCGCGGCGAGATCGGGCAGCCGTCCGGCGGCGGAGTGCGCCCGCAGCGTCCAGCCGCCCAGCCAGTCGTGCACCCCGCGCAGGCAGTACGGGTCGTCGAGCTGCGCGGCCAGCACCGGGGTCACGCCGAGCGTGGCGAGCTCCCCACGCCCCTCGGCGGCCAGCTCGCGCAGCGTCGCCACCACCGGGAGGTACGACTGCGCCCACGACTGGTAGAGCCACTCCTCGCCCACCGGCCAGCGCCCGTGCCGGGCCAGCAGCGGCAGGTGCGAGTGCAGGACCAGGCAGAACGTGCCGACGCGCGCGTCCGTCACGGGCGGGCCGCGTGGGTCGTGCGGGTCGTGCGGGTCGTCGCCGACACGAGCAGGTCGAGAGACCCCGCGAGGTCGCGGTCGTGCAGCTCGAAGTCCGCGGCCCGGACCGCCGCGACGTCGGCGGTCAGCTCCGCCGGCCACGGCTCGCCGGAGAGCGCGAGCGCGGTCTGCGCCTCGATCAGGCCGCCGTGGCGTTCGTCCATCGCGCGCAGCCGCGGACCGTGGTGCAGGCCGCGGACGCCGACATCGTCGAACCCGGCGTCGCGGGTCATTCCGGCCAGCTCGTCCGGGTCGAGCTCGCGGGTGTGGAACGGGTTCAGCGGGGTGTCCCGGCCGGGGGAGAAGGTGATCCGGTTCGGGGTCGAGACCAGCAGCCTCCCGCCCGGGCGCAGCACCCGGCGGCACTCGCCGAGGAACCGCTCCTGGTCCCACAGGTGCTCGATGACCTGGAGGGACACGACGACGTCGACCGAGGCGTCCGGCAGCGGCAGCGCCACCAGGTTCGCCCGGGCCACCGTCACGCGCGGGTACCGGGCGCGGACGTGCGCGACCGTCGCCGGGTCGTAGTCGAGGGCCAGCACCCGGTGCGCCGTACCGGCGAGCAGGTCCGCGCCGTAGCCCTCGCCGCAGCCGGCCTCCAGCACCGTCGCGCCGTCGCAGTCCGCGGCGATCGCCTCGTAGACGACCTCGTGGCGGCGGAACCAGTAGTTCTCGACGGCGAGCCCCGGCACGGTCCGCTCGCCGGTGAGGGGCAGCGGATCCACCCGGGCGGCGCCCACGTCCGTCATCGCCCGCACCCCGCGCCGTTCGCCGCTTCCGGACGACGGTCGTCGCCGGCGACGCCGAGTCGATCAGGGGAGGTGTGGCCGGTGGACGGACCGGCCGACGGGTGGCTGCTCACGCTCGGAACGGTGTCAGACCGGCCCTGCCCCGCGTACGCCCGGGCTGGCCGCACCCGCCCGGACGCACCGCCCCCGCCCGGACGCACCGCCCCCGCTCGGATGCACCGCCCCCGCTCGGATGCACCGGACCTGCCCGGACACGCAGCACCTGCCCGGCGCAGCCGCACAGGCTCGGGCGCAGCCGCACAGGACTCTCGACCTCCGAGCGGCCTAGCGCCCTCACAGCCGCACAGGCTCAGGCGCTCCCGCACAGGTTCGAGGGCCGTCGCACAGGTTCCAACCGGTGCGGGGGCAGGTGAACCTGTGCGGTTCGCTTCGCGGCGATGTCTCGGGGTCACGGAGTCGCGATGCAGCGACGGCAGGTCGGGCCCGGCGGGCTGTTCAGCGATGCCAGCCGCCTGCCGCGCAGGCTCGCCACGGCCCGCCTCGACCTCGGTCTGATCCTGACCCGCGCCCGGCGACCGGACGAGGCCGCGGCACTCGCGACGTGCCGGAGGTGGCCGAGCTGCACGCTCGGCGACGCGCCATCGCCCCGTAGCGGCCGCACCGGCTGGGGCGCTGCCGCACAGCCGGGCGCTGCCGCACAGCCGGGCGCTGCCGCACAGCCCGGGCGCTGCCGCACGGCCCGGGCGCTGCCACACAGGCCGGGCGCTGCCGCACAGGTTCGGGGGCGGCCGCACGACTTCGAACCTGTGCGGCTGCCCGCGACCCTGTGCGGCTACCGGCGAACATGTGCGGGTGCCCGCGAAGGTGTGCGGCGCGGCGTGGCGACGGCTCCGGTGCGGAAATCCGGACGCGGAGGGCAACGTCCGGGCCCTCCCGGACGTCCTCGGATCGGGGGGACCCGACGCCGAGGAGGACGCACAGCATGCGCGAGACGCTCACCGACGAGGGGACGCTGTCCCTCACGATCACCGGCCGGACCGGGTCGTGGCTGGTCTCCGGGGTGCTGGGCGACGAGGACCTCGACCTGCAGGGCATGGACGACGCCGCACTGGCCGACATGCTGCGCGCACTGCTGCCCACCCGTTCGGCGCCGACCTCCGGCCTCGAGACGGCCGCCGGGTCCGAGTGCCAGGGGGCCGGTGCGCCCGTCCCCGCGGCACCACGGCGCGGCCGGCACCGCCGGGCCGGCTGAGCACCGCCGAGCGTTTGTGCGCCGCGGCCGGCCGAGTGTCACCGGGCCGGGGCCGGCCGAGCGCCGCCGGGCCGGCTGAGCGCCGGCGGCACGGGCTCCCGGCGCGCTACGCCGCCGTCGTCACCCGGTCGGTTCACCTGCCACGGACACGACGCCGCCGACGTCGTTGCGCAGCCACGCCAGCAGCGTGCCGTCGTCGAGCGTCAGCGGCACCTCCGGCCCGCCCCACCCCAGACGGGTGGTCGGCCGGTACGCCAGCGCGTCCTCGAGCATCGCGGCGAGACCCTCGGTCGCGCGGACCGTCGTCCCGTCGTGCTCGACCGTCCGGCTGCCCGGAACGTCCTCGTCGGCGTGCGCGCCGGTGCTCAGGACGTAGCCGGTTCCCAGACGGTCGTCGAACCCCGTCACCTGCACGTCGGCTCCTTCCTGCCGGTGCGTGAGGTGCCGACGGTAGCGAAACCCGTCCCCCGTCCCGCGGACGCGCGGTGTGACGTCGTGCGTGACGACGGTGACGAGTGCCGCCCGTGAGTACGGTCACGGAGCCGGCACGTTTGCCAGGTGGCTACTCGTTGGTAACAATGAACGTCACAGTGGCACGGCGTGCCATTACGGCACGACGCTGGCAGAGTCATCGGCTACATGGCGGGCGCGACGCCGCGGCCCACCCCCGCTCCTGCCGGAGCGCGCGGCGCAGCACCGTCACGGTGACGCGATGCGGGTACGGCCCCGGACCACCGGGACCGGCCCGCTGGACGAGGACGACGCGGCCTGTGCACGAGCCCAGGCCGCCGCGGCAGGAGGTCGAAGAGGTCCTATGAAGATCGTGGCCCTGGTGAAGCAGGTGGCCGACACCTACTCGGAGCGGAAGCTGTCCGACTCCGACCACACCCTCGACCGTGAGGGGACCGAGGCGGTCATCGACGAGATCAACGAGCGTGCCGTGGAGCAGGCCCTCCTGGTGAAGGAGGCGGCCGGCGAGGGCGAGGTCGTGGTCGTGTCGATCGGCCCGGACCGCGCCACGGACGCGATCCGCAAGGCGTTGTCGATGGGCGCGGACTCCGCGGTGCACCTGTCCGACGAGGCGATCCACGGTTCGTGTGCGGTGCAGACCGCTCGCGCGCTGACGAAGCTGATCGGCCGTCAGGAGGGCTGGGACCTGGTCATCGCCGGGAACTCGGCCTCGGACGGTCAGATCGCCGCGGTGCCGGCGATGGTCGCCGATCTGCTCGGTGTGCCCGCGTTGACGTGGGCGAACGAGCTGTCGGTGTCCGGGTCGACGGTGACGGTGAAGCGGGAGACCGACGACGGTGTGACGCACCTGTCGGCGGAGCTGCCGGCGGTGGTCGCGGTCGGTGAGAAGTCCAACGAGCCGCGCTACCCCTCGTTCAAGGGGATCATGGCGGCGAAGAAGAAGCCGGTGGAGAGCCTCGATCTGGCCGGTGCCGGGATCGACGCCTCCGAGGTGGGTCTGGCGAACGCGCTGACCACGGTGACCAGCTCGGCGCCGAAGCCGCCGAAGCAGGCCGGCGAGAAGGTGACCGACGAGGGCGACGGCGGCGCGAAGATCGCCGAGTTCCTGGTCGGTCAGAAGCTCATCTGATCCGGGTTTCGGTTCCTGCTTCTTCTTCGTAATTGGAGACATACGACATGGCAGAGGTCCTGGTACTCGTCGACCACACCGACGGGGAGATCAAGAAGACCACCTACGAGATGCTGACCGCGTCGCGGGCGCTGGGTGCGCCCTCGGCCGTGGTGGTGGGTGCCGCCGGGGTGGCGGACAAGCTGGCCGACGGGCTGGCCGAGCACGGCGCGGAGAAGATCTACGTCGCCGAGACCGACTCGACCGACTTCCTGGCCCCCGAGGTCGGGGTGCTGGAGTCGCTGGTCGGGTCGGTGAGCCCGGCGGCGGTGCTGGTCGTCGCGGCGGCCAACGGCAAGGAGGTCGCCGGCCGGCTGGCGGTGCGCACGAACTCCGGGCTGCTGTCCGACGTGGTCGGCGTGACCGCCGACGGCGTCCAGCACTCGATCTTCGGTGGTGCCTACACCGCGGAGGCGAAGGCGAACACCGAGCACCCGGTGATCACGGTGCGTCCGGGTGCGGTCGACATCGAGGCCTCGGCCGGTGCGGGTGCGCGGGAGACCGTCGAGGTCCCGGCGCCGTCCGGGCGTCAGGCCACGGTGACCGGTCGTGAGCCGATCACCGGTGGGTCGCGTCCGGAGCTGACCGAGGCGACGGTGATCGTCTCGGGTGGTCGTGGTGTCGGTTCGGCCGACGACTTCACCGTCGTGGAGGGTCTGGCCGACTCCCTGGGTGCGGCCGTGGGCGCTTCGCGTGCGGCGGTCGACTCGGGCTACTACCCGCCGCAGTTCCAGGTCGGGCAGACCGGTAAGAGCGTGTCGCCGCAGCTCTACATCGCGCTGGGCATCTCGGGTGCGATCCAGCACCGGGCCGGGATGCAGACCTCGAAGACGATCGTCGCGGTGAACAAGGACGAGGAAGCACCGATCTTCGAGATCGCCGACTACGGCATCGTCGGTGACCTGTTCAAGGTCGCCCCGCAGCTGCAGGAGGAGGTGACGAAGCGCAAGAGCTGACGCTTCGTCCCACGACGACGCCCGGGTGCCTGGTGCACCCGGGCGTCGTCGTGTGTGGGAGGCCCGTTCACCTGCTCCTACCTGCGACGACACCGCGGACGGGTGAGTCGGGCGGCGTTCACGTGGCCGCCACCGCCGTGTCGACGCGGAACCGTCCGGGTGTCGCGCGCGGCCGGTACCAACACCCGCGTGAACCAGGTGATCGTCTCGACCCCGGAGACCGCGGCCCGGCGGTACTCCCTGCTGCTCACGACCGACGCCGGTGACGTCGCCGCGGCGCAGGCGCTGCGCCACCGGGTGTTCGCCGACGAGATCGGCGCGACGCTGGACACCCCGGTGCCCGGCCGCGACGTCGACCGCTTCGACGAGTTCTGCGACCACCTCGTCGTCCGCGAGGACGCGACCGGCGAAATCGTCGGCACCTACCGGATGCTCCCGCCCGACCGGGCGCGCGCGGCCGGCGGTCTCTACGCCGACGACGAGTTCGACCTCACCGCGCTGGACCCGCTGCGCCCGGAGCTGGTGGAGACCGGCCGGTCCTGCGTGCACCCCGACCACCGGGGCGGTGCCGTCGTCGGGCTGGCGTGGGCGGGCATCGCCCGCTACATGTTCCTCACCGGGCACCGCTGGCTGATCGGCTGCGCCAGCGTCCCGCTCGACGACGGCGGCGCGCAGGCCGCCGGCGTCTGGGACCGGGTGCGGGCGAAGCACCTCGCGCCGCCCGAGTACCGGACGACGCCGCGCCGTGGCTGGGACCCGGCCGGCGCCACGCGGCACCGCACGACGACGATCCCGCCGCTGCTGCGCGGCTACCTGCGCCTCGGGACGTGGGTGTGCGGGCCGCCGGCCCACGACCCGGACTTCGGCGTCGCCGACTTCCCGGTGCTGCTGGGGATGGACCACATCGACCAGCGCTACCTGCGGTTCTTCCTCGGCGAGTCGGACGGTGCCGGGGCGGCCGCGGGACCCGCGGCATGACGCTCACCGCCGGCGCCGCCGGCGCCGCCCGTACCGCCGGGCCGCCCCCGGCTCTGCGCACCCCGGCGCACCACCCGGCCCGCGCGGCCCTGCGCACCCCGGTCCCCACCGCCCCCGACGACACCGACCACCCGACCCACCCGGCCGAACCGGCGTCGGTGCGCCGCCCGGGCGGGCCCTGCACCCCCGACGACTGCCTGCCGGCCCGTGCGACGACCGGACGGTTCCGGCTGGTCTACCGCACCGTCCTGCTGCTGGCCGTGCTCGTCGCCGCCGTCCCGCTGGTCCCGGCCGCGGCGCTGCTCGGCGCCCGGGTGCTCGGCGCGGTCCTGCGGTCCCTGCACCGGGCGGTGCTGCGCGCGGCCGGGGTGCGGCTGGTCGTCCGCGGCGGGCCGCTGCGCCCCGGCGACGGGCGGGGCGCACTCGTCGTGGCCGACCACACGTCCTGGATCGACATCCCGGCGCTCGGCGCGATCGGCCCGGTCACGATGCTCGCCAAGCGGGAGGTGCGCGACTGGCCGCTGATCGGCCTGCTGGCCACCCGGATCGGCACCCTGTTCGTGGACCGGGAGGGACTGTCCCGGCTGCCCGGCACGGTCGCGGCGACCGCGGACGCGCTGCGCGAGGGCACCCTGGTCGGGGTGTTCTCGGAGGCGACGACCTGGTGCGGGGCCGTGCGCGGCGACTACCGGCGTGCGCCGTTCCAGGCGGCGATCGACGCGGGCGTCGCGGTCCGGCCGGTGACGGTCTCCGTCACCACCACGGACGGCCGCCCGACCACGGCCGCCGCGTTCGTCGGCGAGCAGACCCTCGGCGACGCCGTCGGCCGGGTGCTGCGGCTGCCGGGGCTGGTCTGCGAGGTCACGGTCGGGGAGCTCGTCGAGCCCGGGGTGGACGACCGGCGGGCGCTGGCGGCCCGCGCGCGGGACCGGGTGCGGCACGGGCGATAGCACGCGCGGGCCCCGGGCGAGCGGCACGGTCGTACACCACGGGATTACCCTGGAGTCCGATGACGTACCTGGACCACGCGGCGACCACACCGATGCTGCCCGCTGCCGTCGCCGCCATGAGCGACGCGCTCGGCCGCACCGGCAACGCGTCGTCGCTGCACTCGTCGGGCCGGCGGGCCCGGCGCGAGGTCGAGGAGGGGCGCGAGCGGATCGCCGCGGCGGTCGGGGCGCGCCCGTCCGAGGTCGTGTTCACCACCGGCGGTACCGAGAGCGACAACCTCGCGGTCAAGGGGTTGTACTGGGCCCGCCGCGCGGAGGACCCGCGCCGGACCCGCGTGCTCGTCTCGTCGGTCGAGCACCACGCCGTGATCGACGCCGCCGAATGGCTCGCCGCGCACGAGGGCGCCAGGCTCCGGCTGCTCGAGGTCGACCCCGCGGGCCGGGTCCGCCCGGAGACGCTGCGCGCCGCGCTCGCCGAGGACCCGAAGGGCACCGCCCTGGTCTCGGTGATGTGGGCGAACAACGAGGTCGGCACGGTCAACCCGGTGCGCGAGCTCGCCGCGGTGGCGCACGAGTTCGGCGTGCCGTTCCACACCGACGCGGTCCAGGCCGTCGGGATCCTCGACGTCGACTTCGGCGCGTCGGGCGTTGACACGCTCACCCTCACCGGGCACAAGCTCGGCGGGCCGTACGGGGCCGGGGCGCTGCTGCTCGGCCGCGAGGTCGACTGCACCCCGCTGCTGCACGGCGGCGGCCAGGAGCGCGACGTGCGGTCCGGGACCCTCGACGTCCCGTCGCTGGTCGGGCTGGCCACCGCCGTCACCGAGTCGGTCGCGTCGGCCCCGCGCCGTCGCGCCGAGCTGGCCGCGCTGCGCGACGAGCTGGTCGACGCGGTCCGCGCGGCGGTGCCGGAGGCCGTCCTGAGCGGCGACGCACTCGACTCCCGGGTCGACGGCGGCCCCGGCCGGCTCCCGGGCAACGCGCACCTCGCGTTCCCCGGCTGCGAGGGCGACAGCCTCCTGATGCTGCTCGACGCGCACGGGATCGACTGCTCCACCGGATCCGCCTGCACCGCAGGCGTCGCGCAGCCCAGCCACGTGCTGCTCGCGATGGGTGCCGACGAGCACACCGCACGCGGGTCGCTGCGGTTCTCCCTCGGGCACACCAGCACCCGCGCCGACGTCGCCGCCCTGACCGAGGCGATCGGCTCGGTCGTCGAGCGGGCGCGGAAGGCCGGACGCGCCCCCGCCGCGGTCACGGGCTGATCCGATGCGGGTCCTCGCTGCGATGAGTGGCGGTGTCGACTCCGCGGTCGCCGCCGCGCGTGCCGTCGCCGCCGGGCACGACGTCGTCGGGGTGCACCTGGCGCTGTCCCGCACCCGCGACGCGATGCGGTCCGGTTCCCGCGGATGCTGCTCCAAGGAGGACTCGGCGGACGCCGCGCGCGCCGCCGACGTGCTCGGCATCCCGTACTACGTGTGGGACCTGTCCGAGGAGTTCGCCCGGGACGTGGTCGACGACTTCGTCGCCGCGTACGCCGCGGGCGAGACGCCGAACCCGTGCCTGCGCTGCAACGAGAAGATCAAGTTCGCGGCCGTGCTCGACAAGGCGCTCGCGCTCGGGTTCGACGCCGTCTGCACCGGTCACTACGCCCGGCTCGACCCGGCGGTGCCGTCGCTGCGGCGCTCGGCCGACGCGGACAAGGACCAGTCCTACGTCCTCGCGGTGCTGCGCGCGGACCAGCTGCGGCACGCGATGTTCCCGGTGGGGGACACCCCCAAGCCGGAGATCCGGGCCGAGGCCGAGCGGCTCGGGCTGCGGGTCGCCGGCAAGCCGGACAGCCACGACATCTGCTTCATCCCGACCGGCGACACCCAGGGCTTCCTGCGCGAGCGGCTCGGGTCGCAGCCGGGCGAGCTGGTCGACGCCGGCACCGGCGACGTCCTCGGCAGCCACGACGGTGTGCACGGCTTCACCGTCGGGCAGCGCAAGGGGCTCGGCATCGACCGTCCCGCCGCCGACGGCCGTCCCCGCTACGTGCTCGGGATCGAGCCGGTCAGCGGCACCGTCCGGGTCGGGCCCGAGTCCGCGCTGGACGTCTCCGGCATCACCGCCCGCAGCCCGGTCTGGACCTCCGGTGGCGCTCCGGACGGGCCGTTCGGCTGCGTCGTCCAGGTCCGCGCGCACGGCGGGATCGCTCCCGCCGAGGTGACGCCGTCCGGTCGTGGCGACGACGGCGTGGACGGCGTCGAGATCGCCCTGGCCGAGCCGCTGCGCGGGGTCGCGCCGGGGCAGGCCGTCGCGTTCTACCACCCCGACGACGACGGCGATGTCGTCCTGGGCAGCGCGACGATCACCGCCACCTCCTGAGGCCCCTGCTCTCAACGAGAGCACTGCTCTTGCTTTTGTGTGCCGATGAGAGAACACTGCTCTCATGACGAATCAGTGCTCTCACAGTCACTACCTCGCACCCGGACGGTTCACTAGGTACGTGATGAACCCGCTGGTCGCGGGCCTCACTCGGCTCGGGATCCCGCTCGCCGGCTCGGCGGTGCTCGGTGTCCGCGGGCGTCGTTCGGGCGAGGTCCGGACGGTCCCGGTCACCCCGATGCGCCTCGACGGCGCCCGCTACCTCGTCGCGGCCCGCGGTGAGACGCAGTGGGTGCGGAACCTGCGCGTCGCGGGGGAGGCGGAGGTGACCGTCGGGCGCCGGTCCGAGAGAGTCACCGCGACCGAGCTGACCGACCCGGCCGCTGTCGTCCCGGTGCTCCGCGAGTACCTGCGCCGCTGGGCGTGGGAGGTCGGCGCGTTCTTCGACGGTGTCGGCGCGGACTTCTCCGACGAGGAGCTCGCCACCGCGGCGCACCGGCACCCGGTCTTCGTGCTCGCCCGCCCCTGAGACCGCGCGGCCGCCGCGGATCGGTGGGACGCTGCGGCCATGGGCGATCACCACTACCGCGCATCCGGTCTCCTGTCCCGGCGCCTGCTCAACCCGGTGGTCGCGGCGCTGGCCGAGCGCGGCGCCCCGGTCGGCGGAGCGGTCGTGCTCGCGGTCCCGGGCCGGGTGACCGGCCGGGTCCGCACGGTCCCGCTCACCCCGGTGACGATCGACGGCCGCCGCTATCTGATCTCCCCGCGCGGGGAGACCGACTGGGTGCGGAACCTGCGCGCCGCCGGTGGGGTCGGCGCACTGCGCGCCGGTGGCGAGCCCGAACGGGTCCGGGCCGTCGAGCAGGGCGTGGAGGCGGCCGTCCCGGTCCTGCAGGCGTACGTGCGCGGCCTCGGTCGCGGCGCAGGGCTCCTGTTCGACGACATCACCGCCGGCTCCACCGAGGCCGAGGTCGCCGCCGCGGCGCCCCGCCACCCGGTGTTCGAGCTGACCGCCGCAGGCTGAGCGCTGCAGCCTGGGCGCCGCCGCCGGCCGGCTGCGGCACAGCTGCCCGGCGAGGTCGGGGGTACACCCTCCGTGAAATCGCTGCCTCGGGCAGCGATCTCGTGGGAGGGGAGCTGTCAGTGCCGGGCTCGGCGGGCCCGCGCTGCCCCTCCGACCGATTCGCGACCAGCGACCAGCGACCAGCCCGGGGTGTACCCCTCGTGGATTCGCTTCCTCGGGCAGCGATTCCGTCGATGGGCACCTGGTGCCTCCTCCCGCAGATCGCTGCCCGAGGAAGCGAATCCACAGAAGGTGCCGGTGGTGGGCGACGGTGCGGGGTGTCACGCGAACCCGCGCGCCACGCCACCCCACGGGTTCCTCGTCGCCGCCGCGGGGGAGACTGGATCCGTGAGTACCGACGACCCGCTGGCCGCCGCGCTCGCCGCCGCCGGGCTGGGCGACGTGCGACCCGGTGAGACCCGGCCGCCCGAACCCCGCATCGAGGTCGTGAGCGACGAACCCGAGCTGCCCGACGCCCCGCGCGCGCTGTGGCCCGAGGGGATCGGGACCGGCGTCGGGTCGCTGCCGGGGGCCGATCCGCGGGAGGCGTCCGCGCTGGTCACCGGCGAGACCCCCGACCTCCCCGCGCTGCCCGAGCTGCCGGCCCGCGGGGTCGGGGCCGACATGATCGGACGGACCGCCGGGCTGCTCGTGGACCTGGCCGTCGAGGTTGTCCCGACCGGCTGGCGGGTCACCGCGCGGCAGGGCCGCGACCTCCGGCGGGCCCGGGACCTGATGGCGGGCGATCTCGACGCGTTCGGCGACGCCTGCGACCGCAGCCGTCCCGCATGGGTGAAGGTCTCCGCCACCGGGCCGTGGACGCTCGCGGCCGCGGTCGAGCTGGCGTCCGGGCACCGGGTCCTCACCGACCGCGGCGCGGTGCGCGAGTTCGCGGCCAGTCTGGGCGAGGGGCTCCGCGCGCACGTCGCCGAGGTCACGGCGCGGACCGGGGCGTCCGTCGTCGTCCAGCTGGACGAGCCCGGGCTGCCCGCGGTGCTCGCCGGGTCGTTGTCGACCGCCTCCGGCTACGGCACCGTGCGCTCGGTGCCCGCGCCGGACGCGCAGGACCTCCTGCGCGAGCTGATCACCGGCATCGACGCCCCGGTCGTCGTGCACTGCTGCGCGGACCGTCCGCCGATCCGGTTGCTGGCGGGCGCCGGGGTCGCCGCCGTCGGGATCGACGCGACCCGGCCCGCGTTCGCCGGGACCACCGCGGAACCCCGCGCGCTCGACGCGATCGGCGAGACCTGGGACGAGGGGACCCCGCTGCTGCTCGGTCTGCTGCCCGGCACCGCGCCGGTCCGCGAGCCGGTCATCGGCGATCTCGCCCGCACCGGGTACGACCTGGCGGACCGGCTCGGTTTCGACCGGCCGCGCCTCGCGCGCCTGGCCGTCCCGACCCCGGCCTGCGGCCTGGCCGGTGCGACGCCGGAGTGGGCCCGCCGCGCCCTCGCCCTGTCCCGCGAGCTGGGCCGGGCCTTCGCCGACCCGGACGAGGTGCCCCCCGCCGGGTTCGGCGCCGGGAGCTGAAGCGCCGCGCAAGGTCGCGACGCCGTCGGTGGGCGCGGTCGGCCCCGGACGACGCTCGGGTGGGGTCGGGCCGTGCTGGCATGGCCGGCTCCTCGGCACGGAGAGAGCAACGACAGCAAGCGCCATCGGGCATTCTGAATTCACTAGTCACGCGAAGGGCGACGACGGCCCCGCCTGGACGATCGTCAGGAGGCGGTGCCCGCGGCCCGGCCGGAGCCGGCGTCGCCGGACTCGCCGAGCGCGTCGAGGATCAGCGTCTCGCCGTGCTCGGCGTGTTCGCGGGCGAGCCGCTCGGCCCGGTCGCCGTCGCCCGCGACGACCGCGGAGAAGATCGCGGCGTGGTCCTCCCAGACCCACTTCGGCGCGCTCCCGCGGAACAGCAGCTCACCCATCACCCGCTGGACGTTCCGCCAGATCACGCCGGCGCTCTCGACGAGCAGGGGATTGCCCGAGTGCTCGGTGACGAACCGGTGGAAGTCGATGTCGGCGGCCACCATCCGCGCGTAGTTCTTCTCGCGGTCCGCCGCCTGACCCTCTGCGACCAGGGCGAACCCGCGCGACGCCTCCTCCGCGGACAGGTGTCCGGAGGCGCTGCGGGCGGCGTAGCCGTCCAGCACGGCGCGCAGTCCGTAGAGGTGGCGGACGAAGTCGGCGTCGACCGGCGCGACCTCGAGACCGCGACGGCCGAAGTCGCGCAGCATGCCCTGGTTGCGCAGCAGCAACAGTGCCTGCTGGACCGGCTGGCGGGACACCGAGAAGCGCTCGGCGAGGTGCTCCTGCCGTAGCGGGGTGCCCGGTGTGAGCCGCCCGGTGCAGATGTCGTCGACGATCGCGTCGTAGACCTGCTGGACGCGTGAGGGTGGGGCGGGCAGGGCCGTCACGGCGGGCCGGCCTCCTTCCGCGTCGTCCGGTTTCCCCTGGTGGGCAACCACTTCAGATTACCGGGTGGGCGTTCATGATCCGCTTCCGGTTGACTTCTGAATTCAGTATGCGCATAGTGCGTGTCGTACGTCACCCGGTCGATGCCGCCCGAGGAGGCTGATCGATGACCGAGGAAGATCCGTCCACCGTCGCTGCACTGGTGGCCCGGTTCCTGTACGACCGCGGGGTGCGCCGCGTCTTCGGACTGCAGGGCGGGCACATCCAGCCGATCTGGGACCGGCTCGCCCGGCTCGGGGTCGCCATCGTCGACGTCCGCGACGAGGCCGCCGCCGTCCACATGGCACACGCCCACTCCGAGCTCACCGGCGAGATGGGCATCGCGCTGGCGACGGCGGGGCCCGGTGTCACGAACACCGTCACCGCGGTCGCCAACGCGTCCGTCTCGCGGATCCCGCTCCTACTGCTCGGCGGCTGCCCGCCGCGGCCGCAGGCCAACAAGCACCCGCTGCAGGACATCCCGCACACCGAGATCCTGCGGCCCGTCACCCGGCAGAGCCGCACCCTGCGGGTCGGCGACGAGGTGCTCCGCGAGCTCGACGAGGGCTGGTCCCGTGCGACCGGCGACGCCGCCGAGCCGGGGCCGGTCTACCTGGAGATCCCGACCGACGTGCTGCGGGAGACGGTGCCGCCCGCCGTCGTGCTCGACGAGCACCTGCGCGCACCCCGGCGCCGCCGCTCGCTGCCGCACTCCGACGACGTCACCGCTGTCGCCGAGCTGCTGCGCGGCGCCGAGAAGCCCGCCGTCATCACCGGCCGCGGGGCGCGCACGGCGCCCGAGGAGCTCGTCCGGTTCCTCGACGCCACCGGCGCCGCCTACCTCGACACCCAGGAAGGACGCGGGCTGGTCCCGCCCGGTCACCCGGCCGTCGTCGGGGCGTTGCGGAGCCGGGTGATGCGGGAGGCCGACCTGGTCGTCACCGTCGGGCGCCAGCTCGACTACCAGCTCGGGTTCGGGTCCCCGGCCGCGTTCCCGGACGCGCGGTGGGTCCGTGTCTCCGACTCGGCGGGGGGAGCTGCACGACAACCGGCGCGGCGAGGCCGAGATCCTCGCCGACGTCGGGAGCACCCTCGACGCGCTCGCCACGGCGGCCGCACCGGATCCGGACACCACCTGGCGGGACGGCCTGCGCAAGGCACACCTCGAACGGTTCGACGGCTACCGCGACGCGCTCGCCGCCACCCCGCCCGGCGGCGACGGCCGGATGCACCCGAACCACATCTTCGCCGCGCTGAACGACCTCGACCTCGACGGCGCGACCGTCGTCGCCGACGGGGGCGACCTGCTCAGCTTCGCGCGGCTCGGCGTCCCGTCCGTCGCCCGCTACCTCGACGCCGGCGCGTTCGGCTGCCTGGGCGTCGGCGTCCCGTTCGCGATCGCCGCGGCACTGGCGAACCCCGACCGGCCGGCGATCGCCGTCACCGGTGACGGGGCGTTCGGGATCAACGCGATGGAGGTCAACACCGCGGTCCGGCACGGCGTGCCGATCGTCGTGATCGTCTCCAACAACGCCGCCTGGAACATCGAGCGCTACGACCAGGCCGAGAACTACGGCCTCGTCGTCGGCACCGAGCTCGACGGCAACGACTACGCCGCGCTCGGCCGCGCGCTGGGTGCGCACGGGGAGCGGGTCACCGAGCCCGGGGAGATGGCCGGCGCGCTGGAACGTGCGCTGGCGAACGCACCGGCCGTGATCGACGTCGTGACCAGCCGCGACGCCCCGTCCCCGGACGCGGGCAAGGGCCTGGGCTGGGTCCCCGACTACCAGGCCCTCACCCCCTGGAACGACGCCGAGGTGAAGCGGAGGGAGTCCTGATGGGACAGATGGAGGAGTGGCACTTCCCAGCCGGCTACGACCAGTCGTACCTGCCGGACCGGGACAGCCCCTACTGGTTCCCGCACCGCGAGACGATGGACCCGGCCGAGCGCGACGCCGCCGTCCTCGTCCGGCTGCAGGAGGTCCTGCGCTACGCCTACGACACCTCGCCCTTCTACCGGCGCAAGTACGACGCCGCCGGCCTCGACGTCCGCGACGTGACGACCTGGGAGGCGTTCGAGCAGGTCCCCGTCGTCACCAAGCAGGAGCTGCGCGCCTCGCAGGAGAACGCGCCGCCCTTCGGCGACTACGTCTGCGTCGACGACTCCGAGCTGCACCACATCCACGGCACCTCGGGGACCACGGGGACGCCGACCGCGTTCGCGATGGGCCGCCGCGACTGGGAGGTCATCGCCGACAACCACGCCCGGATCCTCTGGGGGATGGGGGTGCGGCCGGGCGACACCGTCTTCGTCTCCGCGCTGTTCTCGCTCTACCTCGGTTCCTGGGGTGCGATGTCCGGTGCGGAACGCCTGCGCTGCAAGGTCTTCCCCTATGGGGCCGGTGCGTCGGGGATGACCGCGCGGGCGATGCAGTGGCTGGCCAGGACGCGTCCGAAGGCGTTCTACTCGACGCCGTCGTACGCGCTGCGCCTCGCCGAGGTCGCCCAGCAGGAGAAGGTCGACCCGCGCGAGTTCGGCATCGAGGTCATGTTCTTCTCCGGCGAGCCCGGCGCGTCGGTCCCCGCGGTGCGCGACGCGATCGGGTCCGCGTTCGGCACCCGGGTCGTCGACTGCGGGACGATGGCGGAGATGACGCCGTTCATGTCGGCGTCGGCCACCGAGGGCTCCCCGGAGGGGATGCTGCTCTGGCAGGACATCGTGTGGCACGAGGTCTGCGACCCGGCGAGCTTCCGCACCGTCCCCTACGGCGGCGAGGGCACCCCGGTCTACACCCACCTGGAGCGCACCTCGCAGCCGATGATCCGGCTCGCGTCGAACGACCTGACCCGCTGGGAGATGGGCACCAACGGCTGCGGGCGCACCTACCCGCGGCTCCCCGCAGACGTCTACGGCCGGATCGACGACATGATCCACATCCGCGGCGAGAACGTGTACCCGACCGAGATCGACAACGTCCTCCGCGGGGTCAGCGGCTACGCGGGCGAGCACCGGGTGCTCGTCACCCGCACCGGGTCGATGGACGAGATCGTCGTCCGCGCGGAGTGCGGGTCCGGGGCGGACGAGTTCGTCCGCGTGGCCTCCGACGGGCTGCAGCGCGTCGTCGGCCTGCGGGTCGGCGTCGAGGTGGTCGCCCCCGACACCTTCGAACGCAGCGAGCACAAGGCCCGCCGGGTCATCGACGAGCGCGCCCACACGAAGCGCTGAGCACCGCCGGCAATACCGAGCACACCGACAAGGAGGTCGTATGTCCACCCCGCACACCCTCACCCTCGACGCCGACGCCCGCACCGCCGACCGGGCCGCGATGTTCGTCGACGGCGAGTTCGTCCCGGCGGCCGCCGGGGCCACGTTCCCGACCGTCGACCCCAACACCGGCCGCACCATCGCGGAGGTACCGCGGGCCGACGGAACGGACGTCGACCGGGCGGTCGCCGCGGCCAAGCGGGTCGCCGTCGAGTGGCAGTTCACCGACGCGATCGCCCGCGCCGCGCTGCTGCGCAACCTGGCCGCGCTGGTCACCGAGCACGCCGACGAGCTCGCCCGCCTGGAGGCGCTCGACTCCGGGCACTACCTGGCCAAGGCCCAGGAGCTGATGGGCGCGATCCCGCTCTGGCTCGACTACTGGGCGAGCCTGGCCGACAAGGTCGGCGGCCGGACCATCGAGGTACCGGGCAACAAGCTGTCCTTCACGATCCTCGAGCCGCTCGGCGTGACCGCGCACATCGTGCCGTGGAACTACCCGCTGCTGATCATGGTGCGGTCCTGCGCCCCAGCACTGGCCCTGGGCAACACCTGCGTGGTGAAGCCCGCCGAGGACACGTCGCTGTCCGCGCTCAAGTTCGCCGAGCTGGTCAAGGAGGCGGGCTTCCCGGACGGCGTGTTCAACGTCGTCACCGGCTACGGCACCGAGGCCGGGGCCTCGCTGGCCGCGCACCCGGACGTCGCGGGCATCACCTTCACCGGCTCCACCGAGACCGGGAAGACGGTCGCGAAGCTGGCCGCCGACCACGTCGCGCAGGTGAACCTGGAGCTCGGCGGGAAGAGCCCGACGGTCGTGTTCCCGGACGCCGACCTCGACGACGCCGTCGAGGCCGCGGTGCAGGGGTTCTGCTCGCACACCGGGCAGGTCTGCGTCGCCGGTACCCGGCTGTTCGTGCACGCCGACGTCCGCGACGAGTTCCTCACCCGGCTCACCGCGCGCCTCGACCAGACGCAGGTCGGCGACGGGTTCGCCGACGGCACCCAGATGGGCCCGCTGGTCTCGCAGAAGCAGTACGACCGGGTCCGCTCCTACATCGAGATCGGCAAGTCCGAGGCGACGCTGCACTACGGCGGCGGGCGCCCCGACGGCGTCGGCGACGGCGGCTACTTCGTCGAGCCGACGGTGTTCGTCGACGTCGCCCACGACGCCCGGATCGCCCGGGAGGAGATCTTCGGCCCGGTCGCGTCGGTGCACACCTGGACGACCGAGGACGAGCTGGTCGAGGCCGCCAACGACAGCATCTACGGCCTGTTCGCGGTGCTGCTCGGCTCGGACGTGAAGCGGCTGCTGTCCACGGCGCGGCGGCTGTAGGTCGGCGGAGTGATGATCAACGACTGGTTCGGGGAGCTGCCGATGACCCCGCACGGCGGACACAAGCAGTCCGGCACCGGCCGCGAGGAGGGCCTGGAGGCCGTCCACGGCTACACCCAGGTCAAGCACGTGAGCATCAATCTCGACGACTCGCTGCGCGCGGGCACCGACTGGGCCGGCGCGCCCCTGTGACGTGCTTCCCGACGAGGAGGAGGACATCGTGAACGACGCACTGGGCGAGAAGCCCGCCCCGTTCGGGGCTCCCGGGACGACCCTCGAACCCGGCGAGGGCGGCGGCTACTTCGAGTCGGGCCGCCCGCGCCTCGGTGGCCTGGAGCAGCCGATCGCGTTCAGCGACCTGCAGGCCGCGGTGATCGACGCGGCGGCCGACACCGTCATCCCGCCGGACCCGGCCTGGCCGACGGCGAGCGAGGTCGGTCTCGTGGCCTTCGTCGGCCGTTACGTGACGCCGACCGGCTACCGGAACAAGCACTTCCCGTTCGCCGAGGAGGACGACTTCAAGGCGGGTCTGGACCGGCTCGGACAGTCCTTCGTGGACGGTGACGCGGCCGCCCGCACCGCGGCCGTCGCGGCGCTGGAGGAGGCGGAGGACCCGCTGTTCGAGCGGCTGCGGGCGCTCGTCTACTACCGCTACTACTCCCGGCCCGTCGTGACGCTGGCGATCCGGCGCAACCTGCCCGCCGGCCGCGACTACCACGGCCCGCCGCTGCCCTACGGCTATCTCGCCACGACCGAGCCCTGGGACTCCGAGACCCTCGCCCAGGCCAGCGAGCACGGCGAGTACCTGGAGACCGAGCAGGTCACCCGCGTCGACCTGTCCCAGCTCACCTGGACGAAGTGAGGAGACGACCATGACCGGATACGAGGAGACCGACGTCCTGGTCATCGGCGCGGGCCCCGGCGGCGCCGGGATCGCGCTGAAGCTCGCCAAGGCGGGCATTAAGGTGGTCTGCCTGGAGCAGGGCCCGTGGGTCAAGCCCGGCGAGCATCCCCACTACCACGACGAGTGGGAGCTGGAGAAGCAGCGCGGATGGGCCTACGACCCCAACGTGCGCCAGCTGCCCGAGGACTACCCGGTCACCGGGACCACGACGCCGTACATGATGAACAACGTCGGCGGCTCGACCGTGCACTACGCCGGGCACTGGCCCCGGTACAAGCCGGTCGACTTCCGCAAGGGCACCGAGCACGGCCTCGAGGGCACCATCGACTGGCCGATCAGCTACGAGGACCTCGCCCCGTTCTACGACGAGAACGACGAGATCTACGGCATCTCCGGCCTGATCGGCGACCCGTCCTACCCGGACCGGAAGAACGCCGTCCGTGACCCGAGCGTGCTGCCCGGCAAGCTCGGGCTGAAGTACGCCAAGGCCTCGCGCGACCTCGGCTGGCACTGGTGGCCGTCGGACAACGCGATCATCACCAGGCTGCGGGAGAACCGCGAGGCGGACGCGGCCATGGGCAACGAGCTGTCCGGCAGCCCGACCGGTTCACTGTCCACACCGGCCAACGCGCACTGGCCCTACGCCATCCGGCACGGGGCGGACCTGCGCACCATGGCCCGCGTCGAGACGATCAACGCCGCCGGCGGCCGCGCGACCGGCGCGACCTACCTCGACCGGAACACCGGTCAGCGGCACGAGATCCGGGCGAAGATCGTCGTGCTGGCGGCGAACGGGATCGGGTCGCCCCGGCTGCTGCTGCAGAGCGCCCAGAAGGGACATCCGGACGGGCTGGCCAACTCGAACGGGATCGTCGGCAAGTACCTGATGCACCACGTCTTCGCGTTCTGCGACTCGTGGTTCGACGAGCCCATCGAGGGCTTCAAGGGCAGCTTCGGCGCCCCGCTGTACTCGCACGAGTTCTACCACACGGACATGAGCCGCGGATTCGTCAACGGTTTCGGCATGCAGGTGGCACGCAGCTTCGGACCGGCCTACGCCGCGATGGGCACGCACACCGGCTACACCGCACCGTGGGGTGCGACGCACCGCGAGTTCTTCGACTCCCACTTCGCGAACCACCTGATGGTCTTCATGTTCGGTGAGGATCTGCCGGTGGAGACCAACCGGGTCACCCTCGACCCGGACGTGAAGGACTCGTCCGGGCTGCCGGCCGCGCACGTCGACTACGACCTGCACCCGAACGACGTCGCGCTCGCGCAGTACGGCATCGAGAAGATCTTCGAGGCCACCCGGGCGGTCGGTGCGGTCGAGACCAACGACACCGGGGTGCTCTACCCGCCGCCGGGCTGGCACCTGATGGGGGCCTGCCGGATGGGCAACGACCCGGGCGACTCGGTGCTCAACAAGTGGTGCCAGACCTGGGACGTGCCGAACCTGTTCGTCGTCGACGGCAGCACGCTCACCACCGGCGCCGCCGTCAACCCGACGAGCACGATCGGCGCGCTGTCCCAGCGCTCCGGCGAGTACATCAAGCGCAACTTCGACGCGATCGTGGCGCAGAAGGTGACGCCCTCGAACGCCGCCGCGCCGACAATGTAGGCGGCTTCGCCGCTCGTGAGTGCTTTTCGTGGCCAGAGCCACGACAACCACTCACGAGCGCGGAGCGCCTCAGTTCAGCTTGCGGGTGTCCGTGGGGAGGCCGCCGCCGTCGTAGACGTCCTCGGCGAGCTCCGCCAGTGCCGTGAGCGCGACGTTCTGGCTCCACGGCCCGTAGGACACGCGCGCCACGCCGAGCTCCTGCGCGGTCTTCAGCGGGATCGAGCCGGGGATGCCGATCAGGTTGACCCTGCGCTCGCCGAGGGCCTCGACCAGGCGCCCGACCTGGGTCTCGTCGAGCTTGCCGGGCACGAAGAAGTTCGACGCGCCCGCGTCGAGGTAGGCCTTCCCGCGCTCGATCGCGTCGGCCAGCACGGCCTCCGGGTCCTTGTCCCCTGCCTTCAGGAACGCGTCGGTGCGCGCGTTCAGCACGAAGTCCACGCCCGCCTTCTCGGTCGCGGCGACGACCGCCTCGACGGCCTTCACCGACTCCGCGAGCGGCTTGACCTGGTCCTCGAGGTTGCAGCCGACGATGCCGACGTCGATCGCCCTGGCCACCGTGCCACCCGGGTCGCCGTATCCGGCTTCCAGGTCCGCGGTCACTGGCAGGTCACCGGCGGTCCTCGCGATCAGCCCGACGGCGGCGATCATCTCGTCACGGGGGATGTTCTCGCCGTCCTCGTAGCCGTGCGCCGCGGCGATGCCGTGGCTGGCGGTCGCGAGCGCGGTCGTCCCGGGGGTGTCCGCGACGACCCTGGCGGTGATCGCGTCCCACACGTTGACGACGAGCAGCAGCTCCGGTGCGGCGTGCAGATCCTGCAGCCTGGACGCCTTCTCGGCGGTGGAGGTCATGTCGCCACCGTAGGCCCGGGGACCGGCGGGCGCCCGCGATCGGGCACTCCCCTCGGGACGGTGGATCGGTTCACCCGCGCCGGGGCGTACCCAGAACTGTGGATCTCCGCGGTCGCGGCCAGCGGTGGACGGGGTGGGGGCCCGATCCTGTGCCGATGCCGCACGACCGCCCCTCCGCCCCACGACCGTCCGCCACACCGAGCGGCGGTCTCGGGGTGTCCGCGCTCGTGCTCGGGGTCCTCGGCGCCGTCTTCGTCGCGATCGCCGTGGCGTACTCGATCGTCGCCCCGCTCACCGTCGCCGGGCTGGCGCTGGTCTCGGTCGGTGTCGTCCTGACGCTCGCCGGGCTCGTCCTCGGCACGATCGGCGCGACCCGCGGGAGTGCGCGGGCGAATCGCGCCGCGATCTCCGCGGCTGGCGTCTCGGTCGCCGGGCTCGCCGGCGGGCTGATCTGGCTGGCCGCCTTCGTGATCACGACGCTCACCGGGCCGGTCCCGGTCGTCGCCCAGTACATGGGGGGCACCCCTGCCTGCGCGCCCCCGACCTGCCACGCCCCCTGACGTCACCGCGGGGTACGCGGGCGCCGATCCGGTGGTGCGCGAGTGATCTGCGGCGGCTCCGGGCACCCGGGTCGGGCACGTCCCTGACACACGACCGACCCGGGAGGCCGCCGTGCCCGAGTTCCCCGCCATCCACCATCTCGCCCTGTCGGTGACCGACCTGCAGGTCAGCGAGCCGTGGTACGTGAAGCTGATCGGCGCCGAGCCGGCCATGACGCTGTCCGACGGGCCGTTCCCCCGGCGGGTGTTCGCGCTGCCGTCCGGGCAGCTGCTCGGCCTGACCCGGCACGACGACGTCGACGGCGGCGACTCCCTCTCGCCGTCCCGTCCGGGGATGGACCACGTCGGCTTCGGCGTCGGCGACCGGTCCGAGCTGGAGCAGTGGCGGGACCACCTCGACGCCGCCGGCATCGCCCACGACGGGATCACCGAGGCGGACTACGGGCTGGCGCTGTCGTTCAAGGACCCGGACGGCAACGCACTGGAGTTCTTCGTCCTCGCGGCGTGAGGGGAGGGTGCCGGCGGGACCGGCTCAGGAGATCGACGATCCCGCCGGCATGGCCTCGAACCGCAGGTCCGGGAACTTCCTCTGGATGATGTCCATCCGCCACTTGTTGCTGAACAGCGCCAGGTACTCGCCGTCGGAGTCGCGGCGCAGCACCTCGCACTCGGACTGCGACGACAGCGCGTCGACCGCGGCCTGCTCGGTGAGCCGCGCGATCTGGTACGGCAGCCGGTCCAGCAGCACCGGCGCGTTGAACTCGGTCTCCAGCCGGCCGGTGACGACGTCGAACTGCAGCGGCCCGACCGCCGCGAGCACCGGCGCCTGGTCGCCGCGCAGGTCCGAGCGCAGGATCTGGATGACGGCCTCGTTGCCGAGCTGCTCGATGCCCCTGCGGAACTGCTTGTACTTGCCGGCGTCCTTGGCGCGGATGACCGCGAAGTGCTCCGGCGCGAACGCGGGGATCGACGGGAACTCCACCGGCCCCGACGCGTAGAGCGTGTCGCCGGGGCGCAGCGCGGTCGCGTTGACCAGGCCGACGATGTCACCCGGGAACGCCTCCTCGACCGTCCTGCGCTCGGAACCGAACACCGACTGCGCGTACTTGGTGGCGAACGGCTTGCCGGTCGTCGCGTGGGTGAGCACCATGCCGCGCTCGAACCAGCCCGAGCAGATCCGCAGGAACGCCATCCGGTCCCGGTGCGCCTTGTCCATCCCGGCCTGCACCTTGAACACCAGCCCGGAGGTCGGGGCGCTCAGCGGCCGGTCCTCGCCGTCGACGTCCGGCCGGGCCGCCGGTGCCGGCGCGAGATCGACGAGCGAGTCGAGCAGCCGGGCCACCCCGATGTTCGACAGCGCCGACCCGAACAGCACCGGCGTCGCCGCCCCGGAGAGGAAGTCCTTCTCGTCCCAGGTCGCGCCGATCTCGTCGAGCAGCCCCAGCTCGTCCTGCGCGGCCTGCCAGTACTCCGGCTCCTGCGCGGCGATCGTGTCCGTGTCGACGGCCGTCGCGGTCGCCTTGGTCGCCCCGCCGGCCGCACGGGTGAAGGCCGTGTAGGCGCCCGTGTCGCGCTCGATCAACCCCTTGAACTGGCCCGCGATCCCGAGCGGCCAGGTCAGCGGCATCGGGCGCAGTCCGATGGTCTGCTCGACCTCGTCGAGCAGTTCCAGGGCCTCCCGGCCGGGCCGGTCCCACTTGTTGACGAAGGTGACGATCGGGACGCCGCGGGACCGGCAGACGTCGAACAGCTTGAGGGTCTGCGGCTCGAGGCCCTTGGCCGCGTCGAGCAGCATCACCGCGGCGTCGACGGCGGCGAGCACCCGGTAGGTGTCCTCGGAGAAGTCGCCGTGGCCGGGGGTGTCGAGCAGGTTGATCACGCAGTCGCGGTAGGCGAACTGCAGCACCGCCGACGACACCGAGATGCCGCGGGCCCGCTCCATCTCCATCCAGTCCGACGTCACGCCCTTGCGGCCGGACTTGCCGTGCACCGCGCCCGCCGAGTCGATGACCTCGGCGTGCAGGGCGAGGGCCTCGGTGAGGGTGGACTTGCCGGCGTCGGGGTGGGAGATGACGGCGAAGGTGCGCCGGCGCGCGGTCTCGCCGATGACATGGGCGTCCTGCGGGTCGGTCACCGTTCCATCCTAGGTGTCCGCCCGCGCGCGACCTCGCCCGGCGGCGGGTCAGACCGCCGTGTACCCGCCGTCGACCGGCACCACGGCGCCGGTCATGAACGAGGCCCCGGACGACAGGAGGAACGCGATCACGGCGGCGATCTCGTCGGGCGCGGCGGCGCGGGGCATCGGCGTGGCGACCCGGCCGGCGATGCCGGTGCGGACGTCCGGGGACAGGTGGGCGCGGGCGGCGCTGTTGGCCGCGAGGTTCGTGGCGACCAGCCCCGGGCAGACGCAGCTGGCGCGGATCCCGCGATCGGCGTACTCGACGGCGATGCCGCGGGTGAGGGCGGCGACGCCCGCCTTGGACGCGTCGTAGGCGGCGGAGCGCCCGGCCGCGACGAGCGATCCGACGGAGCCGACCGTGACGGCGGCGCCACCACCCACCAGCAGGTGCGGGAGGGCCGCCTGCAGGCAGAGGAACGTCCCCGTCAGGTTGACCGCCAGCAGCCGCTGCCAGGTCGCGGCGGTCATCTCCTCGGTGGGCGTCCCGTCGGTGACGCCCGCACAGGTGACGACCGCGTCGAGGCCGCCGAGTGACCCCGCGGCCGAGGCGAAGGCGGCCGAGACGGCGTCGGGATCGGAGACGTCGCAGGTCAACGGCACCGCAGTGCCCTCGCAGGCGGCCGCGGTCTCCGCGTGCCCGCCGACGTCGAGCACGGCCACGGACGCGCCGGCGGCCGCGAGCCGCAGGGCGGTGGCCCGGCCGATGCCGCTGCCCGCGCCGGTGACCACGACCCTGCGGGCGGCCGGGGCGCTCATGCGTCCTGCCCGATCCGCGGCCGGCGCGCGGGGCCCAGGTCCGTCGTCGACGTCTCCCGCATGGTCGCCACGACGAGCAGCCCGGCGACCGCGGCCAGGACGAGGTACGCGGCGGGCGCCAGCGTGTTCCCGGTGGCCGCCACCAGGGACGTCGCGACGACCGAGACCGCTCCGGAGCCGATCACCCCGCCGATGTTGAAGCCGAGGGAGACGCCGGTGTAGCGGACGCGCGTCGGGAAGAGCTCCGAGTACTGGGTGTAGACCACACCCTGCTGGATCCCGAACGGGATGTTCAGGACGAGCGCCGCGACGATCGCGAGCAGCAACGAACCCTGCTGCATGACCCAGAAGCAGGGCACGCCCAGGACCAGGAAGCCGACGAGCCCCGCCGCGAGCACGCGCCGTCTGCCGAAGCGGTCGCTGAGGGCGCCCGACCAGGGGATCAGGCCGAGCGGCATCAGGACGATCAGCACGATCAGCCAGAGCGAGCCGGACAACGGGTAGCCGAGCACGGCCGAGAGGTGGACGAGTAGGTAGACCGAGGCGAGGCCCCCGGTCGTCATCGTCGCGTAGGCGATACCGACCACCCGGAGGGTGGCGGCCTTGTGCTCCCGCAGCACCTCGGACACCGGCGCCTTGGGCGGTTCTGCCTGCTCGACCATCTGCTGGAACATCGGGGAGTCCTCGACGCGCATGCGGTACAGGAGGGCACCGACGAGGAGCGGGCCGGCGATCAGGAACGGCACCCGCCAGCCCCAGCTCGACATCTGGTCGGGTGAGAGCAGGCTGGTCAGCGCGCCGACGGTGCCCGCGGCCCCGGCGAGTCCCACGGAGATGCCGATGGAGGTCGCGGACCCGAACAGCCCGCGGCGGCGGGACGGCGCGGACTCGGTGGAGAGCGACGCGGCCCCGCCGATCTCGCCGCCCGCGGAGAAGCCCTGCACGATGCGCAGCACCGTGAGCAGGATCGGGGCGAGGACGCCGATGGTGGCGTAGGTCGGGAGCAGGCCGGTCAGGACGGTCGCGACGCCCATGACGGTGACGGTGGCCATGAGCACGGCCCGGCGGCCCCGGCGATCCCCGAGCCGCCCGAAGAACAGCCCGCCGAGCGGCCGGGCGAGGAAGCCGCTGGCGACGACGGCGAGCGTGCCGAGGATCCCGATCAGGCCTTCCTGGCTCGGGAAGAACAGTGGCGCCAGGACGACGGCGAGGTAGCCGTAGACGGCGAAGTCGTAGTACTCGATCGCGGTTCCCACCGCCGCGGCCGTGCTGGCCCGGCGGCCGACCCGGACGGCGTCTTCCGATGACTGCGTCGACATCGGCGCTCCTTCGCGCTCGGACGGGCGGTTCCGCACCGGCGTCCTCGCCGGGTGCGGGCAGGGCCAATCTAGAGATGAACTGAGGTCAGTTCAAGGGGTCGAGGCGTCCTTCCCGGGCACGAGCACCGCGCGGCCGGTGACCCGCCCGTGCCGGAGCTCGTCGAGGAGGTGGCCGGCCTGGTCGAGGCCGTACTCCGTCATGCGGGTCGTCAGCCGTCCGCCGGCCGCGAGACCGACGACGTCGGCCAGCTCGGGGAGCGTGCCCCAGAACGGCAGCCGCACCCGCGCGCCCGCCGGGAGGGGGCCCGGCTTCGTCATGGCGAGCGCGCCGCCCCCGCTGCCCACGACGACGAGATCGGCGGCGGGGCGGAGCAGCGATGCGGCCAGCTCCTCGGTCCCCTGGCTGCCGACGCAGTCGAGCACGACGTCGGCGCCGCGCCCGCCCGAGAGGTCCCGGACGGCCTGCAGCGCGGAGTCCGGTGTCGTCGCGAGCGCGGCTCCGCACTCCCGGGCGAGCCCGACGGCCGCCGCCCGGCTGTCGACGCCGACCACCCGGGCCGGGGTGAGCTGCCGCAGGAGGCCGATCGCGAGGTGCCCGAGCCCCCCGACGCCGATCACGACGGCCACCGCGTCGTGCGCGTCGAGCCGGTCGAGACTGCCGGCGACGGCGTGGAAGGACGTCAGGCCGGCGTCGGTGAGGGTGGCGGCGACGCGCGGGTCGAGGCCGGGGGCGGGGACGAGCCGCCAGGCGTCCACGACCAGGGCGTCGGCCATGCCGCCGTCGACGCCGAGCCCGATCCCGGCCGCGGGCAGGGTGCTCCGGTGGTCGCAGTAGTTCGCCCGTCCGTGCATGCAGCGGGCACACGACCCGCACCCGTACGGCGCGTAGACGACGACCTGGTCGCCCACCGTGTCCGGGTCGACCCCCGGGCCGGTATCGGCCACGCGCCCGCAGACCTCGTGGCCGAGCGTGAACGCGCCGGGCCACCGGTCGCCGACCGCGGTGTCGACCACGTGCAGGTCCGAGTGGCAGACGCCCGCCGCCAGCACCTCCAGGCGGACCTGGCCCGGTCCCGGCTCGGGGACCTCGATCCCGACGGTCTCGACCTGTCCCGTCGCGATCCGGCGGACGGCGCGCATGGTCCCGCTCCTCGACGTCATGATCAGCGAGCCGACCAGCCGCCGTCGACGAAGACCTCGGACCCGGTCGTGTAGCCGGAGTCGTCACAGGCCAGGAAGGCGACCTCGGCCGGCCGGCCGAGCCTGCCCATCGGGGTGTTCGCGAGCATCGCCGCGTGCCGTTCGGTGCCGCCGAAACGCTCGACGAGCTGCGGGGTGCCGATGAAGGCGGGGACGACGGCGTTCACCCGGACACCTCGGGTGGCCCAGTGCAGGGCGGCGTTGAGCGTCATCGACCGCACCGCCCCCTTGGCTGCGGCGTAGGAGAAGCTGTTCGCGAGTCCGCCGGTCGCGCCGAGGATCGACGCGATGTTCACGATCGCCCCGCCGCCGCTGCGTTCGATCAGCGGACCGGCCTGTCTCATGCCGAGCCAGGTGCCGAGCTGGTCGACCGCGACGACGTCGTCCCAGCGCTCCCGCGACTCGTCCTCCACGGTCCCCGTGCTGCCGATCCCGGCGTTGTTGACCAGGACGTCCAGTCCGCCCCACCGGCTCTCCACCGCATCGACCGCCGCGCGCCAGCCGTTCTCGTCGGTGACGTCGAGCGTGAGTGCGAGCGCGTCTCCGCCGAGGTCGTCCGCCAGCCGGGTGCACGCCTCCCCGTCGACGTCGGTGAGCGCGACCGAGGCGCTCTCGGCGACGAGCCGCTCCGCGATCGCGGAGCCGAGCCCGCCGGTCGCACCGGTGACGAGCACCGTCCGCTCCACGAACCGCTCCGACATTCCTGCCTCCGTTGGTCGACCGGGGTCCGGCTCGCTTGACAGCGATCCTGAACTAATATTGGTTCAAGTTTATGGAACTCGACGAGGCGCTGTCCACGACCCGGGCGGTACGCAGGAGGCTCGATCCCGGCCGGGAGGTGCCGGCCCGGCTCGTCCGGGAGTGCATCGACCTGGCCCTCCAGGCTCCGGCCGGATCGAACGTCGCGCGCACCCGGTTCGTCGTGGTGCGCGATCCGGAGCGGCGGGCGGCCGTGGTGTCGATCTACTCCGAGATCTACCACGGGAGCTATCGGGACTCGGCCGGCTACATCGGCCGGGTGGAGCGCACGGACCCGGACGAGGCGCGGAGCCAGGAGCGCACCAGTCGGTCGGCCGACGCGCTCGAGCAGGCACTGCACGAGGTCGGCACGATCGTGATCGCCTGCCTCGACGGGGTCCGGCTCGACGGCGCCTCGTCGTTCGCGAGCGCCTCGATGCTCGGTGGTGCGTTGCCCGCGGTCTGGAGCTTCATGCTAGCCGCGCGCGGGCGGGGGCTCGGCACCTGCTGGACGACCATGCACCTCGCCCGGGAGCAGGCCGTGGCCGACGTGCTCGGCATCCCCTTCGAGCGGGTCCAGCAGGTGTGCCTGACTCCGCTGGCCTACACGCGCGGGCAGGACTTCCGGCGCGCCGGACGCCCCGGGGTCGACGACGTGACGCACTGGGACCGCTGGGACGACACGCTCCCGGCTGCCCCGCCGGTGGACGGTCTGGTCGGTCGCTCCGGAGTGTCTTGACAGCGGGACCCCGGCCTCTCATATTGAGGTGAATTTAGTTCAACTTGGAGGACCGCATGGCAGTCGAGGACGACATCCAGTTCGAGCGTGACGGTCACGTCGCCCGGATCTGGCTCAACCGGCCCCACAAGCGCAACTGCATCACCGTGGCGATGCTCCACCGGCTCGACGAGATCATCACCGAGGTCGAGGCCGACCCGGAGCTGCGCGTCGTGGTCGTGCGGGGCCGGGGGAACACCTTCTCCTCCGGGTTCGACCTCGACAGCCTGCAGTCGGACTTCATCGGGACGAGCACCGCGATGGACGTCGCGGTGGTGTCCGCGAAGGTGTGCGACCGGCTCTACTCCATGAGCAAGCCGTCGGTCGCGGTGCTCGAGGGCTACATGACGGCTGGTGGGTTCGAGGTCATGATCTCGTGCGACTTCGCGATCGCCGACGAGTCCGCCCTGATCGGGGACTTCCACATCCGCCGCGCGCTCTTCGGCGGCGCCGGCCCGATCTACCGGCTCCCGCGGATGCTCGGCATCCGCAAGACCAAGGAGCTGATGCTCACGGGCAAGCTGCTGAACGGCAAGGAGGCCGACGAGTACGACCTGGTCAACGCGAGTGCGCCGGCGGAGACGCTCGACGCGACGGTCGAGGAGTTCATCAGCCACCTCACCGACAAGAGCCCGTTCCAGATGAAGCTGACGAAGATGGCCGTCGACCGTGGCCTCGACGCGGACATCGCGTCCCTGATGGTCATGGAGCACCTCGCCGTCGGCGTGACCCTGAACTCGGACGACGCCGCCGAGGGGGTCGCCGCGTTCCTGGAGAAGCGCGACCCGAAGTGGACCGGGCGCTGACCCTGCTCGTCGTCGCGCCGGGGGAGCGTGCCGATGCGCGCGACCCCGGCGCGACCACCCGCCCGGAACGGTCCGGGAGCTGAAGGAGAGTCATGACCAGGTCGATTCCGGCCACCGACGCGGACGCGGAGCTCACCGCGCGCGTCCGCTCGGCACTCGACGCCCCCGGTGCCGGCCCGATGTCCGTCCTGGAGGGCGGCCGGTCGGGGCTCACCTACGTCCTGCGGCACGGCGACGCCGGGGTCGTCGTCAAGGCGGTGCCGCCCGGCCGGCGGGCGATCGGCCGTCACGACGTGCTCCACCAGGCCACCGCGCTGGCCGCGCTGGCCGTCCGTGGCCTGCCACTGCCGCGCGTGCTCGCCCGCGACGAGGCCGAACCGGCCTGGTTCGCGATGGAGTTCGCCGCCGGTGAGGCCGTCGAGCCGGTGCTCACCGTCGACACCGAGATCGATCCGGTCCTCGCCAGGACCCGGATGCTCGCCGCCGCACGGATCCTCGGGGCGCTGCACGCCGTACCCACGGCGGAGCTGGACGCCGCGGTCACCGCCCTCGGTGCGGCGCCGCCCGTCCCGGCTGGTCCGGGCGAGGAGCTGGCCCGCTGGACCCGAACGATGCGCGCGGTCCCCGACGAGCTCCGCCCGGGATCGGAGGAGCTGCTCGCGGCCCTGGCCGCGAGCGTCCCCGCGGCCGTCGCACCCACCGTCGTGCACGGGGACTTCCGCCTCGGGAACCTGCTGTTCGACGGCACCACACCGACGGCACTCGTCGACTGGGAGATCTGGGGCGTCGGCGACCCGCGGGGCGACCTCGCCTGGTTCGGGGTGTTCACCGACGGACGGCTGTTCCCCGGTTCCGGCCGGGAGGTCGCCGGCCTGCCGACCGAGGAGGAGCTCGGCCGGGAGTACCGGGCCGCGCGGGGTGACGACGGCGGCACCGAGCAGGACCTCGCCTGGTTCCGGGCGGTCGGGCGGATGAAGATGGCCGCGATCATGGGGCACAACCTGGTGCGCCACCGGACCGGCGCCCACCACGACCCGGTGCAGGAACAGCTGCCCCCCGCGATCGCCGCGATGATCCGCGACGCGCGCCTGCTCCTGGACGGCGGGGACGCCGGATGACCGTCCCGACCCCCGCCGCCGTCTTCGACCTGACCGGCCGGACCGCGCTCGTCACCGGCGCGTCGTCCGGTCTCGGGGCGCGCTTCGCGCAGGTGCTCGCGGCCGCGGGCGCCACCGTCTGGGCCGCCGCCCGTCGCGAGGAACGGCTCGTGGAGCTGGCCTCCCGGAACCCCCTCGTCCGCCCGGCCGCGGCCGACGTCTCCTCGGAGGCGGACCGCGCCGCGTTGATGGAGCGGATCGTCGACGAGACCGGACCGCTCGACGTGCTGGTGAACAACGCCGGCGTCGGCAGCGGGGCCCGGCCCCTCGACGAGACCCCCGACGCCTTCGCCGGGGTGCTCGGGACGAACCTGGTGGGTCCGTTCCACCTCTCCCAGCTGGCGGCCCGGGCCGCGGACGGCCGCGAGCTGTCGATCGTCAACGTCAGCTCCATCGTGGGCGTCGTCGCGACCGCGCCGCGCGGCGGCGCCGGGTACGCCGCGGGCAAGGCCGGCCTCGTGGGGCTGACCCGCCAGCTCGCCGGGCACTGGGGCACCCGCGGCGTGCGGGTCAACGCCCTGGCACCGGGCTGGTTCCGCACCGAGATGAACGACGCGATGTTCGACGACGCCGCATCACTCCGGTGGATCGAGCGCAACACGATGGTCTGGCGCCCCGGGCGTCCCCCGGAGCTCGACGGCGCGCTGCTGTTCCTGGCCTCGGGTGCGTCGGCGTACTGCACCGGGCAGGTCCTCGCGATCGACGGGGGGTGGACGGCCCGATGAACGACACCGGAGAGACGGGGCCCGCGGGGTTCGCCGACACCGCACGGACGTGGCTGGCCGGTCGTCTGGAACCGCGTGGTGACGCTCCGCGCGAGTCGGTGGCGGTGTTCCACGACCTGCCGTACGAGCAGGAGCGGGAGCTGCTCGACCGCATCAGGGGATGGCTGCGGACGAAGTTCGACGCCGGGTACGGCGCGATCTCCTGGCCGGTGGAGCACGGCGGTGCGGGGCTGTCGGCGTTGCACGAGGAGGCCTTCGCCGAGGTCGAGCGCGAGTTCGCGCACCCCGGCCGGCACGAGCTGACGTCGGTGTCGACGGCCCTGATCGCGCCCACGGTGCAGCTGTTCGGCACCGCGGAGCAGCGTGACCGGCTGGTGCGCCCGTTGCTGCGGGGCGACGTGCTGGCGTGCCAGCTGTTCTCCGAGCCCTCGGCGGGGTCGGACCTGGCGGGTCTGGCCACCCGGGCGGTGCGCGACGGCGACGGATGGGTCGTCAACGGCCAGAAGGTGTGGAGTTCCGGGGCGCAGTTCGCGGGGTGGGGCGAGCTGATCTGCCGCACCGACCCGGACGTGGCCAAGCACAAGGGACTGACCGCGTTCCTGCTGCCGATGGACACCCCGGGGGTCGAGGTGCGGCCGCTGCGGCAGATGTCGGGCGGGTCGTCGTTCTGCGAGGTGTTCCTGGACGACGTCCGGATCCCGGACTCGCTGCGGCTCGGCGAGGTCGGCGGTGGCTGGGCCGTCACGCTGGCCACGCTCGGTTTCGAGCGTGGGTCGTCGGGCGCCGACGTGGACCTCGGCGGCGGCTTCGCCCAGCTCGTCGAGGACGCCGGCCGCCTGGACCGCCTCGCGGCCCCGGAGGTCCGGCGGGCGCTGGCGGAGGTGTGGGCGGCCGAGAAGGTCGCGGCGCTGTCGGCGCAGCGCGACCGGGAGACGCGGCAGGCCGGCGGGGAGCCGGGCCCGATGGGGTCGCTGCGGAAGCTGGCGTGGGCGCAGCGGCTGACGCTGGTGTCGCAGGCGGCGGCCGTCCTCCTCGGGCCACGGCTCGTCGCGGACGCCGGGGACGGGACCTACCGCTGGACCGAGCACTACCTGGGCGCTCCGGGCTACCGGATCGCGGGCGGGTCGGACGAGGTCCAGCGCACGATCATCGCGGAGCGCCTGCTGGGGCTGCCGCCGGAGCCGCGCGCCGATCGTGGCGTGGCGTGGAAGGACATCCCGAGATGACGACGAGTGTGGAGCGGGCCGTGGCCGCCGTCCGCGGCGGAGCCGGTGCCGGCGACCCCCTGGCGGGCCGGCGGGCTCTGGTGACCGGTGGGTCGCGGGGGCTGGGCCGGGAGATCGCGATCGCGTTCGCGGCCGCCGGGGCGGACGTGGCGGTCGCCTCGCGCAGGAAGGACACGTGCGAGGAACTGGCGGGTGAGCTGGCGTCGGCGACCGGACGGCGGGTGAGCGCCCACGCGGCGCACGTGGGGGAGTGGGATCGCCTGGACCCGCTGCTCGACGAGGTCGAGCAGGAGCTGGGTCCGGTGGACGTGCTCGTCAACAACGCCGGGATCGCGCTGGTCTACCCTTCGCTCGACGCCGTCTCCGAGGCCCTGTTCGACAAGGTGTTCGCGGTCAACGTGAAGGGGCCGTTCCGGCTGATGGCCGCGGCGGGGAGACGCATGGCGCCCCGCGGCGGTGGGGTGGTCCTCAACATCTCGTCGATGGGGTCGCAGCGGCCCACGGCGGGCGACCTGCCCTACACGGCGGCGAAGTCGGCGTTGAACACGCTCACGGCCGGGTTCGCGCAGGAGTACGGGCCGGGCGTGCGGGTCAACACGATCCTGGCCGGCCCGTTCGCCACCGACATCAGCAAGGCCTGGGATCCCGATGTCGTCGAGCGGATGGCGCGGGACTGGCCGTCGAGGCGGGTGGGTGAGCCGCACGAGATCGTCGGGGCGGCGCTGTACCTGTGCGGGCCGCACGCGACCTACACGACCGGTGCCCTGCTGGCCGTCGACGGCGGACGGCTGGCCGCACCGTGATCGGGGGCAGGGAGACGGTCGACGACGCGCTGTTCGTCGAGACCGCGGACGGGCCGGCGTTGCTGGGCAGCCGGTGCGCCGACTGTGCCGCGTACACGTTCCCCGTCCAGGGCGGGTGTCCGTGTTGCACGGGCTCGTCGATGACGCCGGTGCCGCTGACGCGGACCGGGACCCTGTGGTCGTGGACGGTGCAGGGGTTCCGCCCGAAGCCGCCCTACACCGGCACCGAGGCCTACGAGCCGTTCGGGGTGGGCTACGTGGAGTTGCCCGGCCAGCTGATCGTCGAGGCCCGGCTCACCGGGACCGACCCGGCGGAGCTGGCGATCGGGATGGCGGTCGAGCTGGTGCTCACCCCCTTCCGGGACGACGAGTCCGGTCGGCCCGTGCACACCTTCGCGTTCGCGGGGGTGCGCGATGAGTGAGGTGGCGATCGTCGGGATCGGGATGCACCGGTTCGGCCGCACCGAGGGGGTGTCCGGGCGTGCGCAGGCCGTGCACGCCGCCCGCGCGGCGCTGCGCGACTGCGGGCTGTCGTTCGCGGACATGCAGTTCGGGTTCGGCGGGTCGCACTCGGCCGGGGACGCCGACACGCTGGTCTCGGAGCTGGGGCTGACCGGGCTGCCGTTCATCAACGTGGCCAACGGGTGCGCCACCGGCGGGTCGGCGCTGATCGCGGCGGACGCGGCGATCCGGTCCGGGCAGCACGACGTCGGGATCGTGATCGGCTTCGACAAGCACCCGCGGGGCGCGTTCAACACCGACCCGGCCGAGCACGGGATCGGTGCCTGGTACGGCGAGACCGGGATGATGGTCACGACGCAGTTCTTCGGGATGAAGATCCAGCGCTACCTGCACGAGCACGATCTCGACCCGGCGGTGCTGGCCACGGTCGCGGAGAAGGCCTTCCGCAACGGGGCCCGCAATCCGATGGCGTGGCGGCGCACGGAGATCGGCGCCGCCGAGATCGCGGCCGCCCCGATGATCTCGCACCCGTTGACGCAGTACATGTACTGCTCACCGGCGGAGGGCGCGGTCGCGCTGGTGCTGTGCCGTGCCGACCGGGCGCGGGAGTACGCCGGGAACCCGGTGTTCCTGCAGGGTGCGGCGTTCCGGAGCAGGCGGTACGGGTCGTTCGAGGTGTTCTCCCCGTGGATCGCGGCAGAGCGGGCCGACTCGCCCACCGTGGAGGCCTCGGCGGCGGCGTTCACCGCGGCCGGGATCGACCCGTCCGAGGTCGACGTCGCCCAGATCCAGGACACCGAGTCCGGGGCGGAGCTGATGCACATGGCCGAGACCGGGCTGTGCGCCCACGGCGAGCAGGCCGGGCTGATCACCTCCGGCGCGACGGCGATCGAGGGCCGGTTGCCGGTCAACACCGACGGCGGCTGCATCGCCAACGGCGAGCCGATCGGCGCGTCCGGGCTGCGGCAGGTCTACGAGAACGTGCTCCAGCTGCGCGGCGACGCCGGCGGGCACCAGGTTCCGGGGGATCCGCGGGTCGGGTTCACCCACGTCTACGGGGCGCCGGGCATCTCCGCCTGCACCGTCCTGACCCGGTAGGGGGCACCGCACATGAGCTGGGGATTCGAGACCGATCCCGACGTCCAGGCCGAGCTGGACTGGGTCGAGGAGTTCGTCCGGACCGAGGTCGAGCCCGTCGACCAGGTGATCGAGCACGCCTGGAACCCGCGCGACCCGGTGCGCAACGCCCTGATCAAGCCCCTCCAGCAGCAGGTCCGCGAGCGCAACCTGTGGGCGGCCCACCTGGGCCCCGAGCTGGGCGGCAAGGGCTACGGGCAGCTTCGGCTGGCGCTGCTGAACGAGAAGCTGGGCCGCACGCACTCGGGCCCGGTGGTGTTCGGCTGCCAGGCCCCGGACTCGGGCAACGCCGAGATCCTGGCCCACTACGGCAGCGACCACCTCAAGCGCACCTACCTCGACCCGCTCGTCGAGGGCGAGATCGTGTCGTGCTTCTCGATGACCGAGCCGCACGGCGGGTCGGACCCGACCGGCTTCCGCACCACCGCGGTGCTCGACGGCGACGAGTGGGTCATCAACGGGGAGAAGTGGTTCTCCTCCCACGCACTGTGGGCGGAGTTCCTGATCGTCATGGCGGTGACCGAGCCGGACGCCCCCGCGCACACGAGCATGTCGATGTTCGTCGTGCCGGCCGGCACCCCGGGGATCGAACGCGTCCGCGACGTCAGCGTGTGGGGGCACGACGAGCCGGTCGGCTCACACAACTATCTGCGCTACACCGATGTGCGCGTCCCTGCCGAGAACATCCTCGGTGGACGCGGCCAGGCGTTCGCCGTGGCGCAGACCCGCCTCGGTGGGGGGCGGATCCACCACGCGATGCGCACCGTCGGGCTGGTGACCAGGCCCGCCACAAAGGCGAATGGGCCGCAGCGCATTCGAGATGATGAAGCGCCGCGCGGTGTCCCGGACCTCCAAGGGCGAGCGGCTGGCCGACAAGCAGCTGGTCCAGGAGAAGATCGCCGACTCCTGGATCCAGATCGAGCAGTTCCGGCTGCTGGTGCTGCGCACCGCCTGGCGGATCGACCGCTACGACGACTACCGGAAGGTGCGCGCCGACATCTCCGCGGTCAAGGCGGCCATGCCGAAGGTCCTCGCCGACGTCGCCGGGAGGGCGATCCAGATCCACGGCTCGCTGGGCATCTCGAAGGACCTGCCGTTCGGCAAGTGGGTCATGGAGTCGTTCCACATGGGACTCGCCGACGGCGCCACCGAGGTGCACAAGGTCAACCTCGCGCAGGCGCTGCTGCGCGGCACCGCCCCCGACGAGGGCCTGTTCCCGCCCTACACCCTGCCCACCCGGGAGGCCGCCGCCCGCGAGCGGTTCGCCGAGGTCCTCGCCGCCGCCTCCGACGACGGACGGCCGGCATGACCCCGCGCCTGACCCCGGACGGGGACGCCGAGAACCTGCGCTCGGTCGTCCGGGGGTTCCTCGAACGCCACACCGAGCCCGATCCCGACCCGGACGCCGGCTGGGACGACACCACCTGGCGCCGCTTCGCCACCGAACTCGGCGCCGTCGCCCTCGACGTGCCCGACGAACTGGGCGGCGCCGGGGCGACCTTCCGCGAGGTGGGCGTCGTCGCCGGGGAGCTGGGCCGGCGTCCCGCCCGGCTGCCGTGGTTCTCGACCGCCGTACTCGGCGTCGGGGTGCTGCTGCACACCACCGGCACCGACGACGTCCGCCACGACCTGCTCCAGCGGCTCGTCGACGGCCGGACGACCGCGACCCTGGCCCACACCGACCGCGCCGGGCGCGGGAGCACGTACGCGACCGGCGACGACGCCACGGGATGGCGGCTCGGCGGCGCCAAGACGCTGGTCGTCGAGGGGGCCACCGCAGACGTCCTGTTCGTGACCGCCGGGACGGCGACCGGTCCCCGCCTGTTCGCCGTGGACGGCGACGCCGCCGGGCTCGTGCGCACCCCGCTGCGGGCCATGGACCCCACCCGCCAGCTCGCCGACGTCGTCCTCGACGGCACCCCGGGCACACCGCTCGGGGGCCCCGGCGACGCGCCAGGGGTCGTCGGACGGGTACTCGCCCGTGCCCGGGCGGCGCTCGCGTGCGAGCAGACCGGCGGAGCGGGTGCCGCGATGGACCAGGCCGTCGATCACGCCGCGCGGCGCCTGCAGTTCGGCCGCCCGATCGCCACCTTCCAGGCGGTCAAGCACCGCTGCGCCGACATGGCCGTCCGGGTCGAGGCAGCCCGGTCCGCCTCGCTCTGGGCGGCGGCGGCGGTCGCCGAGGACACCGACGTGGACACCGCCACCACGCTGGCCGCGCTGGTCTGCGCCGACGCGCACCGCTGGGTCGCCGCGGAGAACGTCCAGGTCCACGGCGGGATCGGCTTCACCTGGGAGCACACCGCCCACCTGCAGGTGCGACACGCCGCGACGAGCGCGGTGCTGCTCGGCGAACCGGACCACGACACGCTGCTCGCGACGATCGGAGTGTGACGCCGATGCCCCCCCACGGACGACGTGGACCTGCTGGTGATCGGTGGCGGGATGGCCGGGCTGACCGCGGCCGTGCGCGCGGTGGGGCACGGCCTCGACGTCGTGCTCGTCGAACGGGCGCCGTCGCTGGGCGGGTCGGCCCTCTACGCCGGATACCTGTGGACCGCCGCCACGGCCGGGGCGATGCGCGCGGCGAACCCGTCCGGCGACCCGGACCTGTGCGCCGCCGTCGTCGACGGGTTCCCGGCCGCACTCGGCCTGCTGGACGACCTCGGAGTCCCCTACGGGCCGCCCGTCACGATGCTCCGGCACGGGACCGGGCACCAGTTCGACACCGCCCTGTTCGTCGACACCTGCCGGCGGCGGATAACCGACGCCGGGAGCATCGGCACCGGCGTCGTGACCCGGCGGCTGCGCACCGACCCGGCGGGGGCGGTCGTCGGGGCCGACCTGCAGCTCGCCGACGGCACCGAGCGGACGGTGCACGCCCGCGCGACCGTGCTCGCGACCGGCGGCTTCCAGGGCGATCCCGGTCTGCGGGCCGAGCACGTCCACCCGCTCGCCGCGGACATCGCGCTCCGCTCCAACCCGCACAGCCGGGGAGACGGCCTGCGCCTCGCCCGCGCCGCCGGTGGCACGCTGACGAACTCCCGCGGCGGCTTCTACGGTCATCTGATGCCGGCGGGTGTCGAGCTGCGCCCCGAGCACTACGTCGATCTCGCGCTCTACTACAGCGAGCACGCGGCCCTGTTCAACCTGGCCGGAGAGCGCTTCGTCGACGAGACCGTCGGCGACCACCTGACGACCATGGCCCTGGCCGGGCAACCCGGGGCGCGGGGGCTGCTCGTCACCGACGCCCGGGGGCACCGCGAGTGGGTCACCCAGGCCTACGTCGCGGGGGCCCCGGCGACCGACAAGTTCGCACTGGCGGACCGGCAGGGCGCACGGTGCGTCGTGGCCGACGCCCCGTCCGACTTCGCCGGGATGCCGCCGGAGTGGGGCTACGACGGCCCACGCATCGCCGCCGAGCTCGAACGGATCGCGACCGGGCGCGACCCTGCACCCGCGCGGCGGTTCGACCCGCGCCCGCTCGACGAGCCGCCCTACTACGTCGTCGAGGTCGCGCCGGCGATCACCTTCCCCTTCGCCGGGATCGGGATCGACCACCGGGCCAGGGTCACCGGTGCCGACGGCCGTGCCGTCCCGGGGCTCTACGCCGCGGGCTCCGACATCGGCGGGCTCTACGTCGGCGCCTACGCCGGCGGGCTCGCGCCCGCCGTGGTGTTCGGGATGGCCGCGGCGGACGACGTCGCCCGGCAGGTGAGATGAATCCGGTTCGGCTCGCGCGGTTAGGGTGGGTCCGGACAGCCGCAGGGGAGGGTCGCCAGGATGAGCATCGAAGCGCTGACCGAGGCCGACGACGGCCCGCGGTCGAAGCGGCCCGCGATCCTCGCCGCGGCGGTCGAGTGCTTCGGCGAGGTCGGCTACGAGGCCACGAAGTGGTCCGAGGTCGCCGAGCGCGTCGGCATCGGGCAGACGGCGCTCTACCACTACTTCGAGTCCAAGGCGCACTGCCTGCTGACGATCATGCGGCTCGGGCTGCGCAACTCGGACGCGGCGTTCCGGGAGGCGACCGCGCAGACCCCGACGGGGACCGCCGGGCTGCGCGCCGCCGTCGCCGCCGCCTACGCGATCTCGCCGCAGGAGGTGCAGCAGAACCGGATCCTGCAGGCCAACATCGCCCTGCTGGCCAACCAGCGTGCATCCCGCCGCGAGGAGACGGAGCGCGAGGCCTGCCGCGAGCTCGTCGCCCGGATCGAGCGGAACTGGGCGGACCTGCTCGAGCGCGGGATCGCGGCCGGGGACTTCCCGCAGCACGATCCGACGATCATGGCGCGCAGCCTGCTCGGGCTGATCGTCGGTGTGTGGCGCTGGTACCGGCCGGACGGGACCCTTGAGCTGGGAACCATCTCGGAGTTCATCGGCGGGTGCTGCGTGCGCATGGTGGCCGGTTCCGAACCGGTCGACTGAGCCCGTCCGACCTCTTGCCCGTCCGACGGCCCGCCGCTAGCGTGAAGTTAGCCGAACTGAACTCATCTCAGTTTGTCGGGTCTCGTCGAGGAGGACGGTGCCGTGATCATCCTGGAGTACTACGCGCGACTCGACGGCGCCGAGCCGCTGACCGCGCTCGAGCTCGTCGAACCGGATGTCGAGTTCCTCATCGCGCTCCCCGGGAGCGAGATCCGGGGCGGCCGGAGGGCCGACCTCGAGGACTACATCACCGGCCGCCCGCCGGTCGGCCGCAGGCACCGGCCGCTGCGCAGCAGCTCCGACGGCGACCTGGAGATGGTCTACGGCGTCGTCGTCGAGGGCGACGGTCGCGGGACCGGCTCGTTCTCCGCCGTCGCGCTGCTCTCCCCGGACAAGCGCGTCGCCCGGTACCAGGCCTTCTTCCATCCCACCTTCGGCATGTTCCCGCTGCCCGGACACGACACAGGAGAGAGCGCATGACCGCCCCGGCCTCCACCTCGCCCGTCCTGAACCGCTGGTTCGCCACGTTCGACGGGGACTCGCCCGACGGCATCCTCGACATGATCGCGCCGGGTTTCCGGTTCTCGATCGTCTTCGGGACCGGAGCCGGCGCCGCGACCGACTTCGCGGGTGGTCGCGAGGCGATGCAGCAGTACCTCGCACAGCGGGAGAAGGGCGTGCTGACCCACCACGTGCTGGCCGGCTCGACCGTGGGGGCCGACGAGCTGGCGCTCGGGCAGGCCCGCCGTGCCGGTGCCTTCGAGTCCACCTTCGTCGCGGCGGCCCGCCTGGACGACACCGGGAGGGTCGCCTCGCTGATGATCGGCCGCTCGCCCGAGCTGGACGTCGAGAGCGCCTGAACCCCGACCACGAAGGAGACTGCGATGTTCAACCTCGCCCTGCTCGCCGCCCGGCCCCCGGAGTGGACGCACGAGCAGTTCATCACCTGGTGGCGCGGCGAGCACGCCGAGGTCACCTACCCGCTGCCGGGCCTGCGCGCCTGGCGGCACACCGCGGTGTCGAGCGCTCTCGAACCCCGCTCGGAAGGCTGGGACGGGCTGTCGGTCCTGAGCTTCGACGACGAGGCGGCCGCGCGCGCCGCACTGGCGAGCGACCAGTGGGCCGCAGCAGTCGCCCAGGTGGGATCGATGCGTGGCAGGCGGATCGCGTTGCTCGGTGACGAGCGCGAGATGTTCCGGGCCTGAGGAGCGGAGACCATGAAGGAGCTCGTCGCGCAGCTGGACGGCCGCGCACGCACCGAACCCGACGCCGTGCTCGCCATCGACGCGGACGGCCCGCACACGCTCGCCGGCGTCCTGCGCGCGGCGGACTCCCTGGCGGTGACCCTGACCGAGGTCTGCGGGCCGCGGGCGACCGTGCTGCTGCAGGCGGACAACTCCTGGCGCACGGTCGTCGCCGCCGTCGCCGTGGGGCGCGTGGGCGGCACGCTCGCGCTGATCAGCAGGCACGGCACGCGTCAGGAGCTCGTCGCCGCGTGCGAGGACATCGAGCCCGACGCGATCGTCACCGCGAGCGGGACCGCCGCGGAGTGGGACGTGGCCGGGCTCCGCCCGGCGCCTCCCGTGCCGGTGCTCGACGGGTGGTCGCTCGCCGGTGGCCCCGCCCGGCCCGCCGGGCGCTGGGCCGGTGGCGTGGTGATCGGCCTGACCTCGGGATCGACCGGACGCGCCAAGGGTGTGGTGCAGAGCGAGGCGGCCCTGCGCTACGCCTGCCGTTCCACGATCGACGCGGTCGGCCTTCGTCCCGGGGACACGGTGGCGGCGCTGGTGCCGCTGTCGTCGGCGGCGTCGGTGTGCTTCGGGCTGTACCTGCCGCTGATGCTCGGCGGCACGGTGCTGCTGCTCGACCGGTGGGACCCGGCGGGCGCGGTCGCCGCGATGGCCGGCCACGACGTCCGCTGGGCGATGTGTGTCCCCACCATGGCGCTGCAGATGGGCACCGAGGCCGAGCGGGAGGGCATGCTGACCGCGATGACGGCCATGACGGTCGGCGGGGGGCCCATGGACGCCGGTGCGCTGGGGCGTGCCGAACGCAGGCTCGGCACCCGGATCCTGCGCGTGTTCGGCATGTCGGAGTGCCTGGGGCACACCACGTCCCTGCCCTCGGACCCCGCGGACCGGCGCCTCGGCACGGACGGGACACCGCTCCCGGGCACGACCCTGCGGGCCGTCGACGAGTCCGGGGTGCCGCTCCCCGCGCGCACCGCCGGCCGGGCCCAGGTACGTGGGCCGTCGCTGTTCGCCGGCTACGCCCGGGCCGGAGCGGTGGACCCGCCGGAGCTGACCGCCGAGGGCTTCTTCCCCACCGGGGACGTCGTGGAGGTCGGCGACGACCGCACCGTGTCGATCAGGGGGCGGGAGAAGGACATCATCATCCGCGGCGGTCGCAACATCGACATCACCGAGATCGAGTTCGCCGTCGCGCGACATCCCCAGGTCGAGCAGGTGTGCGTGGTGCCGGTTCCCGACGACGTCCTGGGGGAGCGGATCGCCCTGCTGACCGTCACCGACCGCGACGACCTCGACCTCACCGAGATCCAGCGGCACCTGGCCGACACCGGGCTGGCGAAGGGCAAGTGGCCGGAGTACGTGTTCCGGGTGGACGCCCTGCCGCAGAACCGGGTGGGCAAGCTCTCCCGGGTGGACGCGGCGCGCATCGCCCGGGAGCTGCGCAGCGCGGCCACGGCCTAGGCGTGCGCCGGGAGCGGGAACATCTGTCGTCGGCGAAAATGAACTGACCTCAATTCAGGACGGTGGATCGTGCAGGACAGTTACCCGGAGGTCCCGAGCGGACGGTTCGGCGGCTCGGTCGTCGTGGTCACGGGCGCCGGTTCCGGGCTGGGCCGGGCCGTCGCGCACCGCCTGGCGGCGGAGGGGGCCGAACTCGCCCTGCTCGACCGCGACCGGGAGGCGGTGGAGGCGGTCGCCGCGGAGCTGCCCCGCTCCGTGCCCCACGTGGTCGACGTCGCCGACCCCGCCGCCGTCGACGCGGTCTTCGCGCAGGTGCTCGCGGAGCACGGGGCGGTCGCCGGGCTGGTCAACAACGCCGGAGTGGTGGGTGAGCAGGTCCCGATCCACCGGACGTCCGACGCGACCTGGGCCGCCGTGATGCGGGTCAACGCCGACGGTGCCTTCCACGTCCTGCGTGCGGGCCTGCGGGCGATGGTGGCGGCCGGTGGTGGCTCGGTGGTCTCCATGTCGTCGTCATCGGGCCTGTCCGGGAAGCCGAACATGGCGCCCTACTCCTTCTCCAAGGCCGGTGTCGTCGGGCTCACGCGCTCGGCGGCGGTCGAGTACGCCGACCGCGGCATCCGGGTCAACGCGGTCGCCCCGACGGCGGTCCGGACCCCGCTGGTCGAGCGGCACATCCGCGACGCACCCGATCCCGAGGCGATGGAGCGGCTCGTCGCCTCGCAGTCACCGTTGCCGGGGATCGCGACGCCCGGTGACGTCGCCGCCGTCGTGGCGTTCCTGCTCTCCGCCGACGCCGCGTGGATCACGGGGCTGACCGTGCCCGTCGACGGCGGCTACCACGCCACCTGACCTCTTCCCTCTCCCACCGTCCGGCGGCCGCGCCGCCGGACGCAGCGCAAAGGAGCGCCGATGTCCGAGGCCACACCGGAGGAAGCGACCCGGATCGGGCGCAAGGCCAGTACCGCCGCCGCGGTCGGCACCGCCATCGAGTACTACGACTTCGCCATCTACGGCTACCTGGCCGTCGTACTGGCCCCGCTGTTCTTCCCCAGCCAGGACGGGCTGATCGGCGTGCTCGCCACGCTGGTCGTGGTGGCGGGCAGCTTCGTCGCCCGGCCGATCGGCGGGCTGATCTTCGGCAGGCTCGGTGACCGCCGCGGGCGGCGCGCCGTCCTGATGGCCACGGTGGCGCTGATGGGCGTGTCGACCGCCCTGACCGGACTGCTGCCCACCTACGCCACCATCGGCGTCGCCGCTCCGATCCTGCTCGCCGTGCTGCGCATCGCGCAGGGGATCTCGGCCGGCGGCGAGATCGGCGGCGCCGCGTCCCTGGCGACCGAGTCCGCTCCCGCAGGACGCCGCGGCCTGTTCGGGTCGGCGACGTCGATCGGGGTCACCCTCGGCCTGGCGGGCGCCGCCGCGGCGGTGGGGACGGTCACCGCCCTCACCACGCCGGAGCAGCTCGCGTCCTGGGGCTGGCGGATCCCCTTCCTGATCGCCGGGCCGCTGCTCGTCGGCGCCGTGCTCTACCGCATGCGGGTCGAGGACTCACCCGTCTTCCAGGAGCTCGTCCAGCACTCGGAACCGGAGAAGGCGCCGGTGACCGAGGTCCTCCGCAACCACCGCACCTCGGTGCTGCGCACCGTCGGGATCGTCTACGCGACCCTGACCACCGGCAGCCTGGCCTCGGTCTACATCCTCGTGCACCTGTCGGCCGTGCTGGAGTACTCGCTGACCGGTTCGCTGTGGCTCGTCGTGCTGATCGTGCTCCTGCCCATCGGGCTCGTGCCGTGGGCGGGGGCCCTGAGCGACCGCTTCGGGCGCCGGGCCGTGCTCGCCGCGGCCCAGTGCGGGTTCCTCGTCCTCGCCGTGCCCTGCTTCTGGGTGATGCAGCAGGGCTCGCTGGTCCTGGCCATGGTCGCGGCCGTCGTCCTCAACATCCCGTTCGCGGTCCAGCAGGGCGTGCTCTACACGCTGCTCCCCGAGCTGTTCCCGACGAGGATCCGCTACACCGGCGTCTCGATCGGGTTCAACATCGGCGGCGTGCTCGGCTCGGGGCTCGTCTCGGTCATCGCCACCGGTTTCGTCTCGCTGACCGGCAACACGCTCGCGCCGTCGTTCTACATGATCTTCGCCGCCGCGGTCGGCCTGCTCGTCGTCGCGATCACCCGTGAGACCGTGCGGGACGTGATGGGGACGGTGGCCCCGGGGGCCGCGGCACCGGCGGGGGACACGCCGCGCTGAACCCTCCGGACGCAGTTCGACGGCCCGGCCGCACGAGTGCGACCGGGCCGTCCGTCCCGAACTGACGCGCCGCTCCCACCACGAAGCGACACCGCAGACATTAGGTAAGCCTGACCTAAGTGTCAAGCCTCGCTCCCAGCAGCTCCCGCATCTCGGGGAGATCGAAGTGCTCCACGGTCTCCCAGGCGGACGGACTGCCGTGGTGCGGGTCGGCGCCGGCGTCGAGCAGCGCCGTCACCGACGGGGCCGAGCGGGCGAAGAGCGCCGCGGCGATCGCGGTCTGCCCGCGGTCGTTGGTGCGGCCGGGATCGGCACCCCGGCCCAGGAGATCGGCGACGATCGCGTCGTGGCCGTAGTAGGACGCCAGGATCAGCAGCGTGTCGCCCTTCGGATCGGTGATCTCCACCGGGACGCCGGCGTCGAGGTAGGCCGCGAGCCGGTCGCCCGCGCCCTCCCGGGCCAGGTCGAACATCCGGTGTGCGAGCTCCACGGCGGCCTCGTCCATGGGGCCACCGTAGGTTCGCACGGTCGGGCGCGCGCGAGCACGCACGACTGCCGTACCCCGCGGCTAACCTGCTCAGCGTGAGTTCCCAGACCGACGAGCAGGCCCGCGAGCGGCACGCGCAGCTGGCCGCCGAGGTGGCCGACCACCAGTTCCGGTACTACGTGCTGGACGCGCCCGTCGTGTCCGACGGCCAGTTCGACGAGCTCTGGCACGAGCTGCTCGGGCTGGAGGACGCCCATCCCGGGCTGGCGACGCCGCAGTCGCCGACCCAGAAGGTCGGCGGCACCTTCTCCACCGAGTTCACCGCGCACGACCACCTCGAGCGGATGCTCTCGCTCGACAACGCCTTCTCCGCCGACGACCTGCGGACCTGGCAGGAACGGGTCACCCGCGAGGTCGGCGAGAACCTGCACTACCTCTGCGAGCTCAAGATCGACGGGCTGGCGGTGAACCTGCTCTACGAGGGCGGGACGCTCACCCGCGCGCTGACCCGGGGCGACGGGCGCACCGGCGAGGACATCACGCTGAACATGCGCACCCTCGGAGAGGTGCCGGTCACGCTCACCGGGACCGACGAGTTCCCGGTGCCGGCCCTGGTCGAGGTCCGGGGCGAGGTCTACTTCCGGCTGGAGGACTTCGACCGGCTCAACGCCTCCCTGGTCGAGGCGGGCAAGGAGCCGTTCGCGAACCCCCGCAACACCGCGGCCGGGTCGCTGCGCCAGAAGGACCCGCGGGTCACCGCGTCGAGGAACCTGCGGCTGATCTGCCACGGGATCGGCCGGCGGGACGGGTTCACCCCGGTCACCCAGTCCCAGGCCTACGACGCGCTGGTCGCCTGGGGCCTGCCGATCTCGCCGCGCACGCGGGTGCTGCGGGGGATCGAGAAGGTGGTGGAGTTCGTCGAGCACTGGGGCGAGCACCGGCACGACGTCGAGCACGAGATCGACGGCGTCGTGGTCAAGGTCGACGAGGTCGCGCTGCAGCGCAGGCTCGGCGCGACGTCGCGGTTCCCGCGCTGGGCGATCGCCTACAAGTACCCGCCGGAGCAGGCGACCACGAGGCTCCTCGACATCCGGGTCAACGTCGGGCGGACCGGGCGGGTCACCCCGTTCGCGGTGATGGAGCCGGTCAAGGTCGCCGGGTCGACGGTCGAGATGGCGACCCTGCACAACGCCGACGAGGTGCGCCGCAAGGGCGTGCTGATCGGCGACCGGGTGGTCATCCGCAAGGCGGGGGACGTGATCCCCGAGGTGCTCGGGCCGGTCACCGACGTCCGCGACGGTTCCGAGCGCGCGTTCGTGATGCCGACGCACTGTCCCGAGTGCGGTACCGCCCTGGTGCAGCAGAAGGCGGGCGACGTCGACCGTCGCTGCCCGAACGCCCGGTCCTGCCCGGCGCAGCTGCGCGAGCGGCTGTTCCACGTGGCGGGGCGGGGCTCGTTCGACATCGAGGGGCTCGGCTACGAGGCCGCCGTCGCGCTGCTCACCTCCGGGGTGCTGACCGACGAGGGCGACGTCTTCTCCCTCACCGAGGACGAGCTGCTGCGGACCGACCTGTTCCGGAACCAGAAGGGCGAGCTGACGGTCAACGGCCGCAAGCTGCTCACCAACCTGGAGGCCGCGAAGGACCGTCCGCTGTGGCGGGTGCTGGTCGGGCTCTCGATCCGGCACGTCGGCCCGACCGCGGCCCAGGCACTGGCCCGCGAGTTCGGCTCGATGGAGGCGCTCGAGCAGGCCGCGGCCCGCGCGAAGGAGGACACCGAGGCGGCCGGCGTCGAGATCGTCTCGGACGGCTCCGCGGGCGAGGAGGCACCGGCCGTCCCGGTCACCGGCGACGCCGCCGTGGACGAGGCCCCCACCGGCGACGCCCCAGCGGACGAGGTCCCCGCCGGCGACGCCCCCGTGGACGAGGCCCCCGCTGCGGCCGGTGGCGACGGGCCGACCGCCGCGGGCGCCGCGGCCGAGGCGGACGGCGACGCCGAGGCCGCCGTCGCCGACGCGGAGAAGCAGGAGCGGGCCGCCGTGCGCGCCCGCGCGAAGGCCGTCGCCGAGGCACTGGCCCCGATCGCCGGGGTGGACGGCGTCGGCCCGACCATCGCCGCCGCCGTGCGGGACTGGTTCTCCGTCGACTGGCACCGCGAGGTCGTGGAGAAGTGGCGGGCGTCCGGTGTGCGGATGGCGGACGAGGTCGACGACTCCGTCCCGCGGTTCCTGGAGGGACTGTCGATCGTGATCACCGGGTCGATGGACACGTGGTCCCGCGACGAGGCCAAGGAGGCGATCATGGCCCGCGGCGGGCGCGCCGCCGGGTCGGTGTCGAAGAAGACCGCGTTCCTCGTCGCCGGGGAGGCCCCGGGGTCGAAGTTCGACAAGGCGACGGAGCTGGGCGTCCCGGTCCTCGACGAGGCAGGCTTCCGGATCCTGCTCGACCGCGGCCCGGACGCGGCGCGGGAACACGCCTCCGCCGGGTGACCCGGGGCGCCGCCCGGCAGCCCGGTGCCGAGTGACAGGCACGTTGGGCGGATCGCGACCGGGCGACCGTGGCCGTCGTAGCGCCGGTCGCGGCACGCCCCGCGTGACCGGCCGCTCACCGGGCGTGTTCCCGTCCGGCGCGGCCGGCGTGCCGGGCGGCGACCGGCCCTCCGGCCGGGCGCGTCCGGCCGCCCCCGTCCGGCCCGCAGCACCTACTCTCGGAGCAGGCCGGGTGTCCGGCCGGGTGGCGAGCGGAAGGCGGAATCTCCGGTGTTGCAGGCGGCTCTCAACGGGTCACGACCGGCGGACGCACATCCCGCCCTCCCGGTGCTGCCGCGCCACCTGGCCCGCGACGCCCGTGCGGTGGCCCGGCTCGGTGTCACCTCGGTGCACGTCCACCCGCGTGAAGACTCCGGCTCCGAGACGAACGATCCCTCCGTCGTCGGCGACGTCGTCGCGCTGATCCGGCAGGAGGCGCCGGGCATCGAGATCGGCGTGCCCACCGGCCGCTGGATCCAGCCCGACCCGAACGACCGCGTCGAGACCGTCCTGACCTGGGGCCGGCTGGGTTCCGGCAAGCCCGACGTGTGCGGGGTCAACGTGCACGAGCTCGGCTGGACCGACGTCTGCCGGGCCGCCTGGTCGGTCGGCATCGCCGTCGAGCTGGGTGTCTGGACCAGCGGCGACGCGGTGACCCTGCGCCAGAACGGCCTCCCGCCCGGGACCCGGCGGGTGATCGCGGAGTCGACCGTCATCGACCCGGAGACCGCCGTCGCCGAGGGCATCCGGATCCTGCGTGCGCTCGGCCAGCCCCCGGTCCCCGTGCTGCTGCACGGCGAGGAGGAGGGCGCCTGGCCGGTCCTGGAGTACGCGACCCGGGTCAACATCGACACCCGGATCGGATTCGAGGACGTCCTGGTCCGGCCGGACGGCTGGCTGGCCACCGGCAACGACGACCTCGTCCGCACCGCCCTGTCGATCCGGGTCTGAGCCCCGGGCCCGGCGGGCGGGTCTCAGGCCTTGAGGACCGTCGCCACGATCCCGGCCAGGTGCGCCAGCCGCGCCAGCTCCGACGGCCGGAACACCGGCCCGCCCGGGCGCCCGACCACCAGCGTCTTCGGCGGCACCCCGGTGCCGAACGGCGCCGCGGCCAGCTCGGTGTCCATCGCCCGCCACGGCTCGGGCACCCAGTGGCCGTCGTCGAGGGCGATCGCCCGGTCCAGCGGCAGCCACGGCAGGTCCCCGGTGCGGGTCTCGGGGGCGGCCGAGCTCTCCGCGATGCGGTAGGAGCGGCCGTGCTCGCTCACCGCGACCAGCGCCCACCCGGCCCGGAACAGCCGCGGGACCTCCGCGGCGAGCAGGTCCAGCCCGTGCCCCGGGTCCCCGGCGATCTCGTCGAGCAGCTCCAGCTCGCGGTGCGTGTCCAGCTGCCCGGTGTGCGGGCGGACCGACTCCACCGTCACCCCCGGCACCGACTCGGCCGCGGTGATCAGCACGTCCGGCGGGCGGTGGGTCGACAGCTCGACCGCGATGTCGTCGATCGCCTGCCCGTCGCCGCGCTCGACGACGTCGACGCTCAGGATGTCCGCACCCGCACCGCCGAGCGCGGACGCCACGGCTCCGAGGTTGCCGGGCTTGTCCGGGAGGATGACCCGGAGCAGGAACGACACGGACGGATCCTCTCCCTCGGCGCGGACGCCCTCGTGGGCATGCCGGTGACCCCCGCGCAGGCGGCGCGGGGCCGTCCGGCACGGGAACCGTGATCCTGCCACCCGGGCCCGCCGGAGGTCATCTCCTCCCCGCCGGTGCGCGGGCGCGGGCGCGGCCACCGGGGGGCGCCCGGGCGGGGGACCGGCGGGAATAGACTGGATGCACACCGGCGCACACGTCCCCGCCGGGGCGTGTCGGGCGGTGTCCCGGGGAGGCCGCAGCACCCGTCGTCGTCGTACCGCCGTCGCGGTGCGGTGGCCGCGAGCGCGCGGGACGCACCGCGACGGGACCGCCCAGCGCAGCCGCGAGCAGAACCATCCCGAGGAGGGGCATGACCGCCGATTCCCCCGCAGCGGGCGGGGCCATCACGCGGGACGAGGTCGCACACCTCGCCCGGCTGGCCCGCCTGGCCGTCACCGAGGAGGAGCTGGACGTCTTCGCGGGCCAGCTCGACGTGATCATCGGGTCGGTGGCCCGGGTCGGGGAGGTCGCCGCCGACGACATCCCGCCGACCTCGCACGCCGTCCCGCTGGAGAACGTGTTCCGGCCCGACGAGCGCCGTCCGAGCCTGGAGCAGTCCCAGGCGCTGGCCGGTGCGCCGGCCGCCGAGCAGGGCCGTTTCCGGGTGCCGCGGATCCTGGGGGAGGAGCAGTGAGCGATCTCGTCCGCATGACGGCCGCCGAGCTCGCGGGGAAGATCCACTCCCGCGAGGTCTCCGCGGTCGAGGCCGCACAGGCCCACCTCGACCGGATCGCCGCCGTCGACGACGGGGTGCACGCGTTCCTGCACGTCGGTGCCGAGTCCGCGCTGGCCTCCGCCGGCCGGGTCGACGCCGCGCTGGCCGACGGGGCCGTCCCGGTGTCGCCGCTGGCCGGCGTGCCGCTGGCACTGAAGGACGTCTTCACCACCTCGGACATGCCGACGACGTGCGGCTCGAAGATCCTCGAGGGCTGGCAGCCGCCGTACGACGCGACGGTCACCGAGCGGCTGCGCGCCGCTGGGGTCACGATCCTGGGCAAGACGAACATGGACGAGTTCGCGATGGGCTCCTCCACCGAGCACTCCGCGTACGGCGTCACCCGCAACCCGTGGGACACCTCGCGGGTCCCGGGCGGGTCCGGCGGCGGGTCCGCGGCCGCGCTGGCCGCGTACGAGGCGCCGCTGGCGATCGGCACCGACACCGGTGGCTCGATCCGGCAGCCGGCCGCCTTCACCGGCACCGTCGGCGTCAAGCCCACCTACGGCCAGGTCTCGCGCTACGGCCTGGTGGCCTGCGCGTCGTCATTGGACCAGGGCGGGCCGTGTGCCCGCACGGTGCTCGACGCGGCCCTGCTGCACGAGGTGATCGGCGGGCACGACCCGCGCGACTCGACGTCGATCGACCGGCCGGTGCCCGACGTCGTCGCGGCCGCCCGCCAGGGCGCGACCGGCGACCTCTCCGGGCTGAAGGTCGGTGTCGTCCGCGAGCTGGGCGGTGAGGGCTACCAGCCCGGCGTCCGGGCCGCGTACGACGCGTCGCTGCGCAGGCTCGAGAAGCTCGGCGCCGAGCTGGTCGAGGTGTCCTGCCCGCACTTCGAGTACGGGATGGCCGCCTACTACCTGATCCTGCCGAGCGAGGTGTCGTCGAACCTGGCCCGGTTCGACGCGATGCGCTACGGCCTGCGCGCGGCCGAGGGCCGCAGCGCCGAGGAGGTCATGGCGAACACCCGCGAGCAGGGCTTCGGCCCCGAGGTCAAGCGCCGGATCATGCTCGGCACCTACGCGCTGTCGTCGGGCTACTACGACGCCTACTACGGCCAGGCGCAGAAGGTCCGCACGCTGATCAGCCGGGACTTCGCGGCCGCGTTCGAGCAGGCCGACGTGCTGGTCTCGCCGACCACTCCGACCGTGCCGTTCCCGATCGGGGACAAGGTCGACGACCCGCTGGCCATGTACCTCAACGACCTGGCCACGATCCCGACGAACCTGGCGGGCGTCGCCGGGATGTCGGTGCCGTCCGGGCTGTCCGAGGGTCTCCCGACCGGGCTGCAGGTCATGGCGCCCGCGCTCGGCGAGGCCGTGATGTACCGCGTCGGGGCCGCCTTCGAGGCCGCCCGCGACGCCGACGACGGCGGTCCGCTGATCGCGCGCGTTCCGGAGGTGTCCCCGTGACCACGACCGAACCCGAGCTGGTGGAGTACGACGACGTCGTCGCGCGCTTCGACCCGGTGCTGGGCATCGAGGTGCACGTGGAGCTGTCCACGAACACCAAGATGTTCTGCGGCTGCCCGACGGAGTTCGGTGCCGAGCCGAACACCCAGGTCTGCCCGGTCTGCCTGGGCCTGCCCGGCGCGCTGCCGGTGGTCAACCGGGCCGCGGTGGAGTCGGCGATCCGGATCGGCCTGGCGCTGAACTGCTCGATCGCCCCCTGGGGCCGGTTCGCCCGGAAGAACTACTTCTATCCGGACATGCCGAAGAACTTCCAGACCAGCCAGTACGACGAGCCGATCGCCGTCGACGGGTTCCTGGACCTGACCCTCGACGACGGCGAGGTCGTCCGGATCGGCATCGAGCGCGCGCACATGGAGGAGGACACCGGCAAGTCGCTGCACGTGGGCGGCTCGGACGGCCGGATCCACGGCGCCGACCACTCGCTGCTCGACTACAACCGGGCCGGCGTCCCGCTGATCGAGATCGTCACGAAGATGGTCCCGGACACCGGCGCCCGCGCCCCGGAGGTCGCCCGCGCGTACGTCACCGCGCTGCGTGACCTGGTCAAGTCCCTCGGCGTCTCGGACGTCCGGATGGACCAGGGCTCGATGCGCGCCGACGTGAACCTGTCGCTGTCGCCGAAGGGTGGCGCGCTGGGGACCCGCACCGAGACGAAGAACGTGAACTCGCTGCGGTCGGTCGAGCGCGCGGTCCGGCACGAGATGAGCCGGCAGGCCGGGGTGCTCGACGCGGGTGGCGAGATCGTCCAGGAGACCCGGCACTTCGACGAGGCCACCGGGCACACCCGCGCCGGGCGGCGCAAGGAGACCTCGGAGGACTACCGGTACTTCCCGGAGCCCGACCTGGTCCCGATCGCGCCGTCCGCCGAGTGGGTCGAGGAGCTCCGCGGCATCCTGCCGGAGCTGCCGTGGGAGCGGCGCCGCCGGATCCAGGACGAGTGGGGCGTCTCCGACGAGGAGATCCGCGACCTGGTCAACGCCGGTGCGCTGGACCTGGTCGAGGCGACCGTCGCCGCGGGGGCCTCGTCGCAGGAGGCCCGCTCCTGGTGGGTCGCCTACCTCGCCCAGCAGGCCAACACCCGCTCGGTGGAGCTCGCCGACCTCGCGATCACCCCGGAGCAGGTCGCCCGGGTGATCGAGCTCGTCGCGACGGGGGAGCTGACGAACAAGCTCGCCCGCCAGGTCGTCGACGGTGTGCTCGACGGCGAGGGCTCCCCGGACGAGGTCGTGGCCGCCCGTGGCCTGAAGGTCGTCTCCGACGAGGGCGAGCTGATCGCCGCCGTCGACGCGGCCCTGGCGGAGCAGCCCGACGTCGTGGAGAAGATCCGCGGCGGGAAGGTGCAGGCGGCCGGCGCGATCGTCGGTGCGGTCATGAAGGCGACCAAGGGCCAGGCCGACGCCAAGCGCGTCCGCGAGCTGGTCGTGGAGCGGGTGGGCACGTAGTGCTCGTGAGTGGTTATCGCGGTCAGGACCGCGATAACCACTCACGAGCCACAGACCGCGCAGCCGGTCTGTGGCCCCTGCCGCCCGCCCCACCCCAACCGCCGAAGCACCAGCCCGACCTCCCGCGCGACCCCGAACGGGTCGCCGTCCACCTCCCGCCATCCGGACACCAGGCGGGAGCGGCCGAGGAGCTCGGCGGCGTTGTCCCGGCGCCGGTCGCGGAAGGCGACGCCGCCACGCAGATGGGTCCGGCCGTCGAGGCGGACGGTCAGGGTGTAGCCCGCCTCGTCGTAGGTGACGTCCTCCCAGAGGGTCTGGCCGTCCACCGACAGCGGTGTCTGCCGACGGCCGGCCGGGAGGCCGTGTGCCTGTTCCACCCGGACCAGGTACGCCTCCTCGAGTGCCGAGTGCACGCCGTGGCGCACCATCGACACCGCGCCGAGCAGGGCCCGCCGGTACCGGCGTGGCGGTCGCTCGGTGAGCCGCAGCTCGACCTCGAGCGGCCGGACCCTCCCACCGGTGAGGAGCCCGACCAGCGTGGTCCGGGCGGTGATCGCGTCGTCGCACTCGACGGCGAGATCGATGGCGGTGTCGGCCATCGAGGTCCGTGGCGGGACCGTACGCGTCACGATGTGCCGGTGGGCCCGAGAACGGTGGACCACGATCCGGCCGTGCTGGCTGATCGCGGACGACCGGTAGGGCACGGTCAGGTGCACGGGTGGCGGCCCGACGGGAACGAGACCCCACTCCTCGGCCGCCGTGCGATGGCTGAGCGCCGCCGCCGGTCCGCCGTACAGCAGCGCTCCCGCGATCATCGACGGGCGTGGCGGCGGCCCGGTGAAGGTCGCGTAGACGGACCGGACGAACCCGGACCAGCGCCCGCCGTCGACCTGGGCGAGGGTCTCGGCGTCCCCGACCCCGAACGTCCTCAGCTGCGCGATGCTCACCATGCCGGCCTGCTGGTCCAGCAGGTCGAACCACTCGTTCATCCGCCGGTCCTGGACGATCGGCGCCGGCACGTGTCGCCTCGTTCTCCGCATGGGCGACCTTCGCGCCGCGGAGGGCCACCGCACGGGGCGTTCGCGGGGCTGTGGATAACCTCGCCACTTGTGGGCGCTCCGCGCTCGTGAGTGGTTACCGTGGCCAGGACCCTCTTAACCACTCACGGGTCAGATGGCGCTTTCGCCGCCGCCCGTCGGCGGCTGGATGCGCACCACCCGGTCGTCGGTGGCGCCTGGTGCGGCACCGTCGCGGTTCACCGTGCCCAGCCACAGCAGCCCGTCCGGGGCGACCGTGACGGGACCGATCGAGCCGTAGGTGTCCTGCAGCACCGGCTTCGGGTCGCCGGTGAAGGCCCCGTCCCGGCCCGGGGTCAGGACGAACAACGCCTTCCCGCCGCGCTGGGCGACGGCCAGGGTCCCGGGCAGCACGGTGCACCCGGCGACCCCCGGCCGGTCCGGCCACGTCCACGCGGGTGCCCCCAGCTGCCCGGGCGCGACCCGGTACAGGACGTCGCGCCCGGGAGCCCGGTCGGTCACCCAGGTCGTCCGGGCGGCCGGGTCGACGCACACGCCGCCCGGGTCCGCGAGTCCCCGGGCCAGCACAGGCGACGCCGGGTCCGGGTTCCCGGAGGCCGGCCGGCCCAGCGTGTCGATCCGCAGCACCGCCCCGGCCAGCGGGCCCCCACCGGCGCCGGTCGCGACCAGCAGCGAGGATCCGTCGGGATCGGCGGCCAGCGCGCCACCCGGCGGCAGCCCGCCCAGCACCGGCTTCGGCGGCTCGCCGGGCGCGATGCGCAGCACCTCGCCGCCGGCCAGCGCGTACAGCAGCCGGTCCTCGGCGTAGCCGGGGGACAGCACCAGACCGGTGACGCCGGTCGCCGGGTCCACCGGGACGGTCGCGACCGTGACGGGGTCCTCGCCCCGCTTCACCTGCAGGACCCGTCCGGTGCGCCGCTCCGCGACGAGTGCCTGGTCGCCGGGCGGCAGCACCGCGATCGCGCCCACCGGCCCGAGGCAGGCCGCGACGACCTGCGGGTCGGGGTCCTCGCACGGGCCGGGCTGTGCCTGCTGCCCGCCCGGCTGCTGCTCGGGCGCCGGGGGCGGGGGCGGGGGTTCCTCGGTCGGCGCGAGGGCGGGCGGCCCGCCGAGCTCGCCCTCGCCCTCGGCCTTCGGTCGCCAGTCCCGCGCGCCCTGGTCGGGGAACGTCGCGCACCCGGACACGAGCACGAGCGACGCGAGCAGTGCCGCGACGAGCAGCGGGAGACGGCCGGTCACGACGGCCACGCTAGGGGGCACGAGGTGAGCGCCGGGTGAGTACCGTTCCGATCATGACGCAGCACCCCGTGACCGTCCTCGTGTCCGACGACGAGGGCATCGAGATCCTGTCCGAGGTGGAGGGGCTGGAGCCGGTCCGCTACGACCCGGCCGCGCCGCTTCCCGCCGAGGCCGCGTCGGCCCGGGCGCTCGTCCCGCCGTTCCTGTCCGGCACGGACGCGGTCGCGATCACCGAGAAGCTGCCACGGCTCGAGATCGTCCAGCTGCTGACCGCCGGTGCCGAGGCCTGGATCGGCAGGCTGCCCGAGGGGGTCGCCCTGTCCGACGGCCGCGGCGCGCACGGCGGGGCCACCGCCGAGTGGGTGGTGTCGGTGCTGCTGGCGGTCTACCGGCACCTCGACCGGTTCGTCCGTGCCCAGGACCGCGGGGTGTGGGACTACCACCGGACCGACGAGCTGGCGGGCAAGCGGATCCTCGTCGTCGGCGCGGGTGACGTCGGCGAGCGGACGAAGGCCCGGCTGGAACCGTTCGACGTCGAGATCACCATGGTCGGCCGCACCGCCCGCGACGGCGTGCACGGCTGGGACGAGCTGCCCCGGCTGCTGCCCGAGCACGACGCGACGGTGCTGATCGTGCCGCTCACCGACGAGACCCGCGGCATGGTCGACGCCGAGTTCCTGGCCGCCATGCCCGACGGTGCGCTGCTCGTCAACGGGGCCCGTGGCCCGGTGTGCGACACCGACGCGCTGCTCGCCGAGCTGCGGTCCGGGCGGTTGCGCTCGGCCGTCGACGTCACCGACCCGGAGCCGCTGCCCGAGGGCCACCCGCTGTTCTCGGCCCCCGGGCTGCTGCTCACCCCGCACGTCGGGGGCAGCGTCCCGCTGGCGATGCAGCGGGCCTACCGGGTCGCGGCCGAGCAGCTCGCCGCGTTCGTCCGCGGCGAGGAGCCCCCGAACCTCGTCACCGGGGCCTACTAGGGGACTCGCCGGGGGAAACCCGCAGGTGAGCGAGGGCAGCGCCGGTAGGCTTCCGGCATGAGCGGGCCCACGCAGCAGTACGACTGGGGCAGCATCTCCGGCGACGAACCGCCCGAGCGGACGCGTCCGGAGCGGATGCCTGTGCCCGCGCACGTCTCGTCGGACATCGGGCTGCTGATCCTGCGGGTCGTCGTCGGCGGGATCTTCGCCGCGCACGGCGCGCAGAAGGTGTTCGGCGTGCTCGGCGGGCTCGGGCCCACCGGCACCGACGCCGCGCTCGCCGAGCTCGGGTTCGTCGCGTTCTCCTCGCCGCTGGCCTGGGTGCTCGGGGTCGGGCAGCTCGTGCTCGGCGTGCTGCTGGTGATCGGGCTGCTGACCCCGTTCGCGGCGTCGGGGCTGCTCGCCATGAAGGCGGTCGCGGTCGTGCTGGCGATCGGTCCCGCCGGGCCGACGGTGCCGCTGTTCGCCGCGGACGGCCCGAACTCGCTCGAGGTGCACCTGCTGCTCGGCGGCGGTGCCGCGGCGCTGCTGTTCTGCGGGGCGGGCCGCATCGCGCTCGACGCCGGCCGCACCTACCAGCGCAGGCCGCTGCCGTGGTCGGTGCTGTCGCTGGTCGTCGGCGCCGGCGTGGCCCTGCTCGTGCTGTTCGTGCTCCGCCGGTGACGGCCCCGCCCGACGACGTCTGGCTGCGCCCGCTCGCGAAGCGGCTGCGCCGCGAGCCGCGGATCACCGGCCGGGAGCCGCTGACCGGTGGGTACGGCTCCGCGGCCGTCGAGCGTGTGGATCTCGACGACGGCTCGTCGGTCGTCCTCAAGGCGGCCGGCCCGGACGAGGTGGCCGCCCTGCGCGCGGCCGCGGTCGTGAACGGCCCGGTACGGGTGCCGCGGATGCTCGCCCACGGCGACGGCTGGCTGGTCCTCGCGCACGAGCCCGGTGCTCCGCTCCCGGCCGGGACCCCGGTCCCCGACGACGCCTGGCGCTCGCTCGCGCTGGTGCACGCGCACTGGCGGCGGAACCGCCCGCGCGGTGTACCGGTGGTCGACCGGACCTGGTGGGGACGGCTGTGCGGGCTGGCCTCGGTGGGGCTGCAGGCGGCCGCGGCCCGCGCCGGGACGGACGGTGCCGCCTACGCCGAGGCCGACGCCGCCGTGCGCTCGTGGGCGGCCGACGACTGGGTCGCCACCGCGCTCGCCGCGCTGCCCCGCACGCTGTGCCACGGCGACGCGCACCGCGGGAACATCCACATCGGACCCGACGGGGCGGTGCTGCTGGACTGGGGGAACGCCCGCGTCGCACCCGGGTCGCTGGACGTCGTGGTCCTGGCCGCGCCCCCTCCGGACGGCCCGGCGGACGCGCCGGGCGCACCCGTCCCGGCGTCGTACCGGGAGACCCTGCACGACGCGCTCGGGGCGGCGGACCCGCCGGCGATGATCGCCGTCGAGGAGGCGTGGGCACGGGTGCAGGCGCACGTCCAGTACCTGCCGTTCGCCGCCGACCACCAGGGCCCGGACCGGGTCGCGTCGATGGCCCGCGTCGCGGGAGCCGCGCTGGACGAGCTCGGCGACCTGCTCGCCGCCGCCCGCCGCTGAGTTCCGCCGTCCCGGGCGGTCATCACGGTGACGCATCCGTTCCGAACGCAGGGAGTGCGGCCATGACCGATCCACGTGCCACCGTCACCGGGATCCACACCATCGGTGTTCCGGTGACCGACCAGGACGCGGCGACCGCGTTCTACCGGGACGTCCTCGGCTTCGAGGTACGCGCCGACGTGCACATCGACGAGCTCGGGTCCCGCTGGACCGAGCTGGCGCCGGCGGGCTCGCCGGTCACCGTCGCCCTGGTGCGCGCCGACGAGAACGACCCGGCGGGGCGGGAGGTCGGTATCCGGTTCACGACCCCCGACGCGGCCGCGCTGCACGCCCGGTTCACGGCGGAGGGCGTGGACGTCGACGAGCTGCTCACCTGGCCGGGAGTGCCGCCGATGTTCGTGTTCCGTGACCGGGACGGCAACGGCCTGGAGATCGTCGAGGCGTCGTGATTGGTCAGCGGCCGACGTTGCGCTGCAGGTGCTCCGGGTAGCGCTCACCGGCGACCGCGGACGCAGGCGCGGCTGCCTCGATCCCGGCGAGCTCGTCGGCGGTGAGCTCCAGCTCCGCCGCTGCGACGTTCTGCTCCAGGTAGGTCCGCCGCTTCGTGCCGGGGATCGGGACGACGTGCTCGCCCCGGCCCTGCACCCACGCCAGCGCGAGCTGGCCGGGGGTCACGCCGCGGCGCTCCGCGATGGTCCGCAGCGCCTCGACGATCGCGAGGTTGGCCGCGAGGTTGTCCTCGGAGAAGCGGGGCAGGCCGCGGCGCATGTCGTTCTCGCCGAACTGCCCGGTGGAGGTGATCGCGCCGGTGAGGAAGCCGCGGCCGAGCGGGGAGAACGGCACGACGCCGATGCCCAGCTCGGCACAGGCGGGCGCGACGGACTCCTCGATGCCGCGGGTCCACAGCGACCACTCCGACTGCACGGCCGCCGGCGGGTGCACGGCGTGCGCGCGGCGCACGGTGTCGGCGCCGCACTCGGAGAGGCCGTAGTGCCGGATCGTGCCGGCGTCGACGAGCTCCTTCAGCGCCCCGACGGTCTCCTCGATCGGCGTGTCCGGGTCGACCCGGTGCTGGTAGTAGAGGTCGATGTGGTCGAGGCCCAGGCGGCGCAGGGACTCCTCGACGCACCGCCGGACGTACGCGGGGTCACCGTTCGCGGCCTGGTTGCCGTCGGCGTCGCGGACGATCCCGAACTTCGTCGCCAGCACCACCCGGTCCCGCCGGTCGGCGATCGCCCGGCCGACGAGCTCCTCGTTGGCGCCGTCGCCGTAGACGTTCGCGGTGTCCAGCAGCGTGACCCCGAGATCGAGGGCGCGGTGGATCGTCGCGATCGACTCCGACTCGTCCCCGGCCCCGTAGCTCTGCGACATGCCCATGCAGCCGAGCCCCTGCGCCGACACGGTCAGGTCGCCCAGCCTGCGCGTTCCGATAGCCATGCGAATCAACCTAGCCCTGCCGGGGGCGTGCCGCCGACCGGTGCGCTTCGCGGATCGGGGTGGCCTCGTCCGGTTCCCGCGCGGGACGAGGTCGATCGGATGATGAGCACCGGAGTCCATGAATCGTCGGCTGCTCAGGTGGTCACCTTTCCATCGGTCGGAATGACGGCGGGCCGGAGGTGCGTCGACGTCCCGAACTCGCCGACCCGGTTCCGCATCGGCGTCTTGTCGACCGGACGAGTGACCGGCTAGCGTTCTATCTGCACGGCCCCCCGGAATTCCTCGCCGGGGCGTGCCGCCGTGCGATCCCGCGCCACCTTTTCGGGCTCCGGCCCGTTTCTGCGAAGAAGGTCGAGATATGAGAATTCGTTCTCTGCTGCTCTCTGTGCTGTGCCTCGCCACCAGCGGGGCGGTCGCCGTCGCCGTGGCACCTTCCTCCTACGCCGCGGACGAGCACTGCCAACAGTCGGAGACGTACTCACAGGACCACTGGCAGTGGGGACAGACGGAGATCTGTGCGACCTACCGGCCGAGTTCTCCGAACCCTGACCGGAAAATGGGGGAGATCACGGTCGTCCCCGACGTCTCCAGTCTCGAGTACTACTGGGGTGGCGCGTGGTACTACAACAAGTATCCCGCGACGATCACGGCATCCATCATTCTGATGCGCGACGGGAACACGGTCGGCAACGGGAAGACCGTCACCTTCTCCACGTCCGGTACATCGGTGATCGGTCCCCCTGTCACGCTGCCTGTCTACTACGCGGGTGACTACGTCGTGAAGGCGGAGATCAGCGTCGACGGCGGCTACTGGTCCGACGACAGCAGCAGCCAGGTCTATGCGGCTCCGCAGCAGATCGAGCTCGTCCTCGCGGCCCGGTGAGCGGCCCGACCCTGTCCCCACCCCCCAGGTCGTCCCGCAGGTGCGGGGTCGTCGGTGCCCTGGCAGCCGTCGTGCTGTCGACGGTGGTCGGTCTCGCGTACCCGGCGCCGGCCTACGCGTCGGGTGGGGAATGCCTGCCGTACGCCGACTCCGTCGGCAACGAGCAGCCCTGGCCACCGGGGCCGGATCTCCCCTACGGGATCGCGCCGGACGGGCGGTCGTTCGAGGTCCGGGTCCCGTCCCGGTCCGAGGTGACGGTCTCCGCGATCTACCAGGACCGGCGGACCGGGGCGCTCAGGACCCGTCGTTGCGTCGCGACGAACCTGCTCGACTCCGCGGCCTTCGTCGTCTGGCGGGTGCGGGCGGACCAGCCCGATCTCGTGGTGCGCGACGTCGGTCCGTTCGCGGTCCGGGAACTCTGAACACGGAGGAGAAGAGAATGAACAGGATCCAGCGGGTACTGGCGCTCGCCGGGGTCGCCGTCGCGGCCACCGCGTCACTCGTCCTCGTCCCACCTGCACCTGCACACGCGACGGTGCCGACGTGCAACGAGACCGTCGGGGCCGACCCGGCACCGGGCCAGGCGGCAGACCCGCCCGGCGAGTCGTCGATCATCTACCGGATCGCGCCCGACGGGCGCACGCTGTACGTGCGGTTCCCTCCGCGGACGGAGCTGCTGTTCAACGCGTTCCTGCGGGACACCAGGACCGGTGACGAGCTCGACCTCCTGTGCGGGGGGACGAACGCCCAGGCCGACTACGTCGTCCAGACGTGGCAGGTGCAGGACGACCAGCCTGATGTGATCGTCACGGGGGTGAGCGGGTTCGTCGTGAACCCTCCCCGGCACGACGAGCTCTAGCCTGCGCCTCCCCACGTCGTGGGTCCGGGAGGCGCATCCGCAGTAACGTGGTGCATGGGCATCGCCGCCGCGGTCGTCGTCGACCTGGACCGGATCGGCCGGAGTGAGCACGCCGACGTCGGCGGGAAGGCGGCGAACCTCGGCGAGCTGCTCCGCGGCGGCTTCCGCGTCCCGGAGGGGTTCTGCATCCGCACCGACGCCTACCGCCGGGGCGCGGCGCAGGCGCGGCCCGGTCTCGCCGCCGACCCCCGCGCGGCCCGTGAGGCGTTGCTCGCCGCCCCGGTGCCCGACGACGTCGCCGGTGCCGTGCGCGCCGCCTACCGGGCGCTGGGCCCGGACGTCCCGGTCGCCGTCCGGTCCTCGGCCACCGCCGAGGACCTGCCCACCGCGAGCTTCGCGGGGCAGCAGGACACCTACCTCAACGTCGTCGGCGAGGCCGCCCTGCTGGACGCGGTCCGGCGGTGCTGGGCCTCGCTCTGGACCGACCGGGCGGTGGAGTACCGCGCACGCAACGGGATCGGGGACGACGGCGTCGCGCTGGCCGTCGTCGTCCAGCGGATGGTCGATGCCGCGGTGGCGGGCGTGCTGTTCACCGCGGACCCGGTCAGCGGGCGGCGGACCCGGACCGTGATCGACGCGGCACCGGGGCTCGGCGAGGCCGTCGTCTCCGGGGCGGTGAACCCGGACCACGTCGTCGTCGAGGGCGACGGGACGGTCTCCGGATACCGGCCGGGGGACAAGACGGTGGCGGTGCGGGCGGTCGCCGGGGGCGGCGTCACACGGGTCACGTCCGGTGCGGACCCGGAGCACTGCCTGGCCCCGGCGTCGATCGCGGAGCTCGTGGCGCTCGGCAGGCGGATCGAGGCGCACTTCGGTGCCCCGCAGGACATCGAGTGGGCGCTCGACACCGGCGGCACGCTCTGGACCACCCAGTCCCGCCCGATCACGACGCTCCACCCGCTGCCCCCGCCGGCCGGCCCGGGTCTCCGGGTGCACGTCTGCGTGAGCCTCGCGCAGGGGCTGACCGGCCCGCTGACGGCGGCCGGGATCTCGGCGTTCCGGGTGATCGGTTCCCGGGCGTCCGAGGGGCTCTTCGGGGTCCCGGTCGCCGACCCGGCCGCGGGACCGCCCGCGCTCGGCGAGGCCGGCGGGCGGCTGTTCGTCGACATCACGCCCGCGCTCCGCAGCGCGCCCGGGCGGCGGATCTTCCCGGCCGTGCTGGACGTCATGGAGGCCCGTTCCGCGGTCGTCCTGCGCGGACTGTCCGACCGGCCGGAACTGTCGGTGCGCACGCGGTCGTGGCGGCCATTCCTCGTCCGGCTGACGCGGACCCTGCTCCACCTCCGGGTGCCGTTCCGGGTCGCGGGCGCGCTGGTCAGCCCTGCGGCGGGGCTGCGGCACGTCGGCCGCGCCGGGCGCCGGATCCGGGCCCACCCGGCGTGCCGGCCGGGTGCGGACGGGCGGGAGCGGCTGGACCACGCCGTCCGCACGCTGGGCGAGGTGTTCGCGGTGCTCCCGACCGTGGTGCCGGTCGCCGGCGCCGGGTTCGTCGCACTCGGCGCGGCACGGGTCCTGGCCGGGCCGGACCTGGACCCCGCCGCCGTCCACGAGGTGCTGCGCTCGTTGCCGCACAACTGCACGACCGCGATGGACCTGGAGCTGTGGGCGGTCGCGACGCGGGTGCGGACCGAGCCGGCGTCGGTCGCCCTGCTGCTCGGCACCGGGCCCGCGGAGCTCTCCGACCGGCACCGGCGGCGGGTGCTGCCGCCGCTACTGACCGCCGAGCTGGACGGCTTCCTCGCCGAGCACGGGCACCGGGCCGTCGCCGAGATCGACCTGGGGGCGCCCCGCTGGTCCGACGACCCGTCGTACCTGCTCGGGGTGCTCGCCAACTACCTGCGCACCGACGATCCGGACGCCGCGCCGGACGTCCGCTTCGCCCGGGTGCGGCGGCGGTCCGCGGTCCGGGCCGTGGCCGTGCGGTTCGCGCTCGGACGGACGCGGCGCCTGGCCGGTCTGCGCGAGGAGCACAAGGACCTGCTTGTGCGGATGCTCGCCGTCGCCCGGGCCGATCTTACCGCCGTCGGCGCCGAGCTGACGGCGCGCGACCTGCTGGACGGACCGGACGACGTGTTCGACCTGCAGCTCGCCGAGATCCGCTCGGTCCTGGACGGCGACAGAGACAGAGACAGAGACGGCGACGGTGCCGTCGTGCCCGGTGACCTCCGCGCGCTGGTCGTGACCCGCCGGGCCGGGCGGGAACGGGAGCGGGCGCGACGGCACGTCCCGCGGGTCCTGCTCTCCGACGGCACCGAGCCCGAGACGCTCGCCGCCACTGGCACCGGTGCCCCGGGCACGCTGCTCGGGTCGGCGGCCTCGGCGGGGACCGCGACCGGGCCCGCGCGGGTCGTGCTCGACCCGGTCGGCGCGCACCTGGAACCCGGCGAGATCCTCGTCTGCCCGTCGACGGATCCCGGCTGGACGCCGCTGTTCCTCACCGCGGGCGGGCTGGTGATGGAGATGGGCGGCTCGAACTCGCACGGTGCCGTCGTCGCCAGGGAGTACGGGATCCCGGCCGTCGTCGGCGTGGCCGGTGCGACGGAGCGGATCGGCACCGGGGCGACGGTGACGGTCGACGGCGCGGCCGGCGAGGTGCGCCTCGCGGCCGCGCCGTGATCAGGACCGGCGGGTCAGGGGACGCGGCGGACGGCGCCGGTGTCGGCGCTCGTCGCCAGGTGGGCGTAGGCCCGCAGGGCCCGGCTCACCGGACGCTGCCGGTCCTTCGGCTGCCACGGCCGCTCGCTCGACTCCATCTTGCCGCGCCGGTCGGCCAGCACCTCCGGGTCGACGAGCAGCTCCAGCGAGCGGGCGCGGACGTCCAGCCGGACCCGGTCGCCGTTCTCCACCAGGCCGATCGTCCCGCCGGCCGCGGCCTCGGGGGAGACGTGCCCGACCGAGATGCCGGACGACCCGCCGGAGAACCGGCCGTCGGTGATCAGCGCGCAGGTCTTCCCGAGACCGGCGCCCTTGAGGAACGCGGTCGGGTGCAGCATCTCCTGCATGCCCGGGCCGCCCGAGGGGCCCTCGTAGCGGATGACCAGCACGTCCCCGGCCTTGATCTCCTTCTTCAGGATCGCCGAGACGGCCTCCTCCTGGCTCTCCAGGACCACGGCGGGGCCCTCGAACTGCCAGATGTCCTCCGGGATGCCCGCGGTCTTGATGACCGCGCCGTCCTCGGAGAGGTTCCCGCGCAGCACGGCGAGACCTCCGTCCGGGGTGTAGGCATGCTCGAAGTCCCGGATGCACCCGCCCGCGGCGTCGGTGTCCAGCGACGACCAGCGGTTCTCGGTCGAGAACGCCTCGTTGGTCCGGACCCCGCCCGGCGCGGCGTGGTACAGCTCGACGGCCGTCTCCGACGGCGAGCCGGAACGGACGTCCCACTCGGTCAACCACTGCTGCAGCGACGGCGAGTGCGCGGTGTGCACGTCCTCGTTCAGCAGCCCGGCCCGCCACAGCTCGCCCAGCAGCGCGGGGATGCCGCCGGCCCGGTGGACGTCCTCCATGTGGTAGTCCGAGTTCGGCGCCACCTTGCTCAGGCACGGCACCCGGCGGGAGATCGCGTCGATGTCGGCGAGCGTGAACTCGATCTCGCCCTCCTGCGCCGCGGCGAGGATGTGCAGCACGGTGTTGGTCGAACCGCCCATGGCGACGTCGAGCGCCATCGCGTTCTCGAACGCCTCGCGGGTCGCGATGTTGCGCGGCAGGGCCGTCGCGTCGTCGTCGCGGTACCAGCGGGTCGCCAGGTCCATCACGGTCCGGCCGGCGTTCAGGAACAGCTCGCGGCGGGCGGCGTGCGTGGCCAGCGTGGAGCCGTTGCCCGGCAGCGACAGCCCGAGCGCCTCGGTGAGGCAGTTCATCGAGTTCGCGGTGAACATCCCCGAGCAGGAGCCGCAGGTCGGGCAGGCCGACCGCTCCACCTCGGACAGGCCGGCGTCGTCCACCTCGGACGACGCCGACGCCGAGATCGCGGTGATCAGGTCGGTGGGCGCCTGCGCGACCCCGCCGACGACGACCGCCTTCCCGGCCTCCATCGGACCGCCGGAGACGAACACGGTCGGGATGTTGAGCCGCATCGCGGCGTTCAGCATCCCCGGGGTGATCTTGTCGCAGTTGGAGATGCAGACCAGCGCGTCGGCGGCGTGCCCGTTGACCATGTACTCGACGGCGTCGGCGATCAGCTCGCGCGAGGGCAGCGAGTAGAGCATCCCGCCGTGGCCCATGGCGATGCCGTCGTCGACGGCGATCGTGTTGAACTCCCGCGCGATGCCGCCGGCCTCCTTGACCGCACCCGCGACGAGGTCACCCATGTCCTTGAGGTGCACGTGACCGGGCACGAACTGGGTGTAGGAGTTGGCGATCGCGACGATCGGCTTGCCGAAGTCGTCGTCCCCCATGCCGGTGGCGCGCCAGAGCGAACGCGCTCCGGCGGCGTTGCGGCCGTGGGTGGTGACGCGGGAACGCAGGGCGGGCATCGGCTCTGTTCTCCAGGCTCGGTCGGTACGGCGCCCGGGCGGCGGGCACCGGGACGGATGCGTGCTGCACGGTCCGGGTGGGCGCGTCGCGGTGGTGGTGGGCGGCCGGCCCCGGGCCGGTGCGCGGCGGCGCGGGGCGGGTCGGCGCCCGGGCGGCTCGTCGCGTGCCGGTCGCGCCCAACCGTACGCTCCGTGGCCGCGTCCCGGTGGCACGGGTGACCTGGGCGACGGGTGGTGCCCGCTCCGCCGAACGCCCGGCCCGGCAGCCCCGCCCGGTCGATTGCGACCGCCACGCCACCAGGGCTATCCAGGAGTGCCCGGTCGTCGCCGCCGGGCGATCCGGGGAGTCGCCGCGCACCGTTCACCGTCGAACAGCGAGGACCCTCCGATGAGCACTCCGACCACGGACCCGACCTTCTACCGCTCGGCGGCCGAGGCCGCTGCCGCACCGCCCGAGCAGCTCGCCTACGTGGCCGCGTTCGACCGGTCCGGGCAGCGCGACGACGCGATGGTCGTCGTCGACGTCGCCCCCGGCTCGTCGAGCTACGGGCGGGTGGTCGGCTGGACGCCGGTGCCCGGCGGCGGGGAGCTGCACCACTTCGGGTGGAACGCCTGCTCCAGCGCGCTGGCGCACGAGGGCCACGGGACGGACGGGCTCGCCCGCCGTTACCTGCTGGTGCCGGGCCTGCGGTCGTCGGACGTCCACGTCCTGGACACCGAGCCGGACCCGCGGGCGCCGCGGCTGGTGCGCACGGTCGGCGCGAAGGAGCTGTCCGAGCGGGCCGGGTACTCCCGTCCGCACACCCTGCACTGCGGTCCGGACGGCGTCTTCATGACGTGCCTGGGCGGTGCCGAGGGCGACGACGACGGCCCGGGCGGCATCGCGCTGCTCGACCACGACACGTTCGAGGTGCTGCGTGCGTGGGAGACCGACCGCGGCCCGCAGCACTTCCACTACGACGCCTGGTGGCACCTCAACCGCAACGTGCTGATTTCCAGCGAGTGGGGGAGCCCGTCGATGATCGAGGACGGGCTGCAGCCGGAGCTGCTGCTGAGCAACGCCTACGGGCACGCGATCCACTTCTGGGACCTGGCCGAGGGCCGGCACCTCCAGCGCGTCGACCTGGGGGCCCGGCACCAGATGGCCCTGGAGGTCCGGCCGTCGCACGATCCGGAGGCGACCTGGGGCTTCGTCGGTGTGGTGATCTCCACCGAGGACCTGTCCGGCTCGGTGTGGCGCTGGTACCTCGACGAGGCCGCGGGGGAGTGGAAGGCGGAGAAGGTCATCACGATCCCCGCCGAGCCGGCGGCCACGGAGCAGCTGCCGCCCGCGTTGCAGCCGTTCGGCGCCGTGCCGCCGATCGTGACCGATATCGACCTCTCGGTCGACGACCGCTTCCTGTACGTGTCCTGCTGGGGCACCGGGGAGCTGAAGCAGCTCGACGTGTCCGACCCCGCGCACCCGCGCGAGACCGGATCGGTGCGCCTCGGCGGGATCGTGGAACGCACCCCGCACCCGGCCCGTCCGGAGCTGCCGCTGGCCGGGGGCCCGCAGATGGTGGAGGTCAGCCGGGACGGGCGGCGGGTCTACTTCACGAACTCGCTCTACGGCGCGCTGGACGACCAGTTCTACCCCGACGGGGTCGGCGCCTGGATGGCCAAGCTGGACGCCGGCCCGGCCGGCGGGCTGTCCGTCGACACCGCCTTCTTCCCGCACGGCGACGAGTTCCGCGGCCTGCGGGTGCACCAGGTCCGGCTGCAGGGCGGGGACGCGTCGTCCGACTCGTACTGCCACCGCAGCTGAGCGGGCGTCAGTCCCCGACGGGGTCGGTGATCCGGCCGCCGCTGGCCAGTGCCAGCGCCGGCAGGTCGCGGACGTGCACCGACGGCAGGACGAGCTCGGTGTCGTCGGCGAGCAGAGCGGTCACCGAGGAGCGCCGCGCCAGGCTCAGCCCGCGCACGTCGTCCCACCGCACGGTGCGCGAGCCCCGGAGGCTCCGCACCCGCAGCGAGTCGGGATCGACCGTCGTCCGCACCCACAGCACGCGGCCGATGATCGCGATGGGCACGAGCAGTGCCAGCCAGAAGTACGGGACGCTGAACAGCAGCGGGAGCGCGCCGACCACGGTCACCAGGACGACGAAGATCGTCAGCCGGGACGGCGTGAAGACCAGCGCCCGCGCGCCCTCGCGGACCTGGTGCCCCTCGGCCCGGACCTTCGGTGTCGGCACGACCGCGCCGTCCACATCCTGGGAACCGGTGGCGACAGGAGCGAGGTCCTCCGCCTGGGCGGTCGTGCCGGCCTCGCGATCATCGGTGCTGCTCACGACCCCAGTGTGACACCGCCGGACGGACGATCCCCACCGGAAGGGGTGCGGCCGATTGACTCCGCGCGTGGGACGCGTGTTAGCGTCGTCGGCATGTTCGCCGTTCGAATTCTCGTACTTCCCGGGCGCGTCGCCGCCTGAGTTCGACCTACTCGAACGACGACGCGCTCACCCTCGCACCAGCCCAGAGCACCGGGCGGCGGGGGTTTTTTCATGTCCAGCACGGTTTCATGTCCGGCATCTGATCGACACGATCTCCAGCGAGGCAGACCCCGATGACCACCGCCCCCTCGAAGTCCGGCTCCGCCGGCCCGAAGCCGGGTCCGCCGCCCGGTCGGTCCACGGCGCCGCGGACCGAGTCGTCCCGCAGCGGCGTCCCGGACACCACGGTGCCCGGCCCGCACGTCGTCGACGAGCCCATGACCGGGGCGCAGTCCCTGGTGCGCTCGCTCGAGGAGATCGGCTGCGAGGTGGTCTTCGGACTGCCCGGCGGGACGATCCTGCCGGCGTACGACCCGCTGCTGGACTCGACGAAGGTGCGGCACATCCTCGTCCGGCACGAGCAGGGCGCCGGGCACGCCGCCACCGGGTACGCGCAGGCCACCGGCAAGGTCGGGGTCTGCATGGCGACGTCCGGTCCGGGAGCCACCAACCTGGTCACCCCGATCGCCGACGCCCACATGGACTCGGTGCCGCTGGTGGCCATCACGGGTCAGCAGACCCGGGGGCTGATCGGCACCGACGCCTTCCAGGAGGCCGACATCACCGGCATCACCCTGCCGGTGACCAAGCACAACATGCTGGTGACCGAGGCGACGGAGATCCCGCGCGCGATCGCCGAGGCCTTCCACCTGGCGTCCACCGGCCGGCCCGGCCCGGTCCTGGTGGACATCCCGAAGGACGTGCTGCAGGAGCAGACCACGTTCTCCTGGCCCCCGGAGCTGCAGCTGCCCGGCTACCGGCCGACGACCCGGCCGCACGGCAAGCAGATCCGCGAGGCCGCGCGGCTGATCCGCGAGTCCCGCAAGCCGGTGCTCTACGTCGGCGGCGGCGTCCTCAAGGCCGAGGCCGCGGAGGAGCTGCGCGAGCTGGCCGAGCTGACCGGGGCGCCCGTCGTCACCACGCTGATGGCGCGCGGGGTCTTCCCGGACAGCCACCCGCAGCACCTGGGCATGCCGGGCATGCACGGCACGGTCGCGGCGGTGGCCGCCATGCAGCGCTCCGACCTGCTGGTCGCGCTCGGGTCGCGGTTCGACGACCGCGTCACCGGCAAGCTGGAGAGCTTCGCCCCGGACGCGAAGGTCGTCCACGCCGACATCGACCCGGCCGAGATCTCCAAGAACCGGCGCGCCGACGTGCCGATCGTGGGGGACTGCAAGGAGGTCCTCGCCGAGCTGATCGACGCGGTCCGGGCCGACCGCGCCGAGCACGGCGAGCCGGACCTGTCGGGCTGGTGGAAGCAGGTCGGCGGGCTGCGCGACCGGTACCCGCTGGGCTGGACCGAGCCGTCCGACGGCTCGCTGTCGCCGGAGTACGTGATCGAGCGGATCGGCGCCATCGCCGGTCCGGACGCGATCTACGCCGCCGGTGTCGGGCAGCACCAGATGTGGGCGGCCCAGTTCGTCCGCTACGAGAAGCCGCGCACCTGGCTGAACTCCGGCGGGCTCGGGACGATGGGCTACGCCGTCCCGGCCGCGATGGGCGCCAAGGTCGGCGAGCCGGAGACCGTCGTCTGGTGCATCGACGGCGACGGCTGCTTCCAGATGACCAACCAGGAGCTCGCCACCTGCGCGATCGAGGGCATCCCGATCAAGGTCGCCGTGATCAACAACGGCAACCTCGGCATGGTCCGCCAGTGGCAGAACCTGTTCTACGGCGAGCGGTACTCCAACACCGACCTCAAGACCCACAAGCTCCGCATCCCGGACTTCCCGATGCTGGCCGAGGCGATGGGCTGCGCGGGCCTGCGGGTCGAGTCGAAGGAGGACGTCGACCGGGTCATCAAGCAGGCCATGGAGATCAACGACCGGCCGGTCGTCGTCGAGTTCGTCGTCGGCGCCGACGCGCAGGTCTGGCCGATGGTCGCCGCGGGCACCAGCAACGACGAGATCAAGGTCGCCCGCGACATCCGGCCCGAGTTCGACAACGACGACCTGGCCGCCTCGGTCGACGAGGTCGCCGACGTGACCGAGCAGGCCCTGGAGGGCGACAAGTGAGCGAGCTGCACACCCTCTCGGTCCTGGTCGAGGACAAGCCGGGTGTCCTCGCCCGGGTGTCGGGCCTGTTCTCCCGCCGCGGGTTCAACATCAACTCGCTGGCGGTCGGGCCGACCGAGCACCCCGACGTCTCCCGCATGACGATCGTCGTCGAGGTCGACGAGCTCCCGATGGAGCAGGTCACCAAGCAGCTGAACAAGCTCGTGCACGTGATCAAGATCGTCGAGCTGGAGCCGGGTGCCTCGGTCCAGCGCGAGCTGTTGCTGGTCAAGGTCCGGGCCGACGCCACCGTGCGCAGCCAGGTCCTGGAGACGGTGCAGCTGTTCCGGGCCAAGGTCGTCGACGTCTCCCCGGAGGCCGTCACGGTCGAGGCCACCGGCACCGCCGACAAGCTCGCCGCCCTGCTGCGGATGCTCGAGCCCTACGGCATCCGCGAGATGGTCAAGTCGGGAATGGTCGCGGTCGGGCGCGGCCCCCGCTCCATCACCGCCGCGGCCGTCCGTTAGACAGACGTCGCTACACAACCTCCGAGAGGAATCGTCCCAGAGCCATGAGTGTCAACATCTACTACGACGCCGACGCCGACCTGTCGATCATCCAGGGCCGCAAGGTCGCCGTGATCGGCTACGGCTCCCAGGGGCACGCGCACTCGCTGTCCCTGCGCGACTCCGGGGTCGAGGTGAAGATCGGTCTGCCGGAGGGCTCGAAGTCCCGGCAGAAGGCCGCCGACGAGGGCCTCGAGGTCGGCACGCCGGCCGAGGTCTCCGCCTGGGCCGACCTGATCATGGTCCTGGCGCCGGACACCAAGCAGCGCTCCATCTACACCCAGGACATCGAGCCGAACCTGAAGGCCGGCGACGCGCTGTTCTTCGGCCACGGTTTCAACATCCGCTACGAGCTGATCAAGCCCCCGGCGGACGTCGACGTCGCGATGGTCGCGCCGAAGGGTCCGGGCCACCTGGTCCGCCGCCAGTTCGTCGACGGCAAGGGCGTCCCGGCCCTGATCGCCGTCGAGCAGGACCCGTCGGGCAACGCCAAGGCGCTCGCCCTCTCCTACGCGGCCGGGATCGGCGGCGCCCGCGCGGGCGTCATCGAGACGACCTTCAAGGAGGAGACCGAGACCGACCTGTTCGGTGAGCAGGCCGTCCTCTGCGGCGGTGCCGCTGCCCTGGTCCAGACCGGGTTCGAGGTGCTCACCGAGGCCGGCTACGCCCCGGAGATCGCCTACTTCGAGTGCCTCCACGAGCTCAAGCTGATCGTCGACCTCATGTACGAGGGCGGCATCGCCAACGAGCGCTTCTCCATCTCCGACACCGCGGAGTACGGCGACCTCACCCGCGGCCCGCGCGTGATCACGCCCGAGGTGAAGAAGAACATGCAGGCCATCCTCAAGGAGGTCCAGGACGGGACCTTCGCGCGGGAGTGGGTGGCCGAGGACGAGAACGGCCGTCCGAACTTCACCAAGCTGCAGCAGCAGGGCCAGGAGCACCCGATCGAGCAGGTCGGCGAGAAGCTGCGCGGCCTGATGAGCTGGGTCGGCGAGAAGGCCAAGTGAGCAAGGCCAGGTGATCGACTGCCGGACGCGTCCGGCAGGATGAACCCCGCGGGCCCCAGACGGCCCGCGGATGCCCGGGTCCGGACGCACCCATCCGGACCAGGCGACGTGGAACCCCCGTACCGGCGACACCGGGCGGGGGTTTCGCGCGTCCGGGGCCGGGCGGGCGACCGGGGCTCCCGAGGGGGTCTCGCGGCTCACGTCGGCACCGCGCCGGGCCGTCCCGGCCCTAGGATGGCCGTGGCCCGACGCAACGTACGACCACCACCCGACCCCGGGAGCACCTTCACACCGTGAGCACCGTCGCCACTCACCCCCGTCCCGTCGTCCTGCTCGCCGAGAAGCTCGCGCCCTCCGCGGTCGAGCTCCTGGGCGACGGCGTCGAGATCCGCCACGTCGACGGCACCGACCGCCCGGCGCTGCTGAAGGAGATCGCCGACGCGGACGCGCTGCTGGTCCGGTCCGCGACCCAGGTCGACGCCGAGGCGCTCGCGGCCTCGACCCGGCTCAAGGTCGTCGCCCGCGCCGGTGTCGGCCTGGACAACGTCGACGTCGACGCCGCGACCTCGCGCGGCGTCATGGTCGTGAACGCGCCGACCTCCAACATCGTCTCCGCCGCCGAGCACGCGATCGCGCTGCTGCTGTCGGCGGCCCGGCACGTCCCCGCGGCGGACGCGTCGCTGCGGCAGGGGCAGTGGAAGCGGTCGTCGTACGGCGGGGTGGAGCTGAACGGCAAGACCGCGGGCATCGTCGGGCTCGGCAAGATCGGGCAGCTGGTCGCGCAGCGGCTGGCCGCCTTCGGGATGAAGCTGGTCGCCTACGACCTCTACATCTCGCCGTCCCGCGCCGCCCAGCTCGGCATCGAGCTGCTGGAGCTCGACGAGCTGCTCCGCACCGCCGACATGATCACGGTGCACCTGCCGAAGACCCCGGAGACGCTGGGGCTCATCGGCAAGGACCAGCTCGCGATCACCAAGCCGGGCGTGCTGATCGTGAACGCCGCCCGCGGCGGGCTGATCGACGAGGACGCGCTGGCCGAGGCCGTGCGCTCCGGGCACGTCGGCGGGGCCGGGGTCGACGTCTACGTCACCGAGCCGACGACCGCGAGTCCGCTGTTCGAGCTGGAGAACGTCGTCGTCACCCCGCACCTGGGCGCCTCCACCGCGGAGGCCCAGGACCGGGCGGGCACCGACGTCGCGCGCTCGGTGCAGCTGGCGCTGGCCGGCGAGTTCGTGCCGGACGCGGTGAACGTGCAGGTGCACGGCGCCGTCGGCGAGGAGGTCCGGCCGTGGCTGCCGCTGGTGCAGAAGCTGGGGACGACGCTGCACGCCGTCGCCGGGCGGACGCCGAGTTCGGTGACCGTCGACATCGCGGGCGAGCTCGCCGGTGAGGACGTCTCGGTGCTGTCGCTGGCCGCGCTGCGCGGGGTGTTCACCCACGTCGTCGAGGACCAGGTCACGTTCGTCAACGTGCCGCGGCTCGCCGAGGACCGTGGGGTCTCGGTCGACCTGGCCACCACCCCGGAGAGCGCCAACCACCGCAGCGTCGTGCAGCTGCGCGGGGCCATGCCGGACGGCGAGTCGATCACCGTGTCCGGGACCCTCACCGGCCGCGCCGAGGTGCAGAAGCTGGTCGAGATCAACGGGCGGCACTTCGACCTGCGGGCCGAGGGCGAGGTCGTCCTGCTCGAGTACACCGACCGGCCGGGCGTGATGGGCCGGGTCGGCTCGTTGCTGGGCGAGGCCGCGGTGAACATCGAGGCGGCGCAGATCTCGCAGACCACCGAGGGCACCGACGCGCTCATGCTGCTGCGGGTGGACCGGCACATCGACCCGGCGGTGCTGGAGCCGATCGGCGCCTCGGTCGGCGCGCGGACGATCCGGCTGATCTCCTTCGACGACTGATCTCCTTCGACGACCGAGCTCTGCGCGGCCGACCGGCCGGTTCCGCACTCGTCGGGGCCGGCCGGTTCCGCGGGCCGGTGGTCCTCCTACGGAATCGCTTCCCGAGGAAGCGATTCCGCAGGTCCCATGGGCCGGCCGGTGACGGGCCGCCCCGGATCAGGACGCGGGCGACCAGCCCATCGCCGGCCCCAGCTTCGTCGCGATGTCGGTGACGATCTGCAGGTAGTCGTCGTGCGGGAAGCCGAAGGGCAGGGCGAACACCGCCTCGCGCACCTCGCGGAACGCGGCGTGCGCGTAGAGGCCCTCGGCGATCTCGTCGGACGTCCCGACCAGGTCCCGTGCGAACAGCAGGCCGGCCGGGCCCTGCGGGATCCCGACGCGGGCGTTGCGCTGCTCCGCGTAGGCGGCGTAGCGCTCGCGCTGCTCGGGTGTCGCGGAGTCGGTCGGGACGACGACGAGCCCCTGCGACACCCGGCCGGCGGGGTTCGCCTCGCGGAACGCGCGGATCTGCCGCTGCTGGATCGCGGCGAAGTCGGTGTCGCCGTCGCCGGGGGCGCGGACGACGTTGCTGGTCAGCAGGTTCAGCCCCTGCTCGCCGGCCCAGGCCGCGGAGCTGTCGCTGCCGGCGCCGTACCAGACGCGGTCGATCAGGCCGGGGGAGTGCGGCTGCACCCGCTCCGAGAACGACTCGATGCCGACGGTCCCCGAGAACGTGCTTGCCGCGTCGCCCCGCACGAGGCGCAGCAGCCGCGAGACGCGTCCACGCCCGAAGTCCTCGACGTCGGCGGTGTCCGGGTAGAGCGCGTCGCGGACGTGCTCCCACTGCATCGGCGGGCCGACGCTGATGCCGGGGTTCAGCCTCCCGCTGGAGAGCACGTCGACGGTGGCGAGGTCCTCCGCGAGGCGCAGCGGGTTCTCCCAGCCGAGCGGGATCACGGCGGTGCCGAGGTCGATCCGCGACGTCCGCTGGGTCGCCGCCGCCAGCACCGCGACGGGCGAGGAGATGCCGAACTGGAGGTGCCGGTGCCGGACGAACGCGCTGTCGTAGCCCAGCCGTTCGCCGAGCTCGATTATCTCGAGGGTCGTCTCGTGCCCGGCGCGCGGGTCCGCGCCGTCGAACGAGCCGATGGTCAGGAAGCCGAGCCGGTCGAGCGGCTCCGAGGGCGTGGGCACAGCCGGGGCAACGCCGTCGGATCCTGCCTTCTTCCCGTGCCCGGCGCGTGGGCGATCCACCCGGACGGGGGAACCCGGAGGCGACCTTCCCGGCCAGTGGACCGGTGTGACTGGCGACACTGTTCCCCGGATCGGCCGCGTACGGGCGCTCGGACGACCGCGGGCCGCTCATCGTTCACCCGTCCGTGCGCACCCCACCGGGTGGCCGGACGATGACCCTGCGTCGGCAGGCGGTAGCGTGCGGCCAGCAGTACGACGAGAGGACGAGGTCATGCGCCTTGCGGTCATCCCCGGTGACGGCATCGGCCCGGAAGTGATCAACGAGGCACTGAAGGTCCTCGGAGAGGTCGCCCGCGACGTCGAGACGACCGAGTACGACCTCGGTGCCGCCCGCTGGCACTCCACGGGCGAGCTGCTCCCCGAGACGGTGCTGACCGAGATCAAGCAGCACGACGCGATCCTGCTCGGTGCGGTCGGTGACCCGTCGGTCCCGAGCGGCATCCTGGAGCGCGGACTGCTCCTGCGCCTGCGCTTCGAGCTGGACCACCACGTGAACCTGCGCCCGGCGCGGCTCTACCCCGGTGTCCGCAGCCCGCTGGCCGGCAACGCCGAGATCGACACGGTGGTCGTGCGCGAGGGCACCGAGGGGCCGTACGTCGGCACCGGTGGTCTGCTCCGGAAGGACACCCCGCACGAGGTCGCCACCGAGGTCAGCCAGAACACCGCGTTCGGCATCGAGCGGGTCGTCCGCGACGCGTTCGCCCGCGCCCAGCGCCGCCCGCGCCGGCACCTGACCCTGGTGCACAAGACCAACGTGCTGACCTACGCCGGTGCGCTCTGGTCGCGGATCGTGGAGGAGGTGTCGCTGGAGTACCCCGAGGTGTCGGTGGCCTACCAGCACGTCGACTCCACCACGATCCACATGGTCACCGACCCGGGCCGGTACGACGTGATCGTCACCGACAACCTGTTCGGCGACATCCTCACCGACCTCGCGGCCGCGGTGACCGGCGGGATCGGCCTCGCGGCCAGCGGCAACCTCGACGCGAGCCGGACCAACCCGTCGATGTTCGAGCCGGTGCACGGCTCCGCGCCGGACATCGCGGGCCAGGGCATCGCGGACCCGACGGCTGCCGTCCTGTCGGTCGCGCTGCTGCTCGACCACCTGGGACACCCCGACTCGGCCCGCCGGGTCGAGGCCGCGGTCGCCTTCGACCTCGCCACCCGGGACCACGCGGCGACGGGCAACACGTCGTCCATCGGTGACCGGCTGGCCGCGCTGGTGTCCAGCCGTGAGGTGGCTACTTCGTAGCCCGTGAGTGGTTATCGCGGTCCTGACCGCGATAACCACTCACGAGCGCCTACGGCGCCGTGGACGGCCCGGTCAGCATCGTGGCGCCGCCGGTCGCGAACTTCCCGACGTCGGCGACGGCGGCCTCGCCCTCCGGGCTGCCCATCGCGGCGCCGAACGCGGCCTGGTCGGCGAACTCCAGCGTCGCGACCAGGTGGTAGGCGGGCTGCGCGCCGTCCGGTGCCGGCTGCGGGCGGCTGACGGTCAGTCGCTGCAGACCTGGGAGCGCCTTGGCCAGCGGGGTGTGGGTGCCGTCATAGTACTCGTCGAACGCCTTCGGGTCGTCCGGGTGGTGGTACAGGACGGTGAGCTGGTACACGATGCGCGACCTCCTTCGCCGCCGGAGCCTCGGTGCGCCGGCACGATCACCTTGACGCATCCCGGCGCCTCCCGCACCACCCTCGCGGTGGGGGTGGATACGCTGACGGCACCATGAGTACTCCAGCCCAGGTCCGGGTGCGGTTCTCGCCGTCCCCGACCGGAATCCCGCACGTCGGTCTCATCCGCACCGCCCTGTTCAACTGGGCGCACGCCCGCCACCACGGCGGCTCGCTGGTGTTCCGTATCGAGGACACCGATGCCCAGCGGGACTCCACCGAGTCCTACGAGGCCCTCCTCGACGCGCTCACCTGGCTCGGGCTGGACTGGGACGAGGGCGTCGAGAGGGGCGGCCCGCACGGGCCGTACCGGCAGAGCGAGCGCGCCGAGGTCTACGCCGACGCGCTGCGCCGGCTGATCGACGGCGGCGAGGTCTACGAGTCGTTCTCCTCCGGGGAGGAGATCGAGGCCCGCCACCGCGCCGCAGGCCGTGACCCGAAGCTCGGCTACGACAACGCCGACCGCGACCTCACCGACGAGCAGAAGCAGGCGTTCCGCGACGACGGCCGCACGCCCGTCTACCGGCTGCGGATGCCCGACCGCGACATCACCTTCACCGACCTCGTCCGTGGCGAGATCACCTTCAGGGCCGGCCAGGTGCCGGACTTCGTGCTCGCCCGCGGCGACGGCACTCCGCTGTACCCCCTGACCAACCCCGTCGACGACGCGCTGATGGAGATCACGCACGTGCTGCGCGGCGAGGACCTGCTCGCCTCGACGCCGCGGCAGATCGCCCTGCTGGAGGCGCTGGCGCGGGTCGGCATCGGCCACGGGCCCTTCACCTACGCGCACCTGCCGCTGGTGACGGGTGAGGGCAACCGCAAGCTCTCCAAGCGCGACCCGCAGTCGAACCTGTTCCACTACCGCGACCGCGGTTTCGTGCCCGAGGGCCTGCTCAACTACCTCGCCCTGCTCGGCTGGTCGATCGCCGAGGACAGGGACGTGTTCTCGCTGCAGGAGATGACCGAGGCCTTCGACGTGTCCCGGGTGTCGAGCAACGCCGCCCGGTTCGACATCAAGAAGGCCGAGGCGATCAACGCCGCGCACCTGCGGCTGCTCGCCCCGGACGACTTCGCCGCCCGCGTCGTGCCCTACCTCGCGGCCGAGGGGATCGAGGTGACCGACGCCGACCAGGAACTCCTCGCCGCCGCCGCACCGCTCGTGCAGGAGCGCAGCCAGGTGCTCTCGGACGCGGCCCGGATGCTCGCCTTCCTGTTCCGCGACGAGGACACCTTCACCCCCGACGAGGACGCCGCCACCAAGAACCTGGGTGCCGACGCCGCCCCGGTCCTCGAGGCCGCCGTCGCCGGGCTCTCCTCGCTGGAGGCGTGGGACGCCGCGGTCATCGAGGAGTCGCTGAAGACCTCGCTCGTCGACGGGCTGGGACTCAAGCCGCGGAAGGCGTTCGCGCTCGTGCGCGTCGCGATCAGCGGGCGGACCGTGTCGCCGCCGCTCTACGAGAGCATGGAGCTGCTCGGCCGCGAGCGGTCGCTCGCCCGGCTGGGGGCCGGTGTCAGGCGCTCCCAGGGCATGGTTTAGAGTAGTCGTATCACGGAGATCGGGGCCCGGCCGCGAGCAAGTGAGCGGCCGAGCTCCGATTTTCGATGGGGTATAGTGTAATCGGCAGCACGACTGATTCTGGTTCAGTTAGTCTAGGTTCGAGTCCTGGTACCCCAGCGGGAGCCGTTTGTCGCTCGTTCGACATCTCGGTTTCTGGCACATCGGAATCATCTCGTCTCGGTCCCGTCGTCTAGCGGCCTAGGACGCCGCCCTCTCAAGGCGGTAGCGCGGGTTCAAATCCCGTCGGGACTACCACGCGAGATGTACATATCGCGTCCGAGCCACGGTTCGTGGTTCGGCATCGGAGATCGATTCCGATGTCCTGGTCCCGTCGTCTAGCGGCCTAGGACGCCGCCCTCTCAAGGCGGTAGCGCGGGTTCAAATCCCGTCGGGACTACTCTGGTCGAAGGCCCCTGCTGCTCGGAGCGGGGGCCTTCGTCGTGTCCGGGGCCCGGTCGTCGGTCGCGGTGTCCTCCTCCTCGTGCAGCGTGCCCCACCGGCACGCCGTCTCGGGCTGCCTCTGGCATCTACTTCCCAAGTCGCGTACGCTTTCCATATCGCAAGTTTATGCCGATGTAGATGAGGAGTCCCCAGATGTCCGACACGCCCGAGCTCGACCAGGTCGCCGACGCGCGACGACGGATCGCGGCCCACGCCGGGTTCCCCCTCGCTTACTGGGTGCTCCTCGGGGTCGCCCTGGTGTTCATCGCCGGGCTCCCGATCTGGTCGAACCTGCTGAACCTCGATCCGGCGTACACGTCGTGGGCGCTCGCGGCGATCGGTATCGCCTCGGCGGTCTACTCCGTCCTCCGGCGCCGCCGGTCGGGGGTCCACCTCCCCAAGCGGATCGGCGCCTACCCCAGCGCCCGGCCGAGTTGGATGATCGGGCTCGCCATCGCGCTCGCCGGGTTCATCGTGATCAACCTGCTGGTCCGTGAGGAGCAGCAGACGATCGCGTTGCTCGTGCTCCCGGTCGTCGCGGTGGGGGTGTTCGTCGCACAGGTCAGGACCCGGTCGGCGATGCGGCGGGACATCGAGGCGGGCCGGGTCAGGCCGTGACCGGGGACGACGTCGAGCAGGACCCGACACCCGATCCCGGTGACCGTGCGGGCCGTGAACCGATCTTCGAGACCGGGCCCCGCCTGGCGTTGTGCGCGCTGCTGCAGGGCGCCGAGTGGGTCGACTTCGCCACCGCCCGCGACATGCTGGGCGCCAGCGACTCCGCGGTCTCCAAGCACAGCCGGACGCTCGAGGAGGCCGGCTACCTCGAGGTGCGCAAGGGGTCGGTGGGGCGTCGGCCCCGGACCTGGTTCCGGCTCACGCCGGACGGTCAGGACGCGATCCGCAGGCACCTCGACTGGCTCGCCGGTCTGCGCAGCGCGCTGGACACGCCCTGAGCGTGGCGGCGGTCCGTGCCGGCTACCGGCGGAACAGGTCGCCGTCGAGGTAGCGCTCCCAGTCGGCGTCCTCGAGCCCGTGGCCGCCGGACCGCAGGTGGTAGCTCATGCCGGGCCTGCGGAACACCTCGTTCTCGGCCGGGGGCCAGCTGCGCGACGGCAGGCCGGTGTCACCGAGCCCGTACAGGTCGTAGACGGGTGCCGCGCCGAGGTAGGACAGGAACTCGCCCTGGGGGTCGGCGTTGGCGTCCTCGGTGGCGCTGCCGACGACGACCCGGCCGGGCGCGATCAGGGCCAGGAGCTGGTTCTGGTCGACCGGGAGCGAGCCCGCGTCGCCCGCGTAGCGGCGGTAGGTCTCGGGGAACCAGTGCGGGAACTGCTCGGTGATCGCCGCGATCGACTCGCCACTGCCGTCCCGGCGGGCCGACTTGGCACCGGCGGCGCCGGAGTTGTTGGAGATGACCACCGGGAACCGGGGATCCTGGGCACCGGCCCACAGCGCGGCCTTGCCGCCCCGCGAGTGACCGATCACCGCCACCGTCGACGGATCGATGGCCGGATCGGTCTCCAGGACGTCCATCGCCCGGCTGGCGCCCCACGCCCACGCGCTGATCGTGCGGCCTGCGTCCGCGGGCAGGTCCTCCCCGGCGGGGAAGAACGCGTCGATCACACCGTTCCGGTAGCCGGCAGGGTCGTCGGGGGCGACCTCCTCCGCGTCGAGGATCGTCGCGACCGGCGCGTAGCCCGACGTCGAGCCGGGATCGTCGCCGACCGAACCACGGTGGTCGATCAGCAGGAACGTGCCCTTCGGCCGGCCCTGCCCGGGGACGAACGTCCGCAGGGTGAACTCGGCCGTCCCCTCCGGCCCGGTGACGCCGATGGTCACCCTGCGGGCGGCGCCCGGTGCCGCGGGTCCGGCACCGTCGTCGACGGTCATGTCGAGGGGCTCGGGCAGGCTCTGGCCGTAGACGTGCTCCCGGAAGGCCGCCAGGAGCTCGGGTCGCCGCCGATTCTCCCAGGTCGCGATGTCGTCGACTCGGGCGCCGTCGTCCAGCACCAGCGGGTCCGGGACGGCGTCGTCGCCGTCCGGAGGTTCGGCACGCACCCCGGACGTCTGCGGCACGACGGCGGCGGTGGTGTGCCACGGCGGCGGCTCGGTGCCGGGGCGGGACGATCCGGCCGCGGGCAGGACCGCGGCGGCCGCGACGAGTGCGACGACGAGTGCCGCGGCTCCGGTCGCGCCGCTCGCCGGCCGGCGGGGTGTGGTCGGACCCGGTCCGGGTCCCCGGGTGCGGGGTGCTGGCACGGCGCTCTCTCCGCGTCGGGACGGCGGTCGGGACCCTCCGGTCGGGGGCCGGCCCGTCGTCGTGCTCCAGGTCGTGGCGTCGACCGTTCCGGCCCCGTCGGGACCGCGATCTCGGGTGGACCTGGTCGTCCCGGACGTGAGGGGGCGTGTCCGGTCGACGGGCACACCGTCGCACCGCAGCGGGCCGATCCGGTGCCGGTCCGCCGATGATCGGGAGGGCCGGGGGGAATCCCTCGCCACGCCGGCCGGCCGCCGTGCGACGGCGCGCTCGCGACTAGCGGGGCTCCGGCCGGGGCACCGGCTGGATCGTCATCGAGCCCGAGGGCTCCGGCGTCGGCGTGGAGCTCGTCGGGTCGGGCGGATCCGGGTTGTCGTCGGTCGGCGGCGGGTCCTGCGTCGTCGGTGCCGGGGGCGGCGGGGGCGGCGGCGGTACCACCTCCTCCGACGTCGTCCGGGGGGTCGACGTGCGTTCCCGGGTCGGCTCCGGCTGCCGGGTGGTCGGCTGCTCCTCGGTCGTCGTCGGCGGGGCCTCCGCCGTCGTCGGCATCGCCGGCAGCTCCGGGGTCGCGTTGCTGACGGTCCGGTCCTGCGGCCAGAAGAAGACCGCACCCAGCACCGCCAGCGCTGCCACGACACCGCCCGCACCGATCAGCAGTGCGGGGGACCGGGGCGCGCCGGCGGGTTCGGGAGAGACGGTGGTCTCGCCGTCGTCGTAGGAGCCGGGGTAGCCGTAGACCGCCGTGCCCGGGTCGGCGCCGGGGTGCCCGCCGTACGGCGGTGGGACGACCGGGAGCCGGTCGGTCGGCGGGTCGGCGTTCGCGCCGTCGAGGTACGCGGTCCGGTCGCCGTCCACGGCCGTGACCGGACCGCCGGTGGGCATCCGGTCGGTCAGCGGTTCGCTGCTCTCCCACGGGAGCGGGCCGGGGTCGTCGGCGAGCGAGGCGGCACCGGCGCCGGGAGGCCCGAGGGGGCCGGACGCACCGAGAGCGCCGAGGGCACCGGCGGCGCCGGCTGCACCGGCGGCTCCGGCGAGGAGGTCGGGACCGGCGGGCGACGGCGCGGCCGTCGCCGGGTCCACCGGGCCGAGGGCGACGACCGCGCCCTTGCCGATCGCGTTCTTCGGGTCGGCGTCGACCTGCACGGGGCGGCCGAGGCCGGACGACACCAGCTGGGCGACCAGCGGCACCCGTGACGACCCGCCGACGAGCAGCACCACCGACGGCCCGGACGCCGCCAGCCCCGCGGACGCGATCGCCCGCTGCAGGGCGTCGACCGACTCGTCGAGCCGGGGGCGGATGCGGTCCTCGAAGTCGCTGCGGTGCAGGCGGACCGTCGTCCGGACCTCGCCCAGCCAGACCGGGATCGAGACCTCGGTGTCCGCCGAGAGCGCCTCCTTGGCCTCGCGGCAGTCGCGCCGCAGCCGGGCCATCTGGGCCAGCACGTCGGGATCCGACTCGTCGAGCGCCTCGAACGCCTGCGGCACCGCGTCGCGGACGTGGTCGACGACGGCCTGGTCGAAGTCGGCACCGCCGAGCTGCTCGACGCCCTCGGGCCGGCCGAGCAGGGTGAACAGCGTCCCGCCGATCACCGTCCCGCCGGTGTCGGTGGTCCCCGCGGCCTCCTTGCGGACGACGGCGGCGTCGAACGTCCCGCCGCCCAGGTCGTAGACGGCGACCGTCGCGCCCGCCTCCACGCGTTCGTTCGTCGCGTAGTGCAGGGCGGCGGCCTGCGGCTCGGTGAGGAAGGTGACGGCGAGGCCGCGCTGGGCCAGTGCACCGGCGAAGAGGTCGCGCTTGTGCGCGCCCCAGGACGCGGGGTGGGTCACGGCGACCCGCTCGGCGGGACCGCCCTCGACCCGGGCCACGATGTCGACGACGTGCCCGGCGAGCAGCGCGGACAGCTGCTCGGCGGTGAAGGCCTGCTCGCCCAGCGGGATCGGCGTCGGGTCGCCGATGCGGCGCTTGAACTCCCGGGCCACCCGGTCCGGCTCGGTCAGCGCGCGGCGCTCGGCGGCCTCGCCGAACAGCAGTGATCCTTCGGGGGCGGCGTACACGACGGACGGGATGTCGACCGAGTGGTCACCGAGGGTGACCATCTCCGGGCCGGGGCTGCCGGAGCGGATGACCGCGGCCGCCGTCCTGGTCGTGCCGACGTCGATGCCCAGCAGGTAGCCCATCGTCTCCCCGGAATGCACTCCACGTCACAGGTGCCCGGCCAGGTGCCGGACCACCACACGGTAGTGGGACGCCTTCCGGTCCAGGACCCCGGGGCTCAGGCGAGCCGGTGCTGCAGGGCGTCGGCCGCGGCGAGCAGGTCGGCCGCCCACCGGACCCCCGGGCGCCTGCCGATCCGCTCCACCGGCCCCGACACCGACACCGCGGCCACGACCTGGCCCGTCGCGTCGCGGACCGGCGCGGACACCGACGCGACGCCGGCCTCGCGCTCGGCGACGCTCTGTGCCCAGCCGCGGCGGCGGACGTCGACCAGCACGCGGTCGGAGAACGTGGCCTCGGAGAGGATGTGGCGCTGGGTCGGGGTGTCGCACCAGGCGGCGAGCACCTTCGCGCCGGACCCGGCCGTCATCGGGAGCCGGGAGCCGACCGGCACGGTGTCCCGCAGGCCGGAGGGCGGCTCGGCGTGCGCGATGCAGATGCGGTGGACGCCGTCGCGCCGGTAGAGCTGGACGCTCTCACCGGTGATGTCGCGCAACCGCGGGAGGACGGCGGCCGCGGCGTCGAGCAGCGGGTCCGGCCGCCCGCCGGCGAGCTGGCCGAGCGTCGGCCCGGGGTGCCACCGGCCGTCGGGGGTGCGCAGCAGCATCCCGTGCGCCTCGAGCCCGACGGCGAGCCGGTGCGCCGTCGCGCGGGGGAGGCCGGTGCGTTCACAGAGCTCGGCCAGCCCACACGGGCCCTCCGCCGTCGCACGGAGAACCCCCACCGCCTTGTCGAGCACGCCGATCCCGCTAGACTGTCCCACGAAGCGATACTAGCTTCCCACGATCTGGGAAGTCCACCGAACTGGACGGTGTCGCGGACCACCACACGAGAGATCGACGAGAGGGAGGCGGCGTGAGCACCGACGCGAAGCCGCGCACGCTGGCCGAGAAGGTCTGGGACCGGCACCTCGTCCGCAAGGGCGAGGGCGACGAGCCCGACCTGCTCTACATCGACCTGCACCTGGTGCACGAGGTCACCAGCCCGCAGGCGTTCGACGGGCTCCGGCTCGCCGGCCGGAAGGTCCGCCGCCCGGACCTCACCATCGCCACCGAGGACCACAACGTACCCACCCTCGACGTCCTCTCCCCGATCGCCGACGAGGTGTCCCGTACCCAGGTGGACACCCTGCGCCGCAACTGCGACGAGTTCGGCGTCCGGCTGTACCCGATGAACGACCCCGAGCAGGGGATCGTGCACGTCGTCGGGCCGCAGCTCGGGCTGACCCAGCCGGGCACGACCGTCGTCTGCGGGGACTCGCACACCTCCACGCACGGCGCGTTCGGTGCGATGGCGTTCGGCATCGGCACCTCCGAGGTCGAGCACGTCATGGCGACCCAGACGCTGCCGCTGAAGCCGTTCCGGACGATGGCGATCAACGTCAACTCCTCCGACGGTACCCTGCGCCCGGGCGTGACCAGCAAGGACGTCATCCTCGCCGTCATCGCGAAGATCGGCACCGGCGGCGGCCAGGGGCACGTGCTGGAGTACCGCGGCAACGTGATCGAGAACCTCTCGATGGAAGCCCGGATGACGGTGTGCAACATGTCGATCGAGGCGGGCGCGCGGGCGGGCATGATCGCTCCCGACGCGACGACGTTCGCCTACCTCGAGGGCCGCGACCACGCGCCGTCCGGTGCGGACTGGGACGCCGCCGTGGAGGACTGGCGGTCCCTGCGCACCGACGACGGTGCCGAGTTCGACCGCGTCGTCGACATCGACGCCGACGACCTGACCCCGTTCGTCACCTGGGGCACCAACCCCGGGCAGGGGCTGCCGCTGGGCGCCTCGGTGCCGGACCCGGAGCGGATCACCGACGAGGGTGAGCGTGCGTCGGTCGAGAAGGCCCTGTCCTACATGGGCCTGACCGGCGGCACCCCGCTGCGCGACGTGAGCGTCGACGCCGTCTTCGTCGGCTCCTGCACCAACGGCCGGATCGAGGACCTCCGCTCGGTCGCGCAGATCCTGGACGGGCGGACGATCGCGAAGGGCGTCCGGATGCTCGTCGTCCCGGGGTCGATGCGGGTGCGGTTCCAGGCCGAGGAGGAGGGCCTGGACGCGATCTTCACGACGGCCGGTGCCGAGTGGCGCTCCGCCGGGTGCTCGATGTGCCTGGGCATGAACCCGGACCAGCTCGCCCCGGGTGAGCGGTGCGCGTCCACGTCGAACCGCAACTTCGAGGGCCGGCAGGGCAAGGGCGGGCGGACCCACCTGGTGTCGCCGCTGGTGGCCGCCGCGACCGCCGTCCGCGGCACCCTGAGCTCGCCCGAAGACCTGGACTGAGAGGACCGCGACAGATGGACAAGTTCGAGACCCACACCGGGATCGGCGTGCCGCTGCGCTGGTCCAACGTGGACACCGACCAGATCATCCCGGCCGTGTACCTGAAGCGGGTCACGCGGACCGGCTTCGAGGACGGGCTGTTCTCGGCGTGGCGGCAGGACCCGTCGTTCGTGCTCAACAACGAGCCGTACGACCGTGGGTCCGTGCTGGTCGCCGGCCCTGACTTCGGCACCGGGTCGTCGCGGGAGCACGCCGTCTGGGCGCTGATGGACTACGGCTTCCGGGTCGTGGTCTCGGCGCGGTTCGCCGACATCTTCCGCGGCAACTCGGCCAAGGCCGGCCTGGTCGCCGCCCAGGTCGAGCAGTCCGACGTCGAGCTGATCTGGAAGAAGCTCGAGAACGAGCCCGGGACCGAGGTCACGGTCGACCTGGGGGAGAAGACGATCCAGGTCGGCGACCTGACCGTCACCTTCGACATCGACGACTACGCGCGGTGGCGGCTGCGGGAGGGACTCGACGACATCGGGCTCACCCTGCGCCACGAGGACGCGATCACCGCGTTCGAGGGAACCCGCCCGGAGCGGATGCCGCGCACGACGGCCTGAGGTTGCAGCGGGTGGCCGCCGTCCGCACCCCCGGGTGTGGCGGCGGTCACTCACATGGACCTGTTCCGACGGAGGGTATGCGAGCTGGACTCCCGGCGGGATCTGGTGCGGGGCAGGGGCGGAGCCCTACCGTTCGTGACCATGAACAAGGCTCAGCTCGTCGATGCGCTGACCACCCGGCTCGGTGACCGTCGCGCGGCGGCCGAGGCCGTGGACGCGATGGTCGACGTCATCGTGGACACCGTCGGCGCCGGTGGCACGGTCACCCTGACGGGGTTCGGGGTGTTCGAGCCCCGGCGGCGGGCGCCGCGGACCGCGCGCAACCCGCGGACCGGGGAGACGGTCCCGGTCGCCGAGACGGTGGTGCCGTCGTTCCGTCCGGGGGCCGCGTTCAAGGAACGGGTCGCGGACAGCGAGGCCGCCGCGGCGGGCGCGACGAGCGCGCCGCGTCGTGCCCCGCGCGAACGCGCCGCCTCGGACGGGGCCACGGGGGCCTCGGCCGACGCGTCGGCGAGCGCACCGGCCACCGGGGCCGCGTCGTCGGGGTCGCGGACGAGGTCCGCCCCCGCACGGGGATCCGGGGCGAAGCGGACGCCGGCCCGGAGCAACGCCGCCGGGAGCGCGGCGAAGGGCTCGGCCGCGAAGGGTGCCGCCGCTAAAGGCACTGCGGCGAAGACCGGTACGGCCGCTAAGGGCACTGTGGCGAAGACCGGTACGGCTGCGAAGACCGATACGGCTGCGAAGAGCACGGCGAAGACCGGCACAGCCGCGAAGAGCACATCCGCGAAGAGCGGCACGGCGGCGAAGACCGGCACGACCGCGAAGAGCACCGCTGCGAAGGGTGCATCGGCGGACGGCGCGGCTCCCACGAGCGCGGCTTCGACGAGCGCTCCCGCGAAGGGCGCGAGCGCGAAGGGTGCGGGGAGCACGGGGGCGTCCACGGGTCGCGCCGCGAAGGGTGCCGGCGCGAAGAGCGCGTCGGGTGGGCGCAGCACCCGGACCACCGCCACCAGGAAGACCGTCCCGCCGGACACGAGCGCGCCGGGTGCCGGCGACGCGGCGGGCAGGCCCGCGACCCGCCGGAGCGCGGGAGCCGCGAAGAAGTAGCGCGTCCCGGGCCCGGCCCGCGCGGCGGCGACGTCCCGCGGGCGCCGTCGGCGACCCCGGCGCCGGTCATCGGGGCCGCGCCGCGGGACGAGTCCGGGTGGCCCCCGCCCCGGGGCGGCGGGTTCGGCCGGGCCGACGTCGATTCCGGAGGGCGGTGGCGGACCCGGGCCCGCGCACCCGGCCGGCGGTGCTCCCGCCGACAGCTGTACCCCTGCGCTCATTCCTTGATCGAATTGTTCGTCGGCCGGTCTGTCCGAAGGTGAATCGTCGTGGTCCGGTGCCGGGTGACGTGTACGCGGAAAGATCCGGAACCCGCCACGAAATGTCTGGTTCGCGACGGAGGGTTCGATTCCGGATCCGCGTGATCCACCGTTCCGAACGGATCATGCACATCGTGCAGCCTGTGTCGTCGCTGGTCCACGCGCCGTAGAGCGTCTCCTCCCTCTGTCATACAGGCCCTGGTCCTCGGGCTGCGGGGATCGTCCCGGCAACGTCGGGCCAGTGCGCCGGACGTACCAGTCCGACTCCGTCGTTCGGGCTCAGAATCGGGTCGCATACACAATTCTGGGGTGCTGGACCGCCGCCTTCGCTAACACCGGCGTCGTGCCGGGCGAATCGACGTGTACCGCGCCGGTGCGAACCGGGGAATCGGTATCCGGGTCAATTTCCGTGGGTGGGGGCACTCGTGGGGCCGGCGCGCGTCGGAGGTGGGTAATGATCGGGAACGCCGTGACGGTCGGGGGGATCCGGGACCAGGTCCCGCGATGGCTGCCCGGCGTGCGGGCCTGGATGGTCGTCCCGTCCCTCGACGGCCTCCTGCTGCTGACCCCGGTCCTCTGGAACCCCGACCAGTGGAAGGCGGTCGTCGTGCACGCGGTGCTCGGCGTCCTCCTGCTGACCGGGGCCCGCCGCTACCGGGCCCGGCTCCAGCTGGGTGCCCTCGACGAGCTGCCCTCGATCGTCGGCCGGATGCTGATCGCGACCGGGATCGTGGCCGCCGTCATCGCCGCCCGGCACGAGCAGCAGTCCGCGGTCGTGTTCCTGACCAACGCCGCGCTCGTCACCGCGCTGGTCGTCCTCGGGCGTGCGCTCACGACCGCGCTGATCGCCTGGTCCCGCCGGAACCGGATCAGCCGGCACCGGGGGATCCTCATCGGCGGCGGACCGCTCGCCGCGGGGCTCGCCGACATCACCCGGCACGACCCGGGCTACGCGCTGGAGGTCGTCGGGTACGTCGACGACGGCCCGTCCCAGCCCGACCCGCCCGACGTGCCGTGCTGGGGCAAGGTCACCGATCTCGACGCCACCGTCCGGCGGACCGGGGCCGACGTCCTGATCGTCGCCGACGGGGCGTTCTCCGAGCGGGAGGTGCTCGACGCCGTCCGGGCACCGGCCTGCGCGGCGTGCGACCTGCTCGTCGGCCCGCGGTTGCACCACTTCCAGACCCAGGGTTCGTCGGACCGGATCGGGTCGATCCCGGTGATGCGGATCCTGACGCCGTCGCTGCGGGGGCCGTCCCGGCTCGTGAAGCGGATCTTCGACCTCGTGCTGTCGGGGGCCGCGCTGGTCGTGCTCTCCCCGGTCGTCGCGCTCGCCGCGCTGGCCACCCGGTGGGAGAGCGGGCCCGGGGTGATCTTCCATCAGGAGCGCGTCGGCCGGGACGGACGGGTGTTCGACTGCCTGAAGATCCGCACCCTGACCCCGCGCGACGCCCAGGACTCCGGCCAGACGTGGTCGGTCTCGCACGACGACCGGGTGGGACCGGTCGGCCGGTTCCTCCGCCGGACCTCGATCGACGAGCTGCCCCAGTTGTGGAACATCCTGCGCGGGGACATGTCGCTGGTCGGGCCCCGTCCGGAGCGCCCGTTCTTCGTGGACCGGTTCACCGCCGACTTCGACCGGTAGGGCCACCGGCACCGCGTGCAGGCCGGTCTGACCGGGCTCGCGCAGGTCAACGGGCTGCGCGGGGACACCTCGATCGCCGACCGGGCCCGCTACGACAACCACTACATCGAGAACTGGACGCTCTGGCTGGACCTGAAGATCGTGTTGCGGACCTTCGCCCAGGTCCTCCTGGCCCGGGGCCGGTAGAGCGCCGGTGGGAGAGAGGATGCCGGTCCTGGATCGGCCGACCGGCGTCCCGGAGCACGCCCCGGCGTCCACGGTGGCCGGATCGCGGCCGGTCCGCGCCGCGCTCGTCCCGCTCGCCGCGCTCGCCACCGGATGGTCGTCGGCCGTGCACCGGCCCGCCCCCCCTGGTGGCGGCGATGCTGGTGTTGCTGTGCGTGCCGCTCCGGATCGACGCCGGCGGATCCGCCTTCGGCCCCGGCGACCTCGCCTCGGTCGTCCTCGTGGGCGTGGCCGCGACGGCGTACGTCCGCTCCGGTCCGCCGCTCGCCCGTCCACTGGTGCTGCTGTTCGGGGGTGTGCTGCTGGGCGGGGCGCTCGCCACGCTCACCGCGTACGACCCGACGGGCAGCCTGGTCGGGCTCGTCCGCTACCTCCAGCTGTTCGTGCTGGTGCCGCTCGCCGTCGTCGTGGCGATCCGGTCCGTCCGCGACGCGCGGCTCGTCGTCGGGGCGCTGATCGGGATCGCGGCGCTGCAGGGTGCGTCCGGGCTGTGGCAGGTCGCCACCGGCGACGGCGCGTCGTTCGGCGGGGCGCCGATCCGCGCGGTGGGCACCTTCGGCGCGAGCGACGTCATCGCGATGTCGGCGGTGGTCGGCACCGGCCTGGTGGCCTGCGTGGCGTTCGCGACGACGACGCGGGGCCGGGAGCGGGCCTGCTGGATCGCGTTGTCGGTCGTCCTGCTGGTGCCGCTGGGGCTCTCGCTGAGCCGCGGCAGCTGGATCGCCACCGGGATCGCGGTGCTGCTGGTCCTGGCGCTGGCCGGGCGGCGGGTGCTCCTGGTGTCGCTGGCCGTCGCGCCGGCCTGGGCCACGGTGCTCGTCGGCGGCTTCGGGATCGGCTCCGCGGTGCTGGCCGAGCGGCTCGACTCGATCACCGGTGCGGTCGGGACGCCGGACTCGTCGGTCACCGACCGGTACGACCTGTGGGAGACGGCGCTGTCGATCTGGCGGGACCACCCGTGGACCGGGGTCGGGATCAAGGCCTTCCCGCTGTTCCGGGACGGGCACGCGCCGATCGGTCTGAGCTCGGGCAGCGACATCGAGGGGGCCGGGTCCGGGTTCGCCCGGCAGGCACTGCTGTCCCCGCACAACCAGTACCTGCTCGTCCTGTCCGAGCAGGGGATCCTGGGGGCCGGTGCGTTCGCCGCGCTGGTGCTGGTTCTGACGGTCGGCGCCGTCGTGGTGCTCCGGCGGTGCCCGGCACCGGTGCGGGGGATCGGTGCGGCGACGGCCGGGCTGATGCTCTGGCAGGCGGTCCAGTTCACCTACGGCGATCTCGGCGGCCCGTCGAGCCTGCTCACCTCGACGGTGATCGGGCTGGCGGGATGGTGGGTGTTCGGCCGGTGGACGGCGCCGGCCCTGACCGACGCGGAGCGGACGGCCCGGGTGCGCGCGGTCCGGCCGAGGAGGGCCGAGCCGGGAACGGTCGCCGCCGCGGTGGTCGACGGCCGGGTGCCCGGGGCGCGGCCCGCGCCGTCCGGGCCCGCCGTTCCCGCGCCCCGCCCGCCGGGCGCGGTGCCACCCCGGACCGGAACCCCGCGCCCGGAGAACCCGGACACCCCGGACCCCGACTCCGGGCGCGCGGTCGCGCGGGCCGCCGCGCTCTCGGCGGCCCTGGCCGCGGCCGGATCGCTCCTGGGGCTCGTCCGCGACCTCCTCGTCGCCGCCTTCTTCGGCGCCACCGGCGAGACCGACGCGTTCCTGGTCGCCTGGACCGTCCCGGAGACCCTCGCGCCCCTGCTGATCGAGGGAGCGATGGCGTTCGTGCTGGTCCCGGCGTTCGGCCGGGCCCTGGTGGCGGCCGAGGAGCGCCGCCGGACCACCCGCCTGCTGGGCGTGCCGAGCATGTCCGACCCGGTCGCCGAGCTGATCGAGAGCACCCTGCCCGTGGTCCTCGTGGCGCTCACGCTGCTCGGGGCGGTGACCGGGCTGGGGGCGCCGTGGCTGATCGCCGTCCTCGCCCCGGGGCTGACCGACCCGGCGCTGGCGGTGCTCTGCATGCGCGTCGTCGCGATCACGATCCCGCTGCTCGGCGCGGCCGGCTACCTCGCGGCGGCACTGCGGACGCACCACCGGTTCGCGGCGCCCGCCGCCATCTACCTGGCCTACAACGCCGGGATCGTCGGCACCGTCCTGCTCACCCGCGAGTCCCTCGGGGTGGTCGGCGCGGCGCTCGGGATCTCGGTCGGTGCCGCACTGATGGTGCTGGTGCAGCTGCCGTCGGCCCGCCGGGTGCTGCCCCGCATGCGGGCGTTCTCGCTGCACAGGCGCACGACGCTGTTCACCTTCGCCGCGGTGCTGCCCGTCGTCGCCTACACGCTGTCCCGGCAGGCGCAGACGTTCGTCGAACGCTTCGCCGGTTCGGGGCTCGCCGAGGGCACGATCTCGCACCTGAACTACGCGCAGAAGGTCGCCCAGATCCCGATCACGTTGTCCTTCATGGCGGCCGCCGTCACCTTCCCGATCTTCGCGCGCAGCGTGGCCGCCGGCCGGCGGGACGACGCCCGGCGCCGGATGGAGGTCGACGTCCTGGCCATCGGCACGGTCGCGATGGTCGTCGCCGTCTACCTGTGGATCTTCGGCCCGGCGGTGGTCGGGACGCTGTTCGAGCGGGGCGCGTTCACCGCCGCGGACACCGCGGCGACCGTCGCGATCCTGCGGGTCTACGTCCTCGGGCTGCTCGGGCAGGCGCTGGTGAACCTGCTCGTGCGGCCGTACTACACGTTCGACGGCCGGGTCTGGTTCCCGGCGGTCGCGATGGGGGCCGGACTGGCGGTGACCGTCGGTGCGACGTTCCTGCTGGTCGGGCCGTTCGGCGCGGCCGGGATCGCCGGCGCGAACGCCGCCGGCATCTCGCTGACCGCGCTGCTGCTGGTCGTCGGGTCCGGCCGCAGGCTGCCGGTGGCGCCGGGGCAGGCGGGCTACGAGCGGCTCGCCGCCGTCGGGCTGCCCGCCGCGGCGGCCGCGGCGGGCGCCGGATACCTGGTCTCCGGTCCGCTGGCCGGGCTGCCCGTCGTCGTCCAGGCGGCCGTGGGCGGGGTGGTCGTGCTCGCGGCCGCCGCGTCCGTCCCGCTGCTCGTGCACGCCGTCCGCCGGCGCCGGCCGGCGAGGAGGACCTGATGCGCCGCCCGTTCATCCTCATGTACCACTCCGTCGGCCGGATCGGCGACGACCCGCACCGGCTCACCGTCACCCCGGAACGGCTCGACGCGCAGCTCGCGGCGCTGCGTGCGCAGGGCCTGCGGGGACGGCCCATCCGGGACCTCGCGGCGAGCGGCGGCCGGGTCGTCGGGCTGACCTTCGACGACGGCTACGCCGACTTCCTCACCGAGGCGGTCCCGGCGCTGCAGGCGCACGGCTGCACCGCCACCGTGTTCGCGCTGGCCGGCCTGTTCGGCCGGGACAACGAGTGGGACCCCGACGGTGACCGGAGACCGTTGCTCGACGTCGCCGGGCTGCGTGCGGTCGAGGACGCCGGCATGGAGGTCGGCTCGCACGGGCTGCGGCACCGGCACCTGCCGCTCCTGGAGCCCGACGAGCTCGCCGACGAGGTCCGGACGAGCCGGAACCGGTTGTCGCTGGTCCTCGGCCGTCCGGTCGACGGGTTCGCCTACCCCTACGGCGAGCTGGGCGGACGCGAGGTCGAGGCGGTCCGCCGGGCCGGGTACCGCTACGCCTGCGCGGTCGACCCGCGCGGGTCGGCCGCGGCCGGGATCCACGCGCTGCCCCGCAGCTACGCGGGGCAGCGCGACACCGGGCCGCGGCTGCTCGCCAAGCGGCTCCGGCACGCCGGACGGGTGGCGGTGTCGTCATGAGGGTGCTGCATGTGATCACCGGGCTGAACGCGGGCGGGGCGGAGCAGTGGCTCCGGACGCTGGTCGGGAACAGCCGCCACGACAACGAGGTGCTGGCCCTGTCCGAGCCGGGGGTGCTCGCCGAGGCCCTGTGCCGGACGGGCGTGCGGGTGTCCTGCGCCGGGATGCGCGGCAACCGGGACGTGCTCGCCGCGGTGGGCCTGGTCGGCCGGATCCGGGCGCGGCGGCCGGACGTCGTCCACACGCACCTGTTCCGGGCCCAGCTCTACGGCGCGCTCGCCGCCCGGCTCGCCGGGGTCCGCACGGTGGTCAGCACCGAGCACTCGCTGAACCGGACCCGGATCGAGGGCCGGCCCACCACGCGTCCCGGGGTGCGGCTGCTCTACCGGGTCGGTGCGGCCTGCACCGACCGCACCGTCGCGGTGTCCCGGCCGGTCGCCGACCTGCTCGCGGACGGATGGACGCGGGCGGACCGCACCGTCGTCGTCCCGCTGGGGATCGACCGGCAGACGTTCGTCTTCGACCCGGCCGCCCGGCGCCGGGTACGGGACCGGCTGGGCGTGCCGCCGGACGTGCCGCTCGTCGGCGGGGTCGGACGGCTGGTGCCGGGGAAGCGGTTCGAGGTGCTGCTCGACGCCGTCGCCCACCTGCCCGGGGCGCACGTCGTCGTCGCCGGTGCCGGGCCGGAACGCGACCGCCTGCTCCGCCGGGCCGCCCACCTCGGGATCGCGCACCGGGTGCACCTGCCCGGCGAGGTGGCGGAGCCGGCTCCGCTGCTGTGCGCGATGGACGCCTTCGCCTCCCCGTCGGCCGAGGAGACCTTCGGCATGGCCGTGCTGGAGGCCCTCGCCTCCGGCCTCCCGGCGGTGTACGTGCGGTGCCCCGCGCTGGAGGGCGGCCCGCCCGTGCCCGGCGCGGTGCACGTCGGACCGGGCACCGACGAGCTCACCGCGGCGCTGCGCGCGGCGCTGCTGCGGGGGCCGTGGGCGCGGCGGCCGCCGCCCGGGCTGGACCGGTTCGACCCGGCCGTGGCGGCCCGCACGATCGACGACCTCTACGACGAACTCGTCCGCGGCGGGGGCCGCGGGCACGGCGTCCGGACCGGACGCGGAACGAGGAGCAACCGATGATCGCTTTCCGACGGAACCTCGACCGGCTGGCCGCGCGCTGGCTGCTGGTCGTGCTGCTCGTCCTGCTCGGCGCCGGTGCCGGGCTGCTCTACACGTACCTGACGCCACCGACGTACCGGTCGTCCGCGCTGGTCGTGGCGACCGAGCTGCAGCCCGGCGGGGACCGCCGCGACGTCAGCTTCGGGCAGGCGTACGGCCGGCTGATCGACCAGCAGGGCATCCTGACCTCCGCCGCCGAGGCCGCGGGGACGACCGTCGAGGAGGCCCGGAACTCGCTGGCCTCCTCCACGTCGCCGGAGAGCCCGATGATCGAGATCACCGGCACCGGGGCCACCCCGGTGGCGGCGGCGGACATGGTGAACGCGGCCGCGGCGGCGATCGTCGACACCGCGGGGACACGCCTCGGCGACACCGGGGTCCGGCTGCTCGTCCTGAGCCCGGGGGTGCCGCCGGACCAGCAGATCTCGCCCGACCTGACCGTCGACGTCGCGGTCGGCGGGGCCGCCGGGTTCCTGCTCGGCGGCCTGCTGCTGCTCGGCGGCCCCGCCACCCGTCGTCGCGACGGCGGGCCGGGCGTCCCGTGGCAGCGCCGCAACGACCGGCCGTGGCCCCCGGAACCGGCGCCCGGTCCGGCACTCGGCCCGGCACCCGGCCAGGCACTCGGCCCGGCGCCCGGTCCCGTCGCGGACACGGGCGACACGACCCGCCCGGTCCCCACCCCGGAGCGGGCGGAACGCAACGGGGCGGCCCCCTCGCCCACCCCCCGGCGGTGACGGAGGTGCGGCACACGGATGCGGGGCCGTCGTCCCCGCTGCGCGGCCGACCGGCCGACGACGTCGCCGACCCGGCGTTCTGGGCGCTGCCCGAACAGGAGCGGGCGGACGCGTTTGCCCGGCTCCGCGCCGCGGGCGGACCGCGCTTCGTGCCCGGCCACGGCCGCGACGAGGGGTTCTACGCGGTCGTCCGGCACGCCGACGTGATGACGGCGAGCACGTCGCCGCAGCTGTTCGCCAGCGAGCCGAGCGTGACGACCCCGCCGCCGCCCGCCTGGGTGCGTGCGGTGTTCGGCGACTCCATGGTCAACCTCGACGGGGACCGGCACACCGAGCTGCGCCGGATCGTCCAGCGGGCCTTCACCCCCCCGGCGGGTCGCGCTCATCGAGGAGTCGATCTCCCGGGTGGCCCGGACCGTCGTCGACGACGTGCTGGCCCGCGGCTCCGGGGACGTCGTGTCCACGATCGCGGCTCCGGTCCCCACCCACGTGATCTGCGAGATGATGGGGATCCCGCCGGAACGCCGCGGGTGGGTCCTCACGCAGGTCGACGGCTCCACCGAGCTCATCGGCGTCGAGGGCGCCGGGCGCAGGCGGCTGCGGGTCCCCGGCCGCAACCTCGCCGCCCTGGTGCGGCTGCACCTGCTGGTGCGCCGGATCGGGCGGGACCGTCGCGCCCGGCCCGCCGGTGACCTCGTCTCCGACCTGGTCTCCGCCGAGGTGGGCGGTGACCGGCTCGACGGGCGCCGGCTCGGGGCGTTCTTCTCGCTGCTGCTGGTGGCCGGGATCGAGACGAGCCGCAACGCCGTCGCGCACGGGGTGCGGCTGCTGTCGGAGCACCCCGACCAGCGCGCGCTGCTGCTGTCCGACCTCGACCGGCACCTCGACGGCGCGGTCGAGGAGATCCTGCGGGTCTCCACCCCGATCGTGCAATTCCGGCGGAACGTCGCGGGCGACACCGAGCTGGGCGGGACGCCGCTCCCGGCCGGTGCCCGGGTGGTGCTGTTCTACGCGTCGGCGAACCGCGACGAGGCCGTCTTCACCGACCCGGACCGCTTCGACATCACCCGCCGGCCGAATCCGCACCTCGCCTTCGGCGGCACCGGGCCGCACTACTGCCTCGGCGCCCACCTCGCGCGCCGCGAGCTGCGGACGCTGTTCCGCGAGCTTCTCGAACGGGCGCCCGGCATCCGCACCACGGGCCCGGCGGAGACCGTGCCGTCCAGCTTCGACCACCGGATCCGGCGGCTGCCCTTCACGGTCGACCGCTGACCGTCCCCACCCCACCGACCTCCGGGAGCACCGATGACGAGCAGCCCGTCCACGAGAGCCACCCACACGCCGGGGTTCGACCGGGTCGTCCGCCGCGACGACGGCGCGTTCGCCGCGCTGGGCGCCGAGTGGGACGCGTTGCACCGGCGGTGCCCGACGGCCGGGGTCTTCCAGAGCGTGGAGTGGCTGGAGTCCTGGTGGCGGTCCTACGGCAGGCCCGGTGCGCTGCGGCTGGTCGTCGTCCGGCGCGACGGCCGCGCGGTGGCCGGGGCGGCACTGACCCGCACGGTGCGGGCGGGGGGGGGGCGGTCCTGGTCCCGGTCGGGGCCGGGATCTCGGACTGGTCGGACGTGCTCGTCGATCCGGCCGTCCCGGGCGCGGCGGCGGCGCTGCGCGGGGCCCTGCTCGCCGAGCCCGGCTGGTCGGTGCTCGACCTGCCCGAGGTCGCCGCCGGCGGGCACGCCCGCGACCTCGCCGGGGGCTGGCCGGGCCGCTGCCTGAGCACCCCCGCGTCGGTGTGCTCGTCGCTGCCCGCCGCGCCGATCGAGGACCTGGTCGGGTCGCTGTCGTCGTCGATGCGGGCCGACGTGCGCCGCGCACTGCGCCGGGTGGACGCGGCCGGGGTGACGGAGCGCCGGGTGCCGGTCGACGAGCTGCCCGCGGCCGTCGGGCGGCTGCTGGAGCTGCACCGCAGGCAGTGGCGCGCGCGGGGCGGGATGACCCCCCCAGCACGGGCGGCCCCGGTTCGCCGGGCACCTCACCCGCTCCGTGACCGCGATGGCGGCCGTCGGGCGGGCGGCCCTGCACGAGTACCGCGCCGGCGGCGAGCTGGTCGCCTCCAGCCTGCTGCTGATCGACGCAGAGCAGGTCGGCGGCTACCTCTACGGCGCCGATCCCGGGCTGTACGGCCGGGTCAACGTGACCACCATGCTCACCCGCACGGCGTTGCGGGAGGCCGTGGACCGCGGTGCCGCGCGGTTCGGCCTGCTGCGGGGCCGGGAGGAGTACAAGTCGGGCTGGCGGGCGGAGCCGGCGCGCAACGACCGGCTGCTGCTCGTCCGGCCGGGGGACCCGCGCGGGCTCGGCTACGCCGTCGTCGTGCGGGCGGCGGCGCGCGGGCGGGACGTGGTGCGGGAGCGGCTGCCCGCGGTGCGCGCGGCCGTCGCGGCGGCCCGCCGCACCGCCCGCAACCCGCGGCTGCTCCTGCGGGGCCGGTCCGCGGGTCGCTGAGCGCGGCCGGAACGGGTGTGGGGGCCGGCCTCAGCGGGTGGTGCCGAACAGCTCCCGCACCGCGTCGGCCGCCTGCGGGTTCTGCGTGCACCGGTACACCCCGTGCGGGCAGTAGTCGGTCAGGGTGCTGTAGACGGTGTCCTGGGACGCCATCCAGGCGTGCAGGTCCCGGACGTACTGCGCGTTGTCGCCGTAGCGGAACAGCCCCACTCCGGGAACGACACCGGCTTGCCGTGCTCGGCGGCGAACCGTGCCTGGTCGCCGAGCCCGTCCTGCTGGCCGACGTACTCCTCCCAGCTCGCGCCGGGCGGCTGGTCGTAGGTGTCCATCCCGATGATGTCGACGACGTCGTCGCCCGGGTAGCACTGCGGCCACGAGATCGCGTCGACGCCCCGGCTCGGGGTGAAGTCGAAGCGGAAACGCTGCCCGGGCTGCGCCCGCAGCACGTCGACGACGCGCCGGTAGTACTGCTTCCACGCCTCCGGGGCGGGTTCGCAGCGGTGGGTGTAGGTGTCGCCGTTCATCTCCCAGCCCGGCAGCAGCACCGCGTCCTGCAGGCCGCGGTCGACGAGCCGGCGGGCGAGCTCGGCGTAGTGCCGGTCGTACTCGCCGGCCGCGCCGCGGCGCAGCAGGGCCGCGACCTCGTCGTCGCCGACCTCGGCCTCGTTGGGGGCGGCCATCGGCACATTGAGCACGAACAGGTCGCCGGGGTGCTCGGCCTTCCAGCGCGACCACGGCCCGAGGATCTGCTCCGGGCCCTCGATCCCCTCCCAGGTCTCGCCGGGCAGGTAGGTGTGCCCGACCGTCGTGGGGCGGCCGAGGAACTGCTCGAATCCGCCGATCGCCTCCACCCCGGAGGAGTCGGAGCCGAGGAAGGCGCCGAACGCCTGCCGGGGGAGCCCGTCGGAACCGGGGGCCGGCGGTCCGCCGCCGACCGGGGGCGGCGGGACCACCGGCGCCGGTGGCGGCTCCGGGGCCGCGGTGCATCCGGCGAGCACCAGCACCCCGGCGAGCAGGACGGCGGACCACGCCCTCCGGCGACCCAGGCTCATCGGCTCTCCTCACAGACCTCGGTCGTCAGGGCGGCGACCGCGGCCGTCATGACGCGGACGTCGAACCGTTCCAGTACCCGGGCCCGTCCGGCGTCGCCCTCCCGGGCCGCGCGCCCGTCCGGGCCAAGCCGGTGCCCGAGCGCGGCGGCGAGCGCGCCGACGTCGCCCGGTGCGACGACCTCGCCGGCGTCCGGGCCGACGGCCTCCCGCAGCCCCGCGACGTCGAACCCGACGACCGGCCGTCCCGCGGACATCGCCTCGAGCGCGACCAGCGGCATGCCCTCCCAGCGCGACGGCAGCGCGACGACGTCGGCGGCCGCGTACCAGGGCGCGGGATCGCCCGCGGTGTCGCGCCACAGCACCGTCGGATCGCTGCAGCCGGACTGCCACGCCGCCCGGCGGGGACCGTCCCCGACGAGCACCAGGCGCGCGTCCGGGTGCCGGGACCGCACCGACGGCCAGGCGTGCAGCAGCAGGTCCTGGCCCTTCTGCTCGGCGGTGCGCCCGAGGCACAGCACGATCCGGGCGTCGGCGGGCAGGCCGAGCGCCGCCCGCGCGGCCGCCCGCGACGACGGCCGGAACCGGTCGGTGTCGACGCCGTTCGGCACCGTCACCGCCGGGCCGGCGACGCCGGCGGCGCGCCCGGCCGCGAGCTCGTCGTCGCTGACGCACAGCAGCCGGTGGGTCCACCGGGCCCCGAAGCGCTCCCAGCGGCGGGCGGCGGAACCGGCCGTCCCGTTGACCGCCGCGAACGACCAGGCGTGCGGCTGGAACAGCGTCGGACGGCGGCCGCGCAGCGCGAGCCGTCCGGCCAGCCCGGCCTTGGAGCTGTGCAGGTGCGCCACGTCGGGATCGTGTGCCCGGATCAGCCCGGCCAGCGCGCGGGTCTCCGCGAGCGTCGCCGGGCCGGGGGAGCGCCCGGCGCACCACGTGCCCACGGCGATCCCCGCCCCGGTCATCCGCGCGGCGAGCGGACCGTCCGGGCAGGCCACCCGGGGGTCCCAGCCCTGCTCACGCTGGCTGACGCACAGCTGGGCGACGCCCGCGTCGACGGGCTGGCTCACGTGGAGGACCCGCACGGGCCGTCCCCCTCCCCGGTGTGCAGGCGACGCGCTCTACCGGAGGACCGAGCCTAGCGCTCTCAGCCCGGCGGGCGGCGGTAGTAGTCCGCGAACAGGAGCGCCCCACCGGTGCCGAAGCCGAGGACCCAGGTGCTCGCCTTGTGCGACGGCACGTCGCCGTGCCCGGCGCCCGAACCGTCCAGCAGCTGCTCGACGACGTCCGGGATCACCCCGCCCTGGCTGCTGAGAAGCGTCACCCCCGGCAGCGCCGCGAGCTCGCGGAAGCGGGCCAGCCCGGCCGGCGGGTCCGTCCAGTAGTCGTGCTCGCCGAGCAGCGGCTCGACGCCCGGCTCGCCGAGCCCGCTCCGCTCCACCAGCGGCGCGATGGTCTCCCCGCAGCGCAGCGGCGGCGCCGTGTACGCCCGGTCCGCACCGAACCGGGGCAGGAACGACGCCAGCCGGTCCGCCTGGGTGTGGCCGGTCCCCGAGAGCGGGCGGAGGTCGTCGTCCCCCTCCCAGGCCGAGCGGCTGCCCGCCTTCGCGTGCCGCACGAACAGCACCGTCGACGTCGGCACCCCGGCGTCGGAGAGGCGGGCGATCAGCGTCCGGTCGTGCTCGTGCTCGACGAGCCCGGACGCCTCGGCCGCCCCGGCCCAGCGCAGCTCGTCGGTCCCGTCGGTGGCGGTGAACCCCTGGTCGTCGACCACCTCGGCCGCCCAGTAGTGCACGACCTTGCGGCCCTTCCCCGGCACCGTGTACGTCGTGTGCCCGAGCCGCCCGCCGAGCCGGCACCCGAGGTGCGCCTCCTCGGCGGTCTCGCGCAGCGCGGTCAGCGTCAGTGCCTCGCCCGGGTCCTGGTGGCCCTTGGGCAGGGACCAGTCGTCGTAGCGGGGGCGGTGGACGAGCGCGAACTCCAGCGAGCCGTCCGCGGCCAGCCGGTAGGGCACCGTCTCGGCTGCGACGACGTCGGTGAGCCCGGCCGGGTCGGCCTCGGCCCCACCGGTGTACAGGGCGCCGTACAGCCCCATCAGTCCTCGTCCGACCCGCGCCGCGAGTTCATCATCTCGATCTGGTGGTCGCGGACCCGGACGTTGTCCGACCCGGCCGCCGGCGACGGTGACCAGGACCCGTCCGGCCCCAGCGTCCAGCAGCGGGTGGCGGGATCGAGGCAGGAGTCGAACATGGCGCCGAGCTGGTCGGCGAGCTTCGGGTCGGCCACCCGCAGCATCACCTCGACCCGCCGGTCGAGGTTGCGGTGCATCATGTCCGCCGAGCCGATCCAGTACTCGTCGGCGGCCTCGAAGTGCAGCACCCGGGAGTGCTCCAGGAACGGGCCGAGGATCGAGCGGACGGTGATGTTCTCGCTCAGCCCCGGCCGCCCGGGGACGATCGCGCAGATGCCGCGCACCACGATGTCGACCGGCACCCCGGCCTGCGACGCCCGGTAGCACGCGTCGATGATCGCCTCGTCGACCAGTGAGTTCGCCTTGATCTGGACCCGCGCGGTCTCTCCGGAGCGGTGCGCCTCGATCTCGTCGTCGATCCGGCGGACGATGCCGCGGCGGATGCCGTAGGGGGCGACGAGCAGGCTCCGGTACGAGGTCTGGCGCGAGTAGCCGGTGAGCGAGTTGAACAGGTCGGTGAGGTCGGCGCCGATCGTCGGGTCGGCGGTGAGCACGCCGACGTCCTCGTAGAGCCGCGCCGTCTTCGGGTTGTAGTTGCCGGTGCCGATGTGGCAGTAGCGGCGGATCTCCGAGCCCTCCTGGCGCACGACCAGGCAGGTCTTGCAGTGCGTCTTGAGGCCCACGAGCCCGTAGACGACGTGCACGCCGGCCTTCTCCAGCTGGCGGGCCCAGCGGATGTTGGCCTGCTCGTCGAACCGGGCCTTGATCTCGACCAGTGCGACGACCTGCTTGCCGGCCTCGGCGGCGTCGATCAGCGCGTTGACGATCGGGGAGTCGCCGGAGGTCCGGTACAGCGTCTGCTTGATCGCGAGCACGTTCGGGTCGGCGGCGGCCTGCTCGATGAACCGCTGCACCGACGTCGAGAACGAGTCGTAGGGGTGGTGCACCAGCACGTCGCCGTCGCGGAGGGTCGCGAACACGCTGCGCGGGGTCTCCCGCTCGGCGAACGCCGGGTGGGTGGCCGGGCGGAACGGCTCGTCCTTCAGGTCGGGGCGGTTCACCCCGTGCACCTGCCACAGCCCGGTGAGGTCCAGCAGCCCGGGGACGGTGACGACGTCGTTCGGGTCGACGTCGAGCTCGCGCAGCAGGAGCTCCAGCACGTGCTCGGACATCGTGTCGAGCACCTCGAGCCGCACCGGCGGCCCGAACCGGCGGCGCGCCAGCTCGCGTTCGAGGGCCTGCAGCAGGTCCTTGTCGCGGTCCTCCTCGACCTCCAGGTCCGCGTTGCGCGTGACCCGGAACGGGTGGACCTCGGTGACCTCCATGCCGGTGAACAGGTCCCCGAGGTGCGCGGAGATGAGGTCCTCGATCGGCAGGAAGGTGACCTGCCGGTTCCCGGCGCGGGTGTCGGTGTCCGGCGGGTCGACCGTGACCAGGCGGGGCACGTTGTTCGGCACCTTCACGCGGGCGAACCGCTCGGTGCGGCCCTCGGGGTCGCGGACGGTCACCGCCAGGTTGAGCGACAGTCCGGAGATGTAGGGGAACGGGTGCGCCGGGTCCACCGCGAGCGGGGTGAGGACCGGGAACACCGACTCGGAGAAGTAGTCCGACAGGCGCAGCCGCTCCGCGTCGGTCAGGTCGTCCCAGGCCCGGATGTGCACGCCCGCCGAGTCCAGCTCGGGGCGCAGCTCGTCCATGAAGACCTCGGCGTGCGCCCGGGACAGCGCGCGGCTGCGCTCGGCGATCCGGGCGAGCTGCTGGCGCGGGGTGAGCCCGTCGGCGCTGCGCACCGACAACCCGGTCTCGTCGCGGCGCTTCAGCCCGGCGACCCGGACCATGTAGAACTCGTCGAGGTTCGACGCGAAGATCGCGAGGAACTTGGCGCGCTCCAGCAGGGGCTGGCTGGAGTCCTCGGCGAGCGCGAGCACCCGGGCGTTGAAGTCCAGCCACGACAGCTCGCGGTTGAGGTACCGGTCCTCGGGCAGGGGATCGGGCAGCGCCGGTGCGGTCGCGCCGGCGGGGGGCGCGATCAGCGATGCTCCCTGGCCCGGGACCGGTGTCGGCGGGGCCGGCGGCCCGGGTGGCGTGGCCTGGACCTGCTGGACCGGGATCTCGGGACCGGGCGCCTTCTGCTCGGCGACGGTGCGCGCGGTGGTGTGCACCCGGCGCGAGGCCGGGCGTGGAGCGCGCCGGCCCCCGGGGCGGGGCCGGGCACCCGAGGAGGAGGCGCCGTTCCGTCCGGTCGGGGCTGCCGAGTCGTCACTCACCCGGCGATTGTTTCGTACCGTCGTCGTGGCGGCCAACCACACACCGGACGACGAAGATGAATTCCAGGTGGCGTGGCCGACGGATGCGTCACACCTTCGGGCAGGGGAGCGGCCCGTCCGGGTGACGGCCGGGTGGTTCCGGCGCCGTCCCGGCCCTGGTGGCGGGGCCGCCGCCGGGCGTGCGCCTCCGGTGACCGAGTACCGCACGCGTCCAGGAGCCCACGCCCAGGGCGACCGCCGCGTCGAGGTCGGCGGCGGTGTCGACGTCGCGGCGCAGGCCGGGGCGGTCGCCCGGCAGGACCACCGCCCCCGACGCCCGGTGCGCCGCCGCCGAAGCGCCGCCGAAGTGCGGCTCGAGACGCACGCCGGGGGCGGCCAGCAGCAGGGTGGTGCCGGTTCCGGGCTCGTCGGGCTGGAACACCCGCCGTGCACCGTCGGCGTACAGGGCCGCGGCGGCGGTGACGGCGTCGTCGAGCTCGGCGGGCCGCAGCGCCGGAAGGTCGGCCTGCAGCGCACCGATCGCGGCCCCGTCGTCGCGGGACCGGAGCAGGGCCGCGCCGTGCCGCAGCGCGCCGTTGAGCCCGCGGCCCGGGTCGGTGACGACCTCGACCCCGAGCGCGCCGACCTCCACCGCGACGGCCGGGTCGGAGGAGATGACGAGGACCTCCCGCACGGCTGCGGCCGACACGGCGGCCCGCACGGTGTCGCGGGCCAGCGCGAGCGCGAGCCGCAGGTGCGCGTCGAGGTCGCCGACACCGCCGTCCGCGGCGCCGCGCAGCCGGGTCTTGGCCTTCGGCAGCGGCTTCACCGGGACGACCAGGTCCACCCGCAGGGTCACCGGCCCATCGTCGCACCACCCGGACCCGTTCCGGGGGTGGGTTTACCCGGGCCGCCCGATGTGGGGAGACTTCTGCACCAGAGATCCGGATCGGCTGTGGTCCGGGGACCGCTGACGACCCCGCCACGCTGCGGGTGGGAGGAGGCCGCCGGTGGCCCGCGAGAAGGGCGGATTCTGGGTCGGGCTCGCCGCCACGGTCTTCTACCCGGTGGGGTGGCTGACGGGGCGGCAGCGCTACCAGGGCCGCGAGCACCTGCCGTCGACCGGCGGGGCACTGCTGGTCGGCAACCACATCTCGTACCTGGACCCGATCCACACGGCGCTGTTCGTGCACACCGCGCGCCGGGTCCCGCGGTTCATGGCGAAGAACAGCCTGTGGGACGTCCCGGTGCTGGGGTCGATCCTGCGCGGCAGCGGGCAGATCCCGGTGTTCCGGGACACCGCCGACGCCCAGCAGAGCCTGTCCGCCGGGACGCAGGCCCTGGCCGACGGCAAGATCGTCATCATCTACCCGGAGGGCACCATCACCCGGGACCCGGAGGGCTGGCCGATGCGGTCGCGCACCGGCGTCGCCCGGATGGCGCTGGCCTCCGACGTGCCGGTGGTGCCGATGGTGCACTGGGGCACCCGGGAGGTGTACGACCACTACGGCAAGCGGTTCCGCCCGCTGCCCCGCACCGAGCTGGTGCTCCGGGCCGGGGAACCGGTGGACCTGTCGGCGTACCGCGGGCGCCCGCTCGACGCCGTCGTGCTGCGCGAGGTGACCGACCTGATCATGAGCCGGGTGCGTGACCTGCTGGCCGACGTGCGCGCCGAGACCGCCCCGGAGGAGTTCTACCGGCCCAGCGGTTCGGGCAAGGAGGCCGGCCGGTGAGCGCGCCGCCGTTCGGGGAGTGCCCGGTCAACGAGCCGGTGCACGACGTCCAGCGGGTCGCCGTGCTCGGCGCCGGCAGCTGGGGCACCGCGTTCGCGAAGGTCCTCGGCGACGCCGGCCGCGAGGTCCGGCTGTGGGCCCGCCGCGCCGAGGTCGCGGACGCGATCAACTCTGGGCGCCGCAACCCGGACTACCTGCCCGAGATCGAGCTGCCCGCGAAGCTGTCCGCGACCCACGACCCCGCCGAGGCCCTGCACGACGCCGACGCCGTGGTCCTCGCGGTCCCGTCGCAGTCGCTGCGGTCGAACCTCGAACACTGGCGGGGGCTCATCCCGGACGGCGTCACGATCACCAGCCTGGCCAAGGGCGTCGAGCTGGGGACGCTGAAGCGGATGACCGAGGTGATCGACGACGTCACCGGCGTCGGCGCCGACCGCCTCGCCGTCGTCTCCGGGCCGAACCTGGCCGCGGAGATCGCGCACGAGGAGCCGACCGCGACCGTCATCGCCTGCCCGGACCACGAGCGCGCGGTGGCCCTGCAGACCGCCTGCGCGACCGGCTACTTCCGCGCCTACACCAACACCGACGTGATCGGCGCCGAGCTCGGCGGGGCAGGCAAGAACGTGATCGCGCTGGCCGTCGGCGTCGCGTCCGGGATGGGGCTCGGCGACAACTCGCGGGCGTCGCTGATCACCCGCGGGCTCGCCGAGATGTCCCGGCTCGGGATGGCGCTCGGTGCCTCCCCGCTGACGTTCGCCGGGCTGGCCGGGATGGGCGACCTGGTGGCGACCTGCAGCTCGCCGCTGTCGCGCAACCGGACCTTCGGCGAGCAGCTGGGCCGCGGAGCGAGCCTCGGCGAGGCCGAGCGCGCCAACCACGGCCAGGTCGCCGAGGGCGTGAAGTCCTGCCTGTCGATCTGCGAGCTGGGGGAGCGCAACGGCGTCGAGCTCCCGATCGCCGACGCGGTGCGCCGGGTGTGCCACGAGGGGATGACCGCCCGGCAGATGGCCAAGGAGCTCATCTCGCGGGCGCCGAAGCCTGAGTAGGCGCTTCGCGCCCGTGAGTGGTTATCGCGGTCCGGACCACGTGTCGTGTCTCAGCACATCTAAGACAGATCTGTCTCAGCACATCGTGGACGGTTTGCTGGTGGTCCGCTGGTAGCGGACGCTGCGATCGAGGGTAAGGCTGGCGGCGACCGCGTCGTCGATGAGGATGGTGACGCGGTCGCCTTGCCAGAACACCTCCGCGGTGGTGCCGGCGTGGCGGCGGCCCAGACCGATCGAGGTTCCGGAGAAGCTGATGACTCCGGTCTCGGAGACGGTGCGGGTGAGGTGTCCGGCGATGCGGGGTGCGGGTCCGGCCGGTCGGGCGGGTTCGCGGGTGTGGAAACGCTGGTGCGGGGTGTCGCCGTCGAGGCTTTGGTGGCGGCGGTGGTTGTAGCCCTGCCGGTAGGTCTCGAGCAGGTTCTGGAGTTCGGTCAGGGTGGCCGGGGTGGGTCGGGCGGCGAGCCAGCGTTGCAGGGTCTGGTGGGCGCGTTCGTTCTTCCCGCAGGTCTGTGGGTGTCCGATCGAGGACACGATGGTGGTGATGCCCAGCGCGGCCAGGCGGCGTTCGAGGTCGACCAGGGGCCACTGGCGGCGCCGGCCGGAGAAGGCGGTGCCGTTGTCGGAGAGCACGCAGGCCGGGTGGCCGTAGCGGGCGAAGCCGGCGCTGAGCGCGGCCCAGGCGGCCTCGCCGTTCTCGCTGCTCGCGGCGTGGCAGGCGATGTCGAGCCGGGAGTGGTCGTCGATGACCTGCACCACCGTGGCGCGCCGGCCATCGGCCAGTACGGTCCGGGCGCCGTCGATCTGCCAGACCGCGTTCGGGGCCGGGTGGACGAACCGGTGCGTGCTGCGGCGGGGTCGTTTACGTGGTTGCGGGGTGATCTGGCCGCGGTCGGCCAGCAGCCGGTGGATCGTGGCCCGCGACGGGACCTCGGCCTGCTCGAGTGCCGGGCCGCTGCCGCCGCTACTGCCAGGGCCGCTGCCGGGGCTGCTGCCGGGGCGGGCCGCGTCGAGCAGCCGCCAGCGGATGGTCTGGGCTCCGTGGTCCCAGCCCTGGTCGGCGAGTTCTTTGCGGGCCCGCACCACCGCCTCGGCCACGTGTTCGGCCACCGCGCTGGGACGGGTGTGCGGAGCACGTGAACGCGGTGCCAGACCGGTGCTGCCCTGGTCTCGGAAACGGGACAGCTTGCGATAGAACACCGACCGGGACACGCCGAGTTCTCGGCACACCCGAGCGATGTTGATCTCTTGCCCGGCGGCGGCCCGGGCGACCGCCGCGACGCGGTCGGGATCCATCTCGAACCCTGTTCCACCCACCTGGACCAGGCTGGCCGATCACCAGGATCGACCAACCCGGCCAGCGGGCTACTCAGTGTCCTCGATGTGCCGAGACATCAACTGTGTCGGATGTCCTGAGAACAGGCACGCGGTCAGGACCGACACAACCACTCACGAGCGTAGGGTCACCAGCGATGAGCGGCGACGGCACCAGGTGCGTTCGGGGCGGCGGGCACGGCGAGCACGGGGTGGGTGAGCCGGTCCATCGTGGACCGGTTCTGACCAGCACCTTCCATCTCGGGCGTCCGGAGCAGGCGGAGTCCGGGACGGACTTCTACGCCCGCGCCGACAACCCGACCTGGCGGGAGTACGAGGCCGTCGTCGGTGATCTCGACGGCGGTGCCTGCACGGTCTTCCCGTCCGGCATGGCCGCGATCGCGGCGGTGCTGCGCGCCTTCGCCTCCACCGACCGTGGCGTGCTGCTGCCCGCCGACGGCTACTACGTCGCCCGGGCGCTCGCCGACGAGGAGCTCGCCCCGCTCGGGGTGCCGGTCGCGTACTGCCCGACGGCGGGGGACTGGGCGACCGCGATCGCCGAGCACCGGCCCGGGCTGGTGCTGCTGGAGACGCCGTCGAACCCGGGGCTGGAGGTCTGCGACATCACCGCTATCGCCGAGGCCGGGCACGCGGCCGGCGCGGTCGTCGCCGTCGACAACACCACAGCGACGCCGCTCGGGCAGCGGCCGCTCGACCTGGGGGCCGACGTCGTCGTCGCGTCCGACACGAAGGCGCTGTCCGGGCACGGCGACCTGCTCGTCGGGCACGTCAGCACGGCCGGTCCGGTGCATGCGGAGCGGATCCGCGGCTTCCGGACCCGCGGAGGCGCGATCGCCGGGCCGATGGAGACCTGGCTGGCGCTGCGCGGCCTGGCCACCCTCGACCTGCGGCTCGCCCGGCAGGCGGAGAACGCCCGCGCGGTGGCGGTGGCGCTGCGCGAGGCAGCGGCGGCGGGCACCGTCGCGGTGTCCGACGTCCGCTGGCCCGGTCTGGCCGACGACCCGTCGCACGCGCCGGCATCGCGTCAGATGCGGCGCTGGAACGGCGTCCTGCGGTTCACCCTGCCCGACGTGCACGCGGTGTCGGAGTTCCTGGACCGCACCACGCTCGTCGACTCGGCGACCAGCTTCGGCGGCACCCGGACCGCCGCCGACCGGCGCGCCCGCTGGGGCGACGCCGTCCCCGACGGCCTGGTCCGGCTGTCGTGCGGGATCGAGGACACCGACGACCTGGTCGCCGACATCCTGGGGGCGCTTCGCGCCTCGTGAGTGGAAAAAGCGGCTGGGGCCGACTCAACCACTCACGGGCGCTGGTCGCCCAACCAGCCCTGGAGCTCGGCGGGCTGCAGGTCGCAGTAGGGGCACACCGCGATGAAGTGTGGCGCGCCGGGCCCGGTGACCTGCAGGCGCTCGCGGGCGCCGCGGCGGCCGCAGCAGGTGCAGGCGGAGTCGCGCGCCGTCGTCCTGTCGTCGACCGTGTTCTCGTCCATATGCCGTGTATAACCGCCGACACGGTGTCGCCACACGCGGCTGTGGCGGACTCCACGCCCCCGGTGAAGCAAGCGTTTCCGCTGGTTACGGCGGTGTGACCCGGGTCGCTCGGGGTCTGACGCGGGCCGCGGACAGGGATACGAGGGCCGCCCTGGTCCGTCGGCGGGAACCCGCCGGACACGCGCCGGCGGTTCCGATATCACACTCGCGAAACCTCGCTTCCGTATGGTCGACTACAAGCCGGACCTCGAGCAGTCGCGGAGGTGGTCGCGTGCCGCACCGACAACCCGTCCCCCATGGTGCCGAGTCCGTCGTCGCCCCCGATCTGCGAGCGGTCGATCCGCTCCCCGACGACGGCATCCCCGAAGATCACCTCCCGGCACCGGGGATCGAGCCGCTGACCACGGCTCCGGTCCCGACGGGGTCCCGGGTCCTGCTCCTCAACGCCAGTTTTGAACCGCTGGCCGTCGTCACGTCGAAACGTGCGATCTGCCTGCTGCTCTCCGGCAAGGCCGAGTGTCTCCAGGAGGCGCTGGAGGGCACCTCGTTCCACTCGGAGAGCCTCACCCTCCCCGCTCCCTCGGTGCTGCGCCTGTCCCGCTACGTCCGCGTCCCCTACCGGCGCGCGGTCCCGATGACCCGGGCCGGGGTGCTGCGGCGCGACAGCCGTCGCTGCGCCTACTGCACGAAGCGTGCCGACACCATCGACCACGTGATCCCGCGCAGCCGCGGTGGCGCGCACAGCTGGGAGAACTGCGTCGCCGCCTGCAAGGCGTGCAACTCGCGCAAGGCGGACCGGCTCGTGGAGGAGATCGGCTGGACGCTGCGGACGAAGCCCGGCCCGCCGAAGCGGAACGGGGCCGGCGTGCTCGTGCTGGCGGTCGAGCCGCTGCCGGCGTGGGATCCGTGGTTGTCGGCGGCCTGAGCGGGGCCGGTCAGGACCGGCGGGCCCGCCGCCGGCGCCGACGCGTGGTGGCCGGGTCGGTCGCGGCGCGGAACGCGCGGCAGGAGGTGCCGCAGATCCCGCAGTCGGTCCCGGGGCGGTAGTGCTCGTGGACGTCCTGCTCGTGCCCGCACCGGCAGAGCGCGGTCGTGGGCGTGGCCGGGACAGCGGGGGGAGCTGCGGAGGTGTTCTCGGCGTCGGTCGCGGCCCGCGGCGCCGGGATCGCGTCGGCGGTCGTGGCGGACACGCTCGCGGCGGTGTCGTGGGCGGTGCTCATCGGTAGCTCCTCCAGCCGGTCGCACGGCCTGGGCGGCCGTTCTGCTTCTGTCTCGCCTACTCCGGTCGGCGGATTAGCGATCCGGCCGGTGGTTCACTCCAATTGATGACACCGGGCGCACCCCCGTTCACCATGCGTCGCTGTGGGTCTCTGACCTCCGACGATGCGTAGTCGTCCCGTCGATTCCGACGATGCGCCGAACCCCGCGGTAACGACGCGCGTCCTACGACGACGAGAGGACCGGACCGGCCGACGGTCCGGAACGGTCCCGGAAGGATCCCGATGCGCAACGTGGTCACCCCACCCCCCGTGAAGCCCCGCCGTACCGGGCGCCGGCTGCTGGTCACCCTCGGAGCCCTCGTGCTCGTGCTGCTGCTCGTCGTGGGCGGCGCGGGCTCGTGTACCTGGTGTCGAGCGTCGGCAACGACGTCCCGCGCATCCCGGGCGCCTTCCAGGGCCTCGGCGCCGGCGACCGTCCGGCGACCTTCGGCGGCACGACGTTCCTGCTCGTCGGCACCGACTCCCGTTCGGACGTCCCGACGACCGGCAGCGGCGCCGAGGAGAGCGTCGACGCCGGGTCCGAGCGCAGTGACGTCATCATGCTCGGCACCTTCGCGCCGGACGGGCAGAGCGCCTCGGTCGTCTCGATCCCGCGCGACTCCTGGGTGGACATCCCCGGCCGCGGCATGAACAAGATCAACGCCGCCTACGCGTTCGGCGGGCCGTCGCTGCTGATCGGGACGGTCGAGCAGCTGACGGGCGTGCGCGTCGACCACTTCGGGGTCGTCGACTTCGCGGGGTTCACCTCGCTCGTCGACTCCGTCGGCGGGATCGACGTGACGGTCGCGCGGGCCACGAGCAACGCAGGCGTCGACTTCGTCCAGGGCGAGAACCACCTCGACGGCGCGCAGGCCCTGGCCTACGTCCGGCAGCGCTACGACCTGCCCAACGGCGACATCGACCGCGCCGCGCGCCAGCAGAACGCGATGAAGGCGCTGCTGGAGCAGGTGCAGCGCAAGGCGACGACCGACCCGGCCGCGCTGTACACGTTCGCGACGAGCGTGGGTGACGCGGTGAGCATCGACGACTCGCTGTCCAACACCGGCCTGGTGCAGCTGGCGGTGGAGAACCGCAACCTGCGCGGCTCCGACGTCAGCTTCCTGACGGCGCCGGTCGCCGGCCTGGGCCGGGAGGGCACGCAGTCGGTGGTGTACCTCGACGACCAGCGCGGCCCGCAGCTGTGGGATGCGATCCGGAACGGGTCGGTCGAGCAGTACGCCGACGCGAACCCGTCCGAGACGCTCAGCGGCACCCCGTCCTGAGACGCACGACGGGCCGGTACGCAGCTCGCGTACCGGCCCGTCGTCGTCCGTGGGGGCGCCTCAGGGCGTCACCAGACCTTCCAAGGGGCCTCGTTGCGGGACCAGAGCCCGTTGAGGTGCTGGAAGTCCTTGTAGGTGTCCATGGCCGACCAGAAGCCGTCGTGGCGGTGGACGTTCAGCTGGCCGTCGCGGGCGAGCTTCTGCAGCGGGGTGTGCTCCAGCCACAGCTGCGGGTCGTCGTCGAGGTAGTCGTCGAGGAACTCGCGCTTGAACGCGAAGAACCCGCCGGAGACGAAGCCGGAGACCTGGGTGGGCTTCTCGTTGAACTCGACGACCTCGTTGCCCTCGACGTTCATCTCGCCGAACTTCGAGGTGGGGTGCACGCCGGTGACGGTGCCGACCTTCCCGGACTCCTCGTGCTCCTTGGTGAGCCGGACGATGTCGATGTCGGAGACGCCGTCGCCGTAGGTCAGCAGGAAGTTGTCGGTGTCGACGTAGTCGCGGATCGCGCGGACGCGGGCGCCGGTCGCCGTCTCCAGGCCGGTCTCCGCGAAGGTGATCTCCCAGTCCTCGTCGACCCCGTTGTGGAAGTCGATCTGGTGCTTCTCGCCCATGTTGAGCGTGAAGTCCGCCAGCCGCGCCCGGTAGTCGAGGAAGTACTCCTTGATGGCCCAGGACTTGTAGCCGAGGCAGAGGACGAAGCGGCGGAAGCCGGCCTGGCGGTAGAGCTTCATGATGTGCCAGACGATCGGGCGTCCGCCGATCTCGACCATGGCCTTGGGGAGGGACTCGCTGGCCTCGCGGATGCGGGTGCCCTGGCCTCCGCAGAGGATGACGACTGGGGTGTCGGGGTGCATACGGACCTTTCGTCGGCTCGGGGGAGCCGCTCGCCGGCGCTGGGGGGGAGCGTGCCTCGGCCGGACAAGCTACTCGCTTCCCGGCTACCCGCACCGATCACGGCGAGGACTGTGACCAAGCCCCCGACGGTGCCGGGAAACCCTGCTCACCAGGTCTTCCACGGTGCGTCGCCGCGCGACCACAGGCCGTTGAGGTACTGGAAGTCCTTGTAGGTGTCCATCGCGCACCAGAAGCCGTCGTGCCGGTGGACGTTCAGCTGCCCGTCGCGGGCGAGCTTCTGCAGCGGCTCGTGCTCGAGCCACAGGTCGTCGCTCTCGGAGTCGAGGTACTCGGCCAGGAACTCGCGCCTGAACGCGAAGAACCCGCCGGAGACGAAGCCGGAGACCTGGGTGGGCTTCTCGTTGAACTCGTCGCCCTTGTCGCCCTCGACGTTCATCTCACCGAACTTCGACGTCGGGTGGACGCCGGTGATGGTCCCGAGCTTCCCGGACGCCTCGTGCTCCGCGGCCAGCGCGGCGATGTCGATGTCGGAGACGCCGTCGCCGTAGGGCAGGAAGAAGTGGTCGGTGTCGACGTACGGGGCGATCTTCCGGACGCGGGCGCCGGTCGCGGCCTCCAGGCCGGTCTCGGCGAAGGTGATCTCCCAGTCCTCGTCGACGCCGCCGTGGAAGTCGATGCGGTGGCGGTCGGACATGGCCAGGGTGAAGTCGACCTGCCGGGCCCGGTAGTCGAGGAAGTACTCCTTGACCGCCCAGCTCTTGTAGCCGAGGCAGAGGACGAAACGGCGGAAGCCGGCCTGGCGGTAGAGCTTCATGATGTGCCAGACGATCGGGCGTCCGCCCACCTCCACCATGGCCTTCGGGAGGGACTCGCTGGCCTCGCGGATGCGGGTGCCCTGGCCTCCGCAGAGGATGACGACGGGGGTGTCGGGGTGCAATGCGGGCCTCTCGTCGGCGCTGGGGGCGCGTGCTTCGACGGATGAAAGTACCGCGCAGCGGATCGCCAGCCCTCCGCGGATGCCTCGACCGGTCTCTGGAAGATCAGTAACGGCTACCCCCGTCTGGTCGATGTACGGGCGTAAAAGTCCTGACCACGGCAACTGTGTGCAATATTCGCGGCACTGAGCACGCTCGCGAGTTACCCCCGATGGGGTAACGCATTAGGCTCCGTGTCGGAGGACGTCGAGCGGCTGCGCGACGTCGGTGCCCGCGTCTTCGGATGTCGAAGCACCTCTTCGTCAGCCGTGATCATCACCAAGCGCATGATCGGGATGGCGGATGAATTTGCGTGGGCACCTTCGTGTGCTGGGCGAGCGCTGGATCGTCATCGCAGTCTGTGTCGGGCTGGGGATGCTCAGCGCTGCTGCGGTCTCGTTCGGACGATCGCCGGAGTACACGGCGCAGACCTCGTTGTTCGTGACGACTCAGGTCGTCAACAACCCGCAGGACGCCTACCAGGGTGCCCAGCTCTCCCAGGACCGCATCACCTCCTACGTCGAGTTGGTGACCGGCGACCGGGTGCTCGGAGAGACAGGTCGACGTCTAGGGCTCGCGACGACGCCTGCCGATCTCGCAGCACAGGTGGGTACGAGCAGTTCTCCGAACTCCGTGATCTTCGGGGTGACGGCGACGGATCCGTCGCCCCAGCGGGCGGCCGACATCGCAAACACGGTCGCCGAGGTGACCGGCGAGGTCGTCGGGGAACTGGAACGGCCCCAGAACGACCAGAACCTCACCTACGTCGGAGCACGGGTGATCCAGCCGGCTGCCGTACCGGATACCCCGTCGTCACCGGGGGCGGCTTTCCTGCTCGCACTGGGGTTGGCGGTCGGGCTGGTGATCGGTGTGGTTGCGGCCTATGTCCGCGACGCGCTCGACAACACTGTGACCACCTCCGACGAGGCAGCCGCGATCGTGAAGGCGCCGGCCCTCGGCGCGGTCCTGCTGGACCCAAGCGTTCCGGCCACGCCACTCACCGTTCACGAGTCGCCGAACACCCCGATCTCCGAGAACTTCCGGCGGATCCGTACGAACCTGCAGTTCGTCGACGTGGACAAACCGCGGAAGGTCGTGGTCGTCACCAGTGGTGTCGCTGGAGAAGGTAAGTCGACCACCACCGCCAACCTGGCCACCGCGGTGGCGTCCACGGGTCGGCGAGTCCTACTGATCGAAGGTGATCTGCGTCGTCCGGGCGTCTCGGCGCTGTTCGGCGTCGACCGGGCTGTCGGACTGACGACCGTCCTCTCCGGCGGGTTGTCGCTCGGGCGTGCCGTTCACAACTGGGGCGGTGGTTCGCTGGATCTGCTTCCGAGCGGTGTGCTTCCGCCGAATCCGAGTGAGCTTCTCGGAAGCAATCAGATGCGTACTCTGCTCCACGAGGCACGGGTCACCTACGACCTCGTTCTCATCGACACCCCGCCGGTGCTACCGGTCGCCGATGCCGCTGCGCTCCTTCCCGCTACCGACGGAGCGCTGCTGCTCTGCGGTTACGGCCGCACCACGACTCAGCAACTCTCCTCTGCTTCCCATGCGCTGCGTGCGGTGTCCGGAAACGTCCTCGGCGTGATTCTCACGCTCGTGCCCGCTCGGCGTATCGGTCGCGACTCCGGCTACGACGGCACCTACGAGAGCGTGCGTGACGGCCAGGCCGGTGGGACCTATCGCCACGGCGCGGCCGAGGACTCCCCTCCGCGCGCCTCAGCGGGATGGCCGCGTTCTGCGAGCGCATCGGCTCCGCGGGCCAGCGAGCGAACCACATGGGTGCAACGTCCTGGCCGCTGATCGAGCCGTCCGAGTCCCGTGAGGGTGCGAGGGAGATGAGAACTACGTGCACATCAGCATGATCGGTACGCGAGGGGTCCCCGCACGCTATGGCGGATTCGAGACCGCCGTGGAGGAGATCGGGCGCCGGCTAGCGGACAGAGGACACCAGGTCACCGTCTACTGCCGTGGCCGGGACGATGCGTCCACCCACCATCTCGGCATGCGGCGGGTCGTGCTTCCGAGCTTGCGGGGCCGCTCAGTCGAAACGCTCTCACACACGTTCCTGTCGGTCTTGCATGCTGTCCGACGTCGGCATCAGCCGGACGTCGCTCTCGTGTTCAACGCGGCCAACGCTCCACTGATCATCTTCCTGAAGATTCTTCGGATACCGGTGGCAGTGCATGTGGACGGGCTCGAGTGGCGCAGGGCGAAATGGGGTCGTGCTGGTCGCACCTACTACCTGCTGTGCGAGCGGTTCGCTGCCCGAATGGCCGATGCATTGATCGCCGATGCTCGCGGTATCGAGGACTACTACCGTCACAAGTACGGGGTGGGCAGCGACTTCATCGCCTACGGCGCTCCCGAGGTCGAACCGGACAGACCCGAGTTGCTGGATCCGCTTGGCCTCGAAGCCGGCGGCTATCACCTGGTCGTCGCGCGCATGGAGCCGGAGAACCACGTCGACGTGATCGTGGACAGCTACACGCGTAGCGGCGCTGTGCTGCCGCTGGTCGTTGTCGGGTCCGTGCCGTACGAGACCGAGTACAACCGCCGTGTAGCCGATCTCGCCGCCGCCGACGAACGGGTTCAGCTGGTCGGGGCGGTGTGGGATCAGGATCTGCTGGACCAGCTCTATGCAAACTGCGCCAGTTATCTACACGGGCACTCGGTCGGCGGCACCAACCCGTCGCTGCTGCGCGCGATGGGCGCCGGTGCTTACGTCGTCGCCTGGGACGTCGACTTCAATCGCGAGATCGTCCGGGACGACGGTTCGTACTTCGGTGATGCCACTGCGGTGGCCGAACGGGTCGAGGACGTCGAGGCCGCGCCGGACAGGGTCGAGGAGCAAGGACGGGCCGGCAAGAAGCACGTCCTGGCGACCTACGCCTGGGAGGCGGTGACCGAGGACTACGAGGCCCTCGCCCGGCGCCTGGACGCTCGGGGCCGCGACGGCGCGGCCGGACGGTGAAGGGGGCAGTCCGTTGAGGGCGATCTCCCGATTGCTCCGCGGTAGGCCGGCCGACCTCGTCGGCCCGGCACTCGTGGCGGCGATCGTCGCCGGCGTCGTGCCGATCGGATACGCGGTGGCAGCACTGACCCATCGCAACGGGAGTGTTGTCGGTGTCGTGCTGGTCCTCGTCCTGGTCGCGCTGGTCGCAGCGGCGACGGCACCGGTTCACGTCCTGCCTTCCGCGGCACTCGTCCTCTATGCAGTGCTACCCCAGCAACTGATCGGCTACGGGTACTTCGGTCTCACCCCGGCCCTGGTGGTGATCCTCTTCTGGGCGGTGCGGAGGTGGCCTGCGGCGCCGGCTGTTCGTCCTGACCCGATCCACCGGGGGTGGCTCGCAGCGCGGTTCGCAGCGGCGCTACTCGTGCTGTGGACCACCTACCTGATGCTGGTCCGGCCTCCGATCGTAAGCGGCGGGGGCCCGTCGGCCCGGGAGTGGCTGATCAGCTTCGCTGTCGGCACCGTGCTCGTACTCTTCGTGCGGGTGTCCGGTCGTGAAGCCGATCTACTCGTGCGGACGCTGGCGGTGGTGACCGTCGCTGCGGCCGTGTTCGCCGTGGTCGAGGTCGCGACCCAGCAGAACCCGATCTACATGCCGCTCTATGACGCGGTCGGTCGGGGCCTTCAGCTCGACGGTGGTGTTCATCGCGCCAGCGTCGGGTTCGGGCACCCGCTGTATGCCGGGACCTTCTTCACGGTGGCCTTCGCAGTGTTCTTCGTCCGCTGGATCGACGACGTGCCGCAGAGCCTGATCCCGCTGATCGCCGCTGTCGCGGGTGCGGCCTCGACAGTGTCTCGCGGTGCACTCGCGGTCGCCGCTGTCGTCGGCGCGGTCGTCACCGTCGTCCGTCTGCCACAGCTGCGTCGCACCCGATCTCCGAAGCCCATGCGGCTGCTCGCGCTGGCGCCCTTGGCAGTTGCAGCGGTGGCGGCCTCGGGTCTCCTCGGAGCACGGACGAGCACCGGCGAAGCCGCACGATCCAGTGAGGTGCGGGGGGACAACGTGGCCGAGGCCATCGCGTTGGCGCGTTCCTCCGGCTGGACCGGCAGCGGGCCGACCACGGCAGACCCGCTCACCATCGCGCTCTCGCACGGCGCCTACCCGATGGAGAACTCCCTGCTGCAGATCCTTGTCAGCCTGGGTGTTCCCGGCCTGGTGCTGCTCCTGGCGACACTGGCCCTGGTGGTAGCCGCAGCAGCGCGTTCGGGTGCGCACGCCGGAGCCGCCGGTGTCGTGGCCTTCGCCGCGGTGACGGCCGGCTACAACGGCCTGGAGGGGCTCCTCCCGCTGCACAGCCTCCTTGGTCTGGTCTTCCTGCTCTGCCTGGCCGGTGGGCAGTTGCCGGCTCGGACCGACTCTCCCCGCACAACGTCCCCGGGCCTCCGGGCCCCACGACCTTCGAACGGACCGGTGTGAACCCCACTCTCTCCACCCTGGTCGTCGTGATCACGTATCGGTCCGGCGCCGCCGTGGCCGACCTTGCCGCGACCATCAGCGGCTGGCTCATCGGCGGATCAGATCGCGCGGCGGTGTTCCTGGACAACAGTGACGACCACGAGTGCGTCGCGACGGCGCGCGCCGCGGTCGACCCGTCCGTGTCCGACCGGTTCCTGGCCGAGGTCGCGCCGTGCAACCTCGGGTTCTCCTTCGGCGTGAACCACGCCGTCGAGCTCGGCAGGGCACGATGGGGCGAGCCGCAGGTCGTCCTGCTGCACAATCCGGACGTCGCGACCTCCGCGCAGGTCCTGGACCGCGTCGTGGCGCTCGCCGAGGAGCCTGGCATCGGCGTCGCGGCACCGACCCTTCTGGCACCCGACGGGACCGTCGACCGTGGCTCGGCCCGCAGGGTCTGGAACAAGCGCCGGTTGTTCGCGACGCTGGTCGGTCTGCCTGCGCTACCTGGGCTACTGGGGACCCCACGGCGCTCGATCTCCGTCGGCGGCCCGGGCGTGCATGACGTCGACTTCACCTCCGGTGCCTATATGGCGATCCGCAAGGAGGTGTTCGGCAGGGGGCTGGACACCCGGCTCCCGATGTATCTCGAGGACCAGGAGATCTGTCATCGGTCGCACTCCCTCGGATATCGGGTCGTGGTGTCCGGGGACCTGTCCGCCGAGCACGTCGGCGGGGTCAGCCGGAAGTCGAACACGGCGCAGCGCCGCCAGCTCCGGCTCATGGAACTGGTCGTCGCCCCCTGTCTGTCGCTGATGGACACCTCCGGGGTAGGCGAGAGTCCACTGAAGCTGCTGGTGGCGGCCGGTGGCCTGGTCAGGGGAGCACTGGCGGTCCCGGCGGCGTTCGGGCAGCGGCGGGAGCGCGCCACCTGGTTGCGCGACCAGCTGACGCTCTCGGTGTGGTTCGTCCGGTGGGCGGTGACCCCTGGCCCGATCGGGGACGTCGAGTGGAACCGGTCGACGCGGCCGACGGAAGCGGGCTGATCGACGATGCGTGTACTCCTGGCCAGCAAGTTCTTGCACCGGGTGGGCGGCGTGGAGACGTACCTGGAATGGCTCGCGGACGAGCTCACAACCCGCGGTCACGAGGTGGCCCTGTTCGGGATGGAGGCACCGAGTGGATCGTCGCCCATCGCGCCCGGCTCTCCTCGATTCGAGACGCCCGCTCGCAGCTACACATCCGGAAGTCTCCGGGAGCGGCTCGACGACGCGGCGAGCAGCGTCTACTCGGTGGCGAACGGACGACGGATGGCGGCGGCACTGGAGCAGTTCGCGCCGGATGTCGTGCACTTCCACGGCACCTGCTACCAGTTGACGAGCGCCGTCGTCCGGGCTGCCGGCGGGCGCGGGATCGGTCGCGTCGTGACGGCGCACGAGTACAAGCTCGTGTGCGCGAACCAACGTCTGTGGGCCGACTCCACGTCCGACCTGTGCCAGGTGTGCGTCGGCGCCTCTCCGGTGCGTCGCGCGATCAACCCGGTGCGGCGCCGGTGCATCAAGGGCAGCCTCGGCGCGTCCGCGGTGGGTGGAGTCGAGACGATCGTCAGCGACCGGATCATGCGTGGTGCCGGCGACATGATCGTCCACTGCCCGTCGCGATTCATGGAGCAGACGCTGCACGCAGACGGATGGTCGCCGGCACGGACTGAGGTGCTCGATCTTCCCTGGCGAGAGACTCCCCACCGTCGGGATGCCGAGGCGACCGGTCTGCTCTACATGGGCCGGCTCGCCCCGGAGAAGGACGTACTGACCGTCCTACAGGCATGGAAGGCACTCGGTACGCGCACCGGCGACCGCATACTGACGATCGCCGGCACGGGAGCCGACGAACCGCAGCTGCACCGCTACGTGGCGGAGCACGCGGTGGACCGCGTCTGCTTCGTCGGACACCTCACTCCCGACCAGATCGGTGCGACCCTGCGGACCACCGCCGCGACGCTGCACCCTGCGATCTGGTTCGAGAACAGCCCGTTCAGCGTGCGGGAGAGCCTCATGGCTCGCGTGCCCGCTCTGGTGGCGGACCGTGGGGGCATGCCGGAGCTGGTCACCGACGGGATGACCGGGATGGTGTCCGAACACTCGGTCGCGGGATGGAGCGGGACGATCGAGCGGTTCCTCGGCGGTGAGATCGCTTCACCACAGGCGTTCGAGGAGGAGTTGGCCGATCGGGTGACGAGTGGGGATCAGCACTTCCGCGCGCTCACGGGGCTGTACGGGCGGGCACAGGCTGCCGCCGCGATCCGGACCTCTCGATGACATCCCCCGCCTACCCGGACTGTCGTCACCGATGAGGAAGACATTCCTCTCCGCCTCGATCGCCCGAGTGGCGGGTGCCGTCGCGCAGGCGGCGATGGGCATCGCGCTTGCGCGCTCAGTGGCACCGTCCGAGTACGGCGTCGTGACCGCACTGATCGGCGTGTTCCTGGTGTGGTTCATCGTCGCCGACGTCGGCATGTCCAGCTTCGCCGGCCGCTCGTACGCCGTAGGCAAGATCGACGAGGTCCGCACGATCCTCTGGTTCAGCGGACGGGCGGCTCTCGGCGGCACCATCGGCGGTGTCGCCCTCCTGGCGCTGGTCGTCCCCGGAGTTCCCAGGACGCTGCTCGCTGCACTGTCGCTGCTGGTCATGGCCCAAGGGCTGGAGAAGTACTGCGAGACCAGGCTCGCGGTCGTCATCGCCGCCGACCTCGCCACGGCGGTCGCTACGTCGATCCTGCTCCGCCGTCTCGTGAGTTGCGCGGTGTTCCTGCTCCTGCTCGTCGCCGACGCGGGTCCGGGCACGATGCTGTACGCGATCGGTATGGCTTCGGGCGCCGCAATCGGATCGGTACACATCAGACAGCTGCTGCGGCGACATGGCGTCGTCGCTCGGCGAGCGACTGCCGTCGTAGACGTCTTGCGCAGATCGGTGCCCTTTGCGATCAATGACCTGTCCGTCCAGAGCCGTGCCCTGGACGTGTTTCTCGTGGCCGCACTGACCTCACCGGCCGGTGCCGGGTTCTACTCGGCCGCGTCGAAGCTGACGTCTCCGTTCCAACTCCTGTCCTCCACCTTGGCCGCGGTGGTGCTCCCGGCAACAGCGCGGGCGGACTACGGTGCTCGCCGCCGGCTGCTGCGCGCTGTCGTGGGACTCACCGCTGTGCTGACCATCCTGGCGGCACCTGTCGGATGGTTCGGCACCGAGGTGAGTGTCCTGCTGCTCGGCGATGCCTACGCCTCGGCCGGCCCCCTCGTCGCGGTGTTCGTCGTGACCTTCCCCGTCGTCGCCCTGGCCACTCCACTTGCAGCCTTGCTGCAGGGGATGGGGCGTGAACGATTCGTCGGGCTCCAGAGCCTTGTCAGCTCGGTCCTGCTCCTCGGCGCTGTCGCCGCTGGTGGATGGTGGTGGGACGAGATGGGCGCCGCGACGGGGTTCGCCGTCGCGGCGGTGGGGAAGTACTTGAGTCTCGCTCTGGCGGCCTTCGTCGGGACCCGTCGGGAGCGGTCCGTCGCCACACAGGCACGGGAATGACGTCGGTCGCTCGGAACTACCGGAGGCGCTCCCGTGCCAGAGCATCCCGCAGGCGCGACCACTGGCGGTCCGCATCGCCGACGCCTGCGCGGCTCCTCGCACGCTCTGCCGCGGATGAGCGCAGGCCGCGGAGCGCGGCCGGATCGCGGGCGAGCCGGCCCAGGATGCTCGCCATCGCGGCCGGCGCCGGCTCGATCAGGATCCCGCCGCCGTCGCGGAGGATCTCCCGCGTTCCCCCGAGGTCGTAACCGACGACTGGTGTCCCCACCAGGACCGATTCGATCGTCACCCTGTCTCGCGCCGGGTTTGATGGAGGGTGTCAAGCCAGGAGATGATGAGCAGCGATGGCAGCCCCACGGAAGCACCCCAACGAGCTGCGGGAACGAGCGATCCGGCTGGTCCTCGACGCCAAGGCCGACCCTGTCAACGCCGGCACGAACGTCTGCCGCCGTATCGGTGACCAGCTGGGAATCCTTCCGGAAACCCTGCGCGGCTGGGTGAAGCAAGCCGAGATCGACGCTGGATCCCGGCCTGGGACGACGACCGATCAGGCCGCTCGGCTGGCGGAGCTGGAGCGGGAGACCCGTGAACTCCGCCGGGCCAACATCATTCTCAAGTCCGCTTCGGCTTTCTTCGCGGCGGAGCTCGACCGCCCGCAACGGTAGTCACCGACTACATCGACAAGAACAGGAACGAGTTCGGGGTCGGGCCGATCTGTGCCGTGCTGAAAGACGCCGGTATCCCGATCGCCCCGAGTGCCTACTATGCGGCGAAGACCCGTCCACCCTCGGCCCGGGCGGAACGCGACATCCTCGTCTCCGCCGAGATCGCACGCGTGCACGCCGAGAACTACGGCGTCTACGGCGTCCGGAAAGTCTGGGCACAGCTGGGCCGCGAAGGCGGCGTGGACGACCGGCCGGTCGCGCGGTGCACCGTCGGCCGGCTCATGAAAGCCGCAGGCCTGCGCGGTGTCCGGCGGCAGCGGGTGCCGCGGACCACCATCCGTGCCGACAGCCCCGACCTGCGCCCGGACCTGGTCGAGCGCGACTTCACCGCGACGGCCCCGAACCGGTTGTGGGTCGCCGACATCACCTACATCTAGACGCATTCCGGTTGGGTGTATGCCTCGTTCGTCTTGGACGCGTTCTCCCGGAGGATCGTGGGTTGGCAGCTGTCACGTCATCTCTACACCGATCTCGCCCTAGACGCACTCAACATGGGGATCTGGATCAGGGAACGCAGCGGTGCAGATCTGTCGCGGTTAACGCATCATTCGGACCGCGGTGTCCAATACGTTGCCATTCGCTACACTGAGCGGCTCGGCGAAGCTGGTGTCGTCGCTTCCGTCGGGTCGGTCGGCGATTCCTATGATAACGCGATGGCGGAGGCATTCAACTCGTTGTTCAAGGCCGAATTGATCCGCAACAAGGGGCCGTGGGCGGGGATCAGCGACCTTGAACTCGCGGTCGCCGAGTACGTCGACTGGTACAACCACCGCCGACTACACGGCGAACTCGGCTTCGTCCCGCCGGTCGAGTACGAGATCCATAACGCCACCACCACGACCGCCCGGCAGCCCGCCGGAGCATGAGAACTCAGCCTCTACCAAACCCGGCACTTGACACCCTGCCGTATGCCTCGTTGCGTGAGCAGACCAGGCTGACGTCCACGCCGGCGAGAACACCGATCGGGTTGCTGCTCGCTCCCCGGTAGCGGAGCACGGACTCGACATCGGCATCCCAGATCATGTCGTGCAGTCGTGCAAGGTCGTCGGGGGCTGCGTCGCCGTACAACTCGATCCGCACCGGTGCACCGCTCGCGACGATTCGCCTCGCAGCCTCGACGAGATCGAACTGGCCTTTCTCCGTGGAAAGGGTGCCCAGTAGGACGGCCACCAGCATGTGCGGGGGCTCGTCGCGGACCTCGCTGACCGTCTCCGGGATCTCGATGGGCGGGTACTCGATCAACGTCGGCCGCCGGTACTGGGAGGCCGCATACTCCGACACGGCGATACTGACGTCGGACCAGGCATCGAGAGCGCGCACGATCAGAGCTTTCGGGATCAGCGAACGCAAGGTCGGGTTCGAGCGGATGCTCTCGCCGAGAATGATCGATCGGGGTGTGCCTGCGAGTACCGCAGCCAAGAGCGGCGCGGGGGTGACCGTCGACCCGATGACGACGACGGCGTCGGGTCTCGTCCGACGTAACAGCATGAGCCAGGGAACGAGCTGGGCTAGCGACTGGAGGGTCCGCAACGCCCCCGTGAAGGTCCGATGCCGGACTCCCATCCACCACTGGCAGGGCTGGACGATCACTTCCGCCCCCGGCAGCCGGTCACGGATCAACCGCTCGATGGGCCCCTTGCGTGGAATCGACACGGTGACCTGGTCTCCACATCGGACCGCGGCGGAGGCAAGGGCGACGAGTGTGCGTTCGGCTCCCGCCGTCGTCGACGAGTGAGCGACGAAGAGGACGTGCATGGGTGGTCCCTAGCCTGAGCTGATCTAGTCGGGCGGGCCGGACTGCGTGGGCGGCTCCGTGCATCTCATATCTGGTCGGCGACAGCCATGACGTATTCACCGTATCCGGATCCGGATTGTGCTCGGCCGAGGGCACGGCACTGTTCGGAGGTGATCCAGCCCATGCGCAGGGCGACCTCCTCGATGCACGCGATCCGGATGCCCTGGCGGTTTTCCAGGACCCGGACGTACTGGCCCGCCTCCATGAGGGACTCGTGGGTCCCGGTATCCAGCCATGCGAACCCGCGGCCGAGGTCGTGCAGGTGGGCACGACCCTGCTCGAGGTAGGCGCGGTTGACGTCGGTGATCTCAAGCTCGCCGCGGGCCGAGGGACCGATGCCGGCGGCGATGTCGACGACCTGGTCGTCGTAGAGGTAGAGCCCCGTGATGGCTCGGTCGGAGCGTGGCTCGACCGGCTTCTCCTCGATCGAGATCAGTGTGCCGTCGATGTCCGCCTCGCCGACGCCATAGCGTTGCGGATCCTTCACGGGATACCCGAACAGGACGCATCCGTACTCACCGGTCGCAACGCTGCGCGCAGCGCTCTGCAGGGTCGAGGAGAAGGACGGACCGTGGAAGATGTTGTCGCCGAGTACGAGTGCCGACGGGCCGCCGCGGACGTGGTCGGCGCCGATCACGAAGGCCTCGGCCAGGCCGTTCGGAGCGCGCTGCTCCGCATAGTCGATCTCGAGGCCGAACTGGCTCCCGTCGCCGAGGAGCCGCTGGAAGCCGGGCAGGTCGTGCGGGGTGGAGATGAGCAGGATCTCGCGGATGCCGGCCAGCATGAGAGTGGCCAGAGGGTGGTAGATCATCGGCTTGTCGTAGACCGGCAGAAGCTGCTTGGACACGGCCCGCGTGATCGGAAACAGTCGGCTGCCGGTCCCCCCGGCCAGGATGATGCCCTTCACGGTCGCGCGTTCCCTTCGAGTTCGTCCGAGGCTTCGGCGCGCTGCAGTCGAGACGGGACGTGTCTCGATGAGGTGGCGCGGAAGGGTCGTGGCTCAGCACGACCGGCTTCCCTCGTGTTCTGGCGACGAGTGTGCACAGGAGTGATGGTGTCGGGGCTCCCTAGAGCAAGTCGTCGATTGAGTCATGGAAAACTATCAGTAGTTCACCCGGCCGGGTGGATGAGCTCCACGATCGGCGAGGTGTGCATGCGACTGGTGGTCACAGGTGGTGCCGGGTTCATCGGCTCCCATTTCGTGCGAACCCTCGTGAATGGCGGCTATGAGCCGTTCACGGGTGCGGACGTGACGGTCCTGGACGCCTTCACCTACGCAGGTCGGGAGGAGAACCTCGACTCCGTCAGTGACTCTCCGCAGCTGCACGTTCAGCGAGCCGACATCCGTGACTCGGTCCGGGTCGCCGAGGTACTGGCGGGAGCGGACGTCGTCGTACACTTCGCGGCCGAGACCCACGTTGATCGATCGATCACCGGTGCCGCAGACTTCGTGACGACGAATGTCGTCGGGACTCAGGTGCTGTTACAGGCGGCGCTCGACCTGGGAGTGGGGCGTTTCGTGCACGTCTCGACCGACGAGGTCTATGGGTCGATCGACGAAGGGTCGTGGCCCGAGAACCATCCGCTGGAGCCGAACTCGCCGTACTCGGCGGCGAAGGCTGGAAGCGATCTCCTGGCGCGTTCGTACCACCGGACGCACGGACTGGATGTCGTCATCACCCGGTGCTCCAACAACTACGGGCCTTACCAGTTCCCCGAGAAGGTCATCCCGCTCTTCGTGACGAACCTGCTCGATGGGCAGAGGGTGCCGCTCTACGGCGATGGGCTGAACGTCCGGGACTGGCTACACGTCGACGACCACTGTCACGGGATCGCTCTCGCCGCAGCGAAGGGAGGGGCGGGCGAGATCTACAACATCGGCGGCGGCACGGAGCTCCAGAACCGCGAGCTCACTGCCCGACTGCTCACTGCTGTCAGCGTCGGCGAAGAGATGATCGAGCGAGTTCCGGATCGGAAGGGACACGATCGGCGGTACTCGGTGGACTGGTCCAAGATCCACGACGAGCTGGGCTACGAGCCGCGACGCTCTTTCGATGATGGGCTCGCCGAGACGGTCGCCTGGTACCGGGAGAATCGCGGCTGGTGGGAGCCGCTGAAGAGCGGGGTGGTCCGGTGAAGGCCACCGAGCTCGGTATTCCGGGGGCGTGGCTGTTCGAGCCGACCGTCTTTCCTGACCCACGTGGCAGGTTCACCGCACCGTTCCAGGGGCCGGTGTTTCGCGAAGCTCTCGGCTTCGACCTCTCCGTCATGCAGTCCAGCCAGTCGGTGTCGTCTCGCGGAGTCGTACGCGGCGTGCACTATGCCGACGTACCTCCGGGTCAGGCGAAGTACCTGTACATCGCGGCCGGCGCTGTGCGGGACGTCATCGTCGACATCCGTGTCGGGTCTCCGACATTCAGACAGTTCGAAGTCGTCGATCTGGACGCCGACTCGATGCGAGCCGTGTACCTGTCCGAGGGGCTCGGACACGCGTTCCAGGCGATGACCGACGGCACCGTTGTGGGATACCTGTGTTCCACGTCGTACGCGCCGGAACGAGAGCACGGGATCACTCCGATCGACCCGCAACTCGCTATCCCATGGGTGGCCGGTGTCGAGCCGGTGCTGTCGGAGAAGGACCGCGAAGCACCCACGCTGGCCGAGGCTGAGGCGGCCGGTTCGCTGCCGATCTGGGACGCCTGTCAGGACTGGTACGCCAGCCTCCGAGCGCCTCGCTGAATCTGGGTCGCGCCAGAGTCTGGTTGGTCCTGGAGTGACGGCCGGCATCGGTCGTTGAACTCGGGCGACGTGGTGGTCGGGTACCTGGACCGCCGCCGTACGGAATTCGGCGGCGTGGAGGCCGGTCCGGGCCTGATCGTCGTGGCGCCGAGGGTGTCGTGGGTCGCGATTCGGGACGGCGCTCCCGAGGGCGAGATCGGTCTTGCCTCCCATGCTGGTCGCCATGCCGTCGTCGAGGGAGGAACTCGGCGGCTCGGGCGCCTGGTCGAGCAGGCTCGTGCCACCCGGGCGGGAGGTCGGGACCGGTTCCGGCTGCTCGTGGCGCGCTACGGGCAGTACGTGTGGCTCGGCAGCTCCGGGAGTGGCGACGTCTGGCGGTCGGCGGGTCGGTGAGCATCCCGGGGAGTGGTGCTCCCGACGTTCCGGCTCAGGGCGACTCGTCGCGGTCGATGTACGGCCGGGCGAGCCCGTGAGCCGTCCCGAACGGGATGCCTGTCTGCTCTCCGAGTCGGGGCCAGGACATGCCTTCCCGCTGGTAGAGCGCCGCGAGCAGCCGCCCCAGCCGCTCCCGCGCCGCGTCCCGATCGGTGTCGGCGAGACGGACGGCCTGAATCAGTTCGTCGTCGCTCAGCTCGTCGGTCGGACGGGCGAGCAGGCTCGCGAGCTCGGCGAGCTGGTCCGGATCCACACCCCGAGTGTTTGCCGTGCTAGCTTTCGAGTATCCGAAAGCCGCATGGACGAGGAGTGCCACAGCAGTGACGGATGAGGTCTTTGCGGTTCACACAGCCCGACAGGGTTCGGTCGGTGCGGTCGAGGTCGTGTTCCGCTGCGAGCAGGAGGCGAGGAGGTACGCCGCAGACCGGTCGTGTGACCATCGGGTCCTGTCGGCGTCGGTGATGTCATTCAAGGTCGGGGTGCTCGGAACACGCTGGCCGGTGTGCTGGTTCCAGCTCGGCGAGGAGCAGGACATCAAGTTCGACCGGCCGGGGATGTTCGGCCGTTGACCGACCCCGCGATCGCCGCAGCGTTGCCGTTGAACGAGTTCCTCGCCGGCGAGGCAGACCGGTCCGTCCGGTCGGTGACATGCCCTGCCCGGCGGCGGTCGCGTGGTCAGTACGCGCCGCCGCCGCGCAGGACGGCGCCGACGGTGCGGAAGAGGACCTGCAGGTCGAACAGTGGGGACCAGCGGTCGACGTATTCGGCGTCGAGGCGGATCGACTCGTCCCAGCTCAGGTCGCTGCGGCCGGAGACCTGCCAGAGGCCGGTGAGGCCCGGCTTCACCGAGAGGCGGCGGCGGGCGACGGCGCAGTACTGCTCGACCTCCCGGCGGAGCGCCGGGCGCGGCCCGACGAGGGCCATCGTGCCGCCGACGACGTTGAACAGCTGCGGCAGCTCGTCCAGGGAGCACGTGCGGATGACCCGGCCGACCCGCGTGATCCGCGGGTCGTGCGCCATCTTGAACAGGGGGCCGGCGCCCTCGTTGCTCGCGGCCAGGGCGGCGAGGCGGGCCTCGGCGTCGACGCACATCGAGCGGAACTTGAGCATCCGGAAGTCCTGGCCGTCACGGCCGACGCGGGTCTGCCGGAAGAGGACCGGGCCTCCGTCGAGCCTGACCGCGAGGGCGACCGCCAGCATGACCGGCGCCAGCAGCACGATCAGCACCAGCGCGGCGACCGCGTTGAGGACCGCGTACCCGGTGCCTGCACGCCGGACCGCAGCCGCGTCGTCCGCGGTGACGGTCTCCGCCTGGACGCGACCCTCGGCCTCGACGACGGTCGAGACGGCGTCGGCGACGACGGCGGCGGCAGCGGCGGTGGCGCGAACGGCCTCGTCCACCGGGCCGGATGCCGTAGACGTCGTGCGCTGGGGAGCGGTCATGTCCCCTTCGTCGACGCCGCCGAACGGCCCATTAACGGGGCCGCGGGCGGATCGCCAAAGATGATGATCGGCCCGCCCCGGCCGGTTCGATCATCAACATTGGGGATGTGACGCGGTCGAGGCCGTTCGGCGGAAATGACGGCGCCTCCCGGTGCGACTGAACGGACGAGAGTCCGTGGTCGGGGAGGTTCGTGTGACGTCGTTGGTGGAGCGTGCGGTGCCGCAGCAGCGGGCGCAGCCGGTGCACGTCCCGGACCGGGCCGGGGTGCAGGCCCGCGGGCCGCGCCACGCCCGCCGGCCGGGACCGGACGACCGGTTCCGCGTGCTCGTCGTCTGCACGGGCAACATCTGCGGGTCCCCGGCCGGTGAGCTGCTGATGCGCCACCTGCTCGTCGGGCGTCTGGGTGGTCGTGCGGCCGGCCGGGTCGAGGTGTCGAGCGCCGGTGTCCGCGCCGTCGTCGGGCACGGGATGCACCCGCTGTCCCGGGCGCAGCTGGCGCCGTGGGGACTGGACTCCCGGGCGGACGGGTTCGTCGCGCGGCAGCTGGACGACGCCGTCGTCGACGGGGTGGATCTCGTCCTGGGTGCGAACGTCCGGCACCGCTCGGCCGTGCTGGAGCGTCACCCGCAGCTGCTGGACCGGACGTTCGCGCTGCGGGAGTTCGCCCGGCTCTCGGCCGCGGTGGACGCCGCGTCGCTCCCGGCCGACCTGGTCGGGCGCGGCCGGGCACTGGTCGAGGCCGCCCGTGCGCTGCGGGGCACCGTTCCGCCGGCGGACGACACCGTCCCGGACCCGATGGGTGAGCCGGAGCAGGCGCACCGCGACGCCGTCGGGCTGATCTTCGGGGCGATGCACGGGATCGTGGACGTCCTCGCGCCGCGGCAGCGGGTCGCCGCCGGCTGACGACGCCGCCGGGCCGTCGTTGGACGGGGGGTGGACCTTCGCGTCCGATGCTGGGCCCGGCATCGGACGTCGGGAGGACACCGGCATGGGCATCCCCCTCAAGCCCTCGACCAGCGGCCGGCAGTACGCGGGCTGGGAGCCGCGGGCCGCCGCGATGGAGGGGCTGGGCAACCGGATCCTGCCGGACCAGGCGATCCCGGTCCCCGGCGACGACGGCGCCGGGGTGACGCTGCACGCCGACGTCTATCTGCCGACGGCGCCCGGCCGGTACCCGGCGGTCCTGTTGTTCGGGGGCTACAACACCGACCTCGACACCGCGGGCGTCCCGTCCGGCGCCAACGAGATCGGCTCGCCGCCGGTGTTCACCGACCGCGGGTACGCACCCGTCGTCGTCGAGCGGCGGGGGGTGGGCCGGTCCACCGGTGAGCGGACCGACCTGTTCTCCGCCGCCGACGTCGACGACCACGAGCGGGCCATCGCCTGGGCCGCCGAGCAGCCCTGGTGCACCGGGGAGGTCGTGCTCTTCGGGACCTCGTACTACGCGATGACGCAGCTGATGGTCGCGGCACGCCGCCCGCCGGCACTGCGGGCGTTCTTCGCCAACGAGGTGACGACCGACCTGTTCCGGCACGTCCTCCGGTTCGGCGGGGTGCCGGGGAGCTTCTTCCTCGGGGTCTGGGTCGGCGCGAACTTCACCGACGCGGCGCTGGCCCGGCGGATGTCGCCGAACGCGCGGGCGGTCGCCAGCCACCTGACCAACGGCCCGCTGCACACGCTCCTGGAGAAGGCGGTGCACGGGAACGTCTCGCGGATGTTCGCGTCGTTCCTCCGCAACACCCCGGCCGCCGACGCCGCGCGGCAGTACTCGCGCTGGACGTACGACGACACGACCCGCGACGAGGCGGGTGTCTGGGAGACGACGCGGGAGATGCTCGCCGCGATCGAGGTCCCGTTCGTGACCGTCCAGAACCTCGGCTACCTCAACCTGCACCAGTTCGGCGCCTACGACCTGTTCGAGCACGCCGGTACGGCGGACGGGCGGAAGTGGCTGATCCTCGCCCCGCCGGCGTACGACCTGCCCGTGTACTCGTGGCAGGGCGAGGCGCTGGCGTTCTTCGACCACGTCCTGCGCGGCAGCGACAACGGCTACGACGGGCAGCCGCCCGTCCGCTACTGGGTCGACGGCGACGACGGCTTCGCGACGTCGGCGACGTTCCCGCCGCCGGGCGAGCCGCGCCGGCTGTACCTCGGTGACGGCACGCTCGGGCCGGAACCGGCGCGGCCGGGCGTCGTCAGGTGGGCGGCGGTGCCGTTCGGTGTGCCGGTCCTGCCGGGGACGGGCGACCCGCAGGTCGCGACGTTCGACCACCCGGTCACCGAGGACGTCACCCTCGCCGGGCCGGTGACGGCGCGCCTCACGTTCTCCTGCAACGAGATCGACAGCTACGTGCTGGCCCGGCTGTCCCGGGTGGACGCCGGCGGCACCGTCCACCCGGTGTCCCTCGGTGCGCTGCGGCCGGTCGCCCGCACCGAGGACGCGACGCGCGGCAGCGCTGTGGAGATCGCGATCGACTCCGGGGTCCGGGAGCCGCTCACACCGGGCGAACCCGTCGTCCTGCGGTTCAGCCTGACGCCCGGGCCGGTGCGGCTGCGTGCGGGCGAGACGCTCCGGCTCGACGTCGGCAGCCGCACCGATCTGCTGCGCAGGGACCCGGGCGAGGGCTACGTGCAGTTCGACATGCCGGTGCCGCCGTACCTGAGCCGGAACACGCTGCACGTGGGGGACGGGAGCTGGGTCGACGTCACCGTCGTCGCCGGTCACCGGGGTGCCACCCCGGGGTGACGCGCGGGCCCGGCTCAGCCGACGCCCGTCGGGAACTCCTGGGTGCCCAGCACCCGGAGCAGTTCGAGGCGCTCCCGCGTCGCGTCGTCGGCGGGGGTGAGGACCAGCAGCTGCTGCCCCAGGTCGGGGGTCACGAGCGTCTCGCAGTCCATCAGCAGCGCGCCCACGCGAGGATGCCGGAGCGTCTTGCGGTCGGCACGGCGGACCGCGACCTCGTGCTCGTCCCACAGCGTCCGGAACTCGGGGCTCGCGGCCGACAGACGGTCGACGAGCCCCTCGACCTCCGGGTCACCGGCCCGGCGGCCGGTCACGGCGCGTAGGTCCGCGACGAGCAGGCGGGCGTGCCGCTCCTGCTCCCCGGGAGGGTGGCTCGCCCGCGTCGCGGGCTCGGTGAACCAGCGGTAGGCGAGGTAGCGACGGTCGCCGGTGAAGCCGGTCTGGTCCCCCGCCACCAGCACCGACAACCGGTTCTGGGCGAGGACCTCGCCCAGGTCCGAGATCACCATCGCCACCGCGTCGTGGAGCAGGCCGAGCATCCGGACCAGGCCGGCACGGGCCAGGCGGGCCACCCCGTCGGCGGGCGTCGGCTGGTGTCCCGCGAGGTGGAAGAGGTGGTCACGTTCGTCGTCGGTCAGCGCGAGTGCCCGGGCGAGCGCGCCGAGCAGCTGGACCGACGGCCGGCTGCTGCGCCCCTGCTCGAGGCGGACGACGTAGTCGGTCGACATCCCGGCGAGCATCGCGACCTCCTCCCGGCGCAGGCCGGCGGTGCGGCGCCGGGGTCCTGCCGCGACACCGACCTCGGCGGGCCGCACCGACTCGCGGCGGCGGCGCAGGAAGTCGGCGAGCTGCTCGCGTTGCATGCGTCCATGGTGCTCGCGCGGCGGACCGCGAGCCAGGGAGCGGCTCTCCCACGATCGACGCTCCGTTCCGCCCGCGCCGGTCCCGGCGCAGGGTGGGGTCATGCAGACACGCACACTCGGCAGCACGGGCCCCACCGTCTCGGCCATGGGCCTCGGGGCGATGAGCATGTCCGGCTCCTACGGCCACGCCGACCGGGACGAGAGCATCGCGACCGTGCACGCCGCCCTCGACGCCGGCGTCACCCTGATCGACACCGGTGACTTCTACGCCATGGGGCACAACGAGCTGCTGCTGGCCGAGGCCCTCCGCGGACGGAACCGCGACGACTACCAGCTGTCCGTGAAGTTCGGCGGGCTCGCCGGCCCGGGCCTCCCGCCGCTGCAGCAGGACTGCCGGCCCGCGGCGGTCAAGAACTTCCTCGCCTACTCGCTGACCCGGCTCGGTGTGGACCACGTCGACGTCTACCGCCCGGCCCGCCTGGACCCCGAGGTGCCGGTCGAGGACACCGTCGGTGCGATCAAGGAGATGATCGACGCCGGGTACGTGCGTCACCTCGGCCTCTCCGAGGTCGACGCCGCCACCGTCCGCCGTGCCCACGCCGTGCACCCGGTCGCCGACCTGCAGATCGAGTACTCGCTGGTCTCCCGCGCCGTGGAGGCGGAGGTCCTTCCGACGCTGCGGGAGCTGGGCGTCGGGCTCACCGCCTACGGTGTCCTGGCCCGCGGTCTCCTGTCGGGCCACTACGTCCCCGGCAGGCCCGGCGACCACCGCGCGCACAGCCCGCGGTTCGCCGGCGGGAACCTGGACCACAACCTCGCCCTGGTCGAGCGGCTGCGCGCGGTGGCCGCGTCGGCGGGCTGCACGGTCGCCCAGCTGGTGATCGCATGGGTCGCCGCACAGGGTGACGACATCGTGCCGCTGGTCGGCGCCCGCACGCGGGAGCGGCTGGCCGAGGCGCTGCCCGCCCTCGACGTCGAGCTCGGGCCCGACGTGCTCGCGGCGATCGAGGAGGCGGTCCCCGCGGGCTCGGCCGCGGGTGACCGGTACCCCTCGGCGTTCATGGGCGCGCTCGGCGTGGGGAACTGAGACCCCGCGGAGGAACCGGTGCGCCGCGGCCTGCCGGAGCGGCCGGGACTGTCCCTCGCTAAGCTCCGGCCATGCGTGACGTGCCGCCGACCTCGCCGTCCATCGACCAGAGCGTGCCGAGCATCGCGCGGTGTTACGACTTCGCCCTCGGGGGCAAGGACAACTACGAGGTCGACCGGTCCGCCGTGGCCGCGGTCGAGAAGCTCGTCCCACAGGGCGGGGCGCTGGCCAGGGTGAACCGTGCCTGGCACATCCGCGCGACCCGGTTCCTGGCGACGCAGACCGGCGTCACGCAGTACCTCGACCTGGGCGCCGGCCTGCCCACCGTGGAGAACACCCACGAGGTCGTGCAGGCGATCGACGAGAGCGCGCGCGTGGTCTACGTCGACAACGACCCGTCGGCCGTCGCGTACGGGCGGGCACTGCTCGACGACGCCTCCACGGTCCGCTACGTCGAGGGTGACCTCACGCGGCCCGCGGACGTCCTCGGCGACCCGACGGTCAGCACCCACCTGGACCTGTCCGAGCCGGTCGCGCTCTACCAGAGCGCCACGCTGCACCACCAGACCGACGACGTCGACCTGCCCGGGATCATGGGCGCCTACGTCGACGCGCTCGCGCCGGGCTCGTTCGTCGTGCTGAGCCACTTCTGGGACCCGGGCGGCGAGGACGGGGCGCAGGTGCGCCGGATCCGGGACATCATGCTGGCCCAGGGGCTCGACGGGGAGCACTTCCGCAGCCTCGACGAGATCCGTGCCATGCTGCCGGGGCTCGACATCCTTCCCGGGAACCCGGGGGACACCGACGGGCTGATCCCGCTGCTGGACTGGTGGCCGGACGGGCCGGCCACCGACAGCGCGGTCGACCCGGTGCTGAGGTGCATCGTCGGGGCGGTCGGGCGCAAGCCCTGACCCCGGCCGCCGCCGCGCCTCAGCCGAACGGCTGGACCTTCTCCACCCGCGGACGGACGCGGCGCCATGTCGATGTCCGACCGTCCGTCGATGTGCCGGACCGGTCCGCACGTGCAGGGTCATGGTCGTGAACGAACAGGCAGACGGATCGCGGCGCACCGCCGGACGGCCGGATGTCTGTGCAGCGCAAGGTGTCACACCGGTCGCCGTGGTGGAGGTCCTCCGCTACGTTGCGCCGTGCACGCCTGCCGACCAGTGAGAGGATCTGTATGTCGATCGCGCGTTCCGTCGCCCGGGTCGTCGTCCCTGCGATGAGTGCCGTCGCGGTGGCCGGCGCCATGATCGCCGGGCCGGGAGTCGCCCTCGCCGAGTCCCCGGTCCCGCCGGGGAGCCCGGGCGACAGCAACGGCAACGGGATCCTGGACTCCAGCGAGCAGCCCGACAACCCGGACCTGCTGCCGGAGCGGCTGGGTTCGCCGGTCCTGCCCGGGAGCCCGGGGGACACCAACGGCAACGGGCTGCTCGACTCGAGCGAGCGCCCGGACAACCCCGACCTCTGAGGGTCGACGACGCGCCCCGGACCGGTCCGCCGGTCCGGGGCGTCGTCGTGTGTGCTGCGGATCGGCCGTCCGGCTGGTCCGGGCTCGTTCTTCGGGAGGAGGACGACGGGCCGGATATCGATCCGTACGGCGATGTGCGGGGCCGGGTGGCGCGGGCACGGTGATGGTCGTGGACGCACAGGCAGCCGGGTCGCTCCAGGGATTCCCGACGTCCGTCCGCTCCGCCGAGCCGTGCACGATTCCCGATCAGGAGAGAGGGCCAGCATGTCGATCTCGCGTTCCGTCACCCGGACCGTCGTTCCCGCGATGAGCGCCGTGGCGGTGGTGGGGGCCATGATCGCCAGACCGGCCGTGGCGAACGCCGCGACGCCGGTCCCGCCGGGAGGTCCCGGCGACGTCGACGGCAACGGGATCCCCGACCCGGGCGAGCGACCGGACACCCCCGACCTCTGAGATCGACTTTCCGCTGGTCGCACCCTTGTGGCCGGTCGTCGACGACCTCCACAGTTCGAACTGATGTTCGGATACTGTGGACCCCGTGGACGACGCCTGGGCGCACACCGACGAGGAGCTGCTGCTCACCGTCGGCTCGCTCCAGCGCGCGATCGACGAGGCGTCCGCGGCGCTGGTCCCGCTCGTCGCGGAGGTCGCGTCGCGCGGCCTGGCCGAGGCCCAGGGGTACCGCGACGTCGCGCACCTCCTGCGGTCGGTGCAGAACGTGTCGCTGCGGACGGCACGGGCGCGGGTCCGCGCCGCCGAGCAGCTCGCGCCGTCCGTGCTGATCACCGGGCAGCAGGTCGATCCGCGGCTGCCCGAGCTGGCGGCGGCCTTCGGGCGGGCGGAGGTGTCCGCCGAGCACGTGGACGTGATCCAGCGGGTGCTGGCGGCGCTGCCGCCGCACCTCGACGAGCACCGCGCGCCGCTCGAGGCCGATCTCGTCGAGCACGCGCGGGGACTGGACCCCGACGGCGTCGAGAAGCTCGGCCGGCGCGCACTCGCCCTGCTCGATCCCGACGGCCCCCGGCCGCGCGAGCCGCACCCGACCCGCAACCGGCTGACCCTCCGGCCGCAGGGGAGCGGGTTCGCGGCGCGTGGCTGGTTCGACACGGAGTCCGCGGCCGTGCTGCGGACCGCACTGTCACCGCTGAGCGCGCCGGTCCCGCCGGTCGAGGCCGGGTGCGACGACGCGGGCGAGCCGATCGGGCGCGACGAGCGCTCGGCCGCCGAGCGCAACGGCGACGGCCTGGTCGAGCTCGCCCGGATGACGATCGCGACCGGCGCGCTCGGCTCGGAGCGCGGGCAGGAGGTGCGGGTGACCGTCACCGTGCCGCTGGAGGCACTGACCACCGGCCGCGGGGCCGCACAGCTCGGGTTCGGCGACGGGCTCCTCACCGGAGCGGTCGACGCGGGCGCCGCGCTGCGGCTCGCCTGCGACGCGGAGGTCGTCCCGGTCGTGCTCGGCACGCACGGGGAGCCGCTGTTCGTCGGGCGGGGGAACCGGCTCGCGAACCGGGGCCAGCGCCGGGCGCTCGCCCAGCGCGACGGGGGATGCGCCTTCCCCGGTTGCGACCGGCCGCCGCAGTGGTGCTCCGCGCACCACGTCGAGCACTGGGCCGATGGCGGTCCGACCGATCTGGACAATCTGGTGCTCTTGTGCGGGCACCACCACTCGATGATCCACAAGGGCGACTGGACGGTCACGATGGACGGTGGGTTCCCGCTGTTCCATCCGCCGCCGTGGGTGACGGGTGGATCGCGACGGAACCCGGTGCACCGGGCGGAGCTGGTCGGGAGGGTGGCGGAGCTGTGTCCTCAGTAGGCGCCGCGGCCGCGCAGCACCGCGCCGAAGGTCTTCCAGACGATCAGCAGGTCCAGTGCCACCGACCAGTTCTCCACGTAGCGCAGGTCGAGCCGGACCGACTCCTCCCAGGTGAGCGAGCTGCGGCCACTGACCTGCCACAGACCCGTCATGCCGGGACGGACCAGCAGGCGGCGGCGGGCGTCGTCGGCGTAGGCGGCGACCTCGCGCGGCAGCGTCGGGCGCGGGCCGACCAGGCTCATCGACCCGTTCAGCACGTTCAGCAGCTGCGGCAGCTCGTCGAGCGAGTACTTCCGCAGGAGGGCGCCCACGGGTGTGACGCGCGGGTCGCGGCGCATCTTGAACAGCGGGCCGGCGCCGTCGTTCTGCCGGGCCAGGTCGGTCAGCCGGGCCTCGGCGTCGGTGACCATGGAGCGGAACTTGACCATCCGGAAGGTCCGGCCGTGGGTGCCCACCCGTTCCTACGTGAAGAACACCGGACCGCGGTCGTGCAGCTTCACCAGCAGCGCGACCGTGAAGAACACCGGGGCGACGAGCAGCAGGATCAGCCCGGCCGCGACCTTGTCCGTCGTGTGCTTGACCGCCTTCGCGATCCCGGAGAACCGCGGCTCGGACAGCCGCAGCAGGGGCAGCCCGTCGACCGGGCTGATGTGCATCCGAGGGCCGGCGATCTCCATCAGGCCCGGGTCGACGGCCAGCTCCGTCCGGCTGCCCTCCAGGTCCCAGGCGAGCCGGTGCAGCCGGGCCGGACCCCAGCCGGGCGCCCGGCAGACGGCGACGACGCCGTGCTCCCCGGTCGTGGCCAGCGCGGGCACCGAGTCCAGGTCGCCCACCACCGGGACGCCCTCCACGTCGTGACCGCCGCCGGTCCCGGTGCCGGTCGGCGTGCAGACCCCGGTGACGCGCCAGCCGAAGTACGGGTCCCGCCGGGTGCGGCGGATCAGGTCGGAGACGGCGTCGTCCGAGCCGACGGCGAGCACCGGCAGCAGTCCGCGGCCGCGTCCGCGCTGGTGGTGCAGGCACTTGCGCAGCACGAACCGGGACGCGAGCAGCGCCACCCCGGTGAGCGGGACGAGCAGGAAGACCCACTCCCGCGACGACTGCACCATCATCGACAGCCCGCCGAGGGCGAGGACGACGTCGGCCAGGACCACCGCGCGTCCCAGCCGGACGAACTCGGCCGAGCCCTGGCCGAGCACCCGGCCGTCCCACGCGCGGCAGACCGGCAGGGCCACCGCGAGCAGGCCCGCGGCGATCACCCCGCTCCACAGCCGGGCGCGGTCGGCCGCGTCGAGGCCGGTGAGCCCGGCGAGCACGCTGAGTGTGGCCGTCAGGGCGATCACCGCCAGGTCGCCGGACGCGACGGCGAGCGAGAACCGGCGCTGCCACCGCGGGGCGCCCGGCAGCACGGACGGGCGGCGCCGCTGCTGCGGCACCGTGATCCGGGTGACCCCGGGCCCGGGGGAGACGTCCGGAATCGCGCTCACGAGAGTCGGCTCCTCAGGGGCAGGGCCGGCGGCGCCGCTGGGGTCGGGCCGTCCGGCGGGCGCCCGTCCGCGGGCACCGTGACAGCCGGTCCATCGGCGTCCGGGATCTTCGCGTTACCCGGTCGGGTGATGACCGCGCGTTGCGCTCGTCACGATGCGGAGGGCGGATGCAACGGGTGGGTCCGGATGGGCGACGCTGAGGGTATGGACATCCACCCGACCCCGCTCCCCGGATCGGCGTTGATCGACCTCAAGCGCCTCGAGGACGACCGCGGGTTCTTCGCTCGCGCGTTCTGCGAGCAGGAGTTCCTCGACGCCGGGCTGGACCCGACGATCACCCAGTGCAACCTCTCGTACAACCACGAGGCGGGCACCCTGCGCGGCTTCCACTACCAGCTGGAGCCCAATGCCGAGGTCAAGGTCATCCGCTGCGTCCGCGGAGCCATCTTCGACGTGATCGTCGACCTGCGCCCGGACTCCGACACCTACCTGCAGTGGTTCGGGGCGGAGCTGTCCCAGGACAACTACAAGGCCATGTACGTGCCGCGGAACTTCGCGCACGCCTACCTGACCCTCACCCCGGACGCGACGACGATCTACCAGGTCTCGACGCCCTACACCCCGGGCGCCGAGCGGGGCCTGCGCTGGAGCGACCCGACGATCGGCGTCGAGTGGCCCGTCGAGGTCGCGCACATCTCCGACAAGGACGCCGCCTGGCCGCTCGTGTCCGAGAACCCGGACTTCGCCGGCACCCTGGCGGAGGCCCGCTGATGCTGATCCTCGACACCGCGCTCGCCCGCCGCGCCGCCGAGAACCGGCCGATCCGGGTCGGGCTGGTCGGCGCCGGGTTCATGGGCCGTGGCCTGGTCAACCAGATCGTCAACTCGACGCCCGGGATGGACGTCGTCGCGATCGCCAACCGGACCGTGCCGACCGCCGTCCGCGCCTACTCCGAGGCCGGGCTGGAGCCGGTCGAGGTCTCGACGACCGCGCAGGTCGAGGCCGCGGTCGCGGCCGGGACCCCGGCGGTGCTGGGCGACGCGTTCGCGCTGCTCGCGGCCGAGAACATCGACGTGCTCGTCGACGTCACCGGCGCGGTCGAGTTCGGCGCGCACGTCACCGTCGCCGCCATCGAGCGCGGGCTCCCGGTCGTCACCATGAACGCTGAGCTCGACGGCACCGTCGGGCCGCTCCTCGCGCACCGGGCGCGGGCCGCCGGCGTCGTCCTGACCGGGGCCGACGGCGACCAGCCGGGCGTCCAGGGGAACCTGCTGCGGTTCGTGAAGGGCATCGGCGTCACGCCGCTCGTCGCGGGCAACATCAAGGGCCTGCAGGACGAGTACCGCACCCCGACCACGCAGCAGGCGTTCGCCGAGAAGTGGGGCCAGGACCCCTACATGGTCACCAGCTTCGCCGACGGCACCAAGGTGTCGTTCGAGCAGGCGATCGTCGCGAACGCGCACGGCTTCACCGTCGGGCAGCGCGGGATGTACGGCCGCGACCACGCCGGCCACGTCGACGAGCTGACGCAGGTCTACGACGTCGACGAGCTGCGCGAGCTGGGTGGCGTCGTCGACTACGTGGTCGGCGCCAAGCCGGGCCCGGGCATCTACGTCCTCGGCACGCACGACGACCCGAAGCAGCGGCACTACCTGAACCTGTACAAGCTGGGCGAGGGCCCGCTGTACAGCTTCTACACGCCCTACCACCTGTGCCACTTCGAGGTCCCGAACACGATCGTGCGGGCGGTGGACTTCGCGGACGCCGCGCTGGCACCGACCGGCGGGCAGCGGGTCGACGTCGTCGCCACCGCCAAGCAGGACCTGAAGGCCGGGCACACCGTCGACGGGCTGGGTGGCTACGACACCTACGGCGTCGCGGAGTCCTCGCCGGTGACGCGGTCGGAGCGGCTGCTGCCGATGGGGGTCGCCGAGGGGTGCGTGCTCACCCGGGACGTCGCGAAGGACGCGGTGCTCACCTACGACGACGTGACGCTGCCGCCGGGGCGGTTGATCGACTCGTTGCGGGAGGAGCAGGAGAAGCTCTTCTCCTGAGTGCACGGTCAGTGGGTCCCCGGCCCGGCGCCGGGGACCTGACCAGCCGTCCCAGGGTCCTGGCGATGATCGTCATGTCGCCGCGGGCCGACCAGGAGCGGACGTAGCCGAGCTCGAGATCGAGCTTCGCCGGCAGCAGCTCGCCGAGGTAGTAGGCCTCGACGTCGTCCGGCCGGGCCCGTTCGATGAAGACCTGTTCGTCGCCGAAGTCGAGGTAGGCGACACTCGTCATGCCGGGGCGCACGGACCAGACGGCTCGGTGCCGCTCGGTGTAGGACCGCGCGTACCGCGGATCCTCCGGGCGCGGCCCGACAATGCTCATGTCGCCGCGCAGCACGTTGAGGACCTGCGGGAGCTCGTTGAGCTTCGTCGAGCGCAGGACGCGCCCGACCGGCGTGATCCGGGGGTCGCCCTCCCTCGTCACCCGTGGCCCCGAGTCGCCCGGCCGCATCGTGGCGAACTTGAACATGGTGAACCGGCGTCCGTGCAGCCCGACCCGTTGCGCACGGTAGAACACCTCGCTCCCGCTGACCGTCAGGACCACGGCGACCGTCAGCAGGACCGGCAGGACGAGTGGCAGCGCGACCACACAGAGCAGGACGTCCAGTGCGCGTTTGGCCGCTGCCCTGCACCGGTGGCGGAGCCCGGGGCCGCGGTGCCCCGGGACGTCGTGCGACCGGTCGGGCAGGTCGGCCGGGGCGAGCGAACGGACCAGCTCGGCGAGTGGCGGGACGACGAGGACGGACAGGCCTGCCGCGTCGGCGTCCGCGGAGACGGCCTGCACCGCGGTGTCGTCGGAGGTGGCCACGACCAGGAGATCGGCGCCGTAGCGCTCGGCCAGTGCCGTGGCGCCCTCACCCGAGCGAGCGGTGCCGAGGCCGGCGATCCGACGCCGCGTCCCGTCCCCACCGAGCGTGGCGACGGGGAGGATTCCCCAGCTCGAGTCGCGCAGCATCGACCGCACGAGGTAGTCGGCGTCGTCCCCGGATCCCACCACGACGGCTCGGCGCGTCCGGCGCGGATCGGTGGGATCGGGACGGTCGATCCGCGCGTGCAGCGCCGCCCTCGCCCCCACCAGTAGCAACGCCGCGATCGGGATCGCGATCAACGGTGTCGAGCGTGGCACGGGGGGGGGCCTGCAGCACCGTCAGGACGAACACGACGAGACCGACCGCGAACACCGACAGGATCAGCCTGCCGCCGTCGCCGGCGGCGGCGCGCCCCGCCGTGTACGACCGGCGGCAGACACCGACCAGCACCTGCACGCCGGCGGCCACCACCGACATCCACAGCAGACCCGAGAGGTCGATCTCCGCCAGCGCCAGCTCGTAGCGGAGGAGCACCGCGACCACGAGCGCCGCGCACCACCCGATCACGTCCGTGGCGACCGCCACCCCGACGTAGGCACGATCACCGGCGACGCCCCGGCGGGCGGGCGCGAGCGGTCCGATCAGGAGCTCGTTCGACATGACACCTCACGTACGGGCGTGCGATCTGCGTGACGGGAGGCGACTCGCTTCCCACGCATTCGTGTTACACAGTGGCCGGATCTGGATCGAAAAACCTCTCTCCCATGTCGACGAAAAGTAGTTGATCGACACTCGTAACACCTGCCGGTCAACTTTCGAGTGCCCCGTCGTCCGAGGATCCCCAGGGGAGGAAAGATGTCGAATCTCAGCGCCGTGATCCAGGCCGGTGGCCGCGGCACTCGTCTCGCTCCGTATTCGACCGTTCTGCCCAAGGCATTGATGCCGGTGGGGGACGGTTGTGTCATCGACAATCTGCTCGCGCAGTTCGCGGCTGCCGGGGTGAAGAGGGTGTCGATCACCGTCAGCGCCTTCGGGCCGCTGATCCGCAGCTACTGCGGCGACGGTGAGCGGTGGGGGCTGGACATCGAGTACATCTCCGAGGACGAGCCACTCGGGACCATCGGCCCGCTCAACGCATTGCGCCACACGGTCCAGGACCCCTTCTTCGTCACGAACTCGGACGTCTTCACCGACGTGGACCTCGATTCGGTGCTCACCGAGCACCAGAAGCAGGAATCCCCACTCACCGTGGCCGTGACGCGGCAGAGTGTGAACATCGCCTACGGGGTTCTCGAACACCGCGGCGGACTGGTCACCGACTTCCGGGAGAAGCCGACCGAGCAGTTCTCCGTCAGTACCGGCATCTACCTGATGGAGCCCTCCATCTTCGACTTCATCCCGGAGAGCGGACCGTTCGGCTTCGACGAGCTGATGCGGACCATGCTGACCATGGACATGCCGGTGCACGTCTACGAGCACTCCGGCTCGTGGATCGACATCGGACGGGTCGAGGACCTGCGCCGGGCGCAGGAGCACGCCGAGCTGATGATGCGGGCGCCCGCGTGACGTCCGTCGCCGACCTCCCGATGATCGAGCTCGGAGCACCGGTCCTGGGGGACGCCGAGAAGCAGGCGCTGCACGAGGTGATCGACGACGGCTGGCTCACGATGGGCGGCCGGGTCCGCAGATTCGAGCAGGCGTTCGCCGAGATGCACGGCACGGACGACGCGATCGCCGTCCACTCCGCGACGTCGGCACTGCAGCTGGCACTGGCCGCGGTCGGCGTCGGCCCGGGGGACGAGGTGCTCCTCCCGTCGCTGACCTTCGTGGCGACGGCGAGCGTGGTGCTGCACGCCGGCGCGACGCCGGTCTTCGTCGACATCGACTCGTCGGAGCGGCCGCACCTGTCGATCGAGGACGCGCGACGGCGGATGACGCCCCGCACCCGGGCCGTGATCGTCATGCCGTACGGCGGGTACGCGGTCGACGCCCCGGCGTGGCGCCGGTTCGCGGACGAGCACGGGGTGGCACTGGTCGAGGACGCGGCGCACGCGGCGGGTCTTCCCGGCCACGTCGCCCGCGTCGCCGACGCCTCGGCGTTCAGCTTCTTCTCGAACAAGAACATGACGACCGCCGAGGGTGGGATGCTCGTCGTCGCCGACCCCGACGCACGGGAGCGCGTGCGCCTGCTGCGCGCCCACGCGATGACGGCGAGCACCCTGGACCGGGACAAGGGTCATCGGACCGGCTACGACGTCGTCGACTGCGGTCACAACTTCCGGATGGACGAGCTGCGTGCTGCCCTGGGGCTCGTACAGCTCCCGCGGCTCCTCGGGTGGAACGCCACCCGGCGGGAGCTGACCGGGCGGTACCGCTCCGTCCTGGCCGAGGTCCTCCCGCAGTGCCGGGTCCCGTTCGAGCCGGACCATCCGACCGCCGCGCACCTGCTGCCGGTGCTGCTGCCACCTGGCACCGACCGGGCCGAGGTGGCCGCGGCGATGCGGGTGGCCCGGGTGCAGACCAGTGCGCACTACCCGCCCGTGCACCGGTTCTCGTACTACCGCGACCGCTACGGGGACGTGGTGCTGCCGAAGACCGAGGAGTTCCACGACCGGGAGCTGACGCTCCCGCTCCACCCGCGACTCACCCCGGGCGACGTCGAACGGGTCGTGGCGGCCCTCGCCGGGGCGCTCGACCCGGCGGAAACACCCGAGACACCCGGGACACCCGACCTGATCGGCACGACAGAGAGGAAGGCCGGATGACACCGGACCTCCACGACCGCACCGTCCTCGTCGTCGGCGGTGCCGGCTACGTCGGATCCGTCCTGAGCTCCCGGCTCCTGGACGCGGGTGCGCGGGTACGGGTACTCGACCAGCTGGTCTACGATAACGGGTTCGCCCTGCACCACCTGCTCGACCACCCCCGGTTCGCCTTCACCCGGGGGGACGTGCGGGACCGGGGAGCGGTGACCGCTGCCGCGACCGGGGCCACCGACGTGGTGCTGCTCGCGGCGCTCGTCGGGGACCCGGTCTGCAAGCGCTACCCCGAGCTGGCGGAGCAGGTGAACCACGACGCGGCGGTGCGGCTGCACGACTCGCTGTCCGATCTCGGGGTCCAGCGGTTCGTCTTCACCTCCACGTGCAGCAACTACGGGATCCACGACACGTCCACGTTCGCCGACGAGACCAGCGACCTCAATCCCCAGTCGCTCTACGCCGAGACGAAGATCGCGGTCGAGAAGCACGTCCTCGCGCGGGCGTCGCAGACGGCGACGACCGGCACGGTCCTGCGGGTCGCCACCGCGTACGGCCTCTCACCGCGGGCCCGGTTCGATCTGACGGTGTCCCAGTTCACCCGCGAGCTCGCCGCCGGGGGCGAGCTCGTCGTCTACGACGCCGACACGTGGCGCCCCTACTGCCACGTCCAGGACCTGTCGTCGGCGGTCCTGACGGTCCTCGACGCACCCCGGGACCTGGTGCACGGCGAGGTCTTCAACGTCGGGGACGCCGACCAGCAGTTCACCAAGAGGATGATCGTCGACGAGGTGCTCAAGCACGTCGACGGCGCGACGGTCACCTACCGCGAGGGCGACACCGATCCGCGCAACTACCGGGTCGCGTTCGACAAGATCTCCTCGACGCTGGGGTTCCGGACCCGGCACACCGTCCAGGACTACGTGGGTGCCCTCACGTCCGCGGTCCAGGCGGGCATCTTCACGGACGTGCGTGCCGGCGACCCGCGGTGCGGCAACTACGCCGTCGCGCACCTCGAGTAGCAGATCGCCGGCAGGGGAACGCGATGGGCGGGCGGGGTCACCGTCCGCCCATCGCCAGCTCCGCGAGGTCCGCGCGGGCCGCGTCCAGCGCCGCCGGGTCCCGGCTCCAGTTCCGCCAGTCCGGCGCCACGCGGCGTACGACGGCGTCCACCGCGGCGTCCCCGGCGACGCTGCGGGCCAGCTCGGCGTACCCGTAGTCCTCGATGCCGTCACGGATCCACTTGAGCCGCAACGACGGTGCGGCGCCGTCCGGGAGCCCGACCGGACCGCCGGGGTAGACCAGCATCCCGTCGCCGGGGTAGCGGCCGTCGTACATGACGGCCGTCTCCCACGGATCGCCGTCGCCCCAGTCGTCGACCCGCCAGTAGAGCGACCCCGTGTAGCCGAGGCCCTGGTTGAGGAACCCCGGCATCGCGCGGAAGCCGACGGGGTCCGCACCGATCAGCCATTTCGGCGAGTAGTCGTCCTGGGCGAGAGCGGTGTAGGACCAGACCTGCATGCCGCGGGCGACCGCCTCCGCGGCCGTCGCGGGGTCGTGGTCCATCGGCAGCGACGCCCACACGTCGACCACCGGTGAACCGGTGCCGTCGTCGAACAGGAGCGGGTCCGGCGCCATGGTGACCAGCTGACGGACACCCGCCCGGTGCACGGCCCGCGCCCAGTCGCGTAGCGCCGGGTACAGCGCCGCGACGTCGTCGCAGTCGTCGATCTCGTCCGCGGTGTAGTTGTAGAGCAGCGCCCCGGCGGGAGCCCGCCGTACGGTCTCGGCGATCTCCTCCGGCGGGGGCGGTGGCCGCATCGTGCACGTCTCGCGGTCGGCGCCGCTGTAGAACCCGGTGTTGGCGGCGTTGATCCGGCCCCCGTCACGCAGCGAAGGGTCCAGTTCGGTCACCGGGACTCCCGGCATGGCGCCGTGACGGAGCAGCTCCGCGTCGACCGACGCCAGCCCGCCGGCGCTGAGGAAGGCTCCCGCGAGCGCGGGCCGGGCGGGCAGAGTCAGGTCGAGGACGGTGAGCTCGACGTCACCGGTGCCGGTGCCACCGTCGGTCCGCAGCGTGTATCCGGTCCGGTAGACGCCCGGGGCCGCATCGCGGGGGACGGTGATGTCCACCCAGTACGGCTGGCTGCGGTGTGGCGGGACGGACACCCCCCGGGCGGGGACGTCCCCGCTCAAGGCCTCTCCGGTGACGGGATCGGTGAAGGGGACCAGACCGTCCGGGTACTCGCCGGGACCGTCGGTGCCGGACACCGGCAACGTGGCCGGGACGGTCACGAACTGCTCCCGGTACAGCGAGACCGACGTGTCCGGGAGCCTGGCACCGCCGGGGCCCGCCGGCGGTGCCAGCTCCAGATCGACCCCGTGCAGCGGCCGGCTCCCACCGGTGACGACGATCTGGAACGACTCGGTCTCACCGCGGGCCGCGGTCACCTCTGCCGAGGTCGAGGCGCCGGGAGGAGCATCGCCCGGCACCCGGGTGAGTGCGTCCTCCACCAGGCCGTGGGCGGTCCGGGTGGCGTCGGCGGTCCGGACGGGAGGGCCGTGACGAGTAGGACGCCGACGGCGCCCGCCGCGACCACTCCGGCACCGGCGATCAGTGACCGGCGCCGGACCGTCACCGGTCGATCTCACCGATGTAGACGATGCCCTCGGTCCGGCCGCCGGTCGCCCGCAAGGTCTCGTCCGCGCGCTGCAGCTCGTCGCGCCGGCTCCGCTCCGACACGACCAGGATGGTCGCGTCGGCCGACCGTGAGACCAGGGCGGCGCCCGGGTCCTCGCCGAGCGGGTCGCAGAGCAGGACCACCACGTCGACGGTCTTCTCGAGCTCCTCGAGCAGGCGGCCGAACGCCCGGCCGGACAGGAGGTCGACCGTCGAACCCGGGGCCTCGCCGGGGGAGAGGACCGACAGGCCCGGGGTGCCGTCCACCGGGACGAGAGCGTCCGCCAGGGTCGCCTGCCCCGCCAGCACGGTGGTGAGCCCCGGGGAGGATCCCTCCGTGCCGTCGAACTCGGCCCGCACCACGGTTGCCGTCGCGCCGGTGCGGGCGAAGCTGGTCGCGAGCCCGGTCGCCACCGCCCGCGCCTCGCTCCGATCGGCGGACCCGGTGGCGCAGACCAGCACGCTGCCACGGACCTTGTCCCGGTCGCCGGGCAACACGAGGGCGCGGATCATGGCGATGGACTCCCCACCGTCGGCCCGCCGGGGGCGCCGCCGACGCGCCCACCACCGGCCCGGCCGCCGTCCCGCGCCGGAGCCGGGGCCGGACGGCGGGACCGTCCCGAACAACGGGGCCCGCAGGCTGTGCGCGGCGTACGCCGCGGACGGCACGTGCGGGTCGAGGCCCGCCACCGCTCCGGCCAGACCGGCCCCTGCGACGAGACCGATCGCAGCAGCAGCGGCGGCGTACAGCCACACCATGGACGACGCAGGTGCATCCGCGACCACCGTGTCGAGCACGACCGGGCGGGGTCCGGACTGGATCGACGTCGACGTCGTCGCGGTCAGCGCGTCCTGATAGGTCGAGAGATCCTCCTGCAGCCGGGTCGCGGCCTGCGGAGGGGCCTGCGGGGAGAGGGAGTCCAGTGCGCTCCTGACCCCGGCGATCGACTGTTCCAGCTCCGCCTCGCTCGCCCGGCGAGCCGCCGACCCGGCCTGCTCACGCAGGCGCACGTAGGCGCCTGCATAGGTCGTCGCGACCCGCTCCGCCTCCTCGGGTGTCGGCGCCGACGCGGACACGGCGAGGACCCAGGTCGACTCGTCCGCCTCGACCGTGACGTCGGGCTGGTAGCCCAGCTCCGCCGCCACCGCCTCCTGGACGTAGCGGCTCTGGACGAACTGGACCTCGGGGCCGACGTCGGCTCCGGACACGAAGACCTCGGTCGAGGCCGAGTAGGCCGGTGGCCGCAGCAGGACGGCCGCGACCGTGACGACGACGAACAGGACCACCACGGCGGCGACGAGCCGGCCGTGCCTGACGAGCGCCCTGCGCCAAAAGGTGATCTCCAGCTCGTCGGGCGATGAGGTCGGGTTCATGCTGATCCGGATTCTGTGCGGTGGGTGGTGAGGATCTCGGTCGAGCGGCGCCGGCCGTTTCGGGTCAGGAGCAGTGACCAGGCGAGAACGCCACCGACCAGGTAGCCGCCGGCCAGGACGGCGGCGGTCCCGGTGGCGCCGTGTCCCGCGGCCACGACGAGCACCAGGACGAGGACGATCGGCACGGTCGTGGCCTGGACGAGCAGGGCCCGGCGCAGCAGGCCCAGCGCGGACGCGGCGACGACGGCCCCGACGAGTACCGCCTCGGCGACCAGCATCATCGCGAGGAAGAACCGCGGGCCGTACGTGCCGTCCCAGTTCGCCCCCAGGAGCCACCGCCCCACCGGGTCGGGCAACAGGACGATCCCGGTGCCCCAGGCCGCGGCGAGTGCGGCCTGGACAGCGGTGACACGGCCGACGAGCCTGCGGACCTCCCCGGCGGAGCCGAGCCGCGTCGCGTCGGGCAGCAGCATCGAGCGGGTACCGAGGATCAGCACACCGAGTGGCCCGAAGAACAGGAACGCCGCTCGCAGCGCGCCGACCTCGGGGAGGGTCGTCACCAGGGGCATCAGGAGGAACGACGCGTCCACCGGCAGACCCGTGAGCATGTGGGTGGCGAGCAACGGCGCGGCGACCGCGCGGTGGATCGCGAACCACCGGTGCGCCACACGGATCCGGAGCCGGACCCGGAGCCGGAACAACGCCATCAGCGCGGCGATGCTGCCGCCGGCACACCATCCGGCCACGGCCGCGATCTCGGACGGCCCACCGGACGCGGCGGCGGCGATCCCGATCGTGCCGAGCTGCAGCACCGCCCACAGGACGTCCGAGAGCGCGGCCTCCTTGGGGACGGCTCGCACCATCGCGATGCCGCGCAGCCCCTCCTGGAGCATGAGCAGCGGCATGGCGAGTGCCATGAGGAGGAACGGGCCCGTCCCGTGCCCGATGAGGAGCACGACCCCTGCGGCGACGAGTCCGAGCACCGTTCCGAACACGAGCGTGTGCGCGAGGGCTTCGCCCTCCTCCCTGCGACGGTCCGCGCTCCGGCGTCCACGCAGGACCGCGAGGACGTCGCTCGACGTGGCGCGCACGACGCCGACGCCGATCGTGTAGAGCACCATGACCACCGCGAACGCGCCGAAGTCGTCCGGCTCGGTCTCGCGGGCCACGAGCAGGGTCAGCAGGAAGTTCGTGCCGGTGTTGACCGCCTGCGACAGGAAATCCCAGTGGGCCTGGCGCAGGTTCGACGTGCCGCTCACCTGGCGGGAACCTCCACGGTCGCGGGCGCTGCGATGGGCGCGGTCGCCGCGGAACCGGTGGTCCGGGACCGCCGGGCGAGCACCGTCGCGACGCCCGCCGCGGCGAAGACCACCCACCAGTGCCGCTGGTAGAACGCCTCGATCCCGAGCGAGACGCCGACCATCACGGCATGCCCGCACAACAGCGCGAGCAGGATCGGCCGCAGCTCGACCGACGCGACGGGCACTGACGAGTACAGCCGCAGTGCCACCGAGACGATCAGCGCGAGGAACACCGCGAGGCCGGTCATCCCGAGGTCGGACAGGAACCACAGCGCCGTGTTGTGCACGACGATGCCGTAGTCGGAGACGTACACGCCGAGACCGATCCCGAAAACGGGGCTCTGGACGTAGTCGTGCAGGGCCTCCGCACCGATCACCAGCCGGGAGGAGATCTCGCTCGGCCGGGTCACCAGGGCACCGGCGTCGGGGATCTGCAGCAGCACCAGTGGCGCGAGCGCAGCGACCGGCAACACACCGAGTGCCAGCGTCCGGCCACCGAGACCCGGCCGGACCACGAGCAGGGTCAGCAGACCGAAGGTCAGCCCGATCCAGGACGAGCGCGAGAACGTCAGCAGCAACGTGGCCGGGAGGACCACGTACCCGACCGCCGCCCACCGGCCCGGCAGCAGGGCCGAGGGCGTCCGGGCCGTCAGATGGTGCAGCACCAGCGCCAGCGCGACGAGACCGCCGAAGGCGTTCGCGTCGAGCACCAGACCGGAGATCCGGTCGGCGGGCCACGGATCGTTCATCAGCGGGAGCACCGGCCCGCCGACCATGTTCAGCAGCCGTGCCCCGAGCGCGAGCGTCGCGTGCAGGAGCACGGCGGACACGAACAGCCGGAGGATCCGGTGGAGCCGCTCGGTGTCACGCATGTAGTCGATGAAGCAGGCTCCGGTGACGAGCAGGGCGATCAGCCCGACGTACTTCTGGAGCAGGGCGTACGAGGTCAGCTCACCGGTCCGGACGACGGCGACGAGGCAGCCGAGCCCGAGCAGTGGGACCAACGCCATGTGCCAGACGGTCCAGGCACCGCCCAGGTGCCGGAGCCGGCACGAACGCAGCACCACGTAGAGGGCGATGAACAGGTCGGCCGGAGCGATCTGGCGGTAGTCACCGACCTCGATCTGGATCGGCATCGTGAACAGGTAGGCCCCGAGCAGGATCAGGTCGGGGGACCACACCCGCCGTGTCGCCTGCGTGGTCCGGGCTCCGGCCTCATCCATGGACGTCGACGAATCGCAGCCATCCACCGGGGATCCGGTGGATGTCGGCATGGTGGCCCGTCCCGTCCGACCTACCGGACGGATGGAGCTGGATCTCGTCGGGCGACTCGCGGTACTCCAGCGGCCTCAGCGTCAGGATCGCACGGGCTCGGACGCCTGCGCCGTACGCCTGCTCGCACGACTGGGTCAGGCGGACCAGCCGTCCGTCCACCTCGACGACGCGGCCTGCCGGCCGGGCCGCGCCCGCGTCGTCCAGCACGATCGGGTTCGAGGGGTGCGGCCGCCAGGGGCCGCGCACCGACGGCGCGACGAACAGGTCCAGCCGGTCGTGGGTGTGGCTCACGCTGCTCTCGGTGAACAGGTAGTACCGGCCGTCGTGGAGCAGCACGGTGCTGTCCTTGTAGGGCTTTCCCTGCAGCAGGATCCGTTCGAGCTCCCAGGCGTGTGGGGTCCCCATGGCCCGGTAGAGCCGCACCGTCCCGTCGAGGCTGGTCTCCGGGATCATGACGATGTCGTCGCCATCGGCGAGGACGTGGGGATAGGACAGATGGAAGTCCTCGCTGAGCACCACACCCCGGTAGCGCCAGTCGGCGAGGTCGTCACTCGTGGCGAGCCCGATCTCCCCGCGCGCCTCGCCCCGCCGGACCTGCTCGAAGAAGAGGTGCCACGTGCCGTCCCGCTCGATCGCGAACGGGTCGGCGACCATGGTGATACCGAGCCGGTCGAGCTCCTCCTCGGAGAAGACCGGGTGCCTGTCCCGGCCGACCGGCGACAGCGGATCGGTGGTGCGTTCCACGGCGATCCGCCAGGGTGGGAGCCGGGTCGCCGGCCCGCTCAGCGCCGGGGGCACGACGCGCCTGGCGGTGGAGCGGAGCCGCGCCCTGGTGCTACGTGGGCGCCCCGTGTTCGAGGCCTCGATCCTGCGGTAGAGCGCGACGAGCGGGGCGACGGCGATCGAGGTCGCGTAGTGGTCCTCGACCCGGGCGCGTCCGGCGGCGCCGAGCCGGGCCCGCTCCTCGGGATCCGCGGCGAGCTTCCGGACGGCGGTGCTGAGCGCGGCCGCGTCCCGCGGAGAGACCAGGACGCCGGCCGCTCCACCCGCCACGGCCTCCCTGCTGCCCCGGATGTCCGTCGTCACCAGCGGGACCCCTGCCGACATGGCCTCCAGCACCGAGACCGGCATCCCCTCCCGGTAGGACGGCTGGACGACCAGATCGGCGGCCGCGAGAAGGTCCGGGACGTCGCGGCGCTGCCCGAGCAGCAGGGTCCGCGCGGCCGCCTCCGGGTCGCGCCGGTGCTCCTGTTCGATCCTCGCCAGGACGGACTGGTCCCGTTCGCTCGGCGACACGTCGCCGACGAGCACCAGCCACGCAGGTTGCTCCGCGAGCAGTTCGGAGAACGCGGTCAGGAGCTCCTGGACACCCTTCTCCGCGACCAGCCTGCCGACGAAGACGACGAGGAGCTCTCCGTCGGGGACACCGAGTTCGCGACGGACCGCGTGCCTCCGGGCGGACCCCGGGGCGAACCGTTCGGTGTCGATCCCGACGCCGGGGGTGGCGACGATCCGGGCGGGATCCCTGGCGAACCCGTTCCGGCGCGCGTGCTCGAGATCCTCCGAGTTGACGGTGACGACGTGGTCGGCCAGGTGCCGGTTCAGCAGGCGCTCCGCGGTCTGGTGCACCACCCGGGACGGTCGTGCCATGCCCTCGTGGAAGTAGAAGCCGTGCACGTGGTTGATGACGCACGGGACCGCCGCGAGACGGGCCGCGAGTCGTCCTTGGATCGACGCGAGCGGACCGTGCAGATGGACCACGTCGAAACGCTCTCGCCGCAGGTAGCGGGCCAGTGCGACGATCTCGGTGGTCAGGGCGCGCGCCGTGACCTTGCGGCTGACGCCGATCCTGTGGAGTTCGTGTGCGGTGCCGAGGTGGTGCCGTAGTACGTCGCCGTCGTGGTCCATGATGCTGGCCGCGACCACCTCGTGCCCGTCGCGGTCCAGGGCGTCGAACAGCGGGACCAGGAAGCCGAATGCGGACTCCACACTGGACAGCTGACAGATGCGCACCGGGACAGCTCCTTCGCTCCGGTTTCCGGGCCTGGACACCGGAGCGGCCCGTGCGCGGGCCGCGGCGTCGCCGGAACACTCGTCCCCCGGTGATCGGGTGTTAGCGACGGAGCGGTACGAAGCGGTCGGGGGTCAGCCCGAACCCGAGGTCGTCACCACCGTCGTCGCGGCGACCGTCGTCACCATCGCGATGACCGCCGCGTCGTACTGGGCCTTGACGACCGGATCGTCCTTCAGCCCCTTCGCGATCTCCTTCGCGCGCCGCTGTCTGCGACGTCGTGTGCAGGAGCGTGACCAGCAGCGCGTCGTGGGCGTCCGGGGTGCGGCCGGCGACGAGGATCCCCGCGAGCCGCTCCCGCAGTGCCCGCTCCGGGCCCGGGTCCGCCTCGGGCAGCTGGGTGGTGCGGAACAGCCCGAGGACCCGGCCCTCCTCACTGGTGAGGACGCCGTCGTCGACCAGTCTCGTGGCGACGAGCTCGCTGGGCTTCGTGTGCTTCCACGGCAGGGTGCTCACCCAGTGCGAGACGCTGCGCGGCTTCGCGTCGGCGGTGACCGTCTCCAGGACCGCCTGCAGGGCGGGGTGGTCGGACCGCTCGCCGGTCGGGACGACCTTCTTCGTCCCGTCGACGGTGACGAGGCCCCGTTCGATCAGGTCGCAGAGCAGCGCGCCGTGCAGCCGTCCGGGGTCGAACCACCCGTCGGGCTTGCCGGTCCCGTCGTGCAGGCCGATGAGCAGCAGTTCCTCGCTGAGCAGCAGATCCCCCATACCGGACGACCGTAGCGGGACCGGGCCTCCGGTACCTCCCGTGGCGGGGACGATCTCGTCAGGGCAGGGGCGGACCGACCTCCGGACGCCCCATCGCCTCGGGGCCCCGCCGGTCGGTCCGGAGCTCCACGCGCACCCGCCGGGCGCCGTCGGTGTTCCCGGCCGCCAGCGACGCGCGCAGGTGCAGCGACGCGGTCAGCTCGAAACGGTGCTCGCCGGGCCGGGCCAGCGACAGCAGCCCGATGCCCTCGGGGTTGCCGCGACCCAGGCCGGTCAGTGACACCGCGACCGGCTCGTCACCCGGTTCCGGCGCGCGGACGGCCCGGCTGCGCAGGTCCGGGATCCGGGCGAGCGGCGCGCCCGGCGCGTACTGGTCCCGGTGGGCCGAGCCCCCGGACATCGCGCGGAGCAGCTTCGCCGGCGCCGCGAACACCGTCTCGAACAGGGTCGAGCCGGCGACCAGCGACATCGGCGACGACACCACCTCCAGCAGCGGCAGCGACGGCGCGTGCCCCACGTAGCTGGAGTGGATGTCGCCGCCGACGGTGACGGTGGGGCGGCCGTCCCGGGCGGCGACGAGGCCGTCCCAGAACCGGGCGTACTGGTCGGGGTAGTCGGCGACCTGCAGGTCGATCGCCTTCTCCACCCGGGCGCCGAGCGGGCGCTCGCGCAGCCGCGTCCGGTACGGCGGCACCAGCATCGGCTGCGGGGTGACGAGCACGAGGACCGCGGCGTCGGCGGCGATCGCCAGCACCCGGTCGAGGTACTCGGCGTCGACGAACGCGGAGTGGCGGGGGTCGTCCGTGCGCCGGGTCCGGCGGGTGCGGGTGTCGAGCAGGACGATCTGCACCTCGTCGAGGTCGATGCGTTGCACGAGCTGGTTGAGCGGGCGGTGGACCTCGCCGGGCGGACCGTGCCGGGGCGGGCGGAGCGGGTCGGCGGCCGGGTCGTCGTCGAGCTCGCCGCGGGTGATCCGGCCGGTGTCGCGGTCGCGCACGCTCGGGGTCTGGAACGAGCCGTAGAGGTCGAAGGCGGCGCGGCCCCAGGTGTCCCACTCGTCGGGGTGCACCGGGTGGTAGCTCTGCACCAGCGGGTCCGTGGGCGGCGGGCCGGGATCGGCCGGGCAGGGCACCGGGGCGTCCGGTCCGGCGCGACGGTGCCGCCACACGGCGAGCCTGCGGAGCAGCCCGCCGCGACCGGCCCGGCCGATGTTGGAGTAGGAGTGCCGCGCGGTGACCGACGCGTGCGGCCAGTTGTTCCAGAACTCGTGGTCGTCGGGCAGGAACCAGTGCGGGCCGTGCCCCAGCAGCTCCCGCATGCCGAGGTGGCGGCGCTCGCCGTAGCGCTGCATGCCCCAGGACGTCCAGTACTCCAGCAGGCCGTAGGTGCGTGGCGTGCTGCGGGCCATCGTCGCGTAGAACTTCGCGGGCGCGTCGGCATAGACCTGGTCGCCGGTGAGCAGCGTGATGTCCGGCGCGGCGACGTGGTCGCGCAGGTGCCGGAACGCCGCGTCGAGGGCGTTCGTCGTGTCGGTGTCGGCGTCGTAGCAGGACCCGACGAGAGCGGTCAGCGACCCGCCGACGGCGATCCGCGACGGCAGCGTCCGCACCCGGCAGGACGCCCGGCGGTGCTCCTCGCGCAGCCCCGGCACCGGGGCCAGCTCGACGGCGGCCTCGCCCCACGCGTCGGGCGCCAGCCGGTCGACGACGACGTGGCCGTGGAAGAACCGGGTGCCCGCCCGCCAGCCGGAGACGGCGCGCTCGTCGTCGAAGCCGAAGCGCAGCAGCGTCGTCGTGACCCGGGCGTCGCCGGCCGCTCCGGAGACGGTGACCGTCGCGTCGAGCGTCTCGGCGTCGCAGCCGTGCACCAGCGCGCCGATCCACAGCCGGGCCTGCCGGGTCCCGGCGTCCTTGCCGACGACCGAGAGCCCCGGCTCGATGTCGTGCTCCGGGCCGCCGCGGTGCCCGAGCACCCACTGCCCGGCGCGGAACAGGGCGTGCTGGAAGCGCCGTACGGGCGTGGGGGCACCGCTCACACCCCCACCCTGTCAGCCCCGGCGGTCGAACTGCTCCGCCACGCCCACGACGTACTCGCCGTATCCGGAGCCGAGCTGGGCCTCGCCGAGCCGCCGGGCCTGGGCGGCGCCGATGTAGCCCATGCGGAGGGCGACCTCCTCGATGCAGGCGATGCGGACGCCCTGGCGGTTCTCGAGGACGCGGACGTACTGGCCGGCCTCCATGAGGGACTCGTGGGTGCCGGTGTCGAGCCAGGCGAAGCCGCGGCCGAGGTCCTGGAGGTGGGCGCGGCCCTGGTCGAGGTAGGCGCGGTTGACGTCGGTGATCTCGAGCTCGCCGCGGGGGGAGGGCTCGACGGCGGCGGCGATGTCGGCGACGTGCTCGTCGTAGAGGTAGAGGCCGGTGATGGCCCGGTCGGAGCGGGGGTGCTCGGGCTTCTCCTCGAGGGAGACGAGCCGCCCGTCCGGGTCGGCCTCGCCGACGCCGTAGCGGCGGGGGTCGCGGACGGGGTAGCCGAACAGGACGCAGCCGGCCTCGCCGGTGCTGACCTGGGCGACGCGGCGGCGCAGCAGGTCGCCGAAGGAGGCCCCGTGGAAGATGTTGTCACCGAGGACGAGTGCCGACGGGCCGCCACGGACGTGGTCGGCGCCGATGACGAACGCCTCGGCGAGCCCGTTGGGGTGCTCCTGCGGGGCGTAGGTGATCTCCAGGCCGAGCTGGGTGCCGTCGCCGAGGAGCCGCTGGAAGCCGGGCAGGTCGTGCGGGGTGGAGATCAGCAGGATCTCCCGCACGCCGGCCAGCATGAGCGTGGTCAGCGGGTGGTAGATCATCGGCTTGTCGTAGACCGGCAGCAGCTGCTTCGAGACGGCCCGGGTGATCGGCGACAGCCGGCTGCCGGTCCCGCCGGCCAGGACGATCCCCTTCACCGCGCCACCCCGAGGTACCGGTCCAGTCCGTCCCGCCAGGCCGGCATCGAGATCCCGGCCCCGGTCGCCCGGCTCAGGTCCAGGACCGAGTTCGCCGGGCGGCGGGCCAGGTGCGGCTTGTCCGCGGCGTACTCGGCGGTCGACACGGCGCGGACGTCGGCGGGGTCCCGGCCGCACCGGGCGAACACCTCGCGGGCCACGCCGTGCCAGCTGACCGGCTCGCCGTCGCCGGTGACGTGGTAGACGCCGTGCCCGTTCCCGGCCAGCGCGACCAGCGCGGCGGCGAGGTCGGGGGCGAAGGTCGGGCGACCGATCTGGTCGTCGACGACGGCGGGGGAGACGCCGTCGCGGGCCAGCCGGGCCATCGTCGCGACGAAGTTGCCGCCGTCGCCGGCCACCCAGCTGGTGCGGACGACGACGTGCCGCGGGGCGCCCGCCCGCACGGCCAGCTCGCCGGCGGCCTTGGAGGCGCCGTAGACACCCAGCGGCGCGAGCGGGGTGTCCTCGGGCATCGGGCCGGGCGCGGTGCCGTCGAAGACGTACTCGGTGGAGACGTGCACCAGCGTGAACCCGTACCGGGCGGCCGCCGCGGCGAGGTACGCCGGTCCGAGCGCGTTCACCCGCCACGCCGCCGCGGGATCGGTCTCCGCCCGGTCGACGGCGGTGTACGCGGCGGCGTCGAACACGACGTCGACGCCCGAGAAGTCGAACGCGGCGACGGCGGCGGCGTCGCCGACGTCCAGCCCGTCCCTGGTGAGGGCCACGGCATCGGGCAGCGCCGCCGTCAGTGCCCGTCCGAGCTGCCCGTTGGCACCCAGCACGCACGCGCGCACGCGCCCACCTCCTCGCCGTCCGACGGGGCGACTCTGACACGCTGACCGGGGCCGACGACGAGCGGGGAGGGCGTGTGCGGGTCGTGGTGACCGGCGGAGCCGGGTTCATCGGTTCCCATTTCGTGCGGAGCGCCGCCGCCGGGGCCTACCCGGCGCTCGCGGGCGCGGAGATCGTGGTGCTGGACGCCTTCACCTACGCCGGGCGGATCGAGAACCTGGCACCGGTGGCGGACCGGGTCACCGTCGAGCGCGGCGACGTCCGGGACCCGCAGCGGGTCGCCGGGGTGCTGACCGGCGCGGACCTGGTCGTGCACCTCGCCGCGGAGACGCACGTGGACCGCTCGATCACCGGCGCGGCGGACTTCGTGACGACCAACGTCGTCGGGACGCAGGTCCTGCTGCAGGCGGCGCTGGACCGGGGCGTGGGGCGCTTCGTGCACGTCTCGACCGACGAGGTGTACGGGTCGATCGAGCAGGGGTCGTGGCCGGAGAGCCACCCGCTGGAGCCCAACTCGCCGTACTCGGCGGCGAAGGCCGGGTCGGACCTGCTGGCGCGCAGCTACCACCGCACGCACGGCCTGGACGTCGTGGTGACCCGGTGCTCGAACAACTACGGGCCCTACCAGTTCCCGGAGAAGCTGATCCCGCTGTTCGTCACCCGCCTGCTCGACGGGAGGCGGGTCCCGCTCTACGGCGACGGGCTCAACGTGCGGGACTGGCTGCACGTCGACGACCACTGCCGCGGGATCGCGCTGGTCGCGGAGAAGGGCCGGGCCGGGGAGGTCTACAACATCGGCGGCGGCACCGAGCTGACCAACGCCGACCTGACGCGGCGGCTGCTCGCCGCGGTCGGTGCGGGCGAGGACATGATCGAGAACGTCGAGGACCGCAAGGGCCACGACCGCCGGTACTCGGTGGACTGGTCGCGGATCCGCGACGAGCTCGGCTACGCGCCGCGGTGGACCTTCGACGAGGGCCTGGCAGAGACCGTGGCCTGGCACCGGGACCACCGTGCGTGGTGGGAGGCGGTGCGGACGTGAAGGCCACCGAGCTGGGCATCGACGGCGCCTGGACGTTCGAGCCGGCGACGTTCCCCGACCACCGCGGGTCCTTCACCGCACCGTTCCAGGGGCCCGCGTTCCGCGAGGCACTCGGCTTCGACCTGACCGTGGCGCAGACCAACCGGTCGGTGTCGCACCGCGGCGTGATCCGCGGGGTGCACTTCGCCGACGTCCCCCCGGGCCAGGCGAAGTACCTGCACGTCGCCGCCGGCGCGGTCCGGGACGTGATCGTCGACCTGCGGGTCGGGTCGCCGACGTTCGGCCGGTACGAGGTCGTCGAGCTCGACGCGGCCGTGCCGAGGGCCGTCTACCTGGCCGAGGGGCTCGGGCACGCCTTCCAGGCGCTGGCCGACGGCACCGTCGTCGAGTACCTGTGCTCGACGCCGTACGCCCCGGACCGCGAGCACGGCATCAGCCCGCTCGACCCGGAGCTGGCGCTGCCGTGGGCCGACGGGCTCGAACCGGTGCTGTCGGACAAGGACCGGGACGCACCGACGCTGGCGCACGCGTCGGACACCGGTCTGTTGCCCTCCCGCAATCTGTGCGATGCCCGGTACGGCCGGCTCCGCACCACGGGTTAGCCTCCGCCCATGGCGGAGAGCGACCAGCCCCTGAAGATCTCGGTGATCGGTTGCGGGTACCTGGGTGCGGTGCACGCGGCGTCGATGGCCGAGCTGGGCCACGAGGTCGTCGGCGTGGAGGTCGACGCGGAGAAGGCGGAGGCGCTGGCCGCGGGCCGGGTGCCGTTCTACGAACCGGGATTCTCCGAGCTGCTGCGGCGGTCGCTGGACTCGGGCCGGCTGTCGTTCTCCTCGGACATGGCGACGGCCGCGGGTGCGGCGGTGCACTTCGTCTGCGTGGGCACCCCGCAGCGGCGCGGCGAGTACGCGGCGGACCTGACCTACGTGGAGGCGGCGACGGCGTCGCTGCTGGACGTGCTCGGCTCGGGTGAGCTGGTCGTGGGCAAGTCCACGGTGCCGGTGGGGACCGCGGCGCGGCTGGCGGAGCTGGTGGCCGAGCGGGTGCCGGGCGCGGGGCTGGCGTGGAACCCGGAGTTCCTCCGGGAGGGGTTCGCGGTGCAGGACACGCTGCACCCCGACCGCCTGGTCTACGGCGTACCGGGACTGTCCGGGGTGGAGACGGCCGTCGACGCCGAGGCGGTGCTGGACACCGTGTACGCGCGGATCGTCGCCGAGGACACCCCGAAGGTCGTGACGGACTACGCGACCGCGGAGATGGTCAAGACCGCCGCGAACTCGTTCCTGGCCACGAAGATCTCCTTCATCAACGCGATGGCCGAGCTGTGCGAGGCCACCGGTGCGGACGTGAAGCAGCTGGCCGACGCGATCGGGCACGACGACCGGATCGGCCGGAAGTTCCTCAACGCCGGGCTGGGCTTCGGCGGGGGATGCCTGCCGAAGGACATCCGGGCGTTCATGGCGCGGGCCGGTGAGCTGGGGGCCGACCAGGCACTGACCTTCCTGCGGGAGGTCGACAACATCAACATGCGGCGGCGGATCCGGATGGTGGAGCTGGCGCGGCAGGTGTGCGACGACTCGCTGCTGGGCAAGCGGATCGCGGTGCTGGGTGCGGCGTTCAAGCCCGACTCCGACGACATCCGGGACTCGCCGGCACTGAACGTGGCGGCGCAGCTGCAGCTGCAGGGCGCGAACGTGCGGGTGACCGACCCGCAGGCCGGGGACAACGTGCGCAAGCACTGGGCGCAGCTCGACTTCGTCGAGACCCCGGAGGAGGCGGCGGAGAACGCCGACGCCGTGCTGCTGCTGACCGAGTGGCGCCAGTACAAGCAGCTCGACCCGGCGGCGTTCGGGAAGGTCGTGCGCACCCGCCGCGTCCTCGACGGTCGCAACGCGCTGGACCGTGAGACCTGGGAGGCGGCGGGCTGGACCTACCGCGCGCTGGGGCGACGGAACGTCTGAGGCCGGCGCGATGAGCACCGACCTGCGGTCCCTGATCGACGACGCCCCGATGCGCCGCTTCCAGTGGCGCGCGGTGACCGTCTGCCTGGTCCTGAACCTGATCGACGGCTTCGACGTGCTCGTCATGGCCTTCACCGGCCGCGCGGTCGCCGCCGAGTGGGGGCTCGGCGGCGCCGAGCTGGGGCTGCTGTTGTCCGCCGGGCTGGTCGGCATGGCGCTGGGCTCGATCTTCCTCGCGCCTGCCGCGGACCGGATCGGCCGGCGCCCCGTCATCGTCGCCGGGCTCGTGGTGGCGGGCATCGGGATGCTGCTGTCGGCGGCCGCGCCGTCGGTGGTCGTCCTCGGTGCGTTGCGTGTGCTCACCGGCGTCGGTGTCGGCGGGGTGCTCGCCTGCAGCAGCACGATCGCCACCGAGTACGCCTCGCGCCGCTGGCGGCCGATGGCGGTGGGCCTGCAGGGGATCGGCTACGCCGGCGGTGCGACGCTCGGCGGGTTGCTGGCCGTCGCGCTGATCGAGGCGCACGGCTGGCGGACGGTGTTCCTGATCGGTGGCGTCGCCACCCTGCTCGCGGTCCCGCTCGTGCTCGGCGCGCTGCCCGAGTCGCTCGGGTTCCTGCTGACCCGGCGGCCCGCGGGCGCCCTGGACCGGGTCAACGCCCTGCTGCGCCGCCTGGACGCGCCCACCGTCACCGCGCTCCCGGATCCCGAGCCCGGCACCGAGCCCGGCACCGTGGCCGGCGGGCCGCGAGCCCTGCTGACACCCGCACTGCGCCGCACGACGGTCGGCCTCTGGGCGATGTTCGTGCTGGTGATGGCGGGGTTCTACTTCGTCACGAGCTGGACGCCGACGCTGCTGCTCGAGGCCGGCCTGTCGCCGTCGCAGGGGTTGACCGGCGGGACCCTGCTGAACGTCGGCGGGATCTTCGGGACGGTCGTGCTGGGCGCCCTGGCCGCCCGGTGGCCGCTGCGCGGCGTCCTGACCGGCTACCTGCTGGCGAGCGGCGCGCTGCTCGCGCTCCTGCTGCCCGCCCTGTCGGTGCTCGCCGTCGCGTTCGCCGTCGGGATGCTGGTCGGGGTCGTCGTGAACGGCTGCGTCGGCGGCCTGTACGCGCTCGCCGCGACGTCGTACCCGGACCGGATCCGGGCGACCGGGGTCGGCACGGCGATCGGCGTCGGCCGGATCGGGGCGGTGGCCGCGCCGGTCGCGGCGGGGGCGCTGCTCGACGCGGGGGCGTCCCCGCAGGCCCTCTACCTCGGCTCGGCGGTGATCTTCGTGCTGAGCGCGGTAGTGCTGCTGACCCTGCACCGCACGCCCGCGGCCCCCACGACGGCCCGTTAGCGGGTACAACACCGGGGTGACCTCGCATCCCGTGCTGGCCGGATCGGACCGGGAGTCCTTCGGCTCCCTGCACCGCCGCTCCACCCCGCGCGACGAGCGCTACCGGATCGGCAAGGGGCGGCGGGAGGCCGCGCCCCGGTCCACGCTCGCGTCGTGGTCGTCGGCGCTGCGGCGGGTCGACCCGGTCGATCTCGTCGAGATCACCAACTCCGGCCGGGTGCCCGAGCTCGTCCCGCTGCGCGTGCAGCGGATGAGCGCGTCGCCGCACGCGTTCCTGCGCGGTGCCGCTGCGCTGCACGCCGCCGACTTCGCGGTGCTGCCCGCCACCGGGATCCACCCGGTGATCTGCGGCGACGCCCATCTCGGCAACTTCGGCTTCTACGCCTCACCGGAGCGCGAGCTCGTCTTCGACCTCAACGACTTCGACGAGGCCCATCCCGGGGCCTGGGAGTGGGACCTGCGCCGGCTGGTCGCCTCCACCTGGGTGGCCGGGCGGGACTCGGGGGCGTCGGAGCGGCAGTGCGCCGAGGCCGTCGCCCGCTGCGTGCACGCCTACGCCGAGCATCTGCGCGCGCTGGCCGAGCAGCCGCTGCTGGCGCGCTCGTTCGACGTCATGGGCGTCGAGACGCTGCGCGACGACGCCGACCACAAGACCGCCCGCCGGGCCATCGACAAGGCCGCCGAGCGCGCCCGCAAGCGGACCAGCGACCGGGCCCTGCCCCGGTTCGTGAGCGAGGACGGTGGCGAGCGCCGGATCGTCACCGAGCCGCCGCTGATCACCCACCCCGACGACGAGCACACCGAGCGGATCCTCGCCGCGCTCGACGACTACCTCGCCACGCTCCCGCCGCACTGGGCGCGCATCCTCGGCGTCTACCACGCCACCGACGTCGCCCACAAGGTCGTCGGGGTCGGCTCGGTCGGGCTGCGCGCCTACCTGGTGCTGTGCGAGGGCTCCAGCCCGGACGACGTGCTGTTCCTCCAGCTCAAGCAGGCGCGGCGGTCGGTCGTCGGCCCGTACGTGCACGGCCACGAGGCGTGGCACTCGCACCAGGGACAGCGCGTCGTCGAGTACCAGCAGGCGCTGCAGACCGTCTCCGACCCGCTGCTCGGCTGGACGACGGTCGGCGGCCGCCAGTACTACGTCCGCCAGTTCCGCGACATGAAGGGCGCGATCGTGCCGGACACGCTGTCCGCGCCCGCGCTGGCGGACTACGCCGACATCTGCGGGAAGCTGCTCGCGAAGGGGCACGCCCGGACCTCCGGTGCGTCCATGATCGCCGGTTACCTGGGCAAGGGCGGCAAGGTCGCGGACGCGCTGTGCACCTTCGCCCGCGCCTACGCCGACCAGACCGAGGCCGACCACGACGCGTTGCTGCGCGCAATCCGGTCGGGGCGCCTGTCGGATCGGACACCTGAGCAGGTGCCCGGTGGGGCCATCGGCTAAATTCTGCCCCCGTGACCGTCGTCGAAACCCTGCTGGTCTTCGTGGTCGCGCCGGTGGTTCTGTACTTCGCGATCTGGACGTGGATCGCGCTGCGCAACCGGAGCGCCCGCCCCCGCTACAACGTGGGGGACCCGTGGACGTACGAGCCCCTGTTCTGGATCGCCAACCCGGCCGGCGCCGCGCACCACGCGGCACACGCCCCAGCCGCCGGCAGTGACGCACGAGGAGGTACCGGTGGCAAGTGGTAGCGGCGTCGCCGTCTTCCAGGGCAACGAGGAGGACCTGCCGGAGGGGTCGGTGGTCACGGCCTCCGGCCGTGTCTCCGTGGCCGAGCAGTTCCGCGAGCCCGACCGGTCCGACCTCCCGTTCTCCCCGGTGCAGCTCACGCGTCTCGACGACGCGCTGACCCTCACCAGCCGGGAGACCGGCCTGCGGTTCGCCCTGTACCTGGGTGACCTCGGGTCCGACGCGCGGGCGACCGCCGTCGACCTGCACGGCCGGATCGAGGGCTACGACGACGCCGTCCTGGTCGCCGTGAGTCCCGGGCAGCGGCTGCTGGAGATCGTCACCGGCGCCGAGGCCGCGGTCCGGCTGACCGACCGCGGTGCCAAGCTCGCCCTGATGAGCATGGTGGCGTCCTTCAAGGAGGGCGATCTCTTCGGTGGCCTGCTCTCCGGGCTGCGCATGCTGGCCGACCAGGCCGGTACCCGGGGCTGACCGGCCCCGACCGGGCGCGCGGCCGAACGGACCAGCCGCGTGTCCGGTAAGTGCACGACACCACGAACAGCCGAACGGTTTTAAGGTGTCACTATAGTGCATTCCCGCGAGGCGGTCCCGGAATGACCGGGGCGAGCCCGATCCTGATCGTCGACGACCACGAGCTGGTCGGTTCGGCCCTGGCGCTGAACCTGCGCGCCGAGGGTGAGGACGCGACGTTCCAGCCCGTGCGGTCGGCGGCCGGCGTCCTCGACCACGCCCGCCGCGGCGAGCCCGGGCTGATCGTGCTCGACCTGGACCTCGGCCGGGACCCGGACGGCAACCGGATCGACGGGGTGCGCCTGGTCGCGCCGCTGGTCGACCTCGGATGGCGGGTCGTGGTCCTGTCCGGCAGCTCCGACGCGGGCTGGGTCGGCGCCGCGCTCGACGCCGGGGGGTTCGTCTTCGTCCCGAAGAACGCCCCGTTCCCGGCTCTGCTCAACGCCATCCGCGAGGCCAGGGCGGGGCGGTCGGTGATGCCGCCCGGCCGCCGGGAGCAGTTCAGCAAGCTGCACCGCGACCGCGAGAGCGAGCGCCGCGACCTGCACGAGAAGCTGAACAAGCTCACGCAGCGCGAGCGCGAGGTGCTGGCGCTGCTCGCCGGCGGGAAGCGGGCCCAGGCCGTCGCGGACCATTTCGTCGTGTCGCTGGCGACCGTCCGGACCCAGATCCGCGCCGTCCTCACCAAGCTCGAGGTCGGGTCCCAGCTCGAGGCCGTGGCGCTCTACCGGAAGGCAGCAGGGCTCTGAGCCGTCCGGACCTGTCCCGCTGGGCCGTCCGTCCCTGCGCCTCCACCTGCGGTGATGGCCCGGGCGCGCTGCGTCGAAGGGCCGTTCGTCTGCAAGGGTGACCCTGTCTCCTGAGGTGTGGATCTCGGCCTATCATCCCTCCTCATCAGTTCCGATGACCCAGGAGGACAGCGTGGCGGCGGGCAGCTTCAGCGGCGTGCTCGGGCGGCATCTTCGCGCCCGGTTCTTCGCGGGGCACCTGGCCGACGCACTCGTCGTCGTCACCCTCTGTGTGGTCGTCGTGGCGGTCACCCGGCCCGCGGTCGTCACCGGCTGGCTCGACGTCGCCTCCTCGACCTCGGTCCTGACCCTGGTCGCCGCCGCGGTCGGCTCGGCGGCGGCGATCGTCGCCCTCGTCACCGGGCGGCTGTCGGGGGACCCGCGGCCGTCCTGGTTCGGGGCGGCGCTGCTGCTCTACGGCGTGGTCGTGCTGCCGCTGTCGGCGCTCGTCGTCCAGGGGCAGCCGGCCGGGGTGTCCCGGCTCGCGGTGCTGTCCATGCTCGCGGTGGGCATGTGCATCCTGATCGCCGCCCTGCGACCGCCGGCCCGGCTCGGGGCCTGGGGCGGCTGGGCGCTGTTCGTGGTCGCGATGGCGCTCGGCGGCGTGGTCGCGCTCCAGGAGGAGACGCCGTTCAGCACGGTGCTGGCCACCAGCCCGCTGCCGTCGATCCTGATCCAGGCCGGCTGGTCCGCCGTCGCGGTGCTGTTCCTGTTCGACGGCTACCGGCGGCAGAGCCGGGTCCGGTCCCGGCTCGGCCTGGGGCTGCTGGTCATCGCGGTGTCGCAGCTGTACCGGGCCGTCGTCCCCAGCGAGCCGGTGACCGGCCTGGTGTACCCGTCGCTGCGGATCCTCGGGATGGCCGTCGTGCTGTCGGCGCTGCTCAGCATGGCGCTGCGCGCGGTGACCCGGCTGCAGGACGAGTACGACCGGCTGCAGGAGACCCTGGGCGACGCGACCCGGCTGCTCGAGCGCGCCGCCGGGCAGGCCGCCGAGCGCGACCACGAGCTGCGCAACGGCCTCGCCGGCCTCGCGGGTGCGGCCTACCTGCTCTCGCACACCGACGGCGACGACCGCACCGACCAGCTCCGTGAGGCCGTGCTGTCCGAGCTCGGCCGGCTGCGCGTGATGCTGGAGAGCCCGGTGCTGGCCACCGGCGGGCCCGCGGAGGAGCCCGATCCCCTCGTCGACGAGCGGGACGCGGCACTGCTCGACCTGGGCCCGGCGTTCGCGCCCGTCACCCCGGCGCCGCTCGCCGCGAACGGGCACGTGCACGGCGTCGGACCGGTGCTGCACCAGCTGGTCGACCTGCGAGCCGACCAGCAGGGGATCACCCTCCGGGTCGACGACGGGCTGCCCGCCGTCGCGGCGCCGGAGTCGGTCACGCGCCAGGTCGTGACCAACCTGCTCGCCAACTGCGCCCGGCACGCCCCCGGGGCGTCGGTGACGGTACGGGGCCGCGACGCCGACGTCCCCGGTTTCGTGGCCGTCGAGGTCCGCGACACCGGGCCCGGCCTCCCCGGCGGGCAGGACACCATGGTGATCGAACGCGGGGTGCACGACGAGTCGGCGGGCGGATCGGGACTCGGCCTCCACATCAGCGCCCGGTTGGCGCACGAGCACGGCGGCGATCTGGTGCTCCACACGGCGCACGATCCACTGGGCTGTCTGGCAGTACTCACTCTTCCGGTTGCCCACTGATCGGGTCAGCTCGGCGTCCTGACCTGCGGATCTGTCACCGCGGGCAACGTTGTTCGCGCTGGGTCATTCCCCCGGAGCCCTTGGTGATCCCATACTGGGTGCCGTGACGGCGTGGTCCGGTGACGACTCCGGCCTCCGCCGTCCGCACGAAGGAGGTCACCATGGCGCAATCGCACGACGGCGCAGCCGCCCCGGGCCCGAGCGGGCGCCGGGCCACGCCTGATTCCTCGACCCCCTCGGCAGCGGTGCTCACACCGCCGACCGGCCTGCCCTCCGTCACACCGTCGGCGCCGCCACGCATCCCGCAGCAGCGGACCGCGGCCGAGCCCGTCGCCCCGGCCCCGCCGGCGCAGCCCGGCGTGGCGATGTGCACCTGCGGGCACCCGGAGGAGATGCACGAGCACTACCGGTCCGGCAGCGACTGCGGTGCCTGCGGCGCCCGGGCCTGCGGGGCGTTCCGCTCCGCCGACGAGACCGGGTCGCGCGCACGGCCGCGCAACCCGCTGCGGACGCTGCTGCGCCGCCGCGGCTGAACGTCCACCCACGCACAGCACGAGGGCCCCGGGAGCACGCTCCCGGGGCCCTCGCTCTGGGTCCTCGTGATCAGGGCTGCTCGACGGCGGTCGCCTGGTCCGGGGTGGAGGGCGTCGGCTGGCCGTCGAACTCCCGGGCGGCGAGCGCCCGGACGATCCCGGCGCGGCCCTCGGTCACCAGCCGGCGCAGGGCGGCCGGCTTCGACTCGTCGGCGAGCCAGGCGTCGGCGGCGGCGACGGTGCTCGGCTCCACCGCCCAGGACGGGAACAGCCCGACGACGACGTTCTGCGCCAGCTCCGAGGTCCGCCGTGCCCACACGCCGTCGATCTCGGCGAAGTAGCGGTCGACGTACCCGTCGAGCAGGCCGCGCTGCGCGGGGTGCGAGAAGCCCGCGATCGCCGACTCGTTCATCGAGTTGGGCAGCGAGTCGTCGTGCACGGCACGCTGCCAGGCCCGCTCCTTGGCCTCGGCGGTCGGGACCAGCGCGCGGGCCCGCTCACCCTGCCGGGCACCGGTCGAGGTCGCGTCGCGCTGCTCCTCCTCGGCGATCTCGGTCTCGCCCGCCCGTCCGTGCGCGACCAGCGCGTGCAGCAGCCGCCAGCGCAGGTCGGCGTCGACGGTCAGCCCGGCCGGGACCTGCACGTCGAGCAGCCAGCCCTTCATCGCGTCGAGGGTGACGTCCGGCAGCACCGACGAGGCCAGGGCGTTCACGACGGCGAGCTGGATGTCCGACCCGGCGGGGGCGGTGTCCAGCCGGAAGCGCAGCGCGTCGGTCAGCAGCGGCCAGCCTCGCCCGGCGGCCCACTCCGGGGTGCAGTACGACGCCGTCGCCGTCTGGGCCTGCATCAGCAGCCGCTGTACGACGCCGATCTCGGTCTCGGTGTCGAACCCGCCGGCGACGAGGGTGACGAAGTCGCGGGCCTTCAGCTCGGCCTCGCGGGTCATCTCCCAGGCCGACGACCAGCACAGCGTCCGCGGCAGCGGGTCGGCGATGTCGCCGATCCGGTCGACCAGGGTGGCCAGCGAGCCGGGGTCGAGACGCAGCGCACAGTAGGTGAGGTCGTCGTCGTTGACCAGGACCAGCTTGCCGCGGGGGAGGCCGACGAGCTCGGGGACCGGGGTCCGCTCGCCGGAGACGTCGAGCTCGACCCGGTGGGTGCGGACCAGCTTCCCGGTCGCCGGGTCGTCGTCGTACACGCCGACCGCGATCCGGTGCGTGCGCAGCTCGCCGGCGCCGGGGCGGGCCCCGCCCTGCACGACGTCGAACGAGGTGAACTTGCCCGCCTCGTCGACCCCGAACGACGGCCGCAGCAGGTTCAGACCGGTGGTGCGCAGCCACTGCGCGCCCCAGTCGGACAGGTCCCGCCCGGACGCCTTCTCCAGCGCGCCCAGCAGGTCGTCGAACGTGGCGTTGCCCCAGGCGTGCGCGGCGAAGTAGTCCCGCAGCCCGGCCAGGAACGGCTCCAGGCCGACGTAGGCGACGAGCTGCTTGAGCACCGACGCGCCCTTGGCGTAGGTGATCCCGTCGAAGTTGACCTCGACGGCCTGCAGGTCCGGGATGTCCGCGGCGATCGGGTGCGTCGACGGGAGCTGGTCCTGCCGGTAGGCCCAGGACTTCTCGACGTTCGCGAACGTCGTCCAGGCGTTGGTGTACTCGGTGGCGTCGGCCTGGCACAGCACGGACGCCCAGGTGGCGAACGACTCGTTCAGCCACAGGTCGTCCCACCAGCGCATGGTCACGAGGTCGCCGAACCACATGTGCGCCATCTCGTGCAGGATCGTCTCGGCGCGCCGCTCGTAGAGGGTGCGGGTGACCCGGGACCGGAAGACGTAGTCCTCCAGGAACGTGATCGCACCGGCGTTCTCCATCGCGCCGGCGTTGAACTCCGGGACGAAGAGCTGGTCGTACTTGCCGAACGGGTAGGTCACCCGGAAGTTGCGGTGGTAGAAGTCGAAGCCCTGCTTCGTCTCCGTGAAGATCCGCTCGTGGTCCATGTGCGGGGCCAGCGAGGCGCGGCAGTAGATGCCGAGCGGGATCTCCGCGTGTTCGTCGCGGTAGGTGTCGTGCCAGCTCGCGTACGGCCCCGCGATCAGCGCGACCAGGTAGGTCGAGAGGATCCCGGTCTGCTCGAAGCGGTGCACGCCGTCCTCGACGGCGGCCGGTGCGTTCGAGACGACCTTCCAGTCCTCCGGCGCGGTCACGGTGATCGTGTAGCGGGCCTTCAGGTCGGGCTGGTCGAAGCACGGGAAGAGCCGCTTGCAGCCGGCCGTCTCGAACTGCGAGTAGAGGTAGACACCGCCGTCGACCGGGTCGACGAAACGGTGCAGGCCCTCACCGGTGTTGGTGTACAGGCCGGTGGCGACGACCGTCAGCTCGTTCTCGGCCGCCAGGTCCGGCAGCGCGAGGCCGCCCTCCTCGGTCCATCCCGCGACGTCGAGTCCGGTCCCGTTCAGCGTCGCCGAGGTGATGTCCTCGCCGACCCACTCGATCCAGGTGCTGCCGCCCGGTTCCGCCGCGGCGAACCGCACGGTGGTGGTGACGGCGAACGTCCGCTCGGAGGGGGCACCGGCGCCGTCGGTGAGGTCGATCGTGACGTCGTAGGTCGACACGTCGAGCAGCGCTGCGCGCTCCTCGCCCTGGACACGGGTCAGGTTGGGCGGGGTCACGTCGTTCGAGGTCCTCTCCCGGGAGTGGGGTCGACCGGCATCCAATCACGGTGCCCGGTCCACGGCCCGCGGAATCCCCGGAGCGGCACCGGCGTTGCGCCCGACATGACGACTGCTGCTGCCGACGGCCGTGCCCGCGTCGACGTCTGGTTCGACCCGCTGTGTCCCTGGGCCTGGCTGACCTCCCGGTGGGTGCTCGAGGTGGAGAAGGTCCGCGAGGTAGACGTGACCTGGCACGTGATGAGCCTCGCGGTGCTCAACGAGGGCCGTGACCTCCCCGAGAAGTACCGCGACCTGATGGACCGCGCGTGGGGCCCGGTCCGGGTCTGCATCGCCGCCGCCGAGGCGCACGGGCCGGAGATCCTCGGTCCGCTCTACACCGCGATGGGCGAGCGGATCCACAACCAGCAGAACAAGGACTTCGACGACGTGATCGCCGGGGCCCTCAAGGAGCTGGACCTGCCCGGGGCGCTGGCCGACGCCGCGCACTCGACCGAGTGGGACGAGAAGCTGAAGGTCAGCCACCACGAGGGCATGGACCCGGTGGGGCTGGACGTCGGTACCCCGACCATCCACGTCGACGGCGTCGCGTTCTTCGGGCCCGTCATCTCCCGGGTGCCGAAGGGCGAGGACGCCGGACGGCTGTTCGACGGCGCCCGGCTGATGGCGGAGAACCCGCACTTCTTCGAGCTGAAGCGGACCCGCACCGAGGACCCGTCGTTCGACTACTGAGCGAATGGTGAGCCTGCCCTTGCCCCGCGTGTGAGGATCAGGGCATGAGCGAGACGACGCTGTCCCACGTCATCGGCGGCACCTCCCGCGAGTCCGCGGGCACCGACCGGATCGAGGTGGTGGACCCGGCGACCGGGGCGCCCGTCGGGTCGGTGCCCGCCGGGACCGCCGCCGACGTCGACGCCGCGGTCGCGGCCGCCCGTGCCGCGTTCCCGGGATGGTCGGAGACGCCGGTCGGGCAGCGCGCGGCCGTGGTGAAGGCGATCTCCGCCGGGCTGAAGGAGCGGGCGGGCGAGATCGCCGACACGATCACCGCCGAGATGGGCTCGCCGATCACCTTCTCGCAGAAGGTGCAGGTCGCGATGCCGATCGGGTCGTCGGCGACGGTCGCGGGGCTGGCCGACGGCTTCGCCTGGACCGAGGAGATCGGCAACTCGCTGGTCGTCCGGGAGCCGATCGGCGTGGTCGGCGCGATCACGCCGTGGAACTACCCGCTGCACCAGATCGTCGCGAAGGTCGCGCCCGCGCTGCTGGCCGGGAACACGGTCGTCCTGAAGCCGACCGAGGTCGCGCCGCTGACCGCGCAGATACTCGCCGAGGTCGCGGCGGCGGCCGGGCTGCCCGCGGGCGCGTTCAACGTCGTGCACGGCACCGGGCCCGTCGTCGGCGAGGCGATCGCGGCGCACCCGGACGTCGACATGGTGTCCTTCACCGGCTCCACCCGGGCCGGCAAGCGGGTCTCGGTGGTCGCCGCCGACACCGTCAAGCGGGTCGCGCTGGAGCTGGGCGGTAAGTCGGCGAACGTGGTCCTCGAGGACGCCGACCTGGCCAGGGCGGTCAAGGTGGGCCTCGGCAACGCCTGGATCAACGGCGGCCAGACCTGCACCGCGTGGACCCGGATGCTCGTGCCCGCCTCGAAGCAGGAGGAGATCGTCGCCCAGCTCGTCGCGGCGGCGGAGAAGTACAGCGTCGGCGACCCGACCGACCCGTCGACCCGGATCGGTCCGATGTCGTCGGCGGCCCAGCAGGAGCGGGTGCGCGGCTACGTCGAGCGCGGTGTCGCCGACGGTGCCCGGGTCGTCTTCGGCGGCCCGGGGCCGGTTGAGGGCCTCGACGGCGGTGCCTACGTCCGCCCGACGATCTTCGCCGACGTCGAGCCGGACGCCGTCATCGCGCAGGAGGAGATCTTCGGCCCGGTGCTGTCGGTGATCCCCTACGCCGACGAGGAGCAGGCCGTCGAGATCGCCAACAGCACCGTCTACGGCCTGGCCGGGGCGGTGTTCGGCGAGCAGGAGCACGCGATGGCCGTCGCGCGCCGGCTGCGGACGGGACAGGTGGACGTGAACGGCGGCGCCTTCAACATCCAGGCGCCGTTCGGCGGGTACAAGCAGTCCGGCAACGGCCGGGAGCTGGGCCGGTACGGGCTGGAGGAGTTCCTGGAGACCAAGTCGATCCAGCAGTAGGTCCTGTGGCGGACGGCCCCGCCCCGCCGGGCCCGGCGGGTGCGATCGCGAACGTCCGGGCCGCTTCGGCCGTGGCCGGGGCGCCGGACGTACAGGGTGCCCCGCCGTGGACACCTGGAACTCACGACGGTCGGCCCCGGTACTCGGCAGTGTTCTCGGCGGTGTGGTCGGCACTGTGCTCGTGCTCGCCGGGACACACCTGGCCGTCGCCGCGGCGGTCACACCGGCGGGGCCCGGCGCCGACCGTGTCGCCCGCACGGCGCTGAGCCCGTACCGCGACGGCGCGTTCACGGTCCGCGCGGCGGCCGTCGACCGGCGGGTCGGCGTCGCGAGCGCCGAGGACGGGTCCTACGTGCTGGGCCACACGCCCGCCGGGGGCGACGTCGTCCTCGACCTGAACCTCCTCGCCGGTGACACGGCCCGGCCGTGGTGGGTGGAGCCCGCCACCGGCCGGACGCTGGAGCTGGCCGTGCTCGCGAGCGTCGGCGTCGCCCGGTTCCCCGTGCCCGACGGCGGCGGACGGGAGTGGGTGCTGGTCGTCGACGACGCCGCGGCCGGGTACGGCGCCCCCGACGCGGACGCCGTCGCCGACACCGTCGCCGGGACGGCCGGGGAGACGGCGCGTCCGGCCCCGGGTTCCGGCGATCCGGCCTCCGGCGATCCGGCCTCCGGCGATCCGGCCTCCGGCGAGACGGGTTCCGGCGACCCGGACCGTGCCGGGGACGCCCCCACCTCCGGCACCGACCCCGAGCACCGCCGCTTCCCGGGCGACCCGGCCCCCGCGAAGCCCGAGCCGCCCGCGAAGCCCGGACCGGCCGCGAAGCCCGAACCGGTCACGACGCAGCAGCCGGACACCCCGGACGCCGCCGTCTGGGACCGCCTCAGCCGGTGCGAGTCCTCCGGCGACTGGCAGATCTCGACCGGCAACGGCTACTACGGCGGCCTCCAGTTCGACAAGGGCACCTGGAGCGACTTCGGCGGCACCCGGTACGCCCCTACCGCGGACGGCGCGTCCCGCGAGCAGCAGATCGAGATCGCCACGAAGGTCCGGGACGCCCGCGGCGGTTACGGATCGTGGCCGGCATGCGCACGCAGGCTCGACCTGCCGAGGTGACGGTCTCCACTCCGGAGTGGCCGCCGGACGCTGGATGCGCCGACGGTCGACGCGTAGTCTCGAACGTCCCCCGCCCGGTCGTCCGGACTCGGTGCCCTGCTGGCGTCGGCTCCGGCCCGATTCCCTACCCTTGGACCCCATGAGCTCGCCCACCCCCGAGGCCCACCGGATCGGGAATCGCTACCGGCTCGACGAGCGGGTCGGCGCCGGTGCGATGGGTGCCGTGTGGCGTGGCACGGACGAGTTGCTGAACCGCACGGTCGCCGTCAAGGAGCTTCTCGCGGCCGCCCTGCCGTCGCCCGACCAGCTCGAGGAGTCGCGGCAGCGGATCCTGCGCGAGGGCCGGATCGGCGCCCGTCTGCAGCACGCGCACGTGATCAGCATGTTCGACGTCGTCGTGCACGACGACCGTCCGTGGCTGGTCATGGAGTACCTCCCGTCCCGTTCGCTGGCCGCCGTGCTCGCCGAGAAGGGGCCGATCCCGCCGCGGGAGGCCGCCGCGATCGGCCGCCAGGTCGCCGACGGCCTGGCCGCCGCGCACACCGCGGGTGTCGTACACCGTGACATCAAGCCGGGCAACGTCCTGATCGCCGAGGACGGCCGGGCCAAGATCACCGACTTCGGCGTGTCCCGCGCGGTCGACGACGTCCAGCTCACCCGGACCGGCGTGATCGCCGGCACACCGGCGTTCCTCGCGCCCGAGGTCGCACGCGGCCAGGAGCCGACCGCCGCGTCCGACGTCTTCGCGCTCGGCGCCATGCTCTACGCCTCGGTCGAGGGCGAGCCCCCGTTCGGTCTGGACGACAACGCCTACGCGCTGCTCCACAAGGTCGCGACCGGCGCGATCACCCCGCCGTCCGAGGCCGGTCCGGTCACGGCGCTGCTCATGCGCCTGCTCGCCAACGACCCGGCCGAGCGGCCCAGCGCCGCGCAGGCGCGCGAGGCCCTCGGGCGGATCGCCGCGGGCCGGTCGATCGCCGGGCTGGCGACGCCGTCGTCCGCGACGGCCACGATGGACAGCCACGACGCCGGCGACCACGCGGGCGAGTTCGCCGAGGCGCAGGGCGGCGGCACCGTCGTCGACTCCCCGGCCGTGCCGGCCCCGCAGGTCATCCCGGGCGGCGGCAACGGCGGCCGCAAGCGCGGTGCCGCCGCGGCCTCCGGTGGGAACGGCGGGCGCGCCCGGCTCCCGGTCGTGCTGGCCGTCGTCGCCGCGCTGCTCGTCGTCGGCGGGGGTGTGGCCTTCGGGGTCTACAGCAACCAGTCGCAGCAGCAGGTTCCTCCGGTGGCGGCCCCGACGAGCGAGGCGCCGCCGCCTGCCGCGCCGACCACCACCCCGGCACCGACGACGACTCCCGGCCCGACCACCGGCAGCGGCGAGGTGCAGGACCCGGTCTCGTTCGTCCAGAACTACTACCGGATGCTGCCCGAGAACATCGACGGTGCGTTCGCGCGGCTCAGCCCGCAGGCGCAGGCACAGTCGCAGGGCATCGACGGGTTCCGCGAGTTCTACAGCGGGATGCGCACCGTCTACGCCGAGAACCTGCGCAACGCGGGCCCGAACACCGTCACCGCGACCGTGGTGTTCATGCGGGCCGACGGCAGCACGACCCGGGAGAACTACCGGTTCGTCGTCGGCACCGACGACCAGGGCCAGGAGATCATGCAGTCGTTCAGCTCGGCCTGATCCGGTCACGCTCCGCCACCCCGGTCACCCAGGACACGATTCGGGCGGTCAGCCGCGCACGGGTGTGCCGGTCGTGCACCTCGTGACCCTCGTCCGGGATGCGGATCAGCTCGACCGGGGCTCCGCGGGCGTCCAGCGCGTCGTGGACGGCGACGGCCTGCCCGATCGGGACGTTGCCGTCCTGCTCGCCGTGCACGACCAGCAGCGGCACGCCGATCCGGTCGGTCTCGCGCAGCGGTGAGATCGTCTCCAGCAGCGGCGCGTCGGTGCGCGGGTCGCCGTACTCGGTGACGGCGGGCCCGGCGATCCACGGCTCGGTGTCGGCGTAGAAGGCGACCATGTCGGACATCCCGCACACGTCGACCCCGCCCGCGAACAGGTCGGGATACCGGGTGAGCGCCGCGAGGGTCAGGAACCCGCCGTAGGACCGCCCGCCGACGACGATCCGGTCCGGGCCGACGTCCGGCACCCCCGCGAGCAGCCGGGTCGCCGCCCGCACGTCACCGACCGACGACGGCCGCAGCTCGCCGTCGTCCAGCCGGGCGAACGCCCGGCCCCGCCCGGAGGACCCCCGGACGTTCGGGGTCAGGACGGTGACGCCCGCGGCGACGAGTGCGTGCAGCAGCGGTGCCCAGCCGGGCCGCTCCTCGGACTCCGGGCCGCCGTGCAGCCAGACGAACCCGGTGCCGTTCGGAGCGACGGGCCGGTGCAGCCACCCGGCGATCCGCAGCCCGTCCTCGGCCGGGAACAGCACGCGCTCGGGCCGCGGCGGCACCGGCGGGACCGGTGCGCCGCCGATCAGTGCGGTCGCGTGCCCGCCACCCACCGGCATCCGGACGACGTGCGGCGGGATCCCGGGGCCGTGCCCCGCGACCAGGAGCTCCGCGCCGTCGCGGCCGAACGAGACCGTGGTGACGACGTCGCACGGCGCGACCAGACGCTGCGGCCGTCCACCCCGCAGGTCGGCGATCTCCAGCTCGCTGCGCCCGCCGGCGTTCCACACCAGCGCGGCCCGCGCACCGGACCGGTCCAGCGCGACGACGTCGAGATCGGCTCCGGGCCGGACGGCGACCGGCCGGGCGGGGGCGATCCGGTGGTCGGCGGCCGGGCCGAGCGCGACGGCGAGCAGGGCGGAGTGCTCCCGGTCGGCGTCGGTGTGCACCCACAGCGTGCCCGGCGCGCTGCCGAAGCGGGCGGTGGCGGTGAGCGCCCCGCCGGGGCCGCCGATCAGCCGGTCGCGCGCACCGGTCCGCAGGTCCACCAGGTCCAGGCCCCGCTCGCCGCGGCGCCCGGTGCGGAGCACGACCCGACGGCCGTCGGCGGAGATCGCCTGGACGGTGGCGGCCTGCCCGGTCCCGAGCACGACCGAGGATCCGTCACGGACGTCGACGAGGCAGGCGGTGCCGGTGCCGTAGTCGTCGGAGCCGGGGTCGCCGGTGTCGGTGAGGATGGTGACGCCCAGCCAGCGTCCGGTGGGAGCCCAGGCGCCGAGCGTGACCGCCGTCGCCGCCGGGGCGATCTCGACCGGCGGGCCGCCGTCGGGATCGAGCAGCGCGACCCGGGTGCGGTCGCTCCCGGACGGGGCGATCTCGACGGCGATCCGGCCGCCGTCCGGCGACCACGCCAGGGTCGTGACGTCGGGGTGCTCGCCGTCGGCGACGAGGACGGTGCTCCCGGCGGGATCGACCGGGCCGTGTTCGGGGAGCGGCGCGATGTGCACCCGTGGGCGGCCGGACAGGTCGGAGATCCAGGCGATCCGGGTGCCGTCCGGCGAGACCACGGGGGAGTGGTGCCCGGCGGCGGCCGCCGCGGGCTCGGCAGCGGGGACCGCCGGTCCGGTCGTCGGTTCCGTGCGCACCGTGTCCACCGGTGATCACCCCCTTCCTGCATCACATCCCATCGGCCGGCCGTCGCCGCAGACCGGAACGTACCCGGTCGCGGCGCGGGAGTCAGGCCATGATCCAGGTGTCCTTCGCGCCCCCGCCCCGGGACGAGTTGACGATCATCCCGCCCGGTGGGGCGACCCGGGACAGCGCCGACGGCAGGACGTCGATCTCGGGCGTCGCGCCGCGGCCGGAGGACTGGACGGCGAACACCCGGAGATCGACGGCCTGCGGCTGCAGGAGACCGTCGGTGAAGGTCGGGTGCGTCGAGATCCGCACCATGTCCTGGGCCACCCAGGACGCCGGGTGCGCGCGGATCTCGGCGGCCACCCGGTCCAGCTCGTCCGGCGTCGCGTGCGGGCCGATCACGATGCCCGCACCGCCGTAGCCGTCGACCGGCTTGAGGACGAGCTCGCCGAGCCGGTCGAGCACCTCGTCCCGGGCGACCGGGTCGGCGCAGGGCAAGGTCGGGACCGAGGCGAGCACCGGCTCCTCGCCCAGGTAGTAGCGGATCATGGCGGGCACGTAGGCGTAGACGAGCTTGTCGTCGGCGACGCCGTTGCCGGGCGCGTTGCGCAGCGTGGTCCGACCGCGGGCCATCGACGCGAGCAGCGCCCGCCCGATCGGTCGGTGGTCGGCGCCGCGGGCCGTCGCGAGCCCGGTCTCGTCCATCCGCCGGTACAGCGTGGTCAGCCGGCGACGGCGCCCGCCGCCCACCAGGAACACCGCGCCGTCGGTGACCTGCAGCCGCGACGGGGTGACCAGCGGGATCTCGAGGGCCTCGGCGAGCAGCCGGTGCTCGAAGAACGCCGGGTCGGACTCGCCCGCGGTGAGCAGCGCGGTCTCACCGTCCGGGTCCGACGGGTCGTCCACGAGAGCGGTACGCAGCCGGGCGGGGACGTCGTCGAGCCCCAGCACCTCCGACGGTGACTCCAGGTCCGGCAGCACGCTGCGGATCAGGCGCCTGCTCATCATCGAGAAGCCGATCCCGGACGGGACGCGCAGGTTGTCCTCGAGCACGACCCAGCCGTCGTCGGAGTCGCGGACCAGGTCGATCCCGGCGACGGCGATCCGCACCGCGTCCGGCGGGACGAGCGTGCCCGACCGCGTCCGGCCGGGCGCCCCGTCGACGACGGCGGCCGGCACGATCCGGTCGCGGACGATCTCGCGCCGGCCGTAGACGTCGCGGACGAAGTGCTCCAGCCCCCGGACCCGCTGGGCGAGCCCGGCCGACAGGTGCGCCCAGTCGTCCGCGGCCACGATCCGCGGGACGAGGTCCAGCGGGAACAGCCGCTCGCCGTCGTCACCGGGCACGACGCCGGGGACCGGGAAGGTGACGCCGCGTGCGCGCTGCTCGGTCCGCAGCGCGGACTCGGCGGCGGTGAGCCCGCGGGTGCCGAGCCGCTCGAGGGAGCGGAACAGCCAGCCGTACGCCGGGCGGATCGTCAGGTCGTCGTCGACGGCCTCGTCGTGCCGGGGCGGGACGTAGCCGGACAGCAGGTCCGCCGCGACCGGGACGGTCACCGGGAGGGTGCCGGGCACCTCCTCGCCCTGGGTGCGGGCGAGGAGATCGTCGACGACGTCGACCAGCGACCCGCGGTGGCCGAACGCCCTGCGCTGCGCGGCCGCACCCGAGCCGCGGGCCAGCACGGCCTCGGCGAGCTCCTCGACCTGCTCGGCGTCGCCGGTGTCCTCGAGCCACGGCCGCAGCTCGGCGACCAGCGTGCGCAGCTGCACCGCGGGCGGGGAGAGGACCGGTGCCGCGGGCTCGGACACGTCGACGAGGTCGCCCTCCAGGCCGGAGCGGGCGGCCCGCCACCCGGCGGCCCGCAGCAGCTCGTGCCGGACCCGGGGGAGCGGTCGTCCGGCCTCGGTGTCGGCGCGCGCCCGGGCGACCAGCGCCCGGAACAGGCCGGCGACCAGGACGACGTCGTCGACCTCCGGGCAGGCGTCGCAGACCCGGAGCTCGACGGTCGGCAGGTGCGCGCTGGGCCGGACGTCGAAGTAGAGCATCCCGGCGTCGCTGATCGTCCCGGACGTGATCAGCTCGTCGATCATCGCGTCGTACTCGGCGGCGGTGGTGACGTCGCCGGGCGGCCCGGCGGTGGGCCAGCGCTGCCAGATCATGCTGCGGTAGCTGGCGTAGCCGGTGTCGTGGCCGCGCCAGTACGGCGAGCTGGCGGTGATCGCGAGCAGGGCGGGGAGGGCGGGCGCGACCCGGCGGGAGACCTGCACCGCGGTGTCCCGGTCGGGGACGTCGGCGTGCACCTGCACCCCGCAGATGTGCTGCTCGCGGACGAGCATCTGGTACTCGTGCTGCATCCGCTCGTACCGGGCGCCCGCGGAGACGTCGTCGCCGGACAGGTCGGCCAGCGGGACGGTCCCCGCCGCGACCACGCCCAGCCCGAGCGGCTCGGCGGCCTCCCGGAGCCGGGCCCGCAGCCGTCGCACGTGCCGGCGCAGGTCGTCGAGCGACTCCGTCGCCGGGGTGTTCGTCTCGACCAGCGAGCGTTGCAGCTCGGGGAAGAACTCGGCGCCGTCCAGATGTTCCAGCAGCCGGTCCGCGTCGGGTGCGGCCCGGCGGTCGGCCAGGCCGACCACGTGGAACTCCTCCTCGACCCCCACCAGCGACACGTCCCCCACGGCGGTGACGCTAGGTCGCCGCTGTTACCGGCAGGTGTCGGGAGATGATCGGCAGGCTGCGATCGCCCGTCCGCTGCGCCGATCGGAGCAGTGATGCTGAGCTGTACGGACCAGTTCCCAGCAGGTGCCCTCGGTACCTTCCGTCGATGGTCACCCGTACCGGCCGGCACCGCCGCCGCGCCGATGGCGCGCCCACCGGCACCGGCCAGCGTGCGCTCGTCGCGGTCGTCCAGGTGCTCGGGCTGGCGGTGTGGTTCTCGGCGTCGGCCGTCCTGCCCGAGTTGCGTGCGGAGTGGGGGATCGGGACGACGGCCGGGGTCTGGCTCACCTGCTCGGTGCAGCTCGGGTTCGCGGCGGGCGCGGTGGTGTCGTCCGTGCTGACGCTGGCGGACCGGGTCCGGCCGGAACGCCTGCTGGCCGGTGGCGCCGCGGCCGCGGCCGGCTGCACCCTGCTGCTCGCCGCCGTCGCCGACGGACCACTGCTCGCGCTGGTGCTGCGCGCCGCGACCGGGATGTGCCTGGCGCTGGTCTACCCGGTCGGCATGAAGATCATGACGTCCTGGTCGGGGCCGGAACGCCGCGCCCGCGATCTCGGTGTGCTGGTCGGCGCGCTCACGGTCGGGTCGGCGCTGCCGCACCTCATCGGCGGCGTGCCGGCGTTGCCGTGGCGTGCGGTGCTCGCCGGGGCGACGCTCTGCGGGCTCGTCGCCGCGGCGCTCGCCTGGTGCCTCGTGCGCCCCGGCCCCGCGCACGCCCCGGCGCCGCCGCCGGACCCGCGCTACGCCGTCCGGATGCTCCGCGAACGCGGGCCCCGGCTCGTGGTGCTGGGCTATCTGGGCCACATGTGGGAGCTGTACGCGATGTGGACCTGGCTGGGCGCGGCGCTCGCGTCCGGCGACCCCGGCCCCGGCGAGCACCTGCTGGTCTTCGTCGCGACCGGGCTGGGCGGCGCCGCCGGCTGCGTCCTGGGCGGCCGGGCCGCCGACCGCTGGGGCCGGGTCCCGGTGATCGCGACGGCACTGGTCGCGAGCGGGCTCTGCTGCCTGCTGTCGCCGCTGCTCCTCGGCGCCGCACCGGTCGCGGTCGCGGTGTTCTGCGTGCTGTGGGGCGCGGCCGCCGTCGCCGACTCCGCCGTGCTGACGACGGCGACGATCGAGGTCGCCGACCCCCGCTACCCGGGCACCGCGCTCACCGTCCAGACGGCGCTCGGGTTCCTGCTGACCGTCGGCGGGATCGCGACCGTGCCGGTGCTGGCCGGGGCCGTGGGCTGGCAGGCGTCGCTGGCGGTACTCGCGCTCGGGCCGGTGCTGGGGCTGCCGGCGGTGCTGGCGCTGCGGGGGAGCCTGAAGGCCACGCCGCCCGCCGCGCCGCCCGCCGAGCCCTGGACCCGGCCGCTGCCGCTCGGGCCGGGCGGTCCGCCGGCCGACGACCGCCCGACTACCGAGCTGTACCGGCTCCGGCGAGTGGCGGGCGTGTCCGCGGACCCGTCGGGATTCGCCGGGGACGTGGCGCGGGCGCTGCCGGGCGGACGGTCGGATCCTGCGCAGATGGTCCCGCCGCGACCTGCGGAGCCGGACGAGGCGCGACCGGCGTCGCAGGGGCGCCGCAGCCGCACCCGGGGCGGAGCGCCCTGAGGTCGAGGTCGCGCGGCGGGTCCTGCCGAGCCGTGGGGATCCGCGCGATGGGCGGCACGAGCTCGCGCACGCCGCCGGAGGCGGGTGGGGTGTCGTGGAATCGCTTCCTCGGGCAGCGATTCCACAGCGCCACCTCCCTGCGCGAGAGGGACGCCCCCTCGTGGTGGCCACGCTTCCGGAGAAATCGCTGCCTGAGGAAGCGACTTCGTAGAAGACCCCGCTCCGGTGGCGGCTCCGGCGTGCTCGGCGGCCCGTCCCGAGGGTCCCGAGGGTCGCGCCTCCGGGCGCCGGCGATCACCGACCCGGCCCCGTGGCCCCACCGTCCGCGGCCCCACCGTCCGCCGCCCCAGCGCCCGCCGCCGCTGCCGCTCCTGCTGCCGCTCCTGCTGCCGCTCCTGCTCCCGCTGCCGCTCCCGCCGCCGCTCCCGCCGCCGCGAGAAGGCCCGCGTGCTGGGTCGCGGCCTCGCCCGGGCTCATCGGGTCCCCGTGCCCGGGCACGTAGGTCGCTGCGTCGCGGGCCAGCAGGAGCGCCAGGGCGTCCGGCCACCGGGACGGGTACGCGTCCGGCCCCACCGACGGCGGCGCGCCGTTCTCCAGCAGGTCCCCGGCGAAGAGCACCCGGGCGTCCGGCACGTGCACGGCCAGGTCGTGACCGGTGTGCGCGGGTCCGGGGTGGACCAGCTCGACCACGCGTCCGCCCAGGTCCACGGGGTGCGACGAGCCCGGGCGCGGGCAGACCGGGACGTCCGGGAGGACCGGAACGGTGGCGGCGAGGGCGTCGGCGGTGCGGTCGTCCCCGGCGTCGCGGTGGTGCCGCACCCACTCCGCACGCTGCGCGGCCGCGGTCACGGCGAGCGCCGCCGCGCACCCGGCCTGGGCGTACACCGGCACGCCGGGGAACGCCGACGTGCCGAAGCAGTGGTCGAAGTGCGCGTGCGTGATCGCGACGACCGGCGGCAGCGTCGTCACCGTGCGGACGGCGGCGGCGAGTTCGGCGCCCTGGACGTCGTCACCGCGGGTGTCGACCACCAGTGCGCGGTCCGCGCCGAGGACGAGCCCGGTGGTCAGGTCCAGCCCGTCGTGCCGGCGCGCGAACACGCCGTCGGCGAGTTCGAGCCACCGTCCGTCCACGGGCGTCGATCGTGCCCTCACACCGCGATCGCCGTCGACCGGCCGCGGTCGTCGGTGCCGGGCCCGAGGAGCTCCGCCGTCCCCCGGGCGACCCGCTCGGCGGTCCAGGCGCAGACGAGGGCGTCGAGGACGTCGTCGAGCCGGGCCGCGGACGGGAGGTCGCCGAGCAGCAGCGCCGGGTCGACCCACCCGGACAGCGCCGCGATGCGCTGCCCGGCCCCGCGTGCGGTCTTCTTCGACGCGAAACCGGTGCCGGGCGCGAGGGTCCGGAACGACAGCTCCGGGTGCGCCTCGACGACCGGCGCGGGCAGCGCGACGTCCTGGAACTCGCGGATCTTCGGCACGATGTTCCACGCCTGCACGCTGATCTTCCGTCCGGTGGCGCGTTGCGCGGCCGCGCAGGCGTCGGCGTACGACCCGGCGGCGAGGACCGTCGCGGGCGGGGTCGGGAAGAGCGACGCCCGAGCCGTCCCGAGCCGTGCGGAGGCCTCGACCTCGGCCGGTCGCCGCGTCCCGCCGGACGGCAGGGCGAGCGGGATGTCGATCCCGACGGCGTCGCACCCGGCGGTCGCCCGGAGCACGGCGGCCGCGTCCGGGACGACCGACCAGCTCACCCGGCGTGCCCGCCCGGTCCCGGACAGCACGCACACGACCCAGCCCGTGGGGACCCCGTCCACCCCTCCGATCCGCATGAGGGATGATCCTGCCCCGTGCGCGTCTACCTGGGCAGTGACCACGCCGGTTTCGAGGTCAAGGGCAAGCTCGTCGAGTACCTGACCGAGCAGGGTGTCGAGGCGGTCGACGTCGGGGCCCCGACGTTCGACGCCCTCGACGACTACCCCGCCTGGTGCATCGAGACGGCCCGCCGGGTCGTCGCCGACGAGGGCTCCCTCGGCATCGTGCTCGGTGGTTCCGGCAACGGCGAGCAGATCGCCGCCAACAAGGTGAAGGGCATCCGGGCCGCGCTGGCCTGGAACGAGGACACCGCGAAGCTCGCCCGCGAGCACAACGACGCCCAGGTCATCGGCGTCGGTGCGCGCCAGCACCCGTTCCCCGAGGTCGTCGCGATCGTCGACGCCTTCCTCGCGACCCCGTTCTCCGGCGACGAGCGCCACCAGCGCCGGATCGACCAGATGCTCGGCTACGAGGAGACCGGCGAGATCGACCTGCCCGGCTGATGCCCGAGGGGCACACGCTGCACCGGCTGGCGAAGCGGCACCGGTCGCTGTTCGTTCGCAGGCCGGTGCGGGTCTCCAGCCCGCAGGGGCGGTTCGAGGGCTCCGCGGCGCTGCTCGACGGGCAGGTGATGACCGGCGCCGAGGCGCACGGCAAGCACCTGTTCCACCGCTACGGGCGGGACCGGGTCGTGCACGTCCACCTCGGGTTGTACGGGACGTTCACCGAGTCCGAGCTGCCCGCGCCGGAGCCGGTCGGGCAGCTGCGGATGCGGCTCGTCGGCGAGTCGCACTACGCCGACCTGCGCGGCCCGACCGCGTGCGAGCTGATCACCTCGGCGGAGGCGCGGGCGGTGCGGGCCCGCCTGGGCGCCGATCCGCTGCGCCGGGACGCCGACCCGGACCGGGTCTGGGAGCGGGTCTCCCGGTCGCGCAGCCCGCTGGCGACGCTGCTGATGGACCAGGCCGTCCTCGCGGGCGTCGGGAACGTCTACCGGGCCGAGCTGCTGTTCCGGCACGGGCTCGACCCGCAGCTCCCCGGCCGGGGGCTGGACCGCGCGACCTGGGACGCCATGTGGCCCGATCTCGTCGCCCTGATGCGTGACGGCGTGCGGGTGGGCCGGATCGACACGGTGCGCCCCGAGCACGATCCGCGGCGCCGGGGCGAGCCCGGCCGCAAGGACCGGCACGGCGGCGAGGTGTACGTCTACCGCCGGGCCGGCCTGCCGTGCCTGGTGTGTGGCACGGAGGTCCGGCACTCCGAGCACGCGGCGCGGAACCTGTTCTGGTGTCCCACGTGCCAGCCGGATCACCGTTAGGGTCCGGTGTCGTGGTGGAGCACAAGCCGATCGACTGCTGGATGACCGACATGGACGGCGTCCTCGTCCGCGAGGGCAGCATCGTCCCCGGGGCCGACGCGTTGCTGTCCCGGCTGCGGGAGAAGGACGTCCCGTTCCTCGTCCTGACGAACAACAGCATCCACACGGCCCGGGACCTGCGGTACCGGTTGCAGGCCACCGGCCTGGACGTGCCGGAGGAGTCGATCTGGACCTCGGCGCTGGCGACCGCGGCGTTCCTCCACGAGCAGCGCCCGCGCGGCAGCGCCTACGTCATCGGTGAGGCCGGGCTGACGACCGCACTGCACGACGTCGGCTACGTCATCACCGACCGCAACCCCGACTACGTCGTGCTCGGGGAGACCCGCACGTACAGCTTCTCCTCGATCGCCACCGCGATGCGCCTGGTCGAGAAGGGCTCGCGGTTCGTCGCCACCAACCCGGACGCGACCGGGCCGTCGCCGGAGGGCATCCTGCCCGCCACCGGTTCGGTCGCCGCCATGATCTCGAAGGCGACCGGCGTGGAGCCGTACTTCGTCGGCAAGCCGAACCCGCTGATGATGCGGGCGGCGCTCAACCGGCTCGGCGCGCACTCGGAGTCCACGGTCATGATCGGCGACCGGATGGACACCGACATCCTCGCCGGGCTGGAGGCCGGGATGCGCACGGTCCTGGTGCTCTCCGGCATCACCAAGGAGTCCGAGATCGACCGGTTCCCGTTCCGGCCGAACCGGGTCGTGCCCTCGGTCGCGGACCTCGTCGACGACGTGTAGCCCTGATCGTCAGTCTGGGACGGACGTATGAGAGCACCGGCAGCGGTCAGCGACGGCGACCCGGCCCGGTCGCGGCGATCCGCACCTCCTCCTCGATCGCCCGGGCGAGCCGCGCCGTGAACGCCGCCGGCTCGTCGGCGGCGTCGGGGTGTTCCGGCACGATCCGGTCGACCGCACCGGCGTCGGCGAGGTCCGTGGCGCGCACCTGCTGCGCCGCCACGACCTCGGCGGCCCGGTCGGGTGTCCCGTGCACGATCGCGCTCGCGCCCTCCGGCGGCAACGGGGTCAGCCAGGCGTGCCCGGCCGCGATCCGGCGCCGCGCCCCGAACAGCGCCAGCGCCGCGCCGCCCGATCCCTGCCCGGCGAGCACCGACACACTCGGCACCGGCAGGTCCGCGAGCTCGGCCAGGCAGCGCGCGATCTCACCGGCCAGTGCACCGTTCTCGGCGTCGGCGCTCAGCTCGCCGCCGCCGGTGTCGACGACGGTGACGAGCGGGAGCCGTAGCTCGCGGGCCAGCGCGAAGCCGCGCCGGGCGACCCGCAGGTCGGCGGGCCCCGGTGGCCGCTCGGCCGCGCGGTCCTGACCGACGAGGACGCACGGCGTGCTCCCGATCCGGGCCAGGCACAGCACGGTCGCGGCCGCGGTCTCGCCGGCGCCGGTGCCGTGCAGCGGGACGACGTCGCCCGCCTCGCGGTCCAGCAGCTCGCGCACCCCGGGCCGGTCCGGCCGCCGGGTGGCGGTGATCGACGCCCAGGCGTCCGGTGCGGGGCCGCCGTGCGGCTCCGGGGACGGGGGTGCGGCCGGGGCGACCGTCGGCCGCCGCTCGACGACGGCGAGCAGCGCGTCCAGCAGCCGGGCGAGCCCGTCGGCCCCGGTGACGGCGTCGACGATCCCGCGCGCGGCCAGGTTCTCGGACCGCTGCACGTCCGGGGGGAAGTCCGTGCCGTGCAGCGCCCGGTACACCTTCGGGCCGAGGAAGCCGACCAGCGCCCCCGGCTCGGCGGTCGTGACGGTGCCGAGCGACCCCCAGGACGCGAACGCCCCGCCGGTCGCCGGGTGCCGCAGGTGGACGACGACCGGCAGCCCGGCCCGGCGGTGCGCGGCGACCCGGTCCGCGATCGTGATCATCTCGAGGAACGCGGGCGTCCCCTCCTGCATCCGGGTGCCACCGGAGGCCGGGGAGAGCAGCAGCGGCAGGCGCTCGTCGGTGGCCCGCTCGACGGCCGCGACGAGCCGCCGGGCCGCGGTGGACCCGACCGAACCGGCGAGGAAGCCGAACTCGCTGACGGCGACGGCCAGCCGCCGTCCTCCGACCCGTCCCTCGCCGCTGGCCAGCGACTCGTCGGTCCCGGCCGCGTCGCGGGCGGCGGCGAGCTCGCGGCGGTAGCGGGCGTCCGCACCGGCGGGCGGCGTGGCGGGCGCGTCCCACGACCGGAACGACCCGGCGTCGAGGACGGTCGCGAGCAGCTGCGCCGAGCCGGGGACGGCCCGGGCCGGGGCGCTCACCGCGGGCCGCCCGCGAGCTCGGCACGGACCGCGTCGCCGTGCTGGTCGAGCACCGGGGCGGCGGCGTGCCCGGAGGGGGAGGTCTCGTCGCCGTCCGGTCCGAAGAACCGCAGCGGCGGGCCGGGCACGGTCAGGGCCCCCAGCGACGCGTGCTCGACCTCCATCAGCAGGCCCTGGCTGCGGGTCTGCTCCCAGGCGTAGACCTCGTCGATCGAGCGGATCCGCCCGGCCGGGACACCGGCCCTGGCCAGCCGGGCGAGCGTCGCGTCCGCGGTGTCGCCGGCGAACGCGTCCTCGACGGTCGTCCGCACCAGGTCGGGGTGCCCGACCCGCTCGGGGTTGGTGCTCATGCCCTCCGCGTCGGGATCGAGACCGAACTCCGCGCACAGCCGGTGCCACAGACCCTCCGACCCGCAGGACAGCTGCACGGCGCCCTCGCCGCAGCGGAACATCCCGTACGGCGAGATCGACGGGTGGTGGTTGCCGCGGGCCTGCCCGGCGGTCCCGGCGACCGTCCAGGCGGTGCCCTGGAACCCGTGCACCCCGACGACGGCCGACAGCAGCGAGGAGCGCACGACCTGCCCGGCGCTGGTGGACTCCCGTTCGTGCAGCGCCGCGAGCACCCCGTACGCGCCGTACATGCCGGCGAGGATGTCGGCGATCGGGACGCCGACGCGCTGCGGGTCGTCCGGGCCGGAGCCGGTGACCGACATGAGCCCGGCCTCGCCCTGCGCGATCTGGTCGTAGCCGGAGCGGTGCGCCTCCGGCCCGTCGTGCCCGAACCCGGTGATCGACAGGACGACCAGGCGCGGGTTGAGCGCGAACAGCTCGTCGGTGCCGAAGCCCAGCCGGTCCAGCACACCGACCCGGAAGTTCTCGACCAGCACGTCGGCCCGGCGGACCAGCTCGCGCAGGGCGTCGCGGCCGTCGTCGGACTTGAGGTCCGGCGCGACGGACTCCTTGTTCCGGTTCGCGGACAGGAAGTAGGTCGACTCCCGCGCGCCCTCCGCGCCGACGAACGGTGGCCCCCAGCCGCGGGTGTCGTCCCCGGCGACCGGGTTCTCGATCTTGATGACCCGGGCGCCGAGGTCGCCCAGCATCATCGTGGCGTGCGGTCCGGCGAGTGCCCGGCTGAGGTCGACGACCAGGACGTCGTGCAGCGGGCCGGTGGCGGGGCGGGCCATTGGGGTGCTCCTTCCGAGCGGGACGGCGGTTCAGGCGGCGGGCAGGACGAGCAGTGCCCAGCTGACGAGCGGGGCGAGCACGACCAGGGACATCCCCCAGGTCATGAGGCCGCGGAAGACCGTGTCGCGGCGCTCCTCCGCGGAGTTGGCGACGACGAGCGCGCCGTTGGTGGAGAACGGGCTGGAGTCGACGACCGACGACGAGATCGCCAGCGCCGCGATCAGCCCGGTCGCCGACACCTGACCGGCGGCCAGGAACGGCACGGCCAGCGGGATGAGCGCCCCGAGGATGCCGGTGGTGGAGGCGAACGCCGACACGACGGCGCCGATGAGACAGATCAGCAGCGCGGCGAGCAGCGGGGCGCCGATCCCGGCGACGCCGGCGCCGAGCCGGTCGATCGTGCCGGTGCGCTCGAGCAGCGCGACGTAGGTGACGATCCCGCCGATCAGCAGGACGGTGCTCCAGCTGACCTCGTGCACGGCCCCCGCGCTGGTCCGTGGGAAGGCGAGGGTGAGCAGCACCGCGACGGTCACCGTCACGAACCCGACGTCCAGGTCGAGCACCAGCGAGCCGAGGATCAGCCCGAGCAGCCCGGTCAGGGTGGCAACGCCCTCGCGGCCCAGCCGCGGCGCGGTGTCGGCGGCCGGCTCGGTGGTGGCGGTCGCGGCCGCGGCGCGGGTCGGCCCGCTCCCGGCGAGTGTGTGCGGCGGGACCGGCCGGTGGGTGGCGGCCCGGGACGCGGAAACGGCCTCGCCGCCGAGCTCGTCGAGGTCGGTGCTGCCGGCGCCGCGGGCCAGCCGCAGGCCGCCGAGGACCAGGAAGGCCAGCACGCCGAGCACGGCGTTGAACCCGAACGTCGCGAGGAAGAGCACGGTCGGGTCGGCGGCGATCCCGTTGCGGGCGACGACGCCGTTGACGATCCCGCCGAAGATCCCGATCGGCGAGAAGCTCCCGGCCGAGGCGCCCTGCACGACCATGACGCCCATCAGCATCGGCGAGATCCGGTGCCGGTGCGCGAACCCGAGCGCGACCGGCGCGATGATCGCGACGGCGGCCGGTGACGCGGCGCCCGCGGCGGTGACGGCCGCGCAGACGACGAACATCACCCAGGGGATCAGCGCGGTGCGGCCGCCGACCAGCCGGACCGCGCGGGCGACCAGCCAGTCGACGGTGCCGTTCCGTTTCGCGATCGCGAACAGGTAGGTGACCCCGACCAGGATCACGAACAGGTCCCCGGGGAACCCGGCGAGCAGCTCGTCGGTGGACTCGCCGACGACGAACGTGCCGACGACGAACGCGGCGACCAGGGCGACCGCGCCCATGTTGACCGGTCGCAGGGTGGCGACCAGGAAGACGCCCACGAGGACGAGCAGGGCGACGAGATCCGGTGGCATCGCGGGAACCTCCAGGTCGGCGGTGACCTCGGCGGGATGTGGTGGACGGAGCGGACGGCCAGGTGGCGCAGGAGAGCAGTGGAACAGTGGAGCAGTGGACTGGTCACTGGCCCAGTGGACTATCCACCTCCGGTAGGGTGCTGTCAACCACGAACGGAGGTGGCCCGTGATCCGGGAGTCCGCACGGTCACTGCAGCCGCTGGCCCGCCCGCGCCTGTACGAGCAGCTCGTCGAGCGGCTCCTCGACCACATGACCGAGCAGGGGCTCGGCCCCGGCGACCGGCTCCCGGCCGAGCGCGAGCTGGCCGGGCTGCTCGGGGTGTCGCGGGCGTCGGTGGTGCAGGCACTCGTCGCGCTGGAGGTCCAGGGCGTGATCGACGTCCGGCACGGCGACGGCGCGGTGATCCGCGAGGTGCCCGCCGACCGGCAGGTGCTGCACGCGCTGCGGGCCCGCCGGCACCGGCTGCGCGAGGTGATCGAGGCGCGTCAGGCGCTCGAGGTGCGGATCGCGGCGCTCGCCGCCCGGCGCCGCACCGACGCCGACCTCGCCCGGATCGACGAGGCGGTGGCGGCGATGGCCGCCGACGTCGACGGCGGCGGCCGCGGCGTGCGCGGTGACGAGCAGTTCCACGCCGCGGTCACGACGGCGGCGCACTCCGGGCTGCTCGGCACGCTGATGGGCGAGATCTCCGAGCTGATCCGCGAGTCGCGGATCGAGTCGCTCAGCCAGCCCGGCCGCCCGGCCGAGTCGCTCGCCGCGCACCGGCTGGTGGTCGAGGCGATCCGCGCGCAGGACGCCGACGCCGCGGCCCGGACGATGGCCGAGCACATCGACGCCGTCTCCGACGTGGCGCTGCTGCAGGACCCGGACTGACCCGGGCCGGGCCGCTCAGACCCGGAACCCCAGCGCGGACCGCTCGCCGCGGCGCAGCGCGGCCACGTGCTCGTCGACGGTGGTCAGCCCGTGCAGCTCCTCGCCGCGCCGCATCGCCGCGACCAGCGCCGTCTCCGCCCGCTCGATCTCCTCGGCCGTGTCCACGATCCCCGCGAGCCGGTCGGGCGGGGCGACGAGCAGGCCGTCGTCGTCGCCGCACACGACGTCGCCGGGGGCCACGACGATCCCGCCGAACGCGACCGGCTCGTCGACGGTGCCCGGGTCCTGCACCGACCCGGACGCCGGGCAGGTCCCGCGGGCGAACACCGGCAGGCCGATCGCGCGCAGGCCGCGGACGTCGCGCACCAGCCCGTCGACGACGATCCCGGCCAGCCCGCGCCGCCGCGCCTCGGTGGCGAACAGCTCGCCGACCACCGCGCGGGTGCCGCCGGCCCCGGCGACGACCAGCACCGATCCCTCGGCGGCGGCCCGCAGCGCGGCGAACATCGGCAGGTGGTCGTCCACGCAGCTCACGGTGACGGCCGGGCCGGCCAGGGAGGTCCCGGGCAGGAGGGCGTGGATCGCCGGGTCCACCACGGGCAGCGACTTGTCGGCGTCGCACAGCGAGGACACCTGCAGCGCGCGGAGCCGGTCCAGGAGCTCGGTCATGATCGCCATCATCGCGCACCTACCCCGCGAGCGGGCTGCTCCGCGCCGCGGCGAGCTCCGAGCGGTGGACCTTCCCGGCGTCGTCGCGCAGCGGATGGTCGACGAGCTCGTACCCGCGCGGGTTCTTGGCGCGGCCGAGCCGCTGCGCGCAGTGCTCCCGCAGCCGGTCCTCCAGGCCGGGACGGGCCCCGGCCGCAGGCTGGACGATCGCGTGCACGATCCGGCCGTAGTCGTCGTCGGGCAGCCCGACGACGACGGCGTCCCGCACGTCCGGGTGCGCGACGAGCGCCGCCTCCACCTCGGCCGGGTACACGTTGGCGCCCCCGACGAGGATCATGTCCGAGCGCCGGTCGGCGAGGTACAGGTAGCCGTCGGCGTCGAGGGCCCCCATGTCGCCCAGCGACTCCCAGCCGTCCCGCTCGCGCGGGGTCGCACCGAGGTAGTGGTACGTCGGCGTCCCGCCGGAGCGCATCCAGATCTCGCCCGTCGCGCCGGGGCCGAGCTCGCGGCCGTCGTCGTCGCAGACCTTCATCTCGCCACGGGTGACCCGCCCGACGGAGCCGGGGTGCGCCAGCCACTCGCGGCCGTCGATCAGGGTGCCGGCCTGCGACTCGGTGCCGGAGTAGAGCTCGATCACGGTCTCCGGGCCGACCCGCTCCAGCCAGCCGCGCTTGACCTCCGGCGGGCAGGGCGCGCCCACGTGCAGCACGGTGCGCAGGCTGCCGAGGTCGGCGTCGTCCCAGTGCTCCGGCGGCAGGCGCAGCATCCGGCCCATCATCGTCGGGACGACGTAGAGCCAGGTCACGCCGTGCTCGCCGACCAGCTCCAGGGTGCGGGCCGCGTCGAACCGCTGCATCAGCACGACGTGGTGGCCCTGCAGCAACGCCATCAGCGCGAACATGTAGGGCGCGTTGTGGTGCAGCGGCGCGGTGCAGAGCATGACGCCGTCGCGGTCGATCCGCAGGCCGTCGACCCGGGCCAGCGCCTGCTCGACGCAAGCTGCCTGACCGGCGACGATCAGCTTCGGCCGCCCGGTCGAGCCGCCCGAGGTCGGCGCCTTCCAGGACGGCCCGACGACGTCGGGCAGCGGGCCGTCGTCGTGGCCGTCGCCGGTGATCCCGGACGCCGCGTCGACGACGAGCGCGGGCCGCCCGACCGCGAGCACCGCGTCGCGCTCGGCGTCGGGCAGCGCCGCGGACAGCGGCTGGGGCACCGCGCCGAGCTTCCACGCCGCGACCGAGCACTCCAGGTGCCGCACGGTGTTCGGCAGCGCGATCGACACCAGGTCGCCGCGGGTGACGCCGCGCTCGGCGAAGGCGCGGGCCAGCCGGTTCGTGCGGGCGTCGAACTCCGACCGGGTCAGCACCGTGTCGCCGTCGGAGGCCAGCGGCGCGTCCGGCGCGGCGGCGACGAGCTCGCGCAGCCGGGCGGCCAGCGGCGTCGACCCGGCGGCGATCACGGGTTCGGGGAACAGCGGTGTCACGACGTCCTCTCCGTGGTGGTGGTGACGCCCGCGGGCACCTCGTCCGGGACCGGCCCGCGGGCCAGCACGAAGCGCGCGGCGAACAGCGAGACCAGCACGATGACCAGCGAGTACACGACGACCGGCACGATCGACCCGGTCACGGCGAGCAGCGACTGCCCGATCAGCGGTGCGGTCCCGCCGAACAGGGTCCCGGCGAGCGCGTAGGACAGCGAGATCGCGGTGTAGCGCATCCGCGCCGGGAACGCCTCGGCCAGCATCCCGGCCAGGATCGCGTAGTACATGGTGTGCGGCAGGGGCGCGAGGGCCATGCCGAGCGCGGCGAGCGCGAAGTTCCCGGTGGAGATCAGCGCGAACATCAGCGGGAACAGCGGGAGCTCGATCAGCAGCAGCACGGTCACGACCTTGCGCGGGTTCCACCAGGTCGCCATGAACGCACCGAGCGGCTGCGTGCAGAACTGCACGAACGAGCTGATCAGCACGACGTTGAGGAACACCTGACGGTCGAACCCGAGGTCGTTGACGGCCCACGCCAGCGCGAACGTGTTCTTGAAGTAGGCGGCCGCGGCGACCAGCGCGCACGCCCCGACGGCGACGACGACCATCCCGGCCCGCTCCCGGAACAGGTCGGCGAGCGGGAACCGCGACGTCCGCCCGGTGGAGCGCAGCGCGACGAGCTCCGGGCTCTCCTCGATCCGCAGCCGGATCACCAGCCCGACGACGACCAGCGCCGCCGACACCAGGAACGGCACCCGCCAGCCCCAGGACAGGAACGCCTCCTCCGGCAGCATCGCGGCCAGCGCGAACGACCCGGTGGCGAGCATCTGCCCGGCCGGGCTGCCCTGCTGGGCGAACGCCCCGTAGAGGATCCGTTTGCCCTTCGACGCGTGCTCCGAGGCGATCAGCACCGCCCCGCCCCACTCGCCGCCGACGGCGAGGTCCTGCACCAGCCGGGCCACGACGAGCAGCACCGGCGCCATCACGCCGATCGAGGCGTAGGTCGGGAGCAGGCCGATCGCGAGGGTCGAGACGCCCATCAGCAGCAACGTCGCCACCAGCGCGTTCTTGCGGCCGAGCCGGTCACCGAGGTGGCCGAAGACGATCCCGCCGATCGGCCGCGCGAGGAAGCCGACCCAGAACGTCGCGAACGACGCCAGCACCCCGGCGGCCGGGGAGGCGTTCGGGAAGAACAGCGGTCCGAGCACCAGCGCCGCGGCGGTGCCGTAGATGTAGAAGTCGTACCACTCGATGGTCGTACCGACGAACGAGGCGATCCCCGCCTTCCGGCGCATGGCCGGTGTGCTCGTGCTCATCGCGTGCCCCCTTGCACTGGGATGCTGCACCCTGGGCCGGTGCCGCGGGCCACACCGGCCGCGATTACCGCGACGCAACCGTAGAACGTCATTCGGTCGTCGTCGGGACTTTCTGGGTTCCCATTCTGTCGTCCGAACGACATTGTGTACCGATGGAGCTGCGCCAGCTGGAGTCGTTCGTGGTGGTCGCCGAGGAGCTGCACTTCGGCCGGGCCGCCGCCCGGCTGCAGGTGTCCGGGCCACCGCTGTCCCAGCAGATCCGCCGCCTGGAACGCGAGGTCGGTACGGCGCTGTTCGACCGGCACACCCGGGCCGTCGCGCTCACCCCCGCGGGCGAGGCGTTCCTCCCGCTCGCGCGCCGCGCCATCGCCGCCGCGGGGGAGGCCGTGACCGCGGCCCGGCAGGCCGCCGACGGCGGCACCGGCACGGTGCGGCTCGGGTTCGCCGGGCCCAGCTCCAACCGGTGGCTGTACGCGACCGCCCGCCGGTTCCGCGAGCGCCACCCGCTCGCCCGGCTGGCGCTGTCCACCGGCCGGTTCTCCGGGGAGCTGGCCGAGGACCTGCGCGCCGACCGGATCGACGCCGCACTGATCCGCACCCCCGTCGACGACGAGGGCCTCGTCGTCCACGAGCTGGCCCGCCAGCGGCTGATGGCGGCACTGCCCGACGAGCATCCGCTGGCCGGGCGGGACGTGCTGGACCTCGCCGAGCTGGCCCACGAGCGGTTCGTCGCCTACCCGTCGGCGCGGATGGCGCTGATGCGCACCGCCGTCGACGCGGCCTGCCTGCGGGCCGGGTTCATGCCCCGGATCGAGCAGGAGGCGCCGGAGACGCACACCCTGCTGTCGCTGGTCGGTGCCGGCGTGGGCGTGGGGCTCGCCCTCGACGCCACCGCCGACCTGCGCACGCCCGGGGTGGTGCTGGTCGAGCTGGCGGACCCGCCGCTGGTGGCGCTGGCGCTGGCGTGGAAGCGGGAGGGGTCGAACCCGGTGCTCCCGGCGCTGCTCGACGCGGCGGGAGTTCGTGCATGATCGGCACATGACCGACCTGACCGGACTGCACGCCGTCGTCACCGGAGGGAACGGGGGCATCGGCCTGGCGCTGGCCACCGGCATCGCGCGGGCCGGCGGATCCATCACGATCTGGGCCCGGGACACCGCCAAGTCGGCGGCGGCCGTCGACGGATTGCAGGGGATCGGCGCCACCGCCCGCGCCGTCACCTGCGACGTCGCCGACGAGGCGTCGGTCGGTCGGGCGATGGCGGAGACGGTGGAGCGCGGCGGGCCGCTCGGCTGCGTCGTCGCGAACGCCGGGACCACCGACGCGCGGCCGATCACCGACACCACGCTGGAGGACTGGCACCGGGTCACCGCGACCAACCTGGACGGCGCGTTCCTCACCTGCCGCGAGGGTGCCCGGCGGTTCGTCGAGCAGGGCACCGGCGGCTCGATGATCCTGGTGTCGTCGATGGTGTCCCGCTACGGCGCCCGCGGCCAGGCCGCCTACGCCGCCAGCAAGACCGGCATGCTCGGGCTCTCCCGCACACTGGCCGTCGAGCTGGCACGGCACCGGGTACGGGTCAACGCCGTCGTCCCGGGCTGGACGCGGACCGCGCTGGCCGCCCCCGCCCACGACGACGACCGGTTCCGCGCCGCCACCACCGCGCGGACGCCGGTGCGACGCTGGGCCGAGCCGGATGAGTTCGAGCGCGTGGGCGCCTACCTCGCCGACCCGGCCCAGACCTTCCACACCGGCGACGAGATGGTCGTCGACGGCGGCTACTCGGTGTTCTGAGCCCGGCCCGCCCGACACGCCGGACGTCGCGACACGCCGGTCACGACATCACCCCGCCGGGTGGTGCGCTCCGCGCCCCGGAGCGCCGGAACGGTGACCCTGGGCGATCGGGGGTCGCGGCGACGAGACGCACCGTGTCGGGTGTCCTGGGAAACGCGGTCCGTGGCGACTCGCACCCACTCTTTCGGTGTCACCGCCCCACTCGTCACCCGACCGGGTCGCAGCCGTATCTCCGGCTGCGACCGACTGCCTACCGTCCGCAATGTCGTGACGCACAGGCGTCCCGATGGTGCCCACACGGCACGTCCGTCCCACCGGACACGATCGGGGAGAAAGATCATGCGCAGGAAACTCGCGGTCACCGGCGCCGCAGTCGTCGCGACACTCGTCGCGTTCAGCCCGCTGGCGTCGGCCGCACCGGCCGACGAGTGGGACGGCGACGGCGACTCGTTCGTCCAGGACGTCGGCAACACCCGGGGCGACCAGTTCGGCCTGGTGAACCTCGACGACGTCAACGTCCTCAACAACGCCAACGTCTGCCCGGGCGTCAACGCCGCGGTCGGCAACGTGCTCGGCATCCTCGGCGGAGGCGCCGCGCAGAACAAGGGGAACCCGACCAGCTGCGACTGACCCGCCGGTCGGAGTACCGGCACGCGTTCCGCCCCGCACCCCGCCGCCACGGGGCGCGGGGCGGATCCGTGTCGGGACCGGTCAGTGGAAGACGTAGTCGGCCGGCTCGACCCGCTTCGTGCGCGCGTCGTAGTCCCGCATGTAGCCGGGCCAGTTGGTGACGATCCGGCCCGAGTCGTCGCGGTACCAGGAGTCGCACCGCAGCCAGGCCGTACCGCCGAACCGGGCCTGGATCTCCTCGTCGTAGGCGCGCTCGACGTCGGCCCGCACCTCGACCCCGCTCGACCCGCGGCGTGCGGCCTCCTGCAGCGCCTCGCGCACGTACCGGGCCTGGTGCTCCAGGTAGCGGACGATGGAGCCACCCGAGGTGTTCGTGTTCGGTCCGTAGAGGACGAACAGCGACGGGAACCCGGGCACGGTCATCCCCAGGTAGGCGTGGGCGCCGTCGGCCCACTCGTCGGTCATGGACCGTCCACCGGGGCCGGTGATCTCCATCGGGAACATGAAGTCGGTGGCCGCGAACCCGGTGCCCCAGATGATCGTGTCGACCTCGTGCAACCGCCCGTCGCCGGTGCGGACGCCCTCGGGGACGATCTCGGTGACCCGCTCCGTCTCGAGCGTGACGTTGTCCCGCTGCAGCGCGGGCAGCCAGTGCGAGCTGAACAGGATCCGCTTGCAGCCGAACGTGTAGTCCGGCCACGCCCTGCGCCGGACCTCCGGGTCGCGCAGCTGCATCCGCATGAACAGCGTCGGGTAGAGCCTGCCGAGCCGGCCCCAGGTCGACGGGTGCCGGATCATCAGCGTCAGCGACTCGCAGTACTCGGTGATGAACCGCCGCCGCCAGCGCCGCAGCGCGGGGATCCGCCGGATCGCGCCCTGCCACCAGGCGGGGAAGCGCCGGTTGCGGCGCGGCAGGAACCAGTTCCCGGACCGCTGGAAGACGGTCATGTGCCCGACCTCGGGCGCGATCGCCGGCACGAACTGCACCGCGCTGGCCCCCGTCCCGATGACGGCGACGCGGCGGCCCCGCAGGTCGTGGTCGTGGTCCCAGCGTGCCGAGTGGAAGGTGTGCCCGGCGAACGAGTCCTTGCCGGGGATGCCGGGGGTGACCGGGGTGTTGAGCTGGCCGGTCGCGACGATCAGCACGTCGACCGTCCACGTGCGGCCGCCCTCGGCGACGACCGTCCACGGCCCGTCGGCGTCCGGCCGGTCCGCCGAGACGATCCGGGTGCCGGTCTCGATCAGGTCGTCGACGCCGAACTCCTTCGCCACGTCCTGCAGGTAGGCGAGGATCTCCGGCTGCGGGGAGCACAGCCGTGACCAGTCGCTGCGCTGCGCGAACGAGAACGAGTAGAGGTGGCTCGGCACGTCGCAGGCCGCACCCGGGTAGGTGTTGTGCAGCCACGTGCCGCCGAGCCCGGGCGCGGCGTCCACGATCGACACGTCGCGGATGCCGTGGGCGCGCAGCTCGATCGCGGCGGCGATGCCGCCGAACCCGGCGCCGACGATGAGAACGCTCGGTGCGTGCATGGGACCTCCCTGTCGCCGCGATCACCGTAGCCGCGGATCGGCGGCCCCCGGGTGCCCGTACCGGCCCCTGCGGGCCGCCGTCGCCCGGCCGTGTCCGTTTTCACCCTGCTGACCGCTGCGCCCGCCGCCCGGGCGGGAGCAGGGTGGAGACGAGCGGCCGGTTCGGGTGAGCCGGTCGGGAACGGAGCGGAACGATGGGTGTCGTCGTCGGTGTGGACGGATCGGACTCGGCCCTGGACGCCGTCCGGTGGGCCGCGCGGGAGGCCGCGGACCGGCACGCGGACCTGCTGCTGGTGCACGCGTTCGACGTCGCGGGGCTCTACGCGGACGCGGCCGTCGCACCCCTGCTCGACGACGTCGAGGAGCGGATGCGAGTCGAGGCCGAGGAGATCCTCGGGGCGGCCCGCGCCGTGGCGACCGGGACGGCCCCCGGGGTGACGGTGACGGCCCGGGAGGACCGCGGCGCGCCGGGCGCGGCGCTCGTCGAGGAGTCGCGGACGGCGTCGCTGCTGGTGCTCGGGTCGGCCGAGCGGGGCGCGGTCGGCAGCGCACTCGGCTCCGTGACACTGACGGTCGCCTCGCACGCGTCGTGCCCGCTGGTCGTGGTCCGCGGGAACACCGGCGCCGACGGCCCGGTGGTCGTCGGGGTGGACGGCGGCCCGCTGTCCGCGTCGGCCCTGGAGCACGCCTTCGCCGCGGCCTCCGCGCACGGCACCGGCCTCACCGCCCTCTACGCCTGGCACGACGGCCGGTCCCCGGCCCTGCGCGCGGCGGGCGCGTTCGACCGGTTGCGCGACGCCGAGGAGCGGTCGCTGGCCGAACGGCTCGCCGGGTGGTCGGAGCGCTACCCGGACGTCCCCGTCGAGCGCGTGATCGAGCGCTCCGAGCCGGGACGCGCGCTGGCCGCGCGCAGCGAGGGCGCGCGACTGGTCGTCGTCGCCACCCGGGGGCGGGGCGGGTTCACCGGCCTGCTGCTCGGCTCGACCGGGCTGTCGCTGATCCAGCGCGCGGACTGCCCGGTGATGCTGGTCGGCCCGTCGGCCCGGGACGACGGCTAGGAGCTGACGACCGGGTCCAGCGCGGCGGTGAGCGCGGCGACGGTGACGTCACCGCGGTAGCGCTCGCCGCGGACGTAGAGCGTCGGGGTGCCGCGGACGCCGCTGCGCACCGCCGCGTTGAACCCGGCCTCGACCCGGTCCTCGACGACCTGCGTCGCCGGCCAGACGACCCGCTCCGGCGGTACGCCGATCGCGGCGGCATGCTCGCGCAGGTCGTCCTGGCGCAGCCGTGGCGGGCCGGGGGCGAACAGCGAGGCGTGCATCTCCCAGAACCGGCCCTCCAGCCCCGCCATCTCGGCGGCTACCGCCGCGGCGAGCGCGTGCGGGTGCACCTCGTGCAGCGGGAAGTGCCGGAACGCGAACCGCAGCCGGTCACCGAACCGGGCGCGGACCTCGTCGATCACCGGGGCGGCGTCGCGGCAGTAGGGGCACTCGTAGTCGCCGTACTCGACCAGCGTGAGCTCGGCGTCCGGGGGCCCAGCACGTGGTCGTACGGTCCGAGGGGCGGGTCGAGCCTGCTCATGGACGGACCTCCGCGTTCCCTCGCCACCCGGCGGACGGCAGGATCCTCGCATGGCGGTCACCACCCTGGTCGAGCGCGGGGATCTCTCCGACGCGGCACGACGGTTCCTCGGCACGGAGTCGGGATCGGCGGTGCTGCTGGTCGGGGCCGCGGTGGCCGCCCTGGTCTGGGCCAACCTCGGCGACGGGTACGAGAGCTTCTGGCACACCTCGCTCGCCGTGCAGCTCGGCGGCACGGGGCTCGAACTCGACCTGCGGCACTGGGTCAACGACGGCCTGATGGTGCTGTTCTTCCTCTCGGTCGGCCTGGAGATCGCCCGCGAGACGACGCTCGGGGAGCTGCGCGGGTTCCGCGCGATCGCCGCGCCGGCGGCCGCCGCGGTCGGCGGGCTCGTCGTCCCCGCGCTGGTGTTCCTCGCCCTCAACTCCGGCAGCGAGGCCGCGAACGCCTGGGGCATCGCGATCTCGACCGACACCGCGGTGATGCTCGGCGTGCTCGCGCTGCTGGGGCCGCGCTGCCCGGACCAGCTGCGGGTCTTCCTGCTGGCGCTGGCGATCGTCGACGACATCGGCGCGGTGGCCGCGATCGCGCTGTTCTACACCGACGAGGTCGACGTGCTCGCCCTGCTGGTGGCGGTCGTGCTCCTGGTGGGGCTGCTCGCCCTGCGCTACGTGCGCTTCTGGCGGACGCCGTTCTACGCCGTCGTCGGGGTGCTGTGCTGGCTGGCGGTGCTGCGGTCCGGGGTGCACCCGAGCGTCGTCGGCGTCGCGCTCGGGTTGCTGGTCAACGCCTACGCGCCGCGCCGCGAGGACATGGCCGACGCGATGGCCGTCGGCAAGAACTTCCTGCTCGACCCGACGCCCGAGCGGGCCCGGACGGCGCGGATCGCCGCGGTCGGCGCGGTGTCGCCGAACGAGCGGCTGCAGCTGCGGATCCAGCCGTGGAGCAGCTACGTGATCGTCCCGTTGTTCGTGCTCGCCAACGCCGGGGTGGTGCTCGACGACGGGACGCTGTCCGCGGCCGCCGGGTCCCTGCTGACCTGGGGGATCGTGCTGGGACTGGTGGTCGGCAAGCCGATCGGCGTCGCGGCGGGCACCTGGCTGGTGCTGCGCACCGGGATCGGGAAGGTCCCCGACACCCTGCGCTGGGGGCAGCTGCTCGGCGGGTCGGCGCTGTCCGGGATCGGCTTCACGGTGGCGCTGTTCGTCACCGAGCTGGCCCTCGACGACGAGCTGCTGATCGCCGAGGCGAAGATCGGCATCCTGACGGGGTCGGTGCTGGCCGCGGTCGCGGGGTGGCTGGTGTTCCGGCTGGCGGGGGAGCGGGGCGGGCAGTGCTCGCCGAGCGGTTTGCCGACCCTGCCGCCGCGGCCCTGGCGCCCGGTCGACTGACCTACCGGCCGACCCGGACATCGCCGTCCGCACCGGCGGTGAGGAAGGCCCGCAGCCGCTCGCCCTCCTCCAGCACGTCGTCGTTCTCGGCCCGCGTCAGCGCCCGCAACGGCCGCACCGACAGGCCGGCGTCGCCCACCGGGGCCCAGGTGGCGGCGACCCGGCCGTCGACCAGCACGAACCGGGCGCCGGTGACGCTGAGGCCGCGGTGCTCGTCGTCGATGATCCGGCTGCGGTCGTCGAACCCGAGGACGGCGTTGTCGAAGGCGGGCAGGAACCGCGGTGGTGCGGGGGTGTCCGGATCGGGCAGCGGGGCGTCGGGGAGGTCGAGCAGCTCGCGTCCGCGCTCGTCGCGGAAGGTCCGCAGGCCAGGCTTCACCCGTGCGACGACGGCGGGTAGCCCGGTCAGCCCGCACCAGGCGCGCAGGTCGGCGCTCGCCGCCGGTCCGAACGCGGCCAGGTACCGCCGCACCAGCTCCTCGGCGCGCGGTTCCAGATCGGGCTCGCGGCCCAGCCAGGCGTCCACCGTGGTCAGCCGGGCCGGGCCGGCGCCGTCCCAGGTGCCGCGCGGCGGGACCTGCACCAGCGGGACCACGGAGACGGCGGCGTCGGTGAGCGCCGCGTGACCGGCTCCGGGGAACCGGTCCGCCACCATCCGCGCGACCTCGCCGCCGGTGCGCGGGGCCTCGGCGAAGCACGGCCGGACGGCCGCGGCGAGCGTCTCCGGCGTCACCCCGGGCAGTTCCGCCTTCCGGGCGCCCCAGGTCCGCTGGGTGATCATCGGCTGGTGCAGTGCCCGGTGTGCCAGGCAGTCGGCGGCGGTGACCAGGTGCACCGTGCGGCGCATCAGCAGCGTGCGGACGAGTGCCCGCCCGGTCAGTGCCGCCGACGCCGGGACCGGGTCGAACGCCGCGATGCGCGACCACAGCCCTGTGTAGGGGGCGCCGGGTTCCTGGGCCTGCATCCCGCCCAGGTGCGCCACGACCCCGGCCGCGCCGGTCCCGGGCGGCCGCCGGTCCAGCAGGTGCTGGCGGGCCAGCGTGGCCCGGTTCAGCGCCCGCCGGTCCAGGACGGTCACGCGCCGAGCTCGGCCACGTCGCCGACGAACCGCAGATGGCGTCCCTCGTTCGACTCCCGGCCCCAGTCCGCGACCGGGCCCGGCTCGGCCGTCCACCGGGACACGTCGCCGACCACGGCGAGCCGGACGCCGTACTGCGCGAACTTCTGCGTGATCGCACCGGCGAGCCCGCTGCGGAGCCGGAAGAACTCCGGGTCGAGACGCTCCACCGGGACGGCGACCAGGTCCGCGCCGTGCCCGAACGCCTCGCCGAGGACGTCGATCGCGTCGGCCTCGGAGGCGATCACCGGGCCGTCGGCGGGCAGGGTCAGGACCGTGGTCATGATGGGAGCACAGCAGGTCCGCAGCTCCGCGGCAACGGGGTTGCGGCGTCCGTGGAACCACGGAGGCGGCCACGCAGGCGCGCGTCCACGGTGGAGGTCATGACACTGCGCGACACCGCGACCGTGCTCGCCGCCGGCATCGCCGCGGCGGGCGCCACCTGGTACCTGGTCGGCGACCGGAGCAGCGCCGGGGCGTTCCCCGACGACCGGATCGTCGCACCGCCGCCGCCCCTCCCGCCGGTCGCCGGGCACGTCGCGGGGATCGGCGTGCTGGTGCTGCTCGGCGTGCTGTTCGTCGCGATCGTGCGACGGCGGCGGGAGACCGGCCCGGCCGTGCCGGGGGCCACGGCGCTGCTCGTCGTCGCCGGGGTGCTGGCCGGCCTGTCGTGGCGGGTCGTGACGGCCGCGACGATCGGCGCGAACATCGGCGGCGGGCTCGCGCTCATGATCGTCCTTCCGCTGGCGGGGATCCTGGTGCTGGTGGCGGTCGGCGTGCTCGTCGCCGGTGCGGTCCGTCGTCGTCGCGGGCCCCACGCCGTCGTCGGTCCGGAGTAGCTCGCGGATCACAGGGCGACGCAGGCACGACCGGCATATTGTTGAGAGCACAACCAATGCGGGTCCTGCAACGAGGAGAGGTGCCACCGTGCGCGCCGTCGTGTTCGAGAAGTTCCAGACGTTCCCGGTCCTGACCGAGATCGCGACGCCGGAGCCGGGGCCGGGCGAGGTCCTGCTGAAGGTCGCGGGAGCCGGCGCGTGCCACTCCGACGTCTCCGTCTACCGCGAGTTCGTCGAGGGCGCCCCCGGCTCGCAGCAGCCGCCCTTCGTGCTCGGTCACGAGACGTCGGGCTGGGTGTAGCGGATCGGGCCCGGGGTCTCCGGCGTGACCGAGGGCGCCGCGTACCTCGTCTACGGGCCGATCGGGTGCGGGGCCTGCCGGATGTGCTCGAAGGGGCAGGACACCTACTGCGAGAACGCCGCGACCAACCCGTACGCCGCGATCGGCCTCGGCCGCGACGGTGGCATGGCCGAGTACGTGACCGTGCCCGCGCGCAACCTCGTCCCGCTCGGCGACGCCGACCCGATCGCGGCCGCGCCGCTCGCCGACGCCGCGCTCACCCCGTACCACGCGATCCGCGGCGCGCTGCCGCAGCTCGCGGGCGGTGGGACGTTCGCGCTGGTCATCGGCCTGGGCGGGCTGGGGCAGATCGCCGTGCAGATCCTCACCGCGCTCACCGGCGCCACCGTGATCGCGACCGACACGAAGCCCGACGCGATGGCCCGGGCCGCGGAGCGCGGCGCCGTCGTCGTCCCGGGTGGGGACGGTCAGGCCGAGCGGATCCGCGAGATCACCGGCGGTCGCGGGGTCGACGCCGCGTTCGACCTGGTCGGCGCCACCCCCACGCTGAAGCTCGCGCAGGCGTCGATGGCGGTCGGTGGCCGGCTCACCGTCGTCGGGATCGCCGGCGGCACCACCGAGTGGAACTTCTTCTCGACGCCCTACGAGTCGACGATCACCAACACCTACTGGGGCACGGTCGAGGACCTGCACGACGTCGTCGCGATGTACCGCCGCGGCCAGATCGTGCCGGACGTCGAGCGGTACTCGCTGGACGACGCCCTGGAGGCGTACCGGAAGCTGGAGTCGGGGGAGCTGACGGCCCGCGCGGTCGTCGTCCCGCACTCCTGACCACCGGCCCGTCGGGGAGCAGCACGCGCGTCGATAGGGTCGGCGCCGTGACCGTCCCGGACGCCCTGTCCGCCGTCGCCGGGACGCTCGGCTCCGGGGTGCTGCTGGTGGCGGCGCTCGTCCTGGTCGCCGAGGCGGGGCTGCTCGTCGGCGTCGTGCTCCCCGGGATCAGCGTGACCGTCGGGCTCGGCGTGCTGGCCGGTACCGGCACGGTGCCGGTGCCCGCCGCGGCCGTCGCCGCCGTGACCGCGTCGGTCGCGGGGCCCAGCCTCGGCTACTGGCGGGCCCGCCGGGCGGGCGTCCGGACGCTGCACGACGACGCCCGGGTCCCGACACCCGCCCGCCGGGTCCTCCGGCTCGCCGAGTCCCGGCCCGCGGTGGCCGTCGCGGTCGGACAGTGGTTCGCGGTTGCCCGGACACTGGTGCCCAGGCTGGCTGGACACGTCCTGGGGTACCCGCGGTTCCTACTGGTCAGCGTGCCGGTGGCGGCGGCGTGGTCGTCGGTGACGTTCACGCTCGGCACGCTGCTGGCCGCGGGGTCGGAGGCGGCGGCGCGGATCGTGTCGGTGCAGGAGATCGTGGCGTGGGCGCTGCTGGGGCTGCTCGTGGCCGCGGCGGCCTGGACCGCCGTCCGGATGGTGCGGGGTCGCCGGTAGTCCGAGGTGTCGTTCCCGTGCCCGCCCTCAGGACGGCGGTCCGCCGGCGAACGGCGTCGCCCGCCACTGGTCGACGGCGGGGGCGAGGTACTCGGCCAGCACCGGCAGCTGCGGTACCAGCGCGAGCGTCGTGAGCGCCCGCAGCATGCCCACGGCGTTCACGAACGCCAGCACGTCGCGGTCCAGCGTGCGGACGCCGGCGCGGTGCGCGCCCCGGTCGTAGGCCTCCTCGAGGGCCGGTCCGAGTGCGGCCATGTCCCACTCGACCGGACCGAGGGTCACCAGCTCGAAGTCGGCGTACCGCATCCCCTCGACGCCGGCGAACACGTTGGCGGGCGGGCAGTCCCCGTGGATCGGCTGCAGCCCGATCCCGGGGAACCGCTCCTCGAACACCGCCCGCGAGCCGACCGCCGGCTCCAGGACGGCCCACTCCCGGCGCGCCCGCTCCAGGTCGGCGGCCGGCAGGAGATCGGGACGGCTGCCGAGCCGGTCGAGCGCCTCGGTGACGAACCACGGCTCGGCAGCGGACAGGAACGACAGCGGCTCCGGGTAGTCGCGCATCGCGGCGTGCAGGGCCGGGACGCTCTCCGCGTTCGCGACGTAGTCCGGCTCGCCGCCGCGCTCCTCCTCGACGAACTGCCAGAACGTCATCGAGAACCCACCACGCTGCACCGGTTCGCGCGGGACGAGCGGGCTCGGCGGGATCACCGGGACACCCTGCGCGTCGAGCCACGCCGTCACCCCCAGCTCCGAGCGCTGCCGGCGCGCCACGGCCCCGAGGTCCGCCGGGTCCGGCAGCACGACGGGGACACGGACGACGACCGGTGCGGGATCCAGCCGGACGACGACGGAGAACAGGTCGTGCAGCACCGTCGCACCGTCGACGGCGAGCCCCAGCCCGCGGCCCGCTCCGACGGCGGCGGCGACGGCGGCGGACGTGCGGCGGGCGAGGTCGTCCGCGGTCGCGAAGTCGGTCACGGGGTGATCGTTCCATCGTCGGCGTCGTCGCTCGCGGCGCCGTCCGATGTGCACCGGTAGCGTGGCCCGGCGTGAAGGTGACCTGGGAGGCACTGACCATCGAGGTCGGCGACCCCTCCGCGTCCGCGCGGTGGTGGGCGGAGACCCTGGGGTGGGACGTCGTCTCGGAGTCCTCGGCCGGCGTCGAGGTCCGCTCGCCGGACGGGACCGGGACCGGCCTCTTCTTCGTGCTCACCGCCGAGCCGAAGGCGGAGAAGAACCGGCTCCACCTGGACCTCTACGCGGAGGACCAGGACGCGACGGCGCAGCGCCTGGTCGAGCGCGGGGCGGAGCGGGTGGACGTCGGGCAGCCGCCGGAGGCGGAGTGGATCGTCCTCAGGGATCCGGACGGCCACGAGTTCTGCCTGCTGGAGCCACGGAACGACTGAGGCTCCCGCCGCTGCCGGACCGCGCGTCCGGGGTCACGGGCCCGCGCTGCCGACCAGGTGCGCGAAGACGATCGTGTTGTCCCGGTAGCTGCCGGTGTCCTCGGCGAACGAGCCGCTGCAGGTGATCAGCCGGAGCTTGGCACGGTCGGTCGCGCCGTACACGCTCTGTGACGGAAAGGCGTCCTTCGGGAACGACCGGACGTCGTCGACCCGGAATGTGGCGGCAATTCCGTCGTCGCGTTTCACGACGATTTCCTGACCGGGCTTGATCCGTCCCAGATCGTAGAAGACCGACGGACCCTCCGCTGCCGAGTCGACGTGTCCGAGAATGACGGACGGGCCGCGGAAACCCGGCGCCGCGGAACCGCGGTACCAGGCTGCCTGGTCGTACAGCGGTCCTGGCTGTGGCACCTCGAGGGTGCCGTCCGGGGCGAGGCCGACCTCGTTGACGACGGACTCCACCCCGATCGCCGGGATCGAGATCGACGCCGGAGGGGACGGTGGGAGGACCGCACCGGCCGGCCGGCCGGCCGGCCGGGCGTCGGCCGGGACGGCGCCGGCGGCGCCGACGGCACCGGAGTCCCGCGGGCCGGTCTCGGCCGCCGGGGCGGGCGGACCGCCACCGAGCGCGGCCACGACGACCAGTACGGCCCCCGCGACGGCGAGCACGGCCGCGACGAGCAGGGCGGTCGGGCGGCGCCGTGACGGTGCGGGAGGCATGACGGCTCCGATCGGTCGGGACGGGGAGTCCGGTGCCCCGGCTGCCGGGGCACCGGACTTCCGGGTAGGTCAGCCCTGCGAGCCGGACCGGCGCCGGACCGCGACCGCGATGGTCGCGGACCCGGCCAGGAGCACCGCGCCGGCCGCGAGCAGGCCGGTGTCGGTGCCGGACGTGCTGCCCCCACCGGTCTCCACGCCACCCTGCGGCATCGGCATCTCACCGCTCGTCGTGTTCACCACGATCGTCGCGATGCCGATGACGGTGCCGCCCTTCAGCGCGTCGGTCGAGAAGGCGCCGTTCAGCGCCTCGGCGGCGCCGGAGTTCAGGGTGACGGTGGTGCCGGTCAGCGTCGCGGTGCCCGCGGCCTCGTCCATCGTGATCGGCTTCAGGGTCGAGCCGTTGAGGTCGAACAGCGTGGTCGACTCGGCGACGGTCTGGCCGCCGGCGCGGACCCGGCCGGTCAGGACGGCCGGGTCGTCTGGGTCGATCACGAAGTTGTCCAGCGTGACCTCGGTGTCGCCCTTGGTCAGGGTCAGGCCGCTGCCCTGGTGCTCGATGCGCCCCTGGACGTAGGGCAGCACCTCCTCGGGCTTGTAGACCGAGACGTTGCCGCCGGTGATCGGGAACGACGCGGAGCCGTCGGCGATCGAGGCGTCGCCGAACGGGGCCGGGGTGACGCCGAGCGACTCCAGTGCGCCGGTGAAGCCGCTGTCGAGCTTCACCGAGGTGGACTTGCCGGTCAGGTTCGAGATCATCGCGATCGGCGGCGGCTGCTCCTGCGCGGAAGCCGCGCCGGCACCCACCACGGTCGCCGCCGCAGCGACCACCCCGATGGCGGTCAAGGTCGCCAAGCGTCGAACGGAACGCAACATCGGATTCTCCTCCGGCACCGGTCCACGGGCGGTTCCCGCGACCTTTCCCTCGTTCTTCGACATCGGGCCCGTGCCCGGTTCGGACGATTTCCACGAACCTGGCGAGTAATACGGAGAGTGGCGAGTTGTGCGGAGAGTGACGACGCTCGGGGTGTTCCGGTGGGCATCGTGTGCGGCGTCGAGAGGATCGGATCGGGCGTAACCCGGTGCCACGGCGCGTCGTTGTGGCGATCGAGGGTGCTGTTCCGGCACCTGCTCCCCGCCCGACCACCTCGCGGCGACCCCGGACCCGGTCGCCCTCCCCGTCGGGCCGGCACGAGGAGGCCTCGTGTTCCACGGTTTCACCAAGAAGTTCCTGCACGACTCGATCGATCGCAGCGCCGAGAACGGCATGGACCGCCGGCGCTTCCTCCGCGCAGCCGGCCTGACCGGCGCCGGAGTGGCCGGCCTGGGCGTCCTCGGCAGCGGCGTCGCCTCCGCCGGTGAAGGCGGGCTCCTCGACGGCATCCTCGGTGGCAGGGGCAGCGAGGACGAGTCCGCTGTGTCGGACGCCGCCGTGCTCAACTTCGCCCTCAACCTCGAGTACCTCGAGGCGGAGTTCTACCTGCGCGCGGTGACCGGCGAGGGACTCGCCGACTCCCAGGCCGACGGCCGGGGCGAGCTCGGCCGGGTCACCGGCGGGTACAAGGTCCCGTTCGAGACCAAGATCGGCCGCCAGTACGCCGAGGAGATCGCCCAGGACGAGAAGGCGCACGTCGACTTCCTGCGCACCGCGCTCGGCGATGCGAAGGTCGCCCGCCCGGAGATCGACCTCCAGGACGCCTTCACCGCGGCGGCGACGGCGGCGGGAGTGATCGGGCCGGGCGAGACGTTCGACCCGTTCAAGGACGAGACGAGCTTCCTGCTCGGCGCCTTCATCTTCGAGGACGTCGGCGTGACCGCCTACAAGGGCACCGCGCCGCTGGTGTCGAACAAGACCTTCCTGGAGGCGGCGGCCGGCATCCTCGCCGTCGAGGCCTACCACGCCGGCCTGGTCCGCACCCTGCTCCTCCAGGGCGGCGCCGCCGACGCGGTCGGGAAGATCTCCGACGCCCGCGACTCGCTCGACGGGCCGTCCGATCTCGACCAGGGCATCGTGGACCGCAACGGCAGCGCCAACATCGTGCCGGCCGACGAGAACTCCATCGCCTTCTCCCGGACCCCGGGCCAGGTGCTCAACATCGCCTACCTCAACCCGGACGCGGTCGGCTCCGGCGGCTTCTTCCCGGCCGGTGTGAACGGCGAGGTCAACACCAGCGACGCCAACGGCTGACGCACCCGGCTGTACGTCACGTGAGCGTCGCCGTCCCGGACCTGCCCGGACGGCGGCGCTCACCTCTGTGCGGCACGGAGGGGCGGAACCTACTGATCGGCGGTGAGCATCGCCGGGTCGATCTCGCGGCTCATGACCGCCGCGGCGACGTCCGTCAGCGAGAGCCCGTGGCGGCGCTCGTGAGTGCGCATGAGCTGGAAGGCCGTGTCGACGTCGACACCGGCCTGTGCCGCGAGGGCGCCCTTGGCCTGCTCGATCGGGATCCTGCTCCGCAGGGCGGAGCGGAGCTGGCGCCGTTCCCGGTCGACGCTGTCGAGTTCGTGCGCGTGGGTGAGGGCGGATGCCACGGCACCGGCGAGAAGCTCTGCGGTGTGGAGGTCCGGCGTCGTCCGACGGTGTCCGAGCAGGAGCAGTGCTCCGAGCGTGGTGCCGGGTGTGTGGTGGATCGGGACCGCCCACGCGCCGGTGACGCCGGCCGCGGCCGCCTTCGCGACGAACGCCAGCCACCGGGGCCGCTCGCGGGGCAGGTCGTCGCACAGGATCGGTCGCCCGCTGCGGGCGCACTCTCCTCCGGGGCCCTGGCCGAACCCCACGGAGACCACCGCACGTGCCCGATCCGACCCGGCCGAGGCGACACCGTGGACCGCGCCGTCCGAGATGAGCGCGGCACCCGCCGTGACGCCGAGGAGCGGGGCAGCGGACCCGACCAGTTCGAGGAGCGCGTCGGAAGGGTCCCGCGCGTCCGTCCCGGCCAGGGCGACCGCGGCCACGGCGACGTCGTGGCTGCTCGCAGGCTCCATTGCAGGTTCTTCGGTCGACCCGGGGTGTCCGGTTCTGTCCGCCTCCTGAGGATCGTCGGAAACTGGTCAGGGTGTGGTGGGCCCCTAGATCCAGCCGCGGCGGGCGGCGGCCTGGACGGCCTCGTGCCGGTTGGTGGTCCCGAGTTTGGTGATGACCGCGGCGAGGTGGTTGCGGACGGTGCCCGGTGACAGCGACACCCTCCGGGCGATCTCGTCGATGGGTGCCCCGTCGCGGGCCAGGGCGAGGACGTCGGACTCGCGCGGGGTCAGCGGGGAGTCGCCGGCGCTGATCGCCTCAGCGGCCAGCTCCGGATCGACGTAGCGCCCCCCGCCGGCGACCGTGCGTACGACCTCGGCGAGTGTGTGCGAGGACGTGGTCTTGGGCAGGAACCCGCACACGCCGGCGGCCAGCGCGGCCTTCAGATATCCGGGCCGGGCGTGCGAGGTCACGATGATGCAGCGGCACTGCGGCAGCTGCGTGGCGAGGCGGCGTGCCACCTCGATGCCGTCGGGGCCGGGCAGCTGCAGGTCGAGCATCGCGACGTCGGGCCGGAGCGCCAGCGCGGTGGCCAGTGCCTCGTCTCCGGAGGCCGCGCGGCCCACGATGTCGAAGTCGTCCTCGAGGTCGAGGAGCCCGATGATGGCGTCGCGGATGAGGTGTTCGTCGTCGGCGACGAGCAGGCGCGTCATGCGGACTCCTCCTCCGATGCAGCACGGTCGGCGTTCGAGGCGGGAGACGTGTGGGCGACGGGCCGGCGCTCGGGGGCAGGGACGGTGGCATCGACGACGAACCAGCCACCGTCGACTCGCGAGCCGAGCCGGCCACCGAGCGCGCCGAGCCGGTCTGACAGCGCGGTCAGGCCACTCCCGGTCCCGTCGGTGCGGCGGGCGGTGACGCCGTCGTTGGTGACGGTGAGCTGCAGCGTCCCGTCGCCGCGGGTGGTGCTGATCGTGACCTGGGTGGCCTGGGAGTGGCGCAGCAGGTTGGTGACGGCTTCGCGGACCACCAGACCGAAGGCCCGGGTGCACTCGGGAGGGACCGGGACGCCGGCGACGGTGCAGGCGATGCCGGCGGAGGCGAGCAGCGACCGTGCCCCGGCGATCTCGTCGTCCCAGCTGGTGTGGTGCTCGCCGCGCACGACGCGGCGCACGGTGGTGCCCGCCTCCTCGGCGATGCCGCGGATGGCAGCGAGCTCCTGCCCGGCCCGCTCGGCGCGCTCGCGGGCGAGGAGCTCGCCGGCCAGAGCGCTCTTCACCGCGATGGTGGCCAGGGTCCGCCCGAGGACGTCGTGCAGATCGCGGGAGATCCCCAGCCGCTGCTCGGCCAGTGCGAGTGCGGCGCGGTCGGCGTGGGCGGCCTGCAGCTCCCTCAGGACACGCAGCATCCAGGCGTTCGACCAGCAGGCCCACAATGCCCAGCTGAGCACGACCAGGCCCGCGATCAGCGCAGGGATGTCCGCGAACCCGACGACGAGGATGGTGACCACCACGACGGCCGCGTTGAGCAGCACCGTGCGGCCCACCCCGAGTGCGGGGACGACGCTCGCGGCGGCCGAGGCGATCCCTGCCACGACCGTGAGCTGTATCCCCGGCAACGGGGCCAGCGGGGTCACGACGACGAAGACCGCCAGGGTCGTCAACCACCCCACAGCGACCGCGAGTTCGCGCCGGGCCGGCCGCCGCCGGGCCGCGGTGACGGTGTCGATGCTCCACCGGGCCACGACGACGTTGCCGGCGGCCAGCACGAGCGCGACGGTGAGGACGCCGGCTTGGAGCAGCGGTTCCGCGGCGATCGGGCCACGCACCACCAGGGCGCTGCCGAGGAACGTCGCGACGGGCAGCGCGACCGCGCTGTAGGTCGACCAGCGCACGAAGGTCTCGAACTTGTGCGCCGCCGGGAGGGGGCGGTCGTCCATGGCCCACATCATCTCGCAGGCACCGGTCCCGGCGGGGTCGACGAGCCGATCGGGCGAGGACCGGGGGTCCGGGCAGGGCCGCTGTGGCGGGTGCACCACCAGACGGCTGCGGTGATCGCCACGACCGTGAGTGTCGGTACCAGCTGATAGGCGTTCACAGCTCCGGCCGACCGGTCACCCAGCTCGGCGGCGAGATCGGCACGCATGAGGGGGGCCATGGCCAGACTCACCGTGTTGATCAGTGCGTGCACCACGACCGCGACCTCGAGCCCACCGGTGCGCCATGTGATCAGGGCCAGCCCGGACCACCACACCAGGTACCAGAGGATGATGTACGGATCGCTCGAACCGTGCAGCGCGGTGAACAGCACGGCGGAGACCAGGACCCCGACGACGAGCCCGGCCCGGGCACCGCGTGCCCAGCTCCCGAGGACCCGGAACATCAGCCCGCGCACGCCGTACTCCTCCCCGGCGGCCTGCAGCGGTGTCAGCAGCAGGACCCCCAGCAGGACGCCGACCAGATCGGCCTGTGACCAGCCGGTCTCCTGAGCCGGGGTGAACAGCACGCCGATCACGTGGACGAACACCAGCACCGGGCCGAAGACCAGCAGTGCCCGTCCGAACACGTCGAACCGGAAGCGGGACACCACCGAGTGCAGCGAGGCGCCGCGTACTCCGTAGAGCCATCGCTGGATGCACATGCTCCAGGGGATCAGCAGGGCCAGCGAGAACATGCTGGCGGCGTTGTAGAGGGGTGTGTAGTCGGTACCGCCGGGCAGGATCGGCGGGGTGTTGCCCAGCCGGACGTCGATGATCGCCGCAGCCCGACCGATGACGGTCGGGAAGACGACCAGTCCGGCGAGCAGGAGCACGATCGCGAGGACTCCGCGCCCGATACGACGCTTCTCCCCGGCCAGCACCCGGTGGTACTCCACTCCGGGCGGGGGCCGGTCGGCGCCGGGGGCCGTGGGGCCCCGTCGGTGCGACGACCGGTCCCACCCCGGCGGTGGGGCCGCCGCGCCGCGTCGGGCAGGGCCGCGGGCGCCGGCCCACGGGATGGGCTGCGTGGCTCCGGAGCGAGGCTCGTCGGGGATCATGGTCACGACGCTAGGCCGGGCCACGCCCGTGACCGCGTGCCATCGATCATGAGTTTCCCGGTGGAATGCACGGTCGGGACATGACGTCTGTCATGCCTCGGCCTCCCGCCCGGCGGGGCAGGCCCTGCCTGATCACCCGGTCGGATCGTCCGTGGCTCGGTCGCCGAGTACCCGGGACAGGATGTCGTCGTTCCACTGCAGGTACTCGACGGTGACTCCCGCGTGGTGGACGTAGGCGCCGCGTCCGGTCTCGGCGACGAACTCACTCACGACGTCGGCGCCGCTGTCGACCAGCATGGACACTGTCGCATCGACGTCGTCGACCACGAGGGGGCCGATACCACTGCGGTAGCTGTCGGGACTCCCGGCGATGAGCAGCACGTCGCCCACCGCTGCCAGTTCGGCGCCGTCGAATGCGAATCGCAGGTCGGCAGGTCGGCCGTAGACCTGCTCCAGCGGCACCAGAGCGGCAGGGATGTCGTCGACGAACACGCGTGCGTAGGTCTTCAGAACGGTCATGCAGACATGCCACCGGTTCCCCGTCACGGGCAGCTCCCCGATGCGCGATCGGACCCCGACCGATACGGCCCGCGCATCGGCGGCCGGCCCTCGTGTGCGACCGCCTCGCCCGGGGCCGACGGCGCATCGCGATACCCTCGGCCGGTGGAACTGCGCCAGCTGCGCTACGCCCTGGCGCTGGCCGAGCACCGGCACTTCGGGCGAGCCGCACGTTCCCTCGGCATCACACAGCCCACGCTGTCGCGCCGGCTCGCCGCGCTCGAGCAGGAGCTGGGCACCTCACTGTTCGACCGGACCTCCGACGGTGTGTTCCCGACCGCTGCCGGCGAGGTGTGGACCGCCAACGCACGCCGGGTGCTCGCACAGGTCGACCGTGGCGCCGACGACGCCCGTCGCGCTGCACGGGGGCACCGAGGGACGCTGCGCCTGGCGTTCGTGGGGTCGGCGCTCGTCCAGTTGCTGCCCTCGCTGCTCGCCCGGTTCCGGGGGACGCACCCGGCGATCGGCCTCGAGTGCACGGAGCTCGCCAGCACGCACAGCACTGCGGCGCTGCTGGCCGGGATGGTCGACGTGGCGGTCTTGCGGGGCGCTCCTCGTGGCCGGGGCGCCGAGACCCTGACCTCGGTACCGGTCGGGCACGATCAACTCGTCGCCCTGTGCCACCGGTCCCACCCGTTCGCCTCACAGCCGGCGGTCACCGTCGATCAGCTTCGTGGGGAGCCCCTGGTGACGACCACAGGGAGCGAGGAGCCGGCGACCGTCGAGCATCTCGACGCCGTGCTCGACGGGCGCGACCCCATCCACCCCACGACCAGTGCCCGCGACATCCACACGATCACCGGCCTGGTCGCGTGTGGGGTCGGGATCGGATTGCTGCCGTCGTGCGCCCGCGCGCTCTGCCGGCCGGAGACCGCCGTCGTCGAGATCCGGCCCGCACTGCGGCTGCCTGATCTCTGCCTCGTGACGCGCACCGACGACGACTCACCCACGGTCGGTGCATTCCTCGACGTGACCGCCGAGCACTGCCCCGACGTGAGCACCGCCCTGCGCCGCCGCACTGCCGGCGGCGGCTGATCCCGAGGCCGGAACACGACCTGCTGTCGTGGCGTCGGCAGCAAGCGTGCTCATGTCGAGGCCGCGGGCCGCTCACGTATTGTCATGAGACCGTGCTCAAGGAATTGATCTGTGTCCGTCGTTCACGGCCGAACTCGGCGGCCCAGTCGCCCACTTGCGGCGTTGCCGAACAGCTCGGGTACCTTCCCGCGTGCAGCGCCTTGCGACCAAACCCCTGGATCCGCCGATCCTGACTTCAAGGTTATGCGACGAGGCGTGAGAATAGGCGTCTCGATCTCGGCTCGAGGCGCTCGGCGGCCTCCATGAGGCCGCTCGGCGGACGCGTTCCGACGCGCTCGTACTGCCTCTACGAATACCGACGCTCCTTTCCCACTGCAAGATTGCCTGCGACAATGCAACCATCGCCGATCACACGGGTCCCTGTCCGCTGGTGCAGCTGCGCCTGGGCTTGCTAGTATTCGACCTACTTGACTTTCAGAGGAGCTCGATGGAAAACGCTAGAGTGTGGGGGCCAGTCTTACTGCAAACTGCCGAATCTCTGCAATCATTCGGCTTGAACCCCGCAGATAGATCGGATAGCGACCTATACTGGGACATCGTCTTTGGGGCTGCACACCAACACTCGGTCGAGAATTTCACGGAACGCTCCGATATTAATCTCGATAAAATCGCTGATGTGCTTAATCAGCGCCTAGACTTGGGCTGGCTCGCTGGTTCTAATCTGGAGTCTCCACAGTCGGCGTTCACCGACCGCGGAAGGCTCACTCGTCCTAGGATCTCGAACCCATCTGAGAGTCAACTCGCCGCGGACAAGCCTGTGGGCGCATTCTGGACGTCCTCGTTCCTGCCGAACGGGCAGAGTGCGTGGGAGCGGTCAGAGCGCAGCGAGTTCGCGCAACTCAAGAGGCCCTTGGTTGAGGTGAGATTTGATGTCAAGGTCGACAGATATGTGCACATAATACGCGATGTAGCTGATTATGTTGAGCTAGTCGAGAGGTACCCTCGCGAGATTTCGTCCGATCGCGCAGCAGTCGACTGGAAGGAGTTGAGTCGCGACTGCGCTGCTGTGACGCTTGCGGCGTGTGGGCTGGCGAGGGCACAGAATTTTCGGGTCGAGACTGCGGTCGGTCTGGCCGAGCTCACCGGCTGGGACGCAGAATCTACAGCGTGGCTCGCCCTGCCAGGGGAGACCGAGTTGATGCTCCGATAGTTGTCAAGCGGTGGCGAGAAGCAGTTTCGGTTCCTTTGTGGGGTCACCAGAATTCGATAGATTTCGCGGATCAGGTGGTGCCTGAGACAGCGCAGGATCTCCTTCGTCGCGCGGTCTTCGTGAGTACGGCGCTCGACGTAGGCGATCGTCGGCTGGTGAAATCGCATGTGGCCGACGAGGATCCGGTGCAGGGCGGCGTCGCAAACACGGGTCTGACCGACCGGGCGACGAACACCAGCCTCGCAGTCGAAGGTGGACACGTATTTCTAACCGAATCGTACGTTGAATGAAGACGCCCCTCAAGTGGATTCGCTCGTACGGGTTGACTTCCTGGGGTCTCGCCAATGCCTTATGCTTAGATTGTCACGTCCAAACGGAAGGTGGCACTTGTGCGCATATGGCGTCTTCTTGCATGCACCTCGGTCACTGCGATTGCGGCAACCGTCTTGCTGGCCATCTCGCCGGCGGAAGCTCGCGCTGGCGAAAAGATTGGCGACTGCGAGATCCTCTTTGACCATCCTCACGGCTCCGTTCACTCCGGCGGAAACGTAAGCGCGGATATGCGCATTAAGTGCGCCACGCCGCAGCGATATCTAGGAGTGGAGTCGTTCCTCTATCGACCGTCTGAAAACCCACCAAATCAGTGGCAAATTGTGGGTCCTCCGGCAAATGGTGAGAATGTCAACTACATGAACTCGGTTGCCGCGGAACCCTGCTCGAAGGCGACTTACACATCTGAGGCCAACTTCCTGATCGTAGACGACAACGGTGTGCGACACGAGCGCTTCGGGGTGAAATCACCTCCGATCGCGAACCCGTGTAAGCGGCCTTAGCTGCTTCATGGGATTCGCTACAATCCTGAGCGGGCGCGGAGGCAGAACGGTGACGACGGCGAATCTGCGGACGTTGGATCGTGAAGATGTGCGTCGATCTGGCGCGTGCTCGGCATGGCGTCGGTTCGTTGTCTGATTGCCTCGGCTAGAAGCGCCTCGACCGGCTCGGCGCTGCCGACGTCCGCTCTGATTGGCGAAGCATAGGCACTTCTCCCGCATCCCGGCCATGAACGAGTGGGACGCGCACCGGCCTCCGGTGCAGCAGAGCTGGTCCTGCGCAACGTCGCCAAGCTCGTGCGGGTCAAGACGCCGGAGTACTCCGTCGGGAAGGGGCTTCCCGCCGACCGGTCGAACCGCGCGCGCTGAAACGCGACTTCGACGAGCTCCGTGTCCGCGCCGGCCTTCCTGTAGTTCGGCTGCACGACCTGCGGCACACCGTCGTCAGTTTGCTGCTGTCGCTCGGGGCGCCGCCGCACGTGGTGCAGGCCATCGCCCGGCACGCCGACGTCGACGTGACCGTGACGATCTACGCCCACACCGACATGGACGAGATAGGCCAGGCGCTCGATGCGATCGAGTGGGAGCGGGATGAGCTAGATGTCAGAGGCGTCGTGCGCGCGTCGCGCGGAACCGGAAGCTGTCCTGGGCCGGTTCGTGGTCGAACTCGACCTGGTCGCCCTGCTCGAACGCCTTGTAGCCCTCGGCCTCGATGGCGCTGAAGTGAACGAAGGCGTCGAGGCCGTCGGGCAGCTCCGGGCTGCTGATCGCGCCCCAGCCCTTCTCGGCCTTGTAGAACTTCACGACACCGGTTGCCATGCGTCGATCAGAGCAGGTCAGGTCGCCACGGTCCACGCGGTTGAGGGAGCCACTGCTGCAGCAACTGCTACATCTCGATCTTCGGGCGATGTAGCACCGACCTGTTTTCGCAGGTCGGATGTGGTCGGGGTGGCGGGATTTGAACCCACGGCCCCTCGCTCCCAAAGCGAGTGCGCTACCAAGCTGCGCCACACCCCGTCCCGCGCAGTCTAGCCCCGCCCCGTCGTTGCACCGCGGCGACGTCACCCCCGCCGCGCGTGCCAGGTGCAGGGCGGTGTGTCCCGCGTGACAGCGCTGAGCCGTTGATCGACCCGCGACCGCATTCCTAAGGTAAGCCTTTCCTAAATCATGGAGGAGCGCCGCTTGAGATCGCCGTCCTGCCCCACGGGGCTGCACGACCCGGCCGCAGAGCACAGCAGCTGCGGTGTCGGGTTGATCGTCCGGAAGGACGGGGTGCAGACCCACGACGTCCTCGTCCACGCCCATCGTGCCCTGTGCGCGGTCCCGCACCGCGGCGGCATGTCCGCGGAGGGCGTCGGCGACGGTGGCGGCGTCTCGGTCGATCTCTCGGTCCGGTTCTTCTCCGCGCTCGCCGGACGCGAGCTGGAGCCGGGCCGGTTCGGCGTCGGCAACTTCTTCCTCCCCGCCGACCCCGACCGGGCCGCGGCGGCGGAGAAGCTGGTCACGAGGGTGCTGGAGGACGACGGCTGCACGGTCCTCGCTGTCCGGGACGTCCCGACCGACCCGTCCGCCCTGCGTCCGGCGGCGGTCGCCGCGCAGCTCCCGATCCGGCAGTGGATCTTCACGGTGCCCGCGGACGCAGCCGAGCCGGAGCGGCTGACGCACCGCTGCCTGCTCGGCGTCGAGGTGACGGCGTACACCGAGCCGGACCTCGCGGGCCTGTACCCGCTGAGCCTGTCCACCCGCACCCAGGTCCTCAAGGGACGGTTGAACTCGTGGGAGGTGCTGCGCTGGTTCACCGACCTGCGCGACCCGGCGCACGAGGTCCGGAGCCTCTACTTCCACACCCGCTTCTCCACCAACACCGACCCGCACCCGACGATGGCGCAGCCGTTCCGGCTGATCGCGCACAACGGCGAGCTCAACACCGACCGCAAGAACCGGATCGCCGACGACGCGCTGGCCCGGGCCCGCGGCCGTCGCATCGTCCGGCCGCCGGGACAGTCCGACAGCGCGCGGTTCGACCAGACGCTGCACGGCCGCGTCGCCGAGGACGGGCTCGACCTCGTCGCCGCCGTCGTCTCGATGATGCCGCCGGCCTGGGAGAACGACCGCTCGATGGCCGGGCCGGTGCGGGCGATGCTGGAGTACTTCTCGCTCGCGGAGGAGTGCAACGACGGGCCGGCCGCGATCGTCTTCTCCGACGGCGACGTCATCGGCGCCCGGCTGGACCGGCTGGGCCTGCGTCCGCTGCGGACCTGCGAGACCGACGAGTACCTGACCGTGTCGTCCGAGGCGGGCCAGTTCGACCTGCCCGCCGACCGGGTCGTGCGCCGCGGCCGGATCGAGGCCGGCGGGATGCTGTGGTGGAGCGCCACCGAGCAGCGCAGCTTCGACACCGCGCAGACGCTGGATCGCCGCGCCGCGCGGGCCGACTACCCGGCCCTGCTGGAGCGGGCCCGCACGACGCTGGACGGCCTGGCCGCGGCCGCGCCGGTCGCCGTGCCGGACGCGTCGCTGGGCCTGCACCAGCGCTACGTCGCGTACGGCCTCGACCAGGAGGCATTCCGCTACCTCATGGACCCGATGCTCGACAGCGGCGCCGAGCGGATCTCCGCGATGGGCTACGGCAACGCGATCAACGCCCTCACCGACCGCGAGGGTGGCGTCGCACGGTTCTTCACCCAGCGGTTCGCGCAGGTCACGAACCCGCCGCTGGACCCGATCCGCGAGGCCGACGGGATGACGCTGCGCATCGCGCTCGGTGCCCGTCCGACCGGCCCCGGCGACGGCGGCACGCACCGGATCGTGCTCGGCTCGCCGGTCCTGGACGCCGGCGACCTCGACCGGCTGCGCGGCCAGGACCGGGTGCCGGTCGCGGAGTTCCCGCTGCTCCACACCCCCGGCGAGCTGGAGGCGGCGATCGAGCGGCTCTGCGCCGACGTCGTCGCCTTCGCCCGCGACGGCGGCGGTATCGCCCTGCTCGACGACCGCGCCGTCGGCACCACGCTCGCGCCGGTCCCGGCGGTGCTCGCCGCCGCCGCGGTGTACCGCGCGCTGACCGAGGCCGGTCGCGGCCCGTCGGTGTCGCTGGTCGTCGCGACCGGGCAGGTGTGCTCGGCGCACCACCTCGCCGTCGTACTGGGGTTCGGGGCGTCGGCCGTGCACCCGCACGCGGTGCGGCTGCGCGCCGAGGAGCGGTTCGGCGCCGACGCCGGCGCCGCGTTCGACCGGTTCCGGAAGGCCGCGGAGAAGTCCCTGCTCAAGACGATGGCGCGGATCGGGCTGTGCACCGCAGGCAGCTACGTCGGCGGCCGGTTCTTCGAGCCGGCCTACCTCGACACCGACGACCCGGTCCTTCGCCGCTGGTTCCCCGACCTGGACTCGCCGGTCGGCGGCGTCGGCTTCGCCGCCATCGAACGGTCCACAGCGGACTGGCACGCCCGCGCGCTCGCCGTCACCGGCGCCGAGGACGTCCCGCAGCTCGGGTTGTTCAAGGAACGGTCCGACGGCGCCGGGCACTCCTACGGCGTCGCCGCCGTCCGCGCCTTCGCCGGCCTGACCGACGAGGCGACCGGGCTGACCGCGACGCCGGTCGAGCCGTCGCTGCGGCTGCTCCCGCTCACCGGGCTGCACGACGCGTTCGGCCTGCACGACGAGGCCTACACCCACACCGGGCTGCGCGCGCTCACCGACGCCGAGATCGACGACTTCACGATCACCCCCGGCTACCGGGACTTCGTGTGCACCCTGCACGCCGAACGGGAGCAGCGGCCGTCCGCGCTGCGCGACGTGCTCGGGCTGCCGCCCGACCTGCGCCACGGCCCCGAGGTGCTCGACCGCGCCGACCCCGACGGCAACGTGTGCGTCGCCGTCCGCGGGCTGCGCGTCGACGGCGCGACGCTGGAGACCGACGGCGACCCCGCGGCCCTCGCCCGCTACCTGCGGGACCGCTTCGGCACGGACGTCGACGTCGAGCAGCAGGCGGGGAACGTGCTGCGCTGCACCGCCCGCGGTGCGGCCCGCGCCTGGCTCGACCTGCTGGTGCCGGCCCCGGAGCCGGTCGCGCTCGACACCGTCGCCCCGGCCCACGAGGTCACCCGGGTGCTCGCATCCGGCGCGATGAGCCACGGCGCGCTCGTCGCCGGTGCGCACGAGGCCGTCGCGCACGGCACGAACATGGTCGGCGGCCTGTCCAACTGCGGCGAGGGCGGCGAGGCCCGCTCCCGGTTCGGGACGATCCGCGGCTCCCGGATCAAGCAGTTCGCGTCCGGCCGGTTCGGCGTCTGGGCGGGCTACCTCGCCGACCCGATGCTCGAACAGATCGAGATCAAGATCGCGCAGGGGGCGAAGCCGGGGGAGGGCGGCCAGCTGCCCGGGCCGAAGGTCACCGTCGACATCGCCGCCGCCCGCGGTGCGACGCCGGGCGTCGAGCTCGTCTCCCCGCCGCCGCACCACGACACCTACTCGATCGAGGACCTGGTCCAGCTCATCCACGACTGCACCGCGGCCCGGGTGAAGGTCGTCGTCAAGCTGGTGTCGTCGGAGGGGATCGGCACGATCGCGGTCGGCGTCGCCAAGGCCGGCGCGCACGTCATCAACGTCGCCGGGAGCACCGGCGGGACCGGCGCCGCCGCCGTCACCAGCCTGAAGTTCGCCGGCCGGTCCGCCGAGCTCGGCGTCGCCGAGGTGCACCAGGCGCTGTCCGCGCACGGCCTGCGCGACGCCGTCGAGGTGCGGTGCTCCGGCGCGCACCAGACCGGCGGCGACGTCGTCGTGTCCGCACTGCTCGGCGCCGACGGCTTCGAGTTCGGGACGACCGCGCTGATGATGCTGCGCTGCGTCATGGCGAAGAACTGCAACGTCAAGTGCCCGGCCGGGATCACGACCAACGCCGAGGCGTTCGACGGCGACCCGCGCGCGCTGGCCCAGTACCTGCTCGACGTCGCGCACGAGGTCCGCGAGATCCTCGCCGGGCTCGGCCTGCGCAGCCTGCGCGAGGCGCGCGGCCGCTCCGACCTGCTGCACCTCGTCCGGCACCCGGCGATCGTGGCCCGGCTCGACCTCCGCCGGGTGCTGCACCGGGTCACCGCCGGGCAGGTCGCCGACCCGGTGCGGGTCGGCACCGACCACGACCACGACGAGGACTGGTCGGCCCGCGTCCGGGCCGCGCTGGCCGCCGGGGTGTCCGGTGTGGACGTCGACGGCGGCGAGCTCGGCAACCGGCACCGCTCGGTGGGCGGGCGGCTGTCGGTCGACGTCGAACGCATGCTGAACCACGAGCGGGTCCCCGGCCCGGCGCTCGCCGACGACCGCGACCGCCGCTTCCTCCCCGAGGCATGGGCGCGGATCCGGACCCGTGGTGCCGCCGGGCAGTCCTACGGCCTGCTGTGCAACGACGGCATCTCGCTGGAGCACACCGGCACCGCGAACGACGGCGTCGGCAAGGCCGCCTGCGGCGGGACGATCGCCGTCCGCTCGCCCGGCGGCGGTGGCACCGGTCCCGGCGGCAACGTGCTGATCGGCAACTTCGCGCTGTTCGGCGCCACCGGCGGACGGCTGTTCGTGCAGGGCGAGGCGGGGGACCGGTTCGCCGTCCGCAACTCCGGGGCGAGCGCCGTCGTCGAGGGGGTCGGCGACTTCGGCTGCGAGTACATGACCGGCGGCGCGGTGCTGAACCTCGGCGCGTCCGGCGTCGGGCTCGGCAACGGCATGTCCGGCGGGTTCCTCTACCAGTACGACCCGGCGGGCACCGCGCGGTTCAGCACCGACTCGGTCGACGTCGCCGCGGTCGACGGCTTCCACGACGTCGCCGTCCGGCAGCTGCTCACCCGGCACCACGACGCCACCGGCTCGCCGCTCGCCCGCCGGCTGCTCGACGGGTGGGAGCGCGAGCGGGCGCACGTCGTCGTCGCGACCCCGCGGGCGCTGCGGCTCTACCCGGACGCCGACGCGATCCTCGCCGCCCGCACCCGCGCCGAGCTGGTCGACGAGCTGGCCGAGGCGCTCGCGGCGCACCAGCTGCGCCGGCACAAGGTCGCCGCCCGCGACGGCGTCCCGGTCGCTCGCGGGATCGTCCCGGACGGCGCCACCGAGCAGATGTACGCGCTGCTCAACGCGCTGACCGTGCAGACCGTCGCCGAGGACGTCGCCCGGCGGCGCGGGGCGGACGCCCGGAACCTGCTGCTCACCGAGGACCACGCCGTCCGCGCCCGGCTGACCCGCTACGCCCGCGAGGCGCTGGCGGGCTACCCCGACGACGAGCTCGCCGTCCTCGTGTCGCACAAGCGGGTCGGCGACCTCAAGGCGGCACTGGCCCGCCGCGACGTCTACGGCACCGACAGCCCCGGCACGTTCGGCTGGATCATCGCCCAGGACCGGGCGAACACCGAACGGCTCGGGCGCATCCCCGGCTTCGAGGAGCTGTTCGCCGCCGAGGCCGCCCCGGACCTGGTGGGGACGCCGTGACCGCCGACCCGATCCTGACCGGCCTGGACATCGCGGCCGACGCGCCCTTCACCCCCGAGCAGCGGATCTGGCTGTCCGGCTACCTGGCGGGCGCCCGGTCCGCGGCGCGTCCGGCGACGCCCGGCCCGGACGCCGCGCACCCGCCGGTGCACGTCCTCTACGGCACCGAGACCGGCAACGCCGAGTCGATCGCCGAGGCCGTCGCGGGGCAGCTGACGGCGGCCGGTGCGCCGGCCGAGCCGGTCGAGCTCGACCAGGTCACCGCCGACGCGCTCGCCGCGATGGAGCGCGTGGTCGTCGTCTGCTCCACCTACGGCGACGGCGAGATGCCGGACGACGCCGACCTCTTCCGGCAGCTGATCGAATCCGACGACGCCCCGCGGCTGGGGGCGACGACGTTCGCCGTCTGCGCGCTCGGCGACACCGCCTACGACGACTTCTGCGCCGCGGGCCGGCTGATCGACGCCCGGCTGGAGGCGCTCGGGGCGACCCGGGCGCTGGAGCGCGTCGACTGCGACGTCATGTGGGAGGACCAGGCCGGGCAGTGGCAGGCAGCCGTGGTCGAGACCTTCGCGGGCGGTGCGGCCGGGTCCGCCACCGCGCGGACCCCGGACGAGAAGTCCACATGGGACCGCCGGAACCCGTTCGCCGCCGTCCTCGCGCACAGTGTGCGGCTGTCCGGGCCCGGGTCGGACAAGGAGATCCGCCACCACGAGCTGGCCCTCGCCGACTCCGGGATCACCTACGCCGCAGGCGACGCGCTCAACGTGCTGCCCGCCAACGATCCCGGGCTGGTCGAGGCGCTGATCGAGCACCTCGGCCACGACCGTGACACCGCCGTCGGCGACCGTCCGCTGCACGAGGCGCTCACCCACGCCCACGAGATCGTGACGCCGTCGAAGGACCTGCTCGCCGTGCTGGCCGAGCGGACCGCCGACGACGAGATGCGGGCCGCACTCGGCGACCGCGGCACCCGCGACGCGTACCTGTGGGGCCGTGACCTGCTGGAGCTGCTGCGCCGCGCCCGGCTCCGGTTCGAGGTCGAGGAGTTCCTCGGGCTGCTCCGCCCGCTGCAGCACCGGGCCTACTCGATCTCGTCGAGCCCGCTCGTGTCACCGGACCGGATCCACCTGACGGTCGCGAGCGTCCGCTACTCCTGCGGGGACCGCGCCACCGGCGGGGTCTGCTCCACCCACCTCGCGGACCGGCTCACCACCGGCGACACGACCGGCGTCTTCCTGCAACCGAACACCACGTTCCGGCCGCCCGCCGACGACGTCGACATGATCATGGTCGGCCCGGGGACGGGCGTCGCGCCGTTCCGTGCGTTCCTCCAGGAACGCGAGGCCCGCGGCGCCACCGGCCGCAACTGGCTGCTGTTCGGCGACCGGCACCGCGAGCACGACTTCCTCTACGAGACCGAGCTGACGGAGTGGGCCGGATCCGGCCTGCTCACCCATCTCGACCTGGCGTTCTCCCGCGACCAGGCCGAGAAGGTCTACGTCCAGACCCGCATGCGCGAGCACGGCGCGCGGCTGCACGCCTGGCTGGCGCAGGGCGCGCACCTCTACGTGTGCGGGGACGCGACGCGGATGGCCCGCGACGTCGACGCCGCGCTGCACGCGGCCGTCGCCGAGCACGGCGGAACCGACGCCGACGGGGCCGCGGCGTTCGTCGCGGACCTCAAGCGGGAGAAGCGCTACCTGCGTGACGTGTACTGACACTACCGATCCGGAGCACCCCGTGACCCTGCCCCGCACCGAGCTCGACGCGCTGCTCGCGCACCGTGTCGGCACCCGGCTCGACCTCGATCCCGACTCGCTGGCCCGGCACCTCCCGCTGCTCGACGAGGTCGTCGCGACCACCGCGAACGGCAGCGCCCTGATCAGCGACCTCGCCGCCTACGCCGAGCCGAGCTTCACCGGTGAGGCGTTCGCGGTGCGCACCGACCGGGTCACCGTCCGGCTGGCCCGGTCCGCGGTCGCCGCCCTGGTCCGCACCGACGCCGACGACGACGCCCGCGAGCCCGCCGGACTGTGGATGTTCGACGCCGACGGCACCGCCGTGCACCGCGCGCACCTGGTCTCCGAACCCGCTCCGATGGTGCTCGACGTGATGGCGCTGGCCCCGCGGGCGGAGCGGACCGAGACCGTGCCGCCGGAGCTCCCCGATCCCGACGAGCTGGACCAGATCGGCCTGCTCGACGCGATCCTCGCCGACGACGGCGACCTGCTCGACCGGATCGCCCGCCCGGCGTTCCCGGTGGGCGGGTTCCTCCCCGTCGTCGAGCTGCTGTGCCTGTTGTGCGAGCAGGGCGTCCCGGTCGGCATGGCCGTCCCGAACCGGGGCTGCCTGCAGGCGTCGGTCGGGTGGGTGGACCACGTCGAGACCGGCGACGTCGTCGGCGTCGTCTCGGGGCCGGCCCAGTTCGCCTTCGGCCCGGCCGACGTCGACGCCGCACGCGTCGTCCGGACGCACGGGCCGCACGGTCCGATGTCGACGGTACTGCTGACCGGCGACGACGGCCGCTGCCTCGCCCTGCTCGGCCAGCTCGGGCTGCCGCCGGTGAGCGCGGTGACGGCCTGGGAGCGGATGGTCGCCGACATCTTCGGAGGTCGCGGCTTCGGGGGTCGAGGCTTCGGAGGACGCGGCCGACCGACCGGGTGAACGGGTGAACGCGGTCACCACGCCGTCCGTAGAGACGGGCATCGAGGATGAATCACCCGGAAAGGACGCCCCGATGCGCCGTACCCTCCCCCGTCTCGCCGCCGTGACCGCCGCAGGCGCACTCGCCTTCGCCGCGACCGCGGGTGTCGCGTTCGCCCAGGAGACCGAGGTCCCCGAGCCGAGCAGCTTCACCAGCATGTACACCGTGGCCGCGTCGCCGGACACGATCATCAACAACGACAACGCCGCCGTCCCGGGCGAGCCGGGCGCGTCCGGCGAGTTCAACTTCCGGCTCAACAGCGACGACGAGATCATCTGCTACGACATCACCCTGCGCGGCGTGACCGGGGAGTACGAGAGCCCGGCGAAGACCGCCACGCACATCCACGAGGCCGCCGCCGGTGCGGCGGGCCCGCCGCGCCTGGCGTTCCCGGACCCGACCGGTGACGGCGACGTCCGGACGTCGTCCGGCTGCCTGCAGGGCCCCTTCACCACCGGTCTGGAGCGTGACGGCCAGGACACCGGCACCGGCTTCTCGCTCGCGCAGATCGAGGCCGACCCGTCGGCGTTCTTCGGGGACACCCACACCGCCGAGTACTCGGCCGGTGCCGTGCGCGGCCAGCTGACCGAGGTCCCGATGGGCGGCGTCGAGACCGGTGCCGGCGGTGCCTCCTCGAACGACACCGTGGCCTACACCCTCGGTGCCGCGGGACTCGTCGCGGCGGCCGGTGCGGGCGTCGTCCTGGTCCGCCGGAGCCGTGCGCAGGGCTGACACCGTGCCCGTCCGCGTGCGACGCCCGGGAGCCCTGGTGCTCCCGGGCGTCGTCGTGCTGGTGGTCCTGCTGTTCACCGGCTGCGCCGGGGCCGGTGTGGACGGTCCGGCGGCCCCGGAGCGGCCGGCCGGCCCGATCACCCAGGCGCCGGTCGTCGCGGCACCGGGTGAGGTCGTGCCGACGTCGGTCCGGATCCCGGCGATCGGGCTCGACGAGCCGTCGCTGGTCCGGCTCGGCGTGACCGGGGAGGGCACGGCCGAGGTGCCGCAGGACTACGACCGCGTCGGCTGGTTCGACCGCGGCGGCAACCCCGGCCCGGCCGTCCTCATGGGACACGTCGACTCCCGCGACGGGCCCGCCGTCTTCTTCGACCTCCGCGACCTGACGGCCGGGGACGTGATCGAGGTCGGCCGCAGCGACGGTACGACGGGCCGGTACGCCGTCGAGTACACCCGGCAGGTCCCGAAGGACGAGTTCCCGACCTTCGAGGTCTTCGGGGCCGCGCCGGAGGACGTGCTCCGGCTCGTCACCTGTGCCGGCGAGTTCGACCGCGGTGAGCGCAGCTACCTCGACAACCTCGTCGTGCACGCCCGCGCCGCCTGACGACCGCCGTTGCAGGACGCGCCGAGATGTCCGGTTACCGCCCCGGGGTCCGGCTCTGGCGGACACTGGACGGGTGACCGTGCCGCGAGCGAGGACGCCGTCCGGGCCGGACCGCCGGTCCGCGTGGTCCTCGCTCGTGTCCGGCGTGTCCCGGCTCGGGAAGGTCCCGCCGCTGCACGTCGTCCTGGCCGTGACCGGGATGCTCCTGCTGGTCGGCGTCGTGATGGTCCTGTCGGCGTCGGCCGGTGGACGGACCGTCGCGGACGGGATGGTGCTCACCGTCTTCGTCCGGCACCTGATCTTCCTGCTGACGGGCGTCGCCGCGTTCGCGGCCGGGATGACCCTGCGGCCGTCGGTGCTGCGGGCGTGGACGCCCCTGTTGCTGCTCGCCTGCGTCGTCGCGCTCGTGCTGGTGCTGGTGCCCGGCATCGGCGAGGTCCGCGGCGGCGCCCGCAGATGGATCTCGGTCGGCGGGTTCACCGTGCAGCCCGGCGAGGCGGTCAAGGTCGTGCTGCTGCTGTGGGGCGCGCACGTGCTCGCGTTGCGGGGCAGGGCCGTGCGGCACGCCCGTTACGCCGTCCTCCCGCTGGTCCCGGTGGTGATGATCGTCGCGGCGCTGCTGATGCTCCAGCCGGCGCTGAGCACGACGGTCGCGCTCGGCGTGGTCCTCGTCGCGCTGCTGTTCTTCGCCGGGGCGCCACTGGGACTGATCGCCGCGCTGTCCGGCGGTGCCGTCCTCGGGGCCACCGTCCTCGGGCTCACCGCCGGCTACCGGCGCGAACGGCTGACCACGTTCCTCGGCTCCGGCGACGAGCTCGGCGCCGGCTACCAGTCCCGCCAGGCGCTGCTCTCACTGGCCGACGGCGGACTGTTCGGCACCGGCCTCGGCCAGGGCCGCGCCAAGTGGGACTACCTGCCCAACGCCGCGAACGACTTCGTCTTCGCGGTGATCGGGGAGGAGCTCGGCCTGCTCGGCGGGATCGCCGTGCTCGGGCTGTACGCGGTGCTGGCCTGGGTGGGCCTGCGCGTCGCGGCCCGCACGAGGGACCCGTTCCTGCGGCTGGTGACGGCGGCGACCGCCACCTGGGTGGTCGTGCAGGCGGTGATGAACGTCGGCTACGTCGTCGGGCTGCTCCCGGTGACCGGGCAGCAGCTGCCGCTGGTCTCGGCGGGCGGCACGGCGCTGGTCAGCACCCTGTTCCTGCTGGGGCTGGTCGCCAACGCCGCCCGCCGGATCAGGTAGACCGCAGGTCCCCGCGCAGCACCGTCGCCCCACCGGTGTCGACCACGCGGAAGCCGGACGCGTCGGAGCGCAGCACCGACGAGTTCAGGTTGCAGACCATCGGGTTCTCGCCCGTCCCGATGAACTCGCCCGCCCCGACCTCACGGCCGTCCGACGCCTCGACGACGACGCGGTACGTCGAACCCGACCGGAACCCGTCGGCGTCCAGCACGATCTCCACGCCCCACGTGTGCGGGATCGCGACCGCGGTGGCCTCGACCGCCGGATCCATCGCCTGGACCGCCACCGGCTCGCGGGGGATCCCGTCGTGGTCGCCGACCGCGTATCCGACCGCGCCACCGACCAGGATCGCGACCGCCGCCGCGGACGCGACCGGGAGCCAGCGTGGACGCTTCCTCGTACCGGGCTCGCGCCCCTCGGCGCGGGCGGCCGCCACGATGCGGTCGCCCAGGTCCGGTGGGGGAGCGGGCGCCCGGTCCAGCTGCGCGGGATCGACCCGGCCCAGTGCCGGCAGGACCGACGAGATCTCCGTCAGCTCGGCCCGGCACTCGGCGCAGCCGTCCAGATGGGCCGCCACCGCGGCGGCCTCGTCGCGTGGCAGACGTCCGATCGCGTGGTCCCCCAGCGACTCACGTAGTGCCCGGTGCTCGTCCGGAGTCACGGTTCCACCCCCATCTCGTCCATCGCCAGTCGCAGTGCCTTCAAGCCGTAGAACACCCGGCTGCGGATCGTCCCGACCGGGACCCCGGCCTCCGCCGCGATCTCCGCGTGTGGACGACCGCGCAGGTACGCCTCCACGATCGCCTGCCGGTGCTCGGGGCGCAGCCGCCGCAACGCCTCCTCGACCAGCCAGGTGTCCACCAGCGCGTCGTCGGCGGGGCCGATCGAGTCCCTGCCGGACTCCGGCTCGTCGGTGAGCTGCCGGCGCCAGGGTCGCACCGTCAGCCGGCGGATCTCGTCGATGACGACGTTACGGGCGATCGCGAACAGCCAGACCCGCAGGCTCGCCACCGACGGGTCGAACGCGTCGGCCCGGCGCCAGGCGCGGAGGAAGACCTCCTGGACAGCCTCCTGTGCGCCGCCGTCGTCGCCGAGCTGGCGCAGGGCGTACCGGTAGATCTCGGGGCCGTGGGCGCCGTACGCGGCGCGGAGCCCGGCCTCGGTGTCGAGCCCGGGGTCCGGGGGTGGGGCGACAGCCCCTCCGCCCACGGACCGCAAGCCGCGTCTGCGCGCCGTCATCGGTGTCCGGAACCTCCTGAACATCCCCTGTCCGGGGTGGGTACGTACCCGGGGGCGGGGGTGTTCACGGGTTCGGTGTGGGATAGGCTCGTGGATGTCCGATCGACACGATCGGGCATGCGGGCGTAGCTCAATGGTAGAGCCCCAGTCTTCCAAACTGGCTACGCGGGTTCGATTCCCGTCGCCCGCTCACGCCGCACGACAGGCCGAAACACCAGCCCTAGTCGATCTTGAAAAGAGGTCGGGCAGGGACGTGCGACCGGTGTGCAAGGAGAGAAGGGGCGCCGATGTCTCAACCGAAGGTCGGGTCTGCGGCGTTGCTGCTGGCGCTCGGGGTGGTGGGGTCTCTCGTCGCTGGCTGTCAGAAACCCCTCGAGGATGTCGAATGGTGCGCGATCACCCAGGCTGACCTGACTGCACACGGCGTCGGCTGGCCCGTGGCGAATCAAGTCCTGACTCCGATCCAGCTCCACTCCATCCCCTCGATGATGGAAGGAGGAGCGCTAAATTTGAAGAATGGGGATCTGAAAGTTGCAGTTGAGGCGTGGGTGGTTAGCTACAAGGCGGTTCTGCCGTATCTTGCTGTAGATGATCCGAAAGGCTTCGACGTTCAAGTCGACGAGGGGATCAAGCGGCAGCTCCATTACGCCAACACGGCGATTACCAATATTTGCCAGTGGTGATGCGCTGCGGCGCCTATCTATGCCTGTTTAGTATTCATCCACCCTATGGGGGAGGTAATCAGTGAGGCGTTTTATCGGACTGGCCCTGGCTGCCGTATTCGCAGCGGTGGGGCTGGCTCATCCAGCACTCGCCAGTGAGTCGGGTCCTGACGAGAACTACCTGGACGAACTTCAGCGTATCGCGGGGCGGAGTGCTGCGTATCAACCATATCACGACACTGACCCTCGATCGGCTCAACCGATGGCGACCCTAGATCCGTTCCAATGCACATTGTATCCATCGGTCGTTCATCCCCGGACCTCCGCAGGCAAGAAGTCCGTCGGAGCTAAACCATACACAAGTTGCAAAACTGGCAGGCCGACAATTATTTCACAGACGAGCACTCTCTACATTGTGGAGTGGGCCGGCCTGCGCTACAAGCAGGTGGACAGGAAGACGGGAACGTCCCGCGGGGTAGCATCGCTCACGCAGAAGAATATCGAGTTCCACTGCAAGAGCAATAATACTTCGAGGTTCCAGCAGGAGACAAAGGGGTACTCCGTTCAGCTCGCCCGCACCTACCAGTCAGCTGTAATTACTCCCCGAGTAGACTTGCCCTGTGGCCACTAGTGCTGCGATGAAACTGACGGTCTGGATTGTTCTCGAGGAGGGCGTCGACTCCTGCCGAATCCTCGGAGTTTTTCGCGACAGTGCGACTGCCGATGAATTTATGATGCGAAAAGGTCGAGACCTTCCTGGGTCAACATTCTCCTACGGTGAATACGAAATTGGGTGGACTGAAGATCAGGGGGCGCAGCGATATCGCTCCGCTGACTGAGACGTTCTCCTCGGAATGATGCGCACGTGCTCGATGGAGAATATGGTAGCCGAGGGCTGAGCGCGTGGACAGGGATCAGGTATCGAGCGCGTCGTGGACTCCTGCGTTTTGTTCGTCGCGGCCGATGATAGGGCCTTGGCGGCCATGGTGGTGGCGTTCGCGGTCGACCAGCGTGGCGATCTGGGTGGCGATGCGGCGGTCGCGTTCGGTGGTGGCGTGTTGGTAGATAAGTGCGGCGCGCATGGTGCCGTGGCCCATGCGGTGCATGAGTTCACGGGTGCTGGCTCCGGCGGTGGCGGCGAGGTGGTTACCGGTGTGGCGCAGGTCGTGGAAGTGGAACCCGGCCGGTAGCCCGGTCTTGATGATGGTGGTGGGCCAGTTGGTCGCGCGTCCGAAGTTCCCGCGTCGGAGCATGCCGCCGCGTTGTCCGCAGAAGATCAGCCCGTCCGGTGGTGGGCCGGAGTAGGCGGCGATGTGGTTGTCGAGGGTCGCGACGAGGAACGAGGGGAGCGCGATGGTGCGGATCCCTGCGGTGGACTTGGGTGGTCCGGGGCGGAGTCCGCCTCGGCTGAGTTGGGCCAGGCGTCGCCGGACGTGGAGGGTGGCGGTGTCCAGGTCGAGGTCGCAGCGGCGGAGACCGGCCAGTTCTCCCCAGCGTAGGCCGGTGAACGCGGCGGACAGGATCAGGGCATGGAAGCGTGGTGGCATCGCGTCGGCGAGGTCGAAGACCTGTGTGATGGTGGCGGTGGGCCGTTCGGGGGTGCGGTGTTCACCGGCGCCTTTGATGCGGCAGGGGTTGCGTGTGATGCGGCCGTCGTCGACAGCGGTGGTGCAGATCGCGCGGACCAGGCGGTAGGCCTTCGCGGTGCGGTCTTCGGATCGTCCGGCGGAGAGCAGGGTGGTACGCCAGGTGCGGATGACCGCAGGGCTGAGCTCGGCGAGGTTGATCGGGCCGAGGAACGGGTCGATGTGGTGTCGCCAGATGCTGCGGTACTCCTCTCTGGTGCGGGCGCTGATTTTGTGTTCAGTGATCCACTGGTCGCCGTAATCGCTGAAGAGGGCCTTGCCGAGAGCAGGGTCGAGCCATTCGCGGCGCAGCATCTGGCTCTCGACGAGGATGAGCCACTGGTCGGCGTCGCCTTTACGGTCGAAAGTCTCCGGTGCGGTCTGGCGGTGCCCGCTGTGGGTGAGGTAGCTGGCCTGGTAACGCCCGGAGGGCAGGCGGCGGATGGAACCGAACCGACGTCGCTTTGTCGAGCAACTCTTTTGCCTCGTCATCATCGGCCTCCTCGGTGGTGCCGGGGCCGGTGTCGGTGGCGGGGGAACGGTTCGACTCGTCCTTCGGCGAGCCAGGTGTCGAGGTCGGTCACAGCGAAGCGGACATGTCGTCCGACGCGGTGGAATGCGATCCGCCGGGCTGCGACGAGGCGCCGCACGAACCGCGGGGAGGTGTTCAGGTACTGTGCGGTCTCGGCCACGGTCAGGTACTGCTCCATCGACCGGCCCCTCCTACGCGGCTTGATCGGTAGTTGTCGAACGCTCATCAGGTGGTGCGTTGCTGGTGGCGAGGAGGGCGGCGTCGTAGTCGGCTCGCCATCGTTGGCGTTGGTGGATGGCGTGCAGGAGCAGGACGGGGCGGGGTGGGACGTCGCTGTCACCGGGGCGTACGGGTTCCCAGTCGAAGGGCCCGTCATCGATCGCGTAAGCGGGTTTCACTCCGGCCTGGTCGAGGAGTTGCCGAACGAACGCCGTCCGTTCCGCGCGGTGGTCGGACAGGGACTTGTTGGACCACTTGCGGGAGACGAGGACGCGGCGTCCGGCGATGCCGAGGTGTTCGGGCTTGTGCGCTTTGCCCGTGCAATGCCCGGGTGTCGTTCCGGGTCGGGCGCCCTTGGGTTCGATGCCGTAGAGCAGCCAGATCGGGCAGCGCGGCGAGCACGGCGTGATCGCGAGTTCGGCGGCCAGGCGGCGGGCGTGCTCGCGCTGTCGTGACGTGGCGGACTCGTCGACGCCGGCGGCTTGCCCGACGCTCTTGGTGAGGTACTTGGTCAGGTAACCGATGTGCCGTCCGGCTTCTTCGGTGCCGCCGAGGATTCCCTTGACGTGGACCTGCGGCCCGAACACCACCGTGTGCGCCGGAGCCGCGAGGGCGTCGGGGTCGGTCGCCTCGTCCCAGGTGGGCAGCGGCTCGCGGGTGTCCGGGTCGACGAACGCCTTGTGGTGGTGGTCCCAGCGGGGGAGCCGGTCCCCGCTGTAGACGAGTTCGTCGTGGGCGGGCCACCAGACCTGGTGGTAGGTCGCGGCGGTGATCGCTCGGAGTTCGGCGCGGGGGATGGTGCCGCGGATGGCGGCGTGGAAGTGGGGTGCTCCGCGTTTCTGGGGTTCGACGGTGCCGAAGTACTGCACGTCCCAACCCACACAGCGCCGCGTGTTCTGCCAGAACCGGTCGAGCAGTTTCGGGAAGTGGACCGCATCCCGCGCCGCCCGGCGGTAGTCGTAGGTGTCGGGGTCGAGGGCGGCGCCGTGGCCGTCGACGCGGCCGTAGGTGTCGAGGGTGAGGGTGAGGAACGTGGAGGGTCGGTACTTCCCGCCGAAGACCCGGCCCACGGTGCGGTCCTCCACCGGGCGGCGTGGGAGGTTGGGTGCGTCCTGGCGTCGGCGGGTGGAGCGGCGCACGGTCTGGGGTGTCGGGTCGAGAGGGGAGAGGCGGCCCCGGACACCGAGAGCGCGGAGTTCGGTGTCGATGTCCTCGACGATCTCGCGGATCTCAGCGCACTCGGCTTCGGCACCTGCGGCGAGACAGTCGGTGTAGGCGGCGTGGAAGTCCGCGCGGGCGGCCATCAACTCTTTCTGCGCGTCGGTCGGGTCGGCCGGTTTCACGATGGGTTCGTTGTCGAGGTGCCAGCCTTCGCGGCACTGGACCATGCGTAGCCGTCGGGCTTTGTCCGCGCACGGGCGGCACTGATCCTCCCGTGTCGACCTGCACGGCACCGGGACGACCTCGACCCGGCCGCTGGACTGGTCGATCCGCCGCATCGCCAGAGGGCGGACACACACCCCGTGGTCTGCGGCGAGCTGGACCGCGACATCGTCGGACAGAGCGAGCATCGCCTTCTGCGCCCGGCTGAGCGTGTCCTGATCGACCGGCTCCCGGCCCGCTGTGTCGGTGGGGGGCATGCGGCGTCTCCGATCTTGCGGTGGGCCTCGGGCAGGGTGTCGGTGGGGGCGGGCAGGGTGAGTACCGGTGCCGCCATATCTGCGGGCGGGGCGGTGCGGGTGACGAACGTTTCGAGGTCTTTCACCGCGCCGTCGGACACCCACCCGGCCCGGACACGCAGGGGTTCACGGATGCCGTCGCCGAACAGATAACCCACGCCGGGTTCGTCTTCACCGATCCGGTTCGCCCACGCACCCTGCTCGTAGGCCTGGTCCCCCAGCACCATCGACACGTGAGATGTGGAGGCGACGCGTAGGCAGATCCGGCGGGGGAACAACTCCCGCACCGGGACGGTGTCCTTCGTCGGTTCCTGCACATACCCGCGCACTGTGAACCCCAACGCGCGGCCTTGGGTGGTCAACAGGGCGACGCGGTCGGTGATCGCCTCGCGGGTCTTGCGGTCCCCGCGGTAACGCAGCAGCGCACCGATCTCGTCGAACTCCACGATCTCCAACGGCGTCTCCGTCGTGATCGGGACCAGGCGGGTCGCACCGGCGTAGGCGCGTTTACGGGCTTCCATCTGCTCGACGAGGTCATCGAGCAGGGTGAGTGCGTCTTTCGAGGTGACGGCGTAGCGGTGGAACCCCCGCGCCCGTAGGCCAACTCCATCCCTTTGGGGTCGATCCCGTTGACCCGCACCAGACCGTCCCGGATGGCCGGGGCGACCGAGACCAGCGGCGCCCACATCAACGACCCCTTCCCCGCCCCCGTAGCCCCCGCAACCAGGGTGTGACCGCCGATCAACGACTGCCACCAATCCGTGCCGTACTCGGTGCGCCCCGACCAGACCTTCCCCAGATCAACCGCAGCCCCGTCGATCCCGGACAGCGTCTCGACCCCTGGCGAACGCACCAGAACATCGAGGAGGTTGCGGCGTTGGAAATCGATCGACACCACGTTCGGGGTGAGTTCACGGACCTGGCAGCGGCGCACACCCCGGGCCACAGCCAGAGCGCGGGTCGCGGTGTCGAACTCTTCGGGGGGGGGGGGGGGGGGGGGCTCCCCG
>NZ_MCIJ01000001.1:1990767-1992343 GCF_001932315.1 Pseudonocardia sp. Ae150A_Ps1 | reverse complement strand
GGGGGGGGGGGGGGGGGGGGGGGGCTGCCCCGCCACCAGTCGGACCCGGACCTCGTCCCACGACGGCCCCGACCGGACCCCCACGATCCGGGGGCGCTGATCAGCCACCGGCCGCGCCCGCGACACCACCAGGGTCCGACGCAACGGATTCCGGCGCAACGGATTCACCTGCGCCACCGCCGGCCCCACCCGATCAGGGACCGTGAGGTTGCACGAACGCAGCCAGCGGGGCATCCGAGGGGCATAGACCGCCCAGCGCAGCCACCACGCCCGCAGGTGGCGTCCGGCCCCGCGGTCGAACGACACCACCGAGACCCACCACCACACCGACAGCACCAGCACCGCCGCAACACAGCTGACCAGCAGCGACGGCCAGCCCCACAGCCAGCACCACCCGACGACCCCGACCGTCGTGATCGTGGTACGCCAATGCCGGACCACCCACACCGCGACGATCACCGTGGCCTTGCCCACCAGCCACACGGTGACGAACACGACCGCGATCGTCGCCAGACCCTCAGCGATCCGGCCGAAGAACTGCCCCAACCAGTGCAGACCAGCCAGCGCCGCCAGCGCCACCAACCCGGCCAGGACCAGAGCACCCGCCGTCGTCGTTGTCATCGCCGGTCCCCGTCCCGCTCCGGGGAACGACGCGGCCCACACACCACCGGCGCCGGGACCAACGCGAGCTGCCCGCGATGATCACCACACCGCCGCGGCGCCGACGCCACTTCATCCAGCGGGGTCAGACACACCTCGCACCACACCGCACCCGCCCCACCATCAACACCCATGCCCGGTCCGGTGCCTGTGGTTCCCCCAAGATCGTGGAGGGTTCCCTATGCCGCGTCTCGGGTGAGAGCGGCGTTCTCGTAGTTGATCGGTGAGAGCCCGCCCGCGGCGCTGTGTCGCCGGCGGTGGTTGTAGAAGCCGTAGCACCAGTCGATGACCACCGCCCGCGCCCTGCTGGTGGTGTCGAAGTCGTTGCGGGACAATACTTCCCACTCCAGGCTGGAGAAGAACGCCTCCGCCGCGGCGTTGTCGAAACACGACCCGACCCGACCCATCGACTGGCGGATCTCCAGCCGCCGACACAGCGCGGTGAACGCCCCGGCGGTGTAGGTCGACCCGCGGTCGGTGTGAAAGATCACTCCTCGGATCTAGCCCGCCCCACCGCGGGCCGCGGTGGCCATCCGGATGGCCTCACACGCCAGCTCGGCGTTCGGGTGCAGTCCGGTGGCCGCGCCGAGCAACCGCCGCGAGTACAGGTCGATCACCGTGGCCAGATACAGCTTCCCGGCCGCGGTGGGGATCTCGGTCATGTCCCCGACCCAGCGGCGGTTCGGCTCGGCCGCGGTGAAGTCGCGTCTGAGCAGGTCGGGGAACTTCGGCGTTGCGCGGTCCTGACGGGCCAGCCCGTTGCGTCTCTTGATCCGGCGCGCGACCAGGCCCTGGCGACGCATCGAGTCCGCCACAGTCTTCTCCGAGACCTGCCAGCCGGCCTCACGCAGGTCCGCGTGCAACCTCGGCGAGCCGTGCAACCGCTGGGCAGCGTCGAACGCCACGCCCACCGCGG
>NZ_MCIJ01000001.1:1989720-1990755 GCF_001932315.1 Pseudonocardia sp. Ae150A_Ps1 | reverse complement strand
GGGGGCGCTGATCAGCCACCGGCCGCGCCCGCGACACCACCAGGGTCCGACGCAACGGATTCCGGCGCAACGGATTCACCTGCGCCACCGCCGGCCCCACCCGATCAGGGACCGTGAGGTTGCACGAACGCAGCCAGCGGGGCATCCGAGGGGCATAGACCGCCCAGCGCAGCCACCACGCCCGCAGGTGGCGTCCGGCCCCGCGGTCGAACGACACCACCGAGACCCACCACCACACCGACAGCACCAGCACCGCCGCAACACAGCTGACCAGCAGCGACGGCCAGCCCCACAGCCAGCACCACCCGACGACCCCGACCGTCGTGATCGTGGTACGCCAATGCCGGACCACCCACACCGCGACGATCACCGTGGCCTTGCCCACCAGCCACACGGTGACGAACACGACCGCGATCGTCGCCAGACCCTCAGCGATCCGGCCGAAGAACTGCCCCAACCAGTGCAGACCAGCCAGCGCCGCCAGCGCCACCAACCCGGCCAGGACCAGAGCACCCGCCGTCGTCGTTGTCATCGCCGGTCCCCGTCCCGCTCCGGGGAACGACGCGGCCCACACACCACCGGCGCCGGGACCAACGCGAGCTGCCCGCGATGATCACCACACCGCCGCGGCGCCGACGCCACTTCATCCAGCGGGGTCAGACACACCTCGCACCACACCGCACCCGCCCCACCATCAACACCCATGCCCGGTCCGGTGCCTGTGGTTCCCCCAAGATCGTGGAGGGTTCCCTATGCCGCGTCTCGGGTGAGAGCGGCGTTCTCGTAGTTGATCGGTGAGAGCCCGCCCGCGGCGCTGTGTCGCCGGCGGTGGTTGTAGAAGCCGTAGCACCAGTCGATGACCACCGCCCGCGCCCTGCTGGTGGTGTCGAAGTCGTTGCGGGACAATACTTCCCACTCCAGGCTGGAGAAGAACGCCTCCGCCGCGGCGTTGTCGAAACACGACCCGACCCGACCCATCGACTGGCGGATCTCCAGCCGCCGACACAGCGCGGTGAACGCCCCGGCGGTGTAGGT
>NZ_MCIJ01000001.1:1987756-1989492 GCF_001932315.1 Pseudonocardia sp. Ae150A_Ps1 | reverse complement strand
GGACCACGGATCGCTTGAGGACATCACGCTCCATCCGCAGCTCGGCGTTCTCCGCACGCAACCGCTTGAGCTCCTCGACGTCCCCGCGGGACAGGCCCTCGGTCTCCTCACGGGCCTCACGGGCGCGGGCCACCCAGTTGCCCAGCGTGCCCTCGTTGACCCCCAGGTCTCTGGCGACCTGGGCGATCGGCTTGCCCGTCTCCTCGACGATCCGGACCGCCCCGTCACGGAACTCCCGGTCGTATCGCTTCCGTACCTCTGGCATCGCTACCCCTTATAGCTGATGCCTCCCCGATCATGGGGGAACCGCAGCCCGTGTCGGTGCCTGCGCTGTCGGGGTTCATGCCGCAGCCCTCCCCGGCATCGAGGTCACAGCGGCCCCAGCCTCACGGCGGGCGGCGACACGTGCGGTGCGATGCAGACGATCCCGCTCCGCTGGGGTCGTGGCACCGACGACGCAGTACCGGCGGGCCGGGTCCTCCACCAGCAACGCCTCCACCAGACAGATCCCACGAACCCGGCAGCGACGGCACACCGCCAACGCAGACTCGGCAGCCCTCGGACGATCATCGACGGGGAAGAACAACCCCGTGTCCATCCCCCGACACGCCGCCCCAGCAACCCAGCTGCGTTCGCCAGCACCGGTCACACCCCCGAGCCGAACGGCAGGGGATGGAGAAAACTCAACGTTCATCTATGCTCGGTGTCCTTCCGAGTCGATCGAGTGCCTGCTACGGCCACAACATGAGACGAGGAAGACCTCGTGGAGGAGCCCGCCACTAACGGGCTCCTCCACACCACACCCGGTCAGGCCGCGTCCTGGTTCTTGCCCGCCTGCCCACGCTGCGGACCAGGGGAACGCATCCCCGCCGCGCGGAAGCTGTAGGCCACACGCGGACGACCACCCGACTCCTGCACATACGGAGTCACCGTCAGGCCGTCGAACTCCACCGGCCGGAACGGCAACCCCCCAGCCGCCTCCGGCGGCACCGGCTGATGCGCCGCCGCGATCTTCACCACCACCGTCTTCTCCGACCGCCGCGCCTCCGGATCAGCATCCAGCACCGACACAGACCACACCGGCAACCCCGACTCCCGATCCACCTGCTGCACCGGACGCCCCGGCGAAGACTTGTCGAAGTCCCGCACCGCCTCCACCTCCGACACAACGAACGCGCCGTGCGGGAACACATCACCCATCGCCACCACAAACCTGTTGCTCCGCGCCATGCCAGCTCCTCCGTCGTTCGCTCTCTGCGTTCAGCTGCAAGCTCTACGTGAAGCTAGCAGTTGACAGTTAAGCATGTCAACTGAATGGCAACGACCTCTTGACGGGGGTGCTGACCAGCTACAACGCTCGCTGCGTTGGTAGAATTTCCGTGCACCGCGCGCGCCGGGGTGCGAGTGGAACACCGGGCAGCTAGCTAGAGCGGCCGAGCGGGACGGCCAGGAAGTCGAGATCATGGAGCCACTACGACGGACACTGTCGCGGGGCGAGGCGCTGCACGCGCAGATTGCTCGCCACATCGCCAATGACATCTCAGCGGGCCGCCTAATCAACGGCGCGACTCTCCCCTCAACCAAGGTGCTCGCATCCGAGTGGGGAGTTAGCCCCTTCACGATCTCTGAGGCGATGAAGCTCCTTGCTGAGGATGGCCTGATCGTAAACGAGCCGAGGTCCAGGCGGACCGTTCGTGCTCCGAGGCAGGGGCGGCCTGATCTTCGGCGAGACCGCC
>NZ_MCIJ01000001.1:1849541-1987744 GCF_001932315.1 Pseudonocardia sp. Ae150A_Ps1 | reverse complement strand
CGTTGCGCGGTCCTGACGGGCCAGCCCGTTGCGTCTCTTGATCCGGCGCGCGACCAGGCCCTGGCGACGCATCGAGTCCGCCACAGTCTTCTCCGAGACCTGCCAGCCGGCCTCACGCAGGTCCGCGTGCAACCTCGGCGAGCCGTGCAACCGCTGGGCAGCGTCGAACGCCACGCCCACCGCGGCGTCGAGCCGGGTCCGCCGCTGCTCGGTCGCGGTCGTGCCACCGTCGGGGCTGCCGGCGCGCTGCAGCCACTTGTACAGCCACGAGATCGACACCCCGAGCAGGGCACAGGCCAGCGTGTGCGGCACCCGGTGGAAGGTCCTCTGGTCGGCGATGAAACGGGCCACGCTCACCTCGTCGCCTCCTTGACCCACAGGACCACGGATCGCTTGAGGACATCACGCTCCATCCGCAGCTCGGCGTTCTCCGCACGCAACCGCTTGAGCTCCTCGACGTCCCCGCGGGACAGGCCCTCGGTCTCCTCACGGGCCTCACGGGCGCGGGCCACCCAGTTGCCCAGCGTGCCCTCGTTGACCCCCAGGTCTCTGGCGACCTGGGCGATCGGCTTGCCCGTCTCCTCGACGATCCGGACCGCCCCGTCACGGAACTCCCGGTCGTATCGCTTCCGTACCTCTGGCATCGCTACCCCTTATAGCTGATGCCTCCCCGATCATGGGGGAACCGCAGCCCGTGTCGGTGCCTGCGCTGTCGGGGTTCATGCCGCAGCCCTCCCCGGCATCGAGGTCACAGCGGCCCCAGCCTCACGGCGGGCGGCGACACGTGCGGTGCGATGCAGACGATCCCGCTCCGCTGGGGTCGTGGCACCGACGACGCAGTACCGGCGGGCCGGGTCCTCCACCAGCAACGCCTCCACCAGACAGATCCCACGAACCCGGCAGCGACGGCACACCGCCAACGCAGACTCGGCAGCCCTCGGACGATCATCGACGGGGAAGAACAACCCCGTGTCCATCCCCCGACACGCCGCCCCAGCAACCCAGCTGCGTTCGCCAGCACCGGTCACACCCCCGAGCCGAACGGCAGGGGATGGAGAAAACTCAACGTTCATCTATGCTCGGTGTCCTTCCGAGTCGATCGAGTGCCTGCTACGGCCACAACATGAGACGAGGAAGACCTCGTGGAGGAGCCCGCCACTAACGGGCTCCTCCACACCACACCCGGTCAGGCCGCGTCCTGGTTCTTGCCCGCCTGCCCACGCTGCGGACCAGGGGAACGCATCCCCGCCGCGCGGAAGCTGTAGGCCACACGCGGACGACCACCCGACTCCTGCACATACGGAGTCACCGTCAGGCCGTCGAACTCCACCGGCCGGAACGGCAACCCCCCAGCCGCCTCCGGCGGCACCGGCTGATGCGCCGCCGCGATCTTCACCACCACCGTCTTCTCCGACCGCCGCGCCTCCGGATCAGCATCCAGCACCGACACAGACCACACCGGCAACCCCGACTCCCGATCCACCTGCTGCACCGGACGCCCCGGCGAAGACTTGTCGAAGTCCCGCACCGCCTCCACCTCCGACACAACGAACGCGCCGTGCGGGAACACATCACCCATCGCCACCACAAACCTGTTGCTCCGCGCCATGCCAGCTCCTCCGTCGTTCGCTCTCTGCGTTCAGCTGCAAGCTCTACGTGAAGCTAGCAGTTGACAGTTAAGCATGTCAACTGAATGGCAACGACCTCTTGACGGGGGTGCTGACCAGCTACAACGCTCGCTGCGTTGGTAGAATTTCCGTGCACCGCGCGCGCCGGGGTGCGAGTGGAACACCGGGCAGCTAGCTAGAGCGGCCGAGCGGGACGGCCAGGAAGTCGAGATCATGGAGCCACTACGACGGACACTGTCGCGGGGCGAGGCGCTGCACGCGCAGATTGCTCGCCACATCGCCAATGACATCTCAGCGGGCCGCCTAATCAACGGCGCGACTCTCCCCTCAACCAAGGTGCTCGCATCCGAGTGGGGAGTTAGCCCCTTCACGATCTCTGAGGCGATGAAGCTCCTTGCTGAGGATGGCCTGATCGTAAACGAGCCGAGGTCCAGGCGGACCGTTCGTGCTCCGAGGCAGGGGCGGCCTGATCTTCGGCGAGACCGCCGCCCGCAAGTGATCTTGATAGGGGGTTATCCAGGTAGCGGAAAATCTGAATTGGCGCGCACTATTGCTCGCGAGGTCGGCTGGGCTGTGATTGACAAAGACACCGTGACTCGCCCGCTAGTGGAACAAGTGCTAGAGGTCCTTGGGCGGTCTCCCCATGACCGCGAATCTGCCGTCTACCTCAAGCAGGTGCGTCCTCGCGAATACGAGGTGGTCGCTGCTGTCGTGACCGAGAATCTCCAGTGTGGTAACAGCGTCATCGCTGATGCCCCTTTCTTGAGAGAGTTTTCTGATCCGGCATGGCTACGTCGCACGATTGACTCCCATGCTGCATTCAATGCAGACACCACCCTCGTTTGGGTTGCCTGTGATGCACGGACGATGCATAGCTATCTTCGTCGGCGCGGAGCAGCCCGGGACGCGACAAAGCTTGCAGATTGGGGGGCGCATCTGGATGGTCTCGATCTTAATTTTCGACCTCCGGTCGACCACTTTGTTGTAGAGAACTCTGCATCAAGTGAGCCGCTTCAGTCGCAGGCTCGCCGGATCATCGAAAAGATCTCAGTATGACCCGCGGGATTCTGCTCTATGGGCCGCCCGCGGCAGGTAAGAACACTGTCACGGCGGCGCTGACTAGCTGCGATATGCGTTTCCACTTGTTTCGTCGTATAAAGTGTGGTCCCGGTAGAACTGATGGTTACCGGATGGTGGATCGATTGGTGTGCGATAGGCTGACTCGCTCCGGTTGTGTAATTTGGCAGAACAGTCGGTACAGCGCTACCTATATTATTGACAGAGTCGGACTAAGGCAAAGTCTCGCTAGCGGTTGGCCAGTTTTGCATCTAGGTCAGCCGGAAGCCGTTGACGCCGTTGTTGCTGCGACTCCAGAGACTCATTGGCTCGTTCTCGCTCTCTGGTGTCCCCGTGATGTGGCAAACAGTAGATTGCAGCAGCGAGGAAGCACCGACCTCCAGGCGCGGCTCGATGCTTGGGACGCCACGCCACTCTTGCCTCCGCCGGCGACGACTTTGGATACCTCGATGGTCACGCCCGTCGACGCCGCCCACCACATCATCGCTTCTTTCAACCGCCATGATGCGTCCGGTGGCTGACCTCGTTGCCGGCGCTGTTCCGCCCGAGCTGGCTTGCAACACGTCGTCTGCCTAGGTCGTGCGTGTTGCCGAATTGTGCTTTAGGGGATCAAGGCGCCGCCTTCGGCGGCGCGGGGTCGGGCACGCCGCCCCCGCCGCTCGCTCACTACACCTCCGGCCCGTTCGCGGCGGCGGGCTCGGCTACCCGACCCCAAACCACCAGGCAGTCGCCTGAACCCCAGAGAGTCGCCGACGGCACGCTTGCACGATGGTCGCCGGTGCTCCTGCTCCGCGTCGTGTCGCGCCGCTGTCGATGCGGGACCGCCGTCCGTCCGCCCTGTAGGCCGGGCGTGCCGCCCGAGGTGCCTCCGGCGGCCGGGCTCCGCCCGAACCCGACACCGCTCGGAGATCGGGGGGAGTGCGGCAGGACTGGTGATCTCCTCACGGCGCGCCGAGACGGCAACCAGGCCGAGGGGCGGGGTGCAAGGCTGAACCCCGTGCCTTGCACCCCGCCCCTCGGCCTGGCAGGGGTGAACCCGCGCCGCGAGGAGATCACCAGCAGGGCCGGGCGCGTGGGAAAAAAGACACCCGACGGGGTCTGATCGTGCAATGAGCGTGCGAGTACTGGCGGACAACCACGGTCACTCACGGTCAGTCGACCGGCGCAGGCCGCGCAGGTGGACAGCGCATTGACCGCAGTCTTCCAAACTGGCTACGCGGGTTCGATTCCCGTCGCCCGCTCAGGTGGTTCTACCAGCGGAAACGGCGCCCACTCCCGATCTTGGGAGGGGTGCCGTTTCTGCTTCGGGCGATTGACGCGGAACGCTCGCATCTGTTCGACCTGCATCGCAGCGCCTCGGTCAATCGCCCGCGCCGACGCCCGCGCCGGGCAGGCGGCGAACCCTGACACCCGGCGGCGGGCTCGCCGCCACGGCCCGAACTCCAACGCTTGCTCGACGTCATTGCCGCTCCGGCCTTCGTGCGCAACGCCCGTCAGGACCTGGTGTGTGCGAACCTGCTCGGCCATGCCTTCTACAGCGTCCTGTATCCCGACCCGGACCACCCGGACCCGTCACTGTCGGTGAACTTCGTGCGGTTCTGCTTCCTGGACCCGCGGGCCCGGGAGTTCTACCCGGACTGGGAGTCGATGGCCGACAGTGCGGTGAACCTGCTGCGCACCGACTCGGGGCGCGACCCGTTCGACCGTGGGATCAGTGACTTGGTGGGGGAGCTTTCCACCCGCAGCGACGAGTTCCGGGTGCGATGGGCGCGGCACAACGTGCGCCTGCATCACAGCGGCACGAAGTCATTCCGGCATCCGATAGTCGGCGAGATGACGATCAGCTTCGAGAGCCTGCCGGCACCCTCGGACCCCGGACTTGTTGTTGTCGCCTACACGGCCGAACCTGGGGAGTCGTCGGCCGACGCCCTGACCCTGCTCGCCGGCTGGGCGGCCGAGCGGGTCGGCGCTTGCTCCGCACAACCTCGGGAGGACACAGCCTTGTCGTAGGGCGCCGCCTCGCGGAGGCCTCGGGGCTTGCGGGGGCCAGATCCGCTCAGCCGGGGTGGCCGGCGGGTGGCTCAACGATCCAGGAGTTGGGCCAGGTGCAGTGCCGGCCGGTCGCGCAGGTCGGCGATCTGGGCGCGGCAGGAGAAGCCGTCGGCGAGTACGACGGCGTCGGGGGCGGTGTCGAGTGCGGGGAGCAGGTTCTGTCCGGCCACGGCGACCGACACCTCGTAGTGGCCGCGTTCGACGCCGAAGTTGCCGGCGAGCCCGCAGCAGCCGGGTCGTCGGGCAGCAGCTCGCGGACGTCGGAGCGCAGCACGGCGGTGCACGAGGGCTCGATGCCCACGATGGGGATGCCGGTGCGGGCGTCGTCGGCGAGTGTGGCCCCGCGAGATCGCGGCCCGGACGCCGGAGACGACGGTCTCCGAGCCGCGGGCGACGGCGACGCCGTTCTCGTAGCCGGTGACCAGACGGTCCCCGGCGGCGGTGAGCAGCCCCAGGCCGGCGACGTTGTCCGAGGTGCGTCCGTAGGCCAGCGAACGTGACCCGCAGGCGTTGTTGCCGATCATCCCGCCGATCGTGCATCGGGGGTGGGTGGAGGGGCCGGGACCGAAACGGACGGTGGGCCTCCCCGCGGCGGCTGGCGACACAGACGATCTCGGGGAACGCGAGATCAGGACGGATGCGTCGGGATCGCATGGCCGTCGGTCAGGTCGAGTGGGGTCGGCGGGCCAGGGGGGGGGGCCGGCCAGTTGGTCCGGACTGGTCGGCCGCCGGCCGGGCTTGGCCATCGGCCCTGACAGGACGCCTCCGGTGCTGTGAGGTAGCCCGCCACTCGCGGCACCTCGTGGTAGCGCAGGCCGAGGTCCATGAGGCCTGGTCGTGTGTGCGCTCCCGATCTCCGCGGCGGCAGCCCGCATCGGAGGAGAGCTGGTGGCTTGCGACGGCTGAGATCTCACGGAGGGTGCGTTCGGATCAGGTGTGGTCGAGCTGCGGTGTGATCGGCCACGAGGTAGGCCCCGACTCGGCGCTCCACGACTCCCACAGCCGCGCGTAGCGTCCGCCGGAGGCGACGAGTTCGTCGTGGGTTCCGTTCTCGACGATCCGTCCCCGCTCCATGACGATGATGCGGTCACACGCCGCTGCCTGGGACAATCGGTGGGCGATGACCAGCCCCGTGCGTCCGCGCAGGGCGGCGTCCGCGGCGCGGTCGAGCTGTGCGGAGTGGGTCGATCCGGCTTCGGCGGTGGCTTCGTCGAGGATCACGAGGTCGGGGTCGGCGAGCAGTAGCCGGGCGAGTGAGACCTGCTGGGCCTGCGCGGGGGTCAGGGCCTTGCCGCGGGTGCCGAGGTCGGTGTCGAGGCCGTCGGGCAGCGTCTCGAGCAGCCCGATGGCTGCGGTGTCGACGAGCGCCGCCCGGATGTGGTCGTCGGTGGCCTCTGGTGCGGCGAGGGTGAGGTTGTCGCGCAGTGTTCCGGCGAAGACGTGTGTCTCCTGGGTGATGACCGCGGTGCGTTGGGGGCGGGCGACGGTGCCGGTGCCCGGTGTATGGATGCCGGCGACGACTGCTGCGAGGGTGGTCTTGCCGGCACCGGAGGCCCCCACCAGGGCGACCCGCTCCCCGGCTGCCACGGTGAGGTCGATGCCGTCGAGAACGAGCGGCGCTGTCGCGTCGTATCGGAAATCGACGTGGCGGACGCTGACGGCAACGTCCGGTCCGCCGGGTTCGGTGCGGGCCGGCGGCGGTGTGGGGGTCGTGCCGACGCCGATGATGCGACCCAGTGAGGCGAGCACGGATTGCAGCTGGTCGAGTGCGAGCAGGAAGCCGTAGACCGGTCCGGTCAGGCGCAGGAACATCAGCGTCGCGGCGGTGGCTGCGCCGATGGTGGACAGCTCTGCTCCGATCAGCCAGTACCCGGTGAGCAGGATCGCGGCCAGGCCCAGGAACTCTGCGCACGTCAGCCGGTTGCCGAACATGTTCTGCACGGTCCGGGCGCGGAGGGTGTGCCCGGACACGGTCCATGAGGCGTCCTGCAGGCGTTGGTGGCGCCGGTCGGCGAGACCGAATCCGAGCACCGTCGCGAATCCGCGCTGGGACTCCACGATCTGCTGGGCGCGGCCGCTCATCGCGGCCCGTTCGGCGCGGTAGACCGCCGGTGCGGTGCGCAGGTACCAGCGCATGGTCAGTACGTACACGGGCAGTGTCACCAGCAGGGCGGCCCCGTAGCGCCAGTCCAGCGCGGACAGCCCGGCGAGGGTGACGACGATGGTGAACGTCGCGGTCGTGACTGCGGGGATGATCTGTGGCGCGGCGTCGACGATCTCGCCGACGTCGTCGCTGGAGCGCGACACGAGGTCCCCGGTGCCGGCGCGTTCGGTCACCGCTTGGGGCAGCGACATCGCGTGCTCCACGAGCTGTTCGCGCAGTTCGGCGAGAACAGCGTGATAGCAGCGGCCGGCCAGGACGATGGTCGCGCCGACGCCGGCCGAGCCCACCGCGGTGGAGACGATCGTGGCGCCGGCGGCCCAGGCCACCGTGACGAGTGTGGCGGTGCCTGCCTGGACACGGTCGATGAGGTCGCCGATCACCACCGGGGTGACGAGGTTGGTCGCGGTGCTCAGTACACCCAGCACCAGCACCCCGAACAGGGTCAGGTGGTGCGGTCGGGCGAGCCGGGTGATCTCGCGGCGGACGGTGCGGGAGTCGGCGACGGGGAAGGCCCGCGGCGATGCGGTGTCGGCGACGCTCATCGCAGGGCGCTCGCATCGGCGACGGCGGCCTCGTCGGGCGCGGGCCGCAGATCGGTGACCTGGTCGCAGACCTCGAGCAGGGCGGGGGAGGCGGCGATGAGGACGGTGGTGCGGTCGCGCCGGAGCTGCGCGAGGCCGCGGCTGATGCGCCCCTCGGTCATCGGGTCGACCGCGGTCGTCGGGTCGTGCAGCAGCAGTACCGGGGCGTCGCGGGCCAGCGCCCGGGCCAGTGCGACCCGCTGTGCCTGGCCGCCGGACAGGCGGTTGCCCTGCTCCCCGAGCTCGGTCCGTGCCGGGTCGGCGACGAAGTCGTCGCAGGCCGCGGCCTGCAGGGCGGCGGCGCGGGTCGAGCAGGATGCGCCGGGTACGTCGAGGTTGTCGGCGACGGTGCCGCTGAACAAGGTCGCATGGTGCGGCGCGACCAGCAGGTGTTCCCGGTAGGCCGCAGGGTCGAGCAGGTGCGCCGGGACCCCGCCGATCCGGACGACGATCTCCGCGACATCGCCGACGCCGCTGCCGCTTCCGTCGCTGGGGTCGCCTCTTTCGTCCACGCCGTGCGGGTCGAGCACGGTCTCGGCGATCGCGGCCGCCGTTCGGTCGTCGGTCCGTACCCCGACCATCTGCCCGGGTCCGGCCCGCACCACGCCCTGCCCGGGCACGGTGATCTCGACCGTCGCGCCGGCCGGTACGGGTTCGCTCGCCCGGTCGGGGCCGGAGGAGCGTTCCGCAGCGGCGCTGAGCACGTCGAGTACCCGGCTGCTGGAGGCGAGTCCGGCGACCCAGCCGGGCACTGCGTTGCGGGAGATGAAGAACAGCTGTGGGAGTAGGGCCTGGGCGAGCCCGACGGCGGCGATCAGCCCGCCGACTGTGAGGGCGCCCTGTACCGCGAACAGCCCGGCGAGCGCGGCGACGACGGCGACGTAGATCCGGCTCACGGCCCCGCTGGTGCCGATGAACCGTCCGAGCAGCGCCTGGTTGCGGTGTGCGCCGCGCAGGGTCTCGCGGCTCGCCGCGCGGTAGCGGCGGGTCGCCTCGGTCTCCGCGCGCATCCCTTTGATCACCCGGTAGCCGTGAACCAGGTCGGTCGCCCGCCCGACGGTGTCGGCCAGCAGTCCCTGGTAGACGCGGCTGTCGCGGGTGAACCGCCCGCTGAGCACGCTGGTGAGCCACAGCGCCACCACCGCCCCCACCAGTGCGACGATGCCGAGGGGCCAGTGGACGAACAGCAGTGCCGCGGCGATGAAGGCGATCGCCAGGATCTCGGCGAGCGCGAAGACCCCGAGCCCGACCATGGCGGTGCGCTGCACGTCGTTGGTCATCAGCGAGACCACGCTGCCGTCGGGCCGGCGTCGTGCGGGCCGGGTGGGGTGCAGCACCGCCCGCGACAGGGTCGCGCGCAGTCGCAGCTGCGCGAGCTGCGCGGCGTGAACGGTGAGTTGTTGTGCGAACCGGGAGCACAGGGCGAGCACCGCGACGTTCACTGCGAGCACGGCCGACCAGAACAGCATCTGGGTGTGATCACCGGTGGCCAGGGCCCGGTCGATGGCGGCACCGACGATCACCGGCACCAGCGACTGCGCCACCATCAGCAGGGTCGCGCACACCGCCGCGGGGACCGTCAGGTGCGTCACCGAGAAGATCACCTGCAGAAAGAACCGCCGCGGCGTGGTCGCGGGGGCCACGACGTAGGGCCGGGCCGTGGGCGTGTCGGGTGCGGCCTGCCCGTACACCGGCAGCCGGCGGGTCAGCGGACCACGCCCGAGCCCGGCGGGATCGTCCCCCATCTCTAGCCCTGCATGCCGGTGAGTGTCTGCTCGATCTGGTCGAGGGCGAAGTTCGCGTCGGTATAGCCGGTGACCTGCGGTTTGAACACCCCGACCCGGTTCGCCCGCACCGCGGGCAGGTCGCGGTAGAGCTGGGTCTGCTGCAGAGCGGTCACGACGGGGCTGAGCCCCCCGTTGAGGTCGGAGCCGAGGAACAGGACCTCGGCGTCACCGACCGATGTCGTGATGCGTTCGAAGGAGACGTTCGCGATCCCGTTCTGCGCCCCGGCGGCCACGACGGTGGCTTGGGGCGAGTAGGTGAACCCGAGCGAAGTCACGATCTGGCCGATGCCTGATTCCGCGGCGAACACCGAGGCGTTGTCGTCGCGGAATCCGGTGACCACGGCGGCCGTGGTGCCGTTGATCTGGTTGGCGTGGGTCTGGATGAGCTGTTGCTTGCGCTGCTCGAAGGCCGAGGCCAGCGTGCCGGCTTCGGCGGTGCGTCCCAGTACGTCGGCGAGCTGGCTGGTGCGCTCGGACCAGCTGGTGGCGTTCGCGCCGCCTGCCGAGACGTCGACGACGTAGGTGGGTGCGATCTCGCGGAGTCTGCCGATCACCTGCTCGTCGTTGAAGGAGGTGGCCAGGATCAGGTCCGGTGATTGTGCGGCGATCTTCTCGAGTTCGGGCTCGGCGGTCTGGGAGGCCACCACGGGTACGTCGGCCAGCGTCGCCGCGTAGCGGTCGGTGACGTTGGCCGGAGCCCACACGGCGGTGCCGACCGGGGCCACCCCCAGGTCGAGGGTGCCCATGGTCAGCAGGAAGTGTGTGGTCACCACGCGCTGCGGGGCGACCGGCACCGTGACCTGCGTCCCGAAGTCGTCTGTCACGGTCCGGGTCTCGGCGGCGCCGCCGGCGGTATCGTTGTCATCGCCGCCACCGCCGCCACTTCCGCAGGCGGTGAGCAGCATCCCCAGGATGGTGGCGATGACCAGGAACCGGATTCTGTTGTCGTTCATGCCGTGGCCGTTCTCTCGTGAGTGGTGGTCGCGCGGTCGCGACCGGGGTAGCCGGTGACCACCAGTGGGCCGCCGTTGAGTGGGTCGGGGATGATCACGGCCTCGATGCCGAACACCTCGGCCAGCAGTGGTGCGGTGAGCACGTCGGCGGGCGGACCCTGGGCCACGATCCGGCCCTCGGACATGACGATCAGGTGGCCGGCGTAGCGGGCGGCGTGGTTGATGTCGTGCAGCACCGCGACGACGGTGCGGCCGCCGCTCCGGTTGAGTTCGGCGAACAGCTCCATCAGCGCCAGCTGGTGGGAGATGTCGAGGAAGGTGGTCGGCTCGTCGAGCAGCAGGATCGAGTTCTGCTGCGCCAGCGCCAGCGCCAGCGCCATCGCCACCCACGCCCGCTGGCGCTGGCCACCGGAGAGCTCGTCGACGGCGCGGTCGGCGAGTTCGGTCATCCCGGTCGAGGCCAGGGCGTGGCGGACGCTGCGCTCGTCGTCGGTGCTCCAGCGCGACAGGACCGATTGGTGCGGGTAGCGGCCGCGGCTGACCAGGTCGAACACGGTGATCCCGGGTGGGGTGAGCGCGGACTGGGGCAGCAGGCCCAGCCAGGTCGCGACGTCCTTCGTACGCAGCGAGGCGATGTCGCGCCCGTCGAGGTGCACGGCGCCCTCGATCGGTGTGAGCAGCCGGGACAGGGTGCGCAGCAGCGTGGACTTGCCGCAGGCGTTGGGCCCGATGATGACGGTGAACTCCCCGTCGGGGATGTCGACCGAGAGGTCGCGACCGATGACCCTGCGCTCGTAGGCCATCGTGACCTCGACGGCCCGCAACGCGGCCTCGTTGTTCACCACGCCGATGTCCTGTTCTCCCGGATGATCAGAGTCATGAGGTAGAGCCCGCCGCCCACGACGGTCACCACACCGACCGGATAGGACTGGCCGGGTACCAGGTGCTGCGCGGCCAGGTCGGCCGCGGCGAGCAGCAGTGCCCCGGCGCACGCCGCGGGGATCAGCGCGTTGCCGGTGCTTCCCGCCAGCCGCCGCCCGATGTGCGGGGCTGCCAGTGCGACGAGCGCGATCGGGCCGGCCGCGGCGGTGACCAGCGCGACCAGCAGCACGCCGACACCGATCGCGTACAGGCGTGTGCGGGCAGGACGTCCGCCCAGTGTCGTGCCGGTGTCGTCGCCCATGTCGAGCAGATCGAGTCGCCGGCCCAGCAGCACCACGGTGAGCAGGATCGCGATCACCCCGAACAGCATCGGCGCTCCGATGTAGGCGAAGTCGGCACCGTTGAGCGTGCCTGCGCCCCACAGCGCGGCTGCCAGGGCCGCGTCGAGATCGGCGGCCAGCACCAGCCAGCTCTCGGTGCTGACGAGCATCGCGTTGAGTGCGATCCCGGCGATGACCAGCCGGAAACCGGCAGCGCCGCCGCCGCGTGAGAGCAGCACCATCGCCGCGGCCACCACGAGCCCTCCGAGCAGGGCGCCGGCGGCCACGACCGCGAAGCCCGACCCGATCAGCACGATCGCCGCGGTACCGGCCAGCGACGACCCGGCGGTGAAGCCGATGATGTCGGGGCTGCCCAACGGGTTGCGGGTGATGGTCTGGAACAGCGCGCCGGCGACGCCGAGCATCGCGCCGAACACGACCGCGGCCGCGGCGCGGGGCAGCCGCCAGCCGACGACGAACAGCTCTGCCGGTCCGGAGGCGTGTCCGGTCAGCGCTGCCAGCACCTCGCCGGGGGAGTAGACGATCTCGCCCAGGCTCAGGGCCAGCCCGGTCACCACGACACACAGCAGCACCAGAGCGCTACAGACCAGTGCCGAGCGGAGCGCGATCCGGCCCGACAGCGGTGGTGTCCGGAGCACGAGTGTCGTCATTGGGTGTTCACCCGCTTGTCCCGGATCAGCCACAGCAGAACCGGGGCACCGACGAACGCGGTCACGACTCCGACCGGGAGTTCCTGGCGGGGTAGCAGCACCCGCGCGATCGTGTCGGTGACCAGCAGCAGGCAGGGTGCGGCGAGCAGGGACAGCGGGACGATCCTGGTGTGGTTGTTGCCGACCAGCAGGCGCACCGCGTGGGGGACCATCAGCCCGACGAACCCGATCGGCCCGGCGATCGCGGTCGCCGCCCCCACCAGCAGGGCGACGGCGAGCACGGTGCCCAGCCGGGCGCGTCGGACCTCGACGCCGAGTGAACGGGCGACGTCCTCGCCCATGGCGATCGCGTTGAGCGGTGTGGCCAGGGCCAGTGCCACCAGGAGTCCGATGACGACGAAGGGCAGGATCGCGCTCAGGTCGGTCACGTCGCGCCCGGCGACCGATCCCACCGCCCATGATCGGAAGCGCTCGAAGACCACGGGGTCACCGAGCCGGATCGTCGTGGTGATCCCGCCCAGCACCGCCGCCAGCGCCACACCGGCCAGTGTCATCCGGACCGGCGTGGCCGGTCCCCGTCCGGTGGCGGCCAGCAGCAGCACGGCGAAGGTCGCGAGCAGTGCGCCCAGCAGTGCCGGCCACACCAGGTGGGCCGTGGTGTCGGTCAGGCCGAGCCCGATGGCCACGATCACCGCGAGCCCGGCCCCGGCGTTGACCCCGAGGATCCCGGGGGCGGCGAGCGGGTTACGGGTGTAGCCCTGCATCAGTGCCCCGGCGCCCCCGAGCGCGGCACCGACGGCGATTGCTACGAGGGTGCGGGGGATCCGGTAGTGCACCAGCAGGGTCCACGCCTCGGGATCGGTGTCCCAGCCCGACACCGCGGCGGCCAGCATCCGCAGCGGGGAGGGTGTCTCGGCGCCGATGGTGAGGCTGGCGAGCACGGCCACGAGCAGCGCGAGGCTCAGCACGCCCAGGCCCCGCCCGATCGACTGCCGGGGTGGGGCGGTGGCGGTGGCGGTGTCGGTCGCGGTCCTCACCGCGCGAGCCGGTGCAGGGTGCTGCGCCAGCCGAGGCTCTCGGCGGCCTCGACACGCAGCCCGGCCCGCTCGATCACCGCGTGCAGCTCGGCCGGTGTGCGCAGACCGGTGCCGTCGCGGGTCAGTGCGAGCAGGTCGGCCTCGGCGTCGTGCTCGTCGAACGCCTCGAGGTCGAAGGTGTCCTCCACCAGCAACACCCTCTCGCCCGCGCGACGCAGCGCATGCGCCGCGTCGGCATCCGGCAGGGGGCCGAGGGCGTCGACGAGCAGGACGGTGTCGGCGGCCGGGGACGGCTCGAAGATCGACTGTTCGGCGATGTCGACCCGTGCGCGGTCGCGGTCGTCCGGGATCGACTCGGGCAGGTCGCGGCGCAGCCAGTCGGCCTGGGCGGGCAGGGCGGGCAGGGCGTGATCCGCATGTGGGGGTGAGCGGCCACGATCTCGCGTGCCAGGGCCCCCGCGCCGACCGAGTGGATCACCAGGTGCTCGACCCCGGTCAGGGCGGTGGCCTTCGCCAGCGGCTCGGCGAGCCAGGTGACCGCTCGTGCGGCCGTCTCCAGGAACCCGTCTTCGTAGGCCTGGTCGCGGCGCAGGGCGGCGAAGTCGTGGCCGGTGACGGCCGCGTAGCTCGCACCGCCGGTGCGGACGGACTCGCCGAGGCCGTAGAGGCCGAGCGACTGGCGCCCGACGGTGCCGTGCGGGTCGAGTGCGTCGGTCCAGATCTCGGTGGTCAGGAACTCGCCGACCTCGGTCAGCGTGTAGTGCCCGGGCGAGCTCTGGTGCAGGACGTCGATGGTGTCCAGGTAGCGCAGCGGCTTGCCCAAAGCCCGCTCGTCACTGCCGGACCGCTCGGCGAGGTCGGCGACGCCGGTGACGCCGCGGGAGATCAGGTCGCCGATACCGAGCCCTGCGGCGACCCGCAGTGCGATCGGTGGGACGAGTTCGCTGAGTTCGTGGAACTTCTCGAACGCCCCGGTCGTCGCGTCGAGGTCCGGCACCGAAGCGTCGTCGGCGAGCGTGACGGTCGCGGTGCGCCGCCAGTAGCCGGTGTGCTCGACGTCGTGCTTGGCCATGCCGCGTTCCTCGACCAGATGTCTGCGGATGTCGCGTACCTCGGCCTGCTCTCCGGCCACCCAGGCGAACAGACGGCCCGGTGACCACTCGAGCTCGCGGACCGCGGCGAGGAGCAGGCCGGTCGTGCCGGCTTCGGTGCCCGCGCGTACGAGCCAGCGCAGCGTGACGCCCGGGAGCCGGCGCAGCGGCTGGATGTGTGACTGTTCGGCGACCTCGATGATCACCTGCGCCTGTGCGTTCTCGGGCAGCTCGTCGAGCAGCCGCGCGATGGCGGGGAGGGCGGTCTCGTCGCCGACGACCAGCAGCTGCTGCGCGCCGACCGGCATCGCCTTCGACGAGCTGGGCCCGCCCAGGTGGATCCGGTCCCCGGGTGCCGCCCGGTAGGCCCAGGTGGTGGCGACGCCGACGCCGTGGCGGACGACGTCGACGTCGAGCTCGCCGGTCTCGGGATTCCACCGGCGGACCGAGTAGGCCTTGGCCAGTGGTCGGCGGCCAGGGGCGAACGTGACGCCGCCCTCGCCCTGGATCGGGAGTACCGGCTCGGTCTCGCCGGGATAGGGGAAGATCAGCCGGATCGAGTCGTCGAACCCCGGCGAGGTGAACGCCGGCCGCTCGAACCCGCCTGCCGAGGTGAAGGCGCCCAACTGCGGGCCGGCCAAGGTGATCCGGCGCATCCCCGGAGTCAGGTCGACGATCCGCGCCACCCGCGCCTCGCGCACGCTGAGCGGGTGCACCGTGACGGGGCGTGAGGTCTTCGGCACGGGTCTCCTTCAGGTCGTGTCGGGTGCGCGCGGTCCACGGCGCGACGGCGGGGGAGTCGAGCCGTCGACGCACAACTTAGGCATCCCATTGCTAACCTGATGGTGCTGAAGCTGCCAGTCGGTTATCAGCAGAGGGCCGATGCGGAGCGGAGCGGGATGAGAGACGGGGCGGCGGTGTCACCGCCACGCATCCCGGTCTCGCACACCGGGTCCGAGTGGCTGGGGGGTACCCACCTGCTGGTGTGGGTCCGCACCGGACGGGTGCGGGTCGAGCTGGAGCGCGGCCGTGTGTACCGGCTGGATGCGGGTGAGGGGCTCTGGGTACCGGCCGGTCACCCCCGCCGGATCAGCACCGATCCCGGTCCCGTGGCCTTTCCCTTCGCCGTGCCCGCGGATGCGGCGGCGGCGACCGCCCCCGCGGAGCCGGTCCGGTTCGCGGTCCGCCCCGAGTGGCACGACCGGCTGGTCCAGCACTACGTGCACTTCATCGCGCCGGTGTCGAGCTTCGGCTACACCCACGCCTCGCTGCTCGACGTGGTCGGCAGCGCAGGTGGGGCACCGTGGTCCATGACGGAGGGTCGCCCGCCCTGGCCGTCGGGGACCGGTGCGCGCGCGGTGGCCGATTCGCTGGCCCGCGACCCGGCCCTGGACCACAGCGCCCAGCAGTGGGCGGGCCTGGTGGCGTGCAGCGTGCGGACGTTGCACCGGGAGTTCGTGCGTGGCACCGGCCTGACGTTCGGGCGGTGGCGTAGCGCGGTGCGCCTGGCGGCGGCCTGTGAGCTCCTCGCCTCGGGCGAGGACGTCGGCCGGGTCGCGGAGCTGACCGGGTTCGCCGGCCGCAACGGTCTCGCCCGCGCGTTCCGGCGACGTCTCGGTATCACGCCGCGTGAGTACCGCCTACGATCCCGGCGATGGGGCGGCCACCGGTCGCCGCGGCCGGGGACCGTGCCCCGGGCGGGCGTCCTCGGGCAGGTCCTCGAGGGAGCGGCCGACGACCGGCCGCTCCCGGCCACGCAGACCGCGCCGCACGTCAATGGCGTGCACATCCTGAGCTGGATGTATCGGGGATCGGGCTACCTGCGTATCGACGGTGTGACCCATCGTCTCGGCCGGGGGGACGCGATCTGGATCCCGGCCGGGCGGGAGCACCAGTTCGGTACGCACCCGGGGTCGATCGCTTTGCCGCTCGGACACCTCGACGCCGGCGACAGCGAGATCGCGGAGCCGTTGCGCGCACGGTTCCCTCCCAGCTGGGACGCCTACCTGTTGCACTGCTCGGTGAGCGCGCGCACCCTGCTGCGCCCGGACGGCCACGACCCTCGGGCGATTCTCGGGGTGTTCCACGCGCAGCTCGCCGCCGACCGTGCCCGCAGCGTGCCGATGCCTCGCGACGCGCACGCCCGTGCCGCAGCGGAGGATTTCCTACGGCGGATGGAGGAACCGTGGGGCACGGCCGTGGATCGATCGGTTCACGAGGCGTTCCGGCGCGAGACGGGGATGACGTTCACGCGCTGGCGACACGCCGCGCGGATGCGCACCGCCCGTGAGCTGCTCACCGGCGGGAGCACGGCGACCAGCGTGGCGCGCCAGGTCGGCTACACACAGGTGTCGAACTTCAGTCGCGCGTTCAGCACCTTCCACGGCGAGTCTCCTCGCGAGCACGTCGACCGCGAGCATTGTTGACCCGGCCGGTCCGACCCCGGTAGGTGTGGGCACTGCGCCGCGTCGGGAGTGCGCCTCGGCCCTCTCGTCCCGAGCCGTGTTGATCGATACGGCTTGCGACCGATGAGCTGTCTCGGGCTCCGACAGCCCGATTCCATCGGCGGGGGCTGGGGGCTGGGGGGACTGCCGAGGGTTCGGTTGACTCGACGAGCTCGAAGAACCGCTCCTTCTGCTGCTCGCTGTACCTCCGACCGCCCAATCTCAACACCTCCAGTAGGTGTTGCGACGGCTGCTGGAATCCAAGCCCGCGAGGGCAAGCTCTACCTCTGCGCGGTCAAGGACGCTTGCTCGAAGCGGATCGTGGGCTACTCCATCGATGCGCGCATGACCTCGCAGCTGGCCGTGGACGCCCTGCGCAACGCCATCGCACTGCGCGATCCCCAGGCGACCGCGATCGTGCACTCGGACAGGGGCAGCCAGTTCCGCTCCCACGCCTACCAGCGGGTTCTCCGCGGAGCGCTGCTACGAGGCTCGATGGGACGGGTCGGGACCTGCGCGGACAACGCCGCAACGGAGTCCTTCTTCAGCCTGTTGCAGAGAACGTCGTCAACCGACGACGCTGGGACACCCGCGCCGAGCTCCGGCTCGCGATCGTGACCTGGATCGAGAGCACCTACCATCGCCGCAGACGCCAAGACACCATCGGCAGGCTCACCCCAGTCGAATTCGAGATACTCGCATCAGCCGCTCACGCGGCCTGAACACCTACCCGACGCGGGTCAACCAGAGTCTGGGCAGCCCCGAGTCTGTCCGACACGCCGAACGGCATTGCAGAAGCGCTCCACAGCTCCTGAACGTCTCGGGTCTGTGACCTGCCTCGCATCCGTGTGGAGTCCGACGTGGCGTCAGGGTGTTCGGTGATCGGACCGGCTCCCGACGAGAGGTCCCGACCATGACCGACCAGGCCATGCCCGTCCGGCTGACCGCCGCCGACTACGCCCGCGCGGAGCAGATGCTCGCCCCGTACCGGGCCCGGCTGATCCCGGACGCTGCGGTGGTCCCACAGTGGTCCGCCGACGGCTCCCGGTTCCGGTACCGGTCCGGGACTCGGCACGTCCTGGTCGACCCGGCGACGGGCTCCCGACGAGACGCGTTCGACCACGAGCGGCTCGCCGCGGCACCGTCGGAGGCGTCCGGGCACGCGGTGGTGGCCGACGACCTGCCGCTCACCTCGGTGGAGTTCGAGGTTCCCGACCGGGAGCCGGACGTGGTCCGGTTCTCTGCGTTCGACACCGGGTGGGAGTGGTCGGACCGGGCCGGGACCTGCACGCCGGTCGAGAACGAGGGTCCCCCGGTGGGGCCGGGGGAGATCGCGTCACCGGACCGGGAGTGGGTGGCGTTCCGCCGCGACGGTGACGTGTGGGTGCGCAGCCGGGACGGCCGGCAGGAGTTCGCGCTCACCGACGCCGCCGAACCGCACTGGGACTACGGCGGGTTCCCCGAGGCGGCCACGAAGGTCAAGCTCCCCTTGCTGGGCATGGGATCGCTGCTGCTGGCGGAGTGGTCGCCGGACTCCACGCGGCTGATCACTCACCGGATCGACCAGCGCGAGCTGCCGGAACAGGTCCTCGTCGAGGCAGCGCCGAAGGGCGGCGAGCGGCCGGTGGCTCATCGCGTCCGCTATCCGATGCCCGGCGACGAGACGCAGGCGACGATGACCTGGCACGTCCTCGACGTCGGCACCCGTCAGAACGTGACGGCCTCCGGGGGGCCGGAGGTCCTGACCTCCCCCTACCCCCTTTCCCGGCGGTGGTGGACCGGGAAGAACGGCGATGCGGTGCACGTGTTGCACCAGTCCCGTGACGGACGCACCCTGCAGCTGCGCCGGCTCGATCCCGGCACCGGGTCGATGACGACGCTGATCACCGAGACCGCCCGTACCCGGGTGGACCCCTCGCCCTACCTGCACGTCCCGCCGCTGCTGCGCGTCCTGGACTCGGGCGAGATCCTGTGGTGGTCCCAGCGCGACGGCTGGGGCCATCTCTACCGCTACGCCGCCGACGGCGAGCTCCTCGGCCGGGTCACCGGCGGGCAGTGGCTGGTCCGCCGGGTCCTGTGGGTCGACCAGGACCGTCGCCAGGTCTGGTTCCTGGCCTGCGGGCTGCACGCCGATCCCTACATCCGCCAGATCTGCCGGGTCGACCTCGACGGCGGTGGCTTCGTGCGGATCACCGACGACGATCTCGACCACGACGCCCTCGCCCCACCACTCGGCGGCTACCTCCTCGACCGCGCATCCACGGTCGACGCGGCGCCCCGGGCGAGGGTGCTCGGCGGTGACGGGGAGGTGCTGGTCGAGCTGGAGGATCCGGACACCGCAGCACTGGAGGCGGCCGGGTGGACCCCTCCGGAACGATTCCGGACGACCTCCGCCGACGGGCGCACCCCGATCTACGGTCTGCTGTGGCGTCCGCACGGCTTCGACCCGGCACGGCGCTACCCCGTCGTGGACCACGCCTACCCCGGCCCCAACATCCACCGCGCCTCACCGGCGTTCGGTGACCTGTTCACCGGGGAGCCCGAGGCGCTGGCGGCACTCGGCTTCGCGGTCGTCGCCGTCGACGGCCGCGGCACCCCGGGGCGCAGCCAGGCCTTCCTCGACCATTCCTACGGCGACCTCGGCATGGCCGCGGCTATGGACGACCACGTCGCCGCCATCCGCGAACTCGGGCGTCGCCACCCGTGGCTCGACACCGACCGGGTCGGGATCGCCGGCCACTCCGGAGGCGGGTTCTTCACCGCCAGGGCGCTGCTGACCCATCCCGAGTTCTTCTCCGTGGGCGTCGCCCAGGCCGGCCCGCACGACTTCTCGATCTACCTGCCGTTCTGGGTCGAACAGCACCACGGGGAGATCACCGAGAGGACCCGCCCGAAGCTGGTCAACACCCCGCACGCCGGCAACCTGCGCGGCAAGCTCCTGCTGATCGACGGCGAACTCGACGACAACGTGTTGCCGCACCACAGCATGCGCCTGGTCGACGCGCTCATCGACGCCGACGCCGACGCCGACGCCGACGCCGACGTCGACAGGCTCGTCATCCCCGGTGTCGAGCACAACTTCACCGGCCGCTTCCACTACGTCACCCGGCGCACCTGGGACTACCTCGTACGACACCTGCACGGCACCGAACCCCCTGCCTACTCGCTCGCACCGTTCCCCGAGATGCCCAGCTGGGCCGTCGATCCCTCCGACTGATACCCCACGCCGGAGCCACGAGCCGAACGAGACGTCGGGCAGCGCTCATAGCCGTGACAAGGCTTGCCGGCGCGTTGTCGTGCGTCTCGGACGGGGAATCCTCTGCTTCACGGTGGCGTGCAATCAGCATCGGTTGACCACGGTCGAGTACGGAGCGTCGTGTCGTGGGAACCTGTGTCGACGTCCAGCCAGCCCCGCTCGGGGTGTCGGATGCGCTTGAACGCCGATCGCCAGAACCCGACCTCACAGTGCTCCCACCGCTCTCGGAACTCGGGACTACGGACCGTCAGGTCCTGGATCAATCCGAGCAGGTAGGGGTCGTCGGGATAGCGAGCCAGCGCGGCACGTAGCTCCGCCGTGGCCACCCTCAGGAGCTGGTCGTTGCCGCCGGCGTCAAGGAGGCCCGCCTGCCGGCCCGCACCGTGGTGGTGGCAATCCCCAGGAGATCTGATCGGTCGCTGGAGGTCTGTCAGAGCGTGCCATGAGAAGATCACGTCGAGTGTGTGAACACGTACTTCCGCGCTCGGCGGGCGGGTGTACCTCGGACGATGCGTCGGGTGATGGTGGTGATCCCCGCCCAGCGGACCATGGCCTCGCCGCGCTCGCCCGCTCGTTCGAGCTCACCGCCGCTGAACGGGACCACCTGTTCCGGCTCGCAGGCGAGCTGCCGCCCACGCCGTCCGAGCGCGGTCAGCCGGGCAAGAGTCCGCTCGACCACCCACCGGTGGGCAGTACGGAGAATCCGCGCTGCTCAGGCGTCTTACGCACGACCTCGACCGTCGTCTTCAGGATCGTGATCGCCCAGTCGAGCAGCCGCCCGGCGAAACCGGCGTCGGCGTGAACGAACCGAACCCGGATGCGCAGGTAGAGATCGAGCAGGATCAACAGCAGGCCAGGATGTCGGTCGATGAACCGCTTCCGACCGTCGACCTTCTTCTCGGCGTCGTAGCCGCGAGAGCCCTGCCCGACGGTGTCGGCGCCATTGACGTTCTGCGAGTCGATGATCCCCGCACTCGGCTCCGGGACACGACCCTCATCGGCGCGCAGCTGCCTGCGTACGACCGGGTGGATCGCGTGCTTCTCCGGCCGCCGTCCCTGTGCCAAGACGAACGAGCACTCTCTCCGGAAGTGATCAGCCAGTGGTGGGGCCGCCTCGTCAGAGGCGTTCGATGCGGTCGGCCTGCGGGCCCCGGTCGCTCTGACGCACCGCGTACCGGACCCGGTCACCCTTCTGCAGCGGCTCCGACCCCATGACCACGGACACGTGGGCGAAGAGATCGTCGCCGCCTGCGTCCGGGGTGATGAAGCCGAAGCCGCGGTCGCCGTCGTAGCGCGCGACGACGCCTTCGCCGCCTCGCGCGGGAACGTCCCGCCCGGCCGCAGCGGGTGCCGGCCGCTTCGGCGCCGCCCGGGGCTCCCGGACCAGGTGCACGTCGCGGGCCTGCGGGCCCTTGTCCCCACTGGCCACCTCGAAGGCGACGCGGTCGCCCTCCATGAGCCATGTCAGCCCCTCGGCCAGGGCCCGGGCGTGGACGAAGACGTCCTCGTCGCCGGAGTCGGGGTTGATGAAGCCGAAGCCCTTGTCCTCGTCGTACCAGGCCACCGTGCCGTCGGCACCGTCCGCGGTGTCGTTCGCAGCGGAGGTTCCGGCTCCCGCTCCCAGCGGGATCACGTGCCCGGCCTGCGGGCCGCGCTCGCCGTCGACGACGAGGAAGGCCACCCGCTGCCCCTCGGTGACCACGCCGCCGGTCACGATGGCGGAGCTGTGCACGAAGATGTCGGCGCCGCCGTCGTCCGGCGACGCGAAGCCGTACCCCTTGCCCGGCTCGTACCAGTTGACGGTGCCGAGCCGGCCCACGGCGCTGCCGGCGGCCGCGTCGGCGGTGACGCGAACGCGCAGCGCCTGGGGCCCGCGGTCGTTCTCGCCGATCTCGAACTCGACGGCCTGACCCTCGCGGAGCACTGTCGCGCCGCCGCCCCCGACGATCTCGGAGGCGTGCACGAACACGTCCGGCGAGCCGTCCTCGGGCGCCAGGAAGCCGAAACCCCGTTCGGCGTCGAACCAACGGACGGTTCCCTGCTGCATCGAAGGCTCCAGATCGAGAGGACGGGTACCGGCCCAGTCTCTCTGACTGCCCTCGCGGTCCGTCGGGCCGGGCCCACCGGCGGGCGGTGCGGAGCCCGCGACAGCCCGGTACCGGATGACACGACGCGGCCGCCGTCGACCGGGTGGCCGCAGGTCCCGGAGCAGACGCGCAGGCAGCCGACGGGCCTGGGTCGGGTGAGAAGGGTCGATCTCCATGGCCGAGTTCGCGATCTGACGCACGATCGACAGACGGACTCGTGGGTGGATGGTCCGGCTGGGCTCAGCTCACGACGGCGGTGAGGCCGGCGGCGTCCAGCGCGAGCTGGCCGCGCTCCAGGGCGAGCAGCGCCTTCTTGACCGGCAGGCCGCCGGAGTAGCCGGTGAGCGCCCCGGTCGCGGAGACGATCCGGTGGCACGGCACGACGACCAGCACCGGGTTGCGGGCGCAGGCGGCGCCGGCCCGGCGGGGGCCGTCGTCGGTCAGCTCCGCGGCCCGGGCCAGTTGCCCGTAGCTGCGGGTGCTGCCGTAGCCGATCGCGCACAGCTCGCCGAGCACCCGGCGGTGCTCCGGCTCGACGCGGGACAGGTCGACCGGCCCTCGAAGGTGGTGCGGTCGCCGCGCAGGTACTCGCCGAGCTCGGCGACGGCCTGCTCCAGCACGGCGTGCTCGGGGCTGCCGGGCTCGGGCGTCGGGTCCTGCGCGGCTCCGGCCGGCCTGCCGAAGCGCAGCCGGGTCAGACCCCACGGCGAGGCGGACAGGGTGACCGGGCCCAGGGTGGTGTCGTGGACGAGGGTCGTCGGGGTCGACATGGCGGAGGTGCTCCTCTCGCGGAACGGCGAGGTCAGCCGGTTGCCCGGCGGAAGTGGTGGCGGACAGCACCGTCGACGGTGACCAGCCGGCCGGTGCGGTGGTAGTGGTCGTGCAGGGTGCTCGACGGTCACGGTGCAGAACCCCGGACGGGCGCGGCGGGTTGCGGCGGGGCGGCCCGGTCCCGGTCGTCGTCGGTGAACCCGGAGACCCGCAGCGTGATGTTCAGCCGCCCGGCGCCGAGCCCGACGTCGTCGGTCCCACCGCGCTCGGGCGGCAGCACCCTGGGCACGCCGTGGTAGGCGAGCCTGCTGTCGTCGCCGAACACGAGCAGGTCACCGGACCGCAGCTCGACGTCGGTCCACGGCCTGCCGCGGTGCTCGGTGTTGCCGAGCCGGAACACGCAGGGCGCGCCCAGCGACACCGAGACGACCGGGTCCGGCGCGTGTTCGTCGCCGTCGCGGTGCATGCCGAGGCGGGCGTCCCCGGTGTAGTGGTTGATCAGCGCGATGTCCGGGGAGTAGCCGAGGCCGCGCGTGGGGTCGCCGTAGGCGTCGGCGACCGCCTCGCGGCCCAGGTCGCCCAGCCAGGTCGGGAACTCGGCTACCGGTGAGCCGTCCTGGTCGTCGCGGGTCCGGGAGTAGCGGTAGGGGATCCAGTGCCATCCCAGGCAGACGGTGCGCACGCTCATCCGGGCGCCGCCGGGCAGCGCGGCGGCCCGGATCCCCGGGCGCTGCGCCGCCCACTCCCGGCAGCGCTCCACCAGGAACCGCTGCCGGCGCAGGTCCAGCCAGCCGGGCACGTGCACCGCGCCGGGCGCGAGGTCGCGGCGGTCCCGCGGGATCAGTTCCAGGGTCATCTCAGCCCCTCCTCGGGGTCAGTGCCCGTGACACCTGCCGCACGTAGTGGCCGCGGGCGATCGCCCGGGCCGCGGACGGGCAGTCCAGCCTCCCGTAGAGCCGTTGCCTGCGATGCCCGCCGAGGGTGCCCAGGACCGGGCTCGGGTAGGGGTGGCCGTCGGCGTCGAGCAGTATGACGACCCTCAGCTCCCCGACCGGGGTGTCGACGACGCGGTGGTGGTTCGGGGTGCGGATGGCGGTCCCTGCGGTGGCGGTGCTCATCTCGTGCTCCAGGGGATGGTCGGTGCGCGGCCGGCGGGGCGCCCGGTGGTGTGGTCGCGGTGGTCGCGGCGCTCAGGCGGCCGCCGGGCGGCAGGTGCGGCAGGGCCGGTAGCCGGCGCGCCGGGCGTCGTCGAGGGTGGTGAAGCCGTGCCGGTGCGCCCGGGTGATGCGCCGTGCGTCGCGGCAGGTCGGGAAGCAGACGATCCCGGTGGTGTCGCTGGCCAGGTAGTGCACGCCCGTCCGGGCCAGCGTCGCCAGTTCGTCGAGGTCGGCGCCCTCGGCGGTGAGCAGCTCGGCCTTGCGGCCGGTGCCGAACATGTAGCCGCCGAGAGCGCCGTCGGAGCGGACCACCCGGTGGCAGGGCACCAGCAGCGGCAGCGGGTTGCGGGCCAGCACCGTGCCGACCGCGCGGACCGCGGCGGGGTGTCCGGCCTCGCGGGCGACCCAGGCGTACGGGCGGACCTGGCCGGGCGGGATCCGCCGGGTGGCGGCCAGCACGGCGCGTTCGAACGGACTGCCCGCGCCGAGGTCCAGCTCGGGCCGGGCCGCGGCGGTGCCGCGCAGCGACGGGCCGACACCCGCGGGCAGCCGGCCGGCCGGGCGCAGCGGCCGGGCGAACCGGCTGCGGTACTCGGCGGCGAACGCATCGTCGTCGGTGCCCTCCGTGGGTCGCACGAACTGCGCACCGTCGGCGGTGAACGCGACCCGGACGTCGCCGACCCTGCTGGGCGCGGTGGCCCAGCGGGTGAACACCCGGTCGTCGAGCCCGTCCGGCGCGCGGCCGGCGAACCCGGCGAGCGCGGTCAGCAGCGGGTCCGCCCCGGCGTCCCGGCCGGGCTCCGCGTCGTCGGCGGATCCGGCGGACAGGGAGATGACCGTGCGGTGCAGGTCGCCGCGCCGCGCGGCCGGCCGTCCGTTGCGGCGGGCCGGGACCGATGTCGTCGTCATGAGGTCCTCCCTTCGAGGGGACGGGGATGTGCGGGTGGTGTGTCCAGGACGGTCCGCAGCCGGGCCAGTCCGCGGGACACGTGCGACTTCGCGGTGCCGTCGGCGCAGCCGAGTACCTGGGCGATCTCGGCGGTCGGCAGGCCATGGACGTGCCGGAGCACGACCGCGGTCCGCTGCACCTCGGACAGCTCGCCGAGGGCGGCACCGAGTGCGCGTTGCAGCTCACCCCGCTCGGCCGGGCCGGGCTCGGGGCTCGGGTCGTCCGGTGGGCCCGCGTCGAGCGGGTCGAGCCGGGGCGGGGGTGGCGGCCTGCGGGCGGCGTCCCTGGCCCGGTTGCGGGCGGTGTTGCGCAGGATGGTGAGCAGCCACGGGCGTACCCGCAGCTCCCCGATCCGTTCCGCCGCGTACCCGCAGAGCGCCCGGTAGGCGCGCAGCAGGGCGTCGGCGGCGAGGTCCTCGGCGTCCGCGGGACCGCGGACGAAGCTCCGGGCCACCGAGAACAGCAGGTCCCGGTGGGCGTCCACGAGCACGGCGAACCCGGCGTCGAGGTCGGCCGCGAGCGCGCGGGCGACGGCGTCGGAGCCGTCGTCCCCGGTGCCCGGGTCGAGATCGTCGTCGGTCATACCGTGCAGAACACCGTCGGGCCGGATCCGGTTGCGGTGCTCAGCCGTAGTGCTCGGTGGTGCCGTGGGACAGCTCGACGACGGCGCACCCGCTGCCGCCGACCGACCGGCGCGCGCCCGGCTCGGCGTCGTCGGACGATCCCCGCACCATCGGTGCGGACGGGGCGGTGGTCATGACGGTCTCCTCAGCGCGCGTTGTGGAAGATGATGCCCAGCACGTGCCGGTTCCCGCTGTGCACGGCGCTGACGCCGTGCCGCATCTGGACCCGGTGGTCGCCCCGGGTGCCGCGGCGCGGCCGGTTGCGCACCGGGAAGATCACCGCCTGGCCCTGTCCGGGGCGCAGCACCATCGGGCGGGACTGCTGGCGCGGGCGCTGCTCGACGAAGACGCTCTCGCCGCCGGTGAAGTCGACGTCCGGGCGGGACAGCATCACCAGGAACTGCAGCGGGAACGTCAGGTCCCCGTAGACGTCCTGGTGCAGGCAGTTGTAGCCGGACTCGCCGTAGCGCAGCACCAGCGGCGTCGGCCTGGTCTGCCCGTGGGCGGCGCAGGTCTCGAGCAGCCCGTCCAGGGTCTCCGGGAATGTGTCCTCGCCCAGCCGGCGGGCCCAGTCGTTCGCGATCCGGGCCAGCGGCGGGTAGAGCTCGGTGCGCAGGGTCTGCACCAGCTCCGGCAGCGGGTCGGTGAAGTACCGGTAGCTGCCCTCGCCGAAGGAGTGCCGGGCCATCTGGACGGTGGAGCGGAACCGGTCGTGCTCGTCGAACATCGCGGTGATCTCGTCGCACTGGGCGGGCTCGATCAGCCGCGGGGTCGCGGCGACGCCCTCGGTGTCCAGCCGCTCCGTCAGCCGGGCCCAGTCGAGGGCGTCCAGGTGCGGTCCGGCGGTCGCGGTTCCGGCGTCGGCCGGGGTGGTGGTCATCGGCTGCCTCCGTGCTCGTGGCGTGCTGGCAGTGGTCCCAACACCACCGTGGCCGAGCCGGTTGCGGGCGTCCGGCCGGGGCGATCGTGGGACCGATGGCCGCCGGACCGCTGCCCGGCCGTCGAGCAGGGTGGTCCGGGCCCGGCGACCTACGGAACGTCCCGTGAGTGATCCGGTCCTCGACCTGCGGACCCGACGACAGCGTGCGGAGACGGTTCCGGCCGACGCCCGGGACGCCGGAGCACGCACCTGATCGCCGGGGCGGGGCCTCCGCTACGTGCCGGCCAGGGCCCGAGGACGTACGGATCAGCGGAAGGCCGCGCCTGCCCTCCCGGGGCGAGGACTCACCCCGCGGACCTCTCCAGCCCGCTCACCGATCGGCCGGCCTGCAGCTCGACGAGCGCGTCCGCCATGGCGGTCGTGAGTCGCCCGGCCGGGCCTGCGACCACATACCTCCACGGGGGGAGTACCGGAGCGGACAGCGTGCGGGTGACCCGTTCGGAGAAGACAGCGGTTCGGAGGGCGACAAGGCTGTGTGGGTCGGCGAGAGTCGCCTGTGGGCTCTCACCGCCATCGTCGTGATCCGCGGTGTCGCCACAGGCATGGACGACGAGCGAGGTCGTGTTGCGAAGGTTCCGGCCCAACCGGCGTCCGAGTGTCTCGTCGGTGCCGACGACGACATCGACCTGCCGCACGATGCGCAGGTCCCGATCCCGCCCCAGCGTGATCGGGAGAGTGTTCGCGTCACGGAAGAGACGGATGACCTCCTGTCCGAGCGGGGTGTCGGCTCCCGCTACCGCAGCAGTGACGTTGCGACCGAGGAAGGGCTGTACGACGCGCATGACGGCGTGAGCGGTGTCGGAGACGCCGTCCGACGAACGGTCGATGTTCTTCGACGCCGCGATCTCGTCGCGGAGCCCGGCGACCCTGGACGGCACGCGGCCGGTGAAGTGGATCCCTGCGATGCGGGGGTCGGAGTTTCCTCGCCTGATGAGATCCCTGACCTCTGTGGCGGACACCGAACTCGGGACGTCGACCACTGTCGAGGCGAGGCCGAGTTCCCGGAGAAGTCTCGCCCGCGCAGCCTGCGAGGCGGTTTCGCCCGTGCGGATGGGCGCGGAGCGACATCCGGGCCGGAACCGGACGGTGAGTACCTGCCGGTCGTGCTCGACGGCGGCCGTCGCGCAGAGGACGCGGTGAGCCCGACGGACCTCCGCGAGGATCGCGCATCCCGGAATGGAGTAGGGCGCCGGCCGCCCGGCGGTACCTGGGCCGTTCCGTGACAGGGCGAGTCTCATCGGCGGAACACCGGCTGCCGGCGCTCGGCGAAGGCTGCTCTGGCCTCCTGGTAGTCGGGATGATGCTGCGCGGTGCCCTGTGCCGTGGCCTCGGCATCGAGGTGCGCATCGAAGCTCCGGTGGGCCGAGCCGTGCAGCAGCGCTCTGATGGCCGATGTGCTCGATGACAGCGACGCGATCGCCCGGGCGACTTCCGACGCGCGCTCGAGTGCCTCACCGGTCGCGACCACCTCGTTGACCAGCCCCCAGTCCCGAGCTTCCTCGGCTGCGACCTTGCGTCCCAGCAGAGCCATCTCGGCAGCACGGCCGGTTCCCACGGCTCGCGGGAGGAGCCAGGTCGCGCCGGCGTCGGGGACCAGACCGACCCGGACGAAGGCCAGGCTGAAGCTTGCGGTCGTGGCTGCGATCCGCATGTCGCAGGCGAGTGACAGCGACACACCGGCACCGGCGGTCACACCGTTGATCGCCGCGATCAGCGGAGTGCGTGCCGCGATCATCGCGGAGACCAACGGGTTGTAGTAGGTGCGCAGGACCTGCTCGGTGTCGCTGGGCCCTCCCCTGAGGTCGGCGCCCGCCGAGAAGGCCCGGTCGCCGGCTCCGGTCAGGACGACGGCCCGGACCCCGGGATCTCCGTCGCACGCCTCCAGCGCCGTGCGGAGCTCGACGAGGAGCTCGTGGCTCAGTGCGTTCATCCGGTCCGGCCGGTTCAGGGTGATCCGAGCGACCGATTCGTCCAGAGGGTCACGATCGACGAGGACCTCGCCGCGCGCTGGTTCTGCGTTGTCGGGCATGACGCCTCCGGGTGCCGTTCGGGGGTGCTCCGGGCTCGTGTAATTTGAGACTAGCAGCATCAAAAACGACCGGACGCTCCGGCGTCGAGAGTGCCGTGGGGTAGATCTCACCCTTTCGGCCGTATGCTGTAGATTGCTATGAAGCACTCGCTAACTTCGTCGAGAGGGTGGAGCTGATGTCCGGAGTCGTCGTCGACGTCCAGGGGCTCACGAAGTCGTTCGGCAAGGCCAACATCTGGTCGGACGTGACGCTGACGCTGCCGCCCGGTGAGGTGTCGGTGTTGCTGGGTCCGTCGGGTACCGGCAAGTCCGTGTTCCTGAAGTCGCTCATCGGCCTGCTCAAGCCCGAGCGGGGTTCGATCGTCATCCACGACACCGACCTGCTCAAGTGCTCGGAGTCGAAGCTCTACGAGATCCGGAAGCTGTTCGGGGTGTTGTTCCAGGACGGCGCGCTGTTCGGGTCGATGAACCTGTTCGACAACATCGCCTTCCCGCTGCGCGAGCACACGAAGAAGAGCGAGTCGCAGATCAGCGACATCGTGCTGGAGAAGATGGACCTGGTCGGCCTGCGCGGCGACGAGGGCAAGCTGCCCGGTGAGATCTCCGGCGGGATGCGCAAGCGGGCCGGGCTGGCCCGGGCGCTGGTGCTGGAGCCGGAGATCATCCTGTTCGACGAGCCGGACTCGGGTCTGGACCCGGTGCGCACGGCGTACCTGAACCAGCTGATCATCGATCTGAACGCGCAGACGGACTCGACGTTCCTGATCGTCACGCACGACATCAACACCGCGCAGACGGTGCCGGACAACATCGGGCTGCTGTATCGCAAGCAGCTGGCGATGTTCGGTCCGCGCGAGCAGTTGCTGACGTCGGAGGAGCCGGTGGTGTCCCAGTTCCTCAACGGTCGCCGGCAGGGGCCGATCGGGATGTCGGAGGAGAAGGACTCGGCGCAGGCGGAGCGGGAGATGGCCGAGGCGAGGGAGCTGGAGGGGCTGCCGCCGCTCAAGCCGCAGCTCGAAGCATCACCGGGCATGCCGGAGCGCCAGGCGGTCACGCGGCGGCGCGAGCGGGTGCTCTCGATGCTGCCCGAGTTCGAGCCGACTGCACAGGAAGCGATCCGCAGATCGTACGGCATGGTCGGTGCAGGTGCTCCGGCAGGTGCCGGCAGGGGCGGCGGGAACGATGCGCCGACCGAGCAGTTCCCGCGAGTGGGCTGGCACGCGTGGTGAGTGAGGTCTGATGCCCGGTGCGGGCGCGTCCGCGCGCGCCGACGCCTACTCTGGCCGGATGACAGGCGACCGATCAGGTCGCGCCCAGGGAGCGAGGAGGCCGGCTCCCGGTCAGGCGCGTGAGCTCCTGCTCGAGTCGGCACGGGAACTCTTCGCCCGACGTGGTTACACCCGCACGAGCACGAAGGCGATCGCCGATCGCGCGGGTGTCGCCGAGGTGATGCTCTTCCGTCACTTCGGAGGTAAGGCGCTGCTCTTCCGCGCGGCCGTCCACGCGCCGCTGGTGGAGGCGCTCCAGTCCTACGTCAAGGCCTGGGAGGCAGGGGAACACGGTCCGCCGGTCGCCCGAGCGTTCGTCGCGGCGTTGTTCGGCTCGCTGTTCTCGGAGCGGCGCGCCGTCGTGGCGCTGAGTGCCGCGCAGGTACATGCCGACCAGGTCCGCGCGATCCTCGAGACCGAAGAGGACGCGCTGGCCGATGTCCTTCGGCGACTCGAGGCCGTCTTCCTTCGCGAGGCGGCGGACCGCGGCCTCGCCGGTCTCAATCCACCCCTGTCCGTGAGAGGGACGGTCGGGATGGTCGTTGCGGCAGCAGTCACGTGGGACTGGCTGATGAGGACGGGTGCCGGGCCGGGATCGGCGGAGCAGGCGCCCGTAGCTGTGCGCGACGAGCTCGTCTCCGAGTTCGAACAGTTGATGGTCCTCGGGGTCTGGCACCGGGAAGATCGCGATGAGTGACGACGGGACGCCGATGGTCCGGCCTGGCCGGCGCACCACGACCGAGGTGCGGAACCTCCTGCTCCTCGCGGCGGCGAGGTCGTTCGTCGACCACGGCTACGCCCAGACGAGCACCAGGGAGATCGCTCGCGACGCCGGTGTCTCGCAGCCGCTGCTGTTCCGGCACTTCGGCGGCAAGGCGGGGCTGTTCGCCCAGACCGTCGTGGTGGGCTTCTCGGACGCGGTCTCCGAGTTCACCGGTCGCTGGCTGGTTCCGATCGGGATGGAGGAGGTGCGGGCACGGGCCTTCCTCGCAGATCTCTTCGGAGTGCTGGTCGAGAACCGCGAGACCGTCATGGCGATGATCAGCGTCCACGCCTACGAGTCGGAGTCCGACGAACTCTCGTCCTCGGTCGTCGATGTCTTCGCCGGCCTCCTCGCCTGTGTGCGGGACGTGCTCCTGTGTCACGAGGACGGCACTCCCTTCGCGGGGTTGCACCCGGTGACCACGCCGGCCGCAGTGCTGGCGTCCCTGCTCGGGTGTGCCGTGTTCGACGACTGGCTCTTCTCTGCACACCAGCACCGGCCCGACAACTCCGTCGTGGTCGAGGAGTTGTCGTCCATGGTGCTGCACGGGTTCACCCGTCGGCCGGGGTCCCGGGGCGACCAGCGGTTCTGACCACCCTCTCGGGTGAAGCGCGACAGTAGATCCCCAGCTCAGACAGTTATAAGACGCACGGTCTTAAAAAAGTGGTGACCGGCGTAACTTCCGCGCCCGCAGCGTCGTTGGGGCTATCGGAGGTAAAGATGCAGTCACTTACTTCGATGTGCGACGAGGCGGCGGTTCCGCGATGAGCGCAGGACCGATCGGCGCTGCCGTGAAGCCCATCGGCAGCTTCTTCGCGATGGTGCTCGACACGGCCGTGGCGACGTTCAAGCCGCCGTTCCAGTGGCGGGAGTTCATCCAGCAGGCCTGGTTCATCGCCAGCGTCACGTTCGGGCCGACCATCCTGGTCTCGATCCCGTTCACGGTGCTCGTGACGTTCCAGTTCAACAACATCCTGACCGAGGTCGGCGCGATCGACCTCGCAGGAGCGGGCTCGGCCTACGCCACCGTCACCCAGATCGGTCCCATCGGCACGACGTTCGTCGTCGCCGGAGCGAGCGCGACGGCCATCTGCGCGGACATCGGATCGCGGAAGATCCGCGAGGAGCTCGACGCGATGCAGGTCCTCGGTATCGACCCGATCCACCGGCTCGTCGTGCCTCGGGTCCTCGCGACGATGTTCGTGACCTTCTTCATCAACGGCCTGCTCATCGCGATCGGCATCGCCGGCGGCTTCATCTTCTCCGTGTACCTGCAGGGTGCGAACCCGGGCCAGTTCATCGACAGTCTCACCCTCATCACCGGATCCGGCGAGCTGATCCACAGCCAGATCAAGGCGACGATCTTCGGGATGCTCGGCGGCTTCGTCGCCTGCTACCGGGGGTTGCACGTCGCGGGGGTGCGAAGGGCGTGGGCAGCGCCGTCAACGAGACCGTGGTCTACACCTTCGTCCTGCTGTTCCCGGTGAACGTGGTGCTGAGCCAGCTGCCCTATGCACTCGGACTCCTGGACTAGGGGCGCGACCATGGCGACAACGCTCAACAGAGACAACCTGGCCGTGCTCAAGCGGGTGTACGGCGGCCCGCTGTCGACGCTCGAGGAGCTCGGCAAGCAGGCGACCTTCTACACCAAGGCGCTGGCGTGGGTGTACCGGGCCGTCGGCCGGTACAAGCGCGAGGAAGTGCGACTCGTCGCCGAGGTCGGGATGGGCAACGGTGCGCTCGCCCTCATCGGCGGGTCCGCCGTCATCAGCGGTTTCATCCTCTTCTTCGGTGGCACGACAGCCGGTGTGCAGGCCTACCAGGCGCTCAACAACATCGACCTCGAAGCGTTGGCCGGTTTCACCTCGGCGAACATCGGCACCCGACTGCTCGTGCCGATCATCATGGGCGCCGCTCTCGCGGCGACCATCGGAACCGGCTTCACCGCCCAGCTCGGGGCGATGCGGATCAACGAGGAGATCGACGCGATCGAGGTCATGGGTATCCCGTCGATGCCCTACCTCGTGACGACCCGCATCATCGCGGGGCTCATCGTGGTGGTGCCGCTCTACGCCGTGGGTCTGGTGATGGCCTACGCCGGCTGGAAGTTCACCCAGGTCGTCGCCTTCGGTCTGTCGGCCGGGACGTTCGACCACTACTTCGACACGTTCCTGCAGCCCATCGACATCGTCTACGCGATGTTGCAGGGGCTCGCGCAGGTCGTAGTCGTCGTACTGATCCACACCTACTACGGCTTCCATGCATCGGGCGGGCCGGTGGGCGTCGGGGAGGCCGTCGGCCGTGCCGTGCGGCTCTCGCTGATCGCCGTCATGACCGCCGCCCTCGCCGTCGCGATGGCGGTCTACGGCGGAGCCGATACCTTCCGGATCTCGGGGTGAGGAAATGAGCGACTCGACTCTGCGACGGACCGACCTTCGTCTCCGGGGCCTCGCCCTGCTGGTGGTCGTCGGTCTCCTCTTCTGGCTCACGATCGCGATGTACCAGCAGGCGTTCAAGACGACCGTGGACATCACCCTCGAGGCCGACCGCAGCGGCCTGCAGATGCAGGCCGGGAACCTCGTCAAGATGCGCAACGTCGACGTCGGGCGGGTCTCGGACGTCGCCCTGGGGCCCGACGGGAACACCGCGGTCCTGACGCTCGCGATGGAGCCCGGCCTCGTGCAGCAGATCCCCGGCAACCCGGAGATCAACCTCTTCCAGCTGACCGCGTTCGGCAACAAGTACGTCAGCATGTCCGACCCGGCTCAGCCGGCAGGGTCGCTCGGTGCGGGGCAGGTGCTGCGTGCCGACCACGTCAGTGCCGAGGCGAACGAGGTCCTCGCGAGCCTGGAGCGGGTGGTCACCACCGTCCAGCCGGCGAAGCTCGCCTCGACACTCGGCGCGCTGTCGGAGGCTCTCCGTGGTCAGGGCGACCGGCTCGGGCAGACGCTCGACACCTCGTCCTCGTATCTCGCGAAGATCAACAACGACCTTCCGACCCTCCAGCGTGATCTCCAGCTGACCGGGGAGGTCGCCGACATCTACGGCGACGTCGCACCCGATCTCATGAACATCCTGCGGAACGTGACCGTCACCGGCAACACCGTGGTCGAGAAGCAGCAGCAGCTGAACCAGACCCTGGTCCAGCTGACGACCCTCGGAGACACGGTCGGGGACACGCTCGCCGTGAACGGCGACGGCATCGTGACCATGCTCGACACCCTGCGGCCCACCACCTCGCTGCTGGCGCGCTACTCGCCGATGTTCACCTGCTGGATCCAGGGCGTCGACGAGGCCTACAAGCGTCTGCGGGCACCGGTCGGAGGGTCGGTCGGCGGAGCTGCGACCTACACGACGGTCCAGCCGGGGGACGACCCCTACTCGGCAGCCGAGCCGAGCGAGGTCAGTGCCGACAGCGGCCCGGACTGCCACGGCCTGCCCTTCATCGGCCCCGAGGAGATCCCGCGTCCCGCGGACAAGAACGACCCGACGGCGGATCTCGACGCCACCGACAACCGGCTGCAGACCGGCGATCCGACGCTGATCACGCAGCTGTTCGGTCCGCTGTCGGGCACCGGCCCCGGTCCGCTCGACGCCCTCGTCGGTGCCCCGGACCCCGCGGACGACGCACCCGCACCCGGCACCGACGACGACCCCGCCGACGCTCCGGCACAGGAGGGTGGCCGATGAGTACCTCGAAGGCGCTGAGCGTGCGCCGACCCTTGATCAACATCATCATCTTCTTCGGCGCGACGCTGACGGTGCTGATCCTGCTGTTCATGCAGTTCGGCGCGGTACGACTGATCAGCACGACCGACTACGACGCCGTGTTCGCGAACTCCTCCGGTCTGAAGGACGGGGAGTCCGTGCGTATCGCGGGCGTCGAGGTCGGGAAGGTCAGGTCGGTCGAGATCTCCGACGGCACCCAGGCCCGGGTCGGCTTCGACGTCGACTCCGACAAACCGCTGACCGGTGGTACCCGGGCGACGATCCGCTACGCGAACCTCACCGGCGACCGGTTCCTGGAGCTCAGCGACGGCCCCGGCCCGACGGAGCGACTCGTCGAGGACGACACCATTCCCGTCGAGCGGACACAGCCTGCTCTCGACATCGACGTCCTCCTCCAGGGCTTCACCCCGCTCATGCAGGGACTGTCTCCCGATCAGATCAACCAGTTCGCCAACGAAGTGGTCACGGTGCTGCAGGGACAGGGCGGGACCGTGGAGTCGCTGTTCACCAGCACCTCCGCACTGACCCACGCACTCGCGGACCGTGACCAGGTCATCGGCGAGGTCGGCGAGGTCGTCGACAATCTCAACACCGTCCTCGGGACCCTCAACTCGAAGGGCGACCAGGTCACCGACACGGTCGTCAACCTGCAGAAACTGGTCTCCGGGCTCTCCGCCGACCGCCAGCGGATCGGTGGCTCGCTCGAGCACGTGGACGCGCTCACGACCAGCGTCGCCGGCCTGCTGATCGACGGGCGGCCCCGCTCAAGGGGACCCTGGAGCAGCTCGGCCGCACGGCCGGACAGCTCGACGAGGGACGCGACACCGTCGACGAGGTGCTGAAGACGTTGCCGGGTGCCTACTACGCCATGCATCGAGCGGGTTCGCACGGAAGCTACTTCAACTTCTATCTGTGCACCGTTCGCCTGAAGCTGACCGGCCCCGACGGTGATCCGTTCTTCACCCCCTACTTCGGGCCGAACTCCCAGATCGACCGGTGCAAGGACAACCCATGAATCTCCGTTTCAGCGAGAAGAACCCCGTCGTCATCGGCGTGGTCGGGGTGGTGGTCCTCGTCGCGCTCGTGCTCGGCTCGCTCGCCGCCACGTCCCTGCCCTTCGTGGGTGGCACCGTCTACGAGGCCGAGTTCACCGAGGCCGGTGGACTGGATGCCGGTGACAAGGTGCGCGTCGCCGGTGTCGAGGCGGGCGAGATCCGCGATGTCGCTCTCGACGGGGCGAAGGTGGTGGTCTCGTTCACCCTCAAGGACCTGACGCCCGGTGACGCGACCCGTGCTGCCATCAAGACACAGACCCTGCTCGGACAGCGATACCTCGACATCCAGTCGAGTGGGCAGCAGGAGATGTCCAGCGGAGACCTCATCCCGCTCGAACGGACGACCGCGCCCTACAGCGTCAGCGAGGGCATCGAGGACGTGACCCGCACGGTGGGCGACGTCGACCTGCCGAAGGTGTCCGAGGCGCTGGACACCGTGTCGACCACGTTCCGTGACACCCCGGACGACGTCACGGCCACGCTCGACGGTCTGACCCGGATCTCGGAGACGATCAGCTCGCGCGACAAGGCACTCCTCGACCTGCTCAACAACGCCGAGGGCACGACCTCGATCCTGCGCGACCGCTCCGCGGAACTGACCACCATCCTGCGCGACGGCAACGCCCTTCTCGAGGAGCTCGAGTCCCGCCGCGAGGTGATCCGCCGCCTGCTGGCGAACGCCGAGACCGTGTTCGTCCAGGTCCGGGGGCTCATCGACGACAACCGCGAGCAGATCGGACCGGTCCTCGACCGGACCAACAAGGTCCTCACACTGCTGCGGGAGAACGAGGGAAACCTGACCTCCGCGATCGAGCGGCTCGGGCCGTTCGCCCGTTCGCCCGGCGAGATCATCTCTTCCGGCCCGTTCTTCGGCGCGCACATCCAGAACCTGAACCTGGGCAACGTGGTCCCGCTCGAGTCCTATCTCGGCTCCCTGACCGAGAACGCCCCGCCGCTCGGGCCCGGAGTGGAGGACGAACCTCCCGTGAACGAGGGATCGCCGCTGACGGGCCTGCTCGGACAAGGAGGAAACTGATGGCCGCCACGAACGGTCTCCTGGGACGACGGCTGGTGCCGGTCCTGGCCGTCGCGATCGTCATCGCACTGATCGCCGCGGTCGCGGTTCTCCTCCTCTCGGGAGGGACCCGGTCGGGCACTGCCTATTTCGCATCGGTCAAGAACCTCTACGCCGGGGACACCGTGCGGATCCTCGGGGTGAAGGTCGGAACGATCGACGCGGTGGTGCCCGAGGGCGACAAGGTCCGTGTGGACTTCAGCTATGACTCCGAGCATCCGGTCCCGGCCGACGCAGGCGCCGCGATCGTGTCCCCGACACTGGTCAGCACCCGGTTCCTCCAGCTCGCACCTGCCTACTCCGGTGGCCCCGAGCTCGCCGACGGAGCAGTGATCCCGATCGAGAAGACCGCGTCGCCGATGGAGTTCGACGACCTCAAGTCCCAGCTGTCACGGCTGTCCACGGAGCTGGGACCGGATGGAGCGAACGCGGACGGGTCGCTGTCGCGGGCCCTCGACGTGACCGCCCAGAACGCCCAAGGTCAGGGGGGACGTTTCCGCAACCTGCTCACCCAGCTGTCGGGCGCGGTCGACACCCTGTCCCAGGGACGGGGGGATCTGTTCGGGACGGTCCGGAACCTCCAGGTCTTCGTCTCGGCCCTGAGCACCAGCCAGGACCAGATCGTCGAGTTCAACCAGCGTCTGTCGTCGGTGTCGGAGATCCTCGAGTCCAACCGCACGCAGCTCTCGCGGGCACTGACCGAGTTCGACACCCTCGCCGGCGAGGTCCAGACCTTCGTCGCGGAGAACCGGGGGCAGATCGGCCAGACGGTCGATCAGGCGGGCCAGGTCTCGCGGGCCCTGGCGGAGCAGCGCGACGAGATCGCGCTGGCACTGCACGTCGCCGGACCCGCGGTGCAGAACTTCTACAACACCTATGCCGTGGGCGGGAATGCGGTGACCGGCTATCTCAACGTGCCCAACCTGCGCAACCCGGGGCAGTTCGCCTGCTCGGGCATCGCATCGGCGGCGGCGTCGAGCCCCGAGGAGGCGACGAACGCGTGCCAGACCTACCTCGGCCTGCTCGCACAGATGCTTGCCGTCCAGCAGCCCCCGGTCGGACTGAACCCGCTGACCCGCCGAGGTGGCGGGGTCGCACCCTCGACCGTTCCGAACGACACCACGGGGACACCCCCTGCGTCTCCGGAACAGGCAGGGACCCCCATCCCCGGCCAGGGCGGGAACGGCGCCGTGCCGGACCTCGGAGGCCTGCTCACGCCTGGTGGTGGGCGATGAACGTTCGCGGACGGACCGGCCGGCGGGTCGTCGCCGGCATCGCGTTGGTCGCCGGTCTACTCGCGACGACCGGATGTGACTACCGGGGGATCAACTCGTTCCGCCTCCCCGGAACGGTCGGGGCCGGCGACGGGGCCTACACGGTCTCGATCGAGATGCGCGACGTCACGAACATCGTGCAGAACGCGCCGGTGCGGGTCGGTGACATGCCGGTCGGCACCGTCGCCGGCGTCGACGTCAACGGCTGGAACGCCGTCGTCACGGTGAACCTGCGCGACGACGTGGTGCTCCCCGGGAACGCGACAGCCCGTGCCGGCCAGACCAGCCTGCTCGGCGCCAAGCACATCGAACTGTCGGCACCGACCGACACCCCGGCGCAGGGCAGGCTCGCCGACGGTGCCGTGATCCCCCTCGATCGCACCGGAGCGTTCCCGGCGACCGAGGACGTCCTCGCCTCGACGGCGCTGCTCCTCAACGGTGGTGGTCTCGAGCAGGTCAAGTCGATCACCGCGGAGGTCAACCGAGCACTCGGAGGGCGGGAGGACTCCGCGCGCTCGGCGCTGGAGAACCTCGCCACCTTCACGGAAGGGCTCAACGAGCAGAAGGCGGACATCATCACCGCCATCGAGGGGCTGAACCGCTTCGCCGGCACGGTGGCGCGCGAGCGGGCCACCCTCGAGGGCGCTCTCGACAGCCTGCCGCCCGCGCTGCGCACTCTGGAACAAGAGCGCGGGCAGCTCGTCACGACGCTGGAGAGCCTCGGCCGCTTCGGCGACGTCGCCTCCGACGTCATCAACCGCAGCAAGGACGACCTGGTCGGCAACCTGAACGACCTGCAGCCGTCGTTGCGCGCTCTCGCCGACTCGGGGGAGTCCCTGACGAACTCGCTGCGGCTGCTCCCGACAGTGGTCTTCCCGCTCGACACCGTGCACAACACCTTCCGGGGCGACTACGTCAGCCTCTACGCGACGATCGACCTCACGCTCGGCACGCTCGACCGGACCTGGCTGGCCGGCACGCCGGCGGAAGGGTCTCTCGTCACGCTCGAGGAGAACCTGAAAGCCGGTCGAGGGGTGAGTGGTCAGGTCACCGACCCGCTGCGTCAGCCGCTCGGGCTGCCGGGAGCGGAAGGGGGTCTCCCGTTGCCGGGTGCTCAGCCCGCTCCGGGCGCCGTTCCTGAGCCCGCTGCCCCGTCCGGCGGCGCCCCGGCACAGCCCGACAGCCCGGCCACCCCGCCTCCGGCCGGACCCGAACCGGAGGAGAACTCCGACTCCGGCCTGGTCGGATCACTTCTCGGCGGAGGAGACTCATGATCACCCGGTTCGTGAAGATCCAGCTCGTGGTCTTCACCGTCATCTCGTTGCTCGCGATCTGCACGGTCGTGTTCGGCTACGCGAAGGTCCCCACCCTGCTCGGCTACGGGAGGATGTCGATCTCGGCGGACTTCCCCGACGGTGCCGGGCTCTATCCCAACGCCAACGTCACCTACCGCGGCGCGAAGGTCGGGACCGTGACCGGGCTCGCTCTCGGCGAGGGGGGTGGCGTGACTGCGACGATGTCGGTCGACGAGTCGGCGGACATCCCCGCGGACACGACGGCGGAGATCCACAGCGTCTCGGCGATCGGCGAGCAGTACATCGACCTCGTCCCACCGGCGGCCGGCGGGCCCGTGCTGGCGGCCGGTGCTCGGATCCCGATGGACAAGACGTCGGTCCCGCAGCAGATCGCCCCGGTACTGGACCAGACCAACCGTCTGCTCGACTCCGTTCCCCAGGACGACCTGCGGACCGTGGTCGACGAGTTCCACACCGCTTTCCAGGGCAGCGGTCCTGAGCTCCGCCGGATCCTCGACGGTGTGAACTCGCTGGTCGGTGAGGCCGACGCCAACTACGAGCCGACCCGGCAACTGCTGAACGAGGTCGGCCCGCTGCTCGAGACCCAGACGGCGACCAGCGGAGAGATCCGCAACTGGACCCGTGACCTCGCGTTGTTCAGCGACACCCTGCGGGAGAGCGATCCGGCTCTGCGCAACGTCGTCGACAAGGTGCCCGGCGCGGCGGCAGAGGTCACCCAGCTGTTCAAGGACCTCCAGCCGACGCTGCCGATCCTCCTCGCCAACCTCACGACGGTGAACGAGGTACTGGCGACCTACAACCCGTCGCTCGAGCAGATCCTGGTGATCTACCCGAAGATCACGGCGATGGAGCAGTCCGTCACCGACCCCCGGCTCGACGGGCTGATCGGCCTCAACCTGAAGCTCAACGTCAACAACTCGCCCCAGTGCACCGAGGGTTACCAGCCCTACGGCAGCCCGGAAGGTCCGCGGCAGCCCTTCGACCTCTCGGGCGCTCCCACGGCGACGGACAGCTACTGCCAGCTGCCCCAGGACGACCCGGGTGTCGCCCGGGGCGCACGCAATCTGCCGTGCATCGAGGGTGTGCCCGGACGCCGGGCCGCCAGCCCCGAGGAATGCCGTGGCGACAACGGCTTCACGCCGACCGGCACGGCCCCGCCCGTCGCGGGTGTGCCCGGCGGCGCCGTCGTCACGGCCCCCTACGACCCCGCCTCGGGCCAGGTGCTCGGCGCCGACGAACCCCTGTTCGTCGTCGGCGGATCCGGCCAGGCGACGGACGGAAAGGAACGGACATGGGAAGACCTGATGCGCGAGCCGGTGACCCCGTGACGGACACCGGACACGAGCCCACCGCCGACGCTCCGGCCGATGTCCCGGAGCCGGAGTCCGACCAGGCGACGACCGCCGGCGCGGTACGCCGGATCCTCCCGGCCGCAGTGGTCGGCGTGCTGGCGCTGGCATTGCTCGCCACCGCGGTGGTGTTCGGGGTCCGGTGGATCGGCGACCTGAACCGCGACTCCCTGCGCGACGAGGTCCTGCAGGCCGGCCGCCAGGCCGCGGTCAACCTCACGACGATCCACCACGAATCGGCCGAGGCCGACGTCGCGCGGCTGATGGACAGCTCGACCGGCGACTTCGGAGCCCAGTTCGGGCAGAACCAGCAGGCCTTCGTCGACATCGTGAAGCAGGCCAAGGTCGACACGACCGGCGAAGTCGTCGACGCGGCGATCGACCGGGCCGACGACCGGTCGGCATCGGTCCTGGTCGCCATCCGGTCCCAGGTCACCAACGCCGCCACCGCGGAGCCACAGCAGCGGGACTACCGGATGGCCGTGGACCTCGAACTGGCACCGGACGGCCGCTGGATGTCCTCCGGGGTGGAGTTCGTCCCGTGAGCCGGCGCACCGACCTGGAACGACGCGACGAGGAGGTAACCGTGCAGGTGGATCAGGCCCGGCGTGAGACCGAATCAGACGACACCGGTACCGCGGCGTCCTCTGCCGGCGCTTCACCGGAGCACGCCGACACGGACACGACGAGGCGATCGGTGCTTCGTCGTCGAGGCAAGCGCGACAAGCGATCCGAACCGGAGGGTCCGTCGCGGCTCTCTTCCCTGCCGGCGCGCCTGAAGCGCGGGAGCACGGCCGTCCGGACCCGGACGGAGCACCTGCTGCGTACCCGTCGCCGTCGGGTGGTCGCGGCGATCCTGCTGCTGGTGGTGCTCGCGGGCGCGGCCGGTGGCCTCTGGTGGGCGGGTGAGCGCGCCGCGGCAGCGGAGACCGCCCGTGCAGAGGCGCTGGAAGCCGCTCGCGGTGACGTGGTGGCGCTGCTCTCGTACGACTTCCGGACGGTCGAGCAGTCGCTTCCGGCGGCCGCCGAGAACCTGACGGGGCCGTTCCACGACGACTACACGAAGCTGGCCCAGGACGTCGTGATCCCCGCTGCGAAGGAGCAGCAGACGACCACCTCGACGGCGGTCAGCCGGGCCGGAGTGATCTCGGCAGGCCCCGACGACGTCACCGCCCTGATGTTCCTCAACCAGACCACCACCACCGGGGCAGACCCGAATCCGAAGCTGTCCGGCAGCCGGATCCGTGTCGAGCTCGAGCGTGTCGACGGAGACTGGCGGATCTCTGCGCTCACGCCCCTCTGAACACCTCGACCGGTCCGACCTGCTGGGCCCGGTCCGCTGACGTGGCGGACCGGGCCCAGCAGCATGTCGGCGGAACGGTCGTTCACCACGTCCTTGATATTTATGAGACGGCGCGACGTGAATCTCCGTCACGGGCCGGGTTTCCGACCGGCGGCGAGGGAGCCGCCGACGCGGCCGGGTGCGTGTTCTCCGCGGACCGCGCACCGTGCTCCAGGAGGGATTTCCACCGATGGCCGTCTTCGCCAGTTCCGACGACCTCTACAAGGTCTTCGCGCCCTACTTCGAGAAGCTCGCGGCCGATCCGCAGATCGGTCCGAAGTTCGTGTCGGCGAACACTGCGTTCCGGGTGAACTACTCGGAGCCGGAGGCCAGCTTCGCGCTCGATGCGCGCCAGGACCCACCGCGCGTCCTCTCGGGGGACGAGGCGGCTGCCCACGACGTCGAGGTCGAGCTGGCGATGTCCGCCGACGAGGGCCATCGCTTCTGGCTCGGCAAGGTCAACATGCCGGTCGCCCTGGCTCGTCGCAAGGTCGTCGTGACCGGGCCGATCGCGAAGCTGCTGGGGATCCTCCCCGCGCTCCAGCCCGCGTTCGCGATCTACCGGGACCACCTCGCCGAGGTCGGTCACGGCGAGCCTGCCTGATCGACAACCATCCTGTTCCGAAGGAGCCCGCTGTGAAGATCACCGTCGACTTCGCACTCTGCGAGTCCCATGGGGACTGCGTCGTCGCCGCCCCGGACGTCTTCGACCTGGGCGAGGAGGACGAGGTGGTCCGCCTCCTGGAGGAGGACCCCGACGAGAGCCGTCGCACCGCCGTCGAGCACGCAGCTCGGATGTGCCCGGTCGCGGCGATCCAGATCGAGGACTGAGGGTGGACAGGATCGTCGTCGGTGCCGGGCTCGCCGGGCATCGTGCCGCCACCGGGCTCCGGGCCGCCGGCTACGCGGGGCGGCTCACGATGGTCGGCGACGAGGTGCATCGCCCCTACGATCGGCCACCGCTGTCCAAGCAGGTACTCGCCGGTGCTGTCGACACCGAGCGGCTCTTCTTCCCCGTCGACGATCTCGATGTCGACTGGGCGCTCGGTTCATCGGCGACCTCGCTCGATCCGAGCACACGCACCGTGGGCCTCGCCGACGGCAGCGAGCTCGGGTACGACGGGCTCGTCATCGCAACAGGGCGCCGGGCTCGACCGTGGCCCGGTCCCGTGCCCGGTGGCGTGCACGTGCTGAGGTCGCTCGACGACGCGGCTGCGGTGCGACGCGCGGCCGAGACCTGCGGCCGTGCGGTCATCATCGGCGCCGGCTTCGTCGGGTGCGAAGTCGCTGCGACGCTGAGAGGCCATGACGTTCCGGTCACCGTGGTGGACGTCGCAGAGCGGCCGATGGCCGTCCTCGGACCCGACGCCGGCCGGATCGCGACCGATCTCCATCTCGCCGACGGCGTCGATTTCCGGCTCGGCTCGGGGGTCGCCGACATCGAGGGCGACCCGGTCGTGACGGGCGTCCGGCTCTCCGACGGAGAGCTGCTCCCCGCCGATCTCGTGCTCGTGGCGACCGGGTCGCTCCCCAACTCGGAATGGCTCACCGACTCGGGACTGGCCCTGTCCGCCGGGTCCGTTCTCTGTGACGAGCGTTGTCTCGCGCTCGGCGAGGACGGAGTGGTCCGCTCCGATGTGGTCGTCGCCGGTGACGTCGCCGCACGTCCCCAGCCGTACGGCGAGCCCGCCTGCATCGAACACTGGAGCAACGCGCGCGACACGGGTGATGCGGCGCGGAACCTGCTCGCGACGCCCGATGCGCCCGCGGTACCGGTCGCGGGCGTGCCGTCGGTGTGGTCCGACCAGTACGACACGAAGATCAAGACGGCCGGTCACCTGCGCGCCGCGACAGAGTTCGTGGTCGTCGAGGAGGACCCGGACCGGCCTGCTCTGGTCGTCGAGGCCCGCCGCGACGGCATCGTCGTCGGTGCCGTGGTCTTCAACCGCAACCGCACGATCATCGGCTACCAGCGCTCGCTGGCCGCGCCGCCGGCGGCTGCCTGAGCCCGTAGTCCCTCCCGTTCGCCCTGACGTCGAGGAAGAGGAATCCATGACCCGCACACGTCCCGCCATCAGCGTGCTCGACGCCGATACCTACGCCGACGGCGACCCGACCACCTACGGTCTCCCGCTCGATCAGTACCGCTACCTCCGCGAGGAGGAGCCGGTGTACCTGCAGCGGTTCGACGACCCGCTGCTGATCGACGAAGTCCACATCGTGACCCGCAACGAGGACATCGTGCGGGTCGACCGCGACGCCGAGACGTTCGCGGCCGACCGTGGCTACGTCAACATCTGGAAGGTCAACCCGATCGACCCGCAGTTCGGCGGATCGCCGGCCATGCTCAGCCAGGACGGTGCCGATCACCGCAGGCACCGCACCGTGATCAGCCGGGGTTTCACACCCAAGGTCGTCACGAAGCTCGAGGAGAAGTTCCGGCAGTACGCACGGACGATCGTCGACAACGCGCTGGAGAAGGGGACCTTCGACTTCGTCACCGAGGTCGCCCACACCATGCCGATGGAGGCACTCGGCGACGTACTCGGAGTGCCGCCGGCCGACCGCGCGCAGTTCTTCGCCTGGGTCGACAAGTTCGCGGCACCGTTCGACACGCGGATCACACCCTCGTTCGAGATGGTGATGGAGGCGATCGGCGGGCTGATGGTCTACGCCACGGACCTCGCCGAGCAGAAGACCAAGTGCCCCATGGACGACGTCGTCTCGAAGATCGTCACCGCGAGCAAGGACGAGACCCTCTCCGAAGAGGAGATGATGGGCAACGTCGTCCTGCTCGCCAGCGGCGCGGCGGAGAGCATGCGCTCGGCGCTCGCTCACGGGATGCACGAGCTGATGCGCAACCCGGAGCAGATGGCGTGGCTGCGTGATCGTGCCGACGACGTCCCCTCCACGGCGATCCAGGAGATCTGTCGGATCTCGACACCGTTCCTGCACTTCGTCCGGACCGCCACGACCGATGTGGAGATGCACGGCACGGTGATCAGGGAGGACGAGCGGGTCGCGATGCTGCTCGGCGCCGGAAACTTCGATCCGGAGGTCATCCCGGACCCGGACACGTTCGACCTGAGCCGCGACCCGAACATGCACGTGGCCTTCGGTCGCGGATCCCACACCTGCCTCGGCAAGCACGTCGCCGCACTCGAGATGAAGATCCTGTTCGAGGAGCTGTTGCAGCGCACCAAGGACATCCGGCCCGCCGGTGACATCGCCTACGTGCGTGACGTGTTCGCCCGGGGCGTGTACACCCTGCCGGTCACGGTGACGCCCGCATGAGCGCGCGGGAGACCGTCGAGTCGTTCTACCTGGCCGTGGGCGCAGGCGATGCCGATGCCATCGCCACCATCGTCGACGGGTCGTTCACGACCGACGTCGTGTTGTCGCTCCCACGCTCGTTGCCCTACGGCGGTGAGATCAGCGGCGCACACCGGCTGCGTCGCATGTTCGTGGGAGGCGCCTCCGCGGCCACACCCGTCGGGCCGTCAGGTGTGCGACTCACCGAGCTGACCGACGGAGGCTCGGCGATCGCGGCGGAGGTCGTGTTCGACTACTACCCGCCCGGAGGCGGTGACCCCGTTCCGTCCGGTGCCTGCGAGATCTGGACCTTCGACAGCGCCGGTGGCGTCGTCGCGATCCGCGGCTACTACCGGGACACCGCCGAGCTGGCCGGCCACTGACCGTAGTCCGGTGGCTGGGCCGACGAGGTTCCGGCCACCTGGCCGGAGCCGGAACAGGAGTACGCACATGAGCAGGACCGCAGTGATCGTCGACGCCGTACGGTCACCGATGGGCAAGGGCAGGGCGCCGAAGGACGGCCGGCCGGGTGGATCGCTCTCGTCGCTGCACCCCGCGGAGTTGCTCGGCCAGGTGCTTCGCGCGCTGGTCGACCGGACCGGCGTCGACCCCGGTGAGGTCGAGGACGTCGTCACGGGCTGTGTCAGCCAGGTGGCCGAGCAGTCCGGCCCCATCGGGCGCTGGGCCTGGCTCGGTGCCGGACTGCCGGAACACGTTCCGTCGGTCGCCGTGCACCGGGCGTGCGGGTCCTCGCAGCAGGCGGTGGACTTCGCGGCCCAGGCGGTCATCGCGGGAGCGCACGACGTCGTCGTGGCCTGCGGCGTCGAATCCATGAGCCGGGTACCGATGTTCACGTCCCGCATGGGCGCCGATCCGTTCGGCCCGTCGGCCACCGAGCGCTACGCCCCCGGCTTCGTGCCGCAGGGGGTGTCCGCGGAGCTCATCGCGACTCGTTTCGGCCTGGATCGTGCGGATCTCGACGAGTACTCCGCGCGCTCGCACGAGCGCGCGTCCGCGGCCGACTTCAGCCGGGAGATCATTCCGGTGACCCTGCCCGACGGCACGGTCGTCGACACCGACGAGACCGTGCGGGCGGGTACGACCGCCGAGAAGCTCGGAGCGCTGAACCCGTCGTTCCGCAGCGACGAGATGGCCGAGCGGTTCCCCGAGATCGGCTGGCACGTCACGCCCGGCAACTCGTCGCAGCTCACGGACGGTGCGGCGGCGGTACTGGTGATGAGCGAGGAGCGCGCGGAGCAGCTGGACCTGACGCCACGGGCGCGTGTCCACACGTTCGGCCTCGCATCCGACGACCCGATCACCATGCTCACCGGACCGCTCCCCGCGACGGAGAAGGTCCTGAAGCGGACCGGACTCACCATCGGGGACTTCGACCACGTCGAGGTCAACGAGGCGTTCGCACCCGTGCCGCTGGCCTGGATCTCCCATTTCGGCGCCGACCCGTCCCGGGTGAATCCGCGGGGAGGTGCGATCGCCCTGGGCCATCCGCTGGGGGCCTCCGGCGCCCGGCTCCTGACTTCGATGATCAACGGTCTCGAGGAGACCGGTGGTCGCTACGGCCTGCAGACGATGTGCGAGGCCGGCGGGATGGCGAACGCCACCGTCGTCGAGCGCATCTGAGCCGCTCCCACCGAGAAAGAGGACAGACAGATGGACGTCAACGGCATCTCAGCACTCGTGACAGGGGGCGCGTCCGGGCTCGGTCTGGCCACCGTCCGCCGGCTGCTCGACGCCGGTGCGAGCTCCGTGGTGATCGTCGACCTGCCGTCGTCCGACGGCGCCGTCGTCGCGAAGGAGCTCGGCGAGCGGGTCGCCTTCGCCGAGGCCGACGTGCGCGATCCCGACCAGGTCTCGGCGGCCGTCGACCTCGCCGCCGAGCGCGGACCACTGCGGGTGCTCGTGCACTGCGCCGGTCGCGGCGGCGCGGTCCGGCTGGTGAACCGCGACGGATCCGCCGGTTCGCTCGAGACCTACAGCGACGTCGTGAGCATCAACCTCATCGGGACCTTCAACGTCCTGAGGCTCGCCGCCGCCGCGATGAACAGGAACGAGCTGAGCGCCGACGGGGACCGCGGTGTCTGCGTACTCACCGCCTCGGTGGCGGCGTACGAGGGTCAGATCGGCCAGATCCCGTACGCCTCGGCGAAGTCGGGGGTGGTCGGGATGACCATCGTCGCTGCTCGTGACCTCGCGGGTAAGGGGATCCGGGTCAACACCATCGCTCCGGGAACCTTCGACACGCCACTGCTGGCGCGCCTGTCGGACGAGGTCCGCGGCTCGCTCGCGGCCACCGTGCCCCACCCGAGCCGGCTGGGTGACCCGGACGAGTACGCCAAGCTCGCGATGTCGATCGTGGACAACGGCATGCTGAACGGCGAGACGATCCGGCTCGACGGTGCGATCCGGATGTCTCCGCGATGAGCGTCCGTCTCGACGTCGCGGACGGGGTCGCGACACTCGTCCTGGACCGGCCCGAGGTGCGCAACGCCGTCGATCGGCCGGCGGCCGAGGCCATCTCGGCGGCTCTCGACGAGATCGACGTACGGCCGGACGTCTCGGTGGCGGTACTGACCGGAGCAGGCGGAATCTTCTCGGCAGGGATGGACCTCAAGGCGTTCGCCGCGACGAAGGAACGTTCGATCTCCGAGCAGCGCGGGGGATTCGGGATCGTCGAGCGTCCGCCGGCGAAGCCGCTCATCGCGGCGGTCGAGGGCAAGGCCCTCGGTGGCGGGTTCGAGATCGCCCTGGCCTGCGACCTGATCGTCGCCGCGGACGACGCCTGGTTCGGGCTGCCGGAGGTGAAACGTGGTCTGGTCGCCGCGGCGGGTGGGGTACTCCGACTTCCCCGGCGGATTCCGCGCAACGTCGCGATGGAGCTCGTCCTGACCGGGGCACCCATCACCGCCGGACAGGGACACGACCTGGGCCTGGTCAACCGGATCGCCCCGGCGGGCGAGGCGCTGAAGGTGGCGCGTGAGCTCGCCGGCGAGATCGCCGGGAACGCGCCCCTCGCCCTGCGGGCGGCCAAGACACTGGTCGACGCGTCGGCCGACTGGCCGGCGGAGGAGGCGTTCACACGCCAGTCCCCACACACCGATCTCGTCCGCAGCTCGGAGGACGCCGCCGAGGGCGCGAAGGCATTCGTGGAGAAGCGCCGTCCTGTCTGGACCGGCCGCTGATGACGCCGGGAGGCACGTCGATGTTCGACCTGACGGATGAGCAGCGTGAGCTCAAGGAACTCGCGGCACGGCTCGGTGCCGACCTCTACGCCCCGCGGGCCCGCGAGTGGGACACAGCTCGCGCGCACCTCCCGGAGGTAGAACGCCGGCGGCTGGGTGAGCTCGGCCTGCTCGCACTGACCCTCCCGGAGGAGTTCGGTGGCGGGGGCCGTCCGCTCACCGACGCGCTGGTCGTCCTCGAGGAGCTGGCGAAGGCCAGCCCGGTGGCGGCGTGGCCCGTGTTCGAAGCCTCGACCGGACCGGCCCGGGTCATCGACTTGTTCGGCTCGGACGAGCAACGGAAGCGCATCCTGCCGGCAGTCGCGTCGGGGGAGACGACGATCGCGGTGTCGATCTCCGAGCCCGATGCGGGATCGGCTGCCACCGACGCGACCACCACGGCCCGCATCGAGGGGGACGAGGTCGTCCTCAACGGGACCAAGCGCTGGTGTTCCGGCGCCGGCTTCTCCGAGAAGTACCTGGTCTACGTGCGGTTCGGCACGACCAAGGGCGCCAAGGGGATGGGGGCGGTCCTGGTCGACAAGGACAACCCCGGCCTGACCTTCGGCCCGCAGGAGAACCTGATGGGCTTCCGCGGGATCGGATCGGCGGACATGTTCCTGACCGACGCCCGCGTGCCCCTGGCCGACGTCATCGTCCCCGAGGGCGGTTTCGGGAAGCTGTTCACGGCGTTCTCCATCGAACGCCTCGGCAACGCCACGATGTCGCTCGCCGTAGGGCAGACCGCGCTCGACCGCACCGTCCGCTACGTCCGCGAGCGACACCAGTTCGGGCGCGAGATCTCCGAGTTCCAGATGGTCCAAGGAGCGTTGGCCGACATGGTGGCGCAGGTCGACGCGGCCCGGCTGTTGATCAGGCGGGCAGCCGACGAGGCAGGCACCGGCCATCCCGACCCGTTGTCGGCCTCCGTCGCGAAGTGCTTCACCAACGAGATGGCCAAGCGCGTCTCGGATCTGGCGATGCAGCTGCACGGCGGCTACGGCTACTCCGAGGAGTACGAGATCGAGCGTCTGCACCGGGACTCCCACGGCTGGGCCCTGGCGGGGGGGGGCACACCGGCCATGCAGAAGATCCGGATCGCATCCGAGTACCTCGGCCGTCGCTTCGACCAGCGGCCGGCCCGGCCCGCGGACTCCGCCGTCTGAACCGGACGGCGAACGGGGACCGGCCCTGCAGGGGCCGGTCCACCGGTGCAACGACGCACCACCGCCCGTCCGGGCGGTCGACACGAGAGGGAGCACGACGACGATGTCCCAGCGGATCCAAGCCGTGGTGGTGTGGTTCGCACTGGCCACCACGGCCATCTACGGCGTCTGCCTGATCTTCCTGTTCAAGATGGTTCCCCCGCCGTCGGCCGACTGGCCCGCCGAGCAGGTGGCGGCGTTCTACCGGGAGAACGCGACCGGGATCCGGGTCGGAGCGGTGATCGCGGGGTGGACCAGCGCGTTCATCATGCCGCTCGGCATCGTGTGTGCCGTACAGATCCGGCGCGTGGAGAAGGGCCGGATCCTCTCCACCCTCACGGCGTGCGGCGCGACGATCATGTCGATCTTCCTCGTGCTGCCGCCCGTGATGTGGGGTACGGCGGCGTTCACGCCGGACCGTGCGCCCGAGATCACGGCGATCATGCACGAGCTCGCGCTGCTCACACTGGTCACGACCGACCAGTACTTCCTGTTCATGTGGGTGCCGATCGCGGTGGTGTGTTTCGTCGGCAAGAAGGTGCCGCACTCGCCGTTCCCGCGGTGGTTCGGGTACCTGACCGCCTGGATCGCCCTCATGTTCGAGGCCGGTGCCATCGCCTTCCTGCCGAAGACCGGTGTCTTCTCCTGGAACGGGCTGTTCGTGTTCTGGTCCCCGCTGCTGCTGTTCGGAGTCTGGATCATCTGCGCGGGCACGCTCCTGCTGCGCAACCTGAAGCGCCAGCGTCTCGACGCAGAGGCGGCCGAGGATGCTGCAGCCGGTGTCGACCTCGACGCCGCCGAGGCGGGAGACCGGGATCCCGCAGAGCGGGATGCCGACGGGCTCCGTGCACCGTCGGCCTCGGGAGCGTGATCGGGCGATGGTGACCACCTCGGACGAGGGCCGGGTGGAGCCCGGCGCCCCCTCGGCGGGAGCCGGCCGGTGGTTGCGCGGCACCGTCCCGGGTGAGCTCGGCGGCTGGGTCGTCGTCCTCGCGGACATGACGGTGTTCGCCGTGCTCTTCGCGGTCTTCCTGGTGCAGAGAGCAGCCGATCCGACGGGGTTCGCGCAGGCGCGCGGTGAGCTGGACGTGGCCGTCGGGATGGTCAACACGATCGTCCTGCTCACCAGCTCCTTGCTGGTGGTGTACGGGGTGCACGCCTATCGCGACGCTCGTCGGGATCTCGCGGCCCGGCTCTTCGCGGGAGGAGCTGCGCTCGGCGCGGTGTTCCTCTGCGTCAAGGTGGCCGAGTGGGGCGGGAAGTTCGCCTCCGGGATCACGCCGATGAGCGGGGACTTCTTCCTCTACTTTTTCATCCTCACCGGGATCCACGCGCTGCACGTGGTCCTCGGGATCGGAGGACTGCTCGGCCTGCGGGCGCTGGCCCGGACGCGGCGTCCTCGACCGTCACACACGAAGGTCGTCGAGCTCGGCGGCATCGTCTGGCACATGGTCGACCTCCTGTGGATCATCCTGTTCCCCCTCCTCTACCTCGCTTCGTGACCGGACGGGAAGGACGTGCGATGACGGCACCGACGATGATCAGGAACCGCGAGACCGTGGTGTGGGGAGCGCTGGTCCTCGCAACGCTCGTCTCGTTCGGAGCGGGAGCGGACCACGGAGTCGCCGGCGCGACCGGCGTGGTCCTCGCGCTGGTGATCGGGTTCGTGAAGGTCCGCTACGTCGGGCTCGAGTTCATGGAGCTCCGATCGGCGCCTCCGGCGCTGCGGCTGGTGTTCGAGGCGTGGTGTGTGGGCGTCTGCGGGATGGTGGTCGTCCTCTACCTGACCGGTGGTGGCTGAGCAGGATCAGGCGTCACCGTCCGGGTTCGGCTCACGCGTCTTCTCCTGGCGGATCGCGTGCCGCGCGGCGAGCCGGCCCGGCCAGCCGGTGACACCGCCACTGGGGTGGGCCGCTGCACCGGCCAGGTACAAGCCGGTCACCGGGGTGTCGTAGCCGCCGAAGCCTCGGGCAGGACGCAGGGCTCCGAGCCGGTCGATCAGCATGTCGACGTGGAAGTATGCGCCCGCGGGAGCCGCGAACCTGTCCTCGAAGTCCGCCGGGCTGGTCACCGCCCGTCCGATTTCGTGCTCCTCGCCCCCGAGGAAACGCAACGCGGAGTGCCAGATGCCGTCGGAGTATCTGTGCTCGGCCTCCTGCCAGCCTCCGTCCGGGCGCAACGGGACGGGTGAGTGCAGGTACAGGACGTCTCCGCCTTCGGGTGCGATCGACGGGTCGGTCGCCGAGAGGATCGCCATGTAGACGGGAGGGGCGTCGACGGTGAGCCCGACCCGCGCCGCGTTCGTCAGAGCGATGTGGTCCTCGAGAGTTCCCGTCATGAGCGTGGTCCGACGGACGTCCGTGTCATCGCGACGTGCCCGGCGCGCCTCGGCGGCGGGGAAGGTCAGTCGCCCCGCGGACGCGATATCGATCTTGAACGCTGCGGGACCGGACGAGTTCGAGGACACCATCGCCAGCCGGTTGTGTTCGGCGCGGGTCAGCGCCTCCGGCGCGGTCAACCGGCCGAAGGTGATCTGGGGAGCCAGGTTCGACAGCACTGCACAGTGCGCTCCGATCACCTCGCCGCTCTCCAGCCGGACGCCCGCTGCACGGCCCTCCTCGACGAGGATCCCGGCCACCGGTGCCGACAACCGCACCTGACCCCCGTGCGATTCCAGCACGCTGCGCAGCGCTGCGACGAGCCCACTCATGCCCCCGCGAGGTCGCAGCACCCCCGGGCCGCGGTGCACGCCGGCGAATCCCAGGACGTAGGCACCGCTACCGAACGCGTCGGCCGGGCCGATCATGTTCGACCAGTACGCCCACAGGCCACGCATCGCGTCGGACTCGAACGTCTCCGAGATCCATTCGAAGGCGGTATGGGTGAGCAGCGCTCCGATCAACCTCCGGGTCGCGCGGTCCGGCCGGTGCCGAAGCAGGTGACGGCCGAGATCGCGTGGCCGCCACGCCGAGGGATGCCGGACGAACAGGACGTCGACGAGGTCCATGATCCAGTTGATCGGTCCCTGCAGCTCGTCGTAGGTGCGGGCATCGGCCGGGGAGAAGTGGCGGATCTCCTCGACCGCCCTGCTCACGTCGTGCCACAGCAGCAGCGTCTCGCCGTCGGGATCGACCCAGCCGTACGGATGGCTCAGCGGGATCGTGGCGTAGCCGTGTTCGGCGAGGCGCATCTGGCGGGCCAGCGGGGTCTGTGCCATGAACATGTCGTCCATCGCCCCCAGGCTGAGTAGATGGTCGGGTGCGTGGGGGAGATGGGGGTGACTGGGAGACAGGCCGCCGGCGATGTCGAGCCGTTCGAGTACGCAGACCGACCGTCCCTGCTCGGCCAGTGTCGCTCCTGCGGTCAGGCCGTTGTGGCCGGCGCCGATCACGAGGTAGTCGAAGGACTCCATCCGACGCTCCTCACCGCCCCGCGATGGCCGGGGCGGGGTCCGGGGCGGCGGTCGCACCCGCGGCACGCATGCGCTCGACCAGGACGGTCGCCGCCACGAGCATGGCGAACGCGAGTACCCCCGCCGCCAGGTACTGCCAGCTCAGGAACGGTCCTCGGTAGTAGAGGGCCGTGATCCCCCACCACAGCGGCACCATGCCTGCAAAGCAGCCGTACACCACGACCGACTGGGACACCGCCGAGCGTCGACGCAGGATCAACGCCGTGGCGGCGATCGGCAGCAGGAACAGGGTCATCGCGGGGGCGGCCTGGTAGAGTGGGTCGTCCCAGACGACCTTCTGCCATTCCCACAGCACGACGATCGCCGTGACTCCGCCGACGACGAGTGCCGTCCACTGTGCCCGGGTCCCGTCCGGCAGGTACTCGCGGCGGCCGACCCGGACGGCTTGGGCGAGGAAGACCAGTTCGAGCAGGAACGCGGTGAGAAGGCCGACCCAGAACAGCTTGAGGAACCAGTGGTCGTAGGTCACGAACCAGGTCTCGACGCGGACCACGACGCCGAGATCGTGGGCGAACCACAGGAAGGTGCACGGCAGGGGGATCGAGATCCAGCCTTCGCGCCGCGTCATCACCACGGCAGTGACCATCGCGATGTTCTGGAGGACCATCGCTGCGGCGAAGCCGAGCATGACCGGAAGCGTGTTGTCGTCGATGGCGTCGAGGATGGTCTGGGGTTCGTACACCGTGCAGTCCTCCGGTCGGTGCCGTGATCGGATCCGGGCCAGGTCGGGCCGAGCCGGTTACATGCCCCGGAACGACGGCTGACGCCGCTCCCGGAACGCGGTGATGCCTTCGAGAAGGTCCTGCGACCCGAGTGTGCGCTCCTCGTAGGCGAGCGAGAGGTCGACCACCTCAGCCGCCCGGCGACCGGTGACGGTGTTCAGTGCGCGCTTCGTCCCCTGCACCGCAAGTGGCGCGAGCCGGGCTATGCGCTCGGCGATCTCCCGGGCGGTCTTGTAGGCCTCCTCGGCGTTCTCGGCGAGGTCGCTGACAGCGCCGAGGGCGAACGCGGTCTCGGCGTCCAGCGGTTCCCCGGTGAGCAGATGGCGACGGGCCCGGACCATGCCGACCGCCTCGGGCCAGACCAGACACCCACCGTCGCCGGCGACGAGACCGACGTTCACGTGGGTGTCGGCGAATGTCGCACCGTGGGAGGCCACGACCGCGTCGCAGGCGAGGGCGACGGTGGCTCCGAGTCCCATGGCGGCGCCCTGTACCGCGACCACGATCGGCTGGGGCAGCCCGAGGAACGAGTCGAGGAGCCGCCGTGCGTCCCCGACGATCCGGCTCCGGACCGCGGGGTCCTGCCGTGCCTGCTCCATCAGCTCGAAATCGCCGCCGGCCGAGAACGCCTTGCCCGTGGAGGCGAGAACGACGGATCGCACCCGCGGATCCGCGGCGGTGCGCACGAGCGTGTCCGTCAGCTCGTGGTGGAGCACCTCGTCGAAGCGGTTGAGCACCTCGGGGCGGGCGAGGACGATCTCGCGGATCCCACCGTCGTGGTCCTCGACGCGAAGCGCGGTGGTCATGGTGGTGCTCCTTCTTCTCGGCCTGCGACGGCTGCGCGCAGCAGGTGCTTCTGGGCCTTCCCGGACGCGTTCCTCGGGATGGTGGCGAGGACGAGATCTCGGGGGACCTTGTAGGACGACAGCCGTGTGGCGCAGTGCTCGCGGAGTTCGTCGAGCGTCACGGTCTCCCCGGGGAGCGGATCCACGACGGCGACGACGGTCGCGCCCCACTCCGGATGCGGCCGCCCCAGCACCGCACAGTCGCCGACCGCCGGATGGCCGGCTACCGCCTGCTCGCCCTCGGCGGAGTAGACGTTCTGGCCTCCGGTGATGATCAGGTCCTTCAGCCGGTCCACGAGGACGAGAGCCCCGTCCGGATCGACCCGGAACAGGTCGCCGGTGTGCAGCCACCCGTCTCGAAGGGTCTCGGCCGTCGCCTCGGGGGCGTTCCAGTACCGCTTCATCACCGCCGGCCCGCGGAACAGCAGCTCGCCGATCTCGCCCGGCGCGGCGTCACGTCCATCGACCGTGACGATCCGGTGTTCCAGGAACGGTTGGGGCTGGTGTCCGGTCGCGTCCGGTCGTTCGCGCAGCTGGGTCGTGGTCGAGAACAGTCCGGTGGGACCGGCTTCGGTCTGACCGCAGAGCTGGCTGAACTCGACCGTGGGGAACCGCGCGAGCAGCTCGCGCAGCGCGCTTTCCGGCATCGCCGCCGCCCCGAAGACAGCCCTACGCAGCCGGGACAGGTCGCGACGCTCGATGTCGGGGTGGCGCAACAGCTGCTGGTACATCGTCGGGACACCGAGGAATGTCTGGATCTGCTCCTCGTCGAGGACCTTCAGCACTGCACCCGGTTCGAACGGCGGTCCGATGACGTGCGTGCCGCCGAGCAGGGTCACGGCGGAGAGGAAGACCACCCCACCGGAGTGGTGGAAGGGCGAGAGGTGCAGGTATCGCTCACCGTCGCTCATCCCGAGTGAGGTGACCTGCGACAGGCCGGCCCAGATCGCCCTGTCGTGGTCGACCAGGACGCCCTTCGGCCGCCCTGTCGTGCCCGAGGTGTAGGTGAGGTAGGCGTCGCCACGAGGTTCCGCGCGGTCGTCGGGTATCGGCCTCGTCGTCTCGGCGAGTGCCCCGTGGACGAGTTCCGTCAGCGACACGGAACGGACGGTGACGCCGGCCGGGAGCCGGTCGCCCCGGTCGACCACCACGAGCGACGCGTCGGAGTCCTGGAGCACCACCTCGATCTCAGGTGCTGCGAACCGCGCGTTGAGCGGCACGACGACGGCTCCGAGGAGAAGAGCGGCGTACTGGGCGATCACATGCTCGGCGCTGTTGGGTGCCAGTACGGCCAGCCGGTGCCCCGGACGCAGCCCGAGCGCTTCCAGGACACCGGCGACCTCCAAGGCCGCCTCGGCGAGGCCGGCCCAGGTGAACCGGCGGTCGCGGTCGACGATCGTCTCCCGATCGGGGACCCGCCGGGCGTTCTGGAGAAGGGTTCCACCGAGCGTGGGCATGGCGACCTCCGGGTGGGAGACGGGGGATGCGGCGGGGAGCGGCCGCACCCCCCGCGGCTCAGGCCGAGTAGAGCGACTCGATGGTCTCTGCGTACTTGTCGGAGATCGGGCGCCGCTTGAGCTTCATCGTGGGGCTGAGCTCGTCACCGCCCGGGAGCCACTCGTCGGGCAGCAGCACATAACGCTTGACCTGCTCGACCCGCGCGAGCCGCTCGTTGGCGGCCTCGACCGCCGCGTCGATCGCCGCCACGATCTCGGGATGGCCGACGAGCTCCTCGACCCGGGTCGGGCCCCCGACGGTGGAGGCCGCCACTTCCACGTCCAGCACGAGCAGTGCGACGTTGTACGGCCGCGAGTCGCCGATCACGACGGCCTGCCCGACCAGTGGGCTGGCCTCCTTGAGCTTGGCCTCGATGTTGGAGGGCGACATGTTCTTGCCGAAGGCGCTGATGATCAGCTCCTTCTTCCGGTCGATGATCTGCAGCCGACCGTCGGCGTCGTGAGAGCCGATGTCACCGGTGTGCAGCCACCCGTCGGAATCGATCGTCTCGGCCGTCAGTTCGGGCTGGTTCAGGTAGCCGCTCATCAGGAAGGGGCTCCTAAGGAGGATCTCGCCGTCCTCGTCGAGCCGCAGCTCCAGTCCCGGGAGGGGGTAGCCGACCGTTCCGGTCCGGACGTCGTCGAGCCGGTTGATCGAGCCGAACGCCGTGCACTCGGACATCCCCCACGCCTCGAGAGCGGGGAGCCCCAGCGCGAGGAAGAAGCGTACGAGTCCGGGTGGGACGGGAGCGGATCCGGTGAGGGCGACCTCGACCTGGTCGAGTCCCAGTTTCGCGAGAATCGGTGTGAGTACCTGCTCGCGGGCGTGGTGGTAGCGATCGGAGAGCTCGGTGGGAACCGGCTGTCCGGTCTGCTGCAGTTCGATCACCTCGAGCCCGGTGGCGATCGCCTCCCGGGTGGCGACAGCTGCCGGCTCGGCCCCGGCCGAGCGCGCCTCGATGGCCGAACGCAGCTTCTCGAACAGACGTGGCGGGGAGAACACGTAGTGCGGCCGGACGTCGGTGAGGTACTGCGGCACCAGCGACGGGTGCGGGCAACTGGTGAGTGTGAGTCCGTACCGGATGCCGCGGTAGTGCGAGAACATGCGTTCCGCGACATGGGCCATCGGGAGGAACGAGATGACCCGGCCCCCCTCGACGGTGCCGGTGACCTGGTCCAGTGCATCCAGGCTGCCCAGCACCGCACCGTTGCTGAGCACCACCCCCTTGGGGTTCCCGGTCGTCCCGGAGGTGTAGCTGACAGTGACAGGGTCTTCTGGACGGACGGCTCGCCAGGCGGCGTCGAAGTCGAAATCGTGAGGGGCGTCGGCGATCGCGTCGGCCATTCTGCGGTCGCCACCGGTGTCGGCGAGCGAGACGAGGCTGAACGGTCGTGCACCGACCGAACGGGCCTGCTCGAGGACGGGCAGGAAGTCCGCTTCGGCGATCACGACGGAGACGTCCGCGTTCTCCAGGATCCACGCGATGTCGTGCGGGGGCAGCGTCGCATAGATCGAGATCGGGATCGCCCCGATGTGCACGGCGGCTGTGTCGACGAAGCGGAAAGCAGGTCCGTTGGCGGTCATGATCGCGACGGTGTCGCCGCGACGGAGTCCCAGAGCCACGAGTCCGCCCGCGTACTCCCGCACCATCCGGCCGTATGCCGCCCAGGAATAGTTGGTCTCCCCGCCAAGGGTGCGCAGGGCCGTGCGCTCACCGACCCGGGCGACCGTTGCCTGGAATGCCTCGGGGACGGTGGTGACGGCGACGGCTCCGGTGTCGGGGGCGGGCTTCGCTTCGGGGGCAGATGTCACGTGGAACTCCCTGGATGCGTCGTTGCGATCGAACGGGTGTGGCGGCCCGGCGTGTCGGTGCAGAGCTGCTCGGCCGCCCTTGTTCAGCGCAACCCGAAGGTGGACGAGATGATCTCGCGCTGGATCTCGTTCGTCCCCGCGTAGATGGTCGCGGGGATGCTGGTCCGGAGGTGTTCCTCCATGCCGTACTCGGTGGCGTAGCCGTATCCGCCCATGAGCTGCACGCCTTCGAGGGCGACCTGCTTGGCGGTCTCGGTGACCTTCACCTTGGACAGCGAGGTACGGCGAACGAGGTCGTCCGGGTCGCCGCCACCGGCTTCGGCCCGGGCCACCGTGTCGTAGGTGAGGGCACGGGCAGCCTCGATCTCGATGGCCAGGTCGGCTACGCGATGCCGGACAGCCTGGAAAGTGCCGATCGGACGACCGAACTGCTCCCGCTCGCGCAGATAACCGAGCAGATCGTCGAAGGTCCGCTGCGCCATACCCAGTCCCTGAGCGGCAGCGACCAGCCGCTCGCCGTTGAGACCGGCCATGACCTGTTTCCACGCCGCGCCGACGGTGCCGACCACCGCGTCGCCCGGGAGTTCGACGTCGGTCAGGTAGAGATCGTTGACCTCCCGGCCGCCCATGGTCTCGATCGGGCTGATCTGCAGACCCGGGGTGTCGGTGGGGAGCTCGAACATCGTGAGGCCGGCGTGCGGCTTCGCGGAGCGTTCCGTGCGGGCGACGAGCAGGATCGAGCCCGCGTACTGCGCGTCGGAACACCAGGTCTTCTGCCCGTTGATCCGGTAGCCGTCGCCGGTCGGCTCGGCCCGGCACGCCACGGCGGCCGCGTCGGAACCGGCCTGCGGTTCCGAGATGCTGATCGACATCACGGTGCCGCCGGCGATCGCCGCGAGCGCGGACTTCTTCTGCTCCTCGCTCCCGAAGTGCTTGTAGACGCCGGCGACCGTGTGCGAGGGACCCGCACCGTGCAACGGGGCGAGCCCACGGAACAAACCCTCGAACAGCAGGCACTGATCCATCAGCCCGCCGCCGGATCCGTCGTACTGCTCGGGAATCCCGACACCGAGCAAGCCGGCGTCCGCGAACTTCGCGTAGAGCTCCGGGCTGTGGGAGTCGCGGCCACCGTCGGTCAACGCGATGCGTTGTTCGCGCGTCCCCGCCTCCCGGCGGCAGAAGTCCGCGACCGCAGCAGCGAACGCCTGCTGCTCGTCGGTGAATCGTGATGCGCTCACGGCGCATGCTCCTCACGTCGTCGTGGAGGTCGCGCCGGTGGATCACGTGTCGTTGCGTACGGCGCAGGTCAGGACCGGCCGGAGCCGGAGCCTTACTGTCGACTTATGAGTCGAACCGTCTCAATAGTAGGAACGGCGACCGCCTCTGTCAACGGCGATCGGAACGATCGTTCTGGATCAAGTTCGCGGCCGGGGGCTGATGAGCCGGATGACGGACTCTGCGATGTCGTCGGTGGTGTGACCGTCGCTGGACCGGTACCAGCGGGAGACCCAGATGCACATGCCGAGGAGGAGCCGGACGACGACCTGGGGGTCGTCCTTCTCCAGTACTCCGTCGACCATCGCCGCGTCGACGGCGCGGAGCCAGATCTCCTCGTGCCGGCGCCGGAAGTCCTGCCAGCGTTCGTAGACCTCGGGAGGCAGTCCGGCGCCGCCGTAGAAGACGGTCATGTACCGGCGCATGCGGATCGCGGCGTCGACGTGCACGCGGATGAGCGTGTACAGGTGCTCCCGGGCGTCGGAGTCGGCCGAGAGGGCGTCGGAGGCTCGTTCGTAGAGGTCTCTGGTGCTCCTCTCGAAGAGGATGCCGAGCAGGTCGTCCTTGGTCGGGACGGTGCGGTAGAGGGTCGCTCGCGACACCGACAGCTTCTCGGCGGTACCCCCGATCGAGACGTTGTCGAAGCCGCCCTCGGCGAAGAGCTCCGCGACCGCGTCCGCGACGGCGGCCGGGTCGATGTCGCGGCGCGGGCGTCCGCGTGGGCGCCCGGAGGCGGTCTGTCCCTGGCTCGAGCGTTTCGCCACGTCGACTCCCCTGTAGTGCAGATTCTAATTCGAGACGGCGTGAATCATAACCGGAGGAACGTCCAGAGGTCGGTTGACGGCCCGGGGTCCGCCGACGATAGTTATGGAACGATGAGTCTCGAAAATGAAGTCAACGAGGTCGGAACCTGGGTCCCGGTCCCCTACGGCGGAGACAGCGCGGAATGGGCCCGCTGGGCAGAGTCGATGCCCGTGTCGCGCCAGCTCGACATCGAGTGCCTCGACATCGCGGAGGGGCGCGCGCAGCTGCGTCTCACGAGGTCGGACTGGGTCCTGAATGCGAACGGTGCGGTCCACGGCGGCCTGGTCACGGCGTGGGCGGACCAGTGCTTCGGCATCGTCGCCGTGACCGCGCTGGCCGAGGGGCTGCTGCCGGCCACCGCGACGCTGACCGCGGAGTTCCTCCGTGCTGCACATCCACCGCTGCTCTTCGACTGTGCGGTCGACCGGGTGGGCCGAACGCTGGTGTTCGTCTCGGTCGAGGTCACCGGGGCGAAGGGACGGACGGTGGCGCGATTCCGCGGAACGATGGCGGTCGACGGCTCGTCCCGGCATCTTCCGGCCGATGCGGCCGCGAAGGGCACGTCATGAGCGGTGTCGACGTCGGCCAGGGTGTGCGGCTCTTCGTGCAGGATCTGGGTGCCGAGCACCCCGGAACGACACCACTGGTGCTGCTGCCCGGCTTCGGTATGACGCACGAGGTCTGGGACCGGCAGGTCCGTCTGGCCGCTGCGACGCGGCGTGTGCTGGCGCTCGACCAGCGGGGTCACGGCCAGTCCGATGCACCGCTGGACGGTTACGACCTCGACACGCTCGTCCGGGATCTCGTGGCCGTGCTGGACGCGTGCGGGGTCTCGAGGGCCGATGTCGTGGGATGGTCGTTCGGTGGCCAGGTCGCCTTCCGCGCAGCGGCCGCCCACCCCGACCGCGTCTCGCGCCTGGTGCTGGTCGGTTCGAACGGCGTCCGTGCGTCCCGCTCGGATGCCTTCCCGTTCGGTCGCGATGCGGAGAAGGCGGAGAGAGCGATGCTCGACGCCGAGCACGCTGACCGGATAGCCGCCCGCCGCACCTTCATCGCCGCTGCCTTCGCCCGCGAGCCGCGCCCCGACGTCCTCGACCACCTCGGCGGTCTGTCGCTGCGTATGCCGTCCTGGGCCGCGGTCGAGTGCGCCCGGACGATGTTCCGTAGCGATCTCACCGCGGATCTTCCGGCGGTCACGGCACCGGTGTTGCAGGTGATGGGTGCCGCGGACCCTGTGCACCGGATCGAGGGCGCTCGGTGGCTGCAGGAGCGGCTCGCCGATTCTCGCCTGATCGAGCTGCTCGACTGTGGGCACTACCCGATGTTCGAGGCGGCGGACGCCTTCGACGAGGCGCTGTCCGGGTTTCTCGGTCTCTGATGCCGCCGACGGTGCCGCCCCGCCGGGATCGGCAGGGCGGCACCTCTCGTCAGAGGCCGGCCGCCTTCGCGATGATCACCTTCATGATCTCGCTCGAACCTCCGTAGATCCGGCTGACGCGACCGTCGAGGTAGGCCCGGCCCAGCGACGAGCTCCATCGGTACCCGTCGGAACCTGCCAGCTGCAGGCAGCGGTCGACCACCCGTCCCTGCAGCTCGGTGCAGTAGAGCTTGGCCAGGGCGGCATCGGCCCCGTCGAGCTCGCCGGCGACCAGGGAGGCGAGTGAGGTGTCGACGAGTGCCCGCCCCGCGCGCACCTCGGTGACGCAGCCGGCGATCTCGAACTTCGTGTGCTGATCGGTCCGCCGGTCGGCGAGCATCTCGGCGGCCGTGTCGACAGCCGCCTCCGCGGCCGCCTGTGAGTTGATCGCGATCGAGAGCCGTTCCTGGGCCAGGTTCGCCGAGAGATACCGGAACCCCTCGTTCTCCTCGCCCAGCCGGTTCGTCACCGGGACCCGCATGTCCGTGAACGCCAGCTCCGCGAGGTCCTGTGCCTTCAGGCCGAGCTTGTCGAGCTTGCGGCCCCGCTCGAACCCAGGGGTGTCGGTCTCGACCACCAACAGGCTGATGCCGTTGCGGCCGGCAGCAGGATCGGTCTTGACCGCGAGCACGACCAGATCGGCCGCGGCGCCGTTGGAGATGAAGGTCTTGGCGCCGTTGACGACGTAGTGATCGCCGTCGCGCGGACCGCGCGCGTGGCCATCGCCTTCATGTCGGATCCGGCCGCGGGCTCCGACATGCCGAGCGCGACGACGGCCTCGCCCGCGACCAACCGCGGGAGCCACCGCTGCTTCTGCTCGGGGGAGGCGTACTCGAGGAAGTACGGCATACAGATGTCGGTGTGTACCCGCAGTCCTCCGACGGCGAGGAACAGCCGCTGGATCTCCTCGGTGACCACGGCGCTGTGCCGGAAGTCCGAACCGGGAAGGCCGCCGTACTCCGCAGGTACCCCGATTCCCAGGATGCCGAGCTCCCCGGCGCGCCGCCAGAAGTGCCGTGAGGGCCGTCCGGACTCCTCCCACTCGGGGTAGGCCGGCACGACCTCCTCGGTCAGGAACTCCCGGACCGTCGTCCGGAACTTCTCGTGCTCGCCGTCGAACACGGAGCGGGTGATCAACGGAAGTCCATCCAGTGACCGTGCGGGGTCCAGCCCATCATGAAGGGCAGCTCGATCCGGCAGATAGGGCCCTTGGTGATGTCGTGCGTGTCGAAGATCTGGTACTCACCGCGCTTGTCGGCCCACCACGACACCGGGACGATGATGTATCCGTCGCCTTCGGGCGAGTCCTTGTGGCGGGGCGCGAACGTCGCCTCGAGCACGGCCGCGGGCTCGTCGGTCCGGATGACGTGCTCCTGGCTCGCCATCGTCTGCATGTCGGTCACGACGAGGCTGTTCATGCGCATCCCGCCCCGCTTGATCTCGCCACCGACCTGGTAGCCGAAACGGTAGCCCTTGCCGTAGAACCGCTCGTCGACCTTCGGCAGCTCCGAGGGCTGGTCGGAGAGCTGCTCGGACTTCGCCTTGCCGGTCCGGAGGTCGATCGTCCACCTGCCGAGATGACTCTTGGCGATCGAGAAGAACAGCGCGACGTCGTCACCTGCCGCGAAGTCCTGCTCCAGCGGGAACGGTGGACGGTTGAAGATCGGGCCGTCCAACGTCAGGGTGTTGCCGACGACGTTCGCCGACAGAGTGTGCATGACGTACTGCGGCTCGAGGTCGGTGGTGATGTAGCGGACCGGTGCCTGGAGATCGTGGCGCGGGATCAGGGCGAGGACGATGGGGAGGTCGGGTTCCCACCCGAAGACACTGGTCTCCTGCTTGGTGATCCGGTCCTTGTCGATGAGGAAGGGCTGGAACGGCATCACCATCCAGTCGGGAGTGAGCCAGATGTCGTGAGCCACGGTGTTGTACGGGGCATCCCACAGTTCCCGGGTCTCAACTCCGCCGTCGGGGTGGACGACGTGCACCGTGACGTAGGGCGCGGTGTCGCGGTAGGCCCAGCCGTAGAGGATCCCGGTCTCGTGATCCCACTTGGGGTGCGCGGTGAACGTGGCGTCACCGTAGGCCGCCGGCTCGTGGATGCCGGCGGAGAGCTTGGGGGACCAGTTCACGATCCCCTTGGTCTCCAGGGTGATCGGGTCCAGCGCGATCGGAGCGCCATCCTGCTCGGACGAGGCCACCATCTCGCCGGCGAACGGGAAGACGTTGATGTTGTTGGTGCCCTGCGGGACGCCGGTGGTGTACCTGTCGCGCTGCACGTCGCCGTAGCCGTAGGTGCGCCAGTCGTTCCAGGCGCCGTCGGTCCACTCGAACATCCCCCGCTCGTGCTTCTCCTCGAGCAGGTACTTCGGGGTACGGACCCAGCGGTTGCGGAAGTCGGCGCGCCCGTCGCGGATGACCAGGCCCTGCACCATCCCGTCCATGCCGAGCAGGCCGTTCGTGCCCTGCCGGGTCGGGCGCTTCCAGGTCGGCCCCACCCGGTAGAACCCGCCGGCGAGATCCTTCGAGATCTCTCCTTCGGACACGATGCACTCGTCGACGGTGGCCTCGAAGCGCATGGGCTTGAACGGGCCCGTGAGACGTGCTTCCTCCGGCAGTGGATACCCCATGGCACAACCCTTCAGTCGATGTCGGTGAGCGATCTGTCCGGCGCCGTGTGACGTTCGCGGCCCTCCGATCGCCGCTACGACTGCCTCAACTGTAAACGATCGTTCCGCAATGCGACAGGTGGAGTGGATCAGACGGCAACAGGGAGGCAGGTCAGATGCTGTTTCCGGGCAGGCAGGCGATGTCGAGTGGCCCCGGATCGCTTCGGAACGACGCCGCACTTCGTTGCTCCGGTCCGGGGTTGACCTCGCCGACCTGCGTGGCATATATTTGAGACGTTCCGACTCGTAAAAGTGGAGGCATCCACTGACCGCGGTGCGGCGGCAGCTCGGCCGCCGGGGGTCCGCGGCCCTCCGAAAGGGGCAGTGATGAACGACGGCGTTCGAGAGGAGTGGACCGGTGACCCCGGGCGTTCCGACGTCGATGTCGACCGGCTGCGCCAGGCCTTGGCGGGCGGGAACATTCCGACCCTGCTCATGGTGCTGGCCCACGTCACCGGCGACGACTCCTGGCTGGAGGGGGACTTCCGTCCGCAGCGTCCGAAGGGGCTCGACGACAACGATTCCGGTGGACTGCCGGACGCGGTCCAGGCACAGATCCGCGAGGCGGTACTCGATCTCGTGGTCTCGGGCGCCGAACCGGCGTCCGATCCGGCCCCCGAGCGGGTCGCGCGCATGCTCGAGGTGGCGATGGGCGAGGACGTGCCCTCCGAGTACGGGCCACTGCTCAGTGAGGAACTCGGTATCCGGAGCCGGGACGTCCGGATCGACTCCGGCCGGCGCGACGTCGACGTCCTGATCATCGGGTCCGGGCTCTCCGGGCTGTGCATGGCCGTCAAGCTGGAGGAGGCCGGTGTCCCGTACACGATCCTCGAGAAGAACGACGAGGTCGGTGGCACCTGGCTGGAGAACACCTACCCCGGGTGTGGGGTGGACACCCCGAGCCACCTCTACTCGTTCTCCTTCTTCCCGAACACCCGGTGGGACCGCTACTTCGCCAAACGGCCGCAGGTGTCGGCATATCTGGAACGGCTCACGGACGCGCACGGGGTGCGGAGGAACATCGAGTTCGGGGTCGAGGTCGAGAACGCCGAGTTCGATTCGACGTCCGACACGTGGCGGGTCAGCACCGTCGACTCCGACGGCATCCGGGCGACGAGGAGCTCGCGCGTCCTGATCTCCGCGGTCGGAATGGTGAACCGGCCCTCGGTCCCGCACCTGCCGGGGCTCGACAGCTTCGAAGGGCCGACCATGCACACCGCCGAGTGGCGGTCCGACGTCGATCTCGCGGGGAAGCGGGTCGCCGTGGTCGGGACCGGGGCCAGCGCGATGCAGCTCGTGCCGTCGGTCGCCGAGGACACCGAGAGGATCACGGTCTTCCAGCGGTCGAAGCAGTGGGCGCTGCCGCACCCGAACTACCATCGTGCGGTCAGCGAGGACGTGAAGCACCTGATGGAGGTCGTGCCGTACTACGCAGCCTGGTACCGGCTGCGGGCCTTCTGGAACTTCTCGGACAGGCTCCACCCCTCGCTGCAGATCGACCCCGACTGGCCCCATCCGGAACGGTCGATCAACGCGGTGAACGATCGGCACCGCGTGTTCCTGACCGAGTACATCCGTAGCGAGCTGGGTGAGCAGGCCGACGAGCTCCTGGACGCCTGTCTGCCCGACTACCCGCCCTACGGCAAGCGTCCGCTGCTGGACAACGGCTGGTACCGGACCATCCGCCGTGACGACGTCGAGCTCGTGACTGAGGGAGTCGCGGAGATCCGGTCCGGTTCCGTGGTGTCGGACTCCGGTGAGGAGCACCCGGCGGACGTCCTCGTGCTCGCGACCGGGTTCAAGACCTTGCAGTTCCTGTGGCCCATGGAGATCCGCGGCCGGTCCGGCCAGACCATGCGGGACATGTGGGGCAAGCAGGACGCCCGCGCGTACCTCGGCATCACCGTCCCGGACTTCCCGAACTTCTTCATCCTCAACGGGCCGAACACCAACGCAGGTCACGGCGGGAGCGCGATCATCGCGACCGAGTTCCAGGTCCGCTACGTGATGCAGATGATCGGCGCGATGATCTCCGACGGTCTGGCCACGACCGAGGTCCGCAAGGACGTCTTCGACGAGTACAACCGCGAGCTCGACGAGGCCCTGTCCCACTCGATCTGGGTGCATCCCGGGATGACGACCTACTACCGGAACGATGCCGGACGTGTGGTCATCAGCAGTCCGTGGAAGTACCTCGACTACTGGCAGCGGACGCTGCAGGCCGATCTGGGCGACTATCACGTCGAATCCGGTGCCGACGTGGATCGGGCAACGGCGTGAGCGGCGGACCGCTCGCGGGCCTCAAGGTGATCGAGCTGGCCGGCATCGGCCCCGGCCCGTACGCGGCGATGCTGCTCGCCGACATGGGCGCCGACGTCCTGCGGATCGACCGACCGGGTAGCGGGGGGAGTGCCGTCCCTGCTGCGCAGGACGTCCTTCGGCGAGGTCGGCGCAGTGCCGTCCTGGACCTGCGGGACGAGCGAGGGGTGCGGGCCGTCCTCGATCTGGTCTCCTCGGCGGACGTGCTGATCGAGGGGTTCAGGCCGGGGGGCACGGAGCGGATGGGGCTCGGCCCGGACGACTGCTGGGCGGTGAACCCTGCATTGGTCTACGGACGGATGACCGGCTGGGGCCAGGACGGGCCGTTGGCCCGGACCGCGGGCCACGACATCGGCTACATCGCACTCACCGGCGCGCTGCATGCGATCGGTCGGGCCGACCAGCCGCCCACCCCGCCGCTCAATCTCGTCGGGGACTTCGGCGGGGGAGCGACCTTCCTCGTGATGGGCGTTCTCGCCGCCCTCTGGGAGGCGCGCGGGTCGGGCCGCGGCCAGGTCGTCGACGCCGCGATCGTGGACGGCGCGGCGTCGCTGACCGGGCTGCTGCACGGGATGCTCGCCGCCGGTCTCTGGCGGGACCGTCCTGCGTCGAACATGCTCGACACCGGTATGCCCTGGTACGACGTGTACCCGGCGAAGGACGGCGGGCACCTGGCTGTCGGCGCCCTGGAGCCGGCGTTCTTCGCGCAGTTCGTCGACGTACTAGGGATTGAGGCCGACGAGTCGGACCGCCGCGATCCCTCACGATGGCCGGCGCTGCGGGAGCGCATCGCTGAGGCATTCGCTGCTCGTGACCGCGACGAGTGGGCTGCCGAGTTCGCAGCGACCGATGCCTGCGTCGCGCCCGTACTCGGGTTGACGGAGGCGGCGAAGCCCCCGCATCTCAAGGCGCGGGAGACCTTCGTCGAGATCGGGGGCATCGAGCAGCCGGCGCCCGCTCCCAGGTTCAGCCGGACCGCCTCCGAGGTCCCCGACGCGCCGGTGGAGCCGGGCACGCACACCCGGCAGGCACTCGCCGAGTGGGGGATCACGACGGTGGACGAGCTGATCGAGGCCGGTGTGGCACAGCAGCACTGAACCGGTCGGATGACCGGGCCGGCTCCGGCCCGGTCACCCGCTCCGGACGAGGACGCGGGCATCGAGCTCGAACACCGTCACGTCCTTCTCCGTCGCCAGTGTTCCCAGGGTGCGGACGACCGCGTCGCCGCGCTCCGGCCGCGGGGTGATGTCAGCGATCTCCACGTGTCCCGCCAGCAGGTCGCCGGGCCTGCTCGGTGCGCGCAGGTACATGCCGTCGGTACCCAGTCCGGCCACCACGGCGACGCGGGCGAGGAACGCTCGGACCTGCAGGCGCTGGAAGATCGCGAGCACGTGCACCCCGCTCGCGATGAGCCCGCCGAACCGAGCCGCCTCGGGCGACGTCGGATCGAGGTGGTGGGGGGAGCGGATCCCATTCCCGGGCGAACTCTGTGATCTCCGTGCTCGTGAGCCGGTGGCTGCCGATGTCGAACCTCTGTCCGACGGCCAGGTCCCCGGAGAGCAGGAGCTCTCCGGGGACCTCGCGGAAGTCGTCGGCCACGCTCAGCGGCCCAGCCGTCGACGCAGGTCCTTGGCCCCGACGAAACGGGCCAGCTTGCCCATCAGCCGGCTGCGGTCGCCGACCGTGGGATACCAGTACAGCTCGGACTTCAGGTTGAACCGCTCCTCAATGATCGGCTTCGTCCGGCAGTACTTCCGGATGCCGCCCGCACCGCCGAGGCGGGCGCCGATACCGGAGTCGCGACGCCCGCCCATGGGGACGGGGAGCTGGAAGACGTTGGTCATCGCGTTGTTGATGTTCACTGTTCCCGAGTCGACGCGGGCGGCGACGGCCCTGCTGCGCGCGCGGTTCTTGCTGAACACGCTCGCCGCCAGGCCGTAACGGGAGTCGTTGGCCATGCGCACGGCCTCGTCCTCGTCGGCGACCTTCATGATCGGCAGGATCGGGCCGAAGGTCTCCTCCTGCATGCAGCGCATGCTGTGGTCCACGTCGACCAGGACGGTCGGCTCGAAGAACATGCCCGAGCCCGGCGCACGCTTGCCGCCGGTCACCGCCCGGGCCCCACGAGCAAGCGTGTCGTCGACATGAGACTGGATGATCTCGAGCTGGCGCTCGGTTGCGATCGCTCCGACGTCGCAGGTGTACGAACGGGGCTCGTCGGAGCCGACGCGCAAGGTCCGGGTCAGGGCCGCCACCCGGTCGACGAACTCGTCGTACACGCTCGCCTCGACGTAGACGCGTTCGACCGACACACAGATCTGACCGGCGTTGTAGAAGCCGCCCCACACCGCGGCCGACACGGCGCGGTCCATGTCCGCGTCGGACAGTACGATCATCGCGTCCTTGCCGCCGAGCTCGAGGCTGCACGGGACGAGGCGTTCGGCCGCGCGGACGCCGATCCGACGGCCGGTCTCGACCGAGCCCGTGAACTGGATCATGTCGACCTCGTCGACGACGGCTGCGCCGGTCTCCCCGCGTCCGGTGACGCAGCCGAGAACCGGCGGGGCGCCGATCTCCTCGTTCCACCCGCGGACGGCCTCGGCCCAGGCCAGCGGCGTCTCCTCGGACGCCTTGCTCAGTACTGCGCAGCCGGCCATCAGGGCGGCGGGTGCATCGAGCATCTGCATCGACAGCTGGGCGTTCCACGGGGTGATCACCCCGACCAGCTGGTGGGGCGAGTAGGTGATGTTCAGCCGCTTGGTGAGCATCGCCGGACTGTGCGGGCTGCGCCGCTCCGGCCGGAGGAACCGTTCTCCGTGCTTGAGGTAGTAGTTCAGGGTGTCCACGGCAGGCGTGATCTCGCCCAGCGCGAGGTCTCCCCAGGACTTACCGGTCTCCTCGCGCACCATCTCGAGGAGTCGCTGCTCGTTGTCGAGGAGCCAGTCACGGAACCGCCCGAGCCACTTCCGGCGCCCGGCGAAGCCGAGCGCCTCCCACTCGGGCTGCGCGGCGCGCAGGCGCGCAGCCACCTCGCGGACGTGCTCCGCGTCCATGTCAGGGACGGATCCGACGACACGTCCGTCGGCCGGTGACCGCACCTCGACCTCGGCCCCACCACGGTCGACCCCCGTGGACTCACGAATCGCCGATGACATCGCCCGCTCCGATCTCCACCGTTCGCTGGCGACGGTGGTGTAGCTGCTCCGCTGCACCTGCACGGAAGGCGACCGCGTCCGGTCGTCGGAACGATCGTTGACTCGGTGTGCCCTCCGGGGCATTATTGATATCAGATGCCTCAAAATAGGACCAGTTGTTCTGCCGCCAGTGCGCCGGGATCTTCGGCGGCTCCGCGACGAGGCGATCCGCACGACCTGGGAGGTCAGTAACCGTGACGACGACCGCCGGCGGTGCCCGCGCCACCGGTGCCGGCAGCGAGCCGGCGCCGGCCGAGGACACCGCCGCCCTCGCCCGTCTGCTGGACGGGCGCCGCAGCTGCCGCGCCTATCTGGCGGAGCCACTCGAGCGGGCCACGATCGAGGCCGTCCTGGACCTGGCTCGGCGGACGCCGTCCTGGTGCAACACGCAGCCCTGGCAGGTCATGGTGACCGAGGGCGAGGGCACAGACCGGTTCAGAGGGGCGCTGCTGGATCATCTCGCCGGGCAGTCGATGGCGCCGGACTTCCCGTTCCCTGAGCGCTACGAGGGTGAGTTCGACAAGCGGCGCAAGGAGTGTGCCTGGCAGCTCTACGACGCGGTCGGGATCGAGTACGGCGATCGTCGGGCCTCGGCAGCCCAGACGGTGAAGAACTTCGAGTTCTTCGGGGCGCCGCACGTCGCGATCGTGACGACCGAGGCGGCGCTCGGTACCTACGGCGCGGTGGACTGCGGCCTCTACGTCCAGAGCTTTCTTCTGGCGGCGGAGAGCCTGGGGCTCGGGGCGATCCCGCAGGCCGCGCTCGCCGCGTACTCGCCGTTCATCCGCTCGCACTTCGGACTGCCCGAGAGCCGTCACGTCGTGTGCGGGATCTCGTTCGGCCGGCCCGACGTCGACGCCGCGGCCAACGCCTTCCGCACCCGTCGTCGCGAGGTCGACGACACGGTGTCCTGGTTCTCCAGCTGACGCGTCAGGTGGAGTTCCGTCCTATTGTGAAACAGGTCGTCGCAGAATAGTCTCGCCGCATCCGGCCGGGCCACGGTGGCCGAGCGCCCCGCACCCCCGTCGCTCCTCGACAGCGGTGGTGAGGACCGGCCGGAGTCGGTGTCATCGATCGGAGGAAAGACTCAATGGGTATCGCTGAAGGCAAGGTCGCCTTTATCTCGGGTGTCGCTCGTGGACAGGGGCGGTCGCACGCAGTGCGGCTGGCCGAAGAGGGTGCCGACATCATCGGCTTCGACATCTGCGAGAACGACCCGAACGTCGAGTACCCCCTCGCCACCGAGGAGGACCTCGAGGAGACCATCCGGCAGGTCGAGAAGACCGGCCGGCGGATCCACGCGGTCAAGGCCGACGCTCGTGATGCTGCGGCCGTCAAGAAGGTCCTCGACGACGGGGTCGCCGAGTTCGGACGGCTCGACATCGTGCTGGCGAACGCCGGCGTCATGCCGATCACCGGCGAGGAGCGCAACCGGCACGAGTCCTTCGCCACGGCCGTGGACGTCATGCTGACCGGTGCGTTCAACACGGTGGGGCCGTCGATCGCGCACCTGCGGGCGCACGGCGAGGGCGGCGTCGTCCTCATCACGAGCTCCACCAACGGCATCGTCGGTGGCGTGTCGGAGGGCAACCCCGGTGTCACCGGCTACTCGGCCGCCAAGCACGGCGTCGTCGGAATGATGAAGACCCTGGCGAACAGCCTCGCCCCCGAGAACATCCGGGTGAACACGATCCACCCCACCGGAGTGAACACTCCGATGATCGCCAACGAGGCCTTCGGCCGCTACGCCAGCGAGCACCCGGAGATCGCGGCGAACCTGCAGAACCCCCTGCCGGTGCCGAACGGCCTTCTCGAAGCCTCCTACGTCACCGACCAGGTCCTGCACCTGGTCTCCGACGCGGGGCGCTACATCACCGGCCAGACCGTCGTGTTCGACGCCGGGTTCACCAACTTCCACTGAGCGACGGTTCGACGGTCCGGAAGGCCGGGTGCCACGGTCACCGCTGCGTCACAGGTGACGGGACCCGGCCTTCCGACCCGCCAGCTCGGCACTCGAGCGGTTGTCCCGCGGAGCAGGGGCTCAGCGAATCATCGAGCAGCGACGGTGAGGGACGCGCCGTGCCGGCAGCGTTGCCGGGAAACGGAATGGGCCGAATAACGAAGCCGACGGAGACCCCGTGCCCGGCAGGGTATGCATGCCACGACGCCGACGTGGCGGGGCGGGTGATCCGCTACGTCGATGAGGGAGAAGGACCGGCGGTCGTCCTGATCCACGGCCTCGGCGGATCGTGGCAGACATGGCTGGAGAACATCCCGGCGCTGGCGCGGGACCACCGGGTGATCGCACTCGATCTTCCCGGCTTCGGAGGTTCGGAAGCGCTGCCGCCGCAACGGACGACCGAGTGTTTCGTGGACGTCATCGCGGAACTCCTGGCCGGGCTCGGCATCACGCAGGCTGTGATCGTCGGGCACTCGCTCGGCGGGCTGGTGGCCACGATGGTGGCCGAGCAGCGGCCCGAGCTGGCTCGCGGGCTGGTCCTGGTGTCTGCTGGGAGCATCGGGCTCGGCGAGCTACGGCTGGCGATGATCGGTGCAGGTTTCGGCCTCTTCGACGCTCTCGTCCGACGTACACCGCTGCTCGACCTCGTCGTGAACCATCCTCGGATGAGGTGGCTGTTCCTCCGGGGTGCGGTGCAGCGCCCCGCCAGCCTGAGCCCTGACCTGGCGAGCGAGGTCATCCCGGCGATGAAGGCACCGGGGTTCGCCGACGCCGTCTCATCGGCCGTGGAGGTCGTCCGGCGTGCGAACCCGGTCGCCGTGCGCTGCCCCACCGCGATGATCTGGGGCCGCGACGATCACCTCGTGCCGCTGGCGACCGCCTTCACGCTGCGGTCCGCGATCCCTGGTGCACGTCTGGCCGTGCTCGAGGACGTCGGCCACTGCGCCATGTTCGAGTGGCCGGAGGTCGTCGACCAGATCCTGCTCGACTTCCTCGCCGACGTCGACGCCGGCCGGCTCGGCGATCCTCGCGACGTCGGCGACCCCGCGCGGGAGGAACCCGTCGACTGGTTCACCCGGCCGCGCACGACCGGGCTGGTCCCGACGGCCCGGCGGCTGATCGGGCTCGCCCGCCGCCGCAGTGGCTAGCCCGGAACGCGACCCCCACCCCGCACCGACGACCCGACCACTGCCGGCAGGAGATCCGATGACCGAGGTGCACAAGAACGATCACGCCGAGGACGTCCGCCGTGCCTGGGTGGAACTCGCGGCCTGGGGTGCCGAGGTCGAGTTGAACGCGCTCGACTCGTTGATGTGGCGGACGGAGAGCCCCCCGGCGGACTCCTGGGCGGGCGTCGTGGTGATGCTTCTCGACCGGGCCCCCGACTGGGAGCGACTGTGGGATGCGCACGAATGGGCCCTGCGCCTCGTGCCACGGTTCGCCGACCGGGTCGTCGAGCCGGCTCTGCCCACCGGGCCTCCGGTGTGGTCTCCCGATCCCGCGTTCGACCTGGGACACCATCTGTGGCGGATCGCGCTGCCCGGTCCGGGGTCGACCGATCAGCTCCTGCAGTTCGCACAGACGATGGGGGTCGAACCCCTCGACCGGCACCGCCCCCCGTGGCGTGGCGTGCTCGTGGAGGGGCTCGAGGACGGTCGCGCCGCTTATCTCTTGCAGGCGCATCACGTCCTCATGGACGGTGCCGGCGCGACGCAACTCCTGGGGCGGCTGCTCAACCGGACGCGTGAGCACCAGCCGGACAAGCCGGTACCCGACCCGCCCGACCGGAAGGCCTTCGATCCCGTCTCGGCCACCGTCCGCGGCCTCCGTGGCCAGATGACAGGAGCTCCGGGGCTCGCCCGACGCCTGGGTAAGGCGACGCTCGATGCCGCGAGCGGTCCGGCGACGACGCTGGCGTACCTTCGCTCCCTGGTCCGGGTCTCCTCGCCCCCACCTCCCACACGCAGCCCGATCCTCAACGGAGGTGATCGGGTCAACTGGCGGTTCGAAGCCTTCGAGTGCCCCATCGCCGACCTCAAGCGCGCTGCGAAGGCAGTGGGCGGCACGGTCAACGATGCCTTCGTCTGCGCGGTGCTCGGGGGCGTGCGCCACTACCACCTCGGTATGGCCACCGACATGGACGACGTGCCGATCTCGATGCCGGTCTCGGTCCGTGACCCGAACGATCCGATGGGCGGGAGCCGCTTCACCGCCGCGTTCTGGTCGGCTCCGTCGAGCGTGGCCGATCCGGTCGAGCGGATCCGCGTGATGCGCGAACGGGTCGAACGAGTGCGTGCCGAGCCGGCACTGGACTTCCTCAACACCCTCACACCGGCGATGAACCTCGTCCCGCGCGGCCTCGTCACAGCCACCATCGGAGCACTGACCACGGGCGCGGCGCTGACGACGAGCTCCTGGTTGGGCGTTCCCCAGCACGTCTTCGTCGCAGGGGCGCGGTTCGAGCGCATGTGGGTGTTCGGTCCACTGCCCGGCACGACCATGTGCGCATCGCTGTGCACGCATGTGGACACGGCCTGCATCGCTGTGAACGTCGACGCTTCGGTCTACACCGATCGTGAGCTGCTGCGGGAGTCGATCCAGAGATCGCTCGACGAGATCCTGGGCCTCACCGCAGACTCCTGAGTTCAGTCGTCGAGGGCGGCCAGGGCCCGCAGCGCCATGTCCTCCAGCAGCGCTCCGGAGTCCTCCGGGGCGCGGCTACGCGTCGGGCGGGTGGCCTCGGACAGCATCAGGGCGTGTACCGCCCGCATCGCGGTGCTGAGCCGCTCCGGACCCGCGCCCGGATACCGCTTCTCCAGGCTGGCGCGCCAGCGATCGATGTAGCGCTGCTGGCGACGTCGGTAGGACTTGCGATAGGGATCGGCGAGAGACCGTTCCTCGCGAAGCCAGATGGCTGCCAGGCGGGGATGCTGTGCGGCGAACCGGACGTGTGCGCTCACGAGACTTTCCAGATCGGCCGCCGGATCCGCGCCGGGCGCCTGGATGCTCAGCAGCAGCGCGTCGATCGCCTGGTCGAACAGGACGCCGAGGATCTCGTTCTTGCCGTCGAAGTGACGGTAGATCGCGGACCCGGACAGGCCTGCCGACTCACCGATGGCGTCGACACCGACTCCGTCGAAGCCTCGCTCGAAGAAGAGCTGCTCGGCAGCGTCCAGGATCTGCTGTTCACGGCCCATGATCGCCAATTCTAGGAGAACGTCCGGTCCGGGAGAGGTGCGGAGGGCCTCGGCCCTCCGCAACCCGGAGGCGTGGATCAGTACGAACGAGGCAGGCCGAGAGTGTGCTCGGCGATGAAGTTGAGGATCATCTCCTTCGACACCGGGCCGATCTCGAGCATCCGCAGCAGGAACCAGTAGTTGCTCAGCTGGTACTCCAGCGCCACGCCGTTGCCTCCGTGGGTCTGGATCGCGGCGTCGAGGCAGTGCAGACCGGCGTCGACGCCGGTCAGCTTGGCCATGTTGGCGGCCTCGCCACCGTCGCGCCCCAGGTCGTAGAGCATGCAGGCCTTGGCCGTCATCAGGCGGGCGGTCTCGAGGGCGACCTTCGACTCCGCGAGCGGATGGGCGATGCCCTGATGCGATCCGATGGGCGCCTTCCAGACGGTGCGCTCACTCGCGTAGCGCACCGCCTTGTCGAGCGCGTACCGGCCGACACCGGTGCAGATCGAGCTCACGAGGAGGCGCTCGGCGTTGATGCCGGCGAACGCCGCGCGGATACCGTGGTGCTCCTTGCCGAGGATGCGGTCCGTGCCGACCCTGACGTCGTCGAAGTAGACCGTCGACTGCTTCTCCGGGACCTGCAGCGCGGTCGGCAGCGGTTGGTGGCTGACGCCCGGGGCGTCGGTGTCGACGATGAACAGGGTGAGCAGCCCGCGCCCGCTCTTGTCGTCCTGGCCGGTCTTGGCGACGACGATGACGAACTCGGCCTCGTCGAACCCGGAGATGTAGTACTTCTGCCCGTTCAGGATCCAGTCGTCGCCCTCACGACGTGCCGACGTCGAGATGTTGAACGAGTTGTGCCCCGCATCCGGCTCGGTGATCGCGAACGAGCTCATCGTCTGCCCGGTGGCCAGCCCACGCAGCCAGCGATCCTTCTGCTCGTCCGTGCCGTGCTGGGCGAGGATCGTCCCGTTGACGCCGGAGGAGAAGACGGCGGCCAACGCCGGAACGCCTGCCGCGGCGGTCTCCTCCAGGACGACCGCGATGTCGGACAGGCCGCCGCCACCACCGTCGTACTCCTCAGGAAGGTGGACACCGAAGAAGCCGTTCTCGGCCAGCTCGCGCCACAGGTCGGTCGCCGGCTCCCCGGCATCGACGACCTTCCGGAAGTAGGCCGGCCCGTACCGCGCCGAGATCGAGTGCACGGACTTGCGGAGCAGGACCTCCTCGTCGCTCGGTGCGAGTGGGAGCGACGGCTGAACGGTCGGCTGTGTCGTCATCGACGTGTCCAATCCCGGCGGGGGCACCGCCGACGCAGGCAGAAACGATCGTTCTGAATGTGCCGCGAGTATGACATGTCGTTGCTGCTACTGGTACTAGCCAGGCTACTCGGCCAGGCTCAAGGTGCGTAACGGTCGTTCGATCTGTGTGGTCGTCGGAAGGGCGCCGGGAGGCTCCGAGGCGTGCGCGCAGGTCAGGGAAGGGCGCGACGGTCGCCCGCCGGACCCGTGCACCTTCGGTCGCCGCGACGTGAGCGCGACTCACGCGGGCCGTCGTCGTTCTCGACCGCTCGCTGCAACGACACCCCGACTGCATGGGGACGTTGGCGCCATGCCCGCGGCGGCCGGTCGGTCTCATGGGGTCCCGGTGCTGCTCAGGTTCGTGCGCTCTCCGACGGTCCGCAGGTCGTCGCCTGTGGCTGCGACGAGCTTCACTCGTTCGGGTTTTTGCGCCGTTGCGTCGCAGAAACACGTCACTGCGCTCGGGAACGATCGTTTCGCCCTTACAACCCTTGGGTGGCCGAGCCCATGGGGTCGAGGAGAGGGCTGTCAACCATGGGACTGAGGTCCACGAACCGAGCAACGAGGCTGGTCGTGACCACCTGCGCACTCGCCGGAGTGCTGGTGGCGGCGCCTGCCACCGCCTGGGCGGTGACCGTCGTGCCGGAGCCGGGGCGCCCGTGCTCCGCGCAGACTTCCGAGATCGACTGTGTGGTCGATGACGCTGTCGAGTCGGTCGCGTCCGGAGACGGGGACGAAGCGGCCCGGATCATCCGGGATGCGGAGATCGCCGAGCAGTCGAACCGGCTCGCCGACGTCTGTCTCGCGCCGGGTTTGATGGAGGGTGTCAAGCCAGGAGATGATGAGCAGCGATGGCAGCCCCACGGAAGCACCCCAACGAGCTGCGGGAACGAGCGATCCGGCTGGTCCTCGACGCCAAGGCCGACCCTGTCAACGCCGGCACGAACGTCTGCCGCCGTATCGGTGACCAGCTGGGAATCCTTCCGGAAACCCTGCGCGGCTGGGTGAAGCAAGCCGAGATCGACGCTGGATCCCGGCCTGGGACGACGACCGATCAGGCCGCTCGGCTGGCGGAGCTGGAGCGGGAGACCCGTGAACTCCGCCGGGCCAACATCATTCTCAAGTCCGCTTCGGCTTTCTTCGCGGCGGAGCTCGACCGCCCGCAACGGTAGTCACCGACTACATCGACAAGAACAGGAACGAGTTCGGGGTCGGGCCGATCTGTGCCGTGCTGAAAGACGCCGGTATCCCGATCGCCCCGAGTGCCTACTATGCGGCGAAGACCCGTCCACCCTCGGCCCGGGCGGAACGCGACATCCTCGTCTCCGCCGAGATCGCACGCGTGCACGCCGAGAACTACGGCGTCTACGGCGTCCGGAAAGTCTGGGCACAGCTGGGCCGCGAAGGCGGCGTGGACGACCGGCCGGTCGCGCGGTGCACCGTCGGCCGGCTCATGAAAGCCGCAGGCCTGCGCGGTGTCCGGCGGCAGCGGGTGCCGCGGACCACCATCCGTGCCGACAGCCCCGACCTGCGCCCGGACCTGGTCGAGCGCGACTTCACCGCGACGGCCCCGAACCGGTTGTGGGTCGCCGACATCACCTACATCTAGACGCATTCCGGTTGGGTGTATGCCTCGTTCGTCTTGGACGCGTTCTCCCGGAGGATCGTGGGTTGGCAGCTGTCACGTCATCTCTACACCGATCTCGCCCTAGACGCACTCAACATGGGGATCTGGATCAGGGAACGCAGCGGTGCAGATCTGTCGCGGTTAACGCATCATTCGGACCGCGGTGTCCAATACGTTGCCATTCGCTACACTGAGCGGCTCGGCGAAGCTGGTGTCGTCGCTTCCGTCGGGTCGGTCGGCGATTCCTATGATAACGCGATGGCGGAGGCATTCAACTCGTTGTTCAAGGCCGAATTGATCCGCAACAAGGGGCCGTGGGCGGGGATCAGCGACCTTGAACTCGCGGTCGCCGAGTACGTCGACTGGTACAACCACCGCCGACTACACGGCGAACTCGGCTTCGTCCCGCCGGTCGAGTACGAGATCCATAACGCCACCACCACGACCGCCCGGCAGCCCGCCGGAGCATGAGAACTCAGCCTCTACCAAACCCGGCACTTGACAGACGGCGCCGTCCAGCACTTCCAGGTCGCCATGAAGGTCGGGTTCAAGGTCGAGACCGACTGAGGCCCCGACCGCTGCGGTACCACCGGTGCTGAGCCGCCGCTCCCGGCCGGGCCGGGGTACGGTGCCCCTCGACGGCGATGGGGCTCCGCCGACAACCGCCCGCCCGGGCTGATGGCTCCTACCCGACCGGAGACGGCCGTGTGGGAGTGGTGTGCGTGGACGAGCATCGGTCACGGAGGAACCCGCGGATGCCCGCGGTGCTGGGGGCGGTGGCGGCCGGCGGCGTCGCCGGCGCGGAGGCCCGCTGGGTCCTGGGCGTGCTGTTCCCCGACGGGCCGGGCGGCTGGCCGTGGACGACGTTCGTGATCAACCTGTCGGGCTGCCTGCTGATCGGGGTCCTGCTCACCGTCCTGGTCGAGCTGACCACCCCGCACCCGCTGCTCCGCCCGCTGCTCGCGACCGGCGTGCTGGGCGGGTACACGACGTTCTCGACGTGGTCGGTCGACCTGCTGCACCTCGCCGCCGCGGGCCGCATCGCCGCCGCCGTCGGGTACCTGGTGGCGACGCCGCTGCTCGCCGTCGCGGCGTGCGGTGCGGGTGTCGCGCTCACCCGCCGGGCCGCGCGCCGGGGGACCGGCCGGTGACCGCGTCGTCGGCGCTTCTGGTGGCGCTCGGGGCGGCGGTCGGGGCACCGCTGCGGTACATGCTCGACCGGCTGGGCCGCCGGGTGGTCCGGACCGCGTTCCCGTGGGGGACGTTCGCCGCGAACGTCATCGGGTCGTTCGTGCTCGGCGGGCTCGCCGGTGCGTCGGCGGCGCTCCCGCCGTGGGCCCAGCTGCTGGCCGCGACCGGCTTCTGCGGCGCACTGACGACCTACAGCACCTTCAGCTACGAGGTGGTCGCACTCCTCGACGTCCGCGAGCGGCTGACGGCGACGGCGTACCTGCTGGTCAGCATGATCGTGGGGGTCGGGTCGGCGGCCGCGGGATGGGCGCTGGCCGGACTCGCGGTCTAGGCCAGCCGGGCGAGCATCGTCCGGTTGCTCGTCCTGGTCTTGCGCAGCAGCGAGCCGACGTGCTTCTCGACCGTCTTCGCCGAGATGGCCAGCGTGCGGGCGATCTGGCGGTCGGTGAGGCCGTCGGCGACGAGCGCCCGGACCTCCTCCTCCCGCGGCGTGATCCCAGGGAGACCCACGGTGCGCCGCGGCGCGGCGAGCCGCCCGAGCTGCTCGTCGGCGAGGAGGGTCTCGCCGCGTCCGGCGGCACCGACGACGGCGGCCAGGCGTGCCCCGTCGGCGTCCGGGTCGACGCAGCCCTTCACCCCGGCGGCGACGGCGGCGCGCAGCCGCTGGTCCGGGCAGTCCTCGGCGAGCAGGACGACGGCCGGCGGGTCGGGCAGGGCCGCGAGGCGGTCGAGCACGCCGAGGTCGTCGCCGAGCAGTTCGTGGTCCACGACGAGCACGTCCGGGCCGAGGAGCCGGCAGGCGCCGGCGATCCGGTCGGCGTCGGCGGCGTCGGGGACCTCCGAGACCATGCCGAGCCCGGGTTCGCCGAGCTGCAGCAGGCGGACGATCCGGCGCGCACCACCGGGCGGGCCGCGGCGACGAGCACCCCGGTCCGGACCCGGCCCGGTGCGGCCGGGGCCACCGTCGTGCAGGGCACGGTCAGGCGCAGCCGGGTACCGGACCCGGGGCTGCTGTCGATCTCGAGCTCGCCGTCGAGGCGGCGCGCCCTGGCCGCCATGGAACGCAGGCCGAGGCGCGCGCCCGCGGCCGCGACGTGCAGCCGGGTGCCCGCCGAGGCGTCGAACCCGCGGCCGTCGTCCTCGACCAGGACGGTGAGCGTGCCGGGGCCGTGCACCACCCCGACCCGCACGCAGGCCGCGCCGGCGTGCACCGCGACGTTGAGCAGCGCCTCCTGCACCGTCCGGAACACCTCGTCGGCGGTCTCGGCGGGGATCGTCCCGGAGCCGACGGTCACGAGGTCCGCACGGGGGGCCCCTGCGTCTCCACCCAGGCGAGCTCCTGGCGCACGGCCTGTTCGAGGGTGCGCCCGGCGAGCGCACCGCTGTCGGCGAGCGCGAGCGCGGCGTAGTCGGCGAACAGCTCCGCGAGGTGGACGTCGGCGGAGGAGAAGCCGGCGATCCCGCCGGTGACGACACAGGCGCCGACGATGCGGGGGCCGCGCCGGACCGGCACGGCGAGGATCGGGCGGCGCCCGGGGGACTCGTCGTGCACCGGCGCGCGGGTCGCGAGCAGCCGGGCGACGACGTCGCCGGGCACGCCGCCGTCGTCCACCGCCCCCGCCCACGATCCGCGGGCCTCGTCGACGCGCACGACCCAACCGGCACCGCCGGTGAGCGTGCGCAGGTGGTCGGCGATGCGGTGCAGCAGGGGGTCGCCGTCGCCGGGGTGCACGGACCCCGGGGGGCCGGGACGGGCCGCGAGTGCGCCCGACGGTGCCGCTGCGACCACCAGCCGTCCTCCTCGACGCATGAAGCATACAAGATGCATTGATGGGGTGAGAGTAGGGTCGCGCCGAGTCGAGGGCAAGGGCGGTGACGTGGCGGGGAACGGTGGTGTGCCGGCGGGGACATCGGCCAAGGAGCGCGCCTACCGCGACACGAAGTCACGCATCCTCGACGGCTCGTTCCCCGGCGGGGACCTCATCACCGAGGGCCAGGTCGCCGAGACGCTCGCCATGAGCCGCACCCCGGTGCGGGAGGCGTTCCTGCGCCTCGAGGCCGAGGGGCTGCTGCGGCTGTTCCCCAAGCGCGGGGCGCTCGTGGTCGCGGTGTCGCCGCACGAGGTCGAGGACGTGCTGGAGGCCCGCGAGCTGGTCGAAGGGCACGCGCTGGAGAAGCTCTGCGCGGTGTCCGAGGCCGAGCGCGCCGTCGTGGCCCGCGCCCTGCGTGACGTGCTGGACGTCCAGCGCGCCGCGCTGGCCTCGGGCGACCAGCGGGCGTTCGCCGAGGCCGACCGCCGCTTCCACATCACCGTCGTCGAGAGCGCGCGCAACGCGATCCTGCTGGAGCTCTACGCCTCGCTGCGCGACCGTCAGCTGCGGATGAACCTCGGCTCGCTGGAACGGGGGCCCTCCCGGCCGCACGAGATCCTCACCCAGCACGAGGCGATCGTCGACGCGCTGGGCCGCGGGGACCGCGCCGGGACCCGCGAGCGGCTGCGGGACCACCTCGACGCCACCCGCGTCTCCGTGCTGGGGGGCCAGCGGGCCGGTACCCGTCCCGCAGGGGGTCATCCGATCGGCGGCTGACCCCTCGTCGTGGGGGAGATCCCCCAGGGCCGGGGGTGGGGACTCTCCCCGTGGTCGGCCGGTCGGGGCGCTCCTAGTGTCCGTCGTCGCCGGGCGGTGCCCGGCCGCCCCGCCGGACCGTCGCACGGCGACCGGGAGCGGGGCGCCCACCGGATCCGCGGAGGACCGCATGCCGGGACTGACCCTTGCCGAGGCACGCCGGATGCTCGACGCCGGGCTGGCCGAGGCCGACCGCATCGGCCAACCGATGAACGTCGCCGTCGTCGACGCCGGCGGGCACCTGCTGGCCTTCGCCCGCCAGGACGGCGCGATCCGCGCCAGCATCGACATCTCCCAGCGCAAGGCGGTGACGTCGGTCCTCATGGAGGCCCCGACGGGCGCGCTGACCCCGCTGGTCCAGCCCGGCGCCGAGCTGTACGGCCTGGAGCAGACCGCCGGCGGGCTCGTCGTCTTCGGCGGCGGGATCCCCGTCCACCGCGACGGCGAGCTGGTCGGCGCCGTCGGCGTCAGCGCGGGCTCCGTCGAGCAGGACACCCTCGTCGCCGAGGCCGCCGTCGCGGCGATCAAGGAATGAGGGGCCCGCGATGACGCGATCCGTGGCACCGTCGCCGCTCGTCCGTGAGGGCGTCGGCGAGCTCGCCGGCACGTTCGTCCTCGTCGTCTTCGGCACCGCCGCGGTGGCGCAGATGGTGGTCTCCGGCGGCGACGCCGGTGACTGGGCCACCCTGACCTGGGGCTGGGTCGCCGGCCTGATCATGGGCATCTACGTGGCCGGGCGCCTCGGCGCCGGCCACCTCAACCCGGCCGTCACCCTCGCGATGGCGGTCTACCGCGGACTGCCGTGGCGCAGCGTCCTGCCCTACATCGCCGCGCAGACCCTCGGGGCGTTCCTCGCCGCGCTGGTGACCCGCGGGGTGTACGCCTCGGGGATCGCGTCGGTCGACCCCGGCCTGACCACGGCGTCCCAGACGATCTTCTCGACGCTGCCCAACCACGGGATCGGGACGGCGTTCTTCGACCAGATCGTCGGCACCGCGCTGCTGGTGTTCGTCCTGTTCGCACTGCTCGCGACGCTGCAGGGCGCCGCGGGCCAGCTGCTCCCGCTGATGGTCGGGTTCCTGCTGCTCGGGATCGGCTTCGCGTGGGGCACCAACGCCGGCTACGCGATCAACCCGGCCCGTGACTTCGGGCCCCGGCTCGCACAGTGGCTCACCGGCTACGACGGCGCCTGGGGCACCGCCGACGGCACGCCGTACTGGTGGCTGCCGATCGTCGCGCCGGTGATCGGTGCGTTGCTCGGCGGTGGCCTGTACGTCCTGCTCATCGAGCGTCTCGAGGTGCCCGCGGCCCTCGCCGCACCGGCGCCCGCACCGACCCCGGAGTCCGCCGAGGCCGGGGCCGTCGCCGACCCGCGCCACCCGATCACCGCGGTCGAGGTCGTCCCCGGCGACCTGCCGTCCCAGCCGTCCCCGCCCCCGAAGGAGGCGTCCCGATGACCGTCGACCTGACCCCCGCCGACTACCCGCTCTCGGTCAACCGGCCCGAGCTGCTCCGCACGCCCACCGGCAAGGCGCTGTCCGACATCACGATGGCCGCCGTCGTCGCCGGTGACGTCACCGCCGAGGACCTGCGCGTGACGCCCGCGACGCTGGTCATGCAGGGCAGCATCGCCGAGTCGATGGGCCGCCGTCAGCTGGGCGAGAACTGCCGCCGGGCCGCGGAGATGACCGCCATCCCCGACGACGAGGTCCTCGCCATGTACAACGCGCTGCGCCCCAACGCGTCGAGCGCGGACCGGCTCGAGTCGATCGCCGCCCGGCTGGAGGCCACCTACTCCGCCCCCCTGTGCGCCGCGCTCGTCCGCGAGGCCGCGCAGGTCTACGCCGCCCGCAACCTGCTCGCCGAGGAGGACTGACATGACCGCCGTAGCCCCGCGTCCCGACTCGACGGTGCGGACGTCCACGCGCACCGGAATCCTCGAGGACCGCCCGGTCAACCTGGACGGCTTCGTCGAGGAGTGGCCCGAGAAGGGCCTCGTCGCGATGGAGTCCGACTTCGACCCGAAGCCGGGCGTGCGCGTCGAGGACGGCCGGATCGTCGAGCTCGACGGCCGCACCCGCGACGAGTTCGACTTCATGGACACCTTCATCGCCGACCACGCGATCGACGTCGCGACCTGCGAGGACGCCCTCGCGACGCCGTCGATCGAGATCGCCAGGATGCTCTGCGACCCGCGGACCACCCGCGACGAGGTGGTCGCGCTCGGCCGTGGGATGACCCCGGCCAAGATCCTCGACGTCGTCAAGCTGATGAACGTCGTCGAGATCATGATGGGCATCCAGAAGACGCGCTCGCGGCGCACGCCCGCCAACCAGGCGCACTCCACGAGCGCGAAGGACAACCCGATCCAGGTCGCGGCCGACGCCGCCGAGGGTGCGGTGCGCGGGTTCGCCGAGCTGGAGACGACCCTCGGCGTCGTCCGCTACGCGCCGCTGGTGGCGATCGGCCTCCAGGTCGGCGCCCAGGTCGGGCGCGGCGGCGTCCTCACCCAGTGCGCGCTGGAGGAGGCGACCGAGCTCGATCTCGGCATGCGGGGGATCACCGCCTACGCCGAGACGATCTCCATCTACGGCACCGAGTCGGTGTTCGTCGACGGCGACGACCCCCCGTGGTCGAAGGCGTTCCTGGCCTCGGCCTACGCCTCGCGCGGGATCAAGATGCGTTTCACCTCGGGCACCGGTTCGGAGGTGCAGATGGGCAACGCCGAGGGGCGGTCCATGCTGTACCTGGAGATCCGCTGCATCCTCATGGCGCGCGGCGCGGGTGTGCAGGGCCTGCAGAACGGCTCGATCTCCTGCATCGGCGTCCCCGGGGCGGTGCCCGGCGGGATCCGGGCGGTCGCCGCGGAGAACCTCGTCGCCAGCTGGATGGACCTGGAGTGCGCGTCGGGCAACGACCAGTCGTTCTCGCACTCGCCGATGCGCCGCACCAGCCGGCTGCTGCCGCAGATGCTGCCGGGCACCGACTTCGTGTGCTCCGGTTACTCCGCGGTGCCGAACCGGGACAACATGTTCGCCGGGTCCAACCTCGACACCGAGGACTACGACGACTGGAACGTCATCCAGCGCGACATGCAGGTCGACGGCGGCCTGCGGCACGTCCGCGACGACGTCATCCTGCAGGTCCGCAACAAGGCCGCCCGCGCGCTGCAGGCGGTGTTCGCCGAGCTCGACCTCCCCGCGATCACCGACGAGGAGGTGGAGGCGGCGACCTACGCCGACTCCAGCGACGACTACCCCGACCGCGACGTGCTCGCCGACCTCGAGGGCGCCCGCAGCGTGATGGAGCGCGGCGTCACCGGGCTGGACCTGGTGCGGATCCTGGAGCGCTCCGGCTTCGGGGACGTGGCGGAGAACTACCTGCAGGTGCTGCGCCAGCGCGTGTCCGGGGACCTGCTGCAGACCGCGGCCGTGCTGACCGGCGACTTCGTGCCGCTGGCCGCGATCAACGACGCCAACGACTACGCCGGCCCCGGCACCGGCTACCGCCTGTCCGGCGAGCGGTGGGAGGAGCTCAAGAAGCTCCGCCACGTCACCTCCGCCGAGAACCCCGAGGAGGAGGTCTCATGACCGCCGCAGTCGAACCGCTCCGGACACTGACCCTGCGCGAGACCGGGACCGCGGAGCGGGGCACCCGGCCCGAGGAGGTCGTCGTCGCGCTCTCGCCGGCCTTCGGCGACCCGTTCACCAAGACGATCGTCGAGGTGCCGCACGCCGAGGTCGTCCGGCAGCTGCTCGCCGGCATCGAGGAGCAGGGCGGCACCGCACGGCTGATCAAGGTGTTCCGGACCGCCGACCTGGCAGCGATCGCGCACTTCGGGGCCTCGCTGTCCGGCTCCGGGATCGCGGTGGGCGTGCTGTCCCGTGGCACCACCGTCGTCCACCAGCGCGACCTGCCGCGGCTGTCGAACCTGGAGCTGTTCCCGCAGGCCCCGTTGCTCGACGCCGAGGTGTTCCGCATGATCGGTGCGAACGCGGCCCAGTACGCCCAGGGCCGGTCACCCCGCCCGGTGCCGACCCGCAACGACCAGATGGCGCGGCCGCGCTGGCAGGCGAAGGCGGCGCTGCTGCACATCAAGGAGTTCGAGTGCATCGACCACTCCCGCGCCGCGGTGGAGGTCGAGCCGGTCATCACCCGCGTCGACTGACCGAACCCCGCGGCGTGCGCCGTACCGAGCAGGAAGGCCATGAGTGTCCCTCGTCATCGGCGTCGACATCGGCAACTCCACCACCGAGGCGTGCGTCGCCGAGGTGTCCGGCGGTGTGGTCGGGCGCCTCGCGTCCTCGCTGACCGCGACGACGGGGGTGAAGGGCACCCCGGCCAACACGGCGGGGGCGGTCACGGCCGTCCGGCGGGCCCTGGGGGCCGCCGGGCGGCCGGCCGGTGACCTCGCGACCGTGCTGCTCAACGAGGCCACGCCGGTGATCAGCGGGCTCGCGATGGAGACGATCACCGAGACCGTCATCACCGAGTCCACGATGATCGGGCACAACCCGGAGACCCCGGGGGGCGAGGGGATCGGGGTCGGCACGACCGTGCCCCTCGACGGGCTCGGCGGCACCGCGGCGGGGAGCCCGGTCGTCGTCGTGGTCGCCGCCGGCGCCGACTTCGACGACGTCGCGGAGCGGCTGAACCGGGCGTCCGACCGCGGCGTCGAGGTCGTCGCCGCGGTCCTGCACGGCGACGACGCGGTCCTCGTGGTGAACCGGCTGCGGCACCGGATCTCGGTCGTCGACGAGGTGTCCGCCGTGGAGCGGGTCCCCCTCGGGATGCTCGCGGCGGTGGAGGTCGCGCCGCCGGGGAGGACGATCCGCACGCTGTCGGACTCCTACGGGCTGGCGTCGACGTTCGACCTCGACGCCGAGCAGACCCGGCAGGTCTCCCCGGTGGCCCGCGCGCTCTCGGGCAACCGGTCCGCCGTCGTCGTGCGGACACCGGCCGGTGACGTCACCGACCGGCGCATCCCGGTCGGGACGCTGACGCTGTCGGGCTCCGGGCGCACGCTCGACGTCGGCGTCGACGACGGCGCGGACGCCATCATGGACGCCGTCGCGCGGATCGCCCCGCTGACCGACGTGCACGGCGAGCCCGGCACCCACGTCGGCGGCATGCTCGCGAACGTCCGCGACACGATGACCGACGTGACGGGGCAGCCCGCGTCGGAGATCCGGATCCGGGACGTCCTCGCCGTGGACACCGTGGTGCCCGCCGCCGTGCGCGGCGGGCTCGCGGGCGAGGTCTCCCGGGAGAACGCCGTCGCGCTCGCGGCGATGGTCCGCACCAGCCGCAGCCGGATGCAGGCGGTGGCCGACGCGCTCGCCGCCGAGCTCGGCTGCGACACCGTCATCGGCGGGGTGGAGGCCGAGGTCGCGGTGCGCGGCGCGCTCACCACCCCGGGCTCGTCGGTCCCGATCGCGATCGTCGACATGGGTGGCGGCTCGACCGACGCGGCCCTGCTCGACGCCGACGGCACCGTCTCGACCGTCCACGTCGCCGGTGCGGGCGAGCTGGTCACCCGGCTCATCGGCTCCGAGCTGGGGATCGACGACCGCGAGGCCGCCGAGTCGGTGAAGCGGCATCCGCTGGCGAAGGTGGAGAGCTTCTTCCACGTCCGCCACGAGGACGGCTCGGTGCAGTTCTTCGGTGAGCCGCTGCCGCCGCACGTGTTCGCGAAGGTCGTCACCGTGACCCCGGACGGGCTCGCGGCGGTGCCCGTGCGCGGCTCGCTGGAGGAGGTCCGCCGGGTCCGCCGGGCGGCCAAGCAGCGGGTGTTCGTCGTCAACGCGCTCCGCGCCCTCGCGCAGGTCGCCCCGCAGGGATCGCTGCGGCTGCTCGGGTCGGTGGTGCTGCTGGGCGGGTCGGCGCTGGACTTCGAGATCCCGGCGATGGTCGCCGACGCACTCGCCCCGTACGGCGCGGTCTGCGGCATCGGCAACGTGCACGGCACCGAGGGCCCGCGCAACGCCGTCGCGGCCGGGCTGGTGGACGCCCACGCCGGCGTCGCGGCGGGGACGACGCGGCGGGCCGGGCACCGGGTGGCGACGTGAGCCGGGACGGTCCAGCCCCGTCACCGCCCGCGGTGCTCGTCGCCGTCCACGCCGCCGCCCCCGCGGTCGTCGTGCGCGAGGTGTACGCGGGCGTCGAGGAGCAGGGCATCCCGACGGCGCCGGCCGGGGCCGTGGACGGAGGAGCGGAGGACGCCGGCGCGGAGCAGCTCGGCAGGTACGCCGCGGCGGAGTCGCGGCTCGAGGTCGGCGTGGGCGTCGCCCGCGACGGGACGGTCGCGGTGCACCACGCCCTCGTGCCGCACGTCCTCCTGACGCTCGGTCCCGGTCCCGGTCCCGGTCCCGGTCCCGGTCCCGGTCCCGGTCCCGGTCCCGGTGCCGGCCCGGCGCAGGTGCGGGTGCTCGGCGGCGACGCGGCGCGGATCGTCGCCGGGCTGCCGCTGCGGACGTCACTCCGTCCGGTGGAACCCCCCGGACGCTGCTGACCTCCGCTCCCACCCGTGCGGATTCCGGGCGAAGACGACCCCGCGGACGATGCCGCGCGTTCCGGCCGGCCCGTGTTCGTCCGGTCCGCGTCGCCGTTGGCCAGTTCACGACGCCGGTCGTGAAGAGCCTTGTAGGTGATCATCGAGGGGAGTAGCCCTGCTAGTTCCGGTACCGGCGGCGGAGCGCGATCGATCCTGGTCACGAGCGTCGCACGGGTGGCGACCGGCGAGCGAGCGAGAGGATGGTCGTGATGGTCTCGGCCGGTTCGCGACGGGATCGGGCCGGTGCGCCCGCCCGGGTGCGTGCCTGCCCCGGTGCCCCCGTCGAGGGGTGGGGACACCCGACGGTCCCGCCTCGGGACGGGGCCGCCTGCGAGCGTGGTGTGCATGGCTGAGCTGCGCCGGACGAGGGCCCCGGACGTCCTCGACGAGATGATCTCCACGTTGCGTGTCCGGCTCGGGGACGGCAACGGGAGCGCCGGGCGCGACGTCCGCGTCGACGACTTCCACCGGGGCGCGGTCGCGGCCCTGGTGTGGGTACGCGACGGCGGGGCGGCCCCGTTGACCGGGTGCGTCGATCCGGTCCCGGTCTCACCGGCCGCCGTCGTCCGGGAGTTGTCGGCCGCGAACGAGGCCATCTTCGGCCGGTCCGAGATCGGCCGCCTCTACGGCGGCGGGGTCGAGCACGCGATCATGTGGGCGCACCTCGCCTCGGCGAACGCGCCCGTCTGGGACCGGGCGAATCTCGCGTACCTGGCCGAATGTCCCGACGAATGACGTCGGCCGGACGCGACAACCAACCAGGGTAGGGCCGCCGCCGAGTGCTCCCCTCCGGCGGCTGCGGAGTGTGCGAGCGGAAGGGGAGTGCCGTGGTGCGACGGGTCCGGGGCGGTGCCGCGACGGGGGCCACCGGGTGGTGGTCACCCGGGAGGACACGGGGCGGCGGGCGCGACGAGCGCCCACGGACCGGACCGGAGAGGAGTCCCGGATCCGCACGCTGACCGCGCTCCGATGGCGTCGACGGTCGGTACCGGCGTGGGGGACCTCTGGATCCCGCTGTGCGTCCCACTGCTGGTCATGGTGCTCACGATGGGGATGGCGTGGATCGAGGCACGCCTTCCCGAACGACGTCCGCGGCGCGGCGCCGACGCCGGCGCGGCCGCGCCCGCCGAGGGGGCCGACGCGCCCGTGGCCGATCCGGGACTCCTCCCGGTGGAGGTGATGACGGTCGGGACCACGGTGGCCCTCGCCGAGGACCAGGGGTGACCGCGGCGGCCCGGACCCGGCCGGCACCGGCCGGACCTCAGCCGGTGGACGCCTGCCGGGCCGGACGTCCGCCGTTCAGCTCGGCGTCGATCTCCTCCAGCGTGCGGCCACGGGTCTCGGGCAGGCGCCTGTAGAGGAACACCAGGCCGAGGCCGCCGAGGACGGCGTAGAGCCAGAACAGCCCGCTCGGGGTGATCGCGTCGATCGTGGTCAGCACGGTGACCGAGATCAGCAGGTTCAGGATCCAGTGCGTGGCGAGGCCGGCGCTGCCCGCCTTGCCGCGGACCTCCGTCGGGAAGACCTCGCTGTTGACCAGCCACATCGCCAGGCCGAGGCTGGCCGCGAAGGACGCCTGGTAGATCATCAGGAAGGCCAGCAGGACGGCGGCCCAGATCCCGCTCAGGTCGGTGAACGCGTAGACCGCGCCGATCACCACGAGCGCGACGACGAGGCCGGTGCCGCCGAGCACCAGCGGGCGGCGCTCGATCCGGTCCACGAGGACCAGGCCGACGAGGGTGAAGGCGACGTTCGCGACACCGAGCCCGACCGACGACAGGATCGCGGCCGACTCCCCGAAACCGGAGCCGGTGAGCAGGGTCGGGGTGTAGTAGGTGACGGCGTTGACGCCGACCAGCTGGTTCGTCGCGGCCACGCCGACGCCGAGGACGATGCCCGGCCGGAACCGGGAGCCGAGCAGGTCGCGGACGGTGGACCGGGTCTCGGCGTGCATCGCCTCGGTGATGCCGCGGACCTCGTCGTCGACCTCGGCCGGGCTGCGGCCGTCGGCGAGCAGGGCCCGCGCCTCGTCTCACGGCCCTTCGCGAGCAGCCACCGTGGGCTCTCCGGGAGCCGGGGGAGCGCCACCAGCATGACCGCGGCGGGGACCGCGGCGATCGCGAGCATCCAGCGCCACGCCTGCGCGTCCGACAGCACGTAGCCGGTGACGTAGGAGAGCAGGATCCCGGAGGAGATCATCAGCTGGTTGACCGACACGAGCCGGCCGCGCAGGTGTGCCGGTGCGATCTCGGCGATGTAGGCGGGAACCGCGACCGACGCGGCCCCGATCGCCAGGCCGAGCACGATGCGGGCGAGGAGCAGGACGGTCAGCGAGCCCGCCAGGCCGGAGGCGACCGCCCCGGCGAGGAACAGCACCGCGACGCCGAGCAGGGTGCGCCGGCGGCCGATCCGGTCCATCACCGTGCCGCCGCCCGCGACACCGACGATCGCGCCGACCAGCAGCGACGCGACCACGATCTCCTTGGCCTGGTCGCTGAGCCCGAACGCGGGCCCGAGGTAGAGCAGCGCGGCGGAGATGATGCCGGTGTCGTACCCGAAGAGCAGCCCGCCGAGGGCCGCGATCACCGTGGCCCCGGTCCCCCGTCGTGGTGTGCCGACGACCGCGTTGTCGTTCATCTGATGTCTCCGGTTGTTCTCGAGGTGTTTCTCCGGCGTCAGTAGAAGACGGCATGACACCGATGTCAAGCGCGACCGCGACATCGGTGACATGATCGGTCCGTGGTCCCTCCGGGGCGGTGGCCGATAGACTGCGCCGACCCGACCGGGACCGGCCCCGCTGCCGGCGCCGCCGGTCGCCGCACCCCCTGTGGAAAGGTCCGGCCACGTCGTCATGACCACGATGCGAGACGTCGCCGCCCGAGCCGGTGTGAGCGCGAAGACGGTCTCGCGTGTCTTCAACGACGACGAGCACGTGCTGCCCGAGACCCGCACCCGCGTCGAGTCCGCACTGCGCGAGCTCAACTACGTGCCGAACTCGGTGGCCACCACGTTCCGGAAGGGCCGCGCGCCGGTGGTCGGCGTCGTCGTCCCGGACCTGCTCGACCCGTTCTTCGCCGCCGTCGCCGAGTCGGTGAACCGGCTCGCGCTCGACCGCGGCATGTCCACCGTGGTCACCAGCGTCGGGCACACCACGCGCACGGAGCACGAGACGGTCGGGCGGTTGCTGAGCCAGTCGCTGAGCGGACTGGTCGTCGCTCCCGTCGAGGCCGACCACTCGTACCTGGCCCGGTGGCGGGAGCGGCTGCCGATCGTGTTCGTCGACCGCGCCCCGGTGGGCGTGGCGGCCGACTCCTTCATCGAGGACGACGCCGGTGGTGCCCGTGCGGCCACCGAGCACCTGATCGGGCACGGTCACGAGAGGATCGCGTTCGTCGGCGACCTGCCCGAGCTGCCGACCGCCCGCAACCGGCTGCTCGGCTACCGCGGCGCGCTCGCCGACGCCGGCCTGACCGTGCCGGAGGGCTACGAGGAGTTCGGGGCGATCGACCGGGCGAGCGCCGCGGCCGTCGTCGGGCGGCTGGACGCGCTGCCCGGCCCGCCGACGGCGATCCTGTCGTCCAACGCGCGCAGCAGCATGGCGCTCGTCCCGGTGCTGCGGCACCGGAGGCTCGCGGTCGTCGGGTTCGGCGACTTCCCGATGGCGGACATGCTCTCCCCGGCCCTCACCGTGGTCGACCAGGACCCGGTCGCGCTCGGCGAGCACGCCGCGCAGCGCGTGTTCGACCGGCTCGACCACCCGCGCAGGCGGTTCCGCCGCCGCACGGTGCTGCCCGTCCGCCTGGTGGAGCGCGAGTCCTGCCGGTAGGTGCCGGTGCTAGGCCGGGGTGACCGACAGCCCGTCCGCGCCCGCGGACACCCGGAGCCGGTCCAGTCCGTCGACGACGAGATCGGCCTCCGCGAGCTCCCCGGCACCGACGGTGCCCAGCACGCCCACGACCGCGCAGCCCGCGGCACGGGCCGCCGCGACGCCGGCCGGGGCGTCCTCCAGTACCAGGCACCGGGCGGGGTCGGCCCCGAGCCGGCGGGCGGCCAGCAGGTAGGGCTCCGGGTCCGGCTTGCCGTGCCGCACGTCGTCGGCGGTGACGAGCACGTCCGGCGGCGTGATCCCGGCCGCGTGCAGGCGGGCCCCGGCGATGGCGGGGGTGCCGGAGGTGACGACCGCGACCCGGTCGCCGGGCAGTGACGCCATCAGCTCGCGTGCACCCGGGACCGGCTCGACGCCGGTCGCGTCGGCGACCTCGATCGCCTCGATCCGGCGCAGGCCCTCCTCCACGCCGTCCGGGCCGACGAGTGCCTCCACCAGCATCCGGGCCGGCCGCCCGTGGTTGCCGTGCACGGCGGCGGGCGGGGCGCCCAGCTCCCGGGCGAACCGGTCCCAGGAGCGGACGACCGACGCCGTGGAGTCGGCCAGCACGCCGTCCAGGTCGGACAGGACGGCGTCGAACGTCCGGGCGAACACCGGTGCGTCCGGATCGAGGGCGGTCCGCACCCCGAGCGCGCGCAGCACGCGCAGCTCCTGCTGGGCGGGGGACAGCTCGGCGTCGACGGCCAGGTGTGGCGCGGCGGGCGGTGCCGGGCCGGTGCCGGTCGGCGCGGCATCGGCCGGTCGGTGCGCGTCGCGCGGCTCGGCCCGAGCGGACCGGCGCCGGGCGAACAGCTCCGCGTCCCCGCGCAGGTGGACCATCCGCAGCTCGGCGGGGGCGACGGCAGCGGCGAGCGCCTCCCACTCCGGCCCGCCGGTGAGCTCGGCCGTGAAGGGCGCGACCAGCACGACGGTCCCGGCCGTGCCCGCGACCTCGGCGGCCGTCGCGCGGAGGGCGGCGTAGCGCGCGTCGCGGATCGTGGACCGGTGCTCCCCGGTGAGCCAGTGCTCGGTCAGCACCGGGCCGTGCAGACCGTCGAGCAGCGGGTTCGTGAGCGTGTCGAGGTCGAGCAGCGGGGCCCGCAGGGTCGTGGCGAGGGTGCGGCCGAGGGTCGACTTGCCGCTCCCGGCGGCTCCCGAGACCGCGATCACCGTGGACCGGCCGGGTTGACAACGCGACGTCATGCTGCCGACGATATCGGTACAAGTCACCGGTGTCATAGCAAGACATGACACCGGAGTCATCGGCGAGGTGCGGGAGGGGGTCCGGTCCCATGGACGACCGGCTCGTGGCGGGGATCGACCTGGGGATCACCGGGATCAAGCTGCTCGTTCTCGACGAGGACGGCACGGAGGTCCTGGTCGAGGAGATCCCGACGCCGTGGCGGCCCGGTCCGGGCGGGACCGCGGACCTCCCGGTTCCGACCCTCGTCTCCGCGGTGCACCGGCTGGTCGGCGCCGCGGCCGGGCGGCTCGCCACCGTCACCGACCGGACGGTCGGGGCGATCGCCGTCGCGGGGATGGGGGAGAGCGGTGTCCTGCTCGACGGGGACGGCGACGCCGTCGCCCCGGCCTTCGCCTGGTTCGACCCGCGCGGTGCGGAGCAGGTGGCGAACCTCCCGGAGCGGATCCGGTCCGAGTTCGCGGGCCGGACCGGGCTGCCGCTCGGCGCGCAGACCTCGGTGGCCAAGCTCGCGTACCTGCGCGACAGCGGGATCCGGCTCGACGGCCGGTGCTGGCTCAACCTCCCCGAGTTCGTCGCCACCGTGCTCGGCGGCCGCCCGACGGCGGAGTACTCGCTGGCCTCCCGCACCGGGCTGCTCGACCAGGACACCGGCCTGCCGTGGAACGCGATGCTCGACGAGCTCGGCGTGACGCCCGCGTTCCTACCGCCGCTCGAACCCGCCGGGACCGATCTCGGCGCGGTCTCCGAGCGGTTCCCGGCGCCCTTCGCCGGCGCCCGGATCGCCGTCGGCGGGCACGACCACCTGGTGGCGGCCGAGGCCGCGGGGACGATCGGCGACGGTCACTACCACGTGTCCATCGGCACCGCCGAGGTCCTGCTGCGGGTGGTGGACGCCCCGCTCGGCTACGCGGCACGGGCCCGGCTGGCCGAGTACCTGATCAACGAGGTCCGGCACGTCGTCCCCGGGAAGCACGTGCTCGTCGCCGGGGTGAAGACCGGCCTGCTGCTGCGCCGCGCGCTGCAGACCTTCGGCGTCGGCGACCGCGCCGGACGGGACCGGCTGGACGCCGCCGTGCTGGACCTGCCCTACGAGGGCGCCCTGCCCGACGGCGGCATCGAGGTCTCCGGCGCCCGCAACGACGACGGGGAGCTCGCGATCACGGTGCGCACCGACGGCGTGAGCCCCGCCGAGGTCGTCGCCGCCGTGCTGCGGCACAGCAACGACGAGATCGCCCGCCTCGTCACCGCGATCGACCGGGAGCTCCCGCCCGCGACGTCGGCCACGCTCACCGGCGGATGGGCTGGGATGGACAGCGTCCGGCGGGCCCGCGCGCAGGTGCTGCCCGGCGTGACCGTCTCCGGCCGGGCGCAGGAGACCGCGTACGGCGCGGCACTCGTCGCCGCCCGGCTGACGCCTGCCGGCGACCCCGCGCCGGCCCGCTGACCAGGCACCACACCAGGAGGAACCGATGAACGCACTCACCACCCCCGAGCGCCGCGGCCTGACCGCGATCTCCACCCCCGGCGGGCGGATGCTGATCGTCGCCGCCGACCAGCGCAACGGCATGCGCAAGGCCATGACGGACGCGCCGGACGGCGCCGACGCGATCAGCGCCGAGGAGCTCGCCGCGGCGAAGTCCGACCTGGTCCGCCACCTGGCCAACTCCGCGCCGGCGATCCTGCTGGACCCGGAGGTGGCGCTGCCGGGCGTCGTCGACGACGGCACGCTGGCGCGCGACACCGCACTCGTCGTCGGGATGGACGCCTCCGGCTACGAGACCGTCGACGGCCTGCGCCACACCCGGTTCGTGCCGGGCGTGACCGCGCGCCGGGTCCGTGACCTGGGTGGCGACGTCGCCAAGATGCTCTTCTACACCCGCCCGGACCGCCAGGGCCCGGACTCGACGGTCGCCGCACAGATCCGCGACTGCGTGCGCGACTGCGCCGACGAGGGCGTGCTCCTGATCGTCGAGCTGCTCACCTACCAGCTCGACGGCGAGTCCGACGCGGACTACGCCGCCGCGTTCCCGGCGCTGGTCGCCGACGGGGCGAAGCTGGCCGTCGGCTGCGGGGCGAAGGTGCTGAAGCTGCAGTACCCGGGTTCGGCCGAGGCGGCCGCCGCGGTGACGGAGGCAGCCGCGGGCGTGCCGTGGGCGGTGCTGTCGGCCGGCGTCGACCACGAGACCTTCATCGGCCAGGTGAAGGTCGCCGTCGACAACGGCGCGGCCGGGGCGATGGCGGGCCGGTCGCTGTGGAAGGACAGCCTGTCGATCTCCGCGGAGGTGCGGGAGCAGCACCTGACCGGGCGCGCCCTGCCGCGGCTGCGGGAGCTGGAGTCGGTCGTCGACGCCTGACGGCCGCGGGTCAGCGCGGGTCCCGCCCGATGAAGGCGAGCAGCCGGGTCTGCACGTCGGCGTCGTCCGGGACCGCCACCCGCGGGCCGAACTGGCCGCTCGCGCGCAGCAGGTCGTCGAGCGGTAGCATCCCCTCCAGCATCGTCGCGCACCGTCCGGGATCGAGCGTCGCGTCCTGGCCGGTGGCGCGGGCGAGGTCCCAGGTGTGCAGGAAGACGTCGGCGGTGAAGAAGCGGGAGACGGCGGTGGGGACGTCGAGCTCGCCGATGTGCGGATTGCTCAGCGTCCGGCCGGCCGACGCCGGGTCGTCGAGCAGGGCCTGGACGCCGTCGCTCAGGGTGCGCCAGGCGGCGACCGGGTCCTCGTCGACGCCGGGCCCCGCGGGCAGCGTCACGCCGGCTCCGCCCGCGAGGAACGCAGGGAACCACTCCACGAGGTGACCGACGACGTCGCGGGCGGTCCACTCGGGCACCGGCGAGCGCCGGTCCCAGGCGTCGTCGCCGGGCACGCCCTCGACGACCTCGGTGAACCGGCCCGCGATCTCGCGGTACTCGTCGGCGGGGGCCCGGTCGGCAGTCACGTCGCCCATGTTCGTCGCCCTCCCTGGTGCGGCCGCGCGGCGCGGCCGCCGCGCCGTCGTAGGTTCCGACCGTGGCGACGGGCCCGGCTCATCGGTCGACGACGATCCGCACGTGTCGGGACCGGCGTGCCGGGTACGCGACGGACATGCAGTACGACACGTTCATCAGCACCGTCCGCGACAGCGGCGAGCTGCCCGACCAGTCCGCCGCCGACCGCGCGGTCCGGTCGACCCTGCGGGTGCTCGGCAGCCGCCTCGCGGGCGGGATGCCCGGCAACCTCGCCTCCCAGCTCCCCGGTGACCTGGGGGAGGCCCTGCCCGCGACGGGCGGGGGCGAGCGGTTCGACGTCGACGGGTTCTACGACCGGGTGGCCGACGACGAGGGCGTCCCGCGGGCCGACGCCCGGCGCCACGCCCGCGCGACGCTGGCGACGATCGCCGTCGCGGTGACCGACGAGGAGTACGCCCACCTCGCCGCCCAGCTGCCCGGCGAGTACGCCGACCTGCTGCAGACCGACCTGGTGCGGCACCGCTGACGACCACTCGGCTGGTGTGCGGGCGGCTCCCGCCTGCACAGCAGCCGCGGCTCAGCCCTGACGCCCGCCCTCCTGGCGCTCCTCCTCCCGGTCCAGCCGCGCCCGCCGCTCCTGCTCACGACGGCTGTACGCGGCCTGCCGGACCGCAGACTCGTCGGCGAAGCCGGATCCGAGCGCGCCGGCGACGGTACCCATCGAGGTCGAGAGCAGGGCGATCATGAGGTAGTCGTCGAACCCGGACTCGCGCATGAGCGTCGAACCGAGGTAGTCGGGCGGGACGACCAGCGCCGCGGCCACCAACGACATCGCGAACAGCAGCGCGAACATGATCAGGACCCCGACCCCGACGGTGATCACCGTCGAGGCATTGGACAGCAGCATCTCCTCGCGCAGCGACCGGCTGCGCCGCGACTCCCAGAGCCCGTTGTTCAGGATCAGCCAGGCGGTCATCCCGACGAGCGCGAGCAGCATGACGGTGATCTGCCGGGTCACGCCGAGCGCGGTCGCCAGCTGCCAGATGTTCGAGTAGAAGATGCCGAATGCCGCCCCGCCCGCGGCCGCCGCGATCGCGGGGGACAGGCTCGGCACGAGCCGCCACGGGCGGTTCGCGCGGACCAGCCCGGCGAGCAGCCGCAGCCGGCCCCGCACACCGACCAGACCCAGGCGGACGTCGACGCCGTCCTCGACGCCCGCGCTGCCGGCGTCGTCCTCGTTCCCGTCGCCGGGGTCGAGTCGGGTGAGCGAGCCCGCGCTCCCGGCCTGCGCGCTCTCGCCGACCGCGGCCCGGTCCTCGGCGGGGAACAGGTGCCGGGTGACGAGCCGGACGACCGTGTCCCGGCAGCGCCGGTACTGGTCGAGCGCCCCGAGCGCGGGCAGCGAGACCAGGCCCACCCGGTCGCCGGTGCCGGCGTCGGCGGCGACGGGGTCCTGCCCGGCCCGGCGCGGCAGGTCGGTGATCAGCACCACCGCGTCCGCCGCGTCGTTCTCGCGGGCGCGCCCCCCGATCTCCAGCATCGGCAGGGACCCCTGCGCATCGAGCGCGATCTGCTCGCCGGACAGCCGGACCTCCCACCGGCCGTCCCCGTGCCGGTCGAGCTCGGCGGGCAGCCCGGGATCGGCGACGAGTGTGAGGACGGTGGCACGGGACGTATCGGTCACGGCGGGGCACGGTAGATCGCGTACGCGCCGTACGCACGCGCAGGGAAGAGGTTTGGAATGAGGCAGACGGGGGAGGACGGTCGCGTGCGTGATGTACGACTCGATCCCTGCCCGAAGCGGATGGAGTTCGGACCGTGCGGGGGCGTCCGCGCGGACCTGACCTGCGAGCTCGGGACGGTGCCGTGCCCCTTCACCGGCGGTGCCGCCGTCCCGTGGACCGGGCCGCCCGGCCGGTCGGCGGCACCGGCGGCGTTCGGGCACGAGGGGCCCGTCGTGCTCACCGATCTGACGTCGCCGCCGTACGATCCCGCCGCACTCGGCCGGATCGTGCGGACGATCGCCGGCTCGTGCGACGCCCTGCTGATCGGCCAGCACCACGACGAGCCGGACTTCCCGCCGACGATGCTGGCCGTGCTCGCCCGGGAGGCGGGCGGACACCCGTGGGTGACGCTGACCTGCCGGGACCGCAACCGCGTCGTGCTCGAACAGGACGTCGCCGGGCTGGCCGCCGCCGGAGCGGAGGCCGTGTTCTGCGTGACCGGCGACGCCCGCGGCCCGAGCGTGCGGCCGGACGTCTCCCAGGTGTTCGACCTCGACGGCACCCGGCTGGCGTCGCTCGCCGCCGCGGCCGGGCTGCCCGCCGTCGTCCCCGAGGCGCCGGACGCCCCGCCGACCGGGCTGCGTCCGGCGCGGCTGGCCGAGAAGCAGCGGGCCGGCGCGGGGGCGGTCGTCCTGAACCACGCGGCGTCACCGGGGCGGGTCGCGGAGTTCGTCACCGCCGCCCGCGGCCACGGCGCGACGCTGCCGGTGGTCGCCGGGGTCGCGGTGTTCACCGACGAGCCGGGCGCGCGGCGGCTGGAGGCGTTCCCCGGTCTGGAGATCGACCCGGCCGCGGTCGAGCGGGTGCTGACCGCGTCCGACCCGGTCGAGGCGGGCATCGAGGCGGCCGTCGACGAGGCCGTGGCGCTGCTGGCCGTCGACGGCGTCGCCGGGGTCAACCTGTCCGGCCGCGGTTCCTCTGGCGACGACGACACCGCCGCCGCGATCAAGGCCGAGATCGGGCACCGGATCCGGAGTAGGGCCGGGACCCGCGGGTAGGCGGACGCCATGGCCGACCTCGTCCCCGAGCGGATGGAACTTGAGTTCGACACCGTGGCGGAGTGGACCCGCGTGGCGGTCGCCGAGCTCGGCGACGACCACGCGATCCCGGCGGCGTGCCGGGGCAGCGCCAGCCCCGACGGTCTGGACCGGCTGGTCGCGGCGTGCGGGGTGGGCCGCGGCACCCGGCTCGCCGCCGTCGGCGGCGGCACCGGCGGGCCCGCCGCCTACGCCCGCGAGTACTTCGGTGCCGACCCGGTCGTCGTCGACCCGATGCCGGGGGCCTGCCGGGCCGCGGCGTCGATGTTCGGGCTGCCCGCCGTCGTCGGGGACGGGCACCGGATACCGCTGGCGACCGGATCGGTCCCGGCCTGCTGGTGCCTCGGGGTGCTGTGCACGGTGCGGGAGAAGGACGTCCTGCTCGGCGAGCTGCACCGGATCCTGCGCCCCGGCGGTGGGCTGGGCCTGCTGGTGTACACCGCCGACGAGCCGCGGCCCGCGGGGGCGCCGGAGGGCAACCTCTTCCCGACCGTCGCCGGGACCCGGGACCTGCTCGACGAGGCCGGGTTCACGGTCGTCGAGGAGGCCCCGCTCACCGGGTTCGCCGACGCCCCGAGGAGCTGGCACGACCGGATCGGCCGGGTCGACGAGGTGCTGACCCGCGACCACGGCGACGATCCGCGGTTCCGCGCGGCGGAGGAGCAGGCGGACCGGATCGGCCGGTTGATCTCCGAGGGCACCGTGACCGGGGTGCTGGTGCACGCCACGGCCCGCTGAGCACCTCGCGGCCCCGGTGACGAGCGGGAGTCAGCGATGCGTGGACAGCCTCCGGTACTCCGCGACCGCAGCGTCGTCGATCCCCGACGCCGCCATGGCGGCATTCCGTCTGCCGGTCACCGAACCGGGGTCGTACTCACCGGACTCGATCCCGATCTCGGCGAGATCCGTGACGCGCGCGAAGGCCAACTCGTCTCCGCGCTGCGGTCGTCCGACGATCAGGACGGAGAACCTCGCAGGGCCGGCGGGGAGGAGCGTCACCGCCCCGGCGAACCGCCAGGATGTGCAGTCGACGACGTCTAGGCGTGCCCAGCGCTCCGCGGTCGCCCCGGAGCCGGGCAGCGGGAGGTCGAGGTCGCCCGCGGCGACGGCGCCGGCCAGGGCCGCGGCGGCGGGGAAGGGAGTGGGTGCCCCGGCGGGGTCGGGGACCCGGCCGAGGATCCCGGAGGGCCCCGGGACGGTCCCGGTTCCGGCACCCGTCCGGGAGTGGAGGTGTTCGGGATCGGTCACCGGCGACGTATCACCGTTGCCGGGCGGTCCAAACCCGACACGGCGCCGGACGCCGGATCAGCCGTCGAGGTCGTGCCGCAGGGTGGCCACGGTGCGGGTCAGCAACCGCGAGACGTGCATCTGCGACACACCGATGTCCTCGGCGATCTCGGACTGGGTGCGGTTGCCGTAGAACCGCAGCAGCAGGATCCGGCGCTCCCGTTCCGGGAGCTCGCCGATCCGTTCCCGGAGCTCGGTCCGGACCGGTGCGCCCTCCAGGGCGCCGTCGTCCTCGCCGAGGCGTTCCCCGAGCGTCGTCTCGCCGTCGGGTCCCGGCTCGTCGAGCGAGACCGCGTTGTAGGACTCCATCGCGCCGAGCGCCTCGACGACCTCGGAGGTGTCGACGTCCAGTTCGGACGCGAGCTCGCTGGGGCGCGGGGCACGGCCCAGCCTCTGGGTCAGTGTCACGGCGGCCCGGTTGAGGCCGACGCTGCGCTCCTTGAGGTCGCGGGGGACGCGCAGGGCCCAGCTGTGGTCGCGGAGGTAGCGCATGAGCTCGCCGCGGACGCAGGGCACCAGGTACCCGAGCGGCCCGCCGGTGGCGACGTCCGGGTCGTAGCGGTCGACCGCCTTGATCAGGCCGAGCGTCGCGGCCTGCTCGACGTCGTCGGCCGAGTGCACGCCGGTGACGTAGCGACGCGACAGGTTGCGTGCCAGCGGGAGGAAGGCGCAGATGACCCGGTCCCGCAGCGGGCCGCGGGCGGGATCGGCGGGATCCATGCCGGCGAGGCGCCGGAGGTCGGGCTCGACGTCGTCGTAGGCGTTCGGGCCGTCGCGGCGGGCACCGGTGGTGCCGGGGCGCGACTCGGACGAGTGGGATGCGGTGGTACGCACGGGGACTCCCGGTTCTTCGGGGCGTCGACTCCGCTGCGTGATTGAACGGCTGTCGTCTCGACATCGGACGTGCCGACGGTACGAACATCACCTGGTCCCCACAAGACCACCCGCCGCACTGCTCTGTTCGCGCCCGCCCGGATCGGGCCCGCAGCTCGTCCGGTGCCGGGTGTGTGGCTCCCCGTCATGGTGGGTACGGTCCCGGCGGCTGCTGCGCACCGGGTCCGGTGCGCCGGCCGGTTCCGCGTTCCCGCGACCGGCCCCGGTGGCCCCCTCTGCGGTCGAGACCACGGCCCGTCCCTGAGACACGCACGACCGCGACGGAGCCTTGTCGAGATCGCGTTCCCTCCTGTCCACGGCCGGGTCGTTCCCCGACGACCTGCGCCACCGCATGCGCCTGGCCTGGCGCGCCGGCGCCGCGACCGCCGCCGCCTGGTACCTCGCGACGCTGGTCCCCGGCGTCGTCGGCGACTACCCCTACTACGCCCCGATGGGTGCCCTGCTCGTCTGCTACCCGACCGTCGTCGACTCGCTGCGGCAGAGCCTGCGCGCGCTCACCGCCACCGCCGTCGGGGTCGGCCTCGGCGCGGCGGCGGTGCACGCCGCCGGTGCCACGTGGTGGGGTGTCGCGCTCGCCGTCGTCCTCGGCATGGCGCTCGGCGCGCTGCCGTACCTCGCACCGCAGCGTGACACCGTCCCGCTCGCCGCCCTGTTCACGATCCTCGTCGGGGCCGTGGACCCCACCGGCTTCATGGCCGGGTACCTCGGGCAGACGCTGCTCGGCGTCGCCGTCGGGATCCTGGTCACCGTGGTGTTGCCGCCGCCCCCGCAGAACGGGCGTGCCTCCCGCCGGGTGACCCGGCTCCGCGACGGGATCGCCGACCACCTGCACGAGATGGCGGCCGTGCTGGCCGAACACTGGCCGCCCGAGCGGGAGGAGTGGATCCGGCACCGGCACGACTTCGAGCCGCTGATCGACGCGACCCGGGAGGCCGTCGCGGCCGCCGACTCCGGGCGGCGCGCGAACCTGCGTGCACGCTCGTACCGGATCCGCGGCCAGCAGCTCTACGAGGCCGCACAGACCCTGGAGCAGCTCGCCGTCCTGGTACGGGACATCAGCACCGTCCTCGCCCAGACGGCGTGGGCCGAACGCACCGTCCTGGTACTGGACCCGGATCTGCGCCGCCCGGTCGCCGACGCCATGTCCGGTCTCGCGGCGGCGGTCGGGTCGGCCGACCTCCTCCACCTCGCCCGCGGCCCGGAGTCGCCGGACGGCGACACCCACACCAGGAACCTGGCCGCCGCGCGCGACTCGCTGGACCGGGTGACGGAGCGGCTCGACGGGGCGGCGGCCGGCTGGGAGGACAGCCTCGCCGCGTCCGGGATCGTGCTGCACCTGCGCCGCTGCCTGGACCACGTGCAGGCCGGGCCGTCCGACCGGTCCCCGGATCTGCACCCGGCGGCGGGCTGATCCCCGGACGATTGCGCCGGATGCGTGTGGGACCCGCGTGTGCGGGTACCTCCCTCTCATGCCGCCGTCGGGCCCGGGCGCGTCGCCGGCTCAGGTCCTGTCGGTTCAGCTCTGCAGCCGGCGGGGCCGCCCCCTACCCTGGACGACGACATCGACGAGCGGAACGGCAGCGCGTGACCGACGAGCGTTCCTGGATCCAGACCCTCGAGCAGGGGGCCTTCGGTGAGACGCGCGCCGACGCCGATGCCGCCGCCGCGCCGGAGACCCTCGCATCGGTGATGGCCGAGGTGTCCCGGTACCTCTACCTCGCGGAGGACGCCTCCGACGCGTGTGACCGCGTGCTCGAGGCGTGCACCAAGATCGTGGAAGGGTGCAGCCACGCCGCGGTGTCGCTGACCTCCAAGGGACGGGTCACGACCCCCGCCGCCAGCGACCGCACGGCTGAGCAGCTCGACGAGCTGCAGCACGAGATGGATGAGGGCCCGTGCCTGCAGGCGATCCGTGACGACCGCAACTTCTCCGTCCCGGACCTGGCCGGGGACCCGCGCTGGCCGCGGTACGGCCCGGAGGCGGCCCGCCGCGGCGTCCGGTCGATGGTGTCCTGCCGCTTGTTCATCGACTCGCGCACGATCGGGGCACTCAACGTGTTCGGGCCGGTCGTCGACGCCTTCGACGAGAGCGACCAGGACCGCATCGTCGTGCTCGCCGCGCACGCCGCCGTCGCGATCGACGCCGCCCGCACCCGGTCCGGCCTGCAGGAGGCGGTCCGCAGCCGGCAGGTGATCGGTGAGGCCATCGGCATCCTCAAGGAGCGGTACTCGATCTCCTCGGACACCGCCTTCGAACGGCTCACCCGTGCGTCGCAGCACCTCAACGTCAAGCTGCGCTCGATCGCCGAGCACCTCTCCCGCGAGCCGGAGGAGCGCGACGCCGGGTGAGCCGCCCGATCAGACGGCGTGCCCGCGGAAACTGCGCAGCCGCAGGCTGTTCGACACCACGCACACCGAGCTGAACGCCATCGCGGCGCCGGCGATCATCGGGTTCAGCAGCCCGAACGCGGCCAGCGGGATGGCCGCGGTGTTGTAGGCGAACGCCCAGAACAGGTTCCCCCGGATCGTCCGCAGGGTCCGGCGGGACAGCCGCACGGCGTCCGCCGCCGCCCGCAGGTCGCCCCGCACCAGGGTGATGTCGGACGCCTCGATCGCCACGTCGGTACCGGTGCCCATGGCCAGGCCGAGATCGGCCTTCGCGAGCGCCGCGGCGTCGTTGACGCCGTCGCCGACCATGGCCACGACCCGGCCCTCGCGCTGCAGCCGCTCGATCACGGCCAGCTTGTCGGCCGGCATCACGTCGGCGATCACACTGTCCGGTCCGGTCCCGATGCCGACCTCGGCGGCGACCGACTCGGCGACTGCCCGGTTGTCACCGGTCAGCAGGACCGGGCGCAACCCGAGCCGGACGAACTCGGCGATCGCCTCGGCCGAGGTCTCCTTCACCGAGTCCGCGACGACGAGCACCGCCCGGGCCTCGCCGTCCCACGCCACCACGACCGCGGTGCGGCCGCGGGCGGCCTCGTCGGCCCCCGCGGCGGCGAGCGTGCCGGTCAGCGGGACCGACCACTCCTCGAGCAGCCGCGGCCTGCCGACCAACACGGCACGGGATTCGACGACGCCCTGCACCCCGAGGCCCTCGTGGTCGGTGAAGTCCTCGACGGCGGGCAGCTCGCCGACCCGCTCGGCCGTCCCAGCGGTCACGGCGGCGATCGGGTGCTGGGAGGCCCGCTCCAGCGCACCGGCCAGGCGCAGCACCTCGTCCTCGTCGACACCGTCGGCGGTGTGCACGGCGACCAGCGTCATCCGGCCCGTGGTGACGGTGCCGGTCTTGTCCAGGACGACGGTGTCGACCGTGCGGGTCGACTCCAGCACCTCCGGGCCCTTGATCAGGATGCCCATCTGCGCGCCGCGACCGGTGCCGACCAGCAGCGCCGTCGGCGTCGCGAGGCCGAGCGCGCACGGGCAGGCGATGATCAGGACGGCGACGGCGGCGGTGAAGGCCGCCGACACCCCGGCGCCGCTGCCCAGCCAGAAGCCCAGCGTCACGAGCGCCACGACGATCACGATCGGCACGAACACACCGGAGATCCGGTCGGCGAGTCGCTGCACCGCGGCCTTGCCGGACTGCGCCTCCTCGACCAGCCGCGCCATCTGCGCGAGCTGCGTGTCGGAGCCGATCCGGGTCGCCCGCACGACCAGCCGGCCACCGGAGTTGACGGTCGCCCCGACGACGGTGTCGCCCGTGCGGACCTCCACCGGGACGGACTCGCCGGTCAGCATCGACGCGTCCACCGCGGACCGGCCCTCGACGACCTCGCCGTCGGTGGCGACCTTCTCCCCGGGGTGGACGACGAACCGGTCGCCGACCGCGAGGTCGCCCACCGGGATCCGGTGCTCGACACCCCCGCGCAGGACGGTGACCTCCTTGGCCCCCAGCTCCAGCAGCGCCCGCAGCGCGGCACCGGCCCGGCGCTTGGAGCGCAGCTCGAACCAGCGCCCGGCCAGCACGAACGTGATGACGCCCGCGACGACCTCGAGGTAGATGTCGCTCGCACCGTGCGATGCCGAGATCGACAGCTCGAAGGGGTGCACCAGGCCGGGGATGCCCGCGGTGCCCCAGAACAGCGCGTACACCGACCAGGCCAGCGCCGCGGTCGTCCCCATCGAGATGAGGGTGTCCATCGTGGCCGCGCCGTGCCGCAGGTTGGTCCAGGCGGCCTTGTGGAACGGCGCCCCGGACCACGACCAGATCGGGACGGTCAGCACGAACGCCGCCCACTGCCAGTTCACGAACTGCCAGGCCGGGACCATCGACAGCACGACCACGGGCACCGCGAGGACGGCGGCGATGACCAGCCGGTCGCGCAGCAGCAGGGCCGCGGCGTCGCCGTCGTCGTCTTCCTCGGACGCCGGGGCGGGCGGGGTCGTGGTGTAGCCGGCGGACTCGACGGTCTCGATCAGCGTCGCGGCGGCGACGCCGTCGGGTGCGGTGACCCTGGCCTTCTCGGTGGCGTAGTTGACGCTGGCGGTGACGCCGTCGAGCTTGTTGAGCTTGCGCTCGACCCGGTTGGCGCAGGACGCACAGGTCATCCCGCCGATGGCGAGTTCGATCTCCTGGACGTCGTCGCTCCGGTCACGACCGGACCGCGGGGCGGTGGTGGTCACCGGAGGTCTCCCTCGGGGACGAGGGTTGTCATGGCTGGACCCTTCGATCGGACCCTGCCGGGGTGGGCCGCGTGCGCGGCGACCCCTGCCGGGTGCGTGGGTGGGGGACGGACGGGCCGCGGGACGGCCCGCCTGCGGGATCAGGAGCCGGTGACCTCGTACCCGGCCTCCGACACGGCGGCGCGGACGGCGTCGTCGGAGACGGGGCCGTCGCTGGTGACGCTGACGGCGCCGGTGGACAGGTCCACGTCGACGCCGGTCACCCCGGAGATCTCGCCGACCTCCTCGGTGACCGAGGCGACGCAGTGCTCGCAGGTCATGCCGGTGACGGTGTAGGTGGCGGTGCTCATGGCGTGCGTACCTCCTCGTGGTGTCCGCGGGGTGCGGGCAGGGTGGGTGGGGGAGCTAGGACCGGACGAGACGGGCGATGGCGGCGCTGGCCTCCTCGAGCTTCTGCTCGGCGACGGGGCCGCCCTCGGCGGCGGCGTCGGCGACACAGTGCTTGAGGTGCTCGTCGAGCAGACCGAGCGCGACCGCCTCGAGTGCCTTGTTGACCGCGGCGACCTGGGTCAGGACGTCGATGCAGTACTTGTCCGACTCGATCATCCTGCTGATGCCGCGGACCTGGCCCTCGATCCGGCGCATCCGGTTGACGTGGGCGTCCTTGTTGTCGGCGTAGCCGTGCATCGCGCACCTCCTCGGTCCGGATCCGACGATACCCCTAGGGGGTAGGGGCATCAAACGATGTGGGGTGGGTAACCTGCGCGGTATGACGAGCGGAGGTCCCGGACGACGGCTGGTGTTCGTCGTGCTGCCGGTCCTGCTCGGGCTGGTGGGCATGCACGCCCTCGTGCTGCCCGCGGCCGCCGCGCCCGCGGGGCCGCCCGCGATGGCCGCACCGGCCGCGCCCGTCCCGGGGCCTGTCGCCGCCGATGGGGCCGACGGTGCGCCGGGCGTCCTGCCGCCCGCGGTGACCGGGGCACCCGCGCACGGGGACCACGGCGGTCACGGGGACCACGGCGCCGCCGCGCACCTCCTCCATCTGTGCCTCGCCGTGCTCGCCGCCGTCGGCGTCGCGCTGCTCGCGGCCCTGCTGTTCCTCGGCCGTGTCCCGCTCCCGGCGACGGTCACGACGTCGCGACGCGACGTTCCCGGCCCCGCGGCCGGACGGCCGCCCCCGGTCGGGCGGCGGCTGGCCCTGCTCTGCGTGTCGCGGACCTGATCGGCCCCCGGCGCGGGAGAGCGCCGGAGTCCGGCCGATCACACCGTTCCGACACGGGAGTCCACATGACGACCACCCACGCGGCGGCGCTCGCCGCCGCGACGATCACCGCTGCCCTCGTCCTCGCCGGCTGTTCCGGCGGGACCGCGGCGGAACCCGCTGCCCCGGCGGCCGCGCCTCCGGCGGCGACCGCCGCCCCCGGCGCCGACGCCCGGCACGGCGACGCCGACATCGCCTTCGCGCAGGGGATGATCCCGCACCACCGGCAGGCCGTGGAGATGGCGCGCCTGGCCGAGGGACGGGCGTCCGGCGACGGGGTGCGCCGCCTGGCCGTCGCGATCGAGGCGGCGCAGGGCCCGGAGATCGAGCAGCTGCGCGGGTTCCTCGCGGCCTGGGGGGCACCGGAGTCCGCAGGCGCGGCCATGGAGCACGGCGCCCATGGCGGGCACGGTGACATGTCCGGGATGATGACCGCCGACGACATGGCGGAGCTGGAACGGGCCACCGGGCCCGCGTTCGACCGCCGCTTCCTCGAGCTGATGATCGTCCACCACGAGGGAGCGGTCGCCATGGCAGGTGCGGAGCTCGCCGACGGGGAGAACCCGCAGGCACGTGAGCTGGCGCAGCGGATCGTCGACGCCCAGCGGTCCGAGATCGACGCGATGCGCGGCATGCTCGACCGGGCCTGATCCCGCCCGGCCGGGCGGTCAGCGTGCGGCGAGCAGTGCTCGTGCGTGCGCGGCCGCCCGGTCGAGCGCGTCGGGGGTGCCGTCGAGCCCGCGCTGGAAGGCCGCGCCCTCCAGCAGCAGGGCCAGCAGGTCGGCGAGCTCCGTGGTGTCGCCCGGGACGTCCTCGGCGAGCAGCCGCGCGATCTCGGCGCGCACCGCCGTCTTGTGCTCGGTGATGACGGCCCGGCCCGGGTGGCCCTCGTCGAGCTCCGCGGCCCCGCGCTGGAACGCGCAGCCCACGTCGCTGTCCAGGGCCGGGTGCTCGCGGTAGGCCTCGAACACGGCGAGCACCCGCGGGGCCGGTGCCGCCTCGATCCGGCGCTGCAGGTGCTCCCACCACGTGCGGTGCCGGTGCGCCAGGTAGGCCGCGACCAGCGTGGACTTCGAGCCGTAGCAGTCGTAGAGCGTCTTCTTGGTGACGCCTGCCGCCTCGGCGATCCCGGCGACGCCGACCGCGGTGATGCCCCGGCGGTAGAAGAGCTCGGACGCGGCGCCGAGCAGCCGGCGTCCGGCGTCGGTGGTGGGGATGAGGGTGTCCGGCACGACGCCGACTATACCGACCGGTGGGTTTACATGACACGGGTCGCGCTGTTCTCCTTCGTGGGTATACCGATCGGTTTACCTGAGGAGGAGACATGAGGGCGGTCCTGCTGACCCGCCACGGCGGCCCGGACGCGCTGGAGTACCGCGACGACGTGCCGGACCCGGTGCCCGCACCGGGCGAGGTGCGGATCCGGGTGCGCGCGGCGGCGCTGAACAACACCGACGTCTGGACGCGCGAGGGCGCCTACGGCACCGGCGACGACCCCGGCGCGCGGACCGGGTGGCGGCGCTCGGCGTTCGCGTTCCCGCGCATCCAGGGTGCCGACGTCACCGGTGAGATCGACGCCGTCGGCGACGGGGTGCCCACGAGCCGGATCGGGGAGCGGGTGCTGGTCGACCCCATGATCTACGACGGCGGCGAGCGCGCCCTGGTCACGACCGACTACCTGGGCAGCGAGCGCGACGGCGGGTTCGTCGAGCTGGTCACCGTGCCGGCGGGGAACGCGCACCCGGTCGGCGGTGCGCTGTCGCCCGCCGAGCTCGCGGCGCTGCCGACGGCGGCGACGACCGCGATGCGGATGCTCGGCCGGGCCGGCCTGCGGGCCGGGGAGTCGGTGCTGGTCACCGGGGCGTCCGGCGGTGTCGGCGCGGCGCTGGTGCAGATCGCGAAGGACCGCGGCGCCCGGGTGGTCGCCGTCGCCGGTGCGGCCAAGCACGAGGCGGTCCGCGCGATGGGCGCCGACGTCGTGCTCGACCGCGACGCCGTCGCCGAGGCCGGTGAGGTGGACGTGGTCGCCGACGTCGTCGCCGGGCCGTCGTTCCCGGCGCTGCTCGGCGCGCTCGCCCCGCTCGGCCGCTACGTGGTCGCGGGCGCGATCGCCGGTCCGCTCGTCGAGGCGGACCTGCGGACCGTCTACCTGCGCCAGCTCACGCTGGTCGGGTCGTCGTTCGGCACCCACGACGACTTCGCCGAGGTCGTCGAGCTCGCCGGGCGCGGGGCCCTGCGGCTGCCGGTCGCCGCCCGGTTCCCGCTCGCCGACCTGGCCGCCGCCCAGGAGCGGTTCGCCGGCAAGGGCTTCGTGGGGAAGCTGGTGGTGGAGCCGTGACGCGGGTGCGGGCGCTGAGCTTCGACGTCGTCGGCACGCTGATCGACTTCGAGACCGGCATCCTCGACTGCGTACGGCGGCAGGGCGTGACCGCACCGGACGAGCAGGTCCTGGCGGAGTTCGCCGCCGCCGAGGACGTGCAGCAGCACCGCACACCGGAGATGCCGTTCACGCAGATGCTGGACCCGATCTCGGAGCGACTGGGGCTGCCCGACCCGGCGGCGCTGCGGGCGTCGTTGCCGGGGTGGCCGGCCTTCCCGGACGCCGCCGGGATGCTCGCCCGGCTCGGTCACCGGTTCCGGCTGGTCGCGCTGACCAACGCCGCCCGGGCCGGGACCCTGGCGATGGCGCGGACGCTCGGCGACCCGTTCGACGACGTCGTGACCGTCTCCGACGTGGGCGTCAACAAGCCGGACCCGCAGATGTTCGCCTGGATGCTGGGCCGTCTCGATCTCGCCGGGATCTCCCGCGGCGAGCTGCTGCACGTCGCGCAGAGCCGTTACCACGACGTCGGCACCGCGCAGCGGCTCGGCATCAGGACGTGCTGGGTGGAACGGCGGCGCGGGCGGGCCGGTACCGGCGCCACGCCCGCGCCGCCCTCGGCGGTCGCGCCGGACCTGCACGTCGGCGACCTGACCGAGCTGGGGGAGCTCAGGGAGCTCAGCTGAAGGAGATGTGCACGTGGTCCATGTGGTTGGCGGTGTCGCCGCCCCGGTCCTCCTGCATCTCCCAGCCGCTGCCGGTGTCGATGCGCTGACGCCAGATCACGTAGGTGATGCCGAGCTCGTCGCGGTTGGCCAGCGCGTACTCGGCCAGCCGGTCGCCGGTGGCGCGGTCGACCATGAAGTCGAGCGCCTTGCCGCTCGGGTGGTCGGACGTGCCACCGCGGCTGCCGATGCCGAGCACGGTGTCGACGCCGAACATGCAGCGCAGCGTCTCGCCGGCGTCGGCGACGTTGCCGGCGACGCCCTCCATGCCCTCGGTGCCGGCCGCGCAGGTGCTCGGCCCGGTACCGCCACCGCCGGACGACGGCTCCGGCTCGTCGGGCTCGGCCGCCGCGGCGGCCTCCGCGGCCCGGCGCTGCTCCTCGCGGGCCGCGACGGCGTCGTCGACCGCGCCGGTCGCGGCGCCGACGATCTCGTCGACGTCCACCGGGGGCGGCGGCTCGGCGAGGGCCCGGGCCGCGCCGGCCGACGCGGCTGGTGCGGCGGGATCGGCCTGTGCCGCCTCGGCGGAGGGGAGGCTGAACGACTGCAGCGCCAGGTCCTCGGTCTGCGGGGCGAGCCCGCCGGTCGCGACGTGCCCGGCGACGAGGCCGCCACCGGCGAGCGCGGAGGTGAGCATCCCGACCGCGCCCACCGGTCGGCGGCGGACGGGTCGGTGGACGTCGCGGGTCACGACGGTGCGGGACGGCACGGGCCGGCTCGGGGAGCGCCGGACGCGTGCCGTGCCGCCGGGGGTATGCCTCGGCACAGCTGGTTCGTCCTTCCTCGTCGGAAGCGGTCGCGCCCGGATGGGGGAGCGGGGCGCGTGACGCCGCTGGGGATCGACGTCGTTACCGTTCCGAGACCGACGGTATGCTCGGTTCCGGGGCGGGTGGCCTCCCTGAGAGCGACCGGCGGTGACCGGGCGCCGCCGCGCTGTGAACGGGGAGCGGCTCGGCCGGACGGCTCAGTGTCCTGCGGCCGACCGGGCGTCGGCGCAGCTCAGACCCGGCCGGCGGGCCGGTCCGCGGCCCGTGCCGCGGCGACGAACGCCGCGATCCGGGCGTGGTCCTTCACCCCGCGGGTCGCCTCGACGCCGCTGGAGACGTCGACGCCCCAGGGCCGGACCCGCCGGACGGCGTCGCCGACGTTGTCCGGGTCGAGACCGCCCGCGAGCAGCCACGGCCCGTCCGGACGGTGCTCCATCGCCTCGGCCGCCCAGGTCTCGCCGGAACCGGCGACCGGCGAGTCCAGCAGCAGGACCTCCTCGCCGAAGGCGCCGACCTGCAGGTCGGGACGCTGATCGAGGGAGGTCGCCCGCCAGAGCCGGACCGGCTCCGCGGCGGCGACGGCGAAGTCCCCGGCGGTGTAGCGGCCGTGCAGCTGGAGCACGTCGGCGCCGATCTCCCGGGTGACCCGGGCGGCGTCGGCGGCGGTGTGGTCGGCCACGACGACCACCGACAGCACCCCCGGCGGCACCTGGCCGACGAGGTCGCGCGCGGTCCCGGGATCGACGTAGCGCGGGCTCGGCGGGTGCAGCACGAACCCGATCGCGTCGGCCCCGGCCCCGACCGCGACCCGGACGTCCTCGACGGTACGCAGGCCGCACACCTTCACGAACACGGCACGACCCTACGTGGTCCCCGGTCGTGCTCCTCAGCGCGCGAGGAAGCTGCTCAGCAGCGCCTGCACCTCGTAGACGTCGACGCCCTTGCCGAACTGCTTCTGGATCGGCGCCGGGCTCCCGGACAGCCAGATCTTCAGCTCCGCGTCCAGGTCGAACGTCCCCGCCGTCTCCACGGAGAAGTGCGTGATCGCCCGGTAGGGGATCGAGTGGTACTCGACCTTGCGACCGGTCATGCCCTGCTTGTCGACCATGATCAGCCGCCGGTCGGTGAAGAGGAACGAGTCCCGCAGCAGCTGGTACGCGGCGTGGATCTGCTCACCCTGGGCGAGCAGCCGCCCGAACTCGTGCGCCGCCGCCTGCGGATCGACCCGGGACGCGTTGCCCATGACACCGTCGAGGAATCCCATGGCGCCATTCTCGCGGGCTCAGACGTCGTAGTCGATCGTGGCCCGTCCGGACACCGGCCGGCTCTGGCACGTCAGGACGAACCCGGCCGCGACCTCGTCGTCCTCCAGGGCGAAGTTGCGTCGCATGTCGACCTCGCCGTCGGTGACCTTCGCCCGGCACGTGCCGCAGACCCCGCCCTTGCAGGCGAAGGGCAGGTCGCCCCGCACCTTCTGGGCCGCGCCCAGCACGGTCTCGCCGCGCGGCAGCGCCAGTGTGGTCGACCGTCCGTTGAGGACGACGGTGACCTCGCTGCCGGTCCCGTCCCCGGCTGCCGCGTCGTCCTCGGCGCGGTGCACCTCGGGCGGCGGCTCGTCGACGTAGAACAGCTCGCGGTGCACCCGCCGGCGCTCGGTGCCGAGCTCACCCAGGACCGCGACGGCGTCCTCGGTCATGCCGAGCGGTCCGCACAGCCACCACTCGTCGACGTCGGCGGTGTCGACGAGCGCGGTGAGCAGCGTCCGGATCCGTCCCGCGTCGAGGCGGCCGTTGACGATCTCGGCCTCGGTGGGTTCGCGGGACAGCACGTGCAGCAGGTGCAGCCGCGGGCCGTGGGCGTTCTTGAGGTCGGCGATCTCCTCGGTGAACATGACCGTGTCGGTCCGGCGGTTGCCGTAGAGCAGCGTGACCCGGGTGTCGGGGTGCGCGGCCAGCAGCGACGCGGCGATCGACAGCACCGGCGTGATGCCCGAACCGGCGGCGATCAGCCCGTGGTGGGTGCCGGCGTCCAGGTCGGGGGTGAAGGAGCCGCCGGGCGGGCCGACCTCGACGACGTCGCCGGGCTCGACCCGGTCGACCAGCCACTCGGAGAACAGCCCGCCGTCGACCCGGCGCACGCCGACCCGCGGCGCGGAGCCCGCGGGGGAGCAGATCGAGTACGAGCGGCGCTCCTCGCCGTCGTCGGTGCGGCGGCGCAGGGTGAGGTACTGGCCGGGCCGGAAGGCGTAGTGCGCGCGCAGGTCGCCGGGCACGTCGAAGGTGACGGAGACGGCGTCGTCGCACAGGCGGTCCACATCGGACACGACGAGCCGGTGGAACCCGGCAGGGAGCGCGTCCGCACCGGGCTCGCCGGTACCGGCCAGCAGCGCCTCGATCTCGTCGTCGAGGGCGAGCGTGGTGCGGCCGGACGCCCGGTTCGCCCGTGCCTGCCAGGCGGCGGTGCGGCGCTGCTCGCTCATCGTCTAGAGCTCCTTCATGTGCGCGAACGGCTCCCGGCAGGCGGTGCACCGGCGCAGTGCGGTGCACGCGGTCGGGCCGAAACGGGAGAACTCCTCGGTGGCCGGCGATCCGCACTGCGGGCAGCGCACGACGGCCGACGGCGGGTCCAGCGTCAGGGGGACCGGCCCCGGTGCGTGCGGCGTGGCCCGGCCGGGCGGTGCGACGCCGGCCTCGGCGAGCTTGCGCCTGCCGGTCTCGCTGATCCAGTCGGTGCTCCACGGCGGGGACAGCACGGTCCGGACGCCGGCGACCCGGTACCCGGCGCCGTCGAGCGCGCGGGCGATGTCGGCGCGCATCTCCTCGATCGCCGGGCAGCCCGAGTAGGTCGGGGTGATCGTCACCGTGACGCCGTCGCGGTTCTCGTCCACCGACCGGATCACGCCGAGGTCGTCGAGGGTGAGCATCGGCATCTCGGGGTCGACGACGTCGGCGACGACGTCGCGGGCGCCCAGCGCGGGTGCGGTCACCACGTCGCCCCCGGGTGCCTGCGGGCCAGGCTCTGCATGACGACGAGTGCCTGTTCCAGCTTCTCGGTGTGCACGCCCTGGCGGCCGCCGCGGCCGGCGATGGTGCCGATCCCGGGCACGTCGGGGCGGGTCAGCGTCGCCCGGGCGATCACCTCGTCGAGGACCGCGTGGACCTCGTCGTGGGTGTCCGCCGGGTCGACGGCGACGCCCGCGGCGACCAGCCGCCGTTCGACGTCGGACGTGCGGAACAGCTCGCCCAGGAACGGCCAGACCCACACCAGCGCGTCCTGCATCCGCCGGTGCGACTCGGCGGTGCCGTCACCCAGGCGCAGCGTCCAGCGGGCGGCGTGGTCGCGGTGGTAGGTGACCTCTTTGACGCCCTTCGCGGCGACGGCGGCGACGACCGGGTCGGCCGAGCCCTGCAGGCGGTGCAGCAGGGCCAGGCGCCAGGTGGAGAAGACCAGCAGCCGGGCGATCGCGCGGGCGAAGTCGAGGTCGTCGGAGGGCTCGGCCAGCGCGACGTTGCGGAACTCGTGCACCTCGCGCCCGTGGGCGAGCGCGTCCTCGTCGCGGCCGGTGCCGCCCTCGGCGAGGCCCTCGACGTGCCCGGCGCGGGACAGCAGCACCCGGGCCTGGCCGAGCAGGTCGAGCGCGGTGTTGGCGAGCGCGACCTCCTCCTCGAGCTCGGGGGCGTTCGAGACCCACTCGGTGAGCCGGTGGCTGTAGATCAGTGCGTCGTCGCCGAGCATCAGGCAGTACGCGGCCAGGTCGGCGGGATCGGTGCCCCCGGGCACCGGGGCGACGATGTCGGCCTCGGCGTCCTCGAACCCGGAGCCGAACGCCCAGCGCGGGTCGTCGGACTCCGTCAGCGCGTCGTAGACGTTCTCCTCGTGCGCGGTCCCGCTCACAGGTGCGGCACCTCCTCCGGGATCGCGTAGAACGTCGGGTGCCGGTAGACCTTGTCGGCACTCGGCGCGAAGAACGGGTCCTTCTCGTCCGGGCTGGACGCGGCGATCGCGTCGGCGCGCACCACCCAGATGCTGACGCCCTCGTTGCGACGCGTGTAGACGTCGCGCGCGTTGTGCAGCGCCATCTCGTCGTCGGCGGCGTGCAGGGAACCGACGTGGACGTGGTTGAGGCCGCGCTTGCCGCGCACGAACACCTCGTAGAGCGGCCAGGCCCGCCGCGACGGCGCCACCCCGGCACCCGTCTCGACCCCGGTGGTGGGGACGGCGCCGTGCCCGCCCTCCGCGGTCACCTCGGTGCTGTCGGTGCTGCCGGTGCTGTCGTCGCTCGGGATCACGCCCGGTCCCCCTCGGTGGTCGTACCTGCGCCCGCTCCCGTGCCCGGCCCGGTGCTCGCCCGGGCAGCCTGCTTGTCGGCGTAGGCGCGGGCCGCCTCGCGGACCCACTCGCCGCCCTCGTGGGCGCGGCGCCGGTGCTCCAGCCGCTGCCGGTTCGCCGGCCCCGCCCCGGAGATCACCGCCGTGAACTCCGACCAGTCCGGCTCACCGAAGTCGTGCGCCTGGCGCTGCTCGTTCCACCGCAGCTCGGGATCGGGCAGCGTCACGCCCAGCGCCTCCGCCTGCGGGACGCTCATGTCCACGAACCGCTGCCGCAGCTCGTCGTTGGTGTGGCGCTTGATCCCCCACGCCATCGACTGCTGCGTGTTGGGGGAGTCGCCGTCGGCCGGGCCGAACATCATCAGCGACGGCCACCACCACCGGTCCGTGGCCTCCTGCACCATCGCCCGCTGGGCCTCGGTGCCGTTCGCCAGCGCGAGCAGGGACTCGTAGCCCTGCCGCTGGTGGAACGACTCCTCCTTGCAGATCCGGATCATCGCCCGCGCGTAGGGCCCGTAGGAGCACCGGCACAGCGGCACCTGGTTGCAGATCGCCGCACCGTCGACGAGCCAGCCGATCACCCCGATGTCCGCCCAGGACAGCGTCGGGTAGTTGAAGATCGAGCTGTACTTCTGCTTCGCGTCGATCAGCTTCTCGGTCAGCTCCTCGCGGTCCCCCCCGAGGGTCTCCGCGGCGGCGTACAGGTACATGCCGTGACCGGCCTCGTCCTGCACCTTGGCCAGCAGGATCGCCTTGCGCCGCAACGACGGTGCCCGCAGCAGCCAGTTGCCCTCGGGCTGCATCCCGATGATCTCCGAGTGCGCGTGCTGGGCGATCTGGCGGATCAACGTCCTCCGATACGCCTCGGGCATCCAGTCCCGCGGCTCGATCCGCTGGTCCGCCGCGATCGTGGCGTCGAAGCGTTCCTGCAGATCCGCCTCGGATGGCGCGGTGCTCGTCACTGGACACCTCCGTACCGAATGTTCGTTCGGCTGTCAGTCTGACCCACCACTCCCCAAGAGCGCAACCCCCACCCCCTTCCACGAGGCGGTGCCGGTCGATCAGCACGCCGATGCCCCGAGCGGGGCCGGAACGTGATGATCGATCCTCGTCCGCGCGGTCGTGGGTGCCCTGCGGCGGGATGGGGGGAACCGGGGTGGGGGCGGTGTCGTCGGAGTCGCATGGATGTGACACGACCCTTCTCCGGGGCGGCGGCCGTCGCTGCGGGCCTCGTGACCCGCAAGCAACTCCGCGGGCCGCGTTTCCAGGCACTGTTCCGGGACGTCTTCCTGTCCGCGGACGTCGCACTCACGTACCTGGTGCGCTGTGAGGCTGCGGCGCTCGCCGTGGGTGCCCTGGAGGACCCCCGGGCACGGGTGCACGCCGGCGGTGCGACCGCCCTCGCGGCCTGGTCGGCCGCCGAGATGCTGGGGGCCGACTGCGCGCCCCGCCCCGTACCGGTCGAGGTGATGGTGCCGAAGGGGCACCGCCGCAGCCGGGAGGGCCTGCGCCCGATGCATGCCGCGGTGCTGCCGGACGAGACCGTGTACGGGGTTCCGATCCCGCTGCCGGGGCGGCGCCGCCGGTTCGTTCCCGGCCGGACGGTGGTCACGACGTCGGCGCTGCGCACCGCGTTCGACCTCGCGCGGCGCGAGCCACGGCTCGACGCGGTGATCGCGCTCGACGCGCTCTCCCGGGTCGGTGGCTTCGCGCCGCAGGAGGTGCTCGGCGTGCACGCTCGGCATCCCGGGAGCCGGGGTGTCGCGCGCCTCGCCGGGCTCGTCGCCCTGGCGAGCCCGCTCGCGGAGTCCCCGATGGAGACACGGGTCCGGCTCGCCCTGCACGACCACGGCGTCCGACCTCCGGTGCTGCAACATCCGGTCGGGACGTACCGGATCGACCTCGCGTACCCGGATCTCCTCCTCGGCATCGAGTACGACGGCGGTCACCACCTCGACCCGTGGCAGGCGCGCGAGGACCTGGCACGGCAGGCGTTCCTGACCGCGCAGGGCTGGACCGTCCTCCGGCCCGACGCGAGCGAGGTGATCCGCTACCCCGATCGCGTCGCCGGCACGGTCCGGCACCACCTGCTCCGGCTCGCCGGCTGAGCTCTGGGCGCCGGCGTCGCGATCGGGGTGCACGGTTCGGCCCTCGCCGGGGCCGCACCGTGCGACTCGACGGCCTGAGCCGGTCAGGGGGTGGGGACTATGCCTTCGAAGGTTGCTCTCACCACGTCTTCCGGGAGGGTTGCCGTGCCGGGGCGGTCCGGGCGGTACCACTCGACGATCGAGTTCACGACGCCCGAGAGCAGCCGGGCGGCCAGCGCGGGGTCCACGTCGGAGCGGACCTCACCGGCGTCGACGGCGTCGCGGACGAGGGTCGTGATCGCCGTGTCGAACGCGCGCCGCCGCTCCAGCGCCCAGCGCTCGGTCTCGGTGTTGCCGCGCACCCGCAGCAGCAGCGTCACGTAGGGGAGCTCGGTCATGAGCACCCGGACCTGCTCGGCGACGATCACCCGGAGCCGTCCGGCGGGGGTGCCCTCCTGGGCGGCGGGCAGGTCGAGGACGCCGAACAGGCCGTCCACGGCCCGTTCGAGGGCGGCGCGCAGCAGCGCCTCCTTGCCGGCGAAGTGGTGGTAGAAGGACGACTTGGTGATCCCCGCGGCGCGGGACAGGTCCTCCATCGACGTCGCGTCGTAGCCGCGGGCGATGAACTCGCCGACCGCGGTCTCGAGCAGCTGGTCCCGCCCGCCGGAGGGTCGGCGGGCCCGCTTCGCCGGCGCGGCGCTCATCGGCCCTCGAACGTGGGGGCCTTCTTCGCCAGGAACGCGCTGACGGCTCCCTGGTGATCCGTCGTCGTCGCCAGCCGGACCTGGGCGTCGGCCTCGTACTCCAGCACGGCCGGCATCTCGTTGACGGCGCCGAACCGGATGGCGCCCTTCACCTCGGCGTAGGCGCGGGTCGGGCCGGCAGCCAGCTTCCGGGCCAGCTCCAGCGCCGAGTCCAGCACCTCCTCGGCCGGGACGACGTCGCGCAGCAGGCCCCAGTTCCGGGCGTCCTCGGCGGTGAACTGCTCGTTCAACAGCAGCAGCTCGGTCGCGCGCGAGACGCCGACGGCGTGCGCCAGGCTCGCCGACAGACCGCTGTCGGCGCCCAGGCCGATCCCGGTGAAGGCGGTGCCGAACTTCAGCCCCGCGGCGCCCACCCGCAGGTCGGCGGCCAGCGCGAGGCCGAGCCCGGCGCCCACGCACGGCCCGTTGATCGCCGCGACGACCGGCTTCGGCGTCCCGGTGATCGCGAGGACGAGCGGGTTGTAGTGGTCGCGGACGGTGTCGAGCGCGGTCGTCGGGTCCTTCTCGAGCGCGGCGGCGTGCTCGCCGAGGTCCTGCCCGACACAGAACGCCTTCCCGGCCCCGGTGATGACGACGGCGCGGACCGAGTCGTCCGCGGACACGCCGGTGATCGCGGGGAGCAGGGCCTCCTTGAGCTCGACGGTGAGCGCGTTGTACTTCGCCGGCCGGTTCAGCGTGATCACCGCGACGGCGGGGTCGGTGTCGTCGCGGGTGACGAGGACGGCGGGTTCGGAGTCGGCCATCCGGCCACCCTAGCGGCCGACCGAACGATCGGCCCCTCATCCGCGCCGGGCAGCTGCCGGGCAGCTCTGGCCGCCGGGTGTCCGGCAGTGCTAGGTTCGCAGCCGAACGAACGGTCGGTTCAACGACGAGCTACGACGGAGGCGTCGCCGATGACCCTGCTCCGCAGCCATCTCGCGGGTACCTGGCAGACCGGGACCGGTGAGGGGCGCCCGCTGCACGACGCGGTGACCGGCGAGGAGGTCGCGCGGATCTCCGCCGACGGCCTCGATCTCGGCGCCGCACTCGACTTCGGCCGCCGGACCGGCGGCCCGGCGCTGCGGGAACTCACGTTCCACCAGCGCGCCGCGCTGCTCAAGGCGCTCGGGCAGCACCTGCGCGAGCACCGCGAGGAGCTCTATGCGGTCTCGGCGCAGACCGGTGCGACGCTCGGCGACTCGAAGCTCGACGTCGACGGCGGCATCGGCGTGCTGCTCGCCTACGCCTCGAAGGCCAAGCGCGAGCTGCCCAACGACACCGTGGTCGTCGAGGGCGACGTCGAGCCCCTGGGGCGCGGCGGCACGTTCCTCGGCCAGCACGTGCTCACCCCGCTCCGTGGCGTGACGGTGCAGGTCAACGCGTTCAACTTCCCCGTGTGGGGCCCGCTGGAGAAGCTCGCCCCCGCCTTCCTGGCCGGGGTCCCCACGCTGATCAAGCCGGCGTCGCCCACCGCGTTCCTCACCGCGAAGCTCGTCGAGCTGGTCGTGGACTCGGGCCTGCTGCCCACCGGCGCCGTCCAGTTCGTCGCGAGCGGGCTGGGGGACTGCTTCGAGCACCTGACCGGGCAGGACGTCGTGTCCTTCACCGGCTCGGCCTCGACCGCGCAGACCCTGCGGTCGCACCCGGCGATCGTCCGCAACGCCGTCCGGTTCTCCGCCGAGGCCGACTCCCTGAACCTCGCCGCGCTCGGCCCCGACGCGGGCCCGGGCACCGACGAGTTCGACCTCTTCGTGAAGGCCCTGACCACCGAGATGACGGTCAAGGCCGGGCAGAAGTGCACCGCGATCCGGCGCGCGTTCGTCCCCAGCGCCCACCTCGACGCGGTCGTCGAGGCCGCATCGGCGAGGCTCGCGACGGTCGTCGTCGGCGCGCCCGGCGCCGAGGGTGTACGGATGGGCGCGCTCGCGAGCCTCGACCAGCGCGAGGAGGTCCGGCGCAGCGTGAAGGCCCTGCGCGACGTCGGCCGGATCGTGTCCGGCGACCCCGACCACGTCGAGGTGACCGGCGCCGACGCCGACCGCGGCGCGTTCGTGTCCCCGCTGCTGCTCGTCGGCGACCCCGACCGCGCCGGGCCGCACGAGGTGGAGGCGTTCGGCCCGGTCGCGACCGTCCTGCCCTACGACACCACCGACCGGCTCGTCGAGTACGCCGCGCGCGGGCAGGGCTCGCTGGCCGGCTCGGTCGTCTCCGCCGACCCGGCGTTCGTCCGCGAGGTCGTGCTCGGCATCGCGCCGTTCCACGGCCGCGTGCACGTGCTCAACGCCCGCGACGCCGGCGAGTCCACCGGCCACGGGTCCCCGCTGCCGCAGCTGGTCCACGGCGGCCCCGGCCGGGCCGGCGGCGGCGAGGAGATGGGCGGGATCCGCGGGGTCCTGCACCACATGCAGCGCACCGCGGTCCAGGCCGACCCGGACTCGCTCGCCGCGATCACCGGCCGCTGGGTCACCGGCGCGCAGCGCCACGAGTCCGACGTGCACCCCTTCCGCAGGCACCTCGAGGAGCTCCGTCCCGGCGACTGCCTGGTCGCGGGCCCGCGCCGGGTCACCCGCGAGGACGTCGAGCACTTCGCCGAGTTCACCGGCGACACGTTCTACGCCCACATGGACGAGGCGGCCGCCGCGGCGAACCCGCTGTTCGGGCAGCGCGTCGCGCACGGCTACCTCGTCGTCTCGCTCGCCGCCGGCCTGTTCGTCGATCCCGATCCCGGCCCGGTGCTGGCCAACTTCGGCGTCGACGGGCTGCGCTTCCTCACGCCCGTCCGCTTCGACGACGAGCTCACCGTGACTCTGACCTGCAAACAGCTCACCCCGCGCGAGTCCGCCGGCTACGGCGAGGTCCGGTGGGACGCCGACGTCACCCGCCAGGACGGCGAGTCCGTCGCCCGCTACGACGTCCTCACCCTCGTCGCGAAGAAGGACTCATGACCACCGCCACGAAGCGGTTCGGGGACGCGCCCCCGGCCGGGCTGCTCGACCCGGCCGAGCGCATGTCGGTCGACGAGCTCCGCGCGCTGCAGCTCGAGCGTCTGCAGTGGACGCTGCGGCACGCCTACGAGAACGTGCCGCACTACCGCGAGAAGTTCGACGCGCACGGCGTCCGGCCCGAGGACTGCCGCGAGCTCGCCGACATCGCGAGGTTCCCGACGACGACCAAGGCCGACCTGCGGGAGACCTACCCGTTCGGCATGTTCGCCGTGCCGCGGGAGCGGATCGCGCGGATCCACGCGTCGTCCGGGACGACCGGCCGTCCGACCGTCGTCGGCTACACCGCCGGGGACATCGACCGGTGGGCGACGCTCGTGGCCCGCTCGATCCGGGCGGCCGGCGGCCGGCCCGGGCACCGGGTGCACGTCGCCTACGGGTACGGCCTGTTCACCGGCGGGCTCGGCGCGCACTACGGCGTCGAGAAGCTCGGCGCCACCGCGATCCCGGTCTCCGGCGGCATGACCCCGCGCCAGGTGCAGCTGATCACCGACTTCGAGCCCGAGGTCATCATGCTGACCCCGAGCTACATGCTCACCCTGCTCGACGAGTTCGAGCGCCAGGGCATCGACCCGCGCAGCTCCAGCCTGCGGGTCGGGATCTTCGGCGCCGAGCCGTGGACCGAGCAGATGCGTGCGGAGGTCGAGGCGCGCGCCGGCATCCACGCCGTCGACATCTACGGGCTCTCCGAGGTGATGGGCCCCGGCGTCTCGCAGGAGTGCGTGGAGACCAAGGACGGCCTGCACATCTGGGAGGACCACTTCCTGCCCGAGGTCGTCGACCCGCTCGAGGGCACCCCGCTCCCCGACGGCGAGGAGGGGGAGCTGCTGTTCACCAGCCTCACCAAGGAGGGGCTGCCGATCATCCGCTACCGCACCCGTGACCTCACGACGCTGCTGCCCGGCACCGCGCGGCCGCAGATGCGCCGGATGGCCAAGATCACCGGCCGGTCCGACGACATGATCATCCTGCGCGGGGTGAACGTCTTCCCGACCCAGATCGAGGAGATCGTCCTGCGCACACCGGGGTTCGCACCGCACTTCCAGCTGGTGCTGACGACCGAGGGCCGGATGGACGCGCTGGGGGTCCGCGTCGAGGCCCGCCACGACACCCCCGCCGACCGGCGCGAACCGGCGGCGGCCGAGCTCGTGCGCGCGGTGAAGGAGACCGTCGGCGTGACGGTGACCTGCGAGGTCGTCGACCCGGACACGCTGGAGCGGTCGGTCGGGAAGCTGCAGCGGCTCCAGGACCGCCGTTCGTGACGGCTCAGCCGGTGGGCGGCACGGTCGTCCAGTCCGGGTACTTCGCGGGGCGGCCGTCGCCGGAGGAGCGGCCGCGCAACCGCCTGCCGACCCACGGCAGGACGTGCTCGCGGTAGTACGCGAGGTGTGTCCCGGCGCGCGGCGGGGCGTCCGGAGCGGTGCCCGCCGCCGGGAGCGACCCGCGGACCCCGAGCGCGTCCAGCACCAGCCCGGCGACGCGCACGTGCCCGGCCGGGCCGAGGTGCAGCCGGTCCGGCGACCAGTAGCCCGGCCTGCGGATCTCGGTGTCGGAGAAGGCGTCGACGAGGGTCAGGCCGTGCTCGCCCGCGAGGTCCGCGACGGCGCCGGTCAGCGCCGCCGACCGCCGGTGCACGACCCGGCCCATCGGCAGCCCGGCCGACGGGTCGGCGCCGCTGAGCAGCACCAACCGGACCCCGGCGTCGGCGCACCGCCGGACCGCGGACGCGGTGAGCGCGCGCAGCCGCGCCAGGTCGCTGCGCGGGCGCAGCATGTCGTTCCCGCCGCCGTTGAGCGTGACCATCGTGGGGAGCGGGTCGAGCGCGAGCGCGGCGTCCAGCTGGCGGCCGACGACGTCGTCGAGCAGCCGCCCGCGCACGGCCAGGTTCGCGTACGACACCGGCCCGCCCGACGCCCCGGCCAGCCCGGCCGCGACCCGGTCCGCCCAGCCGCGCGGGGTGCCCGCGGCGTCCTCGTCACCCACGCCCTCGGTGAAGCTGTCCCCGATCGCCACGTACCGCACGCGGTCCATGATCCGCCCCGCAACGGTCGTCGCGGCCGGGCGGGGTGGTGACGGCTGTTACCCTGGTCCGGTGCGCGGTCTGGTGATTACCCGGCGCGCCGGCTGAACTCAGGTCGCCGGCGCGCGCGACGTCGTGCCGCCACCCGGACCTGGCCGGATCCCCTCGCGACCGCGACCCACGGAGATCCGATGGACACGCTCACCTCCGCCGAGCCGGCGACCACCACGACGCCGGCCGGCCACCGCTTCACGTTGCTCGTCACCGGCGGGACCGAGGGCCTGATGAAGGTCCTCACGACACTGCGTTCGCGCCGGTACGCCGTGCGCGACCTGTGGGTCGATCTCTCCGGTGAGGTCGGCCGGGTCGAGGGCACCCTCGAACCCGACGGGCGCGACGCCGACCTGCTGCTGGAGCAGCTGCGCCGGGTCGTCGCGGTGGTGCGGGCCGAGCACGGCTGACCCCGGGCGTCACTCCCAGACGACGACGCTGCGCCGCACCGGCACCGAGGCCGGGTCGGCCGAGAACAGCTCGGGTGAGCGCTCGCGGATCCGCTCGATGTCGTCGAACACGGCCCGCAGGTGGCCGCGCATCGCGGCGTGGGCGGATCCGGTGTCACCGGACAGCACGGCGTCGAGGATCCGCACGTGCTGCGCGGCGTACTCGGTCGGCGGGCTCTCCGACAGCCCGAGCCGGCGGGCCCGGTCCAGGTGCCCCTTCGCGGAGACCACCGTCGTCCAGGCGCTGCCGTGCCCGCTGAGCCGGAGCAGGCCCTGGTGGAACGCCTCGTCCAGCTCGAAGAACGCGTCCTGGTCCAGCCCCGGCCGCTGCAGGGCGGCCAGGTTCTCCCGCAGCTCGGCGACGACCGCGGGATCCGGCTCGCCGGGCAGGTCCTGCAGCGCGGCCAGCTCGATCGCCTCACGGACGAACTGCGCGTCGGCGACGCGCGCCGGGTCCACCCGCGACACGAACGACCCGATCTTCGGGAAGACCTGCACCAGGCCCTCCTCGACCAGCAGGACGAGGCTCTCGCGGATCGGGGTGCGGCTCACGCCGAGCCGGGCGGCCAGCTCGTTCTCGGACAGCGCGGCGCCGGGCGCGAGCCCGAGGGTCAGCACCTCACGGCGCAGGGTCTCGTAGACCTCCCGGCGGCTCGTCCGCCGCGTCCCGTTCGGTGGCACGGCCCCACGATATCCGCAGCGACACCGTCACCGGCACTTGCGCCATCATCCCGACGGATACTTGTATGCAAGTACTTCGCGACGGTGACAGCAGCGGAGGACGGCGACGGCACGGATCTCGGAACGGGAGTTCAGCGATGAGCACGATTGAGCGGGCCGAGGTGTTCGTCGCCTCGCCCGGGCGCACCTTCGTCACCCTGCGCATCACCACCTCCGACGGGGTCGTCGGGCTCGGCGACGCCACGCTCAACGGCCGCGAGCTCGCCGTCGCGAGCTACCTGCGCGACCACCTGGTGCCGCTGCTGGTCGGCCGCGACCCGGCGCGCATCGAGGACACCTGGCAGTACCTGTACAAGGGCGCCTACTGGCGGCGCGGCCCGGTCACGATGACCGCGATCTCGGCCGTCGACACCGCGCTGTGGGACATCAAGGGCCGGGTCGCCGGCCTGCCCGTCTACGAGCTGCTCGGCGGCCGCTCCCGGGACGGCGTGCTGGTCTACTCGCACGCCAGCGGCCGGGACGTCCCCGAGCTGCTCGACGACGTCGAACGGTTCCTGGAGCAGGGGTTCAGGGCCGTCCGCGCCCAGGCGGCCGTGCCCGGCGTCGGGGGCACCTACGGCGTACGCAAGGGCGCGCTCTACGAGCCCGCCGACACCGAGCTGCCCGACGAGCAGCCCTGGGACACCGAGGCCTACCTGGCCTTCGCCCCCGGGTACCTGGAGGCGGTGCGGGAGCGCTTCGGGTTCGGCTTCCACCTGCTGCACGACGTCCACCACCGGCTGTCCCCGATCGAGGCGGCCCGGTTCGGGAAGGACGTCGAGCCCGCGCGCCTGTTCTGGATGGAGGACCCGACCCCGGCCGAGGACCAGGAGGCGTTCCGCCTGATCCGACAGCACACGACGACGCCGATCGCGACCGGCGAGATCCCCAACTCGATCTGGGACGTCCAGCAGCTCATCACCGGCCGGCTGATCGACTACGTGCGCACCACCGTCGTGCACGCCGGGGGCATCACCCACCTGCGGCGGATCTTCGACCTGGCCGCGCTGTACCAGGTGCGCACCGGCTCGCACGGCGCCACCGACCTCTCCCCGGTCAGCATGGCCGCAGCCGTCCACCTCGATCTCGCGGTGCCGAACTTCGGCATCCAGGAGTACATGGGCCATCCGCCGGAGGCCGCGGAGGTGTTCCACGGCGGGCCGACGCTCGCCGACGGCATGCTGCACCCGTCCGACGAGCCGGGGCTGGGCGTGACCTACGACGAGAAGGCGGCCGAGCGGTTCCCGTACCGGCAGCGGTACCTGCCGGTCGCGCGCCGGCTCGACGGCTCGGTGCACGACTGGTGAGCGCGCCCACGACCCGTCCCGCGCTGGGGCGCGCGACGCTCGCCCGCGTCCCCGCCGACGCCCGCCCGGCCGTCGATCCCGGTGACCTGCGGCCGCGCGTGCTGCACCTGGGGCTCGGCGCGTTCCACCGGGCCCACCAGGCGCCGTGCACCGAGCGCGCCGCCGTGGCCGCCGGCGAGCCGTGGGGTGTCGCCGGGGTCGCGCCGCGCTCGGCGGACGTCGTCGACGGGCTGCGGGCGCAGGACCACCTCTACTCGCTGACCGAGCACGGCGCGGCCGGTCCGCGCACCGCGGTCGTCGGGTCGGTGGTGGAGGCGCTGCGGCTGGGCCCGGACGCCGGACGGGTGTCCGGCCTGCTCGCCGACCCGGACGTCACCGTCGTGACCCTGACGCTGACCGAGAAGGGCTACCGCCGGGGCCCCGGCGGCGGGCCGGACACCACCGACCCGGACGTCGCCGCCGACCTCGCCGGCACCGGGCCCCTGCGGACCCCGATCGGGGCGCTCGCCGCCGGACTCGCCCGCCGGATGCGGGACGGCGGCGCGCCGATCAGCGTCGTGTCCTGCGACAACACGGCGGACAACGGCGCGGTGACCGCCGCCGTCGTCCGGGGCTTCGTCGCCGCGTCGGCGTGGCCGGACCGGGACCGGGTGCTGGCGGCGATGGACACCGCGGTCACGTTCCCCGCGACCGTCGTCGACCGGATCGTGCCCGCCACCACCGACGCCGACCGCGCCGCCGCGGCGGCGGCCCTCGGCACCGTGGACGCCGTCCCGGTGACCGGCGAGAGCTACCTGCAGTGGGTGGTCGAGGACCGCTTCGCCGGGCCGCGGCCGCGCTGGGAGCTCGCCGGTGCCGAGCTGGTCGGCGACGTCGCGCCGTTCCAGCTGACCAAGCTGCGGCTGCTCAACGGCGCGCACTCGGCGCTCGCCTACCTCGCCTCGCCGCCGGGGTGGAGACGGTCGCCGACACGATGGCCACGCACTGGGGCGCGCCGCTGGTCCGCGCCCTCGCCACCGAGGTCGCGCCGACCCTGCCCGCCGGCGGGCCGGACCCGGCCGCCTACGCCGACGCCCTCGTGGCACGTTTCGGGAACCCGGGGATCCGGCACCGCCTGCGCCAGATCGGCTCCGACGGCTCGCAGAAGATCGCCGAGCGCTGGTTCCCGGTGCTGCGGGCCGGGGGCGGCGGTCCCATGCTGCGGCTCGCACTCGCCGGCTGGGTGCACGCCACCCGGTCCGGCACCACCGACCCGGCCGCGACCGTCCGCATGCTCCTGGACACCGCAGGGGCCCCCGATCTCGCCGCGGACGACGACCTGGTCACCGGCGTCGCCGCGCACCTGCCCGCACTCGGCGCCGGACGCGTCGAGCTCTGATCCACCACCCGGTCACGGAGCAACGGAGTTCTTGATGACGGACCAGACCACGACGACCGGCTCCCCGGGACCGGCCACCCGCTCCACGCGGGATCTCGGCAAGGCCGCCGCGTCCGGCCGGCTCGGTACGGCGATGGAGTTCATGGACTTCCAGCTGTACTCGCTGGCGGCCGCGATCGTCTTCAACCAGGTCTTCTTCCCCGACGTGCACCCCGCCGTCGGCCTGATCGCCGCCATGGCGACCTATGGCGTCGGCTACGTCGCCCGGCTCGCCGGCGCCGTCTACTTCGGACGGATGGGCGACCGGCTGGGTCGCAAGAAGGTCCTCTACCTCACGATCCTGCTGATGGGCGTCTCGACCACGCTCATCGGTGCGCTCCCGACCTACGCCCAGATCGGCATCCTGGCGCCCGTCCTGCTCGTCGTGCTCCGCCTGGCGCAGGGCTTCGGCGCCGGTGCGGAGATCGCCGGCGCCACCGTGATGCTGGTGGAGTACGCGCCGAACCGGCGCCGGGGCCTGATCGGGTCGCTCGTCTCGCTGGGCACCAACTCGGGCACGCTCGCCGCGTCGGGCATCTGGGCGATCCTGCTCGTCGTCCTCACCGAGGAGCAGCTCGTCTCCTGGGGCTGGCGGCTGCCGTTCCTGCTGAGCTTCGTGCTGCTGATCCTGGCGGTGTGGCTGCGGCGCAACGTGAAGGAGAGCCCGGTCTTCGAGGAGCGGGCCGACGTCGTCGACGGCGTCGCGCTCAGCCGCGACGAGCTGACCGACGCCGCCGCGCAGCAGCCCGGGACGAGCGTCCTGGAGGCAGGGCTGAAGCAGCGCAAGGGACGGGCGTTCCTGCTCGCGCTCGGGCTGCGCTTCGGCCAGGCCGGCAACTCCGGCCTCGTCCAGACCTTCCTGGTCGGCTTCATCGCGACCAACCTGATGATGGACCGCTCGGTCCCCACCGACGCGATCGTGATCGGCTCCCTCGTCGGGTTCGTCACCGTGCCGCTGATCGGGCTGCTCAGCGACCGGATCGGCCGCCGCCCCGTCTACATCGGACTGACCGTGGCGACCGCGGTGCTCGCGTTCCCGCTGATGCTGATGATCGTCAGCGGGAACACCGTGCTGCTGACGCTGGCGATGGTGATCGCGCTCAACCTCGGCGTGCTGGGCATCTTCTCCGCGGAGAGCGTGACCATGGCCGAGCTCTTCGGGTCGCGCACCCGCTTCACCCAGCTCGCGCTGGCCAAGGAGGTCGGCGGCGTCCTCGCCACCGCGATCGGCCCCGTCCTCGCCGCCACCTTCACCGCGGTCACCGGCAGCTGGTGGCCGATCGCGGTGATGCTCGTCGTCTACTCGTCGATCACCCTGGTCGCCGCGCTCCTCGCGCCGGAGACCCGGGGCCGCGACCTGGTCCGCCTGGAGGACGCCGCATGAGGTCCGTCGTCGTACACGCACCCGGCGACCTGCGGGTCGACGAGCGCCCCGATCCGGCACCCGGGCCGGGGGAGGTCCTGGTCGCCATGGAGTGGGGCGGCATCTGCGGCTCCGACATCTCCTACTGGCGCCACGGCGGCTCGGGCACCGCGACACTCCGCCACCCGCTGGTGCTCGGGCACGAGGTGGCCGGCCGGGTCGCCGCACTCGGCCCGGACGTGACCGGGCCCGAACCGGGCACGCCGGTCACCGTCCACCCGGCGACCCTCGTCGGGGACCGGGAGCTGCCCTGCCGGATCGCCGGGCGGACGAACCTCCACCCGCGGGTGCGCTACCTCGGTTCGGCCGCCTTCGACCCGCACACCGACGGCGGGTTCAGCGGCCTGCGCACGGTCCCCGCCGACCAGGTCCGGGTCCTGCCCGGCGGTGTCGGCACCGAGCACGGCGCGCTCGCCGAGCCGCTGGCCGTCGCGCTGCACGCGGCCGGGCGGGCCGGGGACCTCACCGGGCGGACCGTCCTCGTCAACGGGGCGGGCCCGATCGGCTGCCTCGCGGTGGCCGCGGCCCGGTACCGCGGCGCGGCCACCGTGGTCGCGTCCGACGTCGACCCCGCCTCGCTGGCGGTCGCCCGCGCGATGGGGGCCGACGCCGTCGTCGACGTCTCCGCACAGCCACTGCCCGACGACGTCGACGTCGTGATCGAGGCGTCCGGCGCGCCGTCCGCACTCGGCCCGGTCCTGCGCGCCTGCGCCCGTGGCGGGACCGTCGTGCAGGTCGGGAACCTGCCGGGCGCCCCCGCCCCGTCCGCGCTGGGCGACCTGGTGACCCGCGAGATCACCTGGGTCGGCTCGTTCCGGTTCGTCGAGATCGCCGGTGCGCTGACCGCACTGGCCGACGGCGTCGACGTGTCCCCGGTCGTCAGCCACCGGTTCGACCTCGCCGACGCCGGGGAGGCGATCGCCGTCGCCGCCGCCCCGGGCAGCAGCAAGGTCATGCTGAGGCTCGACCGGTGAGCGGGGTCGTGACCCTCGGCGAGACGATGGCGCTGCTGACGCCGGGGGACCGGCTGGTGGCGGGCTCGGCGCTCGGCGTCGGCATCGGCGGGGCGGAGTCGAACGTCGCGATCGGGCTGGCCCGCCTCGGCCACGACGTCACCTGGATCAGCCGGGTCGGCGACGACGACCTCGGCACGGCCGTCGTCCGCGAGATCCGCGCCGAGGGTGTGCGGGTGCTCGCCGAGCGCGACCCGGACGCCCCGACCGGGATCATGCTCAAGGAGATGCGCGACGGCAGGCCCCGCCGGGTCCGCTACTACCGGTCGGCGAGCGCCGCCGCCCGCTGGACCCCGGAGGACCTGGACCCGGTCGCCGGGGAGATCGAGGCGGCGCGGGTGCTGCACCTGACCGGCATCACACCGGCGCTCGGCTCCGGCCCGCTGGCCGTCGTGCGGCGCGCGGTCGCCGTCGCCCGCGCGGCCGGCACCGAGGTGGTGCTCGACGTCAACCACCGCCGCGCCCTGTGGACCGACGAGCGGGCCCGGACGGTGCTGACCGGCCTGCTCTCCGGGGTCGACGTCGTCCTCGCCGGGACCGACGAGGCGGCCCTGCTGCTCGACCGCCCGGCCGGGGACGACGACCCGGACCGCGGCGCGGAGCTCGCCGTCGCGCTGACCGGGCTCGGCCCGGCGACCGCGGTGGTCAAGCTCGGCGAGCTGGGCGCCGTCGTGGCGGGGCCGGACGGGCCGGTGCACGTCCCGACCGGACCGGTGGACGTCGTCGACGCCGTCGGTGCCGGGGACGCGTTCGTCGCCGGGTTCCTCGCCGAGCGGCTCGGCGGGGCCCCGCTGTGGGACCAGCTCGCCCTCGGCAACGCCTGCGGGGGCGCGGTGTGCCGGGTACGCGGCGACTGGGAGGGGCTGCCCACCCGCGCCGACCTGGCCCGTCCGGAACGGAGCGGGGCGGTCGTCCGCTGACCGGACGCGCCGGGGGCTACTCCCGCGGGCTGAGCCGCGCGTTCGGCAGCTCCGGTGCGGGGAGCGTCGACTCCCAGGCCGCCGGACACCCGCCGAACCGGCCGCCGGGTGTCCCGCCTGCGGCGCGCTCGGCCTGCCACTGTTCGCGGTAGCCGGCGATCTCGTCGTGCGACGAGCCGACGAAGTTCCACCACATGACGATCCGCTCGCCCAGCGGCTCCCCGCCGAGCAGCAGCACCCGGGCGCCGTCGGCACCGGCGCGCAGGTCCAGCGCCGACCGGCCGGGCGGGAGGTACACCAGCTCGCCGGGTGCCGCCGCCGTCCCGCAGACCTCGACGTCGCCGGTGTCGACGAGCACGCCGTGCTCGAAGACCGGGTCGACGGCCGGAGCGAGCACCGCGCCCGCGGGCAGCACGACCTCGGCGCCGAGCAGCGGCGAGAACGTCGCGACCGGGGACGTCGACCCGCCCAGCGAACCGAGGAACACCCGCACCGTGGCACCGTCGAGCACGGTCGCCGGTGGCACGTGGTGCTCGAACGCCGGCTCCGTCTGCCGGTGCGCCTCCGGCAGCGCCACCCACAGCTGGGCCCCGTGCAGGACACCCGTGCGGGGCATGGAGAACTCCGAGTGCGCGATGCCGAGCCCGGCCGTCATCAGGTTCAGCTCCCCGGGCCGGACGAGCGCGTGCGCGCCGGTCGTGTCCCGGTGCTCGATCTCGCCGGAGAACAGCCACGACACCGTCTGCAGCCCGGTGTGCGGGTGCCCGGGGACGGCCATCCCGCCTGCGTCGGACACGCGGTCCGGGCCGTAGTGGTCGAGGAAGCACCAGGCGCCGATCAACGACCGCGCGCGGCGCGGCAGGGTGCGGCGCACCGTCATCGCCCGCGGACCGCCCAGCGGCACCGTGCGCGGCTCCACCAGCTCGACGGCCGCGGCGTCACCACCGCAGACGAGCGCCTCGGGCGCGGTCTCGACGTTGCTCACGGGCGGGCCTCCCCGGTGTCGCGGACGAGTGCCTGCTCGACCGTGGCGATCGCGTCCGGGGTCACCGGGTCGAGGACGTCGGCGAACCCGTCGTGCGTCCCGACCCAGCGCCGGACGTACGGGCACAGGGGCACGATCCTCCTCCCCGCCGCGCGGGTGTCCGTGAGCGCGTCGCGCACGAGCGTCCCGGCGAGGCCGCGGCCGCCGTACGCGTCGTCGATCTCGGTGTGGTGGAAGATCCGCCGCTCGTCGCCGTCGTCGACGTACGCGGCCAGACCCACCCGGGTCCCGCCCAGCGCGATCTCGTAGCGGCTGCGCCCCGGCTCGTGGGTGACGACCGGGTCCTCGGTGTCCGACATGACCGGATCAACCGCTCAGGCGTCCGCGGTGTTCCGCGCGGGTGCGGTCTCCACCGCGACGACGACGGCCACCATGAGTGCCGCCGCGACGACCGGCGTCCACGGCGCGAACGCCGACAGCCCGAGGAGCACGGCCAGCCCGGCGACGACGGCATTGCGGCCCGTGCGCAGGGTCGGCCGGATCGACAGCGCCCAGATCCCCAGCACGAACACCGCCACCGGCACGGTCAGCGTCGCCCCCGCGGCGGCCGCGGCGAGCCCGGTCTGCCGGGTGTCGACGTCGACGGCCACCTCGATGCCCGCCGAGAACGCCCCGGCCGCGGCGAAGATCAGGTAGTGGCCGTAGCCGAAGACCAGCGCGCGCGGCATGAACCGGACGTGCTCGTGCTGCTCCCGGCAGAAGTAGATCCACCACATCCCGGCCGCCAGGACGAGCCCGCAGGCCGACAGCTCGAGCCGCGGGGCGAGGTGCTCGGCGGAGGAGAGCGCGTCGACGACGGCGCCGGTCGAGGCCAGGATCGACTCCCCGAGCAGGATCAGGGTGAACAGGCTGTACCGCTCGGCGATGTGGTGCGGGTGCCACGGCGTGCTCCGCGCCCGCTCGGCGAGGACCGGCACCGACAGCTCGGCCAGTGCCAGCACGACGAACGTGAGGACGCCGGTCGCGCCGGTCGGGGACCAGACCACCCACAGCACCCACAGCACCTGGACGCCGGTGATCCCACCGGCGTAGCGCAGCGCGGTCGTCCGCAGGCCCGGGTGCGATCCGGCGGCCCGCAGCCACTGGGTCACCATCGCCAGCCGCATGATCAGGTAGCCGGCGACGGTGACGGTGAAGCCCGACCCGGCCATCGCGGCCGGGGTCCCGGCGGCCAGCACGAGCGCGCCCGCCATCTGCACGAACGTCAGGACCCGGTAGAGCCAGTCGTCGACGTCGAAGGCGCTGGCGAACCAGGTGAAGTTCATCCAGGCCCACCAGACCGCGAAGAACACGATCAGGTACCCGCCGAGCCCGGCGCCGACGTGGCCGCCCGACTCGGCGTGGTGCAGCTCCGCCGAGGACAGCGACACCGCGACGACGAACACCAGGTCGAAGAACAGCTCCAGGGGGCTCGCCACCCGGTGCGGTTCGTCCGGGTCCCGCGGGTGCATCCTGCTCAGTCCGAGTGACGGTGTGCTCACGCCGTCATCGTTGCGCGCCGCACTAGTGTGTGCGACGCCGACACGGGGAGGGGACCGGAGATGACCGTCCAGGAGAGCCGGCCGCGTCTGCTGCGCCGGACCGGCGACTCCGAGGTCGCGCCGATCGAGCTGTTCTTCGACCTGGTCTACGTGTTCGCGATCGTCCAGGTCTCGCACACCCTGCTGTACCACCTCACCCCGCTCGGGGCGCTGGAGACGGCGCTGCTGTTCACCGCGGTGTGGTGGCTCTGGAACTACTCGGCGTGGGCGATGAACTACCTCGATCCTGCGCGGACGCCGGTCCGGGTGCTGAACGCCCTGCTCATGCTCGCGGCGCTCGGGATGGCGCTGGCGCTGCCGTCGGCGTTCGCGGGCGGCGGGCTGCTGTTCGCCCTGTGCTTCGCGGCCGCCCAGATCGGGCGGCCGCTGTTCATGTGGATTGCGATGCGCGGGCACGTGCTGTCCCGCAACTACCGCAACCTGCTCGTCTGGAGCGCCGCCGCGAGCGTGCTGTTCCTCGTCGGCGCGTTCCTCCCGCCGGTGGCCCGGCTGGTCGTCTGGGCGGTCGCGGTGGCGGTCGACCTCGCCGGGCCACGCTTCGAGTTCCGCGTGCCCGGGCTCGGCTCCACCCCGATGACGGACTGGCCGGTCGACGTCGAGCACCTCGCCGAGCGTAACCGGCTGGTGTTCATCATCGCGCTCGGCGAGTCCATCCTGATCATGGGATTCACCCTGTCCGAGATGGCGGAGATCACGCCCTACACCGTGCTGATCACCCTGCTCGGGTTCACCGGCCTGGTGGCGCTGTGGTGGTCGTACTTCGCGCTGGCCGGGCACGGGACGGCCGCCAGCCGGGGCGACGACAGCACCCGTGCCGCCCGCTCGGCGTTCGCCTACGCGCACGGCCTGATGGTCGCCGGGGCGGTGCTGTTCGCGGTCGCGATCGACCTGCACCTGACGCACCCGGAGAACACGCCGTCGCTGGTGCTGACGTCGATCGGCGGCCCACTGCTCTACCTCGTCGGGAACAAGATCTACCTGCGCGGCCGCACCGGGACGGTCGGTGCGTCCCGCTACGTCGCCGGCGCGGTGCTGATCGTCGCCGGTGCCGTCGCCCTGCTGCTCGGGCACGCGCTCCCGGCCATCGCGATCGGGCTCGTGGTGCTGGCGGTGGTCGTCGGGCTGGCGGTGGTCACGCAGCTGTCCGGCGGTCGTGCCGAGCCGGTGTGACGGCTCAGGACGTCCACGCGGGCGACCGGCCGGTCACGGCCACGATCCGGTCCAGCACCGGTGCCCCGGCGGGAACGTCGACGGGACCGGCGAAGACGCCCATCCCGCGGCCCTGCTCGGCCGTGCCGGAGACGGCGTCCAGGGCCGCGCCGAGCACGTCGGCGGGCCAGACCGGGCCGGTGCCGACCGAGCGCCCCAGGTCCCAGCCGTGCACCACGAGCTCGCCCAGCACCATCCCCCCGATCATCGCTGCCGGCACCTCCTCACCCAGGACGACGGTGCCCTGCCAGGCAGCCGGGTCGGACCACACGGCGGCCAGCTCCGAGCGGGCGTCGTCGAGGCGGGCCGGCCAGTCGTCCGTGACCAGCTCGGCGGCGCGCGCCTCGTCGCCCGCGGCGGGGTCCTCCCGGCGCCCGACGGCGGCCAGCAGCGGCGTCCAGTACAGGAGGTGACCGAGCAGTCCCCGCAGGTCCCAGGCGGCGCACGGGGTCGGCGCGGTGAGCGGCAGATCGGTGGCGGCCTTCACGAGCGGGACGTGCGCTGCCGCGGCGGGGGCGATGTGCTGGTGCATGGCTGCAACGCTAGGGCGACGACGGGGAGCCGGGCTTGGACGAACGCGCCATACTCACCGTCGATGGACGCCGATCCGCGCGGGCTGTCCGGGGAGTGGGCCCGGTACCAGCGGCACCACAGCGAGCCGCCCCCGCCGGACCTCGCCGGCTTCGTCGACCGGTTCTGGACGGTCGACTGGGACTATGCGCGGCCGTTCCTGCAGAAGATCGTCCCGTATCCGCAGGTGCACCTGACGGGGGAGCCGGGCGTGGGGCCGCTCCGGATCAGCGGGCCGGCGTCGCGGTTCGTGACGCGCGAGCTGCACGGTCGCGGGCGGGTCGTCGGGGTGGCGTTCCGGCCGGGCACCGCGCGAGCGCTGGCAGGAGTCCCCGTCGCGACACTCGCCGACCGCCGGGTCCCGGCCGGGGCGCCCTTCGACGGGCCCGGGCCGCCGGACGTCGACGGTCTGGCGGAGCGGCTGCGAGCCGTCCTCCCACCGGACGGCCCGGACCGGGCGGCCCGTGACGCTCACGACCTCGTCGCGGCGGTCGTCGCGGACCGGGAGCTCACCCGGGTCGACCGGCACGGCGGCTACAGCGTCCGGTCGTTGCAGCGGATCTTCCACGAGCACGTCGGCCTCGGACCGAAGTGGGTGATCCGCCGCTACCGGCTGCACGAGGTCACCGAGCTGATGGCGGGGGGGTGCGCCCGTCCACTGGGCCGAGGTCGCCGCCACGCTCGGGTACACCGACCAGGCCCACCTCTCCCGGGACTTCGCCGGTCTGTTCGGGGAGCCGCCGACCGTCTACGCGCGCCGCTACGGACCTCGCGTGCCTGCCGGCCCGGTCCCGCCGTCCGGCGGCTCCGGCCCGGTGCTGCCATCCTGATCGTCGACGGGGCGCCGCCCCGGGGAGGCGGCACCCGATGACCGAGGGGACGGACGGCCGGACGGGTGCGCCCGGTCCCACCTCGGCGACGCTCGTGCTGGAACCGGTGCCGCACCCGTCCGGGCCGGTGCTGCTGCGCGCCACCGGCGAGATCGACGACGTCACGGCGGCCGACCTGGCCGAGCATCTGGTGGCCTGGTTCGGTGCGGCACTACGGGTGGTGCTGGACCTGTCGGGGGTGTCGTTCCTCGGGTCGCCGGGCCTGTCGGTGCTGCTCGCCGCGCACCGCGACGCCGCCGCCGGGGGAGTGACGTTCCAGCTCCGCTGCGGCGACGCCCGCCAGGTGCGCCGCGTCCTGCAGACCACGGGGACCCTGGAGTACCTCGACGTCCTGGACCGGATCCCGGCCGGCGGTGCGGGACGGGCCCCGCACGCGGCGCTGTTCGCCGTGCCTCCCGGCGACGACGGTCAGGACCCGACCGGTCCCGATTCGGACACAACGGAGGACGGACGCGGCGTCACACTGCTGTAGAACTCGGACCGGACACCCGAACCGGACGAGGGGAGCGACGATGACGTCGCCGGACAGTGGGACGCACGACGCACGGAGACGCCGGGCGCTCGCCTGGATCGTCGGGACCGCGACCGTCGGGCTGGTGTTCGACGGCTACGACCTCGTCGTCTACGGGACCCTGGTGCCGCTGTTCCTCCGCGACCCGTCGCTGATCAGACCGGTCGACGCGGGCACCGCCGGTGCGCTCGGCAGCTACGCGCTGGTCGGCGTCCTGGTCGGGGCGCTGATCGCCGGGTCGGTCGCCGACCTGGTCGGCCGCCGGAAGGTCATGCTGACCTCCTACGTCTGGTTCTCGGTCGGCATGGCCGCGACCGCGTTCACGACGACGACGGCCGCGTTCGGTGCGCTGCGCTTCCTGACCGGCATCGGGGTCGGCGCGCTGGTGGCGACGACCGGTGCCCTCGTCGCCGAGTTCGCGCCACCCGGCAGGAAGAACCTGTGCACCGCGATCGCCTACTGCGGCGTGCCGCTGGGCAGCCTGCTCGCGGCGCTGCTGGCGATCCTGCTGCTGCCGCTCGTCGGGTGGCCCGGCATGTTCCTGATCGGCGCGCTGCCGCTCGTGTTGGTCCTGCCGGTGGCGGTCGCCCGGATGCCGGAGTCCCCGTCGTGGCTGGTCAGCCGCGGCCGGATCGAGGAGGCGCGCGCGGTCGCCGACCGCACCGGTGTCGCGGTACCGGAGCTCACCCGTGCCGCTGCCCCGGTCGCCGCTCCCGCCGGACGGGCCGGTTTCGCCGGGCTGTTCCGCACCCCGCACCTGACGCCGACGCTGCTGTTCGGGTTCGTCAGCGCCGCCGGCCTGCTCCTGGTCTACGCGCTCAACACCTGGCTGCCGGAGCTGATGGGCCGTGCCGGGTTCTCGGCGAACGGCTCCCTGAGCTTCCTGCTGGTGCTCAACGGCGGTGCCGTGCTCGGTGCGCTGGCGGCCAGCCGGATCTCCGACCGGTTCGGCCCGCGCCGGGTCGTCGCCGCCAGCTTCGCGCTCGGTGCCCTGTCGATCGCCCTGCTCACCCTGGAGCTGCCGATCGGCCTGCTGCTGGCGTTCGTCGCGGTCGTCGGGCTCGGCACCAGCGGCACCCAGATCCTGATCTTCGGCTTCGCGTCGACGCACTACCCGACGCCGGTGCGCAGCGCGGGCGTCGCCTGGGTCGCGGGGTTCGGACGGCTCGGCGGGATCGGCGGGCCGCTCGTCGGCGGCGCTCTGGTGGCGTCCGGGGCGGCCCTGGACTCGATCTTCTACCTGCTGGCGGGGCTGGCGGTGCTGGGCGCGCTGCTCACCCTGGCGATCCCCGCCGCGCGCCGGAGCACCGACGACCCCAGGGAGCCGGGGAAGCCAGGGGACCCAGGGGATCGCGCCACCCCCGTCGCGCCGGCTACCCCGGCCGCGCCGGCTACCGCGGCCGCGCCGGCTACCGCGGCCGCTCCGCCTACCCCGGCCGCTCCGGCCGCCCCGGCGGCCCCGGCCGCGGGCCCCGGTGACGCGCTGCAGACCGAGCCTGGCCGCTGACCCTCGGCGCACTACCGATGATCACGGATCGGGAAGCGAAGCGGTCATATCCGGCCACGATGCTGCCCGATCCGTGATCAGGGCAGGGCAGGGCAGTGTCAAGTGCCGGGTTTGGTAGAGGCTGAGTTCTCATGCTCCGGCGGGCTGCCGGGCGGTCGTGGTGGTGGCGTTATGGATCTCGTACTCGACCGGCGGGACGAAGCCGAGTTCGCCGTGTAGTCGGCGGTGGTTGTACCAGTCGACGTACTCGGCGACCGCGAGTTCAAGGTCGCTGATCCCCGCCCACGGCCCCTTGTTGCGGATCAATTCGGCCTTGAACAACGAGTTGAATGCCTCCGCCATCGCGTTATCATAGGAATCGCCGACCGACCCGACGGAAGCGACGACACCAGCTTCGCCGAGCCGCTCAGTGTAGCGAATGGCAACGTATTGGACACCGCGGTCCGAATGATGCGTTAACCGCGACAGATCTGCACCGCTGCGTTCCCTGATCCAGATCCCCATGTTGAGTGCGTCTAGGGCGAGATCGGTGTAGAGATGACGTGACAGCTGCCAACCCACGATCCTCCGGGAGAACGCGTCCAAGACGAACGAGGCATACACCCAACCGGAATGCGTCTAGATGTAGGTGATGTCGGCGACCCACAACCGGTTCGGGGCCGTCGCGGTGAAGTCGCGCTCGACCAGGTCCGGGCGCAGGTCGGGGCTGTCGGCACGGATGGTGGTCCGCGGCACCCGCTGCCGCCGGACACCGCGCAGGCCTGCGGCTTTCATGAGCCGGCCGACGGTGCACCGCGCGACCGGCCGGTCGTCCACGCCGCCTTCGCGGCCCAGCTGTGCCCA
>NZ_MCIJ01000001.1:1847362-1849529 GCF_001932315.1 Pseudonocardia sp. Ae150A_Ps1 | reverse complement strand
CGACCCGTCGCTGATCAGACCGGTCGACGCGGGCACCGCCGGTGCGCTCGGCAGCTACGCGCTGGTCGGCGTCCTGGTCGGGGCGCTGATCGCCGGGTCGGTCGCCGACCTGGTCGGCCGCCGGAAGGTCATGCTGACCTCCTACGTCTGGTTCTCGGTCGGCATGGCCGCGACCGCGTTCACGACGACGACGGCCGCGTTCGGTGCGCTGCGCTTCCTGACCGGCATCGGGGTCGGCGCGCTGGTGGCGACGACCGGTGCCCTCGTCGCCGAGTTCGCGCCACCCGGCAGGAAGAACCTGTGCACCGCGATCGCCTACTGCGGCGTGCCGCTGGGCAGCCTGCTCGCGGCGCTGCTGGCGATCCTGCTGCTGCCGCTCGTCGGGTGGCCCGGCATGTTCCTGATCGGCGCGCTGCCGCTCGTGTTGGTCCTGCCGGTGGCGGTCGCCCGGATGCCGGAGTCCCCGTCGTGGCTGGTCAGCCGCGGCCGGATCGAGGAGGCGCGCGCGGTCGCCGACCGCACCGGTGTCGCGGTACCGGAGCTCACCCGTGCCGCTGCCCCGGTCGCCGCTCCCGCCGGACGGGCCGGTTTCGCCGGGCTGTTCCGCACCCCGCACCTGACGCCGACGCTGCTGTTCGGGTTCGTCAGCGCCGCCGGCCTGCTCCTGGTCTACGCGCTCAACACCTGGCTGCCGGAGCTGATGGGCCGTGCCGGGTTCTCGGCGAACGGCTCCCTGAGCTTCCTGCTGGTGCTCAACGGCGGTGCCGTGCTCGGTGCGCTGGCGGCCAGCCGGATCTCCGACCGGTTCGGCCCGCGCCGGGTCGTCGCCGCCAGCTTCGCGCTCGGTGCCCTGTCGATCGCCCTGCTCACCCTGGAGCTGCCGATCGGCCTGCTGCTGGCGTTCGTCGCGGTCGTCGGGCTCGGCACCAGCGGCACCCAGATCCTGATCTTCGGCTTCGCGTCGACGCACTACCCGACGCCGGTGCGCAGCGCGGGCGTCGCCTGGGTCGCGGGGTTCGGACGGCTCGGCGGGATCGGCGGGCCGCTCGTCGGCGGCGCTCTGGTGGCGTCCGGGGCGGCCCTGGACTCGATCTTCTACCTGCTGGCGGGGCTGGCGGTGCTGGGCGCGCTGCTCACCCTGGCGATCCCCGCCGCGCGCCGGAGCACCGACGACCCCAGGGAGCCGGGGAAGCCAGGGGACCCAGGGGATCGCGCCACCCCCGTCGCGCCGGCTACCCCGGCCGCGCCGGCTACCGCGGCCGCGCCGGCTACCGCGGCCGCTCCGCCTACCCCGGCCGCTCCGGCCGCCCCGGCGGCCCCGGCCGCGGGCCCCGGTGACGCGCTGCAGACCGAGCCTGGCCGCTGACCCTCGGCGCACTACCGATGATCACGGATCGGGAAGCGAAGCGGTCATATCCGGCCACGATGCTGCCCGATCCGTGATCAGGGCAGGGCAGGGCAGTGTCAAGTGCCGGGTTTGGTAGAGGCTGAGTTCTCATGCTCCGGCGGGCTGCCGGGCGGTCGTGGTGGTGGCGTTATGGATCTCGTACTCGACCGGCGGGACGAAGCCGAGTTCGCCGTGTAGTCGGCGGTGGTTGTACCAGTCGACGTACTCGGCGACCGCGAGTTCAAGGTCGCTGATCCCCGCCCACGGCCCCTTGTTGCGGATCAATTCGGCCTTGAACAACGAGTTGAATGCCTCCGCCATCGCGTTATCATAGGAATCGCCGACCGACCCGACGGAAGCGACGACACCAGCTTCGCCGAGCCGCTCAGTGTAGCGAATGGCAACGTATTGGACACCGCGGTCCGAATGATGCGTTAACCGCGACAGATCTGCACCGCTGCGTTCCCTGATCCAGATCCCCATGTTGAGTGCGTCTAGGGCGAGATCGGTGTAGAGATGACGTGACAGCTGCCAACCCACGATCCTCCGGGAGAACGCGTCCAAGACGAACGAGGCATACACCCAACCGGAATGCGTCTAGATGTAGGTGATGTCGGCGACCCACAACCGGTTCGGGGCCGTCGCGGTGAAGTCGCGCTCGACCAGGTCCGGGCGCAGGTCGGGGCTGTCGGCACGGATGGTGGTCCGCGGCACCCGCTGCCGCCGGACACCGCGCAGGCCTGCGGCTTTCATGAGCCGGCCGACGGTGCACCGCGCGAC
>NZ_MCIJ01000001.1:1780794-1847350 GCF_001932315.1 Pseudonocardia sp. Ae150A_Ps1 | reverse complement strand
GGCCGTGCCGGGTTCTCGGCGAACGGCTCCCTGAGCTTCCTGCTGGTGCTCAACGGCGGTGCCGTGCTCGGTGCGCTGGCGGCCAGCCGGATCTCCGACCGGTTCGGCCCGCGCCGGGTCGTCGCCGCCAGCTTCGCGCTCGGTGCCCTGTCGATCGCCCTGCTCACCCTGGAGCTGCCGATCGGCCTGCTGCTGGCGTTCGTCGCGGTCGTCGGGCTCGGCACCAGCGGCACCCAGATCCTGATCTTCGGCTTCGCGTCGACGCACTACCCGACGCCGGTGCGCAGCGCGGGCGTCGCCTGGGTCGCGGGGTTCGGACGGCTCGGCGGGATCGGCGGGCCGCTCGTCGGCGGCGCTCTGGTGGCGTCCGGGGCGGCCCTGGACTCGATCTTCTACCTGCTGGCGGGGCTGGCGGTGCTGGGCGCGCTGCTCACCCTGGCGATCCCCGCCGCGCGCCGGAGCACCGACGACCCCAGGGAGCCGGGGAAGCCAGGGGACCCAGGGGATCGCGCCACCCCCGTCGCGCCGGCTACCCCGGCCGCGCCGGCTACCGCGGCCGCGCCGGCTACCGCGGCCGCTCCGCCTACCCCGGCCGCTCCGGCCGCCCCGGCGGCCCCGGCCGCGGGCCCCGGTGACGCGCTGCAGACCGAGCCTGGCCGCTGACCCTCGGCGCACTACCGATGATCACGGATCGGGAAGCGAAGCGGTCATATCCGGCCACGATGCTGCCCGATCCGTGATCAGGGCAGGGCAGGGCAGTGTCAAGTGCCGGGTTTGGTAGAGGCTGAGTTCTCATGCTCCGGCGGGCTGCCGGGCGGTCGTGGTGGTGGCGTTATGGATCTCGTACTCGACCGGCGGGACGAAGCCGAGTTCGCCGTGTAGTCGGCGGTGGTTGTACCAGTCGACGTACTCGGCGACCGCGAGTTCAAGGTCGCTGATCCCCGCCCACGGCCCCTTGTTGCGGATCAATTCGGCCTTGAACAACGAGTTGAATGCCTCCGCCATCGCGTTATCATAGGAATCGCCGACCGACCCGACGGAAGCGACGACACCAGCTTCGCCGAGCCGCTCAGTGTAGCGAATGGCAACGTATTGGACACCGCGGTCCGAATGATGCGTTAACCGCGACAGATCTGCACCGCTGCGTTCCCTGATCCAGATCCCCATGTTGAGTGCGTCTAGGGCGAGATCGGTGTAGAGATGACGTGACAGCTGCCAACCCACGATCCTCCGGGAGAACGCGTCCAAGACGAACGAGGCATACACCCAACCGGAATGCGTCTAGATGTAGGTGATGTCGGCGACCCACAACCGGTTCGGGGCCGTCGCGGTGAAGTCGCGCTCGACCAGGTCCGGGCGCAGGTCGGGGCTGTCGGCACGGATGGTGGTCCGCGGCACCCGCTGCCGCCGGACACCGCGCAGGCCTGCGGCTTTCATGAGCCGGCCGACGGTGCACCGCGCGACCGGCCGGTCGTCCACGCCGCCTTCGCGGCCCAGCTGTGCCCAGACTTTCCGGACGCCGTAGACGCCGTAGTTCTCGGCGTGCACGCGTGCGATCTCGGCGGAGACGAGGATGTCGCGTTCCGCCCGGGCCGAGGGTGGACGGGTCTTCGCCGCATAGTAGGCACTCGGGGCGATCGGGATACCGGCGTCTTTCAGCACGGCACAGATCGGCCCGACCCCGAACTCGTTCCTGTTCTTGTCGATGTAGTCGGTGACTACCGTTGCGGGCGGTCGAGCTCCGCCGCGAAGAAAGCCGAAGCGGACTTGAGAATGGTGTTGGCCCGGCGGAGTTCACGGGTCTCCCGCTCCAGCTCCGCCAGCCGAGCGGCCTGATCGGTCGTCGTCCCAGGCCGGGATCCAGCGTCGATCTCGGCTTGCTTCACCCAGCCGCGCAGGGTTTCCGGAAGGATTCCCAGCTGGTCACCGATACGGCGGCAGACGTTCGTGCCGGCGTTGACAGGGTCGGCCTTGGCGTCGAGGACCAGCCGGATCGCTCGTTCCCGCAGCTCGTTGGGGTGCTTCCGTGGGGCTGCCATCGCTGCTCATCATCTCCTGGCTTGACACCCTCCATCAAACCCGGCGCGAGACACAGGGCAGGGCTGGGCGGGCGAGGTCGAGATCAGGTCGGGGCCAAGGCGGGATCAGGTCATGGGCGGGAGCAGGTCCTGGGGGAGCTGGGCGGGAAGCGATGTGGACGGTGGCCGGCCGCGGACGGGGCGATGGAGCCGGGCCCGCCCGGGACAGGGTGCCGTGCCGGTCGCCGTGCCCGCGACCTCGGCGCTCGGACCCGATGATCACGGATCGGGAAGGGAGGCGGTCACTTCTGGCCGCCGGGCTTCCCGACCTGTGATCACCGGGGTCGGGCCGGCGCCGGGAACCGGGTTGAGGGGCCGGTGTCGGGGTGGGCGGTGGTCGGGAGCGTGCAGCGGGTCGGCGGTGTCGGTGCTGGTCTGCGGCGGAGTCAGGACGCTGTTCTCGTCGCCGCGCTCCGTCCGGTCGGTGCACGGGCCGGGTGACCACAGGTCAGGAAGGGAGCCGGTCACCCTCTGGCCGCGCGTCCCGCGCCCTGTCCGGTCGACACCCCGGTGATCACGGATCGGGAAGGGAGCCGGTCGTTTCTGGCCGCGATGATTCCCGAGCCGTGATCACCGGGCGCGGGCCAGGTGCGGGGCCAGGACGGGGCAGGGACCCGGTGAGCTGGGACGGGGTCAGGGACAGTAGCCGGCCGAGAGTGGGCGAGGGCGAGGGCGAGGGCCAGGGCCAGGGCCAGGGCCAGTGCGGGGCCGGGCCAGGACCAGTGGCAGTGCCGGGACCAGGACCAGGACCAGGACCAGGACCGGGACCAGGACCAGGACCAGGACCAGTGGCAGTGGCGGTGACGAGATGTGTGGCCAGGCAATGAGCGGGTCATGAAGGGCGACGGGGCCGGCGGGGGAGAGCGCGGCCGCGGCGGAGCGAGCCGGGAAGGGGCAGGGCCCGGAGTGGGCCGAGGGCCTGCCCGTGGCGAAGTGGCGTGTGAGTCGCGTACCAGGTCCGGGGCGTGGGGCGCGCCCGTTGCTCATCGGCCCCGGCCGTTCCCCGGGCGCCGGCGCCCGAGCCCGCCGGAGATCACCGCCACCGGCCAGCCGAAACCGGACTCGGGAGCCGGCGCCCGAGTCCGGTGATCACGGATCGGGAAGGGACGCGGCCACATCCGGCCGCCACGCTTCCCGATCCGTGATCTTGAGCTGGTCAGGCCTCCGCGGACTCGGCGGCGCGGCGGGCCAGACGCTCGCGCTGGGGGACGACGACGTAGCGCGGGTCCTTGGTCGTCTCGACCCCCGCCTCGAACACGGACAGCCGCTGCAGGAGGCTCCCGGCCAGCAGGGCGAGCCCGGATGCGGCGGCGCCGGCCCGGGACCGGCGTCCGAGCAGGAGCGTCCCGGCGAGGCCCGCGGCGGTGCACGCCTCGGAGGCCTTCCGGAGCCGTCCGGCGTGCCCGTGCTCGTAGGCCTCGCGGATGATCCCCATCCGCCGTTCCATGATCTTCCCGGCGACGAGCTCGCCCGCGGCCCCGAGCACCGCGAACGCCCGTGCCGGGCCTGCCTCGGCGACCGGCGCGGCGAGCATGCCGAACCCGCCGCCACTGGCCGCGGCCGAGCCGGCGAACACGAACGGCAGCTCGTCGCGGACCTCGTTCCAGCCGGGCACGGCGGTGTGCGAGAACAGCACCGCGGTGTAGGTGCAGAGCGCCGGGGCGGTCGCGGCCGCACCGAGCCCGGCCGGGCGGACCAGCGCGTCCAGCAGCCGGACCGGCCACGACCGGCGGACCCGCGGGGGGAGTACGCCGGTCAGCTCGGCGGTCCCGGCCAGGCCGGCGGCCGGGCCGAACACGGCCAGGATCCAGGTGCCGACGCTCATCGGCGACGTCGGCTTGGCCACCCGCAGCATGTGGTGGAACCGCTCCGGACGCCCGAGGTCGGACACCAGGAAGTAGGTGCTCGCCACCAGCCCGCCGAGCGCACCGGCGCGGCTCGCCCGGCGCAGCGCGGGCCGTCCGGTGAGGTCCGCGCCGGCCCCGACCACCGCGGTCCCGGCGGCGAGCCCGCCGCAGAACAGGTAGTAGGCGATCTTGTGCTCCCACACCGGCGGCTTGAGCACGGTCCGGCCGTAGTACGACGAGAACTCCGCCTCGGGGACCATCGACTCCTCGCCGCGTCCGCCGCCCCGGCGACGACGACGGCGGCGTCCGCCCTGGAACATCTCGGCATCCCGCGCACCGGGCGCACCGGGAGCAGCGGGCAGGCCGGCCTCTGGCACTCCGGCCGACGGCACTCCGGCCGACGGCACTGCGGTCGATGACTGTCCGGTCGACGGCACTGCGGCCAGGGGATCGCCGGGCGAGGGCGTGCCGGGCGCAGGGGCGTCGTCGCTCATCGTCGTCCTCCCAGGAAGGACGCCACGCCGGCCACCAGGAACGCGCCCGCCGCCATCGCGGCGCGCGTCCACATCGCACCGGCGTCGCGGGTCGGGACGACCGGGTCCGGCGGCAGTCCGTAGACCTCCGGCTCGTCGAGCAGGAGGAAGAACGCGCCGTCGCCGCCGACGCCGTCGTCCGGGTCGCGCCCGTAGAGCCGGGCCTCGTCGACGCCGAGCCCGTGCAGCGTCTCCAGGCGCCGGTCGGCGCGCTCGCGCAGCTCGTCGAGTGGTCCGAACTGGATCGAGTCGGTGGGGCAGGCCTTCGCGCAGGCGGGCTCCAGGCCGTCGTGCAGCCGGTCGTAGCAGAGGGTGCACTTCTGCGCGCGCCCGTCGCCCTCCCGGCGGTCGATGACGCCGTACGGGCAGCCGGAGACGCAGTAGCCGCAGCCGTTGCAGATGTCCTGCTGCACGACGACGGTGCCGAACTCCGTGCGGAACAGCGCGCCGGGCGGGCAGACGTCGAGGCAGCCGGCGTGCGTGCAGTGCTTGCAGACGTCGGAGGACATCAGCCAGCGGAAGTCGGTGCGCACCTCGGCGCCGGTGGCGTCGCCGGGCCGGGAGAACGCCGGCATGCCGAGCGGCTCCGGCTCCGCCCCGTCCCGCCGCGGCCTCGTCCCGAGCTCGCCGCCGAGCTCCGGCGACGCCGCGAGTCCCCCGGCGACCGAGGACTGCATGATCCCGGTCGCCGTCGCGCCGACGGGTGCGGCGTCGAGGCCGGTGTCCTGGCAACCGGAGCGGCGCGGCTGCTCGATGAAGGCGACGTGCCGCCAGCTGTCGGCGCCGAGCGAGCCGGTGTTGTCGAACGACATCCCGAGCAGGTCGAAGCCGTCGTCGGGGACGCCGTTCCACTGCTTGCAGGCGACCTCGCAGGCCTTGCACCCGATGCACACCGACGTGTCGGTGAAGAACCCCATGCGGGGCGGGTGCTCCGGGTCGTAGCCGGCATCGCCGGCCACGTTGTCCAGGGGGCCGTAGACGCTGTTCCGCTCCGTCACGGTGCCTCCTCCAGCGGTGTCCCGATCCCGGGCACGCCGGGCGGCCGGTCGTCGGGTCGGGCGGTCGGGTCGAGGTGCGGGGCGCCGTCGTGCACCAGCTCGGTGTTGGTCGCCGGGGTGATCCCGGCCAGCGAGCGCACCTCCTCCAGGAGGGCGGTGAGCTCCGCACCGCGCGGGCGCGGCCCGGGCCGGACGTCGCAGGTGATCACCTTGGTCTCCTGGATGAAGACGTTCGGGTCCTCGACCACGCCGAACAGGTCGTTGACGACGTCGCCGCGGACCAGCCCGGTGGAGCCCCAGTGGTAGGGCATCCAGATCTGGTGCACGGTCGTGTCGCCGATCCGCAGGGGCCCCATCCGGTCGGTGACCATCACCCGTGCCTCGACGGCGGACCGGCTGGTCACGACGTGCGCGGTGCCCATGTGCTCCAGGCCCCGCTCGCGGGCCAGCTCCGGCGAGACCTCCACGAACAGCTCCGGCTGCAGCTCCGCGAGGAACGGCAGCTGGCGGCTCATCGCGCCGGCGGTGTGGTGCTCGGTCAGCCGCGACGTCGTCAGGACGAACGGGAAGACCTCCCAGCCCTTCTCGTCCGCGGCCGGGTTCGACGGGTTGTCCTTGCGCCCGAACACCCTGCGGGTCGGGTTGGACTGCTGGAGGTAGAGCTCGTTGCGGATCGGCGACTCGTGCGGCTCGTAGTGCGTGGGCAGCGGCCCGTCGGCGACGCCGGTCGGCGCGAACAGCCACGCCTTCCCGTCCGGCTGCATGACGAACGCGTCGTCGCCGCCGAGGGCGTCCGGCCCGACGGTGTCGGGGCCGGGTTCGTGCCCGGGCGGGGTGGTCGCCACGAAGTCGGGGACGTCGTGCCCGGCCCAGCGGCCGGCGTCGTCGTCCCACCAGAGGAGCTTCTTGCGCTCGCTCCACGGGCGTCCCTGCGGGTCCGCCGAGGCCCGGTTGTAGATCACCCGCCGGTTCATCGGCCAGGTCCAGCCCCAGTCGGGGGTCTCGTCCGGGGTGCCGTGGTGCGGCTCGCGCCGTGCGGCCCGGTTGATCCCGCCGGCGTAGACCCCGCTGTAGATCCAGCAGCCCGACGACGTGCTGCCGTCGGCCTTCAGCCCGGCGAACCCGTCGAGCAGCTCACCCGTGGCGAGGTCGTAGCCGTTGATCCGGCGCAGGACGTCGTCGGGGGAGGGCTCGGCCCACTCGCCTTCGCCCTCGAGCTCGTAGTCCCAGGCCAGGTTCCGGACCGGGAGGTCGCGCGGGTCGGTGGAGCCGGCCAGGCGCTCACGCACCAGGCGTCCCAGGTGGTAGGCGAACCACAGGTCCGAGCGCCGGTCCCCGGACGGCTCGACGGCCTTGGTCCGCCACTGCACCATCCGCTGGGTCTGGGTGAAGGTGCCGTCCTTCTCCACGTGCGACGCCGCCGGGAGCAGGAAGACCTCGGTCCGGCACTCCTCGGTCACGATCTCGCCGGTCTCGATCTCCGGGGAGTCCTTCCAGAAGCTCGCCGTCTCGATGTCGACGAGGTCCCGGACGACCATCCACTCGAGGTTCGCCATCCCGAGCCGCTGCATCTTCCCGTGCGCCGACCCGACCGCCGGATTCTGGCCGAGGACGAAGTAGCCGAAGACGTGGCCGTCGATCATGTCCATGACGGTGCGGTACGTGCCGTGGTCGCCGTCGATACGCGGCAGCCAGTCGTACCCGAAGTCGTTCTCCGGGGTCGCGGCGTCGCCGAACCACTCCTTGAGCATCGACACCAGGTAGGCGTCGCTGTTCCAGCCGAAGCCCTTGCGGCCCTTGGCGCGCAGCGCCTCGACGTAGGTGCCGGTGTCGGCCTGGCCGACGCTCGGCATCGGCAGGTAGCCGGGCAGCAGGTTGAACAGGGTCGGGATGTCGGTCGAGCCCTGGATGGACGCGTGCCCGCGGAGCGCGAAGATCCCGCCGCCGGGACGGCCGACGTTGCCGAGCAGCAGCTGCAGGATCGCCCCGCACCGGATGTACTGCGCGCCGACGCTGTGCTGGGTCCAGCCCACGCTGTAGACGAGCGACGTCGTGCGGTCCCGTCCGGAGTTCGCCGTCCACGCCTCGCAGACGTCCGCGAACTGCTCGGGCGACACGCCGCAGACCCGCTGCACGGTCTCGGGGGTGTAGCGGGCGTAGTGCCGGCGCAGCACCTGGAACACGCAGCGGGGGTGCTCCAGCGTCGGGTCGGCCACCGGCTCGCCGGTCCCGTCGGTCTGGAACCGCCAGCTGTGGGTGTCGTAGCTGCCGGTCTCGGGGTCGTAGCCGGAGAAGACGCCGTCGTTGTCCTCGGCGTCGACGTAGTCCTCGGTCAGCAGGTACGACGCGTTGGTGTACGCCGCGACGTACTCACGGAAGGCGAGGTCGTTCTCCAGGACGTGCCGCACGACGCCGCCGAGGAACGCGATGTCCGAGCCCGCGCGCAGCCGCACGTAGATGTCCGCGACCGCGCTGGTCCGGGTGAACCGCGGATCGATGTGGATCACCCGGGCGCCCCGGGCCTTGGCCTCCATCACCCACTGGAACCCGACCGGGTGCGCCTCGGCCATGTTCGAGCCCATGATGATGATGCAGTCGGCGTCCACCAGGTTCTGCTGGTGATTGGTCGCGCCGCCCCGACCGAACGAGGTTCCCAGACCGGGAACCGTGGCGGAGTGTCAAAGACGCGCCTGGTTCTCGATCGGTACCGCGCCCCAGGACGTGAACACCTTCTTGAGGAGGTAGTTCTCCTCGTTGTCCAGGGCGGCGCCACCGAGCGCGGCGATGCCCATGGTGCGGTTCAGCGGGCGGCCCTCGTCGTCGGCGTCCTGCCAGCCGCGGCGGCGGGCGTCGACGACGCGGTCGGCGATCATGTGCATCGCCGTGTCGAGGTCGAGGTCGAGGTCGGTCCACTCGGTGGCGTACGGCGCGCGGTAACGGACCGTCTCCAGCCGTTGCGGGCCGGTGACGAGCTGGGTGCTGGCCGACCCCTTCGGGCAGAGCCGCCCGCGGGAGATCGGCGAGTCCGGGTCGCCCTCGATCTGGACGACCTTCTCGTCCTTCACGTAGACCCGCTGCCCGCAGCCGACCGCGCAGTACGGGCACACGGAGCCCGCCCAGCGGTCGGCGGTCGCGGTGCGGGCACGGAGGCCCTCGGATCGGGCGGACTGCGCCGCCGCACCCCGGCCGAGCCGGTCACCACCGGTCAGCTGGCGGAGGACGGGCCACGAGCCCAGCCATCCCACGACGTCCACGCCTGCTCCGTTCCGATCGCCTTCCCGCACAACCTAGGCGGCCCGGGGCGGCGCCGCGCGGTCGATCGGGAACTCGGGAGGCATGATCGACCGGATCGATCGACGGCGGACCGGGGCTAGGCTCGCCGGATGGCGGGGGACGTGCAGCTGCGGCAGCTCGAGTACCTCGTCGCGCTGGCGCGGGAGCAGCACTTCGGGCGTGCCGCGGCGGCCTGCCACGCGAGCCAGTCGACGCTGTCGGCGGCGTTGCAGACGCTGGAGCGCCAGCTCGGCGTGACGATCGTGCAGCGTGGCCACCGGTTCCAGGGGTTCACCGCGGAGGGCGCCCGTGTCGTCGGCTGGGCGCACCGGATCCTCGCCGAGCGGGACGCGCTGCGGACCGACCTGGACCGGATGCGCGGCGGCCTGTCGGCGGTCGTCCGGATCGGGGCGATCCCCACCGCCGTGCCGGCGACGGCGGCGCTGACACTCGCCTGGACACGGGCCCACCCGCGGGCCGGGACCCGGATCGAGGTCCTGTCGTCGCGCGAGATCGACCGCAGGCGCGCCGAGTTCGAGCTCGACGCCGGGCTCACCTACCTCGACCCCGACGACGACGGCGACACCGTGCTCCCGCTGTACCGGGAGCGGTACCTGCTGCTCACCGGCGCCGCCGGGGTCCCGGCGGACCGGACGGAGGTCGGCTGGGCCGACGTCGCCGGGGTGGAGCTGTGCGCCCTCACCCGCGGCATGGAGAACCGCCGGATCCTCGACGACGCGGTCCGCCGTGCCGGTGGCGAGCCGCGGATCGTGGTCGAGACCGACACCGTCGCCGCGCTGTACGCGCACCTGGCGACCGGCCGGTGGTCCGCCGTCATCGCCCACACCTGGCTGCGGGCGTTCGGGGTGCCGCCGGGGATGCGGGCGCTGCCCGTCGTCGGCGACGGCCCGCTGCCGACGGTCGGGCTCCGGCTGGGCGACCAGGGTCCGGCCTCGTACGTCGCCCGCGCGTTCCGTGACGCGGTCGCCGGCGCGGACGTCGCGGCGGACCTGGAACGCGACGGCGAGGAGGCCCGGTAGGCCCGGCGGCTCAGTAGACGTCGCGGACGTAGCGCCGGTCCTCGGCGAGCCGGGTGACCCAGGCGTCGGCCTCGTCCGGGGCGAGCCCGCCGTGCCGGGCGACGACGGTGCGGAGCGTCCGGTCGACGTCGCGCGCCATCCGCGTCGCGTCGCCGCAGACGTAGAGGTGGGCGCCGTCCCGCAGCCACGACCAGAGCTTCGCGCCGTTCTCCGCCATCCGGTCCTGCACGTAGACCTTCGTCCGCTGGTCCCGGGAGAACGCCAGGTCGAGATCGGTGAGCACACCGTCGCGGCGCAGCGTCTCGAGCTCCTCGCGGTAGTAGAAGTCGGTCGACTCGTGCTGCTCACCGAAGAACAGCCAGTTCGGCGACCGGTCGCCACGGGCCCGTCGTTCCTCGAGGAACCCGAGGAACGGCGCGATCCCGGTCCCCGGCCCGATCATGATCATCGGGACGCCGTCGGCCGGCGGGCGGAAGTGCGGGGCGGGACGGATCCCGACCGGGACCGGGTGCCCCTCCGGGGCGTCGGCGAGGAACGCGGAGCAGACCCCGGTCCGGGCCGTGCCGCGCGGGTTCGCGAACCGGACCACCGACACCGTCAGGCTCACCTCGTCGGGGCGCTCCAGGGGACTCGACGAGATCGAGTACTGCCGCGGGCGCAGCGGGCCGAGCACGTCGGCCCACTCCTGGGCGGTGGCCCGGACACCGAACTCCCCGACGACGTCGACGGCCTGCCTGCCCCACGACCAGCGCTCCAGCTCGCCGCGGTTGTCCGGCCGGAGCAGCTTGCCCGGCAACCCGTCCGCGCAGCGCTCGGCGACGAACCGCAGCAGTGCGGGGCTCGCCCGGGTGATGTCGAGCCGGTCGCGCAGGGCCGTCCCCAGCGGTACCGCGTCGCCGTCGAGCTCCACCTCGGTCGCGCCGTCCAGCCCGGTGGCCGCCAGCCACTCGCCCACCAGGGCCTCGCTGTTGCTGGGGGTCACGTCGAGGGCGTCGCCCGCCTCGTAGGTCAGGCCGGTGCCGGACAGGTCGAAGGTGAAGCGGCGGACCTCCTTGCCGGCGCCGGGCCGGCTGAGGAGGCGGTTGCCGACGAGCGGCGCGGGCTCGGTTGCGCGGCGCGCGGTACCCGGGCTGCCGGACGCCCCGTCCGGTTCGCGGGTGTCCCCGGTCAGGGCGGTGACGACGGCGTCGAGCCAGCGCTGCGCGCCCTCCTCGTACTCGGGCTCGCAGTCGACGCGCTCGACCAGCCGGTCCGCGCCCAGCTCGGCGAGCCGGTCGTCGAGCCGGCGGCCGTGGCCGCAGAAGTCGGCGTAGCTGGAGTCGCCCAGCGCGAGGACGGCGAAGCGCCGCCCGTCGAGGGAGCCCGGCTCGGCACCGGCCAGCGACTCCCAGAACGCCGCGCCGTTGTCCGGGGCCCCGCCGTCGCCGAAGGTGCTGGTCACGACGAGCAGATCGGCGTCGGGCGGGAGCTCGGCGATGCCGCTGCCGCCCATGTCCGTCACGGTCGGGGTGCGGCCCGCCGCGGCGAGCCGCGCGGTCAGCGGGCCGGTCGCGACGTCCTCCGCGGTGCCGGTCTGCGACGCCCACAGGACGACGACCGGCCGGCTCCCGGTGCCCGCCACGCTGCCGGGGGAGTCCGGTGCGCCGGGGGAGGAGCGGGAGAACATCCCGGCGAGGACGCCGTCGACCCAGGTGGCGTGCTCCGGGGCGAACGGGGCGCCGGGCGGCAGCACGGGCACGACCCCGTCCGGTGGTGCGGCCTGCAGCCCGCGGACGAAGCCCGCCAGGTACCGGCGTTCGGTACCGCCGAGCTCCGGCTCGGCCTGCCCGGCCAGGCCGAACACGGCCTCCAGCGGGTGCGCCGCCGCCGCGACCGGTTCCGGCTCGCGGGGCACCGGGACCGGGGCGACGGCGACCGCGCACACCTTGAACTCGGGCTGGAATGACTGCGGGTCGACGGCGTCGCTGGTCACGGCGTTGACCGCGAGGTACTCGCCGTAGCGGTCGTTCCAGTGGAACGGGGCGAACAGGGCGCCCTCGCGCACCCGGTCGGAGACGGCGGCGGGGACGACCGCCCGTCCGCGCCGGGAGGTCAGCTCCAGGCCGTCGCCGTCGGTGACGCCGAGCCGCTCGGCGTCGGCCGGGTGGATCTCGACGTACGGCCCGGGGTTCAGCCGGTTCAGCGCCGCGACGGTCCCGGTCTTGGTCAGCGTGTGCCACTGGTGCTGCACGCGGCCGGTGTTGAGCAGGAACGGGTGGTCGTCGTCGGGCATCTCCGCGGCGGGCAGGTGCGGGCGGGGGAGGAACGCGGCGCGCCCGCCGGGCCGCGGGAACCACAGCCGCGGCGTCCCGCCGCCGGGGCGGGTGCCGCGGGCCTGGCTGCGGCCGTCGTTGAGGTAGCGGACCGGGTTGCGGTCCCCGGCGCCGGGCGCGGCGGGCCACTGGACCGGGGCCTCGCGGAGCCGGTCGTAGTCGACACCGCGCAGGTCGTAGCCGGTCGCGGGGTTGTGGAACCGGCGGATCTCGGCGAACACCTCCTCGGCGCTCGCGTAGGTGAAGGCGTCGGCGAAGCCCATCTCGCAGGCCACCCGGGCGATCAGCTCCCAGTCCGGGAGGGCCTGGCCGGGCGGGTCGACCGCGCCGGGGACGAGCGTCAGGTTCCGCTCGGAGTTGACCATGACGCCGTCGCTCTCGGCCCACATCGCGGCGGGCAGCACGACGTCGGCGTAGGCGTTGGTCTCGGTGTCGGCCACCACGTCCTGCGTGATCACCAGCTCGGCGGCCTCGAGCCCCTCGATCACCGTGCGGCGGTTCGCGACGGAGGCGACCGGGTTGGTGCAGACGATCCAGCACGCCTTGATCGCGCCGTCGGCCATCCGGGAGAACATGTCGACGGTGCCCTGCCCGGCGTCGGACCGCAGGGTGCCCGCGGAGACGCCCCACTCCTGCTCGACGAACTCGCGGTCGTCGGCGGAGAGCACCGAGCGCTGGCCGGGGAGGCCCGGGCCCATGTAGCCCATCTCGCGGCCGCCCATGGCGTTCGGCTGGCCGGTGAGCGAGAACGGCCCGCTGCCGCGGCGGCAGATCGCGCCCGTCGCCAGGTGCAGGTTGACGAGCGCGTTCGTGTTCCAGGTGCCGTGGGTGCTCTGGTTGAGCCCCATCGTCCAGCAGCTGGTCCAGTTCTCCGCGCCGCCGATCAGCTCGGCGGCCCGCCGGAGGTCGTCCTCGGCGAGCCCGGTGATCCCGGCGACGACGGCGGGCGGATAGTCCGCGAGCAGGGCGGGCATGTCCTCCCAGCCCTCGGTGAACTCCTCGACGAACGCGGTGTCGACGTGCCCGTTCTCCTGCAGCAGGTGCAGGAGACCGTTCAGCAGCGCGAGATCGGTGCCCGGGGTGATCTGGAGGAACAGGTCGGCCTTGTCCGCGGTCGCCGTCCGGCGGGGGTCGACGACGATCAGGGTCGCCCCGGCCGCGACCCGGTCCATCATGCGCAGGAACAGGACCGGGTGACAGTCGGCCATGTTGGAGCCGATCACGAGGAAGACGTCGGCGTGGTCGAGGTCGTCGTAGGAGCCGGGCGGGCCGTCCGAGCCGAGCCGAGCGACAGCTTGTATCCGGTGGCGGCCGACGCCATGCAGAGCCGGGAGTTCGACTCGATCTGGCTGGTCCGCACGAACCCCTTGGCGAGCTTGTTCGCCAGGTACTGCGCTTCGGTGCTCATCTGCCCGGACACGTAGAAGGACAGCGCGTCGGGCCCGTGCTCGTCGAGGATCGCGCGCAGCCGGCGGGCGGTGGAGGTGATCGCCTCGTCGACCGGGGTGGCGACCGGCTCGGCGCCGCGCTCGGTGCGGGTGAGAGCCGTGCCGAGACGGCCGGGCGCCCGGAACAGCTCCGCACTGGTGGCGCCCTTGGTGCACAGCCGCCCCGCGTTGGCCGGGTGCTGCGGGTCGCCGGTGGCCCGGCGGACGCTGCGCTCGCCGGAGGGCCCGGCCCCGATCTCGAGCAGGATCCCGCAGCCGACCCCGCAGTAGGTGCACACGGTCCGCGCCGTGGTCGTTCCGGTCCCCGTGGCCGCCACCGTGTCCCGTCGCCTCCCGCCGTCGCGCCCGGGTCGATCCCGGACGTCGGGGACGGTAGGGCCGGAGCGTTATCCGGCCGTGACATGCCGTCAACACAGGATTACAGGGCCCTCACACCGGCCGGTCGCCGGGTGTGCGCTCCTGACCTTCCGGCATGCAATAACATTGTTGTGTTATGTTTCGGGTCCACGCCGAGAGGAGAACGACGATGACCGTGGAACTGGTGCATCCCGAGCGGGTCAACCGGGTCGACGTCCACCACCAGGTCGCCACCGCGCAGGGGTCGCGCACGGTGTACCTGGCCGGGCAGGTGTCCTGGGACACCGAGGGCACGCTCGTGGGGCCGGGCGACGTCGCCGCGCAGGCCGAGCAGTGCTACCTCAACGTCGCCGCCGCGCTCGACGCGGTCGGGGCGACGGCGGCCGACCTGGCCAAGGTCACCGTGTACGTCGTGGGCCTCGACGAGGCGAAGGCCGGGCAGTTCGTCGTCGGGCGCGAGCGGGCGGCCGCGAGGCTGGGCGTCGAGTTCCAGCAGCCGAGCACCTGGATCGGGGTCACCTCGCTGGCCGCACCCGGCTACCTCGTCGAGGTCGACGCCGTGGCCGTCCTGCCCTGAGGTGAAACGACGATCTGCGGGTCCCGGGCCATGGCGGGTCGGCGTGTGCGTCCTTATAATCCTCGCCGTGCCGCAGTTCCGGACATCGGAGGATGCCCCGGGCGGGGACGTCACCGTCGACGTCCACCCCGGACCGCCGGGACGGCGCGCACACCGACGCACCGTTCGACCTCCCGGAGGACCCTCGTGAAGATCCGTTCCACTGTCCGCGTCGCCGGAGCCGCGGTCGCCGCGACCGCGCTGGCCGTGCTGGCCGGCTGCGGCGGGGGCGAGTCCGGTGGCGGCGCCGCCCCGGAGAGCGCCCAGGCCCAGGGCGGGACCCTCACCGTGTTCGCGGCCGCGTCGCTGACCGGCACCTTCGAGGAGCTGGAGAAGCAGTTCGAGGCCGCCAACCCCGGGACCGACGTCACGTTCAACTTCGCCGGCTCCTCGACCCTGGCCCAGCAGATCAACCAGGGCGCCCCGGCGGACGTGTTCGCCTCGGCCGACCAGAACAACATGAAGAAGGTGACCGACGCCGGCAACCAGCAGGCCGAGCCCACCGTCTTCGCGACGAACACGCTGCAGATCGCGGTCGCCCCGCAGAACCCGAAGGCCGTCGCGTCGCTGCAGGACCTCACGAAGCCCGACCTGCGGACCGTGGTCTGCGCGCCGCAGGTGCCGTGCGGCTCGGCGACCGAGAAGGTCGAGCAGGCGGCGGCCGTCGACATCACGCCGGTGTCGGAGGAGCAGGACGTCAAGGCCGTCCTCCAGAAGGTCACCACCGGCAACGCCGACGCCGGGCTGGTCTACAAGACCGACGTGACGGCGTCGAAGGGGCAGGCCCAGGGCGTCGACTTCCCGCAGGCCGCGGACGCGGTGAACGACTACCCGATCACCGTCCTGAAGAACACGCAGAACGCGGAGCTGGCGCAGAAGTGGGTCGACTTCGTGAACGGTGAGCAGGGCAGGCAGGTCCTCACCACCGCCGGGTTCGGCGCGCCGTGACACGCGGCTGACACCCACGCACGACGGACGCGGGGCGGGCACCGGAGCACCGGTGCCCGCCCCGCGCCGTCTCAGGCGGCCATGTGGAACAGCTCGAGCTGGATGCCGTCCGGATCGCGGAACACGATCACGGAGTAGGGCACCGGCTCGATCGCGTCGACGACCCCGCTGTGGACGACCCCGCACTCGTCCAGCCAGGCGGCCCATGCCTCCAGGTCCTCCCGGGACGCCACCCCGAACGCGATGTGGTCGAGCCCGGTGTGGCTCTCGTGGTAGGTCTCGCCCGGGTTGGCCTCGTGATGATGCAGACCGACGGCGAAGCCGGCCGGGTTCATCAGCAGGACCGCGTAGCCACCCTTCTCGTCCCCGTGGTGCGGGAACGGCGCCGGGACCCGCTCCATGCCCAGCACCGTCGCGTACCAGGCGACGCTGGCGTCGATGTCGGACACCGTGGGGCTGAAGTGGTGGATGGCGGTCAGCGTGGGAGCGGGCATCGTGGTCACCCTTCGTCGCCGGATCGGTCCGCCACGATCGACGCCGCCCCGGTGGGGCCGCATCGCCAGGATCGCGTATCGGTCGGGTCGCTCACGATCCCTCCGGCGTCGTGGGTTCCGCTGCCACGAAGTCCCGGCGGGTCAGCCGCCTGCGGAACACCCAGAACGTCCAGGCCTGGTAGCAGAGCACGACCGGCGTGACCACCGCCGCCACCCACGTCATGATCGTGAGCGTGTACGGCGTGGAGGACGCGTTGTCCACCGTCAGCGAGAACGCCGGGTCGGTCGTGGAGGGCAGGACGTCCGGGTACAGCGACCCGAACAGCGTCACCGCGACCGCGACGATCGCCGTCGTCGTCGCGGTGAACGCCCAGCCCTCCCGGCCCCGCGCCACCAGCACCGTCGCCCCCACCAGCCCGCCTGCCGCGACGGCGACCGGCGCGAGGACCCAGAGCGGGGCGCCGTCGACCAGGGTCCAGACGCCGAACACCCCACCGGCGGTGACGGCCAGCACGCCCGCCGTCACCGCGACGGCGGCGGACCGCTCCCGGACCGGGCCGTCCGTCTTCAGCGCCAGGAACACCCCGCCGTGCAGCGCGAACACCAGCACCGTGGTGATCCCGCCGAGCAGGGCGTACGGGTTGAGGAGGGTGACCAGGGTGCCGGTGAACTCGTGGTCGGCGTCGAGCGGGACCCCGCGTACGACGTTCGCCAGCGCCACCCCGACCAGCAGTGCCGCGGCCAGCGATGACCCGGTCAGGATCCGGTCGAGCACCGGCGCCCAGCGCGGTTCCTTCCCCCGGTACTCCAGCGCGATCCCCCGCAGGATCAGCGCCACCAGCAGCAGCAGGAACGCCAGGTAGAAGCCGGAGAACAGGCTCGCGTACCACTCCGGGAACGCCGCGAACATCGCACCGCCGGCGACCAGCAGCCAGACCTCGTTGCCGTCCCAGACCGGCCCGATGGTGCCGAGCGCGACCTTCCGGTCGTACTCGTCACGGGTCACCGCGGGCAGCAGCATCCCGACGCCGAAGTCGAAGCCCTCCAGGCACAGGTACCCCGTCCACAGGACGGCGATCAGTACGAACCACACGTCGACGAGCTCCACGACCGCGTCCTCCTCAGTAGGTCAGGGCCGGCGGCTCGGCCGGGTCGGGTTCGGGGGCGGGACCTGCCGGGGCGCCGTCGCCCACCGGGGTGCCGGCCGCCGGTGGCCCGGCCCTCACCGCCCGCACGAGCAGCACCACCTCGACCACCGCGAGGACGCCGTAGAGCAGGGTGAGCACGACCAGCGACGTCAGCACGGTCGCCCAGCCGACCGAGGGGGAGACGCCGTCGGCGGTGCGCAGCACGCCGAACACCACCCACGGCTGCCTGCCGGTCTCGGTGAAGATCCAGCCCGCGGAGTTCGCGGCGAACGGGGTGACCAGTCCGGCGAGTGCCGCGACGCCGAACCAGCGGGGCACCCGGCGGGCGCGACGGCGGGTGAGCCACAGCCCGACGAGCGCGACCAGACCGGCGAGCAGGCCGAAGCCGATCATGAACCGGAACGTCCAGTACGTCATCGGGATGTCGGGCGTGTAGAGCCCCGGACCGAAGGTCGCCACCGCCTGCGCCTGGAGCTGGCGGATGCCCTCGACCTGGCCGTCCCAGGTGCCGGTCGCCAGGAACGACAGCAGCCGTGGCACGCGCAGGCTCCAGAGCTCCTGCGTCCCGTCCGGGGTGCCGATCGTGAACAGCGAGAACGACGCCGGTGCGACGGTGTCCCACAGCGCCTCGGCCGCGGCCATCTTCATCGGCTGCTGCTCGGTCATCAGCCGGGCCTGCAGGTCGCCGGTCACCACGACGCCCAGGCCCGCCACCAGCACGGTCCAGAGCCCGACCCGGGCCGAGGGCCGGAACACCTCGGGATGGCGGTCCTTCGCGAGGTTCCAGGCGCTGATGGCGACGAGGAACATCCCGGCCGTGACGAGGCAGGCGGTGATGGTGTGGGAGAACGCGGCGACCGCGGTCGAGTTGGTGAGCAGCGCGCCGAAGTCGTTCAGCTCGGCGCGGCCGGACTCCGGGTTCACCGTGAAGCCGACCGGGTGCTGCATCCAGGAGTTCGCGGCGAGGATGAAGTACGCCGACAGCACGGTGCCGATCGCGGCCAGCCAGATGCAGGCCAGGTGGACCCGCCGGGGCAGCCGGTCCCATCCGAAGATCCACAGGCCGAGGAACGTGGACTCCAGGAAGAACGCGAGCAGCGCCTCGATCGCGAGCGGCGCGCCGAACACGTCACCGACGAACCGGCTGTAGTCGCTCCAGTTCATCCCGAACTGGAACTCCTGGACGATGCCGGTGACCACACCCATCGCGAAGTTGATCAGGAAGAGCTTCCCCCAGAACTTCGTCATGCGCAGCCAGCGTTCGTCGCCGGTGGCGACCCAGACCGTCTGCATGCTCGCGACCAGCAGCGACAGGCCGATCGTCAGCGGGACGAACAGGAAGTGGTAGACGGTGACGATCGCGAACTGCCACCGCGCGAGATCCAGGTTCATCGCGTCCTCGACGCCCCCTCCGGACGGCCGGCGGGACCGGTCCGCCGGCCCCGCTCCGTCGATCGTGGTTCGTGGCGGGGCATCGCGAACCGGGCGGACGGCCGGTCCCGGCCGGGACCTCCGTCCCGGGGTGACCGGCCCCGGGTCCGCCCCCACGCGGGCCCGGGACCGGAGGTCAGGCGGGTTCGACGACCTGTTCCGGCCGCCGCCGCGGCGTGGCGGGGACGGGGACGCCGTGCCCGAGCCGCAGCACGACCTGGGGCGGGCGGGTCCCGCCGAGCAGCCTGCGGACCCGCTCGCGCACGTCGGGGACCTCGACCAGCTGGGACAGGAACGACGCGGACAGGCCCTCCGCGGTCGCCGTCAGCAGCACCCGCTGCAGCGCCTCCCCGGCCCGCAGCTCCTCGCGCGGGCCGTCGGTGTGCACGCTCAGCACGGCGATCAGCGGATCGGACTCGAAGGCCGCGGGCGCCGGGCGGGGATGACGGTCACCGGCGAAGTCCCGCGTCACCCACGGCTGGTTCGGCGGCGGGCAGGGCCCGCCGGCGCGGGCGGGGACACCGTCGTCGCGGTCGCTCCCGAGCCCGGTCCAGGACGCGAGCTCGGCGGTGAACGCGGCGTCCCCGCACTGCCTGCGGTGCGCCTCCCGGGCGAGCCTGCCCAGCTCGGCGAGGTCGTCGGGATCGGTGACGAGGTCCAGCCAGGCCCCCTCGTCGAACGCGGCCCGGCGCAGTGCCGCCCGGACCGGCCGGGGCACCGGGGTGTCCCGGAACGGCCGCCGGTTGGTGTGCCGGCGCGGTACCGCCTCGAGCATCCGGCGCTGGTCCTGCGTGACCGTCGTCGGCGGTACGGCCCCGCCGTGCCGGACGACGGCGACCAGCTCGGGATCGTGCGGTTCGGGGAACCGGCTGACCAGCGGCCGGACCCCGGCGGCGGTGAGCGCCAGCCGGAGGGTGAACAGCGCCGCGCCGCAGCCGACCCGCAGCTCGCGGTCGGCCGGGTCGGCGACCGGGACCCGGCGAGTGGGATCGGCGCGCAGGTCGATCCGGTCCGGGCGCAGCCGGAACAGCCACGGCTGGCTGTTGTGCAACGACGGCGCCCGCGTGGCGAGCCCCAGTACCGCGTGGACGGCCCCGTCGTCGAGCCCGAGCGTGCGGGTGACCGTCCCGCGGTGGCAGGTGGTGTCCATTCCGGTCCCTCCCCCACGTCGGCAGCGGCTGCGTCGCCAGGCCGCCCGGTCGCCGTCGATGGTGTCCCAGGCCGCCCCCGGTGGTCAGGTCCGAAGGTCCCGCGATACCCGGGCCACCCGGACCGCTTGTGCGCGTGCGGGCCCGGTGCCAGGTTCGGTACCGGCGGGAGGAGTCCGGATGGACGAGAACGCGAGCGGTCCCGGCGAGCTGGCCCGGTTGCTGTCCGGGCTCCGCCTGGACCAGCTGATCGGCGAGGTGCAGGACCGGCTGGGCGAGATCGCGGGCACCCGCAGGCGGATGCAGCGGCTGCTCGACGCGGTGCTCGGCGTCGCCGCCGGGCTGGAGCTCGACGCGACGCTGGAACGGATCGTCCAGTCGGCCGTCGACCTGGTGGACGCCCGCTACGGAGCGCTCGGCGTGCTCGCGCCGGACGGCTCGATCGCGCGGTTCATCGACGTCGGGCTGGACGACGCGACACGGGCGGCGCTCGGGCGCCCGCCCGAGGGCAAGGGCCTGCTCGGGCAGCTGATCGAGGATCCCCGCCCGCTGCGCCTCGACGATCTCTCCGCACACCCGGCGTCGTCCGGCTTCCCGCCGAACCATCCGCCGATGGCCAGCTTCCTCGGCGTCCCGATCCGGGTGCGGGAGGCCGTCTACGGCAACATCTACCTGACCGAGAAGATCGGGCCGGGCGGGGCGGCCGCCGGGTTCACCGCCGACGACGAGCTGATCCTGCAGGCGCTGGCCGCCGCGGCCGGGATCGCGGTGCAGAACGCCGACCTGTTCGAGCAGGGGCTGCTGCGCCAGCAGTGGCTGGAGGCTTCCGCCGAGATCCGCGGCGAGGTGCTGGCCGGTACCGACGAGCCGGACACGCTCGCGCTCGTCGCCCGCCGGTGCCTCGAGCTGAGCCGGGCCGACAGCACGCTGATCGCGCTGGGCCCCGGCGACGACGACGGCGGGTTCCGTGAGGGCGCCACGGCGGGCCGGGCCTGGCCGTCGGGCGGCCTCGGCGGGACCCTGCTGCGCGACGTCGTCGAGGGACTGCAGCCGATGCTCGCCGACAGTCCCCGCGCGTTCCTCGACTCGCCCGCCGACGGCGGCTCCGCGGGGCCCACCGTCGCCGTCCCGATGCGTGCCGTCGAGCGGGTGATCGGGGTGCTGATCGCCCAGCGCCGGTCGGGGGACCCACCGTTCCGCCCGTCCGAGGTGCCACTGCTGGTGTCGTTCGCCGACCAGGCCGCGCTGGCCCTGGAGCTGGGGGAGAAGAACCGCGCCCAGCAGCAGCTCGCGGTCGGGCTGAAACTGCAGGGGACGCTGCGCCGCACCGCCGACGGCCCGGCCCGGGAGCGGGTCGAGCAGGCCGTCGACGAGCTGGACCGCACCGTCCGCGAGATCCGGACGACGATCTTCGACCTGCAGACGGCCGAGCACGGTCCCGGCGGGCTGCGCCGCAGGCTGCTCGACACCGTCGCGGAGGCGACCGCCGAGTCGGGGCTGACGACCTCGGTGCACACCGACGGCCCGGTCGACACGCTCGTCCCGGCGACCGTGGCGACGCACCTGCTCGCGGTGGTGCGGGAAGCGGCGACGAACACCGTCCGGCACGCCGCCGCCCACACCCTGACGGTCACGGTGCGGGCCGGCCGCGAGCTCGGCGCCGAGATCGTCGACGACGGTCGGGGGATCGGCGGCACCGGGCGGCGCAGCGGGCTCCGGAACCTGGCGGAGCGGGCGGTGGAGCTGGACGGGACGTTCGTCGCGGACACGCCGGACACGGGCGGGACCCGTCTGGTGTGGACGGTCCCGCTGCCGTGAGCCTCAGCGCTGCCCGCGGCGCCGTTCGACGGCGTACACGGCGGCCTCGGTGCGCCGGGCGTAGCCGAGCTTGTGCAGGATCGAGGAGACGTAGTTCTTGACGGTCTTCTCCGCCAGGTGCAGCTCCCCGCCGATCTGCCGGTTGGTCAGCCCGTCCGCGATCAGCTCGAGGATCCGCTGCTCCTGCGGGCTCAGCGACTCGTAGCGGGGGTCGGACTGCGTGGCGGTGTCGCCGCGGCGCAGCCGCTCCAGCACCGCGGCCGTCGCCTTCGGGTCGAGCAGCGAGCCGCCCGCGGCGACCGTGCGGACCGCGCCGACGAGATCGACCCCGGCCACCTGCTTGAGCAGGTAGCCCGACGCACCGGCCATGATCGCGCCGAACAGGGCCTCGTCGTCGGCGTACGAGGTCAGCATCAGGCAGGCCGGGGGCGGGGTGACCGCCGACCGGACGTCGCGGCAGACGCTGACGCCGTCGCCGTCGGGGAGCCGGACGTCGAGGATCGCGACGTCCGGCCGCAGCGCGGGCAGCCGCACCGTGGCCTGGGAGGCGGTGGCGGCCTCCCCGACGACCTCGATGTCGTCCTCGAGCTCGAGCAGCTGGGCCAGTCCGCGGCGCACGATCTCGTGGTCGTCGAGCAGGAACACCGAGATCGTCACGATCGCCTCCGCACGCCGTCGTCCCCGTCGGGCCCGAGACTATCCGCCGGCCGCCGGGACGGGTGCCGTCCGGACGGCCCGGCCGGGCGGGCCGAAGGTCCGTGTCCGGCCTCACCCCGCTGCCTGGCCGCGCTCAGGGGTGACCGTGCACCAGCACGTCGGAGAGGCGGCGGCGTGGGGTGGCCGGGAGCTCCCGGTCGTCCGGGGCGCGCCCGATCCTGATCAGCAGCTGGGCGTGGTCGGGGGTGCGCAGCACCCGCGACGCCAGCGCCGCCCGGGTCGCCCTGGTCTCCAGGATCCGGGTCAGCGGGCAGGTCGCGAGGCCCGCCCGGGTGGCGGCCAGCAGCAGCGCGCCGCCGGCCTCCCCGGCCGCGAGCCGGGCCTCGTCGTCGTCCGCGGGGGTGCTGAGCACGAGGATCGTGGCCCGGTCGTGGGCGAGCGGGTCCACCGGCAACGACCCGGGCGGGAAGCGGACGGCGAGATCGTCCCCGGCCGTCCGGAGTGTGCCCGCCGGGACCGACGAGGCCCGCACGCCGTCGCGGGAGCCGGCGTAGCGGTGCGTCCAGACCAGCAGCTCCGCGGCCTGACCGGGCCGACGGCGGGCGTCGCGGGCGGCCTCCCGCTCCAGCTCCGCGAGCTGTTCGCGGGCCGCCGTCCCCGTCACGGCGTGCAGGGCGACGCCGTAGCGGGCGGCGCGGAGGCCGAGCGCGGCGCGGGTGTGCGGGGCGAGCTCACCGTCGGTGAAGGGCCGGCGGTCGCTGCGCCGGACCGCGATGGCGGGCGCGAGGACGCGGTCGGCGCGCGCGGCCAGGTCCGGTGGTCCGCCGGTGAGACGGACCGTGGCCAGATGGTGGCGGTCGTCGGTGGGGAAGCGCAGCGTCTCGTGCCCGACGTCCGCCGCGGCCAGGGCGACGTGCAGGTGGGAGAGCGCGCTGCCGCAGCTGACCAGCAGGTCGCGGCCGTCGGGATCGGTGAAGGGCAGCCGCCGGTCCGGGTCGCCGTACAGCTCGATGCGGTCGGCGCCGATCCGCCAGCGCCACGGCTGGCTGTTGTGCACCGAGGGTGCCATGAGCGCGGTGGCGACCGCCTGCCGGACGACACCCGGGCGGGGTGGGGTCGGCCCCGGGACCCCGGGCCTGGTCACGACGCGCCCACCGGGGTGCCCGTCCCGGCGAGCTCGCCGGCGATCGCCGACGCCCACGGCCCCCAGCCGGCCGCCTCCGGCCCCTGCACGGGTCCCCGCAGTTCCACCCCTGCCGGGGGCACCGGGTGCGGGTGCCGACCGGGACCGGTGCGCGGGTTGGCATCGAACATCCAGAGTGGACGGTCGCGCAGCAGGTCGTCGTCGTGGTGCAGGAAGCGGTGGGCGGCCAGGCGCGCCCACGGCCGGTCCCAGGCCCCGCCGAGGACGACGGCGCACACCCCGTCGAGCGGGGGGAGGTCGCCCGCGGCGGCGATCAGCGGGCTGTGGCCGTGCACGACCAGCGCACGCCCGATCTCGGCGGCCGCGCGCAGGGTGCGGTGGTCGGCAGAGGCGAGCGCGACGAGGACGGTGCCGGCCGGCGGGTGCGGGGAGTTCATGGGTCTCCTCCTCCGGTGGAGGGCCCAGTCTGCTCCGATCCGCCGCGGACGGGGAGGGCCGACGGTCACCGGATTTCCGGGACGCAGTACCCCGTGCGGATCAGGTGTGCGGGGCGCCGTACCACCGCCACCGCGACGGCGGTGGGACCCCGTTCAGTGGTGCCCGGCCGGTCCGGTGCAGCAGTGTCGCCGCCGGGTCGTCGCCCGGGTCGGTGTCCGGCCAGAGGCGGGCGAGCACACCGCGGCACAGCGGGGCCGGCATGGTCCAGCCGACGCCCAGCCCGCGGGTGATGTCGTGGGTGTGCACCAGCACCTCGACCACGCCCATCGCGGCGAAACCGCAGGCGTCGCCGTCGCCGTAGGGGTGCCAGCCGCGGACGCCGGGCGGCGCCGTGCGGACCACCGACGCGAGCATCGCCCCGCCGGTCTCCACCACCAGGAGCAGGCCGTCGACCGACGCCGCGGCGGGGACCGTGAGCTCGAACGGCGGGTAGTCACCCGTCGGCGCGACGGCGACCTGCGCGGCGTAGCCGAACAGGTCGTCGGCGACGTGCACGGCGGTGTCCCGGCACGACCACTCGAGCGGCCCGGCCGGGGCCGACCAGTCGGCGTCGTCGGTCCCGCGCAGCGCCTCCGTCATGACCACGACCGCCTGCTCGACGTCCTCCGCTCGCATGACGTGCAGTCTCCCGGCCGGTCCCCGGCGGTGCACCGGGATTAGTCTTCCGCGGTGGCCCACGAGGACGAACGCATCGCCCTGCTGCTCGACTACGAGAACCTCGCGATCGGCGCCCGGGACGGGCTCGGTGTCGTCCCCTTCGACTTCGGCCCGGTCGCCGACGCACTCGCCGAACGGGGCCGGGTGGTGGTGCGCCGCGCCTACGCGGACTGGTCGGCGTTCGACGAGGACCGCCGCCTGATGGCCCGCGCCCAGGTCGAGCTCATCGAGATCCCGCAGCGGATCGGTGGCTCGCGGAAGAACGCGGCCGACATCAAGCTCGCCGTCGACGCGATCGAGCTCGCCTACGAGCGCGAGTTCGTGACGACGTTCGCGATCGCCACCGGCGACTCCGACTTCACCCCGCTGATGCACAAGCTCCGCGAGCTGGACAAGCGGGTGATCGGGATCGGGGTGCAGTCCTCGACGTCGGCACTGCTGCCGCCGGCCTGCGACGAGTTCCTGTTCTACGACCGGTTGCCCGGCCTGGAACCGAGCCGTGAGCCCGCTCCGCAGCGCCGCAGGCGGGGCACGGCGCGCCCGCCCGCCGCGGCGGCGGCCGCCGAGCCCGTGGCCGCCGCGGCCCCGGCGCCGGCCGGGGCCCCGGCCGCACCCGAGCGGGACCAGAACCCGTTCGGTCTCACGTTCTCCGACGCCACCGAGGAGACCGCGACGACCGGGGCCGAGGAACGCGACGTCGACGGCCTGGTGGTCAGCACCCTGGCCGGCCTGGCCCGGCACGCCGACGGCCCGGTCCTCGCGTCCCGGCTGAAGCGGGCGATCCTCCGCAAGGACCCCACCTTCGACGAGGCCGACCACGGGTTCCGCGGGTTCGGCGAGCTGCTGCGCCACCTGGAGACGCAGGGCGCGCTGTCGCTGGCCGCCGGGTCGGCGCAGGGCGACCCCGAGGTCACGGTGCCCGACGACCCCGACGCCGACCAGGACGCGTTCGCGCTGCTCGTCGGCGTCGTGCGGGACCTGAGCGCGGCCGGCGGACCGCCGCAGCTGTCCGGGCTGAAGGACCAGCTCCGCAAGCGGGTGCCCGACTTCTCGGAGAAGCGGTTCGGCTTCGGCAGCTTCCTGTCGTTCGCGAAGGCCGCCAGGGCCCGGGACCTGATCCAGATGGAGTGGCGCGACGACGTCGGCGACTACGTGATCAGCCCCGCCCCCTGACATGGTCCGGCCCCGCCCCGGACGTTCTGCGGGGCGGGGCCGACGGGGCCGGGGTCAGCGGCCGGTGGCCTTGCGGGTGCCGCTCTGGAAGAGCTTGCCGGCACGGGAGGTGACGGCGCCGGTCACGCCGAACGCGGTCGCCACCGCGCCGGCGGCGACCCGGCTGCCGAACCGGATCGGGTTCAGCGGCCGGTAGAGGCGGAGGGCGAACTCGTCGAGGCGGACGGCGGCGCGCTCACCGTCGTCGTGCAGCTTGCGCGCCAGCCGGGCACCGGTGTCGTCGAGGTCGTCCTCGACGCGCTCACCGACCCGGGCGGCCCGGTCCGCGCTGCGCACCGCGGTGTCCGCGCCCTCGCCGGCGACGGACCGCAGCGTCGCCGCGGAACGCTCCGCCGAGGCGGTGGCCTCCCCGGCGACCTGACGTCCGGTGCGGGAGGCGGTGCCCGCCAGACGCTCGCCGGTGGCCTTCGCCGCGTCGGCGGCGTCCCGGCCGGCGTTCTCCGGCTTCTTGCCGTTGTCGGAGACCTTGCGCGCCTCCGCTGCGACCTGCTCGGCGCCGGTCTTCGCCGTGTCACCGGCCTTCGCCGCGGCGCTGCGCGTCTCGCCGGCGACCTTCCGGGCGGTGGTGGCGGTGTCGGAACCGATCTCGTCCGCCGCGCGGCCTGCGGTGTCGGCGGCCTTGGCCGCCGTGTCCGCGGCCGCGGTCCCGGTCGCGGAGGCGGTCGCCCTGGCCGCGGTGCCGGTGGTGGCGTCCGAGCAGGCTTCCACCGAGCGGCGCTCGCGGACCGAGCCGTCGGTGCCGTACACGACGAGGTTGCCGCCGCCGTCCTTCGCGATGATCTCCACCGCCCTGGTGATCGCCTCGGCCTGGGTGCCGGCCTTGGCGCTCGGGCGCTGGGCGTTCTGCTTCTCGACGGTCCAGCCGTCGTCGACCGGCTTCACGTGGCGGTCGGCCATGGCGGGTTCTCTCCTCTGGGAAGACTGCGGAACGGCGCCGGAGCGCCCGTGTCGGTCGGGGGGGTCCCCGTCGCACGACGGGTAAACGCTGGTCAGCGCTTCGTGGTGAGGGTCTCCCGGCGGCCGGCGGCCGGCGGCGACGAGGCCGAACAGCACGCCGAGCACGACCGGGGTCAGCACCAGCGCTCCGCCGTGCAGCACGAACGCCTGCGTGAGCGCCGCGCCGATCATGAGCAGGACCAGGCCGACCGCGGCGGGGCCGGCGTACCGCCTGGTCATCAGGCCGATCCCGCCGGCGAGCTCCAGCACCCCGACGAGGTAGCGGAGCCACTGGCCGATCCCGATGTCGGTGAAGATCTGCACCGCGGAGGCCTCGCCGACGAGCTTGGGTGCGGCGGAGGCGACCACGATGAACAGGCCCAGCAGGATCTGCAGCACCCACAGCGTCCGGTGCAGCGCGGGGGAGACGGACGGGCGGGTGGCCGACGGCGCGGACATGACGTACCTCCGGGGGCGGGCCACGGCCGGTCCGTGGCACTCACCCGATCAGACCGGGACGAGCAACGGAACTCATCGCGGAGCCCGGGGGGGATGCCCCCGTTACGCCGTGTGTGGGATCTGCGAGGGTCGTGGGACGACGCACCGGACACGGAGGTCCCTCGGGTGGAGCTGGTCACGGCGGTACTGCACAGCGCGTGGCTGATCCCCGCCCTGGTCCTGATGATCGCGGTGGACGGGCCGATGCCGGTGCTGCCGAGCGAGACCGTCCTGATGACGGCGACGGCGACGGCGGGCGTGTCCGGTGACGTGCCGATGGTGGTGGGCCTCGTCCTCGCCGCGGTCGTCGGCTCGATGACGGGTGACCTCGCCGTGCACGCGCTCGGCCGTGGCTCGCACCGGTTGCTCCCGCGCTCCGCCGACACCGACGACCGTCCGGCGGTGCGCTGGGTCCGGGAGAACCTCGCCCGGCGTCCGGTGACGGTGCTCGCGGCAGCCCGGTTCCTGCCCGGCGGGCGCCTGGCCGGCTGTGCCGCGGCCGGACGGCTGGGGCTGGGTCTGCGCCCGTTCCTGGCCGGGTCGGCCGTGAGCTCGGTGCTGTGGGCGTCGTACATGCTCGCGATCGGGCTCGCGCTCGGTCCGGTGACCGGCGGCAACCCGCTGCTGTGCGTGCTGGCGGGCGGGGTGCTGGCCGTGGTGACGGCGTCGCTGTTCTGGGTGGCGAGCCGGGTGCGGACGCTGCGGCGGCGGGCTCACGGGTCCGCACGGCCGGTCCCGGCGCTCGCGGGCCGCTGACCCGGCGCCGCCCCACGAGTTACACCACCGGGCACCGGGCCCGCGAGCGGACTCGCGGTACCCGATGTCCCGATGGTGCCCGGCACCGACAGGGGCTCCCGGTTCTGCAGGTGCCGGTCGCACGGTTCAACGCACGAGAGCGCCCCGGGTTGTGGTGCGGGTGGCGGTCGTTCCGGGTTCGACCGCGAGCGGCATCGCGTCCGCGACGGACGGGGCCGTGACGACGACCGGAGGCCGATGTGGACCGTTTCGGTGCGATCGCCGGTCGTCGGGTGGCGACGGGCGGGGGTGATCCGGTTCATACTCGCTGGATGCGCGAGTCACGATGGCGGGCCGAGGTCGGCACGGCGAACGCGGCCTGGCTGGCCACCGCGTGCCGGACGGCCCTGCTCGCCCGCGAGTACCGGCCGGTCGACGCCGGGGACGGGGTCGTCGAGTTCGGCCGCCGCGCCCTGGGCGCCATCCGCGAGCTCGGTGAGGAGGAGGACGGCTACGTCACCGACGACGCGGACGGTCTCCGGATCTGGATCGGTGACGACGCGTTCGACCTGGAGCTCGTGGAATGAGTCCGGGCCCGGCCGCGGTGTGCGGCCGGGCCCGGACTCATTCGGATCCGTGTGGCGGGCGCTCAGCCGATCTGGCGGTCCGTCGGGTCGATCGGCCGCGGGAGCACGGTGCGGCCGGTCAGGTAGGTGTCCACCCCGGCGGCCGCGGAACGGCCCTCGGAGATCGCCCACACGATGAGCGACTGCCCGCGGCCGATGTCGCCGGCGACGAACACGCCGTCCGCGGACGACATGTAGGTCTCGTCGCGGGCGACGTTGCCGCGCCCGTCGAGCTCGACCTCCAGGTCGGTCAGGAGCCGGCCCTTCTCCGGGCCGACGAAGCCCATCGCCAGCAGCACCAGCTGCGCGGGGAGCTCCTGCTCGGTGCCCTCGACCGGCTCGAAGCCGTTGTCGCCGCGCTTGACCTCGACGATCCGGATGCCGGCGAGCCTGCCGTCGGCGTCCTTCACGAACTCGGTCGTGTTGACCGAGAACAGCCGCTCGCCGCCCTCCTCGTGGGCCGAGGACACCCGGTAGACCATCGGGTAGGTCGGCCAGGGCATGCCCGCGGTGCGGTCCTCCGGCGGCGTCGGCATGATCTCCAGCTGGGTCACCGAGCGCGCACCCTGGCGGTGCGAGGTGCCCAGGCAGTCGGCGCCGGTGTCACCGCCACCGATGATCACGACGTCCTTGCCCTCGGCGGAGATCGGGGGCGCGTCCATGTCGCCCTGCTGCACGTGGTTGGCCCACGGCAGGAACTCCATCGCCTGGTAGACGCCCTCGGCGTCACGGCCGTCGGCGGGGATGTCGCGCCACGCCGTCGCGCCGCCCGCGAGGACGACCGCGTCGAAGTCGGCCCGCAGCTGCTCGACGGTCACGTCGGTGCCGACGTCGACCGAGGCCCGGAAGTGGGTGCCCTCGGCGACCATCTGCTCCAGCCGCCTGTCGAGCCGCGACTTCTCCATCTTGAACTCGGGGATGCCGTAGCGCAGCAGCCCGCCGATGCGGTCCGCCCGCTCGAACACGACGACGTCGTGCCCGGCACGGGTGAGCTGCTGGGCGGCGGCCAGCCCGGCCGGCCCGGACCCGACGACGGCGACCTTCTTGCCGGTCTTCGCCGCGGGCACCTGCGGGGTCACCCAGCCCTCGTCCCACGCGCGGTCGATGATCTCGATCTCGACCTGCTTGATGGTGACGGCGTCGTCGTTGATCGCGAGCACGCACGCCGCCTCGCAGGGCGCGGGGCACAGCGTCCCGGTGAACTCCGGGAAGTTGTTGGTGGCGTGCAGCCGCTCGGTCGCCTCCCGCCAGTCCTTGCGGTAGACGAGGTCGTTCCACTCGGGGATGAGGTTCCCCAGCGGACAGCCCTGGTGACAGAACGGGATGCCGCAGTTCATGCAGCGCCCGGCCTGCTTCTCCAGGCTCTGGCGGGGGAAGTCCTCGTAGACCTCGCGCCAGTCCATCAGGCGCAGGTCCACCGGTCGCCGGGTCGGGGTCTCCCGGCGGGTCGTCATGAAGCCCTTCGGGTCACCCATGAGCAGCCTCCATGATTGCCTGGTTCACGTCGCGCCCCTCGCGCTCGGCGTTCTCCGTCGCGAGCAGCACGCGCTTGTAGTCCTTGGGCATGACCTTGCCGAACCGCTCCACCGCGGCGTCCCAGTCGGTGAGCAGGGCGTGCGCCACCGCGGAGCCGGTCTCGGCGTGGTGCCGCTCGACGCGGTCCCGCAGGATGGCGCGGTCGTCCTCACCGAGCGGGTCGAGGTCCACCATCTCCGGGTTGACCCGGTTCTTGTCCACGTCCAGCACGTAGGCCACGCCGCCGGACATGCCGGCCGCGAAGTTGCGCCCGGTCCGGCCGAGCACGACCACCTGACCGCCCGTCATGTACTCGCAGCCGTGGTCGCCCACGCCCTCGACGACGGCGACCGCGCCGGAGTTCCGCACGCAGAACCGCTCGCCGACGACGCCCCGGATGAACATCTCGCCCGAGGTGGCGCCGTAGCCGATGACGTTGCCGGCAATGACGTTCTCCTCGGCGGGGAACGGCGCCGACGGGTCCGGCCGCAGGGTCAGGCGTCCGCCCGACAGGCCCTTGCCGAAGTAGTCGTTCGTGTCACCGACCAGCCGCAGGGTGATCCCCTTGGGCACGAAGGCACCGAAGCTCTGGCCGGCCGCGCCGGTGAGCGTGATGTCGATCGTGCCGTCCGGCAGGCCCTTGCCGCCGTGCGCCCGGGTCAGCTCGGACCCGAGCATGGTGCCGACGGTGCGGTTCACGTTGCGCACCGGCAGGTCCAGCGTGACCTGGTCGCCGTTGCGCAACGCGCCCTCGGCCAGCTGGATCATGGTGTTGTCCAGCGCCTTGTCCAGGCCGTGGTCCTGCTCGCGGGTCCGCTTGCGCGGCACGTCGTCGCCGTGGTCACCGACCTCGAAGATCGGGGACAGGTCGAGCTGCTTCGACTTCCAGTGCTGCGCGGCGGTGTCGACGTCGAGCACGTCGGCCCGGCCGATCGCCTCGTCGATGGAGCGGAAGCCCAGCTCGGCCAGGTACTCCCGCACCTCCTCGGCGACGAACCGCATGAAGTTGACGACGTACTCGGCCTTGCCGTCGAACTTCTTGCGCAGCTCCGGGTTCTGGGTCGCGACGCCGACCGGACAGGTGTCCAGGTGACAGACGCGCATCATGATGCAGCCCGACACGACGAGCGGGGCGGTCGCGAAACCGAACTCCTCGGCGCCGAGCAGCGCCGCGATGACGACGTCGCGGCCGGTCTTGAGCTGGCCGTCGGCCTGCACCGTGATCCGGTCACGCAGGTTGTTGGCCATCAGCGTCTGCTGGGTCTCGGCCAGGCCGAGCTCCCAGGGGCCGCCCGCGTGCTTGATCGAGGACAGCGGCGAGGCGCCGGTGCCGCCGTCGTGGCCCGAGATGAGCACGACGTCGGAGTGCGCCTTGGACACGCCGGCCGCCACGGTCCCGACGCCGACCTGGGACACCAGCTTCACGTGGATGCGGGCCCGCGGGTTGGCGTTCTTCAGGTCGTGGATGAGCTGCTTGATGTCCTCGATCGAGTAGATGTCGTGGTGCGGTGGCGGCGAGATGAGGCCGACACCCGGTGTCGAGTACCGGGTGGTCGCGATCCACGGGTAGACCTTGCCGCCCGGCAGCTGACCGCCCTCGCCGGGCTTGGCGCCCTGCGCGATCTTGATCTGGATGTCGTCGGCGTTGACCAGGTACTCGGACGTGACGCCGAACCGGCCGGACGCCGCCTGCTTGACGGCGCTGCGGCGGGAGTCGCCGTTCGGGTCCGGGGTGAAGCGGTCCGGGTCCTCCCCGCCCTCACCGGTGTTCGAGCGCCCGCCGATGCGGTTCATGGCGATCGCCAGGGTCTCGTGCATCTCCTGCGAGATGGAGCCGTAGGAGATCGCGCCGGTGGCGAACCGGGTCATGATCGACTCGATGGACTCGACCTCGTCGATCGGCACCGGGGCCCGCAGCCCCTCCTTGAAGCCGAACAGGCCGCGCAGCGTCATCAGCCGCTTCGCCTGCTCGTCGACGGCCTTCGTGTACTCCTTGAAGACGTCGTACTGGCCGGATCGGGTCGAGTGCTGCAGCTTGAAGACGGTCTGCGGGTTGAACAGGTGCAGCTCGCCCTCGCGGCGCCACTGGTACTCGCCGCCGACCGCCAGGGCCCGGTGCGACGCGCGGACGTCGTCGGACGGGTAGGCGCGCCGGTGGTGGGCCAGCACCTCCTCGGCGAGGACGTCGAAGCCGACGCCGCCGAGGCGGGAGGTGGTGCCGGTGAAGCAGGCGTCGACGACGTCCTGCCCCAGGCCGACGGCCTCGAAGATCTGCGCGCCGGTGTAGGACGCGACGGTCGAGACACCCATCTTCGACATGGTCTTGCGGACGCCCTTGCCGAGCGCCTTGACCAGGTTCTTCGCCGCGGTCCGGCCGTCGACGCCGGGGATGTCGCCCCGCTCGGCGAGGTCCTCGACCGTGGCCATCGCCAGGTACGGGTTCACCGCGGAGGCGCCGTAGCCCAGCAGCAGCGCGACGTGGTGGACCTCGCGGGCGTCCGCGGACTCGACGACCAGGCCCACCCGGGTGCGCGAGCGCTCCCGGACGAGGTGGTGGTGGACCGCGCCGGTCAGCAGCAGGGACGGGATCTGCGCGTGCTCGGCGTCGACCCCGCGCTGGGACAGCACGATCAGGCGGGCGCCGCCCTCGATCGCGCGGGACACCTCCTGCTTGATCTCGGCGAGCCGGGACAGCAGGCCCTTGCCGCCGTCCTTCGCGAGGAAGGTCCCCTGCACGACGTGCGAGGCGAAGCCGGGGAACTCCCGGTCGTCGTTGATATGGACGATCTTCGCGAGGTCGTCGTTGGTGAGCACCGGGAACGGCACGACGACGGTCCGGCAGTGCGCCGGGGTCGCGTCGAGCAGGTTCTGCTCGGGCCCGAGCTGGCTGAACAGCGAGGTGACGAGCTCCTCGCGGATCGCGTCCAGCGGCGGGTTCGTGACCTGCGCGAAGAGCTGGATGAAGTAGTCGTAGAGCTGGCGCGGGCGCTCGGAGATCGCGGCGAGCGGCGCGTCGTTGCCCATGGAGCCGATCGGCTCGGCGCCGCCGACGGCCATCGGGCGGAGGACGACGTTGAGCTCCTCCTCGGTGTACCCGGACGCCTGCTGGCGCAGTGTGAGCGCCTGGTGGGTCGGGGGCTCCCGGTGCCGGTCGGGGAGCTCCTCGAGGCGGATGAGGCCGGCGTGCAGCCACTCCTCGTAGGGGTGCTCGGCCGCCAGCTCGCCCTTGACCTCGTCGTCGTCGACGATCTTGCCGCGCTCGGTGTCGATGAGGAACATCCGGCCCGGCTCGAGACGGCCCTTGCGGACCACCTTGTCCGGCTCGACGTCGAGCACGCCGACCTCGGAGGCCAGCACGACGAGCCCGTCCTCGGTGACCCAGTACCGGGCGGGCCGCAGGCCGTTGCGGTCGAGGACCGCACCGATCTGGGTGCCGTCGGTGAAGGCGACCAGGGCCGGTCCGTCCCAGGGCTCCATCAGCGTGGAGTGGTACTCGTAGAACGCCCGGCGGGCGGCGCCCATCTCGGTGTTGTGCTCCCAGGCCTCCGGGATCATCATCAGCACCGCATGCGGCAGGCTGCGCCCGGACAGGTGGAGCAGCTCGAGGACCTCGTCGAAGGTGGCCGAGTCCGACGCGTCCGGGGTGACGATCGGGGTCAGCCGGTACAGGTCGCCCGGCAGGTTCGCGGACTCCAGCAGCGCCTCGCGGGCCGCCATCCAGTTCCGGTTCCCGCGCAGGGTGTTGATCTCACCGTTGTGCGCGACGTAGCGGAACGGGTGGGCCAGCGGCCACGCCGGGAACGTGTTCGTCGAGAACCGCGAGTGCACGACGGCCAGGGCCGAGGTGACGCGCTCGTCGGTCAGGTCCGGGTAGAACGCGGCGACCTGCGGCTCGGCGAGCATGCCCTTGTAGATGACGGTGCGCGGCGACAGCGACGCGAAGTAGGTGTCGTGCCCGTGCTCGACCCGCTTGCGCAGGCAGAACGCGCGACGCTCCAGCTCGATGCCGCTCGGCGCGCCCGCGGGGTCGTCGCCGGTCAGCTCGGCGCCGCCGACGAACAGCTGCCGGAAGATCGGCATCGCGGCGAGCGCCGTCGGGCCGAGGTCGGCCGCGTCCGGGTCGGTGGGCAGCTCGCGCCAGCCCAGCACCGTCAGGTTCTCCTCGGCGGCCAGCCCGTCGATCGCCCGGACCGCCGCCTCGGCGGCCTCCGGGTCCTGCGGGAGCATCGCGATGCCGGTGGCGTACGCACCGGCCGCGGGCAGCTCGAAGTCGGTGACCTCGCGGTAGAACTCGTCGGGTACCTGGATCAGGATCCCCGCACCGTCACCGGTGTTGTGCTCGGACCCGCGCGCTCCACGGTGCTCCAGTCGCAGCAGGGCCTCGATGGCCTTCTGCACGATGGAGTGGTCGCGCTTGCCGGTGACGTCGGCCAACATGGCCACACCGCAGGCGTCGTGCTCGTGATCGGCGGCGTACAGACCACCGGGCGAGGGGCGACGCATCTGGTCACTGATCGCGGCCAACTGCTCCTCCTGTCGTCTCGGTGCACCTCTGCCACCCGCATCGGACGACCCGGGACCAGGCAGCTCGCTGCGGTCCGAAAGGGTTCTCAGAATACAGCGCTGCTCTGGTACGGGGCGTGCGAAGTGGGCCGTTCAGGTGCACCGTGCCGCCGGGCGGGTGACCGACGGACGTTGTCCTCCGGGCACGACGAGCGGCCGGGCGCTGGTTGTCAGTACCCGGCCAAAACCCTGCGGCACGGTTCGACCGCACACCCCGGCGAGTGCGGTCTGGCGAGAGCACAGAGTCGCATGCCGCCGCCCGGACGCGCTACTGATGATCGGGCCCCGGGCCCGTGATGTGGATCGCTGGCCATCCGACCAGGGCGACGTTGCCGTCCTGTGTCCGGACGGTGAGCGACGCGTGACCATCCGACGGGAGGGGTCTCGTGCCGAGGGTATCGCTGCGCGTGCCCGATCCGTTACCGCAACGGTGCGGCGGATCCGGCCCCGCCGGGGGAGAGTGGCCGCGATGGACCTACCCGCGCCCGGCCGAGCCATGTCGGCGTCACCTGATCGGACGACGATCGCGGCGGTGCTCGCCGACGTCGCCCGGATCGGCCCGTGGTTCGCCGTCGGCCTGCTGCCGGCCGGCGCCGCGGTCCCGTCGCCCGGCCGGTCCGCCCGCGCGGGTGCCGGCGGGACCGGGCCGCGCCGCTGGGACGAGCTCCACGCGCCGCCCGGTGCCGGGGCCGACCCGCTGTCGGCGCGGATCGACCAGGTGGCCGCCGCCCTGCGCACCGACCGGCGGGTCGCGGCGTCGATCGCGGTGCAGGGGATGGCGGCCCGGCTGGTGTCGATGCCGTTCGCCGCCGTCGCGCTGCACGGGGTGCTGCCGTCGCTGGGCGACCTGCACCGCGACCCCGGTGCCGACGACCCGTGGGCACCCGCCCTGCCCGCGGAGCCGGTCGCCGTCGTGACCCCGGACGCCCGCACCGACCCGCACGGCGCCGCCGGTCTGCTGGCCCGGGAGCTCGCCGGCACCCACCTCGAACCGCTCTACGCGGCCGTCGGTGCCCGGGTGTCGGTGTCGGAGCGGGTCCTGCGCGGCAACGTCGTCTCCGCGATCGCCGGGGCGGCCCGGGTGATGGACACCGCGCGGCCGGAGGACCGGCCCGCGTTCCTCGCGCTGCTCGACGCCCTGGTCGGGCACCCCGGGCTGGCCGGTCCGCTGCCGGACGGGGCCACCGGGCGCCTGTCCCGGCCCGCCGGCGACGCCGGGTGGACCTTCCACCGTCGCTCCTGCTGCCTCTACGTCCGGGTGCCCGGCGGTGGCACCTGCGGCGACTGCGTCCTCGCCGGACGGGGCTGACGGGGCCCGGGGCGCCGTCCGGCCGTGCGGGGAGCTCGCGTGCGGGGAGCTCCCCGGCGGGGAGGTCTCAGGCGGGGAGATCGATGCCGGCGACCGTGACCCGGACCCGCGCCGCGAGGCCGGTGACCGCGGCGACCTCCTCGGCCACCTCGCGCTGCACCCGCGCCGCGAGGTCCGCGCACGGCGTCCCCAGCCGGACGCCGACGGTCACCCGGATCTCGGCCTCCCGGCCGAGGACGGTCGCGACGACGCCCTGGGTGCGCAGCTCGTCGGGCACCGGGTAGCGGGGCAGCCAGGTCGCGGCCAGCCCGAGCAGGGTCTGGGTCACGTCGCCCAGCAGTGTCGCCACGTCCGGGACCGCGCGGGCCCGGCGCGCGGCGACCCGGGCGACCGCCAGGTCCGAGACGTGGACGCGGACGGTGCTCACCGGCGTGCCACCTCCGGCTCCTCCCACACGTCCTCCACATGGATGTCGACGCCGGCGATCGGCACGCCGAGCGTCCGTTCTCCGGCCGAGATGATCATTTGTCGGACCCGCGCGGTGACCGAGGCGAGGTCGACACCGAACCGCGCGGACACCGTCATCCGGACCCAGACCGGCTCGGCCGGGCCGGGGCCGCGGGCCTGCTCGATCCGGCAGCGCCGGGCCCGCAGGCCGCCCATCGAGTCGACGACGTGCCGCAGCGCGGCCTCCGCGGCCGGGCGTCCCAGCCAGGCGTCCGGCCCGATCTCCAGCAGCTCGTGCGGACGCAGGTCCGCCACGACCGCGCCCATCACCTGCTCCAGGACCGACGGCGGCGGCCGCAGCGGCTCGGCCGCCATCCGGGCGACGAGCCCGCCGAGCCGGTCGTGGTCGGCCCGCGCCGCGACGCAGTGCGGGCAGGACACCTCGTGCTCGTCGAGGGTGCCGCCCTCGTCGGGCTCCCAGACGTCGGCGGCGTCGCGCCCGCAGGCCAGCGGCTCCACCTGCTCTACCGCCATGCCCGCATCCTCTCCGCCAGGGCCGTCCGTGCCCGGTGGATCCTCCCGCGTACCGCCGTCTCGGAGACACCGGTGATGTGGGAGATGTCGGCGTACCCGAGCCCCTCCAGCTCGCGCAGCACCCAGCAGGTGCGCTGCTCGCCGGGCAGCTCGGCCACGGCCCGGGACAGCGCGGCCATCTCGGCGTCGACCTCGGCGGCCCGCTCCGGGGAGCCGGATCCGGTGACCAGGACGGAGGACCCGGCGCCGTCCTCCGCGGGCAGCGGCTCGGTCCGCCGGTTCCGGCGCATGAGCGCGGTGCAGCGGTGCGTGACGATGCGGTACATCCAGGTCGAGAACGCGGCCTCGCCGCGGAAGGTGCCGATCCGGCGCCACGCGTCGATCAGCGCCTCCTGCAGCGCGTCCTCGGCGTCCGCCCGCTGGCCGAGCACCCGCACCGCGACCCGGAACAGGGCGTCCTGGTGCCGGCGGGCCAGCTCCTCGAAGGCGTGCACGTCACCGTCCTGCGCCCGTGCGACGAGGGTCGGCTCGTCGAGCGCGGCGCGCGGCGTCGCCGCACCCTGCGCCTCGGGCGGTGCGGCACCGTCCACCGGTGCGCCCCCGACCTGCGTCGCGGTCGGCGACCCGTCCTGGGTCGTCCGGTGGGTGACCTGCACGTCCGTCCGTCCCGATCGGTGTGGGCGATGGTCCCGCGTCCGAGATGTCCGTCTCTCCCGCGGTTGAGACGTGATCGACGGGGTACCCGGCGCGTGTCAGCGACGGTAGCGACCGGCTCGTGCGGTCGCGCGTCGGACACGCAGAGGAAGCGGGTGAGCCCCATGGGTCTCGGAGACAAGATCGACAACAAGACCGAGGAGCTGGGCGGGAAGGCCAAGGAGGCCGTGGGCCGTGCGGCCGACGACCAGGACCTCGAGGCCGAGGGCAAGAAGGACCAGGTCACCGGGAACCTCAAGCAGGCCGGCGAGAAGCTGAAGGACACCTTCAAGAGCTCGAAGGACTGATCCACCCCCTCCGACGACGGCGGCGCCCACGACCGGGCGCCGCCGTCGTCGTGTGCGGGGCCGGGGACCGCCGGCGGGGCTAGGGTGCCCGCGTGGACGAGCACACGGGCCCCGGGCCGCAGGACGTGGCGACGGCCGTGCTGGCGCACCCGTCGGTGCTGCGGCTCGACGGCGGGCCGTTCGGCTCCATCGCCTCCTACCTCCCCGGCCACCGGGTGTGGGGCGTCCGCCTCGGCGACCCCGTGGAGATCGCCGTCGTCGGCCTCGGCGTCCCGTTCGCCGAGATCGCCGACGGGATCGCGGCCCGCGTCCGTGCCGTCCTCGGCGACGACACCGTGGACGTGGAGGTCACGGTGGCCGACGTGGGCGGGGTCGATCCCGTCCCGTCGCGCTGAGGCACGCCCGGCCCGACACGCCGTGACGAGCCTCGCCTAGACTCGCGCGGGCCCCCGCCGTAGCCGGGCACGTCCGACGTGCCCGCGCCCGGCCGGGAGGGACGCCCGGGTCAGCCCGGGATCGTCCACCGACACCCGGAGGGCGGGGGAGAGACACCGACCGGGGCCGCGCGCGGCGCGGCCCGTTGCACCAGCCCGTACCGGCAAGGAGTTCCACCGTGAAGAGCACCGTCGAGCACCTCAGCCCGACGCGCGTCCGGATCAACGTCGAGGTGCCGTTCGACGAGCTCAAGCCCGACTTCGACCGCGCGTACAAGAAGATCGCCCAGCAGGTCCGGATCCCGGGCTTCCGCCCGGGCAAGGCCCCGGCCCGCATCCTCGAGACGCGGATCGGCCGGGCCCCGGTGCTCGACGAGGTCGTGAACAACGCGATCCCGACGAAGTACCAGGAGGCCGTCGTCTCGGCCGAGGACGTCACCCCGATCGGCCGTCCGGACATCGAGGTCACCGAGATCGCCGACGGCGAGCGCATCGCGTTCACCGCCGAGGTCGACGTCCGCCCCGAGATCGCGCTGCCGGACCTCGACGGCCTGGCCGTCGAGGTCGACGAGACCGAGGTCGACGAGGAGCAGGTCACCGAGCAGCTGGACCAGCTGCGCGCCCGCTTCGGCACCCTGGCCGGTGTCGAGCGTCCCGCGACCTCGGGCGACTACGTCCAGATCGACCTCTCCGCCGCCGTCGACGGCAAGGAGATCGAGGAGGCCACCACCACCGGGTTCTCCTACGAGATCGGTCAGGGCGGCCTCATCGAGGGCATCGACGAGGCCCTCGAGGGCATGTCGGCCGACGAGGAGAAGACCTTCACCTCGAAGCTGGTCGCCGGCGAGCACGCCGACGCCGACGCCGAGATCACGGTCAAGGTGACCACCGTCAAGGAGCGTCACCTCCCCGACGCCGACGACGAGTTCGCCCAGCTCGCCTCCGAGTTCGACACGCTCGACGAGCTGACCGAGAACCTGCGCGAGCGCCTCGGCCAGTCGAAGCGGATGGAGCAGGCCGCCCAGGCCCGCGACCGCCTGCTCGACAAGCTGGTCGAGGGCACCGAGGTCCCGCTGCCGGAGAGCGTCGTCCAGGCCGAGGTCGACAACCGCCTGCACGACGCGGTGCACGCCTTCGACCACGACGAGGAGCGCTTCGCGGAGTTCCTGTCCTCCCAGGACAAGACCCGGGAGCAGTTCGACGCCGAGTCGCGCGAGGAGGCCGAGAAGGCCGTCCGCTACCGCCTCGTGCTCGACGCGCTGGCGGACTCCGAGGAGGTCTCGGTCAACGACCAGGAGATCACCGAGCGAATCCTCTACCAGGCCCAGCAGTACGGCATGGCGCCCGAGCAGTTCGTCCAGCAGATCCAGCAGGCCGGCCAGATCGGCGCGATCTACCAGGACGTCCGCCGCTCCAAGGCGCTGATCACCGCCGTGCGTGCCGCCTCGGTGACGCTGCCGAACGGTGAGGCGGTCGACCTGTCCGACCTCCTGGGCGACGACGAGGCCGCCGACGAGGCCGCCGAGGGGACCGTCGAGGGGACCGTGGTCAAGGGCTCGGAGGACACCACCTCCGAGGCCGCCGACGCGGCGGACGAGGCCTCCGGCGAGAAGGCGGACGCCAAGGCCTGACCTGGCCGTCCACCCGTCCGGAACGGCACGTGGTGCGCTCTCGGCGAACATCGGGCGTCGCTCCCCGCGCGGGCACCGGTGTCCGCGTAGGGTCGGCCTCGAACCGGTCCCCACGAGGGACCGTGGACGGGTTCGCAAGACCCGAATACCGGAGAACCGAGAGCGATCCAGAGGAAGACTTTCGGGACCTGGGCGGGCACGACCGACGTCGTGCCCGCCCGGCCCGACTTCGGAAAGCAGGGTGAAGTGAGCCAGCAGGACATCGGCCCGCTCGCGGGCCTCGGTAGCGGGCCGCAGATGCGGGCCGCGACCCACAGCATGTCGCTGTCCGACTCGGTGTACGAGCGGCTGCTCCAGCAGCGGATCATCGTCCTCGGCCAGCAGGTCGACGCGGAGATCTCGAACCGGATCGCCGCGCAGATGCTGCTCCTCGCAGCCGAGGACCCCGAGAAGGACATCGAGCTCTACATCAACTCGCCGGGTGGTTCGGTGACCGACGGCATGGCCGTTTTCGACACCATGAACCTCATCCCGTGCGACGTGTCGACCACGGCGATGGGCATGGCCGCCTCGATGGGCCAGTTCCTGCTCTCCGCAGGGACGCCGGGCAAGCGCTTCGCGCTGCCGCACGCGCGGATCATGATGCACCAGCCGTCCGGCGGGATCGGCGGCACCGAAGCCGACATCACCATCCTCGCCGAGCAGATGCGCAAGACGAAGCGGGAGATGGCCGAGCTGATCGCGCAGCACACCGGCCAGTCGCTCGAGACCATCGAGCGGGACTCGGACCGTGACCGCTGGTTCACCGCCGAGGAGGCCAAGGACTACGGCTTCGTCGACCACGTCGTGACCCACGCCGGCCGCGCGTCGGGTTCGCAGAACGGGAGCGCCTGATGAGCACCTTCGATCCGCGCCACCCCGAGTCCGTGGCGGACCTGCGCGGGCCCGGTGGCTACGCGCCGGACCCGGTCCGGTCCCGTTACGTGCTGCCCTCCTACGTCGAGCGCACCAGCTACGGGGTCAAGGAGTCGAACCCGTACAACAAGCTCTTCGAGGAGCGCATCATCTTCCTCGGTGAGCAGATCAACGACACCTCGGCGAACGACACGATGGCCCAGCTGCTGGTGCTCGAGTCGCTCGACCCGGACCGCGAGATCTCGCTGTACATCAACTCGCCGGGCGGGTCCTTCACCTCGCTGATGGCGATCTACGACACGATGCAGTTCATCCGGCCCGACATCCAGACCGTCTGCCTCGGGCAGGCGGCGTCGGCCGCGGCGGTGCTGCTGTGCGCGGGCACCCCGGGTCGCCGGATGGCGGTCGAGAACGCCCGCATCCTGATCCACCAGCCGGCCACCGAGGGTGTCTACGGCCAGGCCTCCGACTTGGAGATCCAGGCCACCGAGATCTCCCGCATCCGCAAGCGGATGGAGGAGGTCATCGCCCGGCACTCGAACCGCACCGCCGAGCAGGTGCGCGACGACATCGACCGGGACAAGATCCTGACGGCCGAGGAGGCCAAGGAGTACGGCCTGGTCGACGAGATCGTCCAGAGCCGGAAGCTGTCCGCCACCGGCGGCCGCTGACGACATCCCGGGTCACCGGGGCCGGGCACGGCCCTGGTGACCGCCCGCCGACCCGCCGCGGAATCGGACTCTTCTTCCGGTCCCGGCGGCGGGTCCGGGCAGGTACCGTCGTCCCCGGAGGCCACGCGGTCCCGGAGGACCGGTCTCTCCGGAGACGACGGGCACGACGCGAGAACGCCGGACCAGGACTGGGGATCGACACCTATGGCACGCATCGGCGACGGCGGGGACCTGCTCAAGTGCTCCTTCTGCGGGAAGAGCCAGAAGCAGGTCAAGAAGCTCATCGCCGGCCCCGGCGTCTACATCTGCGACGAGTGCATCGATCTCTGCAACGAGATCATCGAGGAGGAGCTGGCCGAGGCCGGTGAGGTCAAGCTCGACGAGCTGCCGAAGCCCGCCGAGATCCACGACTTCCTCGACCAGTACGTCGTCGGTCAGCCCGACACCAAGCGGACGCTGTCCGTGGCCGTCTACAACCACTACAAGCGCATCCAGGCCGGCGAGCGCCTCCGCGCCAGCGGCAACGGCGACGGCATCGAGATCGCCAAGTCGAACATCCTGATGCTCGGCCCGACCGGGTGCGGCAAGACCTACCTCGCGCAGACCCTCGCGAAGCTGCTGAACGTGCCGTTCGCCATCGCCGACGCGACCGCGCTGACGGAGGCCGGCTACGTCGGCGAGGACGTCGAGAACATCCTGCTGAAGCTGATCCAGGCCGCCGACTACGACGTGAAGCGTGCCGAGACCGGCATCATCTACATCGACGAGGTCGACAAGATCGCCCGCAAGTCGGAGAACCCGTCGATCACCCGGGACGTCTCGGGCGAGGGTGTCCAGCAGGCGCTGCTGAAGATCCTCGAGGGCACCACCGCGAGCGTGCCGCCGCAGGGCGGGCGCAAGCACCCGCACCAGGAGTTCATCCAGATCGACACGACGAACGTGCTGTTCATCGTGGCCGGCGCCTTCGCCGGGCTGGAGCGGATCATCGGGGAGCGGGTCGGCAAGTCGGGGATCGGCTTCGGCGCGGACATCCGCTCGAAGAAGGACATGGACCCGGCGGAGAGCTTCGCCGAGACCCTCCCCGAGGACCTCATCAAGTTCGGCCTCATCCCCGAGTTCATCGGCCGGCTGCCGATCGTGGCGTCGGTGACCTCGCTGGACAAGGACGCCCTGGTCAAGATCCTCACCGAGCCGCGCAACGCCCTGGTGAAGCAGTACCGCAAGCTGTTCGAGATGGACGGCGTGGAGCTCGACTTCGCCGAGGAGGCGCTGGAGGCCGTCGCCGATCTCGCGATCCTGCGCGGCACCGGCGCCCGTGGCCTGCGGGCGATCATGGAGGAGGTGCTCCTCCCGGTCATGTACGACATCCCGAGCCGCGACGACGTGGCGAAGGTCGTCGTCACCGCGCAGACGGTCAAGGAGAACGTCAACCCGACGATCGTCCCGCGGCAGCCCCCGCGCCGGGAGCGCCGCGACCGCTCGGCCTGAGCCCGGTCACCCGCCGCGACGCCGGTCCCGCCCACAGGGTGGGGCCGGCGTTGCCGCGTCGAGTGCACTACTCCGGTTGCCGTACCGTTCGTCGTTACTTAGCGTTGCGCCCGCAACGGACGACGGAGGGGCGCGTTGGCCGGTTTTCTGACGAGGGAGCGGATCGTCGCTCCACCCGGGTGGAGCAGGTGGCTCGTGCCACCGGCGGCGCTCTCGATCCGCCTGGCGATCGGCCAGGCGTACGCGTGGAGCGCGTTCAAGGCCCCGCTGGAGAACGGGCTCGACATCTCGGGTGTCGCGAGCGCGCTGCCCTTCACCCTGGCCATCATCATGCTGGGGCTGTCGTCGGCGCTGTTCGGCACGAAGGTCGACGCCAACGGGCCCCGCTGGGCGATGGTCGTCGCCACGGCGTGCTTCGTCTCCGGATTCCTGATCTCCGGCCTCGGCCTGCATCTCGGCTGGTTCTGGCTGGTCGTGCTCGGGTACGGCTTCGTCGGCGGCATCGGGCTGGGCGTCGGGTACATCTCGCCGGTGTCCACCCTGATCAAGTGGTTCCCGGACCGGCCGGGCCTGGCCACCGGCCTCGCGATCATGGGTTTCGGTGGCGGCGCGCTGATCGCGTCCCCGCTGACGGCGTCGCTGCTGTCGACCTTCGGTGCGAGCGGTGACTCGCCCTCGGTGCCGGGCATCGGCAACACCTTCCTCGCCATGGGGGCCATCTACCTGGTCTTCATGTCGCTGGGCTGGCTGCTGATCCGGGTCCCGGCCGAGGGCTGGGCACCGGCAGGCTGGTCGCCCGCCGCGGCGAAGAAGTCCGGGATGATCTCGACCGGCCAGGTGTCGGCACGCAACGCGATCAGGACCCCGCAGTTCTGGCTGCTGTGGGTGGTCCTGTGCTTCAACGTCACCGCGGGCATCGGGATCCTGGAACGGGCCACCCCGATCTTCAAGGACTTCTTCGCGGACTCCTCGCCCGCGGAGACGCTGGCGGCCGCCGCGGTCGGCTTCGTCTCGATCCTCTCGCTCGCGAACTCCGCGGGCCGGATCGCCTGGTCGTCCCTGTCGGACGTGCTGGGCCGCAAGAACATGTACCGGATCTACCTGGGTGTCGGCGCGCTGCTCTACCTGCTGATCACGCTGATCCCGAACTCGAACCGGGCACTGTTCATCGTGGCCGCGGTGCTGATCCTCTCGTTCTACGGCGCCGGTTTCGCCACCGTCCCCGCCTACCTCCGGGACCTGTTCGGCACCTACCAGGTCGGCGCGATCCACGGCCGGCTGTTGACCGCCTGGTCCACGGCGGGCGTGCTCGGGCCGCTGATCGTCAACGCGATCGCCGACGCCCGCATCGAGGCCGGCGTGCAGGGCCCGGCCCGGTACACCACCGCCTTCTCGATCATGATCGGGCTGCTGGTGATCGCGTTCGTGTGCAACGAGCTGATCCGGCCGGTCGACGCGAAGCACCACGAACCCGAGCCGGAGGGACACCGCCACCGGCCCGGAGACCGAGACCGCCGAGGCGAAGGGGGCACAGTCGTGAGCACGTCCGAGGTGGCGGGATCCGCCACGTGGAGCCCGCTGCAGTGGCTCGGGGCGGTCCTGGCCTGGATCTGGGTCGGGGTGCCGTTCGCCTACGGCCTCTACGAGCTGGTCCTGAAGATCCCCGCCCTGTTCGGCTGAGAGATCACCCACGGCCGGTTCACCGGCCGTTCACCCGGATGGTCCGGTTGTTGTTCACCCGTCCGGATTAGAACGGCGTCGTGGTCCTGTCACGACGTTCCCTGTTCCGCACCGCGGCCGCCGGTGGCCTCGCCGCCGGCGCCGCGCTGACCCTTCCCACCACCGCGTCCGCGGCACCGGCACTGGTCCGCTCCGGACGCCCCGTCCTCACCCACGGCGTCCAGGCCGGGGACGTCCGCGGCGGCTCCGGTCTGGTCTGGACGCGGGCCGACCGGCCGTCCCGGATGGTCGTCGAGGTCGCGGACTCGCCGGACTTCCGGCGGGCCCTGCGCGTCCCCGGCCCGCTGCTGACCCCCGACGGCGACTTCACCGGCCGGCTGCGGGTGCCCGCCCGTCGTGGCCGGGTGCACTACCGCGTCGTCGCGGAGGCGCTCGACGGCGGCGGTGCGAGCGAGCCGCTCACCGGCAGCTTCCGGGCCGAGCCCGGACGCGGGGAGCCGGTCCGGATCCAGTGGTCCGGCGACGTCGTCGGGCAGGGCTGGGGCATCGACCGGGCGCACGGCGGGATGCGGATCTTCTCCGCGATGGCGGACCGCGAGCCGGACCTGTTCCTGCACTCCGGGGACACCGTCTACGCCGACGGCCCGCTGGAGGAGACGGTCACGCTGCCCGACGGCCGGGTCTGGCGCAACGAGATGACCGCCGAGAAGGCGAAGGTCGCGGAGACGCTGGCCGAGTTCCGCGGCCAGTTCGCCTACAACCTGCGCGACGACAACATGCGCCGGTTCGCCGCGTCGGTGGGCCAGATCGTCCAGTGGGACGACCACGAGGTCACCAACAACTGGTACCCCGGCGAGATCCTGACCGGCGAGGTCGGGGAGAAGTACACCGAGAAGCGGGTCGACGTGCTCGCCGCCCGCGGGTTCCGGGCGTTCCACGAGTGGCAGCCGCTGGACCCGCGCACCGCCGTCGACGGGCGGGTGTACCGGCGGCTGACGTTCGGCCCGCAGGTCGAGGTGTTCGTGCTCGACATGCGCACCTACCGGACCCCGAACTCGGCCAACACCGGTACCGGCGAGCGGATCCTCGGCGAGGCCCAGGCGCGCTGGCTGGTGGAGTCGCTCGCCGACTCCCGGGCCACCTGGAAGATCATCCAGTCGGACATGCCGATCGGGGTGCAGGTGCCCGACGGCGACACCGCATGGGAGGCCGTCGCCAACGGGGTGCCGGGTCCGCCGAGCGGGCGCGAGTCCGAGATCGCCGGGGTGCTGGCGGGCATCCGCCGCCGCGGGATCCGCAACGTCGTCTGGGTGACCGCGGACGTGCACTACACCGCCGCCCACCACTACTCGCCCGAGCGGGCCGCGTTCGACGGGTTCGACCCGTTCTGGGAGTTCGTCTCCGGGCCGCTGCACGCCGGAGCGTTCGGGCCGAACGAGCTCGACCCGACCTTCGGGCCGAAGGTGGAGTTCGTACGCGGGCCGTCCCGCCAGGAGGCGTCGCCGTTGGAGGGGTTCCAGCACTTCGGGGAGCTCGACGTCGCGCCCGACGGGTCGACGCTGGACGTGCACCTGCGCGACCAGGACGGCGCCTCGCTCTGGAGCACGACGCTGCAGCGGGCCTGATCCCGGACCGCTCCGGGCGGGTCAGGGGACCGGGCGCGGTGCGGGACCGGCGAGCGTCGGGGTGACCCGCCCGAACCGGCCCTCGGAGGTGATCGGCAGCCGGTCCAGGGTCACCTCGCGGTGCGTCCCGTCGCCGCCGGGGATCGCGAAGCGGTGGTAGGCGTAGTACCACTCGTCGGTCCCCGGGATCCGCAGCGGCGATCCGTGCCCCGGCCCGCGGACGCCCGCGGCCTCGTTCTTCGCGAGGATCACGCCGTGGTCGGTGAAGGGCCCCGCCGGGCCGGGCCCCGTCGCGTAGCCGACCCGGTAGTCCTCGGAGCGGTAGTCGCCGATCGACCAGGTGACGTGCCAGGTCCCGGCGCGACGGTCGACGTGGATCCCCTCACCGAAGCCGTCCAGCCCGGACAGCACCCGGATCTTCTTCGGGTCGAACGACACCATGTCCGGGTTCAGCGGCACCATCTGCGCCTGGCCGTTGCCCCAGTACAGGTAGCGGGTGCCGTCGGGCCCGGCGACGACGGCGGGGTCGATCGCCGCGCCCCGCCCGCCCGGGTTCGTCGTGACCAGCGGGCGGCCGCTGTCGCGGAACGGTCCCGTCGGGGAGTCGGCGACGGCGACGCCGATCTTCTCCTCGGCGGTGAAGTAGAGGTACCAGCGGCCGTCCTTCTCGGCGACCTCCGGCGCCCAGGCGAGCTTCTCCGCCCACCGGACGTCGGTGCCGAGCCGCAGGATCTCGCCCCGCGGCCGCCAGTTCACCAGGTCCGTCGACGACCAGGCGGTGAAGGACGCGTCGCTCGATCCCTCGCCGTCGGTGGTCGGGTACAGGTAGTACGTCCCGTCCGAGACGGTGATCGCGGGATCGGCGTAGTAGCCGTCGAGGGCGCGGCCGCCGACCGGGTGCGCGGGTGCCCCGGCCGCGGCCGGCGCCGGTGCGGGGTACAGGGCGACGGCGGCCAGCGCGAGGGCGGCGGCGAGCACGGCCGTGAGCGGCAGGCTGGTTCGCGACACCCCCGCACGGTGGGGGAGGGCACCGCGCCGCGGTGGGACGGCACGCCCGGGGCCCCCCGGATCCACCCGTGCGTGCGACCGCCCCGGCCGCCCGGCCACGCGCCGCCCGCCCCGGGCCGCGCACGCTGCGGCACCCGTGCCGGTGCGCGGCACCCGGTCACGGTGCGCGGCACGCGGTCATGGTGCGCGGCCCCCGTCACCGTGCGCACCTGGTCTCCGTGCGCGGCACCCCGTCGCTGTGCGCCGCACCCGTTGCGTGGGGTGCGTCGGCCCGTGACGGGGTGCCTCGCGAGGTCGTGGGGCGGGGCGGCGGGCTGGTCAGGGCTCCTGGCTGTCGTGGGAGGCAGGGGGGTCTGTGAAGTCCGGGCCGGGCGCTACCGCTACGGGGGTCCGGGCCGCCAGGACGGGGCCTGCGGGCATCACGTCATCGGGATCGGCGGGGGGCCGGTCGTCGGCGGGGGCCGCGAGGTAGGCGGCGGAGAGCCGCCGGTACGGGCGCGAGGCCAGGGCCGCCAGGGTCGCCATCAGCCCGAGCAGCCCCGTCACCACGAAGACCAGTGCGATCGCCCGGTCGGTCCCGGTGCCGAACCAGCCGCCGATCGCCCGGGCATCGGCGCCGCCGTCGCTCATGAACGGCACTACCACCAGCTCGGTGACGGGCGCGAGCAGGAACGCCGTCAGCGGCGAGGCGGCCTGCTCCACGCTCTGCGCGAACCCGAAGACCCGGCCCTGCCTGCCGTAGGGCACCACCCGCTGCAGGACGGTCTGCTCCGCGGCCTCGGCGTAGGGCATGAGCAGCATGAACACCGTCATCCCGATCGTCAGCAGGACGATCGAGGCCTGCAGCGGGAACAGCATCGTCGCCGTCCACAGTGTCGCGTTCACCAGCAGCAGGGTCCGGACCGGTCGCGATCCGAGGCCGGTCCGCGCGACCAGCAGCCCGCCCACGATCACGCCGGTGGACAGCGCGCCCCACAGCAGACCCCACGCCTGCACCGAGATCATGGACAGGCCGTACGGGTCCATCAGCGCCATGAACACCCCGCCGAGCAGGTTGTTCACGCAGGTGAAGACGATCAGGGCCGGGAGGCCGGGCACCGAGCCGACCACCCGCAGCGTCCCGCGCAGGTCGACCCCGCCGCGGTCGTCCCCGCCCCCGGCGGCGGCGTCCACCGGCGCGGAGGGCACCCGCACCCGGGACAGGTGGAGCAGCGACGCGCCCAGCACGACGAGCGCGAGCAGCAGCACCGACCGCATGCCGTCGTACGCGACGAGCAGGCCCGACAGCACCGACGTCACCAGGAACGAGACCCCGGTCGCCGTGCCGACGAGCCCGTTCGCGCGGTCCCGGACCCCGGCCGGGACCAGCAGCGTCACGAGTGTCGGCAGCGCGATCGTGCGCAGGTTGCCGGTGATCACGCCGAGCATCAGCGCGACGACGAACCCCCACAGCAGCGGGCTGGACGCGTCGCGGAAGACCTCCGCCGGCGTCGTCAGGTAGACGACCAGGCAGCCCGCGTAGATCGCCAGCGACACCGCGGCGGAGCCCTGCATCACCGCGCGCTTGCCGAACCCGTCGACGAGGCTGCCGAACCAGATCCCGGTCGACGACGTCGCCGCCAGGAAGATCCCCGCGATGATGCCGGTCGCCATCACCGACCGGGTCTCGACGAACACCCAGAACGTCACGGCGAACCACACCGTGAAGTTGACGACCGACACGGTCAGGGTGCTCGCCAGCAGGTGCGCGAAGGTCCGCTGCGTGCCGTGCCGCAGGTCCAGGCGCGTGGGGTCCATGGTCCACCGTCCTCTCGGAAGCTGGGACCGGCGGGACCGCCGGAACTCATCGGCTCCGGGACGGACGGTGCGGGACGGACCCGGGTTCGGGTCGAGCGATCAGGCGGTCATGTCCAGCGAGGCGACGACCTTCGTCGGCCGGATCCGGACGACGAGCTCGCCCGGCACGCCATTGCGGCGCCCGAACTCCTCGGCCCGGTCCTCGCCCATGTACCGGCGGCCGAGCGCGGTGGCGGTGCGCAGCAGCTCGTCCGGGTCCTCGCTGGTCTCGGCGATCCCCTGGACCTGCACGAACGCGTACGGCGGTTCCGGCAGGTCGGCGGTCAGCACGACCCGCGGGTCGCGGACGATCGCGCGGCCCTTCGCGGTGCCGGCCCCGGTGTTGAAGACGATCGCGTCGTCCTCGGCCAGGAACCAGACGGGGGCGACGAGCGGGCGGCCGTCCCGCGCGGTCCAGCCGAGCATCCCGGTGCGGGTGCCGTGGTTCAGGAACCCGGCGACCTCGGGTGTGAGAGCGGTCATGCCGCGCAGCGTAGGGCGGGAATCCGGATGACCGCGCGGCCGTCACCGTGTTGGGCTCCCTGCGATGTCCCACGCGACCGAGACCGGAGTGGACGTACGGCAGCCCGTGCCGCGCGTCGTCACGGTGCTGGCCCTGAGCATCTTCGTGCTCGGCACCAGCGAGTTCGTGATCACCGGGCTGCTGCCCGACATGGCCGCCGACCTGGGCGTGACGATCTCCCAGGTCGGCTACCTGATCTCCGGGTTCGCCGTCGGGATGGTCGTCGGCGCGCCGCTGATGGCGGTCGCGACGCTGCGGCTGCCGCGGCACACCACGCTGGTGGCGATGCTCGTGGCCGTCGCCGCGCTGCACGTGCTCGGCGCGCTCACCTCCAGCTACCCGCTGCTGGTGGCGATCCGGGTGCTGACCGCGGTCGCGACCGGCGGGTTCTGGGCGGTCGCCGCCGTCGTCACGGTGTCGTCGGTGGGACCGCGCGACCGGGCCCGGGCGCTGTCCCGGCTGCTCGCCGGGCTGACCGTGTCCAACGTGGCCGGCATCCCGCTCGGCACGGTGATCGGGCAGCAGTTCGGCTGGCGGGCGACGTTCTGGATCATCGCGGCGCTGGCGCTCGCCGGACTGGCGGGGGTGCTCACGCTGGTCCCCCGTACCTGGGGCACCGGTCAGGAACGACGGCTGTCGGCCGAGCTGGCGGTGTTCCGGCGCGCCCGGCTGTGGTTCGCGCTGACCACGACGGCGCTCTACCAGGCCGGCATGATCGCGATGCTGGCGTACCTGGCGCCGCTGCTGATCGAGGTCGCCGGGCTCGCCCCGGGCTGGGTGCCCGCCGTGCAGTTCGGCGCGGGCGTCGGCTCGCTGGCCGGGATCGTGCTGGGCGGCCGGTTCGCCGACCGGCACCCGTGGCGGACGCTGTTCGCCGCACTGGTCGGCGCCGGCGTCCTGCTCGGGCTGCTCGCCGGGACGGCCGCGCTCCCCGGCGCGGCGCCGGCGGTCGCCGTCGGGCTCGGGTTCGTCGCGTTCGTCGCCGCCGCCCCGCTGAACGCCCGCGTGTTCGCCCTCGCCGGGACCGCTCCGACGCTCGCGAGCGCGACGAACACCTCGGCGTTCAACGTGGGGAACTCGCTGGGCCCAGCGCTGGGTGGGCTCGCGATCGCCGCCGGCTGGGTGCTGACCGCGCCGCCGCTGATCGGGGTGCTCCTGATGGCGTGTGCACTCGTCCCGGCCTGCGCCTCGGTGCTCCTGGACCGGCGGTGGGGCGCCCCGGGGACGACCGGGGCGTGACACCGGCGGCGCAGGCCAGCAGGATCACCGTCGTGGGCGGGAGCGGGGGTCCGGAGGTCGGCAGTGTGCTCGGGCGGCAGGTCGACGGCGTCACCTGCGGGCCGTCGGTGCTCGTGATGACGGCCGCGCTCACCGGTTCCGGATGGCCGGGCCCGGCGGCGGAGCGGTTCGGCGCCGCGCAGCGGGCTGCCCACCGCCAGGCGAACCGGTTCTGGCCGCGCGCGCTCGGGACGACGCCCTGGGGGATGCGGGCGTGGCTGCACCGGCACGCGCCCGCCGCGGGCCGGTTCCGGATCCGGCCCGCCACGGCGCGCGAGCTCGCCGCGGTCGCGTCCGCGCGTCGGCCGGTCCCGCTCCTGGTCGGGACTCGCCGGCTGCCCCGGCACTGGGTGCTGGTCCTGGGCGCCCGCGCCGACGGCACCTGGCGGGTCTACGAGCCGGGCTCCGGCACGGTCCGGGCGTTCCACCCGGCGGCCTTCGCCGACGGCACCGCCGCCCGGACCCTGGGCATGCCCCGCCCCTGGTGCGTGCTGCGCCCCGTCCCGTGAGCCGGTCGATCAGCACGTCGTGGCCCCGGCGACGGCCGGAACGTGCTGACCGGTCCGGGCCGGCGGTGCGGCGCGGTGCGGCGGGGGTGGCGGCGGCGGGGGTCCGGAGAGCTGTCGGTGCCGACTCGTAGACTTGACATGTGACCGAGACCCTGGGAGCGCGTACCGCCGACCTGCCCGCCAAGTGGAACCCGGGCGAGGTAGAGGGCGACATGTACCGCCGCTGGGTCGACCGCGGGTACTTCGAGGCCGACCCGGCGTCCGGCAGGCCGGCCTTCAGCATCGTGATCCCGCCGCCGAACGTCACCGGCAGCCTGCACCTGGGCCACGCGATGGACCACACCCTGATCGACATCCTGACCCGGCGCCGCCGGATGCAGGGCTACGACGCGCTGTGGCTGCCCGGCATGGACCACGCCGGCATCGCGACCCAGTCGGTCGTCGAGCGGCGGATGGCCGCGGCCGGCGAGCCCGACCGGCACACGATCGGCCGCGAGCGGTTCGTCGAGAAGGTCTGGGAGTGGAAGGCCGAGTCCGGCGGCTCGATCCTGGGGCAGATGGAGCGCCTCGGCGACGGCGTCGACTGGTCCCGCGAGCGCTTCACCCTCGACGAGGGGCTGTCCCGCGCCGTCGCCACCGTCTTCAAGCGGATGTTCGACGACGGGCTGATCTACCGGGCCGAGCGCCTGGTCAACTGGTCCCCGGCGCTGCGCTCGGCGATCTCCGACATCGAGGTCGACCACATCGAGACCGAGGGCGAGCTCGTCTCCATGCGCTACGGCGACGGCGACGCCTCGGTCGTCGTCGCGACCACCCGGGTCGAGACGATGCTGGGGGACACCGCCGTCGCGGTCCACCCCGACGACGAGCGCTATGCCGCGCTGGTCGGCACCGAGATCGAGATGCCGATCACCGGCCGGCGGATCCCGGTCATCGCCGACACCTACGTCGACCCGGAGTTCGGCTCCGGCGCCGTCAAGATCACCCCAGCACACGACCCGAACGACTTCGAGGTCGGGAAGCGGCACGACCTGCCGATGCCGACGATCATGGACGAGACCGGCACGATCGCCGGGTCCGGCACCCGGTTCGACGGGATGGACCGGTTCGCCGCGCGCGAGGCGATCCGCGAGGAGCTGCGCGCCGAGGGTCGGATCGTCGCCGAGAAGCGGCCCTACGTGCACTCGGTCGGGCACTGCTCGCGGACCCAGGTCCCGATCGAGCCGCGCCTGAGCCTGCAGTGGTTCGTCAGCACCGGGCCCCTCGCCAGGGCGGCGGGCGACGCGGTCCGCGAGGGCCGCACCGTGCTGCACCCGAAGGAGCAGGAGAAGCGCTTCTTCGACTGGGTCGACAACATGCACGACTGGACGATCAGCCGTCAGCTGTGGTGGGGGCACCGGATCCCGGTCTGGTACGGCCCCGCCGGCGAGGTCGTCTGCGTCGGGCCGGACGAGGAGCCGCCGACCGGCGAGGGCTGGCGGCAGGACTCCGACGTCCTCGACACCTGGTTCTCCTCCGGGCTGTGGCCGTTCTCCACGCTCGGCTGGCCGGACGAGACCCCGGACCTCGAGCGCTACTACCCGAACTCGGTGCTGGTCACCGGCTACGACATCCTCTTCTTCTGGGTCGTCCGGATGATGATGTTCGGGACCTACGCGATGGGGGAGACCCCGTTCCGCGACGTCTACCTGCACGGGCTCATCCGCGACGAGCACGGCAAGAAGATGTCGAAGTCCAAGGGCAACGTCATCGACCCGCTGGACCTGATGGAGGACTACGGCGCCGACGCGCTGCGCTTCACCATCGCCCGCGGCTCCAACCCGGGCACCGACATGTCGCTGTCGCCGGAGTGGGTCGCCGCGTCCCGGAACTTCACCACGAAGCTCTGGAACATCACTCGGTTCGCGCTCTCGAAGGGCGCCGACCCGCACCTGCCGCTGCCCGCCGAGGCGGACCGCACCGACGCCGACCGCTGGATCCTGGGCCGGCTCGCCGAGGTCCGCGGGCAGACCGACGAGCTGCTCGACGGCTACCAGTTCGCGAAGGCGACCGAGGGCCTCTACCACTTCGCGTGGGACGAGCTGGCCGACTGGTACGTCGAGCTGTGCAAGACCCAGCTCGACGACCCGGCCACCGCGCCCGGCACCCGTGCGGTGCTCGGGCACGTCCTCGACGCGCTGCTGCGGATGCTGCACCCGATCGCGCCGTTCGTCACCGAGGCGCTGTGGACCGCGCTGACCGGTCGCGAGACCGTCGTGACGGCCGCCTGGCCGACCGCGGCCGACACCGGCGCGCCCGTCGACGCCGCCGCGGCCGCACGGGTCACCGACGCGCAGAAGGTGATCACCGAGGTCCGCCGGTTCCGCACCGAGCAGGGCCTGCCGGACCGCAAGTCCGTCGCGGCCCGCCTGGCCGGGCTCACCGACGCGGGCCTGGCCGGCCACGAGACCGCCCTGCGGTTCCTCAACCGGCTCGACGCGGCGGGCGACGACTTCGCCGCCACCGCCACCTTCGAGGTCACGACCTCCGGGGGGCCGGTCACCGTCGAGCTGGACACCTCGGGGGCGATCGACGTCGCGGCCGAGCGCGCCCGGCTCGGCAAGGACCTGGCCGCCGCCGAGAAGGAACGCGACCAGGCGGACAAGAAGCTGAACAACCCGAAGTTCACCGAGAAGGCACCGGCCGACGTCGTCGACGGCATCCGCTCCCGGCACGCCGCCGCGCTGGCGGACATCGAGCGGATCACCGCGCGGCTGGCCGCGCTGCCGGAGGCCTGAGGCACGTGGCACCACGCGACGATCGACACGGCTACGACCAGTTCGACGAGGAGGACTCGCCGACCTACGGCGGGGACCGCTGGGCCGAGGGCGGGTTCGGCGACGACGAGGAGCCGGAGGCCGGCACCGAGCGGTCCGAGGACTCCGAGCGGTCCGAGCAGTCCGAGGAGGACGGCTCCGACGAGGACCGCTCGGACACCGCGGCCGCCGACGAGGCGGCGGAGACCCCCGAGAAGGACGCCCAGGAAGCCGTGATCGCGGCCGTGCTCGACGAGATCCGCGGTGGCGACACCCCGGACGTCGTGCCGGCCCAGTCGACGGTCACCGGGTACGCCGAGTTCCTCGCGGTCGACGCCGCGCTGGACCGGCGCTGGCCCGAGTCGGTCATGGAACCGTCGCTGGAGCGGATGCAGACGCTGTGCGACGCGCTCGGCGAACCGCAGCGCGGCTACCCGGTCGTGCACCTGACCGGGACCAACGGCAAGACGTCGACCTCCCGGATGATCGACGCCCTGCTCACCGAGGTGGGCCTGCGCACCGGCCGCTACACCAGCCCGCACCTGCAGCGGGCCACCGAGCGGATCAACCTGGACAACCGCCCCGTCACCCCGGAGCACTACGTCGCGACCTACCGGGAGGTCGAGCCCGTCGTCGAGCTGGTCGACGCGAAGCGGGGCGACGCCCCGGCGCTGTCGAAGTTCGAGGTGCTCACCGCGATGGCCTTCGCGTCGTTCTCCGACGCCCCGGTCGAGGCCGCGGTGATCGAGGTCGGGCTCGGCGGCCGGTGGGACGCGACCAACGTCGCCGACGCCGACGTCGCCGTCATCCTGCCGATCGGCGTCGACCACGCCGAGTACCTCGGGAACGACGTCCTCGACATCGCCCGCGAGAAGGCCGGGATCATCAAGGAGGGCTCGGTCGCCGTCCTCGCCGCGCAGGACAAGGAGGTGGCCGAGGTCCTCATCGAGCGCTGCGCCGAGGTCGGCGCGCAGGTCGCCCGGGAGGGCGCCGAGTTCGGCGTCCGGGAGCGGGAGCTCGCGGTCGGCGGGCAGCGCCTCGAGCTGCAGGGGCTGTCCGGCCGCTACGACGAGATCTTCCTGCCGCTGCACGGCGAGCACCAGGCGTCGAACGCGGCGGTGGCACTGGCCGCCGCCGAGGCGCTGGTCGGGGCCGGCACCGCGCAGCCCCTCGACCCGGAGGCCGTCCGGGCCGCATTCGCGTCCGTCCGCTCGCCCGGCCGGCTGGAGCCGGTGCAGGGCGGACCGGACACCCCCACGGTGCTGCTCGACGCCGCGCACAACCCGGCCGGGGCGACGGCGCTCGCCACGGCGCTGACCGGCGAGTTCCGGTTCACCCGGCTGGTCGGCGTGCTCGCGGTGCTCCAGGGCAAGGACGCGCGCGGGATCCTCGAGGGCCTCGAACCGGTGCTGCACGAGGTCGTGGTGACCACCAACTCCTCGCCCCGGGCGATGGACGCCGACGAGCTGGGCGCGCTCGCCGCCGAGGTCTTCGGCTCCGACCGGGTCAGCGTCGAGCCGTCGCTGCAGGCCGCCGTCGAGCAGGCGGGGGAGATCGCCGAGGAGGCCGGCGGGTCCGGCGTCGGCGTGGTCGTGACCGGGTCGGTGGTGACGGCCGGCGAGGTCCGGTCGCTGTTCGGCAGGGAGCCGGAGTGAGCGGGACGGACCGGATCGACGGGGTCCCGGAGGGCGTCCGCCCGCCGCCGACCGACCCGATGAAGGGCGCCCGCGGCGTGTTCGCCGCGACGCTGATCCTCGAGGCGATCGTGGTGCTGCTCGCGCTGCTGGTGCTGCCACGCTTCGGCAGCGGCTCCACCGCACTCGGCGCCGGGGTGATCACCGCCCTGGCCGTGGCGATGATCCTGCTGTCCGGGCTGCAGCGGCGTTCCTGGGGCCTGGGCGCCACGCTCGCGCTGCAGGTGCTCCTCGTCGTCGCGTCGTTCGTCTTCGTGCCCTCGCTGGCGATCGTCGCGTTCGCGTTCGTGGTGGTCTTCGCGATCCTGCTGTGGATGCGGCGCGAGGTCGCGCGGCGGATGGCGGCGGGGACGCTGCCGTCGCAGCAGGAGGAATGAGAGGCATCGCGGTATCACCGCAGGTATCATCGCTGCCGTGGCGATGACCCTGCGGCTCACCGAGTCGGAGACCGAAGCCCTGCGCGCCCGCGCCGAGACCGAGGGGCGATCGATGCAGGAGGTCGCCCGGGCCGCCGTCCGGGGGTACGTCGACCGGCACGACCACGACATCGAGGTCGACCGCGCCGCCGCCTGGGTCACGGAGAACTTCAGGGACACTCTCGACCGGCTCGGCCGGGCCTGACGACCACCCGCTCCTCGTGACCCGGTACCTGAGCCTGCCCGATCTTCTGCGTTTCGCCGCGACCGCGCTCGGCGAGGAGCCCGGGGTGACGGGTGACGGTGGCCCGTGCGGGCTCGTCACACACCGTCGCTACCCTGGCCCGCGTGACTGAACGCACTCTCGTCCTGGTCAAGCCCGACGGCGTCGCGCGCAAGCTCGTCGGCGAGGTCGTCTCGCGGATCGAGCGCAAGGGCCTCGACCTCGTCGCCCTCGACCTGCGCACCGTCGACCGTGAGCTGGCCACCCAGCACTACGCCGAGCACGACGGTAAGCCCTTCTTCGAGGAGCTGATCTCCTTCATCACCTCCGGCCCGGTCCTGGCCGCGGTCGTCGAGGGCCCGCGGGCCATCGCCGCCTGGCGCCAGGTCGCCGGCGGGACCGACCCGGTGGAGAAGGCCACCCCCGGCAGCATCCGCGGGGACCTCGCCCTGGAGACGGGGTCCAACCTGGTCCACGGCTCGGACTCCCCGGAGTCGGCCGACCGCGAGATCAAGCTCTGGTTCCCGAACCTGTGAGTGTCGACGCCCCGGCCGTCCACCGGGTCGTCGATCCACCCCCCGGCGCCGCCGCCGCGCTCGGCGATCTCTGGATCGCCGTGACCGAGGCCGGCGGCGCCGTCGACTTCGTGCCCGGCTGGGACCCCGGTGAGATCCGTGACCTCGCCGCGGCGACGATCGACGGCGTCCGCTCCGGCGACGCCTGGATGATCGTCGCCGGGGACGGGGCCGAGCCCGACGGCACCGTCTTCCTGGCCCGCGGGGGCGGTATCGCGGCGCACCGCGCCGACGTCCAGCGCCTGATGGTCCGCCCGGACCTGCAGGGCCGTGGGGTCGGGACTGCGCTCCTCGCCGCCGCCGTCGCGCACGGCCGGGAGATGGGCGTCGAGATGCTCACGCTCGGGGCGCGCGGCGGGACGCCGCTGCCGGCGTTCTACGCCGCCCGCGGGTTCGCCGAGTACGGAAGGCTCCCCGCCGGGGTGCGGCTCGCGCCCGGCGACGCGCGCGACGTGCACCTGTTCGTGTACCCCCTCTGACCGGCCGATCGATCAGGTCGCCCGTCGGCCGGATGGCAGGGACGGGCGTTGCGCGCCACCATGAGCGGATGACGGTGCTCACCCCGCGCCCGACCACCGCGGATCTCGTCCGGAGCGTGGTCGTGGCGGTCCTGGCGATCCTGCAGGTGCTGGTCTCCACGCTGGGCGGATCCGGGATCGGGGAGGTGGCCCGGTCCTACGACACGCCGCTGCTCGCGGCCTGGTGGGCGTTCTCGATCTGGGGCCTGTTCTACCTGGGGTTCGTCGTCTACGCGGCCTACGCGCTGCTGCCCGCGCAGCGGGGGCGCGGGATCCACCGCCGGGTCGGCTGGTGGCTCGCGGCCTCGGCGGCGCTGAACCCGCTGTGGATCCTGGCGTTCTCGAACCGCTGGGTCGTCACCGCCGAGGTGGTGCTGATCGGGCTGGTCGCCGTCCTCGCGGTCGCGTACTCGCGGCTGGCGCGCGACGCCGCCGACGGCTGGGTCGAGCGGCTGGCGTTCCGGCTGCCTGTCGCCCTCTACCTGGGCTGGTCGTCGGCGGCGCTGGTGCTCGGCCTGATGGCCGCCGGTGTCGCGGTCGGCCTGCCCGCCGACGGCGCGCTGCCCCAGACCGCGGCGATCCTGCTGCTGGTGATGCTGACCGCCGCCGTGCTGTCGGTGATCGGATCGACCGCGGGTTTCGCGGGCTTCGCCGCGGCCGTCGTCTGGGCGCTTGCCGGGGTGGCCGCGAACGACCGTCCGATCGCGGTCACCGCCGTCGCCGTCGTCGCCGCGGTGCTGGTCGCGGTGCAGGCCGGACGCCGGATCGGCCGGTCGGTCCAGCCGGCCCGGCTCGCGCTGGGCTGAGTGCCACGAACCCGGTGGCGTCGTCGGGGTCGCTTGCTACCGTCGTGCCGGCACAGCAGCGGTACCAGGGAGGACCGGAATGATCACCGGGAGCATCGTCGCGATCGTGACCCCGATGCACGACGACGGCGAGGTGGACCACAAGGCTCTCGGCGAGCTCGTCGAGCGCCAGATCGACGCGGGCACCTCCGCGATCGTCTCGGTCGGCACCACCGGTGAGTCGTCGACGCTGTCGGTTCTGGAGCACACCGAGGTCATGCGCCGCACCATCGAGGTCGCGAACGGGCGGGTCCCCGTCATCGCCGGCACCGGTGCCAACTCCACCGACGAGGCCGTGCACCTCACCCGGGCCGCCCGCGCCGCCGGTGCCGACGGGGCCCTGCTGGTCACGCCGTACTACAACAAGCCCCCGCAGGAGGGGCTGTACCAGCACTTCAAGCGGATCGCGGAGACCGTCGCCATCCCGCAGTACCTCTACAACGTGCCGGGGCGCACCGCCTGCGACCTCCTCCCGACGACGGTCGCGCGGCTGGCCGAGATCCCGAACATCGTCGGGCTCAAGGAGGCCAAGGGCGATCTCGACCGCGTCCGCGAGCTGGTCGCCCTCGGCCTCGACGACTTCGCGCTCTACTCCGGCGACGACGGCACCGCCCGCGCGTCGATGCTCGCCGGGTTCCACGGCGACATCTCGGTCACGGCCAACGTCGCCCCCGAGCCGATGGCCCGGATGTGCAAGGCCGCCGTCGCCGGCGACGCCGAGACCGCCGCCGCGCTGGACGCCGACCTCGCGGGCCTGCACGCCGCCCTGTTCTCGGAGCCGAACCCGATCCCGGTGAAGTGGGCGCTGGCCGAGCTGGGCCTCATGCCCGGCGGGATCCGGCTGCCGCTGGTGCCGCTCGACGAGTGGCACCACGAGGACGTCCGCGCCGCGCTGCGCGCTGCCGAGCTGCTCGCCTGACCCGCGGCCCCGGCTCAGTCCGGGGGATCGGCGATGCCGGCCAGGCACAGGTACATGTCCGAGACCTCGCCGGCGAGCGCCTCGAGCCTGTCCGGCTCCGCCGCGGCCAGACGTGCGAACCGGGCGATCAGGCCGGTGATCGCCACCGAGATCCGGTCCGGGGGCACCACGGGCCGGGCGACGCCGTCGTCGGCGAGCCGTTCGAGGAAGCGGGTGTTGCGGCGCTCCGCGCGGGCGAACACCTCGTCGTGCACCTCGCGCAGCGCCGGGTCGGCGAGCGCTTGGTGGGCGAGGATCGTCAGCAGCCCGTCGTGACGGGTGTAGGCGCGCAGGTAGCCGGCGACGATCTCGCGGACCATCGTCGCCGGTGACCCGCTCGGCGTGCGCTCCTGGAGGCGCAGGAACTCCGCCCGGACGCGGTCGACCAGCGCCCGGAACACGGCGTCCTTCGAGTCGAAGTAGGAGTACACCGTCGGCCGGGTCACCCCCGCCGCCGACGCCAGCGCCGCGACCGTCGTCGCCTCGTACCCGAGCCGCCGGAACACGCCCTCGGCGGTGTCGAGCAGCAGGGCGCGCCGGTCCTCCGCCGGGACGGCCCGGCCACCGAGCCCCGCGGCCTGCGACATGGGGCCACTCTCGCACGCGGCCGGCTCACTTGACACCCATGTAAAGTCAGCGTCGTCCACGCCGCCCGACGAGGGGTGCTGATGTGAGCCTTCCGCCGATCGCCGAGCGCACGCTGCGCGCCGCCTACGACCGTGCCCTCGCGGAGTCCCCGGACGCCGTCGCGCAGGTGGGGCCGGACGGCCGGTACACCGTCGCCGGGAGCCACGAGCGCTCGCTGCGCGTCGCGGCCGGGCTCTCGGCACTCGGCGCGGCCCGGCAGGACACCGTCGCGCTGCTGCTGGACAACTCGCTCGACGCCGTCCACACCTGGTCGGGGGCTGGACTCGGCGGGTTCGTCGAGGTCCCGGTGAACACCGCGTACACGGGCTCGTTCCTCACCCACGTCCTCGAGGACTCGGCCGCCGGGATCCTGGTCTGCGAGGACGCCCACGTCGAACGGGTCGCCCGGGTCGCCGGGGACCTGACGGCGCTGCGGACACTCGTCGTCCGGGGTGATCCCGCGGCCGCGGACGGCCTGCGGGACCGGTTCCGCGTCGTCGGTTTCGACGAGCTGCTCGCCCACGAGCCCGCCGCACCCGTCACGCTCGATCCCGGCGAGCTCATGGCGCTGATGTACACCTCGGGCACCACCGGAAGGTCCAAGGGCGTCCGGATCCCGCACGCGCACGCCTACACCTACGCCTCCCGCGAGGACCAGGCGCGCCCCGTCCCGGGCGACCGGATCCTCGTCACGCTGCCGCTGTTCCACCTCGCGGGGCAGTGGTTCGGCGTCTACCAGGCCCTGATCCACCGGGCGCTGTGCGTGATCGAGCCCGGTTTCTCGGTCAGCCGGTTCTGGCCGACGGTCCGCGAGCACGGCATCACGGTCACCGTGATGCTCGGTGCGATGGCCGAGCTGCTCCAGCAGGCGCAGCGTCGCCCCGACGACGCGGACAACCCCCTGGAGCTGGCCGTCATGGCGCCGCTGGCCAGCGACGTCGACGGGTTCCGTGCGCGGTTCGGGATCGACCTCGCCGCCGTCTACGGGATGAGCGAGATCGGCTGCGTGCTCAACGGGCCACCGGAGACCGTGGTCGGCGGCGAGTGCGGCTTCCCGCGGCCCGGCTACGAGCTCCGCCTCGTCGACTCCGCGGGTCACGACGTGCCGTCCGGGTCCGTCGGCGAGCTGTGGGTCCGGCCCGAGGAGCCGCTGACCGTGATGCAGGGCTACCACGGCCTGCCGGAGAAGACCGCCGAGACGCTCGTCGACGGCTGGGTGCACACCGGCGACGCCTTCCGGGCCGACTCCGAGGGCCGGTTCTTCTTCGCCGACCGGATGAAGGACGCGCTGCGCAGGCGTGGCGAGGACATCTCCAGCTTCGAGGTGGAGCGCGTGATCAACGAGCATCCCGACGTGTACGAGAGCGCCGTCGTCGCGGTGCCCTCCGAGCTGACCGAGGACGAGATCAAGGCCGTCGTCGTGCCGCGGGAGGGCCGCACCGTCGATCCCGTCGAGCTGACCCGGTTCCTGATCGAGCGGCTGCCGTACTTCATGGTGCCCCGCTACGTCGCGTTCGCCCCCGAGCTGCCCAAGACCCCGACCCAGAAGGTGCACAAGCACGTGCTGCGCGAGTCCGGCGCCGGGACCGGCGTGTGGGACCGCGAGGCCGCCGGGATCGTCGTGCGGAGGCCGGGCCGGTGAGCGGGACGCTGCTGGTCGCGAACCGGGCCGAGATCGCCGTCCGGATCATGGACACGGCGTCGGCGCTCGGGATCGGGACGGTCGCCGTGCACCCCGCCGACGACGCCGCGTGCCTGCACGTCGTGCGCGCGGACCGGGCCGTCGAGCTCCCCGGCGCCGGGGCCGCGGCCTACCTGGACGTCGACCGGATCGTGCGCGCGGCCGTCGACACCGGAGCCGACGCCCTGCACCCCGGCTACGGGTTCCTGTCCGAGAACCCGGCGCTCGCCCGGGCCTGCGCCGCCCACGGCGTCACCTTCGTCGGTCCGGCGCCGGAGGCGCTGGAGCTGTTCGGGGACAAGGCTTCCGCGCGGGAGCGGGCCGCCGCGCTGGGCGTCCCGGTGCTGGAGGCAGTCGCCCCCGACGACGGCGCGGCGCTGCTGTCCCGGCTCGGCCCCGGCGGCGCGGTCATGGTCAAGGCCCGCTCCGGCGGTGGCGGACGCGGGATGCGGCCGGTCACCGACGCCGCCCACCTCGACGACGCCGTCCGCCGGTGCGCCTCCGAGGCCAGGACCTCGTTCGGCGACGGCGAGGTGCTCGTCGAGCGGCTCCTCCCGCGCGCCCGGCACGTCGAGGTCCAGCTCCTCGGGGACGGGACCGACGTCGTCGTCCTCGGCGACCGGGACTGCTCGGCCCAGCGGCACCGGCAGAAGCTGGTCGAGATCGGCCCCGCGCCGGCCCTGCCCGGCGACGTCCGGGCCCGTCTGCACGACGCCGCGCTGCGCCTGCTCGCCGGGTACTCTGGCCTCGCGACCGCGGAGTTCCTGGTCGCGGGTGCCGAGATCGCGTTCCTGGAGGTCAACCCGCGGATCCAGGCCGAGCACACGGTCACCGAGGAGACGACCGGACTGGACCTGGTCGAGCTCGGCCTGCGGGTCGCCCGCGGCGCGCGGCTCGCCGACCTCGGGCTCACCGCGCCACCCGTCCCGCGCGGTACCGCGGTGCAGGCCCGGGTGAACGCCGAGGCCGTCGGACCGGACGGGTCCCGTGCCCCGGCGGCCGGGACGCTGACCCGGTTCCAGCCGCCCGCCGGGTGCGGGATCCGCGTCGACACCCACGGCTACGCCGGCTACCCGGTCGGGCCCCGGTACGACCCGTTGCTGGCCAAGGTCGTCACCCGCGGCGCGGACGCCGCCACGGCCGCCGCGGCGGCCCGGCGGGCGCTGGCCGGGTTCGACGTGGCCGGGGTCGAGGTGAACATCGGGCTGCTGCAGGCGCTGCTGGCGCTGCCGGAACTGGTCGACGGGACGCTGGACACGTCCTATGTGGACCGGAACGTCGGCGGCCTGGCGGGCGCGGAGCGCGAGTCGGTGCTGCCCCCGGCCGGGCCGGCTGACCCGTCGGGGACCGGGGCAGGCCCGGTCGCGTCCGCCGGACGGACCGCGGTGCCGGAGGACCGGACCGCCGTCCGTGCGGCGCGGCCGGGCGTCGTCGTCGCGCTCCCCGCGGGTGTCGGGGACGTGGTCGGTGCCCGCGGCGAGGTCGTCGTCCTCGAGGCGATGAAGATGGAGCACCCGGTCACCGCGGGCACGCCGGGCCGGGTCGAGTCGCTCGCCGTCGCCGTCGGTGACGCCGTCGAGGCGGGTGACCTGCTCGCCGTCCTCGCCGACGCCGACGCGGCCGAGGACGCCGAGTGCGCCGGGGCGGACGACCCGGACCGGATCCGGCCCGATCTTGCCGAGGTGCGGGACCGTCGGCGCACCGGGCTCGACGAGGGCAGGGCCGCCGCCGTCGCCCGGCGCCGTGACGCCGGGCGGCGCACCGCCCGGGAGAACATCGCGGACCTCCTCGACCCGGACAGCTTCGTCGAGTACGGCGCGCTCACCCTCGCGGCGCAGCGCGCCCGGCGCAGCGTCGACGAGCTCGTCGCGAAGACCCCGGCGGACGGCCTGGTCACCGGGACCGGGACGGTCGGCGGGCGCCCGGTCGCCGTGATGTCCTACGACTACACCGTCCTGGCCGGCACCCAGGGCGTGCACAATCACCACAAGACGGACCGGCTCTTCCGGCTGGCCGAGCGCGAGAACCTGCCGGTCGTCGTGTTCGCCGAGGGCGGCGGCGGGCGCCCGGGGGACACCGACACCTCGGCGGTCGCCCAGCTCGACGTCCCGACGTTCCGGCTGTTCGCCCGGCTCCGCGGGCGGGTGCCGACGGTCGCCGTCGTCGCCGGGTACTGCTTCGCGGGCAACGCCGCGCTCGCCGGCGCCTGCGACCTGATCGTCGCGACCGAGGGGAGCAGCCTCGGGATGGGCGGGCCCGCAATGATCTCCGGTGGTGGGCTCGGCGTCGTCGCCCCGTCCGACGTCGGGCCGATGCCGATGCAGTGGGCCAACGGCGTCGTCGACCTGCTGGTGCCGGACGAGGCCGCCGCGGTCGCCGAGGCCCGTCGCTACCTGCTGCACGTCGGCGGCGACCCGGTCCCCGGCGAGCACGCCGACCAGCGGGCGCTGCGCCACGCGGTCCCGGAGAACCGGGTCCGGGCCTACGACGTCCGGCGCGTCCTCGACGTCCTGTTCGACACCGGCAGTGTCGTGGAGCTGCGCGGCGGGTTCGGGGCCGGGATCGTCACGGCGTTCGCCCGGCTCGACGGCCTCGCCGTCGGCGTCCTCGCGAACGACCCGGAGCATCTCGGCGGGGCGATCGACGGCGACGCCGCCGACAAGGCCACCGCGTTCCTGCAGCTCTGCGAGGCCCGCGGGCTGCCGGTGGTGTCGTTGTGCGACACCCCTGGGTTCATGGTCGGTCCGGACGCCGAGCGGACGGCCACCGTGCGCCGGTTCGGCGCGATGTTCGTCGCCGGGGCGCAGCTCACGGTGCCGCTGGTGGCGGTCGTGCTGCGCAAGGGCTACGGACTCGGGGCGATGGCGATGGCGATGGCCGGCGGCGACCTGCACGCTCCCGTGCTCACCGTGGCCTGGCCGACCGGCGAGTTCGGCGGGATGGGCCTGGAGGGGGCGGTCCGTCTCGGCTACCGCGACGAGCTGGCCGCGATCGACGACGCCGACGCCCGGCAGGTCCGCTACGACGAGCTGGTCGCGGGCTACTACGAGCGCGGCAAGGCGCTGAGCGTCGCGACGGTCTTCGAGATCGACGACGTGATCGACCCGGCCGACACCCGCACCCTGCTGACCCGGGCCCTGGGGAACCGGGGGCGCTGAGCTCGTCGACCGGCCGCCATGCCCCTGTCATCTGCGGGCAGGTCACCCGACAGCGGCGGTTCCTAGGGTCGCGCCGTGCGACTCCGACGCCCCCTGCCCGTGCCCCTGCTCGTCGTGCTCGCGGCCGCGGCACTGCTCGCGACGACGGCTGCGGCCCCCGCCCCGCCGGACGACGACCGGGTGGTCGACCTGCAGGCGCACCGCGGCGGATCGGTGCTGTCGGTGGAGAGCTCGCTGCAGTCGTTCGGCACGGCCCTCGACCTGGGGGTGCACACCCTGGAGCTGGACGTCCAGATCACGGCCGACGGGCACGCCGTCGTCACCCACGACCGCCGGACCAGCGACGAGGTCTGCACGGACACCGCGCCGGTGGCCCCGGGCGATCCGCAGTTCCCGTACGTCGGGAAGTACGTGAAGGACCTGACCCTCGACCGGATCCGGACCATGGACTGCGGCTCGGTGCGCCGGCCCGCGTACCCCGCGCAGACCCTGTCGCCGGGCGCCCGGATGCTCGAGCTGCACGAGGTGTTCGCTCTCGCGCGGGACCGCGGGGCCGACGACGTCCGGTTCAACGTCGAGACCAAGGTCGAGGCCGCGGCCCCGGCGGAGACCGCGCCGCGGGAGCAGTTCGTACAGGTCGTCGCGGACGAGGTCCGCCGCGCCGGAGTCGTGGAACGCACGACGGTCCAGAGCTTCGACCTCGCCGCGCTGGACCGGATGCGGGAGGTCGCTCCCGAGCTGGACCGGATCCTGCTGATGAACGAGAGCTTCTTGGAGCTCGGGCAGCCGGGCCGGTCGCCGTGGCTGAACGGCCTCGACGCCGACGACCTCGGTGCCGATCCGGCCACCGCCCTGGTGGCCGCGGCACGCACGGTCGACGCGTCGGCGGTCTCCCCGGTGCACGGCACGCCGCAGTCGGCGGGGACCACCGCGCCCGGCTACACGCCCTTCACCACGGCCGCGACGGTACGGGCCGCGCACGACGCCGGGCTCGCGGTGATCCCGTGGACGGTGAACGACGTCCCCACGATGGACGCGCTGCTCGACCTCGGGGTCGACGGGATCATCACCGACGCCCCGGACCGGGCGCGCTGGGTGTTCGAGCGCCGCGGGCTGCCCCTCCCGTCCCCGCGCCCGGCAGGCTGACGGCACGACCTCGCCCGGCCGCCGCGCACACCGGACCGCGTCGTGCGAACGGAGCCTGTGGGTTCGCTGGGTTCGCACGAGCTCGTGTCGTTCGCACGGGGTCCGACCCCGTGCGAGGCGCGATCCCGTGCGAACCCTCGGGACCTGGACCTCGTCGTGGGTTGCGGGGGGAGCGAGGGGGTGAGGGGAGTACCGGAGCCGGGCAGGGTGCCGAGGGACTCCGGGGCGGGCTCGCCGGGCGGTGGTCGGCGGGTCCGGGGAGGAGGTTCTGCGGAATCGCTTCCTCAGGCAGCGATCTCAGCGCAGGTACGTGCCTCGTGTGTGGGAGCACTGGTCCGTGCCCCGTGCCCCGTGCCCCGTGCCCCGTGCCCCGTGCCCCGTGCCCCGTGCCCCGTGCCCCGTGCCCCGTGCCCCGTGCCCCGTGCCCCGTGCCCCGTGCCCCGTGCCCCGTGCCCCGTGCCCCGTGCCCCGTGCCCCGTG
>NZ_MCIJ01000001.1:126699-1780782 GCF_001932315.1 Pseudonocardia sp. Ae150A_Ps1 | reverse complement strand
CCGTGCCCCGTGCCCCGTGCCCCGTGCCCCGTGCCCCGTGCCCCGTGCCCCGTGCCCCGTGCCCCGTGCCCCGTGCCCCGTGCCCCGTGCCCCGTGCCCCGTGCCCCGTGCCCCGTGCCCCGTGCCCCGTGCCCCGTGCCCCGTGGCCGGTGGCCGGTGGCCGGTGGCCGGTGGCCGGTGGCCGGTGGCCGGTGGCCGGTGGCCGGTGGCCGGTGGCCGGTGGCCGGTGGCCGGTGGCCGGTGGCCGGTGGCCGTGGCCCGTGGCTCGGTGGCGGTGGCTGTGGCTGTGGCCGGTGGCTCCGTGGCCCCGTGGCTGCAGGGCTGCCGGTGGGTCGGATCCCGGTCCTGCGGCGACCCGGTCCGGCCGAGGACCGGGCGGCCGGCGCGTATCGCGGACACGGGGCCCTGCACGCCCCGCAGCGGGCCGGGCCGGCGAGCGCCTCGATCCGGAACGCCTTCGCACGGGTTCGCCTCGCTCGCACGGGGTCCGATCGCGTGCGAGGAACCCGATCGCGTGCGAGGAACCCGATTGCGTGCCAGGGACGCGATCTCCTGCGGACCGGGCACGGACCCGACCGGGATGCGCGACACTCCGGCCGAACCCGGCCGGTGCCGATGATGAGTGGGCGCAGGGCCCGTGCGGGTCGGGCGTCCTAGGAGGTCGTGGCGGGATCCTCGGTGCCCGAGGACTCCTCGGTGCCCGAGGGATCCGCGGTGTCCGCCGGGTCCGCGGTGCTGTCCGTGGGGTCGGTGCCGTCGGTGGAGTCCGCCGCGGCGGTTGGGCCCGCGCTGGTGGTACGGACGTTGCGGACGATGTCCCGGCCGAAGGTGACGTCGACGCGCTCGGCGACGGCCAGCTCGAGGACCGCGATCATGACCTCGCCGGAGATCCGGCGCATCCGCTCGATCGTCTCGTAGACGCGCGGCCACTGGTCGTCGGGACGGCCGGAGGCGTCGAACGGCTGCCAGATCTCGCCGAGGAAGAGATCGACGTAGAGCTTGGCGACGGCGTCGGCGTGCTTGCGGAGCTGCTCGACGACGTCGAGGGAGCGGGTGATCGGGATGCCGAGGCCGGTCAGCTCGGCCGCGGCGTTCATCAGCCGCGGGCTGATCTCCTCGTAGGTGTCGTCGCCCAGCTCGCGCAGCAGGCCCATCTTCACGCCGCGCTTGGCCACGCCGACGTCGGTCGTCTCGTACCGCTCGGCCAGCTCGCCGAGGTGCACGATCTGCCGGTCCTCAGGTGCGAACAGCTCGCGCACGGTCCGGATGAACTGCACGACCTGCTCGGTGGAGCCGCCGGTGGTGTCGAGCAGCTTCTTGATGGTGTCGAGCTTGACGCCCTCGTCCTGCAGGTCCTGGATCAGTTCCAGGCGCGCCGAGTGACCGGGCCCGTAGTACCCGGTCCGGGCCCTGACCTGCGGCGGGGGCAACAGGCCCCGTGCCTGGTACGCGCGGATGTTGCGCACGGTGACACCGCTGGCGCGGGCCAGCTCGTCGATCGTGCGCCATCCCTCGAGGTCGGAGCCGTCGTCGGTACCGTCGACCATGACACGAACGCTATCAGGCGCTCATGTGACACAGTGAACCATCGGACTCCACTTGCTATGTGACATCAAGTTGTGCAGAGTTGATGTCATGTTCTGATCCGCCGTCGCGGCGCCGACACTGCCCCGGCGCCTGCTGTCCGCCGCGGGAGCGCTGACCACGCCGCTGCTGCCCGAGGACTTCCTGACCCTGTTCGACCCGCTGTGGTCGACCTCGACCCTGCGCGGCCGGGTCGTCGCCCGTCGCCGGGAGACCGGACGCGCCGTCTCGGTCACCATCGAGCCGGGCCGCGGCTGGGCCGGGCACCGGGCCGGGCAGTACGTCGGCGTCGGGATCGACGTCGACGGCGTCCGGTACCGGCGGAGCTACTCGCTGACCTCGCCCGAGGACGCGGACCACCTGACGATCACCGTCCAGGAGGTCCCGGACGGCGTCGTCTCCACCCGGCTCGTCCGCGACCTGCCGATCGGCACGATCGTCGAGCTGGAGCAGGCGACCGGCGACTTCACCCTGCCCGCCGAGGCGTCCGGCCCGCTGCTGTTCGTCACCGCGGGCAGCGGCATCACCCCGGTGATGGGCATGCTCCGTAGCCTCGACCGGGCGGGGGACATGCCCGACGTCGTCCTCGTGCACAGCGCGCGGAGCCCGGAGGACACGATCTTCGGCGCCGAGCTGGCCGCCCTCGCCGCGCGGCACCGGTCGTTGCGGGTGGTGCTGCGGCACAGCGGCGTCACCGGCCGGCTCGACCCGGGGACCGTCGACGCCGCCGTCCCCGACCGGGCCGCGCGCACCGTCTACGCGTGCGGGCCCGCCGGACTGCTCGACGCGGTCGAGGAGGCCTGGGACGGCGTCCGCGCCGAGCGCTTCACCCCGCCCGCCCGGGCGGCCGAGGGCACCGGCGGCACCGTCGACCTCGGCGGCGCCGACGTCGAGGTGGAGCCCGGCCAGAGCCTGCTGGAGGCCGGCGAGGCGGCCGGGAGACTCATGCCGAGCGGCTGCCGGATGGGCATCTGCTTCGGCTGCGTGCTCCCGCTGCGCGAGGGCCGGGTCCGGGACCTGCGAACCGGCGAGGCGCACGGCGAGCCCGGTGACCTCGTCCAGACCTGCATCAACTCCGCGTGCGGTCCGGCCCGGATCGACCTTCCCTGAGCAGGCCACGCACCCGACCACGCACCCGGCCGACATCCGAATCCCGGGGCCGCACGGCCCCGTCCGACCCGAGGAGGTCCGCGTGACCGCAGTCGCCGACAACCCCGCCGTCAGCACCGCGACCGAACCCGGCCCCGAGGAGACCAGCCGGCTGCAGCAGCCGCAGCGCCCGCTGCTCGAGCTCGTCCCGTCGTCCCGCCGTGAGGACGTGCAGGCCACGACCGACCTGACCGCCGAGCAGATCGAGGAGCTCGGCCGGCGGCTCGACGCCATCCGCGACCGGGTGCTCGCCGAGCGCGGCGCGTCGGACGCCGAGTACATCCGCGGCGTCATCCGCAAGCAGCGGGCCCTGGAGATCGGCGGCCGCGCGCTGCTGTTCGCGGGCGTCCTGCCGCCGGCCTGGATCGCCGGCACCGCCATGCTCTCGATCGCCAAGATCCTCGAGAACATGGAGATCGGGCACAACGTCATGCACGGCCAGTGGGACTGGATGCGTGACCCCAAGATCCACTCGTCGACCTGGGAGTGGGACAATGTCTCGTCCTCGGCGGAGTGGAAGCACTCGCACAACTACATGCACCACACCTACACCAACGTCGTCGGCAAGGACCGCGACGTGGGCTACGGGATCCTGCGCCTGTCCGAGGAGCAGAAGTGGAACCCGTACTACCTGGGCAACTCGCTCTACAACGCGTTGCTGAGCCTGTTCTTCGAGTACGGCGTCGCGCTGCACGACCTCGACCTCGAGGTCGAGAAGCTCGTCGCCGGGCAGAAGCCCTGGTCGCGGGTGTGGCAGCAGATCAAGTCGATCGGGCGCAAGACCGGGCGGCAGGTCCTCAAGGACTACGTCGCGTTCCCGGCGCTGGCCGGCCCGTTCTTCCTGCCGGTGCTCGCCGGGAACGTCACCGCGAACCTCGTGCGCAACGTCTGGTCGCACGCGGTGATCTTCTGCGGGCGCTTCCCGACCGGGGCGGTCCAGTTCTCCGAGGAGCAGCTGGAAGACGAGAGCCGCGGCGAGTGGTACGTCCGCCAGCTGCTCGGCTCCGCCAACCTCGACGGCGGCCGGTACTTCCACCTGATGACCGGTCAGCTGAGCTTCCAGATCGAGCACCACCTGTTCCCGGACCTGCCCAGCAACCGCTACGCGGAGGTCGCGCCCGAGGTCCGCGCGCTCTGCGAGGAGTACGGGCTGGAGTACACCTCCGGGCCGCTGTGGACGCAGTACCTGCAGGTCCTGCGCACGATCAATCGACTGGCCCTCCCGAACGGCAAGCGCTGATATGTTCCCTCCGACCGGTACGTCCGATTCGACGGGCGGCCGGTCGGGGGGAAGGAGCCGGCATGCGGCATCTGCAGGGTGTGGTGATCGGGCTGGTCGGCACGGTGCTGGCGCTGGCCGTCGCCGGGCGCGGGATGGGGACCGCGTTCGAGGCCTCGATGCGCATGCAGCTGGACGCGGTCCCCGCGGGCGCGGCGCTCCTGCTGCTCGGCGGGGTGCTGCTGGGCGGGGTCGCGCTCGCCGTGCGGGTCTCGCCCGCCGCGCCCCTGACCGGGGCCGTGCTGCTGATCCTGCTCTCGGCGTACTCCTGGTTCGACCCGCAGGCGCTGTTCGGTCTCGGCCGCGGGCTCGGCTACCTGCTCGGCCTGCAGTACGGCGCGCTCCTCGCCGGAATGCTCGCGGTGGTGGCGTTCCTGCGGCCGCGACGCACCCGCCCGGCCGGACCGGCGATCCCGGCCCCGGGATCGTCCGGCCCGGTCGTGCACTGACCGGTCCGGCTCAGGCCGCGGGGACGGCGTCGAGGAAGCCGTGCACCGCGGCGATGCGGCCGTCCCCGGCGACCACGACGACGTCGAACCCGATCACCGGCGGTTCCGCGCCGGCCGCCCACACCTCGGGCGGCGCGGCGGCCCAGCGGAACCGGGCCCGGTCGTGGTGGGCGTCGACGTCGCCGTAGCGGCGGAACTCGCAGCCCGCCAGCTTCTGCCGGGCCGCGTCCAGGAAGCCGGCGACGCCGTCGTGCCCGGCCACGTCGGCGAGCGGGTCGGTGTAGGTGCAGTCCGCGGTGAACAGTTCGGCGACCAGGCCCGTGCGGGTGGCCGGGTCGGATTCGTTGAAGGCGCCGACGTAGCGCTCGGCGAGGGCGGTGAAATCGGTCATCGCTGCGGTCCTCCGGATCTCGGTGTCGCTGACGGGACCGAGCGTGCGCCGCCGCGGCGGGCGGCGCGATGACCCGTGAGGTAACGCCGTCCCGTTACCTCCGGGGTAGTCGTCGCCGTTCCCGCCCGTCGCTAGCGTGGGCCCGGTGAGCAGCGCACACGCCCGTCCGTCCCGGAACGCGGGCCCGGGGGAGATGCTCCGGTTCTGGCGGGCCCGGCGGCGGCGCAGCCAGCTCGACCTCGCCCTGGCCGCGGGCGTCTCGACCCGGCACCTGAGCTTCGTCGAGACCGGGCGGTCCGGAGCCAGCCGTGAGCTGCTGGGTGCGCTGGCCGAGGAGCTGGAGATCCCGCTGCGTGAGCGGAACGCGCTGCTGCTCGCCGCCGGCTACGCCCCGGCGTACACCGAGCGCCCGCTCGACGACCCGGACCTCGCGCCCGTCCGGTCCGCGCTGGAGGCGCTGGTCGTCGCGCACGACCCGTACCCGGCGCTCGTGGTGGACCGCTGGGGCGACGTGCAGCTCGCCGGGGCGGCGGTCGCACCGCTGCTGGCCGGGCTGGACCCGGCGGCGTCCGGCCCGCCGGTGAACGTCTACCGGGTCTGCCTGCACCCGGGCGGGCTCGCGCCGCGGATCCGCAACCTCGCCCAGTGGCGCGAGCACCTGCTGCACCGGCTGGAGCGCCAGGTCCGGGTCACCGGGGACCCGCGGCTGGCGGAGCTGCTCGCCGAGTGCCGCGGCTACCCGGCGCCGGCCGAGACCGCGCTGCCGTCGCCGGGGTCCGACGTGCTCCTGCCGCTGCTGCTCGACACCCCGGACGGCCCGCTGGCGTTCCACTCGACGATGACGACGTTCGGCGCCCCGCACGACGTCACCCTCGCCGAGCTGGCGCTGGAGACGTTCCTGCCCGCCGACGACGCGACCCGCTCGGCGCTGGCCGCGGGCTGAACCACCCGTCAGCCGGAGACGCCCGAGGACAACGACAGCACCGGCACCGTCCCGTTGAGCGCGCGGTCGACGTCGACCGTGGAGGCCCCACCCACCTCGAACAGGTCCGACGTCGCGTCCAGCACGAGCTGCGGGACGGTCGACTGGGCCCGGTAGACGTCGAGCTCGGCGGTGTCGGCGTGCTCCGGTTCGGTGAGCGCCCGGTCCAGCGAGGCGGCGGCGGCGTCGACGGTCGGGGCCACCGTGAAGGCGACCGCGTCGACCTTCCCGACGACCTGCTGCACCAGCGGGTCGTCCTTGGGCAGGTCGGCGTTGCCGTAGGGCCAGTTCCGCTTCCGGTCCCGGACGTAGGCGGCGACGTCGTCGGCCGCCCGCCGCGCGATCCCGGCGAGCGCCGCCAGCTGCACGAGCTGCAGGAACGCCTGCCGGACCGGCACGTGCCGGTCGACCGGGGCCGGGCGGACCTGGGCCGGGTCGACCTCGACACCGGTGAACCGGGTGGTGCCGCTGGCGGTGAGCTTCTGCCCGAACCCGCGCCAGTCGTCGATCCGCTCGACGCCGGGCGCGGTGGTCTCGACGAGCACGGTGACCCGGTTCCCGTCCGGGTCGAGCGCGACGACGTCGACGAGGTCGGCGTAGAGGGTCCCGGTGCAGTAGAACTTCTCGCCGTCGAGCAGCAGCCGGTCGCCGTCGCGACGCAGCACCGTGGTGGAGGAGTCGCGGACCACCCCGCCGCGTTCGGAGATCGCGTTGCCGACCAGCCTCCCGGACGCGATCTGCTCCAGCCGGCCGCGCAGCACCGCGTCGTCCGGGTCCGCCTGCCACAGCTCGGCGAACGCCAGGTGGGTGCGCAGCGCCTGCGGGATGTTCGAGTCCGCGGCCGCCAGCTCGACGAGCAGCGCGAACAGCTGCCGCAGCGTGACGCCCGAGCCACCCCGGTCGGCCGGCACGCGCAGCGCGCCGAACCCCGCGTCGCGGAGCGCGGCGATCTCCTTCTCCGGCAGGCGGCGGTGCAGCTCGCGCTCGACCGCACCGGCGGCGATCTCGTCGAACAGCGGACGGAACCGGGCGTGCAGCTCGGCGTCGGACACGGGCACGGGGTCTCCTCGACTCGGGCGGTGGTCGGGCGGGTCACGCCGGGACGGTCCGGCGGACGTGCGCCGCGGCGGGGTGGTCGGCGAGCGCGTGGGCGTGGCCCTCGCCGTAGAGGTGCTCGCGCAGCGTGGCGCCCTCCGGGCGCTCGGCGAGCATCCCCCGCCGGCGCAGCTCGGGCACCACGTGCTCGACGACGTCGGTAAAGGTCCCCGGGGTGGTGGCGTAGGCGAGGTTGAACCCGTCGACGTCGGCGACGTCGACCCAGTGGGCCATCTCGTCGGCGACCGTCTCCGGCCCGCCGACGACGACCGCGCCCATCCCGCCGATGCCGATGTGCTCGGCGATGTCGCGCGGGGTCCACTCCCGGTCCGGGTCGGCGGTGGTGAACTGCTCGACGGCGCTGCGCAGCGCCTCGGTCTCGGCGTAGCGCAGCGGCTCGTCCGGGTCCATCGTCGACAGGTCCAGGCCGGACCAGCCGCCGTAGAGGGTGAGCGCCCCCTCCAGCGAGACGTACCGGCGCAGGTCCTCGTACTTCTCCTGCGCCTCGGCGTCGGTGGCGCCGGTGACGACCGTGAGCAGCGAGAAGTACTTCAGCGACCGCGGGTCCCGGCCGAGTTCGGTGGCGGTGCGGCGGGTCGCGACGATCCGCGGCGCCAGGGTCTCCGGGGTGGCCGCGGTGACGAAGACACCCTCGGCGTGCCGGGCGGCGAAGGCGCTGCCGCGCGGTGAGGCGCCGGCCTGGAAGATCGTCGGCGTGCGCTGCGGCGACGGCTCGGTCAGGCCGATCCCGGGGACGTCGAAGAACTCACCGTGGTGGCCGATCGGGTGGACCTTCTCCGGGTCGGTGTAGATCCCGTTCTCCCGGTCGAGCCGCACGGCGTCGGCGTCCCAGGAGGCCTCCCACAGCTGGTAGACGACGTCCATGAACTCGTCGGCGACGTCGTAGCGGCGGTCGTGCGGGACCTGCACCTCCAGCCCGAGGTTGCGTGCCGCCGAGTCCAGGTACGACGTGACGACGTTCCAGGCGACCCGGCCGCGCGTGTAGTGGTCGAGCGTGGCGAGGCGGCGGGCGAACGCGTAGGGCTTCTCGTAGGTCAGCGACACGGTGATGCCGAACCCGAGCCGCTCGGTGACCGCGGCCATGGCGGAGACGGCCAGCGTGGGGTCGCGGACCGGGACCTGGATGCCGTCGCGGATCGCCGGCTCCGGCCCGCCGCGGTAGACGTCGTAGAGCCCGAGGACGTCGGCGACGAACAGGCTGGTGAACCCGCCGCGCTCCAGCAGCTGCGCGAGGTCGGTCCAGTAGGTCAGGTCGTGGAACCGGTGCGACTCGTCGTCGGGGTGGCGCCACAGGCCGGGGGACTGGTGCCCGGCGCAGGTCATGTCGAACGCGTTCAGGTGGATCCGGCGGGCGGTCACGGGCGCTCCGGGGCTCGGCGTGCGACCGCCGCGCGGCCGCGGACCGGGGCGGTCCGGCGCGGGCGGTGCGGGTACGGGGTGCGGGTCCTCAGGGGGCCGGACAGCCGGCGGACCCGGTGCGGCACAGGTCGACGTGCCGCCGGGACACGAGCAGCGGCGACGTCGGTCCGCGCCTGGTGCCCATCGTGTCCCTCCGTGATCGCCGGTCGGGGCCAGGGTAGGCGAGGACGCCCGCCGCGTGCCGTGAGCCGTGCCTCAGCCGGCCGCCGACCCGCCGGTCCGCCCGCGCCGGACGGGGCTACCCTGGTGCAGCGTGGCACCCACCTCCGTCTTCCCTGTCCTGGAGTCGATCCTGCCCCGCGTCTCCAAGCCGGTGCAGTACGTCGGCGGTGAGGGGAACTCGCAGATCAAGCCGTGGGAGTCCGCGACCGTCCGCTGGGCCCTGCTGTACCCCGACGCCTACGAGGTCGGGCTGCCCAACCAGGGCGTGCAGATCCTCTACGAGGTCCTCAACGAGCGCACGGACGCCCTCGCCGAACGCTGCTACTCGGTCTGGCCCGACCTCGAGGAGCTGATGCGCTCCACGGGCGTCCCGGCCTTCACCGTCGACGCCCACCACCCGGTCGGCGCCTTCGACGTGCTCGGCGTGTCGTTCTCCACCGAGCTCGGCTACACGAACCTGCTCACCACCCTCGACCTCGCCGGCGTCCCGCTGCACGCGACGGACCGCGACGAGAGCCACCCGGTCGTCGTCGCGGGCGGGCACGCGGCGTTCAACCCGGAGCCGGTCGCCGACTTCGTCGACGTCGCCGCCCTCGGTGACGGCGAGGAGGTCGTCGGCGACATCACCGACGTCGTGAAGGGCTGGAAGGACGAGGGCCGCCCCGGCGGCCGGCACGAGCTGCTGGTCCGGCTCGCCGGCACCCCCGGCTGCTACGTCCCCTCGCTCTACGACGTGACCTACGGCGACGACGGCGCGATCACCGCCGTCGCGCCCGCCGAGGACCGGGTCCCCACGACCGTCCAGAAGCGGACGACGGTCGAGCTGGACGAGTGGCCCTACCCGAAGAAGCCGCTGGTCCCGCTGGCCGAGACGGTGCACGAGCGGGCGTCGGTGGAGATCTTCCGCGGCTGCACCCGCGGCTGCCGGTTCTGCCAGGCCGGGATGATCACCCGTCCGGTGCGGGAGCGGTCGCTGCAGGGCATCGGCGAGATGGTCGACGCCGCCGTCCGGTCGTCCGGGTTCGACGAGGTCGCCCTGCTGTCGCTGTCGAGCGCTGACCACTCCGAGATCGCCGAGGTCACCAAGGGGCTCGCCGACCGCTACGAGGGCACCAACACCTCGCTGTCGCTGCCGAGCACCCGGGTCGACGCGTTCAACATCGACCTCGCCAACGAGATCTCCCGCAACGGGCGCCGCTCCGGGCTGACGTTCGCCCCGGAGGGCGGTTCCGAGCGGATCCGCCGCGTGATCAACAAGATGGTGTCCGAGGACGACCTCATCCGGACCTGTGCGGAGGCGTTCTCGCAGGGCTGGCGGCAGGTGAAGCTGTACTTCATGTGCGGCCTCCCGACCGAGACCGACGAGGACGTCCTGGAGATCGCCGGGATGGCCTACCGGGTGATCCAGGCGGGCCGGAAGGCGTCCGGCCGCAACGACGTCCGCTGCACCATCTCGATCGGCGGGTTCGTGCCGAAGCCGCACACCCCGTTCCAGTGGGCCTCGCAGTGCCACCCGGAGGTCGTCGACTCCCGGCTGCGCAAGCTGCGCGAGGCCGTGAACGCCGACCGCAAGATCGGCCGCAACATCGGCATGCGCTACCACGACGGCGAGCCCTCGCTGATCGAGGGACTGCTCGCCCGCGGCGACCGCCGGGTCGGCGCCGTGATCGAGCGGGTCTGGCGCGACGGCGGCCGGTTCGACGGCTGGTCCGAGCACTTCTCCTACACGCGCTGGGTCGACTCCGCCGCCGCGGTGCTGGAGCCGATGGGCGTCGACCTCGACTGGTTCACCACCCGCGAGCGGTACGAGGACGAGGTCCTCCCGTGGGACCACCTCGACTCCGGTCTGGAGAAGGACTGGCTGTGGGAGGACTGGCAGGAGGCGCTGTCCGGGCGCGAGCAGGACGACTGCCGCTGGACCCCGTGCTTCGACTGCGGCGTCTGCCCCTCCACCGGCACCGACATCGAGGTCGGCCCCAGCGGCACCACGCTGCTGCCGCTCACGGTGGTCAACCCGACGGCGTCCGGTACCGGGTCGCTCCCGGCACGACCGGCGGACGCGACGGGGCAGGAGCCGGGGTCGGGTGGCTGAGAACGGACTGTCCTCGATCCCCGATCCCGCCGTCGACGACGCCACCGGCGGGTCCTGGGAGCACGGCGGCCGTCGGCTGCGGGTGCGCGTCGCCGACGAGCGCGACGTCGCCGCGCTGGCCCGGCTGCGCCGCCAGTGGATGGAGGAGCGGGCGGGCCGCGCGGTCGGCGACCCGTCGTTCGACGAGGCGTTCGCCGCCTGGTGGCGGGTGGAGCAGCCACGCCGGGCGTTCTGGATCGCCGAGGCCGGCAGCGACCGCGCCGGCTGGACGCCGGTCGGCTCGATCAACGCGCTGGAGACGGTGCAGATGCCCCGTCCCGGCGGGCGCGGCGCCCGCACCGGGCAGGTCGGGAACGCGTTCGTACTGGCGGCCTTCGCCGAGGCCGGGGTGCCGAGGGTGCTGCTGTCGGCGGTCGTCGCGCACGCCAGGGCCCGCGGGTACCGGCGGCTGATGCTCGCCCCCACCGCGGGCAGCGCCGCCTTCTACCGGCGGGCCGGGTTCCTGCCCGCCGGTGACGCGCTGCTCGTGCTGGAGCCGTAGCGGGCGGCCGGTGGATGGCTCCCGGCCGTCGTCCCCGGGGCGTGGTCCGCGGTGACCGCGCAGCGGGCGTCGCGCGGGTGCAGCTCGATCGGGCAGCACACGTCGGTGTCGGCGACCAGCGTCGCGCAGGCCCGGCGCAGCGTCTCCGCCGCGCCCCCCGGGGCGCCGAGCCGGGCCCGGGCCGCGGCCACGCCGCGGGTGGTGAGCGGGACCCGGCGGGCGTCGTCGAGGGCATCGGCGAGGGTGAGCGCGTCGGCCAGCACCTCCTCGGCGACCCGGACCAGCTCCCGGACCGCCCCACGTCCGGCGGGTGCGCACGGCAGGTCCCGGCGGGCCTGCTGCATCCGCAGCCCGGAGCGGGCCAGCTCGAGCCGCCTGCCGTGCAGCCAGGCCGCGTACTCCGGGACGTCGGGTTCGGCGCCCTCCAACAGCGGCAGCGTCGCCTCCACCACCGGCCACCGGTCCGGCGGGCGACCGGCGAGGACGTCCAGCACGTCCACCGCGACGCCGTCGGCGGGCTCGGCCCGCAGCGGGTCGCCGCCGATCCGTACCGCGCCGCCGGTGGCCCGCCGGGCCCGGCTGAGCGTCCAGCGCAGCGCCGCCGCGGGATCGTCGGTGTCCGGGAAGAGCAGCTCGACCGCCCGGCACCGCGGCACCGGGCCGGTCGAGCACAGCAGCAGGGCGAGCAGCGCCCAGGGCTTGCGGCCCCGGACGGCCGGCACACCCGAGGCCCGGGGCGGGCCGAGCAGCCGGACGACGGTCATCGTCGCGCTCTTGGGACACGCCGGTGGAGGACGTCCAGGATGGCAGCACGAGCACCTCGTACGGCGCCCGCCGTTCGGCCGCCGGGCCTCAGGTCCGCACGGCCGTGACCACCAGGTACTCGGCGTCCCAGTGGTCGCCGGTCCGGGTGCGCTCCAGATGGTCGAGGAACGCCGCGTCGAGCTCCGCGGTCCGGTCCGCGTCCCCGGCGAGCCCGGCGTAGGCGGCGATCACGGGTCCGTAGTTGCGCTTCCACCAGGCCCGGAACTCCTCGGGTGAGTCGGTCACCGCCAGCCGCGCGATGTCGGTCGAGGCCTGCAGGTCCCGGACGCCGTCGCCGAGCAGGCCGCGCACGTGCGCCTCGTCGCCCCAGCGCGGGCCGGGCGTGGCACCGGGCGGCGGGGCCGGCACGAACGGCCGCAGGGTCGTGAACATCCCGCCGATGAACCCGGTCGGGGTCCAGTTCAGCAGGCCGATCCGCCCGCCGGGCCGGCAGACCCGCAGCAGCTCGGCGGCGGCCCGCTCGTGGAACGGGGCGAACATCACGCCCACGAAGGAGAGCACGACGTCGAACATCGCGTCCTCGAAGGGGAGGGCGTGCGCGTCGGCCTCGACCCACTCCAGCCCGATCCCGCGGGCGTCGGCGATCCGCGCGCCCTCGGCCAGCAGCTCGGGGGTGAGGTCGGACGCGACCACCTCGGCACCGGCCAGCGCGGCCGGGATGGCCGCGTTGCCGGTGCCCGCGGCGATGTCGAGCACCTGCTCGCCGGGGCCGACGCCGGTGGCCTCGACCAGGACGGTCCCGAGCCCGGGGATGAGGTCGGCGGCGACCGTGCCGTAGTCGCCCGAGCTCCACACGGAGCGGTGCTTCGCGCCGATCGCGGACAGGTCCGGGGTGGCGGTCATGGAGGTCTCCTCGCTCTCGGCGGCAGCGTCGGTGCTGATGCGGACTGCTGATGCGGGCGAGGTTCCGCGCGAGGCGTGTGCCGGACCGTGTGCGCGCCCCTCCTAGACTCCGGGGCATGGCACGTGTGAAGGCGGGAGCGGCGGCGAACCCGGCACCACCGACGGTGCAGCGGGTGCGGCTGCGCTTCGCCAAGCGCGGCCGGCTGCGCTTCCTGTCCCACCGTGACGTGGCCCGCAGCTTCGAGCGTGCGGTGCGCCGGGCCGGCGTCCCGGTGTCGCACTCGCACGGGTTCAGCCCGCACCCGCGGCTGTCCTGGGTCGGTGCCGCGCCGACCGGCGCGGCCAGCGAGGCCGAGTACGTCGAGATGGGCCTCACCCGCGAGCTCGATCCGGCGGTGGTGTGCGAGGCGATGGACCGCGCGCTCCCGGACGGTCTCGACGTCCTGGAGGCCGTCGTCGCCGAGCCGCCGGCGCTCGCCGAGCGGATCGACGCCGGCCGGTGGCGCCTGGAGGTGCGGGGTGTACCGCACGCCGACGTCGCGGCGGCCGTCGCGACGCTCCTGGAGCGGGAGTCGGTGGTGGTGATCCGTGTCACTCCGTCGGGCCGCAAGGAGATCGACGTGCGTGCCGCACTGGTCTCGCTGTCGGTCGATCCCCAGGTGAGTGACGACGTCCCGGACCCGGCGGCGGGTTCCCCGGGTCCGGCTACCGGCTGTGCGATACTGACGGCGGTCGTTCGGCAGACGACACCGACCGTTCGACCCGACGACGTACTGGGTGCGCTCGGTGTTGTCGCAGACCTGGCGCCACCGGTACCGGTGACGGCCACCCGATTGGCGCAGGGTCTGCTCGACGACGGGGGCGACCTGGTGGACCCGCTCGGTGCGGTACCGGCGACCCGGGGCCGACCGGTCGGATCCTGATCCGGACGGCACTCACGCCGCCGGCGGCGCCGTCGAGGCGGGACCCCCGGAGATCCGGGACAGCGACACCAGATGTGCCGCACCGCGCAACCCGCGCGAGCTGCGGAACGAGTACGCGCAAGGTCCCTGCGCGGCCGCCTCCCGAACGAGGCGCCCGGGGGCGAAGGAGCTGAATGTCCGTGAACGACGCGCCCGCCGGTGGTACCGGCGGGCCCTCCGGTGAGCCCGTCCCGACCCCGGACCTGCCGGAGAAGATGCGGGTGCACGCACTGGCCAAGCTGCTCGGCCGGGCCAGCAAGGACGTCCTCGGAGCGCTGACGACGCTCGGCCACGAGGTCCGCAGCGTCCAGTCCAACATCACCCGCGCGACGGCCGAGCAGGTCCTCGCGGCACTGGCCCCGGTGGCCGGGGAGAGTGACACCGAGCCGTCGGCCGCCGAGCCGTCCCCCACGGAGCCGTCCCTCGCTGAGTCGTCCGCCGCCGAGCCTTCCGTCGCCGAGCCGGTCGAGCCGGCCGCCGCGGACCTCGGGCAGGACGCCCCGGCGCCCGAGCGGACCGGGCGGCGGACCGGCCCGCGGGCGGCCGCACACAACCCGTTCGGACCGGCCGACTCCGGGCCGGCCGCGACCTGGGCCTCCGCACCCGCGGAGCCGGCCGCCTTCGCGCCCGCCTTCGCCGCCCCGATGTTCCAGGCCCCGACCGCGCCGGCCGCCCCCGCGGCGCCGCCCGCGTCCGCGCCGGCCGGCACGGAGGACGGCGAGGGCACCGGTGGCGCCAGGAAGGGCCGCAAGGGCCGGAAGAAGCAGCGCGACGCCGAGGCCGTGGCCGAGGACGAGCAGACCACCACCCCGGCGGGCGACACCACCGCCGCCGACCCCGCCGACTCCGACGCCGACTCCGGTGGGACGGACTCCGCCGATGCCGACGCCGACCGGTCGGAGGACGACGCCGACGGCGACGCCCGCCGGCGCCGCCGTCGTGGCCGTCGTGGCCGTGGCCGGGGCAAGGGCGGCGACGAACAGGGCGAGAACGACCAGGACGCCGACGACTCCGACTCCGACTCCGACTCCGACTCTGACGCCGGGTCCGGTGAGGGCTCCGGTGAGGAGACCCCGGCCGGGTCGGGGGACTCCGGTGACGGCGACGGGGACGAGCAGTCGTCGGGCGGCTCCCGCCGCCGGCGCCGCCGCCGTCGCAAGGGCGGGTCCGACGTCGAGGACCGCTCCGAGGACGACCCGCCGAACACCGTCACCAAGGTCCGTGAGGCCCGCTCCGACTCCGGCTCGTCGTCCTCCGACGACCAGGTGCAGGGCGTGCGTGGCTCGACCCGGCTCGAGGCGAAGCGCCAGCGCCGCCGCGACGGCCGGGACGCTGGCCGTCGCCGCCCGCCGATCCTGTCCGAGTCCGAGTTCCTGGCCCGCCGGGAGTCCGTCGACCGGCAGATGGTGATCCGCCAGCTGGCCGACCGCACCGAGATCGGCGTGCTGGAGGACTCGGTCCTCGTCGAGCACTTCATCACCGGTGGCGGTTCCGGCTCCTCCATGGTGGGCAACATCTACCTCGGCCGGGTGCAGAACGTGCTGCCGTCGATGGAGGCGGCCTTCGTCGACATCGGGCGCGGCCGCAACGCCGTGCTCTATGCCGGTGAGGTCAACTGGGACGCCGCCGGTCTCAACGGCAAGGCCCGCAAGATCGAGCAGGCGCTGTCGTCCGGCGACCAGGTGCTGGTGCAGGTCACCAAGGACCCGGTCGGGCACAAGGGCGCCCGGCTGACCACGCAGATCTCGCTGGCCGGCCGGTTCCTGGTCTACGTGCCCTCCGGCGGTGCCGCGGGCATCTCCCGCAAGCTGCCCGACACCGAGCGCAAGCGGCTCAAGGAGATACTGAAGGAGATCGTCCCGTCCGAGGCCGGGGTGATCATCCGGACGGCGTCCGAGGGCGTCTCGCACGACGCCCTGGAGCGTGACGTCCGCCGGCTGCAGGCGCAGTGGGAGGTCGTCAAGGAGAAGTCCGAGAAGACCGGCCCCGGCGCACCGAAGGCCCCGACGCTCCTCTACGAGGAGCCGGACATGCTGGTCAAGGTCGTCCGGGACCAGTTCAACGAGGACTTCTCGAAGCTGATCGTGTCCGGGGCGGACGCCTGGGACACCGTCTCGGGCTACGTCGAGCACGTGGCCTCCGAGCTGACCGAGCGGATGCACCGGCACACCGGCCCGTCCGACGTCTTCACCGAGTACCGGATCGACGAGCAGCTGCTCAAGGCGCTGGACCGGAAGGTCTGGCTGCCGTCGGGCGGCACGCTGGTGATCGACCGGACCGAGGCGATGACCGTCGTCGACGTCAACACCGGCAAGTTCACCGGCTCCGGCGGCAACCTCGAGGAGACCGTCACCCGGAACAACCTGGAGGCGGCCGAGGAGGTCGTCCGCCAGCTCCGGCTCCGCGACATCGGCGGGATCATCGTCGTCGACTTCATCGACATGGTGCTGGAGGCGAACCGCGACCTCGTGCTGCGCCGCCTCACCGAGTGCCTGGCCCGCGACCGCACCCGGCACCAGGTGGCCGAGGTGACCTCGCTCGGCCTGGTGCAGATGACCCGCAAGCGGGTCGGCGGGGGGCTGCTGGAGCACTTCTCGACGCCGTGCGAGCACTGCCGTGGCCGTGGCGTGGTGATCTCCACCGATCCGGCGGAGCAGCACCAGCACCAGCACAACGGGAACGGCAACGGCAACGGCCGGGGCGGCAACAACAACGGCAACAACGGCGGCGGCAATGGTGACGGCGGTGGCCGTCGGCGGCGTCGTCGCGGTGGCGGGGACTCCGGCAACGGGGCCCCGTCCGGCCAGTCGAACGGCTCCGACCAGGGCTCGGACGGCAACGGCTCGGACCGCAACGGTTCCGACCGGAACGGCAACGGCTCGGCCGAGCGCTCCGTGGACACCACCACCGCCGTGGCCGGCGTGGCCGCGGTCGCCGCGGCCGCACAGGGCGGCGAGGGCACGTCGGCCGGCAGCACGGTCCCCGACACCCCGGAGTCCGGCACCGAGCCGGCACGGTCCACGCCGACCGGGTCCGCGCCTGCCGAGGACGCGCCGGCCGACGCCGGGCCCGCCCCGGCGGACACCACGGCCACCGACGCCGCGCCCGCCCCGCCCGTCGACCCGGACGCCGGTCCGGCCGTCGCCGAGCCGGTCGGCGAGCTGACCGGCTCCGCCGTCCCGTCCGCCGGCGCCGAGCCCGCCGGGCGGGCGCGCAAGACCGAGCCCGCCGAGCCCGTCGAGGAGGCGGTGCCGGAGGCACCCGCTCCGCGCCGTCGCAAGGTCAGCCGCTCGGCCGGGGCCCCGGTCGCGGCCGGTGAGCCGGTCGTCATCACCACCTCGTCCCCGTCCGGTGAGTCCGGCGCGGGGGAGACGGGGACGGGGGAGGCCGCCACCGGCGACGCCCCCGCCACCCCGGACCACCCGGAGGCGGCCGAGGCCGTCTCCCGGCCCCGCCGCCGTCGTCGTACGGCGTCCCGCCCCGCGGGCCCGCCCCAGGACGGGGGGTGAGTGCGACCCCGTCAGCGGGGTCGCGTACCCTTGACCGACAGAAGCCACGCCTCTGTGCTCAGCAAACGGGGGACGTGGCGTGCGCGCCGGGATCGGCGCGAGCTGTGAGAGACCCGTGCGCGCTCCAGTAGCGCCCCCGATTTTCAGGAGTCGTGCGTCAGCGATGTACGCGATCGTCAAGACCGGCGGCAAGCAGTACAAGGTGGCCGTCGACGACGTGGTCACCGTCGAGAAGATCGACGGTGAGCCCGGCGCCGAGATCAGCCTTCCCGCCGTGCTGCTCGTCGACGGCGACCAGGTGACCACCGATGCCAGCGGCCTCACCTCCGCGGTGTCCGCCACCGTCGTCGAGCACACGAAGGGTCCGAAGATCCGGATCCACAAGTTCAAGAACAAGACCGGATACCACAAGCGTCAGGGCCACCGCCAGCCCCTGACGAAGGTCCAGGTCACCGCGATCGGCAAGTAAGGAGCCTGCGTCATGGCACACAAGAAGGGTGCATCCAGCTCCCGCAACGGTCGCGACTCCAACGCCCAGTACCTGGGCGTGAAGCGGTTCGGCGGCCAGGTCGTCAAGGCCGGCGAGATCCTCATCCGTCAGCGCGGCACCGCCACCCACCCGGGTGTCAACGTCGGGCGCGGCAAGGACGACACGCTGTTCGCCCTCGCCGCCGGTACCGTCGAGTTCGGTTCCAAGCGCGGCCGCAAGACCGTCAACATCGTGCCGGCCGAGGTCTGAGCGACCCGCCAGCACAGCGACGCCGACGGCGGGTCACCCCGGTAGCGGGGGGCCCGCCGTTCGTCGTGTCACCACCGTCGTCACAGAGGAGCACCATCATGTCCCGGTTCGTGGACCGCGTCGTGCTGCACGCGACCGCGGGTGCCGGGGGCAACGGCTGCGCCTCGGTGCACCGCGAGAAGTTCAAACCGCTCGGCGGCCCCGACGGCGGCAACGGCGGCCGGGGCGGGTCGATCGTCCTGGTCGTCGACCCGGGCGTGCACACGCTGCTCGACTACCACCACCGCCCGCACGCCGCGGCGCGCAGCGGAACGCAGGGGCAGGGCGCGTTCAAGAACGGCGCCAACTCCCCGGACACCGAGCTGCGCGTCCCGGACGGCACCGTCGTGCTCGACGAGGACGGCGAGGTCGTGGCCGATCTCGTCGGCCCCGGCACCCGGTTCGTCGCCGCCCGTGGCGGCCGCGGCGGGCTCGGCAACGCGGCGCTCGCGAGCGCCGCACGCAAGGCGCCCGGCTTCGCGCTGCTCGGCGAGCCCGGCGACGACGTCCACTTCACCCTGGAGCTGCGCTCGCTGGCCGACGTCGGCCTGGTCGGCTTCCCCAGCGCGGGCAAGTCCTCGCTGGTCGCGTCGCTGTCCGCGGCCCGGCCGAAGATCGCCGACTATCCCTTCACCACGCTCGTCCCGCAGCTCGGTGTGGTCAGCGCCGGCGACGAGACCTTCACCGTCGCCGACGTCCCGGGGCTCATCCCGGGCGCCGCCGACGGCCGCGGGCTGGGCCTGGAGTTCCTGCGGCACGTCGAGCGCTGCTCGGTGCTGGTGCACGTCGTCGACTGCGCGACCTTCGAGACCGAGCGCGACCCGGTGTCCGACATCGAGGCCCTGGAGACCGAGCTGGCGCACTACGCCGACCAGCTGGGCACCAGCGCCCTCGGGGAGCGGATCGACGAGCGGCCGCGGCTGATCGCACTCAACAAGATCGACGTCCCGGACGCTGCGGATCTCGTCGACATGGTCCGCGAGGACCTGACCGAGCGGTTCGGCTGGCCGGTGTTCGCGATCTCCACCGCGTCCCGGGCCGGGCTGCGGGAGCTGACCTTCGCGATGGCCGAGCGGGTCGCGGCGGCCCGGGCCGCCCGTCCGGAGGTCGAGCCGACCCGGATCGTGCTCCGCCCGAAGGCGGTCGACGACTCCGGGTTCACCATCGAGCCGGACACCGAGATCGAGGGTGGGTTCGTCGTGCGCGGCGAGCGGCCCGAGCGCTGGATCCGGCAGACCAACTTCGACAACGACGAGGCCGTCGGCTACCTCGCGGACCGGCTCGCCCGGCTCGGCGTCGAGGAGGGGCTGGCCAAGGCCGGTGCCGTGCCCGGCTGCCCGGTCACCGTCGGCGACGTCACGTTCGACTGGGAGCCGTCCACCCCGGCCGGGGTGGCGGCGCTGCTCACCGGCCGCGGCACCGACATCCGGCTGGAGAGCCACGACCGGGTCGGCTCGGCCGAGCGCAAGCAGGCCCGGGCGGCGCGGCGGGCACACCTGTCCGACGCCGAGCTCGCGGCGGGGGCGCACTACGCCTCCGACCGCGAGATCGAGGAGTGACCACCCGCGCGGCGCTCGGGGCCGCCCGCCGGGTCGTCGTCAAGGTCGGGTCGTCGTCGCTGACCAGCCTCACCGGCGGTCTCGACCCGGCGCGGCTCGACGCGCTCGTCGACGCACTGATGGCCCGCCGCGACACCGGCAGCCAGGTGGTGCTCGTGTCGTCCGGTGCGATCGCCGCGGGGCTGGCGCCGCTGCAGCTGCGCAGGCGTCCGCGTGACCTCGCCACCCAGCAGGCCGCGGCGTCGGTCGGGCAGCTGCTGCTGGCGCACGCGTACTCGGCGTCGTTCGCCCGGTACGGGCAGGGCATCGGGCAGGTGCTGCTCACCGCCGACGACATGATCCGCCGCTCGAACTACCGCAACGCCCAGCGGACGCTGGAGCGGCTGCTGCAGCTCGGCTCGCTCCCGGTGGTCAACGAGAACGACACCGTCGCCACCGCCGAGATCCGGGTCGGCGACAACGACCGGCTCGCCGCGCTGGTGGCCCACATCGTCGGCGCGGACGCGCTCGTGCTGCTCTCCGACGTCGACGGCCTCTACGACGGGGATCCCCGCGACCCGGGTGCGGCGCTGGTCGGCGAGGTGGAGACCCCGTCCGAGCTCGCCGGGATCAGCGTCACCCGTCCCGGGTCCGGCCTGGGTACCGGCGGGATGGCGACGAAGGTGACGGCCGCGGCGATGGCGTCGGCGGCCGGGATCCCGGTGCTGCTGACCTCGGCCGACGAGGCGGCTCCCGCGCTCGCCGCCGGGCCGGACGGCCCCAAGGTCGGGACCGCCTTCCGGGCGGCGGGCACCCGGATGAGCGCCCGCCGGTTCTGGCTGCGGCACGCGGCCGACGTCCGCGGCGCGCTGGACCTCGACGACGGTGCCGTCGAGGCGGTCCGCGCCCGGCGCCGGTCGCTGCTCGCCGCCGGGGTGCACGGGGTCTCCGGGGACTTCGTGGCGGGCGACGTCGTCGAGCTGCTGGCCCCGCACGGCCGGGCGATCGCCCGCGGCGTCGTGTCCTACGACGCGACGGAGCTGCCCTCGATGATCGGGCGCCGCACCCGTGAGCTGCCCCCCGAGCAGCGCCGGGAGCTCGTGCACGCCGACGACCTGGTCACGATGTGACTCGTGAGTGGTTTTGTCGGTCCCGGCCGCGATAACCACTCACGAGGCAGAATGCCCCCCATGCCGACGCCGGAGGACGCCCGGGCCGGGCTGGTCGCCGACCTTGTCCGTGACGGCAGGCTGCGCAGCCCGCGGATCCGTGCGGCCATGGAGTCCGTCCCCCGGCACCTGTTCCTGCCCGGGCTCGCCCCGGACGCCGCGTACGCCGACGAGGCCGTGCCGATCAAGAGCGACGGCGGGGTCACGGTCAGCTCGGTCTCGCAGCCGTCCATGGTGGCGATCATGCTCGAGCAGCTCGACGTCGCCCCGGGGCACCGGGTGCTCGAGATCGGCGCCGGCGCGGGGTGGAACGCGGGCCTGCTCGCGCACGTCGTCGGTACCGCCGGTGCTGTCACCACGGTCGACATCGACGACGACCTCGTCGCAGGCACCCGCGCCCACCTCGCCGCGGCCGGGCTCGACCGGGTGGAGGCCGTCACCGCCGACGGGGCGGGCGGCTACCCGCCGTCGGCGCCCTACGACCGGATCGAGCTGACGGTCGGCTCCACCGGTGTCCGCCCGGAGTGGGTCGCGCAGCTGGCCCCGGAGGGCCGTCTGCTGCTCCCGCTGACGGTGCGCGGCAGCCAGCTGTCGGTCGCGTTCGCGCACACCGGGCCCGGCCGGCTGGTGTCCACCTCGGTGCGGAGCTGCGCGTTCGTGCGGCTGCGCGGTGCCGGCGCGGACCCGGGCGCCGACGCCGAGCTGTCCGGCGGCGGCTGGACGGTCCAGCCCTCCTGCCGCTCCGGCGACGGCGCCGCCGACCCGCGGGTGCTGGAACGGGTCCTGGACGAGCCGGGGAAGGACCGACCGGCTCCCGTCCGGTGCACGGTCTCGGACCTGTGGGACGGCCTCGGGCTGTGGTGCGCGCTCGCCGACACCGCGGTCGTCCGGCTGCTGGGCCCGCCCGGTGACGGGCTCGCGTCCGCACTGTTCGGTGTGGCGGGGGCCCGGGTGGCGCTCGGGCTCGCGAGTGCGGACGGGTGCGCCCTGCTGCTCGCCGATCCGCGGGCGACGGTCCGGTCGTTCGGCCCCGGCGGGGAGGCCGCCGCCGACCGGCTCGTCGCCCTCGCCGACGGCTGGCTCCGTGCGGGCCGGCCGCACGCGGCGGACCTGCGGATCGACGCCGTCGTCCCGGAGCTCGTGCCGGCCCCCGGCGCGGGCCCACCGGGAGACGCCGAGATCGTGGACGGTGCGGGGACCCGGCTGCGCGTCGCCTGGGGGATCGGCCCTGGCTGATCCCCCAGGCGCCGTCCGGGTCCGTCAGGCGGGTTCGAGGTGCACCAGCGGGATCTCCCGCTCGGTGCTGCGCTGGTAGCCGGCGTAGTTCCGGTACCGGTCGGCGATCCGCGGCCACAGCTCCGCCCGCTCCGCGGGCTCGGCGACCCGCGCCCGCATCGGGACCCTCGGGCCACCCTGGACGGCGACCTGCACCTGCGGGTCCGCACGCAGGTTGTGGAACCAGGCCGGGTGCCGGTCGTCGCCACCTCGGGAGGCGACGACGACGTAGCTCCCGTCGCCGTGCAGCGGGGCGGTCAGCAGCACCGTCCGCGGCTCGCCGGAGCGGCGCCCGGTCGTGGTCAGCTCGACGACGGGCATCCCCATCGCGGAGTGGCCGACCCGGCCACCGGACAGCCTGATCAGCAGCCGGTGGCCGGCGTTCATCGCCTTGAGCGCGAAGTCGGGTGGGTTCACGGGGCCGACCTTACCCGCGAGTAGGGTCATTGTCGCCGGTCAGCCGGTCGCCGCGACCTTCTCCAGGGCGGGGCGCAGCTGGTCGACCAGCCAGCCGGCAGAGACGACGTTCGGTGCCTGCAGCGCGACCGCCTGGTCCAGGGTCAGCGGCACGTAGGTGCCCTGCTGCACCGCCCGGACCCGCTGGACGAGCTCGTCCCCCTCGAACGTGGCGCGGTCACCCTCGCCCGCGAAGGTCATCAGCAGCAGGTCGGCCTCGGACAGCCGGCCCACCTCCTCGTAGGAGATGCCGACGGTGCCCGGTGCGAGGGCGTCCGAGGCGGGTGCGGACGCGAACGACTCCGGCACCGCCAGGCCGAGCGAGCGCATGAACGCGGTCGACTGGTTCTGCTCGCCGACGACCATCGGCAGGATCTCGCCGCGGGCCTGGCCGTAGAGGTACGTCCGCCCGGCGAGGCCGGGCAGCTCGTCGCCGACGGCGGCGATCCGGGCGTCCGCCGCCGCGATCAGCTCGTCGACCCTCTGCTCCTCGCCGAGCGCCCGGCCCACCTGGCGGGCGTCGTCCTGCATCGACGCCGAGTACAGCCCCTCGGCGGCGACGACGGTCGGCGCGATCGTGCTGATCCGGTCGTAGGTCGCGCGGTCGGTGACCTGGAACGCGGACACGGCCAGGATCAGGTCCGGGGCGAACGCCGCGATCTGCTCGGGGGACAGCGGCGCGTTCGGGTCGATCGCCAGCACCTCTGGCGGCAGCGGGTCGAGGTAGGGCAGCACCGGACCGGAGTCGGCGACGTTCCGCGTCGCGCCGACGACCGGAGCCCCGACGGTCTGCGCGACGGCGAGGTCGTTCAGCCCCAGCGCCACCACCCGCTGCGGCTTCGCCGGGACCGTCGTCCCGCCGAACGCGTGCGGGATCGTCACCGGGAAGGCGCCGCCGGCCTCCGCCGCGGGAGTCGGTTCCGGCGCTGCCGGTGCCCCGCCGCACCCGCTGAGCAGCGAGATCGCCGCGAGCACGGCGACGAGGGCGGGGAACCGGGGGACATGAGCACGCATGGACACTCCTCGGAGTCAGGTGAGGCAAACCTAACCGTCGAGGAGTGGGACGGGAAGATCAGCCCGCGACCGCCAGCGTGAGGGGCAGCACCTCCGGTGCCCCGGCCTGCCGCAGGGCGCGTGCGGCGACCGTCATCGTCCAGCCGGAGTCGACGAGGTCGTCGACGAGCAGCACCGGGCCCCCGGCGCCCGAGAGGTCCGGCAGCGCCGCCGCGTCCAGCCCCGCCCACACCGCGGCCAGCCGCTGGGCGGAGTTCTCCCGCGCCTCCGGGTGGTCGCCGGCCGGCGGCAGCGTGCCGAGCAGCGGCAGCCGCCCGATCTCGGCGATCCGGCGGGCGAGGTGATCGAGCTGGTGCGGTCGGGTGCGCGAGCCGATCCCGACCACACCGACGGGGCGCCGCTCCCAGCCCCACCCCGCGAGCACCCGGACGACGGCGTCGAGCACGTCCGACGGCACCGGGTCGTCGCCGCCGGAGAGCAGCTCGCGCAGCCGGGTGCCCCAGCCGATGTCGGAGAGCCGCCCGATCGCCCGGCCGGTCGCCGCCTGCTCCCCGGGAGGGATCCGCCCGGACAGCGGCACGTCCAGGTCCGCCATCCCGGACGGCCACATCTTCCGCGGCGCGAGCTCGATCCCGGGCCGGGACAGTCGCTCCTGCGCGGCCTGCTCGCCGTCGGCCGCGACGTCGTCGGACCAGACGGTGCCGGTGCAGGTGTCGCAGCGGCCGCACGGGGTCGGGTCCGGGTCGTCGAGCTGGCGACGCAGGAACACCAGCCGGCACTCGGTGGTGGCGATGTAGTCGAGCATCGCCTGCTGCTCGGCGCGCCGCGCCTCGTTCACCCGCGCGTGCCGCTCGGTGTCGTAGACCCATTCCTCCCCGGTGGCGGTCCAGCCGCCCTTGACGCGCTTCGCCGCGCCGTCGGCGTCGAGCACCTTGAGCAGCATCTCCAGCCGGGTGCGGGACAGGTCCACCTGGGTCTCGATCGACGCCGTCGACCGCGGGTGCTCCGACAGCACGCCGAGGGTCTGGCGGACCAGCGGCTCCGGCGGGAACGCGAGCGACGCGAAGTAGGCCCAGATGTCGCGGTCCTCGCGGCCGGGCAGCAGCACCACCTCGGCCCGCTCCAGCGCGCGCCCGGCACGGCCGATCTGCTGGTAGTAGGCCACCGGCGAGGCGGGGGCGCCGAGGTGCACGACGAAGCCCAGGTCGGGCTTGTCGAAGCCCATGCCCAGCGCCGACGTCGCCACCAGGGCCTTCACCCGGTTCTCCTGCAGGTCCGACTCGGCGGCGAGCCGCTGCTCCGGATCGGTCTTCCCGGAGTAGGAGCGCACCGCGAACCCGCGCTCGCGCAGGAACTCGGCCACCTCGTCGGCGGCCTGCACGGTGAGGGTGTAGACGATCCCGGCGCCGGGCAGCTCGTCGAGCTTCGAGGCCAGCCAGGCCAGCCGCCGGGCGGGGGTCGGCAGCTGCACCACGGCCAGCCGCAGCGACTCCCGGTCCAGCGAGCCGCGCAGCACCAGCGTGTCCTGCTGGTCCCGGCCCATGCCGAGCTGCTCCGAGACGTCGGTGACGACCCGGTCGTTCGCGGTCGCGGTCGTCGCCAGCACCGGGATGCCGGACGGCAGCTCGGCGATCAGCGTGCGCAGCCTGCGGTAGTCGGGCCGGAAGTCGTGCCCCCAGTCGGACACGCAGTGCGCCTCGTCGACCACGAGCATCCCGGCGCTCGCGGCGAGCTTCGGCAGCACCCGGTCCCGGAAGTCGGGGTTGTTGAGCCGCTCCGGCGACACGAGCAGCACGTCGACGTCGCCGTTCTCGATGTCGGCGTACACCGCGTCCCACTCGTCGGCGTTGGCCGAGTTGACCGTGACCGCCACGATCCCGGAGCGAATCGCCGCGTCGATCTGGTTGCGCATCAGCGCCAGCAGCGGGGAGACGATCACCGTGGGGCCGGCGCCCTGCTCGCGGAGCAGCGCCGTCGCCACGAAGTAGACCGCCGACTTTCCCCAGCCGGTGCGCTGCACGACGAGCGCGCGGCGGTGCTGCGCGACCAGGGCCTCGATCGCGGTCCACTGGTCCTCGCGCAGCCCGGCGCCGTCGCCGGCGAGCTGGGCGAGCACCGCCTCGGCGCGCTCGCGCAGGTCGGCACTACCCGGCAGGTCGGTCTCCGATGCGGTCGTCACGGGACCCATGGTGGCGCGGACCCCCGACAGTCCCGTCGCCGGGCGGCCGCGGGGGCGGTCCGGCGGAGCGGGCCCGCACGTACGCCTCGACGCCGTCGAGCACGAGCCCGAGCCCGAGGTCGATCTCCGCGTCCGGGTCGCGCGCACCGGTGAGGACGGGCGCCGGCATGTCGGCGAGGGCCGCCTTCAGGTGCGGGTAGTCGCCCGGGGCGGCGAGCTCGTGCAGGACGGTCTCGAAGTCGTGCATCGGGTTCGCCGCGGTCACCTCGGCCGGGTCGAGCTCGCTCAGCGGGGTGTCCGCGGGCAGGCCGCGGCGGCGTCGCACGTCGTCCGCCGCGGCGAGCGTCGTCTCCAGCTGCACCCGCGCCTCGGCGAGCACGTGCTGGGCGAGCAGCCCGACGACGGCCAGCTTCTCGTCCCCCCGCAGGTCCACCTCGGCCAGCACCGCGAACGCCTCCTCCATCCAGCGCACCCGGTTCGGACCGATCCGGGCCGCGGCCAGCGGGAGCTCCAGGAACCACGGCCGGGCGAGCGCGGCGTCGATCTGGGCGCGGGTCCACGCTTCCAGCCCGGACCGCCAGTCGCCGGCGTGCTCGGGCATCGTGAGCGGCTCGGCGATGTGGTCGGCCAGCAGGGCCAGCAGCTCGTCCTTGCTCTCGACGTGCCGGTAGAGCGCCATCGCGGTGCAGCCCAGCACGTCCGCCACCCGCGCCATCGACACGGCGCCGAGTCCCTCGGCGTCGGCCAGGTCGGCGGCGGTCCGCACGATCCGGTCGGTGCTCAGCGCCGGTTTCGGCCCGCGGCGCGGCCGGCCGGCACGCCCCCACAGCCTGCGCAGGGTCGCGGGGACCTCCTCGTCGTCCATGCGTCCATCCTCTCCCGCCCGCGCGGCCGCAGGAAAACGGGGTCCACCGTAAGCAGTTGATGCTATAAACAGTTTGTACTGTAAGCAGATGAGGGGAGTGGTCGTGGCGGAACCCGTGGTACGGGCGGTCGGCCTGCGCAAGTGCTTCGGAGGGAAGCGCCGTCGGGTGCGGGTGCTGGACGGCGTGGACCTCCGGCTGGACGCGGGGGAGGTGCTCGCGCTGCTCGGTCCGAACGGCGCGGGCAAGACCACCACCGTGCGGGTGCTGAGCACCCTGACCAGGCCGGACGGCGGTACCGCCACCGTGGCGGGACACGACGTCGTGACCGGCGCGCGCCGGGTCCGCGAGGTCATCGGTCTCACCGGCCAGTACGCCGCCGTCGACGAGAAGCTCACCGGCCGCGAGAACCTGACGACGATGGCCCGGCTCGCCCACCTGCCGCGCCGGGCGGTCCGGACCCGGGTCGACGAGCTCCTCGAGGCGTTCGGCCTGGCGGACGCGGCCGGGCGGCAGTTGCGGACCTACCCCGGCGGGATGCGCCGCCGGCTCGATCTCGCCGCCGGCCTGGTGCTGCGCCCGACGGTGCTGTTCCTCGACGAGCCGACGAGCGGGCTGGACCCGCGCAGCAGGCGCGGGATGTGGGAGGTCATCACCCGCGTCGTCGCCGACGGCACCAGCCTGCTGCTCACGACCCAGTACCTGGAGGAGGCCGACGAGCTCGCCGACCGGGTCGCGATGATCGACGGCGGCCGGGTGGTCGCGGAGGGCACGCCCGCCCAGCTCAAGCGGGCGGTCGGGGACGCCGCCGTCGAGCTGGCCTTCGCCTCCGCCACCGACGCGGCCCGGGTCGCCGGCGCGCTCGGCGGCCTCGTGCACACCGGTCCGGTCCTCCGGGTGCCCACCGACGGTTCGGTCCGGCACGTCCGCGACCTGCTCACGATCGTCGAGGCGGCCGGTCCGCCGCCGGAGCACTGGGCGGTGCGCGCGCCCAGCCTCGACGACGCGTTCCTCGCGCTCACCGGGCACTCCACCCGGCACGCGGACGCCGCCGAGCCGGCGGGGGTGGCGGCATGACGGCCCCGGCGGCACCCGCTCGGTGGCTCCGGGCCGTCCCGGACACCGCGACGATGACCGGCCGCGCACTGCGGCTGGCCCGCCGCGACCCGGACGAGCTGCTCGTCTCGCTCCTGCTCCCGACGATGATCATGCTGATGTTCGTCTTCGTGTTCGGCGGGGCGATCGAGACCGGCACCGACTACATCACCTACGCCACGCCGGGCGTGATCCTGCTGTGCGCCGGCTACGGGGCCTCGAACACCGCGATCGCGCTGGTGCAGGACACCGGGACGGGGATCATGGACCGGTTCCGGTCCATGCCGGTCCCTGGTGCGGCGGTGCTCGCCGGGCACGTGGTGGCGAGCGTGCTCAAGAACCTCCTGACGACGGCGATCGTGCTGGCCGTCGCCGCGGCCATCGGCTTCCGTCCCGGCGCGGGCCCGCTCGAGTGGCTGGGCGCGCTCGGCGTCGTCACCTCCTACGTGCTGGCGATCACCTGTGTGGCGACGTTCGTCGGCGTCGTCGCGCGCACACCCGCGTCGGCCGGTGGGCTGGGCTTCGTCATGCTGTTCCTGCCGTACGTGTCCAGCGCGTTCGTCCCGCCCGGTTCGATGCCGGGCTGGCTGCGCGGCTTCGCCGAGGCCCAGCCGGTCACCCCGGTGATCGAGTCGGTCCGGGGGCTGCTGGTCGGGCTCGGGTCGGACGGGACGCCGGTCGTCGCCCTCGGTGCGACGGCGGCGCTCGCCCTCGCCTGGTGTGCGGGCATCGCCGGGGTGTCGCTCGTCGCCGCGACCTGGGTGTTCGCCCGCCGGGGGCGCTGAGCGGCGCTCCCGTCCCGCGGGTGATCCGGCTCACCCGCAGGGCGGGGGCGTGCGGCACCGGCCCGTGGTGCAGTGCAGGATGACCGCCGTGAGCACAGCCCACCAGCCCGTGTTCGGCTCCGTCGCCGACGTCACCGACCGGCTCGGTGAGACCGGGTACCTCGCGTCCACCGCCGTGGCGACCACGGTGTTCCTCGCCGACCGGCTCGGGAAGCCGCTGCTGGTGGAGGGGCCCGCCGGCGTCGGCAAGACCGAGCTGGCGAAGGCCGTCGCCCAGGCCACCGGCTCCGGTCTGGTGCGGTTGCAGTGCTACGAGGGCATCGACGAGGCCCGCGCGCTCTACGAGTGGAACCACGCCAAGCAGCTGCTGCGGATCACCGCGGGCCGGGACTCCGAGGACTGGGACGCGACCCGCGACGACGTCTTCTCCGAGGAGTTCCTGCTCCCGCGCCCGCTGCTCACCGCGATCCGCCGCACCGACCCGACCGTCCTGCTGATCGACGAGATCGACAAGGCCGACGTCGAGGTGGAGGGCCTGCTGCTCGAGGTCCTGTCGGACTTCCAGGTCTCGATCCCCGAGCTGGGCACCGTCACCGCGGCCCGGCGCCCGTTCTCGCTGCTGACGTCGAACTCGACCCGCGAGCTGTCCGAGGCGCTCAAGCGGCGGTGCCTGTTCCTGCACCTGGATTTCCCGGACGCCGAGATGGAACGGCGGATCGTCGGCGTCCGCGTCCCCGAGCTCACCGAGCAGCTCACCGACGCGCTGGTCCGGACCGTGCGTGTGCTGCGGGCGATGGAGCTGCGCAAGGTGCCCAGCGTCGCCGAGACGATCGACTGGGGCCGCACGCTGCTCGCGCTCGGCCTGGACACCCTCGACGACGACGCCGTCCGCGCCACCCTCGGCGTCGTCCTCAAGCATCGCTCGGATGCCGACAAGGCGGCCGCCGAGCTCCGGCTCAATTGAACGGCGGGTGACACGGGGCCGTCCGGCGGCATCGCCCGGCACCCCGATGGAGTGAAGATCGGACCGCTGTCGGAACCTGCCGTAACCGCGGCGCTCGTGGCGAGTTGAGCCCGGTGACCGCTCCCCAGCGCACCCCGGAGGCCCGACGCCGATGACCGCCGTCCCGGAGAACCTTCGCCCCATCCCGCAGTCGTCCGTCCGGCGCCGGCTCGCCCGGGCCGGCCTCGCCGGCGCCGCCGTCGTCGCGCTCGCCCTCGCCGCGGCCGGGACGGCCGCCGCCCAGGACGGCCCGGGCTTCGCCGGCCCCGACGACGCCACGGTGACCCCCGGGGTCATGACCCGCACCGGCCCCGAGGGCGCCCAGCGCACGGCGAACTTCGTGTTCACCGACGGCGCCGAGGTCTACCTCGGGCAGGCCGCACACTGCGCGGGCACCGGTGGCTCGACCGAGGTCGACGGCTGCACCGCGGAGTCGCTCCCGCTCGGTACGCCGGTGGAGATCGAGGGCGCGGAGCGCCCGGGGGCCCTCACGTACTCGTCGTGGCTGAGCATGCAGGAGGCCGGCGGGGCCGATCCGGACACCTGCCGCTTCAACGACTTCGCGCTCGTCCGCATCGACCCGGCCGACGTCGCACGGACCAACCCGACGATGCCGTTCTACGGCGGACCGACCGGCGTCGACGCCGACGGCACCCGCGCCGGTGAGATCGTCTTCGGCTACGGGAACTCCGAGCTCCGCCAGGGCGTCGCGGCGCTGCGGCCGAAGACCGGGACCTCGCTCGGCACCACCGGCGGCGGCCGCTCGCACACCGTCACCACCGTGCTGCCCGGTATCCCGGGCGACTCCGGATCGGGCTACCTGTCCGCCGACGGCGCCGCGCTCGGCGTGCTGTCCACCCTGAACCTGGCACCCGCGCCCGGCACCAACGGTGTCTCGGACCTGCGCTCGGCGATCGACTACGCCGACGGGCCTGGCGGGTTCGGCGGGTCGCTGCGGCTCGTGGCGGGGGAGAAGCCGTTCGACCCGAACGTCGTGCCGGTCGACCTGGGCGGCTGAGAAGACCTCCGCGGTGTGGGACCGCGGTGATCGGCGACGGCCCGGCCGCAGCTCGGCGGCACGGCCGGGACGTCGCACAAACCGGGTGCGTCACGCATGATGGGCCGGTGAGCACCCTGCCCGCGTCCGCCGTCCCGGAGCACGGTCTGCCGGGACACCTGGTCGACTTCGTGGCCGCGCTGCGGCGTCACCACGTCGCCGTCGGGCCGGGGGAGACGGTCGACGCCGCCCGCGTCGTCGGGGTGCTGGACCTGCTGCGGCGCGACGAGCTGCGGGAGGGTCTGGCCGCGGCGCTGCTGCGCCGCTCCGGGCAGCGGGCCACCTTCGACGCCCTGTTCGACCTCTGGTTCCCGTCGGCGCTGGGTGCCGGTGCGTCCGAGGTGGACGTCCCCCGGGTCGACGACGGCGAGCACGGCACCGGCGAGGGCCCGGTCGACGTCGACGCGCTCCGCGACGTCCTCGCCGACCTCCTGCGCGACGACGACACCGAGACCCTGCGCGAGCTGGCGCGGGCCGCGGTCGACGCGATCGGCAACGCCGGCGCCGCCGGGCAGGGCGTGCGCGGGCAGGCCGCGCAACCCAACTGGTCCGCCTACCAGGCGCTGAACGCGCTGTCCCCGGACACGCTGCTGGCCCGGATCCTCGACGGGCTGGCGCAGGAGGGCGACACCGACTTCGTCTCCGAGGTCCGCCGCCGCGAGATCCGCGACCGGATCGCCCGGTTCCGGGACATGGTCCGCGACGAGGTCCGCCGCCGCACCGCCGAGCAGCGGGGCCGCGAGCAGGTCTCCCGATCCACGACGCCGTCGCAGCCGGACCGCGTGGACTTCCTGACCGCGAACGCCGTCCAGCTCGCGGAGCTGCGCCGGACCGTGCAGCCCCTCGCGCGGCGGCTGGCCTCACGGCTGTCGGCGAAGCGCCGCCGCGCGCACCGCGGGCGGCTGGACCTGCGCCGGACGCTGCGTCGCTCGCTGTCCACCGGCGGTGTGCCGATGGAGCCGGCCTACCGGACCCGGCGCCCGGGGCGCCCCGAGCTCGTGATCCTCTGCGACGTCTCCGGGTCGGTCGCCGGCTTCAGCCACTTCACGTTGCTGCTGGTCCAGGCGCTGCGCGAGCAGTTCTCCAAGGTGCGGGTGTTCGCCTTCGTCGAGCGCACCGACGAGGTGACGCACCTGTTCACCCCGGGCGCGGAGCTGTCCGGGGTGATGCAGCGGGTGCTGCGCGAGGCCCGGCTGACGGCGTTCGACGGGCACTCCGACTACGGCAGCGCGTTCGGCGACTTCCTCGAGCAGTACGCCGACGCCGTCACCTCGAAGACGTCGCTGCTGGTGCTCGGCGACGGCCGCACCAACTACCGGGACCCGAACCTGCGGGCACTCGGGCTCCTGGCCGACCAGGCGCGGCACGCGCACTGGCTCAACCCGGAACCGCAGCGCATGTGGGGTACCGGCGACTCCGACGCCCGCCGCTACGGCGAGGTGCTGCCGATGCACGAGTGCCGGACGGCGGCGCAGCTCGCCGACGTCGTGGAAGGGCTCCTGCCGGTCTGAGCGGAGCATGCCCGGTCGTGTGATCCATGTCGGCCGGTGCTGCGGTGCAACGTTTCCCGGCGAGAGGGTGTCCACATGAGGATCATGCGCGCTCCGCTCGCGGCCGGTCTCCTCGCGGCCGGTCTCCTGCTCGCCGGCTGCGGCGGGGAGTCGTGGCCGACGGCCGCCGGCCCGGTGTCCGAGGCCCCGGCCACGCCGACCCCCGCCCCGACGTCACCGGCCACGGAGTCGGCGCCCCCCACCTCACCGGCGACCGGCGACGAGGACGGCGGGAACGACGGCGGCGGGGACGGTGGCGGAGGGAACGGCGGGGGGAACGGTGCCGCGGGCCGCTGCACCGGGGCCGACCTCGGTGCGAGCGTCGGCCGCACGACCGGCGAGGCCGGACAGCGGCACACCACGATCGTCTGGACCAACACCTCGGGCGAACCGTGCACGATGACCGGGTTCGGCGGCGTCGACCTGCGCGGGCCGGACGACCCGAAGCACGGACCCAGCTACTCGCTGCCACGTGCGGAGAAGCAGGCGTCCACGGTCCGACTGGCTCCGGGCGGCGCCGCGCACACCGTGATCACCTGGCTGCCGGGTGACTGGAAGCCGGCACAGCTCGTCGTCACCCCGCCGGACGAGCGAGCGTCGAAGACGCTGCCGTGGCCGGGCGGCGGGGTGTCCCGGCAGGACGGTGCCACGCGTCCCGGCACCTACATCGGCCCGGTCGCCCCAGGCGGGAGCGCCTGACCCGCACCGCCGCCCCGGCGCCGCCCCGCGCCCTCGTCGAGATGCAGTCCAGCGTTCCTCCGGAGGTCCCCGGAGCGCGCCGAGCTGCATCTCGGCGGGGACGGTCCGGGCACGGGCGGCCCACGTGCAGATGGTCTTGACCGGCCGGCCAATCAAGCGTAAACCGGAGGTATCCCCACAGGGACTCGCAGAGAAGAAGGTGTATCGCGATGGCAGGGACCACTCGGCGGTCGTGGCAGCGCTGGCAGGACTGGGCAGCGCTGGTGATCGGTGTGCTCACGGCTCTCTCGCCCCTCGTGACGGCGACGAACGTCGCCGCCGCATGGACGCTGGTCGTGCTGGGCGTGGTGCTCGCCGCCACGTCGCTCTGGTCGCTCGCCGTGCCCGGCTCGGTGACGAGCGAATGGGTGCACGGCGTGCTCGGCGTCCTGCTGTTCGTGGCGCCGTGGGCCATGGGCTACAGCGCCCTGACCGGGGCGTCCTGGACGTCGTGGGTCGCCGGGGTGCTGACGGTCGCGGTGGCCGCGTCGGCGCTCCCCGCGGCGACGGCGGAGCCCCGCGGGATCGTGGCCCACTGACCGGCCACGACGCACCGGACGTCGTTCCGGGACGGGGGCCGCGACCCGACGGGTCGCGGCCCCCGTCGCGTACCGGGCAGGATCGGGGCGTGCCGCCCACACCGACGACCCCGGAGGACGCCCCCGCCCGGGAGCGGATCCTCGACGCCGCAGAGGACCTGTTCGCCGCGCACGGCTTCGACGCGACGCCCACCTCCCGGGTCGCCGAGCGGGCCGGGGTCCCGAAGGGCCTCGTGCACTACTACTTCCGCCGCAAACCAGACCTGCTCGAGGCCCTGGTCGACCGGCTACCGCATCCCGTACGCGGCCGGGACGTGCTCGTCCCGGGGGATCTGGCGGCCGGGTTGCGTGCGCTGGTCACGGAGCTGGACCGGGTGCTGGAGTCGTCGGCGCTGCTGTCGCACCTGCTCTGGCGCGAGGCCGACACCCACCCCGCGGTGCGCGAGGCGCTGCAGCGGCGCACCACCGAGCTGGAGGACGCCGTGCACGAGGTGCTCGTCCCGGCCGCCGCGGACCCGGAGCGTGTCCGCGGGGCCGCCCGGCTGCTGGCCGCCGCGATCGGGCACCGGCACGCGACGGCCCGGCACACCGGGGACCAGGACGGGATGGAGGCCGAGCTGGCCTTCGTCGCCGGCGCGCTCGGCTGATCAGGGCCAGGGCCGCCAGGGCGCGCCGGTCCCCTCGAACCGCGGCACGGTGTGCTTGCCGTCCGCGGCGCGGTGCAGCGTGTACGCCGACCAGGTCCGCAGGCCCAGGACGAGCAGCAACAGGATGGTCAGGCCGGCCGTCACCGGGCCCAGCCACGGCAGCGGCCCGCTCGCGTTCGCGACGGCGACGACGAGCGGCCCGAGGAACCCGGCCGTCGCCCCGGTGACCAGTGGGAGCTTCGCATCGGCCAGCACCTCGACGGCGATCAGGCGGCGCTGCTCGCCGTCCGGGTCGCCGCCGGAGCGCAGCAGCGTGCGCGCCGCCGCCCGGTCGCGGGCGAGCCCCATCTCCGGGCCGCGGCGGGGCGCGACCCGCGCGGGCGTGCGCGCCGCGTACACCCAGAGCAAGGTGCTGCCGAGCACGCACAGGACCGCGCCGACGACGACCCCCGTGAGCAGGTACGGCGCACGGGACAGGACGTCGGTGGCGACGGTGTAGACCGCGCCGAACCACACGAGCGCGACGACGGCCGCCACCCGGGTCACGACGACGGCGCGGGTCGACGGCGGGCGCACGGTCGGCCAGGGGCCGGCCGGGGTCGTGTGCGGGGCGCGGTCCGCGCCGGGGCCGGAGGTGCCGGGCGCAGGCGTCCCGGGAGCGCCGGGGCCGGGTGTACCGGGCACCGAAGTCCCGGTCGCGCCGGGCGGGGACCACGGCCCGGGCCCGGCACCGGGGTGGACCGGGAGATCGGGGGAGCGGGGACCGGACGGGTGGGGAGCCCGGTCGCCGGTGTCCGGAGCACGCATACCGGCGACGCTACCCGCGGGTCAGGACGGCTCGGACGTGGTGCGCGCCGTGGCGCGCCGGGTGCGGCTCCGGGGCCGCCGAGCGGCGGCAGTGGACCGGGCGAACGGGCCCTCAGGGCCCGGAACGGACCTCGGGCAGCGCCCCGGCGGCGCGGGCGGCGCGCCGCAGCGACAGCCCCCTGAGCAGCGTGACGACCGTCACGCCGACCACGAGCACCGTCACGACCACCACGCCGTCCAGGAAACGCCCGGAGTCCGGCCGGGTCGCCTGCAGCACCAGCTGGTAGCCGATGATCCCGCAGAGCACCGGGAGCTGGAGGACGTTCGCCGACCAGGTCGCGACCGAGGCGGCGACGTGGCGGCGCGTGTCGTCGTCGAGCGGGCGGCCGGCGACCAGGTCGCGCCGGGCGGCCCAGCGGTCGCGCCACCGGCTGGACCACACGGTGGAGGGGTTCGCGACCCGGCCGGGCCAGGAGCCCGCCAGCGGCCAGACGACGGCGACGGCCACCACGAGCACCAGCAGGCCGGCGCCGGCGAGCGCCGTCCGTCCGGGGCCGAGGCCCGGGGGGCGCGACCACGATCCCGATCAGGCCGACGATCGTCAGCGCGACCAGGACGAGCCGCTGCAGCCGTCGCGCCGTGCGCCCCGCCGGGGTCAGGACGGGCCAGTCCTTCCGGGCATCCGCGGCTGTGTCCACGGCCACGACCGTAGACGAATCGGACGTACCGCGCCCGGAGGAAGGTTAGGGTCGCCTTCCCTGTCGTTCCGTGGAGGGAGCTCCCCGTGCCCGTCGTCGTTCCGCCGTCCGCCCGTGCCGTGAGTCGCCGTGGGGTGCTCGCCGGCGCCGCCGGCCTGTTCCTGCTCGCCGGCTGCGGCGGGGGCGAGCAGACGTCCGGTGGGGGAGCCGCGCCGGCGGCCGAGGGCTTCCCAGTGACGGTCCGGCACGCGCTCGGCGAGACGGTGGTCCCGGACCGGCCGCGGCGGGTCGTCACGCTCAGCGCGGCCAACGCCGACGTCGCGCTGGCGATGGGGGTCGTGCCGGTCGCGATCCCGCGGACGGTCTACGGCGGCGACGCGGAGGGCGTCCTGCCCTGGGTGCGCGAGGCGATCGGGACGAGCGGAGCCGAGTTCCCGCAGGTCATCGGGTCCGATGATCTCGCGGTCGTCCCGTTCGAGGAGATCGCGGCCGTCCAGCCCGACCTGGTGCTGGCGACCTACTCCGGGCTGACCCCGCAGGAGTACCAGCAGCTCTCCGCGATCGCGCCGACGATCGCCTACCCGGACGCCGCGTACTCCACCGGCTGGCAGGACCAGACCCGGATCGCCGGCCAGGTGTTCGGTGACCCGGCGCGGGCGCAGCAGCTGATCGACGACACGACGGCGCAGCTCACCGGCGCGACGGGATGGTTCCCGCAGCTCGCCGGGAAGACGTTCCTGTACACCGGCGGGATGGACGGCGGCGCGCTCGGCGTGTTCCGGGCCGGCGACGTCCGGGTCCAGCTGGTGACGGACATGGGCCTGGAGCTCGCCCCGTACGTCGAGCAGAACTCCCCCGGCGGCGACGAGGTCTACTACACGATCAGCACCGAGCTGCTGTCCGGCGTCGACGCGGACCTGCTGATCGGGTTCTTCGGGTCGCCCGAGGAGGTGCAGGCGTTCCGTGCGACGCCGGGCGTCGAGCTGCTTCCCGCGATGGCGCGTGGTGCCTTCGCCCCGGTCGTCGGAGCGGACCGGGTCGTGGCCAGCTCGGCGCCGTCGGTGCTCTCGATCCCGTGGGTGCTCGACTCCTACCTCCCGATCCTGGGCGACGCCGCCACACGCGCCGGAGCCTGACGTCGCTCCGCCGTTCCACCCGGTCCCCTGCGTGGCGTAGCGGACCGGTCACTGCTGGTGAGAGCCGCTGGTCAGCGCGATCGGGTGAATGGTCGTTGCGGGCCGATGTGTTCCTCGTTACCCCGACAAGACCGCAAGCGACGGTCTGTCGAACAACGAGGAGGTTGTGAGATGCGGAAGTCCGTTCGCGGCGCGCTCGTCGGCGCGACCCTGCTGCCCCTGGCCGTCGCGGCCCCGGGCATGGCCTTCGCCGGTTCCACCGGCTACGACGAGGCTCCGAAGAAGGAGCACTCGAAGGACAAGGGCGACGATCACCACAAGCACAAGAAGCACCACAAGCACGACCACAAGAAGTGGGAGCACAAGGAGGAGAAGGAGAAGCCGAAGGGCCCGCTCCCCGAGCTCCCCGCGACCCCGCTCGACCCGATCCTGGACATGATCCCGGCTCCGGAGGCCCCGGCGGCGCCGGACTTCTCGATCAACTGATCGTCGGTCGTCACGACGGGCCGGTCCGGGCGCGAGGGGGTCCCGGACCGGCCCCGCCGTGTGTGCGGGGCCGGTCAGACCGCGGGCGCCGGGTCCGTCGACGGCGGGTCCCGCAGCACCGTGTCGCCCTTCACGAACCACGCGACGCCGAACGCCAGGATCGCGAGCGCCTCCAGCCAGAACAGCGTGTGGAAGCGCTCCGCGACCGCGTCCGGCACCAGCACGGCGTCCAGGAGTGCCAGCGCCAGGCACGCGACGATCGTCCACCCGCAGGTCCGGTAGACGACGTTGCGTGCCGCCCGCCGCCGGTTGCGGACCTCGCCGCGGGTGAACAGCGCGAGGCAGAACCAGGCCAGTCCCGCGAAGAACACCCCTGCCGCGACGAGGTGCAGCCACCCGACGGCGGTCCCGACCGGCGTCGCCCCGTCCTCCGGGCTCGTCGGCAGCAGCGCGACGGCGATCGCCGCCGACCCGGTGAGATTGGCCAGCCGGTTGTCCGGCCGCTCGTAGCGGTAGCAGAACAGGAAGACCCCGACCGCGCAGAGGCTGCCGACGAAGACGTCGCGCATCGGTGAGTAGTAGCGGCTGATCGAGTCGCGCAGCCCGTCCCCGCCGAGCAGCAGGTCGCCGGCGACCAGGACGAAGGGCAGCAGGATGCCGATGATCCCGACCGCGCGCCGCAGACCGAGGTAGGACAGCACGGCACCCTCGGCACGCGAACTCATGATCGAGATCGTCGCAGGGGCCCGTGCCCGCGCGGGCACCGGCCGTCTGCGGCGCCGCCGCCGAGGAGGCAGCATGTCCGCGATGACTCGTACCGCTACGTGGGCCGACCACGCGATCTGGTGGCAGCTGCAGCCGCTCGGCTTCACCGGGGCCGAGCGGGACGCGCTCCCGGCGGACGCCCCGGCCGTGCACCGGCTGGACCGGATCCTGCCCTGGCTGGACTACCTGCTCGAACTCGGCTGCAACGGGCTCGCGCTCGGCCCGGTGTTCGCCTCGCGCACCCACGGCTACGACACCACCGACCACTTCCGGATCGACTCCCGCCTGGGCGACGAGCAGGACTTCGACCGGCTCGTCGAGGCGTGCCGGGCGCGCGGGATCCGGCTGCTGCTCGACGGAGTGTTCAACCACGTCGGACGGGACTTCGACGCGTTCCGGCGGGCCGGACAGGGCGACCCCGACGCCCGCCGCTGGTTCCGCTGGGACGGCGAGCACCCGGTGACCTTCGAGGGGCACGACCGGCTGGTCGCGTTCGACCACGACGAGCCCGCCGTCGCGGACCACGTCGTCGCCGTCATGACGCACTGGCTCGACCGTGGCGCCGACGGCTGGCGGCTCGACGCGGCCTACCAGGTGCCGGACGCGTTCTGGCGCCGGGTGCTGCCGCAGGTCAGGGAGGCGCACCCCGAGGCGTGGATCGCCGGGGAGGTCATCCACGGCGACTACGCGGCCGTCGTCGCCGGGTCCGGGATGGACACCGTCACCCAGTACGAGCTCTGGAAAGCCGTGTGGAGCGCGCTCAACGACCGCAACCTCCACGAGCTCGCGCACGCCGTGGGCAGGCACTCGGCGATGCTGGACACGTTCGCCCCGCTGACCTTCGTCGGGAACCACGACGTCACCCGCCTGGCCAGCACGCTGGACCGGGCCGACCACCTCGGGCACGCGATCGCGGTGCTGATGACGCTCGGCGGGGTGCCGAGCGTCTACGCCGGCGACGAGCAGGCCTTCACCGGGGTCAAGGAGGAGCGCGAGTTCGGCGACGACGCCGTCCGCCCGGTGTTCCCCGACGACCCGTCGGGCCTCGCCCCCTTCGGGGCCCCGGTGTTCGAGCTGCACCAGCGGCTGATCGCGCTGCGCCGCCGGCACCCGTGGCTCACACGGGCGCACACGACCGTCGAGCACCTGACCGACACCGCGATCGCCCTGCGCAGCACCGGCCCCGAGCAGAGCCTGGTGACGCTCCTGTCCGTCGACGACGGACCGCAGCGGTTCCCCGACGGCCTCCGCGGCGCCACGGTCACCGACTCCGAGGGCGGGGCCCCCGACGATCCGCTGCTGCTCGCCCCGCACGCCTGGCGCATCCTCGAGGGCTGAGTCCCGGTTCACGGATGCCGGCCCGACAGCACGCAGAACTCGTTCCCCTCGGGATCGGTGAGGACGACCCAGCTCTGGTCGCCCTGGCCGACGTCGGCGCGGTGGGCGCCCAGGCCGAGCAGGCGGCCGACCTCGTCGTCCTGCCGGTCGGGGCCGGGGTCGAGATCGATGTGGAGCCGGTTCTTGACGGCCTTCGCCTCGGCGACGTGGGCGAACGTCAGCACCGGGGGCACCGGGCCGGTGTGCGTACCGCCTCCCGACGGTGGTGGGGGCCCGATCGTGACGATCCCGTCGTCCTGGTCCCGCACGTCGTAGCCGAGGACCGCGCACCAGAAGCGGGCGAGCTGGCCGGGATCGGCGCAGTCGATCGCGAGTTCGGTGAACGTGCTCGTCATCTCGGCCTCCTGGTCACGGGGTGCGTTCCGGGGCCGGACGCTAGCCGCGGGGGCCGACAGTTCCGCCGGCGGGGTCGAACTTCTGTTCGAACTGGGGTACCGTCTGCCGGGTGGACGCCTGCTGGCAGGGATCGCTGTTCGCCGCCACCGGCGGCGGGCTCTCCGTGGCGTTCCGGCACGAGCTGGCGCACGGTGCCTGGGTCGACGTCGTACCCGGCTGGGTCCCCGACCCCGACCCGCTGTTCGACCGGTTGCGTCGCATCGTCCCGTTCACCGGGCACCGCCGCCGGATGTACGACCGGATGGTCGAGGAGCCGCGGCTGACCCACCGCTGGCTGCTGCCGGATCCCCGCGTGCCGGACCGCCTTCTCGGCATGGGTGCGGAGCTGGGGGAACGGTACGGCGAGGACTTCACCCAGATCGGCGTCAACCTCTACCGCGACGGGGCCGACGGTGTCGCCTGGCACGGGGACCGGGTCGCGCGGGAGCGGCCCGAGGCCGTCGTCGCGCTGGTGTCGCTCGGGGCGACCCGGCCGCTCCGGCTGCGGCGACCGGCGGCGGCGCGTCGGTGTCGTTCCCGCTCGCCTCGGGTGACCTGCTGGTGATGGGCGGCAGCTGCCAGCGGACCTGGCAGCACAGCGTGCCGAAGGTCGCCGCGTCCGGTCCGCGCATCAGCGTCCAGTTCCGGCACCTCTACCCCGGGTCACCGGGGATGCCGCGGGGCGGGGGAGACGCATAGTCTGCGGCGATGCAGCGCAAGATCGGCGTGATGGGCGGGACGTTCGATCCCGTCCACCACGGCCACCTGGTCGCGGCCAGCGAGGTGGCCGACCGGTTCGCCCTCGACGAAGTGATCTTCGTGCCGACCGGCGAGCCCTGGCAGAAGACCGGGCGCGACGTCTCGCCCGCCGAGGACCGCTACCTGATGACGGTCGTCGCGACGGCGTCGAACCCGCGGTTCTCCGTCAGCCGGGTCGACATCGACCGGACGGGACCGACCTACACCGCGGACACCCTCGCCGACCTGCACGGGGCGATGCCCGAGGCGCAGCTGTTCTTCATCACCGGCGCCGACGCGCTCCAGCAGATCCTGTCCTGGCGCAAGGTCGACGAGCTGTTCCGCTACGCCCACTTCGTCGGTGTGACCCGGCCCGGGTACGAACTCGCCGACGGGCACCTGCCCGAGGGTTCCGTCACGACGGTCGAGGTGCCGGCGATGGCGATCTCGTCCAGTGACTGCCGGACGCGCGTCGCCGCGGGGCGGCCGGTCTGGTACCTCGTGCCGGACGGGGTCGTCCAGTACATCTCCAAGCGCAGTCTCTACCTGGATCCGGACCGCTGACCTGCGGTTCCTCTAGGGGAGCGCCCTGCGGGTACAAATCCGGTACAAGATCGTCGGACCGAGCGACGGTGTCAGCCACCGCTGCACGCGGTTAGACTTCACGTTCCGACGTCACCTTCGGATGCGCCGCTTGTTGCGACGCGGGACGGCCACCGTGCGACGGGACTGGGAAGAGATATGGCGAAACCCGAGACGGCTGCATCGCGGTGGGCGCCGACTGTCGGTGGAGTCGCTCTGGGAGCAGCGCTCGGCCTGTCGCTCATGAACGCGTTCGTCTGGGCCAGCGATCAATGGTTGAGCTGGCTGCTCGTGGTGCTTCTTGCGGTGGGTACGACTGCGTTCGGTTCGATCAGTCGATCCGCTCGGCGGTAGGGCGCGGCGCAGCCGGGGCGAGCGCGGTGTCGACGAGCGTCCGGGTCCTGTCCAGGGCGTCCGGCCATTCGTGCGCGTAGGTGTTGAGCGTGATCATCGGCGAGCTGTGTCCTAGGGCGAGCTGCACCGTCTTGACCGATGCCCCGTTGTGGATCAGCAGGGTCGCGAAGTAGTGGCGGAGCCCGTGGAGCCCGAACCCCTGGGGGAGGCGTGCCCGGCGCACGGCCGAGCGCCAGACCGTCGACCAGTTCGAGCGGTGCAGCGGGAGCCCGTTGCCCGTGACGAAGAGCAGCCGAGCGGGCCGCACGATGACGTTGCGCGGGTCGGTCCGGTCCTCGATCTCGACGGTGGCAGGCGGGTAGGTGGCGATGTGGTCGCGTAGCGCGTCGGCGACGATGTCCGGCAGCTCGACCGTGCGGCGGCTCGACCGTGACTTCAGCTCGCCCAGGTAGGCGGGAGCACCGACCATCCGCTTCATCTGGCGGACGACGCGGATCTCTCCGGCGTCGAGGTCGATGTCGTCCAGCTCCAGGCCGAAGATCTCGCCGCCCCGTAGGCCGCACCCGGCTGCGACGTAGGGGACCGCTCGGTAGCGCTCCGCGATCAGCGAGGCCAGGGCGTGGATCTTCTCCGGGCCGGGGATGAAGTAGTCGCGCTTGTCGATCTCCGGCAGCCGGACCCCGGAGCACGGTGACGTGGCGATGACCCGGTCGGACACCGCGGCCCCGAACAGCGATCGCAGGTAGCTGAACACCAGGTGCACCGTCGACGGCGCGAGGACCGTCGAGGTCTCCTTCACCCAGGCTCGTAGGTGGCTCGGGCGCACGTCCGCCATCGCGTGGTGGCCGAGCACCGGGACGATGTGGAGCCGGAGCGCGCGTTCCACCAGATCGGCGGTCGAGTCGCGGTGGAGCTGCGTCGTCTGCCAGGTCTCGGCGTACTCGGCGACGGTGACCCGACCGGCCCGAGGGTCGATGTACTGCCCGCGGGAGATGTCGGCGTGCATGTTGACGTCGTGCCGGTCGGCGTCGACCTTGCGCTCGAACAGTTCGGTACGGGGTTCGCCGGTCTGTGGGTCGATCCAGCGGACCCGCCAGCGCTTCCCGCGGCCGTGGCGCTTCGAGGGGCGTCGCTGGCCTGTCGCCGGGTCCTTCCCCCGTAGGTACCAGAGGTCGTCGACGGGCATCAGGCAGCCCGCCGGTCGAGGGAGTCCAGCCAGCGCTCTACCTCGGCGGGGCGGAACCGGACGTGCTTGCCGACCTTGACCCCGCGCGGGCCGTAGTCCTTCTTCCGCCACTGGTAGACGGTCTGGACCGGCACCCCGAGGTAGTCGGCGAGATCCTGGATGCTCCACAGCTTGTTCATGCCGGGCCTCCCCGGTCCGGGGACCGTCGCTGTTCACGTCGTCGTTCGGCGATGCCGAGTGCGATCTCTCGTTCGGCGTCATTGCGGTGCCCGATGTGGACGACGGCCCAGTCGTTGACCACCAGCACCGCCCCGGGCTCGGCGGGGGTGTCGAGGGCGGCGAGGGTCTCGCCGAGGCGGTAGGTGCGTCGGTCGCCGCGGATCGCGCCGAAGGTCGTGGAGTAGGCGCGGGATTTGGTGAGGAAGTGGCCGCGGAACCCGAGCATGTGCGCCCAGCGCCGCAGGTTTAGCCCCTCGTACTCTTCGCGCCCGCCGAGCTCCCAGGCGGTCTCGATCAGGCGTCGGTGGTGTGGGGTGATGTCGAGGTGGTCGAGGTGGGCGATGTCGCGGATCGGTCGGTCGGTGGCTTCGGATTTGCCGGTGCCCTTGGTGGCGTACTTGGCGACGTAGGCGGCCAGGGCTGAGTCGGTGATCTCGCCGTCGTCGTTCTCCAGCGCCGCCGCGGTGGTGGAGGTGATGGGGCGGATGTCGACCTGCGTGCCCCACGCGAGCAGCAGCGGGGCCCCGTCGGGTCGGTTCACAGTCAGGGACACGTCATGGGCGGCGTCCCGGATGGCGGCGTGGAGCGCGTCGGCGGTGATCCCGGCCGGTGGCGCGGTCCAGGGCCCGTCGGGGCCGTCGAGGCGGACGACGGCGTGGAAGTGGACCAGCCCGCGGCGCTGGTACTCCGCCACCTTGGCGTACGAGAGGCGGGCGTGGTCGCGGAAGTCGCGCACCCGGACGCCGAGCCTCTGTGCGAGCAGGCGTCGGAGTCGGATGGCGAACCGGTTCCAGAGGACGCCGGAGTGGGCCTGCCAGAGGACCGCGCCGATGTAGTCGTGGGTGTCGGGATCGAGGGCGGTACCCACTCGTGGGTCGTCGTGGTGGTGCTTGTCCCCGCAGCGGCAGGGGACGACGAGGCCGCGGGCTGTGATCCGGCGGGTGTGGACCGGCCCGAACGAGGGCGCGGTCAGCGTGACGAACAGTCGCGGGTGTGCGGCGGCGGTGTCGGGGACGCCCTTTCCGCCGGCCATTCCGGAGCGCAGGAGGTGGTAGGCGTCGGAGGCGTAGCGGTCCGAGCAGGCCGGGCACACCGACGCTCGGCGGTTGCCGCAGGGGGCGAGGATCTCGCCGTCGCGTTCGGCGAGGACGGTGCCGGTGGCGCGGTCGTAGATGCGTGATGAGCCGGTCAAGTGGATCGGGGCGGCGCAGCCGCCGATGGCGGTGACCTCGCGTCGCCAGGTCTGGAAGCCGTCGGAGCGCAGCAGGTGGGACAGGTCGTGGTCGTGCTGGTCGGGTGTGGTTGTGGCAGCCGTCATCACGGCATCCCTCCCGGGGATGGTTCGTGGCGGTGGGTTAGGGGTGGCGCCGGCCCCGCCGGGAGCTGGTCTCGCGCGGCGGGGCCGGGCCGGATTGCCGGGGTCAGCGGCGGTAGAGGCGGTGCTCGTGCTCGATCTCGACCGGCCCCGGCGTGAAGCCGTGGTAGCGGGCCAGGAGCCGGGCAGCGGCTCGATAGGACGAGGCGTGGCCGACGAGTGCGCCGTGGTCGTTCTCGACCCGGTAGCGGCCGCCGTCGCGCAGCACGGTCCCGCCCTGCCCGGTCGTGCCGAGACAGACCAGCGCCTTACCGGGCTCGACGACGTCGACGTTGATCACCCCGGTGGAGCGCTGCGGTTCCTTCTGCGGTTCGGGTGCCCGGGTCGGTTCCGGGATGGGCCGGAGGTGGTCCCAGCGTGACACCATGTCCCGGGTCGCCTTCGGCACGAGCACCGACCGTGCCGGGCCCTCAGTGCCGTTGTGGTGGACGTGGTGGGTGCCGCCGAGCCGCAGGTGCCCGATGTCGAGAAGCTGACCGACGGTGTCCCCGTCGTGGCGGGTGACGGCGTCGGCGCAGCCGGGTCGGGCCGGGTCCGCACGCAGCACGAGGCCGGTGCGCTCGATGACGAACAGCCCCGGGTCCTGGGCCAGACCGACCACACGGGCGACCTCCCGCGGGTCCTGCGTCGCGGCGGGCCCGTGGTCGGTGGTCTCGACGGTGACCGGGTCCCCAAACAACGCACCCTGCACCGTGCTCGCCTGGCCGGTCATGCCGACCACCACCAGGTGGCGCGGGCCTCCCACGACCACTCCCGGGCGAGCTGCCGGACGACGTACCACTCCGCCACGACCGCACCGCCCGTGACGACCCAGAACCAGCCCGACGCTGATCCGAGGTAGAGCCAGGTCCCACCGACGATCAGCGCGAAGAGCAGGGTGAACTTGAGCCAGGTGCACAGGACCCATGCGGTGGTGGTGCCCATCAGGCGGCCCCCCGCTCGGTGTCGAGGTCGATCACGTCCGCGTCCGGCGGGGGCGTGCAGCGGGTCACCAGCTCGGTGATGTCGTCGTCGGAGACGAACGCGGCCCGGAAGCGGACCGGCAGGCGGGAGCCCTTGTCGATGACGAAGCCGATCCCGGCGTGGCGGGCGTCGCCAGGGATCTCATCGGCCAGCGCCCCGCGCTCCCGAGCCCCTTCGCCGAGGACCATGTCGACATGGCTCGCCGCGGTGACGCCGAGGCAGATCCGCTGGGTGAACAGCTCCCGCACGTCCACGACGTCCTTGGAGGGCTCCTGCAGGTAGCCGTGGACGGCGAACAGCGACGCCCGCCCCTGGGTCATGACCTCCGCCAGTAGCCGCAGGGCGTCCCGGACCGAGGTGCGGTCGCCGTAGGCGGTGAGCATGGCCATTTCGTCGATGACCAGCAGCTCCACCGGGGTGCCGGTCGAGGGGGTGGCGGCGCGGATGTTCTGGTCGCGCATGTCGTCCTGCCGGTCGCGCATCGCATCCCGGAACTCCGTCAGGAGTTCGAGGGCGGCGGGCATGGTGGTGGCGTAGCGGTGGAACAGCGGGGCGCCCTGCTCGGTCTCCACACCGCCCTTGAGGTCGACCATCCAGACCCGGACGATGCCGTCGCGGATGCACGGGCCGACCCCGCGCAGCGTGGACCAGAGCACGGAGCCCTTGCCTGCTCCGGAGGCGCCGGCCACGAGGCGGTGTCCGCCGATCACGGGTGCGGTGAAGGGTTCGCCGCGCTCGTTGTCCCCGAGCTCCACCGCACCCAGGTCCACATCCTCGGTGGTCTCGGGGATGTCCGGGGCGGGGATGGTGCGGGTGAAGGGCAACTCCCACTCGATGACGATCGCCACGACGCCGGGTCGGTGTCGGGTGATGGCGACCCGGTGCGCGATCAGGGCCTCCCACAGCACGGAGGAGCGTTCCTGCCAAAACGCGACGTCCTGGCCGCGGACCATGCGGACGTAGACGGTGTCGATCGATCGCGACGACGACCGCACCCGCAGCACCCGGGGCACGAGTAGATCGCCGGTGTGCCGGTGCTCCTTTGTCAGCCCGGTGTCGGACATCAGCTGCGCCCACCGACGTCCCCGGTAGACCGTCCACCGCCGCCAGGTGGCCCGCAGAGCGGGTGCGGCGAACCGGTCGAAGGTATCCGGGTGGGCACGGCCCCAGACCGCTACGAAGCCCGCCAAGGCGCCGAGCAGGAGCGCCGACAGGATCGGCCCCAGCATCAGCGCCAGGCCCAGGACGATCAGGGGAACGGCGACGAACCCCGGGTGCCGTGCGGTCCAGGCCAGCGCCTGGAACTCCCGACCCGGGGGTCGAGACGCACGCCCGACGTGGGTGCGTGCCGGGCCGTTCATGCGTGTTGCGGTGCTACTACGCTTGTTCACTGCTACCAGTCCTCACGAGAGTTGTCGGGTAGCAGGGGCGCCCGCTGTGTGTTTCCGCCAAGAATCAGTGCAGCGGGCGACCCCACCACCCAAGATGGGTTACTTCTGATCGCGCAAAGCCCCACGCGCCGAATCGAGATGCACGGTCAGATGGGCGACGTCGCGGGCGAGGTTGTCGTGGGTGTTCTTGAACCCACCCGTCCGATACGGAATCCCATGCAGCGAACGCTTGAGTTCGCGCATCGCGGCATCCAGCTCCTCGACGGTCCGGTCCACAGCCTTCGACATGGGTCACTTCCTCCATTCGCGGGAGACCAACTCGGCCTCCCACTTCTTCGCCGCCGACGCCATCACCCGAAGGGAGGCGTGGGCGGTCTTCGCCGAGGCCCGGATCTCCTCCGGCGACGCAGTCGACCAGTGCTCCCCGCCCGCTCCGCTCTTGGCCGACACGCCTTTCCCGCCCCGCTTGGGCTTGGTGTCGGTGGCCTTCGCAGCGACCTTGTCCGCCTCGGCGAGGGCGTCCCCGACCAGCTGCAATGCCCGCCAGAACTCCCCGTACTTGCGCAGCGCGCGCCTGTTGACCTTCGGCAACGTCTTGACCCGATCCCGGGCCCCGAGGTTGATCGCCACGGCCCTCAGACCCCCTTGCGGATCGCGAGCTGGGCCAGGCGCAGTCCCTCAGCGACCCCGGCCCGCCACGCCTGCTCCGTCGCCACCACCGGGTGCTCGGTGCGGGCCCAGCGGCGCCGCTCGATCTCCAACCGCCGCACCAGCCGACCCACACCGGTCGTCACCCGCGGACGGGTGTTCGTGGTCGTGCTCATGCCGTCATCTCCATCCCGACCGACGGCACCGGGCCGTGGGTCTCGCCGTCTCCGAAGCAGCCCGGGCAGACCCCGGAACCACCACACGCCCCACACTCGACGCCTGAGGTCGAGTCGCCGTAGCCGTCACACACATCGCACGCCCCACTACCGCTGCATTCGCCACACACCACCGCAGATCACCCCTGATCGAGGACACAGGTGTCCCCATCTCGGAATTACTGGGAATTACCGGAACACCATTCCGGCGAACAGATGGGCCGCTACATCAGGCGACCAGCCCGCTTACGCTCGCGGGCATACTCGACGCGTAGAGGCGTCGGTCAGGAGTGGTTCTCGTCGTCCTTGCCCCGCCGCATCGGCGCAGGAGCCGGGTGGGCATGCTTGAGACCCATCGCCTTGAACGCGATCCCCGACACCGTCCGCCCATCCGGAGACTCGATCGAGTACGGGTTGATCTTCGGGTCGATCAACTGCACCCGGGCGTCCTCCCCGAACCCCTCCCCGGGGTCGGTCGTCAGGGTCACCTTGATCTCCTCACCCTTCGGGGCCCGCTGCCCCGCCTGCACCTGCAACTTCGCGAACAGCGACACCACGAACTGCGTGACCCCGTCCCGGTCGGTCACCGGCACCTCGGCGCCGTTCGCGTCCTGGCGGGTCTTGGGCGCGGGCGGCTCCACCACCGTGAGCTTGTAGCCGTCGAGCACCACCGGAAGATCCCTCATCACTCTATCCTCTCGCGACCCCTCATGACTGGACGTCTAGGGGAGTAATGACGAGAGTAGAGCACGTCTAGACGAGTTGCAACAAGAAGTCTGTCAGCCCTGCGTTCCCGCAGCTCAGCGGGCGGGGATGTCGTACTCCAGCACGTACGCGGGGGCCGCCTTGACGGTGTCGCACACCTCGACGGGGACACCGGCGGTGTCGTAGGCGGTCCGGACGACGACCAGGACCGGGACACCGTCGGGGAGCTCCAGGCGGCGGCGCTCGTCGGCAGTGGGCATCCGGGCGGTGACCTCCTCGACGAAGTGATCGAGGACGTGCCCGGACTCCTCCAGGCGCGCGTAGATCCCGCCGGGGCCGGTGTTGGCCTCCAGGATCGCGGTGCCCTCCGCGATGGTTAGCGGTAGGAACGATGTCGCGACCTCGATCGGACGGTTGTCGGCGAGGTAGCGCCGGGACCGGACCGCGACCCGCTCATCGTCGGAGAGCCGGAGGCGTTCGCGGACATCGGCCGGGGGAGTGGCCCGGTCAATCTCGATCTGGTCGACCGACGGGCGCACACCGGCCTTGTCGGCCTCGGCGAGGAACGCCGCTTGCCCAGCGTCACGGTGCTTGCGCGCGAACCGATCCGACGCGAGCCGTCGCACGGGGGCGGGCATCCGCACGAAGACCCCACGCCCGTGCTCGGCCACCACGCGGCCCTCGGTGCGTAGCTCCTGGATCGCCTGGCGAGCGGTCATCCGCGCGACCGAGTAGTGCCGGGTCAGCTCAGCCTCGGACGGGAGCTTGTCACCGGCGGTCAGCTCGCCGCGGTCCATCGCCGACCGCAGGTGGTCCGCGATCTGCCGGTAGGGCGGCCGGCCGTCCTGACGATCGATCTCACCAAGCTGCACGCAGTTCTCCACTCCCATAGACAAGCGGGTAGCCTAGCGTTCGCTGTCAACCAGGGAGGCGGTAGTCATGACCGGCACGCCGAAGCATTCCGTGAGTGTCGCCGGAATCGTCGTGCGCGACGACGGCCGCATCCTCGTCATTCAGCGCCGCGACAACTCCCACTGGGAGCCCCCCGGCGGGGTCCTGGAGCTGGGGGAGACCTTCGAACAGGGTGTGCGCCGTGAGGTCATCGAAGAGACCGGCATCGCCGTCGAGGTTGAGCGGCTGACCGGCGCCTACAAGAACCTGCCCCGCGGCATCGTTGCTCTCGTCTTCCGGTGCCGACCCACCGGCGGCGAGCCCACCACCACCGACGAGTCGCGCCGCGTCGACTGGCTCACCCCCGACCAGGTCGTCGAGCACATGGACCCCGCCTACGCTGTCCGCGTCCTCGACGCCCTCACTGACGAGCCAGCCTCTCGCGCCCACGACGGCGTGCAGCTTGTAGCCCCCTGACCGGAGCCTAGGAGGGCGGCAGCGCTTGCCGTGTCTAGACCTTCCATTCGGTATCAAGGCGGCGCCTGCGGCGCCGCGCCCTGTGCTGTGTCTGTGATCGCGCAAGCTCTCGCCGGGCATGCGGCCTGGCGGCCGGTCCCGGCGGGCGCGCGCGACCACGAGGAACCGGGCGCAGCACCGCAGCCAAAATCCACCCCCTGCCACGAGGGGACGCAGCCTCTTGAGGGGCCCGATCGAGGGATGGACCGAGGTGTCACCGCCGCCTCGCGATAGAGGCGCCAAGACCCGCCCGCCTATAGACGACCCGAGCAGCCTCGGACTGATCGTCGAACATAAGATCGGCTCCAGCAGTGGGAGGCACGTCCTTCGTTACGGGGCCAGGAGGACTGACGGCATGGCAGAGAGTACAACCGAAAACCTTTTCCGGGAGTTCTACGGAGCCTCAACGTTCGTCGAGAAGCGCGATATCCCCAAGTCGTTCGGGTTTCAGTCCAAGCGCATTGGGTCCACGGTCGACGGCTACCCTGACTTCTTTAAGGACATGGGGTCCTGGCTGATCGTTGTCGAGGCGAAGTCCGGAGAGGCAGGTCCGAGATCGGACCACGCTGCGGCTGAGGTCGATGTCCGCAGCTACATGACGGTGAACGCTGTGCCGCATAGTGACATAATCGGCATTGCTGTATCCGGGCAGACTGCGGACTCGCTTCGAGTGACGCATTTCTTCCGCAAAGCGGGAACAGACGAGGTCGAGGAGCTGAACAGTCCCAGGAGTCTGGTAAGCCTCGACGCGCTGGCGAGGCATTACGAGGCTGTCGCACACGGCGACCCCCTCTCCGACTCCGAGCTGCGACGGTTCTTGATCCAGCTTAACGAGCGATTTCACAAAGACTCTCGTGTGCGCGATACGGAGCGGTCACTATTTTTCTCGGCGTTGATGATTGCGCTGGACGACCCGCAGTTCCGTGGTGTCTATCAGGCTCAGGTTGTCCCTGAAGACACTCGTCTGGTAGAGGCTCGGTACCTAAATGACGAGATTGTGTCGGCTGTCAAGCGCCAGCTGGTCAAGAAAGTCAACTCAGAGTCGAAGCAAATCGATTGGGAAGACCGCTTCGCCTTCATTAAGACGGTGGATATTCCGCTGACGGAGTACAAGGACATCATCAGCGACATTGACGAGCGTGTACATCAGCCCTCGAAGCGCGCGATGAAGCGCGATATCCTCGGTCGGGCGTATAAGATCTTCCTATCGCGCGCCGGGAAGATGGATAACAGGAACATTATCCTGACGCCAGACCACATCAAGACGCTTATGGTCGACCTTGCGGGGTTAGGTCGGGACGATGTCGTCCTCGACACCTGCATGGGTTCCGGCGGCTTCCTAATGGACGCCATGGAGCAACTCGTCGACAAAGCCCACGGCGACGAAAGGCGGATCGACAGTATCCACGAGCACCAGTTGATCGGGATGGAGCTAGACCCGATCTTGTTCGCCTTGGCCTGTTCCAACATGTTCTTGCATGGGGACGGGCGCTCGAACCTGCTCTACCGGGACTCGCTCGTGACGAGAGATCGCTCCTTCGCCGTCAAGGCGACGGATAGGAAGCTGCGCGACTATGTGCGAAATCTGGGTCCGACGAAGTGCGTAATTAACCCTCCGTACGAGCACGATAATCCGATTAACTTCACGATGTCGGCGATCGAGTACCTTGAGGAGGGCGGCCGGCTGATTATAATTATGCCGGTGAACACGCTCTCGAAGGACGCGAAAGCAGCTGCCGCGATCCTCAAGAAGGCGCGTCTGGATTTCGTGATCGACATGCCCCAACAGCTCTTCTTCGAGCAGCAGCGCGGTGTCAAGACCTCCGTGTACGGTTTCACGAAATCCGCTAACGGGCATGAGCGTGACTCTCTCGTGACCTTCATCGACATGGAGGATGACGGGCACGAGGTTCGAGTGGGGCACGGCCGTAAGGACACTGGTCGTTGGGCGGCGATCGCGGCGCGGACCTTGAAGGCGGTGCGGGACAGTCTGGAAGATCAGAAAGCCCGCTCCTGGCGAACGACGATCTTCGACGTAGAGGGGGCCCTTTTTGCGCGCGGCGTCCGGCGCAACCCGTGGCCGGAGACGCAGTCCCACGACCTCGAGGCAGCCGTAGCCGATTGGCAGGAGGCGCGAGCAGAGCGAGAGGCTGCACAGGCGCGGATGGCTCAGGTCCTGACCGAGGCTGGCATCGGTGGGTTTGATGCCTGAGTGGCCGACAACAACGGTCGGCGCGCACGTCGAGCGGTGCTTGGAACGGGTGTCGATAGATCCGGGGATCGAGTACGACACCATGGGCGTGCGCTGGTACGGCAAAGGTGCATACCTACGTCCCCCGAGATCCCCACAGACCAAAACTCTCGCCGTCGCGCGCGAGGGGGATTTCGTGTTTTGCCGTATCGACACGCAGAACGGCCCGTTCGCTGTGGTCCCGGCTGACCTCAACGGAGCGCTGGTCACCAACGAATTTCCCCTGTACTCCGTCGATTCGCACTCGGTTGATCGCCAGTTTCTCGTTCTTTGTTTCTCTAGTCGAGGCACCCTCGAACGAATCGGGAAGCGCAGAGAGGGGCGAGATGGGCGAGCGCGGTGGAAGGAAGCAGACTTCGAAGGCTGGGAGATCCCCTGGCCCCCTCTCGAGATACAGCGCAAGATCGTCGAGGTGGTTTCTGCAGTCGACGCCACAGTCGATGCACTCAACGCCGAGGTTAAGGCGGCGAGGACTGCCCGCGCTGCACTTTTGGATCGTTTGATCCGCGACCTTGGCGAGGAGGTCACGAAGTCTACGCTTCGCGACGTCGCGCAATGGTCCTCCGGAGGAACGCCGAAGGCCGACAATAAGTTATTCTACTCCGGTGAAATTCCTTGGGCGATTATCAGCGATGTACGGGGCAGGCTCATTTACGAAACGACTCGGAAAATCTCGTCAGCGGGGCTCGAGGCGATTGGTGGAACCAAGAGTCTAGTACCCGCAGGATCGGTGCTGATCACTATGTATGGTACTATCGGCAATTCAGCGATCACTGGCATACCGATGGCGACCAATCAGGCTATCTGTCGGGGCATTCCCAACGGGTCAGTCTCAGCCGACTACCTCCGGCTCTGGATTAGTGCACGAGTCGCGGACCTTGTTCTGCTTGCCGAGGGAAAAATCCAGCAGAATATTAGCAAGAGTAAGATCGAATCCTTCCCCATCATCTATCCTCGTCCGGAAAATCAGCAGAAGGTAGTCGATATAATGACGATCGTGGATGATCAAATCCAGGCGTTGGAGTTGGAGATCAGGCGAGCCACCACGGCGCGGGCCGCACTCCTGGATTCGCTACTCGAGCGCAAGGTTGACGTGGTTGTCGCCGAGGACTAAGGCGGTTGATTCAATTAGGCGCACGTCCGGGGTGCGTGACGGATCGGGCATCTCTCGGAGGAATATGCTAATGAGTTCCGCTTCTGCGGAGGGCTGTCAGCTTTCCCTGCGTCGGCCAGTTGGATTCTCTTGCGCAGTGCGTAAGAGTTGTTAAGGCTGGCCCTCGCCGGGCGGGCAGGTCTCCAGGATGGCGGCTTCGTGCCATCCCGCCGACCTCCCGGAGGGCGTACCGCACGGAAACCCGTGAGCGGAGCGTGGCACGGTCGGGTGCGATCACGTCGAGGGCCGCCCACGGGCTCCCGCACGGTCGGTCTGGCGACAGGTCGACGGGATGGCACTCAGAAGGCGCGGGGGAGCGGGCTCTCCCCCGGGTTACCCCCAGAATTCAACGGCAGAAGCCGCCGCCGGACCGTCGTCGGTGGAATATGCGGCGGCGGGTCCGCGCAGTGCATGAGTGACGACGGCGAACATCGGGCATCGTCGGAAGTAGTGGATCTTGTCTCCGCGGGTTGAGGGTCGATGCTGACGATCGCAACGGGGCCGATGGCCGTGGCTCCTCATAACTCGCGGACGAGTCGGCCCGGGTTCCCTGCGACAAGTACGCGGTCAGACACATCGCGTGTCACAACGCTGCCCGCCCCGATCACGGCATCCGCCCCGATGGTCACGCCGGGGCAGACGATGACCCCGGCGCCGAGCCAGGTGTTGCTCCCGATGCTGATGGGCAGGGGGCGCTCCCATCCCTCGCGACGGCGGTCGTGGTCGTCCACGGGGTGTTGCGCCGTGAGGAGCTGGGTGCGCGGTCCGATCCGGACGTCGTCGCCGATGGTGATGGTGGCGTCGTCCATGAAGAGGGCGTCGTGGTTGACGAAGGCGCGGTGGCCGAGGGTGATGTGGGTGCCGTAGCTGCACAGGAAGCGGGGCAGCACCACGACGCCGTCGCCGAGTCGGCCGACGATGTCGCGGAGGAGGGCTGCGCGTTCGTCGTCGTCATCGGTGCCGGTTGCGTTGAACCGGTCGAGGAGGCGCCCGCAGCGACGACGGTCGTCGGCGAGGTCGGGTTCGTCGAGGTACCAGTCGTTGCGGAGCATGCGTTCCTTGTGCTCGCCCACACTGCTGATCCTGGGTCCCGAATGTCCTCGGGTACAAATCCGGTACAAACCAGCCCGGCCAGCGACACCCAACGACGACCGGCCACCACCATCGAACCCGCAGCTCAGCGGCCGGATCGGCGGTGTTTCGGGTGGTCGGCATTTCCCCAGCGGCAGTACATCTCCAAGCGCAGTCTCTACGTGGATCCGGGTCGCTGAACTGCGGTCCCGCTCCCTCCGCCCGATCACCGCGAGCCCCGATGAGCCGACACCGTGCACCCCTCGACGACCCCGACATCGCCCGCGCCGCCGAGACCCTGTGGGCCTACCACCGACTCGACGACGCCTGGGACGTCACGACCGACGTGGGCATCGGACTCGGCGGTCACGACCTGTCCGTCGTCGACGCGGCCGTCCAGCTCTTCCGGTGCGACCGGTTCCCGCTGATCGTGTTCACCGGGGCCAACGCGCCCACCACCATCGACCGCTTTCCCCGAGGGGAGGCGGTCCACTTCCGCGAACGCGCCCTGGAGCTCGGTGTCCCCGCCGCGTCGGTCCTGAGTGAGCCGACGGCGACGAACACCGGTGAGAACATCACCCGCACCCGGGCACTCCTTGCCGACGCCGGCGTCGTCCCGGCCACGGTCACGCTGATCAGCCGCCCGTACCAACAACGCCGGGCCCGGGCCACCTGCCGCGCGCTCTGGCCCGAGGTCGATGTCGTCACCGCCGGCGCGCAGACGGGTATCCGGGACTACATCGAGACGATCGGCGACGAGTACCGCGTCATCACCATGCTCGTCGGCGACACCCAGCGCATCGGGGTCTACGCCGACCGCGGGTTCGCCGCTCCCGAGCCCATGCCCGACGACGTCCGAGCAGCGTTCGAACTGCTCGTCCGACGGGGCTACACCGGGCGACTCGTCTGACTGCCGACCGTCGGGAACGGACCGGCCCGCGCCTGCTCGGGGGCCGTGCACCCCGCTCCCGCCCTGTCTCACTGTTTCGGATGGCCTGCTCGGTGCCTTAGATCTCACGGATCGGTCGAGCCGGGTTGCCGGCGACGAGAAAGCGGTCAAGGACATCGCGGGTCACGACGCTCCCGGCACCGATGACGGCGTCCGCCCCGATGGTGACACCGGGGCAGACGATGACCCCCGCGCCGAGCCAGGCGTTGCTCCCGATGCTGATGGGCAAGGGACGTTCCCATCCCTCACGCCGGCGGTCGTGGTCCTCGACAGGATGCTGCGCGGTCAGGAGCTGGGTGCGCGGACCGATCCGGACGTCGTCGGCGATGGTGATGGTCGCGTCGTCCATGAACAGGGCGTCGTGGTTGACGAAGGTGCGGGCGCCGAGGGCGATGTGGGTGCCGTAGCTGCACTGGAACCGGGGCAGCACGACGACGCCGTCGCCGAGCCGTCCGACGATCTGGCGGAGGACGGACTCGCGCTCGTGGTCGTCGTCGGCGCCGGCCGAGTTGAACTGGTCGAGCAGGCGCCGGCAGCGGCGTCGGTCGTCGACGAGGTCGGGCTCGTCGAGGTACCACTCGTTGCGGAGCGTGCGCTCCTTCTGCTCGCCCACGCCTCCGATCCTGCGGTGGGGCGGTCGCCGGGTACAAGTCGTTACGAGCCGATCCGGTCCGGCCGACGCGTCGTCGGGTCGGTCATCGAACAGGCTCCGGGGACTCGGGGCGCGTCGGCTGCGACCGGGGCTGGGATTACGAGGGCGACCTGCGCTCCTGGTGGTCAGGGGGTGCGAGGGCGTGAATGTTACTAGCGAATCGAACGCATGTTCGAGTACGATCGATCACATGACCGCGGTCCAGGAACCTCCACGCACCGGCCTCCCTGCCGGGGATCCGGGGTTCCCGCAGGTCGACCTGGCGCTGGTGCAGCTGGCGGTGGAGCAGGCCGCGCACGACGACCTGTCCGGTGTGTCCGAAGCCGAGTTGATCGATCAGATCCAGCAGCTCGAATCCGTGCAGCACTCCCTGGCCGCGCTCCAGGCCACGCGGGTCCTGGCGTTCGCGCGGCTGCACGTGGAGGACGGCATCGCAGCTGGTCGGACGGATCCGGATCGGTTGCAGCGCGGGGTGGTGGCGCAGGTCGGGTTGGCCTGCCGCGTGTCGCCGACCGAGGCGCGGCGCCGGGTGAGCACGGCGCGGGATCTGCACGACGGCCTCGATCATGTTCGTGGGTTGTTCGGCGCCGGTGAGTTGAGCTCGGCGAAGGTGGCGGCGGTGGTGGCCGCCTGCTCGGGTCTGGACCGTGCCGAACGCGCCGCAGTGGACCTGCGCCTGGCCGCGCACGATCTGACCCGGCTGGGGATCCGGCGGTTGCAGGACCTCGCACGCCGCTTCGCCGCCGAGGTCGCGCCGGAGAAGTTCCGGGCCCGGGTCGAGTCGGCCCGTGCCGAGCGGCGGGTGACGTTGCGCCCGGCGCCGGATGCGATGACGTATCTGACCGCGTATCTGCCGGTCGAGCAGGGTGTGGCGTGCCTCGCTGCCCTGAACAAGGCGTTCACCGAGGTGTCGGTGGATCCGGCACCGTTGACCCGGACCCGCGGGCAGGTCATGGCCGACGCGCTCGTCGAGCGGGTGACCGGGCAGGCGATGGCGACCGATGTGGGTGTCGAGGTCCAGGTCGTGGTGCCGGTCGAGGCGCTGCTGGATCCGGAGTCGCCGTTGCCGGCGGAGATCCCCGGCCACGGACCGGTCCCGGTCGAGCTCCTCGCCACAGGCGAGGGAAGAAAGACCCTGCGGCGCCTGATCACCTCCGACGGTGTCGTGATCGGCGGGGATTCCCGCCAGCGCACCTTCACCGGGCTCCTCGCCCGGCTGGTGCGGGCGCGGGCGGGGAACCGGTGTACCGAGCCCTACTGCGATGCCCCGGTGCGGCACGTCGACCACATCCATCGGGATGCCGAGGGTGGGGCGACCGACCTCGACAACGGGCGCGGGGTGTGCGAATTCCACAACCACGTCCACGAACAGGCCGGCTGGCGCGTCGCCCGCGGGCCCGACGGTCGGGTGCGGACCACGACCCCGACCGGGCACACCTACCTGGCACCCGGATGACCGATACCTGCCGTCCGCTGCACGGTGCTGTCCTGTCCGGACCTCGCCGGGGCGGGGCGCGCCGTCATGGCGACGTACTCGGGGAGTCACCCGCGACTCCAGGGGTCGGCGATCCGTCGAGGCGTCAGAAGGTGGCGATCGGGTTGACCGGGCTCCCCGACGTCCCCGCGAAGCGGACCGGCGCGACGGCGAGCTGGAAGTCCCACTGGCCGAGCTCGGCGGCCGTCGTCGCACACGTCTCGAGGTCGCAGTTGTCGAGCAGCCACAGTCCCATCGCGACCAGGCCCACGGCGTGCACCGGCATCAGCACGGCGTCGTACCCCGACGGCTGGACGTCCTGGGGCGTGTCGGCCCCGATCAGGGCGACGTCCCGTTCGTGCAGCCACGGCAGGCAGGAGGCGTGCCAGCCCGCCTGCGTGACACCGCCGGCCTCGCCGCCGTCGTGCCGGACGCGCCCACAGCCGGTCCGCAGGAGAACCGCGTCGCCGCGTCGCACCCGCACACCCTGGCGGCGCTCGGCCTCCTCGAGGTCGTCGGGGACGACACCCTCGCCCGGTTCCAGCCACGGGACGCCGCGAGCGCCCGCGACGTCCAGCAGGACGCCCCGCGTGACGATCCCGTTCGCCGCCGCTGTGACCGCCGCCCACGCCGATCCCGTCGTGGGATCGACGAGCGAGTGGGGCCGCCCGTTGTACATGGCGCCGTCCCAGAAGAGGTGGCACGGCGAGTCGACGTGGGTGACGGTGTTGCCGTGGAAGCCGATGGCGAGCCGCTCGGAGGAGAAGCCCCAGCGCCGGTCGGCGCGGAACGCGGCAGGCATCCCCTCGGCGCCCGGCATGTCGGCGGCGCACGGGCACGTCGTCGTCGACCGCTCCATCTCGCCGGGTACGGCGACCTCCCAGGCACACGAGACGCTCCTGCCGTGCCGCACGGCGCGCGCCGCCGCCAGCCGGACGTCGTCGGTGACGTGGTTCAGGGTGCCGAGCTCGTCGTCGTCACCCCACCGTCCCCAGTTCGAGAGCGTCTCGAAGTACCCGAGCACGTCGTCCTGTGTGGGCATGCGCCGGAGGGTAGCGCCGCCCTCAGTCGTCCCGCGGGTCCGCGGCGTCCGTGGGCGGGCACGCGACGACGCTGCAGCCGGGCGGGGTGTACGGGCCGACACCGAGCCCGTTCCCGAGGACGGTGGGATCGAGGTAGTTGTCGGGGGAGAGGTCCGTGCTGGGCGTGTCGGGCCGGTAAGGGCCGGGGTCGGGGACGTCCTGGTCCTCGACGCCGCGCATGAGGATCCGGAAGAAGTTGTAGTAGAGGTCGGCGGGGCTGGCGCTGAGGAGCGCCTGCGGATCGGGCGACTTGTCGCCGAGCACGCCGTTCCAGGTGATCGTCATGTCCAGGCTGGGGACGATGAAGTTGTTCTGGTGCAGCGCCCCGACCATCGCGTACATGTCCCGGGGCGCGCTCTGCGTGCTCTCGTGGTCCAGGACCCGGCTCGCCGGGAGGTCGGGTGTCGTGCAGGTGTCGCCGCGGTTGGTCCAGAACAGCAGCCCATAGCAGGGGTTCGGGACCGACGGTTCGCTCACCTGCCGGACGTAGTCGGCCGGGACGACCTGACGGCCGTTCCAGGCGCCGCCGTTCTGCATCAGCAGGCCGAGGCGGGCGAACTGCTCGCTGGGCATGAACAGGTGGGCGTAGCCGTAGGTGTTGCCGGAACGGTCGCGGAGCCAGACGTAGCTGTCGCGGTCGATGCCGATCGGGTCGAACAGGGTGTCCTGGACGAAGTCCTGGAAGTCCTGCCCGACCGCGCGGGCGACGACGAAGGCGAGCAGGTCCGGGGTGCGCTGGCTGTACGCGAAGTTCGTGCCCGGTTCGTGGGTGATCGGCAGGGCGAGCGCCTGGCGGGCGACGTGGGGGTCGTTGCCGACCGTGGCCGCCTCGGAGAGGATCGCCTCGTCGAGGCCGCCCGCCTCCTGCAGGAGGTTGCGGACGGTGATCGCCCGGTGGGCGTCGTCGCCCCAGCCCGGGCCGTCGGGAAGATACGCGCCGATCGGGTCGTCGAGCCCGAGCCTGCCCTGGCCGTAGGCGATGCCGGTCGCCATCGAGACGACGCTCTTGGTCGAGCTCCACACGTTCATCGGCACGTTCTCGGTCACCGGGTCCAGCGGCCCCGTGCCGACCAGGCAGTTGTGCCGGTGGATCCGCACCGACAGGCGCATGTTCGTCTGCGCGTAGGCGATGGCGTCACGGACCGCCGCCGGGTCGAGCTGCTGGGCCTCCGGCGTCGAGCGCTCGGGACCGCCGGAACCCGAGGGGAGCGCGCAGCGTTCCGCCGCCGGCCCGGCCGGGGCGGCCGCGGCCTGCCCGACGACGACCGTCCCCACCAGCGCGGCGCACGCGGCAGCCGTCGCGACGGCTCTGGTCAGCGCTGTTCCCATGCCTCGTCCTCCTCGACCGGCTCCGACCCTCACCGGAAGAACGATCATGAGGACGTGTGGTCACTCCGTGCCGAGCGTGCCCTGCGCCGCTGCCCGTCCGGAACGGCCGCCGCCGCGTCCCCGCAGGACGTACGCGAACCCGACGGCGACGATCGCGCCGGCCGCGGGCCCGACGAGGTAGGCCCACCACGCCGTCCAGTCGCGGAGCACGAGGGCCGGTCCGAGGGAGCGGGCCGGGTTCATCGACGCACCGCTGACCGGCGCCCCCCCACAATCCGGCCAGTGCGATGTAGCCGCCGACGCCGATCGCGGCCAGCGGCCCGATCTGCTGGGCCCCCGACGCGGTTCCCAGGATGACGCTGACCAGGCCGGTGGTGAGGACGAGTTCCCAGAGCGTCGCCGTCGTGGTCGGGATGCCGGCCCCGGGGAGGGTCAGGCCCGCGTCGCCGTGCCTGCCGATCAGCGCCCAGAGCAGCAGCGTCGCCAGGACGGAACCGACGAGCTGGGCCACGACGTAGGCCGGCACGCGCCGCCACGGGAAGTCCCCGCGGAGCGCGAACGCCACGCTGACCACGGGATTGAGGTGAGCGCCCGACACGGTGCCCATGAACAGGATGACCGCGGCCACCATCAGCGCCGGGGCCACCACCTGTGCCGCGGGCGGGACCGCGTCCCCGCCGAACCGGGCGTTCACCATCCCGCCGCCGACGGCGACCAGCACCAGGAAGAACGTGCCCAGCAGCTCCGAGAACAGCCGACGCCCCTCGTAGCGGTCGTCCCAGAAGTCGAACTCGTCCGCGACCGAGTTCGGCAGGTCCTCACCCGGGGGTTCGGGCTCGGCGGGTCGATCGGTCATGGCGTCGGCTCCCACGGACGAGGAGCCGACGGTAGCGCGGCCGGGTCGCAGCCGAGCTCACCCGCGGTGGGTGAGACGTGGGACGGCTACCCGGCGGCTTCGAGGGGCAGGTCGCTGCCCCGCCAGGTCGCCGCCAGCTCCTGCACCGGCAGGTCGAGGGCCTCGGCGAGGCAGATGATCGTCCCGAACCCGGGGGAGGGCAGCCGCCCGGTCTCGATCTTGCGCAGGGTCTCCGGCGAGACCCCGGCCGCCTGCGCGACGTCCGCCAGGTCGCGGCCGGCCCGCGCGTGCCGCAGCAGTGCGCCGAGACGCCTGCCGGCTTCGATCTGCTCGGGTGTGAGCGGTTGGCGGACCATGCCCCGAGGCTACGGTTGGTATTACTGTACCGGCAAGTGCTACGGTCGCGGTATAACTATACCGGCATCCGTGACGAGGTACTCGTGATCGAACTGAAGACGCCTGCGGAGATCGACCGCATGCACGTGACCGGGCGTTTCGTCGCCGAGGCGCTCACCGAGATCGGCCGACTCGCCGACGTCGGCGTCAACCTGATGGACCTGGAGCACCACGTGCGCGGCATGATCGAGCGCCGCGGCGCGGAGTCCTGCTACTGGGACTACGCCCCGTCCTTCGGGCGCGGCCCGTTCCGCAACGTGACCTGCCTGGCCGTCAACGACGCCGTCCTGCACGGCCTGCCCCACGACTACACCCTGCGCGACGGCGACGTCCTCACCGCGGACCTCGCGGTCGGCATCGACGGCTGGGTCGCCGACTCGGCCCGCACGGTCGTCGTCGGGACGGCCGCCGAGGAGGACCTCCGGATCGTCCGCGCCACCGAGGAGGCGCTGGAGGCGGCGATCGGCGCCGCGCAGCCCGGCAACCGGCTCGGGGACATCTCGGCGGCCATCGAGGCGGTCGCCCGTGATCACGGCTACCCGGTCAACGACGAGTTCGGCGGGCACGGCCTCGGTCGCACCATGCACGAGGACCCGCACGTCTCCAACAGGGGCCGGGCGGGCCGTGGCCTGACGCTGCGGCCGGGCCTGACCCTCGCCCTCGAACCCTGGTTCGCGCGGACCACCGACCGCATCGTCTACGACCCCGACGGCTGGACCATCCGGTCGGCGGACGGCTCGCGCACGGCGCACTCCGAGCACACGGTCGCCATCACCGAGGACGGGCCGCTGGTGCTCACCCGCCGTGCGTCGGAGGGTGTCGTGACGAGCGGAGCGGGCGCGTCGGTGCGTGGTGCGGAGGGGAGGAGCTGAACCGGGGTGCCCCGGCCGGTACGGTCCGCCGTCATGACGGTCCGGTCGGAGGGGCGCGGCGTCGCGGGCCAGGCGGGCCGGTTCGTCGCCGTCGGGATCCTCGGCGCGCTGGTCGACTCGGGTGTCTACGCCCTCGCGCTGCACCTCGGTGTGTGGGTGCACGCGGCCCGCGCGCTGAGCTTCGTCTGCGGCACCACCGTCGCGTACGTCCTGAACCGGCGGTGGGCCTTCCGGGTCTCCGGCGGCGCACGCCGTGCGACCGGCTACGCGGTGCTCTACGGGACGATGTTCTTCGTGATCCTCGGGGTGAACGCGCTCGCGCTCGCCCTGCTGCCCGCCGCGTGGTGGACGGTCCCGCTCGCCTGGATCCTGTCCCAGGGGTTCGGGACGACCTGCAACTTCGTGCTGCTCCGGACGGTCGTGTTCCGCGACCGCTGAGCCTGCTCAGTCGATCCCGTTGGACAGTGTGATGGTCTCTCCGGACCGGCACCGCACCCGGCCCGAGACGAGTGCCAGCACGGCGTCGGCGACGTCGTCGGGCTCCAGCAGGCCCGGCCGCGGCCGCCCGCGCACGAACATCTCCTCGACGTCGGCGCGGCCGGGGTCGGCCAGGTCCGGCCGGATCATCCGGTACGTCGCCGGGTTGTGGATCATCGTGGTGTTCACACCGGCGGGCAGGACCGCGTGCGCGAGGATCCCGTCCGCGGCGACCTCGTGGGCCACCGACCGCACGAGCGCGACCACCCCGGCCTTCGCCGCCGCGTAGTGCGCGGAGTGCGACGCCCCGGTCGTCGCGACCACCGACGACGTCGCGACGAGGTGGCCCGAGCGGCGCTCGACCATGTGCGGCAGCACGGCCCGGAACGTCGTGAAGACCCCGGTGAGGTTGACGTCGATCATCGTCCGCCACTGCCGGTCGGTCATCGTCGCGACCGGGCCCCCGGTCGCGATGCCGGCGTTCGCGACCGCGACGTCGATCCTCCCGAACCGCTCGACCGCGGCGTCCACGACCTTCTCGACGGCGGCGAGGTCGCGGACGTCGGCGACCAGCCCGAGGCAGCTCCGCCCGGTGGCCTCGACCAGCCGCACGGTCTCGTCGAGGTCCTCCGGCGTCGCGGGCGGGTAGTCGACACCGTCGACCGGTGCGGCCAGGTCGCAGACGACGACGTCGGCGCCCTCCCGGGCCAGCGTCGTCGCGTGCGCACGGCCCTGCCCGCGTGCCCCACCGGTGACCAGGGCGACCGTCCCGTCCAGCGTTCCCATGTCCGTCCTCCGCAGCCCCGGGCGCGGTGCCCGGTCCCGAGGTGTCGACCGCGCCCGGCGCCGCGACTCATCGGTCCGCCCGCGGGGCACCCGGATCGATCACGCTGCGTGCGATCGGCTCCGCCCGTGTGTGCCGTGAGGGTGGTGCATCTCCTTGATCGGACCACGATCGGCGACATCGATCTTGCGCAGGGACACGAGAGGCTGGACCGCAGTCGCTCCGCGGTTTCCGGCGCGTTATCCGGATATGAACGTCGACGCCGAGGGACTGACCGCCCCGATCCTCGACCGCAACCAGATCGCGGAGCTGCGCCGGGCCGACAGCGGCCGGCACGGCCACCGTGCCGAGCCGGAACCCGTCACCCCGCCGCCGGCCGGAGCCTGGCTCGCCCTCGTCGTGCTCGGCAACGTCCTCGTGCTGGCGATGCTGGTGCTCGTCGTGCTCCTGAGCTGACCCTCAGGCCAGGTAGAACTCGAGGGTCCGCTCGGCGGCCTCCTTCGCGGTCGCTGCTCCGGCGCCCGACGCCTCGTGCGCGGCCGCCCACTCGCCGGCGGCCCATCGCGTGAGGTCGTTGCCGAGCTCGGTGCCCTCCAGGACCTCGGCCGGGACGCGCGGGTCGCCCGCGAGGTGCATCGAGAGCGGGAGCAGGGAGAAGTCCCAGCCGATCCCGCCCGCGGCCGGGCCGAACCGGGCCCAGTGCTCGTCGTCGGGCACCTCGTGGCGCAGCTCGAGCTCCGTCTCGTCCCCGGCCGGGGTCAGAGTGAGATCGACCGCGCTGATGCTGCCCTCGTACTCCCACGTCACCCGCAGTGCGCGGGGCCGCGCGCAGCGCTCGACTGTGCCGACCGTCCCGCTGTCCTCGAGCCGGTAGCGGCCGCCCTCGTGCAGATCGCCGGACACCGGCTCGAACCAGCGCGCCAGCCGCTCGGGCTCGGTCCACGCGCTCCAGACCTCCTCGGGGGAGGCCGGGTAGAGCCGGTTCAGGACGATCGTGTGGGTGCGCCCCTCCCCGCCGACCGTGCGGTGCGCCTTCCGGATCTCTGCGGTCAGGTCCATCGAGCGTCTCCATTCGTCGTCACTTATATCAAGTGGGAACGATAGAGCGTGCACCACGACCGCAGGAACCTTCGGCGGGGGCCCGCGGTGATCCTTGTGTGCCGGGTCACAACGGGGCAGAGTCGCCTGAGCGGCCCGCGTCGAGGAGGCACCGAGAGTCCATGGCGATCGAGAACAGCTACTACACCCACGAGTTCCACGGCGACTACGACCTGATCGGCCTCGGGGAGTTCGCGCTCGAGGAGGGCGGGGTGATCCCCGACCTGCAGCTCGCCGTCGCCACGTTCGGCACGCTGAACGCGGCGAAGGACAACGCGATCCTCGTGACCACCTGGTACTCCGGGACCCACCAGATCTTTCGGGACGTCTACATCGGTCCCGAGCACGCGCTGAACCCCTAGAAGTACTTCATCGTCGTCGTCAACCAGATCGGCAACGGTCTCTCGACGAGCCCGCACAACGCGGCCGGCCCCAACGCCTCGATCGCGATGTCGCGGTTCCCGCACGTCCGGATCGGCGACGACGTCCGCGCCCAGGAGCAGCTGCTGAGCGAGCACTGCGGCATCGAGACCCTGCAGCTCGTCGTCGGTGGCTCGATGGGCGCCCAGCAGACCTACGAGTGGATGGTGCGCTTCCCCGGGCGGGTGAAGCGGGCCGCCCCGATCGCGGGCACCGCGCAGAACACCCCGCACGACTTCCTCTTTACCAAGGCGCTGGTCGAGGCGATCACCTCCGATCCCGGCTTCAAGGACGGCGAGTACTCCTCGAACGCCGACGTCGTCGACGGGCTCAAGCGGCACGCCGGCATCTGGGCGGTGATGGGTTTCTCCACCGAGTTCTGGAAGCAGGAGGTCTGGCGCGCCCTGGAGTTCGACTCCAAGGAGGCGTTCATGGAGGGGTTCCTCGAGCCCTACTTCACCGCGATGGACCCGAACGACCTGCTCTGCATGGCGTGGAAGTGGCAGCGCGGCGACGTCGCCCGGCACACCGGCGGCGATCTCGCCGAGGCGCTGGGCCGCAACGAGGCGGTCACCCGGATCGTCCCGATCAACGAGGACATGTTCTTCCCGGTCCGCGACCACGAGTACGAGCTGGAGCTGACCCCGCACGCGACGATCCGGGTGATCGACGACCTGCTCGGGCACCTGGCGCTGTTCGGTGTCGCCCCGACCTATATCGGCCAGGTCGACCGCTACCTGCAGGAGCTGCTGGGCGAGGACGTCTGACGGCCGGCCGGCTGCCCGCCGGTGCGGAGCGCCTCCGCCAGCAGCTCGCGGTGCGCGGCGAGCGCCTCGGCGGTGGCGCCCTCCGCGGCGCCCGCGGCGACCTCGTCGGTGACGACCCGGAATGCGGCGTTGACCGTGGCGGCCAGCAGTCGGACCTGGGCGGAGTCCGGGGCGAGCCCGGCCCGCGGAGCGAGCACGGCGGCGAGCGTCGGTTCGGCCTGCTCCTGCAGCACAAGCCAGACGGCGCGCAGCGCCGGCGTGTCCCGGGTCATCCGCACGACCGCGAGCACCTCCTCGGTCTCGCCGTCCGGGCCGCCGGTCGCGAAGGTGTAGGCCCCGCGCAGGTGTGCGGTCAGCTCCGTCCCCTCCGGCCAGGACCGCAGGACGTCCCGGAAGCCCTCGATGGACACCGAGAGCAGCGGCTCGACGAGGCTCTCCTTGGTCCGGAACAGCCGCCAGAGGGTCCGCTCCGACACGCCGGCCGCCCGCGCGACGTCGGCGCCGGAGGTCGCGGCCATTCCGTGCTCCCGGAAGAGCCGCACGGCGGCCCGGGAGACGGCCAGGCGCTGCGCGCGCCGGCCCTGCTCGCTCATCGGCGGCCGTCCACGGCGGGCCGTGCCCTGTTCTCCGGTCACGGCGGCCTCCCCCGGTCCGGGTGTTCGTGACGTCGCCACCGTAAACGGTCATGTTTGTGGCAGAAACTGCCATCAAATCGTAGGGTGAGGGCACCACCACCCGAGGAGGACGCCCGATGACCCTCGCCGCCGAACGCCCGCAGCTCCCGTTCGCCCGCCCCAACATCCTCGACCTGGCCCCGTTCTACGAGGTGCTCCGCCGGGAGGCCCCGGTCGCCCCGGTGACCACCCCCGCCGGTGACCCCGCCTGGCTGGTGACCCGGTTCTCCGAGGTCCGCGACCTGCTGGGGGACAAGCGGTTCGGTCGGTCCCACCCGGAGCCCGAGAAGGCGTCCCGGATCAGCACCGCGGCCGTGCAGGACGGGCCGACCGGCGACTACGCCTCCGAGGCCGACGAGCACGCCCGGATGCGGCGCCTCCTCACCCCGGCGTTCTCCGCGAAGCGGATGCGACGGCTGTCCGGGCACGTCCAGGAGCTGGTCGACGGTTACGTCGACGCCCTGCTCGCCGACCACGACACGGCTGCGGACGGCGTCGTCGACCTGCACGCGCACCTCGCCTTCCCGCTGCCGGTCGCGGTGATCTGCACCCTGCTCGGCGTCCCCGAGTCCGACGGCGAGTACTTCCGCGCGCTGTCGGACCGGATGGCCACCTTCTCCGGCCAGGACGCGCACGACGCCCGGACCGAGTTCGGCCGCTACATGGCGGGCCTCGCCGAGGGCAAGCGCGCCGCACCGGCCGAGGACGTCATCAGCGACCTCGTGCAGGCGCAGGCCGACGACGAGACGTTCGGCTACCCGGAGATGGTGCGGCTCTGCGTCGGGCTGCTGTTCGCCGGCCACGAGACGACGGTGAACCGGATCGGCCTCGGCCTGCTGTTCCTCATGAACAACCGCGACCAGTGGGACGCCCTGGTCGCCGACCCGGACGGCCGGATCGACGCCGTCATCGAGGAGATCATGCGCCTCGGGGCGCCGGGCGACCTCGGCCTGCTCCGCTACGCGCACACCGACGTCGAGATCGGCGGCGTGACCATCGAGCGCGGCGACGCGCTGATCCTGTCGATCAACGCGGCGAACCGGGACACGGGCGTCTTCGCCGACGCCGAGACCTTCGACCCGGACCGCGGCGAGCGCGGGCACATCGGGTTCGGCCACGGCCCGCACTTCTGCATCGGCGCGAGCCTCGCCCGTACGGAGCTGCGCGCCGTGTTCGTCACGCTCGCCCGCCGGGTCCCGGAGCTGCGCCTGGCGATCGGGATGGACGAGCTCGACATCCGCACCGACCACCTCACCGGCGGCGTCCGCAGCCTGCCGGTGCAGTGGTGAGAGGAGGGGCACCGATGAAGGTCGAGGTCGACCAGGACTCCTGCGTGGGGTCCGGGCAGTGCCTGCTCACCGCACCGGACGTATTCGACCAGCGTGACTCGGACGCGATCGTCGAGCTGCTCGACGCCGAGCCGCCGGAGGGCGAGCACCAGGCGGTGCGGCACGCCGCCTCCGGCTGCCCGGCCGCGGCGATCACCGTCCACGAGGGCTGATCGCTCCCCGGGCGACGAGTCCGGACCGATGAGTCCGGGCCGCCTCCACGGTCGACCCTCGTGGACGACACAGGACGACCGTGGAGGCACACCCGTGCGCCCCCTCGCCATCACCCAGAACATCACCCTCGACGGAGCCGTGGAGATGCTCGGCTCCTGGTTCGACCCGACGGCCGACGCCGGGGACCAGCAGGCCGAGATGCACCGGCAGGACGCGAGCTGTGACGCCGTCCTGCTCGGGAGGCGGACCTTCACCGACTTCCGCGGGTTCTGGCCCGAGCAGACCGACGACACCACCGGCGTCACCGCGTACCTCGACAAGGTCCAGAAGTACGTCGTGTCCTCGACCCTGACCGATCCGGAGTGGGTGAACTCGACGATCCTCGCCGGTGACCCGGTCGCCGAGGTGACGGCGCTCAAGGAGGCGTCCGGCCAGGACATCGTCGTCACCGGCAGCATCGATCTCTGCCACACGCTGATCGCGGCCGGGCTGGTCGACGAGCTGCGCCTGTTCCACTACCCGGTCGTGCAGGGCCGCGGCCGCGGCCTGTTCCCGGACGGCTGGTCGCGGGAGGGGCTGCGGCTCACCGACGCGAAGAGCTTCAGCGGCGGGGTGACCTACACCTGCCACAGCCTGCGCTGACGGCGGTCCGGGTCACGCGTCGTCGGCCGCGGCGGCGCGCTCGACCCGGTTCCGCACCGCCCGCGACACCAGCACCCCCGCGACGACGGCGACCACCAGGCCGACCCAGGAGAACCGCTTCAGCCAGGTCTCGGCGACCAGCCCCAGCAGGTAGATCGCCGTGACGGTGCCGCCGGCCCACAGGATCGCGCCGGTCGCGTTCGCGGCGAGGAAGGCCGGGTAGCGCATGCGCATGGTCCCGGCGAGCGGTCCGGCGAGGATCCGCAGGATCGCGACGAACCGTCCGAACAGGACGGCCCACACGCCGTGCCGGTCGAAGATCCGCTGCGCGACGGTGACGTGCCGCGGTCCGAGGTGCCGCGGGAACCGCCGGCCGAGCCGGTCCAGCAGCCCGGTGCCGTAGCGGCGGCCGACCGAGTAGCCGATCGAGTCGCCGACGATCGCCCCTGCCGCGGCGAACCCGGCGACCATCACCGGGTCGACGTGCGATCCCGGCCGCGCGGCCAGCAGCGCGGCCGCGACCAGCACGATCTCGCCGGGCAGCGGGATGCCGATGCTCTCGACACCGACCACGGCCGCGCAGAGCAGGTAGATCGCGAGCGGGGGGATCGCCATCAGGAGCATGTCGACGTGCACCGGTCCATCATGCCTGCGACCGGGGGCTGCGCCGGAGGCCCGGGGGAGGCATCATCCGGGTACGTGAGCACATCGCTGGAGCGGGTCTTCCTCGCCGCCCACGACGACCTCCCCCGCGAGGCACCGGGATCGGAGGAGACCACCGCGCTGCTGCTGCAGCTGGCGGGGGAGCTCCCGGACCGGCCCCGGATCGTCGACATCGGCTGCGGGACCGGGCCCGCCACCCTGCCGCTGGCCGCCGCGACCGGCGGGGACGTCGTCGCCGTCGACCTGCACGAGCCGTACCTGCGGCGGTTGCAGGCCCGCGCCGCGGTCTCCGGGCTCGGCGAGCGGGTCCGGCCCCTGGTCGCGCCGATGGACGACCTCCCGCTGCCGGACGGCGAGGCCGACCTGGTGTGGTCGGAGGGCGCCGCCTACGTCATGGGGTTCGACGCCGCACTGGCGTCCTGGCGGCGGCTGCTCGCCCCGGACGGGGTGCTGGTGCTGACCGAGGCGGAGTGGACGACGACCGCGCCGTCACCGGGCGCCCGGGAGTTCTGGGACGCCGGCTACCCGGCGATGCGGACGACCGCGGACAACGTGGCCGCCGCGCAGCGCGCCGGGTACACGGTCCGGGCCGCCTACCTGCTGCCGGACTCCGACTGGGACGCCTACTACCGACCGCTGGCCGCGCGGATCGAGCTGCTGCGCGCCGACGGGGTGGACCCGGCAGCGCTCGACGAGGTCGGCCACGAGATCGACGTCCGCGACCGGTACGGCACCGAGTACGGCTACACCGCCTACGTGCTGCGGCCCCGCGGAGCCGGCTCAGCGGGGCAGTGACGCCCCGGCGCAGACGGTGAGCGTCTGACCGGTGATGGCTCCGCCGTCCGGGCCGACCAGCAGCTCGACCAGGGCGGCGACCTCCTCCGGTCGCACGCGGCGACCGAGCGGCGGCAACAGCGGCGGGGTGCCGGACCGGCCGGGGTCGGCCAGCATCGGCGTCTCGGTCGGGCCGGGGGCGACGACGTTCACCGTGATCCGGCGGGCGGCGAGCTCGGCCGCCCAGGAGCGGGCCATCGCCTCCAGCGCGGCCTTGGTCGCCGCGTACTGGCTCTTCCCGGGCGAGCCGCCCGCGGTGCGGCTGCCGACCAGGACGATCCGGCCGCCGTCGGGGATCCGGTCGAGCAGCGCCCCGGCGAGCTCCGCGGCCGCGGCCACGTGCACCCGCCACATGAGGTCCCCGGCCTCGGCGTCGAGCGCACCGAGCGGGGCGGTGCGCTGGAGCCCGGCCGCGTGCACGACGGCGTCGACCGGACCGGTCCCGGCGACCGCACCGGCGACCGCGGCCGGCCCGGCCAGGTCGGCGGCGACCCAGGCGAGCCCGTCGCGCGGTGCGGGGGCGCTGCGGGACAGCCCGGTGACCCGCCAGCCGGCGTCGAGCAGCCGGGCGGTGACGGCCGCCCCGATCCCGGAGCTGACCCCGGTGACGACGGCGTGCGGCGCGGTCTCAGCCACCCGTCGCCGCCGGGGTCAGGTGCACGTGCCGGATCGCCTGCCGGTACACGGTGTAGGCGATGTCCAGGCCGCCGTCGGCCGCGGCCCGGATCGTCGGGTACGAGAACTCCCGGTTCCGTTTGCCGCGCGAGTCGTTGACGAGGCAGAACCCGTCGCCGGTCTCCAGGTCGCGGCGGACCGGCCAGGTCCGGCCGCCGTCGTCGGAGATCGCGAGGGTCATCGGGGCGCGTGGGGCTCCCCAGAACGCGCCCTCCCGGAGCGCGTCGGCAGCCGCGGCCGCGGTACCCACGTCGCCGCTGTCGGAGATCTCGTCGTAGAGCGACGCCCGCCGCGCGGTCGCGTCGGCCCGGCTGCTGGGGTTCCCGACGAGTGCGAGCCGGCCGTCGGCGAGCCCGACGACCTGGACCGACGAGTTGTTGTTCGGCAGCTCGACGGGTTCGGGCGCCGACCAGGTGCCGCCGTCGTCGGTGGAGACCGAGCGGTGCACGGCGTCGGCGCGGCGGCTGCGGTAGAGCGCGACGAGCGATCCGTCCGGCCGGGCGACGACGTTCATGTGGACCTGGCCGGTGCTGTCCGGGACGGCGGTCTCGCGCCAGGTGGCGCCGTCGTCGTCGGAGACCATCACTGCGGACGTGTCGAGGTCACCGACCCAGCGGCCCTCGGGCGGGGTCACGCAGTGCCAGACCGGCAGCAGCCACCGGCCGCTCCGGGTGACGACGACCGGCTGCCGCACGAACACCCCGCCGCCGGGCCCGGCCGGGAACAGCGTGCGCTGCGCGTCCCAGGTGCGGCCGCCGTCGCCGGAGGTGCGGACGCGGACCTCGGCGGTGTCCTGGTTGCCCGCGACCTGCGCGGTCCACAGCAGCCACACCGTGCCGGACGGGGCGACGAACAGGAGCGGGTTCTGCTCGGAGCGCTCCGGGTCGTCCGACAGGGCGACCGGCCCGGTCCAGCGGTCGGAGCCCGGTTCGAGGCGGGAGTACCGCACCCCGATGTCGGGCACGCCCTCCTGGGTGCCGCCGAACCACACGCACCCCAGCGCTCCGCCGGGCAGCTCCATCAGGTTCGCGGCGTGGTTCTGGACGTCCGGCGCCGGCAGCAGCGCGTCGCGCCGGTCCGGTTCGCCGGCGTGCGGGCGGAGCAGGCCGTCGGCGGGGCCGGGCAGCTCGGCCGGTGCGGTCTCGGTGACGGTCACGGGCGGGTACCTCCGGACGGTGCGGGGACGGCCCCGGCCAGCGCGGAACGCGGCTTCCGGCCCCGGACGGCGGCCGGGTCCAGCGACGCGGCCCGCAGCCGCCGGGTGACCTCGTGGGTGGGGGAGCCGAGCACCTCGGCGGTCCGGCCGGACTCGACGACCCGGCCGTGCGAGAGGACGACGACGTTCTCGGTGATCTCCCGGACGACGCCCAGGTTGTGGGCGATCACCACGAAGGTCAGGCCGGACTCGCGCTGCAGCTCCCGCAGCAGGTCGAGGACCTGGGCCTGCACCGAGACGTCGAGCGCCGAGGTGGCCTCGTCGCAGACCAGCAGCTCGGGGTCGCTGGCCAGCGCGCGGGCGATCCCGATCCGCTGGCGCTGGCCACCGGAGAACTCCGAGGGCCGCCGGGCGGCCGCGGACGCGGGCATGCCGACCCGGTCGAGCAGCGCGACCGCGCGCCGCTCGCGCTCGGCCCGGCCGCGGATCCCGCGCAGGGCCAGCGGTTCCGCGACGATCCTGCCCGCGGTGAGGTGCGGGTCGAGCGAGCCGTACGGGTCCTGGAAGATCATCTGGACCTTCCGGCGGTGGGCCCGCAGCTTCCGCTCGGGCAGCGTCGCCACGTCGACGCCGTCCAGCTCGATCGCCCCCGCCGTCGGCCGGATCAGCCGCACCAGGCAGCGCGCGATCGTCGACTTGCCGCAGCCCGACCCGCCGACCACGGCCAGGGAGCCGCCGCGGTCCACGGACAGGTCGACGCCGTCGACGGCGCGGAAGTCGCCGAACGCGACGGTCAGGCCGCGGACGGCCAGGTGCGGGGTCATGACGGGGTCCCTTCGAGGGTGGGGACGGCGGCGATCAGGCGACGCGTGTACTCCTCGCGCGGGGCCCCCACGACCTGCTCCACCTCGCCGGACTCGACGAACGCCCCGGACCGCATCACGTGGATCCGGTCGGAGACGAGCCGGGCGACGCCCAGGTCGTGGGTGATCAGCAGCATCCCGACGCCGGTGCGTTCCTGCAGCTCCAGCAGCAGGTCGAGGATCCCGGCCTGCACGGTGACGTCGAGGGCCGAGGTCGGCTCGTCGGCGACGATCAGCCGCGGCTCGCCGGCCAGCGCGATCGCGATCAGGACGCGCTGCAGCATCCCACCGGAGAGCTGGTGCGGGTAGGAGCGCCACTGCGTCTCCGGGCGGGCGACGTGCACCTGGTCGAGCAGCGCGATCCCGCGCTCGCGGACCGTGCTCCGCGACAGCTCCGGATGACGCAGCCGCAGGGCGTGCCCGAGCTGGGCCCCGATCGTGTGTACCGGGGACAGCGCCGTCATCGGGTCCTGCGGGACGAGGGACACCCCGCGGCCGCGGACCGCGGCCGGGGCGCGCGGATCGGTGAGCACGTCGACGGGGGCGGCGTCCGGGTCGAGCGCGTAGCGCACCACCCCGCTCACCACGGCGGTCCCGGCGGGCAGCAGGCCGAGCACGGCCATCGCCGTCGTCGACTTGCCCGAGCCGGACTCGCCGATGAGGGTGACGGTCTCGCCGGCGCCGACGTGCAGGTCGACGCCGTCGACCGCGCGGGCCACGCCGCGCTCGGTCACCAGCTCCACCTGCAGGTCCGCGACCTCCAGCAGCGGGGTCATCGGGTCGCCTCCTTCCGGCCCAGGCCGAGGAACCGGAGCCGGCCGACGCCGCCCGGCCGGTCGCGCAGACCGTCGCCGAGCAGGTTCACGCCGACCACGAGCAGCACGATGACCAGGCCCGGGAGGGTGGCGATCCACCACGACGTCGTCACGTAGTCCTGGCCGTCGGAGACGATCCGGCCCCAGGTCGCGAACGGCCGCTCCGGACCGGCCCCCAGGTACGACAGCGCGCTCTCCAGCAGCACCGCCTGCGCGAGCAGCAGGAGCACCACGAGCGACGCCGGCTTCACCACGTTCGGCACCACGTGCCGGACCAGGATCGCCGGGCGGCCGAGCCCGAGGGTGCGGGCCGCGTCGATGTAGGGCTTCCCCCGCTCGACGAGCACCAGCGACCGGGTCAGCCGGAACACCTCCGGCCACTGCGCCACCGCGATCACCGCGGTGATCACCGGGATCGACGAGCCGAACAGCGCGACGACGAGCAGCAGCATCATCAGTAGTGGCAGCGCCATCTGCGCCTCGGCGAGCCGGGACGCGACGGCGTCGGTCCACCCGCCGAGGAAGCCGGCCAGCGAGCCGAGCGTGAGCCCGATCAGCCCGGACACCAGCACGGCGAGGATCCCGACGGTCAGCGACACCTGGCCGCCCGAGAGCACCCGGGCGAGGAGGTCGCGGCCGAGCTGGTCGGTGCCGAACAGGTGGCCGTCGGTCAGCGGGGGCAGGCGGCGGGCCGAGAGCTCCTGGGCGTCCGGGTCGGGCAGCGGCAGCACCGTCGCCAGCAGCACCGGCAGCACGACGAGCGCCGTGCAGACCGTGCCGATCCAGATCTTGACCCGCGAGACGCGGGCCCGGCGGTGTGCCGGGGACGCCGCGGCGAGCTCCGGCGTGACGGCGGAGGGGCGGCCGGTGGGTGCCGCCGTCCGCTCCGGGACGGTTGTGCTCATCGCGCGGACTCCTTTCCGAGCCGGACCCGCGGGTCGAGCAGCGGGTACGCGAGGTCGATCAGCAGCTGGACGCCGATCGCCAGCGCGGCGGTGACCAGCACCGTCGCCTGGATCAGCGGGTAGTCGCGGGTCTCCAGGGCGCGGACGACGAGCGAGCCGACGCCGGGCCAGGAGAACACCACCTCGACGACCACGACGCCGTTGAGCATCGCGGCGAACCGGGTGCCGAGCGCGGTGAGGACGGGGATGGCGGAGTTCGCCATCGCGAAGCGCCAGACGAGCGTGCGCTCACTCGCCCCGCGGGCCCGGGCGACCGTCAGGTACGGCGAGGTCAGCGCGCCCGTCATCTCCCGGCGGACCAGCCGGGAGATCAGCGCGATCTGCAGGATCGCCACCGTGAGCGTCGGCAGCACCAGCCCCGACCAGGTCGCGAACCCGGACGCCGGCAGCACCGGGACCAGCACCGAGAACAGCGTGAGCAGCATGACGCCGCTCCAGAAGTCGGGCATCGACTGCCCGGCGACCGTGACGACGTTGGCGCCGAGCTCACGGCCGGTGTCGGCGCGCCGGGCCATCCAGATCCCCAGCGGCACGGCGACGAGCGTCGTCACCAGCACGGCGGAGACCGCGAGGGTGATCGTGTACGGCACCCGGCCGAGGACGACGTCGAGTGCGGGGGCCTGGAACGAGTAGCTGGTCCCGAGGTCACCGGACAGCAGGTTCCGCAGGAACGTCAGGTACTGGGTGAGCACCGGCTCGTCCAGGCCGAGCTGGGCGCGGATCCGCTCGAGGTCCTCGGGCGAGGCGTTCGGGCCGGCGTAGGCGGCGGCCGGGTCGCCCGGGGCGAGCCGCACCAGCACGAACACGGTCGAGATCGTCAGGAAGATCGTGAGCAGCCCCTGCCCGACGCGGACCACGGCGTAGCGGGCGAGCCCGGCGGCCCGGGACGGCGCGCGGCGAGCGGCGGGGCCCGTCCCGGTGGGCGCGGTCGTGACGGTCATGCCGAGGCCCCCAGCGCGACGGAGGAGAGGTCGTAGGAGTTGGTGGGCAGCAGCTCGATGCCGGAGACCCGCTGCCGGCGGGCCTGCACGACGTCGGGCACGAACGCCCAGAGGCACGGCCAGGTGTCCCAGATCTTCTTCTGGGCGCCGGCGAGGGCGGCCTCCCGGCGGGCCGGGTCGGTCTCGGCCGCCGCGGCGTCCAGCGTGCGGGCGACCTCGGGCACGACGTAGCCCTGGTAGGTGTCGCGGGTCCGCTCCTTGGCCGGGGTGCCGCCGTACATGCCCTGCAGCACGGTCGCGGCCTCGCCGGTGGGCCCGGCGAACCCGTTGCCGAGCACGTCCCAGTCCCCGCCGCGGCCCTGCCGCCAGGCGGTGATGTCCCCGCCGGGCTGGAACTGCTGCAGCCGGGTGCGGACGCCGACCCGGCCGAGCATCCCGGCGACCGACTCCATCACCGAGGTGTCGGCGGGGAACTCGCCCGACTCCCAGATGATCGTCAGCTCCAGGTCGCGCACGCCGGCCGCGTCGAGCATCTGCCGGCAGCGGGCCGGGTCGTAGCGGTAGCCGCCGGTGTCGGCGGCGCCGCTCAGCGCCGAGGCGACGACGCCGCGGGCGGGTTGCACCGAGCCGACCAGGACGTCGCGGGCCAGTGCCTCGCCGTCGACGGCGTAGGTCAGCGCCTCGCGCACCCGCGGATCGGCCAGCGGGTGCCCCGGGGGCTTGCGGAAGTTGTAGAAGAGCTGGTTGGTGCGGGTGCTGGGGGAGCGGTCCAGGATCACCGACGGCAGCCCGGCGAGCTGCTCGGCGGAGTCGGGGGTGATGCTGTCGATGACGTCGAGCTCGCCCGAGCGCATCGCGACGACCCGGCTGGACTCCTCGGGCACGAACCGGACCTGCACCGACTCCAGGTGCGCCGCGGCACCCCAGTAGTTCTCGTTGCGGACCAGCGTGTAGTCGCCGGTGCCGGTGTTCGCCTCGGCGACTCGGAAGGGGCCGGAGCCGATGCCGTCGGTGAGCTGCTCGGGGCGGTTGGCCGCGGCCGGGGTGACGAGGACGTTCGCCATCAGCAGGTCCATCACCGGCACCGGGTCCGAGGTCACCAGCCGGAACGTCCGGTCGTCGACCGGGCGAACCGTCGGGATCTCGGGGAACAGGCTGGCGATGAACCCGCCGTTGACCTCGCCGTAGCACCGCAGTGCCACGTCGACGTCGGTCACGGTGACGGGGCTGCCGTCGGAGTAGCGGACGCCGTCGCGCAGCCGGACCGTCCACTCGGTGGGCCCGGTCCGCTCGAAGCGGTCGGCGAGCACCGGCTGCGCGGTCTGGCCGGGGCCGACCCGGGTCAGGGCCTGCCGGACGGCGCGCTGGACGGTGACGGCGCCGTCGAACTGGTTGAGCTTGTTGTCCAGGCTGGCGAGGGAGCGGTTGAGCCCGAGGACGATCGTCCCGGGGCCGGGTGCGCCGGTCGGGCCGGCGCACCCGGCGAGCGGGACGGCCGCGGTCCCGGCGACGGCCAGTGCGGTCCACCGCAGGAACGCCCGGCGGTCGAGTCGCGGGCCGGCCTGTCGGTCAAGGGTCATCGTCGACCTCCGGAGGCGGGGGAGGGGCGCGGTGGGAGACCACCGGGCCCAGCGGGTCCTACGCTCGCACTGTGTGCGCGATGTGCGCAAGACCGGATTTGGAACGCGCATTGCGCGCACATGTGGGCACGCCAGGTGAGCGTGGGTGAGAGTGATCGATCGGTTCGCGCGAAACGCGCAGCAGGTCAGGCGACGCCGTCGGTCGTGTCGGCGACCGTCACCGTCACCCCGGAGCCGCGCAGCGCGGCCAGCTGGGCCGTGTCGGCGGCCGGGTCGGTGATCAGCGTCCAGCCCGGTTCGAGCCGGGCCCAGGCGTGGAACGGCCTGTGCCCCAGCTTGTCCGCGTGCGCGAGCACGTAGACCGCCGAGGCACGGCGCGCCATCAGCTCCTTGAGCCGGGTCTGGGCCAGCTCGGCCTCGCAGAGCCCGCCGTCGGTGGTCACGCCGTCGGCCCCGAGGAACGCCCGGTCGAAGCTCAGGTGCTCCAGTGCGGCCTCGGCGAGCGGGCCGACGAAGCCCTGGCTCACCGGGCGCAGCGTGCCGCCGAGACAGTGCACGGTGACGCCCTCGGCGTCGGACAGCTCCCCGAGCGCGGTCAGCCCGGTGGTCACCACGGTGATCCCGGGTACCGCACGCAGCTCGTGGGCGAGCGCCCCGACGGTGGAACCGGCGTCGAGCAGCACGGTCTCGCCGGGCCGCACCAGCGCCGCCGCCGACCGTGCGATCGCGCGCTTGGCGCCGAACGCCTCCCCGATCCGCTGCCGCAGCGACGTCTCGGGGTGCGCGGACAGCGCCATCGCGCCGCCGTAGGTGCGGGCCAGCCGGCCCTCGGCGGTCAGCTGGGCGAGGTCGCGCCGGATCGTGGACGCGGTGACGTCGAAGGCGTGCGAGAGCTCCTCGACGCTGGCGAGGCCACTCGTCGTCGCGAGCCGGACGATCTCGTCCCGGCGGGCACGTGATCCGCGGGGCGGCATGGCGTCACGCTACCGGTCGGGCGGCGAGCTCCACGGCCTGCCGCAGTGCCTCGACCATCGACCCGGCGTCGGCCTTGCCGGTGCCGGCGATGTCGAACGCGGTCCCGTGGTCGACCGAGGTCCGGATGACCGGCAGCCCGACGGTCAGGTTGACGCCGTTCTCGATGCCGAGCACCTTGACCGGGCCGTGGCCCTGGTCGTGGTACATCGCGACGATCAGGTCGTAGTCGCCCCGCCCGGCCAGGAAGAACGCGGTGTCGGCCGGCAGCGGGCCGCGGGCGTCGATCCCGTCGGCGCGCAGCACCTCCAGCGCGGGGACGATCTTCTCGGCCTCCTCGCCGTAGCCGAACAGGCCGTTCTCCCCGGCGTGCGGGTTGATCCCGCAGACGCCGATCCGGGGGGCCTCCACACCGGACCGCACCAGCGCCTCGTGTCCACGCCGGACGGTGCGCTCGACCAGGCCCGGCTCGATCCGCGCGACGGCGTCGATCAGTCCGATGTGCGTGGTCACGTGCACGACCTTCACCGTCGGCGTCGACAGCATCATCGACACCTCCTCGGTGCCGGTCAGGTGCGCGAGCAGCTCGGTGTGACCGGGGAAGCGGTGGCCGGCGGCGTGCAGCGCCTCCTTGTTCAGCGGCGCGGTGCAGATCGCCTGCACCCGCCCGGCGACGGCGAGCGCGGCCGCGGCCTCGACGTAGCGGTAGGCGCCCTCACCGGCGGCCGCGGAGACGGTGCCCCACGGCAGGTCCGCGGGCAGCTCGCCGACCTGCAGCACGCAGACCCGGTCCGGTCCGGGCGCGGCGCTCTCCACGTCGTCGACGGCGACGATCTCGGCCGGGTGGCCCAGGACGGTCGCGGCCCGGCGCAGCCGGTCCGCGTCGCCGATCACGACGGGACGGCAGCGGCCGAGGACGTCCGGGTGCACGAGGGCCGGGACGATCACCTCGGGGCCGATCCCGGCGGCGTCGCCCATGGTGACGGCGACGGTCGGGAGTGGTGCGCCGGCCCCGGCGGGGACCTGCGGGGAGACGGTGGCGGTCATGCGGCTGCCTTCCGATCGTTCGGTGCGGTGCGGAGGGTCCTGGGTCGGACCGGTGGGTGGGGCGACGGCGGTGGCCATCGCGGCCAGCGAGTCGTCGTCGCCGAAGCTGCCGGGCCGGGTGACGACCTGCCGCCCGCCCGCGGCGGCGCTGCGGACCGCGCCGTGCGCGACCTGGCCGAGCGGGACGAGCCGGTCGGTGCCCAGCGCGTCGAGCACCCGGCGGGCGGTCTCGCCGCCGGTGAGGACGAGGTGCGGGCCGTCCGGCCCGCCGGCCAGCGCCGTCGCGGCCCGCGACAGCGCGCCGGCGACGGCGGCGGGGTCGCCGCGCAGGTCCGGGTCCGGCCGCAGCACGGTGACGCCCGGTCCCGCGGGGCCGTCCGGCACCGGGTCACCGGGGCGCAGCCGGATCTCGACGGCGCCGTCGTCGAGCAGGCGGGCGACCTGCCGGGCGGCGACCGGCTCCGCCGACCCGACGACGGCCAGCACCGGCCGCGGCGCGCCGTCCGGGGCGTCCCCGGTGCCGAGCCCGGGACGCCCGGTGGCAGGGCCGAGTGCCGCGGCGAATCCGCCGGAGCCCGCGGTCGCGACCCCGGCCGCCGTGGCCGCGGCGGCGACGAGGTCCAGGTCGTCGTCGGTATCGGCGTCGCAGAGCACGACCGGGCCGCGCGCGAGGGCCGCCGCCAGTGCGGCGTGCGGGTCGCGGCGCAGCTCGGCGACGCCCAGCACGACGGCGTCCGGCCGGCCGGTGGCGACGTGCAGGTCGTCCGGCGCGGGGTGCGGTTCCATCCGCCAGGCGTCGGTGCGGTGCAGCGGGACCCCGTCGAGGTGGACGACCCCGCTCGAGACCGTGCGCCCGGCGCCCGGCAGGGCCGCGGCGACGACGACCGGTCCCCGCCCGGCGAGCGCCCCGATCCCCGCGGCGACGTTCCCCCGCAGCAGCGAGTCGATCTTCAGGAAGGTCCGCGTGCCGGCCGGCGCGGCGTCGAGGACGCGGCGCGTGCGGTCGGCGGCGACGGCGGGTGCGGCGGTGCGGCAGTGCAGGTCGACGACGGTCAGCCCGGTCGCGGGCAGGTCGGCGCCCGGGGCGAGCAGGATCGTGGCCGGCTCGCCGGGTACGGCGAGCACGGCGGCCGTCTCGGCGGCGCCGGAGAGGTCGTCGGCGAGCACGAGCACGGGCGTGGCGGTCATGTCGAGCACCTCCCTCGGGCGTCGTCGTCGCGGGAACCGGCGGTGCGCCGGTCGTGCACATCATGCAGCAAACGCGCGTTCTGCGCGAGCATTTCTGCGCAGAACAAGCAACGAATCGCGATCTGGATCGACAGTATTGCGCGAAGCGCGCAGAATGTGTCATGTTCTGCCCGTCGCCGTCGCGCCGACCGATCACCCCGGCGGCCGGTTCCCCGGCCTCACCACGGACCAGAACGGGATGTCGATGACGACGACCGACGACACGGCGGGTCGCGCCGCACGGACCGGCTCGCCCGACCCGTACGCGCTGGACCCGGCCGACGTCCGCCCCCCGCCGACCACCTTCGGCGGCCGCCTGCGCCACCTCGGCCCCGGACTGATCCTGTCCGCCGCGGTCGTCGGGTCCGGTGAGCTCATCACCACCACCGCGCTCGGCGCGAAGGCCGGGTTCGTCCTGCTGTGGCTGGTCGTCGCCAGCACCGCGGTCAAGGTCTGGGTGCAGATGGAGCTCGCCCGCTGGGCGATCCTCTCCGGCAAGCCCGCCCTGGAGGGCTACGCGCAGGTCCCGCCGCGGATCGGCCGGATCAGCTGGATCAACGTGCTGTGGATCCTGATGGACGGCGCGAAGATCCTCCAGCGCGGCGGGACCATCGGCGGCGCCGTCGCGGCGCTGAGCATCCTCTGGCCGATCGTCGGCGAGCCGCTGTCGTTCCCGTCGCTGCTCACCTGGACCGTGATCACCGTCGCGAGCGTGCTGTTCCTGCTCCGCACCAACCGCTACGGCGTGGTCGAGAAGGTCTGCTTCGTCGCGGTCCTGCTGTTCACCGTCGCCACCGTCGGGCTGGCGCTGGGCCTGCCGCTCACCCCGTTCGGGTACGGCGGCGACGACCTCGCACTCGGCTTCGAGTTCCTCATCCCGGCCGGCACGCTCGGCTTCGCGATCGCGATGTTCGGCATTACCGGCGTCGGCGCCGACGAGATGACCACCTACTCGTACTGGTGCATCGAGAAGGGCTACGCCCGCTGGACCGGCCCGGAGGACGGCACCGAGGAGCGCGCCCGCCGCGCCGAGGGCTGGCTCAAGGTCATGCGGCTCGACGTGTTCGTATCCTGGCTGGTGTGCACGGTCTGCACGCTGTCGTTCTACCTGATCGGCGCGTCCGTGCTGCACCTCCAGGGGCTCGTCCCGTCCGGCAACGAGATGATCACGACGCTCTCCCGGATGTACACCGACACGCTCGGCGAGTGGGCGATGTACGCCTTCCTTGTCGGCGCCGTCGCGGTGCTGTTCTCGACGTTCGTCGCCTCTACCGCCAGCGTCCCGCGGCTCTGGACGCACACCCTGTCGCTGCTCGGTGTGCTGGACTGGCGGGACCGGGCCGCCCGCGAGAAGTGGATCCGCATCCTCACGATGACCATGCCCCCGGTCTGGGCGCTGGGTTACCTCGCGGTGCAGTCGCCGGTGCTGATGGTCCAGATCGGCGGGGTGGCCGGCGGGGTGTTCCTGCTCGCGGTCGTCGTCGCCGTCTGGTACCTGCGTACGACCGAGGTCGACCGGCGGTTCCGGTCGAACCCGCTGCTCACCGTCGCGCTGGCGCTGTCCAGCCTCGCGGTGACGGCGCTGGCCGTGTACTCCCTGCTCGACACGTTCGGCGTGGACTTCGGAGGATGACCGCAGTGAACCCCCGGCCCCGTGTGCTGATCACGACCCCGAGCTTCGGCGCGCGCTCCGACGCTCCCTGGACGGCGCTGAAGGACGCCGGGCTGGAGCCGGTCGTCCGCACCGACCGGCACCCGCTGCCCGCCGCCGAGCTGGCCGCGCTGATGCCCGGCGTCGACGCCGCGATCGTCGGCCTCGACGAGGTGACCGCCGAGGTGCTCGACGCCGCGGACGGGCTGCGCGTGCTGGCCAAGCACGGCGTCGGCGTCGACAACCTCGACGTCGCGGCCGCCGCCGCCCGGGGCGTGACCGTCGTCAACACCCCGGGTGCGAACACCGGGGCGGTCGCCGACCTCGCGTTCGCGCTGCTGCTCTCGCTGGCCCGCCGGATCCCGCAGGCGCACGCCTCGACCGCGGCCGGCCGCTGGGAGCGCTTCTTCGGCCCGGAGCTCGCCGGACGCACCCTCGCGGTGGTCGGGTTCGGCCGGATCGGACGGGCGGTGGCCCGGCGCGCGTCCGGGTTCGACATGGAGGTCGTCGCGCACGACCCCTTCCTGCCCGGCACCGAGGCCGACGGCGTCCCGCTGCTCGGCCTCACCGAGTGCCTGGCCCGCGCCGACGCCGTCACCCTGCACCTGCCCGGCGGCTCCGGCACCCCGCTCATCGGTGCCCCCGAGCTCGCCGCCATGCGGCCCGGCTCCTATCTCGTCAACACCGCCCGCGGCGACCTGGTCGACGAGGCCGCCCTCGCCGCGGCCCTGCACGACGGCCACCTGGCCGGGGCGGGCGTGGACGCGTTCGCCGTCGAACCGCCGGCCGGGAGCCCCCTGCTCACCGCGCCGAACGTCGTCCTCACCCCGCACGTGGGGGCCGCGAGCGACGACGCCAACGCTGCGATGGGCTCGATGGTCGTCGCGGACATCACCCGGGTGCTCCGCGGCGAGCGGCCCGCCCACCCCGTCGGCTGAGGAGACCGAACACATGCAGACGACCGAGGTACCCGGCACCGGCCTGGCGGTGTCCCGCCTGGTGCTGGGCACGATGAACATCGGCGACACCGTCGACCGGGACGGTGCCGCCGCGATGCTGGACGCGGCCGCCGAGGCCGGCATCACCATGATCGACACGGCGAACGGCTACGCCGGGTCCCGCTGCGAGCCGATCCTCGGCGAGCTGCTGCGGTCCCGGCCCGGCCGGTTCGACGTCGCGAGCAAGGTCAGTATCCCGCACCCCGACGCCGGTGGGGCGCCGCCGCTGTCGCGCAAGGCGATCCACGCCTGCGTCGAGGGCTCGCTCACCCGGCTCGGCGTCGAGAAGCTCGACGTCTACTACCTGCACCAGCCCGACCGCGCGACGCCGATCGCGGAGACCCTGGAGACCGTCGCCGAGCTCGCCGACGCCGGCACGATCGGCGCGCTCGGCGTCTCCAACTTCGCGGCCTGGCAGATCGCCGAGCTGCGGCACGCCGCGATCGCGGCGGGTGCCCCGCAGCCGGTGTTCTCCCAGCCGCTCTACAACCTGCTCGCCCGTCGGATCGACGAGGAGTACGTCGAGTTCTCCCGGACCGCGGGCCTGTTCGACATCGTCTACAACCCGCTGGGCGGCGGCCTGCTGTCCGGGCGGCACTCGTTCGACGCGCCGCCGTCGGACGGCCGGTTCGGCTCGTCCGGGCTGGCGACGATGTACCGCGACCGCTACTGGAACGAGGGCCTGTTCCGGGCCGTCGAGGCGCTGTCCCGGGCCGCCGCCGACGCCGGTCTTCCCCTGCCCGAGCTGGCGCTGCGCTGGCTGGTCGGCCGGGAGAGCGTCGGCGCGATCCTGGTCGGCGCGTCGAAGGTCGAGCAGCTGCACGCCAACGTGGCCGCCGCCGAGCGCGGCCCGCTCCCGGACGACGTCGTCACGGCCTGCGACGCCGTCTGGGCCGACCTGCGCGGGCCGGTGCCCGCCTACAACCGCTGAGGGGACCTGTCATGACCAACGGTTTCGCCGCCCGGCTGCGCTCCGGGGAGAAGACCATCGGCTACTGGGTGGTGCTGGACAACCCGGTCGGCACCGAGCGGATCGCCCGCACCGGCTACGACTACGTCTGCATCGACGCCCAGCACGGGCTCGTCGACTCGCGCGCCGTGCTGTCGACGATCACCGCCGTCGACACGTTCGGCGTCGCGAGCATGGTGCGGGTGCAGGCCAACGACGCGTTCTGGATCGGGCAGGCGCTCGACACCGGTGCCCGCGGTGTGATCGTCCCGATGGTCGACACCGTCGCCGACGCCGAGTCCGCCGTCGCCGCCACCCGGTACCCGCCGGTCGGGCGGCGCAGCTACGGCCCGATGCGGGCGCAGCTGCGGGTCGGCCCGACGCCCGCCGTCGCCGACGACGAGGTCGCCTGCCTGGTGATGATCGAGACCCCGGACGGCCTGGCGAACGTCAAGGACATCGCCGCCGTCCCCGGGGTCGACGGGCTCTACGTCGGGCCGTCGGACCTGCGGCTCGCGCTCGGCGGGAAGACCTCCACCGACCCGGACCTGGACGAGCGGTTCGAGGAGGCCCTGACCGCGATCCTGGCCGCCGCGAACGCGGCCGGCATCGCCTGCGGCATCCACTGCCCGGACGGCGCCACCGCCGCCCGGCGGCTGGCCCAGGGCTTCTCCTACGCCAGCGTCGCCTGCGGCGTGGTGCACCTCGAGCAGGCCGCGAAGGCGCACCTCGACGCGGCCCGCAACGGCGGGGGCGCCGCGTGAAGATCGAGCGGATCCGCATCGACAAGGCGAAGTTCGACATGGTCGACTTCGCCAAGCACCCGACCGGCTTCTCGCTGGTCTACGAGCCGGGCAGCCGCAAGCCCACCAGCGCCTACGCGATCCGGATCTACACCGACGACGGCGTCGTCGGCGGCTACGTCGGCGGCAACTCGGTCGCCGTCGCGCAGGTCGCGATGTTCGGCGACTACCTGATCGGCAAGGACCCGCTGCAGCGCGAGCTCATCTACAACGACGTGAAGCGTCAGCTCCGCAAGTTCGACAAGATGGGCATGGGCTTCGTCGACATCGCGCTGTGGGACCTCGCGGGCCGGGCGCACGGCGCGTCGATCCGCACGCTGCTCGGTGGCTGGAAGACCCGCGTCCCCGCGTACGCCTCGACCGCCGCCGGTGACCGCAACGGCGGCCTCGACTCGCCCGCCGCCTACGCGGACTTCGCCGTGCAGTGCAAGGAGCTGGGCTACAAGGCCTACAAGCTGCACGTCTGGGACGTCTACGAGGTCTCCGAGGTCGTCGAGACGATCGCGCGTGTGCGCGAGGCCGTCGGGCCGGACATGGACCTCATGCTCGACCCGGGCTGCAAGCTGGAGACGTTCGCGCACGCCGTCCAGGTCGGCCGGGCCTGCGACGAGGCGAACTTCCTCTGGCTCGAGGACCCGTACAAGGACACCGGGATCTCGATCTTCGGGCACAAGCGGCTGCGGGAGCTGATCCGGACGCCGCTGCTGCAGACCGAGCACGTGCGCGGGCTGGAGCAGCACGTCGACTTCGTCGTCGGCGGCGGCACCGACTTCGTGCGCGCCGACGCCGAGTACGACGGCGGCATCACCGGAGCGCTGAAGATCGCGCACGCCACCGAGGGTCTCGGCCTGGACGTCGAGCTGCACACCCCCCCCGGGCCCGCCCAGCGCCAGCTCATGGCGTCGTTGCGGAACACGAACTACTACGAGATGTCGTTCGTGCACCCGAAGTCGAGCGAGATCGGCCGCAGCCAGCTGGTCTACGCCGACGACTACCGCGACGGCCTCGCCGCGGTCGACGCCGACGGCTGCGTCCCGGTGCCGGAGGGACACGGCCTGGGTGTCACCTACGACTGGGAGCGCATCGAGGCCCACACCGTGGAGACCGTCGAGTACCGCTGAGGCCGGAGATCAGGGGCGGGTGGCCCGCACCAGCCACGCGGCCGACCGGAAGGCGACGCCCCCGGGGCCCGCGTGCTCGGCGAGCACCCCCCGCAGCGCGTCCTCCGCGTCCTGCCGGTCGGTCGCGGCGCGTGCGGCGAGCGCGTCGGCCACCCGTCCCAGGTGGAACGCCGCGGCCTGCTCGACGTCGGAGCCGAACCACATCGGGGCCCGCACGTCGTCGAGCCGGACGCCGGTGAAGCCGGCCCCGGTCAGCAGGTCGCGGCACCGGTCCGGGTCGCCGAGGGAGAGCGGGCTCGCTCCGTCCGGTGGCGGATCGGGCAGCCGCAGGGCGCCGTGCACCGCCCACAACCACTCCTGCTCGGCGAGCGGCTGCCACACCTGCAGCACGATCCGCCCGCCCGGGGCCAGCGCGCGGTGCAGGTTCGCGAAGGCGGCCTCCGGGTCGCCGAAGAACATGACGCCGTTGCGGCTGCCCACGACGTCGAACGCGCCGTCGCCGAGCTCCTCGGTCTGGGCGTCGGCGACGGCGAAGGTCGCCGGCAGCCCGGACGCGGCGGCGCGGTCGCGGGCGATCGCCAGCATCGCCGCGGACATGTCGACACCGTGCGCGTGCCCGTCCGGGGCGGCGGCGGACGCGGCGTCGAGGGTCGTGGTCCCGGCGCCGCAGCCGACGTCGAGCACCCGCTCGCCGGGCCGGACCGCGGTCGCGGACCGGAACGCGTCCCGGTAACCGGCGACGCCCGCCTCGAACAGGTCGGCGTGGGCGGCCCAGAAGTCCCCGCCGCTGCCGCTCCAGGCCCGCCACTGCTCCGCGTTCGGTTCCGGTGCCGTCACGCGCCGGGACGCTACCGCCCCGCGGACACGCATCCTTCACTCTGCGCCGAACAGGTGATCGCAGAGGGCGATGATGCACCGTCGGTCACGCCGAACTGGGCTGATCGGGCTACCGTGGAGCCGTGATCGACGTCCCGACCCCGGCGCTCGCCGGGCTGCTGCTGCGGGCGGTCCCGCAGCCGGTCCGCCGGGACGCGCACGTCGCGATGCACGCACTCGCCCCGTGGGGCGCGGTGTCCGCGCAGCTCGTGCAGGACACCGGCGGTGGTGTCGCCGACCACGACGTGCACGTCGACGGCGACCCGGTCCAGATCCCGTACCGGGTGTCCTTCCCGTGGCCCCCGCCCGGCTTCGTCGCCCGGTTCAGCCCGCGCCGGCAGGCCGTCGTCGCGGCCTGGATGTCGCGCAGCGAGAACGCGGGCGTCCGGCAGCGCGCCGTGCGGGAGCTGTTCTGCGTGCACGAGCCGTGGGTGGTGCCGTTCGTGGTGCAGCTGTGCGGGGAGCACGTGCACGAGATCGCCGCCGACGTCGACCGCTTCGTCCGTACCGAGCTCCCGCACCACGACGAGCTGCGCCACGCCTACGGCCGGTTCGTCCGCGACAACCCGCGCTACCTCGCGACGACCCGGCACCGGGCCGTCGCGTTCCGGGAGCTCGACCACCGGTGGCCGCACCGCGGCGACCCGGACCGCCGCTACCCGCAGCTCGCGGCGCTCGACGCGCTCGCCGAGCTCGCCTACCGCGGCGGGAGCGACTACCCGGGCGACCCGGCGCCGGCGCGGATCGCCGCCGTCGCCTCCTGAGCCCGGATCAGCCGGTGAGCTCGGCCGACCCGCGGTCGAGCACCACCTCGCCGTCGACGGCGGTCCGGAACACCGGCCCGGCGGCCGTGCTCCAGACGGAGACCGTCAGCACCTGGCCGGGCAGCACGGGCCTGGTGAACCGCGCGTCCATGGCGGCGAGCCGGGTCGCGTCGCCGTCGCAGGCGGTCTCGACGAGCGCCCGCGCGGTGAAGCCGTACGTGCACATGCCGTGCAGGATCGGCCGGTCGAAGCCGCCCCGGGCGGCGAAGGCCGGATCGGAGTGCAGCGGGTTGCGGTCCCCGGTCAGCCGGTAGAGCAGCGCCTGGCCGGGCGAGGTCCGGTAGGTCACCCGGTCGTCGGGTGCCCGGTCTGGGATCGGGGACGGCGCGGCCGCCGCGCCGCGGGACCCGCCGAACCCGCCCTCGCCCCCGACGAACACCGACTTCACGGCCGACGCGAGCGGAGCCCCGGTCTCGGCGTCGACCGCGTCGGCGCGGGTGCGGACGAGCGCACCCGACCCCTTGTCGAGGACCTCGGTGACCGTCGCGGTGACCCGGGCCCGGCCCTCGACGGGCAGCGGGGCGGCCAGCCGGAACGACTGCTCGGCGTGCACGAGACGGGAGTGGTCGATACCCCCGAGATCGACGACGGCCTTGCGGGTGAGGGTCTCGGCGAACGACGGCAGCACCACGGTGCGCACACCGTCGGTGTTCTCCGTGGTCAGCGACAGCTCGGCCAGCGGCTACTCGGCGCCGGCGCCCACGGCGAGCGCGTAGAGGAGCACGTCGTCACGCGCCCACGCGACGTTGACCGGCTCGCACTGCGTGCCCTCGAGATCGGGGGCCAGGGCCATGGGGAGTCTCCTTCGACTTCTCCACCGTGATCACCGCAACCTATCCCGTGAGGTGCCCGGCGCCCAACCCCCGCGGGACCGGCTGACACACTGGGGGACCGTCGGACGAGTCCGTCCGCGACACGAACACCCGGGAGACGTGAGGCGCAGTGACGGCATCACCGGAGGCGATCGAGCTGACGAAGGTGGCGGCGGCCGCCGCGGCGGACAAGAAGGCCGTCGACATCGTCGCCCTCGACGTGTCCGACCAGCTGGTGATCACCGACTGCTTCGTGCTGGCGTCGGCGCAGAACGAGCGTCAGGTCCAGGCGATCGTGGAGGCGGTCGAGGAGAAGCTGCGGGAGCGCGGCAGCAAGCCCACCCGCCGCGAGGGCGACGCCGACAACGGCTGGATCCTCCTCGACTTCACCGACATCGTCGTGCACGTGATGCACAACGAGCAGCGCGGCTTCTACGGCCTGGACCGGCTGTGGAAGGACTGCCCGACGATCGAGGTGCCGCACGCGGTGCCGTCGGACGCGAGCAGCGGGACCGACGAGGACGGCGCCGGATGACGCTGCGCCGGATCACCCTGCTCCGGCACGGCCAGACCGAGTACAACGCCGGTGGCCGCATGCAGGGTCATCTCGACACCCGGCTCACCGACGAGGGCCGTGCCCAGGCCGCTGCGGCCGCGCCGCTGCTGGCCGGGATCCCGTTCGACCGGATCGTGACCTCGGACCTGAGCCGCGCGCACGACACCGCGACCGCCGTCGCCGGGGCGACCGGGCTGCCGCTGTCGGTGGACAAGCGGCTCCGCGAGACGCACCTGGGCGACTGGCAGGGCCGGACCGTCGCCGAGATCGAGGCCGACGACCCGGGCGCGATCGCCGCGTGGCGGTCCGATCCGCGGTGGACACCGCCCGGCGGCGAGTCCCGCGTCGACGTCGTCAACCGCTCGCTGCCGGTCGTCGCCGAGCTCGACGCCGCGTACGCCGACGACCCCGAGGAGCGGTCCGTCCTGCTCGTCGCGCACGGCGGCATGATCGCCGGGATGGTCTGCGGCCTGCTGGACCTGCCCGAGTCGGCGTGGCCGGTGATCGGCGGGATGGGCAACGCGAAGTGGTCCGTCGTCGCCCGCCGCGCCGACCACCCGCGCTGGCGGCTCTCGGGATACAATATCGGTGCCTGACCTGCTGGTCGTCGCGGACTCGCTGGCCTTCCACGGTCCCGAGCGGCCCTACCCGGCGGACGAGCCGCGGTTGTGGCCCAACCTCGCCGCGGCCCGCCTCGGTGGGCGCGCGGAGCTCGTCGCCCGTGCCGGGTGGACGGCGCGGCACGCGTGGTCGGCGGTCAGCGGCGACCCGCGGGTGTGGGCGGTGCTGCCGCACGTGGACGCCGTCGTGCTGGGGGTGTCCGGGATGGACTCGCTGCCCTCGCCGCTGCCGACGGCGCTGCGGGAGCTGATCCCGGCCCTGCGCCCGGCACCGCTTCGCCGCGTGGTCCGGGACGGCTACCGGCGGGCGCAGCCGGTGCTGGCGCCGCTCCTCGCGGAGCTCCCCGGTGGCGGTCCCGCCACGCTCCCGGCCCGGCTGACCGCGTCCTACCTGGAGCGGTGCCGCTCCGCGGTGCACGCGCTGCGGCCGGGGCTGCCGGTGGTCGCGCTGCTCCCGTCGGTGCACCGCGCCGCCGACTACGGCCGGGTCCACCCGCACCGCGCCGCCACCGAGACGGCGATGCGGGCGTGGGCGGCCCGCGCACCCGGCGTCACCCTGCTGGACACGGCAGCGCTCGTCGGCGATCACGTCCTCGGCGGGCACGGCAACCCCGACGGCATGCACTGGGGCTGGGCCGGGCACCGGGCGGTCGGTACGGCGCTGGCCGACGAGCTGGGACGACGTCTGCCGGTCCGGTCCGAGCAGCCGTGACGCTGCTCGGGATCGACCTCGGCACGACGTCGGTCAAGGCCGCGGTGTTCACCGCGGACGGTGTCCGGGTCGCCGCCGCGAGCCGTCGGCACGTCACCCGCCGCCCCGCCCCCGGGCACGCCGAGCAGGATCCGGCGGACTGGTGGGACGGCCTGACCGGTGCCGTCGCCGACCTCCGGGCGGCCGGCGCGCTGCGGGACCTCACCGCCGTCGGGCTCTGCGCGCAGGTCAACACGCACCTGTTCACCGGTGCCGACGGCATCCCCGTGCACCCGGCGATCACCTGGCAGGACGGCCGGTGTGCCGCCGTCGCCGCGGCCCTCGGCGACCGGCTCGACCCCGAGGAGCGGGCCCGGGTACGCGGTGGCCTGGGCACCGTCGACGCCTCGCACCCCGCCGCCCGCGCGGCCTGGCTCGCCGGGCACCGCCCGGACGTGTGGTCCCGGGCCGAGCGTCTGCTGGCCCCGAAGGACTGGCTGCTGCTCCGGCTCACCGGCGCCGCGGTCGCCGACCCGCTGTCGTCGATCGGCGCGGTCGGGCCGGACGGAACCTACCCGGACGGGCTGGACCTCCTCGCCCCCGGGCTGACGGGGATGCTGCCGCCGCTCGCGGACCCGGCGTCGGTCGCCGGGGAGACCACCGGCGCCGGTGGCCTGCCGGCCGGGCTGCCCGTCGCCGTCGGGACGATGGACGCCTGGTCCGCGCTGCTCGGCGGCGGTGTCGCCGAGCCGGGTGACGCCGTCGACGTCGCGGGGACCTCCGAGGTGCTCGCGATGGCCGCGCGGCCAGGTGGCGGCGCGCCCGGCATCGTCACCTTCCCCACCTGGCGCGGGCTCCACGTGCACGCCGGACCGACGCAGGCCGGCGGCGACGCGCTGACCTGGGCGTCCGCCGCTCTCGGCGCCGGGGTCCCGGAGACGCTGGAGCTCGCGGGGCAGGCGGGTCCGGGGAGCGGCGGGGTGCTGTTCCTGCCGCAGCTCGCCGGCGAGCGCGCCCCCCTGTGGGACCCGGAGCTGCGCGGCCACTGGCTCGGCGCGACCTTCGGCACCGGACGCGCCGAGCTTGCCCGCGCGGTGCTGGAGGGGGTCGCGCACGCCGCACGGCACGTCCTCGCCCCGCTGGAGGCGGCCGCCGGGCGGCCCGCCACGACGCTCGCCGCCTGCGGTGGCGGCGCCGGCAGCGACCTCTGGTGCCAGGTCAAGGCCGACGTCCTGGACCGCCCGCTGCGCCGCACCGCCGAGCGCGACGCCGGCGTCCTCGGCGCCGCGATGCTGGCGGGGCTGGCCGTCGGTGCGGCGGGGTCGGTGGGGGAGCTGGCCGGGCGGATGGTGCGCGTGGACCGCGAGTTCGTCCCCGATCCGCGCGTGCGGGGCCGGCTCGACGACGCGCACGGGCGCTACCTCGCGGCACAGGAGGCGCTGGCCCCGCTGTTCCGGTGATCAGGACCGGCCGGCCACCGGTAGGGTCCGGCCGTGCCCAGCTCCCCGGTCGCCGTGGTCACCGACTCCACCGCCTACCTGCCGCCCGGGGCGGCCGACCGGCGCGGGGTGCACGTCGTGCCGCTCGAGGTGCGGATGGGGGAGCGGACCGCCCGCGACGGCGTCGACGTCACCCCGGCCGAGCTGATCACCGCACTCGCCGACCGGAACCTCACGGTGCAGACCTCACGGCCCGCACCGGCCGCGTTCGCCGAGCTCTACCGGGAGCTCCTCGACGCCGGGGCCCGCGAGATCGTGTCGGTGCACCTGTCCCGCGAGCTGTCCGGCACCTGGGACGCCGCCCGGGTCGCGGCCGACGAGATCGCCCCGGACCGGATTCGGGTCGTCGACTCCCGGGCGATCGCGATGGGCCTCGGGTTCGCCGTGCTCGCCGCCGCCGACGCCGCCTGCGCCGGTGCCGACGGGATCGCGGCCGAGGCCGCCGCGACGGCCGTGAGCGCCCGCTGCCGGGTGCTGTTCGGGGTGCAGGACCTGGAGCGGCTGCGCCGTGGCGGGCGGATCGGGGCGGCGTCCGCGCTGCTCGGGGCGGCGCTGTCGGTGAAGCCGCTGCTGCACCTCGCCGAGGGCCGGATCGCCCCGCTGGAGAAGGTCCGGACGACGTCGCGGGCCACCGACCGGCTGGTCGCGCTCGCCGTCGGGGCGTCCGGCGGGCCCGGGGCCCGGCTGGCCGTGCACCACCTGGGAGCCGAGGAACGGGCCGAGGACATCGCCGACCGGCTGCGCGAACAGCTGCCCGACGCGGCCGAGTTCCACGTGTCCGAGGTCGGTGCGGTGATCGGGGCGCACGCCGGTCCCGGTCTGGTCGGGGTCGTGGTGGTCCCCGCGGAGTCCTAGCACGCTGCACCGACGGTCACGGCCCGCCGGGCGCCGTGCGGGCCCGGTCGTCCCCAACCTGGCCGGCCGTCCACAGCCCCGCGGATCGTGGGTGCGGCGGGTCGATCCGCTCCTAGCGTCGGAGGCGTGACCACGACGAACGCCTCCCGTGACGCATCCCGGCGGCTCGCCGGGCTGGGCGGTCGTCCGCGCGCGGTGGGACCGGTCACCGGGCGGCACCCGCTCGATCCGCCGACGGTGCCGCTGCCGGCCCCGCCCGACCCGGGCACGGGGCACCCGCCACCGGGGTGGTGGCCCGGTGAGCCGCGCGGGCTCCACCCGGATCCGCAGCGGACCGACGGCGACGGGGACCATCCGCTCGCCCGGTTCCCGGCGGGTCCCGCTGCCACCGGCCCCACCACGGAGGACGGCCCACCACACGGTGGTCGACCGTCCTGGTGGCGCCGGACGGCGCAGCGGTGGCTGCCGTCGTCGCTGGCCGGAGCCCGGGTCGATCCCGGCAGGCCCGGTGCGCTCGCCCTCCTCGCGGTCGTGCTCGTCGGAGCCGTCGTGGCCGGGATCGGCGTGTGGTCGAACCGGCCCACCGCGCAGCCGGTCGCCGGGCTCCCCGAGGTGGCCGCGCCACCGGCGACAGCTGCGCCACCTGCGGCACCGGGGGACCCGGTCGCCGCCGCACCGGTGACCGCAGGGCCGCTGGTGGTCAGCGTCGTCGGAAAGGTGCTGCGCCCGGGCCTGGTCCGGGTCCCGGACGGCGCCCGTGTCGCCGACGCCGTCGACGCCGCCGGGGGAGCGCTGCCCGGCACCGATCTCGCCGCCCTGAACCTGGCCCGCCGGGTCGGCGACGGCGAGCAGATCGCGATCGGCGTCCCGCCCGCCGCCGACGGCGCCCCGGTGCTGCCCGCACCCGGCGGGGAGCCCGTCTCCGGCGGCGAGCCCGGTGGCGATCCCGGGAGCCGCACGGTGGACCTCAACACTGCCACCGCCGCCGATCTCGACGCGCTGCCCGGCGTCGGCCCGGTCACCGCGAAGAAGATCATCGACTGGCGGTCGGCGAACGGGCGGTTCAGCCGGATCGAGCAGCTCCGCGAGGTCGACGGCATCGGCGAGCGCCGGTTCTCGCAGCTCCAGGCGCTGGTGACGGTGTGAGGACCGCAGCGGACCGTTCCGCCGCCACCCACGACGACGCCGGGGAGTGTCCCGCGCCCCCGGACCTCCGGCTCGTCCCCGCGGCACTCGCCACCTGGGGCGCTGTGCTGGCCGGCCTGCTCGGAGGGCCACCGGGCGGGATCACGGCCGCCCTCCTGGCCGCCGCCGCGGTGCTCACGGCGCTCCTCCGCTCCCGGATCAGCGCCCGCGCCGCGGCGTCCGGCTCGACGGTCGTGGCGGCCGGTGGGTGCGCGCTCGTCGCCGCGGTGCTGGTGACCGGGCACGCCTCGGCCCTCGCTGCTCATCCACTGCGTGCGCACGCCGACCGGGGCGCCGCCGCGGAGGTGCGGGTCCGCCTCACCGACGATCCGCGCGTCCTGCGCAGCACCGTCGGCGGCGACGAGGCAGGGTCCGCCCGTGCCACCGCGCTGGTACCGGCCGAGCTGCTGTCCGCCACCGCGGGGGACGACACCTGGGACACCGGCGGCCGGATCCTGCTGCTGGCACCGGCCGACACCTGGAGCGACCTCCTGCCCGGGCAGGAGGCCTCCGCCGCCGGGCTGCTGGCTCCGGCACAGCGCCCCGACCTGACGACGGCGGTGCTGCGGGCGCGCGGATCGCCGGGCGACGTCACGGCTCCGCCGTGGTGGCAGACGGCGGCCGGATCGCTGCGCGACGGACTGCGCGACGCCGCAGGCCGGGCGCTGCCCGAGGCACCGGCCGGGCTCCTGCCGGGCCTGGCGGTCGGGGACGTCCGCGCCCAGCTGCCCGAGACGGAGCAGGACTTCCGCACCGCCGGTCTCGCCCACCTCACGGCGGTCTCCGGTGCGAACGTCGCGATCGTCACCGGGGCAGTGCTGCTCCTGCTGCGCCTGTTCCGGGCCGATCCCCGGTTCGCCGCGGCGGCCGCCCTGCTCGCACTCGTCGGCTTCGTGGTGCTGGCCCGGCCCTCCCCGTCGGTGCAGGGGGCGGCCGTGATGGGCGCCGTGGTCCTGGCGGCCCTCGCCGCCGGTCGCGCGCGGTCGGCGGTGCCCGCCCTGGCGTCGGCCGTGCTCGGCCTGCTGCTGTACGACCCGGCGCTCGCCGTGGACGCCGGGTTCGCGCTGTCGGTGGTCGCGACCGGAGCCCTGGTACTCCTCGGCCCCGGCTGGACGGCGGCCCTGACGGCGCGCGGCCTGCCGTCCGGACCGGCCGAGGCGCTCGTTGTGCCGGTGGCGGCGGCCGTCGCCACCGCCCCGCTGATCGCCGGGCTGAACGGGCACGTCGGGCTGGTCACGATCGTCGCGAACCTGCTCGCCGCGCCCGCCGTGGCACCGGCGACGGTGCTCGGGGTGCTCGGCGCGGTGGTCTCCGCGGTCAGTCCCGGGGCGGCCTGGCTCTGTGCCTGGCTCGCCGGGCCGTTCGTGCACTGGCTGGTGCTGGTCGGGGACCGGGCCGCGGCCGTACCCGGCGCGACGGTGCCCTGGCCCGCCGGGACCGGCGGGGCGTTGCTCCTGGGCGCGCTGCTGTTGGGCCTGCTCGCGATGGGCCGGGTGCCACGGCTGCGGGCGCTGCTGGTGGCGCTGCTCGTCGGGCTGCTGATCGTGCTGGTCCCGACCCGGTTCGTCCCGCCGGGCTGGCCGCCGCCGGGCTGGCGGGTGGTCGCCTGCGACGTCGGTCAGGGCGACGCGCTCGTGCTCGCCACCGGTCCGCCCGGGCACGCGGTCCTGGTCGACACCGGTCCCACCGACGACGCGATCGGTTCCTGCCTGGACCGGCTCGGCGTCCGGGTCCTCGATCTCGTCGTGATCACCCACCTGCACTCCGACCACGACGACGGCCTCGCCGGGGCGCTGCGCGGCCGCGCAGCCGGCGGGATCGCCGTCGGCCCCGTCCGGGAACCGGCCTCCGGGCTGCGACAGCTCACCGCGGTCGCCGGACGCGCCGCCGTCCCGGTCGTCGAGCTGTCCCGGGGCGTGGCGCTGGGCTGGCCGGGCCTGCGGCTCGACGTGCTCGGGCCGGTGCACCCGATCGCGTCGGTCGACGGCGAGGACGGCACCGCGGTCAACGACGGCTCGCTCGTGATGCGGGCGAGCACCCCGGCCGGGTCGGTGCTGCTCACCGGTGACATCGAGCTCGCCGCGCAGGACGACCTGCTCGCCTCCGGCAGCGACCTGCGGGCCGACGTGCTCAAGCTCCCGCACCACGGCTCCCGCAAGGTCGTGCTGCGGTGGCTGGACACGGTCCGGCCACGGGCCGCGCTGATCAGCGTCGGCAACGGCAACACCTACCGGCACCCGAGCCCGGAGCTGGTGGACCGGCTCGAGCGCTCGGGGGTGTCCGTCGCGCGCACCGACCGTGCCGGTGACGTCGCGATCACCGGCGAGGACCCGGGCGGGCTGACGCTGGTGGCACGCGGCGACCCGCGCCCCGCACCGGGCCGGCGCGGCCGTGGCTCCCGGCCCGGCCCGGTGCGGAGGGGCTCAGGAGCGGTGCGCCAGCGCCTCGCGCACGGCGGCGCTGGTCGAGGGCACGGTGGCCGTCGGACCGACCTGGCCGGACACCGCGTCGAGCGTCTTGAGGCCGTCACCGGTGATCATCAGGACGGTCTCGGCGTCCGGGTCGAGCGCGCCTGCCTCGAGCAGCTTCTTCGTCGTGGCAACCGTGACACCGCCCGCGGTCTCGGCGAACACGCCCTCGGTCTCGGCCAGGAGCCGGATGCCGGCGACGACCTCGTCGTCGGAGACGTGGGCGACCGAGCCACCGGTGCGGCGCACCGAGTCCAGGACGTACGGACCGTCGGCCGGGTTGCCGATCGCCAGCGAGCGGGCGATGGTGTCCGGCTTCTGCGGCTGGATCCAGTCGTGGCCGGCCTCGAAGGCCGACGCGACCGGGGAGCAGCCGGTGGCCTGCGCGCCGAACACCGTGTACGGCGTCGGCTCGACCAGGCCCAGCTTGCCCAGCTCGGTGAAGCCCTTGTCGATCTTCGTGAGCTGCGAGCCGGACGCGACCGGGACGACGACCTGCTGCGGCAGCCGCCAGCCGAGCTGCTCGGCGACCTCGAAGCCCAGGGTCTTGGAGCCCTCGGCGTAGTAGGGGCGGACGTTGACGTTCACGAACGCCCAGTCCTCGTGCTCGGCGGCCAGCTCGGTGGCGAGCCGGTTGACGTCGTCGTAGTTGCCGTCGACCGCGAGCAGGGTGCCCCCGTACACCGCGGTCGTGACGATCTTCGGCTGCTCCAGCGAGGAGGGGATGAGTACGACCGAGTCCCAGCCGGCGCGCGCGGCGGCGGCCGCGACGGCGTTGGCCAGGTTGCCGGTCGAGGGGCAGCAGAGCACCGAGAAGCCGAGCTCGCGGGCGGCGGCGAGCGCCACCGCGACCACGCGGTCCTTGAAGGAGTGCGTGGGGTTCCCGGTGTCGTCCTTCACCCAGAGCTTGCGCACCCCGAGCGCCCTGGCCAGGTTGTCGGCCTCGATGAGCTGCGTCAGCCCGGGCTCGGTGTTGCGGTACTGCTCGACGGTCGACGGGACCGGGAGGAGGTCCTTGTAGCGCCAGATCGACTTCGGGCCGGCCTCGATCGACGCGCGGGTCACCGCGGGGAAGTCGTAGGCCACCTCGAGGGGCCCGAAACACTGGGGACAGGCGAACTCCGCGGCCAGCGGCACCTCGTGCCCGCACTCCCGGCAGGAGAGGGCACGGGCGGGGCCCAGGTCGTAGGACGTCGTTTCGGGCACAGCAGTGAGAGTCACGAAATCTCCTCATCTGTCCCGCCGGGGGTGGCGGGTCGGAATTGGCACCGTGTTCGTCGACGTCCTGGCTGCGCGAGGTGCGCAGGGTCGGGCGGATCGTCGTGCGACGCCGGTTGCCGGGGCTTCTACGGGCCGTTCCCTCTGCCCCTCTGGATGAGCCATATGCGGTTGTGTCGCCCGGAGCAGGTCCGGAGCGGGACTGACGTTACGCGAACCGGTGCCGGACCGGCCAGCCGATCCACCCGGATCGGGACGCGACTCACCGGTCGGTGGAGGCGTGGGCCACCATGGAGGGCGTGAGCCGGACCCGTGACACCGCGCCGCCCGATCCGCTGCAGCTCGTGGTCGGCGACGAGGAGTTCCTCGCGGAACGGGCCGTGTCGGACCTGGTCCGCCGCGTCCGGCAGCAGGATGCGGAGGCCGAGCTTCGCCGGTTCCGGACCTCCGAGGTGGCTCCCGGCGAGCTGGCCGGTCACCTGAGTCCCTCGCTCTTCGCCGAGGCCCGGGTGATCGTGCTCACCCACGGCCAGGACGCGACCAAGGACATGGTCGCGGCGATCGCCGACTACGTGCGGGACCCGGCCGAGGGCATCGTCCTGGTCGTCCAGCACGCGGGTGGCGCCAAGGGGAAGGCGGTGCTCGACCTCCTCCGCAAGGCCGGAGCGCACGTCACGACCTGCAACCGGATCACCCGGGCCGACGAGCGCTCCGAGTTCGTGCACGCCGAGGTCCGCCGCAACGGCGGGAGCATCACCAACGGTGCGCTCGCGGTACTCGTCGAGGCGGTCGGCTCGGACCTGCGCGAACTCGCGGCGGCGGCCGGTCAGCTCGTGTCCGACACCGGCGGGACGATCGACGAGGCCGGGGTGCGCCGCTACCACCGTGGCCGGGCGGAGTCCTCCGGCTTCGCGGTCGCCGACGCGGCGGTGGCCGGTGACCGCCGGGGCGCCCTGGAGGCCCTGCGGTGGGCGCTGGTGCTCGGCGTCCCGCACGTGCTGATCGCCGACGCGCTCGCCGACTCCGTGCGGACGCTGGCCAAGGTCGGGTCGGCCGGTCGTGGCGACCCGAACCGGATGGCGGGTGAGCTCGGCATGCCGCCGTGGAAGATCCGCAAGGCGCAGGGCCTGGTCCGGCAGTGGCACCCCGAGCAGCTCGCCGTCGCGATCGCGGCGACCGCCGAGGTGAACGCCGACGTCAAGGGCGTCGCGGCCGATCCCGGGTACGCCCTGGAACGGGCCGTCCTCGCCGTCGTGGATGCCCGCGGCGCCCGCTGAGCACCACCCCGACACACGACGACGGCGCCACCCCGGTGCGGGATGACGCCGTCGTGCGGTGGAACAGGAGGCTCAGGCGCCGACCTTGTTCAGGCGCTTGGCCATGGCCGACTTGCGGTTCGCGGCCTGGTTCTTGTGGATGACGCCCTTGCCGGCCGCCTTGTCCAGGGCCTTGGCCGCCTTGCGCTGCAGCTCGGCGGTGTTCTCGCTGCCCTGGTCGGCCGCCTCGCGGAAGTTGCGGATGGCGGTCTTGACCGTGGACTTCACCGACTTGTTGCGCTGACGGCGCTTCTCGTTGGTCTTGACACGCTTGATCTGCGACTTGATGTTGGCCACGTCTGCCTCTGGTCTTCCTGCCTGCTGGATTCGGCTGGTCTGCTTGCTCTGCGTCCGGTCCGCTTCGGCGGCACCGAACGGCAACGCTGGAGAGAGGGTCCAGGCCGTTTCGGGCGAGCACGCCGAGCGCTCGAAGAACAAGGTTACCAGCGGGGTCCGCCACCCCCGCCGCGGGTCACCACGCGGAACCCGCCCGGGCCGCCGCGAGGGCCCGGCGGCCCGGTACCACCCGCCTCTCCCGTGCGACATGGGACGATGGGGTGCGAGTGCCAGTGCCCCGACGCGACTGCGAAAGCCGAGTACAGCCGAGTGACGACGTACGCCGACCGCACGTTCACCCCGCCGGAGCGCATCCGGAACTTCTGCATCATCGCCCACATCGACCACGGCAAGTCCACCCTGGCCGACCGGATGCTGCAGGTGACGGGTGTGCTCGGGGATCGCGACTACCGGGCCCAGTACCTGGACCGGATGGACATCGAGCGCGAGCGCGGCATCACGATCAAGGCGCAGAACGTGCGTCTGCCCTGGACGGCGAAGAACGCCGACGGCGAGCCGACCGAGCACGTCCTGCACCTCATCGACACCCCCGGACACGTGGACTTCACCTACGAGGTGTCCCGCGCGCTGGAGGCCTGTGAGGGCGCGATCCTGCTGGTCGACGCCGCACAGGGGATCGAGGCGCAGACCCTGGCCAACCTCTACCTGGCCATGGAGAAGGACCTCCACATCATCCCGGTCCTCAACAAGATCGACCTGCCGGCTGCCGACCCCGAGAAGTACGCCGCGGAGATCGCGCACATCACCGGCTGCGACCCGGAGGACGTGCTGCGCTGCTCGGCGAAGACCGGGGAGGGCGTCGAGGCGGTGCTGGACGCCGTCGTCGCGCAGGTCCCGCACCCCGTCGGCGACGCGGACGGCCCGGCCCGGGCGATGATCTTCGACTCGGTCTACGACACCTACCGCGGCGTGGTGACCTACGTCCGCGTCGTGGACGGGAAGCTCTCGCCGCGCGAGCGGATCAAGATGATGTCCACCGGCGCCGAGCACGAGCTGCTGGAGATCGGCATCGTCTCCCCGGAGCCCAAGCCGTCCGACGGCCTCGGCATCGGCGAGGTCGGCTACCTCATCACCGGTGTGAAGGACGTCCGCCAGTCCAAGGTCGGCGACACCGTCACCTCCAAGCGCCGCGGCGCCGAGACACCGCTGACCGGGTACCGCGAGCCGAAGCCGATGGTCTACTCCGGGCTCTACCCGATCGACGGCTCGCAGTACCCCGACCTGCGCGAGGCGCTGGACAAGCTGCAGCTCAACGACGCCGCGCTCACCTACGAGCCGGAGACGTCGGCGGCGCTGGGCTTCGGGTTCCGCTGCGGGTTCCTGGGCCTGCTCCACCTGGAGATCACCCGTGACCGGCTGGAGCGCGAGTACGGCCTCGACCTGATCTCGACGGCCCCGAACGTCGTCTACGACGTGACCACCGACGACGGCGTCGAGATGGAGGTCACCAACCCCAGCGACTGGCCGGTCGGCAAGGTCGCCGAGGTCCGCGAGCCGATCACCAAGATCACCATCCTGGTGCCGTCGGAGTTCGTCGGCACCGTCATGGAACTCTGCCAGAGCCGTCGCGGCCAGCTCGGCGGGATGGACTACCTGTCCGAGTCCCGCGTCGAGCTGCGCTACACGATGCCCCTCGGCGAGATCATCTTCGACTTCTTCGACGCCCTGAAGTCCCGCACCCGTGGCTACGCCAGCCTCGACTACGAGGAGGCCGGCGACCAGGTGGCCGACCTGGTGAAGGTCGACATCCTGCTGCAGGGCGAGGCGGTCGACGCGTTCTCGGCGATCGTGCACAAGGAGTCGGCGTACTCCTACGGCACGTCGATGGCGACGAAGCTGCGCGAGCTCATCCCGCGCCAGCAGTACGAGATCCCGATCCAGGCCGCCGTCGGCTCGCGGATCATCGCCCGCGAGACGATCCGCGCGATCCGCAAGGACGTCCTCGCCAAGTGCTACGGCGGTGACATCAGCCGGAAGCGCAAGCTGCTGGAGAAGCAGAAGGAGGGCAAGAAGCGGATGAAGACGATCGGCCGGGTCGACGTCCCGCAGGAGGCCTTCGTGGCGGCGCTGTCCACCGGTGGCGGCCAGGCGACCGCCGCCGAGAAGCCGAAGAAGTAGCACCGGGACGCAGGACGGGCCCGGATCCCCGAGGGGGTCCGGGCCCGTGGTGTACGTGGTGGGGGCGCGGGGAGCAGGGAGCTCTACATGACCGAGCCTGCGCGCGGGCCGGGGATCGTGCTGTCGCACGGGGCGGGGCGGGCGGGGGAGCGTCGCGGGGAGAGGATGCGTTGCACGCGCTGGCACACCGACTCGACGACGGTGCGCCCCTCCGCCGACAGGTGCACCAGCACGCGACGCCGGTCGAGCGGGTCGGCCGACCGGTAGGCCAGCTTCTTCTCGACCAGGCGGTCCACGATGCGGGTGGCCGTCGGGGCGGGCAGCGCGGTGTGTCCGGCGACCTCGCCCATGCTGCGGCCGGTGCCGCGGGCGAGCATCAACAGGACGCGCCAGCCGTCACGGCTGACGTCGGTCGCAGAGGGGTTGGTGGACAGGGCTGTGGCCACGGCGTGGTCGACCCGGTCCAGGAACTCGACGACACCCGCGGCTCCAGGCGTCGGGGCCGCCATGGTGGCAGTCCCCGACGCCCGTCGACTGAAAGGCTCGGTCACGATGACGGACTGTACTTGCCGTTCGCCCGAAATCCGACACTGTGCTGGGAAAACCGTTCACGAGCGCCGGGCGGTCGTCACACTGCGGTGACGGACCGCCGTTCGACCAGGGGAGATTCATACCGCGCGCCGGGGTCCGTACGGATTACGAATGGATCACACCCGCATCTCGTAACGGTTCGGAGCCGCGGCGCGATCCCCCCCCTGCCGATCAGCGCGTGAGGACGATCTTTCCGGCCGTCTGCCCGGCCGACATCGCCTCGAACGCCTTCCGCGCGTCGTCCATCGGCAGCTCGGTCCCGATCTCCGGGGCGATGCCGGCCGTCGCGACGAACTCCATGAGATCGGCGAGCTCCTGCCGGGTCCCCATCGTCGAGCCGACGACCTCGAGCTGCAGGAAGAACAGCCGCTGCAGGTCCGCCGGCGGGTTCGGGCCCGAGGTCGAGCCGCAGATGACGATCCGCCCACCGGGGCGCAGCGCCCGCATCGAGTGCTTCCAGGTGGCCTCGCCGACCGACTCCATGACGGCGTCGACCTTGCCGGGCAGCTTGGCCCCGGACTCGAACGTGGCGTGCGCGCCGAGCCGCTCGGCCAGCGCGCGCTTCTCCTCGTCCCGGCCGGTGACCCACACCTGGAACCCGGCCGCCCGGCCGAGCTGGACCAGCGCCGTCGAGACGCCGCCGGACGCGCCCTGCACGAGCACGGTCTGCCCCGGCTTCAGGCCGGACTTGGTGAACAGCATCCGGTACGCGGTCAGCCAGGCGGTGCCGAGCACGGCGCCCTGCGAGGGGGTGAGCCCCGTCGGGGCGGGGACGGCGTTGCGCGCCGGGACGATCACCTTGTCGGCCATCGTTCCCTGGTGGCGCTCGGTGAGCAGGGTCCGCTTGGGGTCGAGGGTCTCGTCGCCGCGCCAGTCCGGGTCGCCGATGATGGGGTAGAGGACGACCTCGGTGCCGTCGTCGAGGGTCCCGGCGCCGTCGCAGCCGAGGATCATCGGGAACTGGTCGGGCTTGATGCCGACCCCGCGCAGGGTCCACCGGTCGTGCATGTTGAGGCTGGCGGCGGAGACGTTCACGGACACCCAGCCGTCCGGGACCTGGGGGTCGGGCCGCTCGCCCACGACGAGCGAGTCGAGCGGAGCGTCGGCGTTGGGCTCACTGGCGTACACGGCGAACATGGGTCCGAACCTAACGCGTGCGGGCACGTACTACCGTGTGGAGTGTGCGCACGATCATCGACGCCTGGGACGCGTTCGAGCTGTGGCTGACCCAGCTGCCGTTCGTGTTCCAGACCGTGTTCGTGACCGTCGTGGTCCTGCCGCTCTGCGCGCTCGTCGCGATCGGGATCGACCGGGCGACCCGCCGATTCGACCGGGCGCCGGACCAGGAGTCCTGAGGGCTCTCAGACCGGCTGCGCGGCCAGGGCGCCCAGGGTCTCCGAGCAGCCCGCGTCGACCCGCAGGTCGGCGAGTTCGTCCCCGCGGGTGATCCCGCGGTTCACGATCACGACCGGCACCCCGGCCCACCGGCACGCGCGGACGAAGCGCAGCCCGGACATCACCTGCAGCGAGGACCCGGCGACGAGCAGCGCGCCGTCGTCCGGGGTGAGCGAGCCGACCAGCGCGTAGCAGCGGGCCACCCGGTCCTTCGGGACGTTCTCGCCGAAGAACACGACGTGCGGCTTCAGCACCCCGCCGCAGGCCGCGCACGGTGCGATCCGGAACCCGTCGGTGATCTCGACGGCCGCGTCGCCGTCCGGTGCGGTTTCGACCTCCGCGCTGTGCGCCTCGGTGAACCCCGGGTTCAGCGCCGTCAGCCGCGCCTGCAGGACGTCGCGCGGGGTGATCCGGCGGCAGTCCAGGCAGACGACCTCGTCGATCCGGCCGTGCAGGTCGATGACGCCGCGGTGCCCGGCCACGCCGTGCAGCCCGTCGACGTTCTGCGTGATCAGCCCGTCGACGATCCCGGCGGCCTCCAGCGCGGCGAGCGCGACGTGCCCCGGGTTCGGGTCGGCGCGGCGCATCCGGCCCCAGCCGACGTGGCTGCGCGCCCAGTACCGGCGCTGCGCGGCCTCGCCGGAGACGAACTCCGAGTACGTCATCGGGTTCCGCGGCCGTGATCCCGGCCCCCGGTAGTCGGGGATGCCGGAGTCGGTGGACAGTCCCGCGCCGGTGAGGGCGACGAGCCGGCGTCCGGCCAGCAGGTCCAGGGCCGCATCCGGGTCGGTGGTGACGACGGGCGCCGGGACGGTCATGGTCCCAGGGTAGACACCGACCGGCGGAGAGACCCGGGTCAGTCCTCCACCCAGGACGGCGAGCGCTTCTCCCCGAAGGCCCGGATGCCCTCCTGACCCTCCTCGGAGGCGAAGTACGACGCCGACAGCGCGTTCATCGCCGCGAAGTCCTCCGCCATCGCGGGCCGCTCCCGGCGCAGCATCGCCTTCGCCCCGGCGAGGGCGCCGGGGGCACCGAGCCGGAGCATGCCGGTGTAGCGCCCGACCTCGGCGTCGAGGTCGTCGTCCGGCACCGCGCTGTTGATCAGGCCGATGCCGGCGGCGCGGCGGGCGTCGAACGTCTCGCCGGTGAGGAAGAGCTCGTGTGCGGCGCGTGCGGAGAGTCGCGGCAGCACGGTCACCGAGATCACCGCGGGGACGACGCCGATCCGGACCTCGGAGAACGCGAACGTCGCCCGCTCGGCGGCCACCGCGACGTCGCACGCCGCCACGATGCCGACGCCCCCCGCGCGGGCCGGTCCGGCGAGCCGGGCGACCACGGGCTTGGGGGAGTCCCAGAGCGTCGTCAGGATCCGCGGGACCTCGGTGACGCCCTGCTGCTCGGCGCCCGCGCCCCGGGACTCCTTCAGGTCCATCCCTGCACAGAACACGGTGCCGGTGTGGGTCAGGACGAGCACGCGGACGGCGTCGTCGGCGATCGCCGCGTCGAGGTGGGCGATCAGCTCCCGGCGCAGCTGCGCGGACAGCGCGTTGCGGTTGTGCGGGGAGTCCAGGGTGATCGTCGCGACCCCGTCGGCGACGTCGAGGTGGACCAGTTCTGCGGCGTCTTCTGCGGCGTCGGTGCCGGGTGCGTCACTCACACCCGGCACCGTAGCGCCGTCAGGCCCTGGTCCAGTTGCTGGTGATCGTCACACCGGCCAGTGCGAAGAGCTGGGACACCGGGCAGCGCCGCTCGGTCTTCTCGGCCAGCCGCTGCAGCTGGTCGTCGGTCGCGTCGGAGGCGATCCGGGCGTCGACCCGGAGGTTCTGGAAGGTGGTCTCGCCGTCGCGGTGCGTGCCGGTGGTCATCGTCGTCGGGTTGAAGTCGGCCGCGACGTCGAACCGGACGTGCTCGATCGTGATGCCGAGCTCCTGGGCGACGATCGCGCTGGTGACCTGGTTACACGACGACAGCGACGCCAGCGTGTAGGCGAGCGGGCTGGGGTGCTCGTCCTTGCCGCCGAAGGCGGGGTAGGCGTCGGTCTCGATGGTGTAGTCGGCGCCGTCGACCGCGACGGTCTGCGCGACGCCGGTGCCCTGGCCGCTGACGGCGAAGGTGACGAGGGGCATGGGGATCTCCTGTGCTCGGGACTGCGGGGGGACGGTGCGGGTCAGGAGGCCCGACAGGTCGCGCCCTGGGTCCGTGCCAGGTCGAGGTGCAGCCGTCGCACGAGATCGGTCACCCGGCCAGTCAACCGCAGCCGATCGGTCGTGCGCGACATGAGGGACGCGACGCCGGCGACGCCGAACCGGTGAGGGGGTCCCGTACGAAGCCGGCTGGCGGCGCGCACCCGGACGGGTCTACGCTTCAAACGGAGAGTCCTCCGTTTATGGGATGAGGAGTGCACGTGAAGATCGGACTGCACATCGCGGACTTCACCTGGCCGTCCGGCCCCACCGGACTCGCCGACGATCTCACACGGATCGCCGTCGCGGCCGAGGAGCAGGGCTTCGCACGGGTGAGCGTGATGGACCACGTCTGGCAGATCCGCCCGGTCGGGCCGATCGAGAACGACATGCTCGAGGCGTACACGACGCTGGGCTACCTGGCGGCACGGACCGAGAAGGTCGATCTGCTGACCTGGGTCACCGGCGTGACCTACCGGGACCCCGGCCTGCTGGTGAAGTGCGTGACCACGCTCGACGTGCTGAGCAAGGGGCGGGCCTGGCTGGGCATCGGCGCCGCCTGGAACGACGAGGAGGCCGCCGGGCTCGGCCTGTTCTTCCCGCCCACCGCCGAGCGGTTCGAGCGGCTGGAGGAGACGCTGCGGATCGCGCTGTAGATGTGGAGCGACGACGACGGCCCCTTCGACGGCGAGCACTACACGCTGACCCGGACGATGAACGTCCCGCAGCCGGTGCGACGCCCGCGCCCCCCGATCCTGATCGGCGGCGGGGGCGAGAAGAAGACGCTGCGGATGGTCGCCCGGTACGCCGACGCCTGCAACCTGTTCGGCGGCCCCGACCTGGAGCACAAGCTGGACGTCCTGCGCACCCGCTGCGAGGAGGTCGGGCGCGACTACGACGAGATCGAGAAGACGGTGATGGCACGGCTCGACCCGGCCGACCCGAAGGCCACGGTCGAGGAGCTCCGCGGTTACGCGGCGCTCGGCGTGCAGCACGTGCACACCATGGTGCCCGGTGTCTCGGAGATCGAGCCGCTGCGGGTGTTCGGCTCGGAGATCATCCCGGCGGCCGCCGAGATGTGAGGCCGGTCAGCGGTGGTGCTGGCGCGGCACGGTGCGCAGGACGGCGATCTGCTGGTCGAGCTCGGCGGCGATGAGCTCGGCGTGCAGGTCGGCGGAGGCGCCGTCGTGGGTGGCGAGCGCGCGGTGCCGGCGGACCAGGTCGTCGAGCGAGTCCAGCAGACGGTCCACGCGCGTGCGCTCCTGCGGCGGCTCGGCGGGCTCGGGGCCGGCCGCCGGTACTGCGTCGACGGGGCGGGTCAGCTCTGCGGTCATGCGACGTTCTCCGTTGAACGTGTCGGGGGAGGGTCGGGTCGTGGGTTTCGCGATCGATCCAGTGTCTCGACTCCGTTGTACCCGTGTCAGCCGAGTTTTACGTCCCGTAGAACACGGGTGCGACGCAGGACACGGTGACCGGGTGCCACAAGTCGGTGACCGGTCGTGATCATCGCCGGTCCTGGGCCCGGATCAGCGCCCGGCGGGCGAGCGGCAGGTCGATACCGGGGCGAATGCGGAAACGCCACGTGACCGGTCGATGGCGGTTCGTCGCGAGATCTGTACCGGAACGGGTGACTGTCCTAGCGTCCGGAACATGATCGTCACCCCGTCGGCGCGCGGTCCGCGCGCCCTGGTCGTCGTCCTCCTGGCGGCGCTGCTCGGTGCGCTGGGCCTCGCCCTCCCCGCCGCCGCGTCGGCGGCCCCCGCCGTCCCCGCTGGGGTCTCGGCCGTCGCCCCTGCCGCCGTGCCGGGCGAGGAGTCGGGCCTGCCGGTGCGCGGGCTGTCGTCCCTGCCGGCCGAGGCCCGCGACACCTACGACCTGATCCGGCAGGGCGGGCCGTTCCCGTACTCGCAGGACGGGACGACCTTCCAGAACCGGGAGGGCATCCTGCCGCCGGAGTCCTCGGGCCACTACTCCGAGTACACCGTCGAGACGCCGGGCCTGAGCCATCGCGGCGCGCGCCGGATCGTCACCGGATCGGACGGCGAGTACTACTACACGTCCGACCACTACGCGTCGTTCGTCGTGGTAGACGTCTCGGCGTGACGACGCTGCCTCGTGAGCCCGCCGGAACCACCCCCGCCGTCGAGACGGCGAGGGGACGGGCGGGCCTGGTCGCCGTCGTCGACGGGGCCGCGGACCGGACCACCACCCTGTCGGCGTTCGGCCGGGCCCTGAGCTTCCCCGCCTACTACGGCCACAACCTCGACGCCCTCGAGGAGTGCGTGCGCGACCTGTCCTGGCTGCCCGCCGGGCCCGTCGAGCTCGTCTGGGAGGACGGGCCGCTGCGGGCCGCCGACCCCGGGACGCACGAGGTCGTCACCGCGATCCTCGCCGACGCGGTCGTGGCCGCCGGCGGCACCGACCGGCCGCTGCACGTCACCCTGGCCGGCCCGGCGGCCTGACCGGCGCGGTGGTGCGGAATCCACCGCCCCCTGGTGGTGTTGTCCGAGGGAGACGACGGCCGGCCGGGAGGGGAGGTGTGACCTACCGTGACAGGTGTGGACCTCCGCCTGGTGAAGCGTAGGCACCTGGACCTCTGCCGGCTGCGCCCCGGTGTGTGACGACGCGGCACCCGCCCGTCGGCCCACACCAGGAGCGTCCATGTCCCGTCCGGAGAACGAGCACCGCGCACCCGCGGTCGTCGTCGTCGGCGCCGGCCCGCTCGGCGCCGGTGTCCTCGAGCGGATGGTCGCCGGTGCCCCCGGGCTCTGCGGCGACGCGCTCGGCGGGCCCGGGCTCGACGTCCATCTCGTCGATCCCTACCCGGCCGGGGCCGGTCGGATCTGGCGGCACGCCCAGTCCCCGCTGCTGGCGATGAACTCGATGGCCGCCGACGTCACGATGTGGACCGACGACTCGGTGGTCTGCGACGGGCCGATCGCGCCCGGCCCGTCGTTCTGGGAGTGGGCCCAGGAGCTGCGCGGACACGGCGACCCGGAGACCGAGCTCGGCGCCGAGGCGGCGGCCGAGCTCGCGACGGTGACGGCGTCGACGTTCCCCACCCGCCGGCTGCAGAGCCACTACCTGTCCGCGGTGCTGCGCGAGGTGATCGCCCGCGCCCCCGCCGGGATGCGGATCCACCTCCACCGCACCACCGCCGAGTCCCTCACCGAGGACGGCGACGACCAGCTCGTCGGACTGGCGGACGGCCGCACGCTGCGGGCCGACGCCGTCGTCCTCGCCTCCGGGCACCTCGACGCCACGCCGACGGGCGAGGAGTGCGCGCTCCGCGACCGGGCCGGGGAGCTGGGGCTGCGCTACCTGCCCCCGGAACAGACGTCGGACTCGGACCTGTCGGTGATCGCGCCGGGGGAGACCGTGCTGGCCCGCGGGCTGGGGCTGGCGTTCGTCGACCTCGCGGCGCTCCTGTTCGAGGGCCGCGGCGGACGCTTCGTGCCCGACGCCGACGATCCCGACCAGCTCCGCTACGTCCCGTCCGGCCGGGAGCCGGTGCTGGTCGCCGGGTCCCCGCGCGGCGCGACGTACCACTCCAAGACGCACTACCAGCTGCGCGGCGGGCGCCCGACGGTGCCGCACTTCCTCACCCCCGAGGTCACCGACCGCCTGATCGACGGCGGCGGGCCCGTGGACATGCGCGAGCAGGTGTGGCCGCTGATGGCCAAGGAGATCGGCCGGGGCTGGTACCACGAGCTGTTCCACGGCCACCCGGACCGCGTCCGGACCGGCTGGGACGAGTTCGCCGCGCGGTTCGACGAGGTACCGCACGGGTCGCCGGAGGAGGCAGGGCTGATCGCGACGACCGTCCCCGACCCGCTGGACCGGCTCGACCTGACCGCGCTGGACCGGCCGCTCGACGGGGTGCGGGCGCCGGATCTCGACACGCTGCAGCCACTGGTGCGCGAGCGGATCGCCGAGGACCTGCGGCAGCACGTCGACGACCGGCACACCCCGCACCTGGGCGCGTTCGTGGCGATGCTGTCGGTCTACACCGAGACGACCCGGCTCGCCGGGTCCGGCGTGCTCTCGCCGCGGTCACGCGCGCGGGACCTGCCGTGGTGGCAGAGCTTCTTCAACTCGGTCGCCTCCGGCCCGCCCGGTTTCCGGGTCCGCGAGCTGCTCGCGCTGTCCCGCGGCGGGCACCTGAAGTTCCTCGGCGCCGGCATGGACGTCACCCTCGACGACGCCGGTTTCCACGCGACCAGCTCCACCCTCGACGGAGCGGAGCCGGTGACGGCGCCGGTGCTGGTCGACGCGCGGCTGCCGGACCCGAGCCTGTCCCGGACGTCCGACCCGCTGCTGGCCGGGCTGCTGGCGGCCGGCCAGGCGGTCGAGGAGGTCCTGCACGACGACGACGGCACCCCGCTGCGCAACACCGGCCTGCTGTCGGTGCGCCCGGCCGACGGCGCCCTGCACACCGCGTCCGGTGCGGTGCACGAGCGGCGGTTCGCGGTCGGGCCGCACACCACGGTCAAGGTGGCGGGCGCCTTCACGCGTCCCCGGGATGAACGCGCAGAGCCTGCGCTACAACGACGCCGTCGCCCGCGCCGTCCTGGGTGCGCTGCCGGGAGCGGCCGCGCGCGCGACCCCCGCGGCCTGACCGCCGCACGCAGGCCCGAGGGGTCGCGCGCGGCGCTCCGGCGACGGGCGGAACGGCCCCGGTGCCGGGTCAGTCCCGCGAGGCGACCGGCTCGGCCTCGGCCGGCAGCGCCGCGCCCTCCTCGCGGCTGCGCCGGAGCTTCGTCACGGCCACCGAGACCGCGGTGATCCAGGCCGCGACGACCACGACGTAGGTCGCGACGGTCGTCACCGTGCCGACGTCGAGCGCCTTCAGGATGGTGCGGGCGTTGGTGAGGATGATGATCCCGCCGACCGCGGTGCCCAGCACCGGCGCCGGGATCTTCGTGACCAGCCAGGCGGCCAGCGGCGCGGCGAGGATGCCGCCGATCAGCAGCCCGCCGATGGTGTAGGGGTCGAGGACCTCGTGGCCGATGCCGATCAGGAAGCCGAGGCTCGCGGCCACCGCGACCATGAACTCCGAGGTGTCCACCGACCCGACGACGGTGCGCGGCGCGGTCTTGCCGGCGCCCAGCAGCGCGGGGGTCGAGACCGGGCCCCAGCCGCCGCCACCGGAGGCGTCGACGAACCCGGCGACCAGGCCGAGCGGCGACAGGAACTTCGCCCCGTGCGGCGACCGGCGTGCGGTGGCGACCTTCGGCGGCCGCACCGAGAACCGCAGCAGGATGTAGACGCCCAGCGCGAGCAGGATGCCGGACATGTACGGCGCCGCGTTCTCGGTGGACAGCGCCGACAGGGCCGTCGCGCCGAGGAAGGCGCCGACCGCGCCGGGCACGCCCAGCTTCAGGACGAGCTTCCAGTCCACGTTGCCGAAGCGCCAGTGCGCGGCGCCGGACGCCAGCGTCGTCCCCACCTCGGCGAGGTGGACCGAGGCACTTGCGGCGGCCGGGTTGATGCCGGCCACGAGCAGGAGGCTGGTGGAGGTGACGCCGTAGGCCATGCCCAGGGCGCCGTCGACGAGCTGGGCGAGCAGTCCGACGACGGCGAACACGATGAGGGTGCGCATGATGATGCGTGGTCTCTCTCGGGTGGTGGTGCGGGACGGAGCGGGACGGGTGCGCAGTCGCGCCGGACACGCCCGGTCGACGGCAGGTCAGGGCCTGCGGGACCGGCGGTGGTGTCCGGACAGCGGCGTGATCAGCAGCCGCGACAGAACTCGTCGAAGGCGTCCAGTCGACGGGACGGCCAGAACCGCTCCAGGTGCGCGACGAGGTGCCGCGACGCCGCGGGGTGCGAGGCCGACGCGGGGGTCGGGTCTGCGCGGCGCTCGGTCACCCCACCATCGTGAAACGCCGACCCGGTCGGGACAACCGGTCGTCTGCGCTGCGGGACGGCGTCGAACCTGTACGGACACCTCGTGTCGCACGCCTCTGACCAGCGACGACGCGGTCGTCGGTCGGTGTGGGCCTCCCACTCGGCGGGCCGGGGTGGTCCATCCCACTCGCCCGGCGCCCCGGGCGCCCACGACGACGGCGCCCGCACCGCGAGGTACGGGGGCCGTGGACGGTCGGCGGGCGTCAGCCCGTCGCGGCGGGGACCGAGGCGAGCGGGTCCCCGACCAGGCCGGCGGCGAGCGTGTTGCCGGTCGGCGGGTCGATCAGGACGAAGCCACCGGTCGTCCGGATCCGGGCGTAGGGATCGACCGGCAGCGGGTCGGCGACCCGCAGGCTCACCCGGCCGATGTCGTTGATCTCCAGCTGTTCCGGTGCGCCGGTGTAGGACACCGTCTCGGTGTCCAGCCGGGACACCAGCCCGCCGACGATCACCTGGGTGGTGCGGGTGCCGTGCTTGAGCAGCAGCCGCGCCCCCGGGACCAGCGGCTTCTCGGCGAGCCAGCACAGCGTCGCGTCGACCTCGGAGGTGACCTCCGGGGCGTCGTACGCCGCCGCGATCAGCGCGCCGCGCGGGGCGTCGATGTCGTCGGTGAGCAGGACCGTGACCGAGAGGCCGGCGCCGGCGGCGTCGAGCGGGCCGTCGGCGGTGCGCACCTCGGCGACCGTGGTGCGGTGCCCCTCCGGCAGGACGACGACATCGTCGCCGGCCCGCACCGTGCCCGAGGCGACCTGGCCGGCGTAGCCCCGGTAGTCGTGCAGGTCGTCCGTCCGGGGACGGATCACGTACTGCACCGGCAGCCGGAACGGGGCGTCGGCGTCGGGCCCGTCGACGGGGACCGACTCCAGGTGCTCCAGCAGCGTCGGTCCCTCGTACCAGGGGGTGTTCGCGCTGCTGGAGGCGACGTTGTCACCGACCAGCGCCGAGACCGGGATGACCTCGACGGTGCTCTCGTCGAAGCCCAGCGAGCGGGTGAGCTCGGTGAACTCGGTCGCGATGTCGCGGATCTTGGCCTCGTCGTAGTCGATGAGGTCGATCTTGTTGATCGCGAGGACGAGACGCGGCACCCGCAGCAACGACAGCACCGCGGCGTGCCGGCGGGTCTGGGAGACGACGCCGTTGCGGGCGTCGACCAGCAGCACCGCCAGCTCCGCGGTCGAGGCACCGGTGACGGTGTTGCGGGTGTACTGCACGTGGCCCGGGGTGTCGGCGAGCACGAACTCCCGGGTCGGGGTGCCGAAGTACCGGTACGCGACGTCGATCGTGATGCCCTGCTCGCGCTCCGCGCGCAGGCCGTCGACGAGCAGCGACAGGTCCGGTGTGGTCATGCCCTTGTCGACCGAGGCGCGCTCGACGGCCTCGATCTGGTCGGCGAGCACGGACTTCGTGTCGTAGAGCAGGCGTCCGACGAGAGTGGACTTGCCGTCGTCGACGGAGCCCGCCGTGGCGAAGCGCAGGAGGTCCCGCGGGTTGGCCGAGTCGACCATCAGAAGTAGCCCTCCTTCTTGCGGTCCTCCATGGCGGCCTCGGAGAGCCGGTCGTCGGCCCGGGTGGCGCCGCGCTCGGTGAGTCGCGACGCGGTGACCTCGGCGATCACCTCGTCCAGGGTGGTCGCCGTCGACTCGACGGCGCCGGTGCAGGAGCCGTCACCGACGGTCCGGTAGCGGACCGTGCGCGACTCCAGGGACTCGCCGTCGCGCGGGCCGCCCCACGGCCCCTCGGCGAGCCACATGCCGTCGCGCCGGAAGACCTCGCGGTCGTGGGCGTAGTAGATCGACGGCAGCTCGATGCCCTCGCGCCGGATGTAGCGCCAGACGTCGAGCTCGGTCCAGTTCGAGATCGGGAAGACGCGGACGTGCTCGCCGGGGGCGTGCCGTCCGTTGTAGAGGTTCCACAGCTCCGGGCGCTGCTTGCGCGGGTCCCAGCGGCCGAACGCGTCGCGCAGCGACATGATCCGCTCCTTGGCGCGGGCGCGTTCCTCGTCCCGGCGGCCACCGCCGAACACGGCGTCGAAGCGGTGTTCGGTGATCGCGTCGAGCAGCGGCTGGGTCTGCAGCGGGTTGCGGGTCCCGTCGGCGCGCTCGACCAGCCGGCCGTCCGCCAGGTAGTCCTCGACCCGGGCCACCTCGAGCCGCAGGTTCAGCTGCGCGGCGATCCGGTCCCGGAACTCGATGACCTCCGGGTAGTTGTGCCCGGTGTCGACGTGCAGCAGCGGGAACGGGACGGGCGCCGGCGCGAACGCCTTCGCCGCCAGGTGCACCAGCAGCGTCGAGTCCTTGCCACCGGAGAACAGGATCACCGGCCGGTCGAACTCGCCGGCGACCTCGCGGAAGACGTGGATCGCCTCCGACTCGAGCGCGTCGAGCGCGTCCAGCTTCGGTGTCGTGACAGCGGCGGTCACGTCAGCTCCCTCGTAGAAGTGGGGGTGGTCATGCGTGCAGGCCGCACTCGGTCTTGGTCCGGCCCGCCCAGCGGCCGGAACGCGGGTCCTCGCCCGGCTTCGGCTTCACCGTGCAGGGCGCGCAGCCGATGCTCGGGTACCCGGCGTCGACCAGCGGGTTGACCAGGACGCCGTGCTCGGCCACGTAGCGGTCCATGTCCTCGTCGCTCCAGGCCGCGATCGGGTTGATCTTGACCAGGCCGAACTTGTCGTCGTAGGTGATCAGCGGGGTGTTCGCCCGGGTGGGCGCCTCCACCCGCCGGACGCCGGTGACCCACGCGTCGTACCTGGACAGGGTGTCCTGCAGCGGGGCGACCTTGCGCATCGCACAGCAGCGGTCCGGCTCGCGGGCGAACAGGTCCTTGCCGAACTCGGCGTCCTGCTCGGCGACGGACCGCTCGGCCTGCGCGTTCACGATCGTCAGCTCCGGGTAGACGGAGTCGACGGCGTCGCGGGTGCCGATGGTCTCGGCGAAGTGGTAACCCGTCTCCAGGAAGAGGATCCGCACGTCGGGCTTGGCCCGGTACGCCAGGTCGACGAGCGTCGCGTCCTGCATGTTGGACGCGACGATCAGCCGGTCGCCGAAGGTCTCCGCGGCCCACGTGAGCAGCTGCTGCGCGGTCGCGTCCGGGCCCAGCTCCTCGGCTCCGCGTTCCGCGGTCGCGCGCAGGTCGGTCTCCAGAGCAACACTCATGACTCCGCTCCTGAGGTCTCGGGCACGCCGATGCCGACGAACGTCACGACGAACGTGCGCAGGCATCCGGCACACCACCAGGCGGCACCGGGGACCTTCTCCGACCGCTCGGCCGGCCGGAGGTCCTCCTCGCCGCAGTACGGGCAGTAGAACGTGGCGGCACGCTCGGATCCGCTCACTTCAGATCAGCCTCCTCGGCCCGCAGCACCCACTGCGCGAACCGCTCGTCGCCGTCGCGCTGCGCGGCGAAGTTCCGGACGATCCGCTCGACGTAGGGGCCCAGCTCGGCGCTCGTCACCTTGAGGCCGCGGAGCTTCCGGCCGAACCCGGCGTCGAGGCCCAGCCCGCCGCCCAGGTGCACCTGGAAGCCCTCGACCTGGTTGCCGTCGGCGTCGGTGACGATCTGGCCCTTGAGCCCGATGTCGGCGACCTGGGTCCGGGCGCACGCGTTCGGGCAGCCGTTGAGGTGCAGCGAGATCGGGACGTCCGGGACGACGTCGGCGAGCCGCTTCTCCAGGTCCTCGACCAGCCGGATCGCGCGTTCCTTGGTCTCGACGATCGCGAGCTTGCAGAACTCGATGCCGGTGCAGGCCATCGTGGCGCGGCGCCAGGTCGACGGCCGCGCGGGCAGCCCGAGGTGGTTGAGGTCGGCGATCAGGCCGTCGAGCTTGTCGTCGGCCACGTCCAGCACGACGATCTTCTGGTACGGCGTGAACCGGATCCGGTCCGACCCGGCCCGCTCGGCCGCCTCGGCGACCGCGACCAGCGTGGTGCCGGAGACCCGCCCGGACGGCGGGGCGACGCCGACGTAGTTGCGGCCGTCCTTCTGCTTGTACACGCCGACGTGGTCGATCGGGCGCTCCGGGATCGCCGGCGCCGGGCCGTCGGAGAGCTTCTTCCCCAGGTACTCGTCCTCCAGCACCTGGCGGAACTTCTCCGGGCCCCAGTCGGCGATGAGGAACTTGATCCGGGCGCGGTGCCGCAGCCGGCGGTAGCCGTAGTCCCGGAAGACCTGGACGACGCCGTGCCACACGTCGGGCACGTCGGCGAGCGGCACCCAGACCCCGAGCCGCTGCGCGATCTTCGGGTTGGTCGACAGTCCGCCGCCGACCCACAGGTCGAAGCCGGGTCCGTGCTCGGGGTGCTCGACGCCGACGAAGGAGATGTCGTTGACCTCGTGCGCGACGTCCTGCTGCCAGGAGATCGCGGTCTTGAACTTGCGCGGCAGGTTCGACAGCTCGCGGTCGCCGATGAAGCGCTCGACGATCTCGTCGATCGCCGGGGTCGGGTCGACCACCTCGTCGGCGGAGACACCGGCCACCGGCGACCCGAGCACGACGCGCGGGCAGTCGCCGCAGGCCTCGGTGGTCTGCATGCCGAGCGGCTCGATCGTGTTCCAGATCGCGGGGACGTCCTCGACCCGGATCCAGTGGTACTGGATGTTCTCCCGGTCGGTGACGTCGGCGGTGTCACGGCCGTAGTCCCGCGAGACCTCACCGAGCGCACGGAGCTGCGCGACAGACACGGAACCACCGTCGAGGCGGACCCGCATCATGAAGTACTCGTCGTCCAGCTCCTCGGGCTCCAGGGCCGCGGTCCGGCCACCGTCGATGCCCGGCTTGCGCTGGGTGTAGAGACCCATCCAGCGGAAGCGGCCGCGCAGGTCGGCCGGGTCGATCGAGTCGAAGCCGCGCTTGGCGTAGATGTTCTCGATCCGGGAGCGGACGTTGAGCGGGTTGTCGTCGCGCTTGCTCCGCTCGTTGGGGTTGAGCGGCTCGCGGTGGCCGAGCTTCCACTGGCCCTGACCGCGTGTGCGGCCGGGTGCGGACGTCGTGGGCGCCATGTGGTGGGTGCTCCGGTGGTGTCGGGACCGGGCGCACTCCGGCCCGGGACAGGGCGGAACGCGGCCCGGGGAGAGAGGTGACAGGCCGTCAGGAGGGACGGCGACAGAGCGCGCTGCGGGTCCGGTTCAGGTCCACGTGGCGGCGGGCCACGAGGCGGAGACGGAGCGCGTGCACGTCGACCAGCATCGCACGGTGTCCGGACCGCGGCCAACGACGCGTCCGCATCCTGGGAGTGGGGTCACACCCGGGGCCGGGCGGGAACGGGTGGCACACTCGTCGGACGTGACCGCCGCGCCGCCCTTCGGGATCTACGTCCACGTGCCCTTCTGCGCGACCCGCTGCGGCTACTGCGACTTCAACACCTACACCGCCTCCGAGCTGGCGGGTGACGCGTCGTCGCCGGAGGGCTGGCTGGAGGCGGCCCGGCGGGAGATCGCACTGGCCGCCCGGACCGTCGGCGACCGCACGGTGGAGACGGTGTTCGTCGGCGGCGGCACGCCCTCGCTGCTCGGCGCGGACCGGTTGTCCGCGGTCATGGCGGCGATCCGGTCGGAGTTCCGGGTGGCACCGGGCTGCGAGGTCACCACCGAGTCGAACCCCGAGTCGACGTCGCCGGAGTTCTTCGCCGGGATCCGCGACGGCGGCTACACCCGCGTCTCGCTGGGGATGCAGTCGGCGGCCCGGCACGTGCTCGCCGTCCTGGACCGCACGCACACCCCCGGCCGTGCCGTCGACGCGGCACGGGAGGCCCGGGCCGCGGGGTTCGGGCACGTCAACCTGGACCTGATCTACGCGACCCCCGGCGAGACGGACGACGACCTGCGACGCTCGGCCGACGCCGTCCTCGAGGCGGGCGTCGACCACGTCTCGGCCTACGCGCTGATCGTCGAGGACGGCACCGCGCTCGCCCGCCGGGTCCGCCGCGGCGAGCTGCCCGCCCCGGACGACGACGTCGCCGCCACCCGCTACGAGCTGCTCGACGCGCGGCTGCGGGACGCGGGCCTGCGGTGGTACGAGGTGTCGAACTGGTCACTGCCCGGCGCCGAGTGCCGGCACAACCTGGGCTACTGGCGCGACGGCGACTGGTGGGGCGTCGGCCCCGGCGCGCACTCGCACCTGGCCGGGACCCGCTGGTGGAACGTCAAGCACCCGGCACGCTGGGCCGGGCTGCTCGCCGACGGCGCGGTCCCGGAGGCCGGCCGCGAGGAGCTGACCCCTGCCGAGCGGCACACCGAGAGCGTCATGCTGCGGCTGCGGCTGGCCGAGGGCATGCCGCTCGGCCTGCTCGACGACGGCGGACGGGCCGCCGCGTCCCGCGCCGCCGGTGAGGGGCTGCTGGAACCGGCCGCGCACGACGCCGGACGGGCCGTCCTCACCGACCGGGGACGCCTGCTGGCCGACCGGGTCGTGACCGACCTGCTGCTCGCCGAGGAGGGCCCGGTCCGGGTCTGAGACCGCCCCGGCCGGTCGCGGGTCCGGCCGTGGCGTCGTGGCGGCGCCTAGACTGGACGAGGTACACCGGGTGAGCGGGATGCGCCGGGGGAGGTGCGAGGAGATGAACGCCGACGAGCGGCGGTTCGCCGTGTTGCGGGCCATCGTCGCCGACTACGTGTCGACGCAGGAACCGGTCGGTTCCAAGGCGATCGTCGACCGGCACAACCTCGGTGTGTCGAGCGCCACCGTGCGCAACGACATGGCCGTCCTCGAGGAGGACGGGCTGATCGCGCAGCCGCACACGAGCGCCGGGCGGATCCCGACGGACAAGGGCTACCGCCAGTTCGTGGACCGCATCTCGCAGGTCAAGCCGCTGTCGACGGCCGAGCGGCGGGCCGTGCAGACGTTCCTGGACGGGGCCGTCGACCTCGACGACGTCCTGCGCCGGTCGGTCCGGCTGCTCGCGCAGCTGACCCGGCAGGTCGCCGTCGTCCAGTACCCGACGCTCACCCGGTCGACGGTGCGGCACCTCGAGGTCGTCCAGCTCACCCCGGCCCGCCTGATGCTGGTGCTGATCACCGACACCGGGCGGGTCGACCAGCGGGTGGTCGATCTCGGCGACGTGCTCGCCGAGGCCGACGTCGCCCGGCTGCGGGAGATCCTGGGCAACGCGCTGGGCGGGCGGAAGCTCGCCGAGGCCTCGGCCGCCGTCGCCGAGCTGCCCGACACGGGCCCGGACGACCTGCGCATGACACTCACCCAGGTGGCGACGGTGCTCATCGAGACCCTGGTCGAGCACCCCGAGGAGCGCATGGTGCTCGGGGGAACCGCGAACCTCACCCGCAGCAACGCCGACTTCCCCGGATCGCTGCGCCAGGTGCTGGAGGCGCTGGAGGAGCAGGTCGTGGTCATGCGGCTGCTCGCTGCCTCGCAGGACTCCGGCCTGGTCACGGTGCGGATCGGCGAGGAGAACGAGGCCGAGGACCTCCGCACGGCGTCGGTCGTCACCGTCGGGTACGGGGCGGGGACACCGCTGGGGGGCATGGGCGTCGTCGGGCCGACCCGGATGGACTACCCCGGCACCATCTCGGCGGTGCATGCGGTCGCGCGGTACGTGGGTGACATCCTGACGGGGCGCTGAAGAGCTGCGCCCGCAATGACGATCGGCACCACGGCAGTGGTGCGTCGAAGAAACCCAGAGGACGAGACACCAGGTGGCACGCGACTACTACGGGATCCTGGGCGTCGAGCACGGCGCCGACGCCTCGGAGATCAAGCGGGCGTACCGGAAGCTCGCCCGCGAGCTGCACCCCGACGTCAACCCGGACGCGGCGGCGCAGGAGCGGTTCCGGGAGGTCAGCACGGCCTACGAGGTCCTGACCGACCCGGAGAAGCGACGGATCGTCGACCTCGGCGGTGACCCGCTCGACCCACGCGGTGGCGCCGGAGGCGGTGCGGGCGGGGGCGACCCGTTCGCCGGATTCGGCGGCTTCAGCGACATCATGGACGCGTTCTTCGGCGGTTCGGCCGCCGGCGGACGCGGGCGGGGACCGCGCAGCCGGGTGCAGCCCGGCGCCGACGCCCTGATCCGGATGGAGCTGACGCTCGAGGACTGCGCCGCGGGCATCCAGCGCGACCTGACCGTCGACACCGCGGTGCTGTGCACCCTGTGCCAGGGCTCCGGCTGCGCGGAGGGCACCCACCCGACCGCCTGCGACACCTGCGGCGGGTCCGGTGAGATCCAGAGCGTCCAGCGGTCGTTCCTGGGGCAGGTCGTCACGGCGCGCCCGTGCCCGACCTGCCGCGGGTTCGGCGAGGTGATCCCCGACCCCTGCCGGCAGTGCTCCGGCGACGGCCGGGTCCGCTCGCGGCGCACCGTGGCGGTCAAGATCCCGGCGGGCGTCGCCGAGGGAATGCGGGTCCGGCTCGCGGGCCAGGGCGAGATCGGTGCCGGTGGCGGCCCGGCCGGTGACCTCTACGTCGAGGTGGAGGAGGCGCCGCACGAGATCTTCACCCGCGACGGTTCGGACCTCCACTGCACGCTGCCGCTGCCGATGACGGCCGCCGCGCTCGGCACGACGCTGCCGCTGACCCTGCTCGACGGCGTCGTGCAGGAGCTCGACATCGAGGCGGGCACCCAGCACGGCACGATCCGCACGCTCCGCGGCAAGGGGATGCCCCGGCTGCGGTCCACCGGACGGGTCGACGGCCACGGCGACCTGCTCGTGCACGTCGAGGTCGCGGTCCCGGCCCGCCTGGACAAGGAGCAGACCGACCTCCTCCGCCAGCTCGCGAAGCTGCGCGGCGAGGAGCAGCCCGATCTCGTCGGGGGCGCCCGCAACGGGCACGGCCTGTTCTCCCGGCTCCGCGACACCTGGGGACGCTGACGGTGCGGGCCGGCGACCGGTGACCACGGCGCCGCTGTTCCTGGTCGACGACGTGGGCGCCCTCCCCGGCCCCGGCGGCAGGACGCTGCTGGACGGGCCGGAGGGCCGGCACGCCGCGACGGTGCGCCGGCTCCGCCCCGGCGAGGCACTGGTGCTGTCCGACGGCCGCGGGGGCCTCGCGCACGCCGAGGTCGTCGCCCCCGAGGGGAAGGACGCGCTCTCGCTGCGCGTCCTGGAGACGCTGCGGACCCCGCCGCCCGCGGTCCGGCTCGTCGTCGCGCAGGCGCTCGTGAAGGGCGACCGCGGCGAGCTGGCCGTCGAGACCGCGACCGAGGCCGGCGCCGACGGGATCCTGCCGTGGACGGCGTCGCGCTGCGTCGCGCGCTGGGACGACGGCCCGCGCGGCGCGAAGGCCCTGGCACGCTGGCGGTCGACGGTGCGGGAGGCCGCCAAACAGGCCCGGCGGCCCTGGCAGCCCGAGGTGGGCGACCCCGTCACGACCCGGCAGCTGGCCCGGCGGGTCGCCGACGCCGACGTGGCGCTGGTGCTGCACGAGTCCGCCGGCACCGGCCTCGCCGACGTCCCCCTGCCCGACGCGGGGGAGGTCCTGCTGGCCGTCGGCCCCGAGGGCGGGGTGGACGACCACGAGCTCGCCCTGCTCGCCGACGCCGGCGCCGTCCCGGTCCGGATGGGCCCCGAGGTGCTGCGCGCCTCGACCGCCGCCTGCGTCGCGCTCGGCGCGCTGGCGGTCCGGACCGGGCGCTGGAGCGGCTGAGCGGGTGTCACCGCCCGGGGCGCCCCCGAGGGGCTCCCGGCGAGGCCCCGAGGGGAGGACTTCTGCGAGATCGCTTCCCTGGGAAGCGATCTCGGAGTCCGGCTTCGGTCCTCGGGCCGTGCTCCCGGCGGTGGCGTGGGTCGAGTCCCGGGGCCGGTATCCCGGAGCCGGTGTCCTGAGCCGGTGTCCTGAACCGGTTGTCCCGAGGGGGACCGGGGTGGTCCTCCCGCGAGATCGCTTCCTCAGGCAGCGATTCCGGAGAAGGGCACGGCATCGCTCGGCGCTTCGTCGCCTGCGCTCCTGCCGACGGCTGCGCTCCTACGCCCGCCCGAGCCGCTACGCCCGCCGTTCCACTCGTCCTCGTCCCGATCACCTGCCATGATCCGCACCGTGCGTGATGCGGACCACAGCCGACGGATCGGTCGTCGTGACTTCGGGCTCCTCGTCGGTGGCGCCCTCGCGTCCCCGCTGCTCGCCGCGTGCGGTGGTGACAGCGGCGACGGTGGCGGCGGCGGGGACCGTGGCGGGGGCGGCTCCGCCGCGCCGACGACCGCCGCGCCCGCGCCCGAGCGGATCGCCTACGGCGGGCAGCCGGACCAGTTCGGGGAGCTCACCTTCCCACGGACCCGCGGGTTGCCACGGGCGACCGTCGTCGTGCACGGCGGTTTCTGGCGCACCGGGACCGACCTCTCGCTGATGCGGCCGATCGCGTCGGCGCTGGTCGCGGCCGGGTTCGTCACCTGGAACATCGAGTACCGGCGGGTCGGTAGCGGCGGTGGGTGGCCCTCCACGTTCGACGACGTCGCGCTCGCCACGGACCGGCTCGCGGAGGTCGGGAGCACCCGGATCGACCTGCGGCGGGTGTTCGTCCTGGGGCACTCCGCCGGTGGTCATCTCGCGGCCTGGCTGGCGATGCGGGCCCGGCTGGCACCGGGGGAACCGGGCGCTGCACCCGTCGTCCGGCCGGCCGGCGTGATCTCCCAGGCCGGGGTGCTGGACCTGGCGACGGCCCGGCGGAGCGGGGCCGACGGCGGCGCCGTCGCCGATCTCGTGGCGGCCACCCCGGCGAGCGACCCGGCGCGGTACCGGGCCACGAGCCCGGCGGAGGCGTTGCCGCTGGGGGTGCCGACAGTCTGCGTGCACGGCACAGCCGACGAGGTCGTGCCGATCGCGCAGAGCGAACGGTTCGTCGAGGCGGCGACGGCGGCGGGGGACCGGGCCGAGCTCGTGCGGGTCGACGGGGCCGACCACCTGCAGCTCATCGACGTCGCGCACCCGGCATGGACGGCCGCGCTCCGGGCGCTGGAGGGCCTGGCCGGATAGCCGGAATCCGCGGGTGACGGACGGTGCCCGGCGGGTACCATCGGCGGGCGCTCAGGCACACCGACTCCCGAGGCAGGCGATCGCACTCTTGACCGGCACCGAACCCGGCCCCGCATCCCGGACCGACCTGCGGTCCGACACCGATCAGGGCGGGACCGTCCGGTCGAGGATGGCCGTGCCGGACACCGCCCTGCTCGCCCTCCTCGGTTCCCGCGACGAGAGCCTGCGCGCCGCGGAGGAGGAGCTGGTCGCCGACGTCCACGTGCGCGGCAACGAGCTGACCCTCTCCGGGGAACCGGCCGACGTCGCGTTCGCCGAGCGGGTCTTCGCCGAGCTCATCACGCTCGCCGAGCGTGGCCAGCTGGTCGGCGCCGACACCGTGCGGCGCACCGTGTCGATGCTGTCCGACGCGGAGGCCCCCACTCGCGACCGGATCGGCGAGTCCCCGGCCGAGGTCCTCAGCCTCGACATCCTGTCCCGGCGCGGGAAGACGATCCGGCCGAAGACGCTCAACCAGAAGCGCTACGTCGACGCCATCGACTCGCACACGATCGTCTTCGGGATCGGCCCGGCCGGTACCGGCAAGACGTACCTCGCGATGGCGAAGGCCGTCCAGGCGCTGCAGGCCAAGCAGGTCAACCGGATCATCCTGACCCGGCCGGCCGTCGAGGCGGGTGAGCGGCTCGGCTACCTGCCCGGCACGCTGTTCGAGAAGATCGACCCCTACCTGCGGCCGCTCTACGACGCGCTGCACGACATGATCGACCCGGAGTCCATCCCGAAGCTGATGGCCGCCGGGACGATCGAGGTCGCGCCGCTGGCCTACATGCGTGGCCGCACCCTGAACGACGCGTTCATCATCCTCGACGAGGCGCAGAACACGACGCCCGAGCAGATGAAGATGTTCCTCACCCGGCTCGGCTTCGGCTCGAAGATCGTGGTGACCGGCGACATCACCCAGGTCGACCTGCCCGGCAGCTCCCGCTCCGGGCTCGCCGTCGTGCAGGACATCCTCGACGGCGTCGACGACGTGCACTTCTCGCACCTCGACAGCGCCGACGTCGTCCGGCACCGGCTCGTGTCCGACATCGTCGACGCCTACGCGCGGTTCGACGCAGTCTCCGAGCACCGGGCCGCCGTCGGCGGCGGGAACGGGGCACCCCGCAACGGCCCGCCGACCCGGCACGGCGGCCGCCGCCGGTGACGCACGGCGACCGTCGTGCCGACGCGCGGTGGTCGCTCCGGGCCCGGTGAGCGGGCCCCGCCGGGCCCGTTCGCGCGCCCGACTACGCTGGTCGCGACCAGACGGAACGAGACAGGTGGGTTGAGGCGGCGCCGGCGTGAGCATCGAGGTCGTCAACGAGTCCGGGATCGCGATCGACGAGGCACAGATCGTGTCGGTCGCCCGGTACGCGCTGGACGCGATGAAGGTGAACCCGGCCGCTGAGCTGGCGATCACCGCAGTCGCTCTGGACGCGATGGAGGACCTGCACGTCCGCTGGATGGACGAGCCGGGCCCGACGGACGTCATGGCGTTCCCGATGGACTCGCTCGCCGACGACGGCCGCCGCCCGGACGCCCCCGATCTCGGGCCCGCGCTGCTGGGCGACGTCGTCCTCTGCCCGGCGTTCGCCCGCGACCAGGCCCGCAAGGCCGGGCACACCCTGGCCGACGAGCTGCACCTGCTCACCGTGCACGGGATCCTGCACCTGCTCGGCTACGACCACCTCGAGCCGGACGACGAGCGCGAGATGTTCGCGCTGCAGAACCGGTTGCTGGTCCGCTGGAACGACGACCGGGCGAAGGTCCGGGCCCGTGACGCCCAGCGCCGCAGCGACGACCGCCTGATGGGGGCCGCCGGCTTCGAGGACGAACAGGGCCGGTGATCCGGCCCCTCATGACGCCGCACCCCGATCACGCCGCTCCGGAGGAGAAGTGACCACCGTCTGGCTGATCGTCACGACGATCCTGCTCGTACTGCTGGCCGGGGTGTTCGCCGCCGCGGACTCGGCCCTGATGTCGATCTCGCGGGCCCGGGTGGACGCCGTTGTCCGGGCCGGGCGTGCCGGTGGCCGGGCGCTCGCCGCCGTCGTCGCCGACCGTCCGCGGCACGTCAACCTGCTGATGCTGCTGCGGGTGACCTGCGAGACGGTCGCCGTCGTCCTGCTGGCGGTCGCGCTGGCCCCGCTGTTCTCCGCGCCGTGGATCGGCCTGGTGCTCACCGGCGTGATCATGGTGCTGGCCAGCTACGTCCTGATCGGCGTGGGCCCGCGGACGCTCGGGCGTCAGCACCCGTACCGGATCGGGCTGCTGCTCGCCGCCCCGATCCGCGCGCTCGGCACGGTGCTCTCGCCGCTGGCGTCGCTGCTGATCCTCATCGGCAACGCGATCACGCCGGGCCCCGGCTTCCGGGAGGGCCCGTTCTCGACCGAGGTCGAGCTGCGCGAGCTGGTCGACATGGCCAGCAACCGCGGCGTCGTCGACGAGGGCGAGCGCAAGATGATCCACTCGGTGTTCGAGCTGGGGGAGACCCCGGTCCGGGAGATCATGGTGCCGCGCCCGGACGTGATCTGGACCGAGCGCGACACCCCGGTCGACAAGGTGCTGCGGCTCGCGCTGAAGAGCGGCTACTCCCGCATCCCGGTGCTCGGCGAGGGCATCGACGACGTCATCGGCGTCGCCTACCTCAAGGACCTGGTCCGGGCCCGCGACGACGCGCAGTTCCGCGGCGCCCCGCAGAAGTCGCTGGTCGAGATCATCCGACCGGCGGCGTTCGTGCCGGACTCCAAGCGCAGCGACGAGCTGATGCGCGAGATGCAGCGCACCCGCAACCACATGGCCGTCGTCGTCGACGAGTACGGCGGCACGGCCGGTGTCGTCACGATCGAGGACATCCTCGAGGAGATCGTCGGCGAGATCACCGACGAGTACGACACCGAGGAGGTCCCGGAGGTCTCCGAGCTCCCCGAGGGGGCGTTCCGGGTCGCCGCCCGGGTGCCGGTCGAGGACCTCGAGGAACTCTTCTCCGGCCGGTTCCGCGGCACCCCGCGGGAGGACGAGCTGCGTGAGGCGCTGGAGGCGGCCGACGTCGACACGGTCGGTGGCCTGCTCGCCCAGCGGCTCGGCAAGGTCCCCCTGCCGGGGGCGACCGCCGAGGTGGAGGGCCTGCTGCGGCTGGAGGGCGAGGGCGGCAAGGACGCGCGCGGCCGCATCCGGATCACCTCGGTGCTGGTCAGCCCGCTGGTCCCGGCCGAGGACGACGACGCCGACGACGCGGGTGGATCCGGCACCGGCGGTCCCGACGGCGACGTCCCCGACCCGGTCGCCGGCGACCCGACCGAGCACACCGGCGACGCCGCACGCCGCGCATGACACCGCTCCCCGCGCCGGGAGCACGACGAGCTGGAGACGGACCCGCGACCCGCGGGCCGGAGGAGGAACCGATGGCTGCACGCACGTCCGCCCCGACCGTGGAGCGTGCCGCGTGACGGGGCTGCCCGCGACGCCGTCGCACGACCTGGTGGTCGTCGGCGGGGGGATCGTCGGGCTGGCCACCGCCTACGCCGCGACGCGGTCCGGGCTGTCGGTCGCCGTCGTCGAGCGGGAGTCCCGCCTCGCGAACCACCAGACCGGCAACAACTCCAACGTCATCCACTCCGGGCTCTACTACGCGCCCGGCGGGTACAAGGCACGCCTCGCCGTCGCCGGGTGTGCCGAGACGGTCGCGTTCTGCCGTGAGCACGACCTGCCGCACCAGGTGTGCGGGAAGCTCGTCGTCGCCACCGAGCCCGAGGAGCTGCCGCGGCTCGACGAGCTCGCCCGCCGCGGCGCGGCCAACGGCGTCGAGAACCACCGCCTCGACGAGAACGGGATCCGGGACTACGAGCCCGACGTCCGCGGGCTCGCCGCGCTGTGGGTGCCCTCCACCGGCATCTGCGACTACCGCTCGGTCGCCGAGAAGCTCGGCGAGCTGATCGAGAAGAACGGCGGCGAGGTGCACCTGGGCCGCACGGTGACCGGCTTCGCGCGGCGGCCGTCCGACGTCGTCGTGCGCACCGACCAGGGCGACCTGCTCGGCTCCCGGGTCGTGGTCTGCGGCGGGCTGCGCTGCGACGAGCTCGCGACGCTGGCCGGGGCCGACCCGGGCGTGCGGATCGTGCCGTTCCGCGGGGAGTACTCGGGCTTCTCCGAGCAGGCGGCCTCGCTGGTCCGCGGCCTGATCTACCCGGTTCCGGACCCGGCGTTCCCGTTCCTCGGGGTGCACGCGACCCGCGGCATCGACGGCCACGTGCACGCCGGCCCGAACGCAGTGCTGGCCATGGCCCGCGAGGGCTACTCCTGGGGCACGGTCAAGCCGAAGGAGCTGCTCGGCACGCTCACCTACCCGGGCATGATCAAGGTCGCGCAGAAGCACTGGCGGTACGGGATCGGCGAGGTCCGGCGCTCGCTCTCGAAGGAGGCGATGGTCCGCCAGATCCAGCGGATGCTGCCCGACGTGCGGGCCGAGGACCTGCATCCCGCCGGCGCCGGTGTCCGCGCGCAGGCGGTGAAGGCCGACGGCACCCTGGTCGACGACTTCCTGTTCCTCGACCAGCCGGGCCCGGCCGGCACCGGCGGTGCGGGCTCGATCCTGCACGTGCTGAACGCGCCGTCCCCGGCGGCGACGGCGGCCCTGCCGATCGGGCGCGAGATCCTGGACAGGCTGGGCGCGTCGTGACCGTCCCCCAGCCCGCCGGGACCTTCCGCTCCGGCTTCGCCTGCTTCGTGGGCCGGCCCAACGCCGGCAAGTCCACGCTGACCAACGCGCTGGTCGGCCAGAAGGTCGCGATCACCTCGTCGCGGCCACAGACCACCCGGCACACGATCCGCGGGATCGTGCACCGCCCGGACGCCCAGATCGTCCTGGTCGACACCCCCGGCCTGCACCGGCCGCGCACGCTGCTCGGGTCCCGGCTGAACGACCTGGTGCGCGAGACCTGGGCCGAGGTCGACGTCGTCGGGTTCTGCGTCCCGGCGAACGAGAAGGTCGGCAAGGGCGACCGGTTCATCGCCGAGGAGCTGCGGAAGATCGCGACGCACACGCCGGTGGTCGCGGTCGTCACCAAGACCGACCTGGCCCGCCCGGAGCAGGTCGCGGAGCGGCTCACCGAGGTCTCCGGGCTGATGGACTTCGCCGAGATCGTGCCGACCAGCGCGCAGTCCGGCTACCAGGTGCAGCTGCTGGCGGACCTGCTGGTCGCGCGGCTGCCGGAGGGCCCGCAGCTCTACCCGGACGGCGACCTGACCGACGAGCCGGAGGACGTGCTCGTCGCCGAGCTCGTGCGGGAGGCCGCGCTGGAGGGCGTGCGGGACGAGCTCCCGCACTCGATCGCCGTCGTCGTCGAGGAGACGATCGCGAAGAAGGACCTCCTGGAGATCTACGCGATCATCTACGTGGAGCGGTCCAGCCAGAAGGGCATCGTGATCGGCCGCGGCGGCGCCCGGCTCAAGCAGGTCGGCACCGACGCCCGCCGCCAGATCGAGAAGCTGCTGGGCACCCGGGTGCACCTGGACCTGCACGTGAAGATCGCGGAGGACTGGCAGCGGGATCCCAAGCAGCTGCGCAAGCTGGGCTTCTGAGCACGCTCTAGGCTGGGTGCATGGCCCAGCTCTACCGCGACACCGGTGTGGTGCTGCGCGTGCAGAAGCTCGGCGAGGCCGACCGGATCGTCACCATGCTGACGAAGCAGCGGGGCAAGATCCGGGTCGTCGCGAAGGGCGTCCGGCGCACCCGGTCCCGGTGGGGGGCGCGGCTGGAGCCGTTCAACCACGTCGACGTGCAGTGCTACACCGGCCGCACCCTCGACGTCGTCACCCAGGCGCAGACCGTCGACGCGTTCGCGCCCGCCGTCGTCGCGGACTGGTCGGCGTACTCGTGCGGCTGCGCGATCCTGGAGACCGCGGACCGGCTGGTGTCCGAGGAGGGCGAGCCGGCGCTGCGGGTGTACCTGCTGCTGCTCGGGGCGACGCGGGCGCTGGCCGACGGCGTCCGGGAACCCGCGCTGGTGCTCGACGCGTTCCTGCTGCGCGCGATGAGCCACGCCGGATGGGCGCCGTCGCTGTCGGAGTGCGCCCGGTGCGCGACGCCCGGGCCGCACCGGGCCTTCACCGTCGCCGGGGGCGGGATGGTGTGCCCGCGCTGCCGCCCGCCCGGCTCGGTCACCCCGGCGACGGAGACCGTGTCCCTGCTCGAGGCCCTGCTGCACGGTGACTGGGCGACCGCCGACGCCTCGGCGACGCCGAACCGGCGGGAGGCGAGCGGGCTGGTGGCCGCGTACCTGCAGTGGCACCTGGAACGGCAGCTGCGATCCCTGCCGCTGGTGGACCGCCGGGCCCGCACGCGGGAGCCGGAACCGGCCGTCCCCGCCGGTCCGGAGGCCCCGGACGCCGCCACCGACTGACCCGGCAGGCGGTACGTCGTGCGTCCGTCCGGCCGGATGCGTTGTGCGGCAGGGCCGCCGAAAGGCCGGACCGGGCCGACGAACGGTCCCACCCGCCGGCGCCGGTGTCCCGGTACCACCGCCGGTCGCGTTGCGTGTCGCACCCGCCGACTCCACCGGGTGAATCCCGTCGTGGGTGGGCGACCGGGCGCCGATCTCGTTACGATCCTGTGATCGACGGGACCCCAGCCCGTCGACGGAGAGGTAGTCGTGACCCGACCCCACACCCCGCGGGACGACGACGGACGAGCCGAGAGCACCACCCGCCGGCTCCCCGCGACGACCCAGCGGATCCCCGTCCCGCCGACCCAGCAGATCCCGGTGCGCACCGAGGTGCTGCCGGAGTCCCCGCAGGACGGTCCCACCCGCGCGATGCGCCAGGTCCGCACCCGCACCGACGACGGCGCCTGGCCCGCGATCCCGATGCTGCCGGTGATCCGGCCCGACGAGTCCGACCCGCTGTCCGAGTCCGACCGCGTCCGCGGGCACCGCGGGATGCGGGACCTGCGCGAGACGGTGGAGCGCCTGGAGGACTCGGAGGTCCCCGCCTGGCCCGAGCGCGAGGAGCCCGACGAGCAGTTCCGGATCTGAGCGGCCCGGGGCCTGCCGGGCGGTCCGGCCGGGCGGCGGACGTAGGGTGAGGTCGTGCCGTTCCAGCCCCCACCGCCGCACCCGTCCGGTGCACGGCCCCCGGCGATCCCACCGGAGCTGGTGCCGCGCCACGTCGCCCTTGTGATGGACGGCAACGGCCGCTGGGCCAACGCCCGCGGCCTGCCCCGCACGGAGGGGCACAAGCGCGGCGAGGCGTCCCTGATGGACGTCGCCCGCGGCTGCATCGACATCGGGGTGACGTGGCTGTCGGCCTACGCCTTCTCCACCGAGAACTGGCGCCGCAGCCCCGACGAGGTCCGGTTCCTGATGGGGTTCAACCGCGACGTCATCCGCCGCCGGGTCGACGAGATGCACGAGATGGGTGTGCGGGTCCGCTGGGCGGGCCGCCGCCCGCGCCTCTGGCGCTCGGTCATCAAGGAACTCGAGGTCGCGGAGGAGCGGACGAAGCACAACGACGTCCTCAACCTCACGATGTGTGTGAACTACGGCGGCCGCGCCGAGATCGTCGACTCGGTCCGGCACCTCGCGCGGCTCGCGGCCGAGGGGAAGATCAAACCGGACAGGATCGACGAGCGGATGCTCGCGCGGCACCTCGACGAGCCGGACATGCCCGACGTCGACCTGTTCGTGCGGTCGTCGGGGGAACAGCGGACGTCGAACTTCCTGCTCTGGCAGTCCGCCTACGCCGAGATGGTCTTCCTGGACACGCTGTTCCCGGACTTCGACCGCAGGCACATCTGGGAGGCGATCGAGATCTACGCGCGCAGGGACCGCCGCTTCGGCGGCGCCGTCGACAGTGCGGGGGCGTCATGACCGACACCGTGATCGAGGGCATGCTCGCGACCGCCCGCGCGGCGCTGGAGCGGTTCCACGACGTCCAGGTGGACGACGACGGCGCCCTCACCTTCGCGCACGGCGGGGTGCTGTGCGTGGTCCAGGGCACCGAGCTGGAGGAGGGCCTGCCGGTCCTCAACATCACCTGTGTCGTCGCCTGGGACCTGGCCGACGACGACGTGCCCCGCCGGGTCGGGACGGGTGTCGGCGAGGGGCTCTTCGGGACCCCGCGAGTGGTGCAGGGCGAGCACGGCTGGGACGTGACCCTGCGCTACGCGTTCCCGGCCGTCGGACTCGAGGAACAGCCGATGGGGACGCTGCTGATGCTCGTCGTGTCGTCGGCGTCGAGCATGCGCGCCGAACTCGTGGAGTCCTGAGCCGCCGCCCGGGACCGGGAGGTCACCGGACGGCGGCGTACCGGGCACTCACTTCTTGCGGTTGGTGCCCAGCTCCTCCTCGATCGGGTTGACCGGGTCGACGTCCTTGGTGGCCTCGGACAGGCCGCCGTGGGTGTGCTCGGTCCGCCGCTGCTTGCGGAGCTGCTCGGTCTCCTCCTCGGACTCGTCGGCGGTGTCGACCGCGGCGACGACGTCGGAGGCGGACCGGTAGTCCTCGGCCGGCACGGCGCGGATCGCCTCGGTCGTACGGGCGTCGGCCCCGTTGCGCTCGGCGCCGGCGGCCAGCTCGTCCTTGCCTGCCGGGAACGTCACCCCGTCCAGGGCGGCGTGGACGGCGTCGGGGGTGGTCGTGCGGGCGGTCATCCGGTCGTTCCTCCTCGGACGGTTCGTGCGTGTCCTGAGAGGTGTTGCCGCTGCGCGCCGTTCCATGCACGTCCGGGCCGGTGGATCACCTCACCCGGCGCCGGTCCCGCCGTCGCCGTCCCCGTCGTCCCCGCCGGACAGGTGCATGATCGGGAGTGCCGAGAGCTGCGCGGGGGACATGTCCCGCGCGACGCCGAGGACGTCGTTCTGCGACCTGGTCATCCGGGCGTCGACCAGCGCGGACAGGCCGTAGGCGACCCGGCCGAGCAGCCGGACCGTCGTCTCGTCGACCTGCGGGCGGGGCGTCGAGACGATCGCGACGCCCCGCGGGCTGCCGTCGTTCGACTGGGCCACGCCGATCGTGTACGACTCGCGCGGGTTCACGTGCCGCGACGCGTAGTGGTCCCGCAGGGTGAGCACCATGTCGTGGAAGGCCGTGACGTCGCCGTCCAGCTCCAGCTCCCCCAGGTCGTCCTTCGTCAGGGTCCTGGTCCGCCCGGAGAAGCACCGCACGTAGCCGGTGACGGCGCCGGTCCACAACGCCTCGACGAGTGCGGGATCGGACTCCACCCGCACCGGGCCGGACTCCGGGCCGCCGAGCGTGGTGACCAGGTGCTCGCAGCACCGCAGGACGTACTGCAGGTCGTCGAGGACGCCCGCCAGCTGGGCCAGCTCACCCGACTCCGGGACGTCGATCCGGCGTACCGATGTCGGCGCCGCGGGCGCACCGTCCTGCTGCGTGTCGGTCATCGTCGACCCACCTCCGAACGTCCGAAGCTCCGAATGCCCGACGCTAGCCGCGCGGGCGGGGGCACGGTGTCGCGTTATGAGACGTCCGGTGACGTGGCACGCACCGCGACCGGGTCCGGACGGCCGCGTGCTAGCGTCTCGGCCCGAAGGTCACGAGTGCCAGCGCGAAGCCCCGGCTTGCTGGCCGGCAACCCTCCTCCGCGGCGGGGTGCCCCGGGTGATGACCGGGCCGTCGCGACACCCGCGCCGGCAAGCGCGGATCCGAGCTCGCCGTACCGGGCTCCGGGTCCCCGAGATCCGGAGGCCGGATCATGACTGCTGCCCTGCTGCGCGACACCGTCGCCACCACCCGTACTACGCCCGCCGGCGCGCTGCCGCGCGTCGTCGGCGCCGACCTGACCGTCCCGCTGGTCGACGGCACCCACGTCCGCTACTGCGACCTCGACTCCGCCGCGTCGGCGCCCGCGCTCGAGGCGGTCGCCGCACACGTCGCCGAGGTGCTGCCCCGCTACGGCAGCGTGCACCGCGGCGCGGGTTGGACCTCGCGGATCTGCACCTCCCTGGTGGAGCGGGCCCGCACCGACGTCGCGCGGTTCGTCCGGGCCCGCCCCGGCGACGTCGTCGTGTTCACCCGGAACGCCACCGACGCACTCGGCCTGCTCGCCCGCGCCGTCCCCGGCCCCGTCGTGACCCTCGATCTCGAGCACCACGCGACGCTGCTGGCCTGGCGGCACTCCGAGCACCGCGTCGTCCGCGCCGGGCGGACCGTCGCCGCCACCCTGGACGCGCTGCGCGCCGAGCTCACCGCGCGGCCGGACGCGGCGCTGGTCGCCGTGACCGGCGCGTCCAACGTGACCGGTGAGCTGCTGCCGGTCGCCGACATCGCCGCGATCGCGCACGCGGCGGGCGCCCGGGTCTGCGTCGACGCCGCGCAGCTCGCCCCGCACCGGCGGGTCGATCTCGCGGGCTGGGGCGCGGACTACGTCGTGCTGTCCGGGCACAAGCTCTACGCCCCCTACGGCGCCGGTGTCCTGGTCGGACGCCGGGACTGGCTCGACGCCGCCGAACCGCACCTGGCCGGGGGCGGCGCGGTCCGCTCGGTCGCGGTCGACGGCGACACCACCCGTACGGAGTGGCTGCCCGCGCCGCAGCGGCACGAGGGCGGCACGCCGAACGTGCTGGGTGCGGCGGCGCTGGGCGCGGCCTGCCGGGAGCTCGAGCCGCTGATCGACGACGTCGTCCCGGCGCACGAGCGGGCGCTCGCGCAGCGGCTGCGAGCCGGTATCGCCACGGTGCCGGGTCTGCGGACCCTGTCCGCGTTCGACGACGCCGGCGACCGGACCGCCACCGTCTCCTTCACCCTGGGCGACCTGCCGGCCGGGCTGGTCGCGGCGGCGCTCTCGGCGGAGCACGGGATCGGCGTGCGCGACGGCCGGTTCTGCGCGCACCCGCTGCTGGACAGGATCACCGGGGGCGACGCGGTCCGCGCCTCGCTCGGGCTGCGCACGACCGCGGACGACGTCGACCGGCTGGTCGGGGCGCTGGACCGGCTGGCGCGGCGGGGGCCGTCCTGGACCTACGCGATCGTCGACGGCCGGTGGGCCCCGACGCCGGACCCGCGCCCGGACCTCCCCTGCTGAGGGACTCCTCGTGGCGGGTCAGGACTCGCGTGCGGCGGTGCAGCGCCCGCACAGCCCGAAGATCTCCAGGGTGTGCGACACCTCGGTGAAGCCGTGCTGCTCGGCGACGGACTGGGTCCACGACTCGACGGCGGGGCCCTCGATCTCGACGGCGGCGCCGCACCGGCGGCACACCAGGTGATGGTGGTGGTGCTCGGTCTCGCACCGGCGGTAGACGGCCTCGCCGGACGCGGTCCGCAGCACGTCGACCTCGCCGCCCTCGGCGAGCGTCTGCAGGGTCCGGTAGACCGTGGTCAGGCCGATGCCCTCGCCGGTGCGGCGGAGCTCCTCGTGGATCTCCTGGGCGGACCGGAAGTCCTCGATCCGGTCGAGCAGCGCCGTCACCGCGGCGCGTTGCCGGGTCGCCCGGATGCCGCGCGGACCGGCTGTCGACCGCGTCGGCCCGTCCTGCACCGCCTGGTCCGTCACGGGCCCTCCTCCACGTGTGCCACCGCGTCCACCACGATGTGCGCGAGATGATCGTCCACCAGCGAGTAGAGCACCTCGCGTCCCTTGCGCTCACCCTCGACCACGCCCGCCGACTTGAGCACCCGCAGGTGCTGGCTGATCAGCGGCTGGGCGACACCCAGCGCGTCGACCAGGTCGTGGACGCAGCGCGAGTGTTCCAGGAGCTGCAGGACGATCGCGATCCGGACCGGCGCGGCCAGCGCCCGCAGCAGGTCGCCCGCGGCGGCCAGGGTGCGTTGGTCACGGACGGGGCCCGGCTCGGGCGCGGGGTGGTGGTCCCCGGAGTGGTCGTCGGGGGCCCGAGTCGCCTCCGTCGCGGCTGACATCAGATGACCGTCCCGTCCCCGGGGGCGGCGGTCACACCCCCGGCACCGAAAGAGCAGTGCCGACCGCGCCCGACATGGTAGGCGTGTTCGTTATCGTCGCGGGGTGCTGCTGGTCTGCCGGTTCTCCGTGTCGCCCGCCGGTGCCGCCGGCTTCACCGCCCGCGCCGCCAGGGCCCTCGAGCTGCTGGCCGCCCAGCGGGGGTACCGCGGTGGTGAGGTGGGCCGTGCGATCGAGGACCCGGAACAGTGGGTGCTGACCGTCCGGTTCGACTCGGTCGACGCCTACCGCCGCGCCCTGGGCCCGTTCGCGGTCCGGGAACACGTGCACCCGCTGCTGGCCGAGGCGGACACGACCACCGAGGCGACCTACGAGACCCGCATCTCGGCACCCCCCGGCACGACGGTCACCCACCACCCGAGCCTCCTGACCGACTGACGCACCCTCGCCGCCCCGGCCCCGGCCCCGGCCCCGGCCCCAGCCCCGGTTGCGGCGCCGGCCCGTTCCCGGCGCGCCGCTCCGTCGAACCCGCCTCGGCAAGTGACGGATCCAGGCACTGACGGATCCCGGCGCCCACGGATCCCGGCGCCCACGGATCCCGGCGCCACCGAGGGCCCCGTTGCCGCCCAGGGACTCCAGAGCCCCGGCAACGCTCACGGGTTCCGGTGCCGCTCGCGCGATCGGGTGAGCGTCGGCGTATCTGGTGAGCGTGTGCGGATGCGGTGGATGGTGCGGCGCGCGGGATCTGGCGTCGCTCGCGGGTTCGGGCACCCTTCGCGGGGGTGGGCACCGCCCGCGGGGGTGGGCGGCGCTCACTTGATCGGGCGGCGCTCACGCGATCGGGTAAGCGTCGGCGGATCTGGTGAGCGTCAGCGGATCTGGTGGGCAGCGCGCCTCGCGAGTTCTGGCAACGCTCACGGGTTCTGGCAGCGCTCACGCGATCCGGCGACGCTCGCGGAATGTGGGGCGCTCGCGGAATGCGGGGGCGCTCACGCGATCCGGTGAGCGGCGGCGTAGTCGGTGAGCGTCTGCGGATCCGGTGAGCAGCGCGGCTCGCGGATTCTGGCGGCGCTCACGCGATCCGGTGAGCATCGGCGGAACCGGCGAGCGTGTGCGGAGACGGTGGGCCCACGGATCCGTTCCGCACCCACGGATCTGCTGAAGCCCCACGGATCCGGTGAGCACAGACGGTCCGGTGAGCACAGACGGTCCGATGAGCGCCGGCGGGTCGGTCAGGGTCGGCCCGACCGGTGGGCGCCCGGACCCGCCGGGACCGCTGGGGGTGGTGGCGGTTGTCCACAAGTCGGTTCGGTGTCCACAGGTTCGCAGGCCGTCGGTACAGGGGCGTGTCGCGGCGGCAGGGTCGTGGCATGGGCGAACTGCACCTGAGACGCAGGCTCCTCGCGGAGGGCCGCACCGACGAGGAGGTCCGCTCCGCGATCGGGCGCGGAACGCTGTGGCGGGTACGCCCCGGCGCCTACCTCGACGCCGACGACCCTCGCCGACGCAGCGCGGTGGAGCGCCACCGGCTGCTCGTCGAGGCGACGCTGCCTCTTCTCGGGCCGGGCGCCGTCGTCAGCGGTCTGTCCACGGCGGTCCTGCAGGACCTGCCGGTGTGGGGCGTGCCGCTGCGCCGGGTCCACGTCACCCGTGACCGTTCCGGGGGTGGCCGGAGCACAGCTCGTGTGTGCCTGAGCGCGGCCCCGCTCCCGGACGGGGACGTCACCACGGTCGGCGGGGTCCCGGTGACCTCCGCCGCGCGCACGGTCGTCGACGTGGCGCGGACCGCACCGTTCGAGACGTCGGTGCCGGTCGCCGACGCCGCACTGTTCCGGGGGCTCTGCACGGAGGCCGAGGTCGCCGACGCCGTCGGGCGGGCCGCCGGCCGCCGGGGTGCGGGCCCGGCACGGGCGGTCGCCGCGTTCGCCGACGGGCGCGCCGACGGCCCGGGGGAGTCGCGGAGCAGGGTCCGCATGCAGGTACAGGGCGTGCCGGCGCCCCGCCTGCAGCACGTCGTGCGGGACCGGTCCGGGGGCTTCGTCGGGCAGGTCGATTTCTGGTGGCCGGAGCACGGCGTCGTCGGCGAGTTCGACGGCATGGAGAAGTACGGCAGGTCGCTGCGTCCGGGGGAGACCGTGGCCGACGCGGTCCTGCGGGAGAAGCGGCGGGAGGACGCGCTGCGGGCACAGCCGGCCGTCCGGACCGTGGTCCGCTGGACCTGGCACGACATCGACCACTACGACGAGGTGACCACGAGGCTGCGCTCCCTGCTGGAGCCGCAGACGCTCACGAGTTCCGGCAACGCTCGCCCGATCGCGTGAGCGGCGGCGGAACCAGTGAGCGTCCGGCGGGTGAGGGCGAGCCGGGCGCGGGCCGCGGCGCGAGCTGCGCGCGGGCCGGGCGGGAGAGATGCGGTGACGGCGGGTCGGTAATCTGGGACGCCCCTCTGGCCGCCCTGCCGGTGGGAGAGTCCGAACCACGTTCCTGGAGTACCGCTGTGGCCAGCAAGCCGACCTCCGCCAAGATCGAGACCATTGTCGCGCTGACCAAGCGGCGCGGATTCGTCTTCGCCTCCAGCGAGATCTACGGCGGTACGCGGTCGGCGTGGGACTACGGACCCCTCGGCGTCGAGCTGAAGGACAACATCAAGCGCCAGTGGTGGAAGACCGTGGTGACCGGCCGCGACGACGTCGTCGGCCTGGACTCGTCGGTCATCCTGCCGCGCCAGACCTGGGTCGCGTCCGGCCACGTCGGCACGTTCTCCGACCCGCTGGTCGAGTGCGAGTCCTGCCACAAGCGCTACCGCGCCGACCAGCTCGCCGAGGAGTTCGCCGAGCGCAAGGGCCGCGACCCGGAGCAGGCCGACCAGAACGACCTCTCCGAGGTCCCGTGCCCGAACTGCGGCACCCGCGGGCAGTTCACCGCGCCCCGCGAGTTCAACATGATGCTGAAGACCTTCCTCGGCCCGGTGGAGTCCGAGGAGGGGCTGCACTACCTGCGCCCGGAGACCGCGCAGGGCATCTTCGTGAACTTCCTGAACGTGCAGACGACCTCGCGCAAGAAGCCGCCGTTCGGCATCGGCCAGATCGGCAAGAGCTTCCGCAACGAGATCACCCCGGGCAACTTCATCTTCCGCACCCGCGAGTTCGAGCAGATGGAGATGGAGTACTTCGTCGAGCCGGGCAGCGACGAGGAGCTGCACCAGTACTGGATCGACGAGCGCACCCGCTGGTACACCGACCTGGGCATCTCCCCGGACAACCTGCGGCACTACGAGCACGCCAAGGAGAAGCTCTCCCACTACTCGAAGCGCACCGTCGACATCGAGTACCGGTTCAACTTCACCGGCCAGGAGTGGGGCGAGCTCGAGGGCATCGCGAACCGCACGGACTTCGACCTGACAGCCCACTCGAACCACTCCGGCGTCGACCTGTCGTTCTACGACCAGGCCACCGACACCCGGTACAAGCCGTACGTGATCGAGCCGGCGGCCGGTGTCGGCCGGTCGATGATGGCCTTCCTCATCGAGGCCTACACCGAGGACGAGGCGCCCAACGCGAAGGGTGGCGTCGACAAGCGGGTCGTGCTGAAGCTCGACCGCCGGCTCGCCCCGGTCAAGGCCGCGGTGCTGCCCCTGTCGCGCAACGCCGACCTGTCGCCCAAGGCGAAGGACCTGGCCGCGCAGCTGCGAAAGAACTGGAACGTCGACTTCGACGACGCCGGCGCCATCGGCCGCCGCTACCGTCGTCAGGACGAGATCGGCACCCCGTTCTGCATCACGGTCGACTTCGACACCCTCACCGACCAGGCCGTCACCATCCGCGAGCGGGACTCGATGGCCCAGGAGCGCGTCGCGCTCGACCAGGTCGAGACCTGGCTGGCGACCCGCCTGCTCGGCTGCTGAGCACCCGCGCACGAGAACGCCCCGCCCGGATCCCGGGCGGGGCGTTCTCGTGTCGGGGGCCGGTCAGGCCCGGTAGGCCAGCAGCTGCACGCCGAGCTCGTTCTCGGTCCGGCGGACCTCGGCGAGGTCGTCCTCGCTGAGCGCCGCGTACGGCGACTCCGGACGGTAGGCCACCAGCGGCCCGCCGATCCGGTCCTCGAGCTGCTTCAGCCGGGTGAGCGCTGCGTCGTCCAGCTCGGCCGGACGGAGCGACGGTGCGGTCATCGGTGGGACCTCCCACGGGAAGTGGCGACGGAAGGCGACCCAGAGTAGGACGGTCCCGGACCGGGCGCAGCGCCGGTACCCGGTCCGGGGGACGTCCTACACCGGTTCGGGCAGCAGTCGTTCCACCAGGTCGGACAGGGTGACGATGCCGACCTGCCTGCCGTCGGACTCCACCAGCGCCAGATGCGCACGCTGGTCGCGCATCGTGTTCACCGCCGTGTGGTAGAGCGTGTCACCCGGCAGGGTGAGCACCGGGCGCATCAGGTCGCGGGCCCGGGTGCCGGGATCGCGGGTCAGCGTGTCCCGGACGTGGACGTAGCCGACGGGTGTCTCGCCGTCGCGGACGATCAGCCGCAGGTGCCCGGTGCGCCGGGCGGTGTCCTGGACGGTGCTGACGTCGTCGTCGGCCGACACCCCGGACGGCTCGTGCGCCAGATCCCGCAGCGGGGTGCGCTCCAGCTCCAGCGCGGTGACCAGCTGGTCACGGTGCTCCTGGTCGAGCGCGCCGGTCTTCGCCGAGTGGTCGACGAGCTCACGCAGGTCGTCGGCGTTGCGGCCGGACGCCATCTCGTCGACCGGCTCGACACCGACGGCACGCAGGCAGCGGTTCGCCGCGCCGTTGAGCAGCAGGAGCAGCGGCCGGGCGACGACCATGAACGCCCGCATCGGGATCGCCAGCATGATCGCCGAGCGCTCCGGGTGCGAGATCGCCCAGGACTTCGGCGCCATCTCACCGACGACGAGGTGCAGGAACGTCACGACGATCAGGGAGATCACGAACGACACGACGCCCGCGACGCCGCCGGGAAGCCCCCAGCCCTCCAGGACCGGGCGCAGCGCGTAGTCGACGGCCGGCTTGGTGACCGCACCCAGACCCAGCACGCACAGCGTGATGCCGAGCTGGGACCCGGCCAGCAGCAGCGAGATGTCCTTCGCGCTGCGCAGGGCGGCACGTGCCGACGCCGAGGTCTGCGCGGCCTCCTCCAGGCGGTAGTTGCGCGCGGCGACGAGTGCGAACTCGACCGCCACGAAGAACGCGCTCGCCGCGATGAGCGCGACGGAGACGACGATCTCGACGGTGCTCATGCGCGCACCTCCTGCTCGTCGTCGGAACTGGTGGCCGGTTCGGTCCAGACCAGGTGGACCGCGGCGGGGACGCGGCGGTCCACCTCCTGCACCGTCAGGCGCAGGGCGCGGTCGTCGTCGTCCGGGTTGTCGGCGGGGATGACGACGGTGACCTCGTCACCGGTCTCCGGCAGCCGCTGCAGCTCGGCCATCACCAGGCCGCCGACGGTCTGGTAGTCGCCGTCGGGCAGTTCCGCGTCGATCAGCCTGCCGACCTCGTCGACGTGCCGGTCGCCGGGCACGACCCAGCCGTCGCCGGCCGCGGTGGCCTGGTCGGTGCCCGCCTGGTCGTGCTCGTCGGTGATCTCGCCGACGAGCTCCTCGGCCACGTCCTCGACGGTGATCACGCCGGCCAGGCCGCCGTACTCGTCGAGCACGCAGGCGAGCTCCTCGTCCTCCTCGCGCAGCCGGGCCAGCACCTGCGGCAGCGGCAGCGACGAGGGCACCAGCACCGGCACCCGCATGAGCTCGGAGACCCGGACCTCGGCGAAGCTGCGCCCACCGAGGCGCTCGGACAGCGCCAGCACGTCCTTGAGGCAGACGACCCCGACGAGCTCCATCGCGTTCTCCGGGTCGGCGGCGTCCGGCGGGGTGCCGAGCACCGGGTAGCGGGAGTGCTGCACCGCCATCTGACCGATCAGGCTCTCCACCGTGGCGTCGTCGCGGACCCAGGACACCCGCGGCCGCGGGATCATCGCCGCGCGCGCCGTGCGGTCGCTGAAGTCGACCGCGCGGTCCAGCAGCGTCGCGAGCTCCGGGTCGATGTCACCGGAGTCCTTCGAGTCGTCGATGATCGCCTCGAGGTCACGCCGGGTGGCGGAGTGCTCGACGTCGTGCACCGGCTCGATCCGCAGTGCCCTGAGCAGCACGTTGGACGCGGCGTCGAAGATCTTGATGATCCAGCCGAAGATCGCCAGGTAGGTCTTGGTGGACAGCGCGAGCGCGCGGGCCACCGGCTCCGGGCGGGCGATCGCCAGGTTCTTCGGGAACAGCTCGCCGAAGACCATCTGCACGACGGTCGAGAGCAGCAGCGCGAACGCGATGCCGATCGCGGCGCCGACGCCGGTCGGCACGTTCACCACGCCGAGCAGCTCGCCGATGCCGTCGCCGATCAGCGGTTCGGCGACGTAACCGACGAGCAGACCGGTGACGGTGATGCCCAGTTGGGCGCCGGACAGCATGAACGACGTCCGGCGGGTGATGTCGAGGGCGCGGGCGGCGCCGGCGTCGCCCTCGGCGGCCCTGGCCTTGAGCCGGGACCGGTCGACGGCCATGTAGCCGAACTCCTGGGCCACGAAGTAGCCGGTCAACGCGGTGATCGCGAGGACGACGAGGATGCCGAGCAGGATGCCGAGGATCGTGCCGATCACCGGAGCGTCACCACCCGGTCATCGGGGCGGGCGGGCCGGAGGGCCGTGCGCGCGGGGACGAGGGCGGTGCGGGGTCGCCGTCCGGGTGTGGGGCGGACGGCGCCGGGACTGTCGCTGGGGTCCATGACTCCTGACTCGAAATCGGATGGGCGTACGACGCGTACAACGCGTGCCGGAATCGTACGGTTCCGGGGCGGCTCCGTCGTCCCGGTCACCTCTCTCTCGCCCGAACGGCGGTACCGGACATCCGCTCACCTGCGGGAACACCGTCCACTGCTGGATCCGACACGCTCGGCGGCGCCGCGTACGCAGCTCTCAGCGTCCTGTCAGACCCCGTCGTTACCCTGACGGCGTGACCACTCCCACGACGCAGGCCACGGCGGATCCGCGGCGCGCGCTCGGTGCCGCGCTGCTCCGCTGGGCGTCCGGGGGCGCCGGCGGGATCGGCGTCGTCCGGGTGCTCGACCGGCACGGCTTCGGCTCCGTCGAGTCCGGCCAGCTGATCGCGGGCACCCCGGCCGGCGAGGTGTCCGGCAGCCTCTACCTGGGGGCGCTCGACGACTCGGCGCACCCGCTGGCGGCCGAGGCCGCCGGGGAAGCGACGAGCGTCCGGGAGGCGCAGGTCGCCGAGGCGTCCGCGGTGGCCGCCGGGCTCGCCTGTGCGGGCGGGGCGACGCTGCTCGGCCACCCGCTGCCGCACGGTCCGGCGGCCGCGCTCGGCGAGGCGCTGGAGAACGCCCGCCCGGCAGCACTGCTGTCACGGTCCGACGGCGCCGCCGCGCTCGTGCTGACCGGCCCGGAGCTGACCGAGGAGCACGGCGACCTGGGCGCCGTCACCGCCGCCGCGGCCGGTGAGGCCCGCACCCTGCTCCGGCGCGGGGCCACGACCACCGAGCGGGTCACCGCCGACGGCGTCGACGTGCTGATCGACCTGTGGGTGCCGGTGCCGTCGATGCTGGTCGTCGGCGAGGGCGCGCTCGGTGCCGCGTTGCAGGCCCAGTCCGGGCTGCTCGGCTGGTCCGCGCGGACCGTGACCACCCTCGACGACGCCCGCGCCGCCGTCGCCGCCTTCTCCGACGCCGACGTGCTGGTCCTGCTCGACCACGACCCGGCGTTCGACGCGATCCTGCAGGACGGGCTCGCCCACGGGCGCGGCTTCCTCGGTGCGCTCGGCTCCCGCCGCACCCAGGCCGCACGCCGCGAGCGGCTGCTCGCCGCCGGTGCCGACGCCGACGCGCTCGCCGCGATCCACGGGCCGGTCGGGCTCGACCTCGGTGCCCGCACCCCGGCCGAGACGGCGGTGTCGATCGTCGCCGAGGTGATCGCGCTGCGGGCCGGGCGCTCGGCGTCCGTGCTGGCCGGGACGACGGGGCGGATCGGCGGATGAGCGCGCCCTCCTCCCGTCGCGGCCTGGGCGGGTCGCCGCCCGCCGGCCGCCCGTCCGCGCGGCCGTCCGCACCGCCGCCCGGTCCGGTCCGCACCGGGATGACCTGGGGCGCCCGGCTGGTGGTCGGCGGTCTCGTGATGCTGATCGCCGTGGTCGGCGTGACCGCGCTGCGGGTGTGGCAGGTCGCCCGGATCGACGACCAGCGCCCGGTCGACGCCGTGATCGTGCTCGGGGCGGCGCAGTACAACGGTGAGCCGAGCGCGGTGCTCGCGGCCCGGCTGCGGCACGCGGAGGACCTCTACCGCGACGGTGTGGCCCCGCGGATCGTCACGGTCGGCGGCGGGCAGTCCGGCGACCGCTACACCGAGGCCGAGGCCAGCCGGGAGTGGCTCATCGAGCAGGGCCTGCCGAGCACCGCGGTCGAGGCGGTGCCGGAGGGCGTCGACACGCTCGGCAGCCTGCAGGCCGTCGCCGGGACCGCGCGCGAGCAGGGCTGGGAGTCGGCGCTGCTCGTGTCGGACCCGTGGCACAGCCTGCGCGCCCGCACGATGGCCCGCGACGCCGGGCTGGAGGCGTGGACGTCGCCGACCCGCAGCGGGCCGATGGTCCAGACCCGGGAGACCCAGTTCCACTACATCTACCGTGAGACCGGGGCGCTGCTGTTCTACGAGCTGACCCACGCCTCGGTCGACACCGCGAGCAGCGGCCAGGGATGACCTCGTCCGTGGACCCGGGCTACACCCCGGCCGACGCCGAGCGCCGGCACCCCGAGCCGCCCAAGGGGTCCGGGCTCGGTGAGCGCGGCCGGGTGGAGCGGCGCAGCCCGTTCTCCCGTGACCGGGCGCGGGTGCTGCACTCCGCGGCCCTGCGCCGGCTGGCCGGCAAGACCCAGGTCGTCGGGCCGGGGGAGGGCGCCGAGGTCACCGGCATCCCGCGGACGCGGTTGACGCACTCGCTGGAGGTCGCCCAGATCGGGCGCGGGATCGCCGAGGAGCTGGGTCTGGACCCGGACGTCGTGGACGCCGCGGGGCTCGCGCACGACATCGGTCATCCGCCGTTCGGGCACAACGGTGAACGTGCTCTCGACGAGGCCGGAGCGGCGTGCGGCGGGTTCGAGGGCAACGCGCAGACGTTGCGGATCCTGACCCGGCTGGAGCCGCAGTCCCGCTCGGTCGACGGCCGCGTGCCCGGCGGGCTCAACCTCACCCGCGCCACCCTCGACGCGTCCACCAAGTACCCGTGGCCGCGCCGCGGCGCGGAGCGGAAGTTCGGCGCCTACGCCGACGACGCCGCCGCGCTGGAATGGGTGCGGCTGGGTGCCCGCCCGGGCGTGCGGAGCACGGAGGCCCAGGTCATGGGCTGGGCCGACGACGTCGCGTACTCCGTGCACGACGTCGAGGACGCGGTGCTGGCCGGCCGGATGGATCTCGCCGTGCTGTCGTCGCGCGCCGAGCGGGAGGCGCTCGCGGCCGAGGCCGCGGCCGGGTTCGGGGCGGACGCGGCCGCCTGCACCGAGGCCGCGGCCCGGCTCGACGCGCTGCCGGTGGTCCGGGCCGTCCGCGGGTTCGACGTGCGCACCGCGGCCGGTGACGACCTGGTCGCCATGAAGCGGATGACGTCCGAGCTGGTCGGGCGGTTCGCGCTGGCCGCCACCGACGCGACCCTCGACGCCCACGGCGACGCACCGCTGGCCCGGCACCGTGCCGGGCTGGTCGTCCCGGCGCGGGCCGAGGCCGAGGTCGTGCTGCTCAAGGCGCTCGCGACCCGCTACGTGATGAGCGATCCGCAGCGGCTGGCGATGCAGTCCCGCCAGCGGGAGCTGCTCCACGAGCTGGTCGCGACCCTGGCCGGGCGGGGTCCGGCCGGCCTGGACCCGGTCCGGGCCGAGGACTGGGCGGCCGCCCCCGACGACCGGGTCCGCCTGCGGGTCGTCGTCGACCAGGTCGCGCTGCTCACCGACCCGCAGGCGATCGCGTGGCACCGCGAGCTGTGCGGTCGCGACCGGGGCGGGCGCGCGGTCAGCGCAGGCTGACCGCCGGCTTCGCCGCATCGGCCTCGGTCGGGACCGACCGGTCGGGGCAGGTCCGCAGCACCCGGTCGATCGCGTCCCGCTCCGCGGCGGTGACCCAGAGCCGGTACTTGGCCTTCACCGCGACCTGGCGGGCGACGTAGGCGCACCGGTACCCGCGGTCCGGTGGGAGCCAGGTGGCGGCGTCGCCGTCGCCCTTGCGGCCGTTGGTCGGGCCGTCGACGGCGACGAGGTTGAGCGGGTCGTTCCCGATCCGCTCGCGGGTGGCCTCGTCCAGCTGCTGGGCGCCCTTCTGCCAGGCGTCCGACAGGGCGACGACGTGGTCGATCTGGACCTTGTCGCTGGTGCCCTGGCCGCGGGTGAAGGAGATCGTCGTCGCGGTGTAGGAGTCGCGCAGGGAGCCGGTCAGCACGACGCAGTCGCGGGTGCCCGCCTTGAACGTCTCACGGTCCATGTCGCGGGCGAGGACCTGGTTGCGCTGGTCGCAGCCGTCTCGGTCGATGTCGGCCCAGCGGCGCCCGAACTCGCCGCGGGCGTACCCGGTCTGCGGGGCCCGGCCCTTGACCTGCAGGCCCGCGAGCGCCGCCGACGCGTTCCCCGCGGCGGGCGCCGCGGCGTGGCCGTCCGGCGACGACGGCGCCGCCACCCCCGCCTCGACCACGTCCGTCTCGACCACCCCGGTGCCGGCGGCCGCCAGGTCCGCGAAGGACCCCGGCGCTCCGCAGCCCGCCACCACCAGCACCGCCGCCAGCACCCCTGCGGCTCTCACCCGACGACCCCGACGACACCGATGACCCTGACGACCACGACGACCACGCACGGAGCGATGTTCACCGACGCGATCGGCGGCGGGCGGCGGACACGCCGCGCGGGTCGTCACTCTGTGTGAAAGCTCGCTCCGGGTGGTCCGGGTCGTGCTACGGCGCCACCGGTGAGGTCCCGCCCACCTCCGCTTGCCGACATCTTTAGCAATGCGTTGAAGTGGTGGGGTGACCTTCCCGCGTTGGCTCGTTCCCGTGCTGGCCGTGCTCTTCGTCCCGCTCTGGGCGTCCGGCTTCATCGCGGGCAAGATCGCGACCGGGTACATGGAGGTCCCCACGGTCCTGCTCTGGCGGTTCGTGATCGCGCTGGCGGTGATGCTCGCCGCCGCCCTGGTGCTGCGGCCCGGGCTCCCGCGCGGCCGTGCCTGAATGCACCTCGGCGTCACTGCGCTGCTGCTGCAGGTCGGGCAGTTCTCGTTCGTCTACACCGGACTGTCGTCGGGCGTGCCCGCCGGGCTGTCCAGCCTGATCCTGGGCATGGCGCCGCTGCTGGTCGGGCTGCTGACGCCGCTGCTGCTCGCGACCCGGCTCGGCGTCGCGCCGGTCCTCGGGCTGCTGATCGGCGCGGTGGGCGTCTACGTCGTGCTCGCCGACGACCTGGGCGGCGGCATCGGCGGCGACGTCGTCTTCCCCGTCCTCGGGATGCTCTCGCTGACCGCCGGCACGCTCTACCAGAAGCGGTTCAACGACCGGACGCCCGTCGTGACGAGCGTCGTCGTCCAGATGGGGACGTCGCTGGTGGCCACCCTGGTCGCCTGGCCGTTCCTCGGGGCGGGATGGGTGCCGTCGTCGGCCGGGGGGGTGGCTGGCCGTCGGCTGGCTCGGGATCTTCAACTCGGCCGGGGCCTTCGTACTGATGTTCCTGCTGCTGCGCTGGCGCTCGACGGTTTTCGTGTCGTCGCTGCTCGACCTGGTCCCGGCGACGACGGCGCTGTGCGCGGTCCCGATCCTCGGCGAGCCGCTCACGGTGCAGGCCGTGCTGGGTCTGTGCATCGCGCTCGTCGGGATGTTCGTCGGTCTCGGCAGGCTCCCGGGCGCCCGCAGGCGGGCCGTCGAAGCCGCCGATCCGGCGCCGGTCGGGACCGCGCCCCGGAGCTGAACCGGCGGGCCTAGAATCGGATCCGTGGCAGGACGGATCCGGGACGCTGACATCACCGAGGTCCGGAACCGTGTCCGGGTCGAGGAGATCGTCGAGGAGTACGTCGCGCTCCGCCGCGCCGGTGCCGGCTCGCTGAAGGGGCTCTGCCCCTTCCACGACGAGAAGACCCCCTCGTTCAACGTCCGCCCCTCGCACGGCACGTTCCACTGCTTCGGCTGCGGCGAGCACGGCAGCGTGATCGACTTCGTGATGAAGATGGAGGTCATCGGCTTCCCGGAGGCGGTCGAGCGGCTCGCCGACCGGTGCGGGGTCCGGCTGACCTACGAGGGTGGCGGGTCGTCGGTCCAGCGGGACCGCGGTACCCGCTCCCGGCTGCTGGAGATCAACCGCAAGGCCGCCGAGTTCTACGCCGAGCAGCTGCGCACCCCGGCCGGCCGGGCCGCGATGCAGTTCCTGTCCGAGCGCGGGTTCGACCAGGCCGCCGCCGAGAAATTCGGGTGCGGCTACGCGCCCGCCGGCTGGGACACCGTCACCAAGCACCTGCTCGGGCAGGGCTACCAGCTCGACGAGCTGATCAAGTCCGGGATCGCGAAGGAGGGCCGCCGCGGCGCGATCGACCGGTTCCACCGGCGGCTGCTGTGGCCGATCCGCGACCTCGGTGGCGACGTCGTCGGGTTCGGCGCCCGCCGCCTGTTCGACGACGACGGCATCGAGGCCAAGTACCTCAACACCTCCGAGACACCGGTCTACCGCAAGACGCACGTGCTGTTCGGGCTCGACCAGGCCAAGCGGGAGATCGCGAAGTCGCGCCAGGTCGTCGTCGTCGAGGGCTACACCGACGTCATGGCGATGCACCTGGCCGGGGTGCCGACGGCCGTCGCGTCCTGCGGCACGGCGTTCGGTTCCGAGCACATCTCGGTCATCCGCAGGCTGATCGGCGACGACTCGTTCGACCGCGGCGAGGTGATCTTCACCTTCGACGGCGACGACGCCGGCCAGAAGGCCGCGCAGAAGGCGTTCGAGGGCGACCAGAGCTTCGCGACGCAGACCTACGTCGCGATCGCCGCCGACGGCCAGGACCCCTGCGAGCTGCGGCACAACCACGGCGACGCCGCGGTGAAGGACCTCGTCGCCCGCCGGGAGCCGCTGTTCGAGTTCGCGATCCGCACCGAGCTGCGCAACCACCGGCTGGAGACCGCCGAGGGCCGGGTCGCGGCGCTGCAGCAGACCGTCCCGATCGTCGCCAAGATCAAGCGGGAGGACCTGCGCGACGAGTACGCCCGCCGGCTGGCCGGCTGGGTCGGGTGGGACGACATCGCCGTCGTCGTGCGGCGGGTACGCGAGACGGCAGGGGGCCCGGCCGAGGGCCGGTCGCGCCGCCGGGCGCCGCTCCCCGCCCCGAAGCGCGACGACACGCAGCTGCACCTGCAGCGCGAGGCGCTCAAGGCCGCCCTGCAGATCCCCGGCGTCGTCGGGCCCGGGTTCGACGAGCTCCCCGAGGCCGGTTTCACCCACCCGCAGTTCGCCGCGGTGCAGCGGGCGATCCTCGGAGCGGGTGGGGTGGGAGCCGGGCTGGAGGGGCCGGAGTGGCTCGACGCCGTCGTCGCCGAGATCGCGACCGACGACGTGAAACGGCTGGTCAGCGAGCTCGCCGTCGAGGGACTGGAGCTCCCCAAGCGGAACACCGACGAGCTCCGCTACGTCAACGGCGTCCTCGCCGGGGTACGGCTCGGCCTGGTCGAGCGCGAGATCGCCGATCTCAAGTCGCAGCTGCAGCGGACCAACTCCGAGACCGACCACGACGAGTACATGGACCTGTTCGGCGTGCTCGTCCCGCTGGAACAGTACAAGATCCAGCTGCGCGAGCAGGCCGCCGGGGTCGCGTCGTGAGCGGGTTCTGGGGCCGGCTGTTCGGCCGGGACCCGGTCCCCGCCGCCGTCGCCGACCGGCTGGGGAGCGAGGAGGCGGTCGTCGCCGTGGCGACGGTCGCGGGTGGCGGGACGCTCGTCGTCACGTCCTGGGGGGTCTGGCCGCCCGCGGGGGAGCGGATCGGCTGGCACGAGATCGCGAAGGCGACGTGGGACAGGACGGCGCTGGTGGTGACGCCGACGACCGCCGAGGAGATCGCCCCCGGCACGGAGCTGCTGTCCGACGCCGTGCCGCAGCGGTTCCGACTCCCGGAGCCCGGGAAGGTGCCCCAGGCGGTCCGGGACCGGGTCGACCAGTCGATCCGGTCCCGCAACCGGCGCGAGCTCCCCGGCGGCGGGGCGTGGGTGCTCCAGCGCAGGATCCCGGGACTGGACGGGCTGATCGTCCAGGTCCGGCCGGACACCGGCACCGACCCGGTGGCCGTCCGGCGGCTCGCCGAGGGCATCGCGGACCGGCTGCCCGGAGGCGACGCCGGGTGAGGGCGCCGAGGTGACGGCCGCGAGCTGGGACCCCGAGCTCTACCGGGCGTTCGACGACCACCGCTCCCGCCCGTTCGTCGACCTCCTCGCGCGGGTCGGCGCGGTCGATCCCGGGCTGCCGCGGGTCGTGGACGCGGGTTGCGGGCCGGGCCACCTCACCGGCCTGTTGTCCCGGCGCTGGCCGGACGCGACGGTCGACGCGTTCGACTCGTCGCCGGACATGGTCGAGGCCGCACGGTCGGCGGGCGTCGACGCGGCACTGACCGACGTCCGGGACTGGACCCCGCCACGGGACACCGGCGTGCTCGTCAGCAACGCGGTGCTGCAGTGGGTGCCCGAGCACGCCGACGTCCTGCGCCGGTGGATCGCCGTGTTGGCTCCCGGGGCGTGGCTCGCGATGCAGGTGCCCGGCAACTTCGGCGCGCCCTCACACGTCCTCACCCGCGAGGTGGCGGCGCAGCCCCGCTGGCGCGCACGGATCCTGCTGCGCGGCGACGAGACCGTCCTGGACCCGCTCGGCTACGCGGATCTGCTCGCGCACTCCGGGGCCGTGGTCGACGCGTGGGAGACGACCTACCTGCAGCGACTCGAGGGCGACGACCCGGTCCTGCGCTGGATCTCCGGCACGGCGCTGCGGCCCGTGCGCGACGCCCTCGACGACGACGCCTACGCCGCCTTCGTCGACGAGCTCGCCCCGCGGTTGCGCGCGGCCTACCCGCCGAGCGCCGACGGCAGCACCTGGTTCCCGTTCCGCCGTGTCTTCGCGGTGGCCCGGAAACACTGACCGCCCGCCGCGAGGTGCCTCAGGAGTGCCCGTCGCCGTCGGCGCGCTCGCCACGCACCTTGCCGATCGCGCCCTCCACGCCCGCCTGCGCGACTCCCGCCGCGCCCTGCACCACGGGATGGTCCACGGCCCGGTGGTAGGCACGCACCAACTGCTCGTACCGCTCGTGCCCGGCTCTGGTGCCGAGGACGTACCCGACCGCGACTCCCACGAGGAACCTGACCATTCCCCTCACCTCCGACCGCGACCGTACCCGGGTGCCGCGGGACACCGGGGTGGTACCCGGATCGGGGCCCGACCTGCGACAACAGCGGCCGAACGGGGGGTTGCGAGACGGGTCCGGAGGGTGTTGTAGAGTTTGATCCGTCGCCGGGACGAGTGTTCAGGGCGGCGACAAGCGGTCCTCCGTAGCTCAATGGCAGAGCACCCGACTGTTAATCGGGCGGTTACTGGTTCGAGTCCAGTCGGAGGAGCACATTCCCCAGATCAGGGGGCTACTTCACGGCTTCGGCCGCGATCAGCCTCTAGAAGAACCCAGAAGTGGTCTCAGCGGACCACGTGTCACCGAAGGCTTCCAGCACGTTCTTGGTGCCGGTCGAGGTGATCCTGCCGCTGAACCAGGAGTCCCAGAGGTCGGCCCAGGTGCTCGACGGGTCGCGCAGGCCGCCCATGGCAGCGGGGAGCACCAGATCGTCTCCGACGACGTCCGAGTCGGCGGAAGAGACTCACGGAGCGTCGTCACCGCCAGGTTCGACAGCTCCAGCATTCCGTTCCCGCTCGTGCGCTTCGGCTTCCACGTGATCGACAGGTCCTGCCCTTGATGCGGATGGCGGTGCCCCCTTGCCTCGGTGGTTCTCGCGTCCAGGTCCAGTGCGTCCCAGGTGACCGCAGCACGGAGTTGCAGTCCATGTTGTCGTGCCGCACCGCCGGTCCGGTGAGGGACGGACGGTCTTCTGCGGTGCCGCTCTTCTCTGCGCCCTGTGAACGCGGTTCGTGGCGTCCCCGTGTGACGGTAGTGACTGACGGGGCGTAAGCAGAGCCGAGTCCGCCTAACGAGTAATTTTCTCCAGAATTCTCATGCGGTTCCATCTGAGTGGTAGAGGACCTCAGGAGAAGGAGCTTGCTGTGCAGCGATCCACGACGTGTCGAATGCTGTCCACCGTAGTGCTCATGGCAGCGTGCATCGTACTGACTCCCGGCGCAGCCGCTGCGCATGCGATGCACGGGTCATCGCGTGCGGCGGTGAACTCGTCGGTTGCTCCGGTGCCACCGGACGAGGGCGGCCTCGGTGAGAGTCGTGACTATCGAGCTGGTCAGATCGGACATGAAGCAGGCTCGGAGCAGATTGCGTGCCGGGGTGGGATCGACTATCCACACATCTCCGGGACCCCCGGTGTGACGTACACCGTGAATGTTCACTTTGATGGTCAGTGCCGGCTTCCGCCGTCGGTCCACTCTGTCGAGGGGAGCTTGTACAGATCACGGTGGTACGGATGGGAACATCTCACGAGTCGACGCGACAGTCGGCCGGTCCGGAATATTCGTGTCGTGACGCCGAAGGCATGTGCTCCCGGTCAGATCTACAATTATCGAGGTAGTGGACGATTCTATGCGATGATCAACGGGCGTAGCTGGTCGGAAAGCTTCTACAACCAGACGCCTCAGCCCTTGAAGTGCGTCAGTCGCCCGGGGGCTGTGTCCTGACCGTCGGATACGGGAGGCTATCGCCGGGAACTGTTTCGACGGTGGTGGCGAGGCGCAGGAACGACTCAGGTGCAGCGCCATGGTGGCTGCTCTGTCTGGTCGGCGTACTGTCGGCAGGGACTCTCGCCTGCTCTGCTGATTCCAGGCACCCCGCTGGGCTGGGCTTCTCGGACCAGGGGAGGCGGCTTGAGCTGGTGCCCCGCAACGGGGACTTCAGGACGCTCCCGCGCGCTGTGGACGCGACCGACGGCGAGATGTTGAGGCAGGTCTTCTCCGCTGGGATGGAGTCGATCGGCGTGGGGGTGGACATGATCCCGCCGTCGCAGCCCTCGTGGAGCGGGGCGCCCGTCGTGACGGATCTGGTGAGGGTCGACTCTGCGACGCCTCCTGAGCGTATCGAGGTGTTTGCTTTCCGTGGGATGCAGGAAGGGGCAGACATGTCGACCATGGACGCGGTCCACGAGATGTGCCGCTCGAATGCGAGTTCGGGGTGTCGGCTCCGGACGGACGATGGGCCCGGCGAGATCGATGTCTCCGGGATTCCGGATGACTACGACCTCCTTACCGTCCAGGGGTTCTGGGTGGTAGAGGATGTGCATGCGGTTCCTGTGGAGGTCTCGATCTCATGGATCGCACGACGCTCGCATCTGTCACCCGAGTAGGGCGAGCGTGCTCCCTCGCTGGTCGCGCTGTCGGATGTAGTCCCTCCACAGGAGGCCCGCGAAACGCCCATCTGCGTAGCCTGCCGGCGGAGTCAAGGTCTCCGCTCTCCCGAGGTGGTACGGACGACCATCCTCCAGGATGAACTCTGAGTCCGGCGCCGCGTCCGACTCAGGGAGCAGTTCGATGCACGAACGGCGGGTGAACAGTCCTCCGGTGTCGAAATCGGAGAACCCGGCGGTGTCACGGGGGAGTCGCAGGGAGCGTTTCGTTCCTAGCTCGCCGAGCAGGAGGTAGTCTCCCCGGAACTCGTGTTCGTCGTGCATCTCCAGATCTGTCGAAAAGCTATATGCGGCCGGGTCCAGTGCGGTCACTCCGAGGGTGAAGATCGGCGAGGATCGGAGTTCTCCGTGCCATTGGGTGATCACTGTAAGGAATGTTCCACTTGAATGCAGCACGATGTCGCCGTCGTACAGGTCTTCCGCGGACGCGCGCGTCGGTAGTCGCGCGAGTAGCGTGTCCCGTCTGGAGTTCGTCATGTCCCCACATTGCTCGAATCGTCGACACCTGTCCAGTCCGTACCGGGGTGCACCGTTGTCCGGACGGATGGTCTGCGAACCTCCAGTGTCCGGATCGGTTCATTGTCGACGAAGGTCGTCCTCTCGGCGAGAATGTCGCACTTTGCCGTCACATCACACTCCACCGTGGTCGGCGCTCCCGCGCGATACGTGTCGCCGGGCCCCTGCGGCTACGCGCGCGTCGGTGGATGCCTGCTCGACTCGGTGTGCTGGCCCCGGGCGTCGCTGCTCACCGCCGGACCGGCCCGGTGCAACGACACGGCCGTGCCACGGAGACCTCTCGCGGTAACGGCAACGGCGGGACGACCGCAGAGCGTCTACTGCATGCCGTCGCGTCGGTGGCGGTCGTCGTCCACGCGATCGGGAGGCCGTCGGACGGGTGGTGGACCGGCGCACTGCGGCGGCATCGGCACCGGGCACGTGGCTGCCCCACCGGTCTCGACGACGTCCGCCACCGTTCACGAGGAGCGCGGACCGAGAACTCCGTCGACGGCCGTGTAGAGGGTGTCCGTCTCCGTCTGCAGCAGTGACTCCCCGGCGGGCAGCGCCCGCTCCAGGCCGAGCCCGTTGACGACGGTGAGCAGGAACTTCGCCCGTCGTGCGGTGTCGTCGGCGGCGACGGCTCCCTCGTTCGCCAGCACGGTCAGCCAGTACTCGACCCGTCGCTGCATCTCCCGCTCCATGGCGAGGTAGGCGGCCCGGTTGTCCTCGGTCGGCTCGGGCTCGACCCACTCCCGGACGACCTTCAGCGTCGCGGCTCGCGCCTGTTCGCCCACGCCGGTGCCGACGAGCACCTGGCGGAGGCAGCCGACCAGCCGGTCCCGGGCGGGCGTCGTGGTGTCGTGGATCGTGTCGTCGGAGACGACGAGGTCGTAGATGCGGGTGAGCACCTCGTCCTGCAGTTCGCGCTGGGTCGGGAAGTGGTAGCGGAGCGATCCCGTGCTCACCCCGGCCCGGGCTGCGACCGCCCGCACGGTCAGTCTCGTCCCGGGGTCGTCCCCGAACATCTGCATGGCGGCGCGGAGGACCTTGTCCCGGCTGCTCGGCTCACCGTCGTCACGCTCCATCGTGCACCTCCGCTCGCATCGTACTAGCACAACGTGTTAGTTTCTCGATGCAGCGGCTAACACAGTGTGTTAGCCAGGTCGGACAAGCGTCGGGGGACGACATGTTCAAGCAGTGGCGACGGGACCGTGCCGTCCGGCGGGTGAAGCCGGGGGACGGGCGTCCGTTGAAGCGCTTCCGCTGGTGGCAGATGCTCACCGGCCGGGCACTTCTCCACCTGCGGCTGACGGGCGACGACGGCCGTCCGGTCGAGTACAGCGTCGACGTGCGGCACAACGGCGACAAGGAGGACGGCGTCGTGCGGGCCCAGCTCTACCGCGACGGCCGCCACCACGCCGAGTCGAAGGTCCCCGCCGTCTTCCCCGTCGAGGGCGGCGCGATCGAGGTGGCGACGACGAGCTTCGGCGTCAAGCGGTGCCACTACGTGACGACGGCCGGTGCGGAGTACCAGCTCACCCCGGACCCGAGGTCGGCCGAGGGACGCCGGGCCCGGTTCGAGCGGGAGAGCCCCGGGCTGAGCCGCGTGCTCGGGTTCGTCTCGGTGATCGTCGTCGTGATCGGTCTGGGGCTCAACATCCTGCAGATCCTCGAACCGATCTCCCGGATCCCCCCGATCGCCGAGAACATCGGCGTCTTCGTGTCGCCGATCCACCTGCCGATCTGGCTCAACATCACGCTCGCCGTCGCGGCCGCGCTGGGGAGCACGGAACGGGCCCTGCGGCTCCGCTACCACTGGCTGCTCGACGCCGGTGGGAACTGACCCCGCGTCACGTCGTACACGCACCCCGGTGGGGCGTGACGCAGCGCGCGACCGCCCGGTCGTGAGACCTTCCCGGTCGGACCGCCCAGCGGCAGGGCCCGCCGGGTGACGGCTCACCCGGCGGGGGACGGAGGTCGGGATGGGCCGACGGCGCGCGATCGCCGGCGCGGTGCTGCTCGATCTCGCCGTGAGCCCCCTGTTCGCGTGGGACGTGTTCACCGCGTCGGCGCAGCGTGAGCTGGGGGCCGGGACCACCGCGCTGGCCGGCGTCTTCTCCGTCGGTCTCGCGGCGTTCACGGCCGGGGTCCTCGCAGGCGGCCGGATCGCCGACTCGGTCGCTCCCCGCCGTCTCGCACTGGTGACGGCGGCCGGCAGTGTCGCCGGTCTGCTCGGGAGCGCCGCGGCGACGTCGGTCGTCGTCCTGGTGATCGCGTTCGGCGTGGTGCTCGGTGCCACCGCCGGACTCGGCTACGCGACCGCGGTGCGGGTGGCCGGGACCGTGCGGTCCGGCCGGGGGCTCGCGCTCGGGCTGGTGGTGGCCTCCTACGCGGTCGGGACCGCGGTCCTCGCCCCGGTCGCGGCGGTCCTGCTGGTGGTGGCCGGGCGCGGCGGGACCTTCGTCGTGCTGGCCGCGGTCCTCGGCGCCGTCCTCCTCGCCGCCGCGGTGCTGCTGCCGGGTGCCGCCCCGGAAGCCCCGGAAGCCCCGGAAGCCCCGGAAGCCCCGGCTGCGCCGTCCGGTACCGACGGCGGACGGGTGCCACGCCGCCCGGTCGTCGCCCTGTGGCTGGGGTTCGGTCTCGGCAGCGCACCGGCCCTGGCCGCCTTCGCACTCGCCGGCCGGCTCGCCGGACCGGCCGCGGCCGTGGCGTCGGCGGTGGTGCTGCTCAACCTCGGCAACGTCGTCGGGCGGCTGGTCGCCGGACCGGTCTCGGACCGGGTGGGCCGCCGCGCGACCCTGCACGCGAACTCGGCGCTGCTCGTGGTCGTGTGCGTCGCGCTCGCCGCCGGGGCGGGCGGCCCCCTGGCGCTGACGGCGCTGTTCCTGCTCGGGACCCAGTACGGCGCGCTGTCGACCCTCGTCCCGGCCGCGGTCTCCGACGTCGTCCCCGGTGGGCGGTTCGGCGCGACCTACGGCCGTGTCTTCACCGGCTGGGGCGTCGCCGGTCTCGTCGCCCCGGTCGCCGCGTCGGCGGGTGCGCTCGCCGCCGGGTACGGGGTCGTCTACTCCGTGTTCGTCGTCGTCGCGGTCCTCTCGTGGGTCTGCGTGGCGGTCCACGGCGGAGGACCGGGGACGGCGCCCGGGCTCACCGGCGGACGTCCCGGTAGCCCGCGACGGTCGCGATGATCCGGCGCCTGGCATCGGGGTGCGAGTAGCCGAGATGACCGAAGGAGAACTGGTGGAAGCGCGCCGCGGGATTGCGGTCCGCGAGCACGAGTGCGAACGGGGCCTGCGCGTCGTGGGCGCCGCAGAAGATGTCGAGTGGCACGGGGATCGAGTAGTGGTCGAATCCCCACCTCGCGCTCGCCCACCGCATCTCGGCCAGCAGTGCCTGCCGGCCGGCGCGCTCCGTCAGGACGCGCCGGTGGAACTCGCCGACGTCGTGCTCGATCCCGGGAGGCGGACCGGCCGGATCCACGCGGGATCCCGGGCCGTCCGCGTCCGGGGCGGACGTCGACCGGCGGGTACGCGCCGGCGAGTACCGCTCCAGCGCGGCGACGAGCCGGGGCGCGTACCGGATCAGGCGATACCCGGTCGCCGCCGACCGTGAGGACACCTGCCGCGCCACCGGATCGAACCACGGGAGCGTCGGGTTGACGGGCACGGCGCCGATGATCCGCTCCGGGATCGTGGCGGCGACCGCCATCGTGACCAGGCCCCCGTTCGACTCACCGACACACGCGAGGGTCCCGACGGCGAGGCCGTCCAGCAGCTCGGTCACGTCGTCCGAGTAGGCCCCGACGGGCCGCCCGGGGCAGAGGCTCGAGCCGGCCGCGCCGGGCCGGTTCGGCGCGATCAGACGGATCCCGTTCCGGACGGCCTCCCGGTGGAAGATGCCGCTCTCCAGGCCGGTGCTCCCGCCACCGTGGAAGTACAGGACGGGCTCGCCGTCCGGCACACCGAACTCCTGCCAGGTCAGTCGCCTGCCGTCGGCCAGCGTCGTCGACCGCCGTGGCGGATCGATCAGGGGGACGCTCCCGGGGTATCGGCGCGTCACGTCGTCCCTGGGCCGTCCGGCGAGCCGGGCAGGCGCGTCCAGTCCAGCCCGTCGACGTCGGTCCCGAAGGCGTCGAGCGTCATGGTCGTCGCGTCCCGCCCGGCCCGGATCCGCCGGACGTGCGTGTCCAGCCACACCTCCACCGGCTCGGGCGAACCGTCCGTCGTCGCGGTGACGTGCCGGAGGCCGTCGTCGGGCCCCCGGTCCTCCACCGCCGTGACCGTCGCGAGCCTGTCGAACAGCCGGAGCGGGGTGACGAGCTCCGGGGCCGTGCCGGACGGGAGCGAGTCGAGCGTGCGTCCGGGGCGTCCAGACCACACCCGGTCCCCGAGCTGCACCGCGGCCATGTGGCCCTGGTCGAACATGGCCCGCCGGCCGGCGACGTCGAGGACCCCCTCGGCGTCGAGCTCGCGGGGGAGACGCCGGACGACCGCGCGGGCGAGTGCCGGCAGGATCCCGCGGCGCCGCGGCCCCTCCTCGACGGCCTCCCGGTTCCGGGAGAAGTCCATGTGCAGGGTGATCCGTGCGGGGCCCGCGGCGACGGTCCGGCCGACCGTCTCGTGGAACTCCGCAGGTGTGAGGGCGTCGGGCATCGTGCGGTCCTCCCGTCCAGGTGTCCGGCCACCACGAGACACCCGGACGCTGCGGCACACTCAACCCTGGCCGGCCCAAGATCACCGATCGGGAAGCACGGCGGCCGGATGTGGCCGGATCCCTTCCCGACTCGTGATCACCGGGCTCACTGCGGCGGGACGACGGCGCGGATCCGCGGGACGAGCTCGTCGAGCGCGTAGTCGAGGCTGAGGATCGTTCCCCAGCTGAACGCCCCGGAGACGACCGGGTCCTCGATCCACAGCACCCTGCCCTGCTGCACGACCGGCAGTGCCGCGTGGAGCGGGCTGTTCTCGATCTCCGGCCGGACCTCGGGGGACGCGCCGATGTTCCACACGAGGAGGTCCTCGGACAGCTCGGACATGAGCTCGTCGGAGACGTCGATCTCGCCGTACTCGTCGGGCGCGATCCCGCCGATCTCGCCCGGCACGGTGAAGCCGAGCCCGCCGAAGAACCGGGCGCGCACGTCGTTGCCGGACCGCACGACGCTGGCGCCGGGCTCGAACCGCTCCGCGACGACGGCGGTCCTCCCCGCGAACTGCGGGTTCTGCGCGGCGGCCTCCGCGAACCGGCCCTCGACGCGCTGCACCAGGCCGACCGCCTCCTGCTCGCGGCCGAGCGCCTCGCCGGTGGCGCGGGTGGCCTCCTGCCAGGTGATGGTGAAGTTCGTGAACTGCTGGTCGGGGACGACGGTCGGGGCGATCCGCGACAGCTGGTCGTACTGCTCCTGGGTGGTCCCGTTGTAGAGGCTGAGGATCAGGTCCGGCTGCAGGGAGGCGATCTCCTCCAGCGGGGGAGCCTCCTCGTTGCGGACGCCGCCGTTCAGTACGACCGGCGTCGCACCTCCGAGCTCGTCCTGCGCCCACGGCCAGGTCGCGCTCGGGTAGTCGCCGTACCACTGGCTCACCGCGACCGGCGTCACGCCGAGGGCCAGCAGCGGGTCCTGGTCGGACAGGCCGAGCGCGATCACCCGCGTCGGCTCGGCCGGGATCTCGGTGGTGCCGTAGGCGTGGTCGATCCGCACGGGGAACGTGCCGCCACCGTCGGTCGCCGGCCCGGGGGCAGCGGGCTCCCCGGACGACGTGCAGCCGGCCACCAGGAGGACGGTGGCGAGGGGCAGGAGTACCGCGGTGCGCAGGCGACGCCGCAGGGCGAGGCGGAGGTACACGAGTCGACCCGTTCGTCCGAGGAGATGAGTGTCGCCTAACCTAATCCGCGCGGGACCGGATGACCATGCCGCGATCGCCGTCCGGCGGCCGGCACCGCGCGGGCGACCGCGTCCCGCGCCGCCTCCGGTGGGACGCCGAGGGTGAGGAGGTGCCCGACCGCGACGTCGGTCTCGTCGCCGTCCCACCGCCCGCTCTCCGCCGCCCGCAGGTAGGTCGCCGAGCCGTTCTCCAGCACCTCGCCGAGGATCGCCGCGTCGACGTGACGTGCGAACACCCCGGACTGCTGGCCGTGTGCGATCAACCGGGCCATGACGGCGTGGAACGGCGTCATGGCGGCCCGCACCTCGGCGTCCACCGTCTGCCGGGCGAGGGTGATCAGGGGGCCGTTGCGCCGGGCGGTGCTCCAGGTCCGGACGACGACGGCGGCCAGCTCCGTGGCGGGGTCCGCCGCGGCGGTGTCGACCTCCCCGACCTGCTCGACGAAGTCGGCAGCCGCGGCGTGCACCAGCGCGACCAGCAGGGCCTGCCGGTTGGCGAAGTGCCCGTAGACCGTCCGCCGGACGACGCCGGCCCGGGCGGCGACGTCGTCGAGCGTCGCCTCCGGGTCCTGCCGCAGCACCTCGCTGGCGGCGTCCAGGATCGACCGCCGGTTGCGCTCGCGGGCGGAGGACCTCTTCATCACGAGTGCATTTTTGCACAAGCTGTGCAAGTCTGGAAGGGGCCGAACCGCGCACCCGGACGGAGCGGACGATGACCACCACGCAGGACACCGAGCCGCTCCGGCTCGGGGCGGACTTCTTCGACGACCCGGACGCGCTGTACCGGGAGCTGCGGGTGGACCGGCCCGTGGTGCGGGCCGTCGCGCCCAACGGCCTCTCGTTCTGGATGATCACCCGCTACGACGACGCCCGGGCCGCCCTCAACGACGGCCGGCTCGCCAAGGACGCCGCGCGCATCCCGGAGATCCTCGCCCGCGAGGAGGAGGCCCCGTCGGCCCGGGCGCTCGCCGAGTCCCTGGTCCAGCACATGCTCAACGCGGACCCGCCCGACCACACGCGGCTGCGCAAGCTCGTCGGCCGGGCCTTCACGATGCGCGCGATCGCCCGGCTGCGGCCGCGGATCGAGGAGATCGCGAACGAGCTGGCCGACGCGATGGAGGCCGCCGGGCCCGACGTCGACCTGCTCGACGAGTTCGCCTTCCCGCTGCCGATGACGGTCATCTGCGAGATTCTCGGCGTCCCGCAGGGCCGCCGCGACGACTTCCGCGAGTGGTCGAACACGCTCCTCTCCGGCGCGGGCGACGACGAGCGCGGGGCGGCCGCCGGCGCCATGGCGCAGTTCCTCGCCGAGCTGGTCGCCGACAAGTCCGCGAACCCGGGCGACGACATGCTCTCCGAGATCGTGCGGGCCTCGGAGGACGGTGACTCGCTCAGCCACGCCGAGACGACGGCGATGGCGTTCCTGCTGCTCGTCGCCGGGCACGAGACGACGGTCAACCTGATCGGCAACGGGATGCTCGCGCTGCTGTGCGACCCCGAGCAGCGGGACCTGCTCCGGCGCGAGCCGGAGCGCGTGCCGAACGCCGTCGAGGAGTTCCTGCGCTACGACGGCCCGGTCAACCTCGCGACCTTCCGGTTCACCGCCGAGCCGGTCGAGTACTCCGGCACGACGATCCCCGCCGACCAGTTCGTCCTCGTCTCACTGATCGGGGCGAACCGCGACCCCGAGCGCTACGCCGACGCCGACCGGCTCGACGTCACCCGGGACACCTCGGGCCACCTGGCCTTCGGCTACGGCATCCACCACTGCGTCGGCGCGCCGCTGGCCCGGCTGGAGGGCGAGGTCGCCTTCCGCACCCTGCTCGAACGATTCCCGGACCTGACGCTCGGCGGTGAGCCCGGCCCGCACCGGGAGAGCACGCTGATCCACGGGCTCACGAGCCTGCCGGTGCGGACCGGTCCCCGCTGAACTGCTGGCTGCCGATCACCCCGAGGAGCTCGAACCGTCGCGCGGTCTCGCTGCGCGGTGCCGCGGTGAGCACGAGCAGCGCCTGCGACCGGTCCTCGGTGAACAGCACCTGGCAGTCGACCTCGAGCGGGCCGAGCTCGGGGTGCAGCAGCGTCTTGTGGTCGGCGAACCGGCGGCCGACCTCCTGGAGCTCCCAGAGGCCGTCGAACTCGGGGCTGCGGTCGCGCAGTACCCGGACCAGCTCGCCGGCCCGGGACTCCGGCCCCAGCAGCCCGAGGGCCGCGCGCAGGGTCGCGACCTGTGCGCGGCTCTGCCGGTCCCGGTCGTCGGAGGGGTAGCGCTCGCGCTCGGTGGGATCGGTGAACCAGCGGTAGACCTCGCTGCGGGCGTGCCCGGTGTGCCGGGCGTGGTCACCGAACAACGCCCGGGCCATGTCGTTCTGCACGAGCGTCTCGCCGAGCACGGACAGGACCATGGCCGGGGTGTCCTGCAGCCGGTCCAGCACACGGAGCAGTGCCGGGGCGACGTGGCCGGACAGCGGCGCCGTCGCGGGTGCGTTGCGCCCCGCGCACCGGAACAGGTAGTCGCGTTCCTCGGAGCCGGGGCGCAGCGCCCGGGCCAGCGAGGCGAGCATCTGCTCGCTCGGCTGCGGGCCGCGCTGCTGCTCCAGCCGCGTGTAGTAGTCGGTCGACATGACCGCCAGCGACGCGACCTCCTCGCGACGCAGGCCCGGTGCCCGCCGGCGCGGCCCGTCGGGCAGGCCGACGTCGGAGGGGCGCAGGTCCTCCCGGCGCCGGCGCAGGAAGTCGGCGAGTGCGGCGCGGTCCATGCCGCCGAGTATCGGCTCCCGTCCGGTCGGCGGACCAGGGACCGGTGATCCCCCGATGACGGGTCTCTGCCGGAGGCGCCGTCCCCCCGGCGACGGTGGTGCCCATGCAGATCACCGGACGCACCGTCTTCATCCCCGGCTCGACGAGCGGGATCGGCCTGGTACTGGCGCTCGCCCTGCGCGAGCGCGGGAACACCGTGATCCTCGGTGGCCGCCGCCGCGCACTGCTCGACGAGCTCACCGCGGCGCACCCCGGTCTGGACGCCGTCGAGATCGACACGGCCGACCCGGCGAGCATCCGCACGGCCGTCGCGGAGGTCCTCGACCGGCACCCGGACCTCGACGTCCTCGTCGCGATGGCCGGGATCATGCGCGTCGAGGACTGGCACACCCCCGACGGGTCCGTGGCCTCCGCCGAGGAGGTCGTGACCACGAACGTGCTCGGCCCGGTCCGGCTGATCGGGGAGCTGGTCGAGCACTTCCGGACCCGCCCCGCCGCGACGATCGTGACCGTCTCCTCCGGGCTCGCGTTCGTCCCGCTCGGCGCGACACCCAGCTACAACGCCTCCAAGGCCGCCGTGCACATGCTGACCGAGTCGCTCCGCCTCCAGCTCGCGGACACGACCGTGGGGCTGCACGAGATCGTGCCGCCGTCGGTCGCCACCGACCTGCTCCCGACCCAGCGGGAGAGCCCGATCGCGATGCCGCTGGACGAGTTCGTCGCCGAGGTGGTGCAGATCCTCGACACCCGGCCGGACGACGGCGAGGTGCTCGTCGAGCGGGTCGGGTTCCTGCGGCACGCCGAGGCCCGCGGCGACTACGACGACGTCGTCCGCAGGCTCAACGCCTCGGACCCGCACCGCGGGCACGTAGCCTGACCGACGATTCCGACGGGGGAGGGCACGTGACGGCACCGGGGCGGGCGCGGCAGGAACGGATCTACCGCGAGGGGGTCTCCGGCGCGCGTCCGCGGGTCCCCACCGGCCCCGCCGAGCTGGAGCGGCGCGCCCGGCGTGCGATGAGCCGCCGCGCCGACGCCTACGTCACCGGCGGCGCCGGTGCGGAGACGACGATGCGCGCCAACCGGGAGGCCTTCGCCCGCCGGGAGGTCGTGCCGCGGATCCTGCGCGACGTCGGCGAGCGGGACCTCTCGGTGGAGCTGTTCGGCCGCAGGCTGCCCGCTCCGCTGCTGCTCGCCCCGGTCGGCGCGCTCGATCTCGTGCGCCGCGGTGCCGACACCGCCGTCGCCCGCGGTGCCGCCGCGGCCGGCGTCCCGATGGTGATCTCGAACCAGGCCGGTGCACCGACGGAGGAGATCGTCCGGGCCGGTGGGCCCACCTGGTTCCAGCTCTACTGGTCCACCTCCGACGAGCTGGTCGACAGCTTCCTCGCCCGCGCCGAGGCCGCCGGGTGCGAGGCCGTCGTCGTCACCCTGGACACGACGATGCTCGGCTGGCGTCCGCGCGACCTCGACCTGGGGCACCTGCCGTTCGCCCGGGGCATCGGCATCGCGCAGTACACCTCCGACCCGGTCTTCCGGCGGCTGGTCGAGGAGACCCTGGCCGCGCCGCGGACCGGACCCCCGCCGAAGGTCACCCCGCAGGCGGTGCGGACCCTCGTCGAGATCTCCCGGAACGCACCCGGCGGGTTCCTGGAGAATCTGCGCTCGCCGGTCCCGCGTGCCGCGGTGGAGACGTTCCTGCGGGTCTACTCCCGGCCGCAGCTGTCCTGGGACGATCTCGCCGGGCTCCGCGAGCGGACCCGGCTGCCGATCGTCGTCAAGGGCGTCCTGCACCCCGACGACGCCCGCCGGGCCGCCGACGCAGGGGCGGACGGCGTCGTCGTCTCCAACCACGGCGGACGGCAGGTCGACCACTCCGTCGCGTCGCTCGACGCGCTGCCCGGTGTGGCCGCGGCGGTGGGGGACCGGCTGGCGGTGCTGCTCGACAGCGGTGTCCGGACCGGCGCCGACGTGGCGACGGCCGTGCGTCTCGGTGCGCGGGCCGTGCTGCTCGGGCGGCCGTTCGTGCACGGCCTCGCGCTCGACGGCGCGCGCGGCGTCGCGCAGGTCGTGCAGAACGTCGTCGCGGAACTCGATCTCGCGTGCGGCCTGGCCGGTGCGACGACGCCCGCGGGCATCGAGCTCCGCGACCGTCCCTGACCGGCACGGACGGGCCCGCGCACGGGGCCCGGGCGCTCCGGATCCCCGAAAAGATCAGGACGAAACGGACACCTCCTCGCGACGCGCCGCACATTGTTGGGGGCGCGGCGCCCCTCTCGGGGCGAAGGAGGGCTAGGGTCCCCTCTGAAGGTACCGGCAATACGCGAGGAGACATCCGGATGCCACAGGGAACCGTGAAGTGGTTCAACGCCGAGAAGGGTTACGGGTTCATCACGCCGGACGGAGGCGGGCAGGACCTGTTCGTCCACTTCAGCGCGATCCAGAGCTCCGGATACCGCAGCCTGGACGAGGGTCAGGCCGTGACCTTCGAGGTCACCCAGGGCCAGAAGGGCCCGCAGGCGGACCAGGTCGTGCCCTCCTGACCGGCTGACGTCCGACAGACGAGAGACGCCCGGGGTGCTCAGCACCCCGGGCGTCTCCGTGTGTCGGGCCGGTCGTCGGCGGGCGCTCAGCCCGCGAGGCGGGTCTCCAGGCCGGCGACCAGCAGCTCGACCCGGCGGAGCGTCCACGCGCGGGGCGGGTCGTCGACCTGGTCGCGGTACACCGCGCAGACCTCCGGTGCGAACGGCTGCTCGGACTCGAGCACCTGGTCACGCCGTGGGACGTCGCCCACGCTGCCGCCGACGGCGCTCAGCCACGGCTGCACGCCCAGGTTCATGGCCGTCCCGGCGCCGAGGACCGCGTCGTCGGCCGGGAAGCCGGCCGCGATCAGCTGGTCGGTGCACCGCCGGAACGCCGCCAGCATCGCCTCCGGCGCGTTCGGCAGCCGCACCATCGCGGGTGCGAGACCGGGGTGCTGGGCCATCACGTCGAAGGTCGCCCCGGTGAAGGCGAGGAGCTGGTCCTGCCAGCGGCCCCCGGTGTCGGGGAACGCGTCGTCGGTGACGACGTCGTCGACGAGCGCCGCCACGAGGGACTCCAGGCTGGGGAAGTGCCGATAGAACGTCGAGTACTTGACCCCGACCCGGGCCGTCACGGCGCCGACCGTCAGGTCGGAGAAGCCGAGGTCGCGGGCAGCCGCGAGCAACGTCGCCCGGTCGGTCAGCGGCGGGCGTCCGGTACGCCTCGCCGGTTTACTCTCGGTCTCGGTCACGCCCGCATGCTACTGCTCCTGCCCGAACCGGTGGGAGGGTAGTCGCTGATCGACTGACGACTATCTGTGACCTGCATCATCGCTGGTTCTTCGAGCCGTCGGCGGTGCCGCCGGATGGCCGGACGGGCACCTCGCAAAGCGGTCTGACCGTCACTCAGGGTCATGATTCGCCCGCGCGCCCCGAAACGATCTTCCCCAAGGCGGTGAGGCTCGGCGAACCCGGGTCCCAGTACGCGCTGTGTGCGGAGGCGGGCGCGGACTCGTCGGTCGGGGTCGCGGGGTCGTCGCGCCGCGGCAGCGCCGCGCCGGGGGCGGACTCGACGATCCGGGCGCCGAACCCGGGCGCCGCCGGGTTCGCCCCGTGCGCGAGCCCGTTCGGCCCGAGACCCCGCGAGGTGGCGAACAGTTCGCTGCCGGGCACCCGCGAGATCGGGTCGTGCTGCGCCGTCGTCGCCCACACCCGGTCGGCCGGGACGCCGAGCTCCCCGGCGTGGCGGACGCCGGCGCCGGGGCTGCCGACGAACACGACGTCGTCCACGGCGAACCCCGGGGCGGCGGCCCGCCCCGCGACCGTCGAGCCGTACGAGTGGCCGACGACGGTCAGGTGCACCGGCCCGTGGTGCCCGCCACGCAGCCCGTCCTGGAACCGCCGCAGGTCCCCGGCGGCGGAGCGGGCCGGCTCGTCGTAGGCGGCCGCCGCGAGGTGGGCGGGAGCGTCATAGCCGGTCCAGAGCACGGCGGCGACGTCGGTCCCGGCCGCGGTCCGGATCGCCTCCACGCGCCGCAAGTCCTCGGGCACCGACGCCCAGCCCGCCCCGGTGCCCGGCACGTGGGTGAGGACGTGCGCGGCGCGCTCCGGATCGCCCACGGCGAGCACCACCCGCCCCGGCCCCGCGCCCGCGCCCACGTCGAGCAGCGCCGCGTCGCCGCGGGCGAGCCGCTGCGCGACGGCGTCGAGCCCCGCCAGCGCGGCCCCGGTGCGGGCGGCGGCCGCGGGGTCTCCCGCCTGCCGCTGCCGGGCCGCGAGCGAGCGCAGCCGTGCGCGTTCGGCGTCGAGGCGGATCCGGTTGGCGCGGTCCCGGTCGGCCACCGGCACCCCGTCGGTGCCACCGACCAGGTCGGGACGGGTGCGCGTCAGCCGGTCCCGCTGGTCGCCGGACAGCCCCGCCCACCAGGCGCGGGCCGCGCCGGGCCCGGCGGGGACCGCCGCGGGCGACGCCACGACCGGCCCGTCGCCGCCGGCCGACGCGGCCCGCAGCGCGGCGGTCGCCGCCGCGTCGGACCGGGCGGCGTCGGAGACGGCCTCGTGGACCGCCCTGCTCCACCGGAGGAGGTCCAGCGCGAGCCTGCCGCCGGTCAGCGCCATCCCCGGCACCTGCAGGACCTGCGGGAACCCGACGGCCCCCGGTGCGAGCCGCACCCCGCCGGTGACCAGGTCGACCTCCAGCACCGGGTGCACGTCGAGCGCGGCCAGCACCACGCGGCGCTGGGCGGCGAGCACCTCGCCGGCGTGCCTGCCGAGCACCCCGGCGGCGTGCCCGGCGGTGCCGGCACCGGCGCGCAGCCGGCGGCAGAGCGCGTCGCGGGCGGCGCGGGCCCGGTCGGCGTCGGCGCCGCTCCAGTCCGCCGGCGGGGCCGCGGACCCGGGACGGTCGAGGTCGTCGGCCTCCGCCGCCAGCGTCGCCGCCAGCCGGTCCCAGGCCCCGGCCCGGCGCAGCCAGGACCCGGGATCGGCGGCGAGGAGCTCCGCGAGCGACGGCACGGTGCTCTCACCCGCCGAGGGAGGTCGCGGCGGCGTCGTCCGCGGAACGCCAGGCCGTCGCCGTCGCCCGCAGTGCCCCGGCGGTCCGGGCGGCGCGACCGGCGTCCGCTCGGACCGCGGCGACCAGGCCGGCGTCCAGCGCCGCCGCCGCGCCGGCGGAGGCGAACCCGGCGTCGGGCACCGTCACCGGGACGGCCGCGGCGGCCGCGGTCAGCGTCGCGGCGAGCGCGTCGTACCGCGCGGCGGCCGCGACCAGCCGCTCCGGTTCGACCCGGGCGGTCCCCGTCCCGTCGGCGTCGTGCACCCGGCACTCCTCCCGTCCACCGGCGGGTGCTCGGCACGCCCCGCCGGAGAGCCGGAGTCTGCGCCGGGCGGCACGGGCGGCGCGGCGGAACGCCGGAAGCCGATCGCGGTCGCGATCAGCGGTCACAACCCGGCGTCGCTCTCGATCTTGCTCGGGCGGCGTGAGACCATCTCCGCCGACCGGGTCGGGGTGAGAGGAGCGTCGTGGTCGGCGTCCAGCGGGTGATGACGGTGTCCACCCCTCCCGAGACCGTTCTCGGCTACCTGGCCGACTTCGGGCACAGCGAGGTCTGGGACCCGGGCACGAAGTCGTGCACGCGGTCCGACGACGGCGGCCCGATCGGGGTCGGTGCGACCTGGCACACCGTGTCGGTGTTCAACGGCAGGGAGACCGAGCTCGACGTGACGCTGGTCGACGCCGCCGGTGCGCGGCTGGTCTTCGTCGGGGAGAGCGCGACCGTCACCGCGACCGACGACCTCGTCGTCGAGCCGACCGACGACGGCGGGAGCACCGTGACCTACCGCGCCGACCTGCGGTTCAAGGGCCTGCTCAAGCTCGCCGCCCCGTTCCTGCGGCGCGAGTTCGAGCGGATCGGCGACGAGGTCGAGCGCACCCTCCCGCCGGTCCTGGAACGCCTCTGACGCAGGCCGTCAGTCGTGCTGCCAGAACCCCATCCGGTGGCTGATCTCCCGGCCCGCCGCGACGACGTCGGTGGTGATCTCCTCGATGCGCTCGGCAGGCAGCCGGTAGGCGGGCCCGGACACCGACAGCGCCGCGACGACGGTGCCGGAGTGGTCCCGCACCGGGGAGGCGACGGCGTTGAGCCCGGTCTCGAACTCCTCGATCGACCACGCGTAGCCGAGCTCGTGGACCCGTGAGAGCTCGGTCGTGAGCTTCTTGCGGCCGCGGGCCGGCACGTCGTCCGGCATCGCGTCGGGATCCTCGGTCAGGGCTGCGGCCAGCAGGACCTTCCCGCTGGAGGTGTTGTGCATCGGGGTGATGCGTCCGAGCCAGTTGTAGGTGGTGACCATCGCGGGGCCGCGGGCCTGGTCGACGTTCACCGCGTAGCCGCGGTCGGGGATGGCGATGTTGACGGTCTCGCCGAGCCGGGACGCCAGCTCCTCGCAGACCGGACGCCCCTGGGTCGTGACCTCGAGGCGTTCGGCGACCCGGCTGGCCAGCGGGATCAGCCCGAAGCCGAGCCGGTACTTGCCGCGGTCGCCGATCTGTTCCACGAGCCCGTGCTCCTCGAGCGCGCCGAGCAGCCGGAACGCCGTCGACTTGTGCACGTCGAGCGCCGCGGCCAGCTCGCTCACCCCCGCCTCGCCCCGGACCGCCATTAGTTCCAGGAGCGTGATGGCGCGGTCGACCGACTGCACCCCGGACTCACGGGTACGCACCGGGTTGCCCATGGCGCAACCGTACCCCCGGGCCCGCCGGAGCGTGCGGTGCCCGCCCGCGCGTGAGCATGATCATCCGGCGCGACACCGGGTTGCGCTCTTCCCGCCGCAGGTGAACGCTGCCCCGGTGCCGAGCCTCTACATCGACGGAACCTGGACCACCGGCTCCGCGGGAACCGCGCCGGTGATCAACCCCTACGACGCCTCCACCGTCACCGAGGTGGACCAGGCCGGGCCCGACGACGTCGACCGGGCGGTGGCCGCCGCCCGTCGCGCGTTCGACGACGGGCCGTGGCGGGCCACCTCCGCCGGGGAGCGCGGGGCGCTCCTCGGGCGGATCGCGGACCTGCTGGTGCGTGACCGGGAGCAGATCGCCCGTTCGGAGACCCTGGACACGGGCAAGACGATCGCGGAGGGACGGCAGGACGTCGACGACGTCACCGCGGTCTTCCGCTACTACGCCGGTCTCGCCGACAAGGACGCGGGCCGGATCGTCGACACCGGCAGCGACACCGTCGTCTCGCGGATCGTGCACGAGCCGGTCGGGGTCTGCGCCCTCATCACGCCGTGGAACTACCCGCTCCTGCAGCTGTCCTGGAAGGTCGCCCCGGCGATCGCCGCGGGCAACACCATGGTGATCAAGCCGAGCGAGGTCACGCCGCTCACCTCGATCGCGCTGGTCGAGCTGTGCGAGGAGGTCGGGATCCCGGCGGGCGTCGTCAACATCGTGCTCGGGGACGGGCCGTCGGTCGGTGCGCCGCTGACCGAGCACGCGGACGTCGACATGGTGTCCTTCACCGGCGGGCTCAGCACCGGTCAGAAGATCATCAGGGCCTCCGCGGAGACCGTGAAGCGCACCGCCGTCGAGCTCGGCGGGAAGAACCCGAACATCGTGTTCGCCGACACCGACGTCGAGCTCGCGGTGGACTACGCAATGCTCGCGGTGTTCCTGCACTCCGGGCAGGTCTGCTCGGCCGGCGCCCGGCTGATCATCGAGGACTCGGTCGCGGACACCGTCGTCGACGAGATCGTGCGGCGCGCACAGCTGATCCGGCTGGGCGACGGCCTGGCCGACGGCGTCGAGGTCGGCCCGCTCGTCTCCGCCGCGCACCTCGCGAAGATCGAGGACTTCGTGGCCGCGGCGCGCGCGGAGGGCGCGACGATCCGCTGCGGCGGCGCCCGCCCGGACGCCCCCGAGCTGAAGAACGGCTACTTCTACCTGCCGACGGTCATCACCGACCTGGCGCCGGGCTCGCGGCTGATCAAGGAGGAGACGTTCGGCCCGCTGCTGACGGTCGAGCGCTTCACCACCGAGGACGAGGCGATCCGGCTCGGCAACGACACCGAGTACGGACTCGCCGGCGCGGTCTTCACCCAGGACATGGGGCGGGCCAACCGGGTCGCGAACGCGCTGCGGCACGGGACCGTCTGGATCAACGACTTCCACCCGTACTTCCCGGGTGCGGAGTGGGGCGGCATGGGCCGCTCCGGCAACGGACGCGAGCTCGGGCCGACCGGGCTCGCGGAGTACCAGGAGATCAAGCACATCTGGCAGAACACGGCACCCGAGCCGCAGAGGTGGTTCTCGGGTCAGGAGTGAGGTGCAGTTGTGAGCAGCCCGGAGCCGGTGAAGCCGGCAGCGACGCACGGTGGTGACGGGGACGGGGGAGGGCTGGCCGAGTTCGGCTACAGCCAGACCCTGGACCGCAGTATCGGCAAGTTCTCGAGCTTCGCGGCGGGGATCAGCTACATCTCGATCCTGACCGGGACGTTCCAGCTGTTCTACTTCGGCTTCGGCACCGGCGGTGCCGCGTACTGGTGGTCGTGGCCGATGGTGTTCGCCGGCCAGTTCATGGTGGCGCTGTCGTTCGCCGAGCTCGCCGGGCGCTACCCGGTGGCCGGGTCGGTCTACAACTGGTCGAAGCGCCTCGCCGGCCCGACGACGTCGTGGATGGCCGGCTGGATGATGTTCACGGCGTCGGTGGTGTCGCTGTCCGCGGTCGCGCTGGCCGCCCAGCTCACGTTCCCGCAGATCTGGTCGGGCTTCCAGGTGGTCGGGGACGCCGCCGACCCGGGCGCCGCCGCCGTCAACGGCGTGCTGCTCGGCGCGATCCTCATCGTGTTCACCACGGTGATCAACGCGATCGGCGTCAAGCTGATGGCCCGGATCAACTCGACCGGGGTGTTCATCGAGCTCATCGCCGCCGTCGTCATCGTGGTCGCGCTGCTGCTGAGCGTCCACAACCCGGTCTCGGTGCTGTTCGAGACGCCGCCGACGACCGGGGGCGGCGGGTACTTCGGCACCTTCCTGGTGGCGGCACTGGCCTCGGCCTACGTGATGTACGGGTTCGACACCGCGAGCTCGCTGGGCGAGGAGACCGTCGACCCGCGGCGGACCGCGCCGGCGGCGATCCTGCGCGCCGTCGTCGCGTCGTTCGTGCTCGGCGGGCTCATCCTGCTCGGGATCATCCTGGCGGCGCCGGACCTGTCCGACCCGCGGTTGGGCACCAAGGACGGCGGCGGCCAGCTGGTGCTGCTCCAGGTCGCCGGCGGCACGATCGGGCGGATCTTCCTGATCACGATTAGCATCGCCGTCTTCGTGTGCCTGCTGGCGGTGCAGACCGCGGCGATCCGGCTGATGTTCGCGATGGCCCGGGACAACGGTCTGCCCGCGGGCGCGCTGCTGGCCCGGATCGACCCGAAGCACAAGACGCCGGTGGTCCCGGCGATCGTCATCGGTGCCGTGGCGATCCTGATCCTGCTCGCCAACGTCGGGGTGCCGGAGGTCTTCACCGCGGTCACCAGCGTGGCGATCATCATGATCTACATCGCGTACCTGCTGGTCACGGTGCCGATGCTGGTCCGGCGACTGCGCGGGCAGTGGCCCGACGAGGGGCAGAAGGGGTACTTCACCCTCGGCCGTCTCGGGCTGCCGGTGAACATCCTGGCGGTGTGCTGGGGTGCGGCGATGGCGCTGAACCTGGCGTGGCCGCGCGAGGAGGTCTACGGCACCGGATGGCTGCGGTTCATCGCGTTCATCTTCATCGGGGTGGTGGCGTCGGCCGGGCTCCTCTGGTTCCGCCTGAAGGGCCGTCACCAGCTGGGCTGCCTGCCCGAACACAGAGCGAAGGAGATTTCCGAAGGCATGGGGGAGAAGGCATGACGGACCGGTTCGACTACGTCGTCGTCGGCGGGGGGTCGGCGGGCTGTGCGCTCGCCGCGCGGCTGTCGGAGGACCCGTCGACGCGGGTGCTGCTGCTGGAGGCCGGCCCGTCCGACGTGGGCGACGACAACATCCTGAAGCTCACCGACTGGATGAACCTGCTCGACTCCGGCTACGACTGGGACTACCCGATCGAGCCGCAGGAGCGCGGCAACTCGCACATGCGGCATGCCCGCGCGAAGGTGCTCGGCGGGTGCTCGTCGCACAACTCGTGCATCGCGTTCTGGACCCCGCGCGAGGACCTGGACGAGTGGGCGTCGCTGGGCCTGACCGGCTGGTCGGCCGACGAGTGCTGGCCGCTGATCACCCGGCTGGAGACCAACGACGGCGAGTGGTCCGGGCACGGTCGCTCCGGCCCGGTCAACCTCATGCAGGTGCCCTCGAAGGACCCGTGCGGGAACGCCGTGCTGGCGGCGGCCGCCGACGTCGGGATGCCGACGGTGCGGTTCAACGAGGGCCACACCGTCACCGACGGCGCCGGGTACTTCCAGATCAACTCGTTCCCGGACGGGACGCGGGCGTCGTCGTCGGCGTCGTATCTGCACCCGGTCCTGGGGTCGCGCCCGAACCTCGAGGTACGGACCGACTGCTGGGCGTCGCGGGTGCTGTTCGAGGGCACCCGGGCGACCGGGATCGAGTACCAGCGCGGGATCGGCCCGGGCCGGGAGACCGTCCTCGCCGACCGCGAGGTGATCCTCTCAGCGGGTGCGATCGACACCCCGAAGCTGCTGATGCTGTCCGGCATCGGCCCGGGCGACCACCTGCGCGAGTTCGGCATCGACGTGCTCTCGGACCTGCCCGGGGTCGGGTCGAACCTCGACGACCACGTCGAGGGCCTCGTCTTCTGGGACGCCGCGAAGCCGATGGTCACCGAGTCGACGCAGTGGTGGGAGATCGGGCTTTTCCACCGTACCGACCCGCGGCTCGACCGGCCGGACCTGATGATGCACTACGGCTCGGTGCCGTTCGACATGAACACGCTGCGCTGGGGCTACCCGACCACCGACAACGGGTTCTGCCTCACACCGAACGTCACCCGCGGGCGGTCGCGCGGCACCGTCCGGCTGCGCACCCGGGACTTCCGCGACCGGGCCCGCGTCGACCCCCGCTACTTCACCGATCCCGAGGGTCACGACATGCGCGTGATGACGGAGGGGATCCGGCTCGCGCGGCGGATCGCCGAGCAGCCGGCGCTGAAGGAGTGGGTCGCCGCGGAGCTGGCACCCGGCCCGGACGCCGTCACCGACGACGAGCTGGCCGACTACATCATGAAGACCCACAACACCGTCTACCACCCGGCCTGCACGGCGAAGATGGGCACCGACGACGACCGGACCGCGGTCCTGGACCCCCAGCTGCGGGTGCGGGGGGTGCAGAACCTCCGCGTCGCGGACGGGTCGGCGATGCCGTTCCTGCCGGCGATCAACCCGAACATCACGACGATGATGATCGGGGAGAAGTGCTCGGACCTGCTGAAGGCCGCGCACGCCTGACCCGCGCACCGGCCGCGGGGGTCACGTCGTGGTGACCTCCGCGGTCAGCGGGGTGTCGGTCACCGAGAAGCCGAGGTGCAGCGTCCAGGTGCCCGGCTCGGTGGCCCAGCCGGTCCCCGTCCGGTGCCGGAACGCGCGGCGGGACACCGGGACGGTCACCGTCGTCGTCCCCGGGGCGGCGTCGACGACGGCCCATCCGGCGAGCCACCGCGCCGGGCGCTCGACGTCGCTGCGGTCCCGGGACAGGTAGGCCTGCACGACCTGGCGCCCGGGGCGGTCGCCGGTGTTGGTGAGGGTCACGGTCACGTCGATCCCGTCCGCCGACCAGCGGCCGACCGACATGCCGTCGAGGGTCCAGGTCGTGTAGCCGAGACCGTGCCCGAAGGGGTACGCCGGTGTCTCGCCGTGGCGCAGCCAGTTCCGGTGCCCGGCGTGCACGCCCTCGTCGTAGCGCAGCACCCCGTCCGACGGGACCCCGGACAGCACCGACCGCTCCCGGCCGGTGCCCGGCCAGGTCGTGGGCAGCCGCCCGCCGGGCTCGGCGGCGCCCAGCAGGACGTCGGCGACGGCCTCCCCGAACTGCTCCCCGCCGAACCAGCCGAGCAGGATCGCGGCGACCTCGTCACGCCACGGCAGGAGCACCGGCGCGCCGGAGTTCACGACGACGACGGTGCGCGGGTTCGCCGCGGCGACCGCGCGGACGAGGTCGTCCTGCCGTCCGGGCAGCGCCAGCGTGGAGCGGTCGAAGCCCTCGCTCTCGATCCGGTCGTTCGTCCCCACCACGACGACGGCGACGTCGGTCCCCGCGGCCAGCGCCGCCGCTGCGGCGATCTCGGCGTCCGGGTCGTCGACGACGGTCTCCTCACCGAACGTGACCGCGACCAGCGGCATCCCGGCCTCCTGACCGGACGGGCGGAAGCGCAGCACCAGGTCGACCGGGCCGTCGGTGGTGACACCGGCCGTCACCGACGGTGCCTCGAAGATGGCCGCCCCGGGCCCCTCGTCGCCGGTCAGGACGCCGTCGGCGTCGAGCACGGTCGTGCCGCCCGCAACGAGGACGACGTGCCCCACCGCGGCGGCCCCGAGCCGGTGGGCGCCGGCCGGGGCGTCCCAGCGGAGCGCGATCTCGACGTGGTCGGTGCCCTCGGGGATCTCGGCGCCCATCCAGATGAGCGAGGAGCTCAGCCGGTCCTCGGTCCGCAACGCGGCCCCGCCGACGTCGCGGAACACCGCGCGCAGCCCCGAGCCCCCGGTCACGGGATTCGTGATCGACGCCGGATCGAACGGCTGCACCCCCTCCGCGACCTGCGCGCCCAGCCGGTACCGCACCCGGTCCGCGCCGAGCGCGGCCCGCAGCCCGTCGAGCGGGGAGACGACGGCGGCGGGCCGCACCGTCGCGCTCCCACCGCCCTGGGTGCGGGCGAGGGCCGCGTTGTGCCCGAGCACCGCGACCGACCCCGGCCCGGCGAGGTCCCACGGCAGCTCGGCGGAGCCGTCCGCCCGGGTGTTGCGGACCAGCACCGATCCGGCGGCGGCCAGCTCCCGGGCGACGGCGGCGCCGTCCTCGGCGGGCGGTGGCTCCGTGACCTGCGGTGGGACGCCGTCGAGGGCGCCGACCCGGGCCGCGAGACGCAGCAGTCGCCGCACCTTCCCGTCGATCACGTCCTCACCGACGCGGCCGTCGCGGACCGCCTCGACGAGCCGCGCACTCCAGGCCGAGACCGGGCCGGGCATCACGAGGTGCTGCTCGGCGCGTGCCGACGCCTCGGTGCTGCGCACCCCGCCCCAGTCCGACATCACCAGGCCGTCGAACCCCCACTCGCCGGTCAGCGGCTCGGCGAGCAGCGGGTTCTCGCTCATCGTCGTGCCGTTGACCGCGTTGTAGGCCGACATGACCGCCCACGCACCGGCCCGGGTCACCACCGGCTCGAACGCGGCCAGGTACAGCTCGCGCAGCGCCCGGTCGCCGACCCGGTTGTCGACCGAGAAGCGCTCGGTCTCGGCGTCGTTGGCGACGTAGTGCTTGGGCGTCGCCGCGACCCCGTGCGCCTGCAGCCCCTCGACGTAGGCGGCGGCCAGCTCCCCGGTGAGCAGCGGGTCCTCGGACAACGCCTCGAAGTGCCGGCCGCCGTACGGGGTGCGGTGCAGGTTGATCGTCGGGCCGAGGACGGCGTCGGCGTGCTGCCGCCGGGCCTCCGCGCCGAGCGCGGAGCCGTACCGCCGGGCCGCCGCCGGGTCCCAGGTGGCACCGAGCGCCGACGACGACGGCAGCGACAGTGACGGCTCCCGCTCGTCGAAGCTCTCCCCACGGACGCCGGACGGCCCGTCCGACAGCACCATCCGCCGCAGCCCGATCGCCGGTTCGGCGGGTGTCGACCAGAAGTCGGCGCCGGTGAGCAGCCGGACCTTCTGCTCGAGGTCGAGCGTCGCGATCAGGGTGCCGAGCAGTTCCTCGTCGACGTGAGCCATACCGCCGACCGTACCGTCGAATCCCGAGTGACACTCGGGATCGGATCGGGCTAGCGTGACCGGCGTGACGACGCCACCCGGGAACGACGGAGGGCGGGCCCGCGGGCGGTACGCCAAGGGGGAACGGCGACGCGCGCAGATCCTCGCGACCGCCCTCGAGGTGTTCACCGAGGGCGGGTTCCACGCGTCGTCGACGAAGGAGATCGCCCGCCGGGTCGGCGTCACCGAGCCGACGCTGTTCCACTACTTCGGCTCGAAGCAGGCCCTGCTGGCCGCGGTCCTCGCCGCCCGCGACGAGCGCGCCGGCACGGGGACCGGCACCGGACGGCTGCTCGACGCCGTGGCGGCGAACGCGGCCGAGCCCGATCTCGTCCGGCTGCACGCCGTCACCTCGGCCGAGGCCACCGACCCCGACCACGCCGCCCACGACTGGTTCGCGCGCCGCTACGAGCGTCTGCGGGCAGGGCTGGCCGAGGAGCTGGCCGCAGCTCCGACTGCAGGGCCGGCCGCAGCGCCGGTTGCAGGACCCATTGCAGAGCCGGCCGCGGGACGCGCCACGGAGCAGGAGCGTGCCGCCGGACTCGGCCCCGAGCGGCTCGCGCGGCTGCTGGTCGCCGCCGCCGACGGGTTGCAGATCCAGTGGCTGCTCGACCGGGAGTCCGGGGACCCGGCCGGCATCGACATGGCCGACGATCTGCGTGCCCTGCTCGACGCACTGGCCGGCCCGCCCAGCCGACGGTGACGGCCCCGGACCGCCGTCCGTTGGCGGGCCCGACGGCGTGATCCGCGACGCCCGCGGCTCGCGGACCGGTGGCCGGCGGCCGGTGGTCGGCGCTCCGGTCGCGGCGGGCAGGGGGGTTCCGTGGAATCGCTGCGTGAGGCAGCGATCTCTCGGGGGTGGGCCGGGTCGGTCCCGGCCGGATCGGTGCTCGGAGGTGCGCTCCCGAGAACCGGGGGTGTGCTCGTGCAGAATCGCTGCTTGGGGAAGCGATTCTGTCCGGTACCCGGCGCCGGGCTGGGCTGCGCCGGACTGGGCTGGGCTGCGCCGGACCCGGCTGGGCCCAGCCGGACCGGGCTGGGCCGAGCCGGACCGGGCTGGGCCGAGCCGGACCGGGCTGGGCCGCGCCACACCGAGCCGCACCGAGCTGGGCCGCGCCGCACCGGGCTGGGCCGCGCCGGACCGGGCCGAGCCGCGCCGGGCGTCGCCGGACCGGGCCGCACCGGGCGTCACAGCTCCCCGGCGAGCACCTCACCGTCGGTCAGCAGCGCCGGGACCGGCAGGGTCAGCACGACGGTGGGGAGGTCGTCGTCGACGGGGGAGGCGCAGTGCGGGCAGTGCACCCCCGGGAGGTCGTCGCGGCGGACCGCCCGGCAGAGCGGCACGACGTCGGCGAGCTGCTCGGACATCGGCCACCTCCGGTACACGGCGTCGTGTTACGACCACGTTACCGGACCGGGCAAGGCACCCCCGCGCCGAGGAAGTCCTCGTACAGGCGCAGGTGCCGGTCCGCGGCCGTCGCCCACGAGTGGGCCGCGGCGAGCTCCCGGCCGGCCCGTTCCCGGTGCGGGTCCGGCTCGGCGACCGCCGCCCGCAGCGCCGCGGCGAACCCGGCCGGCTCGGCCGCGAACCGGGCCGCGCCGTCGAAGACCTCTCGCAGCACCGGCAGGTCCCGGGTCACCAGCGGGACCCCGGCGGCGAGCGCCTCCATCGCGGCGAGGCCGAAGCCCTCCTTCACCGACGGGAACGCGAACGCGGCGGCACCGGCCATCAGGCCGGGGAGCTCGTCGTCGTCGACGGGGCCGAGGATCTCGGGCCGCACGCCGAGCGCGTCGGCGCGGGCGAGCACGCCGGCCCGGTAGCCGCGGTAGTCGAACAGGGTCTCGCCGCCCCCGACGACCAGCCGCAGGTCCGGGAGCAGCGCCATCGCCTCGACGAGGTCGCCGGTGCCCTTGCGCGGCTCGATCCCGCCGACCGAGAGGACGTAGCTCCCGAACCGCGCGCGCCAGGCCGCCCCGGCGCCGGAGTCCGCGGCCCGGGCGAACCGGGCGGCGTCCACGCCGTTGCCGATCACGGTGGCGTCGCGGCCCCAGCCGTCCCGCACCTCCGTGGCGACCGCGCGGGACACGCACACCAGCGCGGCGGGGGAGACGATCGCCCGCTCGTGGCAGGCGGCCAGCTCGGGGGTCGTGAACTCGTCGAGGTGATGCACCGTGCGCAGCAGCGAGCCGTCGCCGTGCGCGCGGCCCTCGGCGTTGGCGGACAGGCAGTCCTGGGCGTGCCGGACGTCCACCTCCGGCGCGGACCCCAGCGCGTCGGCCAGCAGGTCGATCGAGCGGAGGATCCGGGCGCCGACGGACTCGCCGTCGACGTCCGGGACCGGCACGAGCCGCACCCCGACGTCCGGGGCCACCCGCCGGAAGAACCCGGTGTCCCCGCCGCGGGCGAGCGACCAGACCTCGACGTCGTGCCCGGCCGCCGCCAGCGCCTCGGCCAGCGCGAGGGTGTGGACCACGCCGCCGCGCGGCTTCGTCGAGTAGGTGGACAGCCGGATACGGAGCCGGTCGGTACGCATCAGCCGCCCGTCAGTCGCGGTAGAGGTCGGGGCGGCGTTCCTTCAGGTGGTGCAGCACGGCCCTGGCCGCGCCGATCACGGCGTCCGGGTCGACGTCGGCGACCGCGAGACCGCCCTTCGACCAGGTCCGGGCGAGGACGTCCCCACCCGGCCCGACGACCTTCGCCCGGCCCAGGAAGTGCAGCGACCCGTTGCGCCCGCTCTGGTTCGCCGACAGCCACAGCACCTGGTTCTCGGCGGCCCTGGCCTGGTCGTAGAGATCGAAGAGCCGGGCCTGCCGGTCCTGCGCCATCCGCGGCGCCCGGTTGGTCAGCGACGTCGGCCACGCCGACGGGCAGGCGATGAGCTGGGCGCCGTCGAGGGCCAGCGAGCGGGCCGACTCCGGGAACGTCTTGTCGTGGTCGATCAGCATCCCCATCCGGCCGGCCGGGGTGTCGAACGCGGTGAACCCGTCACCGGCGGCGAACAGCGCGGCGACGCCCGCGGGCTGGTGCACCTTCCGGTGCCGGCCCAGCACACCGTCGCCGGTGAGGCAGACCGCTGCGTTGTAGCGCTCGCCCTCCGCCGCGCCCGCCTCGCAGAAGCCGAGGCAGACGACCATCTCCCGGGCCATCTCCGCCACCGCCCGCACCTCGGGGCCGTCCGGGTCCAGCTCCGGGGGCAGCACCGACCGGTCGGTCGGGTCGGGATTGCGCAGGTCGTGGACGTAGCCGCCGAGCGCGCCGTCGGGCAGCGCGAGCACCGACACCCCGGCGTCGCGGGCGTGCGCGATGATCACGCCGATCCGCTCCAGGTCGAACGCGGCGTCGCGGGTGAAGTTGGCGGCTGCCGCGGCGACCCGCACCCCGCTCACGCCCCCGCGGCGACGGGTTCGGGGCCGTACGCGGCCGGACGCCGGTCGCGCAGATGTCCCATGAACCGGCGGGCGGCCTCGACGGCGGCGTCGACGTCGACGGACGCGACGGCGAGCCCCGCCTCGGTCCCGGTCGTCGCGAGCACCTCACCGCCCGGGTCGACGACCTTCGCGCTCGCGACGAGCTGCAGGTCGCCGAACGTCCCGGCCTGGTTCGCCGACACCCACACGATCTGGTTCTCCAGCGCGCGGGCGCGGTCGTGCAGGTCGAACCGCCGCGCCCAGCGGTCGTCCGCGAGGACCGGGGCCCGGTCCGTCCGTGACGCGGGCCATGCCGACATGCACACCACCGTCCTCGCACCGTCCATCGCCAGGGCGCGGGCCGCCTCCGGGAACGCCTTGTCGTAGCAGATCATCATGCCGATCCGCCCGACCGGAGTGTCGAACGCGGCGAACCGGTCCCCGGCGGCGTACGAGTGGTTCTCGTCCAGCGGCTGGTGCACCTTCCGGTGCCGGCCGAGCACCCCGTCGCCGGTCACGGCGACGCAGCTGTTGTACGGCAGCCCGGCGGACGCGGCGTCCCCGGCCTCGCAGAACCCCGCGGTGACGACCATGTCCCCGGCCAGGCCGACGAGCCTGCGGATCTCCGGCCCGTCCGGGTCGAGCTGCGGCGGGACGTCGTCGACGGCACCGTGCAACGACGACAGGTACCCGCCCAGGGCGGCCTCGGGCAGCGCCAGCAGGTCCGCGCCCCGGGAGCGGGCCTCGGCGATCGTCGCCGCGACCCGGGCGAAGTCCTCGTCCAGGTCGCGCACGAAGCCCTGCGCGGCGGCGGCGAACGTCGTCGTGGTCATGCGATCTCCTCTCCGGCGGCCGGGCCCATCCCGGTGACGCCGCCGGGCACGGCCTCGGTCTCCTCGCCGTCCGGCCAGCGCAGCCGGACCCCGGTCCCCGCGACGAGCTCACCGCACGCGGCCGACACGGCCGGCCCGGCGTCGATCGCGGGGGCGCCCGGGTCGTCCGCCGTGAGCAGGCCGAACCCGGGGAAACAGGTGAACCAGTCGCCGACGCTCACGCCGCCGGGGCGCGGCACGGCGGCGACGTCGAGCACGGCACCGGTGCCGGACGCCTCGGCGAGCATGCCGAGCGTCCCGGCGATGCCGGCCATCGAGACGTCCTTCGCGGCGGCGGGGCGGTACCTCGCGGCGGGACCGATCGCCCCGACCGTCGCCGCCAGCTCGGCCCGGGTCCGCGACGTCGTCGAGTCCCACTGGCGGCCGTGGTAGCCGGGCCGCCAGCCGCCGCCCAGATCGGTGGTCAGCCGCACCGTGTGCCCGGTCCGGCCACCGCCGGCCGGGACCGGGTGGGCGGTGCGGCCCAGCGCGGTCAGCGACAGCGCGGCCGGGACGTCGAGCTGGGTGTGGCCGCCGAGCAGCGGGACACCGTAGGCGTCGGCGGCCGCCCGCACCCCGGACAGCACGCGGTGCGCGAACGACGCGTCCCGCGCCCCGACCGCGTCGAGCAGCCCGACCGGGGCGGCACCCATCGCGGCGAGATCGTTGACGTTGACCAGGACACCGGCCCAGCCCGCCCACTCCGGGTCGCGCTCCACCATCGCGGGTGAGATCGCGTCGCAGCAGGCCACGACGTCGGTGCCCGGGACAGGGGCGCCGTCGTCGCCGACGAACCCGGCCGGGCCGAGCCCGCCGAGCAGCGCCCCGAGCGGGGCCTTCGTCGCCGTCGCGAGGGCGCGGACCCGGGTGATCGGCCACCGCATCCGCACGTGCGGTGCTCCGGCGGTCACGGTGTCGCGGACCCGCTCCCAGCCCAGCCGGGCGAACATCGCGGCGTTCGGGAGCTGCACGTCGGCGTCGAACCGGAGCGCCCCCGCGGACTCGGCGCGGGCGCACGCGGCGCGGACCAGCGCCGCGCCGAGCCGGGCACCCGCGATCCGCCGCGCCGACGGCGCGACGACGAGCCGGCTGCCGGTCCACCACCCGACGTCCGGTGCCGCCGGGTCGGCCGGTCCCAGCCGGACGCCGCCGAGCAGCGTCCCGGCCGCGTCGTGCGCCAGGAGCACGACGGTGCGCGGGTCGGCGTCGTGGTCGTCGAGGTCGCCGGTCCCGGTGTCGGGGAACAGGCCCTGCTCCCGGCCGAACACCTCGCGGCGCAGCGCCCGGTGGGCGGCGACGCCGGGATCGCCCGTGTCGGCGGCGCGCGCCTCGGAGATCGTGGTGGCGGTGCGGCCGGCGCCGCTGCGCGGGCGGCCGCCGAGTAGCTCGTCGGCGACCCAGCGGGACACCGGGGTGAGCCGGCGGGGCGAGCCGGTGACGAATCCCGCGGCGCCGCGGGCCACCGGGCGCCGCGGGCCGTGGTCCTGGACGGTCACGGCTCAGCCCCCCGCCGCCGACAGCGCGCTGCACGCGCCGCACGCCGCGCAGCCGGCGGCCTGGTCGGCGCCGCGCATGCCGGACGCCCGCAGCTCGGCCGCGACCCGGGAGGTCACGTCGGCGAGCAGTGCAGGATCCGGGCCGGGCACGCCGTCGTCGAACGCGAGGGTTCCCGGGATCGGGCGGTAGGGGACGACGAACGGGTAGACCCCGCGGGCGATCAGATCGGCGGCCCCGGCGACGAGCTCGTCCGGGTCCTCGCCGAGCCCGACGATGAGGTACGTCGACACCGCGTCCGGGCCGAACACCCGGACCGCCTCGTCCCACGCGGCCCGGTACTGGGCGAGCGGCACGGTGGCCTTGCCGGGCATCCAGCGGCGGCGGACGTCGTCGTCGAGCGACTCGACGTGGATGCCGATCGCGTCCGCGCCGGCCTCCTTCAGCGACGTGATCACGGCGATGTCGCCGGGCGCGGGCGGCTCGCACTGCACCTGGACGGGCAGTCCCGGCACCGCGGCCCGGATCGCGCGCACGCAGCGGACCAGGTGCCGGGCGCCGCGGTCGCGGCCGTTCGACGTGCCCGTGGTCAGCACCATCTGCCGGACCCCGTCCAGCCGGACGGCGGCCTCGGCGACCTCGGCGAGCTGCTCGGGCGTCTTCACGGCGGTGGTGGCGCCGGAGCGCAGCGACTGCTCGATCGCGCAGAACCGGCAGCGGTCCGACTCGCCGTAGCGCACGCAGGTCTGGACGACGGTGGAGGCGAGCACGTCGTTCCCGTGCAGCCGGGCGATCTTCTCGTAGGGCACGCCGTCGGCGGTGGTGAGGTCGTAGAACGCCGGTCGCGCGACCGTGTCGACGGCGACGCCCATGTCGGTCACGCCGCCGCCCGGCTCGCTGCGGACCAGACGGCCGTCGCGGAGCCGGTACGGGGAGTCCGCGACGATCGGCACGGTGGTCTTCAGCCCGTCGACGAGCACGTGGCCGTCGGCCGAGGGGCCGGCGCCACCGGGGCGGCGCAGCGGGATCACGGAGCCGAGCTCGGTGACCGTGCCGGAGCCGGAGCCGGAGCCGGAGGCCGGCGAGGTGTCGGGGTCGATCGCCACGCCGCGAACGGCCATCTCGGCGCGGACCTGCAGGGCCGGCACGAGGGAGTCGGTGGTGTCGGGGGACGGAGCGGACATGCGGCGGACCTCCTGGGGTCGTGAGTGGTTATCGCGGTCCTGACCGCGATAACCACTCACGGGCTCTCAGAGCTGGTAGGTCGAGTTGATGATCGCGCCCTTGCGGGCGTAGTGGATGAGCGCGTCCTGGACGTCGAGCGGGTGCGTCGGGATGACGCCCTCGATGAGGTCCTCCTCGCGGGCACCGTGCAGCGACAGCCCGAAGCGGCAGCAGTAGACCTTGCCGCCCTCGCCGATGAACGTCTTGAGCTGGTCGTTGATGTTGTGCTCGCCGGGGAAGGCGGACGTCCCGGTGGTCGGGAACCCGCGGGTCGCCAGGCAGTTCAGCGAGCCGGGGCCGTAGAAGTACATCGCCGACTCGAATCCCTTGCGCAGCGCGCGGGTCGCCTGCAGGACGGCCACGAAGCTCACCGAGGACTCGTGGGCGATGCCGTGCACCAGGGTGAAGTAGGTCTCGCCGTCCTCGGCCTGCAGGTCGGGGAAGACCTTGGTGCCGCCGTAGATGCTGGAACCCTCGGGCAGCGAGGGGTGCGGGATCTCCTCGAGGCTCTTCTTCTCGATGTCGGACAGCTCGGCGCTGGTCATGGTTCGGCTCCTCGTGGGGGTGACGGGTACGGTGCGCGTGGGAGCGCCGGGGAGAGGTCCCGATGGTTCGTCCCACCGGGTCCGGCGAGTCACAACGACACCAGCGCCGCGTTTCGGAAACGTTGTGTGCTGACTACGGGAACAATTCCGGATCGGCCATTTGTGAAGGAATTGTTGCGTAACATCGGGCAACATTCTGGTCGTCCGATCGACACCATCCGGAAATACGACGGGTCGACCGTGGATCACCTCAGCCGAATCGAGGAGGTCCGATGACCGCGGTGGCACAGCGCGACGGGCGACGCACACCGCCGTCCGACCTGGACGGCGAGCACCGGCCGGTGGTCGTCGTCGGCGGCGGGCAGGCCGGGCTGTCGATGAGCCGGTGCCTGGACGTGCGGGGGATCGACCACCTCGTCCTGGAGCGCGACGTCGTCGCCTCGTCCTGGAAGTCCTACCGGTGGGACACGTTCAGCCTGGTCACGCCGAACTGGCAGTGCGACCTGCCGGACTTCCCCTACGCCGGTGACGACCCGCACGGGTTCATGGTCCGCAGCGAGGTCGTCGACTACCTGGAGGCCTACCGGGCCTTCGTCGACCCGCCGCTGTGCGAGGGCGTCACCGTCACCCGGCTGACCCGCGACGAGCGCGGCACCTTCCGGATCGAGACCTCGGCCGGGACCTGCACGGCCGACCAGGTCGTCGTCGCCACCGGCGGTTACCACACACCGATCACTCCGCCGCTGTCCGAGCCGCTGCCGCCGTCGATCACCCAGGTGCAGTCGCACGAGTACCGCAACGGTGGGCAGCTGCCGCCGGGCGAGGTGCTGGTCGTGGGGTCCGGGCAGTCCGGGGCCCAGATCGCCGAGGACCTGCACCTGGAGGGCAGGGCGGTGCACCTCGTCGTCGGGCACGCGCCCCGGGTGGCGCGGTTCTACCGGGGCCGTGACGTCACCGACTGGCTCGACGAGATGGGCTACTACCGGATGCCCGTCACCCGGCACCCGCGCCGGGAGGCCGTCCGCGCGCAGGCCAACCACTACGTGACCGGCCGCGACGGCGGCCGCGACGTCGACCTGCGCCGGTTCGCCGCCGAGGGCATGCGGCTCTACGGCGTGCTCACCGACCACACCGCGGGCACCCTGCGGTTCCGGCCCGACCTGGAGTCGTCCCTGGACCACGCCGACGAGGTCAGCGAGTCCATCAAGGACACCATCGACGGCTTCGTGGAGTCCCAGGGGATCGACGCGCCGGTGGAGGAGCGCTACACCCCGGTGTGGCGCCCGGCGTCCGAGACGACCGAGCTGGACCTGGCCTCGACCGGGATCACGTCGGTCGTCTGGTGCATCGGTTTCCGGCAGGACTACTCCTGGGTCGACGTGCCCGTGTTCACCGGCCGCGGCGCGCCGGTGCACCAGCGCGGCACCACCGGCACCCCCGGGCTGTTCTTCCTCGGCCTGCCCTGGCAGTGGACATGGGGGTCCGGCCGGTTCTCCGGTGTGGGTGCCGACGCCGACTTCCTCGCCGAACGCATCCGCTCGCAGCGCGGGCTCACCTCCACCGGCGGCCGCGGCGACGTCTGCAACGTCCTGGCCCTGGGCTCCTGAGTGGACACCGCCGACCTCGGCGGGACGGACGGGTGGGGACCGGTCGTCCGGCCGTCCGACGTCGAGCCGGAGCCGCCGTTCCCGCACCCGTGGGAGGGCCGGGCGTTCGCGCTGACCGTCCTGACCATGGGACGGATCTCCGGGCGCAACCTCGACGCGTTCCGGTACGCGCTCTCCCGCCTCGACCGGGCGTCCTACCTCGACGACGGCTACTACGGCCGCTGGCTGAACGCCGCCGAGCTCATGCTCACCGACTCCGCGATCCTGGCACCGGGAGCCGTCGAGGCCAGGGCCCGGGCGCGGTGTGGCGAGGACGTCTCCGAACCGGCCGCCCCAGAGCCCGCCCGGCCGGACTACGCGCCGACCGCGCCCGGTTCGTTGCGCGAGATCGGGTCGCCGCCGCGGTTCGCGCCGGGCGACCCGGTGCGGCCCCTGGCAGAGGCACCGGCCCCGACGGCGAAGCTGCCCCGCTACGTGCGCGGGCGGGCCGGTGTCGTCACCGCCGTCCGGCCGCCGCACGTCCTGCCCGACACCCACGCCGTCCTCGCCGGCGAGCACCCGCAGCACGTCTACACGGTCGCCTTCACCGCCCGCGAGCTGTGGGGCGACGGCGCGGAGGACGCGACCGTGCACGCCGACCTGTCCGAGTCCCACCTGGAGCCGCGATGACCCCCGACGACCCCGCGCCGCGCCCCGGCCCGGCGCTGCGCACCGAGGCGCTCGAGGAGCTGCTCGTCGAGCGCGGCCTGGTCGACCGGGCCGTGATGGATGGGTTCGTCCGGACCTACGAGCAGGACGTCGGCCCGCTGAACGGGGCGACGGTCGTCGCCCGTGCCTGGACCGACCCGGACTACCGGGAGTGGCTGCTGCGCGACGGCACCGCCGCGATCGCCTCGCTCGGGTTCACCGGGCCGCAGGGCGAGTACATGGTCGTGCTGGAGCAGACGGCCGAGGTGCATCACGTCGTCGTCTGCACGCTGTGCTCGTGCTACCCGTGGCCGGTGCTCGGCCTGCCGCCGAGCTGGTACAAGGACCCGGCCTACCGGGCGCGGGTGGTGCGCGAGCCGCGCACCGTGCTCGGCGAGATGGGACTCGACCTGCCGCCGGAACGACGGATCGAGGTGTGGGACTCCTCGGCCGAGGTCCGCTACCTGACCCTGCCGCGCCGTCCCGCCGGGACCGGCGGCCTCATGCCGGACGAGCTCGCGGCGCTGGTCACCCGGGACGCGATGGTGGGCGTCGCCGAGGTGGGGGCGCCGTGAACGTCGCGGCCGAGACGTCCGGGCCGGCCGCGCCGCCCCGCGCGAACGGCGAGCTGGTCTTCGCCGAACCGTGAGAGGGCCGCGCGTTCGGGATGGCGGTGGCCCTCGCCGAGAGCGGCCGGATCACCTGGGACGCGTTCCGGGACCGGCTGGTCGCGCGGATCGCCGCCGACCCCGCGGCGCCGTACTACGTGTGCTGGCTCGACGCGTGCGAGGACCTCCTCGTCGGCGCGGGCCGGATCGGCGGCGGCGAGGTGCGCGGCCGCGCGGAACGGCTCGCCGGCCGGCCCGCGGGTCACGATCACGACCACGGGGCTCCCGTCCTGTGAGAACGGAGCGGAACCGTTCCTTACATCATGATCGAACTGCGGGACAGCCCCGTCCGGGAACGAAGTGAACGATCATCCGGATGAGGACACCGATCCGGTTCTCGTCCGGACCGGAACGGGAAACCGGTCTACCGTCGACGACATGAGCGGATCCGGGTCCCTGGTCCTGCGGACCGTGGCCTGGTGTGTGGGGGTCGTCCTGGTCGGCGCGGCGGTGCTGACCGCCGTCGTCGTCGGGGCCGGGATGCTCGTCGGGCCGGCCCAGGCCGAGGCCGGCAAGGAGATCGACGGCGCGGTGACGGCCGCGCAGGACTTCGCCCGCCTCGCCGCGACCGACCCGGCCGCCGCGCTCGCCTCGTGCACGCCCGCCCGGGACACCGACGCCGACGCCCTCGCCGGCGCGCTGCCGGACGGTGCGCGGATGGCCGCGCAGCGCTACGCCGTCCCCGGCGGCGACGTCGAGTTCCTGGCCGCCCGGGTGAGCGGCGCCGACGTCGGCGAGACCGGCGGCGACCGCGCGGTGTGGGCCTACGGGCGGCAGGGCTTCGCCGCCGTCACCGACGACGCCCGCGCGCTCTCGCCGGATCTGCCCGGGCCGCAGCTGTACGGCACGACCGCGGAGTCGCCCGGCGCCGTCCGTGCCGCGAGCTGCGTCGACGCCGCCGTGCGGGTCGCGGGGCCCGGCGGCGGGTGACGCCGCCGGAGTGGTCCGGCTCACAGATCACTTGAGTGTGCCGCTACGGCACCTCGTCTCCTGTCGTCACCACCGGCGAAGGAGGCGAGACCCCCCATGATCACTCGAGACCACCCGGCCGCTCCGGCAGCGACACGGCCCGGCCTGACGGCCGAGGTGCCGTCGTGAGGAGGATCGTGACCGCGGGGGTCCTGACCCTGTCCGTGGCACTGCTCGCGGGCTGCAGCGACGTCGCCACCACGCAGTCCGCGTCCGTCGCGCGGTCCGCCGCCGTCGCCACCGACACCGACGCCGTCACGCACGCGCAGAACGACCGCGTCCCCGAGGGGGCGCGCTGGACCCAGCACTACTTCCCGACGGCCGACGGCGTCGAGCTGCACGCGGACGTCCTGCTGCCCGAGGACCTCCCCGAGGGCGCGAAGGTCCCGCTCGTGATGTCCGCCGGCGGCTACTTCGGACACTCCGGGCAGCTGAGCGTGGAGGGGTTCGCCCACACCGGCCCGTCGGCCCGCTTCGAGGACCTGATCGCCGAGGGCGGCCTGCTCGAGCGGGGCTACGGGCTCGTCATGGTCGACTCCCGGGGCTCCGGCGGCTCGACCGGCTGCACCGAGGCGATCGGCGGTCCCGCCGACCAGGCCGACATCCGGGCCGCGCTCGACTGGGCCGCCGCGCAGCCGTGGTCCACCGGGTCGGTCGGGATGTACGGCAAGTCGCTCGACGGCGTCACCGCGCTGGTCGGCAACAACCTGGAGCACCCGGCGCTCAAGGCCGTCATCGCGCAGGAGCCGATCTGGGACATCCAGCGGAACATGCGCTCCGGCGGCGTGCCCCGGTCGACGATCACCTCCGTGCCCACCGTCTACAACGAGGTCGCCACGCAGCCGCAGATGCCGGACGACGACCCCCGCTACCTCGCCAACGCCGCGTGGGACACCCCCACGGGGCCGCACCCGGAGTGCCCGCTCCTCAACACGGCGTCGTACATGGAGCCGAACCCGGAGTCGGAGACCTGGACGGTCCGGGACCTGGCCGAGCGGGCGAAGGGCACCACGACGCCGTTGTTCCTCACCCAGGGTTTCCTGGAGTGGAACACCGAGGCCGAGGGCATGGCCGAGTTCCTGGCGAACCACGAGGGCCCGCAGCGGGCCTGGCTGGGGCAGTGGGACCACAAGCGGGGCGGTGAGCGCACCGCGGACGGACGCCTGGAGCTCGGCCGCGAGGGCTGGTTCGACGAGGTCTTCTCGTTCTACGACCAGTACCTGAAGGGCGTCCAGCCGGCCGTGCAGTACCCGGCCGTCGCCGTCGAGGACAGCACCGGCTCCTGGCGCGCCGAGGACAGCTGGCCGCGCGCGGACCGCACGGCGACCGTGCGGCTCGGCGGCGGGACCTACACCGACGACGGGGCCACCTCCGCGTTCGTCCAGCGGTCCGAGCCCGTGGCCGCGGCCACCCGGCTGACCGGCACACCGACCGCGACGGTGACGGCGCGGGGGACCGGCAACGTCATGGTCCGGCTGCACGACGTCGCCCCCGACGGCAGCGGGACGATGATCAACCAGCAGGTGTCGGTGCTGCGTGCCGGCGAGACCCGGCTGCAGCTGAAGTCCATGGACTGGACGCTGCCCGCGGGGCACTCGCTCGCCGTCGACATCGGGACGGTCCAGCCCGGGATCCCGCTCACCAACGACTGGCTGCCCTCGGTCTCGAACCAGGAGGTGACGGTGCAGGGTGCGCGGCTCGACCTCGCGCTCGACGACCCGGCGAAGGACTCCGGGCTCCCCGGGTCCCCGGCGCCGTGGTCGGACCTCTACCGGCAGAGCCACGTCAGCGCGCCGGCCGCCGGGGCGCCGAGCTTCCGGCTCCCCTGAGCGGGGGCGGGGGCGGCGCGGGCCGCCCCCGCCGGTTCAGCCGCCGGGCAGGATCATGCAGCTCGACGTGGCCTCGCCGAGCAGCCTGCCGTCGCCGTCGGTCAGCTCGGCCCTGGCCAGCGCGGTGCGGCGGCCGGCGTGCACGACGCGCCCGGTGCAGGTGACCGTGCCGGTGTCGGCGGTGATCCGGCGCAGGAACCGGACGGACAGGTCGAGGCTGGTGTAGCCGGTCCCGGCCGGCAGCGTCGAGTGCACGGCGCAGCCGCAGGCCGAGTCGAGCAGCGTCGCGTAGACGCCGCCGTGCACCGAGCCGATCGGGTTGTACTGGTGCTCGGCGGGCTCGAACGCGAACACGACCGTCCCGCGGTCGGCCGAGACGGCCCGGAAACCGACGAGGCTCGCGATCGGCGCCCCCGGGAGCCGCCCGTCGACGATCTGCCGCAGGAACTCCAGCCCGTCGAGCCCGCCGGCCGCGGCGGCGAGCGCCTGCGGGTCGGACCACTCGTGCTCGCGACGACGGGTGCTGGTCTCGGCGGTCATGCGTCCTCCTGCTGGGGTGGGTGGTCGGGGGCTCCGGGGCCCGGTTCGAGCAGCACACGGTCCCCGCCGGCGAGCCGGTGGCCCTCGGCACAGACGCTCACCAGCCGCACCGGGGCGCCGCAGCCGTCGTGCACCCGGACGACCGGCGGCCCGGCCTCCCCGGCGAGGTGCCGGTCGCCGAAGTCCATGAGCGCGGCGAGCACGACCCCGAGGTCCTGCCCGCGCCGGGTGAGCCGGTACTCCGCACGCGTCCGGGAGCCGGGGTCGCGGTACTCCACCCGCTCGGCGAGCCCGTCGCCGACCAGCGTCGCCAGCCGCCGGCTCAGCACCGTGCGGGCGACGCCCAGCCCGCGGGCCAGGTCGTCGAACCGGTGGACGCCGCGTCCCAGGTCCCGGACCACGAGCACCGTCCACGGGTCGGACAGCAGGGCCGCGGTGCGCGCGACCGAGCACACCTGCGCGCCTGCGGCCTGCCTCGCGTCCATGCTCCGCTCCTGGGTATCGCTACACTACTCAGATGGGACGGTAGCCGACCGCGCGGGCGACCGGAAGGCGGCCCGGGTGATTGGACGGCACGTGAGCGGGAACGCACCGGCCAGGCACCGCACCCGAGCGATGGAGGAACCACGGTAGCGAACGAACTCGAGGGCCGGACGGTCGCGATCCTGGCTGCGGACGGCGTCGAGCAGGTGGAGCTGACCCGGCCCCGCGAGGAGCTGAGGAAGGCGGGCGCCCGGGTCGACCTGGTGTCGCTGTCCACCGGCTCGATCCAGGCGATGAACGGCGACATCGACAAGGCGGACACGTTGGAGGTCGACAAGGCCGTGGCCGACGTCTCGGCCGACGACTACGACGCGCTCGTGCTGCCCGGCGGCACCATGAACCCCGACAACCTGCGGGTCGACGGGACCGCGGTCGCCTTCGTGCAGGCGTTCTTCCGGGCGGGCAAGCCGGTCGGCGCGATCTGTCACGGACCGTGGACGCTGATCGAGGCCGACGTCGTGAAGGGACGCACGCTGACGTCGTTCCCGAGCATCCGCACCGACCTGCGCAACGCCGGCGCGACCGTCGTCGACGAGCAGGTGGTCTGCGACGAGGGGCTGGTCACCAGCCGCAACCCGGACGACCTCGACGCCTTCTGCGCGAAGCTCGTGGAGGAGTTCGAGGAGGGCAGGCACCCGGTGCTGCGCCAGGGCGCGACCGCCTGAGGTGCCCGCACGACAGAAAAGGGGCGACGGGCGGCCTGCCCGTCACCCCTTTTCACCCATGAGGGGGTCGATCAGGAGTCGGCTTCGACGACCTCCGCGCCGTCCGCCGCGCGCTGCACCGACTCGCAGCCCTTCTTGGCGGCCGACCTGCTCTCGTAGGCCTCGCCGACGGCGACGACCTGCCCGTTGGTGGCCTTCAGCCGGAAGCGGAACTTCCCGGCGCGGTCCTCGTACACCTCGAACTTGCCTGCCATGACGGCCTCCTCGGCTCGTGCTGGTCGGTGTCGTGGCGACCCGATTGACGGGGCACTCGATACCCCATTTGCCGTAACGATGCGCGCTGAAACATCGGACCGGGCCGACCCGCCGATCGGGGACGGTGCCGGCGGGTACTCAGCGGGGTCTCAGCGGGCGCGCCGTTCTCAGTGACCACACAGCGACCGGTTCCTACCGTCAGGGACATGCCGACAGCACTGGTCTCCGAGGTACGCAGCGGGCTCGGGGCGGCCTACGCCCGTGAGCTGGCCGAACGCGGGTACGCGGTCGTCCTCGTCGAGCGCGACGCCGCCCACCTCGCCGACCTCGCCGAGCGGATCGGCCGGGCGACCGGCGCGATCGTCGAGACCCTCGCCGCGGACCTCACCGACCCGGCCGGGATGGCCGCCGTCGAGCGGCGGATCGCCCAGCCGGGCCTGCCGGTCGAGCTGCTGGTGAACACCGGCGAGGTGACCGGTGCGACGACGCCCGACGCGGTCGGCGCGGCATCCGCGCGGCTCACGCGTGCGGCCGCCACCGCCATGGGCGTCCGCGGCCGCGGCGGGATCCTGGTCGTCGCCGACGTCGGTGCCGACGCCGCGGGGACCCGTGGCCGGGTCGTCCCGGACGAGGTCGCCGTCCCGCTGCGCGGGTCCGGCGTGACGCTCACCGTCGTCGCGATGGGCAGCGGGGTCTTCCCCTCGATCGGGACCGTCGTGCTCCGCTCGCTGGGCGATCTCGCCCGTGGCCGCGAGCTCTGCCGGCCGGACCGCAGCGCGCTCGCCGGGTACCTCGACCCGACCCGCGACGCGGTGCGCCGGGCGGCACGGGCCGCGGTGCGCGGCCGTCGTACCGCCTCCGCCTCCGCCGGCGACGCCGTGGCCGCCCGGACCGGGCACACGCGCCCGTCGCCGGTCCCGACCCCCTTCCGGGACGTGTCCCACCCGCACCTCGCCGCGGCGACCGGTGCGGGGTCGCCGGTGCTCCCGGAGCTGCCGGTCCGGCCGGCCCACGTGGCCGCCGCGTTCCCGGAGCCGCGGGTGTCGGGCACCCGGCCGCTGCCGCGGGTGACCCCACGACGTCCGGTCACCCCGGTCGTCCCGGCCCGTGTCGCGGCCGCCGGCCGGACCGCCGTCACCCGGCTGCCCGAGGTGCCACGTCCGGCCGTGCGTCCCGTGCAGGGGCCCGCGCACGACCCGGCGACCGTCCGCACCGCCGGCTGACCCGGGCCCGCGGTCCTCGACACCGGCCGACCCGCCTGTTCACCTGAAGTTCGCAATACGGACAGATGTGACGAGCGTCGCGGACGGCGCGGGTGTCGGGAACCGGACGCCATGGCCTAGCGTTCGCCGGGAAGAAGGGGAGTACTCCCGAACACGGCGTCGCCGTCATCACGGATCCAGGACGAGCTGGACCCGGTGGCGCCGGTCCGAGCGCATCACGGTCGCCCGGGCGGAGGAGACCTTCAGCGCCCGATCCTGCGCTGGAGGCCCCTGCACATGCACGTCCCTCTCTGGGTGTGGCTGGCGACGCTCGCCGCCGTCATCGGCATGCTCGTGTTCGACTTCGTCGGGCACGCCCGCGACCCGCACGAGCCCACACTGCGCGAGTCGGCCATCTGGTCCGCCGGCTACATCGCGATCGCCCTGCTGTTCGGCGTCGGCGTCGGCGTCTTCTCCGGCTGGCAGTACGGCGGCGAGTACATGGCCGGCTGGCTGACCGAGAAGGCACTCTCGGTCGACAACCTGTTCGTCTTCCTGCTGATCATGACCAGCTTCGCCGTGCCGAAGATCCACCAGCAGAAGGTGCTGCTGATCGGCATCGCGATAGCGATCGTCATGCGCGGCGCGTTCATCGCGGTCGGCGCGGTGATCATCGAGCAGTTCGTCGCCGTGTTCTACCTGTTCGCGATCATCCTGTTCTGGCTGGCGTACTCCCAGATCAAGGGGGCCCTGTCCGCCGACGACGAGGACGAGAAGGACGCCGGCGACTCCCGGCTGATCCGCATGGTGCGCAAGGTCCTCCCGACCTCCACCGAGTACGACGGCGCCAAGCTCGTCACCCGGATCGACGGCAAGCGGCTGCTGACCCCGATGGCCCTGGTCATCGTCGCGATCGGTCTCACCGACCTGCTGTTTGCGTTCGACTCGATCCCGGCGATCTTCGGCCTGACCCAGGAGCCGTTCCTGGTGTTCACCGCGAACGCCTTCGCCCTGCTCGGGCTGCGCCAGCTGTACTTCCTGATCGGCGGGCTGCTGGAGCGCCTGATCTACCTGGCACACGGGCTGTCGGTGATCCTCGCCTTCATCGGCGTGAAGCTCACCCTGCACGCGCTGCACGAGAACAACGTGCCCTTCATCAACGGCGGGCAGCCGGTGCCGGTGCCCGAGGTGCCGATCTGGCTGTCGCTGCTGGTCATCACGGGCACCATCGCGGTCGCGGCGATCGCCAGCCTCGTGGTGTCGAGGCGCCGGGCCGCGGAGGGCGGGGGCGCGGACGACGCCTCGGTCGCATCCGGCTCCTCGGGCGCCGAGGCCTCCGCCGGCGCACAGCCGGGTACCGGGTCCGCCGGTACCGGGTCCGCCGGTGCCGACCGGTCCGCCGGTGCCGACGCCGCCGGGTCCGCTGCCGACGGCTCCGGCGAGCGCGCCGACGAGCCCGTCGACAGCACCTCCGGCGGCCGCCCCGCCGATGACGGCCGCTAGCTTCGCGAGCCCGAGGCGGCCCCGGCACGACCCGGGTCCGCCGCGGTCCGGAACCGCGCCGCCGCGGCCGGCCGCACCACGCACCCGCCGGCCGCCCCACGCACCCGCCGGCCGCGCCACGCACCCTTCGAGCGGCCCGCGCACCTGCTGCAACGGGTGCGCGGACCGGCGACGGGGTGCGTCTGCCCGCCCACCGCATCCCCCGTGCGGAGATTTGTCCGTTTGGCTACGATGGGTGGGGTCCGTCGCAATCTCGGACCGCCGGTCCTGGCCGGCCCCGGGGAGGAGCCATGTCCGCCACACTGCCGCCCCCACCGCCGTCGCAGCCGGCCGGTGGGATGCCGGAACCCGACCCGCGCCACGGCGCACGGCCGCTCGACCGCGACGAGGAACGCGCGCTCGCCGGCCTCGAGGGTGAGCTGCGCAGGTCGGACCCCGACCTCGACACCGGGATGACCGCGCTCGAGACCACCGAGACACAGCCCGCCGCCGGCCACGGCTCGGCGGACCGGGTGCTCCAGGCGGTCGCGATCGGCGTCATCGTGCTCGTGCTGGTGCCCGGTGAGTGGCTGGCCGGCATCCTGTCGTTCGGGTTGCTCCTGGGTGTCCCGTTCGCCATGGCGATGATCGCCGCGCGGGCCCGGCGGGACAGCGCCCGAAAGGCCGACGAGACCGACGAGACCGGCGACGAGCGCCGGGACTGAACTCCGGGTCCCGGCGGTTCGGACGGCGCCGGGACCCGGTCCGCTCCGGGCGGAGCCGAGTCAGGCGCCGGGCGCTGCGGTGGCGGCCGCGGTCGGGTCGGTCGTCGTCGCGACGGCCGGGAGCCCGAGGTGCTCGCGCAGTGTCGTCCCCGCGTAGTCGGTGCGGAACGAGCCGCGCTCCTGCAGCAGCGGGACCACCCGGTCGGCGAACTCGTCGAGCCCGCCCGGGGTGACGTGCGGGACGAGGACGTAGCCGTCGGCGGCGTCGGTCTGCACCGCGTCGTCGATCGCGCCGGCCACCGTCGCCGGGCTCCCGACGAAGGTGTGCCGCCCGGTCACCTCGATGACCGTCTCGCGCAGTGAGAGGCCCTTCTCGGCGGCGAGCGCCCGCCACTGGTCGGCGACGGCCTTCGGGTCCCGGTACTGCCGCACGCTCGCCCTGTCCTGCGAGACCAGCTCGCCCTCGACCGGGTTGAACTCGGGCAGCGGACCGTCCGGGTCGCGGTCCGACAGATCGGTGTTCCACAGCTGTTCGGCGAACACGATCGCCGTCTGCGGGCTGACCTGCTGGTAGCGGATCACCTCGGCGCGCTCGGCGGCCTCGGCGTCGGTGTCGCCCAGCACGTAGGTCGCGGCGGGCAGGATCTTCAGGTCGTCCCACCCGCGGCCGTACCGGGCCAGGCGGCCCTTCACGTCGGCGAGGAACGCACGCCCGGCCCCGGGCTCGGCGTGTCGGGAGAAGATCGCGTCCGCCGACGCCGCGGCGAACTCGCGTCCCTCCTCCGAGTCACCGGCCTGGAGGATCACCGGGCGGCCCTGCGGGCTGCGGGGGAGCGCGAACCGGCCGTGCACGTCGAACTGGTCGGAGGTGTAGTCGAACCTGCCGCGGTCCTCGGGCCCGGTGCGGGAGTCCCAGATCGCGGCCGTCGCGGCGAGCTGCTCCTTCGCCCGCGAGTACCGCTTCTCCTTCGGGAGGAAGCCGCCGCGCCGGAAGTTCTCGCCGGTGAAGGCGTCCCACGACGTCACCACGTTCCACGCGGCCCGGCCGCCGGAGAGGTGGTCCAGCGACGCGAACTGGCGGGCGACGTCGTACGGCTCGGTGAACGTCGAGTTGATCGTCCCGGCCAGGCCCAGCCGGTCCGTGACGGCCGCGAGCGCGTTCAGGATCGTGAAGGTGTCCGGCCGGCCCATGACGTCGAGGTCGTAGATCTCCCCGCGGTGCTCGCGCAGCCGCAGCCCCTCGGCGAGGAACAGGAAGTCGAACCTCGCCCGTTCCGCGGTCCGTGCGAAGTGCGCGAACGAGTCGAAGTCGATGTGGCTGCCGGACGCCGGGTCGCTCCAGACCGTCGTGTTGTTGACGCCCGGGAAGTGCGCGGCGAGATGGATCTGCTTGCGCGGCATACGGTGGCCTCCCGACTCCTCGAACGGTGTCCTATCGGTGCAACACCCGCCGCGCGAGCGTGTTCCCGGCCAGCTGCGCCAGCTGGACGACGACGACGATGATCGCCACCGTCAGCAGCGTCACCGGCCAGTCGAACTGCTGGTAGCCGTAGGAGATCGCGAAGTCGCCGAGCCCGCCACCGCCGACGTACCCGGCCATCGCCGACATGTCGACGACCGCGACGTAGATGAAGGTGTAGCCGAGCACCAGCGGGGCCAGCGCCTCGGGCACCAGCACGCTCCACACGATCCGGGACCGGCTCGCCCCCATCGCCCGGGCCGCCTCGACGACGGCGGGATCGACCGACACCAGGTTCTGCTCGACGATCCGGCCGATCACGAACGTCGCCATCGCGATCATCGGGAACAGCACCGACCGGGTGCCGATCGTCGTGCCCATGACCAGCAGCGTCACCGGCCCGACGGCCGTGATGAAGATGATGAAGGGGATCGGCCGGACCAGGTTCACCAGCACGTTGAGCACGGTGAACACGAACCGGTTCGCGAACAGCCCGCCCGCGCGGGTGGTGTGCAGGGCGACGCCGAGCAGCAGGCCGAGCACGCCCGCGATCAGCATCGTCCAGAACACCATGTAGGCGGTCTGCAGGATCGACAGCAGCAGCACCGGCTGCAGGCCGGCCCAGTCGGTGTTCATGCGGACGGCTCCTGGGAGTTCACGGACAGCTCCGTCACCCGGGCGGCCCGGGACAGCTCGTCGACGCAGGCCTGCACGGCCGCGTCGGCACCGGTCAGTTCGAGGGTCAGGCTGCCCACCGGACGCCCGGCGAGCTCGCGGATGCCGCCGTGCACGACCGTGCTGCGCACACCGTGCGCGGCGGGGATCCGGGCGACGGCGTCCTGGGCGTCGGCGGCGCCGGTACCGGTCCCGCCGACGGCGACCGTCACCAGCCGTCCGGGGTGGCGTTCCCGCAGCCGCTGCACCGTGTCCTCGGACGGCACGTCCTGCAGCACGCCGTGCACGAACCGCTTCGTCGCCGGGTGCGAGGGCACGGCGAACACGTCGTACACGTCGCCGTGCTCGATGACCGCACCGTCCTCCATGACGACGACGCGGTCGCAGATCGCCGCGGCCACCTCCATCTCGTGAGTGATCACGACGACGGTGGTGCCGAGCTCGGCGTTGACCCTGCGCAGCAGCGTGAGCACCTCACGGGTGGTCTCCGGGTCCAGCGCGCTGGTCGCCTCGTCGGCGAGCAGGATCGACGGCGAGGTCGCGAGCGCCCGCGCGATCCCGACCCGCTGCTTCTGCCCGCCGGAGAGCCGGGCCGGGTAGCGCCCGGCGAGATCGGACAGGCCGACGAACTCGAGCAGCTCCGCGACCCGTTCCCGGCGGGCCTCCCGGGACCAGCCGGCGACCCGGAGCGGGTAGCCGACGTTGCCGGCCACGGTGCGGGACTGCAGCAGCGCGAACTGCTGGAAGATCATCCCGACCTCGCCGCGCAGCTCGCGCAGGCCGCGCTCGGACAGCTCCGAGGTGACCCGGCCGCGCACCGTGACGGTGCCCGACGTCGGCAGCTCCAGCGCGTTGATCATCCGGACGAGGGTCGACTTGCCCGCCCCGGACCAGCCGATCACGCCGGTGATCCCGCCCTCGGCGACGTCGAGATCGACGCCGTCGACGGCGGTGACCCCGGGGCCCCGGCGGGCCGGGAACGTGCGGGTCGCCCCCGAGAAGGAGATGACCGCCGGCGGTGCCGGCGTGCCCATCAGCCCGCCCGCAGCTGCTGCTCGATGCCGGACAGGGTCTGCTGCAGGTCCTCGGGCGTGTTGTCCCGGAAGACACCGTCCTCGCCGAGGTCCTTGCGGGCCGCGTCGAGCACCTGCTGGTCGTGGTAGATCCGGACCAGCGTCGCGAAGTCCGGGTCCTGCGCCTGGTCGGCGCGGGCGACGAAGAGGTTGATGTAGGGCTTCGCCGCGTCCGAGTCCGGGTCCTCGCCGTAGAGCACCTGGTCGGCGGTGAGGTTCGCCGAGGTCGCGTAGTTGTTGTTGACGACCGCGCCGTCGGCGCTGGGCAGGTTCGCCGCGGTCTGGGCGGCGTCGACCGGCGTGACGGTGACCGTCGAGGCGGCCCGGTCGATGTCGGCGGGCGTCGACGTCGTCGTGCCGCCGTCGGTGAGGCGCAGCAGCCCGGCGGACTGCAGGACGTTGAGCGCACGGGCCTGGTTGACGGCGTCGTTCGGGATGACGATCTGGCCGCCCTGCGGGATCTGCGCCAGGTCGGTGTGCTTCGCCGAGTACAGCGGCAGCGGGTAGACCGCGGTCGCGCCGACCGGCACCAGGTCCTCGTCGTTCTGGACGTTGTAGTTCGCGAGGTACTGCAGGTGCTGGAACTGGTTGAGGTCCAGCTGGCCCTGGGACAGCGCCGGGTTCGGCTGGTTGTAGTCGGTGAAGTTGACCAGCTCGACGGTGATGCCCTCGGCGGCCGCCTTCTCCGTGAAGACGTTCCAGTAGGGCTCGGCGCCGTCGGAGACGCCGATCCGGACGGTCCGGTCCTCCCCGTCACCGGCTCCGGAGCCCGACTCGCCGGGCGCGGCGCAGCCCGCGGCGAGAACGGCGGCGGGGATCAGCAACGTCAGTGCGCGCAGCAGGCGCATCGGGGTTCCTCTCGGCACCGGCCGCGGGCGGATCGCGCCCGCGGGGGACGGCGCGGCGGTGTGTCGGGTGGTGTGCGCCGGTGATGCTGGTGCTCGGCGCACGGGACGTGCGCCGGGGCTGCGGCGCCCGGACGCCGGCCGCGAGCGGGTGCTCCGGGGGACGTACGGGGAGGACCGGGCCGCCGGTGACGGGCCGCCCCGGGGTGGGGAGCGGCCGCCGCGGCGGGGCGGTCGGCACGGACATCGAACCTACAGGGGACGAACCTCCCGGACCGCGACTCCGCGACAAAGCTCACGACGGAAGCTCACCGCGCAGTCGCGGCCCGCGGCGGGTCACCGGGGCGGCGCGGCCAGCAGCCCGCGGCGCCGGAGCTCGGGGAGCACGCCCTCGCCCACCCGGTACGCCTCCTCGAGGTGCGGGTAGCCGGACAGCACGAACTTGTCGACGCCGATCTCGTGGTACTCGGCGATCCGGTCCGCCACCTCGGTGTGCGACCCCACCAGCGCGGTCCCGGCGCCCCCGCGGACGAGTCCGACGCCGGCCCACAGGTTCGGTGAGACCGTCAGCGCGTCCCGGGACCCGCCGTGCAGGGCGAGCATCCGCTGCTGGCCGACCGACTGGCTCGACCGCAGGGTCGCCTGTGCCCGTTCGATCTCGGCCGGGTCGAGCGCGTCGAGCAGCCGTCCGGCCTCCGCCCACGCCTCCTCCGGGGTGTCCCTGGTGATCACGTGCAGCCGGATCCCGAACCGCGGGCTGCGCCCGAGCTCGTCGGCGAGCTTGCGCACCCGCCCGATCTTCTCGGCGACGGCCGCGGGCGGCTCGCCCCAGGTCAGGTAGACGTCGGCGTGCCGGGCCGCGACCGGGAGCGCGGCGTCCGACGACCCTCCGAAGTAGACCGGCGGCACCGGGTCCGGCGGGGCGAGCGTGGTCGCACCGGTGACGTCGTAGTGCCGGCCGGCGAAGTCGAACGGCTCGGGGCCCCACGCGCCCCGCAGCACGGACAGGAACTCGTCGGTGCGGGCGTAGCGCTCGTCGTGGCCGGCGTGGTCGCCGAACCGCTGCTGCTCGACGGCGTCGCCGCCGGTGACGATGTTGAGCATCAACCGGCCGCCGGAGACCCGCTGGTAGGTCGACGCCTGCTGGGCGGCCAGGGTGGGGGAGACGACGCCCGGCCGGAACGCCACCAGGTAGCGCAGCGTGCGGGTCTCCCGCAGCAGCGCCGCGGTGGTCAGCCAGGCGTCCTCGCAGAACGTCCCCGTCGGGGTCAGCACGCCGTGGAACCCCTGCGACTCGGCGGCCCGGGCGATCTGGGCGAGGTAGTCGATGCCCGCCTCGCGTGCGGTGCTGCCGGCCTCGCCGCGGTCGGCGTGCCGCCGGGCGACGATCGTGCGGCCGTCGCCGGACGTCGGCAGGAACCAGTGGGGGACGATCGCGCCGCTCATCGTGCGCCTCCTCGGGTGTCGGTGGGGGTGCCGGGGATCCCGTTCCGGGCGGCCTCCAGCGTGGTCGCCTCGAAGCGTCGGTCGACGAACGCGGCGAAGTCGGCCCGGCCCGGGACGACGCCGGCCTGGGTGAACGCGTCGGCCAGCTGCTGCTGGGAGGCGACGACGCCGTCGTCGAGCGGGACGGGCAGGTCCGGGCCGCGCTCGGCGGCGCGCCGGGTCACCGCGATCGGGAGCTTCGTCTCCTGGCTCCACACCGCGGCCCGCTCCTCGCGGTGGGTGTCGGAGTAGGTCTGCGCGGCCGCGATCCGGGCGAGCAGGTCGCCGACGGCGGCGCTCCTCGCCGGTTCGGCGAGCGCCGCGTTGGACGCGACCTGGAAGCCGAACCCGTTCGCGGTGCCCTCGCCGTCGGCGAGGACCCGGGCGCCGTCGTCGAGCTCGGCCTGCGCGGTGTAGGGGCCGCAGACGGCCCAGGCGTCGACGTCGCCCTGGCGGAACGCCCCGTAGGCGTCCGCGGGGGCGAGGTAGGTGAGGTCGACGTCGTCGAGGGTCATGCCGGCGGCGCGCAACGAGTAGAGCAGCTGCCCGTGCGCCGAGGTGCCCTTCCCGACGGTGATCCGCTTGCCGCGCAGCTCCTCGACGGAGCGCAGCGGCGAGTCGCCGCGCACCAGCACCGCGTCGCTCGCGACGTTGCCGCGGTTGGCCGAGACGATCTGCACCCGGGCCTTCGCGGCCGTCGCGAAGATCGCCGGGGTGTTGCCGGTGCCGCCGAGGTCGATCGCCCCCGCGCGGGCCGCCTCGATCAGCGGCGGCCCGGAGGTGAAGGTCCGCCACTCCACCCGGTACGGGAGGTCGTCGAGCAGCCCGGCCGCGCGCAGCAGTGACTGCGACCCGCCCTTCTGGTCGCCGACGACGAGCGTCACGCCGCCGAGCGTGGAGTCCTCCACCGGCGGCTGGACCGGGGGCCGGGTCACCGGGACTCCCGAGCACCCGGCGAGCGTGAGCACGGCGGCCAGCACCGATGCGAGGAGTGCGGCGGGCCGGAGCTCACGCCGCATCGTCGACCACCCCGAGCTCGTCGAGCACGGTGCGGCGCAACGCGGACAGCCGGTCCGGGTCACGCGGGCGCCCGCCGGGCCGGTGCTCGCGGCCGATCCGGCCGTCGGACAGCACGAGCACGCGGTCGGCGAGCAGCAACGCCTCGTCGACGTCGTGGGTCACCAGCAGCATGCCGGGCCGGTGCCGGTGCCACAGGTCCAGGACGAGCCGGTGCATGGTGATCCGGGTCAGCGCGTCGAGCGCCCCGAACGGCTCGTCGAGCAGCAGGAGGTCCGGCTCGCGGACCAGCGCCCTGGCGAGCGACGCGCGCTGGGCCTCGCCGCCGGACAGCGTCAGCGGCCAGGCGTCGGCCCGCTCGGTGAGCCCGACCTCGGCGAGGGCCCGGTCGGCCACACCAGCCGGGGTGTCGCCGTGCAGGTCGCGGTGCAGGCCGAGCGACAGGTTGTCGCGGACCGGGCGCCAGGGCAGCAGGCGCGGCTCCTGGAAGGCCACGGCGACCGACCCCGGGACCTCGACGGTGCCGCTCACGCCGGGATCGGCCGACCCGTCGAGCCCGGCGAGCAGCCGCAGCAGGGTGGACTTGCCCGAGCCGGAGCGGCCGAGCAGGGCGACGAACTCGCCGTCGCCGATCGTCAGGTCGAGACCGTCGAGGACCCGGCGGCCCCCGAACTCGCGGACGAGACCGTGGACGCGGGCGCTCACCGGTCGCCCCCCGCCGGACCGGCGGGGCGCCAGGCCAGCACGGTCCGTTCCAGCTTCCGCACCAGCAGGTCGGTGCCGAGCCCCAGCAGGGCGTAGACCGCGAGCCCGACGACGATCACGTCGGTGCGCAGGAACTCCCGGGCGTTCATGATCATGTAGCCGAGCCCGGCGTCGGCCGACGTCGTCTCCGCGACGATGATCGACAACCAGGCGATCCCGAGCGCGAGGCGCAGCCCGGTCAGCGTCGAGGGCATCGCGCCGGGCAGCACCACGTGCCGCAGCCGCTCGGCCCGCGTGAACCCGGAGACCGACGCGGCCTCCAGCAGCTTCGGATCCACCCCGCGGACACCGGCGTGCACGTTGAGGTACATCGGGAACAGCACCCCGAGCGCGACGAGCAGCACCTTCGGCAGCTCACCGATGCCGAACCAGAGGATGAACAGCGGCACCAGACCGAGGTGCGGCAGGGTGCGCAGCATCTGCACCGGCGGGTCCACCAGGTGGTCGCCCCACCGCGACAGCCCGGACAGCAGACCCAGCCCGACCCCGACGGCCAGGCCCAGGACGAGCCCGGTCGCGACCCGTCCGAGCGAGACGAGCAGTCCCTCGGGCAGCTCGCCGCTCGCCGTCACGTCGACGGCGGCGGTCACGACCCGCAGCGGGGAGGCGAGCTCGTCCTCGGCGAGCAGGCCGGTGGTGGACGCGAGCTGCCAGACCAGCAGGATCGCGACGGGTGAGATCCACCGCCGGAGGTCGGGCAGGCGGTGGGTCGTCGACGCCGGGTGGGCGGCGACGCGCCGGTCGCCCGCGGTGCGGGCGAGGGTGGTCGATGACACGGGTGTCTCCCGGGACGCGGTGGGTGGGACCCCGCCGGGGGGGGGCGCGCGGCGGGGCGGGTCCGGAGCGGCGCGGACGGAACGGCGCGGCCGCCGTGGCGACGGCGGCGCGGAGGCCCGGACGCGTCGGTGTGGACGCGGTGCGTGAACGGGTCGTCAGCGACAGGTGCAGCCGGCGAGCCGGAGCAGGTCGACGTGCCGGCGCCGGGTGAGCAGGTGCCCGGGCCCGGACACCGGTCCCCACCACTGCTCGCGCTCGGTCACTCCCGCAGGTGAACACGGGCGTCCGGATCCCGACAACCGGACGTCCGGCCGTCGGGATCCGGGCCCGGGTGTCCGGACAGTGCCCGGCGCCTGCGCCGTCCCGGGCTCCCGCATGGCGGGAGCCCGGCCGCCCGGGTGCCGACTACGGTGGGCCGGTGGGTGAGAACGGTGCCGAGGGCCGCCCGACGACGGGCCGCGCACGCGACTCCGGTGCCGCACCGCGCGGCCCGGAGATCCAGTCGGTCGCCCGCGCGTCGACCGTCCTCGGCCTCGTGGTGGACAGCGGCGAGGGACTCACCACCACCGAGATCGCCAAGATCACCGGGATGACGGGGTCCACCGTGCACCGGCTCGCGCACACCCTCGTCTCGGGCAACCTGCTCTGCCGCGACGCCGCCTCCGACCGCTTCCTGCCCGGTCCGCTGCTGTTGCGCCTGGCCCGCAAGTCGCTGGGCGCCTCCGGCGTGCCCGAGGCCGCCGACGTGCTCAAGGAGCTCGCCGACCGCACCGGCGAGACGGCGAGCATCGGCCTGCGCCGCGGCGACGACGTCCTCGTCGTGCTGTCGGTGCCCTCGACCCGCCCGCTGCGCTACACCGGGCGGCCGGGGGAGCGGGTCCCGCTGCTGGAGTCCGCGATCGGCGCCGCGATCGTCGCGTTCGGCGCCGACCCGCTCGACGAGGCCGCCGCCGTGCTCACCCGGTCCGGACACGGCAGCCCCGAGGCGTGGCTGGCCGAGACCGACCTGCTCGCCACCCAGTTCCGTGGCTACGCGGTGCTCGACGACCCGCACGACGAGGCGCTGCGCGCGGTGGCGGCCCCGGTCGTCGCCGCCGGTGACGTGGTGCGGATGGCCGTCGAGATCCAGGGCCCGGCCAGCCGGCTGCCCGAGAACGCCCTCGACGGGCTCGGCGCGCTCGTCCGGTCCGCGGCGGACGCGCTGGAGGGCCTGCCGGTGTCGATGGCGTTCGGGGAGTTCTGACCCGGTCGGGGAACCGGTCGTTTCTGGACACGTGTCCGTACATTGCGCACTGCGGAAGTGTGTCCCGCATCCCGCAAAACCGCTGTTGACGGGCCTGTTCGTTGCTCCTTACGGTGGCGTCACCGGATCGGGGAAGGAGGACGGATCGTGGCTGCCGAGCGTGACGAGATCGTGGTGTCGCCGAACCACGTCGTCTTCGACCTGCCCGAGCTCGTCGCGGTCTCCGAGGGTCTGTTCGCCGAGGCGGGCCTGACGGTCCGCTTCGAGGACGCGGCCGACCGGTCCGCCGACGCCCTGCGCAACCCGGCCGTCCGGCACAAGGAGTCGCAGTTCTCCGCGTCCCGCGCGGACGTCTACAACGTCTGCGAGTGGGGCGGCATCGACCGGCTGGAGCGCGACGCCCGCGGCGGCCGGATCGGGCACCTTCGCGCGGCCGTCGTCGCCCAGGCGCTGGTCAGCCTCGATCCCGGCCTCAACGAGCCGCACGACGTCGCCGGCGTGCCGGTGTCGATCAACGAGTACACCGGGTCGCACTACACCGCGCTGCACCTGCTGGAGGGCACCGTGCCCCGGCAGCGGATCACCCTGGTGCACGGCGGCCGCCCGGTCGACCGGCTCGACGCCCTGCTCGCCGGCGACTCCCGCGCGACGATGCTGATGGAGCCGTTCCTGTCCGCCGCGCTGGTGCGCGGCGCGCACGTCCTCGGCACCTACGCCTACCGGGGCTCGCAGGTCGTGGCCCCGCACCTGACGGCGGAGCAGCAGGAGGCCTACCGCGGCGCGGTGAACCGGGCCGTCGACCTGATCAACGCCGACCGGGACCGCTGGGCGCCGCTGGTCGCCGCCGAGGCCGGTGACCGGCTCGACCCGGCCGACCTGCGCCGGGACCACTACCGCTACACGCACATCGTTCCCTTCACCGAGCGGCGCTTCACCGAGACCTACGCCTGGATGCGCTCCTGGCGGCTCACCGACGGGCGCTCCGGCTACGAGACCCTGAAGGCGCTCCGATGACGGGCGCCCGGCCCAGGCTGCTCACCAGCCGTCGCCACATCGACCTCTGCCTGATCAACGGCGGGACCTGTCCGGGCCTGCTGCCCTCCTGACACCCGGGCCACCAGCGCCCACCCCCACCCGGCCGCGCCGTGCGCGTCGCCGGCCCTCGCCGCGCGCCCGCGCGGACCCCACCCCTCCCACGGAGCCCTCGCATGCCCGCACGCCCCCTGACCACCGACCGGCGCACCGTCCTGCGCGCCGCCCTGTTCGGCGCCGCCGGCCTGGCCGCCGGCCCGCTGCTCGCCGCCTGTGGTGGCGGCGGGGCCACCGGGCGGGTGAGCGCCCGGGTCGAGGACTCCGGCGGCGGCACCGCCAGCTCGGTGATCCGCCCGATCGCCGAGCAGAACGGCTTCCTCGCCGACCTCGACTTCTCCTACGTCGCGGGGACCGGCCCGGGCGACGTCCAGAACAAGCTGCTCTCCGGCGCGCTCGACGCCGCCAGCTTCGGCCCGCTCGGCGCGGTCGTCGCCGCCGAGGCCGGCTCCGACGTCGTGCTGTTCTCGCCGAACCTCAACAACCACGTCCGCTGGCTGGTGCCGGAGAACAGCCCCTACCGCACCCCGGCGGACCTGCGGGGCAAGCGGATCGCGATCCCGCCGAACAACAGCGACGCGTTCCGGTCCACCCAGCTCGCCGCCGCCGTCGCCGGCACCGACCTGAACGCCGAGTACGAGCTGTTCCCGGGCGCCGTGCTGGCCGGTCTCGCCCTGTTCGACCGCGGCGACGTCGACGCCATCGTCACCATCGAGCCGAACGCGACCCGGCTGGTCGGCCGCGGCGCACGGCAGATCGCCACCGTCGGTGAGCTGTGGGCGCAGGGTACCGGCGAGGACCCGAACTCCCTGATCCTCAACGGCCAGGGTGCGCTGCGGGAGTTCGTCTACGGGAACGCGCCCGCCGCCCGCGCCGTCGCCGACGTGCGGCTCCGTGTGCACCAGGTCATCCGGGAGCGGCCCGCCGTCCTCGCCGAGCTGCACGAGGCGTACGGCATCCCGGCCGAGGAGCGCGCGGCGATCGCGTTGCTGCCCGAGCGGCTCCGCGATGTCTACCCGGTCGAATGGGGTGCGACGGCGTTTGCGAACCTGCAGCGCCAGGTCGAGATCGCCCAGCGGGTGGGACTGGTGGAGGCCGTGCCCGCGCAGCAGCCGTGGACCGAGCTGGGGGCGGCATGACCACCGGGACCGAACGGACCGGAACCGACCGGACCGGCGCCGAACCGAGCGGAACCGAACGGCCCGGAACCGAACAGCCCGGAACCGGATCGATCGTTGCCGATCCGCCAGGCACCGCGTCCGGTGGGCCGACCGGAACCGCACCCCGGGTGCGGCGGAGTCGTCGTCTGCTGCGGGCCGTGGGCCCGGCCGCGCTGTTCGTCGTCCTCGCGGCGGCGGGCTGGCAGCTCATGGCGGTCGTGGTCGACTCGGTCCTGGTCCCGGGTGTCGGTGACATCGCGGGCGAGCTCGCCGGGATCGTCGTCGACGGCTCGTTCGCCCAGGAGCTCGGCATCACCGTGCTGCGGGTCGCGCTCGGCTTCGCACTGGCCTTCGTCGTCGCCGTCGCGGCCGGGATCGCCATGGGGCGCAACGAGTTCGTGCAGCGGTTCGGGGAACCTGCGGTGCTGCTGGGGCTGACCATCCCCGGCCTGGTGTGGGCGCTGCTGTGCGTCATCTGGTTCGGCGTCGGGCTGGCCAACCCGGTGATCGCGGTCGCGCTGTCGTCGGCGCCGGCCCTGGCGCTGACGATCTACCAGGGCGTGCGCTCGGTCGACCCGGACCTGCTGGAGATGGCGCACGTCTACCGGTTCTCCCGCACCACCCGGCTGCGCAGGCTGTGGCTGCCCGCGCTGGCGCCGTCGCTGTTCGCCGGGGCCCGCCTCGGCCTGTCCCTGGGCTGGAAGGTGATCGTGCTCGTGGAGGTCTTCGGCATGTCGTCGGGTGTGGGGTACCAGCTCAACAACGCCTTCGCCGAGCAGAACGTCGCCGCCGTCCTCGCCTGGACGTTGCTGTTCGCCGTCGTCATGGCGGTGCTGGAGTACGGCGTCCTGCAGGGGCTCGAACGGCGCGCCGGCCGCTGGCGGAAGGCGGTGATCGTGTGAGCGAGCTCGCGAGCGCACCATCGGTGCCGGGCGCACCCGCCACGACCGCGATCCGGCTCGACGGGGTCGGCAAGACCTTCGTCGACGCCCGCACCGGTGCCCCGCAGACCGTCCTCGACGACTTCTCCCTCACCGTGTCCTCCGGCGAGCTGGTCGCGCTGGTCGGCGCCTCCGGGACCGGCAAGACGACCCTGCTGCACGTCGTCGCCGGTCTGACCACACCTGACCGCGGCACCGTCGAGGTCGGACACCCCGGCTCGGTGTCGTGTTCCAGCAGCCCCGGCTGCTGGACTGGCTGCCGGTCCGGCAGAACGTCGTCCTGGCACTGGAGGCGGCCGGGCTGGACCCGGACGCCGCCGACGCCGTGCTCGAGGCCGTCGGGCTCACCGCGTACGCCGGGTTGTACCCGAGCGTGCTCTCCGGCGGGCAGCGGCAACGGGTCGCGGTGGCCAGGGCGTTCGCCGTCGAGCCCGATCTCGTGCTGCTCGACGAGCCGTTCAGCGCCCTCGACGAGCTCACCGCCCGCAAGCTGCGGCTGCTGCTGCAGGAGCTGTGGATGAGCCGTCCGCGCACCGGGCTGCTCGTCACCCACAACCCCCTCGAGGCGGCGTTGCTCGCCGACCGCGTGATCGTCCGGCCGGGCGCCCGGCCCGGGTCGCCGCCGAGCACCGGATCGAGCGGGACCGGCCGCGCTCGGCCGAGGACCCGTACCTGTTCGACCTGCACACCCGCATCGTCGCCGCGCTCGCGTGAGCGGCGCGAATCAGCACCGCGCTCGCGTGAGCGGCGGCCCCCACCGGAAGGAACGTGACATGACCGAGCGTCCGAAGGTCACCATGGAGCTGCTCTCCCTGGTGTTCTCACTGCCCCAGCTCGTCGCCCAGGACGAGGGCTACTTCGCCGACGAGGGCGTCGACGTCGAGTTCGTCACCAAGGCCTACGCCGACGCCGGGGTCTCCCCGCTGGAGGACCACCAGCTGCTCAGCGCGTTCGGGCAGACGAAGTCGCACTTCGAGAGCGGCGAGGCGTCGCTGTACCGGGCCTGCGAGTGGGGGCAGGTCCGGCGGGCCCAGGACACCACGGTCGGCGGCCGGGTCGTGTCCAAGCGGGCCGCCGTGAACGGCCAGGCGATCATGGTCCGCGGCGACCACCCGGCGACCCATCCGCAGGACCTCGCCGGCGTCACCGTGGCGGTGAACTTCCACCACGGCTCGCACTACGTCGCCCTGCAGACCCTGGAGGGCTTCCTGCCCCGCGAGGAGATCACCGTCGCGCACTACGGCGGCCCGCAGGTCCGGTTCGAGGCGCTGCGCGACGGCACCGTCGAGGCCGCCGCCCTGATGGAGCCGTGGATCACCCTCGCCGAGAAGCAGGGGTACAAGGTCCTCGCCGAGGCGTTCTACGTCGGCGCCGAGATCGCGAGCCCGCAGGTCGACGAGGACACCTACGCCCGGATCAACCGCGCGGTCGTCCGGGCCGTCGCGACGATCAACGAGGATCCGCGGCCCTACCTGCACCACCTCACCGCGGAGATCCCCGCGGAGCTCGGCTCCGTCGAGCCGCACGAGATCCCGCTGGGCCGGCTGCGCTACGTCGACCCGGCGCCGTACCCGGAGGCGCAGTTCCAGCGCACCTACGACTGGATGGTGTCCTGGGGTCTCATCGAGGACGACCGGACCTTCGACGCGCTCGTGAAGAACCTGGTGGATGTCTGACGGGTCGACCGCCGTCGCGCGGCCACGCCCGGGTGTCCGGGCGTGGCCGCTCTACGTCGGCGGCTTCCTCGGCCCGTACGCCAGCACCATGGTCACGCCGATGGTGCACGAGGTGGCGGTGGGGCTGCGGACGACACCGGAGGTCGCGGCCGCGGCCGTGACCACCTACATGCTCCCGTTCGCCGCGGTGATGCTGGTGTCCGGTACGCTCGCCGAGCGCTGGGGGCGGGCCCGCACCATGCAGCTGTCGCTGATCGCGTTCGTCGTCGCCTGCGCGTGCTGCGTGCTGGCCCCGACGATCGAGTGGTTCCTCGCCGCGCGGGCGCTGCAGGGCGTCACCAACGCCTTCACGACCCCGCTGCTCGTCGCCGCGATCACCGACCTGGTGCCGCGCGCCGGTCTGGGGCGGGCGCTCGGGTTCTTCGCCGGGATGCAGGCCGCCGGGCAGGCGGCAAGCCCGCTGGTGTCCGGGCCGTCGGCGGTGCTGGACTGGCGGCTGGCGTTCGCGTTCCCCGCGCTGGTCGCGGTCGTGCTGGCGGTGCTGCCCCCGACGATGACGTCGGGCCCGCGCCCCACCGGCCCGCCACCGGTACGGGCTCTGCTGAACCGGAACCTGGCGCTGGCCTGCGCGTTGTCGTTCCTGTGCTACTTCGCGGCGGTGGGCCTCACCGTGCTGGCGATCCTGCGGGCGGAGGAGGACTTCGGGCTCGGCCCGTGGCAGCGAGGGCTGCTGGCGGCGGCGTTCGGCGTCGCCGGGCTGCTCACGGCGCCGTTGCTGGGCAGGCGGCTCGACGCGCTCGGCCCGTGGCGCACCGGGGTGCTGATGAACCTCCTGCTCGCCGTCGGCCTCGTGGTTGCGGCGCTGGGGCCGTCGGTGCTGCTGCTCGGGCTCGGGGTCGCCGCGGTCGGCGTCGCCGTCACCGGGCTGCGGACGACGGTCAACGCGATCGCCGCGACCAGCACGGACGGGAACCGTGCGGGGGCGGCGTCGCTGGCGCTGTCGTTCCAGTTCTTCGGCGGCGCGCTGGCGCCCCTGGTGTGGGTGCCGCTGCACGCCGCGGCCGGCGGCCTCGGCTTCGCCGCGACGGCACTGGCGCCGCTGGTGGGTGTGGGCCTCGCGGCCCGTGAGTGGTTATCGCGGTCCTGACCGCGATAACCACTCACGAGCCGGAGGCCCTCGCCGCCGGTGTGCTCCGCCGCGGCGGACGGCGTTCCGTGCGGATCATGCTCGCCGAGATGCGGCTCAGCGTCGGATGTCGATCACCACGGAACGCTGGGCCGCATCTCGGCGGGGACCGGGCGTGCGGGCGGTGCGGTCAGGACCCGGCGGGGGCGCCGAGGTCCTCGATCGCGGAGCCGACGTCGACCCGGTTGCGGAGCACGCCGTAGTCGGAGTACCGGTCGGCCACCCCCTGAAGCTCGGCCGTCAGGTCCGGGGTCAGCGGCTCGGTGCCGCGCAGTGCCCGCTGCGCCATCAGATCCGCGACGGCAGCCGGACGGTCGGTCAGCTTCGCGTAGATCGCCGCGTTCTCCTGCGGGTTCTCCCGGGCCCACTGCAGGGCCCGGGCGTAGCGCTGGGTGAAGTCCGTCAGCGCGGCCCGGGTGCCGGGGTCCTCCAGCGCCTCGGTGTTGGCGTCGAGGAACGTGAGCCCGGTGCCGAGGCCCTTCGCGTCCCGCAGAACGCGGGCGCCGGACTCCTACTGGGCGACCGCGGTGTACGGGTCCCAGGTGGACCACGCGTCGATCGCGCCGGAGTTCATCGCGGCGGCCGCGTCGACCGGCTGCAGGAACGAGATGTCCACCTGGTCCGCGGGCCCCCCTGCCTCCTCGAGAGCGCGCAGCAGCAGGTAGTGCCCGATGCTGCCCTGGGTGGTCGGCGAGACCGTCTTCCCGCGCAGGTCGGCGACCGAGCGCACCGGCGAGTCCTTCGGCACGAGCAGCGCCAGGCCGCCCTGGCTGGGCGAGCGGGTCGCCGTGACGATCCTGATCCGGTCGGTGGAGGAGAGCGCGGTCAGGGTGGGCGCGTCGCCGGCGAAGCCGACGTCGACCGCCTCGCTGCGCAGCGCCTCCAGCAGCGGGGCGGCGGCCGGGAACTGGGCCCACTCGACCGTGTAGGGGGTGCCCTCGAGCGCACCGGACGCCTCGACGAGCGCCTGCTGGATCCCGGCCTGGTCACCGACCCGCAGCGTCACCTGCGAGAGGTCGGTGGGGCCGTCGTCCGCGGCACCGCCGGAGCAGCCGGCGAGCACCAGGGCGAGCGCGGCGAGCAGGGCGGGGAGGGTGAGTCGGCGGGTCACGGGGTGGTCTCCGGATCGGTGAGCGGGGTGAGCGAGGGGAGGTTCACGACGATCCCCTCCTGGGTGCTGCGCGAGATCACGACGACGGCCGGGTGCTCCGGGTCGGGGTTCTCCTCGCGGTGCGGGACGAAGGGCGGGACGAACACGTGGTCGCCCGGCTCGGTCTGCAGCACGACCTCGCCGGTGCCGTCGTGGAAGACGAACCGGGGCCGTCCGCTGACCACGTAGATCGAGGTCTCCGCCTCGCCGTGGTGGTGGTCGCCGGAGTTCGTGTCCGGGGCGACGTGCGTCTCGCCGGTCCACAGCGTCGACGAGCCGACGGTGCGGCCGCTGATCGCCTCGCGGCGGCTCATCCCGCTGGTCTGGGCGGTGTCGACGGACAGGTCGGCGCCGCGGACCAGGTGCACCCGGGCGTGGTCCGGCACGGTGGTGCCGAGGTCGGGGTGGAAGGAGTCGGTGCTCATCGGGCGGAACGCTCCAGGTCGGTGAGGGTGCGTGCGGTGAGGAACTCGGCGACCGTGCGCTCCAGGTCGGCCCAGAGCAGCGACGCCGGGCCGGTGCCGCGCAGGACGGCGACCGCGCCCTCGGTCGCGCGCACGACGTCGGCGACGGTGATCTCGTCGGCCCGGCGGGCGAGCCGGTAGCCGCCCTCGCAGCCCCGCCTGCTCGTGACGAGCCCGGCGCGGCGTAGCTGCAGCATCACGTTCACCAGCGAGTTCAGCGGGACGCCCCGGGCACGTGACATCGCGTCGCAGGTGACGGTGTCGCCGTCGGCGTCGACGAGCTCGGCGAGCGCGGCCAGCGCGTGGTCGAGCCGGGCCGAGACGGTCAGCGGCGCGGCGCGGCGGGTCCGGGACCCGCCGGACGCCGGTGCGGGCGGTCCGGCGAACCGGGCGCCCTTGGCCAGCCGCTCCAGGAAGAGCACGAGCCGGGCCGCGACGATCCGGTGGAACTGGTCGTTCAGCACGTCGTGCACCCCGTCGGCGACGACGGCGACGTCGTCGGCGGGGCGGGCCAGCGCCCGGATCCCGGCGGCCGGGGCGATCGGATCGGCGTCGCCGTGCAGCCACAGCACCGGCAGGTCGGGCAGCGCTGCGGCGGGCACCGGCGGCGGGGCCTCGGCGAGCGCGCCCCACCCGAAGTCCGGGTCGGCCTCGAGCACACCGCGGTGCACCGGGCAGGCGGTGCGGGCGTCGAGCTCGCCCTCGTGGTCCAGCGCCGGGGACGTGGCGGTGGGCAGCCCGGCCAGCACCAGACCGTCCGGCCGGACGGTGCCCGACGCGGCGAGCCCCCACGCCCGCAGCGCGCCGGTGTCGGAGCCGAGCAGCACCCGGGCGCCGGTCGCGACGGCGAGGGCGTCGGCGACGGAGTCGTCGCCGGCACCCGGACCGGGGACGGCGACGGTCCAGCCGTCGGACGCGAGGCGGCAGCCGAGCCGGGCGTAGATCCCGGGGTGCTCACCGCGCCCGGTCAGGACGGCGACGGTGCCGCGCGAGGTGCCCTCGGGCGCCCACACGGTCGCCGCGGCGGGTGCGGTGCGGCGGGGCGCGGTGGCGGGCCCGCTCACGCCGGGACCCCCTGCACGGCGGCGTCGCGGTCGAGCCCGCGGCGGGACAGCTCGGCACGGACAGCGGGCAGCAGCTCGCGGCCGTAGCGGCGGGCGTCGTCGATCGGGTCGTAGCCGCGGATCAGCAGGGTCGTGACGCCGATGCCGACGTAGTCGGCGAGCGCGGCGGCGACGGTGTCCGGGGTGCCGACCAGCGCCGTCGAGTTGCCCGCGGCGCCGGACGCGGCGGCGGTCGCCGTCCACAGGCAGCGGTCGTGCAGCTCGCCGGCCTCCGCGGCGGCGAGCAGCCGTTGCGAGCCGACGTTGGGCGGCGCACCGGCCTCGCGCATCCGGCTGCCGGTGAAGGAGCCGTGCCCGCCCTTCGCGGCGATGATCCCGTCCCGGACCGCGTGGGCGCGCGCCCACGCCTCCTCCTCGGTGTCGCCGAGGATCGGCCGGAACGACACGCTGATCCGCGGCAGCTCGGTGCGCCCGGCCGCGCGGGCGGCGTCGTGCACGCGGGTGATCTGTTCGGCCGTGCCCGCGAGGGGCTCGCCCCAGAGCGCGAAGACGTCGGCGTGTCGCCCGCCGACCCGGTAGGCGGCGTCGGAGGACCCTCCGAAGTAGAGGGGGATCGGGGCGAGCGGGCGGATCTCCTGCCGCACGCCGGCGGCCCGGTAGTGCTCCCCGGTGTGGTCGAACGCGTCCGGCTCGGACCAGGCGCGGCGGAGGACGGACAGGTACTCGTCGGTGCGGGCGTAACGCTGCTCCTTGTCGAGCCAGTCGCCGTCGCGCCGCTGGTCGGTGTCGCTGCCGGCGGAGATGACGTGCATCGCGACCCGGCCACCGCCCGAGAAGTGGTCGAGGGTGGCGTACTGCCGGGCGGCGAGGGTGGGCGCGGTGAACCCGGGCCGGTGCGCGACGAGGAAGCCGAGCCGGTCGGAGTGGGCGGCGCCGTACGCTGCGACCTGCAGACCGTCCGGTGTGGACGACGAGTGGCCGACCAGCACCTTGTCGAAGCCGCCGTTCTCGTGGGCGGCGACGAACCGGCGGACGGTGTCGCGGTCGACGACCGGCCCTGCGGCGGGGTGGATCTCCGAGACCTCCTGGGTCCCGATCATGCCGATGAACTCGACGGACATGGTGTCCCTCCGATGGTCAGTGCACGCCCAGGCGGCCGAGCAGGTCGGCGCGCAGGCGCTGGAAGTCGGGGTGGGTGACGTCGCGGGGCCGGTCGAGGTCGACGGGCGCGTCGTGCGCGATCCGCCCGCCGTCCATGACGAGCACGCGGTCGGCGAGCACGAGCGCCTCCTCGACGTCGTGGGTCACCAGCAGCACCGCGCAGCGGTGCCGCTGCCAGACCTCGTCGACGAGGCCGCGGGCGGTGATCCGGGTGAGCGCGTCGAGCGCGGAGAACGGCTCGTCGAGCAGCAGGAGGTCGGGGTCGTGGACCAGGGACCGGGCGAGCGCGGCCCGCTGGGCCTCGCCGCCGGAGAGGACCTTCGGCCAGACGTCGATGCGGTGCCCGAGCCCCACCTCGGTGAGCGCCGCCTCGGCGCGGGACCGGTCCGGGCGTCCGGGCAGGCCCATGACGACGTTGCGCCACACCTTCTTCCACGGCAGCAGCCGCGGGTTCTGGAACCCGACGGCCCGCTTCCGTGCCACGGTGACCTCACCGGTCACGTCGTGGTCGAGGTCGGCGAGGATCCGCAGCAGGGTGGACTTGCCGCAGCCCGAGGCGCCGAGCAGCGCGACGAACTGGCCGGGCGGGATGTCGAGGTCGAGGTCGTCGAGGACCGCCCGGTCGTCGAAACGCCGGGTCAGGCCCCGCACCGAGACGGGGTTCACCGTCCGCTGAACGCCGGTCGCCATGACAGGAACCCCCTCTCGAGGAGTCGGACGATGCCGTCGCCGACCAGGCCGAGCAGCGCGTAGAGGACCAGGCAGACGACGATGACGTCGGTCTCGAAGAACTCCCGGGCCCGGTTCATCTCGTAGCCGATGCCGGAGGTGGCGTTGATCGTCTCGCCGAACACGAGCGCCATCCAGGCCGTGCCGAGCGAGTAGCGCAGGCCGACCAGGAACTGCGGCATCGCCGACGGCAGGATCACGTGGCGGACCTGGCCGAACCAGCCGAGCCCGAGGGTCCGGGCGGCCTCGACGAGGGTGGCGTCGACGTTGCGGATGCCGCCGAAGAGATTCATGTAGAGCGGGAAGGTCACGGCCAGCCCGATCAGCACGATCTTCGGCTCCTCGCCGATGCCGAACCAGATGATCAGCAGCGGGATCAGCCCGATCACCGGGACCGTGCGCAGCATCTGGACGGGTGCGTCGATGACGTCCTCCCCGCGCCGGAAGAGCCCGGACAGCGTCGCGAGGACGACGGCGGTGACCACGCCGATCGCGATCCCGGCGACGACCCGCGTCCCGGACACGACGACGGCGCTCTGCACGGCCCCGTCGGCCCACATCCCGGCCGCGGTCTCCACCACGGTGACGGGTGAGGCGAGCACGTCGCGCGGCAGCAGGCCGGTGCTGGACAGCACCTGCCACAGGGCGACGAGCAGGACCGGGGACGCGGTCTTCACCACCCAGCGCGGCACCCGGGCGGGGCCCCGGGTCTGCCGGGTGCGGAGGGTCTCGACGTCGGGCGGCGCCTGGGCGCGCGCCCGTTCGGACGTGGTCGTCATACAAGCTCCTGGAGAAGGGCGCGCCGGAACCACACCCCCACGAGCCGCGGAGGCGCGATGGCGGGCGCTCACCGGTTGCGTCGCCGCTCGCGCGATCGGGCGAGCGTGGCCGGGTTCCGTGAGCGCCGGGAGGGTGTGCCGCGGGGCGGCGCGGGGCAGAGGGGTGACGGGCGGGTCGGGCTCAGGGCCGACAGAGGGCCGACGCGACGCGGGCGAGGTCGATGTGCTCGCGCGTCGTCAGCAGCAGGGAACCGGTCACGACGTCGACGGTAACCGGCCCGGACCTGAAACCCAACCCTTGGTGTTGGGATTGCCGTCACCTGTTTCGCCTGGTGGGAGCAGGTGTGGAACCGGTCCGGACACGTCGTCCGCCCACCGGCGCCGGAACGACGGCGCCGGCCCGCGGGCGCGGTGTCCGGACATCCTCGGCCCGGTGGCCGCGGTGCTCCCGCCGGTCGGGAGGATGCGGACGTCGCGGATCACGTGCCGGGCGCGCGGGTTGACACGGAGGTGCCCACGCTCCCTACAGTCGGGGGACACACCATCCGGAGCGGCCGAGAGACCCGGCTCGACGACGCCGCAGCAACCCCCCGCCGCACGCGGGTGAGGGTGCTCCCGCCGGGACGCGATGGAGGAACCATGCGGTCGACGGCGGAGCGGGCCCACCCGGGCGTCACCCGCGCGACGACCGCACCCCGGGAGCTTCTCGCTGCGACCGCCGGTAGACGGGCGGGGGTGGTGACATGACCCGCACCGTCCTGTCCCGGCGGCGAGTCATCGACTACGTGCGGGTGTGCACCACGCGCTGTCCGTCGAGGTGATCGACCCCCGATCCCCGAGGCACCCTGAGACCACAGGAGACAGACACGATGAGTGCACCGACCCTGCCCCCGCCGGGGGCGACGACCGATCCCGGGACCCGGCTGCTCGACGGCCTGGAGGCCCTCGTCCGGCGGCACCGCGCGCTGCGCACCGCAGGACCCGACGGGGTCTCCGACCGCGCCGACGTGCTGATCACAGCCGAGGTCGCCCAGCAGCTGGCGGTGGCGCGCAACGCGCTGCGCCGCCGTCCCCGGACGGCCTGACCCCGCACACCGGACGGCCCGGCCCCGCACGCTCGCGGGGCCGGGCCGTCCGGGCGTCGCGGGGCCTCAGGCGACCTCGTTCAGCTTCCCGGTCGCGACGTCGAAGACGAAGCCGCGGACCGAGTCCTTCCGCGGGACGAACGGGTTGGCCGTGATCCGGGCGATCGACTGGCGGACGTCGCCGTCGAGGTCGGGGAAGGCCTCGGCGGCCCACTCCGGCTTGATCCCGGTGTCGTCCTGGATGGACTTCTTGAAGTCGTCGTCGGTGAAGGTCAGCATCCCGCAGTCGGTGTGGTGGATGAGGATGATCTCCTCGGTCCCCAGCAGCCGCTGGCTGGTGGCCAGCGAGCGGATCTCGTCGTCGGTGACGACACCGCCGGCGTTGCGGATGACGTGCGCCTCGCCCTCGTTCAGGCCGAGGATGCGGTAGACGTCCAGCCGGGCGTCCATGCAGGCGACGACGGCGACCTTCTTCGCCGGCGGGAGGGGCAGCGGGCCGGAGAAGCTCTCGGCGTAGCGGGCGTTGTTCGCGAGCAGATCGTCGGTGACGGACACGGTGGCTCCCTGACGGTGGGTCGGTGATCGCGGGCGTCGTGCCCGCGGACCTGGGCACGGGGACGGCCGCGCCGCGACCCGGGAGTCGGTGCCGGGGTCGCTACGCGGCCCACCGACAGAGCTCGTCGAACGCGGTGATGCGACGGCTGGGCCAGAACGGTTCGAGCCGGGTGCGCATCACCGCATGATTCGATCGCGGACCGCCGCCGCCGGGCAAGCGCGCGTCCGCACGGTGGTACGGCGGCGGCCGTGTCCGGACACGGCCGCCGTCGCACCGGGGTCCCGGTCCGGGTCAGCCCTCCGGGAACGCGAAGAACTCGAGCGCGATGTTGTCCGGGTCGCGGAACGAGAGCCCGCTGCCGTAGTGCCCCTTCTTGACGCCGCCGTGCGCGATGCCCAGGTCGGTCAGCTTCTGCGCCCACTGTTCCAGCTCGGCCTGCGAGCCGACGGCGAACCCGACGTGGTCCAGGCCGGTGCGCTCCTCGTCGAAGGAGTCCTTCGACTCGCGCCCCTGGTGGGTGTGCAGGCCGAACAGCATGCCGCCGTCCAGCGCGAAGACGGTGTGGTGGAAGCGGCCGCCCTCCTCGTCCTCGACCAGTACCGGATCGGCGCCGAACAGGGCCGAGTACCACTTCGTGCTGCGCTCGATGTCGCCCACGGTCAGCGCGACGTGCTGCAGTCCGGGGAAAGCCACGATGAAGCTCCCTTGCTCCTTGCGTGCAGGTATCCGCACCTGTCTATCAGTGGTGTCCCGGCACCGGCCCCTCCGAGCGGACGGGCTCAGGGCGGCGGGAGCTCCGGACGGCCCAGGGGCGAACGGTCGCCCTCCCAGCCCCAGCGCGACACCCTGTCGGACCGGACGTCGTAGGCGTCGACGGCGAGGTCCGTGTCGATCCGGGTGACCCGCCCCCAGTCGTCCTGCTCGGGGTCGTCGGCGGTGTCGACCCGGGTGCCGATCACCGACTCGGTGGTGGTCCGGCGCATCGCGGCGAAGCTGCCCCCGGCGGCGCCGGTGAAGGAGACGTCGAGGGCGAACCCGAGCGACGACGGCCCCAGCACCAGATAGCGGGGCGTCTGCACCAGCCCGGCCCGCACCGCCGGCAGGTCCCGCAGGCAGGGCGCCGACCAGAGGATGGACCAGTCGACGTAGACGGGGCCGTCGGCGTCGCGCAGCATCGGTGCCGGCTCGACCAGCCGCGGCGCCGCGACGGCGACCCAGCCGCCGGCGTCGGTGGTGTCGTCGACCGCGTGCACGCGGACCCGGTCGGTCCCCTCCGGCAGCTCGCCGACGGTGACGCGCACCCCGCGCCACCCCGGCCGGTCCAGCGGGGTGGCCTCCTCGACCCGCTCGGACGGGTAGTCGGCGCGGGCGTCGTCGGACGTCGCGGTGTCGTCGAGCGGCAGCGCGCCGTCCGGCTCCGCGGACCCGGCCCGGGCGTACTCGAGCTCGACGACGTTGCCCTGACCGGTCCGCCCGGCCACGTCGACCGTCAGCTCCCGGTCCGGTGGTCCCGCCGGGACGGAGTACCAGCGGCTGGTGAACTCGCCGGTCGTCCCCGGGCCGCCGTCGCGGCTGCCCCAGCCGGTGCCGCCGTCCGGCGGGGGCTGCGGCCACCCGCCGCCCTCGGTGAACCCCGTCAGGGTGTCCTCGCCGCCCGCGGCCGCGAGCGCGCCGCCGTCCCGCGGGACGGTCACGTGGTCGAGGATCCCGCAGCCGCCGCGGCCGGTGAACTCGTCCCACATCTGGGCGCCGACCGAGTAGCCGCCGTCCTGCCGCAGGGGTGCGACGGCGAGCGAGCCGACCACCACGGCGACCCCGGTGACCAGCGCGGTCACCACGACACCGGCGGGCAGCATCGCCGCCGCCCGCGGCACGGGCCGGACCGCGAGGAGCGTCCCGGCGAGCACGAGCACCGCCACGAGCAGCCAGACGGCGGGGGAGTCCAGCGGCTCGAACGGCCCGTCGAGCCGCGGGACGCCCCACCCCGACCACAGGAACCAGTCGTTGCGCCCGGCGAACACCAGCGCCGTCAGCACGACCGCCGCGACGGTACCGGCCGCCGCGGCGCCCCGCACCGTCGCGTCGGCGGGTCTGCGCGCGGCCGCGACGACCAGCGCCACCCCCGCGACGACGGCGAGCGCCCCGACCCCGGCGAGCGTGCCGAAGTAGTGCGTCCACTTCGACGGCGACGGCGTGAGCAGCACGAACCCCAGCGCGACGCCGACCAGCGGCACCGGCGTCCGGCGCAGTCCCGCGGTCCACCGGTGCGCGCCGCGCGCGACCAGGGGCAGCGCGGCCACGAGCAGCGCGATCGTCAGCAGCACCGGGAGCCGGCGGCCCAGCCCGCCCTGCTCGTTGTCGAACCCCAGCAGGTACTCCCACCGGCGGATCTCGGAGAACCAAGGCGACAGCGGGCCCGTAGAACGCGTGCATCTCCGTCGCTCGTGCCACCGTGTAGAAGCTCTGCCCGGTGAACACGACGACCGCGCCCGCCGCCGCGATCCCGGCCGCCGCGACCGTCGCGGCGGCCCCGGTGAGGGCCGCGGCGCGCGGGCCGGGCACGCCCCGCCCGGCGAACCGCCGCCATAGGGCCGGGACCAGCAGCAACAGCGGCCCGGCGAGGGTCAGCGCCGACGGCGTCACCGCCAGCGCCAGCCCGGACGCCAGCGCCGCGCCCGACGTCCAGAGCCCGGCCCGGCCACCCGGCCGCGCGACCGCCCGCAGTGCGCAGCACAGGGCGGCCGTGACGGCCAGCGCCGCGAACGGCTCCGGGCGGACCCCCAGGTTCAGCGGGAGCCACCACGCCAGCAACGCGACGCCGAGCGTGCCGCGCACCCACGCCCGGCGGTGCAGGCGGGGAAGCACGGCGGGCAGCGCCACCCGGGACAGCAGCAACCACACCGCGATCCCGGCCAGGACCGACGGGACCCGCAGCCCGAGCGGGCCCACCCCGGCGCCGGCCAGCGCCTGGACCATCCGGATCACCAGGGTGTACGGCGCCTCGGACGCGTTGCCCCAGCGGTAGACGTTCCCGAAGTCGTCGCCCGTGGTGTTGCGGGCGATGGCCTCGGTGAACCCGTCGTCGGTGCTCAGCGGGCCGATCACGGTCCAGACCGCGAGCGTGCCCACGACCAGGACGTCGGCGACGGTCCGCCCCGCCCCGGACGGAGTCCGCAGCGCCGCGAGCCGGGCCCGCCACAACCGCCATGCACCCCGGCGCCGGCGGAGACGGTCCCCGGCGAGCCGGGCGAGCAGGACCAGCGCGGTGGCCGCGGACGCCCACTGCAGGCCGAGCAGGACCAGCTTCGTCCCGGTCGGGGCGGCCTCGAACCAGTCGGCGGTGCGGGCGGTGACCTGCAGGCCCTCGGCGTCCCCCGGGGCCAGGTCGGTGGTGAAGGCCGCGACGGTCCGGACGACGTCGCCGGGGAACGACCGCGGTGCGGCGTCGCCGAGGGTGACCCGGGCGCCGCCGGCGTCGGCGGTGAGCAGCACGCCACAGGCGTCGCCGCCGGGTATCGGCTCGCGCACCAGTTCCCGGCCCCCGGCCTGCACCCGGACGTCACCGCCGTCGGTCAGCACGGTGAACCCGGTCCCGGGTGTGCCCGGCCGCTCGGTGGACACCACGGTCGTCGCCCCGCCCCGGTCCTGCGCGGCACGCAGCACCGGGCAGGGCACCGTCACCCGCACCGACTCGGGCGCGGTGGGCTGGAACGCCGCCGTCGTCGAGGCCGGGAGCTCGCCGGCCTGCGGCCAGGTGACCGTCGTGTCCCGGGTCTCGACCGGCGCGAACGGCACGAGCGCGGCGAGCACCACGGCCAGCACGCCGGACAGGAGGGTGGCCAGGACGAGCGCGCGCGACGGCGGCCGGTCGTGGCCGGGGCGGTCGGTGGGGGACGGGCTGGTCATCGTCTTCCGGGTCGGCGTCGTCGGTGTCCGCGGGCGGGGCGGCATGATCCACCGTGCCCGGGCGGGGCCGGGGCCGCACGACGGCGCGGGCCCGGGACGTCACGCCCCGGACCCGCGCCGTCGCCGGACCGGTGGATCAGCCCGCCTTCGGCATCAGGACCTTGTCGATCACGAACACGGTGGCGTTCGCGGTGGGGATGTTGCCGCACAGGACGTTGGCGGTGTTGCCCTGCCCGTCGGTGACCGTCGGGGCCTCCGCCGTGCCGCCGATGGTGAGGTCACCACCCGCCAGCTCGGTCAGGGTCTTCTTCTGCACCAGGCCCGCGGCGTCCAGGCGCTCCGGGGTGACGTGGTAGCTGAGCAGGCCCTGCAGCTGGTCGGTGTCGGCCAGCAGCGCGTTGAACTTCTCCTCGCCCAGCTGCTGCTGGACGGCGGTGAAGGCGTCGTTCGCCGGGGCGAAGACGGTGATCGCCTGCTGCTGGTTCAGCGTGTCGGCCAGGCCCGGGACCTTCCCGACCGCGGTGACCAGGGTGGTGAGCAGCGGGTTGGTGCTCGCCGCGGTCGCGACGGGCTGCGGGCCCATGGAGTCGAGCGAGCCGGGCTCGTCGCCCTGCGGCAGCTGGCCGCAGGCCGGGCCGACGACGTCGTCGTTGGTGGTGACGCCGTCCGCCGCCGGTGCGGCCGCGGCCGACGAGGACGGTGCGGGGGCAGCCGGGGCGGCCGGCTCCGCACCACCACCGCACGCGGCGAGACCGAGGGACAGGGTGGCGAGCAGGCCGACGGTGGCCAGGGTGCGGGTGGCGCGCATCTGTCGATTCCTTTCGAATGCCGACGGCGTGGCCGCCGTCGATGGTCGGTGAGTTGTTCGGTGTCCCGTGGTGCTCCGGTTCGGTTTCCCCGGACAATCTTCCGAAGATTTCCCGGAGGAATTCCGGCGGTTCCGGAAAAGGGCACGGCGGAGCCGGGAAACGGCGGGAACGGATTTCCTGTCGCGGTTCAGCCGACGGAGACGATCACCATCGGCCTGCCGGTTGCGCCGTCCGGGATCGGGTCGGCGCGGACCTCCGTCTGGGTGCGGCCGTCGCGGTCGGTGGCGCGCGCGGTGAGGGTGTGGCTGCCGGGGGCGAGGTCGAGCTCGGCCCGCCACATCCGCCAGGTGGCGGGTCCGACGTCGGTGGCGAGCTCGGCCGGGACCCACGGCCCGTCGTCGGCCCGGACCTCGACGCCCGCGATCCCGACCGGCTGCGCCCAGGCGACGCCCGCGACCTGCACCCGGCCCGGCGCGAGCCGGGCGAACCCGGCGGGCGCGTCGATCCGGCACTGGGTCTTGATCGGGGCGCGCTCGGCCCAGCCGCGGTCGCGCCAGTAGACGCTGCGCTCGGCGAACGTGGTGAGCTCGATGTCGGCGAGCCACTTGGTGGCCGAGACGTAGCCGTAGAGGCCGGGCACCACCATCCGCACCGGGAACCCGTGCTCGACGGGCAGCGCCTCCCCGTTCATGCCCAGTGCCAGCAGCGCGCCGCGGCCGGGCTCGAGGACGGTGCCGGTCGGGGTGCCCGCGGTCCAGCCGTCGCGGCTGGTGGACACGATCTGGTCTGCGCCGGGCTCGACCCCCGCCTCGCGCAGCAGCGGGGCCAGCTCGACGCCGACGAAGTTCGCCGTGGAGACGAGGTTCCCGCCGACGGTGTTGGAGACGCAGGTCATCGTGATCGTGCGCTCGACCAGCGGCCGGGAGAGCAGGTCCTCGACGGTCAGGGTGAGCTCACGCCGCACCCGGCCGTGGATCCGCAGTGTCCAGTCCTCGGCGCGGACCGCGGGGATCTGCAGCGACACGTCGATCCGGTAGAAGTCGGCGTTCGGGGTGAGGAAGGGGCCCGTGCCGAGCTCCGGGAACGCCGCGGACGCGGGGATCGCCGGCGCCCGCTCCGCGAACCGGGCCGCGGCGAGCCTGCGCGTCAGCGCCTCGCGGGAGCCGGCGATGCCGCGTCCGGTCGACGCGAGGACCGCCCCCGCGCCGCCGGCCGCGAGAGAACCGGCGAGCACGGCCGCGGACGCACCGGCCAGCACCGTACGACGGCCGACCCGGTGACCGGGACCGCCGGGGGCCGTCGTCGCGGCCGCGGCGCGGGCGAGGCGGTGCAGGCCGCGCTGCACGACGACGCCGGCGACCAGCGCGGCCACCGGGGCGGCGACATCGGCGGGCCGCAGCGCCGGGGCGGTCAGCACGGCCGCGAGCGCGAGGACGCCGAGCGCGGTGACCGCCACCGTCCCGGCGGCGGGACGCCGGCGGGCGGCGAGCCCGGCGACCGCGCCGGCGACCACCAGCAGGACCCCGACACCGGCGAGGAGGACGGGCTTGTCGGCCGTGCCGAAGACGGACTTCCCGAACTCGACGACCGGCTGCGGGGACAGCCGGACGACGGCGTCACCGATCGAGACGAACGGGGACGACGACGGCGACAGAATGCCGGCCGTGAGATGCCCGGCCGCGACGGCCGCGACGATCCCGAGCAGTTCCACCGCGATCGCGACGACCCGCCCGAGGACGGGTGTGGCCCCGTTCACCCGCTCCTGTTTCCCGGTCTGCACGCCGGTTGTTCGGAATCCCCTGCCGAACCGGTTCGGGCGTTCTCCGGGAACCCGTTCTCAGCCGAGGCCGAGTTCCGCGGGGGCGGGGTCCGCCGGCGCCGGGGCCGGTGCCGGGACCGGCAGCGTGGTGTCGGCGCCGAGTCCCTTCTCCGCCGCCGAGGTGCGGACGGCGTCGACGACCAGCATCAGCGCCGCGCGGCGCGCCGAGCCGGTCCGGTAGGCGAGGGACACCGTGCGGGTGAGCGTGTCCCCGAGCGCGACGACGTCGACCCCCGGGGGACGCAGCGCGAGCCCGAGGTCGGTCACCAGCGTCACACCCAGGCCGGCGGCGACCATCGCCATCGCGGTCGCCTGTTCCTCGACCTCGTGGTCGATCCGCGGCCGGAAACCGGCGGTCTGGAAGGCGAGCCGTACCGCGTGCCCGAAGTGCGAGCGTGCCGGGGACACGATCCACGGGTGCTCGGCGAGCTCGGCGAGCGTCACGCTGGCCGTCGGCACCGCACCGGCGGGGACCGCCGTGTAGAGCCGCTCGACCGCGATCACCGCCCGCTCCAGGCCCTTGTCCCAGGTCATCGGGTAGTTCGAGTAGTCGATGACGAACGACAGGTCGAGCTCGCCGTCGCGGACCGCGGCCGCCGTCTCCTCCGGGGCGAGCTCGCGGGTGCGTACCTCGACTCCCGGATGGGTCCGGGCCAGCGCGGTGAGTGCGTCGGGGAGCAGGCCGGACGCCACCGACGCCCACACCCCGGCTGTGAGCTTCGCCGCGACGGACTCGCCGGCCTCCTCCAGGGCCTGGGTCGCGCGCTCGACCGAGGCGAGGATCTCCTCGGCGTGCTCGGCGAGCAGCACCCCGAGGTCGGTGAGCTGGACCCGGCGCCCGCGGCGCTCGAACAGCCTGGTCCCGACGTCGCGTTCGAGCTGCGCGAGCTGCTGGGACACCGCGGACGCGGTGTAGTGCAGGGCCGTCGCGGCGGCGGTGATCGTCCCCCGCCGGTGCAGCTCACGCAGCATCCGCAGGCGCGGCAGCGACAGGTCCATGGCGGCGAGCCTAGGCGTTGTGCAGGAACGGTGAACACCGCCGTGAATGATCCGTAAATGGACGCCGGGCGGGATCCGGCCCCAGGCTGGCCCCACCGGCACGGCAGGCCGCCGACCGGGTGGACGACGAGGTCCGGACAGGCGATGACGTGGCCGGCGTCCACCCCTCGGTGGCGGCGGTGACCGGTAGAGCACGACGAGGAGGTGGGTCGCCATGACGACGATGCAGAACCCGGCCGGAGGCACCCCGCAGGTTGCCGCGCAGACCGTTCCGGCCGCCGGTGTCCCGGCTCCGGCCGTCGCCCCCGCGATCCGCCGTTCCGAGCCCTACATGCGGCTGCAGTGGAACGACTCGGTCACCGGTGCCGTCGGCTACCTCGTGGTGCACACCCTGCGGGCGGGGCTCGCCACCGGCGGGACCCGGATGCGCGCCGGCTGCACGCTGAGCGAGGTCGAGGACCTGGCCCGCGGCATGGCCAACAAGACCGCCACCTTCGACCTGCCGATCGGCGGGGCCAAGGGCGGCATCGACTTCGACCCCAAGGACCCGCGGGCCGTCGAGGTGCTCGAGCGCTTCTGCGAGGCCATGCGCCCGTGGATCGACGCGCACTGGGTCACCGCGGAGGACCTGGGCGTCCCGCAGCACCTGATCGACGAGGTCTTCGAGCGGCTCGGCCTGGGCCAGAGCTACCACGCCGCGATCAGCCGGGCGGCCGACCCGGCCGCCACCCTGGAGCGTGTCCGCACCGGTCTGACCGCGAAGGTCGAGGGCGGCTTCGAGCTCGGGGACGTGATCGGCGGGTACGGCGTCGCGCACGCCTGTCTCGCCGCCGCCGTGTCCTGGGGCCAGATCCCCGCCGAGACGACCGTCGCGATCCAGGGCGTCGGCACGATGGGCGGCGCGGCCGCCTACTACCTGCACGAGGCCGGGGTGAAGGTCACCACGGTGGCCGACGCCGCGGGCACCCTGCACTGCGCGGACGGCCTGGACGTCCCGGCGCTGCTGGACCTCCGCGACGGCTACGGCGAGATCAACCGGACCCGGCTGCCCGCCGGCGTGGAGCAGCTGCCGCGGCCCGCGATCCTGGCCGCCGACGCCGACATCCTCGTCCCGGCCGCGATCTCCTACGCGATCACGCCGGACAACTCGTTCGACGTCCGGGCGCGGGTGGTCGTCGAGGCCGCGAACGCCGCCACCACGCCGGAGGCCGAGGCCATGCTGGCCGCCCGGGGCGTGCCGGTGCTGCCGGACTTCGTCGCCAACGCCGGTGCGGTCGCCTGGGCCTGGTGGCTGCTGCTGGGCGAGGTCGACGACGTCCCGGAGAACTCGTTCGACCGGCTCCGCACCGTGATGCACAGCAAGGTCGCGCAGCTGCTCACGGCCTGGGCCGACGAGGGCGTCACCCCCCGCGAGTCCGGGCACCGCTGGGCCGACGACCCGGCGCCGACCACCGGGCCGGTCGTCGTCCCCTGAGCGGCGACCGCTCCACGACGAGCGTCACGACGGCCCGGACCCCACGGTCCGGGCCGTCGTGCGTGCGGGGTCCGGCGGTTCAGCGCAGACCTTCCCTGGCGACCCGGGCGAGGAAGGACCGCGTGGTCTGCTCGACGACGGGGCGGAACTCGATCCAGCGCATCCGGGCGTCGACCTCGAACCGGACCCGGACGGCGTCGTCGGCGCTGTACAGCAGGCGGCCGGCCTCGGCGACCCGCCCCCGCGGCTCCAGACCCGCACGGGCGAGGTCGACGACGTCGACCCGGGTACCGAGCACCGCCGCGAGATCCGCCGCGAGCCGCTCGGTGGCGTCGAGGGGGAGGTCGTCGCGTCCGAACAGCACCGGCACCGACACCGGTGGGGTCAGCCCGCGCGGTCCTGCCGGCTGCGCTCGTCGCGGTGCAGCTCGTCGTGCCGCAGGCGCTCGGTGACGTGCTGCTCGGAGCGCCGCGCCTCCCGCGTCGCGGCGGCCGCACCGACCGGGTAGCCGGCCTTCATCACCCGCGTCTCGCACGCCTCGACGGTGTAGACGGCCGAGTAGAAGTAGCCGATCAGGGCGCCCGACACGATCGCGCCCAGCCGCACCCAGGGCGGGCCGGGGACGACCAGGTACAGCACGACCAGCAGCGGGAGCAGCTGGACGGTCGTGCGGGCGAGGTGGCGCAGCACCCAGGTGCGGCAGGTGACGTCGTGCAGGACCCACCGGTGGTGCCGCTCGGGCAGGCGGGCACCGAAGGCGTAGGCCAGCCAGCGGAGGGGATTCGGACGTCGCATCTCGGAGTCCATGTTAGGTGACCCTCACTTCCGTGGCCACGTGACCTGTCACGCCCCCGGGTGGCGGACGAGGTGGGCGACGAGGTCGGTCGCCGCGCGGGGACTCCCCGCCGGGGCGACGGTCACCCCGTCCGGTCCCGGCACCGGCTCCGGCAGCGGGTGGCCGCTCCGGGCCCCGGCGAGCAGGTCCCGGACCCGCTGCCCCGCCCGATGGTAGAACTCCAGCTGCACCGCGCGCCCGAACAGCCCGAAACCCAGGCGGTAGAACGGGTTCGGGATCCGGGCGGGCCGGGAGAAGGCGCGGATGACGAACTCCACCTCGCCGTCCGCCAGGTCCTTCACCACCTCGTAGGTGAGCCGGCCGCGTTCGAGGTGCCCGTCGAGCGTCTCGTAGGTCCAGCCCCAGATCCGCTTCCCGTCGCGGGTGGTGTCGACGACGTCCGTCACCCGGACGCCCAGGTGGAACCGCAGCGGCCCGAACCGGCCCTCCAGCAGCATGTCCCGGCCGAGCAGCGGGTCGGCCGGGCGGAACACGCCGCGCAGCCGGTGGTGGTCGGTGAACTGGTAGCCGCGCACCACGGCGCACGCCCGTTCCCAGTCGCCGTCGGGAACGGGGTCGCCGGGCGGCTCGGAGCCGACGAGGGCGCGGCCGTGGTCGACGTGCCAGCGCCGGTCCGACGCGGTGACCGGCGCGTCGGCCGCGTCGAAGTTCACCGCGCGGGCGGCGAGGCCGTCGAGGTCGGCGCGGCGGCGCTCGGAATCGGGACGGTTCCTGCGCACGCCGCTCAGGACCGCCGCTCCTCGCGCCGCATCGAGTCGCCGATCATCCACAGCATCGACGGCCACAACCCCACGAACACCGCCCGCCGCTCGGCGTTGCCGCGCTCGTCCTGGTCGACCGTCTTGGCGCGCAACCACAACCCGATGGACAGCCCCACCGAGCCGAGCGAGATCCACTGCAGGTGCGCGCCGCGCAACCCGCTCCGGCGCACCACCGATCCGACCGTCATGCCCGGAAGGTTCCCCGCCCGCGGGCCGGGTACACCCCGGGTGCGATGACGAACCCGACGCACACCCGCACCCCACCGGTGACCGGCGACCGGCGCTCCCGGCGGGTCGCCGCGCTCGCCCGGTGGCCGGTGGCACTCGTCCTGGTGTCCTGGCGGTACTTCTGGCGGACCACGCCGATCCACCGCAGCGACGTCGTGGGGGACCGGTCCGACCTGCCACCGCCCGCCCCGCACGGCGCCGGCGACGAGCGTGTCCAGCGCCCCGAGGACGGGCGCGGCACGTTGCTGCACCGGCACTACTCGGTCCGGATCCGGGGCTCGTCGCTGGGACCGGAACAGCTGATGGAGCGGCTCGCGGCGAACCACGACCGGTGGTCGCCGGAGTTCGCGGTGTTCCGCCGCACCCGCGGCACGCCCGGCCGGACGGCCGTCGGCGACGAGTTCCTCATCCGGATGCCCGGCCCCTGGGACGGCCCGGTCCGGGTGTGCGCCGCCGACCCGACGAGCTTCACGTTCGTCACCCTGCGCGGGCACCTCGAGGCCGGCCGGATCACGTTCGCCGTTCGGAGCGACGGCGACCGGCTGGTCTTCTCGATCGAGTCCTGGGCGCGGCCCGGGGACTGGCTCTCGCACCTGCTCTACAACCACCTCCGGGTGGCGAAGGAGGTGCAGCTCAACATGTGGACGCACGCCTGCATCCGCGCCGCGGCGCTGGCAGGGGGACGCCCGGACGGCGGCGTGACCGTGCGGACGCGGCGGTTCGGGGCTCGTCGTGGGTGATCACGCACGGCAGACTCGGCGGGTATGAGCACCGTCGCTTCCGAGTTCACCGAGATCGCCTACGACGTCGAGGACCGGGTCGCCACGATCACCCTGGACCGCCCGGACCGGCTCAACGCCTTCACCGCGACGATGGCCCGCGAGCTGATCGCCGCCTACGACCTCGCCGACGCCGACGACGGGGTCCGCGCGATCGTCCTGACCGGCCGCGGCCGCGGGTTCTGTGCCGGTGCCGACCTGGGCCGTGGCGGGGCGTCGTTCGACGCGAACGACCCGCAGCGCGCCGCGGACCGGGCCCGGGTCGGCCGGATCGGCGACGTGCCGCGCGACGGCGGCGGCACCGTCACGATGCGGATGGCCTCGCTGCGGACACCGGTGATCGCCGCCGTCAACGGCCCGGCCGTCGGGATCGGGGCGACGATGACGCTGCCCGCCGACATCCGGCTGGCCGCGTCGTCGGCGCGGTTCGGGTTCGTCTTCGCCCGCCGCGGCCTGGTGCCGGAGGCGGCGTCGAGCTGGTTCCTGCCCAGGATCGTCGGGATCTCGCAGGCGATGGAGTGGGCCGCGACCGGCCGGGTGTTCGACGCCGCCGAGGCGCACGCCGGCGGGCTGGTGTCCCGCGTCGTCGACGACGGCGAGCTCCTGGCCACGGCACGGGCCATCGCCACCGAGATCGCGGAGAACACGTCCGCGGTGTCGGTCGCGCTGACCCGCCAGCTGCTGTGGGGGATGCTCGGCGCGCCGAGCCCGTGGGACGCGCACCGCGCCGACTCCGCGGCCATCCACCACCTCGGCCAGGGCCGCGACGCCGCCGAGGGGGTCGTGTCGTTCCTGGAGAAGCGGCCGCCGGAGTTCCCGGCGACCGTGACGGAGGACTACCCGGACCACGTCGTCGAGCCCTGGCCCGGCCGGCCCGGCGACCTGACGGACTGAAACCCCGGTGCGTGGCCGCCACGGCCCGGCTAATGTCCGGGCCGTGGCAGCCTTCATGCGCCTGCGCGTCGCCTGACGGCGGCGCCCAGCACCTCTCCGCGGCACCGCCGTCCCCGCAGCCGGTCCTGTACCCCTGCCGGGCGGCGCCCTCTCGCGCGCGTCCGGCTCCCCACCCGGGAGCCCCCGTTGACGACCCGTCGCACCCGTCCCACCCCGCTCGGCCGGCACGAGCACGGCCAGAACTTCCTCGCCGATCCCGCCGTCCCGGCCGCGCTGGCCGCGGTCGCCGCCGGCTGGCCGCCGCGCCCGCTCCTCGAGTTCGGCGCGGGCGACGGCGCCCTCACCGCCGCCCTGCTCGACCTCGGCCGGCCGGTCACCGCGGTCGAGCTGGACCCGTACCGGGCGTCCCGGCTGGGGGAGCGGTTCGGCACCGCCGTCGACGTCCGCCACGGCAACCTCGTCCGGGAGCCGCTGGGCCGCGCGGTCGACGTCGTCTCCAACGTCCCGTACGCGCTCACCACCCCGCTGCTGCGCCGGCTCCTCGCGGCGCCGCGGTGGGGGCACGCGCTGCTCCTGTTGCAGTGGGAGGTCGCCCGCAAGCGGGCCGCGGTCGGGGGCACGACGGCGCTGACCGCGCGCTGGTGGCCCTGGTACGAGTTCCGGCTGCACGGGCGGGTGCCCGCGCGGTCGTTCCGGCCCGTCCCGTCGGTGGACGGCGGGATCCTGGAGATCGCCCGCCGGGACCGGCCGCGGGGTCGTCGACGTCGTCGGGCGGCGGTACGGGCGGCGGGTCGCCCGCGACTGGGCCGCCACGTGCGGGATCGGCGCCCGCGCGCTGCCCCGCGACCTGGGCGTCGCCGCCTGGGCCGACCTGCACGCCCGTACCCGCGACGGGGCCTCGCCGTCACGCCACACCCGGTGAGCCGCACGCAGTGCTGCTCACTCTCCGTTGCGCCGGAGGTGTCCGGTCTGTTCGGCTGGGCCCTGTGGAGCGCACGGAGCTGACCCGCAGGCGGTGGCTGGACCACGGCCGCCTGTCGTCGCACGCCTGTCGCTGACGCCGCGTCGTCACCATCCAGCCCCCGGGCCGTCTCCCAGCCGGGGCCCTCCCACCTCCCGGCAGGTCACCCGTGTCCAGCACGTCCGCACGTCCCGGTGCGTCCCCGCGCCGCGCCGCCGTCGCCAGCCTCATCGGCACCACCATCGAGTGGTACGACTTCTACCTCTACGCCACCGCCGCCGCGCTGGTCTTCGCGCCGCTGTTCTTCACCGACGTCGATCCCGCGGCCGGCGTGCTCGCGTCGTTCGCGACCTACGCCGCCGGGTTCGGTGCGCGGCCGATCGGTGCCGTCGTCGCGGGGCACCTCGGGGACCGGGTCGGACGCCGGTCGGTGCTGGTGGGGTCGCTGGTCCTGATGGGCGCGGCGACCACGCTGATCGGGCTGCTGCCCACCTACCCGACGGCGGGGCTGCTCGCCCCGGTCCTGCTCGTCGTGCTGCGGCTGGTCCAGGGGCTCGCCGTCGGTGCCGAGTGGGCCGGTGCGGTGCTGATGGCCGTCGAGCACGCCGACGGCGAGCAGCACGCCCGCCGCCGCGGCTTCTACGGCAGCTTCCCGCAGATCGGGTCGTCGGCGGGGATGCTGCTCGCGTCCGGTGTGTACGCGTCGGTGCTCGCGATCGCCGGGAAGGAGGCGTTCCTCGCCGGTGCCTGGCGGATCCCGTTCCTGCTCAGCTTCGTGCTGGTGATCGTCGGCCTCGCGATCCGGCTGACCCTGGCCGACCCGGCCGTGTTCACCGCCGCCCGCGACTCCGGCACGCTGTCCCGCCGCCCGGTGCTGGAGGTGCTGCGCACCGACTGGCGGACCGTGCTGCTGACGATCGGCAGCCGGATCGCGCAGAACTCCGTCTACATCCTGGCGACGACGTTCGCGCTGACCTACCTCGCGCAGGGCACCGACGCCGCCGAGAGCGCCGGGCTGACCGCCGTGATCATCGCGTCGGCGATCGGGCTGTTCTCGACTCCGCTCTGGGCGATGCTCTCCGACCGGGTCGGCCGCAAGCCCGTCTACCTGATCGGCGCGATCGGCGCGCCGCTGTTCCTCGGCGGGTTCTTCCTGCTGCTCGACACCGGGTCCACCGTGATGGTCGTGGTCGGCATGGTCGTGCTGGTGAACCTGTTCCACGACGCGATGTACGGCCCGCAGGCCGCCTGGTACGGCGAGCTGTTCGACACCCGGCTCCGCTACAGCGGCGCCTCGCTCGGCTACCAGATCGGATCGGTGATCGGCGGGACGACGCCGCTGGTCGCGACCGCGCTGCTGCTGGCGGGCGACGGGCGCCCGTGGCTGATCTGGGGGTACTTCGGGCTGCTGTTCGCGCTCTGCATCGGCTCGACGGTCCTGCTGCCCGAGACCCACCGGGCCGGTCTGCGCCGTGATGAGAGGGTCGCCGCATGACCGGCCGCATCCTGCTGAACGCCTTCGACATGGCCTGTGTGGGCCACCAGTCCGCCGGACTCTGGCGGCACCCGTCCGACGAGGGGTACCGCTACACCGACCTGGAGCACTGGACGTCGCTGGCGACGATGCTGGAGGAGGGCGGGTTCGACGCACTGTTCCTCGCCGACGTCCTCGGTGTGTACGACGTCTACGGCGGGTCCCGGGACGCCGCCGTCCGTGCGGCCGCGCAGGTCCCGCTGGCCGACCAGCTGCTGCTGGTCCCGGCGATGGCGGGGGTGACGTCGCGGCTCGGGTTCGGGGTGACGGTCTCGGTCGCCTACGAGCACCCGTACGCACTGGCCCGCCGGTTCGCCACCCTCGACCACCTCACCCGCGGCCGGGTCGCGTGGAACGTCGTGACGTCCTACCTGGACTCCGCGGCACGCAACCTCGGCCGGTCCGGGCAGATCCCGCACGACGAGCGCTACGAGCTCGCGGAGGAGTTCCTGGAGCTCTGCTACAAGCTGTGGGAGGGCTCCTGGGCCGACGACGCGGTCGTCCGGGACGCGGAGCGGGGCGTGTTCACCGAGCCGGACCGGGTGCACGACATCGCGCACCACGGCCGCTGGTTCGACGTGCCCGGCGCGTTCCTGACCGAGCCGTCGCCGCAGCGCACCCCGGTCATCTTCCAGGCAGGCGCCTCGCCACGGGGTGCCCGCTTCGCCGGGACGCACGCCGAGGCCGTGTTCGTGTCCGGGCCATCGCCCGCCGTGGTGCGCCGCTCGGTGGACGCCGTCCGTGCCGAGGCCGAGCGGGCGGGCCGGGACCCGCGCTCGGTGAAGGTCTTCGGGATGCTCACGGCGATCGCGGGGGAGACCGACGACGCGGCGCACGCCACCCTGCGCGAGTACCTGGAGCTGACCGACCCGCAGGCGGCGCTGGCGCTGTTCGGCGGCTGGTCCGGTGTGGACCTGTCCGGTGCGGAGCCGGGCCAGAAGCTGGAGTACGTGCAGACCGAGTCGACCCGGTCCGCGCTGGCGTCGTTCACCGGCCCGGACCGGGACTGGACGGTCTCCGAGCTCGCGGAGTTCATCACCGTCGGCGGGCGCGGACCGGTCGTCGTCGGGTCCGGGGCGACGGTGGCCGACGAGCTGGAGCGGTGGGCGGACGAGGCCGACCTCGACGGCTTCAACCTCGCCTACGCGGTCACCCCGGGCACCATGCGCGACATCGTCACGCACGTCGTGCCGGAGCTGCGCCGCCGCGGCCGGATGCCCGCCGCGGCCGACGCCGGCGGCCCGACCCTGCGCGAGCGCTACGGCACCGGCGACGGCGCCGGGCTCGCGGGGGACCACCCGGGTGCGGGGTACCGCAAGCTCTGAACCCGTGCCCCGGTGAGCGCGGTCGCAGCCGGCCACGGGCGGACTACCCACGGCCGGGTGAAATGCGGACACGGCTCCACCGTTCTCCGCACCCGGCATGATCATCTCGACCCCGTCGGAACGGCGATCGGGGGGAGCGGTCATGTCGGGTCGGGTGGGTCACCGGAGCTCCGGGGCACTGACGGCGGTCGCGCTCGCCGCGCTGGTCCCCGTCCTCGCCGCCCCGGTCGCGCCGGCCCCGGCACCCGCCGGTGCCGCGCTCGCCGCCGCCCCGGCCGCGGTCCCCGGGCAGACCCACGGCACCCACCGGGCCGCCGGATCCGCCGGCGTTGACGGGAGCACCGTGCGCCCCGCCGCCGCGCCCGCACCCGCCGCGCCCGCGCCGGTGCCGGGCCCGGAGGCGGCGCCCGCGCCGCGCCCCGCAGCCCCCGCCGTCACCCACCGCGAGGAGCGGATCGACACCCCGGCCGGCCCGGTGACCACCGACGTCGTCGTCGCCGACCTGCGGCGCGACGGCGTGCGGGCCACCCTCCTGACCGGTGCGACCGTCGGCGACCGCTCCGACGTGCCCGCACACGCCGCGCGCGGTGGCGCCCTCGCCGCCGTCAACGGGGACTTCTTCGACCTCTCGCGCAGCAACGCCCCGGCCGGGCCGTCGGTGCGTGACGGCACGCTCCTGACCTCGGCCGTCCCGGCCGGCCGCCGGTTCGCCCCGGCCGTGCCGGGCAGCGAGCCGGGCGACGTGCTCGCCGTCGACGCGGGCGGGACCCCGCGGATCGACCGCGTCACCCTCGCCGCCTCGGCCACCGGCCCGGACGGGCCGCTGACGATCCGCACCCTGAACGCCTACGCCGTCCCCGTCGGCGGCATCGGCCTGTTCACCTCCGACTGGAACGGCGACCGCAACGCGGCCCTGTGCGGCAGCGACACCGACCGCGACGCGCCGTGCGCTCCGGACCGGATCGAGGTGGTGGTCCGCGACGGTGCCGTCGCCGAGGTCCGCCCGCCCGGCGGCGGGCCGATTCCGCCCGGCGGCCGGATCCTCGCCGGTCGCGACGAGGGCGCGGCCGCGCTGCGCGGCCTCGCCGTCGGCGACCGGGTCACGGTCCGTTCGCGCGCCGTCGCCGAGTCGGGTGCGGCGCCCGAGACCGCCGTCGGGGGCAGCCCGATCCTGCGCGACGGCGCCCCCGTCCCCGGCCTCGACACGGCCTCCCGGGACCCGCGCAGCGCCGCCGGGATCACCGGCGACGGCCGGCTCGTGCTCGTCACCACCGACGGGCGTGAGTCCACCAGCGTCGGCACGACCCTCAGCGAGACCGCGGAGCAGCTGCGCCGGGCGGGCGCGGTCGACGGCGTCAACCTCGACGGCGGCGGGTCCTCGACGATGGTGTTCGGCGGGCAGGTCGTGAACCGGCCCTCGGAGGACGCCTACCGGCTGGTGCCGAACGCGCTGGGCATCGTCGCGCCCTCCTGAGCGCCGGGCCCGTCGTCGCAGCGGACCGTCACCGCGAGCATCGCGAACAGCTGCTCGACCAGCCAGCCCCGCAGCCGGTCGCGGTCGGGCTCGCGGTCCGCCTCCAGCCAGGACAGGGCCGATCCCTCGACGAGTGCCACCCAGCCGCGCAGCGTCATCAGCTGCAGCCGGGACGGTCCCGGGACCCCGCCGCGCACGCACAGCAGGTCGACGATGTGGTCCCGGACGCCGTCGACCAGCGCGTCGGTCGCGCCGGTCGAGATCACCGACCCGCTGCGCAGCAGCGCCACGTAGGCGCTGCCGTGACGCTGCACGACGTCGAGGAACACGTCCAGCGCCTCACCGAGCTGCTCGGCGAGCGGCCCGTCGGCGGGCAACGCGACCCGCTCGATCAGCTCGTCGGCGACGCTGCCCAGCGCCGCGACGTGCAGCTCCTCCATGCTCGAGAAGTAGCGGTAGAACAACGCCCGGGAGACGTCCGCGGCCCGGGTGACGTCCTCGATCGCGACCTCCTCGGGCGACCGGCGGCCGTAGAGGTCCAGTGCGGCGGACACGAGCTGTGCACGCCGGGCCTCGGGCGTCATGCGCCGGGGTGAACGGGTCGGGGTCGTCGCCATCACCCCAGAGGGTACGGACCGGCCGGGTCTAGCGACCGAGGTCGACGACGACACGGTCGCCCTCCGCCCGGCCGACGCACAGCGCGGTCCGGCCGGGACCGGCCGGGTCACCGGTCGTCGTGCCCGCCAGCAGCGGGACGTGGCAGGTGCCGCAGAAGCCCTGCCGGCACGAGTACGGGACGTCCGGGCGCACCTCGCGCACCGCGTCCAGCGCCGTCCGGTCCGCGGGCACCGCGATCTCCGGACCGCCCGCGACCTGCACGGTGAAGGGCCTGCCGTCCCGGATCGGGGGCGGGGAGAACCGCTCGGAGTGGAACCGGCGCACCGCGGGCAGCGCGCGGCGCACCGTCTCGATCATCGCGGGCGGGCCGCAGCAGTAGACGGCGGTGACGTCGTCGGCGGTGCCCGCCGAGAGCAGCTCGTCCGCGCCGGGCGCGCCGCGGTCGTCGTCCGGGCGGCGGACCACCCGCCGCGGGTCGAGCGCGGCGAGCTCGGCGGACAGCGGCATCGACCCGAGGTCGCGTCCGGTGTGGACCAGCCGCCACGGCAGGCCCGCCGCGTGGACGGCACGCACCATCGGCGCGATCGGTGTGATCCCGATGCCACCGGCCAGGAACAGGTACCCGGGAGCGGCGGCCAGCGGGAACGCGTTGCGCGGCCCGTGCAGCCGCAGCCGGGTCCCGGGCACGAGCCCGTGCACCTCGGCGGAACCCGTCCCGCCGGGGACCGCGCGCACCGCGATCCGGTACACCGACCGGTCGGCCGGGTCCCCGCACAGCGAGTACTGGCGCAGCCGCCCGGACGGCAGCTCGACGTCGACGTGTGCGCCGGGCCGCCAGCCGGGCAGCGGCGCGGGGCCGGCCGGCACCAGTTCGAGCGACGCGACGTCAGGGCACGGCCGGTGCACCGACCGGACCTCGACGAGCAGCGTCCGGTCCACCGGGTCCGACGGGCGGCGGCGTCGGGCGCCGCGGGCCGAGAGCCGCTGCGCGAGCGTCGTCACCGCCGACAGCGTGGTCGCGGCCCGGTTCGGGTACGGCGGCGGGGCGACGCTCATGCCGTGCCGCCGGTCTCCGGGTGCTCCCCGCCCTCGGCGCGGCGCGCTGCGGGGGAGAGCGCCAGGTAGGCCACCGCGGCGTCGGTGTCACCGTGCCGGGCGGGATGGAAGCGCGGGCTCAGGTAGGTCAGCACGGCGCGGGTGAACATCCACGGTCCCGGAACCAGGCCGCGCCGCGACGCCCGCAGGTAGTCCCGCAGCCGCACCCGCCGCTGCGGGGTGCCGCGCAGCTGCGGGTCGCGCGCGCAGAGCTGGCGGGTGCCGTCGGCCCAGAGCTTCGCCAGCGCCGGGCCGCTGACGACCATCGACCGGATGCGGCGCAGGTACCGGCCGTCGAGATGGACGTAGAGGTCGTGCGCGACGCTGCGGTGCTCGACCTCCTCGGCGCCGTGCCAGCGCAGCATGTCGAGCATCTGCGGGTCCGCACCGGCGGCGTCGAGCTCGGGGGAGTGCAGCACCCACTCCCCGAGCACCGCCGTGAAGTGCTCGATCGCCGCGATCAGCCCGACCCGCTCGACCAGCCACTCGCGGGCGTCGTCGCCGGTCAGCCCGCGGTCGCCCAGCAGGTCGTTGAAGATCCATTCGACCTGCTCGACGTACCGCGAGACGTCCACACCGGCGTCGAGCAGGTGGTCCAGTGCCCCCTGGTGCGACGTCGCGTGCATCGCCTCCTGTCCGATGAACCCGCGAACGTCCTCGGCGAGTGCCTCGTCGTGCACGTGTGGCAGCGCCTGCGAGAAGACCTCGACGAACCACCGCTCGCCCTCGGGCAGCAGCAGGTGCAGCACGTCGATGAGGTGCGAGGCGAACGGCTCGCCGGGGATCCAGTCGGTGCGGAGGGTGGAGAAGTCGAACCGGACGTCGCGGGCGTGCAGGGCGATCCGGTCGTCGTCGGCAGTGCTCATCGGCGGTGCTCCTCCCGGGCGGGGGTCGGTGACGGACGGCCGGTGCCGCCGTCGACGCGGGCGACGGCGCGCAGCAGGCCCGGGGCCAGGCGCGACGCCAGCAGCCCGGCGTGGGCCTCGGCGGTGACGGGGGCGAGCGGCAGGTCGCCCTCGACGGCCCGGACGAGCCGCCGGGCGACCCGCTCGGGGGTGTAGCCGCGCCGTGCGTAGGCGGCGCCGGCCGCGTGGCGGCGGGCGTCCTGCTCGTCGTCGCCGGTCCCGGCGAACCGGGTGTGCGCGGTGATCGGGGTGTCGACGAAGCCCGGGCACAGTGCCGTGACCCCGACGCCGGCGTCCGCCAGCTCGGCGCGCAGGCACTCGGACAGCATCAGCACGGCCGCCTTGGTGGTCGCGTAGGCGGGCAGCGCCCGGGACGGGAGGAAGGCGGCGGCCGACGCCGTGTTGACGATGTGGCCGCCCTCGCCGTGCTCCGTCAGCAGCGCCCCGAAGTGCCGGCAGCCGTGCACGACGCCCCACAGGTTCACGTCGACGATGCGCTGCCACTCGGCGAGCGTGGTCTCGGCGAACGGCCCGGCGACGGCGATCCCCGCGTTGTTGACGACGACGTCGGGCACCCCGTGCTCGGCGGCGACCCGGCCGGCGAGCTCGGCGACGGCGGTGTCGTCGGCCACGTCGACGGTGTGCGCGACCGCTCGGCCCCCGGCCCGCTCGACCTGCGCCACGGTCTCCGCGGCGCCGTCGGTGGACAGGTCCGCGACGACGACGCGGGAGCCCCGGGCGGCGAACGCGAGCGCGGTCGCGCGGCCGATCCCACTGCCCGCCCCGGTGACGACGGCGAGCCCGCCGTCCCAGCGCACGGCCCGGTCCCGGCGCCCGCCGGAGGCGACCAGTGCGGTGCCCCGGGAGCGTGCGCGGGCGAGGGCGGGCCCGCCCTCCCCGGTGGTGCCGGTCGCGGTGGCGCCGGCGACCATCTCCGCCGTGCACCGGGCGATCACCTCCGGCCGCTGCCGGACCACCCAGTGCCCGCCGGGCAGGTAGCGCACCCGCAGGTCGGGGGCGAACTCCGCCGCGCTCGTCGCCAGTGCGGGCGTCACGTACGCGTCGCCGCGCGGAGCGAGGACCTGCACCGGGACGTCGGTCCGGCGCGGCTCGGGACGCCCGAGGCGGCGCGGGAGGTTGTGCCGGTACAGCTCCAGCCCGTTGACGGCGTCGCGCACCGCGGGCCGCGGGATCCGCTCGCGGCGGGTCAGCAGCCCCCCGAGGAACCCGCTGCGCACGGCAAGCTCCGGCACCACCGGCAACCGGAAGAACAGCGTGTACCAGGAGTGCGCGGCCTGCTTCAGGACCGCCCGCAGGTCGCGCGGGGACCGGCGGCGCAGGAACAGCGCGACGTGGTCCAGGCACGGCCCGGAGATCGAGGTGAAGGACGCGACCCGCCCGGCCAGGACGGTCCCGGTGACCGCGTGCCAGGTCTGGATGGCGCCCCAGTCGTGGGCGAGCAGGTGCACCGGCTCGCCGGGGGACACGGCGTCGCACACCGCGCGCAGGTCGGCGCCGAGCAGTTCCAGGTCGTACCCGGCCGGGCCGGCGGGGGCCTCCGAGTCTCCGTGGCCCCGCACGTCGTAGGTGACGACGTGGTGGTCGGCCGCCAGGAGCTCGGCGACACCGTCCCAGACGTGCCGGTCGTCGGGGTAGCCGTGCACCGCGACGACGGTCGGCCGGGACGGGTCACCACGCTCCTCGACGGCCAGCCGGAGTCCGTCGGAGCTCGTCACCGCACTGTGAGACACCGCGTCATCGTAGAAAATCTGTCAACAAGACGCCAGGGGGTGCTACTTCATGGTGGCGAGCTGGATCAGGTTCCCGCAGGTGTCGTCGAGGACGGCGACCACGACGGGGCCCAGGTCGGTGGCCTCCTGGGTGAACTCGACACCCAATCCCTTGAGGCGCTCGACCTCGGCGTACACGTCGTCGACGGCGAACTGGGTGAAGGGGATGCCGTCGGCGGTCAGGGCCTTCTTGAACGGGCCGGCGGCGGGGTGCCCGTCCGGCTCCAGCAGCAGCTCGACGCCGTCCGGGTCGGCGCGGGAGACCACGGTGAGCCACCGCGCGTCGCCCGCGGGCACGTCGGTCTTCGGGACGAAGCCGAGCTTGTCGGTGTAGAAGGCGAGCGCCTTGGCCTGGTCGTCGACCAGCACGCTGGTGACGTTGATGCGGATCATGGGAGGGGTCCTTCGCGGTCGACGGGCCACCGTTCGGCGATCGCTCGCAGCGGGCGCGCGTCGATGTGGTGGAACTTGTACCGGCCCTGGCGGCGGGTGCGCACCAGGCCGGCCTGTTCCAGCACCGCGAGGTGCTGGGAGACGGCCTGGCGGGTCGAGCCCAGGCCGTGCTTCATGGAGAGCCGGCCGCAGATCTCGAACAGGGTCTGCCCGTCCCGCTCGGTCAGCTCGTCCAGGATGATGCGCCGCGTCGCGTCCCCGATCGCCTTGAACAGCTCCGGGTCCGCGTCCACGGACCCTTTATAGGCAAGTCTGTACTTGCCTGTCAAGGGCGGCCGGCGCGCTCACCCGCCGCCCACATCGTCGCGACCCGGCCGGTGACCCGGTCGTGCGCCGCGCGCACCGCGGGCCCGGCCGCCCGGACGCCCGCGAGGGCGTAGAGCAGCTCGCCGTCGGGCCCGTGGTCGAGGTCGAGCAGGCCGTGCGCGCGGGCCAGCCCGACGACGAGGTCCTCGGCCGTCGTGCGGGCGCACCCGGCCGCCCGGTCGAGCGCGGCCACCGGGCCGGGCTCCGCGCCCGGGAGCAGCAGCCGTCCCAGCGCGCGGGCCAGCCGTCCCAGGGCGTCGCAGTCGGCGGGGGAGACGGCGACCAGGCACAGGTCCGGGCACGGCCCGGGCCGGTAGCCCGGGCGGGCCTGGGCCGCGCGCAACGGTCCGGACAGCTGCCGCCATGCTCGCAGGGCGCCGCCGGCCGCGGCGGGAGCGTGCACGTCGGTCGCGAGCGCGGTGAGTGCGGCGGACAGCGTCCGGTCCACCCGGGACCAGGCGACCCGGTCCCGGGGCAGGGCGCGCAGGACGGTCCCGGTCGTCGTATCGCCCATGGCTCCTCCGCCCTGCCGCGACTGTTGCGGACCGGTTCGCCCGGGTCCGCCGCATCGTCACGGGGCGTAGCCAGAAGTGGGGAGGAGGTAGGTTCGGCGGATCCGTACCCGTCGATCGGAGGCGCGTGTGTCCGACCAGCCGCCCGCATGGTTCACCTCGGCGGTCGCCACGCCGGCCGGCACCGGGCAGGTCGAGGTGGACGGCGTCCCGATCGTCTACCGCACCTGGGGCGAGCCGGGCGGTCCCGGCGTCCTGCTGGTACACGGCGGGGCCGCGCACGCGCGCTGGTGGGACCACGTGGCGCCGTTGCTGGTGGAGGGCTCCCGGCGGGTCGTCGCCGTGGACCTGTCCGGGCACGGCGACTCCGGGCGCGCCCCGTCCTACGACCTGGACCGGTGGGCGGCCGAGCTGCGCGGGGTGATCGGCGCGGCCGGCCTGGGTGAGCGTCCGACGCTGATCGGGCACAGCATGGGCGGCTTCGTCACGCTCACCGCGGCCCTGCGCCACGGCGAGGAGCTCGCGGGTGCGGTCGCGGTGGACTCCCCGGTGCGGGAGCGCTCCCCCGAGGAGCGGGCCGCCCGGCAGCGGCGGGCGTTCGGCCCGGCCCGCGTGCACACCGACCGCGACGCGCTGCTCGCCCGTTTCCGCACCGTCCCCGAGCAGGACGGCGACCTGCCGTGGGTGCACCGCCACATCGCGGAGCACAGCATCCGTGCCGTCGACGGCGGCTGGAGCTGGAAGTTCGACCCGAAGATCTTCGGCGGGATCGGGCTGACGCCCGGCGAGCTCGGGCGGCCCGGGTGCCGGATCGCGCTGTTCCGCGCCGAGTACGGGCTCGTCCCGGCGGACATGGGGGAGATGGTCGTCGACCGGATGGGCCGCGCGGCCCCGGTCGTCGAGATCCCCGGAGCCGGGCACCACGTCATGATCGACCAGCCGCTGGCGCTGGTGACCGCGCTGCGCACGCTGCTCGCCGACTGGGAGCACTCGGTGCCCGTGGTGGCCCCGCGTTCTAGAGTGGCGCCATGACCGAGCAGTCAGAGCTGACTGTTTCCGAGTCCGAGGTCCTGGTGGAGCGCCGCGACGGCGTCCAGGTGATCACCATCAACCGGCCCCGCGCGAAGAACGCCCTCAACGAGAACGTCGCGACGGCGGTGGCCGCGGCCGTCGACGAGCTCGACGCCGACGGCGACCTGCGCGCCGGGGTCCTCACCGGCGCGGGCGGGGTGTTCTCCGCCGGGATGGACCTCAAGGCGTTCCTGAAGGGCGAGCGGCCCTCGCTGCCCGGCCGCGGGCTGTGCGGGATCACCCAGCGGCCGCCGCGCAAGCCGATGATCGCCGCCGTCGAGGGCTGGGCGCTGGCAGGCGGCTTCGAGCTGATGCTGGCGTGCGACCTCGTCGTCGCCGCCCGTGGCGCCCGCTTCGGGGTGCCGGAGGTGAAGCGGTCGCTGGTCGCCGCGGCCGGTGGCGCGCTGGAGCTGGCGAACCGGGTGCCGCGGGCGCTGGCCCTGGAGATGCTGCTGACCGGCGACCCGATCGACGCCGCCCGCGCCGAGGCCGCCGGTCTGGTCAACCGGGTCGTCGACGACGGCGGCGCGCTCGACGCCGCCCTGGAGCTGGCCGCGCGGATCGCGGTGAACGGGCCGCTCGGCGTCGCGGCGTCGAAGCGGGTGGTGCTGGAGAGCCCGGACTGGGGCGACGACCGCTGGGCCCGGCACGACGACGTCGTCGGCCCGGTCCTGACCTCCGAGGACGCCCGCGAGGGCGCCGCCGCGTTCGCCGAGAAGCGCGACCCCGTGTGGCGAGGCCGCTGACCCCGGGCGTCACCCCGTGCTGGTCGGCGCCGCCGGAGCCGGTGCTTCGTCGAGCTGGTAGACCTGCCGGGCGACCTCCAGCAGCAGGGTGTTCGCGGTCTGCCGGCCGTCGAGCCCGACGGTCAGGTTGCTCCAGATCACCAGCGTCACGTCGTTGACCGGGTCGTGGCCGGCGAAGGCGTTGTAGCCCGGCATCTCGCCGAAGTGGAAGTACATGGTGGCGCCGGGGGCGAGTGTCTGGCGTTCGATGCCGTACCCGTACTGGGATGCGTCGGGCTCGGCCGGGTCCGCGGGGCGCGGGCTGCCGGCCCACCGCTCCTGGGTCGCGGCGTCGGAGACCCGGCCCCCGGCCAGTGCCCGGATCCAGGCGGCGAGGTCGTCGGCGGTGGACACCACGCCGCCCGCCGCCCAGGCGTAGGACGGGTTCTGGTGGGTGTGGTCGACGGGCGCCAGCGTCCCCGCCCGCGCCGCGGCCTGCACCTCCGGCGGGTACGGCACGTCCACCAGCGCGTACGCCGACCCGCCGTACATGTAGCCGTGCGAGTACGGGTCGGGCAACGACGCGTCCGTGGCCGCCGGGAGGTACGTCGCCCGCAGGCCGAGCGGATCGAGCAGCCGGTCCCGGTACACCTGGCCCAGCGGCCTGCCCTCGACCTGCTCGACGACCAGGCCGAGCAGGGTGTAGTTCGTGTTGCTGTAGTCGTAGGCGGTGCCGGGCGGGAACAGCGGCGGGTGCCGGTACGCGATCGCCAGCGTCTCCTGCGGCGTCCAGACCTTCCCGGGATCGGCGTCGAGGGTCGCCGCGAACCCGGGGTCGCCGGTGAACCCGTACAGCCCGCTGCGCATCGTCAGCAGGTCGGCGACCGTGATGTCCCCGCCGCCGGGGACGCCCGGGACGTGGGCCGACACCGGGTCGTCGAGCCGCAGCCTGCCCTCCTGCGCGAGCTGGACGACCACCGCGGCGGTCAGGGTCTTGGTGATGGAGGCGATCCGGACCCGGGTGGCGCCGTCCGGCCGGTCCGTGGCGCCGCGCCGGGTCGTGCCGGTGGTGGCGGTGAACGCTCCCTGCGGGGTGCGGACCTCCACCACGGCGCCGGGGACCATCAGCTGTGCGGCGGTCCGGTCGACGGCGTCCTGCAGCGCTGCGGGGTCGATCGTCCGCAGCACCGGCGGGCCGCCCGGGACGGCCGGTGACGGGGTCGGTGTCGGTGCGGCCGGCGGGGCGCCGGCCGTCGACGGGGGTGCGGCACCCGCCGCGCACCCGCTCACCAGGAGGAGGACGGCCACGAGCACGCCCACGGGCCCACGCCCGGGCGGGTTCCGGCACCACTCGGCACGAGGACGCATCCGCTGCTCCGACGCTTCACGGGGCCCGCACCGGGCCGGTCCCACCCATGCTGGGGCAGGGCCCGTGGCGTCACAGCCACCGTCCGGACCAGCGGGGATGCGGGCGCCCGGGGTAGGCGAGAGGTGTCAGCCCGTCCCGGAGAACGTCTGCCAGAGCAGCACGCCGTTCAGCGCCACCACGATCGCGGTGACGACGACGGCCGCGGCCGTCGTGGCCCGGTGGTTCACCAGGTCGCCCATCACCGACCGCTTCGCCGTCAGCCACACCAGCGGGGCCAGCGCGAACGGGATCCCGAACGAGAGCACCACCTGCGACAGGACGAGCGCCTGCGTCGGGTCGATGTCGAAGCCGAGCACGACGAGTGCCGGGGCGAGCGTGAGCAGCCGGCGCAGCAGCAGCGGGATCCGCCGGCGCAGGAACCCGGCCATGATCACCTGCCCGGCGTAGGTCCCCACCCCGGACGAGGCGAACCCGGACGCCAGCAGCGCGATCGCGAACCCGTAGGCCGCGACGGTGTCGAGCTCGGTCCCGAGCCCGGCGAAGATCCCCTCCAGGGTGTCGGTGCCGGGCACGTCGGTGCCGAAGAACAGCGCGGCCGCGACGACCAGCATCGACAGGTTGACCAGCCCGGCCAGGCCCATCCCGAGCACGATGTCGGTCCGGCCGGTGCGCAGCAGGAAGCGGGTGTCCTCCGGGGAGCGCGCCACCAGCCGCTTCTGGGTCAGTGCCGAGTGCAGGTAGATCACGTGCGGCATGACGGTCGCGCCGAGGATGCCGGTGGCGAGCACGAGCGAGTCCAGACCCGCGAAGCCCGGGACGAGACCGGCGGCGACCCCGCCGGGATCGACGTCGGTGCGGAACAGCGTCGACGTCAGCCCGACCAGGATGATCGCGAGCAGGAACACGATCGCCCGCTCGAACGGCCGGTGCCCGCGCGACTGCAGGCCCAGCAGCGCGAACGCGATCACACCGGTGATCAGGCCGCCGGTGAACAGCGGGATCCCGAACAGCAGGTGCAGCGCGACCGCGCCGCCGATCACCTCGGCGAGGTCGGTGGCGATCGCGACCAGCTCGGCCTGCGCCCACATGAACCGGGTGCCCCACCGGGACAGGTGCTCCCGGCACAGCTCGGGCAGGTTCTTGCCGGTGGCGAGGCCGAGCTTCGCCGACAGCGACTGGATCAGCATCGCCATCAGGTTGGCGACGACGATCACCCAGACCAGCAGGTAGCCGTAGCCGGCGCCGGCCGAGAAGTTGGTGGCGAAGTTGCCGGGATCGACGTAGGCGACCGCGGCGACGAACGCCGGGCCGAGCACGACCAGGCGGCCGCGCCAGCCGCGGCGGCGCAGCTGCTCGACCGTGACGGTCCCGGAGTCGGTCCCGGGGCCGTCGGTACGCACCGTCGCCATGGTCGCCCCCCGTGGTGTGAAGGTCCGGCGAAGACGGAGTGTAGGGGCGGCTAACTCTGCACGGAAGTGGGGTCCAGCCTGCGGTGCATCACGTGCAGGCCGGTCGTCGACCCGTCGGGGAGCCGGAACGCGTCCGGCACGATCCCGACCGTCGCGAACCCGAGCGAGTGCCACAGCGCGACGGCCCGGGTGTTGGTCGCGACGACCGCGTTGAACTGCATCGCCGTGTACCCGAGGGAGCCGGCCAGCGCGACGACGTGCTCACCCAGTGCGCGCCCGGTACCGCGCCCGGCCCGCTCCGGGTCGACGGCGAAGCTCGCGGTGGCCACGTGCGAGCCGGGGCCGGGCTGGTTCGGGCCGGTCTTGGCGGTGCCGACCACCACGCCGTCGTCGACGGCCACGACGACCCGCCCGGGCGGCGGGAGCATCCACATGCCGCGTGCCCACGTCTCGCCGGCGTCGACCGGCACGGTGTAGGTCCGGCCCTCGGCGAAGATCGGGCGCAGTACCGCCCAGATGGCCGGCCAGTCGTCGTCGGTCGCGTCCCTGATCTCCACCGGCTCAGGGTAGGTAGAGCTCGCGCGGGCCGGCGTCGAGGGCCTCGACCGAGCCGCCCGTGTGCTCGGCGAGCCAGTCGCCGAACCCGTCGACGTCGTCCTCGGCGACGGCCACGGTCAGCGTGACGTCCGCGCCGTGCTCGACGTCGCAGAGCCGGTAGGCGGAGTGGCGCAGGTCGTGCTCGAGGCGCCCGGCCCGGTCGTGCGGCACGGCGAGCAGCAGCTCGCGGTGCCGGACCCGGCGCAGCTCCCCGACGGTGTCGAGGGTCTCGGCCAGCGCGCCGGAGTAGGCCCGGACCAGGCCGCCCGCGCCGAGCTTGGTGCCGCCGAACCAGCGGGACACGACGGCGACGACGTCGGTGAGCCCGCGCCGGGCCAGCACCTCCAGCATCGGGACGCCTGCGGTGCCCGAGGGTTCGCCGTCGTCGTTCGAGCGGGCGGTGAGGTCCCCGGTGGCCGGGTCGCCGATCCGCAGGGCGGTGCAGTGGTGGGTGGGGTCCGGTCCGGCCCGCCGGACCCGCTCGATCACGGCGGTCGCGGCCTCGACCGTGCCGGTGCGGGCCACGGTGCACACGAAGCGGGAGCGCTGGATCTCGATCTCGTGCACCCCGTCGCGGGCGATCACCCGCACGACGCGCTCCGGGTCACACCGTGACGGCGCTCGCCATCGGCGGCGCCACGGGATCGATTCAGTGCAGACTGGTCGTGTCCGGTGAGGGGCTCCGCCCCACCCGGCGGTGCCGCCCCTCCCGGCACGAGAGCGGTCCCGGAGATCCGGGACCTCCGGGAGAAGAAGGGACCCAGACCCATGAGCGACACCCTCCGCGTCCTCCGTAGCGGCCTCGGCACGATCGCCCGCCGGATCGACGCCTACACCCTGCAGGCGTTCAACCCGGTCTACCCGACGCCGGCGGGCCGGGGTCGCTGACCCCCGGCCCACCGGCCGCCGTCACGGGCGCCCGAGGGCGGAGCGGCGCTCAGTCCTCGCCGTCGTCCCGCGAGGGGATCTTCAGCGGCCGCAGCCGCACCCACAGCACGAACAGCGCGCCGACGACCAGCATCGCGATGCCGGTGTCGAGGTTGAGGTTCGTCCCGCCGGTCTTCGCCAGGTTCTCCGGATCGTTCCCGGAGACCAGCCCGACGATCAGCAGGACGAGGCCGTAGACCCCGAACAGCAGCGCGATCACCGAGCGCAGGTCGAACAGGTTGGTCGCGGTGGTCGAGATCGGGGCGTCGGTCCCGGCCCGGTCGCCGGTCCCAGGGTCGACGCCGCCGGAGTTGTCCTCGGTCATCTCTGGTCTCCCTCCGGTCAGCCGACGATGATGTAGAGAACCACGGTCAGGGCGAGCACCAAGGCTCCCAGGACCATGGGCGACCGGTACCAGCCCGCGTCGTCGCCCTCCGAGGAGTGCGTGCGGGCCTCCTTGGACGTCAGGCTCCAGACCAGACCGACCAGCTCGGCGTCCGGCTTCGGGGTGCTCACCATCGACACCCCGGTGGCGACGCCGACACCGACGACGAACGCGGCGATCGCACCGACGAAGCTGCCGGCCTGGCTGGACATCTGCCACACCTCGGTGCGCACCAGGACGTCGACGAGCACCGCGGCCGTGGTGCCGGACAGCAGGCCGATCCAGGCCGACGGACCGGTCATCCGCTTCCAGAACAGGCCCAGGATGAAGATCGCGAACAGCGGTGCGTTGAAGAAGCTGAACAGCGACTGGATGTAGTCCATCAGGTTCTCGGAGCCCGAGGCGATGAACGCCGTACCGATCGCCAGCACGCAGCCGATGATCGTCACCATCCGGCCCACCTGCAGGTAGTACCGGTCCGGGCGGTCCGGCCGGAGCCAGTCCTGCCAGATGTCGTAGGTGAACACGGTGTTGAACGAGCTGATGTTCGCCGCCATGCCCGCCATGAACGCGGCCAGCAGGCCGGCGATCGCGACGCCGAGGATGCCGTTCGGCAGGACCTCCTTCATCAGCAGCGACAGCGCGTTGTTGTAGGTGATGCCGTCGACGGCCTCACCGCCGCCCTCCTTCACCGCGCTGATCTGCGGGACCAGGATCGCGGCGATCATGCCGGGGGTCACGATGACCAGCACGACCAGCGCCTTCGGGAACGCGCCGATGATCGGGGTGCGCCGGGCCGCGGACATGCTCTTGGCCGACAGTGCGCGCTGGACCTCGGCGAAGTTCGTCGTCCAGTAGCCGAACGAGAGCACGAAGCCGAGACCGAACACGATGCCCAGCACGGACAGGAACGGGTTCGCGATCTCGGTCAGCGGCGTGCCCGGCCAGGCGTTGAGGTCGGCGCCCCCGCTGGGGCCCTCGGTCACCGCCCTGGTCAGGCCGTCCCAGCCGCCGACCCGGTTCAGCCCGGCGACGGTCAGCGGGATCAGCAGCGCGAGGATCACGAAGAACTGCAGGACCTCGGTGTAGATCGCCGCGGAGAGGCCGCCCAGGCTGATGTACCCGAGGACGACGACGGCCGCGACCGGGATGGCCAGGTACAGCGACCAGCCGAGCAGCGCCTCGAGCACCAGGCCGAGCGAGAACAGGTTGACGCCCGCGATCAGGATCGAGGCCACCGCGAAGATCACGGCCTGCACCCGCTGGGTGGTCCGGTTGAACCGCTTGAGCAGGAACTCCGGGACGCTGCGGGCCTGGGAGCCGTAGTAGAACGGCATCATCACGATGCCGAGGAACACCATCGCCGGGATGGCGCCGAGCCAGTAGTAGTGCACCGTCGGCACGCCGTACTGCGCGCCGTTGGCCACCATGCCGATGAGCTCGATCGCGCCCAGGTTGGCCGAGATGAAGGCCAGACCGGTGATCCAGGCCGGCATCGACCGGCCGGACAGCAGGAAGTCGAGGCTCGACGACACCGAGCGCCGGGCCGCGTAGCCGATGCCGAGCACCAGCACGAAGTAGAAGGCGACCAGCAGGTAGTCGACGAGGTTCGGGTTGAGGCGCAGGACGTCCTGAGCGGTCATGCCGCGACCTCCCGCAACGCCTCCGGGGCCCGCCCGGGGGCCGTCTCGCGGTGATCCATCTCGGAAGCTCCTCGCCGTCGAGTGCGTACGTCCAACCGGCCCGGGCGACGACACGGTGCGCGAGCCACCGCACAAGCTAGACCGCACTCGGACAGAAGTGAACACTTTCGCGCGAAGTTGAGACCCTTGCGTGATGATGGGAGTCCACATGATCGGGTCCCGCATTCTCCGTGCCTGCTTGCTGACCGTTCGTATTTGTTGCATTGTGTGCGGGTGACGTCGATTCCCGCCGGGAGCCCCGGACGATGAGCCTGCTCGCCGAACAGCGGCGCGAGGTCATCGTCGACGAGGTCCGCACCCGCGGTGCGGTCCGCGTCTCCGAGCTCGCCGAGCACCTCGGGGTCTCCGAGATGACGGTGCGGCGTGACCTCGACGTCCTGGCGCGTCGCCGGCTGGTGGACAAGGTGCACGGCGGTGCGACGGCGATCGGCGAGCACACCACCGAGGAACCCGGGTTCTCCGCGAAGTCGGTCCGGGAGCTGGAGGAGAAGGACGCGATCGCCGCCGAGGCCGCGGAGCTCGTGACGCCCGGCTCGGCGGTCGGCCTGTCCGCCGGGACGACGACGTGGCGGCTCGCGCACCGGCTGGCGAGGATCCCGCGCCTGACCGTGGTCACCAACTCGCTCGCCGTCGCCGAGGCGCTGCACACCGGCGGCGCCGAGTCCCGCGGCACCACGGTGATCCTCACCGGCGGGGTGCGGACGCCGTCGGAGGCCCTGGTCGGACCGGTCGCGATCGCCGCGCTCCGCTCGCTGAATCTGGAGATCGTGTTCCTCGGCGTGCACGGGATGAGCGCGGCGGCCGGGTTCTCGACCCCGAACCTGACCGAGCGCGACACCAACCGCGCGCTCGTCGACGCCGGTCAGCAGCTCGTCGTCGTCGCCGACCACACCAAGTGGGGCACGGTCGGCATCTCCACCATCGCCGACCTCGACGAGGCCGACGTGCTGGTCACCGACGCCGGCCTCGCCGACACCGACCGTGCGGTCCTCGAGGGCGAGCTGGACCGCCTGATCATTGCTGACCCCGGGAAGTAGGCATGACGGTGCAGAAGCTCTCGACACGGATGGCCGACGGCCGGGAGATCCTCTGGTTCGACGGCCCCGGTCACCCGCCCCGCGATCCCGCCGATCTCGTCGACCGGCGGGACCTGCCGCGGGTCACTCCGGCCTCGCAGCTGCGCTACGACGCACTGGCGGGGGAGTGGGTGGCGATCGCCGCGCACCGGCAGGACCGCACGTACAAGCCGCCGGCCGACCAGTGCCCGCTCTGCCCGAGCCGCGACGGGCGGCTGACCGAGGTCCCCTCGCCCGAGTACGGCGTGGTCGCCTTCGAGAACCGGTTCCCGTCGTTCGGGTCCGCACCGGGGACGCCGCTCCCGGTCCCGGGCGAGGTGCCCGAGGCGGCGTCGGGGCGGTGCGAGGTCGTCTGCTTCACCGACGACCACTCGGTCCCGTTCTCCCGTCTCCCCCCGGAACGGGTGCGGCTGGTGCTGGAGGCGTGGGCGGACCGGACCGCGGAGCTCGGCGCGCGTCCCGGGGTCCGCTACGTGTTCCCGTTCGAGAACCGCGGCGCCGAGATCGGCGTGACGCTGTCGCACCCGCACGGCCAGATCTACGCCTATCCCTACGTCCCGCCGTTCCCGCAGCGGATGCTCGCCCACGTCGCCGCGCACCGGGAGGCGACCGGGGAGAACCTGATCGACTCGCTGCTCGCCGAGGAGCGCGCGGGGGAGCGGGTCGTCGTCTCCGGGGAGCACTGGACGGCGTTCGTGCCGGCGGCCGCGCGCTGGCCGGTCGAGGTGCACCTGTACCCGCACCGGCCCACGCCCGACCTGCCCGCGCTCGACGAGGCGCAGCGGGCCGAGTTCCCGCACGTCTACCTGGACCTGCTGCGCCGGCTCGACGCGCTCTACGACGACGAGCTGCCCTACGTCGCGGGCTGGAACCAGGCCCCCGTACGGGAGTCCGACGGCCGTGCCGACGCCCGGCTGCACCTGCGCGTGCACTCGATCCGCCGGGCCCCTGGCAAGATCAAGTATCTGGCCGGGTCGGAGTCCGGTGCGGGCGCCTTCATCTCGGACGTGCTGCCCGAGGCGGTCGCGGAGCGGCTGCGCGAGCTCTGACCCCGGGCGGCCCCGGACATGCGTCGAGGCCGGTACCCCTCCCCAGGGGCACCGGCCTCGGACGTCTCGGGGGTGGGTCGGTCAGACCCGGACCGCGCTGTTGAACGGCATCGCGTCGATGTCGGAGTACTTCACCGGCTCGCCGCTCGTGGACGCGTGCAGGATCTTGCCGTTGCCCGCGTAGATGCCCACGTGGCTCACCGGCGAGTAGAAGAACACCACGTCGCCGGGCTTGAGGTCGCTCTTCGAGACGGACTCGCCGTCCATCTCGGCCTGCGCGCTCGACGTGCGCGGGAGGTCGACGCCGACCTTCTCGAACGCCCACACCATCAGGCCGGAGCAGTCGAACGCGCTCGGGCCGGTGGCGCCCCACTGGTACGGGGTGCCGAGCTTGGTCTTGGCGGCGGCCAGCGCCTGCAGGCCGTTCGCGGAGCCGGTGAGGTCGGTGACGGGGTCGCCCGACACCTCGCCGGAGCCCGCGCCGTCGCGGGCGCTCGACCGGGCCTTCTCCTCGGCCTCGGCGGCCTTCTCCTCGGCGTCCTTCTTCGCGACCGCGGCGATCCGGGCGGCGTCGGCCTGCTCGAAGGCCTGCGGGACGGCGGAGGTGACGTGCTCCAGGCCGGTGCTCAGCGAGGACGCGGCCTCGCTCGTCCCCGGGCCGCCCTGCTCGGAACCGGCGGCCGGCACGGAGAGCTGCATCGTGGACTGGTTGTCGGCCTGGGCAAGGTCCATGTTCGCCGCGGGGTCGACCGGCGTGTCGTCCGGCGCGCCGAGCGAGGTCACCACGCCCATCACGGCGGTGGCGCCGACGAGGGTGGCCGACATCGTCGCGGCGACGGCGCGGGGCCGGGTGCCGAACGGGCCGGTCTCCGAGGTGCCGCGGACGAGGCCGACGGCGGAGCGGGAGGTGACGCCGGCGGGGACGTCGCGGGTGACGACGGTGTCGTCGCTCCCGCCGGTCCCGGCGGTGTCGCCGGGCACGACCGGCAGGCCGGTCGGCGGGGTGTCGATCCGCTCGATCGCCGGGCCGAAGGCGCCGGTGCCGTTCTCGCGGGCCGCGCGGCGGCCGCCGGAGGTCGGGGCGTCGAAGCCGGCGTCGGAGTACCGGGCGAGCAGCTCGGAGGCGGAGATGCCGGCGGTCGCGTCACGGTCGCGCCGGCGACGGGGGATCTCGGTTCCGGCGACGTCGGGGGTGTCGCCGGGGCGCAGTGCAGTGGTCATTCGTGTCCTCGCCGCCACGCGGACACCGGCTCTCGGGGGTCGAGCCGGACATCGTGTCCGCCCCCGCCGCATGCTGGGGTGGGCGCCAGGGGGAGTGTCGGCGGGCGGGGGAGCAGGCGGCCGACCGGGCGCACCAGCCGACATCTCGTCGACCAGCACCCAGGACCGTAACCGGTCCGTGACTCACATGCCTGCCCGGCTCGCGTGCGTGCGACGAACGGCGTCTCCCGCGCGATCCGCGTGCGGATCGACCGCCGAACGGCGGGCGTACTGGTCCGTCGGGGCGATCGCAGCGACCGTCCACGACGAGCGGTCGGTGCGATCGGGTGACGGGACGGGGCCGGGGGTCACCCGGCGGCACCCGGCCGGACGGGTGCCGCCGGGCCCGGTCAGTTCCCGGTCCAGGTGGGTGGACGGCGGTCCCCGAACGCGGCGACGGCCGCCCGGAAGTCGGCCGAGCCGTAGACCCGCTCGACGACCGCGGAGTCGTCCCGGTCCGGCCCGTCGGCCCGGCCGCGGAGCAGCTCCTTGGTCGCCCAGATCGTCAGCGGCGCGCCGCCGGTCAGCCGGGGGGTCAGCTCCGCGAGCCCGGCGTCGAGGTCGTCGACGACCGCGTGCAGGAAGCCCGGGACCCGCCTTGCCTCGTCGGTCTCCAGGAACCGCGCGGTGAGCAGCAGGTCCGCGGTCAGCGCGCGGCCCAGCGACTCGACGAGGAGGTCGAGCGTGCGGGCCGAGAGGCAGTTCCCCAGCGTCCGCGCGATGGGCACGCCGAACCGGGAGCCCGGCGTCGCGATCCGCAGGGCGGTGGCGCAGGCGATGCCCAGGCCGCCGCCGACGCAGTACCCCTCGACCGCCGACACCGTCGGCACCTGCACCGCCCGGATCCGGTCCAGGACCTCGGTGACCCGCTTCTCGTAGGCGACGCCGTCGGCCCCGGAGGTGAAGGCGGCGAACTGCCCGATGTCGGTGCCGGCGACGAAGGCCCGGCCGCCGTCGCCGCGCACGACGAGAGCGCGGACCTCGTCGTCGGCGTCGGCGCGCTCGCAGGCCTCGACCAGCGCGGCGTACATGTCCCAGGTCAGGGCGTTGTGCTGGGCCGCGCGGCGGAACGTCAGGGTGAGCACCCCGGCGTCGAGCGCGGTGGTCGCGTCGCTCATCGTCGTCCTCCCTGCGCCGGCTGGGGCAGCTCGGCGAGCACGTCGTCGGTCGCCGACCCGAGCGACGGGCCGGCGTTGCCGCGGCGGGCCGGGGTGCGGGAGAACCGCATCGGCGAGCCGAGCTGGCGCACCTCGCCCAGCTCCGGGTGCTCGGCGTCCCAGAAGAAGCCGCGCTCGGTCAGGACGTGGTCGGTGAACACCTCGTCGTGGCCGGCGATGGCGGCGCAGGGGACCCCGGCGTCGTCGAGCGCCGCGAGGACCTCCGCCGAGGTCATCGTGGTGGTGACCGCCTCGATCCGGGCGATCAGCGCGTCCTTCGCGGCGAGCCGGCCCGGGGTGTCGGCGAAGCGCGGGTCGGACTCCAGCTCCTGCAGTCCGAGCGCCGAGCACAGCGCCGACCAGAGGCGCTCGGTGTTCGCGCCGACCGTCACGTGCCCGTCTCCGGTCCGCACCGCCTGGTAGGGCGCGTAGCGCTGGTGCGCCGACCCCTGCCGGACGGGGACCTCGCCGTCGCCGAAGTACATCCCGGCCTCCCAGACCGCCAGCGACGCACCGGACTCCAGCAGTGAGACGTCGACGTGCTGCCCGGAGCCCGACCGGTCCCGCTCACGCAGCGCGGCGGTGACGGCCAGCGCGACGTACAGCGCGGTGACCAGGTCGCAGACCGGCACGCCGACCTTGACGGGGTCGCCGCCCTCGGTGCCCGTCACGCTCATCAGGCCGCTGGCCGCCTGGGCCATGATGTCGAGGCCCGGCCGCCCGGCCGCGGGACCGTCCTGGCCCCAGCCGGACGCGGAGGCGTACACGAGCTCGGGGCGCCGTGCGCTCAGCGCCGCGTACCCGAGACCGAGCCGGTCCATCGCGCCCGGCCGCAGGTTCTCGACGACGACGTCGGCCCGGTCCACCAGTGCGAGGAAGGCGTCGCGGCCGGCCTCGTCCTTGAGGTCGAGGACGACCGACTCCTTGTTCCTGTTGAGCCGCAGGAACGGCGAGCTCTCACCGTCGAGGAACGGGCCCGCCGACCGGGTCGGGTCGCCGATGCCCGGCGGCTCGATCTTGACGACGCGCGCGCCGAGGTCGGCCAGCTGCATCGTGGCGAACGGCGCCGCCATGAACGCGCCGATCTCGAGTACGAGCACTCCCTGCAGGGGTGGTGCGGTGGACATCTGCGACCTCCTCGGAGCCGACGGTCCGGCTCGATATACGGTATACAGAACAGTGGCGAAGGGGGCGATGCCGATGACGGCGGTGGAGCCGGAGGACCGGCGGCGGATCGTCGCGCCGCCGAGCATGGCCGTGCTGGCCACCGACGCCCTGCGCGGGATGATCTTCTCCGGCGAGCTCGCGCTGGGCGAGCGCCTGGTCGAGACCCGCCTCACCGAGCGGCTGGGGGTGTCCCGGCCGCCGCTGCGCGAGGCGTTGCAGACCCTCGCGCACGAGGGGCTCGTCGTGACCCACCCGCGGCGCGGCGCCACCGTCCGCACCCTGACCCGGCACGACGTCTTCGAGATCGTGACGCTGCGCGAGGAGCTGGAGTCGTTCGCCGTCCAGCTCGCGCTGCCGGTGCGGTCGGAGGCCCGGCTGGAGCGCTGCCGGGAGGCACTGCGGGTGTTCGAGGCAGCGGGACGGGCCGGCGACGAGACCCGTTTCATGCAGCGGAAGTTCGACTTCCACCTGGAGATCGTGGCCCTCGCGGGGCACTCGCGGATCACCGAGACCTACCGGTCGCTGTCGTTCCAGATGCTGCTGTGCTTCGCGCTGAACCGGGCCGCCCGCCGCGACGTGGAGACCCTGCTGGACAACGTGGAGCGGCACCGCGAGCTGCTCGAGGTGATCGAGGCCGGCGACCCGGAGGACGCCCGCCGGGCGCTGGCCGAGCACGGTCACGGCTCGTTCCTGCTCGACGTGGTCGACCAGCTCGACGGCGGCACCCCCGAGTCGGAGGAGTGGCTCGCCGCGCGGCGCGCCCTGCGGTGACCCGCCGCCGGGACAGCTCACCCGAACAGTCCGCCGATCCGTTCGGCGGCCCGGCGCAGCAGCGTGTCCGCCTCTGCGGCGCGGTCGTGCGTGAACCGCTGCACCGGTCCCGACACCGACACCGCCGTCGGGACTGGAGCGCCGGGCACGGGGACGGCGACGCAGAAGACGCCCAGCTCCTGCTCCTCGTCGTCGATGGCCCGGCCGGCCCGCCGGATCCCGGCGAGCTCGGCCAGCAGGAGATCGGTGTCGACGATCGTGCGGCCGGTCATCACCGGCGTCCCCGCGCTGCGGAGCAGGCGGCGCACCTCGTCGTCGTCGAGCTGGGCGAGCAGGGCCTTGCCCACCCCGGTGCTGTGCAGGTGCACCCGTCGCCCGACCTCGGTGAACATCCGCATGGAGTGCCGGGACGGGACCTGCGCGGTGTAGACGGCGCGTTCGCCGTCCAGCACCGCCATGTTCGCCGTCTCGCCGATCTCCTCGGCGAGCGACCGCAGGTCCGCGCCCGCCCGCACGCCGAGCACCCGTGACGCCCGGTCCCCGAGGCCGATCAACCGGGGGCCGAGGGTGTAGCGCCGGTTGGTCAGCTGGTGGGCGTAGCCGAGATCGAGCATGGTCCGCACGATCCGGTGGATGGTCGGGAGCGGGAGGCCCGACGCCTCGGCGAGCTCGCTGATCGTGAGCTCGCCGTCGGCGTCGGCCATCACGCCGAGCACCTGGAAGGCGCGGGCGATCGACTGGACACCGGCCGTCCCGCTCCCGGTGCTGGGCGCCGTCGTCATCGGGTGCCTCAGCCCCAGCCCGGGACGACGAAGATCAGCCAGGTGGCGAGCGGGGCGACCGCGCACATGCTGAAGCCCCAGATCGTCAGCCCGCGGAAGACCTTGTCGGTCTCCTCGCCCGGCGCGTTCGCCACCACCAGTGCGCCGCTGGTGGAGAACGGCGACGAGTCGACGACCGACGACGAGATCGCGAGGGCGATGATCAGCCCGACCGCGCCGACCTCACCGGCCAGCAGGAACGGCACCGCGAGCGGGATCAGGGCACCGAGGATGCCGGTGGTGGAGGCGAAGGCGGAGACGATCGCGCCGATCAGGCAGATGATGATCGCCGCGAACAGCGGCCAGCCGATCTGGGTCACCAGGTTGCCGAGCCAGTCGATCGTCCCGACCTGCTCCATGAGCGACACGAACGTCACGATGCCGCAGATCAGCAGCACGGTCGGCCAGGCGACCTGCCCGACGGCGGCCTTCGCCGACGACGGCGAGATCAGCGAGAGCACGGCGGCGACGGTGAGGGCGGTGAAGCCGACGTCGAGGCCGAACGCCAGCGCGTCGACCGCGAGGGCCACCAGGCCGACGATGGTGAAGATGTGGTCGCGGGTCAGCGGGCCGTGGTCCGGCTCGCCGACGGAGCCGTCCGTGCCGCCGGGGCCGCTCCGTCCGTCCGTGCCGTCGGAGCCGCCGGTGTCGCCCGGGTCGCCCGGGTCGCCGCCACCGGTCGCGGGGGCGTCGCCGGAGCCGCCGGTGGAGTGGTGCCGGTGCGTGCCCGACCCGCCGCCGCCGAGCGCCACCGACGTGGCCGGCTCCGCGGCGAGCGCGATCCGGTCCTCCGACGCGGTCGCGGCGGCCGCGTTGGAACGGCGGATCAGCTCGCGCCCGCCGAACAGGAAGAACACCACGACACTGAGCAGCAGGTTGAACAGGAACGACGACACGAACAGCAGGACCGGGCTGCTCGGGAGCGCATTCCGGTCGACGACGCCGTTCACGATGCTGCCGAAGATGCTCATCGGCGAGAACCCGCCCGCACTCGCGCCGTTGATGATGAGCAGACCCATCATCATCGGATTGATGCGGTAGCGGAGCGCGAATCCCATGCCGATCGGCGCGATGATCGCGACCGCGGCGGGGACGACCGCACCGACCGCCGTCAGCACCGCGGTGACCAGGAACATCACCCACGGGATCAGGGCGATCCGGCCACCCACGGCACGGACGGCCAGCTGTACCAGGCGATCGACGGTGCCGTTGCCCTTCGCGATCGCGAACAGCAGCGTGACGCCGACCAGGATGACGAAGAGGTCACCCGGGAATCCGGAGACGATGTCGTCGGTGTCCTCGCCGACGAACGCGGTGCCGACGATGAAGGCGGCGACGAAGGCGAGCGCACCCATGTGGACCGGGAGAACGGTGGCGATCAGGAACACCAGGGCTAGCGCCACGACGGTGATGAGTTGTATGGACATCGCGATCCTCTGTGGTCGGCACTGACTCAGGCAGGGACGTGCGAACGGTCGCCTCGGTGCGGCCGCACAGTTTTCCGCATCGCGGAAAATCAATTCCTTTTGGAGTATCAGCCGGATCACACTCGGGCGTCAACCCGGTGCTGCAGGCCGGCGGTGGCGGGTCGTTCGGGCTCGGACGGGACTCGGTTCTAACCTCTCGACGGAAGACAGTAGACGGTATACCGTCTACTGGCGAGACCGAGATTTCGTGATGCGGAAGCACTCGGCACCGAGCGTGGAGGACGCACAATGACGTACGCAGCAGGCCGCCACTTCCTGCAGATCCCCGGTCCCACGAACGTCCCGGACAGCGTGCTGCGGGCGATGTCGGCGCCGACGATCGACCACCGCGGACCCGACTTCCAGGCACTCGGCCAGGAGCTGCTCCGCGACATCCGGCCGGTGTTCGGCACCACGAACCCCGTGATCATCTACCCGGCGACCGGCACGGGGGCCTGGGAGGCGGCGCTGGTCAACACGCTCAGCCCTGGCGACGCCGTGCTGACGTTCGAGACCGGCCACTTCGCCACGCTCTGGCAGGAGATGGCCCGCGGGCTGGGCCTGGAGGTCGACTTCGTGCCGGGCGACTGGCGGCACGGCGCGGACCCCGCCGTCGTCGCCGAGCGGCTCGCCGCCGACACCGCGCACCGCATCAAGGCGGTCTGCGTGGTGCACAACGAGACCTCCACCGGCGTCACCAGCCGGGTGCCGGAGATCCGGGCGGCCATCGACGCCGCCGAGCACCCCGCCCTGCTGCTGGTCGACACCATCTCCTCGCTGGGGTCGATCGACTACCGGCACGACGAGTGGGGCGTCGACGTGACGGTGTCCGGCTCCCAGAAGGGCCTGATGCTGCCGCCGGGCATGAGCTTCAACGCGGTCAGCGACAAGGCCCTCGAGGCCTCCCGCACCGCGCGGCTGCCCCGGACGTTCTGGGACTGGGCCCCGATGCTGGCCGCCAACGAGCGCGGCTTCTTCCCCTACACGCCCAACACCAACCTCATGTACGGGCTGCGCGAGGCGCTGCGCCTGCTCTACGACGAGGGCCTGGAGAACGTCTTCGCCCGGCACACCCGGCACGCCGAGGCGACCCGCGCCGCCGTCCGCGGCTGGGGCCTGGAGGTCCTCTGCCTCGACGAGCGGGAACACTCCGGCGCGCTCACCGCGGTGCTGGTCCCCGCCGACGTCGACGCCGACAAGGTCCGCGCGATCATCCTCGACCGCTACGACATGTCGCTCGGCGCCGGGCTGGGCAAGCTCGCCGGGAAGGTCTTCCGGATCGGGCACCTCGGCTCGTTCAACGACCTCACGTTGGCCGGGACCCTGGCCGGCGTCCAGATGGGGCTGAACCTGGCCGGCGTGAAGATCGACCCGGGCGGTCTCGACGCCGCGCTGGAGCGCCTGCAGTCCGGCTGAGCCCCCGCCGGCCCCGCGTCGCAGGAGCACCACCCGTCGCATCGTCGCGAGAGGACCCACCACCGATGACCGCCGAGCTGACCCGTCCCGCCCGCCCGGCCCCCGCCTCCACCGGACTCGAGGACGCCCTGCGCGCCCGCGTGACCGGTGAGGTCGCCTTCGACGACTACTCCCGGCACCTGTTCTCCCGGGACGCCAGCATGTACTCGATCATGCCGCTCGGTGTGGTCTTCCCCCGCACGCACGACGACGTCGCCGCGGCCGTCCGCATCGCGGGCGAGTTCGGCGTCCCGGTGGTCCCGCGCGGGGCAGGCACCAGCCTCGCGGGGCAGACCGTCGGCCCGGGCCTGGTGCTGGACATGTCCCGGCACCTCAACCGGATCGTCGAGATCGACCCGGAGGCGCGCACCGCCGTCGTCGAGGTGGGGGTGGTGCAGGACCAGCTCAACGCGCGCGCCGCCGAGCACGGGCTGATGTTCGGACCGGACACCTCCACCAGCAACCGGGCGACGATCGGCGGGATGCTCGGCAACAACTCGGCGGGCAGCGGGTCGCTCACCTTCGGGATGACGATCGACCACATCCGGGCGCTGGACGTCGTGCTGTCCGACGGCTCGACCGCCCGGCTCGAACCGGTCGACGAGGCCGAGCGGCTGCGGCGTGCGGCGGCCGACACCCTCGAGGGCCGGATCTACCGGGAGCTGCCGGAGCTGGTCACCGCGCACGAGAAGGCCATCGCGGAGGGCATGCCGCTGTTCTGGCGGCGGGCCTGCGGGTACCGGCTGGACCGGCTCGCCGGCTACGGCGAGGCCAACCCGTTCGACCTGGCGAAGTTCGTCGTCGGGGCGGAGGGGACGCTGGTGCTGGCCACCCGCGCCGTCGTCGACCTGGTGCCGAAGCCGAAGCGCACCGTGTACGCGGTCGGGCACTTCGACACCACGCACGGCGCGATCTCGGCGACCCTGGACGCGCTGAGCTGCGCGCCGCACCAGGTCGAGATGATGGACAAGACGATCCTCGACCTGTCCCGGAAGAAGATCGAGTACGCCGACCTGGGCAACCACCTCGTCGGCGACCCGGCGGCGCTGCTGTTCGTGTCGTTCTCCGGCGACGAGGTCGACGAGCTGTCCGCGAAGGTCGACGCCGTTGCCGCCCTGTGGGCCGAGCACGGGCACGGGTACCACACGCTCAAGCTGGTCACCCCGGCCGAGCAGGCGGCGCTGCTGAAGGTCCGCAAGTCCAGCCTCGGTCTGCTGATGGCCGCCGGTGGGGGGACGAAGCGCCCGCTGGCGTTCATCGAGGACACCGCGGTCGCGCCCGAGCACCTGGCCGAGTACACGGAGCGGTTCGCCGCGATCCTCGACGCCCACGGGCTGGAGGCCGGCTTCTACGGCCACTGCTCGGTCGGCTGCCTGCACATCCGGCCCTTCGTCGACCTCACCGACCCGGAGCAGGTCGAGACGATGCGGGTGGTCGCCGAGAAGGTCAAGGACCTGGTCGCCGAGTACGGCGGCGTCAACTCCAGCGAGCACGGCGACGGCCTCGCCCGCTCGGAGTTCAACCGGGAGATCTTCGGCGACGAGCTCTACGAGGCGATGCAGCGGGTCAAGCGGATCTTCGACCCGGCCGGTGTCATGAACCCCGGCAAGATCGTCGACGCGCCGCCGATGACCGACAACCTGCGGGACCGCGACGCCCTGCCGCCCGCACCGCCGCTGACCACGGCGCTGTCGTTCGAGGTGATCGGCGGGCCGGGCGCGGGATGCGGGACGTGGCGGACCGGTGCATGAACATCGGCCTGTGCCGCAAGACGACGGCCGGGGTGATGTGCCCGTCCTACCAGGTCACGCTGCAGGAGGAGCACTCCACGCGGGGCCGGGCGAACGCGCTGGTCAAGGCGCTGTCCGAGCCGGACCCGGCCGCCGCGCTCGGCGACGAGCGGCTGCACGAGATCCTCGACCTCTGCCTGGGCTGCAAGGCGTGCAAGAGCGAGTGCCCGATGAGCGTCGACATGGCGTCGCTGAAGTCGGAGGCGCTGCACCACCACCACGAGCAGCACGGCACGCCGCTGCGCTCGCGGATCTTCGGCGGGATCCGGGCACTGAACCGGCTCGGGTCGGCGACGGCGCCGCTGTCGAACCTGCCCGACCGGGTCCGCCCGCTGCGGGCGCTCATGGAGCGCACCGTCGGGATCACCGCGGCCCGGCCGATGCCCCGGTTTGTCCGGGACAACCTGGTGCGCTGGAACCGGCGCCGGGACCGGCCCGCGCCGGGCAGCGCCGGCACCGTGAACTGGCTCGCCGACTCCTTCACCACCTACACCGAGCCGCACATCGGGCGCGCCGCGATCGAGCTCCTGGAACGTGCCGGATGGACCGTCGAGCTCGCCGGTGGCGGCTGCTGCGGGCGGTCCAGCCTGTCCAAGGGCATGCTCGACGACGCCCGCCGCAAGGCGTCCGGGCTGGTCACCTCGCTGGCCCGGGACACCGCGCCGGGATCACCGATCGTCGGCTGCGAGCCGTCGTGCGTGTTCACCCTGCGGGACGAGACGCTGTCGCTGCTCGGGAACACCCCCGATGCGGAGCAGGTCGCCGGCCGGGTGCAGCAGGTCGAGGAGCTGCTGGTCGCCGCGATCGACGACGGCCGCCTCGTGCTGCCCGAGCGGTCCGGGCTGAGTGGGCGGCGGGTGGTCTTCCACGGGCACTGCCACCAGAAGGCCGAGGTCGGCACCGCCGCGACCCTGGCCCTGCTGCGCCGGATCCCCGGCCTGGAGGTGTCCGAGATCGACTCCGGGTGCTGCGGGATGGCCGGGTCGTTCGGGTTCGAGGCCGAGCACTACGAGACGTCGATGGCGGTCGGCCGGGACCGGCTGTTCCCGGCGATCGAGGCCGAGCCCGCCGACACCCTCGTCGCCGCCACCGGGGTCTCCTGCCGGCAGCAGATCTTCCACGGCGTCGGGCGGACCGCCTGGCACCCGCTGGAGCTCGTCCGCACCGCGCTGGAGGGCTGACGCGTGCGCGTCGTGCGGTACCGGGACGCCGGCGGCGCGGCCCGGCGGGGGAGCGTGGAGTCCTCGGCGGACGGCGACCTGGTGCGCGAGCTCGGCCCGGACGGGCCGGGGGAGGTCGTGGGCAGGCTCGACGACGTGGCACTGCTCGCTCCGTGCGACCCGCGCACCATCGTGTGCGTGGGCAGCAACTACGCCTGCCAGGTCGAGGAGAAGGGGCGCCCCTGGCCGGAGCAGCCCGCGCTGTTCCTGAAGGCACCGAACGCCCTCGCCGCGCCGGGGCAGACGGTCCTGCGCCCGGCCGAGGTGCAGCGGCTGGAGTACGAGGGCGAGCTCGCGGTCGTGATCGGGCGGACCGCCCGGAGGGTCACCGAGCGCGATGCGATGGCCCACGTCTACGGCCTGACCTGCGCCAACGACGTCACCGCGCACGACTGGCGGTCCGACGGCCAGTGGACCAGGGCGAAGAGCGCCGACACCTTCCTCCCGCTCGACCCGTGGATCGAGACCGGTGACGACGACGGCCCCGCCGACCGGCCGCGTGCCGTGCGGACCCGGCTCGGAGACCGGGTGGTGCAGGAGTCCGACACCGGAAAGATGATCTTCTCGGTGCCCGAGATCCTGGCCTGGGTGACGCGGTGGATCACGCTGCAGCCCGGCGACGTCGTGCTCACCGGCAGCCCGGCTGGGGTCGGCCCGATGGCGCCGGGGGACCTCGTGACCGTCGAGATCGAGGGGCTCGGGGCGTTGAGCAATCCTGAGCCGGCGGGCCCGACCGGCTCCGGGGTGTCCAGCTCGGCGGGCGCCGGGGCGTCGGCGTGCCCGAGGGCGCTGCGGTAGACGTCGCCGAGCTGCGCGGCCCAGCCGGACGCCTCGAAGCGGTCGAGGAACCGCTGCCGGGCCGCCGCCCCGTACCGGGCGCGCAGCTCCGGGTCGCGGGTCAGGCGCACCAGCTCGTCGGCGATCCGCGACGACACCACCGGGGCCAGCGCACCGGTGTGCCGGGTGACGATCTCCGGGATCCCGCCGACCCGGGTCGCGACGGCGGGCGTACCGGTGCCGTGCTCGAGCACCAGCATCCGCGGCATCGTGTCGTGCCGGGTGGTGTGCAGCTGCACGTCGGCCGCCCGCAGCAGCTCGACCGGGTCGGTGCTGCGGCGGAAGGCGACCCGGCCGGACAGGGCGTCGTCGCCCGCCACCCGGGACTCCAGCCACGGACGCAGCGGTCCGTCACCGCCCAGGACGACGGTGAGCGGCTCGTCCGGCGGGATCTCGGCGACGGCGTCGAGCAGCATGTGCTGGCCCTGTCCGCGCCGCATCGGCGCGACCGACACGGCGACGACCTCGTTCTCGTCGACCCCGAGCCCGCGGCGCAGCCGGGCGGCGGCGTCGGGGGTCCCCACGCCGGGGTCGGCCGCACCGTCCGGGATCACCGACAGCCCGGCGGTGGAGCCTGCGACTCGCCGGTACCAGTCCCGCTGCAGCACCGAGGTCGCGATCGTGCGTGTCATGAACCGGCGCCGGGCCAGCGTCTTCGCCGTCCGGCGGAGCTGGTCGCCGCGGTCGGCAGGCTGCTCGTGGATGTGGTGCAGCGTCGAGACCGCGGGGACCCGGAGCCGGGCCGCGGCGGCCGAGCCGACGACGTCGGGCCGCAGGCCGTGGGTGTGCACGAGATCGACCCCGCGCTCGCGGAAGGCGGCGACGACCCGCAGGACCCCGCGCGGGTCCCACGGCGCCACGTTCAGCTCGACCGGCGGCGTGCCGGCCCGGGCGAGACGGGTCGCGATCCCGGTCGTGTCGGACGGGGCGAGTGCGACCACGACGATCTCGTAGCCGGCGCCGGGTGCGGCCTCGGCCAGGTCTGCCAGCGCGGCCGCGCAGCCACGAGGGTCGAGGGACTCGACGACATGTCCGATCTTCACGGTCTTCTTCCCTCCCGGGGCGGTAGGGACATCGGTCGGCGGTCCGGACGACACTACCGAGTGACGACGGTCGGTGACGGATCGGAACGCTGCGCGCATCGGGCGACGGTCGCTCCACGCTGCGGCCGGTCGGGGGAGCGCGGCGGGCCGTCGTGCGTCCATTACGGTCACGTCGTGCGTACGGTGCTGGTGATCGGAATCGGGGCGGGTGACCCGGAGCACCTCACCCTCCAGGCGGTGTCCGCCCTGCGGCGGGCCGACGTCGTCTTCGTCATCGACAAGGGCGACGTCAAGGACGACCTCCGGGCACTGCGCACCGGGATCCTCGACCGGCACCGGCCCGAGGGCGGGTACCGGCTCGTCACCGCGCCCGAGGTGGACCGCGACCGCGGCACCGAGGTCGAGCACGACGACGGGCGGTACCGCGACGTCGTCGTCGACTGGCAGGACCGGCGTGCCGAGCTGTACCGGCGGATGCTGACGACCGAGCTCGCCGACGGCGAGATCGGCGCCTTCCTGGTCTGGGGCGACCCGTCGCTCTACGACGGCACCCTGCGCCTGCTCGACCGGGTGCTCGACGGCATCGACGGCGAGTGGTCGGTCGAGTCCGTCGCCGGGATCTCCAGCGTGGCCGCGCTCGCCGCGGCGCACCGGCTGATCCTCAACCGGATCGGCCGCTCCGTCCTGATCACGACCGGGCGCCGGATCGCTGAGGGGATGCCCGACGACGTCGACGACGTCGTCGTCATGCTCGACGGCCGCACCGCCTTCGCCGGCCTCCCGCCCGAGCAGCGCGCCGACCTGCACATCTACTGGGGCGCCTACCTCGGCACCCCGGACGAGCTGCTGGTCGAGGGCCCGCTGGACGAGGTCGCCGGCGAGATCGCGGAGGTCCGTGCCGCCGCCCGCGAGCGCAAGGGATGGATCATGGACACCTACCTGCTGCGGCGGGGCGCCGACGAGCGCTGAGCACCGCGCAGCCCGACGAGGAGGTCGTAATGCGCTACGCCGACGGGCCCACCACCGAGGCCGAGACCCGGGTCGACGCCGATCCGGTGGCGGTGTGGGAGCTGGTGACCGATCTCGGCTTCCTCAGCGGGGTCTCCACCGAGATGCAGCGCGCCGCGTGGGTCGGCGACGCCGCGCCCGGCCCCGGCGCCCGGATCCGTGGCGAGCACCGGCACGATGCCCGCGGTGAGTGGACGACCGTCTCCACGGTGACCGGCTGGGAGCCGGGCCGCGTCTTCGAGTGGACGGTCGAGCCCGACCAGGACGGCGGGGCCGCCGCCGTCTGGCGCTTCGAGCTGACCCCCGACGACGGCGGTACCCGGCTGCGCCAGTGGGCGCGGATGGGGCCGGGGCCGTCCGGGCTGACCGAGGTGATCGCGACCCGTCCCGAGCTGGAGGAGCGCATCGTCGCCGGCCGGCTGCGGGAGTGGCAGGCCGGCATGGAGCGCAACCTCGAGGCGGTACGCGAGCAGGTCCGCTGACGCTCGCCGTCACCCGTCCGGGACGTGAGCGCAGGAATTCCTGCGACGAACCGTCACCATGAGCGGGTCCGGTCGTTGATCCATGGGGACATCCGGCGAACCTGAGAACACTCAGCGTGTTCGTCGTAGATCGTTGCGCTGTTCGGCGCAATGTCCCGTGCGTTCGTCGTGCCGCGCTGTCGGATGATCGCTCCGGTCGTCGTCACCCTCTCAGGAACGCAACCTGTGGCCCGCGGGTTACCTAACGTCGCCGACCGGACGAGCCGGGCGAACCGGCACGCTCCGGCCGCTCCCACGGGTGCTCCCGCACCCGGCCGCGCCGGTCGCCCGCGCCGTCCTCCGATGCTCCCCAGCGCGTCGCCCCCCCGGCGACCGGAAGGACTGCTCGAGATGGGTAAGCACACCCGAGTCGGCAAGCGCCTCGTCGCGGCCGCGCGGCCGGAGGTCCGGCGCCGCCACGCCGCACCCTCGTCCGGCGTGGGCCGGCGGATCGCCGCGCCCGCGGCGCTGACCGCGGTCCTTCTGACCTCCGGCGGAACGGCCGGCACGGCCTTCGCGGGGGAAAGCTCCGGATCCGGCGACGACAGCGGCTCGTCCTCCGCCGACTGCCCGGACGGGAGCACGCCGGAGGACGGCGAGTGCGAGACCGGGTCGTCCGGCTCGTCCTCCTCGCTCGGCGGGCTGTCGGACGCGGTGACCGGTGACGACGTCGTCGGGTCGGTCATGGGGGCCGGCGGTGGGTCGTCCTCGGGATCGGGCTACTCCGGTTCGGACGGTTCCGGTTCGAAGGACTCGGGCTCGAAGGATTCGGGTTCGAAGGACTCGGACTCGGAGGACTCGGGCTCGGGTGGTTCCGGCTCCACGGAGTCGGCATCGAGCAGCTCGGGGTCGGGCGGCAAGGACTCCGGCGGAAGCGGCTCGTCCGGCAAGGACTCCGGTGGTGAGGGCTCGGGCAGCGCGGGCTCGTCAGGGAAGGACTCGGGCCCCGGCGCGGACCCGAGCGGCTCCGATTCCGGGAAGGACGCGAGCAGCTCGGGCACGACCGGTTCGGACGCGGGGAGCTCCGGCGCACCCTCGTCCGGTTCCACCGGGGGCTCCGGCGGTGGCCTGCTGGACGGCCTCTCCGGCACCGACGTCCTGTCCGGCGTCACCGGCGGCGGATCCCCGACCGATGCGCTCCCCGGCGTCGGCGGCGGCACGGACAGCAGTGCGGCCGGCGGCAAGGACAGCGGCAAGGACAGCGGAGCGGCCGGCAGCAAGGACAGCGGCGGCAGCAGCAGCGGCGAGGACAGCTCCGGCGGTGGCAGCGGCGGCACGGACGGCGGGGCGAGCGGCGGCAGCACGGACTCCGCGGGCGGCAGCGGAGGCCCCGGCGGTGCAGCCCCGACGGACGCGCTCGGCGGCGTCACCGGCGCGCTCGGCGGGCACGGCGGCTCCCCGCTCGACGCGCTCTCCGGCGTGACCGGCGGCGGCCCGACCGGCGGTGCGCCCGACTCCGGGTCCGCCGAGGCCGCCTCCACCGAGGACAGCTCCGCCGAGGGCGCCGGGGCTGCGACGGGCGTGCAGCAGTCCGGCGACGCGCCGTCCACCCCGGCCGCCGCGGCTCCGGACGCGGGCCCGCTCGGCGCCGTCCCCGGCCTGAACGACCTCACCACCGGGCTCGGGAAGGCCCCCGACCTGGACACCGCGACGTCCCCGCTCACGTCGCTGCCCGACCCGGCCGAGACCCTCGCCGGCGCGAGCGGGCAGGTCCCCGGCGCGCAGCAGGCCGGCGGCCTGGTCGACATCGCGATGGGACTGACCGGCACTGCCATCGGCACCGACACCGGTACCGACGTCGGTGGGCTCCCCGAGGGCATCGCGGGGCTCGCGAACCTGCCGTCGCTGCCCGAGCTGCCGTCGATCCCCGGGGTCACGGACGGCAGCACCGACGAGCTCCCCGACGTCCCCGGCGTCACCACCAGCGGTGCGCTCGACGGCCTCAACGAGATCGCCGGACTGCCCGACACGTCCCCGCTGACCGGCGCGGACGGACCGCTGCCGGACCTGTCCGGTGTCGCCGAGGCCGCCGGCCTGCCGGACTACTCCGGGCTGGGCGGGCTGCCGGACGTCGCGGGCGTCGTCGGCGGTCCGGGCACCGGGCCGACCGAGTTCAGCCTCGACTCGAAGAACACCGACGGTGTCAGCGGGCAGGCGTCCGTCGACGACGACACCGTCACCGCGACCGCCACCGGCATGGACCCGGACGCGGAGTACGTCAGCTTCTTCTACGGCGCCACCTCCAGCGCCACCAACAACAACCCGTGCATCCTCGACGGCACGAACCCGGTGCCCGGTGGCCAGACGGTGGGCGAGTGGGAGGTCGACGAGAACGGCAACGGCACCCTGGACGCGCCGAACCCGTCCGGGAACATGTACAAGCTCACCGGCGGCACGATGTCGATCCGGAAGGTCGAGCACGGCTTCGACAAGGCGACCGCCCCGCCGGTGAACCCGCTGTCGTACTCGCTGTCGAGCTGTGGCGAGATGGAGCGGATCTCCACCGCGGACCCGGTGACGAACGCGGTGCCGAAGCTGCCGACGGCGAACGTGCCGAGCGTCCCGTACGTCTCCGGTCCCGGCCTGGCGGGCTAGATCATCGGGCGGGCCCGGGACCGCTGTGGTCGGATCGGTGGTGTGCTGAGCGTGCTGGACACCGTCCTCGACCGCGCCCTGGTCCTGGGCTACTCGAGGATCGGCCACCTGATCCGCCGACGGACCTGGTCCGGGGGCCGGGCCGACCCCCCGCGCGGGGCGCTGGCCGGCCGCACGGCGCTGGTCACCGGCGCCGGCGGCGGGCTGGGGGAAGCCATGGCGACCGGGCTGGTCCGGCTCGGCGCCACCGTGCACCTGCTGGTCCGGTCACCGGACAAGGGGCGGGCGGCGCAGGACCGCATCGTCGCCGCCGTCCCCGGCCTGTCCCGGGACCGGCTGCCGGTGCAGGTCTGTGACCTGGGGGAGCTGGCCGACGTCCGCGCCTTCGCCACCCGCTTCGCCACCGAGGTCGAGGCGCTGGACCTGCTCGTGCACAACGCGGGCCTGCTGCCGAAGGAGCGCTCCGAGACCTCCGAGGGCAACGAGCTGACGCTCGCCGTGCACGTCCTCGGGCCGCTGCTCCTGACCCGGCTGCTCGCGGACACGCTCGCCGCGGGTGCGGAGCGCTCGGGCACCGACTCGCGGGTGGTCGTCGTGTCGTCGGGCGGGATGTACGCGCAGCCGCTGCGCGACGACGACCTCCAGTTCACCCGCGGCGACTACGGCGGCACCGCCGCCTACGCGCGCACCAAGCGGATGCAGGTCGTCCTCACCGGGCAGCTCGCCGACGAGCTGGGGCCGCGCGGGATCACGGTGCACGCGATGCATCCGGGCTGGGCCCGGACACCGGGCGTCACCGGATCGCTGCCGCTGTTCGACGCGGTCGTCGGGCCGGTGCTGCGGACCCCCGCCCAGGGCGCGGACACGGTCGTCTGGCTGGCCGCGGCGCCGACGTCGGAGATCGGGACGGGCCGGTTCTGGCACGATCGGGCCGCCCGCCCCGTGCACTATCTCGGACGGACCCGGGAGACCGCGGAGCAGCGGGACCGGTTCCGCGCCGAGGTCGACCGCCTCACCGGGTGACGGAGCCGGTCAGCAGTGCCGACGCGGTCCGGGTGACGTGGTCCATGACGGCGTCCGGGTCGGCGGTCCCGATCGCGCCGTCGGGCAGCAGCGGGTGCGCGAGGCTCAGGCCGAGCAGCCAGGTCAGCAGCAGCTCGGCCCGCAGCGCCGCCTCCCGCTCGTCGGCGGCGCCGGTGGCCTGCGCGGCGAACGCCGCGGTGAAGGCACCCGCGAGCTCGACCCGGACCGCGGCCGCGGCCTCCGAGGTTCCGGCGGACCTGACCAGGGAGCCGAAGACGTCGTGCTCGGGCCCGGAGCCGCGGTCGAGGATCGAGCGCAGCGTCCGTCCGAGCAGCTCCTCGGGCGGTCCGTCGCTCAGGACGGCCAGGGCGCGTTCGGCGGCGACCCGGGCGTAGAGCGCGTCCTTGCTGCCGAAGTGGCGGAACAGCAGCGCCTGGTTCACCCCGGCCCGCTCGGCGATGGCCCGCACCGACGTCCGGTCGTAGCCATGCTCGGTGAACAGGTCCGCGGCCGCGGCGAGCAACGCGCGCCGGGTGGCCTCGCCGGAGCGGGCGGAGGGGGCGGCGGTCACGGGTGGTGCTCCTCTCGGCGGGACGCCGTGCGGTGGTGATCCGGTGGACGGACGGTAGCGCCCGGCGGGCGGCGCATGATGCGGCACGCCCCCGGGTACCTGCTGACGACGACGAGAACGACACCCGAGGAGACGCACTTCTGATGGCCGCAGGCGACGAGAACGAGTTCCAGCCCGAGGCGCCCGACATGGCGTCGGCGATGCAGCTGGACACCGACGAGGCGCTGACCGGCCCCTCGGGGACCGACCCGCTCGACTCCGGTTACGTCCCGCCGGACCGGCCGTACGGCGTCGACGACAATGCCGTGACCCCGGCGGGCGAGCGCGAGGGCGAGACCCTCGACGAGCGACTGGCCAAGGAGGTCCCCGACGAGCTGCCCGCCGACGCGGGCGACCGGTCCGGGCGGCTGGTGAACGCCACCGACTCGCCGGCCGGGGAACCCGCCGTCGACGGGGCGGCGTCCGAGGTCGGGATCGACGGCGGCGCGGCCAGCGCCGAGGAGGCGGCCGTGCACGACGCCGACGTGGGCATCGAGCCGGTCACCGACGACAGCCCGGCCGAGGATCCCGAGGTCAGCGCCCAGCTGGACGAGGACGCCGACCGGGCCGACGAGGCTGCCGCGGACGCCGAGTGGGACGCCGACACCGACCCCGAGTGGGCCGAGCAGCGCTGAGGACACACCGCCACCGGGCACGAGGGCCCCGGACCGGGCAGCCGGTCCGGGGCCCTCGCGCGATCCCCCGGGGCGCGCTCCGCGGAGCGCTCGTCCGTGATCGTCAGGCCGCGCTGCCGGTGAGGCGCGCGATGGCCGTGTCGATGTCCAGGTGGTCGTTCTCCTCGCCGAGATCGACGATCTCCAGCGTCGCGTCGACGAACTGGGCCAGCAGGTCGCGGTCGACCTCGAGGACCGCGGAGCCGCCGTCGGAGCGGATCTCGATCTCCACGACGTCGTAGCCGTCGACGCGGCGCGGTGCCATCCGGATGTCGCCGATACCGGTGGGCGTGGTCAGGCCCTCGATCACGAGGTCGCGGGCGACCAGCCACTCGATCCACCGATCGGTCGAACGACGCACCGAGAACGAGATCGCGAACGGGTCCGACGCGCGGTACGCCCAGCGGCTCACGATCGGCGACGCCTGACCGTGCAACACGGTGAAGACGTCCTGCTGGATCGAGTCGCTGGTCATCGTGCCCACCCCTCCTGGAACCCGCCGGACCGGGACGTCGTGCGCCGGTCTCACCAGGAACATCGCCGGGGGCCGCCCCGGCGCTGCAACTTTCGCGCTGATTCACCCGTTCGCGCCACCTGTCGTTCACCTCACGGTACTGATGTGGCGCAGAGGGTGTAACGAGCGACCGGGCCCGGAGCGACTCCTCCGGATGGTCATCGGATCCGGTGACGCCGCGTGCGTGACCGGATCCCGGCGGTGAGTGCAGGCCGGTACCGGACCGGTACCGGATCAGTACCGGTCGACGCGGGTGACCAGCCAGATCCCGCCGGGGCCCTTCCGGACGGTCTGCTCCAGCGACACCGTGGACTTCGCCGCGGACCGGCCGTCGGTGACGGCGAACCGTCCCGGCGCGAGCTCCGTCATCGACGGGTCGCGGTAGCCCAGCTCCGCACCGACGTAGGAGATCGCGACCTCCTCCGGGTCCAGCAGCCACGGGTCGCCGCCGTCGTCGGCCTGCTGCTGCATCCGCTTCGCGGTGGCCGCGTCACCCGCCGGCCACAGCGGCGGGGCCGCGCCCGGCTGCGGGGCACTTCCGCCGGTGCCGCCCTCACCACCCGTGCCGCCCGTGCCACCGCTCCGGTCGCTCGGCGGTGCCTCGGTCGTCGGACGGGTCGTCTCCGGGGCGGGGGTGGTGCGGGTCGGTGACGGCGACGGTGAGGGGGTCGGGCCCGCCGTCGGTGACGGCGTCGCCGGGGCCGTGGTCCCGGCAGGCAGCTCGCCGTTCCCGCAGCCGCTCAGCAGCAGGACGAGGACGAGCAGCGCGACGACGACGAACGCGGTGCGCAGCAGCAACCGTGGTCCGAGGTTCCCGACCCGGACGCGCGACAACCCGGCCCGCGACGCCCCCCGGACGGATCGGGCGGACGTGGCGGACGGCGTCACCCTCGGCAGGTCCGGCGCGGTCACAGGGGCACCTTACGATCTTCGACCTGACCGTTGTGGCAGGCAGCGTGGTCTCGTTCCGGTGATCGGTGTCGGTCGGGCGTCGCGGTCCCCACGGCCGGGCCGCAGTGATTAGGGTCGCCGGGGACGGCCGGGGACCGGTCCCCGCGCGCACGACCCACGAGCCCGACGAGGTGCACACCCATGGCGTCTGCCACCGGTACCGCGGCGACGGAGAAGTTCCTCGCCGCCCGCGACTTCCTGCTGGCCCACCGCGAGGACTACGAGACCGCCTACCGGGACTTCCGCTGGCCGGAGCTCGACGAGTTCAACTTCGCGCTGGACCACTTCGACGTGGTCGCTGCCGACCCGGAGCGGGGCGCCCGGCGGGCACTGTGGATCGTCGAGCAGGACGGCTCGCAGGCGTACTGGACCTACGCGGAGCTGGCCGAGCGCTCGAACCGGGTCGCGAACTGGCTGCGTGCCCAGGGCGTCGCCCGCGGCGACCGGATCATCCTGATGCTCGGCAACCAGCTGGAGCTGTGGGAGACGTTGCTGGCGGCGATGAAGCTCGGCGCGGTCGTCATCCCCGCCACGACCCTGCTCACCCCCGCCGACCTGCAGGACCGGGTGGACCGCGGCGGGGCGCGGCACGTCGTCGTCGGGGCGGGTGACGCCGCGAAGTTCGACGCCGTCGACGGTGACTACACCCGCATCGCGGTGCGCGGGGTGGTGAACGGCTGGCGCGACTACTCCGCCGAGGCGTACGACGCGTCGGCGGTGTTCGAGGCGGACGGTGTCACGAAGGCGTCCGACACGCTGCTCCTCTACTTCACCTCCGGCACGACGGCGAAGCCGAAGCTGGTGGAGCACACGCACACGTCCTACCCGGTCGGGCACCTGTCCACGATGTACTGGATCGGGCTGGAGCCCGGCGACGTCCACCTGAACATCTCCTCGCCGGGCTGGGCCAAGCACGCCTGGTCGAACGTGTTCGCACCGTGGATCGCCGAGGCGACGGTGCTGGTCATGAACTACGCGAAGTTCGACGCCGAGTCCGTCCTGTCGGTGCTCGACTCCTGCGGCGTCGACAGCTTCTGCGCTCCGCCGACGGTGTGGCGGATGCTGATCCAGGCCGACCTGTCCGGGCTGGCGACGCCGCCGTCGAAGGTGGTCGGTGCCGGGGAGCCGCTCAACCCCGAGGTGATCGAGCAGGTCGAGCGGTCCTGGGGGCTGCGGATCCGGGACGGGTTCGGCCAGACCGAGTCGAGCGTGCAGATCGGCAACCCGCCCGGGCAGCCGGTGAAGCCGGGCTCGATGGGGCGGCCGATCCCGGGCTTCGTCGTCGCGCTGGTCGATCCGGCCACCGGCGCGAGGGCCGACGAGGGCGAGATCTGCCTGGACCTCGACCACCGGCCGACCGGGCTGATGGTCGGCTACGCCGACGACCCCGAGCGCAACGCCGAGGCGATGGCCGGCGGCTTCTACCACACCGGCGAGGTCGGCTCCCGCGACGAGAACGGCTACATCACCTACGTCGGCCGCGCCGACGACGTGTTCAAGGCCAGCGACTACCGGATCAGCCCGTTCGAGCTGGAGAGCGTGCTGATCGAGCACCCGGCCGTCGCGGAGGCCGCGGTCGTGCCGTCGCCGGACCCGGTGCGTCTCGCTGTCCCGAAGGCCTACGTCGTGCCCGCGAAGGGGTACGAGGCGAACGAGGAGACCGCGAAGGCGATCCTGCAGTTCGCCTACGACAACCTCGCGCCGTACAAGCGCGTCCGGCGGCTGGAGTTCTTCGAGCTCCCGAAGACGATCTCCGGCAAGATCCGCCGGGTCGAGCTGCGCGGCCGCGAGGGCGAGATCCACGCCGACCCGGCCGCGCAGCCGCCGAAGGAGTACACGCTGTAGGCGCCGCGCGGCGGGCCCGGCGTCAGCTCTCGTAGTGGCCCGGCCACTCCCGGTACGGGATGCGGGTGATCTCGATGATCTCCCCGAGCCGGGACCACTCGTTGCGCCCCAGGCGGGCCAGCGGGGCGAGCCGGCGGACGTCGGGCAGGCTGTTGCCGCGCTCGTCGGTCACGAACACGCTCTCGTCGATCGCGGCGTGGGTGACCCGGCCGATCACGACCGTCGAGTTGCCGAGCTCGATGTTGGCGTGCAGCTCGCACTCCAGCACGACCGGTGACTCGGCGACCCGGTACGGCGCGACGGTCGCGCTCGGCTCCGGGGTCAGGCCCACCGAGGAGAACTCGCTGATGTCGGAGGGGAAGTCGGTGGCCGTCGCGTTGATCTTCTCGAACATCGGCTCGCCGGCCAGGCAGACCACGAACTCCCGGGTCTCCGACACGTTCCGCAGCGAGTCCTTCTTCCCGACCGAGGTGAACTGGACCATCGGCGGGTCGACGCAGGACACCGTGAAGAACGAGTGCGGGGCCAGGTTGTCGACACCGTCCGCGGAGCGGGTCGACACCCAGGCGATCGGCCGGGGGACGACGACGCTGGTCAGCAGCTTGTAGAACGGGCCGGCGCCCACCTCGGCCGGCTTCAGGTCCGTGCGCATGCCGCTGATCCTGCCTGCTGTGCCTCCGGCGTGCCGATCTACGGTCGTCGTCGTGCGCGCACGGGGCCGGGCGGCCGGACTGATGATCGGGATCCTCGCCGACGCGGTGCTGGGCGATCCCCGGCGCGGGCATCCGGTGGCCGGTTTCGGGACGCTCGCCGCGGGTCTGGAGCGGCGCCTGTACCGCGACTCCCGCGCCGCCGGGGCCGCCTACACGACGGTCCTGGTCGGCGGGACGGTCGCGGCCGGTGCGCTGGCCGAGCACGCTCTCCGGCGCGGTTTCCGGCGGGGTCCCCGGCACGGCCTGTGGCGCGGCGCGGCCCGCTCGCCGGCCCCGACGGTGCTCGTGACGGCGGCCGCGACCTGGGCGGTGCTCGGTGGCAGCTCGCTGGTCCGGGAGGGATCGGCGCTCGCCACCGCGCTGGACGCGGATGACCTCGCCGCGGCCCGCGCCCGGATCCCGAGCCTCTGCGCCCGCGACCCGGAGCTGCTCGACGCCGACGGGATGGCCCGTGCCGGGGTCGAGTCGCTGGCGGAGAACACCTCGGACGCGGTCGTCGGCCCGCTGGTCTGGGGCGCCGTCGCCGGGGTACCCGGGCTCCTCGGCTACCGCGCCGTGAACACCCTGGACGCGATGGTCGGCTACCGGTCGCCGAGGTACGAGCGCTTCGGATGGGCCGCGGCGCGCCTCGACGACCTGGTCAACCTGGTCCCGTCGCGCGTGACGGCGGTCCTGACGGTCGCGCTGGCACCGCTGGTCGGCGGCAGCCCGCGGGACGCCGCCCGGACCTGGCGCCGGGACGCCGCGGGCCACCCCAGCCCGAACGCCGGCCCGGTCGAGGCGACCGCCGCCGGCGCCCTGGGCCTGCGGCTGGGCGGGACGACGACCTACGCCTACGGCGTCGAGGAGCGCCCCGCCCTGGGCGACGGCGACCCGCCCCGCGTCCCGGACCTGCACCGCGCGGCCCGCCTCTCCCGCCTGGTCGCCGCGGCAGCGGGGGCGTTGGCGGTCGGCGTGGCGTGGGTGCGGGCGGGGTGACCGGCTCCCGGCTCCCGGCTCCCGGCTCCCGGCGCCCCGGCTCCCGGCGACCCGGCCACCCGGCGACTCGGTGGCTCGGCGGTCGGCGACTCGGGCCGTCCGTCGAACGCGCGTCCCGGCCGAGGTGAGGGGGTTCCGTGGAATCGCTTCCTCAGGCAGCGATCTCGGAACAGGTCCTCGTGCCGTCGGTCCCGTGCCTGAGCGGTGGGGTGTCGTCCGGGCCCTTGGGAGCGACCGGGCTCGTGCCCGGCAGACCGGCGGCGGAGCAGTCCGGACGTGGCGTCCCGCCCTCGTGGAGGGACGCACTCGGGGGAGATCGCTTCCTGAGGAAGCGATTGTCGGTGAAGTGGTCCTGGCCCCCGACCGGGTTCCGGCCCTGGCCCTGGCCCGCCCGGCCCGGCCCTGGCCCGCCCGGCCCGCCCGGCCCGGCCCGCCTGCCTCCGGCGCGCCCGACATTCGACGTCGGCTCCTGGCCCGCGCGCCCGCGCGGCGCACGGTCGAGCGCCCGGGGAAGCCGGGTCAGGTCCCGCTGGGCGTGTGCTCGTCCCGGTCGGCGCGGGGTTCGTCGGCGGAGTAGCCGTCGCGGCCGGAGAGCTGGTCGCGCAAGCTGCCCCGGCTCTCGCGCCTCCCGCGTCGCTGCAGCATCTCCAGCCGGATGAAGATCCCCAGTGCGACGAGCGCGACCACGCCGAAGGTCAGCCACTGCAGGGCGTAGGAGAAGTTGCTGAACGGCGCGCCGCCGCCGGGCGGGGCGATCGGGATCGGGGTCAGCACCCCGGCCTGCCCCTCCTCCAGCGAGACGACACCCTCGAGCGGGGACGCGCCGGTCGCACCGGCTAGCGCCCGGGAGTCCGCCGCGTAGATCTGGTGGGTGCCGCCCTCGAGCAGCGGCGGGCGGCCCTGCGGGTCGTTCTCGTTCAGGCGCAGCCGTCCCTCGACGGTGACCTGGCCGGACGGGGCCGGCGCGTACCCGGGGACGACGCCGCCGTCGCCGGCCGCGACCGACCCCCGGTTGACGACGACGAGACGGCCGTCGGCGAGCCGCAGCGGTGTCAGCACCTCGTAGGCCGGGGCGCCGCCGACGACGCGCAGCCGGACCAGCGTCTCGGCGTCGCGCTCGTAGGTGCCGGTCAGGTCGACGCGGCGCCAGATGTCGTCGCCGGACACGCCCTGGCCCGGCGGGACCAGCTCGGCGAAGGGGACCGCCGGCGTCGCGTCGGCGGCGGCGATGGCGCGGTTCTGCGCGTCCCGCTCGGCCTCCCGGTCGAACTGCCACGGTGCGAGCAACGTGTAGCAGAGCACCACGAAGGCGCAGACGACGCCGATGAAGGCGAGCCAGCCGGGCCGCAGCAGGAAACGCACGCCGTCCAGGGTAGTCGGGGGGCGCAGGGATACTGATCGCCGTGGCTGCTGATCCTCCGGGCACCGACCTCACGGGTGCCGTGCTCGTCGCCGGTACGACCTCGGACGCGGGTAAGAGCGCGCTCGTCGCGGGGATCTGCCGGTTCCTGCACCGGCGCGGCGTCCGGGTCGCGCCGTTCAAGGCGCAGAACATGAGCAACAACTCCGTCGTCACCCCGGACGGTGGCGAGATCGGGCGGGCCCAGGCCATGCAGGCGTTCGCCTGCGGGATCGCCCCGGGCGTCGACCTGAACCCGGTCCTGCTCAAGCCGGGCAGCGACCGGACGTCGCAGGTCGTGGTGCGGGGGCGCGCCGACGGACAGGTCTCGGCGCTGTCCTACCGGCACCGGACGGCCGCGCTGTCGGACGTCGTCGCCGCGTCGCTGGCGGAACTGCGCAGCCGCTACGACGTCGTCGTCTGCGAGGGCGCCGGCTCACCCGCGGAGATCAACCTGCGGGCCACCGACCTCGCGAACATGGGCCTGGCGCGCCGCAACGACCTGCCGGTGCTCGTCGTGGGGGACATCGACCGGGGTGGTGTCCTCGCGCACCTGTTCGGCACCCTCGCCGTCCTCGACCCGGCCGACCAGGCGCTCGTCGCCGGGTTCGTGATCAACAAGTTCCGCGGGGACCCGCGCCTCCTCGAACCGGGCCTGGAGCAGCTGCGGGTGCTCACCGGGCGGCCGCCGCTCGGGGTGCTCCCGTTCGCCGAGGGGCTCTGGCTCGATGCCGAGGACTCGCTGTCCGCGGTCGCCGACGGCGTGCTCGGGAGCCCGGCGCCCCCGCGGGGCGACCAGTGGCTGCGGGTCTCGGTGGTCCGGTTCCCGCGGATCTCCAACGCCACCGACGCCGAGGCGCTGGCCTGCGAGCCGGGCGTCGCCGTCCGGTACGTGTCCGTGCCGTCCCGGATCGCGGACACCGACGTCGTCGTCCTGCCGGGGTCGAAGTCCACCGTGTCCGACCTGGCGTGGCTGCACGCGTCCGGGATGGCGGACGCGGTGCGCGCGCACGCCGCCGCCGGGCGTCCGGTGCTGGGGATCTGCGGCGGGTACCAGATGCTGGGCCGCACGATCGCCGATCCGGACGGCGCCGAGGCGGAGGCGGGCACCGTCGTCGACGGGCTCGGGCTGCTCGATCTCGACATCGCGTTCGACCCGGTCAAGCACCTCGGCACGCCCACCGCGACCGCCTGGGGTGAGCCGGTGACCGGCTACGAGATCCACCACGGCCGTGTCGTGCGCTCCGGTGACCCCGCGCTGGTCGACGGCGCCGGGGAGGGCTCCGACCGCGGCGGCGTGCTCGGCACGCACTGGCACGGCCTCGCCGAGAACGACGGGTTCCGCAGGCTCCTGCTCACCCGGCTCGCCGCCGAGGCCGGGCGGGACGGCTTCCGGGTGGCCGACGACACGTCGTTCCACGCCGAGCGGACCCGGCAGGTCGATCTGCTCGCCGACCTGGTCGAACATCATCTCGATACGTCCACACTTGAACATGTGATCGGACACGGTGCGCCACCGGACCTCCCGGTGCTGGCGTCCGGTCTGGCAGCCTCACGCGGGTGAGTTCGACGAGCACGGCCGGTACGACCCCCCGCTTCCCGTTCTCCGCCGTCGTCGGGCACGACGACCTGCGGCTGGCGTTGCTGCTCAACGCCGTCCACCCGGGCGTCGGCGGGGTGCTCGTGCGCGGGGAGAAGGGCACCGCCAAGTCGACCGCGGTGCGCGCACTGGCCGCCTTGCTGCCGGAGCACGACGTCGTCGACGGCTGCCGGTTCGGCTGCGACCCCGCCGCCCCCGACCCGGGGTGCCCGGACGGCCCGCACGCCGCGGAGCCCGCCGCGTCCACCCGGCCCGCACGGCTCGTGGAGCTGCCGGTCGGCGCCACCGAGGACCGTCTCGTCGGTTCCCTGGACCTGGAGCGGGCGCTGTCCGAGGGCCGCCGCGCCTACCAGCCCGGCCTGCTCGCCGACGCCCACCGCGGGGTGCTCTACGTCGACGAGGTCAACCTCCTGCACGACCACCTCGTCGACCTGCTGCTGGACGCGGCCGCGATGGGCCGTGCGCACGTCGAGCGCGACGGCGTCTCCGTCTCGCACGCGGCCCGGTTCCTGCTGGTCGGGACGATGAACCCGGAGGAGGGCGAGCTGCGTCCGCAGCTGCTCGACCGGTTCGGGCTGACGGTGGAAGTGCGGGCGTCGCGCGACGTCGCGACCCGGGTCGAGGTGACCCGGCGGCGGATGGCGTTCGAGGACGACCCCGCCGGGTTCACGGCCCGCTACGCCGGCGACGAGGCCGCGACCGCCGGGCGGCTGCGCGCCGCCCAGGAGCGCGTCGGGTCCGTCCGCGTCTCCGACCGGGAGCTGGAGCGGATCGCGTTCGTCTGCGCCCGGTTCGACGTCGACGGCATGCGCGCCGATCTCGTCATCACCCGCGCCGCCGCCGCACACGCCGCCTGGGAGGGCCGGACGGCGGTGACGGAGGACGACGTCCGCGTCGCCGCCCGGCTCGCGCTGCCGCACCGCCGCCGCCGCGATCCCTTCGACGAGCCCGGCCTCGACGAGAAGGACCTCGACGAGGCACTGCGCGACGCCGAGGACCACCTGGGCCCGGACGACGACCCCGACGACGGCCCCGACGACCCGGACGGCGGCCCGGACGACGGGGGGCCCGGCGGCGACCAGGACCCGGGCGACGGCGGCCCCGACGGTCCGGGCTCCGACGGCGGCGCCCCGGACGCACCCGGGACCGATCCCGGTGGGGCGGACGGATCGGGGACCGGTGGCGACCCGGCGGCGCCCCGCGACGACGCCGGCGGCGGCCAGGAGGGCGAGGAGGGCCCGCAGGGATCCGACGCCCCCGCACCGGACCCGGCCGACGGCACCCCGCAGGGCGGCGACGACGGCGAGGGCCGCGCCGTCGTCCTCGGGGACACCGCACGGCTGCGCCGGGCCACCGTCCGCAAGTTCACCGTCCCGGGCCTGGGGGCCGGCGCGCCCGGCCGCCGGTCGCGGGCCCGGACCGACACCGGCCGCGTCGTCCGGCCCACCGGTTCCGGCACGGCCCGCGCCGCCGACCTGCACCTGCCCGCCACGGTTCTCGCCGCGGCGCCGCACCAGGCCACGCGCGGGCGCAGCGGGCCGGGCCTGCTCGTCCACCGCACCGACCTGCGCCGCGCCCAGCGCGAGGGGCGGGAGGGCAACCTCGTGCTGTTCGTCGTCGACGCGTCGGGCTCGATGGCCGCGCGGAAGCGGATGACGGCGGTCTCCGGTGCGGTGCTCGGCCTGCTCCGTGACGCCTACCAGCGCCGGGACAAGGTCGGGCTGGTGACGTTCCGGGGCCGCGCGGCGGAGCTCGCGCTGCCGCCGACGTCGTCGGTCCCGACCGCGCAGCAGCGCCTCGCGAAGCTGCGTACCGGCGGGCGCACCCCGCTCGCCGGAGGGCTGCTGAAGGCGCGCGCCGTGCTCGACGCCGAGCGCCGCCGGGACCCGCGCCGCCGCCCGCTGGTCGTGCTGCTCACCGACGGTCGTGCCACCGTGCCCGCCCGCGACGGCGGCGACCCGGTGTCGGACGCCCGCCGCGCCGCCGGTCTGCTGGCCGCCGACGGGGTGCACACCGTCGTCGTCGACTGCGAGGGCGGGCACGTCCGGCTCGGGCTGGCCGCGCCGCTGGCCGCCGCGGCCGGTGGCGAGCTGGTGACCCTCGACGAGCTGACCGCCGACAGCGTGGGCGACCTCGTGCGCTCCGCCCGCACCGCCCAGGCCGCGTGAAGGGAGAACGACCGTGCCGCAGGGACAGGTGAGCGTCACCCCCGCCGACGGGCTGACCACCCGCCAGCGCCGCAACCGCCCGCTGCTGGTGGTGCACACCGGCGTCATGAAGGGCAAGTCGACCGCCGCGTTCGGGATGGCGCTGCGCGGCTGGAACCAGGGCTGGCCGATCGGCGTGTTCCAGTTCGTGAAGTCGGCGAAGTGGAAGGTCGGTGAGGAGGAGGCGTTCCGCGCCCTCGGGAAGCTGCACGACGACACCGGCCAGGGCGGGCCCGTCGAGTGGCACAAGATGGGCTCGGGCTGGTCCTGGACGCGCAAGCAGGGGACCGAGACCGACCACGCCGACGACGCCCGCGAGGGCTGGGCCGAGATCCGCCGCCGGATCGCCGACGAGCGGCACCGGGTCTACGTGCTCGACGAGTTCACCTACCCGCTGAAGTGGGGCTGGATCGACACCGACGAGGTCGTCGAGGTGCTCGCGAACCGGCCCGGGCAGCAGCACGTGATCATCACCGGGCGGGACGCGCCGCAGGCCCTGGTCGACGCCGCCGACCTGGTCATGGAGACGACGAAGGTCAAGCACCCGATGGACGCCGGTCAGAAGGGGCAGCGGGGGATCGAGTGGTGAACCCGGCCCGGGCGGTCGTGGTCGCGGCGCCGTCGTCGGGCAGCGGCAAGACGACCGTCTCCACCGGTCTGATGGCGGCGCTGAGCCGGCGCGGGACCCGCGTCGCCCCGTTCAAGGTCGGGCCGGACTACATCGACCCGGGCTACCACACCCTGGCCGCCGGGCGTCCGGGCCGGAACCTCGACGTCGTGCTGCAGGGCACCCACCGGCTCGCGCCGCTGGCCCGGCACGGGGCGGCCGGGGCCGACGTCGCCGTCGTCGAGGGCGTGATGGGCCTGTTCGACGGGCGGATCGCCGACGGCGCCGGATCGACCGCGCAGGTCGCGGCCGCGCTGGGAGCGCCGGTGGTGCTCGTCGTCGACGTGCGCGGGCAGTCCCGCTCGCTCGCCGCGCTGCTGCACGGGTTCCGGTCGTTCGACCCGTCCGTGCAGGTCGCGGGCGTGATCCTGAACCGGGTCGGCTCCGACCGGCACACCGAGGTGTGCCGGACCGCGGCCGACGAGGTCGGCCTGCCGGTGCTGGGCGCCGTGCCGCGGCGCGCTGAGCTGGCCGTGCCCTCCCGGCACCTCGGGCTGGTCACCGCCGCCGAGCACGGGTCCGCCGCGACCGCAGCGGTGGACGCGATGGCGGAGCTGGTGGCGGCGCACGTCGACCTCGACGCGGTGCTCGCACTCGCCCGGCCGCTGCCGGACGGCCCGGCGTGGGACCCGGCGGCCGAGACCGCCGCGGCGAGCCCCATACCGGGTGCGGGGGAGCGGCCCGTCGTCGCACTGGCCGGTGGGCCCGCGTTCGGGTTCGGGTACGCGGAGCACGCCGAGCTGCTGGCCGCGGCCGGGGCCGAGGTGGCGGTCGTCGACCCGCTGCGGGATCCGTCGCTGCCGGACCGGACGGCGGCGCTCGTCCTGCCCGGCGGGTTCCCCGAGGAGCACGTCGGTGCGCTCGGGGAGAACGCCTCGCTGCGCTCCGGGGTGGCGCGGCTCGCGGCCTCCGGGGCACCGGTGCACGCCGAGTGCGGTGGGCTCCTCTACCTGTGCCGGGACCTCGACGGGACCCCGATGTGCGGGGTGCTCGACGCGTCCGCCGCGATGACCCCACGACTCACCCTGGGCTACCGGGACGCCGTCGCCGTCTCCGGGTCCGCGCCGTTCCCGGCGGGTGCCCGGGTCGGGGCGCACGAGTTCCACCGCTGCGCCGTCACCCCGCGGGCCGGGGCGGCACCGGCCTGGGTGTGGCGCGGCGGCGAGCCCGAGGGGTACGTCGTGGACGGGGTGCACGCCTCGTTCCTGCACACCCACCCGGCGGGCGTCCCGGAGGCGGTGGCCCGGTTCGTCGCCGCCGCACGCGGGGCGACGACGGCGCCCGCCTCACCGTGAGCAGCGCCCGCGTCGCTGTGACCGGTGCTGCATCGCCGTGACCGGTGCCCGCGTCGCCGTGCCGGGGGCCGCGTCGCCGTGCCCGGGGGCTGCGGGGCCCCGGCCGCGGATCGGTGCGGTCCTGCCCCGGCGGTGCGTGCCGGGCCGGCCGTGACCACAGGAAGGGCGGACGGGCTCGTCGTCGGGATCGGGGCGCGGCCGGGATGCTCCGAGGACGCGGTGCGCCGGCTCCTGGACCGGGTCGCGGTCGCGCACGGCCTCGACCTGGCCTCCGCGGACGTCGCCACCCTGGACCGGCGGGCCGGCGAGCCCGGCCTACGCGCGGCCGTCGCACCCCGGGTGCCGCGGGGGTTCACCGCGACCGAGCTGGCCGGGGTCGTGGTGCCGCACCCCAGTGAGCGGGTCGCCGCCGCCACCGGGACGCCCGGGGTCGCCGAGGCGGCGGCGCTCCTGGCCGCGGGCCCCGGCGCGGAGCTCGTGGTGCCCAAGACCACCGGCACCGGCGTGACCGCCGCCGTCGCCCGCCGCCCCTGACCCGCCCCTCGCCCCCCGGTTCCCCGCCGCTGTTCGCACGGAGTTCCTCCGCTCGCACAGGATCCGATCCCGTGCGAGGCGAGCGATCCCGTGCGAACCCGGGACGGAGGGAAGGGGACCCGACCCTGGCCGGTGGTGTGGGGTTGGCCTCCGTGGGGCGGACACGCATGCGTCGGTCGTTATCCTCGATCGTCGCCGTCGAGCGGGAACCCGGTGCGAGTCCGGGGCGGTCCCGCCGCCGTGACCGGGTCCGCGGGCCCGGGAGCCGGACCTCGCCGTCGGCGCGGAACCCACGTCCGGGCGCGGACCACCCGGGAGAGGAACGTCGTTGAGCGCGCAGCACGAGCAGTATCTGGTCGGCCTGGACCTGTCCGGGCGACGGGTCGTCGTCGTCGGCGGGGGGCAGGTCGCGCAGCGCCGCGCCGCCCGTCTGATCGCCGCCGGGGCCGTGGTCGAGGTCGTCTCGCCCGAGGTCACGCCGGCGGTCGAGGGCATGGTGTCGGCCGGTGAGATCACCTGGTCCGCCCGCGGGTACGCCGACGGCGACCTCGACGGCGCCTGGTACGCCATCGCCGCCACCGACGACGCGTCCGTCAACACCGCGGTCACCGCCGAGGCCGAGCGGCGACGGGTCTTCTGCGTCCGGGCCGACGACGGCAGCCGCGGCACCGCCGTCACCCCGGCCACCGGCCTGCACGACGGGCTGACCGTCGGCGTCCTGGCCCGGGGTGCGCACCGCCGTTCCGCGGCCGTGCGCACCGCGCTGGTGGAGGCGCTGCAGTCCGGCGTCGTCGACGAGGACGCCGAGCTCCCGCAGGCGGGCGTCGCGCTCGTCGGCGGCGGGCCCGGCGATCCCGAGCTGATCACGGTCCGCGGACGGCGGCTGCTGTCCCGGGCACAGGTCGTCGTCGCCGACCGGCTCGGCCCGCGCGACCTCATGGACGAGCTCCCGCCCGACGTCGAGGTGATGGACGCCTCCAAGATCCCCTACGGCCGCGCCATGGCCCAGGAGAAGATCAACGAGCTGCTGGTCGAGAACGCGCGGGCCGGCCGGTTCGTCGTCCGGCTGAAGGGCGGCGACCCGTTCGTCTACGGACGCGGGTTCGAGGAGGTCCAGGCCTGCGCCGCGGCCGGGGTGCCGGTCACCGTCGTCCCCGGCATCACCAGCGCGTTCGCGGCACCCGCCGTCGCCGGGACGCCCGTGACCCACCGCGGGGTGGCGCACGAGATCGTCGTGGTCTCCGGGCACGTCGCGCCGGACGACCCGCGCAGCCTCACCGACTGGACCGCGCTGGGCCGGATGACCGGCACGATCGTGCTGATGATGGCCGTCGAGCGGCTCGGGCGGTTCGCCGACGCGCTGATCACGCACGGCCGCGCCGCGGACACCCCGGTGCTGATCGTGCAGGACGGCACCACCCGCATCCAGCGCACCGTGCGCGCCACCCTGGAGACGGCCGAGAAGGTCGCCGCCGAGGCCGAGGTGAGCCCGCCCGCGATCATCGTCATCGGGCCCGTGGCGGGCCTGGAGGCACCCGTCGCCGACTGATCCGTGCACAGCCTGATCCGTGCACACTGCAACTTTGCAGTGTGCAACGATGAGGGCGTGACGGACGAGATCGACGACGTCGTGGACGCGGTCATGACCGCGAGCCGCGCGATGCTCTCGGTGGTGGCCCGGTCCCTGGCCGCCGCCGGTGAGCACGCGGGCGAGGACGTGACCGTGCCCCAGTACCGGGCGCTGGTCGTCCTGGCCCAGCACGGCACCCGGCGCCCGGCGGACCTGGCCGTGGCGCTGGCGGTGTCGGCGTCCACCGCGACCCGGATGTGCGACCGCCTGGTGGCCCGCGGGCTGGCGGAGCGCACCCGGACCGGTGCGGACCGCCGGGAGGTCGCCGTCGCGCTCAGCGGCGCCGGCCGGGACCTGGTCCGGGAGGTGACCCGGCGCCGTCGTGCGGAGATGCACCGGCTGCTCGCGACGCTGCCTGCGGGGGAACGGACCGCCGTGCGCGACGCGCTGCGGACGTTCGCCGCCGCGGCGGGCGAGGTGCCCGAGACGGACTGGGCCGTCGCCCCGCTGTCCGTGGGCGAGCAGGACGACCAGGGCGGGGCAGCCCGGTGAGCGCCGTCGCCGGAGCCCCCCCGCCCGGCCCTCCGTGCGCTGCACCGGGCGCTCGTCGGTACCCGGCCCGGCCTGGTCGGCCTCGCCGTGATCATCGGCGTCGGAGCCGGGGTGGGCTCGGTGCTGTTCCACGAGCTGATCCTCGGTGTGACCTGGCTGGTCACCGGCCGGGAGGACTACTCCGGCGCAGGGCGCGTCCCGTCGGAGCACCTGCCCGCGCTGGGGGTCTGGTTCCTGCTGGTCGCGCCGGTGCTCGGCGGGCTCGTGTACGGGCCGCTGGTCCAGCGGTTCGCACCGGAGGCCCGCGGGCACGGCGTCCCCGAGGTGATGGTCGCGGTTGCGCGCCGCGGCGGCCGGATCCCGGCGACGGTGGCCGGGGTGAAGGCGCTCGCGTCCGGGATCTGCATCGGCACCGGCGGCTCGGTCGGCAGGGAGGGGCCGATCGTGCAGATCGGGTCCGCGCTCGGCTCGGCGATCGGGCAGTGGCTGCGGGTGCCGTCGACCCGGCTGGTGCTGATGGTCGCCTGCGGGGCGGCGGGCGGGATCTCCGCGACGTTCGACGCGCCGATCTCCGGTGTCGTCTTCGGGCTGGAGCTGATCCTCCGGTCGTTCGGCGCGGAGGCCTTCGGTGTGCTGGTGATCAGCTCGGTGACCGCGAACGTCACCGCCGAGCTGATCGCCGGGGACCGCGCGATCCTCACGCTGCCGCACTTCGAGCTGGGCAGCGCCGCGCAGCTGCCGCTCTACGCCCTGCTCGGGCTGCTCGCCGGGCTGCTCGGCTGGGCGTTCGCGCGGATCCTCTACCGGATCGAGGACGTGTGCGACGCGGTCTGGCGCGGCCCGGAGTGGCTGCGCCCCGCCGTCGGAGGGTTGTTGCTGGGGGCGTTGCTGCTGGCCCTGCCGCAGATGTACGGCGTCGGCTACCCGGTGCTGGAGGGGGCGATCGAGGGCCGGTACGTGTTCGGGTTCCTGCTCCTGCTGGTGATCGGCAAGATCGTCGCGGCGAGCCTGACCATCGGGATCGGCGGGTCCGGCGGCGTGTTCGCGCCCTCGCTGTTCATCGGCGGGCCGGCCGGGACCGCGTTCGGGGTCGCCGCCGCGGCCGCGTTCCCCGCGCTGCACCTCGACCCCGGGGCGTTCGGGCTGGTCGGGATGGCGGCGGTGTTCGCCGGGGCCGCGCACGCCCCGATCACCGCGGTGCTCATCGTGTTCGAGCTGACCGGCGACTACGCCCTGATCCTGCCGCTGATGGCGGCCGTCGTGCTCGCCACCGGGCTCTCGCACCTGGTCTCGCGGGACGACATCTACACGCTCAAGCTGCTCCGGCGCGGTATCGACCTCGCCGCCGACACCCCCACCGACGAGGCGTTGCGATGGGTGACGGTCGGCGAGGTGATGCGTCCCCTCGACCCCGCCGACGACGGCGGGGCCTCCCCGGCCGACGGGCGTCCGCAGCCGGGGGCCGGTGGGCCGCTCACCCCGGACACCCCGGTGCACGACGTCCTGGACCTGCTCGCGGCGCACCGCGGGGCCGGGCTCCCGGTGCGGGAGACACCGGACGGCCCGCTGCTGGGCACGCTCGCCGAGCACGACGTCCTCGATCATCTGCGGGGTGTGGGCTCCGCCGGTCGTGGTTGACCCTCGCCCGTCCGCGTGATGGGCTCGGTGACGACGACGGTGCAGGAAGCCGGTGCGAGTCCGGCGCGGTCCCGCCACTGTCATCGGGGAGCGCGTCCCCACCCACGGTCACGGCCCACCACGGGCGGGAAGGCCGGGGGCGCGTGACGATCCGCGAGCCAGGAGACTGGCCGTCGTCGCAGGAGATCCACTGGTGAGGGCGAGGACCCTCGAGGAGGTCATGCGATGAGCGACGACGCGCGCCCGGTCCTGGTCGTGCTCGGCACCGAGCCCGACGCCGGGTCCGGCCCGGCCGGTTGCGGGGCCGACGACCTGCTCGCCGAGGCGGACACCGTCTTCACGTTCCCCCGCGGGCCCGAGTCGGTCGCGCTGTTCTACGCCGAGGCGTGGCGGGTCGAGGGGGTGTCCCCGCGCGACGCGGTGGCGCGCTTCACCACCTGGGCGGGCGCCGCCCCGTCCGGCACCGCGGTGCTGCTCGTGGCGGGGGAGCCGAGGTCCGACGTCGCGCTCGGCGCCGTGCTGGACGGCCTCGAGCGCTGCTGCCCGGACCTCGATGTCCGCGTCCCCGCCGGGACCCGGGTCGCGCCCCCGCACCGGAGCCCGCTGATCGGCTGACCGGGGTTCAGGCGGGTGCCTGCCAGCTGCTGAGCGGATCGGCGCGGGCCAGGACGGGGTCGGACGCGTCGAGGGTGCGGGTGCGGCCCGGGCCGGTCAGCGCCGTCTCGAACCGGACGGTCACGCGGCCGTGCCCCGCTCCCTGGACCCAGCCGTGCCCGTGCTCGGGATGGTGGACGTCGTCGCCCGCGGCCCGCGGCCGGTCCGGGTCGGGCACCCGGTCCGGACGGGTGGGGCCCGGGCCGACCGTCGGCGGTGCCGGCTCGTCGGTCACCGCCGGTAGCGCCGGCTCGTCGGCCGCCGCCGCCACGGTGGTGACGACGGCGTGGCCGGCGATCGTCGCGGTACCGCCCGGGACGCCGGGCTCCGCGGCCGCTGCTCCGCCGGTGCCGCGCTCCGGTCCACCGGGGCCCGGCTCCGGGGAGTCGGTGCCGCCCGGCTCCGCGGTGTCGCTGCTCGTCGCCGCCCGCCAGCCCTGCTCCGACGGGACCGCCTCGAACAGCGCGAGCGGCGGCTCGTCGCCGAACCCGGACACCGACACCCCGAGCAGCCGGACCCCGCCCTCGCCGACCGCGGTGTCGGCCAGCCGGCGGGCCACCGCGGTCAGCGTGGCGAGGTCCCGGCTGGGGAACGGGGTCGTCTCCGACCGGGTGTGGGTCGTGAAGTCCCCGGTCCGCGCCTTGACGGTGACGGTGCGCGCGGCGCGCCCGTCGGCGACGAGCCGCCGGTGCACCGCGACGCAGATCGACGCGACGGCGTCGTGCACCGCCGTCATCGCGGTGAGGTCGGTGTCGAACGTGGTCTCCGCGGAGATCTGCTTGGCGGCGCCGCGCGGCGCGACCGGGCGGTCGTCGATCCCGCGGGCGAGCCGGTGCAGCTCGGTGCCCATCGCGGTGCCGAGCACCCCGGCGACCTCGCGCCCGTCCATGGCGGCGAGCTGGCCGATCGTCTCGATCCCGATCTTCCGCAGCGCCTCACCGGAGACGGGTCCGATGCCCCACAACGACCGCACCGGCAGTGCGGCGAGCACGGTCTCCTGCTCGGCGTGGGCGATCACCCGCAGCCCGTCCGGCTTCGCCAGCTCGGAGGCGATCTTCGCGATCTGCTTGCCGGACCCGGCCCCGACCGACGCCGGCAGCCCGGTCCGCTCCCGCACCGCCGCGCGCAGCCGGGTGCCGAACTCGTCGACCGCCGCCGGATCCGCCCCGGCCAGCACCGGCGGTTCGATGAACGCCTCGTCCACCGACACCGGCTCCAGCACCGGGGAGAACTCCGCGAGCACCCCCATCACCTGGTCGGAGATCGCCTTGTACAACGCGAACCGGGGCGGCAGCACGGTCGCGTGCGGGCAGCGGCGCCGGGCCTGGCCCATCGGCATCGCCGAGCGCGCCCCGAACACCCGCGCCTGGTAGCTCGCCCCGGCGACGACGCCGCGCGGACCGGCCCCGCCGACCAGCACCGGCCGGTCGGCGAGCGTCGGCCGGGTGAGCTGCTCGACGGAGGCGAAGAACGCGTCCATGTCGAGGTGCAGCACCCATCGGGCGGACGCGGTCCGCGGGGCGCCCGGGCTCCTCCCGTCCGGTGTCGTCACCGCCCCATGGTGCCCCGGACCACCGACAGGACCGCGTCGCCGTCGGCGACGTCGATCCGGGGCGCGGCGTGCCCGGCACCGGCGACCGCGCCGGGGTGGTCGGGGTGCGGGGTGGCGACGTCGGCGACCCACCACGGCCCGCCCGCATCCGGCCAGTCGAGGATGCGGGCGTCGGCGTCCGGCGCGGAGAGCGTGATCGCCTCCATCGGGCTGCTCAGGCCCTCGCCGGTGGCCTTGAGCAGGGCCTCCTTCCGGGCCCACGTGACGAGGAACCCGTCGGCCGCGAGCACGCCCGCGTCGCGCTCGGCGGGGGAGAGGGCGTGCCGGGCGAGGCCGTCCAGGTCGGGGAGGGGCCTGTGCTGCTCGACGTCGACGCCGACCGGCCCGGCCCCCAGCGCCACGCCGACGAGCGCGCCGGAGTGGGTGAGGGAGAAGCCGGGGTCGTCGTGCCGGCCGGTGAGCCGGGGCTTGCCGTGCGGCCGGCCGCAGCGACAGGTGCGGTCGAGAGCGAGCCCGGCCGGATCGGCGTCGAGATGCGTGCCAAGGACGAGGCGGGTCAGCGCGTGCGCGGCGAGGTAGCGGGCGCGGTCGTCGTCGCGGCGCAGCGCGGCCATCCGGTCGCGCTCGTGGTCGTCGAGCAGCGCGACGAGATCGGGCCGGGAGGAGGGCTCGACCGGCGCGGCCCACCAGACGGAGACGGTCACGGCGGACAGCGTCGCACGGGCCACCGACAGCGGGGGTGGTGCTCGGGTGTGATCACGGTCCGGGGCCCGTGCCCGGTGACGGGCACGGGCCCCGGAGACCGGTCAGCCGGACCGGCGGGCGGCGAAGTCCGTGCGGACGTGCGCGGGCTTCACGTGCGGCGTCGGTCCCGCGGTGCGGGGCGCGGCCGGGCCGGACGCCCCGCCGGAGCCCTTCCCGCGCTTCGCGGCACGGCGTTCGGCGCGGTTGGCCGGGCGGTCGGACGCGCCGGTGCCGGGCACGGTCGCGGCACCCGTGCCGGTGGTACCGGTGTCCGGGCCCGCCGCGGAGGGTCCGGGCAGGAGGGCCGGGGACGGCACGGTGGTGCCGCCGCCGGACGTGGTGGTGTCGCCGGGCGTGGCGGTGGAGCGGGATCGGGTGGTGCGCATACGGGCCTCCAGGTGATGACGGGTCGGACGTTGACCGAGGAGGGCCGGTGACGTGCCGGAACGCCGGACGGCAGGATGCGGCGGAGCGCGCGGCATCGGTTCCGGGCCCGGGGACGGACGTCACGGGCCGGCGGGCGCGGGGACTCGCGGGAGGAGCCCCGGCGGGCCGCTCAGAGGAACCGGATCAGCATGGCGGGAACGGTAGGAGACCACCGCCACGGCGTGCCACCGGTTTTCCGCGGCTACCGTCGCGCCGGTGGACGCGCACCTGACGGACCTGGTCGTGATCGGCGGCGGGATCGCCGGTGTGTCGGTGGCCTACGAGCTGGCCGCGCACGCGCGCGTCGTGCTGCTGGAGGCCGAGACCGACATGCCGGTGCACTCGACCGCACGGTCCGCGGCGACCTACATCCCCGGGCACGGGTCGGGGCCGTTCCGGGCGCTGATCGCGGCGTCCGGGCCGCGTTTCGCCGCGCTGCCCGACGAGCTCGGCACCCCGCCGCTGCTGACCCCGCGCCCGGTGCTGCACGTCGGCACCGACGACGACGGCGCCGCTGCCCTGGCCGCGATGCTCGCCGACCAGGCCGGCGAGCCGGGCGCCCCGGTGGCGCTGGACCCGGACGAGGCGCACCGCCGGGCACCCGTCCTGCGCCGGCCGCCCCGGGCCGCCGCCTGGACCGCCGGCGCGGCCGACGTCGACACCGCGGCCCTGCACGACGGCTACCGGCGCGGCCTGCGCGCCCGCGGCGGCACCGTCCTGCGCGACGCCCGGGTGAGCGCGCTGGCCCGCGACGGCGACGGCTGGACCGCGCGGACGGTCGCCGGGCACGTCGTGCGGGCCGGCGCCGTCGTCGACGCCGCCGGGGCCTGGGCCGACGAGGTGGCCGCACTGGCGGGCGTCTCCGGCGCCGGGCTGGTGCCGCACCGCCGCACGATCGCCGCCTGCCCGGTCGCCGATCCGTCGGTGCTCCGCCCGGGCGGAGCACCGCTCCCGCTGATCGCGGACGCGGCCGAGCGCTGGTACCTCAAGCCCGAGGCCGACGCCGTCCTGGTGTCACCCGCCGACGAGACCCCGCAGCCGCCCGGCGACGCCCGGCCCGACGAGCTCGACGTCGCGCTCGCGCTGGACCGGGTCGGCGAGGCGATCACGCTGGGCCTGCGCTCGGTGCGGACCGCATGGGCCGGCCTGCGGACGTTCGCCCCGGACCGGGCCCCGGTGCTGGGTGCCCGCCCCGGTCACCCCGGCTTCCACCTCGTCGCGGGGCAGGGCGGGTCCGGGATCGAGTCCGCCCCGGCGCTGGCCGCCCTGCCGCGTCGGTGATCCTCGGGCGGCCGGCCCCGGCGGACGTCGCGCTGGACCCGGATGTGTGCTCCGCCACTCGTCTCGGCTGATGTAAGCGGTCGCTTACCCATCGCTGGCACCATGGGGACATGGCGCTGACCACCACCGGCACCGAGCCGCACGCCCTGTTCTCCGGCGACTTCTGGACCGACCCGCACCCCGCCTACGCGGCGCTGCGCGACGACGAGCCGGTGCGCGAGCTGGCGCTGCCGGACGGGAAGGCGTGGCTGATCACCCGCTACGCCGACGTCCGGGAGGCGTTCGTCGACCCACGGCTGTCGAAGGACTGGCGCTACACGCTGCCGGCGGACCAGCGGGACGAGCACGCCGCGGCGCCGACGCCGATGATGATCCTGATGGACCCGCCGGACCACACCCGGCTGCGGAAGCTGGTCAGCCGCTCGTTCACCGTCCGGCGGATGAACGAGCTGCAGCCGCGGGTCGAGGAGATCACCCAGGAGCTGCTGGACCGGCTGCCCGCCGACCGGCCGGTCGACCTCATGCGGGAGTACGCGTTCCTCGTCCCGGTGCTCGTGATCTGCGAGCTGCTCGGCGTGCCTGCGGAGGACCGGGACCAGTTCTCCGCGTGGTCGTCGGTGATGGTCGACGACTCGCCGCAGGAGGAGAAGTTCGCCGCGATGGGCAGCCTGCACGGCTACCTGAGCGAGCTCATCGAGCGCAAGCGCACCGAGCCCGACGACGCGCTGCTCTCGTCGCTGCTCGCGGTCAGCGAGGCCGACGGCGACACCCTGTCCCACGAGGAGCTCGTCGCCATGGCGATGCTGCTGCTCATCGCCGGGCACGAGACGACGGTCAACCTGATCGGCAACGGCGTCCTGGCCCTCCTGACCCATCCCGGGGAGCGGGCGAGGCTGCAGGACGACCCGTCACTGATCACGTCGGCGGTGGAGGAGTTCCTGCGCTTCGAGTCGCCGGTGACGAACACGCCGATGCGGTTCGCGAGCGAGGACGTCACCTACTCCGGGGTGACCATCCCCGCCGGGTCGACGGTCATGCTCGGCCTGGCCGCGGCCAACCGGGACCCCGCGTGGACCGAGCGGGCCGAGGAGCTCGACATCACCCGGGACGCGTCCGGCGGGGTGTTCTTCGGGCACGGCATCCACTTCTGCCTGGGCGCCCAGCTGGCACGCACCGAGGGACGGGTGGCGATCGGGAAGCTGGTCGCGCAGCGCCCGGACCTCGCGCTCGCCGTCGACCCGTCGGAGCTGACCTACCGCGAGTCGACCCTGGTCCGCGGGCTGACGGGGATGCCCGTCACGGTGGGCGCTGCGCGCCCGTGAGTGGTTGACGCGGTCAGGACCGCGTCAACCACTCACGAGCCGTCAGGCCAGCGGGGCGCCGGTCTTCTCCCGCACCTCGTCGGCGGAGACGCCCGGGGCGGTCTCGACCAGCGCGAGACCGTCGGGTGTCACGTCGATGACGGCGAGGTCGGTGACGATCCGGGTCACGCAGCCCAGGCCGGTGATCGGCAGCGAGCAGCGCTCGACGATCTTCGGTGACCCGTCCTTCGAGACGTGGTCCATCATCACGACGACGCGCCGGGCGCCGTGCACGAGGTCCATCGCGCCGCCCATCCCCTTGATCATCTTGCCGGGGACGGCCCAGTTCGCGAGATCGCCGTTCGCCGCGACCTCCATGCCGCCGAGGACGGCGACGTCGAGCTTCCCGGCCCGGATCTGGCCGAAGCTCTCCGCAGACCCGAAGTAGGCGGCGCCGTCGGCGACGGTGACGGTCTCCTTGCCGGCGTTGATCAGGTCGGGGTCGATCTCGTCGTCGGTGGGGTAGGGACCGACGCCGAGGATCCCGTTCTCCGAGTGCAGGACCACCGTGCGGCCGTCGGGGATGTGCCCGGGGACCAGGGTCGGCATGCCGATGCCGAGGTTCACGTACGACCCGTCCGGGAGTTCCTCGGTGACCCGGGCGGCCATCTCGTCGCGTGTCAGGGCCATCAGCCGCTCACCGTCCTGAACTCGACCGGCTTCTCCACGCCGGGCACGTGCAGGACGCGCTGGACGTGGATGCCGGGGGTGTGCACGTGGTCCGGGTCGATCTCGCCCGGCTCGACCAGGTGCTCGACCTGCGCGATCGTGACCCGGCCCGCGGCGGCCGCGTCCGGGTTGAAGTTTCGCGCCGAACGCCGGAACACGAGGTTGCCGTGCCGGTCGCCCTTCCAGGCGTGGACCAGCCCGAAGTCGGGGGTCAGTGCGCGCTCGAGGACGTAGGACACGCCGTCGAACTCGCGGACCTCCTTCTCGGGCGACATGACCGCGACGGAGCCGTCGGGTGCGTAGCGCCAGGGGAGGCCGCCGTCGGCGACGAGCGTGCCGACACCGGCCGGGGTGTAGAACGCCGGGATCCCCGCGCCCCCGGCGCGCAGCCGCTCGGCGAGCGTGCCCTGCGGGGTCAGCTCCAGCTCCAGCTCGCCGCCCAGGTACTGGCGGGCGAACTCCTTGTTGTTGCCGACGTAGGAGCCGATCGTGCGCCGGATCCGGCCGGCGGACAGCAGGGTGCCGAGGCCGAAGCCGTCGACGCCGAGGTTGTTCGAGATCGTCTCCAGATCGGTCGCGCCCTGCTCCAGCAGGGCGGCGATCAGCACCGTCGGGACCCCCGACATGCCGAACCCGCCGACCGCGAGCGACGCGCCGTCGCCGATGTCGGCGACCGCGTCCGCGGCGGATGCCACCACCTTGTCCATCACGCACCTCCGTCGGACGCGACGGTACCGCAGTGTGCGATCTGCGGACAAGCGTTCGCTGTGCGAACGCCATCGGTGCCGACGGAGCGCGGGCGTGCGCCGTCGCGTAGCCAGGCCCGCTCCGTCCGGCGGCCGTCTCGAGCCGGAGCACCCCGTCGTCTGTCCGTGCACCCCGGCGCCGGCTCACGCACCCGTCGCGTGGGGTGCCTCGCCACGTGACGGGGTGCGCCGACGGTGGCGGGGTGCGCCGACCGGGTGCCGGGCGCGGGGTCAGGCCGCGGTGGGGGCCTCGTGCTCGTCGCCGACCGCGATCTCCCCGTCGGTGACGACGTCGGCGTACACCCCGGCGCACGCCCAGACCCCGCCGATCTGCGGGATCTCGATCCGGTTGTGCTTGGCGATGGTCCGCAGGGTGCCGGGGTCGCGGGGCAGGTCGCCCTGCGCCAGCGTCGTCATCACGCACCGCATGGTGGCGAACGAGTACCGCACGGCGACGCCGCCGATGGTGCCGTCCGACCCCGGCCAGTCGTTCTCGAGGAAGCCGGCGTCCTCGCCGCGAAGGACGACGTTCGGGCGGTAACGGCGCGGGTCGAAGGTCGCGTCCGGGGCGAGCTCGCGCAACCGGTCCAGTGTGGACTCGGTGAGCACGTGCAGCGTGGACAGGTCGAAGAAGGTGCCCGGCGCGCCGAACGCGGAGACGTCGAACCGGCTGACCCGCTCGCCGGTGTCCTCGTGCCGGGCGGTGGTGCCCTCGATCAGCTGCCCGGGGGCGAGCTGGTCGATCGGGAGGTCGTCGAACTCCGGCCAGACCTCCTCGAACTGGCTGCCCTCCGGTGGCTCGGCGATGAGCCGGACCTCGCGGTCGAGGATCGCGGAGAGCGCCGTGTCGATCCCCGGGTCGTCGGAGCGCAGCATCGAGCCGTCCGGGAAGCGGATCTCCACCTCGGGCAGCGGGCGGCCCGGTTCCGGCTCGGCGGCGAACCGCGCGGAGAAGTCGAGCAGGCCCGACCACAGGCGCGGGACCTTGGCGCTCGCGACGGTGCCCGACTCGACGTCGTACACCGCCAGTGCCCGGTCGCCCAGCAGCCCGCGGCCGGTCACCACCGACCGTTCCACGGACTCGCCGAGCATGGATTTCACCGGGTACCGGTGCAGTGAGACGACCGTCATACCTCGGTGTCTACCGGTCGCGAACGGGCCGGCGAAAGGAAGTCCTCAGCCGAGGAGTGCGACCCGGAGATCGTCCGCGGATGCGTACACGATCTCGGCACCCGCGGCTTCCAGCTCGCCCGGCTCGGCGTAGCCCCAGCCCGCGCCGGCACAGCGGAGGCCGTGCTCGGCCGACCCCTCGACGTCGTGCAGCCGGTCGCCGACCATCAGCGGCTCGTCCGCACCGGACGGGTTCCCCAGCCGGCGCAGCGCCTCGGCGACCACGGCGCCCTTGGTCGGGCGGTCGGCGGTGCGGGTGTCGCCGACGATCTCGGTGAACAGGTCGGTCCAGCCGTGGTGAGCGAGGATCTTGCGCGCCGACGGCTCGGCCTTGCTGGTGGCGAGCGCCATCGTCACGCCGGCGTCGCCGAGCGCCCGCAGCAGCTCCTCGACGCCGGGGTAGGGCCTGCTCCCCATCCAGCCGTCCTCGTCGCCGTAGATCCGGCGGTAGACCGGCAGTACCGCCGCCGTGCCCTCCTCGCCGAGGATCGGCGGGAGCGAGCGGTAGAGCGGCGGCCCGAGCAGGTGGGTGCCCAGCGCGGACTCGGGCACGTCGAGGCCGACCTCGTCGATGGCGCGGCGCATCGAGCCGAGGATGCCGGGGGCGGAGTCGACGAGGGTGCCGTCGAGATCGAGGAGGATGTGGGTCAGCACGGCTCCATTCTCCCTGTTCTCTCTGCGTACACTCGTCCGCATGGCGAACGCCCTCTTCGGCCCGCTGTCCGGCACGGACCGGGTCGACGTGCTGCTCGACGACGGCGCCTGGATCGCCGCGCTGCTCGAGGTCGAGCTGGCGCTCTCGGCGGTCGCGGCCGAACAGGACGCGGTCTCCACCGACGACGCCGACGGGGTCGAGCGGGCCGTCGCGGCCGTCGCCGGGGTGGACCCGGCCGCGCTCGCCGCGGAGTCCGTCGAGGGCGGCAACCCGGTGATCCCGCTGGTCAAGCGCTTGAAAGCGGCCGCTGCCCGGATCCAGCCGGGCGCCGAGCGGGCGGTGCACCCGGGCGCGACCAGCCAGGACGTCCTGGACACCGCGCTCGTGCTGCTCACCCGCCGGGCCGGGCACCGGATCACCGAGGACCTGGCCGCCTGCGCGGACGCCGCGGCCGCGCTCGCCCGCGACCACCGCGGAACCCCGTGTGCCGCCCGGACCCTGGGTCAGCAGGCGCTCCCCACGACGTTCGGCCTGGTCGCCGCGAACTGGTGCGCCGGCCTGGACCGCGCCCGGGTGCGGCTCGCGGCGGTGCTCGACGAGCTCCCCGTCCAGTACGGCGGCGCCGCCGGCACCCTCGCCGCGACCCACCAGCACGGCCCGGCCGTCGCCGACGCGCTCGCCGCCCGGCTCGGGCTCGCCCCGCAGGGCGTCCCGTGGCACACCGAGCGCACCCGGATCGGCGAGCTCGCCGGGGCGCTCGGCGTCGCGGCGGGGGCGTGCGCGAAGCCGGCGGGCGACGTCGTCCTGCTGTCGGCGACCGAGCTGGCCGAGGTGTCCGAGGCCGCGCCGGGGGACTCGTCGTCGATGCCGCATAAGCGCAACCCCGCCGCGGCCGTGACCGCCCGCGGCGCCGCGACGCGGGCCCCCGGCCTCGTCGCGACCCTGCTCGCGGCGCAGGAGCAGGAGTTCCAGCGCGCCGCCGGCGCCTGGCACGCCGAGTGGGAGACGCTCACCGGGCTGCTCCGGGTCGCCGCCGGCGCCGCCTCCCGGCTGCGGACGTGTCTCGAGGGACTGCAGGTGCACCCGGACGCGATGGGCCGGAACCTGGCGCTCGCCGCGGGCGCGCAGGGCAGCGGGGCGGGCCACGCAGCGGAGCTGGCCGACCGGGTGCTGGCGGGGCGACCGCGGTGAGCGAGGAGCCGGGGGAGCGCCGCGAGCAGGTCCGGTCGCTGGCGCGCGGGCTCGCCGTCATCCGCTCGTTCGACGCCGACCGCCCGCAGCAGACCCTCGCCGACGTCGCCCGCTCCACCGGCCTCACCCGTGCCGCCGCGCGCCGGTTCCTGCTCACCCTCGCCGACGAGGGCTACGTCCGCACCGACGGCAGGCTGTTCGCCCTCACCCCGCGGGTGCTGGAACTGGGCTGGTCCTACCTGTCCGCGATGGGCCTGCCCGAGGTCGCCGCCCCGCACCTGGAGCGGCTGGTCGCGACGGTGCGCGAGTCGGCATCGGTCTCGGTGCTCGACGGCGACCCGGCCACCGGCTACGACGTCGTCTACGTCGCCCGGGTGCCCACGTCGCGGATCATGACCGTCGCGATCACCATCGGGACCCGGTTCCCCGCCTACGCGACGTCGATGGGTCGTGTCCTGCTCGCCGCGCTGCCGCCCGCCACCCTCGACACCTACCTCGCGGGGCTGCGTCCGGAGACCCTGACCGAGCACACCGTCGCCGCCCCGGAGGCGTTGCGGGCCGAGCTCGGCCGGGTCCGGGCCGACGGGCACTGCGTCGTCGACCAGGAGCTCGAGGAAGGGCTGCGTTCGATCGCGGTTCCCGTGCACGACCGGGCCGGGCGGGTCACGGCCGCGGCGAACGTGTCGACCCACGCGTCCCGGCTGGACGCCGCGACCCTGCGCACGGACGTGCTCCCGGAGCTGCGGGCGTGCGTGTCCGCGATCGAGGCGGACCTGCGGGCCGCCGGATAGGGCACCATCGGCGGCATGACTACTCTGATTCAGATCACTATGCCGGCCGGGGGCCTGCGATGACGGCCGCGCTGCTCGACCGCGGTGCGCCCGGGCACGCCCACGTCGCGGCCCGGCTCGCGGCCGAACCGGTCATCTGGCTGACCACCGTCGGCGACGACGCCCGCCTGCACTCGGTTCCCGTCTGGTTCCTGTTCGCCGACCCCGAGATCCTGATCTTCAGCAGGCCGGACACCGCGAAGGTCGCCCGGCTCCGCGACCGGCCCGGGGTGTGCCTGTCGCTGGACACCGCGGCGTCGGGCACCGACGTCGTGCTCGCCGAGGGCGACGCCGCACCGGCCGTCGAACCGCCGGAGCCGGAGCTGCGCGAGTTCGGGGAGAAGTACCGGGAGATGCTCGGTGACCAGGAACTCGACGGCTGGCGGCAGGTGTTCGCCCGGCCGCTGCGGGTCCGGCTGCGCCGCATCGTCGCCTGGCGGGTCGGCCCGGGCGGGCTCGAACGGGTGGCGGTCCGGGCCGGCTGAGGTCCCCGGCGGGAACATCGGCCCGCACGGCCCGGTTGCGCCGGAGGGACGGTCACGACGAGGGAGGCACGGTGAGCGGACGCTTGCACCTGGCGGTCGAGCTCGGAGCGGCCGGGCGGCATCCCGGCGCCTGGCGGTCGACCGGCGCCGATCCGGACCGGCTGCTCACCGCCGAGCACCACGTCGACGTCGTCCGGACCGCGGCGCGCGGTGGTCTCGACCTGGTCGCGCTGCCCGACTCGCTGCAACCCCCCTCGGACGACCCCGCCGCGCTGCCCGGCACCCTCGACGCCGTCGCGATCGCCGCGCGGGTCGCTCCTGCGGTGCCCGGCATCGGCGTCGTCCCGACCGCGACGGTCACCCACACCGAGCCGTTCCACCTGTCCAAGGCGGTCGCCACCCTCGACTTCGTCGCGACCGGGCGTGCCGGCTGGCAGCCCGACGTGTCGCGGACCCGCGCCGAGGCGGACCTCTTCGGGCGCACCGGACCCGAGGAGCCGGCGACGCTCTGGCGCGAGGCCGGCGAGGTGATCGACGTCGTCGCCCGGCTCTGGGACTCCTGGGAGGACGACGCCGAGATCCGCGACGCCCCGACCGGCCGGTTCGTCGACCGCGACAGGCTCCACCACATCGACTTCGCCGGCGAGTTCTTCTCGGTCAAGGGCCCGTCGATCACGCCCCGGCCGCCGCAGGGGCGGCCGCTGACCGTGCTGCGCGGCGACGAGACCGCGGCGCTGCCGGTCGTGGGCCGCCACGCCGACGCCGGCCGGGACCCCGGGACCGTCCCGGTGCTGCTCGACGTCGAGACCCTGCTCGGCCCGGACGCCGCGGACCGGCTCCGGGAGCTCGACGCGCTCGCCCCGGCCGGGGCGGACCTCGGACCGGCGACACTGCGCCACGTCGGGGACCCGGCCGGGCTCGCCGCGCTGCTGCGTGACGCCGCCGAGGAACGGGCCGCCGACGGGTTCGTCCTCGCGCCGCTGGCCCTGCCGAGCGGTGCCGGGGAGATCGTCGACGGGCTGCTGCCCGCGCTCGGCGACGTCTGGTCACCCGCGCCCTGCGACGGGTCGCTGCGCGAGCGGTTCGGCCTGTCCCGCCCGGCGAACCGGTACGCCACGCGCTGAGGCGCACCGACCGGCGCGGACCGGGCAGGATCGCGGCATGCGCCTGCTCACCGCGGACGACTCGCTCCGGGCCCTGCTCGCCCGCCAGCTGCTGCTGGAGCGGGCCGACCTGGGCGTGCCCCGGGCCTTGGAACGGCTGGGCGGGCTGCAGACCCAGCACGCGCCGTCGGGCTATCTCGGGCTGGCCGCACGGCTCCGCGGGTTCGACCGGGCCGCGCTCACCGCGATGCTGCACGACGGGCGGGTCGTGCAGACCTGGGCGATGCGCTCGACGATCCACATGCTGAGCCGGCGCGACCACCCGACGTTCACCGCGGCCGTCCGCGACGAGCAGCGGGCGGAGTGGCTACGGCTCCGCCGGGACGTCACCGGCGACGACATGACCGCCGCGGCGGCAGCCGTCGCGGATCTCCTCGCCGGCGGACCGCGCCGCCATACGGAGATCACCGCGGAGCTCGCGGCGCGCGGACTTCCCGCCGGGACCTTCCCCGGCGTCCAGCACTGGGTCCCGCTGGTCAGGGTGCCGCCGGCCGGGACGTGGACGACGCCCCGCGCGCACGTCTACGGCCTGGCCGCCCGGCGCGGCCGGGATACCGGCGACCCCGGCGAGGACGCCGTGCAGCAGGCCAGGGTCGAACTCGCCCGCCGGTACCTGCGTGCGTTCGGCCCGGCCTCCGCGCCGGACGTCGCCCGCTTCGCCGGCTGGCCGGTCCGCGTCGCCCGGACCGCGCTCGGGGAGCTGGACCTGCGCCGGTTCCGCGACGAGGACGGGACCGAGCTCGTCGACGTCCCGCGGGCACCGCTCCCGGACCCGCGGACCCCGGCACCGGTGCGGTTCCTGGGCCCGTTCGACGCCGTGCTGCTGCTCGCCCACGCCGCCCGCGGACGGATCCTGCCCGCCGCGCACCGGCACCTCGTCTTCGCGACGAGCAGGCCCCGCTCGGCCCCGACGTTCCTGGTCGCCGGCCGGGTCGCCGGCACCTGGACCCACGACGACGGCCGCGTCCGCCCGCGCCGTCGCCGACGAGGCCGAGCGCCTCACCGCCTGGTACGCGGGCTGACCACGGCGGGATCCCGACGGCGCGTGGCAGGAACGACCGTGGACGGCCGGTTCCTGCCGCTCTACCGTCGGTCCATGCTGCGCAGCGTCTCCGTGCTGGTGCTCGACGAGCTGGCGGTCTTCGAGTTCGGCGTGCTCTGCGAGGTCTTCGGCCTGGACCGCTCGGACGACGGGCTGCCCGTGCTCGACTGGTCGGTCTGCGGGATCGAGGCCGGACGGCCGGTGACGACGAAGAGCGGCGTCACGATCACCCCCGAGCACGGTCTCGACGCGCTGGCGGGCGCCGACCTGGTGTGCGTCGCCGCGACCGCGCTGCGCGAGTTCCCGGCGGCCGCGCTCGACGCGGTGCGGGCCGCGCACGCCCGCGGCGCGACCGTGCTCTCGGTCTGCTCCGGGGTGTTCGTGCTCGGCGCCGCCGGGCTGCTCGCCGGCCGCCGCTGCACCGTGCACTGGAAGCACGCCGACGAGCTGCGTGCGGCCCATCCCGAGGCCCGCGTCGAGGAGGACGCCCTCTACGTCGACGACGGCGACCTCGTCACCGGTGCGGGCACCGCCGCCGGGATCGACGCCTGCCTGCACCTCGTCCGCCGCGAGCTCGGCGGCGCGGTCGCCAACGGCATCGCCCGCCGGATGGTCGTCCCTCCGCAGCGCGAGGGCGGGCAGCGCCAGTTCGTGGAGCTGCCGGTCCCGGAGTGCACCGCCGACTCGCTCGCGCCGGTGCTGGCCTGGCTGCTGGAGAACCTCGACCGCGAGCACACCGTCGCCGGGCTGGCCCGGCGGGCCGCCATGTCGGAGCGGACGTTCGCCCGCCGCTTCGTGGAGGAGACCGGCACCACGCCGCACCGGTGGATCTCCGCGCAGCGGGTGCTGCACGCACGCACCCTGCTGGAGGAGACCGACCTCGGGATGGACGCCGTCGCCACCCGCACCGGGTTCGGCACGGCCGCGCTGCTGCGCCACCACTTCCGGCGTGCCCTCGGCGTCTCGCCGGCCGACTACCGCAGCACGTTCCGCTGCCACCGCGACGAGCGCCGCCCCGCGTGAGGGACGGCACACCCGCCCGCCCGCCTGCGAAACGTTCCCGTATCGCACGATGACGGGTATGCCCACCACGTCGTCGACCTCCGGCCCGTCCACCCGCGAGCGGATGCGGCGCGCGCCGGTCGAGACCGGCCTGGGCATGGTGCCCGACCCGGCGTCGACCGCCGAGCGGATCCGGCTGCGCGCCCCGATCACCGACGGTGTCCGCACCGATGGTGGACGGCTCCTGCCCGCGCTGCTCGCCGACTCCGGCATCGGCTACCTCGTCTTCTCCACCGCCAAGCTCGTCGCCGGTGCCCCGACCGTGGACCTGCGCCTGGACCTGACCGGCGTCCCCGCGCCCGGCGCCCGGTGGCTGACCGCCGACCTGACCCTGCTGCACCTCGATGACGAGATCGGGATCGGCCGCGCCGAGATGTACGACGACACCGGTGTGCCGGTCGCGCACGCCGTCGTCACCATGGCGCTGACCGGCGTCCCGGACCGGCCGGGCGGGCTGGCGTCGGGCGGCGCCGCGGTCGACGCCGGCTCCGGCGGCGGTCCCGACGACGACACCGACTTCCGCTCCGAGCTCCCGCCGTTCGACCCCGCCCGGCTGGTACCGGACAACCTGGAGTCCGACGGCGACGACGCCCTGTTCACCCCCGGCCCGTCGACGGTGAACCTCAACGGCACCACCCACGACGCCGTCCTGACCGGCATCGGCGCCGCCGCGCAGGCCCGCCACCTCGCGGACCCGACCGCGCGTTCGCTCGCGCTGACCGTGGACTTCCTACGGCCCGTCCAGGTCGACGCGCCGCTGCGGGTCCGCACCGAGACGGTCCGCGACGGCCGCCGGTTCTGGACGCTGCGCACCGAGCTGCTGCTGCCCGACGGCCGTCCCGCGGTGCGCGTGACGGGCGGGGGCATCCGGCGCGCCGCGTGATCGCCGGGGGCGACGGGGACTGTTAGCGTCGTCACCGACCGACGGCCGGAGGTGCGATCGTGACGTCCCCGCAGGTGCCCGTCCCGCGGCCGTACCGGGTGGCGGTGATCGGCTCCGGCCCCTCCGGCCTGTACACGGCGGAGGCCCTGCTGGAGGGCGATCCCGACGTGCAGGTCGACGTGTTCGACCGGCTCCCCGCCCCGTACGGACTGGTCCGCTACGGCGTCGCCCCGGACCACCTGAAGATGAAGTCGGTGATCCGGGCGCTGGTGTCCACCTTCGACGACGCCGACCGGGTCCGGTTCCTGGGCAACGTGCACGTCGGGGACGCGGCCGGCGGCGGCGCCGTGCCGCCGGAGGTGCTGCGTGAGCACTACCACGCCGTCGTGCACGCCACCGGCAGCGCGATCGACCGCGACCTCGGGATCCCGGGGGAGGGGCTGGCCGGATCGGTCGGCTCGGGAGCGTTCGTGTCCTGGTACTGCGGCCATCCTGACGCGGCGGGGCCGGGACCCGCGCTGGACCGGGCCGGTGCGGTCGTCGTCGGTGCCGGGAACGTCGCGATCGACGTCGCCCGCATCCTGGCCCGCCCCGCCGACGATCTCGCCGCCACCGACCTGCACGACGTGGTCCTCGACCGGCTGCGTGACAGCGCCGTCATCGACGTGCACGCCCTGGTCCGGCGCGGGCCGCAGCACGTCCGGTTCACCCCGGCGGAGCTGCGTGCGCTGGGGAAGCTGGACGACGTCGAGATTCGGGTGCACGACGACGGGATCCTCGCCGCCGGGGTCGAGGAGCCCGCGGAACGCCGGATGCGGCAGGTCCTGGAGACGCTCACCGAGTGGGCGGCCGACCCGCCCGGCGCCGGCGGCAGGCGACGGATCCACCTGCGTTTCCTGCGCAGCCCGGTCCGGCTCGTCGGGGACGGCGACGGTTCCGGACGGGTTCGCGCGATCGAGATCGAGCGCAACGAGATCGCGCCGGACGGCTCGGTACGGGGGACCGGGGAGACGTCCCTGCTGGAGACGGGGCTCGTGGTGCGCGCCATCGGCTACGCCGGCGAGCCCGTCCCGGGCCTGCCGTTCGACGGTGCCGGTGGCACGGTCCCGCACGAGGCCGGACGGGTGGTGCTCGGCGGGGAGCCGCTGCGAGGCAGCTACGTCACCGGCTGGATCAAGCGGGGGCCGACCGGCGTCATCGGGACCAACAAGGGCGACGGCGCGGAGACCGCGGCCTCGCTGCTGGCGGACCTGCCCGGCCTCGCGACCCCGCCGCGGCCCGGCGGCGACGCAGTGATCGACCGGTTGCGGGAGTTCGGCGTCGACCCGGTGCTGTGGGAGGACTGGCAGCGCCTGGATGCCGCGGAGATCGCGCTCGGGCAGCGGCGCGGCGGCACCGATCGGGTCAAGATCGCTGAGCGCACGGCGATGCTGGACGCCGCCCGGGGCACCCGGACCGGAGGCGGGTGACCCGGTCCACCGGTACGGGCCGACCGGTCAGTACGCGTCGACGGCGAGGACGAACGGCATCGCGAGCATCCGGGTCTCGAATTCGTCGGCCTCGGACGGCGTCATCGACATCGTGCAGGTGACGGAGCTGTAGGCGACGCCCTCGCGGACGTCGACGCAGAACTCCCGCAGCGTGCGGCCGCAGGTCTGGAGTGCCGTCGCGACCTGCATGACGCCCTCCATCCCGTCGCCGGTGACGACGGTGTGCCGCCGCGGCATCCGGGACGCGATGTCCGCGGCGCCGCCGGAGGAGGCGGGGAAGGCGAAGGTGGTCGGGCGGTCAGCGGTGATGCTCATGATGAGAAGGCTCCGTGCGTCACGAGGGAGAACGTGCTGTGTGAACGCGAGCCAGGTCTCGGCGTACGAGAGGGGTGCGCCTGGATGGGGCGCGGCGCGTCGGCGGCCTGGATCAGCCGACGCGCAGTGCTACTACCGCGAGAAGTCGTGCGGGCAGCGCTGCGGCCGGAGCAAGGGTGAGCTCGACGGAACGCATGCGATCACCGTAGCAACCAGGTGCGGCCTGCGCCACACGGGATCCGCGCACTAGCCTGTGCGGCGACCGTCAGACCCTGACCCGAGGGGGAGTCCCGTCGTGATCACCGCGATCGTCCTGGTGCACACCGCAGCCGACCGGATCCCCGAGACCGCGCAGACGATCGCGAACCTCGACGGTGTCGCGGAGGTCTACTCCTGCGCCGGCGACGTCGACCTGATCGCGGTGGTGAAGGTGCGGGAGCACGAGGAGCTCGCCGACATCATCGCCGGGAAGCTGAGCAAGGTCGACGGCGTCGTCGGGACCGACACCCACATCGCGTTCCGCTCGTATTCGAAGGCCGACACCGACGCGGCCTACTCCATCGGCCTCGACTGAGGGCGGATCCCCGGCTCTCCACCGCCCGGACGGCCAGGGCCGGCCACCCCTGTGTGGAATCGCTGCTCGAGGCAGCGATTCCACACAGGGGTGGCCGTCGCCGGATGCGGTCACACCGGTGAGGACCGCGCCGGACGGCTGCGGACCGCGCCGGACGACTGCGGACCGCGCCGGACGACCGCGGACCCGGTGCGTCCACGACCGGCCGGAAGCCCGGCCCGGCCCGGTCCGCGCTGCCGGTCGGCCGGCAGCGCGCTCAGCCCGCGGCGAGCTCGGTGGACAGCGCGGCCCAGCGGGCCAGCAGGTCCGCGGCGGCGCCCGAGTCGATCGCCCGCGCCACGGTCTCCATCGCGTCGGCGACGGCGGGGGCCAGCGCGCCGTCCACCCCGCGGTGTGCGGCCAGGGCACCGGCGGCGTTGAGCAGCACGGTGTCCCGCACCGGACCGCCCTTGCCCGCGACCAGGTCCCGCACGACGGCGGCGTTGACCTCCGGCGGACCGCCGCGCAGCTCCTCGGCGGTCACCGGCCGGACCCCGAGCGCGGCCGGGTCCAGCGTCTCCCGGCGCACCGCTCCGCCGGAGGTGATCCAGACCGAGCTGGTCGTGGTCGTGGTCAGCTCGTCCAGGCCGTCGTCGCCGCGGACCAGCAGCACGGACTTGCCGCGCCGGGCGAACACCTCGGCCATCACCGGGGCCAGCCGGGGGTCGGCGCAGCCGATCAGCCCGGTCTCGGGCTGGGCCGGGTTGGACAGCGGCCCCAGGACGTTCATCGCGGTCGGGACGCCGAGCTCGCGCCGCACCCCGCCCGCGTAGCGCATCGCCGGGTGGAAGGCCTGCGCGAAGCAGAAGCCGATGCCGAGCTCGGCGACGCAGCGCTCCACCGCCGCCGGGCTCAGCTCGATCGCGACGCCGAGCGCCTCCAGCACGTCGGCGGTGCCGGACTGCGACGACGCGGCCCGGCCGCCGTGCTTGACCACCGGCGCGCCGGCGGCCGCCACGACGATCGCCGACATCGTCGAGATGCTGACCGTCTGCGCCTGGTCACCACCGGTCCCGACGACGTCGACCGCCCGGCCGGGGACCTCCACCCGCAGCGCGCGCGCGAGCATCGCGTCGGCCATCCCGGAGATCTCGGCGGCGGTCTCGCCCTTCGCGCGGAGCGCCACGAGGAAGCCCGCGAGCTGCGCGGGCGTCGCCTCGCCGGCGAAGACCCGGCCCATCGCCCAGGTGGACTCCTCGGCGCTCACGTCCTCGCCACGCATGAGGCGGCCGATGACGGACGGCCAGGTCGGTGCAGTCACGCGGTGCGGTCCCTACTCGGTCTCGGTGAGCGTTCCGGCCCGGTGGTCGCGCAGCACCTGCGCGATCACCTCGGCCGCCTCGATCGGGTCCAGCGGGTGCACGAGCACCGCGTCGGCCTCCGACCAGGTGGCCAGCCAGCGGTCGTCGCGGCGGCGGACGGTGAGCACGATCGGGGGACAGTCGGTGACCTCGTGGTGCAGCTGCTTCGCCACACCCATCCCGCCGGTGGGCTGGGCCTCACCGTCCAGGACCAGCAGGTCGGCCGTGCCCGCGTCGCACGCAGCGAGGACCTCGGCGATGCCGGAGGCCTCCACGTAGCGCACGCGCCCGACGTCCGGCGCCGGGCGCCGCCCGACCGCCTGGATGATGCTCTCGCGGACCTCGGGGCGGTGGCTGTAGACGAGCACGGTGCTGGTGCCCGCACTCGTCCCCGCCGCGCCACCGGCCGCGCTGCCGATCCCTGCCGCTGTTCCGCTCGCCACGGTGGCCGATACTAGGGGAACTCCCCGACACTCCCGAACGTCGATCGGTCGGGCACCGGCGACGGCGGCGCCCCGTCCTCCCGACCAGGCGAAGACCTGCTGATCATCGGCACCGTTCGCCGATCGTGATGCGGGAAGGGGTATCCCGACAAGCCGTAGAAGTTCGCGTCGGGTCATAATGCCGGGCGTGACGACAGCGGCACCCAACATCAGCGCGCGGATCCACTCGTTGAACCGCCCCAACCTGGTCAGCATCGGCACCATCGTCTGGCTCTCCAGCGAGCTGATGTTCTTCGCCGGGCTGTTCGCGATGTACTTCACCGCGCGGGCGCAGAACGACGGGCCCTGGCCGCCCCCGCCCACGCACCTGAACGTCCCCTACGCGCTCGCGATCACGATCGTCCTGGTGGCGTCGTCGTTCACCTGCCAGTTCGGGGTGTTCGCGGCGGAGCGCGGCGACGTGTTCGGGCTGCGGCGGTGGTACCTGCTGACGCTGGCGATGGGCACGTTCTTCGTCGTCGGCCAGGCGTACGAGTACTACGAGCTGGTCGAGACCGGCACGACGATGGCCGCCAGCTCGTACGGCACGGTCTTCTACATGGCGACCGGGTTCCACGGCCTGCACGTCATCGGCGGTCTGGTGGCGTTCGTCTACCTGATCATCCGCACCAGGCTCAGCAAGTTCACCCCGGCGCAGGCCACCGCAGCGATCGTCGTGTCCTACTACTGGCACTTCGTCGACGTGGTGTGGATCGGACTGTTTGCCGTCATCTACTTCATCCGATAACGGGCCGAGCCCCACTTACGTCCCGAGACTCCCCACCCGCCACGACGTCGAGGTTGGAAAACCCCCCAGCGATGACCGAGAACCCCGAGGGCGCTGACCACGCAGCCCAGAACCCACCACCGGGCAACCGGCCGGACGAGAAGGCCGGCGCCCGGCGCCGCCCGCACGGCAAGCTGCGCCGCCGGATCGCGGGCGCCCTCGCCATCGGTCTCGGCCTGCTGTCCGTCGGCTTCCTCTACGCCGCCTTCGCGCCGCAGCCGCAGTTGGCCGAGGCGCAGCCGGACGCCGCGCTGATCGCCAAGGGTGAGCAGCTCTACAACAACACCTGCATCACCTGCCACGGTGCGAACCTGCAGGGTGAGCAGGACCGCGGGCCGAGCCTGATCGGTGTGGGCGACGCGGCGGTCTACTTCCAGGTCTCCTCGGGCCGCATGCCGATGGCCCGCCAGGAGGCGCAGGCCATGCGCAAGCACCCGCTGCCGATCTTCGACCCGGAGTCCGCCGAGGGCCGCGCGAACCTGGAGGCGCTGGGCGCCTACATCCAGGCGAACGGCGGCGGACCGGTCACGCCGGTCGAGCGCGGGGAGGCGCTGCGCGGTGAGGACCCGGGGCGCGGCGGCACGCTGTACCGCCTGAACTGCGCGTCCTGCCACAACTTCACCGGTGTGGGCGGCGCGCTGTCGTCCGGCAAGTTCGCCCCGGCGCTGGCTCCGGCCAGCGAGGAGCAGATCTACACCGCGATGCAGACCGGCCCGCAGAACATGCCGCGCTTCTCCGACCAGCAGCTCACGTCGGAGGAGAAGCAGGACGTCATCGCGTACATCAAGTCGGTCAACAACACGAACGACCCGGGTGGCAACGCGCTCCTGGGTCTCGGCCCGACGGCGGAGGGGATCTTCATCTTCACCGTCGTCATGTCCGGGCTCGTCGGGTTCGCGATCTGGTTGGGGGCGAAGTCTTGAGCAGCGACGTCAGCACCGGGCCGGGCGGGCGCCCGACCCAGGAGGAGCTCGACGCGATGTCGCCGGAGCAGTTGGCCCGCCTGGCCGGCGAGCTCGACGAGGTCGAGGTCGTGCACAACGCGCCCGCCTTCCCGATCCCGGGGACGCGGGCGGAGAAGCGGGCCGAGCGCGCGGTCGCGCTGTGGTTCCTGATCTCGGCGATCTCCGGGATCGCGTTCGTCGTCGCCTTCATCTGGTGGCCGTGGGAGTACGTCAACGCCGGCGAGCCCGGCGTCGGCCTGTACTCGCTCTACACCCCGGTCATCGGCCTCACGTTCGGGATGTCGATCCTGGCGCTCGGCATCGCGGTGATCCAGGCCGTGAAGAAGCTCTTCCCGGCCGAGGTCGCGGTCCAGCAGCGGCACGACGGCCCGTCGGACGAGATCGACCGCCGGACGATCATGGCCCAGCTGGCCGACGCCGGTAACGGGACCACGCTCGGCCGCCGGAAGCTGATCATCCGCTCGGCCGGGCTGTCGGCGGCGGTGCTCGGCATCGGTACCGGCGTGATCGCGCTCGGCGGCATCGTCCGCAACCCGTGGGCCGAGGGCGAGGAAGCGCCGCTCTGGCACACCGGATGGCGCCCCGAGGGCGGCGAGACCGTGTACCTCCGCACCGACACGGGTATCCTCGGGGAGATCGCACGAGTGCGTCCCGAGGACATGGAGCCCGGTTCGATGATGACCGTCTTCCCCTACCGGGAGAGCGAGCGCGGGAACGAGGAGGAGCTGCTGCACGCGCAGCGCGCCTCCGACGCGCCGGTCATGCTGATCCGGCTGCGCCCGGGTACGCCGGTCACGGCGCGTCCCGGCCAGGAGAACTTCAGCTACGGCGACTACTACGCATGGTCGAAGGTCTGTACCCACCTCGGGTGCCCGACGTCGCTGTACCAGGCACAGGACAACCGCATCCTGTGCCCCTGTCACCAGTCGCAGTTCCTCGCGACGGAGGACGCCGAGCCGGTCTTCGGGCCGGCCGCGCGGCCGCTGCCGCAGCTGCCGATCACGGTGAACGAGGAGGGCTACTTCGTCGCGGAGAGCGACTTCGTCGAGCCCGTCGGACCCGCGTTCTGGGAGAGGCCGAAGACGACATGAGTTCGATCACCACGCCGAGGTCCTCCTCCGGAGGGCTGAACGAGAAGGGCGCCGAGGCGCTCGACCAGCGGTTCCACCCGGCGGCCGGACTGCGCAAGCAGTTCAACAAGGTCTTCCCGACCCACTGGTCGTTCATGCTGGGCGAGATCGCGCTCTACAGCTTCATCATCGTGATCCTGTCGGGCATCTACCTGGCGCTGTTCTTCGATCCCTCCATGGAGGAGATCGTCTACAACGGCCCGTACGACCCGCTGCGAGGTGTCCACATGTCGCGGGCGTACGAGTCCGCGCTGGAGATCTCGTTCGAGGTCCGCGGCGGCCTGTTCATGCGCCAGCTGCACCACTGGGCCGCGCTGCTGTTCGTCGCCTCGATGATCATCCACATGTTCCGGGTGTTCTTCACCGGAGCGTTCCGCAAGCCGCGTGAGGCCAACTGGACGATCGGCATCGTGCTGATCCTGCTGGGCACCTTCGCCGGCTTCACCGGCTACTCGCTGCCGGACGACCTGCTCTCGGGCGTCGGCCTGCGGATCGCCTCGGGCATCACGCTGACCGTGCCGATCATGGGCACCTGGGTGCACTGGGCGCTGTTCGGCGGGGAGTTCCCGGGCACGGAGATCATCCCCAGGCTCTACATCCTGCACGTCCTGGTGCTGCCGGGGATCATCCTCGCGCTGATCGCGGTGCACCTCGGGCTGGTCTGGTACCAGAAGCACACCCAGTTCCCCGGCCCGGGACGGACCGAGAAGAACGTCGTCGGCGTGCGGATCCTGCCGCAGTTCGCGGCGAAGGGCGGCGCGTTCTTCGCCGTCGTCGCCGGTGTGCTCGCGCTGATCGCCGGCCAGTTCCAGATCAACGGCATCTGGCACCTCGGCCCGTACGACGCCTCGCACATCTCCGCGGGGTCCCAGCCGGACTTCTACATGCTCTGGTCCGAGGGCATGGGCCGGATCTTCCCGCCGTGGGAGTTCTACCTGTTCGGCGAGTACACGATCCCGGCCGCGTTCATCCCGACCGCGGGCTTCCTGCCGGTGCTGTTCGTGGTGGCCGGGATGTACCCGGCGCTCGAACGCCGGTTCACCGGCGACGACGCGCTGCACAACCTGCTGCAGCGTCCGCGCGACGTGCCGGTCCGCACGGCGCTCGGCGCGATGGCGATCTCGTTCTACCTGTGGCTCGTGATGTGCGGGTTCAACGACTGGATCTCGTACTTCTTCCACATCTCGCTGAACGCGACGACGTGGGCGGGCCGCCTGGGGCTGATGATCGTCCCGCCGATCGTCTACTGGGTCACCTACCGCTGGTGCCTGGGCCTGCAGAAGTCGGACCGCGCGGTGCTGGAGCACGGCATCGAGACCGGCATCATCAAGCGGCTCCCGCACGGCGAGTTCATCGAGGTGCACCAGCCGCTGGCCGGTGTCGACTCGCACGGTCACGCGATCGAGCTGGACTACCAGGGCACGTCCGTGCCGAAGCGGATGAACCAGCTGGGTTCGGCCGGCGAGCCGGTCCCGGGTTCGCTGATGAAGCCGGACCCGGCCGAGGAGTCGCGGGAGCTGGCGCACGCCCGGCACGAGGCCCACGAGCGGGAGCTGACCGAGCGCGACGAGCGCGCGGCCGCCCGCCGGGAGCTCGAGTCCCGCCGCGAGGAGCTCGCCGGCCGGCCGGACGACGGTGGTCGTCCGCAGCAGCCGACCGAGTGATCTCCTAGGAACGCACGACGACGGGCCCCGCCGGACACCTCCGGCGGGGCCCGTCCGCGTTCCGGGTCCGGCGCGGTCAGGTGCGGTGCGGTCAGGTGCGGTGCGACGGCTCGTCGGGGGACTGCTCGCCCGTACGGTGCGCGGCGTCGCGGGCCCGGTCCGCCCACTCGCGCCACGGCCCGCCACCCCGGGCCGGCTCCGCCCACGACGGCGTGCTGTACACCAGGCGGGTGCCGCCCTCGGTCAGCCAGCGGTAGAGCAGCCGCACCTCCTTGGCGGGAGCGCCGCGCAGCGGTCCGGGCTCGGGCAGGACGGTCTGTGCCCCGTCGCGCAGTGCCTCGACGACCGGCATCGGCCGGACCCCGCGCGGGGCGTTCCCGGCTGCGGCGAGCCTGCCGTGCCGCAGCACGGCGAGCTGCCAGCCGCCGCTGCCGTCCGGCCGGGCACCGACGACCTCGTCGAGCCCGGCGAGCCCGGCGAGCGTGCCCGCCCGGTCGACACCCGAGGCCAGCGCCGCGAGCCGGTCCCGGGCCAGTGCGGCGGCCTCGTACCGGCCGTCGGCGGCACGGGCGTCCACCCCGTCGGCCAGCGCGCGCAGCGGGGCGTCGCTGCGGCCCTCGACCAGCTCGCGCCACGACTCGACGGCCGGCGCGTAGTCCTCGGCGGACTGCAGCCCGGCGCACGGCGCGGCACACCGCCCGAGCTCGTGCAGCGCGCACGGCGTCCCGGACGGGTTCCGCGCCGGGATCCGGATGGTGCACCGGCGCAGCGGGACCGCGTCGAGCGCGGCGTCGAGGACGGCGGTGGCCGCCCGCTGCGAGGAGAACGGCCCGAGTGCGCCCTCCCGCGGCGAGGCGACGACCGAGAGCCGCGGGAAGGTCTCCGCCGTCGGCGCCACCCACCAGGCGCGGCCGGGGTTGCGGGAACGCCGGTTGTACCGGGGCCGGTGCGCGGCGATCAGGCGCAGCTCCCGCACCGACGCCTCCAGCGCGTGCGCGCACACGACGGTGTCGACCCGCTCGGCCTGCGCGACCATGTCGCGGACCCGGCGGCGCCGCTCGCCCGCGGTGAAGTAGGAGCGGACCCGGCGGTGCAGGTCCCCGCTCGTGCCGACGTAGAGCACCTCGTCGCCCGCGCCGCGGAACAGGTAGACCCCGGGCTCGGACGGCACCCGCTTCGCGAGGTGACGGCGTTGCCGCTGCGCGGTGGTCGGGCGGTGCGGCGCCCGGTCCTTCACCAGCTGCAGCAGTTCCTCCAGGCTCTGCACCCCGAGGTTCCCGATGCGTTCGAGGAGGTGGTGCAGCACCTCGACGGTGGCCCTGGCGTCGGTCAGCGCCCGGTGGTCCGGCGTGGTGCGACAGCCGAAGTGCGCCGCGAGCGCCCCGAGCCGCACGCTCGGGCACTCGCTGCGGGGGAGCACCGCGCGGGCCAGCCGGGCCGTGCAGAGCACCGGTGGCGACGGCCAGGGACGCTCGTGCCGCTCGCACGCGGCCCGGAGGAACCCGGTGTCGAACGGGGCGTTGTGGGCGACCAGCACCGACCCCCGGAGCAGGTCGAGCACCGGGGGCAGCACCGCACCGAGCGGCGGGGCACCGGCGAGCATCCCGTTCGTGATCCCGGTCAGCCGGGTCACGTCGGCCGGCACCCGCGTGCCCGGGTCGACGAGCGTGGACAGCTCGCCGACCGACTCCCCGCCCCGTACCGAGACCGCGCCGACCTCGGTGATCGCGTCGGCCCGGTGGCTGCCGCCGGTGGTCTCCAGGTCGACGACGCAGAACGTGACGTCGCGCAGCGGGGTGCCGAGCTCGTCGAACGTGAGCTGCGGGGAGCAGGGGGTCACGTCCCGCACCGTAGCGCCGGGGTCCGACAGTATGTTCGAACCGGGTCGGTGACGGGCCGGTTCCGATCGGGCTCCGTGCCCGGCCGGTCGGCGGCACGGGGCGGCGGTCGGGGATAGCCTGGACCGATGGCGCACGACGACACGGATGCACCGGGCCCCACGGCTTCCGGCGTCCCGTCGTGTCCCGGCGCCGGGGCGTCCGAGGACCCCTCGGACCGTTCCGGCGGCCCGTCCGGCCCCGCACGCGGCCCGTCCGGCCCCGCACGCGACTCGTCGGGCCCCGCACGCGACCCGTCCGGCTCCGACGACCCCGGTCCGGGCTCCGACTGCACCGGTCCCGGGTCCGGCACTCCCTGGCCGCCGCTGTCGGCGCCGTTGCGGGCCCGGCTCGCCGAGATCGCGAGCGCGGCCCTGGGCGGCCTGCGGCCGGTCGAGGTGCCCGCCCCGCTGCGGCGTTTCGCGACGTTCACCCCGGCGAAGCGGGCCCGGCTCGCCGGGCAGGTCCTGGTCGCCCAGCTGGAGTCCGACGCGGCGTTCCGCGCGGCCGTCGTCGCGTGGTGGGCCGAGCACCGGCCGGGCGAGCTGGAGCTGCCGGACCGGACGGAGCAGGGGAGTGGCGACGACGCCTCGGCAGCCGCCTCCGCGGCCGGCCCGGCGGCCGGTACTGCCGGGTCCGACACCGACGGGGACCTCCCCGCCCCGGTCGACAAGCTCGACGCGGCCGCCGTCGCCCTGCTCACGGGCGACCCGCGGGCCGGGCGACGGGTGACCGAGGCCGAGCAGTCCGGGGACCTGACCGCGATGCGGGCCGAGCGGGACGAGGCGCTCGCCAAGGTCGACAAGCTCACCGCCGAGCTGGAACGGGTGCGGGCCGAGGTCGCGGAGGAACGGGACCAGGCGCGCACGGTCGTCGGGAGCCGGGACGCGGAGTTCCAGCAGATGCGACGCCGGATCAGCGACCAGGGTGGGAAGCTGCGCGCCGCGCTCGACGCCCGCGCGGAGCTGGAGGCCGAGGTCGCCGGGCTGCGTGCCGGGGCCGACGAGCGGCTGACCGCCGCGCGCACCGAGTGCGCGCACGAACGGGAGCGTGCCGAACAGGAGCGGCGCCGGGCCGAGGCGGCGACCCGGGAGGTCGCCGCCGCACGGGCGGCGGCCCGGGAGGCGCGCCGCGGCGACGAGGTGCGGCTGGAGCTGCTGCTGGACACGGTCGGCGGGGCGATCGCGGGTCTGCGCCGCGAGCTCGACGTGGGCGCCGGGGGACCGCGCCCGGCGGACCTCCTCGCCGGGACGGGCGGGGACGCGGCGACCGCGGCCCGCGGGCGGGCCGGGGTGCCCGTCGACGGGCTCGCCGCGCTCGACACGTTGCTCGCCATGCCCGCGGTGCACCTGATCGTCGACGGCTACAACGTCAGCAAGACCGGCTACCCGGACCTGCCACTGGCCGACCAGCGCTCGCGCCTGGTGGGGCAGCTCGGCGTGCTCGGCGCCCGTACCGGGGTGGAGATCACCGTCGTGTTCGACGGTGCCGCGGTCAGCGCTGCGCCGCTGCGGGGCGGGCGCGGCGTCCGGGTGCTGTTCAGCGAGGCCGGCGTGATCGCCGACGACGTCGTGCGCGATCTCGTGGCCGCCGAGCCCCGCGGGCGCCCCCTGCTGGTGGCGACCACCGACCAGGAGGTCGTCCGCTCGGTGCGTCGCAGCGGTGCCCACACGGTGCCCTCGGCCGTCCTGCTGCGCCGCCTGGGCGGCTGAACGAGCCCGGACTCAGCCCGCGTCGCGGTGGCGCCGGTCGCGGACCGGTACCACGGGGACCGGCATCAGGGGCCGCTCCGCCGCGGGAGCACGCCGCTCGGACGGCTCCACCAGCTGCAGGTGCGGGATCAGGCCGTGGTCGGCCAGCACCTGCAGGGCCCGGCGCTCCGGCTCGGCGAACTCGACCGGGCCGCTCCCCGGACCGCCGGCCACCGGGCGCAGCCCGCCGGGTACGGCCGCGGCACCGCTCCGGCCGGTCTGCTCGCCGGGCAGGTCGACCGGCAGGTAGGGGATCGGACGGTCGATCTCGGGCACGTCCATGAGGACGCCGATCACGCAGTCACCGCAGGCGGTGCCACGGACCTCGCAGCGGTCGCAGTCGACGATCATCGGGGCCTCCCTCGTCGTGTGGTCGTGCGATCACCGCGGAAGCTAGGGGAGGGGTCCGACAGAAACCGGCCGCGGAGGTCCGTTCCCCCGGATCAGGGAAATCCGTTGCCGATCCGTAACCCGGGCCCGCCCGCGCTCGTTCACCTGAACAGCACCACCTCCTCACCGGACGTCCTGCCGGGTGGTCCCCCGCCACCCGGTCGGAGCATCCCGGGAGCTCCCGGCCCCGACGGGAACCTCCCGGGGCACCGCGGGACGACGGGGAGGAGAGCGGATCGTCCGCTCCCCAGAAGGCCGGTCGGCGGCCCGCATCCCCGACGCGTGCGGCGCCGCCGGACCGGCCCTTCGAACCGTCGTGACCCGGAGCGCCGACACCGCCGTGCCCCGGTCCGCCCAGACCGCCGTGACCCGGCCCGCCCGCCCACACCGCGGTGGCAGGGCCCGCCGACACCGCGGTGGCCCGGCCCCGGACCGCCGTGACCGGCCCGGCTACCGTCGGTCGCCGTGGCGCGCACGTTGCTGGTGACCAACGACTTCCCGCCCCGGCCCGGCGGCATCCAGAGCTACCTGCACGACCTGGCGTGCGCGCTGCCGGTCGGCGAGCTCGCCGTCTACGCCCCGGCCTGGCGGGGAGACCACGAGTTCGACGTGACGCTCCCGTTCCCGGTGCACCGCCACCGGTCCTCGCTGATGCTCCCGGTGCCCGAGGTCGCCCGGCGTGCCGCGGGGATCGCCCGCGAGCACGGAGCCGGCGCCGTCTGGTTCGGTGCCGCGGCCCCGCTGGGCCTGCTGGGCCCGTCGCTGCGCCGGCGGGCCGGGATCGGCCGGGTCGTCGCCACCACCCACGGGCACGAGGTCGGCTGGTCGATGCTGCCCGGGGCGCGGGCGGCACTGCGCAGGATCGGGGCGGACGCCGACGTCGTCACCACCGTCTCGCGCTGGACCCGGGACCGGTTCGCGGCCGCGTTCGGCCCGGACGCCGCGCTCGAGCCGCTGCCGCCGCCGGTCGACACCACCCGGTTCGCGCCCGATCCCGCGGCCCGCGCCGCGGTCCGGGCCCGCTACGGCCTCGGCGGGGCACCGGTCGTCGCCTGCGTGTCCCGTCTGGTACCGCGCAAGGGGCAGGACGTGCTCGTCGCGGCCCTGCCGGCGATCCGCGAGCGGGTGCCCGGTGCCCGCCTGCTGCTCGTCGGTGGCGGGCCGTACCGGGACCGGCTGCGGAGGCTGGCCGTCTCGCACGGGGTGGCCGACGCCGTCGTCCTGACGGGGGGTGTGCCGGCCGCGGAGCTCGCCGCGCACCACGCGGCCGGGGACGTGTTCGCGCTGCCGTGCCGCACCCACCTGGGCGGGCTCGACGTCGAGGGGCTGGGGATCGCGCTGCTCGAGGCGGCCGCGTCCGGGCTGCCGGTCGTCGCGGGGGACTCCGGCGGAGCCCCGGAGACGGTGGAGGAGGGCGTCACGGGGCACGTCGTCGGAGGGCGCGACGTGAGCGCCGTCGCCGACCGGGTGGCGGGTCTGCTGGCCGACCCGGCTCGGGCGTCGGCGATGGGCCGCGCCGGGCGGGACCGGGTGCGGCGGATCTGGGGTGGGACCGCCTCCGCCGACCGGCTGCGGACGTTCCTGCACCCCCACGCCTGAGGCGGCCAGGGGACCAGGCCGCCCGGGTGTCCGGGAGCGGAGCTCAGCGGCGGCGCACGGCGCGCTGGACGCTCCGCATCTTCGCGCCCTGGGGCATCGGCCCCTTCGGCATCGCCGCGGCCCGGCTGCCGAGCGCGTTGAGGCGGTTCTCCAGCGAGTCCATCTCCGCGGCGGAGATGTTGCGCGGCAGCTTCATCAGGTACCGCTGCAGGCCCTTGAGCGGGACCTGCCCCTCCTCGTTCCCGACGATCACGTCGTAGATCGGGGTGGTGCCGGCGACCCGCGCGGTCCGCTTCTTCTCCTGCGCCAGGAGGTTCTTCACCCGGTGCGGCGCGCCCTCGGCGACGAAGATGATGCCGGGCCGCCCGATGACCCGGTGCACCGCGTCGAGCTGGGTGGTGCCGGCGATGCTCTGGGTGATCCGCCACTGCCCGCGCATGTTGTCCAGCGCCCAGCCCGCGGCACCCGGCTGCCCGTCGGCCTTGACGTAGACCGAGCGCTGCACCCGCCGGCCGAAGATGCTGAACGCCCCCAGCGCACCGATGAGCACGCCGAACGGCACGAAGAACCAGGTCAGCCCGAAGAGCCAGCCGACCAGGGTGAGCAGCGCGATCGCACCGACGAAGACGCCGATCATGATCGGGAGGAGCTTCTTGTCCTCCTTGCGCTGCGTCTGGAACGCCTGCCAGATCTGCTGGCGGCGCTGCTTCGACGCGGCCTTCTTCTGGGCCTTGAGCGCCTTCTTCTCTTCGGGCGAGGGCTTGCGGGGCTTGCCGGGCATGTGACCAGCGTACGTGCCCGCGGTGATCAACGGTCCGTGTGGTCCACGGGCCGTCTCACGCGCCCCGCCCGCCCCGCCCGATGCGGGTCAGCCCCGGGCCAGGAGGGAGCTCGCCTCCTGGGCGGCGGGGCCCGACTCGGTCAGGTGCGCCAGGTCGGGGTGCAGCTCCTCGCCGCGGTGGGCGACGGTCTGCGCGTACAGTCGGCCCGCCCGGTACGACGACCGCACCAGCGGTCCGGCCATGACCCCGGCGAACCCGATCTCCTCGGCGGCCTTCGAGTGCGCGACGAACTCCTCGGGCTTGACCCAGCGCTCGACCGGGTGGTGGCGCTTGGTCGGGCGCAGGTACTGGGTGATCGTGATGATCTCGCAGCCGGCCTCGTGCAGGTCCCGGAGCGCCGAGGTGACCTCGTCGGGGGTCTCGCCCATCCCCAGGATCAGGTTGGACTTGGTGACCAGGCCCTTCTCGCGGGCCTTGGTGATCACCTCGAGGGAGCGCTCGTAGCGGAACGCCGGGCGGATCCGCTTGAAGATCCGCGGGACCGTCTCGAGGTTGTGCGCGAGGACCTCGGGGCGGGCGTCGAAGACGGGGCCGAGCTGGTCGTCACGGGAGTTGAAGTCCGGGATCAGAAGCTCGACGCCGGTGCTCGGGTTCATCTCGTGGATCAGGCGGACGGTCTCGGCGTAGAGCCAGGACCCGCCGTCGTCGAGGTCGTCACGGGCGACGCCGGTGACGGTGGAGTAGCGCAGACCCATCTGCTGCACGGACTCCGCGACCCGGCGGGGCTCGTCGACGTCGAGGTCGGACGGCTTGCCGGTGTCGATCTGGCAGAAGTCACAGCGGCGGGTGCACTGCTCACCACCGATCAGGAACGTCGCCTCCCGGTCCTCCCAGCATTCGTAGATGTTGGGGCAACCGGCCTCCTCGCACACCGTGTGGAGCCCGCCCGAACGGACGAGTCCCTTGAGCTCGGTGTACTGCGGACCGGTCCGGGCGCGGGTGCGGATCCAGGACGGTTTGCGCTCGATCGGGGTCTCGCTGTTGCGGACCTCGAGGCGGAGCAGCTTGCGGCCTTCGGGTGCGACGGTCACACCTGCACCCTACGCCCGGGGTCCGGTGTGATGCCGGTCGCGGCTGCGGTGACCTGCCACAACCTGCCCGCGAGCACCGGGTCCTGCGCAGCAGCCGTCCGGCGGGCCGGAGCGGGCGGTCCGTGCACCTCACCCCACCCGGACGGTCCGATGTAGTCACCGCCGTGCACCGGCCCGGTCGCGGCCGCCAGCTGCGGTGCGATGCCGTCCTCCACCGGCTGGACGATCAGCCGGTCCAGCACGCCGTAGACGCGGTCCTTCCACGCGCCGCTGCCCGCTCGCCGGAACGAGTTCGCCAGCAGCGACGACTCCGTCATCCCCGGGTGTGCGGCCACCGAGAGGACCGGGTCACCCGCCAGCCGCAGGCGACGGTCCAGCTCGGCGGCGAAGAGCAGGTTCGCCAGCTTCGACGCGCAGTAGGCCGCGTTCGGCCCGTAGCGGCGACGGGTCCAGTGCAGGTCGTCGGGGTCGATCCGGCCGCTGCGGTGCCCGAGGCTCGACGTCGTGACCACCCGCGACGGCTGCTCCGCGTCGCCCGCTCCGCGCAGGGCCGGCATCAGCAGCCAGGTCAGCGCCGCCGGACCGAGGTGGTTGGTCCCGATCTGGAGCTCGAAGCCGTCCGCGGTCTCCGCGCGCGGCCCCATCGCGACGCCGGCGTTGTTCACCAGCACGTCGAGCCGGTCGCCGGTGTGCTCGCGGATCCGGGTCGCCGCGGCCCGCACCGAGGCGAGGTCGGCCAGGTCGAGCAGGACCAGCTCCGCGCTGCCCGCGCCCGGTGACGACGGGGTGAGCCCGGCCCGGACCTGTTCGACCGCCGCCGTCCCGCGTCCGGCGTCCCGCGCCGTCATCAGGACCCGGGCACCGGCCCCGGCCAGCGCGGCGGACAGGGACTTGCCGAGCCCGGACGTCGTCCCGGTGACGACGACGGTGCGGCCGGAGAGGTCGGGGAGCGGGTGCACGCGGCGACGGTAGCGGTCCGCGGCTAGCGTCTCCCGACGTGGACTTCCGGATCTTCACCGAACCCCAGCAGGGGGCGACCTACACCGACCTGCTGCGCGTCGCGCTTACCACGCAGGACGCCGGGTACGACGCCTTCTTCCGCTCCGACCACGTCCTCGCGATGGGCGACGGCGGCGGCCTCCCCGGCCCGACCGACGCCTGGGTGACCCTCGCCGCGCTCGGCCGGGAGACCGAACGCATCCGGCTGGGGACGCTCGTCACCAGCGCGACGTTCAGGCTGCCCGGCCCGCTCGCCGTCGCCCAGGCCGACGAGATGTCCGGCGGCCGGATCGAGCTCGGTCTCGGCTCCGGCTGGTTCGAGGCCGAGCACACCGCCTACGGGATCCCGTTCCCGCCGCTGGCTGAGCGCTTCGAGATCCTCACCGAGCAGCTGGAGATCCTCACCGGGATGTGGGCGACCCCGCCGGGCGAGCGGTTCTCGCACCGGGGCACCCACTACACGGTCGCCGACTCGCCGGCCCTGCCGCGGCCCGTCCAGGACGCGCCCCCGGTGATCGTCGGGGGTATGGGGAAGCGCAAGACCCCGGCGCTGGCCGCCCGGTTCGCGTCCGAGTTCAACGTCCCGTTCCAGGACCCGGACACCGTCGCCGCGCAGTTCGGCCGGGTCCGCGAGGCCTGCACGACCGCCGGTCGCGACCCGGGAGAGCTGACGTACTCGGTGGCGCAGATGCTGTGCCTGGGCCGGGACGACGCCGAGGTCGCGCGCCGCGCGGCCGCGGTCCGTCGCGACGTCGACGAGGTCCGCCGCAACTGCCTCGCCGGCACCCCCGGCGAGATCGTCGACCAGCTCGGCGTGTGGTCGGAGAAGACCGGGACCACCCGCATCTACCTGCAGATCCTCGATCTCGCCGATCTCGGCCACATCGAGGAGTTCGCGTCGTCGGTGGTGCCTCAGCTGGCCTGACCGAACAGGCCCGCGACGTCGGCCGACGCCGTGAGCAGGACGAGCGCGGGTACGACGGCCCGCGGTGCCATCCGGTAGGTGCCGCGGCCGTCCTGCTCGACGAAGCCGGCGTGGGTGAGCGCCTTGAGGTGGTGGTAGAGCTGCCCGGTGGAGGCAAGCTCGGCGGCCTCGGTGAGCTCGGCGGTCCCGCGCGGGCCGTGCAGCAGGCTGCGGACGATGCGCACCCGGACCGGGTGACCGAGCGCGGCGAGCACGGCGGTCCGGGGCTCGTCCGCCAGGTCGAGCGCGGCGCCGGCGTCGTACTCGATCGCCCACTCGATGTCGCCGTGCAGCGCGACCTCACCGGAGTAGCGGACGGTCCCGGCGCCGGTGGCCGCGGGACCCCGCGACCCGCGGCCACCGGGATCCCCGTCGACGATCCGCCGTTCGAGCTGGGCGACCCGGTCCTCCAGGTCGGTCAGGCGGCGGTCGGCGTCGTCGGTCACCGCTCCGATACTACGGAACTACGGAAGTCCGTGCATCAGCCCAGGCCGGACATCAGATCGACCATCCGGGCGACCCGGTGCTCGGAGACGGGCAGCCGCCCCTCGAGCGCGTCCAGCACCGCGGTGGTGACGGCACCGGTGACCTCGTCGATCGTGACGTCGCGGCCCAGCTCGGCGCTCAGCGTGGTCACGCCGGCGTCGGCGATCCCGCAGGGCACGATCCGGCCGAAGTCGCCCAGGTCGGCGTCGCAGTTGAGGGCGAACCCGTGCTGGGTGATCCCGCCCTGGATGCGCACGCCGATCGCGGCGATCTTGCGCTCGGGGGTGAAGCCCTCGGCGGGCAGCCACACCCCGGACCGCCCCTCGATCCGGCCGGCCTTCTCCAGGCCCAGCTCGTGGCAGACCCGGATCAGCGCCTCCTCGAGCCGGCGCACGTAGTCGACGACGTCCATCGGCTCGGCGAGCTTCATGATCGGGTATCCGACCAGCTGGCCCGGGCCGTGCCAGGTGATCCGGCCGCCGCGGTCGACGTCGATCACGGGGGTGCCGTCGGTGGGCCGGTCCTCGGGCTGCGTGCGCCGCCCCGCCGTGTAGACGGGCGGATGCTCCAGCAGCATCAGCACGTCCGGGCCGGCGCCGTCCTTGCGGGCGGCGGCGTGCGCGCGCTGGGTGTCCCAGGCGGCGAGGTACTCGACACGCCCCAGCCGGTCCACACGGACGGGGTCGGTTCCGGCACGGCAGCTCAGGTGCGGGGCGGGCATGGGGCCGAGGTTACTCCCGGCCGCGGGTCATCCCCCGGACCGCACACCCAGCCGGGCGAGCACCGCCTGCGCCGCCCGGCGCCCCGAGACCAGCGCCCCCTGCGTCGACGGGGTGTCCCGGTGGTCCCCGGCGACGAACAGGTTGCGGCCGAGGCCGACGTCGCGCCGCACCGGCTGCCCGGCAGGCAGCAGCGGCAGGGCCTCCTCGACGCGGGCGGTGTGCAGGTGCGCCCAGTCGTCGGCCGGTTCGCCCCAGATCCGGGTCAGCTCGCGGCGCACCGCGGGCTCGTCGATCCCTGTGCCCTCCGGCGTCCCGACGATCGTCGAGGCGACCAGCGGCCGTCCGTCGGCGGAGTAGCCGGGCGCGGCGGCCGTGAGCACGACCGTGTTGACCACCGGGCCGCCGGTGCCGTCGAGGTGCAGCAACGGCGACGACGACGGCGCGTGCGGCGGCACGTGGAAGAACGTGGTCAGCGCGTGCATCGCCGGATCGGCCACGCCCGGGAGCAGCGCGGCGGCCGTCCGCGGGTCCGCGGCGACGAGCACGGCGCGGGCGGGGACCGTGCCGTCGTCGGTGTCGACGGCGGGTGCGGGTCCGCCGTGGACGGCCCGGACCCGGGTCCCCAGCGAGACCGTTCCCTCCGGCAGGGCCGCGGCGAGCCGCCGGGGGAGTGCCTCCATGCCGTCCCCCGGCACGACGACCGTGCCGAGTGCGAAGCTGCGCCAGACCAGCCGGACGAAGGCCGCCGACGTCTCCAGTGCCGTCTCACCGAGCACACCGGACAGGAACGGGCGCAGGAACCGGTCGGTGACGGCGCCGCCGAGCCCGGCGGCGTCGAGATCGTCGGCGGCGGAGCGGTCGATCAGGGTGGCGGTCCGCGACGGCGGCGACGCCAGCACCCGGGCCGTCCAGGCGACCAGCCGGGCCTTGTCGATCGGTCCGAACAGGTCGTCGGTGACGAGATCGGGGCCGGAGGCGGGGCGGCGCAACGGGTTGACGAAGCGGTGCAGCTCGCCGTCGCCCGCGCGGATCGCGGCCCCGGGCTCGAACGGCCGGGCGTCGAGCGAGTCGAGCCCGTGCGGGGCGAGCGCGGCCCGCAGCGCCGGGTAGGAGGTGTTGAGGACCTGGAAGCCGCGGTCGCAGCGGAAGCCGTCGACGACGTCGGTGGCGACCCGGCCGCCGACCCGGTCGGACGCCTCCAGCACCCGCACCGAGAGCCCGTGCCGGTGCAGGACGGCGCCGACGACCAGGACGTCGGTCACGTGCCGACCGCGGCCGAGAGCGCGTCGCCGACGGTGTGGTGGCGGAACTGGAACCCGGCGTCGAGCAGCGCCCTCGGCACCGCCCGCTGCCCGCCGAGCAGCATCTCCCGGCCCATCTCACCGAGCACGCCCGCGACCACCGGCCCGGGCACCGGGAACGGGGTGGGCCGGCCGACGGCCTCGCCCATCTCCTTCGTGAACTCGGCGTTGGTGACGGGGACCGGCCCGGTCAGGTTCGCCGGCCCGGACAGCGTGCCGGTCTCGACCGCGAAGCGGACGGCGGACACGTGGTCGTCCAGCGAGATCCACGGCCAGTACTGCGCACCGGACCCGATCCGGCCGCCGAGGAAGCCCTTGAACAGCGGTCGCACCCGGGCGAGGATCCCGCCGGAGGGGGAGAGGACCAGGCCGGTGCGGACCAGCACGACGCGGGCGCCGGCGTCGGAGGCGGGCGCGGCGGCGGCCTCCCAGTCCCGGCAGACGTCGGCGAGGAAGCCGCTGCCGGACGGCGCGGACTCGTCCACCTCGACGTCGGCGGTGTCGCCGTAGTATCCGACCGCCGAGCCGCTGACGAACACCGGCACCTTGTGCCGCGCGACCGCCGTGGCCAGCACGTCGGTGGGGACGTTGCGGGAGTCGCGGAGCAGCTGCTTGCGGGCCCCGCTCCACGGCCGGTCCGCGATCCCGGCGCCGTTGAGGTTCACGACGGCGTCGACGCCGTCGAGCGTGCCGTCCTCGATGGTCCCCGCGGGTGGGTCCCAGCTGCGCTCGTCGGGCGCGGCGGCCGAGCGCCGAACCAGGCGCAGCACCTCGTGCCCCGCGCCCCGCAGGTGGGCGACCAGGGCGGTTCCGATCAGTCCGGACGAACCGGCGACGACGACTCGCACGGCGGCGATCCTTCCGGTTCCGGGCGGTCCGCGCGACCCGGACATGCCGCGACGGTGATCACCGCATCACACAGCCGGGTGAACGACGGCGGCCCGTCCCGGTGGAACCGGGACGGGCCGCGACATCGTGTTCCGCGTGTCCGGGAAGGACTACAGGCCGAGCTCGGCCTCGAACGCGCCCTCCTCCAGGCGGGCCCGGACGGCCGAGAGGAACCGGCCGGCGTCCGCGCCGTCGACCAGACGGTGGTCGTAGGTCAGGGGCAGGTAGCACACCGAACGGATGGCGATGACGTCCTCGCCCTCCGGGCCGGCGACGACCTTCGGCTCCTTCGCGATCGCGCCGGTGCCGAGGATGCCCACCTGCGGCTGGTTGATGATCGGCGTGTCGAACAGCGCCCCGGCGGAGCCGATGTTCGTGATCGTGAAGGTGCCGCCGGACAGCTCGTCCGGGCCGATCTTCCCGTCGCGGGCGCGGGCCGCGACGTCGGCGATCTTCTTGGCGATGCCGGCCAGCGACAGGTCGTCGGCGTCCTTGATGACGGGCACGAGCAGGCCGCGCGGCGTGTCGACCGCGATGCCCATGTGCACCGGCCCGTGGTAGGTGACCTGCTTGGCGTCCTCGGAGATCGAGGCGTTCAGCGACGGGAAGGCCTTGAGCGCCTCGATGGTCGCCTTGGCGATGAAGGCCAGGAAGGTGAGGTTGGCGCCCTCACGCTTCTTGAAGTCCTCCTTGACCCGGTTCCGCAGCTTGACGATGCGGGTCAGGTCGATCTCCTGGACCGTGGTCAGCTGCGCCGAGGTCGACAGGGACTCGGTCATGCGCTGGGCGATGACCTGGCGCAGGCGCGGCAGCTTGACCGTGGTGCCCGGCTCCGGGGCGTCGCCGGAGCGGGTCGGGACGGCCTGCGGCTGCTTCGGCGCGCCACCGGCGGCCGGTGCCGACGGGGCGGCCGAGGCCGCGGGGGCCGGTGCCGACTTCTGCTCGGCCGCGGCCAGCACGTCCTGCTTGCGGATGCGCCCGCCGACACCGGAACCGGTGACCGACTCGAGGTCGACGCCGTTCTCCTGGGCGAGCTTGCGGACCAGCGGCGTGACGTAGGGCTTCTCGCCCGACCCGTTCGACGACGACGCGCCGCCCTGGGTGTCCGTCGATCCCTTCGGCGCCGCCGCCTGCTCCTTCGGGGCCTCGGCCTTCGGCTGCGCGGGCGTCGGCTCCGGCTCCGGCTCCGGCTGCTTCGGGGCCTCCTGCTCCGGCTCCTCCTTGGGGGCCGGAGCCTCCTGCTGTGCGGGGGCGGCCGAGCCGTCGCCGACCAGCGCGAGCTGCGCGCCGACCTCGACGGTCTCGTCCTCGCCGACGGTGTGCTCGAGCACGGTGCCGGCGACCGGCGACGGGATCTCGGTGTCGACCTTGTCAGTGGAGACCTCGAGCAGCGGCTCGTCGACCTCGACCGACTCGCCGACCTGCTTGAGCCAGCGGGTCACGGTGCCCTCGGTGACCGACTCGCCCAGCTCGGGCATGGTCACCGGGGAGCCGGAACCGCCGCCGGAGGAGCCGCCCGGCTCCTGCTTCGGCGCCGGGGCCTCCTCCTGCGCGGGCTCGGGCTCCGGCTCGGCCTCCTGGGCCGCCTGCTCGGAACCGCCGGAACCGCCGCCGGAGGTGTCGGCCTCGCCGGCGTCGCCGATCACGGCCAGCTCGCCGCCGACCTCGACGGTCTCGTCCTCGCCCGCGATGATGCGCTTCAGCACGCCTGCCGCCGGCGACGGGATCTCGGTGTCGACCTTGTCGGTGGAGACCTCGAGCAACGGCTCGTCGACCTCGACGGTGTCGCCCTCGGCCTTGAGCCAGCGGGTGACGGTGCCCTCGGTGACACTCTCGCCCAGGGCGGGCATCTCAACGGTGACGGCCATGTGGGGTGGAGCTCCTCTTGTTCCGCGTGGGTGTTCGGGTCTGTGGTGGCCGGGGGGTCAGCCGTGGGTGTGCAGCGGTTTCCCGGCCAGCGCGAGGTGGGCCTCGCCGAGGGCCTCGCTCTGCGTGGGGTGGGCGTGGATCAGTGCGGCGACGTCGGCGGGGAGTGCCTCCCAGTTGTAGATCAGTTGCGCTTCCCCGACGAGCTCACCGACCCGCGACCCGACCATGCGCACGCCCACCACGGGGCCGTCCGCGCCGGACGGGCCCGCCTGGACGAGCTTGATCGCGCCGGAGGTCTGCAGGATCTGGGACTTCCCGTTCCCGGCCAGGTCGTAGGTGAGGGTGTGCACCTCGCCGTACCGGTCGCGGGCGTCCGCCTCGGTCAGCCCGACCGAGGCGATCTCCGGATCGCAGTAGGTCACGCGCGGGATGCCGTCGTCGGTCACCGGGACCGGGGAGAGCCCGGCGACCTCCTCGGCGACGAAGATCCCGTGCGCGAATCCGCGGTGGGCGAGCTGCAGGCCGGGCGTGACGTCCCCGACGGCGAAGACGCCGTCCAGGTTCGTGCGCAGCCGCTCGTCGACGGTGACGAATCCGCCGTCCATCGCGACGCCGGCCTCGGCGAAGCCGTGACCGGTGGTGTTGGGGCCGCGGCCGACCGCGACCAGCAGGAGGTCCGCCTCGATCTCCTCGCCGGACTCCAGGGACACCGTGACGGTGTCGCCCTGCCGGGTGGCCTTCGAGAAGCGCACTCCCGTCCGGGCGGTGATCCGGCGCCGGCGGAAGGCGCGGGCGAGCTGGGTGGAGGCGAACTCGTCCTCGCCCGGGACCAGCCGGGGCAGCGCCTCGACGACGGTGACCTCGGCCCCGAACGAGCGCCACACGCTGGCGAACTCGACGCCGATCACGCCGCCGCCGAGCACGACGACCCGCTGCGGGACGTCGTCGAGCGAGATCGCGGCGTCGGAGGTGACGATGCGGTCGTCGAGCTCCAGGCCGGGCAGCGAGCGTGCGTACGAACCGGTCGCCAGCACGACGTTGCGGCCGGTCCAGCGTTCGTCACCGACCCGGACGACGCCGGGGCCCTCCAGGGTGCCGGCGCCCTCGACCACGGTGATGCCGCGGGAGGCGACCAGGCCCTGCAGTCCCTTGTGCAGGCGGGAGACGACGCCGTCCTTGTAGGAGTTGACCCCGGCCATGTCGACACCGTCGAACGTGGACCGGATTCCGACCTTGCCGCCGTCGCGGGCGTGGTCGGCGACCTCGGCGGCGTGCAGCAGCGCCTTGGTCGGGACGCAGCCCCGGTGCAGGCAGGTACCGCCGAGCTTGTCCTTCTCGACGAGCACGACCGACAGCCCGAGCTCCGCCGCACGCAACGCGCAGGCGTAGCCGCCGGAACCGCCCCCCAGGATCACCAGGTCGGCGGTGTCCGTGCTCCGCAGGCCCTCCTCGGACACCGATCAACTCCCTCCCGGTCGCGCCCGGCTGCTCCGTCAGCGGTACGCGACACCGCACTGCGGCGCCCATCTTGTCACTACCCGGCCGTCGCGCCACCGGGGTGTCGGGAGCAGATCACGCGTCCCGTGCGTTGGGGTACAGGAGACGCTGTGTCCGTTTCGCCGCACCCGGGCGACGGACGCGCCACGAGCGGACGAGAGGGGTGACGCGCATGGGCCTGCTGGACAGGTTCCGTCCCCGCAGGTCCTCCGGTGGGGGACGGCCACGGGACGACGAGGCCTACCTGCGGGAATGGGCGGACGCGCGGATCGGGGTGGAGGCCTTCGTGGAGCCGCGCACGACCGTGACCGAGACGACGGTGGTCTTCGTCGCCCACGACGGCGAGTGGACCCGGCGGCGGGTCGGGAACCCGAACCGGGCGAAGAAGCTCGCCCGGTCGATGCGCATCCCGATCTACGACGTCCAGCTGGTGGGATACCCGAACCGGATGCGCGAGCACGACGCCCGCGGGCGTGCGCTGCGCAAGCGGGAGCGGCAGGAGGAGATGCTGCGCCAGCTGCGGGACAAGGACCGGTAGGGATCGGTAGGTCCCGGCTCAGCGCCGCAGCGACCGCGCCTTGCGTGCGCCGACGGCCCGCATGGCGGGCTCCATCCGGAGAGCGGGCCCCGGCAGCAGCGCCGTGAGCCGCAGGACGGCGCCGCGCCAGGCCGGGATCGTCCGGTAGACGCGGGCGGTGCCGAACATCCCGACGAGCCCGGTCGCGACCTGCGTGGGGGTGACGAGCGTCCCGGAACGGACGAGCGCCTGCGCCTGCCCGCCCGGCTCCATCCCGCGCAGCAGGGCGGTGTCCACCCCGTCCGGGCAGATCGCGTGCACCCGGATGCCCTCCCGCCGGACCTCGGAGGCGAGCCCCGACGCCAGCGACAGGGCGCCCGCCTTCGACGCCGCGTACACCGACAACCCGGGCACCGGGCCGAGCCCGGACAGCGACACGGTCACGCCGATCTCGCCGCCGTGCGCGGTGCCGGCCGCGGCCTGCTCGCGGAACGCGGCGATCGCGGCGCGGGCGCCCCAGGCGGGACCCAGCGTGTTCACCTCGACGAGGGCGCGGACCCGCGCCTCGGACAGTGCCGTCAGCGTGCCGTCGAAGCCCACCCCGGCGTTGGCGATCCAGGCGCCCAGCGGGGCCAGATCGCGGGCGGCCGCCGTCACGTCGTGGGCGGCCGCGGGGTCGGTGACGTCGTGGGCGAGTGCGCCCGCCGCGCCGATCCGGGTGGCGGCGGCCGCGTCGCCGTCGAGGTCGGTGACGAGCACCCGGTAGCCGCGCTCGACGAGTTCGGTCGCGACGGCCTCCCCGATGCCGCGGGCGGCGCCGGTCACGACGGCCGACCGGGGGGCGTGTGCGGGGATCTCGTGCCGGCCCGCCGGGCGACGTCGTCCGAACATCCCCGGAGTATGCCGTCCGGGGTTACCGGCCGGTAGCCCCGGGTGCCGGTCCGGGTGAATCCCGGGGCGGCCCGCCGGCCGGTGGGACACACTCGGCGCCGTGTCCGCCCCGATGCACCTGCCCCGGTTCCTGGTCCGCCAGCGGATCACGCTCGGCGTGAACCGCTACGACGTGCACGCCGCGAACCCCGACGGCAGCGAGGGCCCGCTGATGGCCTTCGCCCAGCAGAAGCGGTTCGCGTTCAAGGAGGAGGTCGTCTTCTGGGCCGACGACTCCCGTCGCCGCCGGGTCTTCTCCTTCAAGGCCCGGCAGGCGATGGACGTGCGCGCCCAGCACGACGTCCACGACGAGCACGGCCAGCTCCTCGGCACGTTCGGCAAGAAGTTCGGCGCGAGCCTGTTCCGCTCGACGTGGCGGCTCGAGAGCCCCGGGCTGGCCGCGACCGGGCAGGAGCGCAGCCTGCCGGTCGCGCTCCTGCGCCGGGTGTTCGACGACGTCCCGTTCCCGTTCCACTTCGACTTCACCGAGGACGGCGGCGGGCCGCTCGTCATGACCAGCGACCGGAAGCGGTCGATCCGGGACCGGTACGACGTCGCCGTCCCCGACCCGCGGATCGACTTCCGGCTCGCCGCCTCGGTCGCCGTCGCGCTGGACGCCCTGCAGTCCCGCTAGCTATCCCGCGGGCGCCGGGCGGGTCAGCCGTTCGCGGCCACGTCCTCCAGGAACGCGACCAGCGTCCGCACCGGCACGCCCGTCCCGCCCTTGGTCGTGTAGCCGCGCGGCCCGCCCGTGTTGTACGAGGGACCCGCGATGTCGATGTGGGCCCACGGCAGCCCGTCCGGCACGAACTCCTTGAGGAACATCCCGGCGAGCAGCATGCCGGCGAACCGCTGGCCGCTGACGTTGGCGATGTCCGCCACCCGGGAGTCGAGGTCGGAACGCAGGTACTCCGGCAGCGGCATCGCCCACGCGTCCTCGCCGGTCGCGACGGCGTGCCCGGTCACCCGGTCCCGCAGGTCGTCGGACCCCATGATCCCGGCGGTCCGCAGGCCGAGCGCGACCTGCTGGGCACCGGTCAGCGTCGAGGTCTCGACCAGGTAGTCGGGGGCGTCCTCCCCGGCCCGGACGATCGCGTCGGCCAGGACGAGGCGGCCCTCGGCGTCGGTGTTGAGGACCTCGACGGTGCGCCCGCCGTACATGGTCAGCACGTCGCCGGGCTTGTACGCGGTCGACGACGGCATGTTCTCCGCCATCGGCACCGTCGCCGTCACCGTGACCGGCAGCTCCAGCTTCGCGGCGAGCACGACCGTCGCGACGACGGCCGCGGCGCCGCCCATGTCGGAGGTCATGTCGGCCATGCCCGGGTTGGGCTTGAGCGAGATGCCGCCGGTGTCGAAGGTGATGCCCTTGCCCACGAGCGCGACGCGCTTCGAGGCACCGGCGCCGCCGTTCCAGGTGAGCCGGACCAGCCGCGGCGGGTTCGCCGAGCCCTTCCCGACGCCGACGACGCCGCCGTAGCCGTTCTCCCGCAGCTGCGCGTCGTCGAGGACCTCGGTGACCAGGCCGGCCTGCTCGCCGAGCGCCACCGCGCGGGCCGCGAAGGTCTGCGGGAACAACACGTTCGGTGCGGTGTTCACCAGGTTCCGGGTGGTGGCGACCGCCTCGGCGATCAGCGTGGCCCGGCGGACCGCGTCGTCGGTCGCGCCGGTGAACGACCAGGACGCGACCGGTGCCGACGCGGCGTCGGCCGAGGAGCGGTGGACGTCGAACCGGTAGCCGCCGAGCAGCGCCCCGACGACGGCCGCCTCGCCGTCGACGGCGGCGAGCGTGCTGACCGCGGACGCGGCCCCGGCGAGCGTGCGGGCGGCGGCACCGGCGGCCCGGCGGACCGCCTCGGCCCGCTCCGCGCCCTCGGCGGGCCTGCCGAGGCCGACGGCGACGACGCGCGGGGCCGTCACCGCGCCGCGCGACGGCAGCGACACGACCTGCTCGACCCGGCCGGTCGCGCCGACGACCTGCAGGAGGGCGGCGAGCTCGCCGCCGAACGCGGCGTCGACCTCCTCGGCGCCGGGGGCGAGGACGGGTGCCTCGCCGGCACCGGCGCCGGCGCCGTCCGGCCCGTCCTCCCGGGTCTCGGCCGGGTACAGGCCGATCACCAGGGCGCCGGTGTCGGCGGTCGCGGGGGAGCCGGTGAGCGCGGCGGTGTCCGGGATGGTCGGGTCGGTCGGCACGGTCGGAGCTCCTCGGTCGGGGATCGGTCGGTGATCGCTGGTTGCTCGATCAGGTGGCGTCGCGGGGCCGCTGCTGCACGCACGGTGACCAGCGCACGTGTCGCGTGCGCCGGGCGGGCGGGGAGCGGCCCGGCGAGACCGGACCGAGATGCTAATGACACCCCCGCGGCGCCGCGCGGTACAGGGTCGGATGGGATGGTGAGCAACGTGCCCCGCCCCCCGTACCGGATCCCGTCGACGACCGCGGTCGTCGTCGCGCTCGCGGCGACGTTCGGGACCGGGCTCTACGCGGCACTGGCCCCCGCCGCGGCGTCGGCTGGGGCCTGGTTCCCGCTCGGTGTCGTGCTCGCCGGGCTCCTCGCCCTCGGCGTGGTCGCCTCGACGGCGCACCTCGCGACCGCCCGCCCCGCGGGGCCGGAGCTGGTCCGCGGGGACCTGCCAGGGCCCGCGCTGCGGCTCGGTGCCGTCTCGCGGCTGGTGTCGCGGACCGCTGCCGCCGCCGCTGCCGCCGGGGTGTTCGGTGCGTACGTGCTGCCGTCCCGGCCGGAGCCGGTGGCGGTGATCGCGGTGCTCGCCGTGATCGGGGTGAACGCGGCGGGTGTGCGCGTGTCCCCGGGCGCGTCCCGCGGGCTGGTCGTGGGGACGCTGCTGGTGCTGGCGCTGGTCATCGGCGTCGGGCTGCTCACGAACGCGCCGGACGGCAGCGACCCGTCGTCGGCGATGCCGGCCGCGACGGCCGGGACCGCCGTGGCGGAGGCCGACGGGACGCCGGACGACCCGGTCGTCGGGACCCTGCAGGCGGCCGTCGAACCCGGGCCGCTGGGCGTGCTGACCGCGGCCGCCTTCGTGTTCTTCGCCTTCACCGGGTTGTCCCGGGTCGCCGAGCTCGGCGGGAGCCTGCGTGACCCGATGCGGGCGATCCGCCGGGCCCCGGCGGTCGCCGTGCTCGTCACGACCACGCTGCTGCTCCTGCTGTCGGCCGCGTTGCTGCACGGCCTCGGCCCCGCACGGCTGGCGGAGTCCGCGACCCCGCTCGCCTCGCTCATGGACACCGGGGGCAGCCCCGCGCTCGGGGTCCTCGTCCGGATCGCCGCCGCCGCGGCCACCGCGGCCGCGCTGCTGGGTGCGCTGTCCCGCGCCGCGTCCGGCGCGGCCCGGCTGGCGCGCGACGGCGAGCTGCCCGCCTTCCTCGGACGGGGTGGGTCCCGCGGCACGCCGTGGGTCGCCGACCTGGTCCTGGGTGGGCTGACCGTCGCCGTGACGCTGGCGTTCGGCCCGGTCGTCGCGATCGCCGTCTCGGTCGGTTCGGCGCTGGTGCACCACACGCTGCTGCACGCCGCGGTGCTGCGGCTGCCCGGGCGTCCCGGTACCGCGGCGTTCGTCGCCGGTGCCGGCGGGACGGGCTGCGTGCTGCTCGCCGCCGTGCTGCCGCCCTGGCCGCTCCTGGCGACCGCGGCGCTGCTGGTCGCGGCCTGGGGGCTGAGCACGGTCTGCTCGCGTTCCGCGGCCGCGCGGGAGCCCCGTGCGGAGAGCGGGCCGTCCGATCCCGAGGAGCGCGCGGCCTGAGGCACTAGGGTCGGTACGCGTGACCGACGATCTTCTGCCCAGCCCGCTGCACGACCGTCACGTCGCCCTCGACGCCACCCCCGGCGAGTTCGGCGGATGGTCGATGCCGATCTCCTACCCGGGTGGCACCGTCGCCGAGCACACGTCGGTGCGCGAGGCCGCGGGACTGTTCGACGTCAGCCACCTCGGCACCGTCCCGATCGCCGGGCCCGGCGCGGCCGCCCACGTGAACACCTGCCTGACCAACGACCTCGGCCGGATCGGGCCGGGACGGGCGCAGTACACGCTGGCCTGCAACGAGGCCGGCGGCGTCCTCGACGACATGATCATCTACATGGCGTCCGACGACGACCTGCTGCTCGTCCCGAACGCCGCGAACTCGACCCGGATCGTGACGATGCTCCAGGACGGCGCCCCCGCGGGCGTCACCGTCACCGACCGGCACCGCGAGCTCGCCGTGCTGGCCCTGCAGGGGCCGCGCTCGGGCGAGGCGCTGGCCGCGGCGCTCGGCGAGGCCGGCGCCGGCGTCGCCGACCTGGACTACATGGCGTTCACCGACATCGAGGGCGGCCTCGCCGGCGGCGGCGTCCGCGTCTGCCGCACCGGCTACACCGGTGAGCACGGCTACGAGGTGGTCCTCGACGCCGAGGCCGCACCCGCGATGTGGGACGCGCTGCTCGACGCCGTCCGGGCCGTCGGTGGCGGGCCGTGCGGGCTGGCCGCGCGGGACACCCTGCGCACCGAGATGGGGTACCCGCTGCACGGCCACGAGCTGTCCGAGGAGATCAGCCCCGTGCAGGCCGGGAGTGCCTGGGCGGTCGGCTGGGACAAGCCGTCGTTCTGGGGGCGCGAGGCGCTGACCGCCGAGCGGGCGGCCGGACCCGCCCGGCGCCTGCGGGCGCTGCGGGCGACCGGCCGCGGCGTCCCGCGGGCCGGCATGACCGTGCTCGACGGCGAGGGCGGCTCCCCGGTCGGCACCGTCACCTCGGGCACGTTCTCGCCGACCCTGAAGACCGGCGTCGCGCTCGCGCTGATCGCCACCGACCCGAAGGTGACGCCCGGCGACCAGCTGGTGGTCGACGTCCGCGGCCGCGTCCTGCCGGTCGAGGTCGTCAAGCCGCCGATGGTCCCGTCGCGGGTGCGGTAGCCCCCGTGAGTGGTTGCGTGGGCCAGGACTCACTGTCGTGTCTCAGCACATCTGAGACAGATCTGTCTCAGCACATCGTGGACGGTTTGCTGGTGGTCCGCTGGTAGCGGACGCTGCGATCGAGGGTAAGGCTGGCGGCGACCGCGTCGTCGATGAGGATGGTGACGCGGTCGCCTTGCCAGAACACCTCCGCGGTGGTGCCGGCGTGGCGGCGGCCCAGACCGATCGAGGTTCCGGAGAAGCTGATGACTCCGGTCTCGGAGACGGTGCGGGTGAGGTGTCCGGCGATGCGGGGTGCGGGTCCGGCCGGTCGGGCGGGTTCGCGGGTGTGGAAACGCTGGTGCGGGGTGTCGCCGTCGAGGCTTTGGTGGCGGCGGTGGTTGTAGCCCTGCCGGTAGGTCTCGAGCAGGTTCTGGAGTTCGGTCAGGGTGGCCGGGGTGGGTCGGGCGGCGAGCCAGCGTTGCAGGGTCTGGTGGGCGCGTTCGTTCTTCCCGCAGGTCTGTGGGTGTCCGATCGAGGACACGATGGTGGTGATGCCCAGCGCGGCCAGGCGGCGTTCGAGGTCGACCAGGGGCCACTGGCGGCGCCGGCCGGAGAAGGCGGTGCCGTTGTCGGAGAGCACGCAGGCCGGGTGGCCGTAGCGGGCGAAGCCGGCGCTGAGCGCGGCCCAGGCGGCCTCGCCGTTCTCGCTGCTCGCGGCGTGGCAGGCGATGTCGAGCCGGGAGTGGTCGTCGATGACCTGCACCACCGTGGCGCGCCGGCCATCGGCCAGTACGGTCCGGGCGCCGTCGATCTGCCAGACCGCGTTCGGGGCCGGGTGGACGAACCGGTGCGTGCTGCGGCGGGGTCGTTTACGTGGTTGCGGGGTGATCTGGCCGCGGTCGGCCAGCAGCCGGTGGATCGTGGCCCGCGACGGGACCTCGGCCTGCTCGAGTGCCGGGCCGCTGCCGCCGCTACTGCCAGGGCCGCTGCCGGGGCTGCTGCCGGGGCGGGCCGCGTCGAGCAGCCGCCAGCGGATGGTCTGGGCTCCGTGGTCCCAGCCCTGGTCGGCGAGTTCTTTGCGGGCCCGCACCACCGCCTCGGCCACGTGTTCGGCCACCGCGCTGGGACGGGTGTGCGGAGCACGTGAACGCGGTGCCAGACCGGTGCTGCCCTGGTCTCGGAAACGGGACAGCTTGCGATAGAACACCGACCGGGACACGCCGAGTTCTCGGCACACCCGAGCGATGTTGATCTCTTGCCCGGCGGCGGCCCGGGCGACCGCCGCGACGCGGTCGGGATCCATCTCGAACCCTGTTCCACCCACCTGGACCAGGCTGGCCGATCACCAGGATCGACCAACCCGGCCAGCGGGCTACTCAGTGTCCTCGATGTGCCGAGACATCAACTGTGTCGGATGTCCTGAGAACAGGCAGTGGGCCAGGACTCACGCAACCACTCACGACCAGCGGTTGGGAATCCGACTGTCTGACCCCGGTCGGACGGAGCTACCGTCTCCTCCATGAGCGCGCCGCACTTCACCGTGACCCGCAACCCCGCCCCGGCGTCCCCCCAGCGGCGCGCCGACGTACTGGCCGACCCCGGTTTCGGCCGGTACTTCACCGACCACATGGTCACCGTCCGCTGGACCGAGGGGACCGGATGGCACGACCCGAAGGTCGAGCCGTACGGGCCGCTGACCTTCGACCCGTCGTCGATGGTCCTGCACTACGGGCAGGAGATCTTCGAGGGGCTCAAGGCCTACCGGCACCCCGACGGGTCGATCGCGTCGTTCCGGCCGGAGGCCAACGCCGCGCGGTTCGCCGGTTCCGCCCGCCGGATGGCGATGGCGGAGCTTCCCGAGGACCTGTTCCTCGAGTCGCTGTCCGCGCTGCTCTCGGTCGACTCGGAGTGGGTGCCCGCCGCGGGCGGTGAGGACTCGCTGTACCTGCGCCCGTTCATGGTCGCGACCGAGGTCGGGCTCGGGGTGCGGCCGTCGGCGGAGTACCTCTACGCGGTGATCGCCTCGCCGGCCGGGCCGTACTTCGCCGGTGGCGTGAAGCCGATGGACGTGTGGCTGGAGACCGAGTACACCCGCGCCGCGCTCGGCGGCACCGGCACGGCCAAGTGCGGTGGCAACTACGCCGCCTCCCTGCTGCCGCAGGCGGTCGGCGCGAAGCACGGCTGCGCCCAGGTCGCCTACCTCGACGCCGAGGAGCGGACCTGGATCGACGAGATGGGCTCGAACAACCTGTTCTTCGTCTTCCGCGACGCGGACGGCCGGGCCGAGCTCGCCACCCCGGACCTGCGCGGATCGGTGCTGCCGGGCATCACCCGCGACTCGCTGATCGCCGTCGCGAAGGACCTGGGCATCGACGTGGTCGAGCGCCGGATCTCCGGCCAGGAGTGGCTCGGCGGCGCCGCGAACGGCGTGCTGACCGAGGTGTTCGGCTGCGGCACCGCCGCGGTGATCACACCGATCGGCACCGTGAAGCACAGTGGCGGCGAGGTGACCGTCGGCGACGGCGAGCCGGGCCCGATCACGCTGCAGCTGCGCGAGGCGCTCACCGCGATCCAGCGCGGTGCGGCGGCGGACCCGCACGGGTGGATGCGCACCCTGGTGCCGGCGCCCGCGTCGGTCTGATCACCCGCTGAGCGCGGCCGCCAGGACGACGAGCACGGCGGTGCTCCCCAGCTCCGCGGCCGCGCCCAGGACGTCACCGCTCATCCCGCCGAACCGGCGCCGGGTGTGCCGGGCCAGGCCCGCCACCCCCAGCGCCGCGAGGAGCACGGCACCGGCGGCGGCGAGGGCGGTCCCGGCGCCACCGGGCGGGACGGTCGCGAGCGCGGCCGCACCCGCGCCGGCGATGCCGGTCCACCAGAGCGGCGCCACCCAGGCCGGCTGGCTCCCGGCGACCGTCGCACCCAGCCCCCCGGGCCGGGCCGCGGGCGTCCCGCGCCGGGCGACCCAGCAGAACCCGGCCCGTCCGGTCGCGGCGGCCACCGTGCACGCGACGAGCACCGCGACCGGGGGAGCGGTGCCGAGCTGGGCCAGCGCCGCCGCGCGGCCGCCCAGCACGACCAGCAGCGTGACGACGGCGAACGGCCCCGCTCCGCCGTCCGCCATGACCCGCAACGCCCGCTCGGGCGGGCCGTAGCTGCCGAGCCCGTCGGCGGTGTCGGCGAGCCCGTCGACGTGCATCCCGCGGGTCGCGAGAGCCCCGGCACCCACCACGAGCAGCCCCGCGACCAGTGGGGACACCCCGGCCAGGATCAGGGCGAGCAGCAGCCCGCCACCGCACAGCCCGAGCCCGGCCCCGACGATCGGGGCCCACCGCAACGCCGACGCGGGCACCCCGTCGGGGAGCGCGCCGCCGGGTTCGGTGCGGACGCGGGCCGGGAGCACCGTCAGCCAGCTGACTGCCAGCGCGAGCCCGGCGAACGGGCCGGGTCGGCCCGCGCTCACCGCCCGGCGCCGGCCGTGGTCCCGCCCGGCGCCACGGTGGCCGCCGGCTCGCCCGGCACCACGGCGGTGGCCTCGGCGCTCCCGGTCTCGGCGAGCAGCCGCGCCGCGGTGACGAGCAGCGGCAGCACGGTCACCGCCGCCGTGCCGTCCTCGGTCCGCACTGCCAGGTCCAGCACGGGCGTCAGCGACAGGTGTTCCAGCACGAGGGTGCCCGCCGGGTCGGTGGACGGCTGCGCGGCGACCCACCAGTCCTTCGCGCCCGGGGCGAGCTCCTCGGCCAGCAGCGCCGCGGCACCGACGGCGACGCCGTCCAGCACCGCGGGCACCTTCCGCTCGGCGGCGCGCGCGAGGAACCCGGCGAGCACGACCAGGTCGGTCCCGCCGACGGTCCGCAGCAGCGCGAGCGGGTCGCGCACGTGCGGCCGGGCCCGGCGCAGCGCGTCCCGGATCGCGACGGCCTTCCGCATCCAGGCGCGGTCGTCGATCCCGGAGGCCCGCCCGACGACGGCGACCGGCTCGGCCCCGGTCAGCGCGGCCACGAGGGTGGCGGCCGGGGTGGTGACGCCGACGGCGAGGGTCGCCGGGACCAGCACGTCCGCACCGGCGTCGATCTCGGAGTCGGCGAGCCGCCGCCCCGTCCGCCAGGCGGCCTCGGTCTGTTCCGGGGTGAGCGCGTCCTCGCGGTCGATGCGTCCCGTCCCGCGGGTGACGACGTAGCCGGACTCGGTGCCGTCCGCGCCGGCGGCGAGGCCGACGTCGACGGTGCGGACCGCCGCGCCCGCCGCGCGTGCGGCGACGGCGACCGGCAGGCGTCCGGCCGCGGCGGCCGTCGCCCGGGTCGCCGAGACCTCCGGCGGGTAGGCGGACACGCCGAGCGCGGCGATCCCGTGGTCGGCCGCGAGTAGCACGACGCGGGCGTCGAGCGGGGGGCGCGGCGGGCACTCGGTCTGGCAGGACGCCAGCCAGACGCCGAGCTCGCCGAGCCGCCCGAGGCCCCCGGTGGGGGCCGCGAGGCCCTCGACGAGCGCGACGGCCTCCCGCCGGGTCCGCAGGTCGGGGCGCCCGACGGCGGCGGGGACGATCGGCTCGTCGCCCTCGGCCGGGTCCGGAGCCGGAGTGGGCGCCGGGGTCGGAGAGGGCGCCGGGGTCGGGGCGGGTGCCCCGGAGACGGCGGCCGGTGCGGCCGATGCCGGGGCGTCGGTGGGCGGCTGCGCCGGGATCGGCTCGGTACCGGCGGACCCGGGCCCGCCGGTCCCGGGCGTACCGGGAGCGGAGGTGCCGGTTCCGGAGGTGCGGGGGGCGGAGGTGCCGGGGTCGGGCGTTCCAGGACCGGGCGTGCTGGGATCGACGGTTCCCGGGACCCCGGCCGGGGTCCCGGCGACGTCGCCGCCCGGCCCGGCGATGCCGTCGTCCGGCCCGACGATGCCGCTCGCGACGCCGTCCTGCTCCTCCGCGGGCGCGTCGGCACGGACCGGGACACCCATCACCGGCCGCCCCGCCCGGGACACCGGCGTCGTGGCGGCCGGAGCGACGGGGCTCGCCGGGCCGTCCGCAGCCACCGCACCCGGGGCCGGCTCGGTGGCGCCCGTGGCCGGAGCCGGGGCCGCGGACGGGGCCGCCGGTGCGGTCGCGGGCGACGCCGGTCCCGCGGTCCCGGGGAGCCCGGACGCCGGGAGCCGCAGCGGCCGCCCGGCCACCACCAGCACCGTCTCCTCGCACACCGCCGCGAGCGTCGCGTTCAGCTCGCCCAGGCGGTCCCGGAACAGCCGCCCGGACCGGGTCTCGGGCACCACACCCAGGCCGGTCTCGGCGGACACCAGGACGAGCGGTCCCGGCGCCGCGGCGACGGCCGCCACCAGACCGTCGACGGCGTCGTCCACCTCGGGCAGCGGGCCGGTCCGCTCCCAGGCGGCGGCGTCGTCGAGGACGCCGGTCAGCCAGGTCGCGAGGTCGTCGACGAGCACCGGGCCACCGGTCGCCAGCGCGGCGGCGAGACCGGGCCCCGAGGTGATCTCCTCGGTCGTCCATTCCGGCGGCCTGCGGCCGGTGTGCGCGGCGATCCGCGCGTCCCACTCGGCGTCGCCGGGGATCCGCCGCCCGGTCGCGAGGTAGCGGACCGCCGTCCCGTCACCGAGGAGCCCCTCGGCGTACCGGGACTTGCCGGACCGGGTGCCACCGAGGACGAGTGTCGCGTTCACGCCGCTCATGGTGGCGCACGCGGTCCGACCGGCTTCCGGAAGGTGCGCGATCATCGTCGTCGCGCCGTGACCGCCGCCGGACGGACCGCCGCTGACCTGGCCGGACGGCCCCGGCACGACGACGGCCCGGCCCCCGTGGGGACCGGGCTGTGCGTCACGGGCGGAACTCAGACGGTGTCGCCGCGCTTGACGCGGGGCTTGGGCACCCGCATCCGGCGTGGCTGGGCGGCGCGGGAGAAGGCGTACCAGCCGGTCGGCAGGCCCTTGATCTCCTCGTCCGGGAACTTCGCGCGGGCCTTCTTCAGGACCTGCATGCCCAGCAGCGTCCCCTCGACGATCATCACGGCGAGCATCAGGAACGTGAACAGCGTGACGTACTGCTGGATGAACGGGTTCTGGATCAGCGCCGCCACCAGGACGAGCGCCGCCAGCGGAAGGAACAGGCCGATGACGTGCGGGCGCGAGTCGACGATGTCTCGGACGTGGGCGCGCACCTTGCCGCGGTCGCGGGGGAGGAGCACGCGGTCGTCGCCGGCGTCCATCCGGCGGCGGCGCTCGAGGGACTGCGCGCGGCGCTGGTCCTTCGAGGGACGGTTGGCCTTGGCCAGCTTCGCGGCCTCCCGCTGGGTACGCGGCGGGGGCGGAGCAGGACCGCGGCGCTTGCCCTCGGCGTCACGGCGCTTCGGCGTCGCCCGGCCCTTGCCGGCGGTGGTGTGCGGGCGCGTGGTGTCCGCGCCGTCGTCCTCCGTGCCCGTCGCGTCCGTGCCCGCCGAGGAGTCGACGGCTGTCTGACCAGCCGGGTCGGAGCTCTCGGAACGGCGCAGGAACCTCACAGCTCTCACAATACGGGCCGCGGCTAGCCTCGCCCGCATGCGGATCGTGGTGGCTCCCGACTCCTTCGGCGGAACGCTCAGCGCGCGGGAGGCCGCGGACGCGATCGCGGCGGGCTGGCGGCGCGCCGCGCCCGGCGACGACGTCCGGATCGTCCCCCTCGCCGACGGGGGCACCGGGTTCGCCGAGGTGCTCCACACCGCGCTCGGCGGGACCGTGCACAGCCGCGAGGTGACGGGCCCGTTGGGTGACCCCGTCACCGGCTCGTGGCTGCAGGTCGGCGACACCGCCTACCTGGAGTGCGCGTCGGCCTGCGGGCTGCACCACGTCGCCCGCGAGGACCGGCTGCCCGGGGTGGCGCGCACCGCGACGACGTACGGCGTCGGTGAGCTGGTGGCCGACGCACGGGACGCCGGGGTGACCCGGATCGTCGTCGGGCTGGGCGGGTCGGCCACCACCGACGGCGGCGCCGGGATGCTCGCCGCGCTCGGTGCCGCCCCGGTGGACGAGGACGGCCTCCCGCTGCCGCTCGGCGGGGCGGCGCTGGCCACCTGCGACCGGCTCGCGGGCGCGCCCGGGCTCGGCGGCATCGAGCTCGTCGCCGCCTCGGACGTCGACAACCCGTTGCTCGGCCCGCACGGCGCCGCCGCCGTGTTCGGCCCGCAGAAGGGCGCCGACGACGCCGCGGTCGCCGAGCTGGACGCGGCGCTCGGCGTGTTCGCCGGGGTGCTGGCGACGCTCGCGGGCCGCGACGTCCGGGACGAGGCCGCGGCCGGAGCCGCCGGTGGGCTCGGCGCCGCGCTGCTCGCGCTGGGCGCCCGGGTCGAGTCCGGGGCGGGTCTGGTCCGCGAGCTGGTCGGCCTGGACGCCGAGCTGGACGCCGCGGCCGCAACCGGCGGCCTCGCCGTCACGGGGGAGGGGAGCTTCGACTGGCAGTCGCTGCGGGGGAAGCTGATCACCGCCGTCGCCCGGGGTGCGGCCGACCGTGGGATGCCGTGCGTGGTGCTGGCCGGTCAGGTGAGCGTCGGGCGCCGCGAGGCCGGCGCCGCCGGGGTGGACTCCGCGCACGGCGTCGCCGAGGAGTTCGGGCTGGACGCGTCGATGGCCGACCCCGCCGGGACCCTCGCCGAGCTGGCCGCCCGGGTCGCCCCCCGCTGGAGCCGGTGACGCCCGCCACGCCCTCGTTCGGCGAACGGGGGATCGCCGGAACGCTGGACCCGCCCGGGACGTCGTAGTATGGACACCGGTACGAACGCCGCCTGTCCCGGGATTACGGCGGACCCGCACGTTGTTGGGAGAGCCATGACCGTCGATAACGCCACCGACACCCAGACCCACGGCGTGGAGCTGTCCGACGCCGCGGCCGTCAAGGCCCGCACCCTGCTCGAGCAGGAGGGGCGCGACGACATGCACCTGCGCATCGCGGTGCAGCCGGGTGGCTGCGCCGGTCTGCGCTACCAGCTGTTCTTCGACGACCGCTCGCTCGACGGCGACCTGTTCCGCGACTTCCACGGCCTCAAGGTCGGTGTCGACCGGATGAGCGCGCCGTACCTGCAGGGCGCGACCATCGACTTCGTCGACACCATCGAGAAGCAGGGCTTCACGATCGACAACCCGAACGCCGGGGGCTCCTGCGCCTGCGGTGACTCGTTCAACTGATCCTGGGCTGAGCCGCAGGTCAGACGCTCGGACGGGCCTCGTCCTGATCATCATGATCGGGACGAGGCCCGTTTCCGTGTCGTAGGGTGCCCGTCGTGCCTATTGCCGTGACGGGATCCATCGCTTCTGACAACCTGATGCACTTCCCCGGGAAGTTCTCCGAGCAGATCCTCGCCGAGCAGCTCGACCGGATCTCGGTCAGCTTCCTCGTCGACGACCTGACGGTCCGCCGGGGCGGGGTGGCCGGGAACATCGCGTTCGCGCTCGGTGTGCTCGGCCAGAACCCGGTGCTCATCGGGGCGGTGGGTGCCGACTTCGCCGAGTACAGGAAGGTGCTGGACGACCTGGGCGTCGACACCTCCGGCGTGCACACCCACGACGACGTGCACACCGCCCGCTTCGTCTGCACCACCGACGACGACATGCGCCAGATCGCGTCCTTCTACACCGGCGCGATGGCCAAGTCCTCCGAGATCGAGCTGGCCCCGATCGCCGAGCGCGTCGGCGGCTTCGAGCTGGTGCTCATCGGTGCCAGCGACCCGGACGCCATGGTCCGCCACACCGACGAGTGCCGCGAGAAGGGCTACCCGTTCCTCGCGGACCCGTCCCAGCAGCTGGCCCGGATGGAGGGCCCCGAGGTGAAGCGCCTGATCGAGGGCGCGAAGTTCCTCGTCACGAACGACTACGAGTACGAGCTGCTGCTCAAGAAGACCGGCTGGTCCGAGGCCGAGATCGCCTCGAAGGTCGGCACCCGGATCACCACCTTCGGCGAGAAGGGTGCGGTGATCGTCGAGTCCGACGGCACCGAGACCCGGGTCGACGTCGTCCCGCCGACCCAGCAGGTCGACCCGACCGGCGTCGGCGACGCCTGGCGCGCCGGCTTCCTCACCGCGCTGAACGGCGGCCTCTCAGTGGAGCGCTCCGCGCAGCTGGGCGCGCTCATCGCGACCTACGTGCTGGAGTCCGACGGGCCGCAGGAGTGGACCCTGGACCGTGCCGCCGCCCTGGTCCGCCTGCGCGACGCCTTCGGTGACGCCGCCGCGGACGAGATCGGCGCCGTCCTCCCGGCCTGACGCCGGCCCCGGAACGACGAACGGCCGGTACCCGATCACTCGGGTACCGGCCGTTCGGCCGTTCGGGACGGGTCAGATCTTGACCGGGTAGCTCGGCGTCGGGACGTCCGGCACGATCCGCTTCTCGACGAAGATGCCGTGCCAGATCAGGAAGACCAGCACCGCCCAGATCCGCCGGGAGTGGTCGACCGGGCCCTCGCGGTGCGCGTCGAGCATGCGGTGCACGGCCTGCAGGTCGATCAGGTGCCCGGCACCGGAGTTCTGCAGGATGTCCCGCGCCCACGCGTACATCTCGTCGCGCAGCCAGTGCCGGATCGGCACCGGGAAGCCCAGCTTCGGCCGGTTCAGCACGTGCGGCGGGATGATCCCCTCGCAGGCCCGGCGCAGCGCGTACTTGGTGGTGCCGTTTGCGCTGTGGGTGATCTTCTGCGACTGCGGCAGCGACGAGGCGATGTCGAAGACCTCGGGGTCGAGGAACGGCACCCGCAGCTCCAGCGAGTGCGCCATCGTCATCTTGTCCGCCTTGACCAGGATGTCGCCGCGCAGCCAGGTGAACAGGTCCACGTGCTGCATCCGGGCGACCGGGTCCCAGTCGTGGCTGGCGAAGTAGTGCGGGGCCGTCACGTCCTGCTGCGAGACGCGCGGGTCGTAGCCGCGCAGGACCTCGTGCAGCTGGTCGTCGCGGAAGATCCGGGCGTTGCCGTAGTAGCGCTGCTCCAGGCTGAGCGACCCGCGGCGCAGCAGGTCCTTGCCGCGCATCCCCTCGGGCATCTTGCGCGACGCCCGCCGCATGATCGGCCGCAGCGTGCCGGGCACCTTCTCGAACGGCGCCAGCGACAGCGGCTCGCGGTAGATCGAGTAGCCGCCGAACAGCTCGTCGGCGCCCTCGCCGGAGAGCACCACCTTGACGTGCTCGCGGGCCTCGCGGGCGATGAACCACAGCGGGACCAGCGCCGGGTCGGCGACCGGGTCGTCGAGGTACCAGATGATGAGCGGCAGGGCCTCCATCATCTCGTCCGGCTTGACCGTGCGGACCACGTGGCGCACGCCGATCGCGGCCGCGGACTCGGCGGCGACGTCGACCTCGGAGTAGCCCTCGCGCTCGAAGCCGGTGGTGAAGGTGATCAGGTTCGGGTTGTGCTCCTTGGCGAGCGCCGCGATCGCGGTCGAGTCGATCCCGCCGGAGAGGAACGCACCGACGGTGACGTCCGCGCGCATGTGCTTGGCGACCGAGTCGCGCAGCACGTCGGCGATCTCGCCGTGCACGATCGCCTCGGCCTCGGCGCTGGCCGGGGCGTGGCTGGGCAGCGAGACGAACTTCGGCGCGAAGTAGCGCTGGTGCAGCGGCTCCTCGCCGGGCCGCACGGTCACGTGGGTGCCTGACTCGACGCGCGAGATCATGCGGTTCAGCGACATCGGCTCCGGGACGTACTGCAGCGTCAGGTAGTGCTGCAGCGCCGCCGGCTCCAGGTCCAGCCCGATGCCGAGCTCGCCGGCGAGCGCGAGGAGCGACTTCTTCTCACTGGCGAACGCGGTGCCCGCCGCGGTGGTGGCGAGGAACATCGGCTTGATGCCGAACGGGTCTCGGGCGACGAACAGCTCGCGCTCCACCGCGTCCCAGATGGCGAACGCGAACATGCCGCGCAGCCGCTGGACGGCGTCGGGGCCCCAGTAGTGGAAGGCCGCGACGATGACCTCGCCGTCGCCCTCGGTGGCGAAGGCGGCGTCGTAGTTCTCGATGAGCTCCTCGCGGAGCTCGGGGTAGTTGTAGATCTCCCCGTTGAAGACGATCGTGTACCGGGTGTCCTCACCGGGCACCGGTCCCCAGTGCAGGGGCTGGTGCGAGTGATCGACGTCGATGATGGAGAGCCGGTTGAACCCGAGGACGAGATCGTGGTCGTTCCACGTAGCGCTCTCGTCGGGTCCCCGGTGCCGCGCACAGCGCAGCGCGTCGGCGATCGGCTCGACCCGGGTCGCGGCGTCCGCCCCGGCGGTCAGCAGTCCCAGCAGTCCGCACACACGAATCAGTATGACGAGTCATCCGGACGGGTCTCGCGCGCCCCGGTGGCGAACGGCCTTCCTCCTGCGAGACTGCCGGTTTCCGCCGTCGGCGGGTGGCGTGGGACACGAACCCGCGGGCACCCCGGAGGGGGCGTCGGCCGGGGTGTTCGTCTAGTCTCTACGCGAGGTCGAAGATGGTGCTCCGAACGGGTGAGCGATGATCGCCTTCGGCCGCCCCGTGGTGACAGTGCCGGAATCAGAGCAAGGAAGAACGTGCTGGCAGTGCGGCTGACGCAGGAGACGACAGGAAGGCGGCACGCAGTGGCCCGAACCGAAGGCCGCTCCCGGATAGCCCGGGCGGCGAAGCTCGGCGTGCTGGGCGTGCCGGCTCTGCTGGCACTGTCCGGTTGCTCGGTCGAGGAGGTCATCCGCTTCGGCTGGCCGGTCGGGGTCACCCCCGAGGCCGAGTCCATGCGGAACCTCTGGACCTGGTCCGCGATCGCCGCGCTCGTCGTCGGCGTCATCACCTGGGGCGTCATGTTCTGGGCGATGATCTTCCACCGGAAGCGCAAGGACGACGACGGCTCGCTGCCGCGCCAGACGCAGTACAACCTGCCGGTCGAGATCGTCTTCACCGCGATCCCCACGGTGATCGTCGCCGTGCTCTTCGGCTTCACCGTCAACGTGCAGAACTACGTCGACAAGGAGGAGGCCACCGCGGGTGGACCGGCCGACCTCCGCGTCGACATCGTCGGCTTCCAGTGGAACTGGGAGTTCTCGTACCCGGACGAGACCGGTGCGAACGGCCAGGCCGTGAACACCCTCGGCACCAGCGACGTCATCCCGATCATGGTGCTGCCGACCGACCGGTCGATCGAGTTCACCCAGCGCTCGCCCGACGTGATCCACTCGTTCTACGTGCCGGAGTTCCTCTTCAAGCGTGACGTCTTCCCGTTCCCCGAGCGGAACGAGCAGGACAACACCTACGTGATCGACCGGATCGAGCGCGAGGGCGCCTTCGTCGGCCGGTGCGCCGAGCTCTGCGGCACGTACCACTCGCAGATGAACTTCGAGGTGCGCGCGATCGAGCCCGCGCTGTTCGACCGCTACATCCAGCTCCGCAAGGAGACGAACCCGCAGACCGGGCAGCCCTACACCACCGGGGAGGCGCTGCAGGCGCTGAACTGCGGGGAGTGGTGCGCGCCGGAGGCGATCAGCACGAAGCCGTTCTCGACTGACCGTGGCCAGCTGGCCGCGCAGGTCACGGGCTGAGGGAGGGCGACACCATGAAGATCGAGTCCCGGATCTTCGAGATCTGCACCGGGTTCTTCATCCTCTGCGCGATCGTCTACATGTTCGTGGCGGGCGAGGTCGTCGGCGTCACCGCGCTGTGGCTCACCGCGGGCCTGTCGCTGATCGTCGGCACCTACTTCCGGTTCGTCTCGCGGCGGCTGGAGGAGCGTCCGGAGGACAACCCGGAGGCCGAGGTCTCCGACGGCGCCGGCGAGGTCGGCTTCTTCTCCCCGGGCAGCTACTGGCCGCTCGGCCTGGCCGCCGCGGCCGCGTTCACCGGCCTCGGCCTGGCGTTCTTCTACGTCTGGATGATCGTGGTCGGCGGCACGCTCGTGCTGATCGCCGTGGGCGGCCTGGTCTTCGAGTACCACCGGGGCCCCGCCCATCACTGAGCAGCGCGCGACACGGCCACGGCCCCGCTCCCGGACATCCGGGAGCGGGGCCGTCCGTCGTTCCGGGACCGGTCAGTGGTGGGCGTGCCCGGCGGCGGCGTGGACGTAGTGCCGCTCGAGGTCCTCGGTCAGGGTGGGACCGGCCGGGTGCCAGTCCAGCAGTGCCCGCGTCCGGTCGCTCCGGGCGACGACGTCGAGCCCGGCGAAGGTGCCCAGCCCGCCGAAGTGCTCCGGGGGCACCTGCCGCACCGGCAGGTCGAGGCCGCGGCCGATCGTCCCGGCGATCTCCCGCATCGGCACGCCCGGCTCGGCGGCGGCGTGCAGCACGGACCCGGCCGGCGCGGACTCGCAGGCCAGCCGGAACAGCCGGGCGGCGTCGCCGACGTGCACGGCGGGCCAGTGCTGCGTCCCGTCACCGACGTGACCGCTCACCCCGGTCCGCCGCGCCACGTCGACGAACGTGGCCATGAACCCGGGGTCGCCCGCGCCGTGCACGGTCGGGGCGAGCCGGACGCTCGCCGAGCGCACCCCCGACGACGCGAGCTGCAGGACGTCCTGCTCGGTGGCCATCCGGCCGGCCGTCGGGTCGCCGGGGTCCGCCGTGTCGTCCTCGGTGACGGCCGCTCCGGACGCGTGCCCGGCCAGCCCGGAGGCGATGACGAGCGGGCGCCCGGTGCCCTTCAGCGGGGCGGCGAGCGCGGCGACCGCCGCCCGGTCCGCCGCGACGGCGGTGGGGAAGTCGCCGCCGAACGCCACGTCGTGCTTGAAGGCGAGGTGGACGACGCCGTCGGAGTCCGCGGCCGCGGCGGACAGCAGGCCGAGTTCGTCCAGATCGCCCCGGACGACGTCGGCGCCGGCGTCCGTGAGCGCGGCCGCGCCGGTGTCGGAGCGGGCCAGGCCGACGACCCGGTGACCTGCTCCGAGGAGCTCGGGGACGAGGGCGGTGCCGACCCAGCCGGTCGCTCCGGTGACCAGGATGCGCATGAGGTGTCCTCCGGTGACGCGATGACCAGTGATGTCATCTGGTGACATCACCGTACACCGCGATGACACGTGGTGTCGTCACGTAGGCTCGGCCCATGGGTCGATGGGAGCCGGACGCCGCGGGACGGCTGCGCGCCGCGGCGCTGGACCTGTTCGAGGAGCACGGCTACGACGGCACGACGGTGGAGGACATCGCCTCCCGGGCCGGGGTCACCAAGCGGACCTTCTTCCGGCACTACGCCGACAAGCGCGAGGTGCTCTTCGGCGGTGACTCCGGTCAGGCGTTCGTGGGTCTCTTCGCCGAGGGACTGGCCGCGGCGGGCCCGGACCTGCCGCCCGAGCCGGCGCTGGCCGCGGCGATCGAGCACGTGGCGGGCTCGTTCGGCGGGCGGTGGGCGTTCGCGCGACGCCGGCAGCGGGTGCTCGCGGCGAACGCGTCACTGCGCGAGCGGGAGCTGGTGAAGATGGCGACCGTCGCGCAGGTGCTCGCCGGGGGACTGCGCGACCGCGGTGTGGCGGAGCCCGCGGCGACCGTGGCGGCGGAGGCGGCGGAGGCCGTGTTCCGCACCGCGTTCGAGCGCTGGGTCGAGGCGCCCGCGGAGCAGGACCTGGTGGACGAGGTCCGGACGGTGTCCGCGGCGCTGCGCGGCGTGCTCGCCGGGGGATGACCGGCGGTCCGGCCGGGCCGGACCGCCGGTGTGCGGTCAGCCGCGGGCGGCCTTGCCGAGCGCGTCCCGGGCGATGATGACCTGCTGGATCTGGCTGGTGCCCTCGTAGATCCGGAACAGCCGGGCGTCGCGGAAGAAGCGCTCCACGGCCACGCCCCGCATGTACCCCGCCCCGCCGTGCACCTGGACGGCCCGGTCGGCGACCCGGCCGACCATCTCCGAGCAGAAGTACTTCGCGGCGGCGGGGCCGGACACCATGTCGGTGCCGTCGTCGAAGCTGCGGGCGGCGTCGAGGACGAGGCCGCGACCGGCGCGGGCGTCGGTCACCGAGTCCGCGACGAGGCCCTGGACCAGCTGGAACCGGGCGATCGGCTTTCCGCCCTGCTCCCGGGTCCGCGCGTACTCGACGGTCTCGTGCACCAGCCGGTCGGCCATCCCGACGCAGACGGCGCCGATGTGCAGCCGCCCGTGCGCGAGGCACTTCGCCGCGGTGAGGAAGCCGTTGTCGATGCCCTCCTCGCCGCCGACGACGTTCTCGAACGGGACCCGGACGTCGTCGAGGTGCACGTCGGCGGTCCACGCCCCGAACTGGCCCATCTTCAGGTCCTTCGGGCCGACCGACAGGCCGGGCGTGTCCCGCGGGACGAGGAAGGTGGAGATGCCGCGGTTGCCCGGGGCGTCCGGGTCGGTCCGGGCGAACACCATGATCACGTCGGCGACCGGGGAGTTCGTGATGTAGCGCTTCGACCCGTTGATCACCCAGCTGTCGCCGTCCCGGACCGCGCGGGTGGCGAGCGACGACGGGTCGGACCCCGCGTCGGCCTCGGTGAGCCCGAACGATGCCGTGACCCGGCCGGAGGCGAGCTGCGGCAGCCAGTGGGCCTTCTGCTCGTCGGTGCCGCCCTCCAGCAGGACGTGCCCGGCGATGCCGTTGTTGGTGCCGAACAGCGACCGCAGCGCCGGGGTGGTCCACCCCAGCTCGAACGCCAGCCGGACCTCCTCCGACGCGGTCAGGCCCAGGTCGCCGTACTGCTCGGGGATGGTGAACCCGTACAGGCCCATCTCCTTGCACTGGGCGACGATCCGCTCCGGGACGGCGTCCTCGGCGTCGATCGTCTCCTCCAGCGGCACCACCTCGGTGCGGATGAAGTCACGGACGGAATCCAGGACGTCGGTCAGGTCGGAGGGATCCACGCGTCAGGCTCCTCGCGTCGTCGCGGTTGCTACCGCCCGGTAGCTCACCACGACAGCCGGGGGACGCGCGAGTGCGGCGCGGGGGTGAGCAGGACCACCGGTCCGGTCACGGCGGGCGGCACACGCGACCCGCTCACCGGAGGGGCCACCCGCCTATCCTCGGATCACGACCCGACCGGAGGGACCGAGCGCCATGCCGGAGCAGACGCGGACCACCGGGGACCCGGAGGCCCGCCGGGAGCCGCATCCCGACGAGCCGGGCGGCAACCCCCTCGATCCGCACCTGGTGCGCGTGCTCGAGGGCTGGGGCAACGGCGCACTGCGCGAGTACCTGCTGCGCGACGGCGGCCGCCACCTGCCGCAGTCGGTGAGCTGGCCGTCGGGCTGGCCCGGCCGCACCCGGCTGGGCGCGCAGATGGCCTACCTGCTGACGGGCCTGCCGCTCGCGATCATCAGCGGCGTCGTCGTGCTCGTCGGGCTGGGTCTCGGGGCCGGGACCTTCGTGGTCTGGATCGGGCTGCCGATCACCGTCGGGACGCTGGTCGCGGCGCGCGGCCTGGCCGAGCTGGAGCGCCGCGCGACGGAGGCGGCGACCGGGCGGCCGCTGCCGCCGCACCACTACCGCCCCAACCGCGGACGACGGCTGATGAGCCGGTTGTTCCGCGCGCTGGCCGATCCGCAGAGCTGGCGCGACGTCGCGCACGCCGTGGCCGCGCTGCCGCTGCGGGCGATCACCGCCGCCGTCGCGCTGGTGTGGTCGGTGACCGGCCTCGGCGGGCTGTTCTACGTGTTCTGGCAGTGGTCGCTGCCGCGCGGGGAGGACGTCTGGACGCTGTTCGAGTCGGTCACCGGGATCCACTCGACGGCCGGCGACATCGCGCTGAACACCGGGCTCGGCGTGCTGCTGCTGGTGACCCTCCCGACGGTGGTGCGGTGGCTGACCGACGTCCGCGCGCTGCTGGCCCGGGGCCTGCTCACGAACCAGACCGCCGCTCTGCGTGCCCGGGCCCAGGCACTCGCCGCGGGGCGCCGCGCCGCCGTCGCCGCGGAGGCGCAGACGCTGCGCCGGCTGGAGCGTGACATCCACGACGGTCCGCAGCAGCGCCTGGTCCGCCTCGGGATGGACCTGGAGGCGGCCGTGCGCCGCCTCGACGACGCCCCCGAGCGCGCCCGCCCCCTGCTGCACGAGGCGCTCGAGCAGAGCCGCGAGGCGCTGTCCGAGCTGCGGGCGCTGTCCCGGGGCATCGCCCCGCCGATCCTCGCCGACCGCGGCCTCGGGCCCGCGCTGGCCGCGGCGGCAGGCCGCAGCCCCGTCCCCGTCGATCTCGACGTGGACCTCGATCCCGGCGCCCGGATGCCGGCGCTGGTCGAGAACACCGCGTACTTCGTCGTGTCGGAGGCGCTGACCAACGTGGCGAAGCACGCCGGGGCCTCGTCCGCGACGGTCGTCGTCACCGTCGACGAGACCCTGCTGCGCATCGTGGTCCGCGACGACGGCCGCGGTGGCGCCCACCTCGGCAAGGGGCACGGCCTGGCCGGGCTCGCGGACCGGCTGGAGATCGTCGAGGGCCGGCTGGACGTGCGCAGCCCCGCGGGCGGTCCGACGGTCCTCACGGCGGAGGTACCGGTCGCCGGGCTGGGGGAGGCGTGACCCAGGATAGGTCCATGACGATGCGCGTGGTCCTCGCCGAGGACTCGATGCTGCTGCGCGAGGGCCTGGTCCGGCTGCTGGAGGAGGCGGGTGCGACGGTCCTGGCAGCGGTCGGCGACGGCACCACGCTCGTCGAGGCGGTGGCCGAGCACGGGCCGGAGGTGGCGGTCGTCGACGTGCGGATGCCGCCGTCGTTCACCGACGAGGGCCTGCGCGCCGCACTGGAGATCCGCAGGCAGCACCCGGCCGTCGGGATCCTGGTGCTGTCCCAGTACGTCGAGGAGTCCTACGCGACCGACCTCCTGGAGGCGGGTGGGGGAGTCGGCTACCTGCTCAAGGACCGGGTCTCGAAGCTCGCCGACCTCGCCGACGCGCTGAGCCGGGTGGCCGCGGGCGGCACCGTCCTCGACCCGGAGGTCGTGTCCGCGCTGCTGACCAAGCGGCGCCGCCGGGACCCGCTCGAGGAGCTGTCGCCCCGCGAGCGGGAGGTGCTCGAGCTCATGGCCCAGGGCCGCACGAACACCGCGATCGGCCGGATCATGGTGATCACCCAGGGGGCCGTCGAGAAGCACATCTCGTCGATCTTCACCAAGCTCGGGCTGCCGCCGTCGTCGGACGACCACCGCCGCGTGATGGCCGTGCTCGCCTGGGTGGAGAGCTGAGCCGCGCCTACACCGAGCGCAGGTCCAGGTCGAGCACCGCAGGGCCGGTCCCGGTGACGGTGACGGGGATGCCCCAGTCCTGCTGGTAGCGGTGGCAGGCGGCGAACGTGTCGGGCCCGCCGTCGGCGGCGTCGCAGGCCGCAGCGGCGACGGCGACCTGCAGCACCCCGGACCCGACGGCCGGGTCGAGCTCCAGCTCGCGGGTCAGCCCGGTCGCGGTGCCGGCCCCCGCCCGCAGCAGCGACGGCGGGTCCGCGGCGACGGTGAGCGACGTCGGGTCGCCGAACCGGTCGTCGAGGTGCTGGCCCGCGGGCGGGGTGAACCCGATCCGCAGGGCGACGCCGGCGCCCAGCTCGGTGGGCGTGCGCCGGACGGTGTGCCGGCCGCCCTCGACCAGCGACCCGGCCGGGATCGGCAGCCGCACCAGGCGGTGCGCCGCGGACTCCACGACGACCAGCGTCTCGCCGTCCACCAGCAGGTCCGAGGGCTCGGCGAGCCCCTCGGCCAGCGTCGACACGCTGCCCGCGGCCGGGTCGAACCGGCGGACGGCGCCGTTGTAGGTGTCGGCGACGGCGACCGAGCCGTCGGGCAGCACGGCGACGCCCAGCGGGTGCTGCAGCAGCGCCTCGGCCGCAGGCCCGTCGCGGTGCCCGAACTCGAACAGGCCCTGCCCGACGGCGGTGCTCACCGCGGGCCCGGCCCCCGGGTCGACGTCCACCCGGCGCAGTGCCGAGATCTCGGAGTCGGCGACCCAGAGGGTGCCGTCCGGGCCGGTGGCGAGCCCCGACGGCTGCGCGAGGAACGCCTCGGCGAACGAGCCGTCCCGCAGGCCCTCGTTGGTCGTCCCGGCCAGCACCCGGGCCTGCCCGGACACCGGGTCGACCGTCCAGAGCTGGTGCGACCCGGCCATCGCGACGACGACGTGGCCGTCCCACGGCGCGAGGTCCCACGGTGACGACAGCTCGGCCGCGGTCCCGCCCGGGTCGACGCGCTCGCGCAGCTGCGATCCCGTCCCCGCCACGGTGGAGACGGTGCCGTCGTCGAGCGACACCCGGCGCACCGCGTGGTTCACCGTGTCCGCGACGAGCCCCGTGGACGGGTCGAGCACGAGCAGCCCCTGCGGCTCGGAGAACCGGGCGCTCCCGGCCGGGCCGTCGGTGTACCCGCGCCCGCCGTCGCCGATCCGCCTGCGCTCGGTGACGAGATCGGGTTCGAGCTCGACGAGCTGGTGGTGCGCGGTGTCGGACACCAGGAACGTGCCGCCGGGCAGCGCCGCGACCTTGCCCGGGAACCGCAGCGCGGTCTCCGGTGCGGGCGGCGGGACGTACGGCCCGTCGCCGCGGCGCAGCCGGTCGCCGTGGGTGTCGACGAGTTCCCGCACCAGGGCGGCGAGCCCCGGTCCGTGACCCTCGCCCGCCATCCGGGCGACGACCGTGCCGTCCGGGTCGATCACCGCGAGCGTCGGCCAGGCGCTGGCGGCGTAGGCGTCCCAGGTGGTCAGCTCGGGATCGTCGAGCACCGGGTGCTCCACGCCGTAGCGCTCCACCGCGGCCTCGACGGCGTCCGGGTCGGCCTCGTGCACGAACTTCGGCGAGTGCACCCCGACGATCGTCAGGACGTCGCCGAACTCCTTTTCCAGCGGCCGGAGCTCGTCGAGCGCGTGCAGGCAGTTCACGCAGCAGAACGTCCAGAAGTCGAGGACGACGATCCGGCCGCGCAGGTCGGCCAGGGTGATCTCCCGGCCGCCGGTGTTGAGCCAGCGCCGCCCGCGCAGCTCGGGGGCCCGTACCTTCATCCGCTCGGCGCCCGGGCTCGTCCCGGCCGCACCGCTCTCGCCAGCGCTCACGATCATGTGCAACGCCGGACCGGCGCGCGGGTGTTCCGTGACCGCGCGAGACTGACCGGCATGCCCGAGCTGCCCGAGGTCGAGAACGCGCGTGCGGTGCTGGCGCAGGCAACCGGCCGCACGATCACCGACGTCGACGACCGCGACGACTGGGTGTGCCGCCCGCACCGGCCCGGCGACATCGCGTCGGCGCTGAAGGGCGGGCGGTTGACCGCGGCCCACCGGATCGGCAAGACGATGTGGTGCGACACCGAGACCTCCGACGGTGACGCCGGGCCGGCGCTGGGCGTGCACCTCGGGATGGGCGGGCGGATCGTCGTCACGAACTCCGGCGGCGAGCGGATCGGCGGCGGCCCGGCGCGCCCCGACCGGCAGTCGCGCAAGCGCGAGTGGGACCGCTTCACCGTCACGTTCGACGACGGCGGGCAGTTCCGGCTGTTCGACAAGCGCCGGCTGGGCCGGGTCCGGCTCGATCCCGACCTGTCCGGTCTCGGGCCCGACGCCGAGGGGCTGCGGCCCGCGGTGTTCCGGGAGCGGCTGCTGCGCGGGAGGTCGGCGGTGAAGGCCCGGCTGCTGGACCAGTCGGTGCTCGCGGGTGTCGGGAACCTGCTGGCCGACGAGACGCTCTGGCAGGCCCGGATAGCCCCGGCGACCCCGGTGCGGGACCTGACGCGCACCGATCTCGACCGGCTGCACCGCAACCTGGACCGGGCGCTGGAGCGGGCGATCGCGAACGGCGGGGTGCACACCGGTGAGGTGATCGAGCACCGGCACCCGGGCGGGCACTGTCCCCGCTACGGGGCCGAGATGGTGCACGGGACCGTCGGCGGCCGGTCGACGTGGTGGTGCCCGCAGGAACAGGGCTGAGCCGCGGCGCCGCCCGCGGGTCGTGCACAATCGCCGGGTGCCGGACGAATCGGACACCGCCCTGCTCTACGTCGACCGTGGTCTCGTGCGCGCCGACCAGAGCCCGCCCGACCTGCAGGCCCAGCGCCGGGCGCACTCCCGGTCACGGGCCGCCCGGTGGGCGCGGCGGGCGTTCCCGGTCGTCCTGGTCCTGGTGACGATCGTCCTGCTGGTGCCGGGCACGTCCGGTCTGCTCTGGACACCGGTCCTGCTGGTGGCCGCCGGGATCGCCGTGGTGCTCCTGACGCGTGCCGCCCGGGGTGCGCACGCCGTCGCCGGCCTGCCGGTACCGATCGAGATCACCGGGAAGGTCGCGACGGCGATGCGCGCGATGCTGGCGATGAGCCGCGGGATCGCGGCGCAGCGGGCGATGCGGCGCTCCCGTCCGGCCGCCGAGGGCGCGGTGCTCCTGCGCCGCTGGTCCGCCGCGGCCGACGAGCTGCGCGCGGCCTGGCTCCGCGGGGACGTCGCGGCCTGGCACGAGCACGCCCGCACCCTGGCCGCGGCGGGGGAGCGGGCCGAGCAGGTGCGGGCCGACATCGAGGGCGGCACCTGACCCGGGCCCGCTCAGGTGACGCCGGTGGGACGGCGGCCCGCGAGCACGACGCTCAGCACCGTCACCCCGGCGAACGCCAGCCCGGCCCCCAGCGCCCATCCGGCGAGCACGTCGGAGAGCCAGTGCACGCCCAGGTAGATCCGGGTGAACCCGACCGCGCCCGCCCACAGCGCCGCGAACACGGCGAGGAGCGTGCGCACCCGCCGGGTCAGCGACGGCCACAGCACCAGCACGAGCGCCGTCCACGCGGCCGCGACCATCGTCGCGTGCCCGGACGGCAGCGACTCGTTCGCCACCGACAGCACCTGCAGCTGCTCCGGCGGCCGGGACCGGTCCAGGAACCGCTTGAGCCCAGACATCACCAGGCTCGCGACCAGCGGCACGGCGGCCAGGCAGACGCCCTCGGCGCGGCGCCCGCGCCAGAACAGGACGCCGCCGGCGACGAGCGCGACCAGCGCGCTGCCCACCGTGTTGCCGATCTCCGTCACGAGCAGCGCGAACGCCACCGGGGTGGGTTCCCGTTCGGCGGCGAGCCCGGTCGCCGTCGTCACGTCCCGCTGGAGCCCGCCGCTCACGCCGATCAGCAGCAGCGACACCGCCGTGACCAGGAGCAGGGCGGCGGCGATCCCGGTCGTGCGCGGTTCGGGCCGGTGCCCGGGCGCCCCGCCGGTCCGCCCGGCGGGGGCCCGCCCCGCCGGGCCGCTGCTCACCGTCCGCGCCAGGAGCGGTAGCGGTCGATCAGCGCGGCCGTCGAGGCGTCGAGGCCGGCCTCCTTCGCGTCCGGCGGGTCCGCCGCGTAGAGCGCCGGGCCGAACTGCTTGGCCATCACCTTGCCGAGCTCCACGCCCCACTGGTCGAACGAGTCGATCCCCCAGATCACGCCCTCGACGAACGTGACGTGCTCGTAGAACGCGATGAGCTGGCCCAGCACCGACGGCGTCAGCTTCTCGGCGAGGATCGTCGACGACGGCCGGTTGCCCGGCATCACCTTGTGCGGCACGACGTCGGCGGGGGTGCCCTCGGCGGCGATCTCCTCGGCGGACTTGCCGAACGCCAGCGCCGCGGACTGCGCGAACAGGTTCGCCATGAAGAGGTCGTGCATGTCGGCCTCCCCCTCGCCCGCGAGGTCGTGGTGCGGGCGGGCGAACCCGATGAAGTCGGCAGGCACGAGCCGGGTGCCCTGGTGCAGCAGCTGGTAGAAGGCGTGCTGGCCGTTGGTGCCCGGCTCGCCCCAGAAGATCTCCCCGGTCGTCGTCGTGACGGGGGTGCCGTCGCCGCGGACGGACTTGCCGTTCGACTCCATCGTCAGCTGCTGCAGATAGGCGGGCAGGCGGTGCAGGTACTGGGAGTAGGGCAGCACCGCGCGGGTCTCGGCGCCGAAGAAGTTCGAGTACCAGATGCCGAGCATCCCGGCGATCACCGGGAGGTTCCGCTCCAGCGGCGTCTCCCGGAAGTGGACGTCCATGGCGTGCATCCCGGCGAGGAACTCCGCGAAGTTCTCCCTGCCGATGGCGCACATCAGCGACAGCCCGATCGCCGAGTCGACCGAGTAGCGGCCGCCCACCCAGTCCCAGAAGCCGAACATGTTCTCGGTGGAGATGCCGAACTCGGCGACCTTCTCCGCATTCGTCGAGACCGCGGCGAAGTGCTTCGCGACCGCGTCGGTGGAGTCGGTGCCGAGCCCGGCGAGCAGCCACGACCGCGCGTTGCGGGCGTTCGTCAGCGTCTCCTGGGTGGTGAAGGTCTTGGAGGAGACGAGGAACAGGGTCGTCGCCGGGTCCAGGTCGGACACCGTCTCGGACAGGTCGGTGGGGTCGATGTTGGACACGAACCGGCACTCGAGGTCGCGCTGCGCGTAGTCCCGCAGGGCCTCGTAGGCCATCACCGGGCCGAGGTCCGAACCGCCGATCCCGATGTTGACGACCGTGCGGATCCGCTCGCCGGTGAAGCCGGTCCACCGCCCGGACCGGACGGCGTCGGTGAAGTCGCCCATCCGGTCGAGGACCGCGTGGACGTCGGCGACGACGTCCTGCCCGTCGACGACGAGCGACGCGTCCCGGGGCAGCCGCAGCGCGGTGTGCAGCACCGCGCGGTCCTCCGAGGTGTTGACGTGCTCACCGGTGAACATCGCCTCGGTCCGCGCGGGGAGCCCGGCCGCGCGGGCGAGCGCGGTGAGCAGGCCGATCGTGTCCCGGGTGATGCGGTGCTTCGAGTGGTCGAGGACCAGGTCGGCGCCGGCCGCCGTGAGCGCGGTGGCCCGGTCCGGGTCCTCGTCGAACAGCGCCAGCAGGTGGCGGGGCTCCACCTCCGCCGCGTGCTCGGTCAGCGCGGTCCACTCGGGGGTCGCTGTGATGTCTCTGCCGATGACGTCGTTCGTGTCGGACACCCGGCCATCATTCCGCAGCGTCAAGCCCCGGGCGCGCGGGCCGGGGCCACGGTGGACGGTCCCCGGCGTACTGCGCCGCACGGGGGTACCGCCCGTCGCGGACCGCCCATCGCTGCGAACCGTCCGTGACACCCGGTCGAGTTACCGGATAGTACTGCTGCACCCGGGTGACGGCCGCCACGATCCCTGCATGCAGCGTGTCGTCTACCTGCGCGAACGCACCACGGAAGGGACCGCTCGACCGGTCGTGCCGCCGAATCATCCGGTCACGGCGCGCTCCGGAGGTGCGACACACGGTGAGGTGTGAGCCGAGCGACTTTCGTCGCGGCATGCGGTCGATTCGTCGCGCAGAGTCGCTCAACCGGGTGGAGCAGAGCGATTCCACTCATAAGCTCTTGTACATTACGTGGTGACCGGTTCACCCGATGTGATCATGCTCGTACTGGAGGAACCGTGTAGCGCTCCCTGACCGGAACCCCGCGGGACGTCGTCCTGCTCGTCGGCCGTGTGCTGCTCGCCTACATCCTGATCATGCACGCCTGGAAGAAGATCGACGCGGGGCTCTTCGACACCGCCACGGTGTTCTCCAAGTTCGGCATCCCGCTGGCGATCGCCGCGGCGTCGTTCACGATCGTCGTCGAGATCGTGGTGTCGGTGTCGCTGCTGCTCGGCCTGCGGATGGTCGTCCCCGCCGGACTGATGATCTTCGTGATGGCGGGTGCCATCTGGTTCGTGCACGGCCAGAACGGCCTGTTCATGGAGAACAGCGGCTGGGCGCTGGTCGGCACGATCATCTGCGCGCTGGCCGCCTTCATGGTCGCCGGTGCCGGCCGGTTCAGACTGGACACGGTGCTGTCCCGCCAGGCCGAGCGCCGGATGGAGCAGACCCAGACCATCCCGCGCCAGACCATCTCGGTGTGAGACCTCCCGGCCCGTCCGTGCGCCCCCGACGCCGGACGGGCCGGTGAGCCCGGCCCCGCCCCACCTCTGCCCCGCCCGGCCCCGCAGGACCGCTCCGGCGCGATCACGGCCCGCATCCCGACGCCACGGGGTGCGGGCCGTTCGCATCTCGATCGCGGGTGCGTGTCGGCGCCGGATAGCCTCCGCGCGTGCTGTCCCGACCGGACCCGCGCGGGCAGGGCCTGCGCCACGTCACCGCGATCCGCTACGTCACCCCGCTGCGCGAGGGCGGCTCGCTGCCCGGCCTGATGGAGGCCGACGACCTGGGCAGCTACGCGGTGAAGTTCACCGGTGCGGGCCAGGGCCGGTCGGTGCTGGTGAACGAGATCGTCGCCGGTGAGCTGGCCCGGGCGCTCGGCCTGCCGGTCCCCGAGATCGTCACCGTCGACGTCGACGGCGAGCTCGGCCGCACCGAACCCGACCAGGAGGTCCAGGAGCTGCTCCGCTCCTCCGCCGGGCTGAACCTGGGGATCGACTTCCTGCCCGGGGCGCTCGACCTGGACCCGCTGGCGTTCGACGTCGGCCCGGAGTTCGCCGGGCGGGTGCTGTGGTTCGACGCGCTCGTCGGCAACGTCGACCGCTCCTGGCGCAACTCGAACATGCTGCTCTGGCACCGGCGTCCGTACCTGATCGACCACGGCGCGCCGCTCACCTTCGCGCACAGCTGGGAGTCGGCGTCGCGGTTCCCGGCGAAGCCGTTCGACGCCGGCGACCACGTCCTGCTCGGGTGCCGGCCCGACCTCGACGCCGCCGACGCCGCGCTCGCGCCGCTGGTCACCCGCGCGCTGCTGGACGACGTGCTCGCCCTCGTCCCCGGCAGGTGGCTGGACGGGGAGCCGGGCTTCGACTCGGCGGAGGCCGTCCGCGACGCCTACGTCACGGCGCTGTCCGGCCGCGTGCAGCGGCGCGCGGAGTGGCTGCCGGGGGTGCGGGAGACCGTGCGCGCCGGCCGGCCACGCCCGGTGGACCGCGAGCCGCGCCGCCCGTCGTGGCTGCGGATCGGCGGGGTGGACGGCGGTGCGGGCCGGTGAGCGACCTCGTCACCTACGAGTACGCCCTGCTGCAGGTGGTCCCGCGGGTCGAGCGCGGGGAGTCGGTCAACGCCGGGGTGCTGCTGTACTGCCGGCGGCGCGACGTCCTCGCCGTCCGGGTGCACCTGGACCGGGAGCGGCTGGCCGCGCTCGACCCGCACTGCGACGCCGACGCCGTCGCCGACGTGCTGGAGACGATCGCGGCGGTGGCCGCGGTGCCGGAGCCGCCCCGCTCGGACCGGCACGCCACCGGCGCGCTGGCCGCCCGCGGCCCGGGGGCGGGCGAGGACATCGGACGGCGGTTCCGCAGGCTGACGACGGCACGCAGCACGATCGTCCGGCCCGGCCCCGTCCACACCGGACTGACCGCGGACCCGCACGCCGAGGCGGACCGGCTGCTGGAGCGCCTCGTGCTGCCCCTCGGCGGGTGACCGGTCCGGACGCCTGGCCCGTCCGGCGACGATCATGTTGGATCGGGGGATGGCCGACACGCACGACGGAGTGGACCCGGTCGCCCTGACCCGCTGGCTCGCCGCCGAGGCCCCGCGGGTGGTGACGGGTGACGGGCCGGTGGCTGTGCAGCGGATCTCCGGCGGGCACTCCAACCTCACCTTCCGGGTGGTCGACGCCGAGGGCACGCCGTTCGCGCTGCGCCGCCCCCCGACCGGCGGGGTGCTCGCCACCGCGCACGACATGAGCCGGGAGTGGCGGTTCCTCACCGCGCTGTCCGGGACCGGCGTCCCCGTCGCGGAGCCGGTCGCGCACTGCGAGGACACCGCCGTGATCGGCGCCGGTTTCTACCTGATGAGCTGGGTGGACGGCGTCGTCCCTGGCGACCGGGCGTCCGGCGACCCGATCCCGGAGCCGGAGCGCGAGGCCTGCGGGCTGGACACCGCCGACGTCCTCGCCGCGCTGCACGCCGTCGATCCCGGCGCCGTCGGACTGGACGACCTGCGGCGGCCCGGCCGCTACCTCGAACGCCAGCTGCGGCGCTGGCACCGGCAGGCGCACTCGGGCGCCTTCACCGATCTCGCCGCGATCGACGCCGCGCACGAGCAGCTCCTCGCCCGGATGCCCGCCGACCCGGCGGAGGGGCCGCGGATCGCGCACGGCGACTACCGGCCGGGGAACCTGTCCTACCGCGACGGCCGGGTGGCGGCCGTCTTCGACTGGGAGCTCGCGACGCTCGGCGAGCCGCTGGCCGACCTCGGCTGGCTCGTCGCGTCCTGGGAGCGCCCCGGCGACACCCGGCACACGATCACGAGCGGCCCGACCGCGGCGCCGGGCTGGCCGGAACGCGACGGCATCGCCGGCCGCTACGCCGCGCGGTCCGGCCGCCCGGTGGACGACCTGCCGTACTGGGTGGCGTTCGCGTACTGGCGGTGCGCCTGCATCGGCACCGGCGTCTGGACCCGCTACGCGCAGGGGAACATGGGTGCCGGCGCGGAGTCGGGCGCGACGCTGGAACGGCGCAGGCTCGGGGTGCTCGCCGACGCCGAGGCGGCGCTGGCCGAGCTCGCGGGCTGACGGCCCGGCGGGCTCAGCCGAGGTCCGGGTCGTCGACGAAGGTCACCCGGTCCGCCCGGTAGTTGTCGAAGACGACCTGGACCGGCCGGTCGTCCTCGTCGTGGAACAGCTGCTCGCGCAGCAGCACCGGGGCACCCGGGGCGACGCCCAGCAGCCGCCCGGTACGGTCGTCGGCGCCCGCGGCGCCGATCTCGGTCTGCACCCGGCCCAGGCCCACCCCGAAGAAGTCGGCGAACACGACGTCGAGGGCGGCCGGCCCGGCGTACGACGGCGTCGTGAAGGAGCTCGGGAAGTAGGCCGTCCGGACGCCGATCACCTCGCCGTCGGCGCGGAAGATGTTCTCGTTCATCCGCAGCACCGCGTCGGGTACGCCGAGCCGGTGCCGCAGCAGCGGCGTCGAGGGCACGCCCCCCTGCTCGGCCATCTGCAGCGTCACCTCGGTGGCACCGAGTGCGGTCACGGTGTCCCGCAGCCGGACCGCGACCCCCCGCCGGACGACGACGGTGCCGCGGCGCTGCTGGCGGTCGACGAACCCCTCGTCGGCGAGCTGCTGCAGCGCGGCCCGCACCGCGGAGCGGCTCGCGTTGAGCGACTCCATCAGCTGGTCCTCGACGAGCTTGTCGTCGACGACGAGGTAGCCGCCCCGCACGGAGGCGCGCAGCATCTCCCGCACCCGGCGCGGGAACGTGTGCCGCCCGCGGGCGGTCCCGCCGGACGCGCGGGGGTGTGGGACGGTGGGGAGCCGGCCGGGACGGGACATGGGCGGGGCCTTCCTGCGAGGGATTCCTGCTGGGGTGACCGTCGCCCGGGAACCGTCCCTCCCGGGTTACCGGCCGGGAACGATGCTGTGACCCGTGCCCGGCGCCGGTGGCGGGCACGGGCCGGGGCGTCAGAACTCCTGGAGGTTCTCGGCCAGGGTGGAGTGGGCGTAGCCGTCGCGGATCGCGCCGCGCCACCGCAGCGCCGGCGCGAGCCCGTCGGTGATCTCGGCGATCTGCACCCGGGTCGGCGGGACGTACAGCAGGAACCCGTCCCCGCCCGCCTCCTGCATGATCTCGTCCATCTGCGCGGCGACCGTCTCCGGCGAGCCGACCAGCCCGAGGTCGGTGATCTGGAACGAGGTGGCGGCGAGCTCGCGCAGCGTCTTGCCCTCCTGCCCCTGGAACAGGTTGGCGATCGAGGAGCGCTCGCCGTTGCCGCGGGAGGTGTCGATGTCCTCGACGCGGGTGTCCGGGTCGATCCCGCCGAAGTCGATCCGGCCGCCCGAGGTGTAGGAGAGGTTCCACAGGTTGTACTCGACGGCGAGGTCGGAGCGGCGGGCGAGCTTCAGCTGCTCGGCCTTGGCCCGGGCCTCGGCGTCGCTCGCGGCGACGACCGGGCTGGCCAGGAACAGCAGCTTGACCTCGTCGGGACGGCGGCCGTGGACGGCCATCCGCCGGTGCAGGTCCTCCCGGTAGGCCTTGATGTCGTCGATGCTCTTGCACATCGCCATCTGGGTGTCGACGTGCTTCGCGGCGAGCTCGCGGCCGGGCGCCGATCCGCCGGCCGACGCGATCGGGGGCTGCCGCTGCGGGCCGGGGATCGTGTTGAGCGGTCCGCGGCTGGAGAACCAGCGGCCCTGGAAGTCGATCGGCTCGACCAGGGTGTGGTCGGCGTAGACGCCCTTGACCGGGTCGGCCAGGACCGCCCCGTCCTTCCAGCTGTTCTGCAGTGCCTTCACGACCTCGACCCACTCCTGCGCCATCTCGTAGCGCTGGTCGTGGTCGAAGTGCTTCTCGAACCCGAAGTTCTGGGCGACGCGGTCGGTCACCGAGGTGACGACGTTCATGCCGACCCGGCCCTCGGTGAGGTGGTCGAGCGTCGTGAACAGCCGCGCCGCGAGGTACGGGTGGTACTGGATCGTCGAGACGGTCGGGACGATGCCGAGGTGCTTCGTCCGCTGCGTCATCAGCGGGACCAGCGGCATCGGGTCGTTCTTCGGTGCCATGAACCCGCGGCGCAGCGACGGCTCGGCCGAGCCCTGGTAGGTGTCCTCGACCATCGCCGTGTCCTCGATGAGGACGTAGGTGAAGCCGGCCCGCTCCAGCGAGGCGGCGAGATCGACGTAGAGGTCCGGCTTCATCCAGTCGAGGTGGTTGCTGCCGGTCCAGGGGCCGTCGGCGGCCGGGTTCCAGGGCTGGATGCCGAAGCCGTTACCGAGGAACCATCCGAGGTGGAACATGCGAGGTGTCCTTCCGGGGGTGCGGGTGTCAGGCGTGGGCGGCCACGAGGGCCGCCGTGTGGTGGTGGACGGGGGAGGAGAGGACCGCGCCGGTGCGGCCGTGCTCGACGACGTGGCCGTGCAGCATCACCAGCAGGTCGTCGGTGGCGAAGGCGGTGGCGGGCAGGCCGTGCGAGACGAACAGGAGCCCGGCGCCGTGCTCGCGGCAGTACCGGACGATCCGGTTGAGCACCGCGCCCTGCACCGACACGTCGAGCGCGGAGACCGCCTCGTCGCAGACGAGCAGCCCGGGGCGCACGACCATGGCCCGCGCGATCGCCATCCGCTGCCGCTGACCGCCGGACAGCTCGTGCGGGTGGCGGTCGAGCATCGCCGGCGGCAGGCCCATGTCGGCGACGGCCTCCTCCGCGACGGCGTCCGCCCGGGCCCCGGAGTGCCCGCCGAGCAGCCGGGCCGGGGTGCGGAGCGCGTCGCGCACCGTGCGCCGCGGGTCGAAGGTCGACGTCGTGTCCTGGGCGACGAGCTGGATGCGTCGCCGCAGGTCGCGGCGGCCCGCCGTGGTGGACATCCAGGCGGTCTGGGTGCGGCCGTCGATCGTGATCGTCCCGCCGGACGGCCGGTCCAGGCCCGCGATCATCCGGGCGAGCGTGGACTTGCCGGACCCGGACTCGCCGACGATGCCGATCCGGTCCCCGGCGTCGACGGTCATCGACAGCGGTGCGACGGCGGTGCGGTCGCCGAACCGCCGGGTCACCCCCTCCAGGACGACCTGCGGCGCGCTCACGCGGCGATCCCGAGCTCGTCGTCGGTCATCGTCGGCAGCTCGTCGAGACCGGCCGAGGCGAGCGTCGGGATGCAGCGGAGCAGGCCCCGCGTGTACGGGTGCGTGGCGGCGCCGAGGTCGTCCGAGCGGAGCTCCTCGACCAGCACGCCGCGGTGCATCACCAGGGTCCGGTCGGTGTAGCGCCGGCACAGCCCGATGTCGTGGCTGATCATCAGGACCGACGCGCCCTGCGTCTCGCAGAGCTCGACGAGCAGCTCCACGGCCCCCCGGGCGAGCGAGGCGTCGAGCGCGCTGGTCGGCTCGTCGGCGACGAGCAGCCGGGGACGCCCGGCGAGCGCGATCGCGGTCATGACCCGTTGGCGCATCCCGCCGGAGAGCTCGTGCGGCCGGGCGGCCATGACCCGGCGGGTGTCGGTCAGCCCGACCCGGGTCAGCCACTCCCGGGCGGCGTCGGCGGCCTCGGCGCGGCCGTCCACCCCGCCCGCGCCGCGCAGCACGGCGACGAGCTGGCTCCCGACCGTCCACAACGGGTCGAGGGAGGTCATGGCGTCCTGGAAGACCATCGACATCCCCGGGGTGCGCTGCGGCAGCCGGGTCAGCTCGCGGCGCAGCGGGACGCCGGCGAACTCCATCCGCCGCGCCTCGACGGTCGCGACCCGCTGGTCGATGAACCCGGCGACCGCGAGCCCCAGGGTCGACTTGCCCGACCCCGACTCGCCGACCAGCGCGATCCGCTCACCGGGGCGCACCGTGAGGTCCACCCCGCGCACCGCGTGCGACGTGCCGTACCGCACGTCGAGTCCCTCGACCGCCAGCACCGGGTCCGCGGGCACGGGACCCGCCGGTGCCGCCGGTGCCGCCTGCGCGGTGTCCATCTGCGCGGTCATGAGCCCTCCAGGGGCAGCTGCGAGTAGCCGATGGTGTTGTCGGTGCGGAACACGTAGCCGCCGACGTCGCCGCGGAAGGCGTTGAGCGGCTGGACGTAGGCCATCCAGATGGTCGGGACGTCGCTCTGGATCCGGCGCTGCGCGGCGTTCCAGGAGCGCCCCGCCGTGACCGAGAGCGGGTCGCCGGCCGCGTTGCCCGCGGCCAGCGCCGTGTCGAACCGGGAGTCCTCCCAGTCCGGCCAGTTGATCGGCGAGTCGGCGGTGTAGAACAGCGCCAGCTCGTAGGGCGGGGACTGGACGACGGCGTAGTCGCGGCCCATCGACGCCTGGAAGGTCTTGGCGGCGAGCCCCTCGTTGAACGCGGCCGACGGGACCGGCTCGATGGTGATCGCGAACCCGGCGTCGCGGGCCGCGGTCTGGATCTGGACCGCCGCCTCCTGCAGGTCCGGGACACTGGCGTTGACGGTCAGGGTGAAGGCGACCGGCTCGGTGTGGCCGGCCTCGGCGAGGATTCGGCGCGCCTCGGTCGGGTCGTAGCGGAACGGCACGAGGCCGTCGCCGTCGTAGCCGGGTGCGCCGGGGGACAGCATCCCGGCCAGTTGTTCCGCGCGTCCCTTGTAGACGTCGGAGACGATCTGCTCGTAGGGCACCGCGCGGGCCAGCGCCCGGCGGACCGCGACGTCGTCGAAGGGGGCCATGGTCGTGGTCAGCGGCATGTAGACCATCGCGTTGGTGGGGGCGCTGAACACCTGCGCCCCGGTCTCCGCGATCCCGACCTGGTCCGCGGGCCGCAGCTGCGCCGCGACGTGCGTGTCGCCCTGGGCGAGCAGGTTCGCCCGGATCCCGGCGTCGGCGACGACCCGCTGGATGATCCGCCGCACCGGCGGTGCGCCGCCGGCGTAGTCCTCGTTGCGGACGTAGGTCGTCTGCTGGCCGGGGGTGAAGCTCTCCAGGCCGTAGGCGCCGTAGCCCCAGTTCCCGTTGCTCGCCGACCACTCCACCGCGTACGGGTCGTCGGGCGTGACGTGCGCCTTCAGGACCGTCGTGTCGTAGATCGCCGCGGTCGTGTTGGACAGCAGCGACAGCAGGGTGAACCCGTAGCCCGGCTCGTCGACGGTGAAGGACACCGTCATCGGGCCGAGCACCCGGATCTGGCGTTCCGGGTCGACGATCACCGGCGCGTTCACGAACGGGACGATCGAGGTGGCGGTGGCGAACTTGCGCTCGTAGGACCAGCGGACGTCCTCGGCGGTGACCGGGTTCCCGGCGGTGGAACGGGCGTCCGGGTCCAGGTGGAAGGTGTAGGTGAGCCGGTCCGGGCTGACCTCGTAGCGCTCGGCGAGCAGCGGCTCGAAGCGGTAGAGGTCCTGGTGCCGGGCCTGCCCGCCGCTGCCGTCGACGTAGGGGTTGCGCAGCAGCGTGGCGTTGGTGTTGGCGAGGTACTCGGCGCTCTCGTAGCCGGTGCCGTTGGAGTCCTGGGCGAAGGACATGAGCCTGCGCCCCCGTCACGATGACGACGGTGTCCCGCTCCGCCTCCACCGCGCCGGCACCGCAGCCGGTGACCAGCACGGCGAGCGCGGCGACGAGACCGGCCAGCGGCGCGCGGCGGCCGGCGCTCACCGGGCCCCCCGGCGAACAGCGCGCGGGCGGCACCGGCGGCCGAGGCCACCGCGAGACCCAGCGCCAGTGCGGGGAACAGCGCCCCCCACCAGCGGCCGACGGCGGCATCGGTCGCCCCGAGCGCCAGCATCGAGCCCCACTCCGGGATCGGCGGCACGATGCCGACCCCGAGGAAGCCGAGCCCGGCGCAGAAGATGACGGCGATCCCGAAGATCGCCGAGGTGTTCTCCAGCGCCGCGTGCGAGGCGTTCGGCAGGACGTGCCGGACGATCAGGGCGGGCTCGCTCTCCCCGGACATCCGGGCGGCGTCGACGTAGCCCTCCGACCGGACCCGGAGGACCTCGACCCGGACGAGCCGGGCCTGCACCGGCAGGAGCAGCAGCGCCAGCGCCAGGACCATGACGAGCGGCTCGCGGCCGAAGAACGACAGCAGCACGAGACCACCGATCACGGTGGGCACGGCCTGGACGAGGTCGATGCCCCGGGCGGTGGCACGGGCGGCGATCCCGGCCGGGCCGCGACGGGCCTCGTTCATGCCGGTGACCAGGCCGACGACGAGCGCGGCGAGAGTGCTGAGCACCGTCACCGACAGCGCGATCAGCACGTCGAGCCGGGTGGCGGTGAGGACGCGGGAGAACACGTCCATCCCGTTGGTGTCGGTGCCGAACCAGTGCGCCGACGACGGCGGCGACGACGGCGTCGCGACCACGCTCTGGGGGTCCCACGGCGCCAGCAGCGGACCGACGACGGCGAGCACCAGCAGCAGCGCGAAGGGGAGCGCGAGGAGCGGGCGGGCGAGCCGGGGCCGGGCCGCGGGGCGTGGCCCCGTGACCTCCCCCGGGGTGAGGACGGCGGCAGTCATGTTCACTCCCCGGTGACCGCGCCGGGACGTCGCCGGACGTCCAGGGTCATGGTCACGAGATCGACGACGAGGTAGATCACCAGGCAGGACGCCGCGGTGACCACGAGGAACGAGCGGAGCGCGACCACGTCGGCGGTGGTGACGGCGTCGACGGCGTACTGACCGAGCCCGCCGAGCGCGAACATCGACTCGAGCACCACCGCGCCACCCATGAGGTAGCCGAACAGCATCCCGATCGTCGCCACCATCGCCGGCGCGGCGCGGCGGTAGACCGAGAGCACCACGACGCGGCGGGGTGCGCCGGTCGCGATCCGGAAGCGGGTCGCGGGTGCGTCGATCGCCTCGTCGAGACCGACCAGCAGCATCTTGATCAGGATCGCCGAGTGGGCGGCGATCATGACCAGCACCGGGAGCAGGAGGTGCCCGGCGAGCGAGGCGAACGCCTCCCCGTTGCCGGTGAGCAGGGCCTCGAGCAGGGTGAACCCGGTGACGGTGTCCGGTGCGGGCACCATCGGCGACGTCCGTCCCGACGGGGCGGGCGCCCAGCTCAGTGCCGCGTAGAACACGAAGACCGCGGCGATGGCCAGCACGAACTCGGGGATCGCACCCGCGGAGCGGGCATAGCCGACGACGACCCGGGAGAACCAGGACCCGCGGCGGGTGACCGCGAACCACGACACCACCAGGGTGGCGACGGTCGAGCCGACCAGGCCCAGGAGTGCCAGCTCGAGGGTGGCGGGGAGCCGGGTCGCGAGCTCACCGGCGACGTCGCGGCCGGTCGCCAGCGAGGTGCCGAGATCGAGGGAGACGAGATCGCCCAGGAAGCGGCCGAGCCGCTCCCACCAGGGCCCGTCCAGCCCGAGGTCGGCCCGGGCCGCCGCGTAGTCCTCGGCGGAGAGCCGGCCGCCGGTGAGCGCGACGACGGGGTCGCCGGGGATCAGGGAGACCAGGAAGAACGCGACGACGGCGAACACGAGCACGTGGACCGGCAGCATCGCCGTCCTGGTGACCCACCAGCGGTGCCGGTCGAACCACCGGCCCGTTCCGGGGGACGTGTCGGGGACCGGCGCCACGGCCTGGTCGGTGTCCGGGAACCGCACGGTGACCTCCTCTGAAGTCGGATCGGGGGTCGGGCGGCACCCCGGTGTGCCCGTCCGGTCCGCCCGGGAGCCCGGGCGGGGGAGTGCTGGGGAGAAGCCTCGACGGCGGGTGTTGCGTCCGGTGTCCGTCACCGTCACGGTCGATTTGCGCGACCGGTGCCGGGACGGTCGTCGCAGGTCAGCGCCGTCGGGGCGGGGAAATACGCGGGTGTCAGGCCCGCACGCCGGTCAGCGCACCGACGACGGGGGCCCACCGCTCGACGTAGCCGGCCAGGGCCGCCCCGCCGGTGGGGTCGTCGTCGAGCAGGTAGAGGCCCGGCACGGCGCACGTGCCGCCCAGCTCCGTCAGCACCGGCCGCAGCAGCAGGTCCGGTGCCATCGCGTGCGCCGGCCCGGCACCGAGCATGAGCGGGACGGCCACCACGCCCTCGAGCCCGGTCCCGCCCGCGAACTGGTCGAGGAACAGCTTCAGCAGCCCGGTGTAGGTGGCCTTGAAGGTGGGGCTCGCCATCACGACGAGATCCGACCCGCGGACGGTGTCGACGGCCGCGGTGACCGCCGGGTCGCCCCAGCCCAGCAGCCCGGGGCCGAGCTCCGCGAGCTCGACGACGTGGTCGGGCTCCCGCCCGGTGAGCGAGCGGGCCAGCAGCTCGCCGGCCGCCCGGGTGCGGGAGCCGGGCTTCGGGTTGCCGACGACGACGGTGACGGTCACAGGTGCTCCAGGTGCCGGGCGGTGGGGTGGGTGGTCGCGAGCGGTGCCGCGGGGTGGCGCCGGGTGCGGGCGAGCACGCCGGCGGGGTCGCGCAGGTCGGCGGGATCGCGCGGGTCGGCGGGGTCGCGCGGGTCGGCGGGATCCCGTGTGAGGTGGGTGAGCACCTCGGCGGGATCGGCGACGACCAGGCCGTACCGGTGCGCGATCCGCACCGCCGTCGCCGGGTCGGCCAGCCCGGTGCCCGCGCCGACCAGGCCGGCGGCCAGCGCGACCGCGGGGAGCCCGGCCGCGCGGCACAGCGCCACCGCGGCCTCGTCGGCCCCGGCGCCACCGGGCCCGCCGCCCTCCGCGACGCGGACCGGGAGCAGGTGCCCCGGCCGGCGCAGGTCGTCGGGCCGGGAGGCCGGATCGGCCAGCACGCGGGCAGTGAGCGCGCGGTCGACGGCGCTGATGCCGGTGCCGACCCCCTCGGCGTCGACCGAGACGGTGACGGCGCCGCAGCGGGTGCCCGGATCGGCCCGCAGGGCGGGCAACCGCAGCTCGTCGGCGCGGCCGGGTTCCATCGGGACCCGCAGCAGCCCGGAGGTGTGCCGGATCAGCCACGCGGTCCAGGCGGTCCCGGCGAGCGCGGCGGGGAGCACGGCGTCGCACGGCCGGTCGCCGTGCCGCGGGGCGAGCACGACCGGCCGCCCCGCCCGGAACGCCGCGACGGCCGCGGCGACGGACCCGGCCGGTGCCGCCGGGATCACGCGGCGTCCTCGACCAGCCGGTGGAACCGGCTGGCCTGGAACACGATGGGGGCGACGCCGTCGTGGGTCTGGAGCGCCTCGACGCGCAGCAGCGCGAGGACGTGGTCACCGGCGTCGACGACGTCGTGCAGCGAGCAGTCCAGCCAGGCCGCGGCCCCGGTGAGCAGGACCGCCCCCTCCGGTGTCGCGTGGTGGACGAGCCCGGCGAACCGGCCCGCCGCGGGCCCGGCGAGCTGCCGGCAGGCCGACGCCTGGTCGGCCCCCAGCACCGAGACCCCGAGCCGGTCGCGGTCGGCGAGCAGCGGCCAGGTCGTCGACGACCGTTGCACGCAGATCGAGACCAGTGGCGGGTCCATCGAGACGGAGACGAAGGAGCTCGCGGCGATGCCGACGGGGACGCCGTCGCGCAGCGCGCACAGCGCCGTCACACCGCTCGGGAACGCCCCGTAGGCACGCCGCAGGTCGGCGGTCTCCCGGATGTCGGGCACGATCATGGTGGCCTCCTCGAATGTGCCGATGGAGGACACCGAACCGGGGCGCGGTTGCCGATCCGTTACGCCGGACGATCCGCCGATTTGCGCGACCGGGGACGGTGGGGCCCGGGGCCGTGACCTGCCCGGACCGGGCACGCCGGCGGGAAAACGCCCGGCACGCGACGGCGACGGTTCCCGGCCGCGGGCCCGCGGCGTAACCTCGCCGGCACGCCGGGTGATCACCGTGGAGCGCGGGCGGCCGGCGTGCGTCACACTGTCGACGCCGGCGACACAGCCGACACAGTCGCCCACCGCACGATCACGCGCACGAGACCCGGGAGACCGACGATGTCCGAGGCCGACGACCGGACCCGTGAGATGAGCCGCTCCACCCGGCGGGCCCCGCACGGGCCGGCGGTGCAGGGGAGCCGGCTGTGGGCCGGCGGCGTCGCGACCGCGGTGATCGCCGCGCTGATCGCGGTCGTCGGGTTCCTGATCGTGCGGGTGCTGCTGCAGATCCCCTACCTGGCGCCGATCGAGACGGACGCCGTGGGCGGCTGGGACGGCGCCGTGCAGCTCGCGATCGTCGCGGCGCTGGCCGCGCTGGCAGCCACCGGGCTGGCCCAGATCCTGCTCATGGCCGTGCCCAGCCCGATGGCGTACTTCGGGTGGATCGCGGGCCTGCTCACCGCCGTCGCGACGGTCTACCCGCTGGCGCTGTCGACCGAGCCGCTGACCGTCCGGATCGCGACCGCGGCGATCCACCTGGTGATCGGCATGGCGATCATCAGCCTGGTGACCACGACGGTCACCAGCGCCTCCACCCGCGCCTGAGGCGCCCCGGTCAGGTCCCGACCGGGCCCCGGGCGTCGCCGAGGCGGACCGGCAGGCTCCGGTAGCCGCGCAGCACGCGGGTGCCCCGCAGCTCGGCGGGACCGGCGGAGCGCAGGTCCGGGTAGCGGTCGAACAGCGCCCGCAGCCCGACCTCGCCCTCCATCTTCGCCAGCGCCGCACCGAGGCAGTAGTGGATGCCCTGGCTGAACGCGACGTGCTTGTCGGCGCCGGCGCGGCCGACGTCGAAGCGGTCCGGCTCCGGGAACACCTCCGGGTCCCGGTTGGCGCCGCCGAGGTGGGTGAGCACCAGCGCGCCCCGGCGGACCGGGAACCCGCACACCTCGGTGTCGCGCGCGGCGACCCGCCCGGTGCGCTGCACGGGGGAGTCCAGCCGCAGGATCTCGTCGACGGCGTTCGGCCACAGCGACGGGTCCGCGGCCAGGCGCTCCCGCTGGTCCGGGTGCGCGAGCAGCAGCTTGGTGCCGTTGCCGATGAGGTTGACCGTCGTCTCGAACCCGGCGGCGAGCAGCAGCAGGGCGAGTGAGAGCAGCTCGTCGGAGGTGAGGCGGCCCTCCTCGGAGTCGTAGGCGTGCACGAGGGAGGACAGGATGCTGTCGTTCGGGTGCGCGCGCAGGTGGTCGAAGTGCCCGGACATCCAGTCCGCGAGCGCGTCGATGTCCTTCTCCGACCGGCGGAACATGGCGTAGCTCAGGCCCATGTCCAGCGAGTACGCGCCGCCCTCGCCCCACTGGAGGAACTGCTCGCGCATCTCGACCGGTGCGCCGAGCATCTCGGCGATCACCGTCGCCGGGAGCAGCGAGGCGTACTCGGCGATCACGTCGGCCCGCCGGTCGGCACCGGTACGGGCCTCCATCTCGTCGAGCAGGTCGGCCGCCACCTCCTCGGTGCGGGTGCGCAGCCGGGCGATCGCCTTGGCGCTGAACGACCGCGTGACGAGCTTGCGGATCCGGTTGTGGTCGGGCGGGTCGATCGACAGCAGCGACGGCGGCTCGGCCGGCCCGAGCGGCCACGTCCCGCCCGCGCTCATCAGGGCCTTGAGCAGGCCGGGGGCGTTCTCCGGCATCCGCATCCCGACGCAGAAGTCGGGGCTGCGCAGCACCGCCGTGGTGATCTCGTGGTCGACGGTGGTCCAGCTCAGCGCCGAGCGCACCATCCGGCCCTGCGCGCGGATCTCCTCGTAGGCCGGGTACGGGTCCCGCACCGCGTCCGGGTGGACGATCATCCGTGCGCCGAGGTCACCCTTGTCGGACTGCCGGGTCACCTCGCGCCGCACGGCCCCGTGCCGCATCACCCATCGGATCCAGCGTCGCGCACCGCGCGATCCCGCCATGTCGACCTCCCGCGTCGTCAGCTTGTCCGCGAACCTACTCCCGGTAACCTACTCCCGGTAACCACCTTTCGGGCATCCCTGCCGCCCCCCGTCCCCCGGGCGGCGGGTAGTACTGGAGGCATGTCCGCTCCCGACGGCCCGCGCCTGCTCGCGGTCAGTGACCTGCACGTGCGTCACGCGGAGAACCGGGAGATCGCCGAGGCGATCACCCCCGGCCATCCCGGGGACTGGCTGATCGTCGCCGGCGACGTGGACGAGCGGATCGAGAGCGTCGCCGGGACGCTGGAGATGCTCCGCGCCCGGTTCGGCACCGTGCTGTGGGTCCCGGGCAACCACGAGCTGTGGACCCGCGGGAAGAACGCCGACGCCGACGACGGCGAGCAGCTCGCCGGCGTCGCGCGCTACGACGAGCTCGTCCGCCGCTGCTGGGGGATCGGCGTGCTCACCCCGGAGGACGAGTACCCGGTGTGGGACGGGCCGGACGGACCGGCCGTCGTCGCGCCGCTGTTCGTGCCCTACGACTACTCGTTCCTGCCGCCGGGGACCGCGTCGTCCGACGAGGGGCTGGCCGCCGCACGCGCGGCCGGGGTGGTCTGCACCGACGAGTAACTGATGCACCCCGATCCGCACCCGAGCCGGCAGGCCTGGAGCGCGGACCGGGTGGCGACGACGGCGGCCCGTCTCGACGCGCTCGACCCCGGGCTGCCGACGGTGCTGGTCAACCACTGGCCGCTGGTGCGCGAGCCCTGCGACGTACTCTGGTACCCGGAGTTCGCGCTGTGGTGCGGTACGACGGCGACCGCGGACTGGCACCGCCGCTACCGCGCGCGGGCGGTCGTGCACGGCCACCTGCACATCCCGCGGACCGTCGTGGTCGACGACGTCCCGTTCGTCGAGGTCTCGCTGGGCTACCCGCGCGAGTGGCGCCGGCACTCCGAGCGCGTCGGCAGCCACTTCCCGGACCTGCTGCCGCGCACGGTGTTACCCATGTAACAGTAAGGTAAGGCTTACCTTGCTATACCCTCGCTATACCCTCGGGGGTCGTCGACCCGAGGAGAACGATGACTGCGCTGCGCGTGGCGGTGGTGGGTTCCGGACCGGCCGGGATCTACGCCGCCGACACCCTGCTGAAGTCCGACGCCGACGTCGCCGTCGACCTGTTCGAGAAGCTCCCCGCGCCGTTCGGCCTGGTGCGCTACGGCGTCGCGCCCGACCACCCGCGGATCAAGCAGATCGTGAACGCGCTGCACCGGGTGCTCGACAACCCGGCCGTGCGGCTGTTCGGCAACGTCCACTACGGCACCGACGTCACCCTCGCCGACCTGCGCGAGCACTACGACGGCGTGATCGTCGCGACCGGCTGCGAGCGGGACCGCGACCTGGAGATCCCGGGGATCGAGCTGCCGGGCAGCCACGGTGCCGCCGAGTTCGTGCAGTGGTACGACGGCCACCCCGACGTCGGTCGCGAGTGGACGCTCGACTCGTCGTCGGTCGCCGTGATCGGGGCGGGCAACGTCGCGCTCGACGTCGCGCGGGTGCTCGCGAAGTCCGCCGAGGACATGCTGAGCACGGAGGTCCCCGACTCGGTGCACGCCGGCCTGGCCGTCAACCCGGCCACCGACGTGCACGTGTTCGCCCGGCGCGGGCTCGCCCAGGCGAAGTTCAGCCCGATGGAGCTGCGGGAGCTCGACCACGTGCCCGGCCTCGAGGTGATCGTCGACCCCGAGGACGTCGAGTTCGACGACGGCTCGATGGAGCAGATCCGCGCCACCAAGCACGTCCAGATGGTCGTCAAGATCATGCAGGACTGGGCGCTGCGCGACCACCGCGGCGATCCGCGCCGCATCCACCTGCACTTCTTCGCGAAGCCGGACCACGTGCTGGGCACCGACCGGGTCGAGGGCCTGCGGGTCGAGCGCACCGAGTACACCGGCGACGGCAGCGTCCGCGGGACCGGCGTCTTCACCGAGTACCCGGTCGGCGCCGTCTACCGGGCCGTCGGCTACACCGGGTCCGAGCTCGCCGAGCTGCCGTTCGACGCGGCCCGCGGCGTGATCCCGCACGAGGCGGGCCGGGTGTCCGGCGTGCCGGGTGTCTACACCGTCGGCTGGATCAAGCGCGGTCCGGTCGGCCTGATCGGGCACACGAAGGGCTGCGCGCTCGAGACCGTCGGCAGCCTGCTCGCCGACGCCCCCGGCCTCCCGAAGGCGCCGCAGCGCGACCCGGAGGCCGTGCCCGCCCTGCTGGACGGCCGCGGCGTCCCCTTCACGACGTGGGACGGCTGGCTCGCCCTGGACAAGCACGAGCGCGGCCTCGGCGAGGAGCGCGGGCGCGAGCGGATGAAGGTCATCCCGCGCGAGGACATGGTGGGGATCAGCCGGGCCGGCTGAGTCCCCGTACGGCCACCCGACGAGGCCGGGACCACCCGGCTGCGCCGGTCGCCGGGGTGGGCGGTCGCGGATCCCCGCGGCCGCCCACCCGATCGGCCCGGTGCCGCCCGGCAGCCGCGCGTTCAGTCCGCCGGTCCGCCGCCCCCGTCCGCGGGCCCGGGCAGCCGACGGGGCTCCCGCGCCCGCACCGGCTCGCGCCGCCCGTGCCCGGGCCGCGGCACGAACAGCCACCACAGGATCCAGACGCCGGGGCCGCTCGTCAGCAGGATCGCCGTGGCCAGCCAGCCGTCCCGCCAGAAGACGCCGGCGACGATCCACCCGGCGATCCACACGGCCATCGCCACGAGCCGGATCCGGATCCGCCGGCCGTGCTCGACCGCGAGCGGCTCGCGCAGGTCGGTGACGACCTGCACCGGCTCGCGGCGGCGTCGGCGCACGCGGCCGACGCTACGCCGACCTCTCCGTCGCGGCCCGGTTCCCCGCCGTGGTCCGGATCCCCGCTGCGACCCGGTTCAGCGCCGCGGTCCGGCTCAGCGCCGCCGGCCGCCGAAGCGGCGGTGGAACTTCTCGACCTGCCCCGCCGAGTCCAGGACCCGGGCGTTGCCCGTCCAGAACGGGTGCGACGCCGCGGTCATGTCGACCTTGACCAGCGGATAGGTCTTCCCGTCCGACCACTCGACCGTCTCCCGCGAGGTCTCGGTGGACCGGGTCAGGAACTGGTCGCCGGTGGACATGTCCCGGTAGACGACCGGGCCGTAGTCGGGGTGGATACCTGGTTTCACGGATTCCTCCTGCGCGTTCGACTGCTACCGTGATCCTAAACGACAACGGTTCCGATTTGCAGGAAGGTGCGACATGGACGGGTTCACGGCGGTCCGGTGCGCGGCCTGCGCACAGATGCCCAGCGGTTTCGACGAGGACGCGCACGGCACCGTCGCCGCGCTGCCCGGGGTCGACGAGGTGCTGGTCGAGGGACTGCGCGCGGTCGTGCAGGACAGCGCGCACGGCATGCTCGTGACGTCGGGCTGCCGGTTCGGCCCTGGCGTCTGCGCGGGGCGTCGCCCTGGGATGATGGTGCTGGTCCAGGCCTGCGACGCCGGTCGCCGTCACCCGGAGTCGCCGGTCGTGGCGGTCGGCCCGGTACGCAGCACCGACGACGTGCGGGCGGTGACCCGCTGGCTCCAGGACGGCGGGGCACCGGACCCGCAGGCGCTGCCCGCCCGGCTGCGCTGCGCGATCGCACCGGAGGCGGCGCGCGGCTAGCTAGTGCTTGCGGACCGTCTCCTCGACGCCGCCGGCCCGCTAGATCGTGATGTCGAGGTGCCCGCCGGTCCGCTGGACGCACGACCCGCCCTCGATCCGGGCGACCGGGAAGAAACCGAACTCCCGGCCGCGGACGTCCAGCCCGACCCGCTCGAACAGCATCTGCGCGTACCGCTCGTGCAACGCCGGGTCCTGCACGTCGTCGGCGCGGCCCCACAGCTTCGCGTCGCCCTCGGTGACCTGGGTGTCGACGGTGGCGGTGTGCAGGGTGAACCGGGGGTCGCGCTGCAGGTCGTCGAACTTGCGGGTGCCGGGCATGCCGCCGAGCCAGAGCTCACCCTCGAACAACCGCGGCTCCAGCGGGGAGATCCGCGGGAAGCCGTCGGCGCGGAGCGTGCCGAGCAGGCAGAGGTCGTCGGTGGCGTCGTGGCGGCGCCGGAACACCTCGGAGACCACCGGGGCCGCTGCCGCGAACTCCGTCCAGGACGTCATGGCGGAACGGTAGGGCAGGAACCCGTTCGCGTCCCGCCGGAACCTGCGCGAGGGTCGCGGCATGACCTCGCTGCGACGGGACCCGATGCCCCTGCGCGGGCGGACCGCGCTCGTCACCGGTGGTGGGCGGCGGGGCGGGATCGGCCACGCGACGGCGTGCCGGCTCGCCTCGTACGGGGCGAGCGTCGTCGTCCACCACTTCGCCCCGCACGACGCGACCCAGGACTGGGGTGCCGACGACGTCGAGGCCGCCGTCGACGACGTCCGCGGGCATCTCGTGGCCGAGGGCGCGGTCGTCGCCGGCCTGCACGCCGACCTGGCGGACCCGGCCGAGCCGCAGCGGGTCGTGCAGGCGGCCCGGCGGATCGTCGGCCCGCTGGACCTGCTCGTCGCGAACCAGGCGCTGTCCGGGTCGGACGGCCCGCTGGGGGACCTGGCCGACGAGCTCGACCGGCACTGGGCGGTCGACGCCCGCGCCTCGATCCTGCTGGCCCAGGCGTGGGCGAACGCGCACGACGACGCCCGGCCCGGCGGCGCGATCGTGCTGCTCACCTCCGGCCAGGAACGCGGCCCGATGCCCGGCGAGGTCGCCTACGCGGCCGCGAAGGCCGCCGTCGCCGGGATCACGCCGACCAGCTCGCCGACCGCCGGATCCGGGTCAACACGGTGAACCCCGGCCCGGTGGACACCGGCTACCTGGGTGCGGAGGCGTTCCGGGCGATGGCGGAGATGTTCCCGTTCGGCCGGTTCGGCGAGCCCGACGACCCGGCCCGGCTGATCGCCTGGCTGTGCACCGATGAGGCGTACTGGATCACCGGGCAGGTGATCGACTCCGAGGGCGGGTTCGCCCGGCACCGCCACGGATGGCGCCCCTGACGCGGCTACACCAGGTCGTGCCCGTCGTGCGCGCGCGACGCCGGCGGCCCCGCCGCCAGCGCGTCCGCCACCCGGGCGGCGAACACCGGCGGCATCCGGCGCGCGGCCTCGCCGGGGGAGATCCACTCGACGGCGCTGGTCTCGGCCCGCGGCCCGGGCGGCCCGGCGACGGGGGAGCAGCGGTAGGCGAGGACGACGACGTCCCGCAGCACGTTCTTGTAGACGCCGGTGAGGCGCTCGCCCCGGACGTCGAGCCCGGTCTCCTCCCGGATCTCGCGCACCACGCCGTCCTCGAACCGCTCGCCGGCCTCCAGGATCCCGCCGGGCGGCTCCCAGCGGCCGTCGTCGCGGCGGCGGGCGGCGAGCACGAGGCCGTCGGGGGAGACGACCACACCGACGACCGCCACCGAGTGGATGCGTTGCACGGCCCCATCATGCGAGAGAGCCCCGGCCTGGTCGGGCCGGGGCTCCGGGTGATCGCTCTCGGTGCTCGCGGAGCGGACGACGGGACTCGAACCCGCGACCCTCACCTTGGCAAGGCGATGCGCTACCAGCTGCGCTACGTCCGCAGTCGCACCGTCTCCGGTGCGTGCGGGGCGACGCTATCGCACGCCGCGACGGGCTCCGGCGGCAGGGCGGACGGTGATCGTCACGGCCGGGCCGGCCGGGCGGCTCAGCCGTCGACGACCGCGGTGGCCTCGATCTCGATCAGCAGGTCGGGCTCGGCCAGTGCGGCGACGCCGATCCCGGTGAGCGGCGGGCCGCTCAGCGTCTCCAGCCCCAGTCGCCTCGCGGCCCGCTCGGCACCCTCGACGAAAGCGCCCATCTTCTCCGGTGTCCAGTCGACCAGGTAGACGGTGTACTTCGCGACCTCGTCGAAGGTCGCCCCGGCCTCCGCCAGTGCGGCCGCGATGTTGACGTAGCACTGCTCGGTCTGGGCGGCGAGGTCTCCCTCGCCGATCCGGGTGCCCGCGGCGTCCCGCGCGACCTGCCCGGCGACGAAGACCAGGCGGGAACCGGTCGCGATCGACACCTGCTGGTAGATCGGCACGGCGGGGAGAGCGGACGGGCTCTTCAGGGTGATGGTCACCGTCGAACAATAACACTGCAATGTTATAGAATTCGAGCGTGGCGAGGACGAAGGATCCGGCGGTCCGCACGGCCCTGATCGAGCGCGCGGCACACATGCTGCGTGCCCGCGAGCCGATCACCACCCGGTCGCTGGTCACGGGCGCCGGGGTCTCGACGATGGCCGTCTACACGCACTTCGGCGGGATGGACGGACTGTGGCGGGCGCTGCGGCAGGAGGGCTTCGTCCGGCTCGGTGCGACGTTCGGCCGGCTGCGGACCACCGACGACTCGGTGCACGACCTGGCGGCACTGGTCGCGGCCTACGCGGACAACGCGCTCGAACACCCCGATCTGTACCGGGTGATGTTCGACGACAGCGTCGAGCTGGAGGACCTGCGTGCGGCCGACGCGACCCTGGAGTACCTCGTCCAGGCCGCCCTCCGGGCGCGGACGGCCGGACGGGTCCGCGCCGACGTCGTCCCGCTGGATCTCGCGACCCGGAGCCGGGCCGTGGGCCACGGGATCGTCTCGCTGGTCGCGAACGGGCCACTGCCACCCGCTGCGCTGGACCACGTCCCGCCGATGCTCGCGGGCGTCGTCGCGGAGGCCGGTGACGACCCGGAGCGCGCGCGCCGGTCGGTCGACTCCGCGTGGGCCGGACGGGGGCGCTGAACGACGGAATCCCCGGGCCGATGACGGCCCGGGGATTCCGGTGATGGTGCGCGATACTGGGATTGAACCAGTGACCCCTACCGTGTCAAGGTAGTGCTCTCCCGCTGAGCTAATCGCGCGAGGCGGCGGCGGGAATCGAACCCGCGTACAGGGCTTTGCAGGCCCTTGCCTAAGCCACTCGGCCACGCCGCCGGACACCCGGCCCGTGTACGAGACCCGGCTGAGCGGACGACGGGACTCGAACCCGCGACCCTCACCTTGGCAAGGTGATGCGCTACCAGCTGCGCTACGTCCGCATTCGCACCGTTCCCGTGGCGTTTCCGCTCGTTCCCGGTGCGTTGGGAGAACAGTAGCGCACGGTCCGTGGCGGTCCACGAGGGGGGTGGGGTAGCGGAGCGCCCTCGTCGCAGGGGTGCCGCGGGGCGCCGCCGGGGCCGGGAACGACAAAACCCCCGGGCCGGCGGCCCGGGGATTCCGGTGATGGTGCGCGATACTGGGATTGAACCAGTGACCCCTACCGTGTCAAGGTAGTGCTCTCCCGCTGAGCTAATCGCGCGAGGCGGAGGCGGGAATCGAACCCGCGTACAGGGCTTTGCAGGCCCTTGCCTAAGCCACTCGGCCACTCCGCCAGAGTCTGGCTGACTCTGCAGGAAGGTCCCGGCTCAGGGCCGATCCTCCGAGCGGACGACGGGACTCGAACCCGCGACCCTCACCTTGGCAAGGTGATGCGCTACCAGCTGCGCTACGTCCGCATGAGCACCGTTCTCGGGGCCTCGGCCCGTCCTCGGTGCGATGAGAGAACACTAGCACCCGCCCCGGAGGGGAGTCGTCCACCCCCCTCGCCACCACCGGATGTCCTCTCACGTGCGGAGATCGACTCCGCCCGGTGGTGGTGCGTCGGGTCAGTCCCGGGCGGTCGTGTCGAGCAGGTCCGCGAGCGCGGCATCGAAGTCGAGCCAGGAGTACTCCGACGCGGCGGGGACGGCGTCGTAGGTCGCCTGCAGGAACTCCGACAGGGTCTGCGCCGACGTGGTGAACAGCGCGTGGCCCGACGGGGAGGTCAGTTCGAGCTCGATCCGCGACGGGTCGTCGCTCATGGGCTGCACCCGGACGTCGCCGGTGCCGGCCGAGTCGACCAGGCCGTCGGCGAGCAGGTCGCGGGCGAAGACCCAGTCGACGGTGGAGTCGTGGCCGGTCCGGAACGAGGCCTGGACGGCGTAGGGGTCGCGGCTCGAGTAGGACAGTTCGACCTTCACGGGCACGACAGGCGCGTCCGGAGCGATGAGCTCGAACATGGCCGTCGCCCGGATCGTCTTGGACTCGTCGCGCATCGGTCATCCTCTTTCTGGGGGCGTTGCGTGGGGCGTCAGTCGGAAGAACGAGCAAGCGGCCCTCGGGGTGACGGGTCCGATGCGCATCAACGTGGATCACCACGGGATGACGCCCGATCGAGTCACACGGGTGTAACTCCGCGCTGCGGTGATGCGGCTGAACGGGCGCGCCGCCGTCCTTGCGTGTGAGGTGGGCGACGGGACACGACTACTCTCGCCGGGGTCCGAACCGATCGGGCCAGGACATCGAACACTTCAACTGTGAGGACATCGCTGGTGGCAGGCATCGCCGATCCACCGGACCGTCCGGAGCGCGGGCGGCCCGGTGAGGGTGTCGCACGCCGCGAACCTCCTCGCCGGGACGGCGCCGAGGACCTGCGGCTCGTGCAACGGATCGTGTCCGGAGACTCCACCGCCCTGGGTGAGTTGTACGACCGGTTCGGGCGGCAGGCGTACTCGCTCGCGCGACGGATCTGTGCCGACGAGGGGCTCGCCGAGGACGTCGTCCAGGAGGTGTTCCTGGCGTTCTGGCGGGACCCCTCGCGGTTCGACCCGGAGCGCGGCCGGTTCGGTACCTGGCTGCTGACGCTCGTGTGACGCTCGTGCACCACAAGTCGGTGGACGCCGTCCGGCGCGAGAGCGCCATCCGGCGCCGCACCGTGCCGGCGAGCGAGGACGGCGCGGAGTGGAACGCCCCGCCCGGCCCGGGCGCCGACGAGGACGCGATCGGATCGGTCGTGGCCGGCCAGGTGCGGGACGCGCTGGGACGGCTGCCCGCCGAACAGCGGCGTGTGCTCGCGCTCGCCTACTACGGCGGCTACACGCAGCGCGAGGTCGCCGCGATGACAGGGGTGCCGCTGGGCACCGTGAAGTCCCGGATGTTCACCGGGGTCGCGAGACTCCGGAACCTGCTGGGCCCCGTGATCGGGGACTCCGGCGCCGAGTGGCCCGGGGGTGTGACGTGAACGGGAACGAGAGGAGGCCCTGCCCGATGAGTGAACAGACGGTCGGCTGGGCGCTGCACGCTCTCGAGCCCGACGAGGAGCTCGAGGTGATCGAGCACCTGGCCGGATGCGCGGAGTGCCGGCGGGTCGCCGCCGATGTGGCGGGTGTCACGACGGGTCTCGCCACCGCGCTCCCGCAGTACGAGCCCCCGCGCGGCCTCCGTGACGCGATCATGGAGGAGGCACGACGCACCCCCCAGGCGGGGCGCGGCCACGGTGAGCGTGTGGTGCCGGGGGACCGGATCGGCAGCGGGCCTGCCGGACCCGAGTACGTCGTGCCGTCCCGCGGGCGCCGACCGGCACCCGCACCCGTGCCGCCGAGGCAGTCGCCGTCGTCGCGCCCGGAGCCGGCGCGTGGGGGAGCGGAGCGTCCCGCGGCCGGCCCCGGCCGCCGTCGCGCGCGTCGTGGACCGTCCGGTCGTACGGGACGGGCGCTGCTCGCCACCGCCGCGATCGTGGCCGTCCTCGTCGGGGGCGGGGTGCTCGCCGGACAGATCCAGGCGCTGCGTTCCGAGCGGGACGCGAGCATCGCGCAGGCCCAGCAGATGGAGGACGTCCTCGGGGCGCTCGCCCGGCCGGGCACGACGCACGCGTTCCTCGCGTCCCCGACCGACCCGTCCGCGGCGCCGATGGCCGCGGTGATCGTGCAGGACGGCAGGCCCGAGGTCATGCCGATGGCACTGGCGCCGAACCAGGTCGACGACCAGACCTACGTCCTCTGGGGTCTGAACGGTGACGCGAACCCGCAGGCCGTCGGAACGTTCGACGTCCGTACGGGAATCAACAGCCCGATGTCAGTAGCATCGCCCGGGAGCGGGACGTACGAGCAGTACGCGGTCTCGCTCGAGCGCGGGCGGGTCGCTCCGCCCGCGCCGTCGGCAGTAGTCGCGGCTGGGCGGGTGGAGACCTGAGTACGACGGAGCAGAACGACACCGGGACGACGGTGACGGGGCAGCGACCCCGCCGCCGTCGCTACACCGGGCTCCGGACGTGGTTCCGGAAGACCAAGGTCCGCTACCGGATCTTCCGGGCCGGTGTGGCACGGAACCCGGTCCTGGACATGACCTACCGGATCACGGCGGGCGTGCTCGGCACGGCGATCGTCGTGATCGGGATCATCGCGCTCCCGGCCCCCGGGCCGGGCTGGGCGATCATCTTCCTCGGGCTGGGGGTGCTGGCCGCCGAGTTCCACTGGGCCAAGCGGCTGCTGCACTGGGTCCGGGTCCGGTACGACGCCTGGGTGGCCTGGATGGGCCGCCAGACCCGGGTGGTCCAGGTACTGGTGATGACGGCGATCCTGGGCGTCGTCGCACTGTGCGCCTGGGCGGTGGGGGTCTTCGAGACCGTCGGCGGGTGGGTCGGGATCGAGTGGGCCTGGCTGAAGTCCCCGCTCATGCCGCTGCTCCAGCCGCCGCCCCCGCCGGTCGAGATCCCGGGGTCGACGATGGTCACGCCGTCGCAGTGATCGGGGTCGACCCCCGTGAACGGCGGTGGGACGGGCTGTGTAGAGTACGTACTACCGCTGAGGGCGATTAGCTCAGGGGGAGAGCGCTTCGTTCACACCGAAGAGGTCACTGGTTCGATCCCAGTATCGCCCACAGTCAAAACCCCTGGTCACAGGCTCGGAAGTCCGAGAGTGACCAGGGGTTTCGTCGTCTCCGAGGTTGTCCCGGAGCATTCCCGGAGCGTCGACTCACTTCGAAGCAACGGATGCTCCACCGTCTTCTGGATCCTACTCGTCGTCGAGGGCCTGGACGAAGCGTTCGCTGTTGTCGGTCCGCCGCGTGTAGAGGTCGAGCGTCAGAGCCGAACCGCAACACCCGGCGCACCGCGGAACCCGTCCCGCCCGCGTCGGTCTGCTCCAGGAACTACGCCGCTGTGCGAGCAGCGGGCGCTGCCCCGAGCCGCAGGGGCAATCCCGCTACAGCAGGGCGTCGACCGTGACGGGGACGGCGTTGGTCGCCCCGGCGACCGGCGCATCGATCTTGTACTGCGAACGGCCCGTCGTTCGGGTCTTCCCGGGCCGGGGAACGATATGCAGAAGGCCCCCTCCCGTGGTGGCATGGGCGCGACCAGACGATCTTGCGAACGAGGGCGTTCGCAGACGTCGGGGGCGCCGGGAGCGCAGCGCCGAGGCGCTCCGTGACGTGAAGACCGGCTGGGTCAGTACTCGGCGGTGACGTCCCGTGCGCCGCCGCTCGGTATGAGCGACAAGAGGTCGAAGTCGGCGATGTCCCTGTACGGGACCAGCTCGCGGCCGGCACCGAAGCTGCGGGGCATCTGCAGCTTGATGTTGCGCCCGGGCTTGCGCTTGCGCGAGAACCGGTGCCGGAGCTCTCGTTCGGCCTGAGTGATGTCGACGTGGCGGGCCTCGACGACCTGCAGCACGTGGCAGTCGGGGTTCCCGAGGTGCTGCCGCACCCGAGCGTCCGTGCCGTGACCGAGCTTCACCCAGTTCTGCCAGGCGACGAGGTAGAGACGCTGGGGAGCGTCGGCACGTGACTCCCACGAGCGCGAGGTCGGGTCCGTGCGCAGGGAGCCCAGGACCTGCTTCTTCCAGGGGGCGAGATAGGCGGCACGCTCCTGCCCCCGGAGCGCGCGCTCACGTGCATTGCGAGGGCGCTGTGCCGTGGGAAGTGCCTCGGCGAATCGGCGAAGGGCATCGACGTGCGCTGACACGGTCTCGGCAGTCTGGGGTCCACGGTAGGTCCGTGGACGGACGTACTCCCCGATGACGCGGTCGTCGACGACTTCCAGCGCCTCCGCCACCGCCACGATGTTGTCCAGGAGTCGACGGAACACTCCCTCCCTGTCCTCCAACTCTTCTCCGGACGTGTCGAGAACGTCGCCGACGGCGGCGGCGAGCGAGCGCAGCACCAGATCGTTGAGGAAGGAGAAGACGTCGGCGTCGACGGTCTCCACGCGCCGACTCCGCGTCCGGTCCACTGCGATAGTCATGCCGCTCCCAGGTCATCCGATCCCTCCCACCATTCGCGTGAACCGCTTAGGCCGTTACGGAGGCGGCGCGGAGGCCGTTCGGCCTACTCAATCCTGCTGAAGACCCGTGGGAACCGGTAATCGCGGCGGCCGGCCGGCGATGGGACAGGTGACAGTTCCGGCCGAGGGGAGCAGGGAATGGGCGGGTTGCAGTCCGGGGGCGGCACCAGCGCGGTCGCCGCGTCGGCTCACGCGGGATGTGAGCGGTTCCGGCTCACCGACCCGTTCATCACCAGCAGGACCAGGCGAGCGACGGCGACCTTCCTCGGTTTCCCGGACGACTCCGCCGGCATTCCCGAGGCCCGCTGGATGCGCGCGATGACCTTCGAGTCCTTGGTCCACGGCGAGCGCTTCGTCTCGGAGCTCCTGACTCGTACGGTCGGACGGCTCGGGCTGCCGCGACCGGAGTCCGTCCGGCGCCGAGACTGCGGCGGGAAGGTCGGTAGCACCGCCGCGCAGCTGGTCTCCGCACACGAGGCGGCGATCTCCGGTCAGGCGACGATGCTGACCCGGCTCGCGGTGCCGTACGTCCACCTGGAGCACCGCGCCGACGCCAGCGCGGTCCAACCGGACTTCGCGATCGTCTGCCCGCGGGTGGACGGCGGGTCCTGGCTGATCATGGGCGACGCGAAGGACTACGAGCGGATCCGCTCCCGCATCGACGACAAGCGGATGCTGAAGGGCTTCCTACAGGTCGCGCTGGGAGCCGAGTCCGCGGAAGCGTGGTCGAAGCTCCCCGCGGGCATGTCCGTGCACCGCTTCGGCGCACTGGCCGTCCCGCGCAACGCCTTCTTGCAACCGGAGCCGGTCGTCGAGCTCCTCGACGACCACCGCGGCGAGGTTCGGGCGCGCGCCGAGGAGCGGCTGGCGATGAGGGCCAAGCTCGGCGACGACCGCCCGACCGACGACGAGCTGACGGACTTCGTCGCCCACCAGACCGCGGCGTTCGACCCGCGCAGCTGCGTCACCTGCAGCCTCTTCACCTACTGCCGTGCAGAGCTTCGCGCCCGCCCCGGGCCGGAGGCGCTGCTCACCGAGATCGGCGTCGAGCGGCACCTGCACGCTGCCGTCCAGGCCGGCGCCGCGCCGAAGAGCGTCACCGACCAGGTGGACGCCACCCTCAGTGGCCTTCCCGTCTGGTCCGACCGACGGCGGACGGACCCGGCAGGGGAGCCGGGAACGATCGACGTCGTCGTCGTGAAGTCGGACTCGGCCGCGCTGGGTGTGCACGGTGTGGCCGTGCGGTCCCACCCGGGGACCTGGGTTCGGCAGACCTTCATCGACCCGCAGTCGCCGCTGACCCGACGAGCCGTGATGCGCCTGATCGGCGAGGCGATCCGCGGGCACTCCGGACGGCTGCCCGTCCAGCTCGCCGTCCCGGACCGTCCGACCGCCGATCTGCTGGCGACCGCTGCGGACTCTCTCGCCGGCGTCGAGCTGAGCAGGTTGCGGTGGGAACGTGACCTGGAGCAGGGCCGCCCCGCACTCACTTTCGACGGTGCCGAGGCCACTATCCCCGAACCGCTGCACCCGGACGAACGCCTTGCCGTCAGCTTCCTGCTCGAGGAGGACCGCGCTCGTGCGATGAGCTTGCGGAAGCCGATCCTCGACCTCCGCTCGATCCTGGCCGCCCACGTGACGGCCGGGGGACCGGCGATGGACTCCGGCCGCCTCGACTACCTGGTCACCTGGGCCGAGGCCACCGAGCCGCTCGACCACCGCGCGGTGTCCGACGCCATCACCGCGCAGGAGCAGACTCCGGGCGCCCGCCTGTCCAACGTGGTCTCGGACGCGCTCCACGGTGCCCGCCGCGAACGCGCCGACGAGTCCTACGAGGAGTTCGTCACCGAAGCACTCGACTATCGGATGTCGGTCGTCGAGCGGGCGATCGCGGTGCTCTCGGGAGTGCCGTCGTCGCGGCTCCGCGAGGTGCACCGCGCGCTCGAGGCGGACGCCCAGGAGGTGTGGGGGCGTCGGCTCGCGCTTCAGGCGTCGGATCTGGTCCGCTTCTCCCGGACCTACACGAGCTGGCGCAACGCCCAGGTCGAGATGCTCGACGACGATCGCACCTGCGCGGTCCAGCTCGCCTGCCTCGGTGACTACGGGGTTGCGCACGACCGCGCCGCAGACGCCGGTGTGCGCGAGCTGGCCCTCGCGACCGTCACCGCCGTCGAGCCGCTCCGGCTCCGTGTCCGGTCGCGTCGACTCAAGGCGGGCACGCGCGTCGTCGCGCTGCACGTCAACGGTGAGGCCATGATCGAGCGGGCGTCGACCACGTTGAAGATCCAGAGCGGGTCCTTCAAGTTCGGGCAGATGACGATCGGCGATCTCGTCGAGACGACGGGCGACGCGCTGGACTGGCAGCCCAAAGTGTGCCCTCCGTTCGCTGTCGGCGACGAGATCGTCCTGGCGGATGCCGCCTGGTTCGGCAAGCCGTTCAAGAACGGTGTCGACCTCGCGGTAGCCCGGCCGAGCCAGGACAACCAGGCCGCACCGAAGGCGGACTGCGGGCCGGACACATACGCAGCAGACAAGGGCAAGCACCTCTGGTGCTGCCGCCCCCACGCCGTCGCCGAGGCCGAGTGGTCGGACACGCTCGCGGTGCGTCGGGCGCGCGGTGAGCTCAACCCGGACGCCTGGCCACCGCTCGTCGACGAGGAGCGGTTCGACGTCGGCGGTGACGCCGCCGCCGAGCCGCCCGCCTCCGTCGCCCCCGCCGCCCTCACGATCGACGACCTGGACTGACAATGACCATCAGCTTCACGCCCGCGGCCGCCCACCTGACCGACGCCACCCACCACGGAGACGCCGCACGAGGCAACGTCGCAGCCTCCGACCGGGCCATCGCCGCCCTGCAGCAGGTGCTGGCGGGCCAGGCCGACCACGACAAGATCCTCCTCCGGGCCGCTGCGGGCGCCGGCAAGTCCGTCGCCCTCGTGCGGATGGTGGCGACCGCGCTGGAGCACCCGAAATGCCACCGGGTCGCGGTCACGGCGTTCGCGAACAAACAGGTCTTCCCGCTCGCGGGTTCGCTCGGAACCGAGCTCGGGGCCGCGATGGTATGCCTGTTCGTGAGCAAGGACTGGCTCGACGACATCCCCGACCACGTCCTCTCCGCGGTCACCGTCGCGACCGGCCTGAACGACATCCCGGACACCGCGCGCGTCGTGCTCGGGACGTCGCACAAGCTCGGCGCGATGTACTACCGGACGCGGTGGTCGCAGCTCGGATCCGCCGCCAACGGCGAGCGCCCCTTCGACGTCCTGTTCGTCGACGAGGCGTGGCAACTCCCGCTGCACCGCTACGCGACGGTAGAGAAGCTGGCACCGCTGTCGGTGGGTGTCGGGGACGTGGGGCAGCTGCCGCCCATCGACCCGTCGGAGAACCCGTGGCGCGGCGACCCCGGCTACAACCCCTACCGCGCCTGGCCGACGGCGTTCGAGTCCCTGGACGGCACCGTCACGATCGACCTCCCCGCAGTCTGGCGCCCGACCGCCGCCCAACTCCCGCTCTGGCGAGCCTTCTACAGCGACTGGGACCGTCTCGACTGCGTCGCCGGCCCGGGCGACCGCCGCATCGACCTGCCGCCCCTCGACGGCGCGGTCCGGACGGTCTGGGAGGCCGTCGCCACCGGCGCCCCGACCCTGCTGGAGATCGACGGTCTGCCGGACGCCGAGGCCCCCGACATCGACCAGCCACTTCTCGACGAGCTGGAGCGCCTGCTGGAGCCGCTGCTCGCGGGCGGTTTCTCCGCGATCTCAGCCCGCCACGACGGCGCCTGGCAGCCCGCGGGGGAGAAGGTCATCGACTCGGCGGATCCCGGCGAAGACCCACTGGTCGTCATCCTCGCCACCCGCAACCAGGCCGTCGACGACGCCGCGGAGATGGTCGAGCGCCTCACCACCCGCCTCGACCTTCCGGAGGGTGTCCTCCGCGCCTCCACCGTGGACTCCTGGCAGGGCCAGACCAACGCGATCACGATCGCCATCCACCCCCTCTCGGGCGCCGACAAGCTCGACGACTTCAACTCCGCCTTCGGCCGCCTTGCCGTCACCTGCACCCGAGCCACCCACGGCCTCCTGATGCTCGCCCGCAACGGCCTGAACCAGCTCCTGGACGATGCCGCCGCTCAGCCGGGCACGCCCCTGGGGGAGCCGGGCACCCGCTCGCTCCCGAGGCAGACCCACCAACGAATCCTGAACACCTTCAACCGGGCCAACCTGCGGCTCGTTTTACGAGGCATCATCTGGGGCGGGGGCGTGCTTCTTTGACCATTTCGGAGGAGTTCCACCAGGGCCGCTCCAGGCCGATGTCATCGAAAGTCGTCGCATCTGACGCTGCGGGCCCAAAATCGCCATTTGTGGCTCGCTTCTCATACTGCTTCGCGCTGATTCCGAGTAGATGTGCGTACACATCCCACGGAAGGTGTCGCTCGACCGGGATGATGGTGAGGTCAGGGGAAGGCGGTCTGTATGGCGAATCGATCCCGATCTCCGGCAGTCTGTGCCAGATATCCGGCAAGAGATTGCCGGGAGCGAGCTCCTTGCGGTTGAAGCCGTGTGTGAATGCCCTCAGGGTCCGTAGCTCGTCCAGCGAAGTGCGCACCGTGATCACCGCCAGATCCTCGGTCCACATCTGTTCCCACACCCAGGGGTGACCGCCGACGTCCGTGTGCCAGGACCACGGGTCAGCGAGTGTTAGGTACTTAATGCGGTACACAGCCCACAGCGCCTCCCACTCTGCCTCGGGCGCTCGTTACGCCCATCGGTGCTCAGCCTTTTCGAAAGATGTTGCGAACGAGACCCAGGTTCCTCGGTCAGCGGACGGTGCGAACCGGAAGAACTTGCGGAGATCCTCGATGATTTCTGCACTCGATAGCTCGAATCGTGAGGCGATGGCGTCCAGTCGTCCAGCGATGTCGATCGGCTGCCAGCCGGAGCTCGCTATCTGTCGCGCTGCTGACAGCGTCGTTGCATGATGAAGTTCTATAGGGTTCGTCTCGTCCACAAGAATCCTGCCAGCTTCGGCTCGAAATATGAGTAGTTACCAAAACGCTGTGGCGCTGGGAGCGATGGGCTCGCGCTATGTAATCTTGCATGGCTATGGATCGGAGCGGGGGCGAACGTGACGATGGGCATGCAAAGTCGTCTCGCTGCCCGCGCGGCGAAGCATCGAGGCCCCGTGAGCAAGCCCCAGCGCCCACTCACACATGCACCTGATCGAGCGACGTCGGTCAGCGTCCTGTGTTGTCGGTCGAGTAGATTCGGCCTTGGGGGTGACCGATCGTGAGCGTGCAGCGGCGGGGTGGTAGCGGTGGAGCCGCTGCGGAGACGGGCGCGATCGTCGACACCGTGCGACGTCACCTCACCGCGGCAACGGGGATGGCAGCGCTGAGCGAGTCGTTCTCGCTGTATGTCTACGACGCTTTGGAGGGGGAGCTGGCCGACGTCGACCTCCGACTCCTTCTCTGGGGGCGTTCGCTCGAGCAGTACCCGCTGAACGGCCTCGACCAGGAGCATCTCCTGCGAGCTCGGCTGGACCAGCATCGGGTCGCCAAGGACTTCGCACGCTGGGCGGCCGACCGCCTCGACGTCCGAACCCTGCGGAAGCGGGTCCGGACGTCGTGGCTGACGGTGGATGGGACGTTTCCCTACGCGGTCAAGGACGCCGGCCTGGACGCCGAGGGCCTCGGGGTCGCTCCGTCCCCGGATCTCTTGTTCCCCAGCGAGATCAGCGACGTCGCCGAGGTGAAGCGCATCCTTGCGGACTTCGACAAGGTGTGGCACAGCTCGGCGGACAGTAACGATTCTCGAGATGCCTTCCTCTCCAAGGTCGACCAGCTCCACCGTGATAACGACCCCGAGTCTGTCTACCTCCGTATCTTGATCGCGTTGTTCGAGGACTTCGTCGGTGAAGCGGGTGACGAGACGGAGAAGCGGGGCAAGACCGGCTTCTTCGACACCGAGGTGTGGCGGAAGCTATACAAGTTCCAGCGCGACGGCGTTCTCGGCGCGATCGAGAAGCTCGAGCAGCACAACGGCTGCATTCTCGCCGACAGCGTCGGCCTCGGGAAGACGTTCGAGGGCCTCGCGGTGATCAAGTACTACGAGCTGCGCAACGACCGCGTCCTCGTATTGGCCCCGAAGCGACTGCGGGAGAACTGGACGCTCTACCGCGCCAACGACTCCCGGAACCCGCTGCTGGCGGACCGGTTCGGTTTCGACGTTCTCAACCACACCGACCTGAGCCGCTCGGAGGGGCGCTCGGCGGACATCGACCTGGCACACGTGAACTGGGGCAACTACGACCTCGTGGTGATCGACGAGTCCCACAACTTCCGGAACAACCCGCAGGTGAAGGGGCACGTCACCCGCTACCAGCGCCTGATGGACCAGGTCTTCCGCGCCGGGGTGAAGACGAAGGTGCTCATGCTGAGCGCGACCCCTGTGAACACGCGGCTCGCCGATCTGAAGAACCAGGTGCTGTTCGCCACCGAGGGCGCCGACGATGCGTTGGCGGGTAGCGGGATCCGGTCGGTCGAGCAAGCGCTGAGCCAGGCGCAGGGCCGCTTCAACGCCTGGCAGAAGAGCAACGACGTCGCGCGGTCGGCACGGTCCCTGGTCGACGTCCTGGGCATGGACTACATCCGGCTGCTGGACCTGGTGACGATCGCGCGCTCCCGCAAGCACATCGAAAAGTACTACGGCACCGCGGACGTCGGACGGTTCCCCGAACGTCGCCCACCGGAGAACCTCGCCCCGGACATCGACTCCGCCGGCCTGCTGATGCGCCCGGAGCAGCTCAACGACGCGCTGCTGGGACTGAATCTGTCGGCGTATCGCCCGACATCGTACGTCCTGCCGAGCAAGGCGAAACAGTATGCGGAGCTCTACGACCAGCGGCTGAGCACCGGTGGGGCTCGAGTGTTCCGGCAGGCGGACCGCGACAACAACATCGTCCACCTCGTTCGCATCGGATTGCTCAAGCGGCTGGAGTCATCCGTCGCCTCATTGACCCTCACCGTGCGGAAGATCCACGGCACCGTCGAGCGGACCATCGACCGCATCGAGAAGTACGAGGCCAGAGGCGAGCCGGGTCAGTCCATCGAGAGCGTCACCGACGTCGAGGACCTGGACAGCGAGGAGCTCGACGACCTCATCGGCAACAAGACCAAGGTGTTCCTGGCCGACGTCGATCGCGTGGCCTGGCTGCAGGAGCTTCGGGAGGACCAGAACCGGCTGTCCACCATCCTGGATGAGATCGCGACGGTCGACCCGGCGCGTGACGGGAAGCTGGCCGCCCTCCGGGAGCGTCTGAGGCAGAAGGCAGCCGGCGACAATCCCAAAGTCCTCGTCTTCACCGCCTTCGCCGACACCGCTCGCTACCTCTACGACCATGTCGCGCAATGGGCGCGCGGCGAGCTCGGCCTGTACGTCGCGCTGATCACCGGCACTGGCAATAAGAGCACCCTGGACGGCGTGCGTCAGGACATGCACAGCCTGCTGACCGCCTTCTCGCCCCGTTCGAAGGGTGGAGACCCAGCGGCGAAGCAGATCGACATCGTCATCGCCACCGACACCATCTCGGAGGGCCAGAACCTGCAGGACTGCGACACCGTCGTCAACTACGACATCCACTGGAACCCGGTGCGCATCGTGCAGCGCTTCGGCCGTGTCGACCGGCTCGGCTCAACCAACCGCGCGGTCCAGCTGGTGAACTTCTGGCCGCCCATCGACCTGGACTCCTACATCAACCTGGAGAAGCGTGTTTCCAGCCGCATGACCCTGCTCGACGTGTCGGCCACTGGCGAGGAGAACGTCCTCGACTCAGCCGCGATGAATGACCTCGACTACCGGCGGAAGCAGCTCCATCAGATGCAGGAGGCTGCGCCGACGATGGAGGACCTCGCCGACGGGCTGAGCATCACCGACCTCACCCTCGGCGACTTCCGGATGGACGCCGCCTCCCGACCACGTCAGCAGCGTGAGACTCTGGCCGAGTGGCCGCTGGCGCTGTTCGGCGTCACACGGTTCGACGAGTCCCTCGCCTCGGAGGGCCTCGCACCGGGCGCGGTCTTCCTCCTCCGGGTGCGCGACGGCGCCATCCCCCTCCCCGAGTCCTACCCGCTGGCCCCTCATCTCCTCGCCTACGTGCGAGACGACGGCGAGCTCGCCCGCCCCATCGAGGAGCCCAAGCTCCCCCTGGACGTCCTGCGGCACCACTGTCTGGATCGCACCGAGCCGGACTCGGAGGCGCTAGCGGACTTCCACCGCGCCACCCGGCACGGAGCTCGGATGACCCACTACCGCGGGCTTCTCGACGCGGCGGTCCGTGCGGCCTCCGGGCAGGTACAGGAATCCGCGGTCGCGTCCCTCTTCTCCGCGGGGCCCTCGACGCTCGGCGCCGAGAGCGGTGCGGCCGGGCTGGACGCGGTGGATGTGGTGGCCTGGGTGGCGGTGGTGCCGTGAGCCGGCCCGCGGACGAGCAAGACTACGTTCCCGTGGACGTCGCAGACCTGCTGAGGCTGCCCCCGCGGGCGCGGTTCTCCGAGCGCCTGTCGAAGAAGGTCCTCCGCGAGCAGATTGGTGGAGGCGGGGGGACGAGCGAGGCCCGACTCCTCGACAAGGCGGTCGCCTCGGCACGTGTCGTGGGTGTCCTCCGCCCGGAGACGATCCAGGTTCCCGCTCATCGCCAGGCCGATCGGGAGGTCACCGACATCGCCGTGCTCCATGTCGAGCCCACGCGAGGGACGACGGCGGGGGAGCGGCGGCGTCTGGTCAAGCTGGTCCAGCGGGCCATGCCACGGCCCGTGGTCCTGTTACTCGACGGTCCCGGGCAGCCGGCCCAGCTCTCTCTGGCGCTGACCCACATCAACCGGACCGACCCGGAGCGGCAGACCTCCGTCATCGACGCCGACATCACGGTGCCCGTCGACGATCTCCATCCGGACGGCCTCTCGCTGGCCCGCTGCGACCACACGGATCTGTGGGCGCTCTACGGCGATCTGGTGCGGCTGGCAGCGAGTGGCGGTCGCCCGGCCGGCGTCAGGCTGAGTGCGGAGGAGGCGGTCGAACTCCACCATCGCCTCCGGGCGCAGGAGACCGAGCTCGATGCCCTGGTACTCGATGCTCGACGAGCACCGGCTCAGCGCGACCGCATCGCCTTGAACACCAAGGCGAAGGCCCTACGAAACAGTGTGACTACGCTACGTGACAGGCTCTACAGTTCGGACTCGATCGAGCACTGACCGGCGTCGGGTGAGACGCCGGCGCAAGACATTGGGGGACCACACATGACGGCGGAGAGCAACTCGTTCGAGCCGATCAGCGACGAGCGCGACCACCGCGGCCCCGGCGAGGTGCAGGGCAACATCGACACCCTCGCCGAGCTCTTCCCGGACGCTGTGATCGACGGCGAGATCGACCTTGGCGTGCTCGCCGACCTGATCGGACAGAAGACCGAGCGACCCGGCACCGAGGGCTTTGGTCTGCGCTGGCCCGGCATGCACGAGGCCCGCCGCCTGTCCGCCCAGCCCGCCACTCAGACCCTGCTCCCGCGCCCGGACGAGTCCGTCGATTGGGAGAACACAAAGAACATCCTCATCGAGGGTGACAACCTCGAAGTCCTCCGACTTCTGCGCCGCGGCTACACGGGCGTGGTCGACGTCATCTACATCGCCCCCCCCTTACAACACCGGCAATGACTTTGTCTACGACGACACCTTCACCGCCACTCGGGCCGAGACAGAGACCGCGGCTGGCCTGCGAGACGAGGAGGGCGCTCTCGAACAGGGCGCTGCCTCCAACCTCGCGGCTGATCGGCGTGCAGGCGCATCTCTGCATTCGAAGTGGCTGTCGATGATGTATCCACGCCTCCTTCTTGCAAATCACATGCTAAAGGAGACTGGCATCATCATCATTGCGATTGACGACGGTGAGCAATCTCGATTGAAGCTCCTCTTAGATAGGGTCTTCGGGGCCGAGAACTTCATTTCTAACGTGGTTTGGCAAAGTGGACGTAAGAATGATTCTCGCTACATATCAAACGGCGCCGAGTGCATGCTTGTTTACGCTAAGAATGAGGGTCAGCTGGCTGCTCTCGACACTAAGTGGCGAGAGGAGAAGAAGGGGATTGGCGACGCCCTCCGCGCCGCTGAGAAATTATGGACTGCATCCTATGGGGAAGTGGATGCTAGTGCCAAATGGAAGACCTGGCTGAAGACAAGAAAGGCCTCTGGTGAAATAACAGACTCCGTTGTGAAATAACAGACTCCGTTGCAAGATATGATCAGCTGCATCCCCAGTCAGGCCGTCCGATCAGCACCTACCGTGACATCACCTGGCCTGGAAGTGGGGCCCGCTCTATACGGTTCTTCATCCAAGGTCCGGGGAACCTGTCAAGACGCCCTCAACCGGGTGGCGCTTCCAGGAGCCTGAGATGCAGAGGCGTATTGAGGCGGGAGAAATCTGGTTCGGCGTCGATGAGTCGATAATCCCTCGAGGTGTAGCCTATCTCGACGAGATGGATGATCAGGTCGCAGTTTCCGTCTTCGAGCAGGATCGCAAGGCGGCGACTACCGACATGCGACGGATGTTCCAAGAAATCCCTTTCGAGAATCCAAAAGACCGGAGGGTGTTGGCAAGGTGGATTGGACTGGTCTCGTCCGGAAATCGCGATGCCCTGATTCTTGACTTCTTTGCGGGATCCGGAAGCTCAGGCCATGCTGTAATGGATTTAAACGCCGGCGACGGAGGCAATCGTCGATATATCCTAGTGCAACTTGATGAGCCAGTTGACAAGGAGGCTTACTCCACAATCGCGGACATCACCCGTGAGCGCCTCCGCCGCGCTGGCGCACAGATCGCTGTGCAGCGGACCCTCGACGCGCAGGACATCGACACCGGCTTCCGTTCTTACCGACTGGCTGAGAGCAACGTGAAGCCCTGGGACGGAACGGCACAGCTCGATCTCCCCAGCGCCGTGGACAACCTCGCTGAGGGCCGCTCTACCGACGATCTGCTCGTCGAGATGATGCTCCGGCTCGGGATCGACCTGGTCACGCCCGTCGAGACCCGCGAGGTCGCAGGCTCGAAGCTCTACAGCCTCGCCGGCACCCTCTACGCCTACTTCGGCGTCGAGATCGACTCCACGCGCGCCGATGAGGTGGCGCGGGCCATCGTGGCGTGGCGGGACGAGGATCCGGTCGACTCGGACGTCACGGTCGTGGTGCGGGATACCGGGTTCCAGGACTCGGGAGCCAAGCTGAACTTGGCGGCGGCCCTGCGACAGGCCGGCGTCACGACCCTGCGCAGCATCTGAGGCGGGCGTGAAGTTCACCTTCGAGGCGAACCTCGACTACCAGCAGGCCGCGATCGCCGCGGTCACGGACCTCTTCCGCGGACAGGACTCGCTCACCGGCCAGTTCACCGTCCAGGCCCGCAAGGCAGCCTCTAACCAGGAGGCGCTTGGCTTCGCGGAGGCCGCCGTGAGCTCGGAGACCGAGGGCGTCGGCAACCGGCTGAGGCTGAGTCGTGAGCTCCTGCTGAAGAACCTGCACGACGTACAGGACCGCTCCGGAATCACACACGCGGACGACCTGACGACGATGAACTTCAGCGTCGAGATGGAGACCGGTACCGGGAAGACCTATGTTTACCTGCGCACCATCCACGAGCTGCACAAGCAGTACGGCTTCACCAAGTTCATCGCCGTGGTGCCCTCGGTCGCGATCAGCGAAGGCGTCGCGATGTCGATCAGTCTGCTCCGCGAGCACTTCGAGTCTCTCTACGGCGGCCAGCGCATCTCGTTCTTCCGCCTCGACGGCGGCAACCTCTCCCGGGTGCGCTCCTTCGCCACGTCGTCGGGCATCGAGCTGATGATCACCACCGCCGCCGCCGTCAACAAGGCGACGAACAGAGTGCACCAGCAGGTCGAGGACCTGGGCTTCGAGGTCCCGATGGACCTCATCCGGGCCACGCGCCCCGTCGTCATCGTCGACGAACCCCAGAGCGTCTACGGAGACGACGGCAACCTTGCCCGGAAGAAGAAGGGCGCCGGCCGCGTCGCCATCGAGGGCGACCCCAAGGCGGACACCAGCAGCGAGGGCAAGAAGTCGCTGGCAAAGGGCATGGCGGCGACCGCTGTGCTGCGCTACTCCGCTACACACCCCAAGTTCGACAAGGCCAATCTCGTCTACCGTCTCGACGCCATCGCGGCCTACGAGCAGCAGCTCGTCAAGCAGATCGAGGTCGACTCGCTGGTCACGGAGGCCAGCGGGGCAGAGCCATACGTGCGCCTTCTCGAGGTGAAGCGTCGCGGCCCAGTGCTCAAGGCGCGCCTCGAGTTGGACGTCGAGACCGGCAACCAGATCAAGCGCAAGGCCGCCGACGTCGCGCTGAACGCCAACCTAGAGGACATCACCGGCCGCGCCCGCTACCGACACCTGACACTCGACTCGATCAGCGCCGCCGACGGCACCGTCCGCTTCGGCGACCTCATCGAGCTGAAGGAGGGCGAGGCCGTCGGCGCGGAGATCAGCGTCGAGGAACGCGCCCGCCAGATGATCGCCCAGACCATCCGGCAGCACCTCCGCAAGGAGCAGGAGTTCGCGCTGGCGGGCAAGGCGATCAAGGTGCTGAGCCTGCTGTTCGTGGACTCGGTGGCGAAGTACCGCGAGTACGACGAGAACGGCGAGGCGCAGCCCGGCGAGTACGCGCGGATGTTCGAGGAGGAGTACGCGAGGATCGCGGGGCTCCCCGAGTTCCGCAGCCTGTTCGGTCCGGACCCCGCAGACGTCGTCGCTGCTGGCGCGCACCAGGGCTACTTCTCCATCGACCGCACGAAGAAGGGTGTCGAGCGGCTGGTCGACACCTCCGAGACCAACGACAAGGGTCGCCAGCAGGCCGGGCTCGCCTACCACCAGATCATGAAGGACAAGGTCGGACTCACCACCCCGGGAACGCGCATCCGGTTCGTCTTCACCCACTCCGCGCTCCAGGAGGGCTGGGACAACCCGAACGTCTTCCAGATCTGCGTCCTGCGCACCATGGGCACCGAGCGCTGGCGTCGGCAGAGCCTCGGCCGTGGCCTGCGCATCTGTGTCGACGGCGAGGGCGACCGTGTGCCCGGCTTCGACGTGAACCGGCTGACGGTCGTCGCGAACGAGTCGTACGAGGAGTTCGCCGAACAGCTCCAGCGCGAGCTCGCCGAGGACCTCGGCATGGAGTTCGGCACCATCACCATCGATGGCTTCGCCCGCCTCACCTACCGGCCGTCCGAGGACGCGCCGCCGGTGGCTATCGGCGACGAGTCCGCCCGTGCCCTCTTCAACGCCCTGACCAAGGAGGGCTACGTCAAGCCGACGAAGAAGGGCGTAGCGAAGGTCGAGGACAGTCTGAGACAGGCGGTGAAGGAGAATCTCGCTGCGGTGGAGTCCTTGATCGCCACCGTCCTAGATTCCGCGATAGCCCGGGACATCGCCCTGGATCTCATCAAGCGAATCGCCAGGCCCATCGACATCAAGGATGCCCGCCAACACATCCGCGTCGAAGTCGTACAGGAACGCCTGAATAGCCCCGAGTTCCACGCGCTGTGGGAGCGCCTCCGGCACCGTACGGAGTTTCGCGTCGACATCGACGAGGCCCGGCTTCGTCAGGAGATCATCACCGAACTCCGTGGCATGGCCCCGGTTCCCGAGCGGCGCGGTACGTGGGACACCACCGTCGTCGAGCAGATCGACCAGAGCGGGCTGCGCAGCAGCGCGGTGCGCAGCGAGCGAGTCGACGTCACCTACGCGGACAGCGAGGACCTGCCCGACATCCTGTCCGTCCTCGCCGACCGCACACAGCTCACTCGTCGGACCCTTGCCGAGGCACTGACGGAGTCCCAGACGCTGGGGGAGTTCCGAAAGAACCCGCAGGTCTACATCGACCAGGCGACCAAAGCACTACTGGCCGCGACCGAGCGGCTTCTGCTGAATGGGCTCAAGTACGAGCTCGTGGACGAGGGGCGCCCCGAGGACGCTCGTCGATACCCCGCATCGATCTTCGAGAGCGCCGACCTGGGCGGGTACGCGGGCCGCGGCGGCAACATCGTGTCCGACGCCGACGGCGAACCCATCTCGTTCGCCTCCAAATCGTTGTACGAATATCTGGTCGTGGCATGCGCTACGCATTTACGGGGTATTCCTATGTGCGTCGCTAGGTGTGGATCTTGTCGATAATTGCCCGTGCTTCCGTCCGTTAGCGAAGGAAGTCACCGACGAGTATCTCAAAGAAGCACTCGAGAAGAAGCTTACCGCGCTTAGCGAGGGTACTTGATTGTAACTCCCGTGATCGTTCGGGCAAGGCCGGGCGACGATGGACCTGAGCTCGAATTGTGCCCGCCGGTCGGCTTTATTAATCCCACAGAATCATCGGCAGTCGGTGTGGTATGTCGAGTGTCGAAGGGTCGTACCTGCGCGTGGCGCCACAGCTTGAATCGGGAACCGACAGATGGCTACTGTCCATCTCCCTCTTGTCGATCTTGGTTCAGGTGGCTAGGCGTTGAGAGCTCGGGATCGCTTGGGGTGCTGCCGGGGTCCTGGGGTGGCCTGACGGTCGGGCTTTCGATCTCTGTCTGCGACCGCGTTTCGAGCAATTGCCGACTCCGACGTTTCCGCGCAATCCTCGGTACTTGTAGCGGGTTGAAATCGCTCAACGGGAGAATGTGCTCCGAGTAGGCCACTACCCGGCGAAACGACGGTTCGATGCTGTTTTCCGAAACTTCACACGCTAGCCGCGCGACACCGAGTCCGACGCAACACTTGTGGGAGCGGCACGGTCCGGAACGATAGGCTGAGCCACATCAGAGGTCCGCGCGCGCAGCGAAGCGGACGTGCCGTGCGGTGCTGCCACCAGGTAGTCCAGGCGTCGGAGGCTGCCAGCCTTCGAACGTTGTCGACGAACGCACGACGCGGTACCGATCCGGGACCGTGAAAGAGCTCGTCGCTCTCCGGGCACGGAGCGTCGAGAGTCGGTGCGACGTGTGCAGAGAGGCCGGTCACAGGCTCGTAGAGCGGGGAGTGAACAGGGGTTTCGCCGTTCTCGGGGATGATGCTGGTCGAACTGCTGACAATCGCTGTTCCTCCAGTAACAGATCGCTCAGAGCAGCGGCGTTGTCGATCACCGACCGGACCACCGATGGGGCGGGTCCCGCGCGCACCGGTTCCACCGGCCGTCATGCCCCAGGCCTCCCGGCGGCCAGGTCGGCGGCGGTCCAGGCCATCGCGATCGCGCCGTCGAGGACCGCACGGTCGGCCGCCGGGCTGATGGCTGCCGCGGTGAACTCGGGCTGATGGTTCACCGCGGGGGCGCAGTCCAGCCCGAGCATCGGGTGGATCGTCGGGACGACGTGCGAGACGTTGCCCATGTCGGTGGCCGCCCCCACGACGCCTCCCACGGGCAGCTCCGGGAACGTGCGGCCGAGCGCTTCGGCGTTGGCCCGGTAGCGGGCCAGCAGCCCGGGGTCGGGGCGCAGGTCAGCGTAGTCGGGGCAGGCCGGGCCGAGTTCGAGATCGCAGCCGGTGGCCAGGGCGCCGGCTTCGAAGCAGCGTTGCACCCGCCGGGTCAGCGGTCCCAGCTCGTCGACGGTCCCGGTCCGGACGATCCACCGGCCGCGGCCGAGGTCGGGGATCACGTTGGCGGCGTTCCCGGCCTCGGTGACCACGCCCTGGATCCGGTCGGTGCCGGTGGTCTGCTGGCGGAGCAGCCCGATCGCGACCTGGGCGACGGTCATCGCGTCCGCGGCGTTGATCCCGCGCTCCGGATAGGCACCCGCGTGCGCGGGGACGCCCCGGTAGGTCACGTCGAACACGGAGACCGCCGAGCCGGGCATCGCCGCCATCTCGACGGCTGCGGGGTGCACCATCATGGCGGCGTCGAGGCCGTCGAAGGCCCCGCGCTCCAGCATCAGCGCCTTGCCGCCGCCGCCCTCCTCGGCGAGTGTGCCGAGAACGGTCACCGTCAGCCCGAGGTCGTCGGCGACCCGCGCCAGCCCGAGCCCTGCGCCGACGGCCGCGGCGGCGATGACGTTGTGCCCGCAGGCGTGCCCGATGCCGGGCAGCGCGTCGTACTCCGCGCAGATCCCGACGTGCACCGGGCCCGTCCCGATCGTCGCGCGCACTGCGGTCGGCAGGCCGTGGCACCCGTGCTCGACGGCGAAGCCTGCCCCGGCCAGCGCTTCGGCCACCCACGTGCTGGCGCGGATCTCGGAGAACGCCAGTTCGGGGTGCGCGTGGATCCGGTGTGACAGCGCCACCAGGTCGGTGCCGGCCGCCCGGATCCGCCCCTCGACGTCGCGCCGCAGCCGGTCGGGGCGGTCGGCGGCGCGCTCACGGCGCGGCCACGTGCACCGTCGCCGGGCGGGTCGCGGCGTCGAAGGCGGCGTGGGATCCGGTCGCGCCCATCCCGCTGTCCCCGGACGGCTCGTAGACCCGGCCCGGTCCGCCGCCCTGCCACTGGTTCACCCAGGTCACCGCGGCCGGCACGGACACCGCCGACGCGATGTGGGCGGGATCCGAGGTGTAGACGGTGCACGCCAGGCCGAACGGCGAGTCGCCGGCCCGTGCGATGCCCTCCTCCCAGGAGTCGACGATCCGGACCGGCGCGACCGGCCCGAACGTCTCCTCAGTCATGACGAGCATCGACTCGTCGACGCCGGTGAGCACCGTGGCGGGGTAGAAGCTGCCCGGCCCGGGCGGGACGGCCCCGCCGACGAGCACCGTCGCCCCGCGGTCGACGGCGTCGGTGACGTGACGGTGCACGATCTCCCGCTGACGCCGGTCGACGAGCGGGCCGAGCACCGTCTTCTCGTCGCGGCCGTCGCCGGTGGTGTAGCCGGCCGCGGCCTCGCAGAGTGCGGTCACGAACGCCGTCGCGACGTCGCGGTGCACGTAAATGCGTTCCATCGACGTGCAGATCTGTCCGGTGTTGACGAACGCCCCGAACGCGACGGCCTGCGCGGTCGCGACCGGGTCGACGCCGGCGTCGACGATCACCGGGTCCTTGCCGCCGAGCTCCAGCACGGACCGGTGCAGGCTGTGCCCGGAGCTCGCGCCGACGGCGCGCCCGGCCGCGACCGAGCCGGTGAACCGGACCAGTCCGACCCCCGGGTGCCCGGCGAGCGGGCCGCCCGCGCGGACGTCGCCGTGCACCAGGCCGAGCACGCCGTCGGGCAGGTCGAGCAGCTCGACCAGGCGTGCTGGACAGGGGGGAGCGCTCGGACGGCTTGAGGACGACCGTGTTGCCCGCCGCCAGCAGCGGTCCGATCGCGATCAGCACGTTGAGCACCGGGAAGTTCCACGGCGTGATCACCGCGGCGACGCCCAGCGGGTGGCGCAGGACGCGGGTGGAGCTCGTGGACGGGGGCGGTCACGAGCGGCCGAGCCGGTCGGCCATCAGCTCGCCGGCCATGATCGCGGCGAGGTTCGTGTTCGCCCGCGGGACGGACGGGAAGATCGAGGCGTCGACGACGTGCAGCCCGTCGACGCCGAGCACCCGGCAGCCCGGGTCGACGACGGTGTCCCCGCTCGCCGGGTCGCCCATCCGGCAGGTGCTGGTGGCGTGCTGGGCGTCGGCGGCCGTGGCCAGGAGGTGGTCGTCGAGCTGCGCGTCGTCGTCCAGGATCGAGAGCAGCCGGCCGTTCACCCGGTCGACCGGTCCGTCCGAGATGGCGGCGACGTCGTCGCCGCGGGCCATCGTGACCAGTGCGCGCAACCCGGAGCGCAACCGGGAGAGGTCGCGCTCGTCGGAGAGCATCGCCTCCCGGACCTCGGGATGGGCGGTGGGGTCCGCCGAGGTCAGGGTGACCGAGCCGCGGGAGTGGGCCTGGTTGACCCAGACCCCGAAACCGCCCGCACCGAACCGCACGTCGGCGCTCTCCATCGACAGGACGTTCTGGTTGAGCGACACGAACATCATGTCCAGCGGCAGCGCGTCCGGCGCGTCGCTCGTGTAGCGCACGCAGACGTTGGTGTGCCGGTCGTCGGCGGTGCGGATCGCCGAGGCCTCGTTCAGCGGGATGGCGACCCCGACCATCGGGTGGTCCTGTAGTCCGGCGCCGACCGGGAGGTCGGCGACGACGTCGATCCCGAGTCCGCGTAGCGCACCGGCCGGGCCGACGCCGGAGCGCATCAGCACCGCGGGGGAGTGCACCGCGCCGGCGCTCAGTACGACGAGATCCGCCCGCTCCTCGACGGGGACGCCGTCGGCGAGGTACCGGACACCCCGCGCGCGGCCGTTCTCGATCAGCACGCGGTCGACGAGGGCGTCGCCGCGGCCGGTGAGGGCACCGGACCCGCGCACCGGCTCCAGGTAGCCGTCGTTGACGGTGACGCGGCGACCGTGCCGGGAGTTGATCGGGTAGGGCGAGACACCGCTCGCGCCCGGCGCGTTGACGTCCTCGGCCGGGGAGTGGCCCGCCGCCAGCGCGGCCGCGTGCAGCGCGGTGTCGACCGACCCCCAGTCCGCGCGGGCCATCCGGTGGATCGGGGTCGGCCCACCGAGGCCGTGGTACGGCTCGTCGCCGAACTGCTCGTCGTCCTCGGACCGGGCGAAGTAGGGCAGCACGTCGTCCGGGGACCAGCCGGTGCACCCCTGCCGGACCCAATCCGTGAAGTCCTCCATCGGCGGCCGGATGGCGATCTGCCCGTTGATCGAGGAGCTGCCGCCGGTGCCGCGGCCCCGCCAGTAGAGAGCGGGCTCCTGCTTGTCGGTCCGGGTCGCCAGCAGGCCCGGCCACACCAGCGGCGCGCTCGCCGCCGGGTCGATCAGTGCGCGCACCGGGTTCGGGGAGCGCCAGACCTCCGCCATCTCCGCCGAGCGGAAGTCGGGGCCGGCCTCGAGGAGCAGGACGCGTCGTCCCTGCTCGGAGAGGCGGCTCGCGAGGACGGCGCCGGACGAACCGGCCCCCACCACGATGACGTCCCAGCCGTTCCTGGTCACGGACGAACCTCCGCCGGACGGGGCAGCATCCCGGACGGGGCCGCCGATGGCCGGTACTATCAGCGTTTCCTGAACTCTCAGTCAATAGCGAAAATTCAGAGCTGATCGAAATGAGGTCGGTATGGTCGCCTCGGGCACCCGTTCGGCGGACGCGGAGGTCCTGATCGACGACTTCGCGTCGGTCCTCGGTCGGACCATGGGCTGGCCGCCGATGGCCGGACGCACGGCCGGGGTGCTGATGCTCGCCGAGGGGGCGATGACCGCCCAGCAGCTCCAGGCCGACGTCGGTGCCAGCGCGGGGTCGATGTCGGAGATCACCCGCCTGCTGATCACCAACGGCGTCGTGCAGCGGGTGAAGGCGCCGGGTGCGCGGCACTTCGTCTACGAGTGGCGTGCGGACGCCTGGGTCGGCTGCCTGGAACACCAGCTCCGGCAGACCCGGGACCTGCGCGACCTCGCCCACCGGACCGAGGCGAACGGGGCCGCGCTGCCGGACACGCAACGCCGCAGGCTGCGCGACATGGCCGGGTACTACGACTTCATGGTCGCCCGCCTGACGGCGTTGCTCGAGGAGTACCGGGCCGGTCTCTAGCGGTCGGCGATCCCGGACAGCGTCGGCGCCGTCCGCAGCGGGACCACCTCCACCATCGAGATCACCGTGCTGGAGCGCACGACCCCGGTGCAGCCGAGCAGCCTGCCGGTGATCCGGTGCAGGTCGGCGTTGTCCGCGGCGACGACGCGGACGTGCAGGTCGCCGTCCCCGGTGATCGCGTGCATCTCGCACACCTCGGGCACCGCGGCGATCTCGGCGATCGTCGCGGCGGCGTCCCCCTGGCTGATCGCCAGCGTCAGGAACGCGAGCACCGGGAGCCCGGCGTGCGCGGGCCGGACGCGCACGCTCGGCGGGGCGAGGGCACCGTCGGCCTCGAGCCTGCGCAGCCGTGCGTGGACCGTGTTGCGGGCCAGGCCCAGGCGCTCGGCGAGGGCCACGACGGTCGCGCCGGGGTCGTCGTCGAGCGCCAGGAGGATCCGGGCGTCGGTCCCGTCCAGAGGGCGCACGATGACCATCTCCTGTTCATGCCTCGCCGTAGGATGACGCATCCTGCGCAATCGATCGGTCGAGTATTGCGCAGATCGATGCATCGTCGTCAGCTGGGGTCATGCAGACCGTGACCGTTGCGCAGTACCTCGCCCGCCGGCTGGGCGAGCTGGGTGTCGAGCACCTGTTCGGTGTCCCCGGCGACTTCAGCCTCACCCTGCTCGATCACATGCTCGCCGAGGGACGCCAGGAGTGGGTCGGGTCCCCGAACGAGCTGGGCGCGGGATACGCCGCGGACGGCTACGCCCGTACCCGGGGCATGGCCGCGATGGTCACGACGTTCGGTGTCGGCGAGCTCAGCGCGATCGACGCGGTCGCGGGCGCCTACGCCGAGAACGTGCCGCTGGTCCAGATCACCGGCGCTCCGCCCACGACGTCCGCCGCCGCGGGACGGCTGCTGCACCACACGCTCGGCGACGGCGACTTCGGCCGTTTCGCCCGCGCCTACGCCGAGGTCACCGCCGCCGGTGCCGTCCTGACCGCCCGGGACGCCGCGGCGCGGATCGACGACGTCCTGGCCACCGCGGTCCGCGAGCTGCGTCCGGTCTACCTGGCCGTGCCGGTCGACGTCGCCACTGCACTGGTTCCCGCACCGGTGGGCCCGCTCCCGATCACCGCGGCGGACGAGCACGCGGTCGGCCGGTTCCGGTCCGCCGCCGCCGACCTGCTCGGCGGGGCCCGCAGCGCCGTCCTGGTGGCCGGCCACCTCGTGGAACGCTCCGGCGCCGTCGACCGGTTCGCCCGGCTGGTCGACGCGGCCGCCTCCCCGGTCGTCACCCTGGTCTCCGCCCGTGGCGCCGTCGACCCCGGCTCGCCGCACTTCGCGGGGGTCTACTGCGGAACGATCGGTGCCAAGCGGGCGATCCTCGCCGTCGACACCGCGGACGTCGTGATCGAGGCCGGGACGCTGATGGCCGACGCCGTGACCGGGATGTTCTCGCACCGCGACGATCCCGCCCACACCATCCACCTGGGACTGCACAGTGCGACGGTGGCCGGGTCGCGGATCGACGGCGTGCCGTTCGCGACCGCGCTGGACGTGCTGACCGAACTGGTCGACGGCGCTGCGCTGCGCCGCGACCTGCCCGACACCGCTCCGGACGGGCCCGAGGCCGGTCCGGAGCTCGACCAGGCGACGCTGTGGGCGAACCTGGAGAGCTGGTTCCCGCACGGGCACCGGCTGGTCACCGACATCGGCACCACGTTCTGGGGCGCGGCCGGGATCACGCTGCCGGCAGGCACCGACGTCGTCGCGCAGCCGGTGTGGTCGTCGATCGGCTACGCGCTGCCCGCCGCCCAGATGACGGTGCAGGAGCTCAGCACGCTCGCGCGGCTGCCGCAGCCGCCGGTCGTGATCGTCGTCGACAACTCCGGCTACACGATCGAACGCGCCCTGCAGAGCCCGTCGGCGGTCTACAACGACGTCGCCCCGTGGGACTGGTGTGCGCTCGCCCGTGCGTTCGCGCCCGGTGTGCCGATGGTGACGGCCGAGCCGGCGACGCCCGGCGAGCTGGACGAGGCCCTGGCCGCGGTGTCCTGTGCACCGGACAGCCTGGCCGTGCTGCACGTGCGGACCGACCCGCTCGACCTGCCCGCCGGACTGCGCGGTCTCGCCGACAACTACCACGGGCGCTGAGACGCCGAGGAGGGTCGGCGCAGCGCCCCCCCGGCGCGCGGTCATGCACCTGCGCTGCGTCCCCGGCGGGCTGGTGCGAGAGCACCTCATGCACTCGTTCGAGGAGGTCCGGGAGTGAGCCGGCCTCGTGCGAGGTGACCGTGCGCCATGCTCGCCCGATGGGCCGTATCGACTACTTCCAGGACCCTGACGCCCCGCAGGCGAACAGCGTCGTCCCGTCCACGACCGCCGCTGTGCGGGACGATCGTGGGCACCTGCTCATGATCCACAAGGTCGACAACGACAAGTGGGCTCTTCCGGGCGGCGGCATGGATCTGGGGGAGTCGATCTCCGAGGCCGCCGTCCGCGAGGTTGCCGAGGAGACCGGCTTGACCGTCGAGATCACCGGGCTCGTCGGCATCTACACCGACCCTCGCCACGTCATGGCCTACGACGACGGGGAGGTCCGCCAGGAGTTCTCCGTGTGCTTCCACGCCCGGCCCACCGGCGGCACGCTGCGCGAGGACGGCACCGAGACGAAGGCGGCGAAGTGGGTCGATCCTGCCGACATCGCCGACCTGACCATCCACCCGTCCATGCGCCGGCGGATCGACGACGCCCTACGGGGCGGCCCCGCGCCTCGGATCAGCTGAGCCGCGCTCGTTCGAGTCGCCGCGTGGTCCGGTCGATCGCGGCCTCGATCGAGGCTCGCGCCGCCGTCATCGCGCGGGCGACCACGGATTTTGACGGGTAGTTCTCCAAGACTTCGTCAAGCTCTTTGGAGCACATGGTCAGCGTTACGAGAGGCGATGCTCGATTGTTCGGCTTACGGAGTAGTTGTCTGCAGGGGCCGACGTAACACATGGCCGTGGCCTTGCGATCGTCTGATCGTGATCACACCTGGGGCCGACGTTGGCCGGTAGACGAATCGGCGGGGCGGGCGGCGGAAGCGACAAGGGGAACGCGGGCGGGGGACTGGTCATCGCGATCGCCATCGCCGTCGCAGTTGGTGCTGGTGGTGCAGCAGGGGGAAGCGCGCTGTCCTCTGGTGGCGCATCATCGTCAAACTCGGGGACGCGGAGCGGTTCGCAGTCAGCCTCACGGAACATCGACAGTGTGCAGGCCCGGTTGACCGGCGCCGGATTCCGCGTTTCTGGTCGGATCACTGATGACGCCTCTGATTGTGCTGCTCACTCCTACGGTCAGGTACGCGAATTCTTTCGGACGCATCCGTGCTCGTCCTTGCGGCGAGCGCAGTTCGAGATACGAGATCGCAACGGTGACATTGCGCTCCTTCCGATCGCCTGGGTCGAGATGCCCACCCAGGCTGGCGCCCGTCAGCTCAAGACGCTCATGGACACCGGTGGGACTGGCAACGCGACAGAGCTGTCCCGTGAACGTGGCCGCTATCGGACTGTCCGCTACACCGGGGGTGTATACGCTTCCCGGCGCGACGGGACCACCGTAGTGAACGCCCAGGCCCAACCCGTCGTCCGCGGATCGGCGGGCCTGACGCTGACCAGCGTCGTCACCGCCGCAGTGGAGTAGCGGGGCGAGAGCGGCGGCACAGACCTCGGTAGGTGCCACCCAGCCAGGCCAGTGAAGCCCAACGACGACAGCTATCGACCAACGAGGCCAGCCGCATGGCGCGCCTTCGGGGAGAGCGGCCAACTGCGTGACAACTGCCATTTGCAGCGGCAGCGCCTGACCGGAATCCACGGATGAGCCATCCTGATGCGATGATAGCTCTAAGGTGAGCCCAGCTTATTGACTCAAGCTGGAGGCCAGTTTTCCGGGTCAAGAATCGCCGATCAACTATCCCCTGTTTGCGGCTTTGCAGAGTTCTGGAGCTGAGACTCATGTGCGGCGACTGAAGCGTGCGGACCAAGTGGCCAGTCGGGATGACGGCCGGACTGTTTCTAGTTTCCGATGGTGTTCGGCGCAGCCTGGACAAGGGGGGGCCGGGTCGCGAGCCGAGCGACGCGGCTACCACTTCGGTCCCGCAAGCGGCGCGGTACCGACCAGTTCCTGCTGTCAAACCGTGCTCGAATTCAATCGAAGTGATGGCATGGGTCCGACCGTCGTTGACGCAAGTCAGGTCCAGCAGCGCAGGCCGTGCGGTGTTCCACGATGGGCTCATGTCGTCCTCAGCTCGCACAGTGGGCACACGAACATCCCATTGTCGACGGTTAGTGTCTTCACGCGCAGCTTCGGAGGGCACGAGACGGGCTTGTAGGGCCACCTTCGGTCGAGCGGGACCGCACGAGGGCGATCCAGCGACTGGCCGGCATGCGTCAGGTGGGTCGTCGTGCTCCATCGCGGTGGAGCGATGTCGCCACGACGGCCCGCAATATTTGTCGACCCGGTATCGGGTACGTCCGGTCGCAGATCACTTCCGGAAGTAGAAGGCACAAGTATCCCCGGTTTGGAATTGTTTCCTCGAACGGGTCAGATCTGAAAAGTAGGACGACAGCTACGTTCGACGGTCGACCCGGTCAATTTTTGGCCTCTAGTCTTCTATGCGTCGGCTAGAGCGCGCCTTGGTTGCCCTTGTCGTGTCTGTGCCGGAGCCAAGTGGGCGAGTTCGAGTCCCGTCGCCGTGAATTCGAGAGTTGGTTTCGTGCGTCCGTCAGGTGCGTCAACCGAGTGCAGGGTGACCTTCGGGGCGATCAATCGAACTCGCGTGTCCTCCGGGAAGCCGTCCCCCGGGTCCGAGGTCAGGGTCACCGTGATTTCCTCGCCCTTCGGTGCCCGCTGGTCTGTCCGGACTGTGAGCTTCGCAAAGAGCGAAACCATGAACTGGGGTGTCCCGTCAGGCTCGGTTTCCGGTACCTCTGTTCTGTCGCCGTCCCGACGTGTCTTTGGCGCGGGCGGTTCCACGACCGTCAGCTTGTAGTCGTCGAGCACCACCGGGAGATTCTTCATCGCTGCCCTGTTCTTCCTGACCAGCTTGGCTAGTCATCTTAAGGTGGTCGGTCTGGCTAGCCATGTCAAGTCTGCTCGAGCAATCTGACTGGCTGGGCTAGTCAGCCACTCGATACGGTGGAGGCATGGCTGCAGCCGCCGACTTCCTCGCGCACCTGGACCCGGACGATCCGCGCACTCCATCGCAGCAGATCGCCAACCAAATTCGCGCCGCGATCAAGCTCGGCAAGCTCACGGCTGGGCAGAAGTTGCCCTCGCAGCCCGATCTGGCAGAGCGCTACGGAGTCGCTCGTGAGACGGTCAAGGCCGCCTTGCGGCCGTTGTACGCCGAGCGTCTGCTCATCAGCCGCCAGGGCAGCGGGGTGTTCGTGCGTGCCCAGACCGAGCTGCCGGTCGGGTTGCGCCCACACATCGAGGCCGCGTTCGAGCGGCCGCACGTCCGTATCGACTTCGCCGGGTTCTCTGGCGAGACACTTGCAGGCACGCTGTCCGAGGTTCTGGACAAGGTCCGGGCCGGGCGGTTCACGCCGGAGTCCATCGCGATCCGGATCATGCTGTCTGATGCTGGCGTTCCGCTTGCGTTGCCATGTCGGGCGGACACCGCCGTCGATGACCCCGCCGTGCGCAAGCGCGCTGACCGGATCACTCGTCGAGCTGTGGAGAGCATCAGCGATGGCGTCCAGGAACTTGCCGACCTCGGGTTGGTCCAGACCGCGTCCGCGGAGGTTCGCGCGCACAGCGCATCACCGTTGTTCAAGCTCTACCTGATCAACGACGAAGAAGCGTTCTTCGGCTTCTACCCCGTACTCGAGCACACCGTCACTATCGACAAGAACCCGGTGCCGATCTTCGATCCGATGGGCAAAGACACTACCTTGTTCCACTTCTCCACCGGTGACGGTGCCGAGACCAGCAACGGGCCTCAGTACGTTGCCCAGGCTCGCACCTGGTTCGACTCCGTGTGGCACTCGATCACTCGCGAGTACCTTCAGTGACCCTCACCGCCGGGACCGCGGAACAGCTCGCCGACCTGCTCCGCGGCGCTCGCGTGCTCCTGCTCGACTTCGACGGACCCGTCGCCCACCTGTTCGCCGGCCGCCCGGCCCCCGACGTCGCCGCAGACATACGTCGGTTCGCTACCCATCACGACATCGACCTCTCCGGTACCCGCACCGACGATCCGCTCATGCTGCTGCGCGCCGCCTACCGCCACTCCGCCGAAGCCGGACGTGACGTCGAGGCACACGTCATCGATCACGAAGCGCGGGCCGCCACCGGCGCCGCGCCCACCCCGGGGGCGCACGACCTCATTCGCGTCGCATCGGCCACCAGGCCCGTGCTGATCGTCAGCAACAACTCCGAGCGAGCCATCCGGATCCATCTCGCCCGCCACGGCCTCACCGAGCATGTCGCGCACATCATCGGGCGCCCGTTCGGACACCCGGAGCAGATGAAACCCGACCCGTACCTGCTCCGGGCCGCACTCGACGTCACTCGGACCGGTGGGTCCGAGTCCGTGTTCGTCGGAGACTCCATCACCGACGTCATCGCCGGAACCGCTGCCGGCGTGCCCTGCATCGGCTACGCCACGCATCCTCAACGCGGCGACGGACTGGCCGACGCCGACGCAGTGGTCGTCGTGGACGACATGCGCACTCTGTCCCGGGTCATCGACTGAACCCGCTGGTCTCTGCACCGCGATCCACTCGGCACGGCCTGCCGCACGCGGTCCGCAGGCACCCGCTGCCGCGACCTCGCTAGCGTCGGTCGGACGCTGATCAGGTCAGGCGAAGCAGAGGGGTGCGTATGCGATTCGCGCTGGACGGTCTGTCGGTCGAGTTGCCTGTGACACTGATCGAGGAGTCGCGTGCCTTCTACAGCGAGCGGCCGTCCGGCAGAGGGCCAGGCTTGGCGGAGCAGCTGCACCACGTCCGGGCGGGGAGGCCGTCCCCGGTGCCCGTCGATCCACCGCCGGTCGACGAGCTCGTCGAGGTGGAGGGAACGTGCGTCGGGGTGAGGATCTTCTCGCCCGTCTCGGGCGAGTCCCGCGGCGTCTACCTGGACATCCACGGGGGCGGCTTCTACATGGGCTCCGCCGCCCACGACGATCCTCGCAACCGTCGACTCGCCGACACGCTGGATCTGACCGTCGTCAGCGTCGAGTACAGGCTGGCCCCGGAGCACCCGTGGCCCGCCGCTCCCGACGACTGCACGACCGCCGCACTCTGGCTCCTGGACGAAGCACCAGGTCGCTTCGGTACATCTCGCCTGGCGATCGGCGGGAGCTCCGCGGGGGCGCCGCTGGCTCTGGCGACCCTTCTACGGCTCCGGGACCGAGGGGTCGTCGACGGATTCGCCGGGGCCGCTCTCCAGTTCGGTACCTACGACATGAGCGCGCAGACACCTGCCGGGCGCCTGATCGCCGACGAGTACTTCATCGAGGCGTACGCCGGCCACGTGCCCGACAGGACCGTCCCGGACATCTCGCCGATCTTCGGTGATCTCCGGGGGCTTCCGCCTACCCTGCTGGTCGTCGGCGGTGCGGACGTCCTGCTGGAAGACAACATCGCAATGGCCGGTCGGCTCTCTGCGGCCGGCAACGACGTCGATCTTCGCATCTATCCGGAGTCGCCTCACGGCTTCACAGGGCACCCCACGAGCGTTGCGCGACTCGCGATCGACGAGAGGAACGCCTGGCTGAGCGACCGGTTCTCCCGAACCTGGTCGGAATCGGAGTGGACGGCCGCCATCCCGAGAGAGTGAGGGCAGTGGAGTAGCCCTGGCCCGTGGGCTGCGTCAGGGCGGGCAGATGGTTCCCGCGCCGTTCGTCCAGGCCCGCACGGTTCACTCAGGACTCTTGTCCCAGGGGACGACCATGTTCGACAACTCGAGGTTCACGGCGCCCATTCGTGTCCGGTAGGCAATGACCCCCAGACAGATCGAGGCTGCGAAGACTGGGAAGAACAAGACCCACCACACGTTGATGAGGATGCACGCCACGACGAAGCCGACCCCGATGATCGAAGCCGCCCGCTGGTTCGCCGCTGACTCGCCCTCCTTGCGTGCGCGCTCCACCTCGAGCACGTAGTCGGCCTCCGCGCGCTGCTGCGGTGTCATCATCGCCCGACGCTGTACCTCGGCGCGACGATGCAGCTCGTTCGCCACACGTAGTTCCTCGGCTGCACGCCTGCTCACGGTGGGCTCCGTTCACTGTGGGGATGTCGTACCGGTGATCGTGCTGCAGACCGGCGCCGTTAGCCGTCGCCGTCCGGCTTTGCAGGATGAAGCACCTGACCAGATCAGTTGCGAGGCAGAACGACTCGATCAGCCTCCGGGGCGCTAGCGATAGTTGGCGGGACGCAGGTGGGACGCGAGTGGGATTTACCCCGCAAGGCCCCTCCCGTGGTGGTCCGTCATCGACGACAGCCCTGCGTCGCAGGAGAGACGAGATGCTGTCCGTTCACCGGTGTGAGGCACCGGGATACGCCTGTCCTGGCTGATGTGTCACGGCGTAATGGTTCTGGCCCCCTGTAAGGCCCGGTTTGCCCACATTGTGCTGGGCGCTATCGGAAGAGTTGATGACCGGCGCCGTCGATGGCGTGCAATGATGTGGTCGTGACTACTGTGTGGGGTCCTGTTCTCCTACAGCTTGCGCATTCTTATGAGGACAGGAACCTCGACGACATCGATGCGGCAGGTGTCGAGCTCTACTGGGACATCGTCTTCGCGGCTGCGCACAAGCATTCCACGCCTTCGTTTCATGAGCGCGGCGATGAGATTCTCGAAGATAGGACTCAGTGCTTGGATGCGACTCTTGCGGCTGGATGGCATGCGGGCGAGGAAATTGGGTCACCACAGACCGTGTACACGTCGAGTCAGACGCTATCGCCCGTGCGGGTGACGAATGCTCGAGGGATCGGCGATTCCGGAAAGCCGGACGGCGTATTGTGGACTTCTTCGCGACTTCCTGACGGTGCCAGTGCATGGGAACAGAGCGAACTCAGCGAGTTTCCCGAGCTGCGGAGAAACTATGCGCTATTCGCCTTCGATCTTGCGTCCGATGAAGAAGTATTCCAGATAAGCTCTGTGAGAGACTTCGAGCGACTCGTCGTCGAGTATCCGCGAGTCATCGAGCCTGGCCGAGTGGGTGTCGACTGGGGAGGACTGTCCGGTCGGTATGTTGCCGTCAATCTGACCTCGGCAGGTCTGGCAAGAGTGCAGAATTTCAGAATCGTCACCGACCGCGGTGTCGCGGAATTATCGGATTGGGATGCGGAATGCACGGCATGGTTGCGTTTGCTCAAGTATTGCGGCTTGGTGGCTCTCTAGGGTGAACCGGGGAGTTGGCACCTTGCATGGCGATGAAGTCGGCGGAGAGTGCTTTCGATCTACGCCGGAGACGGTGGTCGGCTGGTCTCGACTCATTGCTGACTGTTCCGCGACGGATGGAGATTCGCCACCTTCTGCTCGAGCTGGTCTTCGAGCTCGTCGATCGTCACGGACGGGGAAGCCGCCAGCGCGTCGCGAAGGCGCTCCGCGGACCAGCCGACCCGCCTGGCCGCGCGGAGAAAGTGAAGGTCGGACATGGCGACCGTGTATCGCTCGGAGGCGATGACTCGCAGCCACTCGTCAAGGACGTCGTCCGGAGGCGGAGGAGATGTGCTCCGCTCGACCAGCAACAGCATCATCGTCAGATCGTTCGTCGCTCGGTCGGCCACCTCCGGACGTCCGATGGCGGTTGCCCAGCCTGCCAGCAGTGGACTGCCGTCCTCGGTCATCGGTCACTCCTCGTGGACGCCGGTGGAGAGCTGAAGGATCCGGTCTGCACGTGCGCAACGACGCGGGCATGAGCCCGACAGAGTGTGAGGGAGTCGGGCTTCCTACGAGTGACTTCTCGCCGATCGTCACTTCTGTCGATCCGGCCCGCCGGCGACTAACGATCGCCCGGTTGCGCCGGATGGACGTGCATGACTACTCCGAACTCCCCGCAGCCGAACCCCTACGAGCTGGCCCAGTGGCAGCAGTACCAGGCCTGGCAGCAGCACCAGGCCGCCGCGCGTTCCGAGTCCGCCCGCAAGCTCGCCGGCTGGGCCATCGCCTGCGGCGGGCTCGGCTTGCTGGTGTTCGGCATCGTCCTCGGCCCGATCGCTTTCGCGCTCGGTCTCACCGCATACAACCAGCTCCTGCCGGGGCAGCGCGGCAAGAACGACGCGGTCGGGGCAATGGTCCTCGGCGTGATCGACATCTTCGCGTTCTTCGTGATCATGGCGATGCTCTGATCAGTGGGGCGACAGGCACACTCCTGCTGTCCCGTCGGCGGACAGGTCCACCACTGAGCAGCGGTGAGCAGCGGTCACCCCGCAGCGCGCTGCGGCGGGGGATCGTTCGTCGTCAGGGGGCGTCGATCGTCAGCCACTCCGCGCTCAGGGAGCCGAGGAAGTCCTGCGCGTCGAATGCCTTGCCGGGCGCCAGGACACCCCGCTCCTGCGTCCGGCCGTCCAGAAGTCGCACGACCGCCTCGACGACGAGCGGCGCGGTGACCGCGTAGATGTCCCGGCCGGTCGCCGCGATGCGGCGCTCCTCCCTGCCGCGCCGGACGACGACGTCGACCACGAACACCTGCGCCGAGCGCCCGTGATCGTCGACGGCCTGCGGCGCCGAGGTCGCCGGATCACGGACGTCCCCGAGGGCGACCGAGGCCAGGTAGTTCTCGATCCGGGTCGCGGGCAGGTGGCGTGCCATCGTGACGATCTCGCTGAACGGCACACCGACCACGGTCTGCGTCCCGAGCGGGGCCGGGAACGCCCATTCCCGTTCGGTGGCCGGAGCGGGTGCGGGGACCAGCTGCCCGCCGTCGACGACGAGCCGTGTGGCCGTGTTGCGCTCGCCGGTGATCCGCGTGCCCCTCGTCGGCCACCACCGGTCGAGGCCGATGCCGACGGTCACCGCGTCGATCGTGTCCCATCCCGTCGTCGCGGCCGTGGCGAGCAGGTCGGCCAGCCCGCCGTAGAAGGACATCGCCGGCACCACCGCCACGTCCGGCGCGGCACCGGGAGCTCCGTACGCGTCGTACAGGCCCTGCACCGCAGCCTGCTCGGCCGCGACGTCCAGATAGTGCGCTCCCGCTTGAACGGCGGCGTCCGCCAGCGGGCGGGCCGTGTCGAGGAACGGGCCGGCGACGTTCACGACCGCCGAGACCCCTCGTACTGCGGCGTCCAGCGCGGCCGGATCGTCGACCGACGCCGGCCGTACCTCCGACCCCGGGACCTGCGCCCCGAGGTCGTCCAGGGCCGTCGTGCTCCGTCCGGACAGGACGGGCACCAGGCCGCGCCGCACCAGTTCCGCGACCACGAACCGTCCCGTGTGGCCGTACGCCCCGTAGACCAGAACTCTGCTCTCCATGCGTCCACCTCACCAGCGCCGAGGGGTTCGTTCGAGTGTCTGATCCGACGACGTACGTACACTTTCGGACATGCACACCCTGGGGCTCGCCCTCCACCAGGACTCGATGCTCTACGAGACGGCGATCGCGTCGGAGGTCTTCGGGGTCGACAGGTCCGAGCTGTCGGCGACGGGTGAGTGGTACGACGTCGTCGTCTGCACCCCGAACGGGGTCGCCCCCGGCTGGTTCCCCGGTGCCGAGGTCCAGGACTTCGCAGCGCTGAGCCGGGTCGACACCGTCCTCGTCCCGTCGACGTCCGTTCTCGACCGCGAGCCGGCCGCGGAGCTCCTCTCCGCCCTCCGGGCCGCGTACGAACGGGGCGCGCGGATCGCCGCCCTGTGCACCGGCTCGTTCGTGCTCGCGGCGGCCGGTCTGCTCGACGGCCGCCCGGCGACCACGCACTGGATGCACGCCGCCGAGCTCGCGGACCGTCATCCTCGTGTCGACGTGCGGGCGAACGTCCTCTACGTCGACGACGGGCAGGTCCTCACGTCGGCGGGCAAGACCGCGGCACTCGACCTCTGCCTGCACCTCGTCCACCTCGACCACGGCACTGCCGCGGCGAATGGGCTGGCGCGCACGCTCGTCGTCCCGTCGCACCGCCCCGGCGGCCAGCAGCAGTTCATCGTCGCGCCGGCCGATCCCGTCGTGACCGACGAGCTCGCTGCGGCGCTGGACTGGGCGCGCACCCGTCTCGACCAGCCGATCACGGTGCAGGGGCTTGCCGATCGGGCCCGGCTCAGCAGCCGGCAGCTCGCCCGGCGGATGCTGGCCGAGCTCGGTGTCGCCCCGCTGACCTGGCTCCACGACCAGCGGATCCGCCGTGCGCAGGACCTCCTCGAACGTACCGGCGCCTCCGTGGAGGAGATCGCCACACGCTGCGGCATGGGCACCGCGGCGACGCTCCGGCGGCGGTTCCGGCACTTCCTCGGCGTCAGCCCGACGGCCTACCGGGCCGCCTTCCGGAGCTCCCACGAGCTCTGCCCGAGCCCCGGCTGAGGCCGACGGCGCCTGCGGGCTCAGGGCGTGGACGACGTCCCTGGTCGGTGGGCCGGGCCGGGGAGGCGTGCGATGTCGGCCAGCCACTTCTTGAGCAGCACCGTCTCGGGGGCGGCGAGGACCGTGTTGTCGTCCGGCAGCGCGAGAAGGGTCGCCGCCGCCCGGGCGAGGTGGGGCTTCTCCGCCGGATGGTGGGCGGGCCGGCTGCCGCCGGTGACGGCCGCGATGGTGGCCTCGCGCATGTCGGCCGACAGCCCCGGGTCGGGACGGGCGGTGATGATCTGTTGCAGGGTGACGCCGATGTTGGCCGCGAGGATGTGGGCCGCGGCCCGGTCCGGCTCGACGGCGAGACGGCCGCGGGCGGCCGCCTCCCGCGTCAGACCCAGGAGGATCGTGGTGGGCCGTTCCTGTGCCGCGGGTCGCCTGCCCGGCGTGACCTGGCCGTACATCAGGGCGTAGAAGCCGGGGTTGGCGATGCCGAACGCGACGTGGGCGTCCCAGCCGTCGCGGATGTCCTGGATCGGGTCGCCGCTGGACTCGTGCTCCTGCTTGGCGGACAGGTACTGCTCGAACCCGTGCTCGACGACGGCGTCGAGCAGCCCCTCCTTGCTCCCGAAGAAGTGGTAGAGCGTGGGCAGTCGGACACCGGCGGCGTCACAGATCGCACGCAACGGGACGGTCTCGCCCGGGGACGCCGCGATCAGGTCGGCAGCGGCGCGCAGCAGCCGGTTCCTGGTCCCGCCGGGGGGTTCGTCTCCCACGGCTCCACCTTAGGTCGACCGGGTCGGGTCACTGCCGCGGCGTCGTGGCCGGGTGCGTGCCCCGGTGTGGTTCGCACACGCGCCCGGCCACGACGCTCAGCACCGGCGACGGCGCCGCGACCCGCTCAGCGGGTGGTGTAGCCGCCGTTGGCGAAGATCGTCTGGCCGGTGATCCACCAGCCCTCGGTCGCCAGGAACCGCACGATGGGCGCGATGTCCTCGATCCGGGTGAGCTGGTTGCCCATGGCCATCGACCGGTGGAACTCGACCCGCTCCGGGGTCTCCTGCGGGTAGAAGAACGGAGTGTCCATCGGGCCCGGGGCCACGCTGTTGACCGAGATCCCGCGCTCGGCGAACTCCTTGGCCGCGGCACGCGTGAAGTGCTCGACCGGGGACTTGCCACCGGCGTAGGTGGAGTAGCCGTCGGTGAACGCCGCCAGCAGCGCGGTCACGATGGTGACGATCTTGCCGTTGTCGGCGAGATTGCGGCCGGCTTCCTTGATGAAGAAGTAGGCCGCCTTCGAGTTGATGTCGAACATCGAATCGTACTCGTCCTCGGTGGTCTCCACGATCGGCTTGCGGAGCACCTTGCCCACGGTGTTGACCGCGACGTCGATCGGTCCGAGCGATCCGGTCGCATCGGCGAAGAGCCGCTCGACGTTCGCCGGGACGGTCAGGTCCCGGACAGCAGGACCCCCTGGCTCCCGGCGGCCTCGACGGCCTTCAGCGTGTCCTCCGCCTCGGGACGGGACGACTCCGAGTTGTAGTGGATCGCCACGTTCGCCCCGGCCTCGGCGGCCTGCCGGCTGACCAGGCCACCGAGGTTCTTGCCGCCCGCGGCGACGAGCACGTTCTTGCCCTGCAGCGTGTGAGTGGCCATGTCTCCTCCTATATCGACTGACCACTCCTGTGTATCAGAGATACAGAGCGGATGTCGAGTCGATCCAGGACGCCCGTCAGGCCGCGGTGAGGCTCACGCCCGTCAGCTCCTGCGACAGGTCCCAGATCCGCGCCGCGTCCTCCTCGCTGCGCAGCGGCCGGTACAGGTCCTGCTCCCCGGGGCCGCCGCCGAGGTGCCCGAGCCCCGTCGGCCCGTAGAGCCGCCCGCCCTGCGCGTCCGCGGACGTCGCGGCCAGCAGCGCGGGCAGCTGCGCCGTCGCGACCGTCCCGAGCAGGACCCCCCACCGCGACAGCGCCCGGATCACGTGCACCTGCGGGGTGTCCCGGGCGCGCCCGACCTCGGGCCGGGTGGAGAGCAGGCTCGTCGGCACGACCCCGGGGTGGGACAGGTTGCTGGTGATGCCCCAGCCACCCGTGCGGCTGCGCCGGTCGAGTTCGAGCCCGAACAGCCCGAGGGCGACCTTCGAGTGGCCGTAGGCGCGGGAGCCGTCGTAGGAGCGCTCCCAGTTCGGGTCGTCCCAGTGGATCGCGCCCCGGGCGGCCGCGATGCTGACCTGCGAGGTCACCCTGGCCCGTCCGGCGCGGAGCAGCGGCATCAGGTGCCCGACGAGTGCGACGTGACCGAGGTGGTTCGTGCCGAGCTGCAGCTCGAAGCCGTCGGCCGTCGTCTGCCGGTCCGGCGGGGTCATGACGCCGGCGTTGTTCACCAGCAGGTGGATCGGCCGGTCCTCGCCGCGCAGGGTCTCGCCGAGCGCGGCCACGGACGCCAGCGAGGACAGGTCCAGCTCGCGCAGCGACACGTCGGCGCCGGGGTGCCGCCGGCGGACGGCGCTGACCGCGGCCTCGCCCTTGCGCGGGTTGCGGACGGGCATGACCACCTCGGCCCCGGCGGCGGCGAGCCGGGTGGCGATGCCGAGGCCGACCCCGTCGCTCGCGCCGGTGACGACGGCGCGCCGCCCGCGGAGGTCGGGGACGGTGATGTCGGGCGTGCGCGGCATGGCGTGTCTCCTCGGGGTTCCGGGCGGTACCCGTCCAGGCTCACGCGCCGGCGGGTCCGTATCCACGGCCCACCGATCCGTGGCTGCGGCCGTAGCGGGGGATCGACGATCCGTGGTCCGGCCGGCCGCCGCGCGGTAGGAACGGGGTCGTGATCGAGGGGGAGGGTGGTGGGCCGTGATCGACCGGACCGGGCTGGCGGAGTTCCTCCGGCGACGACGGGGTGCGCTGCAGCCCGAGGACGTCGGGCTCCCGCGCGGACGGCGCCGCCGGACCGCCGGGCTGCGGCGCGAGGAGGTCGCCGCCCTCTGTCACATGTCGGCCGACTACTACGCGCGCCTCGAACGGGAACGCGGGCCCCAGCCGTCGGAGCAGATGCTGGCGTCGATCGCGCAGGGCCTGCACCTGTCCCTCGACGAGCGCGACCACCTGTTCCGGCTCGCCGGGCACCACCCGCCGCTGCGCGGGGCGGCGAGCGAGCACATCGGGCCCGGCCTGCAGCGCATCCTCGACCGCCTCGCCGACACCCCCGCCGAGATCGTCACCGAGCTGGGGGAGACGCTGCGGCAGAGTCCCCTCGGCGTCGCCCTGACCGGCGACACGACCGGCTTCACCGGCCCGGCGCGCAGCCGCGGCTACCGCTGGTTCACCGACCCGGACAGCCGCCGCCTGTACGCGCCGGAGGAGCACGCGTTCCTCTCCCGGATGTACGCCTCCGGCCTGCGGGGGCTCGTCACCCTGCGCGGGCCCGGGTCGCGGGCCGCCTACCTCGCCGACCTCCTTCTCGGGCAGAGCGAGGAGTTCGCGGCCCTGTGGGACGAGCACGAGATCGGCATCCGCCCGCGCGACACCAAGACGCTGGTCCACCCCGAGCTCGGCGTGCTGGAGCTGAACTGTCAGACGCTCGTCGACCCGGAGCAGTCGCACATGCTGTTCGTCTACACCGCGGTGCCGGGCAGCGAGAGCCACGAGAAGCTCCAGCTGCTGTCCGTCATCGGGGCGCAGCCGCTCGGCCCGGCCGCACCCGGACACCCCGGCGACGGTCTCCCGGTGACGTAACGGGCGGCGGGCGGAGAGCCGAGTCCGAGCGCGTCGGCCCCGTCACCCGACGGACTCGACACGGGGCCCGGGGCTGGGGGACCGATGCTCGCGCTCGTCGTGATCATGCTGATTCTGCTCGGCTGGGCCCTGGTCGCGGGCCGTCTCGCGCGGTTCAGCGTCACGATGCCGCTGGCGATGCTGGTGGCCGGAGTCCTGCTCACCGCGGGATCCGACCCGGTGTTCGTCTTCGACCTCGAGTACGAGTCGGCCGAGCACGTCGTCGAGGTCGTCCTCGCGATCCTGCTGTTCACCGACGCGACCGAGGTGCCGGGCGGCGTCCTGGGGCGGGAGCCGCGGCTGACCCTGCGGCTCCTGCTGGTCGCCCTCCCGCTGTCGCTCCTGCTGGCCTGGGGCGGCGGCGTCCTCCTGCTCGGGGGTGCGGGCATCTGGATGGCGGCCGTCCTCGCGACGATCGTCATGCCCGTCGACCTCGCGCCCGCGGTCGCGTTCGTCCGGGACCGGCGGGTGCCGGAACGGCTGCGGGAGCTCGTCAACGTCGAGAGCGGGCTCAACGACGGCATCGTCGCGCCCGTCTTCCTCCTCGCGCTCGCCGCGGCGACCGCGGCCGGTGCGGAGTCCATCGAGGAGGCCGCGATCGACGCCGTCCCCGCGCTGGGCATCGCGAACCTGGTCGGTGCCGTCGTCGGTGTCGCCGCCGCGCGGGTGCTGCGCCGGTCGCTCGTGGCGGGGTGGAGCCAGCCGTCGGCGCTGCGCATCGGGGTGCTCGCCCTGCCCCTGCTCGCCTACGGGGGCGCGGTCGTCGCCGGGGGCAACGGGTTCGTCGCCGCGTTCGTCGCCGGCGTGTTCTTCGAGCCGGTGGCGCGCCGGCTCCCGGCGGGCACCCTGCACCTCGCCGAGGACGTCGGGCACCTGCTGTCGCTCGCGCTGTGGTTCGTGTTCGGCGCGATCGTCAACCAGACCCTCGCCGCCGGGTCGGTGACCTGGCAGATCGTGCTCTACGCGGTGCTCGCGCTGACCGTCGCCCGGGTGCTGCCGGTGGCGGTCGCGCTGATCGGGACGGACCTCTCCGCGCGCGACCGCCTCGTCGTCGGGTGGGTGGGTCCGCGGGGGATCGCGACGCTGGTGTTCGGGATGCTCGCGTTCATCGACCTGCCCCGCCGCAGGAGGACCTCGCGCTCACCGTCGCCGTCGTGACCGTGGTGGCCAGCATCGTCGTCCACGGCCTGTCGTCGGGGCTGGTGTCCCGGTCCTACCCGGCGACGACGGCCGGCGACCCCGGGCCGTCCCCCGGTGGTGAGCCGGCGGGGGACGGCCCGGGACGGGTGGGCCGGACCGCCCGCCGGTGGCGGCGCAGGTGACCCGGCCCGGGCTCAGAAGGCGAGGCGGCGCACCGACTCCGGGCGGCGGACGACGCGCAGGAGCCCGTCCTGGGCGAGGATCGCCGCGAGATCGGCGGCCCGGACCGGGTCGTCGAGGTCCCAGTAGCGCGCGGCGAGGCGGGCCGCCAGGTCGTGCGCCCCGTCGGTCTCGACCGTCGCCCGGCCGCTGACCGACACCCAGCGCTCGCGCTCCTCCACCGGAGCGGCGACGACGAGTGCGGCACGCGGATCGCGACGCAGGCGGCGCACCTTCAGCGCGTCCGGCTCGGTGAAGAGCTGGACCGCGCCGTCCGCGGTGGCCTCGAACCAGACCGGCCGGGCCTGCGGCGGCTGCGGACCCTCGGCGAGGGTCAGGAAGCCGTGCAGCGGGCGCCCGAGGAACTCGATGTCCTCGGCGGTCAGGGTGCTGGTGGCGGTGCTCATGGTGGTCCTCTCCGTGGTCCTGTCCCGGGGGTCGGTGTGCGCTGCGGTCACCGGTCCCACGCCCCGGCGGCCGCGGCCCGGACGACGTAGTCCTCGAAGGCGCGGGGCTCGCGGCCGAGCACGGTGGCGACGCCGTCGTCGGTCCCGGCGATCTCCCCGCGCGCCATGAGGACGAACATCTCGGCGACGTGGTGGGCGTCGTCCGGGCCGACACCCCGCCCGACCAGCTCCGCGGTGTACGCGGCGGGGGAGACCTGCTCGTAGGTGAGGGACCGCCCGGTCGCCCGGGAGATCAGCTCGACGGCCTCGGGGAAGGTCACCGGACGCGGCCCGGTGAGCTCGTAGGTCCGCCCGGCGTGCCGGCCGGGCCCGGTCAGCACGGCCGCCGCGACGTCGGCGACGTCCTCCAGATCGACGAACGCCTCCGGGACCTCTCCGGCCGGCAGCGACAGCCCGCCGGCGACGAGCGGCGCGTGGAAGAGGTCCTCGTCGAAGTTCTGGGCGAAGTTCGGCGGCCGCAGCATGGTCCACTCCAGCGCCGAGCCGCGCACGGCGTCCTCGGCCGAGCGCATGTCCCGCCCGAACGACGAGTCGCCCCAGGTGTCGGCGCCGTGCCCGGAGAGCAGGACCAGGCGTCGCACGCCGGCCGCAGTGGCCCGGGCGACGAACTCGTGGACCGGGCCGGGCACCGTCGGCGGGACGACGTAGGCGGTGGTGACGCCGTCCAGCGCCCGGTCCCAGCCGGCCGGGTCGGACCAGTCGAACGGGGTCGCGCCGGACCGGGACGCGGCGCGCACCGGGACCCCGCGCAGCCGCAGGCGGGCGGCGACCCGCCGGCCGGTCTTGCCGGTGGCGCCGAGGACGAGGGTGGTGTCGGTGGTGCTCATGACGACGATTCAACGGCTGATTGCCGGACGAATCCATGGGTGAGGAGCCGGATCGCCTGTGTGTTCGTCTAACCTCGGAGACGTGGATGCCTTCGCTGACCTCTTCCGCGGGGTGCGGGCCCAGGGCTCGCTCTTCGGCAGCACGACCCTGACCGCGCCGTGGTCGTTGCGGTTCGTCGACGGCGCCCCGCTCACGCTGTGCACCGTGCTCGAGGGCGGGGGATGGCTCCTCCCGGACGGGCACCCGCCCGAGCACCTCGCCGCCGGCGACACGGTGATCCTCCGGGGGCCCGGCCTGTTCTCCTTCGTCGACGTGATCGGGACGGCTGCCGAGCCGATCGAGTGCGGTGAGGACTGCGCGACCCCCGAGCAGGGCGGGACGCTGCACCGGCTCGGGTGGCACGACCGCGGCGAGGGCGACGGCGACGGTGCCACCACGCTGGTCGTCGGCGCCTACCCGGTGGGCGGTGAGATCGGCAGGCGGCTGCTGGCCGCGGTGCCCGACGTCCTGGGCATCGAGCCGGACGGGACGGCCGACGCCGTGCGGGACCTGCTGGCCGCGGAGGTCGCCGTCGACGCGCCGGGGCAGCAGGTCGTCCTCGACCGGCTGCTCGACTGGATGCTCGTCTGCTCGCTGCGCGAGTGGTTCGACCGGCCCGGCGGCGCGCCGCCCGCCTGGTACGCGGCGCACCGCGATCCCGTCGTCGGCCACGCCCTGCGGCTGCTGCACGCCGAGCCGGCCGCCCCGTGGACGGTCGCGTCGCTCGCCGACCGGGTGGCCGTCTCGCGGGCGACGCTGGCGAAGCGGTTCGCCGACCTCGTCGGGGAGCCGCCGCTGACCTACCTGACCCGGTGGCGCATGACCCTGGCGGCGGACCTGCTTTCCGGGCGCGAGACGACCACGATCGCCGAGGTCGCCCGCGAGGTCGGCTACTCCGACGCCTTCGGGTTCAGCGCGGCGTTCAAGCGCGTCCGCGGTGTCACGCCGAGCGCGTTCCGCCTGGCCGGGGCCGCGGCCACCTGACGGGCGACGCCGGTCAGGTCCGGGCGGGCTCACGGGCGGACACCCGTGCGAGGAAGTCCTGCACGAGCTCCAGCACGGTCTGCGGGTGGCTCTCGATCAGGAAGTGGCCGTCGCCGGGAACGAGGTGGATCTCGGCGCCGGGGAGGTCCCGGGCGAACGCCCGCGCCCCGTCCGGGCCGAAGATCTCGTCGTTCTCCCCCCACACCGCCAGCAGCGGGACCTGGGACTCGCGGAACCAGGCGTGCAGCTCCGGGTAGAGCGGCGGGTTCGTCGCGTAGTCGCGGAACAGACTCAGCTGGGCCGCCGCCGAGCCGGGCCGGGCCATCGACGCGGCGTCGACCGTCCAGCAGTCCGGGTCGACGAGCTCGGGCCGGTCCACGCCGTGCAGGTACTGCCACCGGATCGCCGGCTCGTCCAGCGCGGCGCGCACCGCCGGTTCGGTGCCGGGACCGGGCGCGTCGGCGTAGGCCCACACCGGCGCCCAGAAGCCGGGGACGAAGCCGTCGTCGTAGGCGTTGCCGTTCTGGCTGATCACGGCGGTGACCGCCGCCGGCCGCCGCAGCGCGAGGCGCCAGGCGATCGGGGCGCCGTAGTCCTGCACGACGACCGTGAACCGCTCCACGCCCAGCTCGTCGAGCAGCGCCTCCGTCACGTCGGTGAGCGCGTCGAAGGTGTAGTCGAACGAGCCGGCGTCGGGGGCGTCGGAGTGGCCGAACCCGATGTGGTCGGGCGCGATCACGCGGTAGCGCTCGCCGAGCGCCGGGATCAGCGCGCGGTACATCCGGGAGCTGGTCGGGAAGCCGTGCAGCAGCAGGACCACGGGCGCGTCGTCCGGTCCGGACTGCCGGACGAACACCCGGTGACCGGCCACGTCGAGACGGCGGTGCAGCACCTCGGCCATGTCTAACCTCCGAAATGAGTTTTGATGGTTAGATAGGAGCATGGGTCGTCAGCCGGGGTCAAGCGGCCGGACCGGGAGCTACGCTCGCGGCATGGCCGATCCACGTCCGCTGACGGGGGAGCCGTTGCCGCTGGACCTGCTCAACACCCGGTGGGTCGAGCACGGCGAGGAACGGGACCTGCTGTCGGACCCCGGCGGCGTGGCCGCCTGGCTCGCCGGGCACGGGTTCGGCACCCCCGACGGCGAGCGGGCCGGTGCGGCGCTCCGGAGCGCGCGGAGCGTCATGACCGGCCTCCTCGACGACCCGGTGGCCCACGCGGCCGCGTTCGACGATCTCCTCGCCCACGGCCGGCTGCGCCGGGGGTACGGCCCGGACGGCGCCGTCACCCGGCCCGAGGTCGACGACGCCGACCTGCTGCCGGCCTGGACCGCGGCCGAAGCCCTGCTGCGGCTGCTGGAGACCCGCCCGGACCGGATCCGGCGCTGCGCCCACGACGACTGCGTCCTGCACTTCCTCGACACCACCCGCAGCGGCACGCGGCGCTGGTGCTCGATGACGTCGTGCGGCAACCGGACCAAGGCGAACCGCCACTACGCGCGGAGCCGCGGCGCCACGTGAGGCGGTCGGGGGAATCGGTGACCGTCGGCAGTCTCACACGGGTTGTTGTCACCCATCTGATGTGCGACAACGTCATCCGTTCGATGGCGTTATCACTGTTCGAGCTTGCGGAGGGTCGGGGGCTCGGTACGGTCCCGCCACATGCGCACCTCACGTCACTCCCGTCGCCGCCTGCCTGCCATCGGCACAGGCGCGGGCGCCGTGCTCGTCGCCCTGGCGGTCGTCGCTGCCGGTGACGTGGCGGTGCCGAACACACAGTCCCCGGCCCACCGCGCGGTCGCCGCGGCCCAGGAGGAGCCACCGGGGGGCGGTGACTCCGACGACGGGGGCGGGTCCGGTACCTCCTCCTCGCAGGACGACAGCTCGGACGGCTCGGACGGCTCGGGCGGCTCCGGCGACTCAGGCGGCTCGGGCGACTCAGGCAGCTCGGGCGACTCCGGCGACTCGGGTGGCTCGGGCGGCTCCGACCGGCCCGGCCTCCCCGGCCTCTCCGATCTCACCGGAGGGACGATCTCGATCGACGGGACCGACTACCCGAACCCGCTGCAGCTGAGGAACGGTGGCCCGGTCTCCAGTGCGGCGATCTGGGAGAACACCCGCCGCGAGGAGCTGCTGGCCGACTTCCGCGAGAACGTCTACGGCCAGAGCCTGCCGATGCCGACCGAGCAGACCTTCGACGTCACCCCGACCGATGTCGGCGACGTGACGCGCAAGATCGTCAAGATCGACATCACCGGGCCGGAGGGGACGGGCAGCTTCGACCTGAAGCTCTTCATCCCCAAGGGCGAGAGCAAGCCGCGCGGGACCTTCCTGATGATCGACCACCGCGGCTCGGTGAGCGACGACCCGACCCAGTCGTCGGACTACGCGCCGGTCTCGAAGATCACGAAGGCCGGCTACGCCTTCGCCCAGATCGACGCCGAGCAGATCGCTCCCGACGACAGCGACAGCTACCGCAGCAAGATGATCAACCTGTTCCACGACTCCGGGCAGGACCTCCCCGACGACGCCGGTCGCGCCATCAGTGCCTGGGCGTGGGGCGCCAGCCGGGCCATGGACTACCTCGAGACCGACCCCGACATCGACGCCACGAAGGTCGCGGTGATCGGCCACTCGCGGGGTGGCAAGGCGTCGCTGTGGGCCGGGGCGCAGGACACGCGCTTCGCCGCCGCCATCACGAACAACTCCGGGTCCACCGGGGCCAAGCCGGCCCGGCGCGGCGACGGAGGCGTCGGCGGCGAGACCGTGGCGCGGGTGAACGAGTCGTTCCCGCACTGGTTCCCGCAGACGTACAAGAAGTTCAACGACGACGTCGACGCGCTGCCCGTCGACCAGCACCAGTTGCTGGCCCTGGTCGCTCCGCGACGGGTGGTCGTCGGGAGCGCGGCGGACGACTCGAACGCCGATCCCGAGGGCGAGTTCCTGTCGTACGTCTCGGCGTCGAAGGTCTACGAGCTGTACGGGCTGGGCGACACCGGCCTGCCGTCCCCGGACTGGAAGCCGGCCACCGACACCGCGTTCCGCGGTCCGGCGATGAGCTACCACCTCCGTTCCGGCGGGCACGGCCTGCAGGGCGAGGACTGGGACATGTACCTCGACGGGAACCTGTTCGCCCGGTGACCGACGCGGTCAGCCCGACGCCACCGCCAGCAGCGCGAGCGGCGCGGGCACCGCGATCAGGACGAGGAGCACGGCGTTGACGACCCGGTGCTCCCGCAGGATCGCGACGAACTCGCGCAGCACCGCGCTCGGCCAGTAGTACCCCGCCGTCGGTGCGCCGGCCGCCTGGGCGTCGACGCCCAGGCGGCGGGCCAGGACGGCGGCCAGGAACACGTGGTAGTCGCTGGTCACGATCAGGCCGGGGCCGGCCGGGTCCGGGTCGCCGCGCACCAGCTCGTCGCTGAGCCGGAGGTTCTGCTCGGTGGTGCGTGACGCGGTCTCGGCACGCAGCAGCGCGGGGTCCGCGCCGTGGTCGACCGCCCACCGGCGCATCGCCTCGCCCTCCGCGAGCCGCTCGTCGTCGCCCTTCCCACCGGACAGGACCAGCATCCGTGCGCCGCGACGGTCGAGCTCGGTCATCCCGGCCCGGATGCGGTCGGCCAGCAGCGGCGGCACCGCACTGCCGTGCAGGCCGGAACCGAGCACGACCACCCAGTCCGCCGGACGGTCCCGCACCAGCCACCGGTACAGCCGCGCGTAGCCGAGGAACGCGACGAACTGGAAGGCGAGGAAGTACGCGGCCAGCGCGCACAGGATCCACAGCGCCCGCAGCCAGACCGGCCCGGTGAGCATCACCGGTACCGCGACCGCCAGCAGCACGACGATCAGCAGCCCGGCGAGCAGCGACAGCGAGTTCCCGAGGCTCACCCGTTCCCGGCGCAGCATGACCGCCCCGTTGAGGATCAGGAACACGGCGAACACGAGGGCGAGCAGCGGGGACGTGACGGTGAGCAGCACGATCGTGCCGAGGACCGGGTTGCTGCCGGCGAACCCCAGCGTCGCGACGGCGTTGCCGAGCAGCACCGCCGCAGCGAGGAGCCAGTAGGCGTTGCTCAGCCGCCGGGGCTCGCGGCGCACCCGCCGCACGACGAACGTGCAGACGACGGCCGTGACGACGAGGGGGACGACCAGCACGGCCACGGAGATCAACAGGTTCGTACCACCGGACACCGGGCCATCCTGCCCAGCGACGGTGCCACCCGATCGAGACCGTCCGGGATGCCAGGATCGGGGCATGCCCCTGAACGTCCACCACTCCGGCGACCCGGACGGCCCGCCCGTCCTCGCGATCCACGGCGTCACCGGTCACGGCCTGCGGTTCCGCCCGCTGTCCGGCGCGATGCCGGACCTGCGCTGGACCGCCGTCGACGTCCGCGGCCACGGACGTTCCCCGTGGACGCCGCCGTGGAACCTGGAGCGGCACGTCGCCGACGCGCTGCAGGTGCTCGACGACGAGAGGACCGGCCGGGCCGTCGTCGTGGGTCACTCGTTCGGCGGCGCGATCGCGACGCACCTGGCGCGGACGGCGCCGGAGCGGGTGAGCCGGCTGGTGCTCCTCGACCCGGCGATCGGGCTGGACCCGGAGCTCATGCTCGCCAACGCCGAGGAGTTCCGCGCCGACGCCTCGTGGGCGACGCCCGACGAGGCCCGCGCGGCCCGGACCGAGACCTGGCCCGGGGTGCCCGCCGAGCGCGTCGACGCCGAGATCGAGGCCCATCTCGAACAGCGCGACGGCGCCTGGCGCTGGCGCTACTCGCGGGCGTCGGTCATCGCGGCGTGGGCGGAGATGGCGCGCCCCGCCGTCGTCCCGCCGGCCGGTCTGCCCACACTGGTCGTGCCGGCGACCGGCGCCGACTTCGTCTCCGACGCCTGCCGGGCCGAGCTCGGCGACGACCTCACGGTCGCCCCGATGGACACCGGGCACATGGTCTACCTGGAACGACCCGCCGAGGTGGTGGAGCTGCTGCGCGGTTTCCTCGGCTGAGGCGTGCCGGGGCTGTGGCAGGATCGGCGCATGGCCTGCCCGGACGACCAGCGCCTGCGTGACCTCGCCCGGCTGCGCCGCGTCCGGGACCGGATGGACCGCGAGTACGCCCGCCCGCTCGACGTCGAGGCGCTCGCGCGGGGCGAGCACATGTCGGCCGGGCACCTGTCCCGGGAGTTCCGCCGGGCCTACGGCGAGTCGCCCTACAGCTACCTGATGACCCGCCGCATCGAGCGGGCGATGGCGTTGCTGCGCCGCGGCGACCTGTCGGTCACGGAGGTCTGCTTCGCGGTCGGCTGCTCGTCGCTCGGCACGTTCAGCACCCGGTTCACCGAGCTCGTCGGCATGCCGCCGAGCGTGTTCCGCCGCGAGGCCGCCCGCGGGACCGAAGGCATCCCGGCGTGCGTCGCGAAGCAGGTCTCCAGACCGGTCAGGAATCGAGAAGCCCCGGAGCGCTCGCCCTCCCTAGCGTGACGTGCATGGACATCAGCATTCACTCCAGCTTCCTCCCGCACACCGACGCCGAGGCGTCGCTGGCCTTCTACCGCGACGCCCTCGGATTCGAGGTCCGGCTCGACGTCGGCTACGCCGACATGCGCTGGATCACCGTCGGCCCGCCCGACCAGCCCGCCGTGTCGATCGTCCTCGCCCCGCCCGCCGTCGACCCGGGCGTCACCGACGAGGAGCGCAGGGTCGTCACCGAGATGATGGCCAAGGGCACCTACTCGGCGATCCTGCTCGCCAGTAACGACCTCGAGGCCGCGTTCGACAAGGTCCAGGCGAGCGGGGCCGAGGTCGTCCAGGAGCCGATCGACCAGCCGTACGGGGTACGTGACTGCGCCTTCCGCGATCCCGCGGGCAACATGGTCCGCATCCAGCAGCGTCCGGCCTGACCGGCCGCAGGGGGGAACACACACGATGACCACGCAGCACGCCGCATACAGCCACGACCTCATCCGCGTGCACGGGGCTCGGGAGAACAACCTGCGCGACGTCAGCGTCGAGCTGCCGAAGCGCCGGTTGACCGTGTTCACCGGCGTGTCCGGCTCCGGCAAGAGCTCGCTGGTGTTCGCGACGATCGCGGCCGAGTCCCAGCGGATGATCAACGAGACCTACAGCACCTTCGTGCAGGGCTTCATGCCCACGCTGGCCCGGCCCGACGTCGACCTGCTCGACGGTCTCACGACGGCGATCATCGTCGACCAGGAGCGGATGGGCGGCGACGTCCGCTCCACCGTCGGCACCGCGACCGACGTCGGCGCCCTGCTGCGGATCCTGTTCTCCCGGCTCGGCGAGCCGCACGTCGGGTCGGCGAAGGTGTTCTCCTTCAACGTCGCGACGATCAGCGGGTCCGGCGCGGTCACCGTCGAGAAGGGCGGCAGGCAGATCAAGGAGCGCCGCGACTGCGAGATCGTCGGCGGTGCGTGCCCGCGCTGCGAGGGGAAGGGTACCTCGTCGGACTACGACCTCACCGCCCTGTTCGACGCCGGCAAGTCGATCAGCGAGGGCGCGCTGACGATCCCGAACTACTCGGTCGACGGCTGGTACGGGCGGATCTTCTCCAACTCCGGGTTCTTCCCGGGCGACAAGCCGATCAGCTCCTTCACGAAGCCGCAGATGGACGCGCTGCTCTACAAGGAGCCGACCCGGATCAAGGTCGACGGCGTCAACGTCACCTTCGAGGGCCTGATCCCGCGGATCGAGAAGTCGTTCCTGTCCAAGGACCGCGAGGCGATGCAGCCGCACATCCGCGCGTTCGTGGACCGGGCGATCGTGTTCCGGACGTGCCCCGAGTGCGACGGCACCCGGCTGTCCGAGCTCGCCCGGTCGTCGCGCATCGACGGCGTCAACATCGCCGACGCCTGTGCGATGCAGATCGACGACCTGGCGGAGTGGGTCCGTGGCCTGGAGGCACGTGCCGCGGACGACGCGGAGCGCGGCTCGGCGCTGCGCGGGGTGGCGCCGCTGCTCACCTCGCTGCGGGAGACGCTCGACTCGTTCGTCGAGATCGGCCTCGGCTACCTCAGCCTGGACCGGCCCGCGGGGTCGCTGTCCGGTGGCGAGGCGCAGCGCACCAAGATGATCCGGCACCTCGGGTCGTCGCTCACCGACGTCACCTACGTCTTCGACGAGCCCACCATCGGGCTGCACCCGCACGACATCGCGCGCATGAACGACCTGCTGCTGCGCCTGCGGGACAAGGGGAACACCGTGCTCGTCGTCGAGCACAAGCCGGAGACGATCGTGATCGCCGACCACGTCGTCGACCTCGGGCCGCGCGCCGGGTCCGACGGCGGCCAGGTCGTCTTCGAGGGCACCGTCGACGAGCTGCGGGCCGGCGGCACGCTCACCGGCCGGCACTTCGACGACCGCGCGTCGCTCAAGGAGTCCCTGCGCACCCCGACCGGTGTGCTCGAGGTGCGCGGCGCGGACAGTCACAACCTGCGCGCCGTCGACGTCGACATCCCGCTCGGGGTGCTGACCGTCGTCACCGGGGTCGCGGGATCCGGCAAGAGCTCGCTGATCCACGGTTCGGTGGCCGGGCGGGACGGCGTCGTCGTGGTCGACCAGGGCGCGATCAAGGGCTCGCGGCGCAGCAACCCGGCCACCTACACCTGCCTGCTGGAGCCGATCCGCAAGGCGTTCGCCAAGGCCAACGGGGTCAAGCCGGCGCTGTTCAGCGCGAACTCCGAGGGCGCCTGCCCGAACTGCAACGGCGCCGGGGTGATCTACACCGACCTGGCGATGATGGCCGGCGTCGCCACCACCTGCGAGGTCTGCGAGGGCAGGCGGTTCGACTCCTCGGTGCTCGAGTACACCTTCGGCGGCCGCGACATCAGCCAGGTGCTCGCGATGTCGGTGGCCGAGGCGGAGAAGTTCTTCGGCGCGGGGGAGGCCCGGACCCCGGCCGCGCACAAGATCCTCGACCGGCTCGCCGACGTCGGGCTGGGCTACCTCAAGCTCGGCCAGCCGCTGACCACGCTGTCCGGCGGGGAGCGGCAGCGACTGAAGCTGGCCGTGAACATGGGGGAGTCCGGCGGCGTCTACGTCCTCGACGAGCCGACCACCGGCCTGCACCTCGCCGACGTCGAGCAGCTGCTCGCGCTGCTCGACCGGCTCGTCGACGCCGGCAAGTCGGTGATCGTCATCGAGCACCACCAGGCGGTCATGGCGCACGCGGACCGAATCATCGACCTCGGCCCGGGGGCCGGGTACGACGGTGGCCGGGTGGTCTTCGAGGGCACCCCGGCCGAGCTCGTCGCCGACCGCTCGACACTGACCGGGCAGCACCTCGCGGAGTACGTCGGGGCATGACGGCGGGCGGGCCGGTGCTCCCGGCCCGCCCGGCCTCACCGGCCGGCGGCGACCTCGCCGCGGCGGGGAGCGCGGTAGGTCAGGCTGCGCAGCCACCCGTCCAGCGGTCCCGGACGTCCGGCCCGCTCCAGCAGGCACGCGAGCACCAGCCCGGTCAGCCACACCCCGACGGCGACGGCCGCGCCGCCCGCACTGCTCACCGCGGCCCCGAGGCCGAGCACGGCCGGCGCGAGCAGGGCGAACAGCATCGCCTCCTGCAGCACGTAGAACGTCAGCGACCGCTTGCCCAGCGCGGCCAGCGCCCAGGTCACGATGCCCTGCCGGTCCTGCAGCGCGTGCCCGGCCAGCCCGAACGCGGCCGTGTAGGCGAGCCCGCCGACGACACCCGTGAGCACGTGGAGGGTGACGGCGACACCGCCGGCGACGGGACCGGGCTGCCACACACCGGCGCCGATCAGCGCCCCCGGGACTCCCCCGAGCACGGAGACGGCGACTCCGGCGACCACGGCGCGACGCAGCTGCGGGCGGTACTCACCGGCCCGTTCCAGCAGCCGTCGCCGGCCCGCCCACATCCCGGCGAGGACGCCGACGAGCATCGGCCAGCCGACCAGCTGCAGGAGCGGGAACGCCGGGTAGCCCACGAACCGCACGGCGACACCGGCGAGGTAGCCGCCGTCGTCGGCGGGCGGGACGAACCCGGTGGATCCCGTCCCCCACACCACCCCGATCCAGAGGACGGGCATCAGCACGAGGTAGACCGCGCCGACCACGACGAGCGTCCGGCCGAGCGCCCGGTCGGACCGGAAGAGCAGCCCGCCGACCAGGAGCGTCGCGACGCCGTAGAAACCGAGCACGTCCGCACCGCCCAGGACGCTCGCGTGCAGCAGCCCGAACAGCAGCAGGTACCAGCCGCGGCGGCGCAGGACGCGGCGTGCCCCGGCGTCGGTGGATCCGCGGGCGAGCTGCCGGGCGACGATCGTCGCCAGGCCGTAGCCGAACAGCGCCCCGAACATCGGGTAGGAACGGTTGTCGACGAGGAGCAGCATGACGGCGTCGACGACGTGGTCGAGGCCCGTCTCGCCGAGCGGGCGGCTGACGAACCCCGGCGCGCCGCCGACCAGGAGCGGCGGCACGTGCGCGAGTGCGATCAGCAGCAGCATCGAGCCGCGCGCGAGGTCCGGTGCGAGGCTGCGGGGCGGGGCGGTCACGGGTCCGGTCACGGTCCGATTCAGACACGGCGGACGGACGGACCGCAGCGGACTTTCGTCGCGCAGGGGACGAACCTTGGTCGGGGTTCAGCCGCCCATCTCCGCCACCGTCTGCAGCAGGCCCTCCCATGCGGTGCGGCTGTCGGCGTCGTCGCGGTGCGCGGAGCGGAACCAGCGCAGGAACTCGCCGAGATCGGCCAGCAGCCAGCGCACCCGGTACAGCTCGAGCGCGTGCGGGTCCGGCTCGACGCCCGTGATCGCGGTGTAGGCCGAGAGGTCACCCGCGACGACGGCGAGGTCCCGCTCCGGGACGCCCAGCCCGACGGTGTCCCAGTCGATCAGCAGGAACCCGTCGTCGCTCCCCAGCAGGTTCCCGGGGTGCGGTTCACCGTGGGTGACGACGGCGGTCCGCCCGGCGAGGTCCAGCCGGTGGGCGAGCGCGTCGGCATCCGCGAGGTACTCGCGGATCGCACCCGCGTGCGTGACGACGGCCTGCCGGGCGGGCTCGGAGTACGGGCCGCCGGTCCAGGAGACCTCCTGCCCGGCCAGCGCGGCGTCGATCACCGCTCGGTCCGGGACGTCCGGGGTGTGCACCGGGGTGCCCGCCGGCGGCGCGGCCGCGTGCAGCCGGGCCAGCAGGGTGAGGACCTCGTCCCGCGCGGCGGGGGAGAGCTCGGTGTGGAAGTCGTGGCTGCTCGCGTCGACGTGGGCGAACACCGTCAGCGCCCACCGGCCGTCGAGGTCGACGACGAGCTCCTTGTCCGGTGCGGGCTCCGCGGCGACGACGAACCCCAGGCCGTCCGCGCGCAGGGCGGCCGCCGTCTGCAGGGCCGCCCGGTACCCGTCGAGCGCGGCCGTCGCGGTGGCGCCGCACTGCGGCTTGTCGGTCAGGTCGGAGAGCTTGACGAACCAGCGCCGCCCGTCGGTGCCGGTCGCAGCCCAGTGGTAGTCGCCGAAACCGACCGCGCGGTAGTGCAGCTCACGGACGTCGATGCCGTGCCACGAGGACAGCGCGGAACGGACGTCGGCGTCGTCGAAGCCGGCCGGTCGGTACTCCATGCGGGAAATATCCCGCGCCGCGGCGTCGCGGTCGACCCGGAAAGCGCAACGGGGCCCGGGACGCGATGCGTCCCGGGCCCCGCCGGAGAACCGGGTATCAGCCGACCGAGTCGCCCGAGCCGGACTGCTGGGCGCAGTTGTCCGACTGGTCGGTGACCGAGTCGCCGCTCTTCGCCTCGCCCGAGCCGAGGATGCCGAGCGCGCCGGTGAGGCCGTTGGCGGCGCCGAGGTCTTCGACCGGGACCTGCACGCCGAGCGCGTTGACCGGCACGTTGTTGTTGCACGCCTGGATCGGCACGTCGACGTTGTTGCCGTTGGCGACGCCGCCGAGCAGGCCGTCGGCGCTCTTGTCGATGCCGCTGCCGCCGGAGTCGCCCTCGCCGCCGTCCTCGTCGGCGAAGGCGAGCGGGCTGAGCGCGAGCAGCGATGCGGCCGACGCGGCCACGACCATTCCAGCCTTCTTCAGCACAGTCAGTCTCCTGTCGAGTCGCGGGCCTGTCGTGTGACCTGCCCGGGCGTGCCGGTGCTGCGAACGAGGGGGAGCCCGCACCGGCTGATGAAGACCGTATTGCCGCGAAAACTGCGCTGTCGAATTCGGGAATGCCATCGTGTGACGACATCACCGAGAGTTTTCGTTATTGCTCCGATGAGGTGGAGACGAAAGATGACGAATTGCACGTACCGCCATGCGGACGGCCGCCGGCCGTGCCCCGGGGTCAGTGCCGCAGCGCGTCCCGGATCTCCCTGAGGATCTCCGTCTGCTCGCGGACGGCTCCGATGAGGACGGTGATCTGGTCGTCGCCGTGCCGCATCTCCTGGTACAGCGCGCTGACGGCGTACGCGGTCGCGGCGGTGTGCCCGTCGGTGGTCTCGGCGTAGTCCTTGGCCCGGTCCGCGGACTCCAGCAGCTCCAGGGCGTGCTCGATGACGTGCTGGCCGCTCTCGCGGTGGCTCTGTGGTTCGGGCATGTCCGAATGCTACCCATTCGGGTGATCTGTCGATCGCGACTTCCGTCGCACGGCCCGCGACCTTCGCCGGGTGCGCGCGTGCCGTCCGGGGGAGCAGGGTCGAAGCCGTACGGGGACGAGGGGGACCGATGGACGGGCGTGACACGACGATGCCGGAGCGGCTGGCACTGGTGCTGCTGGCGCCGGGCACGGGCCGGTTCGTCGTCGACCACCAGCGGACCGAGCGCGCGCTCGCCGGTGCGGTGCTGCTCGATCTCGCCGCGCGGGGACGGCTGGAGACCGACGGCTACCGGAACCCGCGGGTCCGGCTGGTCGACGGGCCGGGGGCGGACGTGGTGGCCGAGCGGGCCACGCGGTTGCCCGCCGGCTGGTTCCGGGCGCGTCGCGGCGTGACCCGGCTGGTCCCCGGGCTGCGGACGGCGGTGCTGGACGCGCTCGTCCGGGGCGGGCACGTCGACCGGGAGCCCGGCGGGTTCCTGCGGTTCGCGCGCTGGTGGCCGGACCCGGCACTGCGCGAGACGCTCCTGGCGGGGGTGGCCGCGGCGCTGCGCGATGGCGTCGCGGTCGATCCGCGGGTCGCCGGGCTGGTCTCGCTGCTGCACGCGACGCGGGCCGAGCACCGGGTGCTCGACGGGCGCCGCCGCGAGCTGCGCGACCGCGCCCGGGTCGTCGCCGACGGCGACTGGGCGGGCCCGGCGGTCGCCGCGGCGGTCCGGGAGGTGCAGGCCGCGGCCGCTGCGGCGGCCGCCGTCACCGTGGCCGCGGCGAGCGGCTCGTGACCGCGCGGCAGGGCCACCGGTGGGGGGACGGCGTGGGTCCGTGGGGGATGCCCACGCCCGGGGCGGGAACGGGGAGATCCTGACCGCTCCCATCGGCCCGGCGGGTGGGCACGGCGTCCACGAGGGACGCCGTGCCCGCCCGATCCGGGGGAATCGTCCTGGACTCGCGGCCCCCGCCGCCTATGGTCGACGCGTGATCCGCCCCGCCGTGATGTCCGCGATCCTGATGGTCGCGGTCGCGGCGGCCGGGCTGACGACCGGCGGGGCCCTCCGGGTGGACGGTGCCGGCCGGATCGCGCTGATGGTGCTCGGTCTCGCCGCGATCGCGTGCATGCCGCTGCGCTACCGGTACCCGTGGATCTTCGCGCTCGGCTCGCTCGTGGTCGGCAACATCGCCCCGCTCGCGACCTACCTGCCGCTGGTCGGGGTGTTCGTCATCGCGACCCGCCGCCGCACCAGCGAGACCGTCCTGGTGCTCCTGCTGTCGGTCGTCGCGGCGACGATCAACATCTACCACGGCATCCCCGACCTGCAGACGATGCTGGTCCTGCTCGGCGGGGCCATGGGTTTCCTGGCGACGTCGGCCGTCGCCGGGCTGCTCACCGGGATCCGGCGGGCGATGGTGGACGACCAGCGGGACCGGCTCGCCCGCGCCGAGATCGACCGGGCCGTGCGCGACGAGCAGGCCCGGACCGCCGAGCGCCGCCGGATCGCCGGCGAGATGCACGACCGGCTCGGGCACCGGCTGTCCCTGCTGTCGGTGCACGCCGGGGCGCTGGCGCTGCGCGACGACCTCTCCGCCGAGACCGTCCGCGAGAGCGCGCAGGTGCTGCGGGACACCACGCACCGGGCGATGGAGGACCTCCGGACGATCGTCCAGGTGCTGCACGAGCCGGTGGACCCGGAACGCCCGGACGACACCGAGGACCTCGCCGCCGTCGAACACCTGGTGGGCGAGGCGCGCGCCGCCGGTGCGGACGTGTCGGTGCGGTCGACCGCGCTGCTCATGATGTCGCCGCCGGGGCGCCCGCTCGCCGGCGTCGCGTACCGGGTGGTGCGGGAGGGCCTGACGAACGCGGCCCGGCACGCGCCGGGCGCTGCGGTCGAGGTCGTCCTCACCGGGCGGCCCGGGCGGGACCTCACCGTCACCGTCACCTCGGGGTGCACCGGGGACCGGCCCGCCCCGGAGGGCGCCGGCACCGGCCTGGTCGGTCTGCGCGAGCGCGTGGAGACGCTGACCGGCGGGACCCTCGCCCACGGCCCGCTGCCGGACGGCTACCGGTTGCGCGCCACGCTGCCCTGGACGAAGGAGATCGCGTGACCGACATCGAGATCCGGGTGCTGCTGGTCGACGACGACCCGCTGGTCCGGGCCGGGCTCAAGGTGATGCTCGACGGGCACACCATCGCCGCCGCCGGGGAGGGCCCGGAGCGGCGGATCCGGATCGTCGGCGACGCGGGGGACGGCGACGAGGTCCCGGACGCGGTCCGTGCCGGCCGCCCGCACGTCGTCCTGATGGACCTGCGGATGCGGCGGGTGAACGGGGTGAGCGCCACCCAGCTGCTGACCGCCGAACCCGACCCGCCGACCGTCGTCGTGCTGACGACCTTCGACGCCGACGAGCACGTCGTGCGCGCGCTGCGTGCGGGCGCGAGCGGGTTCCTGCTCAAGGACGCCGACGCGGTGCTGTCCCCGGCGATCACCCGGCGGCTCATCGGGATCGTCGCGGGCGGCGCAGGCCCCGTCGACCGCCGCCGCGGCGCCCGCACCCGGCTGGACCGGCTCGCCGAGCGGGAGCGCGACGTCGCCGAGGCCGTGGCCCGCGGCGGCTCCAACGCCGACATCGCCGAGGAGCTCCACATGTCGGTGTCGACGGTGAAGTCGTACGTGTCGAAGCTGCTGCGCGAGCTCGGCCTGGACAACCGGGTGCAGATCGCGCTGCTGGTCCGCGACGCCACCGATTAGTTCCCGGCGGCCCCCCGGTCGGACCGGCATGAAGCTCACAGCGACGATGTTCGTGTCGGTCGACGGCGTCTACCAGGGGCCCGGCGCCCCCGAGGAGGACCGCTCCGGCGGGTTCGGCCGCGGTGGCTGGGTCGTCCCGCACTTCGACGAGCCGACCGGCCTGTTCATGGACGAGGTGTTCCGCCGCGCGGACGCGTTCCTCGGCGGGCGGCACACCTACGAGATCTTCGCCGCGTCCTGGGGTGCGATGGCCGACCCCGGCGACGACGTCGTCGCGGTCGGGTTCGCCACCCTGCCCAAGTACGTCGCGTCGACCACGCTCACCGATCCGGGGTGGGCGGGGACGACCGTGCTGTCGGGCGACGTCGTCGCGGCCGTGCGCGGGCTGAAGGAGAAGCCGGGCCGGGAGCTGCAGGTGCACGGCAGCGGCGAGCTGGTCCGGTGGCTGCTGGCGAACGACCTGCTCGACGAGCTGAACCTGCTCGTCTTCCCGGTGGTCGTCGGCGCCGGGCGGCGGCTGTTCCCGGAGACCGGACCCGACACCGCGCTGGAGCTCACCGGGTCGCGGGCCACCCCCACCGGCGTCTCCATCGCGACCTACCGGGTCGCCGGGCGGCCGGAGTACGGAGTGATCGAGGTCGGGTGAGGGGTCAGCCGGTCGGGGACCGCGACGCCTGGCTCGGAGGCCGAGCTCGTCGGGCGCCACGGCGGCTACCGGCGTGTGCAAGCAGTGCGCCCGAGGACGGCCGCCCGACCTGCTCAGCGGGGCCAGGAGTGCGGACGGCAGCCGTCCAGGCCGAGCGTCTGCTGCTGCATCACCGGGGCCGGCTCCCCGGGGCCGGGGCAGGTCACGTGGTGGTGGCCGAGCCAGTGCCCGACCTCGTGGTTGACCAGGTACTGCCGGTAGGCGGTGAGGTCGCGGGCGTACTCCGGGGTGCCGGTGACCCAGCGCTCCAGGTTCACGACGACGCGGTCGCCGTTGCGGCAGGACAGCCGGCCGACGGTGTCGAGCGGCAGGCAGAGCCGGTCGGCGAGAGCCGGGGTGGCCAGCACGATCCGCAGCGGGGCCGCGCCGTCGGTGCGGGCGAACCCGACGGATCCGTCGCCGCCCCAGGACCGGCGGTCGTTCAGCACGCCGGTGACGAACGCGGCGAACGCCGCACCGTCGACGTCCACGCCGCGCTCGATCTCGATCCGCACCGGCACCGTGCGGGCGCGGCCGGACGGCCCCGCCGCCGTACCGGGGACGACGTCGGTCGCACCGGATGCGGAGGCCGGGACGGTCCGCCCACGCACCCCAGCCCTCCGGTCGGCCTCCGCCGTCGCGGACCCGGCCCGGGGGCCCGGCGCCGTGGTGGGCGGGGCGGGAGGGGCCGCGGACGCCTCCCCGGCGGGCGGGCCGCCCGCCGGTGCCGGGCCGGTGGCCGGTGCCGGCGGCGCACCGCAGGCGGCCAGCACGAGGACCGCGAGCACGGCGACCACGGGGCCTGCCGGGAAGGAGTGCGGCACAGGCGACAGCCTGGCAGAAACAGGCCCACGGGAACGACCCGTGGCCGGAGGGGCGTCCGGTCCGACCAGCGACGCCGTCGTCCGGGAGGGGTGATCATGGGGCGTCCGGACTAGTCTCGCCCGATGTGACGACGGCGACCGGGCACACGACCGAGACCGCGACGGCGATGGCCGAGGCCGCCGCGGCGTGGCTGGACACCCTCGACGGCGAGCACCGCGCGACCGGGACCGGCCACGGCCCCGGCACGGGCGACGACGACGCCGAGCGCCGCCGCTGGTTCTAAACCCCGACCGACCACGGCGGCCTGACCCTGCACGAGCAGTCCCCGGTCCAGCAGCAGCGCGCGATGCGGCTCGTCGCGTCCGGCCTGTCCGAGGCCGGGTTCGCGACCGTCGCCGCCGTCATGGGCCTGGAGAACGTGCTCGACCGGGCGCAGGGCTGGCCGGCGCGCCCGTACCGCGAGCGCTTCCGCGACCCGGGGCTCTACCATCTGCGGGTCTTCGGCGACCCGGCGGGCGGGACGTGGGGCTGGCGGTTCGGCGGGCACCACGTGTCGCTGAACAACCTCGTCGTCGACGGCCGGGTGGCCGCGACGACGCCGTGCTTCCTCGGCGCGAACCCGGCCACCACACCGCTGCTCGGCGGGGGCGTGCACCGCCCGCTCGGACCGACCGAGGACCTGGCGCGCGACATCGTGCGCGGGCTCCCGCCCGAGCTGCTCGACGCCGCGGTGCTCGCCGAGGCGGCACCGCCCGACCTGGTCACCGCGAACCGGGCGACGGCCGCGCCGGGGGACCGGCCGCTGCCGGGCACGGCGATCCGCCGGGAGTCCCCGCCCGGGCCCGCCGATCCGGTCGCCGGCACCGAGGAGGTCGCGCTCGCCGCGACCCCGCGCGGGGTCCCGGCGAGCGCGCTGGACGACCGCGGCCGTGACTTGCTGCGACGGCTGCTCTCGGCCTACCTCGACCGGGCACCGGCCGGGACCAGCCCGGTACAGCGCTACGACGACGCGGCACTCGACGAGGTGCACCTGGCCTGGGCCGGCTCGACCGACCCCGGCGAGCCGCACTACTACCGGCTGCAGGGACCGCGGCTGCTGCTGGAGTGGGACAACACGCAGGACGGCGCCGACCACGCCCACTCGGTGTAGCGGGACCCCGAGTCCGACCTGGGGCTCGACGTCCTCGGCGAGCACCTGGCGTTCGCCCACCGCTGACCCCGCTCACCCGGCCGGTGACGGCATTCACCTGTGCCGCACCGGGTGCGCCGGGGAGGATCGGGGCGTGACCATCGCTCCGCCGCCCGGGTTCGCCGCGCACGCCAACGTCTCCGCTGAGGCCTACGCCGAGGCCGAGGCCGACCCCGAGGCGTTCTGGGCCGCGCAGGCCCGGCGCCTCGAGTGGGACCGCGCACCCGAGCAGGGGTACGACGGCAGCCGGTGGCCCGAGGTCACCTGGTTCGCCGACGGCACCCTGAACGTCGCCCGCAACTGCGTCGACCGGCCCGTCGAGGCCGGGAACGGTGCCACCGTCGCGCTGCACTGGGAGGGCGAGCCGGGGGACCGGCGCACCGTCACCTACGCCGACCTGCAGCGTGAGGTGTCCCGCTGCGCGCACGCGCTCACCGAGCTCGGCGTGGGGCGCGGCGACGTCGTCGTCTACCTGCCGGTGCTCGTCGAGACGGTCGTCGTGATGCTCGCCTGCGCCCGGATCGGTGCGGTCCACTCGCTGGTCTTCGGCGGGTTCTCCGCCGCCGCGCTCCGGTTCCGGCTCACCGACGGCGCCGCGAAGCTGCTGGTCACCACGGACGGGCAGTACCGGCGGGGGAAGGCGGTACCGGTCAAGGCGAACGCCGACGAGGCCGCGGACGGGGTCACGTCGCTGGAGCACGTCCTCGTCGTCCGCCGGACCGGGTCGGACGTCGGCTGGACCGAGGGCCGCGACGTCTGGTGGCACGACGTCGTCGACCGCCAGCCGGAGTCGCACGCGGCCGAGGCGTTCGGCGCGGAGAGCCCGCTGATGCTCGTCTACACCTCGGGGACCACCGGGAAGCCCAAGGGACTGCTGCACACCATGGGCGGCTACCTCACCCAGACGTCGTGGACGTCGTGGGCGTGCTTCGACCACAAGCCCGACGACGTGTACTGGTGCACCGCGGACCTGGCCTGGGTCACCGCCCACACCTACGAGGTCTACGGGCCGCTCTCCAACGGCGTGACCCAGGTGATCTACGAGGGCACCCCGGACACCCCGGAGCCGGGCCGGCACTTCGAGATCATCGAGCGGTACGGCGTCACCGTCTACTACACCGCGCCGACCCTGGTGCGGACGTACATGAAGTGGGGCGAGGAGGTCCCGGCGCGGCACGACCTGTCGTCGCTGCGGCTGCTCGGCAGCGTCGGCGAGGCGATCAACCCGGAGGCCTGGCGCTGGTTCCACCGGGTCGTCGGTGGCGGCCGCTGCCCGATCGTCGACACCTGGTGGCAGTCCGAGACCGGCGCCGCGATCTGTGCGCCGCTGCCCGGCGTCACCCCGCTGAAGCCCGGCTCCGCGACACACCCGCTGCCCGGGCTGTCGGTGCGGGTCGTCGACCAGCGGGGACGGACCTGCGATGCCGGCGAGGGCGGGCTGCTCGTGATCGACCGGCCGTGGCCGTCGATGGCGCGCACGGTGTGGGGCGACCCGGAGCGGTTCCGCTCGTCGTACTTCGCGGACTTCGCCGAGCAGGGCTGGTACAAGGCCGGCGACGGTGCCGTCGTCGACGACGAGGGCTACGTGACCCTGCAGGGCCGGATCGACGACGTCATGAACGTCTCCGGGCACCGGCTCGGCTCGATCGAGCTGGAGTCGGCGCTGGTCTCGCACCCGCGGGTGGCGGAGGCCGGCGTCGTCGGCGCGCCGGACCCGACGACCGGGCAGGCCGTCGTCGCGTTCGTGACGGTGACCGACGGGCCGTCCGACGGGCTCGCCGACGAGCTGCGCGCGCACGTGGCCGCCGAGCTGGGGCCGGTCGCCCGGCCGCGGGAGGTCGTGCTGGTCGGCGAGCTGCCGAAGACCCGCTCGGGGAAGATCATGCGCAGGCTGCTGCTGGACGTGACGGCCGGGAACGAGCCGGGGGACACGACGTCCCTGGTGGACCCGGCCGCCTTCGCGGAGCTGGCGGCCGGGTACCGGGTCAGGAGCTGACGTTCAGGCGATCCGCTTCAGCTTCTGGATCACCAGCTCGCCGTCGAGCAGGTCGCCCATGACGTTCTGGAAGTGCACGAGGTGCGGGGTCTGCAGGTGCGCCCCGAGCTTCTCCTCGGACTCCCAGTTCTCGTAGAAGAAGAACACCGCAGGGTCGTCCACGCCCTGGTAGAGGTCGTAGTTGACGTAGCCGTCCTCCTTCGTGGTCGGCTCGATCAGCTTCTCCAGCTCGGCGCGCAGGTCCGCCTCCCTGCCCGGCTTCGCCCGCATGCGGGCGATGACGGTGAGCAGGTCGCGGTCGTCGTCGGTGGGGGTGGGCATCGTCGCCTCCGTCTCGATCTCCTCGTGCACGACCACTATGGCCGAACCCGACGGGTGGGGCCCGCCCGGAATGGCTACCGTCGGTGCGTATGAGCGACGCGGCGAACACGCGGGAGACGGCCGGCGCCATGGCGGAGGCGGCCCGCGAGTGGCTGGACACCCTCGACCCCGGTCAGCGGGAGGCGGCCGTCGGGCACGCCCCGGCGGGCGACGGCGACACCGACGCCGAGCGGCGCCGCTGGTTCTACACCCCGACCGACCACGGCGGCCTGACCTTCCACGAGCAGCTGCCACCGCAGCAGCGGGCGGCGATGAAGCTCGTCGGGACCGGGCTGTCGCGCGCCGCCTACGTCACCGTCGCGACCGTGATGGGGCTGGAGAACGTCCTCGACCACACCGAGGGCTTCGTGACCCTGTTCGACCGCACCCGGGGCCGGGACCCGCAGATGTACTACCTGCGCGTCTTCGGCGAGCCCGGCGCGGAGGGGACCTGGGCCTGGCGGTTCGGCGGGCACCACGTCTCGGTCAACATGCTGGTGGTCGACGGCGAGGTCGTCGCCTCCACGCCGTGTTTCCTCGGTGCCGACCCGGCGACCTCCGAGCTGCTGGGGGAGGCGACCCTGCGCCCGCTCGGCCGGGTCGAGGACCTGGCCCGCGACCTCGTCCGGTCGCTGCCCGGCGAGCTGCGTGACCGCGCGGTGCTGCTGGACAAGGCGCCGCCGGACCTGGTCGCGGCGAACCGCACCGACCCGCAGGACGGCGACGACTGGATCCCGCTCGCCGGCATCTGGCGGGACCGGTTCGCGAACGACGCCGAGCAGGGCAGGCTCGAGGCGATGAGCGAGACCATCGAGGAGCGCGCGGCCTTCACCGGCGACGACGTCGCGGCCGTGCGGCTGGGGCGCACCCCGAAGGGTGTCCCGGCGTCCGACCTGGACGGCGGGCAGCGCGAGCAGCTGCGCGCCCTGCTCGCCACCTACCTGCGCAGGGTCCCCGACGCGCTCTCGCCGATCGCCCGCTACGACGACGACGCCGCCCTCGACCGCGTCCACGTCGCCTGGGCGGGGTCGCTGGCCGACGGCGCCCCGAACTACTACCGGCTGCAGGGTCCGCGGCTGCTGGTCGAGTGGGACAACACCCAGCGCGACGCCAACCACGCCCACTCGGTGTGGCGGGACCCGTCGGCCGACTTCGGGCTCGACGTGCTCGGCGCCCACCGGGCGGCCCGCCACCTGTCCTGAGCCGCCTGGCTCAGGACCGGTACGCCGGTGCCCGGACCGGCCCCTCCCGGTGCCGGTCCTCCAGCAGCGGCCGCCAGCGCGGCGCGACCAGCGTGGACAGCACGACGACGCTGGTCGAGCGCGCCACCAGCGGTGACCGGCCCAGCGCGAGCAGGGTCGCCTGCAGGTCCTCGTGCGACGACGCCGCCAGCCGGCACAGCACGTCCGACGACCCGGTCGTCGCGTACGCCTCGGTGACGGCGGGCAGCTCCGCCAGCGCGGCGGCGACGTCGCCCAGCTCGCCCTGGGCGATCTCCAGCGTCACGAACGCCTGCACCCCGTACCCGGCCGCGGGGAGGTCGACGTCGGGCCCGTAACCGGTGATCACGCCCGCCTGCTCCATACGGTCCAGGCGGGCCTGCACGGTGCCGCGGGCGACCGTGAGGGTGCGGGAGAGCTCCAGCACCCCGGCCCGCGGCCGTTCCTGCAGCGCGGCGAGCAGGTCGACGTCGAGGGCGTCCAGCGTGAGCACGGGCGGAGTCTAGGCACCCGGTCCCGGCAAACCCGTGGCAAGCGTTGACAAGGTTGCGCAACACGCTGCACGCTCCTCGGGTCCCACCGGCGGGACACCGAGGAGGAGAGCAGTGGCGCCCACCCTGACCGACGTCGCCCGCACCGCGGGCGTCGCCCTGTCGACCGCGTCGCGGGCGTTCTCCGACCCGGACCGGCTCGGCGCGGCGACCCGCCGGCGGATCCTCGCCGCGGCCCAGGAGCTGGGCTACGCACCGCGCCCGGTGGAGCCGGCCCCGGCGGCGCGCGGCACCGCGACCGTCGCTGCGGTCGTCCCGGACATCGCCAACCCGGTCTTCTCCCGCTTCGTCAAGGCCGCCCAGGCCCAGGGGCGCCAGACCCGGACGACCGTCGTCGTCGCCGACACCGACTACGACCCCGACCGCGAGCGCGAGGCGATCACCGGCCTGTGCGCGCGGGTCGACGGGATCGTCGTCCACTCCTCCCGCCTCGACGGCGCCGAGGTGCTCGACCTCTGCGGGTCGACGCCGTCGGTGCTGGTCAACCGCGAGGTCGCCGGCGGGGACTGCGTCATCGCCGACTCCACCCAGGGACTGCGGGAGACCGTCGACCACCTCGACGCGCTCGGCCACCGCCGGATCGCCTACGTCCAGGGCCGCTCGGACTCCTGGTCCAACCAGCACCGGGTCGGCCTGCTCCGCGCACTCGCCGCCGAGTACGGCCTGGAGCTGCACCTGCTCGGCTGGCACACCGAGACCGTCGACGGCGGCACCGCCGCCGCGGCCCGCGTGCTCGCCACCGGCGCGACCGCCGCGATGACCCACAACGACCTCGTCGCGCTCGGCCTGCTCGCCGGTGCCCGCACCCTCGGTGTCCGGGTGCCCGACGACCTGTCCGTCGTCGGCAGCGACGACATCCCCTTCGCGGCGCTGTCGGCCCCCGGGCTGTCCAGCATCGCCACCCCGATGGACCGCGCCGGGACGCTCGCCTGCGAGGTACTCGGCCGCGCGGCGGCCGAGCGCACCGCGCCGCGCGTGGTCCGCCTGCCCACCCACCTCGTCGTCCGCGGCACCACCGGTCCCGCGCGCGCCGAGCGCACCCTGGAGGTCACCTCGTGAAGATCGTCGTCGCGGACCAGAACCTGGTCGGGCTGCGGGACGAGCTGGAGGCCGCGCTGCCCACCGGCAGCGAGGTCGTCTGGTCGCCGACCCGCGACGTCGCCGACGTCGCCGCACTGGTGCCGGGCGCGGAGGTGCTGATCTCCGGCCGGTGCTCGAAGGAGGTCGCGACGGCCGGCCCGCAGCTGCGTCTGGTGCACGCCGCGGGCGCGGGCACCGACGGCATCGACGTCGACGCGCTCCCCGCGGGCTGCACGGTCGCGAACACCTTCCACCACGAGGACTCGATCGCCGAGTACGTCGTCGCGTCGGCGATCGCGCTGCGCCGCGGTTTCCTCGCCCAGGACACCGCGCTGCGCGCCGGGCACTGGCCCACCCCCGCCTACGACGAGGCGGCCCCCTGGATGCGCTCGCTGGCCGGCGCGACGATCGGGTTCGTCGGCTTCGGCCACATCGGCGCCCGGTCCTGGGACCGGCTGCGGGTGTTCGGCGCCCGCGGGGTCGCGGTGAGCCGGCGCGGCGCGATCGACGCGGGGGAGACCGGCCTGGACTGGGCGGGCCCGACCGCCGACCGGCTGGGCGACCTGCTCGCGGTGTCCGACGTCGTCGTCGTGAGCGCCCCGCTGACGCCGGAGACCGAGGGCATGATCGGTGCGGCCGAGCTGGCGTCCATGAAGGACTCCGCGGTGCTGGTCAACGTCGGCCGTGGCCCGCTGGTGGCGGAACGGCCGCTCTACGAGGCGCTGCGCGACGGCGTGATCGGCGGTGCCGCGATCGACGTCTGGTACGGCTACCCGGAGCCCGGGTCGGCGCACGCGGAGCCGTCGTCGCTGCCGTTCCGCGAGCTGGGGAACGTCCTCATGACCCCGCACTCGTCGGGACTGACCCACCAGACCTTCGCCGGGCGCGCCGACGACATCGGCGCGAACGTGCACCGCCTCGCCGCGGGCGAGGCGATCCGTAACGTCGTGGCGGTCGCGCCGTGACCGCCGACCGCATCGTCGCGGCGGAGGTGCTGATCACCTCGCCGGGCCGCAACCACGTCACCCTCAAGATCACCACCCGGGACGGCCTGGTCGGCTGGGGCGACGCGACGCTGAACGGCCGGGAGCTCGCCGTCGCCGCCTACCTGCGGGAACACCTGTGCCCGCAGCTGCTCGGCCGCGACCCGTCCCGTATCGAGGACACCTGGCAGTACCTGTACCGGGGCGCCTACTGGCGGCGCGGGCCGGTCACCATGACCGCGGTCGGCGCCGTCGACCTGGCGCTGTGGGACGTCAAGGGCAAGGCCGCCGGCCTGCCCGTCTACCAGCTGCTCGGGGGCGCCGTCCGGGACCGGGTGCGGGCCTACACCCACGCCACCGGCTGGGAGGTCGCACAGCTGTGCGACGCCGTCGACGCCGTCGTCGAGCGCGGGTTCACCGCCGTCCGGGTGCAGACCGGCGTGCCCGGCCTGGACACCGTCTACGGCGTCAGGCGCGGGCCCGGCTACGAGCCGGCCGGGCGCGGCACCGTCCCCGCGGAGGAGGTCTGGGACACCGCCGCCTACCTGCGCCACGTGCCCGACGCGCTGGCCGCGGTCCGCGCGCACACCGGACCGGAGCCCGCGCTGCTGCACGACGCCCACCACCGCCTCACCCCGATCGAGGCCGCCCGGCTCGGGAAGGCTCTCGAACCGGTCGACCTGTTCTGGCTCGAGGACGTCACCCCGGCCGAGAACCAGGACGTGCTGCGCCGGGTCCGCGCCCACACCACGACGCCGCTGGCGATCGGCGAGGTCTTCTCCACGCTCTGGGAGTTCCAGCAGCTGATCACCGAGCAGCTGATCGACCACGCCCGGGCCGCCGTCACCCACTCCGGCGGGATCAGCGCGCTGCGCAGGCTGGCCGCGCTCGCCGACGTCTGGCAGGTGAAGGTGAGCCCGCACGGCCCGTCGGACGTCTCGCCGATCGCGATGGCCGCGTCCGCGCACGTCGCGCTGGCGACGCCGAACCACGGGATCCAGGAGTACATGGGCTACCCGGAGCAGGTGCACGAGGTGTTCCGGCACGCCTGGACCTGCGACGACGGGCACCTGCACCCCGGCGACGCCCCCCGGGCTCGGGGTCGACGTCGACGAGGCGCTCGCCGCCCGCTTCCCCTACGAACCCGCCCTGCTGCCGGTCGCGCGCCGCCGCGACGGCTCGATGACGGACTGGTGACCGCCGTGCTCCCGACCGAGACCCCGGCCCCGGACGGCACCGGGATCGTCCACCTGGGACTGAGCAACTTCCACCGCGCGCACCAGGCCGTGCACACCGCCGCCGCGCTCGCCGGCGGTGGTCCGTGGGGGATCCTCGGCGTCGCGCCCCGGTCGGCCGGGATCGCGGACGCGATGGCCGCGCAGGAGGACCGCTACGCCGTCGTCGAGATCTCCCCGGAGGGCGAGCGGGTGGTGGTGCCCGCCGTGCACACCGGCACCGCCGTCGCGGTCCGCGAGCCGGAGCGGGTGCTCGGCGCGCTGGCCGCGGAGTCCACCCGGATCGTCTCGCTCACCGTCACCGAGCAGGGCTACACGATCGACCCGCGCACCGGCGGGCTCGACCTCGACCACCCCGGTGTCCGTGCCGACCTGGCCGGGTCGGCGACGACCGCGGTCGGCCTGGTGGCCCGTGGTCTGCTCCGGCGGGCCCGCGGCCACGGCGCCCCGGTCAGCGTGCTCAGCTGCGATAACCTGCTCGGCAACGGTGACGTCACCGCACGGCTGGTGCGGGAGTTCGCCGCGGCGCTGCCGCCCGGCGATGCCGCGGCGCTCGGGTCCTACCTGGACACCGTGACGTTCCCGAACTCCATGGTGGACCGGATCGTCCCCGCCACCACCGACGCGACCCGGGCCGCGGCCGCACGGCTGCTCGGGACCGCCGACGCCGTCCCGGTCCCGTCCGAGCCGTTCAGCATGTGGGCGCTGGAGGACCGGTTCGCCGCGGGCCGTCCCGCCTGGGACCGGGCCGGGGCGGGGGTGCCCGGTGCCGTGTTCACCGACGACGTCGCGGGCTACGAGCTGCTCAAGCTGCGGCTGCTCAACGGCACCCACTCGCTGATCGCCTACCTGGGGGCGCTGGCGGGGGAGGACCTGATCGCCCGCTCGGTCGCCCGGCCGGCCGTCCGGGGCGCCGCCGAGCGGGTGCTGCACGACGACCACCTGCCGACCGTCGCCGTCCCGGCGGGCGTCGACGCCGACGCGTACGCCGCCCGGCTGTTCACCCGCTGGTCGAACACCGCGCTCGGGCACCGCACCCGCCAGGTCGGCTCGGACGGGTCGCTCAAGCTCGCGCAGCGGATCCCCGGTCCGGCCGCCCGGCACCTCGCGGACGGGCGGATGCCGCACCACCTCGCGCTCACCGTCGCCGCGTGGCTCGCCTGCGTCGCCCCGCCGCCCGGGTCCGATCCCGGGCCGCACGCCGCCGCGATGGCCGAGCCGGCCCGCGATCGGCTCGCCGCGACGGCAGGGGGGCCCGCACCGGCGCACGTCCGGGCGGGACTGGAGCTGCTCGGCGGCGAGCTGCCGGACGCGTTCGCCGCCCGGGTCACCGAGCTGTTCGAGGTGCTGGTCCGGCACGGCGTCGACGACGCCGTGGCCGAGGCTGCCGGGACCAGGAGCGCCGCATGACCGCCACCACGATCCTCGGCCGCACCCGCGCCGCCGTCCTGCACGGGGCGCTGGACCTGCGGGTGGAGGAGGTGCCGGTGGCCGCGCCCGGGCCCGGCGAGGTGCTCGTCGCCGTCGAGGCGGTCGGCGTCTGCGGCTCCGACGTGCACTACTTCACCGACGGTCGCAACGGCCGCAACGTGCTCCGTGCGCCGATGGTGCTCGGTCACGAGGCGGCCGGGACGGTCGCCTCCGTCGGCGACGAGGTGCACGGCGTCGAGGCCGGGACCCGGGTCGCCGTCGAACCGGCGGTCGGCTGCGGGACCTGCCCGACCTGCCGGTCCGGGGCCTACCACCTGTGCCCGTCCGGCACCTGCCTCGGCTCGCCACCCACCCACGGCGCCATGTCCGGCTACCGCGCGGTGCCCGCACGCGCGGTGCACCCGCTCCCGGACACGCTCGGCACCGAGCTCGCCGCCCTGGTGGAGCCGCTGGCGGTCGCGGTGCACGCGGTGCGCCGGGCCGGGGTGGTGACCGGGCATCGTGTGCTGGTCACCGGCGCCGGACCGATCGGCGTGCTGGTGGCACAGGCCGCGCGGGCCGCCGGGGCCGAGCAGGTCGTCGTCACCGACGTGCACGACGCCCGGCTCGACCGGGCCGCCGCGCTCGGCGCGACGGGCACCGTGAACACCGCCCGCGACGAGCTCCCGGCCGCCGCGTTCGACCGGCTGCTGGAGTGCTCGGCCGTCCCGGCGGCGCTCTGGCAGGGCATGCACGCGCTCGGCCCGGCCGGGCGGGCGACCGTCGTCGGGCAGGCCCCGCCGTCGGCCGACGGGCTGCCGCTGGCGCTGATGCAGCGCTGGGAGATCGACCTGAACGCCTCGTTCCGGTCCGCGCACGCGTTCGCGCCCGCCATCGGGCTCGCCGCGTCCGGGCGGGTGGACCTGGCCGGTGTGCTGACCGGCCGGTTCGCCCTCGACGAGGCTCCCGACGCCCTCCGGGCACCGGGAGCCGACCCGCGTCACCTCAAGGTCGTTGTGCGCCCGGGCGACTGAGCCCGGCCGCGGCCGACCCCGACCGCCCGAGAACCCGCCCCGGCCACGGGGCCCGATCCATCCGAGGACGTATGGACACCAGCGGAAGCACCACGAATCCGTCCATAGTAGATCCCGACCGGCCCGCCGACCCGCGGGCCACCCGCAAGGCGGCCTGGGCCGGTCTGGTCGGGACGACGCTCGAGCAGTACGACTTCGTCATCTACGGCACCGCGTCCGCGCTGGTGTTCTCGACGCTGTTCTTCCCGAACGTCTCACCGGCCGTCGGCATCCTGGCCAGCTTCTCCGCCTACGCCGTCGGGTTCCTCGCGCGGCCGCTGGGCGGGCTGTTCTTCTCCCGCTACGGCGACCGGCTCGGACGCAAGTGGGTGCTGGTCGCGACGTTGCTGCTGATGGGCGGGTCCACGATGCTCATCGGCCTGCTGCCGACCTACGGGACGATCGGGATCCTCGCGCCCGCACTCCTGGTGCTCTGCCGGTTCTTCCAGGGGTTCGGCGCCGGGGCCGAGCAGGCCGGGGCGGCGACGCTGCTCACCGAGACCGTCGGGCGCGGCCGGCGCGGGCGCTACGCCTCGCTCGTGATGGTCGGCGCGGCGCTGGGCACCGCGCTCGGTGCGGTCGTCTGGATCGCGGTGCAGCAGCTGCCCGAGGAGGCCCTCATGGCCTGGGGCTGGCGCCTGGTGTTCCTGTCCAGCCTGATCGTCACCGCGGTCGCGATGCTGATCCGGCGCAAGCTCGACGAGAGCCCCGTCTTCGCCGAGCTCAAGGAGTCGCACGTCGCGCCGCGCAAGCCCGCCGCCGAGGTCTTCCGGCACGGCAGGCGCCCGATGCTGCTCGCCCTGTTCATGAACATCGGGACCAGCGAGCAGTCCTACACCTTCCAGGTCTTCATCGCCTCGTACCTGGTGACGGCGGTCGGCGTCGACTCCGAGTTCGTGCCGCCGGTGCTGCTGATCGGCGCGATCTGCGGCGGGATCGCGGCCTTCGGGTTCGGGGCGCTCTCCGACCGGATCGGCCGCAAGCCGGTCTACTCGTTCATCATGCTGGCGATCGTCCTGCTGCCCGCACCGGCGTTCGTCGCGATGAACACGGGCAACCCGGTCGCGATCACCGTGACGCTGGTCGTCGGGTTCGTCCTCGCCGTCAACGGCGCGGTCGGGGTGCAGATGAGCTACTTCCCGGAGCTGTTCGGCAACCGCTACCGCTACGCCGGCGTGACGCTGGGCCGCGAGTTCTCCGCCGCGCTGGGCGGCGGTGTCGCCCCGCTGATCTGCGCCGCGCTGCTGTCGGCGTTCTGGGGGTCGTGGATCCCGGTCGCGATCTACATGTCCGGGATGGCGCTGATCAGCCTCGTCGCCGCCCGGATGGCGCCGGAGACCCTCGACCGGGACCTCACGGTGCCCGAGGACGCCGGGGCCCAGGTGGAGTACCGCGGCGGCGCACAGAGCGGGTGACCGCCGCGACCCTCTGTCACGACGTTCCCGGGGCGGGGGCGCGTGGGTCGGGGCCGAGGAGGTCCCAGCGGTTGCCTGCGACGTCGCGGAACACGGCGACGCGGCCGTACGGCTCGGTCCGCGGCTCGGACAGGAAGTCGACCCCGGCGCCGCGCAGGCGCTCGTAGGAGGCGTCGAAGTCCTCCACCCTGAGGAAGAACCCGACGCGACCGGCGTGCTGGTCGCCGACCGCGGCGGTCTGCTCCGCACCGTCGGCACGAGCGAGCAGGATCCCGGTCTCGGCCCCCGGCGGCCGGACGACGACCCACCGCTTGGGCCGGCCGTCACCGGTCCGGGCCGGTGAGTCCTCGGCGAGCTCGAACCCCAGCGCGCGGGTGAAGAACTCGATCGCCTCGTCGTAGTCGTCGACGATGATCGCGGTCAGCTGCAGGAACGCCATGACGCCATCATCGGGCCGGACGGTGGTGCTGCCCGCGTCGACGTGGCCGTCGCTCAGCCGGTCGACGCGGGGGTGCGGCGCGCGAAGTCCGGTGCCCGCTGGGGCCGGAACCCGACCCCGACCAGGTATGCGGGGACGATCTGCAGCGCGGGCACCCGGCGCATCAGCCGGATCAGCGGGGCCGGTGGGCCGTCGAGCTCACCGGCCAGCGCCGGACCCGCGATGTTCGCGTGCATGATCCGCTGGAGGCCCCGGACCAGCATCGTCGGGATCCGGCGCCGGTTCCGGACGCGGGCGAGATCGTCGGCGGTGACCGTGCCCCGCTGCAGCGGCGCGGCGAGCAGCGCGGCGGTGGCGACGGCGTCCTGGATCGCCAGGTTGATCCCCACTCCGCCGATCGGCGACATCGCGTGGGCGGCGTCGCCGATGCAGAGCAGGCCGTCGACGTGCCAGCGGCGCAGCCGGTTCAGGTGCACGTCGAGGTGCTTCACGTCGTCCATCGACTCCAGCGCCTCGACGCGGTCGGCGAACTCGGGGATCAGCTCCGCCACGTCCGCGCGGAACGCCTCGACCCCGCGCGCCCGCAGCCGAGCGTCGACGCCCTTGGGGGCGAGGTAGCCGATCTGGAAGTAGCCCTCGCGGGGGATGACGACCGCGAACCGGCCGTTCCCGATCTTCGGCACGAGGGTGGCCTCGGTCTCGCGGGCGTGCCGCGGCAGCCGGAACCACCAGGTGTCGAACGGGACGTCGAACTCGGTGACCGGGAGGCCGGACCCGTCACGCAGCACCGAGTGCCTGCCGTCGCAGGCGACGGTGAGGTCGGCGCGGATCTCGCCGTCGGTGTGCTCGTGCTCGCCGGTCGTCGTCCGGTACCGCACGCCCACGACCCGGCCGTTCTCACGGATCATCGAGGTCGCGCGGGTGTCCATCCGCAGGTGGAAGCCGGGTTCGCTCCGGGCCGCGTCGGCGAGGAGGTCGAGCAGGTCCCACTGCGGGACGAGCGCGACGTAGGGGTGCCGCACGCCGACCTTCGTCAGCAGGTCGAAGTTGCCGACCCGCTGCACACCACCGTGCTCGTCGGGCAGTGCCACCTCGGTGACCCGGCTCTGCGGCAGCGCAGCGAACCGCTCGGCGAGCCCGAGGTCGTCGAGCAGGTCGAGGGTCGTCGGGTGCACGGTGTCGCCGCGGAAGTCCCGCAGGAAGTCGCCGTGCTTCTCCAGGACGGTCACGTCGACGCCGGCGCGGGCGAGCAGGAGCCCGAGCATCATTCCCGCGGGGCCGCCACCGACCACGCAGCAGGTCGTCCGCTCCATCGCGATCACCTCATTTCAACTGTTGTTGAATTAAGGTGAGTATGCGCCCGCGAAGGGTCGCCGCGCAATCGCGGGACGCGGAACCGCCGGCCCGTCGTGCAGGACGGGCCGGTGGTGGGCTCGGGTGCCGGGTGCTACCGCTTGATGCCGATGCCGCCGACGATGCACCGCTGGACCGGGTCCTCCGTCTTGAGCTGCGGACCGTCCGGCCACCAGCGGAAGCAGGGCACGACGCCCGGGTCGACCATGTCGAGCCCCGGGAACAGGGCCTGGATCTCGGACAGCGTCCGGAACCGGCCGCTGCCCATCGGGCTGTGGACGAAGACCTGCTCCATCCGGTGGGCCAGCTCGCTGTCCCCGTCCTCCGGGTCGAAGAAGTGCGCGATCGCGACGACCGAGCCGGGCGCCAGCCGCTCGACGAACTTGGCCATGACCGCCTGCGGCTCGTCGGCGTCGTCGAAGTGGTGGATGGTCCCGATGTGGAACAGGGCCACCGGCTGGTCGAGGTCGAGGAAACCCTGCACCGCGGGGTCGGTGAGGACCGCCTCGGGGTCGCGGATGTCGGCGGGGGAGAACCGGGTGAGCTCGTTGTCCTCCAGCAGTGCGCGGCCGTGCGCGATCACCGTCGGGTCGTTGTCGACGTAGACGATGCGGGCCTCGGGCTGCAGCCGCTGCACGACCTGGTGGGTGTTCTCCGCGGTCGGCAGTCCGGAGCCGCAGTCCAGGTACTGGGTGATCGAGGTCTGGGTGGAGATGAAGCGTGCCGCGCGGATCAGGAACGCCCGGTTGTCGACGGCGAGCTGGTTGACCTCCGGCGCGATCTTCCGGACGCGCTCGATGGTGTCCCGGTCGACCTCGTAGTTGTCCTTGCCACCGAGCGCGTAGTCGTAGACGCGGGCGATGCTGGCCTTCGTCGTGTCGATGTACGCAGGTGCGCGCCCGTCGGTCGGCTGGGCCATCAGCGGGTGTCCTCACAGCAGTCGTCGGTGGTCCGGCGGCCTCGGTCACCGGTGGCGTTCACCGTAGCGGACCCCCCCTGGCGGCGACGCAGGGTGATCGTCGAGTGACGTCCACGTGATCGGCGCCGCTGACGATTCGCAGAATCATTGTGTACGCTTAATCACCCGATCGGCCCGCTGCGCCTCCTGGGGCGGTGGCCGTCGGTGAGCGACGTCAGCGTCCGAGCAGTGCCGATCGACCCGCAGGAGTCCTTCCGGTGGTCCCGAGTCCGAACAGCCCCGCGCCCCCCCGGTGCCGACCGCGGCCCGACCGCGCGGCGGATCGTGCTCGGCTCCCACCTGCGCCGGTTGCGCGAGCGTGCGGGGATCCGGCGGGCCGACGCGGCGTACGCGATCCGGGGTTCGGACTCGAAGATGAGCAGGCTCGAGTCCGGCAAGGTCGGGTTCAAGGAGCGCGACGTCGCCGACCTGCTGACGATGTACGGCGTCGGCGAGGGCCCGGAGCGCGAGCAGGTGCTCGCGATGACCGGGGAGAGCAACGAGAGCGGCTGGTGGGCCCGCTACAACGACGTCGTGCCGGGCTGGTTCGAGGACTTCGTCGGCCTGGAGGCCTCGGCCTCCCGTATCTCCAGCTACGAGCTGCTGTTCGTGCCCGGGCTGCTGCAGACCGAGGGCTACGCCCGTGCCGTCGTCAGCGGGGGGGGGGGCGCACCGACCTGCCCAGTTCCGAGCGGGCCGGCGTCGAGAAGCGTCTCGAGGTCCGGATGCGACGGCAGCGGGTACTGCACCGCAAGGACGCCCCGACCTTCTGGGTCGTCCTCGACGAGGCGGTGCTGCACCGCCCGGTGGGCGGCCACGCCGTGCGGCGGGGACAGCTCGAGCACCTGCTGGAGCTCGCCGCACTGCCGAACGTGATCATCCAGCTGCTCCCGTGGGACCTGTCGGGCTACGGCGCCGAGCACGCCTTCTCGATGCTCCGTTTCGCCGAGGCCGAGTTGCCCGACCTGGTCTACCTGGAGGAGATGACCGGGGCGTCGTACCTGGACAAGCGGGCGGACGTCGAGCGCTACGGCCGGGCCATGGACCGCCTCACCGTCGACGCCCTGTCGCCGGAGCAGACCAAGCAGGCGCTGTCCAAGGTGCTCGCCGAGGCCTGAGCGGTCCGAGGGCTCCTCGCGGCGGGCGGATTCCCGCGACGAGCGGTTCCGGTCTGTCGGATTCGTCCCGCAATGGGTCCACATGGGCCTCGCGGGGACCGCCCGGGGACAGCCGGGCGCGGTTGATCGACCGCCGGGCGCCGTCGAACGGTTTTGCGCGATGGGCCCCCTGCGCCGCTGCTACCTTCATCGCAACGGAACATGCACGTGCAGATGAGGTGAGCGTTCGCATGGATCAGATGCATCCGACCAGCCCCGCGTCGATCGACGCGCTGGCCTGGCGCAAGAGCGTCCGCAGCGGTTACCAGGGCAACTGCGTGGAGCTCGCCGTCGCAGGCACCGGTGTGGCGGTCCGCAACTCCCGCGACCCGCACGGCACCGTCCTGGGCTTCTCCGCCGCCGGGATGGCGGGGTTCCTCGCCTCGATCAAGAGCGGCGAGCTCGACGACCTCGCCTGACGGCGGGTTCCCATGATCCTCCCCGGGCGGCCGTCCCGACCACGGCCGCCCGCGGTGAGTCCGGCCCGGCGGTGGAGCGCGACACCGGCCACATCGGACGCGTCGACGGGCACCGGTGATGCCGGTCCGGGGTAGTAAGTAACGGTGAGCCGTTCCGATCAGGCACCGGCGCCCTCCTACCGGGGAGCGAGTGCCCACTACCTGTCGCCGTCCCGCCGTGACCCGGTCAAGATCCTCTCCGAGGAGCCCGTCACCCGCCGGGTGATCGCCGCGGCACTGGCCGCCGTCGGAGCCGGCCCCGGCGACCCGGTCCGCGTGCTCGACGTCGGTTCCGGCACCGCGGACGGATGGTCGCTCCTGACCCGCGCGGCTCCGGACGCCCCGCCCCTGGTCACCGAGGACCGGCTGCACTACGTCGGGCTGGACGTCGATCCCGAGATGGTGGAGACGGCCCGCGCGGCGGTCACCGCGCCGTCCGCGTCGTTCGTACTGGGGGACGTGCGGGACGCGATCCCGGCCGGGGCGTTCGACCTGTACCTGTCCTGCGGTGTCCCCTACTCGCACCTGACCCGTGCCGAGCTCGTCGCGGCCCTCGGCTCCGTGCTCACCGCGGTCGCGGCACGCGGCAGGCGGGCCGCCGTCGTCGTCGACGTGCTCGGGCGGTACTCCGTCGAGTGGCAGCCCCGGTGGGACGCCGAGCGCTGGGACTACGCGATGAGCTTCTTCGCCGGCGGCGGCGGGACGATCTCCGAGCCGATGACGTTCTACGGCCGCCCGCAGCTCGACGCCTGTGTGGACGAGGCGGCGGACGGCAGCGGCGTCCGGGTCGTGTCACGGACCGCCGTCGACCGCTCGGTGCTGGTCGGCAGGCACACCGCCACCGGGACCTTCCATCCGGAGGTGCCGCGGTTCCGGACCCTGGTGAACGACCTCGTCCGCGATCCGGGCCGGGTGCGCCCGGACGACCTGCGCTTCGTGCCCGCCCGGTCGGGCGCCCCGGCCGACGTGCTGGCCTGGCTGGACCGGTTCGCCGCCCGCTGGAACGCGGCGCTCGACCCCTTCGCCGGTGCCGCCGGGATCGGCGACGCGGAGGGCGCCCGGCTCGCGCACACGCTGCTGGGGCTGGAGCGGGAGGCGGGGCCGGGGCTGGGCGTCGGCCACTCGCTCACGATGACGCTGGTGGCCGAACCGGCCTAGAGGATCACGCCGGCGGTCCGGCCCGGCCCGTCCGCCCGGTGTCGGTCAGCGGCGGGAACCGGCTCGGCTGCTCGCCGTGCTCGAACATCTCCGCCGCCGGGCCGACGATCAACGGGTCCGGCGGCGCGGCCACCCCGGCGTCCTTGCCCGGGTAGTCGAACAGGCCCAGGACGTGGCGCATCGCCTCCAGCCGGGCACGCTTCTTGTCGTTGCTCTTGATCACCGTCCAGGGGGCGTCCTTGGTGTCGGTGTAGAAGAACATCGCCTCCTTGGCCTCGGTGTAGGCCTCCCACTTGTCCAGCGACGCCAGGTCCATGGGGGAGAGCTTCCACTGCCGGACGGGGTCGACCTGGCGGATCAGGAAGCGGGTGCGCTGCTCCTCGCGCGACACCGAGAACCACAGCTTGACCAGGTGGATCCCGGAACGCACCAGCATCCGCTCCAGCTCCGGGGTCGCCCGCAGGAACTCCATGTAGGACCGGGCGTCGGTGAAGCCCATGACCCGCTCGACGCCCGCGCGGTTGTACCAGGAGCGGTCGAACAGCACGATCTCGCCGGCCGCGGGCAGGTGTGCGACGTAGCGCTGGAAGTACCACTGCCCGGCTTCGCGCTCGGTCGGCTTCTCGAGGGCGACGACGCGGGCACCCCGCGGGTTCAGGTGCTCGGTGAACCGCTTGATCGTCCCGCCCTTGCCGGCGGCGTCGCGCCCCTCGAACAGGACGACGACCCGGCTGCCGGTGTCCTTCACCCAGTTCTGCAGCTTCAGCAGCTCGATCTGCAGCAGCCGCTTCTGGCGCTCGTAGTCGGCGCGGGTGAGCCGGTCGTCGTAGGGGTAGCCCTGCCGCCAGGTGTCGACCGGCCTCCCCTCCGGCCCGACGAGCGTCGGGTCGTCGTCGTCCGAGTCGTCGACCCGGAAGCGGTCCCGGTCGACCGCGGCGGGGTGCGGCAGCTCGGTGCCGGGGCTGTCGGGACGGGGGTCGGGGGTCTCCTCCACGAGGTGCCACGCTGCGCGGTGCGGGTGTCCGCCCGGCGACCGCCCGGTGACATCCGAATGATCACCGGGCAGCGGGACGGGTCAGCCGCCGAGGACCCGGTCGATGTCGTCGAGCACCCGCTGCCCGCCGAGCGGACCGACGCCGGTGATCCAGAACGACTGGTCCACCGTGTGCAGCCGCGGGAACGCGCTGTCCCGGACGGCCGTGACCGCGGGCGGGACCGCGTCCGGCGACGACGGGTCGGCCGCCGTCAGGAAGACCTCGTCGGCGCGCGCCTCCTGGACGAGCTCGGGGGAGAGGTCCACCGAGATCGAGTCCTCCCAGTCGCGCGGCGGGAGGGTGAAGCCGGCGCACTCGAGCGTGCTGCCCGCGAACGAGGTGGGGCCGTACAGGGTGAGCAGGCCGTCCCGCGGCCGGATCAGCTGGGCGGTCCGGCCCTGCGTGCCGTGCGTGCCGGCGACCTCCGCGCACCGGGTCGCGTAGTCCTCCAGGAGCTGCTCGGTCTGCTCCTCCCGGCCGAGCGCGCGCCCGGCGAAGCGGACGTTGTCCTGCCACGGGTCCGCCTGCGACGCGAGGAACGCAGTGGGGGCGATCGCCGAGAGCTGGTCGTACAGGTCGGCGTGCCGGGACTCGGTGCCGAGGACGAGATCGGGCTGCAGCGCCGCGATCCGCTCCAGGTCGGGTGCGGCGACGGTCCCGACCACCGTGATCCCCCGGGCCGGTTCGCCCAGGTAGGCCGGGACGCCCGTGGCCTCGGACAGCACCGCGGCACCGGCCGGGACCGCGCCGAGCGCGACGGCGGTGTCGAGCAGTACCGGTTCGAGGACGACGATCCGCTGCGGGTCGGCGGGGATGGCCGTCTCCCCCCGGGCGTGCGCGACGGTCCGTCCGGCGTCGCCGGTGGCGGCGCCGTCCGATCCCGCGCAGGCGGTGACGAGCAGGCAGAGCAGGGCGGCCAGCGCCGGCAGCGCGGCCCGGGGAGCGGGCACGGTCGATCTCCTTCGGGGACCGTCGAGGGCCGGTCCGGCGGTTCGGGGCCGCCGGAGGCCCGGGGTGAGGTGAGCCTAGCCTCGGTCATGCGGCGGAGTGTCCCGTCGTGACCGAAATCGTTCGCCGGGATCGCCGCGACCGTCCACGATGTCCGGCGATGACCTTCGAGGACGACGGCTACGTCCACCTGCCGGGCGCGTTCCCCCGGGAGCTCGCGGCCCGCTGCCGCGCGCTGCTGGCTGACGAGCTGCGGCCGCGGGGCACCGACCTCGACGAGCCCGCGACCTGGACCGCGCCCGTCGTCCGGGTCGAGTCGATGTCCGCGCCCGAGTTCACCGCGTCGGCAGGCACCCCGACCCTGCGTGCCGCCTGTGACGTGCTGGTCGGCGCCGGGCGCTGGCGGCCCCGCCTCGGGATGGGCACCTTCCCGATCCGGTTCCCGCACGCCGGGGACCCGGGCGACGACGGCTGGCACGTCGAGGCGTCGTTCGCCGGGCCGGACGGCGGTCCGCGGCTGTCGGTCCGGTCCCGTGGCCGGGCGTTGCTGATGCTGTTCCTCTACTCCGACGTCGGCCCTGACGATGCGCCGACCCTCCTGCGCGCCGGGTCGCACCTCGACGTCGTCCCGCTGCTCGCGCCGTACGGCGACGACGGCGCCGGCTGGGCGGAGCTGTGCGCCGCCGCCGTCCCGGCCTCCGCACACCGTCCCGAGGTCGCCGCGACCGGCCGGGCCGGCGACGTCTACCTCGTGCACCCGTTCGTCGTGCACCGGGCGCAGCGCCCGGGACCGGGGATGCGCGGGCCGCGGATCATCGCGCAGCCGCCGCTGGAGCCGGCGACCGAGTCCGCGTTCGACCTCGACGACGGCCGGGCGCCGGTGGAGCGGGCCGTCAGAGCTGCACTCCGCGGGTGAGGGCACCGTCGACGACCAGGTTCGTCCCGCTGATCCGGCTCGCCAGCGGGCTGACCAGGGAGACGACCGCGTAGGCGGTCTCCTCCGGCGTCCCCATCCGGCCGGTCGGGTTCAGCCCCATCGCGTGCGCGAAGAGGTCGGGGTTGCCCTGCTCGACGTTCTGCCACACCCCGCCCGGGAAGTAGACGTTGCCGGGGGAGACGGCGTTCGCGCGGATCCCCGTCGCGGCGAGGTCGAACGCGAGCCCGGACACGTAGTGCACGAGCGCCGCCTTCATGACGCCGTACGAGCCGTCCGCGAAGTCGACCTCGCGGCCCGACACCGACGACACCGCGGTGATCGACGCGGCGTCACTGCGCTGCAGGTGCGGCAGCGCGGCCTCGACCAGGCGGACGGTGTGCAGCAGGTCCACCTCGAAGCTCGACCGCCAGTTCTCCTCGCCCGGCCCGATGGCCAGCGCGCTGACGTTCGCGACGACGGCGTCGAGCGCACCGAACCGCTCGGCGCTCGCGGCCACCCAGCCCGCCAGCGCGTCCCCGTCGGCGACGTCGACGGCCGTCCCGGCCACGTCCGCGCCCCCGGCCCGCAGCTCGTCCTCCGCGACCCGCACGCCGTCGGCGTCGCGGGCGCAGAACGCGACCCGGGCCCCCTCGGCCGCGAGCAGCTCGACCACCGCGCGGCCGATGCCGCGCGACCCTCCGGTGACCAGCACGACGCGGTCGCCCAGCAACATGTCCATGACGGATCTCCTCTACAGGGACCGGGCCTGCTCGCGCAGGTGGCGGTGCACGCCGTTGTAGGCGGCGGCGTCCGGCAGCAGCGCTTTGGCGATCTTGGTGACGGCGCTGTAGTTGGTGTCGACGACGTTGGCCAGCGGCGACTCCGCGGCCTGGGTGAGCAGCTGGTAGGCGTCCAGCCGGTCCAGCCCGTAGAGCTCGCCGAGCCAGGCGATCATGCCGACCTGGGACGCCCGCCAGGCGTCCTCCAGCGGCCGGGACGACCCGACGACGACGTAGTGCGTGTCCGTCTCGATCCGCGGCCACGCCGGAGCCGGCGCACCCTTGACGAGCTCCACGAGCAGGACGACGTCCATGGCGCCCTCGACGGCCGTCCCGCAGCTCTCGCCCTCGCCCTGCCGGTAGTGGCCGTCGCCGACGGAGAACAGCGCGCCCTCGACGTTGACCCGCAGGAAGCACGTCGCACCGGCCCGCATCTCCGGGGTGTCCATGTTGCCGCCGAACACGTCCGGCACCAGCGAGCTGCGCACCTCACGGGCCGGTGGCGCGACGCCGACCGTGCCCAGCATCGGGTTGCACGGCAGGTCGAGCTGCAGGTCGGCGCTCGTCGCCTCGAACCGCACGGTGCCGGCGTCCCGGTCGAGCTGGTAGATCCAGACCCGCTCCGGCAACGGTTCGTGCAGCAGCGCGGTCCGCTCGGTGACCGACAGCGCGCCGAAGAACGGGATCGTCGTCGACGCGCCCCAGTCCCGGGCCGGGGTCAGCTCGACGATGTGGAGCGCGAGGGTGTCGCCCGGCTCGGCGCCCTCGACGAAGAACGGCCCGGTCTGCGGGTTCACCTCGGCCATGTCGAGGACGTCGGTCGGCCGGTCCGTGGTGGAGGTGATGCGCCCGGAGAACGCGTCCTCGGTCCAGAGCCGCAGGCAGGTGCCGGGCGCGATGCGGTGGGTGGGCGGGGCGCCGCCGAACGTCCAGGCGAACTCGTGCCGTTCGGGGCGGTACTCGACGACCTGCATCATCCGATCCTGGCGTGCCGGGTGTGACGGCGGCAACGGTTGCGTCGCGCGCGGCTCCCGGCGCGGGCGTACGGTGCGTCGGTGCCCCGGGTACCGGAGGGTCTGCTTCCGCATCTCCGGCGGGCGCACGACGAGATCGACCGGCGCTACGCCGAGCCGCTCGACCTGGCCGGGCTCGCCGCCGTCGCCGGGGTGTCGAAGTACCACTTCCTGCGCTGCTTCGCCGCCGTCTACGGACACACCCCCGCCGCGCTGCTCACCCGGCGCCGGATCGAGCGGGCACAGGACCTGCTCCGGGCGACGAACCTGACCGTCACCGAGGTCTGCACGCTCGTCGGGTACTCGTCGCTGGGGTCGTTCAGCAGCCGGTTCACCCGCCTCGTCGGGGTGAGCCCGTCGGCGTACCAGGCGCGGTGGGCCGCGCGCGGCGCTCCGCGGATCCCCGGGTGCTACGTGTTCATGCACGGGCTGTCCGACACCGCAATCGCGGAGAAGCCGCCGGGTACCGGCCGGGACTAGCGTCCGCCGCATGCTCACGAACATCTCGCTGGTCACGCTGTACGTCACCGACCAGGACGCCGCCAAGCGCTTCTACTGCGACGTCCTCGGCTTCGTCGAGGGGACCGACGTCGCGATGGGCGACGGGTTCCGCTGGGTCACCGTCCACCACCCGGCCCACCCGGAGCTGGAGGTGACCCTGATGAAGCCCGGCCCGCCCCTGGACGAGGGCATGGCCGAGGCGGTCGCGCGCTCGCTCGCCGCCGGCCGGATGGGCGGGTTCGGCCTGACCACCGACGACTGCCACGGCGACCACGCGAAACTCGTCGCGCAGGGGGTGGAGTTCACACAGCCGCCGTCGGAGCGGCCGTACGGGATCGAGGCGGTGATGCGGGACAACTCCGGGAACTGGCTGGTGCTGGTGGAACCCAGGCCCTACGACGGCTCCGACTTCCCACACGCGACCTGACCGGCCGCAGGCAGTGGCCCGGCCCCCGAGGCGCGGCCGCACCGATGGAGGTCCGGTACGGCGGCGGGCCGAACCGCACAGGTTCGAGCTCGTGCGGGAACCCCGAAGCTGTGCGGCCACCTGGTGGCGCCCGCCCTGGGGTGGCGGGGCAGCACCGCGTGGCGGGGCAGCGCGGCGTGGCGGGGCAGCAGGGGAACGGCCTCGCCGGGAGGCTGGAACCGGGTGTCCGCCGGAAGGGCTCAGAGGCAAGAGGCCTGCCGCGAGGTGGGAGTGCCGTTGTCAGGGTCCATCGCCCCGTCGCCACGCGGCCGACGACAGCCGCACAGGTTGCCGGGTGACCGCACGGCGTCGAGCCCGTGCGGCAGTCCTTCAGCCTGTGCGACTGCCCATGATCCTCTGCGGCAGCACCTGAACCTGTGCGGTTGTACGCGGACGTGTGCGGCGCCACCCGGACCTGCGCGGCCTCGGCGCAGGGGCGGGCGGGTCAGTCGGTGGGAGGGGGCGGTGTGCGTCGGGCGCGGCTGGCCTCGGCGGCGGCCTGACCGGCGTCCTTGCTGGTCGCGGCGCGGGACGCGAGCTCCTTGTAGGTCAGCGGCTTCCGTTCGAAGCGGCCCTCGTGGGCGGCGATCGCGTCGCGGTGCTCGGGATGGTTCGATTCGAACTCCTGGCGGGCCTCCACGGTCCGGCGCCAGTGCGTGATCGTGTCCCGGTCGCCGTTGTTCAGTCCCTCCCAGGACTGCGGTGCCGACGACATCGCCGTCGGCGGGGCGGCCCGGCCGCGCATCGCCGGGCTCGGTGGGCGACGGCTCGTCGCCGCGCCGCAGTCCGGGCAGTCGGGCGCCGGCGTCGACCAGGACGGGACCATCAGTTCGAAGCGGGTGCCGCAGGAGCACGCGTAGTCGTAGACCGGCACGGCGACGACCTTCCGGGGCGGGGCCCGGCCGCGGAGGTCGCGGCCGGGCCGGGGGACAGGACGGGCGGGCGGACGGGTCAGGTGTAGGAGTTGCCCGGACCGGTGCGGAGCTCTTTGATCTGGTTCGCGTCGTGTCCGAAGACGACGGTCGCGTCGGTCCGCTCCTGGATGGCGCGGATCTTGTCGACCGAGTTGAACCAGGCCACGGTGTCGTAGACGATCCCGGCCGCGATCGGCGGCGGGCCGTAGGACTCCTTCAGGTAGAGCGAGTCCGATGCGAAGATCATCGTGCCGGAGTCGGCGAGATCGACCTGCAGGCTCATCGTGCCCCAGGTGTGGCCCGGGGTGCGCAGGAGCGTGACCCCCGGGAGCAGCTCGGTGTCCTCGGAGATCGTGTCGAGCTGGAGGGTGTCGTAGTCCGACTTGATGTGTGCACCCTTGTTGTGGCCGTCGAAGGAGAACGCCCCCTCCTTCTCGGCCTCGTCGACGATGATCTTCGTGTCGGCCTTCTCCCAGAACTTCGCGTTCGCCGCGTGGTCGAGGTGCAGGTGGGAGAGGACCAGGTAGTCGATGTCGTTGGGCTCCAGGTTCAGCTGCTTGAGCCGGGAGTCCAGCCAGTCGTCCTCGGTGGCGGCGTCGACCGGGAAGAACTGGCCCAGCCCGGACGGGGCCCAGCGCGTCTCCCAGTCGCGGGGGACACCGGCGTCCCACATGAGTTTCTGCCCGTTCGGGTGCTCGACGTAGACGACGTGCGTCGGCACCTCGATCCAGTCGCGCTGCTTGTCGGGCTGCTGCTGGGTGGCCATCCGGCCCGGATCGATGAGCAGCCACGTCAGGTCGGCGTGCATCGTCCCGGTCGGAAGGATCGTGACCTTGATCTTGTCGGTGTCGGACATCGCTCTCCTCGTCGAGTGCGGGCGCCCGGGGTGACCCCGGTCTCACCGGATACATGCACACTGCCGCACCGATCGCGCGGGCGACAAGCCGTGATCGTCGTCGCAGGCTGCCGGGATGGCGAGGTACTACGACGTCCACCCGCAGAACCCCCAGCCCCGCAGCATCGGTCAGGTCGCCGACCTGGTCCGGGAGGGCGGCCTGATCGCGTACCCCACCGACTCCTGTTTCGCCCTCGGTTGTTCCCTGGGCAACAAGGAGGGCATCGACCGGATCCGGCAGATCCGCAAGCTCGACGACAAGCACCACTTCACGCTCGTCTGCGCCGAGTTCGCCCAGCTCGGACAGTTCGTGCAGATCTCCAACGCGGTGTTCCGCGCGGTGAAGGCGTCCACGCCCGGGAGCTACACGTTCATCCTCCCGGCCACCAAGGAGGTGCCGCGCCGGCTGCTGCACCCGAAGAAGAAGACCGTCGGCGTGCGGATCCCGGACCACGCCACGACCCAGGCGCTGCTCGCGAACCTCGGTGAGCCCCTGCTGTCGTCGACCCTGCTGCTGCCCGGCCACGACGAGCCGCTGACCCAGGGCTGGGACATCAAGGAGGAGCTCGACAACCAGGTCGACGCCGTCATCGACTCCGGGGACTGCGGCACGGAGCCGACGACCGTCGTGGACCTGTCCGGCGACGAGCCCGAGATCATCCGGACGGGTGCGGGTGATCCGTCCCGGTTCGAGTGATCCGGGCCCGGCGGCGCGCAGCGTGATCGCGCCGTCACGGTCCTGACCACGGCCGTCGCGGGAACCCGGCCGTCGGTCGTGCGCGACCGGTTGGTGCGAAGGCTCCCGGTCGCGGGCCCGGAGCCGCCCGTCTGTCCGTCGCCCACCGCCCACCGCATCGGGCCGGGCGGGGAGCCAACCGCCGAGTAGGGTTCGTGAGCGACCCTGTCCGGACCCGTCCCCGTGCGGGCCCGGGTGGAACGTGGCATCCGGCCGGATGTCGTATCAGCCGTTCGGAGGACGATCGCGTGGCGCGAGACGACCCGTCGTACAGCCCGTCCGGTCCGGGGCAGGACCCGCCGGCCGGGCCGGGCGAGGGCGCGAGCGGCGACGCCGTACTGGCAGCCATCGCGCACCGGCTGCGCGCGCGGTCCGAGCGACAGCAGCTCCTGACCGAGCGGTTGCGCTCGGGCGAGCTGCGCCCCGGGGCCCTCGCCGATCTCGCCGAGCTCGCCGGGGCGGCCCGTCGCGGCGTCCGTGACGGCGAGCACATCCTCGTGCTGGCGGGCGCGCCGCGCGGCCGGCGGATGTCCCCGCCGACCCCGCTGGGGCAGGCGCTGGACTCGATCGTCGCCGCGAGCGAGGCGGCCTCCCGGACCGTCGTCCCGCCGACGCCGAGCGTGTCGGTGGACGTCTCGGCCCTGCCCGTCCTGGAGCAGATCCTCGCCGAGCTGCTCGCCCACGCCGCCGGTGCGACCCCGCCCGGGGAACGGCTGGAGCTGCACACACGGTGGGGTCCCGACGGCGGCGTCGTCGTCGAGCTGCAGTGCGCCACGCCGCCCCGGCACCGGACCCCGGTCGAGGAGCTCGACCGCGCGCTGAACACGGCCACCCCCGCCGGTCCCGTCGCGCCGCAGGAGATCGGGCTGCACGTCGCCGCACGCCTGGCGCGGGCGATCGGGGCGCGGCTCGGTGTCCGTGACCCGGCCGCGAGCACCGGGGTCTCGCCGGTCGCGGTGCTGCACCTGCCCTCGTCGGTCGTCGGAGGGGGGCAGCAGCCCGCCGCCGCTCCGGAGGCCGTCGGTCCGACCGCGTCGCTGCGCCGGCCCGCCTCGCCCGACGCCGTCGGAGACGCGCCCTGGCCGCCGCCGCAGAGCAGCCGGCGAGACGACGACTCCCTGCCGAGCCGGCCGCCGGCCGCGGCCCAGGCCGGGCCCCCGGCGCCGGACGAGCCCGGGGCGCTGCCCCGCCGGGACACGCCGGGCCGTCCGCGGGGGATCGCCGGGGCGCAGCCCTTCGGCGCGCCGGACCGGAACGGTGCCGCGGGGCTGTGGACCGCGTCCCCACAGGACTCCGGCTCGCAGGACTCCGGCCCGCAGGACGTCGCCGCGCAGGAGCCCGGGCCGCAGGACTCCGGGCCGCAGGACGTCGCCGCCCACGGGCACGTCCGGCCGGGCGCCGATCCGGGTGTCCCGGATGCTGGTGTGCACGGTGCCGGAGCGCCGAGTTCCGGCCAGCCGAGTTCCGGTCAGCAGGGTCCCGGTCAGCGGGGCCCCGGCCAGGGCCCCGGGCCTCAGGGGCCGGGACAGTACGCTCCGGGCCGGCCGGGGTCCGGTCTGTCCGGGCCTGCTCAGCACGGTCCAGGTCCGCAGGGTCCCGGTCAGCCGAACACCGGTCAGCACGGATCGGGTCAGCCGAACTCCGGCCTGCCGGGATCCGGTCAGCAGGGTCCTGGCCACCAGGGCGCCGGCCACCCGGGATCCGGTCAGCCGAACCCCGGGCAGCAGGGCATCGGGCTTCCGGGCCCGGGCCGGCAGGGGCCCGGTCCGTTCGGCCCCGGCCGGCCCGACCGCTGGGGCACCGGACTGCATCTCCCCGCCGGTCGCCCGTCCGCCCCCGGACCGGACCGGACGTCCAACGGGGCGGGTCCGGATCCCGCCGGCCCCGACGCGCCCCCGGTCACCGAGGCGCTACCGGTGTCCGGAGCCCCCGGCACGACCCCACCGGTCGAGCTGTTCGGTCCGTTCGACTCGGAGGTACCGGTCCCGGTGGACGACGCCGACGACACCCCCATCTTCGCGTCGGTCGCCTCGGCCTGGTTCCGTGAGCCGTCGACGCCCGAGGCCACCGCGCTGCCGGTGAGCAACGGGACCAACGGCAACGGTGCCCCGTCGGGCAACTGGCAGACCCCCGGCGACGCCGAGTTCGACGCCGCGCGGATCCGCGCCGACCGCGTCGTCGACCTCCCGACGACCGCCCAGGGCCTCCCGCAGCGGCTTCCCGGCCAGGCGATGGTCCCGCCGCCGTGGCGGGAGACGCCGAACGGCGGTCAGCCGAGCGGCTCCCGGGAGCGGCAGCCCGACCGCGTCCGCAGCCGGCTGGCGAGCTACCAGCGGGGCCTGCGTGAGGGCAGGCACCGCGCGTCCGAGGACCAGCCGGAACCGGTCAACGGGGCCGCCGTCAACGGGCACTCCGGCGGTGGCCCGGCGTCGAACGGGCACGGGCTCCACGGCGAGGGCGGCCGCAACGTCGGCTGAGGCGCGGTGGCCCCGCGGCGGCCGCGTCAGGACCCTGGTCCGGCCGCCCAGCCCTCGGGGTCGTCCCACGCCTGCAGTGTCCGGCGGCTCACGAACGTCCGCCGCTCCCCGCTGACCGGGTCGTCGAACTCCAGGGAGCGGGAGAGCAGCTGCAGCGGACGGGTGAAGTCGCCGTCCGGACGCTGCCGCAGCTCGGGGTAGACGTCGTCGCCGAGGATCGGCACGCCCAGCTCGTTCAGGTGGACCCGCAGCTGGTGGGTACGTCCGGTGCGGGGGAACAGGCGATATCGGGTCAGCCCGGCGCGGTGCGTGTCGAGCTCGATCCGGGTCTCGGCGTTCGGCGTGCCCGGCTCCGTCACGGCTGCGAAGATCCCCGGCCGCTTCACGATCCGCGACACCTCGGTGCGGGGCAGTGTGAGCGACGGATCGTGCCGGGCGATCGCCTCGTAGGTCTTCCCGACCCGGCCCTCGGCGAACAGCATCTGGTACGCCCCGCGCAGCTCCGGGCGCGCGACCAGCAGCAACACCCCGGCCGTCGCACGGTCCAGCCGGTGCGCGGGGCTCAGCTCGGGCAGTCCGAGCTCGTGCCGCAGCCGCACGAGCACGGTCTGGCGGACGTGCGAGCCGCGCGGGATCGTCGCGAGCAGGTGGGGCTTGTCGACGACCACGACGTCGTCGTCGGCGTGCAGCACCTCGACCGGGAACGGGACCTCGGCCTCATCGGGCTCCTCGCGGTGGAGCCACAGCGTCGTCGACGGCGTGAACGGAGACGACGGCGTCAGCGGCCCGGCCGCCGTCACGATCTCCCCGGCGGCGAGCATCGCGTCGATCCGCCCGGGATCGACGCGCGGCAGCCGGTCGGCGAGGTGCGCGCGCATCGTCGTCCACTCCCCGGCGGGCGGGGTGCGCAGCCGGGCCGGATCGAGCCCGTCCCGGGCGGGGAGCGGCGGCACCTCCCGGGACGCGCGTCGGCGGCGGCGGGACCTCACCCCTGCGAGCCTACGGCGGCGGCCACGAACGCTCCGGCGGCAGGGCCCGGGCCGTACCGTGGGGCGATGCGGCTCGCAGCGGTCCTGCTCGTGATCGCCGCCGGGCTTGCCGGGTGCGGTGCCGGGCCGCCGGGCGGCGGGCTCACCGGCGCCGTCATGCAGTACCGCTCGGACATCGCGTCCCGCGTGGTGACCGTCCGGCTGCGCGCCGGCGCCGACGTGCGGGTCGAGCGCGTCGAGCTGCGCCCGGCCGGGTTCACCCCGTCGGCGCCGGTCGTGCCGGGTGCCGCGCTGGGGGCCGGGACGACGACGGACGTCCGGGTGCCGCTCGGCGCCCCGGACTGCCGTACCGCACCGGCCCCCACCACCGCGCTCGTCAGCACCGACGGGACGACGGAGACGCTCACCCTCGCCGACGAGCACGACGCGATCGGCGCGCTGCACCGCGCGGAGTGCGCCGAGCGCGCCGCGCGGGACCGGGCCGACGTCACGTTCGATCCGGTGTGGACGCGGTCCGGGAACCGGCTGCTCGGCACGGTGCGGCTGCACCGCCGCGCCGGGACGGAGCCGGTGTCGATCACCGAGCTGGGCGGCACGACCCTGTTCGGCATCACACCCGCGCCCGGGAGCCGCCTCCCGCTGACACTCGGGCCGTCGGCGCAGGACGTCACTGTGCCGGTGCGCATCGAGGCGGCCCGGTGCGACCGGCACGCGCTGGCGGAGAGCAAGCGCGCGACGGCGTTCGCGGTCGTCATCGGGGAGCCGCCGGTGCGGCTCACGGTGTCGCCGCAGGACCGTGTGCCGCTGCTCGACTTCGCGGCCGACGTCTGCACCTGACTTGCCCGCATGGTGGGTAAGAGTTCATGATGTGGGTCCGCGACAGTGCCGTCGGACCTGCAGGGAGCCCTATCGTGTCGGAGACCGTCATCGTGGTGAACACGGTGGTGGCCGTGCTCGCCACCGTCGTGCTGATCGTCCGGTTCCGGTTGAACCCGGTGATCTCGCTGGTGATCGGCGCGGTCTACCTCGGGCTCACCGCGGGCCTGGGCGTGCAGGGCACCGTGGACGCCGTCACCGGCGGGTTCGGTGACATCCTCGCCGACGTCGGGCTGCTCATCGCCTTCGGCGTGCTCACCGGGGCGATGCTGCACCGGGCCGGCGCCATCGAACGGCTCGTCGCGTCACTGCTGAGCATCTGCGGGCCGCGCGGGATGCCGTACGCCACGGCGGTCACGGTCGGCACCGTCCTCCAGTCGATCTTCGTGGACGTCCTGCTGGTCATCTCGGCGCCACTGGCCCGGCGGATCGCGCCGCGCATCGGGAGCCACGGTCTGCCGCGGATGGCGACGGCGCTCGCGATCGGGCTCGAGTGCGGGATCGTGTTCATGGTGCCGGGCGTCGGCACGGTCGCGCTGGCCGGTGTGCTGGGCGTCCCGATGGGGCAGATGCTGCTGGCCGGGCTGATCGTCGTCGTCCCGACCGTCGTGATCGCGACCGGGATCATGACCTTCCTCTTCCGGCGCGGCTGGTGGGACCCCGAGCGCGACGAGCAGGAGCCGACCTGGGCCGGGATGGCGCCGTCGGGGACGGACGGCGACGAGGGGCCCGGCCCGGACACCGACGCCGCCGGCTCCGGTGCGACGGCCGACCCCGCCGGTCCCGACGGGACGTCGCCGCAGCCGTCGGGCGCGGCCACGACCGTCGCCGGCCGGCCGGACGGCGCCCGTCGTCGCCCGCTGCCGCTGATCCTGCTCTTCGCACCGCTGCTCGTCGGCCTGCTCCTGATCGCCGCGGGCGCCGTGCTCGACGCCGCCGGTGTCGAGCAGCCGGTGCTGGTCTTCCTCGGCGAGCCGGTGATCGCGCTGCTGATCGCGCTGGTCGGGACGACCGCCGTCGTCGGGCTGGCGCACGGCCGCGAGCTCGTCGAGGGCGCGGTCGGCGACGGGTTCCGCGAGAGCGGCCAGATCCTGATCCTCACCGGTGTCGGCGGCTCGCTCGCCACGACGATCTCCGACGCCGGGCTGGGCGAGATCCTCGGCCGCTACTTCTCGGCGAACACCGCCGCACCGCTGCTGATGGTGTGGCTGATCGCCGCCGTGCTGCACGTCGCGATCGGCTCGGTGACCATCTCGGCGATCACCGCGGCCGGCGTCCTCGCCCCGGTCGCGCCGGTGATCGGCCTGGCGCCGGTGCTGATCGCGCTGGCCGCGGGCGCCGGTGCGCTGTTCGCCGTGCACGTCACGTCCAACACGTTCTGGCTGCTGCAGTCGCTGCTCGGCCAGTCCGTGCGGGGCGCGCTCAAGACCTGCTCGGTCGGGGTGTCGGTCGCCTTGGTCGTGGCGATCCTGCTGATCCTGCCGCTGTCCTACGTCTTCTAGAAGGGAGGCCGAGACGTGTCCGACCTGCCGCTGTCCGGTATCCGGGTGCTGGAGCTGGGGAACTACATCGCGGCGCCGACCACGGGCCGGCTGCTCGCCGACTTCGGCGCGGACGTGATCAAGGTGGAGCGTCCGCGCACCGGCGACGAGCTGCGCAACTGGCGGCTCTACGCCGGTGACACCTCGATGCTCTACCGCACCCTCAACCGCAACAAGCGGTCGATCACGCTCGACCTGCGCTCCGACGCCGGGCGCCGCGCCGTGCTGGACCTGGCCGCGTCGTGCGACGTCGTGCTGGAGAACTTCCGGCCCGGCACGCTGGAGAAGTGGGGTCTCGGGCCGGGCGAGCTCGACGCCGCCAACCCCGACGTCGTCCTGGTCCGGATCTCGGCGTTCGGCCAGACCGGCCCGATGTCGGCACGTCCGGGCTTCGCCGCCGTCGCGGAGGCGATGGGCGGGCTGCGCGCGCTGGTGGGGGAGGAGGACCGGCCGCCGTCGCGGACCGGGGTGTCGATCGGCGACTCGATCGCCGGGCTCTACGGCGCGTTCTCCGCGGTGATGGGCCTCTACCAGCGCGAGGCCGCCACGGACCGGCCGCCGCTGGACCGCCGCTCGATGGACGTCGCGCTCAACGAGGCGGTGTTCTCGATGATGGAGTCGCTCGTGCCCGACCACCTGGCCTACGGCGTCGAGCGTCGCCGGGTCGGCGGGCGGATGGAGGGCATCGCGCCGTCCAACGCCTACGAGTGCGGTGACGGCGGCAGCGTCGTCATCGCCGGCAACGGCGACTCCATCTACGGCCGGTTCATGCAGGTCATCGGCCGGCCGGAGCTGGCCGACCAACCCGATCTGGCATCCAACGCGGGTCGCTGGGAGCGCCGGGACGAACTCGATGCGGCCATCGAGGCGTGGACGCGGTCGATGCCCCGCGACGAGGTGCTCGCCCGGCTGGAGTCCGCGGGCGTGCCGGCCGGGCCGATCTACTCGGCCCCCGACATCGTCGGCGACGCGCAGTTCCGGGCTCGGAACATGGTCCAGTACTTCGACGTCGACACCGGCGGTCCGGAGCCCGCCCGGGTCGGTTTCCCGGGCGTCGTGCCGGTGCTGGGCGGGGAGTCGGTGCCGGTCCGGCACGTCGGCCCCGACCTCGGCGCCGACACCGGCGACGTGCTCGGCGGCCTGCTCGGGTACACCGACGACGCGGTCCGCGCCGCGTCCGGAGAGGAGTCCTGAATGGACGTGCTGCTGCGTGACGTGACGCTGCGGGACGGGTTGCAGCTGACCGGCAAGCCGCTGCCGACCGGGCGCAAGGTCGCGCTCGTCCGGTCGCTGCTGGCGGCGGGCGTGCCCGAGCTGGAGATCGGCTCGCTGGCCCGCGGCGACCTCGTGCCACCGCTCGCGGACACCCTCGACGTGGTCGCCGCGCTGACCCCGGAGGAGCTGGAGCGCTGCTGGGTGTGGGTGGCGACGCCACGGCACGTGCAGAAGGCCGTCGCGGCGGGCGCCCGCAACGTGCAGTACTGCTTCTCGGTCTCCGACGCCCACAACAACGCCAACATCGGTCGCGACACCGCGGTGTCCCTGGACGCGATGCCCGAGGCCGTGCAGTACGCCCGTGACGCCGGTGGACGGATCCAGCTGTGCCTCGCGACGTCGTTCACCTGCCCGTTCGACGGCCCGGTCGACCCGGAACGGGTGCTGGAGATCGTCGCGGACCCGCGGACCCGCGGACCCGCGGACCGACAGCTCGTGCGACGTCGTCGTGTGCGACACGCTCGGGCAGGCGGCACCGTTCGAGGTCGGGTCGCTGGTCGAGCGGGTCGCGGGCGTCGCGGACGGCCGGCGGATCGCCTTCCACGGTCACGACACCTGGGGTCAGGGCGTCGCGAACGCGCTCGCGGCCGTGCAGGGCGGCGCGACCCTGCTGGACGGTGCGCTGGGCGGCCTCGGTGGCTGCCCGTTCGCGCCCGGGGCCAGCGGGAACACCGCGAGCGAGGACCTGCTGTTCGCGCTGCGCCCGTCCTGGCTCACGCCCGACGTGCTGGCCGGGCTCGTGACGGAGGCCGAGGACGTCCTCGCGGAGCTGGGGGAGCCGAACCGCTCCCGCGCGGCGCAGGGTGTGCGGTCGAAGGCCGAGGCGTTCCGCTGGACGGCCGGGCCGCGGGACTGACGCCCCGCGGCCCTGCGGTCAGGTCGGCTGTCCGCTCGGCTCCGTCTCCGCGTCGCGCGTCGCGGACGACGGCTGCTCGGACGACGGCGGGCCGGACGACGGCTGCTCGGCGGGGACGACGCCCTGCTCGACACCCATCTCCCGGACCACCCGGGGCGCGATCCACAGCAGCGGGAGCATGAGGAACCCGGCGGGCACCGCCGTGATCACGATGACGTTCTGCAGGGCGGTGATGCCGCCGTCGCCGACGACGATCAGCACCGCCGCGGCGGCGCCCATCAGGAGGCCCCAGAAGACCCGGGTACCGCGGGCCGGCTCGCCGCGCGTCGTCGAGGCCGCGGCGATGGCGTAGGACATCGAGTCCGTCGTCGTCGCGACGAACGTGCAGGTCAGCAGGAGCAGCACGATCCCGAGCAGTGATCCGAGCGGGAGCTGCTCGGCGGCCGAGACGACGGCCGCCGCCATCCCGGTCGACTCGAGCGGCCCGGACAGCGCGCCCGGGGCGTTCTGCTCCAGGAACATGCTCGTGCCGCCGAAGGCGGTGAACCACACCGCGGTCGCGACCGGCGGGACGATCGAGGTGCAGACGATCAGGTCGCGTACCCGGCGCCCGCGCGAGATCCGCGCCACGAAGATCGACATCAGCGGGCCGTAGCCGAGGAACCAGCCGAAGAAGAACACCGTCCACGAGCCGAGCCACGCCTCGTCACCGCGGTACAGGGCCAGCGGCGCGAAGTCGCGCAGGTACAGGCCGAACCCGCCGAGGAAGGCGTCGATCAGGAACCCGGCCGAGCCCAGCACGAGGAACGCCGCCAGCACGCCCAGCGCCATCCAGATGTTGATCCGGCTGAGCAGCTGGATGCCGCGGTCGATGCCGGTGAGTACCGAGACCACCGCGACGGCGGTCAGACCGAGGATCACGGCGAGCTGCACCGGGTAGGTGTCCGGCGTCCCGATCAGCCGGGACAGGCCGTAGGACACCTGCAGACCGAGGAAGCCGATCGGCCCGACGGTGCCGGCCACCACGGCCAGCACGGTGACGATGTCGACGGCGGTGCCGAGTCTCGAGTGCCGCACCTTCTCGCCGAGGATCGGGTGCAGCAGTGTCCGTGGTCGCAGCGGCAGGCCCTTCTCGGCGCCGCGCATCATCACGATCGCGCCGAGCGAGCCGAGCACCGCCCAGGCCAGGAAGCCCCAGTGCGTGAAGCTCTGGGCCAGCGCCGGGGCGACGGCGTCCGGCGAGCCGGGCGCGACGTGGTCGTAGTACGGCGACGGCGAGACGAAGTGCTGCAGCGGCTCACCCGCGGCGAAGAAGACCCCGCCGCCCGCGAGCAGCGTGGACATGATCATCGCGATCCACTTGAAGCGGGCGATCTCCGGCTCGCTGCGGCCGCCGAGCCGCACGGCGCCGTAGCGGGAGCACGCCAGCCCCACCGCGACGACGAAGGTCGCGAACAGCAGCACCTGCCACAGCGGGCCGAACCAGCGGGCCGCCAGGTCGAACGCGACGGTCACGCCGTCGTCGGTAGCGACGGGGACGATCAGCGCGGCGATCACGAACGCCGTCAGCAGGCCACCGGCGATGCCCAGCACCGCCACGTCGGTGGACCGGGAACGGGTCGCCGGGGCGGTCACCGCCCGCCCCCGGCGGTCGGTACCGCGCTCGGCAGCGGTCGGTCGGTGGCGCCCACGAGGGGTCGCACGGATGTCATCGGGATCGTCGCTCCGCGGAGTCGGGGATGATGTGGAGCTGGGCGGCATGCGCGCCGTCGGCCAGTCCGTGGCCGGGAGGTGCAGCCCGTCTCGCAGCGTTGCCGCGCGCTCGTGCTCCCGAAGTGCCGAAGCATCCACCGTAGCCGCTGATCGGACGCGTGCCACAAACGGCCACAGTGGACGAAACGTTCGTGGTGTGTCCGGTCAGGACGGCGGGCGGCCACCGAGGGTCCGGGTCAGCCGGTCGGCAGCCCGGACCAGCAGCTCCACGTGCTGCTCGCACCGCTCCCGGGTGAGCCGGATCGTCGGCCCGCTGATCGTCAGCGCCGCCGCGACCGCCCCGGAGTGGTCGAAGACGGGGGCGGACAGTCCGGAGCCGCCGTCGTCGCGCTCGGCGGCGGTGATCGCGAACCCGTCGCGGCGGGTCTCGTCCACCAGTGTCCGCAGCACCGCCGGGTCGGTCACCGTGTGGTCGGTGATCGTCTCCAGCGGCCCGGACAGGACCTCGTCGGCCAGCGGTGCGTCCCACGCCAGGAGCACCCGGCCCGCCGAGCCCGTGTGCAGCGGGATGATCTTGCCGACGTGCATCTCCCGGCGCAGCGCGTGCCGGGTCTCGGCCACCGCGACGCAGACCCGGAAGCGGGTCTCGGCCCGGAACAGCGCCGCCGTCTCGCCGGTGGTGTCGCGCAGCTCGCGCAGCACAGGGCCGGCCAGGTCGAGCAGGTCGACGCCGCGGGCAGCGGCACCCGCCCAGTAGGCCATCCGGACGCCGACCCGGACCCGGTCGCCGACCCGGTCCAGCAGCCCCTCCGTGACCATGTTGGACACCAGCCGCTGCACCGTCGACGTCGGGATCCCGGTGGCCTGCTGGATCTCGCCGAGGCTGAGCACCGGGCGCTGCAGGGTGAAGGCGTCGAGGATGTCCGTGATCTTGCCGAGGACCAGGAGCGGCTTCGGCCCGGTGACCTCGGAGGTCATTCCGGGATCCGGTCCAGGAACGCCGACGCCGCCTCCCGGTAGCGCTCCCAGGCGTGCGGGGCGGGATCGGCGTCGTACCGGGCGGGCTCGGTCGCCGGGGCCCAGGACGGCGGGGTGTCGCCGCCGCGCAGCGCCCACGCCGCCTGGCGGGCCGCGCCGTCGGCGACGTACTCGCCGGGCTCCGGTACCCGCACGGGCACCTCGAAGACCTGCGCGGCGATCCGGCACACGGCTTCGGACCGGGTCGCGCCGCCGACCAGCGTCACCCCGGACACCGAGACGCCCTGCTCGCGCAGCGCCTCCAGGCCGACCCGCTGCGCGTAGAGCATTCCCTCGACCGCCGCCCGGGCCAGGTTCTCCCGGGTCCCGGAGGCGAGGGTCCAGCCGTGCAGCGAGCCGGTGGCGTCCGGCAGGTTCGGCGTCCGCTCGCCCTCGAGGTAGGGGACGACGACGAGGCCGCCCGCCCCCGGCTCCGCGGCCAGCGCCAGCTCGCCGAGCTCGGCGTGGTCGACGCCGAGCAGCCGCCGGGTCGCGTCGAGCACCCGGGACGCGTTGAGCGTGCAGACCAGCGGCAGGTAGGCGCCGGTCGCGTCGGAGAACCCGGCGACGATCCCCGACGGGTCCTGCGCCCGCGTCGCCGACCGGGCGAACACGGTGCCCGACGTCCCGAGCGAGACGACGACGTCGTCGCCGGCGTCGACCCCCAGCCCGGCGGCGGCGTTGTCGCCGGCCCCCGCGCCGACGCGGATCCCGCCGGGGCCCTCGACGGACTCGGCCGGGCCGAGGACCCTGGGCAGCGCCGGTGTGGCACCGAAGCCGCGTTCGAGCAGGTCCGTGCGGTAGCCGGCGCCGTCGTAGTAGCCGGTGCCGGACGCGTCGGAGCGGTCGGTGGCCAGCTCGTCCAGTCCGGCCGCGCCGCGCAGCCGCCAGGTCAGCCAGTCGTGCGGCAGGCACACCGCCGCCGTGCGGGCGGCGTTGTCCGGCTCGTGCTCGGCGAGCCAGCGCAGCTTCGTCAGGGTGATCGAGGCGACCGGGACGACGCCGGTCGCCTCCGCCCAGCCACCGGCCCCGAGCTCCTCGGTGAGTGCGGTCGCGGCCGGGGCGGAGCGGGTGTCGTTCCACAGCAGCGCGTCACGGACGACCTCACCGCCGGAGTCGAGGCAGACCATCCCGTGCTGCTGGCCCGCGACCGACAGCGCCTCGACGCCGTCGAGACCGCCGGCGTCGGCGAGGGCCTCCTGCAGCGCGTCCCACCAGAACCGCGGGGCGATCTCGGTCCCGTCCGGGTGCGAGGCCCGGCCGGACCGGACGAGCTCGCCGGTGTCCGCGTCGCGGACGACGACCTTGCAGGACTGGGTGGAGGAGTCCACCCCGAGCACCAGTGCCATGCCCCCCAGCCTGCCACGGAGATCCCGGCGCGGCGGGCGGCACGCGGTCGCCGGCGGTGCCAGGCTGGACCCATGAGCGACGAGGAATGGTTCTACTGCCTGAAGCACAACACGGTGGAGCCGAAGGACGGCTGCCGCGCCGCCGACCGGCTCGGCCCCTACCCGGACCGCGAGACCGCGGCCCGCGCGCTGGAGCTCGCCCGCGAGCGGACCGAGGCCGAGGACCGCAAGGACCGCCGGTGGAGCAGCGGGGACGGCGAGTAGGCGCTTCGCGCTCGTGAGTGGAAAACACGGCCCTGACCGCGTTTTTCACTCACGGGCGCGCAGCGCCACAGGAATCCCGCCCACCGGCACCGGCAGCGAGGTGTTGTCCCAGCGCAGCCGGTAGCCCGGGTCGACGGTCCACCGGTACCGCCGCAGCATCTCGTGCAGGACCGCGGTCACCTCCAGCGTGCCGAAGTGCAGGCCGATGCACTTGTGCACGCCGCCGCCGAACGGGATCCAGGCGTCGCGGTCGGACCGGTCCTCGCGCCGGTCCGGGCCGAACCGGTCGGGGTCGAAGCGCTCCGGGTCGGTCCAGCAGGAGCGGTCGTAGTGGTTCACCGCCTGGGCGACGACGACCCGGGTGCCCGCCGGCACGTGGTGCCCGGCGACCGTGGTGTCACGCACCGCGGTGCGCATGACGACCGGGACCGGCGCGTCCATCCGGAGCGCCTCCTTGATCACCAGGTCCAGCCCGGTGAGCGAGCGCAGGTCCGCGACGGTCGGCACGGCGTCGCCGAGCCGCTCCGCGAGCGCGTCGGACTCGGCGCGGCAGCGCTCCTGCCACTCCGGGTTCCGCGCCAGGTGGTGCGCGGCGGCGGCCGCGGTCGTCGTCGACGTGTCGTGCGCCGCCATCATCAGGAAGATCATGTGGTTGACGACGTCGTCGTCGGAGAACGCCTCGCCGTCGTCGGTGCGGGCGTGGCAGAGCGCGGAGAACAGGTCGGTGCCCTCGCCGGTCCGCTTCGCGTCCAGGTTGGACCGGAACCAGTCCTCCAGAAGCGCGCGGCCCTGCAGCCCGCGCCGCCACCGTGTCCCGGGGAGGTCCTTGCGCACGAACGAGTTCGCCGCCCGGACGCAGTCCACGAACGCCCGGTTCACCGCCTCGGCCTCCGGGCCGGAGCGGGCGTCCATGAAGACCGACTGGGCGACGTCCAGGGTCAGCCGCTTCAGTGCCGGGTAGAGGCGCATCCGCGACGGCCACTGCGGCATCACCTCGCGCAGCACCGGGGTGGTGGCGGCGACGTAGCTCTCGATCCGGGCCGGGGTGAACGCCTCCTGCATGATCCGCCGGTGGGCCCGGTGCTCGTCGAAGTCGAGCAGCATCAGGCCGCGGTGGAAGAACGCGTCGACGGTCGCCCGCCAGCCCTCCTGGGAGAACGCCTTGTCCCGGTTGACCAGCACCTCGCGGGTCGCGGCCGGCCCGGTGACGACGATCGCCCGCCCGGCGGGGGAGCGCATCCACCACACCGGGCCGAGCGCCTCGGTCCGGGCCCGGGTGAAACGGTGTCCGAACCGGACGTAGGCCAGCGCGTGGCCGAGCAGCGGCAGGCCGTCGTCGCCGGGGACCTCCCTGGTGTCCCCGGGGGCCGGGCCGAACGGCGCGGGCATGCGGCCCTCGGCGCCGGTGCTGAGCAGCGCGTCGTCCAGCCGGTCGGGGGCGGGCAGGGTGAGCACCGACGACCAGCGCTCGCGTGCGTGCTGCACCAGGCTCACGGGGGGTGCCTCCTCGCGTTCGACCACCGTGTCGGACCTCAAGTTAGACACTTCTTCCGAAACTGTCCAGGAGCTGGACATGGCATGCCATGATGTCCGCGATGGAACGGCGGACGATGGCGCGGCGGGCGCGCGACGAGCTGCGGGACGAGGTGCTCGACGCCGCCGAACGGCTCGCCGTCGCGGGGGAGCGGCCCTCGATGCCCGAGCTCGCCCGCCGGGTCGGCGTCAGCAGGCAGACCCTCTACAGCGAGTTCGGCGACCGGGACGGCCTGGCCGCCGCGCTGGTCCTGCGGGCCACCGGCCGGTTCCTCGACCGCATCGAGACCGCGCTCGACGGGGAGGACGACCTGCACGCCGCATGGGTCGCGGCCGTCGGCGCGGCGCTGACGGAGGCCGCGGAGAACCCGCTGGTGAAGGCCCTGCTGACCGGTGCGCCGTCGGCGTTCGGGAGCCAGTCTGGGCCCATCGTCGCCGCCGCGGCCGACCGGGCGGCCGGGTACCTGCGCCGGGTCCGGCCCGGAGCCGCGGACGGCACCGTCCGGCTCGCCGCGCAGACCGCCGCCCGGCTCACCGTCAGCCACCTGGTCCTGCCGCCCGGGCCCGCGGAGCGCTCCGCGGAGGACATCGCCACCGTCGTCGTCCGGCTGCTGGGGGAGTGAGCCGGACCGTCAGCGGGCGAGCGGCGCGACCCGCTCCAGGGTCCGCACGGCGGCGTCGTGCAGGTGCTGCCCGACGTCCGGGTCGGCCTGGCCGGCGAGCGCGCGGGCGTGCGTCCCCTCGATGACGATCGCGAACTTGAACCCGGCGAGGACGGTGTACCAGTCGACGGCCGACGGCTCCCGGTCCCCGGCGTCCGCCCAGGCCCCGACGAGCTCGTCCCGGCCGGGGAGCCCGCCCGCGGCGGCCAGCGCGGCCCCGGTCAGCGGGTCCGGCCCGCCGTCCGGCCAGGTCACGAGCAGCCAGCCCAGGTCGAGCAGCGGGTCGCCGACCGTGCACATCTCCCAGTCCACGATCGCCGCGACCCGGGGCCGCACGGGATCGAGCAGCAGGTTGTTGAGGTGGTAGTCGCCGTGCACCAGGCCCGGGGGCGACGGCGGCGGGCGGTGCGCCTCCAGCCACCGCGCGAGTTCCGCGACGTGCGGGAGCCGGTTCCCGCCGTACTCCGGGATCCGGTCGTAGGACGCCAGGTGGTCGAGCCACCGCGGCACCTGGCGCTCGAGGAAACCGTCGGGCCGCCCGAGGTCGCCGAGCCCGATCGCCTCGTGGTCGACGGCGGCGAGGCGGGCGAGCGCGGTGGCGGTGTCCGTCGCGGCGGCGGCGCGGGCGGCCGCGTCGTCGCGGTACAGGGCGCCGACCGTCGCACCCGGATTGTCCCCGTCGACGGCCTCCATCAGGTAGAAGACGACGCCGAGCACGCTCTCGTCGGTGCAGCCCGCGACGAACCCGGGGTGCGGCACGTCGGTGCCGGCGAGCGCCGACAGCACCCGCATCTCGCGGGCCAGCGTCGCGTTGCTGGCGGGCCGGGGGTGCTCGGGCGGCCGGCGCAGGACGAGGTCGCGGCCGCCCCAGTCCAGGCGCAGCACCACGTTCTGGGTGCCGCCCCCGATCCGCTCGACGGCGGAGACCGGGCCGTCCGGCAGACCGGCCTCTCGTCCCCAGCCGGCGACCGCCGCCAGGTCGACGAGGTCGCGGGGGAGCCAGTCGGGCTGTGTCGTCGTCGGCACGTCAGCGAGGTTACGGCCCGCGGGCCCGCACGTCGCGGGACCGGCGCCGACCCGGCCCCGGGGCGTTGAAGGAGTCCACAACGACCACCACGGGAGCGGAGTGACAGCGGTCACCCCCGGACGCCAGGGTGCCGCCATGACCAGCACGCACGAGACGCCCGCCCGCACCGGACCGGCCTTCGGGCTCTGGTACGACTTCCGCGACCCCGACCCCGACCCCGACCCCGACCCCGACCCCGACCCCGACCCCGACCCCGACCCCGACCCCGACCCCGACCCCGACCCCGGCCGTCCGTTCGGGGCGTTCTACGCGGAGGTGCTGGACCAGATCTCGTGGGCCGAGCAGCGGGGACTCGACTCCGTCTGGCTGACCGAGCACCACTTCTGCGACGACGGGTACAGCCCGTCGCCGTTCGTCCTCGGGTCCGCGATCGCGCAGCGGACGTCCCGCATGCGGATCGGGACCAACCTCATCGTCTCGCCGCTGCACGACCCGGTGCGGCTCGCCGAGGACGCGTCGACCCTGTCACTGCTCTCCGGCGGCCGGTTCGACCTCGGCGTCGGGCAGGGCTACTGGGCCCGCGAGTTCGACGCGTTCGGCAGGACGCTCACCCACCGGCCCAGCCTGCTGGAGGAGGGGGTCGAGCTGATCCGCCACGCGTGGTCGGGATCGGCGGAGGGCTACCGGGGGAGGCGCTACACGCTCCCGCCGCTGCCCGTGACGCCGGTCCCCGAGACACCGCCGCAGCTGCTGGTCGGCGCGATGGCCGACGTCGCGATCGAGCGGGCCGCGCGGATCGCCGACGGGTTCCTGTCCACCCAGAACGCCCACCACCGCAGCTACCTCGACGCGGTGCAGCGGCTCGGCCGGCCGGTCGACGACGCCGCGATCTACGCCGGTCAGTGGGCGATCGTCGCCGACGACCCCGAGCGCGTCTGGTCCCGGATCGGGGAGCACGCGCTGTACCAGCTCAACGAGTACATCTCCTGGGGCGCGTTCGGACCGCCGGAGAGCACACCGAGGTTCACCGACCCGGCGCAGATCATCGAGGCGGGCGCGTACCAGCTGATGGACGCCGAGGCCGCGACCACCCACTTCACCGAGCTGCTGCGCGGGACGCCGCAGATCCGGGACGTGCACTTCTGGGCGATGCTGCCCGGCGAGCCGGTCGAGAGCGGCTCCGAGCGCATCGCCTACCTCGCCGACAAGGTCGTCCCGGCGGTGCGGGAACGGCTGCGGGCGTGGCCGTGACCCAGTTGCTGATCACCGAGTTCGCCGACCGGGCCCGGCAGCAGCATCCCGGGCGGCCGATCGTCGGCTACGAGCACGGCGAGGAGGTGCTCCGCTACGACTACGGCCGCTACCACGACCGGGTCGTGCGGCTGGCGGGTGCGCTGCGCCGGCTGGGGGTGCGGCCGGGCGACCGGGTCGGGTCGCTGTGCTGGAACCACCACCGTCACCTGGAGCTCTACGCCGCGGTGCCGCTGGCCGGGGCGGTGCTGCACACCCTCAACCTGCGGCTGTCCGCGGAGGAGATCGCCTACATCGCGGGGCACGCCGACGACCGGCTGATCGTCGCCGACGACGACCTGGTGCACCTGCTCGACGGCGTCCGGCCGGAGCTGGGCGTCGTCGGCTCCGGTGCCGAGTACGAGGAGCTGGTCGCGCAGGGACCCGCAGTGACCGGGGCCCCGGAGCGGTCCGAGCACGACCTGGCCGTGCTCTGCTACACGTCCGGGACGACCGGGCGCCCGAAGGGCGTCGGCTACACCCACCGCGGCCTCTACCTGCACACCTTCGGCGCGTGTCTGGCCGACGGGCACGCGATCTCCGCCCGCGACACCGTGCTGCACGTGGTGCCGCTGTTCCACGCGAACGCCTGGGGCGTGCCGTTCGCGGCCACCATGGCCGGGGCGGCGCAGGTGCTGCCCGGCCCGCACCCGACCGTCGCGGAGATCGCGTCGATCGTGCAGCGCGAGCGGGTCACCTACCTCGGCATGGTCCCCACGGTCGCGACCGACCTGCTGGAGCACGTGCGCACCCACGGGACCGACGTCTCCTCGGTCCGCGCGCTCGTCCTGGGCGGGTCGACGCCGTCGACCGCCCTGATCCGCGCGTGGGACGAGCTCGGCGTCCCGGTGTTCCAGGGCTGGGGGATGACCGAGATCTCGCCGATGGCGACCTTCACCCGCGATCCCGACCCGCCCGGCGACGACGAGGAGCGGTACCGGAGGATCCGCAGCCAGGGCCGGCTGCTGCCCGGCCTGCAGTGGCGGATCGTCGACGACGAGGGCACGGAGCTGCCCCGTGACGGCGTCGCGTCCGGCGAGCTGCTGGTCCGCGGGCCGTGGGTCGCGACCTCCTACTACCTGGGAGAGGCGCCCGAACGCTTCGTCGACGGCTGGCTGCGGACCGGCGACGTCGCCACCATCGATCCCGCGGGGCGGTTGCGGATCGTCGACCGGGCGAAGGACCTGATCAAGAGCGGGGGCGAGTGGATCAGCTCGGTCGCGCTGGAGCAGGCACTGCTCGACGATCCCGACGTCGCCGAGGCGGCCGTCGTCGCGGTCCCGCACCGCCGGTGGCAGGAGCGCCCGCTCGCCGTCGTCGTCCTCCACGCCGGACGGGACGCGACCGGCGGAGAGGTGCTCACCCGGCTGGGCACCCGGGTGCCGCGGTGGTGGCTGCCCGAGGACGTCGTCCCGGTCGACGCCCTGCCCCGCACGAGTGTCGGCAAGACGGACAAACGGCGGCTGCGCTCGCAGTACGCCGGCACCGACGAGAAGGAGTGATCCACATGGCGTTCCTCGAGGTGGAGGACGGCAAGCGGGTGTACTACGAGCACCACGCGGGACCGGGGCGCCCGGTCGTGCTGGTGCACGGCTGGGCCGCGGACGCGCACTGCTGGGACACGACCCTCCCGGCGCTGCTCGCCGCCGGGCACTCGGTCACCGTCCTCGAGCACCGGGCGTGCGGCCGGTCGGACAAGGACATCGCCGACACCTCGATCGGCGCGATCGCCTCCGACGTCGTCGCGCTCGTCGAGCACCTCGGGCTGCGCGAGCCGGTGCTGAACGGCTGGTCGCTGGGCGGCGCGGTCGTCGTCGAGGCCGCCCGGCGGCTCGGGGCGAACCTGGGCGGGCTGGTGCTGACCGGCGGGGCGACCCCGCGCTACACCGCCGCGGAGGGCTGGCCGCACGGCGGCACCCCGGACGACGTCGAGGGCGTGCTGGCCGGGCTGGCCGTGGACCGGCCGGGCACCTTCCGGGCGGTCGCCGACGCGGTGTGCGCGAAGGAGGTGGGGGAGCCGGTCGTGCAGTCGATCTGGCTGGCGTTCCTGGCCTGCGGGCCGGGCGCCGACCGCACGCTGCGCGACCTCGCCCACATCGACCAGCGGGAGATCCTGCCGGCCATCGACCGTCCGGTCCTGCTGCTGTCCGGCCGGGAGGACGGGTTCGTCCCGTTCGACGCCGTGGCCGCGTCGCGCACCCTGTTCCGCGACGCCCGGCTGGTCGAGTTCGGCGGCGTTGGCCACGCGCCCATGCTGGAGGACGGCGAGACCTACCGCGCCGAGCTGCTGGGCTTCCTGGCGGGCCGGGAGGCCTGAGGGTGGGACGGATCTGGGTGGTCACCGGCGGTACCCGCGGGATCGGCCGCGCCGTCGTCGACCGCGCGCTCGGCGAGGGCGACACCGTCCACGTGCTGGCCCGCACGGTCGATCCCGCGGACTGGCCGGTGGCGGTGCGGGACCGGGTGGTAGGCGTCCCCGTCGACGTCGCCGACGCCGGCTCGGTCGAACGGGCCGTCGCCGCCGTCGAGGAGGTCTCGGGTGCGGTCGACGTCGTCGTGCAGGCGGCGGGGGTGCACCGCGGGGGCCGGATCGACCGGCTCGGCGACGAGGCGTGGGACGAGGTGCTGACCACCAACCTCACTGGGGCGTTCCGGGTCGCGCGGGCCACCCGCCGGCTGCTCTCCGACGGCGGCTGCGTGGTCAACATCGGGGCGGTCGTCGGGCTCCGCGGCTATCCCGGCGACGCCGCGTACGGGTCGGCGAAGGCGGGCCTGTCCGGTCTCACCAGCACGCTCGCGATCGAGCTGGCGCCGTACGGCGTGCGGGTCAACCTGGTCGTCCCGGGGTTCGTGGACACCGACATGACGGCCGGGATCCCGGAGGGGTCCCGCCGGACCGTCGTGGACGGCATCCCGATGGGACGGCCGGGACGGCCGGAGGAGATCGCCGACGTCGTCTGGATGGTGGCGGGCGCGAGCTACATGACGGGCTCGACGGTCGCCGTCGACGGCGGCCTGCTGGCCTCGTTCGGCGCGCCGCGCACCCGGCGGTCCGGCCGCGGCTGAGTGCCCCCCGGCACGACGGTGCCCCGCAGCGCGCAGCTGCGGGGCACCGTCGTCGTGGGGTCAGGGGGTGACGAACACCGCGGTCGTGTGCTCGGTGTCCAGGTACTCCTTCACCGACGAGATCTTCCCGTCCCGCACGGTGAACAGGAAGTGGTACAGGTTGTTGTAGACGCGGCCGTTGCGCAGCTCGGTGTAGGACTCGGTCTCCACCGCGACCCGGTCGCCCTCGGCGGTGAAGGCCAGCGGCGTCAGCCGGATCGCCCCGCTGGTCGTGGACTCGGTGATCCCGGACACCATGTCCTTGAACCCGGCCCTGTCCTTGGTCCCGGAGATGCCGGGGATGGTCCCCGCGACCCACCAGGTCGCGTCGTCGGTCATCCGGGACAGGATGCCGTCGACGTCGCCGCTGGTGAACACCTCCATGAACTCGGTGACGGTCTGCTTGTTGCGCTCTTCGGGAGTGCTCACGAACTCACCTCTTCGACAGCTGGCGGACGACCATGTCCGCGTACCGCTCCGCGATCTCCTCGATCGGCAGCCGGCCGGACGGGTCGAACCACTCGTTGGGTCCGTTGATCAGGTCGAGCAGGGCCAGGGTCGCCAGCCGGGGGTCCGGGCAGTGGAACTCGCCCGCCTCGACGCCCTCGGCGAGATGCCGGGCGATCCGGCGCTGGTAGTCACGGCGGTAGGACTGGACGGCCTCCAGGTGCTCCGGCGACAGGGCGCGGAGCTCCCGGCCGGCGACCCACCAGGCGTCGCGGTTGGCGCCGATGTGCAGGACGTGCGCCCGCACCAGCCGGGCCAGTCGCTCGCCGTGGCCGCCGGCGCCGTCGAGGAGCGGCATCTGCTCGACGATCATGTCGCGGTCGACGACGTAGATCGCGTGGAGCAGCAGCTCCTCCTTGTTGCGGAAGTGGTGGTAGAGCGACGCCGCCTGCATCCCGGCGGCGTCGGCGAGCGCGCGCATGCCCACGCCGTGGTAGCCGTGCTCGCGGAACATCCGGCTGGCCAGGGCCACGATCTCGGCCTTGCGGCTCCCGTGCCGGGCGGGCCCGCGGTGCGCACCCCGATCGGCGTCCATGACCGGAGACCCTGTCATCGCCCCCACCTCCACCGGGCACCGGGACGGCGGACGTGCCGGTGCACGGCCTGCCGGTCCCGCGTACCCCGTCGCACTCCTCAGGCCGGGACCGCGGTCGTCACGCCCATCTTCTGCAGCTCCGGGACCACCTTCTCGCCGAAGAGCCTCAGGCTGGCCCGCACCTTGTCGAAGGGCAACCCGGCGAACGACGGCGCCACGTTCGGCTGGTGGTCGCCGAACAGCTCGACCCGGCGGCGGTACTTCTCGACGATCTGCTCGGGGGTGCCCCAGATCTGGGTGTCGGCGTAGCCCGAGGCGGCGGCCTCCATCCCGGCCTCGCGGATCATGTCGGCACCCACCTGGTAGGCCTCGTAGCCCTTGGTCTCCCGCCAGTGCTTCCCGGCGAAGTCGTAGTGCTTGACCACCGACAGGAAGTAGCGCGACAGGTACTCGCGGGCGGTCCGCTCGGCGACCTCCGGGTCCTCGTGGCAGTAGATGAAGTCCTTGGGTGAGCACCGGGCCCGGCTCGGTGCCGTGCTCGCTGCGGTAGCACTCGCGGTAGCGCTCGATGGCCGGGACGTGCTGCTCGGCCGGATACTGCATGAAGGTCATCATCCGGGCGCCGACCTTGGCCACCGCGGGCACCGAGTCCGGGGACATCGCGACGCCGTACAGCCGGTCCGACCAGTCCCGGCCCGCCTCGGGTGCGGGGCGGACGTCGACCCGGGGCTGGCGGTAGAACGGGCCGTCGTTCTCGACGTAGCCGTTCCGCAGCCCGGCCAGGATCAGCGGTGCCGCCTCGTCGAACCGGCCGCGGGACGCGTTCATGTCCTGGCGGAAGCCCTCGTACTCCATCTTCGCCAGGCCCCGGCCCATACCGAAGATCGCCCGGCCACCGGAGAGGATGTCGAGCATCGTGACCTTCTCGACGACCCGCAGCGGGTCGTTCCACGGCAGGATCACCGCCCCGGTGCCCAGCTTGATCCGGCTCGTCCGGGCGGCCAGGTAGGTCATCAGCTGCAGGTTGTCCGGGCACATCGAGTAGTCGTCGAAGTGGTGCTCGGCCGCCCACACGGAGTCGAAGCCGAGCTCCTCGGCGAGTACTCCGAGCTCCGTCTCCTGGCGGAACATCTCCGCGTCGCTGAGGTCCTCGTGCCAGTTCTGGAAGACAAGCAGGACACCGACATCCATGGCGGTTCGCCTCTCTCGAAGGGGTCTCGGGACGGGGTTGCCTAACGAACGTTAGGGCTACGATGGTAGTGCGGTGGATCACAGCGGGTCAAGGCACCGACGGAGGTGACGGGGACCATGGCAACCCCTCTCGGGACCGGGCCGCCGCCCGTCCGCAGGCCCGGTCCGGTCCTCGTCCCCGAACCGTCCGATCCGCTCCCCCGGTTGCTCGCCGGGTTGTCGGCGGCGGTGCTGTCCGGTGTGGACGACGAGCGGCTCGTCGACCGGGTGTCCGGCCTGCTCGGTCTCCCCGTGACGCTGCGGCGCCCCGATCTCCGGGTGCGAACCTGGGCGGCACCCACCGCCTTCCGGCTCGACGCCCCGCCCGCCCTGCCCTCCTCGGTGCTCGGGACACCGGGGGTGTCCCGGCTCGGTCCCGGGTGGCCGTCGGTGGTGCTGCCGCCGGATCCGGTGCACGGCCCGGCCCGCCGGCACCTGCTGGCGGTGCTCGTCGCGGAGGGCGCGGTCGCCGGGTATCTCGACGTCGGTGAGCTCGGCCGGGCGCTGCGGCCGTCCGACGCGCAGGTCGCCGAGCAGGCCGCCGCGGTCCTCTCGGTCCGGCTCGCGGGCGAGGCCCGCACCGAGCGGGCGATCGCCCGCAACCGCGACGACGTGCTCGCGGACCTGCTCCGCGGCACCCGGCCCGAGCCGGACCTGCGCCGGCTCGCCGGGCAGGTGGGACTGGACCTGGACACCGGCCACGTCCTGCTGCGCTTCCCGGTGGCACCCGGGCGGTCCGCGTCCGGGAGCCGCGACGCCGTCGTCGCCGCGGCGGGGGCCGCGCTCGGGGCCGCGCCGCCGGTGCTCGTCGAGCCGGACGCCGTCGTCGGGCTGGTGGCGCTGTCGCCCGACCCGTCGCCGGGCGAGCTCCGGTCGCTGCACCGGAGCCTGCTCGAGGGGCTCGACGCCGTCGTGGCGGCGACAGGGGTCCGGCGGATCGTCGTGTCCGGCGCCGTCCGCGAGATCGGCGGCTTCCCGGCTGCCCTGGCCGAGACCCGCGAGGTCGACGGGATCGCCGGCGCGCTCGGCGGCGCCGCGGACGTCGTCGCGGTGACCGAGCTCAGCACCCTGCGCCTGGTCGTCAACGCGGACCGGGCCGGGGTCGCGGTCCGCTTCGCCGAGCAGTACCTGGGCCCCCTGCGGCGCAACGACGAGTCCTCCGGCGGCGACCTCGTCGAGACGCTGCGCCGCTACCTGGCCGCCGGGGCGCAGGTCCGGGCGGCCGCCAAGGAGCTCGGCGTGCACGAGAACACCGTGCGGTACCGGCTGGGCCGGATCGAGCACCTCACCGGCCTGGACACCCGTCGCTTCGACGCGTTGCTCGCCGCCCAGCTGGCGTTCCAGGTCGACGGCCTGGCCACCGCGGGCCTCGGCGTCCCGTGAGCCGCTGGAGACCTCGACAACGCCCGCATCCGCGTCCCGTTGTCCGCACCCGGCGCCGTTCCTAGTGTCCCGGCCCGGCCCATCCGCCCCATCGCCCCGCACCCACCGGAGGACACCGCCATGACCGTCGAGGACACGCTGCAGGACCGGGTCGCGATCGTGACCGGCGCGGCACAGGGCATCGGCCGCGCCACGGCGCTGCGGCTCGCCGCCGAGGGCGCGGTCGTCGCCTGCGCCGACATCCAGGACTGCGCCGGGACCGTGGCGCTCGCGGAGAAGGAGGGCGGCCGGGCGGTCGCGGTGGAGCTGGACGTGCGCCGGGCCGCGGACTGGGAGGGTGCGGTCGCCGGGCTGGTCGCCGAGCACGGCCGGATCGACCTGCTCGCCAACGTCGCGGGCGTGGTGAACCTGCTCAGCCCGGACACCGTCGTCGGGCTCACCGAGGACGCCTGGGACGTCGTGATCGACACCGATCTCAAGGGCGTCTGGCTCGGGATGCGGGCGGTGATCCCCGCGATGGTCGACGCCGGTGGGGGCCGGATCGTCAACATCGCCTCCATGGCGGCGCTGCGCGGGCTACCGAATCTGGCCTCGTACTCCGCGGCCAAGGGCGGGGTGGTCGGCCTGACCCAGCAGGCCGCGTTCGAGTACGCCGACCAGGGCGTGCTGGTCAACGCCATCGCACCGGGGACGATCGACACCCCGATCCTGGCCGGGATCACCGACGAGATGCGCGCGGCGAACGCCGACGCCCACCTCGTGCGCAGGCTCGGCCGCCCGGACGAGATCGCCGCGATGGTGGCGTACCTGTTCCGCGAGGGCTCCTTCCAGACCGGCATCACGTTCCCGGTGGACGGCGGCTGGGCGGCCAAGGGCAACTTCTGATGTGGGACTTCTCGACCGACCCCGACTACCAGGCGACGCTCGACTGGGTCGACGCCTTCGTGCGCGACGAGATCGAGCCGCTCGACCTCGTCCTGGGCGACCCGTACGACAAGACCGACGCCACGGCACGACGGTTGGTGCGCCCGCTGCAGCAACAGGTCCGTGAGCGCGGGCTCTGGGCCGCCCACCTGGGCCCCGAGCTCGGGGGGCAGGGCTACGGCCAGGTCCGGCTGGCGCTGCTCAACGAGCTGCTCGGCCGGTCCCGGTGGGCGCCGACGGTCTTCGGCTGCCAGGCGCCGGACTCGGGCAACGCCGAGATCCTCGCCCGGTTCGGCACGCCCGCGCAGAAGGAGCGCTACCTGCAGCCGCTCCTCGACGGCGAGATCTCGTCCTGCTACTCGATGACCGAGCCGCACGCCGGGGCCGACCCGACGCTGTTCACCACACGCGCCGTCCGCGACGGCGACGACTGGGTGATCGACGGCGAGAAGTGGTTCTCCTCGAACGCCCGGCACGCCGCGTTCGTGATCGTGATGGCGGTGACCGACCCGGACGCCGCACCGCACGACTCGATGTCGATGCTCATCGTGCCGCGGGAGACCCCGGGCCTGGAGATCGTGCGGGACGCGGGCGTCGGCACCGAGTCACCCGAGCACTCCAGCCACGCCTACCTGCGCTACTCGGGCGTGCGCGTCCCGGCGGATCACCTGCTCGGGGAACGCGGGCGCGCGTTCGCGATCGCACAGACCCGGCTCGGCGGCGGGCGCATCCACCACGGGATGCGCACGATCGCCCAGATGCGGCGGGCGTTCGATCTGATGCGGGAACGGGCGGTCTCCCGGACCACCCGGCACGGGCGGCTCGCCGACCTGCCGTCCACCCAGGACGCGGTCGCGGAGAGCTGGATCGACCTGGAGCAGTTCCGGCTCCTGCTGCTGCGCACGGCGTGGCTGATCGACCGGCACCAGGACTACCGGGCGGTCCGCGCGGACATCGCCGCGGTGAAGGTGGCGATGCCGCGGGTCTACCACGACGTCGTGCAGCGCGCGATGCACCTGCACGGTGCGCTCGGCATCTCCAACGAGATGCCGTTCGCCGCGATGATGGTCGACGCCCAGGTCATGGCGATCGCCGACGGCCCGACCGAGGTGCACCGCCGGACGCTGGCCCGCGGGCTGCTCCGTGACGTCGAGCCGGGGGAGCCGCTGTTCGGCTCGGGGCACCTGCCGACCCGTACCGAGGCGGCCCGGGCGCACGTCGCCGCCCGGCTCGAGCACGAGGTCGCGAACGCGTGAGGTGCGCCCGGGGCCGCTAGCGGGTGGCGTCGCGGTGCAGACCGAGCAGGTGGACGTAGGCGGCCGCCGACAGCGGGATCGAGTCCCGCTCCTGCTCGGTCAGCTCGCGGCGCACCTTCCCCGGCACTCCCGCGACGAGCGACCCGGGCGGCACGACCGTGCCCTGGGTGAGCACCGCCCCGGCCGCGATCAGCGACCCGGCGCCGACCTCGACGCCGTTCATGAGGACGGCGCCCATCCCGACCAGCACGTCGTCGCCGACCGTGCAGCCGTGGACGACCGCGCGGTGGCCGACGGTGACGCCGTCGCCGATCGTCGCGGGGAAGCCGGGATCGGCGTGGACGACGCAGCCGTCCTGCAGGTTGGACCGGGTCCCGATGCGGATCGGGGCGACGTCGGCCCGGACGACGGTGGTGTACCAGACGCCGGACTCCGCGCCGACCGTCACGTCGCCGGCGAGGACGGCGCCGGGGGCCACCCAGGCGTCGGGGTGGACGTCGGGGGAGTGGCCGTCGATCTCGATCACGGGAGCTCTCCGGGTGGGGTCGGGGACGGGGTTCTCAGGTACCGGCGGCGGCCCGGAAGGCCTGCAGCACGTCGTCGCCGAACAGGACGAAGCGCACCTGCCGGACCGAGGTCGGGGTGTCCCGCGCGGTGGCGACGGCGATCCGTGCGGCGTCGTCGATCGGCCAGCCGTAGACGCCGGCCGACACCGCGGGGAACGCGACGGTGCCGGCGCCGAGCTCGTCGGCGATCCGCAGCGACTCACGGTAGGCGCTCGCGAGCAGGTGCGAGCGGTCCTCGGACGTCGCGTACACCGGCCCGACGGTGTGGATCACCCATCGCGCCGGGAGGTCGCCCGCTGTGGTGGCGACGGCGCGGCCGGTCGGCAGGCCGTCGGGCCAGGTGTCCGCGCGCAGCCTGCGGCACTCGGCGAGGATCGCAGGTCCGCCACGGCGGTGGATGGCGCCGTCGACCCCGCCGCCGCCGAGCAGCGACGAGTTGGCGGCGTTGACCACGGCGTCCACCGCGGCCTCGGTGATGTCCCCGCGCTCGGTCACGATCTCGGGGCTCATCGGCCCGCCTCCGTCCGGAGCCGTCCCAGCAGGGGGATGGCGTCGATCTTCTCGTCGGTCAGCGACTCCCAGACGATGCCGCCGTCCGGCCGGGTGCGCCGGTGCTGCCGGCAGTCGATCACACGGTCCGGGGTGACGACCAGGTCGACCGGGGCGTCGTGCGAGGCCCACGGGACGACGCCCGCATCGCGCAGCTGCAGCTCGTGCACGGTCGTGACGACCAGGGTGTTGTCGGAGACGAGCCCGGCCTCGCGGGCGAGCGCGAACTCCAGGTCGGCGAACCCGCCGCCCTTCCCGAGCCGGGCACCGTCGGCGCCGACGGCGACGCAGCCGGTCACCACGAGATCCACGGGTTCCAGCTCGTCGACGGCGACCCGGCGGGCCGAGCGGGTGGCGTTCGTGATCGACACCGCGCGGCGCGGCGGGTCCGCGAGGTGGTCGGGATCGAGCAGGAAGAACGGATCGTCCTCGGCGAGCCGCGGAACGGCCATGTACACCGTCTTGCCGTCCTCCAGGGCGTACTGCCGCACCGGCAGCTGCGCGGAGTCCGGGTTGGACTTGACCGTGCGGGCCGCCCGCCAGACGTCCAGCTCCCGCAGCCGCCGGGCCGCGGCCTCGGCGCCCACGAAGTTCGAGATCCGGTTGCGGGCGCCGGGGAACCGCGACGCCCTCTGCTCGGTGAGCGCGGTCCAGACCTCGTCGCGCAGGGCCGCCTTGCGCTCGAGCGTCTCCGGGTCGCCCCCGGCGTCGTGGTCGTGGCGGCGGCTCATGCCCGCGACTCTGCCACGGCTCAGTGCTCGCGCAGCGCCCGGATCAGCTCGTCCTTGCTCATGTCGGACCGGCCCTCGACACCGACCCGCTGGGCACGCGCGTAGAGCTGGTCGACGGTCATGTCCTCGTAGTCGCCGGACCCGCCGCCGCGCGCGCCGATCTCGTCCCGCCCCTCGGCGGCGGCCGCGTTGGCGATCCGGGCGGACTTCTCCTTCGAGTTGCCCTCCTCGCGGAGGCGCTCGTACATCTCGTCGTCCTTGATGCTGTCGGGCATGCCGGAGGGGTACCCGGCGGGTGGCAGCCCAACCGGCGGCCGGGCCGACCGCACCCCCCGGTGGCGGCCGGCCCGGTTCCCGCGTTCCCGCGTTTCAGCGTTTCAGCAGGGACGTTCGACCGCCCCGGACCGGGCCCGGTGTGCGGGCCCGGCTCGCGGCCGGGGTCCCCCCTGCTCACCCGTCACCGGGTCCGGTCCGCAGCGGTCGATTGCCAGCGAATTTCTGTGCACATGAATATGCTGGCGTTGTAGGGTGAATGTCAACTCCGTTCCGGGCACATCCCGGAACCGCCGATCGAGGGAGGACCGCGTGACCGGACCCGGGGAGCCGGACGGCGCCGACCACCCGGCCGCACCGACGCTCGGGGAGCGCCTGGCGCGGCTGCGGACGACCGTGCACCCGGCGGACCGCGGGCCCTACACGCTCGAGGAGGTCTCGGAGGGCATCCGGCTGCGGGGCGAGACGATCTCCCCGGCCTACCTGCACCAGCTCGAGACCGGCAGGCGCCCCAACCCGTCGCTGCAGAAGCTCGAGGCGATCGTCGGGTTCTACGGCGTGACGCTCGCCTACCTGTTCAACGACGGGGTGGCCGCCGAGATCGACGAGGAGATCGCGCTGCTGCAGGCGATCCGCGACCAGGGGGTCAAGGACATCGCCATGCGCGCACTCGATCTCGACCCGGAGTACCGCCGGTCGCTGGCGCGGATCATCCAGGAGATGGGCGACCTGCAGCAGCGCAGCGGTTCCACCGGCCGCCGCCGTCGTCGCGGTGCCGACGGACCGTCCGGATGAGACCATTCCTCCCGACCGGGGAGGTTCCGGGCCACGGCCCGCACTGCACGCGACTCGCCGCACGGCAGGCAGGGGGGAGGACCGTGCGCTACTCGACGCTGCACCGTCGCTGCGCCGCCCTCGTACACCGGCTCGACCGCGACATCGGCGGCATCCCGCGCCCGTTCGACCTGGACGAGCTGCTGGACCGGATCGAGCGCCACCGGGAGCGGCCGATCGACCTGCACGCCACCCGGATCGCGGGTGGACCGTGCGGGCTGTGGCTGCGCCGCGACGACGCCGACGTCATCGTCTATCCGGAGAACACCAGCACCGTCCACCAGACGCACATCGTCCTGCACGAGATCGGGCACATGGTGTGCGAGCACCGGGGTGCCTGCGCTCTCGACCTCGGGTCGGTGGGTGGTCTCGTCTCCCCCGAGCGGGCCCTGCTGGCCGAGCACATGCTCGCCCGCTCGACCTACGGCACGGACGACGAGCAGGAGGCGGAGATGGTGGGCACCCTGATCCGGCTCGCCGCGGAGACGCCGTCCGCCGAGCTGGTCGACGGCCGGGTCGGCGGTGACGAGTCCGGTCTCTACCGGCGCATCGCCGACCTCTTCGGCTGACGGCGATGGTCAGTCTCGTCTTCCTCGGCGTCGCCCTGCTCTGCTTCGGCACCGCCGTGCTGCGACAGCGCTCCTGGCGGGCGCGGCGCGGGGCGGGGGCCACGCCGGTGCTGCCGGCGCTCGCAGCACTGGGGTGCGCCCTCGTGCTGATCGCGCCCGTGACCCAGGAGCTGCTGAGCGCGGTCGTCCCCGGTGCGGGGCGGCTGTCGTCGAACGCGTGCACGCTGATCGCGGCGTTCGCGTTCTCCGAGATGCTCGGCTACCTGCACGGCACCGGCGGGACGCCCGGGGGCCGGCGGCGCCGCGCCGGCCTGCTGGTCGTCGTCCTGACCGTGCTGGTCGTGACGTTCGCGCTGGGCCGACCGCCCCAGGGACCGGTCGCCCTGTTCTCCTACCGGGACGACCTCGCACTCACCGTCTACGTCGTCGTCTACGCGCTCTATCTCGGGTTCAACCTCGTCCGGATGCTCCTCCTGGCGGTACGGGCGGTCGGCCGGACGCGACGGCGTCTGCGGCTGAGCATGGTCGTCCTCGCTGCCGGGTGCGTGGTCGGTCTCGCCTACGCCGTGTCGCGGGTGACGACCGCGGTCGGTGCCTACGCCGGAGCGGGGCCGGACGGGGCCGAGCGGTGGTGTGCCGGCCCGTTCGAGAACCTGCACTGCTCGTTGGCCGTCGGCTTCCCCGCGCTGTCGGTGGCGCTCATCGTCCTCGGCCTGGGGGTGCCGTTCCTGCTGGACGCGCCCGCCGAGCTGCGCCGGTGGGTCACCGATCTCCGGCTCGCCCGCGCTCTGCGCCCACTGTGGCGTGCCATGTACGAGGCGCTCCCGCAGATCGCGCTGACCTCGCCGGGTGCGGTCGCCGGCAGCGTCCCCCACCACGACGCGTCGCTGCGGCTCTACCGGCGCACGGTCGAGCTGCGCGACGGAGCGCTGCTGCTGCAGCCCTACCGCACCGCGGCCGACACCGCCGAGCACCGGCGCCGGGCCGCCGCCGGTCTCCGGGGCGAACGTGCGGACGACGCGGTCGAGGCCCCGGACCTCGCGGTGGCACTGGCGCGGTACCGCGAGGCGGGGTCGGCGCCCGGAGCAGGCCCGGTGGGCGGACCCGGACCCGGCGAGCCCGGGGAGCCGGGCGCGGACGATCCCCGCGCCGAGGCCCGGCGGCTGGCGCGGGTGTCGGCGGCGTTCGCCCGGGGCGATCTCGCGCCGCCCGCGGATCAGAGCGGGAACGTCGCGCGCTGACGCCAGCCGTCGCCGGTCAGCTCGACCAGCACCGCGGTGTCCAGGTGGGCCTCGAGCGGAAGCAGGGTGTCGGCAGGGCCGGAGATCCCGCCGGGGTCCTCGACCGGTCCCAGTGCGAGGGTGACGTGCGGTTCCGGGTCGGGGCCGAAACGGCCGCCGTAGGGCGGGTGGTCCGGCCACTGTGCACGCAGCGCCGTGGCCAGCGCCGCGACCGGACCGGCGGGCTCCGGAGCGGTCGAGATCATCGTGGGTCCGACGTGGGTGCGGGTGAAGCGGCAGGTGAGCCGGCCCGTACCCGCACAGAGCGCGCGGCACCGGTCGACGACGCCCTCGGTCACCTCGGTGGTGGGCAGGAACGGGTAGAGCAGCGTGAGGTGGGCGGGGATCCCGGGCCGGACGGCGTCCGGTCTGCGGCCGGCGATCACGGCGAGCACCGGGTCGAGCTCGGCCACCGGGAGGAGGACCGCGGTCTGTCCTGGCTGGGGCACGGTCGCATTGTGGCATCGGCGGGCCGACGCGCCCGGCCCGTGGCGGTGTCCGGATCCCCGCACCCGGGGGGGCGCGCGGGGATCCGGCACCTGCTCCGTCCGGGGGGATGGCCGGAGCGACTGCGAGTGTACGGACGGTGAGCGCCGGGAGGCGAGGGTCGCGGACGATCGGGTCCGACGTTCAGCCCAGCAGGGAGGTGACGCGGTCGAGGAACGGCAGCTGGCCCTTGACGATCTTCTCGCGTGCCGTGGCGAGGTCGAACCACCCGGCCCGGTCGAGCTCGGGGAACCGGACCGTGCGCCCGGACCGGGGCGGCCACTCGATCTCGACCCAGGTGCCGTCGTCGGGGCGGCCGGCGACGGCCTCGGCGCCGGTGAACCCGCTGCCGTCGAGCGCGAAGGCGGCGACGGTCTTGCGGGACTGGCGCACCGTGCCCAGGTCGACGGGCTCGCCGTCCGGGGGAGGGGCGCCGATCTCCTCGGTGAACTCGCGGCGGGCGGCGTCGAGCGGGGACTCCTCCGGGCCGTGCTCGCCCTTCGGGACCGACCAGGCGTGCGCGTCCTTCCGGGCCCAGAACGGGCCGCCCATGTGCCCGAGCAGTACCTCGACGCCGTCCGGGCCCCTGCGGTGCAACAGGATCCCGGCGCTGGTCACGGGTGGCACGGCGACTCCTCGGGACGGTCGACGCGCAGGACCAGGCTCCGCGGCGGGTCGATCGGGTTGTCGGGAGCGAGGTCGCCCTCGGCGACCCGCCGGAAACCCGCCTTCTCCAGCGCCCGCCAGGACGCCCGGTTCGTCGCCACCACGGGGACGATGATCGCGCGCGCCTCCGGGTAGCGCTCCCACACCCCCGCGACGGCCGCGACGAGGATGCGCGGCCCGAGCCCGCGGCCGACGAGCCCGGGCTCGCCGATCAGGTAGTCGATCGTCGCGGCGCCGGGCGGGATCTCCAGGATCGGCGCGATCTCCTCGACGTACTCCGGGTAGTCGTGCCACAGGCAGCGTTGCAGCAGGCCCACCGGTGCACCGCCGACCACGACGACGAGATCCTCGGACGGCTCCTCACCGCGCATCGCCGGGTCGAAGTCCCGTTCGACGGCCTCCGGCGACGTGTCGTGGAACCACCAGCGGTGCACGTGCGGCTCGGCCAGCCAGCCGCGCAGCATCGGGAGATCGGCGGGGGTGAGCGGACGGAACCCGGGAGGGCCGTCCGGGAGGTCGTGCTCGGCGGCGGACACCACCCGGACGGTAGCGAGGGCGGCAGCGGGCCGGGAGCGGGTTTCCTCGGCACGGGTTCCGGCTCCTCCGCCGGGACGAGACGCACGGTCCGGTGATCTCGTCCCCGCCGACGACGACCGGGCGAGCGCCGACGTCCTAGCCTCTGGAGCGTGGTGGTGCGCAGGCCCGCCACGGGAGGGGGAGAGATGTCCGAGGCGGACGCGCGGGGGACGGACACACCGGACGGACGGCCGGAGGGGCCCGTGCCGGGCGGTCCCGGGCCGGACGCCGCCGGGCCGGAGGCTTCCGGGCCGGGCGCGGCGGCGGACGGCACCGGGGCTCCGGCCGGGACGCCGAAGAAGCGGTTCCGGTGGCGGAACAGCGACTACACCCCCGAGGAGCTCGCCGAGGCCAAGAAGGCCTGGCGGGACGCCATGCCGTGGGACCACCCGATGACCCGTGGCGACAAGTTCCTCGTCTTCTCCACGCTCGGGATCATCGCGTTCATGGCGCTGACGATGCCGCTGCGGCCGTTCCTGCTGGCGTCGCACCCGATCGGTCTGAGCTTCGTCACCGGCAGCCTGTCCGCGATCGGCGCCGGTGCGGCGTTCGCGCGGATCGGCGAGGCGTCGCTGTGGCTGGTGGTCGTCGCCGGGATCGTCGGCATGATCAAGTTCGACTGGCTGTTCTGGCTGGCGGGCCGCCGGTGGGGTCCCAAGGTGGTCGAGCTGTTCGCCCCGGGCGAGGCGGCACAGCGGTTCGTGAGCAAGGTCCGGTCCTGGCCCCGGTGGGCGCTGGGGCTGGTCGTCGTGCTGTCGACGATCCCCGGCGTCCCCGCACCGGCGGTCTTCGCGCTCGCCGGGCTCGGCCGGATGCGGCTGGCGACGTTCCTGCTGTTCGACGCCCTCGGCGCGGCCCTGATGACCGGTCTGGTCGCCGGACTCGGGTTCGGGCTCGGGCAGCACGCGGTCGACGTCGTACTCATGATCGACGAGTACGCCCTCTACGTCACCCTCGGCCTGGTCGCCGTCGTGACGGTCGGCTCGGTCCGCCGGGACCGGAAGGCCCGGGCCGAGCGCGAGGCCGCGACGGCGTCCGCGTCGACGACCACGACCGGCACCGCGGAGTGATCCCGGCGGGGCGTCACGCGCCGTCCGTGGCGCCCAGCCGGTTCCTCAGACCGCTGGCGCGCCCCGCCGGGCGCGCGATCGCGGCCCGCACCGCGGCCTCCGTACCGATGATCCGCACGTGCCGCCGGGCCCGGGTCACGGCGGTGTAGAGCAGCTCGCGGGTCATGAGTGGCGAGTCCGCGGGCGGCAGCACGACGGTGATCCGGTCGAACTGGCTGCCCTGGCTGCGGTGCACCGTCATCGCGTAGACGGTCCCGACGCCGCCCAGCCGGGCCGGTTCGAACTCCTGCGGCCGCCCGTCGGTGGGGAACACGGCACGGCGGCCCTCCGGGGTCCGGACGACGACGCCGGTGTCGCCGTTGAACAACCCCAGGTCGTAGTCGTTGGTGGTGACGAGCAGGGGCCGGCCCGGGTACCAGGGGGCCTCGGCGTCGTAGCCGGGGCGCGCGGTGGAGATCCAGCGCTCGATCTCCGTGGTCCACCGGGCGACGCCGTAGGGCCCGCGCCGGTGCCCGCACAGCACGCGGTGCTCGTCGAGGACCTCCAGCGCCCGGTCGACGTCCCCGCCGTCGGCGGCGTCGATCAGCCCGGTCGCCGAGCCGACCACCTCGGAACGCAGCGGGTCCAGCGCGGCCGCCGGGACCTCGGCCGGGTCGGCGTCGACGAAGGTCAGCTCTCCGGAGTCCCGGCTCAGCAGCGCCGCCGCGGCGTCGCCGTCGCCGGCCTGCACGGCGGCGGCGAAGTCCGCGATCAGTCCGCCGAACCGCCAGTTGCGCTGCAACTCCACCACACCGTTGCGCACGACGACCGGCTCGCCCGGTTCCCCGGGGCCGACGTCCGGCTCCGCGGTGGCCGCCGGGATCGGGCGGTCGGCGCGGAACGCACCGCACCGCTCCAACGCCTCCTGCAGGGCGGGCTCGGGCCGGCCGCCTGCGGCGGCGAGGTCGCCGAGCACGGCACCCGCCTCCACCGAGGCGAGCTGCTCGGGGTCGCCGACCAGCACCAGGCGGGCGTCCGGCCGCACGGCCTCCAGGAGCCGGGCCATCATCGTCAGCGACACCATCGAGGTCTCGTCGACCACGACGACGTCGTGCGGCAGCCGGTTCCCGCGGTGGTGGCGGAACCGCCCGGAGCTCCCGCGCGAGCCCAGGAGCCGGTGCAGGGTCGACGCCGTCGTGCCCGTGATCGCCTTGCGATCGTCCTCCGACAGCTCACCCGCGGCCTCGGTCACCGACTGGGTCAGCCGGGCGGCCGCCTTGCCGGTGGGCGCGGCCAGCGCGACCCGCAGGCCGGGACGGCCCTGCGTGCTCCCACCGTGCAGGTCGTGCAGGACGGCGAGCAGCCGGGCGACCGTCGTCGTCTTACCCGTGCCGGGCCCGCCGGCGATCACCGTGACCGGGCGCAGCGCGGCGACGGCGGCGGCGAGCCGCTGGCGCTCGGCACCGGGACGGCCGAGCAACCGGTCCAGGGCGGCGCACAGCCGCTCCGGCACGACCTCGGTGACCGGCCCGGAGCGCGCGGCGAACTCGCGCCGCACCAGCTCCTCCTCCTGCCAGTACCGCTCCAGGTACAGCAGGTCGCCGAGCAGCCGCAGCGGACGGTCCGCGGGCGCGTCCGCGCCGTCGGCGACCAGGGGGCTCGCCGCCAGCTCGGCGCGCCACGCCGCCGGTTCCGGCCACGGCAGGCCGGACACGTCGACGGCGATCTCCCCCTCGCTCGCGGTCGACGTCGCGGCCGCCGAGAGGTCCACGCAGACCGAGCCGTTGCGGATCGCCCGCACCGCGAGCGCAGCGGCCAGCAGCACCGGCACGGGCTCGGCGGCGGCGCCGTCGGCCACACCGGTCGGGTCGCCGCGGCCGCCGAGCCGCGCCAGCCGGCGGGCCACGTGCAGGTCGCCGGGCGCGAGGACGTCCGCGACGTTGAACTCGGCGAGGACCCCCGACGCGGTGCGCGCGGCCCGCGGGCCGAGCGGGTCGCGCTCCGGTGCGGCGGCGGTCGTCGTGGTGGCGGGGCTCGTGGGGACGGTCATCGGGCGCCTCCGTCGAGCAGCTCGGACAGCTCGGTCACCAGAGCGGAGGGTGGGCGCCACGTGAACACCCCGCACGGCGCCGCGAGCGGGCCGGTACCGGTGACCGGTGTGGCCGGGCCGCACATCCCGCGCAGGAACAGGTAACCGACCCCGCCCAGGTGCTCCTCCGGGTCGTACCCCGGGAGCCGCCAGCGCAGGTAGCGGTGCAGTGCGACGGCGTAGAGCAGCGCCTGCAGCGGGTAGTGGGCGTCGGCCATCGCGGCGGCGAGCCGGGGCTCGGTGTAGTGCGCGGCGGTGAGCGGCTCCCGGGGCCCGGAGACCGACGGCGGGCCGAGCCAGTTGGTCTTGTAGTCGACGACGAGGAAGCGCCCGTCGACCCGCAGCACGGAGTCGATGCTGCCGGTGAGGTAGCCGCGCAGGTTCTGCCCGGCCAGCTCGGGGGAGCCGAGCCGGTCGGCGTAGCCGTGCAGCAGGTCGCCGGGGCCGAGGTGCCGCCCGACGACGGCGGCCAGCCCGGCCAGGGTGAGCCGGCCCGACGGCACGTCGCCACCGCACAGCGGCAGCTCGAAGTCCAGCTCGGACAGCCGATCGGCCGGTGCGACGTCGGCCAGCGCCCGGCCGCCCGCCAGCGGCCCGAGCGGGGTCCGCAGCACGGGGACCAGGGCGTCGGCGAGCTCCTCGGGATCGACGTCGGCGGGCTGGCGCCGCAGCTCGGCGGTGACGTGCGCGACGAGCTCGGCCCGCAACGCGTCGTCGCCGCCGGCGGCGACGGTCGTGTCGAGGTGCTCGAGGACGGCGTGCACCAGGGTGCCGAACCCGGCGCCCATCGGCAGGTCCGCCATGGGGGAGGGGACGCTCGCGGGATCCATCGTCGAGGTGGCACCGCCGGTCGCGGCCCCGGCGGGACCGGTGCCGCCGTCCGTGGCGGGCTCGTCGCTCAGGCCCTCGTCCTCGGGCTCGGTGAGCACCCCCGGCGTGGCGGCCGGCCCCGCGTCGGCCTCGGCGGTGTCGTCGAGCGGGTGGTGCGCGGCGTGGGCGGCCGCGGTGAGCGCGGTGTACGAGGTCCGCCGCCAGGCGGTGTCCAGGGTGCGGCCGAACCCGGCCGCGGCGAGCCGCACCCCGTCCGCTTCGGCCGGGAGCCGCACCGGGTCCCGGTCGTGCAGGGTCTCGACGACCGCGTCGCTGCCGGCGAGCCGTTCCCGCAGGTACTGCACCGCGTTCGCGTCACCGGGGACGGCGGCGGCCGTCTCGGGCCCGGTGCCCGGGCCGCGGTTCCCCGCCAGCATCCGGTGCAGCGACGACGACGCGGTCGTCGTCGACGGCACCCACCACGCGACGACCTGGCTGCAGGCCCGGGTCAGCGCGACGTAGAGCAGCCGCAGGTCCTCCCCGGCCTCCTCGGCCAGGTGCAGCGCGGTGCGGTGCGCGCGGTCGGGCCCGGAGGTCCCGCCGACGTCGAGCAGCCGGCGCGCGTCGCCACCGGAGCCGCCCGGGACGTCGTGGTAGAGCAGCGGGTCCGGGGTGTCGTTGACCCAGCGGTCCCAGGCGAACGGCAGGTACACGACGGGGAACTCGAGCCCCTTCGACCGGTGCACCGTGACGATCTGGACGGCGTCGGCGTCGGACTCGAGCCGACGGCTGCGCTCGGCGGAGGTGTCGCGTGCGGCCTCACCGATGCGGTGCCGCAACCACTCGGTGAGCGCGGTCGGGCCGAGGTGACGCTCCAGCGCGACCGAGTGCAGCACCTGACCGACGTGCCGGAGGTCGGTGAGGTCGCGTTCGCCGTCGGGGCGCGACAGCAGCCGCTGCGCCGGGGCGTAGCGGGCGAACACCGCCTCCTGCAGCGCGGCGACCCCCCGCTCGGCGAGCACCTGGTGCCACGCGCGCAGGTCGGCGCCGAGGCGGTCGACGAGCCGGTCGGCCTCGGGTCCGCAGAGATCGGCGACCGTGTGCCCGACGAAGCGGGTCAGCGCCGCTGCGCGCAGCCGCATCGACCGCTGCGGCTGCTCGACCGCCTCCAGCAGGGTCAGCCAGTCCTGGGCGACCGGCGTGGTGAACACGCTGGTGCTGCCGGTCAGCACCGCGGGCACCCCGGCCTCGGCGCAGGCGTCGCGCACCAGCAGGCCCTGTGCGTTGGTGCGCACGAGCACCGCGACCTGGCCCGGGCGCAGGGGCTCACCGTCCCAGGTGGCGGAGCCGTCGAGCAGCTCGGACAGGTCGACGGCGACGTCGCGGGCCACGACCCGCCGGGCCGCGGGTGCGCGGCCGAGCTTGCGGCCGGTGAGGTCGAGCCGGTCCCGGTCGACGGCGCGCAGTCGGAGCGGGGCGTCGCGCCGGGCGGTGAGCCGCCGCGCGGTGTGGTGGGCGTCGACGGGGTGCACCACGATCTCGGAGTCGCCGAGCGCCGCCCCGTCGAAGACCCTCTCCAGCGCGGTGAGCAGGGCGGCGTCGCTGCGCCGGTTCGTCGCCAGCGTCCGCCGGTCGGTCGCGGCGTCGGCGGCGCGCAGGTAGCTGTGCACGTCGGCGCCGCGGAAGGCGTAGATCGCCTGTTTCGGGTCGCCGATCAGCACTAGCGTCGTGGCCGGGGCGCCGTGGAAGGCGAGCGAGAGGATCTCCCACTGCAGCGGGTCGGTGTCCTGGAACTCGTCGACCAGCACCACCGAGAAGCGGGACCGCAGCCGCTCGCGCGCGGCCGGCCCGCGCAGCGGGTCGCGCAACGCCTCGGCCAGCCGGGAGAGCATGTCGTCGTAGCTGTAGATGCGCAGCCGGCGCTTGCGGGCGTCGACCTCCCGGCGGACGGCCGTGGCGAACCCGTGCCGGGTCGCGGCCACCGAGCGGGGGTCGGCGTCGCGCGGCTCGAGCTCGGCCTGCGGGTCGGCGACCGCGCGGCGGGCCAGCGCCAGTGCCTCGGCCCGGGTGAAGGCCGGTTTCCCGGCCTGCGGGTTCGCGTACTTGCGCACGTAGAAGTCGTCGACGACCTCGGTCACGACGTCGTCGACGTGCTCGACGAACTCCGCGTCCGGGTCGTTGTCACCAGCGACCCCGAGCCCGGCCAGCATCTGCCGGCAGAACTGGTGGGTGGTGGCGATCGTCGCGGCGTCGAACGACGCCGACGCCTCCGCCAGCCGGGCCCGCCGGAGCCCGATCTCCTCCGGCCCGGCGTCGGCGAGGTGCGCGACCACCGGGTCGGACTCCCGGGACGGCGGCTCGGCGCCGGCGAGCACCGCGGCGAGCGCCCGCTCGGTGCCGACGAGCCGCTCCCGGACCCGTTCGCGCAGCTCCTGGGTCGCGTCCCGGCCGAAGGTCACCAGCATCAACCGGTCCAGCCCGGCGACACCCTCGGCGACGTAGCGGGTGGCCAGCGCGGCGATCGTGTAGGTCTTGCCGGTCCCGGCACTCGCCTCCAGCACGACGGTGCCGGACGGCAGCGGACCGTCCACGGCGAAGGTCGGTGCGGAGAGGACCGCGGTCGTGCTCACGGTGCGTCCTGCCTCTCGTGGTCGAGCAGCGGCGCCCACAACCGGGCGGCGAGCGAGCCGAACCGGGTCGGCTCGGCGCCGCTCCCGGGCTCCTCGCGGGTGAGCAGCGGTGCACCGGAGCCGCGGACGAACACGTGCGCGGCGTCGTCGCGCTCGAACCGGGACCACTCGGAGTCGGCCGCGGCGAGCGCGTTCGGCGGGACCACGCCGCGGGAACGGTTGCGGGCGTAGACGGCCGCGGCGTCGGTCGGCAGAGGCAGCGGCTCGCGCAGCCCCTCACGCCGCAGCGCGACCAGGTCGGCGAGCACGGACCGGGCTCGATCCGGGGGCACCGGTCCGAGGGTGGAGCGGGCGGCGCCGCCGGTGCCGCGGCCGATCGTCACCGCCGTCCACGGTCGGTCCGGGTGCGCGGCGGTCAGGGCGAGCAGCTGCACCCACGCCCGCAGCCGGTGCTTGGCCTTCAGCCGCGAGTACCCGACCCGCACCACGACGTCGCCGTGCAGACCGGGCACGGTGCCGGTGACGGTGATCCCGTCCAGCGGGGTTCCGCCCAGCGGTGCCACCAGGTCCTGCGAGGTCGCCTCGCCGGTCCGGACGGCGGCGGCGAGGGAGACCAGCGGCTCCACCCGGCCGCCGACGTCGGTCAGCACGCGGTGCCCGATGCCGCCCGGGGGCAGGTCGCCGCGCAGCGTCTCCGCCCGGGCGACGGCCTGCGGCGGGGCTCCGGCGAGCCGGTCGGCGAGCAGCCGGTCGCCGATCTTCCAGGTGGCGAGCCCGTCGAGCTCGACCGGCAGCGCGTCGTCGGGCTCGGCGTTCTCCCCGGGCGGCAGCACCCGGACCCGCTGGCGCAGGTACGCCCGGACCGGGTGCTCGACGAAGGCGACGAGGTCGTCGAGGTCGACGGACTCCTCGGCGTCGGGCTCGGGCAGCGGATCGGGCGGGAACAGCGGCACCGCTGCCCGCGGTCCGTCCGCGGCCTCCGCGCCGCGGAGCGCGGCACGGTCGAAGCTGAACGGCCCGGACGCGAGGAGCGACCCGGCGGTGAAGTTGCGCCGGTCGTGGGGCTGCAGCGGGTGCCGGGCACGCAGCGCCTCCGACGCGTGCTGCCCGGTGCCGGTGGTGACGGTGGCGTCGATCGCGTCGCACAGCTCCCCGATCGGCACCGACGGCGGCCGCTCCGCACCGGTCCGCTCGTCCGCACCGGAGCTGACGACGACCAGGTGGTCGGTCGCCGAGCCGATCGCGTCGAGCAGCAGCTGCCGGTCCTCGCCGCGCGGGTCCCGCTCGCCGACGACGGGATCGCGGGCGAGGACGTCGTCGCCGTCCGGGGCGCCGGCCCGGGGGAACACGCCGTCGTCGCAGCCCAGCAGGCAGACGACCCGGTGCGGGACCGCCCGCATCGGCACCAGCGTGGCCACCGTCAGCGTGCCGGTGCGGAAGTTCGCCCGGCTCGGCCGCCCGCGCAGCCGTTCGGCGAGCAGGCCGCGGACGTCGGGCAGGTCGAGATCGACGGTGCCCGACTGGGGCCCGGCCGTGTGCAGCACGTCGGCGAGCTCGGCGCGGGCCTGCGTGGCCTGCCACGCCTCCGACGGCGGGGTGTCGGTCAGGGCGGCGAGGCCCTCCTCCAGCGCGGCGACCCACGCCGACAGCGGCTGCGGCCCGCGCAGACCGTCGACGACGGTGCCCAGACGGTCGACGATCTCGGCGAGCCTGCCCACGAGGTCCACGTCGGACGAGTCGATCTCGTCGAGCGGCAGCGCGGTGCCCAGCCACGCCGGCGCCCCCGGTGTCTCGGCCATCGCGACGCCCACGAGCAGCCGGTCCAGCCCGGACCGCCAGGTGTTCTGCTCGACGCCGTCGAGCCGGTAGGGGGTGCGGTGCCCGGCGTCGAGGCCCCACCGGATCCCGGCGGCGGTGACCAGCTCGGACAGGCGCTCCAGCGCGTCGTCGTCGAGCCGGAAGCGGCGCCGCACCGGGCCGGTGGAGACGAGGTCGAGCACCTGGGACGCGGTGAGCCGGGACCCGGCAAGCTCCAGCAGCGTCGACACCGTGCCGAGCAGCGGGTTCGCCTGCCGCAGCGCCCGGTCCGCCAGCCGGACCCGGAGCAGGTGACCGGGGTGCAGCTCGTCGCGGGAGGGGCCCGGGCCGTCGGTGCCGGTGCCGTCGGGCGCCAGCCCGAACGACGCGGTGATCAGCGGTGCGAACACCTCGATGTCCGGGCACATCACCACGATGTCGCGCGGCTCGAGGGTGTCGTCGCCAGCGAGGAGCCCGAGCAGCGCCTCGCGCAGGACCTCGACCTGCCGGTCCGGGCCGTGGCACGAGTGCAGCACGACGCTGCGGTCGGCCGGGTCGAGCAGCGGCCGCGCGTCGGGCGCCGGGGGCGTGGCGTCGTCACGGAGCCCGTCCTGCAACCGGCGCAGGAGTGTCGGCGGCCCCGTGGGCGCGGGTGCCGGGTGGTGCGTGTCGGTGACCCCGGCGCCCGCGGCGGGCAGTCGCAGCGCCAGCTCACGGACGTCGCGGCCGAGGGAGCGCAGCAGCGGGTTCGCGACCAGCCGGGCGCTGCCGTCGTCGGTGCGGGCCGGCGGGGCCTCCGGGCGGGCCGCGCGCACCGCGTCCCACATGACGGGGGAGGGGTGCGGCAACCAGAGGTGTATGTCGCGGTGCTCCGCGAGCGCCCCGAGGACGGCGAGGTGCTCGGCGGCGAGCCGGGTCGGCCCGAACAGCGAGAGCCGCTGCGGCACATCGTCACCGGGGGAGGCGCCGGACCGCAGCGCGGCGACGGCGGCGTCGAGCCGCTCGGCGGGGCCGGGTACGTCGAGCCGGGCCCGCAGGCGCCGCCACAGCTCCGGCTGCCAGCCGAGGTCGGCGGGCACCCCGTCGTCGCCCGAGCGCCAGCCGCGCAGCAGCCCGGGCCGGTGGGTCGCGTAGGAGCCGAACAGCCCGGCGAGCGAGCGGGCGAGCGCGTAGCGGCGGCCGTGACCGCCGCGGTCGAGGTGGGCGGCGAGGCCGGTGAAACGGTCGTCACCGGACCAGGCGGCCTCGTCGACGATCTCCAGCAGCGGCCAGACCGCCCGGCCGGGCGCCCACGGGTCGGTCTCCGCGTCGACCCCGGCGACGTGCGTGACGATCTCGCCGAGCAGCTGCGCGGGCGACGGGAACCGCACGTTGGCGCAGACACCGCCGGAGCCGGACCCGGCCCCGAGCCGGTGCGAGAGCTTCTGGGCCAGCCAGCGCTCCACACCGCGCTCCGGGACGGCGACGAACTCGGCGGCGAACGGGTCGCCGGAACCCTCCGCGAGCACGGCGGCGAGCGCGTCGACGAGGGTGTCCGCACGCTCGGCCCGGTGGAGTTCCAGCACGGACGGCACGGTATCGGCGACCCCCGACAGGACCGGGGGAGGCCCCGCTACCAGGACGACACGGCGTAGTCCTTCAGGAACACCCCGTGCAGGTCCTCGCCGGCCTCACCGGCGACGATCGGGTGGTAGACCCGGGCGGCGCCGTCGGAGAGGTCCAGCGGGGCGTGGAATCCGTCGTCGGCCAGCCGCAGCTTCGTCGGGTGCGGGCGCTCGTCGGTGATCCAGCCGGTGTCCACCGAGGTCATGAGGATCCGGTCGGTCGTGAACATCTCCCCGGCGCTGGTCCGGGTCAGCATGTTCAGCGCGGCCTTCGCCATGTTGGTGTGCGGGTGCCCCGGCGCCTTGTAGCCGCGCCCGAACACACCCTCCATCGCGGACACGTTCACCACGTACCGGTTGCGGAACGGCGACGCCGCCATCGCCGGCCGCAGGCGGGAGACCAGCACGAACGGCGCGGTCTGGTTGCACAGCTGCACCTCGAGCAGCTCCAGCGGATCGACGTGCTCGACGTTGTCGACCCAGCTGTTGACGGCCGCGGTGTCGGGCAGCAGGCCGCCCGCGTCGACCGCGGTGCCGTCGGCGATCCGTTCCGGCGACGCCGAGCGGGCCGTCGTCGCGAGGGCGGCGAGATCGGCGCCCGGCACGGCACCGGCGAGCAGCGCCGGGTGCTCCCGGGTGGTCGCGTGCGCGAACGACACGATCTCGGGCAGCTCCCCGGGCGGCAGCGGCTCGGCCTCGGCCGCCTCGAGCGCCGAGTACGACCCCCGCGACCGCCGGACGGTCTGCGCCGCGTTGTTGACCAGGATGTCGAGCGGCCCGGCCGCGGCGACCTCGTCGGCGAGCGCGACGACCTGGGTCGGGTCGCGCAGGTCCACCCCGATCACGCGGAGGCGGTGCAGCCAGTCGGCGCTGTCGTCGAGGGCGGCGAACCGGCGGGCGGCGTCGCGCGGGAAGCGGGTGGTGATCGTGAGGTGCGCGCCGTCGCGCAGCAGCCGCAGCGCGATGTACATGCCGATCTTGGCCCGGCCACCGGTGAGCAGCGCACGACGGCCGGTGAGGTCGGTGCGGGCGTCGCGGTGCGCGTGGTGTGCGGCCGCGCAGTCCGGGCAGAGCTGGTGGTAGAAGGCGTCGACGAGGGTGTAACGCGCCTTGCAGACGTAGCACCCGCGGGCGCGGTTCAGCACGCCGGCGGTCGCGCCGGGTGCGGAGGAGACGAGCGGGATGCCGGCCGTCTCGTCGTCGATCCGGCCCGCCGCGCCGGTCGCGGTCCGCGCGGTGACGGCGTCGTCGGCGTCGCGCTCCGAACGCCGCTTCGCCGCCCGCCGGCGCAGGCGCACCGACTTCCAGATCCCGGCCGTGGCCCGCCGGACGGCGACCGCGTCGGGGTGCTCGGGCTCCAGCTCGTCGACCTGCGCGAGAACCCTCAGCGCGGTCGCGAGCTCGTCCGGGTCGATGCCGCTGGTCACCGCACCAGTCTAGGAATCACCGACGGTCACGAGGCGAGCGGCTGCTCCAGCCCGACCTCCTCGGCCATCTCGGACAGCACGTCGATGTTCAGCCGGAACGCGAGGACGGCCTCGGCGGCCACCCGGGACCGGGCCGCGGCGTCCCACGGGGCGGCGTCGAGCAGCGCGCGGTACCGGGTCCGGAACCGGGGCGGCGCGCCGAGCGAGGAGAAGTCGTAGAAACGGACGCCGTCGCCGGACAGCCCGTAGGTGCGCTGGAGCAGCCTGGCGACCACCTGGCCGCCGGCCAGGTCGCCCAGGTAGCGGGTGTAGTGGTGGGCGACGAACCGCTCGGGATCGGTCGCCGCGGTGTGCAGCCGCTCCACGTAGCGCGTGGTGGAGGGGAGGATCCGCGGGACGCCGCTGCCGAGCGCGTCGAGATCGTCGTGCAGGGCGGGCAGCCTGCGCAGCTCGTCGATGACGAACGGGCCACCGACCGGGTGGTCGGCCATCGCGTCGGAGGCCGCCTCGAGGGCGGTGTAGATCGCGCCGTACTGCTCGGCGAGCAGGGTGTAGGCGTCCAGCGGCAGGCTGCCGTCGAGCAGCTCGGCCATGTAGACGGAGTGGTGTGCCTGCTCGTGGACCTCGTACGTGGCCTGCCGGAGTTCGGCGGACAACGTCCCCGAGATCGGGGTCGTGGCGCCCATCGGCCCTCCCGTGGATCTGACACCGTGTCAGATCCGATGGTAGGCCGTGCGACGCGGTAAGGCTAGCCTCAGTCGTGGGTCGTCGTCGAGACCATCCGCAGGACGGCGGCGACCGCGGTGTCCACGGTGGCCTCCAGTTGCGGGGGTGCGACGTCGACGATCTTCCGGCTGGACAGTGCCGCGGCGACGAGCGCGGCGAGCACCGCCGGGTCGTCACCGACCATCGAGCCGTCGGCTGCACCGTCCCGGAGGATCGCGGTCAGCCGGTCGCCGATCGGGTCGGCGTGCGCGGCGATCCGCCGGTACGCCTGCGGGTCCAGCGCTCCGGCGAGCGCCTGACCAGGCGGGAGGTGGAACTCGGCGAGCCGGCGCAGCTGCATCCGGGCGAACACGGCCAGGCGCTCCGCGGGGGACGACACCCCGGCCAGTGCCGCGTCGAGGTCCTCGACGTAGCGGGCGGCCTCGTGCTCGACGAACGCGACCAGCAGCGCCTGGCGGTCCGGGAAGTGGTTGTACATCGCCGACCGGCCGACGCCGGCGGCAGCGGCGACGCCGGACAGCGTCACCTGCTCGAAGCCGCGCTCGTAGAGCTGCTCGCGCAGCGCGGCGAACACCCGCTCGCGCACCTGCTCGCGATGCGTCGCGAGCGAGCCCAGGACCTTCGGCACGCGGGCCAGTGTAGGCCCGCGCGCCGGGTCGCGAGGGGTGCCTCAGCGGCGGGTCAGAGCTGCGCGAGCACCGACTCGACGCCGGACACCTCGACGCTGGAGGGGACGTCCTCGACGCCGATCCACTGGACGACGCCGTCCTTGACGATCGCGGCGTACCGCTTCGAGCGGGTGCCGAGACCGAAGGCGGAGCCGTCCATGTCGAGACCGGCGGCCTTCGCGAAGTCGGCGTTGCCGTCGGCCAGCATGAGGACGGCGTCGCCCACGTTGCGGGCCTCGGCCCAGGCGGCGAGCACGAACGCGTCGTTGGCGGAGGTGCAGGCGACGGTGTCGACGCCCTTGGCCTTCAGCTCGTCGGAACGCAGCACGTAGCCGGGCAGGTGGGTGTCGGAGCACGCCGGGGTGAACGCCCCGGGCACGCCGAACAGGACGACCGTGCCCGAGCCCAGCGCGGTCGCGCTCTGGACCTTCGTCGGGCCGTCGGCGGTCGGGGTCATGAGGGTGACGTCGGGGATCTGGTCACCGGCAGCGAGTGCCACGGGGGTCCTCCACGGGGAGTGCACGGACGGTCGTGCGCAACCCTAGCCCCGGCGCGCGCCGGCGCCGGACCCACATGCCGCCCCGCCCGCCCGTTGCCGCTCTCGCGCCCGACCGACAGAAGCGCCACCCGCGGCGGACCCGCCCAGCTCGTGCCGGCCCCGCACGGCTCGTGCCGGCCCCGCACAGCTCGCGCCGGGCCCGCACGGCCCACCGCGGAACCGCACAGGTCGTGGCGGAACCGCACAGGTTCTGCCTCGTGCGGGGGCAGCACAGCCTGTGCGGTCTGCGGAGCATCTGTGCGGTTGCCGGACCGGGTGTGGTCCGGCGCGGCGCCCGACCCGGGGTCAACTGGCCAGGGCTCGGCGGAGGCGGGCTGCCGCCTCGGCGAAGTCGGCCAGGTCGGCCCAGGTCCAGCGGACGACCGCGAGTCCCTCCGCCCGCAACCTGTCCTCGCGCAGCTTCTCCTCCCAGAGCACCTCGGCCGGGTCCTGGTCGGGACGCAGCTTGCGGCCGTACTTGACCCGGCCGTCGAACTCGGCGACGACCCGCTGCTCCGGCCAGGCGAAGTCGGTGACGTGACGGTGCCCGCCGCAGTGCACCTCCCACTGCAGCACCGGCGCGGGGAACCCGGCCCAGGCCAGGGCGATCCGGCTGCGGGTCTCGCCGACGCTTCCCGAACGCCCGTCCGCGGCCGCCGCCACCCGGCGGACCGTGCCGATGCCGGACCGTCCGGCCGCCGCGGTGACCGTGGCGGCCAGCTCGTCGGGCGTCATCACCGGGGGCCGGCCCTGCGACCGGCGGGCGAGTGCACGGTCGGCGACGACGAGTCCGCGCTCGAACCCGGCCGTCCGTGCGATGTCGACGACCGTCCGCGCCGGGGTGGTCACGGCGATACCGCCGACCGTCGTCCGGTCGTCGGACGCCAGCGGGGACGGGTGGACGTGGAGGTCCCGGGTCCGGTGGCCACCGTGCGAGCGGTCACGGGTGACGTGCACGCGGTCGAGCGGAAGCCCCCAGGTGTCCAGGCCGCGCACGACCGCCGCCGACACGTGGCTGGCGACGGCTCCCGGTGCCAGCTGGCGGAGCGCGGCACGGACCGCCGCGCGGTGCCGGGCGCGGAGCTGCGTCAGCGCGGGATCGGCGGCCTCGAGGTATGCGCCGCGCCGGATCGCGACGAGCTCGCCGCGCGCGAGGGCCCGGCCGATCTCGTCCTCGTCGAAGCCGGCGGCGCGCAGATCGCTCCGGAGCCGTACACCGCGTGCGGGCAGGGAACCGTCCATGCCGCGCAGGCAACACTGCCGGCCCGTCGACCGGGCCGAGCCCGCCGATCCCGTTCGCGATCGCATCGCGCTCCGTCCACCGGCGGCCCGGTTGCGCCCGTCACCGCACACGGTCTCGGGCTGCCGCACGATCCCGGTCCCGTGCGGGAGCCCTACAACCTGGGCAGGAGCCGTACAACCTGTGCGGTACTGCAGCGGCCCCGCCCCGGCACGCGGCGACGGACCCGATTGGACCGGGCCGATCCGCCCGGCGCGATCCGGCCGGTGCGATCCGCTCGGCGCGACCCGCTCGCTTCGTTACCGCACAGGTTGTGGGGCTCCCGCACGAGATCGGGCTTGTGCGGCTCGAGCGAGACCTGCGCGGTTCCGCCGGGATGTGTGCGGCTGCCTCGGGACCTGTGCGGCTGGGTACGGGGCGACGAGCGCGGGTTGGTGTCCGCGGCGCATCGCCCTCGGGCTGAGAGCTGGGACGGTTCCGGAAGCCGCTGATCCCGATCACCGGATGCCGGGCTCCCGCACCGGACCGGCGTACTCCCGCACCCCACAGGGTCTGCCGCGCAGGGTGTGCGGCTCCCGCATCGGACGGGTACGCCGTCGCACCGGACAGGGGGTGTCGTACGAGGTGTGGGGCTCCGGCACCGGACGGGTGTGCGCCCTCCCCGGCCGGGGCGGGGCACACCCGGTGTGCGGCTACGGCATCGGAGGGCGCGCCCCCGCGCCGGGATGCCGGTGTTCGTCGGACAGCAGAGTGACCGGACGGCAGCCTGAGCACGGACAGCGTGCAGCCGCACAACTTCCGCGGCTCCCGCACAGGCTGGCGTGCTCCCGCACAGGACTGGTCCCGTGCGGGAGCAGCACACCCTGTGCGGGAGCGTGCGGCGGTGCGGCGGGTGCCGCGCGCGGTGCGGCGGTGCGGCGCGTGGTGCGGTGGTGCGGCGGCTGGTCAGTGGCAGTGCTTTCCTTCCGACGGCGGGACGTCCAGGGCCGGGTTGCGGTCGAAGAAGCCGGCGGGCTTCAGGGTGAAGCCGGTGTAGTCCACGGGCATGACCGGCCAGTCCTCGGTGCGCGGGAAGTGGGTCAGGCCGAAGGTGTGCCACAGCACGACGTCCTGCCCGTCGACGTCCCGGTCCGCAGCGGTCCAGGCGGGCAGCCCGGCCCCGCCCGGGTTCTGGTTGACGAAGTCACCGGCCGGGTACCGCTCGGCCGGGTCGTAGCGCGTCACCCACAGCGCCTTCGTCGCGAACGCCGCCCGGGCCGCGATCGACGACGCCGGGTCGGCCAGCAGCGTCGGCTGGCCGTGCGGGTGCAGGACGTACCCGACCGGCTGCCCGAGCGCGTTCGTCTTCTCGGTGTTGACGACGTGCCACACCCGTGCGGTGCCGGGCGAGGCGTCCCGCTGCGCGCCGGACTCGGAGCCGAGCCGGGTCGCGGAGCGGGCGAACGCGTTGCCGTAGCGGTTCCCGTCGCCCATCGGCACCCGGACCGCCTCGACCTCCTCGACGGCGTTGGCGAGGCCGTCGACCGTCATGTCCAGGCGTGCGGAGAACAGGTGCTGGTGGAACGGTGCGCCGCGGCCGGGTGCGATCTCGGTGGCGTGCTCCCCGGGGGTTCCCGAGGTGAACACGATGCCGGTGGCCTTGGCCTCCAGCTCGATGGTGCCGTCGAGGTAGAGGTACCAGTAGAAGCCGTAGTCGTAGTTCCCGATCGGGGTGAAGAACGAGATCACCAGCCGGCGCTGGCGGCGCACCTCGCGGGACCCGGTGAAGATGTCGGTGTGCTTCCAGAGGACGCCGTGGTCCTCCTCGTGCATGCAGATCGCGTTGCCGATCGTCTTCGGGTTGCCGAGGTCGTCGGCGATGGTGGCGTCGACGTAGTGGATGTCGCCGAGGCAGTCGCAGCCCAGCTGCAGCGAGTCGGCGTAACGGGCGAACATGTACTCGCCGCAGTCGAAGTAGTTCTGCCAGAACCGGACCGGCGCCGGGTCGGCGTACGGCACCACCATCTCCGCGACCGACGCCCGGTAGCAGACCTGGCGGTCGTCGAACGAGATCTGGTGCAGGGTCAGGCCCTCGCGCTCGTTGAACCCGATCCGCAGGTCCCACTTCCCCCAGCGGACGCGGCCGTCGTCGACGGTGAACGACCGGCCCTCGGGCTGGGTGATCTCGATCGGCTTCAGGCCCTCCAGCGGCGGGCCCTGCACGGCCGGGTCGTCGAAGTTCCCGCTGGTCTCCGGCACCGGCACGACACCGGTGTCGATCACCCGGTCGACCGAGCGGTTCGTCAGGTCGATGTAGGCGACGAGCCCGTCGATCGGGTGCGCCCACGGGTGGTCGGACTCGGAGTCCTGGCGGAACCCGAAGGCGCGGGCCATCCGGCGCCCGGTCTCCTCGGCGTAGTCGTAGACGCCCGCCGACAGCGGCACGGCCCGGACCGACGCCGGCTCGATGCCCCGCTCCGCGAGCGCGGCCAGCCAGTCCGGTGAGGCGTTCAGGACGTCCTCGATGAACTCGAACTCGGAGTCGATGATCGGTGGCTGGCCGTCGGACGCGGGCTCCAGCTCCCGGCTCGACACGAGCTCGCCCGCGGTCGCCGAGACGACGGTGTCCCAGGACCGGCCGGACGCCAGGTCCAGCAGCACCACCCGGAAGCGGCGGTCGGGGACGCCGTCGTCGAACGCGAGGACGTCGGCCTTCGGCGGCTCCTCGGGCGCGAAGAACGCGTACCGGACGTGCTCGCCGAGCATCCCGGCCGCTGCGAGCACCTCCCGGACGGCGGCGACCTCGGCCTCGGTGGTCATGGTCAGCGGGTGCCCGGAGCGCGTCCGGGGCTCCTCGACGGCGGTCATCGGTCCTCCGTGGTGTCGACGGTGTGCTGGGGCGAGATGTGAGCCGGGACGGGTGGCGGCACGCGCCGGGACCACACGGCACCCCCGGCGAACGCCACCACCAGGACGGCGCCGATCGCGGTCGCCAGCGCGGGCGAGCCCCCGATCAGCGTCGGGAAGTTCGCGACGGTCAGCGCGAGGCAGGTCAGCAGTCCGGCGAGGCCGAGTGCCGGCGCGAGCCGGGTGTTCCAGAGCCGGCGGTCGGCCCGGGTCCGGGCGAAGAACACGAGGACGGCGAGGCAGGTCAGCGCCATCAGCGTCAGCACGCCGAGGGTCGCGGTGCCGGCCATCCAGGCGAACACCTGCGTCACCGGGTCCATCCCGGTCACGGCGAAGACGACGATCAGCAGGAGCGCCGTCCCGGACTGGGCCAGCGACGCCGCGTGCGGCGACGCGTGCCGGGCGTGGCTGCGGCCGAACACCGCGGGCATCGTCCCGGCGTTCCCGAGCGCGAACAGGTAGCGGGCCAGGACGTTGTGGAACGACAGGAGCGCGGCGAACAGGCTCGTCACCAGCAGGACCTGGGCCACGTCCCCGCCGACGGGGCCGAGCACCGCGGTGATCGTCGAGACGATCATGTTCCCGGGGTCCTCGCCGGCCTGCGCGACGGCGTCGGCGTCACCCCAGGCGGACACCACGGCCCACGCCGAGAGCGTTTAGAACGCGCCGATCAGCACCAGCGCGAGGTAGGTGGCACGCGGGACGGTGCGCTCGGGGTCGCGGGCCTCGTCGCGGAACACCGCGGTCGCCTCGAACCCGATGAAGGACGCGATCGCGAACATGATCGCGATGCCGAGCGAGCCGGAGAGGATCTCCGACGGCACCAGGAGCGCCGTCGACCGGCCGGTGCCGAGCCCGCCGGTCACGGCGACGACGGCGTCGAACACGAGCACGATCGCGACCTCCGCGACCAGCAGGACGCCCAGCACCCGGCCGGACAGCTCGATGCGCCGGAATCCGAGCACACCGGCGACGACCAGTGCCCCGGCCGCGTAGAGGTACCAGGGCAGGGCGGGTCCGCCGTAGTGCTGGACGACGGCGTCGAGGGTGGCGCCGAGGTAGCCGTACACCGCCGCCTGCACCGCGGTGTAGGTGACCAGCGCGAGGAACGCCGAGCCGAGCCCGGGCGCGGCGCCCAGCCCGCGGGCGACGTAGGAGTAGAACGCCCCGGCCTCCGGGACGTGCCGGCTCATCGCGCAGAACCCCACCGCGAACAGCAGCAGGACGGCGGCGCAGAGCACGAACGTGGCCGGGAACGCGGCCCCGTTCCCTGCCGACAGGCCGAGCGGGACGGTCCCGGCGACGACCGTGAGCGGTGCCGCGGCGGCGACCACCATGAACACGATCGACCCGGCACCGAGCGAGCCCCGGAGCCGGTGGCCGGGCGGCTGCGCGGAACCGGTCGGGGCGGGGACCTGCGGGTCGGATGCTGGTGCGCTCATCGGCGCCTCCGGGACGAGATGTGGCGGACGGATGCCGGGCACCGTCTCGCCCGGCCCCCGCCGGTCACAACGACCGCTCCCGAGTGGTGCGAATCACGGTACGACCCGTTCCCGCCGGGTGGGAAGCGCGCGCCGGAAATTCTCGTTCGACCCGTCGACGCTGGTCACGACGTCGTGATCGGGCGATAGTGTCCCGGTCCGACGATCACCGGTGACCGCGGACGGAGGTGGGTGTGGGCGTGCTGCGCGACCGTTCGCCGGTGCACGGGCTGGAACGACGCCGGCTCGGCCCGGCCGACGTGCTCGCCCAGTCCATCGCCGGTTCGGCCCCGTCCGCGGCGATGGCGGCGACCCCGGTGATCGTCGCGGGGATGGCCGGTCCGGCGACGGTGTGGTCGTTCGTCGTCGCGACCGTGCTCGCGTTGCTGGTCGCGACGAGCATCGGCCGGTTCACCACCCGGATGGCCGCGCCGGGCGGGCTCTACACACTGACGGCGCAGGGGCTCGGGGCCGGCGCCGCGTTCGCCGGCGGGATCGCCGGGGTGGCCGGGTACCTGCTGCTCTGCGGCGCCGCCGTCGCCGGGGCCGTGCTCTACCTGCAGTCGCTGCTCGGACCGCTGCTGCCCGGCGACCGGTGGGTCCCCGTCGCGGTCGCGGTGGTGGCCGGGGCCCTGATCACCGCACTCGTCGTGTGCGGGGTGCGGCCGGCGGCGCGGGTGGTGCTGCTGGTGGAGGCCGTCGCCGTCGCCGTGCTGGTCGGAGTGTTCGCGGTGCTGCTCGCCGGCGGCCCACTGCCCGGGCCCGGCCCTGATCCGGTCGAGCCCGCCGGACCGGGAGCCGGCGGCCTCGTCGCCGGGGTGCTCCCGGCGCTCGCCGCCTTCATCGGGTTCGAGGTGGCGACGTCGCTGGGCGCCGAGGCCCACCGGCCGTTCCGCTCCGTCCCGCGGGCCGTGCTCGTGACGGCCGCGGTGACCGGCGTGCTCTACGTGTTCGCCGCGGCCGTGCAGGTGGCCGGGTTCGCCGAGGTCCCGGGCGGCCTCGCCGGGCAGGCGCAGCCGGTGCAGGTGCTCGCCACGGCCCGCGGCTGGTCCTGGATCCCGCCGGTGCTCGACGCGGCGCTGGTGCTGTCGTTCCTGGCCTGCGGGGTGGCGACGGCGACGGCGCTGTCCCGTGTGCTCTTCTCGCTCGCCCGCGACGGCGCCGTCCCGCGCGTGCTCGGCCGCACCCACCCGCGGTTCCGGACGCCGCACGTCGCCGTCCTCCTCGGCGTCCCCGCCGCGACGGCGGCGGTGGCCGTCCCGGTGGCGCTCGGCGTGCCGCTCGGCACGGTGCTGGTCGCCCTGCTGTCGTCGGCGACGATCGGGTTCCTCCTCACCTACGCGCTGGTCTGCCTGGCGGCCCCGCTGTTCCTGCGCCGGATCGGCGAGCTCACCCCGGCCGCGGTGCTGACGGCGGTGGTGGCCGTACCGGCACTGCTCGCCGCGCTCGCCGGCTTCGTCGTCACCGCGCCGGCCGGTGGCGTCGTGCTCGCGGTCGCGCTGCTCGGCGCCGCGGTCTGGTTCGTGGTGCTGCGCCGCCGCGGCGGCCTGCGCGATCTCGGCGTCTACGACGAGACCGTCGCCTCCGACGTGTGGGGCCGGTCCGGGTGAGTGCGACGGGTACGGGGCCCGCTCCGATCAGCGGCCGCCAGCCGCGCGCGGTCCGGACGGCGCTGGCCGTGCTGGAGGAGGTTGTCGCCGCGGGGCCGGGGGTGACGGCCAAGGAGATCTCGGCCGCACTGCGCCTTCCCCCGGCGACGACCTACCGCGTGCTGAACCTGCTGGTGGGGGAGGAGTACCTGGTCCGGCTGCCGGACCTGCGCGGCTTCGCGCTCGGCAGGCGCGCCGCGCGGCTGTCGCCGGTCCCGGTGCCGCGCCCGCCGACGGCGGCCCGGGCGGTCGTCGAGCACCTGCGCGGGTTGGTCCGGTGGGGGGTGCACCTGGCCCTGTTCGACGCGGGTCGGCTGCACCTCGCGGACCCGGACCCCGACCACCCGCCCAGCGACCCGGACCTGCTCGCCCGGCTGCCGCAGGCGTCGGCGCTCGGGCGGCTGCTGCTGGCCGAGCAGCCGGACTGGCGGGCCCTGGTCCGGGACCTGCGGCCGGTGACGGGGGCGACCGTCACCGACCCCGACGAGCTGGCGGCGCTCCTGCCGGGCGTCCGCCGCGACGGACTCGCCTCCCAGACCGGGGAGCTGCGTCCGGACCGCGGGTGCCTGGCCGTGGCCGTCCGGTCACCCGCGGACGGCCGGCTCGTCGCCGGGCTGGCCCTGTCCGGTCCCGCCGACCGGGTCGCCGACCCGGACCCCGGGCTGGTCACGTTGCTGCGGGAGCACGCGGCGAGCCTCGGTCCACTCCTCGGCTGAGCCGTCCGGGGTCAGAGATCCCGTTCGGCGAGGTACTGCTCCCCGGCCGCGGTGAGCCCGATCCGGGTCCGGGCGGTGTCCCCGTCGCCGCTCTCCTCGACCAGCCCGAGATCGAGCGCGCGCTGCTCGAGCTGTGCGGCCATGCCCCGCTGCTGGTCGGTGGCGTCGCCGCCGCGGCCGAACAGGGTCGTGACGGGATCCGCGCTGCCACCGGTCTCCCGGAGGCGCAGGAGGAAGGTCGCGAGGGGATCCAGCATGCGCGGCCGCCGTTCTGCTCGTCGTGCGGAGCGGCACGCGGTGGGCGTGCCGGTACCGGACCGTAGCGGCGCCGGCGTGACCGGGCTAACCCTGCGCGGATCAGGCGTGTGCCGTGGCCGGAACCGTCGTCGTGGTCATCGCCCGGACAGCCCGGCCGAGCTCCTCCATCTCGGTCCCGCGTGCCATGGCCTCGTCCAGACCACCGGCCATCCCGGTCAGGTTGAGGATCACCGGGTGCTCCAGACCGGCTGCGGCGAATGCCGCCAGCCGTTCGGCGACCTCGGCCGGGTTGCCCAGGAACGTGTACTCCTCGATGAGCTCGAACGGGATGGAGGGGGCGAAGTCGCGGAGTCTCGCGGCGTCGAGCTCGTGCGGGATGATGTCGATGAACGCCCGCTCGCTCCGGCCCGCGGGGTTCTCGATGCCGTACCTGTTCCATGCCGATTCGGGCGCCATCCACAGTGCGAACAGTTTCGCCATGGGCTGCGCCTCGAACATCTCGCGAACACGGTCGCGGCTGTCACCGAGAACCAGGAAGACGAACAGTCCCGATTCCGGTTCGGCGCGGCCGGTGGCTGCCGCGTGCCCGGCGACGGTCGTCTTCAGCCGCCGGTACTGGTCGGGGCTCGTGACGTCCACCGGAAGCCATCCGTCGGCGTACCGCCCCGTCAGGCGCAACATCCGCGGCCGGTGCGCCGCCACCCATACCCTGGGGCGTCCCGCATCGGACTCCAGCGGCAGCCCGAGCCGTCCGGGACCGTCGGGCATCCGGCCGGAGTCGAGCAGATGCCGGAGTACCGCCAGGAACTCCTCGGTCCTCGACACCGGTCGGTCGAAGGAATAGCCGAACGGCAGGAGGTTCTCGGCCTCCCCGGAGCCGACACCGAGATTGAAGCCACCGCGGCACAGGTGCTGCAGCGACAGCGCGCTCCGGGCGACGTCGGGAGCAGCCCGGCGCAGACCGTCCGTGACCGCCACCCCGAGCGGGGCCTCGGTGCTCCTGCCCGCCCAGGCCGCCAGGCAGAACGGATCGAACAGACCGTCCGGGTCGGGGACGATCTCGGAGAGACCGATGTCGGGATAGAGCTCCGGGTGGAAGATTCCCAGCAAGTGGTCGAACGTCCAGAGCGAGTCGACACCGAGGGCGTTCGCACCGGCCAGCGCCATGTCCACGGGGGCCGGTGGGTGGAAGGGCGGGAGACACAGTCCTAGCTTCACGGCACCGGCTCCTTGTCTGGAAGCTCCACGTCCGTGCCCGCCGACCACATGGCGTCCGCGCACACTGTGCCGTGCGAGAGTCCTCGGGGCGGAGTGAACGACTCAACCCCAGGAATGACGAACGCGTCGTCGACCGGCCCGCTACTCCTCCAGCTCGGCCAGCGCCTTCTTCGCCTGCTCCAGCTCGGCCTCCAGCTCGGCGACGCGCGCCGCCTTGGCCGACCGGGCGGTCTCGATGACCTCGTCGACCGGGCCGGCCAGGTCCGGGTGCAGGGCCGCCGCGGCCTGCGAGACCGCGGTCGCGCTCACCGGCAGTCCGCGGGCCACCCAGGAGCTGCCCTGCTTCAGCTCGGCCTGCCACTCGCCGTCGGCGGAGCCGCTGACGGTCAGGGTCATCGTGATGACGCGGGTGGTCTTCGCGGTCGAGCCCTTCGGCCGGCCCCGCCTGCGCTTCGGTGCCTCGCCGTCGGCGGGCTCGGCGGCCCCGTCCGCGGGCGACGTCCCGGGGGTGCCACCGGCCGGTGCCGCCGCCCCGTCGACGGCGTCGCTGTTCCCGGTCACCAGGTCCTCGTCCACGTGCTCCCTCGTCCTCTCCTCGCCCGACTACGGCAGGTACAAGGGTGGAGTCAGAACATGTGTTCGGGCAACCCGGCCCGGAGTGTTCCACCGTGTGGGTCCGGACCGGGAACGCTGTGCCACCTGCCGATCACCGTCCGCGGTGTCGGCGTCACCCACAGGAGGACGTCGCCGCCCGCCCTCCTGTCACGATCGTCGTCATGCGCATCGACCATCTCGACCACCTGGTGCTGACCGTCGCCGATCCCGGCCGGACCGTCGCCTTCTACCGCGACGTACTCGGCATGACGGCCGTCGAGTTCGGCGGCGGCAGGCGGGCGCTGGAGTTCGGTCCCAGCAAGATCAACCTGCACGAGGCGGGCCGCGAGTTCGAGCCGAAGGCCGCGGCGCCGACACCCGGCAGCGCCGACCTCTGCCTGATCACCCTCGACCCGCTCGACCGGGTGCAGGAGGAGCTGGCCGCGCACGGCGTCGCGGTGGAGGAGGGGCCGGTGGAGCGCACCGGCGCCCGCGGCCCGCTGCGCAGCGTCTACCTGCGCGACCCGGACGGCAACCTGATCGAGATCAGCAACGAGGTCTGACGCCGGTCAGCCGGCCGGGTCCGGGAACAGCCGGTCCGCGAGGACCGAGACCGGCAGGATCAGCAGCCACGAGAACATCGCCGCCGCCGGTGCGACGAACGCGATCGGGATCGACGGGACGAGCGCGACCACGGGGGCCAGGCCGTGGATCAGGGTCGCGCGCGCCGCCGCCGGCGTCACCTCCGGGCCGGTCAGCCGGCCGCCCGACGACGCGTGCCACCAGATCGCCGCCGACGCCAGCCCGATCACGATCAGGTTCGCCGCGTAGAGGACGACGGCGGCCGTCCTGGCGCCGTGCTCGCCGAGGGCGGAGGTCGGGAACGGCAGGAACGCGATCCCGAACAGGTAGGCGAGGTTGAGCGACATCAGCCGCCGGTCCGCGCGGACGAACCGGTCGAAGAGCTGGTGGTGGAACATCCAGTAGCGGCCGATCACCACGAAGCTGAGGGCGAAGGTGAGCATCCGGGGGAGGAGGTCGAGCAGCTGGGGACCGATCCGGTCGTCGCTCAGCACGGTGTCGGTCAGCGGGAGGACCAGCAGCGTGATGGCGATGGCGAACACGCCGTCGCTGAACGCCGTGATCCGCTCCAGCCTCGTCCCGTCCGGCCGGATCGTCGTCACCGGACCCCCTCCGTGCTCCTCGCGGCCCGGACGGCCCGCACCGGTGACCTCGCACCTAGCCTGGCCGGTGTGACGGGCACGGTGCGGGCGGTGCGGTTCCACGCGACGGGCGGTCCGGAGGTGCTGCGCGTCGAGGACGTCGTCGTGCGCGAGCCCGGACCCGGCGAGGTCCGGATCCGGGTGCACGCCGTCGGGCTGAACCGGTCGGAGGTCGCCTTCCGGCGCGGGACCTACCTCGACCGTCCGGTGCTGCCCGCGGGTCTGGGCAGTGAGTGCTCGGGCACCGTCCTCACGACCGGACCGGGCGTCGACGGCTGGTCGCCCGGCGACGAGGTGTGCGTGCTGCCGGCGTCGTCGCAGAACGACCATCCGGTCTACGCCGAGGAGGCCGTCGTCCCGGCCCGTGCGCTGCTGTCCCGGCCTCCCGGCCTCGACGACGAGGGTGCCGCAGCGCTCTGGATGCCGCTGCTGACGGTGTGGGGCATGACCCGGCACGCGGTCCGGCTGCGGGAGGGTGACCGGCTGGTGGTCACGGCGGCCGCGAACAGCATCGGCGCCGCGGCCCTGCAGGTCGCGCGGCACCTCGGTGTGCACGCCGTCGCGACCGTGCCCGACGACCGGCACGTCGCGGCACTGCGCGCCGCCGGTGCGGCCGAGGTCGTGACCGGCGACGACGACCTGCGCCCGGCGATCGGCGGCGACGGCGCCGACCTGGTGCTCGACGCCGAGGGCGGCCCCGGGGTGGGACGCCTGGTCCGCGCGTGCGCGCCGGGCGGCGCGGTGATCGTCCACGGTGGACTGTCGGGTGAACCGACGCCGTTGCCCGCCGCCGGGTACGCGCCCGTCTGGCTGCGCCGTTTCCACGTCCGCGAGGTCACCGGCGACGCCGCCGTGCTGGCCCGGGCGACGGCGTTCGCCCGCGCCGGTCTCGCGGCGGGGACGCTCGCCCCGCTCGTGGACCGCGTCTTCGGGATCGACGACGTCGCCGCGGCACACGAGTACCTCGAGTCACCGGAGCGGGCCCCGGGGAAGCCGGTCCTGCGGATCGGTCAGCCGAACAGGTAGGCCCCGAACAGCGCGTTCGCCAGGCCCACCACGACGCCGACGGTGCCGAGCAGGACGGCGGGCGTCGCGGTCCGCCCGACCGTAGCGCCGCATGGTCACCGTCACGGTCGTTCGCATTGCTCACGAGGTGTGTTGCGTGGTGCAATCGACTGCGGTCCGAAACGTCCGCGATCTCGCCGGGGTCCGTTCCCGGGGAAAGGCAGTGAGGTGGACGACATGTCCCGATCATCCGGTGCCGCACACGCACCGAGCCCGTTCCGCCAGCCGAAGGCCGTGTGGGCGGTGGCGTTCGCGTGCGTCATCTCGTTCATGGGGATCGGCCTGGTCGACCCGATCCTGCTGTCGCTGTCCGGCCAACTCGGCGCGAGCCACGCCGAGGTCGAGCTGCTGTTCACCAGCTACCTCGTGGTCACCGCGATCGCGATGCTGGCGACCGGCTGGGTGTCGTCGCGGATCGGCGCGAAGAAGACGCTGATCGCCGGGCTGGTGCTGATCGTGGCGTTCGCCGCGCTGGCCGGAGCGTCGTCCGGGATCTGGGGGATCGTCGGGTTCCGTGCCGGCTGGGGGCTGGGGAACGCGCTGTTCATCGCGACCTCGCTGGCCGTGATCGTCGGCTCGGCGTCCGGCGGGTTCGCCGGGGCGATCGTGCTCTACGAGACCGCGCTCGGCCTGGGCATCGCGACCGGCCCGCTGGTCGGCGGGCTGCTCGGGAACTGGTCGTGGCGCGGGCCGTTCTTCGGCGTCTCGGCGCTGATGCTGGTCGCACTCGTGGCGACGGTCGTCCTCCTGGAGCCGACACCGGTCCCACAGCGGAAGGCGCGCCTGTCCGAGCCGCTGACCGCGCTGCGCCACCGCGCGCTGGCGACGACCTCGGGCGTCGGCCTGCTCTACAACTGGGGCTTCTTCACGATGCTCGGCTACGCCCCGTTCCTGATGGGCGACCTCGACCCGATCACGCTGGGCTGGGTCTTCTTCGGCTGGGGCCTGCTCGTCGCGCTCTTCGCGGTGTTCGGCGCCCCGTGGCTGAAGGAGCGGTTCGGCACCGCCCGCACCCTCTACGGCGCCCTGGTCGGGATCGCGGTGCTGCTCGCCGCGATCGGACTGTTCGACACGGTCCCCGCGGTCGTGATCGTCGCGGTGATCCTCTCCGGGATCGTCGTCGGCCTGAACAACACGCTGGTCACGACGGCCGTCATGTCGATCTCGCCGGTGCCGCGACCGACCGCGTCGGCGACCTACGGCTTCGTCCGGTTCATCGGGGGCGGGCTCGCCCCGCTCGCGGCCGGTCTGATGGCCGGTGCGGTCGGCGCGTCGGTGCCGTTCCTGATCGCCGCCGTCGTCGTGCTGGCCGGGGCGGCCCTGCTGTCCACCATCCACCGCGAGCTGGAGGCGGCCGACGCCGAGTCCGTCCAGGAGGGTGCGTCCTCCGAGCGGGCCGACGCCGAGGAGGCCGTCCGCGAGGTGCCCGGCCTGCCCGACGAGTCGATCATCGCCGAGGACGCGTTGGAGCACGACCGCCGCTGACCCGGGCCGCCGGCCACGCTGCTGATTCCGGCCCGCCGGCCACGCCGTTGATTCCGGGCCGCCGGCCACGACGCGGTGGCCGGCGCCCGGTTCACGCGCCGCCCACCAGCGCGGCGAACCGGTCGAGGTCCACGTTGCCCCCGGAGATCGTGACGCCCACCCGGGCCCCCGCGAACCGCTGCGGGTCCGCGGCGACGGCCGCCCGCAGCCCGGCGAGCGCCAGCGCCCCGGTCGGCTCGACCAGCACCTTGTACCGCGACGCGAACAGCGCCATCGTCTCGACCAGCGCCGCGTCCGGCACGGTCACGACGTCCTCGACGTGCTTGGCGATGATCGGGAAGGTGCGGTCGCCGAGGAACCGGGTCGCGGCGCCGTCGGCGATCGTGCGGGGCTGCTCGATCGTCACGATCCGCCCCGCCCGCAGGGACTGCCTGCCGTCGTCGCCGGCCTCGGGCTCGACACCGAACACCGCACAGCCCGGCGAGAGCGCCTGCGCCGCGAGCAGCGACCCGGACACCAGCCCGCCGCCGCCGAGGCAGACGAACAGCGCGTCGAGCGGGCCGTGGTCCGCGAGCAGCTCCAGCACCGCGGTGCCCTGCCCGGCGATGACGTGCGGGTGGTCGTAGGGCGGCACCAGGGTCAGCCCCTGCCGCCCGGCGAGGTCGGCGGCGATCGCGGCGCGGTCCTCGGTGTAGCGGTCGTAGGCGACGATCTCGGCGCCGTAGCCGCGGGTCGCGGCCATCTTCGACGCCGGTGCGTCGGTGGGCATGACGATCGTCGCCGGGACGTCGAGCAGCTGCGCCGCCAGTGCGACCGCCTGGGCGTGGTTGCCCGAGGAGTACGCGACGACGCCCGCGCGCCGCTCGTCCGGCCCGAGCCGGGACAGCGTGTGGAACGCGCCGCGGAACTTGAAGCTCCCCGTGCGCTGCAGGTTCTCCGCCTTCACCAGCACCGTCGTGCCGAGCTCGGCGTCGGTCAGCCGCGACGTCAGCACGGGGGTGCGGTGCGCGGTCCCGCGGAGGACCTCCGCGGCGGCGTGCACGTCGTCCGGGGTGGGCAGGTCGGTCGGGTCCGGGGTCACCCGGACAGCTTCCGGCCCCCGATCCTGTCCGATCAAGCCCGTTACGGTCCGTCCCCGAACGGGTGTAACGAGTCACTTGTCCGGATCGCTGTAGGGGACAGGCTCCCCCCTTCCCCGAGAGGACCCCCGATGCGCCTGCGCACCCTCCCCGCCGCAGCACTGCTCGCCGTTGCCGCCACCGTGCCGATGGCCGGTGCCGCCTTCGCCCAGGACCGCGACTGCGCCGACTTCGCGAGCCAGGCCGACGCCCAGGCCGCGCTGCAGCCCGGCGACCCGGAGCAGCTGGACCAGAACGACAACGGCGTCGCCTGCGAGTCCCACGACTACGGCTCGGCGGCCACCGCCACGGCCGCCTCGACCGGCTCCGGCGACACGCCGTCGCAGGTCACCGCCACCCCGGTCGGCGGGGTGGAGGCCGGTGGCGGCCCGGCGGACCTGCTACCGCTCGCGTTCGGTGCGGTCGCCGCGGGCGGGATCGGGGCCGTCGCGGTGCGGCGGGTCGCGAGCCGGCGTGGCTGAACCGCGCCCCGCAGGACCGCGGACACCGTCGCGCGGCGCGGCGGCGTGAGCACCGGCCACCCGCCCGCCGCACGGCGGCCGCCCGTGCCCGGCGCCGCCGCGGGCCGGGCCCGGGTGCCGATGCGCCCGGCCCGGGGGCGGCGCCGGCGGTCGGCCGTCCGCGTCGCGGGCGTGACCACGCTGCTTGGGCTCGCGATGCTCGTCGCGGACCCGGCCGGCGCGCCGGAACCGGCGGCGTCGGAGCAGGTCGGCGGTCCGGCCGCACCGCCGTCGGCGGGAGACCGGCCACCGGCCGGGCTGCTGCCGGCGGGCGCGGAGCCGCGGGCGGAGTCGGCGCCGGTGCGCCTGCGGGCCGAACGGCTCGGCCTGGACACCGGGCCGGTGCCGCTCGGCCTGCTCGGCGACGGATCGCTGGAGGTCCCGGCCGATGCCGGGACGGTCGGCTGGTACACCGGCGGGCCCACACCCGGCGAGCGCGGACCGGCCGTGCTCGCCGCGCACGTCGACTGGAAGGGACTCCCGGGCGCGTTCGCGGAGCTGCACACGCTGGTGCCCGGGGACCGGATCCGGGTCGACCGCGCCGACGGGAGCACGGTGACGTTCGCCGTCCGGCACACCGGGCAGTACCCCAAGGACGCGTTCCCGACCGGGGAGGTCTACGGCGACCTGGACCACGCCGCGCTCCGGTTGATCACCTGCGGCGGCGTGTTCGACCGGTCGGCCGACAGCTACACCGACAACGTCGTCGTGTTCGCCGACCTGGTGTCCTGACCCGGCCTCAGCGACGCCGGCCGGCCGGGCGGCGCCGTGAGCGGGTCCTCCGGCCAGGCGTGCTTCGGGTAGCGGCCGCGCAGCTCGGCCCTGACCTGCGGGTACCCGGTCGCCCAGAACGACGACAGGTCCGCCGTCACCGCCGCCGGGCGCCCGGCGGGGGAGAGCAGGTGCAGCACCACCGGCACCCGTCCGCCCGCGACGGCGGGGGAGCCGGTCCAGCCGAAGACCTCCTGCACCTTCACCGGCAGCGCGGGCGCCTCGCCCGAGTAGTCGAGCGCGATCCGGGACCCGGACGGCACGAGGAGGCGTTCCGGGGCGAGCTCGTCGATGCGTCCGGCGAGCGCACCCACCCGGCCGGCCGCGTACGCCCGCAACGCCTGCCCGGCGTCGACCCTGGCCAGGTCGGCGCGCCGCCGCGCGGTCGCGAGCGGGCCCGCGAGCCAGCCGGCGGGATCGGCGGCGGAGTCGAGCAGCGCGTCCTCGGCGACGTCCGGCCAGGGCTCGCCCAGGGTACGGTGCAGGAAGCCGAGCCGTTCGGCCAGCGACCGCGCGGCCGCCCCCCAGCGCAGCAGTCCGGTGCCCTCGGCGCGCAGGCCCGCGACCAGCGCCGCGCGCACCGCGCCGGCGTCCGGCCGCGGGTCCGGGCGCTCCTCCAGCACGATCGCGCCGAGCCGACGGACCGTCCTGGCCCGGACGTCGCCCGACTCCCACACCACCTCCGCCCCGTCGACGAGCAGCGCGGTCCCGGCCCGTTCGGCGGTCTCGCGGTCGGTCGCCGCGGCCAGCCGGACGCGACCGTGCACCTGCCCCGGGCGCCGGTCCGCGACGGCGACGGCGAGCCACTCCGCGTCGCGCAGCGGACCGGACGGCACCTCGGCCGCGGTGCCACCGGCCATCAGGTACACCCCGGACCCGGCCTCCCGGCGGCGGGCGAGACGCTCGGGATGGGCGAACCCGGTCACCAGCGCGACCGGGTCCCCGTGGTCCGCAGCGGGCCGCCGGCGGTTCCCGCCGGTGCCCGCGTCACCGTCACCGGAGCCGTTGCGCCCCGTGCGGCGCAGGGACCGGGCCAGCCGGTCCCGCTCGCCGCGCCAGCGCCGTGCACCCGACGCGTCCCCGGAGCGCAACCGGGACAGCGCGGTGACGAGGTCGGGCTCGCGGCCGGCCAGGGTGTCGTCGTCGAGCACCGCGACGACGCCCGCCACCTCGCGCGGGTCGATCCCGGCGGCCGCACCGTCGAGCAGCGCGCGGGCCAGCCGCGGGTGCAGGCCCTGTGCCGCGATCCGGCGGCCCCGGGCGGTGACCGACCCGGCGGCGTCGAGAGCCCTGAGCGCGGTCAGCACGTCCCGACCGGCGGCGAGCGGGCCGGACGGCGGCGCGTCCCACCACCGCAGGCCGGCCCCGTCCGGGGTGCCCCAGACGGCGAGGTCCAGCGCGAGCGCGGTGAGGTCCGCGATCCGGATCTCCGGATCGGGGGTGTCGGCGAGCACCTCGCCCTCGGGCCAGCAGCGGTAGGCGTGCCCGGGAGCCTCCCGCCCGGCGCGCCCCGCCCGCTGGACCGCGACCGCCCGTGACACCCGCCGGGTGACCAGCCCGGACAGCCCGCGCCGGTGGTCGGTGTGCGGCACCCGCGCCAAACCCGAGTCGACGACGGCGCGCACCCCCGGCACGGTCAGGCTCGACTCGGCGACGGCGGTGGCCAGGACGACCCGGGCCCGCGGGCCCTCCCGCAGCGCCGCGTCCTGCTCGGCCGCGGGCAGCCGCCCGTGCAGCGGGAGGACGTCGGCGTCGAGGTCGTCCAGCCCGCGCAGTGCCGAGGCGACCCGGTCGATCTCGGCGACCCCGGGCAGGAACGCGAGCACCGACCCGTGCACGCGCGCCCGCCGCACCGCACGGACGACGGTGGCCTCGGTCCGCTCGTCGCGGACCGGTGGGACATGGGTGACGTCGACGTCGAACGTGCGCGCCGCGACCTCCAGCACCGGGGCCGGCCGGTCGCCGTCGCCGAGCAGTGCGGCGGGGCGGGCTGCGACGAGGGTGGCCGAGGTGGCGAGCAGCCGCAGGTCCGGGCGCAGCCCGTCGCGGGCGTCGAGCAGCAGGGTGAGCAGGAGGTCGGCGTCGAGGTGCCGCTCGTGCACCTCGTCCAGCACCACCGCCGACACCCCCGCCAGCTCCGGGTCGGCGGCGAGGTGGCGCAGTAGCAGCCCCGAGGTCACGACCTCGACCCTCGTGTCGGGCCCGGACCGGGCGTCGCCGCGGACGCGGTAGCCGACCGGCCCGCCGACCTCGGTCCCGAGCAGCGACGACATGCGGGCGGCCGCGGCGCGGGCCGCCACCCGGCGCGGTTCGGCGACCACGACCCGGCCCGGCGGTGCCGGGCCGGAGCCGGTCAGACCGGCCAGCGCGAGCGGGACCAGCGTCGTCTTGCCGGTGCCGGGCGGCGCGACCAGCACACCCGCCCCGCGGTCGTCGAGGGTGCGGACCAGCTCGTCGAGGACGGCGGTGACGGGCAGGTCGGGCAGCGGGGAGGCCATCACCGGCCAGTATCCCCGGGCCGGTGTGCGCGGTGGGCCCGGTCAGTTCCCGGCGGTGCCGGTGGCCGACGACGGGGCCGGGGTGACCGCGTCCGAGGACTCCGTGACCGGGTACTCCGCGGACGGGTCGCCCGTCGCGTCCGGGACGACGGTGCCGGGAACGTCCGTGAGGCCGACGGCCGTCTCGACCGGCTGGACCGTGGAGCCGTCGAGCACGAAGCCGCCGCCCGACCACGTCCAGGTCCAGGTCTGGCTGCCGGTCGGGCCACCGGTCCCGGTGTCGGTCGCCTCGAAGACCCGGACGCCGGTCGTCAGCGACCCGGTGCCCAGGGCGAACGACGACGCGTCGAACTCCGGGGTGCCGGTGCTGCCGGCCGGCGGGGCCGGGACGGGCAGCTCGGCGAGGACGGAGCCGGTGTCGTCGAGCAGCTGGACCGACTGCTGCGTGGCGTCGCCGGAACCGCACTCGAGGAGGACGGCGGTCTCGGCCCGGCCGTCGCCGTCGACGTCGCCGGTGGTGACGGCGGCCAGCTCGGCCGGGCTGCCGTCGGACGCGCTGCCCCGTCCGCCGGAGAGGGTCACGGTCCCGCACGGGACGGTGTAGGTGCCGTCGGCCGGGTCGAACGGGGCGGTGCCCCCGGTACCGGCCTCGGTCCCGGTGTCCGTGCCGGCCTCGGTCCCGGTGTCGGTGCCCGGGGTGCCCGGGGTGCCCGGGGTGCTCGGGGCGGGAGAGGTGCCGTTCCCGGCGGGCGGGGTGGAGCCGGAGCCACCCGGGGCGGGGACGGCGGCGTCGCCGTCACGGTCGCCGTGCGAGGTCGCGGGCCGCGAGAACGGACGGTGCCGCCACGGGTCGACCAGCGTGTAGTTCCGGATCTCGACGCTGCTGGTCAGCACGACCGACACGTTCGTCTCCGAGAACGACACCCAGGTCGGTCCGGTGTAGACGGCGCCGTAGAACGTCGGTGCGGCCGACAGCGGGTTGCCGCACGAGCAGCGCACCACCGGCACGCCCCACCGGTCGACGAACACGGCGGTGCCGGCCTGCAGCACCGACGGGAACGGGGTCGCGACGCCGTTCACGTAGCCGTGGTTGGTGACCAGGGTGTCGGCCCGCAGCACGACCGGGGTGAGGCCTGCGACGTAGCCGTCGATCTGGGAGGCGCCCAGGCCGAGCGCCCCCGCCCAGGCGGTGGCCTTGCCCGGGTTGTCCCGCAGGTACCCGGTGAGCGACGCGGCGTCGCAGGTGCCGTCGCTGCGGGTCCCGCCGTAGAGGCCCGCGGTGTCACCGGCGACGCTCCCGCCGGAACCGGCCGGGGCGACCACCCCGGTGGCGTCGGCACCGACGGCGGGCATGAACGGGTTGGCGCCCGCGGTGCCCACCGGCTCCCGCACGACCTGTGCGTAGGCCGGACCGGCCAGGGAGACGAAGAGGGCGCCGGCGACGGTCAGCGCCAGCGCGGCGGCGACGACCAGGACGGCCCAGGTCGGGACGCCGCGGCGGCGCGGCCCGGCGGCGGGGTACGGGTGGTGGAACAGGGCGGGTCCCGGGTGGGGACGGTGCTGCGGCGGCATCGGTCGGGTCATGTCCGGCTCTCTCTGCGGCGAGGGTGGGTCGGGCGGTCGGGCGGTCGTCACCGCGGCCGGACCAGGCGGGTGCACCGGTCGGGTGCCCGGGGTGTCGCAGGCGGAGTAACGGCCGTTAGCCCCGTTAGTCGAAATTGGGGACCGGTGCCGATGACCTAGATTCGTGAGCGACCGCAACGACGCCGTCCAGCCAGTCCTCGGAGGTGCGATGAGTTCCCCGCCCACGACCGACACCGACACCGACACCGAACGGGTCGCCGACGCCACCCGCGCCGTCGTCGCCGCGCACGATCCGCGCACCGCACCCCGGGCGGAGCTGTTCGGGGCCCTCTACGACGCCGGCCTGGCCTGGGTGCACCACCCGGAGGGGCTCGGCGGTCTCGGCCTGTCCCGCGGGCTGCAGGCGGTGGTCGACGGGATCGTCACCGACGCGGGCGGCCCACGGATGTTCGCCGTCAACCCGATCGGCTACGGAATGGGCGCGCCCACCGTCGTCGAGTACACACCGGACCGCGAGCAGGCCGCCGCGTGGCTCCGGCCGATGGCCACTTGCGAGGAGATCTGGTGCCAGCTGTTCAGCGAGCCGGGCGCCGGGTCCGACGTCGCCGGGCTCGCGACCTCCGCCGTCCGTGACGGCGACGAGTGGGTGCTCAACGGGCAGAAGGTGTGGACCACGCTCGCGCACGTGGCGCGGTGGGGGATGGTCGTCGCCCGTACCGACCCGGACCGCCCGAAGCACCGCGGCCTGACCTACTTCGTGATCGACATGGAGCAGCCGGGCGTGGAGGTGCGCCCGCTGCGGCAGATGACCGGGCAGGCCGAGTTCAACGAGGTCTACCTGCACGACGCCCGGGTCCCGGACGCGCACCGGCTCGGCGAGGTCGGCGCCGGCTGGCGGGTCGCGATCACGACCCTGATGAACGAGCGCACCGCGATCGGCGGGGTCACCGGCAGGCGGGGCAGCGGCGTGATCGCCGAGGCGCTCGGGCTCTGGGCCGAGCACCCCGACCGGCACACCCCGGTGCTGCGCGACCGGCTGGCCCGGCTCTGGACCCGCGCCGAGGCGCACCGGCTGACGCTGGCCCGGGCCCGGCGCACCGCCACCGCGGGGCAGCCCGGCCCCGAGGGGTCGGTGTCCAAGCTGGTCGGGGCCGAGCTGAACCAGGAGGTCTACGAGTTCTGCATGGACCTGCTCGGCCCGGACGCCCTGCTCTACGACGACTGGACGATGCACCGCGCGGACGGCGGCGGCCGGGTGCACGCCGATCCCGGCTCCACCCTGCAGCAGCGGTTCCTGCGCTCGCGCGCGAACACCATCGAGGGCGGGACCTCGGAGGTCATGCGCAACATCCTCGGCGAGCGGGTCCTCGGCCTGCCCGGCGAGCCGCGGTCGGACTCCGACCGCCCGTGGAAGGAGGTCCCCCGTGGCTGAGCCGCAGGAGTTCGACGTCACCGACGAGCAGCAGGAGCTGCGGGCCGGCCTGCGCCGGTTCGCCGAGCGGGCACACGACGAGACGGTGCTGCGCGCGCTGATCGACACCGGCGAGGGCTACGACCGTGCCCTGTGGGCCCGGCTCGGCGGGGAGCTGGGGGCACTCGCCCTCGCCGTCCCCGAGGAGCTCGGCGGGGCCGGCGGCACCTGCGTCGACCAGGCGGTCGCGGCCGAGGAGCTCGGCGCGGCGCTGGTCACCGGACCGCTGCTGGGCACCGTCGGGCTGGCCGTCCCGGCCCTGGTCGCCGCGCCGGCGTCGGCGGCACGGGACGCGCTGCTGCCCGAGCTGGCCGAGGGCACCCGGACCGCCGCCCTGGTCGCGCCCCTGACGGTGCCCTACGACGCCGCGACCGCGGCCGCCGTCTCCGCCGACGACGGGCGGCTCACCGGCGCCGTCGACCACGTGCCGGACGCGGCTGCCGCCGACGTCCTGCTCGTCGCCGCGGCCGGGCCCGACGGCCCGGTGCTGGCCGCCGTCGACCAGGGCACCGCCGGGGTGACGGTCACGCCCCGCGGCTCGCTCGACCTCACCCGCCGGATCGCCCGGGTCGACCTCGACGGGGCGCCGGCCACGGTGCTCGCCACCGGCGACGACGCCGACCGCGCCCTGCGGCACGCGTTCCGCACCGCCGGGGCGCTGCTCGCCGCCGAACAGACCGGCATCGCGCAGCGGCTGCTCGACCTCACCGTCGGTTACGCGAAGGAACGGCTCCAGTTCGGCCGTCCGATCGGGTCCTTCCAGGCGGTGAAGCACCGGTGCGCGGACATGCTCGTCGGCGTCGAGCACGCCCGCACCACCGCACTGCACGCGGCCTGGTCCGTCGCGTCCGGTGTGGACGACCCCGATCTCGCGGTGTCGATCGCCCAGGCCACCTGCTCGGAGGTCTGCTACCGAGTCGCCGCGGACACCGTGCAGCTGCACGGCGGGATCGGGTTCACCTGGGAGCACCCGGCGCACCTGTACTACAAGCGGGCCGTCGCCGACGCGGCCCTGCTCGGGTCCGCCGAGGCGCACCGGGAGAGGATCGCCGCCGCGGTGCTGGACATCCTCGACACCGGCACGGTGTCCGTACCGAAGGTCGCCACCGGCTGAGGGCCGCCGGGGCCCGGGCTCACAGCGCGTGCAGCCCGGGTTCCCGGTCCGGCACCACGAACGACGCCGCCGTGCCGACCGGGGCGTCCCGCTCCGACACCCTCTCCACGGTCCGGAAGTCGGCGCGCAGCTGCTGCGGCTCGAACCGGGCGAGGACGTAGCCGCGCCGGTCGGCTCGGAAACGCAGGTGCGGGTCGTCCCCGCCGTCGCCGTCGTCCTCGCCGCCACCGTCCCCGTCGTCCCCGCCGTCACTGCCGTCGCCACCGGAGGTCACCGAGGTGGTGACCAGCTCGGTCCCGACGACGGGGCCGTCCGGCTCGTCGGGGTCGGCGGGCAGCTCGTTGGCGTGGTGCACGTGCTCGTCCCCGGTGAGGACGACGGCGTTGCGCACCCCGGCGTCCACCCACCCCTGCTGGATGCGCCCCCGGGACTCCGGGTGCTCGTCCCACGTCTGGCGCTTGCCGCCGCCGGAGCGGGGCGCGAAGAAGACCTGCTGGCCCAGCACGTCCCAGCCCGCGGTGGAGGCGCGGAAGCCGTCGAGCAGCCAGCGCTCCTGTTCCGCGCCGGTGATGGAACCGCCCTTCATCCGGTACTGCCGGGTGTCGAGCATGTGGAAGGTCGCGAGCGAGCCCCACCCGATGCGGCGGTACAGCTGCAGGTCCGGCCCGCGCGGCACCGACGCCCGGCGCAGCGGCATGTGCTCCCAGTACGCGCGGAACGCCGCGGCCCTGCGGTCGGGGGAGACGCTCCCGTCGCCACCCGCCCAGTTGTTGACGACCTCGTGGTCGTCCCACACGACGACCCAGGGCGCGACGGCGTGCGCGGCCAGCAGGTCGGGATCGGACTTCTGGTGGGCGTGGGTCCGCCGGTAGCCGGCGAGGTCGGTCGGTTCCGGGCCACCGGTGTCGCGGACGTCGCCGTCGTCGGCCTCGTAGAAGTAGTCGCCGAGGTGCAGGACGAGGTCGGGCTCGTCGGCGGCGAGCGCCCGGTAGGCGGTGAAGTACCCGGCCCCGAACTTCGCGCAGGACGCCGTCGCGACCGTGAGGGCCGGCACGGCCGCGTCCGGCGCCGGCGCGGTCCGGGTGCGCGCGGCGGGGGACAGGTGCGTCCCGGTGCGGAACCGGTAGAAGTACTCCCGCCCCGGGGCGAGGCCGCCCGGCTCGGCGTGGACGGTGTGCGCCTCCTGCGCCGTCGCGGTCTCGGTGCCGCGCCGGACGACCCGGGTGAAGCCCTCGTCCTCGGCCAGCTCCCACTCGACGTCGACCGCCCGGTCCGGCATCCCGCCGCGGCCGTCCTCGGCGTCGGGCCGGGGCGCGAGCCGGGTCCAGAGGACCACCCCGTCTGGCGCCGGGTCGCCGGACGCGACGCCGAGGGTGAACGGGTCGGGGAGCGCGGGTGCGCGCGGCACGACACCGGGGAGTGCGCCGGACAGCGCACCGCCGAGCGCGCCGAGCAGCACCGTTCGGCGTGGTAGCCGGGGCACGGGATCTCCTTCCGTCGCGTCGACCCATGATCCGTGCCCGGGTGCCGGGGGCCCGCGCGCACGCGCCGCACGGGGCGACCTCGGTCGGATGAACAAGTGTGAACCAGATCACATTACGGGCGAAGCCGAACCGTCTGCGTGGCCGGCGGCGAACGGTAGGGCACGGATCGCGCGACGGGGTGTCGCGACAGGGTGTCGCGGCATCCGGCACCACCCTCGCGCCCGGCCGGCGTCCGTCTCCGATGGTCGTCGATGTCGGGTAAATGCGATGAGGGGTAACACAGAGGAAACCTGCGACGAATTCGACCGGCAGAGACGGGTTCCGCTCGGGGGGAGGTACCGGGGATGCCGATTCGGCAGGCCGCGGAACGGATCATCGTTTCCCGTCCGGGGACGGATCCGGAACTGGACGTCGAGAACGAGATCTGCGCCCTCATCGGTGAAATGACCGGTTTCCCGGTGGCGCCGACCGATCATTTCTTCGCCGACGCCGGAGCGGACTCCATGCTGCAAGCCCGCTTCTGTGCGCGGGTCCGCGGACGGCCGGGGATGCCGCACGTGTCGATGACCGACGTCTACACGCACCCGACGGCCCGGGGGCTCGCGACGGCCCTGGCCGGGGCGGGGCGGGCAGGCGGGCCGGACGCGGCGGGCGTCGTGCAGGAGGGCTACCGGGCGATCCTCGCCGACCTGCTGAAGGCGGAGGTGCGGGTGGACGCGGACGTGTTCACCGACCTCGGCGCGGACTCGATGACGATGACCCGGTTCTGCGCCCGGGTGCGGCACCGCGACGACCTGCCCGACGTGTCGACGACCGACGTCTACGCGCACCCGACCCCGGCCGGTCTGGCCGCTGCGCTCGCCCGGGAGGGCGCCGGCCCCGAACCGCCCACGACGGCGGTGCGGCCCGATCCGGCGCCGCCCGTCTCGTCCGTGGCCTACGTGCTGTGCGGCGCCGCCCAGCTCCTGACCTTCGTGCTCTTCACCGTGGCCTACGGGACGGTGCTCGGCACGGCCTACCTGTGGATCGCGCAGGGGGCCGGGCTCGTGGACTTCTACCTCCGCTCGCTGGTCGCCGTCTCGCTAGCCTTTGCGGTGTTCGCGGTGCTGCCGATCGTCGCCAAGTGGCTGCTCGTCGGCCGGTGGACCGAGCGGGAGATCCGGCTGTGGAGCGCAGGCTACTTCCGGTTCTGGCTGGCCAGGTCGCTGGTCCGCACCAACCCGCTGCTCCTGGTCGCCGCGGGTTCGCCCCTGCTGCCGCTCTACCTGCGGCTGCTGGGTGCCCGGATCGGCCCGGGGGTCGTGATGCTGTCCCGGTTCGTGCCGGCCTGTCCCGACCTGCTGACCATCGGTGCGGGCACCGTGCTCCGCAAGGACTCGGTGCTCACCTGCTACCGCGCCGAACCGGGGATCATCCGGACGGGCCGCGTCGTGCTCGGTGCCGACGTGGTCGTCGGCGAGGCCGCCGTCGTCGACATCGGCAGCGAGATCGGCGACGGCGGCAGGCTCGCCCACTCGTCGTCGCTCCACACCGGCCAGCGGATCCCGGCGGGCGAGACCTGGTGGGGCACTCCGGGACGGCAGGGTGGTGGCGACCCGGGCGGTCCGGCGACGACGCCGAGCGGGTCGCTGCGCCGCGGCGCCTACGCGGCCGGCCAGCTGCTGACGCTGGTACTGGTCTGGCTGCCGCTGAGCACCGGGGTCGTCGACGCGGCGCTGCTGCGCATCCCGACGTTCGACACGGTCCTCGGGGTGGCGACGGTCCCGCACGACACGCTGCTGTTCTACCTGGAGGTGCTCGCACTGTCGGGGGTCCTGATGCTCGTCGGCATCGTCGCCGGCCTCGTCAGCGCGACGGTGCTCGCCCGGCTGCTCACGGCCGGCACCGTCGAGGGACGGATCCACCGGCTCTACGGGTTCCGCTACACCCTGCACCGGATGGTGATCCGGACGACCAACATCAGGTTCTTCACGTACCTGCTGGGCGACAGTTCCTACATCGTCGGGTATCTGCGGCTGATCGGTCACGACCTCCGGCTGCGACCCCAGACGGGAACCAATTTCGGAACGGCGGTCAAGCACGAGACCCCGTTCGCGAGTTCGATCGGGACCGGGACGATGGTCGCCGACGGCCTGTCCATCGTCAATGCGGACTATTCGTCGACCGCATTCGTGGTCTCGCGCACCCGGCTGGGCGCGAACAGCTTCCTCGGCAACAGGATCGTCTATCCGGCCGGCGCCCGGGTGGGCGACGACTGCCTCATCGCGACCAAGACCCTCGTCCCGACGGACGGGCCGGTCCGCAGCGGCGTCGGCCTGCTCGGCTCACCGCCCTTCGAGATCCCGCGCACGGTGCGCCGGGACTCCGCGTTCGGTCACCTGGAGAGCGGGCTCGACCTGCACGAGCGGCTGCGCCGCAAGAACCGCTACAACCGGCGCACCATCGGCGTCGCCCTGCTGCTCCGCTGGGGCGGCCTGTTCGGGATCACCTTGCTGACGTTGCTGCTCGCCGACGTCCTCGTGCCGCTCGGGCCGGTCGCGGTCGGCATCCTGATGGTCGTCTCGCTGCTGTTCACGATAGTCTACACCGTCGCGGTCGAGCGGCTGGCGACCGTGTTCCACCCGCTGCATCCCCGTTTCTGCTCGGTCTACGACCCGTACTTCTGGTGGCACGAGCGCTACTGGAAGCTCGTGGTCCAGGGCTGGGACCGGATGCTCGCCGGTACCCCGTTCAAGAACGTCGTGTCCCGCGCCCTCGGCGTCCGCATCGGCCGGCGGGTGTTCGACGACGGGTGCGCCCTGACGGAGCGGACCCTGGTCACGATCGGCGACGAGGCGGTGCTCAACGCCGGATCCGTCATCCAGTGCCACTCCCAGGAGGACGGCACCTTCAAGTCGGAGCGCATCACCGTCGGCAACGGCGCCTGCCTCGACGTCGGAGCCTTCCTGCACTACGGCTCCGTCGTCGGCGACGGCGCCCGGATCGGCTGCGACGCCTTCCTCATGAAGGGCGAGGAGGTGCCGGCCGGGGACGTCTGGGAGGGCAACCCGGCCCGCGCCGTCCGTCCCACCCGCCACGCACCTGCTCCCGGACCCGCACCGCTCCCCGCAGGACCGAACCACCACCACATGGGGGGAGAACGATGACCGGATCACTGCTGGGGGTGCGACTGCACCCCGGACACCCGCCCGTCCTGGCCTCCGGCTCCGCGGGCGACGCGAGCGACTGGTGCGAACGGAACGGCGACGCCCTGGGCGACCTCGTCGACGAACACGGCGCCGTCGTGGTCCGGGGCCTCGGCCTGCGGACGGTCGCCGACGTCGCCGGCGTCGCCGCCCGGCTCGGCGGCGCCGCCTACACCGAGCGCGAGGCGGTCGCCGCGCGCACCCTGCTCGCCGACGGTGTCCACTCGTCCACGCCGTGGCCCGCGCGGCAGCCCATGTGCCCGCACCACGAGCTGTCCTACGTGCTCGAGACGCCGGCCACGCTGATGTTCGCCTGCCTGCGGGCACCGGCGTCGGGTGGCGCGACCCCGCTGGTCGACACCGCACGGGTCGTCGACGAGCTGCCGGGCGCGCTGGTCGACCGGATCCAGCGCGACGGCTGGCTGCTCGTCCGCAACTACGGCGACCAGATCGGGGCGTCCTGGACGCAGGCGTTCGGCACCACCGACCGGGACGAGGTCGAGCGCTACTGCCGGGCGAACGCGATCGCGACCGAGTGGACGACGGGCGGCGGTCTACGCACCCGGCAGCGCCGGCACGGCGTGCTGGTCCACCCGGCCACCGGGGAGCGCGTCTTCTTCAACCAGATCGCGTTCCTGTCGGAGTACGCCATGGACCCGGAGGTGCGCGAGTTCCTCGTCGAGCTGCACGGTCCGGACGGGCTGCCGTTCACGACCCGGTTCGGCGACGGCTCACCCGTCCCGCCCGACGTCGTCGACGTGATCAACGACGCCCACGAGCGGCACACGGTGTGCGAGCCCTGGCAGGACGGCGACCTGCTCGTCGTCGACAACCTGCGGGTCGCGCACGGCCGCGATCCCTACACCGGCGTGCGGGACGTCGTGGTCGCGATGGCCGACGGCGTCACCGTCCCCGCCCGGGACGACCGGTGACGCGTGTCGTGGCCGCGACGTCGCCCACGACCCGAGCCGGCACCGCCGAGCGGCACACCCCCTGAGAGAGGTCGACGATGACCGTCATCTCCGCCCCCGAACAGTTCAACACCGACGACCTGTACGTCGACCTGGCCGGATCGCTGGGCCGCTCCCTCTACCTGAAGTGCGAGGGATTCAACTTCGCGGGCTCGGTCAAGCTCAAGGCCGCGCTCGGCATGGTGACCGCGGCCGAGCGCTCGGGGCGGCTGACCCCGTGGTCGGTGCTGGTCGAGTCGTCGTCGGGGAACCTCGGCGTCGCCCTCGCCATGATCGCGGCCAGCCGCGGCTACCGCTTCGTGTGCGTCACCGACCCGCGGTGCAACCCGGCGACCCACCGGATCATGGAGGCGCTGGGTGCCGAGGTCCGTGTGGTCGACCTCCCGGATGCCGCCGGTGGCTACCTCGCCACGAGGCTCTCGCTCGTCCGGTCCATGGTGGAGTCCGACGACCGGTACGTCTGGCTGGACCAGTACGCGAACCCGGAGAACTGGGGCTCGCACCTCACCAGCACCGGCCCCCAGATCGAGTCGGCGTTCCCCGGGATCGACGTGCTGTTCGTCGGCGCCGGCACGACGGGGACGCTTATGGGCTGCGCCCGGTACTTCCGTTCCCGGCCCGGCCGCGTGCGGGTGGTCGCGGTCGACGCCGTCGGGTCGATCACCTTCGGGGACCGGCCCGCGCCGCGGATGATCCCCGGCCTCGGTACGAGCGTCCGGCCCCCGCTGCTCGACGAGGCCTACGTGGACGACGTGGTCCACGTGGCGGAACCGGACACCCTGGAGATCTGCCACCGGCTGGCGCGGCGCGGGTTCCTGTTCGGCGGGTCGACCGGGACCGTCGTGGCCGGGGCGCTGGCCTGGCTGTCGCGGCACGGTGACGAGAGCGTGACCGCCGTCGCGCTGGCCCCTGACCTGGGGGAGCGCTACCTCGACACCGTCTACCGGACGTCCTGGCTGCGGGAACACTTCGGTGAGCGGATCTCCGCCGGTGCCGGGAGCGCGCAGCCGCAGCCGGCCTGGGCGGGCACCGGTGCCGGGCCGGGCGCGCTCGACGGGGCGATGCCGATGGGGACATTCTGATGGCACGCACCGTGCGTGCGCCCGGGGTGCCGGTGGGACCGACGCCCGGGGCGACGCCGGATCCTCCCCGGGACCCCGCGCAGCGTCCGTCGCCGGAGCGGTCGCCGGACCCGTCGGCCGGTGCTGCCGGAGCCGGGCCCGACCGGTCCGACGCGCCGGTCGCGGGCGCGGGGAGCCTGCCGCGGCCCGGTGCGGTGGCCGGGTCCGGAGCCGTTCCGCGGCCCGGCCCCGTCCCGCGACCGTCCCCGTCCCGCCGACCGTCCCCGGTCCCGCGGGGGGCCACCGGTCCGGCGGACGGGGGGACGGGTCGAGCGCCCGCGGTGCCGGCGCAGGCCGGGCCCCCGGGCCCGGAGCCCGGTGAACTCCCCCGTCCGCCGGTTCCGCGTCGTGGGCTGCGGTCCCCGATGCAGGTCCCGAGACCACCGGACAGTGCCGGTCCGGACGGCTCGGTACCGGACGGCCCAGGTCTGCACGGCGTGCAGGCCCCCGCGGACGTCGCCGCGACCCCGGGGAGCGTTCCGCGGAATGCCACGGCGAACGGCACCGCGAACGGCACCGCGAAGGGCACCGCGAACGGCACCGCGAACGGCACCGCGAACGTTCCGCGGAACGCGCTGATGAAGGACCCGGGGAGCGGCCCCGGGGACCGCGCCGTCGACGGGGTCGCGAACGGCGCGGTGAACGGTTCCGCCCCACTCCTCGCCGTCGCGCCCGGCCGGGTCGCGGCCGGTCCGGGGGTCCGCGTCCCGGTGGGGCGCGGGAACGGCCCGCTGCGTGAGGCCGGAGCCGTCCTGGCCCGCCGGCGTGGACGGGTCGTCCTGCTCGGAGTGCTCGCCGCGGGCACCGCCGCCGTGCTGGCCGTGCTCGTCCCGCCCCCCACCGTGGCGACGGCGACGCTCCAGGTCGCGACGGTGGGGTCGGCCGATCCTGCCGCGGCCACCGCCCGCGCGCTCGGCGCCGCGGCGACGACCGCGTTCACCGACCGCGTCGCCGAGCCGGCGGGGGCCGTGCCGGAGGTCACCTCGCCGGCGCCCGGGACGATCGAGGTCCGCGCCACCGGTCCCGACGCGGCGGCCGCCACCGCCGCCGTCGACGGGGCCGTCACCGCACTGACGGAGCAGGTCGCCGCCGTCGACGCGGCCGTCGACGCGGCGGGCACCGGCCCGGTCCGCGCCGAGCTCGACCGGCGCGCCGCGGCGGCGGCGTCCGACAGCGGCGGCACCGCGCCCGATCCCGTCGCGGACCAGCTCGGCCGGGTGCTGGCGGACCGCACGGGGCAGGCGACCGTCGTCGTCCCAGGGGCGGCCGCGGTCGCCGGGCCCGCGGTCCCGCTCGGCTGGTGGGTCACCGGGGCCGTGCTGCTCGGCGGGCTGGCCGTGCCGGTCCTGGTCGGCGTGGGCGTCCCCGCGGTCCGGCGGGGCAGGCGTCTGCTGCCGGAGGCGGACCCGGCCGCGGCACTGCACGACCGGATCGACCCGCCGGTGCTCGCGCCGGGCCGGGCACCCGGGGCGGTGCCGGTGCTGGCCGACGCCTACCGCCGGTGGCTGAGCGGGTTCCCACAGGTCACCGTCGTGCAGCTCACCGCGGAGCCGGCCTGCGACATCGCCGGCGAGCTGGTGAAGGCCGCGACGCTGGTGGGGGACCGGCGGGTGTACGCCGATCTCACGCCGGGGGCGCCGGCCGGTGATCCCGGGGCGGGGGTGCCGGTCGTCCGGGCGCTGCGGTCCCCGCGGCTCCGCCAGGAGGACCTGCGTGCGCTGCGCGACGCCGGGCCGACGGTGCTCGCGGTGCAGACCGCCGGGACGCGGGCGTCCGACGTGGAGCTCGCGGTCGCCGCCCTGCGTGCGGTCGGTGCCCCACCGGTGCTCTGTCTGGTGTGGCCCGGCCGGTTGCCGCGGGACCCGGCGCGGGTACCGCTGCCGCGCGACGCCAGGACCCGATCGGTCCCCGTCTGACCGTCACGCGCGTGACGGGGGGTACACCGTGCCCGGGAAGGAAGCGGGCACACCGGGCGTTGTGGGACCACGTGCGGGGACGTGGACTGGTGATGGTGCGCAGGCGGGTGATCGACCTGTGCCGGCGCGTGGTGTCGGGCTGTCCGGCGTGACCCGGCCCCGGCAACCGTCACCACCGCACCCCGAAGGATCCCCATCGTGTCACTCGTCGTCCGTGCGGCCCGCGCCTGGCGCAGGCCCCGCGTGTTCGCCGTCCTCACCCTCGCCGGTCTCGTACTCGGCGCCCTGCTCGGGCTGACCGCCCGGCTCACCGGGGCCGACTGGCTGGCCTCCACACTGGACACCGTCGGCAGCCTGTTCACCGGGCTGCTGCAGTTCACCGTCGTGCCACTGGTCTTCCTCGCGGTCGTCGTCGGCATCGTCAGCCTGCGCGACCTCGGCGGCGGCCGGACGGCCGCCCGGCTCGGCGGCCGCACCGTCGCCTGGTTCGCCGGCACCTCGTTGATCGCCGTCCTGATCGGGCTGGCCATCGGCATCGTCGGCCGCCCGGGCGCGGGGATCTCGGTCGCCGCGGACCCCGAGGCCGTCCAGGAGGTCGGGGAGAAGACGGTCGGGTCGTGGCAGGCCCTGCTCACGGGGATCATCCCGGCGAACCCGGTCGCCGCGTTCGCCGAGGACAACGTCCTGCAGGTGGTCCTCGCCGCGCTGCTGGTCGGCGCAGCGGCCTACGCGCTGGGTGAGAAGGCCGAGCCGTTCGTCGCGTTCTCCCGGTCGGCGTTCGAGATCGTCCTGACGATCATCGGATGGATCATCGTGCTCGCGCCGGTCGGCGTGCTCGGCCTGATCGGCAACGCGTTCGCCACCTACGGCAGCGGCTTCGTCGGCTCGCTGCTCGGCCTGATCGTCACGGTCTACCTGGGCTGCGCGATCGTCCTGTTCGGGGTGTACCCGCTGCTGCTGCGCGTCGTCGCCGGCATCGGCCCGCGCCGCTTCTTCTCGGTGACCTGGCCGGTGCTGCAGTTCGCGTTCGTGTCGCGCTCCTCGGGCGCGTCGCTGCCCCAGTCCCGGCAGGCCGCGATCGACCTGGGCGTCGACCGGAACTACGCCGGCTTCGCCGTGCCGCTCGCCACGACGACCAAGATGGACGGGTGCGCCGCCGTCTACCCGGCCCTCGCGACGATCTTCATCGCGCACATCTCCGGGATCGAGCTGGCCGTGTGGCAGTACCTGGTGATCGTGGCCGTCGCGGTGTTCGGTGCGCTGGCCACCGCCGGGACGACCGGCTGGTTCACGATGCTGACCCTGACGCTCGCCGCCGTCGGCCTCCCGCCCGAGGTCATCGCCGCCGGGATCGCGGTCGTCATCGGCATCGACCCGATCCTCGACATGATGCGGACGGCGACCAACGTGGCCGGTCAGATCACCGTCCCGACGGTCGTCGCGGCCCAGGAGGGCATCCTCGGCCGGGACGACGCGGCGGCCGACGCCGATGGCGGGGTCCCGGACGCCGGTGACGAGGCGTCGGAGTCCCGGGACGGGACCCCGGCGGCCGGCGACGGGCAGCAGGCGACCGGGGACGACGACCGGACCGTCGCCCCCGCCCGCGCCGGGAGCGCCGGGGCCTGAGCCGCCTCAGCGCTCCGCGTCGACGATCGCGGCGTGGGTGACCATGCCCGCGGCCGGTCCGGACGGCACCCGGCCCAGCTCGGCGCCGAGGTCGCCGATCCCGCGGCCGCGGGCCCGCCAGCCGTGCCCGCGCAGGACGTCGACCGCGGCCGGTCGCCGGCGGGTGTCCCAGAGCTCGGCCAGGTCGCACCCGGTCGCGGACCCGAGCTCGCGCACCGCCGGCGAGTGCATCCACCCGTCGGCGGCGGCCTGGTCGAGGGTCTCGACGGCGATCCGGCTGCCCGGCGCCGACAGCTCGGTGATGCGGGCGAACAGGTCCGCCTCGGCGTCCGGCGGCAGGTAGGGCAGCAGGCCCTCCACCAGCCACGCCGTCGGTGCCGCCGGGTCGAACCCGGAGTCGCGCAGCGCGGTGGGCCAGTCGTCCCGCAGGTCGCACGCGACCGGGCGGTACCGGCCGTGCGGCACGGCCCCGGCCGCGTCGAGGACGTGCTGCTTGAACGACAGCACCTCCGCCTGGTCGATCTCGTGCACGGTGACGCCCGACGGCCAGGGCAGCCGGTACGCCCGGGCGTCCAGCCCCGCCGCCGGGACGACGACCTGGCGGATCCCGGCGCCGGCGGCGGCGAGCATCAGGTCGTCGAGCACCCGGGTGCGGATCGCCATCATGTCGACGAGCGCGTCCCAGGCGGGCCCGCCCGCGGACGTCAGGGGCGCCGCGGGCTCGGCGGCCCGCACGAATCCCGGGGCGAACCGGTCGGTGGCCAGTGCGTCGGGACGCTCGGCCTCCGCGGCGCGGGCCGCGGCGACGGCGAGCGCGGTGAGCCCGACGCTGCGGGTCACGCCCCAGCCGCCGGCGACCGTGTTGCCCCCGGCGGGGACGTTGCCGTGCTCGGTGGTGGACATCGGACCTCCTCCTCGTGAGGGATGCTCACCATTCACGTTGCACGACGGAACGATCAGGTGCGAGCGGCGGGCGGCACCGGATAGCGTGGATCACCCCGCGGATCGTGCCGCCCGGCCCGCGGGGCGCTCGCCCGCACCGGGAGCCGGGAACGGCGGCCCGTCCCGTGGAGTTGAGCGGGGGTGACCCCGGAACCCGCCCCCGGCCGTCGTGACGCACTCGTCGTGCCGGTGCGCGCCGCGATCGTGCTCTGCGTGCTCGCCGCGCTCGTACTGGTCGAGCTGACCTCGCGCAGCGGCGTGACGTGGCGGCTGACGACCTTCACCTACCAGGTCAACGTCCTCGCGGCGGCGTTCTACGCCTGGATGCTGGTCGCGCCCCGGGCACGGCGTGCCACCGGACTGCGGGCCGCGGTCGTGGTGTACCTGCTGGTCGCGGGCGTCGTCTGGCTGCTGTTCCTCACCGGCCGCAGCATGGGCTGGACGCCGGCCAACGTGCTGCTGCACGTCGTCGTCCCGCTCCTCGCCCTGGTGGACTGGACGCTGGTCCGGCGGGCCGGGCCGCCGGTTCCGTGGTGGCGCCCGCTGGTCTGGCTCCTGTTCCCCGCCGCGTACCTCGCGCTCGCCGTCCTCGTGCTGAACGGGGCGGGCCGGCGGGCGCCGTACTACTTCCTGGATCCCGACGCCGTCGGTGCGGGTGGGCTGGCCTGGAACATCGTCCGGCTCGCCGCCGGGTTCCTCCTGCTCGGCTGGGCCGTGCTCGGACTGGGCCGGCTGGCGGACCGGATCCGGGCGTGACGCGGCTCGCACGACCGCCAGGCAGTCAGTCCTGACTGTTTCCTGCTACCGTCGCCGTCGAGAACGGCGCCCGGTGGCGCCGGAACCCGTCGCGAAGGAGCGTGGGACGTGCGGGACGCAGTCATCGTCGAAGCGGTGCGCAGCCCGGTCGGCAAGCGCAAGGGCGGTCTGGCCGGGGTGCACCCGACCGATCTGTCGGCCCACGTGCTGCGGAGCGTGGCGGAGCGGTCGGGTGTCGACCCGGCTGAGATCGAGGACGTGATCTGGGGCTGCGTGTCGCAGTCCGGTGAGCAGACCCTGGACATCGCCCGCAACGCGGCGCTGGCGGCGGGGTTCCCGGAGTCGGTGACGGGTGTGACGGTCGACCGGCAGTGCGGGTCGAGCCAGCAGTCGGTGCACTTCGCGGCGGCGGGCCTGATCGCCGGGCAGTACGACGTGGTCGTCGCCGGTGGTGTGGAGTCGATGACCCGGGTGCCGATGTTCTCGTCGAGCCAGGGCGAGGACCCGCTCGGTGCGGACTTCGCGGCGCGGTACGGCACCGCCCCGAACCAGGGTGTGGGCGCGGAGATGATCGCCGAGAAGTGGGGCTTCTCGCGGCAGCAGCTCGACGAGTTCGCGCTGCAGTCGCACGCGCGTGCCGCCGAGGCGCAGGACGCGGGCCGGTTCGACGGCCAGATCGCGCCGCTGGCCGGGGTCGCCGCCGACGAGGGTGTGCGGCGGGGCGGGACGCTCGAGGGTCTCGCGCAGCTGAAGACGGTGTTCGAGGAGGCCGACCAGGGTGGGGTGATCCATGCGGGGAACTCGTCGCAGATCTCCGACGGGTCGGCGGCGTTGCTGATGACGACCTCGGAGAAGGCTGCGGAGCTGGGGTTGCGTCCGGTGGCGCGGGTGCACACCGCGGTGCTGGCGGGTGCGGATCCGGTGATCATGTTGACGGCGCCGATCCCGGCGACGGAGAAGGCGCTGGCGAAGTCGGGGCTGGGTCTGTCGGACATCGGGGCGTTCGAGGTGAACGAGGCGTTCGCGCCGGTGCCGCTGGCGTGGCTGGCCGACATCGGTGGGGACGACGCGGGTGTGGCGCAGCGGTTGAACCCGAACGGTGGGGCGATCGCGCTGGGGCACCCGCTGGGTGGTTCGGGTGCGCGGATCATGACGACGCTGGTGCACCACATGCGGGACAACGGCATCCGTTACGGCCTGCAGACCATGTGCGAGGGCGGCGGGCAGGCGAACGCCACCATCCTCGAACTCCTCTGACACACACCTCTGATCCCGGTGCGTCGCCGCCGCACGCGTGCCGGCGGCGCACCGATCCCACAGCTCCCCGGAAGGACTGGATTCATGGACATCACCGGCGCCGTCGCCGTCGTCACCGGCGGCGCCTCCGGCCTCGGCCTGGCCACCACCGAGAAGTTCGTCGAGCAGGGCGCGAAGGTGGTGATCATCGACCTGCCGTCGTCGCAGGGCGAGGCCGTCGCCGACAAGCTGGGCGAGAACGTGCGCTTCGCACCCACCGACGTCACCGACGAGGCGCAGGTGCGGGCCGCCCTGGACCTGGCCGAGGAGCTCGGCACCGTCCGGGTCACGGTCAACTGCGCGGGCATCGGCAACGCGGAGAAGACCTTCGGCAGGAAGGGCGCCTTCCCGCTGGACGGGTTCACGAAGGTGATCAACGTGAACCTGATCGGCACGTTCAACGTGATCCGGCTGGCTGCGGAGCGGATCGCGACGGCCGAGCCGGTCGACGGGGACCGCGGCGTGGTGATCAATACGGCGTCGGTGGCGGCGTTCGAGGGTCAGATCGGGCAGGCGGCGTACTCGGCGTCGAAGGGTGGCATCGTCGGGATGACGCTGCCGATCGCGCGTGACCTGGCCGACCTGGGGATCCGGGTGTGCACGATCGCGCCGGGGCTGTTCGAGACCCCGCTGCTCGGGTCGCTGCCCGAGGACGTGAAGGCGTCGCTGGGCAAGCAGGTGCCGCACCCGTCGCGGCTGGGGCAGCCCGCGGAGTACGCGAAGCTGGCCGCGCACATCGTCGAGAACCCGATGCTCAACGGCGAGACGATCCGCCTCGACGGCGTGATCCGGATGCAGCCGCGGTAGCGGGCCCGGCGCGAGGAGGAGACGTCCGATGCGGCGCACACTGTACGAGTCCGACCACGAGGACTTCCGGTCCGCGTTCCGAGCCTTCGTCGACAAGGAGGTCGCTCCGCACGGGGAGCGGTGGACCGCCGACGGGATCGTGCCCCGGGAGCTGTTCACGACGGCCGGCGCGAACGGTTTCCTGGGCATGGACGTGCCCGAGTCCTACGGCGGCGGCGGGGTCCCGGACTTCCGGTTCAACGCCGTCGTCATCGAGGAGCTGATGGACGCCGGTGCCGGCGGCCTGGGCCTCGGGATGACCCTGCACAACGACATCGTCATCCCGTACCTGCTCGCCTACGGCTCCGACGAGCAGAAGCAGCGCTGGCTGCCGGACGCGGTGAGCGGGAACGCGATCCTGGCGATCGCGATGACCGAGCCCGGAACCGGCTCGGACCTCGCCTCGATGACGACGACCGCGGTCCGGGAGGGCGACCACTACGTCGTCAACGGGGCGAAGACGTTCATCACCAACGGCATCAACGCCGACCTGGTGGTCGTGGCGGTGAAGACCGACCCGTCGCAGAAGCACAAGGGCATGAGCCTGCTGGTGCTCGAGCGCGGGATGGAGGGGTTCGAGCGCGGCCGGAACCTGGACAAGCTGGGCCAGCACGCGCAGGACACCGCCGAGCTGTCGTTCACCGACGTCCGGGTCCCGGTGGGGAACCTGCTCGGGCCCGACGAGGGCCAGGGCTTCGCCCAGCTGGTGCAGAAGCTCCCGCAGGAGCGGCTCTCGATCGCACTGGCCGGTGTCAGCGCCGCGCGTGCGGCACTGCGGTGGACGCTGGAGTACGTGAAGGAACGGAAGGCGTTCGGCTCGCCGATCGGCTCGTTCCAGAACTCGAAGTTCGTGCTGGCCGAGCTGGACACCGAGATCGACATCGCCGAGCACTACGTCGACGACTGCGTGCGCGCCCTCAACGCGGGCGAGCTGACCGCGGTCGACGCGTCGAAGGCGAAGTACTGGTGCACCGAGCTGCAGGGCCGGGTCGTCGACAAGTGCCTGCAGCTGCACGGCGGCTACGGCTACATGAGCGAGTACCCGATCTCCACGGCCTACGCCGACGCCCGGATCACCCGGATCTACGGCGGCACGACCGAGATCATGAAGGAGGTCATCGGCCGGGGTCTGGGACTCTAGTCCGATCATGACCACCGAGCGGACACACGGTACGAGGACCCGGGCGCAGCGGTCGGAGGACAGCCGCGCCCGGATCCTCGACGCCGCCGTCGCCTGCCTGATCGACGGCGGCTACTCCGGCGCGACGACGCTGACCATCCAGTCCGCGGCCGACGTGTCCCGCGGCCGGCTGCTGCACCACTTCCCCTCACGGGACCGGCTGCTCGTCGCCGCGGCCCAGCACCTCGCCGTCAAACGGGTCGCCGACACCGAGGAACGGGTGCGGCGGGTCGTCGAGGAGAACCCGCCCGCCGACGCCTTCGACCGGGCCGACCGGGTCATCGAGCTGCTCTGGGAGAGCTTCTCCGAGCCGCACTTCTGGGCCTCGATCGAGCTCTGGACGGCGGCCCGGGCGAACGGCGAGATCGCCGACGCGCTGCGGCCGGAGGAGCGGCGCCTCGGCGCGGCCATCCGGGCGTCGATGGCCCGCATGTTCGGTGACGAGCTGGCGTCGCGCCCGCGCTTCAAGCAGGTGCGGGACCTGCTGCTGACCTCCATGCGGGGTGCGGCCATGACCTACACCTTCGATCCGCGCGACCCGCGGGACGACTCGATGCTCGCGCAGTGGAAGGACCTGGTCCGGGCCCTGCTGGCCGGGTGAGCTCAGGTCCCGCAACTCAGTCCGAACGGCGGGGCCGCGGGCTCGCCCTGCGGCGCGGGTTCGGAGTGCCGGACCCGGACCTGGTTCCGGCCGGCGCGCTTCGCCTCGTACAGTGCCGCGTCGGCGGCCGCGAGCAGGGTGTCGAGATCGTCGCCGTGGTCGGGGGACGCCGCGACACCCACCGACACCGACAGACCGCTGATGCGGCCGGCCGTCGAGGTCGGCACGTCGAGCGCGGCGACGCTGCGCCGGATCCGCTCGGCGACCTCGCGGGCCCGGCCGAACACCACGTCGTCCGGGCGCAGGCCGCCCAGTGCGACGACGAACTCCTCGCCGCCGAACCGGCCGGCCAGGTCGTGGTCGCGGATCTCGGCGGTGAGGACCCCGGCGACGGCCTGCAGCACGTCGTCGCCCGCGAGGTGCCCGTACCGGTCGTTGACGCCCTTGAAGTGGTCGAGATCCAGGATCAGCACGGCTGCGGCGCGGTCCGTGCGACGACATCGCTCCAGCAGCCGCCGGCCGCGCCAGCGCCAGGCGGCCGGGTTGAGCAGGCCGGTCTTCGCGTCGGTGTCCACCTGCGTCTCGAGCTGGCGGACGAGCGTCGTCTGCTCCAGCACGGCCAGCGGGAGGACGGCGAGCAGGACCAGCCACGGCGAGGTGTGGGCGATGATGACCGCCACCAGACCGCCCAGCGAGAGCGTGGCCAGCTCCAGCAGGATCTCCCCGCCGAGCAGCAGCGGCAGGAAGCGCGAGCCCGGCCGGGTCAGCCGCAGCACCGACACGACCAGCAGGGTGTTCACGCACGCGTAGACCGGCAGGGCGACGAGGACGACGACCGCCTCCCGCACGCTGGTGGCGGGTCCGGCGGGGACGAGCAGGCTCACCACCGCCACGGCGTGGACGGCGAGGACCACGGTGGTGGTGCTGAACAGGTGCCGGTGCACCGGTGTCCCCGCGGGGTGCGAGACACGCAGGAAGAGATGGGTGTAGACGGCGAGGACCACGGCCGTCGCGACCGGCGCCGGTAGCAGCAGGGCGGCCGAGAACGTCCAGACCGAGGTCATGTTGACGAACCGCGTCTCGGCGATCCGCTCGGCGTTGCGCGACAGCTCGGTGTGCGCGCCGGCGACGACGGTGAGCAGCGCGGCGAGCAGCAGGTCGGCTCCGTCCGGCACGGGCGCGGCGAGCACCCCTGCGACGACAGCACCGACCGCCACCGCCTCGGCGGCGAGCACGAACACCACGGCCCCGGCCGGCAGCTCGCGCAGCGTCCACCGCCCGGACGGCCACCAGCGGCGCCGCGCGTGCGGTACCGCCTGGTGCGAGGTCACGTCGGGGATCCGTCCGTCAGTTGCCGGGACAAGTAAGCCTCACATTACCCACGGGTACGGGCCGGTTCCCGGCATGGACGGCACCGTCACCGGGGTCCGCGGTGAACGGCACACCACGCACGGTGAACGCCTCAGGGGAACCTCAAATCGGTGACGCTGCGTCGTCGAATCGTTACACTGGTGGATCGTGTCACTCGACAGAGATCACCCATGAGGGTGTGATGGTGGCTCGGAGACCGCCGCCGGTGAGCGGCGGCGACTAGAACGAGGGGGGTTTCGTCGTGCGCAACTGGGAGTGGTGAGCACCGCGCGTCGCGCGCGGCGCCACGGCATGCGTCCAGGGTCCGTTCCCGCCGTCGGCGGGGCGGGCCCTTCCGTGTTCGCGGCTCCATCGTCCAGGGTGCGTGGGCCATGTCATGTCCGCGCGCCCGCCCCTCTCCGGCGGTGTCGGAAGGCGTGATCCTCTCGTCAATGACGACGATCCGCGAATGCGATTCAGGACACGCCCGGACGGCCCTGAGTGGACGGTCCGTCATTACGGCCATTCGGGTGACATGCGGGTCACGTCATGATTCTGACCTGCGATGACGATCGTGTTACGCGGCCCCCGGAGGATCACCCCCTAGGCGGGACGTACGACTCCGTGTTGCAGTTAGCCTCGCCTTATCTGAGGCGTGCCGATGCAACGAAAGGACAGTGATGGCCACTCCTTCGAACGCGGATCCCCACTCCGATCAGGAGATTCTCGATGTCGTGGGGGTCGGGTTCGGACCGTCGAACCTCGGCGTGGCCATCGCGCTCCTCGAGCACAATGCTTCGGTACCCGCCTCACGCAGGATGACCGCGCGGTTCGTCGAGCGCCAGGAGCGCTTCGGCTGGCACCGCGGGATGCTGCTGGAGGACGCCACGATGCAGGTGTCCTACCTCAAGGACCTCGTGACGCTCCGCAACCCGACCAGCAGCTTCTCCTTCCTCTCGTACCTGCACGACCGGGGCCGGCTGGCCGACTTCATCAACTACGGGTCCAGCTTCCCGACCCGGCGCGAGTTCCACGACTACCTGGAGTGGGCCGCCGCGCGGGTGGGGGAGATCGGCGCCGGTGCCGGCGGGAACGTCGGGGTCGGTTACGGCCGCGAGGTCGTCGAGGTCGTCCCGGTGCGTGGCGAGGGCTCCACCGTGGACGCCGTCGACGTCGTGGTCCGGACGGCGGGCGGGACGGTCGAGCGTCTCCGCGCGCGCAACGTCATCCTCGCCTGTGGTCTCACCCCGGCCATGCCGGACGGCGTCCGCACCGGCGGCCGCATCTGGCACAACCGTGACCTGCTGTTCCGCACCGGCGAGCTCGACGGCACCGAGCCCACCCGGTTCGCGGTCGTCGGCGCGGGCCAGAGCGCCGCGGAGACCGTCGCGCACCTGCACCGGACCTTCCCCCGCGCCGAGGTGCACGCGGTGTTCGCGCGCTACGGCTACAGCCCTGCCGACGACACGTCGTTCGCCAACCGGATCTTCGACCCGGCCGCGGTGGACGACTTCTACTCCGCCCCCGACGAGGTCAAGGAGCGGATCCTCGGCTACCACGCGAACACGAACTACTCCGTGGTCGACCCGGAGCTGATCGAGGAGCTCTACCGCACCCACTACCACGAGCGGGTCGCCGGGACCGAGCGTCTGCGGTTCCGCAACGTGTCCCGGGTGGCCGACGTGGTCGAGGTCGCGGACCGGGTGGAGCTGGCGGTCGAGTCCCTCATCGACGGCTCCCGCGAGGTCATCGCGGCCGACGCCGTCGTCTACGCGACCGGATACCAGGACACCGACCCGCTGTGGCTGCTCGGCGGCGGGCTCCCCGGGGCCTGCGGCCGGGACGGCTCCGGCCGGCTCGACGTCCGCCGCGACTACAAGGTCGGCACCACCGAGCTGGCCGACGGCACCGCCGTCCGTGCCGGGATCTACCTGCAGGGGCCGACCGAGCACACGCACGGCATCACCTCGACGCTGCTGTCCAACATCGCCGTCCGCTCCGGCGAGGTCGTCGCCTCGCTGGCCGGGCTCGGCGCCCCCGGCGGGACCGAGGTCCCGGCCGGCGCAGGCGCCCCCGCCGCGGTCTGAGCCGCACCTCCACGACCACCGCCGACCTGGGAGAACCGTGTCCACCAACCCCTTCGACGACCCCGACGGCACCTTCTACGCCCTGGTGAACGACGAGGGCCAGTACTCGCTCTGGCCGGCGTTCGCCGAGGTCCCGGCCGGCTGGACGGTCAGCCACGGGCCGGCTGCCAAGCCGGACTGCCTGGAGCACGTCGAGCAGCACTGGACCGACCTGCGCCCGCGCAGCCTGCGCGAGCGCACCGGCTGACCGCACCGGACGGGCGTGGCCGGACCGGGGGAGACCCCGCGCACCGGTCGCGCCCGTTCGCCGTGCCCGCCCCCGACACCGCCGCCCGAGACACCGCGCCGAGCAGGAGCCCGACCGTGACCCGCACGCTGCCGTCCCCGTCCGAGAGCCCGTCGGACGATCTCGCCACCTGGCCGGAGCTGTTCGCGGAACGGGTGGCCGCGGACCCGGACGCCGTCGCCGTCGTCTGCCGCGACTCCTCCCTCACCTACGCCGAGCTGGACGAGCGGACCGCGCGCCTGGCGTCGGTGCTGGTCGCGCGGGGGGCCGGCCCGGAGACCCTGGTCGCGCTGGCGGTGCCGCGCGGGATCGAGCTGGTCGTCGCGCAGGTGGCGATCCTCCGGTCCGGTGCCGCCTACCTGCCGGTGGACCCGGACCAGCCGTCCGCGCGCACCGGGCTGGTGCTCGACGACGCCCGGCCCGCCCTGCTGCTCAGCACCCGCGAGGTCGCCGCCGACCTGCCCGGCGACCTGCCCGCGGTGCTGCTCGACGACGACGCCGACCGGGCCGAGATCGCCGCCGCCCCTCCCGTGGCGCCGCCGGTGACCGACGTCCGGTCCGCCGCCTACGTGATCCACACGTCCGGCTCGACCGGCCGGCCCAAGGGCGTGGTGCTGACCCACGCCGGCGTCGCGCAGCTCGTCGCCACCCAGACCGAGCGGCTCGGCGTCGGCGCGTCCGACCGGGTCCTCGGGTTCGCCTCGACCGGGTTCGACGTCGCGTTCTGGGAGCTGTGCATGGCGCTGCTCTCCGGCGGGCGGCTGGTGCTGGTGCCCTCGGAGCTGCGGCTCCCCGGGGCGGAGCTGGCGGACTACGCCCGTGACCACGGCGTCACGGTGATGGCGCTGCCGCCGGCACTGCTGGCCGCGCTGCCGCCGGACGTCGACCTGCCGCGCGCCACCCTGCTCGCCGGCACCGAGCGGGTCTCGCCCGAGCTGGTGGCGCGCTGGGGCCGGGGACGCCGGATGGTCAACGCCTACGGCCCGACCGAGGCGACCGTGAACTCCACCCTCGGCGAGTGCGACCCGGCCCGGACCGGGACCACCGTGCCGATCGGCGTGCCGGACCCGATGACCACCGTGCACGTGCTCGGCCCTGACCTGCGCCCGGTCGGCGACGGCGAGCCCGGCGAGCTCTACCTCGGCGGCCCCGGCCTGGCCCGCGGCTACCTGAACCGGCCGGGGCAGACCGCCGACCGGTTCGTCGCCGACCCGTTCGGTGGGCCGGGGGAACGGCTCTACCGCACCGGTGACCTGGTCCGCCGGGACGCGCTCGGCGAGCTGGAGTTCCTCGGCCGCGCCGACGACCAGCTGAAGGTCCGCGGCTACCGGATCGAGCCGGGCGAGATCGAGTCGGTGCTGCGGGCGCACCCGCACGTCGCCGACGCCGTCGTCGGGGTGCACGAGCCCGCCCCCGGTGACCGGCGGCTCGCCGCGTGGGCGGTGCCCGCGCTGGACGCCGGCGACGGCACCGACCAGGTCACCGCCTGGAAGGACGTCCACGAGCTGCTCTACGCGGCCACCTCGGCCCCGGACGGCGACCCGACCGGCTACGAGGGCGGGTTCGCCGGCTGGAACTCCACCTACGACGGCACCGCCATCCCGCGCGACGACATGCGTGCCTGGCGGGACGCCACCGTCGACCGGATCCGCGCCCTCGGCCCCGGGCGGGTGCTGGAGCTGGGCGTCGGCAACGGGCTGCTGCTCGCCGAGCTCGCCGGCGGCGCGGGCTGCCCCCGCTACGTCGGCACCGACCTGTCCGCCGAGGCGGTCGCCGCGCTCGACCGCTGGGTGCAGGGTCGGCCGGAGCTGCGCGACGTCGTCGAGCTGCACGCCGCGGCGGCGCACGAACTGGACGACCTCACCGGGCCGTTCGACACCATCGTGATCAACTCGGTGGTCCAGTACTTCCCGGGGCCGGAGTACCTGACCGACGTGCTGCACCGCGCCGCCGCGCTGCTCGCCCCCGGCGGGGCGCTGTTCGTCGGCGACGTCCGGCACGCCGGGCTGCTGCGGACGTTCCGGGCCGGGGTGCTGGGCGCCCGGAACCCGGAGGCCGACCCGGCCGGCCTGCGCCGCGACCTCGACGCGGCGGTGGCGTGGGAGGGCGAGCTGCTCTGCCACCCGGACTTCTTCACCGGACTCGACGGGTTCGCCGGGACCGAGGTCAGGATCAAGCGCGCCGACGCGCACGACGAGCTGTCCCGCTACCGCTACGACGTCGTCCTGCGCGTGCCCGGTGGCCCCGCGCCGGCGGGCGAGGGGCCCCGTCCCGTGGAGCTCGGCTGGGCGGAGGCCGGCGGGAGCGCGTCCGCGCTGGCCGACGCCGTCCGGTCCGCACTCGGTGCGGGGCCGGACGCACTGCGCGTCACCGGCGTCCCGGACCTGCGCTCGGCGGCGGACCGGGCGACCCGGACCCGGATCGACGGCGAGCCCGGCGCGGCGGACGGCGCCGACCCGGAGGAGCTGCTGCGGCTCGGCGAGTCCCTCGGCTACACCGCCGAGGGCACCTGGGGCCCGGAGCCGACGGTGGAGCTGGTCTTCACCCGGCCCGGGGTGGCCGCCGGGCCGCTGTACCGGCCGGTGGGGACCGACGTGCCGGTGCACCGCCCGGCCCCGTTCCGCGACGTGGACGTGCTGGTCGGCGTGCTGCGCGAGCACCTGCGCGAGCGGCTGCCGGAGTGGATGGTCCCGGCCGCCGTCGTGCCGGTGCCGGCGATCCCGGTGCTGGCTAACGGCAAGACCGACCGGGCCGCGCTGCCCGCCCCGGACCTGTCCGCGCAGGTGCGTGGCACGCGGCCGGGGACCTCGCGCGAGGAGCTGCTCTGCACGCTGGCGTCCGAGGTGCTCGGGGTACCCGGGATCGGCGTCGACGACGACTTCTTCGCCCTCGGCGGCGACTCGGTGCTGTCGATCCGGCTGGTCGTCCGGGCCCGCGAGGCCGGGCTGGCGATCACCCCGCGGCAGGTGTTCACGCACCGCACGCCGGGCGAGCTGGCACCGGTCTGCTCCGCGTACCTCGGTGCGGCGGAGGCCGCCCCGGCCGTCGAGCTGGACGACGCCGCGCGCGCGACGCTCGGCGCCCTGGACGGGATCACCGCCGTCGGGCCGGTGTCCCCGCTGCAGGAGGGCTTCTTCTTCCACGCGGCGCTGGACCCGGCCGACACGTCCTACGTCGTGCAGGAGGTCCTCGACCTCGGCGGGCCCGGGCTCGACCCGGCCGCCCTCCGGGACGCCGTGCAGGACCTCCTCGACCGGCACCCGCAGCTGCGGGCCGGGTTCGCCCAGCGCGCCGACGGCCGCGTCGTGCAGGCCGTCGCCGGCCGGGCCACGCTGCCTTGGACCGAGCACGACCTCGTCGACGAGCGCGGTGCCGGTGCCGCCGCCACCGCGGTGCTGGACGCCGAGCGGGCCCGCCCGTTCGACCTCGCGCGCCCCCCGCTGCTGCGCGCCGCCCTGCTGCACACCGGCCCCGGCCGGGCCCGGCTCGCACTGACCTTCCAGCACGCCGTGCTCGACGGCTGGTCGGTCGCGCTGCTGGTCGGTGAGCTGCGGGAGGCCTACGCGGTCCGCCGCGCGGGCGTCGCCCCGGAGCCGGACCCGGCCCCGGACGCCCGGCTGCGCGCGTGGTTCGACCACCTCGCGGGCCTCGACACACCCGGGGCGAGGACCGCCGCCCGCGAGGTGTGGGACGCCGAGCTGGCGGGCGCCGAGCCGGTCCGCCTGCTCGACGCCCTGCCCGCCCCGGCCGGCCCCGCGGCACCGTCCGGCGGCCCGCACCACACGCGGACCGCCACGCTCGACCGCACCGCGACCGCCGCACTGGACCGGGCCGCGCGGGCACTCGACGTCACGCCGTCGACGCTGCTGCACACCGCGTGGGCGCTGGTCGTCGGCGACCTCACCGGCTCGCCGGACGTGCTCATCGGGAGCACCGTCTCCGGCCGCGACGCCGCCGTCGACGGGATCGGCGAGGCCGTCGGCCTGTTAGTGAACACCGTCCCGGTGCGGCTGCGGCGCAGCCCCGGCGAGCCGCTGTCGGCGGCGCTGCGCCGGATGCAGACCGGCCGGACGGCGGTGCTCGACCACCCGCAGGTGCGGCTGGCCGACCTGCAACGCGGCCGTGGGGAGCTGTTCGACTCGATCGTCGTCGTGGAGAACTTCCCTGCCCCGGACGCCGGTCCCGGCGACCTGGAGATCGGCGACGTCGAGGTGCGGGACGCCGTGCACTACCCGGTCGCACTCGTCGTCGGGGTGGGTCGGGAGACCGCGATCGTGCTCAAGCACGACCCGCGCCGGGTCGACGCCGCCACCGCGGACCTGCTGGTCGGGCTGCTGCGCGACCGGATCGACGCGCTCGTCGGCACACCCGGCCGGGCGCTCGGCTCGCTCCCGCTGCGCACCGGCGACGAACCGGCCGCGGGGGAGACCCGCCCGCCCGACATCCGCACGCTGGCCGAGCGGGTCGCCGACGGCCTGGCCCGGGACCCGGGGGCGACCGCCGTCGTCGCCCCGGACGGGCGGCTGACCGCCGCCGAGCTGGACCGCCGCTCGGCCGCGCTGGCCGGGGCGCTGCGCGAGCGCGGCGCCGGTGGCCCGGGCGCCGTCGTCGGCGTCGCGGTGCCGCGGTCGGCCGAGCTGCTCGTCGCGCTGCTGGGCATCGTCCGGGCGGGGGCGGCGTACCTGCCGCTGGACCCGGAGCACCCGGCGGAGCGGCTCGCGCACGTCGCCGGGGACGCCGGCGTCGGCACCGTCCTCGTCGGGGCCGGAAACGACCCGCTGCCGGAGCTGCCCGGCGTCACCCGGCTCGCGGTCGCGGACCTCGCCGACGGCCCGGTGCCTGCCGACCTGCCGTTCCCGCACCCGGACGACGCCGCCTACCTGATCTACACCTCCGGCTCGACCGGACGGCCGAAGGGCGTGGTCGTCAGCCACCGCGCGATCGGCAACCGGCTCGACTGGATGCAGGACGCCTACCCGCTGGGCCCCGACGACCGGGTGCTGCAGAAGACCCCCGCCGGGTTCGACGTGTCGGTGTGGGAGTTCTTCTGGGGCCCCGCACAGGGCGCGACGACCGTGCTCGCCCGGCCCGGCGGGCACCGCGACCCGGAGTACCTCGCCGATCTCGTCCGCGACGAGCGGGTCACCACGATGCACTTCGTGCCCTCGATGCTGGAGGGCTTCCTGGCCGCCGAGCGGGTCACCGCCGACCCGGGGTGGGCGGCACCGCTGCGCCGCGTGTTCTGCTCCGGCGAGGCGCTGCCCGCCGCCGCGGCCCGGCGCTGGCACGAGCTGACCGGCGTCGCGCTGCACAACCTGTACGGCCCGACCGAGGCCGCCGTCGACGTCACCGCGTACGCCGTCCCCGCCGACCCGGGCGCGACCGTCCCGATCGGACGGCCGGTGGCCAACACCCGCACCCACGTGCTCGACCCCGCGTTGCGCCCGGTCCCGGACGGCGTCCCCGGCGAGCTCTACCTGGCGGGAGTGCAGCTGGCCCGCGGCTACCACGCCCGCCCCGGGCTGACCGCCGACCGGTTCGTCGCCGACCCGTTCGGCAACCCGGGCGAGCGGCTCTACCGCACCGGCGACGTCGTGCGCCGCACCGGCGGCGAGCTGGAGTACCTGGGCCGCGAGGACGGCCAGGTCAAGATCCGCGGGCAGCGGATCGAGCTGGGCGAGATCGAGGCCGAGCTGGACGCCCTGGACGGCGTCGAGCGCGCCACCGTCGTCGTCCGCCGGGACGGCCCGGCGTCGGCACTCGTCGGGTACGCCGTCGGCCCGGCCGACGGGACCGCGCTGCGGGACGAGCTGGCCCGCCGGCTGCCGGAGGCGATGGTGCCGGTCGCCGTCGTCGTCCTCGACGACCTGCCGCTCACCCCGAACGGCAAGCTCGACCGCGCGGCGCTGCCCGCCCCCGGCGCGTCCGCGGCCGGTCCCGCCCGCGAGCCCGCCACGGACGCCGAGCGCACCCTGTGCGCCGCGTTCGCCGAGGTCCTCGGCCGGGAGACGGTCGGCCCGGACGACGATTTCCTCGCACTCGGCGGGGACTCGATCACCTCCATCGCCGTCTCGTCCCGGGCCCGCCGGGCCGGGCTGGACGTCGGCCCGGCCGACGTCCTCACCGGCCGCACCCCTGCCGCCGTCGCGGCCGGGGCGGGGGAGACCGCGGACGCGCTCCCGCCGCTGCCGGCGCCGGAGCCCGGCGTGGCCGAGCGGGTCCGCGCGGTCGCGGGTGGCGAGGTCGCCGAGGTGTGGCCGCTGTCCCCGCTGCAGGAAGGCCTGTACTTCCACGCCACGCTCGACGGCTCCGAGCACGACGTCTACACCGTCCAGGAGACCGTCGAGCTCGACCACGAGCTGGACCTCGACCGGTTCCGGGCGGCCGTCGCGACGATGCTGGAGCAGCACGCCGCGCTGCGCGCCGGGTTCACCGACGACGGCCTCGACGAGCCCGTCCAGTTCGTCGCGGAGTCCCTGGCAACGCCGGTCGAGCTGGTGGAGGTCGGCTCGGCCGCGGAGCTCGACCGGCGCACCGCGGCCGACCGGGCCGCCCCGATCGACCTCGCCGTGCCGCCGCTGTTCCGGATCACCGTCCTGCGTCACGAGGGCCGGGACCGGGTGCTGGTCCACCGGCACCTGCTGATCTGGGACGGCTGGTCGGCCTGGCTGTTCCTGGAGAACCTGTTCGCCGCCTACGACGGCGAGATCCGCCCGGAACCGGGCGGCAGCTACCGCGACCTGCTGGCCTGGCTCGCCGCCCGCGACCCGGAGCCGGGCCGCGAGGCCTGGCGGACCGCGCTCGCCGGGCTGGACGAGCCCACCCTGGCCGGGCCGCCGCCGGGCACCGCGCCCGGGCCGGTCACCGAGACCCACCTCGACCTCGACGCCGCCACCTCGGACCGGCTGCGCGCGCTGGCCCGGGAGCGCGGCGTCACCCCGAACACCGTGCTGTCCACCGTCTGGGCGCTCGCGCTGGCCGCCGGGACCGGGCGGACCGACGTCGTGTTCGGCACCTCGGTGGCGGGCCGCCCCGCGGCGGTGCCGGACGTGGAGAACGTGATCGGGCTGTTCCTCAACACCGTTCCCGCCCGGGTGGTGCTGCAGCCCGGGGAGACCGCGGGCGCGCTGCTGTCCCGGGTGCAGGACGAGCGGCTCGCGCTGCTGCCGCACGAGACCGTCGGGCTGGGGGAGATCCAGCGCCTGGCCGGGCACCGGCCCCTGTTCGACACGCTCTACGTCTACCGGCCGGAGGGCGGCGAGCAGCGCATCGCCGAGCTCGGCGACCGGCACGGGATCACCGGCCTGCACAACGCCGACGCCACCCACTATCCGCTCACGCTGATCGTCACCCCCGGCGAGCGGTTCCGGATCACGCTGTCGCACACCGTCGGCGACGAGGCGGCCGCGGCGTGGACGGGCCGCGTCGAGCGGCTGCTGTCCGGGCTGCTGGACGCCCCGGACGAGCCGGTCGCGACGCTCGACCCGCTGTCCGGCGACGAGCGCGCGGCCGTCACCCGGACCCGGGACGGCGGCACCGTCGACCTCGGCGACGACACGATCGCCGACCTGCTCGCCGGGCGGGCCGCGGTCGCCGCGGACGACCTCGCGCTGGTCTCGGGAACCGACCGGCTCACCTACGCCGAGCTGGACGCCGCGGTGAACCGCACCGCGCGGCTGCTGCTGGCGCGCGGCGCCGGACCGGAGACCGTCGTCGCGCTGGGGCTGCCGCGCTCGCACGAGACCGTGATCGCGCTGTTCGCGATCCTGCGGACCGGGGCGGCGTACCTGCCGTTGGAGCTGGACCACCCGGCCGCCTGGCTGGTCGAGACGATGCGCGATGCCCGCCCGGTCGCGCTGCTCAGCACCACCGCCGTCGCGCCGACCCTGTCCGACGCCGGCGTGCCCGCTGTCCTGCTCGACGACCCCGCCACCGCCGCCGAGCGGGCGGCCCTGGACGGCGGCCCGCTGTCCGGCGGCGAGCTGGGCGCGTTCGCCCCCGGCACCCCGGGCCGGCTCGACGTGCCCGCCTACGTCATCTACACCTCCGGCTCCACCGGGAAGCCGAAGGGCGTCGTCACCCCGTACCGGGGCCTGACGAACATGCAGCTCAACCACCGCGCGGAGATCTTCGACCCGGTCGTCGCCGACGTCCGGTCCCGGCGCGGCCCGGACGCCCGGCTGCGGGTGGCGCACACCGTGTCGTTCGCCTTCGACATGAGCTGGGAGGAGCTGCTCTGGCTGGTGGAGGGGCACGAGGTGCACGTCGCGGACGAGGAGCTGCGCCGCGACGCCGAACGCCTGGTCGCCTACTGCGACGCGAACGAGGTCGACGTCGTCAACGTGACCCCGACCTACGCCGCGGCGCTGCTCGACACCGGGCTGCTCGCGCAGCGGCCGATGCCGCTGGTGCTGCTCGGCGGGGAGGCGGTGTCCGACGCCGTCTGGACCGCACTGCGCGACGCCGACGGGGTGCTCGGCTACAACCTCTACGGCCCCACCGAGTACACGATCAACACCCTCGGGGCGGGGACCGTCGACTCGGACACCCCCGCGGTCGGACGGCCGATCACCAACACCACCGCGCACGTCCTGGACGCCTGGCTGCGGCCGGTCCCGGACGGGGTGCCCGGCGAGCTCTACATCGCCGGTGACGGCCTCGCCCGCGGCTACCTGGGCCGCTACGGCCTGACCGCGGACCGGTTCGTCGCGGACCCGTGGTCGCCGGGCGGCCGGATGTACCGCACCGGTGACCTGGTGCGACGCCGGCCCGGGCCGAACGGGGACGGGATCCTCGACTTCCTCGGCCGCACCGACGACCAGGTCAAGATCCGCGGGCACCGGGTCGAGCCCGGCGAGGTCGCCGCGCTGCTCGACGCCGACCCGGCCGTCGCGCGGGCCGCGGTCGTCGCCGACCGCTCCGGCCCGGGTGGGATCGCCCGGCTCGTCGGCTACGTCGTGGCCGGCGGAGACGGCCGAGGCGGCGGAGACGGCGGAGGAACCGACACCGCCGCCGAGCTGCCGCGCCGGCTGCGCGACGACCTGCGGGACCGGCTGCCCGACCACCTGGTGCCGGCCGCGGTCGTCGTCGTGGAGGACCTTCCGCTGACCGTCAACGGCAAGCTCGACACCGGCGCGCTCCCGGCCCCCGACCTGGCCCCGGCCGGGCAGGGCCGCCCGCCCGCGACGCCGGCCGAGGAGACGCTGTGCGCGCTGTTCGCGCAGGTCCTCGAACTGGACCGGGTCGGGCCGACCGACGACTTCTTCGACCTCGGCGGGCACTCGCTGCTCGCCACCCGGCTGCTGTCCCGGGCACGGACCGCGCTCGGCGCCGACCTCGTGCTGCGCGACCTGTTCGCCGCACCCACCCCGGAGCTGCTCGCGGACCGGTCGGGCGCCGCCGGCCCGCAGCAGGCCCGGCCGGAGCTGGTCGCCCGGGACCACGGCGATACGCTGCCGCTGTCCGCGGCGCAGTCCCGGCTCTGGCTGGTCGCCCAGCACGGCGGCGGGGCGGCGTACAACTTCCCGCTGACCCTGCGCCTGCGGGGCGAGCTCGACACCGGGGCGCTGTCCGCCGCGCTGGACGACGTCGTCGCCCGGCACGAGGCGCTGCGCACCGTCGTCGAGGATGCGGGACCGCGGCAGCGGATCCTCCCCGCGCCGCACGTGCCCGTCACCGTGACCGACGTGGACGAGGACGAGATCGCCGGCCTGGTCGCAACGGAGATCGACCGGCCCTTCGACCTCGCCCGGGACATCCCGATCCGGGCCACGGTCCTGCGGACCGGGCCGCGCGAGCAGGTGCTGGCACTGATGCTCCACCACATCGCGACCGACGAGTGGTCGGACCGCCCCCTGCTCGACGACCTCGCCACCGCCTACACCGCCCGCGCCGGGGGTGCGGCACCGTCGTGGGAGCCGCTGCCGGTGCAGTACGGCGACCACACGCTCTGGCAGGCCGAGCTACTCGGCGACCCGGACGACCCGGCGTCGCTCGCGCACGACCGGCTCGCCTGGTGGGACGACACCCTGGCCGGTGCGCCCGAGGAGATCGAGCTGCCCGCCGACCGGCCCCGCCCGGCCCGGCCGACGTTCGCCGGCGGGCTCGTCGAGCAGCCGCTCCCGGCCGCGGTCCGGGACGGCGTGCACGCGCTGGCCCGCACCCACGGCGCCAGCCCGTTCCTGGTGCTGCACGCCGCCGTCGCGGCGCTGCTGACCCGGCTCGGGGCCGGCACCGACCTGCCGCTCGGTGCGCCCGTCACCGGCCGCACCGACGAGCGGCTGGAGGACCTCGTCGGGTTCTTCGTCGACACCGTCGTGCTCCGCACCGACACCGCGGGCGACCCGTCCCCGGCCGAGCTCGTCGCCCGGGTGCGGGACGCCGACCTGGCCGCGTTCGCCCACGCGGAGGTGCCGTTCGACGCCGTCGTCGAGCGGGTCAACCCGCCCCGGGAGCCGGGCCGCAACCCGCTGTTCCAGGTGATGGTGGCGCACCACGCCCGGCCCGGCGGCGAGATCATCGCCCTCCCGGGGATCACCGCGTCCGAGGAGCCCGTCGAGGCGACGACCGCGAAGTTCGACCTCGTCTTCTCCTTCGTCGAGACGGCCGGCTCCCTCGGCCTGCACCTGGAGTACTCGGCCGAGCGGTTCGACCGCGCCACCGCGGAGGCACTGGCCGCCCGGTTCGCGGCCGTGGCCGCGGCCTTCACCACCGCGCCGGACACCCCGGTCGGCGGGATCGACCTGCTCACCGCCGACGAGCACCGCGCGCTGGCCGACCGCTCCGGCGACCGGACCGGCGGCGGGGTCTTCCCGGGTGCGCTGTCCACGGTGGCCGCGGGCTGGGCCGACGCGACCCCGGACGCCGTCGCGGTGACCGACGCGTCCGGCGACCTGTCCTACGCCCGGCTGGAGGACCGTGCCGCCGGGGCCGCCGCGCACCTGGCAGCGGCCGGGATCGGGCGGGGCGACGTCGTCGCCGTCGCGGTCGGGCGGGACGCCGGGCTGGTCGCGACCGTGCTGGGACTGTGGCGGCTCGGTGCCGTGTGGCTGCCGCTGGACCCGGCGCACCCGGACGAGCGGCTCACCTTCCAGCTCACCGACTCCGGCGCGGGCGCGCTGGTCGTGACCGGCGAGCTGGACGACCGGATCCCGCACGTCGAGGGGATCGACCGGCTGCGGCCGGGCACCGCGCCCGACGCGCCCCCGCCGCTCGACCTCGGCCCGGACGACCCCGCGTACCTGATCTACACCTCCGGCTCCACCGGCCGTCCGAAGGCGGTGCTCGTGCCGCACGACGGCGTCGGGGTGCTGGCGGAGCTGGCCGCGGAGCGGTTCGGCGCCGACACCGGCTCGCGGGTGCTGCAGTTCGCCTCCGCCGGGTTCGACGTCGTCGTGTTCGAGCTGGCGATGGCGCTCGGCGCCGGCGGCCGGCTGGTCGTCGCCCCCGACGACGTCCGCACCGCCGGGCCGGAGCTGCCGGAGTTCCTGACCCGGCACGGCGTCACGCACGCCGCGATCCCGCCCGCGCTGCTCGGCGCGTTCGGCCCCGCTACGGAGCTGCCCGCGGGCATGCACGTGCTGGTCGGCAGCGAGGCGGTCCCGCCGGACCTGGTCGCCCGCTGGGCCGGCCGGGTCTCGCTGGTGGTCTGCTACGGCCTCACCGAGGCGACCGTGAACTCCACCCTCTGGACGGCGCACGCCGGCACCGACGGCCCCGTCCCGATCGGCGTCCCGGACCCGGGCACCGTCGTCCGGCTGCTCGACGAGCGCCTCCGGCCCGTCCCGGACGGCGTCGCGGGCGAGCTGTATGTCGGCGGTCGCGGCCTCGCGCTCGGCTACCGCGGCCGGGCCGGGCTCACCGCGGACCGGTTCGTCGCCGACCCGTGGGGCCCGCCGGGGGCGCGGCTCTACCGGACCGGCGACCGGGCCCGGTGGCACCACGGCGACCTGCACTTCCTCGGCCGCACCGACGAGCAGGTCAAGGTCCGCGGGCACCGGGTGGAGCCCGGCGAGATCGCTGCCGTGCTCACCGACCACGACGACGTGCGGCAGGCCGTCGTGCTGCCGCGCGGCGCCGGCCTGGCCGCCTACGTGGTGCCCGAACCGGGCGCCACCGCGGGGCAGGCGGAGCTGCGTGCGCACGCCGCGGACCGGCTGCCGGACGCGCTGGTGCCGGGCGCCGTCGTCGTGCTGGACGGGCCGCTGCCGCTCACGCCGAACGGCAAGCTCGACCGGCGCGCCCTGGACCGGCTCCCGCTGCCGGGGGCCGCGGGATCCGGGGGCGGCGGCACGCCGGAGCAGCGCCGCCTCGCGGACCTGGTCGGCGAGGTGCTCGGCCTCGACCCCGACACGGTCGGGCCGGAGGACGACTTCTTCGCACTCGGCGGGCACTCGATGGCCGCGATGCGGCTGATCGGCCGGGTGCGGGCCCGTACCGGCGCGGACCTGTCCGTGCGCGACGTGTTCGACGCCCCGACCGTGGCCGCGCTGGCCGGGCTGCTGGCGCGGCGGCCGTCGGACCGGCCGGAGCTCGTCGCGGGCCCGCCCGCGTCGCCGGACGGGGAGCCGCTGGCGCCCGCGCAGGAGTGGCGCTGGGCCCGGCACCGGATCGACCCGCGGCCGGACCACGCGCTGGTGCTGCGCCCGGACACCCCCTACGACGTCGCGGCGCTCGCGGCGGCGGTGGACGACGTCGTCGCCCGGCACGAGCCGCTGCGCTCGGTGGTCGTGCCGCACGACGACGGCGCGCGACGCCTGGTGCACGACGCGGGGACCGGACTGGTGGAGAGCGGCCGGCCGGCGTCGGAGCTGGCCCGCGAGCCGTTCGACCTGACCGGCGAGCCGCCGTTCCGCGCGGTGCTCACCACCGGGCCGGACGGCGGGCACGAGCTGGTCCTCGTGCTGCACTACCTCGGCGTCGACGAGTGGTCGGTGGTGCCGCTGCTGCGTGACCTCGCCACCGCCTACGACGCCCGCCGGTCCGGCCGGGCACCGGAGTTCACCCCACTGCCGGTCACCGCGACCGACCACGCCCGCTGGGCCCGCGCCCTCGCGGAGGGCGACCGGTACGCCCGGTCGATCGCGCACTGGCGGGCCGCGCTGGCCGGGGTGCCTGCGCCGGTCGACGCGGACACCCCCGACGGCTGCGCGCGGCGCACCGCCGACGCGTCCGTGCCCGCCGGCGACCCGGCCGACCCGGCCGAACCGGCCGGCCCGGCCGCGGCTGGGACCGTCGTCACCGAGCTCGACCCGGAGCTGCGGGCCGACGTCGAGGGGCTGGCCCGCCGGGAGCGGGCCGGGCTGTTCACCGTCGTGCAGTCGGCGCTGGCCGTGGTCCTGGCCCGGCGCGGCGTGCCGGCACCCGTACCGACGGCGTCGTTCGTGGCCGGGCGCACCGAGGCCGCGCTGACCGACCTCGTCGGCGGCGTCGCGGACGTCGCCGTGCTGCCGGTGCACCCCGGGTACCGTGGCCTGGACGCCGGGCTGCTGCGCGCCACTCGTGCCGACGACCTCGCGGGCTACGACCACACCGCGGTCGGGTTCGCCGCCGTCGTCCGGGAGGTGTGGGGCGCCGATCCCGCGCTGGCGCGGCCGTCGGTGCTGCTCGTGCCGCACGAGGACACCGGGCTGTCCGGCGAGCAGCGGGTCCTCGGCACACTGGACGCGCTCGACGTCGGCGGCGCGACCGCCGACCTGACCGTGAGCATCGCAGAACCGCAGGGGGAGGGCCCGATCGTGCTGGAGCTGACCCACCGGCTCACCGCCTGGGAGACCGGCGCCGTCCGGGAGCTGGCGGGTGAGCTCGTCGACGAGCTGCGTGCGGCGGTACGCCGGTGACCCGGGTGGTGCGGGCCGGCAGGAGCGGGCCGCCCGTGCTCACCCCGCCGTCGGCCGGGGAGGCGCAGCAGGCGCTGCTGCGGGACCTCCTGCGCGACACGCACGCCGAGCCGGTGCCGGGGCCGATGCTGGTCCCGCTGCCGTCGGTCGGGATGAGCGTGGTCGCCGACGTCGCGGAGGTGTCCCCGGTCGGGACGCACCGGTTCGCCCGGATCGCCCTCGGCACGTCCGACGGCGGCCTGGAGCCCGACCCCGACCCGGACGAGCTGGCCGCGGCGCTGACCACGGAGCTGGCGGCCCGCTCCGGACCGACCGGCGCCACCCGTGCGGCGCCGCCCGGTGCCGGACTCCCCGGGGACGCCCCGCGGGACCCGGTCGCCGCGGTCGGTCCCGCGCTGGGAGCGCTCCGGCAGCACCTGGCGCACGCCACGAACGGCGCCGCTGCCAGGGCCCGGGACGCCTGCGCCGCGGTCCTGCTCGACGGCCTGCTCCCGCGGGTCGCCGCCGGTGCCCCCGGCGCGGAGACCGAGCGGGCCCGGCTGGACGCGCTGACCGGACGGCTCGTGGGCGCCCGGGACGACGAGGCCCCCGGCCCGGTCCGGGACGCGCTCGGCTCCTGGCTGTCCGACCCGTACCTGCCGCGCCGCCCGGTGCTGCACCCGTCGGCGTGGCAGCGGGTCCGGAACCCGCTGGTCCCGGTGGGGCCGGTGGCGGTGGCCGACCCGCCGGTGCCGGAACGGGCCGGCCGGTTCCGGCTGCGCCGCGCCACCCCCGGCGGCCCCGACCTGGACACCCTGGCCGGCTGGATGCGCCGGCCCGAGGTGATCCGGTTCTTCGGCCAGCCGTGGCCGGACCGGCGCTGGGCCCGTGAGCTCGCCGGGCACGGCCCGGGCAGCGGCACGGCCGCCGTCCTGGTCGACGACACCACCGATCCCGGTGCGGGTCCGGTCGCCTACCTGGAGCTCTACCGCCCGGTCCGGCACGCGCTGGCCCGCGGGTTCCCGGCCGGCCCGGACGATCTCGGGGTGCACGTCTGCGTCGGTGCGGCGCACCGGCGGGGGACCGGTGGTGCGCTGCTGGGCGCGGTCGCCGACGCCCTGCTGGCGGCGGAGCCGGGCTGCCCGCGGGTGCTCGCCGAACCGGACGCCCGCAACGACGCCGCGCTCGGCGCGTTCCGCCGGGGCGGGTTCACCCACGCCGAGACGGTCGCGCTCCCGCACAAGGACGCGGCGATCGTCGTGCGGGAGCGCCGGGCGGGCGCCTAGCTCGACGCCTCCCGCTCCAGCCGGAGCAGCTCGAGGTGCTGCTCGTACTGGTCGAGGAGGTCGTCGACGAGCTGGCCGTAGCTGTACCCCATGACGGTGTAGCCCCGGCCGCCGCCCTGCAGGTGCACCTCGACGCGGTGGTGGTCCGTCCAGGACGCCGCCTCGGCCGTCTCGATCCCGGCCGGGGCGGGGAGCGCGCTCCCGGTGGCGCCGGTGAAGCGGGGCAGGCCGGTCACCCGGGGCACCAGCCGGTAGACGAACGGCAGCGTCTCGTGCACGTCGGCCACCAGCTCCAGGGGCTGCATCCCGTCCGGACGGTCCTCGCCGGGCTCGACCTCCGGGGCGTCGGTGTCGTCGCAGCGCTGCACCCGGGTCGGGACGCCCTGCGCGCGCAGCTCGGCCGCGACGTCGTCGAGCACGGTGGTCGCGGTCCCGGCCAGGAACTCGTCGGCCCCGTGCGAGTCGGCGTGGTCCATCGTGCGGCGCAGCCGCTGCCGCCAGTCCTTGCCCGCGTCCGGGTCGGGGCCGCCCGGCCGGCTCCGCCCGGACAGCAGGGCGGGCAGGCTGGACCGCCTGCTCTCCGACCGGTAATGCTCCAGCCGGAGCGCCTTGTAGAGCCCGAGCATCACCAGGACCATCACGAACGCGAACGGCAGCCCCATGATCACGGTCGCGTTCTGCAGCGTGGTGATCCCGCCGACGAACAGCATGCCGAGGGTGAGCAGGCCGGTCGCGGCGGCCCAGAAGATCCGGTTGGCGGCCGTGGCGTCGTCGCGGGGGGTCTTCCGGTAGGAGGTCAGGTTGGCCATGACCAGCGCGCCGGAGTCCGCGGACGTCACGTAGAAGAGCAGGCCGGTCAGGGTGGCGAGACCGGCCAGGAAGCCGGCCCACGGGTAGTCGGCGAGCAACGCGTAGAAACCCTGCTCCGGCTGGTTGACCGCCAGGTCGGCGAGCTCGGAGTCGCCGGAGCGGACGGCGTCCAGCGCGGCGTTCCCGAAGATCGAGATCCAGAACAGGATGTAGAGGAACGGGATCACCAGGGTGCCGACGACGAACTGCCGGATCGTGCGGCCACGCGAGATCCGGGCCAGGAACAGCCCGACGAACGACGCCCAGGCGATCCACCAGGCCCAGAAGAACAGCGTCCACAGGTTGAGCCACTCGCCGACGGCGGGGTCCGCCTGGTCGAACGCGAAGGTCTCCATGGTCAGCGCGGGGAAGCTCGACAGGTAGTCGCCCAGGTTGGTGACCAGGGCGTTGAGCAGGAACGACGTGTTCCCGGTGACCAGGATGAACAGGGCCAGCGCCAGCGCCGCGATCACGTTCAGCTCGGAGAGCCGCTTGATGCCCTTGTCCACCCCGGACACCGCCGACACGGTCGCGATGACCACCGCGACGACGACGAGCGCGGTCTGCGCGCCGAGTCCCTGCGGGATGCCGAACATCACGTTCAGCCCGACGTTGAGCAGCACCACGGCGATGCCGAGCGACGTCGCGATCCCGAAGATCGTGCCGAGGACGGCGGCGAGGTCGATCGCGTGCCCGACCCGGCCGAACACCCGCTTGCCGATCAGCGGGTAGAGCGCGGAGCGGATCGACAGCGGCAGCTCGCGGCGGTACGCGAAGTAGGCCAGCGCGATGCCCATCAGCGCGTACATGCCCCAGCCGGTGAGGCCGTAGTGGAACAGCGTCCACACGGTCGCCTCGCGGGCCGCCTCGACCGTGCCGCCCTCACCGACCGGGGGTGCGGTGAACTGGGTGACCGGCTCGGCGACCGAAAAGAACATCAGGTCGGTGCCGATCCCGGCGGCGAACAGCATCGCCGCCCAGGACAGGTTCGAGTAGTCCGGCTGCGAGTGGTCGGGCCCGAGCTTGATCGAGCCGTACCGGGACAGCGCCAGGAACAGCACGAACGCCAGGACGACGGTCGCGACCACGACGTAGAACCAGCCGAAGCCGCCGGCGATGAACTCGACGAGGAGTCCGATGACGGTGTCGGCGTTCTCCGGCAGGAGGATCGCCCAGGCCGCGACGAGCAGCACGCCGATCGCGGAGCCGTAGAAGACCGGCTTGTTGAGCCGGACCGCCGGCTCGTCGGGGACGCCGTCGTCCACCGGTCCGGACTGTGTCGTGCGGGACGGGCCGTCGCTCATCCGCTCGGACCTCCTCGGGATCGCGGTCGGGGTCGTACGCGACCGGGACCACCCGGCCAAACGGGACGACCCTATGCAGACCGCAACGCCCGCGTCAGCACCGCCGCGGAGGTCGTGATCACCTGTTCACGACGGGGGTGACGGTCGGCGGTCGGCCGGTAGCAGTGCGTGCAGCGCGTGGTAGCCGACGAGCACGACGATCGTGCCGAGCGAGATCCCGGAGAGCTCGAACCCGCCGACAGACAGGCTCGCGTCGCCGATCCCGATGATGAGCCCCGCGGCCAGCGGGACCAGGTTCGCCGGGTGCCCGAGATCCACCCCGGCCCGGACCCAGATCGTGGCGCCGAGCAGGCCGACCATGCCGTAGAGCACCACGGTCAGGCCGCCGAGCACCCCGCCCGGGACGGCCACGATCAACGCGCCGAACTTCGGGCAGAACCCGAGCAGCACCGCGACGGCCGCGGCGACCCAGTAGGCGGCGGTCGAGTAGACGCGGGTCGCGGCCATCACGCCGATGTTCTCGGCGTAGGTCGTGGTGGGGGAGCCGCCGACGGTGCCGGCGAGCGTGGTGCCCAGGCCGTCGGCGGCGAGCGCCCGGCCGAGGTAGGGGTCGAGGTCGGCGCCGGTCATGCCCTGCACCGCCTTGACGTGGCCGGTGTTCTCCGCGACCAGCGCGATGACCGAGGGCAGGACGAGCAGGGCGAACGTCAGCGAGAACGTCGGCAGGTGCCAGCCGGCGATCTCCATGCCGTCCGGGCCGGGCATCGTCGCGGGCAGCAGCCCGACCCAGCCGGCCTCCCCGACACCGGACAGGTCCACCCGCATCCGGGTCACGACGTCGCCGTTCGCGTCCGGTGAGGTGACGGGCCCGGTGGTGAGATCGAGCAGCCAGGAGAACGCGAACCCGGCGACCAGGCCGATCAGCACGCCGATCCGGCCCCAGAAGCCGGGCAGCAGCACCGCCGCGGCCATCACCACGACCATCGTGACCAGGGCGGCCCACTGGTCCTGCGGCCAGTAGACGGTGCCGGCCACCCCGGCCAGGTTGAACCCGATCAGCATGACGACGGCACCGGTCACCGCGGGCGGGAGCACCCGAGTCACCCAGCCCGCGCCGAGCCGGTGCACGACCAGCCCGATCACGAGCAGCGCCACCCCGGCGACGACGATCGCGCCGGTCACCGCGGCCGAGTCGCCGCCCTGTGCGCGGATCGCCGCGACCCCGCCGACGAACGACGCCGACGACCCCAGGTAGCTGGGGATCCGACCCTTCGTGATCAGCAGGAACAGCGCCGTGGCGACACCGCTCATCAGGATCGCGATGTTCGGGTTCAGGCCCATGAGGACCGGGAAGACGAACGTCGCCCCGAACATCGCGACGACGTGCTGCCCGCCCAGCCCGATCGTGCGGGGCCAGGACAGCCGCTCGTCCGGTGCGACGACCTCGCCGGGCGGCGGGGTCCGCCCGCCGTGCACCACGGTCCAGCCGCGCCACCGCTCGCGTGTTCCCGTCACCTGATCCCCCCCACGTCCGTCCGGGCCGCGATCACCCTCGTCCCGGGTCGCCTCGCGGGCAAGGGGATCCGGCCCGGCCGTGACGTGACGTTCACTCCACCGCCGGACCCGGGGTGTCAGGCGGGCAGGGCCCGCAGCACGGCGTCGCGCAGCCGGACGCCGCGCCGGGCCTGCGCCACCCGGTGCACGACGCGTGCGGTGCCGGCCAGCCGCTGGGTCCGGCGCCGCCGCTCCCGGTCGTAGCGCCGCAGGGCGGCGGGCAACGGGTCCCCGGACGTGACCGCGGAGGCCAGGGCGACGCCGTCGAGCAGGGCCTGGCAGGCGCCCTGCCCGAGGTCCGGGGTCATCGCGTGGGCGGCGTCCCCGAGCACGGCCACCCGGTGACCGTCGGTGTAGCTGCGCAGCCGGGGGTGCAGGTCGGCGAGATGGTGGCGCAGGTGGCCGTCGGCGGCGATCCGGTCGAGCACCCGGGGCACCGGGTCGTGCCAGTCCCCGAACCGCTCGCGGAGCAGGGCGAGATCGGCCTCCGGGTCGCGCGCGGCCGGGATGTCCGGGGCGGGCAGCACGGCGTACCAGTTGACCCGGTCCCCGGCCGGGCCGTGCGGGAGCACCCCGAACCGGGCCGCGCGTCCCCAGGTCTCGCTGCCGGCGTCGACCCGCAGGGTGGCGACGCCCCGGTAGGCGACGGTCCCGGTGCGCCGCGGCCGGACGCCCGCACCACCGGGCAGGAGCGCGCGGACCACCGATCCCACGCCGTCCGCGCCGACGACGAGGTCGGCACCGGCGTGGAGCCCCGCCGGGCCGGTCACCGGGTCGTCGTACCGGACCGTCCCGCCCGGGAGCCGCGCGGCCAGCAGCGCCATGAGGTCCGGGCGGGCGACCAGCAGCACCTCCCCGGTGCGCGACGCGTCGATCGTGGCGAGCCGGGTGCCGTCCGGGCGGCGCAGCGTCCCGGACGACTGCGGCCGGGACACCGCCCGCAGGTCGTCGCCCGCGCCGAGCCCGTCCAGCGCGCGGACCGCGGCCGGCCAGATCCCGAGGGCGGTGCCGTCGGTGACGGGCCCGGCCGCCCGCTCCCGCACGACGACCTCCCAGCCCGCCGCGTGCAGCCCCGCCGCGACGGTCAGCCCGCCGATCCCCGCCCCCACCACCGTCGCCCGCATGACGGCGAAGGTACTACGGATGTAGTGCCGAGTCACTACGGTTGTAGTGTGGGCTCGTGTCGGAACGGCGGGAACGGGTGCTGGACGCGGCGATCACCGTCCTGGGGGCGGGCGGATCGCGGGCGTTGACGCACCGCGCGGTGGACGCGGCGGCGGGCCTGCCGCCGGGGTCGGCGTCGAACGTGGCGCGCACCCGGTCGGAGCTGGTCGCCGGCGTGCTGGACCGGCTGCTGGAGCGGGAGGTCGCCGCCTGGGAGCTGCTCGCCGGCGGCCGGCCGGTCGCCGCCTGTGGGACGGCCGAGGAGCGGACCGTGCGGGCGCTGGCCGGGACGGTCCGCGAGCTCGCGGGTCCCGGCCGGGAGCTGACCCTGGCCCGGCACGCGATCTTCGTCGAGGCGGCCCTGGACCCGGCGCTGCAGGAGCGGATCGCGGCGGCACGGACCCGGATCGAACGGTGGGGCGCGGACTGGCTGGACCGGCTGGGCACCCCGCGCGACGCCGACGGCGTCCGGGCGGTGCTCGCCGTCGTCGAGGGGTGGCTGGTGCTCGCGGTCTCCGCACCCACCGCCGCACCGGACCCGGAGCCGCTGCTGCGCCGGGCGCTCGGCGGGTCCTGAACGACCGGCGGCCCCGCGACGCTGCTGCGTCACGGGGCCGCCGGTGCTGCGGGGAGCCGGACGGGATCAGGTGCCCGGCGCCTCGCCCTTCAGCGCGCCGTCGAGCAGCGGGTTGACGGTGTCGATCGCGTACGGCAGCGACAGCGGGCTGGAGTAGCCCAGCGCCCCGCCGAACTCCGAGCCGAAGGCCGGGAGGAAGGCCACCCGGCCCTCACGGACCGCCGGGATCGCGGCGAACACCGGGTCGGCCATGGCCTCCGCCTTGGTCCGCCCGATGACGACGATGACGTCGTTGTCCAGCTGGCCCTGCTGCTCCAGCGACAGCGTGGGCGAGTCGGCCCGCACCTGGAACCCGAGGCCCGCGAACAGCTGGGCGCGCAGGTCGTCGGTGCCGAGGTTGTACGGCTCCCCCTCGACGTAGAACGCCATGCTCAGCTTCTTGCCGGCGAAGTCGGGGTGCTGCTGCTTCGCCTCGTCGAACTTCTGCTGCGTCGCGGCGATGACCTCGTCGGCCTGCTCGGTGCGGCCGAGCGCCTGGCCGGTCACCCGGGTCTGCACGTCCCAGGTGGAGGCGTTGGTGCCGTCCTCGGTCGGCTGGGCGACCGTCGGCGCGATCTTGGAGAGCGCGTCGTAGGTGCCGCGGTCGATGAACGAGTACACGCCGAGGATGAGGTCCGGCTGCAGCGCGGCGATCTGCTCGATCGGCAGGTTGCTGGCGTCGAGGACCTCGGGGGTCGGCCCGAGCGGCGGCTGCGGCAGCCACGGCCGCTGCTGGAACGGGAAGTCGCCGATGACCTGGCGCTCGGCGACCGGCTGCACGCCGAGCGCCATCACGAAGTCGGCCTCGTTGTAGCCGATCGCGACGACGCGCTGCGGCTGCTGCGGGATCGTCGTCGAGCCGAAGGCGTGCTGGAGCGTGACGGGGAACGCCCCGGCCGGGGCCTCCGCACCGGACGGCGCGGCCTGCTCGCCACCACCGCCGGACGAGCAACCTGCCAGCGCGAGGAGCAGGACCGCGCAGGCGGCGATCGTGCGCAGGAGAGGACGGAGCATTTCTGATCCTTTCCGGTGGACCCGCAGGTCGCGGATCACGTGTGTGTCCCGGCCCGCGAGGGCCCGGTCTCGGTGGGTTCCGGGGCTCCGCCGCCGCGGGCGCCGGACCAGGCGGCCCACAGCCGGGCGTAGCGCCCGCCCGCGGCGACGAGCTCGTCGTGCGGGCCCTGCTCGACCACCCGGCCGGCCTCCAGTACCACGACGCGGTCGGCCGCCGCGGCCTGGGCGAGCCGGTGCGCGACGACGAGGCCGGTGCGCCCGGCCAGCGCGGCCTCGGCGGACTCCTCCAGCGCGCGGGCACCGGCGCTGCCGGCCTCCGCGGTCGCCTCGTCGAGCACCAGCACCGCCGGGTCGGTGAGCACGACCCGGGCCAGCGCCAGCTGCTGGGCCGCGACGACCGGGAGCCGGTGCCCGCCGTCGCCGACGACGGTGTCCAGGCCGCCGGGGAGGGCACGGGCCCAGTCCCCGGCCCCGAGCCGGTCGAGCGCGGCGAGCAGCGCGTCGTCGCCGGCGTCCGGGCAGGCCAGCCGCAGGTCCTCGGCCAGGGTGCCGGCGAACACGTGCGACTCCTGGGTCACCAGGGCCACCGCCTCCCGCCGGGCGTCCGCGCCCAGGTCCGCCAGCGCCGCGCCGCCGATCTCGACGGTCCCGGCGCCGGGGGAGTGCACCCCCGCCACGATCCCGGCCAGCGTCGACTTCCCGGCACCGCTGGCGCCGACCAGCGCGACCCGCTCACCGGCGGCCACGTCGAGATCGACGCCGGCGAGCACCGGGTGGCCGTCGACGTAGCTGTGCCCGAGGCCGCGCACCCGCAGCCCGGATCCGGCGGCCGCGGCGCCGGAGCCCGCGGCGTCGTCGCCGTGCTCGAGGTCGGCGACCCCGACGATCCGGCGCAGCCCGGCCAGCGCGGTCTGTGCCGCGTCCAGCTGGAACAGCACGATGTTGATCGGGGTGAAGAGGTTGACGAAGTACAGCGCGGCCGCGCTCGCCGTGCCGATGCTCGTCGCGCCGGACCCGACCAGCCAGAACCCGGTGACCAGCACCGCGCCGAGCCCGATGAACTCGGCCAGGTTGAGCCGGCCGAACAGCCGGGTGTGCATCCGGACGACGGCGACGACGAGCCGGGCGACCTCGGCCGCGCGCCCGGCGATCGTCGTCGCGTGGCTCTCGTGCAGCCGGAACGCGCGCACCGTGGACAGCCCGGACGCCGTGTCGAGGAGCTGCTGCTGCTGGGCGCCGCCGGCGATCCGCTGCGCGGTGTAGAGCGGCGTGGACCGGCCGAGGAACGACCGTGCCGTCCAGACCTGCACCGGGACGGCCAGGAGCGCCGCGAGCAGGAAGCGCCAGTCCAGCACCGCCAGCCCGACGCCGGTCAGCGCGACCAGCAGGGCGGCCCGGGCCAGCTCCGGCCCGGCCTCGCGCACGGCCTCGCCGACGGCCGCGACGTCGTCGGTGACCCGGGAGGTGAGGTCGCCCGCACCGGCCGCCTCCACCCGGGCCTGCGGCAGGTGCAGCGCGCGGTCCACGAACCGCTCGCGCAGCCCGGCCAGCAGGGTCTCGCAGAACCGGGCCGCGAGGGCGACGCCGAGCGCGCCCAGCAGGCCCTGCACCACCGCGATCCCGGCCAGACCGAGCACCGGCGGCCAGACGGCGTCCGCGCCCCGGCCCTGGGCGACCCGGTCGACGATGTCGCCGAGCAGCGGTGCGGCCAGCAGGCTCACCGCGGCCCCGCCGACGAGCACCAGCAGTGCGACGACGGCGGTCCCGCGGGCCGGGCGGCCCAGCTCGCCGAGCAGGGCGCGGATCCGCGCCGTGGACGCGATCGGCAGCAGCACGGTCGGGGCGGTCATGCGGTCACCACCGCGCGGTAGTCGGGGTCGTCCATCAGCTCGGCGTGCCGGCCGCGGGACCGGACCCGGCCCCCGACGACGAACAGCACCTCGCCCGCCCGGTCCAGCAGCACCGGGCTGGTCGTCACCAGAAGGGTGCTGCGACCGGCCCGGAAGCGGGCCAGGCCCTCGGCGACCCGGACCTCGGTGACGGCGTCGACCGCCGTCGTCGGGTCGTGCAGGACGAGCACCGGGGCGTCCGCGGCCAGCGCACGGGCCAGCGCGATCCGTTGCCGCTGCCCGCCGGACAGCGACCGGCCCCGTGCGGAGACGTCGGTGTCGGCGCCCGCCGGCAGGGTCGTCGCGACCTGGTCGGCGGCCGCGGCGGCCATCGCCGGTTCCGGGTCCGTGTCGTCCGGGGCGCCGGCCAGCACGTTCTCGCGCAGGGTGCCGGTGAACAGGTGGGCGTCGTGCGCGGCGACCAGCACGGCGCCGCGGGCGACGTCGGCCGGCCACGCGTCGAGCGCGACGCCGTCGAGCGCGATCCGGCCGCCGTCCGGTTCGGTCTCCCGGGCCAGGCAGGCCAGCAGCGCGGCCGCGTCCTCCGGGTCGGCGGTCACGACGGCGGCGGGCGGGCCCGGCGTCACGGTCAGGTCGAGACCCTCGTCGCCGCCGAGGCGGCCGTGGCGCAGCCCGCGCACGACCAGCTCGGCCGGCCCGGCACCCGGGGTGCCGGCGAGCTCGTCCGGGCCGGAGCCGACGGCCGGTCCGGCCGAGAGCACGGTCGCGATCCGGGCCGCCGACGCCCGTCCCTGGGCGAGCCGGGCGCTGACGAAGCCGAACATCTGGAGGGGACCGACCAGGAACTGGGCCAGGCCGACCGCGGACACCAGCCCGCCGACGGTGATCGAGCCGTTCGCGGCCAGCATGCCGCCGACCAGCGCGATCACCGCGAGGAACAGGCCGTTGGCCAGCTGGACCGAGCCGAGGAACCCGGCCTCGGCGCGGGTGGCGCGCAGGGTCGCGCCGAGCGCGTCCCGGCTGCGGACCCGGTACCGGCGGACGGCGGCCGGGCGTGCGCCGATGCCGTTGAGCACGCGCAGCCCGGCGACCAGGTCGGCCGCGGTCCCGGCGGCCTGGGCGGCGTGCTCCTGCTCCGGTCCGGACCGCTTCTGCAGCGGCTTGACCACCAGCTGCACCAGCCAGAGCAGCGGCGGGGTGCCGAGCAGGATCAGCAGGCCCAGCGTCGGGGAGATGGTCAGCAGCGAGACCGCGGCGACCGCGACGGCCGCGACCGCGGCGAACCCGAACGGGACGGCGACGTTGAGCTCGGCGACCCGCTTGGCGTCGGACACCGCGATCCCGGAGAGCTCGCCGGGCAGCCGGCCGGCCTCCCCGCCGCCCCGCGGGTGCAGCAGCCGGGCGGCGACCAGGCGGCGCAGCCGGGCGTCCGCCCATGCCTCCGCCGACCAGGCCCGCCGGGCACCGAACCGGTAGGAGTACGACAGCACCAGGAAGTCCAGTGCGAGGACCGCGAGCCACCCGGCCAGCGCGACCGGGTCCCCGGTCGCGACGGCACGGTCGATGATCACACCGACCAGCACGGGCACCAGCGCCTCGCCGGCCTGGTGGCTGCAGAACAACGCCGCCGCGGCGGCGATCCGGCCGCGGAACGCGCCGAGCGAGCCACGCAGGACGTCCCGCCCGGACACCTCCCCGAGCGGTGCCGGCTCAGCGGACCCTGTCATGCGGCGAGGGTAACCTTACCTGCCCGGGAAGATCACTACCGGCCTGCGAGAATCGTCCAGAGATCGTCGAGCTGCCCGGTTCCGGTCGCCGGGTTGCCGAACGCCACCCGGATCACCGGCCGCCCGTCGACGTCGGTGCCGGAGAGCAGGACCCGGCCGGTCGCGTTCGCCGCGTCCAGCAGCGACCGGGTGGCCTCGTCGTCGCCCTCGTCCGAGCCGGTGCCGGTCACGCGCAGGCAGACCAGGGCGAGCACGGGCTCGGCGGCCAGGTCGAGGCCGTCGTGACCGCGGACGCGTTCGGCCAGCTCGGCGGCCAGCGCGACGTGCCCCCGCAGGTGCGCGCGCAGCCCGGACAGCCCCTGGCCGTGCAGCACCGCCCACAGCTTCAGCGCGCGGAACCGGCGCCCGAGCGGCACCTGCCAGTCCCGGTAGTCGACGACCGCGCCGGAGTCCGACGCCGCGTCCCGCAGGTACGGCGCCGCGATCGAGAGGGCCGCGGGCAGCGCGGACGCGTCCCGGACCCAGAGCAGCGACGCGTCGAACGCGGTGAGCAGCCACTTGTGTGCGTCGGTGCAGAACGAGTCCGCCCGGTCGGCGCCGTCGACCACCCAGCGGTGCTCCTCGCACAGCGCCGCGACGCCCGCCCAGGCCGCGTCGACGTGTACCCACGCCCGGTGCTCGGCCGCGACGGCGGCGACCGGGCCGACCGGGTCCGACGCGCCGGTCGAGGTGGTGCCGACGGTCGCGCACACCATGACCGGGAGCAGCCCCGCCGCCGCGTCCTCGGCCATCGCCACGCGCAGCGCCTCGGGATCCATCGACGCCGTGCCGGTCGTGCAGGGCACGGTGCGCAGGCCGCGCGCACCCAGCCCGGCCGTGCGGACCGCCTTGGCCAGTGAGGAGTGCGTCTCGGCGGTCACGTACACGCGCTCGCGGCCGGTGACGCCGCGTGCCCGCCAGCCGTCGTCCGGGCCGGGTGCGGCGCGGTGCAGCGCCGCCAGCAGCGCGACCAGCGACGCCGACGACGCCGAGTCCTGGATGACGCCGCCACCGCCGCCGTCGTGGGTGAACTCCTCGGCGAGGCCGAGTGCGCGGGCCAGCTGGTCGGTGATCGCCTGCTCGACCTCGGTGCACGCCGGCGAGGTCGACCAGAGCATCCCCTGCGCCCCCGCGGAGCCGGACAGGAGCTCGCCGAGCAGCGAGGTCAGCGACGCGTTGGCCGGGAAGAACGCGTGGAAGCCGGGATGCTGCCAGCGGGTCTCGGCGTCGCCGGTGACGGTCTCGACCAGCGAGGGGAACGCGGCCAGCGGGGACGGGGCCTCGGCCGCGTGGTCGTCGAACCGGGCGCGCACGGTGCCCGGCTCGACGACGTCGCGGACCGGCCGCCGGTGCAGCCCGGCCCGGGAGTCGGCGACCGCGTCGACGAACAGGTGGCCGAGGGCGCGGAACTCGTCCGGAGTCAGGTCGGGCACGGAGCGTGACGCTACTCGGGGGCCGTTGCCCCGTGCACCGGGTGCGGATCGGTGAGGTCCCACCCGGGCAGCGGATCGGGCAGCGTCCGCCACGAGTCCGGGCCGGCGAGCAGCTCGCCGTCGGTGAGCAGCGCCGGGTCCAGCCGGGCCGCGACCCCGGCCGCCGTCACCCCGAGCCCGATGAACACGATCTCCTGGCCGCGCGGACCGCCGGTCTCCGTCCAGTGCGCGGCCGGGTCCAGCGCCACGTTGGGCCCGGCCTGCGACCAGAGCCCGGCGAGGTCGGGGCGGGAGGCGATCCAGCAGAAGCCCTTGCTGCGGAGCAGCCCGGGCCACTCGGCGAGCGCGTCGAGGAGCCGGGCGGGGTGGAACGGGCGGGACGCCCGCCACGTCACCGACGCGATCCCGTACTCCTCGGTCTCCGGGGTGTGCGTGCCCTCCAGCTCCTGCGCCCAGCCGGGGGTGCGGGCCGCGCCCACCGGGTCGTACCGGTGGGTGTCGAGCAGCTCCGCGACCGGCACCTCCCCGCGGACCGCCCGCCGGATCCGGGCGCCGGGGTTCATCCGGCGCAGCAGCGCCTCGATCCGGCCGAGCCGGTGCGGCGGGACGAGGTCGGTCTTGTTGAGTACCAGCAGGTCGGCGAACTCGACCTGGTCGGCGACCAGGTCCGCCAGGGTGCGCTCGTCGCCGTCGGCGGCCTGCAGCCCGCGGTCGGCCAGCGCGTCCCCGGTGGTCAGGAGCGTCTCGAACGCGGACGCGTCGACCACCGTGATCATGGTGTCGAGCCGGGCCCGGTCGGAGAGGGCGGTGCCGTCGTCGAAGGTCCATTCGAAGGTCGCCGCCACCGGCATCGGCTCGGAGATCCCGGTCGACTCGACGACGACGTGGTCGTAGCGGCCCTCGGCGGCGAGCTCGCCGACGGTGGTCAGCAGGTCCTCGCGCAGCGTGCAGCAGATGCAGCCGTTGGTCAGCTCGACGAGCCGTTCCTCGGTGCGGTGCAGCGTGCCCTGCCCGGCGACCAGCGCGGCGTCGATGTTGACCTCGCTCATGTCGTTCACGACGACGGCGATCCGGCGGCCCTCCCGGTTCGCCAGCAGGTGGTCGAGCAGGGTCGTCTTCCCGGCCCCCAGGAAGCCGGACAGGATCGTGACGGGCACGCGCGGATCGGCCATACCGACAACGGTAACAGTTGTCGATAAAGGCCTGGGGTCAGCTGCCGGTGCGGCGCTCGACCTGCGCGCGGACGCCGGGGAGCAGGTCGTCACCGGCCGCGAGCAGGCCGGGGAGCAGCTCGGGTTCGGTGAGCAGCGCCCGGAACGCGGTGCCGATCGTGACGCCGTGCCCCGGCCGGTGCTCGACGGTCACCGGGTCCCCGGCGTGGACCTCGCCGGGCTCGACGACGCTCAGGTAGGCGCCGGGGCGGGCGGCCCGGGTGAAGGTCCGCACCCAGCCCCCGCGCTCCAGCCACGCCGCGAACGCCCGGCACGGGATCCGCGGCACCGTGACCTGCAACAGCACCGCACCGACCCGCCACCGCTCGCCGAGCTCGGCGCCCGTCACGTCGACCCCGCGGGTGGTGAGGTTCTCGCCGAACGTCCCGGCCCGCAGCGGGCCCAGCTCGGGCTCCCAGCCGTCGAGGTCCTCGCGGGCGTAGGCGTAGACGGCCTGGTCCGGGCCGCCGTGGTGGTCGGTGTCGCAGATCGGGTCGCCGTCGAGACCGCTCTCCCCCGGGCCCGGGGACCTGCACGGGGACCGGCCCGGTGGCCGGGCGCTTGTCGATGCCGGACGCACCGGTCTTGGCGAGCACCGCGCGCACGATGCCGACGTTCACCGACTCCACGACTCCCACGGGGCCGACGGTAGGCCCTTCGCGGGTCAGGCGGGCTGTGCGGCGCCGTACGCCGAGCGCAGGGTCGTCTTCAGCACCTTGCCGGACGGGTTGCGGGGCAGCTCCGCCACGACCTCGACGCGGGTCGGGCGCTTGTAGCGGGCCAGCCGGTCGGCGCAGTACTCCGTGATCTCGTCGAGCCTCGGGGGAGCGCCGGGATCGGCCGGGACGACGACCGCCAGCGGCGTCTCGCCCCACCGTTCGTCGGGCACCCCGATCAGCGCCACGTCGGCGACCTTCGGGTGCCCGGCCAGCACGTTCTCGACCTCCGCGCAGTAGACGTTCTCACCGCCGCTGATCACCATGTCCTTCTTGCGGTCGACGACGTAGAGGAAGCCGTCCGGGTCCTCGCGCACCAGGTCGCCGGAGTGGAACCAGCCGCCGCGGAACGCCTCGGCCGTCTCCTCGGGCCGGTTCCAGTACCCGCGCATCACGGTGGGGCCGCGGAAGACGATCTCGCCGACGTCGCCGGGCCGGACGTCGGCCATGTCCTCGTCGACCACCCGGACCTCGACGTTGACCATCGGGGTCCCGATCGAGCCGATCTTGCGGATCGCGTCCTCACCGCGCAGCGTGCAGGTCACCGGGCTGCACTCGGTCTGGCCGAAGGCGGTCACCACGCTCGCCTGCGGGAACGTGTCGATCATCGTGCGGATCAGCGTCGTCGACGCCGGTGCCGCGCCCCAGGAGATCCGGCGCAGCGCCGACAGGTCGCGCGACGCGAGGTCCGGCACCGCGCAGATCGCCTGCCACTGCGCGGGCACGAAGAAGCACGACGACACCCGCTCGCGCTCCAGCAGCGCCACCGTCTCCACCGGGTCGAACCCGCCGGACGGCGGCACGATCGTCCGCCCGCCGGAGATCAGCGACGGCACCATCCCGGCGAGCCCGGCGATGTGGAACAGCGGCGCCCCGGACAGCCAGACCCGGTCCTCGCTGGTGATCCCGAGGTGTGTGATCTGGGAGAACGCGTGCAGCAGCAGGTTGCGGTGGGTGAGCACCGCGCCCTTCGGCCGTCCGGTGGTCCCCGAGGTGTACATGATGTAGGCGGCCTCGTCGTCGGAGGCGTCGTCGTCCCACCCGTCCTCCACCGGCGGGAGGCCCTCGGTGTCCGCGCCGATCACGAGCACCGCCCGCACCGCGGGGGCGTCGGCGCGCGCGTCCGCCACCGTCGCGGCGAACGCCTCGTCGCACACCACGGCCGTCGCGCCGCAGTCGGCGAGCTGGTAGCCGATCTCGCCCGCGGTGAGCCGGAAGTTCAGCGGGACGCAGATCGCGCCGCGACGCAGCACCGCGAGGTACGCCTCGACCAGCTCGACCGAGTTCAGCCCGAGGACGGCGACCCGGTCACCGCGGGCGACCCCGCGGTCGGCGAGCCCGCCCGCGAGCCGGGACACCCGGTCGTCGACCTCGGCGTAGCTGCGTGCGGTCCGTGGATCGGCCAGTGCCGGCTCGTCCGGCCGGGTGCGGGCGTGCCGCGCCAGCAGGTCCGCCATCGTCATCCCACGCCCGGTCACCGTCACCGCTGCCTCCCACCGTCGGGCCCCGCCGGGCCACTGTGGTCCAGGACACCCGGGTGAGGCAAGATCGCCGCCCGCGGGGCAGGGTGCACAGGTGTCCACCACCCCCGGCGACGACGGCGTCCCCGACGGTCCGCGCAGGCTCCGGCTGCTGCAACTGGCCTCGCTGATCAGCACCTGCGACCGGTTCGCGATCGCGCCGTTGCTGGTGCCGATCGCGGTCTCCTTCGGTGCCCCGCTCTCCGCCGCGGCGGGTGCGGCCGGCGGCTACTTCCTGGCCTACGGGCTCATGCAGGTCGTGTGGGGTGTCCTGTCGGACCGGGTCGGCCGGGTGCGGGTGATGCGGCTGGCGCTGGTCGGGTCGGTGCTCGGCGGCATCGCGTCGGTGCTCGCGCCGAGCCTCCCGCTGCTGATCGGCGCCCGGGTCGTCACGGGTGCGTGCACCGCGGCACTGATCCCGGCCGCGCTGGTCTACGTCGGCGACACCTGGCCCACCGCGGTGCGGCAGCGGCCGCTGTCGGACCTGCTCGCCGCCACCGCGCTCGGCACGGCGGTCGCGACGGCCGGCGCCGGCCTGCTGGCCGACCTCGCGGGCTGGCGGCTCGTCTTCGGGGTGTCCGCGGCGGCGTGCGCGGTGCTGTTCGTGGCGCTGCGGGCGCTGCCCGAGCCGGACGTCGCCGGTGCCGCGCCCGCCGCCGACCGGGCCGGGGTGTGGGGCTCGGTCGTCCGCCCGCTCGCCGCGGTGTGCGGGAACGGCTGGGCGCTGGTCGTCCTGCTGCTGGCGTTCGTCGAGGGTGCGGTGGTGCTGGGCGTGCTCACCTACCTCGCGCCCCCGCTGCAGGCCGGGGGCAGCTCGGCGGCCCTGGCCGGGCTCGCCGCCGGCGGCTACGGCGTCGGCGCGGTGGTGTTCTCCCGCGTCGTACGACGGCTGGTGGGCCGGTGGAGCCCGGCCGGGCTCGCCACGGCCGGGGGCGTGTTCCTCGTCGTGGCGTGGCTGTTCCCGCTGGTCACGGTGCATCCGGTGACGATCGCGGCGGCCGGGCTGTGCCTGGGCGGGGCCTGGGCGTTCCTGCACTCGACCCTGCAGACGTGGGCGACCGAGGTCGTCCCGCAGGCCAGGGCGACGGCCGTCGCACTGTTCGCGACGCTGCTGTTCCTGGGCAGCTCGGCCGGCACCGCGCTGGGCGCCCCGCTCGCCGACGCGGGCGCGTTCGGCACGCTGTTCCTCGCCGCGCTGCTGGTGTCGGTCCCGCTCGGTGCGGGCGCGGCGCTCGCCCGCCGGCGGTACTCCGCCGGCTGAGCGAGACGCCGGCCGGGGTCACACGTACCGGTCGCGCAGCTCCCGCTTCACGAGCTTGCCGGTGGGGGTGCGCGGCAGGAAGTCGGTGAAGTCCACCGACGACGGCGCCTTGTAGTGCGCGATCCGCTCCCGCACGAAGTCGATCAGCTCCCGCTCCAGCTCCGGCCCGGTCTCCACGCCCTCCGGGGTCTGGACGACGGCCTTGACCGCCTCGCCCATCTCCTCGTCCGGCACGCCGATCACCGCGACGTCGAGCACCTTCGGGTGCAGGGCGAGTGCGTCCTCGACCTCCTGCGGGTAGATGTTCACCCCACCGGAGATGATCATGAACGCCTTGCGGTCGGTGAGGAACAGGAAGCCGTCGGAGTCGACGTAGCCGAGGTCGCCGGTGGTCGTCCAGCTCTCGTGCACCGGGTGCTGCGCGGACAGCGTCTTGCCCGGGTCGTTGTGGTACTCGAAGGGCCGCTCGTCACGCTCGAAGTAGACGGTGCCGATCTCGCCCGGGCCGAGCTCCGTGCCCTCGTCGTCACAGACCCGGATCGTGCCCAGGCCCGCCCGGCCGACCGAGCCGGGGCGCTCGGCCCACTGGGCCGAGTCGATGAAGGTGATGCCGTTGGCCTCGGTCGCGGCGTAGTACTCGTGGAGCACGGGGCCCCACCAGTCGATCATCGCCTGCTTGACCTCGACCGGGCACGGGGCGGCGGCGTGGATCGCGACCTCCAGCGACGACACGTCGTAGCGCGTCCGCACCGCCTCGGGCAGCTTCAGCATCCGCACGAACATCGTCGGCACCCACTGCGAGTGGGTGACGCGGTGCTGCTCGATCAGCGCGAGCGCCTTCTCCGGGTCGAACCGCTCCATGACGACGACGGTGCCGCCGAGCGCCTGCACCGTGGCGGTGAACCACAGCGGCGCGGCGTGGTAGAGCGGCGCGGGGGAGAGGTAGACGGTGCCGGGGCCGAACCCGTACATCGGCCCGAACAGCGCCTGGTAGGTGTCGCCGGGCTCGTCGACCTGACGGTCGGGCAGGGTCGGCTTGATCCCCTTGGGCCGCCCGGTGGTGCCCGAGCTGTAGAGCATGTCGGCGCCGCGCGGCTGGTCGGCCGGCGGCTCGGCGGACACCGTGGCCAGCGCGGCGTCGTAGTCCTCGTACGACGACGCACCCGGGATCTCCCCGCCGAACGCCAGCCGGACCGGCACGTCGACGTGGTCCTCGACGGCGGCGGCCAGCCCGGCGACCCCGGCCGAGACGACGAGCGCCTTCGCGCCGCAGTCCCGGACGATGTACGCGGCCTCCGGCGCCGACAGGTGGTGGTTCACCGCGGTGACGTAGAGGCCGGACCGCTGCGCGGCCCAGTAGACCTCGTAGACGCGGGCGGCGTTGTCCGAGACCAGCGCGACGACGTCGCCGCGGCGCAGACCGGCGGCGTGGAAGTGGTTCGCCAGCCGCGCCGAGCCCTCCTCGAGCTCACGGAACGTGAGGGTGTCGCCCGAACCGCCCATGATCACGGCCGGCTTGTCGGGCGTGGTGGCGGCGTGCGTGCCTGGGTACATCTCGGCCTCTCGTCGACGGCGGCGCGGCGCGGACGCGACCTCGGGGCCGGGTGCCGCACGGAATCTCCGCCGCAGATCCTGCCATCCGCGCGCCGCGCGCCGGTACGCGCCGGACTAGGAGTGCGCGTTCTGATAGGCCTCGAGAACGGACGAGGGGATACGCCCGCGCTCCGAGATCTTCATGCCCTGCGCGATCGCCCATTCCCGGACGGCCCGGTTCGCGGCCCGTTCCGAGGCGCTCGATCCGTTCGACGAGGTCGACGCGGGCCCGCTGCCGCGGCGGCCCCCGCCCGACCGGCGGGCCGCCGAGACGTACGGCGCCAGGGATTCCCGCAGCCGCTCGGCATTCGCGGAGGACAGGTCGATCTCGTACGACCGGCCGTCGACGGCGAACTCCACCTGCTCGTCGGCCTCCGAACCGTCCAGGTCGTCGACCAGCGTGATCGTCGTCTGCTGTGCCACGTCGTCATTCCTTCCGGGGGAATCTCGGGCGTCCGAGCGGAGGAATCGGCACCGCTGCGGGAAGCCGATATCCCCTCGGGAACGACCTGGAAGCGAACGGTGAACCTATTCCGGAGAGGACGATAAGGTATGCCGATGTTCCGTGTCGAACCCCTCCGGAAAAAGCGTCGGAGTCGTGATGCGGCACGATGTCGGCCCCGGCCGCGGGGCCGGGCCAGAACTGCGGATGCGACGTACGGGTGACGGGGAATCGGCGGAAAGGCGCAGTTCGGGGCCGGATTCAGCGGGGCGCGGGCCACCACGGTTCGGCCGGGACGGCCGCGCGGGCCCCGTCGGTCGTCGAGATCCCGGTCAGGTCGATCCGCCGGCCGGGCCGCGGCAGGGCGAGGACGACGTCGTGGGCGGCCGCCGCCTTGCGGGCCCGCTCCACCGGCTCGTCCCACGGGTGGAAGCCGAGGTTGAAGGTCGCCCAGTGGATCGGCAGCATCACCCGGCCGCTGAGCTCGCGGTGCGCCGTGACGGCCTGCTCGGGATCGAGGTGGATGTCCGGCCACAGCTCGGCGTAGGCCCCGACGGGCAGCAGCGTGAGGTCGAACGGGCCGTGCTCGGCCCCGGTCCGGGCGTGCACCCGGCTGGGTCCGGAGTCCCCGCCGACGTAGACCGAGTGGTCCGGGCCCGCGACCTTCCAGGCCGCCCACTGGGTGGTGTTGCGGCGGAGCCCGCGCCCGGAGAAGTGCCGGGTCTCCAGACAGGTCAGGGTGAGACCGGCGACGTGCACGACGCCGTCCCAGTCCCGCTCCACGACCCGGTCCGCCGGCACGCCCCACGACCGCAGGTGCGCGCCCACCCCGACCGGGCAGACGAACACCGCGGAGGTGTCGCGGGCCAGCCGCAGCACGGTCGGCCGGTCCAGGTGGTCGTAGTGGTCGTGGCTGAGCAGCACGACGTCGGAGTCGGAGAACGTCGCGAGCGGCGCGACCGGCGGGTGCAGCCGTCGCGGACCGGTGAAGGGGACGGGCGAGGCGTACTCGGACCACACCGGGTCGACCAGCACCCGGCGGCCGTCGACCTCGAGCAGCGCCCCCGCGTGCCCCAGCCACGTGACGGCGAGCCCGGCGGGCACCCGCGGGACGTCCGGCCGGGCCAGCGGCACCGGACCGGGCGGCACGCCGCGGCCCGCCCGGCTGCGCAGCATGTTGAGCAGCATCCGCAGCGAGGCCCGGACCCGCGGCAGGCCGGGCTCGGTGTTGGCGAACGTGCCGCCGACCGCGTTCTCCGACGCCGCGGCCACCCGGCGCAGCTCGGCGTCGCGCGCGCCCATGTTGCGGCGGACGTGCAGGCCGAGACCGGCCAGCGCGAGCAGGGGGGAGGCGAGCGCGGCGCGGGAGGAGCGGCGGGTCAGGCGGGGCACGATCTCCACAGTACGAACGCCGGGCCCGGCGCTCCCACCTACGCTCTCGATCGTGACGGACGTTATGCGGGCACGGGTCGAGACCGAGAAGCACGGGCACGTGCTGCTGGTGCGGATGACGCGCCCGGACAAGCGCAACGCGGTGGACGCCGCGATGACCGCGGCCCTCGACGAGGCGCTGAACCGGCTCGACGACGATCCCGACCTCTGGTGCGGGGTGCTCGCCGGCGACGTGTCCGCGTTCAGCGCCGGGACCGACCTGGCGGGCGGGTCCGGCGGGCCGACGCCGCGGGGCGGGAACTACGGCGTCGTCCGGCGGGACCGGCGGCGCCCGCTGATCGCGGCGGTGGAGGGCGCGGCCCTCGGCGGAGGCTTCGAGATCGTGCTGGCCTGCGACCTGGTCGTCGCCTCCCGCACGGCCCGGTTCGGGTTGCCGGAGGTCGCCCGCGGGCTCGTCGCGAACTGCGGTGCGCTGTTCCGGGCGCCGCGGCCGCTCCCGCTGAACGTGGCCAAGCAGATGCTGGTGACGGGCCGCCCGCTCGACGCGGAACGCGCGCACGCCCTGGGTCTGGTGAACGAGCTCGTCGAGCCGGGGGAGGCGGAGGCCGCCGCGCTGGAGCTGGCCGGGCAGGTCTGCGCGAACTCGCCGCTCGCCGTCTCGCTGTCGCTGCGCGCGCTCGAGCGGGTCGTCGCCGAGCCCGACGAGCGGGGCTGGGCGGCGACCGAGATCGCGTCGGCCGAGGTGAAGCGCTCCGCGGACGCGGAGGAGGGCGTCGCGGCGTTCCTGGAGAAGCGGGAACCGCGCTGGACCGGGCGCTGAGCCCGACCGGATAGGCTCACGCCATGGGAGGCGGGACGGCGCGCGAGGACCTGGTCGCGCTGCTGCAGGACTACGCGGGTGAGGCCGAGCTGCTCGGGCAGGCCTTCGCCGGCCGGCACGGCCTGCACCCGACGGACCTGCACGCGCTGCTGGCCGTCATGCGGGCCGACGCCGCGGGGGAGCCGCTGACCCCGGGCCTGCTCGGTTCCCGGCTGGGTCTGTCGACCGGGGCGACGACCGCGCTCGTCGACCGGCTGGAGCGGGCCGGGCACGTGCGCCGCACCCGGGAGTCGGCCGACCGGCGGCGGGTGACGCTGCACCAGGCGGAGAACGCGGCCCGGGTCGGTGGGGCGTTCTTCGGCCCGCTCGGCCACCGGATGGACGTCGCCCTCGCCGACTTCGACGAGGCCGAGCTCACCGCCGCCGCCCGCTTCCTCACCCGGATGAACGCGCTCGTCGCGGACTACCGCGCCGACCTGGCGGCCGAGAACCCCGCGTCGTGAGGTCCCGGCCGCCCGGGCCGGTTCAGGCGTCGGCGGTGGCGGTCTCCAGATACTCGGCGAACTTGGCCCGGGCCGCCCCGGTCCGGGTCGGGACGTGCTCGGTCGGCACCTCGACCGGCGTGTAGCCGCGCAGGATCCGCCGGGCGACGGACTCCTTGTGCACCTCGTCCGGCCCGTCGTAGATCCGGGCCGCCCGCGCCGCGCGGTACATCTGCTCCAGCGGCAGGTCCCCGGAGAAGCCGAGCGAGCCGTGCACCTGGATCGCGCGGTCGATCACGTCGTGCAGCACCCGGGCGCCCCAGTACTTGATCATCCCGATCTCGACCCTGGCGTTGGAGGCGCCGACCCGGTCCATCGTCCAGGCCGCCTGCAGGGTGAGCAGCCGGGCGGCCTGCATCTCGGCCGCCGACGTGGCGATCATGTCCTGCACCATCTGCTTGTCGGCCAGCCGGGAGCCGCTCGCGGTGCGGCTCACCGCCCGCTCGCACAACATGTCGAACGCCCGCTGGGACTGGCCGAGCCAGCGCATCGCGTGGTGGATCCGGCCCGGCCCCAGCCGCTGCTGGGCGAGCCGGAAGCCGTCGCCCTCGTTCCCGACGAGGTTCTCCGCCGGCACCCGGACGCCGCGGTAGAACACCTCCGCGTGCCCGCCGTAGAGCTCGCCGCCGACCTCGGGGTGGTCCATCACCGGGATGTCCCGCGCGACGTCGACGCCCGGGGTGTCCGTCGGCACGACGATCATCGACGCCCGCTGGTAGGGCGGCGCGTCCGGATCGGTCACGACCATCACGATCAGGAAGTCCGAGGCCGTGGCGTTCGACGAGAACCACTTGTGGCCGTCGATCACGTACTCGTCGCCGTCGCGGACGGCGCGGGTCGTCAGCATCGTCGGGTCGGCGCCGGCGCCCGGCTCGGTCATGGAGAAGCAGGACCGCAGCTCCCCGCGCAGCAGCGGGTGCATCCAGCGCTCCTTCTGCTCGGCGGTGCCGCCGAGGGCGAGGAGCTCCGCGTTGCCCGAGTCCGGGGCCTGGTTGCCGAAGATCCCCGGCGCGTACCGGCAGCGGCCGAGGATCTCGTGCATCAGCCCGAGCGAGACCTGGCCGAACCCGCCGCCGCCGAGCTCGGGCGGCAGGTGCGCGGCCCAGAGCCCCTGTTCACGGACCTGCTCCTTGAACGGCGCGGTGATCCGGTCGAACGTCGGCCGGTCCAGGTCGAGGGTCTCCAGCGGGATGATCTCGTCGCGGACGAACTCCCGCATCCACTTCAGCTTCTCCTCGAACTCCGGGTCGGTGCTGAAGTCCCAGGCCATGTCGAGCCGCCCTCCGTCGCGCGTTCGTTGCCACTGCGAACCTAACCGCTCGGTCCGCCGACGGGAACGCGTGCGGGCGGACCGGCCCGTTGCGGTGATCGCGGCCGGGCGGGAGGCTGCGGGGATGAGCCACGTGGACCTGACGGGCCTGTCGTACGAACCGCTGACGCCGACGTCGTACCTCGACCGGGCCGCGGCGGCGCACGGCGACCGGGTGGCCGTCGTCGACGGTGACCTGCGGTTCACCTACGCCGAGCTGCACGAGCGGTGCCGCAAGCTCGCCGGCGGGCTCGCCGCGATCCACTCCGGACGGCCGGTGGCGGTGCTCGTCCCGAACACGCACGTCGGCCTGGAGGCGGCCTACGGGGTGCCGTGGTCGGGCGTGCCGCTGGTCGCGGTCAACACCCGGCTCTCCGCGGGCGAGGTGGCCTACATCCTGGAGCACTGCCGGGCGTCGGTGCTGGTCCACGACCCGGTGTTCGACGAGCTCGTCGCCGACGTGCTGGGCCGTCTCGACGACCCGCCCCGGGCCGTCCGGGTCGGGGACGACTACGAGCGGCTGATCACCTGGGGCGAGCCGACCGCCGTCACCCCCGACGACGAGCGCGCGCTGCTCTCGATCAACTACACGTCCGGGACGACCGGGCGTCCCAAGGGCGTGATGTACCACCACCGCGGGGCCTACCTGCAGGCACTGGCCATGGTGGGGCACACCCGGCTGACGCCCTCGTCGGTGCACCTCTGGACGCTCCCGATGTTCCACTGCAACGGCTGGTGCTTCCCGTGGGCGGTCACCGCCGCCGCGGCGACGCACGTCTGCCTGCCCCGGGTCGAGCCCGCCCGGATCTGGGAGCTGGTCCGCGACCAGGGCGTCACCCACCTCAACGGCGCGCCCACCGTGCTGTCGATGATCGCCCACGCCCCGGAGGCCGGGCCGGTGGCGACGACGGTGCGGGTCGCGACCGGTGGCGCTCCGCCCAGCCCCGCGATCCTGCGCCGGATGGCGGAGCTCGGCTTCGAGGCCACCCACCTCTACGGCCTCACCGAGACGTTCGGGCCCGCGATGATCTGCGACTGGCGACCCGAGTGGAACGCGCTCGACGGCGAGGCGCAGGCCCGGATGAAGGCCCGCCAGGGCGTCGGGAACATGATCGCCTGCGCGGTCCGGGTGATCACCGACGACGGCGGCGACGCCCCGGCCGACGGCACCACGACCGGGCAGATCGCGCTGCGCGGCAACAACGTCATGCTCGGGTACCTCGACGACGAGCAGGCCACCCGGGAGGCCGCGCCGGACGGCTGGTTCCGGACCGGGGACATCGGCGTCATGCACCCGGACGGCTACGTCGAGCTCCGCGACCGCTCGAAGGACGTGATCGTCTCCGGCGGGGAGAACATCGCGAGCGTCGAGGTGGAGCAGGCGATCGCCGACCACTCGGACGTCCTGGAGGTCGCGGTGATCGCCGTCCCCGACGAGCGCTGGGGCGAGGTCCCCGCCGCCTACGTGACCCTGCGCGACGGCGCGTCGGTCACCGAGGAGGAGATCGTCGAGCACGTGCGGACCCGGCTGGCCCGGTTCAAGGCGCCGAAGCGCGTGGTGTTCACCGAGCTCCCGAAGACCTCCACCGGCAAGATCCAGAAGTTCGTGCTGCGCGACGAGGCGTGGGCCGGCCAGGACCGCCGGATCAGGTGAGGGCGCTCATCGACGTCCACTCGTCCCACGGGATCGTCCAGTCGTAGAAGTCGCCGTCCTGCTGCGTCAGCGGCTCCGAGCTGCCGGTGACCTCGACCGGGTCGCCGAAGGTCGCCATCGCGAAGAACGCCTTGCCGTCCTTCGTGGACAGGTTGACGCATCCGTGGCTGACGTTGCGGTTGCCCTGCGCGTACGACGACGACGGGTTGGCGTGGATGAACTCGCCGTTGTTGGAGATCCGGACCGCCCAGTACTGCGGCTCGTCGACGTAGCCGTACGCCTCGTTGGTCATGAGGACCTTCTCCGACTTGCCCATCACCACGTGCGTGCCGGAGCGGGTGACCCGGTTCGGATCGGACTCCATGCCGTAGGACGCGTCGTAGCGGGCGATCTCCTTCCCGTCCCGGACGACGACGATCTGGTGGCTCCGGGTGTCGGCCTTCACGATCTGGCTCCGGCCGACGGTGAAGGTGCGGTCGACGTCCTCGGTGGCCCAGGTGCCGTCACCGAGGTCGGTCCCGCGCAGCGCGCCGTGCACCCGCACGGTCGTGTGCGCGGGCCAGTAGGTCCTCGGCCGGTAGTGCACCCGCGAGCCCTCGGCGGTGTCGGGCAGCCACGCCCACGCGCCCTCGACCGGCTTCGACGTCTCCACCCGCAGCGTCCGTTCGACGGCCGCCTTCGCCGCGTCGGACAGTTCGCCGGGGAAGCGCAGCACGATCGGGGCGCCGACGCCGACCTCGCCGCCGTCCCGGACGTTCATCGTCGCGTCGAGGGTGTCGGCGGGATCGACGGTGGTGAAGGGGTCCGCGGCGAGCGGCCGCCGGTCGTCGCCGGTCACGACCCACGAACCGGACCAGCGGTAGGTCGTGCCGAACTCCAGCGGATCGGTGCTGGTCCAGCGGCGACCGTCGGGCGAGAGCCGGCCGGCGACGGGGCCGTCGTCGCCGGTCAGGGCGACGTTCTCCAGCCGGCCGGTGCTGACCTCGGCCGTCGCCGGGTCGCGGGGTGCGACCGGCGGGCCCGGGCGCGGGGAGGTGGAGAGGACGACCGGGACCGGTGGTGCCTCCGGCTCCGGGGCCAGGCCGAACCGGTCGAACACCCCGGCCAGGTCGCGTGCCACGGTGCCGCCGATCCGGCCCTCGGCGACGGCGGCCGTCCCGCCCGCGACGAGCGCGACGAGTGCCACCAGCCCGACGGTGAACAGCGCGAGGCTGCGGCGGTGCAGCGAGCGACGACGACCGCGCGGCGTGTGCCGCCCGCGCGACCGCTCCCAGGACCTGGACATGGTGAGATCTTGACGCTTGTGTCACCCACACGGGGGGAACGACACGTCACCATCGGGTCACGGGTGTGCGGACGGATGACACGCTGACCCCATGAGCTACGACGTCGCCGCCGTCCGCAGCCGCTTCCCCGCGTTGCGGGCCGGGATCGCGCACTTCGACGGCCCCGGCGGCTCGCAGGTGCCCGACGCCGTCGCCGGAGCGGTCGCCGGAGCGCTCACCTCGCCGCTGGCCAACCGCGGGACGATCACCAGCGGGGAGCGGGCGTCGGACGGGATCGTGCACGGCGCGCGGGCCGCCGTGGCCGACCTCCTCGGTGCCGACCCGCGGGGGATCGTGTTCGGGCGCAGCATGACCGCGCTGACCTTCGACCTGGCCCGCACGCTGGCCGCGACGTGGTCGCCGGGTGACGAGATCGTCGTGACCCGGCTCGACCACGACGCCAACATCCGGCCCTGGGTGATCGCGGCGGAGGCCGCCGGCGTGACCGTGCGGTGGCTCGACTTCGACCCGGGGACCGGCGAGCTCGACGACGTCGCACCGCTGCTGTCCGGCCGCACCCGCCTGGTCGCGGTGACGGGTGCGTCGAACCTGATCGGGACCCGGCCCGACGTCCCCGCGATCGCCGCGGCGGTGCACGCCGCCGGTGCGCTGCTCATGGTCGACGGGGTGCACCTGACCGCGCACGCCGCCGTCGACGTCCGGGAGCTGGGCGCCGACTTCTACGCCTGCTCGCCGTACAAGTTCCTGGGCCCGCACTGCGGGGTGCTCGCCGCCGACCCGGCGCTGCTGGAGACGCTGCGCCCGGCCAAGCTGCTGCCGTCGACCGACGCGGTGCCCGAGCGGTTCGAGCTCGGCACCCTGCCCTACGAGCTGCTGGCCGGCACCACCGCCGCGGTCGACTTCCTCGCGGCGCTCGACGGCGGGACGGGCGATCGGCGGACGCGGCTGCGGGCCTCGCTCGCCGCGGTGCACGCCCACGAGGAGCCGCTGCGGGAGCGGATCGAGGCCCACCTCGCCACGCTGCCCGGGGTGACGGTCCGGTCCCGGGCGGCGTCGCGCACGCCGACGCTGCTCGTGACCTTCGACGACCGCGACCCGGCCGACGCCTACCGCTGGCTCGCGGAGCGGCGGATCGCGGCGCCGTCGTCGTCGTTCTACGCGCTGGAGTGCTCGCGGCGGCTCGGCCTGGGGGACACCGGATCCCTGCGGATCGGCCTGGCCTGCTACACCGACGACGGCGACGTCGACCGCCTCCTGGAGGCGCTGTCCGGCTTCGTCGGGGCGTGATCCGTCGTATGTGAGACTGTTCAGGTGATTCGCCTTCGGTGGCTCGCCGCCGTGCTCGTCCCGCTCGCGCTGCTCGCCGGGTGCTCGGCGCCCGTCGCCGACCCGCCGCCGGCCGGGTGCGTCCCGGGGGCACCGGCCCCGACCGGCGACGTGCCGTTCGCGCACGCGTCCAACGTGGAGATCACGGGGGAGGACGGCTACCGCCTGCTGACGGTCCGGCAGCCCTACCCGGGCGGGCCGCTGCAGTCGGTCGTGCTGGTCGGGTGCGGCGAGCCGGACCCGGTGCTGCCGGCGGACCTGGCCGGGGCCCCGGTCGTGCGGACGCCGGTGCAGGGGATCTTCGCCGCCTCGACGACCCAGCTGCCGATGATCACTGAGCTGGGCCTGCTCGACCGGCTGACCGGCGTCGGGAGTCTGGCCGCCGTCAGCGACCCGCAGGTGCGGGCGCACGTCGAGTCGGGCGCGGCGGTGGAGTTCGCACCGGGCTCGACCGTCGACGGGGAACGGGTGGTCGCCGACGCCCCGCCGGTGGTGCTGTCCGGCGGCACCGACGATCCCGCGTTCCCGGCGCTGCGCGCGGCCGGCGTCCCGGTCGTCGGGTGGGGCGACTACCTGGAGTCCGGCCCGCTCGGCCAGGCCGAGTGGATCAAAGTGATGGGCGCGCTGACCGGGACCGACGCGCAGGCCGCAGCCGCCTTCGACGGGATCGCGCAGCGCTACACCGAGCTCGCCGGGCGGGTGCGCGGCGCCCCGCCGGTGCCGATCGTCGCGGGCCAGCCGTACCAGGGCAGCTGGAGCGTCCCGGGCGCCGGCTCGACCGCGGGCATGCTGTTCCGTGACGCGGGCGCGAGCTGGTCGGGTCTCGGCATCCGCTCCACCGGGACCAGCCCGCAGACCCTGGAGAGCGTGCTCGCCGCGGACGGTGGCGCCGGGATCTGGCTGGCCGACGGGCCGTGGGCCACCACCGCGGACATCGCGGGCACCGACCCGCGGCTCACCGCGGTCGCGGCCGCCGGGCCCGGTGGGCAGGTCTGGACCCGCGACGCGTTCCTCGGCCCGGCCGGCGGCAACCAGATCTACGAGCGCGGGGTGCTGCACCCCGACGAGATCCTCGGCGACCTCGTCGCGATCCTGCACCCCGGCCTGCTGCCCGGCCACGAGTTCGTCTACTACCGGCAGGTGCCCGCCGGATGACGGGCACGGAGCCGGGCGTGGCCCTGCGGGACCGGCCCGGCCGGTCGGCGGAGCGTTCCGGCGGGCGGGCACCGCTCGTCCTCGCCGCGCTCGGGGCGGGTGTGCTGGTGCTGTTCGCCCTCGCCGTCTCGACCGGTTCGGTGGTGATCCCACTCGGCCGGACGGTCACCGCGCTGCTCGGTGTGGGTGCCCCGGACACCCGGCTGGACCTGCTGGTCACCGACCTGCGGGTGCCGCGGGCGGTGACCGCCCTGCTGGCCGGGGCCGGGCTCGGCGCGGCCGGACTGCTCACCCAGACCCTGTTCCGCAACCCGCTCGCCGAGCCCTACGTGCTGGGCGTCAGCGCCGGGGCGGGCCTCGGCGTCGCCCTGGTGACGACGGCGGGCGCCGCGGGGACCGCCACGGTCTTCGCGACCGGCGGGCTGGGCGCGGTGCCCGTCGCGGGCGGGCGCCTGGCGACCGTGGCGGCTGCCGCCGCCGGGGCCGGTGTGGTGCTCGGCCTGGTGCTGCTGCTGTCCCGGTTCGCCCGCTCGGTCACGGCGCTGCTGGTGATCGGCGTGATGCTCGGATCGGTGGTCACCTCGGTGGTCGGCCTGCTGCTGGTCTGGACCGACCCGCGGACCGCGCAGCAGTTCCTGATGTGGGGCCTGGGGAGCGTCGACGGCGTCGCCCGGGGTGAGCTGCCGGTGCTCGCGGTGGTCGTCGCCGCCGGTCTCGTCGTGGTCGCCCTGCTCGCCAAACCGCTGGACGGCCTGCTGCTCGGCGACGACTACGCCCGCACCGCCGGCGTCGACGTCGCCCGGGTGCGGGTCGTCGTCCTGCTCGTCGCGGCGGTGCTGGCCGGGGCGGTCACGGCGTTCTGCGGGCCGATCGGGTTCGTCGGGATCGCCGTGCCGCACCTGGCCCGGGCCGCCGTCGGGACCTCCCGGCACCGGGTCCTGGTCCCCGCCACCGCGCTCACCGGTGCGCTGGTCGGGCTGGCCTGCGCCGTCGTCGCGCACCCGCCGGGCGCCGGGACGGTGATCCCGCTGAACGTGGTGACCTCGCTGGTCGGGGCGCCGGTGGTGATCGCGGTGCTGCTGCGGTCGCGGCGGCTCGGCGGTCGCGCGTGGTGACGGCGCCCGTCGCGGGGGAGGACGGGGCCGGGCTGCGGCTGTCCGGGCTGACCGCCGGGCACCGGGCGGACGGGGCCCTGCGCGGCCGCCGGGCCGTGCCGGTCCTGTCCGGGGTGTCGGCCGTCGCGGGGCGGGGGGAGCTCACGGTCCTGCTCGGCCCGAACGGTGCGGGAAAGTCCACGCTGCTGCGGACCCTCGCGGGGCTGCAGCCCGCGCTCGGCGGCACGGCGGCGCTCGACGGCGAGGACCTGGCGGGGCTGCGGGCGCCCGCCCGGGCGCGCCGGATCGGGGTCGTGCTCACCGAACGGCCGGATCCCGGCCTGCTGACCGGGCGCGACGTCGTCGAGCTGGGGCGGCTGCCGCACACCGGCTCGGCGGGCGTCCTCGGCCCGGCCGACGACGCTGCCGTCGACGCCGCGATCGACGCCGTCCGGGCCGGGGCGCTGGCCGGACGCTCGCTGGCCCGGCTGTCCGACGGCGAGCGCCAGCGGCTGATGATCGCCCGCGCGCTGGCCCAGGAACCGTCGCTGCTGCTGCTCGACGAGCCGAGCGCGTTCCTCGACGTCGCCGCCCGGGTCGCGCTGCTCGGCCTGCTGCGGCGGCTGGCCCGGGAACAGGGGCTCTGCGTGCTGCTGTCGACCCACGACCTGGAACTCGCGCTGCGGCTCGCCGACCGGGCCTGGCTGCTCGACGGCGCCGGGAGCGTCCGGACCGGGACGCCCGCCGAGCTCGCCGGCGCGGGTGCGATCGGCGCCGCGTTCGACACCGACGAGCTGGCCTTCGAACCGGCGACGGGCACCTTCCGGCTGCGCACCGGGACGGCGTGACCGTCTCCGCAGGTGCGGGCACCGCACGGGGCTTCCGTCCGGCGTCGCGGGGTCGCGGGCATCGGTGACCGACATCACCTGATCGGCGGTACGGCGGAGCGGATGCGGCGTACTCGCGCGGTTCCGGGCGCGGCCTCGGACCCGCGCTCCGATCCTCTCCGCAGCACCGTCGCACCGGGCGGGTGCGGAGGGCGGCGCGGGCCCGCGGGAGTCACTAGGTTCGGCTCCGACGCGACCGCCGCCGGCCCCGTGCCCGCGCGGTCCCCTGAACCCACCTCCGAGGAGACCCGATGTCCGATGCCGCGAGCGCGGCCGAGCTCGAGTCGCTGCTGCTGTCCCGGTCGCTGGACGACCCGGAACTCGCGGCGGCCACCGAGCGCACGCCCGACACCCCCGTCCTGCCCGACGTGTCGGTGGTCAAGGTCGGCGGCCAGAGCTTCGTCGACCGGGGCCGCGAGGCGGTGTTCCCGCTGGTCGAGGAGCTCCTGGAGGCCCGGTCCTCGCACCGGATGCTGATCGGCACCGGCGGCGGCACCCGGGCCCGGCACGCGTACGCGCTCGCCGCCGAGCTGGGCCTGCCCACCGGCGTGCTGAGCTCGTTCGGCAGCGCCGTCGCCGGGCAGAACGCCACGATGCTCGGCTACCTCATGGCCAAGCACGGGATCCCGGTCGTCTCCGGCGGCGGGTTCGAGGCGCTGCCGCTGTACCTGTCGGAGTCGCGCGCGGCGATCTTCGCCGGGATGCCGCCGTACGCGATGTGGCAGCCGCTGCCCGACGAGGGCGTCATCCCGCCCTACCGCACCGACGCCGGGTGCTATCTCGTCGCCGAGACCTACGGCTGCAAGAACATGATCTTCGTCAAGGACGAGGACGGCCTCTACACCGCCAACCCGAAGACCGACCCGAGTGCCACGCTGATCCCCGAGATCACGGTCGAGGAGCTGATCGAGCGGGACCTGCCCGACCTCGTGATCGAGCGCCCGGTGCTCGAGCTGATGACGCGGGCGAAGCGCGTCCGCAGTGTCCAGATCGTCAACGGGCTCAAGCCCGGCAACCTCACCCGCGCCCTCGCCGGCGAGCACGTCGGCACGATCATCACCGCCGGAGACGCCCGATGAGCACCACGTACACCAAGGACGTCGAGTCCGCACTGGCCCGCCAGACCCTGATGGACCGCGAGCAGGTCCGCCCGGTCGACCAGCAGCAGCCGGTCATCCGGATGCTGCCGACGCTGCGCGTCGTCGTGCTCGGCGGGCGGTCCGTCATCGACCGCGGCCGGGACGTGCTGCTGCCGCTGGTCGACGAGATCCGCGCGGCCCTCGACGGGGACCCGCTGCTGCTCGCCACGGGCGCCGGCATCCGCGCCCGGCACGCACTCGGCGTCGGCCTCGACCTCGGCCTGCCCACCGGCGCGCTCGCCGAGCTCGCCGGCCGCGAGGCCGAGCAGAACGGTCACCTGGTGGCGGCGCTGCTGGCCGACCGCGGCGTCGCCTACCTGGGCCACGACACCGTCGCGCACCAGCTGCCGGTGCACCTGGCCGCGTCGAACGCGGCCGTCACCAACGGCTTCCCGCCCTTCGGCGTGCACGAGTTCCCGGCCGCGACCGGGAAGATCCCGCCGCACCGCACCGACACCGGTGCGCTGCTGCTCGCCGACGCGTGGGGCGCGGCGTCGCTGACCTACGTCCGCGACGTCCCGGGCGTGCTCGACGGCGACGACGTCGTCGGGTCGGTGACGGCCGCCGAACTGCTCGCCGACCCCGCCCGCGGCCTGCCGGTCGACCGGGAGGCGCTGGTGACGCTGCAGCGGGCCAAGCACGTCCGGTCGTTCCAGGTGGTCGACGGGACCGTGCCGGGCACCCTGACCCGGGCGCTGGCCGGGGAGCACGTCGGGACCGTCGTCTCCGCCTGACGGAGCGGACCGGGGCGGACCGGGCCCTAGCCGGTGGGTGCCGCCGGGGCGGGCTCGTCCGCGGGTACCGCCACCGGGCCGTCCGCCGCGGGCCGCCGTCGCCGGGCGACGACCGCACCGATCGTCAGCACCACCAGCCCGGCGACGGCCAGCAGGAACGGCACGGAGCCGGGGTCGCCGCCGTGGGCCCCGATCGTCACGAACGCCACGGCCGACGGCAGCACCCCGACGACCGATCCCACCAGGTAGTCGCGCATCCGGATCGCGGTCAGGCCGCAGGCGTAGCTGAGGACCGGGAACGGGATGACGGGGAGCAGCCGCCCGCCCGCCACCGTCCAGAGCCCGCCGCGGCGCAGCCGCTCGTCGAGCCGGCGGATCCGGGCGTTGCCGAGCCCGGCGATCACCTCGCGCCCCAGCACCCGGGACACGACGAACCCGGCCAGTGACCCGGTGGCGACGGCGACCATCGTCGTGGCCAGCCCGACCGGCAGCCCGAACAGGACACCGGCCGCGATCCCCATCAGCGTCGCCGGGGCCGGGGCCGGGGCCGGGGCCGGGACCAGCGTGAACGCCGCGAACAGCAGGGTGAACAGCACCGGGGCCGCCCAGCCGGCGCCGAGCGTCACCGCACGGATGCCGTCCAGGGTCGGCAGGCCGGTCACGAGCAGCACGGCCGAGCCGGCCGCGACCAGCAGGACCAGCAGCGCCGGGCGCCACCATCGGGCCACCGTCGTCCACCTCCACACACGACTCACGGGGGATCTCACCCGGACCTACGACGCGCGTCGCGGCGCCGGTTCGGGCGTTCCCCCCGCGGTGGCGGTGAGCGGGTCACAGGCTGCGGTGTGCGGTGGCTCTGCCAGACTCGGCGCGCGATGATCCCGACTCAGCGCCGCGGCCGCCGGCGCACGCTGCTCAGCTGGTTCGCCGCCGTCTTCGTGGCGGTCTGGATCGGCGGCGTCGCCGTGCTGATCGCGTCGACCGGTGATCGGGGCGCCGACGACCCGGCGTCGCTGGTGGAGCGGGCCACCGCCGTGCTGCGGGCCGGCGACGGGGACGGCCTGCACGAGCTGCTGCTCGACGCCCCGGAGTCGTCGTTCTCCGAGGACTACGCCGCCCGGATCCGGGCCGCCGGGACGGCCGAGCTGACGAGCACCGGCCCGGACGGCGTCGAGATCCGGTCCGGGGCGGTACACACCACGCTGTCGGTCACCGAGAAGGGCGGGCGCTGGTACCTCAGCCTGCTGCCGCCCGGGAGCCCGGCGGACTAGGCACGCAGGCCCAGCAGGTCGCTCGCGTCGGCGCGGAACTGCATCGACCGGTACGGCCAGTTCGTCGCGGTGTTCCACTGGCTGACGACGAGGTGCAGGTCGTCGAGCGTCGAGCCGGGGACGACGTAGCCGCCGTACAGCTGGGCGACGCGGCCGGTGCCGTGGTCCTCGTCGTCCCAGCCGCAGCCCTGCAGCAGCGTGGTGCGCGGCGCCCGGTGCAGGTCGGCGTTCGGCCGGTCGAGCAACATCGCGTCGATCCGGTAGTTGCCGGCGTCGAAGAAGGTCAGCAGGAGGTGCTCGCGGCCGTCCGGGCCGGGGACCCGGCGCAGGTTCAGCTCGCCGAGGGCACCCGGGATCGTCAGGGTCGGCGGGTTCCCCCAGTCCCAGCGCTCGCCGGCGAACCCCCAGGGCTCCCAGGCGTCGGCGTCGGTGATCCGGTCGGCGGGCACCCGGTGCAGCAGCAGGCCGTCCCGGCGCTGGAAGCCGGTGGTGTAGGCGTAGACGTACCCGTCGTCGTCGAGGTACCAGGTCAGCTGCTGGAACAGGCCGTCGTGGTGGTTCCCGGGCCACGAGCAGCCGGTGCGCTCCCACGTCACGCCGTTGTCGGTGGAGGCGAGGATCTCGGTGTAGAGCACGTTGCCGAGGCCCTTGTTGGCCATGACGTGCAGGTACATCGTGTCGCCGACGGTGATCACGTCGGCGGGCAGGATCGTGGTGATCCGGCGCTGCAGGCGGAACCAGTTCGTCGCGGGCTTGGCGACGAGCCGGCAGGCGTAGTCGGCGGTGTCGCCGCCGGAACCCGTCCAGGTCAGCCCGGACCGGAAGCCGGACGGCTCGGCGAACAGCACGACCGGCGAGCGCCAGCCGGGGCCGCCGACCCCGGCCCGGTCGAACGTGTCGCCGAAGACGGCGACGAGGCGCCCGTCCGGTGCGGTCTCGACGATTCCCAGGTCGGTGCCGCCGATCCCGTAGGCGTCGGTGAGCCCGGGACCGGTCAGGTCCGCGATCTTCGTGGTGACGGCCATACCCCGAGCCTAAGGATTCCGGTAGGCCCGCAGCGCGTCGCGGGTCGCGGGCGCGGCGAACACGTCCGCGAACACGTCGACGCTGGCCGTCACCGAGTCGCCGATCCCGGTCTCCCGCCAGGTCTCGAACAGGCCCTTCTGCGCGGCGACGACCTCCCGGGTGGGGGCGGCGACGGTCGCGGCCAGCGCGGCGACGGCGTCGTCGAGCTCCGCGGGGGTGCCGACGAGCCGGTTGAGGAGACGGTCCGCGCCGAGCTCGTCGAGCCCGTAGAGGTCGCCGGTGAGGATCAGCTCCTGCGCGAGCGACGCGCCGAGATAGTGCGGCAGGAGCGCGGCGTCCACGACGGACGGGATGCCGAGCTTCACCTCGGGCAGCCCCACCCGGACGCCGGCGTGCGCGACCCGCAGGTCGCAGGCCAGCGCCAGCTCGAAGGCCGCGCCGATGCAGACGCCGTTGAGCCGCGCGATCGTCGGGACCGGGGCGGTGCGGACGGTCCGCAGGCAGTCCGCGAGCCGGGAGATGATCGCCCGGCCGTCACCCGGCTCTGCGCCGGTGAAGACGTCGAGGTGCATCCCCGCGCCGAAGGCCCGCTCCCCGGCACCGGTCAGCACCACCACGCGGATGTCCGGCCCGATGTCCCGCACCGCGGCGCCGATCGCGCCGACGTCCTCCAGGTGCAGGGCGTTCGCGTGGTCCGGACGGTCCAGCGTGATCGTGCGGACCGGTCCGTCGTCGTGTACCCGAGGCAGTCCCATGGGGCGATCGTCGCACCGGGTCACCGGGCGGCGACCACGGCGGCGGCGAACGTCGCCGGTGCCTCCACCGGGACGAAGTGCCCGGTGCCGTCGACCGGGACGACGGTGACGTCGGTGAAGAACTCGCCGACCCGGTCCGACCACTCCCGGGGGAACAGCGGATCGTGGTCGGGCCACAGGAAGGTGGTGGGGACGGTGATCCGCTCCTCCGGGGCGGGGGCGGTCTCGGCCAGCGACCGGGCGACCGCGCCGCCACCGGAGCGGTACCAGCCGATCGACGCGACGAACGCGCCCGGCGGGGAGTACACGCCGGTCAGGTGGTCGAGCCTGCCGTCGTCCGGTGTGTGGTCCGGCCCGGACCAGTGCGACCAGAAGTGCCGCAGGTACGCGCGGGTGGCGCGGGCGTCGCCGTCGACCAGCTCCTGCGCGAGATCCAGCTGGTGGAACGCCTGGTACCAGAACTCGCGCACCGCGTCCGGGTCCAGGATCCGCCGGCCGACGCCCGGCGCCGGCGGTGTGACGACGAGCGCGCGCAGCAGGTCGGGCCGGTCCGTCGCGAGCTGCTGGCCGACCCGGCTGCCGACGTCGTACCCGCCTGCGACGACGCCGGAGAGCCCGAGCTCGTCGAGCAGGGCGGCGACGCTCGCCGCCTGGCCCGCGGCACCGTAGGCGGCGACGGGGTCGCGGTCGTGCTTGTCCGACTCCCCGAAGCCGCGCAGGTCGGGGACGACGACGTCGTGGGTCCCGGCGAGCTCCGCCGCCACCGCCGCGTGGTCCGTGCGGTCGCCGGGCCAGCCGTGCAGCAGCAGGACGGGCGGCGCGCCGGGTGTGCCGTGGCGGTCGTAGGCGAGCCGGAAGCCGTCGACGGGGGTGGACAGTGGCATGCGGATCTCCTCTGGGCGTACGTCGCTGCGGCTCCCGACCCCATCACGACCGGTGCGTCACGGCGACCCGGTCGGGCTTTCGGAACGGAACGGACGTGGTTACGCTTCGTCGACTTGCCGGTAATTCGCTTGGGGGTGCCGTGACCAGCTCTCCGACCGCAGGGTCCACGGAACGTCACCGGCTACCGGTGCGCACGCTGGTCGCGGCGTCGATCGGCAACGCCGTCGAGTGGTACGACTGGACGATCTACGCGACGTTCTCGATCTACTTCGCGCCCCAGATCTTCCCGCCGGACGATGCGGCGCTCGCCCTCATCTCGACGCTGGCCACCTATGCGCTGGCGTTCTTCTTCCGGCCGCTCGGCGGGCTGCTCCTCGGCCGCTTCGCCGATCTCCGGGGCCGCCGCACGGCGATGCTGGTGACCATCCTGCTGATGGCGGGCGGTTCCGTCGTGATCGGCCTGCTGCCGACGTACGAGATGGTCGGCTGGCTCGCCCCGGTCCTGTTGCTGCTGGCCAGGATCGCGCAGGGGATGTCGCTCGGCGGGGAGGTGTCGAACGCGTCGGCGTACCTGGCGGAGATCGCGCCGGCGGACCGACGGGGGCGCTACTCGTCGTTCTTCTACATCTCCACCGGCACCGCGGTGCTCATCGCCTCGCTGATGGGCTTCGGGCTGTCGGCCGCGCTCACCGAGGACCAGCTGGCGTCGTGGGGCTGGCGGATCCCGTTCATCATCGGCGGCGTGCTCGGCCTGATCGGCATGTGGATGCGGCGTCAGATGGCCGAGACCGAGCAGTTCGAGCAGAACAAGGAGACCGCGGCCCGGATCCGGAACCCGCTCATGCTGACGCTGCGCGAGCACCCGAGGGCGGTCGCACAGCTCGTCGGCTTCACCGTGCTGAACACGCTCTGCTACTACACGTTCTTCTCCGCGCTCACGCCGTTCGCGACGAAGTCCCGCGGCGCGGACGCGACGGAGGTCTTCCTCGCCCTGTCGATCGCGACGGCGATCTTCGTACTGCTGCAGTACCCCATGGGTGCCGCCGCCGACCGGTACGGGCGCAGACCGCAGCTGCTGATCTGGTCCGCGGCGACGGCGATCCTCGTCGTGCCGCTGTCGTTCCTCATCGGACCCGGCTTCTGGAACATGCTCGCGGTCTTCGTCGTGGGCCTCGGGCTCTACACGATGATGACCTCGATCGCCCCGGCGATCATGAGCGAGCTGTTCCCGACGTCGGTCCGCGGTCTGGGCATCGGTGCCTGGTGCAACCTGACCGTCGCCGTGTTCGGCGGGACCGCGCCGCTCGTCGTGCAGTCGTTGCAGGCGGCCGGCCTGGCGATCCTGTTCTTCGTCTACGTCGCCGTCGGTGCGGTCATCGCGTTCGTCGCGGTCCTGACGCTGCCGGAGACCAAGGGGTCGGTGCTGCGCTGAGCGGGCCTCCCTGCGGCCGGGCGGTCACTCGCCCGGGCGGCGGGGGAGGGGTTCCGTGGAATCGCTTCCTCAGGCAGCGATTCCACGACAGCGGAGCGCCTGCCCGCATCGTCGCGTCGATCTCATGGATCCGCTGGTCGACGCGCTATTGACAGCGGACTCCCGCGCCCTGCACGGTGTTGCGGTAAGCACCTCGACGTTGCGCATCATGCAACACACGCGGTCGGATCGATGGTGGCCGCCGGCTCATCCCGTGTGTAGGCACCCCACTCCCGTGGGGCGTCGACCCCTGCGCAACGACGGATTCGTCGCTCCGCCCCCGGGCGGACGGGTTCGCCGCTGGAGTCCCGCATGGTGTCCACCTCCCCACGCATCGTCATCATCGGAGCCGGCGTCGTCGGCTGCGCCCTCGCCGATCAGCTGACCCGGCGCGGGCATCGCGCCGTGACCGTCCTCGACCGGGGGTCGCTCTACGGCGCGGCCGGTGCCACCGCGCACGATCCGGGGCTCGTCCTGCAGGTCTCGTCGAGCCGGGCGACGAGCCGGCTCGCGTCCGCGACACTGCGGGCGTACGCGGGGCTGCGCGAGGACGGCCTGCCGCTCCTGACCCGGTCCGGGAGCCTGGAGGTCGCGACCACCCCCGACCGTCTCGACGAGCTCCGCCGGCGGCACGGCTGGGCCGCGGCCGCCGGGATCGACAGCCGCATCCTCGAACCGGGGGAGTCCGCGACCGTGCACCCCCTGCTGGACGCCGACCGCGTCGTCGGCGGGCTGCACGTCCGCGGCGACGGCACGGTCGATCCCGTCGCCGTCGCCCGGGTGCAGGCCGGCGCTGCCGCCGCGCGGGGCGCCGTCCTCCTGGAGCACCGGACCGTCACCCGGGTCGAACGCGCGGGAGGCCGGGTCACCGCCGTCCACTGCGGCGACGAGCGTCATCCGGCCGACGTCGTGGTGTGCTGCGCCGGCGCGTGGAGCCCGGCGGTCGGCGCGCTCGCGGGCGTCGGGATCCCGCTGACCCCGGTCGTGCGGCAGTACGCCACGACCGACGCCCTCGGTCCGCTGGAGACGATCCACGCGCTGGAGGCGGCGTCGGGCCGGGCCGATCCCGCCCTGCCCGTGCTGGGGAGCGCCGGCGTGCGCGTCCGTGCCCACAGGCACCGCATCGGGATCGGTGCCGCGCCCGCGCGGCAACGGGGCGTCGAGCCCGGTCCGACCTCCCCGGCGGGGCTGCGGTTCACCCCGGACGACTTCGACGACGCCTGGGACGCGGCCGCGGACCTGCTGCCGCTCCTCGGCGACTCCAAGGTCGCGGAGGGGACCGACGTCGTCGTCGCCGGTACCCCGGACGGCCGGCCGCTGGTCGGTGAGCACCCCGACCTGGCCGGGTTCTGGACGGCCGCCGCCGTGCGCACCGCACACTCGGCCGGGCTCGCGGAGGCGCTCGCCGAGTGGATCACCACCGGCCGTCCGTCGCTCGGCGGTCAGCCGATCGACCTCTCCGGCCTGCACGTCGGCCGGTTCGACCCCGACGCGACCGGGACCGGGCCGTTCCGGTCCCGGCACGTCGAGCTGCGTGCGGTGTCCGGCGCGGACGGCACCGACCGGCGTCCACTGTGGTTCGGCGCCAACGGTGCGCTGCCCGAGGTCTGCGAGGTCCCGCGGCGGGAGGGCCGGGCGGCGCGGGACTGGTCGCCGGTCGCGGGGGCGGAGGCGCTCGTCGTCCGCCGTGCCGCGGGCATGGTCGACCTCTCCGCCGAGCGCCGGGTCGAGGTGACCGGCCCGCACGCGGCGGAGTTCCTGCAGCGGCTGGTCTGCAGCGACGTCGACGGGCCGGCCGGGCACGTCGTCGAGACCCTGATGCTGGACGCCGACGGCGGGGTGCTCGCCGCCCCGACCGTCGCGCGGCTCGGGCCGCAGCGGTTCCTCGTCGTCCTCGCCGAGCGCCGCGACGTCGCGGCACTGCGCCGTTACGCCCGGACCGGCGTCGAGATCACCGACGTCAGCACGACGACCGCCTGCCTGGGGCTGTGGGGCCCGGCGGTCGGCGAGGTCCTGCGCGGGCTGTCCCCGGACGACGTCGTGCGCTCGGAGCCGCTCCGGGTCGTCCGGTTCGTCGTCGGGGGCGTCCCGGTGACGGGGCTGCGGATCTCCCGGATCGGCGAGGACGGCTGGGAGCTCGTCTGCGCCGCCGCCGACGCCGAGCGGCTGTGGGACACCGTGCACGCCGCGGGGGCGCGGTACGGACTGGTCCCCGTCGGGCGGCTTGCGTTCGACGCGCTGCGCATCGAGGCGGGCGACCCGACGCGGGGCTCCGAGCTCTCCGCCGAGCACGGCCCGGACGCCGTCGGTCTCGGGGCGCTCGTCGACCCGGGCAAGGGGCCGTTCGTCGGACGCGCCGCCGTGCACGCGCTGCGCGCCGCCGGCGGTCCGGCCGAGACACTCGTGACGCTCGTCGTGGACCGGCCCGGGGTCGTGCTGTGCGGGCAGGAGCCGGTGTACGACCTCCCCGAGTCCCGCCGGTACTCCCGTGACCCGGTGCCGATGGACCCGCCGCCCGACCTGCGCCGCGGCCCGGTGATCGGTCGGGTGACCGTCGCCGCCACCGGTCACTTCACGGGGACCTCGATCGCCCGCGCCTGGGTCCCGGCGGAGCGCGCCGTCCCGGGGACGCGGGTGGAGATCGAGCTGTCCGGGCACCGGCAGCGGTAACGTCCATCGAAACGTCCCCGTTTCGATGGAGAGGCCATGACCACGACCGCCCCCGCCGACACCCTCCGCTACCTCGAGCACGGCGCCACGATCGACGAGGCGCTGGCCTTCTTCGACGGGCTGCCCGCGGTCACCGTCGGCGACCTGCTGGGGGAGTGGGCGGGTGGCGAGGTCCCCACCGGCAACCCGATGGACGGCCTGCTGGAGCGCTTCGGCTGGCACGGGAAGCGGTTCGACGGCCCCGACGACGTCCACCCGCTGGTCATGGACCACCCCCGCGGCGGCCGGTTCAGCCTGAACCCCGCCCTGGTGCCGCTGCCGACACTCCTGCGGTACCCCGCCGCGCTGCGCAACGCGGCCGTCGCCCGGATCGCCGCGCAGGCGGGTCCCGCGCTGGCCACCCGGGCGCCGAAGGCGCGGCTGCGGATGACCGAGTACCGCGGGGTCCTCAGCGCCACCATGTGTTACGACGACCTGCCGATCCACGACGTCTTCCGCCGCGTCGACGACGACACCGTCCTCGGTCTCATGGACATGCGCGGCCTGGACCGGCCGTTCGTGTTCTACCTGCGCCGGGAGTGACCAGCCGGTTCCCCGCGGACCGGCGGCGGGAGGTGCTCGCCGCGGCCCGGCGGCTCGTCGCCGAGCGGGGGTTCGAGGAGACGACCGTCGAGGCGATCGCCGCCGCGACCCGCACCAGCAAGGCGACGCTGTACCGGCAGTGGGGCGACAAGGCGTCGCTGGTGGTGGACGCGGTCTCGGCGGGCAGCGGGATCGCGATCGGCACGATCGACACCGGGACGCTCCCCGGTGACCTGCACGCGGTCGCGGACATGCTGGCCGAGCGGGCGTCGGTGAACGTGCCGCTCGTGCTCGGCATCGCCCGGGCCGGGCAGGACGACCCGGCCCTGCTCGGTGCGCTCTCGGCCCGGCTGCTGCCCGAGGTCGCGGCACTGCGCGCGGTCGTCGTCCGTGCGGTCGGGCGTGGGGAGCTGGTCGCGGAGCCGCCGGCCGCGCGGTGGCTGCAGCACCTGTTCGCCGGGGCGGTGCTCACGCCGTCGCTGACGGGTGGGCCGGGCCGGGTGCCCGGTGCCGCCGACCTGCGGGACTACGTCGACGCCGTCGTCCTGCCCGCGCTCGGGGTGCGCTGATCGCTCAGATCGCGTCGCCCGCCAGGATCCCGTCCATGCACCGTCCACGACGTGCAGGCCGGGGTGACCCTCGACCCGCCCGCGGTCGTCGGTCACCTTCCCGAGCACCGCACCGCCGAGCGGGTGCCAGGTGATCGGGTCGAGGGTCCCCAGGTCGACGACCCCGCCGGGTGCGTCCGCAGCGCGCGCGGCGAGTCCGGACAGGCCGTCCGGCAGCCGTCCGGCCACGTCGGACACCAGCTGTCCCAGTCCGGCGCCCGCCGGGTTGTCCGGCGCGATCAGCTGCCGGGTGAGGTCGCGGACGGTGCGCTGGGCGTCGGCGTCGCCGTCGGGTGCCCAGTGCAGGGGCGCGTCGCCGGTCGCGGCGTCGAACCGGAACTCGCCGACCGGATCGCAGGCACCGAACCCCGGCAGCGACATGACGCGGGCGTCGAACGGCAGCGGTGCCGGCCCGAACGTCAGCGTCACGGCCTCGGCGCGGTCGTCCGTGGCGGGCCGGATCCCGGCGGCCATCGGCCCGGCCTGCGGCCCGCCCGCCGGGTCGGGGACACCGGCGCGCAGCTGGATCCGGTCGCCGTTGTTGCCCCAGTACCGCCCGGCGTCGGGCGTGAGGTCGGGCAGGGTGCCCGTCTCGCGGGCCCGCACCAGCAGCCGGGACGTCCCGGTCGAACCGGCACCCAGGAACACCGCCCGGCTGGTGACGGCGATGCGTTCCCGGACGACGCCGTCGGTGTCGATCCGCTCGACGTCGATCCGGTACCGGCCGCCGGCCAGTGCGTGGATGTCGACGACCCGGTTCAGGGGTGCGACCTCGACCAGGCCGGACGCCTCGGCGTCGCGCAGGTAGTTCTTGTCCGACGACCGCCGCGCCCCGGAGTTGACGCCGGAGAAGTACTCGCCGACCGACATGGACGGCGTGGCGCGGCCGGCGAGCTCGTCACGGACCACGTCCCAGTCGGTCGCGTTCGGCAGCAGCTCGGCCCGGTGACCCGCGCGCCGGGCCTGTTCGAGGAACAGCCGGGTCCCGACGTGCGCGGGATGCGCGAGGACGTCGTCGGGGATCGGGGAGACCCCGACCCGCCGGGCGGCGCGCGGGTAGTGGTCGGCGGCGAGCTCGTCGTGGTCGATGCCGGGGATCGCGGCGGAGAACACCGCGGCCTCCGGCTTGATCCAGACACCGGCGTAGACCAGCGTCGAGCCGCCCACGCCCGCTCCGCACAGGACACTCATCCCACGCCCGCCGACCTTCTCGAACAGGCCGGTGTAGGGCCGGTAGAGCGTCGGCGGCTGGCCGGGGAAGACCGGTGCGGGTGTGAGCCACGACGACCGCCGGTCCGGGCGGAGGAAGGTCGGGAAGGTGTCGGTGGCCGGGGTCGGCCAGCGGCGGCCGCGCTCGAGCACCAGCGTCGGGACGCCGGCCTCGGCGAGCCGGGCGGCCGCGATCGACCCGCCGAGCCCGCTGCCGATCACGACGGCCCGGGCCTCGATCTCGGTGACGTCGCGGCGGAGCAGCTGCGGGGCGGCCGCCGTCGCCGTGCCCGTGGCGCCGAGCGCGGCGGCGCCGAGCAGGGCGCCGGTGAGGAACCCGCGCCGGCTCGTCGGCCGCACGTCAGCCACCGATCCGGATGTCGGCGACGATCTCGCGGACGAGTCCGTCCTGGAAGCGGAACGTCTCGTGCACCCGCGCCGTCGTCAGTCCCACCGGCCCGGCGCCCACGTCCAGGGTGAACCCGGCCTCGACCACGCCGTCGTCGCGGACCCGGTAGGTCTCGTCGGAGATCCCACGGATCACCCGGTACTGCGGGCCGTACTGCAGGTCGGCCCGCAGCTGGTCGCCGGAGAACCCGGTCGGGAGCCCGGCCTCGACCCGGGTGGCGTCGGGATGGAACGGCACCCCGGACGGGTCGTGGCTCGCCAGGGCCGCGACGTAGGCGCGGGCGCCGTCCGTCCGGCACGCGTCGTTGCAGCCGGGTCCGGCCTGCGCGACACCCGCCACTGTCCCGAGCAGGAGCAGGGACAGGATCGCGAGAACCGCGGCACGGTGTCGTCGCACGGGGCCTCCGGTGCATCGTCGGGGGAGCGGAGGGTGTCCGGTCGACCGGACCCGAGCGGAGGTTATCCGACAAGTGTCGGAGAGCGTCGACCAGGGCGTCGTCTCGGAGCGCGTTGCGGGCTCGGCGTGCTGTCCTCGCCGATCCGCCTGGGGCGACGACGAGCCGACGAGCCGACGAGCCGACGGACCGACGGACCGACGGACCGACGGACCGACGAGCCGACGGACCGACGAGCCGACGGACCGACGCACCGGCCGGGAGGGATCCGGTCATCCGGGTGCGAGGTAGGTGTGTCCGGTCGGGGTGGTGGTGCGGACCGTTCCGTCGGGGCCGCGGGCGACGCGCCAGCCGGCTTGTTCGCGGACGTGGTTGTGGAACTCGCACACCCCGCGTCCGTTGTCGAGGTCGGTCGCTCCCCCGTCGGCATCTCGGTGGATGTGGTCGATGTGGCGGACCGGGGCGTCGCAGTAGGGCTCGGTGCACCGGTTCCCCGCCCGTGCCCGGACCAGCCGGGCGAGCAGGCCGGTGAAGGTGCGCTGGCGGGAGTCCCCGCCGATCACGACTCCGTCGGAGGTGATCAGGCGGCGCAGGGTCTTCTTCCCTTCGCTCGTGGCGAGGAGGTCGACCGGGACGGGGCCGTGGCCGGGGATCTCCGCCGGGAGTGGTGAGTCAGGGTCCAGCAGCGCCTCGATCGGGACGACGACCTGGACCTCGACGCCCACATCGGTCGCCATCGCCTGTCCGGTGACCCGCTCGACGAGCGCGTCGGCCATGACCTGACCACGGGTCCGGGTCAGCGGTGCCGGGTCCACCGACACCTCGGTGAACGCCTTGTTCAGAGCGGCCAGGCACGCCACACCCTGCTCGACCGGCAGATACGCGGTCAGATACGTCATCGCGTCCGGTGCCGGACGCAGGGTCACGCGCCGCTCTGCTCGGGCGGACTCGGCGCGGGCGAGGAACTTCTCCGGCGCCACCTCGGCGGCGAACTTGCGTGCGAGGTCCTGCAACCGCCGGATCCCCAGCCGGGTCAGATCGTGCGCGGCCAGGCGCAGGTCCACTGCGGCGCGTTCGGCGCGGTCCAGATCCGAGCAGGCAGTCACCACCGCCGCCGCCTTCAGTGCCGAGAGCTCCCCGGCGGCGAACAGCCCACGGACGTGATCGAGACCATCGTGCAGATCCCGGGCCGTACTCACCCGACGGCGGGCCTCGGTCGGCGAGACCCGGCAGGCCAACCCGACCTGGGCCACCACCCCACGTTGCAGCCGATCCGGATCGGTCTGTCCAGCGGTGATGCCGTTCTCCACATGGAGCCGGGCGAACGCCCGCACCCGAGTGGCCTGGAGCGCCGCGAGGGAGTGCTGCACCGACTCCAGCTGCTGGATCTGGTCGATCAACTCCGCCTCGGAGGCACCGGACAGGTCGTCGTGCGCGGCCTGTTCCACCGCCAGCTGCACCAGCGCCAGATCGATCTGAGGGAACCCCGGATCCCCGGCAGGGAGGCCGGTGCGTGGGGGTTCCTGGACCGCGGCCATAGGGCCGAGTGTACTCGACCATATGTTCGAATCGCTAGTAACCGTTCGCACCCGCACGGCCGCTGAGCAGCGAGGAGCCGGCAGGGCAGCGAGGAGGTCGGCAGGACAGGCGGACACATCAGGTCGCGGTGCCGGCCGCGGCTGTGCCGCCGACGAACCGCCCCGAGCCCCCTGCCGGCGCCACGGACCCGAAGGCGTGGCCGGACGGGGTGGCCGGTCGGAGTGGCCGGTCGGAGTGACCACAGTGGGCTGGGCCCGCCGGCCGAGGCCCGCGGATGACGCTGGGACCCCGCTGCTGGCCCCGCGTGGACCCCGGGGCCACATGCCACCCACGACGCCAGTCGCCCGCAAACTCCCGGATCTCCCCGAGCTCCCCGAGGACGGCGTCGACCCGCTCCTGCTCCTCCCCGTCGAGCACGACGCCGGCGAGCTCCTCCCGGTACTCCGCGACCGCCGCGCTCTCGCCGAGCGCCACCCGCAGTCCGACGAGGTGCGCGAGCAGGAGCGCCCGCTCCACGGCCGACGCCGACCCGCGGTGCCGGCGCAGGGCCGAGCGCAGGCTCCGGTAGGCGGCCCGGTCGTCGTTCTTGAAGTCGCGCAGGACCCGGGCGTTGTCGAGGGCCCTCGCGGGCCCGGCCGGCTCCGGGGAGCCGCCGTGGTCGAGGGTGCCCGGCTCCTCCCGCGCCACGACGATGATCGTGTTGCCGGACGGGTCGACGAGCGAGAACCGCGTGGCCCCGGGCCGGAGCCGGGTGATCCGCGGGCGCCCGCGCCCCAGCACGCGGCCGTGGGTCGCGCGCATCGCCGCGACGTAGCCGGAGTGGTAGGGCGCGACCTCGTCGACGGAGACCACCGCCCGCCGCTCGACTCGTCGGCCGGGTCGAGGCCCGCCGGCGCCTTCCCGAAGTGCAGGGCGATCGCGCCCTGCTCCACGACGAGGTAGGCGTAGGGCCGCTTCTGGCAGTAGGTCGTGCGGAAGCCGATGCTCTCGTAGAACTCGCGGGTCTCGTCGACGTCGGTGCAGGGCAGGATCGGTGCGGCGGTCTCGTTCGCCACGGTGTCCTCTCGTCCGGGGTGCGGAGCGGCGACGCCAGCCAGGGGCCGGATCCGGCCGCGTATGACTCCACCCGTCCGGAGCAACCGGGTGCGCCGTGGCCGCCGGTACCCACCCGGCGGTCGCGGCCGGGACACCGTTCGCGACGATGGGGAGGTGACAGGCACGGCACCCCCGGACACCCGGCCGCACCGCTCCATCAACCAGCGCATCGCCGACGAGCTCGGCGCCCGGCCGGACCAGGTCGGGTCCGCGGTGGCCCTGCTGGACGAGGGCTCGACGGTCCCGTTCGTCGCCCGGTACCGCAAGGAGGCCACCGGCGGCCTCGACGACGCCCAGCTGCGCACGCTGGAGGAGCGGCTCCGCTACCTCCGCGAGCTGGAGGAGCGCCGGGCGACGGTGCTCGACTCCATCCGCTCGCAGGGCAAGCTCGACGAGGCCCTGGAGGCCACGATCTGGGCGGCGGAGTCGAAGGCCCGGCTCGAGGACATCTACCTTCCCTACAAGCCGAAGCGCCGCACCAAGGCGATGATCGCCCGCGAGCAGGGCCTGGAGCCGCTCGCCGACGCGCTGATCACCGACCCCTCCCTGGACCCGCACACCGAGGCGGCGGCCTTCGTCACCGACGAGGTCGCCGACGCCGGTGCCGCGCTCGAGGGCGCCCGCTCGATCCTCGTCGAGCGGATCGGGGAGAACGCCGACCTCGTCGGCGGGCTGCGCGAGCGCATGTGGGAGAACGGCCGGCTGGTCACGAAGGTCCGCGAGGGCAAGGAGAACGACCAGGCCGCGGCCAAGTTCTCGGACTACTTCGAGTTCTCCGAGAAGTTCACGACGCTGCCCTCGCACCGGATCCTCGCCGTGTTCCGCGGCGAGACCGAGGAGGCGCTCGACGTCACCCTCGACCCGGGTGCGTCCGACGAGGAGCCGACCCCCTACGAGTGCGCGATCGCCGCCGAGTACGGCGTCGCCGACCGCGGCCGCCCCGCGGACGGCTGGCTGCTCGGCGTCGTCCGCTGGGCCTGGCGCACCCGGCTGCAGACGGCGCTCGGCATCGACATCCGGGTCCGGCTGCGCAGCGCCGCCGAGGACGGCGCGATCGGCGTGTTCGCCGCCAACCTGCGCGACCTGCTGCTCGCCGCGCCGGCCGGTACCCGGAGCACCATCGGCCTCGACCCGGGCCTGCGCACCGGGGTGAAGGTGGCCGTCGTCGACGCCACCGGCAAGGTCGTCGACACCGCCGTGATCCACCCGCACGAGCCACGCAACGACAAGGCCGGCGCGCTGAAGACCCTCTCCGCGCTCTGCGCGAAGCACGCGGTCGAGCTGGTCGCGATCGGCAACGGCACCGCGTCCCGGGAGACCGACGCGCTCGCCGGCGAGCTGATCGCGCAGAACCCCGGCCTGAAGCTGACCAAGGTGATGGTGTCGGAGGCGGGCGCGTCGGTGTACTCGGCGTCGGCCTACGCGACCACGGAGCTGCCCGAGCTCGACGTGACGCTGCGCGGCGCGGTGTCCATCGCCCGCCGCCTGCAGGACCCGCTCGCCGAGCTCGTCAAGATCGACCCGAAGTCGATCGGGGTCGGGCAGTACCAGCACGACCTGCCCGAGTCGTCGTTGTCGCGGTCGCTGGACTCCGTCGTCGAGGACTGTGTGAACGCGGTCGGGGTGGACCTGAACTCGGCGTCCGCGCCGCTGCTGCGCCGGGTGTCGGGCATCTCCGAGTCGCTCGCGGGCGCGATCGTCGCGCACCGCGACGCCCACGGCCCCTTCCGGTCCCGCACCTCGCTCACCGACGTGCCGCGGCTCGGCCCGAAGGCGTTCGAGCAGTGCGCCGGCTTCCTGCGGATCCGCGGTGGCGACGAGCCGCTCGACGTGACCGGCGTGCACCCGGAGTCCTACCCGGTCGTCCGCCGGATGGTGGAGCGCACGAAGATCGACGTCGCCGCGCTCATGGGCAACGCGGCACGACTGCACCAGATCAAGCCCAAGGAGTACGTCGACGCCGGCGTCGGGCTCCCGACGGTCATCGACATCCTCACCGAGCTGGAGAAGCCGGGCCGCGACCCGCGTCCTGCGTTCCGGACGGCGACGTTCGCCGAGGGCGTCCACAAGATCTCCGACCTGCGGCCGGGGATGCTGCTCGAGGGCGTGGTGACGAACGTGGCCGCGTTCGGCGCGTTCGTCGACGTCGGGGTGCACCAGGACGGCCTGGTCCACGTCTCCGCGATGAGCAAGGACTTCGTGTCCGACCCGCGCGAGGTCGCCAAGTCCGGTGACGTCGTGAAGGTGAAGGTCCTCGACGTCGACGAGGCCCGCAAGCGGATCTCGCTGACCCTGCGTCTCGACGACGAGCCGGGCGCCGGTGGATCGCGCGGCGGCGGCGACCGCGGCCGGCGGGGCGGCGACGAGAGCGGCGGCGAGCGCGGCGACCGTGGTGGTCGTGGCGGTGGCCCGCGCGGTGGCGGGCGCCCGCAGAACGACCGCGGTGGCAAGGGCGGCAAGGGCGGTGGTGGCCGCGGCGGTCAGGGTGGCGGCCGCGGTGGTCAGAGCGGTGGTCAGGGCGGCGGGGGTGGCGGCCGGTCCGGTCCCGCCAACGACGCGATGGCCGAGGCGATGCGCCGCGCCGGGTTCGGCAAGGGCTGAGCGACGCACGGCGGCGGCCGCCCCGGACCTCCGGGACGGCCGCCGCCGAACGTGGTCAGACCGGCAGGTCCGGCTCCAGCAGGCGTTCGGCCAGGCGGCGCAGGTCGCCGTCGGTCACCCCGGCCTCCCGCAGCCGGCCCAGGACGCCGTCGGTGTGGGCGTCCATGTCGTCCAGCACCGCCTCCAGTGCGGCCGCGTCGACGCCGAGCAGCGCGTCGTGCCCCGGCTCCGGCTGGCCCCACTGCCGCAGCCGCGCCCACAGGGTGCGCAGGTTCTCGTTCGTGCGCAGGTAGTCCTCGACGATCGTCGCGCGCGGCACGCCGAGCACGGCGAGCAGCACGCCGACGACCAGGCCCGTCCGGTCCTTCCCGGCGGCACAGTGCACCAGGACGGGGGCGGGGGCGTCGGCGACGATCCGCACGATCCGGGCCAGCTCGCCGCCCGCCTCGGCGGCGAGCAGCCGGTAGGCCCAGGCGAGCCCGTCCTGACCGGCGGACGCGTCGGCGACCCGCTCCGGGGCGAGCGACGCACCGAGCGGGACCGGACGGACGTCCGCGACGTCGCCCAGCGGGTGCGGGGCCACCGTCTCGGCGGCCGAGCGGAGATCGATCACCGTCGCCGGCGGCCACGACGATCCCGCGGGGAGGTCGACGTGCCGGGCCGTGCGGGGGTCACCGGGCTGCGGGGCGTCCGACCGGTAGAGGACTCCGTGGCGGACCCGGTACCCGTCGTCGGTGCGGGTCCCTCCGAGGTCACGCAGGTTCGCCGGACGCCCGGTCGCGGCGTCGGTCAGGAAAGCGGTCACCCGATCAGGGTCCGCGATCACCTCCCCGCCCGGCCAACGCGCGTGACCAGGGGCATCGGTGGCCTCGATCACGCGGGACCCGGCGGACGCATCCGGCCGGGGCGTGGAAGAATGGTCGTCCGGCGGCCGGCGACGACGCGCGGCCGCGAGCCCCGGAGGTCTGGGTTCACCGGCACCACGAACGAGTTGCCGCACGCGGGCCTGGCGGGCTGGGAGCGGGCGAGAGTCGCCCGACGACACCAGCGCAATCCCCCCTGCGCGAGCCTTGAGGACCGAGTGAACACCCTGCTGGATCAGCACCCCGACCTGGACTCCGCCGACATCGAGGCGGACCCGACCCCCGAGACGCCCGACCCCCCTGAGACCCCCGCCGGCCCGACCTTCGCGGACCTGGGCCTCGCCCCGACGCTGCTGGCCGCACTGGACGGGCTGGGCTACGAGACCCCGAGCCCGATCCAGGCCGCCGCGATCGGCCCGCTCATCGCCGGCCGCGACCTGCTCGGGCAGGCCGCCACCGGCACCGGCAAGACCGCCGCGTTCGCGCTGCCGATGCTGCAGCGACTCGCCGACGGCCGCGTCTCCCGCGACCGCGGCCCGAAGCCCTTCGGCATCGTGCTCGCCCCGACCCGTGAGCTGGCCATGCAGGTCGGCGAGGCCGTCACCAAGTACGGCGCCGAGCTCGGCGCGCGCGTCGCCTGCGTGTTCGGTGGTGCGCCGATCGGCCCGCAGCTGGGCCAGCTGCGCCGCGGCGTCGACGTCGTCGTCGCCACCCCCGGCCGCGCCATCGACCTGATCAACCGCGGTGCGCTGTCGCTGGACGCGATCGAGGTCGCCGTCCTGGACGAGGCCGACGAGATGCTCGACATGGGCTTCGTCGAGGACATCGAGACCATCCTCGGCTCGACCCCCGAGGGCCGGCAGACCGTGCTGTTCTCGGCGACCATGCCGGGCCGCATCCAGAGCCTGGCGCGCACGCACCTGAGCGACCCGGCCGACATCCGCATCAAGCGGGAGGCGACGCCGGAGGGTGAGGCCCCGAAGGTCCGCCAGACCGCGTACCACGTGCCGCGCAGCCATGTGACCGTCGCGCTGGGCCGGGTGCTCGAGATGGAGCAGCCGACCGCGGCGATCGTGTTCTGCCGCACCCGCGCCGACGTCGACGCCGTCACCGAGACCCTCACCGCGCGCGGCCTGCGCGCGGAGGCGCTGCACGGCGGCATGGACCAGGAGCACCGGACCCGCGTCGTCGAGCGACTGCGTGCCGGGCGGACCGAGCTGCTGGTCGCGACCGACGTCGCGGCCCGCGGTCTCGACATCGACTCGCTGACCCACGTGGTCAACCACGACGTCCCGTCGTCGCCGGAGTCCTACGTGCACCGGATCGGCCGGGTCGGCCGCGCCGGGCGCGAGGGCGTCGCGATCACCCTGGTCACCCCGGGGTCGGTGCGGCACCTGCGCAACATCGAGCGGCTGATCGGCGGCTCGGTGCCCAGCGCGCCGGTGCCGTCGCCCGCGGACCTGCGCACCGTGCGGCTGGCCCGCACCGCGCTGGCCCTGCGCGAGCAGATCGGCACCGACGGCGACGCACAGCCGTCCGACGGCGTCGACGAGCTGGTGCTCGACCTGGCCCGCGACAACGACCTCGCCTCGATCGCCGCCGCCGCGATCCGCATCGCCCGGGCCGGCACCTCGGTCCCGGACGACGAGATCGAGATCCCCGAGGTCCGCTCGCGCGGCGGCCGCGACCGCGGTCCGGCCGACCGTGGCCCGCGCCGCGACCGCGACGGCCGTCCGGGCGCCGGGCGCGGCCAGGGCGCCCGTCCGCCGAAGGCGGGCACCACCCGGCTGTTCGTCTCCGCCGGCCGGGCATCGGGAATCCGCCCGCAGGACATCGTGGGCGCGCTGGCGAACGAGTCCCGGCTGTCCGGCCGCGACATCGGTGCCATCCAGATCCACGAGCGGCACGCGCTGGTCGAGGTCCCGGAGCACGCCGCCGACGACGTGCTGCGCTCGCTGCGTGGCGCGACCACGCTGAAGGGCCGCAAGGCCAACGTCCGTCGTGACCGGGACGGTGCGGCCGCCGGCTGACGACGACCCGTACGACACGAGGGCCCCGCGCGGACGATCGCGCGGGGCCCTCGGCGTGTGCGGGGTGGGGTGCGGGTCAGCGCACCTCGACCCGGTCACCCTGGTCGAGCTTGCCGAAGAACACCGTCGCGTCTTTGCCCTTGAGCTTCACGCAGCCGGCCGACGTCGAGTTCCGGTCGCCCTCGTGGAAGGCGACGCCACCGGGGGCGAAGAACACCGACCACGGCATCGGGGCGCCGTCGAACTCCGCGGAGTGGTGGTCCTGGTCCTTGTCGTAGACCTCGAAGTCGCCGGTGGGGGTCTCGGTGCCCTGCCCGCCGTGGTTGACGCGGACCGGGCCGTAGCTGACGGCGCCGTCGTCGAGGATCCAGGCCTGGTCGCTCGCGAGGTCCACGCACGCCCGCGCGGCCGCGGAGCAGGGCGTGCCGGCGACGCCCCCCGACTCCGGGACGGCGAGCGCGGTACCCGCGGCACCCAGTCCGATCACCAGCCCGGCGGCCGTGACGGCGATGGCCCGCCGGCGGCGGGTGCGACGCGTACTGCGGGGAACGTTCGTGTGCGCCATGGGTGCGACGGTGTCCTCTCACGGGTGAACGGCAGGCCTGCCATGAAGATCAACGGTAACGGGGCGCAACAGTTACGGCCGATCGGGGTACCGATCTCGGTGAGTGCCCGGCCCGTGCCGTCGTTCTGCGAGAGGATCGGGCGACGCCGGACGACGCAGACGAGGAGCGCGTGATGACCACCACGGGACCCACCGCCACACGCAAGCCGCGCAGCCACCAGGTCACCGACGGGCTGGGGGCCACCGCCGCCCGCTCGATGCTGCGGGCCGTCGGCATGCGCGACGACGACTTCGCCAAACCCCAGATCGGGATCGCGTCGTCCTGGAACGAGATCACCCCGTGCAACCTGTCGCTGCAACGGCTGGCGATGGCGGCCAAGGAGGGCGTCCACGCCGCGGGCGGCTACCCGCTGGAGTTCGGCACGATCTCGGTGTCCGACGCCATCTCCATGGGCCACCGCGGCATGCACTACTCCCTGGTCAGCCGGGAGATCATCGCCGACTCCGTGGAGACGGTCGTGGAGGCGGAACGGCTCGACGGCACCGTCCTGCTGGCCGGCTGCGACAAGTCGCTGCCCGGGATGCTGATGGCCGCGGCCCGGCTCGACCTCGCCGGGGTGTTCGTCTACGCCGGATCGATCATGCCGGGCCGGGTGGGCGACCGGGAGGTCAACATCGGCGACGCGTTCGAGGCCATCGGCGCGTGCGCCCGCGGCCTGATCACCCCCGACGAGGTCGACGCCCTGGAGCGGTCGATGTGCCCGGGGGAGGGTGCCTGCGGCGGCTTCTACACGGCCAACACCATGGCGGCCGCGGCCGAGGCGCTCGGGATGGCACTGCCCGGCTCGGCGAGCCCGCCTGCCGTCGACCGGCGCCGGGACGGCGTCGCCCGTGCGTCCGGCGAGGCGTCGGTGGGCATGATCGACCGCGGACTCACGGCCCGGTCGATCCTGACCCAGCACGCCTTCGAGAACGCGATCGCCGTCGTCATGGCGTTCGGCGGGTCCACCAACGCGGTGCTGCACCTGCTCGCGATCGCCCGCGAGGCCGGCGTCGATCTGACCCTCGACGACTTCAACCGGGTCGGTGACCGGGTGCCGCACCTCGCGGACGTGAAGCCGTTCGGCAAGCACCTCATGTACGCCGTCGACCAGGTCGGCGGCGTCCCCGTCGTGATGAAGGCGCTGCTCGACGCCGGACTGATCCACGGCGACGCGCTCACCGTCACCGGGCGGACCGTCGCGGAGAACCTCGACGACCTGGCGCCCCCCGGGCTCGACGGCTCCGTCATCCACGACCTGGCGAACCCGATCCATCCCACCGGCGGGCTCACCATCCTGCGCGGCTCGCTCGCGCCGGAGGGCGCCGTGGTCAAGTCCGCCGGCTTCGACGCGGCGACCTTCACCGGCACCGCCCGGGTGTTCGACGGCGAGCAGGGCGCCCTCGACGCCGTCGACGCCGGCGAGATCGAGCCCGGCACGATCATGCTGATCCGCTACGAGGGCCCGCGGGGCGGCCCGGGGATGCGGGAGATGCTCGCCGTCACCGGCCGGATCAAGGGCGCCGGTCTCGGCAAGGACGTGCTGCTGGTGACCGACGGCCGGTTCTCCGGCGCGACGACCGGCCTGTGCGTCGGGCACGTGGCCCCGGAGGCCGCCGACGGCGGGCCGATCGCCCTGGTCCACGACGGCGACACGATCACCCTGGACATGAAGGGCCGCACGATCGACATCGGGATCGACGACGCCGAGCTGGAGCGCCGGCGGGCGGCGTGGGTCCGGCCGGAACCCACCAACCGGCGCGGTGTGCTGGGCAAGTACGCCAAGCTGGTGTCGTCGGCCGCCGACGGCGCGGTCTGCGGCTGAGTCCCCTGCCCCCGGTGCTGCGTTCGGCGCAACGCACCGACCGGCCGGCGCGACCCCCGGTGCGACGCGTCGGCCCGGGATGGCATCCTTCGCCCCGGGACGATCGAGAATGGGCACGCACCCCACGGCCTCCGGCGGGCGTCCTAACCCTTCTGAAACCGCCGTGACCTCCTCTGGAAACGGCGGGCGGTGATCGTGTGGGTGTGGAGGCAGGCATGGGTGATCAGTTGTTCCCGGAGACCGTCGTCGGATCGGGCGTCGGCGTCGTGGTGCCCTACGACTTCGCGCAGGACCGCGAGATGTGGCGCTGGGTCCCGGAGCCGACGTCGCTGCACGTCACCCGGACCCCGTACCTGACCGTCCCGGCCGACGCCGGCCAGGCCCGGATCATCTCCGCGCCGGAGATCGTGCGGCAGGCCGTGCAGAACGTGCTGCTGCCCGAGCCGGGTGTCGTCGCGTACTCCTGCACGTCGGGCAGCTTCGTCGACGGCGCCGACGGCGAGCGGGCGCTGCGCCGGGTCCTCCTCGATGCCGGTGCCCCGCAGGCCGTCACGACCGCCGGGTCGCTGGTCGACGCCTGCGCCGCGCTCGGGGTGGACCGGCTCGCGCTCGCGACCCCCTACGTCGACGACCTCACCGCGAAGCTCGAGGGCTTCCTCGCCGCGCACGGCGTCACCAGTGTCGCCCGGCACGGCCTCGGACTCCTCGGCCGGATCTGGGCCGTGACGCCCGACGAGGTGGTCCGGGCGGTCCGCGCCGCCGACCACCCGGACGCCGAGGCCGTCTTCGTCTCCTGCACCAACCTGCCGACCTACGACGTGATCGCCGTCCTGGAACGCGAGCTCGGCAAGCCCGTGCTGACGGCCAACCAGGTCACGATGTGGGCGGCCCTCGGCGCGATCGGGCTGGACGCCGTCGGCCCCGGGCAGGCGCTGATCGAGTGCCGCACGCCCGGTGACCGTCCGGTCCTGCGCGTGGTGCCGTAGATCCCCGCCGAGGCGGCGGCCGGGAGTCCCCGGGACGGGGACGGGACCGGGCTGCCGTCGCTGCACAAGGTCCGCGTCCGGCTGCCCGACGAGTCCGGGGCACTGGCCCGGCTCACCGCCGCCGTCGCGGAGGTCGGGGGCAACATCCTGTCGCTCTCGGTCCACGGCGGCGACTCCCGCTCGGTGGTCGACGAGATGATGGTCGGTGGCGTCGTGAGCGCCGCCCGGCTGACCCGGGTGATCCGCAGGCGGCTGCGCTCCGCGGCCCCGGACGCCGTCCAGGTCGTCGCCGCGGACCCGCACGAGCTCGTCGACGCCCCGACCCGGGCGCTCGACCTGGCCGGCCGGGTGCGGACCCCCGACGACGTGCTGCACGGGCTCCTGGAGCTGCTGCACGCGAACGAGATCGCCGTCGAGCCCACCGGGCCGGACCCCGCGGAGACCCACGCGCTCGGCCTGCCCTCGCCGTTCGGCGGGCACGTCGTCGCCCGCCGGGAGTGGGCGCCCTTCACCGTGACCGAACGCGCCCGCGCCGAGGCGTTCCTGCGGGTCACGGCCGCCCGCCCGACCGGTGCCGTGCACGAGGTGCTGCTGCCCGGCGGCGGGCAGGTCGTCGCGAGCGCGGCGACCGGCGACGAGGTGACCGAGCTCGACGCGTTGCTGCGTGCCTGCCTGTCCGGTGCGGACGGCGCCGACGACGACTGGACGGCGGCCGACCTCCGTGCCGTGCTGCTGCCGTCGACGGGGCGGTGCCTGGTGGTGCGGTCCGCGGACGGCACGCTCGTCGCGCTCGCCTCCCGGATGGACGCCGACGAGCTCGACCCGGCCGCGGAGCCCGTCGTGCTGGTGCACCCGGACTACCGCGGGCAGCGGCTGGGCGGCTGGCTGCGGGACAAGCTCGCCGCCGTGTCCGCGGCCTAGGCTGGGGGCATGCAGCGCGACCTCCCTGACGACTGGACGGCCTGGAAGGACCGGGTCGATCTCGGCTCCTACGACGCCCGGTGGGCGGCGATGGCCGAGGCGGGGGAGAACCCGCACGGCGAGGCCGACCTCGTGCAGGCGCTGCTGGACCGCGGCCCGGTGCTCGACGGCGGCTGCGGTACCGGGCGGGTCGGGATCGAGCTGGACCTGCGGGGGATCGACGTCGTCGGGGTCGATCCGGACCCGGACATGATCGCCGCGGCCCGGGCCAAGGCCCCGGGTCTCCGGTGGCTGGTGTCCGGTCTGGAGTCGCTCGACCTGGCCGAGGAGTTCGGGCTGGTCGTGCTGGCGGGCAACGTGATCCCGTACGCGACCGACCGGCCCGGGTTGCTGGACGGGTGCGCCCGCCACCTGCGCCCGGGCGGGTTGCTGCTGGCCGGGTACACGCTGCGGCCGGACTGGCCGACGATCGGCGACGTCGACGGCTGGTGCGCCGCCGCCGGACTGGAGCCGGTCGAGCGGTGGTCGACCTGGGACCGCGCCCCGTGGGACGGCGGCGACTACGCCGTCACCCTGCACGCCCGCCGGTAGCGGCCGGGCGGGTCAGCACACGTCGTCGCCGGGGGTGCGCGGTGCCGCCCCGAGCGGCTGGATGTAGGAGTCACCGCCCGCCGCACGCAGCGCCGTGCAGGCACGGTCGCGGCTCGGGAACGGCCCGAGGTAGACGGCGTAGATGAGGTTCCCGTCCGGGGTCCGCGGCCGGAACGACGAGCAGCTCCGCAGCGACAGCAGGTAGTCCGACCCCCGGTGCCGGTCCAGGTGCATCGTGACGTCCTCGACGTAGCGTGCCGGATCGACCGCCGCCCCGACGACGACCACGTCCTGCCCGGAGCAGCCGAGCCGGCTCACCGGGCGGTCCAGGCCGAGGTCGCCGTCACCGGCCGGGACCACGGGTGCCGACGTCGTACCCGCGGGCTGCAGCGGACCCGGGTCGGCGGCGGGCTCAGGCGTCTCGAACGACGGGACGACGACCGGCGGCTCGGCGCCGCCGCGGGGCACGACCACCCACACCGCGGCGACCAGCACGGCGGCCACCAGCGTGGCCGCACCGATGACGGTCGCGAGCACCCGGCGGCCGTGGCGCGGCGGGGTGTCCCGGCCGGGGGGACCGTCCGGCTCGCCGGGGACGATCCAGGGGTCCCGGTCGTCGTCGCGCAGGGTCGGTGGGACCTCCGGCCGGGTCGGCGGGGGAGCCACGGGTGCGGCCTCCACCAGCGCCTGCACCTGCGCGGCGAGTGCCCCGGCGGTGGCGGGGCGGTCGCCGGGGTCCTTCGCCATCCCGCGGGCCACCACCTCGTCCCAGCCGGGGGCGAGGTCGGGGCGCAGCGCGGTGACCCGCGGCGGCGGCGTGACCAGGTGCGCGGACAGGACGGCGGCCGGGTCGGTGCCGGGGAACGGCTGCCGCCCGGTGAGCATCTCGAACAGCACGCAGGTCAGCGAGTAGACGTCGGCCCGGCCGTCGACCGCCGCGTCGGACGAGCGGAGCCGTTCCGGTGCGAGGTAGCCGAGCGTGCCGACGGTCGCGCCGGTGGCGGTGAGCGCGGTCGGCGCCGTCGGCTCGGGCCCGACGACCCGGGCGATCCCGAAGTCGACGAGGTAGGTGAAGTCGTCGCGGGCCTCGACGACCAGCAGGTTCGCCGGCTTGACGTCGCGGTGCACCAGCCCGGCGGCGTGCGCGGCGTCGAGTGCGTGCGCGGCCTGGCGGACGATCCCGGCGGCACGGGCGGCGGGCAGCGGCGCCCGCCGCGCCAGCAGCCGCGCCAGGTCCTCGCCGTCGATCAGCCGCATCGACAGGTACAGCCGCCCGTCGCTCTCCCCGTAGCCGTGTACCGGGACGACGTGCGGGTCGCGCAGCTCGAACGCCGCACGGGCCTCCCGCCGGAACCGCTCGACGGTGACGCGGTCGCCCGCGAGGTGCGCGGACAGCACCTTCAGCGCGACCTCGCCGCCGTGCCGGTGGTCGAAGGCCCGGAAGACCTCGCCCATCCCACCCGCACCGAGCCGTCCGCGGATCTCGAAGTCGCCGAACACCGTCCCGGCCGTGAACGCGCCGTCCATGCCCACCCCCACCCCTCGCCGACGGTGATACCAGATCGAGGGCCGCGGGACGGGCGAACCGGTCAGATCCGGCAGAGCACCTCGCCGTGCGGGATCAGGAACCAGCCGTCGGGATGTGCCGCCCACTCGCGCCAGGCCTGCGAGATGCTGTCCAGCTCGGGCTCCTCGGCGAGCCCCCGCGCGACGGCCATCCGCCCCACGCCCGTGTGGATCCGGTCCGCCCACATGCCGCCCCAGGCGGCGCGCTCGTCCGGTGTCGCGTAGCACCAGACCGAGGCCGACGGCGTCACCTCGGCGAACCCGGCGGCGTGCGCCCAGCCGAGCAGCCGGCGTCCGGCGTCGGGCTCGGCGTCGTTGCCGTGGGCCACCGCCCGGTACAGCTCCAGCCAGCGGTCCAGCCGCGGGTCGTGCGGCCACCACTGGAACCCGGCGTAGTCGGCGTCGCGGGCGGCGACGAGGCCGCCGGGGCGGGCGACCCGGCGCATCTCGCGCAGCACCGCGACCGGGTCCGAGACGTGCTGCAGCACCTGGTGGGCGTGCACGACGTCCCAGGTGTCGTCGGGATCGGAGAGGGCGTAGCCGTCGTCGACGGCGAACTCGACGGTCACACCACGCTCGGCGGCACCGGCCCTGGCCTGGTCGAGCGTGTCCGCGACGACCTCGATCCCGCGGACCCGGCCGGGCGCGACCCGCGCGGCGAGGTCGGCGGTGATGCTGCCCGGCCCGCAGCCGACGTCGAGCAGGTCGGTGCCGGGTGCGAGGTGCGGCAGCAGGTAGCCGCAGGAGTTCTCCGCGGTGCGTGTCGCGTGCGAGCGGACGACGACCTCGGGGTGGCCGTGGGTGTAGGTGTCGCGGGGCATGCGTCCCAGCCTGCCCGAGGTCACCGCGCCCGGCGGATCCGGATCGCGCCGCGCGCCGTCGACGGGTCGACGACCGCACCCTTCTGGACGATCTCGACGGTGCCGGCGTCGACCAGCCGGCGGGCGGCCATCCGGGCCGGTTCCATGAGGTCCCGCCAGCCGTCGGGGGCGACGTCGCGGGCCGCATCGGACGGGCAGATCGTCGCCCCGGCCCGCCGGCCGTCGAGCAGGCGGGTGATCGCGTCCTCCAGGTCGCGGTCGACCCGGGTCACCCCGCGGCGCCGGCAGCCCGCCGAGCAGTACCGCACCTGGTCCCAGTCGCGCGCCCACTTCCGGCGCCACTCGATCCGGCGCCCGCAGACGGCACAGGTCTTCTCCGCCACGCCTCCCATGGTCCGGGATCAGCCCCGGGCGAGCACCGCGGCGTCGAGGGCACCGCGCATCGCCGCCTCCGGACCCGGACGCCCGGTCATGAGCTCGACCTGCGCGATCGCCTGCCGCAGCAGCATCTCCAGGCCGGAGACGATCGTCGCCCCGGCCGCGGCGGCACCACCCGCGACGACCGTCGGCCAGGGCGCGTAGACCGAGTCCAGCAGGACGGTGCCCGGCCGCCAGCGGGCCCCCGCCAGCGCGTCCGCCGCCCCGGCGGGCAGCGTCGAGACGACGACGTCGGCGCCGTCGAGCAGCCGGGCGGCGGCGGCCGCGTCGGTGAGGACGGCGTGCACCTCCGGCTCGACGTCGAGCCGGTCGGCGGTCTCGCGCAGCGCGCCGGCCCGCCCGGCGTCGCGGACCAGGACGTCGACGTGGTCGACCTCCAGGTCGTGCAGCGCGGCGACGGCGGCCTGCGCCGTCCCGCCCGCCCCGAGGACGACCGCCCGCCCGGTGCCCGCCCCGGCCGCGCGCAGCGACTCCGCGATGCCGGTGACGTCGGTGTTGTGCGCGACGGCGCCCTGCGGCCCGAACACGAGGGTGTTCCCCGCGCCGATCGCCGCCGCGCCCGGCGCGACCCGGTCGGCCACGTCGAGCAGCACCCGCTTGAGCGGCATCGTCAGCGACAGGCCCGCCCACTCCGGGCCGAGCCCCCCGACGAACCCGGCCAGCCCCGCCTCGTCGATCTCGAACCGGTCGTAGTGCCAGCGGTCCAGGCCGAGCGCGGCGTAGGCCGCGTTGTGCAGTGCGGGGGACAGCGAGTGCGCGATCGGGGAGCCGAGGACGGCGGCGCGGCGGACGGGGGTGCTCACCCCCGCAGTATGCGGGGGACCGCTCAGCCCGCCCGGGACGGCTCCCGCCCGGCGGTGTCCACGGTGCGCCGGGACCGCGCCCAGCTCCACCAGCCGTGCACCACCAGCCCGGCGAACACGACGTAGACGGCCGCCGAGAACCAGAGACCGGACGCCATCTGCAGCGGCACCCCGATCGCGTCCACCAGCAGCCAGATCGCCCAGAACTCGATCAGCCGCAGCCCCTGGGCGAGGAACGCGACCGCCGTCCCGACGAAGATCGCCGCGTCCGGCCAGGGGGCCCAGGAGGCGCCCAGCGCGTCGAGGACCAGCGCCATCGCGACGGTGCCGCCGACCAGCAGCCCGGCCAGCCCGAGCCGCTGCCGCCACGTCCCGTGCCGCACGGCGAGCCCGTAGACGGGGTCGCGCTGGCGCATCCACGCGACCAGCCCGAACACCGAGATCGCGAACACGATCACCTGGCGGAACGCCAGCCCGCCCAGGTGCGCGGACGCGTAGACGGCGAACAGCAGCGCGCACGCCGCCATCTGCACCGGCCAGGTCGCGAGGCTGCGGCGCCGGGCGAGGAACACCACGGCGAGCGCGCCGATCTGGCCGATCATCTCGGCCCAGGACACGAACTGGCCGAACAGGGTCGGTCCGTGGTGCAGCAGCAGGTCCACGCGGGCGTCCTTCCTCCCGGGACGCCGGAGTGCACGTCCCCCGTGCCAGGGGACAACGGCGGGACCGCACCCGCCCATCCCGGGGCCCCGTCTGTGAGCGGACGCACACGGGGGCACCGGGTGCCTCCGGTCAGCCGAGCGCGGAGCGGCGGACTTGGGTGACGGCCCGCCCGTCCACCAGGACGAGCAGCGGGTCACGCGACCGGACGCCGGCGGCGTCGAGCCGGGCGGCGGCCGCGTCGACGGTCTCCCCGTGCCCGACGGTCGCGGGCGGCGGCCCGGCGTGCGTGCCGACGTGGTCGTCGGCGGCGAGCCCGGCCAGGTCACCGGTCCGCACACAGCCGATGATGTCCGGGGCCGCCCACGTCGTCCCGTCGGTCTCGCGCGGGTGCACGACGGGGACGGCGTCGGGAACGGGGCCGGCGTCCAGCACCTCGCGCAGCTCGGCGACGGTCGCGGTCGCCGGGGCCACGCGCAGGCCGGGCTCGTACGGGCCGATCACGTCGCGGACCCGTGGCCCGGTCTCGGCGTCGAGGAAGCCGAGGGTGGTCAGCCAGGTGTCGTCGAAGTACTTCGACAGGTAGATCCGGCCCGAGTCCGGCAGCACGGCGACGACCAGGCCGTCCGGGCCGGCCGTCCCGGAGACCCGCAGCGCCGCCGCGACGGCCAGCCCGGCGGAGCCGCCGACCAGCAGTCCCTCCTCGCGGGCCAGGCGGCGCACGGTGCGCAGCGACTCGCCGTCGCCGATCCGCTCGGTCCGGTGCGGGACGGCGGTGTCGTAGACGGCGGGCCAGCTGTCGGTCCCGGTCAGCGGGTGCAGGTAGTGCCCTACGGCCTCGACGTAGTAGGGGCTGCCGTCGCCGCCGCCGTAGCGGGAGGTCCAGGGGTCGGCCGCGACGATCTCGACGCCGTGCCCGGCCAGGTACCGGCCGGCGCCGGTGACGGTCCCGCCGGTCCCGGCCCCGGCGACGAGGTGGGTGATCCGGCCGCCCGTCTGCGCCCAGATCTCCGGCCCGGTGGTGCGCTCGTGGACGTCCGGGTTGGCCGGGTTGCCGTACTGGTCGGCGAGCCAGCCGCCGGGCGTCTCCCGCGCGATCCGGGCCGCCAGCTGCTGGACGTGCCGCGGGTCCTCGCGCGGCACCAGCCCGGGGGTCGTCACGACCTCGGCGCCGTAGGCCCGCAGCAGCGCGATCTTCTCCGTCGTCGTGCGGTCCGGGACGACGAGCACCGCCCGGTGCCCGCGGGCGGCCGCCACCATCGCCAGGCCGATGCCGGTGTTGCCGGAGGTGCCCTCGACGATCGTGCCGCCCGGCGGCAGCGCGCCGGTCGCCTCGGCGTCGAGCACCATCGCCAGCGCCGCGCGGTCCTTCACCGAGCCGCCGGGGTTCGCCCACTCGGTCTTCACCCACACCGGCGCGCCGCCCTCCGGTACGACCCGGTTGAGCCGCACCAGCGGGGTCGCGCCGATCCCGTCGAGCACCGAGTCGTGGACCGGTCCCGTTCCCATGGGGGCAGATCCTGCCCCGCCCGGCGGGTGGGAGGCTGCGCGGGTGAGCGGAACGGTGCTGGTGCTGGGCGGGCGGAGCGAGATCGGGGTGGCGGTCGCCGAGCGGCTCGCCGGGGACGACGCGGGGACGGTCGTGCTGGCCGCGCGCCGTCCCGCGGAGCTCGACGCGGAACGTGCCCGGGTGCGGGCGGCGGGCGCGGAGGTCGACACCGTCGCGTTCGACGCCGACGACCTCGCCGGGCACCGCCCGCTGCTCGACGACGTCCTCGCCCGGCACGGCCGGATCGACGTCGCCGTCGTCGCGTTCGGGATCCTCGGCGACCAGGAACCGCGCGGAGACCGACGCCGCGCACGCCGCCGCGATCGTGCACACCGACTACCTCGCCCAGGTGCACCTGCTCACCGAGCTCGCCCGGGTGCTGCGTGCGCAGGGGAGCGGGACGCTCGTCGTCTACTCGTCGGTCGCGGGGGTGCGGGTGCGCCGCGCCAACTACGTCTACGGCAGCGCCAAGGCCGGACTCGACGGGTTCGCGTCCGGCCTCGCCGACGCGCTCCACGGCTCGGGGGTCCGTCTCGTGCTGATCCGGCCGGGCTTCGTGGTCGGCCGGATGACCGAGGGCATGAGCCCGGCCCCGCTGTCGTCCACACCGGAGCAGGTCGCCGACGCGACCGTGCGGGCCGTCCGACGTGGCCGCGGCAACGCCGACGTCTGGGTCCCCGGCACACTCCGGCTGCTCTTCCTCGGGCTGCGCCTGCTGCCGCGCGCCGTGTGGCGGCGGATGCCCCGCTGATCGTCTACAGATCTCCGGTCGGCGGCAATCGGCGTGTGGCACTTCCGCTCGGGTGAGCCGGGTCATATCGTCGCGTGCGCATCCCCAGAATCGACGACGACGTCCAGGAGGAGCAGTGGGACACACCCGCGGAGCCGTGGTCCGGAGCGTGCCGGGCAAGTTCGAGGTCGTGGATCTGGAGCTCGACGACCCCCGCGCGGGCGAGATCGAGGTGAAGATGGTGGCGTCGGGCCTATGCCACTCCGACGACCACATCGCGACCGGTGACATCCCGGTCGGGGTCTACCCGTTCGCCGGCGGCCACGAGGGCTCCGGCATCGTCACCCGTGCCGGCGCGAACAAGAAGGGCCTCAAGGAGGGCGACCACGTCGTCTTCTCCTTCCTCCCGTCCTGTGGGCACTGTCGCTGGTGCGCCAGCGGCATGCAGAACCTGTGCGACCTCGGTGCGGGCCTGCTGGCCGGCACGCGCTGGGGCGAGGACTCCACCCGGATCAAGCTGGCCGACGACGGCACCCCCGTCGGCCAGATGTGCGGCATCTCGACGTTCTGCGAGACCACGGTGGTCTCGGAGGACTCCTGCGTGAAGATCCCCGACGACATCCCGCTCGAGCTCGCCTGCCTGGTCGGCTGCGGCGTCGGCACCGGCTGGGGCTCGGCGGTCAACGCCGGCGGTGTCCAGCCGGGCAACACCACGATCGTCATGGGCATCGGTGGCATCGGCATCAACGCCGTGCAGGGCGCCTCGCACGCCGGCGCCTCCAACATCATCGCCGTCGACCCGGTGGCGCTGAAGCGGGAGAAGGCCCAGCAGCTCGGCGCGACGCACGCGGTCGAGTCCATGGAGGAGGCCACCGAGCTCGCCCAGCAGTTCACCAACGGGCAGGGCGCCGACCAGACGATCATCACCGTCGGCGTGGTGAAGCCGGAGCACGTCGGACAGGCGATGGCGTCGATCCGCAAGGCGGGCACCGTCGTCGTCACCGCGCTCGGGGGCATCAACTCCACCGAGCAGCTGCCGGTCTCGCTGGCCGACGTCACCCTGTTCCAGAAGCGGATCCAGGGCGCGATGTTCGGCATGTCCAACCCGAACTGGGACATCCTGCGGCAGCTGGACCTCTACCGCTCCGGCGGGCTGAAGCTCGACGAGCTGGTCACCAAGACCTACTCGCTCGACCAGGTCGCGAACGCCTACGAGGACATGCACGCCGGCGCGAACATCCGGGGCGTCATCCGCTTCTGATCCCCGCGACGACACGGAACCCGGGCCCCGGGGCGCGACGCAGCGCCCCGGGGCCCGGCGCATACTGCGGCCGTGGACGATCTCCTGCTGCTCGACGGGCACAACGACCTGCCGTGGGCGCTGCGGACGCTGGACGGGCCCGGACCCGATCTCGCCGCCGGTGACCCGCGGCTGCACACCGACCTGCCCCGGCTGCGTGCCGGCCGGGTGGGTGCCCAGTTCTGGTCGGTCTACGTGCCCGGCGAGTTCGCCGCCGCCGACGCCGTCACCGCCGTCCTGCAGCAGGTCGACCAGGTGTACCGGCTGGTCGCGCGGCACGGCGACGCACTCGCGTTCGCGGGGTCCGCCGACGAGGTGGAGCAGGTCGTCGCCGGCGGCAGGCTCGCGTCGCTCATGGGTGCCGAGGGCGGGCACTGCATCGCGAACTCGCTCGCGGTGCTGCGGATGCTCCGCACGCTCGGGGTCCGCTACCTGACGCTCACCCACAACCTGAACAACGACTGGGCCGACTCCGCGACCGACACCCCGGTGCACGGCGGGCTGACGGCGTTCGGCCGCGAGGTCGTCGCCGAGATGAACCGGATCGGCATGATCGTCGACCTGTCGCACGTCGCCGACACGACGATGCGCGACGCGCTGGCCGTCACCGACCGGCCGGTGCTGTTCACCCACTCCGGCGCCCGCGCGGTCACCGACCACCCGCGCAACGTGCCCGCCGACGTCCTGGAGTCGCTGCGCGGCAACGGCGGCGTCTGCATGGCGACGTTCGTCCCGCGGTTCGTGTCGGCCGCCGTCACCGCGTGGGACGAGCGCCTCCTCGACGCGATGACCGCCGCCGGTCTCGACCACCGTGACCTCGACGCGCGGGCGCGGTTCGCCGCGGCCTGGGACGGGCCGCCGGCGCCGCGGGCGACCCTGGACGACGTCGTCGCGCACGTCGAGCACCTGCGCGAGGCCGCGGGGATCGACCACGTCGGCATCGGTGGCGACTTCGACGGCACCGCCGGCCTGCCCGACGGCCTGGCCGACGTCGCCGCCTACCCGCGCCTGTTCGACGCGCTCGCCGACCGCGGCTGGTCCCGGGAGGACCTGGACAAGCTGGCGGGGCGCAACGCGCTGCGGGTGCTGCGGGCCGCCGACGACGCGGGAGTGTCCTCCTAGCGGATGGACACGACGCTCACCCCGAGGTCCAGCCCGGTCCACGCGGAGTCGGCGGTGACCGCGGGTCCGCCGAGGCGTGCGGCCGGCGCCAGGCAGCATCGGTCGCCGAGCGACAAGCCGGTCGGGCGGGCGGCAGGCCACAGCTTCGCCGCCGCGAGGTAGGTCTCGACGACGTCGCTGCCGGGCTCGGCGCGCAGCCAGGCCAGCACGGCTGGCGTATCGAGGACCGCGCGGCGGGGCGGGGATCCGTGGCCGGATCCGGTGGGGTCGTGCCCGGTCACGAGGAGGCGTCCTCGGCCGCGGCCTCGGCGCGGCGCTCGGCGATCAGCTCGTCGGCGGCCGAGGTCTGCGATCCGCCCTGCCAGGACTCGTCGATCTCCCTCCGCATCCGCGCGACCAGCTGGGCTCGGGACTCCATCACCACCCGGCCGTCCTCGACCGACAGCAACAGCGTCGACCCTGCAGCGAGGCCCAGGTCGCGACGGACCTGGGCGGGAATCAGTACCCGGCCGTCACGATTGACGACCACTTCCGAGGAATCGGTGTCCCCGCCGTGACCTGACATATCGCAAGTCTGGTACACGACGGATCCACGATCTGTCAGATACCCGCTACATCTGACAGACAGTGAATGCTGGTTGCGCGGGTCAGTCGCCGTCACCCGGCTGCGTCTCGCGGGACACCGCGAGCGCCCCGGCGGCCGAGGCCGCCAGCCGCAGCGACCCGACCGCCGTCGGGTGGAAGGGATCGGGCCGGTCGAGGCCCTGCACGTCGGGACCCATCCCGTCGCTCGACGGCGCGCACAGCGGGGTCAGGTTCGGAGCCGCCGTGGTGAACCCGAAACGGGCCGCACCGTCGGCGAGGACGTCGTTGAGCCGCCGGTTCCGCTCGGCCAGCAGGTCGATCTTGGCCTGGTCGAGGCCGGGTGCCCCGGCCGGGCCGCGCATGTCCGGGCACGAGGCGTCGAACCGGCCCGGGAACGGGTCGTAGGACAGCGTGACGACGACCCGCGGTTGTCCGGGCAGCGAGTCGAGGTCGGTGAACAGGGCCCCGACGTCACGCGCGAACGTCGCCAGCCGGGACTCGAACTCGCCGTCGGAGAGGCGGTCGTCGCAGGTGGGGAGGCCGTAGCAGTACAGGAGGAAGTGCGACCAGGCCAGGTCGTTCGGGCCGATCTCGACGACCACCCACTGCAGCCCCTGGACCTGCTTGAGCCGTCCGACCTGCGGCGGCACGGTGACGCCCGCGCGCGCCTGCGGCCCGCGCAGCCCGGCCGCCACGCTGGCCCCGGCACAGGCCAGGTTGAGGACGTCCTCGCCGCGCAGCAGCGACAGCTGGGCGGCGGTGGAGTCGATGCTGCGGGCGCACGCGTCGTCGTCGGGGTCGACGGTCCCGTCGGGCCGCTGCCGGACGTCGCCGCCGACCCGGGCGGCCCGCGAGTCCCCGATGACGGCGCCGGTCACCCCGGTGACCGGCGGCCCGGCGGGGGAGGGGCTGACCTGTGTCGCCCCGACCAGGTCGGTGACCGAGGTGATCGAGCCGAGCCCGGTCGTCGTGCCGTGCAGGGCGGCGACCCCGGCACCGCCCCAGAGCAGCACCGACGCGGCGACCGCGATCGTCGTCATCCGGCCGATCGGGCCGGCGTGGTCGTCCCAGTGCACCGGCTGCCGGTCGGCGCCCCGGGCCTTGCGCAACGCGAGCACCAGGCGTGCCCAGGCCGTCAGCGCGCTGCCCAGTAGCGCGACCAGCACCATCCCGGCCGCGCCCCACAGGTACCAGGTGGTGAAGCCCTCGGTCAGGGTGCGGACGGCGTCCCCGGCGCCGTCGACCGTCTGCGGCCCGAGCACCGGTCCGTTGTCGGCCGGGCGCTTCAGCGGGCCGATCGACAGCCGCGGGCGGATCGGGCCGTAGACCTCGACGCGGGTCAGGTCGAACTCGGCGTTGCCGAGCTGGACGATCTGCGCGGGGCCGGACAACGACAGCGGGGGGACGCGGGCCCCGACGCCGACGTCCTGCCCGAACACCTCGACGTGCTTCTCCGGCGTCACCATGATCACCAGGGGGACGCCGACGACCGCGATCAGTGCCAGCAGCAGGATCGTGGGGAGCGACCGGGCCTCGCGCAGCAGCGCGCGGACCCGGACCGGGAGCGAGCGGCGCTCGGGCATGGCCGCCATCGTGCACGCACGCGGCACCGCGCGTCACGGCCGAACCGCCCGGATCCGGTGTGCCTCAGCCCACCGCCCGGTCGCGCAGGTGCGGCCGCAGCCGGGCCTCGTCGACGGCGGCCGCACCGTCCCGCTCGATGTCGTCGGCCAGCGCGTCGGCGTGCGCGGTGACGCCGTCCAGGTCCAGCGCGGCCGGCGCGGGCATCCCCATCACCCGCCACAGCCGGATGCCCTCGGCGCCGCGCCGGAGCAGCGAGACCGCGCCGCGGGCGTTGCCGCGCTGGGCGTGGGTCAGCCCGACGGCGAGCTGGGCCAGCGCCCGCCAGAGGTCGCGGGTCGCGTCGCCGGCGTCCTTCCAGGTGCCCTCCGGGATCTCGTGGGCCTGGAAGGGCAGTCCCTCGTCGAGCAGCCTCTGGGCCTCGGCGACGGCCTCGTCCGGCGGGAGCACCAGGTCCTCCGGGACCCGTTCGACGCCGGCCGTCCCGTGCGGGAGCGGGCGACCGGCGGCGTCGCGTGAGCGGGCGTTGCGGGCCCGGCCCTGGTCGTCGCGGTCACGGGAACGCGTCATGGGCCCGACGATGCCAGGTGACCGGCCGGTGCGCGCCACACGGACACGCGCTCAGCCCGACTCGAGCGGACCCAGCTCGGCGCTGAAGCGGTCGAGGTAGGCGAACCAGTCGTCGATCGGGGCGGAGGGGCGCACGACGAACTTGGTCATCCCGCTGTCGACGTGCCTGCGGATCAGCTCGGCGGTGCCCTCCCAGCCGACGCCGACGAGCTCCCGGGGATCGGTGTCGGGGCGCTGGAACGCCGCCCGCTCGAGGGCGGCGTCGACGTCGGTGCCGGGCTCGGCGAGCCAGATGTTGGTGCCGTAGTGGTCGTCGTCGATCCTGCGGCCGGCGTCGCGGGCGGCGTTCTCCACGACGGACCGGCCGCGGGCCGTCTCGGCCGGGGTGAGGAAGCTGGCGAGCCAGCCGTCGGCGAACCGGCCGGCGCGGCGCAGGCCGGCGTCGGCACGGCCGCCGAGCCACAGGTCGAGCGGCTGCGGCGGGCGGGGGAGGACCGTCGCGTCGTCCAGGGTGAAGAAGTCGCCGTGATGGGTCACCGACTCCTCGGTGAGCAACCGGCGGAGCACGACGAGCGACTCCTCGAAGACCGCGGGCAGCCGGCCCGGGACGGGATGGAGCTGGCGGTCCTCCGGGGACGCCGCGCGGATCCCGAACACCGGCAGGATCCGCTTCGGTGCGAGCGTCGCGAGCGACGCCAGCTCGGCGGCCAGGAGCATCGGGTTGCGCCCCGGCAGCACCGTGACGCCGGTGCCGACCTTGAGCCGTCGCGTCCGCGCCGCGGCCCAGGTGCTCCCCACCAGCGGGTCGATCACCGACTTCGAGGCCAGGTCGGCCAGCCACAACGAGTCCACGGCGGACTTGTCGAGGGCGTCGACGAGCTCGTCGAACTCCGGGCCCAGCTCGGGGAGGCTGCGGGCCCCCACCAGGCCGACGCCGATCCGGACCTTGCCGTGCGGGGAGGTGACCACTCACAGCACGTTACGCGGCGGTCACTGCCCGGTCACGAGCTCCAGCGCGGATCACGTCCGCTGAACCCGAGTGCCCGCTCGAACGCCGGCGCGTCCGCCGGGACCGCGACGACCGGCCCGAACAGCCCCGCGCGCGACTCCTCCCCGCCCGGTGCGGACATCGACTCGGTGAAACCGAGGACGACGGCCACGGCGTCACCGTCCGGCGTGAAGTCCTGCCCGGTGGCGACGGCGAGGTCCCAGCCGTGCAGCACCAGCTCGTCGAGCGCGACGGTCCCGGCGATCTCGCCGGGCAGCTCCAGACCGCCGGCGGCGGTCGTGCCGGTCCAGGCGTCCGGGTCGCGCCAGGCGGCGGCGAGCGCGTCGAGCCGGGCCGGGATCGCCGTCCGCCAGTCGGTGGCGAGGTGCGCCGCGTCCGCGCTCGGGGCGGTGCCGGCTGCCTCGGGCGACTTCTCGGCGGCGACGCGGAACGCCCACGCCAGGCCGTGCAGGTGGTCGAGGAGTGCGGCGACGACCATGTCGTCGCACGGGGTGGGTCGTTGCAGCTGGTCGTCCCCGATCCCGGCGACGACGGCGGCCACGGCGCGGGCGGTGGGGGTGAGATCGGTCGGCACGGGGTCCTCCCGGGTCGGTGGGACGGGCGGGCTGAGAGGTCCGACCGCGCCCGCCGCCGGAACTCATCTGTGCGGTCCCGGCCGTGTCTTTCGACACCCGGTAGAAGTTCGGTGGGCGGATGCGGCAGAGTGGACGGTGGCACCGTCCCCCGCACCCGCTCCGAGGAGCCGCCCGTCATGAACGACCCCGCCATCGTCGCCCGCGCGTTCCGGGTGGTCGCGATCGCCGAGGCCCTGTCCTGGACCGGGCTGCTGATCGGGATGTTCGTGAAGTGGGTGCTGGGCACGAGCGAGATCGGGGTGCAGGTCTTCGGGCCGATCCACGGCGCGCTGTTCGTCGCCTACGTGGTCGTCACGCTCTGGACGGCGCGGCTGTTCCGGTGGGACCTGCGGACGACGATCGTCGGGCTGCTCGCCAGCATCCCGCCCCTGACGACGATCTGGTTCGAGCGGCACGCCGCGCGGACCGGACGTCTCGGTGCGGTCACCGGACGCGCGATCGCCGGTTGACACGCACTCCGAGCTGCAGCGACGCCCGCCGCTTGACGACTGAGGTAAGCCTAGGCTGATTTCTACCTCGTCGCTTCGTGGTGGGAGCGGCGCGTCAGTTCGGGAAACGAAGGCCCGGCCGCCCTGATCACAGCGGCCGGGCCTTCCCGCGTTCCCGGGGTCACTCGACGGGATCCGCCCGCTCGCGCTCGCTGTCGCCGTCGCTGTCGCTGTCGCCGGAGTGCAGTCGGCGGCGCAGCAGCAGGGCTGCTCCCATCATCACGGCGAACATCGCACCCCAGGTCAGCGTGCCGACCAGATCGTTGCCGACGAACCAGTAGACGAGCATTCCGAGCGGGACCGTGACCGGCAGGAGCAGCAGCGTCCGGGTCGCGTCCGCCCGCTTGGCCTCCGGCGAGTCGGCCTCGCCGTGCCTGCCCCGCGCGACCATCATCGCGACTCCGCCGCTCACCAGGGCGCCGACGGCCACGGCCAGCACCGCTCCCACCGGTCGCGGCGCCGCGAACGAGGCGCCCTCGCCCGCGGCGCCCCATCCGATGATCAGTATCAGGCCGCCGTAGCCGGTCCAGAGCATCGTGCGCAGCACGATCCGCTCCTTGCGCAGCGCGATCAGCTCGGCACGCTCGTCGCGTTCCCGACGCAGCTCGGCGTTGGCGTCCCGCAGGACCGTCCACGGTGCTCGCATCCGGTGCCTCCTCACTCGTCGTCCCGGCGGGCGCGGAGATCGGCGACCTCTCCGTCGGCGAGCGCGAACAGCTCCCCGACGGGCGTCTCCAGCACGACCGCCATCCGCAGCGCGACCGCGGTGGACGGGTTGTACCCGCCCGCCTCGATCTCGACGACGGTCTGCCGGCTCACCCCGACCAGCTCGCCCAGTCGCTTCTGGGTCAGGCCCGCCCGTCGCCGTGCGGCGGCGACGTCCGAGTGCACATCGGCGGTCACGCGACCCATGGGTCAACTCTACCCGACATATGTCAGGTCTACCCGACCTCGTGCTGCGATCGAGTGATGCGCGGCACGTCGCTTGACGATCGACCAAGGTAAGGCTTACCTCAATCGCGTCGCTTCGTGGTGGGAGCGGCGCGTCAGTTCGGGAACGAGGGCCCGGCCGGTCCGATCGGAACGGCCGGGCCCTTCCCGTCGTGGCCCGCGCTCACGCCTCCGGGCGGGTCATGGCCCGGTAGACCGGTCGCAGCACGTCGGTCAGCCGCTCCCGGCCGGCCCGCAACGACGGCTCGGGCACCTGGTCGAGCACGGCGTCCGGGTCGGTCTCCGGCGGGCTCGGGGGAGCGGCGCCCCCGGCCGGGGCCGTCCAGAAGCCGTCGAGCAGGTCCGCGAGTGCCGCGGGCCCGGACGGCGCGGCCGCCCCCGCGGCCCGGTCGCGCTCCTCGCGCAGCCGTTCCAGCAGCGCGGTGCGGTCGCGGCCGCGCAGCGTGAGCAGGGTGAAGGGATCGGTGTCGCACCGCTCGGCCAGTACGTAGAACACGGCGGCCAGGTGCTTGCAGGGCACCGTCGCGTCGGGGCAGGAGCAGTCCTGGGACAGGTCGGTGCCCGCCGCCGGGAACAGCGACAGGCCGAGCCCGTCGAGCAGCTCCTCGATCTCGGGCGGCACCGTCCCGGCGAGCAGTGCCGCCGCGTACCAGGCGTCGCCGGCGAGGGCCTCCTCCACCCGTCGCCACTCCGGCTTGTCCCAGACCCGCAGCCCGATCCGGACCCGGTACGGCTGCGGCCGGGTGCCCTGCACCAGTGCGACGACCGCGCCGGCGTCGACGTCGACCGACACGATCTGCCCGGACCGGGCGTAGGTCTTCCCGCGGCTCAACCGCCCGCCGACGCCGAGCTGCTCCAGCACCGCGATGAACCGGGCCGACCACCAGGTGCGGGCCACCGGGCCCTTCGCACCGTGGATCCGGATGCCGCCCTCGACCCGGATGGGGCGGCCGCCGGTGTACTCGTCGGACGCCCAGAACGGCCGGTCACTCATCGTTCTCCCCCGCGTCGTCGGCGACGGCGTCCGAGCCGAGCGCGAACACCTCACGCAGCTCGGTGACCGACAGCGACGTCAGCCAGTCCTCCCCGTCGGTCACGACGAGGTCCGACAGCGACCGCTTCGATGCCACCAGGGTGTCGATCCGCTCCTCCACGGTGCCCGGGCAGACGAACTTCCGGACCTGCACCGAGCGCTTCTGCCCGATCCGGAACGCGCGGTCGGTCGCCTGGTCCTCCACGGCGGGGTTCCACCAGCGGTCGAGGTGGATCACGTGGTTGGCCGCGGTCAACGTGAGCCCGGTGCCGCCCGCCTTGAGCGACAGCAGGAACACCGACGGGCCGCCGTCGCCCTGGAACCGGGCCACCATCTCGTCGCGACGCTTCTTCGGGGTGCCGCCGTGCAGGTAGAGCACCTCGGTGTCGAACCGTGCCGACAGGTGCGGCCGCAGTATGGCGGCGAACTCGGTGTACTGGGTGAACAGCAGCACCTTGTCCCCGGCGGCGAGCACCGACTCGAGGATCTCCTCCAGCCGGGCGACCTTGCCGGAGCGGTGCGCGCCCCCGGCCCGGTGGATCGGGGAGCCGTCGTGCAGCAGCTGGGCGGGGTGGTTGCAGACCTGCTTGAGCTTGCTCATCGCGGCCAGGACGTTGCCGCGGCGCTCGATGCCGTTGCTGCCCTCGATCTTCTCCATCATGTCGTCGACGACGGTCCGGTACAGCGACGCCTGCTCGCGGGTGAGCCGGTGGTCCTGCACGATCTCGATCTTCTCCGGCAGGTCGTCGATCACCAGCGGGTCGGTCTTGACCCGGCGGAGCAGGTACGGCCGGGTGATCCGGCGCAGCGTGCGGGCGGCCCCGGCGTCGCCGTGGCGCTCGACCGGGACGGCGAACCGCTGCCGGAACACCTCGGGGGAGCCGAGGATGCCGGGATTGAGGAAGTCCATCACCGACCAGAGCTCGGCCAGCCGGTTCTCCATCGGCGTGCCGGTGAGCGCGATCCGGTGCGCGGCGTCGAGCGACCGCGCGGTCCGCGAGGCCGCCGCGTGCGAGTTCTTGATCATCTGGGCCTCGTCGAGCACGAGCCGGTGGAACCGCCAGGACCGCAGGTCCTCGGCGTCGCGGGTCGCGGTCGCGTAGGTGGTGACGACCAGGTCCACTCCGTCGAGTATCTCGTGCAGGGCGTCGCCGCGCGGGCGGGACGGACCGTGGTGGGCGTGCACCCGCAGGTCCGGCGCGAACCGCCCGGCCTCCCGCTGCCACGTCCCGACCATCGACATCGGACAGACGATCAACGTCGGCGCCGTCGCCCCCGCCGCGCGGTCGTGCGCCTCCAGCGCGAGGAGCTGCACGGTCTTCCCGAGTCCCATGTCGTCGGCCAGGCAGGCGCCCAGGCCCAGCGTGGACAGGAACGCCAGCCACGCCACGCCCCGCTCCTGGTAGGGCCGCAGGGTCGCGGTGAACCCGGGTGGTGCGCCCAGCGGCTCCAGCTCGCGGTCCGCGGTGCCGTCGAGCAGGGCGCCGAGCCGCCCCCGGGCGGCGACGTCGGTGACGGGCAGCGGCGCGTCGACGTCGCCCCGGGCCGCGGCCAGCACGTCCGGCACGGTCGGGGTGCGGTCCCGCGAGCGGCGCAGGAAGTCCAGCCCGCGGGCCAGCGCGTCGGCGTCGACGGCGACCCAGCGCCCCCGCAGCCGCACCAGCGGCGCCTTCGCCGCGACGAGCGCGGCGATCTCGTCCTCGCCCAGCTCGTCGTCGCCGACGGCGAGCGACCAGCGGAAGTGCGCGAGCTCGTCGCGGCCGAGCCCGCCGCGGGTCACCGCGCCCGGCGCCGGCGCCGAGGACGCCGACAGCTTCAGCCCGAGCGCGCGCTGCCCGTCCCACCCGCGAGGCAGCGCCACCCCGAACCCGGCCGCGAGCAGGGCCGCCGCGTCGCGGGTCAGGAATCGGTGCGCCCCGGCGACGTCGAGCGGCAGGGCGGTGGGGCGGGCGTCGCGGAGCGCCCGGACGAGGTCGGGCAGCACCTGCGCGGCACGGCCCAGCTCGGCGAGCAGCACGTCCTGTGCGCCGTCGACCAGCTGGTCCGCCCCACCGGACCAGACCTCACCGGCCTCCAGCTGCAGGCTCGGGTCCTCCGTGGACTGCAGGGCGAACCGCAGCTCCCACCGGGTCCCGTCGCCGGTCTGGTCCAGCGGGTCCGGTCCGGGATCGGCCGGGTCGTGCATCGACGAGACCTCGGTCAGTCGGAACAGCGCCGTGCCCGCGCCGGGTTGCTCGCGGCCGACGTCGTCCCAGGCGGTGAGGGCCTCGCGCAGGGCCGACAGACCGTCGCCGGTCACCGGGATCTCCGGCGACGGCCCCGTCAGTGCGTGCAGCAGCTCCGCGGCCGCGTCGGGCCGGGCCGGGAGCGGCACCGGCATCCCCGCCGCGCGGCCCAGCCGCTCGCGGACCGCGGCGTCGGTGAACCGGGCGAGCGCGGCGTCGACCACCTCGTCCGGGGCCCGGCCTGCGACGTCGCCGGGGCGCCGCTGCTCGGCGCGGGCCACCGGCGGCAGCCTGCGGACCAGCCCGGTGCGGGCGACGGCGTCGAGCCCCTGCACGACCGGCCGCCACCGGGCGGCGGGCCGCCCGGCCTCGCTGACCACGACGGGCAGGACGCGGCCGCGGGAGGCCAGCTCGTCGGCGAACCGGACCAGCTCGGCGAGGTGCGTGAAGCCCTCGCCGTACCGCACGTCGGGATACGGGTCGGTCAGCTCCGAGGGGGCGACCAGCACCGCGGGCACCGTCCACGGGGCGAGTGCCGGTGCGCTGCGGGCCGCCGCCCGCGGCCGCTCGCGCACCAGCCCTGGCGAGTCCTGCGGGCCCGAGCCGTGCGACGGCAGCAGCAGCGTCACCGACGCGGGCTTGCCCGGGTGGACGGCCGCCAGCTCGTCCGCGGGCACCGCGAACGGGTGCGGACGCGCCGTCCGCAGCGAGCGGCGGTCGGACCGGGCCGGGCGCTCCCCGTCCTCGGCCCAGAGCAGGACGCCCCGGCCGGGGGAGTGGAGAGCGTGGACGACCAGCACGCCCCCACGCTAGAGGGCACCCCCGACAGGATGCGGGGGCGCTCAGCCCTCGGCGAGGAGCTCGTCGAGCTGTTCGAAGCCCTCGTTGACGCCGACCTCCATCCCGGAGGCCAGCATCGCGTCCCGCGCCTCGATCGAGTCGACGACCGAGACGCCGACGATGCGGGTCCGGCCACCGGGCAGCGCGGTGAAGGTCATCGTCTCCAGGGAGACGCCCTCCGGGAAGCCCTCCCAGGTGAAGGTCTGCACGATCCGCTCGGCCGGCCGGACCTCGTGGAACGAGCCGTAGAAGCGGTACTCGCCGTCGTCGTCGGCGTGGGTGTAGCGGTAGCCGCCACCGGTCTCGGCGTCCCACCGGTCGATGGTCATCCGCAGCCGGCGCGGCCCGAGCCAGCGCCGGACCTTCTCCGGGTCGACGTGCGCGTCGAACACGCGCTCCGGCGGCGCGTCGAACTCCCGGGTGATCCGGACGATCGGCAGGTCCGGGACGGCCTCGATGGTGGTCTCGCGGGTGGTGGTGCTCATGACGCTGCTCCCTCGTTCGTGCCGGTGACATCGGTGCTGCCGGTGCTCTCCTCGGCGAGCAGGTCGTCGAGGCGCCGGTAGCGCTCCTCGACCTGTCGCCGATACCGCTCGATCCAGGCCGTCATCAGGTCGAACACCTCCACCTCGAGGTGTACCGGACGCCGCTGGGCCTCCCGGCTGCGCCGGACCAGCCCCGCGTCGGCCAGCACCTTGATGTGCTTGGACACGGCCTGGAGGGACACGTCGTAGGGCTCGGCGAGCTCGTTGACGGTCGCGTCGTCGGCGGCCAGCCGGGCCACCATGTCGCGCCGGGTCGGGTCCGCCAGCGCGGCGAACACCTTCGAGAGCCGGTCCTCCACGTTCCCCTCCTCGTTCAACCTCTCGGTTGAACAGAAAGGTAGCGGAGGGTCGGCTCGTAATCAACCCCGAGGTTGAACTAACGGAACGATCCGGGCAGCGAGCCGTGCGGGGTCCAGTCCGCCGGGACCACGCCGAGGCGTCCTCGCTGGTAGTCCTCGAACGCGGTGTGCACCTCGTCCTTCGTGTTCATGACGAACGGGCCCGCCCAGGCGATCGGCTCGCGGATCGGGAGGCCGCCGAGCACGACGACGTCCAGCGGGGGGGGGCGACTCCTGGGAGACGTTGCCGCCCACCGTGATCGCGTCGCCCGGGCCGAACAGCGCGAGCTGCCCGGTGCGGATCGGGCGTCCGTCGGCACCGACCGTGCCGGCCCCGTTCAGGACGTAGCCGAGCGCGTTGTACGACCGCGGCCACGGCAGCCGCAGCTCCGCGCCGGGGGAGACCGTCGCGTGCACCATCGCCATCGGGGTGTGCGTCGCCCCCGGCCCGGAGACGCCCGCGACGTCACCGGCGATCACGCGCAGCAGCGTGCCGCCGTCCGGCGTCGTGGCCAGCGCGGACTCGCCGCCGCGCAGGTCCTGGTACTTCGGCGGGAGCCACTTGTCGGCCTTCGGCAGGTTCACCCACAGCTGCAGGCCGTGGAAGAGGCCCCCGCTGCGGACCAGGGCCTCCGGCGGGCGCTCGATGTGCAGCAGGCCGGATCCGGCGGTCATCCACTGGGTGTCGCCGTCGGTGATGGTGCCGCCGCCCCCGTGCGAGTCACCGTGCTCGAAGGTGCCGTCGATGATGTAGGTGACGGTCTCGAAGCCCCGGTGCGGGTGCCACGACGTGCCCTTCGGCTCCCCGGGCGCGTACTCGACCTCGCCCATCTGGTCCATGTGCAGGAACGGGTCGAGGTCGCGCAGGTCGACGCCCTGGAACGCGCGGCGGACCGGGAAGCCCTCGCCCTCGTACCCGGCCGGAGCGGTGGTGACCGAGCGGACGCCGCGGTCCAGTTCGGTCGGACCGGGGACGGGCACGCGCGGCAGGGTGGCGGTGTCGGAGACGGTGACGGCGGGCATCGGGTCCTCCTCGGATCCAGAGTTGTTGCACGCTCAACCACTACGGTAGCGGCTATGTTCCCGGGTGCCACCCCCGAGTCGACGAGGACGGAGCAGGGACATGGCGGAGACGCCGGGAGAACCGCAGCCGGTACTGACCGGGATGTCGTTCCTGGAGGGGCCGCGCTGGCGCGACGGCCGGATCTGGGTCAGCGACTTCTACACCCACCGGGTGCTCTCCGCCCGGGCCGACGGGTCGGACGTGCGCACCGAGGCGGAGGTGCCGCAACAGCCGTCCGGCCTGGGGTGGCTGCCCGACGGTCGGCTGCTGATCGTGTCCATGCGGGACCGGCGGATCCTGCGCCGCGAGAGCGACGGCGCGCTCGCCGTCCACGCCGACCTGTCCGGTCGTTCCGCGCACGTGCTCAACGACATGATCGTCGACGCCGGCGGGCGGGCCTGGGTCGGCAGCTTCGGCTTCGATCTCATGAACGGCGCGCCGCGGGCTGCCGCGCCGCTGCTGCGGGTGGACCCGGACGGCACGGTGACGACGGCGACCGAGCCGCTGCACTTCGCGAACGGGCCGGCGCTGACCGGCGGCGAGCTCGTCGTCGCCGAGACCTTCGGGAACCGGCTGTCCGCCTTCCCCGTCGGGCCGGACGGGACGCTGGGGGAGCGCCGGGACTGGGCCCGGTTCGGCGAGGTGCCGGTCGAGGAGGACCCGCTCGCGGCGATCGCCCGGCTGACCGTCGCACCGGACGGGATCTCCGCGCCCGACGCCGAGGGCGCGATCTGGGTGGCCGACGCCGCCGGGAACCGCGCGATCCGGGTCCGGCCGGGCGGGGAGATCGCGGACGAGGTCTCCACCGGCGAGGTCGGCACCTACGCCTGCCAGCTCGGCGGTGACGACGGGCGCACCCTGTTCCTCTGCACCGCGCCCGGCTTCGCCGAGCACGAGCGCCGCGACACCCGGGTGGCCGAGCTGCTGGCCGTCCGGGTGCCGGTTCCGGCAGCCTGAGGAGCCGATGCCCTCCCTCGACGACACCGCGGCCCGCTCGCTGCTCGGCTCCGCGCGGGTCGCGCGGCTGGCCACGATCCGCGCCACCGACGGCAGCCCGCGCCTGGTGCCGATCACGTTCGCCCTGGTCGACGGCCTCGTCGTGTCGGCCGTCGACCGGGTCAAGCCGAAGCGGCACTCGAGGCTGGCCCGGCTGCGCGACATCGACGCCGACCCGCGGGTGGGCCTGCTCGCCGACCACTACGACGACGACTGGTCGCAGCTGTGGTGGGTCCGCCTCGACGCGACGGCGTCGGTGCACGAGACCGGCGACCTGCGCGCCCGGGCGATCGACGCGCTGGTGGCGAAGTACGAGCCGTACCGGGCCGAGCCGCCGGACGGCCCGGTCGTGGTCCTCGCTCCGGACCGGTGGACGGGGTGGTCGGCGCGGTGATCGCCGAGCCGCTCGGATGCCGGGCATCCGGTCCGCCGGACCGCGCCGGTCGCGCCGGGCCGATGGGTCGCCAGGTCGCCCGGGTCGCCGGGCCGTTTGGCCGCCGGGCCGTTTGGCCGCCGGGCCACCGGGGTCTCTGTTGCCGAATCGCTGCCTCAGGCAGCGATCTCGCGAGAAGGTCCACCCGGGGCCGCGGGGCCGCGGGGCCGCGGGGCCGCCGTGATGCTTCCTGTTCGGTGTCGCCCATGGGGACCGGAGGCGGTGGTGCCGCCCGGTGGGGCTCGTGAGGTGGTGCCGCCTGGTGGGCCTGTGAGGTGGTGCCGCTCGGTGGGCCCGGACGGCCGCGGCCCTCGGGAAGGCCCGGAGCCGCGCCGCCTCAGCGCAGGCCGGCGAGGAACCCGGTGATCGCCCCGGCGGTCTCGTCGGGCAGCTCCAGGTGCGGTGCGTGCCCGCAGTGCAGCTCCGTCACCGTGACCGGGCCCGCCGCCCGCTCGGCGACCGACCGGACGTGCACGATGCTGCCGTACGGGTCGTCGTCGCCCTGGATGCCCAGCACCGGGGCCGTGATCCCCGGCAGGCGGTCGCGGACGTCCCACCCGCGGAACCCCGGGGCGAGCCACATGTCGTTCCAGCCGCGGAAGGCGGCGTCGGGGTCGTCGTGGTGGCGGGCCATCCGGGTGCGGAGGTCGCCCTCGTCGAACGCGGAGCGGGCCGACCGGATCGCAGCCAGTGCGAAGTCCTCGACCAGGACGTGCGGCGCCAGCACGACGACCCCGGTCACCGGCATCGACGCCGCGGCCAGCAGCGCGATCGTCCCGCCGTCCGAGTGCCCGACGAGCACCGGCCGGTCCAGGCCGAGCGCGGAACACAGCGCGGGGACGACGGTCGCCGCCTCGGTCGCCATGAACGACGTCGTGGGCGCGGTGTCCGGCCGGTCCGACCGCCCGTGCCCGAGCCGGGAGTAGGCGACCGTCCGCCGTCCGGTCTCCGCGGCGATCCGGTGGTGGAACCCGCGCCAGAGCCCGACCGAGCCGAGTCCCTCGTGCAGGAACAGCAGGGGGGCGCGGTCGGCGGCGCCCGGGACGTCGTCGTACTCGTAGCGCGGGCCGTCCGGTTCCAGCCGGATCGTCACGGGAGCGGGCACGGCAGCGGGCACGGAGGAAGATCGTAGTCCGTCCGGTTGCACCGTCACCGCCCGTGATGGAAGCTTCGTCCGTGATCGTGGACCCCCGGCTGGTGACGCGCCTGCACGTCGACCTGTGCCGGATGTGCTCGTCCGCCTGTCGCTGAGACCGGGTCGGCAGACCCCTCCGCGCTCACCGCGACCGTCGTCGTGATCCGGCGCGCCGGCTCGGCGGCGCCGATCGCGCACCCACCCCGAGAGGACGTGCCCGCGTGGCCGATCCGCCACATCGCGTCGTACCCGCCGCCGGACGACGACCGCACCGGACCGCCCGGCTGGTCACCGCCCTGGTGGCCGTGCTGGTCACCGCGACGGGCTGTGCCGCGTCCGGTCCGGACGGCCCGACCGTGCGGCTCACGCAGTTCCCGTGGAGCGCGGCGAAGGTGACCAACGCGATCCTCGCCGAGGTCGTCGCGGGGCACCCGGAGCTCGGGGTCGGCGAGCTGAAGACCATCCAGGTCGGACCGGCCACCGCCTGGGCGGGGGCGCAGCGCGGCGACGTCGACGCCCTCACCGAGGTCGCGATGCCCAACCAGTCCGAACTCGCGGCGAAGGCCGAGGACCGGGTCGGCCTGGTCCACCCGACCTACGACGGCGCCGAGCAGGGCTGGTACGTCCCCAGCTACGCGCTCGAACCGGGCGGTCCGCTCGCCGGTCTGACGAGCGTCTCCCAGCTGAACGACTACGCGGACGCCCTCGGCAACCGGCTCGTCGACTCGGACCCGAGCTTCCTCACCACCGAGTACAACACCAAGCGGCTCGCCGGGTACGGGCTGAACCTGGAGCAGGTCACCTCCAGCGAGGCCGCGCAGATCGCCGAGCTGCGCCGGGCCTACGAGCGGCGGCAGCCGATCCTGGTCTACCTCTACCGGCCGCACTACGTCTTCGAGGAGATGGAGCTGACCCGGCTGAGCGAACCGAACCCGCCGCGCGACGACTGCTACACCACCGGCGACGGCGCCTGCGCCATGCCGGACTACTCCGCGTGGACCGCCGCGGCCGGTGACCTGGGCGCGACGGCACCGCGGTTTGACGCCCTGCTGCGCCGGTTCGAGCTCCCGCTCGACGACGTCGAGAAGATGCTCAAGCGGGTGGACGTGGACAACGCCGACGTCGAGACGGTCGCGCGCGACTACGTCGCCGCGAACCCTGACCGGGTACGGGAATGGGTGGGAACGCCGTGAGCGACACGATGATCGAGGTCAAGAACCTCACCAAGGTGTTCGGCGACGCCGTCGACGACGCGGTCGCGCTGGCCCGCGAGGGTGTGGGGCGCAGCGAGATCCAGAAGCGCACCGGCGCCACGCTGGCCGTGCACGACGTGTCGTTCGACATCGCCCAGGGCGAGCTGTTCGTGATCATGGGCCTGTCCGGGTCGGGCAAGTCGACGCTCGTGCGGCTGCTGAACCGGCTGATCGAGCCCACCTCCGGCAGCATCGGCGTCGACGGCCGCGATCTCGGGTCGCTCGGCGACGCCGAGCTGCGGACGCTGCGCAACGAGCGGATCGCGATGGTGTTCCAGCACTTCGCGCTGCTGCCGCACCGCACGATCCGGCAGAACGCCGAGTACGGTCTGCAGATCCGCGGCGTCGCCGCCGACGAGCGCCGACGCAAGGCGGAGTGGGCGCTGGAGCAGGTCGGCCTGGCCGAGCGGGCCGACGCCTACCCCAGCCAGCTCTCGGGCGGCATGCAGCAGCGGGTCGGGCTGGCCCGCGCGCTGGCCAGCGACACCGACGTCCTGCTGATGGACGAGCCGTACTCGGCGCTGGACCCGCTGATCCGCCGGGACATGCAGCAGCTGCTGGTCCGCCTGCAGAAGGACCTGCGCAAGACGATCGTGTTCATCACGCACGACCTCAACGAGGCGATGCTGCTGGGCGACCGGATCCTGCTGCTCAAGGACGGCCGGCTGGTCCAGGTCGGCACCGGGCCGGAGATCCTCGAGTCCCCGGCCGACGGCTACGTCGCCGAGTTCGTCTCCGACGTCGACCGCAGCCGGGTGCTGACCGCCGCCGACGTGATCCGGGAGCCCCGGATCACCGTGCGGCTCGACGAGCGCCCGTCCAAGGTGCTCGTCCGGCTGGGCCGGGCCGAGGCCACCGGCGCCTACGTCGTCGACGACGAGCACCGCATCCTCGGCGTCGTCCGCGACGACTGGCTGGGCCACGCCGCAGGCAGGCAGGCCGCCCGCATCGACGAGTCCGCGCTGGTCGACGAGTACCGCACCACCGAGCCCGACCGTCCGCTGATCGACCTGCTGCACCAGGTCGGCCGGAACCCGGTGCCGCTCGCGGCGGTCGACGAGGGCCGGCTCACCGGCGTCGTCCCCCGCGGCGCGGTGCTCGCGGCACTCTCCTCGCACCCCGACTCCACCCACGACGACGCGAACGGGACCGTCTGATGCCCAGGATCGAGCTCGGTAGCTACGTCGAGGCGTTCATCCTCTGGCTGCTGCAGAACGCGGCCGGCCTGCTGGACGGCATCGGCGCCGTGATCACCGCCGTGGTCGAGGCGGTGACGGCGGTGTTCACGACGCCGCCGTGGTGGGTGTGGCTGGTGCTCCTGGTGGCGCTCGCGCTGCTCGTGCGGGGCTGGGGCTTCGCGGTGTTCACGCTGCTCGGTTTCGCGCTGGTCTCGTCGTTCGACCTCTGGACCGAGACGATGGAGACGTTCGGCCTGGTGCTGGTCGCGGCGCTGATCGCGGTCGCGATCGGCGTCCCGCTGGGCATCTGGGCCGCGCGCAGCCGGGTACTGCGCCCGGTGCTCGACACCATGCAGACGATCCCGGCCTTCGTCTACCTGATCCCGGTGGTGCTGCTGTTCGGCATCGGGGTGGTCCCCGGCATCGTCGCGACGATCGTGTTCTCGATCGCTCCGGCGGTGCGGCTGACCGAGCTCGGCATCCGCGGTGTCGACTCCGAGGTGGTGGAGGCCGCCCACGCGTTCGGCGCGCACCCCCGTCAGATCCTGCGCGAGGTGCAGCTGCCGATGGCACTGCCGTCGATCATGGCGGGCGTCAACCAGGTGATCATGCTGGCCTTGTCGATGGTCGTCGTCGCCGGTCTGGCCGGTGCGGACGGGCTCGGGACCGTCGTCGTGTCGGCGGTGACGCAGCTCGACATCGCGTCGGGCATCGAGGGCGGGCTCGCCGTCGTCATCGTGGCGATCTTCCTCGACCGGTTCACCTCGGCGCTGGCCGAGCGGCCGGGGTCGAGCCTGCTGACGAAGCTCCGCGCCCGCCGGGCGTCGGCGCCGCAGCCGTCGGCCGGTGTCGCGGCGGGGGCCGGCGCGGGGGCCTGACCGGGTCTCAGACGCCGTCGAGCTCGGCGAGCCGCCGTTTCGGGGCGACGCAGCGGTAGGCGTCGGTGACGATGCCGGTGATCTCGTCGAGCTCGGCGGCGTCGTCACCGGTGCCGTCGAGCACGACGCCCAGCCAGCCCCGGTGCCCGACGTAGGCGGGCCGGAAGAACCGGGCCGGATCGGTGTCGATCATGTCCTCCTGCACGCCGGGCGGTGCCGCACACCAGAACGCGACGTGCGGGTGGCCGTGGTGGTGGTCGGCGTAGGTCACGAACATCCGCTGCACGAACCACGAGGGCGACCCGTGGCTGACCTTCTCCGTCACCCCGGGCAGCGCCCGGCAGATCTCCCGCAGCCAGGGCAGCGGGTCGGCCGGGTCGGGGTGACGCGGGAGGCCGGTCACGTGCCCATCCGGTAGGTCCCCAGCGACCACACGTTGCCCTCCGCGTCAGTGACGGCGAACTCCCGGGAACCGTAGTCCTGGTCGGTGAGGCCCATGACGACCGTGGCGCCGGCCGCGACCGCCCTGTCGTGCAGTGCGTCGGGATCGTCGCAGGTCAGGTAGGTGACGGCGCGTCCGGTGTCGAACGGGTCGTCCGCCCGGCGGGTGCCGAGTGCGAGCACGCCGGTGTCGCCGTGGTCGTCCCAGGCGAGCTCGGCGTGGGCGATCCGGCCGGCGTCGTCGGTGTGGCACCGCAGCTCGCGGAAGCCGAGCGCGCCGGTGAGGAAGTCGATGGCGGCCCGCGGGTCGTCGTAGCGCAGCGTGGTGTGGATGCTCATGGCGCACGATCCTGCACCGGTCCGGCCGCGGTGTCGTGGACGAACGGGAACTCCCACTCCCTGCGGTACGCCGACGGCGTCGTCCCGGCCAGCGCCCGGAACTCCCGGCTCAGGTGGGGCTGGTCGGCGTAGCCGCAGGCCGCGGCGACCTCGGCCAGCGACGTCGTGGACCCGCCGACGAGCCGGGCGGCGCCCGCGAACCGCAGCACCCGCCCCGCGGTGCGCGGGGTCAGCCAGATCTGGGTGCCGAACCGGTCCTGCAGGTGCCGGCGGCTCCAGCCGGTCTCCGCGGCGAGCGCGCGGACGGTGACCGCGCCGCGGGTGCGGTGCAGCCGGCCCCAGGCGTGCGCGACCTCGGGAGCCGGACGGCGGGCCCGCCCGTCGAGCAGCCGTCCCGCCAGCACCCCGGTCACCAGCGCGAACCGCGCCGACCAGGTGGGCAGCTCGGCGAGCCTGCCGGGAAGCGCGGCCAGCACGGAGTCGTCGAGCGCGGGGACCGCGCCACCCGCGACCGGACGACCGCCGAGCACGGTGAACATCCCCAGCGGTGTGAGGTCCACCTGGACCCCGGCCTGGGGGCCGGTGAACTCGGTGAGCACCCAGGTGTCGCTGAGCCCTCCCACGAACGCCGCCGCACTCCCCGCGCCGACCGCCGGGCCGGACAGGGCCAGCGGATGGAAGCCGAGGATCAGCGCGACCGCGTCGGCCGGGGCCTGCCTGCGGCGCAGCGGGCGGGACGCGTGCTCGCGGTAGCCGAGGTAGCGGGTCACGTACGGGCGCAGCGCGGCGGGCGGCCGCGCCGGCACGAACACGGCCGGTTCCCGACCGGCATCGTCCACGACGGCATCGTGCCAGGCCGGGCCCGGTCAGGTCAGGGCCAGACCGGCGGCGAGCCCCAGCATCACGGTGGCCACGACGCCGTCGAGCACCCGCCAGGCCACCGGTCGCGCGAACAGCCCGGCCAGCCGGGCGGCCCCGAACCCGAGCCCGGCGAACCAGGTCAGGCTGGCCGCCATCACCCCGGCGGCGAAGGCCCACCGTCCGTCGTCGCCGTGCGCGCGGCCAGCGAGCCGAGGACCAGCAGGTCGAGCAGCATGTGCGGGTTGAGGAAGGTCAGGGCCGCCGCGCTGCCGAGCACCGGGACGAGGCGCCGCGCCCCGCCGCGGGCGTCGGCCGTGAGCGTGCCCGGCCGCACCGCCCGCCGGGCGGCGAGCAGCCCGTACCCGACCAGGTAGACGACCCCGCCCCAGCGCACCACCTCGGCCAGCCCCGGCACACCCGACAGCGCCAGACCGACACCCGCCACCGCCGCCGTCACCAGCACCAGGTCGGCCAGGACGCAGAACACCACGACCGCCGGGACGTGCTCGCGGCGCAGGCCCTGGCGCAGCACGAACGCGTTCTGCGCGCCGATCGCCGCGATCAGGGACAACCCGGTACCGAACCCCACCACCACACTCACCGGGCGACCGTAGGCAGGGACCAGCCGGATCCACGATCTCGTTCAGGATCGGTCAGGACCTTAAGCTGTGCTCATGTACGACCGGGACCGGCTCGCGACGCTCAGCGCCGTCGTCGAGGAGGGCAGCTTCGAGGCTGCCGCCGAACTGATGTCGATCACGCCGTCCGCGGTGTCGCAACGGATCAAGGCGCTGGAGCGCCAGACCCGCCAGGTCCTGGTGCGACGGTCGCGCCCGTGTGTACCCACGGAGGCGGGCCGCACCCTCCTGCGGCTCGCCCGGCAGGTCGCGGTGCTGGAGGGCGAGGTGTCCCGGTCGTTCGGCGACGACGCAGGCGGGGGCGTGCACCTCCCGATCGCGGTGAACGCCGACTCGCTCACGCACTGGTTCCTGCACGCCGTGGTGCCCCTCGCGCAGCGCCACGGCATGCGGCTCGACCTGCACGTCGACGACGAGGAGCACACCGCGGAGCTCCTGCGGGAGGGCGCGGTCGTCGGGGCGGTGACGACGTCGGCGACCCCGGTCCAGGGCTGCGCGGTCCGTCCGATCGGTGCCACCCGGTACCGCCCGGTCGCCGCCCGCCCGGTGTACGACCGGTGGTTCGCCGGGCGCGACCCGGCCGAGGCGTTCCCGGTGGCGCCGCGTGTCGACTTCGGTCCGAAGGACTGGCTGCAGACCCGCTTCGTACGCCGGCTGACCCATCGCCCGTGCACCGGACCGGCGCACCGGGTACCGGCCGCCGACGGCTACCACGACGCCGTGAGGGCCGGCCTGGGCTGGGGCATGTTCACCGACGCCCCGGCGCGGGCGGCCGCCGACGCCGGACGCCTCGTCCTGCTCGACCGGGAACGCCATCTCGACGTGCCGCTCTACTGGCAGCACTGGAAGCTGAGCACCGAGGTGCTCGACGCCCTGACGGCCGCGGTGCAGGAGGTGGCGGCGCGGACACTCGTGCCGCCGTCGTGACCCGGCCCGGTCAGATGCCGGAACGCCAGGGCCGCCCGAGCCGGATGTCGCAGGTGATCTCGCCCGGGTCGACGCTGGTCAGGTCGGCGATCAGGTCGCGGACCGCGTCCTCCGCCGCGCGGGGGTCGTCGACGGTGGTGGACGCCTCGATCCCGGGCACGTAGAGGGTGAGCCTGCGGTCCGCCCGCCAGGCCACCACCTCGAAGTGATGGTGTCCGGTCACGGATCCACGGTATCCCGGTCACGGAGGTCCGGGCAGGCTCCGTCACGGTGCCGTGCGCCTCGCCCTGCCTGTCCCGCCTCGCCGCCGGTCAGCCGAAGGTGGGTTCGCCGTCCCGGCCGGCGTCCTCGCCGGGACGGCTGTCGCCGTCGGACCCGAACAGCGGGTCCACCGTCTGCTCCGGGGTGCTGGTCGGCTCCGGGGGCGGCGCCTCCTGGACCGGTGGCGGCGGCGCCTGCTCCTGCGGCTCCGGAGTCGGCGACGGCGGCGCGCTGCTGCTGGTCGGTGCGGGCGTCGGGGTGGCGGTCGGCTCGTTCGGGGCCAGCTCCGACGGCTCGTCGCCGAGAGCGCGGAAGGTCGGGAAGTCGACGACCTCGGTGCTGCGCACCGCGCTCGCCATGAACTCCTGCCACATCGAGCCGGGCAGGTCCTTGCCGCTGATCGGTGCGCCGGTCGCGTCCTGGATCGGGTCGTTGCGGTCCGTCCCGACCCAGACCGACGTGGCGAGCTCGGGGGTGAAGCCGGCGAACCAGGCGTCGTTGTTCTGGCCCTCGAAGCGGGACTGGACGGTCCCCGTCTTCGCGGCCGCCTGCTGGCCGCCCGGCAGCGTGAGGTCGTCGTTGGAGACGACGTCCATCATGGCCTCGGAGACGTTGCGGGCGACCTGCTCGGGGAAGCGCTGCTCGCCCTCGCCGGGGGAGTACTCGTAGAGGACGCGGCCGTCGGAGTCGACGACCCGCGACACCAGGTGCGGCGCGTGCCAGACCCCGCCGGCGGCGATCGTCGCGTACGCCGACGCCAGCTGGACCGGGGTCACCTCCTTGTTGCCGAGCGGCAGCCGGGCGTCCGGGTTCTCCAGGGGGGCGGTGATCCCGGCGAGCCGGGCCGCGTCGGCGACCTTCTGCGGGCCGACCTCACCGGCGAGCTTGGTGAAGACGACGTTGTTGGAGATCGTCATGGCCTGCTTGAGGTCGCAGCGCGGGCAGTTCGCCCCGTCGGCGTTGCGCAGGCCCGGTCGCTCGGAGCCGTCGAACTGGGTGCCGAGGCCGACCGGCGGGTCCTCCAGCAGCCCGGCGAGCACCGCGAACGGCTTGAACGTCGAGCCCGGCTGCTTCATGACCTGGGCGTAGTCGAGACCGGCGCCGTTGGCGCCACCGTAGTAGCCGACGATGCCGCCGGTGCGCGGGTCGATCGCGACCGCGCCGGACCGCAGCACCTCGGGCTGGCCCTCCATCCGGGCGCGGACCGCGTCGGTGAGCTGCTGCTGGCGTTGCGGGTCGATCGTCGTCGTGACCTGCAGGCCGCCCTGTGCGAACGCCTGCTCGGAGATGCCCAGCGAGCCCAGCTCGGAGCGGACGGCGTTGAGGACGTGCCCGCGCTCGTCGGTCAGCGACGACGAGCGCGACGTGTTCTCCGCCGGGATCGTCTCCGGGAAGCCGGCCGCCTGCCGGTCGGCCCGGGAGATCCAGCCCTGCTGGGCCATGCCGTCGAGCACGAAGTTCCAGCGCGACTCCGCCTTCTCCCGGGAGTTCTCCGGGTCCCAGTTCGACGGCGACTGGATGATCCCGGCGAGCAGCGCGCCCTCGCTGGGGGTCAGCTGGGCGGCGGGCTTGCCGTAGTAGGCGAGGCTGGCGGACTCGATGCCGTACGCGCCGCGTCCGAAGTAGATCGCATTCAGGTAGTCGTTGAGGATCTCGTCCTTCGACTTCTGCCCGGACACCTTCAGCGAGACGATCAGTTCCTTGTACTTCCGCCAGTACGTCGCGTCGTTGCCGACCAGCGTGTTCTTGACGTACTGCTGGGTGATCGTCGATCCGCCGCCCGCACCGCCGAGGACCTGGTTGAGCGCCGCCCGCAGGATGCCGGTGATGTCGAACCCGGGGTTCGAGTAGAAGCTCCGGTCCTCCGCGGCGAGCACGGCCTCCCGGACGTGCGGCGGGATCGCGTCCATCCCGACCTTGATCCGGTTGCCCTGCTCGGGGACCAGCCGGGCGAGCTGGCCGCCGTCGGCGTAGGACACGGTCGCGATCTGGTTCTGGACGGCCTCGTCGGTGGTGGGGATCGGGAAGACCAGCCAGCCGATCCCCAGCACCAGCAGCGGCAGCAGCACGACCGACGCGGCGGTGCCGATCAGCGACCAGCGGATCTGCGTGCGGCGGCGGGTGCGGCGCTCCTCCGGGGTGAGCGCGGCGCGCTGCTCGGAGTCGAGGATGCCGAGCCGGCGGCGCACGGTGTCGACCCGCGGCCCGACGACCGCGAGCGCCTTCTCCAGCGGTCCGGCCGGTTCGGCGCGGCGACGGCGGCGCGGCGCGCCGGGGAGGACGTCGGCGGCGACGAGCGCCGTCGCGTCGTCCCCGTCGCGCCGGTGGTCCGGCTCGTCCCGGTCGTGCGGAACCCGGTCGTCGCCGGGCGGTCCGGACCCGGCCGGGGTGACGCGGCCGGCGTCGTCGCCGGGGGTGGCCTCGGCCTCGGGCTCGGGCTCGGGACGGCGGCGGCGTCCGGTGCGCGGGGCGGGAGGCTCGGCCGGGGCGCCCGCGCCGGGCACCGCTGCTCCGGTGCCGGACGCACCGGGACCGGGCGCACCGTGGCCGGGTCGGCCGGGGGCGGGCGCGGACGGTCCGCCGGGTCCGCCAGGTGTCTGCGGCGCCCCGGGAACGGGCGGTGCGGGGGCCGCCGCACCACGGGTGACCGGGCCGGACGGTGCGGTACCGGGTGCCGGCGGACCGCCGCGGGGGACCGGGCCGCTGCCGTGGCGTCCGGTGTCCGGGACGGCGGGCTCGCGGCGCTCGGGGGGCACGGGGGCGCCGGGCGTGCGCGGGCCGCGCGCGGGTGCCGGACCGGCGCCCGCCGGACCGGTGGGTGCGGGCCCCGTGGGCGCGGGTCCGGTGGGCACGGGGCCCGCGGGTGCGGGACCGGCCGGCGCAGCGGGGCCCGCTGCGGTCGGACCGGGCCGGCCGGGCGGCGGCGCGGCGGGACCGGGCGGCGGTGTCGCCGGGCGGCGGACCGGCCCCGATCCCTGGCCGGGCGCGGGCGGCGGCGGGGACGCGGTGCCAGGGTCACGCGGCACCGTCCCGCCGCGCACCCGCAGGCCCACCTTGGTCGTACCGCTGGTGCCGGTGGTCGGAGCGGCTCCGTCGGCCGCGCCGGTCCGCGCCGGTGCGCCGTCGGGTCCGTCGCCGTCGGGACGGCGGCGGGACGTCCGCGCGGAGTCCGCCGCGCCCGCGCCGGCCGGGCCCTCGTCGGTACGGGGGGCGGGACGGTCGCCCGCCGCGCGCCGCCCGGAGCCGTTCCCGCTGCCGCGCACGACGTCCTCGAAGGACTGCGGCCCCTCGTCGAAGGACTGCGGCCCCTCGGACGGACGCCCGTGCCGCCCGGCGCCACCGGACGTGGGCCCGCCGGACGGTGCAGGGGGACCGTGCCGGGGCGGGCGGCCCGAGTCCTCCCGGGCGACCTGGTCACTGCCGTGCCGTCCTCCCGGGCGTTCCTCGGTGCGGACGGATCGGGCGAAACCGTACGGATCGGACTCGTCGGCGGAGCGTCGGGACCGCGGGGGCGGGGGCGGGCCTGCGGTCAACCGCCTCTCCTCTCACGGTTCCGGCCGGTGGGGGCCGTCGGTCACGGGGTCCGGGCACGTGCGTGCTCGCCGGGTGAACGAGTTACCGGCGGGTTGCGATGTGCCCACCTGATCGACGTCACTCGAATGTCGGCACGTCATCAGGGTGGTGCGGCAGCGCGTGACCGAACGCCTCGGCCGGTGTCCGCCGCTCGCACCATCGTGCCTGCGCCGGGTGGACCAGGACGACGCCGCCGATCACCCCGTCGGGCAACGGACGTCTGACTGCGACGACGCGCCGGGCCCCGCGGGCCGGACGGCCGCGCACGCACGCGGCCACCGGACCACCGGGCGTCCGGACACGGTGAGCTGCACCCGGCGCCGGACTCGCACGGTCACCCGCCGAGGAGCGGGCCCATCCGGTCACGCAGCGCCTCGGCGGCGGACAGCGGCCGGACCAGGACGGTGAGCTCCCGGACGCGGCCGTCGTCGTCGAACCGGAGGAGATCGACGCCCTGCACCTCGCGGTCGCCCACGGTCGCGGCGAACTCGAGGACGTGCCCGTCCTCGCCGGCGAACTCCCCGACGTAGCGGAAGCCCTCGAACACCGTGACGACCGCGCCGAGGACGGCGCGCAGTGGCGCGCGGCCCCGGTAGGGACGGTGGACGACGGGGGAGCGGAACTCGACGTCGTCGGTGCACAGGTCCACGGCGGCGTCCGGGTCACCGGCCTCGATCGCGGACCGGAACCGGGCGGCGGTGTCGGTCATGGGCCCGATGATGCCGTGCTCACGCCGCGGTCGCGGCCCCCGGCATGCCGACGGCGCCGGCCAGCAGTTCGTAGGACCGCAGCCGGTCCTCGCCGCGGTAGGTCGCCGTCGTCACCATCAGCTCGTCGACGCCGGTGCGCGACACCAGCTCCTCGACCCCGGCCCGCACCGTCGCCGGGTCCCCGATGATCTGGTCGGCCTGCCGCTGCTCGACGAACGCGCGCGCCGCGTCCGTCCACTCGAAGGCGACGACCTCCTCGGGGCCGGGCAGCTCGCGCGGGTCACCGAGCCGCAGGTGCAGGAACTGCAGCGCGGAGGGCAGGGCGAGCTCGCGGGCGGCGTCGCCGGTCGGGGCGCAGAACACCGATGCGGCGATCATCGAGTACGGCTCGGACAGCATCGCCGAGGGCCGGAAGTGCTCCCGGTACAGCTCGAGTGCCGGCATCGTGTTGCGGGCCGAGAAGTGGTGCGCGAACGCGAACGGCAGCCCCAGCATGCCCGCGACCTTCGCCGAGTAGCCGGAGGAGCCGAGCAGCCACAGCGACGGCGCGTTGCCCTTCGCGGGCACCGCGAGCACGTCGGTGTCGCCCCGGAAGTACGAGGCCAGCTCGACGAGCTGGTCGGGGAAGTCGTCGGGGGCGTTCAGCTGCGCGGCGTCGATCCCGCGCAGCGCCGCGGCCGTCGCCGGGTCGGTGCCCGGCGCGCGCCCGAGACCGAGGTCGATGCGGTCCGGGTGCAGCGCCTCCAGCGTCCCGAACTGCTCGGCGACGACGAGGGGCCGGTGGTTGGGCAGCATCACCCCGCCCGAGCCGACCCGGATCCGCTCGGTCGCCCCGGCCAGGTGCGCGATCAGGACCGGTGGCGACGAGCTCGCGATCCCCGGCATCGCGTGGTGCTCGGCCACCCAGTAGCGCGTGAAGCCGAGCTCCTCGGCACGCTGCACCAGCCGGGTGCTGTGGGCCAGCGCGTCGGTGGCGGACGAGCCGTCGGACACGGGGACGAGATCGAGCACGGAGAGGGGGACCACGGTCGGCCCAACGCCACCCGCGCCGTGCGTCTTCCCGCGGGACCGCTCCCGCCGAACGTCACCGCCCGCGGAACCCGGTCGCAGCGCCCTACTAGCATCGACGCCACTCCACCGGGCTCCCCGGGGAGCCCACCGATCGTGACAGCCCTGGAGGCCGCACCGTGTCCGCACCGCCCGCCCCGCCCGCGTCCGCCCCGATCCGGGTGCCGGCCGGGACGACCGCCGGTGCGCGCATCCGGGAGGGCGGGCTGCCGACCAGCGGCCCGGAGGCGATCGTCGTCGTCCGCGACGCCGGCGGGACCCTGCGCGACCTGGCCTGGGCACCCGAGGCCGACACCGAGGTCGTCGCGGTCGCGGCGAACACCGACGAGGGCCGCAGCGTCATCCGGCACTCGGCGGCGCACGTGCTGGCCCAGGCCGTCCAGCAGCTGTTCCCGAAGGCCCGGCTGGGTATCGGCCCGCCGGTCACCGACGGCTTCTACTACGACTTCGACGTCGACACCCCCTTCACCCCCGAGGATCTGAAGAAGATCGAGTCGGCGATGAAGAAGATCGTGAAGGCGGGGCAGAAGTTCTCCCGGCGCCGGTTCGCCGACCGGGACGAGGCCCGTGCCGAGCTGGCGGACGAGCCCTACAAGCTGGAGCTGGTCGACCTCAAGGGCAGCGACGACTCCGAGGTCATGGAGGTCGACTCCTCGGGCGAGCTGACCGTCTACGACAACGTGCACGCCCACACCGGCGACGTCGTCTGGTCCGACCTGTGCCGTGGCCCGCACCTGCCGACCACGAAGTTCGTCCCGGCCTTCACCCTCACCCGGTCCGCGGCCGCGTACTGGCGCGGGGACCAGCGCAACGCGCAGCTGCAGCGCATCTACGGCACCGCGTGGGAGTCGCAGGAGGCGCAGGACGCCTACCTGGAGCGGGCCGCCGAGGCCGAGCGCCGCGACCACCGGCGCCTCGGCTCCGAGCTGGACCTGTTCAGCTTCCCGGACGAGATCGGCTCGGGCCTGCCGGTCTTCCACCCGAAGGGCGGCGTCGTCCGCAAGGAGCTGGAGGACCTCTCCCGGGAGCGGCACGCGGCGGCGGGCTACGAGTTCGTCTACACCCCGCACGCCACCAAGGGACAGCTGTTCGAGCTGTCCGGGCACCTCGACTGGTACGCCGACGGCATGTACCCGCCCATGCAGCTCGACGCCGAGTACGACGCCGAGGGGCAGCTCAAGCGGCCGGCGGTCGACTACTACCTCAAGCCGATGAACTGCCCGATGCACAACCTGATCTTCGCGTCGCGCGGGCGGTCGTACCGGGAGCTGCCGCTGCGGCTGTTCGAGTTCGGCACCGTCTACCGCTACGAGAAGTCCGGCGTCGTGCACGGCCTCACCCGGGCCCGCGGCTTCACCCAGGACGACGCGCACATCTACTGCACCCGCGACCAGATGCAGGACGAGATCCGCTCGCTGCTGCAGTTCGTGCTGGACCTGCTGCGCGACTACGGCCTCGACGACTTCTACCTGGAGCTCTCCACCCGCAACCCGGAGAAGTCGATCGGCTCCGACGAGCTCTGGGAGGAGGCCACCGACGCGCTGCGGGAGGCCGCCGGGAACTTCGGGCTGGAGCTCCGCGACGACCCGGGCGGCGGCGCGTTCTACGCGCCGAAGATCTCCGTGCAGGCCCGCGACGCGATCGGCCGCTACTGGCAGATGTCGACCATCCAGGTCGACCTGATGCTGCCGGACCGGTTCGAGCTGGAGTACACCGCAGGCGACGGTTCCCGGCAGCGCCCGGTGATGATCCACCGTGCGCTGTTCGGCTCGATCGAGCGGTTCTTCGGCGTGCTCACCGAGCACTACGCCGGCGCGTTCCCGGCCTGGCTGGCCCCGGTGCAGGTCGTCGGCATCCCGGTGACCGACACCCAGGAGGACTACGTCCGCGAGATCGCGGCGCGGCTGCGTGCGGAGGGCATCCGGATCGACGTCGACGCCGGCGACGACCGCATGCAGAAGAAGATCCGCACCCACACCCTGCAGAAGGTGCCGTTCCTGCTCCTCGCGGGCGGCCGCGACGTGGAGGCGGGCGCGGTCAGCTTCCGGTTCCGCGACGGCTCGCAGACCAACGGCGTGCCGGTCGACGACGCCGTCCGGTCGATCGTCGCGTGGGTGCGGTCGCGGACCAACACCTCGCCCGGCGCGGAGTCCTTCCAGCCCGCCTGAACCCCCGCCCGAACCCCGGACCGCGTCCCGGCCACCGACCCATAGGATCGGCCCATGGAGCAGGAGTGGGTCCCGCAGGAGGGGGTCGGGACGCCCGACGGGTTCGCCCGGCTCTGGACCCCGCACCGGCTGGCCTATATCAAAGGCGCCTCGGACACCGGCTGTCCGTTCTGCCGGATCGGCCGGGGCGAGACGATCGGTGAGCCCGGCGACGGCGCCGGGACCGGCACGGAGGCCGACGCGGACGCGGACAACCTCGTCGTCGCCCGCGGTGCCGAGGTGTTCGCGCTGCTCAACCTGCACCCGTACAACCCAGGGCACCTGATGGTGCTGCCGTACCGGCACGTCGCGGATCTGGAGGAGCTCACCGACTCCGAGACGGCGGAGCTGATGGACTTCACCCGCCAGGCCGTGGTGACGATGAAGAAGGTCGCGGCGCCGCACGCGTTCAACGTCGGGCTGAACCTCGGCCACGTGGCGGGCGGGTCGCTCGCCGAGCACATCCACCAGCACGTCGTGCCGCGGTGGGGCGGCGACGCGAACTTCATCGCGGTCGTCGGTCAGACGAAGGTGATCCCGCAGCTGCTCGCGGAGACCCGGTCGCAGCTCGCCGCGGCGTGGGAACCACCACGGCGCGCGACCCCCGGGGCCGACTAGGCTGGTCGCATCGGCCCGTCCGTGAGGGAGTACGTCGCCCACGATGCTCAATCTGTTCGCCCGCGGGCACGTCAACCGGCTCACCGACCCGGTGGGGCGCGCACTCGTCGCGCGTGGCGTCAGCCCGGACACGGTGACGGTGCTCGGCACCGTCGGCGCCGTCGCGTGCTCGGTGGGGTTCCTGCCCGCCGGATGGCTCGTCATCGGATCGGTGCTGGTCACGCTGTTCGTGCTGACCGACCTGATCGACGGGGCGATGGCCCGCGCCCGCGGCCACGGCACCCCGTTCGGGGCGGTGCTCGACTCCACCTGTGACCGGATGGTCGACGGTGCCCTCTTCGCGGGACTCGCCTGGTGGGCGCTGACCGCGGGGGACGAGCCGATCGCGGCGGGTGCCGCGCTGGTCGCCCTCGTCGGCGGGCAGATCGTGTCGTACGTGAAGGCCCGCGCCGAGTCGGTCGGGCTCACCGCCGAGGGTGGGCTGGTCGAGCGGGCGGAGCGGCTGATCCTCGGACTGCTCGGCGCGTTCCTGGCCGGGCTGGGCGTGCCGTACGCGCTGACCGTCGCGCTGGTCGTGCTGGCGATCGGGACGGTGGTGACCCTGGGCCAGCGGATCCTGGCCGTGCGGCGGAGCTCCCGCGAGGCGCCGCGTGCCTGACGCCGCCGATCCCGGCGCGGTCGAGCGGGTCCGGGAGGCGCTGGCGGGGGCCGGGTACGCGGCGGGCTGGGCGGTGGCCGGGCGGCTGCCGGCCGGCGTCGTCGGGCGGGTGTCCGACGCCGCCGCCGACCTCGCGACCCGGCGCGACGGCCCGGGGGTGCGACGGCTGCGGCAGAACCTGGCCAGGGTCCGCCCCGGTGCGACCCCCGCCGAGCTCGACGACCTGGTCGCCAGGGGGATGCGGAGCTACGCCCGTTACTGGCGGGAGGCGTTCGCGCTGCCGTCGCTCGACCCGGACGCGGTGCACGACGCGATGCACCCCCACGTGCACGGCATCGGGCCCTCGCTGGAAACGCTGCGGGCCGGTCGCGGCGTGCTCTACGCGCTGCCGCACTCCGGCAACTGGGACGTCGCGGGCGTCTACATGGTGCGCGAGCTCGCCCGGCTCGGGCTGGAGCCCGCCATCACGACGGTCGTGCAGCGGCTGCGCCCCGAGTCGCTGTTCCGGCGGTTCCTCGACTACCGCCGCTCGCTCGGCTTCGAGGTGGTGACGGCGGACGACCCGCGGACGGCGCACCGGGCGCTGACCGCGCGCCTGCGCTCGGGCGGCGTCGTGTGCCTGGTCGCCGACCGCGACCTGTCCGGGACCGGCGTCGAGGTCTCGTTCCTCGGCCGCCCCGCCCGCCTCCCCGCCGGGCCGGCCCGGCTGGCCCGCGCGACCGGCGCCGCCCTGCACCCGGCGTACGCGGTGTTCGCGGGTGACGCGTGGGGCGTGCACGTCGGCCCCGAGATCCCGGTCCCCGACCGGGCCGCCGAGGCGAAGGCGGTGCAGGCACTGGCGGACGCGTTCGGTGAGCTGATCGCCCGGCGCCCGGAGGACTGGCACATGCTCCAGCCGATCCGGGGCGTGCGGGCATGACGGCGCTGCGGATCGGGATGGTCTGCCCGTACTCCCTGGACGTGCCCGGGGGAGTGCAGCACCACGTCCTCGACCTCGCGGCCGCGCTGCGAGCCAGGGGGCACCGGGTGCACGTGCTGGCGCCGTCGGCCGGCCCGGCGCCGGAGTTCGTGACCCCGGTGGGCCGGGCGCTGGGCGTCCCCTACAACGGCTCGGTCGCCCGCGTCACGTTCGGCCCGCGCACCCACCTGCGCGCCCGGCGCTGGCTGGCCGAGCACGACTTCGACGTCCTGCACCTGCACGAACCCACGACGATCTCGGTGTCGGTGCTCGCCCTGCTCGCCGCCCGCGGCCCCATCGTCGTGACCTTCCACACCTCCACCGAGCGCTCCCGCGCGCTGGCCGCGTTCGGCGGGCTCCTGCGCCCCCTGATGGAGAAGGTGACGGCCCGGATCGCGGTGTCGGCCACCGCGCGGCGGGTGCAGGTCGAGCACCTCGGCGGCGACGCGACGGAGATCCCCAACGGCGTCGACGTCGCCCGGTTCGCCGACGGCCCCGCCCTCGACGACCTCGTCCCCGGCCTCCCGCCCGGCCGCCGGATCGGGTTCGTCGGGCGCTACGACGAGCCCCGCAAGGGCATGCCGGTGCTGCTCGACGCCCTGCGCCCGCTGGCCGCGGACCGGCCCGGCCTGCGGCTGCTCGTCGTCGGGCGCGGCGACGGCGACGCCCTGCTCCGCGCCGCCGGGCCCGGTCTGGCCGACCGCATCGACCTGCTCGGCCCCGTCGACGAGACCACCAAGGCGGCGGCGCTGCGCGCGTCGGAGGTGTTCTGCGCGCCGCACCGGGGCGGGGAGAGCTTCGGCATGGTGCTCACCGAGGCGATGGCCGCGGGCACCCCGGTCGTCGCCGGCGACATCGAGTCGTTCCGCCCGGTGCTCGGCGGCGCCGGCCGGCTCGTCCCGGCCGGGGACGCGGCCGCCCTCGGCCGTGCACTGGCCGGCCTCCTCGACGACGACGCGGCCCGCGCCGCGTCGGCCGCCGCCGGACGGTCCCGGGCCGCGCGGTACGACTGGGGCGTGGTCACGCAGGACGTGCTGCGGGTGTACCGGGCGGCGCTCGCCGCAGCGCCGCCCGCGCCGGACGGCGGCGGCCGGTCCGTCCCGGCCCGGTGGGGGAGCGCGCCGTCGTGAGCCCGCTGCTGTGGACGCTGGTGGTCGCGACGGTGCTGGTCGTGGCGGCCCTCACCGTGTGGTGCCGGACACGCGTCGCCCGGCTGCACCGGCTGCACGTCCGCGTCGACGCCGCCCGGGCCGGGCTCGGCACGGCCCTCGACGGACGCGCGGCGGTCGCGCTGCGGGTCGCCGACGCACTCGGGCCGGCCGCGCCCCCCGGGTTGCGCCACGCCGCGACGGCCGCTGCGGCGGGTTCCGCCCCGGCCGCCGACGGCCGCGACCCCGCCGGGAGCCGGGTCGCCCGTGAGACGGCGGAGAACACGCTGACCAGGCAACTCGCCGTCGTCGGGCCGGGGCGGCTGGCGCCGGCGCTGGAGGCGGAGCTCGGCGACGCCCAGCAGCTGGTGATCCTGGCGCGCCGGGTGCACAACGACGCCGTCCGCGACACCCGGGCACTGCGGTCGCGCCGGATGGTGCGCCGGCTGCGCCTGTACGGGACCGCCCCGGAGCCGGTGTACTTCGAGATCGCCGACCCGGAACCGGCGGCCGGTCCGCACGTCTCTGACGTAGACTCGGCGCGTTACCCGACTGTCATGTGAGGAGCTCCGATCACCCGTGTCCGCAGCCGATAACACCTTGGACGACGCCGGTCCGCAGCACGGCACCGCGCGGGTCAAGCGCGGTATGGCCGAGATGCTCAAGGGCGGCGTGATCATGGACGTGGTCACCCCGGAGCAGGCGAAGATCGCCGAGGACGCCGGCGCGGTGGCCGTGATGGCCCTCGAGCGCGTTCCCGCCGACATCCGCGCGAACGGCGGCGTCGCCCGCATGTCCGACCCGGACATGATCTCCGGCATCGTCGAGGCGGTGTCCATCCCGGTCATGGCCAAGGCGCGGATCGGGCACTTCGTCGAGGCGCAGGTCATCCAGTCGCTGGGTGTCGACTACATCGACGAGTCCGAGGTCCTCACGCCCGCCGACGAGGCGCACCACATCGACAAGTGGGCCTACACGGTGCCGTTCGTCTGCGGCGCCACCAACCTCGGTGAGGCGCTGCGCCGGATCTCCGAGGGCGCGGCGATGATCCGCTCGAAGGGCGAGGCCGGCACCGGCAACGTCGTCGAGGCGACCCGGCACATGCGGTCCATCCGCGCCGAGATCGGCCGGCTCGCGTCGCTGGACGCCGCCGAGCTCTACATCGCGGCCAAGGAGCTGCGGGCCCCGGTCGAGCTGGTCGCCGAGGTCGCGCGTTCCGGCAAGCTGCCGGTCGTGCTGTTCACCGCGGGCGGCATCGCCACCCCGGCCGACGCGGCGATGATGATGCAGCTCGGCGCCGAGGGCGTGTTCGTGGGCTCGGGCATCTTCAAGTCCGGCAACCCGTCGCAGCGTGCGTCGGCGATCGTGAAGGCCACGACCTTCCACGACGACCCGGACATGATCGCCAAGGTCTCCCGCGGCCTGGGCGAGGCGATGGTCGGCATCAACATCCCGGACATCCCGGAGGACCAGCGCTACGCCTCCCGCGGCTGGTAGTCCTCCGCACCGTCTCGACGAGCCCCGTCCGGCACCACGCCGGGCGGGGCTCTCGTCGTTCCCGGGGCGTCTCTCCCGGCGGATCCGAGCCCGCTCCGACCCGACCGTTGCGGGGTGAATACTCGGCCGAGTGAACAACTCCGTCACTCGGTCGCGGGGTGTGTCCGATTCGGGCACGTTCTGCACTCACTCGCGGGCAGGGTTGCCTACTCGATGTGATGACCTCGGGGCGCGTGGTGACTGTGTGGCGATTACGTTCCTATGCGAATCACGAGACCACTGGGGCGGAGGAGCCTGATGGGACGCTCTGTGCGAGTCGCGGCGGTCGCCGCCGCGATGATGATCAGCATCCCGGCCGCGGCGTTCGCCGACACCGGGACGACCGATCGACCGGGCGCGACGACGGCGGCCGTGGAGTGCCCCGCCCCGGGCGGTGCGCCCGGATCGGGCGGCTCGGGATCGGGGGACCCGGGGTCGGGCGGATCCGGATCGGGGAGCTCCGGTTCCGGTTCTGGTTCCGGGGACGACGGGGGCGCCGGGTCGGGGAAGCCCGGCGCCCCCGGGTCCGGGGACGACTCCGGTTCCGGCGGTGACTCGGGCTCCGGCGGCTCCGGTGGAGACTCGGCTCAGGGGGGCTCCGGCGGTGACGGCGGCTCGGGTGGCGACGGCGGCTCGGGTGGTGACAGCAGCTCGGGGGATGACGGCGGCTCGGGTGGTGGCTCCGGGTCCGGTGAGGGCGCCGCTGCCGGTGGTGCGTCGCCGGTCGCGCCGGGTGCGCCCGCCGGCGGTCCCGGAGCTCCCGCGGCGGGAGAGGGGCCCGGACGGGTCGCTCCCGGCGCCGCGGTTCCCGACGCTGCTCCTGGTCCGGCCGGCTCGGCTGCTGCGCCCGGGGTGTCCGCGCCCGGTGCCTCCGCTCCCGGCGCGCCGGCCCGGCCCGAGGCGGACGGTCCGGACGGCGACGACTCCGGCGGCGACGGCGGCGGTTCGGGTGGCGACCAGGGCTCGGGCGGCGACAGCGGTGGCGACAGCGGTTCCGGTGGCGACAGTGGTTCCGGCGGGGACGGCGCTTCCGGTGACGACGGCGGCGCGGGCGGCGATCAGGGCTCGGGCGGCAGTGACCAGGCCTCCGGCGGCGGCAGCGGTTCGGGCGGCGACCAGGGAGCCCCGGCCAACCAGAAGTCCGGTGACCAGGGCGGCGACGACCAGGCCGGCTCCGATCCCGCCGACTGCGGGACCGGTGGCGCCGCGGCCGCTCCGGCGGCTCCGCCCGCACCGGCGGCCCCGCCCGCCCCGGCTGACCCGAACGCCCCTCCGGCCGCGGCGTTCCCGGGTGCCGAGAGCAGCGCGGCCGTCGCACGGAACTGGGGACAGCCGAACAAGGTCGACGACTTCGACGGCGACACCATCCAGGGCTGGAACATGTACGGCGGCGAGGGGCACGGCGGCGAGGGCCGTCGCTCCCCGGAGGCGGCGTCGGTGAAGGACGGCATCCTCACCATCAACGGCGACGCCGAGGGCACCACCGGCGGGATGGCCTGGTCCGAGGGCAGCCAGAAGTACGGCCGCTGGGAGGGCCGGGTGCGGGCTCCCGCGTCGGACCCGTCGTACAACGCGCTGCTCCTGCTCTGGCCGACCGCCGAGAACTTCCCGGTCGGTGGCGAGGTCGACTTCATGGAGATGACCGACCACACCCGGCAGAAGACCGAGCTGTTCCTGCACTACGGCGAGGACAACAGCCAGGTGCAGGGCTCGGTCGACATCGACGCGACGCAGTGGCACAACTGGGCGGTCGAGTGGCGGCCGGACGGGATCACCGCGTTCGTCGACGGCAAGGAGTGGTGGCACACCGACGACACGTCGATCCTGCCGCCCGGCCCGATGCACCTGACCATCCAGCTCGACTGGTTCCCGAAGGGAGGCGGCGACGTCAAGCCGTCGCTGATGGAGGTCGACTGGGTCCGTCAGTACCCGCTGCCCGAGACCGAGCCCGGCGGGGGTGCCCCGGGCAACGACGAGGGGCTCGTCGACGGTCTGCTGAACCGGATCACCGAGGGGACCCCGGACCGGGCGCCCGGGGCGGCGACCCGCGGCCCGAGCGGGACCTGATCACCGGTACTCCATGACCAGGACGGCGGCCGCCCCCTCGGTCAGGGCGCGGTAGCCGTGGGGCCGGTCGGCGGGGAAGGTGACGTAGTCACCGGGGTCGAGCTCGACCTCCTCGCCGGCCGGCCCGACGTGCCACCGGCCCGCGGAGACGATCAGGTGCTCGACCGTCCCGGGGGAGTGGGCGTGCGCCTCGCGGGGCTCACCCGGGCCGGACGTGACCACGTGCAGGTCCCGCCGGGCGCCCGGTGGGCACGGCGACAGCAGGGCCGCGGCGAACGGCGAGTCCTCGGAGCGGATCAGGCGCCGCTCGCCGGACCGGACCACCCGCACCGGCGACGACGGTGGCTCCACCAGCGTGCTGAACGGCACCCCGGCGACGACGGCGATCGCCCACAGCGTCTCCACGCTCGGGTTCCCCGTCCCCGCCTCGAGCTGCGACAACGTCGACTTCGCGATCCCGGCGCGGCGCGCGAGCTCGGCCGAGGAGATCCCCAGGCGCTCGCGTTCCCGGCGGATGGCGGCGGCGATCGCCGCCAGTGGTGGCGTTCGTTCCATCGGTCCTCACGTTCGGCTTGACGAACGATGTGCAGTGCGTTCACTGTAGCGGCCATGCGTTCGGTGCAGCGAACACGGCGCGCGGAGTCCCGGTCGGACCTCCGCGACGCCGTCACGATCTCGGTCGCGGTCGGCGTCGTCGGGGTGTCGTTCGGTGCGCTCGCCCCGGCGGCGGGCCTGTCGCCCGCCATGACGATGGCGATGTCGGCCCTGGTCTTCGCCGGTGGCGCGCAGCTGCTGGTCACCGGGGTGCTGGCGGCCGGGAGCGGGATCTGGGCGGCCGTCGCGGCCGGGCTCGTGCTGAACCTGCGGCACCTGCCGTTCGGGCTGGCGCTGGCCCGCCACGTCGGCGGCGGCTGGTCCCGCGTCCCGGCCGCGCACGTGATCACCGACGAGTCGACGGCGTTCGTCCTGGCCCGGACCACGGGATCCGAGGGTCGGGCACGCCGGGCGTTCTGGACGCTCGGTGTGATCAAGTACGGGTGCTGGCAGCTCGGCACCGCCGGTGGCCTGCTGCTGGGGGCCGTGGTGCCGGACCCGTCGGCGTTCGGCCTGGACGCGGCGTTCCCGGCGGCGCTGCTCGCGATGCTCGTCCCGATGCTGCGCCGGATCGACGCCGTACGGGTCGCGGGTGCCGCCGCCGCCGTCTCGCTGGCGTGCGCGCCGTTCCTGCCGGCGGGTGTCCCGGTGCTCGCCGGGCTGCTCGGGGCCGGGGCGGCCGGACGTCCGGCCGAGGAACCCGTCCCCGGTGGTGGGCGATGACCGCGGCCGCGCTGCTCGTCCTGGCCGGTGGCACCTTCGCGATGCGGCTGCTCCCGCTGCTGCTCCACGGCCGGGTCGGCTTCTCCGGCCGGACGGTCCGGCTCGTCGAGCTCGGCGCCGTGGCGCTGCTGGTCGCGCTCGTCGCGACCGGCACCTGGTTCGAGGGCGCGGAGTTCGCCGGCTGGGCCCGGCCCGCCGGCGTCGCGGTGGCCGCCGTCGCGATCTGGCGCCGGGTGCCGTTCGTGCTGGTCGTGGTGCTCGCCGCCGGGACGACGGCCGCCCTCCGCCTCGCCGGCCTGCCCTGAGCGGGCCACCGGTGCGGTCCCACCGCGCGCGGTGGGCCTGCTGCGGCGAGGATCGTCGGCATGCACGTCCTCGTCGTCGGCGCCACCGGCTACATCGGTTCGCGTCTCGTCCCGCGCCTGCTCGACGCCGGTCACGACGTCCGCGTCCTGGCCCGCACCCCGGGCCGGGTCGCGGCGCACCCGTGGGCCGGGCGGGTCGACGTCGTCCCGGGGGACGCCCAGGACCCCGCCGACGTGACCCGTGCCTGCACGGGGACCGACGCCGTCGTCCACCTGGTGCACGCCATGGACGGCCCCGGCTACGCCGACCGCGACCGGGCGGCGGCGCACGCGCTGGCCGACGGCGCCGCCGCCGCGGGCGTCCGCCGGATCGTGTACCTGGGCGGGCTGCAGCCCGATGACGACGCCCGCCGCGTCTCGACGCACCTGCGGTCCCGCCGCGAGGTCGGCGACATCCTGCTGGCCGGACCAGTGCCCGCGGCCGTCCTGCGGGCCGGGATCGTGGTCGGCACCGGGTCGGCGAGCTTCGAGATGATCCGCCACCTCACCGAGACCGCGATGGGCGGCCCGCCGGTGCTGCCGCTGCCGGACCGGGCGTGGAACCGGATCCAGCCGGTCGCCGTCGACGACGTGCTGCACGCCCTCGCCGGCTGCCTCGACCTGCCGGACGACGTGGACCGGGCCTTCGACATCGGTGGACCGGACGTCCTCACCTACCGCGGCCTCATGAGCGGTTACGCCGCCGAGGCCGGGCTGGTGCGGCCGTTCCCGCTGCCGGTACCGCTGTCCGCGCCGCGGCTCACCGCCCGTGCCGTCGCCGCGCTCACCCCGGTCGCCCGCGGGCTCGCCGAGCCGCTCGTCGAGTCCATGCGGCACGAGCTCGTCGCCGACCCCGGCGACATCGCCGCCCTCGACGCCCTGATCGGTCCGCCGCCCGGTGGTCACACGCCGTACCGGACGGCGGTCCGCCGCGCGCTCGACGGCGTCGGCGACGCCGGTCCCGGCCCCGCCGACGCCCCCGGCAGCGGGCCGGTGTCCTGGGAGACGACCGACACCCAGGAGGTCGACGCCCCGGCCGCGGCGGTGTGGTCGGTCGTCGAGACCCTGGGCGGCGAGCACGGCTGGTACACCGTCCCCGGCACGGCGACCCTGACCGGGGTCCTCGACGTGCTCGCGGGTGGACCGGGGAACCTGCCGCGCCGGCACTCCACCGGCCCGCCCCGCCTTGTCACCGGGGAACCGCTGGACCGCTGGGTGATCGAGACCGTCGAGCCCGGTGCCCGGCTGGTGCTGCGCGCGGCGTCCCGGCTACCGGGCACCGCACACCTGGAGCTGCGGGTCCGCCCGACCGGACGCCTGACCAGCCGCTACGAGCAGACCCTCCGGTTCCGCCCGCACGGGCTCGCCGGACGGCTGGCGTGGCTGGCGGCGTACCCGACCCAGCGGTTCGTGTTCGCGGTGATGGCGCAGACGCTGACCGGTGTCGCCGGAACCCGCTACCGCCGGACCGTCCGCGCCCTCTGACCCGTCAGGAGGCCTCGCCCCGGGCCTGGGCCACCTGCTCCGCGCGGTCCTCGGCCGCGATCCGGGTCAGCTCGGCACCGGCGTCGGAGTCGCGGGTGAGGTTCTCGCCGGACTCCGGGTCGAACACGTGGATCTTCCGCGCGTCCAGCCAGAACTCGGCCTCCCGGCCCTCCCGGATCCGGCTCGTCGAGTCGATCGACACGATCGCCTGGGTCCGCAGCTGGTCGGAGTCGAGCTCGCGGGACAGCTCCTTGAGCTTCGCGTCGACCTCGGCGGGCGCCTCGTACGGGATGTAGGCGAACTGCGAGTCGCCCAGCCACTCGGTGACGTCGACCTTCGCGGTGAAGGTCGAGCCGACGTGCTTCTTGGCGTCGTCGACCAGCGACGCGTCCTCGAAGTACTCCGGCCGGATCCCCACCAGCACCAGTTCCTTGCCCTGCACCTTCCCGGCGCGGGCGGCGTCGAGCTCGATCGGCCCGAACGGTGTCTCCAGGGTGTTCCCGGAGACCGTCGCGGGGAGGAAGTTCATCGGGGGCGACCCGATGAAGCCGGCGACGAACAGGTTGACCGGCTGCTCGTAGAGCTCGCGCGGCGAGGCGACCTGCTGGATGACGCCCTTGCGCAGCACGCAGACCCGGTCGCCGAGGGTCATCGCCTCGGTCTGGTCGTGCGTGACGTACACCGTGGTGATGCCGAGGCGGCGCTGCAGCCGGGCGATCTCGGTCCGCATCTGGCCGCGCAGCTTGGCGTCCAGGTTGGACAGCGGCTCGTCGAAGAGGAACGCGTCCGCGTCCCGGACGATCGCGCGGCCCATCGCGACGCGCTGGCGCTGGCCGCCGGACAGGTTGGCCGGCTTGCGCTGCAGGTGCTCGTGCAGCTCCAGGACGCCCGCGGCGTCGTTCACCTTCTTCTGCACCTCGTCCTCGGGCGCCTTGGCCAGGCGCAGCGGGAACGCGATGTTCTCGAAGACCGACAGGTGCGGGTAGAGCGCGTAGTTCTGGAACACCATCGACAGGTTCCGGTCGCGCGGGGCCTTCTCGTTGACCCGGGTGCCGTTGATGACCATGTCCCCGGAGCTGATGTCCTCCAGGCCCACGATCATGCGGAGCAGGGTCGACTTCCCGCAGCCGGACGGGCCGACGAGGATCATGAACTCGCCGTCGGCGATGTCCATGCTCACGTCGTTCACGGCCGGGAAGCCGTCCCCGTACTTCTTGACGATGTTCTTCATCTCGATCGACGCCATGGCCGGTCGGTTCCTTTCTCCTGAGTACGGGGTTCTCAGCCCTTGACGGCGCCGTTGGTCAGACCGGCGACGATCCGCCGCTGGAAGATCAGGACGAGGACGACGACGGGGATGGTCACGATCACCGCCGCGGCCGCGATCGGGCCGTTCGGCGACTCGAACTGGGAGGCGCCGGAGAACAGCCCCAGTGCCGCGGGCACGGGGCGGGACGCGCTGGTGGAGGTCAGCGAGATCCCGTAGGCGAAGTCGTTCCAGGCGATGAAGAACGCGATGATCGCCGTCGTGAACACGCCGGGTGTCGCCAGCGGGACGATCACCTTCCGGAACGCCTGCCAGGTCGTCGCCCCGTCCACCTGCGCGGCCTGCTCCATCTCCCACGGGATCTCGCGGAAGAACGCCGACATCGTCCAGATCGACAGCGGCAGGGTCAGCGACAGGTAGGGGATGATCAGGCCGGGCCAGGTGTCGTAGAGCCCGATCTGGCGCCACAGGTTGAACAGCGGCGTGACGATCGAGATGACCGGGAAGATCGCCACCGCGAGTGCGGTGGAGAGGATCAGCTTCTTGCCGCTGAAGTCGAGCCGGGCGATCGCGTAGGCGGCGAACATCGACAGCACGCAGGCGATGAACGTCGCGATCAGCACGATGCCGAACGAGTTCCGCAGCGCGGGCAGGAACAGCTCGGCGGCGTCACCGACCAGGATCTGCTCGTAGTTCTCCCAGGACAGCGCCGTCGGGAGGAACTGGCCGTTCGCGATGTCGTCGGACGACTTCAGCGACAGCGACACGATCCAGCCCACCGGGAACAGCGCGTAGATCACGATCGCGACACCGGCGACGATCCACAGGACCTTCTCGCGGGTGGACATCACTTCTCCCCTCGGGCCTGGGACAGGTCGACCTTGAAGCCCTTGATGAATCCGACGCAGATGACGACCACCGACAGGAAGAGCAGCACCGACACCGCGGAGCCGAGCCCGATCTCCACCCGGGCGATCGTCTGCCGGTACGCCAGGAACGAGACCGTCTCGGTGTCGTTGGCGCCGTTCGTCATCACGAAGACCGTGTCGAACACCCGGAACGCGTCCAGGGTGCGGAACAGCAGGGCCACCATGATGGCGGCCTTCATGTTCGGGATGGTCACCTTCCACATCCGCTGCCACCAGGTCGCGCCGTCGACGCGGGCGGCCTCCTGCAGGACGTCCGGCACCTGGGCGAGGCCGGCCAGCAGCAGCAGCGAGATGAAGGGCGTCGTCTTCCAGATCTCCGCCAGGCAGATCACGAACAGCGACGAGAACGTCCCGCCGAACCAGTCGGTGTCCGCGGCGACGCCGGGCACCCAGTCGAACCACGAGTTCACGAACCCGGAGTCCAGCGAGAACGCGTACTGCCAGGCGAACGCCGAGACGACCGTGATCACGGCGTACGGGATGAGGATCGCGGCCCGCAGCACCGGCCGGATGGCCTTGAGCGCGTTCATCATCACCAGGGCGAGGGCGAAGCCCAGCACCAGCTCGACCGCGACCGTGACCACGGTGATGAACACGGTGACGCCGAACGAGATCCACCAGATCTCGTCGGTCAGGATCACCGCGTAGTTGTTCAGCCCGACGAACGAGATGTTGTCCGGGTCGGTCAGCCGGTAGTCGAACAGCGAGTACCAGACCGCCTGCACGATCGGGTACGCGGTGACCAGCAGCATGACGGCGAACGCGGGGCCGGCCAGCATCCAGCCGAGCCGCTGCTCGGACCGGGCCCGGTCGCTCGGGTCGCGACCGGCCGGGGAGGCCGCGGTGTCCCCGGTACCGGGCTTCACCGACGTCGTGGTCACAGCAGTTCCTCCTTCGCCAGGACCGCCTTGATCAGGGCGGCGGTCGCCGGGCCGACGCCGGGCGGGTCGATGCCCGCGGTCGGGTGGTAGTTGCGCTGGATCGACTCCGAGACCTCGCTGTAGTACGCGGTCTGCGGGCGGGGCTTCGCCTGCTGCAGCGACTGTGCGATCACCGGCGCCATCGGGAACTCCTCCACGACCTCGGGGTCGGTGAACACCGACGTCTTGGCCGCGGGGTTGCCGTTGGTGAGGAAGTACTGCTTCTGGTTCTCCTCGGACACGATGCACTCGGTGGCGTCGTAGGCCAGGTCGACGTGCGGGCTGAACGCGCCGACGCCCAGGTTGATCCCGCCGTACGGCGGGGCGGCCGGGGTGCCGGCGGTGACCTGCGGGTAGATCGCCCACCCGAAGTCGTCCAGTGTGGCCTGGTCGACGGTGCCGTCCTCGACGGCGCTCTTCACCTTGCCCCAGACGAACGGCCAGTTCACCTGGAACATCGCGTCACCGGCCTGGAACGCGTTGGAGTTCTCGTCCTCCGACGCGGTCGAGAAGCCCGGCCCGCCGGCGGCGGAGACGTTCTTCATGATCTCGGCGGCCTTCGTCGCGGCCGGCGAGTCCAGCCCCAGCTCGACGCCCTCGGGGTCCTCCGGGGAGGGGTTGGTGACGATCTCCCCGCCGCCCGACTCCACCAGCGCGTTGAGCCACACGGTGAGCGACTCGGCGCGGATGCCCTGCGCGGCGATCGTCGAGTTCTGCCGCTGCGCCGCGGCGATCACCTGGTCCCAGGTGACGGGCTTCGACATGTCGAGACCGGTGGCCGCGACCTGCGACGTGCGGTACCAGAGCAGCTGGGTGTTGGCCCAGAACGGGACGGTCACGAGCTCGCCGTTCCAGCTCGCGCCCTCCTTCGCCGAGTTCACGACGCCGGCCGTGGTGCGCTGCGCGACGTCCTGCGGGACGGGGGCGAGGAAGCCGGCCTCGGCGAACTCGGGGATGTAGGGCGGGTCGATCGACATGATGTCGATCGAGCTGTCGTTGGCGGCGAGCCGTCGGATCAGCTGCTGCCGTTGCTCGGAGGACTGGCGCGGCAGGGTCGAGACCTCGATCCGGTACGCCCCGTTCGACGCCGCGGTGCAGGCGGCCGCGATCTCGGCCTGCCCGCCGTCGTCGGGGTTGATGTACCAGTTCAGGACGGGTGGGCCCGCGGGTGCACCCCCGCAGCCGGCCAGGCCGACGAGTGCGGCTGCGGCCACACCGGCGGCCAGCACCCTTCTCCACCGTGCGTGACGCATGGTCAACTCCGAACTCCTGTGTTCGTACCGCGATGCCGCCGACGGCGTTGGAAGCGTTTGCAAACAGACTGTGCGCCAGCGACACGATCGTGTCAAGGGTCACGCCGTTGCCGCAGGTCGGTGCCCGATCCTGGCCGACGGGTCTGATTCGGTCCAGCTCGGACCGGTAACATCCGGGCTTGCAATCGCTTGCAGTATTCGTCATACATGTCCGGTGTCCGGACCGGTCAACCTGGCCGACGTGGCCCGGCTGGCAGGCGTGTCGCCGGCGACCGCGTCGCGCGCGCTCAGCGACCACCCGCACGTCGCCGAGGCCACTCGGGCCCGCGTGTGGGCGGCCGCCCGCGCCCTGGAGTACGTCGTGTCACCGGAGGCGTCCGGACTCGCGCGCGGCCGCACCGGGCGGATCGCGGTCGTCGTCCCGCACCTGGCGCGGTGGTGGTTCGGCGCCGCGCTGGAGGGACTGTCGGAGGTGGCCCGCGCCGCCGTGACCGACGTCCTGCTCTACCGGCTCGGGGACACGGAGTCGCGGCGCGCGTTCTTCGACGAGCTGCCGGCCCGCCGGCGGGCCGACGCCGTCGTCCTGCTCGGGTTCGGTGTGGACGAGCGCGAGCGCGGCCGGCTGGACCGGATCGGCGTCGGGATCGTCTCGGCGGGCACCCGGATCGGCAGCCATCCGTCGGTGTCGATCGACGAGTACGCGGCGGGCCGGCAGGCCGTGGACCACCTGCTGCACCTCGGGCACCGGCGGATCGGGATGATCGTGACGACCGATCCGGAGCTGGACCCGGTCCAGCCGGCGGGGCGCTCGTCGGCGTACCGGCGGGCGCTCGCCGACGCGGGTGTCCCGGCCGACCCCGGGCTGGTCGCGACGGTGCCCTGGAGCCTGGAGGGAGGTGCCCGCGCGATGGGGGAGCTGCTGGGCCTGCCCGAGCCGCCGACGGCCGTCTACGCCCACTCCGACGAGGTGGCCCTCGGCGCCGTGGGCACGTTGCGGCGGGCCGGGCTGCGCGTCCCCGAGGACGTCTCGGTGATCGGCATCGACGACCACCCGCTCGCCGCGCTCACCGACCTGTCCACGGTGGCCCAGCCGGCCGCCGAGCAGGGCGCCGTGGCCGCGCGGTCGGCGCTCGCCGGGATCGCGGGCGAGCCGGTCGAGCAGGCCGTCACGGTCCCGACCCGGCTGGTCATCCGGGGATCGACGGCGCCGCCCGCGGACCGGCGCCCGGCCCGGGGGGTGTCCTGAATGGCCCGCCCCGGCGCGGAGCGGCCGCCCGAGGTGGTGCTGCGCCCCCCCCCCGGTCCCGGGCTGATCGGGCTGCCCTGGGAGCTCCCGCTCGCGGAGTGGGACGAGACCGAGGTCCCGTTGCGCGACATCGAGGTCGGCACCAGCAGGCACCTGGTCCGCTTCGTCGAGGCGGACGGGGCGCTGTGGGCGCTGAAGGACCTCCCCGAGCGGATCGCGCGCCGGGAGTACGAGGTGCTGCGCCGCCTGGAGGACGAGTGCCTGCCCGCGGTGAAGCCGGCCGGGTTCGTGAACCAGCCCGCGCACGAGACCGCGATCCTCGTGACCCGCTACCTCACCGGTTCCTGGCAGTACCGGCGGCTGATCATGCGGCTGCCGCCGAACCGGCCCCGGCACCGCGCCCGGCTGTTCGACGCGATGATCTCGCTGCTCGTCGACCTGCACCGGCACGGCGTGTTCTGGGGCGACTGCTCGCTGAACAACACGCTCTTCGTCCGGGACGGCCAGACCCTGCAGGCCTCCCTGGTCGACGCCGAGACCAGCGAGGTGCACCCGACCGGCCTGTCGGACGGGCAGCGCGAGCTCGACCTGTCGATCCTCGTCGAGAACGTCGCCGCCGGGATGATCGATCTCGCGGAGTCCCTGGACCGCCCGCCGGAGATCGTCCCGCAGCTGATCGACGAGGCCACCGCACTGCCGGACCGCTACCGGCAGCTGTGGGACGCACTGCACACCACCCCGGTGTTCGCCTTCGGTGACCGCTACCGGATCGAAGGCGTGATCCGCGAGCTCAACGACCTCGGGTTCGCCGTCGACGAGGTCTCGCTGCGCCCGGTCGGCGACGGCCGGTCCCGGCTGCAGGTCTCCGTCGGCGACCGGACCTTCCACTGCACGCTGCTGCGCCGGCTCACCGGCGTCGAGGTGGGGGAGGGGCAGGCCCGGATCCTGCTCGGCGACCTCAACGCGCACCGGGAGTGGATGCGCGGGCGGACCGGGCAGGACGTCTCCGAGCGGGTCGCCGCGCGCAGCTGGGCCGACCGCTGCCTGGAGCCGGGGATGCGGGCCGCGCACGAGGCGCTGGGCGGGGTCGGCTCCGAGGTGCAGGCCTACTGCGACCTGCTCGAGGTGCGCTGGCTCCTGTCCGAGAAGGCCGGGGCCGACGTCGGCAACGAGGCCGCGCTCGCGGCGCTCGGCGGGCGGGCGCCGACCGACTCCGCGGCGAAGATGGCGGTCGCCGACACGCGGGACGACCAGCTTCCGCGCAGCACCGACTGAACCGGCCGGTCAGGCCGGGCGCTCGGCCCAGCGTGCGAACGCCCGCGTCACCGTCGCGGCGCCGGAGGTGAGCGCGCGCAGGTCGACCGCGTGCCGCAGGAGCTCGGTGCGCGGGACCTCCGCACGGACGAGGGTGTGCCCGGCCCCGTCCGGATCGGTGCCGAGCACCTTGCCCCGGCGCGCGGCGAGGTCACCGAGGACGGCGCCCAGGCGCTCGTCGTTGATCCGGATCCGCACCTCGTCGATCGGTTCGAGCACGCGCAGCCCGCAGCTCTCCGCCGCGGCGCGCAGTGCCAGGGCCCCGGCGGTCTGGAACGCGGCGTCGGAGGAGTCCACGCTGTGCGCCTTGCCGTCGGCCAGGGTCGCCCGGAAGTCGACGACCGGGTGCGTCGCGCCGCCGTCGCCCACCGGCAGGCCGCGCTCCGCCTGGGCCCGGATGCCCTTCTCGACGCTCGACACGTACTGCGTGGGGACGGCGCCGCCGACGACCGCCGAGGTGAACGCGATCCCGGAGCCGGCGGGCAGCGGCGCGACGTCGACGTGGCACACCGCGTACTGGCCGTGCCCGCCGGACTGCTTGACGTGCCGGCCGGTCACCCGCGCGGCCCGGGCGAAGGTGACCCGGAACGCCACCCGGACCTCCTCGACGTCGACGTCGGCCCCGGCGTCGCGGAGCCGGCCGAGGGCCACGTCGGCGTGCGCCTCGCCCGTGCACCACAGCACGGTCTGGTGCGTCTCGGGATCGCGCTCCAGGCGCAGCCCCGGATCGGTCGCGACCAGCCGGGCGAGACCGCGGGCGACGGCGTCCTCGTCCGCGCGGGTGTGGGGGACCAGCCCCACCGGCAGCAGCGGCGCCGGCCGTTCCCAGGGCGTCAGGTGGATCGGGTCCGCGGGGTCCGACAGCGTGTCGCCCACCGCGGCCTCCAGCCGGGTCAGTGCGCACAGGTCGCCGGCGACGCAGGCGGAGGTCTCCTGCAGCGCGGCGCCCAGCGGGGAGTACACGTGACCGATCCGCTCGTCGGGCTCGTGGTCCGGGGCCGGGCCGGTGCCCGGGCCCGGTGCGGGGCTCCCGACGTGGACCGTCGACTCCGGACGGAGCGTCCCGGAGAACACCCGGACCAGGCAGACCCGCCCGACGTAGGGATCGGCCCCGGTGTGCACGACCTCCGCCGCGAGCGGGCCGGACGGGTCGGCGGTGAGGGTGGGCCCGCCCGGTTCGACGACCGCGGGCGGTGTCCGCTCCGGAGGTGCCGGGAAACCCCGCGTGAGGATCTCCAGCAGCGACCCGAGCCCGGTGCCGGCCGTCGCGCAGACCGGGACGACGGGGTGGAGCGTGCCGCGGGCGACCGCGGTCTCCAGGTCGTCGATCAGCGTCGCGACGTCGAGGTCCGCCCCGCCGACGTAGCGGTCCATCAGGTCCTCGTCCTCGGACTGTTCGATGATCGCCTCGATCAGGGTGGTCCTGGCGTCGTCCGCACCGGGCGGAGCCGCGCCACCCGGCTCGCCGGAGAGCACCCCGTACAGGCCCGTCATCGTCCCGCCGGCGTCGCGCAGCGGGAGGTGGCACGGCAGCACACCCTCGCCGAACGAGCTCCGGCAGGCCGCCACGGTGGCCTCGACGTCGGAGCGGGCGGTGTCGCAGCGGGTGACCGCCACGGCGCGCGGGATGCTGATCGGGGCGCACTCCTCCCACAGCGCGACCGTGCCCGGTTCCAGCTCGCCGTCCCGCCCCTCGGTGGCCGGCACGACGAAGAGCGCGGCGTCGGCGGCGCGCAGGCCGGCGCGCAGGCCGCCGCGGAAGTCGTCGTCCCCGGGGTGTCGATCAGGTTGACGGTCTCGCCGTCCCAGAGCAGCGGCGCGACCGCGATCCCGACCGACCGCCCCCGGCGCACGGCGGCCGGGTCGTGGTCGAGGGTTGTACTCCCCTCGGCGACGCTGCCCGGCGCGTCGATGGTGCCGGCGTGGGCCAGCAGCGCCTCGGCGAGCGTCGTCTTCCCACCGCCCGACGGCCCGACGAGTGCCACGTTGCGCACCCGGGCCGGGGTCGTGACGGCGGCGAGCCGCGTCGTCCGGGCCCGGGCCCGGCCGGGTTTGACCGCCACGGCGACCACCTCCCGTTCCTGTGTCCTGGATCACACACCTGGTGCCGGGATCGCGCAAGGACGCGTGACGCGCGTCGTCACACGGTTGACGCGCCGGTAACCACACGGCCGGCGGTACTGTCCGGCCCCGTGTCCATTCCCGGTCCCGGTTACGCGATCACCGCACGCGTCGACGCCCCTGCCCACCCCACCTCCGCCGGTGACCTGACCGCCGCGGTCGGTCAGGTCGGCGGGGTCGTGACCGCCTTCGACGTCGTCGAGGCACGCACCGAGCATCTCGTCGTCGACATCTCGGTCAACGCGCGCAACACCGAGCACGTCGAGGAGATCAAGGCCTCGATCGACGCGCTCGACGGGTTCTCCGTGCGCAAGGTCTCGGACCGGACGTTCCTGCTGCACCTCGGCGGGAAGATCGAGGTGCGGTCCAAGGTCAACCTCCGCACCCGTGACGACCTGTCCCGCGCCTACACCCCTGGCGTCGCGCGGGTGTCGATGGCGATCGCGGACAACCCGTCCGACGCCCGCCGGCTGACGATCAAGCGGAACACCGTCGCCGTCGTCACCGACGGCTCCGCGGTGCTCGGGCTGGGCAACATCGGCGCCGCCGCGGCGATGCCGGTGATGGAGGGCAAGGCGGCGCTGTTCAAGCAGTTCGCCAACGTGGACGCCTGGCCGGTGTGTCTGGACACCCAGGACACCGAGGAGATCATCCGCACCGTCCAGCTGATCGCCCCCGGCTACGGCGGCATCAACCTGGAGGACATCGCCGCGCCCCGCTGCTTCGAGATCGAGAGCCGGCTGCGGGAGCTGCTCGACATCCCGGTGTTCCACGACGACCAGCACGGCACCGCCGTCGTCGTGCTCGGCGCGCTGCGCAACGCGCTGCGTGTGGTCGGCAAGAAGTTCTCCGACGTCCGCGTCGTCGTCTGCGGCGTCGGCGCGGCGGGGTCGGCGATCATCCGGCTGCTCGGCTCCGAGGAGACCGCCGACGTGGTCGCCGTCGACGTCGACGGCATCGTCCACCCCGACCGCGCCGGTCTCGACGACAACCTCCGCTCGATCGCCGCGCAGACCAACCGCGACGGCAAGCAGGGGTCGCTGGCCGACGCGCTCGTCGGCGCGGACGTGTTCATCGGGGTCAGCGCGCCGAACCTGTTCGGTGCCGAGGAGCTGGCGACGATGAACTCCGACTTGATCGTCTTCGCGCTCGCCAACCCCGACCCCGAGGTCGACCCGACGGTCGCGATGCAGCACGCCGCGGTCGTCGCCACCGGGCGGTCGGACTACCCGAACCAGATCAACAACGTGCTCGCCTTCCCCGGCGTGTTCCGCGGCCTGCTCGACGCCCAGGCGCACGACATCACCGACGGCATGATGCTGGCCGCGGCGGAGGCGATCGCCGACGTCGTCGCCGAGCCGAACCCGTCGTTCATCGTACCGAGCGTGTTCGACCAGAGCGTGGCCCCGGCCGTCGCCGACGCGCTGCGGGCCGCCGCGGCGAAGCAGGCGCGCGAGGGCGAGGTAGACGCGGGCTGAGGCCGGCCGCTCAGGGCGTCCCCGTGCCGGGCACCGCCGTGCCCGGGGCGGGGGCGGCAGGTCCGGCCGGGGGCGTCGCGGGCTCCGGCTGCGGGACCAGCAGGGCGGAGACGGCGACCGCGGCGGCCACCGCGGACCCGACCGCGAACCGCCTGCGGGGGCGCCGGAGCACCACCCCGGGACGCGGGACCGCGGCGACGAACCCGCGCGACGCGTCGTCCAGCGCCGCCGGGTCGGGCGGGGTGCGTGCGGCCGCGGTGCGGACGCGCTCGGCCGCCTCGACGATCCCGGGCACCCCGACGGCCGGGGCGACGGGTAGCGGCAGGCGGTGCACCGGGATCCGGTAGACCGACGCGAGCACGGTCCGCTCCGCCTCTGGCAGGGCGGGTCCGCAGAACAGGACCACCGGCCGTCCGGTGCCGGCCCGCCACCCGCGCTCGCCCTCGACCACGGTGCCCCACAGCGCGACGCAGCCGAGCACCGTCGGGCCGCCGAACCCGAGCCCGCCGACGTCCGCGGGGCGCCGCGCGGCGTAGAGCCCGCAGGTGCACCCCGGGTCGGGCGCCCGGTGGCCGTCCAGCTCGCAGGCGGCGTCCAGCGGCGCGTCCGGCGGCCACTCCGTGGCGATGTGCACCGGAGACCACAGCCGCACCGGTGCGGGGTCGCGGACCCGCCAGGTCCGCCATCCGGGGACGACGCCGGCGACGTCGGGCGCACTCACCCGGCCGGCGGCACGGCCCCGGCGGCCACCGGCACGGCCTCGGTCCGCTCCGCCGGGCGCGGCTCCCGCTCGTCCGGGACCACGCCGGTCCGCGCGACCGGTTCCGGCCCCGGCGGACCGGTGCCGGGAGCGACCAGGGGTTCGGCCCGGAACACCCGGACCGTGCGACCGATGTCCATCGTCGTGCCTCCCCGCGCCGTCCCCCCGCCGGTCCAGGATCCGCCGTCGCACCGGGCGGGCGGCACCACCGGACGGAGTCGTGCCGGTGCCGCGACTCACGCCCGGACGGCCGGTTACCGCAGGTAAGGCCGGGTTATTCTCGGGACATGTCCTCCCCGACCATCGGTGTGCTGGCCCTGCAGGGCAACGTCCGCGAGCACGTCGCCGCGCTCACCGCGGCCGGTGCGCGCGCGCTGCCGGTCCGTCGCGCGGCCGAGCTGGACGCCCTCGACGGGATCGTCCTGCCGGGCGGGGAGTCGACGACGATGTCGAAGCTCCTGGACGCGTTCGAGCTGCTCGACCCGCTGCGTGCCCGGCTCCGGGCCGGGCTTCCCGCCTACGGCTCCTGTGCCGGGATGATCCTGCTGGCCGACGAGAGCCTCGACGGCCGCCCGGACCAGCACCAGCTGGGCGGGCTCGACGTCGTCGTCCGGCGCAACGCGTTCGGCCGGCAGGTCGACTCGTTCGAGACCGACCTGGAGTTCGACGGGCTCCCCGGCGGAGGGGTGCACGCGGTGTTCATCCGCGCCCCCTGGGTCGAGAAGACCGGCAGCGACGTCGAGGTCCTGGCCACCGTCCCGCACGTCTCGGAGGCGGGGGAGGCCGCGGGCCGCGCCGTCGCCGTGCGGCAGGGCCCGGTGCTGGCGACGTCGTTCCACCCGGAGCTGACCGGCGACGGCCGGGTACACGATCTGTTCGTCGGGATGGTGCGCGCCGCCTGACCCGGGGTGGGGCTGTCCCCCACCGCGGCCGGGGAGCGCCGTGTGGGCCGCGGGGCCGGACGGGACGAGGCTGGACGGGCCGTCCCGAGGAGGTCCCATGAGCACGTTCGCCGTCGACGCATCCCGTGCGACGCGACCGGTGCCGCCGTCCGTCGTCACCCTGAGCGTCGCGCTCTGGCTGGGAGCCGTCCTCGCCGGTCTCGCGGAGACCCTCGTGCGGCTCGGCGTGGAGGTGCCGCCCACCGGCGGGGAGATCGCCGCGCGTGCCGGGATCTACCTGGTCCTCGCCGTGCTCGTGGTCCAGCTGCGCAGCGGCCGCGACGGGATCCGCTGGACCGTCGTCGCCGTGCTCGGTGTGCTGGGAACGCTGTCCCTGGTCGTCGAGCCGGCGGGAGCGCTGCTCGCCGGCGGGTCGGTGGGGGAGTTCCTGGTGACCGCGTCCGGGACCGAGCTCGCGGCGGCGGGGCTACGGCTGCTGCACGTCGCCGAGGTGCTGGCCGCACTGGCGCTGCTGTTCCATCCCGCTTCCCACGCGTTCTTCCGGCCCGGCGCGGTGGCTCCGGGCCGCGAGGCGGTGCGTCCCGCCGCCTGACCCGCCTGACCCCGCCGGGCACGGCCGGCGGGGTGGCGGGGTGGTCGTCACGCCGGTCCGCGCCGCACCGGCTCGGGCTCCCGGCGGCCGTGGGCCCGGCGCCCCGGCTGGGTCGACTCCAGCCTGCGGTGCCACTGCTCCCAGGTGTCGGGATCGAGGGTCCGCGCCGCGGGTGGGGTCGACGACGTCCGCTGCCGGGGTACGAACACGCCCGGCCCGGCGTCCTCCGCCGGTCGTGCCACCCGACGGTGTGGGCCCGATGCCTGCGGCGCGGGGGACCGGTGCGCCGGGGCGTCCGGGACCGCAGCGTCCGGCGCCGGGAGGTGGGGAACCGGGACACGCGGGAGCGGGACCCGGGGCGCCGGCGGCGGCGTGGCGTCCGCCCCGGGTGCACCTGTCGTCGTCCTCAGCCGGGCCGGGAGGGCAGGCGTGGGCCACGGCCAGTGCGACTGCACCGCCCGCGAGTGCCAGAACCCCAGCCCCAGCACCAGGCCGAAGATCAGGTGCCCGACCAGGGACAACGACACCGTGACCGGGGTCAGCGGGAACATCAGCTCCTCGCCGCGCGGGGCCAGCGCGACGGTGCCGACCAGCCCGGCCCAGACCGGCGCCACCGCGAAATCGACCGCGGCGAGCACCACCCGCGCCCGCGAGAGCCGGTGCAGCCCGCACGCCGACGCGACGACGAAGAAGGTCAGCCCGATGCCGCCGCCGTCGCCGATGTACCGCCACAGGTACCCCACGACGGCGCCGCCGGCCGTGTCACCGGGGCGCCCGGTGATCCACGTGCCCATGGTGGGGATGAAGTCGCCCCAGAGGCCGAGCATGTACACGGTGTCGAGCCGGAACACGTCGTAGACCGCGCAGGCGACCACGCCCCACGCCAGGCCGTGCGCGACGATCCGGTCGGCGGGATGCGGGTCGAACAGGGTCAGCACGGCCACGGCCGTCGCCAGGGGGACGACGAGCAGCGCCGCCGAGAGCTGCATCGGGACCAGGTCGAACACGTGCGCCGAGATCGCCAGCAGCGGCAGCGCCGCCAGCAGGACGTGCAGCGCCACCCGGCCCGTGCCCGCGGCGGGGGCCAGGGCCGGGACGGCCGCGCCGGCCGGCGCGGCGCGGGTGGGACGGGCGCGGGGAGCGCGCGGGGGCAGCGCGGGTCGAAGTCGCAGCATGGTTCGTTTCCGTGTCGGGGGCCCGGGGCGTCCGCCGCCCTCGGGGGGTGCGCCGCGGGATCGAGGGGGAGCGACCGCGGCGCGACCGGGTACGACGGTAGGGAGCGGGCCGGCGACCGGCCCCGTTCCTGGACGCCCGACCGGTCTCCGGCCCCGCCCCGGCGACGAGCGGGGGCCCGGTGCTCCCTCCGGCACAGCGCGTACCGCCGCCCGGACGGCCGTTTCTCAGGATCCGCGGAGGGGCGCGTCCCGCGTCCGGCGGCGGGACGGAGGACCCTGCCGCGTGCCCGTCCCGTCGCGCACGGTCGGGCCATGACGACACGCACGGCGATGGGAGTGGTGGCCGGGCTCGCGCTCGGGCGCCTCGCGGCTCGCACCCTCGGGGTCACCCCCGCCGAGAGGGTGACACCGCTGCCCGGGGACGGGCTCGTGGCCGACGCGCCGGTGAGCGTCACCCGCGCGATCTCGATCGCGGCGCCGCCGGAGCGGGTGTGGCCCTGGCTGGTGCAGATCGGGCAGGACCGCGGCGGCTTCTACTCCTACGACGCGGTGGAGAACCTGTTCGGGCTGGACGTCCACAGCGCCGAGCGGATCGAGCAGTGCTGGCAGGACCTCGCCGTCGGCGACCCGGTCCGGCTCGCTCCGGGGACGCCGCTCCGGGTCGCCGCGCTGCGTCCCCGGGCGCACCTGGTCCTGGCCGAGGGCCCCGGAGCGGCGTCGCCGCGGTTCTCCTGGGCGTTCGTCCTCCGGACCGAGCCCGGCGGGACCCGGCTGGTGGTCCGCGAGCGCTACGCCGGGGGGCGGCGCCGCCGCCCGGCTCGGCGCCGAGGCGCTCGTGCCGGTCAGCGCCGTGATGACGCGGCGGATGCTGCGCGGGATCCGGGAGCGGGCCGAGCGCGCCGGTCAGGCGGCCCGGCCGGGCTCCGGCCCGGGAGCCGCCACCGCACCGGGGGCGCCGGCCGGGATCCGGTAGCGGATGAGGCGGGAGCTGTTCCCGACGACGGCGACGCTCGACGCGTTGTGCAGGATCGCCGCCACCACCGGGGACAGCGCGCCGCCCGCGGAGACCACGAGACCGGCCGCGTTCACCGCGATCGACATGCCGTAGTTCTGCCGGATCAGGGTGATCGAGCGACGGCCCAGGTCGCGCAGGTCGAGCAGCGCCTCCAGGTCGTCGGCGGCGAGCGCGACGTCGGCCGTCTCGACCGCCACGTCGGTCCCGGCGACGCCCATCGCGATCCCGATGTCGGCGAGCGCGAGCGCCGGGGCGTCGTTGGTGCCGTCGCCGATCATGGCGACGGTGTGCCCCTCCTCCTGGAGCGCGCGCACGACGTCCTGCTTCTGCTCGGGCATGACCTCGGCGCGGTACTCGTCGATGCCGAGCTCCTCGGCCACCGCCTGCGCGGTCCGCGGGTGGTCGCCGGTCAGCATCACGATCCGTGCCACGCCGTCGGCGCGCAGCCGCTCCAGCACCGCGCGGGCCTCCGGCCGGACCGTGTCCCGCAGCGAGACCAGCCCGACGAGGGCCCCGTCGACTGCGAGCAGCAGCGGTGTCTCGCTGGCCCGCTGCAGCCTGCGCACCCAGTCGGCCGGCTTGCGCCCGACGGCGACACCCTGGGCGCGCAGGAGCTCGCGGGACCCGATCAGCAGCGCCCGGCCGTCGGCCTGCACCCGCATGCCCTGCCCGACGAGCACCTCGCACTCCTCGTGTGGCGGGATCTCGATCCGGCGCTCCTCGGTGGAGCGGATGACCGCCTGCGCCAGCGGGTGCCGGGAGTGGATCTCCGAGGACGCCGAGTAGGCCAGGACCTGCTCGGGGGTCCAGTCGTCGTGGAAGGAGATGACGTTGGTGACGACCGGGCGGCCCTGGGTCAGGGTGCCGGTCTTGTCGAAGACGATCGCGTCGACCCGGCCCGCCGCCTCCAGGTGGGCGCCACCCTTGATCAGGATGCCGCGGCGGGCGCCGTTGCCGATGGCGGCGCTGATCGCGGTCGGCGTCGACAGCCCCACCGCGCACGGGCAGGCGACCAGCAGCATCGTCATGGCGCGCCGCACGTCCCGGGTGACGAGCAGGGTGAGCCCGGCCAGCAGGAACGACGCCGGCACGAACCGGCGGGAGAAGTTCTCGCCGACCGTCTGGATCGGCGCCCGGTCGCCCTGGGCCTGCTCGACCCGGTCGATGATCCGGCCGATCGCGGTGTCCTGGCCGACCGCCGTCGCGCGGACGACGATCCGGCCGCGCAGCAGCACCGAGCCGGCGTGCAGGGTGGTGCCGGGTGCGACGGCGACCGGCAGCTGCTCGCCGGTGATGGCGGCCTGGTCGACGACCCCCTCGCCGTCGACGACCTCGCCGTCGATCGGCAGCACGATCCGCTCGTGGACCACGACCTCGTCGCCGAGCACGAGGTCGGCGATGTCGATCTCGACCTCGGTCCCGTCGGTGAGGCGGGTCCAAGTGGTCGTGGTGGCACCGGTGAGCAGCTCGGAGATCGCCCGCCGGGACCGGCGCAGGGTCAGGTCCTGCAGGTACTCGCCGATGTTGAGCAGCCACAGCACGGTGAGCGCGACGACGTTCTCCCGCAGCACGAGGCTGGCGACGGTGGCGGCGGACACCAGCGCGTCGGTCCCCGCGCCGCGGCCCCCGGTCAGCGAGCGCAGGGCGCCGCGCAGGAACGGGTAGCCGGTGAAGATCGTGACGCCGGTGGCCACGGTCCGGCCGGCGGTGCCGAGCACCGGTGGCCGGCGCAGGCCGTAGCGGCGGAACCCGAGCGCGGCCAGTGCGACCCCGCCGACGACGAGCCGGGCGAGCTCACCGTTGTGCGTGTCCGCCGAGCGCGGGGTGCGGGCCGCGGTCGCCCCCGGGTCGGCGCCGAGCCCCTTGCCGATCGCCTCGGTCAGCTCGGTCCGGTCGCACCCGGCCCGGTACCAGACGACCACGTTGCCGGTGCGGGGGTAGGCGTGCACCTGGCGGACGCCGGTGACGTGGTCGAGCTCGTCCTCGACGGCGACGGCCAGGGCGACCCGGCCCCGCAGCGCGGGCGCGGCGAAGCGCACGCGCCCGGCGGCGTCGCTGAGGACGGTGAGGTCCGGGCCGGTGGGGTCGGTGCTCAGGATGCTCGCCTCGCTCGACTCGGTGCTCGACTCGGTGATCGGCTCAGTGCTCGTGGCCGTGCCCGTGCCCGTCGCCGGGTGCGGGGGCCTCCTCGCCGATCCGGCCGCGCGCCTCGCTGACGATGTCGGCCGTCGCCAGCCGGGCCTTCTCGGCGCCGGTCTCGGCGGCGCGCGCGCCGCGCAGGCCCCAGCCGGTCACCGTCACGGCGGCCTCGCGGACCGCGCCGGAGCGGGCGACCCGCTTCACGCCGTCGTACGCGACGGCTCCGGCCAGACCGCTCGCCACCAGGCCCGCGGCCTTTCCCACCACTGCTCCGAGCACGTGCCCGCTCCTCTCCGGTGCGACCACCCAGCCGGGTGACAACGGTGGTCGACAAGCCTCCACGGTAATCCCGCCGCGACGACGGCGCGGCCCGGGGACCCGCATGATCGCCGGACGAGCGCCGGTGCGGGCCCGGCGGTCCCGGCGGGCCGGACCGGGCGGTGCGGTGTGCCGCCGGTAGCATCGTGGGGTTCCCGCAGGTCCGGTGGTCCCAGCTCGCGCTGCCCGCCCGGGGCCTGCCCCGGCCACGCGCGGGCTGCGCGCGGCCCGAGCACGAGAGGTGGGCAGACGAGCCGATGAGCGGCCACTCCAAGTGGGCGACGACCAAGCACAAGAAGGCCGTGATCGACGCCCGCCGCGGCAAGATGTTCGCCAAGCTGATCAAGAACATCGAGGTCGCGGCCCGCACCGGTGGTGGTGACCCGGACGCCAACCCGACGCTCTACGACGCGATCCAGAAGGCGAAGAAGAGCTCGGTCCCGAACGACAACATCGACCGTGCGGTCAAGCGCGGCTCGGGTGCGGACGCGGGGGGCGCCGACTACCAGGCGATCACCTACGAGGGCTACGGCCCGAACGGCGTCGCGGTGCTGATCGAGTGCCTGACCGACAACAAGAACCGGGCCGCGACCGAGGTCCGGACGGCGATGACCCGCAACGGCGGGACCATGGCCGACCCCAACTCGGTGGCCTACCTCTTCACCCGGCGGGGCGTCGTCGTGCTCCCCAAGGGCGACCTGTCCGAGGACGACGTGCTGATGGCCGTCCTCGACGCCGGGGCCGAGGAGGTCAGCGACCTCGGCGACAGCTGGGAGGTCCTCTCCGAGGCCACCGACGTCGTCGCGGTGCGCACCGCGCTGCAGGAGAACGGGATCGACTACGACTCGGCGGACCAGGAGTTCCGGGCGTCGATGAACGTCGAGGTCGACGTCGACGGCGCGCGGAAGATCATCCGCCTGATCGAGGCGCTCGAGGACTCCGACGACGTGCAGAACGTCTGGTCGAACTTCGAGGCCTCCGACGAGGTCATGGCCGAGGTGGACTGAGCGCCACCGGTCACCGCACTACACGAGCCGCGGCCGTGCCCGTACCGGGCGCGGCCGCGTTCGTTGTCGGGGGTCGGTTCTACACTCGCCGCCGATGAGCACCGCGACGGAGAGCACCCCGAAGAAGGGGGCGCAGCAGAAGGCCCCGGGATCGTCCGGCAGGAAGGCCCCGGACCGGCCGCGCCTGCTGCTGCTCGACGGTCACTCCCTGGCCTACCGGGCGTTCTTCGCGCTGTCCGCGGAGAACTTCCGCACCGGCACCGGGCAGACCACGAACGCGGTCTACGGCTTCACCTCGATGCTGATCAACCTGCTGCGCGACGAGGAGCCGACGCACCTGGCGGTGGCGTTCGACGTCTCCCGGAAGACGTTCCGCTCCGAGCGGTTCGCCGACTACAAGGCGAACCGGACGACCACGCCGGACGACTTCCGCGGCCAGATCGACCTCATCAAGGAGGTCCTGGGTGCGCTGAACATCCCGGTGTTCGCGGTCGACGGCTTCGAGGCCGACGACCTCATCGCCACCCTCGCGACGCAGGCCGAGGGCCAGGGCTTCCAGGTGCTCATCACTACCGGCGACCGGGACGCGTTCCAGCTGGTCACCGAGGACGTCACGGTGCTCTACCCGAAGCGCGGCGTGTCCGACCTGGGCCGGATCGACCCGGCAGAGGTCGACAAGCGCTACGGGCTGACCCCGACCCAGTACCCCGACTTCGCGGCGTTGCGCGGCGACCCGTCGGACAACCTGCCCTCGATCCCGGGGGTCGGTGAGAAGACGGCGGCGAAGTGGGTCCGCGAGTTCGGCTCGCTCGCCGAGCTGACCGACCGGGTCGACGAGGTGAAGGGCAAGGCAGGCGACAACCTGCGGGCCAACCTGGCCAACGTGCTGCTGAACCGGCAGCTCACCGAGCTGGTCCGCGACGTCGACCTCGGTGCGGGCCCGGAGCAGCTCGAGGTGCGCGCCTGGGACCGCGACGCGGTGCACCGCCTGTTCGACGAGCTCGAGTTCCGGGTGCTGCGCGAGCGCCTGTTCTCCACGCTGTCGTCGGCCGAGCCGGAGGCCGAGGAGGGCTTCGAGATCTCCGCGGAGGTCGTCGAGCCGGGGTCGGTGCGGTCCTGGCTCGACGCCCACGCCCGCGACGGGCGGCGGATCGCGCTGAGCTTCGCCGGGGTCGCCGGGCCGGTCGCGGGCCGCGACGTCGCGGGGATCGCGCTGGCGGTCGGGGAGCCGACGGTCGAGCAGCGCGCGGCCGGGGCGACGGCGGGCGTCCCCCGGGCCGGCTACCTCGGTCTCGCCGGTCTCACCCCGGACGACGAGGCCGCACTCGGCGACTGGCTCGCCGACGCCGACGTGCCCAAGGCCGCGCACGACGTGAAGGCCGTCCTGCACGCGCTGCGGTCCCGCGGCTGGTCGCTGGCCGGGCTGACCAGCGACACCGCGCTCGCCGCGTACCTGGCGCGGCCGGGGCAGCGGACCTTCGACCTGGCCGACCTGGCACTGCGCTACCTGCGCCGCGAGCTGCGCACCGAGGAGCCGGCCGACGGGCAGCTGTCCCTGCTCGGCGGGGCCGACGAGGCGGACGCGCAGGCCGCGCAGCAGGAGATGTTGGCCGCGTCGGCGATCGCCGAGCTGGCCGACGCCCTCGACACCGAGCTCGCCGAGCGGGGCGGCACCGAGCTCCTCGCCGACCTGGAGCTCCCGCTGGCGTTCGTCCTCGCCGACTGCGAGGCGGCCGGGATCGCGGTCGACTCCGAGACGCTCTCGGACCTGGAGTCCGACTTCGGCGGCCAGGTCCGCGAGGCCGCGCAGAACGCGTACCGGGTGATCGGCAAGGAGATCAACCTCGGGTCGCCGAAGCAGCTCCAGGTGGTGCTGTTCGACGAGCTGGAGATGCCGAAGACCAAGCGCACCAAGACCGGCTACACCACCGACGCGGACGCGCTGCAGAGCCTCTACGAGCAGACCGGTCACGAGTTCCTGCAGTTCCTGCTGCAGCACCGGGACGCGACCCGGCTGAAGGTCACCGTCGACGGGCTGATCAAGTCCGTCGCCGACGACGGCCGCATCCACACCACCTACTCGCAGATGATCGCGGCGACCGGCCGGCTCTCGTCGACCGACCCGAACCTGCAGAACGTGCCGATCCGCACCGCGGCCGGCCGCCGCATCCGGGACGCGTTCGTCGTCGGGACCGGGCCGGAGGGCGGGGCCTACGCGGAGCTGATGACCGCGGACTACAGCCAGATCGAGATGCGGATCATGGCGCACCTGTCCGAGGACGAGGCGCTGATCGAGGCCTTCCGCTCGCAGCACGACTTCCACGCCGAGACCGCGGCCCGGGTGTTCGGCGTCGAGGCGGCCGGGGTGTCGGTCGAGCAGCGCGCCAAGATCAAGGCGATGAACTACGGCCTGGCCTACGGGTTGTCGGCCTACGGCCTGTCCGGGCAGCTGCGGATCTCCACCGACGAGGCCAAGGGCCTGATGGACGACTACTTCGCCGGGTTCGGCGGGGTGCGCGACTACCTGGCGGGCGTCGTCGACCAGGCCCGCAAGGACGGCTACACCGCGACCATCCTCGGCCGTCGCCGCTACCTGCCCGACCTGACCAGCGACAACCGCCAGCGCCGGGAGATAGCCGAGCGGATGGCGCTCAACGCGCCGATCCAGGGCAGTGCCGCGGACATCATCAAGGTGGCGATGCTCGGGGTGCGCCGGGCACTGTCGGCCGAGGGACTGCGGAGCCGGATGCTGCTGCAGGTCCACGACGAGCTCGTGCTCGAGGTGGCCGACGGCGAGCGCGAGACCTGCGAGGCGCTGGTCCGGCGGGAGATGGCGGCCGCCGCCGACCTCTCGGTGCCGCTCGAGGTGTCGGTCGGCTACGGCCGCAGCTGGGACGCCGCCGCGCACTGACCGGTCACGACCCGGCGAACTCCGGGGCACGGGGCCGCAGGTGGGCGGGTGCGAGCAGGCGGGCCGCCCGCCCCAGCTCGGCGACGAGCTGCTCGGCCGCGACGTCCTGCCGCAGCGCCTCGCGGTGCAGCGCACCGGTGACGGGGTCGCCGGCGTGGTGGCCGCACCGCAGCATCGGCGCCCGCTCCCGGCGCAGCAGGTCGGCGAGCGCCCGCCCGGCGGCGGCGAGGACGTCGACGTCGTCGAGGTCGACGGCGAACACCGCCCGGGACCCGTGCTCCGGTGCGGCCGCGGCCAGCAGGGCCGGTTCCGCGGAGCGGGCCCAGGCCCGCAGCGCGTGCCGGTCGGCGAGCGGGACGGGCAGCGTCACGCCGTCGGCCTCGATCCCGGCGAGGGTGAGCAGCAGGCCGGTGATCCGCGCCGAGCGTGTGGTCCACGCCGGGCGGCCACCGGGCAGGCCGAGCAGCATCACGATCCGGATGCCGGGGGCGGCCCGCCGGTGGTCGGCGGGGCGGTGCGGGGCGAGGACCGGCGACATCGGGTACCTCCCGTCGGGGACGTCGGGTTCCGGCTCGCCGCGCCCCGGCCTGCCGTTACGCCCCGCCGACGGGCGGTGCCACGGCCCCGGTGGGCGGTCGCGCGACGGCGTCGGGTGGTGCCGGCCGTCGCGTCAGGCCGCAGCCGGTTCGAGGACGGTCAGGACGGCCCCGCCGACGCGGAGGACGCCGTCGTCGAGGGGCTCGCAGCGCCCCCCGCCCCGCTCGCGCAACGCCGCCCACGCGCCGTCGCCGATCGCCGTGTCCATCCAGCGGCACGGGCGAGCCGGCCGGTGCACCCGGAACCGGACCGGACCCGCACCGGAGTCGAGTGCGACCAGCGCGCCGTGGCCGTCCCGGCCCACGGCGGCGAGGGCGTCGACGTCGGCGCCGCGCAGCACGACGTTCCGCCGGGCCGCCTCCGGTGTCGCCTCGACGCCCAGGAGCGCACCGGTGTGGTCGAGGGCCTCGGCCGCGAACAGGGTCACGGCGGCCCGGCGGTGCGCGGGCCGGCCGGCGTAGCGGTCGCCGACGATGCCGTGCCCCGCGCGGACGGTCACCTCCGTGCGGCGCAGCGGCTCCGGGTCCGGGCGGGGCCCGTCGGACGGCCGTCCCTCGTACGCGTGCTGGGGCGAGACCAGCAGCGCGACGATCTCGATCCGGGTCCCGGCCATCGGCGGGTCAGCCCGGGTCCGTGAGGAACCGGAGCACGGCCTCCCGGGCGAGCTGGGCGCCCGGACTGCCGAAGGGACGGTCGAAGACGTGGTCGGCGTAGGGGACGGTGACCAGGCGGCCGGGCACGCCGGCGGCGCGCAGCTCGGCGTCGTAGGCGACGACCCGGTCCGGGAACACGTAGTGGTCGGCGGAGCCCAGGAGGATCAGGGTCGGCGGCAGCTCGGGGCGCACCTGCTCGGCGGGGGAGAGCAGCCGCAGCAGGCCCGGGGCATCGGCGGCGGCACCGCCGAGCAGGGTCTGCTGCAGGCCGGGGTCGATCAGGGTGAGGTCGACCGGCGGGTGGAACGCGACGACGCCCACCGGCGGCGGCCCCGGCGCCGGCGGCGGGGCGTCGGCCGGACCGGTCCCGCCGAACGCCGCAGGGGCCTCCGAGCAGGCGAGCGTGCCGTCGAGCAGGCCCGACGCGGCGCCGAGGGCCAGCGTGGCGCCCGCGGACTGCCCGCCGAGGACCAGCCTGCCCGGATCGAGCTCGCCCTCGGCGCCGGACCGGATCCGGTCGACGGCGCAGGCCACGTCGCGCTGCTGCTCCCGGCCGATCGGCTCGGGCGGCGGGAACCGGTAGTCGATCGCCGCGACCGCCCAGCCGCGGTCGGCCAGCCAGCGGTGCATCGCCGTCCGGTCGGTGCGGTCGCCGCTGGTCCAGCTGCCGCCGTGCGTCCACACCATCGTCGGGTGCGGGCCCGGCCCGGCGGGCAGGTAGAGGTCCATCGAGCGGCCCGGCGCGTACTCGACGGTGCGGTCCGGGTTCCCGGACGGCTGCCCGATCCCGGTGAGCGCGGACGTCCAGTCCAGCCGCACGCCCTCCCCGGCCGCGGCGCGGCCCTGCGCGGCGAGCACCGTCACCATCCCGACGGTGACGGCGAGGGCGACCGTCGCCGTCGCCCAGCCGACGACCGGGGCCCCGGCCTTGCGCGCCGCCAGCCCGATCAGGATGCCGAGGACGGCCGCGATCGCGGCGTGCAGCGGGTACTGCCCGGTGACGAACGACCCGGCGAACCCGATCACCGGCGTCTCCGGGCGGAACGCACCCACCAGGACCACCAGCAGGACCGCCGCCCAGACGAGCGCGGACCGGCGGAGGAAGGACGTCACCCGCGCACCCTGCCATCCGGGTCTTTCCCACCGGCGGGCCGGGCACGGACGGGCGAGTCGCGGCGCGCCCCGGCCGGGCTGCCGGCGGACGGCCGGTAGCGTGCGGGGTTCGAACGGACGTGCGGGAAGGGTGTGACGCGGTGCGGGTGCTCGGGGTCGACCCCGGCCTGACCCGGTGCGGGATCGGTGTCGTCGAGTCGGGGGAGGGGCGCTCGGTCTCGTTCGTCGACGTCGGGGTCGTGCGCAGCGGGACCGACCTCGCGCTGGAGCGCCGGCTGCTGACCGTGGCCGACGAGGTGGAGCGCTGGATCGCCCGCCACCGGCCGGACGTGATCGCCGTCGAGCGGGTGTTCAGCCAGCACAACGTCCGCACGGTGATGGGCACCGCGCAGGCCAGCGGCGTCGTCGCGCTGGTCGCGGCGCGCGCGGGGCTGCCGGTCGCGTTCCACACCCCCAGCGAGGTCAAGGCCGCGGTGACCGGCGAGGGCCGTGCCGGGAAGGCCCAGGTGACGACGATGGTGACCAAGGTGCTGGGCCTGGACACACCGCCGAAGCCCGCCGACGCGGCGGACGCCCTGGCGCTCGCGATCTGCCACTGCTGGCGCTCGCCGATGCTCGACCGGATGGCGCAGGCCCGGGCACGGGCCGACGAGCTGGCGGCGACCCACCGGGCCCGGCTGGCCCAGGCGCAGGCCGCCGACGACGGTGCCGCACCGACGGCGGCCGCCCAGTGGGCCGCGGCCCGGGCGGCGGCCGAGCGGTCCGGCGGTGCCTGGCAGGCGTCCACGGGGCGGCCCGGCGGCCCGGCGGCCCGCCCGGCCCGTGGGGGACCCGGCGGTGCGCGGCGCGGTACGGCCGCGCCGGGCGCCCCGGAGGCCCCCGGTAGCGTCCCGCGGCGGACGAACTCCTGGAAGGGGACCCCTCGGTGATCCACTCGGTGCGCGGCCCGGTCCTGGAGATCGGGCTCGACCACGTCGTCGTCGAGGTGGGCGGGGTCGGGCTCGCGGTGCACGCCACGCCGTCGACGCTCGGCGGGCTCCGCCGGGGCGAGGAGACCCGGCTCGCCACCACCCTGGTGGTGCGTGAGGAGTCGCTGACCCTGTTCGGGTTCGCCGACACCGAGGAGCGCGAGCTCTTCCTCCTCCTGCAGACGGTCTCGGGCATCGGGCCGCGGCTGGCGCTCGCCACCATCGCCGTGCTGGAGCCGGACACGCTGCGCCGCGCCCTCGCCGACGGGGACCTCGCCGTCCTCACCCGGATCCCGGGCGTCGGGCGGAAGAGCGCCGAGCGGCTGGTCGTGGAGCTGCGCGACAAGGTGACCGCACCCGCCGCCGCCCCGGCCGGGGCCACCGCCGCGGCGGCGCCGTCGCCGGTCCTCGGCGTGCGGGAGCAGGTCGTCGAGGCGCTGCTCGGGCTCGGGTTCCCGCAGCGACCGGCCGAGCAGGCCGTCGACGGGGTGCTGGCCGAGCAGCCCGACACCTCCGCGAGCGGGCTGCTGCGCACGGCGCTGTCGTCGCTGGGCCGGTCGCGGTGACACCGGAGCCGGAGCCCGCGGCGGACCCGTACGCCGACGCGTTCGACCGGATCCGCGAGATCGACGCCGTCGCGCGGCCGGGGGAGGCCGACGTCGAGGCGTCGCTGCGCCCGCGGTCGCTGGACGAGTTCGTCGGGCAGCCGCGGGTCCGCGAGCAGCTCGAGCTCGTGCTGGAGGGCGCACGCCGTCGCGGCGACCCACCGGACCACATCCTGCTCTCCGGTCCGCCCGGCCTCGGCAAGACCAGCCTCGCGATGATCGTCGCCCAGGAGCTGGGCGCCTCGATCCGGCTCACCTCCGGGCCCGCGCTGGAACGCGCGGGCGATCTCGCGGCGATGCTGTCCAACCTCGTGCCGGGCGACGTCCTGTTCATCGACGAGATCCACCGCACGGCCCGGCCCGCCGAGGAGATGCTGTACCTGGCGATGGAGGACTTCCGGGTCGACGTCGTCGTCGGCAAGGGACCGGGTGCGACGTCGATCCCGCTCGACGTCGCCCCCTTCACCCTGGTCGGGGCCACCACGCGGGCCGGGTCGCTGACCGGGCCGTTGCGCGACCGGTTCGGCTTCACCGGGCACATGGAGTTCTACGAGGACCTCGAGCTCGAGCACGTCCTGCACCGCGCCGCGGGGATCCTCGGCATCGACCTGCGTGCCGACGGTGCGGAGGAGATCGCCGGGCGCTGCCGGGGCACCCCGCGGGTCGCGAACCGGCTGCTGCGCCGGGTGCGGGACTTCGCGGAGGTCCGGGCCGACGGCGTCATCCACCGCGAGGTCGCCCGCGCCGCCCTCGCCGTCTACGACGTCGACGAGCTCGGCCTCGACCGCCTCGACCGCGCCGTGCTGTCCGCGCTGGTCCGCTCGTTCCACGGCGGGCCGGTCGGCGTCTCCACGCTCGCCGTCGCGGTGGGGGAGGACGCGGGCACCGTCGAGGAGGTCTGCGAGCCGTACCTGGTGCGGGCCGGGATGCTCGCCCGCACCCCGCGCGGCCGGGTCGCGACCCCGCTCGCCTGGACGCACCTCGGGCTCACCCCGCCGGCCGACGCCCCGGCCGGGCACCGCATCGACCCGCTCTTCTGACGGTCCCGCCGGTCCTCCCGGCACCGGCCGGGCCGGCTCCGGGCCGGCTCCGTGCCGGTCCGCTACGGCGTGTGGGTGAGAGCGGGCGTCCGGGTCCGGCGGTCGCATGGGAGGATCCGGACGGACCGAACGGATCGGGCACACGTCCGGGGCCGCCGGGGGCATGCTGGACCGTCCGCACACCGCGCGGGAGCACCCGGACGGCGCGCGGAGCCCCGGTGTCCGGCGAACACGCCGCCGGAACGATCCGGGCATCCGGCCCGTTACCTCGCGGGCCGGGCGCCCGGGGCGCCGCTCGGCCCCGGTGCACCGCGACGAGCGGTCCAGGCCCGGGAGGGCCCCGCCCGTCGGTGTCCGCCCCGGCTGGCACACTCACGATTACGAGACGAGACGGAGAACCCGCACGATGGATCTGAACCTTGCGCAGGAGGCCGGTGGTTCGGGCCTGCTGTCCCTGCTGCCCTTCCTCATCATCCTGCTGCTGTTCGTGCCGCTGTTCCTGAACGGCCGCAAGCAGCGCAGGCAGATGGCGGAGACGCAGGCGATGCAGCAGGCGCTGGAGGACGGCGACGTCGTCGTCACCACGTCCGGGCTGCGGGGCACGATCGTCGACGCCTCGTACGAGGACACGATCGACCTCGAGATCGCCGACGGTGTGGTCACCACGTGGCTGCGCGCCGCGATCCGGGAGAAGGTCGCCGCCGACGAGCAGGCCGAGACGGCACCGTCCGAGAAGACCGAGCAGTCTGAGCAGTCGGAGAACAAGCCGACGATCCACTGAGCACGTCGGGAGCGGGCCCCGAGGCCCGCTCCGGCGGCCCCGGCGCCACGGCCGGGCCCGGCACCCGGGCCGGCCTGGCCGGGTGAGCAGGCCGTGAGGCAGGCCGGCCGAGGCCGCCTCGCGAGTCGGATTCGGGAGAACACCACGTGGCAACGTCGTCGGGGCAGCAGCGTGTGCGCCCCTGGCGCTACCTGACCGCCTTCCTGGGCATCGTCGTGATCCTCTACACCCTGGTGCTCTTCACCGGGGGCGGGAACCTCACGCCGAAGCTGGGCATCGACCTGCAGGGCGGAACCCGCGTCACGCTCACCGCCCGCGCCGTCGACGGGCAGCCGCCGCCGCGCGACCAGCTGGTCCAGGCCGAGTCGATCATCGAGCAGCGCGTCAACGGGCTCGGTGTCAGCGGCGCCGAGGTCCAGCTGGACGGCAGCAACATCGTCATCACCGTCCCCGGCGACCAGGGCGAGCAGGCCCGGTCGCTCGGCCAGACCGCCCAGCTGCGGTTCCGCGAGGTCGTCGAGGGACCGATCCCCGCGGACCCGGCCGCGCAGCAGCAGCCGGCGCCCGGCGGCCAGCCCGCCCCCGGCGCGCAGCCCGGCCAGGAACCGGCCGGGGCGCCGGCGGGCCAGGCTCCCGCGGCACCGCAGCCGCAGGGGATGGGGGCGCCCGGCGAGCAGAGCCGCGCCGTCGCCCCGGTGGCGCAGAGCTCCCCGCTGCAGGACCCGCCGCCCGCGCCCGAACCCCCGGGCCCGACCGGCGCCGCGACCCCGACCGACCCGCGGGTCGCCGCCGAGGTCGAGCAGCTGCGCGCGACCCGGCAGAGCAGCGACCAGGCCACCCAGGTGCAGGCACTGCTCGCGCTGAACTGCGCGGGCCCGGATCCGCTGCAGGGCTACGACGACCCGGCCCAGCCGCTGGTCACCTGCGGTGAGGACGGCACGACCAAGTACATCCTCGGCCCGTCCTTCCTCGAGGGCACCGAGATCGCGTCCGCGCAGCCGCAGCAGAGCCAGGGCGCCGCCGGCTGGGCGGTCGGCCTGACCTTCAAGCCGCAGGGCGCCGAGACGTGGGGCCAGTACACGACCGCCAACGTCGGGAAGAACGTCGCGTTCGTCCTCGACGGCGACGTGGTGTCCGCGCCCTCGATTAACCAGCCGATCTACGGCCAGACCCAGATCAGCGGGCAGTTCAACCAGGAATGCGCCCAGGACCTGGCGCAGACCCTGCGATACGGCTCGCTGCCGCTGGCCTTCGACCCGGGCACCGCACAGACCGTGTCCGCGACGCTCGGCCTGGCCTCGTTGGAGGCCGGACTGATCGCCGGTGCGGTCGGCCTGGCCCTGGTCTTCGTCTACTGCCTGTTCTACTACCGGCTGCTCGGGCTGCTGACGATCCTGTCGCTGGTCCTGTCCGGCGTGGTCGTGTACGCCGTCCTGATCCTGCTCGGGCGGTGGATCGGGTTCACCCTCGATCTCGCGGGCGTCGCCGGCTTCATCATCGCGATCGGCATCACCGCGGACTCGTTCGTGATCTTCTTCGAACGCCTGAAGGACGAGATGCGGGAGGGCCGGACGTTCCGCTCGGCGGTCCCGCGCTCGTGGGAACGGGCCAGACGGACGATCCTCACGGCCGACGCGGTCAGCTTCCTGGCCGCGGCCGTGCTCTACATCCTGGCCGTCGGTGAGGTCCGCGGGTTCGCCTTCACCCTCGGCATGTCCACCGTCCTCGACCTGGTCGTGGTCTTCCTGGTGACGTTCCCGCTGGTCGTGCTGATCTCCCGGTCGAAGTCGCTGGGCAGGCCCGGCCTGTCCGGGCTCGCGGCGGTCGACCGGATCGGTGCCCGGCACCGGCGGGACAAACCCGCCGTCGGGCAGCGTGCCACCAGCGGGAAGGGAGCGGGAGCATGACGGCCCCCGAGCGGACGTCGGGCTGGACCCGGCTCACCACCGGCACCGCGAGCGTCGACATCGTCGGCCGGAAGAAGCTCTGGTACATCGGGTTCGGCGTGCTGCTCGCGGTCTGCGTGCTGTCGCTGGTGTTCCGCGGGTTCAACCTCGGCATCGACTTCACCGGCGGATCGCAGATCCAGCTGCCGGCCACCGGTGCGAACGGGCCCATCAGCGTCGAGCAGGTCGACCGGATCTACACCGACGTCGTCGGGACCGCCCCCGAGGTCAGCCAGGCCGTCGGGACCGGGGACTCGGCGTCGATCGTGATCCAGTCCGAGCCGCTGACTCCGGAGCAGCTCGTCCCGCTGCGGGAGGCGCTGTTCCAGCAGCTCCAGCCGATCGGCGGGGGCGGCGTCCCGAGCGAGGCCGCGATCAGCGACTCCCAGGTCTCGGGCACCTGGGGCGGTGAGGTCACCACCCAGGCACTGATCGCGCTGCTGGTCTTCATCGTGCTGGTCACGATCTTCCTGGCGGTCTACTTCGAGCGGGCGATGGCCGCGGCGGCGCTGGTGGCGCTGATCAACGACATCGTCGTCACCGCGGGCGTCTACTCGGTCATCGGCCTCGAGGTCACACCGGCGACGGTGATCGGGCTCCTGACGATCCTCGGGTTCTCGCTCTACGACACCGTCGTCGTGTTCGACAAGGTGCGGGAGAACTCGCGCGGGCTGCTCAAGCTGACCCGCCGCAGCTACGCCGAGGCCGCGAACCAGGCGCTCAACCAGACGCTGATGCGGTCGATGAACACCTCGCTCATCGCGATCCTGCCGGTACTGGGCCTGCTGGTGATCGGCGTCGGGCTGCTCGGCGTCGGCACGCTCGCCGACCTGGCGCTCGTCCAGCTCGTCGGCATGATCTCCGGTGTCGTCTCCTCGCTCCTGCTGGCGACCCCGGTGCTGGTCGACATCAAGATGCGCGACGGGCGCTTCCGCGACCAGGCCGAGCGGGTCGCCGCCCGCCGGGCCCGCGCCGCGGCCGTCCGGGACGGTGAGGAGGTGCCGGACGCGGCCGAGCCCGCCACCGACACGTTCGCCGCGGTGAGCAGCACGTCGCGCTCGGCCCCGGCCGCGCCGCGGCCCGGGGTGCGCCCCACCGGCAAGACGGGCAGGAAGCGCCGGTGACCGCCGTCGACGGCATCCGGGTCGGCCCCGGCATCGACGGGGAGTCCGCCGAGGACCTGCTGCAGGTCGCCGGCCTCGTCCGCTCGGTGCCCGACTACCCGCAGCCGGGGGTGCTGTTCCGCGACATCACCCCGGTGCTCGCCCACGGCGGCTCGTTCGCGACGGTGACCACCGAGCTGGCCGCCCGCACCGGCGACGCCGACGTCGTCGTCGGGGTCGAGGCGCGCGGCTTCCTGCTCGGGGCGGCGGTCGCGCTCGTCGCCGGCGTCGGGACGGTGCCGGTCCGCAAGGCAGGCAAGCTGCCCGCCGTCGCCGCGTCGCGCAGCTACGAGCTGGAGTACGGCACCGCGACGCTGGAGCTCCCGGCCGGCGTGCTCGAACCGGGCACCCGGGTGTACGTCGTCGACGACGTGCTGGCCACCGGCGGCACCGCCGCCGCGGCGTGCGCGCTGCTCGCCGACGCGGGGGCCGACATCGTCGGCTTCGGCACGCTGATGGAGCTGACCGCGTTGAACGGCCGCACGAAGCTGGGTGACCTGCAGGTGGACGCCTTGTTGAGCGCGTAGGAGCACACGTTCCGCCCCGGGACGGTCCGCGGACTATCCTCGGGGCGGGACCACTCCCGCTACCGGCACGATCAGGAGGTGCGGTGACCGAGGTCGACCGGACGACGGCCCATCCCGCGACGCGGCCGCTGACCCCCGCCGACGACGAGCCTCCCCGCCCGTCCGCGACCCGGCGGGTCCGCGCCCGGATCGCCCGGCGGATGACGCCGCAGCGGGTCGCCATCGTCAAGCCGGTCCTGGAACCGCTGGCCGCGGTGCACCGCTCGCTGCACCCCAAGGCCGACCTGATGCTCCTGCAGCGGGCCTACGACGTCGCCGAGTCGAAGCACGAGGGCCAGACCCGCAAGTCCGGCGACCCGTACATCACCCACCCGCTCGCCGTCTCGACGATCCTCGCCGAGCTGGGCATGGACACGACGACGCTGGTCGCCGCCCTGCTGCACGACACCGTCGAGGACACCGACTACTCGCTGGAGCGGCTGCGCACCGACTTCGGCGACGAGGTCGCGCACCTGGTCGACGGCGTCACGAAGCTGGACAAGGTCGAGTTCGGTACCGCGGCCGAGGCCGAGACGATCCGCAAGATGGTCGTGGCGATGGCCCGGGACCCGCGGGTGCTGGTCATCAAGCTGTCCGACCGGCTGCACAACATGCGCACGATGCGCTTCCTGCGGCCGGAGAAGCAGGTCAAGAAGGCGAACGAGACCCTCGAGGTGTTCGCCCCGCTCGCCCACCGGCTCGGCATGGCCACGGTGAAGCTGGAGCTCGAGGACCTGTCGTTCGCGATCCTGCAGCCGAAGAAGTACCAGGAGATCGTCCGCCTGGTCGCCGACCGGGCGCCGTCCCGGGACACCTACCTGCGGCAGGTCATCGACGAGGTGACCTCCCAGCTCGACTCGGCACGGATCCCGGCGAAGGTCGAGGGACGGCCGAAGCACTACTACTCGATCTACCGCAAGATGATCGTCAAGGGCCGCGACTTCGACGACATCCACGACCTCGTCGGCGTGCGGGTGCTGGTCGAGGAGGTCCGCGACTGCTACGCCGCGATCGGCATGGTGCACGCGCTCTGGCAGCCGATGCCCGGCCGCTTCAAGGACTACATCGCCCAGCCGCGGTTCGGCGTCTACCAGTCGCTGCACACCACCGTCATCGGCCCGGACGGCAAGCCGCTCGAGGTACAGATCCGGACGCACGCGATGCACCGCACCGCGGAGTACGGCATCGCCGCGCACTGGCGGTACAAGGAGATCAAGGGCGGCCAGAGCAAGGAGGTCGAGGTTGAGGAGATGGCGTGGATGCGCCAGCTGCTCGACTGGCAGCGGGAGGCCGCCGACCCGGGCGAGTTCCTCGACTCGCTCCGTTTCGACCTCGCCGCCCGGGAGATCTTCGTCTTCACGCCGAAGGGCGACGTCGTCACCCTGCCCACCGGGTCCACCCCGATCGACCTGGCCTACGCCGTGCACACCGAGGTCGGGCACCGCTGCATCGGCTCGCGGGTCAACGGCAAGCTCGTCGCGCTCGAACGGCAGCTCTCCTCCGGCGACGTCGTCGAGATCTTCACCTCCAAGGCCGAGGACGCGGGGCCGTCCCGGGACTGGCTCGCCATCGCCAAGTCGCCGCGGGCCAAGGCGAAGATCAAGCAGTGGTTCGCGAAGGAGCGCCGCGAGGAGGCTGTCGAGGAGGGCAAGGAGGCCATCACCCGGGAGGCGCGCCGCACCGGGATGCCGCTCCAGCGGCTCATCTCCGGCGACGCCATGTCCGCGCTCGCCCGGGAGATGCACTACTCCGACGTGTCCGCGCTCTACGCCGCGGTCGGCGAGCACCAGGCCAGCGCCCAGCACGTGGTGCAGCGCCTCGTCGCCTGGTTCGGCGGCGAGGAGGAGGCCGAGGAGGAGCTCGCCGAGCGGGCGACGCCGTCGACGGTCCGGCACCGGCGGCCGTCCGGGAACGCCGGCGTCGTCGTGCAGGACGGCGACGGCCACGAGATGGGCGACCTCTACGTCAAGCTCGCCCGCTGCTGCACCCCGGTGCCGGGCGACGAGATCCTCGGCTTCGTGACCCGCGGCGGCGGGATCAGCGTGCACCGCACCGACTGCACCAACGCGGGTGACCTCACGGCCCGCGAGGAGCGGCTGGTCGCCGTCGCCTGGTCGGTGTCGCCGGAGTCGGTGTTCCTGGTGGCGATCCAGGTCGAGGCGCTGGACCGGCACCGGCTGCTCTCCGACGTCACGAAGGTCCTGGCCGACGAGAAGGTCAACATCCTGTCGGCGTCGACGACGACGTCGCGGGACCGGGTGGCGGTCTCCCGTTTCTCGTTCGAGATGGGCGACCCGAAGCACCTCGGGCACCTGTTGCAGGCGGTGCGCAACATCGAGGGCGTGTACGACGTCTACCGGGTCACCAGCGCGGCCTGACCGGTCACGCGGCGGCGAGCAGTGAGCGGCCCGCGTCGGTGAGGTGCGGCCGCAGCGGGGCGGCGCCCGACGCCTCGACCAGCCCGTCGTCGGCCAGCCGCACCCCGGCGAACTGGTCGCAGAAGCACACGCCGTCGATCGTGAGCGAGTGGCACTCGCCGTCGGTGACGGTGCAGCGGTCCGCGGCGATCGCACGCAGCACGGCCCGGTCCCGGTGGTTGAGCAGGGGGGCGGTTGGTGGTGGACATGATCGCCGCCTTTCCGTGCGGGGCAGGTGGGCCGTGCGGTCGTTCCGGACGGTTCCCAGACTGTCGCGGCGGATCCCGCCCGGCCATCGAGCGGGCCCCACCACGCCCGGGGTGGACCCCCGGACGCAGGTAGGGACCACCCCCGCACCGCGATCTCATCGGTGCGGGGCGGGGGTGGGCGTTCAGCCGACGGTCGCGCCCTGGATCTCCACCGGGACGTTCGGCGTGCCGTCACCGGACCCGACCGACTCGCCGCCCTTCGCGACCGTGTCGAGGGTCGACAGCCCCTGCGGGCCGATGGACCCGAACACGGTGTAGTTCGGCGGGAGCTGGGCGTCGCCGTAGATCATGAAGAACTGGCTGCCGTTGGTGTCCGGGCCCGCGTTGGCCATCGCGAGCAGCCCGCGGCCGTAGGTGAGCTCGGGGAAGACCTCGTCGGCGAACGAGTAGCCGGGGCCGCCGCTGCCGCGCCCGGTCGGGTCGCCGCACTGCAGCACCTGCAGGCCCGGGCTGGTCGTCAGCCGGTGGCACGACGTGCCGTCGAAGTAGCCCTGCTGCGCCAGGTTCGCGAAGCTGTTCACGGTGCACGGCGCGAGTGCCCGGTCCAGGGTGAGGTCGATGGTCCCCGCGCTGGTCTGCAGCGTCGTGGGGACCTGCCCCTCCGCGGAGACCTGACCGCCCGGGGGCGGGATGGCCGGCTTCGAGGCGGGCTCCGGCGACGCCGGGTAGGCGCAGTCGACCGACGCGGGCAGCGCGGTGGGCCGCTGCGGCAGCGGCACCGTGGGCAGGCCGGAGGTGTCCGGCCCGTCACCCTGCGCCTGGGCGGGCGGCGCGGCCTCCTCGGGTCCGCCCCACGCCGCGGTCAGCGCGTAGACGCCCCCGGCGGCCAGCGCGACGACCAGTACCGTCGCGACGGCGGCGATCGTCGTCGTCCGCTTCCGCTTCTCCGCCCGCTCGGCCCGGTGGGCCTGCTGGGCAGCGAGCTTCCGCTTCGCCGCCTCCCGGCGCTGCTCGTTCGTCGCCACGCTCCGCCACTCCCTGCTTGATCATTCGTTCCGACGGAGGGTAGCGGGGCGACCTGAGAGGGATTCTGAGAGACGGCGGTCCTAGGCTGGAGGGGCTTCCGGACGACAGCACGAGAGGACGTGGACCTGCAGTGACCGCCACCGAGCAGCGGGCGGACGGGCCCCGGGCACGCAAGCCCGAGCCGTTCGCCGCGCCGAAGGGCATCCCGGAGTACCTTCCGACGGATTCGGCGGGCTTCGTCCATGTCCGGGACACCCTCGCCGCGGCTGCCGCCCGGGCGGGGTACGGCTACATCGAGCTCCCGGTGTTCGAGGACACCGGGCTGTACGCCCGCGGGGTGGGGGAGTCCACCGACGTCGTCTCCAAGGAGATGTACACCTTCGCCGACCGCGGCGAGCGGTCGGTGACGCTGCGCCCGGAGGGCACCGCAGGCGTCGTCCGGTCGGTGATCGAGCACAACCTCGACAAGCAGGGGCTGCCGGTCAAGCTGCGTTACGCCGGGCCGTTCTTCCGCTACGAGCGCCCGCAGGCCGGCCGGTACCGGCAGCTGCAGCAGGTCGGGATCGAGGCGATCGGCGTCGACGACCCGGCGCTCGACGCCGAGGTCATCGCGGTCGCCGACGAGGGCTTCAAGGCGCTCGGCCTGACCGGCTACCGGTTGGAGCTCACCTCGCTCGGCGACGCCGAGTGCCGTCCCGCCTACCGCGAGCGGCTGCAGGAGTTCCTGTCCGGCCTGGACCTCGACGAGGCGACTCGCGAGCGGGCCGCGATCAACCCGCTGCGGGTGCTCGACGACAAGCGTCCCGAGGTGCGCGCGGCGATGGCGGGGGCCCCGCTGCTGATGGACCACCTGTCCGACGCCTCGGCCGAGCACCACGCGCAGGTCCTCGCGCACCTCGACGACCTCGGCGTCGCCTACACGGCGAACCCGCGAATGGTGCGCGGCCTGGACTACTACACGAAGACGACCTTCGAGTTCGTCCACGACGGCCTCGGCGCTCAGTCCGGGATCGGCGGCGGCGGCCGGTACGACGGCCTGATGGCCACCCTCGGCGGGCCGGAGCTGTCCGGCGTCGGGTTCGGCATCGGCGTCGACCGGACGCTGATGGCCTGCGCGGCCGAGGGCGTGCAGCCGTGGACGACCGCCCGGGCCGAGGTGTTCGGGGTGCCGCTGGGCGACGCCGCGAAGCGCAGGCTCGTCGTCGTCGCGGCGGAGCTGCGGGCCCGCGGGGTGCGGGTCGACCTCTCCTACGGCGGTCGCGGCCTCAAGGGCGCGATGAAGTCGGCGGACCGCTCCGGCGCCCGGTTCGCGCTGGTCCTGGGCGACCGCGACCTCGAGAACGGCACCGTCGGGCTCAAGGACCTCGCCTCCGGCGAGCAGCAGGACGTCCCGCTCGACGCCGTCACCGGAGCCGTCGTCACGGCCCTCGCGAGCTGACCGTGGCCGTCGACGACCAGGAGCGGTGGGACGCCCGGCACCGCGCGGCCGGCGTCGGCACCCCGCAGCCACCGGACGCGCTGCGGCCGCACACCGGGCTGCTGCCGGCCACCGGCCGGGCGCTCGACGTCGCCTGCGGCCGCGGGATCGTCGCCGCGTGGCTCGCCGCGCAGGGGCTCGACGTCGTCGCGGTGGACGTCTCGCCGGCGGGGCTCGCGGCCGGGGCGGCGCTCGTCGCGGCCGAGCAGCCGCCCGGGCGGGTCCGCTGGGTCCAGGCGGACCTCGACCACGGGTTCCCCGCCGACGACGACGTGTACGACGTCGTCGTCTGCCAGCGGTTCCGGGCCCCCGCGCTCTACCCGGCGCTCGCCGCGGCCGTCGCGCCCGGCGGGCTGCTGGTGGTCACCGTGCTCTCCGAGGTCGGCGACACCGGCGGGCAGTACCGGGCCGCCCCCGGCGAGCTGCCGGCGGCGTTCGGCGAGCTGGAGGTCGTCGCCCACCACGAGGGCGGTGGCGAGGCGCACCTGGTGGCCCGCCGGCCCGCCTGAGTCAGCGACGGGCGGCGACGAGCGCCGCGAGACCGGTCGTCACCGGCACCGCGGCGACCAGCCCGATGCTTCCGACCAGCGTCCGGACGATCTCGGTCGCGACGTCCTGGCTGGTCAGGACCTCCGTCACGCCGCCGGCCGCCACCGAGAACAGCAGCAGCAACGGCAGCGCGGCGCCGGCGTAGGCCAGCACGAGGGTGTTCACCGCCGACGCCACGTGGTCGCGGCCGATCCGCATCCCGGCGGCGAACAGCTCGCGGGGCCCGAGCCGCGGGTTCGCCGCACCGAGCTCCCAGACCGCCGACGCCTGGGTGACCGTCACGTCGTCGAGCGCACCGAGCGCGCCGATCACGAGCCCGGCCAGGACCAGGCCGCGCGGGTCGATCGGGACGCCGGGGCCGAGCGTCCCGATCAGGTTGGCCGTCGTGTCGTCCAGCCCGGTGAGCCGGGTGGCCGCGGTGAAGGCGTAGCCGAGCACGCCGATCAGGGCCAGCGACGCGAGCGTCCCCAGTACCGCGCACGACGTACGGGCGCTGAACCCGTGGGTCAGGTACAGCACCACGAACATGATCAGGCACGACCCGGTGACGGCCACCGCGAGCGGTGACCCGCCCGACAGGATCGCCGGCAGGACGAACCACAGCAGCACGGCGAAGCTGAGCAGCAGGCCCACCAGGGCGGCGAACCCGCGCAGCCGCCCCAGCAGCACGACGGCCACCGCGAACGCCGCCGCCAGCCAGCCCAGCGCGGGCCCGCGCTGGAAGTCGTTGAGCTGGTACGAGCCCGCCTCGTCCGGGTTCCCGCCGGACCAGGCCATCGTCACCGGGTCGCCGACGGCGAACCGCGGGCTGGACGGCTCGGTCGGGACGAGCTGCACGAGGTCCCGCCCGGCGCGGGGGCCGTCGGTCATCCGGACGGTGACGCCGGTGCAGGCCCCGTCGCCCGAGCCGGGGGAGCAGTCCGCGACCTGGACGGACTGCACGTCGCCGTGCACCTGCTCGGTCGGCGGCAGCTCGGGTGCCGGGACCGGTCCCGGCCACAGCAGGACGAGACCGGTGAGGGTCGCGAGGGCGCAGGGGACGAGCAGCGCGACGAGGAGGTTCCGCACCCGTCGGCCTGCGGGGGAGGGGGCGCCGTGTCCGTGTCCGTGTCCGGTGCCGGCGTGGTCCTCCTCGGCCCGGCGTCGCGCCGCACGGCGCCCGGTGCCGGTCGGGGCGCCGGCGGGCACCGGCCCGGTGGCGTACCCGCCGCCGTGCTCCTGCCCGGCGCCCTCCGTTCCCGGGGCCCACGGCGCGTCGGGACGACGACCGGCCCGCTCCGGCGGCGGGCCACCGGGACCGGGACGCCCCGGCACGGGCGGTGTCGCACGGGGCCGGGGGACACCGTGCCCGTGGCCGTCGCCGGGCTCGGGACGGCGCCGCCTGCCGGACGGCCGCCCGCCCCGCGGTTCCCCGGGGTACGGGTGCCGCGGGCCGGGATCGTCGGGATGCACGTCCGCATCCTCGCAAGCGATCACCGCACCGCCGACCGGTCCTCGCCCGGAGGCGGCCGCCGGGCGACGACCGGTTGCCCGGCATTCGAACTTGTGTTCGAATGACTCTCGTGCGGTGGAACGGGCAGCAGGTGGGAATCGACGGGATCGGCGCGGACGCGGCGCTGCCGGGGATGCGCGGGTTGCTGCGCACGGTGCGTACGCCGGAGTTCGCGGGGACGGTGTTCCACGAGGTGGAGGCGCGGTCGGTGCTGAACCGGGTGGCGTCGTCCTCGCCGGTGCCGTTCGGGTGGACGGTGAACCCGTACCGCGGCTGCTCCCACGCGTGCACCTATTGCCTCGCGGGCGACACCCCGGTGCTGACGGCCGACGGCCGGTCCCGCCCGATCGGGGAGCTCCGCCCGGGCGACGAGGTGGTCGGCACCACGTCCGACGGGCGGGGCCGCCGCCGGTTCGTCCGCACCCCGGTGCTCGCGCACTGGTCCACCCGGCGCCGCGCCCAGCGGGTGTCCCTGACCGACGGCACGGTGCTGGTCACCTCGGCCGAGCACCGCTTCCTGACCGGCGAGGGCTGGGCCCACGTGCGCCCGGGGCGGTGCCGGGCCTCGGCGGACCGTCCGCACCTGCGGCCCGGCTCCGCGCTGGTGGGGCCCGGCGCGGCGGCGATGCCCCGCGGCGCCCGGCCGCCCGGCTACGACGAGGGCTACCTCTGCGGTCTGGTCCGGGCCGACGCGGTCCGGTCCCGGGTGACGGCCGAGGCGTTCCCGTCGGCGTGGGTGGAGCTGGAGGCGGTCGCCCGCGCCCACCACCTGATCGGCCTGATCGGCGAACCGGCACGGGCCGCCGCACCGTCGGCGGCCCCGGCCGTGGCGCAGCGGCCGTCGCCCACGGTGTGGCCGGAGCACCCCGGGCCGGGTTGGTCGGCGGGATTCGTCGGCGGTGTGCTCGACGCCTGCGGCCAGGTCTCGGCGGGGGTGCTGCGGATCGTCCCGGGCGACGAGCAGCTCACCCGGGCCACGGTCGGGGCGGTGCGCCGGCTCGGGTTCCGGGTGGCGTCCGAACCGTCCGGGCGGCCGGGTGCGCGCGCGTTGCGGGTCCTCGGCGGCGCGGCGGAGCAGCTGCGGCTGGTCGCGGTCGCGGACCCGGCCGTCGCGCGGGTCCGCGACGTCACCGGTGCACTCGTCGAGGAGCCGCCGGAGGGGGCCCCGCAGGTCACCGGTGTTCACGACACCGGCCGGGTGGTCCCGATGTACGACATCACCACCGGCACGGGTGACTTCGTCGCGGCCGGGGTCGTCAGCCACAACTGCTTCGCTCGCAACACCCACACCTACCTCGACCTCGACGCGGGCGCGGACTTCGACTCCCAGATCGTGGTGAAGGTGAACGCCGCCCGGGTGCTGGAGCGTGAGCTGGCGCGGCCGTCGTGGCGGCGGGAGCACGTCGCGATGGGCACCAACACCGACCCGTACCAGCGGGCCGAGGGCCGCTACCGGCTGATGCCCGGGGTGATCGGGGCGCTCGCCCGGTCCGGCACACCGTTCTCGATCCTGACCAAGGGCACCGTGCTGACCCGGGACCTGCCGGACCTGGCCGCGGCGAACCGGGACGTCCGGGTCGGTACCGGGGTCTCGGTCGCGTTGCTCGACCGGGAGCTGCAGGCGCGCCTGGAACCGGGGACGCCGAGCCCGCGGGCCCGGCTCGACCTGGTCCGGCGGATCACGGAGGCGGGCCTGCCGTGCGGGGTGATGGTCGCGCCCGTCCTGCCGTGGCTCACGGACTCGGCCGAGGCGCTCGACGCGCTGCTCGGGGAGATCGCCGCGGCCGGTGCCCGCCGGGCCACCGTGCTCGCGCTGCACCTGCGGCCCGGGACCCGCGAGTGGTTCCTGCAGTGGCTGGGCCGCGAGTACCCGGCCCTGCTGCCCCGTTACGAGAAGCTCTACCGCCGGGGGGCGACGGCCGACCGCGAGTACCGCGCCGCCCTCCGGAGCCGCGCCGCGCCACTGCTGGCACGGCACGGCCTGGACGGTCCGGAGGCCGATCCGGGCGACCCCGGGTGGACCCGTCAGGAACCGGCCGCACCCCCGCCACGGGAGCCTCGTGACGAGCAACTCAGCCTGCTGTGACCCGACGGCAAGCCTGGTGACGGGCCGGTCGGGGGCGGCGGATAGCCTTGTCCGCCGTGATGCGAACCCACCCTGTCGGCACGCTGCGTGCCGAGAACGCCGGCCAGACCGTGACCCTCGCCGGATGGGTGGCCCGCCGCCGCGATCACGGCGGCGTGATCTTCATCGACCTCCGGGACCGGTCCGGTTCCGCGCAGGTCGTGTTCCGCGAGGGCGAGATGGCCGAGCGGGCCCACCGGCTGCGGTCGGAGTTCTGCGTGCAGGTCGTCGGCGAGGTCGTCCGGCGCCCCGAGGGCAACGAGAACTCCGAGCTGCCCACCGGCGACATCGAGGTCACGGTCACCGGGCTGACCGTGATGTCCGAGGCCGCGCCGCTGCCGTTCCCGATCGACGAGCACACCGGGGTCGGCGAGGAGATCCGGCTGACCCACCGCTACCTGGACCTGCGCCGCTCCGGCCCGGCGTCGGCGATGAAGCTGCGCAGCGACGTCAACAAGGCCGCCCGCGACGTGCTCGCCGCCGAGGACTTCATCGAGGTCGAGACGCCGACCCTGACCCGGTCCACCCCGGAGGGCGCCCGCGACTTCGTCGTCCCGGCCCGGCTGCGTCCCGGTTCCTGGTACGCGCTGCCGCAGAGCCCGCAGCTGTTCAAGCAGCTACTCATGGTCGGCGGCCTGGAGCGCTACTACCAGATCGCGCGCTGCTACCGCGACGAGGACTTCCGCGCGGACCGCCAGCCCGAGTTCACCCAGCTCGACATCGAGATGAGCTTCGTCGAGCAGGACGACGTCATCGCGCTGGCTGAGAAGGTGCTCGTCGCGCTGTGGAAGCTGGTCGGCTACGACATCCCGGCGCCGATCCCGCGCATGAGCTACGCCGAGGCGATGTCCCGCTACGGCTCGGACAAGCCCGACCTGCGGTTCGGCTTCGAGCTGACCGAGCTGACGTCGTACTTCGCGGACACCCGGTTCCGGGTCTTCCAGAACCCCTACGTCGGCGCCGTCGTCATGCCGGGCGGCGCCTCGCAGCCGCGCAAGGTGCTCGACGGCTGGCAGGAGTGGGCGAAGCAGCGCGGTGCCCGCGGCCTGGCCTACGTGCTGATCGGCGAGGACGGGCAGGTCGACGAGCGCGGCCCGGTGGTCAAGAACCTGTCCGAGACCGAGCGGGCCGGCCTGGCCGCGGCCGTCGGCGCGAACCCCGGCGACTGCATCTTCTTCGCGGCGGGGACGCCGTCCGACGCCCGCGCCCTGCTCGGCGCCGCCCGCGGCGAGATCGCGCGGCGGGTCGGCGCGATCGACGAGTCCGCCTGGTCGTTCGTGTGGATCGTGGACGCCCCGCTGTTCGAGTCCACCGCGGACACCGACGACGTCGCCGTCGGCGGGGGTGCCTGGACCGCGCTGCACCACGCCTTCACCTCGCCGACCCCGGACTGGATCGACACCTTCGAGCAGAGCCCGGGCGAGGCGCTGGCCTATGCCTACGACATCGTCTGCAACGGCAACGAGATCGGCGGCGGCTCGATCCGTATCCACGACGCCGACGTGCAGAAGCGCGTCTTCGAGATCATGGGCCTGTCCGAGGCCGAGGCCAAGGAGAAGTTCGGCTTCCTGCTGGACGCCTTCTCCTACGGCCCGCCGCCGCACGGCGGGATCGCGTTCGGCTGGGACCGGATCACCGCGCTGCTCGCCGGGGTCGACTCCATCCGCGAGGTCATCGCGTTCCCGAAGACCGGCGGCGGCTTCGACCCGTTGACCCAGGCCCCGGCGCCGATCACCGCCGCCCAGCGCAAGGAGGCCGGGGTCGACGCGAAGCCGGCCCAGCCGGCGCCCGGCGGCTCCGCGCCCGGCAGGCCGGCCGAGACCGGCGGCGGCGCACCGGAGAAGCCCGGCCCGGCCGCGTAGGTGCTGCACCTGCGGGTGGTCTGCCCGTCCGGGCGGACCACCGAGGTCTGCGAGGTCCTCACCGCCGAACCCGGGGTGGCCCACCTGGTGGTCCACCCCGGGGCGGCGGTGCGCCCGCCCGGCGACCTGGTCGAGGCCGACGTCGCGCGCGAGTGCACCGACGACCTCCTCGGCCGGCTCGCCGATCTCGGCGTCGACCACGACGGCGGGATCACCCTCGAGCAGCTCGACACCGTGCTCTCCGACCGGGCCGACGCCGCCGAGGAGGCCGCCCCCGGGGACGGGGCGGACGCCGTCGTCTGGGACGAGCTGATCCACCGGACCGGCGAGGAGTCCCGGCTCTCGCTCACCTTCCTGACGTTCCTCACGATCGCGTGCCTGCTCGCCGCGGTCGGCGCCGTCACCGACTCCCCGGTGACGGTCGTCGGCGCGATGGTCCTCGGCCCCGAGTTCGGGCCGATGGCGGCGATGGCCGTCGGGCTGGTGCTGCGCCGTGCCGACCTGATCCGGCGGGGCGCGGCCGCGCTGCTGGTCGGGTTCCCGTTCGCGATGGCCGTCACCGCACTGGCGACCGTCCTGTTCGACCTGTTCGGCTGGCTGTCGTCGGCGTCGCTGGACGGGCTCGAGCAGATGGACTTCATCTACGAGGTCGGGCCGTTCTCGCTGGTCGTGGCCGTCCTCGCGGGTGCCGCGGGGATGCTGTCGCTGACGTCGGCGCGGTCGTCGGCGCTGGTCGGCGTGTTCATCTCGGTGACGACCGTCCCCGCCGCCGCGTACGGCTCGGTCGCGGCCATCGAGGGCCGCTGGGTGGAGGCCGCGCTGTCGGTGCTGCAGCTCGGTCTCAACCTGGCCGGGGCGATCGGATCGGCGGCCGTGGTGCTGCTGCTCGCCCGGCACCGGTCCCGGCGTCGGGGCGCAGACCGCACGCTCTCCGAAGGGTAGGGTTTCCGGCGATGACCGATCCGCAGGCGACCCCCGGCGCGGTCGAGGCGGTGGCCGGCGCCGCACGGCTGCTGTCCCGCCGGGCGGGGTCCGAGGTCGAGCTCTCCGAGCCGGAGGATCTCGGTGGCAGCGGCCGCTCCGTGGTGGCCCGGGCACGCATGGGGCAGAACCCGTTCTCCGACCGCCGCAGCGTCGTGATCAAGCAGTACACGTCGCGGGCCGGCGACGGCGACGCGGAGGCCGCGTCCGACCCGTTCCGCTACGAGGTCGCCTCGTGCCAGCTGTTCACCGCGCTGCCGACCGAGATCCGGCCCAGCCCGGCGATCATCGCGCACGACCCGGAGCAGCGGCTGCTCGTCCTGGAGGACCTCGGCCGCAGCATGACCCTCGCCGACAAGCTGTTCGGGCCCGACAGGGAGGCCGCCCGCAACTGCCTGCTCGGCTGGGCCCGCGGCCTCGGGCGGATGCAGGCCGCCACCGCGGGCCGCGAGGGCGACTTCGGGGCGTTGCTGCGCCGGCTGGGGGAGAAGGCGCACCGCGACCCGATCGCCGACCAGGCCCGCGCCGCGCTGGCCCGGCTGCCGCAGCTGCTCGCCGAAGCGCTCGGCGTCACCGCCGGGGACACGGCGGTGCTGGAGGCACGCGGTGGGGTGCGGCTGCTCGGCGGCACCGGGTTCCGGGCGTTCAGCCCGTCCGACACCTGCCCGGACAACAACCTGGTCACCTCGCGCGGCGTGCGGTTCGTCGACTTCGAGTGGGGCTGTTTCCGCGACGTCGTGCTCGACGCCGCGTACGTCCGCATCCCGTTCCCCGGGTGCGCCAGCAGCTACGCGCTGCCGGCCGCGGTGTCCGCGCAGATGCTGGAGGCCTGGCGCGCCGAGGTCGCGCCGGTCTGGCCCGAGCTCGACGACCCCGACGTGCTGGAGTCGCGCCTCACCGACGCGCACCTGCTGTGGGTGTGGTGGTCGACCTGGATGCTGCTGCCGCGGGTACTGGAGCACGACGGCCCCATCGGCGACGACGCCGGCCGCTCACCCCGGATCTCCACGGCCCTGCGCCACTACTGGCGGGGGCTGGGTGCCGCCGCCGCGGCGACCGACCGGCGCGGCAACGCGGAGCTGGCCGGCGCCGTCGTCGAGGCGCTGGACGAGCGGTTCCCGGACGCCCCGTCCGAGCTGGCGGTGTTCCCCGCGTTCCGGACGGGCGAGCGGTAAGAGTTCGCGTGCCGGTCCGGGGCGCGTCACCGCGTGCACACCGCGGCGGTGCGCACGCGGGTGATCGTGAGGGTCGTGCGCCCGACGATCGCGTCCTCGCCCGTCGCCGATCCCGCCTCCCGACACGTACCCGCCCGCCCCGCACCCGCCCGGACCGGCGCCACCCCGCCGGGGCCCGGGCGCCCCGTCCGGCATCTCGCCGTGCTGGGCGACTCCACCGCCGTCGGGCTGGGTGATCCCCGGCCCGGCGGCGGGTGGCGCGGTTTCGGACCGCTCCTGCGTGACGCCGTGACCGATCCTGACCGTCCCGACCCGGTGCGCCTCGACAACCACGCCCGGACCGGTGCCCGGATGGCCGCCACCCGGCACGAGCAGGTGCCCGCGGCGGCCGCCGCCCGGCCGGACGTCGTCGTCCTCTGCGCCGGGATGAACGACACCCTGCGCTCCGACTTCGACCCCGAGGAGATCCGCCGCGACTGCGCGGAGGCCCTCGACCTGCTCGGCCGGGCCGGGGCGACCGTCCTGCTGGTCCGGTTCCACGACCACACCCGGGTGTTCCGGTTGCCCGCCGTGATGCGCAGGGCACTCACCGCCCGGATCCTCGCCCTCAACGCGGCGCTCGACGACGCCGTCGCCGCGGCCGCGCCGTCCGTCACCGTCGGGATGCTCGACCTGGAGACGACGTCGCCGTACGACCCGGCCGCATGGAGCGTGGACCGGCTGCACCCGTCCGAGCTCGGGCACCGGCTGCTCGCCCGCGGGCTCGCCGAGCTCCTCGCGGCGGAAGGCTGGGCCGTCCCCGGCACGGTCTCGCTCGACGCCGCGGGCGGCCGGGTCGTGAGGTCGTGGGAGCGCGGGGCGTGGCTGGTCGGGAAGGGGGTGCCGTGGCTGTGCCGCCGTGGGCGCGACCTGGGGCCGGTGATGGTCCGCGGCCTGGCGGAGGGGATGCGGCGCGGGGCCCCCGCGCGTGCCCGGCCGTGCGCCCACCGGCGTCACAACCGGCCCAGGAAACTCCCGATCCGCTCGACGGCCTGCTCCAGCTGCGGCAGCGCCGTCGCGTACGAGCAGCGGATGTGTCCCTCCCCGGAGGGACCGAACACGGTCCCCGGGACGACGGCGACCGACTCCTCGCGCAGCAGCCGCTCCGCGAACGTCTCGGCATCCAGCCCGGACGCGCGGATCGACGGGAAGGCGTAGAACGCGCCGGCCGGTTCCGGGCACTCCAGCCCGGCCTCCCGCAGGCCCTTCACGAACACCCGGCGGCGGCGGTCGTAGTCGGCCACCATCTCGGCGACGTCGCCCTCGGCGTTGGTCAGCGCCTCGACGGCCGCCACCTGCGACACGTGCGGCGCGCACAGCATCGTGTACTGGTGCACCCGCAGGCACAGCTCGGCGATCGCGCGCGGCGCGGCCAGCCAGCCGACCCGCCACCCGGTCATCGCCTGGGCCTTCGAGAAACCGCCCAGCACGACCGTCCGCTCCCGGGCGCCCGGCACCGCACCGAGGCAGGTGTGCGCCCCGGTGTAGGTCAGCCGGTCGTAGATCTCGTCGGAGAGCAGGTAGAGGTCGTGCCGCTCGGCGAGCGCGACGAGCGCGCGCAGCACCTCGGGTGACTGCACCGCCCCGGTCGGGTTGGCCGGCGAGCCGATGAGGATCGCCTTCGTCCGCGGCGTGACGGCGGCCTCGACGGCGGCGACGTCGATCGCGAACCCGTCCTCGGCCCGCGTCGGCACCCCCACCGGCGTCCCACCGGCGAACGACACGCACGGCTGGTAGGCCACGTAGCAGGGCTCCGGGACGATGACCTCCTCGCCCGGGTTGAGGATCACCCGGAACGCCAGGTCGAGGCCCTCGGAGACGCCGGTGGTGACCAGGCACTCGGTGGCCGGGTCGTAGTGGGCGTCGTAGCGCGACGCCAGGTCGGCGCAGATCAGCTCGCGCAGCCGCGGGAGCCCGGCGTTGCCGGTGTAGGTGGTGTAGCCGTGCTCCAGGGCGTAGATGCCGGCCTCGCGGATCCGCCACGGCGTCACGAAGTCGGGTTCGCCGACGCCGAGCGAGATGACGTCGTCCATCTCCGCGGCGATGTCGAAGAACCGGCGGATCCCGGACGGCGGGATCGCGGTGATCGTCTCGTTCAGCGGCTTCACGGGGTCACCGGGAGCCGGTGGTCCGGCTCGGGCTCGGCGAACGTGTCGCCGTCGCGCTTGTGCGTGGCCAGGACGAAGTGGGTCGCGGTCGACCGGACGCGGTCGATCGTCGACAGCTTCTGGGAGACGAAGTCGCTCACCGCGCGGATGTCCGGGCCGACGACCGTGCACCGCAGGTCGTGCCCGCCGGAGACGAGGAAGCAGTCGCGGACCTCGTCGAACCGGGAGATCCGGGCGGCGACGTCGTCGAACCCGACACCGCGGGCGGGCGCCACGCCGACGTCGATGAACGCCGTGACCTGCGCGCCGGACCGGCCGGCTCCCTCGAGGGCGGCGGTGCCGTCCTCGTACCGGGCCCAGTCGACGACCGCCTTGTGCCGGCGGATCACGCCGGTGCGCTCCCACTCGGCGATCCGGGCGTCGACCTCGGAGACGGGCAGGCCGACCATGGTCGCGACGGTGTCGTGGCTCAGCGACGCGTCGCGTTCGAGCAACTCGAGGATCTCGCGCACGGCCGTGACCCTACGACGGCGGGGCCGCGGTCCGCCGGGCGGCGCCACGGGGCCGTGGCGCGCCCCTGATCAGGCGACACCGGGGGTGCCGGCACGCACATGCGGCATAGCGTGCGGCCCCATGACGCAGACACCGCCACCCGGTGGACCTTCCGACCCGTACGCCGCCGGCGCCTACCCCGGTGGTTCCACGCCGCCGCCCGCCCCGCCCTCCAACCCGCTGGCGGCGCTGTTCGACTTCGGGTTCAACCAGTTCGTGACGCCGCACATCGTCAAGTTCGCCTACATCCTGCTGACCGTGGTGCTGGCCGTCGGTTACGTCGTCGTCGTGGTCGGCGCGTTCCTCCGGGGCGGCCTGTTCGGCGGCCTGCTCGCGCTGATCGGCGGAGCCGTCGCGGCGCTGGTCTACCTGATCCTGATCCGCGTGACGCTGGAGTTCTACTACGCCGTGGTGCGGATGTCGGAGGACATCCACCACCGGATGCCGAACCGGTCCTGAACCGGTCCTGAACCGGTTCTGAACCGGGCCTGCTCAGGCCGCCCGCTGGAGGCGCCCCGGCCCGGTCCGGTCGGTCCGGGCCGGGTCGAGCAGGCCCGTCTCCAGGTCGAACAGGTGGGTCCGGGTGCAGGGGCCGCAGACGAAGACGACGCCGTGCGGGCCGTGGTGGCTGCTCCACGCCAGGCCACGGGCGTCGGCCGTGGTGCGGGGGCGTGAGCAGAGCGGGCAACCGTGGATCGTGTCCATGCCCCATGAGGATGCACCGGCACTGTTGCCGGGTGGTGACTCCGCGCGTCGCCGGCGTTGCGTTCCGGCGACGATCCGGGGTCGCGGCCGATCATGCGGCGCCGGTCACGAAATCGGGGGCGGCGGGGCGGAGGCGCACCCCGTCGTCGGCGGTCGGGACTAGTGTCCGCGCGCATGAGCGACGAACCGCCGGAGGGTGGTGCCGCCCGGTCGGGCCACGGGGGGCCGGAGAGCGACGCGCCCGGGACGCAGCCCGGGCAGCAGCCGTACGGGACGCCGTACCCGCAGCAGCCCGCCGGCGGGTACGGGCAGGTGCCCGGGCACCCGCCGTACGGCCACCAGGAGTACCCGGCCGGCCGGGAGTACGGCGGCGATCCCCGCCACGGGGCCGGTCCGCGGTACGGAGCCACGCCGCCGTACGGCGCTGGCCCGCAGTACGGGGGCGGGCCCGCCCCGTACGGAGCTGCTCCGTACGGCGGGGGCAGTACGTGGGGCAGTACGGCGCGCCGTACCCGCCGCCCCACGGCGCGTACCCCGGCCGGCCCGGTCCGCCCGGCGGCACCTCGCCGGACCCGCTCGTCCCGTTCTCGCTGGGCGACTGGTTCGGGAAGGTGATCGCCACCGTGCAGCGGTCGTGGAAGCCCCTGCTGGTCGTCCAGGCGCTGATCCTGGTGCCGGCCCTGCTGCTGCAGGTCGTGCTGGTGGTTTCCGGGATCGGGGGCGGGTTCGTCCTGCCCGGGCGCGGGGCGCTGGCCGGGACGGCCGTGCTCGTCCTGCTGTTCGGGATCCTCTCGGTCGCGGTGAGCGCGCTCGGGGCGATGGCGGCCGTGTTCGTCACCGTCCGCGACGCGGCACAGCGGCCCTACACCCGTGACCAGGTGATCGCGTTCGTGCGGAACCGCGCCGTGCCCGCGATCGGCTGGACCGCCGCGGTCGCCGCGGCGGCAGGGGCCGCCGTCGCGGTGCTCGTGCTCGCGTTCGGCCCGTTCCTCGCGGTCCTGCCGATCCTCGCCGGCGCGCTCTACGCGGGCACCGTGCTCACCGCGCTGCCCGGCGTCGTCGGCGTCGAGCGGGGCGGGATCGGGCGGGTCGTCACCCTGGTCCACCGCCGGTTCTTCCCGACGCTCGGCCGGTTCGCGCTGTTCGGGCTCGCCGCCTGCGTCGCCGGCTTCGTGATCGGCCTGGTCGGAGCGGCCGTCGGCGTCGTGAGCCCGCTGGCCGGGGCGCTGGTGAACCTCGTGCTGGCGCTGCCGATCGGTGTCGTGGGCACGGCGGTCGTCGTGGTGCTCTACGCGGAGAACCGGTTCCACGAGGACCACGCCGTGCACACGCCGGTCCTGGCCGACGAGATCGACCGACCCTGACGCGGGTCCGGCCCCGCCGGATTTGGCAGGCTGGGCGGCGATGAGCACCGACGGCCTGTTCGACATCGACCCCTCCCCGGGGGACACCCCCGGGGAGGGGGACGGGTCCGCGCCCCGCCCGGACGCCCCGCTGGCCGCGCGGATGCGCCCGCGCAGCCTCGACGAGGTCGTCGGGCAGTCCGAGCTCCTCGAGCCGGGCGCGCCGCTGCGCCGGCTGCTCGAGGGTGGCGCGGCGGCGTCGGTGCTGCTCTACGGGCCACCCGGGACGGGGAAGACGACGCTCGCCCGGCTGATGGCCGGCGCGGGCGGCGCGGAGCGGCACTTCGTCGCCCTGTCCGCGCTGTCCGCCGGGGTGAAGGAGCTGCGCGCCGTCATCGAGGAGGCACGCCGCCGCCGTGACCGCAGCGGTACGTCGACGGTGCTGTTCATCGACGAGGTCCACCGGTTCTCCCGCACCCAGCAGGACGCGCTGCTCGGCGCCGTCGAGGACCGGCTCGTCCTCCTGGTCGCGGCCACCACCGAGAACCCGTCGTTCTCGGTCGTCTCGCCGCTGCTGTCCCGCTCGCTGGTCCTGCAGCTGCAGTCGCTGGGGGAGGACGACGTCCGCGCGCTGCTGCGCCGTGCCGTCGCGTCCGAGCGCGGTCTCGCCGGGACGGTCACCCTCGCCGCCGACGGCGAGGACGCGCTGATCCGGCTCTCCGCCGGCGACGGCCGCCGGGCCCTGACGGCGCTGGAGGCGGCCGCCGACGGTGTCCTCGGCGCGGGTGCCGCAGCCGGGGACGGTGCGGCGGTCGTCGACCTCGACGCCGTCGAGCGGGCCGTCACCGAGGTCGCCGTCCGCTACGACCGGGCGGGCGACCAGCACTACGACGTCATCAGCGCCTTCATCAAGTCGATCCGCGGCTCCGACCCGGACGCCGCGCTGCACTACCTCGCCCGCATGATCGTCGCGGGGGAGGACGCCCGGTTCATCGCCCGGCGGCTGATGGTCCACGCGTCCGAGGACATCGGCCTCGCCGACCCGACCGCACTGCCGGCCGCGACGGCCGCCGCCCAGGTCGTGCAGCTCGTCGGCATGCCGGAGGCGCGGATCGCGCTCGCCCAGGTCACCGTGCACCTCGCGACCGCGCCGAAGTCGAACGCCGTGATCACCGCGATCGACGCGGCGATGGCCGACGTGAGGTCCGGCAAGGTCGGCGGCGTGCCCCCGCACCTGCGCGACGGGCACTACGCGGGGGCGCAGAAGCTCGGCAACGCCGTCGGCTACCGGTACCCGCACGACGACCCGGACGGGGTGCTGCGCCAGCAGTACCCGCCGGACGACGTCGTCGGGACGGACTACTACGCGCCGTCCGTCCGCGGGTTCGAGCGCACGCTCGCCGAGCGGGTCCCGAAGCTGCGCCGGGTCGTGCGGGGCGAGCGGGGCTGAACGGCCCCGGCCCGCCTGCTCAGCCGGTCGTGAGCGTCAGGCCGAGCGCGCTCGTCGCGGTGCCGATCGGGGTGAAGTAGCTCGTGCAGTTGTCCGAGCCGCCCGCGCCGGTGTGCACGCCCTGGGCCTGCCCGCTCGACGTGATGTAGGGGGCGCCGGAGTCGCCCTCCTGCGCGCAGGCACCGACGGCGGTGAGGCCGGACTGCTGCTGGCCGTCGAAGTTCACCGTCATGTCGGTGCGCTCGACGCTCCCGCAGGAGCGACCGCTGGTCGAGCCGTAGAGGCACACCGTCGAGCCGACCGGGGCCGCGCTCGTGCCCGCCACCCGGGTGCCGGAGACGGTCGGCGAGGCGCTGCCCTCGGCGACCGGGATCGCGCCGACGTCGACGGCGCCGCCCGCCGACCGGGCGCCCGTCCCGATCGTGCTCTGCTCCGAGTCGTACCAGGTCGAGGAGCCGCGGGTGCAGTGCCCGGCGGTGAGCACCCAGTCGTCGCCGGACGAGTCCGACGCCGCGAAGCCCGCGGTGCAGCGCCGGCTGCCGTCGGTGATCGTGTCGCCGCCGGCCACGGCGGCCTGCTGCCGCGGGCCCGCCGGGACCCGCTCCACCCGCACCGCCGACGGGTCCAGTCCCGCGGTCAGGGCATCGGCGAGTGCGTCCGCCCCGGCGCCGTCGACGACCTCGAGCACGACCTGCTCGGTACGCGGGTCGATCCCGTACGACGCGAGCCCGGCCGGCATCGCCGTCGCGGTGCGGGCCGCGAGCTCGCCCAGCACGGCACCCGGGTCGCGCCGGGGCTCGTCCCGGACGACCGGGGTGGCGCCGAGGCGTGTCAGCACGGGCGCGAGTGCCGGGTCCCAGGTGCCGACCATCAGCCGGCCGTCCTCGAACCAGCTCCCCGCCAGCGACGTCCCCGCGGCCTCACCCACGGCCGGCAGCAGGCCGGCGGCGGCGTCCTCGGTCAGGATCGGGAGATCGACCGGCAGCGTCGGGGCGGCCGTGGCGGGGACGGCGACACCGAGCCCGATCGCGGCGGTCCCGGCGAGGGCGGCGAGGAGCAGTCGGTGCGGGCGGCGCAGGGGCACTGAGGGTCCTTCGGGCAGTGATCGGGCCGTGACACCCGGCTCAACGATGCTGCTCCACGCGGGTCACGCTTCGCTACGCCATCAGATCTGATGACGCCCGAACGGCGCTTCCCGCCCCGCTCGATTGCCTCGTAGGGACCAACGCCCGTACCGCGTGTCGTCGTATACCGCAAATTGAGCATGTTGATTGACCCCGAACGGGTGCCTGGCCAGGGTTGATCGCAGACCGGGGCGCGGCCGAGCGGAGTCGCCGGAGAGCCGACGACCCCGGTGACGACCACCGAGCGTGCCGAGGACCCGGGGGAGGGTCCCGCGGCGGCGCGGCGACGGGGTGCGGGGGCGCCGCACGGAAGGAGCACTGGGCACGATGCACGAGGGAACCGCGGTGATCGATCCGCCCGTCGAGGACGACACCGTCGAGGAGCGGCCCACGGATCCGGTCGAGCGCACCACGGGCGCCGGGCCCGACCTCCTCCCACCCGAGCTCCTCCGGGCCGCGGTCGCCGGCGAGCCCGCGGCGGTGGCGCTGCTGCTGTCGAAGGTCCAGCCGCAGGTCGAGAGGTTCTGCCGGGCCCGGCTCGGCCGCCGGGAGACGACCCTGGGCTCGGCCGACGACGTCGCACAGGACGTGTGCATGGCCGTCCTCGCCGTCCTCCCGGAGTACCGGCTGTCCGGCATGTCGTTCCGCGCGTTCGTCTTCGGCATCGCCCGGCACAAGATCGCCGACGCGTTCCGGGCGATAGCCCGCAACCGCTGCGACGCCGTCGAGGAGATCCCCGAGCGGATCAGCCGCGACGACGACCCCGAGCAGGTCGTGCTCGACGCCGAGCGCAACGAGCGGCTCGGTGACCTGCTCGACATCCTCGGATCGCGCCAGGTCGAGATCCTCACGCTGCGGATCGCCGTCGGGATGACGGCGGAGGAGACCGCCCAGGCGCTCGGCTCGACCCCGGGCCCGGTTCGCGTGGCCCAGCACCGGGCGCTGCAGCGGCTGCGTCGTGAGCTCGAGGGCCGCGCCGCGCGCCGGGCCGCCGAGCGGGAGGGCGAGCGGGCGGCCGGCACGCCGGGGCCGCGCCCCGTGCGCCCGCCGGTGACCGTGCCGCACCCCGCCCCGGGTGCGATCCCCGCCCCGCGCCGTCCGGTCGTCGTGGCCGACGGCCCGGAGCTGCGCGTCGCCGTCTGAGCCCACCACGTGGGGCGGCGAGAGAACGGCGGACCGGCCGGACCGGTCACCGGTCACACCCCCGGACCGGTGACCACGGCACGGGCCGCAACCGGCCGGTGCCGGAGTGCTCGGGCGCACTCCGGCACCGGCCGACCCCGTTCCCGGCTCCCCGGCATCGCTCCCCGGCACCGTCGTCGACCGGCGGAAACCCTCTCGCACACGGGGAGTAGCCTGGCCGGTGACCGCGTGTCGAGGGGAGGGTGCCGCGTGAGCAGGACCGGCGTGCCCTTCCCCGTGCCGCGCGAACCGTTCCGGGACCGAGCGCCCGGCGCGGGTGCCTGAGGCCCCGCGTCACCCGAGCCTCCCCGGCGCGCCCGCGCCGGGCCGCCGTACGGTGTCCCCGCGCAGCGTCGCCGCTGCGCACCGCCGTCGCCGTACCCGTCACGAGAGACCTTCCGGTGCAGACCCACGAGATCGTCCGCCGTTTCACCGCCCACTTCGAGCGGAACGGGCACACGCCCGTGCCCAGCGCCTCGCTGATCCTCGAGGACCCGCAGCTGTTGTTCGTCAACGCGGGCATGGTGCAGTTCAAGCCGTACTTCCTCGGTGACGTACCGGCGCCGTACCCGCGCGCCACGTCGATCCAGAAGTGCGTCCGCACCCCGGACATCGACGAGGTCGGCAAGACGACCCGCCACACCACCTTCTTCCAGATGGCGGGCAACTTCTCGTTCGGCGACTACTTCAAGCGCGGCGCGATCGAGTTCGCCTGGTCGCTGATCACGAACAGCCAGGACGAGGGCGGCTACGGCTTCGACCCGGAGCGGATCTGGGTCACCGTCTACAACGACGACGACGAGGCCATCGCGCTCTGGAAGGACATCGCGGGGCTCCCGGAGCAGCGGATCCAGCGCCGCGGCGGGGACGACAACTACTGGGACATGGGCGTGCCCGGTCCCGGCGGCCCGTGCTCGGAGATCTACTACGACCGGGGCCCCGAGTTCGGCGCCGAGGGCGGCCCGGAGGCCGACGAGGACCGCTACCTCGAGATCTGGAACCTCGTCTTCATGCAGGACGAGCGCGGCGAGCTGTCCCCGAAGAAGGGGCACCCGCCGATCGGGACGCTGCCGCACAAGAACATCGACACCGGCATGGGCGTCGAGCGCGTGGCCTTCCTGCTGCAGGAGGTCAACAACGTCTACGAGACCGACCTCGTCCGGCCGGTGATCGCCAAGGCCGAGGAGCTGTCCGGCAGGCGGTACGGGCGGAACGAGGAGGACGACGTCCGGTTCCGGGTCATAGCCGACCACGCCCGGTCGTCCATGATGATCGTCGGCGACGGCGTCACCCCCGGCAACGAGGGCCGCGGCTACGTGCTGCGCCGTCTGCTGCGCCGCATCGTGCGCTCGGCCCGGCTGCTCGGCGTGACCGGGCCGTGCCTGGGCGAGTTCGCCGCCGTCGTCCGGGACACCATGTCCCCGACCTACCCCGAGCTCGCCACCGACTTCGAGCGGATCTCCGCCGTGATCCGGGCGGAGGAGGACACCTTCCGGGCCACCCTCACCGCCGGCGAGAAGATCTTCGAGGGGGCCGTCGCCGAGGCCCGCTCCACCGGTCGCACCACGCTGCCCGGTGACCAGGCGTTCCAGCTGCACGACACCTACGGCTTCCCGATCGACCTCACCCTGGAGATGGCCGACGAGGCCGGGCTCGCGGTGGACCGGGAGCGGTTCACCGCGCTGATGGACGAGCAGCGGTCCCGCGCCAAGGCCGACGCCGCCGGTCGGAAGGTCGGCTTCGTCGACGCCTCGGTGTACCGGGCCGTCCTCGACACCCACGGTGCGACCGACTTCCTCGGCTACCAGTCGCTGAACTCCGAGTCCCGGATCGTCGGCCTGCTCCGCGACGGGCAGACCGTGCCCGCCGCCGAGCAGGGCGACCAGGTCGAGGTCCTGCTGGACCGCACCCCGTTCTACGCCGAGGCCGGCGGCCAGCAGGCCGACACCGGCGTGCTCCGGGGCGGCTCGTTCGAGATCCGGGTGGACGACGTCCAGTCCCCGGTGGCCGGGCTGCGGGTGCACCGCGGCGTCGTCACCGCCGGGACCGTCACGCTCGACGCCGAGATCGTCGCCGAGGTCGACCCGGCCCGCCGGTCCGCGATCTCCCGCGCGCACACCGCCACCCACCTCGTGCACGCCGGTGTCCGCGGTGCGCTGGGCAGCTCGGCCGCGCAGGCCGGTTCGCTCAACGCCCCGGGCCGCCTGCGGTTCGACTTCACCTCGCCGACCGGGGCCGTCGACCCCGCCGCGCTGGTGGAGATCGAGGAGGAGGTGAACTCGGTCCTGCAGCAGGACCGGGAGATCCAGACCTACGAGACGTCGATGGACTCCGCGCGCAAGCTCGGCGCCATGATGCTGTTCGGCGAGAAGTACGGCGACCGGGTCCGCGTGGTCGACATGGGCGACTACTCGCGCGAGCTGTGCGGGGGCACGCACGTGCGCCGCACCGGCGAGCTGGGCCTGGTCCGGGTGCTGTCCGAGGCCTCCATCGGGTCCGGCGTCCGGCGCGTCGAGGCGCTGGTCGGGCTCGACGCCTTCCAGCACGCGACCACCGAGCACCTGCTGGTCAACCAGCTCGCCGAACAGCTCAAGGCGCGCCCCGAGGAGCTCCCGGACCGGATCCAGGGCCTGGTGGAGCGCCTGCGCACCGCCGAGCGGGACCTGGAGAAGCACCGTGCCGACGCCGTCCTCGCCTCGGCGGGGAGCCTGGCCGACGCGGCCGAGGACCTCGACGGGACCGCGCTCGTCGCCGTCACCGCCCCGGACGGGGTGGCCGGCAACGACCTGCGGACCCTCGCCGCCGACGTCCGCGGCAAGCTCGGGGACCGGCCCGGCGTGGTCGCCCTGTTCGCCGTCGCCGACGGCAAGGTCTCGTTCGTCGTCGCCACCACGAAGGCCGCCCGGGACAACGGCGTGGCCGCCGGGAAGCTCATCCCGGAGTTCGCCGCGGCCGTCGGTGGGCGCGGGGGCGGCAAGCCCGACCTGGCCCAGGGCGGTGGCACCGACCCGGCCGGGATCGACGCCGCCATCCAGAAGCTGCGTTCCGCCCTGCGCGCGTGACCCGGACGCGGGGCCGGCGGCTCGGCGTCGACGTGGGCGCCGTCCGCGTCGGGGTCGCGATGTGCGATCCCGACGGGATCCTCGCCACACCGGTGGAGACCGTCCCGCGGGACGCCGAGCACGGCGCCGACGTCCGCCGGATCGCCGAGCTGGTGGCCGAGCACGACGTCGTCGGCGTCGTGCTCGGCCTGCCCCGCAACCTGCGGGGCGAGGACGGCCCGGCCGCGCGGGCGGCGCGGGAGTTCGCCGACGCGCTGCAGGCCGGGCTCGACGTGCCGGTGGAGCTGACCGACGAGCGGATGACGACCGTGGTCGCCGCCCGGCAGCTCTCCGGACGGGGGGTGAAGGGGCGCAAGCAGCGTTCCGTCGTCGACCAGGCCGCCGCGGTGCAGATCCTGCAGGGCTGGCTCGACCAGCACCGTTGACGGTTGCGCGGGCACATGATCGACACCGCCGGGCGGGTGCCCGTCCGGGCAGCGCGGCGGTTACCCTCGGGCACGTGACCGGCGCCGGCGAGAACGACGTGAACCGACGGTCCCGGGCACGGGACCGGGTGTGAGCGCACCGGTGACCACCCCGCCCGTCCGGCACCGGCCGACGCCGGCGGACTTCCGCAGGCGGCGGCTCGCACTGCTCGCCTCGGCCCTCCTGGCGGGCGCCGTGCTCGTCGCCGGGTCCCTCTACCTGCTCGGGCCGGACGACTACGCCGGCGGTGGCAGCGGGTCGGTCGTCGTCCGGGTGGAGGCGGGCGACTCGACCAGCGCCATCGGCGAGTCCCTCGCCGAGCAGGACGTCGTCCGGTCGCGGGTGGCGTTCGTCTCCGCCGCCTCCGACGAACCGGCCGTCCAGCGGGTCCAGCCCGGCTACTACGAGCTGAGGTCCCAGATGTCGGGCGGCGCCGCGGCGGAGGCGCTCGTCGACCCGGACCGCCGGGTCGGATTCATGGACGTCAAGGGCGGGGTGCAGCTCGACGACACCCGTGCCCCGAACGGCGCGGTGAGCCCGGGCGTCCTCTCCCAGATCTCGCAGGCGACCTGCCTCGGCGCGGCCGACGGCGAGGCCACCTGCACCGGGGTCGAGGAGCTGCGCGCCGCCATGGCATCGGCCGATCCGGAGGCGATCGGCGTCCCGGACTGGGCGCACGACGGTTTCCGCGCCGCCGCCCCGGAGCGCCGGATGGAGGGCCTCGTCGCACCGGGCCCCTACGACATCGACCCGCGGGGCAGCCCCGAGGACGTGCTGCGGGAGGTCCTCGCGATCTCCGGGCAGCGGCTCGACGAGGGCGGCCTGACCGGGGCGGACGCCTACCGCACCCTGGTCCTCGCCTCGATCGTCGAGAAGGAGGCGCTCGCCCCGGACATGCCGAAGGTGGCCCGGGTGATCGAGAACCGGCTCGGGGTGAACCAGCGGCTGGAGATGGACTCCACGGTCAACTACCCGCTGGACGTGCAGGCGCTGCGGACCACGTCCGAGGCCCGCGGGACGCCGGGCCCCTACAACACCTACCTCAACACCGGGCTGCCGCCGACGCCCGTCGCGTCGGTGTCGACGACGGCCCTGCGCGCCGCGGAGGCCCCCGAGGCCGGGCAGTGGCTGTTCTTCGTCCGGTGCGCCACCGAGGGCACGTCCTGCTTCGCCGTCACCTACGACGAGCACCGCGGCAACGTCGCGCGGGCCCAGGCGGCCGGGGCGTTCTGACCTCGTCCTGAGCCCGGCGCGTCCCGACAGGTCGCGGGATGCGCATGCAACCCTCGCCCAACCCGTGACCGGGACCCTCGGGGGTTGGTAGACCCGTCGGCGAAGGGAACAGCCATGCGTGCGGTCGTCTACCGGGGCCCCGGACAGCTCGACATCACCGACGTGCCCGAGGCACCCGTCGGCGCCGGGGAGGTGCGGCTGAAGGTCGGGTTCAACGGCATCTGCGGTTCCGACCTGCACGAGTACTACGCCGGCCCCATCTTCATCCCGAACGGCGAGAAGCGCCCGCTGACCGGCCGCGAGCTGCCGCTGACCCTGGGCCACGAGTTCTCCGGCACCGTCGTCGAGGTCGGGTCCGGGGTCGACGGTGTCGAGACCGGCGACCGGGTCGCGGTGATGCCGCTCTACACCTGCGGGACCTGCGCGCGGTGCAGCGAGGGCCGCTACAACGTCTGCGCGACGATCGGCTTCCACGGCCTGATGGCCGACGGCGGCATGGCCGAGTCGACCGTCGTCCCGGCGCACATGCTGCACAAGCTCCCCGACGACGTGTCACTGGAGATGGGCGCGCTCGTCGAGCCGATGGCGGTGGCCTACCACGCGGCGAAGCTCGGCGACGTGCAGCCGGGCGCGACCGCACTGGTGTTCGGCGCGGGCCCGATCGGGATCGGGCTGTGGTTCGCGCTGCGCGGGACGGGCGTCGACAACGTCCGGGTGGTCGAGCCGTCGCCGACCCGCAGGCAGGCGATCGAGCGGCTCGGCGCCGACACCCTCGACCCGACCGCCGTGGACGTGCCTGCGGTCGTCGCCGACCTGACGAACGGGCGGGGCGCCGACGCCTGCTACGACGCCGCCGGCGTGGCCCTTGCCGTCGCGACCGCCCTCGACTCCCTGGGCGAGGGACGGCCGATGGTCAGCGTCGCGATCTACGAGACGCCGCTGGTGACGCCGCTGCTCAACCTCGTGCTGGGCGAGTCCCGGGTCCAGGGCTCGCTCTGCTACACCCACGAGGACTACCGCGCCGTCATCGAGCTCATGGCGAACGGGCACTACGACACGACCGGCTGGATGGAGAAGATCGCCATGGCCGACGTCGTGGAGGAGGGGTTCGAGGCCCTCCACGCCGGCCGGAAGATGAAGGTCCTGGTCGACCCCTCCGTGGCCTGACCCCGCTGCTCCGTCACCCACCCCGCTCCGTCACCCACCCCGCTCCGTCACCCACCCCGGCCGCCCAGGGACGCTCACGAGTTCGGGGCACGCTCACCGGATCCGGTGAGCGGGCGCCGATCTCGTGAGCGACCTCGGGTTCCGTGAGCGCCTGGGCCGGGCCCCGGTCCAGCCGTGGGTGGTCGGCGGACTCGCTCACCCGGTGGCGCGGGTCGGGGAACGAGGACGCTCACCGATTCCGGTGGTGCTTGCCGGATCGGGTGAGCGGGCTCGGGTCTCGTGAGCGGGCTCGGGTTCCGTGAGCGCCTGGCCCGGGCGCCGGTCCGGCCCGGCCGTGGGTGGACCGCGGATTCGCTCACCCGGTGGCGCGGGTCGGGGAACGAGGACGCTCACCGATTGCGGTGGTGCTTGCCGGATCGGGTGAGCGGCCCCGGATCTGGTGAGCGTCTGCCGGGTGCCGGGTGCCGGGTGCCGGGTGCGGGGCGGGTGGGCGGTCGCGGTGTCTGTGGGGTCACTGGCCCCAGAGGCCGGCGGGGGGTTTCGGGGACGGGGTCGCCGTCGTGTCCGCGACGACGGCGGCGCCCCGGGCCAGTGCGCGGGTGTCGTCGTCGTCGAGGACCCGGGCCGGGAAGGGGTCCGCCGCGGCGCGGCGCACCAGGCCGGGGACCGGCAGACCACGGTCCGAGCCGACAAGCACGAGGTTGCCGAACCGGCGACCCCGCAGCACGTCCGGGGCCGCGATCAGGCCCAGCTCGGCGAAGGCCGCACCGGCCGTGGCGACCTGCCCGGGCAGGAACGGCCACGGAGCACCGTCGCCCAGATTGGCGACATGGATCCCGGTCGGTGCCAGGACCCGGCGCACCTCCCGCAGGAACTCCGCGGTCGTGACCTGGGAGGGTGTGCGGGCACCCGCGAAGACGTCGAGCACGACGAGGTCGAACCCGCCGGCGGGGAACAGGGCCAGGCTCGCCCGTGCCTCCGAGGTGACGACCTCCAGGCCGTCCGACCCGCCGGGGCCGGGAAGGCGGTGCGCGACCAGTCCGGCCAGCGCCGCGTCGAGCTCGACGACCGTCTGTGCCGACCCCGGACGCGTCGCAGCCACGTACCGGGCCAGGGTCCACGCGCCACCACCGAGGTGCAGCACGCGCAGCGGCACCGACGGGGGCGCCGCCAGGTCCACGACGTGGGCGATCCGCCGGACGTACTCGAACTCCAGGTGCTCCGGGTCGGCCAGGTCGACGTGCGACTGCGCCGGCCCGTCGAGCAGCAGCGTCCAGGACTGCGGGCGGTCGGGGTCCTGCACCAGCTCGGCGACGCCGTGGTCGACCTCGGCGCGGATCACCGCCGACGCGTCGCGCTCGTCCTGCGTCGCACCGGAACCCATGGTCCCCATCCTGCCTGCCCGGTCCCCGGCCGAGTTGTCCACAGGCCACGAGATCGTGGGTGCGATCCGGCCGGGAGCCCGCAGGCTGGACGCATGGACCTGCTCGCCCTCATCACCGTCCCGCTCCTCGCCGCCGGTGCCGGTGCGCTCGCCGGAGCGCTCACCCGCCGCGGGCTCTCGCGGATGCGCCGGGGCGCACCGGTCGAGCCGCCGTGGTGCGAGGCAGGGACCGGCACGCTGTGGGCGGTCGTCGCGGCGCTCGCCGTCACCGGCCTGGTCGAGACCCGGTGGGTGCCGCTGCTGGCGGCCCTGGCCTGGCTCGGCGTCGCCGGCTCGGCGACCGACCTGCTGCGCAGGCGGCTGCCGAACGCGCTGACCCTGCCCGCGCTCCCGCTGGTGGTCGGCGCACTCGTGCCGGCCGGTGCCGCCGCGGTGCTGCGCGGCATGGCCGGGGCGGTGCTGCTCGCCGCCGCGTACGCGGCCGTCCACCTGGTCTCACCGCCGGCGATGGGCGCCGGTGACGTGAAGCTCGCGCTGCCCGTCGGCGCCGCGGTGACCGGTCCGGCCTGGTCGACGCTGCCGGCGGCGGCGCTGCTCGCCGCGGTCCTGTCGGCCGTCGTGGCGGGGTGCGCGCTGGCGGTCGGGCGGGCTCGCTGGGGGAGCAGGCTCCCGCACGGGCCGGTCCTCCTCGCGTCGGCACTCGCGGTGGTCGGGGCGGGTGCGGCAGCGTGAGTACCGACGGTCGGCCCGGAACCCCGGGTGAGAGGATGGACGCCGTGCTGCGATGGATCACCGCCGGGGAGTCCCACGGTCCGGCGCTGGTGGGCGTGCTCGAGGGCATGGTCGCCGGTGTCGGGGTCACCACCAAGGAGTTGCAGGCCGAGCTGGCCCGCCGGAAGCTCGGCTACGGCCGGAGCCCGCGGATGGCGTTCGAGGCCGACGAGCTCGAGGTCGTCGGCGGGATCCGGCACGGTCTCACCCAGGGTGGCCCGGTCGCCGTGCGGATCGCCAACACCGAGTGGCCCAAGTGGGAGACGGTGATGGCCGCCGACCCGGTCGACCCGGAGCTCATCGCGCACCGTGCCCGCAACGCGCCGCTCACCCGGCCGCGCCCCGGGCACGCGGACCTCGCCGGCATGACGAAGTACGGCTTCGACGAGGCGCGCCCGGTCCTGGAGCGGGCCAGCGCCCGGGAGACGGCGGCCCGCGTCGTGCTCGGCACCGTCGCGAAGGCGTTCCTCGAGCAGGCACTCGGGGTACGGATCGTGTCTCACGTCGTCGGGATCGGCGCCGTCGACGCCCCCGACGACGAGCCGCTCCCCGGCCCCGACGACCTGGAGCGCATCGACGGCAACCCGGTCCGCGCCTTCACCGACGAGACCGGCGCCCGGATGGCCGCCGAGATCGACGCCGCCCACGACGACGGCGACACCCTCGGCGGCGTCATCGAGGTCATCGCGTACGGGATGCCGGTCGGCGTCGGTACCTACGTGCAGGCGGACCGCAGGCTCGACGCCCGGCTCGCGTCCGCACTGATGGGGATCCAGGCCATGAAGGGCGTCGAGATCGGTGACGGGTTCCGCACCGCCCACCGTCGCGGGTCCGTCGCGCACGACGAGATGGTTCCCTCCGGAGCGCGCGGCGAGGGGCCCGCGGGCACCGTCCCCGTCACCCGGCTCAGCAACCGCGCCGGGGGCATCGAGGGCGGCATGACGAACGGCGAGCCGGTCCGCGTCCGGATCGCGATGAAGCCGATCTCGACCGTGCCGCGGGCGCTGCGCACCGTCGACACCGTGACCGGTGAGGAGGCCACCGCCATCCACCAGCGCTCCGACGCCTGCGCCGTCCCGCGGGCCGGTGTCGTCGTCGAGACGATGATGGCGCTGGTGCTGGCCCAGGCGGCGCTGGAGAAGTTCGGCGGCGACTCGATCGCCGAGACCCGGCGCAACGTCGCCGCGTACCTGGCGGGTGACCGGTGAGCGCCCCCGGCCCGGACGACGCGGGCCGCCCCTGGGTCGTCCTGGTCGGTCCGCCCGGCTCGGGCAAGACGACCGTCGGCACCCTCCTCGCGGAGCGGCTCGGCCTGGTGTTCGCCGACACCGACACCGCCGTCGTCGAGCGCATCGGCAAGCCGATCGCCGAGATGTTCGTGCAGGAGGGCGAGGCCGCGTTCCGGACGCTGGAGCGCGAGGTCGTCGCCGAGCAGCTCCGCGCCGGGCACGGGGTGCTCGCCCTCGGCGGCGGATCGGTCCTCGCGGCCGAGACCCGTGAACTGCTGGGGGAGCACCGGGTCGTCGCGCTGGACGTCGATCTCGCCGACGGGATGCGCCGCACCGGGATGTCCACGGCGCGGCCGCTGCTCGCCGGGGTGAACCCGCGGGCGACGTTCCGGTCGCTGCTCGCCGACCGGGCACCGCTCTACGCCGAGGTCGCCACCGTCCGGGTGCAGACCGCGCGGCGCAGCCCGAACCAGGTCGTGGCCGAGGTGCTGACGGCGTTCGGGCTGCCCGGCGAGGCCGCCGACGCCGACCCGGCCTCGGCCGACCCGCACGACCTTCCGACGCCGCGGCAGGACTCCGCCCTGCCCAGCCCCGGCTTCGGCGCTCCCGACGACGGGTCCGGCGACACGGCGGACGGCCCGCAGGACCGGCTGGAGGCCCGATGACCACCGAACTCCCCGACGCCTCCGGCGTCCTCGAGAGCGACGGTGCCGTCCGCATCGACGTGAACGCCGAGCGGCCCTACCCCGTGCTCGTCGGTGCCGGCGTGGCGTCCCGCCTGGCGGGGACCGTCGCCGCGACCGGGGCGGGCCGCGCGCTGGTCGTCCACCCGCCGACGCTGGCCGACCGGGCCGGAGCCGCCCGCGACGAGCTGGCCGCGGCCGGGATCACCGCGACCACGATCGAGGTCGCCGACGCCGAGGCCGGCAAGTCGCTCGACTCGCTCGCCGCCTGCTGGCAGGCGTGCGCCGACGCTGCGCTGACCCGCGCCGACGTCGTCGTCGGGTTCGGCGGGGGAGCGGTGACCGACCTCGCCGGGTTCGTCGCGGCGAGCTGGATGCGCGGCATCGCGGTCGTGCACGTCCCGACCACGTTGCTCGCGATGGTCGACGCCGCGGTCGGGGGCAAGACCGGCATCAACACCGCGGCGGGGAAGAACCTCGTCGGGGCGTTCCACGAGCCGTCGGCGGTGCTCGTCGACACCGACACGTTGCGGACGCTGCCCCGCGCCGAGCTCGTCGCGGGGTCGGCCGAGGTGTGGAAGGCGGGTTTCATCGCCGATCCCGTGATCCTCGACCGGGTCCGCGCCGACCCGGCCGCCGCGCTCGACCCGGCCGGCCCGGTGCTCACCGAGCTGGTGCGCCGGGCGATCCGGGTGAAGGCCGACGTCGTCGGCGCCGACCTCCGTGAGTCCCACCTGCGGGAGATCCTCAACTACGGCCACACCCTCGGCCACGCGATCGAGCGGCGCGAGGAGTACCGGTGGCGGCACGGCAACGCGGTGTCCGTCGGCCTGGTCTTCGCCGCCGAGCTCGCCCGTGCGGCCGGGCGGCTCGACGACGCCACCGCCGACCTGCACCGGGAGGTGCTGGAGCTGGTGGGCCTGCCGACGGCGTACGAGCCGGGCGTGCTGCCCGAGCTCACCGCGTCGATGCGCGGGGACAAGAAGTCCCGGGCGGGCACGCTGCGGTTCGTCGTGCTCGACGGCCTGGCGAAGCCGGGCCGCCTGGAGGGCCCGGACCCGGTCCTGCTGGAGACCGCCTACGCGGCGATCACCGGCTGAGCCGGCCGAGCGCGGTCCGGCCGAGCAGCATCGGGTCGGCCGAGCATCGGGCCGGACCGCGTCAGCCGACCGCGGGGTGCGACTCCGACCGGAACGCCTGCACCACGAACACGATGCCGGTGACGACCGCGAACAGGCCGAACAGCCAGAGCAGCGCCATGATGCCGGTCGCCGGCCACACCAGCAGCAGGATGCCGATCAGCACGTTCAGCCCGGCCCGGACCGCGATCCAGCCCCACGGTCCGTCGTGCTTGCGGACCTCGTTCGCCGAGATCGCGGTGACGATGCCGGCGAGGATCGCCCAGAACGCGATCACGAACAGGATCGCCATCGCGGCGGCCGCGGGCAGCGCGAACGCGATCAGACCGGCGAGCACCGACACGACGCCCTGGGCCACCGTCCAGCCCCAGCCGGGGCGCTCCGCGCGGTGCCGGATCCCCAGGACGATCGCGGTGATGCCGTCGACCAGCGCGTAGGCGCCGAAGACGTAGATCAGGGCGAGGAGTGCGAATCCCGGGATCAGCAGCACCGCCAGGCCGAACGCGAGGAGCAGCACCCCGCGCAGCACGACCAGCGCGCGGACCCGCCGCGACGTCTCGGTCCCCGTACCGCGGGCGGTCGGGGCCGCCCCACCCGTGTTGTCGGCCGCGTCGACCATGTCCGGCTCCTCCGCTCGGGATCATCGGCTCGTCGTCGTCCTGCCACCCGGGCCGTCGGCGCGGGTGGCCGGACGCCGTCGGCGCCGATGATCCCGCTCGGGCGATCCGCCCGACCGGGTCGAAAGTCCTGGTCGTGGCAGGGCCAGGGGGAGGCGGGTGCGGCTCGGGGCGGGCTCTCAGAGACCGACGTCGTCCAGTGCCGCACCCAGCGGCTCCGGCAGCGCGGCGAGGTCCAGGGCCGCCGCGAGCACGGCCCCGTAGCGGGCCTTGCGCCCGGACCGCACCCCGAGGAACCGGTGCAGGTGCTGCGCCGAGGTCCGTCCGCGCTGGGCGGGCTGGCGCTCCAGGGTCCGCAGCCCGGGCAGCTCGCCCTGCTCACCGACGAGCCCACGCACCCGCTCCACCCCGAGGGCGCGGATCATCTCGTCCTCCAGGTCCTCGCGGCAGACCCGGCAGCGCGTCCCGGGGACGAGAGCACGCTGCACCCACGCCTCGGCACCGGCGTCGCACAGCACGGTGACCCGCTCCGGGGCCGCCGGGGCGAGCGCTCGCAGCGCCGCCGGGAGGTTCGTGTAACCGTGCAGCACGACGATCGCGACGCCGTCCGGCGGGCGGCCGCGCCGGCGGGCGAGGGTCTCGTTCGCGGCGGCGTCGCTGGCCCCCTCGACCAGCAGGACCGCGCGGGGGCTCACTGCCCGAAGGCCGCCACGAACTGCTCGGCGGAACCGGCGCGGTAGACCATGTTCGTGCGCTGCACGTCGTCGAGCGGGGCACTCGGCGCGTCCGAGTAGCGGTGCCCCGGGTAGACGGTCGGGTTGCCCTTGAGCGACGCCAGCTGCTGCAGCGAGTGGTACATCTGCGCGGCGTCGCCGCCCGGGAAGTCGGTGCGCCCGCAGCCCTGCAGGAACAACGTGTCGCCGGCGACGAGCTTGTCGCCGCCCTCCGGGTCGGGAACCAGGAAGCACTGGCTTCCCGGGGTGTGCCCGGGGGTGTGCAGCAGCCGGATCGCGACGTCGCCGACCTCGATGACGTCGTCGTGGTCGTGCGCGGTTAGGTCGGTCGCCGACAGCCCGGTCACCCGGGTCACGTAGTCGGCCTCCGGGAGCTGCACGTGGATCGGCACCGGGTTCTTCCCCAGCAGGTCCGCGACGCCGACGAGGTCGAAGCCCATCATCGAGCCGCCGACGTGGTCGGGGTGGTGGTGGGTGGCCAGCACTCCGGTGAGCCGCATGCCGTCGGCGTCGAGGGTGGCCAGCAGCTCGTCGGGGGAGTAGGCGGGGTCGACGACGACGGCCTCCCGCGTCCCCGTGTCCCCGATGAGGTACGAGAAGTTGACCATCTGGGTGGCCACCGGGTCGCCCACGGCGTAGTCCTGCCCGGAGAGCAGCTGGCGGAAGTACAGGCCCATGCTCGTGACCCTAGGACATAGGGTCGGGCGCATGGGCCACCCCGACCGCCGTGACTCGCTGCGCGGGCTCCTGCGCACCGCCGGGCTGGACGCGCTGCTGGTCACCGACCTGCTCGACGTCCGCCACCTCACCGGGTTCACCGGGTCCAACGCGGCCGCCGTCGTGGCCGTCGACCCTGCGGGGGACCTGCTCTGCACCGACGGGCGCTACCGGATCCAGGCGGCCGAGCAGTGCCCGGGCCTCGCCGTCGTGATCGACCGGCCGAGCGCGCCCGCCGCGGCGGCGCAGGTCCCGGCCGGTCGGGTGCTCGGCTACGACTCGGCGACCGTGACCGTCGACGGCCTCGCCGCCGTCCGCGACGCCGTCCCCGGCCGTCTGCTGCGCCGCGCGCCCGGCCTGGCGGGGCGGCTGCGCGCGGTCAAGGACGACGGCGAGGTCGCCGCGATCCGCGCCGCCTGCGAGCTGGCCGACACCGCCCTGCGCGACCTGCTCGACGCCGGCGGGCTGGTACCCGGCCGCACCGAGCGGGAGGTGGCGCTCGACCTGGAGGACCGGATGCGGCGGCTCGGTGCGGCCGGGCCGTCGTTCGAGACGATCCTGGCCGCGGGGGCGCACTCGGCCGTCCCGCACCACCGGCCCACCAGCACGCTGCTGCGGCGCGGGGACCTCGTGAAGATCGACTTCGGGGCGGCGCTGGACGGCTACCACTCCGACACGACCCGCACGTTCTGCCTCGGCCCGGCCGCGGAGTGGCAGCGCGAGCTGCACGCGCTCGTCGACACGGCCGCCGCGGCCGGGCGGGACGCGCTGGCCGACGGCGCGTCCGTCGCCGCCGTCGACGCCGCCGCCCGCGAGGTGATCGAGAAGGCCGGGTACGGCGAGCAGTTCCCGCACGGGCTCGGGCACGGCGTCGGCCTCGCCGTGCACGAGCCGCCCTGGCTGTCGAAGGCCGGGACCGGCCGGATCGCCGCCGGTCAGGTCGTCACCGTCGAGCCTGGGGTCTACCTGGACGGCCGGGGCGGGGTGCGGATCGAGGACACGCTGCACGTCGTCGCCGGCGGGCCGGCCGTGCCGTTGACGACGCTGCCCCGCGAGCTCGTCGAGGTCTGATCAGCGGCTCCTGCCCAGCGCCTCCCGCCACGGGACCGCCGCGCCGATCCGCAGCACCGACCGGTGGTAGATCCGCGCGCTCGCCCACGCCAGCGCGGCGACCGCCGCCAGCATGAGCAGCACGGTCGCGACGATCTGGACGACCGTCGCCGACCCGTCGGCGATCCGCAGCGGCATCAGGATCGCCGAGAACGGTGGGATCCAGGAGAGCACCGTGACCAGCGTGTCGTCCGGCGAGCTCACGTGGTAGAACGCCGCGCCGTAGAGCAGGAACAGGCTCAGCATCAGCGGGCCGGTGGTCGTGTTGATGTCCTCCTGACGGGAGACCATCGACCCGGCGGCCGCGTAGAGGACCGAGTAGAACGCGAACCCGAGCACGAACCAGCCGAGCACGCTCGCGAACACCCCGACCGCGGTTGCCGTCAGCGTGAGCACGCCGGTGGCGAGCCCGGCGGTCAGCCCGACGACGCCGTACAGCGCGAGCTGCAACAGCCCGACCGCGCCGATGCCGACGATCTTCCCCCACAGCAGGTGCAGCGGCTTGATCGTGGACAGCAGCAGCTCGACGACGCGGCTCGACTTCTCCTCGACCACGCCCATCGCCACGTACGTGCCGAACCCGAGGATCTGCCCGAACAGCAGGAACAGCGCCACGAAGCTCAGCGCGGTCCGCTGCCCGGCCTCCGGGTCGGGCGGGTCCGCGGCGTCGACGGTGAGCACCGCCGGTGCGGTGCTCCGGTCGAGCTCGGCCGGGTCGACGCCCAGCCCGGTCAGCGCGGTGTCGCGGGCCTGCTGCTGCAGGGCGGCGTCGAGCACGGCCCGGACCGGTCCGGGCACCTCCTCGGTGACGATCGCGACGGCGCCGTCGGCGGCGGGGACCACTGCGACGTCGAGGTCCCCGGCGAGCACGGCGTCGCGCCCGGCGTCGGCGGAGCCGACCGGCCGCACGTCGACCGGCAGCCCGAGCCGGTCGCCGGCCGCGGTGACGGTCGCCGCGAGCGCCGGCGGGCCGGCCACACCGACGGCGGGGCGGTCGTCGCCGGAGCCGCCGAACACGGCGAACGCGACGATGCCACCGGCGATGACCAGCAGCACGATCACGTTGCTGATCACGAAGCTCTTCTTCACGACCTGGGCGCGGAACTCACGACGGGCGACCAGCGCGACGGCCCGGGACGCGGGCAGCGGGCCCCTCATGCGACGACCTCCCGGTAGAGATCGGTCAGGGACGGGGTGCGGACGGTGAACCCGTGCACCGGCCCGGTGGCGAGCGCGGCGGCGAGGACGTCCTGGTCGTTCGCACGGTCGTCGAGCAGCAGGGTGGTGCGGCCGTCGGCGAACCGGTCGACGACGACGCCGGGCAGGCCGTCCGCCCAGCCCGGCGGGGCGGCCGGGGCGTGGACCTCCAGCCGGGTCCCGCCGCCGCGGCGTACCGCCGCGACCGTCCCGACCGTCCGCATCCGGCCCGCCGCGATGATCCCGACCCGGTCGCACAGGCGCTGCACCAGGTCGAGCTGGTGGCTGGAGAACAGCACCGGCACCCCCGTCCGGGCCTTCTCCTGCAGCACCTCGCTCATCACGTCGACGGCCACCGGGTCCAGCCCGGAGAACGGCTCGTCCAGCACGAGGACGGCCGGATCGTGGACGAGCGCCGCCGCCAGCTGTACCCGCTGCTGGTTGCCGAGGCTGAGCGCGTCGACGGTGCTCTCCAGGCGGGACTCCACCCCGAGCCGTTCGGCCCAGCGGAGCACGGCCCGCCGCGCGCCGGCCCGGCCGACGCCGTGCAGCTCGGCCAGGTAGGCGAGCTGCTCGCCGACCTTCATCTTCGGGTACAGCCCGCGCTCCTCGGGCATGTAGCCGATGGTGCGGCGGACGTCGAGGTCCACCGGCCTGCCGCCGAGGCGGACCTCACCGGCGTCGGCGGCGAGCACGCCGAGCGCGATCCGCATCGTGGTCGTCTTGCCGGCGCCGTTCGACCCGACGAAGCCCAGGATCTCGCCCGGGCGGACGTCGAGGGTCACGCCGTCGAGCGCGACGGTCGACCCGTACCGCTTGGTCAGGGAGTCGATCTCGAGGGTCATCGCGGTGTCCTTCACCGCAGCGGTGCCCCTCACAGGAGCAGCGTCGCGATCGCGAAGCCGGACGCGTTGAACACCGCGTGCGTCACGACGGCGGGCCAGATCGAGCGGCTCCGCTCGTAGAGCAGCGCGCAGGCCACGCCGAGCAGGAACGCGATCACCAGGACGACGTTGACGCCGTGCGCGATCGCGAAGACCGCGGCGCTCGCCGGCGCCGCGACCCACACGCCGTAGCGGCGCAGCGCCCCGTAGCCGATCCCGCGGAACAGCACCTCCTCGGCGAACGGCACCAGCACCGCCCCGGCGAGCATCATTCCGGCGAGGACGAGCAGGTCGTCGCCCGCCAGTGCCTCGCCCAGGAACGCCTGCGGGTCCGACAGGTCCCCGGTGATCTCCTGGTACGCCTAGCCGACCCCGAAGGCGAGGCCGCGCGCCACCAGGCCGGCGCCGACGCCCACCAGCAGCCACCGCGCCGTCGTCGCGCGCAGGCCGATCGCGGGCATCCACCGCACCCGGATCGCGAGCACGGCGAACGCGGTCAGGAGCGTGGCGGTACCGGTGAGCGCGAGCAACGGCACGGCCGCGCCGAGCACGGCCATGCCGCCCACCAGGAACAGGGTGAACCCGGCGAGCCCGCTGAGCACGAGGTACAGCGGGGCCGCGACCAGCAGCTCGGTCCAGCCGACCGACGGGCCGCCCGGCCGTCCGGTCCCCGGAGGCGGGGCGGCACCCCTCGTCGCCGCCCCGCCGTCGGTCCCGTCACGCAGGTCCGTCATCGCCCCTCCCGGCTGCTCCGTCGGTGGCACCGACGCTAGGTGGCGAGGGGGTCGCTCCGGATCGGCGCGGAGGACGAGATCGGGGCGGGCGCGGCCTCGTCCCCGCGGACGAGCGGCGCCCGGGGGAGCACGGCGTGCACCGTCCAGCCGGCCCCGTCGCCGGGGCCCGCGTGCAGCGTGCCGCCGAGCAGCTCGACCCGTTCGCGCATGCCGACCAGGCCCAGGCCGGAGCCCTGGCCGTCGGGCCGGTGGCCGGGGACCGGGCCGTCGTCGGAGATCTCGACCTCCAGCACCGGCTCCCGGCGCACGACCCGCACCCGGGTCCCGGACCGGCCCGCGTGCCGGAGCGCGTTGGTCAGCGACTCGGTGAGGATGCGCTGGGCGAACAGCTCCGCGTCGCCGGTGTCGGCGGGCGGCGTGCCCTCGACGGAGACGGTGACCGGCAGGCCGGCGACCCGCGACGGGCCGACGAGCTCCGCGACACCGGCCGCGTCCAGCGGGACACCGTGCGGGTCCGGCGTGAGGCCCTCGAGCTCGGGCAACGCCTCGGCGACCCGGCGCCCCGACTCGGCGACGTGCGCGACGGCCTCCGCGCGGACGGCGGGGTCCGCGGCCATCCGTGCCGCCCCGGCCTGCACCGCGATCGCGCTGACGTGGTGGGCGACGACGTCGTGCAGGTCGCGGGCGACCCGCAGCCGCTCCCCGGTGACGGCGTCGCGGTCACCGGCCTCCGCGCGGTCCCGGTGCCGCTGCTCGGTCTCCAGCCGGTGCCGCCGCACCAGCACGCCCGCGACCCACACCGGCACCGTGCCGAGGCAGGCGAACAGCAGCCACGCCGTGCCGCCGACCGCGCTCGCGTAGCCGAACGTCATCGCACCGGCCAGCCAGGTCAGCGTCGACACCGTGACGGCGGGCCCGGACCACCGGGGCCGGGTGTACGCCGCGGCACCCCACACGAGCAGCAGCCAGGACGTGTCGGCGAACAGGTTGGTGGCACCGAGCCCGGCGGCGACGACCGTGCACACCCCGGCGATCAGCACCGCCGGGACGGGCGCGGTGCGCCACCAGGCGATCAGCGCGAACTGCAGCGCGACCACCAGCAGCCCGGGGAGCGACTCGAACGGCAGCCCGAAGGTCCCCAGCAACCGTGCGAGATCCGGGTCGAGCGACGGCGGCACGGGCAGCGCCGCCGCCGGCAGCGCGACGACGAGGAACGCGGCCTGCGCGGCCAGCCCGGCCCGGTCCGGCAGCGGCCATCCGCGCCGCCGGTCCGGGGCACGCGGCTCCTGGCCGGCGGGGCCCGGTGAGCCGGTCCCGGAGTCCGAGGAGCCGGTCCCGGAGTCCGAGGAGCCGGGCGAGCCGGCCGGGTCGGCGGGGTCGGGTGAGTCGGGGGAGCGCAGGATCCCCAGCACCCGCCGCATCGCGGCGAGCACCGACCGGGCCTGGTCGCGGAGCGCCCGCAGCTCCGCCTCGGACGCCACCGGGACGGCCGCACCGGCACCGGCCGGCTCCCACCGCCGGGTCAGCCCGACCAGCCGGTGCAGCCCGGACAGCACGCCGCTGCCGATCTCCTCGGCGATCCGGGCCCGTTCGGTGCGCAGCGCCGCCGAGCGCCGGGCCCGCTCGGTCTCCTCCCGGATCCGGTCCTCCCGCCGCGCCGCGGCCCGGGTGTAGCGCCCGGCCGCCCCGCCCGCCAGCACCAGCACGGCGATGACCAGGCCGCCACCGACGGCGGCGCCCGCGGCGGTGCCGAGGTCGCCGAACATCGGCACACCGGCCGCGGTGAACCCGGCGACCGCCCCGGCCCAGCCGAGCACCAGCACGGCGGCGGCGCGCCCGGGGCACGCGCGACCGCGAACGCGAGGACCGGCCACACGTACGTCGTCGGGGTGGCGATCATCGCGAACTGGACCACGGACACGATCGCCACCAGCGCGTACGCCCGGCGCGGCCGGTACCGGCGCACCAGGACGATCGCGGCCAGCGCCGTCGCGGTCAGCGTCCCCGCGACCGTGCCGGCCGCCCCGGGGAGCAGGCCGGGGAGTACGGGCGCCCCGGGCACCCGCGTCGACAGCACCTCCATCAGCGCGGTGAGCAGGACCGCCGAGGCCAGTGCCGCGTCGCCGGCCCGGGTGCCCGGCAGCGGGCCGGGCCGGTCGTCGCGCGGCTCAGCCGTCGTCACCGGCGGCCCCCACCAGCCCGTGCTCGTAGGCGAACACCACCAGCTGCACCCGGTCGCGCAGGTCCAGCTTGGTGAGCAGGTTCGACACGTGCGTCTTGACCGTCGTCCCGCCCAGGACGAGCCGGGCCGCGATCTCGGCGTTCGACAGCCCGGCGGCCACCAGGCCGAGCACCTGACGCTCGCGCTCGGTCAGCGCACCGGCGGGCCCGGCGCCGGGCTCCGGGTCGGCGGGCACGAACGACCCGACCAGGCGCCGGGTGACCGAGGGTGCGAACAGCTCGTGGCCCGCGTGGACCGTGCGGACCGCGACCTGCAGGTCCTCCGGCTCGACGTCCTTGAGCACGAAGCCGGACGCCCCGGCCCGCAGCGCGTCGTACACGTGCCGGTCCAGGTCGAACGTCGTCACGACCAGCACCCGGATGCCGGGGTCGCGCAGGGCCCGGATCCGCCGGGTGCCCTCGATGCCGTCGGTGCCGGGCATCCGGACGTCCATGAGCACCACGTCCGGGGTCAGCGACTCGACCAGCTCGGCCGCCGCGCCGCCGTCGGACGCCTCGCCGACGACCTCGATGTCCGGCGCCGCCGCCAGCACCGTCCGCAGCCCCGCAGGCACCACGGCCTGGTCGTCGGCCACCACCACCCGCACCGTCATGGGCACATCCTGGCAGGCGGCCCGGAACGGGCAGGTGAACAGCGTGCCGGTACCCTTGACAACACAGGTGCGCACCGCCCGCGCGGGAGGGTGCGCCCGAGGCACCCGGGACGTCCCCCGCGACGCGCCGCCCGCCCCGCCGGCCGGGCCGTGGGCGCGCCGGCGCGGGCCGTCGGCGGTGCCCGACCGCAGGACCCGACACCCGATCAGGAGAACGCGCACGTGGCGACCACGAACGACCTGAAGAACGGCCTGGTGCTGAACCTCGAGGGCCAGCTGTGGACCGTGACGGCGTTCCAGCACGTCAAGCCCGGCAAGGGCGGTGCGTTCGTGCGCACCACCCTCAAGAACGTGATGTCCGGCAAGGTCGTCGACAAGACCTTCAACGCCGGGACCAAGGTCGACACCGCGACCGTCGACCGCCGCGACATGACCTACCTGTACCGCGACGGCTCCGACTTCGTCTTCATGGACGGCGACACCTTCGACCAGATCCCGATCTCGGCGAAGGCCGTCGGTGACGCCGCGAAGTACCTGCTGGAGAACGCGTCGGCCCAGGTGTCGCTGCACGAGGGCGAGCCGCTGTTCGTCGAGCTGCCGACCTCGGTCGAGCTGATCATCGAGCACACCGACCCGGGCCTGCAGGGCGACCGCTCCACCGGCGGCACCAAGCCGGCCACCCTGGAGACCGGCGCCGAGATCCAGGTCCCGCTGTTCCTCGAGACCGGCACCAAGGTGAAGGTCGACACCCGGGACGGCCGGTACCTCGGCCGCACGAGCTGAGATGCGGGCACGGACCAAGGCCCGTAAGCGGGCCCTGGACATCCTCTTCGAGGCCGAGGCGCGCGGTGAGGCACCCTTGGAGGTGCTCACCGCCCGCCGCGAGACCGACGACGCCCCGCCGGTCCAGGAGTACGCCGCCCGGCTCGTCGAGGGCGTCGCGACGCACCGCGAGCGGATCGACCAGCTGCTCGCCGAGCACGCCGAGGGCTGGACCGTCGACCGGATGCCGGCGGTCGACCGCGGCCTGCTGCGGATCGGCGTCTACGAGCTCCTGTGGGTGGACAACGTCGACGACCCGGTCGCCATCACCGAGGCGGTCGAGCTGGCGCGGACGCTGTCGACCGACGACTCACCGCGCTACGTCAACGGCGTCCTCGGGCAGATCTCCGACATCGCCGAGCACCTGCGCGCCACGCTGTAGCGACACCCCGACGACGAGAGCCCGCACCCCGGACCGGGATGCGGGCTCTCGCGTCGTACGGGCCGGTCGGCGGCGGCCGGGAGACTGTGCAGATCACCGGCCGCCACCGCCGGTGGAGGCGCCGGGCGCGTCACCCTTCCCCTGGGACGCGCCGGGCGCAGACCCATCATCCCACCGGGTTCCCGGGGCGTGCCTCGGGAGGCAGGACACCCCAGTCGATGAGCTGGTCGGTCAGCTCACCCGGGGACATGTCGTAGATGATCGCGAGCGAGCGCAGGTCCTCGGCACGGATGGAGAGCACCTTGCCGTTGTAGTCGCCGCGCTGGCTCTGGATGGCCGCGGCGTAGCGGGCCAGCGGGCCCACCTTGTCCGCGGGGAGCTGTTGCAGCCGCTCCAGGTTGATCACGATCTTGGTGGCGGGCTCGCTCCCGGACGGGATCCGGCCCTCCGGCAGCAGCTCGGCCACCGGCACGCCGTAGAAGTCGGCGAGCTCGGCGAGCTTCTGCACGGTCACGGCACGGTCGCCGCGCTCGTAGGAGCCCACGACCACGGCCTTCCAGCGGCCGCCCGACTTCTGCTCGACGCCGTGCAGCGACAGCCCCTGCTGCTGCCTGATCGCCCGGAGCTTTCCCCCGAGCGCCTTGGCGTAGTCGCCCATCGATCCCCTCGTTCCTACGGTCCGTGCGGCCCCACCGGTCGTCACCGCCGGTGCACCGGCAGGTGGCCCTGCCGTCGCCCCTGTGGGTGGTTCCCGGTCGGGGCGGCTGCTCGCGCGTCCGGTTCCCCGTCCGTCGCGCTCGCCGCGGCGCCGTGCACGATGCCCGCTGCACGTTCCCTGATTGATACGGAGAGTAATCTTCCGGGTCCGGTCCGGCGCGGTCAAGTTCGACCCCCTGCTCGGGGGGTTGACGAGCGGTTTCCCACACGAACGGGGCAGTCCGCATCCCTCGTCAGCGGTAGCGCTGGGTGTGGGCGGGCGTGTGCACCACCCGCCCCTGTGGGTGCGCAAGGGCAGAACCGGGTATCGCAGTGACAGGAGCGACAGCGGGTGTGACCGATGCGGATCGTCACCGGACCGTGACCTCCGACGGGTGACGGACACCGCTGTGACGCCGATCGGCCGGAGCCGCGTCACACCGGTGCGGTTGCTAGGTTGGCCGTGCAACACCGTCCTTTAAGACCCGTCCGGTGAGGCGGGGAAGGAGAAGCTCTCGTGGCGCAGAACCGCCGCGGGGACATCGGCGCGCAGGACCCGGGCAGGGAACTGCTCTCGGCCGCCGACGTCACCCGCACCGTCGCGGGCATCGCGCACCAGATCATCGAGAAGACCGCGTTCGGCACCGACCGGCCGGACGACCTCGTCCTGCTCGGCGTCCCGACCCGCGGGGTCCATCTCGCCCACCGGCTGGCCGCCGCCATCACCGACTTCGCCGGCGTCGCCCCGGCCGTCGGCTCGGTCGACGCCACCCTCTACCGCGACGACCTGCGGCGCGGCCCGGCCCGCGCACTGGAGTCCACCGCGATGCCCGAGGGCGGTGTGGACGACAAGCTGGTCGTGCTCGTCGACGACGTCCTGATGTCCGGGCGCACCACCCGCGCCGGGCTGGACGCCCTGCGCGACGAGGGCCGTCCGCGGATCGTCCAGCTGGCCGTGCTCGTCGACCGCGGGCACCGCGAGCTGCCGATCCGCGCCGACTACGTCGGCAAGAACGTCCCGACCTCGCGCTCGGAGCAGATCCTGCTGTCGCTCACCGAGATCGACGGCAGCGACGGTGTGTGGATCGGTCAGGGGGAGTCCGCGTGAGGCACCTGCTCTCGGCCGCCGACCTCGACGCGAGCGAGGCCACGGCGTTGCTTGACACCGCGGACCGGCTGCGGCAGGCCCTGCTGGGCCGCGAGGTCCGCAAGCTGCCGACGCTGCGCGGCCGCACGGTCATCACGATGTTCTACGAGAACTCCACCCGCACCCGGGTGTCGTTCGAGATCGCCGGCAAGTGGATGAGCGCGGACACCGTGAACGTGTCGGCGTCCGGCTCGTCGGTCTCGAAGGGCGAGTCGTTGCGCGACACCGCCCTCACGCTGTCGTCGATGGGCGCCGACTGCGTGGTGGCCCGGCACCCGGCGTCGGGCGCGGCGCACCGTCTCGCGCACTGGATCGACGCCGACCGCGAGGTCACCGGGACGCCCACCGCGATCGTCAACGCCGGCGACGGCACCCACGAGCACCCCACCCAGGCGCTGCTCGACGCCGCGACGCTGCGGGACCGGCTGGGCGGCATCGCCGGGCGCCGGGTCGCGATCGTCGGCGACGTCCTGCACTCCCGGGTCGCGCGGTCCAACGTGCTGCTGCTCGCCACCCTCGGCGCCGAGGTCGTGCTGGTGGCGCCGCCGACGCTGCTGCCGGCCGGCGTCGAGTCCTGGCCGTGCCGGGTCTCGCACGAGCTGGACGCGGAGCTGCCCGCGCTGGACGCGGTGATGATGCTGCGCGTGCAGGCCGAGCGGATGCACGGCGGGTTCTTCCCGTCCTCGCGGGAGTACGCGGTGCGCTACGGGCTCTCCGAGGACCGCGCGAGGCTCCTGCGCGACGACGCCGTGGTCCTGCACCCCGGCCCGATGATCCGCGGCATGGAGATCGCCCCCGCGGTCGCCGACGCCCCGTCCTCCGCGGTGCTGCACCAGGTGCGCAACGGCGTGCACGTGCGGATGGCCGTCCTCTACCACCTTCTCGCCGGAGCTCCCGAATGACCGACCTGCTGATCACCAACGCCCGGCCCTACGGCGAGGACCCGGTCGACGTGCTCGTCGCCGACGGTGTCGTCTCGGCCGTCGGGACCGGCCTGACCGCCCCCGACGGCGTCGAGGTGCTCGACGCGAAGGGCGCCGTCCTGCTGCCGGGGCTCGTCGACCTGCACGTCCACCTGCGCGAGCCCGGTGGCGAGGAGTCCGAGACGATCGAGACCGGCAGCCGCGCCGCGGCACTGGGCGGGTTCACCGCGCTGTTCGCGATGCCGAACACCGACCCGGTCGCCGACTCCGACGTCGTCGTCGAGCACGTGTGGCGGCGCGGCGCCGAGATCGGGCTGGTCGACGTCCACCCGGTCGGCGCCGTCACCGTCGGGCTGGGCGGCGAGAAGCTCGCCGAGCTGGGCACGATGACCGACTCGCGGGCCGGCGTCCGGATGTTCTCCGACGACGGCCGCTGCGTGAACGACCCGCTGATCATGCGCCGGGCACTGGAGTACGCCTCCGCGCTCGACGTCGTGATCGCCCAGCACGCCGAGGACCACCGGCTCACCGGCGGCGCGCAGGCGCACGAGGGTGCGGCCGCGGCCCGGCTCGGCCTGACTGGCTGGCCCGCCACCGCCGAGGAGACGATCGTCGCCCGGGACTGCGCGCTGGCCCGCGAGGCCGGCGCCCGGCTGCACGTCTGCCACATCTCGACCGCCCGCACCATCGAGGTGCTGCGCGCGGCGAAGGCGCAGGGGGTGCAGGTGTCCGCCGAGGTCACCCCGCACCACCTGCTGCTCACCGACAGCCGGCTGTCGAGCTACGACCCGGTCAACAAGGTGAACCCGCCGCTGCGCACCGCGGACGACACCCGTGCGATGCGGGAGGCGCTGGCCGAGGGCGTGGTCGACGTCGTCGCCACCGACCACGCCCCGCACGCGCAGCAGTACAAGGACACCGAGTGGCAGGCCGCGAAGCCGGGCATGCTGGGCCTGCAGACGGCGCTGTCGGTGCTGATCGAGACCATGGTCGAGCCGGGTCTGCTGGACTGGCACGGCGTGGCGCGGGTGCTCTCCGAGCGCCCCGCGGAGATCGGGAGACTGCCCGACCAGGGCCGTCCGATCGCGGAGGGGGAGCCGGCGTCGTTCGCGCTCGTCGACCCGGACGCGGTGTGGACGGTCCGGGGGGCGAACCTGGCGAGCAAGGCGGCGAACACGCCGTACGAGGGAATGCGGCTGCCCGGAGCGGTGGTCGCGACGGTTCTGCGTGGCCGGATCACGGCGCAGGACGGGAAGGTTCGGGAATGACCGCGCTACTGGTGCTCGAGGACGGGCGGATCTTCCGCGGGGAGGCGTACGGCGCCACCGGGGAGACGCTCGGCGAGGCCGTCTTCACCACCGGGATGACCGGCTACCAGGAGACCCTGACCGATCCGTCGTACCACCGTCAGATCGTGCTGCAGACCGCACCGCAGATCGGCAACACCGGCTGGAACGACGACGACGACGAGTCGTCCGGCATCCAGGTCGCCGGCTACGTCGTGCGCGACCCCGCCCGGCGGGCGTCGAACTGGCGGTCCACCGGCTCGCTGGAGGACGCGCTGCGCGGGCAGGGGATCGTCGGGGTCGCGGGGATCGACACCCGCGCCGCGGTCCGGCACCTGCGCGAGCGGGGCGCGATGCGCGCCGGGATCTTCTCCGGTGACGCCCTGGCGCCCGACGACGAGCTCGTCGAGCGGGTGAAGGGGAGCCCGCAGATGGAGGGCGCCGACCTCTACGGCGCCGTCACCACCGCCGAGACCTGCGTGGTCCCCGCGGTCGGGGAGAAGCGGTTCGTCGTGGCCGCGCTCGACGTCGGGATCAAGTTCAACACCCCGCGGATGATGGCGGCGCGCGGCATCGAGGTGCACGTGCTGCCCGCCTCCAGCACCATCGAGACCGTCGAGTCGCTGCGCCCGGACGGATTCTTCCTGGCCAACGGCCCGGGTGACCCCGCCACCGCCGACGGCCCGGTCGAGCTGGCGAAGCAGGTGCTGGAGCGCCGGATCCCGCTGTTCGGGATCTGCTTCGGCAACCAGATCCTCGGCCGCGCGCTGGGCCGCTCCACCTACAAGCTGCGCTACGGCCACCGCGGCATCAACATCCCGGTCGTCGAGCACGCCACCGGGCGGGTCGCGATCACCTCGCAGAACCACGGCTTCGCCGTCGCCGGCGAGGCGGGCGAGGAGTTCGACACCCCGTACGGCCGCGCGCAGATCACCCACACCTGCCCGAACGACGGCTGCGTCGAGGGCATGGCCGGGCTGGACTTCCCGGCGTTCTCGGTGCAGTACCACCCGGAGGCCGCAGCCGGCCCGCACGACGCCGCGGACCTGTTCGACCGGTTCGTGCAGCTGATGGCGGAGTACCCGGTCGGCTACGCCGGCGTCGCCGGGCAGCGGCCCGAGGGCGTCGAGCCCGCGCCGTACCCGGAGGTCGAGGTGCTGCCCGAGGACAAGGCCGAGGCGGACGCCCGGGCCGGCGCCGGAGGCGCAGCGGCCCCCGCACCCGGGCAGACCGCGCAGCCCTCGCCTGCCGCGCCGCCGTCGGCGACGGCGGGCCCGTCGGTGGAGCTGAACCCGGACCGTCCGGCCGCCACCGCGGTGCCGGCCGCGCCGATCGAGCCCGGCAGCCCCGAGGGCCCGCACACCGGGACCGCGGACGGGTCCGACCACACCACCCGGCTCCCGGTCACCCCGCCCGCCGGTGCGCGGGCCGTGCCGGACCGGGCCGGGGATCCCGAGCCGGAGACCGGCCGGATGCCCGCCGTGGGGCGGCCCGGCACCCCGGACCCCCTCACCGCACCGTTCTCCGACGTCGAGAACGCCCTGCGCCACGACGCCGACCCGCCCGCCGGCGGGTCGTCCGAGGACGCCGACCCGGTGACCGGCCGGTCCGGCCCCGTCGACGACCGACCCTGGCCACCACCCCCGGCCGACCCGACCACCTCGTCCGACCAGGACGACCAGCAGGCCCGGCAGGAGGACCGCTGATGCCCCGCCGCGACGACATCCAGCACGTGATGGTGATCGGCTCCGGTCCGATCGTCATCGGCCAGGCCTGCGAGTTCGACTACTCCGGCACCCAGGCGTGCCGGGTCCTGCAGGCCGAGGGGATCCGCGTCTCGCTGGTCAACTCCAACCCGGCGACGATCATGACCGACCCGGAGTTCGCCGACGCCACCTACGTCGAGCCGATCACCCCCGAGTTCGTCGAGAAGGTCATCGCCACCGAGCGCCCGGACGCGATCCTCGCGACCCTGGGCGGGCAGACCGCGCTGAACACCGCGATCGCCCTGCACGAGAACGGTGTCCTGGAGCGCTACGGCGTCGAGCTGATCGGCGCCGACGTCGAGGCCATCGAGCGCGGCGAGGACCGGCTGAAGTTCAAGGACATCGTCACCCAGGTCGGCGGCGACGTGCCGCGGTCCCGGGTCTGCCACTCGATGGACGAGGTCCGGGCCGCCGCGGGCGAGCTCGGGCTGCCGGTGGTCATCCGGCCGTCGTTCACCATGGGCGGGCTCGGCTCGGGCATGGCGCACTCGTCGGACGAGCTGGACCGCCTGGCCGGTGCCGGGCTCGACGCCTCCCCGGTCACCGAGGTCCTCATCGAGGAGTCGGTGCTCGGCTGGAAGGAGTACGAGCTCGAGCTCATGCGCGACCACCACGACAACGTGGTCGTCGTCTGCTCGATCGAGAACCTCGACCCGATGGGCGTGCACACCGGTGACTCGATCACCGTCGCGCCCGCGATGACGCTGACCGACCGCGAGTACCAGCACATGCGCGACGTCGGCATCGCCGTGCTGCGCGCGGTCGGGGTCGACACCGGCGGCTGCAACATCCAGTTCGCGATCCACCCGGAGACCGGGCGCCTGGTCGTGATCGAGATGAACCCGCGGGTGTCCCGGTCGTCGGCGCTGGCGTCGAAGGCCACCGGGTTCCCGATCGCGAAGATCGCCGCCCGGCTGGCCGTCGGCTACACGCTCGACGAGATCCGCAACGACATCACCGGTGAGACCCTCGCGGCGTTCGAGCCCGCGCTGGACTACGTCGCGGTGAAGATCCCGCGGTTCGCGTTCGAGAAGTTTCCCGGCGCCGACCCCGAGCTGACCACGACCATGAAGTCGGTCGGCGAGGCCATGTCGCTCGGCCGCTCGTTCCCCGAGGCGCTGGGCAAGGCGCTGCGCTCGATGGAGCGGGACCGCGCCGGGTTCTGGACGACGCCCGACCCGGAGGGGGAGCCCTCCTACACGACCCCGGTCGACGGCCGCATCTACGAGGTCGAGCGGGCGCTGCGCTCGGGCCAGTCGGTCGACGACGTCGCCAAGGCGTCCGGGATCGACCCGTGGTTCGTCGACCAGATCGCGCTGCTCGGCGAGATCCGCGCCGAGCTGGAGGCGGCCCCGGTGCTCGACGCCGGGCTGCTGCGCCGGGCGAAGCGGTACGGCCTGTCCGACCGGCAGCTCGCCGCCGCCCGGCCCGAGTTCGCCGGCGAGGACGGCGTGCGGAGCCTGCGGCACCGGCTCGGGATCCGGCCGGTCTACAAGACCGTGGACACCTGCGCCGCCGAGTTCGCCGCGAAGACCCCGTACCACTACTCGGCCTACGAGACCGATCCCGCGGCCGAGTCGGAGATCGCCCCGCAGACCGAGCGGCCGAAGGTGCTCATCCTCGGTTCCGGGCCGAACCGGATCGGGCAGGGCATCGAGTTCGACTACTCGTGCGTGCACGCGGTGATGGCGCTGCGCGAGGCCGGGTTCGAGACCGTGATGGTCAACTGCAACCCGGAGACGGTGTCGACCGACTACGACACCGCCGACCGTCTCTACTTCGAGCCGCTGACCTTCGAGGACGTCCTCGAGGTCGTGCACGCCGAGCAGGAGTCCGGCACGGTCGCGGGTGTGATCGTCCAGCTCGGCGGCCAGACGCCGCTCGGGCTGGCGCAGCGGCTCACCGAGGCCGGGGTGCCGGTCGTCGGGACGTCGGCCGCGGCGATCGACCTGGCCGAGGACCGCGGCGAGTTCGGCGAGGCGCTCCGGAAGGCGGGCCTGCCCGCGCCGGAGTTCGGGATGGCCACCAGCTTCGACGGTGCCCGGGAGATCGCGTCCCGGATCGGTTATCCGGTGCTGGTGCGGCCGTCCTACGTCCTCGGCGGGCGCGGCATGGAGATCGTCTACGACGAGTCGTCGCTGGCCGGCTACATCGCCCGCGCCACCACGATCTCGTCGAACCGCCCGGTGCTGGTCGACAAGTTCCTCGACGACGCCATCGAGATCGACGTCGACGCCCTGTGCGACGGCGAGGACGTCTACCTCGGCGGCGTCATGGAGCACATCGAGGAGGCCGGGGTGCACTCCGGCGACTCGTCGTGCACGCTCCCGCCGATCACCCTGGGCTCCTCGGTGATGGTGAAGGTGCGGGAGGCGACCGCGGCGATCGCGCACGGCGTCGGCGTCCGGGGCCTGCTCAACGTGCAGTACGCGCTGCACGGTGACGTGCTCTACGTGCTGGAGGCCAACCCGCGGGCGTCGCGGACCGTGCCGTTCGTGTCCAAGGCGACCTCGGTGCCGCTGGCCAAGGCCGCGGCCCGGATCATGCTCGGCGCGACGATCGCCGAGCTGCGCACGGAGGGGCTGCTCCCGGCGGACGGCGACGGCGGGGCCCTCCCGGCCGACTCGCCGGTGGCGGTCAAGGAGGCGGTGCTGCCCTTCAACCGGTTCCGCAACACCGCGGGCCAGGGTGTCGACCCGCTGCTCGGCCCGGAGATGAAGTCCACCGGTGAGGTCATGGGCTTCGACTCGGCGTTCGGCCGGGCGTTCGCGAAGTCGCAGGCCGCCGCCTACGGCTCGCTGCCCACCTCGGGCAAGGTGTTCGTCTCGATCGCCGACCGCGACAAGCGGGCCATGGTGTTCCCGGTGCGTCGCCTCGCCGACATCGGCTTCGAGGTGCTCGCCACCGAGGGTACGGCGGAGATGCTGCGCCGCAACGGGATCGAGGTCACCGTGGTGCGCAAGCACTCGGAGGGGTCGAGCAAGGAGAACCCGACGATCGTCGACACGATCCTCGCGGGCGACGTCGACCTGATCGTCAACACCCCGGTCGGGAACCCGGGCCCGCGCGTCGACGGCTACGAGATCCGGGCCGCCGCGGTGTCCCGCGGTGTCCCGTGCGTCACCACCGTGCAGGGGGCCGCTGCGGCGGTGCAGGGCATCGAGGCGCTCGCCTCCGGCGGGCTCGGCGTGCGGTCGCTGCAGCAGGCGCACGCCGCCCTGCGGACCGGCGAGTGACCGGGTTCGGGCAGCGGCTCGTCGACGCCGTCGCGTCGCACGGGCCGCTGTGCGCGGGGATCGACCCGCACCCGGCGCTGCTCGCGCAGTGGGGCCTGACCGACGACGCCGACGGGCTGGCGTCCTTCGCCGACGCCTGCCTGGCCGGGTTCGCCGGGACGGTCGCGGTCGTGAAGCCGCAGGCGGCGTTCTTCGAGCGGCACGGCGCGGCGGGTGTCGCGGTCCTGGAACGGCTGCTGGCGGGGTTCGCCGGGACACCGACACTCACCCTGCTCGACGCCAAGCGCGGTGACATCGGGTCCACGATGGACGGCTACGCGGACGCCTACCTGCGGGTCGGCGCCCCGCTCGGCGCGGACGCGCTCACCCTGTCGCCCTACCTCGGGTTCGACTCGCTGGAGCCGGCGTTCGTCGCGGCGGCGGAGGCCGGGCGCGGCGTGTTCGTGCTGGCGCGCACCTCCAACCCGGAGGGGGCGCCGGTGCAGCTGGCGACCGCTCCCGGGGGCGGCACGGTCGCCCAGGCCGTCGTCGACGCGGCCGGTGTCCGCAACTCCAGGGCCGGGGCCGGGGCGTGCGGGGACGTCGGCGTCGTCGTCGGCGGGACCCGGGAGCACGGCCTGGACCTGTCCGGGGTGAACGGGCCGGTGCTGGTGCCCGGGCTCGGCGCGCAGGGCGCGAGCCCCGCCGACGTCGTCGCCCGGTTCGCCGGGACCGCCGGTCCGGTCCTGCCGGTCGCCGCACGGTCGGTCCTGCGGGCCGGTCCGGATCCGGTGGCGCTGCAGGACGCGGCACGGACGCTGGGGGAGGAGCTGGCCTCGGCGCGCGCCGGATCGCACTGAGCGGGCCGGGGGCGCGCCGGATCGCGCTGAGCCGCCGGAGGCGCGCCGAATCGCGCTGAGCGGCCCACCGGCGCTCCCGGCACCGTGCAGGGCGTCCGGGGCCCGAGCACAGGCCGTCGCGGGCCCCACGGCCCGTACCGGGCCCGGGACCCGGGCGCTCCCGAGCCGGACGACACCTCCGCGTCGGTGGGCGACCCGGCGCGGTGCCGACCGGCCGGGCGCCGTGGGTGTCCCGCGCCCGGCCGGCGTCCTGGGCGCACCCGGCGGGCGTTCGGGCGCAGCCCCGCGGGCCGGGTTCGGCCGGCCGGGGGAGTGCGTTGCGCCGACCCGTCGTCCGGGGGAGCCGGACGGCACCGCGAGAAGCGTCACAGAGCGTGCCGATGATCACCCCGGGGACGGCGAAACCGGTGGTGGGACCCCCATTGACGGTGCTGTGGAGGGCGTGGGTACGTTCGATTCGGATCCGGGGGTGTCCCCCGGACGGGTCGGTGTCCCACCGCCCGGTCGCCGCCCCGCGGCGGCGACGAGAACACAGCACGACACGGAAAACGTACGTACGGAGGAACACCGTGGCCTTTCCCCAGCTGACCGAGGAACAGCGCGCCGCAGCGCTGGAGAAGGCCGCGGCCGCCCGCCGGGCCCGGGCCGAGCTGAAGGACCGCCTGAAGCGCGGGGGCACCACCCTGGAGGAGGTGCTCAAGAAGGCCGAGACCGACGAGGTCCTCGGCAAGATGAAGGTCTCCGCGCTCCTCGAGGCCCTGCCGAACGTGGGCAAGGTCCGCGCGCAGCAGATCATGGAGGAGCTGGAGATCGCGAGCAGCCGTCGCCTGCGTGGCCTCGGCGACCGCCAGCGCAAGGCGCTCCTCGAGCGCTACCCGAGCTGATCCGGCGCATCCCGTGACCGGACCTTCCTCCGACGTGCCGACCGCGCCCCCCGGTGAGGACGACCGGCCGGCCCGTGGCCGCCTGCTCGTGCTGGCCGGGCCGTCCGGCGTGGGGAAGAGCAGCGTGGTCGCGGGCCTGCGCGAGGCGCTGCCGGAGCTGCTGTTCAGCGTGTCCGCGACGACCCGCCCGGCCCGGCCGGGTGAGGTCGACGGCCGTGACTACCACTTCGTCACCCGCGAGACGTTCGACGCGCTGATCGAGCGCGGTGACCTGCTCGAGTGGGCCGAGGTGCACGGCGGGCTGCAGCGCTCCGGCACGCCACGGGTGCCGGTCGAGCAGGCACTCGGCGGCGGGCGCCCGGTGCTGGTCGAGGTCGACCTGCAGGGCGCCCGCTCGGTGAAGCGGGTGCTGCCCGAGTGCGTCACCGTGTTCGTCGCGCCGCCGTCGATGGAGGAGCTGGCCCGCCGGCTCACCGACCGCGGCACCGACACCACCGAGCAACGGGAACGCCGGCTGCGGACCGCCATCGAGGAGATGGACGCGCAGGACGAGTTCGACGAGGTCGTCGTGAACGACGACCTGCAGGCCGTGATCCGCCGGTTGGTAGCATTGGCGGTCGACCGAGACGCGGCGTGAGCACGTCCCACGGCGTCACCGGACCACTCTCTTCTCCAGGAGCTTCTCTGTGAGCACGCCGACCGCCGGCATCACCGCCCCCGAGGGCATCACCAACCCGCCGATCGACGACCTGCTGGGCCAGGTCAGCTCGAAGTACGCGCTGGTCATCTACGCGGCCAAGCGCGCCCGGCAGATCAACGAGTATTACTCCCAGCTCGGCGAGGGCCTGCTGGAGTACGTCGGCCCGCTCGTCGAGCCGGGTGCCCGCGAGAAGCCGCTGTCCATCGCCATGCGCGAGATCCAGGCCGGCATGCTCGAGCACACCGAGGGCGAGTAAGAGCCACCCATGCCCGAGACGGCACCGGAGGTCCTGCTCGGCGTCTCGGGCGGCATCGCCGCCTACAAGAGCGCGGAGCTGCTGCGCCGGCTGACCGAGTCCGGTCACGCCGTGCGCGTGGTCCCCACCGAGTCGGCGCTGGAGTTCGTCGGCGCGGCCACGTTCGAGGCGCTGTCCGGGCGCCCGGTCGCGACCGGTGTGTTCACCGACGTGCACGAGGTCCCGCACGTCGCGCTGGGGCAGCGGGCCGATCTCGTCGTCGTCGCGCCTGCCACCGCGGACCTGATGGCCCGCCTCGCGCACGGCCGGTCCGACGACCTGCTCACCGCGTCACTGCTCACCGCACGATGTCCGGTGCTGCTCGCCCCGGCCATGCACACGGAGATGTGGGAGCACCCCGCCACCCGGGACAACGTGGCCCTGCTGCGGTCCCGGGGCACCGTCGTCCTGGAGCCCGAGTCCGGCAGGCTGACCGGTGCCGACACCGGCAAGGGGCGGCTCCCCGACCCGGCGGAGATCTTCGATCTCGCCCGGCTGCTGCTCGAGCGCCCCGACGCGCTGCCCCGTGATCTCGCGGGTAGGCACGTCGTCGTGAGCGCCGGTGGCACCCGCGAGAACCTCGATCCGGTCCGCTACCTGGGCAACCGGTCGTCCGGGCGGCAGGGCTGGGCCCTGGCCCGGGTGGCGGCCCAGCGTGGCGCGCGGGTCACCCTCGTCGCCGGGCACACCGCCGATCTCGTCGCGCCGGCCGGCGTCGAGGTCGTGCCCGCCGGGTCCGCCGGGGCCATGGAGGCCGCCGTGCGGTCGGCCGCAGCCGACGCCGACGCGGTCGTGATGGCGGCCGCCGTCGCCGACTTCCGGCCGGTCGACACCGCCGCCGACAAGATCAAGCGCGGGAGCGCCGAGCCGCCGCCGCTGCGTCTGGTGCAGAACCCCGACATCCTCGCTGGCCTGGTGCACGACACCCCGCGGCCCGGCCAGGTGATCGTCGGGTTCGCCGCCGAGACCGGCGACGCCGACGGCGACGTCCTGCACCACGGCCGCGCGAAGCTCGCCCGCAAGGGCTGCGACCTGCTGGTGGTCAACGCGGTCGGTGAGGGCAAGGCCTTCGAGACCCCGGACAACGCGGGCTGGCTGCTCGCCCGCGACGGCGGCGAGGAGGAGCTCCCGATGGGCTCCAAGGCGTTGCTGGCCTCCCGCATCTGGGACGCGGTCACCCCGCGCCTGCTCTGAGCCACCGCCCCGCACCGCACCGCTCCGACGACGACGGCCCCGCACCCGGATCGCTCCGGGGCGGGGCCGTCGTCGCTGGTGGGTCGACTCAGTCGTCGTCGTCCGAGAAGAACGACTCGGCCGGCGTCGCGCTGCGCTCCGAGGACGGCGACGCCGACCGCTCGGAGGTGCGCGAGGACCCGGTGGAGTCCGAGGACTCCGACGGCGAGCCGCTCCGGTCGGCCGACCCCTCGTCGTCGGAGGACGACGAGCGCGGGCTGCTGCTGGTCGTCGGCGAGGCCGACCGCTCCGAGCTGCTCGGCGTGAGCGAGTCCTCGGAGGTGCCGGTCCGCGGGGACGACGAGCCCGAGGTCGAGACGTAGTCCGCGACGGCCCACCCGCCGAACTCGGGGAGCTCGACGAAGCCGTCCTCCGTCTCACCGATCGAGGTGCTCTTGCCGCGCTCGCAGACACCGACGATCGGTGCGGTCTCCGAGGGCTCCGAGCGCACGTTGACGCTCGACGTGCAGGTGCCGGTGCCGGCCGCGGTCGCGGTGCCGGCGATCACACCGACCGCGGTGACGCCGGTCACCGCAAGGGCGCCGACGACGGCGGCGATCCGTCGCGAGTTCGGCTTCATCGTGGTTCAACCTCCGTGCCGACGGCGGACGGCGGACCCGCCGTTCCGTCTGGTCCCGTGCCGCTCCCGCCGGTGTGCGGGTGCCTCGACACGACCAACGAGCCGACGCCCGATCGATTCGTGACGGCGACGGTCAATCACCCCATCCGGCGACAGCGGGTAGTTGGCGACCCGCTGTCGAACACGCTCCGTATGTGAGGTCCCCCTCCGCTACCCCGTGGGGAGCCGAAATCTGGACTAGGGTTACCGGTCGGAGGGCGTTCCGATCATGGACGCGTCCCTGGCGTGCGCGGCGTCTTCGCCGCGCCGGAGTGAACGCAGTACCCCCAACGGGATGGAGATACAGCGCGTGTCGAACACGAGCCGCCGTCTGTTCACGAGTGAGTCGGTCACCGAGGGCCACCCCGACAAGATCTGTGACGCGATCAGCGACACAGTTCTCGACGCGATGCTCGCGCAGGACCCGAGCAGCCGCGTGGCCGTCGAGACCATGGTCACGACCGGACAGGTGCACGTCGCCGGTGAGGTCACGACCAACGCCTACGTCGAGATCCCGCAGCTGGTGCGGGACCGGATCCTCGAGATCGGCTACGACTCGTCGGCGAAGGGCTTCGACGGCGCGTCCTGTGGCGTGAACATCGCCATCGGTGCGCAGTCCCCGGACATCGCGCAGGGCGTGGACACCGCCTACGAGAAGCGCGTCGAGTCCGCCGAGGACGAGATCGCCAAGCAGGGCGCTGGCGACCAGGGCCTGATGTTCGGGTACGCCTGCGAGGACACCCCCGAGCTGATGCCGCTGCCGATCGCGCTGGCGCACCGGCTGTCCCGCCGACTGACCGAGGTCCGCAAGAACGGCACGCTGCCCTACCTGCGTGCCGACGGGAAGACCCAGGTCACCATCGACTACGAGGGTGACAAGCCGGCCCGCCTCGACACGGTCGTGCTGTCCTCGCAGCACGCCGCGGACGTCGACCTCGACGGCATGCTGGCCCCCGACATCCGCAAGCACGTCGTGAACCCCGAGGTCGAGGCCCTGGGCTGGGACCCGGCCGAGCCGAAGCTGCTCGTCAACCCGACCGGCCGGTTCGTCCTGGGCGGCCCGATGGGTGACGCGGGCCTCACCGGCCGGAAGATCATCGTCGACACCTACGGCGGCATGGCCCGCCACGGTGGTGGCGCCTTCTCCGGCAAGGACCCGTCGAAGGTCGACCGCTCCGCCGCGTACGCGATGCGCTGGGTGGCGAAGAACGCCGTCGCCGCCGGTCTCGCCGGCCGCATCGAGGTGCAGGTCGCCTACGCGATCGGCAAGGCCGCCCCGGTCGGGCTGTTCGTCGAGACGTTCGGCACCGAGAACGTCGACCCGGCGAAGATCCAGAAGGCGATCGAGGAGGTCTTCGACCTCCGTCCGGCCGCGATCATCCGCGACCTCAAGCTGCTGCGGCCGATCTACACGCCGACCGCCGCGTACGGCCACTTCGGCCGGACCGACGTCGAGCTGCCGTGGGAGGACACCTCCCGCGCCGACGCGCTCAAGTCGGCCGTCGGGGCCTGAGCACCCCGCACCACCCCGTGGCCGGGTCCGCATCGCGCGGGCCCGGCCACGGGCGTGTCCGGGGCCGGTCGGTGCCGCGTGGTAGACCCACCGCGTGAGTTCTCCCGCGACGCCCCGCACCGCCCGCACGGGTGGGTCGCCGGCCCGGCGCCCCGCGAGGAACCGCGGCGAGTGGACAGCGGCTGCCGCGATGCCGGTCGCGCGGGTCGCCGTCGACGTCCCGCTGCCGCACCTGGACCGCCCCTTCGACTACCGGGTCCCGTCACACCTCGACGACGCCGCGGTACCCGGCGTGCGGGTGCGTGTGCGTTTCGCGGGCCGGATGCTCGACGGGTACCTGCTGGAACGGGTCGAGGACTCCGCGCACGGCGGGAAGCTCGCCTGGGTGGACAAGGTGGTGTCCGCCGAGCCGGTGCTGACACCGGAGGTGGCCGGCCTGGCCCGCGCCGTCGCCGACCGCTACGCGGGGGTGTTCGCCGACGTCCTGCGGCTCGCGATCCCCGCCCGGCACGCGCGCGTGGAGTCGGAGACGCCGCGGGAGCGGACCGTGCCCGAGCCCGCCGCGCCCGGCCGGGCCGGCTGGGAGACCTACCCCCGCGGCGGGGCCCTGCTCGACGCGCTGGCCGGCGGCCGGGCCGCGCACGCCGTCTGGCAGGCGCTGCCCGGCGAGGACTGGGCCGCCCGGCTCGCCGAGGCCGCCGCGGCGTGCCGCACGGCCGGCCGCTCGGCGCTGCTGGTGGTGCCCGACCAGCGCGACGTCGACCGGCTGCACGCCGCCTGCGCGGCGCAGCTCGGTGACGACGCCGTCGTCGCGCTCTCGGCGGACCTCGGCCCTGCCGAGCGCTACCGCCGGTGGCTGGCGGTGCGCCGGGGGAGCGTCCGGGTGGTCGTCGGGACGCGGTCGGCGGCGTTCGCGCCGCTCGGTGAGCTCGGCCTGCTGGCGGTCTGGGACGACGGCGACGACTCCCACTCCGAGCCCCGCGCGCCGTACCCGCAGGTCCGGGACGTTCTCGTGCTGCGCGCCCACCGGGAGGGCGCGGCGGTGCTGGTCGCCGGGTTCGCCCGCACCGCGGAGGCCCAGCTGCTCGTCGAGTCCGGGTGGGCACAGGCCGTCGTCGCCGACCGGGCCACCGTCCGTGCCCGGGCGCCGCGGGTCACCGCGATCGGCGAGTCCGACACCCAGCTCGTGCGCGACCCGGCGGCCCGGGCGGCGCGGGTCCCGGGGGTGGCGTTCGAGGCCGCCCGGACCGCGCTGGCCGCCGGGCGCCCGGTGCTGGTCCAGGTGCCGCGCTCGGGCTACCTGCCGTTCCTGGCCTGCGCGTCCTGCCGGGAGGCGGCACGGTGCCGGCACTGCGCGGGGCCGCTGGGACTCCCGCGGCCCGGCCCGGGCGGCGCCCGTGGCGACGACGGCTCGTCCGGGCTGCCGTCCTGCCGCTGGTGTGGGCGGGTCGAGACCTCCTTCCGGTGCGGCAACTGCGCGTCCCGGCGGCTGCGGGCCGGGGTGATCGGCGCGGGCCGGACCGCCGAGGAGCTGGGCCGTGCTTTCCCGGGTGTGCCCGTGCGGACGTCCGGTGGTGGCGTGGCGGTGCTCGACGACGTCGAGGCCGGCCCCGCGCTCGTCGTCGCCACGCCCGGCGCGGAGCCGGTCGCCGAGGGCGGCTACGGCGCCGCGCTGCTGCTGGACGGGTGGGCGATGCTCGCCCGCCCGGACCTGCGGGTCGCGGAGGAGACCCTGCGCCGCTGGTTCGCCGCGGCCGCCGGGGTCGTCCCGCACGGCGACGGCGGCCGGGTCGTGGTCGTCGCCGACTCGTCGATCCCGACCGTGCAGGCACTCGTCCGGTGGGACCCGGCCTGGCACGCCGAGGGCGAGCTGGCCGAGCGTGCCGAGGTCGGGTTCCCGCCCGCGGTGCGGATGGCGGCGGTCGAGGGACCGGCCGCCGCGGTCGCGGAGATCTGCGACGCCGTCCTCGACCCGGACCGGGACCCGCCGGAGGGGGTGGAGCTGCTCGGGCCGGTGGAGATCGACCCGGTCGAGCGGCCCGGTGGAACCGGCCCGGACCGCGACGACGTCCGGGAACGGGGGCTGCTTCGGGTTCCGCGGCGGTCGGGGCGCCGGCTCGCCGCCGCCCTGCACGACGCCCAGGCGTTGCGGACCGCGCGGAAGGCACCGGAGACCGTGCGGGTCCGCCTGGACCCGGACGAGATCGACTGAGCCCGGCCCGGCCCGGCACGGCACGGCCCGGCACGGCACGGCCCGGCACGGCCGGCCCGGCCCGGCACGCCCGGCCCGGGTCCTGCCGGTGCGCCGGTCCACCGGACGCCGCCGGCAGGCGCCATCGGGGTCCGCCGCGCCGCGGCCGCGGGGCCCGGCCCGGCGCGGACGTGCAGTGGCACAATGGAGCGCCGACCACTCCCGGCCGCCGCCCGCCGCCGCGGCCCGCCCGCACGTCCGTCCGCACCGTCCGCGAGGAGAACCGTGTCCATCCAGCCCGTCCGGCTGTTCGGCGACCCCGTGCTCCGCACCCGCGCCACCGAGGTCACCGACTTCGACGCGGAGCTGCGCAAGCTGGTCGCCGACCTCACCGACACGATGCACGCCGAGGGCGGGGCCGGCCTCGCCGCGCCGCAGATCGGCGTGAGCAGACGGGTGTTCGTCTACGAGTGCGACGGGTTCGCCGGTCACCTGATCAACCCCACGTGGGAGGCGGTCGGCGAGGAGGAGCAGGTCGGCCCGGAGGGCTGTCTCTCCATCCCCGGTCTGGGCTTCGACTGCCGGCGGAAGCTGACCGTCGTCGGCCGCGGCTGGGACATGCACGGCGAGCCGCAGGTCGTCGAGGGGTCGGAGCTCCTGGCGCGCTGCATCCAGCACGAGACCGACCACCTCGACGGTGTCCTCTTCGTCGACCGCCTCGACGCCGAGACCCGGAAGCGGGCGATGCGCGAGATCCGGGAGGCATCGTGGTTCGGTGAGCCCGAGCCCGTCGTGCGGATCAGCCCGCACCCGATGTTCGGCAGGGCGCGATGAGGCTGCTGTTCGCCGGCACCCCCGAGCCGGCCGTCCCCGCGTTGCGGGCGTTGCTCGACTCCCCGCGGCACGACGTCGTCGCCGTCCTCACCCGGCCGGACGCGCCGTCCGGGCGCGGACGCCGGCTGACCCGCTCGCCCGTGGGCGCGCTCGCCGACGAGGCCGGGATCCCGGTGCTCACGCCTGCGAAGCCCGCCGGACCGGAGTTCGTGGAGGTGCTGCGCGAGCTCGCGCCGGACTGCGCACCGGTCGTCGCCTACGGGGCGCTGCTGCCCCGCGCGGTGCTGGACGTGCCGGCGCACGGCTGGGTCAACCTGCACTTCTCGCTCCTGCCCGCCTGGCGCGGCGCGGCGCCGGTACAGGCCGCGCTCCGGCACGGCGACGACGTGACCGGCGCGACGACCTTCCGGCTGGAGGAGGGCATGGACACCGGCCCGACCTTCGGCGTCGTGACCGAGACGGTCGGCGGCGGCGACACCGCGGGAGCGCTGCTCGGCCGGCTCGCCGAGTCCGGTGCGAAGCTGCTCACCGCGACGCTGGACGGCATCGAGGACGGCACCGTCGAGGCGGTGCCGCAGCCGGCCGAAGGGGTGTCCCTCGCCCCGAAGGTCACCCCTGCCGATGCGCGCGTGGACCTCGCGTCGCCGGCCACCGCGATCGACCGCCTGGTCCGTTCGGTGACCCCCGAGCCCGGGGCGTGGTGCGAGTTCCGTGACGACCGGCTGGGTCTCGGCCCGGTGCGGCCGCTGCGGACCGGTGAGGTCGAGCTCGCGCCGGGGGAGCTGCGCGTGGAGCGACGCCGGGTGCTGGCCGGGACGTCGACCGTCCCGGTGGAGCTCGGTGAGGTGAAGCCGAAGGGCAAACGCCTGATGCCCGCCCCGGACTGGGCCCGCGGGGCCCGGATCGAACCGGGCGAGTACCTGAGGTGATCCCGCGGGGCCGGGGAGACCGGGCCCGCGGAGGGACAGCGAGACGAGCGAGGACGGCCGGGAAACGCTCCCGGCCGCGGCGGACGACCGCCGAGGAGACGACGTGAGCGAGCAGGACCCCGGACCGCGTGGCGACGATCGCCGCCGCGACGACCGCGGCGCACCCCGTGGCGACCGGCGTGGGCCGGGTGGTGACCGGGGCGGGCGCCCCCGTGACGCCCGCGACCGGGACCGGCGCGACGACCGTCCCCGGGGTGGTGACCGGGACCGCCGCGACGACCGCCCGCGGCGCGACGACCGGGACCGGGACCGGGGCGGCCGTACCGGCTCCGGCTGGGGCGGGGACCGGGGCCGCGACGAGCAGCGTGGCGACCGTGGCGACCGCCGCCCCCGTGATGACCGTGCCCGCGGCGACCGCCCCGACCGCGGTGGCCGGGACGACCGTCGCCCCAGCCACTCCCGGTCCGGCGGCGACGTCGCCCGGCGGCGCGACACCGGAGCCCCGCGCGACGGTGGCTTCCGCGGGCGGGACCAGCGGGACGGCGGGGACGGCCGTCCACGCCGGGACCGCGACACCGGCCGGTCGCCCCGCCGCGACGACGACCGGCGCGACGGTGGACGGCGCGAGCGCACCGCGGGCCCGCGGAACGCGGGGCCGCCCCGTGGCCGCGTCGGGCCCGGCCGCCCACCGGCCGTCGACCCGGCCCGGCAGGCCGCGTACGACCTGCTGACCGCCGTCCGGGAGCGGGAGGCCTACGCCAACCTCGCGCTGCCCGGGATCCTGCGCCGGTACCGGCTCCGGGACCGCGACGCCGCGCTCGCCACCGAGCTCGGCTACGGCACCCTGCGTGCCCAGGGACTGCTCGACACCGTCATCGACGCCTGCACCGACCGGCCGCTGTCGAAGATTGAGCACCCGTTGCTGGACGCGCTGCGGCTGGGCGCCTACCAGCTGCTCCGGACCCGGGTTCCCGCGCACGCCGCGGTCTCGACCTGCGTCGAGCTCGTCCGGGGCGACCACGGCTCGCAGTCGGCCGGGTTCGTCAACGCCGTGCTGCGCCGGATCGGGGAGCACGACGAGGCGGAGTGGCTCGACCGGCTCGCCCCGGACCCGGCGGAGGACCCGGTCGGCAACGCCGCGCTCCGGCACGCCCACCCGCGCTGGATCGCCCAGGCGTTCGCGGACTCCCTCGGCGACACCGGTGAGGAACTGACCGCCGCGCTGGCGGCCGACGACGCCCGGCCCCGCGTCCACCTGCTCGCCCGCCCCGGGGAGATCTCCGCCGAGGAGCTCGCCCTGGCGACCGGCGGGGAAGAGGCGCCCTGGTCGCCCTACGGGGTGCACCTCGAGCCGGGTAGCGGGGACATCGGCGAACTCGATGCCGTCGCCGAGGGGCTCGCGCTCGTCCAGGACGAGGGCAGCCAGCTCGTCGCCGCCGCGCTCGCCCGCGCCGAGCTGCTCGGCGAGGACACCGGTCGCTGGCTCGACCTCTGCGCCGGCCCCGGTGGCAAGGCGTCGCTGCTCGGCGGTCTGGTCGCGGCTCACGGCGGGACGCTCGACGCCGTCGAGAGCAGCGAGCGGCGCGCCGGGCTCGTCCGCGAGGCCACCGCCGACCTCCCCGTCACCGTGCACGTCGCCGACGGCCGTGAGGCGCCGCTGCCCGAGGGCGGCTTCGACCGCGTGCTCGTCGACGCCCCCTGCACCGGCCTCGGTGCGCTGCGCCGGCGGCCGGAGGCACGCTGGCGCCGCCGCCCCGAGGACACCGCCGCGCTCACCCGGTTGCAGCGCGAGCTGCTCGTCGCCGCGCTCGGGCACGTGCGGCCCGGCGGCGTCGTCGCGTACGTGACCTGCTCGCCGCACGTGTCGGAGACCGCCGGAGTGGTCGGGCGGATCGTCGGTCGCGAGGACCGTCCCGGCCCGGCGGGCCCGGTCGAGCAGCTCGACGCCCGCGCCTGCCTCCCCGCGGACCTGCCCGGTCTCGGCGACGGGCCTGCGGTGCAGCTCTGGCCGCACCGGCACGGCACCGACGCCATGTTCCTCGCCCTGATCCGCAAGCCGCTCGGCTGAGCCCCGTCACCCTCGTGCGCGGTGTGATTCCTCCCTCGCACGGGGGTGCCGGAGGCCGTGGGTGGCAGGGATAGCCTGCCGTCGTGCACCCGATGATCGCGCCCAGCATCCTCTCGGCGGACTTCGCCCGGCTCGCGGACGAGGCCGCCGCCGTGGGGGCGTCGGCCGGCGACACCGGGGTCGACCCCGGTGCGGACTGGCTGCACGTCGACGTGATGGACGCCCACTTCGTGCCGAACCTGACCCTCGGGCTCCCGGTCGTGCAGAGCCTGCGCGCGGCCACCGACATCCCGCTCGACTGCCACCTCATGATCGAGGACCCGGACCGCTGGGCCCCCGGCTACGCCGAGGCCGGCGCGAAGAACGTTACCGTGCACGTCGAGGCCGCCCGCGACCCGCTGATGCTCGCCCGCGACCTGCGGGCCGCCGGCGCCCTCGCCGGCCTGTCGATCAAGCCGGGGACCCCGCTCGACCCGTACGTCGAGGTGCTCAAGCACTACGACACCCTTCTGGTGATGAGCGTCGAGCCCGGTTTCGGCGGCCAGAGCTTCATGCCCGAGGTGCTGGAGAAGGTCCGCGCGGCGCGCCGGCTCGTCGACACCGGGCACCTGAAGCTGATCGTCGAGATCGACGGCGGTATCAACGCCGAGACCATCGAGCAGGCCGCCGAGGCCGGCGTCGACTGCTTCGTCGCCGGGTCCGCCGTCTACAACGCCGAGGACCCCGGGCGCGCCGTCGCCGCCCTGCGCGACAGCGTGCGCCGCAGCAACCCGCACCGCTGGGCCGGCTGACCGGACCGGGCGGGTGACCCCACGCGACGACGCGGCGCCGGACTCCGCGCACACCGCACGGCGGGACGCTGCGCGGACGACCGCGCGGGACGCCGTGCCGGCCGCGATGCGCCGCGCCCTCGCCGCGTCCGATCTCGTGCACGGCACGACCAGCCCGAACCCCGCCGTCGGCTGTGTCGTCCTCGACCGGGCCGGCGCCGTCGTCGGGACCGGGGCCACCACGCCGCCCGGCGGGCCGCACACGGAGCGGGTCGCGCTGGCCGAGGCGGGGGACCGCGCCGCCGGCGGGACCGCCGTGGTGACCCTGGAGCCCTGCAACCACAGCGGGCGGACCCCGCCGTGCGTCGACGGTCTCCTCGAGGCCGGGATCGCCCGGGTGTACGCCGCGCTCGCCGACCCGAACCCGGTCGCCGCGGGCGGCCTGGACCGGCTCCGCGCGGCCGGGGTCGAGGTGACGCTCGGCACACTCGCCGGTGAGGTCGGGCGCGGGCCGCTGCGGGGCTGGCTGCACCGCCAGCACACCGGACGCCCGCACGTGACCTGGAAGGTGGCGACCACGCTCGACGGGCGGGTCGCCGCCGCCGACGGGACCAGCCGCTGGATCACCGGCCCCGAGGCCCGCGGCGAGGTGCATGACCTGCGCCGCAGGATGGACGCGATCGTCGCCGGCACGGGTACCGTCGCACGGGTACCGTCCTGGACGACGACCCGGCGCTGACCGCTCGCCGGCCCGACGGCACCCTGTTCGACCACCAGCCGCTGCGCGTGGTGGTCGGGCACCGCGACGTCCCGCCCGGCGCGCGGCTCTCGAACCGGGCCGCAGGGGAGGCCGAGGTGGTCCACCTCCGAACCCGCGATCCGGGTGAGGTGCTCGCCGAACTCGTCCGCCGCGACACGGTGGACGTGCTGCTCGAGGGCGGGCCGACCCTGGCCGGAGCGTTCGTCGCCGCAGGCGCCGTCGACCGGGTGCTGGTGCACCTGGCCCCGGCCCTGCTCGGTGCGGGCCCGCACGCCCTCGGTGACGCGGGGGTGGGAACGATCGCGGACATCGTGCGGTTGCAGGTGGACGAGGTCCGCCGCAGCGGCGGGGACGTGGTCATCGACGGACGACCGGCGCTCGCGCCGATCGGATAGCAGGAGGGAACACCGATGTTCACCGGCATCGTGGAGGAGGTCGGCGAGGTCGTCGACGTCCGGACCGACGGCGACGTCGTCGTCCTGACCGTGCGGGCGGCACTGGCGGCCGAGGTCGGGCACGGCGAGTCGGTGGCGGTGAACGGGTGCTGCCTCACCGCCGTCGTGGACGGGACGGGTGCGGAGGTGCTCACCCTCGAGCTCGTCCCGGAGACCCTGAAGCGCACCTCGATCGGCGTCGTCGGCGCCGGTTCCGGCGTCAACCTCGAGCGGGCGGTCCCCGCCGGCGGGCGCCTCGACGGGCACATCGTGCAGGGCCACGTCGACGGTGTCGGTACCGTCGTCTCGCGCACCCCCGGTGACCGCAGCGAGGAGGTCCGCTTCTCGCTGCCCGCCGAGCTCGCGCGGTACGTCGTCGAGAAGGGCTCGGTCGCCGTCGACGGCGTGTCGCTGACCGTCGCCACGGTGTACCCGGACGGGTTCGGTGTGGCGTTGATCCCGACGACCCTGGCCGACACCACCCTGGGCTCGCGCGCCCCCGGTGACCCGGTCAACCTGGAGGTCGACGTGATCGCCAAGTACGTGGAACGCATGACCGCGGGGTACCTGCAGGGCAGCCCCGGGTCCGGACAGGAAGGGGCCGCGCGGTGAGCGAGCCGTCGACCACCCCGGGCAGCGCTCCGGAGGCGGACGCCTCCGGCAAGCTGCCGGAGCACCCGCACACCGTGATGGGCCCGAGCGAGCGGGCGGAGCGCTTCGCCCAGATCGAGAAGGCGATCGCCGACATCGCCGAGGGCAAGCCCGTCGTCGTGATGGACGACGAGGACCGCGAGAACGAGGGCGACCTCATCTTCGCCGCGGCCAAGGCGACCCCGGAGCTGCTGGCCTTCACCGTGCGTTACACCTCGGGCTACGTCTGCGTGGCGATCACCGAGGACACCTGCGAGCGGCTCGACCTGCCGCCCATGCACCACACGAACCGGGACTCCTTCCGGACCGCGTACACGGTCACCGTGGACGCGAAGGAGGGCGTCACCACCGGTATCTCGGCGCAGGACCGCTGCCGCACCATCCAGCTGCTCGCCGACCCGGCGACCGAGTCCGCGGACCTCGTCCGCCCGGGGCACGTGCTGCCGCTCCAGGCCCGCGAGGGCGGCGTGCTGCGCCGCCCCGGCCACACCGAGGCCGCCGTCGACCTGGCCCGGATGGCAGGCCTCCCGCCGGCCGGTGCGCTCTGCGAGATCGTGTCGGAGAAGAACGCGGGCGACATGGCCCGTGGTGAGGAGCTCGGCGTCTTCGCCGCCGACCACGACCTCACGCTGATCACGATCGCGGACCTGATCGCCTACCGGCGCCGGTTCGAGAAGCACATCGAGCGGATCGCCACCGCCCGGATCCCCACCGGGCACGGTGACTTCCTCGCCTACGGCTACGACTCGCTGCTCGACGGCGTCGAGCACATCGCGATGGTCATGGGCCCCGTGGGCACCCCCGCCGACGACGGGGAGGAGGTGCTCGTGCGGGTGCACTCCGAGTGCCTCACCGGCGACGTCCTCGGCTCGCTGCGCTGCGACTGCGGCCCCCAGCTCGACGCCGCCCTGGAGGCCGTGGCGAACGAGGGCCGCGGCGTGGTGCTCTACATGCGCGGGCACGAGGGCAGGGGGATCGGCCTGCTGCACAAGCTGCAGGCCTACCAGCTGCAGGAGGCCGGCGCCGACACCGTCGACGCCAACCTGGCGATGGGGCTGCCCGCCGACGCCCGCGACTACGGCATCGGCGCCCAGATCCTCGCCGACCTCGGCGTGCGCTCGATGCGGCTGCTCACCAACAACCCGGACAAGCGGGCGGGCCTGGAGGGCTACGGCCTGCGCGTGGTCGGCCGCGAGGCGATGCCGGTCCGGGCGACCCCGCAGAACCTGCGCTACCTGCGGACCAAGCGCGACCGGATGGGCCACGACCTGCCCGACCTGGGTGGCGTCGCGGACCCCGGCCGCTGACCGGAGCGGCACCGGTGGAGCGCACCGGGCCCGGGAACACCCCGGTGCCCCGGTGCGCCGCCGGACCGGCGAGAATCGAGCCATGAGCGGTGAGGGCAGGCCCGCCGGGGCCACGCAGCTGGACGCGACCGGGCTCCGGGTCGGTGTGGTCGCCGCCCGCTGGCACGCCGAGATCGTCGACGCCCTGCTGGAGCGGGCCGTCGCGACCGCGCGCGAATCCGGCACCGAGCCGACCGTCGTCCGGGTGCCCGGCACCGTGGAGCTCCCGGTGGTGGCCCAGGAGCTCGCCCGCACCCACGACGCGGTCGTCGCCCTCGGCGTCGTCGTGCGCGGGGGCACCCCGCACTTCGAGTACGTCTGCGACGCCGTGACGTCCGGCCTGACCCGGGTGGCCCTCGACGAGGCCACCCCGGTCGGGAACGGTGTCCTCACCACCGAGACCGTCCAGCAGGCGGTGGACCGGTCCGGTGCCCCGGGCTCGGCCGAGGACAAGGGCACCGAGGCCTGTCTGGCCGCCCTCGAGTCGGCGCTGGTGCTGCGCGACCTGCGCGCCGGCGTCGCGACCAGCACGTGAGCCGTGGCCCCGACCGGGCCCCGCAGGGAGGACACACCGTGACCGAGCAGCCGCAGCAGGACACCCCGCGGGCCGACGCGACCGGGCCCGGGCCGGACGCGGTGACGCTGCGCCCCCGCGCGCTGCTGGTCACCGCCTGGGTCTGTGCCGCCGCGATCATGGTCTTCTTCGTGGTCGTCGCGTACCTGATGCCCGCGGAGGACACCGGCGTGATCTTCCGCCCGGCCGACCAGGTCGCGATGGTGGTGATCGGGGCGTTCGTCGCCGGTGGGCTGTTGCTGATGGCCCGGCCGCGGGCCCGCGCCGACCGCAACGGCATCGAGGTCCGCAACGTGCTGAGCACCCGCTGGTTCCCCTGGACCGAGGTGCTCGGCGTCTCCTTCCCGGACGGTGCCTCCGCGGCCCGCCTGGAGCTGCCCGACGACGAGTACCACCCGGTCCTCGCCGTCCAGGCCGTCGACCGCGGTCTCGCCGTGCGCGGCGTGCAGAACCTGCGCGAGCTGCACCGCGCCGCCGTCCTGGGGGAGTGACCCGCCCCGGGCCGGACCGGCCCCCGGCCGGTCAGCGGTCCAGCGCGCGCACACGGCCCCGGCCCTGCACCGCGGGACCGCCGAGATCGGCCCGGTCGGCCGCGGCGGCGCCCCGCCGGTGGCCCGAGCCCGACACCTGCGGCCTGCGGGCCCGCGGCAACGTCCCGAACTCCGCGGCGTACGCCTCGTCGACGCGGTCGCCCCGGTCGGCCAGCACCAGCTCGACCGACGGGCCGGTGGACCCGCCGGGCCCGGCCCCGCCCGCCTCCGCGACCTCGGACACGATCTCCTGCTCGGCCTCGAGCAGCCGCTGGTGGATCCGCGCCGCGAACCCGTAGATCCAGGACCGGCGGTAGGCCACGACCGACTCGCCCGGGTGCGGCGGGCGCAGCGCGCTCACCTGGGCCGAGCTCTGCAGCAGCAGCGAGGTGTAGAGCAGCTCGACCCGCTCCCGGTCCGACGCGTGGCCGAACACGGTCACCGCGGCGACCCGGCCGTTGCGGTGGTCGTGCATCACCCACCGGCAGCGCAGCGCCGCCGCTGTCCAGCCCAGCAACCGGGCCTTCGCCCCGCTGTACGGGTCGTCGATGTCGATCGTCGCCCGGCCGATCGGGTCCGTGCGCGGGGGGCCGGTGGCCGCGAGCAGCGCCTCGTCGACCCCGTGCCGGGCCATCATCTCGACGGCCTTCCCGGTGTAGATCTCGGCCTCGTCCGGCGTGCCGGCGCGCTCGGCCTTGGCCAGCAGCTTCCGGATGGTGTCGAGCCGCGCCTCCGGGACGGGGACCTCGCCCGGCGCGGTGCCGAACTCGATGTCGTGCGCGGTGCTCATGGGCTCTCCTCGGGCCGGGCGGGTCGAACTCGTGTTCGAGGGCGGTTCTACCGGAGGGCCCCGACAGTCTCCGACGGCGGCCCCGCCACGGTGGCCGCGGCGCGCCGGTGCGCGGGGATGCCGGCACCGGTCCGTCCCTACACCCCGCTCGGGGCGCCCGGCGGAGCCGGGGGCCGGACCGCGTGTCGGTCCCCGGAACTACCCTGGGAAGCACCATGGCCGACCCGAGCACGTACCGTCCGGCGACCGGGACGATCCCGGAGTCGCCGGGCGTCTACCGGTTCTCCGACCCGCGCGGCCGGGTGATCTACGTCGGCAAGGCGAAGAGCCTGCGGCAGCGGCTCAACTCCTACTTCGCGGACCTGTCCGGGCTGCACCCGCGCACCCGGCAGATGGTCACGACCGCGTCGAAGGTCGAGTGGATCGTCGTCGGGACCGAGGTCGAGGCGCTCCAGCTCGAGTACAACTGGATCAAGGAGTACGACCCCCGGTTCAACGTCCGCTACCGCGACGACAAGACCTACCCGGTCCTCGCGGTGACGATGAACGAGGAGTACCCGCGGCTGCACGTCTACCGCGGGCCGCGGCGCAAGGGGGTCCGCTACTTCGGGCCCTACGCGCACGCCTGGGCCATCCGGGAGACCCTCGACCTGCTGCTGCGGGTGTTCCCGGCCCGCACCTGCTCGGCCGGGGTGTTCAAGCGGCACGGCCAGATCGGCCGTCCCTGTCTGCTCGGCTACATCGACAAGTGCTCGGCGCCGTGCGTCGGCAAGGTCAGCGCCGACGAGCACCGCGACATCGTCGAGGGCTTCTCCGACTTCCTCTCCGGCCGGACCGACCGGATGGTCAGGCGGCTCGAGCAGGAGATGGCAGAGGCGTCGGAGAACCTGGAGTTCGAGCGGGCCGCCCGGATGCGCGACGACCTGGGCGCGCTGCGCCGCGCGATGGAGAAACAGGCCGTCGTCCTCGGCGACGGGACCGACGCGGACGTCGTCGCCTTCGCCGAGGACGAGCTGGAGGCGGCCGTCCAGGTCTTCCACGTCCGCGGCGGCCGGGTCCGCGGCCAGCACGGCTGGGTGATCGACAAGGTCGAGCCGACCGACACCGAGCAGCTCGTCGAGCGGTTCGTGTCGCAGTTCTACGGCGAGCAGCACGCGCTCGCCGGCGCCGCCGACGACGCGATGCAGCCCGTCCCGAAGGAGATCCTCGTCCCGGTGCTGCCCGCCGAGGGGGCCGCCCTGGAACGGTGGCTGAGCGGGCTGCGCGGCTCGAAGGTGTCGCTGCGGGTGGCCCAGCGCGGCGACAAGAAGGACCTCGCCGAGACCGTCGCCCGCAACGCCAAGGAGGCCTTCGCCCAGCACAAGCTGCGCCGGGCCGGCGACCTCACCGCCCGCTCGGCGGCGCTGCAGGAGATCCAGGAGAACCTGGAGCTGGACCAGGCCCCGCTGCGGATCGAGTGCATCGACGTCAGCCACGTGCAGGGCACGAACGTCGTCGCCTCGCTGGTCGTGTTCGAGGACGGGCTGGCCCGCAAGTCGGAGTACCGCCGGTTCGAGATCAAGGACGCGAGCGACCAGGGCGACGTCGCGTCCATCGCCGAGGTCGTCCGGCGCCGGTTCAAGCGTTTCCTGGCCGAGACCGCCGACGAGCCCGAGCCCACCGCCGGGTCCGACGAGGTGGTCCCGGGCGACACCGTCCGGACCGGCATCGACCCGGAGACCGGCCGGCCGAAGAAGTTCGCCTACCCGCCGAACCTGCTCGTCGTCGACGGGGCGAAACCACAGGTCGACGCGGCGGCCGCCGAGCTCGCCGAGCTGGGGATCACCGACGTCGCCGTGTGCGGTCTCGCCAAGCGCCTCGAGGAGGTCTGGCTCCCGGACGACGACGATCCTGTCATCCTCTCCCGGACGAGTGAAGGTCTGTACCTCCTCCAGCGGGTGCGCGACGAGGCGCACCGTTTCGCCATCACCTATCACCGCCAGCGTCGTTCCCAGGGCATGACGGCCTCCGCGCTGGACGGCGTCCCCGGGCTCGGCCCGGCCCGCCGGCAGGCGCTGCTGAAGCACTTCGGATCGGTGCGCAAGCTGCGCGCGGCCGGGGTGGAGGAGATCGCGGGGGTGCCCGGGTTCGGCCGGCGCACCGCGGAGACCGTCGTTGCCGCACTGCACGGCGGTAACGGGACCGGAGCGTCGACCGAGGGGGAACAGCGATGACGGGCACAGGGGAGCAGGTTCCGGACGGTGGCCCGGGTATCGAGGTCGCCGTCGTCAGCGGCCTGTCCGGGGCCGGGCGCAGCACCGCGGCGAAGGTGCTGGAGGACCTCGGCTGGTTCGTCGTCGACAACCTGCCCCCGGAGCTGATCGCGACGATGGTGGAGCTCGGCTCGCGGGCGCGCGGCGAGGTGGCGCGCATCGCCGTCGTGATGGACGTGCGGTCCCGTGCCTTCACCGACGACCTGGGCGCGGTCATCAAGGACCTGGACGGACGGGGCTACCGGCCGCGGCTGCTGTTCCTGGAGGCGTCCGACGCCGTCCTGGTGCGGCGGTTCGAGCAGAACCGGCGCTCGCACCCGCTGCAGGGCGACGGCCGGATCACCGACGGGCTGAACGCCGAGCGCGAGGTGCTGCGCCCGCTCCGCGAGGACGCCGATCTCGTCGTGGACACCTCGAACCTGTCCGTGCACGACCTGCGGTCGCGGATCGAGGGGTCGTTCGCGGGGGAGAGCGCGCACGCCGCCACGCGGATCACGGTGCTGTCGTTCGGGTACAAGTACGGGCTCCCGCTCGACTCCGACCTCGTCGTCGACGTGCGTTTCCTGCCCAACCCGCACTGGATCCCCGAGCTGCGCGAGCACACCGGGCGCGACCACGAGGTCAGCGACTACGTGCTGTCCCAGGAGGGCGCCGAGGAGTTCGTCGACCGCTACCTGGAGCTGCTCGACCTGGTCGGCGCCGGTTACCGCCGCGAGGGCAAGCGGTACCTGACCGTCGCCGTCGGCTGCACCGGCGGCAAGCACCGCTCGGTCGCGATCTCCGAGGAGATCGGCAGGCGGCTGTCCGCGCAGGACGGCGTCCAGGTCAACGTCGAGCACCGCGACATGGGGCGCGAGTGACCGGACCGGACGGGATGCGGGTGGTGGCGCTGGGGGGCGGCCACGGCCTGCACGCCACCCTGACCGCCCTGCGCCGCTGCCCGGCGGTCGCCGGGATCACCGCCGTCGTCACCGTCGCCGACGACGGCGGGTCCTCGGGCAGGCTGCGCCGCGAGCTCGGGCTGCTGCCGCCCGGCGACCTGCGGATGGCGCTGTCCGCGCTGGCCGCCGACGACGCCGACGGCCGGTTCTGGTCCGGTCTCGTGCAGCACCGTTTCGGCGGCAACGGTGCGCTGGCCGGGCACGCCGTCGGGAACCTGCTGCTCGCCGGCCTGCTGGAGCGCGACGGCGATCCCGTCCGGGCGCTGGAGACCCTCGGCGGGCTGCTCGGCTGCGCCGGCCGGGTGCTGCCGATGGCCCGGGTGCCGCTGGACATCGAGGCGGAGGTCGCACTGGACGGCCGGGACCGTGCGCACCGCATCCGCGGGCAGGTCGCGGTCGCCTCCACCCCCGGCCGCGTCAGGCGCGTGTGGCTCCGGCCGGAGGATCCGCCGGCCTGCGACGAGGCCGTACGCGCCGTCCTGGAGGCCGATGCCGTCCTGCTGGGGCCCGGCTCGTGGTTCACCAGCGTGCTGCCGCACCTGCTCGTGCCCGGCCTGCGCGACGCGCTGCTGGAGACCTCCGCGGCCCGCGTCGTGCTGCTCAACCTCACACCGGAGCCGGGGGAGACCGCCGGTTTCTCGCCGGAGCAGCACCTTGAAGTACTGTCCGGTCACGCGCCCGACCTGCGGGCGCACGCCGTCCTGGCCGACAGCGGGTCGGTACCACTGCCGGACAGGCTGCACGCGGCGGCGGCCGACCTGCTGGTCCCCGGCGGTCGGGTGTGGCTGGCCGACGTCGCCGACGCCGACGCAGCGACCCCACGGCACGATCCGGACGCCTTCGCGGGCGCCCTGCTCGAGGTGCTCGACGTCCTGGCCCCGGTGGGCCGGCGCGAGGCCGGAACGACAGGGAACGACGACCACGGCCCGCAGCGCGGAAGGAGCCCCGAATGGCCATGACCGCCACGGTGAAGGACGAGCTGAGCCGGCTCACCGTCACCAAGCAGTCGTCGCGGCGCGCCGAGGTGGCCTCGCTGTTGCGCTTCGCCGGCGGATTGCACATCGTGGGCGGCCGCGTCGTCATCGAGGCCGAGGTGGACACCGGATCGGTGGCCCGCAGGCTCCGCCGCGAGATCCACGAGCTGTACGGCCACACCGCCGACGCCCACGTGATCACGGCGGGCGGGCTGCGCCGCAGCGCCCGCTACGTGATCCGGGTGATCCGCGACGGCGAGGGGCTGGCCCGGCAGACCGGCCTGCTCGACAACCGGGGGCGTCCGGTCCGCGGGCTGCCGCCGCCCGTCGTGTCCGGGGACCTGTCCGACGCCGAGGCCGCCTGGCGGGGCGCGTTCCTGGCACACGGCTCGCTGACCGAGCCCGGCCGCAGCTCCGCGCTCGAGGTCACCTGTCCCGGCCCGGAGGCCGCGCTCGCGCTGGTCGGCGCGGCCCGCAGGCTCGGGGTGGCGGCCAAGGCCCGTGAGGTCCGCGGGGCGGACCGGGTGGTCGTCCGCGACGGCGACGCGATCGGTGCGCTCCTGACCCGGATGGGCGCGCACCAGAGCGTGCTGTCCTGGGAGGAGTGGCGGATGCGGCGCGAGGTCCGGGCGACCGCTAACCGCCTGGCGAACTTCGACGACGCCAACCTCCGCCGGTCCGCACGGGCCGCGGTCGCTGCGGCCGCCCGGGTCTCGCGCGCCCTGGACATCCTCGGCGACGAGGTGCCCGAGCACCTGCGTGCGGCCGGGACGCTGCGTGCCCAGCACACCCAGGCGTCGCTGGAGGAGCTCGGCCAGCTCGCCGACCCGCCGATGACCAAGGACGCGGTCGCCGGCCGGATCCGGCGGCTGCTGCAGACCGCCGACAAGAAGGCGGCCGAGCTGGGCATCCCGGACACCGAGTCTGCCGTCACGGCCGAGATGCTGGAGGAGGAGGGGCGCTGACGCACGGCGTCGGCGGACCCCTCCGGCCCGCCCTCCGCGGTGATCACACCCCGTCACCGGGCCGCTGCGGCGGGTCCGGCATGATGCCGCCGTGACGAACCCGGGCTCCACCCTTCTCGCCGTGCATCTCGATCGATCCAGCATGCTGCGACCGCTGCTCCCCGCCCTCCGCGCCGGCCTCGTCGACCTGCTCGACGCCCAGGCCGCGGAGCCGGGGTCGCTGCAGGTCGTGCTGTCCACCGGTGACGACCTGACGCGTTCGCTGGCCGACGGCTCGCACCCGCCCGCGACCCCGGTGGACGCCGGCGGCGCGCGCACCGCGCTCGCCACGAAGCTCCGTCCGGTCGACGGCCCTGACCTGAGGATCGGCGCCGCCCGCCTGCTCGACGCGGTCGGGGACGAGCTCGCCGCCCGTGCGGAGGACGACCGGCCGGAGCGCGTCGTCGTGCTGCTGGTCGGCGAGGCGGCGGTCGGCGACCCGTCCCACGTGCGGGAGCGGATCGCCCACCAGCGCTCGACCTACGCCTGGGAGGTCGCGCTGGTCGACGTCACCAGTGGTGGCATCCCGGCCGCGAAGCGCCCGGAGCCGGCGGGTCCGGCCGAGGCCGCCACGGAGCAGGCCGAGGGTGCCACCGACGACGGGCAGGGCACCGCCGCCGTCGCACTGGCCGAGCGGATGGACGGGCCGGCCGCCGCCGCGCGCTTCGGCGTCCCCGCCCCGGCGACGATCACCGCCGGGCCCGGCGCCGCCGGCGTCACCGCCGCGCTGTCCGCCGCGACGGCGTTCGTGTCCCGCGCCCGGGCGGTCCAGCCGCACGAGCCGGTCGACGGTTTCTCCGACGACGAGCGCGCCGCGGCCGCCGTCGCCGACACCCGTCCCGCCTGGCGGAGGTTCCTGCGCATCGCCTGAGCGGTCGCCGGTGGTCCGTGCCGGGCGTCCGGCACGGGCCACGGCCGGGTGCGAGGAGCGGATCGCGGCGCAGGTCACGGGGTACGCGGGATCCGCGCGCGCCGATGCGCCGATAGGGTGGCGGCCGAGCACGGCACGTGGCCTCCGCCCGACGGGGCGGAGTGCGGCGATCGACCTGCCACCCCCGCCGCCGGGACCCGGCGTGCCGGGGCGAAGACGACACGCACGACGAGCCCATGGAGGCACTGTGACGGTCCGCGTAGGAGTCAACGGCTTCGGCCGCATCGGCCGGAACTTCTGGCGGGCGGTGGACGCCCAGCGCGCCGCCGGGACGACGGACATCGAGATCGTCGCGGTGAACGACATCACCGACAACGCGACGCTCGCGCACCTGCTGAAGTACGACTCGATCCTCGGCCGCCTGCCCTACGAGGTCACCACCTCGGGCGACGAGATCGTGGTCGACGGCAAGGGCTTCAAGGGCCTGGCCGTCCGCGACCCCGCCGAGCTGCCCTGGAAGGACCTCGGCGTCGACGTCGTGGTCGAGTCCACCGGGCTGTTCACCAAGCGCGACGCCGCGTCGAAGCACCTCGACGCCGGCGCGAAGAAGGTCGTCATCTCGGCCCCCGCGTCCGACGAGGACATCACCATCGTCAAGGGCGTCAACGACGGTGACTACGACGGTTCGCAGAACATCGTCTCGAACGCGTCCTGCACCACGAACTGCCTGGCGCCGATGACCAAGGTGCTCGACGACCTGGTCGGGATCGAGAAGGGTCTGATGACCACGATCCACGCCTACACCGCCGACCAGAACCTGCAGGACGGCCCGCACAAGGACCTGCGCCGCGCCCGGGGCGCCGCGCTGAACATCGTCCCCACCTCGACCGGTGCCGCCAAGGCGATCTCGCTGGTCATGCCGCACCTCAAGGGCAAGCTCGACGGCTACGCGCTGCGGGTGCCGATTCCCACCGGCTCGGCCACCGACCTGACCGTCGAGGTCAAGGGCGAGACCACCGTCGAGGCCGTCAACGCCGCGATGAAGGCCGCCGCCGAGGGCCCGCTGAAGGGCGTCCTCAAGTACACCGAGGACCCGATCGTGTCCTCGGACATCGTGACCGACCCGCACTCCTGCATCCTCGACGCGGGCCTGACCAAGGTCATCGGCAACCAGGTCAAGATCGTCGGCTGGTACGACAACGAGTGGGGCTACTCGAACCGTCTGGTCGACATCGCCGGGCTGGTGGCGTCGAAGCTGTGAAGAACGTCGACGACCTCGTCGCCGAGGGCGTTCAGGGCCGGACCGTCCTGGTCCGTTCCGATCTCAACGTTCCCCTCGACGACGACCGGAACATCACCGACGACGGCCGCATCCGCGCCTCGGTGCCGACCATCCAGGCGCTGTCCGGTGCGGGCGCGCAGGTCGTCGTCACTGCGCACCTGGGCCGTCCGAAGAACGGCCCGGAGGCCCGGTTCTCGCTGGCCCCGGCAGCCGGGCGGCTCGGTGAGCTGCTCGGCGCCCCGGTCCGGCTGGTGGAGCACGGCAGGCCGCTCCCGAGCATGGCGGCGGGCGACGTCGTCATGCTGGAGAACATCCGGTTCGACGCCCGCGAGACCAGCAAGGACGACGCCGAGCGCGGCGCGTTCGCCGACGAGCTGGTCTCGCTCGTGGGCGACGACGCGGCGTTCGTGTCCGACGGCTTCGGGGTGGTGCACCGCAAGCAGGCGTCGGTCTACGACGTCGCGCAGCGGCTCGACCCCTACGCCGGCGGGCTCGTCCTCTCCGAGGTCGAGGTGCTGCGGACCCTGACCGGGGACCCGCAGCGGCCCTACGCCGTCGTGCTCGGCGGGTCGAAGGTCTCGGACAAGCTGGCCGTGATCGAGGCGCTGCTGCCGACCGTCGACACGCTGCTCGTCGGCGGCGGGATGTGCTTCACCTTCCTCGCCGCCCAGGGGCACGGCGTCGGCTCCTCGCTGCTGGAGTCCGACCAGGTCGGCACCTGCCGGACCCTGCTGGAGTCCGGCAAGATCGTCCTGCCGACCGACGTCGTGGTCGCCGACGCGTTCTCCGCGGACGCGAACACGAAGACGGTGCCGGTGGACGCGATCGAGGACGGCTGGCTGGGCCTGGACATCGGTCCGGACTCGGTGCGCGCGTTCGCCGCGCGGATCGCCGAGGCGAGGACGATCTTCTGGAACGGCCCGATGGGCGTGTTCGAGATGGCGCCGTTCGCCGACGGCACCCGCGGGGTCGCGCAGGCGATCGCCGACGGGGCCGCGTTCTCCGTCGTCGGCGGGGGTGACTCGGCGGCCGCGGTGCGGGCGCTGGGCATCGCCGAGGACGGCTTCTCGCACATCTCCACCGGCGGTGGCGCCTCGCTCGAGTTCCTCGAGGGCGCGACCCTGCCGGGCGTCGCGGTCCTGGAGGGTGAGGCCTGATGGCATCCCGTACCCCGCTCATCGCGGGCAACTGGAAGATGAACCTCAACCACCTCGAGGCCATCGCGGTCGTGCAGAAGCTCGCCTTCGCACTGCCCGACCGGTACTTCGACAAGGTCGAGGTCGCGGTCCTGCCGCCGTTCACCGACATCCGCAGCGTCCAGACGCTGATCGACGGTGACAAGCTCAGGGTCGTGCACGGGGCGCAGGACCTGTCCCCGCACGACTCGGGTGCCTACACCGGTGACGTGTCCGGGGTGATGCTCGCGAAGCTGGGCTGCCGGTACGTCGTCGTCGGGCACTCGGAGCGCCGGGAGATCCACGCCGAGGACGACGCGGTCGTGAACTCCAAGGTGCTCGCCGCGCTCAAGCACGGGATCACCCCGATCCTGTGCGTCGGCGAGGGCCTGGAGGTCCGCGAGGCCGGCACGCACGTGCAGCACTGCACCGACCAGCTGCGCGGCGCCCTGAAGAAGGTGTCCGCCGAGCAGGCGGCCGGGATCGTGCTGGCCTACGAGCCGGTCTGGGCGATCGGCACCGGCAAGGTGGCGGGTCCCCCGGACGCCCAGGAGGTCTGTGCCGCGCTGCGGGAGACCCTCCAGGCGCTCTACGGCGACGACGTCGCCGCTGGCGCCCGGATCCTCTACGGCGGCTCGGTGAAGTCGTCGAACGTGGGGGAGATCGTCGCCCAGACCGACGTCGACGGCGCGCTGGTCGGCGGGGCGAGCCTGGACGCCGAGGAGTTCGCGAAGCTCTCGGCGATCGCCGCGGGCGGCCCTCTGCCGTAGCCCGGCGGTCCCGCCACGTCCACGACTCGGGGAGCTCCGGCCCAGGCCGGAGCTCCCCGAGCCGCATGTGGGGGAGGGTGTTCGACCCGGCCGGACACGGTCCCGGGGTGTCGGAGTATCCTGGACCACTCCACGAGCGACCGCAGATTGGGAAGTGCACGTGATCCTGACCCTGCAGATCATCCTCATCGTGACCAGCGTGATGCTGATCGCGCTGGTCCTGCTGCAGCGCAGCAAGGGCGGTGGTCTGACCAGCCTCTTCGGCGGTGGCGTCCAGTCGAGCCTGTCCGGCTCCGCGGCCGCCGACCGGAACATCGCTCGTTACACGATCTTCGTCGGGCTGATCTGGTTCATCGCGGTGGTCGGCAACGGCCTCCTGCTGGCCGGCAACGCCTGACACCGTAATCGCGCCAGTGCGAGCGAGAGGGACGACACGATGGCTGGTGGCAACGCGATCCGCGGTACCCGGGTCGGGGCCGGTCCGATGGGCGAGTCCGAGCGCGGCGAGACCGCGGCACGCGAACGGATCCCGTTCTACTGCGTGAACGGGCACGTCAACAACACCTGGTTCGCCGCCGAGGCCGAGGTCCCGGAGACGTGGGACTGTCCGCGCTGTGGCCTGCCCGGCGGGCGTGACTCCGAGAACCCGCCGGCCGCGCCGCGCACCGAGCCGTACAAGACGCACTTGGCCTACGTGAAGGAGCGGCGCAGCGACGCCGACGGCGAGGCCATCCTGGAGGAGGCCCTCGGCCGGCTCCGGGCGTCCCGGGAGCTGTAGATCCGCGGCCCCCGCACACTGCTGCACGGTGCCCGCCGCCGCGCCGGCCGGCTGGTCGACGCCGCGCTGGCCCGGCACACCGCCGCCCAGACGGCGACGCTGCGGGCCGAGCTGGCCGCGTTGCGCGAGGAGCTGGACGGGCGCGTCCGCGCCGAGGCCGACCGCGTGCTCTCCGAGCTGCGGGTCACCGAGATCCGGGACCGGCGCGACGTCTTCGCCGCCGGCGAGCGGGAGGCCGTCGCGAGCAGTGCCCGGTTCGCCCGCGACCACCTGGCCGGGGCGGTCGCGCTGCCGGACCCGGACGCGACGCTGGCGCACGCGCTCTCGCTGGCCCCCTCCGGTGGCATGGCGTGCGAGTTCGGCGTCTACCGCGGCAGGACCCTCCGCATGATCGCCGCGCACCGCGCCGACGGCCGTGTCCACGGTTTCGACACCTTCACCGGCCTGCCCGAGACGTGGCGGGCGGGGTTCCCCGCCGGCGCGTTCGACGACGTCGGAGCGCTGCCCGAGATCCCGGGCGCCGAGCTGGTCCCCGGTCTGTTCGACGACACCCTCGACGGGTTCCTGGCCGAGCACCCAGGCCCGGTGGACTTCCTGCACGTCGACTCGGACCTGTACTCGTCGGCGGTGACCGTGCTGGCCGCCGTCGGCCCGCGGCTGCGTGTGGGCAGCATCGTGCTGTTCGACGAGTTCCTCAACTTCCCGGGCTGGGAGCGCGACGAGGCCCGCGCCTGGTGGGAGTACGCCGAGAAGCACGGCGTCCGCTACTCCTACGTCTGCTGGACCCACGACAACGAACAGGTCGCGGTGCGGATCGACGATCCCGGAGACGCGCCCCTCTCGTGACCCACGGCACCTCCGGGATAGGTTCCGAGGTCATGACCCGCTGGACGCTGCCACCGGAACGGATCCCCGAGGCCTGGTTCAACGTCGTGCCGCACCTGCCGGCCCCGCTGCAGCCGCCGCTGCACCCGGGGACGCGGGAGCCGGTCGGCCCCGACGACCTGGCGCCGCTCTTCCCCGCGGCGCTGATCGAGCAGGAGGTGAGTGCCGCACCGTGGATCGACGTCCCCGGTGAGGTGCTCGACATCCTCCGGCTGTGGCGCCCGACCCCGCTGGTGCGGGCCGCCCGGCTCGAACGGGAGCTCGGGACACCGGCCCGGATCTACTACAAGGACGAGTCGGTCTCGCCGTCCGGCAGCCACAAGACCAACACGGCGGTGGCGCAGGCGTTCTACAACGCCCAGGACGGCACCACCCGGCTCACCACCGAGACCGGCGCCGGGCAGTGGGGCACCGCGCTGGCGTTCGCGTCCGCGCAGTTCGGCCTGGACCTGAAGGTCTACATGGTGCGGGTCTCGTACGGGCAGAAGCTCTACCGGCGGATCGCGATCGAGACCTGGGGCGGCGAGGTCGTCGCGTCCCCGGTCGACGAGCCGGACCAGCCCGGATCGCTCGGCTCGGCGATCTCCGACGCGGTCCGCGACTGCGTCGGCCGCGACGACACCCACTACGCGCTCGGCTCCGTGCTGAACCACGTCGTGCTGCACCAGACCATGATCGGGCTGGAGGCGAAGGAACAGCTCGAGCTCGCCGGGGAGCGGCTGCCCGACGTCGTCGTGGGGTCCTGCGGGGGTGGCTCGAACCTGGGCGGCATCGCCTTCCCTTTCGTCCCCGACGCGGGTGTGCGGCTGCTCGCCGTCGAGCCGCTGTCCTGCCCGACGCTGACCCAGGGCCGCTACGACTACGACTTCGGCGACACCGCGGGGCTCACCCCGCTCATGCCGATGTACACCCTGGGGCACGACTTCGTGCCGCCGTCGATCCATGCGGGCGGCCTGCGGTACCACGGCGACTCGCCGCTGGTGTCGGCCCTGGTGCGGGACGAGCGCATGGAGGCGGCCGCCTACCCGCAGGGCAAGGTGTTCGAGGCGGCCAAGCAGTTCGCCCGGACCGAGGGGAGGATCCCCGCACCGGAGACCGGACACGCAATCGCCGCGGCGATCGACGAGGCGCTGGCCGCGAAGGAGACCGGTCAGGAGAAGGTCGTCCTGTTCAACTACTCCGGGCACGGCTTCCTCGATCTCGCCGCCTACGACGACCACAACCACGGACGGCTCACCGACGAGACCGTCTGACCCCGCGACTGCCCGCCGCCCCGGAGGTCGTCTCCGGGGCGGCGGGGCGTTCAGCGGCGCACCATCCGCAGCAGCGCCGCGGTGTCGTGCCGGCGGAACCAGGCGACGACACACACCAGCACCAGCACCACCGCCGGGAAGGCGATCATCCCCGGCATCAGGATCGCGGTGACGACGGTCGCGCCGACCATGAGGGCGACCTGGCAGGTCGCCGCGAGCCCGCACAGCCGCGGGACCAGCAACGCAACCGCCCCGGCGAGCTCCAGCCAGCCGACGACGACCATGCCGGGCACGCCCAGCCCCAGCAGGTCGAACCCGGCGACGGCGACCGGATCGAAACTGATCTTCGGTAGTGCCGCCATCACGAAGACGCCGGCGAGCACGACCTGCAGCACCCAGAGGGCGATCGTCCCGGCGAGCGGGCGGGCCGAGCCGGTCGTGGCGGTGGTGGACCTGGTGGTCATGGCGGTGTCCCTTCCCCGGGCGGTCCGGTGTGGGCCGCTGTCCGCAGTACCGACCGGGGGTGTCGTGCGGACTCATCGGCCACGGCGGGAACCGCCCGGATCACGCCGATGGTCCGTTTTCGGAGTGCTGCGACACCGATGTCCGGTCCGGTGCGCCGGGTCCGGTCGGTCCCGATGCGTGCTCAACATGTCGAGCTCGTCGACAAGGTCGTCGACGGTATCGCCGCCCCGGCACGATCGGCGACGGCAAGATCTGGGTGCAGCCGGTCGAGGCGGTCGCCCGGGTCCGGACGGGCGAACGCGGCAGCGACGCCGTCCGACCCCGCCCGGTGCGGTGGCGGTGGCGGTCCCGGGTCACGCGCGGGCGCGCCGGGCCGGCTCCGGCCCGTCGGGAGCAGCCGCCGACGTCGCGTGCGCCGCCCCCAGCGCCGCCGCCGCGGACGCGAACGCCGGATCGAAGAACAGGAAGCTCAGCAGCTCCGCCCCGTGCGTCGGGTCGACGTCCGGCACCCCGCCGCCGACCAGTCGTTCCAGCACGAACAGCGACGGGTTGCGCAGCGCGCACAGGCCGCCGTACTCGGTCCGGCGGACCTCGGCGGCGAGGTCGGCGAGCTCGGTCCCGCGGTCCGGTGGCGGTCCGGTGAACCAGCTCCCGATCCGGCGGTGCCGCCCGTCCACACCGCGCTCGACGAGCTCGTTCACCGCCCGCAGCGTCCGCAGGTCCTCGGTGACGCCCGCGCCGAGCACGATCCGCAGCGCGAGCGCGGCGACCGCGTAGACGTCGGGGACGTCCGCGGGCGGGTCGGCCGCCTCCGGCACCGGCACCGCCGGCGTCGTCGCGACGACGCCGATCCGGTCCGCCTCGAGCCGCAGTGCCGGCTTGAGCGGGGTGTTCAGGCGGACACCGCCGTCCAGGTACCAGCCGGGGTCGGGGCCCTCGATCCGGCGGGGTGCGAACAGCACCGGCACCGCGGCCGAGGCCAGCAGGTGGTCCGGGGTCAGCACGGCGTCGACGTAGCGGATGTCGCGGCCCGGGTCGTACGGCGGGAGCCCGACATCGGGTCCGCGCTCGACGAACACGACCGTCCCACCGGTGCCCGCCGACGTGCACGCCACCCCGACCGCGTCGACCGGGCCGCGGGCGATCGCGTGGTGCAGCCGGTCCCAGTCGACGACCCTCTCGACGACCGGGCGCAGGCGCTCGGCGTCGAGCAGCCGGGTCACGCGATCGGGCAGCCCCAGCAGCCGTCGGAGGGCGGACGGGACACCGGCGAGGTCGCCCAGGTAGGCCGCGCCCGCCTCGAAGGCCGACGACGGGAGCGCGACGACCTCACTGGTCCGCACCGACTCCCAGCGGGTCACCAGCTCGGCAGCGGCCTCCTCGGGATCGGTGCCGGTCAGGCCCGCGAGCGCGGCCACGTTCAGGGCGCCGGCACTCGTCCCGACCAGCACCGACGGCGCCGACCAGGTACGGGTCAGCCGGGGGAGCAGCTCCGTGAGCGCCCCCGCCTCGTACGCGCCGCGGGCTCCGGCGCCCGCCACCACCAGTCCGGTGCGACCCGCCATCGCTCCACCTTCGACGTCGAGGTTACCCGCGGTAGGTCCCGTCCGGCCCGCCGTGGGCGGCGTGGCGGACCGGCCCACCGCAGGCGGGACTCAGCTCCGGGCGACCGGCCGGACGTACCCGGCGGCCTGGCGGGCCCGCTCCCGCGCGGTGTCGACGTCGTCGGCGTACGCCACCGCGACCCCCATCCGCCTGCGCTCGCTCGCCGACGGCTTGCCGAACAGCCGCAGGTCGGCGCCCTCGACGGCGAGCGCCTCCGCGACGCCCTCGTAGTCGGGCGCGTCGAGGTCGTCACCGCGGTACACCACCGCGGACGCGCCGGGGGCGCGCAACGCGGTGTCGACCGGAAGGCCGAGGACGGCGCGGGCGTGCAGCTCGAACTCGTTCAGCCGCTGGGTGGCGAGCGTGACCAGCCCGGTGTCGTGCGGGCGGGGGCTGACCTCGGAGAACAGCACCTCGTCGCCGCGGACGAACAGCTCCACGCCGAAGATCCCGCGCCCGCCGAGGGCCTCGGTGATCCGGCCGGCGACGTCGCGGGACGCGGCGAGCGCCGCGTCCGACATCGGCTGCGGCTGCCAGGACTCGACGTAGTCGCCGTTCTCCTGGCGGTGGCCGATCGGGTCGCAGAAGGCGGTCCCGCCGGCGTGCCGCACGGTGAGCTGGGTGATCTCGTAGTCGAACTCGACGAAGCCCTCGACGATCACGCGCGGCGCGGACACCCGGCCCGACGTGCGGGCGTACTCCCACGCGGCCTCGGCGTCGTCGGCCGACTTCAGGACCGACTGTCCCTTGCCCGACGACGACATGACCGGCTTGAGCACGCACGGCAGCCCGACCCGGTCGACGGCCGCGCGGACCTCGTCGAGGGTGTCGGCGAAGGCGTAGGGCGACGTGGGCAGCCCCAGCTCCTCCGCGGCGAGCCGCCGGATGCCCTCACGGTCCATCGTCAGCTGCGCGGCGCGGGCGGTCGGCACGACGGTCGTGCCCGCGGCCTCGATCGCCGCCAGCGCGGTGGTCGCGATCGCCTCGATCTCCGGGATGATCAGGTCCGGGGACTCCTGCTCGACGATCGTGGCGAGCGTGACGGGGTCGGTCATGTCGATCGCGTGCCAGCGGTGCGCCACCTGGTGCGCGGGTGCGTGCGGGTAGCGGTCGACCGCGACCACCTCGACGCCGAGGCGCTGGAAGGCGATCGCGACCTCCTTGCCCAGCTCACCCGAGCCGAGGAGCAGCACGCGGGTGGGGGCCGGGCCGAGCGGGGTGCCGATGCGCATGCGGCGGACCCTAACCGGAGCGCCGCGCCCGGCACCCGCCGGACGGGCGCGATCTCACAGTCCCGGTCGTGGGCTCAGGAGGGCCGCGGGTGCAGCGACCCGGGCAGCTCGGCGGCGGACGCGGTGTCGAGCAGCCAGCGGGTCCGTTCGGTCCCCCGCGCCCCGCCGACCGGCAGCTCGGTCTCCGGGACACCGGTCAGGGCACCCGCGACGGCCGGTGCCTTGCCGGCCCCGGCGGCGACGACCCACACCTCACGCGAGCGCCGGGCGGCGGCCAGCGTGAGCGAGATGCGGGTGGGCGGCGGCTTCGGGCAGTCGAACACCGCGACGACGGACGGCGCCTGCTCGTGCACGGCGGGGGAGTCCGGGAAGACCGAGAGCGTGTGCCCCTCCTCGCCCATGCCGACCAGCGTCACGTCGAAGGCGGGGATGCCGTCGCCGTCCGGCCCGGCCAGGTCGCGCAGCACCCGGGCGTAGTCCCGGGCGGCCTCCTCGGCCTCCTCCCGGGTGCCGCCGTCGGCGGGGGCGGCCGGCATCGGGTGCACCCGCGCCGGGTCGAGCGGCAGCTGGTCGAGCAGAGCCTCGCGGGCCTGCCTCTCGTTGCGCTCGGCGTCGTCGGCCGGGACGAAGCGCTCGTCGCCCCAGAACAGGTCCACCGACCCCCAGTCGACGACGTCGCGGGCCGGGGAGGCGGCCACGTCACGCAGCAGCTGGATCCCGACCCCGCCACCGGTGAGCACGACCCGGGGGACGGCACCGCCGGCCTGGATGTCGACCAGCGCGGTGATCAGCCGCGCCGCGGTGGCGGCGGCCAGGGCGTCGGCGTCGGGGTGGACGGCGACCTGCACGTTCTCGCTCATGCTCACACCTTCACCGGGGTACGGCCGCGGGTCACCCGGGACACTCCCTCGAGCGCCTCGGCGTAGACCTCGTCCGGGTCGAGCCGGCGCAGCTCCTCGGCGAGGCAGTCGGACACGTGCCGCCGTGCCAGCGCGATCAGCCGCTCCGGCTGCCCGGGCTGGGTGAGCCGGGCCGTCTTGCCGTCCGGACGGGCCAGCTCGACGTCGCCCGACGCGCGGACGAGCCGGACCATCGACAGCCCGTTGGCCTTCTCCGACGGCGACCGCTTCACCTTCACCCCGAGCGCGGACGCCAGCCAGCCGGCGACCAGCTCGGTGGAGGGCGACACGACCTCGCCCGCGACGACGGCCGAGGTCACCTCCTCGTGGGGCGGCACGTCCAGCGCGGCCGCCAGCTGGGCCCGCCAGTGCGTGAGCCGGGTCCAGGTGAGGTCGGTGTCGCCGGGGGCGTAGTCCTTGCGCCGCTGCTCGAACGCCTTCGTCGGGTTCTTCGACGACAGCGCGTCGGTGATCCGGCGCTGCGCGAGCCGCCCGACGGCGTCCTCCGACGGTGCGGCCGGGGCCTCGCCCGGCCACCAGGCGACGACCGGTGCGTCGGGCAGCAGGAGCGGCATGACCATGCCGGCACCGGCCTCCTCGGCGGCGAGCGGGCCGTAGCCGCGCAGCACGATGACCTCGCTGGCGCCGGCGTCACCGCCGACCCGGATCTGCGCGTCGAGCCGCGGCGAGGCCCGGCGCTGCCCGCGGGCCAGCACGATCACCCGGCACGGGTGCTCGCGGCTGGCGGCGTTGGCGGCGTCGATCGAGCGCTCCAGCTCGGGCCCGTCGTCGGTGACGACGACCAGGGTCAGCACCCGGCCCAGCGCGAACACGCCGCCGGACTCGCGCAGCTCGACGAGCTTGCGGTTGACCGCCGAGGTGTTGCTCGACGGCAGATCGATGATCATGTGTGTCGGCTCCTCGGAGGTCAGGGCCGGCGCCAGTGGCGACCGGTGCGGGCGAGCATCTCGGCGGACGAGTCGGGACCCCAGGATCCGGCCGGGTAGCCGTCGGGCCCGTCGGGCAACCCCGACCAGTGCTCGATGACCGGGTCGAGGATCTCCCAGGACCGCTCGACCTCCTCGTTCACCGGGAACAGCGACGGCTCCCCGAGCAGGACGTCGAGGATGAGCCGCTCGTAGGCCTCGGGGGAGGACTCGGTGAAGGCGTTGCCGTAGCCGAAGTCCATCGTGACGTCGCGGACCTCCATCTGGTTGCCGGGCACCTTGGAGCCGAACCGCATCGTCACCCCCTCGTCCGGCTGGACCCGGATGACCAGGGCGTTCTGCCCCAGCTCCTCGGTCATCGTCTCGTCGAAGGGCAGGTGCGGGGCACGCTTGAAGACGACGGCGATCTCGGTGACCCGCCGGCCGAGCCGCTTGCCGGTGCGCAGGTAGAACGGCACCCCGGCCCAGCGGCGGTTCTCGACCTCGCAGGTGATCGCGGCGAAGGTCTCGGTCGTGGAGTCGGGGTTGAACCCCTCCTCCTCCTTGAGCCCGGGGACCTCCTCGCCGCCCTGCCAGCCGCCGTCGTACTGACCGCGGGCGGTGGTCTCGTCCAGCGGCAGCGGGAGCTTGACCGCCTTCAGCACCTTGATCTTCTCGGCGCGCAGCTCGTCCGACGAGAACGACGTCGGCTCCTCCATCGCGGTGAAGGCGAGGAGCTGCAGCAGGTGGTTCTGGATGACGTCCCGGGCGGCGCCGATGCCGTCGTAGTAGCCGGCACGCCCGCCCAGCCCGATGTCCTCGGCCATCGTGATCTGCACGTGGTCGACGTAGTTCGCGTTCCAGATCGGCTCGAACAGCTGGTTCGCGAACCGGAGGGCGAGGACGTTCTGGACGGTCTCCTTGCCGAGGTAGTGGTCGATGCGGAACACCGAGTCCTCGGGGAAGACCTCGTTGACGATCGCGTTCAGCTCCTTGGCCGAGGCCAGGTCGTGCCCGAACGGCTTCTCGATCACCACCCGGCGCCAGACGTCCGGGTCCTCCTGGGCGGACAGCCCCGACCGGGCGAGCTGCTTGCAGACGACCGGGAACGCGCTGGGCGGGATCGACAGGTAGAACGCGTGGTTCCCGCCGGTGCCGCGCTTCTCGTCCAGCTCGCGGACGGTGCGCTCGAGCTCGTCGAACGCGGCGTCGTCGTCGAAGGCACCCTGGACGAACCGCAGGCCCTCGGCCAGCCGGTCCCAGACCTCCTGGCGGAACGGGGTCCGCGCGTGCTCCCGGACGGCCTCGTACACGACCTGTCCGAAGTCCTCGGAGTCCCAGTCGCGGCGGGCGAACCCGGTGAGCGCGAAGCCCGGCGGGAGCAGGCCACGGTTGGCGAGGTCGTAGATCGCCGGCATCAGCTTCTTGCGGGAGAGATCACCGGTGACCCCGAAGATCACCAGTCCGCACGGGCCGGCGATGCGGGGGAGCCGCTTGTCGCGGGGATCGCGCAGCGGGTTGGTCCGGCCGCCGTTCGCGGTGGGCATCGCTCCTCGGCCTTCCTGTGTGTGTGACCGTGTCAGTTCTGGACGGCTCGCGCCAGCGTGACCAGGCCGGTCAGCCGATCGGCCAGGTGCAGCCGCAGCACCGGCCGTCCCCGGCGCCGCTGGTCCTCGACGACCGCGCGGGCCTGCGCCGCATGAAGGCTAGCCAGTCCGGACGGTTCCGGCGCGGTTCCCGCGCCGAACGGATCATCAGCACCCGGGCCGGGTGACCCCATGGTGCCGCCGGACACCGGATCACCGGCCGGGTCGCCTGCCGGGTCGCCGCCGTCGAGGCCGCCGCCGGTGAGGTGGCAGTGGACGGCGCGGTCGGGCACGCCGGTGTCGCCGGCCCGGCAGCCGGGAGCCCAGCCGAACGCGACCGGGAGCCCGGCGCGCTCGGCGAGCGGGCCCCGCAGCACACCGACCGAGGCGTCCGACTCGGGATCGAGCCAGGCGGAGACCGCCAGGTGACCACCGTCGCCCGCGGCGGCGGCGAGCGCGTCGAGGGCACCGGCGACGGTGTCCACCCCGGACGGCAGCCAGTCCCCGGCGTGCACGGCGATCCCGCCGTCGGTGAAGGACGGCTCCGGGTCGGGCCCGCCGGGATCGGCGGTGGGGACCGCGGGGGCGAACGGGTCGGCGTCGAGCACCCGCGCGGCGAGTGCGGCCGCGACCTGCCAGAGCACGATCGCGGCGCCGGGCCCCGCGTCGGTGCGGACGGCGCCGCCACCCGGCCCGGGAACCGCCCCGGTGCCGTCGGCGTGCACCTCCACGGCGCCGGGTGGTCCGGCCTCCGCGCTGGCCCGGGCTGGCACCGGCTCGCAGGGGCCGGCGGGCACCGCGACCAGGCCGGCCGCGGTCAGCAGCGGCCCGAGCCAGGCCGTCACAGCCGGGGACCGGACCTCGTCGCGCAGCACGAGCACCGAACCGCGGGCGGCCGCCAGCGCCCCGGCGAGCAGCAGGGCCGGGTTGTCGGGGTCGTCGGCGGCGAGGGCCTGCTCGGTGGGGACGGCGTCGGCGAGCAGCCCGGCGACGTCGGCACCGGCCAGCCCGGCGGGCACCAGGCCCAGCGGGCCGAGCGCGCCGAACCGGCCGGGGACGTCGGCGTCGAGGGTGACGACGACGGTGCCGTCCGGGTCCGGTGTGTCCAGTGGGGAACCGGGCTCGGTGACGTGCACGGTGCGGGCGGCGAACGAGGCCGGGCCGATCTCGTCGGCGAGGACCGCCGCGACGGTGTGCCGGACGGCGCCGACCACCGGGTCGTCACCGGCCGGGTCCGCGACGACCAGCACGGTCTCGTCGAGCGCGCCGGACAGCGCCTCGGCGACCTGCACCGGGTCCGCACTGTCGAGCGCGGTGAGCCGGGTGGTGTCGGGGGAGTGGGCCGCGACCAGCCGCGCGGCGGAGACGGCGTCGGGGGTGCCGACCAGCAGCACCCGGTGCGCGCCGGCGACGGCGAACCGCTCGCGCAGCGCGGCGACCTGCCCGGCCAGCGGCCGGGACCTGCGGGCGAGGGCGGTCCAGCCGGTCCGGCCCGCCGCGGCGGACCCCCAGACACTGGGGTCGCCGTCGGCGACCCGGGACGCGACGGTCTCGCCGGCCAGCTCGGCCGCGATCCGCCGCGCCGCCCCCGCGAAGGGTTCTCCGGCGAGGAGCACCCGGACGGGTGCGGGGGAGTGCCCGGTGGGACCGCCGGCGGCGGCGGAGCCGAGATCGGCCCCGTCGCCGCCGGGAGTGTCGTCCGCCAACTACTTCGCAGCCTCGAGCTGCTGCCGGACGGTGTCCTGCAGCTCCGTCCAGGACTTCTCGAACTTCTCGACGCCCTCGTTCTCGAGGACCGTGTAGACGTCGTCGAGGTCGATGCCGACGCCCTCGAGGTCGGTGAAGACCTGCTGGGCCGCACCCGCGGTGTCGGTGACCTTGTCGCCCTCGACCTCGCCATGGTCGGCGAACGCCTCGAGCGTCTTCTCCGGCATCGTGTTGACGGTGTTGCCGACGACGAGCTCGGTGACGTAGAGGGTGTCCGGGTAGTCCGGGTTCTTGACCCCGGTCGACGCCCACAGCGGCCGCTGGGCGTTCGCGCCCTCGGCCGCCAGGGCGTCCCAGCGGGCGCCGGAGAACGCGCTCCGGTAGGCCGCGAAGGCCAGCCGGGAGTTGGCCACCGCCGCCCGGCCCCGCAGGCCGAGCGCCTCGTCGCCGCCGATCTTCTCCAGCCGACCGTCGATCTCGCTGTCCACGCGGGACACGAAGAACGAGCCGACGGAGTGGATCCGGGCCAGGTCCTGGCCGTTCTCCAGGGCCCGCTCCAGGCCGGTGAGGTAGGCGTCCATGACGGCCTTGTACCGCTCCACCGAGAAGATCAGCGTGACGTTGACGCTGATGCCCTCCGCGGTGGCCCGGGTGATGGCGGGCAGGCCCGCCTCGGTCGCCGGGATCTTGACCAGCAGGTTCGGCCGGTCGACGGCCTTGAACAGGTCCTGGGCCTGGGCCACGGTCTGCTCGGTGTCGTGCGCCAGGCGCGGGTCGACCTCGAGCGAGACCCGCCCGTCGACGCCGCGGGTCTGCTCCCAGGTGCCGGAGAAGACGTCACAGGCCTGCTGGACGTCGGCGACGGTGATCTCGCGGATCGCGTCGTCCACGCCGGCGTCGCGGGCGGCGAGCTCACGGACCTGCTCGTCGTAGGCGGCGCCGTCGGACAGCGCCCCGGCGAAGATCGTCGGGTTGGTGGTGACCCCGACGACGTTCTTCTGCTCGATCAGCTGCGCGAGGTTGCCGCTGTTCAGGCGCTCGCGGGACAGGTCGTCGAGCCAGATGGACACCCCGGCCGCCGACAGTGCGGCCAGACGATCGTTGCTCATGGGTTGCTCTCCTTTGCGATCGGGTGCCGTCGGGTTCAGGAGCTCTTCTCGGCCGCGGCGAGGGTCTCCCGCGCGGCCTCGGCGACGGTGTCGGCGGTGAAGCCGAACTTCTCGAACAGGGTGGCCTGGTCGGCGCTGGCGCCGAAGTGCTCGATGGACACCGAGCGGCCGGCGTCGCCGACGTAGCCGCGCCACGGCATCGCGATGCCCGCCTCGACGGACACCCGGGCCCGCACCGCGGGCGGCAGCACCGAGTCGCGGTAGTCCTGGTCCTGCGCCTCGAACCACTCGACGCACGGCATCGACACCACCCGGGTACCGAAGCCCTCGGCCTCGAGGGTCTTGCGCGCCTGCACCGCGAGGTGCAGCTCCGAGCCGGTCGCGACGATCACGAGCTGCGGGACGCCGGACGAGGCCTCCTCCAGGACGTAGCCGCCACGGGCGACGCCCTCGGCGGTCGTACCGGTCAGCGTCGGGACGTTCTGCCGGGTGAGCGCGAACCCGACCGGGCCGCCGTCGACCGCCTCGAGGGCGGCCTTCCAGGCGTAGGTGGTCTCGTTGGCGTCGCCGGGGCGGACGACCGAGAGGCCCGGGATGGCGCGCAGCGCCGCGAGGTGCTCGATCGGCTGGTGGGTCGGGCCGTCCTCGCCGAGACCGATCGAGTCGTGCGTCCAGACGTAGATCGGGTTGGTCTTCATCAGCGCGGCCAGCCGGACGGCCGGGCGCATGTAGTCGGAGAAGACCAGGAACGTGCCGCCGTAGGCGCGGGTCGGGCCGTGCAGCGCGATGCCGTTGAGGACCGCGCCCATGGCGTGCTCGCGGACACCGAAGTGCAGCGTGCGGCCGTACGGGCTGGTGGTCCACATGCCGGTCGACGCCGACTTGGGGCCGAACGAGTCGACGCCCTTCATCGAGGTGTTGTTCGACTCCGCGAGGTCGGCCGAGCCGCCCCACAGCTCCGGCAGGACGTCGGCGAGGGCGGCCAGCACGGAACCGGACGCCTTCCGGGTCGCGAGGCCCTTCTCGTCGGCCTCGAAGGTCGGGAGTGCCTCGGCCCAGCCCTCGGGCAGGCGGCCCGCGACCAGCCGGTCGAGCAGCTGCTTGCGGTGCGGCTCGCGGCCGGCCCACTCGTCGAAGGCGCCCTGCCACGCGTCGTGCGCGGCGCGGGAGCGCTCGCCGACCGCGCGGGTGTGCGCGAGCACGTCGTCGTCGACCTCGAAGTCGCGGTCCGGGTCGAAGCCCAGGACCTCCTTGACGGCGCGCACCTCGTCGTCGCCCAGCGCGGCGCCGTGCGCGGCCCCGGTGTTCATCTTGTTGGGCGCCGGGTAGCCGATCACCGTGCGCAGCACGATCATCGACGGCCGTGCGGTCTCGGCGCGGGCCGCCTCGAGCGCGTCGAGGATGCCGGTGAGGTTCTCGCCGCCCTCGACGGTCTGGACGTGCCAGCCGTAGGCCTCGTAGCGCTTCGCGGTGTCCTCGTTGAGGGCGATCGCGGTGTCGTCCTCGATCGAGATCTCGTTGGCGTCGTAGATCACCGTGAGGTTGCCGAGCTCCTGGCGGCCGGCCAGCGACGACGCCTCGGAGGTGACGCCCTCCTCGATGTCGCCGTCCGAGGCGATCACGTAGATCTGGTGGTCGAACGGCGAGGCGCCCTCGGGGGCGTCCGGGTCGAACAGGCCGCGCTCACGGCGCGACGCGATCGCCATGCCGACCGCGGAGGAGAGGCCCTGGCCCAGCGGGCCGGTGGTCATCTCGACGCCGCGGGTGTGGCCGTACTCCGGGTGACCCGGGGTCAGCGAGCCCCACTTCCGGAGCTGCTCCAGGTCCTCCCGCTCCAGGCCGTAGCCGGCCAGGTACAGCTGGATGTAGAGGGTGAGGCTGGAGTGCCCGGCGGAGAGCACGAACCGGTCGCGGCCCATCCAGTCCGGGTCGGCCGGGTCGTGCCGCATGACGCGCTGGAACAGCGTGTACGCCAGCGGGGCCAGGCTCATCGCGGTGCCCGGGTGGCCGCTGCCGCACTTCTGCACCGCGTCCGCGGCGAGTACGCGGATCGTGTCCACGGCCCTGCGGTCCAGGTCGGTCCAGTCGGCGGGCACGTGCGCGCGGGTGAGCGCGGCGACGGCGGCGTCCCCGGCGTGGGGGGACGTGGCGGTCTCGGACAAGACGGTGGCTCCTGTACTCGCGTCGGCATGTGACGGTCGTGCCGCGGGCGGTCTGCGTGTACTCCGCAGGCTCCTCGGACACGCGGCGGCGCTCCGGAGGACCCGGCGGCACCGCTGCCGCCCCCGGCGGCGCCCACCCTACTGCGCGGGCCCGGGGCCTGCGGCTTTGCCGCCGGTCACGGCGCCCGTTCCGGACACCCGGGACGGGCGTACCCCGCGGGGCCCTCCGGCATGCGAAGGGTTAGCATCGACGCGCTGTAGAACTAGAGCGTCGGCGGGACTCCGGCGACCTCCGCTCTCAGTCCCGGACCGTGCGGTCGACCACCGCGCAGGGACGGAGTCGAAGAACTGCCGAGCCGAGCGAGGTACGAACAGGTGAGCGCACCCGCCTCCCGGCGGAACCGGGCCGTCGAGACCTCGACCGCCGGATTCGCGCCCGCCGAGGTCACGCCGGACTCCCCGGAGCCCGCACAGCCCCCGCCGGCCGGGTCCGGGGCGGCGACCGAGGCGCCCGCGCCTGTTGCACCGGCGGGCCGGTGGGCCCGGGTGCGCGCCACCGTGGCGGCCTACCTCGGCCTCACCAAGACCCGGATCATCGAGCAGCTGCTCGTGGTCACCGTGCCCGCGATGTTCCTCGCGCAGCGCGGCGTCCCGTCGCTGTGGCTGATCGTCGCCACGTTGTTCGGCGGGGCGATGGCCGCGGCCGCGGCGCACGCGCTGAACTGTGTCGCCGACGCCGACATCGACCAGAAGATGAAGCGCACCGCCCGGCGGCCGCTGGCGAAGGGCCAGGTCCCCACCCGGCACGCGCTGATCTTCGGTCTGGTGCTCGCGGCGCTCAGCTCGGTCTGGCTCGGGTTCACCACGAACTGGCTCGCCGCCGCGCTGTCGCTGGCCGCGATCGCCTTCTACGTGCTCGTCTACACGCTGCTGCTGAAGCGGCGGACCTCGCAGAACATCGTCTGGGGCGGTGCCGCGGGCTGCATGCCGGTGGTGATCGGCTGGGCCGCCGTCACCGGCTCGGTCGAGTGGCCGGCCCTGGTCATGTTCGGCGTGATCTTCTTCTGGACGCCGCCGCACTTCTGGGCGCTCGCGATGCGTTATCGCGAGGACTACGCCGCGGCCGGTGTGCCGATGCTCCCGGTGATCGCCCCCGCTCCCGCGGTCACGGTCCGGATCGTCGTCTACAGCTGGGTGATGGTGGCGTGGAGCCTGCTCCTGCTGCCGGCGACGTCGTGGGTGTACCTCGCCGTCGCGGCGCTCGGCGGGATCTACTTCGTCGTCCGGGCGCACAAGCTGCACGCCGAGGTGAAGGCGGGCGGCGAGGTGTCGCCGATGCCGCTGTTCCACCTCTCGAACATCTACCTGTGCGTGCTGTTCGCGGCGATCGCCGTCGACGCGGCGCTCGGGCTCCCGCTGCTGTTCTGATCCGCCGCCCGTGCAGGGTCGTGCGTGCGGTCAGAACGGTGCCGCACGGGCCACCGGCACGTGTGCCGCGACCAGATCGAGCAGCGCTTCGTCGGCGCCGTGGCGGGCCACCAGCTGCAGGCCGACCGGACAGCCGTCCGGGCCGAATCCCGCCGGGACGCTCACCGCGGGATGCCCGGACAGGTTGAACGCCCAGGTCAGGGCCACGTTCATCCGCCCGCCTGGTCCGTCGTGACCGTGCGGCCCCGCAGGGGTGGTCGGGGTGAGGAGCAGGTCGGCCCGCACGAAGAACGCCCGTAGCGCACGGTCGTTCGCGGCGCGCAGCTCGTGGGTGGCCCGGACCGCGGCGGGACCGGCGTCCGGGTGGCGCAGGGCGGTCCAGGCCGGGGCGGGATCGTGGAGCCGCAGCGGGACGTCGACGGCGGCCGCCCCCGCAGCGCGGAGCAGGTCGGCCGCCGCGGCCCGGGCGATCGCGACGACGTCCGGATCGAGTTCCCGGGCGGCGAACCCGAGATCGTCGGACCACGCGGCCGTGGCGAACCCCGCGTCGCTCCCGGCCCCGGAACCGGACCCGGCGTGCACGGGTCCCGTGGTGACCGCGTCCAGCCAGGGCCGCAGCAGCGCGGGATCCCGGACCAGCACACCAGGGGTCGCGAGCCCGGTCGGGTCCGTCGACGGCACCAGCCCGGACGTCGGCCGGTACCCGATGATCCCGCACCAGGCGGCCGGGATGCGGACGGAGCCGGCGCCGTCCGACCCGGTCGCGAGCGGCACGATGCCCGCTCCGACGGCCGCTGCCGACCCGGCCGACGACCCGCCGGGCGACCGGTCGCCGCGCCACGGGTTGCGGGTCGGGCCGCGGTCGGTCGCACCCCACGTCTGGTACCCGGGACCGCGGGGCACCGACGTCGTCCCGATCGGGACGGCCCCCGCCGCGAGCAGCCGCCGCACCGCCGGCGCCCCGCCCCCGAGCCGCCACCGTCCCTTCACGGCGACCGGCATCCCGTCGAGCGCCCCCCCGCGGAGCCTCCCGCCCGTGTTCGCACGGCTTCGGTCCGCCCGCACGGGATCCGATCCCGTGCGAGCGACCTGATCCCGTGCGAACCGGGGCCGGGACGGGGCCCGTGAACGCCCGGAGCCAGGGGTCGGTCCTGGTACGGCGGGTGTGGGCCTCCGCGACCGCCTCGGGGCCGGTGCTCACCGGAGCAGCTCGGGGGTCTCCCACTCCTCGCCGAGCACGTGCGCCGCCAGGAACGCGTGGACGGTCTCGTACCAGAGCTTGGCGTGGTTCGGCGCGAGGACCCAGTGGTTCTCGTCCGGGAAGTACAGGAACCGGTGCGGGTTCGCCTCCGGGTCCGCCTGCCGGGACACCAGGTCCCACCACAGCCGCAGGCCCTCGCCGATCGGGACCCGGTGGTCGCGGTCGCCGTGGATCACCAGCATCGGCGTGGTGACCGCGTCGGCGTGGAGGTGCGGGCTGTTCTCCCGCGCCATGTCCGGCGTCATCTCGGTCAGCCAGTACTCGGCGTGGTCGGTCGTCGGGCCGAACTGGTCGAGCGCCCAGAGGCTGGCGTGGGTGACGATCGCCGCGAACCGGTCGGTGTGCCCGGCGGTCCAGTTCGCCATGTAGCCGCCGAAGGAGCCGCCCATCGCGGCCGTACGGGTCGCGTCGACGTCCGGGCGGGCGACGGCGGCGTCGGTCACGGCCATGAGGTCGTCGAACGGTGGACCGCCCCAGTGACCCCAGCCGCGTTGCACGAAGTCCTGGCCGTAGCCGGTGGACAGTGCCGGGTCGGGGAGCAGCACGGCGTAGCCGCGGGCCGCCATCAGCCACGGGTTCCACCGCCACGACCAGGCGTTCCAGCTGTTCAGCGGCCCGCCGTGGATCCACAGCAGCAGCGGGGCCGGGGCGTCCGGGCCGGCACCGGTGGGCAGCACCAGCCAGCCGCGGACCCGGGTGCCGTCCCCGGTGACGGTCTCGACCTCGGTGAGCGTGCCGGGCAGCTCCGGGGTGTCGGCCGGGCCGGCCAGGGGGAGGGGTGTCGCGCCGGGGGTGCGGGCGTCCACCCGGACCGGGGCGGGCGGGGCGTCGTAGGCGGTGCGCAGCGCGTAGACCCAGCGGCCGTCCGGGCTCGGCACCGGATCGGTGTAGCAGCCGTGGTCACCGGTGAGCCGGGTGACGACGTCGTCGGACGGGCCGGCGCCGAGATCGATGCGGAACAGCGGGCCGCGGCCGTCCTCGTCGGCGGTGACGACCAGCGCGGACGCGTCGGGGACCCACCGCACGGCCGACGGCCAGCGGTCCCAGCCGGGCGCGACCGGGCGCGGTGTGCCCCCGGCGAGCGGGACCAGCACCAGATCGGTGCGCGGGGCGGTGTCCGGTGTGGACACCGACTCGCGGAGGACGGCGACGGTGCGGCCGTCCGGGGAGACCCGCGGCCCGGAGTACTCGTGGTCGTCGCCGCCGAGCAGGTCGCGGTGCCCGCCGCCGTCGGTGCCGATCGCGACGATCCGGCTGCGCCGCCGCCCGTTCCCGCGGGGCGTGTTCCAGGCGGTCACGACGGTCGTCCCGTCGGGGGAGACGTCGAAGCCGGCCTCGTCCAGCGCGCGGCCCGGGGCCGGTGTCAGGTCGGTCCAGTCCGCGCCGTCGTGGCGGAGCAGCCGGACCTCGGCTGGCCCGAGGTCGTGGTCCCAGTGCCGCACCGGGTGGCCGGTGTGCAGGATCGCCGAGACCTTCGCCTCGCTGCGGGCGGTACGCCGTCGCTCGTCGTCCGCGCCCGTCACCGCCCCGGGCAGGGTCGGCGACGACGCGACGACGGTCCCCGCCTCCCGCGCGACGACGACGTCGTCGATCCCGCCGGGACGCGTCCCGGCCGGGCGTGCCTCACCCCCGCCCGCGGGCAGCAGCCACAGCCCCGACGGCGTCTCGCCGTCGCCGGACGCGTCCGGATCGGACCGCGCCGACCGGAACAGCAGGTCCCCGCCGGGGGTGAAGACCGGGCCGGACTCGCCGGCCGCCCCACGGGTGAGGCGGCGCGGCGGGTCCTCCCCGGCCGGATCGATCTCCCACAGCGCGGTGCGGTACCGCGTGCCGTCCGACTCGAGCTCCGCGACGCCGGTCACCAGGCGGGTGCCGTCGGGCGACAGCGCCAGCCCGGCGAGGCGGGGGAGGGCGAGGTAGGCGTCGAGATCGTGGAAGGGCGTCTCCGCGGGCTGGGTCGGCACAGGACCGTTCATAGCATCCCGGGTCAGGACGGCAGGAGCAGCAGCTTCCCGGTCGTGCGCCGCGCCTGGAGGTCCTCGTGCGCGGTCCGTGCCTGCTCCAGCGGGTAGGTGTGCCCGATCCGGACGTCGAGCCGGCCGGCCGCGACCTCGCCGTAGACGGCGCCGGCCTTCGCCCGCAGCGACTCGGTGGTGTCGACGAAGTCGAACAGCTTGGGCCGGGTCAGGAAGACCGATCCCGCTGCGTTGAGCTGCTGCGGGTCGACCGGCGGGACCGGCCCGGACGCGGCACCGAACAGCACCAGCATCCCGCGCTTGCGCAGCGACGCGAGGCTCGCGTCGAAGGTGGTCTTCCCGACGCTGTCGAACGCGGCGTGCACCCCCTCGCCGCCGGTCAGCTCGCGCACGGCGGCCGCGAGGTCGTCCACCCGGGTGTAGTCGATCACCTCGGCCGCACCGGCGGCGCGGGCGAGCGCCGCCTTCTCCTCGCTGGAGGTCGTCGCGATCACCCGGGCACCCCTGGCGGTCGCCAGCTGGGTGAGGAGGAGCCCGACCCCGCCGGCCGCGGCGTGCACCAGCACGGTCTCACCACCCGCGAGCGGGAAGGTGTCGTTCACCAGGAAGTGCGCCGTCATCCCCTGCAGCAGCGCGCCGACGGCCACGTCGTCGGCGACGCCGTCGGGCACGGGCACGGCCTGGTCCCACGGCACGACGACCTGCTCGGCGTAGCTGCCCAGCGTCGCGGCCCATGCGATCCGGTCCCCGACGGCGACGCCGTCGACGCCCTCGCCGAGCGCGACGACCCGTCCGGCGCCCTCCAGCCCCGGGACGTAGGGCGTCTCCATGGGGTAGATGCCCTCGCGCTGATAGGTGTCGATGTAGTTCACGCCGGCCGCGGCGACCCCGACGAGCACCTCACCGGCACCCGGGGCCGGGGTGTCGATCTCGGCGACCTCCAGCACATCGGGCCCGCCGGCCTTCGTCACCCGTACCGCACGCATGTGTCCTCCTCGATCGACTCCGGTGCCGTGGGCGATCATGCCCTCATGCGTCGCGGCGCAGCATCCGGACCACCAGTGTGGCCGCTCCGGCCGCGAGATATCCCACGGCCACCAGCGAGCTGCGGCCGAGCTGCGACCAGGGCAGCGGGTCACGCAGGACGTCCGTGGCGGCGCCCCAGCCGGTCGTGATCAGCCACGGGCGGAGGGGCTCCAGCGCCGGGATCGCGCCCAGCACGCCGAACAGGATCAGGCCGCCCAGCACCGAGGACAGCACGACGAGCGGGCGCTCGGTGAACGACGAGACCGCCAGCGCGACGGCGCCGACCGCGGCCAGCTGCACCAGCGTCCATCCGGCGGCGACGCCGACCCGGAACAGGGCGTCCGGCAGGGTCAGGACGGAACCGGACAGGGTGAGCAGCGCGCCGCCGTCGCCGGTGCCGGCGAGCACCACCGGCGGGCCGATCATCGCCCACCCGGCGACCAGCCCGGTGACGGTCACCAGCGTGACCGCGACGGCGGCCACCACGAGCACCCCGAACGCCTTCATCGCGACCAGCCGCAGCCGCCCGACCGGGGCGAGCAGCAGCCCGCGCAGGGTGCCGTGCTGGCCCTCCCCGGCGATCGCGTCCGCGGCGGCCACGGCGACGACGAGCGGCAGGAGGAGCGCCAGGAGCAGCGAGAGCGCGGCGACCGGGAGGGTCAGGCCGTTGCCGACGACCTCGCCGACCAGGCCACGGCGGGGCCCGTCGGCGAGCACGATCCCCAGCCCCATCAGCACCGGGACGGCGGCCAGGAGCAGGAACATGATCCAGGTGCGCGGGCGGCGCAGCACCCAGCGGAGCTCGGCGCCGAGCAGGCGTCGCCAGGAGACCGGGCGGGCGTCGGCGGTGACGGTCACTCGGTGATCCTCGTGAACAGGGTCTCCAGGTCCGGGCGCTGCCGGCGGAGTCCGTGCACCGGCACCCCGGCGCGGACGAGCGCGGCGAACAGCACGGGGCCGTCCGGTCCGTCCTCGGCCAGCACCCCGGCGCCGTCGGCGTGGGCGGTGGCGCCGGCGTCGCGCAGCGCCCGCAGCGCGCCCGGGACGTCGGCGGTGGCGATCTCCCAGCCCCCGGCGCCGGCGTCGAGCAGGCGGCCGAGCTCGCCGGACGCGAGCAGCGTGCCCTGCTTGAGCACGGCGACGTGCGTGCACACCGCCTCCACCTCCGAGAGCAGGTGCGACGACAGCAGCACCGTGGCGCCGGAGGCCCGCAGCTCCGCGACGACGGTGCGGATCTCCCGGGTGCCGGCCGGGTCCAGGCCGTTGGTGGGCTCGTCCAGCACGACGAGGCGCCGCGGCACGAGCAGCGCCGCGGCGAGGCCCAGCCGCTGCTTCATACCCAGCGAGTAGCCGCGGAACCGGCGGTCCGCCGCTCCCGCGAGCCCGACCCGCTCCAGCGCGGCGTCGGCGGCCGGCCGGACCTCGCGGTCGGACAGCTGGGGCTCGGTGGCGGCGACCCGCCGCAGGTTCTCCCGGCCGGACAGGAACGGGTGGAAGCCGGGGCCCTCGACGAGCGCGCCGACGTCCGGGAGAGCGGCGGCCAGGCCGCCCGGGACGGGGTGGCCGAGCAGCTCCACGGTGCCCGAGGTCGGCCGGGTCAGCCCGAGCAGCATGCGGATCAGGGTCGTCTTCCCCGACCCGTTGGGGCCGAGCATGCCGAACACCGAACCGGCCGGGACGTCGAGATCGACGCCGTCGACCGCGGTGACGGAGCCGAAGACCTTCCGCAACTCCCGTACCCGCGCGGCGGGTGGCGCGGGCCGGAGCCCGGTGTCCGTGCCGGTGGTGGTGCCGAGTCCGGATCCGCTCACCGGGCGAGAGCCGCGCCGAGCACGTCGGTGCCGACCGCACCGGCGGCGAACCGGCCGTCGTCGGTGAGGATCGCCGAGCCCGCGGTCGTGGTGATCTCGCGGCCGCTGCCCCAGGCACCGGAGACGGGTGTGCCGAGGGCGGACAGGTCGGGCCGGTCCGGCTGCCCGCCCGTGCCGTCCGGGCTACGTTGAGGGACGGTGCCGACGACGACCGTGTCCCAGCCCTCACCGACCACCCGGGGCCGCTCGGCCCCGGTGGGCGGGCCACCCCGGCCGCGCTCGTGGGCGGGCGCGTTCTCCACGGTGGCACCCGGTGGCGGGGTGAAGGTGAACAGCGCCGGGTCCTGCGGACCGACGGTGAGGTCGTCGAACCCGATCTGCAGGACGGGCTCCGCGCCGGCCCCGAGGACGGTCAGCTCGAGCGGCATCCGGGTCTCGGCGTCGACGGCTGCGCGGACCTCTCGCAGCACCGTGCGCTCGCCGGCCGCGGGGGTCAGCACGAGGGTGTACGCCGGACGTCCCGCGACCTCGGTGGTGCCGTCGACGGCGACCGTGCTCGTGCCGCGCAGCGCGCCGACGATCTCCGTCGCGGCGGCCTGCGGGTCGCGGTCGGGCCGGGCCGGGCCGTCGCCGGTCCGGGCGGGGATGCGGGTGGCGGTCCGGTCGGCGGAGTCGTAGGCCCAGGTGCCCTCGCCGTCACGGACGTAGGTGCGCTCGCCGTCCGGACGGGGGAGTGCGAGGCGGCCGTGGCCCGCACCGTCGGACCAGACGCGCGCGGTGGAGGTGCCGTCGGCGAGCGTGTCCTCGGCGACGCCCGGGACCGACGGCAGCCCCAGCCGGTTGTCGACGGCGACGGTGCCGGCCAGCGCGACGGGCTTCGCCGACAGCACCGAGGCCACCAGCTCCTCCGGGCTCACCGGCGGCAGCTCGGGGGCGGCCGACGCGGCCCGTGCGGTGACGAGGCCGGCGGCCAGCGCGGCCGCGAGCGCCGCGGCGACACCACCGCGCCGTAGCCGGGATCCGGAGGTCATGGCACCAGAGTGCCGTACTACAGGCGTCCCGTGCAGATCCGTCCGGCCGTTCCCGGCTCAGCCCCGGTCGGCGCCGCTGCCTGCGAGCGGGCGGTCCGCGCCGGACCCGGGCAGGTTCGCGGCCGGTCCGGGGACCGCGGCGTCGGGCCGGGTGGCCGTCCCCGCCCACACCGCGGCGGCGGCGGCCGTGACGAGCCCCGCCCCGAGCACGTGCAGCGACACGAGCAGCTCCGGCACACCCAGCGCGTACTGCACGCCCCCGAGCGCGCCCTGGGCGAGCACGACGAGCACCAGCACCCGGAACCGCCGGACCAGGACCTGGGACGCCCCGGTGGCGTGCAGCAGGAAGCCGAGGCCCACGAGCGTGCCGAGGTAGCCGAACAGCAGGTCGGCGTGCAGCTGTGCGAGGAACGGGATGTCGACGTCGAGGCGCGGGGTGTCCGGGTCGCCGCCGTGCGGGCCCGCCGCGGTGACCAGCGTCCCGGCGACCAGCAGCGCGCCGAGCACGGCCGTCGAGACCGCGACCAGGCCCCGCCCGGCCGCCGGGATCGTGCGGGTGACGGGACCGTCGGCCTCGGTCGCCGCCGACACCAGCAGCACCGCGAACCACACCAGCACCATCGACGCGAGGAAGTGCAGCATCACCGTCCACCAGGCCAGCCCGGCGAGCACCGTGATGCCGCCGATGACCGTCTGCGCCACGACGCCGAGCGGCATCGCCAGCGCGAGCCCCCGGAGCCGCCGGCGGCGGGGACGGGTGAAGTAGGCGCCGAGGAGCGCTGCCCCGGCGGTGAGGACGACGAGCACACCGAGCAGCCGGTTCCCGAACTCGATCCACATGTGCAGCGGCGCGATCTCGGCGTGCGAGACCGGGACCATGCTGCCGGGCTCGCACTGCGGCCAGGTCGAGCAGCCCAGGCCGGAACCGGTCACCCGCACCACCGACCCGGTCACGCCGATCCCGATCTGGGCGACCAGGTTCGCGATCGCCAGGCGGCGCATCTGCACCGGCGGGGTGGACGGCACGCGGGCGAGGAGGCGGGACACACTACGAATGGTAGAAGAACGGCCGCCCGGGCCCGGCCGGTGGTCACGGATCCGGAAGCGTCGCGGCCGTTTCCGGCCGGTTCCCTTCCCGATCCGTGATCAGCGGGGTTCGGGGAGCGGGCGGCGGTGCACCAGGCGGTGGAGGAGGGCGTCGGCCGGGCCGGGGCGGCCGGCCCGCTCCAGGCGGTCGGCCAGCAATACCGTCGCCGTCCAGACGAAGGCGGCGACCAGCAGCGCACCCGCCGTGCCGGCGGACGGGCCGAGCCCGACGAGATCGGGCTGCAGGAGCAGTGCGACCAGCGCCGAGTTCAGCAGGTAGCAGGTCAGCGAGCGGCGCCCGGCCGACGCGACCGCGCGCACGATCCGCCCCGGTGCCGCCTCGGCGCGCAGCCCCCGCAGGGCGAACAGCGCCGCGTACCCCGCTCCGCCCGCGACCCCGGTGAGGACCTGCAGCGCGAGGAGCAGGCCACCCGTCACCGGCGGGACGGCGAGCACGCCGACGGCGGTCAGCGCCGCCGGTACGGCCCCGGCGACGGAGACGGCGACACCGCCGGCGGCGATCCGGCGCAGGAGTGGGCGGTGCGCTCCCGGGTCGTCGAGCAGACCGGCCCGTCCGGCGAGGTAGCCGAGTACGACCAGCAGGAACAGGGGGTAGCCGAGCGCGACGACCAGGGGTGACGCCGGGAGCGACCACAGCCGGACCACCTAGTCCTCCGGGGAGGCGTAACCCGGTACCGCCTGCATCTCCGATCCGCCGAGGCGCAGCCCGATCATGAAGATCGGGACGGTGACCAGGGACAGCGCGACGAACCAGCCCGCGGCGCGGGCGATCGAGCGGGTGGGCCGCAGCAGGAGCCATCCGGTCAGCAGGGTCGCCAGGCCGTAGGACGCGAGGATCTCACCGGGGAACACGAGGAACGCGTGCACGGCGCCGAACAGCAGCAGCCAGCCGCCGCGGCGGCGCAGGACCCGGCGGACGGAGACGTCGTCGGTGCCGCGGGCGCGTTGCCGGGCCACCGTCCAGGCCAGCCCGCCACCGAAGAGGATCGCGAACATCGGGAACGCGCGGTTGTCCAGGAACAGCGTCGTGAGGACGGCGGCGATCCGGTCCCGGAGCGGGTCGCCCGCGACGTCGGTGCCGAACGCGCTGCCGGCGTGGACCCCGGCGTACGCCATGGCGATGAGCAGGAGCATCGCCCCGCGGGCGAGGTCGGGGGCGAGCCGCCGGGTCGGCGGGGCGGGGTGCGCGACGGTCACGGGCGCTCCGTACAGGAGGTGGCGGGCTGGCCCCGTCGAGCGTGGCAGCGCCCGATTCGTCACGTCTGTGCCAGAAGTCAGGGTCGCCCGAGCCCGGCCGGTGGTCACGGATCCGGAAGCGTCGCGGCCGTTTCTGGCCGGTTCCCTTCCCGATCCGTGATCAGCGGGGTGGTCGGGTCAGCGCCAGCGCACGGTGCGGGCCGCCACCAGCCCGGCCACGACGGCCCACCCGGCGAGGACGAGCAGCGGCCCGGCGGGCGGGAACTCACCCGCCCCGAGAGCGGCACGCAGCGCCTCGGCCAGTGCCCCGGACGGCAGCCAGGCGGCCACCACCGACAGCGGCCCTGGCAGGTCCGCCACCGGTACCACGATCCCGCCGGCCAGCAGCAGTACGAACCACACGACGTTGGCGACGGCGAGCACGATCTCGGCCCGCAGCGTGCCGCCCACCAGGATCCCGAGCGCCCCGAACGCGGCCGCACCGAGGAGCACGGCCAGCACGACGCCGTCGAGCCGGGCGCCGGCCGGGGACCAGCCGAGCGCGAGGGCCAGGATCCCGAGCAGCACCATCTGGACGACGACGACCGCGGCGACCGCCGCCAGCCGGCCGCAGACCAGCAGCCAGCGCGGCAGCGCGGTCGCGGCGAGCCGGCGCAGCGCGCCGTAGCGCCGGTCGAAACCGAGCGCGATCGCCTGGCTGGTGAACGCCGAGCTCATCACGGCCAGCGCGAGCATCGACGCGAGGACCCAGTCCACCCGCGGCTCCGGCGCCGGGATCGCGGGTACCAGTGTCAGCGCGGCGAGCAGCGCGGCCGGGATGAGCAGGGTGAGCAGCACCTGCTCGGCGTTGCGCAGGGCCAGCCGGGTCTCCAGCCCGCCCTGGGCCCGCAGCATCGTCAGGGTGCTGCCGCGCCCCGGGTCGGGGGCGAAGGTGCCTGCGGGGAACCGTTCGGTCACGAGCGCAGCTCCCGTCCGGTCAGGTCGAGGAAGACGTCCTCGAGGCTGCGGCGCACCACCTGGACGTCGTCGGCCATCACGCCCTGGTCGGCACACCACGAGGTGATCGCGGCGAGCGCGCGGGGGTCGATCCGGCCGCGGACCCGGTACCGGCCGGGCGCGGTCTCGGTGGTCGCGTACCCGGCGGGCAGCCGGGCGTCGAGCCCCCGGGTGTACATCCCGGGCCGGGCCCGGAAACGCAGCTCGGTCTGGTCGCCCGCGGTGAGCTGGGCGGGGGAGCCGTGTGCGACGACGGTGCCCCGGTCGAGGATCACCACGTCGTCGGCGAGCTGCTCGGCCTCGTCCATCAGGTGTGTCGTGAGCAGGACGCCGACCCCGTCGCGGCGCAGCGCCCGCACCAGGTCCCACACGAGGTGCCGGGCCTGCGGGTCCAGCCCCGCGGTCGGCTCGTCGAGGAACACGAGCTCCGGGCGCCCGACGACGGCGCAGGCCAGCGCGAGCCGCTGCTGCTCGCCACCGGAGAGCCGCTTGAACGGGGTCGCGGCCCGCGGTCGCAGGCCGAGGACGTCGAGCAGGTAGTTCGCGTCGATCGGGTGTGCCGCGCAGGCCTCGACCAGGTGCAGCATCTCGCCGGTGCGCACGGCCGGATAGGCGCCGCCCCCCTGGGGCATCGCGCCCACCCGGGGGCGGACCGCGTCGTCGTCGGGCGCGTGGCCGAACACCGTGACCTGCCCGGCGGAGGGGCGCCGGAAACCGGTGCACACCTCGACGGTGCTCGACTTCCCGGCACCGTTCGGGCCGAGCAGGGCGAGCACCTCCCCGCGGGCGAGATCGAGGTCGATCCCGGCCACCGCCGTCGTCGTGCCGTAGCGGACCACCAGCCCGCGGACCTCCAGCGCGGCGTTCACGGGACCGGCACCGGGGTCGGGTCCGGCTCCGCGGGCGCCCGCAGCCACCGCCGGACGACGAGGAGGGACAGCGCGAACATCACCAGCGACGCGACGATGGCCAGCGGCAGCTGGAACGCGCGGAAGATGAAGTCGGCACCGGTCGGCGGCACGACGAGCGCGAGGAACGCCGAGAGCACCAGCATCGCCCGCCGGTAGCGGGGCATCGCCCGGGTCGCGACCAGCGGCAGGAGCGCCCAGAACAGGTACCACGGGTGCACGACGGGCCCGAGGAGCACCACGGCGCCGAGCCCGGCACCGGTCCCGGTGACCGGGTCGAGGCGCCCGCGCAGGCAGGCGAGCAGCAGCACCACGACGACGATCACCATCGGCACCACGAACAGGCCGCGTGCGATGGCGAGGGTGGCGTCGGTGTGGTCGCCGAGCCCGAGCACCCGCCCGATCTGCCCGGAGAGCAGGCCGACGTCGGTGCTGACCGACATCCAGCTGAGGATCTCGCTGGGCGCGGACAGGCCGCGCAGCCAGTTGAAGCCGAGCGTGGTGATCGCGCTGAAGAACGTGAAGACCACCGCGGCGACGGCGGTGAGCCAGCTGATCATCACGGCCCAGTCGACCACCCGTCCGCCACGTTGCCGGACCAGGTACACACCGACGAAGCCGAGCGCGAGCAGCGCGGGCAGCTTCACCGACGCCGCGGCCACGATCAGCGCCGCTCCGAGTGTGATCCGCCATGGCGACCGGACGCCCTCGTCCTTGCCGAGCATCACGTGCAGGCCGACCAGCATGAGCGGGATCATGATCGACTCGTTGTGGATGCCGCTGACCATGTGGAACAGCACCAGCGGGTTCGCCGCGCCGAGCCAGAGCACGAGACTGGCGTCGAGGTCGAACCGCTTCGCCAGCCGCGGCAGCACCCAGACCAGCATCGCGACGCCGGCCAGCGCCAGGATCCGGTGCTGGAAGATCCCGAGGACGACGTCGTCGCCGCTGAACGCGGTGATCACCCGGCCGAGCCCGAGGAACAGCGGGCCGTACGGCGCCGGGGTGTCCCGCCAGATCGTCGGGATGCCTCGGGTCAGCGGGTCGTCGACGCCGAGTGCCTGCGCCGGGCCGATCGTGTACGGGTCGATCCCGCGGGCGAGCGTCGCGCTCTGTGCCAGGTAGCTGTAGATGTCCTTCGAGAACATCGGCGGGGCGAGCGCGAGCGGGATCCCCCAGAGCAGCGCCGTGCGGGTGAGCTCACGCCGCTCGGGTGCCGGGTGCTTCGCGCCGCGGGCCGTCAGCATCCGGGCGATCCACAGCCATGCCGTGACGACCATCAGCAGCCCGGCGTAGGTCACGGCGATCGCCAGGGTCACGTTGCGGGCGGGCAGCCCGATCAGCCGCAGGCCGTTCATCGGGTGCGGTGCCGGGAAGGCGCCGGACCCCAGCGCGCTGATCCCCATCAGGATCGCGCCCGTCAGCCCCATGATCCGCGCGATGCGTGCCTGCTCGCGCAGCCCGCGCCGGGCGGTCCGCGGCGGGTCGGCGCCGGGTCCGGACGAGCCGGGCGCCGGCGCCGCTCGCGTGGAGGAGTCGTCGCGCCCGGGTGGGGCGACCTCGGGCGTCACCATGACCCAGCAGGTTAGTGGGGCGGCTTCCGGGCCCGGGGCCCCGGTCCTCACCGGCCGCGACCGTCCGGACGGGTGAGCCGCGTCACGACGAACGGGGGCCGGTTTTGCCCCCCGCCGGGATATCCGCAACACTGGTGTTGTGAAAACGAACCGGACGGCGCAGACGCGCACGGACCCCGCCTGCGGGCACGGGTCCGACGCGGTGCTGCCCGCGTCCGGTAGCGGGACCCGGGCCGCGGTGGCCCGGGTGCTCATGGAGCAGGGGCCGGTCACGGCCGCCGTCGTGGCGGCCGAGCTGGAGCTCACCGAGGCCGCCGTGCGGCGGCACCTGGACGCGCTCATCGCCGACGGCGAGGCCGAGGTCCGGGCACCGGCACGGTCCGCCCGCCCCCGCGGGCGCGGCCGTCCGGCGAAGGAGTACCTGCTGACCGACGCGGGCCGGGTCCGGTTCGGGCACGGTTACGACGACCTGGCCACGTCGGCCCTGCGCTTCCTCGCCGAGGCGGCGGGGGACGACGCGGTGGACGCGTTCGCGCGCCGCCGCGTGCACGACCTGCTGGGCACCGAGATCACCGAGGTGGTCTCCGCCGGTGACCCGCAGGACCGCGCCGAGGTGCTGGCCCGGGTGCTGAGCGCCCGTGGCTACGCTGCGCAGACGCGCCGGGGCGGGTTCGGGGTGCAGCTGTGCCAGCACCACTGCCCGGTGGCGCACGTCGCCGCCGAGTTCCCGGAGCTCTGCGAGGCCGAGACGAAGGCCTTCGCCGAGCTGCTGGGGACCCACGTGCAGCGGCTGGCGACGATCGCACGCGGCGACGCCGCGTGCACCACACACGTCCCGCTCGAGGATCCCGAACTCCGCGCGCGGGCACGGCAGGGGGAGCGGGAGAAGGTGCCGACCCCCCGCGCCGCAGCTCCACGACCAGCAGATTGGTCGCGGAACGTGCAGGAGAACTCGGCGCTACCGCCCCGCGCCGTAGATCCGCAACCGGCAGGTTGGTCGCGGAGCGTGAAAGAGAACTCGGTGTCGGAGTCCCGCGCCGTAGATCCGCAACCAGCAGGTTGGTCGCGGAGCGTGAAAGAGAACTCGGCGCCGCCGTCCCGCGCCGTAGATCCGCAACCAGCTGCTTGGCTGCGGAAGATGCAAGAAGAAGAAGGCCCCGCCGAAGGCGGGACCATCTCCCACCACGGTCTCCGAAAGGGAGGCAGTCCGTATGACGACCACTCCTGAAGTGCGCACCGAGCTCACCCAGGAGGAGACGATCGCGGCGCTCGGCCGGTACGACTTCGGCTGGGCCGACTCCGACGAGGCGGGTGCCATCGCGAAGCGTGGCCTCTCCTCGGAGGTCGTCGCCGACATCTCCCGCCTCAAGGACGAGCCCGAGTGGATGCTCGAGTTCCGGCAGAAGGCGCTCGACATCTTCGGCAAGAAGCCGATGCCGCGCTGGGGCTCGGACCTGTCCGGGATCGACTTCGACAACATCAAGTACTTCGTGCGGTCCACGGAGAAGCAGGCCACCTCCTGGGAGGACCTGCCCGAGGACATCAAGAACACCTACGACAAGCTGGGCATCCCCGAGGCGGAGAAGGCCCGCCTGGTCGCCGGTGTCGCCGCGCAGTACGAGTCCGAGGTCGTCTACCACCAGATCCGCGAGGACCTGGAGGAGCAGGGCGTGGTGTTCCTGGACACCGACACCGCCCTCAAGGAGCACCCGGAGCTGTTCAAGGAGTACTTCGGCTCGGTGATCCCGAGCGGGGACAACAAGTTCTCCGCGCTGAACTCGGCCGTCTGGTCGGGTGGCTCCTTCATCTACGTGCCGCCGGGCGTGCACGTCGACATCCCGCTGCAGGCCTACTTCCGGATCAACACCGAGAACATGGGTCAGTTCGAGCGGACGCTGATCATCGTCGACGAGGGCGCCTACGTGCACTACGTCGAGGGCTGCACCGCGCCGATCTACAAGACGGACTCGCTGCACTCGGCCGTGGTGGAGATCGTGGTGAAGAAGGGCGGCCGCTGCCGCTACACCACGATCCAGAACTGGTCGAACAACGTCTACAACCTGGTCACCAAGCGCGCCAAGGCCGAGGAGGGCGCGACCATGGAGTGGGTCGACGGCAACCTCGGCTCCAAGGTGACCATGAAGTACCCGGCCGTGTGGCTGATGGGCGAGCACGCCAAGGGCGAGGTCCTCTCGATCGCGTTCGCGGGCGAGGGCCAGCACCAGGACGCCGGCGCGAAGATGGTCCACCTGGCGCCGAACACGTCGTCGTCGATCATCTCGAAGTCGGTGGCGCGCGGCGGCGGCCGGACGTCCTACCGTGGCCTGATCCAGGTCAACCCGCGTGCGAAGAACTCCCGTTCGACGGTGAAGTGCGACGCGCTGCTGGTGGACACGATCTCGCGGTCGGACACGTACCCCTACGTCGACATCCGCAACGACGACGTGTCGATGGGGCACGAGGCCACCGTCTCGAAGGTCTCGGACGACCAGCTCTTCTACCTGATGAGCCGCGGTCTGACCGAGGACGAGGCGATGGCGATGGTGGTGCGCGGGTTCGTCGAGCCGATCGCACGCGAGCTGCCCATGGAGTACGCGCTGGAGCTGAACCGGCTGATCGAGCTGCAGATGGAGGGTTCCGTCGGATGACGTCGGATGTTGCTGGCCTCGCCCCCGAGCTGAAGGGGGCCAAGGAGGGCCAGGGTGAGGTGCCGATCGCCTCGGCCGGCGAGCGGTTCCAGTCCTTCGACGTCGAGGCCTTCGAGGTTCCCGGCGGTCGCGAGGAGAACTGGCGGTTCACCCCGATGCGCAGGCTCAAGGGCCTGCACGACGGGTCGGCCGACCTGCAGGGCTCGGCGAAGGTCTCGGTGACCGAGACCGCCGGGGTCACCACGGAGACGGTCGGCCGCGGCGACGCACGGCTCGGCGAGGGCGGCGTGCCCTTCGACCGGGTCGCCGCCGCGGCGTGGTCCGGCTTCACCGAGGCCACGGTGGTGACGCTGGACGGCGAGAAGCTCGACCCGGTGACGATCACCGTCGAGGGCCCCGGTGCGGGCGCGACGGCGGCCGGCCACCTGCACATCCGCACCACCCCGCACACGCAGGCGACGGTCGTCGTCGAGTACCGGGGTTCGGGTGTGCTGGCCGACAACACCGAGGTCGTCCTCGGTGACGGCTCCCGGCTGACCCTGGTGGTCACCGAGGAGTGGGCCGACGACGCCGTGCACGTCGGCGCCGAGCACTACAACGTCGGCCGTGACGCCACGCTGCGCGCGACCGCCGTCCAGCTCGGCGGCGACCTGGTCCGGGTGTCGTCGACGATCCGGTACGCGGGTCCCGGCGGGGACGCCGAGCTGCTCGGTCTGGGCTTCACCGACGCCGGGCAGCACCTCGAGCAGCGGCTGCTCGTGGACCACGCGGTCCCGAACTGCAAGTCGAACGTGCTGTACAAGAACGCGCTGCAGAGCGACTCGAAGGACTCCGCGCACGTGGTGTGGATCGGCGACGTGCTGATCCGGGCCGCGGCGGAGAACACCGAGACGTTCGAGTTCAACCGGAACCTGGTGCTCACCGAGCACGCCCGTGCCGACTCGGTCCCGAACCTCGAGATCGAGACCGGCGAGATCGTGAGCGCCGGTCACGCGAGCGCGACCGGCCGGTTCGACGACGAGCAGCTGTTCTACCTGCGCAGCCGCGGCATCCCCGAGGACCAGGCCCGGCGACTCGTCGTCCGGGGCTTCTTCGGCGAGATCCTGAACAAGATCACCCTCCCCGAGCTGCGCGAGCGCCTCGAGGCGGCCGTCGAGGCCGAGCTGGCCATCACGGGCGCCTGAGCGCAACCGGCGAAGCGACCATCGGGCACTGCGACCACCACGGAAAGAGAAGATGTCCACTCTGGAGATCAAGGACCTGCACGCCTCGGTCGAGACCGAGGACGGTCCCAAGGAGATCCTGCGCGGGGTGAACCTCACCGTCCGCGCGGGCGAGACGCACGCGATCATGGGTCCGAACGGCTCGGGCAAGTCGACGCTGGCCTACGCCGTCGCCGGCCACCCGAAGTACACGATCACCTCCGGCGAGGTGCTCCTGGACGGCGAGAACGTCCTGGACATGGCGGTCGACGAGCGGGCCCGTGCCGGCCTGTTCCTCGCCATGCAGTACCCGGTCGAGGTCCCGGGCGTGTCGATGGCGAACTTCCTGCGCTCGGCCGCCACCGCGGTCCGCGGCGAGGCGCCGAAGCTGCGCACCTGGGTCAAGGAGGTCAAGGAGGCGATGTCCGACCTGGACATCTCCGCCGAGTTCGCCGACCGCTCGGTGAACGAGGGCTTCTCCGGCGGTGAGAAGAAGCGCCACGAGGTGCTGCAGCTCGGCCTGCTGAACCCGAAGATCGCCGTCCTGGACGAGACCGACTCCGGCCTCGACGTCGACGCCCTGCGCGTCGTCTCCGAGGGTGTGAACCGGTACCGCGAGGGTGGCGAGACCGGCGTGCTGCTGATCACGCACTACACGCGGATCCTGAACCACATCAAGCCCGACCGGGTGCACGTGTTCGCCGGTGGCCGCATCGTCGAGTCCGGCGGTCCGGAGCTGGCCGACGAGCTCGAGAAGAACGGCTACGTCCGGTTCACCCAGGCTGCCGCGGTGGTCTGACATGACCTTCACCCACGGAACCGGGACCACGGCCGGCCTCGACGCCGACGCCGTGGCCCGGATCCGGGCGGACTTCCCGATCCTCGGGCGCACCGTGCGCGAGGACAAGCCGCTGGTCTACCTCGACTCCGCCGCGACGTCGCAGCGTCCGCGCCAGGTGCTCGACGCCGAGCGCACGTTCCTGGAGCGGCACAACGCCGCCGTCCACCGGGGCGCGCACCAGCTCGCCGAGGAAGCCACCGACGCCTACGAGTCCGCCCGGGCACGTATCGCGGCGTTCGTCGGCGCGAGCGTCGACGAGGTCGTGTTCGTCAAGAACGCCACCGAGGGTGTCAACCTGGTCGCCTACGGGATCGGCAACGCGTCGGTCCGGGACGGCCTCGGTCCGGAGTCCGAGCGGTTCGCGCTCGGTCCCGGCGACGAGGTCGTGATCACCGAGCTGGAGCACCACGCGAACCTGGTGCCCTGGCAGGAGCTGTGCCGGCGGACCGGGGCGACCCTGCGCTGGTACTCCGTCACCGACGAGGGCCGGATCGACCTCGACTCGCTCGAGCTCTCGGACCGCACCAAGGTCGTCGCCTTCACCCACCAGTCCAACGTGACCGGCGCCGTCGCGCCGGTGGCGCAGCTGGTGGAGCGGGCGAAGGCGGTCGGCGCGCTGACGGTGCTCGACGCGTGCCAGTCCGTCCCGCACATGCCGGTGGACCTGCACGCGCTCGGCGTCGACTTCGCGGTGTTCTCCGGGCACAAGATGCTCGGACCGTCCGGGGTCGGTGTCCTCTGGGGCCGCCGGGAGCTGCTGGAGGAGCTGCCGCCGTTCCTCACCGGCGGGTCGATGATCGAGCTGGTGCGGATGGAGGGCTCCACCTACGCCCCGCCGCCGCAGAAGTTCGAGGCGGGCGTGCCGATGACGTCGCAGGCCGTCGGCCTCGGTGCGGCCGTCGACTACCTCGAGGCGATCGGGATGGACGCGGTGGCGGCGCACGAGGCGTCGCTCACGGCGGCCGCCCTGGAGCAGCTGCCGGCGATCGACGGGCTGCGGATCATCGGTCCGCCCGGGGCGGAGCTGCGCGGGGGAGCGGTGTCGTTCCTGGTGGACGGCATCCACGCGCACGACCTGTCCCAGGTGCTCGACGACCGCGGCGTCGCGATCCGGGTCGGCCACCACTGCGCGTGGCCGCTGCACCGGCGGTTCGGGATCGTCGCGTCCGCGCGGGCGTCGTTCGCGGTGTACAACACGGTGGACGAGGTCGAGGCGCTGGCCGACGGCATCCGGGCCGCCCAGAAGTTCTTCGGGACGGTGTGATCGTGCAGCTCCAGCAGATGTACCAGGAGATCATCCTGGACCACTACCGCGACCCGCACGGGTCCGGCCTGCGCGAGCCGTACGACGCCGAGACCCACCACGTGAACCCCACCTGCGGGGACGAGGTCACGTTGCGGGTCAAGGTCGACGGCGGGACGGTCACCGACGTGTCCTACGAGACGCTCGGCTGCTCGATCAGCCAGGCGTCGGTGTCGGTGCTGCACGATCTCGTCGCCGGACGCCCGGTGGGCGAGGCGTGGAAGATGATGGCCGCGTTCCAGGAGATGGCGCAGGGGCGGGGCCAGGTCGAGCCCGACGAGGACGTGATCGGCGACGGTGTCGCCTTCGCCGGCGTCGCGAAGTACCCGGCACGGGTGAAGTGCGCTCTACTGGGGTGGATGGCGTTCAAGGACGCCGTGTCCCGCACCGACGCAGTGTTGCCCGATCCGACCAGCGAGACGGAGGGTTCTCCGGCATGAGCGAGACGACCGAACAGCAGAACACCGAGACCGAGGACGTCGTCCGCGGCGCGGCCGGGATGCCCGAGCCGCCGGCGAGCACCGAGGGTGCGTCCGTCGAGGAGCTCGAGGAGGCGATGAAGGACGTCGTCGACCCCGAGCTGGGCATCAACGTCGTCGACCTGGGTCTCGTCTACGGCATCGACCGGGACGGCGACACCGCGGTGGTCGACATGACGCTGACGTCGGCGGCGTGCCCGCTGACCGACGTCATCGAGGAGCAGACCCGCTCCGCGCTGACCGCCGGTCCGGACGGCGGCCTGGTGTCCGACATCCGCATCAACTGGGTCTGGATGCCGCCGTGGGGCCCGGAGAAGATCACCGAGGACGGCCGCGAGCAGCTGCGCGCCCTCGGGTTCCGGGTCTGACACCGGTACCGACCTGACACGACGATCGGGCCGGACCCCCGCGCGGGGGTCCGGCCCGACGTGTGTCCGGGCACGGGCTCAGGAGAAGTGCACCTCGCGGATCCGGTCCTCCAGGCGGGGCACGCCGGAGGTCTCGATCCCGAAGCGGTCCTCCAGGACGTCGACGACCTCGGCCGGTGAGGTCAGCTCGCGGCGCTCGGTGGGTCCGCCGACGTACCGGACGGTGTGGTGGGTCCCGTCGAGGGTCGCGCGGTGGTCGTCCGCGGAGCGGGCGGCGGTGAGCCCGTTGCGGAACCCCGAGTCCGGGTGGTGGACGAGGTACCAGGAGCCCATCGCGTAGTCGACGTCCGGCGTCGGGACGAGGTCGAAGTCGTACTGGGTGACCCAGTCGCCGGACCCGCGCCGTTGCAGCCGCCACCCGCCGTCGTCGCCGCGGAGGTAGCGGTGGTCGGCGTGCGGGGTGGGCTGCACGGTGCCGCCGACGAGCCGCAGCGGCGTGGTCGGCACGGTCCCGCCGAAGCCGGCGTCGGCGACGAACGTGCCCTCGCCGGTCGCGACCAGCGTCAGCCGGTGCGTGCGTGAGGTGGCGGGGGCGTCGTCGCCGAGCCCGAGGCGGACCCGGCCGACCAGCGGGGTGACCTGGTACCCGAGGTCGCGCAGGACGTCGTGCAGGAGGCGGTTGTGCTCGAAGCACCAGCCCCCACGACGGCCGTGAACCAGTTTCGCGGCGACGCCGTCGCCGTCGACGGGCGGTTCGACCCCGGTGAAGGGGTCGAGGTTCTCGAACGGGATGGCCGCGACGTGGGCGCGCACGATCCGGGTGAGCAGCGCCAGGTCCGGCGGTCCCGGTACGACGCCGATGCGGTCGAGGTAGGCCCTAACCGTGGGCGGGGCGCTGGTCGTCGTCATGGCCGTGAGCCTGCCGCCTGAACCGGGCTGCAGGTCAAGCCTCAGCGTTCCCGGGCACCGCGCAGGGCCCAGGCCCGCAGGTGGGTGTAGCCGCGGGTGTGGAGGGTCGCGATCCGCCGCAGGTCGAACCGCGGGTCGTCGCGCAGGGCCTCGTGCATCTCCCGGTCCACCAGCACGGTGTCCGGCCGGGCCTCGGAGGTGAGCCGGGCGGCGACGTTGACGACCTCGCCGTAGACGTCGCCGTAGCGGGACAGGACCATGCCGTGCGCGATCCCGATCCGCAGCTGCGGCAGCGACGGCTCGGTCCGCACCCGGTCCCGGAGACCGAGCGCGATCGCGGCGGCGTCGGCCGGGTGCTCGGTCACGTAGAGGACCTCGTCGCCGACGGTCTTCACGATGCGCCCGCGCCCGTTGGCGATCACCTCGTTGGTGGCCGCGCCGAACCGCTCCACCATCTCGCCGAGCTCGTCCATGGTGCGGCGCCGGGTGGTGCGGGTGAAGCCCACCATGTCGGCGAACCCCACCGACAACGGCCAGGTGTCCGCGACCATGGTCTCAGCGTCGGAGCGCTGCGCGCCGGCCGTCCACCGCGAGGCCGTCGCCGCCAGGTGCCGCCGCCACACGTACGCCTGCAGGTGCTCCAGCTCCGGCAGGACGTCCGCCGCGACCTGGGCGGCCGCGCGCGGGGTCAGCTCACCGGTGTAGGTGGCGGCGATCTGCGCGAGCATCCCGATCTGCCACTCGGCGAGCCGGGACAGCGACTGCGCGACCGCGCGGGCCACGGCCTCCCGGGCGCCGGGATCGGGCAGCCAGTCCCGGCTCAGCGCTCGGACCTTGCGTGCCGCGTCGAGATCGGCGCGGGTGAACATCCGCTCGTCCGGGGCGGAGTCCGGGAAGCCCATCGCGCGCCACAGGCGCCCGGACTCCTCCGGGTCGAGACCCGTCATCTCGACGAGCTCGTCCCGGGTGAACTCCCGGGGCGCACCGAGGATGAGCTCGTCGAGGACGGCGTCCGGGAGCTCGCTCCAGTCGATCGACGCAGGATCCGGCAGCTCCGTGCGTTCCCGGTCGTCGCCGGGCGAGGTGTCCGACACCGCTCAGGTGGTGTGCACGACCAGGACGTCGACACCGGCCCGGCGGGTCGCGTCGGCCGGGACCGAGCCGAGCAGGCGCCCGGAGAAGGTGTTCAGGCCACGGTTGCCGATGACGAGCAGGTCCGCGTGGTGGTCCTTGACCGCCTTGCGCAGCATGTCGACCGGAGCACCGTCCTCGGCGTGCGTGCTGACGTTCGCCGCCCCCACCTTCGCGGCCCGGTCGGCGGCCTCGCGGAGCGCCTCCTCGGCAGGTGTCCAGCCGGTGACGAGGTAGGCCTCGTCCTTCAGGGCGTCCCCCGCCGCGGCGGTGTCCTCGCGGCTCGCCGGGGTGTAGGCCGACACGATGACGAGGGTGGCGCCGCTGTCGGCGGCGACCCCGGCGGCACGCTCGACGGCGGCGAACGAGGTGGACGAGCCGTCGGTGCCGACGACGATGGTCTGGTAAGCGGGCATGGGCCACCTCCGGGTGGGGAGCGGACCACCCCGGTTCCGCGCCGCAGGCGGTCCTCTGCACTGAGTCGTTCGACGCTACTGCTGGTACCCGTTCAACTGATCATGAGGGCGGCGGGTCACCGTCCTTTCGGGTGCAACGGTGCCGCGGAGCGGAGCATGTGCCACCTGACCGGTGCGGTGGCGGCCCCGAACACCCCCGCCATCCCGGCGAGGGTCCCGGGCAGGTCGTCGCGGCCGGTGAGGAACGCCCGCCCGCGGGGCCCGGTGAAGAAGGCGTCGAAGAACGCCGGCACCAGACCGGCCGGCAGGTCGAGCACGGTCCGCAGCCCGTGCCGTCGCAGCCGGTGCACCAGGCGTGCCGACCGCGACCAGAGCAGCCGGTGCGCGGCCGTCGTGGCGCGGGCCGGGTCGTCCGGGAGGTGCCGGGCGAGGACGTCGGCGAGCGCCGGGGCGAGCCGCAGCGCGGGGGCGACGCTGAACCCGGTGGCCGGGTGCACCAGCGGTGTCGCGGCGCCGAACGGCAGCGGGTGGCGCGGCCCGCGCGGGGTGTCGACGGGGAAGCGCACCCGCTCGACCGGCGCGTCCCCGGGCACGACGACGCCGAGCGCGTCCAGCCGTGCGGCCAGCCGGTCCCGCAGTTCCGGCAGCGGCAGCCCGGGCCGCCGCGCCAGCGAGGTCTCCTCCAGGAGGACGGAGCCGTCGCCGTAGGGGACGGCGTAGAGGAACGTCGGCCAGTCGGTCCATCCCGCGGGGGGCTCGGTGGCGGGGGAGCGCCAGTCCATGAACACGGCCTCGCCCGGCGCGACGACCGGCGCGGCTGCCGCCTCCGGGACGACGACGCCGTAGGCGGTCTGCTCGGCCCGGGTCCCGGCCGCCGGGCGGAGCCGGGACGGCGCGCCCGTCGCGTCGGCGACGAGCGCGGAGGTGACCTGCCCGGTGCCGGTGCCGGTGCCGGTGCCGGTGCCTGCGCCGGTGCCCCGGAGCCGGACCCGGTACCCGTCCGGCCCGGGGCGGACGTCGCCGTCGTCGGCGCGGCCGGACAGCACGGTGACGCCGGTCAGTCCTGCGTCCAGGTGCGCGCGCAGCCCCCCGGTGTCCAGCACCAGGTACGGACCGAGATCGCGGGTGCCACCGTCCCCCGGGACGACGACGCGCGCCGGCGGCCGGGCGGCGACCGCGGACTCCGGGAGACCGGGGGGAAGCTCCTCCGGCCAGGCGCAGTAGGTCGCCGTCCAGGGCCGGTCCGGCGCGGGGTCGGCGAGCGCGGTGCGCAGGCCGCGGGCCGCGCAGGCGCCCGCCAGCGCCCGACCGGCCGGACCGCCGCCGAGCACGAGGACGTCGACCTCGCACCCGCTCGGCGGACGGTCGCCGGGTGAGGTCACGCGTGGCGGCCCGTGGCGAGGCTGCCGCCGTCGATCCGCAGGGTCTCCCCGGTGATCCAGGAGGCGGCGTCGGACACCAGGAACGCGACGGCCTCGGCGACGTCGGCGGGCACCCCGAGCCGCTTGAGCGGGTAGGTCGCGGCGACCCCCTCCTCGTCGTGCGCGTACAGCGCCTCGGCGAAGCGGGTCTTCACCACCGCGGGCGCGACGGCGTTGACCCGGATCCCGGGGCCGAGCTGCCCGGCAAGATCCTCGGTGATCTTGATCAGGGCGGCCTTCGACGCCCCGTACGCCGCGATCGCGCCGGCCGGCCGCAGCCCGCCGACGGAGGCGACGTTCACCACCGAGCCGCCGTGGGTGCCCAGCCAGGCCCGGTGTGCCTCCTGGACGAAGCCGAGCGCGGCGACGACGTTGACGTCGAAGACCTTCCGGACGGCGTCGAGGTCGGCCTCGACCAGCGGCCCGTAGTGCGGGTTGGTCCCGGCGTTGTTGACCAGGACGTCGAGGGAGCCGAACGCCGCGACCGTCCGGTCGACGGCGTCGGTGCGGTGCGCGGCGTCGCCCGCGTTGCCCGCCACCGCGAGGACCCGGTCCGGGCCGGCCCCGGTCTCCGCCGCGAGGGAGGCGGCCGACGCCTCCAGCTCGGGGACCTTGCGACCGGTGACCGTGACGGACGCGCCACGGGCGAGCAGGCCGGCCGCGATGCCGTAACCGATGCCGCGCGAGGCGCCGGTGACCAGCGCCGCACGGCCGGACAGGGAGGTGAGATCGGTCATGGCGACCGACCCTACGTGGGGAAACCGTTCGACCGGGCCGGTAGCCTTGGCGCGTGGTCCTGATCGAGTAGCCGGCGCACCGGGCACCGCCGTGCCCGCAGCCCGTCCTCTCAGCGCCGCCCTCCGCACTCCGTCTGGAGCTTCTTCACGTGATCACCGCGACCGACCTCGAACTGCGTGCCGGGTCCCGAATCCTGCTCTCCGGGGCGAACCTGCGCATCCAGCCCGGCGACCGGATCGGCCTCGTCGGCCGCAACGGCGCAGGCAAGACCACCTCGATGCGCGTCCTGGCGGGGGAGGGTGAGCCCTACTCGGGCGACATCGCGTCGAACTCGCCGGTCGGCTACCTCCCGCAGGACCCGCGCGAGGGTGACCTGTCGGTCACCGCGAAGGACCGGGTGCTGTCGGCCCGCGGCCTGGACACGCTGCTGGCCAAGATGGAGAAGGCCCAGACGGCGATGGCCGAGCTGGTCGACGGCCCGGAGAACGAGAAGGTCGTCCGCGAGTACGGCCGCCTCGAGGAGCGGTTCTCCGCACTCGGCGGCTACGCGGCGGAGTCCGAGGCCGCGCGGATCTGCACCCACCTCGGCCTGCCGGACCGGGTGCTCGCCCAGCCGATGCGCACCCTGTCCGGTGGCCAGCGCCGCCGGGTGGAGCTGGCCCGGATCCTGTTCGCGGCCTCCGACGGCGGCTCCCAGTCGGCGACGACGCTGCTGCTCGACGAGCCGACGAACCACCTCGACGCCGACTCGATCACCTGGCTGCGCGGGTTCCTGCAGAACCACGAGGGCGGGCTCGTCGTGATCAGCCACGACACCGACCTGCTGGCCGCGGTCGTCAACAAGGTCTGGTTCCTCGACGCCACCCGCGGCGAGGCCGACCAGTACAACATGGACTGGAAGCGGTACCTCGAGGCGCGCGCGACCGACGAGAAGCGCCGCCGCCGGGAGCGTGCGAACGCCGAGAAGAAGGCGTCCGCGCTGCACACCCAGGCCGCGAAGATGGGTGCGAAGGCCACCAAGGCCGTCGCCGCGAAGAACATGGCCCGCCGGGCCGACCAGCTGCTCGCCGGGCTCGACGAGGAGCGCCAGGACGACCGGGTCGCGAAGATCCGGTTCCCCACCCCGGCGCCCTGCGGCCGGACCCCGATGACGGCCGAGGGGCTGTCCAAGGCGTACGGCTCGCTGGAGGTGTTCACCGGCGTCGACCTCGCGGTGGACCGCGGGTCGAAGGTCGTCGTGCTGGGCCTCAACGGCGCGGGCAAGACGACGCTGCTGCGCCTGCTCGCCGGCACCGAGACGCCGGACGCGGGTGACGTCGTCCCCGGGCACGGGCTGCGGACCGGCTACTTCGCCCAGGAGCACGACACGCTCGACATGGACGCCAGCGTCTGGGACAACATCCGGCACGCCTCGCCGCACGCCCACGAGCAGCAGCTGCGCACGCTGCTGGGGTCGTTCATGTTCTCCGGCGAGCAGCTCGACCAGCCTGCCGGGACGCTGTCCGGCGGCGAGCGCACCCGGCTCGCGCTGGCCGGGCTGGTGTCGTCCGCGGCGAACGTGCTGCTGCTCGACGAGCCGACGAACAACCTGGACCCGGCCAGCCGGGAGCAGGTGCTCGACGCACTGCGCCGGTTCGAGGGCTCCGTGGTGCTGGTGACGCACGACCCGGGCGCGGTCGAGGCGCTGGAGCCGGACCGGGTGATCGTGCTCCCGGACGGCACCGAGGACCACTGGTCGGCGGAGTACCTGGAGCTCGTCCAGCTCGCGTGACGGCCGGACCGGTGATCACCCACCGGTCGTCGCACGGCGTCGTGATCACCCGACCGGAGCATCGCGATCATGGATGGTGACCGCTCCTGTGATGATCGGGTTCTACCCATTGTCCGCTACAGATTCTATCGGGTGACGTGGTTCTGCTGATCGATCTACCCGTGTTCGACCGGTCACTGATCGGTATGCGCCGTTTGGGGTAACCGCTCACCGATCTCGTTTTCCGCGTTCTGGCCAGAAATCATCATCTGGATCATCATGGCCTGATCGTCGCGCCGGATGCGGCGGTCCGCGGGGGCATCCGCGGTGGGGATGAGGAGGGCCCATGGCCGAGTTGAAGAAGGGCGCCCGGATCACCGGGACGCAGCGGGGGAAACTCGCCGCGGATCTGAAGAAGAAGTACGAGAAGGGCGCCAGCATCCGCTCGCTCGCCGAGCAGACCGGTCGCTCGTACGGATTCGTGCACCGCGTTCTCTCCGAGACCGGAGTGACGCTCCGCGGGCGCGGAGGCGCCACGCGCACCAAGAAGAAGTAGCACCCGCGGCGGCGCGCGCCGGGCACGGCGCGCGCCCAGGAACGACCTCCGGCGACGCCGTCGACCGGGCCCGCGACACGGGCCCGGGGCGGCGTCGTCGTCCGTCCGGCACCGGTCGCCGCGCCGGGCGTCCCGCGTCGTCGTAACGTGGACCTTCGCCGTCCACCACCGGCGAAAGGGACACACCGTTGGATCGCCCGCTCACCCTGATGCGCGGAGTCGTCCGGGGAGCGGACTCGACGTCCATCCGCCGTGGCTCCATCGCCGAGGGCACCTGGCCCCGCATCTGGGCCTTCGTCCGCCCGTACAAGCGCTGGCTGCTGGCCTACCTGGCGCTGACCACCGTCACCGCGGTGATCGGTGTCGTCACGCCGCTGCTGGCCGGCCGGGTGGTCAACACCATCGTCGACGCGAACCGTCTCCCGGACGCCGCCCGGGTGATCATCGTGATCGCCGCGGGCATCGCCGGGATGGCGGTGCTGGAGGCGGTCGTCGGGCTCGCCGGCCGCTGGTTCTCCTCCCGGCTCGGCGAGGGACTGATCGAGGACCTGCGGGTCGCGGTGTTCTCGCACGTGCAGGCGATGCCGCTGGCGTTCTTCGCCTGCACCCGCACAGGCGCGCTGGTCAGCAGGCTGAACAACGACGTCATCGGCGCCCAGACCGCGATCACCGGCACGCTGTCGACGGTGCTGTCCAACAGCATCCAGCTGGTCCTGGCCGTCGCCGTGATGATCGGGCTCGCCTGGCAGGTCACCGTGCTGGCGATGCTGTTGCTGCCGATCTTCGTGCTCCCCGCCCGCCGGATGGGCATCTGGCTCGCGGAGCTGCGGCGGGAGGCCGCGGAGCTGAACGCGACCATGGGCAACCAGATGACCGAGCGGTTCTCCGCACCCGGCGCCACCCTGGTGAAGCTCTTCGGCGACCCCGGCGAGGAGGCGGCGGTCTTCCGCGGGCAGGTCGCCCGGGTCCGCGAGATCGGGGTCCGGTCGGCCATGGTCTCCCGGCTGTTCGTCACGGCCCTGCAGCTGGTGTCCGCGCTCGCCCAGGCCCTGATCTACGGGCTCGGCGGCTACCTGGCGGTGACCGGCGCGATCCCGCCCGGGACCGTCGTCGCGCTGGGGCTGCTGCTGACCCGGCTCTACACGCCGATGACGGCGCTGGCGAACGCCCGCGTCGACGTCATGACCGCGCTCGTCGCGTTCGAGCGCGTCTTCGAGGTGCTGGACCTCCGGCCGGCGATCACCGAGCGACCGCGGACCTCGCCGCTGCCCGCCGGCCCGGTCGACGTCCGGCTGCGCGACGTGCGGTTCACCTACCCGAGCGCCGAGGACGTCTCGCTGGCCTCGCTGGAGGAGGTGGCGGTGCTCGACCAGCGGACCAACACCGAGGTGCTGCACGGGGTGGACCTGCACATCCGCGGTGGCGGGCTGCTCGCGCTGGTCGGCACGTCCGGCGCCGGCAAGTCCACGCTGGCCTCGCTGGTCCCGCGGCTCTACGACGTCGGCTCCGGCGCCGTCGAGCTGGCCGGCGTCGACGTCCGCGACCTGAGCTTCGCCACCCTGCGCGGCGCGGTCGGCATGGTCACCCAGGACGGGCACCTGTTCCACGACACGATCGCCGGGAACCTGCGCTACGCCGCCCCGGACGCCACCGACGACGAGATGGTCGACGCGCTGCACCGGGCACGGCTGGGGGAGCTGCTCGCCCTGCTCCCCGACGGTCTCGCCACCGTCGTGGGGGAGCGCGGCTACCGGCTCTCCGGCGGTGAGCGCCAGCGGCTCACCATCGCCCGGCTGCTGCTCGCCCGGCCGCGGGTGGTGATCCTCGACGAGGCGACCGCGCACCTGGACTCCGAGTCCGAGGTCGCCGTCCAGGAAGCACTGACCGAGGCGCTCGCCGGGCGGACGGCGATCGTCATCGCGCACCGGCTGTCCACGGTGCGGGCGGCGGACCGGATCGCCGTCCTGGAGGCCGGGCAGGTCGTGGAGACCGGCACGCACGACGAGCTGCTGGCCGCCGGCGGCTGGTACGCCACCCTGCACCAGACCCAGTTCGCGCCGGAGGAGGCGCGGACGTAGCGCTCAGCCGAGGCCGGGCAGCGGCGGCGTGAGCGTGGCGTCCGGTTCGGCGACGCGCGCGATCGCCCAGAACAGCACGGCGACCCCGACCGCGGGCGGGTCGGGCTCGCCCTTGGCCCGCTCACCGACGTACGACGCCCGGCCGTGCCGTGCGGTGAGGTCGGCGGTCCCCTCGGCACCCTCGCGGGCGGCGGTGGCGGCCGCGGCGACCCCGTCCCGGCCCAAGGCCGTGACGGCCGGAGCGAGGGCGTCGACCAGAGTCCGGTCGCCGACCTCGGCCTCGCCGACCCGCTGGATCGCGGTCAGCCCGGCCCGGGCGCCGGCGGCCAGCGCGGCGACGTCGTGGGTGCCGGGGGCGTGCGACGAGGTCAGGGACCGTGCGATCTCGGTGAACAGCAGCCCGAGCAGCGGGCCGCTCGTGCCCCCGACCTCGTCGAGGAACACCTCGCCGAGCGCGGAGAACCCGCGCCGCGGGCCCCGTTCGGCGAGCCGCACCGCGTGCCGGACCCCGGCCCGCAGGTTGTCGCCGAAGTCGCCGTCACCGGAGTGCTGGTCGAGGTCGGTGAGCGCCCCGTGGCCGTCCTCGACGGCGCGGGCGAACCGGTCCAGCACGGCGTCCTGGTCGATCACCGGGCCACCTCCTCGTGCTGCCGCGGGAACGCGGCGGTCTCGGCGGGTGCGGCCCAGTGGTCCTTCCACGCGGGCTGCATCCGGGTCAGGGTCAGCGAGAACCCGGCCATGTCGAGGGCCGGGACGAACGTGCCCACCAGGAGCCCGGCGAGGTTCAGCCCGCGCTCCGCGAGCTCGGTGGCGGCGAGCTCGGCGAGCACGTACAGCTCGAGCAGCGCGGTGCCGCCCATGCCGTTGACGACGAGGACGACGTCGCTGCTCGGCGGTCCGCCCACCTCGTCGGGCAGCCCGGCCACGATCTCGTCGAGCATCCGGGCGACGAGCTCCCCGGTGGGCGGGCGCGGGATCGAGCGCTGCGCCCGCTCGCCGTGGATGCCGACGCCGTAGTCGAGCTCGCCGTCGAGGGCGAACGCCGGTTCACCGGTCCGGGCGGAGGTCTGCGCCCGGGACGCGACGGCGAGGCTCCGCGAGGCGGCCGCGACGTCGGACCCGAGCGCTGCCAGCTCAGCCGCTCCGGCGCCGGCATCGGCGGCCGCACCGAGGATCTTCTCCACGACGACGGTCGCACCGGTGCCGCGCCGCCCGGTGGCGGTGTCGAGGCCGTCGGTGGCGAGGTCGTCGTCGACGAGGACCCGGTGGACGTCGATCCCCTCCATGCGCAACCGCTCGGCGGCGATGCCGAAGTTGATCCGGTCGCCGGTGTAGTTCTTGACGACGTGGATCACGCCCCCGGGGCCCGCGGCGGCGCGGGAGGCGTGCAGCACGGCCTTGTTGTGCGGTGAGGTGAACACCGGGCCGGGGGCGACGGCGTCGAGCATCCCGCGGCCGAGGAAGCCCGCGTGCAGCGGCTCGTGCCCGGAGCCGCCGCCGGAGACGAGGCCGACCCGCCTGCCGGGCGCGCGGTGCCGGGCGACCAGGTGGATCGGGTCCTCGCGCAGCTCGACGAGATCGGCGTGCACCCGGGCGAACCCGCGGACGGCCACCGGTACCGGGTCGTCACCGGCCGGGTGGAAGGGGAACGGCATGCGCCCGATCATCCTGCCGCGCAGGCCGCGACGCATCAGGGGGTGTGGGCGGCGGCCCGGACCCCGTTCTCCACGACGTCCAGCACGGCGTCGAGGTCGTCGGCGGGCAGGCCCATCGCCAGGTGCGACACCAGGCCCTCCAGCACCAGCTCCAGGTACTGGGCGAGCACCGGCACCGGGACGTCGTCGCGCAGCGCGCCGGCCGCGGCCTGGCGTTCCAGCCGGGCTCGGGTCGCCGCGGTGAGCGCACCGGAGTGCTCCTGCCAGCGGGCCCGGAACTCCGGGTCGGTGCGCAGCCGCCGGGACACCTCCAGCCGGGTGCCCAGCCAGCTGCGGTCCGACCGGTCGTCGAGCAGTTCGCGCATCACCTGCACCAGGCCCTGCTCGGCGACGACACCGGCCATCCGGCCGGCGTCGTCCTCGGCGAGCGCGAGGAACAGCGCCTCCTTGTCCCGGAAGTAGTGGAAGATCGCGCCGCGGGACAGCCCGGTGTACTGCTCCAGCCGGCGGACGGTCGCGCCCTCGTAGCCGTGGTCGGCGAAACAGGTGCGCGCGCCGTCCAGGATCTGCCGCCGTCGGGCGGCGAGCTGGTCCGTGCTGACGCGGGGCATGGCACCAGTATTCCGTACGGTTGTCCGGCTTGCCGGGGGCCGTGACGGGCGCGTCCCGGATGTGGCGATCCGGACCCGCCGACGACCTGCGATCGTCACACGGCAGGGGTAGCGTTTTCGTGGTGACCACGCACGAGGAGAGCACCGGCCGGGGCGACGGTGTGCTCCGGAGCCGGGCTGCGGCCGAGGCCTACGTCGCCTCGGTCTGCTTCAAGCACGGGCCCCCCGCCCTGGTGGGCGTCGAGATCGAGTGGATGCTCCACCACCCCGACCGTCCGGCCGACCCCGTCGCCCCGGACCTCCTGCGCACCGCGCTCGGTGCACACACCCCACCCGCCCTGGATCCCGCCTCGCACGGGCTGCCGCTGCCCGCCGGGGGAGTCGTCACCGTCGAGCCCGGTGGCCAGATCGAGATCTCCAGTGCCCCGTCGGACGGCCTCACCCCGCTGATCGGTGACGTGACCGCCGACGCCGCACACCTCCACGAACTCCTCGCCCGGTACGGGCTGCACCCGCACGCGCGCGCCGCGGATCCGGTCCGCCCCGCGCAGCGTCTCCTCGACCTCCCGCGCTACGCCGCGATGGAGTGCGTGTTCGACCAGGTCGGACCGCACGGCCGGAGCGGCATGTGCTCCACCTCCGCCGTCCAGGTCAGCCTCGACGCCGGTCCCGCCGACACGGTCGCCGACCGCTGGGCGGTGCTGCACGAGCTGGGCCCGGTGCTCCTCGCCGCGTTCGCGAACTCGCCGGTGCAGCACGGCCGCCGGACCGGCTGGAAGTCGTCCCGGCAGGCGTGCTGGCTCAGCCTGGACCCGTCCCGCACCGCGCCGCCGGAGCTCCTGGCCGCGGGGGAGGACCCGGCCGCCGCCTGGGCGCGGCGGGTCGTCGACACCCCGCTGCTCTGCGTCCGCGGGACGGGGTCCTGGGCGGTGCCGTCCGGGGTGACGTTCGCCGACTGGGCCTCCGGCGCGGTCCGCGACGGCATCCTCGCCCGGCCGCCGACGCTCGCCGATCTCGACTACCACGTCTCGACCCTGTTCCCGCCGGTCCGTCCGCAGGGCCATCTCGAGGTCCGCTACGTCGACGGCCAGCCCGGCGACGACTGGGCGGTCCCGGCGGCGGTGCTGCTCGCGCTGACGTCGTCGGACGGGGTCGTCGACCGGGTCCGGGAGATCTGCGAGCCGGTGCGCGACGGGTGGGTGCCCGCGGCCCGCGACGCGCTCGCCGACCCGGCACTGGCCGCTGCCGCGGCCGCGCTGTTCCCGCTCGCCCACGAGGTCCTCGCCGCCGGCGGGCACCCCCTGACCACCGCGCCGGGGCCGCTGCTCGCCCGGTTGCGGGAGATCACCGAGCACCGGGTGCTGCGCGGCCGGTGCCCCGCCGACGACGTGTTCCCGCTGGAGGACGGCACCGCGGCGGCCGCCGCCGTCCCGTTCCCGGCCGGGCTCCACCTGGGCGACGTCCCGGGACCCCGCGAGACCGCCGAGCGCCACCGCATCGAGGAGGGTGTGCGATGACCGTCCAGCCGACCACCGGACCCGCCGTGCCCGGCGAGTCCCCGGAGGCGATGCGCAACCGCGTGGCCGCGCTGCTCGCCCGCTCCCGCGACCGCAGCACCGGCCTCACCGCACTCGACGACGCCGAGCTGCAGGCCCAGCACTCCCCGCTGATGTCTCTGCTGGTCTGGGACCTCGCCCACATCGGCTCCCAGGAGGAGCTGTGGCTGGTCCGCGACGTCGGCGGCCGTGAACCGCTGCGCCCCGAGATCGACGGCCTGTACGACGCCTTCCAGCACACCCGCTCGTCCCGGGTGGAGCTGCCGCTGCTCACCCCGGCCGAGGCCCGGCAGTACGTCGGGGAGGTCCGGGACAAGGCGCTCGACGCGCTGCACCGCAGCCCGCTGCGCGGCCGTCCGCTGGAGACCGACGGCTTCGCCTTCGGCATGATCGTCCAGCACGAGCAGCAGCACGACGAGACGATGCTCGCCACCCACCAGCTGCGCGACGGCACCCCGGTGCTCGACGCGCCGCCCCCGCCCCGCCCGGCGACACCGGCGACCCCGGGCGCCGAGGTGCTCGTCCCGGCGGGACCGTTCGAGATGGGCACCTCCGCGGAGCCGTGGGCGCTGGACAACGAGCGTCCTGCGCACACCGTCGACGTGCCGGCGTTCCTCATCGACGCCTACCCCGTCACGAACGGGCAGTACCTCGCGTTCGTCGATGCCGGTGGCTACGACGACCAGCGGCTCTGGACGGACACCGGCTGGGCGCACCGGCTCGCCGAGGACCTGACCGCGCCGCGGTTCTGGTCCCGCGACGCCGACGGCACCTGGTGGCGGCGCCGGTTCGGCGTCGTCGAGCGTGTCCCGCACGACGAGCCCGTCGTCCACGTGACCTTCCACGAGGCCCAGGCCTACGCCCGGTGGGCGGGCAGGAGGCTGCCCACCGAGGCGGAGTGGGAGAAGGCCGCCCGGTTCGACCCGGCGACCGGCCGCTCTCGGCGCTTCCCCTGGGGCGACGACGAGCCGGCCGCGCGGCACGCCAACCTCGGGCAGCGGCACCTGCGGCCCGCGCCGGTCGGCGCCTACCCGGACGGCGCCTCCGCGCTGGGCGTGCACCAGCTGCTCGGCGACGTCTGGGAGTGGTGCGACTCCGGCTGGCACCCTTACCCGGGCTACCGGATGTACCCGTACCCCGAGTACTCCGAGGTGTTCTTCGGCAAGGACTACAAGGTCCTGCGCGGGGGATCGTTTGGCACCGACCCGGCCGCGGTGCGGGCCACGTTCCGCAACTGGGACCACCCGATCCGCCGGCAGATCTTCTCCGGGTTCCGGCTGGCGCGCGACGCCCGCCCGGCCGTCGACACCGCCCGCTGACGGTGTGCCGGCACCTGGCCCACCTCGGTCCGCCGCGCACGCTGGCCTCGATCCTGCTCGAACCGGAGCACGGGCTGCTCGCGCAGTCCTACGCCCCGGCCGACATGCGGGGCGGCGGCACGATCAACGCCGACGGCTACGGCGCCGGCTGGTACCCGGCGTCCGGCGCCGCGCCCGTCCGGGTCCGCTCGGCGAGCCCGCTGTGGGCCGACCCGTCGTTCGCGGCGCTGGCCGGGGCGACGTCGTCGGGCGCGGTGCTGGCGGCGATCCGGTCCGCGACGGTCGGGATGCCCGTCGTGGAGACGGCCGCCGCCCCCTTCACCGACGGCCGGTGGCTGTTCAGCCACAACGGCGTCGTCCGGGGGTGGCCGGGGTCGCTGGTGAAGGCCGCGTCCGGGCTCCCGGCCGAGGACCTCATGCCCCTCGACGCCCCGACCGACTCCGCCGTGCTGTGGGCGCTCGTCCGCCGCAGGCTCGCCGCCGGCGACGATCCCGGCACGGTGCTCGCGGAGACCTGCGAGCTCGTCGAGCGTGACGCCCCGGACTCCCGGCTGAACCTGCTGCTCACGGACGGCGGGACGGTCTGGGCGACGGCCTGGCGGCACGCGCTCGCCGTCCGTTCCACCCCGGACGCGACGACCGTCGCCTCCGAACCCACCCACGCGTTCCCCGACTGGACCCAGGTGCCCGACCGGCACCTGGTGGTGGCCCGCCCGGGTCACCACGAGCTGCACCCGGTGACACCCGACCGGTAACCCAAGGAGCACCGTGACCTCACCTGGCACGATCCAGCTGGACGTCCACCTGACCGGCGCCGACGCCGGCGCCGCGCTGCGCGCCGACGTCACCCGCGGCCTCACCGCGTGGCCCAAGGAGCTCCCGCCGAAGTGGTTCTACGACGCCCGCGGGTCCGAGCTCTTCGAGCGGATCACCGAGCTGCCCGAGTACTACCCGTTCCGCACCGAGCGGGCCCTGCTCACCGACTCCGTCGCCGACATCGCGCGCTCGTCGGGCGCGGACACCGTCGTCGAGCTGGGGTCGGGATCGTCGACGAAGACCCGGCTGCTGCTCGACGCGTTCGCCGAGGCCGGGACACTGCACCGCTACGTCCCGCAGGACGTCAGCGAGTCCGCCCTGCGCGGCGCGATCGACGAGCTGCACCGCGACTACCCGGCGCTCGCGCTGCACGGGGTCGTCGGTGACTTCACGAAGGACCTGGACCGGCTCCCGGGGGCCGAGCCGGGCGGGAAGCGGATGATCGCCTTCCTCGGCGGCACGATCGGCAACCTGCTGCCCGGGCCGCGGCACGAGTTCCTCGCGCACGTCCGCAGCGTGCTCGCGCCGGGGGAGCAGCTGCTGCTGGGGACCGGTCTGGCGACCGACCCGGGCGTCATGGTGCCCGCCTACGACGACGCGCAGGGCGTCACCGCCGACTTCAACCGCAACGTGCTGCGGGTGCTGAACCGGGAGCTCGGCGCGGACTTCGACGTCGAGGCGTTCTCGCACGTCGCGCTCTGGGACGCGGAGAACTCGTGGATCGAGATGCGGCTGCGGGCGGGCCGGGACATGCGGGTCCGGATCGCCGCCCTGGATCTCGACGTGGCGTTCGCCGAGGGGGAGGAGCTGGTCACCGAGATCTCGGCCAAGTTCCGTCCCGAGGCGCTCGACGAGGTCGTCGCGTCGGCCGGGTTCGCGCCGACGCGCCGGTGGACCGACCCCGACGGGCGGTTCGCGCTGAGCCTGCTCACCGCCTCCTGAGTTGCTCTATGACGTAATTCCGGAATAACGTAGGCGCATGACCTCCGCCGAGCCCACGACCGGTCGACGCCTGCTGGGTGCCGCGCTGGCCGGTGCCCTGGTGTGCGGGGCGCTCGGTGCCCTGCTCGCGCCCGCCCCCGCCACGATCGGGCCGGAGTCCACCGGGGACCCGGTGCTCGCCGAGCGCCTGCGGGCACTCGCGGGCGACGACGGCGCCCACGGCCTGGTCGCCGCGGTGACCGGGGACGGGACGACCGTCACGGCCGGGGTCGGCGACGACGGCCGCGGCACCCCGCTGGACGCCTCGACGCCGTTCGAGATCGGGTCGGTCACCAAGACCGTGACCGGCGCGGTGCTCGCCGACCTCGAGCTCGGCGGTGTCGTGCGCGGCACCGACCGGGTGCGTGACGTGCTCCCGCAGCGCCCGTGGGGCCCGGTCGGCGACGTGACCCTCGCCGAGCTGGCGTCGCACCGGTCGGGGCTGCCGGTCGACGCCGGCGGCGCCCCGCTGCTGCTGCACAACATGGCGAACGGGTTCCTCGGCACGCCACCGGTGGAGCGCACCCCGGAGGAGGTGTTCGCCGCCGCCGACGGCGCGACACTCGGCCCCCGCGGCGAGGACGTCTACTCCAACCTGGGCTTCGCGCTGCTCGGCCAGGTGCTCGCCGAGCGGACCGGGACCCCCTACCCGCAGCTGGTCGAGCAGGTGGTGACGGGACCGCTCGGCATGGCCTCCACGGGCCTCCCCGGCGCGCCGCCGACCGGCGCCGCGGTCGGGCACGACCTGCGCGACCGCCCGCTGCACCCCTGGATCAGCGCGGGCGACGCGCCGGCCGGGATCGGGGTCTGGTCCACGGTCGACGACCTCGTCCGGTACGTCGGTGCACTCGACGACCCCGGATCCGTGGTCTCGGCGGCCGCACAGCCGCGCTTCCCGTCCGACCTGGGCCGGATCGGCTACGGCTGGGAGACCCTCGAGGAGGGCGGCCGCACGTTCCTCTGGAAGAACGGCGGCTCCGGCGGCATCCGGACGTCGGTGCTCGTCGAGCCCGCCGCGGACCGGGCCGTGGTGGTGTTCGGCAACGCCGACCGCGGCGTCGACCGGATCGCGGTCGGTCTGCTCGACGCCCCGGCGCTGTTCGGCGACGACTCGGACGGGCCGGGCCTCGTCGGCTGGATCCAGATCCTGCTGGCGACGGTGTTCCCCGTCTACGCGGGGATCTCGGTGCTCGTGGCGGCGCGCGGCGGATGGTGGGCGACGGGCCCGTTCCGGCGGCCGGAGCTCGTCGGCGCCGCGGGCTGGGCGCTGTTCTTCCTGGTCCTGTCCTGGGCACGGGGGGACGTGGCCTGGGCGCTCCTGCCGTTCTGGGTGCTGGGGTGCGCCCTGGCCGGTGCCGGCCTCGGCATCGCGACGGTCCGGTGGCGCGAGGCGGTCCCCGCGCCGCGGGCGTGGTGGAGCGCGGCACTCGGGGTGCTGGTCGGGGCCGGGGCGCTGGTCGCCGTCGTCGTCTCGGCGGCGCTGGTCTGACCGTCCGGCCGGTGGCTACCGGCCGGAGCGGCCGAACACACCGGCGGGCGTCGTGCCGGTCGCGCGCCGGAACGCCGCGACGAACGCGCTCGGCGTCGCGTAGCCGACCCGTCGCGCGACCGTGCCGACCGGCAGCCCCGAGCCCAGCAGCTCCAGCGCCGTCCGGACCCGCAGCAGGGTCCGCCACCGGCCGGGGCCGACACCGGTCTCGGCCAGGAAGATCCGCGACAGGGTCCGTTCCCCGGCCCCGGTGAGCCGTCCCCAGGCGGCGAGGTCGCGCAGGTCGGCGGGATCGGCGGCGAGTGCGTCGGCGACCCGGCGGGCGCGCGGGTCGCGGGGCCACACCAGCCGGACGGCGGTTCCGGGCCCGCCGGCGTCGCGGGCCGGGCCGAGGCGGTCGAACAGCACCATCTCGGCGCGGTGCCGCTCGCCGTCGTCGAGACCGAGGTCGGCGAGGTGGTCGATGAGCGCGGCGAGCAGCGGGTCGACCGCCAGCACCGCGGGTGCGTCCCAGGCGGCGGGGCAGCGGTCCGGCCACAGGTAGACCCCGCGCATCGCGGACGCCTCGGTCGCGGCCGTGGTGTGCGCCGCGCCGGCCGGGATCCAGAGCGCGCGGCCCGGCGTGAGCACCCAGCCGGTCGCACCGAGGGTCACCCGCAGCACACCCCGCCCGGCCCAGGCGAGCTGGTGCGCGGGGTGCGCGTGCTCACCGAACACGTGCCCGCGGTCCAGCGGGATCCGGGAGACCAGGACGGCGGCGCCCGGGACGTCCGGCACGTGCGCCGGGAGGCCGGAACGCGACACGATCCGGTAGCCTAGCGACTCCCGGCCGCCGGGCGGGCGCCCTAGCGTCGCCTGCATGGCGATGAACGTTCTCCATCAGCGGATCTGCCGCTCCGACTCGTGGGCGGACCGGATGCACGGCACGACGCTGCCGTGGGCGACCCGGGGTGTCGACCTCGCCGGTGAGGTGCTGGAGATCGGGCCCGGCTACGGCGTCACCACCCGGTGGCTGGCCCCGCGCAGCGGTGCGCTCACCGCGCTCGAGGTGGACCCGGTGATGGCCGCCGACCTGCGCGACGGGCTGGGGCGGGAGCTGGGCGTCGACGTCCGGCACGGCGACGGTGCGGCCCTGCCGTTCCCGGACGGGAGCTTCGACGCCGTCGTCTGCTTCACGATGCTGCACCACGTACCGACGCCCGCCGAGCAGGACCGGCTCTTCGCCGAGGCCACCCGGGTGCTGCGCCCCGGCGGGACGTTCGCGGGCATCGACTCGCGGCTCAGCCTGCGGTTCCGGCTGATCCACGTCGGCGACACGATGACCGTCGTCGACCCGGACGGGCTGCCCGCCCGGCTGGCCGCGGCCGGGCTGGCGGAACCCGGCACCGAGCTGGGCGGGCGGTCGTTCCGCTTCCGGGCCACCCGTCCGTCCTGACGGTTACGGTGGCCGCATGACCACCGACTGGCGCGACGACGGCGTCCGCGTGATCCCCGGGGACGCGCTCGACACGAACACCCCGCAGACGCCGGGGATGAACCGGGCCGCGGCGGTCACCCACGACCGCGTCGGGTCGGGTCGGGTCGGAGAAGCTGTGGGCCGGGACGGTCACGATCCACCCCGGTGCCCGCACCGGTGCGCACCACCACGGCGAGCTGGAGAGCGTGATCTACGTGGTCCGCGGGCGGGCCCGGATGAAGTGGGGCGAGAACCTGGAGTTCACCGCGGAGGCCGGGCCGGGCGGGTTCATCTTCGTGCCGCCGTACGTCCCGCACCAGGAGATCAACGCGCTCGACGACGAGCCCCTGGAGTGCGTGCTGACCCGCTCCGGGCAGGAGCCGGTCGTGGTGAACCTCGACATCGACGGCGTCGCCGATCCCGAGCACGTGCCGTGGGTCGATCCGGGACACCCGCACCCCTGACCCGACTCGTCCGCACCCGGACCGTCCCCGCCGAGATGCGGCTCAGCGCTCTCCGCCGGTCTTTCCGGCGACGCTGAGCTGCATCTCGGCGGGAGTCAGTCGGGGCGGCGGGCGAGCTCCTCCCAGACCTGTTCCGGGCCGGGCGTCCAGGGACGGTGCCACCCGCCGAACCGGAGCACGGCGTCGAGCACCTCGCCGGTGTAGCCCCACACGACGTCGTCGCCGACCCGGAAGCCCGGGCCCCGCCACCGCCCGCCACCGGCGCGCAGCGCGAACCGGTGCGCCGGGTCGGCGAGCGAGGCCAGCGGCACCCGCAGCACCGCTTCGGTCTCCCGGGGGTCGACGGCGGCCAGCGGCCCGGGGGTGTGCCCGTGCGCGAGCACCGCGGTCACGTGGAAGCCGGTGAGCAGGACGAGCCGGGGGAACAGCGCGACCGCGTCCACCCCGGACGGACGCAGGCCCGTCTCCTCGACGGCCTCGCGGACCGCGGTCGCGACCGGGTCGGCGTCGCCCTCGTCGCGGCGCCCGCCCGGGAACGACATCTCCCCGGAGTGGTGACGCAACCGGCGGGCCCGGCGTTCCAGCACGACCTCCGGCCCGTCGTCGCCGAGGGCCAGCAGGACGAGCACCGCCGACTGCCGGGGCCCGACGTGGTCGGCCGGATGGTCGTTGCGGCTGATGTCGCCGGGCTGCGCGGTGCCGAGCCCGGCGAGCAGCGGATCCATCCAGGACGGAGCCCGGCCGGGGTGTACCCGTGCTGCGTCGAGCCAGCGGCGGGCCCGGGCGACGGTCGCGTCGTCGTCGATCACGACGACAGTCTGGCCGCCCGGGCGCGCGCCGTCCTACAGATAGGGCTGCGTGATCATCTCCAGGTGATGACCGGCCGGGTCCCGGAAGTACACCCCGCGGCCGCCGTGCCCGTGATTGATCTCCCCGGGCAGCGTCTGCTGCGGATCGGCCCAGTGCTCGACGCCGTCGGCGACGAGCCGGCCGTAGGCCCGGTCGAACAGCTCGTCGTCGACGAGGAACGCGTAGTGCTGCGGCTGGACCTCCGGGAACCGGTCCTCGGGCAGGTCGGCGAACTGGATCAGCACTCCGCCGTCGAGCAGCAGGTTGGTGAAGGGCCCCCAGGACGGGGCCTCGGCCGCCTCGAACACGTGGCGGAAGAACGCTGCCGAGACCGAGCGGTCCCGTGCGGCGACGATGGTGTGGTTGAACGTGCAGGTCATGGATCTCCTCCGGGTCGGTGCGGGACCGCGCGCGGAGACACGTGGAAGGAGAGCTGCGCCCACGGGCCCGTGCGGGAACGCCGACGACGCATGGCGTCGGCGGGTGCGGGGACTCCTTCCGGCTGGGCCCATCGGGGGCGCACCGCCGACGCTAGCAGCGCGCCGGCCGCGCGTGCGAGCGTGAGTCAGCCGCGCTGCACCGCCACCAGCAGCGCCGTGCACCGGTCGACGAGATGCGCACGGTCCACGGGGAGGTCACCGGCGGTCCACGAGCCGAGCACCCGGGCGAGCCCGCCCACCGCGAACGCCCCGAGCAGGTCGTCGGGGTCCGGCCGGCGCTCGACGAACAGCCGCACGAACAGCCTCGCGGTCTCGGCGTGCCGGGCCGCCTGGGCGGGGCCGAACAGCACGCGTCCCTTGCGGGGGTCGTCCACCACCACCCCGACGATCGCCTCGACCCCGGCCCGCACCCGTGCCTCGTGCGGGCCCGGGGCGCCGTCGACGGCCCCGGCCGCGGCGCGGGCCACCTCGTCGACGACGGCGTCGTAGACCGCGGCGGCGAGTGCGTCCCGGTCGGTGAAGCTCTCGTAGAAGTAGCGGGTCGCGAGCCCGGCCCCGCGGCAGGCGGCGCGCACGGTCAGGTCGCCGCCGGGCGTGCCGAGCAGCTCCAGCCCGGCACCGACCAGCTGCGCCCGCCGGTCCGCGCGGCGCCGGTCGCCGTCCACGCCGCCGTAGGTCCGCAGGTCGCTCACCGTGCCGATGGTGCCCGCTTGCCGACCGCCCGGCAATCTGAGTACGGTCGTTCTCAGATCCCGCACCGCTGCAGGAGGTCCCGATGACGGTCGTCGCACCCGCCCGGATGCCGCGGACGGCCCGCGATCTCGTGCTCGGGCCTGTCCTGCTCTCGGCGACCGCCAACGTGATCATGGAGCTGTCCCTGCCGCCGGTCGGCCACGGCGTCCGGGAGAGCCGGGTGACCAGCGGCAACCTGTTCGAGCACCCGGTCCACCGGTTCCGGACGACGAACACGTATCTCGGCGTCGCGCTGCTCGGCACCGACGACGACAGGCGCGCCTACCGCCGGGCCGTCGGCCGCTCGCACGCCCGGGTCGTCTCCACCGCGGAGAGCCCGGTGGCCTACCGGGCCACCGACCGGGACCTGCAGCTCTGGGTTGCGGCCTGCCTGTACCGGGCGTTCGAGGACACCTGGGGGCTGCTGGTGGGGGAGCCCGGCATGCGGCTGCCCGACGACGTCTACCGCGAGTGCGCCGCCCTCGGCACGACACTGCAGGTCCGGCCCGAGCAGTGGCCGGCCGACCGCGACGCGTTCGACGAGTACTGGGCGGCCGGGCTCGCCGACGTCGCGATCGACGACCGGATGCGTGCGTACTTCGGTCGCCTGCTCGACCGCGAGTACCTCGGCCCGGCCGGCCGGATCGGCGCCGCGCGCCACCGCTGGTACACCACCGGCTTCCTGCACGAGCCGTTCCGGAGCATGCTCGGCCTGCCCTGGTCCGACGACGACCGGCGCGCGTTCGAGCAGCGGATGCGGCGGACCGGCGCGATGCTGTTCCGGCTCCCGCCCGCCGTGCGCCGGCTGCCCTACAACGCCTGCCTGACCGACATGCGCGTGCGCCGCCGGCTCGGCCGGCCGCTCGTCTGAGACCGATCCCGAGAGGACGCCCGATGGACTTCGCGCTGCCCGAGACCGCCCTCGCCGTGCAGGAGGGCGTCCGCGCGATCGGCGCCCGGCACGACCACGCCTACTGGTCCCGGCTGGAGGACGAGCACCGGTTCCCGTGGGAGGTGTGGGAGGAGCTCGCCGCGGGCGGCTGGCTCGGGCTGACCGTCCCGGAGGAGTACGGCGGCGGCGGCCAGGGGATGCTGGAGCTCGCCGTCGCCTGCGAGACCCTCGCGGCGTCCGGCGGCACCGCGGGCACCTTCCTCTACATCCTCACCCCGGGCTTCGGCGCGACCACCCTCGCCCGGCACGGCACCGCCGAGCAGAAGGCCCGGCTGCTGCCCGGCCTGGCGTCCGGCGAGCTGCACTTCTGCATGGCGCTGACCGAGCCCGACGCGCTGAGCATCCGCACCCGGGCGGTCCGCGACGGCTCCGACTTCGTGATCGACGGCCAGAAGATCTGGATCTCCGGCCTGGAGAACGCCGACTGGATGGTCGCGATCACCCGCACCACCCCCGCCGCCGACGCCCGTCCCCGGACCAGCGGGTTCACCCTGCTGCTGGTCGACGTGAAGGAGGCCGTCGCCGCCGGGACGTTGCGGTACACGCCGATCCCGAAGATGGGCTCGAACGTCGTGACCTCCAGCCAGGTCTTCCTCGACGGCGTCCGCGTCCCGGAGAGCCACGTGATCGGCGAGGTCGACGCCGGTTTCGCGGTGCTGTGGGACGTGCTCAACCCGGAGCGGATCCTCGCCGCCGCGGGCGGGGTCGGGTCCGCCGACGCCGCGCTCGACGTCGCCGTCCGCTACGCCCGCGACCGCGAGGTGTTCGGCCGCCCGATCGGCGCCAACCAGGCCGTGCAGTTCCCGCTGGCCCAGATCAAGGCGAAGACCGAGCTGGGCAGGCTGATGACCTACAAGGCCGCGTGGCTCTACGACCAGGGACAGCCCTGCCACGCGGAGACCAGCATCGCGAAGCTGACCGGCGCCCAGGTCGGCTGGGAGGCGGCCGAGCGGGCGTTCCAGACGTTCGGCGGGATGGCCTACTCCAAGGAGTACCCGGTGGAACGGTTGTTCCGGGACGCCCGCATCGCGCGGAACATCCCGGTGTCCGAGGAGCTGGTGCTCGCCCACATCGGGACCCAGGTCCTCGGACTCCCGCGGAGCTACTGACCGAGCAGCTTCTTCTGCACCTTGCCCATCGGGTTGCGGGGCAGCGCGTCGACGAACACGACCTCGCGCGGCCGCTTGTGCCAGGACAGCTGCGACGCGACGTGGTCGATGAGCGCCTCCGCCGTGCCCTCACCGACGACGAAGGCGACTATCCGCTGGCCCAGGTCCGGGTCCGGGGCCCCGACGACGGCGACCTCGGCGACCCCGGGGTGGTCCATCAGCACGGCCTCGATCTCGCCGGACCCGATCCGGTACCCGCCGGACTTGATCAGGTCGGTGGACTCGCGGCCGACGATGCGGTGGAACCCGCCCGGCTCGCGTACGGCGAGGTCGCCGGTGCGGAACCAGCCGTCGCCCGCCCAGCACTCGTCGTTCGCGTCGGGGCGGTTGAGGTAGCCGCCGAACAGCATCGGGCCACGGACCTCGAGCCGCCCGACCGTCTCGCCGTCGTCGGGGACCTCGCCGGTCTCGCCGTCGGCCGCGGGCAGCAGCCGGGTCTCCGCGCCGGGGACCGGCATGCCGACCCAGCCCGCGCGCCGCTCGCCGGACGCCCGTGCGCTCAGGGTGATCATGGTCTCGGTCATGCCGTACCGCTCGACCGGCGCCTGCCCGGTCAGACCGGCGATCCGCTCGAACAGCGTCGCCGGCAGCGGCGCGCTGCCCGAGACCAGCAGCCGGGCCCGGCCGAGCGCCCGCGCCGACTCCGGGTCCTCCACGATCCGGTTCCAGACCGTCGGGACGCCGAAGTACATCGTCCCGCCGGCCGCGGCGTAGCGGGCCGGCTGCGGCTTCACCGTGTGCACCACCCGCGAGCCGCGGCGCAGCGCCCCGAGCACGCCGAGGATCAGGCCGTGCACGTGGAACAGGGGGAGGCCGTGCACGACCGTGTCGTCCGGGGTCCAGTCCCAGACGTCGAACAGGCCGTCCAGGCCGGACGCGATGGCCCGGCCGGAGAGCTGCGCGCCCTTCGGGGCGCCGGTGGTCCCCGAGGTGTAGAGCAGCATCGCCGTGTGCTCGGGGTCGATCTCGCGGAGGGAGACCGCGGCGCCGCCCGGGACGACCGCGGGCAGGTCGACGCCGTCGGGGCGGTCCCCGGCCCACGCCGTCGCACCGGAGTCGCGCAGCACGTGGCCGCGCTCGGCCGGCCCGGAGTCCGGGGGGACCGGCACCACGGGGACGCCGGCCAGGATGCAGCCCGTGACCGCGACGACGGTGTCGAGCGACGCCGTCGCGTGCACCGCGACCGGGCCGTCACCGGGGATGCCCGCGGCGAACCGGCCGGCGCGGTCGACCAGCTCCGCGCGGGACACCGCCTCGTCGCCGACGACGACGGCACGGTCGAGGTCGTGACCCGAGGTGAGCGAGGTGAGGAACAACTGCGAACTCCTGACGTGACGGTTAGACGGCCATCGCGGGCAGCACGAGCGCACCGACCAGCGCGAGCGGGCCGATCACGACCATGGACAGGCCCCAGCGGGTCAGCAGCGCGGTCATCCGCGGCCGCTCGTCGGGGTCGACGGTGGTCGCGACCAGCGTCGCACCCACCGTGGAGAACGGCGACACGTCCACGATGGACGAGCAGACGCCGAGCGCGCAGATCAGGGCCCAGCCCGGGAGCCCACCCTGCTGGACCAGCGGGATCGCGAGCGGGACGAGCGCGGCGAGGATGCCGGTCGTCGACGCGAACGCCGACACCAGCCCGCAGACCGCGCAGATCACGAACGCGGCGAGCAGCGGCACGGTGAGCTGCGCAGCGAGGTCGCCGAGCAGGTCGACCGCGCCGATCTCCTGCAGCACGCCGACGTAGGTGATGATCCCGCCGACGAGCAGCACGGTCGACCAGTCGATCTCCTTCAGCGCGCCGCGACCGTGGTCGGGGTCGATGAGGGTGAGGGCCGCGCCGAAGGCGAAGGCGAGGACACCGACGTCGGGCTCGTTGCCGAGCACCGCGAGCACGACGACGGCCGCGACCAGGCCCAGCATCGCCGTCACCGTGATCAGGTGGATCGCCCGGAACGGCTCGCGAGCGACCGGCGGCTCGTCGTCCCCGAGCTCCGGACCGGCGCCCCCACCGGTGGTGACGGCAGTCCGGGACCGGCTGCGGGAGCCGAACATCAGGTACGACACGGCCAGCAGCACCAGGTTCGCGACGATCGCGACCGCGAACAGGGCCAGCGGGTTCAGCGGGATCCCTGCCGTGTTCGCGGTGCCCCAGGTGACGATGCCGAACAGCGACGTCGGCGCGAAACCGCCCGTGGAGAGCCCGGTGCCGATCGCGAGCGCCATCAGCATCGGGTCGATCCCGCGGCGGTGCGCGACCGACATGCCGATCGGGGCCATGACCAGACCGCCCAGCGGCGAGCCCATCGCCGAGACGACGCCGGTGAGCACGAAGAACGTCAGCGGCAGCGCGCCGCTGCGGTCGCCCACCACGACCAGTGCCCGGTCCACGAGACGGCCGATCGTGCCGTTGGCCTTGGCGATCCCGAAGAAGAACGTGACGCCGACCAGCAGGATCAGGATGTCGACCGGGAACCCCGAGACGATGTCGTCGAGGGCCAGGCCGGCGACGAGCAGGCCCATCCCGGCGGCGGCCGCGAACATCACGATGCCGATGTGCGAGCGCCGAACCTCGGCGATCACGAACACCGCCGCGAACACCGCCAGCGCGATGATCTGTACCGCCACGTGCCTACCCCCGTTGGTATGCGTCCTTGTCGTATCGGTCTATCAGGTGGCACAGTGGTTCGCTGAATGGACCGACGACGGGACCGTAATCACTCGTCCGTGAGGGGTCAAGCAGTGGCGGCGACGAACAGCGTGGTCTCGGCGGTGCGGGTGATCGAGGCCGTCGGCCAGCGGCAGCCGATCGGCCTGTCCGATCTCGCCCGGGCCGTCGGGCTGCCGAAGTCCACGGTGCAGCGGACGCTGCTGACGCTGGCCGAGGTCGGCTGGTGCACCACCGACGACGTGTCGCGCTGGCGGCTGACCTACCGCGCGTTCGCCGTCGGGAACCAGGCCCGCGACGCCGGCGGCCTGCGCGACCGCGCGCTGCCCGTGCTGCACGAGCTGCAGCTCGTCACGGGGGAGACGATCCACCTGGCGGCACCGGACGGCCGGGACCTCGTCCTCATCGAGCGGCTCGACACCGCGCACCGGCTGCGTGCGTTCCTGCCGCTGGGCCACCGGATCCCGCTGCACGCCTCGGCGACCGGGCAGGCGTACCTCGCCGCGTGCCCCGACGCCGAGATCGACGTCTACCTGCACGGGCCGCTGCCGCCCTCCACCCGGTTCACGGTCACCGACCCGGACACGCTGCGGGACCGGCTGGCCGGTGTCCGTGAGCGCGGGTGGTCGGTGAACCCGGAAGGGCTCTCCGACGGCATCGCGGCGGTGGGGGCGGCGATCGTCGGGACCGACGGCCGTCCGGTCGGCTCGCTGTCGGTGTCCGGCCCGACCGTCCGGATGACCGCCGACGTGTTCGACGACCACGGCCGCGCCGCCGTCGACGCGGCCCGGCGGATCTCCCGCGAGCTCGGTGCCCCGGGCTGACCCGCCCGACGCGACGGAGCCCGCCACCCCGGGACGGGATGACGGGCTCCGCGTGTGGTGGTGTGCGCGTCAGCTCTTCAGCATGCCCCGGAGGACGTACTGCAGGATGCCGCCGTTGCGGTAGTAGTCCGCCTCACCGGGGGTGTCGATGCGGACCTTGGCGTCGAACTCGACGGTCTCGCCCGACGTCTTCGTGGCGGTCACGTGCACCGACTTCGGGGTCTTCCCGTCGTTCAGCTCGGTGATGCCCGCGACGTCGAAGGTCTCGGTGCCGTCCAGCCCGAGGCTCCGGGCCGACTCGCCCTCCGGGAACTGCAGCGGGATGACACCCATGCCGATCAGGTTCGACCGGTGGATCCGCTCGAAGGACTCGACGATCACGGCCTTGACGCCCAGGAGCGCGGTGCCCTTGGCCGCCCAGTCGCGCGACGACCCGGAGCCGTACTCCTTGCCGCCGAGCACGACCAGCGGGGTGTCCTGGGCGGCGTAGTTCTGCGCGGCATCGTAGATGAACGCCTGCGGCGCGCCGTCCTGGGTGAAGTCCCGCGTGTAGCCACCGGAGACGTCGTCCAGGAGCAGGTTGCGCAGCCGGATGTTCGCGAACGTGCCGCGGATCATCACCTCGTGGTTGCCGCGCCGCGAGCCGAAGGAGTTGTAGTCCTTCTTCTCGATGCCGTTCTCGTCGAGGTACTGCGCGGCCGGGGTGCCCGGCTTGATCGCGCCGGCCGGCGAGATATGGTCGGTGGTGACCGAGTCGCCGAGCAGGGCGAGCACCCGGGCACCGGCGATGTCGGAGACCGGCGACGGCTCGGAGGCCATGCCCTCGAAGTACGGGGGCTTCCGGACGTAGGTGGACTGCTGGTCCCACTCGAAGGTCTGCCCCTCCGGGGTGGGCAGCGCGCGCCAGCGCTCGTCGCCGCGGAAGACGTCGGAGTAGTTCTTGGTGAACATGTCCGAGTCGATCGCGGAGTCGACGACCGAGGTGATGTCCTCGCTCGACGGCCAGATGTCGCGCAGGAAGACGTCCGTGCCGTCCGAGCCCTGCCCGAGGGGCTGGGCCTCGAAGTCGAAGTCCATCGTCCCGGCCAGCGCGTAGGCGATGACCAGCGGCGGGGACGCCAGGTAGTTCATCTTGACGTCCGGGTTGATCCGGCCCTCGAAGTTCCGGTTGCCCGACAGCACCGACACGACGGTGAGGTCGTTGTCGTTGACCGCCTGCGAGATCTCCTCCGGCAGCGGGCCGGAGTTGCCGATGCAGGTGGTGCAGCCGTAGCCGACCAGGTTGTAGCCGAGCTTGTCGAGGTAGGGCCAGAGGCCGGCCTTCTCGTAGTAGTCGGTCACGACCTGCGAGCCCGGGGCCATCGAGGTCTTGACCCACGGCTTGGTGGTCAGGCCCTTGTCGACCGCGTTCTTGGCCAGCAGCGCGGCGCCGAGCATGACGCTCGGGTTCGAGGTGTTGGTGCAGGAGGTGATCGAGGCGATCACGACCGCGCCGTGGTCGAGCACGAACTCGCCGCGCGAGGAGGACCTCACTGTGACCGGCTTGGACGGGCGGCCCTCGCCACCGTTCGCGGCGGAGTGCACGACCGGCGCGGCGTCGTCGTCGGCGAAGCTCAGCGCCGGGGCGTCGCTGGCGGGGAACGACTCGTCGCCCGACTCGTCGACCCCACTGAGGGTGCCCTCGGCGGCCTCGTCGTCGGTGTAGTCGTGGACCGACTTGCGGAACGCGGGCTTCGCCTCGGACAGCTCGATGCGGTCCTGCGGGCGCTTCGGGCCGGCGATCGACGGCTTCACCGTCGACAGGTCCAGCTCCAGGGTCTGCGAGTAGACCGGCTCGTGCACCGGGTCGTGCCAGAGCCCCTGCTCCTTGGCGTAGGCCTCGACGAGCGCGATCTGCTCGGCGGAGCGGCCGGTCAGCTTCAGGTAGCGGACGGTCTCGTCGTCGATCGGGAAGATCGCGGCGGTGGAGCCGAACTCCGGGCTCATGTTGCCGATGGTCGCGCGGTTGGCCAGTGGCACCGCGCCGACGCCCGCACCGTAGAACTCGACGAACTTGCCGACGACACCCTCGCGGCGGAGCATCTCGGTGATCGTCAGGACCACGTCGGTGGCGGTCACGCCGGTCGGGATCTCACCGGTCAGCTTGAAGCCGAGCACCTTCGGGATGAGCATCGAGACGGGCTGGCCGAGCATGGCGGCCTCGGCCTCGATGCCGCCGACGCCCCAGCCCAGCACACCGATGCCGTTGACCATCGTGGTGTGCGAGTCGGTCCCGACCAGGGTGTCGGGGTACGCCTGCCCGTTGCGGGGCATGACCACGCGGGCCAGGTTCTCGATGTTGACCTGGTGCACGATGCCGGTGCCGGGCGGGACGACCTTGAACTCGTCGAAGGCGCTCTGGCCCCAGCGCAGGAACTGGTAGCGCTCCTTGTTGCGGCCGTACTCGAACTCGATGTTCTTCTCGAACGCGTCGGCGGTGCCGAAGAAGTCGATCATCACCGAGTGGTCGATGACCAGCTCGGCCGGCGCGAGCGGGTTGACCTTGGCGGGGTCGCCGCCCATCTCGGTCACGGCCTCGCGCATGGTCGCGAGGTCGACCACGCAGGGGACACCGGTGAAGTCCTGCATGATCACGCGGGCGGGGGTGAACTGGATCTCGGTGTCCGGCTCGGCCTGCGGGTCCCAGTTCGCCAGGGCGTTGATGTGGTCCGCCGTGACGTTGGCCCCGTCCTCGGTGCGGAGCAGGTTCTCGAGCAGGACCTTCAGGCTGAACGGCAGGCGCTGCGAGCCCTCCACCGCGGAGAGCCGGAAGATCTCGTAACCGGTGCCCCCGACGTCGAGCTGTCCTCTGGCGCCGAAGCTGTCGGTGCTGGCCACTTGGTGGTCCCTCCCGTGGTGGTGGGCGTGCTGCGTCCGGTTTCGGTGAGCGGCAGGCCGTTCGCGACCGGGCTGCTCACCGGCGTCGTGTCGGAGTCTCGCGCACCGCCTCTGACGCGGCAGCGCGGACCCTGGTGACCCAAATAGTACGCCTGTCCTATAAGCCGCGCGAGGCGGGTGTGGTGCCCGTCGCGTCGCCCGAGCGGCGGACGGGAGCGCTGCGCCCGGTGTGTCGCACGTGGTCGGCGGGGCAGGAGTGGCACCCTTCGTCGCGATCAACGGGCCCTCGCACCCCGAGCGCGGCCCGTACCCGCTCCGAGGGGAGGACGACGCGTGACGCGCAAGCGTGTGCCGACGGCCGTCGGCGTGCTGGCGCTGCTCGGCGCCGTGCTCCTCGCGACGCCGTCGGTCGGTGCGGCGGGTGTCGTCACCACCGCGGCGACGACCGTTCCCGGAGCGCCGGCACAGCCGCCGCCCCCGCCGCCCAACCCGGGCGACGACGAGCTGGAGCAGAGCCGGCAGGGCGTGCAGGAGCGGACCGCGGAGGTCGGCAGGCTCACCGCCCGGCTCGCCGAGCTCGACGGGCAGCTCGAACAGCTGCAGATCCAGGTCGCCGCCCGCAACGAGGAGGCGCTCGAGGCCCGCGACACCGCGGACACCGCGGGCCGGGAGGCCGAGTCGGCCGCGGCCCGCGCGCTCGACGCCCGCCGGGCCACCGAGGAGGCGGGTCGCGCGGTCGACGACGCCCGGACCCGGCTCGACTCGTTCGTCGGCGACGTCTACACCCACGGTCTCGACCTCGGCCCGCTCGGACTGCTGTCCCGGGCGACCGACCCGCAGGACCTCGTGGACCGCGCGCGGCTGACCGACGCGCTCAGCGAGGACCAGGCCGCCGTGCTGGAACAGCTGCAGCAGGCCCGGATCGCCCAGGCCAACGCGGACTCGCTCGCGCGGGCCGCGCAGGAGGAGGCCGACCGGCGGCGCGCCGCCGCCGAGGAGGCGTCGGCCGCCGCCGACGACGCGCTGGCCTCCGCCGCCGCGTCCGCCGACGAGCAGCAGGGCCGCCTCGACGGCGTGCGGGCCGAGCGGGCAGGCGTCCAGGCACGTCTGGACGCGGCCGAGAACGCCGACGCCGGGCTGCGTGCCCAGCGGCAGCGGTTCGACGCCTGGCAGGCCGAGCAGGCGCGGCTGCAGGCCGAGGCCGACCGGCGTGCCCGGCAGGAGGCCCGCAGCCGGGTCGCGCGGGAGGAGGCGCCGTCGGACTCCGGGCCGGCACCGCGCCGCACCGGGTCGTCCGCGGTCGAGATGGTGATCGACCGCGCGATGGCGCAGATCGGCACGATCTACGCCTGGGGCGGTGGCAACTCCCGCGGCCCGACCACCGGCATCCGCGACGGCGGCGTCGCCGACTCCTACGGCGACTACAACAAGGTCGGCTTCGACTGCTCGGGGCTGATGCTCTACGCGTTCGCCGGCGCCGGCATCGACCTGCCGCGCTACAGCGGGAACCAGGCGGACGCCGGCGAGCAGGTGTCGATCTCGGACATGCAGCGCGGCGACATGCTCTCCTGGGCGGAGAACGGCCGGACCCACCACATCGCGATGTACCTGGGCGACGGCAAGATGATCGAGGCGCCGTACTCCGGGGCGCGGGTGAAGATCTCGCCGGTGCGCTACGACGGGCTGAACAAGGTCACCCGGCTGCTCTGAGGGCCGCGGTCCCCGCGGAACATCGGGGACGCGGTCGTCGTTGGACCGGGCGGAACCGACACAGGGAGGTCAGATCGATGACCGAGACCGGGATCCTCGCCGGCGGCTGCTTCTGGGGCGTGCAGGAACTCCTCCGTGTGCGCCCGGGCATCGTCTCCACCAGGGTCGGGTACTCCGGCGACCCGAACACCCCGAACGCGACCTACCGCGACCACGGCGACCACGCCGAGGCCGTCGAGATCGTGTTCGACCCCGAGCGGATCGGCTACCGGGAGATCCTGGAGTTCTTCTTCCAGATCCACGACCCGTCGACGAAGGACCGGCAGGGCAACGACGTCGGGCGCAGCTACCGCTCCGCGATCTACTACACGACCGAGGAGCAGAAGGCGGTCGCGCTCGACACGATCGCCGACGTGGACGCCTCGAAGCTGTGGCCGGGGCCCGCGACCACCGACGTGGTCGCGGCCGGTGACTTCTGGGAGGCCGAGCCGGAGCACCAGGACTACCTGCAGAAGTACCCCTACGGCTACACCTGCCACTTCCCGCGCCCGGACTGGGTGCTGCCGAAGCGGGCGGCCAGCACGAGCTGACCCGCCACACCGCACGGGGCCGGTCCGCGACGACGTCGCGGGTCGGCCCTGGCCGTGTGCAGAGCCCGATTCGTCACTTCTGATGAGATGCGGCCGGCACCCTGGCCGCCCGGTTAACGACACCGCCGCAACCCTCGAACCTGCAGTGACGAGCGCGGTCGCCGACACCACGCTCCCTGCAGATCGGAAGCGTCGATGACCCGGCCGCAGTACCCGTCCGACCCGCACCTTCCCCCGTCCGGGGTGCGCCCGCCCATGGACCCGCGGCACCAGCCGGACCCGCGGTACCAGCCGGACCGGCGGTACCAGGCGGGACAGCGAACCGGTGCAGGGTCGTACGGCGGGACGGCCGCACCGGTGGCCGGAGGACACCCCGGCACGGGAATCGAGCCGTGGCGTCCCGGCGAGCTCGCCGCCCCCCAGCGCGCTGCGACCGGTCTCGCCATGAAGCGTCGGCACCCCGTGGCCGCCTGGCTCGGACTTCCGCTGATCACCCTCGGGATCTACAGCCTGGTCTGGTATTACAAGATCCACCGGGAGATGGCCGAGTTCGACCCCCGCCGTCAGGTCCCGGTCGCCGGCCCGATGCTCGTCCTCCTCCTTCTGGGGTGGACGGTGATCGCTCCGCTGATCTCCTTCTACAACACCGGTCGACGCATCGCCGACGCGCAGCGGTCCGCCGGTCTGGCCGTGACCTGCAACCCGGTCGTCGGGCTGCTCCTCTGCTTCGTGTTCGGGCTGCAGACGCTGTACTACCAGGCCGAGCTGAACCGCATCGTCGACGCCTACCGCGTCCCGGAGCGCACCCAGGTCGTGCTCGCCCGCTGACCCCGCCCGAGGCCGGGTGTCAGGCCCGCCCGCGGGCCTCCGCGCGGTGCCCGTTCTCGACGGACCCCCGCACGACCTGGACCTTGTCGCCGATCTGCAGGGTGTCGAAGAACCGCTTCGCGTCGGCCCGCTGCAGCTTCACGCAGCCGGCCGACTCGCGGGACAGGTCACCGCCGTGGAAGGCGACGCCGCCGTCGGCGAAGAACACCGAGTACGGCATCCGCGCGGGCCGGCCGTCGGGGCCCGGGTACTCGCCGCTGCGGTGGTCGGCCTCCTTGCGGTAGACGCGGAAGGAGTGCCCGACCGGGGTCTCCTTGCCGGCCTCTCCCGTCGTGACCCGGAACGGGCCCCGCTCGACCGTCCCGCCGGACACGAGCCACGCCTGCCGCGTCTCGAGATCGACGCACGCCCGCACCGACGCCGAGCAGGGCGTGCCGGGCGCCGCGGGCTCCGCGTGCGCGGCCGCGGCGACCCGGCTCTGCTCGGGATCGGCCGTCGCGACCGCCGTGCCGCCGAGCCCGACACCGGTCACCAGGACCAGGCCGGTCACCACCGCCGCCCGGCGTCGCCGCCGCTCACGGTCACCCATCGCGCACCGTCCCTCCGCCGTCGCGTCCCCCCCCTCACCCGGACGGGTGGTGTCGCGGACCGACCTCCGGTGGACGCCCCCGGTGCGGCGGCGGTTGTCGCGGAACCCGGTCCCGCGACGAGAGGGAGGTCAGGGGCGGCGAGCGGGCGGCCCGGAGCGACGACGGTGCGCCGACCTGCGTCCTGACCCGGTGTGACGTGCGCCGGTCGTGGACCGCGTCACGCGTGATCCTCGTCGCGAGACGATGTCTCGAAGCAATAACGGGGGTACTTCTCGGTGATCGGGTCCTCACCGGCGGTCGTGGGACCCGACGACCTGATCTCGAGGAGGAACGATGCGCACAGCCGACGGCCCGGGACGCACCGGCCCACGGCCCGCCCCGGGCAGCGCCGACCGGATGCGCCGCTCGGCGGCCCGCTGGGAGGACGTGCTGGCGGTCGGGCTCGGCCTGCTCGTCGCCGTCGGCCTGCTCGTCGCCTGGATGGCGGGGACCTCAGCGCACGGCACCGTCGTCGAGCGTGGCGCCACCGAGTCCGCGGAACGCACCGCGGTGCCGGCGCAGGTCACCGACCGGACGACCGCGGTGAGCGACATGCAGACCGGTCAGCAGGCCGTCACCGTCGGCTGGACCGCTCCCGACGGAGCGGCGCGCAGCGGGGAGACCTCGGTCCCCGGGCTCTACCAGGTGGGGGACCGGATCACGGTCTGGGTGGGGCCCGACGGTGAGCTGACGCCGCCGCCGTCGACCCCCTCGGACGCCGTGACGGTCGGCGCGGCGGCCGCGTTCATGACGCTCGTCGCCTGGGGCGTGGTGCTGGCGGGTGCGGGCCATCTCGGCTTCCGCTGGACCGCGCGCCGGTTCGCGCACGCGTGGCAGGTCGACTGGGCCGACCACGAGCCGCACTGGTCGGGCCGCCGCCGCGCCTGACCCCTCCCCGGCGCTCAGCCCCCGGTGGCCCGGCGTGCCCAGGACACCAGCTCCGGCACGGTCGCGCCGGGCTCGCGGGCCCAGCCGAAGTGCGGGCGCCTGCCGCCGGCCGGGAGCCGGCGGCGCGTGACGTCGGCGGAGCGGAACATCCCGATCAGCGCCTCCGCCGACGCGGGCGGGGCGAGCCGGTCGCCCTCGAAGGTCACTCCCAGGACGGGCAGGTGGACGGCCGCGATCGACGGTCCGTGGTCGACCCGCGGGGTCCCGAACGCCAGCCGCCCCGTCCGGGCCCACCGGCCCCAGTCGGCCATCTGGCCGCGCGCCTCACGCCCGGCGAAGCCGACCCGGGCGCCGGGGAAGTGCCCCAGCAACCGCGACGTGGCGACGGCCGCCTGGGTCCGCAGCAGGTGCACCGGCCCCCACGCCCGCCAGTGCACGCTGCCCGACGCGACGAGCGCGAGGCCCTCGACCCGGTCCGGGTGCCGGGCGGCGTACGCGGCCGCCAGGTGCCCGCCGAGGCTGTGCCCGACGAGCAGCACCGGCGCGCCGGGCAGCTGCTCCCGCACCGTGTCGACGGCGGCGGAGAGGTCGCCGACGAGGTCGTCGTAGCCGTGGTCGTTCCGGCGTGACGGCGGGGGAGCGGGCCGGGCCTGGTGCCCGCGCAGCTCGGTGACCGCGGCGGACGTCCCGGCCTCCCGCAGCGCGGTGAGCAGCGGCGTGTAGAACGACGCCCGCATCCCCATGGCCGGCACGACCAGCAGGACGGGCGCCGCCGGGTCGTCGGCGGCGTGCACGGTCAGCTCGAGCGGCGCCGGTGTGGGCAGCGCCAGGGTCGTGACGGTCACGCCCGTGATGATCCCCGGCGGCCCGGCCGGATCAGGCCGGGGCCCCGGCGACGGCGCGCAGGCCACCGTCGAACACGGCCATCGCCTCGTCGACCAGCTCGGTGAGCTCGGGCCCGCGCGGATCGGGGCCGTGGTCGCCGAGCCAGTGCTGCACCGCCACCCGCAGCCCGGTGACGGCCGCGGCCGCGGCGAGCGTCGGGAACAGGTCCCGGGCCGGGTCGGTCCCGGTCCGGGTGACGACGGCGGCGGCGAGCGCCTGCTCCTGCGCCGCGAACGCCGCCATGTGGTGCGCCACGACGGTCGGGTACTCGCGCAGCGCCCGCATCTGCCGGACCCGGCCGAGATAGCCGGGATCGGTGACGACGGCGCGCAGCGCGTGCCGGAGCGCCACGACGACCGGCTCGTCGTCGGGCCGGGTGGTGAACGCGGCCACCAGGGTGTCGGCGGTCGCCGCGTTCCCCGCGACGATCGCCTCCTCCTTCGAGGTGAAGTAGTTGAAGAAGGTGCGCGGGGCGACGTCGGCGGCGTCGGCGATCTGCTTGACGGTCACCTGGTCGAGACCGCGTTCGCTGCACAGCTGCAACGCCGCGGCGGCCAGCGCCGCCCGGGTCGCGGCCTTCTTCCGTTCCCGGCGCCCGGGCGGCGCCTGCTGCTCAGACACGGTCGGCCCGCGCGTTCTCCCGTGCCGGCCGGTCGATCACCGAGACGACCTCGGGCCGGACCGGCCCTGCCGAGGGGGCCAGGTCGACGTCGAACCGCAGGCCGGTCGCGGGGACGGTCAGCCGGTGCGCGGCGGGCCGGCCGTCCCACCGGTAGACCGTGGAGACGGTGCCGGTCGCGACGCAGACGCGGTACCGGCCGTCGTCGTCGGCGCGGGTGCGGCCGACCTCGGTCCCGTTGCGGTCGAGGACGGTGAGGACCGCCCCCGGTGCGGGGACCCCGTCGGCGCGGACGACGCCGTGCAGCACCGGGCCGGGCGCCGCGCCGTGCGTGTCGTCGCGGCGGACCGCCGGTGCCGCGGCTGTGCCCTCGGCCGGGGTCTCCGGCTCCAGGTCGATGGTGTCGCGCAGCGGCTGCTCGCGCAGGAACAGGATCGCGATCAGCGCGAGCAGACCCAGCGGCGCGGCGACCAGGAAGATCTCCGCGATCGCGTGGCCGTAGGAGTCCATGACGATCGAGCGGACCGGCTCGGGCAGCTCCGCGATGTTCGGGACCTGACCGCCCTGCGTGGCCCCGCCGCCGTCGACACCGGCTGCGGCGAGCCCCGACGACGTCCGCGTCGCGACCACCGAGGCGAGCAGCGCGCCGAGACCGGCGACGCCCGCCGAGCCACCGAGGGACCGGAAGAAGGTCACCGTCGAGCTGGCGGCGCCCATGTTCCGCAGCGCCACGGTGTTCTGCACGGCCAGCACGAGGTTCTGCTGGGTCATGCCGACGCCGAGGCCGACCAGCAGCATGGCGAGCCCGACCTGCCAGTAGGGCACGGTCGAGGAGATGACCGTGGCGCCGAGGGTGAGGCCGGCGGTGAGGAACACGCCGCCCATCACGAGGCAGCGCTTCCAGCGCCCGTAGCGGCTGATCAGCTGTCCCGCGACGTTCGAGGCCAGGAACATGCCGACGATCATCGGCAGGGTGAGCACGCCGGCCTCGGTCGCCGTGGCGCCCCGGGCGAGCTGGAAGTACTGCGACAGGAAGATCGTCGAGCCGAACATCGCGACGCCGACGAAGAGGCTGGCGACGGTGGCGAGCACGAACGTCCGGTCCCGGAACAGGAACGGCGGGACGACCGGGTCCTTGGCGCGGCGCTCGACGAGGACCGCCAGCGCCAGCAGCACCACACCGCCGCCGACCAGGCCGAACGACAGCGGCGACGACCACTCGAACTGCTTGCCGCCGAGCGAGGTCCACAGCAGCATCGCGGAGACGCCCGCCGCGATGAGCAGGGCGCCGACGTAGTCGATCGAGACGTCGTCGCGGCGCTCGGTCGGGACGTTCAGCGTGCGCTGCAGCACGACCAGCGAGATCGCGGCCAGCGGGACGCCCACGAAGAAGCACCAGCGCCAGCCGAGCGGGGAGTCGACGATGACGCCGCCGAGCAGCGGGCCGCCGACCACCGCGAGCGACATGATCGCCGACAGGTAGCCCATGTACCGGCCGCGCTCGCGCGGGGTGATGATCGCCGCGATGACGACCTGGGTCAGCGCCTGCAGCCCGCCCATGCCCAGGCCCTGGAGCACCCGGAAGCCGATGAGCTGCGAGGTCTCGGTGGCCAGGCCGCACAGCAGCGAGCCGATCAGGAAGATCCCGATCGCGGCCTGGACGAGCAGCTTCTTGGAGTAGAGGTCGGCGAGCTTGCCCCAGATCGGGGTGGACGCCGTCATCGCGAGGAGCGAGGCCGAGACGACCCAGGTGTACTCGGCCTGGGTACCACCCAGGTCGCCGAGGATCCGCGGCAGCGCGTTGGACACGATCGTGCTGGAGAGCACGCCCACGAACAGGGCCATGAGCAGACCGCTGAGCGGGAGCAGCACGGCGCGGCGGTGGGCGGCGGCCTCCTCCGGAGAGCGAGTAGTTGACGTCACGCAACTATCGTACGCGGCGAACGTGCACGATGCGCAAGTTTGCCGAGAGTGCGACGGCGCACATCACGCACACATCGGTCGCGCGCCCCGCCCGTGCGGGGTCAGCGGCCGTCCGGGAGGTCGACGGTCACCGTGGTCCCGCTGCCCGGGGCGCTGCGGACGGTGACCTCCCCACCGGCGTCGCGGGCGGCGTCGCGCACGAGCAGCAGGCCGATGTGCCCCGGCTCGGGGCCACGGCCCGGGTCGAACCCGGTGCCGTCGTCGGTGACGGTGAGCCGGGCCCGGCCATCCCCGACCGCGAGGTCCACCCCCACGGTCGACGCCGCCGCGTGCGCGCGGACGTTGCGCAGCAGCTCGCCGGCGATCCGGTGCAGCAGGACCGCGGTGGCGTCCGGGAGGCCCGCCGCGCCGGGGACGGCGACGCTCGCGCGCGGCTCCCCGCCGGCGGCCAGCCGGTGCAGCGCGTCCGGGAGACCCGCCGCGTCGACGTCGGCGGGGAGCAGGTCGTCGAGAACCGAGCGGATCCGGAGCACGCCGTCGCCGACGGTCTTCCGTGCCCGGCTCACCAGCTCCGGCCGGGCCGGGGCGAGATCCAGCATCAGCCCGGCCGAGGCCAGGCCGGGGAGGACGTCGTCGTGCAGGCGGCGGGCCAGGTCGCGGCGTGCGAGCTCCCCGGCGGCGAGCCCGTAGCGGGCCGCGTCCCGGCGCTCGATCCGTTCCCGCTCCCGGCGCCGCGCCAGCGCGACCGACAGCGGCAGCACCGCGAGTGCGACGGCCAGCAGCCCGCCCACCACGGGTGGCACCAGCAGGCCCACGGCGCGAGCCGTCGAGCCCTCGACGTCGACCGGGACGTAGACCTCCACCCGGGCCGGCCGACCCGCCGCGTCGGTGAACCCCAGGAACACCTCGCGCAGCCCGCCGCCCTGCTCGAAGCGGTGCTCGGGGTCGTCGGGCACCGCGAGGACGACGGCAGCGCCACCGTCGAGCCGGGCGGCCAGGTCGGGATCGAACCGCCGGGTGAACCCCTCCAGCCGCGGCTCGTCGGAGAACACCACCCGCGCCGACGGGCCCTCCACCAGCCAGATCTTCACCCGGCTCACCATGCCGACCGTCCGGAACGGGGCGAGGTCCGCCAGCAGCCGGTCCCGTGCCGCCGGGCCGGCGGCGGCCAGGTCGCGGTCCGCCAGCGGCACGACGACGGCCGCGGCGACCCGGCGTGAGACCTGCTCCGCCCGTCGCTCCGCCTCGTCGTGGGCCAGCCACCAGACCCCGGCGGTGACGAGCGCGCACACCAGGGCCGCTGCCGCGACGGTGCCCAGGACGTGCCCGAGCAACGCCCGCCGGACCGGGTGCGGGCCGGTCCGGCTCATCGGCCGCCGGCCAGGGGCTCGCCCTCCGGATCGAGCGCGACCAGGCCGAGACGTTCGGCCGTGACCACCGCCTCCAGCTGTGAGCGGGCGTCGAGCTTGCCGAGCAGCGCCCGGACGTGGTCGCGCACCGTGTGCACGGACAGTGCGAGCTCGTGGGCGATGCGGGTCGCGTCGCGGCCGCGGGCCAGCGAACCGAGGACGTCACGCTCGCGCGGGGTCAGGTGCGGGAGCTCGAGGACGGCCGTCCCGTGCACGGTCCTGCCGGCCGCGACGGTGCGGACCGCGGCGACGATGCCGGCCAGTGGCGTCTCCTTACCCAGGAAGCCCGCGGCCCCCGCCGCGCGCGCCCGGCGGGCGGGCTCGGGGCGCGGGTGCGCGGTGAGGACGAGTGCCCGGGCACCCGCCGCGTGCGCGACCGGGAGCAGGCTGAGACCGCCACCGGGGAGGCGGACGTCGAGCACGACGACGTCGCAGCCGTCGAGCAGGGCGCGCGCCGCGTCGACCGTGTGCGCCACACCGGTGACGCCGATCCCGGGTTCGGCCCCCAGGCCGAGGACGAGCAGGTCGGTGAAGGACCGGTGGTCGTCGACCAGCAGCACCCGCAGCACGGCCACGCACCCCCTCAATTCTCGGGAGATCCCCCCGCCGTCGACCGAGGTTAGCCTGCCCTCGCCCGGAACGGGAGTGATCGGACACCCGACGCGTTCCGGACACCCCGTCATGAGAATCCGGAGGACTCCGACGTGATCCGATCCCCGAAGCGCGGCCTGGCGGCGGGCGCGCTGCTCGCCGTCTCGCTGCTGGTCACCGCGTGCGGTGGCGGCGCCCCCGCTCCGGCCGAGCCGGCGGCGAGCCCGGCCGCCGAGGGGCCACGCACCCTGACCCTCTACTCCGGACGGGATGATGTTGACCCCGCTCGGCGGACGCAGAAGTGAGGAGACGTAGGGTCCGACGATCTTGTGAAGGAGATCGTCCGTCGTGCCGAAGCCCTACCAGCCGGAGTTCCGGCGACGCGCCCTTGATTTGCTGGCCTCGGGACGCTCAGTGCGTGATGTGGCGACGTCGTTGGGCATCGCGGAGTCGTGCCTGCATCGCTGGAAGTCCCGGGATCTGCTCGAGCGCGGACTCAAGACCCCGATCCCGGAGCAGGTCGAGTCCGCCGCGCTCACCGCGGCCGAGGCGCGGATCGCCGAGCTGGAGACCGAGGTCAAGATCCTGCGTAAGGCGGCGGTCGCAGTGGAGAAGGTGGTGCCCCCAAAAGCCCGGTTCGCCCTCGTCGCGGAACTGGCCGCTGAGGGCGTACCGGTGAAGCAGGCCTGTCTGTCCCTCGGGGTGTCCCGGGCGGGCTTCTACGAAGCTCGTAGTCGCCCACCCTCGGCACGCACGATCCGACAGGCCTGGCTGGTCGATCAGATCACCGCGGTCCACGAGGCCTCCCGGCAGACCTACGGGGCACCGAGGATCCGCGCCGAACTCGTCCTGGGCCAGGGCGTGGTCGTGTCCCGCAAGACCGTCGCAGCGTTGATGCGCCGCGCCGGCCTTGCCGGGCTCCCATTGCGGCGCAGAGCGAAACGGGTCCCTCCCGCGAAGACCGTGACCGACCTGGTCAAGCGGAACTTCCGGCGCGACGGCCCGAACCAGCTCTGGGTCACCGACATAACCGAGCACCCCACCCGCGAGGGTAAGCTCTACTGCTGCGTGGTCCTCGACGCCTTCTCCCGGCGGGTCGTCGGATGGGCCATCGACTCCCGTCAACGAGCGGACCTGGCCACCTCCGCGCTCGGGATGGCAATCGACTCGCGCGGCACCAGCGGGCAGGTGCCCGGCGGGATCATCCACGGCGATCACGGCACCCAATTCACCTCATGGACCTTCACCGAACGGGCCCGCAGAGCGGGCCTGCTGCCCTCGCTGGGCAGCGTCGGCGACCCCTACGACAACGCCGTCGCCGAGGCCTTCTGGGGCCGAATGCAGACCGAGCTGCTCGACCGGCAGCGCTGGCGCACTCGCATCGAGCTCGCGAACGCGATCTTCGAGTACATCGAGGGCTTCTACAACCGTCGCCGCCGACACTCCGCACTGGACTGGATGAGCCCCGAACAGTTCGAGACCATTAGCCGCCCGCCGGGTCTGATCTCCTCACCGGCGTGTCCGTGAACCGGGGTCAACATCAGGACGAGGAGCTGATCGCCCCGCTGATCCAGCAGTTCCAGCAGCAGAGCGGGATCACCGTCGACACCCGCTACGGCTCCACCACCGAGCTGGCCGCGCAGATCCAGGAGGAGGGCGACGGCACCCTGGCGCAGGTCTACCTGTCCCAGGACGCGGGCGCCCTCGGCGTCCTCGCCGGGGCCGGGCGGTTCGCGCCGCTGCCCGCCGACGTCGCCGGTGCCGTGCCCGCCGGGTTCACCTCCACCGACGGGACGTGGGTCGGGCTGACCGGCCGGGCCCGCGTCGTCGCCTACGACAGCCAGGACGTCCCCGAGGCGGAGGCGCCGGGTGACGTGCGGGAGCTGACCGACCCGAAGTGGCGTGGGCGGGTCGGGTACGCACCGACCAACGCGTCGTTCCAGGCGTTCGTCACGGCCATGCGGGTCACCGACGGCGAGGAGGCCACCCGGCAGTGGCTGACCGCGCTGGCGGCGAACGAGCCGCAGGTCTTCGAGCGCAACGGTGCCGTGCTGGAGGCGGTGGAGGCGGGCACCGTCGACGCCGGGCTGATCAACCACTACTACTGGACCAGCGCGGAGACCCCGATGCAGCGCGCGAAGCTCCGGTTCGGGGATCCGGGCACCGCGAGCGCGCTGGTCAACGTCACCGGCGCCGGCATCCTCACCGGGGCGGCGCAGTCGGCCGAGGCGCAGGAGCTCGTCCGGTTCCTGGTGTCCGAGCCCGCGCAGCGGTACTTCGCCGAGGAGACCACCGAGTACCCGCTGGTCGCGGGCGTGCCGGGACCCCAGGGCGTGCCGGCGCTCGCCGAGCTCGCGGGTCCCGAGCTCGACCTGTCCGATCTCGCCTCGCTGGACGAGACCACCCGGATGATGACCGAGGCCGGGCTGCTCTGAGCACACCCGTCACCGTCCGCCCGGCCGGGGCCCCGGAGCACACCGCTCCGGGCGTCCCGGCCGCGCGGCGCTCCCGGACCCCGCGGACGCTGGCGGCCGCCGGGGCGTCCGTCGCCGCACTCGCCGCGCTGCCGCTCGTCTGGCTGGTGGTCCGCGTCGGGGAGGCCGCACCCGAGCGGGTCCGGTCGCTGCTCGTCCGCGAGCGCACCCTCCAGCTCGCGGTGAACTCCGGTGTCCTCGTGCTCGGCGTGTCCGCCGGCTGCCTCGTCCTCGGCCTCGGGACGGCGGCGCTGCTGGTCCGCCTCCGGCTGCCCTGGCCGCGGCTGTGGTGGGTGCTCGCCGCGTTGCCGCTGGCCGTGCCGTCCTACCTGCTCGCGTTCGCCGTGCTCGCCGTGCTCGCCGTGCGGCCGGCGGCGAGCGGGCTGGTTCCGCTCACCCTGGTGCTGGTGGCCGCCTGCACCCCGTACGTGACGCTGCCCGCGGCCGCCGCGCTGCGGGCCGCCGACACCGGCCCCGAGGACGTCGCACGCACCCTCGGCCGGGGCCCGGTCGCCGCGTTCTGCGCGGTGACGCTGCCGCAGGCGCTGCCTGCGGCACTCGCCGGGACACTGCTCGCCGCGCTGTACACGCTGTCGGACTTCGGGGCGCCCGCACTGCTGCGCTACGAGTCCTTCACCTGGGCGGTCCGCGCCGCCTACGAGGGCGCGATCGACCGCACCGGCGCCGCGGTCACCGCCCTGGTGCTGGCGGTGCTGACGCTGCTGCTGGTCGTCGCGGAGCGCGCGGCCCGGCGCCGGTTCACCCGGGCCCGCGCGACGACGGCGACCCATCGGGTGCCCCCGCACCGGCCCGGTGCCACCGTGCGGGCGCTCTGCGTGGCCGGGCTCGGCACGGTCGCCGCACTGACCCTGCTCGTGCCACCCGCGGTGCTGGTGGGACGGATCGTGGCGGCCGGTGGTGTCGGTGTCGACCTGCCCCGGCTGCTGACGGCGGCGGGCTGGACGCTGCTGCTGTCCGGCGCCGCTGCGGTGCTCGCGGTGCTCCTGGCCCTGCCGGTCGGGGTGCTGGCCGCGCGCCACCGCTCGCGCGTCGTGGCCGCCGTGGAGTCGGTGGCCTACCTGGGGCAGGGGCTGCCGGGCGTCGTTGTCGGGTTGTCGCTGGTGTTCCTGTCGCTGGCCGTCGTGCCCGGGCTCTACCAGACGGCGCCGGTGCTGGTGTTCGGCTACGCCCTGCTGTTCCTGCCGAAGGCGCTGGGGGCGGTGCGGTCGTCGGTGGAGCGGGTGCCGGTGGAGGTCGAGGAGGTGGCCCGCACGCTGGGGCGCAGCGCGTCCGGCACGTGGTGGACGGTGACGGCGCGCCAGGCGTGGCCGGGGGTCGCCGCGGGCGGGCTGCTGGTGACGGTGACGGCGATGAAGGAGCTGCCCGCGACGCTGATGCTGCGCCCGACCGGGGTGGACACGCTGGCGACCGAGCTGTGGGCGCAGACCGCCCGCGGTGCCTACGGGGCGGCCGCCCCCGCGGCGCTGGCCCTGCTGCTGCTGGCGTGCGTGCCCGCGGCACTGCTGGTCCGGGGGGACCGGGCATGACAGCGGGGGTGACAGCGGGGACGACGCTGTCGGTGCGGGGGATCGTCGCGGGGTACGGCGGCGCGCCCGTCCTGCACGGGGTCGACCTCGACGCCGGTCCCGGCGAGCTGGTGTCGGTGCTCGGGGCGAGTGGCAGCGGGAAGACCACCCTGTTGCGGGTGGTCGCGGGGCTGCACCGGCCGGACGCCGGGACCGTCGGCCTCCTCGGGACCGACGTCACGGGCACGCCCGCCGAGCGGCGCCGGGTCGGCCTCGTCCCGCAGGACGGCGCCCTGTTCTCCCACCTCGACGTGGCCGGCAACGTCGGGTTCGGGCTGCGGGCCGGTGGCCCCGGGCGGTGGCGGCAGGTGGCCGCGGTGCGTGCGGTGCGGCGCCGCCGGGTCGGTGACCTGCTGGAACTGGTCGGGCTGGCGGACAAGGGGGCCCGGATGCCGCACGAGCTCTCCGGCGGGGAGCGGCGGCGCGTCGCGCTGGCCCGCGCGCTCGCACCGGAGCCGGCGGTCGTCCTGCTCGACGAACCGTTCTCCGCGCTCGACGCCGGCCTCCGCGACCAGGTCAGGGCCGACGCCGTCGCGGCGCTGCGTGCGGCGGGGAGCACCGCCGTCCTGATCACCCACGACCACCGCGAGGCGCTCTCGGTGAGCGACCGGGTCGCCGTCCTCGACGGCGGCGTGCTGGTCCAGACCGCGAGCCCTCGCGAGCTCTACATCGCCCCGGTGACCGCGCGGGTCGCCGGGTTCGTCGGCGAGGCGTCCCTGCTCCCGGCCCACCGCACCGGCGGCGTGGCGACGACGGTCCTGGGTCGCGCGCCGATCCGTCCCGGAACGGCGCCGGGCCCGGACGGCGCGGTCGTCGTGGTGCTCCGCCCGGAGCAGGTGCTCATCGACGGGCCGTCCGCGCCGGGGACATCGGCCGTGGTGGAGCGCGTCGAGTTCGGCGGGGAGGCACTGCTGGTCTCGGCACGTCCGGACGGACCGGCAGGACCGCCGGTACGGGTACGGACGGCCCCGGGGGAGCGGTGGGCACCCGGCGACCGGTGCCGGCTGCGGATCGACGGCGCGGTGCACGCCGTCCCGCCGGCGGCGACCGAGGGGTGACCCCGGGTGCCGCCCGGAGCGGTCAGGCCGTGGCGTCCTCGGTCCGGTTCGCCGCGAGCCGCGCGAGCCGCTTCTCGGTCGGCCACCGGACGTCGTGCGCCCAGCCGAGCCGCTCGAACAGCCGGATCGTCCCGGCGGAGATGTCGATCTCGCCGCGGCCTGCGCCGTGCCGCGCCGACGTCGGGTCCGCGTGGTGCATGTTGTGCCACGACTCGCCCATGCTCGGGATGGCGAGCAGCCAGACGTTGGTCGACCTGTCCCGGGCCCGGTAGGGGCGCTCGCCGATCATGTGGCAGATCGAGTTCGTCGACCAGGCCACGTGGTGCGAGACCGCGACGCGCACCAGCCCGGCCCAGAAGAACGCGGTGAACGCGCCCCACCAGGACCAGGTCACCAGGCCGCCGACCACACCCGGGCCGAACACGGACAGGATCGTGAGCAGGGTGAAGCCGCGGTGCACGCGGTCGATGTCGGGGTCGGCCAGCAGGTCCGGGGTGAACCGGCGCTGGTCGGTCAGCGAGCGGTCGAAGATCCACCCCATGTGGGCGTGCCAGAACCCGCGGACCAGCGCGGAGGGGGAGGTGCCGTACCGCCACGGCGAGTGCGGGTCGCCCTCGGCGTCGGCGTAGGCGTGGTGCCTGCGGTGGTCGGCGACCCAGTGCCGGACCGGTCCCTGCACCGAGAGGCTGCCGGCGACCGCCAGCGCGATCCGCAGCGCCCGGGTCGCCTTGAACGAGCCGTGCGTGAAGTAGCGGTGGAAACCGACCGTCACGCCGAGCATCGACACGACGTACATGCCGATCGCGAGCCCGGCGTCCAGCCAGGTCAGGCCCCATCCCCAGGCGAGCGGGACGGCGGCGACGAGCGCGATCGCCGGGACGATCGCGAAGGCGTAGACGAACAGGTGGGGGACGGGATGGCGGAGACGGTCGGAGAGGTCGCGCGGGGCGACGGGCCGGGGGGCGGTCACGACGTCCGATCATTCCGGGCCGCACCACCGCGGACAGTGGGGAGAACCCCCGTCCCCGGGACGTCGCGACGAGGGTGTCACCCGGCCGGATCCCTGCGTGCGTCCGTGCGGTGCACAGGGTTCACTCACCCCTACGACGACGGAAGGAGCCACCTGTGGCCGACCTGATCAGCCACCCCGCCCCCGGCGACCGGCGTGCCCGGCTGCGCGCCCTGCTCGACGAGGGCGGGCCCGTGCTCGCCCCGGGCGCCTACGACGCGCTGTCCGCCCGGCTCGTCGAGCAGGCGGGTTTCGACGCGGTCTACATGACCGGTTTCGGGACGACGGCGGGCCTGCTCGGCCGTCCGGACGTCGGGCTGCTGGGCGGGGCCGAGATGGCCGCGCACGCGGCCCGGCTGGCCGACGCCGTCGACCTGCCGCTGATCGCCGACGCCGACACCGGCTACGGCAACGCGATCAACGTCATCCGGACGGTCCGTGACTACGAGCGGGCCGGGGTGGCCGCACTGCACCTCGAGGACCAGGTGATGCCGAAGCGGTGCGGGCACCTCGCCGGCAAGCAGGTGGTCCCGGCCGGGGAGATGGCGGCCAAGATCCGGGCCGCGGCCGACGCCCGCACCGATCCGGACCTGCTGATCATCGCCCGGACCGACGCCGCCGCCGTCGACGGACTCGACGCGGCGATCGACCGGGGGCGCCGGTTCGCCGACGCCGGTGCCGACCTGCTGTTCGTGGAGGCGCCGACGTCGGAGGCCGACATCGAGACGGTCGCCACAGCGCTGCAGGGGCACAGGCTGGTGTTCAACTGGGCCGAGGGCGGACGGACCCCGCCGCTCTCCCGCGACCGGCTCGCCGAGCTCGGTTTCGCCCTGGTGCTGTTCCCCGTCGGCACGTTGCTGGCGGCGACCGCGGGCATGACCGAGCTGCTCGCACGCCTGAAGGCGGACGGGACCCCGGCCGGGATGCTCGACCGGCTCGGCGGGCTGGACGCGTTCGCCGAGCTCGCCGGCATCGGCGAGATCCGCGATCTGGAGCAGACCTACCGGGCCGGCGACGGGGGCTGACCCGTACCCCGGCAGGCGGGAGTCCGAACACGGACCGTTCCGGAAATCGGGACCGGTTGCGTCCCGGCGGGTGGCACCGGACGCCACGAGTGGCACCCGGGGTGTGTCATCACCCACACTCGGACGGTCCGGCACGCCGGTCCGCCGACCTTCCCGAGGCGGCCCTGCGGCAGGACGTGTCCAGTCCCGGCCCTGGCGGTGAACCCATGCCTCAGAACACTCCCCGACTACGAATATGCGAGCGGTGCTGGTCGACCGTGGCGGAAGGATCCGTGTGCCGGATCTTCCGCCACGCCGACCCCGCCGCACCCACCGAGATGCCGACCTTCAGCTACCGGCACCTCGACGGTGACCCCGAGTGCACCGGCGCCCAGCAGCTCGACCTCGGGACGGGGGAGGTCGCGTGAACGGGCCCGCCCGCCGGCGCCGGCTGCCGCTGCCGGCGCCGGTCCCGCCGCCCCCGCTCCCGCCGCCGGCCCCGCCGCACGTCGAGCACCTGCGCGAGAACCTGCGACGTGTCCTGGCCGGCCTGCAGTGGCCCGCCTGTCGCTGGCAGGTCATCGCCGAGGCCGAGGCGTGGGGAGTCAGCGGAGTGCTGCGCAACCAGCTCGCGCCCCTTCCCGACGGGCGCTACCCGTCGCTCGAGTCGATCCTCGAGATGCTGGCCGCGGTGGCGCGCGGCCGTCTCCGGACCGGGCCCCCCGCCCATGCCGGGGGCCGAGCACCGGCACCGCGGCGACCACGGCGTCGCGCACGTCGTCGCGCACCGGCGGATCGCACCGCGCCCGCCCGTCGTGCCGCGCTCCGGCCGCACGCCCGCCTGACCCCTGTCCGGCCGACCGCCGCGCGGTGCGTCCCGGCCCCGTGCGCGGTCTGCGGCCTCTCACGACGGTGGCCGGGGCCGGCGGTCCCGAGCGCGCCGACCCCGACCGGGGTACCACCCGCCCGCTCCCCAGCGGCAGGTGGCGGGTCCGTCGTCGGCCGGTGCGACCGACCCGACGAGAGTGCGCCCGTGCTCCGGTGCTCGTCAGGGCCGAAAGTCCTCCCGGCACCGGTTCCGAAGCCCGGTGATGTGTATCACACTCGTTCCGGTGGGTCGCGGCCGGCCCGTCGTGCGGACGACCGGACCGGTCGTCCGCCCGTGGGTGTGGACGCTCCGGCGCCGGGTAGGTCCCCCCGGCGGGCCGTCCGTGCCCGCGACGACGGCGAGGGAGGACGACGTGCAGGTGGATCCGGGGATCGGGCTGGCGGTCGAGACGGCGGCACCCGGGGTGCGGCTGGTCCGGGTCAGCGGACGGCTGGACGGCCCGGGTGTCGCCGCGCTCGGGCGTCTCCTCGACGCCCAGCGCGCGTGCGGCCGGGTCCCGGCGCACCTGGTGGTGGACGTGACCGGGGTGACCGAGTTCGACGGCACCGCGGTCGAGACGCTCGGCTCGCTCGTCGGCGGCACCCGCGGCGGGGCCGTGCACACCCACCTCGCCGGGTGCGGCGGCCGGGCCGAGCTGCTCCCGCTCCCGGCCCGCAGGGTCCTGCTGCGGTGCAGCGCGTACCCGTCCGCGGAGGTCGCGGTCCGCGAGCTCGCGGGGTCCCGCGAACCCGGCGGGACCGCCGGCGTCCCCGCGCCGCGGCGCGCGGACACCCACCGGGTCGACGGGCCGGGCTCCGGCGCCCTGGCCGCCCGGGACCGGGTGGTGGCGACGGGCGGGTGACCCGCCCGCCCTCCTACACAAGGCGGGCGATCGTGGCGCCGACCCGGCGCAGCAGCCGGGCGGCGTCGGTCATCGCCTCCGACCGGTCGGAGGCGAGGTCGACGAGGGCGTGCGCGGCACGGAACCCGGCCGCGCGCACGGCCGCCGGATCGAGCGCGACCTCCCCGGCTACGGCGACGACCGGGACCCCGGCCGCCCGTGCCGCGGCGGCGACACCGGCCGGTGCCTTGCCGTGCAGGGGCTGGCCGTCGAGCCGGCCCTCGCCGGTGACGACGAGCCCGGCGCCGCCGAGCGCGTCGTGGAAGCCGGTCAGGTCCAGCACGGTGCCGAGGCCGGGCCGCAGCGTGGCGCCGCACAGTGCGGTCAGCCCGAGCCCGGCCCCGCCCGCGGCGCCCGCGCCGGTCCCGCCCGCGAGCGCTGCCGGGTCGCGGCCTGCCGCTCCGGCGACGACGTCCGCCCACCGGGAGAGCGCCGCGTCGAGCGCGGTGACCTGTGCCGGGTCGGCGCCCTTCTGCGGGCCGTAGACCGCGGCGGCGCCGTCCGGCCCGAGCAGCGGGTTGTCGACGTCCGCGGCGAGGACGATCCGGGTGCCGCGCAGCCGCGGGTGCAGCCCGGTGAGGTCGATCCGGTCGGCCCGCGCGAGCGCGGCGCCGCCCGGCGGGAGGTCCCGGCCGTCGCAGTCCAGGACGCGCGCACCGAGCCCCCGCAGGACCCCGGCGCCGCCGTCGGTCGTCGCGCTGCCGCCGAGCCCGACGACCAGCTCCGTCGCCCCCGCCCCGAGGGCGTGCGCGAGCACCGTGCCCAGCCCCTCGGTCCCCGCCCCGAGCGGGTCCGGGACGCCGCCGGGCAGCACCGCGAGCCCCGAGGTGGCGGCCAGCTCGACGAGCGCCACCGCACCGCGACGGGCGTAGGTCGCGGGGAGCGGGGCACCGGTGGGCCCGGTCGAGGGCACCGTGACCGGTGTCCAGCCCGCGGCCAGCGCCGCAGCCACGGTGCCCTCGCCGCCGTCGGCGACCGGGCAGCGCCGGACCTCCCGGTCCGGCGCCACCCCGGCGATGCCGTCGGCGAGCGCGGCGGCGACCCCGGCCGCGTCGAGCGAGCCCTTGAACTTGTCCGGTGCCAGCAGGATCGCGCTCACCGGCGGTGGCCGACGGCGGTCGGCGCGTCCTCCGGTGTGTGCGCGAGGTCCTCGAACTCGGTCACCGCGTCGATCTCGGCGGCGCCCATCGCGATGTTCGTGACCCGCTCCAGGACGACCTCGACGACCACCGGCACCTTGTGCTCGCGGGCCAGCTGCGACGCCCGGTGCAGGGTGGGCTCCAGCAGCTCCGGGTCGGCGACCCGGAGCGCGACGCAGCCGAGCCCCTCGGCGACCCGGACGTGGTCGACGCCGTAGCCCTTCGGCAGCGCGCTCTCGGGATCGGCGTTGATGTTGTCGAAGCCGAGCTGCACCTCGAAGTCCATGTCGAACGCCCGCTGCGCCTGCCGGATCAGCCCCAGGTAGGAGTTGTTGACCACGACGTGGACGTAGGGGACGCCGAACTGGGCGCCGACCGCCAGCTCCTCGAGCATGAACTGGAAGTCGTAGTCGCCGGACAGCGCGACCACCGGCGTCGACGGGTCGGCCACGGCGGCACCGATCGCGGCCGGGATCGTCCAGCCCAGCGGGCCGGCCTGGCCGCAGTTGACCCAGTGCCGCGGCCGGTAGACGTGTAGGAACTGGGCGGCGGCGATCTGCGAGAGCCCGATCGTCGTGACGTAGCGGGTCTCCGGGCCGAACACCCGGTTCATCTCCTCGTACACCCGCTGCGGCTTGATCGGGATCTCGGTGAAGTGGGTGCGCCGCAGCAGGGTCGCCCGCCGCTCCCGGCACTGTGCCGCCCACTCCGAGCGGTCGGGCAGCGTGCCCGCGTCGCGCCGGCGGCGGGCCTCGTCGAGCAGCACCCGCAGCGCGGCGCCGGCGTCGGAGACGACGCCGTAGTCGGGGGCGAACACCCGGCCGATCTGGGTCGGCTCGATGTCGACGTGCACGAACCGGCGCCCGCGCCGGTAGGTGTCGAGCCCGCCGGTGTGCCGGTTCGCCCACCGGTTGCCGATGCCGAGCACGACGTCGGACTCCAGGAAGGTGGCGTTGCCGTAGCGGTGCGCGGTCTGCAGCCCGACCATGCCGGCGGCCAACGGGTGGCCGTCGGGGATCGTGCCCCAGCCCATCAGCGTCGGCACCACCGGCACGCCGAGCACCTCGGCCAGCTCGACGAGCTCGGCGCTCGCGTCGGCGTTGACGATCCCGCCGCCCGCGACGATCACCGGCCGCTCCCCGGAGCAGAGCAGGTCCAGCATCCTCGACGCCTGCGCCGGGGTGGCAGCGGGCCGGTGCACCGGCAGCGGCGTGTAGGTGTCCGGGTCGAACTCGATCTCGGTCTGCTGCACGTCGACCGGTAGGTCGATCAGGACCGGGCCGGGCCGCCCGGACCGCATCAGGTGGAACGCCTGCGCGAACGCGCCCGGCACCTGCGCGGCCTCCAGCACCGTCATGGCCATCTTCGTGACGGGTGCGGCGATGGCCGTGATGTCGACGGCCTGGAAGTCCTCCTTGTGCAGCCGCGCGACCGGCGCCTGCCCGGTGATCGCCAGGATCGGGATCGAGTCGGCGGCCGCCGAGTACAGGCCGGTGATCATGTCGGTGCCCGCGGGGCCGGACGTCCCGATGCAGACGCCGATGTTCCCCGGGCCCGACCGCGTGTAGCCCTCGGCCATGTGCGCGGCGCCCTCGACGTGCCGGGCCAGCACGTGGCCGATGCCGCCCGCGCGGTCGCCGAGCTCGGCGCGGCGGCGGCGCATCGCCGCGTAGAACGGGTTGATCGCCGCCCCCGGGACGCCGAAGGCCTGCGTCGCACCCTCGATCTCCAGGATCCGCACGGCCGCGTCGACGGCCCGCATGCGCGTCACTATCTCCGCCCCGTTCAGGCGCGCGACCGTGCGGAACAGGGCCGAGTGGTCGAGGTCGCCGTCGCCCGCCGCGCGGGTCGCGGCGACGAGCTGGGCGACCAGGGCCGCCACCGGCGTGACGACCCCGGCGCTGCGTGACGCCTCTGACACGATGCCCATGTCCTTGTGGTGCAGGTCGATCCGGAAACCGGGACCGAAGTCGCGGTCCAGCATCTTCGGCGCCTTCGGGTTCAGCACCGCCGATCCGGCGAGCCCGCCGCCGAGCACCTCGACCGCCGCCGGGAGGTCCGCGCCGTGCGCCTCCAGGAACACCAGCGCCTCCGCGAGCAGCGCGATGTTGCCCGCGACGATCAGCTGGTTCGCGGCCTTCACCGTCTGCCCGGCGCCGCTCGGCCCGACGTGCACGACGGTCTTCCCGACGACGTCGAGCAGGGGGCGCGCGTCGGCGACGTCGGCCTCCGCGCCGCCGACCATGATCGAGAGAGCGGCGTTCTCGGCGCCGGCCTGCCCGCCGGACACCGGCGCGTCGATCATCCGCAGCCCCCGGTCCGACGCCTGCGCGGCCAGGTCGCGGGCGACGTCCGGCCGGATCGTCGAGAAGTCCACGATCAGCGTGCCGGGCTTCGCGGCGTCGAACACCCCGTCGGTGAGGACGGAGGTGACGTCCGGCGAGTCCGGCAGCATCAGCGCGACGACGTCGGCACCGTCGACGGCCTCCGCGACCGACCCCGCCGCCCGCCCGCCTGCCTCGACCAGCGCGCGGGTCTTCTCCGGGCTGCGGTTGAACCCGACGACGTCGTGCCCGGCCGCGGCCAGGTGGCGGGCCATCGGACCGCCCATGATCCCGAGTCCGACGAACGCAACGGTCCTGCTCATGCGCGTGCTCCTTCCGGGCGGGCGAGCCAGGCGAACGGCTCGGAGGTGGTGGGCTTGTACTCTAGCGAGATCCGGCCGCGGTAGCCGGCGGCGTGCACCCGGTCGACGAGGCCGGCGATCGGCAGACCGCCGGTGCCGGGCTCGCCGCGTCCCGGGGCGTCGGCGATCTGGACGTGGCCGATCCGGCCGGCGTACCGGTCGATCGCGGCTGCGGGGTCGTCGCCGTTCACGGCCAGGTGGTAGACGTCGAGCAGCAGCCGGACGTCGTCGGACCCGACCCGGTCGAGTACCGCGACGGCGTCGGCCGCGGTCCGCACCGGGTAGGCGTCGACCCCGCTGACCGGCTCCAGCAGCGCGACCGCGCCGATCCGGCCGGCCGCGCGCCCGGCGAGGGCGAGGTGCTCGGCGGCGAGCTCGTCCTGCGCCTCCGGGGCGACGCCGGGGATCCGGTTGCCGTAGAGGGCGTTGAAGCCGGTGGTCCCGAGCCGGGACCCGATCCCGACCGCGACCTCGACGTTGTCGGCGAACGCGGTCGCGCGGTCCGGGTCGGACAGGATCCCGCGCTCGCCGGCGGGCATGTCACCGGCGGCGAAGTTGAGCCCGGTGAGGACGACACCGGCGTCGGACACCGCGGTCACGAACGCGTCGACCTCGTGGTCGGACGGGACGGGCCGGTCGAACGGCCACCAGAACTCGACGGCGTCGAACCCGGCCGCCGCGGCGGCCGCGGGCCGTTCGAGCAGCGGGACGTCGCCGAAGACGATGGAACAGTTGACGGTCAGGGGGAGGGGCGTGGACGGGAACGTGGACACAGTGCCTCCTCGTCGAGGGCGTCAGGCGGGGTCGGGCAGGCCCTTGTAGGCCCGCCACCCGCCGTGCGCGGTGATGTCGGTGAGCTCGTCGGCCTGCCGCTCCAGCACGCCGGGCCGCAGGCCGACGGCGAGGACGTCGCGGCCGTCGTCGAGCTCGACGACGGTCAGCTCCAGCTCCGGCGGCTCGTCCGGAAGGAAGTCGGTGCGGATCGCCGAGAGCGGGACGTCGTAGATCTCCCCGGCCAGCGGGACCCCGCCGGACGGGTCCTCGAGCAGTGCCGGGAACCCGTCGCGCACGGAGTACATCCGGTAGTGCGGGGCGGTGCGCACGGCCCCGAGGAAGGGGTGCGCGGACACGTTGTGGTGCAGCCGTCCGCCACGCATCGCGTCGCCGGAACAGAAGAGAGCGGTCACCGAAGCCTCCGAGTAGATTTCACAATGCGGAAAGTTGTTTCCGTAGTGCGGTGAGAATCGCAACACGGCCGGTCAAGGCTGTCAAGCGCCGCCGGTCGGCGGCGACCCCTTGACGGCGTCGTGACCGCCGCCATAGCGTGATTCCGCCAGACAAGAGAACGGTTCCGTATCGCGGAACCGGCGGAGAGGTGGCCCGATGACGCGCCCCGGTACGACCGGCACCTCCGCCGAGCAGGACGCCGTCCCCGGTGATCTCAGCTCGCGGCTGTACAACCACGACCTCGCCCCGACCCGCGTCGATGGCCGGTCGTGGAAGGCCTACAACATCTTCACGCTCTGGGCCGTCGACGTGCACAGCCTGGGCAACTACGGCTTCGCGCTCGGCCTGTTCGCGCTCGGTCTCGGCGCCTGGCAGATCATGGTGTCGCTGGGCATCGGGGCGCTGCTGCTGTTCGTCCTGCTGACGGTCGCCGGGTACATGGGCTGGCGGACCGGGCTGCCGTTCCCGGTGATGAGCCGGATCTCGTTCGGCGTCCGGGGCGCGCAGCTGCCGGCGATGGTCCGGGGCGTGGTCGCGATCGCCTGGTTCGGCATCCAGACCTATCTCGCCACCCAGGTGCTCACCGTGATGGTGCTGGCCGTCGCGCCCGGCGCCGGGGCGCTGGAGGAGGTCTCGTTCCTCGGCCTGTCCGCGCTCGGCTGGATCTGTTTCCTGGCGCTGTGGGTGATCCAGGTGGGGATCCTGCTGTACGGCATGGACGGCATCCGCCGCTACGAGGCGTTCGCCGGGCCGGTCGTGCTGGTCACCCTGGCCGCGCTGGCCGGCTGGATGCTCTGGCAGACCGGCGGCGACATCGCCTGGTCGGTGCCCGAGCCCCTCACCGGGGGCACCATGTGGGTGCAGATCCTCGCCGGTGCCGCACTCTGGACGGCGATCTACGGGACGTTCGTCCTCACCTTCTGCGACTTCACCCGCAACTCCACCAGCACGTCGGCGATCCGCCGGGGCAGCTTCTGGGGGATCCTGCCGAACACGCTGTTCTTCGGGTTCGTGGTCGTCGTGCTGGCCGGTGGCCAGTTCCGGATCGACGGGCAGGTGATCTCCAGCCCGAGCGACGTCGTCGACACGATCCCGAACACGCCGCTGCTGCTGCTCGCCTCGGCCGCGCTGCTGGTCCTGACGGTCGCGGTGAACCTCATGGCCAACTTCGTCGCGCCCTGCTACGCGCAGTCCAACCTGATGCCGACGGTCCTGGACTTCCGCCGGGCCGGGATCGTCAGCGCCGTGCTCGGCCTGGTGATCCTGCCGTGGAACCTCTACGACAACCCGGTCGTGATCGTCTACTTCCTCGGCGTACTGGGCGCGCTGCTCGGGCCGCTGTTCGGGATCGTGATGGCCGACTACTGGCTGGTGCGGCGCGGCCGGGTCGACGTGCCCGCGCTCTACTCGGAGGACCCGGACGGCGCCTACCACTACCGAAGCGGGGTCAACCTGCGCGCGGTCGCGGTCTTCGTCCCCTCGGCGGCCCTGGCCGTCGTGGCCGGGTTCGTCCCCGCGATGGAGGCCGTCGCACCGTTCTCCTGGTTCCTCGGCGCCGCGGTCGCCGCGATCGGAACGGTCCTGGTCGCCCCGCGCGGCGCGGACTACCGTGCCGTGTCCGGCGAGCACATCGCGGTGCGGTCCTCCGAGCACTGACCACACCGACCCCCGCCCTCCCGAGTCGCAACGGAAGGACTGTGCGACATGCGGATCCTCGTCGTCAACGTCAACACCACCGAGTCGGTCACCGAGGCGATCGCGGCGTCGGCGCGTGCTGTCGCCGCGCCCGGGACGGAGATCGTCGGGCTCACGCCGCGGTTCGGCGCCGAGTCCGTCGAGGGCAACCTGGAGAGCTACCTCGCCGCCGTCGGCGTCGCCGACGCCGTCGCCCGCTACCGCGAGCCGTTCGACGCGGTGATCCAGGCCGGCTACGGCGAGCACGGCCGCGAGGGTCTGCAGGAGATGCTCGACGTACCCGTCGTCGACATCACCGAGGCGGCTGCCGCCACCGCGATGTACCTGGGGCACCGCTACTCGGTGGTGACCACCCTGGACCGCACGGTCCCGCTCATCTCCGACCGCCTGCTGCTGGCCGGGCTGGACCGGCGGTGCGCGTCGGTCCGCGCGTCCGGGCTGGCGGTGCTCGAGCTGGAGGAGGACCCGGCCCGGGCGGTCGCGGCGATCGTCGCGCAGGCCCGCCGGGCGGTCGCCGAGGACGGCGCCGAGGTGATCTGCCTCGGGTGCGGCGGGATGGCCGGCCTGGAGGAGAAGGTCCGTGCCGAGACCGGCGTGCCGGTCGTCGACGGTGTCCCCGCCGCCGTCACCGTGGCGGAGTCGCTGGTCCGGCTCGGTCTGTCCACCTCGAAGTCCCGCACCTACGCGGCCCCGCGCACCAAGAAGATCACCGGATTCCCCCTGGAGGCATCGTGACGAGCTACGACCTGGTGGTCCGCGGGCGGCGGATCATGACGACGGCGGGGGAGCAGCCCCGGGAGGTCGGAGTCACCGGGGGGCGGATCGTCGCGATCGAGCCGCTGGGCAACGGCCTCGACGGCACCCGGGTGATCGAGCTCGCCGACGACGAGGTGCTGCTGCCCGGGCTCGTCGACACCCACGTGCACGTCAACGAGCCCGGCCGCACCGAGTGGGAGGGCTTCGCCTCGGCGACCCGGGCCGCCGCGGCCGGCGGGGTCACCACGATCGTCGACATGCCGCTGAACTCCATCCCGCCGACGGTCGACGTCGCGGCGCTGGAGGTGAAGCGCAAGGTCGCCGCCGACCAGGCCTTCGTCGACGTCGGGTTCTGGGGCGGCGCGGTGCCGGGCAACGCCGGTGACCTGCGCGGCCTGCACGACGAGGGCGTCTTCGGCTTCAAGTGCTTCCTGCTGCACTCCGGCGTCGACGAGTTCCCGCCGCTCGACGCGGACGAGATGGAGCGGGACATGGCCGAACTGGCCACGTTCGACGCCGTCATGATCGTCCACGCCGAGGACTCGCGGGCGATCGAGAAGGCGCCCACCCCGCACGGTTCGGCGTACGCGTCGTTCCTGGCCTCGCGGCCCCGTGGCGCGGAGAACCTCGCCATCGCCGAGGTGATCGAGCGGGCCCGATGGACCGGGGCGCGGGCGCACGTGCTGCACGTGTCGTCGTCGGACGCGCTGCCGATGCTCGCGACCGCGCGCCGCGACGGCGTCCGGATCACCGCGGAGACCTGCCCGCACTACCTGACGCTGTTCGCCGAGGAGATCGCCGACGGCGCCACCACACACAAGTGCTGCCCGCCGATCCGGGAGGCGTCGAACCGGGAGCTGCTCTGGGAGGGGCTGCTGGAGGGGACGATCGACTGCATCGTCTCCGACCACTCGCCCTCCACGGCGGAGCTGAAGCTGCTCGACTCCGGGGACTTCGGGCTGGCCTGGGGCGGGGTGTCGTCGTTGCAGCTGGGGCTGTCCCTGGTGTGGAGCGAGGCCCGGCGGCGCGGCATCGGGCTGGAGCAGGTCGTGCGGTGGATGGCGGCCAAGCCCGCCGAGCTGGTCGGGCTCACCTCCAAGGGGAAGGTCGCACTGGGCTACGACGCCGACCTCACCGTCTTCGCCCCGGACGCCGCGTTCGTCGTGGACCCGGCCCGGCTGCACCACAAGAACAAGGTCAGCGCCTACGCCGGCCGGTCGCTCGCCGGCGTGGTCCGCCGGACGATCCTGGCCGGTCACGACGTGGACACCGGAGCGGGCGCGGTGCCCCGGGGCCGGCTGCTGCGCCGCGGGTCGGTGGAGCAGGTCGTGGAGCGGGCCGCCGAGGTCCACGCCCCGGCGCCGGACGAGGGCTAGACTTCCGTCATGCGGAAGAACGTGTCCGACGACGACGTGGCGGCCGAGGTGGCCGGTGGCGTCCCCGCGCGCTCCGGGACCGTCCAGGCCGTCGAACGGGCCGTCGACCTGCTCGAGGCGATGGCCGACGCAGGCGGCACCGTGAGCCTGTCCCACCTCGCCGCCAGCTCCGGGCTGCCGCTGCCCACGATCCACCGGCTCGTCCGGACCCTGGCCGGGCGCGGCTACGTCCGGCAGCAGTCGTCGCGGGAGTACGCGCTCGGCCCCCGCCTCGTGCGGCTTGGGGACACCGCGGGCCGGCTGGTCGGCGTCTGGGCCCAGCCGCGGCTGGCGAGCCTGGTCGACGAGCTGGGGGAGAGCGCCAACCTGGCGATGCTCGAGGGCAACCAGGTCGTCTACGTGGCCCAGGAGCCCGGCCGGCACTCGATGCGGATGTTCACCGAGGTCGGGCGCCGCGTGTCGCCGCACTGCACCGCCGTCGGGAAGGCGCTGCTCGCCCGCATGCCGGCCGACCGGGCGCGGGAGATCCTGCGGCACACCGACTTCGTCCGGCACACCGACAACACCGTCACCGACATCGACCAGTTCGGCGCCGAGCTGGAGAAGGTCCGTGCGACCGGGTACGCGATCGACGAGGGCGAGCAGGAGCTCGGGGTGCGGTGCGTCGCCGTCGCGCTGGACGGGCCGTTGCCGGCCGCCGTCTCCATCTCGGGGCCGACGACCCGGATGACCGACACCCTGGTCGACTCCGCCGTCCCGAGGCTGAAGGCGGCCGCCGACGCACTGGTCGCCGAGCTCGCCCGGCAGGACGCCGCCGGCGCCTGACTTGACCGTGCCGTAACGGCATCGTGTCGACTGCTCCCACCGACGACGAGCGACGGGAGCAGGAGCGATGACCAGGATGGACGAGCACACGGACGGCCGGGCACCGGGGACGAGCTGGCCGCGGCGCAGCGAGCGGGATGCCGCGCGGAGCACGACGGAGCCGATCCCGGTGGTCCCCGCGGCGGGTGCCGCCGCCCCGGCTCCGCCGGCCCCGCGGAAGCGTTTCCGGTGGCGTAGCAAGGACTACTCGCCGGAGGAGCTGGCCGAGGCGAAGCAGGCGTGGCGGGACGCCGTGCCGTGGGACCACCCGATGTCGCGGGGCGACAAGTTCCTGGTGTTCGCGACCTTCGGTGTCGTGCTGTTGATGATGGCGTCGATGCCGGTGCGGCCGTTCCTCCTGGCGTCGCACCCGATCGCCCTCAGCGCGGTCACCGGCAGCCTGTCGGCGATCGGTGCCGGTGCCGCGTTCGCCCGGATCGGTGAGGGCGCACTCTGGCTGGTGGTCGCCGCCGGCGTGTTCGGGATGATCAAGTTCGACTGGCTGTTCTGGCTGGCCGGCCGCCGGTGGGGCGAGAAGATCATCGAGTTGTGGGCGCCGGGCGACGTCGCGAAGCGGTTCGTGGCGCGGGTCCGGTCCTGGCCCGCGTGGGCGATGCCGCTGGTCGTGATGGCAGCGGCGCTGCCGGGGATCCCGGCACCCGCCGTGTTCGCGGTCGCCGGGCTGAGCGGCATGGGGCTGGTCCGGTTCCTGGTCTTCGACGCGATCGGCGCCGCGATGATCACCGGCCTGGTGGCGGGGCTGGGCTACGGGGTCGGACAGCACGCGGTCGACGTGGTCCTGATGATCGACGACTACGCCCTGTGGATCACCCTGGGACTGGTGGCCGTGGTGTCGGTGCGCGCGGGCTACCGCGGCTACAAGGAGGACCGGGAGAAGAAGGCCGCCCGCGCCGCGGCCGCTCCGGGTGAGGGCTGACCGGGCCCCGGCCGGCGGCGCCCGTCCGTCACCCCGTGCCCCCGACGACGGCCGCGAGCCGGCCCAGCTGGTCCGGGTCGTCCAGCGCCGACCCGACGGCGACCATCGACGCCCCGGCCGCGAGGTAGTCCGGCGCGCACCGGGCGTCCATCCCGCCGGTGGCGACGAACGAGACCTCGGGGAACGGCCCGCGGGCCATCCCCGTGAACCAGCGCAGGCCCAGCGCGTCGGCCGGGAACGCCTTCACCCACGTGCAGCCGAGCGCCACCGCGGCCTGGATCTCCGAGGCGGTGGCGACCCCGGGCAGGTGCGCGATGCCCCGCTCGGCACAGCCCGTCACGATCCGGGCGTCCAGGCCCGGGGCGACGCAGAACGGCACACCGAGCCGCTCGCACACGTCGACCTGCTCGGGGCGGGTGACGGTGCCCGCCCCCACCGGCAGGCCCCGCTCACGCCCCTCCGCCAGCACCGCCTCCAGCACGGGGACGGCGTCCGCCGACCCGATCGGGACCTCGACCAGCTCGATGCCGAGGTCCCAGGCGGTGCGGGACAGACGCAGGGTCTCGGTGACGGGCAGGTTCCGCAGGATCGCCATCACCCGGTGGCCGGCGAACAGCTCCTCGGCAGGGTTCACAGCAGGGTTCACAGCAGCGCCTCCAGCTCGTGCAGCCCGGTGCCGCGGCGGGCCGCCCAGTCGTCGGTGGTGCCCTCGGCGAGACGGCGGATGCGGTCCGCCTCCGGCAGCGGGGGCAGGTCGCCGATGTGCCGCAACGCGAGCGCCGCCATGAGGTGGCCGAGCCGGGCCCGGTGGGCGGCGTCGTACCCGGCCAGGAGCCCGGCGAGGTACCCGGCCGCGAACGCGTCCCCGGCTCCGACCGGCTCGATCACGTCGACCTGCAGGGCCGGGACGAAGACCTCCGCGGTCCCGGTGAACACGGTCGCGCCCCGGTCGTCGTCCTTCACGACGACCTCGGGGACGCCCGGCAGCAGCGCGCGGACCGCTGCGGCGTCGGGGGTGTCCCACAGCCGCTCCGCCTCGTCCCGGCCGACGATCACGACGTCGGACGCGCGGGCGAGCTCCAGCAGCCGGGGCGCGGCCGAGGCCGCGGACCAGAGCCCCGGACGATGGTTGACGTCGAAGCTGACCAGCGGGCCTGCGCCCTTCCGCCCCCGCACGATCCGCTCGAGGAGCGCGTCGCAGGACGCGGACAGGGCCGGGGTGATGCCGCTGAGATGGCACAGCCTGCGGTCGGGCAGCCGCAGTGCGGGCAGGTCGTCGGTGGACAGCGCCGAGGCGGCCGACCCGCGCCGGTAGTAGTAGACCGGGCTGCCGGGCACGGCGACGTCCTTGACGTAGAGCCCGGTGGGCAGCGCCGGGTCCGCCGGCGCCCGGTCCACCTGCACGCCGCGCTCCCGGAGCAGGTCGAGCACCCGCGTCCCGAACGGGTCCGCACCGATCCGGCCGAACCACTCGACGTCGGCGCCGAGGTGGGCCATGCCGACGGCGACGTTGGCCTCGGCACCGGCGACCCGCACGTCCAGGTCGGGGGCGCTCGTCAACGGCCGGCCGCTGGACGTGGCCAGCTGGATCATCGTCTCGCCCACGCACAGCGTGGACGCGACCGGTGCGGCGTGCTCAGAGCTCAACCCGCACTCCCGTCTCCGGGGCGAACCAGCCGGCCCCGGTGGTGTCGAGGTGGACGTGGCACGGCGCGCCCGGGTCCAGCCGGACGTCGCCGGGCATCCGGGCCAGCAGCGGCTCCTCGGGCGCGGTGTCCCCGTCCAGCCGGAACCCGACGATCGTCTCCGCCCCCAGGTGCTCGACCGTGGTGACCCGCGCCGCGAGGCCGTCACCGGTGGCCCGCTCGGCGGGGTCCACCCGGATCCGCTCGGCCCGCACGCCCATCCGGATCGTCGTGCGGCCCTGCGCGGTGAGCGCGGCGGCCGCCCCGGTGGTGCCGGGGACGGCGACACCGCCCACCCGGAGCCGGCCGTCGTCCACCTTGGCGTCGACCAGGTTCATCGGCGGCGACCCGATGAACCGGGCCACGAACTCGTTGGCCGGGCGCTCGTAGATCTCGCGGGGCTCGCCGTACTGCTGGACGACGCCGTCGTTCAGCACGACGATCCGCGTGCCCATGGTCATCGCCTCGACCTGGTCGTGCGTGACGTAGACGAAGGTCTTCCCGACCCGCGCGTGCAGGGCGGAGATCTCGGCCCGCATCTGGGTGCGGAGCTTCGCGTCCAGGTTGCTCAGCGGCTCGTCGAGCAGGTACACGTCCGGCTCGCGGACCAGCGAGCGGGCCAGCGCGACCCGTTGCCGCTGCCCGCCGGACAGCGCCTTGGGCCTGCGGTCGAGGTATCCGGTCAGCTCCAGGGTCGCCGCGACCTCCTCGATGCGGGCGCTGACCTCGGGGCTGCGCAGGATCGCGCGCCGGGCCAGCCCGCCGAGCACGGGGACGTGGTGCCACCAGCGGGCCCGGTCCATGACGAGCGGGAACCCGATGTTGGCGCGCACCGTCATGTGCGGGTAGAGCGCGTAGCTCTGGAAGACGAAGGCGATGTTGCGCTGGCGCGGGGTCAGGTCGTTGACCACCCGGTCGTCGAACCGGATCTCGCCGGAGCTCAGCTCGGTGATCCCGGCGATCATCCGGAGCATCGTCGACTTCCCGCAGCCGGACGGGCCGAGCAGGACGAGGAAGTCCCGGTCCGGCACCTCGGCGTGGAAGTCCGCGATCACCGGGGTGTCCCCGAAGCTCTTCGAGACCTGGTCGAACACGATGGACGGCATCGGCTTATCCCTTCACCGACCCGGCCGTGAGGCCGGAGACGATCCTGCGCTGCATGAGCAGGAAGAACACGATCGCGGGCAGGGTGAACACCAGCGCCGCGCTGAACACGGTGTCGAGCGGGGTGAGGTACTCCCCGATGAAGGACGCGAGCCCGGTGGAGGCGGTCCAGCTGTCCCGCTCGGACATGAACGTCGTGGCGAACAGGTACTCGTTCCACCCGTCGAAGAACACGATCACCGCGGCGGCCGCCATCGACGGCGCGACCAGCGGGACGAGCATGATCTGCAGGATCCCCAGCGAGCCCGCGCCGTCGACCCTGGCCGACTCCTCGATCTCGTAGGGCACGCCGTCCATCGCGGCCTTGAGCAGGAAGGTCGCCACCGGCATCGCGAACGCCGTGTTCGCCAGCACGAGCCCGAACAGCTCGTTGAGCAGCCCGAGCGCGGCGAACATCGAGTACAGCGGCACCACCAGCAGCGCCTCGGGCAGCATCTGGGTCGCGAAGAACCCGCAGCCCAGCAGCCCCTTGCCGGTGAACCGGTAGCGGGACAGCGCGTACGCGGTGAGCGTGGCCATCAGCAGGCTGAACAGCGTGGTGCCGAACGCGACGACGGCCGAGTTGCCCATCCACCGCAGGAACGGGGTGTCGGAGGTGAGGACCGAGAAGACCTCGAGCGAGCGGGTGAAGTCCGGGAGGAGGGTCTGCCCGCCGCCGTAGAGCTGGTCGGTCGGGGTCATCGCGGTGTTGACGATCCAGTACAGCGGGAAGCCGGCGAGCACGGCCAGCGCCACGGCCAGCAGCGTCCGCGCCCCGGCCCCGAGGTTGCGACGGCCGATCACGAGCCCGCCTCCTGCCGCGCGTTGCGCCGCTCGATCGCGAAGTAGACGGCGGTGACGACGACCGACAGGCTCAGGCCGACGACGCCGATCGCGGCGCCGAGGCCGAGCCGGCTGTTGTTGAACGCCTCCCGGTACAGCGAGACGACGACGGTGTTCGTGGCGTCCACCGGCCCGCCGCCGGTCAGCAGCCAGATGATCTCGAACCGCCGGAACGACCAGATCGTCATCAGCAGCCCGGCGATCTTCAGGGTGGGGGCCAGGAACGGCAGGACGACGAGGCGGAACGTGGCCAGCGCGTCGGCGCCGTCCACCCGGGTGGCCTTGTACAGCTCCTCCGGGACCGACTGCAGCGCGGCCAGCACCACGAGCATCACGAAGGGCGTGACCTTCCAGACGGTGGCGACGAGGACCGAGACCATCCCGAAGTCTGGGTCGGTCAGCCAGCCGGCCTCGCCGATCCCGAGCGCCCGCAGGCCGGTGTTGGCGACACCGGCCGAGTCGTTGTAGATCCACCGGAAGACGAGCGCGACGGCCACCGTCGGGACGGCCCACGGCATCACGATCACGGCGCGGGCGAGCAGCCGGCCGGGGAACGCCCGGTTCAGCACGACCGCCGAGACGGTGCCGAGCACCAGCGCACCGGCCACGGTGGCGGCGGAGTAGACGAGGGTGGTGAGCACCGAGCGGAGCAGCGCGCTGCCGGAGAACAGCTGCGCGTAGTTCTCCAGGCCGACGAACGAGCCGCCGTTCGGGCGCAGCAGCCGGGTGTCGGTGACGCTCAGGCCGATGCCCCACAGCAGCGGGATCCCGGCGAAGACCAGCAGGAAGACCGCGCCGAGGCCGGCGTAGGCGTACGGCGCGAGGGTGCGGCGCGGCCGGCGCCGCGCCGGGGCGGCCGTCGCCGGTGGGGCCGGGCGGGACGCGGTGGCCGCGCCCGGCGGAGCTGCGGGACCGGGCATCGTTGCTCCAGACGTGTCGGGCTGGGTGGGGCTCACCGCAGCTGCTCGGCGTCCTGCTGGGCCTCGGCCAGGGCCTCGGCGGCGCTCACGTCGGAGGTGAGCACCTGCTGGACACGGGTCAGGACGATGTTGCGGATCTGCGGGGTCTCGGTCTCGAACCCGGGGACGACGAGGCTCTGCGAGTCCTCGAGCTGGGTGTAGAACGAGTCCACCCACCGGTTCGCGGCGACCTTCGCGGCGGGCGGCGCGACGGTCGTGCCGTTGCCGGCCGGGAACTGGGCGTCGGCGAGGCCGCGCTGCGGGCCCTCGGTGTACATCCAGTGCAGGAAGTCCTTGGCCAGCGCCTGGTTCGGTGAGTTCGCGTTGATCGCGATCACGTTGGACTGGGCGCCGGACGATCCGCTGGGGAAGGGGAGGACCGCGGAGCCGACGTCGGCCGGGGTCAGCGCGGAGCTGTTGGCCAGCGCGCTGCTCACCACGGTCGCGTTGTCCAGCACGAATGCGACCTCACCGGCGCCGAACTTGCTCCGGAACGTGGAGGCGTCGTCGCCGACGGCGAAGGCCCCGGAGGAGTAGATCCGGGCGAACGCCTCCACGGCGGCGACGTTCTGCGGGCTGTCGATCGTGAGGCGGCCGTCGGTGGACCAGCCGCCGCCGTACCCGTAGACCCAGCTGGCGAAGTCGTCCCACCAGGCGTCCTCCTCGTTGAGCTGGTGCCGGGTGGCGAAGCCGATCTTCCCGGTGCGCTCGTGCACCCGGGTCGCCGCGGCGAGCAGCTCGTCGAACGTGCGCGGCGGCTCGGTGACACCGGCCTCGTCGAGGAGGCGCTGGTTCCAGAACAGCGCGTACGGGGCGACACCCCAGACGAGGCCGAGCCGGGACCCGTCGACGCGCAGCTCGGCGTTGTTCGGCCGGAGCGTGGCCTCCTGCCCGGGATCGAGGACGTCGTCGAGCGGGACCAGCACGTCGGCGTCGGCCATCGTGTGGAAGAACGGCGCCGGGCTGGCCAGGAGGTCCGGCCCGCCGCCGGAGCCGATCTGGGTGCTGATCGTCTTCTCGTAGTCGGCGCGCGTGATCGCGACCGGTTCGATCCGGGCGGCGGGATTGGCCTCGTTGTAGGCCTCGACGGCCTCGAGGATCTTCTCGCCGCGGCCGGGTTCGTTCCACTGCCAGTTGGCGAACGTCAGCGTCCCGCCCGCCTCCGGTGGGGCACCGGGCCCACCTGCGGGTGCGGAGCCGCACCCGGCGAGCAGGAACGACGCCACCGCCATCGCGACGAGGGCCACCCCGTGTCGACGCACCACTACCCCTCCTTGGGTTCCGTGCCGGGACACGCCGGTGTGCATCGAGCGATTGCAAATAATGCAATCATTTGTGCAATATCCGGAGTGCGACTTACCCTAACTAGGCCCGGCGGCGTGTCAACCCGCATCCACAGGCGACGAAGGAGTCCTGGTGAAGATCGCTCGTGTCGAGACGTTCCTGGTCCCGCCGCGCTGGCTGTTCCTGCGCATCGAGACCGACGACGGCCTCGTCGGCTGGGGCGAGCCGGTCGTCGAGGGGAGCGCGGAGACCGTGCGTGCCGCGGTCGGCCAGCTGGCAGAGCTGCTGCACGGGGCCGACCCGTCACGCATCGAGGACCTGTGGCAGACGATGACCCGCGGCACCTTCTACCGGGGCGGTCCGGTGTTCGCCAGTGCCGTGGCGGGGGTCGACCAGGCGCTGTGGGACATCGCGGGCAAGCGGTTCGGGGTGCCGGTGCACACGCTGCTCGGCGGGCACGTCCGTGACCGGATCCGGATCTACGGCTGGATCGGCGGTGACGAGCCCACCGAGGTGGCCGACGCTGTCGCGGCCCGTGTGGAGTCCGGCCTGACGGCGGTGAAGATGAACGCGAGCGGCCGGATCGGGCCGCTCGCGACGCACCGGGAGCTGGACGGTGTGACCGAGCGGGTCGCCGCGGCCCGCGAGGTCCTCGGGCCGGACCGCGACGTCGCCGTCGACTTCCACGGCCGGGTCGGTGCGGCCGACGCGCGACGGCTGCTCGCCGCACTGGAGCCGCTGCGGCCGCTGTTCGTCGAGGAGCCGGTCGTCCCGGAGAACGGGCACCTGCTGCCGCGGATCGTCGAGTCCAGCTCGGTGCCGATCGCCACCGGCGAGCGGTTGTACTCCCGGCAGGACTTCCTCCCCGTGCTCGACGCGGGGGTCGCGGTACTGCGGCCGGACCTCTCGCACGCCGGCGGCATCTCGGAGGTGCGCCGGATCGCCGCGCTCGCCGAGGCCCACGGTGCGCACATCGCCCCGCACTGCCCGCTCGGGCCGATCGCGCTGGCCGCCAGCCTGCAGGTGGGCTTCGCCGCGCCGAACCACCTGATCCAGGAACAGAGCATCGGCATCCACTACAACGACGACGGCGAGGTGCTCGACTACGTGACCGACCCGTCGGTCCTGGAGTTCGGCTCGGGCTGGATCGAGCGGCTCACCGGGCCCGGGCTCGGGGTGGAGATCGACGAGGCCGCCGTCCGGGACGCGGACCGGCGCGGGCACGCCTGGCGCAGCCCGACCTGGCGCTACCCGGACGGCTCGCTCGCCGAGTGGTGACCGCCCCCGGCGGGGCCCGGGTGCGGCCGGGACCCGCCGGGGTGTCCACGTCGTCAGCGGAAGGCGGCCTTCCACGGGGCCGTGGTGAGCGCGCTCTGTGCGCGCCACCGCGAGATCACCCCGAGCAGCTCGCGGCGGACCTCGTCGTACGCGGGGTCGTACCAGAGGTCGTGCTCCTCCTGCGGGTCGCGCTCGAGGTCGAAGAGCTGCCCACGGTCGTCGTCGACGAGCTCGACCAGCTTGTACCGGTCGTCGCGGACCATCGTCATCAGTGCGGTCCCGGTGAGCACCTTGTCCCGGGCGTGCTCGGAGAACGCGTGCTCGCGGCCCGGCCACTCCTCGCCCTGCAGCGCCGGCAGCAGCGACCGGGCCTCCATCCACTCCGGCGGCTGAACGCCCGCCAGCTCCAGCACCGTCGGGCCGACGTCCATCAGCGAGGTCAGTCCGTCGATCCGCCGGTCCGCGGCGACCCGTCCCGGGCCCCAGACGATCAGCGGCACCCGGACGCTGGGCTCGTACATCGTCCACTTCTGGATGTGCCCGTGGTCGTTCAGGCAGTCGCCGTGGTCCGAGGCGAACACGATGACCGTGTCGTCGAGCACCCCGCGCCGGCGCAGCGCCTCCACGATGCCCGCGACCTGGTCGTCGATCATGGACACGTTGGCCATGTAGTGCCGGCGCTGGCGGTCGATCTGCTCGTCGTCCGGGTCGGCCAGGTGGACGACCGAGTCGTGGTCGGTCTCCTCGTTGTGCCGGCGCAGCTCCTGCAGCGCGACCGGCTGCGCGGCGAGGTCGTCCGCGGTGCGGACGGCGGGCGGCATGGGCACGCCGTCGTAGCGCTCCAGTGCCTCCGCGGTCGGGTCGTACGGCGGGTGCGGTCCCGGGAACCCCACCTGCAGGAAGAACGGTCCGTCGCCGGTCCAGCGGTCCAGCCACATCTCGGCGAGCCCGCCGACGAACGTGTCGGAGTGCAGGTCGTCGGGGGCCTCCCAGACGAAGGCACCCATCCGCTGCCGGTAGTCGGGCCGCTCGCGGTAGACGCCGCGGCCCGGCTTGGTCACCCCGCGGGTCCAGAACGCCTTGTCCCACTGGTCGAGGTAGTGCGGGTTGGTGAGCGGGAAGCGGTCCTTGTTCTCGACGACGTGCCGCTCGTGGAACCCGGCGGACGTCTCGTAGGGGTAGGTGTGCATCTTGCCGACGTTCACGCACCGGTACCCGGCGCCGGCCAGCTGTTCGACCCAGCTGTGGTGCCAGGGGTCCTCGTTGCGCAGCACCCCGGTGGAGTGCGGGTACATGCCCATGAACAGGCTCGCCCGCGACGGGGCGCACGACGGCGCCGTCACGTAGGTGCGTGTGAAGGCCGTGCCCTCGGCGACCAGCCGGTCCAGGGTGGGGGTCCGCGCGTGCTCGTGGCCGAGCGCGCCCACCGTGTCGAACCGCTGCTGGTCGGTGATGACGAAGACGATGTTGGGTGGGCCGGCCACGACACTCCTCCGGGTGGTTGCAATAATTGCAATCGCTGTTGAGAATGATGCAGCCGGAGCCTAGCCGCTCCCGTCAAGCCGCTCCGCAGACCGAGAAGGGCCCCCGATGTCGTCGACCGTCCACCGGGCCACCCAGATCATCGAGCTGATCGCCGAGGGACCCCGCAGCACCGCACAGGTGGCCGAGCACTTCCAGGTCCACCCGTCGACGATCTTCCGCCAGCTCCAGACGCTCGAGCGTGCGAGCTTCCTGATCCGCTACTCGGACGGCACCTTCGCGATCGGGCCGCGCATAATCGCGATCGCCCAGCAGGCCCTGGAGAAGCTGGACCTGCGCCGGATCGCGCACGACGCCGTCCGGCGGCTGCACGAGCAGACCGGACACACCCTGCACCTGGCGCAGCTCATCGAGGGGCAGGTGCTCTACATCGACAAGGTCGAGGACGCCTCGGGCATCCGGATGTACTCGCGGATCGGGCTCCCGGTGCGGCTCAACTGCACAGGGGGCGGCAAGGTCGTGCTCGCCCAGCTCCCGGCGGCCCGGCGGGCGGAGCTGCTGGCCGACGCGGACTGGACGCGGCACACCCCCGCCACCCTGGGTCCCGACGAGCTCGACCGGGAGCTCGACCGGATCGCCGAGCGCGGCTGGGGGGTGGACGACGGCGAGCACGAGGAGTTCGTGAACTGCCTGGCCGCGCCGATCGCCGATTCCACCGGGACCGTCGTCGGCGCGCTGTCGATCACCTCGATCCGGATGGTCGCCGATCTCGGGGCGCTCCGTGAGCACCTCGACCGCCTGCTGGACACCACCCGGACGATCTCGGCCGCGCTGGGGTGAGCGGGGCGCACCGGGCCTTTCGTGATCACCCGGTCCGGCCGGACCCGGCCACCCGGCGCCGTGTCGGCGGGCGGGTGGCCGGGGGCCGGTGGACGGTCAACCGTCCTCCCCGAGGAGGTCCTCGAGCATGATCGGGATGTTCCGGACCCGGACGCCGGTCGCGTCGTGGACCGCGTTGGCCACCGCCGCGGCCATGCCGACCACCCCGATCTCGCCGAGCCCGCGGGCCCCGACGGGGTTGTGGAAGGTGTCGGGGTGCTGCACGAACTCGACGTCGATCTCCGGGATGTCGGCGTTCACCGGGATCAGGTAGCCCGCGAGGTCGCCGTTGGCGAGCCGGCCGTCGCCCTCGATCTCCAGTCCCTCGTGGAGCGCGGCCGACACGCCCCAGATCATGCCGCCGAGGATCTGGCTGCGGGCCGCCCGGTCGTTGACGATCCGGCCGGCGTCGAAGACGCCGAGCATCCGCGAGACGCGGATCTCGCGGGTCCACCGGTGCACCCGGACCTCGCAGAACTGGGCGCCGAACGAGCTGAACGAGTGCTTGGTCAGCTCCTCGCCCGGGGCGGACGAGCCGACGGCGGCGACCGACGCGTGGCCGGTCGCGCGCAGCACCTCGCCGAACGTCATGCTCGCGCCGTCGCGGGTGAGCACCCGGCCCTCGGCGTAGGTGACCTCGGCGCCCTCGAACGGCCCTCCCGGTCCGGCGGCCAGCCCGAGCAGCCGGTCGAGGACCTGCGGGGCGGCGACCATGATCGCCGAGCCGACGCTGGCCGTCCCCGTCGAGCCACCGGACATCCCGCCCGCCGGCAGCTCCGAGTCGCCCAGCCGGGGTGTCACCCGGGAGGCGTCGACGTCGAGGTTCTCGGCGCCGACCAGGGACATCACGGTCAGCAGGCCGGTACCCGGGTCCGCGCCGCTGGTGGCGACCTCGGCGGTGTCGTCGTCGTGCAGAGTCACCCGGACCGACGCCGGGAACCGCAGCGCCGGGAACATCGCGGTCGCGGTGCCGACCCCGACCTGCCAGTCGCCGTCGGTCCGGTCCCGCCGCCGGCTCTCCGACCAGCCGAACCGGGCGGCACCCAGCGCGAAGCACTCGTCGAGGTACTTGCTCGACCACTGGAGGTCCTTGCCGGGCGGTGCGAGCGAGCTGTTCCGCAGACGGAGCTCGATCGGGTCCATGCCCAGCGCGACCGCCAGCTCGTCGATCGCGCTCTCCAGCGCGAAGGAGCCGGGCGCCTCGCCCGGTGCGCGCATGAACGTCGTCGGCGGGACGTTGAGCGGCACCATCTTCTGGCTGATGGCCAGGTTCGGCGTGGCGTACCACTCGCGCGAGGTGCCGTGCGAGGTCGGCTCGACGAACGAGCGGTCCATCGGGGTGCTGGACCACGAATCGTGGCGCAGGGCGACCAGCGAGCCGTCCTTCCCGGCGCCGACCGTCAGCCGCTGCACCGTCGCCGGCCGGGTCGCGGTGGCGGTGAACACCTGCTCGCGGGTGAGCGCGGCCTTGACCGGCCTGCCCAGGTCGCGGGCGGCGGCCGCGGCGAGGAAGGCGGGCACCGACGTGTGCCCCTTCCCGCCGAAGGCACCTCCGACGTACGGGTTCACCGCGTGCACCGCCGCGTGGTCGAGGCCCAGCGCGTCGGCGACCGACGCCGCCTGCAGATCCGAACCCTGGTTCCCGCTGTGGAGGGTCAGCCTGCCGTCCTCCCACACCGCGACGGCGGAGTGCGGCTCCATCGCGGCGTGGTTCTGCGTCGCGGTGGTGTAGGTGGCGTCGACGACGACCGGGCTCGCGGCGATCGCGTCCTCGATGGACCCGACGCCGGACGCGAGGACGGCGAGCGACGGCGGCGACCCGTCCATGGCGGGCGGTGCGTCCTCGGCGGTCGCGAGGCCGTCCTGCATCGAGGTCGACGCCGGCCGGGGCCGGTAGGTGACGTCGACGGTCGCCGCCGCGTCCCGTGCCTGCTCGAACGTCTCGGCGACCACGAACCCGACCGGCTGGCCGTAGTACGTGACCTCCGTGTCCTGCAGGGGGACCCAGGTCCGGCCCAGCATCGTCTCGGGCGTGCGCAGGGTCAGCGGCTCGAACGGCGTGTAGACGGCGACGACGCCGGGTGCTCCCCGGGCCGCGGTGACGTCCATGGCCGTGATCTCGCCGTGCGGGATCGTGCTGAGGACGACGTACCCGAACACGGTGCCGGGCGGCGTGTGGTCCGCCCCGTACCGCGCCCGGCCGGTGACCTTCAGCGGTGCCTCGAGCCTGGCGCTCATGCGGGGTCCTCCTGCATCGCCTCGGGCAGTGCGCGGACCACGGTCCGGCGCACCAGGGGGAGTTTGAACGCGTTCCCGGACAGCGGGCGGGCGCCGTCCGACGCCACCGCGGCCGCCTCCTCGAAGGACGCCTGTGTCGCGGGGGCACCGCGCAGCGCGTCCTCCACCGCGGGCAGCCGCCAGGGGACGGTGGCGACGCCACCGACCGCGACCCGTACGTCGTCGACCCGGCCGTCGCGGACGTCGAGCGCGACCGCCGCCGAGCAGAGTGCGAACTCGTAGGACTGCCGGTCGCGCACCTTCACGTAGGTGGACCGGGTGAGGTGGTCGTGCCGCGGGACGAGCACCTCGCCGATCAGCTCTCCGGTGCGCAGGTCGTTCTCGACCTCCGGGGTGTCCCCGGGCGTGCGGTAGAAGTCGGTCAGCGCGACGGTGCGGTCACCGTCGGGCCCGGCCAGCCGGAGCCGGGCGTCGAGGGCGACGAGGGCGACCGCGAGGTCGCTCGCGTGGGTCGCCACGCACGCGTCGCTGGTGCCCAGGACCGCGTGCATCCGGTTCGCACCGCCGATCGCCGGGCAACCGCTGCCGGGATCGCGGCGGTTGCAGGGCACGGCGACGTCGCGGAAGTACCCGCAGCGCGTGCGCTGCATCAGGTTGCCGCCGATCGAGGCCATGTTGCGGAGCTGCTGGGAGGCGCTCAGCAGCAGGGCCCGTGCGATCACCGGGGGAGTTCCGGGGTGCGCCGCGACGTCGCTCATCCGCTCCAGTGCGCCGATCCGGAGACCGTCGGTGGTGTCGATGCCGCGCAGCGGCAGCGCGTTGATGTCCACGACCCGCTCCGGGGTGAGGACGTCCAGCTTCATCAGGTCGACGAGCGTCGTCCCGCCGGCGAGGAACGCACCGGGGGAGTCGAGGGCGTCGTCGACGGTGCCGGGTGCGGTCAGCTCAAACGGTCGCATCGGCCCGCCTCGCCTGCTCGACCGCCGCGACGATGTTCGGGTAGGCCGCGCACCGGCAGAGGTTGCCGGACATGAACTCCCGGACGTCGGCCACGTCCTGCTCGACCGCGGCGACGGCCGACATGACCTGCCCCGAGGTGCAGAAGCCGCACTGGAGGGCGTCCTGGTCGGCGAAGGCCTGCTGCACCGGGTGCAGCTCGTCCCCGGTGGCGAGGCCCTCCACGGTGGTCACCGGTTCCTGGACCGTCGCGGCCAGGGTGAGGCAGGAGAGCACCGGCCTGCCGCCGACGTGCACGGTGCAGGCACCGCACTGGCCCCGGTCGCAGCCCTTCTTCGGGCCGGTCACGTCGAGCCGCTCGCGCAACGCGTCGAGCAGGGTCACGCCCGGCTCGATGTCCAGTCGTTCGCTCGTACCATTGATGTCGAGGGAGATGTCCACTGTCTCTCTTTCCCGCGGGCCCCGGCCGGTCGCGGCCGTCGCAGGGGCCCGATGGTGGTCGGGTGGGTGAGTGTCGCCGTGTCCCACGCTAGCGGATAGTTATCCGCTCGGCAAAGCGTGCGTGTCCTCGCACGTCCGCGGTTCTGGACTACGGTGACCCGACCAGGACGAGGAACGACCGGGCGAGGAGCGATGACGAGCGGATCGGTCAGTCACCGCCGTGCGGACACGCGTCGCAACCACGACCGGATCCTCGCCGTCGCCGCCGAGTCGATCACCTGCGGCGAGACCTCGTTCAACGCCATCGCGAAGAAGGCGGGCGTCGGTGTCGGCACCGTCTACCGGCACTTCCCCACGCGGGACGCGCTGGTCCTCGCGGTGTACCGGCGCGAGGTCCGGCACCTCGCCGAGGTGGTCCCCGGCCTGCTCGAGTCGCTCAGCCCGGAGCAGGCGTTCCGCACCTGGGCGACCGACCACCTGGCCCGCTACATGATGACCAAGCGTGGCCTCGCCGGTGCGCTGCAGGCCGCGGGCCCGTCCGGCGAGGGCGTGGCCGCCGACGCGTACGCCGCGATGGTGGAGGCGGCGTCGACGCTGGTCCGGGCGAACGTCCGGGCCGGGACCGTGCGTGCCGACCTGGACCCCGAGACGGTGCTGCGCGGCCTCGGGGGCCTGCTCTACCTCGATCCGGACGGCGAGTGGCAGCGTCACGCCGCGGAGCTCACCGACCTGCTGTGGCGGGGGATGGCGGCCGGCGCGGGCTGAGGCGCGCTCAGGTCGTCGCGGGCTCCCGGTCGAGCCGCCGCATCTCGGCGACGGCGCCGGCGAGGGTGCGGTGCTCGAGCGACTCCAGCACCGCCCGCTCCGTCTCGGCGGTCAGCTCGGCGAAGTACCGGGCCGCGTTCCCGGTGTCCAGGCGGACGTGCTCGCTCTCCGGCCGGCAGGCCCACAGCGGCTTCTCGCCCACGGCGCAGCGGTAGATCTCGGCGAGGGTGATCCGCTCCGCCGGCCGGCTCAGCCGGGTGCCGCCGGTGCGCCCCTTGGTCGACACGATCAGCCCGCCCGCGCCGAGCGGCACCAGCAGCTTGCGGACGAGGCTCGGGTTGGTGCCGAGCGCCTCCGCCAGCTGTGCGGAGCTCGTCGTGGGCTCGTCGCGCTCGGCGGCGATCGCGAGGTACAGCATCGCCTGCAGGGCACTGGAGAACCGGATGTCCAGCACGGCGGGCCTCCCCTCCACGGTCGTGGCCACAGCGTACCGGCCGGACCGGCCACGTGAGAAACTGTAATGGTCACTGTTGCACTTCGGGCGCTCATATATATCTTTGATCAGAACACTTCGATCCGTTCCCGTCCGGACCCGCCGACGTGCCCGTGGACGGCCCCGTCATCCAGGAGCAGTGAACCGACATGTCCACGCGCGCAGCACAGATCCTCGCCCGGCCGCTCACCCTCGGCTCCGCCGAGCTGCCGAACCGGATCGTCATGGCCCCGATGACCCGGGCCTTCTCGCCCGGCGGCGTCCCCGGTGACGACGTCGCGGCCTACTACCGGCGCCGCGCCGCGGCGGGCACCGGACTGATCATCACCGAGGGCACCTACGTGGACGATCCGTCCGCGGGCGACGTGCCGACCGTGCCGTTCTTCCACGGCGAGGCGGCGCTGGCCGGCTGGGGCGAGGTCGTCTCGGGCGTGCACGAGGCCGGCGGCCGGATCATGCCGCAGCTCTGGCACGTCGGCATCACCCGCGCCCCCGGCAGCGAGCCGTTCCCGGAGGCCCCGACCGTCGGCCCGTCCGGCATCGGGCTGGACGGGACCGAGGACGCCGGTGAGGCGCTGACGGTGGCAGGCCTCGAGCGGATCATCGGCGCGTTCGCCGAGGCCGCACGGCAGGCGGAGCGGGTCGGCTTCGACGGCGTCGAGCTGCACGGCGCCCACGGCTACCTGATCGACGAGTTCCTGTGGGAGCGCACCAACCGGCGCACCGACTCCTACGCCGGCGGCCCGGCCGAGCGGGCGCGGTTCGCCGCCGAGATCGTCGCGGCGGTCCGCGGGGCCGTCTCGCCGGACTTCCCGATCGTCTTCCGGTTCTCCCAGTGGAAGGCGGGTGACTACGCCGCGAAGCTCGCGCGGACCCCCGACGAGCTGGCCACCGTGCTCACGCCGCTCGCCGACGCCGGTGTGACCGCGTTCCACGCGTCGGGGCGGCGCTACTGGGAGCCGGAGTTCCCGGAGTCCGGTTCGGACCTGAACGTGGCCGGATGGGCCCGCAAGGTCACCGGCAGGCCGACCATCACGGTCGGTTCCGTCGGCCTGGACCAGGTCTTCGCGCCGGAGATGTTCGCCGGCGGCACCGCCCGGGCCGGGGTGGAGAGCGTCGAGCGCCTGCTGGACCGCCTGGAGGACGACGAGTTCGACCTCGTGGCGGTGGGGCGCGCCCTGCTGGCCGACCCGGAGTGGGCGCAGAAGGTGCTGGAGGGCCGGGAGTCCGAGCTCGTCCCGTTCACCAAGGACGCGCTGCAGACCCTGCACTAGTCGTGCTGCCCGGGCACCCGGGGGTCGGTACCGTCCACGTCGTGGACACAGTGGGCAGCGAGGGTGATGCGCCGGTCCCGAACCTGGACGTGCCGAACCTGGCCCGGATGTACGACTACTACCTCGGCGGGTCCCACAACTTCGCCATCGACCGCGAGGCCGCGGACCGGGCCCTGCGGGCGGCGCCGCACGCCCGCACGTTCGCCCTGGCCAACCGCGCGTTCCTGGGCCGGGTCGTCCGCGGCCTGGTCGCGGCCGGGATCGACCAGTTCCTCGATCTGGGATCAGGGGTGCCGACGGTCGGGAACGTCCACGAGATCGCCCAGGCGGCGAACCCGTGGGCGCGGGTGGCCTACGTGGACATCGAGCCGGTCGCGGTCACGGCCGCCCGCCGGCTGCTGGCCGGCAACCCCCGCGCGACGATGACCCACGCCGACGTCCGTGACCCGCAGCAGGTGCTCGCGGCGCCCGGGGTCGCGGACCTGCTGGACTTCGGGCGTCCGGTCGCGGTGCTGGCCATCGCGATCCTGCACGCCCTGCCCGATGCCGACGACCCCGCCGGGATGGTCGCCGCGTACCGGGAGGCCTGCGCCCCGGGCAGCTACCTGGCCGTCTCCCATCTCGCGGCGACGAGCTTCTCCGCCGAGCAGCAGACCGTCGTCAACGAGGTGCTCGACACCACGCCCACGCCCGTCACGATGCGCACCCGGGAGCAGGTCATCGACATGCTCGCCGGGTACACGGTGCTCGATCCGGGCGTGGTGCTGCTTCCCCGCTGGCGCCCCGAACCCGGCGGGTCCGGTGACCCGCGCGAGGACGGGGACGCCAACGGCTACGGCGCGCTGGCCCGGCTGCCGGGCCCGTCGCCGGACCGCTGACCGGCGGCGCCGCTCACGACAGCATCACCAGGGTCAGGGCGAGCGTCGTGCAGACGACGTGCGCGGCGACCCCCGGCCAGACGGACCCGGTGCGCCGCAGGAGCTCCGCGGCGACGAGTCCGACGACGGCCGCGGACACCACACCGATGGACGCGGTGGGCAGCAGCGCGAGGACGAGCACCGCGGCGGCGGCCGACACGACCGCGCTGCCCAGCACCCCGACGACCGCACCGTGCCGCAGCAGCGCCGAGGTCACGACCCCGCGCAGCAGCAGCTCCTGCGCCACGGGTGTGACGAGGCCGAGGACCAGCAGGCCCACGACCGTCGTGTCCGGCCGGGCCCCGCCGAGCGGGACCCCGGCGGCGCCGAGCACCGCGGTGACCGCCACGGTCAGCGCCAGCGCGGCGACCCCGGCGCCGGCGCCGGCGAGCACGGCCCGCGCGGAGGCCCGGCGGACACCGACGGCGCTCCAGGACCGGACGCGCGCCCGGGCCGAGGTGGTGAACCCGCCGAGGGCGGCGACGGCGGGCAGGGCGAGCAGCGCGATGCCGTACCAGGGCCCCAGCGCCGCGGCGTGGTCGCCGAGGATCGGTGGGATCCGGTACACCGCGATCCCCATGAGGACCAGGCCGGCGACGATCTCGCCCCAGCCGGGCCGGACGGTGGTGGTTGCCGGTGGAGGCGCGGCCGTCGCACCGGTCTGTCGGGTCCGTGTGGACATGGGACGGACGCTAGGAAGGCCGCCCGGCCGCCCGGATCGGCCGACGGGCGCCGATCCTCCGACCGAAGTCGGAGAGGACGGGCCACGAGGGGGAGGAGCGGCCCCGGCCGCGGCCCTAGGCTCGGCGCCATGGGCTGGGTATCAGGCGAGGAGCGGGCGGCGTGGCGCTCCCGCGGGACCGACGCCACGCTGTTCGTGATCGCCGTCGTGGTCACGCTCCAGACCGCCGACCGGCGCCTCGGGATGCCCGGCCCGCTGCCGGAGTGGTTCGTCCACCTCGATCTCGTCGTCGGACTGCTCTGCTGCCTCGGGCTGTGGTGGCGGCGCCGGTACCCGGTCGCACTCGCGGCGACCCTCGTCGCGGTCTGCACGTTCTCCGAGTCGGCGAGCACGGCGGCACTCGTCGCGCTGTTCACCGTGGCGGTCCACTGCTCGACGCGGGTCACGCTGACGCTCACCGTGGCGAGCCTGGCGGCGTTCGGGGTGTTCTTCGGGTTCCGGCCCGAGCCCGGGATCCCGGCCTGGGTCATGGTCGTGCTGCTGGTCACCGGGCACGCCGCCGTCGTCGCGTGGGGCATGCTCGTGCGCAGCCGCCGCGAGCTCGTCGCGTCCCTGCGGGAACGGGCCTCGGTCGCCGAGGTCGAGGCGCGCCTGCGCGCCGAACGCTCCCAGCACGAGGCCCGGGAGACGCTCGCCCGCGAGATGCACGACGTCCTCGGCCACCGGTTGTCGCTGCTCAGCGTCCACGCGGGTGCGCTGGCCTTCCACCGGACGGCGTCGGCGGAGGAGACCGCACGGGCCGCTGAGGTGATCCGGGAGAACGCCCACCGCGCCCTGCAGGACCTCCGCGAGGTCATCGGTGTGCTCCGGGCACCGGTGGGAGAGCTCCCGCTGCCCGGCGTCGCCGACATCACCGAGCTGATCGACGAGACGGACCGGGCCGGGACCCCGGTCGAGCTGCGCGACGCCCACGCGGTGACGACCGGCGGGCGGGAGGTCCCCGAGACGGTGGGGCGGACCCTCTACCGGTTCGTGCAGGAGAGCCTGACGAACGCCCGCAAGCACGCTCCCGGCGCCCCCGTCGTCGTCCGGATCGAGGGCGAGCCCGGCGACCACCTGTCCGCGGAGGTCGAGAACCGGACACCGCCGGCGCCACCGGACGTCCCCGCCGCCCCGGCCGGGTCGGGGGAGGGTCTGCGCGGGCTGGCCGAGCGGGCGACGCTCGTCGGCGGAGGGCTGGACTACGGCCCGACGGCGTCGGGTGGGTGGCGGGTCGGGATGCGGCTACCGTGGCCGGCGTGAGCACCGAGCCCGCCCCGACCGTCGACGTGCTGGTCGTGGACGACGACCCGGTCGTCCGATTCGGACTGACGATGATGCTGCGTGGTGCCCCCGACATCCGGGTGGTCGCCGAGGCCGGTGACGGCGCCGAGGCGATCGAGCTCGCCGAACGGCACGCACCGGACGTGGTGCTCATGGACATCCGGATGCCCGGCACCGACGGGCTGACAGCGACCAAGACGCTGCGCCGGCGTCCCCGGTCCCCGCAGGTCGTCGTGCTCACGACGTTCGACGCCGACGCGCACGTCCTGCGGGCGCTGCGGGCCGGAGCGGCCGGGTTCCTGCTCAAGGACACCCCGCCCGACGAGCTCGTCCTCGCCATCCGGCACGCGGCGGCGGGGCGCCCGGTGCTCTCGCCCGAGGTCACCCGGCGGCTCATCGACCGCGTGGCCGGCGGAGGGGAGGACTCGGCCCGCGACGTGGCGCGCCGCAGGCTGGCGGTGCTCGCCGAGCGGGAACGCGCGGTCGCGATCGAGCTCGGCGCCGGACGGTCGAACGCCGAGATCGCCGCCCTGCACCACGTCAGCATCGCCACGGTCAAGACCCACGTCTCGGCCATCCTGACCAAGCTCGACCTGAACAACCGGGTCCAGGTGGCGCTGCTCGTCCACGACGCGGGTCTCGACCGGACGGGCTGAACCGCCCGGTCAGGTGCCGTGGTGCGCCGGGGTCTCCGACAACGCCGTCGTCAGCAGGGACACCATCGCCTCGAGCTGGATGTCGCCCGACGAGTCACTGTCGTCCTCGATGCCGTCGAGGGCCTGGTCGGCCAGCCCGGCCTTGCCGTCGATCAGCTCGGCGATCCGCGCGTCGATCGTCTGCGCGGCGATGACCCGCCAGGCGGTGACCGGCGCGGTCTGGCCGATGCGGTGGCAGCGGTCGATGGCCTGGGTCTGCTCGGCGGCGGTCCAGGACAGCTCCGCGAGCACGATGTCCGACGCGACCTGCAGGTTGATCCCCACCCCGGCCGCGGTGAGCGAGCAGACCGCGACGGCGACGTCCGGGTCGTTCGTGAACGCGTCGATGTTGCGCTGGCGCGCGGCGGCCGTCTGGTCACCGCGGATCGAGGCGAACCGCATCCCCTGCCGGACGAACATCTCCTCGGCCGTGTCCATCACCTCGACGTGCTTGGCGAAGAAGACGACCTTGCCGGCGCTGCGGGCGAGCTGGGCCGCGTAGTCGGCCGCGAGCCCGCCCTTGGCCCGGCCGATGCGGCGCATCGTGCCGAACACGTTGTCACCGCTCGGGGACGACAGCGCGTCCTTCTGCTCCCAGCGCGCGACCTGGCGCACCAGGTCGTGGTCGATGCCGTCGACGACCGCGCCGGACCGCCGGTTCGCGAGGGCGTCGGAGTAGCGCTCGACCATGCGCCGGGCGAGATCGCGTTCGGCCGCGCGGATCGACCGGCCGGCGGGGCCGTCGAGCTCGACGGGCAGGTCGGCGATGCGCCGCGCCGGGATGTCGGCGGCGACGTCGATCTTGCGCCTGCGGACGATGCCGAGATCGACGACGCACTGCCGGGCCGCGGCGTAGAAGCGCGGGTCGGCCGGCGTCAGCCCGGTCGCGGTCAGGGCGTTCATCAGGTCGGGCAGCGGCTTCTTCCCGTCGATCCAGCCCAGGAACTGCCAGATGGCGAGGAAGTCCTCGATGTCGTTGATCAGCGGGGTGCCGGTGAGGGCCATCAGCAGCGGGCGCGGGGTGAAGGCCCGGATCCGCTCGGACAGCTCCAGGACGTGCTGCGAACGCTGCGAGGTCTTGTTCTTGATGAAGTGCGCCTCGTCGATGACCATCCCGCGGAACCCGAAGCCGCCGAGCCACCCGACGTGCCGGTCGAGCACGTCGTAGTTCACGACGACGACGTCGGCGAAGCCGTCGATCGAGTCGCCGTCGCCGTAGATCACGGTGGCGGGGTGCCGCGGCGTCCAGCGCTCCGCCTCACGCACCCAGTTCGTCTTCACGACGTTGGGGACGACGACGAGCAACGGGTAGGCGTCCGCGGCCTCCGCGGCCAGCAGCGCCTGCGCGGTCTTGCCGAGCCCCGGCTCGTCGGCGAGCAGGAAGGTCCGGTGCCCGTCCGCGGCCGCCGCGACCAGCCCGGCCTGGTGGGGCATGAGGTCCGCGCGGCTCCGCGCGGGCCGGTCGTCCGGCTCGGGGAGGGACATGCAGGCCGAGGCTCCCGTCCCGGCGCGCTCGAACGACCGCAGCAGCGGGTCGAGCAGCTCCCAGCCGGTGAGCGGGGTGGGGCGGGTCGTGCTGGGCCGGGCGGCCGACAGGTCGGGTGCGAGGAAGGGGTTGGCCATCTGCCGCGACACGACCGACTGCGGCACCACCCCGGGCCTGCTCGCCGTGACCGTGGGCTCCGGGGGCGGGACGACCTCGGTGACCGTGCTGTCGGCCGGTTCGACGCCGGCCTCGCGCAGCACGTCGCGGGTGAGCGCCCGCGCCTCGTCGGAGACGACGGCGTCCTCGCTGAGCAGGGCCAGGAGCCCCGCGTCGCGGACGGCGGTCGACGCCAGCGTCCGCGCCAGCTCGTCGAGCCGCTTGAGCTGCTCGGACCGGCGCGCCTCGGTGGTCTGCCCGTCGGCGAGGATCCGCGCGCGCCCGTCACGCAGCAGCAGGGTCACCGCCTGGAACTTCGTGCGGGTCGCGGGGGTCACCCGGCTGTTCCGCAGCGCGGCCTGGACCTCGCGGACGGACCGGGCGAGCACGGTCATGACGTCGCTGCGCTCACCGCCGTGGTCGCGCCCACGCCTGCGGGACTTCGGGGACTTCGGTGTGTCCTGGCGAGCCCTGGTCTGGGGCCTGCCTCGTCGAGCCAACAACTTCTCCTTCGCCGAGCCGGCAGGGCGGCCGAACCGGCCCCACCGCGCAGGGTGCTGCGATCGGGTCACGAGCATCGGGGAATGCCGAGCGCGCCCCGAGACGTGTCCGGGACCTGCTGGGCGATCACGTCCGTGGATTCGTGCCTGCCGGAGCGCGTCGTCGTGCCTCCGGCCGGATGCGCCAGGTGTCCCGTGACCCGATGATATCCCGGTCCGCCGCGGAGCGCGATCGGCACGGCCCTGCGGCGGGTCGCGGGGGTCAGCCGGCCGCGGCCCGGCGGCCCCCGAGGTGCTCGGCGAGGTGCCGTTCGATCGCCCGGTGCAGCATGACCTGGTTCTCCGGGTTCTCGAAGCCGTGGCCTTCGTCGCCTGCCACGAGGTACTCGACCGGGACGCCGCGCTCGCGCAGCGGGGCCACGATGTTGTCGGACTCGGCCTGCACGACGCGCACGTCGTTCGCGCCCTGCGCGACGAGCAGCGGGGTGCGGATCCGGTCGACCATGGTGATGGGGGAGCGGCGCCGCATGTCCGCCAGCTGGTCGGGGTCGTCGGGGTCGCCGACGTAGCGGATCCAGTTGTTGGTCATGTTCGCGCGGACGAACGGGGGCAGCGTGGCCAGGAAGTTGGCCAGGTCGGAGATGCCGACGTAGTCGACGGCGGCGGCGAACCGGTCCGGGGTCACGGTGACGCCGACGAGTGCGGCGTAGCCGCCGTAGGAGCCGCCGGCGATCGCGATCCGGGCGGGGTCCGCGTACCCCTGCGCGACGGCCCAGTCGGCGGCGTCGATCAGGTCGTCGTGCATGGCGCCGGCGAACTCGCCGACCGCCGCGGTGAGGTGCCGGCGCCCGTATCCGGTGGAGCCGCGGAAGTTGACCTGGAGCACGGCGTAGCCGCGGTTGGCCAGGAGCTGGACGGTCCGGTTGTAGCCCCAGGTGTCGTGCATCCACGGTCCGCCGTGGACCAGGAGCACCAGCGGCAGGCCCTCCGGTGCGACGCCGACGGGCAGGGTGAGGAACGCGTGGAGCGGGAGGCCGTCGCGGGCCGGGAACCGGACCGCTGCCATCGGCGCCAGCCCGGCCGGGTCGAGAGCGGGGGCGCCGCCGTCGAGCCGCCGGGCGTCGCCGGTGGTGTGGTCGTAGAACCAGGTGGTCTGCGGCTCCCGGTCGTGCAGGAAGGTGACCAGCCAGCGCTGCTCGTCCAGGTCGGAGTGGACCCAGCCGAGCACGCCGTCGGACAGCGTCTCCAGCGCGGCCTGGATCTCGGCGAAGTGGGGGTCGACCGGCACGATCCGGGGCCGGTCCCCGGTGAACCGGGCGGCGACGACCTCGCCGGTGCGACGGCTGACGAACACCGTCGGCGGCAGGGCGTCCGACGCCGCGCTCAGGGTGTCGAGGCTGTGCCCCTCGACGGCGGCGAGCACGGTCTGCTCGCCGGTCGTGCGGTCGACCCGGAGCAGCCGGAGGTCGTCGGAGTCCTGGTAGTCGCCCACCAGGGCGGCGCTGCCGTCCGGCGTCGGGACGGCGAAGAGGCCCATCGGGTGCTCCGGCCCGCCGGCCCGGTGGACGACGTGCCTGCTGCCGGTCTCCGGGTCGGCGGCGGCGAGCTCGTAGGTGCCGTCGGCGTCCTGCGACACGAACCACGACGCCCGGCCGGTCCGGTCGACGAGGAAGGTCTCGGCCGGATCGGTCCGCTCCACCAGCGGGGTCCGCTCGCCGGTCGCGACGTCGATCCGGAACACGTCGACGTAGAGCGGGCGCGGGTTCATCCACGCGATGACGGTGCCGGGCACCGTGGTCTCCGGGTCGGCGGCGAACACCCGCGACCCGGGTTCCATCGGGGTCAGGTCGACGGCCGGCTCGTCGGGGGCGTCGAGGTCGACGCGGTGCAGGTGCCAGTCCTCGTTCCCGTCGGTGTCCTGGAGGTAGAGCAGCCAGCGGGGGTCGTCGGTCCACAGGTGGGTGGTGATCCCGCGGCGGGTGTCGTGGGTGACGCAGACGGCGTCGTCGTGGGTCTCGTCGATGCCTCGGACCCAGACGTTGCGGCGTCCGTGCGCCGGGGCGAGATAGGCGATCCGGGTGCCGTCGGGGGAGAGCGACGGGCTGCCGAACTCCGGGTCGGCGAAGAAGGTCTCGATGTCGATCAGTGCCGGTTGCTGCCCGGTCGGGCGTCCGGTCACGGTCATGGTGTGCTCCCCGGGTGTCGGTGTCGGGATCCATCGGACACCGTGCCGCTACGGCACACTCAAGTCCCGCTCCCCGTAGTCGCCCGATCTCGTCACACCACGGCGGGCCGGGCGATCCCGGGCTGCGTCGTGCGGCGCCGCGGCCACCCCTCGCCGGTAGGATCGTCGCCGTGGCACGAGCAGGGAAGGAGCAGCTCCGCGGGAACGTCGCGAGCGCGATCCGGGACCAGATCATGGCGCGGACCGTGCACCCCGGTGACACGCTCCGGCTCGGGCAGCTGGCCGAGCAGCTCGGCGTCAGCGTGACCCCGGTGCGTGAGGCCCTGCTGCTGCTGTCCCAGGACGGGTGGGTGCGCCACGAGCCGAACCGGGGGTTCCGGGTCGCGGCCATCCGGCGCAAGGACGTCGAGGACACCTACCTGATGTGGTCGACAGCGGAGGGCGAGATCGCGGCGCGCGCCGCCTCCCGCGCGACCGCGCGGGACGTGGACTACCTGCGTGAGATCGACCGGCGGATCCGCGGTGCGGACCCGGACGACGGGCACCTCGCCACCGAGCTCAACTCCACGCTGCACCACTACGTGTCGGTGATCGCCGACGCCCCGAAGCTGGACTGGTTCGCGCGGGCGGCGAGCAGGTTGGTGCCGTTGCAGTTCCCCGAGAACTTCCACGTGGTGCCCGGCTGGTCCGAGGTCAACCGCACCCAGCACGCCCCGTTGATCGACGCCCTCGCCGCCGGCGACGTCGACGCCTCTCGGGAGCGGACGGCTGCGCACTTCGCCGGGACCGGTGAGCTGCTCATGCGGTGGCTGGACTCGCTGGAGTTCTGGGGCGAGCCGGACATGCCGCAGGCGCCCCGGAGCCCGGGGCGCCTGGCGGGCTGAGCCGGCCCGGGCTCGTCAGAGGTCCAGCACGAGCCGGGCCGAGCGGGAGCGGGAGCAGCACGGCATGATCACCTCGCCGGAGGCCTGTTCCTCCGCCGTGAGGTAGGAGTCGCGGTGGTCCGGTTCCCCCTCGAGGACGTAGGTCTCGCAGGTCCCGCAGGTCCCCTCCCGGCACGAGGTCGGCAGGTCCACCCCCGCGTCCTCGATCGCCTCGGCGAGGGTCTGGCCGGCCCCCACGGTGAGGGTGATGCCGGACGCGTCGAGCTCGACCTCGAACGCCGTGTTCCCGCCGTCGAGCGCCCCGTCCCTGGGCCGGAACCGTTCGAGGTGCAACGAACCGGCCGGCCAGGCGGCGCACCGCTGCTCGACGGCGTCGAGCAGGGCGCCCGGCCCGCAGCAGTAGATCGCGGTGCCGGCCGTGGGGGAGCCCAGCACGGTGTCCAGGTCGAGGACACCGTGGGACTCCTGTGGACCCGGTCCCCGTGGTGTGCGAGCTCCTCCCGGAACGCCATGGTGGGCTCGGCCCGCCCGCCGTAGAACAGGCGCCACGGCTTTCCCGCCACCTCGCACGCCCTGACCATCGGCAGGATCGGGGTGATGCCGATCCCGCCCGCGACGAACAGGTACCGGTCGGCGTCGACCGGGGAGAAGTTGTTCCGCGGTCCCCGGCAGACCACTTCGTCGCCGACCGCCAGCCGCTCGTGGACGTGGGCCGAGCCGCCCCGGCTCTCCGGCTCCCGGAGAACCCCGAGCCGCCAGCGGGTCAGGTCGGCCGGGTCCCCGCAGAGCGAGTACTGCCGTTCGAGGCCCGGGCCGAGGACGAGATCGACGTGCGCACCCGCCTCCCAGGCGGGCAGCTTGTCCCCGGCAGCGGGCGCGAGGTGCAGCGAGACGATCCCGTCGGCCTCCGGCTTAATCGCGGTGACGGTCGCGGTGACCTCGGTCGGCTGCTCGACCGTCACGAGACCCCCGCGCCGAGCGCCGTCGCGGCGACCGCCTGCGCGGCCGCGGTGTCGCCGGTGAGCACCTGGACGGGATTGACGACCATCATCTGCGTGATCTGGTCCTCGGTGACCCCACGCCTGCGCAGCTCCGGCAGCACGTGGTCGGAGATGCGGTGGTGGTGCCAGTTCGGCGTGTGCTCCGCGCGCCAGGACGGCGGTGTGTTGATCGAGAAGAACCCGGCGTCGTGCGAGATCGTGATCTTCTCCGCGTACCCCTGTCCCAGCAGCGTCACGAGCGTGTCGATGCGGCTCGCGTCGTCGAGCACGAACTCCATGCCGAAGCGGTCCATGCCGATGAAGGAACCGTTGTCCATGAGCTCCTTGAGGTAGTCCAGGTCCGTGGAGTCGCCGCTGTGGCCGATGACCGTGCGTTCGAGGTCAACACCGTTGGCGGCGAACCACTTCTGCTGGTCGCGGCCGTTGGCGTGGGCGACATTGGTGTGCGTGGAGATCGGGACCCCGGTCTCGGCCTGGGCGCGGGCGGCGGTCCGGTAGACCCGGTCGAGGTCCGGCGTGATCCCGTGCTCGTCGGTGACGATCTTGATGATCCCGGCACGGACGCCGTCGGTGCGCGGAATGCCGGTCGTGATGTCCTGGGTGAACATCGTCTCCAGCACGTCCGGCCCGCCGAGGGTCCTCCCGACGAGCCCGTCCGGCGCGTGGGTGTGGAAGTAGGTCGGCAGGTCCTTGGCCGTGTAGTAGCCGGTGGCCACGACGATGTTGAGCGGCACCCCCTCGGCGAGCCGCTGGACGGTCGGGATGTCGCGGCCCAGACCCAGCACGGTGAGGTCGACGAAGGTGTCGATGCCCTTGTCCTCGTGCAGCGAGGTCAGGCTCGTCCGGGCGCGCTCGACGATAGCGGCCTCGTCGTACTCCGGGTGCTCGATGTTCTGCTCGAGCTCGGGATTGCGGGCCATGATGTGCTCGTGCATCAGGGTGGTGCCGATCCGCGTGGCGTCGATCGGGCCCCGCAGGGTGTTCACGGTGCTCATGAGTCTCCTTCGATCAGTGCGTCGCGGGCGTCGCGCGCGGCACCCAGACCCGCCTTGAGGAAGCCGACGTCGGAGCCGGCGGTGACCATGCGGAAGCCGCGGCGGGACTCGGTGACCGGGTCGCCGGTGATCCCGGCGGCGATCCCGGCCGCGGCACAGGCCGAGACGATCCCGGCGACGGCGGCCCGGTGCGGCTCCTCGCGCGGCCCGGTGACCGGGTCGAGGCCGAGGCTCACCGCGAGGTCACCGGGCCCGAGGTACACCCCGTGCACGCCGGGGACCGTGGTGATCTCCTTGGCGTTCGCCACGCCCACCGCGGTCTCGATCATGACCAGGCACAGGACCTGCCCGTTGACGGTCGCGGGGTCCGGGCCCAGGCCGTAGGCCGAGCGGGTCGGGCCCCAGCTGCGCACCCCCGTCGGTGGGTAGTGCACGGCCGCCGCGGCCCGGCGGGCCTCCTCCGCCGACTCGATGCCGGGCACGATCACGCCCTCGGCGCCGGCGTCGAGCGCCCGCCCGACGAGCACGGGGTCGTTCGCGGCGACCCGGACCAGCGCGGTGGTGCCCGTCCGGGCGGTGGCGCGCAGCATGTCGACGGGCGTGGCCAGCCCGCCGACGCTGTGCTGCTGGTCGAGGTAGAGGTAGTCGAACCCGGCCACGGCCAGGGTCTCCGCGACGTGCGGGTCGCCGGTGTGGCAGGCCAGCCCGACGGCGGTGCCGCCCGCCTCCAGGATCCCGCGGAGGCGGTTGGGGTGGGCCTCGGTGGTGACGGCGTAGCTCATCCGAGCGCCCTGTCCAGCCGGTACCAGTGCCTCGCCGAGGCGTGCATCACCTGGGGCCGCATGGACTCCGGCATGAGGTCCAGCACCCGGGAGAGATCGTCGGTGTGCAGGTGCGGGTAGTCCGTGGCGAACAGCAGGAGGTCCTCGGACCCCAGCCACTCGATGATCTTCCGGGCGTGCTCGTCCGGGCCGAGGTCGGCCGGGGCGATGGAGAACCGGAAGTGGTCCCGGATGATCTCGGTGGGCAGCCGGTCGACCCACGGTATCTCCCGGTGCAGGCCCTTCCACTTCTTGTTGATGCTCCAGCTCCAGGTGGGCACCCACCCGAAACCGCTCTCCAGCATGGTGACCCGCATGCCGGGGAACTTCTGGAAGATCCCCTCGTAGATCATGCTGGTCATCTGCGCGCCGTAGACCTGGATCTCCGCCGCGTACTCCTCGGCGTACCAGGAGGCGTACCCGGTCGGGGACGGTGCGTCCTCGGAGGTGCCGCCCCAGCTCAGCCCCATGACCAGGTCGTGCCGGGTCATCGCCTCGTAGACCGGCCAGAACGCCCGCTGTCCGTAGAGCCGTTCCGAGCGCACTGGCATGGTGACCTGCACGATCCGCGGGTGCCCACCGACGCGCTCGATCTCGGCGGCGGCCGCGGCGGGATCGCGGGCGGGGACCACCATGGAACCGACCAGCCGCGGGTCGCGGTCGAGCCACTCGGCGATCAGCCAGTCGTTGACGGCGCGGGCCAGCGCCGCCGCCCAGTCGGGGTGCCGGAGCGAGTCGACGCCGTAGGCGGTGTTGACGAGCGCGACCTCGGTCCGCCATGGGTCGAGGACGTGGTCCTGCAGATCCGCCAGCCGGGACGCGGGCGGGCGGTCCTCGGGCCGCCACTCGTCCCGTGCCGTGGTCGGGGCGTTCGGCGGGTAGGCGAGAGCCTGCCCGTTGGGGCCCCGCCACCCGCGTTCCCGCGCGCCCTGCACCCACACCGGGTCGGTGTAGGGGAAGAGCGCCTCGAGCGAGGGCGGGGTGGCGTGCACGTCGCAGTCGATCACCGGGCCGGACCACACGGCGTCGCGCGTGGTGCCCTGCAGCAGAGGGGCGGTCATGAGGTTCCTCCTCGTGCGGGGCGCAGCGACAGCACGACGTAGTCGGACTCGACCGCCACATCGACGGTCTCGACGGTGTAGGGGCCGGGGATACGGCCCATCTCGCCCTGGTCGAGGGCGGCCCGGACCTCGGCCGCGCCCTCGAGGGCGACGCCGAACGCGCGTGCCCGCAGCGCCGGGTTCCAGGCGGACCGGCCGGTCTCGACGTCGAACTCCCAGTTGTGGAAGGGGCAGGTCACGAACGTCCGGCCCTCGTCGAGGCGGACGTCGCCGGGGACGCTCGACTCGATCTGGTTGACGACCCCGCCCTCGCACAGCGGCGCCCCCAGATGGGGGCAGCGGTTGAGCATCGCGTAGTAGCGGCCGCCGATGTTGAACACACCGATCTCGCGGCCACCGGCCTCGACGATCCGGCGCTCTCCCGGCGGGATCTCGTCGACCCGGCCGACGACGAACCGGGTCGTGCGGCCCGGGCGCCGCGTGGGTGAGGTCGTCACGGGACCTCCACCTCCTTCATGGGACGGCCGGGAACCGTGTGCGGGTCCAGCCAGGTCGGGTCGAGGTCGGCGACGCTGCGGCAGCCCATCAGCCGCATGGTCCGGACCATCTCGCTGCGCAGGATCTCCAGCACCTGCTCGACGCCTGCGGTGCCGGCGGCGGCCAGNNTCATGGGACGGCCGGGAACCGTGTGCGGGTCCAGCCAGGTCGGGTCGAGGTCGGCGACGCTGCGGCAGCCCATCAGCCGCATGGTCCGGACCATCTCGCTGCGCAGGATCTCCAGCACCTGCTCGACGCCTGCGGTGCCGGCGGCGGCCAGGCCCCAGGCGGGCAGCCGGCCGGCGAGCACCGCGCGGGCCCCCAGCGACAGCGCCTTGAGCACGTCGCTGCCGCGGCGGATCCCGCTGTCCAGCAGCACCTCCGTCTGGTCACCGACGGCGTCGACGATCCGCGGCAGGGCGCCGAGGGTGGCGGGCGATCCGTGGAGCTGGCGCCCTCCGTGGTTGGAGACGATCACCGCGTCCGCACCCGCCGCGACGGCACGGCGGGCGTCGTCGGGGGTGATGACGCCCTTGACCACGAGCGGCCCGTTCCAGTGCGCGCGCAGCCAGTCGACGTCGGTCCAGGTGGGGGAGTGCGAGCCCGCGCCACCCTTGGTCATCTCGGTGAGCACCATCGGCTTGCCGTCGACCGTCACCTCGGCGGTGTTCGGGATCTCGAACGGCAGCCCGTCGGCGAGGTACCGGGCCAGCCACGCCGGCTTCGGCAGCAGCTGGGGCGCGAGCTTGACCGCGTTGCGGGCGTTGACCCGCATCGAGTAGCTGAACCCGTTCTTGTAGTCGCGCGGGCGGAAGCCCGCCACCGCGGTGTCGACCGTGGCGACGAGTGCGGTGTAGCCCGCCGACTGCGCCCGGCCGACCAGGTTCTCCATCGTGGCCTGCGACGAGAAGCGGTAGAGCTGGAACCACTGCGGACCAGCGACGGCGGCGATCTCCTCCAGCGTGTACCCGGCGGCGGAGCTGGCGACGTGGATCGTGCCCGCCCGCGCGGCGCCCGTCGCCAGCCCGATGTCGCCGTCCGGGTGCACCAGGCGCATCCCCCCGCACGGGGCGGTCAGCACGGGAAGGTCCACCGGGGTGCCGAGCACCGTCGTGGAGAGGCCGGGCTCGTCGACCCAGGTGGCCATCCGCGGGGCGAACGCCACGTCCTGGAAAGCCCGGGCGTTGCGCCGCAGCGTCACCTCGCCCTCGGAGCCGCCGTCGACGTACTCCCGGATGCCTCGGGGCAGGGCCCGCGCCGCAGCGCGCCGGGGGTCGGTGTGGTCGAGGAGCCGGGCGGCCCTCCGGCGGCGGGATCTCTCGACGATCGCCATGTCAGGCACCCACCGCCGGGACACCGTGCCCCGGCCGCAGCGGGATCCCGTACAGAGCGCTCGCGTTCGTGCCGAGGATCCGGCGGCGCCGCTCCAGCGGGAACGACTGCGGCACGGACTCGTAGGGTGAGTCGAAGTCCCAGTGCGGATAGTCGGAGGAGAACATCAGCCGGTCCGCGAAGCCGGACTCCTCGAACATCGTGTAGACGTCGGGCGTCCACGCCGGGTCCTCCGGTTCCTCGACGGGCTGGGTGGAGAACCAGAAGTGCTCGCGCAGGTAGTCCGACGGTCTGCGGGTCAGGTGCGGGAGCTCGTCGCGCAGCTTGTCGAAGGTCGCGTCGAGGCGCCAGGAGAACGGCACGACCCAGTCCCAGCCCAGCTCGAGCAGTGCGATCTTCAGCCTCGGGAAGCGTTCGAAGACACCCTCGAAGACCAGGCTGGACACCATCGAGATCGGCAGCACCGCGAACGCGGCGTGCATCTCGGCGTAGAAGTTCTGGCGGCCGGATCCGGTCGGCTGGCGTCCCATCCCCGGGACGTGGAAGCCCAGCGGGATGTCGTACTGCTCGCACGCCTCGAAGATCGGCCAGTAGCGCTGCTTGCCGAGCGGGTCCTGCCCGGCGGGGGACATCAGGACCTGGACGTAGGAGTCGCCGTGCGGGCCCTCCTTGCAGCGCACGATCTCGTCGGCGGCACCGGCGAGGTCGCGCGGCAGGGTGATGCTGGCCTTGAACCGGTCATCGGCGCCGGCCCAGGTGTGGGCCAGCGCGTCGTTGTAGGCGCGATAGATCGCGACGGCGCACTCGTGGGGCATGTTCGCCCCGCCGTGGGTGATGATGTAGGTCTGCGGGCAGGTCAGCACGACGGCGGACATGTCGTACCGGTCGACGACCTGCTCCACGGCCAGGTGCGGATCGACGCCGACCCGCCCGTGCTCGTCCACCGCGTCGAGGCGGTGGGTGAACTCGCGCTGCGAGGGGGACACCCCACCGCCGAAACTGCCCGTGCCGTAGCGGGCGATGTAGTCGCGCCAGCGCTGCGGCAGGTGCTCGGCGACCTGTGGGTCGGTCGGCAGCGGCATCGGGTGGAAGTCGGTGTCGATGATGCCGAGCTTCTCCTCGACGGGCGCGTCGGCCGGACGGGCGGGTCGGCGCGGTTACCGGAGCGTGCTGCGGCTGGTCTCGGCGGCGAAGAACACGGCGATCACCGTCAGCAGGCAGGTCGCGCCGATGAACAGGGAGATGCCGGTGGTGCCGCCGCCCGAGGCGGCGAGCAGCGAGGCACAGATCAGCGGGGTGAAGCCGCCGCCGATGGTGCCCGCGATCTGGTAGCCGAGTGAGGCCCCGGTGTACCGCTGTGGTCGGGAACAGCTCGCCGAGCCAGGCGCCGAGTGGGCTGTAGACGATGGCGTGGGCGAACGCGGCGAGGGAGATCCCGAGGTACATCGCGCCGGTGCCGCCGCCGTCCATGAGGGCGAACATGACCGGGATGCTGAGCGCCTGCAGGACCGCGCCGACACCGACGACGACGCGCCGGCCCCACAGGTCGGACAGGTACGCGAACACCGGCTGGAACACGAGGCCGATCGCCGCCGCCACGAGGACGGCGTTGAGGATGTCCGCGCGCGGGAAGCCCTCCGTGATGCCGTAGCTGACGATCCAGGTGCCGTAGAGCGCGCTCGCCGCGAACGCACCGAGGACGAGCGCGACGGACAGGAGCAGGTTCTTCGGGTGGCGGAGCACCTCGACGAGCGGCACCTGCGGCTTCTCGGCGGTGGCCAGATCCGCCTGCTCGCGGGCCTGGGTGAACACCGGGCTCTCCTCGACCCCGAGCTTGATCCACAGACCGATCAGGACGAGCACGGCCGAGAGCAGGAACGGGATGCGCCAGCCCCACTCGAGGAACGCGTCGCCGGTCAGCGCGGCCGCCGCCGCGAAGACCCCGTTGGCCAGCAGGATCCCGCCGTAGAGCCCCATCTGTGCGACCGAGCTGGACAGGCCGCGGCGCTTCGGTGCGTGCTCCATGGACATGAGCACGGCCCCGCCCCACTCGCCGCCGGCCGACACGCCCTGGACCAGGCGCATCAGCACCAGGATCAGCGGCGCCCAGATGCCGATCGTCGCGTAGGTGGGCAGCAGTCCCACGACGGTCGTCGCCACGCCCATCAGCACGATGGACAGCACGAGCATCCCCTTGCGGCCGACCCGGTCGCCGAAGTGGCCCCAGACGATCCCGCCGAGGGGCCGGGCGATGAAGCCTGCGGCCAGGGTGGCGAACGCGGCGAGGGTGCCGGCCGTGGAGCTGAACTCGGGGAAGTACAGCTGCCCGAACACGGCGGCCGAGGCGATGCCGAAGAGGTAGAAGTCGTACCACTCGATGACCGATCCGACGAAGCTCGACAGGAGCACCCGGTTCCGCATCCGGCGGTTCGGCTGTGATGAGGGATCCCCGCCGGGGACGCCGTCGGCGCTCCGGGCAGCGATCTGCGAGTCGGTCACCCTTGACCTCCGTGGTGGAAGACGATCATCGCCAGATGATCGTATATTCTGATGCTGAAGAATATACGTTTGCATGCCGACTGCTGTCCAGACGCGGATCCCGCAGGGGCCGGGGACGCGTGTGTGCGTCATCGTCGGAGCCGTGACGGACGGCCCGGGTCCTGCCGGTCCTGGCCGGTCGGATGGGCCGCTGCGGACGGCAGAAGTGCTCGACGACGGCGACGGGGCTGGTCCCGGCCACCGGCGTCCCGGGTGCGGCGTGGCGCCGCCCGGATCACGTCATGTTCGCGAGCGGGGTGCCGGTCCGGTCCGGCCGCCCCGTGCGGATCGCCTTCTGACTACCCGTCGTCGTCCCGGCGTGCGGCGGTGACCTGCGACAGCACGCACTCCCACCGGCCGGCACGCCGGACGAAGACGTCGGTGGTCCACTCGTCGGCGTGGTGCTCCCGGCCCTCGACGAGCGCGGTGTTGAGGACCCGGGCCGTCACGTACCCGAGGTCTCCGTGCACCCGGACGCGTTCGCTGCGCGGAACCGGCTTCATGAGGCTGTGGCGCAGCCGGCCGGTGGCGACGAGGGACAGGAAGTTCTCGCGGGTGCCCACGCCGTCGTGGTCGACGAGCACCCAGTCCGGCGCCATGAACGCCGCGATGGCGTCCGCGTCGTTCCGGGCGATCGCGCGGTGCCAGGCGTGGGTGAGGTCGAGCAGCGTCGTGGTGTCGTCCACGCCGGGGATGCTCCCACCGGCGGCGCGCCCCGTCAGGCCGCGTCGGCCCGGGGTGTGCGGAGGGTGAGCGGCATGAGGTCGTGCACCTCGGCCCGGAGCACGTCGAGCGCCTCCTGCTCGTGCCCGGCGAGGTAGCCCAGCACGGCCTGCTGGAACACGCCGTCGAACATCCCGTACGCGGTGTGCGGGGTGAGCGCGGTGCGGGAGCCGGCCAGCTCGGCGTAGCGGGTCACGACCCGCCAGACCATGTCCTCGAGCGTCCGGTCGATCTGCTGGACGGCCTCCCGCAGGCCCTCCTCGAACATGCTCTGGGAACGCAGGTCGTACCAGAGGCGGTGCATGGGTGCCTCGTCGACGATCGTCTGGCGCAGCGTGTCGGCGAACGCGGCGACCAGGCCGTCGGCGGTGGTCGAGCCGGCGACCGCGCCGTCGTAGCGGGTCACGCAGACGGCTTTGTACTGCCGGACGCAGTACACGATCAGGTCCAGCTTGTCGCCGAAGTAGTAGTGCACGACGCCGTGGCTGAAGGGGGAGTTGTTCGCGATCTCCCGCAGCGACGACCGGGCGAAACCCAGCTCGCCGAGCGTGCGCAGCGCCGAGTCCGCGAGCGCCCTGCGGCGTGCGTCGTGCTTGTCGATCGGATTGGCCCGCGCCATGCCACCGCCCCTCGTCCCCGGTCGTCCGGATCGCCACCCTAACCGATCCTCGTGACGGATGGTCACCAAAATCTGGACGACTGGTCAGCGATATCTTGACAGTCGGTCAGAGTTTCCACGAGGGTGTGGCTCCCATCACCGCCGATGAAGGAGTGCCAGTGACTCAGATCGACCTGACCGGACGCACCGTGCTCGTGACCGGGGGCGCGCAGGGCCTCGGTGAGGGGATGGCCCGCGCACTGGCCGACTCCGGGGCCTCGGTCGTCGTCGCCGACATCCAGGACGATCTCGCGACCAAGCTCGCCGAGTCGCTCGGCGAGCGCCACGGTTCCGTGCACCTGGACGTCACCGACGATGGCTCGTGGTCCACCGCGGTCGCCTCCACCGTGGACCGGTTCGGCGGGCTGGACGTGGTCGTCAACAACGCCGGTCTCGAGGTCACCCAGCTCCTGGTCGACACCGACCCCGGCGACGTGCGGGCCATGCTCGAGGTCAACCTCCTCGGCACGATGCTGGGGATCAAGCACGCGTTCCGCGCGATGCGCCCGGGCGGTGCGGCCGGGCAGGGCGGCTCGGTGGTCAACATCGCCTCGGTCGCCGCGACCATCGCCTTCCCCTCGATCGGCGGGTACTCGGCCACGAAGTCGGGGATCGACCGGCTCACCCGGGTCGCGGCCATGGAGTCGGGCAAGCTCGGCTACGGGGTCCGGGTCAACTGCGTCTACCCGGGGCTCGTGCCGACGGCCATGGGCCAGAAGCTCGCCGTCGAGACCGCCGGGCTCGGGCTGTTCGAGAGCCCGGAGGCCGCCGTCGGCGCCGTCGTCGAGCTCACGCCGTCGGGCCGGCTCGGCGAGGTCACCGACATCGCCGACGCGGTCGCGTTCCTGGCGTCGGACGCGTCCCGCTTCGTCAACGGCGCCGGCCTGCCCGTCGACGGCGGCATGGGCATGTGATGCGCCTCGTCGACCATCTCGACAAGGGGGCGTCCCTGGATTCGGGTGCGCCCTGCCTGGTCTGCGACGGCGAGGTCGCGACCTACGGCGACGTGCGGGAGCTGGGCGACCGGGTCGCCGCCGCACTCGTCGGGCACGGTGTCGAGCCGGGGGACACGGTCGCGATCCTCTCGGCGAACGACCCGACGTCGTTCACCTGCGTGTTCGGGATCAGCCGCGCCGGTGCCGTGTGGTGCCCGATCAACCCGCGCAACGAGGCGGGCGAGAACCGCGAGCTCCTCGAGCTCTTCGAGTGCTCGGTCCTGATCTTCCAGTCGTCGTTCGCGCCGCTCGTGGACGCGATCCGCGGTGACCTGCCGCGGCTGCGGACCCTCGTCTGCCTCGACGCCGATCCGGAGTGGGCCACCGGCTGGGCGGAGTTCCTGGCCGCGGGGGCCGACGCCGGGCCGGTCGACCGGCAGTGCCCGGACGACGTCGCGATGGTCGTCGGCACGGGCGGCACCACCGGCCGTCCCAAGGGGGTGGTGCTCACCGGGACGACCATCGAGACGATGACGGCGATCACGCTCATGAGCTACCCGTGGCCGCCGGACGGCGGGCGGCCCACCTACCTGGCGCTGGCACCGCTCACCCACGCTGCGGGCGTGCTGTGCTTCCCGGTGCTGTGCCGCGGCGGCTCGATCGTCGTCATGCGCGCCCCCGACGTGGGCGGCTTCCTCGACCACGTCGAACGGCACCGGGTGACGCACACGTTCCTGCCGCCGACGCTGATCTACATGGTCCTCGACCACCCGTCGCTCGACGGGCGGGACCTGTCGTCGTTGCAGTGCTTCTGGTACGGCGCCGCGCCGATGTCGGTGACCCGGCTGGAGGAGGCCCTCTCCCGGATCGGCCCGGTGATGGCGCAGCTCTTCGGCCAGACCGAGGCCCCGATGATGATCTCCACGATGGCGCCGGAGGACCACTTCGGGCCGGACGGGACGGTCGCCCGTGAGCGGCTGTCCTCGGCGGGACGGCCGTCCCCGCTGGTCACCGTCGGGATCATGGCCGACGACGGCCGGCTGCTCGCCCGGGGCGAACGGGGCGAGATCGTCGTCCGCGGTTCGCTCGTCATGCGTGGCTACCTCCGGAACGAGAAGGCCACCGCGGAGGTCTCGGCGCACGGCTGGCACCACACCGGCGACATCGGCTACCTCGACGACGACGGCTTCCTGTTCATCGTCGACCGGGCGAAGGACATGGTCATCACCGGTGGGTTCAACGTCTACTCCTCCGAGGTGGAGCAGGTGCTGATGGCCCATCCCGCCGTCGCCGACTGCGCCGTCATCGGCCTTCCCGACGACAAGTGGGGCGAGCGGCTCACCGCCGTCCTCCAGATCCGGCCCGGCAGCACGCTGGACCCGGCGGAGCTGACGTCGTTCGTGAAGACCCGCATCGGCAGCGTGAAGACGCCGAAACAGATCGAGGTCTGGGAGGACCTGCCCCGGTCGAAGATCGGGAAGGTGCTCAAGGCCGACATCAGGAAGACGTTCCTGGACGTCGCGACCTGATCCCGCACCACCCCGGAACATCACCCCCGAACGGCGAGGAGGCCGTCTGCATGAAGCTCGCTCTCTATCTTCCCAACTTCCGCGACAAGGTGACGGTCACGGAGCTGGAGGACCTGACCGCCCTCGCCGAGGACCTGGACTTCGACTCCGTCTGGACGCTCGACCGCATCGTCGTGCCGGAGGCGTCGGACCGCGGGGAGCTGCAGTACTCGTTCGGCATGATCCCCGAGATGCCCAAGGGGCTCCCGGTGTCCTCGCGCGGCGAGTGGCTGCAGGGCATGCCGCTCATCCCGTGGCTCGCGGCGAAGACGTCGACGGTGCGGATCGGGATGAGCATCATCGACACCCCGTTCCGGTCCCCGGGTGTCCTGGCGGCCGAGATGGCCACCATCGACCACCTGTCGGGCGGACGGCTGAACGTCGGCGTCGGTGCCGGGTGGATGCCCGAGGAGTTCGCGGCCTCCAGCGCGTCGCACATCTTCCCGAAGCGCAACAAGCACGTGCGCGAGACGATCGAGATCATGCAGGGCGTCTGGGGCGACGACGTCTTCGAGTACCACGGCGAGTTCGCCGACTTCGACCGTTGCGGGTTCGGGGCGAAGCCGCTGCAGAAGCCCGGCCCGCCGATCTTCTTCAGCGGCCTGAAGGACCCGCGGCGCGCGGCCACGCGGATCAGCAGGTACGGCCTCGCGGGCTGGATCGGGATCCAGGACTCCCCGGAGGACATCACCCGCTGGCGGACCGAGATCGCTCGCGAGCTCGGCGAGATCGGCAGCGAGCGCACGGTCGACGACCTCGAGATCAGCAGCATGCTGTGGACCGTCATCACCGACACCGACGTCGACCAGTCTCCCGGCGGTAAGCTCACCAACCTCCTCGTCGGGTCCGCACGGCAGATCACGGACCGGCTCAAGGCCTACAAGGAGGCCGGGATGACGATGCCGATGTTCTGGCCGCCGTTCGCGGACGTGCCGGTCGCGAAGACGCTCGACGACCTCAAGCGGATCAAGGAGGAGATCATGCCCGAGGTCGAGGCCGCCTAGCAGGCAGGACGACACCGTGAGCACCGGTCCCGGCCCCCACCCGCGTACGCAGGACGACGCGGTGTGGGTGGAGGCCATGACCGAGGCCTACGCGCGGTGCCTGGAGGGGCCGGTGTTCGCACCGTTCGCGGCCGAGCTGGCCCGGCGGGTGGCGGAGCACCGGCCCTCCCGCGTGCTGGAGGTCGCCGCCGGCACCGGCGTTCTCACCCGGGCCCTGCTCGACGCCCTGCCCGGCGTCGAGGTGCTGGCGACCGACCTGAACCCGGCGATGGTCGCCCACGGCCGCCGGCACGAGCCCCGCGCGCGCTGGGTGGCCGCGGCGGCCGACCGGCTGCCCGCCGCCGACGGCACGGTCGACGTGGTGTGCTGCGGGTTCGGGGTGATGTTCTTCCCGGACCGCGTGGCCGCGCACGCCGAGTCCCTGCGGGTGCTGGCCCCCGGTGGCCGCACGGTGCTGAGCACGTGGGACACGATCGACACCCACACCTGGGCGAGCGCGCTGGTCGCGGGCCTCCAGGGGGTGTTCGGGCCGGAGGTCCCGTCGTTCCTGACGACGGTCCCGCACGGCTACCACGATCCCGCCCGGATCCGGGCCGACCTGCAGGACGCCCGCGGGCCGGCCGGGGACCGCCCCCGCCGGTTCGACGGGATCCGGATCGACCGCGTCGTCCTGGACGGGCACGCCCGCTCGGCCGCCGTCGTCGCCGAGGGCTTCTGCACCGGCACCCCGCTGCGCGCCCGGATCGCCGGCCGCGCCGACCCGGCGACCACCGTGCGGACCGTCGCCGCGGCGATGACCCGCATCCTCGGCCCCGGCCCGGTCACCGCGCCGATGGCCGCCCACCTCGTCGAGGCCACGAGCACCTGACGGCGGCAGGGCCGACCGGCCCGCCGCGCCCGTGACCTCCGGCCCCCGGAACGGGACGGTCGTCACTGGTCCCGGTTCCGCGGACGGGCGAACCGTCTGTGCATGACGAACTCGACGGATCCGGCCACCTCGGACCCGGGGTCACCGGTGCGCCTGCAGGCCCGGCTCGATCCCGTCCTGTCGCGGTGGCTCTGGCTGGTGAAATGGCTGCTGCTGGTCCCGCACATCGTGGTGCTCGCGGTGCTCGGGGCGGCGGTGTGGGTGCTGACGATCGCGGCGTTCCTCGCGATCCTGGTGACCGGCCGCTACCCGCGCGTGCTGTTCGGGTTCAACCTCGGCGTGATCCGGTGGTGGTGGCGGGTGGCCTGGTACGGCTACGGCGGCCTCGGCACGGACCGCTACCCGCGGTTCGCCCTCGACGACTCCCCGGACGACCCGGCCCGGCTCGACGTCGCCTACCCCGGCTCCCTGTCCCGCGGGCTGGTGCTGGTCAAGTGGTGGCTGCTCGCGCTGCCACACTACGCGGTGCTGGCGTTCCTGGTGGGCGCAGGCGGGACCGGCCTGGCCCGGGCCGGGGGTGGGCTGCTGTCGCTGCTCGTGCTGTTCGTCGCGGTGCTGCTGCTGTTCACCGGGGGCTACCCTGCAGGACTGTTCGGCCTGGTCACCGGCATCGACCGGTGGGTGCTGCGGGTGGTCGCCTACGCCGGTCTGATGACCGACGCCTACCCTCCCCCGATGCGGATGGACCAGGGCGGGACGGATCCCGCGGGCCCGCTGCCCGGCCCGGGCACCACGGCCCGCGCCGCCGCACCCGCGGCGACCGAGGCTGCCGCGGGCTCGACGGCCCTGCGCACCCGGCCCGGGACGACGACCGTCGCGCCGGCGGCCGTGGTCCAGCCTCCCCCGACGGGCCGGTCGGTCCTGCTCGGGATCGGGGCGTGGCTGGTGCTGCTGGGCGCCGGGCTCGGCATCGGCGGCGGCACCGGGGCCACCGGTCTCGCCGCCGTGGTGGCGGCGGTCGTCGCCGGGTCCGTGGTGCTGCTCGTGGGCGTGGCACTGATCGTCGTCGGCGCGCGCCCGCTGCCCGACGGCGACCAGCGGTGAGCCCCGGCGGCGTGGCCCGGCCCGCCGTCAGGGCGTGCCGGTCGTCGTCGGGGCGGGGACGAGGGTGCGCGCCCACGCCCGGGCCCGGTCAGGCTCGCCGGGACGCAGCGGGCCGTTGCCGGTGACCACGAACGACTCCGGCGGTGCCGCCGGCCGGTACCCGCGGTGGCGGAGCGCGCGGTGCGCCGACCGTGCGGCGGACCCGGGGATCCACGGCGAGACCCGCGTGTCGGCGCAGGCGAACCGGGCGTCGCCCGGGGACGCGGGCGGCAACCGGTCGATCCACTCGCGGATGCCGTCGGCGCCGGACCCGCCCGCGCCCTGCCGCACGGCGTCGGCGCGGGTGGAGGGCCGGCTCATCCCGAGCGCGTGCGTGGGGCCGAGCACGACCAGCAGGTCGCCCGGGCGCAGCGGGGTGCCGGGGGAGGGCGGGTCGACGACGACGTCGCAGCCCCGCCCGCGCAGGCCGTCGGCCACCGCGTCGGCGACGGTCCGGGTGTTGCCGAACAGGGACTCGACCACGATCTGCGCGTGCACGGGATGCTCCTCCCGGAGTCGGGACGGGCCCCGACGGTCGCCCCCGCCCGTCGCCGTTCCCAGTCGCGAAGGCCCTGTCGCCCGCGGGGCGATGGTCCCCACCGGGGCGGGTGGGAGTGCCGGTCACAGGACACGGCCGGAGAGCGCAGCCTGCGGACACCCCCTGCACCGACCCACCGAGGAGACACCATGGACGCCACCGGACGGACCGGCCCGCGCCCCGACGAGATCGTCGTCGGCGTCGACGGGTCACCGACCTCCCGCACCGCCCTGACCTGGGCGCTCGCCGAGGCTGCACGGAGCAGGAGGTGGGTGCGCGCGGTGCGGGTCTGGGACCCGACGGCGCTGTTCGCCCCGCCCGCCCCGGTCGTCGAGATGCGGTCGACCGTCCGCCACGAGGAGCAGCTCGCGCTGGAGGCCGACCTCGCGGCGGTGCTACCGCGTGCCGGGATCCGGGTGGAGGGCGAGCTGCGGGAGGAACCCGTCGTCGACGGGCTCGTGGCCGCGTCCGCCGGAGCGGCAATGCTGGTACTCGGCAGCCACGGGCACGGGCCGGTCAGCCGGATGCTGCTCGGCTCGGTGAGCGCCGCGTGCTCCCGGCGGGCGCGGTGCCCGGTCGTGATCGTCCCCGCCCGGGCGGAGACCCCGGCCGACGCCGACGTCACCGCTGCGGGCCCGGCCGCCGAGGTGTGAGGCCGGGCCCGGTCACACGGGGGGCAGTGGCTCCGAGTCCTCGGTGAGGACGTCCTCGACCGGCCGCCGGGGCGTGGGCGGGCTCGCGGTGGCCACACCCAGCCGGATCGCCGCCTGGATCCGGCGGGGCCGCCCCAGCAGGCGGTGCACGTCGGTGCGGACCGGCTCGACGTCGATCAGCTCGGACAGGAACGCCGCGGACAGGCCGTGCGCGGCCGCGGCGAGCAGCACGGACTGCAGGCCCTCACCGGCGCGGACCTCCTCGGCGGGCCCGTCGGCGTGGGTGCTGACGAACCCGAGCAGCGGCGACGACGGTGACAGGCCCTGCCCGTCGGCCGGCCGCGCGCCACCGGGCAGCCACACCGCCGACGGGGACACCGCCGGACCGCCGAGATCGGCTGCCACCCCGTCGTGCCGGTCGTCGGCCCACGACGTCCAGCGGGCCACCTCCGCCCGGAACGCGGGATCGTCCATCCGGGTCCGGTAGGCCCGCCGGGCCATCGCCCCGAGCCGGTCGGCGACCTCGGGGGCGGCGACGAGATCGAGCCAGACCCCCGCGTCGATCGCGGCCCGCCGCAGTGCGAGCCGGGCCTCGGGCGTGACCCCGCCCGGGCCGAAGTCGGTGCGCTGGGTCCGCCGGACGCCGATCGCGTCGAGCATCGCCTGCTCGGGCACGGTGGCCGGGCGTCCGCTCCCGCGGCGCACGGTGGCCATCAGCCACGGATCGGTCCGGTCCGGGTGGAGGGTCACGAACGGCCGGTGCCCGAGCCCGATCAACGCGAGCCGCAGCGTGCGCACCGCCGCCCCGCACGCGAGCCGCTGCTCGCGGCCGTCGGGATCGGCGACCCGCAACCACCGCTCGGGGTCGCGGAGCACGTCGATCGTCCCGGAGCGCAGCCGGAACCGCCACGGCTGCGTGTTGTGCACCGACGGCGCGCGGGTCGCCGCGCCCAGCACGGCGAGGATCTCCGCCCGGTCCAGCCGCAGACCGGTCACGTGGGTGCCCAGCGGCACGTCGTCCACCTCCCGGCCGGTCACCTCAGTGGTCGACCGCGGCCGGGCGGTCCGCGCCCGCCCAGGCGATCGCGGCCTCGACGTCGGCGTGCCGGAAGTGCCGGACGCCGGGGTGCAGCACGGTCCCGGCGACGGCCGGGGCGAGGGTGGGCAGGATCCCGTCGAGGGCGAGCGCGACCCGCCGCACCCGGCGGTGTTCCTGCATCACGAACTCGGCGTGCCGGACCAGGCCGCTCAGGTTCTCCCACCCCGGGAACGACGACGCGACGAGCACCAGCCCGGCCAGTTCGCCGTGCGCGGCGTACCAGGAGTCGACCTCCTGCCGGAGCCGGTCGAAGTCGGCGGCCCGCAACGCCCGGTCCACCCGGACGACGGCGACACCGTCGTCGGGCCGCAGCTCCACCGAGAACCCGGCGGCCGGGAGCCCCTCGAGCCAGGCGACCGCACGGTCCTGCTGCGACTCCGGGAACACGGCCAGCGAGTACGGCGTCAGCACGGCCGCGACCCGGCAGGCGACGCGGACCGCCTCCCGGTCGCTGACGACGGCGCACCCGTCGAACAGCGGGAGTGCACGCAGGCCCAGTGTGACGTCCTCCCACATCGCGTCGGGCGTGATGCCGTCGAACGCGTCGTCGAGGACCACCAGCACGCGCAGCCGGCGGCCCGCGGCCGCTGCGGAGTCCAGCAGCGGGACGACCGCGGCCTCGTAGTCGGCGCGGGAGATGGTGCCCGACGCACGGACGCCGTCGACGCCCTCCGGCAGACCGTCGATCCTGGTGATCATCGGATGGTCCCCTCCCACGTTGCGTGCCCTGACGGCGCCCGACGATCCCACCCGGTGCGCGCTCCGCGACAGGCGCGAACGACCCGTCGTGCCCGGGACCCAGGTCACCCGTCCTCGCTGGTCCGGTCGTCCCCGTGCCGTCCGGCCCGGTGCGGACGGGACCCCCGGCCCCTTGCATCCGTGCGTCCGGCCCTGTCCGGCCGCGGCGCCGGTGCCCACGATCGGCGGGGTCGATCGGAGGCCGGTCATGGGCCACAACACTGGCGGTACCGACGCGCCGTCCCGGCTCCGGCGGCGCACCGAACGCATCGAGGACGGTCTGTCGGTGTTCCTCGGCGTCCTGGCCGCCCTCGCCGCGGTGCTGTGCCTGACGCTCGCGTCCACGGTCCACACCGACGCCGTCGGGCGGGCGCGGGCCGAGGCCGCCGACCGCAGCCCGACGGCCGCGGTGCTGGTCACCGGCACCGTCACCGTCGGGCGCGAGGCCCCGGCCCTCCACCACCCGGCGACCGTGCGCTGGACCGGCCACGACGGGGAGATCCACACCGGACACACCGTCGTCCCGGTGACCGGCCCCGCCGGGTCCGCGGTCGAGGTGTGGACCACCGCCGACGACCGGCTGGTGCCGCCGCCGCCCGCCGCGGCCGACATCTGGGTCGCCACCCTCGCCGTCGGCACGATCGCGGCGGTCCTCGCCGGAGGCGCGTTGTGGCTGCTCGCCGCACTCCTGTTCCGGTGGACGGCGCGGTGCTACGCCCGCGCCTGGGCCCAGGACTGGGCCCGCGTGGAACCCCACTGGACCGGACGCTCCCGCCCCTGACCCTGACCCTGATCCGACGTGATCACGGATCGGGAAGCCACACGGACATCCGTGACCGCCTCGCCTCCCGATCCGTGATCACCGGTCGGCCGGGATTTCACCAGTCCGGTCGATGGGCGCCGGAGCGGGGTGCTGGACCATGGCCGGGCCCGCCCCGGCCTGTCGAGCGCCGGACGGCGGGTCCGTGGAAGAACCATGACCCGGACAGCCGACGCCCACGAGGCACTCCGCACCGCGCTGGACGGTCGCGTCGTCACCGCCGAGGACGGGGACTACGACGACGTCCGGCGGGTCTGGAACGCCGACATCGACCGCAGGCCCGCGGTGATCGCGCAGTGCGTGTCGACGGGGGACGTCGTCGCCGCCGTCGCGTACGCGCAGGCGGTGGAGCTGGAGATCTCGATCCGCTCCGGGGCGCACAACGTCGCGGGCCGGTGCACCGGCGACGACGGCCTCATGATCGACCTCAGCCGGATGCGCGGTGTCGTGGTCGACCCGGAGGCCCGGCGCGCCCGGGTGCGGGCGGGCGCCCTGCTCGCCGACGTCGACGCCGCCACCCAGGCGTACGGGCTCGCGGTCCCGCTCGGGGCGATCAGCCACACGGGCGTCGCCGGCCTGACGCTGGGCGGCGGGATGGGCTGGCTGAGCCGGCAGGCGGGCCTGACGATCGACAACCTCGAGTCCGCCGAGGTCGTCGTCGCCGACGGGCGGGTGCTGCGGGCCTCCGCCGACGAGAACCCGGACCTGTTCTGGGCCGTCCGGGGCGGGGGCGGCAACGTCGGTGTCGTCACGGAGTTCGAGTTCCGCCTCCACGAGGCCGGTCCGATGGTCGAGTTCGGGTTCTTCTTCTGGGAGGTCGAGCGGGGCGTCGAGGCGCTGCGGCTGATGCGCGACGTCGTCGGGGCGCTGCCGCGCTCGCTCAACGCGTTCATCGCGTTCACGAACGCGCCGCCCGCGCCGTTCGTCCCCGAGGAGCAGCACCACCGGCCCGGCTCCGGGCCGGGCTCCCACCGCTGTTCGACTTCGTGACGCCCATGCCCTACACCGACCTGCAGCAGCTGCTCGACGAGGCGACCGCCTGGGGCTTCCACTGCTATGAGAAGAGCATCGAGATCGACGACTTCACCGAGCCGGTCATCGAGGTCCTGACCGAACGCCTCCCGCAGAAGGTCTCGCCGCTCACGACCCTGATCGTCTACCGGCTCGACGAGGCCTACCTGGAGACCGGCGAGGACGACACCGCCTTCGGCGGGAGGCGGGTCCCGCGGTACGAGCTGTTCATCTTCCCCATCTGCACGGACGCGGTGCAGCTCGCGAGCGACCGGGCGTGGGCCCGCGGGATCTGGGAGGACCTGCGCCCACTCGGGCGCAGCGTCGGCGGGTACGTCAACTCGATGACCGAGGTGGACGACGAGCGCGTCCTGGCCGCCTACGGGCGGGAGAAGCTCGACCGGCTCGCCCGGATCAAGGCCGAGTACGACCCGGGCAACGTCTTCCACCGCAACGTCAACATCAAGCCGGTCTGAGCGTCGTCACGACGGGGCGGCGTCCCGGCGCGCGCGGCGGGACGCCAGGACCGTCCGCAGCACGTACCACGGTGACGGCGGGTTCCAGCCGAGCTGCGCGGCCTGGCCCAGGTCGTCCCGGTTGGCCCAGTGCTCGACGACCATGCCGTCGGCGAAGCGGAGCCAGTGGGTCTGGGTGGCGGCGAACCGCCGCCCGGTCGGTGGGAAGGCGTGCAGGGGCCGGGCGTCGTCGTCGAACACGACGAAGGTGCCGGTCTGCCGGCCGGACATGGTGGTGTGCAGGACGACGAGATCCCCGTCCGCCACGACGTCGTGGATCTCCCAGGCCAGCTCGCCGTAGGCCGCGCGCAGCCACTGCGCGGTCGCGTGGAAGGCGGCCGGGCCGCGCCCCCGCGCCGCCGCCGGCTCGCGGTCGGCCTCGCGGTTGAGCGCCTCCGGGTGCACGACGGCCTCGAAGTCGGCGGGCGTGCCGTCGGCCATGATCCGGATGGCGCGCGCGGCCAGTTCCTTCCGGTCGAGGGCGGTGCCTGCGGGGTCGGTGTCGGTCACGGGTGCCTCCGCGTGTCCGGGACGGGTGTCCGAGCGTCGGGCCGGGACCGCTCCCCGGCCAACCCCAGAATTGGCGACCCTGCGGGACAGGTCCCGGCACGGGGCCGTCCGCCGGCCCGTCCAGGTCACCGGTCCGTCGGTGTCATCCCCTCCACACCGACCATGTGGGCCGTGCTCGTCTCGTCGCGGATCGTCCTGATGCCCTCGTACGCGTCGCCGTAGTAGAACGACTCCCACGCCGTCTTCGAGGGGAACTCCAGCAGCACCAGCCGAGCCGGGGCCCACTCGCCCTCGTAGCGGGTCTGGGCGCCGCCCCGGACGAGGTAGCGACCGCCGGCCTCCTCCAGCGCGGGCCGCACCCGCTCCATGTACGTGGCGTAGCGGGACACGTCGTGGATGTCGACGTCGACGATGACGTAGTACGGGCCGTCGCCGCCGGGTGGTTCGGTGGACATGGGCGCCTCCGGGCCTGCCGACGGCGGGAGGCCCGGCACCGGCCGGGGGCCCCACCAGGGTCGCCGGAACTCGGTGCCCTGCCCCGGTCCGTTACGGCTCCGGCACGCGTCGCGGCGGCCCGATCGGTGAACGACTGATAACATCCGCCCGTGACCCGCTCAGGTGTGAGGTAGCCGTGGTGCAGCGCACCCGCGATCCCGCGCGCAAGCAGAAGATCCTTCGTGCTGCCGCCGAGCTGCTCGCCCACAACGGTTTCCACGCCGTCTCCATGGCGGACATCGGCGCGCGCGCGGGCATCACCGGTTCCGCGATCTACCGCCACTTCGACAGCAAGTCCGCGATACTGGTGGCGCTCTTCGAGCGGATCATCGACGACCTGCTCGAGGACGGCCGCCGCAGTGTGGAGGGCGCGACCGACCTGGAGCACGCGCTCGAGGACCTCATCGCGGGCCAGGTCGACTTCGCGGTGGGCAAGCGGGTCCTGGCGCAGGTGTACCACAACGAGATCCAGAACCTCCCGGCCGACGACCAGGTCCGGCTGCGCCGCAAGCAGCGCCTCTACATCGAGGAGTGGGTGCACCTGCTCGGCGAGCTCGCCCCGGGCCGCGACGAGAACGTGGTCCGCACGCTCGCGCACACCGCGATCGGCGCGATCCAGTCCGTGCTGTTCCACCAGGTCCTGCTGCCCGAGGCCGCCCTCCGCGGCCTCCTGCGCGACGCGGCCCACGCGATCCTGCGGCTGGAGTCGCCGGACGGGTCGGGCACCGGCACCCGGCCGGCGACGGCGTCGGCCGGCCGCTGAGGGGTTCGCGACCGGGGCCGGCACGCCGCTCGGGCGGACACGCGCGTCCGTCTTAGTGAATGGCTATTGACAACCGCGGCGCGCCTGTGACTTGATGCACACGGTCCCGAGGGTGTGGCCGGCCGATCCGTCCACGACCCGGGCCCGGGGCGGGGCACCGTGCGCCGCCGGCCACACATGCGGTCAGGTCGGAAGGAACGAGCCGAGTTGAACATCGCCACCCTGCTGCGCCGCTCCGCGGCGGACCGGCCGGACGCCGTCGCACTGCGCCTGGACGACGTCGAGATCGACTACGCGGGGTTCGCCGAGCAGGGCGCCCGCTTCGCGGCGCACCTGCGGGCGTCCGGCGTACGGCCCGGCGACCGCGTCGGCTTCTTCCTGCCGAACTGCCTCGAGTACCTGGTCGGGTTGCTCGGCACCTGGCAGGCCGGGGCGGTCGGCGTCCCGCTGAACCACATGTTCCCGGACGACCCGCTGCGGTACGCGATCGAGGACTCCGGGGTGACGGTCCTCGTCCTGACCGCCGACGACCGGGACCGCGTCGGCGCCCTGCTCGACGGCGGCGGCCCCGAGCTCCTCACCACCGGCCCGGACGGCGGGTTCGCCGCCGCCGTCGCCGCGCACGAGCCGATGGGCACCGTCGTACCGCGGCTGGACCGCGACGACGCCTGCCTGATGTACACCTCCGGCTCCACCGGGAAACCCAAGGGCGTGCGGCAGACCCACCGCAACATCGCCGCCGAGGTCGACGGTGCGATCGACTTCTACGAGCTGACCGCGGACGACCACGTCCTCAACTGCATGCCGCTCTTCCACGTCGGGGGCCTGCAGCTGGCGAGCCTGCCGATCCTCGTCCGCGGCGGTCAGATCACCTTCATGCCGCGGTGGGACGTCGTCCGCTGGATCGAGCTGGCGCAGCGGCTGCGGCCCACCTACGGCGGCCTCATCTCCACGATGATGATCGACGTCGGCAACCGGACGGTGAAGGACCCGGTCGTGCTCGACTCGTTCCGGATCTGCATGTTCGGTGGCTCGCGGACGCCGTCGGCGGCGATCGCGCGCCTGGAGGCGGGCACCGGCATCGTCGGCGTCGAGATCTACGGGCAGACCGAGCAGAACGGGCTCGTCGTCTCCTACCGGGCCGGTGACACCCGCCGGCCGGACTCGATGGGCCGTCCGCTGGAGCAGATCGTCGACCCCCGTCTCGTGCCCGTCGACGGCGGTCCCGACCTGCACCCCGGCGACGACGGCGTCGGCGAGCTGTGGGTGCGCGGCGACGCCGTCACCCCCGGGTACTGGAACATCGACGCACCCGAGAAGTGGTCGGACGGCTGGTTCCGGACCGGTGACCTCGTGTCGACCGACGCCGACGGCTACCTCTACTACGTCGACCGGATCGACGACATGATCGTCTCCGGCGGGGAGAACGTCTTCCCGCAGATGGTCGAGGAACACCTCGCCGCGCGCCCCGACCTCGCCGAGGTCGCCGTGATCGGTACGGCGCACGAGCGGTGGGTCGAGCAGGTGACCGCGGTCGTCGTACCGAACCGGGACGGGGTGACCGCCGAGGCCGTCGCGGACTGGTGCGCGACGAACCCGAACCTGCGGGGGATGCACAAGCCCCGCCGCATCGAGGTCGTGGAGGCGCTGCCACGGACCGGCAGCGGCAAGCTGAACCGCCCGGACCTGCGCAGGATGTTTCCCTGAGCGGTCCCGACACCGCAGCCGCACACCTCGCGACGCGGCCCAACCCCGTGAGACAGCCGCGCTCCTCCTGAGGCAGCGGCACACGTCGTGAGGCAGCCGCCCTCTTCGTGAGGCAGCGGCGCGCTTCGTGAGGCAGCCGCACTCCTTGTGAGGCAGCAGCCGCCTTGTGGTGCAGCCGCACGCCTTCGAACCTGTGCGGATCGCCATCAACCTGTGCGGCCACGGCGTGGCGGGCGCGGCGGCGCGGGGCGCGGCGCGGCGGGCGGTGCGGGGCGCTGGGGTGCAGCCGCACGCCTCGTGGCGCAGCCGCGCACCGTATGGCGCAGCCGCACGAGTCTGGACCTGTGCGGGGTGCCCTCAGCCTGTGCGGGTGCCGGGCGCTGCGGGGCGGCACGGGACTGGGGCCGCGCGCCGCGTGGCGCGATCGCACACCGTGTGGCGATCGCACACCGCGTGGTGCAGCCGCACACCGTGTGGCGCGGCCGCACACTGTGTGATGCAGGCGCGGAGTCTGTGAGGCAGCCGCACGAGTTCGAAACTGTGCGGATTGCCCTCAACGTGTGCGGTCGCGGGGCGCGGTGCGGCCCCGGGTCGGGGTGCAGCCGCACACCTCGTGGTGCAGCCGCGCATCTTGTGGCGTAGCCGCATGCTTTGTGAGGCAGCCGCACGAGCCTGATCCTGTGCGGGCTGCCCCCAACCTGTGCGGGTCGCCCTCAACCTGTGCGGGAGCGGTCCGGCGCGGGTGCGCGGCGCGGGTCGTGCGAGCCCCGCGCGCGGCCCGTGCGGCGCAGCGCGGCGCGGTGCGGGCGCGGGCGCGGGCGCGGGTCAGGGGATCAGGGCTCGGGACACCGCGGCCAGATCCTCGGGCAGGCCCTGCACCGCGATCGAGTCGACGACCGTGTCCTCCCACCGGCCGAGGTCGTCGCGGATCTTCGCGGCCGGGCCGACGAGGGCGACCTGCTCGACGAGCGCGGTCGGGATCGCCGCGGCGGCCGCCGCCTTCTCCCCGCGCAGGTAGAGGTCCTGCACGCGGGCGGCGAGCTCGGCGTGGCCCATGCGGGCGAAGACGTCGTGGTGGAAGTTCGCGCCCCGCGCGCCCATCCCGCCCATGTAGAGGGCCAGGTCGGGGCGGACCCGGTCGGCGGCGCGGTCGACGTCGTCGTCGACGACCACCGGCAGGGTCGCGACGACCTCGAACCGGTCGGGCCGGCCGCCGCGGCGGGCGAACCCGGCGTCGAGCGCCTCGCGGTAGAAGCCGTCGAACGCGGGGGAGAAGAACATCGCGTGCCAGCCGTCGGCGATCTCGGCGGCGAGCGCGATGTTGCGGGGCCCCTCAGCCCCGAGCTGGATCGGCAGGCCGGGGCGCCGCACGTGCAACGACGACCGCAGCGGCTTGCCGAGCCCGGTGCCGCCGTCGAGGGGCAGCTCGTGGAACTCGCCGCGGTAGGTGAGCGGTCGCTCGCGTGCGAGCACCTGCCGGACGACGTCGACGTACTCGCGGGTGCGCGCGAGCGGGCGCGGGTAGGCGACCCCGTGCCAGCCCTCGGACACCTGCGGGCCGGAGGCGCCGAGCCCGAGCACCACCCGCCCGCCGGACAGGTGGTCGAGCGTGGCGGCCGTCGTCGCCGTGGCGGCGGGGGTGCGGGCGGGGATCTGGGCGACGGCGGTGCCGAGCCGGATCCGGCCGGTCAGCGCGGCGCAGAACGCGAGCGGGGTGAAGACGTCCGAGCCGTACGCCTCGGCGAACCAGATGCCGTCGAACCCGAGGTCCTCGATCTCGCGCACCCGGTCGGCGAAACCGTCCGGGATCCCGGTGGAGAAGTGTCCGGCGTTCACGCCGACGGGCAGGCTCATGGGTGGTGGTCTCCTGGTCAGTAGGACTTGGGCAGCCCGAGGACGTTCTGGGCGATGAAGGCGAGCGCGAGCTCCTGGCTGACCGGCGCGATGCGCATGAGCCGGGCCTCGCGGAAATAGCGGTTCACGTGGTACTCGTCGGCGTACCCCATCCCGCCGAAGGTCTGGAGCGCCTGGTCGGCGGCCCGGTACCCGGCGTCGGCCGCGAGGAACTTCGCGGTGTTGGCCTCGCGGGCGCAGCGCTCGCCCCGGTCGTAGAGCCAGGCCGCCTGCCGGCAGACGAGCTCGGCCGCGTCGAGGCGGGCGTTCGCCTCGGCGAGCGGGAACGCGATGCCCTGGTTCTGCCCGATCGGCCTGCCGAAGACCTCCCGCTCGCCGGCGTAGCGGACGGCGGCGTCGACCGAGGCCCGCCCGATGCCGAGCGCCTCGTGGGCGAGCAGGATGCGCTCCGGGTTGAGCCCGTCGAGCAGGACCCGGAAGCCCTCGTTCTCGGCGCCGACCAGCCGGCCGGCGGGGACGCGGACGTCGTCGAGGGTGACCTCGTAGGACGCGACGGCGTTGCGCCCCATCTTGGGGATCGCCCGGGTCTCGATCCCGGGGTCGTCCATGTCGACCAGGAAGATCGAGAGGCCCTCCATCGGCGCGGCGGGGTCGCGCTCGGCGGTCCGTGTGGCGAGCAGGATCCGGTCGCTCTCGGCCGCCTTGGAGATCCACACCTTGCGGCCGCTGATCCGGTAGCCGTCGCCGTCGCGGACGGCGACGGTGCGGATCCGCGAGGTGTCGGTGCCGGCGTCGGGCTCGGTGACGCCGAAGCAGACCTGCAGTTCCTCGGTCGCGACCCGGGGGAGGACCTCCCGGCGGAGTTCCTCGCTGCCGTGCCGGGTGACGACGTTGATGCCGAACACGCTCAGGTGCAGCGGGGTGCACCCGTTCATCGCCGCCCCGGACGCGGCGATCGTCTCCAGCAGCAGCCCGGCGGCGGCGACACCGAGGCCACCACCGCCGTACTCGGTGGGGATCCCGATGCCGAGCCAGCCGGCCTCGGCGAAGGCCCGGTAGAACTCGGTGGGGAACAGGTGCTCCCGGTCGTGCCGGGTCCAGTAGTCGCCGTCGAACCGGCCGGCGAGGTCGGCGACGGCGGCCCGGATGTCGCGGTGGTCGTCGGGGAGGGAGAAGTCCATGTCCGCCGATGATGTCGATCGGGGGCCCGCCGGTGAAGAGGGGATCACCCGCTCCGCTCGGCGAACCTGGTCAGCCCGGCCCGCAGCTCGTCCGAGCCGACGTAGCCCGCGAAGGCGTCGAACTCCAGCTCCAGGGCCTCGTCGGTCGGCAGGTCGCGGGCGGCGCGGGCCACCCGCTTGATCTCGGCGACCCCGCGGTCGTTCCGCGTGAGGACGCGGCGGGCGAGGCGCAGCGCCGCGGGCAGGAGGTCGTCGGCGGGGACGACCTCCTCGACCAGACCCCACCCGACGAACCGCTCGGCCGGCTCGAGGTCGCCGGTGAGCAGCAGCCGTGTCGCGACGTTGGCCGGGACCTTGCGCTGCAGCCGCACCGTGCCACCGCCGCCGGGGATCACCCCGAACCGCAGGTGCCCGTCGCCGAGCAGCGTCCCCTCGGCCGCGACGACCATGTCGGCGGCCAGGACCAGCTCGAAGCCACCGGCCACCGCGTAGCCGTGGACGGCCGCGACGACCGGCCGGGGCGAGGCCTCGACGCGGGCGAACAACTCCCCGGCGCGCCGCACGAAGGTCAGGATCGCGTCCTGTGCGCCGTCGAGGCGCGCACGCAGCCGGCGCAGGTCGGCGCCCGCACAGAACGCCCGCCCGCTGCCGGCGACGACGACCGCGCGCACGTCGGCGCGGGAATCGATGGTGTCCAGGGTGGACTCCAGGTCGTCGAGCAGCTCGTCGGACAGGGCGTTCAGGTGCTCCGGCCGTGCCAGCCGGACGACCGCGATCCCGTCGTCGACGTCGAGGGTGACCAGCGGCATCGTCGTCCCCCTCCGCCCTGGCCGAACAGCGTCGTGTGCTCGTGGCGCAGCTTGTACTTGAGGATCTTCCCGCCGACGGTCTCGGGCAGTGCGTCGGCGAACACGACCGCCTTGGGCGTCTCGTAGCCGCCGAGCCGGGCCCGGCAGTGCTCGATGATCGACTCCTGGTCGGCCTCGGCGCCGGCCCGGAGCACGACGACGGCGGTCACGGCCTCGCCCCAGTGCGCGTGCGGGAGTCCGATCACCGCCGCCTTCTCGACGGCCGGGTGGGAGTGCAGCACCGACTCGACGCGCAGGCTGGACACGTTCTCGCCGCCCGACTTCACGATGTCCTTGAAGCGGTCCACCATGATCCGGAGGCCGTCGTCGTCGACCGCGGCGCTGTCGCCGGAGTGGAACCAGCCGCCGCGGAACGCCTCGCGGGTGGCGTCCTCGTTCAGGTAGTAGCCGGCCGTGACGATCGGGCTGCGGTAGACGGCCTCGCCCGGCGTGTGCGGGGCGTCCCGCAGCGAGGCGCCGGTCTCGTCGACGACGTCGGAGGCGAGCAGCGGGCTGGGCACCCCGACGTAGTTGACGGCCGGTGCCGAGCGGTCGTAGACCTCGGGCCACTTCGCCGGCCAGAACCGGTGGCAGGCGATCGCCTCGGTCTGGCCGAAGATCCCCAGCACGGTCAGTCCCGGCGCCTCGCGCAGCAGCGTGGCGTAGACGTCGGGGGCGAGCGCGCCCCACCCGTAGACGAGCACGGTCAGGCTGGAGAGGTCGGCCCCGGTGCGGTCGGCCTCCGCGGCCAGCGCGGCCACGAACTGCGGGGACCCGGCCCAGACCGCCGTCGGCCGTTCCTCGGCGATCGCGGCCACGACCTGGTCGGGCACCGGCCGGCGGCCGAGCACCAGCGAGCCGCCGGACAAGAACGCGGAGAGCGTGAAGATCTGGTCGCCGACGTGGTAGATCATCGGCAGGTAGGTGAGGACCTTCAGCTCGGTCTCCACCCGGAGCCCACGGGTCAGCGAGACGGCGAAGTTCAGGCCGGCCAGGTGGCTGGCGGCGTGCGAGGTCATCACGCCCTTCGGCATCGCCGTGGTCCCCGACGTGTAGAGCAGCTGCCAGATGTCGTCGCCGTGGATCTCGACCTCGGGCTCGGTGGTGGGGTGGCCGTCGAGGAAGCCGCCGAAGGGGGGGACCCCGCCACCGGGCCGCCGCCGATGGTGACCGTCGCCCCGACCCGCAGGCCGGTCCCGGTGAACGCCTCCTCCGCGCGCGGCCACAGCTCGGCGTCGACGATCGCGAGGCCGGGCTCCGCCTGGGCGATCAGGTGTTCCAGCACGTCGGTGGCGAGGGAGGGGTTGATCGGCATCGCGACCATGCCCGCCTTCGCGATGCCGATCTTCGCGAGGTAGGCCTCCACCGAGTTCTCGCAGAACAGGACGACCCGGGCGCCCGGTTCGAGGCCCCGGCCGGCGAGCGCGTGCGCCACCTGGCAGGCGATCTCGTCGGCCTGCCGGTAGGTCACCGATGCGAATCTCTCTTCACCGTAGGCGCCGGGCCGTCCGGTGACGGCCGTCGCGTCCGGGTAGCTCCAGGTGAGCCGTTCGAAGACGTCCCCCACGGCCGTGCGTTCCCAGCGGTTCACCGCCCGCCTGCCCCGCAGCGTCGTGACGTCGATCTTCCCGAGCAGGTCCACACCAGCCTCCTTGCCGTTCACCGGACGGCGGTCAGCATCGCGGGCCCGGGTGACGAAGACAACCCTTGAGTCACACTCGATTCACATAAGCCCGAGATATGGCGGTGTGATCCCCGTCATGAGAGGGTGTCGAGGTGGGCGTCGGAACCGGGCATGAGCTGCCGACTTGCCGGGTCGAGCGGGCCGGTGCCGGGGCTTGCCAACGTCGACGAAAGTGAACGACGATGTACTCCGTGCCGGGGCGACCGGCCGAGGACGGCTGAAGGAGTCGAGGTGGACTTTCGGGAGAGCCCCGAGCACAGGGACCTCCGGGACACGGTGCGGGCGATCGCGGCGGAGTTCGGCCCGGAGTACTACGTCCCGCGGGCCGAGGCGGGCGAGCCCACCTCGGAACTCTGGGCCAAGCTGGGGAGCAGCGGTTTCCTCGGGATCAACCTCCCCGAGGAGTACGGCGGCGGGGGCGCCGGGCTCGTCGAGCTCGCGATGGTGTGCGAGGAGACCGCCGCGGCGGGCTGCCCGCAGCTGCTCCTGCTGGTGTCGGCGGCGATCTCCGGCGAGATGATCGCCGACTTCGGGACGCCCGAGCAGAAGGCGCACTACCTGCCCCGGATGGCCTCCGGTGAGGCGAAGGTGGTCTTCGCGATCACCGAGCCCGACGCCGGCTCCAACACCCACCGGCTCTCCACCGTCGCCCGCCGCGACGGCGCCGACTGGGTCGTCAACGGGACCAAGCACTACATCTCCGGTGTCGACGAGGCCGAGGCGATCCTGCTGGTCGCCCGCTCCGGGGTCGACGAGAACACCGGCAAGGGGAAGCTCTCGCTGTTCCTGGTGCCGACCGACGCACCGGGCCTGGTGCGGACCCCGCTGCCGGTGTCGGCGAAGCTGCCCGAGAAGCAGTTCGTCCTGCACTTCGACGACCTCCGCCTCCCCGCGGAGGCGCTCGTCGGCGAGGAGCACAAGGGCTTCCAGCAGGTGTTCCACGGGCTCAACCCGGAGCGGATCACCGGCGCCGCGGTGTGCGTCGGCGTCGCCCGGCACGTACTGGGCCGGGCCGCGGAGTACGCGACCACCCGCACGGTCTGGGACGTCCCGATCGGCAGCCACCAGGGCGTGGCGCACCCGCTGGCCAAGGCGAGGATCGAGACCGACCTGGCGGCGCTGATGACGTCGAAGGCCGCCTGGCTGCACGACGAGGGACTGCCGGCCGGGGAGGCGTCGAACGTCGCGAAGTACGCCGCCGCCGAGGCCGCCGGCGCCGCCGTCGAGGCCGCCATCCAGACCCACGGCGGCAACGGGCTGGCGACCGAGTACGGCCTGCTGCCGTACTGGGGGATCTCGCGCCTGCTGCGGATCGCCCCGGTCAGCCGGGAGATGGTGCTCAACTTCGTCGCCCAGCACAGCCTCGGGCTCACCCGCTCGTACTGATCTCCTCCGATCCGAAGGGGCCCGCAGAACCATGCCCACCGTCCTGCGTTCCGCGCTGAACACCGCGGACGAGACCTACCTCAGCAACCGCACGCAGTCCGAGAAGGTGCTCGCCGAGCTCGACGAGCAGCTGCAGACCGCCGTCGCCGGTGGTGGGGAGCGCTACCAGAAGCGCCACCACGACCGCGGACGGCTGCTCGCGCGGGAGCGGATCGAGCTGCTCCTCGACCGCGACGCGTCGTTCCTGGAGCTGTCGTCACTGGCCGCCTGGGGGACCCGGTTCACCGTCGGCGCGTCGATCGTGACCGGCATCGGCGTCGTCTCCGGGGTCGAGTGCGTGCTCATCGCGCACGACCCGACCGTCCGCGGCGGGGCGATGAACCCGTGGTCGCTGAAGAAGACGCTGCGCGCACTCGAGATCGCCCGCGTCAACCGGCTCCCGGTGATCAACCTGGTGGAGTCGGGCGGCGCCGACCTCCCCACCCAGTCGGACCTGTTCGTGCCCGCCGGCAAGATCTTCCACGATCTCACCGAGCTCTCCTCGATGGCGATCCCGACGATCGCGCTGGTGTTCGGCAACTCCACCGCGGGCGGCGCCTACGTGCCCGGCATGTGCGACTACGCCGTGATGGTCGACCAGCAGGCCAAGGTCTTCCTCGGCGGCCCGCCGCTGGTGAAGATGGCCACCGGCGAGGACGCCGACGACGAGGAGCTCGGCGGCGCGTCAATGCACGCCCGGGTGTCGGGGCTGTGCGACCACTTCGCCGTCGACGAGCACGACGCCATCCGGATCGGCCGCGAGATCGTCTCCGAGCTCGGCTGGCACAAGCTCGGCCCCGGCCCGACGCGGCCCGACGACGAGCCGGTCCACGACCCCGACGAGCTGCTGGGCATCGCGCCGTCGGACATCAAGGTCCCGTTCGACCCGCGCGAGGTGATCGCCCGCGTCGTCGACGGCTCCCGCTTCGGCGAGTACAAGCCGCTGTGGGGGACGAGCCTGGTCACCGGCTGGGCGTCGATCCACGGCTACCCGGTCGGGATCCTCGCCAACGCCCGCGGGGTGCTGTTCAGCGAGGAGGCGAAGAAGGCCGCGGAGTTCATCCAGCTGGCCAACCAGACCGACACGCCGCTGATCTTCCTGCAGAACACCACCGGCTACATGGTCGGGAAGTCCTACGAGCAGGGCGGGATCATCAAGGACGGCTCCAAGATGATCAACGCGGTGGCCAACAGCACGGTCCCGCACATCACGGTCAACCTGGCGGCCTCGTTCGGTGCCGGCAACTACGGCATGTCGGGACGCGCCTACGACCCGCGGATGATGTTCGCCTGGGCCGGTTCCCGGCTCGCCGTGATGGGGGCCGCCCAGCTCGCCGGCGTCATGTCGATCGTGGGGAAGCAGTCCGCGGAGTCGTCGGGCCGCGAGTTCGACGCCGAGGCCGACGAGCGGAACCGCGCGGCGATCGAGGAGCAGATCGAGTCCGAGTCGCACTCGTTCGCCGTCACCTCGAAGCTCTACGACGACGGCCTGATCGACCCCCGTGACACCCGCACCGTGCTCGGTATCGCCCTGTCGGCCGCGCACTCGAACACCGTCGAGGGCCGCCGCGGCTTCGGCGTCTTCCGGATGTGAGGCAGGAGATGACCATCCACAAGCTGCTGGTGGCGAACCGCGGTGAGATCGCCGAGCGGATCATCCGGTCGGCCCGTGCGCTCGACATCGCCACCGTCGCCGTCCACTCCGACCCGGACGCCGACGCACTGTTCGTCGAGGCCGCCGACGAGGCGGTGCTGCTCCCCGGCGCCGCACCGGCGGACACCTATCTGCGCGTCGAGAAGATCATCGAGGCGGCGCGGGCGACCGGGGCCGACGCGATCCACCCCGGCTACGGCTTCCTCTCCGAGAACGCCGGGTTCGCGCGCGCCTGCGCCGAGGAGGGCATCACCTTCGTCGGCCCGCCGGTCGAGGCGATGGGTTCCAAGATCGCGGCGAAGGAGCTGATGGAGAAGGCGGGCGTGCCGGTGCTGCCCGGCGCGACCGTCGACGACGCCGAGGAGATCGACGCCGCCACGGTCGCCGCGATGGCCGACGGCATCGGCTACCCGCTGCTGGTCAAGGCCGCGTGCGGCGGCGGCGGCCGGGGCATGCGCATCGTGCGCGCCGCCGACGAGGTCGTCGACGCCGTCACCGGTGCCCGGCGCGAGGCGACGTCCGCGTTCGGCAACGGCACCGTGTTCCTCGAGCGGTACGTCGAGGACCCCCGCCACGTCGAGGTGCAGATCTTCGGCGACACCCACGGCACCGTCGTCCACCTCTTCGAGCGGGAGTGCTCGATCCAGCGGCGCTACCAGAAGATCATCGAGGAGGCCCCGTCCCCGGCCGTCGACGACGCGCTGCGCGCGCAGCTCGGCGACGCGGCCGTGGCCGCCGGTGCCGCGATCGGCTACACCGGTGCCGGCACCGTCGAGTTCGTCATGGCCCCCGACGGCGAGTTCTTCTTCCTGGAGGTCAACACCCGGCTGCAGGTCGAGCACCCGGTCACCGAGGAGATCACCGGGCTGGACCTGGTCGCGCTGCAGCTGCGCGTCGCCGAGGGCGACCCCCTCCCGGCCGAGGTCCGCGGGGCGACGATCACCGGGCACGCGATCGAGGCCCGCCTCTACGCCGAGGACCCGGCCGCCGACTACCTGCCCGGCTCCGGCACCCTGCACCGGTTCCGGATCCCGGAGCTCCCGGGCGTCCGGGTCGACACCGGGGTGCGGGACGGCTCGCTGGTCGGGACGCACTACGACCCGATGCTGGCCAAGGTGATCGCGCACGGCCGCACCCGCGCGGAGGCGGCACGGAAGCTCGCGCGGGCGCTCTCCGAGGCGCAGCTCCACGGCCTGGTCACCAACCGCGACCTGCTCGTGGCGGTCCTGCGCGAGGACGAGTTCCTCGCCGGGCGCACCGACACCGGCTACCTCACCCGGCACGATCCGTCGGCCCTGGTCGGGACGGTGCCGCAGCACACGGTGGCGGTGCACGCGCTGGCGGCGGCGCTGGCCGCGCAGTCGGCCCGCCGCGCCGACGCCCCCGTGCAGCGCCCGGTCCCGACCGGGTGGCGCAACGTCGGCGGGGCGTCCCAGCACGCCTGGTACCGGATCGGCGAGACCGACGTCGACGTGCGCTACCGGATCACCCGGGACGGCCTCACGGCGTCGGTCGACGGAACCCCGCTGGACTCACCGGTGCTGATCGAGGCCCGGCCCGACCGGGTCGACCTGCGGGTGGCGGGCGTCCGCCGCACCGTCTCCGTGCACGTCGCCGGGGACGAGGTGTTCTGCGACAGCGTGCTCGGCGGCACGACCCTGACCGAGCGGCCGCGGCTGCCCGAGCCCGGTACCGAGGCCGCCCCGGGGTCGCTGCTCGCGCCCATGCCCGGCACCGTCGTCCGGGTCGCGGCCGAGGCCGGGCAGGAGGTTGGGGCCGGCGCGGTGATCGTCGTGTTCGAGGCCATGAAGATGGAGCACTCCGTGCGGGCACCGCTGGCCGGTGTGGTCGCGGAGGTCGCCGTCGAGGTCGGGCAGACCGTCGACACCGGAGCGGTCCTGGCCGTGATCGACGAGATCGCGGACGAGAAGGAGGATGCCTGATGTCCGAGGTGACCTACGAGGTCGTGAACGGCGTCGCCTGGCTGACCATCGACCGTCCCGAGGCACGGAACGCGCTGAGCAGGGCCGTGCGCGAGGGGCTGTTCGACGGGGTGCACCGGTTCAACGCCGACGACGGGGCCCGGGTGCTCGTGCTCACCGGTGCGGGGGAGAAGGCGTTCTGCGCCGGCGGCGACCTCAAGGAGATGAACGACACGGCGCTGACGGTGCCGCCGCCGGACTTCCTGCCCCAGCTGGGCCGCAACATCGACGTCGCCAAGCCGACGATCGCCGCGGTCAACGGCATCGCGTTCGGCGGCGGGTTCCTGCTCGCCCAGCAGTGCGACCTCGTCGTCGCCGCCGAGCACGCCCGGTTCGCCGTCTCCGAGGTGCGGATCGGCCGCGGGTCGCCGTGGGCGGCGCCGCTGTCGTGGCTGGTCCCGCCCCGGATCGCGATGGAGATCCTGCTGACCGGCGACCCGATCGACGCGGCGCGGGCCCAGGCGTACGGCCTGGTCAACGACGTCGTGCCCGCCGAGCGGCTGCGGGAGCGCACCCAGGAGCTCGCGGAACGGATCGCCGCCAACGCCCCGCTGTCGGTGCTCGCCGCGAAGCGGACGGCGTACCTGTCCGCGACCCACTCCCGCGCCGAGGCCTACGACCGTGCCGAGGAGATCTGGGAGCCGGTGTACCGCTCCCGTGACGCCCAGGAGGGCCCGCTCGCCTTCCGGGAGAAGCGCACGCCGGTCTGGCAGGGGGTCTGACGATGACGGTGACCCTGGACGGCGTCCTCGACGACCTCGTCGCCGAGACGCGCGTGCTGGCCGATCTGGTCGCCGCACTCGACGACGACGGCATCGCCACGCCCACCCCCGCCGCCGGCTGGGACGTCCGCGACCAGCTGACCCACCTGGCGTACTTCGACGAGACCGCGACGCAGGCCGCGGCCGACCCGGAGGGGTTCCGCCGCGACGCCGACGTGCTCGTCGCGGGCGGGACGGACTTCCCGGACCGGATCGCCGCCGAGCACGCCCACCTGGGGGCCGACGAGGTCCGGGCCTGGCTGGACCGCGCCCGCTCCGCGTTCGTCGGGACCTTCCGCGGCCTGGATCCGAGGACCAGGCTGCCCTGGTACGGCCCGGAGATGAGCGCGCTGTCCTCGGCGACGGCCCGGCTCATGGAGACCTGGGCGCACGGCCAGGACGTCGCCGACGCGCTCGGTGCGGTCCGCGAACCCAGCGACCGGCTCCGGCACGTCGCCCACCTCGGCGTCCGGACGTTCGGGTTCGTGTACACGCTCCACGAACGCCCGGTGCCCGCGACGCCCGTGCGCGTCGAGCTCGACGCACCGTCCGGTGCGCGATGGGAGTGGGGCCCGGCCGACGCCGCCGACCGGGTCACCGGCACCGCCCTGGACTTCTGCCTCACCGTCACCCAGCGCCGCCACGTGTCCGACACCGCGCTGGCCGTCGACGGCGCCGTCGCCACCGAGTGGATCTCGATCGCGCAGACCTTCGCCGGTGCACCCGGCCCCGGCCGTGCGCCCGGCGCCGTGCTCGTCCCGCACACCCCAGGAGGACGCCCGTGACCGCCGAACCCCGCCGCGCCGTCCGGATCGGCAACTGCTCCGGGTTCTACGGCGACCGGATCTCCGCCGCACGCGAGATGGTCGAGGGTGGCCCGGTCGACGTCGTGACCAGCGACTACCTCGCCGAGCTCACCATGCTGATCCTCTGGAAGGCCCGGCAGAAGGACCCGTCCACCGGCTACGCGAAGACCTTCCTCACCCAGGTCGAGCAGATCCTCGGCACCTGCCTGGACCGGGGGATCCGGATCGTCTCCAACGCCGGCGGGCTCAACCCGGCGGGCCTGGCCGCCGAGCTCGGTGCGCTGGCGGAGCGGCTCGGGCTCGCCCCGCGGATCGCCCACGTCGACGGCGACGACCTCGTCGGCAGGCTCGACGAGCTGCAGGCCGCCGGTCACCCGCTGGCCCACCTCGACACCGGTGCGAAGCTCGCCGACGCGGGGGTCGACCCGGTGACCGCCAACGCCTACCTGGGCGCCTGGGGGATCACCGAGGCGCTGCGGGCGGACGCCGACATCGTCGTGACCGGGCGGGTCACCGACGCCTCGGTCGTCGTCGGGCCGGCGGCCTGGTGGCACGGCTGGGAGCGGACCGATCTCGACGCGATCGCCGGTGCCATGGCGGCCGGGCACGTCATCGAGTGCGGGCCGCAGGCGACCGGCGGCAACTACGCGTTCTTCTCCGAGGTCACCGACCGCCGCTATCCCGGGTTCCCGATCGCCGAGGTCGAGGCGGACGGCTCCTCGGTGATCACCAAGCACGAGGGGACCGGCGGCCTGGTCTCGGTCGGCACCGTCACCGCGCAGCTGCTCTACGAGATCGGCCGGCCCGCCTACCTCGGCCCGGACGCCGTGGCGCACTTCGACACGTCGCAGCTGAGCCAGGAGGGTGAGCACCGGGTCCGGATCTCCGGCACCCGCGGCGGCGCCCCCACCGACGAGCTCAAGGTCGCGCTCAACCACGAGGGCGGCTACCGCAACACCATGACCCTGGTGCTGACCGGCACCCGTATCGAGGAGAAGGCGGAGTGGGCGATCGAGCAGCTCGCCGAGCTGCTCGGCGGGCGGGACCGGTTCGCCGAGTTCGACACGCAGCTGCTGCGCTTCGACCACCCCGACGCACAGGCCAACGCGGAGGCCACCGCGCACCTGCGGGTCACGGTGAAGGACCCGGACCGGCGGAAGGTCGGGCGGGCGTTCTCCAACACCACCATGGAGCTCGCGCTCGGCGGCTACCCGGGCTTCCACACGACCACCCCGCCCTCGGCGGAGAGCGCGTTCGGCGTGTACTGGCCCACGCTCGTGCCCGCGTCCGAGGTCGGGCACCGGGTCACCATGCCGGACGGTGCCGTGCGCACCGTCGGACACGCCCCGGTGACGGGTCCGGTCCCGGACCCCGCCCCGGAGGCCGCGCCGCCGGCCCCGGTCGGCGGGCCGACCCGGCGGCTTCCGCTCGGTGAGATCGCCGGGGCGCGGTCGGGGGACAAGGGCGGCAACGCCAACATCGGCGTCTGGGTCCGCACCGACGCCGAGTACGCCTGGCTGCGCGGGCTGCTGACGACCGCGACGGTCCGGGAGCTGCTGCCCGAGGCCGCGGACCTGGAGATCCACCGCTACGAGCTGCCGAACCTGCGGGCGGTCAACATCGTCGTCGTCGGGATCCTCGGGGCGGGCGTCGCGTCGGCCACCCGGCCGGATCCGCAGGCCAAGGGACTGGGGGAGTACCTACGCAGCCGCCTCGTCGACGTCCCGGTGGTGTTGCTGGAGGGCGGGGAGGTCTAGGACGACACCGTGGTGACGACGACGGCCGCGCTGGCGGCGGACAGCGCCGCCGCGGCCGCGATCACCGCGCTGCTCACCGCGGCGGCACCCCAGTTGCCCTGCTCCAGCTCCTTGGCCCGGGTCGCGACCCGGCCCGACCACTTCGGGACCGGGTCCAGGCTCGGCAGCGTCCCGCTGGCCGAGATCAGCGCGATGATCGCGGCGAGCCGGGCGTCGGGCTCCTCGCCGCGTTCGAGGACGGCCTGCATCCGTTCCCGCAGTGCGTACTCGTAGCCGGTGTCCGCCGCGGGGAGCCTGGTCGTCGGGACCAGGCCCAGGAAACGCCTGCGCTCGCGGCGCAGGAACCCGCGCTCGACGAGGCGCTCCGTCAGCGGCTTCCAGAGCGTGGATCCGATCGTGACCAGCTGGGACTGGACGTGCCGCGGCCGCGCGGCGACCGTGTCGTAGGCGTCCTGCAGCAGCGGGTCGGGGAGCGGGCCGTCGCCGGTGGCGACGATCGTCGTGCCCTTGTACCAGGCGTCTCCGTCCTCCGGGCGGATCCGGCCGAGCAGGGCGAGCTCGACCAGTACCGCTCCGCCCAGCGTCTGGTGCAGCGTCCCGGCCCCGGCCGGGACGCCGTACGTGTCGTCCATCAGCAGGAGGAGCACGTCCTCGACGATCAGGTTCTCGCTCTGCACGGTCATCGTCCCCTCGTCCCGGCGGTGCACCGGACCGGCCGGGCAGCTCGACACCCGTAGTCGACACCATGCCGCCACGGCACGGTCAACACCTGTCAGCCCTCCGTGGGCTCACGGGTCGAGGTGGGTGTCCCCGAGGGTGGTCACCGACAGGTGGGTCATGCCGTCGGCGCCGGCCAGGTGACGGTGCCGCTCGCCCGCGGCGACGGTGACGACGTCACCCGGCGAGAGCGCGAGCGCGCGGCCGTCGGCGTACTCGACCGCACCCCGGCCGGCGGACAGGACGAGGGTCTGGTCGGAGTCGTGGTGGTGCCAGGCCGTCCCGGCGCCGGCGGCGAACCGGGTCGCCATCACGGTGAGCCCGCCGGGGGCGTCCGCCCGGCGCGCGATCCTGGTCCACACCGGACCGTCGAACAGGGGCAGGTCGTCGCAGCGGACCTCGGCCGGGACCTCCCCGCCGGGGAAGCGGAGACCGGCGAGCGGCGGGCTGTCGGGCATGGCGGCTCCTCGGGGTCGGGTACCCGGCGGCCGGGCCGGGGTGCGTGGGTCAGCGGACGGCCGTCGTGGCCTCGTCGGGGACCTGCCGGACGGCCGCGTCCTCCCCGCCGGTCGTCTCCCGGTCGCCGGGGGCGGGTCCCGGCCCGGCGGGCGGGAGGACCGGGTCGGTCGAGAGGTCGCGCCAGAACGCGACGGCGACCCCGACGACGACCACGAGGAAGGGCGCGGAGCTGACGATGACCATCTGCTGGAGCGACTCCAGGCCGCCCGCGACGAGCAGCGCCATCGCGGCGGCCCCGGTGACCAGGCCCCACAGCGCGAGGATCCAGGCCGGCGGGTGCTCGGTGCCGCGGCTGGTCAGCATGCCGAGGACGTAGGTGTTGGCGTCCGCGCCGGACACGAAGAACAGCACGACGAGCACGATCGTCACCACCGAGGTGACGGCCGGCAGCGGCAGCGACTGCAGCATGGTGAAGAAGGCGGAGTTGGCGTCCGCCGCCGCGGCGGCGGCGACCCGGGTCGTCCCGGCGAGGTCGGTGTGGATGGCCGTCCCGCCGAACGCGGTGAACCAGATCGAGAACACCAGGCTCGGGACGAGCAGCACCCCGACGACGAACTCGCGCACCGTGCGGCCGCGGGAGATGCGGGCGAGGAAGACGCCGACGAACGCGGCCCAGGACAGCCACCAGGCCAGCATGAAGTAGGTCCAGGACTGCATGAAGTCGATGTCGCCGTTGGCCGGGGTGATCAGGCTGGTCGCGACCAGCTGGCTCAGGTAGCGGCCCACCGACTGCACGTACAGGTCGAGCAGGTACACGGTCGGCCCGGCGATCAGCACGAACACGAACAGGACCGCGCCGAGCCCCATGCTCGCCTCGGACAGGTAGCGGATGCCGCGCGCGACGCCGGTGAGTGCGGACGCGGTGAACAGCAGCGTGATCACCCCGATGATCACGAACTGGACGCCCGTCGAGTTCGGGATCCCGAACAGGGCAGTGAACCCGCCGTTGATCTGCATCGCGCCGAGTCCGAGCGACGTCGTCGTCCCGAACAGCGTGGCGACGACGGCGAAGACGTCGATCGCGCCACCCACCGGGCCGTCGGCGCGGCGCCCGAGCAGCGGCCGGAACAGCGCGCTGACGAGGCCGGTGCGGCCGCGCCGGAACATCGACCACGCCATGGCGAGCCCGACGACGGCGAAGATGCCCCAGGCGTGCAGGCCCCAGTCGAAGAACGAGAACTGCATCGCCGTGACCGCGGCGTCGGTGGTCATCGGTGCGGTGAGGCCGTGCGGCGGGGCCGCGAGGTGCGCGATCGGCTCGGCGACCCCGTAGGAGATCAGCCCGATACCCATCACGGCCGAGAGGATCATGGCGTACCAGGTGAGCCTGCGGAACGCGGGCCGCTCGTCGTCACGGCCGAGCCGGAGCCCGCCGAACCTGCTGCAGGCGAGGAAGAGCAGGAAGACGAGGAACCCGAGCGAGACCAGCAGGTAGGCCCATCCGAAGCCGCGGGTGATGCCGTCGAGCGCGGCGGACCCGGCGCGGGACAGCGACTCACCGGCGGCGGCTCCCCAGGCCACGATCGCGAGCGTCAGCCCGAGCGAGACGAACAGGACGGGGCCGGGTCGTCGTGTCCGCGACGACTCGGCTCTGGGCGTCGACATTGATGCCTCCGGTGCGTGGAGCGATGGAGCGGTGCAGCGAGAAGCCGGGCGAGTCCCGGGCTGCAATGAGCGGGACTGTGGCATGCAAGACGGGGGTGGTCAACCCTCGCCATGTCGTCGCGTCGCGACATGACTGCTCCCGTCGCCCTGGCAGTTATCAGGCGAAATGCACCAGAGGTGCAGAGATCGACCGCTCGCTCTTGACGGGAACCCCGCTATTTCTTAGCTTGTGATGCATGCAAGAGACCGCGGCGCTGGTCGCTCGGCGGGGTGCGCAGGAGCGCGTCCTGGACGGGGTGCGGCGCGCCATCATCGAGGGCCGGTACCTGCCCGGGCAGCCACTGTCCGAGGTCGTGCTGGCCGACGGGTACGACGTGTCCCGGACCCCGGTCCGGGAGGCGCTCAAGCAGCTGCAGATCGAGGGGCTGGTCGAGATCCGGCCCCGGGTGGGGACGTTCGTCCGCGCCCCGAGCCGCCGCGAGGTGGTCGAGCTGTTCGAGCTGAAGGAGATGCTCGAGGGCATGGGGGCCCGGCTGCTCGCCGCCCGCGGCCCGGTCCGGGAGCTCGACGGTCTTGACGAGAACATCGAGCGCTCCGACCGCGCGGTGGCCCGTGGCGATGCCGACGGGTACGCCGCACTGGTCCACGAGTTCCACGAGCTGCTCGTGACCGGCGCCGACAACACCCAGCTCGTCACGCACTACCGCACGCTGATGAACCAGCTCGCCTACCAGCGGCTGGTGTCGGCCTCGCTGACCAGGCCCGGCCGCCTCGGGGAGTCCCTCGCCGAGCACCGGCACGTGATCGAGCTCGTCCGCGGCAAGGACGGCATCGGGGCGGAGTTCGCGATGCGCGACCACGTCCGCTCCAGCGAGCGGGCCACCCTCACCGCCGACCACCGGATCGGCGGCCACTCATCGACGAAGGAGTCCTGAAATGCGTTTCTCCATCTTCCACAACGTCGGCGCCCCCGGCCGGCTTGACGACGTCGCGGGCGTGCTCGACGAGATCCGGGACGTCGCGACCTACGCCGACACCGCCGGCTACCACTCGATCTGGTACACCGAGCACCACTTCGGCCACGAGGGCTACGAGCTCGTCCCGAACCCGGTGCTGATGGGCACCGACATCGCGGCACGCACCTCGCGGATCCGCATCGGCCAGGCCGCCAACATCGTGACCTTCTGGAACCCGATGCGCCTCGCCGAGGACATCGCGATGCTGGACCAGCTCTCGCGGGGCCGGGCCGAGGTCGCCGTCGGGCGCGGGCTCTACGGCCGCGAGGCGATGAACCTCAACCCGTCCGCCGACCCCCGTGACCAGGAGCAGAACCGCGCCCTGTTCGAGGAGACCGTCGAGGTGCTGCGGAAGGCCTGGAGCGGCGACTTCTTCTCCCACCAGGGGGACTTCCACACCTACCCCGCGCCCGGGATCGGCTGGGACCACCCGCTGTCCCCGCCCTCGCCGGAGTTCGTCGGCGCCGACGGCACGCTCAAGGTCGTCCCGCAGCCGTTCCAGCGGCCGCACCCGCCGCTCTCCCAGGTCATCGACACCCCGCGATCGATCCAGGGCGCCGCCCGCGCCGGCATGAAGGGCATCTTCTGGATGCCGCCGATCTCCGAGCTGAAGGGCCGGTTCGAGCTCTACCGGGACACCCTGTCCGAGGCCACCGGCGTCGAGCAGGCACTCGGCACCGGTCTGTCGCTTGTCCGCGACGTCTACGTCGCCGACACCATGGAGCAGGCCCGCGCCGACTTCGAGGAGGCGCTGCTGACCTCCTACCGCTGGATCTGCCACTGGCGCGGACTGAACAACCTGCGCGAGGTCGGCGAGGACATCACCGGGCGGGACCTCGACTACGACTTCCTCGCCGAGCGCAACCTGCTGGTGGGCACCCCGGACCACGTCGCGGAGAAGGTGCACGAGCTGCAGTCCGAGCTGAACCTGCAGGACCTGCTGCTGTGGACGACCCACCCCGGTCTCGAGCACGGCAAGGCGATGCGCAGCTTCGAGCTGTTCACCGAGAAGGTCATGCCCCAGTTCGCCGAGGGCTCCGCGTGAGCGCGATCCGGCGGATAGTCACCGTCGTCGAGGAGAGCGTGCGGGAGCTCGGGGAGCCGGTGCGGACACCGGTCCGGCGGGCCGCTGTCGTCGCCGTCGTCGCGAACCCGTGGCGGGGCCGCGGGATCCAGGACGACCTCTCGCCGGAGGTCGCCGGGCTCGCTCCGGAGATCGCGCACGAGCTGTCGGACCGGCTGCTCACCGCGCTCGGCGGCGCGGCCGGGGTCGAGGCGTTCGGCAAGGCGGCGATCGTGGGCCTGGACGGCGAGCTCGAGCACGCCGGTGCGCTGATCCACACGCCGTTCTTCGGCAACGTGCTCCGGCACCGCACCGAGGGCGAGTCGATCATCGTGTTCTCCGACCAGCGCGCGGCCGCCGGCACCCCGCTCACGGTCCCGTTGTGGCACAAGGACCACGCCGCGACGCGCTCGCACTACCAGACCATCACCGTCCGGGTGCCCGACGGCCCGCGGCCCGGGGAGATCGCCGTCATCGCGGCCGCGGCCGACGGTCCCCGCCCGAACGCCCGCATCGGCGACCGGCGCTCCGACGCCGCGCTCGACCGGCACGTCCTGGACCGGGCGCCGGGCCCGTCCACCGACCACCGCAACCACATGGAGTCCGTCTCATGAGCGTCACCGTCCGCAGCATCCACACCGTCGTCGACGAGATCCACACCGAGGGTGGCCGGCCGGTCGAGCCCGCCGCCCGGGTCGCGGTCGTGCTGGCCGTGGTCGAGAACCCGTGGGCCGGCCACGGCTTCGTCGACGACCTCGGCCCGACGATCGACGAGGTCGCCCCCGAGCTCGGGAAGCTGCTGTCCGACCGGGTCGTGGCCGCGCTCGGCGCGCCGGTCGAGGCCTACGGCAAGGCCGCGATCGTCGGGCTCGACGGCGAGATCGAGCACGGCTCCGGGCTGATCCACACCCTGAAGTTCGGCAACCACTTCCGCGACGCCGCGCAGGCGACCACGCTGCTGCCGGCCGTCGAGAAGCGGGCCGCCGCCGGGACGGTGTTCGACATCCCGCTCAAGCACGTCACCGACGCGACGATCCGCTCGCACCACCAGACCGTCGAGGCGCGCGTCCCGGACGGCCCCCGCGCCGACGAGATCGTCGTCGGTCTCGCCGCCGCCGCGCAGGGCCGCCCGCAGGCCCGCCTCGCACCGCTGTCGAGCGAGAAGTGAGCCGCCCGGCCGACGTGGTCCTGCTGCACGGTGTGGGCCTGGACCACACCCTGTGGGACCGCGTCGCGCCGGAGCTGTCGGCCGCCGGGCACACCGTGCACGCCCCCGACCTGCTCGGGCACGGCTCCGCACCGGACGCCCCGGCCGGGACGACGCTGGCGGACCTGGCCGCGCCGGTCGCGGAGGTCGTCGCCGGCGCCGGCGGTCCGGTGCACCTCGTCGGCTTCTCGCTCGGCGCGCTCGTCGCCACCCGGGTCGCGCTCGACCACCCCGGCCGGGTCGCCCGGCTGACGCTGGTCAGTGGGGTCGCAGGCCGCTCGGACGACGAGCGGGCCGCGGTCGCCGCCCGGCTCGGCGCGGCAGGCACCGACCTGGCGGCGACCTTCGACGCGGCGGTGCGGCGCTGGTTCTCCCCGGAGTGGACCGCCGCGGAGCCGGAGCTCGCCGACCGGGTCCGGCGGACCCTCGCGGCGAACCGGCCGTCGTCCTACCTGGCCTGTTACGCGGTGTTCGCCCGGGCGGACGCCGAGCTCTGGCCGGAGCTGCCCCGGCTCGTCCCGCCGGTGACGGCCGTGACCGGGCCCGAGGACCCGGGCTCCACGCCGGCGATGACGCGGGCGCTGGCCGGCCGCATCCCGCACGGGCGGGCCGTGGTCGTCGACGGCGCCCGCCACCTGCTGCCGCTGGAGCGCCCGGACGCCGTCCTCGACCTGCTCGGCGACCCCGACCCGGTACCCACCCCGACCGACCCCTCGTGAGGAGCGCTGGCCCCATGACCACGACACCGGACGCCCCCGCCGCGCCGGAGCGGCGGACCACCCCGCTGCCGCGCCACGACCACCTCATCGGCGGCGAGCGGGTCCCGCCGGCCGACGGCGCCTACTTCGGCAGCGACAACCCGACCACCGGGCAGCCCTGGTATGAGGCCGCCCGCGGCACGGCGGCGGACGTCGGCCGCGCGGTCGAGGCGGCCCGCACGACGTTCGAGTCGCCCGGGTGGCGGCGGATGTCCCGGACCCGGCGCGGTGCCCTGCTGCGGCGGGTCGGGGAGCTCGTCGGCGAGCACGCCGAGGAGCTCGCCCGCACCGAGAGCACCGACAACGGCAAGCTGCTGCGCGAGATGAGGGCTCAGCTCGCCGGGCTGCCCGAGTGCTTCTTCTACTACGCCGGGCTCGCCGACAAGATCCAGGGCGAGACGATCCCGGCGAGCAGCGTCGACGTCCTCAACTACACGCTGCGCGAGCCGGTGGGCGTGGTCGGCGCGATCACCCCGTGGAACTCGCCGCTCACACTAACCGTCGCCAAGCTGGCGCCGCTGCTGGCCTGCGGCAACACCGCCGTGGTCAAGCCCTCGGAGTACACGAGCGCCTCGATGCTCGCGCTCGCCCCGCTGTTCGAGGAGGCGGGCTTCCCGGCGGGCGCCGTGAACGTCGTGACCGGGTTCGGCGGCGAGGCGGGTGCCCCGCTGGTCGACCACGACGACGTCGCCAAGCTGTCCTTCACCGGGAGCACCGCGACCGGGTCGTGGATCGCCGAGCGCGCCGGACGGCGCCTGGTGCGCGCCGGGCTCGAGCTCGGCGGCAAGTCCCCGCAGCTCGTCTTCGCCGACGCCGACGTCGCGAGCGCGGCCAACGGTGTCATCGCGGGGATCTTCGCCGCGGCCGGGCAGACCTGCATCGCCGGCAGCCGGGTGCTCGCCCATCGGTCGGTCTACGACGAGCTCGTCCAGCGTGTCGTCGAGCGGGCACGCACGATCCGGATCGGCGACCCCCTCGACGAGGGCACCGAGCTCGGGCCGCTCGCGATGGCCGCCCAGCTCGCCAAGGTCGAGGAGTACGTCACCGCGGGACGCGCCGAGGGCGGCGTCGTCGCCCACGGCGGCGGACGCCCGGACACCGGGCTCGGCGGCTGGGTTCCACGAGCCCACCGTGTTCACCGGCCTCGGCAACGACACCCGCATGTGCCGCGAGGAGATCTTCGGCCCGGTCGTCGCGATCATCCCGTTCGACGACGACGAGGAGGCACTGCGGATCGCGAACGACACCGACTAGGGCCTCGCCGCCGGCATCTGGACGCGCGACCTCGCCCGCGCCCACCGGGCCGCGGCCGCCCTGGACGCCGGCACGGTCTGGGTGAACATGTACCGCGCGATGTCCCCCCTGTCGCCGCGGTCTGGGTTCAAGGCCTCCGGTCTCGGTGTCGAGCACGGCACCGAGGTCGTCCGCGAGTACACGCGACTGAAGAGCGTGTGGATCAACACCAGCGACGAGCCCGCGGGCGACCCGTTCGTCCTGCGGTCCTAGGAGGAACGCACCGATGTCCGAGCTGATCCCCACCATCGCCGATGGGGCCGTCGACGCCACCGGGCTCCGGCGCGTCTTCGGGCGGTTCCCCAGCGGCGTCACCGCGGTGTGCGCGCTGGACGACGACGGCACCCCGGTCGGGATGGCCGCGAGCTCGTTCGTGGCCGTCTCGCTCGACCCGCCACTGGTCGGGCTCTGCGTCCAGCACACCTCCACGACCTGGCCGCGGCTGCGCGACCGGGCCCGGATCGGCCTGTCCGTGCTGGGCGACGGGCAGGACCGGGCCTGCCGCGCGCTCGCGTCGAAGCAGGGCGACCGGTTCGCCGGACTCGACCTGCACCCCACCGACGACGGCGCGCTGCTGCTCGGCGGGGCGTCGGCCTGGCTCGACTGCTCGGTCGAGCGCGCCGTGCCCGCCGGTGACCACGACCTGGTGCTCCTCCGGGTGCACCGGCAGTGCACCCACCCCGGCCGGGGCCCGCTGGTCTTCCACGAGAGCGGGTTCCACGCGCTGGCCGAGCTGGAGACGGCGTCGTGACCGCGGTCCTCGAACCCGCCGGGGCCGCCGCCGCGGCGCGGTGCGACGGGATCGCCGGCGCGCTCGCCGCCCTCCGGGCCGGGCGGCCCGTCCTCGTCGTCGACGACGCCGGCCGCGAGGGGGAGGGCGACGTCGTCCTCCCCGCCGCGCTCGCCGAGCCGTCGTGGGTGGCCTGGGCGGTCCGGCACACCTCCGGCCTCCTGCGCGTGCCGATGGAGGCCGCCCGGGCCGACGAGCTCGACCTGCCCCCGATGGTGCGGCACGACACCGGCCACCACGGCACCGCGTACACGGTCTCGGTGGACGCCGCCACCGGCGTCGGCACCGGGATCAGTGCCCGGGACCGGGCCCGCACCGCCCGGGTGCTGGCCGACCCGGCGAGCGTCGCACGCGACCTGACCCGGCCCGGGCACGTGCTGCCGCTGCGCGCCCGGCCGGGCGGCGTCCTCGAGCGGGCCGGGCACACCGAGGCCGCCGTGGACCTCTGCCGGCTGGCCGGCCTGCCGCCGGTCGGCCTGATCGCCGAGCTCGTGACCGGTCCCGGCGACCCCGGCGCCGGCCGCACCGCGGACCGGGCCGAGATCGACGCGCTCGCCGGCCGGCACGACGTCCCCGTGCTGGACGTCGCGAGCCTCGTCCGGCACCGCCACCGGCACGGCGTGCGGCTCCGCCGCAGCTCGCGGACGACGCTGCCCACCGACCACGGCCCGTTCGACGTCGTCGGCCTCCTCGACGAGCCGACCGGCGCCGAGCACCTCGCGCTGCTGAGCCCGCACGCCGCCACCGACCGTCCCACCCTCGCGGTCCACGCCGAGTGCGCGGCGGGCGAGGTGTTCGGCGGCCGGACCTGCCGGTGCCGCCGCGAGCTGGACGACTCGCTGGCCGCCGTCGCCCGCACCGGCGGCGCGGTGGTCCACCTCCGGGCACCGGCCGGCGGCCGGGTGTCCGGCGGATGCGGGGGAGGGGACTTCGCCGGCGCCGCGGGGATCGCCGCCGCGGTGGCCGCCGAGCTGCGTCTCACCGCGGTCCGGCTGCGCCCCGGCCCGCTGCACCCTGACGACCTGCGCGCCGGAGGGATCGACGCCGTCCCGGCCGCCCCACCCCACGACGCCCCGCGGAGACCACGATGACCACCACCCTGCCCGGGCACCCGCTGCTCGTCGGCGGCCGGCCGGTCGCGACCGAGCGCGAGCTGGCCGTCGCCGATCCCGCGACCGACGAGGAGATCGCGCGGGTCGCCGACGCCGATCCCGCCCACGCCGTCGCCGCCGCGGACACCGCCGCGGCGGCACTGCCCCGCTGGTCCGGCCTCCCGCCCCGGCGCCGGTCGGAGATCCTCGTCACCGCGCACCGGCTGATGGTCGGACGCACCACGACACTCGCCGACCTGATCAGCCGTGAGTCCGGCAAGTCCACGGCGGACGCCGTGGCCGAGGTCGGTTACGCGGCGGAGTTCTTCCGCTGGTTCGCCGAGGAGGCCGTGCGCTCCGACGGCAGTTTCGGCACGTCGCCCGACGGCCGTAGCCTCACCGTCGTCACGGCGCAGCCGGCGGGCGTCGCCCTGCTGATCACGCCGTGGAACTTCCCCGCCGCGATGGTCACCCGCAAGGTCGCGCCCGCGCTCGCCGCCGGCTGCACCGCGGTGCTCAAACCGGCCGCGGAGACGCCGCTGACGGCACTGGCGATCCGGGACCTGCTCGTCGAGGCGGGCGCCCCGGAGGACGTGCTGACCGTGCTCCCGACGACCCGCGCCGGGGACGTCGCGGCTGCCCTGCTGGAGCACGTCGCAGTCCGGAAGCTGTCCTTCACCGGGTCGACGCAGGTCGGGCTGCTGCTGCTGCTGCTGCGCCGGGCCGCCGACCGGGTCGTGAACTGCTCGATGGAGCTGGGTGGCGACGCGCCCTTCGTGGTCTGCGCCGACGCCGACGTGGAGGCCGCCGTCGCCGGCGCGATGACCGCCAAGCTCCGCAACGCCGGGCAGGCGTGCACGGCGGCGAACCGCTTCGTCGTGCACGCCGCCGTCGCCGACGAGTTCGTGGAGGCCTTCGCCCGGGCGGTGACCGGGCAGCGGGTCGGGCCCGCCTCCGAGGAGGGCACCACGATCGGCCCGCTCATCGACTACCGGGCGGTGCGCCGGGTGAACGCCCTGGTCGACGACGCGGTCCGGGCCGGCGCCGTTCCGGCACACGATCCCGCCGGGATCCCGGCGGCCGGCTCGTTCGTCGCCCCCCTCGTCCTCCGCGACGTCGCCCCCGGCTCGCCGCTCGCCGGGCAGGAGATCTTCGGCCCCGTCGCCACCGTGACCACCTGGACCGACCCGGCGGAGATGGTGCGGATCGCCAACGCCACCGAGTACGGGCTGGCCGGTTACGTGTTCACCCGGGACGTGCGGGCCGGGACGGACATCGCGCGCTCGCTGCAGTGCGGGATGGTCGGGCTGAACCGCGGGGTCGTCTCGGAGCCGAGCGCGCCGTTCGGCGGCATGAAGCAGAGCGGCCTGTCCCGCGAGGGGGCACGGGAGGGGATCCGGGCCTTCCTGGAGACGCAGTACCTGGCGATGGCCTGACGGGACCCCTGGCATGCAAGTTAGGGTCCCGGCATGGGTGTGGTCACGGAGCGCGGCGGGCCCTCGACCGGCAGTGGCCGGGGCGCGCAGGCCCGGGTGCTGGACGGGTTGCGCGAGGCCATCGTCAGCGGGGCCCGGCAGCCGGGGCAGCCGCTCTCCGAGCTCGCGCTCGCTACCGAGTACGACGTCAGCCGCACCCCGGTGCGCGAGGCGCTCAAGCAGCTGCAGATCGAGGGTCTCGTCGAGATCCGGCCGCGGGTCGGGACCTTCGTGCGCGTGCCGAGCCGGCGCGAGCTCGTCGAGCTGTTCGAGCTCAAGGAGATGCTCGAGGGCATGGCGGCACGGCTGCTCGCCGCACGGGGCGACACCCCGGTGCTGGACCGGCTGGAGGACAACCTCGAACGGTCCGGCGCGGCCGTCGACGCCGGTGACGCGGGCACCTACGCCGACCTCGTCCACGAGTTCCACGAGCTCGTCGTCACCGGGGCCGACAACACCCGGCTGACCGCCCACTACCGCACGCTGATGAACCAGCTCGCGTACCACCGGCTGGTGTCGGCATCGCTCACGCGGCCCGGCCGGCTCGGTGCGTCGCTGTCGGAGCACCAGCGGGTCCTGGACCTGGTGCGGGAGAAGGACGGCTTCGGCGCCGAGTTCGCGATGCGCGACCACGTCCGCTCCAGCGAGCGGGCGACCATGTCCCTCGACGACCCGCTGCGGACCGCCCCGCCCACGGACGGGGACTGATGCCCGGAGACGGGCGTGCGGTGCACCCGCACGTCGGACGACCGGCCTGACCGTCCCGCGGCCGCCGGTGATGTTGCAGGATGGTGCCGTGCCGACATTCGCCGTGATCTACACGTACACCGACGACCACGACCGCAGGCTCGCCACCCGCGACTCGCACCGCAGCTACCTGGCCGAGCGGCCCGAGCTGCTCGTCGCCGGTGCGTGGGCGCCGGACGAGCCCGCCGGCGGCCTGCTGGTCTTCAGCGCGCCCGGCCGCGACGCCGTGCAGGCCATCGTGGACGGTGACCCCTACACCGCCGCCGGCGTCATCGCCGACGTGCAGATCCGCGAGTGGGCCCCGCCGCTGGGCCCGGTCGCGGGGGCGCTCACCGGCTCGGGCTGACGGCGCAGGCGTCCCGCCGCGCGGGCCCGGAACGGTCCGGGCCCGCGCGGTGCGGTCAGCCGACGACGCCGCGGTCGTGCAGCGCGCCGATCTCGGCCTCGGACAGCCCGAGCTCACCGGCCAGCACGTCGTCGGTCTCCCGGCCGAGCTGCGGCGCGTTCCCGGGGTCGCCGTGTTCGCCGTCCCAGCGGATGGGGGAGCGGGCGGTGATGCCGCTCGCCCCGCCGGGCAGCGTGAGATCGGCCAGCAGCGGGTGCACGCCCGCCCGGTGCTCGCCGGCCACGTGCGTCATCCCCTGGTAGCGGCCCCACAGCACGCGCGCGTGGTTGAGCTCGGTCTCGACGGTCACCGAGTCCCGGGCGAGGAACCACGGCTTGAGCACGGCGGCGATCGTCTCGCGCAGCCGGTAGCGCTCGGTCTCGTCGGCGAGGTCGGCGTCGAGCGCCTTCTCCAGGGCGCTGAACACGGCCTCGGTGCCGGTGACCGTGACCAGCGCGTTCCACTGCCCCGGGGTGAGCGCGACGACCATGACGCGTTCCCCGTCGGAGCAGGCGAAGTCCACGCCGAAGCTGCCGTAGACGTGGTTGCCGTGCCGCGGAGGCTCGTGGCCGTGCTCCTCGGCCTCGGACAGCCAGCCGAGGTTCGCGACCCCGGCGAGCGCGACGTCGGACAGCGCGATCTCCGAGTACACCCCGCGCCCGGTCCGGGTCCGCTGGTGCAGCGCCGCCAGCACCGTGGTGGAGACGGTCAGGCCGGTCACCAGGTCCCAGGCCGGGAGCACGTGGTTGACCGGTGCCGCGCCCTCCTCGCTGCCGGTGATCTGCGGGATCCCGACCTCGGCGTTGACCGTGTAGTCGACCGCGGGGCGCCCGTCGGGGTAGCCCTGGACGCGGACGTGGATCAGGTCCGCACGGCGGGCGGTGAGGGCGTCGTTGGCCATCCAGCGGCGTCCGACGACGTTGTCCACCAGCACCCCGCGGTCCTCGCCGGGGGCGGTGGCGAGGGCGAGGACGAGCTCGCGGCTCTCGTCGGACCGCATGTCGACGGTGACCGAGCGCTTGCCCTTGTTGAGCGAGGCCCAGTAGTACGAGTCGCCGGTGCCGTGCCCGGCGGCCGGCCAGCGTCCGTGGTCGGGGCCGCCGCCGATCGGGTCGATCCGGATGACCGAGGCGCCGAGCTGGGCGAGGGTCATCCCGCCCGTCGGTCCGGCGACGAAGCTCGCGCACTCCACGACCCGCAGGCCGTCGCGGGCGCGGGAGCCCGGCGGCGGACGTGTCCTCGGGGGATGGTGTCGTCACGTCCGGTTGCACCTCTCGGGTCGTTCACGTGGGGTCGTGGGGGTCCACCGACATCCTGCACCGGTGCGACGCGGGTCGGGTCAGCCGGCGAGCACGAATCCGAGCGCGGCGACCGCGAACAGCACGCAGGCCAGGGCGGTGCACAGCATCGACACCCCGCCCCCGACGAGCGGTGTGTGGTCCGAGGCCAGGGTCCGGTGGACGTGCAGGTAGCGGCGTTCGGTCATGACCAGGAGTCCGACGGCGACGGCGAACCCGACGACCCCGGGCAGCAGCAGGAGCAGGTCCCCGGAGTCGCCCGGCAGGATGCGCATCGCGACGAGCGAGCCGGCCGCGAGGGAGATCGCCGTCCGCCGCCAGGCCAGGCCCGTGCGCTCGGGCTGCAGGCCGGCGTCGAACAGCGGCCCGGTGCGCTCGGAGCTCATCGGAGCAGCACGGCCAGCCCGACGAGGACACCGGCCGCGACCACCGCGATCCCGGTGGGGAGCGCCAGCGCGGGCGGCGGCAGCGGTCGTCGGAGACGCAGCGCCCGCTCGGTGGTGTACCAGCCGACCCACGCCTGCACCGGGGTGAGCAGCCCGGCGACGATCAGCAGGACCGACGCCGCGAGCCGCAGGGCCGGCTGCAGGTCGAGGCCGAGGGCCTCCAGTGCGACACCACCGGCGACGAGTGCCAGCGCGGTCCGGATCCAGGCGAGGAAGGTGCGCTCGTTGGCGAGGGTGAACCGCGGGTCGGGCTCGGTGCCCGCACGGAACAGCCGGGCCGGGAACCGCCGGTCGCGCCGTTCCGGCTCGACGGGCGTGCCGTCCGGTCCCGGTTCCGATCTTGCCACGTTCCCGAGGGTAGCTCCGGTCCCGGCGGGCAGCGGCCGGTGCCCACCGGCCGGCTCAGCGCGCCGCGGCCGGGACCCGGACGAGCTCCGCACCGGACCCCTCGATCTCGCCGGCCGCGGCGTCGCCGAGGCCGTCGTCGGTGATCACCGTGTCGACCTCGTCGAGCCGCAGCACCCGGTAGCGGGCGAACCGGCCGTACTTGCTGCTGCCCGCGACCAGCACCGTGGACCCGGCGGCGGCCAGCGCCGCGCGCTTCACGTCGACCTTGGCCTCGACCGGCGTGGTGACCCCGTGCCCGACGTCCCACGAGCTCGACGACAGGAACGCCACGTCCAGCGACAGCTCCTTGAGCGCGAGGGTCGCGAGCCGCCCCGCGGTGGACCGGTTCTCCCGCTCGACCCGCCCGCCCAGGCAGATGAGGTCCACTCCCGGGTGGTCGAGGAAGTCGGCGACGGTCGCGAGGTCGTTGCTGACCACCGTCAGCTCGCGCAGGTGCCCGAGGTGCGGGCGCATGGCCTGCACTGTGGTGCCCGCGTCGAGGTAGACGGTCATGCCGTCGGTGACCATGGCGGCCGCCGCGACGGCCATCGCCTCCTTCTCCGGCCGGTCGGCCACCGCCTTCTCGTCGCGGTCCGGCTCGCGCAGCAGCCGGCTCGCGAGCCGCGCACCGCCCGGTGTGGACTCCACGGCGCCCTGCTTCGCGAGCGCCTCGACGTCGCGCCGGACGGTCATGTGGCTGACGCCGAGCTGCTCGGTCAGCTGGTTGAAGCTGAGCACCTGCGACTGCCGGAGCAGCCGGAGGATCTCCTGCCTGCGTTGCTCGGGGATGAGCGGCGGGCTCGCCATGGCTGCTACCTCCTCGACGATCCGACTGTAGTGCGCCCGCCCCACGGGCTCGCCCACCGCCGGGCCAGCTCGCGGGTCGCGTCCGGGGTGAGCTCGCGGCGCGGCAGCCCGGTGGTGAGCAGGGCGATCCGGCACGCCTCCTCCAGCTCGACGGCCATCTCGCACGCCTGCGCCGCGTCCGCCGCGGCGACGACGGAGCCGTGGTTGGCGAGCAGCGCCGCGCGCAGCTCCCAGGGGCACCCGCGCAGGTCGTCGCCCAGGCCGGGATCGCCCGGCGGCCGGTAGGGCAGCAGCGGGGTCTGCCCGACCCGCATCACGTAGTACGGCGTCAGCGGCGGCACCGCGCTCGCGTCGGACCACGGTTCCAGACAGGACGCGGCGACGGCGTAGGGGGAGTGGACGTGCACGACGGCCCGGTGCTCCGGGTCGCGGGCGTAGAACGCCAGGTGCAGCGGCCACTCCTTCGACGGCCGGGCACCGTCGAGGTGCCTGCCGTCGAGGTCGAGCACGGCGACGTCGTCGGGGCCCAGCCGGCCCAGCGAGGTCCCCGACCCGCTGACCAGGACCCGGTCCCCGTCGCGGACGCTGATGTTGCCGCTGGTGCCGGGGCTCAGCCCGTCGGTGACCACCCGGACGCCCGCGGTCAGCAGCGCGTCGACGGCGTTCACGCGAGCACGTCCCAGGCCGAGGTGAACAGGTCGTCGGGACCGAAGTTCCCGCTCTTGAGGGCGAGGGTGACCGCCCGGCCGTCCGCGGTCGTCGCGGCCGTCCAGCAGATGCCCGGGGCGATCTCCGGCCCGATCCGCAGCAGGCCGGCGCCGAGCGACCGGACCACGGCACCGCTGGTCTCGCCGCCCGCGACCAGGAGCCGGGACACGGTGCCGTCGGCGACGAGCGCGTGCCCGGCGGCCGCGAGCACCGCCTCGACGGCCGGGGCGACGGCGGCGCCGTCCACCTCGGCGACGACGTCGCCCGGCTCCGCGGTCGCGTAGACGACGGGGGCGGAGCCCACCGGCTGCTCCCGCACCCAGGCCGTCAGCCGTGCGGTCTCGGCGTCCGGGTCCCGCACCGCCGTCACCGGGTCGATCCGGAGCGACGGTGCGGTGCGGGCGGCGTCGGCGACCTGGCGCCGGGTCGCGGCGGAGGCGCTGCCGCACAGGGTCAGGCGGACCCGTCCGGGGGCGGCGGGGCGCCAGTCGTCGGCCGGGGTCCCGGGATCGGGCAGCCCCAGGGCGAGCCCGGAGCCGCCACTGACGACGGGTGCGCCGGCGACGGCCGCGCCGAGGACCCGCAGGTCGTCGTCGTCCACCGTGTCGACGACGACGTAGCGGTCCGCCGCCTCCGCGAGCGCGGCGCGTACCGCGCCGGGGCCCCGGCGGACCGTGGCGAGGTGGATCTCGTCGACGGCGTGCGGGGTCTGCGGGGCGAGCAGCTCCGCGACCCGGGAGCGGGTCATCGGCGTGAGCGGGTGGTGCCGCATGGGGGAGCGTTCCAGCAGCTCGGCGCCGACGAACAGATGTCCCTGGTAGACGGTGCGGCCGTTGGCGGGCAGCGCCGGCGCGACGACGACGGTGCCGGCCCCGGCGCGGTCGGCGACGGCGTCGAGCACCGGGCCGATGTTGCCGCGGTCGGTCGAGTCGAACGTGGAGCAGTACTTCACGTAGAGCCGGTCGGCGCCCCAGCCGCGCAGCCGGTCCACCGCCCGTTCCGACGCGGCGACCGCCTCGGCGACGGGCGCGGTACGCGACTTCAACGCCACCACGACGGCGTCGAGCCCCTCGCGCACGGCGGGATCCGGGTCGTGCTCCTCGATCACCACGGCCACGCGGTGACCGTTGCGGCGGAGCATGATCGCAAGATCCGTGGCGCCGGTGAAGTCGTCGGCGACGGCTCCGAGCATCGGATGAGCCTCCTTGTGAAAATCTGGGGCATGTTTGTAGAAATCTAGATCCTGTGTCAGAGTCACGCCACCCCCGGTCCGGCCGGGGGACGAGAGTGCGGTGCCAGATTGGAGCAACGGTGATCCATCCCCATTCCGCACGGGCCCATGCGCCCGTCCGGATCGCGCTGACCGGGGCGAACGGCGGCTACGGCCGCACGTTGCTCGCCCAGCTGCGGCAGACACCGGAACTGGTGCCGGCCGTCCTGGTCGATCCCGACGTCGACGGCCTGGAGCGGACCCTCGCCGAGCTGGGCCCCGGCTCCGGCGGCCCCACGGTGCTCACCGACGCCGCGGACGTGCCCTGGGACGGTGTCGACGTCCTCGTGGAGGCCACCGGGCGGATCGACGTCGGGACCGCCTGCGCCGCGGCGGCCCTCGACCACGGCGTGCACGTCGTCATGGTCTCCAAGGAGGTCGACACCGTCGCGGGCGTCGCCCTCGCCGAGCGGGCCCGTGCCGCCGGTCGCGCCTACCTCCCCGCCGACGGCGACCAGCCCGCCAACCTGATCCGCCTCGTCGACTGGGTGTCGGCCACCGGGCTGGAGATCGTCGCGATCGGCAAGGCGGGGGAGTACGACCTCGTCCTCGACCCCGCGGCCGGGACTCTCGTCCAGAACGACGTGACCGTCGAGGTGTCGGCCCTGGCCGGGCTGCTGGAGCTGGGCACCGACGTGCGGGCGACCCTCGCGGCCCGCGCCGACGCCGTCGCCGGCCTGAAGCGGTCGGCCGCGGCCGACCTCTGCGAGATGACCGTGGTCGCCACCCGCACCGGCGCCGTCCCCGACCGGGAGGACCTGCACTACCCGGTCGCCCGGATCGCCGAGCTCGCCGACGTGTACGCCGCACGCGAGCACGGTGGCGTCCGCGAGCACGACGGCGTGGTCGACGTCTTCTCCGCGCTGCGCCTGCCCGGCGAGGCGAGCGTCGCCGGGGGCGTGTTCGCCGTCGTCCGCACCGGCGACCCGGTGACCTGGGAGATGTTGCGCGGCAAGGGGCACGTCGTCAGCCGCGACGGGCGCTACGCCTGCCTCTACTGGCCGTACCACGCGATGGGCGCGGAGACGCCGCTGACGATCCACGCCGCCGTCGACGGGTCCGGGCCCGCACCGCAGCCCCGGCCGACCACCCTGCTGGCCGCCCGGACCGCCGGTGACCTGGAGGCGGGCACGGAGTTCACCGTGACCGGCCACCACCACGAGATCGCCGGCGTCGCGCCGGTGATGGTGACCGCCGAGCCCGGTACCGCGCCGTACTACCTGCTCGCCGGGACCCGGCTGAACCGCGCGGTGCCGGCCGGTGAGCTGGTACGCGTCGACGACCTCGACGGCGCCGACCCGGGGGCGCTCGCCGCGCACCGGGTCGCCGAGTCCGCCATGACCGGGACGGGGGTGCCGGCATGAGCGCCGAGGTCATCGCGCTGGTCGTGTTCGCGGCGGTGTTCGCGATCTCGGCGATCCGCAACGTGCACATGGGAGCGCTCGCGCTGGTGGCGGCGTTCCTCGTCGGCATCGGGGTGGTCGGGGAGAGCCTCGACGACATCCTCGCCGACTTCCCCGTCGACGCCCTGCTGATCCTGCTGGGCATCACCTACCTGTTCGGCATGGCCCGGGAGACCGGCACCATCGACTGGCTGGTCGACCGCTCGGTGCGCGTGGTCGGCGACCGGGTCGCGCTGCTGCCGTGGGCGATGTGGCTGATCGGCACCGCCGTGGCCTGCCTGGGCACCTCGCACGCCGCGTTCGCGGTCGTGCCGATCGCGATGTCGCTGGCGACCACGCACCGGATCAGCCCCACGCTGATGGGCATCGCGATGAGCTCCGCGATCGTCGGCGGGGCGCTCGCGCCGACCAGCATCAACGGCATCACCGTCGGGACGGTGGCCCGCACGGCCGGGATCCCCTACGACGCCGGCCTGATGTTCTTCCTGTCGGTCGGGGTGAACGCCCTGGTCGTGCTCGTCGCGTTCCTGATGTTCGGCGGGCCGGAGCTGGTGCGGCGCTCGCGGGGTGCCGGGAACGGCGGTGCCGGGACCGGTGGTTCGGGGAGCGGCACGGCGTCGTCGACCGGGGGACCGGCCGGTGGCGGCGTCGCCACGGCGACGCGCGCGGAGACCGAACCGGCCCCGCCCCTGAACGGGCTGCAGATCGGCGTGCTCGCCACGCTCGTCCTGCTGGTGGTCGGGTTCTTCACCCTGACGATCCTCGACGTCGACGTGAACCTCGGCGTCGTCGCGCTCACCCTCGCGGTCGGACTCTCGCTCTGGAACCCCGAGGTCGGTCGCAAGGCCGTGTCGAAGGTCGACTGGGGCACGATCCTGCTGCTCGGCGGGATCCTCACCTACGTCGGCGTGCTCACCCGGATCGGTGCGATCGACCAGCTCGGGGAGCTCGCCCGTTCGGTGAACGTCCCGCTGGTCGCGGCGATCGTGCTCTGCGTCATCGCCGGTCTGGTGTCGGCGTTCGCGTCCACCATCGGGATCCTCGGCGCGCTCATCCCGCTCGCGGTGCCGCTCCTGGTGGTCGGCGGCGGGCTGGAGACGACGGGCTTCATCTACGCGCTCGCGATCTCGGCGTCGCTGGTGGACTGCGCGCCGTTCTCCACCACTGGCGCGACGATCGTCGCCTCGGCGTCGGAACCGGAGCGCAAGGTGCTCTCCAACCGGCTGACGGTGTGGGGCTTCGCGATGGTCCTCATCGGCCCGGCCTTCACCATCCTGACGATGGTGGTGCCCTTCCTGCTCGTGTCCTGAACCGCCCCGCCCCGTTGCCACGTTCCACGGAACGCGGCAAGGGCCGTGGCGCTCACCGAACCTGCCCGCGCTCACGCGATCCGATGAGCGCGGGCAGGTTCGGTGAGCGGGGCCGATCCGGTGAGCGTGCAGGTCGCGGCCCCGTGGCGGGTCCGGGCGTGGCGACCAGGTCCGGCTGTGTTCGCCGAGTCCGGCACGCTCGCCGAGTCCGGCCGCGCTCACGGAACCCGGCCGCGCTCACGCGATCCGGTGAGCGTCGGCGGATCCGGTGAGCGCGGTGGTCGGCGTCCCCGTTCCGCGGGACGCGCAACGGGGGCGGCGGGGCGTCGGGTGGGTCAGGGCGGGCCCGGGGCGGACAGGGCTGCCAGCTCGGGATGGTCGAGCAGTGCCTCGACGACGGCGTCGACCGCGGTGCGCAGCCCGCTCGCCCGCCGCCGGACGACGGCGACGTTGCGGTGCACCGGCGTCGTCAGCCCGCGGGTGACGACGGCGTGCCCCGGCGCGACGGCCAGCGCGGGCAGCAGCGCCACCGAGCGTCCCGCCTCGACGTGCTGCAGGAGGAGCAGGTAGTTGCCGAACCGGCACGCGGTGCGGGGCTCGAACCCGGACTCGTGGCACAGCCGCGCCGTCAGCTCCGCCATGTAGGACCGGGGCGGTCGAGGGCCCACGTCTCCGTCGCGCACGCGGCCAGGTCGACGACCCGGTGCCGGGTCAGCGGATGGTCCGGCGGCAGCACCAGCACCACCGGGTCCGTCCCGAGCGGGACGATCTCCAGGTCGCGGTCCCACGGGAACGCGACGTGGTCGGTGGTGGTGACGACGACGTCCAGCTCCCCGGTGCCCAGCGCCGGCCCGCTCTCGTGCGGCTCGGACTCGACGAGCTCGACGTGGAGGTGCGGGTGCGACGCCGCCAGCCGCTCCGCGGCGGGGACGGCGAGAGTGTGGATCGCGCTCTGGAACACCCCGAGTCGCACGTTCCCGATCGGCTCGTCGTGCAGGGCACGCAGCTCGGCCTCGGCGTCGGCCATCCGGTCGAGGATCTCCCGCCCGCGCCGGGCGAGTACCAGCCCGGCCGGGGTGAGCCGGACCCGGCGCCCGGTCCGTTCCAGCAGGCCACTGCGCGTCTCGGACTCGAGCACGCCGAGCTGCTGGGACACCGTCGACGGGCTGACGTGCATCGTCTCCGCCACCGCCCGGACGGTCCCGAGGCCGTCCAGCAGGGTCAGCATGCGCAGCCGGTAGGGGTTCAGCACCCACCCATTGTGCGGCCAGGTCGAACAGCAGCGTCGGCATCGTGCGATGGACGTGCACAGAATGGGTTCGTAGCGTCGGACCCATGACGGACACCGCGACCGCGCCCGCCGCCCCGACCGCCGGTGACGCCGCCGCCGACCGGCACCTCGTCCGCTACTTCGGCCACGGCACGTTCAGCCCCGGCGTGATCGACCGCGCCGAGGGCTGCTCGGTGTTCACCGAGGACGGCCGCGAGCTGCTCGACTTCACCTCCGGCCAGATGAGCGCGATCCTCGGGCACTCGCACCCGGAGATCGTGGCGACCGTCCGCGAGCAGGTCGGACGGCTGGATCACCTGTTCAGCGGAATGCTGTCCCGCCCGGTGATCGAGCTGGCGCGGCGCCTCGCGGAGAGCGTCCCGGCGCTCGACAAGGTGCAGCTGCTCAGCACCGGCGCCGAGTCCAACGAAGCCGCGATCCGGATGGCCAAGCTCGTCACCGGCGGGCACGAGATCGTGTCGTTCGCCCGGTCCTGGCACGGCATGACCGGCGCCGCGGCGAACGCGACCTACGTCGCCGGCCGGCACGGCTACGGGCCCGCGGCCCCGGGGAACTTCGCGCTGCCGGTGCCCGACCGGTTCCGCCCGGACGTCGTCGCCGCCGCGGGCGGGCTCGACTGGCGCCGCCAGCTGGACCTCGGCTTCTCGCTGATCGACGCACAGTCCACCGGTGCGCTCGCGGCCTGCATCGTCGAGCCGATCCTCAGCTCGGGCGGGGTGATCGACCTGCCGCCCGGCTACCTGGCGGCGCTGCGCGACAAGTGCCACGAGCGCGGCATGCTGCTGATCCTCGACGAGGCGCAGACCGGGCTGTGCCGCACCGGTGACCGCTACGCCTTCGAACGCGACGGCGTCGTCCCCGACATCCTCACGCTGTCCAAGACCCTCGGTGCCGGGCTCCCGCTCTCGGCCGTGCTGACCAGTGCGGAGATCGAGGAGCAGGCGCACGACCGCGGGTTCCTCTTCCTCACCACGCACGTGAACGACCCGCTGCCCGCCGCCGTCGGCAACACGGTGCTGGACGTCCTCGAACGCGACCGCCTGGACCTGCGCGCCCGCGAGCTCGGCGCCCGGCTGCGCACCGGGCTGGACGAGCTGGCGACGCGGCACCCCTCGATCGGCGACGTCCGCGGGCGGGGCCTGCTGGTCGGGCTGGAGCTGGTCGACGACGGCGAGGCCGGTGGCGCGGGTGCGGACCGGCTCGGTGCCGCCGTGACCCGGCGGTGCGCGGAGCTCGGCCTGCACATGAACATCGTCCAGCTGCCGGGGATGGGCGGGACCTTCCGGATCGCGCCGCCGCTGACCGCGACCGACGCCGAGATCGACCGCGGGCTCGCGATCCTGGACGACGCCCTGACCGGCCCCCTGGGCCGGTGATCACGGATCGGGAGGTGTGGCGGCCACATGTGGCCGGATCCCTTCCCGATCCGTGACCACCGGGGACGGGTCAGGAGCCGCCGTGGGGCGGGTCGCCGGATTCGGGGACCAGGACGGGGGTGCCGGCGTGCAGGAGCTCGCCGCGGAAGAACGCCCGCAGCCGTACCGCGCACGCCAGCATCAGGGGGACCCCGAGCACGATCATCCCGACGCCGATCACGAACACCCCGCCGACCGGGCCGAAGCTGGTCTCGCCGTACTCCGGGTCGAGCATGTCGATCGCGCTCTGCACGAACGCCCACACCATGACCAGCCCGCCGAGCAGCGGCAGCAGCCCGCGCAGCAGCAGGTGACGGGCCGAGGTCAGCAGCGAGTCCCGGAACCACCAGACGCAGGCGAACGCCGTGATGCCGTAGTAGAACGCCACGGCCAGGCCGAGCGAGGCGATCGTGTCCTGCAGCGCGTCGTCGCTGACGAGGCCGAGTACGAGGTAGAACGCGATCGCCGAGACGTCCATGACGAGCGTGGCGAAGTCGGGCGTCCGGTTCCGCGAGTGGGTGCGCCCGAACCGCGGCGGCACCGCCCCGTAGACGGCCATCGCCAGCGCCCCGCGGGCGGTCGGCAGGATCGTCGTCTGGGTGGAGGCGGCCGCGGAGATCGCGACCGTCAGCAGCAGGACCGTGGTGAGCACCGGGCCACCGATCGGCGCGCCGAGCACGGTGATGACGTCCTCGGCGTTGGCCGCGTTGCCCAGCCCGATCCCCTCGGCGCCGAGCCCCGCGTAGGACTGCACGGCGACCGCCACCAGCAGGTAGACGGCGAGCAGGATCGCGGTCGCGAGCAGCGCCGCCCGGCCGGGGGTGGAGTCCGACCCGCGGGTCTCCTCGCCGACGGCGAGGCACGCGTCCCACCCCCAGTAGATGAAGATGCACAGGATGACGGCCTCGGCCAGCGCGGAGCCGTCGACGCCGACGGGGTTGAACCACTCCCAGCTCGGCGCGACCGCCTGCGGGCCGGCGTCACCGGTCGCGACCAGCACCAGCGCACCGACGGCGAGCAGCGCGAGCACGGCGATCTGGGCGACGATCAGCACGTTCTGGAACCGCTCGGACAGCACGATCCCGCGGTGGCTGATCCAGGTCATGACCGCGATGAACGCGACGCCGAGACCGACCTTGACCAGGGTGTTCTCGGCGAGATCGTCGAGCCCGGCCGCCCGCAGCGTGTAGATCGCGGAGATCTCGGCGACGTTGGCCAGGACGATGATCGCCGAGACCGCGACGCCCCAGCCACCCATCCACCCGACCCAGGGCCCGAACGCCTTGGTGCCCCAGGTGAACGTCGTCCCGCAGTCCGGGACGGAGCGGTTCAGCTCGCGGTAGGCGACGGCGACGAACAGCATCGGCACGAACGCCACGAGGAACATCGCCGGCGCCTTGTCGTGCACGGCGAGCACGACGTAGCCGAGGGTGGCGGCGAGGCTGTACGCCGGTGCCGTCGCACCCAGACCGATCGCCGTGTTGCCCCACAGCCCGATCGCGCCCGTCCGCAGTCCCTTGCCCGGGGTTCCGGCGAGGTCGGTACCCGCCGGTCCGGGAGCGGTCAACCGGTCGCCCCGATGATCACGTGGTGGTTCTCGGTCACCGGGCGATGGTAGATGTCCCGGCCCGCCGGTGGCTGCCCGCTGTGACGGGGCCACCACCGGCGGCGGTCCTGATGGGATGTCCTCCGTGGTCCGGTGGGTCAGCCGGTGTGGTGCGGGAGCGTCACCGAGGACGCGGTGTCCGGACCGGACAGCACCTCGATGCGGGCGCCGTCGGCGTCGGGCAGCGGGCCGGTGGCGCGCGGGTCGTGCCCGGTCACCGTGACCCGGATGCGGTGCCCGGCCGGGACCTCGTACGACGTCGGCAGCATCGCGAACCGCAGCCGCACCGCCGCGCCGGGCGTGACCGGGGCGGCGTCGGCGGCGTAGGCGCGGTGCCACGGCACGCCCTCGGGCAGCGTGTAGGGCGCGGGGTGCTCGGCGCGCAGCGAGATCCGCTGCCGGCCCTCGGTGATCACGGTCGTCCGGCCGTCCGGGGCGACCTCCTCGAGGTAGGCGAACACGTCGCCGCCGCGACGGTCGGTCCGTACGGTCAGGTCGGCGACCGGGGTGCCGGTGAGCTCGGTGGCCGCGTCGAGCACGGGACCGGTCCAGCTCGTCCCGCTGCCGGGGATGTGGCAGGGCTGGATCGTGGAGCCGCTGCCCGGGTCGGTGGGGCACTCCGCCGCGGTGTCCACGGTGAACCCGCGGGCGCCGGGTGCGGCCGAGCCGAGGACGCCGTCGCCGCCGAGCGTCGTGGGCTGCGGGCCGGTCCCGGCCGGGGGCCAGCTCTGCGCCGCCGTCCACTCCAGGCCGGTGGCGTCGGCGGCGTCGGACCGCGGGGTGGCGTAGTGGATCGGCGGTTCGGCGTCGATTCCGGTGTCGATGCCCTTGAGGTGCTGGTCGAAGAACCGGTGCGCCTCCTCGACGAGCCCGAACCCCGCGTTCTCGCAGTGCTTCCACGGCCCGACGAGCAGCCGTGAGCCGGGCACGTTCAGCAGTGTCGCGATGCCTTGGCCGCGGAGCTCGTCGTGCCAGCCGCCGATCACGTAGACGGGGACGTCCGCCGCCCGGACCTGGTCGGCGTAGCTGCCGACGCTGCCCTCGGACCAGAACCGGGACTGCGTCGCGGAGGTCCAGCTGTCCCGGTACGGCATGCCGCGCCACATGTCGGCGAGCGGCGTCGCCCTCTGGTGCTCGACGGCGGCCTCCCGCAGGAGGGTCTTGTCCTCGTCGCCGTCGACCGGGGTGTTCGCGAGGTCCTGCTCGACGGTGCGCGACGGGCCGAAGCCCCACTGGGCGGAGATGCCGCCGACCCGCCACGCGTCGTACTTGTCCCAGGAGAAGCAGCCCGCGAGCACCGCCTTCAGGTGCGGCGGCCGGACGGTGAGGGTGTGCATCGCGGCGTCACCGGTGTTCGAGCAGCCGTAGACGCCGACGTTGCCGTCCGACCAGGGCTGCGCGGCGAGCCACTCGGTGACCTCGTAGGCGTCGCCGGCCTCGAGCCGGTCGTTGTAGCCGCGCCGCACCCCGAAGGACTGGCCGTTGCCGCGGCGGGCGACCTGGGCGACGACGTAGCCGTGGTCGGTGAGCGTCGGGATCGTCTGGATCCCGCCGGTCTTCGGGCCGGCGCCGTCCTCGGGTTTGCGCTCGGTCGAGAGGCTGTGCTGCCACAGCACCGGGAACGGCCCGGGCGCGGCCCGCCCGTCCACGGCGGGCCGGTCGAGCTTCACCGCGAGCCGGGTGCCGTCGCGCATCGGGAGGAGGAACGACTCGGTGATCCGCTCGGTGAACTGCTTCTCCGGTGCGTAGGACCCGAGTGCGGAGTCCGCGGTGGCGACCGCGGGGCGTGGCACCACGAGCAGTGCGATGCCGAGGGCGGCCACCAGGCCGAGGACGACGAGTGCGGACACGAGCAGTGTCCGGCGGCGGTTTCCGGGCATGGCGGAGCCTCCGTGCAGCGGTCGATGGTGCAGCGGTCGGGTCGGGCGTGGAGCGGTGGGTCAGGGGGCGGGCGCGCCCTCGTCGAGCGCGGTCTCGCGGATCAGCAGCACCGCGACGAGCGCGAGCACCGCGACCGGGAGGGTGGTGAGGAAGACGAGCTGGAGCCCGTGGGTGTAGGAGGCCCGCACGGCGTCGGCGAGCGGGCCGGGCAGCGCCGCGACCTGCGCGGGGGTGCCGAGCAGCCGCCGGACGCCGTCGTCGGTGGCGGGGAGCCCGGCCGCGCCCAGCGCGGCGGGCAGGTCGGCGCGCAGCCGGGCCGCGATGAGCGCGCCGAACACCGCGACCCCGACGGCGCCGCCGAGGGTGCGGGCGAAGGTCGCCGACGACCCGGCGACGCCGACGTCGCCGGGCCCGGCCGCGTTCTGCGCGGCGAGCACGAGCACCTGCTGGGTCAGTCCGGTCCCGGCGCCGAGCAGCGCCATCCCGGCGGCGACCTGCCAGGCCGGGGTGGCCGGGGTCAGCGGGGCGAGCACCGCCAGCCCGGCGACGAGCAGCGCGCAACCGACCGCGGGAAACCTCTTCCAGCGCCCGGTCCGCACGATCAGCCGGCCCGCCACCGCCGAGGCGACGATCATGGTGCCGATCTGGGGGAGCATCAGCAGCCCCGCGGTCATGGCGTCGTGACCGTGCACCACCTGCAGGAACTGCGGCAGGTAGATGATCCCGCCGAACATCACCGTGCCGACGAGCAGGCCGGCGGCGCAGGCGATGGTGACGGTGCGGCTGCGGAACAGCCGCGGCGGCAGGATCGGGTCCGGTGCGCGGCGCTCGCGCAGCACGGCGAGCACCGTCGTCACCACGACGGCGACGGCGAGCACCACCGTGACCGGCGACGACCACGGCCACGCCACCCCGCCCGCCGAGAGCAGGACGACCAGCCCACCGGAGGCGAGCGCCAGCAGCGCGGCACCGAGGTGGTCCAGCGGGGCGTCGCGGGACTCGGGGCGGTGGTCGGGGGCGAGCCGCACGAGCAGCGCGGCGGCCAGCGTCACCGGGACGACGCCGAGGAAGCACCAGCGCCAGCCCGGCGCGCCCGGGCTCACCAGCAGCCCGCCGATCAGCGGCCCGGCCACCGACGCGGTGCCGAACGACAGCCCGAACCAGCCGGTGTACCGGCCGCGCTCGCGGGCCGGGACGAGCACCGCGACGAGCGCGTTCGCGCAGGCCAGGATGCCGCCCGACGCCGCGCCCTGCAGGGCCCGGCCGGTGATCAGCCAGCCCATCGTGGGGGCGAGCCCGGCGACCAGGGACGCGACGACGAACAGCGCGATCGCCGCGAGCAGCATCGGCCGCGGGCCCCGGCGGTCGGCGAGCTTGCCCCACACCGGGGTCGCCGTCGTCATCGTGAGCAGTGCCGCGGCCGCCACCCACGCGACCCGGTCCTGCCCGCCGAGCTCACCGGCGATCGTCGGCAGCGCGATCCCGATGATCGTGTTGGTGAGGGAGCCGGTGAACAGCGCGACCAGCGTCCCGGCCAGCACCGCGGGCGTGGAGAGCCCGGTGCGGGGCCGGGGCGGGGCCTCAGTCATCGGCCCGGGGCAGCACCTCGGCCTCGATCCAGCTCCCGACGGTGCGGTCCAGGTGGTCAGGGTCGGAGCGGCGGGCGTCGACGTTGTCGGCGTGCAGCTCCAGCACCGGGATCCCGGCGGCCCGCAGCGCGCGGGTGGTCGCCCAGCTTCCGCGGGCGTCGTCGGACACCAGGTGGACGACACCCTGCACGCCGTGCGTGCGGGCCTCCTTCACGTACCACTCGGCGGACCACGGCGGGGTGTAGAGCTGGTCGGAGAACGCCGCGAACCGCGCGGCGAGGGTGCGGAGCGGGTCGTCGCCGTAGCGGACGTAGCCGTCGGCGGCGATCGCCAGGTACATCGACCACACGAACACGGCGCCGTAGCGCTCCTGGAACCGCTGGTAGAACTCGAGGTCGAACCACAGGCCGCGGCCGACCCACATCAGCCGGGCCCGCTCGCCGTCGCACACGGCGGCGCCCGCGGACACCCGGCCGGCGACCTCGTCGTGCAGCCGGTGGGCGGCGTCGCGCGCCCACGTGGTCCCGCGGTGCCACTGCGGGATCATCACCGCGGGGATGGAGTCGGTGACGGCGACCGGGCACGGCCGGGCGGCCGCGACGAGGTCGCGGGTGCGCCGGTTCCACTCCTCCTGCTCGTTGGTCAGGGCCAGCACCTCGGCGAAGCGCTGCTCGGAGAACCGGCGGCCGGTCGTCTGCTCCAGGAACCGGATGAGGCCCTCCAGCTCGCCGACCATGAGGTCGAGCCGGTCGGAGCCCACCGCGTCCTCCCAGTGGTGCGGCATCAGCTCCCACCAGCGCTCCGGGACGGTGTCCGCGGCCGCGCTCTCCAGCGGGTAGAAGGTGACGCCGGGCTGCTCGCCCCACACGTCGAAGATCTTGCGGGACGCGTCGCCGGTGGTCTCGGCGAGCACGATCGACGGCATCGGCAGCCCACCCCACGGGGCGCTCGCCGGGTCCGGGTCGAAGGCGCTGCCGAGCGCGGTGGAGCTGTACTGCTCGGTGTGGTCGGGGTAGCCGCGCTCGCGGAGCCGGGCGAGGTGGTCCTGGGTGCGGCGCTTGGCGGCGACGATCGAGGCCCACCACTGGTTGACGACGTAGGGGATGCCCATCGCGCGGAAGACCTCCTGCGGGGCGTCCGCGTTGACCAGGGCGAGCGGGGCGCCGGGAACGTGGTCGCGGTGCAGGTCGGCGAACCACTGCCGCTGGTACGCCGTCGCCGCGGCCGCGCTGGGCAGCCGTCCGGTGCGGGCCGGGGCGCTCACGCGGCCACCACCGGGGCCCGCAGCGTGCGCACCGCCCGGTCGAGGGCGTCCGGGTCGACGCGGCCGTAGGGCTGGTGTTCCAGCGACGCCGCCGGGACGCCCGCGGCGGCGCGTTGCGCGGCCCAGTCCCAGGGCGGGCCGTCGTCGTGGCGGCGGACGTACCCGAGCAGCCCGGCCGCGCCGCGGGCGTGGACCCGGGCCGCGGTGTGCGCGGCCCGCTCCGCGATCGACGCCCGCGGCGCCGCGGGCCCGTTGAACTGGTACCGCTCGGCCAGCGCGAGCTCCAGGCCCGCGGGGTCGCCGGGGTCGCCGACGTCGGTCGCGGCGAGGAGGTCGCCGCGGTCGTGGTCCTCCCCGACGACGAGCAGCCCGGCCGCCTCCACCACGGCGTACACGTCGGGGGAGTCGTGCGAGGAGCCGGTGAGGTGCACCGGGTGCCCGGGCCGCGGGCCCCGGTCCGGCAGCTCCGCGACCAGTGCGGTCAGCAGCTCCGCGGCCCGGTCCGGCAGGAGCGCGGTCGCGGCGTCGACGACGCCGAGGAACTCGGTCCCGGTGAGCCTGCGCTGCGCCCGCAGGTCGCCGGTGGCCCGCAGCAGGCCGCGGACCCGGTCGTGCGCAGCGACTGCGGCGGCGAGCGCGTCGTCACCGGCCGGGCGCCCGGACCGCCCGGCCAGCCAGGTGCGCAGACCGCGGACCTTCGCCAGCACGTAGCGGGTGGTCGTGCGGTGCGGGAGGTGGAGGACGTCGACGAGGTGGACGGGCGGCAGCGCCACCGACGGCTCCACCCGGGCGAGCTCGCGCAGCACGTAGAACAGACGCAGCGACGCCTCGCAGTCCCGCGAGACGACGAGCACGTCGAGCTGCCCGCACGCCCCGGCGAGCAGCCGGGTCAGCACCGAGCAGGCGACCGGGTCCAGGCCGCCGCCGAGGAGCCGGCGGCCGGGCGAGGCGTCCTCGTGCGGCGAGCCGGACAGCCGCAGCGGGTGGTACCCGGCCGCCGTCAGCAGCTCCACCGGGACGTCGGCGCCGACGTAGCCGGCGACCGGCCGGTCCGGCGTGCGGCCGGGCAGGGCAGGGTCGAGCAGCGCAGCCAGTGCTGCGGACATGGTGGTCCCCCGGGACGGTGTGTGGGTCGGCAGGATCAGATGACGGCGTCGGCGGTGAGCGCCGCGATCTCGTCGGCGTCGTAGCCGAGCAGCTCGCGGTAGACGCGGTCGTTGTGCTCGCCGAGCGCGGGTGCGGGCCCGTCGAGCCCGACGTCGGAGCCGGAGAAGACGATCGGCACGCCGGTCGCGGACAGGTCGGCGGTCGCGCCGTGCCGCGGGTGGGCGAGCGGGACGACCTCGCGCCGGTCGCGCACCAGCGGGTCGCGCACCGCTTCCCGCGGGTCGCGGACCTCGGCGGCGGGCACCCCCTCGGCGGTGAGCCGGTCGATGACCTCGGCCCGGGGCAGCCCGCGGCACCAGGCGCCGATCAGCGCGTGCAGCTCGTCCGCGCGCTCGACCCGCTGGTCGCGGGTGCGGTAGCGGTCGTCGTCGACGAGGTCGACGCGGCCCATCGCGCGCAGCACCCCGCGGGCGAACGCGTCGGTGGGGGCGCACAGCGCGATGTGCCCGTCGGCGGCCTCCAGGATCCCGAACGGGGCCAGCCGCGGCACCATCGCGCCGGTGCGCTGTTCCAGGCCGACGGCGTCGTAGGCGTCGAACGGCTCGCAGGCCACCAGTGAGGTCAGCGCCCCGAGCATGGAGACGTCGACGTGCTGGCCCTCCCCGGTGGTCTCGGACTGCAGCAGCGCCGACACCGTCCCGACGACCGCGTACAGCGGTGCCAGCAGGTCCCCGACCGGCAGGCCGAAGCGGACCGGGTCGCCGCCCGGCTCCCCGGCCGTCATCATCACCCCGGACAGCGCCTGGATGATCGCGTCCATCGCCTTGCCGGAGCCGGGCCCGCCCTGCGCGCCGAACCCGCTGATGGAGGTGTAGACGAGCTTCGGGTTGATCTCCCGCACGGCGGCGTAGTCGATGCCGAGCCGCGTGGTGACGCCCGGCGAGTAGTTCTCGACGAGCACGTCGGCGCCGCGGACCAGGTCGGTGAACACGGTCTTCGACCGCGGGTCCTTCAGGTTGAGCGTGACGCTGAGCTTGCCCCGGCCGCGGAGCAGCATGGAGACGGACATGTCGTCGTCGTGCGTGCGGCCCAGCGCCAGGCCGTCCCGGCCGAGGTACGGGGAGTTGTTGCGGGAGGTGTCCCCGCCGGTGGCGGGGTTCTCCACCTTGATCACGGTGGCGCCGAGACCGGCGAGCAGCAGGGTCGCGTAGGGCCCGGCGAGCGCGGTGGTCAGGTCGATCACGGTGCGGCCGGCGAGCGGCTGGTGGGTCATGCGGTCTCCTCGAACGTGCCCGCCCCGGCGACGAGCCAGTCGTCGCCGCGGCGGACCAGCCTGCCGCCCAGCCGGGCGCGGGTGGTGATGTCGCGGACGTAGCCGACGACCGGTGAGTCGGGTCCCTGCGGGACGGGGCGGCCGGCGTCGTCGATGCGGCAGGGAACGACGCCCGCCTCGACGAGGCCGCCGGACCCGTCGAACCGGCAGGTGGCGACGACGGTGTCCCGGCTCTCCGGGTGGAACGGGTAGAAGGGCATGTCCGGGTCGGGGGCGAAGCCGTAGAGCTCCTTCCGCTTCGCCGCCCACGCGTCGCGCTCGGCGCTGTCCCCGCCGGACGCCGGGGTCAGGGCGTGGGTGACGGTGACGAAGTTGCCGAGCCCGTGGAAGATCGGCTTCCCGCGCCAGACCTCGATGCCGCGCAGGATGTGCGCGTGGTGGCCGAACACGGCGTCGGCGCCGGCGTCGACGGCGGCCCGGGCCACCGGCGACTCGTACATCGCCACCGCGGCGGGGGTGTGCCCGACGCCCTTGTGCAGGCCGACCAGCACGACGTCGACCTCGGCGCGCAGCCGCGCGACGTCGTCGGCCATCGCCTCCAGCGAGTCCGGGTCGGCGAAGGTGTAGATCCGCGGCGGCCCGCCGGGGCTCGCGTGGTCGAGCTCGTAGTGGGTGAGCACGTGGACGTAGGCACAGCCCGCCTTGCGGGAGGTCGCCCAGGACTCGCGCGGCCCGACGCAGTTGTAGGACAGCACGCCGATCCGGAGCCCGCCCCGCTCGACGACGGCCGCGGCGCGCGCCTCGACGAGGTCGGCCCCGGCCCCGGCGGTGACCAGGCCCGCCTTCCGGGCGTGCGCGACCGTGTCGGTCACGCCCTCCTCGCCCGCGTCGAAGACGTGGTTGCCCGCGAGGGTGACGACGTCGAACCCGGCGGCGGTCAGCGCGCCGAGCGCGGCCGGGTCCGCCGGTGGGGCGGGGACGTCGGTGGAGACCTGCACCGTGGTCGTCGAGTGCGGGCCTCGACGTGGCCGACGGTCACGTCCGCGGCGCGCAGCAGTGCCGCCGACGGCGCCAGGAACGACGCCGGGTCGGGCTCGTCGAGGATGAGGTCCCCGACCGAGGCGACGGTGATGCCCGTCGGTGCCGTCATGCGGGGACCTCCCGGGTGTGGCGGGACAGGAACGTGCGCAGCCGCTCGCTCGACGGGTCCCCGAAGATCTGCGACGGCGGCCCGGTCTCGACGATGCGGCCGGCCTCCATGAACACCACGCGGTCGGCGACCTCGCGGGCGAAGGCCATCTCGTGGGTGACGACGACCATCGTCAGGCCGTCGGTGGCGAGGCCGCGCAGGACGCCGAGGACCTCCTCGACGAGCTCCGGGTCGAGCGCCGAGGTGGGCTCGTCGAACAGCAGGATCCGGGGCCGCGTGGCGAGCGCGCGGGCGATCGCGACGCGCTGCTGCTGGCCGCCGGAGAGCTGGCGCGGGTAGTGGTGCATGCGGTCGCCGAGACCGACCCGCTCCAGCAGCGTCGTGGCGTCGCGCTCGGCGTCGGCGGCGCTGCGGCCGTGCACCCGCCGCGGCGCCTCCGTGACGTTGCGCAGCGCGCTGAAGTGCGGGAACAGGTTGAACTGCTGGAACACCATGCCGATGCGCCGGCGCTGGGCGGCGGTCCCCCTCGGGGTGAGCGGGCGCAGCGCGCCGCGGTGCTCGGAGTAGCCGAGCAGCTCGCCGTCGAGGTACATGCCACCGCCGTCGATCGACTCGAGCTGGTGGACGCAGCGCACCAGGGTCGACTTGCCGGAGCCGGACGGCCCGATCACGACGACGACCTCGCCCTCGGCCACGTCGAGGTCGACCGCGTCGAGCGCGGTGTGGTCGCCGAAGCGCTTGGTCGTGCCGCGCAGGGACAGGACGGGGTTCACGAGGCACCTCCGGAGGGGGTCGTCCGGAGGTGACCGCGGGCGAAGCGGCGCTCCAGCCTGCGCTGCCCGATCGTCAGCAGCGTGACGACCGTCAGGTACCAGAGGCACGCCACGATCAGCATCGGGACGATCTCGTAGGTCTGGTTGTAGATCACCTGCACGGAGTGCAGGAGGTCGTTCATCGCGATCACCGAGACGAGTGCGGTGCCCTTCACGACCGTGATGAACTGGCTGCCGGACGGCGGGATGATCACCCGCATGGCCTGCGGCAGGATGATCCGGAAGAAGGTCTGCGCCGGGGTGAAGCCCATCGCCGAGGCGGCCTCGCGCTGGCCGTGGTCCACGCCGAGGATCCCGGCGCGGATGATCTCGGCCATGTACGCGGACTGGACCAGCGACAGGCCGATGACGCCCGCGGTCAGCGGGGTGATCAGGTCGTTGGCGTCCCAGCTCAGCAGCGTCGGGCCGAACGGGACGCCGATCGAGATCCGCGGCAGCAGGTAGGCCAGGTTGAACCAGAAGATGAGCTGGACCAGCGGCGGGATGCCGCGGAAGACGCCGACGTAGACGGTCGCGGCCCACCGGGTCGGCCCGAAGTCGGACAGTTGAGCGGCGGCCAGCGCGCCCCCCAGCACGGAGCCGATCAGCATGGCGAGGACGGCGAGCAGCATCGTGGTGCCCAGACCGCGCAGCACCGACGGATCGAACAGGTGCTCGGCCACCACGTCCCACTGGAACCGCTCGTTGCCGACGCCGAACGCGACGAGCTGGACGGCGATCAGCGCCAGCACGGCCGAGGCGATGATCCGGCCCGGCCGGAGCCGGGGACGCGCGGTGGCGACGTCGTGCGGCCTGCCCGGTGCGGCCCCGGCGGTGGTACCGGTGGCAGGCGTGCCGGTCGTCCCGGCGGCGGTCACGGTGCGGTCCCCGCGTTGTACTCGGGGGCGGGCACGGTCACGTCGTCCAGGCCCCACTTCTGCATGATCCGGCGGTAGCTGCCGTCCCGGAACAGCTCCTCGAAGGCGCCCTGCATCGCCGGCCCGAGCTCGCTGGACTTGGCCACGTAGAGCGCGAGCTTGTCGGCGGTCGCGCCCTGCTCCTGGGTCTGCGTGACGTAGGTGTAGGCGCCCTGCTGCTGGCTGGTCACGTCGATCGCCGCGGCCTGGGTCATGCCCGCGGCCTCGGCCCGGCCGGACTGGGCGGCGAGCAGGGTGGCGTTGGTGTCGGCCAGCCCGACGGACTCCACGGCGCCGCGCCCGGTCCGCTCGCAGTAGCCGGAGAGCCGGCGCAGCTGTTCCTCGACGACGCTGGCCGAGACGACCGCGACGCGCCGCCCGCAGAGGTCCTCGGTCGCGGCGATCGGGGTCGGGGCGTCCGCCGGGACGACGTAGGACGTCCGGGTGGTCATCCAGGTGACGGTGTCGAACTGGCGCTCGCGCTCGGCGGTGACCTTCACCGGTCCGTTGAACGCGTCGTAGCGGCCGGCGAGCATGCCCTGCAGCGCCGCGGGCAGGCTGTCGACCACACTGGTCTCGATCCGGACGCCGAGCACCCGGCTCAGCTCGTCCTGGATGTCGGCGTCGATGCCGGTGATATCGCCGCCGCCGCCGACGGTGCGGTAGGGCGGGTGCGAGTCCCCGGCGAACCGGATCACTCCCGACTCCTTGACCGAGTCCGGCAGCGTGGCGTGCAGTGCGGTGTTCGCGCCGGGCTGCGGGGGCGTCCGGGTGGGTTCCCCGACGGTCGCTCCACAGCCGGTGGCCAGCGCGGCCGACGCGGCCACGACCGCGAGGGCCCAGCGACCTGGGCGCGAGTGGCGGATGAGGCGCATGGCGAGGTTCTCCCTGCGTTGGGTCGAGCCATGTGGTCGTCGGGGCCGGGATGGTGCACCGGACCATTGCCGACGATGATGGCGACGAGCGTCGCATGAGATGTCGCCTAAGACAACACCCCGCTTCCGCTGTGCGGAAGTCCGACCGGCGACACGTACGCTCCCGGACGGAGGGATGCCGATGTCGGACGACGGGTGGGCCAGGGCCGAGCCGCAGCTGCTGCTGACCTCGCTGCTCGGCGACTACTGGTACTGGCGGGACGAGCACATCCCGTCCGCGGCGCTGGTGCGGCTGCTCGCCGAGTTCGGCATCGGGCAGGAGAACGCGCGTGCCGCGATGCGCCGGCTCGCCGCGAAGGACCTGCTGACGGTGTCCCGGCACGGCCGGACGACCGCCTACGGCATCCCGCCCCGGACCAGCGACGTGATCGTCGACCGCACGCACCGGATGCTCACCTTCGGAGCGTCCGCCCCCGAGTGGGACGGGTGCTGGACGGTCGTCGCGTTCTCGGTGCCGGAGCAGGAGCGCGAGGTCCGCACCGCGTTGCGGTCCCGGCTGCGGGTGCTCGGCCTGGCCGCCCTCTACGACGGGCTCTGGGTCTCGCCGCGCGATCTCGCCGGGCCCGCCCGCGACCTCGTCGCGGAGCTGGGCGTCGCGCGGGCCACGGTGCTGCGCGCGACCGAGGTGCCCGGCGGGCCGTCCGGCGGCGGGCCCGCGGCGGCGTTCGACCTCGACGGGCTGGCCGCGGACTACCGCGGATTCGTGCGGACCTACGAGCCGCTCCGCGAGGACCTGGCGGCCGGGCGGATCGGGCCGGCCGATGCCCTGCGGATCCGCACCGAGCTGCGGGTGGCGTGGCGGGCCTTCCCGGAGCGGGACCCCGACCTCCCCGCCGAGATGCTGCCGCCGGGGTGGCTGCGCACCGACGCCCAGCGGCTGTTCCTGGAGGTCTACGACCGGCTCGGACCGCTGGCCGAGCACCGGTTCCGGCAGCTGCTCGCCGAGTCCGACCCGGATCTCGCCGAGCTCGCCTCGCACCACGACAGCACGCGGATCTCCCGGCTGCACGACGAGCTCGGCGACCGGGGCTCGCGCGGGGACACGCCGTTCGAGCAGGCCGTCCGGGCGCGCAGGCTGGACGAGGTGCGGCGCGGCCGCCCCTCGGTCTGAACGACAGGAATCCTTCCGCTCTACGGGTGACACGGGCCACTCGGTCTTGCGCTCACGCATCTCCTCGCCGCACTCTCGCCTCATCTTCATCAGGGAACCTGATGATCAACCAAGGAGGTTCGGGTGGCATTCCTCGATCCCGCGACGTGGCAGGACCGGGTGTTCACCGGTGCCTGGACACCCGGTGGCGACGGCGTCCGCGAGGTCCGCGAGCCGGCCACCGGTGCCGTCCTCGGCTCGGTCGGCGCGGCCGGCCCCGCCGACGTCGACGCCACCGTCGAGCGGGCCGTGGCGGCGCAGAAGGAGTGGGCGGCGACCCCGCACACCGAGCGCGCCGCCGTCCTGCTGCGGGCCGCGGCCCTGTTCGCCGAGCACGCGGGCGAGATCTCCGACTGGCTGGTCCGCGAGTCCGGGTCGGTCCGGCTCAAGGCCGGCATCGAGATCGACGGCTCGGCGGGCGAGTGCACGCAGGCCGCCGCGCTGGCGTCGGCCCCGTACGGCGAGCTGCTCCCGGCCGCGGGCCGGGTGAGCCTGGAGCGCAGGGTGCCGGCCGGCGTCGTCGCGGTGGTGTCGCCGTTCAACTTCCCGCTGCTGCTGTCGATGCGGTCGGTCGCCCCGGCGCTCGCGCTGGGCAACGCGGTCGTCGTGAAGCCGGACCCGCGCACCGCGGTGTGCGGCGGCGTCGTCATCGCGCGCGTCCTCGAGGCCGCCGGGCTCCCGGCCGGGGTGCTGCAGGTGCTGCCCGGCGGCGCCGGTGCCGGGGCCGCGCTCGTCGAGCACCCGCGGGTGCCGGTGCTGTCCTTCACCGGGTCCACCCGGGCCGGGCGGGCGATCGGCGCGAAGGCCGGCGAGCTGCTCAAGCGCGCCCACCTCGAGCTCGGCGGGAACAGCGCGCTCGTCGTGTGTGCGGACGCCGACCTGGAGGCCGCCGCCTCCTGCGGGGCGTTCGGCAGCTTCCTGCACCAGGGGCAGATCTGCATGGCCACCGGCAGGCATTTGGTGCACCGCTCGCTCTACGACCGCTACGTGGAGCTGCTCGGCAAGAAGGTCGAGCAGCTGCCGGTCGGTGACCCGTTCACCGGCGAGGTCGCGCTCGGCCCGATCATCGACGACGGCCAGCTCGCGAAGGTCGCCGATCTCGTCGAGCGCAGCGTCGCCGCCGGCGCCCGGCTCGTGCAGGGCGGGACCGCCGACGGCCCCTTCTTCCGGCCCACCGTGCTCGCCGACTGCCATCCGGGCGTCCCCGCCTACGCCGAGGAGGTGTTCGGCCCGGTCGCCTGCGTGCGTCCGTTCGACACCCTCGACGAGGCCGCCGAGATGGCGTCCGACACCGAGTACGGGCTGTCCCTCGGCGTCATCACCGCCGACCCCGCGGCTGGGCTCGCACTGGCCGACCGGATCCCGACCGGCCTGGTGCACGTCAACGACCAGACCGTCAACGACGACCCGTCCGCCCCGTTCGGCGGTGTCGGAGCCTCCGGCGTCGGCCGGGTCGGCGGCGCCCGCGCCAACGTCGAGGCCTTCACCGAGACCCAGTGGGTCACCGTCCGCGCGGAGTCCGCGCGCTACCCCTTCTGAGAGGAACGACCATGACCGAACCCTGGGGCAACACCGTCCTCGTCGAGTTCGACGAGGGGATCGCCTGGGTCTCGCTGAACCGCCCGGACAAGCGGAACGCGATGAGCCCGACCCTGAACGACGAGATGGTCGCGACCCTCGACGCCCTCGAGGGCGACCCGCGCTGCAGGGTCCTCGTGCTCACCGGCTCCGGCGACGCGTTCTCCGCCGGGATGGACCTCAAGGAGTACTTCCGCGAGGTCGACGAGTCCGGCGACCCCGGCCTGCAGATCCGGGTCCGCCGCGCCTCGGCCGAGTGGCAGTGGAAGCGCCTCTCGAACTGGTCCAAGCCGACGGTCGCGATGGTCAACGGCTGGTGCTTCGGCGGGGCCTTCACCCCGCTCGTCGCCTGTGACCTGGCGATCTCCGACGAGGAGGCGCAGTACGGCCTGTCGGAGATCAACTGGGGGATCCCGCCGGGCGGCGTGGTGTCCCGCGCGCTCGCGGCCACCGTGAGCCAGCGCGACGCGCTGTACTTCATCATGACCGGCGAGCCGTTCGACGGGCGCCGGGCCGCCGAGATGCGGCTGGTCAACGAGGCGGTCCCGGCCGGGCGGCTGCGCGAGCGGACCCGCGAGCTGGCGCTCAAGCTGGCGTCGATGAACCCGGTCGTCATGCGGGCGGCGAAGGTGGGCTACAAGCTCGCCCAGGAGATGCCGTGGGAGCAGGCCGAGGACTACCTCTACGCCAAGCTCGAGCAGTCCCAGTTCCTCGACGCCGAGCGCGGCCGGCAGCAGGGCCTGAGCCAGTTCCTCGACGACAAGTCCTACCGCCCGGGCCTGTCGGCGTACGCGAGCGAGTAGCCCGGTGCGCGACGACGGACTGGGGTCGTGGCCCGCGCGCCGCGCCCGGATGACGCCGGGCCGGACGGCGCTGGTGCACGGCGACCGCCACGACACCTACGCCGACCTGGCCCGGCGGACCGCGGCGCTCGCCGCCGGGCTGCGCGGGCTCGGGGTGCGGCGCGGCGACCGGGTCGGCTACCTCGGCCCGAACCACCCGGCGTACCTGGAGACACTGTTCGCGACCGCGTCGCTCGGGGCGGTGTTCGTGCCGGTCAACGCCCGGCTGGCGGCCCCCGAGCTGGCGTTCGTGCTCGACGACGCCGGGGTGTCGGTGCTGGTGCACACCCCGGCGGCCGGGGCGCTGGTCGACGCCGCCGCGGCCCGGACGCTGCGCGAGCGGCTGGTCGTCGGCGGCTCCTACGACGCGCTGGCCGGCGCCGCGGCGGAGCCGGTCGACGAGCCGGTCGGGCCGGACGACCCGTGCCTGATCATGTACACCTCCGGCTCGACCGGCCGGCCGAAGGGTGCGGTGCTCTCGCACGGCAACCTGACCTGGAACTGCGTGAACGTCCTGGTCGAGTCGGACCTCTCCGGCGACGAGGTGGCGCTCGTCGCGGCACCGCTGTTCCACACCGCGGCGCTCGGCATGACGTGCCTGCCCACCCTGCTCAAGGGCGGGACGTGCGTGCTGATGGAGGCGTTCGACCCGGCCGCCGCGCTGGAGCTCGTCGCCCGGCACCGGGTGACGCTGCTGTTCGGCGTCCCCGCCATGTACGACGCGCTCGCCGCCCGCCCCGAGTGGGCGGACACCGATCTGTCGAGCGTCCGGACCCTGCTCTGCGGCGGGTCCCCGGTCCCGGCCGCGACCGCGCGCCGGTGGCTGGAACGGGGCCTCGCGTTCGTGCAGGGCTACGGGATGACCGAGACCGCGCCCGGCGTGCTCGTGCTGGACCCGGCGTCGGCACGGACCAAGGCGGGCACCGCCGGGGTGCCGTCGTTCTTCACCGACGTCCGGATCGCCGGCCCGTCCGGCGCGCCGGTGGCACCGGGGGAGCGGGGCGAGATCCTGGTGCGCGGGCCGAACGTGATGCTCGGCTACTGGAACCGGCCCGACGCCACCGACGAGGCGCTGGCCGGGGGCTGGATGCACTCCGGGGACGTCGCCACCGCCGACGCCGACGGCTACGTCACCGTCGTCGACCGGATCAAGGACATGATCATCTCGGGTGGGGAGAACGTCTACCCCGCGGAGATCGAGTCCGCGCTGTACGAGCATCCGTCCGTCGAGCTGTGCGCGGTCGTCGGCACGCCGGACGCGCGGTGGGGCGAGGTTCCCCGGGCGGTCGTCGTCCTGCGGGCCGGGGCGGCGGCGGACGCCGACGGCATCCGGGCGCACCTGCGCGACCGGCTCGCCGGGTACAAGGTGCCCCGGCACGTGGACTTCGCCGACGACCTGCCGCGCACCGGGTCCGGGAAGGTCCTCAAGGCCGCCCTGCGGGAGCGGTACGGATGACGGCGACGACGCCCGCCGCGCCGGTGCGGGAGGATCCTGCGGTGCCGGACCGACCGCTCACCCTGTACCTCGTCAAGCGCCTGGAACTGGCGATCCGGGCCCGGATGGACGAGGCGCTGCGCCCGCACGGGCTCACCACCCTGCAGTTCACGGCGCTCACCGCCCTGCGCGAACGGGACGGGCTGTCGTCCGCGCAGCTCGCCCGGCGCTCCTTCGTCACCCCGCAGACGATGAACGAGATGGTGCGCTGGCTGGAGAAGCACGGCCACGTCGTCCGCCGCCGGGACCCGGACAACCGCCGTGTCCTGCTGCTCACCCTGACCACCACCGGCCGTGACCTGCTGGAACGCTGCGACCCGCTGGTCGGGGCGATCGAGGAGGAGATGCTCGGCGCGGTGCCCGGCGTCCAGCACCCGCTGTTCCGGCAGAGCCTGGAGCTCGGCTACACCGCACTGACCGACCCCGGGGAGGGGACATCGCCGTGACGCTCGACCTCGACCGGCTCGTCGCGATCGACGTGCACACCCACGTCGAGCAGGACGGCCACGGCTGCCTGTCGCTCGACCAGGGACTGATGGACGCCTCGGCCGGGTACTTCCGCGCCGGCCAGGACCGCACCCCGACCGTCGCGACGATCGCCGCCCACTACCGGGAACGGTCCATGGCGGCCGTGGTCTTCACCGTCGACGCGGCCACGGCGACCGGGCATCCGGCGCTGTCGAGCGAGGAGATCCTCGACGCCGCGGCGGAGCACCCGGACGTGCTGATCCCGTTCGGCTCGGTCGATCCGCACGGCGGTGCCGCGTCGGTGGCCCGGATCCGCCGGCTGGCCGAGCGCGGCGCCCGCGGCTTCAAGTTCCACCCGTCGCTGCAGGAGTTCGAGCCGGACGACCGTGCCCACTACCCGCTGTACGAGGCCGTCGCCGAGGCCGGGGTCCCCGCCCTGTTCCACACCGGCCAGACCGGGATCGGCGCGGGCCTGCCGGGCGGGCGCGGCATCAAGCTGCGCTACTCGAACCCGATGCTGCTCGACGACGTCGCGGCCGACCACCCGGACCTGACGATCGTGATGGCGCACCCGTCGGTGCCCTGGCAGGACGAGGCGATCGCGATCGCCACGCACAAGGCGAACGCCTACATCGACCTGTCCGGCTGGCGGCCGAAGTACTTCCCTCCGCAGCTCGTGCGGGCCGCGGGCAGCTACCTGCGGGAGAAGGTGCTGTTCGGGTCGGACTTCCCGGTGGTGACGCCGGACCGGTGGCTGGAGGACTTCGCGGGCCTGGACCTGCGCGACGAGGTGCGCCCGCTGATCCTCAAGGAGAACGCGGCCCGCGTGCTCGGCCTGCGCTGACGGTGCACCATCTCCGTGGAGGGGCGGACGTACCGCACGGCCGCCCGGAGGAGGCCGCCATGCCCCAGGACCCGTTCCGCGATGCGCTCGGCCCGCTCGAACCGCTGCTCGGCCGGCTGTTCGAGACCCTGGGCGACCTCGACGGCACCTCCGGTCAGGACACCGACCCCGACCGTCGCCCACCCGGGAGCCGGGGGACCCGCGGGCTCGACCGGTTCGGCCGCGACCTCACCGCGGACGCCGCCGCCGGGCGCCTGGATCCCGTCGTCGGGCGCGCCGCCGAGATCGACGCCGCGCTGGAGGTGCTGGGCCGCCGGGCGAAGAACAACCCGGTGCTGGTCGGCGAACCGGGCGTCGGGAAGACCGCGATCGCCGAGGGGATCGCCGCCCGGGTCGCGGCGGGCGAGGTCCCCGCGGTCCTGCGCGGCGTGCGGGTGGTCGCGCTCGACCTCGCCGGGATGGTGGCGGGCACGAAGTACCGCGGCGAGTTCGAGGAGCGGCTCACCGCGGTGATCGACGAGGTGGTCGCCGCGGACGGGCGGATCGTGGTGTTCGTCGACGAGCTGCACCTGGTCGTCGGAGCGGGCGGCGCCGCCGACGGGGGCGCGATGGACGCCGCGTCGATCCTCAAGCCCGCGCTCGCCCGCGGCGCGCTCCGGATGATCGGCGCGACCACCACCGAGGACTACCGCCGCCACATCGAACGGGACGCGGCGCTGGAGCGGCGCTTCGAACCGGTCCCGGTGCCCGAACCGACCGAGCCGGAGACCGTCGCGATCCTGCACGGGCTGCGCGCCCGGTACGAGAGCCACCACGGCGTCCGGCTGACCGACGGCGCGCTCGACGCCGCGGTCGCGCTGTCCGCCCGCTACCTCCCGGACCGGTTCCTGCCGGACAAGGCGATCGACCTCGTCGACCGGGCCGCCGCCCGGGCCGGGATGCGCACCGCGGGCGGCGACGCCGCGGCCGGTGCCGCCGCGCGGCAGGCGGAGGAGCTGGGCCGGGCCCGGGAGGTGGCGGTCGACTCCGAGGACTTCGAGCGGGCCGCGATGCTCACCCGGGAGCTGGAACGGCTGCGTGCCGCGTCCCCGTCCGGCGGGCGCCCGGAGATCACCGCCGACGACGTCGCCGAGATCGTCTCGCGGCGCACCGGCATCCCGGTCGCCCGGCTCGGCACCGACGAGCGCGACCGGCTGCTCGCGCTGGAGGACCACCTGCACGCCCGCGTCGTCGGGCAGGACGACGCCGTGGAGGCCGTCGCCGACGCCGTCCGTGCCGGCCGGGCCGGGCTCGGCCACCCGGACCGGCCCGTCGGGTCGTTCCTGTTCCTCGGGCCCAGCGGGGTCGGGAAGACCGAGCTGGCCCGGGCGCTCGCCGACGCGCTGTTCGACTCGCCGGACCGGATCGTGCGCCTCGACATGAGCGAGTACACCGACTGCGCGTCGGTGTCCCGGCTGATCGGCGCACCGCCCGGCTACGTCGGGCACGACGACGGCGGCCGCCTCACCGAGGCCGTCCGCCGCACCCCGTGCTGCGTCCTGCTGCTCGACGAGATCGAGAAGGCACACGTCGAGGTCACCTCGGCGCTGCTCGGTGTGCTCGACGCCGGCCGGCTGACCGACGCCCGCGGCCGCACGGTCGACTTCCGGCACACCATCGTGATCATGACGAGCAACCTGGGCTCGGAGCAGCTGCTCGCCGCCGCCACGGCCGGGACCCCGCTCGACGACGTCCGCGAGCCGCTGCTGGCGCTCGCCCGCGGCCACTTCCGGCCCGAGTTCCTCAACCGGATCGACGAGATCGTGCTGTTCGCCCCGCTCCCCCCGGCGCAGCTGCACCGGATCGTGGAGATGATGCTGGCCGAGACGGGGGAGCGGCTGCGCGTCCAGGGTGTCACCCTCGACGCCGACGACGCCGCGATCGACCTCCTCGCCCGCCGCGGGCACCGGCCCGAGCACGGCGCGCGGCCGCTGCGCCGCACCATCGGCCGCGAGGTGGAGCGACGGCTGTCCCGGCTGCTGCTGTCCGGGGACCTGCGGCCCGGCGGGACCGTCCGGCTCACCGCCGACGGTGACGAGCTGGACGTCGCGGTGACGCCGGGGTGAGGTGGGCGCTCAGCGCGCCATGCCATCCGCGGCGAGGTCGTCGGGGCGGCGCCGAGCCGGGGGAGACCGAGGATCCGCCGCCGCACCGCGTCGCGGCCGCCGTCGGCGGGTGCGGTGCCGTCGACGAACTCGTGCAGCAGCGCGGCGAACCGCGACGGCTGCTCGGCGTGCGGGAAGTGCCCGGCACCGGGGAAGACCTCCAGCCTGCTGCCGCTCAGCCGTTCGTGGGCGGCGAGGGTGTGCTCCAGCGGGATGACCTTGTCCCGGTCACCGCCGACCAGCAGCACCGGGACCTCGTCGAGCAGGTGCAGTCGCTGCGCACCGTCGAGGCGCTGCCCGGACGGTTCGAGTGCGCCGCGGGCGGTGTGCACGAACGCGCCGCGGGTGCCGCGGTCGGCGAAGGACTCCCAGGCCGCGTGCACGCCGTCGACGTCGGAGGCGGGGACGCTGCCCACCCGGTGCGCGATCTGGTGCACGGTGCGGCGCATCCAGCGCGGGGTCAGCGACGCCGCCGACCGCAGCACCAGCTCGGTGCCGGGCAGGCTGGCGGCGCGCAGCGCCAGTGCGAGGTCGTGGCCGAGCCCGCCGCTGGAGACCAGCACCACCCGCTCCACGTACTCGGGGAACTGGTGCGCGAACTGCATCGCCACGCCGCCGCCGAACGAGTGCCCGACGATCGTCACCCGCTCGATGCCGAGGGCCACGAGCAGGTCGCGCAGGCCGGTCGCGAACCCGCCGAGCGAGCAGTCGCCGCTGCGCGGGGCCTCGCTGGAACCGTGACCCAGCAGGTCCGGGGCGATCACGCGCAGGTGCTGCCCGAGCGGGGCGAGCACCGGTGCCCAGGTCGAGGAGCTGCCCGCCAGGCCGTGCACGAGCAGGACGGCCCGCCGGTGCTCCGCACCGGTCTCGCGGTAGCTGACCCGCTGGCCGTGCAGCAGGATCTCGCGCTCCGCAGGCGACTCACCCGTCATCCGACACCTCCACTCCCCGGCCCGCCGCTCTTCCGGGCGGGGGCCCCGGGGTCTCGACATCGACGTTACCGCTGGTACCGGGGCGGGGATCCGCCGGTGTGGCGGGGCACTCGCCCCCGGTCGACCGGCGTCGTACGCCCGGGTGAGGGCGGTCGCACACGCCACCCGGCAGGCCCCCGTCGCACCCCGGGTGCCCGCCGGAACCGGGGTCGAGAGCCGTCCGTATCCGCCGCTCGACCACGCGCACGGTGTGGTCGAGCGTTCGGGTACGCATCGGACTCTCGCGAACAAGACCAGGGCGGAGAACTCAGCCATCGACTCCCCCCGGCGGTCAGACGGCCGATCCCTCAGCCGGAATAGAGGCTCAGGGATCGGGTCATCGATCGCACGATGTCTTCGTCGCCCAGCACGCCGATGGCGATGAGGTCGAGGTCACCGTCCGCGGCTGTCACCGCCGCTCGATAGGCACAGAAGTCATTGTTCAGGCTGCGACCTTCTTCGCTGAACACGACGTGCTCGACCGAGTCGTCTCCCAGCGCCCTTGTTGCCAGGGGTGCGCAACTGGCTGGGCCGTCTCTTCAGGACGACCACATTGTGGCGCACGCCCGCATGTCGAAGTACCCTTGAATCCAGAAGTGGATCGGATTCGAAATAGCTGGGAACTCTCAGGGCGATCTGGCCCATGAGAATCGCGCAGACATTGGCAACGACGCCGCTTTCCAGATTTCGGGATACGGCAAGTGCGGCACGAATGGCTGCCTCCTGGGTAGAGGTGTGGAGAGCGCCTTCGGCGAGGCGGTGACTCACGGATGGTCACTGCGGCCGTGGGGTCGAGCGAAGACGACGAAGGCCATCCGTTCTCCTTTAGCAAGAACCTGTAAGGGTTCGCGCCGGTGGTGCTCTGCCACCAGTCGGTTCGTGACTGCGAGCGACCGCGCCTCCTTCGTCAGGCGCACGCCTGCGTCGGTATTGGAGCTCACTTCGACGCGGTGGTTGTATTTCACGCTGAGCTTGCTCGTCAGTTCCAGAGTAGCGGGGTGGTGGTAGAGAATATCGAACTGGCTCTCCTTCGTCTCGGCTCCCTCGGAGGTGATCAGAACAATGTCTGGCAGTGAGGCGATGAAGGTTTCGACGGCAGTCAGCCCTGGGTTGAAGAAGAACCGCCTGATCTCCGGGTAGGCTGCTGGCACGAGAAGTCCGACCGAGAATCCGTCGAGGACTACCTGCGCCGCTTCTTCGAAGGACGGATATCCGTCGATTCGACCCGTCAGTCCGCGAAATTCGTGCAACGCGACCTCCACGCTGCACGTGAGTCCGTCCGGTTCGTCGGCCAGCGTGCTGATCGAGTTGTACCGGTGCCTCGAGGTGAAGGTGAAGCTGTAGGCAGGGCGTGACGGCGGGTCCATCGTCCGCGTGGGCCGGGAGGGCCTCGATGGGCTCGGCGTGACGTCGTCAGCAGACATGACTCCCCTGTGTGTCATTCGTCGACCCCGGCGTCGGTCACGGTGTGAACGCCACCCGCAGTCCGAGTGCAACTAGCACGACACCGGAAATGTGATTGATGGTTCTTCGAACGGAGTCTCGTGTGAGAATCCTGTGCGTCGCGCCGGCCAGCCATGATGTGACTCGCCACCAGGCAAGTGCGATCGCGACGAAGATGACCGTGAGTGAGATGGAAGTGTGCACGCGCGACTCGGAGATGCCTATGAACTGCGGGAGCAGGGTGATGAACAGTAGAGCGATCTTCGGGTTCAGGATGTCGCTGATGAAGCCTTGCCGGAACGCGGTCCGGCGATCGATGACGATGATCTCCTGAGACGGCCGAGGGCTGGGTCGTGCACCGCCTGTTCTCGTAAAAGCATCCTTGCCGTCAGGGATGTCTGGGGCTTTCCCCGTGAGTTCGACACGTTCACTCCACGTCGTCCACAAGGTAGAGACTCCAAGCCAGATCAGATACATCGCGCCCGCGATCTTGACAATGCCGTATGCGGTTGCGGATGCCGCCAGGAGCGCCGACAGTCCCACGACGGACGCGGCGGCGTGGACAACTATCCCACTGCATACCCCGAGTCCGGTCCACCACATTGCGTTGCCGCCACCGCGCATGCTGTTGCGGAGGCCGAGTGCCGTGTCCGGTCCGGGGACAACGGTCAGAACAGCAACCACGACGGCAAAAGATGCTGCGTGCTCAGGCAGAGTCATTCTGCACTCAGTCCTTCGTGGTGGCGGTCCAGATGCTGCAGATCGGCTCGGCGGCCTCTGCTTCCGCAGGGATTTTCTCGCGGTGCGGATCGTACATCGAAGGTGAGGAAGGTGAACATTCTTGTGTCGCGATGTCCGGCCCCGGGGCTTGTCGGGCCGCTGCACGATGTGCCGTTCCGGGGGCGGTAGCGCTGTCGCGCGTGCCGTGTCGAGGAACTCACATCGACATCGTCTCGTCGGTGGCGGTTCGGCGATGAACTCATCCTCGCCGTGGACAGGTGCTCGACGACACGCCGTGCGAAGGGAGGAATCCGCGTCGGACACGGGGGTCCCGGCGACAGGACACCTCCGACGACATGGCCATCGCCGGAGACGCTCGCGATGCTCGAGCGGCCTGACGGCGGCCTGGTCGGTCGCCGGTGCCACGGTGTGAGCATCGGGTGCTCACGTCGATGGCCTCGGCGCGGGAGATCGATCCTGGTCGGGCCGCCATCGCTCCGCCATGCCGGCCCGCCGGGAGAAATCAGGCCGAGGCGGCGCGGCCCCGGTCCAGGGCGGCCGTGTACCAGGTGAGGAACCCCTCCACGGACGCCTCGACGACCGGGGAGAGCGGCCCCGGCCGGTACCCGCGCGACGCGATCCCGGCGTAGTTGTTCTCGCACAGCTCCCAGTCCTGCTCCGAGGTCGAGCGCCACACCGCGGTGAGCGCGTCCGTGTCGACGCCCGAGGCGTCGGCACGGACCAGGAAGCAGACCTCGACGTCGGTGGTGCCGACGTCGACGGGGGAGAGCCGGGTCGTCACCGCGTAGTCGCAGTTGGCGTGCGCCCACAGGTCCGGCAGCCCCACGATGCGCAGGCTGCCCGCGTCCTCCGCGGTCAGCGTGCCGAGGAACGGGGCGACGGGGCGGCCGTCGAGGGACTCGGTGACGAACCCGTCTCGCAGCGGGAGCCGGGCGGTCCGGTACCAGGCGCCGCCGGGGAAGCTGACCTCCTCGCCGGGGAGCCCGCGCCGCGCCCACCGCGCCCGGGCCTCGGCGAGTGCGGCCTCGTAGCGCGGGCTCGACCGGACGTCGCCGTTCACGCCGTGGTCGAAGTTGGACAGCGTGAACTCGGGGTGGCTGCCGCGGCAGTGGTAGCACTCGCGGTTGTTCTCCACGAGCGTCTTCCAGTTGGCCGCGACCCGGTAGGACAGGCGTGCCTCGACGCGGGCGTCGGCGAGCCGGTGCGGGGCGAGCTGCGGGGCCAGCGCCGCGGCGAACCCCTCGATGTCCGGCGGGTCGGGGGCCAGGCAGAGGAACACCAGCCCCTCGATCTCGCGGACGGCGACGGGGGCGAGCCGGTAGTCGCCGACCGGGAAGCCGGTGCCCATCAGCCGGGCTGAGCGCAGCCGGCCGTCGGTGCCGTAGACCCACTGGTGGTACGGGCAGACGAACGCGCGGACGCAGCCGCGGTCGGCGGTGGTGAGCCGTGACCCGCGGTGCGCGCAGACGTCGTGGTGGGCGTGCAGCGCGCCGTCCTCGCCGCGGACGACGATCACCTGGTCCCGGCCGACGTCGCGGGTGACGTAGTCGCCGGGGTGGGCCAGCTCGCAGGTGTGGCCGGCGAACAGCCACCCGGTGGCCCACACGTGCTCCAGGTCGGCGGCGAAGACGGCCGGGTCGGTGTAGGCGGCCTGCGGCAGCGACAGCCCGGGCCGGCGGGTCAGGAGTGCGGCGTCAGACATGGAACGTCCTGCCGTGGCCGGGCTCGGTCAGGGCGGGCCGGTCGAGCGCGAACCGGCCGACCGGGTGCCGGGTGCGGCCGGTGGTGGCCAGTTCGGCGAGGATCCGGCCGAGCAGCGAGGCGAACTTGAACGCGTGCCCGGCCCCGACCGCGACGCTCACCCGCGGCGAGCCGGGCACGGTGTCCAGGACGAAGTCCTGGTCGGGCGGGATCGTGTACAGGCAGGTCTTCGTGTACAGCTCCGGCCCGAGCATCCCGGGGACGTGCTCGGCGAGGAACTCCTCCTGGCGCTTGCGGCGCAACGGGTCCGGCTCGTAGGTGCGGGTGTCGGCGGTGACCTCGGGGCCGCCCATGTGCTGGCCGAGCTTGGTGGCGACCTCGCCGTACACCGGGAAGTCGTAGTAGTTCTCCGCGCCGTGCCACATGAACACCGGGAACCGCTCCGGCGAGAACTCGAGGAGGTTCGGCGTCGCGTAGTAGGTCACCTGTTCCTGGGTGACGGTCAGCGGCAGGGCCGGGAGCAGGCCGTCGAGCACCTCGTTGGTGCGTGCGTCCGCGGTCACGACGACGTGCTCGGCGCGGTAGACCTCGTCGTCGGTGACGACCTCGACGTGCCCGCCCGCGTCGTGCACCGCCCGGACCGGGGTGTGCTCCCGGACCTGGGCGCCGTACCCGCGGGCCAGCGCGACGTGCGTGGCGTTCGCGCGGCGGGCGTCGACGATCCCGGAGCGGCGCTGGTACACGGCGCGCTCGGAGCCCGACAGCCGGAACTGCGGCCAGCGCGTGGTGAGCGCGTCGGCGTCGAGGACCTCCAGTTGGACGCCGTGCCGGGCGGCGACGTCGACGTAGCCGTCGATGTCGCGGCCCCCGGTGGCCAGTCCTCGGCGGGCCTCGACGTCCTCGATCACCAGCCCGCCGGTCCCGGTGACCAGGGTCTGGCCGGAGAGGCACTCGACCTGGTGCCAGGCGTCGTAGGCGGCGGGGGCGAGCGCGGCGTAGGCGTCCTGGTGCTGGGCGAGGCGGATGATCCGGCTGTGGTCCTGGCTCGCGCCGTGGTCGTGGCCGAGCGTGTGCCGCTCCAGGCCGAGGACCCGGGCGTAGGGCGCGGCGGCGCGGGCGAGCCAGAACAGGGCGGCGGAGCCGAGGCCGCCGCAGCCGACGACGACGAACGGATGATCGGAGTTCACGCGGTGCTCCTGGGCCGGGGTGCGGGAGACACCGTCCACCGTGACCGGACGTGCCCGGCCGTGGGGCGGATCCGTGATCGCGGGCCGCGATGCTCCGATAAGGATGACCTTATGATCGGTCGATGGACGTCGAGCTGCGTCAGTTGCGGATGTTCCTCACCGTCGCCTCGGAGCTGCACTTCAGCCGGGCGGCGGCCCGCATGCACGTCAGCCAGCCGGCGCTGAGCCAGCAGGTCCGCACGCTGGAGAAGGCGCTCGGCACGCCGCTGTTCGACCGCACCAGCCGCGCCACCGAGCTCACCCCCGCCGGACGGGTGCTGCTGGAGGCCGCGCCGCGGGTGCTGTTCGAGGCCGAGCGGGCCCGGACCCGTGTGGTGCAGGCCGCCGAGGGGTCGACCGGCCTGCTCGCCGTCGGCTCGGTGGGCACCGCGCTGGCCTCGATCGCGCCGCGGATCCTGCGGACGGTCCGTGCCCGGTTCCCGGACCTGCAGATGCAGGTGTCCCAGCACGACACCGCCGCGCAGATGGTCGCGCTGGCCGAGGAGCGCCTCGACGTCGGCCTGGTCCGCGCGGCCGCCCCGACGACCGCGGTCACCGTGGAGGAGCTGGTCGCCGAACCGCTGCTGGTGGTGCTTCCCGGCGACCATCCGCTGGCCGTCCACGACACCGTCGACGCCGCCGATCTGGCGGGGGAGTCGTTCGTGCTGTGGCCGCGCCCGCTGGGGGCCGAGTTCTTCGACATCATCACCGGCTACTGCCGCGACCACGGGTTCTCACCCACGATCGTCGCCGAGGGCGCCGACATCGAGACCCAGCTCAGCCTCGTCGCGGCCGGGATCGGGGTGTCGCTGCAGCCGTCGTACTACGCGAACCTGCGCCCGCCGGGGGTGGAGTTCCGGCCGCTGTCCGGTGCGGTGCCGACGGTGGCGCTGCAGGTGGCGTGGCGGCGCCGGGACCGCTCGGCGGCCGTCGGGCACTTCGTCGAGGCCGCCCGGGTGTGTGCGGGCGACGGCGCCGGCTGACCGCCGTCGCCGGTCGATGGGCCGATCGGCGGTTGCCCACCGGCGTAGCGTCGGACGCACTCCTCCGACGTGCCCCCGGACCCCGGGCGTGCTCACCGATCCCTCCGGCGACGGCCGGGAGATCTCCCGCTGCGCATCCGCCGCCCCGGGATCCCACGATCGAGAGGCAGGGACTGTCATGGCACGACTCGTGAGGATGAGCCTCGACGACCCCGAGGAGGTCCGCCCGTTCGAGGGGGACTCGGGCCGGCTCGAGCTGGTCAACGTCGCCGCCGGCGGCGTCGGGCGCGCGACGTTCAACCCGGGCTGGCGCTGGTCGCAGCACGTCGCCCCGATCGCCGGGACCGACAGCTGCGAGGCGGCCCACATGGGCTACGTGATCTCCGGCCGGATCACGGTCCGGATGGACGACGGCGAGGAGGAGACCTACGGCCCGGGGGACTTCATGATCGCGCCGCCGGGGCACGACGCGTGGGTGCTCGGCGAGGAGCCCTGCGTCGTCATCGACTGGCAGGGGTTCGCCGACTACGCCAAGCAGTGACGCCCGCGGGGTGAGGTCCGGGGCGGGTGCGCGTCACCCGCCCGGACCGGCGGGCGGCTCGCGCGTGGTGACCAGGGTGCACACCGCGGACGAGAGCAGCAGCAGCCCGCCCGCGTGGAAGATCGCGCCGACGCCGGTGAGGCCGGCCAGCCCGCCCGCGGCGAGCGGCACGACGACCTGTCCGATGCGGTTGCCCGCCAGCCGCACGGACAGCGCCGCCGCGCGGTTGTGCCGGTCGGCGACGGTCGTCACCCAGGACATGGTGAGGGGCTGGCCCAGCCCCCAGAAGAAGCCGACGACGAGCATCATCAGGGTCAGCAGCACGACGTCGGCGGTGAGCGGGACGAGCGCCATCGGGACGCCCGAGGCGAGGGTGGCCGAGACCAGCAGGGCCCGCCGCGGGACGGTCCGCAGCAGCAGCGGCATCGCGGCCCGGGAGACCACCGACGCGACGCTGCGCACGGTGAGCAGCATCGTCACCGTGCCGACGCCCAGGCCCATCGACTGCCTCAGCAGCGGCAGGTAGGCCATGAGCAGGTCCATCCCGGTCAGGACGGTCAGGCTGGAGTAGACGGCCGGCTTCATGCCCCGGGCGCCGAGGATCGCCAGGGTGCTCTGCCGGGCGGCCGCGGCCTCGGCGCGGCTGACCTGGATGCGCTCGGCCGGGACGAACCAGAACGCCAGCGGCACGGCGAGCGCGGCGAGCCCGGCCATCACGAGCAGGGCCGGGGTGGTGGCGAGCTGCTCGCCGGTCGTCGTCCCGCCGTTGGTGAGGGTCGCGACGAACCCGGCGACGGGGAACCCGACCAGCTGCCCGGCCGAGACCCCCAGCGTCAGCTGCCCGAACCGGGCGTCGACCTTCTCCGGAGGGGACCACAGCGGGATCAGGCTCTGGCACGCGACCGTGTGCAGGATCTGGCCCAGCCCGAGGACCGCGCTGGCACCGATCAGGAACGCCGCCGACGGGCTCACCGCGGCCACGAGCACCGCGACGACGGTCAGCACCAGCCCGAGCCGGACGACGAGGACCCCGCGGCCGCGGTCGACCGCGCGCCCGATCTGCAGCGCGACGACGAGGGGGAGGAGCGCGAACGCGCCGGTGATCAGGCCGACGGTGACCGCGTCACCGCCGAGCGCGAGCGCCCGGTAGGAGATCAGCGTGCGGACGCCGGCGAGCACGGCGTGCGAGAGCAGCGTGGCGAGTACCAGGCACGGGAACCAGTGCGCGCGCAGCGAGCGGGGCCGGGGACGCTCCACCGGAGGTGGTCAGGAGGCCGCGGAGCCGGGGGCGTCCCCGCTCACCGGCCCGGTGGCACGCAGTTCCTCGCTGGTCTGGCGCAGCTCCCACGCGTGCATGACGTGGGCGTGCATCGCGGCCCGGGCGGCGGGCCCGTCCCGGCGGCCGAGCGCCTCCAGGATCGCGTCGTGGTCGTGGTCGAGCGCCCGGCTGAACTCGGTGACCCCCCACAGCGTCACCGAGGGCTTGAACCGGGCCCAGAGCAGCTGGATGCCCTCGATCATCACCGACGACGTGCTCTCGTAGATGGTGAAGTGGAGGTCCTTGTTGAGCAGCGACAGGGTCGCCGGCTCGGTGCCCTCGGCGGTGGCCCGGACCAGCCGGTCGTTCGCGGCGACGATCGCCGCGTAGCCCTCGTCGGTCATGCGCTCGGCCGCGACCTCGCAGGCCAGGCCCTCCAGCTCGGCGCGCATCCGGTAGAGGTCCTGCGCCATCTCCGGCGTGAAGTCGCGGACGGTGGCGCCGCGGTGGCTCGTGTACTCGATCGTGCCGTCGGCGGCGAGGATCCGCAGCGCCTCGCGGACCGGGGTGGGGCTGACGCCGTAGCGCTTCGCGATCGCGGTCTGCCGCAGCTGGTCGCCGGGGTTGATGACGCCCTGCTGGAGATCGGCCTTGAGCCGGTCGAGCACGTAGGCCGTGCGCGACTTCGGGGGCGCGTCCATCTCGCTCATCGGCTGCGGCGCTCCTGGTGTCGGTCGGCAGGCTTCGGCCCGGGTTCGGCCTGGTTTCGGCACGGCTCCGCAGGACGGACCGCGGCGCGGGGTGAACGTAGCACGTCGGTACTTTCCATGGTCAGTTGACTAGATTTTATAGAATCTATTGACCCGCGTTCCATGGTCGTGTTTGCCTCTTGTCCGCCGGCCGGGTGACCCCGATCACCGGCGGACAGGCCCGCCGACCAGCGCAGGAGGCAGCAGGGTGACCCGCACCGTGGTGAGCACACCCGTCCCCACGTCGACACCGTCGACACCGGGCCGGTGGGCCGGACTGACACCGGAGCACCGGGACCAGCTCCTGCACCTCCTCGTGGACGCGCTCGGCCTCGCCGCCGCCGGCGCCGCGAACGACGACGCCCGGCGGGTGCTCGACGGCCTCGCCGCCGTGTCCCCGGGCACCGTCGCGGTGCCGTGGACGGACCTGCGCCTCGCCGCGCCGCAGGCCGCGACCGCGCTGTCCACGCTGATCCACGCCTGGGACTTTGACGACACCCACGACGAGGCCGTCGTGCACACCGCCGCCGTCGTCGTCCCGGCGGCGCTGGCCGCGCTGGCGACCGCACCGGTGCCGGGGGAGCGGGTCCTGGACGGGCTCGCCACCGGCGTCCAGCTGCTGTCCCGGCTGGCCCGGCTCACCGGGCCCCGGCACGGGGTCATCCGGACGGCCGGCCTCGGGGCGCTCGCCGCCGCCGCCACGGCGGCGACGGTCTGGGGGCTCGACGAGGCCGCGACCGGCGACGCGATCGGGCTGTGCCTGGGGGCGGCGCTCGCGCCGTCGACCCGGCAGGCCGTCGTCGACGGGTCGGTCGCGAAGCGGCTCCAGCCCGGTCTCGCCGCCGCCCACGGGCTGACGGCGGCGTCGCTCGCCCGGGCCGGTGTCGCCGGACCGGCCGGCTGGCTCGGCGGGACCTTCGGCGTGCTGCCCGGGTCCGACCTGACGCTGTCCGGCCTGCTCGCCGGGCCCGCCGAGCTCGACGCGGTCGCCCTCAAGCCGTACCCGGCCTGCCGCTACACCCACGCCGCGCTGGCCGCGGCCGAGCAGCTGCACGCCCGCCGGCCCGGCGCGGACACGGTGCGCCGGATCGTCGCGCACCTGCCGGCCGGGTCCGCCTACGAGCTGGTGGCCCGGCCGTGGCAGGACCGCGGCACCCCGCTGGTCGACGTCCAGTTCTCCCTGCCGTGGCAGCTCGCCGCGCTCTGGGTGACCGGTCGCTACGACCTCGGCACGCTGCGCCGCGACCTCGGCCGCGCCGACGTCGCCGCCGCGGCCGCCCTGGTCGAGGTCCGCCAGGACCTCCCCGAGAGCGCCGTCATGTCCGGCGCCCGGGTCGAGCTGGAGACCACCGACGGCGTCCACGACGTCGCGGAGGCCGCCATGCCCGGCGCCGGCGCGGCCCGGCCCGGCCGCGACGCCGTCGACCGCAAGCTCCTCGGCTGCCTGGAGGTCGCCGCGGTGCCCGACGCCCGCGCCGCCGCCGACCGCCTGTGGCAGCTGGCCGCCGACCTCCCCGGCCTCGACGCGGCCGGAGCCGCCGCGGCCGTCACCGACCGGACCGGCCCGGCCTGATCCCGGCCCGCACCCCGCTGTTCAGCACCGACGTACGACGAGAGGGAACGACCACCATGGACTTCGGCCTCACCCCCCGAGCAGACCACGCTCGTGGAGTCCGTCTCCAAGCTCGCCGAACGCGAGTTCGGCGCGCGGGCCTTCCAGCGCGACGGGTTCGCCTGGGACTCCCTCAAGGTCCTCGCCGACCACGACCTGACCGGGCTCACCCTGCCCGTGGAGGTCGGCGGGCAGGGCGCCTCGCTGCTCGACGCGGTGCTCGTGATGATGGCGATCACCAAGGTCTGCCCGCACAGCGCCGACGCGCTGCAGGCGAGCAACTTCGGCGCGATCCGCCAGGTCGCGAAGTTCGGCTCCGAGCACGTGCGCCGCGAGGTGCTGCCGCTGTTGCTGCGGGGCGAGGCGCTCGTGACCGCCGGGATGAGCGAGCCCGACGCCGGCAGCGCGCTGACCGACCTGCGCACGACCGCCCGCTACGAGGGCGACCACGTCGTGCTCGACGGCCAGAAGTGCTGGAACTCGCACGGCCCGGACGCGACGCACTCGGTCGTCTGGTGCCGGTTCGGCCCGTCGTCGCGCGACATCGGGGCGGTCCTCGTCCCGTTCGACGCCCCCGGTTTCACCCGGGGCAAGCGTGAGCTGCACATGAGCGGCGAGTCGCACTGCCAGCTGTTCTTCGACGGCTGCCGGGTGCCGAAGGAGTACGTCCTCGCCGACAGCGGCGCGCTGCGCAGCATGCTGTCGATCTTCGGCGTGGAGCGGATGGGCAACGCCTCGCGGGCGCTCGCGCTCGCCGAGACCGCCTACGAGCGCGCCGTCGAGCCCGCGAAGGTCCGCAAGGCCTTCGGCAAGTACCTCTGCGAGTTCCAGGGCCTGCAGTGGAAGTTCGTCGACATGAGGGTGGAGCTCGACGCGGCCCGGATGCTGCTGCTGCGGGCGGTCGCCAACGCCGACGCCGGCGCACCGGACGCGACCGAGGCGGCGATCGCGAAGCTGCACGCCAACCGGACGGCCTTCCAGGTCGCCAACGAGGCGATGCAGGTCTTCGGGGCCTCGGGCTACAGCCAGGAGTACCCGCTGGAGTACATCGTCCGCCGCACCCGCGGCTGGATGATCGCCGGCGGCTCGGTCGAGATCCTCAAGAACACCATCGCCGGCTCCGTCTTCGGGCGCCGCTTCGACCAGCGGGCGGGGGCGGGCGCGTGAGCATCACCGGAACCGGCACCACCGCACCGCAGGCGCAGCGCGGGCTCGACGGCGCCACCGACGTCCTCGTCGACTGGGTCGTCGCCGCGGCCGCGGCGCCGCTGCCCGCCGAGGTCGAGCACCACGTGCGCCGCCTGCTCGTCGACTACGTCGCCGCCGTCGTCCCCGGCTCGGCGACCGACGTCGCGCGGGCGGGCGCGACCCACGTCGCCGGCACCTACGGGACGACCGGGCGCACCGCCACCGCGATCGGCCTCGGACCGGTCTCGGCCCCCGGCGCCGCGTTCCTCAACGGCACGAGCGCCCACAGCCTCGAGGTCGACGACGGCTACACCCCCGGCAGCGTGCACCCGAGCAGCGTCTGCTTCCCGGCCGTGCTCGCCGCGGCGGAGGCCCGGGGCAGCGACACCACCACGACGATGCGGGCGCTCGCCGTCGCCCTGGAGGCGGTGTCCCGGCTCGCCGCCGCGGGGCACCCCGCGACGTGGCGCAACCACTTCCACAACACCCCGCTCGCCGGCGTCGTCGGCGCCACCTGCGGGGTGGCCGTCCTGCACGGCCTCGACGCCGACCGGCTGCACGACGCGCTCGGTGTCGCGGCCTCGCACGCCGGCGGGCTGTTCGCGTTCCTCGGCAAGAACGCCGAGGTCAAGCGGGTGCACCCGGGCAAGGCCGCGCGCGACGCGATCGTCAGCGTCGAGCTCGCCGAGGCCGGTGTGACCGGGCCGCGCCCGATCCTGGAGACCCGGCACGGCTACGTCGAGGCGTTCGCCGACGGCGGCTTCGACGCCGGCACCCTGCTCGACGGGCTGGGGGAGCGGTGGGTCGTGCTCGACTCCTACGTGAAGCCCTACCCGTCCTGCCGGCACCTGCAGGGCCCGATCGACGCCGTGCTGGCGCTGCGCGCGGAGCACGGGGTGACCGTCGCCGACGTCGCGCGGGTCGACGTCGCGACCTACACCGTCGCCTCGCACCACGCGAGCACCGAGGTGGACTCGCTGCTCGACGCCCAGATGAGCATCCCGTTCGCGATGGCCACCGCCCTCGTCCACGACGAGGTGGGCCTCACCGAGTTCGGTCCCGGCGCCCGCCGCGACCCGGCACTGCTCGATCTCGTCGGCCGGGTGCACGTCCGCGCCGACGAGCAGGCCGACGCGGACTACCCGGTGCTGCGCACCGCCGTGGTGACGCTGACCCTGCACGACGGGCGGGAGCTCACCGAGCGGGTCCCGACGCCCTACGGCGAGCCGGGCAACCCGGTCAGCGACGACGAGATGACCGCGAAGCTGGTCCGCCTCGCCGCGCCGGTGCTCGGCCGCGACGCCGCCACCGGGCTCGCCGCCGAGCTGTGGACCTTCGCCTCGCTCGACGTCGTCGCCCGCACCGACGCCCTCTGCCGGGGTGCGGCATGACGCAGCTGACCGACCGTCCGGCGGGTGCCGCCGGTCCCGCACGGTCCGACGTGGGCCGGGCGCTGCTCGCACCCCGCTCCGTCGCGATCGTCGGCGCCTCCGACGACGCGCGGAAGACGACCGCGCGCCCCCTGCGGTTCCTGCGCGAGGCCGGCTTCACCGGCGGGGTCTACCCGGTCAACCCGCGCCGCGAGACGGTGCTGGGGGAGCGGGCCTGGCCCGACATCGCCTCGCTCCCGGAGGTCCCCGACCACGTCTTCGTCCTCACCGACACCGCGCGCGTCGTCGACACGGTCCGCGAGTGCGGCGAGGCCGGGGTGCCGCTGGTGACGGTGCTGTCCGGCGGCTTCGGTGAGGGCGGGCCCGAGGGCCGGGAACGGCTCGACGCGCTGCTCGACGTCGCCCGCCGGTACGGCGTCCGCGTCGTCGGCCCGAACAGCATCGGCGTGGTCAATCCGCGCAACGGCATGTTGCTCACCGCGAACGCCGCGTTCGCCGAGCCCGACCTTCCCGTCGGGCCGTCGTTCGTCGCGTCCCAGTCGGGCAGCGTCATCGGCGCGCTGATGACCCGGGCGAAGGCCCGCGGCCTCGGCTTCGCCGGGTTCGTCTCCACCGGCTCCGAGGTCGACCTGACCCTCGGCGAGATCTGCGAGGCCACCCTCGACGACCCCGAGATCGGCTCGTACACGCTGTTCGTGGAGTCGATGGAGAACGCGGGCCCGCTGGCCCGGTTCGCCGCGGCCGCCGCCGAGCGCGGCCGGCCGGTCACCGTCTACAAGCTGGGCCGCAGCGACGCGGCCGCGGCCCTGTCGGTGTCGCACACCGGGGCGCTCGCCGGCGAGGACGACGAGGCCGACGCCTTCTTCCGCGCCTGCGGGTTCGCCCGGGTCGACAACTTCGAGGCGCTCATCGAGGCCGAGGCCCTGCAGCGGCGGATCGGCCCGCCCGGGCCGGTCCGCGCCGACCGGATCGGGGTGATCACCTCCACCGGGGGCGGCGCCGCGATCGTCGTCGACCAGCTGGAGACCCGCGGCGTCACCGTGGCCCGGCCGAGCCCCGCGGTGTTCCGCGGGCTCGCCGCGCTCGGCCTCGACGTGGCCGAGAACCTCATCGTCGACCTCACGCTCGCCGGCACCCGGCACGACCTCGTGCTCGGCGCGCTGGACGTGCTCCGGTCCAGCGGGGAGTTCGATCTCGTCCTGTTCGTCGTCGGCTCCTCGGCGCGGCTCAACCCCGAGCTCGCGGTGTCCGCGATCGCCGAGGCGGCCGCCGGCGGCGAGGTGCCGCTGGCCGCCTGGGCGCTGCCGGACGCGCTCGAGTCGCTCCGCATGCTGAACGACGCCGGCGTCCCCGCCTTCCGCACCGCGGAGGCCTGCGCGGAGGCGGTCGCCGCGACCCTGGCCCGGCGCCCGGTCGATCCTGCCGTGCTCGGCACCCGGGACACCGGCGCCGCCGAGGCCCCGGCCCGCACGCTCGACGAGAGCGACTCGGCCGGCGTCCTGGCCGGGCTCGGGGTCGCGTTCCCCGCCGCCACGACGTGCGACGCCGCGGGCACGCCGGCCGCGGAGCCCGCCTGGCCGGTGGTCGTGAAGGCGCTGTCGGACCGGCTGCCGCACAAGTCCGACGCCGGTGCGGTCGTCCTCGGCGTGACCGGGCCCGACGAGCTCGCCGGCGCCGTCCGGACGATCACCGCGAACGTCGCCGCGCACGACCCCACGATCGAGCTCGGCGGGTTCCTGGTTCAGGAGATGGTCGGCGACGCGGTGGTGGAGGCGCTCGTCGGCTACCGGGTGAGCCCGTCGGTGGGGCCGCTGGTGATGCTCGCCGCCGGCGGCGTCCACGCCGAGCTCTACGACGACTCCACGCTGCGCCTCGCCCCCGTCACCGCCGAGGTGGCCCGGGAGATGGTCGGCGAGGTGACGGCCATGCGCATCGCGCGCGGGTTCCGCGGCGGACCGGCCGGGGACATCGACGCGCTCGTCGACACCGTCGTCGCGGTGTCCCGGCTCGCCGTGACCCGGCCCGACGTGGTGGAGGCCGAGGTCAACCCGGTCGCCGTCCGGCCACGCGGGAAGGGAGCCGTCGCCCTCGACGCACTGGTCCGCGAGGCGGACCGGTCATGATCCGTCCGCCCCGCCCGTGAACCGACACACATCCGAGGACACACCATGGACGTGAAGATCAACGACTTGTCGCTGACCTACGGCGACTTCACCGCGGTCGAGCACCTCAGCCTCCACATCTCCGACGGCGAGTCCCTGGTGCTGCTCGGGCAGTCGGGGTGCGGCAAGACCAGCACGATGCGCTGCGTCGCCGGTCTGGAGGACCCGAGCGGCGGCTCGATCGCCATCGGCGGGACGACCGTGTTCGACGCGGCCGCCGGGCTCAACGTCGCACCGAACAAGCGCAACGTGGGCCTGGTCTTCCAGTCCTACGCGGTGTGGCCGCACATGACGGTGCTGGAGAACGTGTCGTTCCCGCTGCGGATGAAGCGGCGCCCGAAGGCCGAGATCCGCACCCGGGCCCTGGAGACCCTGGAGCTCGTCGGGCTGGCGCACCTCGCCGACAAGGGCGCGAGCCTGCTGTCCGGCGGCCAGATGCAGCGGGTCGCGCTGGCACGGAGCCTGGCGATGGAGCCGAACGTCATGCTGCTCGACGAGCCGCTGTCCAACCTGGACGCCCGGCTCCGCGAGGACCTGCGGGTGGAGCTGCGCCGGCTGCAGCTCGAGCTCGGGCTGACCTCGATCTACGTCACCCACGACCAGGGCGAGGCGCTCGCCCTCGCCGACCGCATCGCGATCATGCAGCACGGACGGATCTCGCAGCTGTCCACGCCGGTGGAGACCTACCGGAGCCCCGCGTCGGCGTCGATCGCGGAGTTCCTCGGGGTCGCGAACATCTTCCCGGTCGCCGCGCCGCGGGCGGGGGAGCGGCGGCTGCGGCTGACCGGTCACGACGTCGAGATCGCCGCCGACGCCGTCGTCCCGCCGGGCGACGACCTCAGCGTCTGCATCCGGCCCGAGCCCGTCCGGGTGCGGACCGAGCCGCGCGACGCGGGCCCGAACTCGTGGCCCGGCACCGTCACCGTCAGCGTGTTCCAGGGCTCCTTCATTCGGTGCTCGGTCGCGCTCGACGCCGGGCCGACGCTGGAGGTCCAGACCCAGGACGCGTCGGTCCCGGTGCGCCAGCACGACCGGGTGCACGTCGAGATCGACCCCGCCCACGTCCAGGTCCTCCCCCGGGAGGCCGGGCCCGCCGACGCGGCCCCGGGGTCGGACGCCGCCGGTGACGCCGGCCGGGCGGCCCCCGGCGACGCGGCCCCGCGGACGTCGCACGGCCGGCCGGTCGCGGCGTCCGCGACCCGGGAGGGCTGAGCCGTGGCGATCCTCCAGGAGCCGCCCCGCACCGGCACGGGAGAGACCGCGGCACCCCCGCCGCGCGCACGCATCGGCCGGCGCCGCCGCCGGCTGCCGACCGTCCTCGTCCTGGTCGTGCTGGCGGTGCTCATCGTGCTGCCGGCGGCGATGGTGCTGCTCGCGGCGTTCAGCGTGGACGTCCCCCGCCCCGGGAACATCACCTGGGACCTCACGCTCGGCAACTTCGGGGTGTTCACCGACCCGCAGACGCTGACGGCGTTCGGGAACTCGATGGTGATCGGCGTCGTGTCGACGGCGCTGGCCTGCCTCATCGGCGGGTCGCTGGCGTTCCTCGCCGCGCGCAGCGACATCCCGGTCCCGCGCTTCGTCTACCTGGTCGGCCTGATGCCGATCTTCCTGCCGTCCTACGTCGGCGCGCTGGCCTGGTCCATGCTCGGCGGCCCCAACGCCGGCCTGCTCAACATCGCGCAGGCCGACCTCGGACTCTCCCTGCCAGTCGACATGTACTCCGTGCCGGGGATGATCGTCGTCTTCGCGATGTACTACTCGCCCTACACCTTCCTGCTGGTGCACGGCGCGATGTCGATGATGAGCCCGGACCTGGAGGAGGCCGCGCGGGTGCACGGCGCGACGTCGCGCCGGATGCTGGGCCTGGTCTCGTTCCCGCTCGCCACCCCGGCGCTCATCGGCTCGGCGATGCTGACCTTCATCCTGGTCTTCGAGAACTTCCCGGTCGCGCAGATCCTCGGCACACCGGGCGGCGTGGACACCCTCCCGACGCTGATCTTCCGGCTGCTCAACACCAGCCCGTCGCGGGGCAACGAGAGCGCCGCGATCGCGGTCGTGCTCGTCGCCGTCGTGCTGCTCGCCACCTGGCTGCAGCAGCGGATGCTGGCGAAGCGGTCGTTCACCACGGTGACCGGCAAGGGCATCCGGCAGAAGAAGGTCGCGCTGGGCCGGGCCCGGATCCCGGCGCTCGTCGCCGTCCTGGGCTTCTTCGCGCTGTCGATCGTGCTGCCGGTGCTGGCGCTCGTGACCGTCGCCGGTCAGAGCTCGCCCTACCTGACCTCGCTGACCCAGCTCGCCGAGCCGGGTGGGCTCGACTTCAGCTCGTTCTCCGACGTGCTGGTCTCGTCGAGCTTCCAGGAGGCGGCCTGGCACAGCCTGGTCGTCAGCGTGTTCGCGGCGAGTGCCGGCGTGGTGCTGGCGTTCCTGTGCGGCTACCTCGTCTACCGCACCCGGGCGACCGGGCGGTCGCTGGTCGAGGGGATCTCGATGATCCCGCTGGCGCTGCCGGCCGTCGTGCTCGGCATGGGCCTGCTGTGGACCTGGCTGGTCATGCCGGTCCCGCTCTACGGCACCCTCGCCGTCCTCGTCATCGCGTTCCTGGCCGTGCAGTCGCCGCAGGGCTTCCGCGGGGTCGCCTCCTCGATCCTCGCGACCGACCGCGACCTCGAGGACTCCGCGGTGATGCTCGGCGCGCACCGGGCCCGTGCGGTCACCAGCGTGACGGTGCCGCTGATGAAGGTGGGCCTGCTGTCGACGTTCCTGCTGCTGCTCATGCTCAGCATGCGCGAGCTGACGGTGCCGTTGTTCCTCTACACCAGCGACACCGAGATCCTCTCGATCGCGATCTACGACGCGTTCGAGAACGGCGGCGCGCTGCGCGAGGCCGCGGCGATGAGCGTCATCTACACCGCCTTCATGTTCGTCCTGTCCTACATCCCCCGCCGCCTCGCGCGGTAGTCACACCGGCGGACGACGACGTCCGTCCCGGCAAAGGAGCTGACCCATGAAGAGGACACGCACGAGCGGCCTGGTCGCCGCACTCGCCGCGGGCGGCCTGCTGCTCGCGGGCTGCGGCGGGGGAGGTGGCGGCGGCACCGACACCGTCGCCGAGGGGATGCTCGCGCTGCCCGCCGTGGACGACGCGAACGGCCTCGTCGTCGACGGCGAGCAGGTCGCCGACGCCGCCCTGCTGGAGGCCGCCCGCGGCGACACGCTCGTCTGGTTCACCGGGTCCGGCAGCGAGAGCGCCGAGCTGACCGCGGACCGGTTCACCGCGGAGACCGGCGTCCAGGTCGAGGTGACGCGGATGCCGTCGGCGAAGCTCAACGAGCGGGTGCTCAGCGAGGCCGGGGCCGGGCGGCTGTCGGCGGGCGTCGTCACCATCACCGACCCGCTGCTCGCCGAGGGCCTCGCCGAGCAGGACGTGTTCGTGCCCTACACCGAGATGCCGACCCACGACACGCTGACCGGCACCGAGAACGTGACGTGGGACGGCGGGGCCTACTACACGTCGTACTACTCGGCCTACGCGTTCGCCTACAACAACCGGGCCGTCGAGGCCGGGAACGTCCCGTCCAGCTGGAACGACCTGCTGGACCCGCGGTGGAAGGGCCGCATGGGCGTCGTCAACGCCGGGGCGGGCGGCACCGTGCAGGGCCTGGCCGCGTTCCAGGAGGACGTCATCGGCCCGGACTACTGGGCCGGGCTCGCCGCGCAGCAGCCGCGGATCTTCGACACCACCTCGGTGCAGCTGGAGGCACTCGCCCGCGGCGAGATCGAGATCGCGACGGCCGGCTTCAACAGCACCTACGGCGCGGAGCGGTCCGGGGCGCCGATCAAGCTCGTCGTGCCCGAGGAGGGCGTGTCCGGCACCTTCAACATGCAGGGCCTGACCAGTACCGGGCAGGACAGCCCGGCCGCGAAGCTGTTCATGAACTGGACCTGGTCGAAGTCGGGCCAGCAGTTCGCCGCCGCGCAGGGGTTCATCGGGGCCCGCACCGACATCGAACAGGTCCCGACCGGTGACTACCGGCTCCCGAAGGCCGACGACCCGTCGTTCGTCGTCTACAGCCCGGAGCAGGCGGAGACCGAGGGCGCCGACATCGTCCGGCGCTGGAACCAGACCTTCGGCTTCAACGGCTGACCCGGCACCACCCCACGGGACGCCCCGGTCCGACAGGACCGGGGCGTCTGTCTATCTGCGCCCACCCACCCACCCACCCACCCACCCCGCCCACCCCACCCGACCTCCCCACGGACGCTCACCGGTTCCGTCGACGCGCACGCGATCGGGCGAGCGCCGGCGGAACCGGTGAGCGTGTCGTGGTCGGTGATCAGTCCAGGAGGATCAGGGAGAGTTTGCGGGCCGCGCATGCGGGGCGTGGTGAGTGCTCCAGCTCCACGGTGAAGTCGATCGCGACGAGGACGCCGCGGTCGCGGGGCTCGGCGTCCGCGACCGTCGCGTGCAGCCGGACGCGGGACCCCACCGGGACCGGCGCCGGGAACCGGACCCGGTCCCAGCCGTAGTTGAGCCGCGCCGTCCCCAGCTCGAACCGGTACAGGTCGCCGGCCAGCGCGGAGATCAGCGACAGTGTGAGCTGGCCGTGCGCGATCGTGCGGCCGTAGGGCCCGGACGCGGCCCGCTCGCGGTCGACGTGGATCCACTGGTGGTCGCCGGTCGCCGCGGCGAACGCGTCGATGCGGTCCTGGTCCACGGTGGTCCACGGCCCCGGGCCGAGCTCGGCGCCGACCGCGGCGTCGAGCCCGTCCCGGGTGGAGACGACGAGCGGGCCGCCCGTCACATGAACCGCCCGCCGGTGACCTCGGCCGTCGTGCCCGTCATGTACGACGACAGCGACGACGCGTAGAACAGCGCCACGTTCGCGACCTCGTCGATCTCACCGACCCGCTGCAGCGGGATCTCGGACATCTTCTGGTCCCACGCCTTCTGCGGCATCGCCTCGGTCATCGCCGACCGGATCAGGCCCGGCTGGATCGCGTTGACCCGCACGCCGTGGTGCGCCATCTCCTTGGCCGCGGCCTTCGTGAGCCCGACGATCCCGGCCTTCGCCGCCGAGTAGTTGGTCTGCCCGACCATCCCGACCTTCCCGGACAGCGAGCTGATGTTCACGATCGCGCCGGACTTCTGCTCCCGCATCCGTGCGGCGGCGAGCCGGGTGCCGTTCCAGGTGCCCTTGAGGTGGACCTGGATCACCAGGTCGAAGTCGTCCTCCGACATGGTGCGCATCGTGGCGTCGCGGGTGATCCCGGCGTTGTTGACGAAGACGTCGAGCGAGCCGAACGTCGTCACCGCGGTGTCGATCAGCGCGGCGACCTCCTCGGCGGAGACGACGTCGCAGCGGACGCCGACGGCGACCTCCTCGCCACCGAGCTCCTTCGCGGCGGCGCGGGCGGCGGCCTCGTCGAGGTCGCCGAGCACGACGCGGGCGCCGTGCTCGACGTAGGTGCGGGCGATGGCGAGCCCGATGCCCTGGGCACCACCCGTCACGACGGCGGTGCGGCCCTCCAGCAGTGCGGTCATTCCGGTCCTCTCTCTGGTCGGTTCCCGGTCGCGTGGCGGGGCCACGGCACCCGGGGAGTCAGGTGAAGCGGGGTTCGCGGCGCTCGGTGAAGGCCGCCCGGCCCTCGGCGGCGTCCGGGCCCTGGCCTGCCAGCGACACGGCCACCCGCTCCGAGGCGAGGAAGTCGGCCAGGCCCGCGTGGGTGCGGGCCGCGAGACGCTTGGTCAGGGCGTTGGACTCGCGGGGCCCGGCCGCCAGCCGTGCGGCGATCTCGCCGGCCCGCGCCGTCGCCGTCCCCGCGGGGACGACCTCGCTCACCAGGCCGGCGTCGGCCGCGGCCGGGGCGCTGAGCCGCTCGCCGAGCAGCAGGTGGCGGGCCGCGCGCTGCGGGCCGAGGCGGCGGGGGAGGTGGTAGGCGGTACCGGCGTCGGCGGTGAGGCCGCGCGCGGCGAACGGGGCGGCGAAGAACGCGTCGTCGGCGGCGACGACGAGATCGCAGGACAGCACCAGGCCCCAGGCCGCACCGACGGCGTAGCCCTCGACGGCGGCGACCACCACGACGTCGGTCCGCACGATCGTCTCGACGACCTCGTGCACCAGGGCGAGCCGGGAGGCGGGGCCGAAGAGCCCGTCGGCGGCGGAGGGCATCGAGCCGACGTCGCCACCGGAGGAGAGGTAGGAGTCCCCGCCCGTCAGGACGACGGCGGCGTCACCGCGCCGGGCCGCCGCGCCGAGCTCGGACAGGAGGCGTTCGAGCAGGGTGTGGTCGAGCGCGTTGCGGCGGTGCGGGCGCTGCAGACGGAGCGTGGTCACGCCTGCCGAGCCGTCGACGGTGAGCGGATCCTCGGGAGCTGGTGTCACACTCTATAGAATGTAGTCGACGGGGTGGGTGGGGTCGAGTACCTCCCGCCACCGCACATGCTGTCGGCTTTCCGCACAGACCGTCGGCTGTCCGCACAGGCTGCCGGCTCTCCGCACAGGTCCTGTCTCGTGCGGGACGCCCAGAACCTGTGCGGCTCACGCCGAGCCTGTGCGGCCGGGACGGTCGACCGGCTCGACGTCGGCCGCCGTCGCGGGACCGTCGGGAGCGTGCGGTTCGGCCGTCTCCAGCGGCACGTGCTCGGCGCGGATCACCCCGATCTGCACCGCCTGCCGTCCGGTGACGGCGTCGAGCAGCCAGTCGGTCGCGACCCGCAGCCGGTTCCCCGGCATCGACAGCAGGTGGTACCCACGGGTGACGACCGTGGCCGCGAGCCCGGACAGCGGGACACCCAGCGGGTTCGCGGCCGCGTCGGCGCCCCCGAGCTCGACGACGAAGCCGAGGTCGTGGTGCGCGTAGGTGCCGGGTTCGCCGTAGCCCAGTGACGCGGCCACGTTCCGCGCGGCGAGCGCGCCCTGCCGGGTGGCGTGCTGGGCGGTCATGGCGGTCGGGGTGCCGCCGCGGGTCACGTCCGGGACCGCGGACGCGTCGCCGCAGCCGTGGATCTCGGGTCGCCCGGGAACCCGCAGGTCGGTGCCGACCACCAGGCGTCCACGGTCGGTCGGGAGGCCGAGGTCGGCGACGAGCGGGTCGGGCCGCACCCCCACGCACCAGACCAGCGTCCGCGTGTCGATCATCTCGCCGGAGGTCAGGCGCACCCGTCCCGGCGTGGCCTCGGCGACCGACTCCCCGGTGCGGATCTCCACCCCGCGCCGCCGCAGGACCCGGTCCGCGGTGCGGGACAGTCTGCGGTCGAGCTCGGGCAGCACCCGCGTCGCCCGGTCGACGAGGACCCACCGGACCGGCGTCCCGCGCAGCGCCGGACGGTCGCGGGCCATCAACGCCGTCAGCATCGCGCCCTGCGCGGCGACCTCGGTCCCGGTGTAGCCCGCACCGACGGTGACGAAGGTCAGCCGGGCCCGGCGCTCGGCGTCGTCGTCGGTGGTCGCTGCGATCTCGATCTGGCGGACCATGTGGTCGCGCAGGTACAGCGCCTCGGGGATGCTGCGGAAGCCGTGCGCGTTCTCCGCCACCCCCGGTATCGGGAGCAGCGCGTTGACGCTGCCCGCGGCCAGCAGGAGACGGTCGTAGCGGATCTGCCCGTGACCGCCGTCCGGATCGCGCCAGGCGACGGTGCGGGTGTCGACATCGATCCGCTCGACGGTCCCGAGCACGATCTCCGCCCCGCGCAGCGACCGGCTCAGCGACACCGCGATCAGGCGGGGCTCGAGCGTCCCGACCGCGACCTCGGGCAGCAGCGGCAGGTACACGAAGTGGTCCTGCTGGTCGATCACGGTGATCCGGGCCCGCCCGCGCAGCCTCCGCAGCAGACCCCGCGCCGCGGCGTGCCCGGCGAACCCGGCTCCCACGACGACGACGTGCGGCAGGCCGTCTGGTGCGCCCGGGGCTGCGCGCCCGAACGGGAACCGTGGTGGACGGGTCATCGTGCGGTGTCCCTTCGTCCTTCGTCCGCGCCGGGCCGGCCCGGCGCACCCGAGGACTCCGCTCCGCTGTCCACCAGGCGCGAACCTGACGCGCGTCCGGCACATCCGCTGTGCCCACGGAGCACATCCGGTGCCGGGTCCCGTGCGAGGTCCCGGTGTGGGCGATCGTGCGAGCCCCTGACGCCTGAGCATGGCCGGTCCGACCGGGGTGCCGGGCTCCGCCGATCGGGCGGACCTTCGCAGTGACGGGGGCGCACCGTCCTGGCGAGGCCTGGCGCGAGCGCCACCGCGAGCCCTGGAGCGGCCGTCGGCGCGCAGCTCCGCGCGCACCGTCCGTGCCGCAGGCCGCCCGGCGGGAACCGCACAGGCTCCGGGCTGATCGCACACACGGTTGGGCCACCGCACAGGACAGATCCTGTGCGGGCGCAGCGCAAGATGTGCGGTGCGGTGCGGTGCGGTGCGGGCGTGGGGCGTGGCGGCGCGTGGCGCGTGGCCCGGCACCGGCACCGGCACCGGCACCGGCATTGAGCTCGGGCACGAGCCAGTTGAGCGCAGCGCGCGGGCACACGGTACGTAGAGCCGCACAGGATCTGACGTGGCCGCACAGACCGTGGGCACACCGCACAAGTCAGGATCCGTGCGGGTGCTGGGCAACCTGTGCGGGTGCCGGGTGCCCCGTGCGGGTGCGGGGCAAGCTGTGCGGATTCCGTCGATGTGCCGCCCGGACGCTGCCGCCAGGGCGCACCCCCCGCCCTACAACGGCGTGCAGCCGCTCAGATCAAGGCGGAATCGCACAGGATGCGGGCCGCCGCACAGGGTGTGGGGCTGCCGCACGGAACAGAGTCTGTGCGGGAAACCGTCAACTTGTGCGGAAGGTTGGCAGCGTGCGCCGGAACCACGGAAACCGTGCGGCTCCGGCGCTCGGCATGTGCCGACCGCAGCCGCTCGGCGCGGTTCTGATCCGGTGGTGGCGGGGGTCAGGGGGTGGCCGGGTGACGGTTCCCCAGTTCGGCGAGGACGGCGTCGGCGGCGGTGTCGAGGCCGCCGGCGGCGCGCTGGACGTCGCCGAGCTCGCGGGCGCGCTCGGTGAACGCGGGCTCGCGGAGCAGGCGCTGGAGCTTGGCGTGGACGTCGTCGACGTCGACGAGGTCGGGGCGGTCGACGGCCAGGCCGATGCCGGTGTCGGTCGCCCGCACCGCGTGGTCGTACTGGTCGACGTTGGTCGGGCGGACCAGGACCGGCGTCCCGAACCAGAGGCTCTCGTGGATGCTGTTGCTGCCGCCGTGGGTGAAGAACGCCCGCACGTGCGGGTGCTCCAGCACCGCGTGCTGGGAGTGGAGCCAGTCCACGACCTTCAGGTTCGCGGGCCGGTCGGCGGGGTCGGGGAGGAAGCGCTGCTGGTCGGCGCGGAGGACCCAGAGGATGCCGTGGTCGTCGCCGAGCCTGTGGGCCAGCTCGACGACCGACCGGATCTGGTCCGCCGTCATCCGGGTGATCGAGCCGAAGGCCAGGTACACGGTGGACGGGTGCGCGTCGAGCCACTCCGCGACGCCGGCGTCGCGCTCGTCGTGGCGGACCGGGGGGACGAGGGCTCCCACCATCCGGACCCGGTCGGGGACCGGCAGCGGGTAGTCGACCCCGGGGACCGAGAAGCAGAGCAGCGAGCGGGCGCCCGCGTTCTGCACGGGGACGCGCAGGGTGCGCGGGTCGATCCCGAGCTCGCCCATCCCGCGGTGCAGCCGGACGGCCTTGCGGAACACCGAGCGGTCGAGGAACAGGGTGCCGGTGCCGATCCCGAACCAGATCCGTTCCAGCTCCTGGCGGCGGGTGCGGTGCAGCGGCAGCCCGGACGACGGCGGCGGGAACCCGCGGGGCAGGTCGTGCTCGACGAGGCTGCTGAGCAGGCACGGCGCGGTGATGACGTAGGGGATGCCGCGGGTCAGCGCGACCTGCACGGCGTGCGTCGCGAACCGGTTGATCACCATGAGCGCGGGGCGGACACGCTCGACCACCTCGTCGAGCGCCTGGTAGCGCTGCATGAGGTGGTCGACGTCGAAGAGCTGTCGGGCCCGCGCGCGCAGACCGCGGACGCGGGAGCGCTGGTGGATCCGGGCGTAGGTCGCGTCGTCGATCATGGTGAGCGCCAGGTCCGGGTTCACCGGTCCCAGGGAGACGAACTCGACGGCGCTCCGGTCGGCGAGCTCGCCGACCGGGCCGCGCAGGTTCTCGTCGGCGGCGAACACGAGGTCCGGCACGCCGCGCCGGGCCAGCTCGCCGGCCAGGACGAGGCTGGTGGCGGCCTCCCCGGTGGAATGGGTGCAGCAGAACAGGATCGGCTGCGCGCCGGCCCCGTCCGCCTGCTGCGCGGCGTCGTCGGCCGGCCGCGTGCCCGTGGTCTGCTCCATGGGCCCAGCCCACCACCGACCGGGCCGGGAAACCCCCGGAGTCACGGCTGCGGTGCCGGAAGGTGCACCCCGGTGACGAGCAGGCCGTGGCCGGTGTGCCAGCGCCCGGGGAACACGGTCACCCGCTCGCCGTGGACCAGCGGCCCCGGGACGAGCAGGCGGGCGGAGAAGGTGCCGGCGCCGGCGTCGAACACGATCTCGGCCTCGTCGAAGTCCAGCTCGCGGCCGGTCAGCGGGTACCACGCCTTGAAGACGCTCTCCTTGGCGCTGAAGTACATCCGGTCCCACGCCGTCCCCGGGCGGCGCCGGGCGAGGCCGTCGAGCAGGGCGCGCTCGGAGGGCAGGGTGACCGTCTCGAGGACGCCGTCGGGCAGCGGCGCGTCCGGCTCGGCGTCGATGCTCACCGCGGCGGACTCGGCGGCGGGGGACACGGCCGCCGCCCGGTACCCGGCGCAGTGCGTCATGCTGCCGACCACGCCGGACGGCCACTGCGGGGCCCCGCGACGGTTCGGCAGGATCGGGGCGGGGGAGCGGCCGAGCCTCCCCAGGGCGCGGCGGGCGAGCCTGCGCACCGTGGTGAACTCGCGCCGCCGGGACTCCACGGCCCGCGCGACGAGCTCCTGCTCCTGCGGGAACAGGCCCTCGCCGGGGTGCTCCTCGTCGTCGTAGGCGCACTCGGTGACGACCCGGCCGGGCAGCACCTGCTCGATCACCGCACACCTCCGGCGACCGGCGCGGGCAGCACCGCGCGCAGCGGCTCCCGGGGCGGCCGGGGCCGCCACTCGCGGGGATAGCCCACCGAGACCTCCTCGAACCGGACCCCGTCGTGGTAGGTGACGCGGGGGATGTGCAGGTGGCCGTAGACGACGGCGGCGGCGCGGAACCGGACGTGCCAGTCGGCGGTCAGCTCGGTGCCGCACCACTGCGCGAACTCCGGGTACCGCAGCACCCGCGTGGGGTGGCGCACCAGCGGCCAGTGGTTCACCAGCACCGTCGGCAGGTCCGGGTCGACCGCCGCCAGCCGGCGTTCGGTGATCGCGGCCCGGCGGCGGCACCAGGTGGCGCGGTCCGGGTAGGGGTCCGGGTGCAGGAGGAACTCGTCGGAGCACACGACGCCCGCGTCGTGCGCGATCCGCAGCGACTCGGCCGCCGTCGTCGCACCGGGGGCGTGGAAGGAGTAGTCGTAGCCCACGAACAGCGGCGCCACCGCGACCGGCCCGCCCGGGCCGTCCCACACCGGGTACGGGTCCTCCGGGGTGTCGACGCCCAGGCCGCGGCAGGTCTCGACGAGCGCCCGGTAGCGCGCGTCGCCGCGCAGCGTGCAGGGGTCCTGCGGGTGGGTCCAGAGGTCGTGGTTGCCGGGGGTCCAGACGACGCGCGCGAAGCGGCCGGCGAGCAGGCGCAGCGTGGCCTCGATGTCGGCGTACATCTCGCCGACGTCACCGGCGACGATCAGCCAGTCGCCGTCCGACGACGGGCGCAGCGACTCGACGAGCGCCCGGTTCTCGGCGTGCACGACGTGCAGGTCGGCGACGGCCAGCAGCTGGGGTTCGGGCACGGTGGTCCTCCCGGGTCGGTCGGGGAGCGGTCAGGGGGTGCGGGCGGAGTGCAGGCGGGCGTAGGCGCCGCCGGCGCGCAGCAGCGTGTCGTGGGTGCCCTGCTCGACGATCCGGCCGGACTCCATGACCACGATCAGGTCGGCGTCGCGGATCGTCGACAGCCGGTGGGCGATGACGAAGCTGGTCCGCCCGGTGCGCAGGGTGGCCATGGCGCGCTGGATCAGCAGCTCGGTGCGGGTGTCGACGGCGCTGGTGGCCTCGTCGAGGACGAGCACCGCCGGCCGGGCGAGGAACGCCCGCGCCACCGTGATCAGCTGCTTCTCCCCGGCGCTGGCGCCGCCGGAGTCGTCGTCGAGGACGGTGTCGTAGCCGTCGGGCAGGGTCCGGACGAACGTGTCGACGCAGGTGGCGCGGGCCGCCTCCGCGATGTCCTCGCGGGTCGCGTCCGGCGCGCCGTAGGCGATGTTCTCCGCGATCGTCCCGCCGAACAGCCAGGTGTCCTGCAGGACGAGCCCGAAGCGGGAGCGCAGGTCGGCGCGGGTCATCGTCGCCGTGTCGGTGCCGTCCAGCAGGATCGTCCCGCCGTCGATCTCGTAGAAGCGCATCAGCAGGTTGCCCCGGGTGGTCTTGCCCGCGCCCGTCGGGCCGACGATCGCGACGGTGCTGCCCGGCTCGACGCGCAGCGACAGGTCCTCGATGAGCGGGGTCTCCGGGGTGTAGCGGAACGACACCCGGCGGAACTCGACGCGGCCGGCCGGGGCGCCGGGCGTCACCGGGGTGCACGGCTCGGGCTCCTGCTCGGGCGCGTCGAGCAGGGTGAACACCCGCTTCGCCGAGGCCACCCCCGACTGCAGCCGCCCGGCCACCGAGGCGATCTCGACGATCGGCTGGCTGAACTGGCGGGCGTAGAGGATGAACGCCTGCACGTCGCCGAGGGTGAGCGAGCCGGAGAGCACCTTCCAGGCCCCGACGACGGCGACCACCAGGTACCCGAGGTTCGCCACGAACATCATGACCGGCTCCATCGCGCCGGACGAGGTCTGGGCCGACGCCCCCGCGCGGTACACCGCGTCGTTGCACTCGGCGAACCGGCGCTGCGCCTCGGCACGGCGGTGGTGGCCGCGGATGAGGGCGTGCCCGGTGCAGACCTCCTCGACGTGCGCGTTGAGCGCGCCGTTCGCCTCCCACTGCGCGGTGAACTGCGGGTGGGCGCGGCGCCCCAGCCAGGTCGCGAGCAGCCCCGACACCGGCACGCTGAGGATCATCACGACGGCCAGCGACGGGGAGATGACGACCATCAGCGTCAGCATCGCGACCAGCGAGAGGATCGAGGTGATCAGCTCGGCGAGGGTCTGCTGGAGGGTCTGCTGCAGGTTGTCGACGTCGTTGGTGGTGCGCCCGAGCGTCTCGCCCGCGGGGTGCCGGTCGTAGTGCCGCAACGGGAGCCGGGACAGCTTCGCCTGCGCCCGGCCCCGCAGGTCGTGGATCACCCGCCACACCACGGACGCGACGATCCGGCCCTGCGCGAGGGTGAACAGCGACGCCCCGACGTAGACCACGAGCAGGACCAGCAGCAGCCGCCCGACCGACGCGAAGTCGACGCCGGTGGCCGGTCCGGGGCTGCCGGCGGCGTCGCCGCCGGGCCCGCCAGGACCGAGCACCCCGACCGCGACGAGGTCGGTGACCCGGCCCAGCAGCAGCGGCCCGACGGCGTTGAGCGCGATCCCGGCGACGCCGGTGAGCAGCGCGAGCGCCACCGGGCTGCGGTGCGGCCGCAGCAGCCCGACGAGCCGGCGGGCCGGGCGGTCACCCGGCCCCGGGGGTGCCGCAGCACCCGCGGCAGGCGTGGCCGGGTCCTGCTCAGTGACGTCCGGCGAGGCCATGGGCGGCGTCCTCCTCGGTGAGCTGTGAGTGCGCGATCTCGCGGTAGGTCGGGCTGTCGCGCAGCACGTCGTCGTGGGTGCCGTCGGCGACGAGCCGCCCGGCGTCGAGGACGACGACCCGGCCGGCGTCGCGCGCGGTGGAGACCCGCTGGGTCACGGTGATCACGGTGGCGCCGGCGGTCCACGGGACCAGCGCTGCCCGCAGCGCGGCGTCGGTGGCCTGGTCCAGCGCGGAGAAGCAGTCGTCGAACAGGTAGACGCCGGGGCGGCGGAGCAGGGTGCGGGCGATGCACAGCCGCTGGCGCTGGCCGCCGGAGACGGTCGTGCCGCCCTGCGCGACCTCGGCGTCCAGCCCGCCGGGCATCCGGGCGACGAACCCGTCGGCCTGCGCGACGCGCAGCGCCTCCCAGAGCTCGTCGTCGGTCGCGTCCGGACGCCCGAAGCGCAGGTTGCTCGCGACCGTGCCGGCGAACAGGTAGGGGCGCTGCGGCACGAACCCGACGGCGTCGGTCAGCACCGCCGGGTCGAGCTCGCGCACGTCGGTGCCGCCGACGCGGACGGTGCCGGCGGTCGGGTCGACCAGCCGCAGCACCAGGTTCAGCAGGGTCGTCTTGCCGCTGCCGGTGCTGCCCAGCACCGCGACCCGCTCGCCGGGCTCGACGGTCAGGCCGATCCCGTGCAGGACGGCGCGTTCCGCGCCCGGGTAGCGGAACTCCACGTCGTCCAGCTCCACCCGGCCGGTGGGGCCGCGCATCGGGACCGGGTCGGCCGGTGCCGGGACGCCCGGTTCGGTGTCGAGGACCTCCATGATCCGGCCCGCGCACACCCGGGCCCGAGGGACCTGCAGGAACACGAACGCGACCATCACGACCGACATGAGGATCAGCGACAGGTAGAACAGGAACGCGCTGAGCGCGCCGAGCTGCATGACGCCCGCGTCGATGCGCCGGGCGCCGACCCACATCAGGACGACCGTGAACAGGTTCATCAGCAGCAGCACCAGCGGCAGCATGGTGGCGATCAGCCTGCCGACCCGCTGGGAGAGGTCGAGGAACGCGTCGTTGGTGCGGGTGAAGCGCTGCTGTTCGTGGTCGTCGCGGACGAACGAGCGGACCACCCGCACCCCGGTGATCGACTCGCGGAGCAGCCGGCCGAGCCCGTCGAGGGTGACCTGCATCCGGTCGTAGAGGGTGCCCATCCGGGCCATCAGGAGTCCGAAGCAGACACCCACGACCAGCACGAGGACGACCAGCAGCAGCGCCAGTGGCACGTCCTGCTGCAGCGCGAGCACGACGCTGCCCACGCACATCAGGGGAGCGGAGACGACGACGCCGAACCCGGACCGGGCGAGGTTCTGGACCTGCTGGACGTCGTTGACCGTCCGGGTCAGCAGTGACGCGGTGCCGAACCGGCCGACCTCCCGGGCGGAGAAGTCGAGGATGCGGCCGAACACCGCGGAGCGCAGGTCCCGGCCCATCGCGGTGGAGGTGCGGGCACCCAGCGCGGTCGCGGCGAGCGCCGCGACGATCTGCGCGACGGCGACCCCCGCCATGATCGTCCCGAGCTCGGCGATCCGCCCGGGATCGGCCCGGACCACCCCCTCGTCGATGAGGGCCGCACCGAGCGTCGGCAGCAGCAGCGTGCCGGCGATCTGCACGGTCTGGAGGACGACGAGCACGCCCGCCGGTCCGGCGTAGCCGCGCAGCTGGGCGCGCGCGAGTCTCGACAGCACGTGAGGACACCCCGGTTCACGGCGGCCGCCGCGGGCCGCCCGGTGGACGGTGCCGGTGGCAGACCGGCCAGCACAGCCGACCAGACCGCGGACCCGGAATCCCCCAGTTCCGCGCACGATTTTCCGCGGCCGCACTCGTGAATTCCCTACACCCCGGAGAATTCGTTGACACCGTCTCACGGACCTTGCCAGCGTGCGGCGTGTCTCTCGTCCGGACAGCGTATTCGCCGCCGTGCCGACGGCCGGTCGACGCGTGTGGGCGGGCTCGGTAACGGTCGAGAAGGGAATCCCCATGTCCAAACGAGCTCTCATCACCGGAATCACCGGTCAGGACGGGTCCTACCTGGCGGAGCACCTGCTGTCGCAGGGCTACCAGGTCTGGGGCCTGATCCGGGGGCAGGCCAACCCCCGCAAGACGCGGGTCAGCCGGCTGGCGTCCGAACTGGACTTCGTCGACGGCGACCTGATGGACCAGGGCAGCCTGGTCTCGGCCGTCGACACCGTGCAGCCCGACGAGGTCTACAACCTCGGCGCGATCTCGTTCGTCCCGATGTCGTGGCAGCAGGCCGAGCTCGTCACCGAGGTCAACGGCACGGGCGTGCTGCGGATGCTGGAGGCGATCCGCATGGTCTCCGGGCTCTCGCCGTCGCGGACCGCGTCGCCGGACGGGCAGATCCGCTTCTACCAGGCGTCGTCGTCGGAGATGTTCGGCAAGGCGGCGGAGACCCCGCAGCGCGAGACGACGCTGTTCCACCCGCGCAGCCCCTACGGCGCCGCGAAGGCGTACGGCCACTACATCACCCGCAACTACCGCGAGTCGTTCGGGATGTACGCGGTGTCGGGCATGCTGTTCAACCACGAGTCGCCGCGCCGCGGCCAGGAGTTCGTCACCCGCAAGATCTCCCTGGCGGTCGCCCGGATCAAGCTCGGCCTGCAGCGCGACCTCGCGCTGGGCAACCTCGACGCGGTGCGCGACTGGGGCTACGCCGGCGACTACGTCCGCGCGATGCACCTGATGCTGCAGCAGGACGAGGCCGACGACTACGTGATCGGGACCGGGCAGATGCACTCGGTGCGCGACGCCGTGCAGATCGCGTTCGACCACGTCGGGCTGGACTGGCGGGACAACGTCGTCGTCGACCCGGCGCTCGTGCGCCCGGCCGAGGTCGAGGTGCTGTGCGCCGACAGCGTGCGGGCCCGCCGTCGGCTGGACTGGACGCCGGAGGTCGACTTCCCGGAGCTCATGCGGATGATGGTCGACTCCGACCTGGAGCACGTGGCCCGTGAGAACGAGTACGGCCACCTGCTGCTGGCCGCCAACTGGTGAACCGGCGGGCCACACACTAGGGATTTCCGGCCCGAATCGTCCGCACAATCGTCGGTGGTGAGCTCCTCCGCCGCGCGGCGGAATGGAGCGGCGATTCGGTTCCCGCCGGACGTGTGCGGAATTCCGGCGCGATTGTCGAGTGGGCGTCGGCTGCGAGACGGGTGGAGTTGGGATGGACAACGAACAGAAGCTCCGGGACTACCTCAAGCTGGCCACGGCCGATCTGCGCCGCAGCCGCCGGCGGGTGAGCGAGCTGGAGTCCGCCGCCCAGGAGCCGATCGCCGTCGTCGGGATGGCCTGCCGCTATCCCGGCGGTGTCCGCAGCCCCGAGGACCTGTGGCGGATGGTCGAGGCGGGGGAGGACGGCATCACGCCGTTCCCCACCGACCGCGGCTGGGACACCGCCGCGCTCGCCGGCTCGCCGACGGCGTCCGGCGGGTTCCTGCACGACGCCCCCGACTTCGACGCCGAGTTCTTCGGCATCTCCCCGCGCGAGGCCGTCGCGATGGACCCGCAGCAGCGGGTCGTCCTGGAGTCCGCGTGGGAGGCGTTCGAGCGGTCCGGGATCGACCCGGTCTCGCTGCAGGGCAGCCGGACCGGCGTGTTCGTCGGCGCGATGGCGCAGGACTACCGGGTCGGCCCGGCCGACGGTGCCGAGGGCTTCCAGCTCACCGGCAACACCGGCAGCGTCCTGTCGGGACGCATCTCCTACACCTTCGGCACGGTCGGCCCGGCCGTCACGGTCGACACCGCCTGCTCGTCGTCGCTGGTCGCGGTCCACCTGGCCACCCAGGCCCCGCGCGGCGGCGAGTGCTCGCTGGCGCTGGCCGGCGGTGTCACCGTGATGTCCGGGCCCGGCACCTTCATCGAGATGGGCCGGCAGGGCGGCCTGTCGGCCGACGGCCGCTGCCGTTCCTTCGGCGACACCGCCGACGGCACCGGCTGGGCCGAGGGCGTCGGTCTGCTCGTGCTGGAGCGGCTGTCCGACGCGCGCCGCAACGGGCACGAGGTGCTCGCCGTCGTCCGCGGGTCCGCGGTCAACCAGGACGGCGCGTCCAACGGCCTGACCGCCCCGAACGGCCCGTCGCAGCAGCAGGTCATCGAGCAGGCGCTGGTCAACGCCCGGCTGTCGGCCGGTGACGTCGACGTCGTCGAGGCACACGGCACCGGCACCACACTCGGCGACCCGGTCGAGGCGCAGGCACTGCTCGCCACCTACGGCCGCGACCGCGACGCCGGGCGCCCGCTGCTGCTCGGCTCGGTCAAGTCCAACATCAGCCACACCCAGGCCGCCGCGGGCGTCGCCGGCGTGATCAAGATGGTGATGGCGATGCGGCACGGGGTGCTGCCCCGCACGCTGCTCGCCGAGGACCCCAGCCGGCACGTCGACTGGTCCCCGGACACCGTCCGGATCCTCACCGAGAACACCGGCTGGCCGGCCACCGGCGCACCGCGCCGCGCCGGCGTCTCGTCGTTCGGGATCAGCGGCACCAACGCGCACACCATCGTCGAGCAGGCCCCCGAGCCCGAGGGGGCGGAGGGGGACGAGCACGCCCCGCCCGCTGACGCACCCGCCACGACCGAGGCCGGCACGCTGCCGGTCCTGCTCTCCGGCCGCACCCCCGAGGCGCTGCAGGCCCAGGCCGCCGCACTGCAGGACGCGCTCGCCACCGCCCCCGGCACCCCGCTGACCGACGTCGCGTGGTCGCTGGCCACCACCCGGACCGCGTTCGCCCACCGCGCCGTCCTGCTCGCCGCCGACCGCGACGCCCTAGCCGGTGACCTCGCCGCGCTCGCCGCCGGTGACCCCGCGGCCGCCCGCGACACCGTGACGGGCGAGGCCCGCGCGGAAGACCGGCTCGCCGTGCTGTTCACCGGGCAGGGTTCGCAGCGGATCGGCGCGGGGCGCGAGCTCGCCGCCCGCTTCCCGGTGTTCGCCGAGGCGCTGGACACCGTGCTCGCCGCGTTCGACCCGCACGTGCAGGGTCCGCTGCGCGAGATCCTCCGGGGCACCCCCGACGGCACCCCCGACGATTCCGACGGCACCGACGGGACCGCCGCCGCGCTGCTCGACGACACCGCCCACGCCCAGCCCGCGATCTTCGCGGTCGAGGTGGCGCTGTACCGGCTCGTCACCTCGCTCGGCGTCACCCCGGGCCACCTGCTCGGACACTCGGTCGGCGAGATCGCCGCCGCACACGTCGCGGGCGTGCTGTCCCTCGACGACGCCGCCACACTGGTCGCCGCCCGCGGCCGCCTGATGTCCGCGCTGCCCACCGGCGGCGCGATGGTCGCCGTGCAGGCGTCCGAGTCCGAGGTCGAGCCGCTGCTCGACGGGTACCGCGACCGGGTCTCCGTGGCCGCGGTCAACGGGCCGTCGGCCGTCGTGCTGTCCGGCGCCGACGAGGCCGTCACCGCGATCGCCGGCCGGCTCGCCGACGAGGGGCGCCGCACCCGGCGGCTGCGGGTCAGCCACGCGTTCCACTCGCCGCTGATGGAGCCGATGCTCGACGAGTTCCGCGCCGTCGTCGAGGGACTCGACCTGCAGGCGCCGCTGATCCCGATCGTCTCCGACGTGACCGGCGAGCTCGCGACCGTCGCCCAGCTCACCTCGGCCGACTACTGGGTCGAGCACGTCCGCAGCGCCGTCCGGTTCGCCGACGGCGTCGACTGGCTCGCCCGCCACGACGTCACCGCGTTCCTGGAGCTCGGCCCCGACGGCGCCCTGTCCGCCATGACGCGGGACTGCCTCGACGCCGCGGCCCCCGGCGCCACGGCGTCCGTCGCCGTGCCCGCGCTGCGCGCCGGGCGGCCCGAGGAGCAGACCCTCACCGCGGCACTGGCCGCGCTGCACACCCACGGCACCGCCGTCGACTGGGCGGCCTGGTTCGCCGGAACGGGCGCCCGCCGCACCGACCTGCCCACCTACGCGTTCCGGCGCCGCCGGTTCTGGCCCAAGGCGATCCAGACCGGTGCCGCCGACCTGCGCTCGGCCGGTCTCGGCGCCGCCCGCCACCCGCTGCTGTCCGCCGCGGTGTCGCTCGCCGACTCCGAGGGCGCGCTGCTCACCGGCCGGCTGTCGCTGCAGACCCACCCCTGGCTGGCCGACCACACCGTGCGCGGCACCACGCTGCTGCCCGGGACCGCGTTCCTGGAGCTGGCCGTCCGGGCCGGGGACGAGGTCGGCGCGACCGCGTCGAGGAGCTGACCCTCGCCGCCCCGCTGGCCCTGCCCGAGCAGGGCGGGGGCGCGGTGCAGCTGTGGGTCGGGGCCCCGGACCCGGGCGGCCGCCGCACCCTGACGGTCTACGCCCGGCCGGACGCCGACCCCGACACCGAGCACGACCTCCCGTGGACCCCGCACGCCACCGGCGTCCTCGCCGCCGCCGGCGCGGCCGCGGCGACCGTCGACGCGACCGAGTGGCCGCCCGCCGGGGCCGAGCCCCTCGCGGTCGACGACCTGTACGACCGCCTCGCCGAGAACGGCTTCGGCTACGGGCCGGCGTTCCGCGGGCTCACCGCGGCCTGGCGCCGCGACGACGCCGTCCACGCCGAGATCGTGCTGCCCGAGGCCGGCCGCGCCGACGCCGACGCGTTCGGCCTGCACCCGGCCGCGCTCGACGCCGCCCTGCACGCCGCCGGGTTCGTCGAGCTGGGCGAGCGCAGCCGCGGCGGGATGCCCTTCTCCTGGGAGGGCGTCACCCTGCACGCGAGCGGTGCGGGGACCCTGCGGGTGCGCCTGACCCCGGTCGCCGACGACGCGATCGCCGTCGCCGTCGCCGACGGGACCGGTGCGCCGGTCGCCACCGTCGACTCGCTGGTGCTGCGCGGGGTCGCCGACCACGACGTCGACTCCGCGGGCGCGGTCGCCCGGGACGCGCTGTTCCGGCTCGACCGGACACCCGTCACCCCGGCCGGGGAGGCCCCCGGCAGCGTCGTGATCGCCGGTCCCGACGTGCTCGGCCTCGCGGCACACCCCGGGCTCGACGCCACCGCGACCGCGCCGGACGGGCGCGACGGCGTCGCCGTGCACCCGGACCTGGCCGCGCTCGCGGGCGCCGACGGGCCCGCCCCCGAGGTCGTGCTGCTCGGCCTCGCCGGGGGGACGGGGCCCGCGGAGGCGCACCGGTGTGCCTCCGAGGCGCTCGCCGCCGTCCGCATCTGGCTCGACCACTCCGACCGCTTCGACGGGTCCCGGCTGGTCGTCGTGACCCGCGGCGCCACCACCGGCGACGGCATCGCCGCGGCGGCCGCGTGGGGCCTGCTCCGTTCCGCCCGCTCGGAGAACCCGGGCCGCTTCGCGCTGCTCGACCTCGCCGCGGACGCCGACCTCACCGACCTGCCGCTCGCCGCGCTCACCGCCGACGAGCCCGAGCTCACCCTGACCCGCGACGGGCTGCGGGCCACCCGGCTCGTGCGCCGGCCCGCCCCGCACGACGCGGGGGACGGCCCGTCCTTCGGCGACGGCGCCGTCCTGGTCACCGGCGGGACCGGCGGCCTCGGCGCCGTCGTCGCCCGGCACCTGGCCGGCGCGCACGGCGTGACCGACCTGCTGCTGGTCAGCCGGCGCGGCCCGGCCGCCGACGGCGCGTCGGAGCTGGTCGACGAGCTCGCCGCCGCGGGCGCGCGGGCCGACGTCGTCGCCTGCGACGTGACCGACCGCGACGCCGTGGCGGCCCTGTTCGGCGAGCACCGGGTCTCGTCCGTGGTGCACACCGCCGGGGTCCTCGACGACGGCACCGTCGGCTCGCTCACCCCCGAGCGGCTCGCGACGGTGCTGCGCCCGAAGATCGACGCCGCCTGGAACCTGCACACCGTGGCCGCCGAGCAGGACGTGGAGCTCGCCTCGTTCGTGCTGTTCTCGTCGGTCGCCGGGGTGTTCGGCAGCCCCGGGCAGGCGAACTACGCCGCCGGCAACGCCGCCCTCGACGCGCTCGCCGCGCACCGCCGCGCCGCCGGCCTGCCGGGGCTCTCGCTGGCCTGGGGCCCGTGGGAGCGGACCGGCGGGATGACCGGTGGCGTCTCCGACGACGACATGGCGCGGATGGCCCGCGCCGGGACCCCCGCCCTGACCGTCGAGCAGGGCCTGGCGCTGTTCGACGCCGCGCTCGGCTCGGCCGACCCGGCCGTCGTGCCGGTCCGGCTCGACCTGCCCGCCCTGCGCGCCGCCGGGGACGTGCCGCCGCTGCTGCGGTCGCTGATCCGGACCCGGGCCCGGCGCACCGCCGCCACCGGCTCGGCGACCGCGAGCGGTCTCGCCCAGCGCCTGGCCCGGCTCGACGCCGAGGGCCGTGAGGAGCTCGTGCTCGACCTGGTCCGTGGCCAGGTCGCGCTGGTGCTCGGGCACGCCGGTGCCGACGACGTCGACGCCGGCCGCGCGTTCCGCGACCTCGGTTTCGACTCGCTGACCGCCGTCGAGCTGCGCAACCGGCTCGGCACCGTCACCGGGCTGCGGCTGCCCGCCACCCTGGTCTTCGACCACCCGACCGTCCGGCACCTCGCGGCCCACGTCACGGCCGAGCTGCTGGGCACCGAGGCCGAGGTCCTGCCCGCGAACCGCGCGGGCGCCGACCCCGCCGACCGCGACGACCCGATCGTCATCGTCGGCATGGCCTGCCGCTACCCGGGCGGGGTCTCCACCCCCGACGAGCTGTGGCGGCTCGTCACCGAAGGAACCGACGCGATCTCCGGGTTCCCGACGAACCGGAACTGGGACGTCGAGGCACTCCACCACCCGGACCCGGACCACCCCGGCACCACCTACAGCCGGTCCGGCGGGTTCCTGCACGAGGCAGGCGAGTTCGACCCGGCGTTCTTCGGGATGAGCCCGCGCGAGGCGCTGGCCACCGACTCGCAGCAGCGGCAGCTGCTGGAGACGTCCTGGGAGGCCGTCGAACGGGCCGGGATCGACCCGTCGACGCTGCGCGGCACCGCCACCGGTGTGTTCGCCGGGGTCATGTACAGCGACTACAACGCGGTGCTGGCCGGGCCCGAGTTCGAGGGCTTCCAGGGCGTCGGCAGCTCGCCGAGCCTCGCCTCCGGCCGGGTCGCCTACACCCTCGGGCTGGAGGGGCCCGCCGTCACCGTCGACACCGCCTGCTCGTCGTCGCTGGTCGCGATGCACTGGGCGATGCAGGCGCTGCGCACCGGGGAGTGCTCGCTGGCACTCGCCGGTGGCGTCACCGTGATGTCCACCCCGGCGGCGTTCGTCGACTTCGCCCGCCAGCGCGGCCTCTCACCGGACGGCCGCTGCAAGGCGTTCTCCGACGACGCCGACGGCGTGGGCTGGTCCGAGGGCGTCGGCATGCTCGTGCTGGAGCGGCAGTCCGACGCCGTCCGCCACGGTCACGAGGTGCTGGCGGTCGTCCGCGGGTCGGCCGTCAACCAGGACGGCGCCTCCAACGGCCTGACCGCGCCGAACGGCCCGTCGCAGCAGCGCGTGATCCGCCAGGCGCTGGCGAGCGCGGGGCTGTCCACCGGCGACGTCGACGTCGTCGAGGCGCACGGCACCGGCACGACCCTGGGCGACCCGATAGAGGCGCAGGCGCTGCTCGCCACCTACGGCCGCGACCGGGACACCGACCGGCCGCTGCACCTCGGCTCGCTGAAGTCGAACATCGGACACACCCAGGCCGCCGCCGGCGTCGCCGGCGTGATCAAGATGGTGCAGGCCATGCGGCACGGGGTGCTGCCCCGCACGCTGCACGCCGACGTCCCGTCGTCGCACGTGGACTGGACCGACGGCGCGGTGGAGCTGCTCACCGAGGACACCGCCTGGCCGGAGACCGGCCGCGCGCGCCGCGCCGCCGTGTCGTCGTTCGGGATCAGCGGCACCAACGTCCACACCGTCCTCGAGCAGGGCCCCCCGACCGCACCCGCCGACGAGCCCGGGCGCACCCCGACCGTCGTGCCGCTGCTGCTGTCGGGCCGCGGCCGCGCCGCCCTGCGCGGGCAGGCAGCCCGGCTGCTCGGGCACCTCCGGGACCACCCCGGGACCCGCACCGTCGATCTCGCCCACTCGCTCGCCACCACCCGCACCCGCTTCGACCAGCGGGCCGCGGTCCTCGCCGGCGACCGCGACGACCTGCTCGCCTCGCTCGGCGCGCTCGCCGCCGGACGCCCGGACCCGCTCGTCGTCGAGGGGGAGACCGCGGGCCGTGCCCGCCTCGCGGTGCTGTTCACCGGCCAGGGCAGCCAGCGCGCCGCCATGGGCCGCGAGCTGTACGCCGCGCAGCCGGTGTTCGCCGCCGCGTTCGACGAGGTCTGCGCCGAGCTGGACCCGCTGCTCGACCGCCCGCTCGCCGGGGTCGTGTTCGCCGACGAGGGCACCGACGACGCCGCGCTGCTCGACGAGACCGGCTGGACCCAGCCCGCGCTGTTCGCGGTCGAGGTCGCGCTGTACCGGCTCGTGGAGAGCTGGGGCGTGCGCGCCGACCTCGTGGCCGGGCACTCGATCGGCGAGATCACCGCCGCGCACGTCGCCGGGGTGTTCACCCTCGCCGACGCCGCCCGGCTCGTCGCCGCCCGCGCCCGCCTCATGCAGGCCCTGCCCACCGGCGGCGCCATGATCGCGATCCGGGCGGGCGAGGACGAGGTCACCCCGCTGCTCGACGACCGGGTCGCGCTCGCCGCGGTCAACGCGCCGGACTCGGTCGTCGTCTCCGGCGACGCCGACGCCGCCGCCGCGCTCGCCGCGACGTTCGCCGAGCAGGGCCGCCGCACCCGCACGCTGCGCGTCAGCCACGCGTTCCACTCGCCGCACATGGACGGCATGCTCGACGACTTCCGCGCCGTCGCGGAGGGGATCGCCTACGGCGCACCCCGGATCCCGGTGGTCTCCGACCTCACCGGCGCCCGCGCCACCGACGACGAGCTGTGCGACCCCGGGTACTGGGTGCGGCACGTGCGCGAGGCCGTCCGGTTCGCCGACTGCGTCACCACGCTGCACGCCGAGGGCGCGACCGTCCTGCTGGAGCTGGGACCCGACGCGCCGCTCACCGCGATGGCCCGGGAGACCCTCGGGGACGGCGCGGACGTCGCGCTGGTGCCGTTCCTGCGCGCCGACCGGGGCGAGGAGCTCGCCGCCGCGACGGCCGCCGGGCTGCTGCAGGTCCACGGCGTCGACCTCGACCAGGACGCCCTCCTCGCCGGGACCGGCGCCCGCCGCACCGCGCTGCCGACCTACGCCTTCCAGCACGAGTTCTACTGGCCGCAGCTGCCCGCCGCCCCCGCGTCCGGCGGTGCCGACGCCGACCCGGCCGACCGGCAGCTGTGGGCCGCCGTCGAGCGCGGCGACGCCGCCGAGCTGGCCGGCATCCTCGGCCTCGACACCGACGACGGCGCCACACCGCTGCTGCCCGCCCTGACCACCTGGCGGCGCGGCAACCGGGAGAAGGCGCAGCTCGACACCCTGCGCTACCGCGTCGAGTGGACCCGGCTGCGGCGTCCCGCCGCCCCGGTCCTCGACGGCACCTGGCTGCTGGTCTCCACCGGTGCGACCGCCGACGCCGAGGGCACGCTGCTCGACGGGCTCGCCGACGCCCTCGGCGCGCACGGCGCCCGGGTCCGCCGCCTCGTCCTCGACGACGACTGCGCGGCCGACCTCACCGACGTCGCCGCGCAGCTGGCCGAGGGCACCGACGAGGGGGACCCCGCCGCCCACGTGCTGTCCGTCCTGCCGCTGGACGAGCGCCCCGCGGAGGGTGCCGAACCGCTGACCCGCGGCCTCGCGCTGACCGTCGCGCTCGTCCAGGCCCTCGCCGACGGCGAGGCCGGCAGCGCCGGGATCGGGGTGAGCGGCCGGCTCTGGACCGCGACCCGCGGCGCCGTCTCCACCGGGCCCGCCGATCCGGTCACCCACCCGCTGCAGGCCACCGCCTGGGGCCTGGGCCGCAGCGTCGCCCTGGAGCACCCGCGGCTGTGGGGCGGCCTCGTCGACCTCCCGGCCGAGCTCGACCCGCGCAGCGGCCAGCGTCTCGCCGGCGTCCTCGCCGAGAAGGACACCCCCGACGGCGAGGACCAGGTCGCGCTGCGCGCCTCCGGCGTCTCCGGGCGGCGGCTCGTCCGGCACACCGTCGACGCGCTGCCGCCGGCCACCGCCTTCACCGCCACCGGATCGGTGCTGGTCACCGGCGGTACCGGCGGGTTGGGCGCGGAGGTCGCCCGCTGGCTGGCCCGCTCCGGCGCGGCGCACCTGGTGCTCACCAGCCGCCGCGGCGCCGACGCCCCCGGCGCCGCCGAACTGCGCGACGAGCTCACCGCGCTCGGTGCCTCGGTCGCGATCGAGGCGTGCGACGTGACCGACCGGGACGCGCTCGCCGCCGTCCTGGACGCCGTGCCCGCCCACGCGCCGCTGACGGGTGTCGTGCACACCGCAGGCGTCGGCCACTACGACGCACTCGACACCCTCGACGTCGGCGGCGTCGCCGCCCGCGCGAGCGCCAAGATCGCCGGCGCCGCGCACCTCGACGACCTGCTCGGCGACCGCGAGCTGGACCTGTTCGTGCTGTTCGGCTCCGTCGCCGGGGTGTGGGGGAGCGGTGCGCAGAGCGCCTACGGCGCCGCCAACGCCTATCTCGACGCGCTCGCCGCACACCGCCGCGCCCGCGGCCTCGCCGCGACGGGCGTCGCCTGGGGCCCGTGGGCCGGGTCCGGGATGGCGGCCGACGACGCCGTCGCCGGGACCCTGCAGCGGCAGGGCCTCGGGATGCTCGATCCCGGCCCGGCCATGGCCGAGCTGCGCCGCGCCGTCGTCGACGGCGACGTCACGGTCACCGTCGCCGACGTCGACTGGGACCGCTACGCGCCGCTGTTCACCTCGGCCCGGCCGAGCGCGCTGATCTCCGGCCTCGCGGACCTGGGAGAGCCGGAGGCCGGTGCGGGCGTCACCGAGATCGTCACGAGGGTCCGCGCCCTCGACGAGCCCGCCGGGACGCGGCTGCTCGCCGAGCTGGTCCGCGGCGAGGCCGCCACCGTGCTGGGCCACGGCTCGGCCGACGCCGTCACCGAGTCCCGCGCCTTCCGCGACCTCGGCTTCGACTCGCTCACCGGGGTCGAGCTGCGCACCCGCCTCGGTGCCGCCACCGGCCTGACCCTGCCCAGCACCCTGGTGTTCGACCACCCGACGCCGCTGGAGCTCGCCCGATGGCTGCGCGCGGAGATCCTCGGCGCCGCCCTCGACGTCACCGGCCCGGTCGCCACCGGCGCCGCCGACGACGAGCCGATCGCGATCATCGGCATGGCCTGCCGGTTCCCCGGGGGTGTCTCCTCGCCGGAGGCGCTGTGGGACCTCGTCACCTCCGGCACCGACGCGATCACCGACTTCCCGGTCAACCGCGGCTGGGACACCGCCGCGCTGTTCGACCGCGACCCGGACCGCCCCGGCACCACCTACTCCACCCGCGGTGGCTTCCTGCACACCGCCGACGAGTTCGACCCGTCGTTCTTCGGGATCTCGCCGCGCGAGGCGCTCGTCATGGACCCGCAGCAGCGGCTGCTGCTGGAGACCACCTGGGAGTCGTTCGAGCGGGCCGGGATCCGGCCCGACACCGTCCGCGGCAGCCTCACCGGCACCTTCATCGGGTCCAGCTACCAGGAGTACGGGCTCGGCGCGGGCGACGGCGCCGAGGGCCACCTCGTCACCGGCACCAGCCCGAGCGTCCTGTCCGGCCGGCTGTCCTACGTGTTCGGGCTGGAGGGCCCGGCCGTCACCGTCGACACCGCGTGCTCGTCGTCGCTGGTGGCGCTGCACCTGGCCTGCCAGTCGCTGCGCAACGGCGAGAGCAGCCTCGGCGTCGCCGGCGGTGCCACGATCATGACCACGCCCAACCCGTTCGTCGCGTTCAGCCGCCAGCGCGCGCTGGCCCGCGACGGCCGTTGCAAGGCGTTCTCCGACGACGCCGACGGCATGACCCTCGCCGAGGGCGTCGGCATCGTGCTGGTCGAACGGCTCTCCGACGCCCAGCGCAACGGCCACCCGGTGCTCGCCGTGATCCGCGGCTCCGCCATCAACCAGGACGGCGCCTCCAATGGCCTCACCGCCCCGAACGGGCCGTCCCAGCAGCGGGTCATCCGGCAGGCGCTGGCCAACGCCCGGCTGGAGCCCGGCGACGTCGACGCCCTCGAGGCGCACGGCACCGGCACCCCGCTGGGCGACCCGATCGAGGCCCAGGCCCTGCAGACCACCTACGGCCGCGACCGCGACCCGGAGCGCGCGCTGCTGCTCGGCTCGGTGAAGTCCAACATCGGGCACACCCAGTCCGCCGCCGGCGTCGCCTCGGTGATCAAGACGGTGATGGCGCTGCGGCACGGGGTGCTGCCCCGCACGCTGCACGCCGACGAGCCGTCGTCGCACGTGGACTGGTCGGGCGGCAGCGTCGCGCTGCTCGGCGAGCAGACCGCATGGCCCGAGACCGGCCGCCCGCGCCGCGCCGCGGTGTCGTCGTTCGGGATCAGCGGCACCAACGCGCACGCCGTCCTGGAGCAGGCGCCGGCCGCGGACGTCGCCCCCGAGGTCCTGCCGGGCCCCGCCGGGGCCCTGCCGTGGGTGCTCGGCGCCCGCGGCGGTGCCGCACTCCGCGGGCAGGCCGACCGGCTGCTCGCCCACCTCGAGACGTCCACCGACCGCCCGGCCGACGTCGGGTACGCCCTGGTCACCGCGCGGGTGCCGTTCGAGCACCGCGCCGTCGTCGTCGCCGCCGACCCCGCTGAGCGGACGGGCGGGCTGCGTGCTGTCGCCGCCGATGGGCCGTCCGGGGTGGTCGCCCGCGGCGTCGCCGACGTCGACGGCCGCACCGTGTTCGTCTTTCCCGGGCAGGGCTCGCAGTGGCTCGGCATGGGCGCGCAGCTGCTCGACGAGTCCCCGGTCTTCGCCGACCGGGTCGCCGAGTGCGCCGAGGCACTCGCCGAGTTCACCGACTGGTCGCTCGACGACGTGCTCCGCGGCGCCGAGGGGGCGCCGCCGGTCGAGCGGGTCGACGTCGTCCAACCCGCCACCTTCGCCGTCATGGTCGGCCTGGCCGCGCTGTGGCGCGCGCACGGCGTCGAGCCCGACGCGGTCGTCGGCCACTCCCAGGGCGAGATCGCCGCCGCCGTCGTCTCCGGTGCGCTGTCGCTGCGCGACGGGGCCCGGGTGGTCGCGCTGCGCAGCCGGGCGATCGCGCGGTCGCTGGCCGGGCGCGGCGGCATGATGTCGGTCGCGCTGCCGGTCGCCGACGCCGAGGAGCACCTCGCCGGCTACGAGGGCCGGGTGTCGGTGGCCGCCGTCAACGGCCCCCGCTCCGCGGTGCTCGCCGGCGAGCCCGACGCACTCGACGAGCTGCTCGCCGCGTTCGACGCCGCCGACGTCCGCGCCCGCCGGATCGCGGTGGACTACGCCTCGCACTCGCACCAGGTCGAGGACCTGCGCGACGAGCTCGCCACGACCCTCGCCGGAATCGCCCCGCAGCCGTCGCAGGTGCCGGTGTTCTCCACGGTCACGGGCGACTGGCTCGACACGTCCACGATGGACGCCTCCTACTGGTACGAGAACCTGCGCAACCGGGTCCGGTTCGCCGACGCCGTGGAGGCGCTGCAGGACGGCGAGTACCGCACGTTCGTCGAGTCGAGCCCGCACCCGGTGCTGTCGATGGCCGTGCAGGACGTCCTCGACGACGCCGGCACCACCGGCGTCGCCGGCGGGACGCTGCGCCGCGACCAGGGCGGCTACGACCGGTTCCTGCTGTCCGCGGCCGAGCTGTACGTCCGCGGGCTCGCCGTCGACTGGGCCCGCCTGTTCGACGGGACCGGTGCGTCCCGGGTCGACCTGCCCACCTACGCCTTCACCCGCGAGCAGCTGTGGGTGGTCCCGCCGGCCGTCACGGCCGCCGCCGACCCCCAGGACGAGGCGTTCTGGGCCGCCGTCGAGGACGGCGACGTCGCCGCACTGACCTCCACCCTGGACACCGACCCCGGCGCGGTCGCCGCCGTCCTGCCCGCGCTAGCGACCTGGCGCCGCGGGCGCCGGGACCGCTCCACCCTGGACTCCTGGCGCTACCGCGTGGCCTGGAACCCGGCCGGGTCACTGCCGCAGCGCACCCTGGACGGCACCTGGCTGCTCGTCACCGCCGACGGCGTCGACGACGCCGAGGTGGCCGGTGCGCTGGCCGCGCACGGCGCCGACGTGCGCCGCGTCGTCCTCGACGCGGAGTGCACCGACCGCACCGTGCTGGCCGGGCGGCTCACCGCCGCGACCACGGACGGGGAGGACCCCACCGGTGTCGTCTCCGGTGTCGTCTCGGTGCTCGCCGAGGCCGACGCGACGACCGTGCCGGAGACCGGCCTGGTCACCGGCGTCGCGCTGACCGTCGCACTCGTCCAGGCGCTCGGCGACACCGGGATCGACGCGCCGATGTGGGCGCTGACCCGCGGCGCCGTCACCACCGGCCGTGCCGACGAGGTCACCTCCCCGGTCCAGGTCCAGGTCCAGGCCCAGGCCCAGGTCCTCGGCATCGGCTGGACCGCCGCGCTGGAGCACCCGCAGCGCTGGGGCGGGACGATCGACCTGCCCGCCGCCCTCGACGACCGCGCCGCCGCCCGCCTCGCCGCCGTCCTCGCCGGGGAGCTGGGCACCGACGACCAGCTCGCGCTGCGCCCCACCGGCGTGTTCACCCGGCGGATCGTGCGGGCCGAGCCCGCCGGCGCCCGCCCGGCCCGCGAGTGGAACCCGCGCGGGACCACCCTGGTCACCGGTGGATCCGGCACCCTCGCACCGCACCTGGCGCGCCGGCTCGTCGAGCGGGGCGCCGAGCACGTCGTCCTGCTGTCCCGGCGCGGCCCCGACGCCCCCGGCTCGGCCGAGCTGCTCACCGAGCTCGGCGACACCGGCACCGAGATCGAGGCCGTGGCCTGCGACATCACCGACCGCGCCGCCGTCGCGGGGCTGCTGGAGCGGCTCTCCGCACAGGGCCGCACGGTGGGCACGGTCCTGCACACCGCCGCCACCATCGAGCTGGCGACCCTCGACGCCACCACCCAGGACGAGGTCGCCCGGGTGCTGCACGCCAAGGTCACCGGCGCGCAGGTGCTCACCGACCTGCTCGACGAGCAGACCGCCGAGCCGGCCGAGGTCGTCCTCTTCTCCTCCACAGCGGGCATGTGGGGCAGCGGCGCGCACGCCGCCTACGTCGCCGGCAACGCCCACCTCGCCGCGCTGGCCGAGCACCGGCGGGCCCGTGGCCTGCCTGCGACCTCGGTCGCCTGGGGCATCTGGGCCGACGACCTCAAGCTCGGCCGGGTCGACCCGGCCGCGATCCGGGGCAGCGGCCTGGTGTTCATGGACCCGCAGCTCGCGCTGAACGGACTGGAGCGGGCCCTCGACGACGCCGAGACCGTCGTCGCGGTCGCCGACGTCGACTGGGACACCTACCACCCCGTCTACACCTCCGGCCGGCCCACGCCGCTCTACGACGAGGTCCCCGAGGTCGCGGCGCTCACCGCGGCCGCCGAGCGGACCGCGGGCACCGTGGCCGAGGGCGAGTTCGCCGCCGCGCTGAGCGGGCTCTCCGACGCCGAGGCGCTCCGCCGGATCCTCGACGTCGTCCGCACCGAGGCCGCCGCCGTGCTCGGCCTCGCCGCCGCCGACGACCTCACCGACCAGCGCGCGTTCCGCGACGTCGGGTTCGACTCGCTGACCGCCGTCGCGCTGCGGAACCGGCTCGCGTCGGTCACCGGGCTGACGCTGCCGTCGACGATGGTCTTCGACCACCCGACCCCGGCGGCGCTCGCCGCGTTCCTGCACGGCGAGCTGGCCGGGGCCACCCCGGTCGCGGTCGCCGCGCCGTCCACCACGGCCGCGCAGGACCGGGACGACCCGATCGTCGTCGTCGGCATGAGCTGCCGGTATCCCGGCGGGGTCGCCTCCGCCGAGGACCTGTGGCGGGTCGCCCTCGACGAGGTCGACGCGATCTCCGGGTTCCCAGCCGACCGCGGCTGGGACGCCGCGGGCCTCTACGACCCGGACCCGGACCGCGCCGGGCACACCTACTCGACGCAGGGCGGGTTCCTGCGCGACGTCGCCGACTTCGATCCCGGCTTCTTCGGGATCTCGCCCCGCGAGGCGCTGTCGATGGACCCGCAGCAGCGGCTGCTGCTGGAGACCACCTGGGAGACGTTCGAGCACGCCGGGATCGACCCGGCCGCGCAGCGCGGCAGCCGCACCGGCACCTTCATCGGCGCCAGCTACCAGGACTACGCGTCCGGGGTGCCCGCCGCCGAGGGCGCCGAGGGCCACATGATCACCGGCACGCTGCCCAGCGTGCTGTCCGGGCGGGTCAACTACCTGTTCGGCTTCGAGGGACCGGCCGTCACGCTCGACACCGCGTGCTCGTCGTCGCTGGTCGCGATGCACCTGGCCTGCCAGTCGCTGCGCAGCGGGGAGAGCTCCCTCGCGCTGGCCGGCGGTGTCAGCATCATGTCCACCCCGATGTCGTTCGTCGGGTTCAGCCGCCAGCGGGCCCTCGCCGAGGACGGCCGCTGCAAGGCCTACGCCGACGGCGCCGACGGCATGACCCTCGCCGAGGGCGTCGGCCTCGTCCTGCTGGAGCGGCTGTCCGACGCCCGCCGCAACGGGCACGAGGTCCTGGCGGTCGTCCGCGGGTCCGCGGTCAACCAGGACGGCGCCTCCAACGGCCTCACCGCGCCGAACGGGCCGTCCCAGCAACGCGTGATCCGCCAGGCGCTGGCCGGGGCCGGGGTCGCGCCGAACGACATCGACGTGCTGGAGGGCCACGGCACCGGCACCGCGCTCGGCGACCCGATCGAGGCGCAGGCGCTGTTCGCCACCTACGGCGCCGGCCGCGAGCCGGAGCGGCCGCTGCTGCTCGGCTCGGTGAAGTCCAACATCGGCCACACCCAGATGGCGTCCGGCGTCGCCAGCGTGATCAAGCTGGTCCGCGCGCTGCAGGACGGGGTCGTCCCGAGCTCGCTGCACATCGACGAGCCCTCGACGCACGTCGACTGGTCCTCCGGGGCGATCGACCTGCTCACCGAGCGCACCGCGTGGCCGGAGACCGGCCGCCCGCGGCGCGCCGCGGTGTCGTCGTTCGGGATCAGCGGCACCAACGTGCACACGATCCTGGAGCAGGCCCCGGCCGTCCCGGCCGATGTCCCCGCCACACCCGCGCCGGACGGGGTCCCGGCCCCGGTGCTGGTCTCCGGCCTCGGCGAGGCCGCGCTCCGCGACCAGGCCGGACGCCTGCTGGACCTGCTCGACGCCCGCCCGGAGCTCCGGCCCGGCGACCTCGCGCACGCCCTGGGCACCACCCGCGCCGCCCTGGAGCACCGCGGCGCCGTGGTCGCCGCCGACCGCGACGAGCTGGTCCGCGGCCTCACCGCGCTGCGCGACGGCGGCACCGCACCCGGCGTCGTCCGGGGCACCGCCGGACGCGGCCGGACCGCGTTCCTGTTCACCGGGCAGGGCAGCCAGCGCGCCGGCGCCGGTGCCGAGCTGTACACCCGGTACCTGGTGTTCGCCGACGCCCTCGACGACGTCCTGTCCCGGCTGGACGCCGGCGCCGACGGCGGCCCGCCGCTGCGCGACGTCCTGTTCGCCGAGCCCGGCTCCGCCGACGCGGCGCTGCTGGAGCGCACCGGGCACGCCCAGCCCGCGCTGTTCGCGCTCGAGGTCGCACAGTTCCGGCTGCTGGAGTCCTGGGGCGTCGTCCCCGACCTGCTGGCCGGGCACTCGATCGGCGAGATCGCCGCCGCGCACGTCGCGGGCGTCCTCTCGCTCGACGACGCCTGCACCCTCGTCTCCGCCCGCGGCCGCCTCATGCAGGCCCTGCCCACCGGCGGGGCGATGGTCGCCGTCGAGGCGGGCGAGGACGAGGTCACGCCGCTGCTCACCGGGGGCGTCGGCATCGCCGCCGTGAACGGGCCGGCCGCCGTCGTCGTCTCCGGCGACGCCGACGAGGTCGACGCGATCGCCTCCCGGCTCGCCGGGCAGGGGCGCCGCACGAGCAGGCTGCGGGTCTCCCACGCGTTCCACTCGCCGCTGATGGAGCCGATGCTCGACGAGTTCCGCGCGGTCGCCGACCGGCTGGACTACGCGGTACCGGCGATCCCGGTCGTCTCGACCGTCACCGGCACCCTGGCCACCGCCGCACAGCTCACCGACCCCGCGTACTGGGTGGAGCACGTCCGGGCCACCGTCCGCTTCGCCGACGGCGTCGCCGCGCTGGCGTCGGACCACGACGTCCGGACCTTCGTCGAGCTCGGGCCGGACGGCGTGCTGTCCGCGGCAGCCCGCGACACCGTCGGCGACGAGCCGGGCACCGTGCTGCTGCCGATGCTGCGCAAGGACCGCCCCGAGGAGCGCACCGTGCTCGCCGCGGTCGCCGGCGCCCACGCACACGGCACGGCCCTCGACCGGCGGGCGCTGCTCGCCGGGTACGGCGCCGGGCGGATCGCGCTCCCGACCTACGCGTTCCAGCGCGAGCGCTACTGGCCGGAGACGGCGGGCGTCCCGGCGGCCGGCCCGGCGCCGGAGGGCACCGGGGCCGACGCCGAGTTCTGGGCCGCCGTGGAGCGCGACGACGTCGAGGGACTCGTCGGCTCGCTCGGCCTGGACGACGCCACCGTCTCCGCGATGGTCCCGGCGCTGACCGCGTGGCGCCGCCGCCGCGGCGAGCAGGCCACCCGCGACGGGTGGCGCTACCGGATCACCTGGACCCCACGCACCGGGTCCCCGGCCGGCGGCGACCTCGACGGGCGCCGGCTCGTCCTGGTCCCGCAGGGCTACCGCGACGACGCGACGGCCGTCTGGGCCGCCGACGTCGAGGCCGCACTGGGCGCTGGGAGCGCCGAGCGCGTCACCGTGACCGGCACCGACCGCGCCGTGCTGGCCGCGGCGATCACCGCGGCCGCGGGGGAGGGCCCGGCGTTCGCGGGCGTCCTGTCGCTGCTGCCGCTCGCCGACGGCGACGCCGGGCCCCCCGGCGTCCCCGCCGCGCTGTCGCTGACCACCACCGCCGTCCAGGCGCTCGGCGACGCCGGGGTCGACGGTCCGCTGTGGACCGTCACCCGCGGCGCCGTCGCCGTCGGCCGCTCCGAGCAGGTCACCGAGCTGGACCAGGCCGCCGCCTGGGGCCTGCTGCGGACCGCGGTGCTGGAGCTGCCCGGCCGGATCGGCGGCACCGTCGACCTGCCCCCGTCGATCGACGCCCAGGCCGCCCGGCGGCTGCGCGGCGTGCTCGCGGCGGCCGACGGCGAGGACGCGGTGGCCGTGCGCCCGTCCGGCGTCTTCCTGCGCCGGCTCGTGCACGCCCCCGCCCGCACCGGCGGCACCTCCACCCCGTTCGACGCCACGGCCGGCACCGTCCTGATCACCGGCGGGACCGGCGGGATCGGCGGCCACGTCGCGCGGCGGCTCGCCCGTGACGGCGCCGCGCACCTGCTGCTCGCCGGGCGCCGAGGGCCCGACGCCCCCGGCGCCGCGGCCCTGCGCGCCGAGCTGGAGGAGCTCGGCGCCCGCGTCACCGTCGCCGCCTGCGACGTCGCCGACCGCGACGCGCTGGCCGCGCTGCTGGGCGACGTCCCCGCCGGCCTGCCGCTGGTCGGGGTGTTCCACACCGCGGGCGTGCTCGAGGACCGCGTGCTCGACGCGCTCACCCCGGAGAACTACGGCGGGGTGCTGCGTGCCAAGACGGTCGCGGCCCAGCACCTCGACGAGCTGACCCGCGACGCCGGGCTCGCCGCGTTCGTGCTGTTCTCCTCGACCGCAGGCACGATCGGCGCCGCCGGGCAGGGCAACTACGCCGCCGCGAACGCCTACCTCGACGCGCTCGCCGAGCACCGGCGGGCCCGCGGCCTGCCCGCGCTGTCGGTCGCGTGGGGGCCGTGGGACGGCTCCGGCATGGTCGCCGACGCCGCCGAGGTCGCCGCCCGGGTGCGGCGCGGCGGGTTCGAGCCGCTCGACCCCGAGGCGGCCGCGTCCGCGCTGCTGCGGGCCGTCGACGCGAGCACCGACGGCGGGGAGACCACCGTCGCGATCGCCGACATGGACTGGGAACGGTTCCTGCGCGCGTTCGGCTCCGTCCGCCCGATGCCGCTGGTCGCCGACCTCCCCGAGGTCGCGCGGCTCGCCAGCCCCACCACCGGCGGCGACACCGGCACCGGCCTGCGGGGCCGGCTCGCCGCCCTGCCCGGCGACGAGCGCCTCGGCGTCGTCCTCGACGTGCTGCGCACCCAGGTCGCGGCCGTGCTCGGGCACGCCGACCCGCGGACCGTCGACGACGACCGCGCGTTCCGCGACCTCGGCTTCGACTCGCTGACCATCCTGGAGCTGCGCAACGCGCTCAACGCCGCCACCGGTCTGTCGCTGCCCGCGACCCTGGTCTACGACCAGCCGACCCCGCGGGAGATGGCCGGGTTCCTGCTCGGCGAGCTGCTCGGCACGCTCCCCGACGAGCGCGGCCCGGTCACCGCGACGGCCACCGGCGACGACCCGATCGTCGTCGTCGGGATGGCCTGCCGGTTCCCCGGCGGCGTCCGCACCCCCGACGACCTGTGGGAGCTCGTGGCGGGCGGTGGCGACGGCATCACCGCCTTCCCCGACGACCGCGGGTGGGACCTCGCCGCACTCGGCGACGGCGCCTCCGCGACGCTGCAGGGCGGGTTCCTCGACGGCGTCGCCGACTTCGACGCCCGGTTCTTCGGCATCTCCCCGCGCGAGGCGCTCGCCATGGACCCCCAGCAGCGGCTGCTGCTGGAGACCACCTGGGAGGCGTTCGAGCGGGCCGGGATCGACCCGGCGACGCTGCGCGGCTCGGACACCGGCGTCTTCGTCGGCACCAACGGCCAGGACTACGCGACGCTGCTGCGCCGCTCCTCCGACGACGTCTCCGGCTACGCCGCCACCGGCAACTCCGGCAGCGTCATGTCCGGCCGGCTGTCCTACGCACTCGGCCTGGAGGGGCCGGCCGTCACGATCGACACCGCCTGCTCGTCGTCGCTGGTCGCCCTGCACTGGGCCGGCCGCGCGCTGGCGGCCGGGGAGACCGACCTCGTCGTCGCCGGCGGCGTGTCGGTGATGTCCGGGCCGGACTCGTTCGTCGAGTTCTCCACCCAGGGTGGCCTCGCCCCGGACGGGCGCTGCAAGCCCTTCTCCGACGACGCCGACGGCACCGCCTGGTCCGAGGGCGTCGGCATGCTGGTGCTGGAGCGGCTCTCCGACGCGCTCCGCCACGGCCACCGCGTGCACGGCGTGATCGGCGGTTCCGCGGTCAACCAGGACGGTGCCTCGAACGGGCTCACCGCGCCCAGCGGGCCGTCGCAGCAGCGGGTCATCCGGCAGGCGCTGGCCGACGCCGGGCTGGCCCCGGGCGACGTCGACGCCGTCGAGGCGCACGGCACCGGCACCACGCTGGGCGACCCGATCGAGGCGCAGGCCCTGCTCGCCCCCTACGGCCGCGACCGCGACACCGCGCGCCCGCTGCACCTGGGCACGGTCAAGTCGAACATCGGCCACACCCAGGCCGCCGCCGGCGTCGCCGGCGTCGCCGGCGTGATCAAGATGCTGCTGGCGATGCGGCACGGCACGCTGCCCCGCACGCTGCACGCCGGCACGCCGTCGTCGCACGTGGACTGGAGCGGCGGCACCGTCGCGCTGCTCGACGAGGCCCGGGACTGGCCGGAGACCGGCGGCACCCGCCGGGCCGGTGTCTCGGCGTTCGGCGTCAGCGGCACCAACGCGCACGTGATCGTCGAGCAGGCACCGCCCGCCCCGGAGACCGCCGCCGACCTGCCCGGTGAGGTGCCGTGGGTGGTCTCCGCCCGCTCGGCGGCGGCGCTGCAGGAGCAGGTCGACCGGGTGGTCGCCCACGCCGGTGCGCACACCGCCACCGACGTCGCCGCCACCCTGGCCCGCGGCCGCACCCTGTTCGGCCACCGCGCCGTCCTCCTCGCCGGGCCGGACGGGATCCGCGAGGCCGCCCGCGGCACCGCGCCCCGCACCCCCGGCCGGACCGCGTTCCTGTTCTCCGGGCAGGGCGCGCAGCACGCCGGGATGGGCCGCGAGCTCCACGAGCGCCACCCCGCCTACGCCGAGGCACTCGACGAGGTCCTCGCCCGGTTCGACGTGCTCCTCGACGCACCGCTGCGGGACGCGCTGTTCGCCGAGCCCGGCTCGGCGGCGGCCGACCGGCTCGACGAGACCGGCACGACCCAGCCGGCGCTGTTCGCCGTCGAGGTGGCGCTGTACCGGCTTCTGGAGTCCTGGGGCCGCACCCCGGACCTGGTCGCCGGGCACTCCATCGGCGAGATCGCCGCCGCGCACGTGGCCGGCGTGCTCTCCCTCGACGACGCGTGCGCGCTCGTCGCGGCGCGGGCGTCGCTGATGCAGGCGCTCCCCGCCGGTGGCGCGATGGCCGCCGTCGAGGCGGCCGAGGACGAGGTCACCCCGCTGCTGGGCGACGGCGTCGCGATCGCCGCGGTCAACGGGCCCGCCTCGCTGGTCGTCTCCGGCGACGCCGACGGGGTCGCCGCGGTCGCGGACCTGCTCGCCGCCGACGGCCGCCGGACCCGGCGGCTGCGGGTCAGCCACGCGTTCCACTCGCCGCTGATGGACCCGATGCTCGACGGCTTCGCCGCCGCGGTCTCCGGGATCACGGTCGCCGAGCCGCGGATCCCGCTGGTCTCCACCCTCACCGGTGCCCCGGCCAGACCGGAGCTGGGCGAGCCCGGCTACTGGGTGCGCCACGTCCGGGAACCCGTGCGGTTCGCCGACGCCGTCCGCGCCCTGCACGACGCCGGCGCGACGACGTTCGCCGAGATCGGTCCCGACGCCGCGCTGCTCGCCCCGGCCCAGCAGACCCTGGACGCGGTGGCCGCGGCCGACGGCCCGGCACCGGTCGTCGTCGCGCTCCAGCGGCGCGACCGCGACGCCGGCACCGCGCTGCTCGACGGGCTGGCGACCCTGCACGTGCACGGCGCCGGTCCGGACTGGACGGCCGTGCTCCCCGGCGGCCGCCCGGTCGAGCTGCCGACCTACCCGTTCCAGCGGGAGCGCTACTGGCCCGAGCCCGGCGCCACGGCCGGCGCCACCGGAGGGGCCGACCCCGCCGACTCGGCCTTCTGGGCTGCCGTCGAGCGGGAGGACCTGGAGAGCCTGTCGGGCTCGCTCGGCGTCGACGGCGACACGCTCGCCACGATGGTCCCGGCGTTGTCCGCGTGGCGGCGCCGGCACGGCGCGGAGTCCGCGGCCGCGTCCTGGCGCTACCGCGAGACGTGGACCCCCGTCCGCACCCCGGACGTGACCGTCGCCGGGCGGACGCTCGTGCTCGTGCCCGCCGGGCACGACGGCTGGGCCGACGCCGTGGTGACCGCGCTCGACGGGGACGCCGTGACGGTCGGCGACGACCTCGCGGTGCTCTCCGCGCGAGCCGGCGCCGGAGCGGCCCCGGACCGGGTGGTGTCGCTGCTCGCGGCCGGGACGACCGGACTGCCCCCGGCCGTCGCCCACCCGTCCGCGCTGCTCGACGCGCTGCTCGCGGCCGGGATCGACGCCCCGCTGTGGTGCGTCACCCGGGGTGCGGTCGCCGCGGAGGGCACCACCCCCGCCGCCGGGCAGGCCGCGCTGTGGGGGACCGGCCGGGTCGCCGCGCTGGAGGCACCGCAGCGGTTCGGCGGCCTCGCCGACCTGCCCGCGGGTCCCGGCCCGGTGACCGCCGCGGCCGCCGCGGCACTCGCCGCGCTGCTCGCCGGCCCGGGCGGGGAGAGCGAGATCGCGGTGCGCGCCACCGGCGCCTACGCACGCCGACTCGTCCGCTCGGGCGGTGCCGGTGGCTCCGCCGGGACGGCCGCGGGCGGCTGGCGCCCGCGGGGCACCGTGCTCGTCGTGGGCGGCACCGGGGAGCTGGGCCGCCGCGCCGCGCGCCGGCTGGCCGCCGACGGCGTCACGCACCTGGTGCTCACCGCACCGGCCGCCGACGGCGACGTCGACACCGACGCCGTCACCGCCGAGCTGGAGGGGCTGGGCGCGGCGGTCACCGTGTCGGACGCCGATCCCGCCGACCCGGCAGCGCTCTCCGCACTGCTGGACGGTGCGCCAGGGGGGCCCGGGGCGCCGACCGCCGTCGTCCACGCCGGCGGGGCACCCGGCGACGGGGACCTCGCGGAGGTCCTCGCGTCCGTCGAGGCGCTCACCACGGCGCTCACCACGGCGACCACGTCGGGGGACGTGGCCCGTGACCTCGACGCGGTCGTGCTGTTCGGCTCGATCGCCGGGGTCTGGGGCGTGCGCGGACGGGCCGTCGAGGCCGCCGCCGGCGCCCATCTCGACGCCGTCGCCCGCACCCTGCGCGGCCACGGTGTCCCCGCGACGGCCGTCGCCTCGGGTGCCTGGACCGACCTCGCCGACCGCTCGACCGCGGCCCACCTGCGGATGAACGGCCTGCCCGCGATGGACGGCGACGCGGCGATGGCCGCGCTCGGCCGCGCCGTCGCCGACGGGTCGGCCGCCGAGATCGTGGCCGACGTCCGCTGGGAGACCTTCGCCCCGGTCCACCACGACGCCCGCGCCACCACCCTGTTCGACGCGCTCCCCGAGGCCCGCACCGCGCTGTCCGGCGCGGCCCGCGAGCGGGCCGGCCGCGAGGCCGCCGCGAGCGGGTACGGGCAGTGGCTCGCCGAGCAGCCCGAGTCCGAGCGCGACGCGATCCTGCTCGACCTGGTCACCGCGAAGGCGGGGACCGTGCTCGGCCTGGACACGACGGACGGCGGCGAGCCGCTGGAGCCCGACCTGCCCTTCCGGGACCTGGGCTTCGACTCGCTCACCGCGGTGGACCTGCGCAACCAGCTCACCGCCGTCACCGGCGTCGCGCTGCCCGCCACCCTGGTGTTCGACCACCCGAACCCGGCCGCGCTGGCCGCGCACCTGCGCGATGAGCTGATCGGCGGGGGTGCCGCGGCCGCCGGTCCCGTCGCCCCCCTCGCCACCGCCGCCGGGGACGACCCGATCGTCATCGTCGGGATGGCCTGCCGGTACCCGGGCGGCGTCGCGTCGCCGGAGGACCTGTGGCGCCTCATGGCCGACGCCGTCGACGCCGTCGGGGAGTTCCCCGACGACCGCGGCTGGGACCTCGACACCCTCGCCGGTGACGGCCCCGGGCGCAGCGCCACCACCCAGGGCGGGTTCCTGTACGACGCCACCGACTTCGACCCGGGCCCGTTCGGCGTCTCGCCGCGCGAGGCCCTGGTCATGGACCCGCAGCAGCGGATCCTGCTGGAGACCTCGTGGGAGGCCCTGGAGCGGACCGGCATCGACCCGGCCTCGCTGTGCGGCAGCGCCGAGTACGGCGTGTTCGTCGGCGGCGGCTCCGGTGACTACCGGCCGAGGCCGGGCAGTGGCAGACCACCCAGTCCGCGAGCCTGCTGTCGGGCCGCGTCGCCTACACCTTCGGTGTCCAGGGGCCCACGGTCTCGGTGGACACCGCGTGCTCGTCGTCGCTGGTCGCGCTGCACCTGGCCGCGCAGGCGCTGCGGGCGGGGGAGTGCTCGATCGCGCTCGCCGGCGGCGTCACCGTGATGGCGACCCCGGTGGGCTTCGTCGAGTTCAGCGCGCAGGGCGCGCTGTCGCCGGACGGGCGCTGCCGCGCCTTCTCCGACGACGCGAACGGCACCGGCTGGTCCGAGGGCGTCGGCATGCTCGTCGTCGAACGGCTGTCCGACGCCCGCCGCCGCGGCCACCGGATCCACGCGGTGCTGCGCGGCTCGGCCATCAACCAGGACGGCGCCTCCAACGGCCTCACCGCACCCAGCGGTCCGGCCCAGCAGCGCGTCATCCGGCAGGCACTGGCCAACGCCCGGCTCGCCCCGGCCGAGGTCGACGCCGTCGAGGTGCACGGCACCGGCACCACCCTCGGCGACCCCATCGAGGCGCAGGCCCTGCTCGCCACCTACGGGCAGGACCGCGAGCAGCCCGTGCTGCTCGGCTCGCTGAAGTCGAACATCGGCCACACCCAGGCCGCGTCCGGCGTCGGCGGCGTGATCAAGATGGTGCTCGCCATGCAGCACGGTGTGCTGCCGCGCTCGCTGTACGCGGAGAACCCGTCGTCGCACGTCGACTGGACCGCGGGCGACGCCCGGCTGCTCACCGCGCACACCGGGTGGCCCGAGACCGGACGCCCGCGCCGGGCCGGGATCTCTTCGTTCGGCGCGAGCGGCACGAACGCCCACGCGATCCTGGAGCAGCCCCCGCACACGGAGCTCCCCGCGCCCGCCGACGGCACCCCGGACGACGGCGCCGCCGTCCCGGTGCTGCTGTCCGGCCGGTCCGCCGACGCGCTGCGGGCCCAGGCCCGCGCCCTGCTCGCCCACCTCGGCGAGCACCCGGAGCTGCGCCGCCTCGACCTGGCCCACGCACTGGCGACCGGCCGGGCCGCGTTCGACCACCGGGCCGCGGTCACCGCCACCGGGCGGGACGAGCTCGTCGCGGGGCTCACGGCCGTCGCCGACGGCGGCACCGCCGCGCAGGTCGCCACGCACCGCCTGGAGCGCAGCGGCCGCAGCGCCGCCCTGTTCTCCGGGCAGGGCGCCCAGCGGCCCGGGATGGGCCGCGAGCTGTACGAGCGGCACCCGGTGTTCGCCGAGGCCTTCGACGCGGTGCTCGCCCGGCTGGACGGTCACCTCGTCCGGCCGCTGCGCGAGACCGTGTGGGGGACCGACGCGGACGCGCTCGCCGAGACCGGCGCGACCCAGCCGGCGCTGTTCGCGGTCGAGGTCGCGCTGTACCGGCTCGTCGAGTCCTGGGGGGTCCGCCCGGACTTCGTCGCCGGGCACTCGATCGGCGAGATCACCGCCGCGCACGTCGCCGGGGTCCTCGACCTCGACGACGCCTGCCGGCTGGTCGCCGCCCGCGCCCGCCTCATGCAGGCACTCCCGGCCGGCGGCGCCATGGTCGCCGTCGAGGCCGACGAGGACGAGGTGACCCCGCTGCTCACCGACGGCGTCGCGATCGCCGGGGTGAACGGGCCCGGCTCGGTCGTCCTCTCCGGCGACGACGACGCCGTGACCGCACTGGCGGGTGTCCTCGCCGACCGGGGCCGCCGCACCAGCAGGCTGCGGGTCAGCCACGCCTTCCACTCGGCACGGATGGACCCGATGCTCGCGGAGTTCCGCACGGTCGCCGAGGGGCTCGACTACCACGAGCCGCGCATCCCGGTGGTGTCCAACCTGACCGGGGAGGTCGCCGCGGCCCACGAGCTCCGCTCGGCGGAGTACTGGGTGCGGCACGTGCGGGGCACCGTCCGGTTCGCCGACGGCGTCCGGGCACTCGCCGCCCGCGGCGTCACCACGTTCCTCGAGCTCGGTCCGGACGCCGTGCTGTCCGCGCTCGTGCCGCGCAGCGCGCCGGACGCGGTCGCCGTCCCCGCACTGCGCCGCGACCGCGACGAGGACGCGACGCTCGTCGCCGCACTCGCCCGGCTGCACACCCACGGCGCCGGCCCGCGGTGGGCGGCGTTCTTCGCCGGCCACGACACCCGCCGGGCCGACCTGCCGACCTACCCGTTCCAGCGCGGCCGGTTCTGGCCGGACGTCATGCCGGGCCAGGAGACCCGCGCCGCCGCACCCGCCGGGCCGGGCACACCCGACGAGATCGACGCCGCCTTCTGGGAGGCCGTCGCCCAGGAGGACTTCTCCGCGCTGGAGTCGCAGCTCGACGTCGAGGGCGCGGCCCTGTCCGCGGTGCTGCCCGCGCTGATGGACTGGCGCAGCCGCCGTGCCGACGAGGCGCGGCTGGCCCGCTGGCGGCACCGCATCGTGTGGAAGCGCCTGACCGGCCCCGCCGCCGGGCAGCGCCGCACACCCGAGGGCACCTGGCTGGCCGTGCTGCCCGACGGCGTCGCCGGGGACCCGTGGGTGACCACGGTGCTCGCAGGGATCGGTACCGGCGGTGCCGAGGTCGTGACCGTCACGACCGGGTCCACCGACCGGGCCGAGGTGGCCGCCGCGATCACCGCGCAGCTGCCCGCCGGGACCCCGGTCGCCGGTGTCGTGTCGCTGCTCGCCCTGCGCGACGACCTCACCGGCGACGTGCCCGAGGGGATCGGGCTCACCACCGGCCTGCTGCAGGCGCTCGGCGACGCCGGCGTCGACGCCCCGCTGTGGTGCGTCACCCGCGGCGCGGTCTCCACCGGCGGCTCCGACCGCCCGGCACGGCCGCAGCAGGCCGGGATCTGGGGCCTGGGCCGGGTCGCGGCGCTGGAGTACCCGCAGCGCTGGGGTGGCCTGGCCGACCTGCCCGAGGACCCCGACCCGCGCGCCGCGGCGGCGCTCGGCGCCGTGCTCGCCGGCACGGACGGCACCGGTGACACGGAGCAGGGCGAGGACCAGGTGGCCGTCCGCGGCTCCGCGGTCCTGGCCCGCCGGCTCGTCCCGGCCCCGCCGAGCGAGGACACGACGGCGTGGACGCCGAGCGGCACGGTGCTCGTCACCGGCGGCACCGGCGCCCTCGGCGGGCACGTGGCGCGGCGGCTCGCCGCCGACGGCGCGCAGCACCTGGTGCTGCTCGGCCGCCGCGGCCCGGACGCACCGGGCGCGGACGCGCTGCGTGCGGAGCTGGAGGCGCTCGGCGCGGGCGTCACCGTCGCCGCGTGCGACGTCGCCGACCGGGAGCAGCTCTCCGCTGTGCTGGACGCGATCCCCGCCGACCGGCCGCTGACCGGTGTCGTGCACGCCGCCGGCGTCCTCGACGACGGGATCCTCGACCGCCTCACCCCCGAGCGCTACCAGGAGGTGTTCCGGTCCAAGGTCACCGCCGCGCTGCTGCTCGACGAGCTGACCGCCGGCGCCGGCCTGGAGGCGTTCGTCCTGTTCTCGTCCGCCTCCTCGGCGGTCGGCAACCCCGGCCAGGCCAACTACGCGGCCGCCAACGCTGTGCTCGACGCGCTCGCCGAGCAGCGCCGGGCCCGCGGTGCCGCGGCCACCTCGATCTCCTGGGGTGTCTGGGGCGGCGGCGGGATGGCGGGCGACGGCTCCGCCGACGACGCGGCCCGCCGCACCGGGATCGGTGCGATGGACCCGGCGCTGGCGGTGGAGGCCATGCTCCGCCTGGTCGCGGCGACGGCGCCCACCGCGGTCGTCGCCGAGGTCGAGCTCGACCGGTTCGCCGGCGCGTTCGGCGGCACCCGCCCCAGCCCGCTGCTGCGCGAATTCCCCGGCTACGCCGAGCTCGTCGCCGGGCAGGCGGGGCCCCGCCCCGGCGCGGGGGAGGACGACCTCGCCGCGACGCTCGCGGCACTGCCGCCCGCACGGCGGCTGGACACCGTCGTGGACCTGGTGCGGACCCGTGCCGCGCAGGTCCTCGGCTACCCCGGCACCGACGACGTCGGCGCCGAACGGTCCTTCCGCGACCTCGGCATCGACTCCCTCGGCGCGGTCGAGCTGCGCAACCAGCTCGGCGCCGCCACCGGCCTGGGACTGCCGGCGACGCTGGTGTTCGACCACCCGACCCCCGCCGCCCGGTACCTGCTCGACGAGCTGGCCGGCGACGACCCCGACGCCGGCGGCACCGGTGGCGAGGAGGCCGAGATCCGCGCCGCGCTCGCCACCGTGCCCCTGGAACGGCTCCGCGAGCTCGGCGTGCTGGAGCCGCTGCTGCGGCTGACCGGCCGTGGCGAGGACCCCGCCGGCGACGACGACACCGGGAGCGGTCCCGGCGGCCCCGAGGTCGACGCGATGTCCGTCGACGACCTGGTGCGGGCCGCCCTCGACGGCCGGTCCGACGACCTGTAGCGCGAGTGAGGAAGCAGACGATGAACGAGAACCACGCACCCGCCGGTGGCAACGACGTCGTCACCGCGCTGCGCGCCGCGGTGAAGGAGACCGACCGGCTGCGCAGGCAGAACCGCATGCTGCAGGCCGCGGCCACCGAGCCGATCGCCGTCGTCGGCATGGGCTGCCGGTTCCCCGGCGGCGTCGACTCGCCCGAGGCCCTGTGGGACATGGTCGCCGGCGGCACCGACGTGATCTCCGGGTTCCCCACCGACCGCGGCTGGGACCTCGACGCGCTGCACTCCGGCGGCACCGACGCCCGGGACACCGAGATCAGCATGCGGGGCGGGTTCCTGGACGGCGTCGCCGACTTCGATCCCGGCTTCTTCGGGATCTCGCCGCGCGAGGCCGTCACGATGGACCCGCAGCAGCGGCTGCTGCTGACCACCGCCTGGGAGGCGATCGAGCGCGCCGGCATCGACGCCGGCCGGCTGCGCGGCAGCCGCACCGGCGCGTTCATCGGCACCAACGGGCAGGACTACGCCTACCTGCTGGTCCGCTCGCTCGACGACGCGACCGGCAACGTCGGCACCGGCATCGCCGCCAGCGCCGCGTCCGGGCGGCTGTCCTACACCCTGGGGCTGGAGGGGCCCGCGCTCACCGTCGACACGGCCTGCTCGTCGTCGCTGGTCGCGCTGCACCTCGCCGTGCAGTCCCTCCGCAACGGGGAGTGCTCCCTGGCTCTGGCCGGCGGCGTCAACGTCATGTCGACGCCCGGCTCGCTGGTCGAGTTCAGCCGCCAGGGCGGGCTGGCCCGCGACGGCCGCTGCAAGGCCTTCGCCGAGGGCGCCGACGGCACCGGCTGGTCCGAGGTCGCCGGGATCCTCGTGCTGGAGCGGCTCTCCGACGCCCGCCGCAACGGGCACCCGGTGCTCGCCGTCGTCCGCGGCTCCGCGGTCAACCAGGACGGTACCTCGAACGGGTTCACCGCGCCGAACGGGCCGTCCCAGCAGCGCGTCATCCGCGCCGCGCTCGCCAACGCCGAGCTGTCCACCGGCGACGTCGACGCCGTCGAGGCGCACGGCACCGGCACGCCGCTGGGCGACCCGATCGAGGCGCAGAGCATCCTCGCCACCTACGGCCGGGACCGCGAGCGGCCCCTCGCGCTCGGCTCGGTCAAGTCGAACATGGGCCACACCCAGGCCGCGTCCGGCGTCGCCGGCGTCATGAAGATGATCATGGCGATGCGGCACGGGGAGCTGCCCCGCACCCTGCACGTCGACCGCCCGTCGACCCACGTCGACTGGTCCGCCGGCGCGGTCGAGCTGCTCACCGAGGCGCGCCCGTGGCCCGCGGCGGACCGGCCGCGGCGCAGCGGCGTCTCCTCCTTCGGGGTGAGCGGCACCAACGCGCACGTCATCGTCGAGCAGGCACCCGCTCCGGCCGAGCCCGCCGCCGAGCCCGCCACCCGCGTCCCGCAGGTCCTGCCCTGGACGATCTCGGCGCGCACCCCGGCCGCCCTGCGCGACCAGGCCGCCGCGCTGCTCACCCACCTGGACGGCGACGGCGCACCCGCCGCGCTGGACACCGCGTACTCGCTCGCCACCACCCGCGCCGCGCAGGAGCACCGGCTCGCCGTCGTCACCGGCCCGGACGGCCGCGCCGGGCGCGACGCGCTCGCCGGCTGGCTGGAGCACGGCAGCGCGCCGGGCGTCGTGCTCGGTCAGGTCACCGGGCGCCCCCGGCTCGCCGCGCTGTTCTCCGGGCAGGGCGCGCAGCGCCTCGGCATGGGCCGCGAGCTGCACGCCCGGTTCGGAGTGTTCGCCGCCGCGTTCGACGAGATCGTCGCGCTGCTCGGGGAGGACCTCCGGGAGGTCGTCTGGGGGGACCGGGACACCGACGCCGCCGCGCTCGACGAGACCGGCCGGGCCCAGCCCGCGCTGTTCGCGGTCGAGGTCGCCCTGTACCGGCTCCTGGAGTCCTGGGGCGTGACCCCGGACGCCGTCGCCGGGCACTCGATCGGCGAGATCGCCGCCGCCCACGTCGCCGGCGTGTTCTCCCTCGACGACGCCTGCCGGCTGGTCGCCGCGCGGGCGTCGCTGATGCAGGCGCTGCCCCGCGGCGGCGCCATGGTCGCCGTGGAGGCCACCGAGGACGAGGTCGCCCCGCTGCTCACCGACGGCGTCGCGATCGCGGCCGTGAACGGGCCGTCGTCGGTCGTGGTGTCCGGCGAGGAGGACGCCACCCTGGCCGTCGCCGCCCGGCTCGCCGACCGCGGCCGGCGCACCAGCCGGCTGCGGGTGTCGCACGCGTTCCACTCGCCGCTGATGGACCCGATGCTCGACGAGTTCCGCGCCGTCGCCGAGGGCCTGTCCTACGCCGAGCCGCAGATCCCGCTAGTCTCCACCCTCACCGGCGCCCCGGCCACGGCGGAGCTGTGCGACCCCGGGTACTGGGTCCGCCACGTCCGCGACGCCGTCCGGTTCGCCGACGGCGTCCGCGCCCTCACCGACGCCGGGACCGGGGTGTTCCTGGAGATCGGCCCGGCCGGCGTGCTCACCGCGCTCGCCGCGCAGTCCGCCCCCGACGCCACCGCCGTCGCACTGCAGCGCACCGACCGCGACGAGGAGGCCGCCGCCGTCGCCGCGCTCGCCGCGCTGCACGTCGCGGGGACCCCGGTCGGCTGGGAGGCGTTCCACGCCGGCACCGGCGCCCGACCCACCGACCTGCCCACCTACGCGTTCCAGTACGAGCGGTACTGGCCGAAGGCCGTCCACCGGGCCGGTGACGCCGCCGGGCTCGGGCTCGCCCCCGCCGACCACCCGCTGCTCGGCGCCGCCATGTCCGTCGCCGGGTCCGACAAGCTGCTGCTCACCGGCACCCTGTCGCTGGCCACCCACCCGTGGCTCGCCGAGCACGTCGTCGGCGGCATGGCGTTCTTCCCCGGCACCGGGTTCCTCGAGCTCGCCGTCCGCGCCGCCGACCAGGCCGGCTGCGACCGCGTCGAGGAGCTCATGCTCGCCGCGCCGCTCGTGCTGCCCGCCACCGGCGCCGTCCAGATGCAGATCGCCGTCGGCGCCGCAGGCCCGGACGGCGTCCGCGACGTGAGCGTGTACGCCCGCCCCGCCCAGGACCCCGACGCCGACTGGACCCGGCACGCCACCGGCCGGGTCACCACCGGCGAGCAGGTCGAGGAGTTCGACGCGACCACCTGGCCGCCCCGCGACGCCGAGCCCGTCGCCGTCGACGGCCTCTACGACCGCTACGCCGGCAACGGCCTGGAGTACGGCCCGCTCTTCCGCGGCCTGCAGGCGGTGTGGCGCCGCGGCGACGAGATCCTCGCCGAGGTCGCGCTGCCCGCCTCCGGCGCCGACGACGCCGCCGAGTTCGGCCTGCACCCCGCCCTGTTCGACGCCGTCCTGCACAGCACCGTGTTCGCCTCCGCCGACGGTGACGACCGCAGCCTCCTGCCGTTCGCCTGGAACGGGGTGTCGCTGCACGCCGCCGGCGCGACGGCGCTGCGCGCGCGCGTCACCTCCGCCGGCGAGGACGCCGTCCGGATCAGCGCCGCCGACCCGCAGGGCCGGCCGGTGATCTCCGTCGAGTCCCTCACCCTGCGCGCCGCCGGGCCGGACGCGGCGGGCCCGGGCCGCCGCGACGACACGGGATCGCTGTTCCGGATGGACTGGGTGCCGCACACCCTCACCACGGCGGATGCGCCCGCGAGCTGGGCGATCCTCACCGGACCGGGCGCGCGGGGAACGGCCGCGGACCGGCTGGGCGCCGCCCTCGCCACCAGGACCCCGGCCGCCGGCGGATCGGGTGCGCCCGCCCCCGTTCGCACCGTCACCGACCTCGCCGAGCTGCACGGCGGTCCTTCCGGGAACGTCCCGGATCTCGTCGCCGTCCCGCTGGACGCCTGCGGCTCCGGCGACACCGACCCGGCCGCCGCGCACACCCTGGTCCGCGAGGTCCTCGCGCTGCTCCAGCAGTGGCTCGCCGACGACCGGCTCGCCCGCACCCGGCTGCTGTTCCTCACCCGCGGCGCCGTCGCCGACGGCGCGGGCGGCCCGCTCGACCTCGCCACCGCCCCGGTGTGGGGCCTGCTCCGCTCCGCACAGTCGGAGAACCCCGGCCGGCTGCTGCTCGCCGACCTCGACGACACCCCCGCGTCGCTCGCCGCCGTCGCGCAGCTGCCCGCACTGTTCGACGCCGACGAGCCGCAGGCGCTCGTCCCACCGGCCGGGACGCCGTGGCGGCTCGGCTGCCGCGCCAAGGGCAGCCTCGACGGCCTCGAGCTGGCACCGCACCCGGACGTCCTCGCCCCGCTCACCGGGCACGAGGTCCGGGTCGGGATCCGCGCCGCCGGCCTGAACTTCCGCGACGTCCTCAACGCGCTCGGGATGTACCCCGGCGACGCCGGGCTGTTCGGGTCCGAGGCCGCGGGCGTCGTCACCGCGGTCGGACCGGACGTCACGACGCTCGCCCCCGGCGACCGCGTCACCGGCATGCTGTTCGGCGGGTTCGGCCCGCTCGGCGTCACCGACGAGCGGATGCTCACCACCGTCCCGGACGGCTGGGAGTGGGAGACCGCAGCGTCGGTGCCGCTGGTGTTCCTCACCGCCTACCACGCGCTCGTCGACCTGGCCGGCCTCCGGCCGGGGGAGAAGGTGCTGATCCACGCGGGCGCCGGTGGCGTCGGCATGGCCGCGGTGCAGATCGCCCGGCACCTCGGTGCCGAGGTCTATGCGACGGCGTCGGAGCCGAAGCAGGACGTGCTCCGCTCGCTGGGGGTCGCCGACGACCACATCGCGTCGTCGCGGACCCTGGACTTCGCCGTCGAGTTCCCCAGCGGTCTCGACGTCGTCCTCAACGCCCTGTCCGGGGAGTTCGTCGACGCCTCGATGGGGCTGCTCGGCGACGGCGGCCGGTTCCTGGAGATGGGCAAGACCGACATCCGCGACGCCGCGGACCTCCCCGCCGGGATCACCTACCGGTTCTTCGACCTCGGCGCCGTCGACCCGCACCGCATCCAGGAGATGCTGCGCGCGCTCCTCGACCTGTTCGCCGAGGGTGCGCTGTCCCCGCTGCCGGTCCGCAGCTGGGACGTGCGCCACGCCGTCGAGGCGTTCCGGTTCATGAGCTCCGCCCGGCACGTCGGCAAGCTCGTGCTCACCGTCCCGCCGCCGCTCGACCCGGACGGCACCGTGCTCGTCACCGGCGGCACCGGCGGGCTCGCCGCCGCACTGGCCCGTCACCTCGTCACGACCCACGGCGTGCGACACCTGCTGCTCACGAGCCGCCGCGGGCCCGGCGCGCCCGGCGCCGGCGACCTGCGCGACGAGCTGATCGCGGCCGGCGCCGAGGTCACCGTCGCCGCCTGCGACGTCGCCGACCGCGACGCGCTCGCCGCCCTGCTCGACGCCGTCCCGGCCGCGCACCCGCTCACCGCGGTCGTGCACACCGCGGGCGTCCTCGACGACGGCACCGTCACCTCGCTGACCCCGGACGCGGTCGACACCGTGCTGCGCCCCAAGGTCGACGCCGCCTGGCACCTGCACGACCTCACCCGCGACCACGACCTCGCCGCGTTCGTCCTCTACTCCTCGACGGCCGGGGTCATGGGCGGCCCCGGCCAGGGCAACTACGCGGCCGGCAACACCTTCCTCGACGCGCTCGCCGCGCACCGGCACGCCCTCGGGCTGCCCGCCACCTCGCTGGCCTGGGGCGCCTGGGAGCAGGGCGCCGGGATGACCGGCGGCCTGTCCGACCACGACGTCGCCCGGGTCGGCAGCACCGGCGGCATGCCCCTGCTGTCCGTCGAGCACGGCCTCGCGCTCTACGACGCCGCGACCCTCGCCGCGGAACCCCTCGTCGTCCCGCTCGGCCTCACCGGCGGCGGGAACCTGCCGTCGGCCGACGGCGTCCCCGCCGTGCTGCGCGGCCTCGTCCGCACCGGCGGCCGCCGCCGGGCCGGCACCGCCGGCGTCGCCCGCGCGGGCCTCGCCGAGCGTCTCGCCGGGCTGCCCGCCGACGACCGCGGCCCCGTCCTCGTCGATCTCGTCCGCACCGAGGCCGCGACCGTCCTCGGGCTCGGCGGCCCCGACGGGATCGACGCCCGCCACGAGTTCCGCCGCATCGGCTTCGACTCGCTCACCGCGATCGAGCTGCGCAACCGGCTGGGCACCGCGTCCGGGCTCACCCTGCCCGCCACGCTGATCTTCGACTACCCGACGCCGGAACGGCTCGCCGCGTACCTGCTCGACGAGCTGGCCGGGGACGACGCGGCGACCGTCCCCGACGACCCCGTGACGGCGCGCGCCGACGCCGACGACCCGATCGTCGTCGTCGGGATCGGGTGCCGGTTCCCCGGCGGCGTCGGCTCCCCGGAGCAGCTGTGGGACCTCGTCGCCGGCGGCACCGACGCGATCACCGGCTTCCCGCCGGACCGCGAGTGGGACCGGCACCCACCGCTCGGCGGCGGCGAGCCCGGCGAGCTCACCGGGCAGGGCGGGTTCCTCGACGACATCGTCGGCTTCGACGCCGAGTTCTTCGGGATCGCCCCGCGCGAGGCCCTCGCCATGGACCCGCAGCAGCGGATCCTCCTCGAGGTCGCCTGGGAGGCCGCCGAACGCGCCGGGATCGACCCGCACACGCTGCGCGGCAGCCGCACCGGCGTCTTCATGGGCGTCTCCGGCCAGGACTACTCCGGCCTGGTCATGCGCTCCGCCGACGACATCGCGAGCCACGCGACCACCGGCCTCGCGGTCAGCGTCGTGTCCGGGCGCCTCGCCTACGCCCTCGGCCTGGAGGGCCCCGCCCTCTCGGTCGACACCGCCTGCTCGTCGTCGCTGGTGTCGCTGCACCTCGCCGCGCAGGCGTTGCGGGCGGGGGAGTGCGACATGGCACTCGCCGGCGGCGTCACCGTGATGACGACCCCCGCGAACTTCACCGGCTTCTCCCGGATGGGCGGCCTCGCCGGCGACGGGCGCTGCAAGGCGTTCTCCGACTCCGCCGACGGCACCGGCTGGTCCGAGGGCGCGGCCGTGCTCACCCTGGAGCGGCTCTCCGCCGCGCGCCACCACGGGCACCGGGTGCTCGCCGTCGTCCGCGGGTCCGCGGTCAACCAGGACGGCGCGTCCAACGGCCTCACCGCCCCGAACGGACCCGCCCAGCAGCGGGTCATCCGGCAGGCGCTGACCGACGCCGGACTGTCCACCGCCGACGTCGACGCCGTCGAGGCGCACGGCACCGGCACCCCGCTGGGCGACCCCATCGAGGCCCAGGCCGTACTCGCCACCTACGGCCGCGACCGGGCCCCGGAGCAGCCGCTGCTGCTCGGCTCGGTGAAGTCCAACATCGGGCACACCCAGTCCGCGGCCGGTGCCGCCGGGCTGATCAAGATGATCATGTCGATGGCGCACGGCGAGCTGCCGCGCACGCTGCACGTCACCGAGCCGTCGTCGCACGTCGACTGGTCGGACGGCACCGTCGCGCTCCTCACCGAGCAGACCCCGTGGCCGGAGACCGGGCACGCCCGCCGCGCCGGGGTGTCGTCGTTCGGGATCAGCGGCACCAACGCGCACGTGGTGCTGGAGCAGGCGCCCGCGGAGCCCGCGCCGGCCGCGGCGTCCACCCCGGACGTCGTCGCCTGGCCGGTCTCCGCGCGGACCCCCGCCGCACCCGATCTGCCCCCGTCCGGTGTCGCGCACACCCTCGCCACCGGGCGCGCCCTGTTCGAGCACCGCGCCGTGCTGCTCGCCGGGCCCGAGGGGACCACCGAGGCCGCCCGCGGCGCCGCCGTCACGCGCGGCACCGCGTTCCTGTTCTCCGGGCAGGGGGCGCAGCGCCTCGGCATGGGCCGCGAGCTGCACGCCCGCTCCGCGGTGTTCGCCGACGCGTTCGACGAGATCGTCGCCCTCCTCGACGCCGAGCTCGGCTGCTCGCTGCGCGACGTCGTCTGGGGCGACGACGCCGACGCCCTGGACCGCACCCGCCACACCCAGCCGGCGCTGTTCGCGATCGAGGTGGCGCTGTACCGGCTCGTCACGTCGTGGGGCGTGCGGCCCGACCAGCTCGCCGGCCACTCGGTCGGCGAGATCGCCGCCGCGCACGTCGCCGGGGTGTTCTCCCTCGCCGACGCGTGCCGGCTGGTCGCCGCCCGCGCCCGCCTGATGGACGCCCTGCCCGCCGGCGGCGCGATGACCGCCGTCGAGGCGGGCGAGGACGAGGTGATCCCGCTGCTCACCGGCGGGACCGCGATCGCCGCCGTGAACGGGCCGGCGGCCGTCGTCGTGTCCGGTGCGGCCGCCGAGGTCGACGCCGTCGCCGCCGAGCTCGCCGGCCGCGGCCGCCGCACCACGGCGCTGCGGGTCAGCCACGCGTTCCACTCGCCGCTGATGGACCCGGTCCTCGACGACTTCCGCGCCGTCGCGCAGGACCTCACCTACACGCTGCCCACCATCCCGGTCGTGTCGCTCCTCGCCGGTGCGGGCTCGCCGCACGACCTGGCGACCCCGGAGCACTGGGTGCGCCACGTCCGCGAGTCCGTGCGCTTCGCCGACGGCATCGCCACCCTCACCGGCCGCGGCGTCACCGCCTTCCTGGAGATCGGTCCCGACGGCGTGCTGTCCGCCCCGGCCCGGGCCGCGCTGCCCGGCACCGGTGACGACGCGGCCGTCGTCACGCCCGCGCTGCGGTCCGGCCGCGGCGAGGAGGCCGCGCTGCTCACCGCGCTCGCCCGGCTGCACGTCGCCGGCGTCGACGTCGACTGGGCGGCCGGGCTCACCGGCACCGGCCGCGGCGCCGACCTGCCCACCTACGCCTTCCAGCACGAGCGGTTCTGGCCGCGGCTCGCCACCGGCGAGACGACCGGCACCGGCGACGACGCCGAGTTCTGGGCCGCCGTCGAGCGGGAGGACGTCGGCGAGCTCGCCACCCGGCTCGACGTCGACGGCGACCGGCTCGGCGCCGTCCTGCCCGCACTCGCGGCCTGGCGGACCCGGCGCCGCACCGACGCCTCGGTGGACCGGCTCCGCCACCGGGAGACCTGGCGCCCGCTGGCGCTGCCCACCTCCGCCGGACCGGTCCGGTACCTGGTGCTCGTCCCGGCCGCCGCGGCCGGTGACCCGTGGGTCGGCGACGTCGTCGCCGCGCTCGGCCCGGACACCCGCCGGGTCGACCTCGCGGACGGCGACACCGGCCGCGCCGGGCTCGCCGCGGCGCTCACCGAGCACGCGACCGCCGGGACCACCGGCGTCGTGTCCCTTCTCGGGCTCGACGAGACCCCGTGCGTGTCCACCGTGGACGACACCGGATCCGGGGTGGACGCGGTGCCCGCCGGGCTCGCCGCGACCGCGGCGCTCGCCGCCGCGCTCGCCGACACCGGCGTCGCCGCCCGGGTGCACGCCGTGACCCCCGCGGCGCCGTCGCACCGGCGGGCGAGGCACCGGCCGCACCCCTCCAGGCGGCCGTCTGGGGTCTGGGCCGGGTCGCCGCGCTGGAGCTGCCCCGCCAGTGGGGCGGCCTGGTCGACCTGCCTGCCGAGCTGGACGCCGCCACCGCCCGCCGGCTCCCTGCCGTGCTCGCCGGAGACGAGGACCAGGTCGCGCTGCGCGCCACCGGCGCCCACGGCCGCCGCATGACCCCGGCACCGGCCGGGCCCGCCGACGGACCGGCGGGTGAGCCGGCCGGGGACTGGACCCCGACCGGCACCGTCCTGATCACCGGCGGCACCGGCGCCCTCGGCGGGCACGTCGCCCGCCGGCTCGCCGCCGACGGCGCACCGCACCTGGTGCTGCTGGGCCGCCGCGGCCCGGACGCCCCCGGCGCGGACGCGCTGCGCGCGGAGCTGGAGGAGCTCGGTGCGGGCGTCACCGTCGCCGCGTGCGACGCCGCCGACCGGGACCAGCTGTCCGTGGTGCTCGGCGCGATCCCGGCCGACCGGCCGCTCACCGGCGTCGTGCACGCCGCAGGCGTCCTCGACGACGGCGTCCTCACCGGGCTCACCACCGAGCGCCTCGGCGGGGTGTTCCGCGCCAAGCTCGCCCCCGCACTGCTGCTCGACGAGCTGACCCGCGACCGCGAGCTCGACGCGTTCGTCCTGTTCTCGTCGGTGGTGGGCAGCGTCGGCAACCCCGGCCAGGCCGGCTACGCCGCCGCGAACGCCGCCCTCGACGCGCTCGCCGCCCGCCGCGTCGCCGAGGGCCGCCCGGCCACCGCCGTCGCCTGGGGCGCCTGGGCCGGCGACGGCATGGCCGCCCGGCACACCGGCACCGGGACGACCCCGGACGGGCTGCTGGACCCGGACCTCGCCGTCCGGGCGATGGTCCGGGCGGTCGCCGAGCAGCAACCCACCCTGGTGTTCGCCGACCTCACCCGCCCGCGCCGGCTGGAGGCGCTGCTGTCGGTGCGGCCCAGCCCGCTGCTCGCGGACCTGCCCGCCGCCCGGGACATCGCCCGCGCCGCGGAGGAGACGCGCCGCCTCGACGACGCCGCGGGCGGGCTGCGCGCCCGGCTCGCCGCCGCCGGACCGGACGACCGGACCGCCGTCCTGCTCGACCTGGTGCGCGACACCGCGTCCGGGGTGCTCGGGCACTCCGGGCCGGACGCGATCCGATCCGCGAAACCGTTCCGCGACCTGGGCTTCGACTCGCTCACCGCGGTCGAGCTCAGCAACGCGCTGTCCGCCGCGACCGGCCTGTCCCTGCCCGCGAGCCTCGTCTTCGACCACCCCACGCCGCGTGCGCTGGCCGCGCACCTGGTCGCGGAGCTGACCGGCGAGACCGGCAGCGCCGAGCCCACCGGGGTGACCGTCGCCGTCGCCGTCGCCGTCGCCGACGACCCGATCGTCGTCGTCGGGACGGCCTGCCGGCTCCCCGGCGGGGTCACCACGCCCGACGAGTTCTGGCGGATGCTCGTCGACGGTGACGACGGCATCACCGGCTTCCCCACCGACCGCGGCTGGGACCTCGACGTCCTCGCCGGCGACGGCCAGGGCCGCAGCGCCACCCGCGAGGGCGGCTTCCTGCACGACGCCGCCGGCTTCGACCCCGCCTTCTTCGACATCTCGCCCCGCGAGGCCGTCGCGATGGACCCGCAGCAGCGCCTGCTGCTGGAGACCACGTGGGAGGCGTTCGAACGCACCGGCACCGACCCGGCCCGGCTGCGCGGCAGCCGCACCGGCGTGTTCGTCGGCACCAACGGGCAGGACTACGCGAACCTCCTGCTGCGCTCCCCGGACGACGTCGAGGGCCACGCCGGGACCGGCCTCGCCGCGAGCGTCATCTCCGGCCGGCTCGCCTACGCGTTCGGCCTGGAGGGCCCCGCGGTCACCGTCGACACCGCCTGCTCGTCGTCGCTGGTCGCGGTGCACTGGGCGGCCCAGGCGCTGCGCGCGGGGGAGTGCGACGCCGCGCTCGCCGGCGGCGTCACCGTCATGTCGACCTCCACCAGCTTCGCCGGGTTCACCCGGCAGGGCGGCCTCGCCCCCGACGGACGGTGCAAGGCGTTCTCCGACGACGCCGACGGCACCGGCTGGTCCGAGGGCGTCGGCGTGCTCGTGCTGGAGCGGCAGTCCACCGCGGTCGCCCGCGGGCACGAGATCCTCGCCGTCGTCCGCGGCTCCGCCGTCAACTCCGACGGCGCCTCGAACGGCCTGACCGCGCCCAACGGGCCGTCCCAGCAGCGGGTCATCCGGCAGGCCCTCGCCTCCGGCGGCCTGACCCCGGCCGACGTCGACGCCGTCGAGGCGCACGGCACCGGCACCGTGCTCGGCGACCCGATCGAGGCGCAGGCCCTGCTCGCCGCCTACGGCCGGGACCGGGAGCACCCGCTGCTGCTCGGCTCGGTGAAGTCCAACATCGGCCACACCCAGGCCGCGGCGGGCGCCGCCGGCCTGATCAAGATGATCCTCGCGCTGCGGCACGGCACGCTGCCGCGCACGCTCAACGTCGCCGCCCCGTCGAGCCGGGTCGACTGGACCGCCGGGTCGGTCGAGCTGCTCACCGAGCAGGTGCCGTGGCCGGAGACCGGGCGCGCCCGGCGGGCCGGGATCTCGTCGTTCGGGATCAGCGGCACCAACGCCCACGTCGTGCTGGAGCAGGCGCCGGAGCTCCCGGCACCGGCTGCGGTGACCGCGCCCGCCGTCACCCCGTGGGTGGTCTCCGCCCGCTCCGGGCCCGCGCTCGACGCCCAGCTCGACCGGCTGCGCGCCGCGACGGCCGCCCGCCCGGACGTCGCCGCCGCCGACGTCGGGTACGCGCTGGCCACCGGCCGGTCGGTGTTCGAGCACCGCGCCGTGCTCCTCGCCGGCGCCGGGGCAGCCGGTGTCACCGAGGTCGCGCGGGCCGAGGCGATCGAGCGGTCCACGGCGTTCCTGTTCTCCGGGCAGGGTGCCCAGCGCCTCGGCATGGGCCGCGAGCTGCACGCCCGCCACCCCGTGTTCGCCGACGCGCTCGACACCACGCTCGCCCACCTGGACCCGTCGCTGCGCGACGTCGTCTGGGGCGACGGCGACACCGCCGCCGCCGCGCTCGACGACACCGGCGCCACCCAGCCCGCACTGTTCGCCGTCGAGGTCGCGCTGTTCCGGCTCCTGGAGTCCTGGGGCCTCACCCCGGACGCCGTCGCCGGGCACTCGGTCGGCGAGATCGCCGCCGCCCACGTCGCGGGCGTGTTCTCGCTGGAGGACGCCTGCACGCTCGTCGCCGCCCGGGCCCGCCTGATGGCGGCCCTGTCTGCCGGTGGCGCGATGGTCGCCGTCGAGGCGGACGAGGAGGAGGTCGCGCCGCTGCTGACCGGCGGCGTCGCCGTCGCCGCCGTGAACGGCCCGTCCGCGGTGGTCCTGTCCGGGACCGCCGACGAGGTCGACGCCGTCGCCGCCGAGCTGGCCGGACGGGGGCGCCGCACCACGGCGCTGCGGGTCAGCCACGCGTTCCACTCGCCGCTGATGGAGCCGATGCTCGACGGGTTCCGCGCCGTCGTGGCCGGGCTGGACCCCGCCGAGCCGCGGATCCCCGTGGTCTCGACGGTCACCGGCGCCCCGGCCGCCGCCGAGCTGTGCGACCCGGAGCACTGGGTGCGGGGCGTGCGCGACACGGTGCGCTTCGCCGACGCGGTGCGGGCGCTGACCGGCCGCGGGACGACCGCGTTCCTGGAGATCGGGCCGGACGCCGTGCTGTCCGCCCCGGCCCGCTCCTGCGTCCCCGACTCCGCGGTGGTCGTCCCGGCGCTGCGCGGCGCCGGCGACGAGGACCGCACCCTGCTCACCGCACTGGCCCGGCTGCACGTCGCCGGGACCGCGGTGGACTGGGCGGCCGTCCTCGACGGGACCGCGACCCGGCCGGTGGCGCTGCCGACGTACCCGTTCCAGCGGGAACGCTTCTGGCCCACCGTCGCCGCCACGACCCCGGCCGACGCCGGTGGCCTCGGCCTGCGCGCCGGCGGGCACCCGCTGCTCGGCGCCGCGACCGCCGTCGCCGGGTCGGACGAGATCCTCCTGACCGGCCGCCTCACGCCCGCCGACCTGGGGTGGGCCGGCGACGACCTCCCCGCCCTCCCCGCGTCGGTGCTCGCCGAGCTCGCCGTCCGCGCGGGCGACGAGATCGGCGCCACGACCGTCGAGGAGCTGACGATCACCGCGCCGCTGCCCACCGGGGCGCCGCGGCTGCTGCAGGTGAGGGTCGGCGAACCGGACGACGACGGCCGCCGGCCCGTCGACGTGCACTCGCGGCCCGCCGAGGGCCCCGCCGGGGGCACCGGGGACGTCGACGGTGCGGGCCGGTGGCTGCGGCACGCCACCGGCGTGCTGACCGCGGCCCCGGCCACCGATCCGGCGGCCGGGGCGGGCACCGGGCAGCCGGCCGGTGCCGCGTGGCCGCCGCCGGGCGCGACGCCGCTGCCCGGCCTGCCCGGCGCCGTCGGGCCGGTCACCGTCCGGGGCGGCTGGCAGCACGACGGGGCCCTGCTCGCCGAGCTCGAGCTCACCGGGCAGCCCGCCGCCGGTGCCGCGTACACGCTGCACCCGGCCCTGCTCGACGTCGCCGCCCGGTTCGGCGCGCCCACCGACGACGCCGACCTCGCCGCCCTGCGGGACGTCACGCTGCACGCGTCGGAGGCCACCGTGCTGCGGGTCCGGCTCACCGACCGCGGCGACGGCACCCGGACCCTCGCGGCGTCGGACGCGCAGGGGGCACCCGTGCTCACCGCGGGCGCGCTCACCCTGGCCGAGCCCGCCGCCACGACCGGTCCGGCCGGGTCCACCGACGCCGCCCTGCTCACCCTCGACTGGACCGCCGCACCCCCGACCGACCGGACCACGACGGCCGGGTGGGGGGTCCTCGGCGACGGCCTGCCCGAGCTCGACGACGCCCTGGCCGCGTCCGGCGGGACCCCGCCGGTCCGCGCGACCTCGGTCGGCGCGCTGCTCGACTCCGGCGACCCGCTGCCGCCGGTCGTCCTCGCCCCGGTCTCCGGGGACCCCGGGCCGGACGGGGCCGGTCTCCCGGCCGCGACCCGTGCCACCACCGGCGCCGTGCTGGAGCTGCTGCAGCGCTGGTCCGGGGACGCCCGCACGACCGGCTCCCGCCTCGTCGTCGTCACCCGGGGTGCGGTCGCCGCCGGTGCGGGCGACGTGCCCGACCTCGGCGCGGCCCCGGTCTGGGGGCTCGTCCGGTCCGCGCAGTCCGAGGACCCGGGCAGCGTCGTGCTGCTCGACCTCGACCCGGCAGCCCCCGGTGCCGGGCTCGGCGCCGCCCTGGAGGCCCTGCCCGGCCTGGCCGCGGCGGGGGAGACCCAGGCGGCCCTGCGCGGCGGCGACCTCACCGTCGCCCGCCTGACCCGGGCCACGCCGGACGCCCCCGCACCGGCGGCGTGGGACCCGGACGGCACCGTCCTGGTCACCGGCGGTACCGGTGGCCTCGGTGCGCTGCTCGCGCGGCACCTCGTCAGCACCCGCGGCGTGCGGCACCTGCTGCTCGCCGGCCGCCGCGGCCCGGCCGCCCCCGGGGCCGCCGAGCTGCGCGCCGAGCTCACCGCGCTCGGCGCCGAGGTCACCCTCGCGGCCTGCGACGTCGCCGACCCGGCCGCCGTCGCCGGCCTCGTCGACTCGGTCCCCGCCGCACACCCGCTGACCGCGGTCGTGCACACCGCGGGCGTGCTCGACGACGCCACCGTCGGGTCGCTCGACGCGACCCGGATGGACCGGGTGCTGCGCCCGAAGGCGGACGCCGCATGGCACCTGCACGAGGCGACACGCGAGCTGCCGCTGGCCGCGTTCGTCCTGTACTCCTCGGTCGCCGGGATCACCGGCGGCCCCGGCCAGGGCAACTACGCGGCCGCCAACAGCTTCCTGGACGCGCTCGCCGCGCACCGTGCGGCACGCGGCCTGGCCGGACTGTCGCTGGCCTGGGGGCCGTGGTCCGCCGACGCCGGCATGACCGGCACCCTCGACGCCGCCGAGCGGGAGCGGCACGAGCGCTCCGGGATGCCGCCGCTGCAGCCCGACCAGGGGCTCGCCCTGTTCGACACCGCCATCGCCCGCGGTGACCGGTTCACCGTGGCGGCCCGGTTCGCCGCCGGGGCCGGAGCGGCCGCGGGCGACGTCCCGGCCGTGCTGCGCGCCCTGGTGCGCAGCAGGCGCCGGACCGCGGCGGCCACCGAGGGCGCGGGCGGCCTGCTCCGGCGGCTCGCCGGGCTGGAGCCCGACGCCCGGTACGCCGAGCTGCTGGAGCTGGTCCGCACCGAGACGGCGGGCGTGCTCGGGCACACCGGCGCCGACGCCGTCCCGGCCGACCGGGACTTCAGCCGGCTCGGGTTCGACTCGCTCACCGGCGTCGAGCTGCGGATGCGGCTGGCCGCCGCCACCGGGAGCCGGCTCCCGGCGACGCTGGTCTTCGACCACCCCACCCCGGCCGAGGTGGCCCGCCACCTCGACGGCGAGGTCGTCGGCTCCGCGGGCCCGGCGGCAGCGGCGTCGCCGCTGGCCGAGCTGGACCGGCTGGAGGCAGCACTGTCCCCGGACGGCGCCGACCCCGAGACCCGCAGCGGGGTCGCCCGCCGGCTGCGCCGCCTGCTGGAGCGGTGGGACGGCGCCCGGCCCGACGGGGCCCACACCGACGGCCGCACCGCCGTCGACGAGCGCCTCGACGCGGCGAGCACCGAGCAGGTCCTCGCCTTCATCGACAACGAACTCGGCCGGTCGTCGGCGAGCTGACCCCGGACCCCCACGAACGAGAGAGGCGGACAGGACCATGCCCGACGAACAGAAGCTCGTCGACTACCTGAAGTGGGTCACGGCCGATCTGCACGACACCCGCCGACGGCTGGCCGAGGCGGAGTCCGGGCGGGACGAGCCCGTCGCGATCGTCGGCATGGCCTGCCGGTTCCCCGGCGGGGTCCGCTCCCCGGAGGACCTGTGGGAGCTGCTCGCCGGCGGCCGCGCCGGCATCGGCCCGTTCCCCGACGACCGCGGCTGGGACCTCGACGTGCTCGCCGGTGACGGGCCCGGCGCCAGCGCCACCCAGCGCGGCGGGTTCCTGCCCGGCGCCGCCGAGTTCGACCCGTCGTTCTTCGACATCTCCCCGCGCGAGGCGCTCGCGATGGACCCGCAGCAGCGGCTGCTGCTGGAGACCGCGTGGGAGGCGTTCGAGCGGTCCGGGATCGACCCGGCCGGGCTGCGCGGCAGCCGCACCGGCGTGTTCGTCGGCACGAACGGGCAGGACTACACCCACCTCGTCCTCGCCTCCGGCGACGACATGGGCGGCTACGCCGGGAACGGCCTCGCCGCCAGCGTGCTGTCCGGGCGCGTGTCGTTCGCCCTCGGGCTGCAGGGCCCCGCCGTCACCCTGGACACGGCGTGCTCGTCGTCGCTGGTCGGGCTGCACCTCGCGGCCCAGGCCGTCCGCAGCGGGGAGTGCGGCCTCGCGCTGGCCGGTGGCGTCACCGTGATGACCACCCCGGCGAACTTCTCCGGGTTCAGCCTGCACGGCGGCCTCGCCCCGGACGGGCGCTGCAAGGCCTTCGCCGACGGCGCCGACGGCACCGGCTGGTCCGAGGGCATCGGCCTGCTCGTCGTCGAGACGCTGTCCGACGCCCGCGCCAACGGGCACCCGGTGCTCGCCGTGCTCAGCGGGTCGGCCGTGAACCAGGACGGCGCGTCGAACGGGCTCAGCGCCCCGAACGGGCCCGCGCAGCAGCGCGTGATCCGCCAGGCGCTCGCGAGCGGCGGGCTGTCCCCGGCCGACGTCGACGCCGTCGAGGCGCACGGTACCGGCACCGCGCTCGGCGACCCCATCGAGGCGCAGGCCCTGCTCGCCACCTACGGCGCCGACCGCGACCCCGGCCGGCCGCTGCTGCTCGGCTCCGTGAAGTCCAACCTCGGCCACACCCAGGCCGCCGCCGGCGCCGCCGGGGTGATCCGGACCGTGCTGGCACTGCAACACGCGACGCTGCCACGGACCCTGCACGTCGACGCGCCGTCGAGCCACGTCGACTGGTCCGCCGGGGCGGTGCGGCTGCTCACCGAGCAGACCGCCTGGCCGGAGACCGGACGGGCCCGCCGCGCCGGGGTGTCGTCGTTCGGGATCAGCGGCACCAACGCCCACGTCGTCCTCGAACAGGCCCCCGCCGACCCGGCGGAACCGGCGGAGCCCGCGGTGTCGCCGCGGGCCGTCGCCTGGCCGGTCTCGGCCCGCTCCGCCACGGCGCTCGACGCCCAGCTGGAACACCTCCGCGCCCTCGGGCCGGGGCACGCCCCGGCCGACGTCGGCCACGCCTTGGCCACCACCCGCAGCGCGTTCGCGCACCGCGCGCTGCTCGTCCACACCGCGGACGGGCTCACCGAGGCCGTCCGCGACGTCGTGCCCACCGGCGACCGCGGCGGGCTCGCGGTGCTGTTCTCCGGGCAGGGCTCGCAGCGGCTCGGCGCCGGCCGGGAGCTGCACGCCCGGTTCGGAGTGTTCGCGGCCGCGTTCGACGAGACCGTCGACCTGCTCGACGCCCGGCTCGGCACCGCGCTGCGCGACGTCGTCTGGGGCACCGACCGGGCCGCGCTCGACGACACCCGGCACACCCAGCCCGTGCTGTTCGCGACCGGGGTCGCGCTCTACCGGCTCGTCGAGTCCTGGGGCGTGCGGCCCGGCCACGTCGCCGGCCACTCGGTCGGCGAGATCACCGCCGCGCACGTGGCCGGGGTCCTCTCCCTCGACGACGCCTGCACCCTCGTCGCCGCCCGCGCCCGGCTCATGGCCGACCTGCCCGCGGGCGGGGCGATGGTCGCCCTGCGGGCCCGCGAGGACGAGGTCGCCCCGCTGCTGGGCGACGATGTCGCGATCGCCGCCGTCAACGCCCCCGACGCGGTCGTGGTCTCCGGCGACGCCGACGCCGTCGCCGCCGTCCGGGCCCGGTTCGACGCCGACGGCCGCAGCACCCGCGCCCTCGCCGTCAGCCACGCGTTCCACTCACCGCTGATCGACCCGATGCTCGACGCGTTCGCCCGGGTCGTCGACGGCCTCACGTTCGCCGAGCCGCAGATCCCCGTCGTGTCGAACCTGACCGGCGCCGTCGACGGCGGGCTCACCGACCCCGGCTACTGGGTCCGGCACGCCCGCGGCGCCGTCCGCTTCGGTGACGGCGTCGCGGCACTGGCCGGGCTCGGCGTCCGGACCTTCCTCGAGCTCGGCCCCGACGCGGTGCTGTCCGCGCTGGTCGCCGAGAACGCGCCCGACGCGGTCGCCGTGCCCGCGCTGCGCCGCGACGCCGGCGAGGAGGCCACCGTGCTCGGCGCGGCCGGTGCACTGTGGACCCGCGGGACCGGCGTCGGCTGGGCGGCGGTCGCCGAGGGCACCACCACCCCGCACGCCGCCCCGGTGCCGCTGCCGACCTACCCGTTCGACCGGGAGCGGTACTGGCCGACGCTGCGGGCCGGCACCGTCGACGCGGCCGGGCTCGGCCTCACCGCCGCCGGGCACCCGCTGCTCGGCGCCGCCGTCGCCCTCGCCGACGCCGACCGCACCGTCCTCACCGGACGGCTCTCCCGGCGGACCCAGCCGTGGCTGCCCGGCGGTCCGGTGCCCGCCACCGTGTTCGCCGAGCTCGCGGTCCGCGCCGGTGACCAGGTCGGCGCCCCGCGGGTCGAGGAGCTCGATCTCGTCGCCCCGCTGAGCGTCGGCGACCGCGACGGCGTGGCCCTGCAGGTCTCCGTGGACAGCGCCGTCGACGCCGCCGTGGACAGCGCCGTGGACACCGGCACCGGCACCGGTGCCGTCGGTGGGCGCCTGCGGCTGACCGTGCACGCCCGCCCCCCCCGACGACGCGCCGTGGACCCTGCACGCCCGCGGCGTCCTGGCACCCGACGACGGCCGGGACACCGTCGCGGACCCCGGCGAGTGGCCGCCGCGCGACGCCCGGCAGGCAGCCGGCACACCCGGGACGTGGGTTCGCGACGGCGAGATCCTCGCCGAGGTCACCCTCCCCGACGGCGCCACCGCCGACGGCTGGGGCCTGCACCCCGCGCTGCTGGACGCGGCCCTGCGCACCGCCGCCGCGCTCGGCCGGGACGCCACCACCGACGCCACGACCGACGCCGCCACCGGGCCGGACCGGATCGAGGGCCTGACCCTGCACGCCACCGGCGCCGGCACGCTGCGCGTGCGGATCACCGGGACCGGTCCCGGGACGTTCGCCCTCGTCGCCACCGACCCCACCGGCGCCCCGGTGCTCACCGCCGACACCGTCCACACCGGAGGGACGGGCGACGCGCAGGCGCCCGCCGCGACCGGGCAGGGTGGGCTGTTCGGCCTGCACTGGACCCCCGTCGAGCTCGGCGACCGTGCCGCGGGCACCCGCTGGGCCGTCGTCGGCGACGACGAGCTCGACCTCGGCTACGCGATGCACCGCGCCGACGAGACCGTCAGCGCCTACGCCGAGTCCCTCGGCGGGGCCGTCGGCGACACCGGGCTCGCCCCCGACGTCTTCCTCATCCCGGTCGTCGGCGACCCGGACGGCGGCGCGGCCGCCGTGCACACCCTGACCACCCGGGTGCTGGGCCTGCTGCAGGAGTGGCTCGACGAGCCGCGCCTCGCCGACGCGCGCCTCGTCGTCGTCACGCGGGGTGCGGTCGCCGCCGACGGCGGGACCGTCACCGACCCGGCGGCCGCCGCCGTCTGGGGCCTGGTGCGCGCCGCGCAGACGGAGAACCCGGGCCGGATCCGGCTCGTCGACCTCGACGACACGTTCCGCTCGGCCGGAGTCCTGCCGCACCTGCTGCTCCTCGACGAGCAGCAGCTGCTGGTCCGCGACCACGCGGTCCGCGCCGCCCGCCTGGCCCGGCTGCCGGAGGCCGCACCGGACACCACACGTCCGGCGGCGGACTGGGACCCGGACGGCACCGTCCTGGTCACCGGCGGCACCGGTGGGCTCGGTGCGCTGCTCGCCCGGCACCTCGTCACGACCGGCCGGACCCGGAACCTGCTGCTGGCGAGCCGGCGCGGCCCGGACGCCCCCGGCGCGGCCGCGCTGCGCGACGAGCTGACCGCGCTCGGCGCCGCCGTCACGGTCACCGCGTGCGACGCCGGCGACCCCGACGCCGTCACCGCGCTGGTCGGGTCCGTCCCGGCCGGGCGCCCGCTGACCGCGGTCGTCCACACCGCCGGCGTCCTCGACGACGGCCTCACCGGCTCGCTCACCCCCGAGCGCCTCGCCGGGGTGCTGCGTCCCAAGCTCGACGCCGCGTGGCACCTGCACGCCGCGACCCGCGAGCTGCCGCTGGCCGCGTTCGTCCTCTACTCGTCGGTGTCGGGGATCCTCGGCAGCGCCGGGCAGGCCAACTACGCCGCCGCCAACGCGGGCCTCGACGGGCTGGCCCGGTACCGGGCCGGGCTCGGGCTGCCCGCGGTGTCGCTCGGCTGGGGCCCGTGGGGCCGGGGGAGCGGCATGACCGAGCAGGTCGGCGACGCCGACCTGGAGCGGATGGCCCGCGGCGGGCTGCCCGCCCTCGACGCCGCCGACGGTCTCGCCCTGTTCGACGCCGCACTCGCCCGGCCGGAGCCGGTCCTCGTCCCGACCCGGATCAACGTCGCCGGGCTGGCCGTGCAGCAGGCGCTGCCCGCGCTGTGGCGGGACCTGGTGCCCCGCACCCGCCGCACCGCCGCCGCGGCGGGCTCGTCGCCGGTCACGGTGCGGGAGCGGCTGCGCCACCTCGACCCGGCCGGGCAGGAGGCGCTGCTCGTCGAGCTCGTCACCGGCTACACGGCCGGGCTGCTCGGCCACGAGGACCCGGCGGCGGTCGACCCGGAGCGCGGCTTCCTGGAGCTGGGCTTCGACTCACTCGTCGCGGTGGGGCTGCGCAACCAGCTCGGCGAGGTCCTCGGGCTGCGACTCGCCGGGTCGATCGTCTTCGACAGCACGACCCCGGTGAAGCTCGCCCGGCGGCTGCACGAGCAGATCGAGCAGGCCCCCGCACCCGGTGCGACGCCGGTCGCCACGGCCGGGCGGCCCGCGGCGCACGGCGACGAGACGCTCGTCGGCATGTTCCACGCCGCCGTCCGCGGCGGGAAGCTGGTGGAGGCGATGCGGATGCTCAAGGCCGCCGCGAACACCCGTCCGATGTTCGCGTCCCCGGCCGAGCTGGAGGAGCTGTCCGAGCCGGTCACCCTCGCCGAGGGGCCCACCGACCCGCGGCTGATCTTCGTCAGTGCGCCCGGTGCGACCGGCGGCGTGCACCAGTACGCCCGGATCGCCGCGCACTTCCGCGGCAGCCGGCACGTGTCCGCGCTGCCGCTGATGGGCTTCGCACCCGGCGAGCAGCTGCCCGCCACCAGCGAGGCCGCCGCCCGCATCGTCGCCGAGAGCGTGCTGCTGGCCAGCGACGGCGAGCCGTTCGTCATGGTCGGCCACTCCACCGGCGGCTCGCTGGCCTACCTCGCCGCGGGCGTCCTCGAGGACACCTGGGGCGTGCGGCCGGAGGCGGTCGTCCTGCTCGACACCGCCTCCATCCGCTGGGACGCGGCCGAGGGCAACGACCTGGACCGCACGACCCGCTTCTACCTGGCCGACATCGACTCGCCGTCGGTGACGCTGAACAGCGCGCGGATGTCGGCGATGGCGCACTGGTTCATGACGATGACCGAGATCGACTCGCCCCCGACGACCGCGCCGACGCTGCTCGTCCGCGCCGCCCGCGACGTCGAGGACTTCATCCTGGACACCTCCGCGGTGCCCGCCGACGCCGTCGTCGACATCGACGCCGACCACCTCTCGCTCGCCATGGAGCACTCGTCGCTGACCGCCGGCGCGATCGAGACCTGGCTCGCCGAGCTGCCCGCCCCGACCACGGAGGACGTCTCATGAGCACCCCGGCCACCTGCCCGGTCACCGGTGACGGGCCGCCGTCGCTGGGTGGGCAGACCCCGCCCGTCCTGCGGATGAGCCCGCTGCTGCGCGAGCTGCAGCAACAGGCGCCGGTCTGCCGGGTCCGCACCCCCGCCGGTGACGACGGCTGGCTGGTCACCCGCTACGCCGAGCTCAAGTCCCTGCTGCACGACGAGCGTCTCGGCCGCGCGCACGCCGACCCGCCGAACGCCCCGCGGTACGTGCAGAACCCGTTCCTGGACCTGCTCGTCGTCGACGACGCCGAGCAGGCCAGGGACCTGCACAAGGAGATGCGGCGGCTGCTGACCCCGCAGTTCTCCGCGCGGCGGGTGCTGAATCTGATGCCTGCCGTGTCCGCGATCGCCGAGGAGGTCCTCGACGGGTTCGTCGCCGCCGGCGCCCCCGGGGACCTGCACGGCGGGTTCTCGATGCCGTACTCGCTGACCGTCCTGTGCGCGCTGATCGGTATCCCGCCCGCGGACCGCCCCGCGCTCGTGCAGACGATCATGACGATGGGCGACCTGGACGACTCCGAGCGCGTCGCCTCGGGTCAGGCCGAACTCTTCGGCCTGCTGTCCGGCATCGCCCGGCGCAAGCGGATCGACCCCACCGACGACGTCATCTCCCGGCTCTGCGACCAGGTGCCCGACGAGCGGATCGGCCCGATCGCCGCCGGCCTGCTGTTCGCCGGCCTGGACAGCGTCGCCAGCCACGTCGACCTGGGCGTGCTCCTCTTCTCGGCCTACCCGGACCAGCTCGAGGCCGCGCTCGCCGACGAGCGCACCATGCGCGAGGCCGTCGAGGAGATCCTGCGCTGCGCCAAGGCCGGCGGCTCGGTGCTGCCCCGCTACGCCACCGACGACGTCGAGATCGGCGACGTCACCATCCGCACCGGCGACCTGGTGCTGCTCGACTTCACCCTGGTCAACTTCGACACCGAGGTGTTCGACGAGCCCGAGGTGTTCGACATCCGCAGGCAGTCGAACCCGCACCTGACCTTCGGGCACGGCATGTGGCACTGCATCGGCGCCCCGCTGGCCCGGATGTCCCTGCGGATCGCCTTCACCCAGCTGTTCACCCGGCTCCCCGGGCTGCGCCCCGCAGGTCCGGTGGAGGAGATGCGCCGTGGCTCCGAGGGCCTCTCCGGCGGCCTGACGGAGCTCCCCGTGACCTGGTGAGTCTCGTGATCACGGATCGGGAGGGGAGACGGCCACATGCGGCCGCGTGGCTTCCCGATCCGTGATCAGGTGGGTGTCGGCGCCCGGTCCGGGGCCGGGCTTCGTGGCCCCCGGGCCGGAGGGTCGCAGCCGGCCGATGGGGTGGCGCGGCGCGGTGGATGATCCGGTGCGCCCACGAGGGGGGCCCGACGGCAGCTCGATCCCGTGCCGCGCTCGTGTTCTGCACCGGCTCGCGGTGCTGAGCAGCGGGTCCGGGTGGGCGCCGGACTCGGTGATCACGGATCGGGAAGGGGTCCGGTCACATCTGTCCGGGTGGTTTCCCGATCCGTGATCACGTGGCTCGGCGGGAGCGCCCTGTGTTCCCGGTCCGATCCGGCGGCAGCTGCCGGGGATGGCACGGGCGTGGTGGGAGGGGTGCCACGAGGGGTGTCGGACACCAGCTCGATCCCGTGCCGGGAGCGCTCGTCATCGGCACCGGCTCGCGCTGCTGAGCAGCGGGTCCGGGTGCGGGCCGAGCCTGGTGATCACGGATCGGGAGGAGAACCGGCCACATCTGTCCGCATGGCTTCCCGATCCGTGATCACTGGTGTCAGGTCCAGGTCACCGGGAGCTCGTGCAGGCCGAAGTGTCAAGTGCCGGGTTTGGTAGAGGCTGAGTTCTCATGCTCCGGCGGGCTGCCGGGCGGTCGTGGTGGTGGCGTTATGGATCTCGTACTCGACCGGCGGGACGAAGCCGAGTTCGCCGTGTAGTCGGCGGTGGTTGTACCAGTCGACGTACTCGGCGACCGCGAGTTCAAGGTCGCTGATCCCCGCCCACGGCCCCTTGTTGCGGATCAATTCGGCCTTGAACAACGAGTTGAATGCCTCCGCCATCGCGTTATCATAGGAATCGCCGACCGACCCGACGGAAGCGACGACACCAGCTTCGCCGAGCCGCTCAGTGTAGCGAATGGCAACGTATTGGACACCGCGGTCCGAATGATGCGTTAACCGCGACAGATCTGCACCGCTGCGTTCCCTGATCCAGATCCCCATGTTGAGTGCGTCTAGGGCGAGATCGGTGTAGAGATGACGTGACAGCTGCCAACCCACGATCCTCCGGGAGAACGCGTCCAAGACGAACGAGGCATACACCCAACCGGAATGCGTCTAGATGTAGGTGATGTCGGCGACCCACAACCGGTTCGGGGCCGTCGCGGTGAAGTCGCGCTCGACCAGGTCCGGGCGCAGGTCGGGGCTGTCGGCACGGATGGTGGTCCGCGGCACCCGCTGCCGCCGGACACCGCGCAGGCCTGCGGCTTTCATGAGCCGGCCGACGGTGCACCGCGCGACCGGCCGGTCGTCCACGCCGCCTTCGCGGCCCAGCTGTGCCCAGACTTTCCGGACGCCGTAGACGCCGTAGTTCTCGGCGTGCACGCGTGCGATCTCGGCGGAGACGAGGATGTCGCGTTCCGCCCGGGCCGAGGGTGGACGGGTCTTCGCCGCATAGTAGGCACTCGGGGCGATCGGGATACCGGCGTCTTTCAGCACGGCACAGATCGGCCCGACCCCGAACTCGTTCCTGTTCTTGTCGATGTAGTCGGTGACTACCGTTGCGGGCGGTCGAGCTCCGCCGCGAAGAAAGCCGAAGCGGACTTGAGAATGGTGTTGGCCCGGCGGAGTTCACGGGTCTCCCGCTCCAGCTCCGCCAGCCGAGCGGCCTGATCGGTCGTCGTCCCAGGCCGGGATCCAGCGTCGATCTCGGCTTGCTTCACCCAGCCGCGCAGGGTTTCCGGAAGGATTCCCAGCTGGTCACCGATACGGCGGCAGACGTTCGTGCCGGCGTTGACAGGGTCGGCCTTGGCGTCGAGGACCAGCCGGATCGCTCGTTCCCGCAGCTCGTTGGGGTGCTTCCGTGGGGCTGCCATCGCTGCTCATCATCTCCTGGCTTGACACCCTCCATCAAACCCGGCGCGAGACACTTCACCACCCCCGCTTTGCACTTGCAGACTTCCGCAAGTCTATAAGTCCGCATCCGATGCGGCCACAGAGGGTCGGAAAGCTCCCGTTCGCCGTCAGGGCGGGTTCCCGTCCGCGTCAATCCGAGCCGCGTCCGCCCTGCTGGCTGCCCGTCCTGTGGCGCGCCGCGGGCACGCTAAGACCGTTGCTCCGCCCACCTGGGCTGTGCGCCCTCCTGCGGCCGTCCACCGCGGTGCCCGGCTAGGTTGAGCGGGTGAGCAACGAAGAGCTGCTGCGCCGCTACCAGGCAGGTGGCGGTCGGCTGGCCGCCTCGAACGCACAGGGGCTCGCCGTTCCCCCGACCTTGAAGACCGCCGTCGTGACGTGCATGGATGCCCGCATCGACGTCTTCGCCCTGTTCGGGCTCGCACTCGGCGAAGTACACGTGCTGCGTAACGCCGGAGGAGTGGTCACCGACGACATCGTGCGGTCGCTGGCCATCAGCCAGCGCAAGCTGGACACGCGCGACGTCGTCCTCGTCCAGCACTCCGGGTGCGGGCTGGCCACGTTCACCGACCACGAGTTCACCGAGGAGCTCGCCGAGGAGACCGGCCGCCGGCCTCAGTGGCGGACCCACGCCTTTGCCAGCCCGGTCATCAGCGTTCGGCGCGACATCGTGCAGCTGCGCCACGAGACCTTTCTCCATCCCGACACCGTCGTCCGAGGGTTCGTCCTCGACATCGAGCAGTTCACCCTCGAAGAGGTGTTCACGCAGTGAGTCGACCTGTCGGCCGCTCTGCCACACCCGACGCCGCTCACCAGGCGGCACTCCCGGTCGCTGATGTGCGAGGGACAGGGGTCTCAGGTGTTACCCGCGGTGTGTCGCACTCTCTGTGACGACGACGGAGCCAGTTCGCGCATCATGTCACGCTCGGTGCATACGAGAGGGCTCCAACAGAGTGGGTTGGTCGAGATGTCGGCCTCCGGGAGAACCATGACGTCCGCTACGGCCTCGCCGCCGGCACGCAGAGTCCTACGCCAGAAGCGCCGGGGGCCGGGTAGCCCGGTGGTGCAGGCGCAGGGGTGCGCCAGCTCGGTGTCGGCCAACACCGCCTATCGGGCCGGGGCCGACGACACGCTGTGTGTCGATCCGCTCCGCCGTCTGCATGCCGGCCCGGACATCTCAGAGGTCTGACTACCAAGCCGAGGACGTAAGACCGAGAGTTCCACGGGCCGTAGGGCCCACCAGCCACGATGACGCGGGACGAGTTGGGGGCCGCGCCATCACGCCCGGACGGGTGGGGTCATGTCGGGGGATGTGACCCCGCCTGGGCCGGGCGGTCGATGCCCTCGTCCCCCTGGACGAACAGAAGGCGGGTGTGGTCGATCCTGAACAGCTAACGGTGGAGCTTCATCGTGAGGTGGCCGGTCTGCGAGACGATCGGCCTGCTGTCAGGCACGCGGCGGCAAGCCGGCATGGGCCGGCTGTATAAGCCGCGCGGATCCTGAACCATGAGTGACCGGCGAATACTGGAGGTCTCGAATATCGCACCTGTGCCAGTCAACGGGCGCTGGCTTCGTTCCATGCAATTGGCGTGCAACTAGCGGCGGACAACGACGGTCAGCCGAGGTTCAGTGCGCCTGTGGTTCCTCCTGCTCAGCGTCGACGAGCGCGGGTTCGGCGAGACCTTCCAAACTGGCTACGTTCGCAGCAACGTTCTGCGGTCCTGATCCCCTCCTAGGATCGGCGCTGTGGTTCGCTACGAATGCGGGGACTGTGGGGCGCTACTGGAGTGCGACGATCAACGCTGCGGACAGTGCGACAGCCCTAACCGAGCGATCTACGCCGACGCCGACGCCGCCGTCGGCCTGGATGCGCGAATCAACACGCAGGCCCGGTACGGGGCGCCCGGTCAGATTAGGCCACACCGCAGGACCTACGACGAGATCCGGTGGAGTCATGATCGGCACCGTATAGAAAGACGGATCATGATCACAGACAACGAGAACGACTACTCTTTGCAGGAGTGGCGAACCCTAGACGCTGACCAGGTCACCTGGCGTAAGGAAAGCAAGCTGAGCGACCCAGCGCTCCACGGAGAGTCTGCTCGTCGCTCGGAGCCGCCTCTCCCAGAGTGAGTGACTAACTGAGTGACAACTGCACTACCGATCGCCGGACGTCGACGGATGTCACCGGACGGTTGACCAGCACGGAGTCTGCGCTCAGCGCAGCTCTAAGACCCGCCGCCAGTGCCTGGGGGTCAAGGGGTCGCAGGTTCAAATCCTGTCGTCCCGACAGGCCGTACGACAGCCCGTTGATCTGGACATGTTCCAGGTCAACGGGCTGTTTCGTTCTCCGGGTGGACGACACCGTGTGGCTCAGCGCCGGTTCCGCTCGGCGAGCTCCTTGAAGTTCAGCAGCTGCCGTCGGGCCATGACCAGGTCGCCGACGGACAGCCCGACGCCCACCCAGCGGTTGACGTTCATGACGACCTTGAGGAGCAGGCGCGTCGTGTCGTGGTCGTGTGGCACGAGCACGTAGGACATGACGGCGCCGATGACGGTGCCGGTCAGCTGTCTCCCCGGGTCGACCGACACGATCCGGCCCATTCCCCGCCCACCGGCGGTGGTGAACCGTTCTCCGACGCGGGGGTCGGGAAGGCCCACCAGCTCGCGGGGCGAGCGCCGGCCCAGGTTGTCGATCCAGTCGTACGAGTACGGCGCCAGCCTGACCTGCGCGACCCACGGCCACAGAGCCTCGGCGGGCGCCTCGACGGTCACGCCTCGCCACACCTGCACCGTGGGGGAGGCGACGACGTCGTCGCACGGGTAGGAGCGTGCGACCTCGTGGTCGCTCACACCCCACCGGTCACCGAGCATGCCCCGATCCTGCACCATCGTCGCCGTCCGACGGGCGGGCGCGCTCCGCCCGGGCCGCGGGCTGGGCCCGCCGCGCCGACGCCGCGCCGTGCAGGAGGGCGAAGCGCTCGTCCTCGTGTCACGGACGGGTACGCAGCAGCGATGCGGCGAGCAGCGCGACCTCGACCTGCAGCCGGTCGTCGCCGAGCGGCCGGCCCCGCAGGTCCTCGGCCTTGCGCACCCGGTAGTGCACCGTGTTCTTGTGCAGGTGCAGCCGGCCGGCTGCCTGCGTGTAGCTGCCCCCGGAGGCGAGGAAGACCCGCAGCGTCTCCCGCACCTGGTCGACACCGGGCTCGTCGGAGTCCAGATCGGACAGTACGCGGGCGACCCAGCGGCGCAGGTCCTCGGTCCGTTCGGTGAGCAGGGCCGGGATGGCGACGTCGTCGAACTCCGTCACCGGCGGGGTGAGGACGGAGTTCTCGACGACCGCCCGGGCCCGGACCGCCTCGGCGAGCGACCCGCGGAACCCCGACAGGCCGGCCGCGGGCGCTCCGAGCGCGACACACACGTCGCCCGGCATCCGGGCACGGAGGAGCTCGACGTCGAGCGTCGGTGCGGTCGGTCCGGAGTGCCACGCCCACAGCGTGCGGCTGTCGGCCAGCACCGTCAGAGGGGGCCGCCCCGCCGCGTCGTGCAGCAGGCGGGCACCGGCCTGGAGCAGCCCGTCGTCGTCCGCGGCGTCCGTCGGCCCCGACACCCAGAGCACGGCCGCCCGGTGCCAGCCGCGCACCGGCAGCCCCAGCAGCTCGTCGGCGGCGCTGTCCGAGAGCGGATCGGTGTCGAGGACCATCCGGATCCTGGCTGCCAGGCCGGCGCCGGAGCGGGTGCTCCACCGGCGCCGCTCGGTCTCGTAGATGTCGATCAGCCCTTCGACCACCTGGTCGATGTAGCGGTTGGTGCGCTCGGACAGCGACGCCACCGCGGCCAGGACGACGTCCGGGTCGCGTCGATCGCCCCGGCGCAGCGAGTCGAGCGCCCACTGCCCGAACCGGTGCTCGCCGAGCCGGTAGGCGCGCAGCAGGGCCTCCAGGGACAGCTCGTGCTGGGCGAAGCGGCGCGCGTACTCCGCCGCCGCCGGCGGGACCGCGATCTGCTCGACCGGGATCGCGTGCGCCAGGAGGTCCACGATGCCCACCAGGTTCGCCGAGGTGCTGGCGACCATCAGCTGCCGCACGGCCTCGTCGTGCCGGAACTCCGGGATCATCTCGACGAACCAGTCGGTGAGCTCGACGGTGAGTTCCGGAAACCGGGCGTCGATGTCACGGGCGACGGTCGCCACGACGTCGTCGACGTGGGCGGACATGCCGCCGAACCTATAGCGCCCGACGACCGCGACCGACACCACCCGCGACGTTCACCTGTCCGGGGCCGGGTTTGTGCCGTGCGCACAACGGCGGTCCGCGACTTCATGACGTGCGCCCATGGTGACCGTCACACCGCGGTCCTACCTTTCCTCCACCCGACAACGACCGTCCGGAGGATGGCCCCGATGCACATCGCCGTGCTTCCGCAGGAACGGGCAAGGACCGCACCGCACTCACCGTGCGTCGCCGACGACGCCCGGGCGCTCGACAACTCCGCGTTCGCGCACGCGGTACTCGGCGCGGCGGCGGCGCTCCGTTCCGCGGGCGTGGCACGCGGCGACGTCGTCGCCGTGATGCTGGCGAACCGGGTGGAGTTCGTGGTGACGCTGTTCGCCGCGTGGCACCTCGGCGCCGTCGTCACCCCGGTGAACCCCGCCCTGACCACCGACGAGGCCGGCTTCCAGATCACCGACGCCGGCGCGGGCGTCGTCGTGGGGGAGCGGGCCGCCTCGGACCTGGTGACGCTGGACGTCGCCGAGCTCGACGCCGATCCGGACACCGCTCCCGCGCCCTCCACGGTGGAACCGGACGGGCTCGCGCTGCTGATCTACACCAGCGGGACCACCGGGCGTCCCAAGGGCGTGATGCTCGACCACACGAACATCGGGGTCATGTGCGAGACGATCGTCGCCGCCCTCGGGCTGGACGGCTCGGACCACAGCCTGCTGGTCCTGCTGCTGTTCCACGTGAACGGGATCGTCGTCTCGGTGCTGTCGCCGTTGCTCGCCGGCGGGTGCGCGTCGATCGTCGGCCGGTTCCGCGCCGGCTCCTTCGCCGCCGAGCTGGAGCGCGTCCGTCCGACCTACTTCTCCGCGGTCCCCGCGATCTACGCCATGCTCGTGGCGCTGCCGCGCGAGGTGCAGCCGGACACGAGCTCGTTGCGCCGGGTGATCTGCGGCGCCGCACCGATGCCTGCCGAGCTCATCGCCCGGTTCGAGCAGCGCTTCGGGGTCCCCGTGATCGAGGGGTACGGCCTGTCCGAGGCGACCTGCGCCTCGACGCTCAACCCCCCGTCCGGACCGCGCAAGCCGGGGACGGTCGGCCTGCCGCTGCCCGGGCAGCGGATCGCGCTGGTCGACGCCACCGGAGCCGTCGTCACCGCCGGGCCGGGGGAGGTGGTGATCTCCGGGCCCACCGTCATGCGCGGCTACCTGAACCGTCCGGAGGAGACCGCAGCGACGATCAGGAACGGGTGGCTGCACACCGGTGACGTCGGGCGGTTCGACGACGACGGCCATCTCGTCCTCGTGGACCGGATCAAGGACATGATCATCCGTGGTGGGGAGAACCTCTACCCCAAGGAGATCGAGAACGCGCTGCATGCGCACCCGGCGGTGAACGAGGCGGCGGTCGTCGGTGCACCGGACCCGGTCCTCGGCGAGGTCCCGGTGGCCCACGTCGCCCTGCTCCCCGGGAGCTCGGCGACACCCGACGACCTGACCGCGCACTGTGCCGGCCGGCTGGCCCGGACCAAGGTCCCGGCGCGCATCACGATCGTCGGTTCCCTGCCGAGGAACCCGGTCGGAAAGATCGACAAACCGGCGTTGCGCCGGATACCCGAACCGGCCGGCTGACCCGCTCGGCCCCACCTCCTCCGCCCGCGGACCCGACGGTCCGGCGGGCGGCCCCACCGTGCCGCAACGAGCGGCTCCGCCGACGACGACGTCTCGCTACAAGGGGTTTCACCATGGGTTTCACGACGGGGAAGTTTCCCCCGGTCGATCCGGACACGTTCCTGGACGAGCCGCTGTCGGAACGGACGAGGACGCTCGCGCTGCACTGGGTGCAGTACGGGTTCGGATCGCCGGCGATGATCCCGCTCGTCTACGTGTTCAAGCTGCTGTTCCTCTACATCCTGGCCGGGACGGCGCTCATCACGTGGACGTCCGGTGTCGGCCCGTTCTGGGACGTCGCGGGCTGGTGGGACGAGCCGATCGTCTACCAGAAGCTGGTGCTCTGGACCGCGATGCTCGAGGCCGTCGGGGTGGCCGGCTCCTGGGGCCCCATGGCAGGCAAGTTCACGCCGATGACCGGGGGGATCCTGTTCTGGGCACGACCGGGCACGATCCGGCTGCGCCCGTGGAAGGCGGTCCCGGGCACCGCCGGCGACACCCGCACGGTGCTCGACGTCGCGCTCTACCTCGCGCTGCTCGCCTCGCTGCTGGTCGCGATCGTGCTTCCCGGCGTGCCGTCGGCGTCGCTGAGCGCCGTGCTGCCGGACGACACCGCAGGACTCGTCGCTCCCTGGCTGATGATCGCTCCGGTCGTCCTGCTGGTGCTGTGCGGCCTGCGCGACAAGACGATCTTCCTCGCGGCCCGGAGCGAGCAGTACCTGCCGGCCATGCTGTTCTTAGGTCTCCTGCCGTTCGTCGACATGATCGTCGCGGCGAAGCTGCTGATCTGCACCGTCTGGATCTGCGCGGGCATCTCCAAGTTCGGGCGGCACTTCACCAACGTGATCCCCCCGATGGTGTCCAACAGCCCGTGCATCCCGTCGACGTGGATCAAGCGGATGCACTTCCGGGACTTCCCGCGCGACGTCCGCCCGTCCCGGCTCGCGACGTTCATGGCGCACGTCGGCGGCACCACCGTCGAGATCATCACGCCGCTGGTGCTGCTGTTCTCCACGAACCACTGGCTGACCCTGGCCGGGGTGGTCCTGATGGTGGTGTTCCACCTCTTCATCACCTCCACGTTCCCGCTGGCGGTGCTGCTGGAGTGGAACCTGCTGTTCGGCTACCTGACGATCTTCCTGTTCCTCGGATTCCCGAACGAGGCGGGCTTCGGGCCCGCCGACATGTCCTCCCCGGCGCTGACCCTGGCGATCGTGGCCGGCCTGGTGGCGTTCCCGATCCTCGGGAACCTGCGCCCCGACCTGGTGTCGTTCCTCCCGTCCATGCGCCAGTACGCCGGTAACTGGGCCTCGGCGCTGTGGACCTTCACCCCGGGTGCCGAGGCGAAGCTCAACGGCCTGCCCCACCGGCCGACGAAGAACCAGATCGACCAGCTGCAGGCGTCCGGCTACGCCCCCGCTGCCGCCGAGATCACCCTGCAGCAGACGATCGCCTGGCGCTCCCTGCACTCCCAGGGCCGCGGCCTGTTCTCGGTCCTCGGAGCCCGGCTCGACGACATCGAGTCGCGCACCGTGCGCGAGGCCGAGTTCGGGTGCAACTCCGTCATCGGGTTCAACTTCGGCGACGGGCACCTGCACGACGCCGACCTCATCGACGCCATCCAGAGGAGGATCGGGTTCGCACCCGGCGAGTTCGTCGTCGCCTGGGTCGAGTCCCAGGCCATCCACTCGAAGGTCCAGCACTACCAGCTGATCGACGCCGCGCTCGGAGTGATCGAGACCGGGTACTGGAACGTCGCCGACGCCGTCGCGGAGCAGCCCTGGCTGCCCGACGGCCCGATCCCGCTCACCGTCACCTGGCGTGCACCGGAGCGCGCCGACGAGGCAGGCACCGGGAGCGCACCCGTCCTGACCACCGGTTCCGAGGAGGAGTCATGACCGCAGCGCTGCAGGGCCGGGTCGTGGTCGTGACCGGCGCCGGGAAGGGGCTGGGCCGGGCCGTGGCCGAGCGGTTCGGAGCCGAGGGCGCGACCGTCGTGGTCTCCGACATCGACGGGGACGCCGCGGAGAGGGTGGCCGCCGGGATCCCGGGGGCCTCGCACCGGCCGTGCGACGTCCGTGACGAGCAGCAGGTCCAGGACCTGGTCGCCGCGACCGTGGACCGGCACGGCGGGCTGCACGTGCTGGTGCCCAACGCCGGCGTCGGGAAGGCCGAGGCACTGCTGCAGATGGATCTGGCGGCCTGGCGCGCGGTCACGTCGGTGAACCTCGACGGTGTGTTCCTGTCGATCCGCTACGGCGCCCCCGCGATCATCGCCTCGGGCGGCGGCACGATCGTCACCCTCGCCTCGGTCACCGCGACGACCGGGTCCGCCCTGGTCGGTCACTACGCCGCGGTGAAGGCAGGGGTGGTCAACCTGACCAGGACCGCGGCCACCGAGCTGGGGCCGCACGGCGTGCGCGTCAACGCGTTGCTCCCCGGCTTCGTCGACACCGATCTCGTCACGTCGGCCGCTCCCGACTTCGAGGCGGCGCTCGGTCTGCCCCCCGGCGGGTTCGACGGCCTCATCGAGCAGAAGCAGGGGCGCTACGGCACGCCCGGTGAGATCGCCGAGGCGGCGCTGTTCTTCGCCTCCGACCGCTCCGCCTTCTGCAACGGCAGCGGCCTCGTCCTGGACGGCGGCCTCCACGCCTCCCTCCTCTGACCCCCGGCGTTCCCGATCCCCCAGGAGTACGACATGACCCCACTGCCGTGGGCAGGACCGTCCTGCCGGCCGGCCGAGGCGGGCGGATGAGCACCGCGACCGTCGTCGGGGCCGGCCCGAACGGCCTCGTGGCGGCCGCAGTCCTGGCCCGGGCCGGGGTCGAGGTGACCGTGCTGGAGGCCGCCGCCGAGATCGGGGGCGGCACCCGCACGGTCGAGGGCATCGTGCCGGGCCTGCTGATCGACCACTGCTCGGCCGTGCACCCCATGGCGGTCGGTTCGACGGTGCTGCGCGAGCTCGGCCTGGAGCGGCACGGGCTGCGATGGCGCCTGCCCGAGATCGACTGCGTCCACCCGCTCGACGGCGGCGACGCCGGTGTCCTCCACCGGTCGGTGGAGGACACCGCGGACGGGCTCGGGCCCGACGGACGGGTGTGGCGGGCGCTGCTGGCCGGCCCGTCGCGCGGCTACGACACGCTGGCCGAGGACGTGCTGGGTCCGCTGCTGCGGGTTCCGGCGCACCCGCTGAGGCTGGCCCGGTTCGGGGCTCCGACGGTGCTCCCGGCCGAGGTCCTCGGCCGGGCGTTCCGTACCGAGCGGGGCCGGGCGCTGTTCATGGGTACTGCGGCGCACGCGTTCCGGCCGTTGAACCGGCCCCTGTCGAGCGCGATCGGGATGGGGATCCTGACGGCCGGGCACCGGCACGGCTGGGGGGCCGCCGAGGGTGGCTCCCGGGCGATCACCGACGCTCTCGCCGCGTCGCTGGGCGAGAGCGGCGTGACGATCGAGACCCGGACCCCGGTGAGCTCGGCCGACGAGCTGCCGCCCACCGACATCACGATCTGGGACGTCGGTCCCGACCGGCTCCCCGCGCTGCTCGGCGACCGGCTCCCGCCACGCATCGCCCGCGCCTACCGGCGCTTCCGGTACGGGCCGGCCGCGTTCAAGGTCGACTACGCGGTCCAGGGCGGCATCCCCTGGACGCGGCCGGAGGCGCGCCTGGCCGGCACCGTGCACGCCGTCGGCTCCGCCGGGGAGAACGTGCACGTCGAACGCGAGGTGCACGCCGGCCGGATGCCCGGGCGACCGTTCGTCCTGGTCGGACAGCAGTACCTCGCGGACCCGACCCGCTCCGCGGGCGACGTGCATCCCGTCTACGCCTACGCCCACGTCCCGTACGGCTACACCGGCGACGCCACCGAGGCGATCACCGCGCAGATCGAGCGGTTCGCGCCCGGGTTCCGGGACCGCGTCGTCGGGACCCTGCGCACCGGGCCACGGGAGTTCGCCGGGAACCCGAACTTCGCCGGGGGCAACATCCTCACCGGCGCCAAGGACGTCCGGCAGCTGGTGTTCGGGCCGCGGACGACGCTGCAGCCCTACGACACCGGGGCACCCGGTCACTACCTCTGCTCGGCGTCGACGCCGCCGGGACCGGGCGCGCACGGGATGTGCGGGGCACACGCCGCCGCGCGGGCGTTGACGCGGCTGGGGCGGGGAGCGGTGTCCGGACCTGCCGGGGCGTCCCCGCCCGACTCCGTGACGGCCCGCGCGCCGGCGCGCCCGGTACCCGCCACCTCCGCGTCCGCTCGCGAGGGCACGACCCTCTGGCGCTCGGATCTGCTGTCGGACTGGGCCCGCTTCCCCCTGACACCGCTGGCCCGGACGATGGGGCCGATCGCCACGGCCGACGCCGCCTGGTCCGAACTGGCGGACACGACCACCGGTCGCCCGGCGGTCGTCGTCCGGGACGGTCAGGCATGGCTCGACGCCGACGTCGCCGGACCGCGGCGGGCGGGCCGGCCGGTCACGGACGGGCTCCGCAGCCTGCACACCGAGGTGGACGCCGTGCGCGAGCGGCTACCCCGGATCGGACGGTCCGCCCAGCGGTCCGGTCCCACCGCGAACCGGTGCCGCGACCTCCTCGTCGAAACCGTCGCGCTGTCGGCGCCGGCAGTCCGTGCACTCGCGCACGCCGAGTACCGGCTGCTCGCAGCCGGCTCACCGGCGCCTCAGGTCGACGAGTCGCTGGTGGGCGGCCGCTCGTGCCGGCTGCTCGACGCGCTCTGGGAGGTCAGCCGGGTCGTCGCCCGCAGCTCCGACGGCTCGCTCCTGCTGAGCCGCGGGTTGCCGGGCCTCGGCGGCCGGCTCGGCACCGGCCACCCGGGACCCGCCCGCGAGGTGTTCCGCGCCGTCCGGTCCCTGCTCGACCACCACGGGCATCTCGGCGCTGCACCCTGGGACCTCGGTGTGCCGAGCTGGCGGAGCGACCCGTCCGGGATCCTGGCCCTGATCGACCGGCTCCGGACGGTCCCGGACGACCACCCGCCTCCCGTCGTCCGGCGGCCGAGCACGCCCCCCGCCGCGGCGGGGGAGCTCGGCGGCTGGGCCACGCTCCGAGCCGATGCCATGGACACGGTCTCCCGCATCGTCGCCGTGCAACGGACCATCGTGCGGCAGGCCGGGCGGGCCCTGCAGGAGGACGGCCTGCTGTTCGACGCTGCGCACGTCGCCATGCTCGACGGCGAGGAGCTCGTCGGCTGCGTGCCGGAGGACGTCGCCCTCCGGACCTACGACCACAATGCGCTGGACCTGTGGCTCCCGCCGCGGGAGATCGTCGGGCCGGTGCCGGCGGCCGTGCGGTGGATCCACGCGCGGGACGTTCCCCGCCTCGGGCCGGGCGAGGTCGTGCACGGCAGCGGAACCGGCGGCCGTGTCCGGGGCCGGGCGACCGTGCTCCGATCACCGGCCGGGGCGTCGCGCGTCCGTCCCGGCGACGTCGTCGTCGTCGCGAGCGGCGGGGCGGAGTGGCTCCCCGCGGTCCTGCTCGCCGGGGCGGTCGTGGTCGATGCCGGTATGTCCTGCTCGCCGCTCGCGGCCTTCTGTCGGATGTCCGCCGTCCCGTGCGTCATCGCCACGGAGACCGCGACCGTCCGGATCCGGGACGGCGACGACCTCGTCGTCGACGGTGCACTCGGGACGGTGACCCGCCGGCGGGGCTGAACGGGCCCGTCGCACCGCCCGGCGCGAGGGTGAGCCCGCGCCGGCCGGCGTGGAGTCACATCGCCAGCAGGACGTACGCGACCGGGACGGCGCCGCTCACAGCCGCCAGGAACGCGGCGGCGAGGGTCAGGACGCGGCTCGTACGGACGGGCGAGGTCGCGGTGTCGGGGGAGGTGCGGGGCAGAGCGGTCATTGCTTCTCTCTCATCGTCTCGGTGCGGATCGTGCTGACGCCTGGTGCATCGCGCCGGTCCGTTGCTTCGTTCCCGATGCGCGCGGTGTTCTGCCTCTCCTCGCCCCGACGGAGTGCCCGCGCCCACCCGGTCCCGGCCGGTCGTGGACCACCCGCCGGGACGCGGTCACCCGCCGTCCCGGCGACACGGGTCGCGCATGCCGAGCAGCCCGGCCGCGAGCTCCGCGTAGTGGGCGCCGAGCTCGTCGGGGGTCCAGCGCCCGCCCGGTTCGTACCAGCGGGCGACGTCGATGCCCAGCGAGAGGATCGCGGCGGTCGCGGCCCGCTCGTCGGGAACCGACAGGACGCCCGCGGCGGCCCCGCGCCCGACCAGCTCGCGGACGGTCCGCTCGGTCTGCCGGCGCAGGTCGAGCACCTCGGCGCGATGGTCCCCGTCGAGCGCCCCCAGCTCGTACTGGACCACCCGCGCGAGCGTGCGGTGTTCGGCGTGCCACCCGGTGAAGGCGCGCACCAGGACGTCGAGTGCCCGTCCGGGGTCGGGGTCCGCGGCCGCCGCCTCCCGCACCAGCGCGAGTGCCAGTGCGTGCCCGTGCCGGGCGAGGGCGAAGAGAACCTCCTCCTTGGAGGCGAAGTGGACGTAGAGGGCCGCGGTGCTCAGCCCGGAGCCCTGGGCGATGTGCCGGAGGCTGGTGCCGTGGAAGCCGCGCTCGGCGAACGAGTCCAGTGCCGATTCAGCGATGCGGCGTTGCGTCGCGTTCGGCCACGCGGCCCAGGGGTCCTGTGCCGCGGGCATCGCCTTGACCGGATCCGTCACGGCTCCGTAGCTTACTGATCGATCAGTAAGTTGGTGGCCCGCCTGTGAGGGAACGACGATGCCGCACGCCCGCGACCTGATCCTGTCCCGGCAGGATCTCCACTTCCTCCTCCACGACTGGCTGGACGTCGAGGCACTCACCACCCGTCCGCGGTTCGCCGACCACTCGCGGGAGACCGTCGACGCGGTGCTCGACCTGGCCGCGGAGATCGCCACCGAGAAGTTCGCCCCGCACAACCGGCGCAACGACGTCGAGGAGCCGGTGTTCGGCGGCACCGACGGGGTCGGCCGGGTGGAGCTGCACGACGAGGTCGCCCCCGCCCTCCGCGCGGCCGCGGAGGCCGGGCTGCTGTCCGCGACGATGGACGAGGCGGCGGGCGGGCTGCAGCTGCCGCACGTCGTCGGCGTGGCGGTGCAGGCGTGGTTCCACGCCGCCAACGTCGGAACCTGGGCCTACGCGATGCTGAGCGTCGCGAACGCGAACCTGCTGCTCGCCCTCGCGGACCCGGCCCTGGTCGAGCGGTACGTCCCGCCGATGCTGGAGGGCCGGATGCACGGCACCATGTGCCTGTCCGAGCCGCAGGCGGGATCCTCGCTCGCCGACATCACCACCCGGGCCGAGCCCGCGCCGGACGGGACCTACCGGGTCACGGGCACCAAGATGTGGATCTCGGGCGGGGACCACGAGCTCGGCGAGAACATCGTGCACCTCGTGCTGGCGAAGGTCCCGGGCGGACCGGCCGGGGTCAGGGGAATCTCGCTGTTCCTCGTCCCGAAGATCCTTCCCGACGGCCGCCGCAACGACGTCGCGCTCGCCGGGGTCAACCACAAGATGGGCTACCGGGGCACGGTCAACACGCTGCTCGCCTTCGGGGAGTCCGGCGGCGCCGTCGGGCACCTCGTCGGCGCGGAGGGTCAGGGCCTGGCCGCCATGTTCCTGATGATGAACGAGGCCCGGGTCGGCGTCGGCGTCGGGGCCGGTGCCGCCGCCCTCGCCTGCACCGGCTACCTCAAGTCCCTCGACTACGCCCGGAGCCGGCCGCAGGGCCGTCCGGCGGGAGAGAAGAACCCGTCCTCGCCGATGGTGCCGATCGTCCGGCACGCCGACGTGCGCCGGATGCTCCTGGCGCAGAAGTCCTACGCCGAGGGCGCCCTCGCGCTGGTCCTCTACTGCGGCCTGCTCGTCGACGAGGAGCGGACCGGCCCCGACCCGGAGGAGGCCCACCTGCTGCTGGAGACGCTGACCCCGATCGCGAAGAGCTGGCCGTCGCAGTGGGGGCTCGAGGCCAACGCGCTGGCGATCCAGGTGCAGGGTGGTTACGGCTACAGCCGCGAGTACGACGTCGAGCAGCACTACCGCGACAACCGGCTCAACGCGATCCACGAGGGCACCCACGGGATCCAGGCCGCGGACCTGCTGGGCCGCAAGGTCGTGATGGCCGGTGGGGCCGGGTTCGCCGCGCTCCGGAACCGGATCGCCGACACGATCGGCCGGGCCGGGGCCGACCCCGCGACGTCGGCGATGTCGGAGCAGCTGCAGGGCGCCCTCGACCGCCTCGTCGAGGTGACGGCGATCCTGCACGCCCACCCCGACGCCGAGGAACGCCTCGCCAACGCGAGCGTGTACCTCGAGGCGGCGGGGCACGTCGTCGTCGCGTGGCTGTGGCTGGACCAGGTCCTCGCCGCAGCCGGCCGCGACGACGACCTCGCCCGGGGCAAGCGGGCCGCGGCGCGGTACTTCTTCCGGTTCGAGCTGCCCCGGGTCATGCCGCAGCTCGACCTGCTGGCATCGCTGGACCGCACCACTCTGGACACCGACCCGGCCTGGCTCTGAGACGTGGAGGAGCGGCTGTCATCGACGTCACGATCACCCGGCGCGGGTGCCGAAGGAGTCGACGCGTCCCGGAGGGCGGCGCCGAGCCGGGCCGGCCACGGGCCCGAGTACCTCGCCGAGGCCCTCACGCGGGCAATGGGCACCTGACGCGCCCCGCGGGGCGGGACCGTCCGCTCCTGTGTCCGGATCAGGCCGGCCGTCGGGTGAACTCGTTCCGCAGCGACACGATGCGGCCGTCCGGTCCGACGGTCGCGCACTCGACCCCGGCCGCCGTGACGACGGAGCCGTCGGCGACCCGCGCCGCGCACGCCCACGTCGCCTCCTCCCGGCCGTCGGCGAGGACCCTGGTGTTCCAGTAGTGCGTGGCCTCGACCTGGACGGTGACGAAGTCCCGGTACAGCTCGCGCAGGGCGTCGCGGCCGCGGACGGGGACGTCGTCGAGCTGCACCACGGCGTCGGGGGCGAAGACGTCGAGGAGGTCGTCGAGGGCACCGTCGTCGGCGACGGCCCGGTCGGTCGCGGCGATGTAGCGGTCGAGGGCGAGCGGCGGTGTCGCGGGCATGTCGATCTCCTTCACAGAGGTGCTGGTCGTGGACGGGATCCAGACGCGACGATACGGGACCGTCCCGTCCCACCGTACGGGCGTCGCCGTCCCTGACGCCGCCCGGTAGCGCCGCATCGCGGTCGTGGTGACTCCGAAGGGGCCGTCCACCCCGCCGGTTCACCTGACGTTGCGAAGTAGTTTGCAAGTAGTGCCCTGTCTGCAAGACATCGTGCAGCTAGCGTCTCCCGCGTGTCGCTCCGTGCCGTCATCGACGAGAACCGATCCCGCCTCTCACCGGCCGATCTCGCCGTCGTGGACGTCCTGCTGTCGCATCCGACCGAGGCGGCGTTCCTCCCCGCCGAGCAGGTGGCCGGACGCGCGGGCGTGCACGTGGCGGCGGCGACCAGGCTGGCGAAGAAGCTCGGCTACACTGGCTACCCGCAGCTGCGGTCGACGTTCCAGTCCGAGCTGGTCGTCGGGACGGACGCGGCCGAGCGGGTGCGCCGCAGGCTGGACCGCTCCGACGACGTGCTGGCCGACCTCGTCGAGGACGAGGCGGACGCGCTGCGGGCGCTCCCGCGCGCCGTCGGCGGTGCGGAGATCGACGACGTCGCCGGCCGGATCCTCGCCGCGCGCCGCACTCTCGTCTACGCCCGGGGCAACGCCACCGTGCTCGGCGGGATGCTGGTCCGGCGGTTGCGCCGCTTCGGCCTGCCGGTCGTCGAGCTGCCGGGCTCGGACCGGGACCTGGCCGAGGAGCTGATCTCGCTCGGCCCCGGCGACCTCGTGGTCGCACTGGCCTTCCGCCGCGCGCCGCGCACCCTGCCCCCGCTGCTGGCCACCGCCGAGGAGATCGGGACCCCGGTGGTGCTGCTGACCGACGTCCTCGGGGGTGCGGGCGGCGGATCGCCCACGGTGCTCGTCGCACCGCGGGGCAGCGGGCGCGAGTTCCAGTCCCTCACCGCGCCGATGGCCGTGGTGAACGCACTCGTCCTCGGCATCGCCCGGCTCGCCGAGGACCGCACCACCGCAGCGCTGCGGAGGCTCGACGACCTGCTCGACCGCTTCGACTCCTGACACCCTCACCGCACGCGGAGAACCCCATGTCGCAGCTCCTCGCCCGCACCCTGGCAGCCACCGCCGTCCTGTGCCTGACCCTCACCGCCTGCGGTGGCGGGGTCCCGGACACCGGCGCACCGGCCCCGGCCGCGCCCGACCCGCTCGACACCGCCCCGACCGCCGAGCTCGTCGAACGGGCGCGACAGGAGGGGCAGGTCGTCGTGTACTCCTTCACCAGCCGGATCGCGCAGGTGGAGGCCGAGTTCGAACGCACCTACCCGGGTGTCGACCTGCTCGCCACCGACATCTCCTCCACCGAGCAGATCGCCCGGATCCGGGCGGAGGCCGAGGCCGGCAGCCCGGGCGCGGACGTCGCGTACCTGTCCGACGCGCCCGTCGTGCTCGACGAGCTGCTCGCCGACGGCATGGTCCGCAACTACGTGCCGCCCCGGATCGCCGGCTCGGTGCCGGACCGGTTCCGGGAGCCGTTGCTCGCGAGCAGGCTGTCGACCAAGACGCTCATGTACAACGAGGAGGCGCACCCCGCCGGCCCGCCGGTGACCAACCTCTGGGAGCTGACCGACCCGCAGTGGCGGGGCCGGGTCGTGATGGTCGACCCGCAGGTCCGTGGCGACTACCTCGACCTCATGACCGAGGTCGTCCTGCGCTCGCCCGAGATGGACGAGGCGCACCGGGCGCTGCGCGGTGGCCCGGTCGTCCTCGGTGACGGTATCGGGTCGGCGGGGGAGCAGTGGATCGCCGACCTCTACGCCAACGACGTCGTGCTGGTCGGGGACACCGACGAGGTGAACGCCGCCGTGGGCGCGCGCGGCCAGCAGGACCCGCCGGTCGGTTTCACGACCTACTCCGACCGCCGCGACAACGAGAACCGCGCGCTGCAGGCCGCGACCGGGGTCGCCCCGGCCCCGGGGATCGCATTCCCCGCCCTGCTCGGGGTCACCCCGGACGCTGCGCACCCGGCTGCCGCGCGGCTGCTCGTCGACTTCCTCATGGGCGACGGCTCGCCGGACGGCGGCCCCGGGTTCGCGCCCTTCTACGTGCCGGGGGACTACCCGACCCGCACCGACGTCGTCCCGCCGTCCGGGGCGGTGCCGCTCGCCGAGCTGGGGGCCTGGACGATCGATCCCGCCGTGGTCGCCGGCCGTCGCGGCGACGTGGCCGACCTGATCCTCACCCTCGGATGACCGCGCCCACCCTCGCCCCACCGGGAGCACCGCCTCCACCGGGCCCGCCGGCGGCCGGCCTCCTGCGCCGGCTGGTCACCGATCCGGTCGCCCGGCTCGGGACGCTCGTGGCCGCCGTCCTCACCGTGCTCGTCGTCGTCCCGATGGTGGGGCTGGTCGCGTCCACACTCCGCCCGACCGGGCGCGAGGCATGGTCCGACGTCCTGACCGGCCGGCTGGCGGGAAGTCTGCTGTGGGAGCCCCTGGGGAACTCGCTGCTGATCGGTACCGCGACCGCCGCCGGGTCGGTGCTGCTCGGCGGCGGGCTGGCGTGGCTCGTCGTGATGACCGACGTCCCGTTCCGGCGCACCATCGGCCTGCTGGCCACCGTCCCGTTCGCGCTGCCCAGCTTCGCGCTGGCGCTGGCCTGGGAGACGGTGTTCCGCAACGACCTCGTCGGCGGCCGGGTCGGTGTGCTGGCCGATCTCGGTGTCGCCGTGCCGGACTGGCTGGCGTGGGGACCGGTGCCGGTGGCCGCGACGCTCGTGGCGCACTACTTCTCGCTGTCGTTCCTGCTCGCCGCCGCCGTGCTCGCGACGGTCAACGGCGAGCTGATGGAGGCGGCAGCGATGACCGGTGCCGGGCGTCTCCGCATCGCCCGCTCGATCGCGCTGCCCGTGGTCGCGCCGGCCCTGCTCTCCGGCGGGCTGCTGGCGTTCGCCGAGGGGGTCGGCAACTTCGCCTCGCCGGCGCTGCTGGGGCTGCCCGTCCGGTTCCACACGCTGTCCACCCGGCTGCACGGCGCCGTCGTCACGGGCCAGGTCGAGCGCGGGTACGTGCTCTCGATCGTGCTCGTCGCGGTCGCGGCGACGATTCTCCTCGCCGGCAACCGGGTCGTCGGTGGCCGGCGCTCCTACGCCACCATCGGCGGCAAGGGCGGACGGCGGACGCTCGTCGGGCTCGGACCCTGGCGGGGGCCGCTGACGGCCGCCGCGGTCGGGCTGTGCCTGGCCACCAGCGTGCTGCCCGGCCTGGTGCTCCTCGCGACCAGCTTCGCCCGGCGCACCAACTCGTTCACCGGCGGGTTCACGCTGCACTTCTGGACGGGCGCCTCGGACCCGGCGTTCGCCCAGGGGCAGCGCGGGGTGCTGCGCGACCCGCAGATCGTCGAGGCGGTCCTGACCACCGTCGGGCTCGGGCTCGCGGTGGCGCTCGCCGCGACCGTGCTGGGCACTGCCGTCGGCTACGTCGGGGTCCGGCTGCGTGGCGCCCGGCCGGTGACCGGGGCGCTGGCGCTGCTGTCCTACCTCCCGTTCCTGGTGCCGGGTATCGCGCTCGGCGCCGCGTTCATCGCCCAGTTCGGACGCCCGGTCGGCCCGCTGCCCGCGCTGTACGGGACGTTCGCGCTGTTGGTGATCGCCGGGACGGCGTACACGTTGCCGTTCGCCGCGCAGGCGGGTCGCAGCGCCGTCGGGCAGATCTCGCCGGACGTCGAGGAGGCCGCCGTCATGGCGGGTGCCGGGCTGGCCCGCCGCGGCGCACGGATCGTGGTGCCGCTGGCGGCACGCGGGCTGCTGGCCGGGGCGGCGCTCGTCTTCGTCAACATCGTGCGGGACCTGTCGCTGGTGGTCCTGCTGGTGACGCCGGCCCTGCCGCTGCTGTCGGTGCTGACCTACCGCTACGCGGCCGAGGGCTTCGCCCAGTTCGCCAACGCCATCACAGTGATCATCGTCGTGCTCTCGGTCGGGGCCACCGTGCTCGCCCGCAGGCTCGAGCGCACCGCACGACCGTGGGAGGAGACCGGATGAGCGGGATCAGGCTGACCGGGATCGGCAAGAGGTTCGGCGGTGTGCCGGCCGTCGACGGCATCGACCTGGAGGTGCCCGACGGTGCGTTCCTCGTCCTGCTCGGACCGTCGGGCTGCGGCAAGACGACGACGCTGCGCATGCTCGCCGGGCTCGAGGACCCGACCGCGGGCGAGATCCGGTTCGGCGACCGGGTCGTCGCGGGACCCGGCGGGGTCGTCCCGCCGGGCCGGCGCGACGCGGGCCTCGTCTTCCAGAGCTACGCCCTCTGGCCGCACATGACGGTGCGTGCCAACGTCGCCTGGCCGCTGACCGTGGCCAGGACGCCCGCCGCGGAGCGCGACGCCCGGGTGGACGAGGTGCTGGACCTGCTCGCGATCGGCCCGCTCGCCGACCGCTACCCGGGCGAGATCTCCGGCGGACAGCAGCAGCGCGTCGCGATCGCACGGATGATCGGAACCCGCCCGTCCGTCCTCCTGTTCGACGAACCACTGTCCAACCTGGACGCCAAATTGCGTGTGGAGACCCGCGCGGAGCTGCTCCGCGTGCACCGGTCGACCGGGGCGACCAGCGTCTACGTCACCCACGACCAGATCGAGGCACTGACGATGGCCACCCACGTCGCCCTGATGCGCGACGGCCGCATCGAACAGTTCGGGCCGCCCTCGGCGCTGCTCGACGATCCCGCCACCGACTTCGTCGCGACGTTCATGGGCACTCCCGCGGCGAACGTCCTCGACGCCGTCGCGGTGGACGGGCGGCTGGACCGGGGCGGCGTCGACCTCGGGCCGGCGGGCCCGGTCGGGCCCGGCGCGGCGGTGCGGGCCATGTACCGGCCGGAGTCGCTCCGTCTCGGTCCGGCCGACGCTGCCGGACCGGCGTTGCCTGTCGAGTTCGCCGAGGCCACACCGCTCGCCGGGCGCGTGGTCGTCACCGGGTTCCACCAGGGGACCCGGCTGTCGGTCGTCACCGACGAGGTCCCGGCCGCCGGTCCCGGTGACCCGCTACGGATCCTGGTGCCGGACCGGCCGGACCGTCTCTTCGACGCGGTGACCGGCCTGCGGATCGCGTCGTGAGACTGGTGCTGGTGCGGCACGGCGAGACGGCGTGGAACGCCGGCCACCGGCTGCAGGGCGACGCCGACGTACCGATGTCCGACAGCGGCCGCGCGGGCGTGCGCGCCCTCCGTCCGGTGCTGGACGTCCACGGGGCCGACCACGTCGTCGTCGCGCCGCTGGGCCGCACCCGCGAGACGGCCGAGCTGCTCGGCCTGTCCACCGCCGGGACCGACGCCCGCTGGCGGGAGGCGCACCTCGGGGAGTGGACCGGGCGGTCGGTCCCGGACCTGCCTGCCGACCGGTACGCGGAGTGGCGCGCGGGCCGGGCCGCGCCCCCGGGCGGGGAGTCGTTCGCCGAACTGACCGAGCGGGTGCTCGCCGGGCTGGCCGATCTCCCCGGGGAGGGGACGACGGTCGTCGTCTCCCACGGCGGCCCGATCCGCATCGTCCTGCGGCACCTGGTGGGGCTGCCACCGGAGAAACTCGTCCCGGTCGGTCCGGCGACGCTGACCGTCGTCGACCGGTCCGGGGCACTCGACCGGCTGCACGCCTACAACATCGGGGGTGTGCGGACGGCCGGCGCCGAGCCGTCCGAGTAGCCGGCCGCGCCGCCGGGGGCACGCTCGGTGCACCCGAGGCGGTCGTCGGCGGGGCGGTGCGGCCTCATCCCGGGTCCGGCCGCACCGCGGCGTCGACCAGGGCGATGAGGTCGGTCTCCAGCTGGTCCCGTACCGCGGGGTCCAGTTCGGACGCCCACAACGGAGGACCACCGACCCCGTCCGCGGCGGCGACGACGAGGGTCTGGGTCGCGGCCGGCACGCCGTCGGCGTCCATGTCGCGCTGCCAGCGGCGCTCGTCGTCGCGGGCCAGCTCCAGCACAGCGGGGACCGTGAGCAGCTGCGCGATCAGGCTGAACCGCTCTCGGGCGTCGTCGCCGTCGACGTCGACCATGCTGGCGCGGACGTAGGCCCGGGTGAGCCGCCCCGGGGTGCCGTCGGGCTCGGCGGTCCGGGCGAGGACGTCGTCGCGGAACGCGTCGAGGTGCTCCTGGGCGAGTGCGACGAGCAACGCCTCCTTGCTCGCGAAGTGGTAGACGAGACCACCCTTGGAGACGCCGGCGTCGCGGGCGATGACGTCGAGCGTCGCCCCGATCCCGTGCCTGCGGATGACCCGGTCGGCCGCGTCGAGCACGAGTCGGCGGGTGTCCTCGGGTGAGCGTCCGGTCGTGCGGCCCATGGGTCCATCCTTCCTCGTGCGTCCCGGCGGGGCGGCGTCACACTGGAATACAGTCGATACTGATCCGACCAGTCGGTACAGTTTCGGTCATGTCCCTCGATGTCACCGCGCCCGGTCGCGGTCTGTCGCCGCGCCGCCGGTGGGCGGTCCTGGCGGTCGCCGTGCTCGTGCTCGCGATCGACAACACGGTGCTCTACCTGGCGGTGCCCGCGCTGACGGCCGATCTCGCGCCGACCGCGAGCCAGATCCTCTGGATCGGTGACGTCTACTCGCTGGCCCTGGCCGGGCTGCTGATCGTCATGGGGTCGCTGGCCGACCGGATCGGACGCAGGCGGCTGCTGCTGATCGGCTCCGCGGCGTTCGGGGCCGCGTCCTTGCTGGCCGCGCTGTCGACGAGCGCGGAGATGCTGATCGCTGCGCGGCTGCTGCTCGGCGTCGCCGGCGCGACCCTGATGCCGTCGACGCTGTCGCTGATCCGCCGCGTGTTCCCGGAGCCGGCCGAGCGCACGCGGGCGATCGCGGTCTGGTCGGCCGCCGCCGGGGGCGGGGCCGCGCTCGGGCCGCTGGTGGGCGGGGCGCTGCTGGAGTTCTTCTCCTGGGGGGCGGTGTTCCTGATCAACGTCCCGATCATGGCGGTGCTGATCGTGGGCGGTGCGTGGCTGCTGCCCGAGTCGCGTGACCCCGCACCGGGCCGGTTCGACCTGGTGTCGGCGGCGCTGTCGCTGGGGGCGATCGTCCCGGTCGTCTGGGCGGTCAAGCACACGGTCGCGAGCGGGATCGACGTCGCCGGTGGTGCCGCGCTGCTCGCCGGGATCGCGGCGGGCGTGGTGTTCGTGCGGCGGCAGCGGCGGCTGGAGAGCCCGTTGATCGACGTGTCGCTGTTCGCGCACCGGGCGTTCAGCGGGTCGGTCTTCGCCGGGTTCATGGCCGTGTTCGCGCTGACCGGGCTGCTGTTCTTCTTCTCCCAGTACCTGCAGCTGGCGCGCGGGTTCAGCCCGCTGGAGGCGGGCCTCGCCGAGCTGCCGACGACGCTGTCCGCGATCGCGGTCGTGGTGCTGGTCGGCCGGGTCCTGCGCCGCCTCGGCCTGGGACCTGCGATCGCGGTGGGCCTGCTGCTGGTGAGCGTGGGGCTGGTCGCGGTCGCGGTGGCGGAGGGCGCCGCCGGCTACGTGTGGCTGGCGCTGGCGCTGGTCCCGGTGGGACTCGGCGTCGGGCTGGCGCAGACGCTCACGACCGACGCGGTGGTCTCGGCGGTGCCGCCGCGCAAGGCCGGTGCCGCCTCGGCGATCGCGGAGACCGCGCTCGAGCTGGGGGTGGCGACGGGCATCGCGATCCTGGGTTCGGTCGTGTCCCTGGTGTACCGGGCGGGGCTGTCGCTCCCGGCCGGGCTGGATCCGCAGCAGCGCGCGGCGGTGACCGACTCCCTGGCGTCGGCGACGTCGGTCCTGGAGCCGGGATCACCCGTCCTGGACACGGCCCGGGCCGCGTTCACCGAGGCGATGCAGACGACCTCGCTGATCGCCGCGGCCGTCACGTTCGCCGCCGCGATCGTCGCCTTCCGCACGATCCCGAGGACCGTCGACGCCGATCGCGGGATCCCGGCCCGGATCCACTGACGCCACGCTGCCCGACGTCGCCACCGGCCGGCTCGTCCGCCGCGGCGCCGTCGACGAGAGGAGGGACGACGCCATGTCGATCTACGGGGACGACCGGGCACGCGGGACCGTCCGTGCCTGGTGCCGTGCGCGGCTCGACGGACAGGACCACGTCGTGGGGCGTACCGAGCTGCCGACGAGCCTCGGCACCACCCACGTCACGCTCTCCGGATCGGCCGGACCCACGGTCGTCGTGCTCCCGGCCGCGGGAGAGTGCGCCGCGGTCCTCGATCCGCTGGTCGCCGAGCTCGCCACCGGGCATCGTGTCGTGGCCGTCGACCTGCCCGGGGAGCCGGGCCTCTCGCACGACCGGCGACCGCACGGGGACCTCGTGCGGCGCTACGGCCACTGGGTCGACGAGGTCGTCGAGGCGGTCGCTGACGGGCCGGTCGTCGTTATCGGTGACGGCCTGGGGGCGACGGTCGGGTTGTGCGCCCGGACCGGGCGGATCGCCGGGCTGGCGGCGGTCTCCCCGGCGGGGATCGACGAGTACCCGGGCGACCTCGCCTTCGAGCTGAGGGTCCTGCGACACGAGCTGGCACCGTCGGGGCGCAGCGCCGAGCGGGTCCTGCGGCCGCTGTACGGCGACCGGGTGCCGGACGACCACGACGCCCTCGTCGAGTGGACGGCGCTCACCGGTACCGCGGTGTGGCCGAGCGGCCCTCCGGCACTGCTGCCGAACGCGGTGCTGCGCGACTGGCGGGGCGTCCCGCACGTCGTGCTGGTGGGGGAGCGGGACCCGATGTGGACGGCCGGGCGGCTGGAGCGACCCGTCGCCGCCCTGATGGGTTCGGCGGTGCGGGTGGTCCCCGGCGCGGGCGCGCTCGTGACCCACGAGGCACCGGACGTCGTCCGCGCAGCCGTCACCGGTGCGCTCGCGACGAGCTGAACGCTCTCCGGGGCACGATCGCCGGGGTCGCGGTCGCCGGTGCCGGCCCCACTGGGATCCTCACGGGTGTGGCGAGCGGACCCGAGCTGATCGGTGGAGTCGAGAAGCGGGACATCGTGGTCGTCCCGTACGACCCGGGGTGGCCGGTGAGGTTCGAGGCCGAGCGCCGCCGGATCGTGGCCGCGGTGGGAGCGGTCGCCCGGCGTGTCGACCACGTCGGCTCCACGGCGGTCCCCGGCCTCGCCGCAAAGCCGATCGTCGACATCGATCTCAGCGTGCCCGACGTGGACGACGAGCCGTCGTACCTGCCGGCGCTCGAGCGTGCGGGATACCTGCTGCGGGTGCGGGAGCCGGGTCACCGGCTCGTCCGGACCGCCGCGCGCGACGTGCACGTGCACGTCTGCCCGGCCGGGAGCGACGGGGAGCGCCGGCACCTGCTCTTCCGCGACCGGCTCCGTGTCGACCGGCGGGACCGCGCCGCGTACGCCGCGCTGAAGCTCGATCTCGCCGGACGCGAGTGGGCGGACATGAACGCCTACGCCGACGCGAAGGGCCCGCTGATCGCCGACATCACCCGTCGCGCGGAGGGATGGGCACAGCGGGTCGGCTGGACCGTCGACCGGTAGCCGCGGGCACACGCCTCGGCCGGACGCGCCCTCACCGGCCGCCGGGACGGCCCGGCACGGTCGCGGGCATCCGGAACCCGCCGGTGCGGAACGGGCCGCCACGGATGATCACCTGCCGGCCGTCCTGGATCTGGTAGAGCAGCTGCGGCTGGGCCAGCGACGGGTCACCGTGGTCGGGTGTGCCCAGCGCGGCCTGGCCGGGGGTGTCGAAGTTGTAGGTGCCGTTGACCCCGCGGTAGGGCTCGGTCCGCAGGTGGGCGGCTATCCCGTCGGCGTCGGTGACGTCGCCGCACGAGTTCCAGGCCCGCGCGATGCGCTGCATCCGGTCGTAGGCGAGCCCGGCGTGCGAGCGCCCCGGGACGACCCCGAACCGGTCGGTGTAGCGACGGGCGAAGGCCCGTCCGGCACCGTCGGAGTAGGTGCCGGTGGTGGTGGCCCACACGACGCCCTCGGCCAGCGGTCCGAGCCGGTGACGGAAGGCGGGCACCGACGGGGCGTAGATCGCGTAGGGGAGCGCGGTGGAGCCCAGCTCGTGCAGCGCGGTGACGGCGGCGACGGCGTCGTCGACGAAGAAGCTGCCGATCATGACCGCCGCGGTGGGCGCCCGCACGGCGGTCGCGACGGCACCGGCCCAGCCGTCGCCGCCCGGTGCCCCGCCGACCGGGACGACGTCGAGCGTCCAGTTCTCGCGTTCGGCGACCGCCCGGGCCCGGTCGATGCCGAAGTCGACGCCGTGCCAGTCCCGGACGACGATCGCGAGCCGGTCCGCGGTGTGGTCCCACCGGCCCCGGTCCCGGAGCGAGGTCATGAACGAGACGAACCGTGGCGCGTACTCGGTGTCGCTGGCGCACACCTGGAAGATCCGGCTGAAGCGGGCGTGGTCGTCGCGCACCATCCGTTCCATCGCGCCGCTGGTCGCGGCGTGCAGGTAGGGCACCCCGCTGTCCGCGGCCGTCTCGTGCCCGATCTCCTGCCCGGCGAGGTAGCCGGAGGTGAGGACGTCGACGCCGTCGCGCAGCAGCGACGCGAAGGCGGTCCGGACCGACGCGGGGCTGGTCACCTCGACGTCGTGGACCGACGCGCGGATCCGGCGTCCGCGGACACCCCCCGGCGGCGTTGAGCTCCTCGATCGCGAGCCGCAGCCCGTTGACCATCTCGCGGCCGTCGTCGCTGCCCGTGCCGGACAGCGGCAGGGCGGCGCCGACGACCAGCTCCCGGCGCGGTCGTGGCAGGCGTGGCTGCCGGTGTCGCTGCTCGGGGCCGGCCGCCGCGGCCGCGAGCAGCCGGCCGAGCGACAGGTCCGCGTAACGGGCCGGAGACCCGGGGAGGGGCACGCAGAGCAGCCCGGTGTCCAGCGCGTAGGTGGCGGCCGCCGTGCGCGTCGGGGTGCCGAGCTTCTGCATCAGGTGCGTGACGTGCGTGGCGGCGGTGCGCTGGGTGATGCGGAGCTCGCCGGCGATCTCGGCGTTGGACGGCCCGACGACGAGCATCGTCAGGATCTCCAGCTCGCGCGCGGACAGCCCGGCGGGGAGCCGCTCCACCGGGTCGCCGCTCAGCTCGACGTGGTCGAAACCGGACTCGGTGCGGGCGGTCAGCGTGACCCGGCAGAACAGGCCGGAGACCGGCGACCGCCAGTGGAAGCGGCAGTGCTCCAGACCGGCGCGCCCCATCGCACCCGCTGCGCGGCGCAGGTCCGCAGGGACGTCGGCGTGGTCACCGCGGTCGGCGAGGCCAAGCCGGCCGTCCGGGCGCACCTGCACGGTGAAGGCGTTCCCCGACCACGCCGAGGGGCGCGCCGGAGCACCGTCCGGTGACGTCATCGGGGCACCTCCTCGTGGCGGCCCGGGGACGCGGCGGCACGCCTGTGTGTCCTCCGAGCATGCCGTACCGATGCGGATCCGGCGATGGGTCACCGGCCGCCGACCGCTACGTACATCTGACGATGGCGGGCCGGCGGGCCGTTCCTAGCGTGTGCCCACCGAGCTCGCCGGCGAGCGGGTGCATCCCCGCCGGCGGGCCCGTGGACCGACCATCGGACTCGAATCGATCGGAGATGTCATGGGACATCTGCAGCTCCCCCCGGGGAAGAAGATCGCCGTCAACCTCGGCACCGACTTCGACGCCCAGTGCCTCTGGCTCGGCGCGTTCAACCGGCCGACCCCGGCGTCCATGTCACGCGGCGAGTTCGGCGCGGAGGTGGGCGTCCCGCGGCTGCTGTCGCTCTACAAGCGCTACGGGGTCCGCACGACCTGGTTCACCCCGGGCCACTCGATCGACACGTTCCCCGGGTGGTGCAAGAAGATCCTCGACGACGGCCACGAGTTCGGCCACCACGGCTACTACCACGAGAACCCCACGATGATCTCCGGCGACACCGAGCGCCGCCTGGTCGACCTGGCCTTCGCGACGTTCAAGAAGGTCCTGGGCATCCGGCCGGTGGGCTACCGGTCCCCGTACTGGGACTACAGCGAGTCCACACTGGACATCATCGAGGACTCGGGGCTGATCTACGACACCAGCCTGATGGGCCGGGACTTCCACCCGTACCACCCGCAGCGCTGGCAGGTCCGCTGGGAGCAGGGCAACGTCGCGGGGCGGGCGAGCCGGGTCCTGGAGGTCCCGGTCAACTGGTACCTCGACGACTTCCCGCCGCTGGCCTACACCGGTGCCCAGGCCGGCATGCAGGACTCGGACACGATCTTCAACCGGTGGAAGGACATCTTCGACTACGGCTACGCGCACGAGACGAACCCGGTCTTCGCGACCTGCGTCCACCCGCAGATCATCGGCCAGGCGCACCACATGCTCTGGTACGAGAAGCTGGTCGACCACATCAGCGGCCACGACGGGGTCTGGTTCGCCACCATCGAGGAGATCGCCCGCGCCTGGGTCGACGACGAGACCGACGAGGCGAAGTTCGCACTCCCCGACGTCCGTGGGGTCGAGCCGGCACCGGCCGACTCCGGCTGGGCCTGAGCCGTGGCGACCGTCCCGTCCGAGTCCCGCCCCGTCGCGGGCCTGCACGGCGACGTCGAGGTGGTCCTCGACCGCTGGGGGGTCCCGCACGTCTACGCCACGGACCGGCACGACGCCTACCTGGCCCAGGGCTTCCAGGCGGCCCGCGACCGGCTCTTCCAGATCGACCTGTGGCGGCGCCGCGGGCTGGGCAGGCTGTCGGAGGTCTTCGGTCCCCGTTTCCTCGCGCAGGACCGGGCGACCCGGCTGTTCCTGTACCGGGGGGACATGCGGGCCGAGTGGCTCGCCTACGGCACCGGCACCCGTGACGTCGTCACCGCGTTCGTCACCGGCATCAACGCCTACGTGGAGTGGGCGTCGCAGGATCCCGGGGAGCGGCTGCCGCCGGAGTTCGCCGCGCTCGGCCACCGGCCGGCGCGCTGGGAGCCCGAGGACGTCGTCCGGATCCGCACGCACGGCCTGCTCTACAACGCCGAGCAGGAGCTGGCCCGGGCCCTCACGGTTCGCGACCTCGGTGCCGCGGCCGAGGAGCTCCGCTCGATCCGCGAGCCGCACACCGAACTCGGCGTGCCCGATCCCGCGGCGCTGCAGCACCTCGACGACTCCGTGCTCGACGTGTATCGGCTCGCCTTCGCCCCCGCCGACCTCGCTAGCCTTCCCGGCGCCGGCGCGGCCGTCGCACCGTCCGGCAGCAACAACTGGGTCGTGTCGCCGCAGCGGTCGGCCACCGGGCGTCCGGTGCTGGCCAACGACCCGCACCGCGCGGTCACGGTCCCGTCGCTGCGCTACCTGACCCACCTCGAGGCGCCGGGGATGAGCGTCATCGGTGCGGGGGAGCCGAACCTGCCGGGTGTCTCCATCGGACACAACGGGCGGGTGGCGTTCGGGCTGACGATCTGGCCGGTCGACCACGAGGACCTGTACGTCTACGAGCTCCACCCCGACGACGACACCCGCTACCGCCACCGCGGCGGGTGGGAGGCGTTCACCGTCGTCGAGGAGCGCACGGCCGTCGCCGGCGGCGGGGAGGAGGTCCTGCGGCTGACCTTCTCGCGGCACGGCCCGGTCGTGCACCTCGACACCGGTGCCCGGGTGGCCGTGGCCGTCCGTGCCGTCTGGCTCGAGCCGGGCATGGCCCCCTACCTGGCGAGCCTCGAGTACCAGGACGCCGACGACGTCGACACCTTCCGCCGTGCGCTGCGGCGGTGGGGCGCGCCGGGCGTCAACCAGGTGTTCGCCGACGCCGGCGGGGACATCGGCTGGCAGGGCTGCGGTCTCGTGCCGCGCCGGCCCGGGTGGGACGGCGCGCTCCCGGTGCCGGGGGACGGGCGCTTCGAGTGGGACGGGTTCGCCCGGCTCGAGGAGCTGCCCGGGGTGCGCAACCCGGACTCGGGCTGGTTCACGACGTCGAACGAGGAGAACCTCCCGGACGGCGTCGGCGACCGGACGCCGACGGTCACCACGGACTGGTACTCCGACGCGCGGCACGAGCGTCTGGTCGGCTGGCTCGGCGGCGACGCCCCGGTCGACGTCACCTCCAGCATCCGGATGCAGGGCGATGCCGCGAACCTGCACGGACGGCGGCTGCTCGACCTGCTCGCCCCGCTCACCGGGATGCCGCGGCACGCCGGCGAGTGGGCGGCGCTGCAGGAGTGGGACGGCATCGAGTCGACCGGCAGCCGGGCGGCACTGGTCTTCCAGGTGTGGGTGCGCCGTCACCTGCGGCCGTGGCTGGCCGACCGTTGCCTGGAGCGGCTCGGCGTCGACGCGGAACGGGCGAAGGCCGCACGTCACCGGCTGCTCCGCGCCGACACGCTGTTCTCCGACCTCCGGCCGGACCTGCGGATGCTCGGCATGTTCGACCTGTCCGACCCCGGCGACGCCGCGACCCTGCGCGACGGGATCGACGAGACGCTCGACGCCGCGCTCGCCGACATCGCGACCCTCCTCGGGCCCGACCGCGACGGGTGGACGTGGGGAGCGCTGCACCGCACCGAGCTACGGCACGCGGTGTTCGCCCACGACCCCGGAGCTCCGGACGACTGGCGGTCGCTGCCACCGGTGCCCCGCGCCGGCAGCGGGGACACCGTCGGCCTGGCCGGGCACGACGACACCTTCAACGCGGTGATGGGGAGCAGTTTCCGCATCGCCGTCGACGTCGGGGAGTGGGACTCGACCCTGGTCCTGAACTCACCCGGGCAGTCCGGGGACCCGAGATCGGCGCACTACGCCGACCAGCTCGGCCTCTGGGCGGCGGGTGAGGCCTTCCCGCTGGCCTACAGCCGCGACGCGGTCGAGGAGGTCGCGGAGAGCAGGCTCCGGTTGACACCGGTGGCGGACCTCCGGCCCGCGGACTGACGGATGCCGGGCCGGTCGCCGGCCCGGCTCCCTGGCGGCTGTCCGGCTCCCCGTCGGCGCCGGCCTGCTCAGGCGGACTGGACGGTGAGCGCCAGGACCGACGCACTGACGGCCAGCATCCCCGCCGCGTTCACGAACAGGTTCCGCCCGAGGTCGCGGGCGCGGACATGGGCGGCGACCGCGACCACGAAGTAGCAGGTCAGGGCCGCGCAGGTCACCATCGCCAGCGGTGGCACCCGGATCCCGGCGACGAGCCCGGCCGCCGCGGCGACCTTGAGCGGAGGGAGGACCCACCAGAAGCGCTCCGGGAACCGGACGTCCACCAGGCACTGCCGGACGAAGGCGACCGGCTTCACGCACAGGGCCGCGTCTCCGAGCTGGATCACCGCCAGCACGGCCAGCGGCCACCACGGTTGCACCATCTCGTGTCGCTCCTTCAGGTGGTGGTCGGGTCCGCCGCCGGCATGGTCACTCGGACATGCGGGATCAGGTCCGGCAGCAGGTCGAAGACCGCCTGACGGCTCGCGGCGTCGAGCGGTGGGCGGGTGGCGTTCGCGCCGACCAGCAGCAGGTGCGGGAGCAGTGCCGCGACGCGTGCCCGCGCCGGGTCGGGCACGGCACGGGACCAGAGCGTCTCGAGGAAGGCGAGGCGGGCGCCGTCGACGCGTTCGACCACCGCGCGCGCTCCGTCGTCCGCGATCGCCCACGCCCGGAGGGCGCGGTCGAGGTCGGCGTCGGACAGCTCGTCGAGTCGCGCCGGAAGCGCCCGCAGTGCGTCGCGTGGATCGACCTCGGCGACCTCGGCGGCGATGGTGTCGAGCCGGTCGACCTGTTGCCGTTCGATGTGGCCCAGCAACGCCGTCCGGTAGTCCGCGACGCCGGCGAAGTGGTGGTGGAACGACCCCTTCGTCAGTCCGAGGCGGGCCGCCAGCCGGTCGATCCGGACGCCTGCAGGGCCCTCGTCGGTCAACACCACGACGCCCTCGTCGAGCCACAGTTCCCGAGTCGCCACGCCGGTACCGTACCATACGGTACGGTATGGACAGTGAGGAGCACTGCCGGTGGTCGTAACGCCGCGCCGCCGCGGCGCGACCCGAGCGGCGACAGAGTTCGTCGGATCGGGAGTCGTCGTGTCGAGGATCGTGCTCAAGCTGGCGCAGGCCGTCGGGATCGTCGTGTTGGCGTTCGTGGCCCTGAGCCTCGTGCTCGGCGTCGTCCAGTGGATCGCGGTCGCCGCGGTGCTGGTCGCCGTCCCGGTCGCCGGAGTCTGGTTGTACCTGCGTGCGTCGGGGCGGGGCGCGGGGACGGGACGGTCCGCACCGTCACGACGGGCGGCCCGGCCGGACGGTGCCGTCGCGACACGACGTGCCGAGCTGGAGGCGCGGGCGGTGCTCGACCCGGCGGGCCGGTGCGGATGGTGCGGGTCGGCGACGCGTCACCAGGACCGGTTCGGGTTCCCGACCACGCCGCTGGCCCATCACCGCGAGGAGATCGACGCGATGCTCTGACCGGGCGGGTCGCGGACGGACCCGGCCGGCGGTCGTGTTCGGTTTGATCTGCTGCTGCTCGGGCCGGTCGCCGTCGTGCTCGCCGTCGCCGGCGCGTCGCACGTCGACGGTGGACCGCTGTCCGGCGCCGTGTGATCAGGCCTGGAGAACGGATCGAACATAGCTCGCCTGGCGCTCGTCGATGACCGACTCCTGCAACAGCCGTCCGATGCGTGCCTCGTGATCCTCCCCTGCCCCGTCGCGTCGGGCCGATGCGGAAGGCCGGTCGAGCAACGACGGCGAGGAGGTGTCGGAGACGGCCGCCCGCGACGCAGCGGTGGGACCGACGGGCGGTGCCGACACCGCCGCAGGGGTCGACCGGCCCTGCGTCCGTCCGAGGTCGAACGCGGCGCGGAACGCGGGCTCGTCCTTGCCGTCCAGGAGCTGGCCGACGAACTCGGCTCTGCCGTCGCGGCGGCGCAGTGTGAGTTTCGGGGTCCGCGTGACCGGCGCCGGTTCGGACTCGATACCGGCGGCCTCGGCCAACGGGACAGCTCTGAACCGGGGAGGCGTCCGGGTGAGGTCGGAGGCAGCACCGGCGATGACCCGAGTCGACGTCACCGCGATGTAGTCGGTGATCGGGCGCAGGCTGTTGGCCAGGTAGAAGCCCCGAACTTCCTCGCCGGGGTCGAGGCATGCGCGCAGGCCGGGTTCGGTCTGGCGCCACTTCCGCGCCGCACGGTGGCCCAGAACGAGCTGGCGGGGATCGTCGGGACATGGTCCGCCGGGAGCATCGTGGCCGGTGTCGTCGTTCCAGAATTCCCAACCCGGCGGTGCGGGACCCCAGTCCGGGGCGGGCTGCCACCCGGGTGGCGGGGACCAGCCGTCGGGTGGTGTGGGCCAGTTCGGCGGCGGTCGCCAGATGGTCGGGGACACGAGCACTCCTCCTCGTGGGGGTCAGGCCGGCCGGTCGGCGATGCCGACGCTTGCGCGCCACTCCTCGGCCTCGGCGATCTCGGTGAACTCGAGGACGTTGTCGCCGTGATCGGTCCGTCGCAGGACGTCGAGCACCTCGGTGGGTGTGGCGTGGAAGAACTCCCGCCGGAGGTTGACCCGGTTGACGCGCCGGTCGGCGAGCTGGCGATGCAGGTGGTTCTCCAGCGCGACGGCGTCCGAGCTGAACACGAGCGCGTGGATGTCGAACTTGAACGGCACCGAGGCGTCGCCGAGTTCACGTACCCGGTCGTTCGGGTCGAGGCGGCGGGTCATCCCGATCTTGACCATGTGCTCGCCGAAGGCGCCCACATTGGAGATCACGTAGACGTGACCGGTCCGCACGTTCGCCTCGCGCGCCTCGACGCCCTCGATGGCGGAGCCGAGCTGGTCGAGTCTGCTCTGTGCCTCGGCGACCTTGACCTCGTCGCCCTGGCTGCGCCACCTGTCCTGGACGAGCTGCCAGTGGTTCTGCTCCTTGAGCAGGCGGGCCTTCTCCCGTTCGAACTCGCGGCGGGCGGCCTCCTCGTCGCGGGCCTGTTCCCGTTCTGCGCGGATGCGTTCCTTCTCCTCCTCCTGTTTCGCCAGGTGGTCCGCGGTCAGCTCGAGCTCCTCGATGCGGGCTCGGTGGTAGGGCTCGCTGACCCGGATCTGCATCGTGCGGCCGAGTTTGGCGGTCGTGTCGCGTGCCTTGGTCAGCCGGTCGATCGACGAGGCGAGCCGGTGCGGGCGCATGGTGCGCACGCAGTTGTCGGCCTCGGCGTTGTAGGCGCGGAGCATGAGCTTGGTGTAGTCACGCAGCATCCGTCTGCCCTCGGTCGCGGAGCCGTTGACCGTCCAGCCGGACGCGGCGAGGACGGCGTCGTCGTTGCGTTGCAGGGTCTTGTAGCGGTCCTTGAGTTCGTTCAGCCGGGCCTTGTAGGCCACGGCGTCGTCGAGGCGGTGCCGGAACTCGTAGATACCGGCCTCCTGCAGCATCGCGATATCCTCGGTGACCACGATCTGCTGGTCCAGCTCGGCGACGCGCGCCCTGCGCGCGGCGAGCTCGGTCTCGACGGTCTGCTCTCGTTCACCGGCCTTCGCTCTGGCGGAGGAGACGATGTCGTCGGCGACGACGACAGCCCGGGTCAGGATCGCCCTGTTCTGTTCTGCGATCTCGCGAGCACGGAGGTGTTCCGTGCGGACGGCCTCGGTCGCGGAGGCGAGGGTGGCCCGGACCTCGTCCAGACGTGCGGCGGCGTGTTCGGCCTCCTGCGCGTAGGCGACCGCGTCCCGGTTGCGCAGGCTCAGGTTCTCCTGACGCAGTCGGCCGATCTCGTGACGGAACCCGTTCGCTTCCTGGGCGGCGCGTTGCTCGGTGGCGTGCAGGTGCTTCTCCACGGAAGAAAGCTGCTGACGGAGTGCACGATTCTCTGCCTCCACCTCCCGCAGGACACGACGGGCGCCGAGGAGCCCGACCGGACGTGCCTCGGCTTTCGGCGGCGCTGGGGTGTCGGCAGGTCGTGCCATCGGTGCTCCCGGTGCTGTGCGATCTGCTCGGTGGATGTGCCCATTGAACAACTACGTTGGTGATACCCGTTCATTAACGCAAACGGAGGCCCGGTCCGCAGCGGACGGCGCAATCGACCCCGATCCGGAGCGAGGTGTCCAGGTCCCGGCGCAGTGCGCCCGGCCGCCACCTCCGAAGGTCCCGGGCCCGGCCGGGACCGATGGCGGGCACGGTCGGGCCGGACGTACCTGTGCTCGGTCGGCGTCCGCCGTAGCGTCACGCCTCCGGCCCGGCACCCCGTCCGACAGGAGGTTCCGCATGCGGACAGACCGGACCCCCACCGGAGCGGAGCGGAGGCGAGGGGCGCTGCTGGTGGTGCTCGCCGTCGTCGCGGTGGTGTTCACGCCGGTCCCGGCGCACGCCGAGGGGGCGCGACAGGACGGACCGGCCGGACCGCCGTTCTCCGTGGACGGTGGGAACTGGTCGGGCTACGTCGTGACGGGCTCCGGGTTCCGGTCGGTGTCGGCGCGGTGGACCGTGCCGGACGTCGCGTGCACGGCCGGTGCGACGCCGTTCGCACCCTGGGTCGGGATCGACGGCTACGGCAGCAGCACCGTCCAGCAGACCGGTGTCGCGACGACCTGCGTCGGCGGCGAGCCGGTCCACCGTGCGTGGTTCGAGATCGCGCCCGCCCCGGCGGTGTACCACTCGATGACGGTCCGGACCGGGGACGAGATCGCGGCCGAGGTGGTCCGCAGCGGCGACGCGTACACGATGACGATCCGGAACCTCACCCGTGGCGACAGCCGCAGCGTGGTCAGGACGCACGCCGGGGCGAACGTCTCGGCCGAGGTCGTGCTGGAGGCGCAGCAGGGCGCGTTCCCGAGGTTCGGGTCGGTGCGGTTCACCGGGGCGACGGTCGACGGGGAGTCGATGGGTGCGCGGTCGGCGACGGCGATCGACGCGACCGACGGGAAGGGCTTCATGACCGCGACGGGCCGGATGTCCGGGGACGCCTTCACGATCCGCCAGCTCCGGGGGTAGCCACCGGGTTCGGAACCAGGTGAGTACGGGCGCAGCGTCAGTCCTCAGCCGTCCGCCGGGCCGGCGCGGGAGCCGGGCCGGCCGTCCCGGAGATCGACGGGGACGCCGGGCAGTGCCGCCCACAACGCGTCCGGGTCGTCGAACCGGCCGTCGGGGAGGGTGGCGAGCAGCTCGAGCAGAGCGGGCCGGGCACCCTCGGCCGCGGCGTGGGTGACGAGTGCCGACCGGGTGGGCCGGTCGTCGTCGAACGCCTCCCCGACGAAGTCCAGGACCTCGATCCGGGTCACCGGGACCCGGGGATCGTCGAGGGGGATCCCGAGCTCGTTCTCCGGACCGTGGTCGCGCTGCATGGCCGGAGAGTCTCGACGGGGCGTGCTGTGGGGGCCCTGAGAAGCTGTGGCCGCCCTGAGAGCACGGCGCCACGGCAGCGAACCCTCGCACACGATCGTGCGCGGACTTCGTTCCGGATTCGCACCGTCGTGGTCAGTCCGGCGATGCGGTGGTCCGCATGGTGGAACGCCGGGCTCCGGTTCAGGAGATCGCGGACGACCTGCGTCCGGCGTCGCCGCCGAGGTGCTCGGCGAAGTGCCGCTCCATGGCCCGGTAGAACCGGATCTGGTTCTCCGGGTTGGCGAACCCGTGGCCCTCGTCCTCGGCGAGCAGGTACTCCACGGGCACGCCGCGCTCCCGCAGGGAGGCGACGATGTTGTCCGACTCGGCCTGGACGACGCGGGCGTCGTTGGCGCCCTGGGCGACCAGCAGCGGCGTCCGGATCCGGTCGACCATGGTGATCGGCGAGCGGGCCAGCATGTCGGCCTCCTGCTCGGGGACGTCCGGGTCGCCGACGTACCGGTACCAGGCGTTCACCTGGTACGGCCGGACGAACGGCGGCAGCGTCCGCATGAAGTTCGCCAGGTCGGAGATGCCGACGTAGTCCACGGCGGCGGCGAAGTGGTCCGGTGTCACGGTGACGCCGACGAGCGCGGCGTACCCGCCGTAGGACCCGCCGTAGATGCCGAGCCGTGCCGGGTCGGCCCAGCCCTGGGTCACGGCCCACTCGGTGGCGTCGATGAGGTCGTCGTGCATCGCGCCGGCGAGCTCGCCGATCGCCGCGGTGATGTGCCGCCTGCCGTAGCCGGAGGACCCGCGGAAGTTGACCTGCAGCACCGCGTAGCCGCGGTTGGCCAGGAACTGGACCTCCGCGCTGTAGCCCCAGGTGTCGTGCACCCACGGTCCGCCGTGCGGGAGCAGCACGAGCGGCAGGCGCTCGGGCCCGGCGCCGACCGGCCGCGTCAGGTAGCCGTGCAGCGGTAGCCCGTCCCGGGCCTGGAAGCTCACCGGCTCCATCGGGGCGAGCGCGGCCGGGTCCAGGTGCGGGTAGGGGCGGAACAGGATCCTGCTCTCGCCGGTGGAGTGGTCGTAGAGCCAGGTGACCGCCGGGTCGCGGTCGTGGACGAAGGTGGCGATCCAGCGCTGCTCCGACTCGTCCGAGGAGAGCGTGCCCAGCACGCCGTCGGACAGCTTCTCCAGCTCGGCGTAGACCTCCGCGAAGTGCGGGTCGAGGACCTCGATGTGCGGCCGTTCGCCGACGAAGCGGGCGGCGATCACCTCGCCGGTCCGGCGGCTGGTGAACACGGTCGGCGGCAGCACACCGGGAGCCATCAGCCCGAGGGTGCAGAGGTCGTGGCCCTCGACGGCGGCGACGACCGTCTCCTCGCCGGTCTCCCGGTCGACGCGCACCAGCCGCAGGTCGTCGGAGTCCTGGTAGGAGCCGAGCAGCAGGCCGGAACCGTCCGGTGTGACGAGCTGGGGCTGCACGCCCAGCGGGTGCTCGGGGCCGCTGATGCGGCGCAGCAGGCGTCGTTCGTGGGTCTCGGGGTCGACCGCCGAGAACTCCCAGGTGCCGTCCTCGGTCAGCAACGAGTGGAAGACGGGCGCGCCGTCCCGGTCCACCAGGTAGTTGCCCCGGGGCTCGGGCTGTTCGAGCAGCAGCGTCGTCTCGCCGGTCGCGACCTCGATCCGGAACAGGTCGACCGACAGGGGGTTGCGGTTCATGCCGACCAGCACGTTCCCGGGCTGCGACTCCAGCGGGTCGACGCCGACCACGCGCGAACCCGGGTCCATCGGGGTGAGGTCGACGGCCGGCTGGTCGGGAGCGTCGAGATCGACCCGGTAGAGGTGCCAGTCCTTGTTGCCGTCGGTGTCCTGCTCGTAGAGCAGCCAGCGCGGGTCGTCGGTCCAGTGGTACTTCGTGATGCCGCGGCGCGAGTCGTGGGTGACGCAGACGGCGTCGGTGTGGTCCTCGTCGATGCCGCGGACCCAGACGTTGCGCCGGCCGAGGTGCGGGCCAGGTAGGCGATCCGGGTGCCGTCGGGGGACAGGGACGCGCCGGAGAACACCGGGTCGGCGAAGAACTCCTCGAGCTCGATCCGCGTCGGTGCCTGCTCGGTCCGGCCGGGTGCCTGGGTCATCGGTGCCCTCCTCGGTGTGCGCCCGGGGGATCTCCACGGCGCGCGGTGACGGGGCCATGGCAACGGGTGCCGTCGCGGCACACTCAAGCGGGCGTGGCGCGGGTCACAGCCAGGTCCGGCTCGGAGCAACGGCGGACCGGCCACCGCCCAGGCCGTTGGTCCCTTCCCGGGCCCGGTGCCGGTACCTACTCTTCGGCCCCACGACAGGTGCCCCGGCGCCCTCGCGAACGGCCTCCGGCCTCGGTCCGGGGCCGTGCGGCCGGCGGCGGGACGAGGCCGCGCGACCACCGTGGCGGGACGGCAGCACGCGGTCCCCGCCTCCGCCGGCAGGACGACGTCCGCACCGCACGGACACGCGGGCCGGACGCGCCGGCTCCCTACCATCACCGAGAGGACACCACCATGACCATCGGGCCCGTCCAGCTGATCGTTCTCGGCTTCCGCGATCCGGACTTCCACGGCCGGATCCTCGACGAGCTCGAGCGACTGCGCAGCAGTGACACCGTCCGGGTGATCGACGCACTCGCCGTCTACAAGGACGCCGACGGCGAGCTCGAGGCGATGCATCTCAGCACCCTGTCGGCCGAGGAGGCCGCCGAGCTCGGCAGCACGGTCGGGGCCCTGATCGGGCTGGGCTTCGACGGCGAGCAGGGGATGGAGGCCGGTGCCGTCGCGGGCGCCGAGGCGGCCGCCGACGGTCCGGGCCCCGTGGCGGACGACGACGAGTGGGACGTCCTCGCCGACATCCCGCCGGACTCCGCCGCCGCCGTGCTCCTGCTGGAACACCGCTGGGCCGTCCCGCTGCGGGACGCGATCGCCTCGGCCGGTGGCTTCCGCATCGGAGACGGGTTCATCGGCCCCGAGGACCTCGTCGAGATCGGTCTGCTCGCCCGCGAGGAGGCGGACCGCCACACGCTCGACGCGGTGGGCGCCAACACCTGAGCACGGCACCCCCACCACGACGACACCCCCACCACGACGACACGACGACACGACGACGGAGGCAGGCATGTTCGCGACCCGCAGGATGGCCCGGCGCACCGCGCGCCGGACGGCACGCCGCGTGACGCGGCGCGAAGCGCGCCGGCGCTGAGTGCCCGGCGCTGAGCCACCGGCGCCGGGTCACCGGGACGCGTCCACCGGCGGTGACTCCGCCCGGCGGCCGACCACGGCCAGCCGGGCGGTCGCCACGTGCGCGACCGTGACCGCGACGATGACCAGCGGCATCAGCGCGAGGCCGTCGGCGCCGAGCAGGAGCGTGGCCAGGAGGACCGAGGTGAGGGGCAGCCGGAGCACCGACACCGTCATCGCCCCGATGCCGATCGCGATCCCGGCCACGAGCGGCAGCCCCGGCAGGTGCGAGGCGGCGATGCCACCCGCGGCGCCGAGGAACATCGCCGGGAACGTGGGGCCACCCCGGAAGGCGCTCATCGACACCGCGTAGGCGACGCCCTTGCACACCAGGAGGAGCAGCAGGGCGCCGACCGTGTAGCCGGCCTGGCCCCGGATGAGGGGGCTCATCCCGTCCTGGCCGGAGAACAGCACGTCGCTCCAGCCGTGACCGGTCAGCGCCGTGTACAGGACGGCGCAACCGGCGACGGCCAGGCCGGCCGCGGTGGTGAGCACGACGGGTCTGCCCTCGACGAGGGAGCGCAGCAGCACCGCCAGCCGCTGGAGCCCGGTGCCCAGCACGGCGGCGACCAGGCCGAGCGCGACCGCCCACCCGAACTCGGCGACGGTGGGCTGCCCGAACGGGGGCAGGTCGGGCAGGGCCAGGGAGAACGTCCCGAGCCCGGTCAGCGAGTCCAGCCCGAGGAAGATCAGCGAGCCGATCCCCGCCGCCAGCAGGCCCGGGACGAGCACCAGCCCGAGCGTCGCCCCGCCGAGTCCCGACGCCTCCATCAGCAGGAACGCGCCCAGGAGCGGAGAGCCGAGCAGGGTGCTGACGGCCGCGAAGCTGCCCGACGAGGCGACCATCGTGGCGGCCGGTGGCGGGAGCGGTCGCCGGGCCAGCCGGGTCGCGCACACCCCGAGCCCGCCCCCGAGGGCGATCAGCGGGGCCTCGGGCCCGAGCACGGCGCCGAACACGAGGGTGGCCAGCGCCGCCGCGGCGATGCCGGGGAGCTCGCGCGGGAGCGGGGCGGCACCGGTGTGGAACCCCCCGGCGGGGGAGTGGCCGCCGTGCCCGGGTAGGAACCGGACCGCGGCCCCGACCAGCAGCCCGGCCAGCACCAGCGGCGGGACCGGCCACCACAGCGGTGCCGCACCGAGCCCCAGCGCCGGTGGCAGGTCCGTAAACAGCCAACGCTGCAGGAACGAGACCAGCGCGAGGAAGCCGTAGGCGAGGGCGGAGACCGGGATCCCCAGCAGGGCGGCGAGCAGCAGCAACCGGACGTAGCCGCGGCTGCGCAGGACGGCGGTCGGATCGGTTCCCGACGGATCCATTCGCCCTCCCCGCGCCGCGGCCGGTCCGCTCACTGCAGCGTCGGCACCGGGTACCGGTGTGCCATCACCCACCGGGGATGAGTTCGCGGGACGGGCTCCCACGGCGGCGGGCACCGTCCGGCGGGGTCACGGGTACCGAGGTCCGATGGCCGGAGTCGTCGGGTCTTCGGCCCCTGGAGTGCGGCCGGGAGGGGCGCGATCGTGTCGCGGCGTGCGGCCGGGACGGTGGCCGGCGATCCGTCCTGTCCGAGGGCCGGAGCCGTTCGAGCGAGGGAGCCCGGATGTCCGCCGTGGACGAACTGACCGAGCTGGTCGAGCGGGCCGGTGCGGCCGAGCGGGCCGCGCTCGCGTCGAGGTGGAAGGAGCGCGCCGACGTCGACGCGCTGCGGCGGCACGTCCGGCGGGCCATCGCCGCTCAGCACGAGTCCGAACGGCTCTCCACCGGCCCCGCGCCGAGCGCTCGCCGGGCGCGGCACCTGGCTGCGTTCCTCGACGACCCGGACGCACCCGGCGACACCGGTCGTCCGCCGGCGGAGGCCGCCGCCCCGCTGCCGGCCGTGACCGCCGAGGACGCCGTGCGCGCCGAGACCGACGCGCTGGCCGCCGTGAGCGCGGCACGCCTGGCCCTGCTCGACGCCCACCTCGCCGTCCTCGACGCCCGCGTGGCCCGGATCGACGCCGGCGCCGGCGATCCCGGGGCGGTCGAGGTGGACGGCCACACCCCGCTGACCGGCCGCAACGCGGTCACCCGGCACGGGCCGGCCCTGGCGCACGGCCTGTCCGGGGAGATCCGGTACATGCTCACCCGCAGACCCCGCTCGATCCTCAGGAGCCTGGCGGTGACGCTCGCCCTGGGTCTGGGCTACCTCGGCTTCATCCGCCTCGTCGAATGGGACCGGGCCCAGGCCTGGCTGCCCTACCTCGGCCTGCTGGCCGTCTCCGTCGTCATGGGTGGCGCGGTCTGCCTCAACGCGATGAGCTTCGACGCCATGCGCGTGCGCGCGGCGCTGGACAGCGGTGCCCGGCTGTGGCACCTCCTGATCACGAAGAACCTCGCACTGGTCGCGATCGTCGCACCGATCGGGTTCCTGCTCAGCGCCCTGCTCGCCTGGCGGGCCGGCAACCTCGCCGCGTTCTTCACGGCCTGCGCGTTGATGATCTCCTTCATCGTGCTGTGGCTCGGTGTCGGCAACGTCCTGTCGGTCGTCGTCCCGATCCGCGACGAACCGATCCTGAACCGTCGCAAGGACGGCACCCTCCGCCAGTTCGCCATCGCCTTCGCTGTGTCCTACGCCATCGGTTACCTGGTGAACCTCATGCTGCTCTGGCGGGCGTTCGCCGCCCAGGAGATGGCGGCGCGGCTCGGCAGCGCGGTCCTGCCGGCCGTCCTCGTCGTCCTGAGCAGCATCGCCATGTGGATCCTGCTGACCGTCGTCGCGGTGGCGCTGGCCCAGCAGCCCCGGATCCGCCGGACCCTCATGAAGGAGCTCGCCGACTACGAGTCCGGCGCGGAGGCGCGGGCGTACGCCTCGGCGGCGGGACCGCGCGGCACGGCGACCACCGGGGTGTAGCCCGGCGGGCGTGCCGGACCGGGTCCGGTCGCTCCGTCCGTCCCGTTCTGCCCCGCGCCCCCAGAGTCTTGACATCGTGACGCGCACTGGGCACCGTACGTGGAACCGGTTCCATGGAACCGGTTCCACAAGGAGGTGTCATGGCGACCATCCGCGATGTCGCGGCGCGCGCCGGGGTCTCGCTGGGCACGGTGTCCCGCGTGCTGGCCGGCAGCACCGCGACGTCCGCCGCGTCGCGGGAGCGGGTGGCCGAGGCCGTCGCCGAGCTCGGGTACGTCCCGAACGCCCGGGCGGGGTCGCTGCGCCGGGCCCGCACGGACACGGTCGGGATCCTGGTCTCCGACGTCCGCAACCCGTTCTTCGCCGAGCTCGCGCACGCCGCGGAGCAGGAGGCGCTGCGGCGGGGGTCGGTCGTCATGCTCGCCAACGCCGACGAGGACGCCGAGCAGGAGCTCACCTACCTGCGCGCCTTCGGCGAGCAGCGGGTCGACGGGATCCTGCTCGCCCCGCAGTCGTCCGACGCCGATCGCTACCTGCGGGCGGCGGCGGACCGTCCACTGGTGATGGTGGACCGGACCGTCCGGGGGGCCGGGATCCCGCACGTCGCGGCGGACAACGCCGGCGGGGTCGGGCAGGCGCTCGAGGCGCTCGCCGCCCGCGGGCACGAACGGATCGGCTACGTCGGCGGGCCGGCGACCCTCTCCACCGGCGCCGAGCGCCGGAGCGCGTTCCTGACCGGGCGCGCCGAGCGCGGGCTCGCCACGGACCCCCGCCTGATCGAGGAGGGGGACTTCCGGCCCGACAGCGGCGGCCGCGCCCTGGCGCGCATGCTCGACGCCGGGGCGTCGCCCACCGCGGTGATCGCGGCCGACGGGCTCATGGCCATGGGCGTGCTCGCCGAGCTCCGCGTGCGCGGGCTGCGCGACCGGATCGAGCTGCTCTCGTTCGACGACCTGCCGTGGTTCGCCGAGGTCGAACCGCCCGTCTCCGCGATCGCCAACGACGCGACCGAGATGGGCAGGCTCAGCATGGCCCTGCTGCTCGACGCGATCGCCGGCCCGAAGGGCGACGGCGGGCCCGAGCCCGACCGGCTCGTCGTCCCCACCCGGCTGGTCGACCGGTTCCGCGGGGGAGCCGCATGACCGCCGGCCGGGTCGTGGTGGTCGGCAGCATCCACGTCGACGTCGTGCTCGCCGTCGACGCCCATCCGGAGCCGGGGGAGACCGTGCGCGCACGCAGCGCCGCGGAGCACCTCGGCGGGAAGGGCGCCAACCAGGCCGTCGCGTCGTCGTCGGCGGGCGCCCCCACCCGGATGATCGGGGTGGTCGGCGAGACCGACGGTGCGCGTGCGGTCGCCGAGCTCGACGCCCGGGGTGTCGACACCTCCGCGGTCCGCGCGGTCCCGGGGGCCGGGACAGGGCGCGCCGTGGTGACCGTCGACGGCGCCGGGGAGAACCGCATCGTCGTGTCCTCCGGCGCGAACCTCCACCTGGACGCCGGGGACGTCCGGCCGGCACTGGCCGGCCTGGTGCCCGCCGACGTGGTCCTGCTGCAGAACGAGATCCCGATCGAGACCGCCCGGGCGGCGGTGTCGGTCGCGCGGTCGGCGGGCGCGCGGGTGGTGTGGAACGCGGCACCCGCGCCGCACGGTCCGGCGGACCTGCTCGACTGCGACGTGCTCGTCGTCAACGAGGGCGAGCTGGCCGCGGTCCGGACGCTCGTGGACGGCCCCGCCGGTGCGCCGCCGGTCGAGGCCGTCCGGGCCGGACTCGGTACCGACGTCGTCGCGACCCGCGGCGCCGCCGGCTCGGTGTTCGCCATCGGGGACGCGACCGGCGAGGTGCCGGCCCCCGTCGTGCCCGTCGTCGACACCACCGCGGCCGGGGACACGTTCGTCGGCTACCTGTGCGCCGAGTTCGTCCGCTCCCCGGGCGGTGCCGCCGCCGACGCGATCCGTGTCGCGACGTCGGCCGCCGCCCTGGCGGTGACCCGTGAGGGCGCCGCAGCCTCCATCCCCACCCGAGACGCCGTCACCGGCAGTGCCGGTGCCGCCCCAGGAAGGAACCCGTCATGAAGGTCTCACTCGGAGCCGACCACGCCGGCTTCCCGCTGAAGCAGTTCGTCCGCGAGGCGGTGGAGAGCCTCGGCCACGAGGTGCTCGACCAGGGGACGCATAGCGAGGAGCCGGTCGACTTCCCCGACATCACCGCGGCGACCTGCCGCCCGGTCCTGGACGGGACCGCGGACCGGGCGATCCTGGTCTGCGGCTCGGGGGCCGGGGCGATCATGGCCGCCAACAAGATCGACGGCATCCGCTGCGCGCTGGCCCACGAGCCCTACAGTGCCCACCAGGCGGTCGAGCACGACGACGCCAACGCGATCGCGATGGGGTCGTGGCTCGTCCCGCGGGCCCTGGTGCCCGAGATCGTCGAGCGGTTCCTGCACGCCGCGTTCGACGACACCGAGGAGACCCGCCGCCGCGTCGCGAAGCTGCAGGCCCTCGAGGGCGGCGACCCGGCCGCGCCGGGCCGGATCTGACCGCGCGTCCGCACCCGAATCAACGGAGATTCCGATGACCACTCCCGACTCCCCTCCGGCCCCGGGCGCTCCCCGCTCGGTGCGCGGCACCAAGGACCGGCGCAAGACCGCGATCGCCGCGGCGGTCGGCACCAGCGTCGAGAACTACGACTTCGTCGCCTACGGCACCGCGTCGGCGCTGTACTTCGGGGCCGTGTTCTTCCCCGACGACGATCCCGTCGTCGGCACCCTGCTCGCCTTCGCGACCCTCGCGGTCGGGTTCGTGATGCGTCCGATCGGCGGGGCCGTCGGGGGCTACTTCGGGGACCGGTTCGGCCGCAAGCCGGTGCTCGTGACCGCCATGATCGTCATGGGTGGCGCGACCTTCCTGATCGGCGCGCTGCCCACCTACGCCCAGGTCGGCGTCCTCGCGCCGATCCTGCTCACGCTCATCCGCGTGATCCAGGGGCTCGCGTTCGGCGCCGAGTGGGGCGGGGCGGTGACCATGGCCTACGAGCACGCCCCCTGGCACCGACGGGGCACCTACGCGGCCATCCCGCAGGCCGGCAACCCGCTCGGGATCGCCCTGCCGAGCCTGATGTTCTTCCTCAGCTCGGGGCTGCCGGGGGACTGGCAGTGGCGGGTGCCGTTCCTGTTCAGCGCGGTGCTGGTGATCGCCGGCATGATCGTGCGCGCGAAGCTCGGCGAGTCCCCCGAGTTCGAGGAGGTCCGGGCGAGCGGGCGCACCGAACGCAACCCGGTCCGGACGGCGCTGCGCCGCGACTGGCGTGGCATCCTGCGCGTGATCGCACTGCGCGTCGTGGAGTCCTTCGCCTACTACTCGACCGCGACCTACCTGCTGAACCACATCAGCTCGCAGCACCCCGGGCTCGAACCCACCCTGCTCGGGGCGGTGACGGTGGCCAGCGTGATCGCCATCGGCATGACGTTCCTGGCCGGCGTCGTCTCCGACCGGGTGGGCAGACGGCCGGTCTACATCGGTGCGTGCGTGGCCGCCGCGCTGTTCGGGTTCCCGATGTACCTCCTCACCGAGGGCGGTAACCCGGTCCTGGTGGTGCTGGTGTTCGTGATCGGCATCGGACTGATCCACGCCGCGCTCACCGGCACCCAGGGCGCGTTGCTGACCGAGCAGTTCTGCGCCGCGACGCGCACGTCGGGTGCGTCCCTGGGCTACCAGCTCGCCGCGTCGCTCGGCGGGTTCGCGCCGCTCCTCGCCGCGCTCCTCGCCGGGGCGTTCGGGTGGCCGGGTGCGGCGATGCTCTACGTCGCCGCCGCGCTCATCGGGCTGGCGGGGATCCTGCTCACCACCGAGACGTGGGGTCCGCGCCGGCGGGCCGAGGTCGCCGAGCTCGTACGCGAGGAGGAGCGCGCCGCCGCGGTGACCGCCTGAGGGGCGCCGTCGCCGGCCCCGCGCTCCGGCGGGGCCGGCGCGCTCCGGCGGGGCCGCGGCGCCCCACCGGGCTCAGGCGGCGGCGCCCTGGACCTTCGTGGCGAGCAGCTCCCAGCTGCGCCACCAGCTCTCGCGCCGGGGCGCGAGCCCCGCGACGATCAGCTCGTCGGCGTCGGCGCGGGTGGTGAACTCGTCGAGGTACCGGGCGACGGTGTCGGGTGTGCCGACGGCGCTGTAGCGGGTCATCGACCGGATCTGCTCACCGGCCGCGCTGTCGAGCACGGCATCGGTCTCGGCGTCGGTCAGCGAACGGCCGCGGCGGCCGGTGAACAGGCGCACCCGCTGGCGCTGGGCCTCCCGGAACTGTGCCTCCGCCTCGTCGGCCGAGTCGGCGGCGATGACGTTCACCCCGGCCAGCACGCGGGGCTCGGAGAGTTGCTCGGACGGACGGAACTCCTTGCGGTACAGGGCGACGGCCTGGTCCAGCGCGTCCGGCGCGAAGTGTGAGGCGAACCCGTAGGGCAGCCCGAGCAGCGCGGCGACCTGAGCCCCGTAGAGCGAGGACCCGAGGATCGACAGCGGTACACGGGTGCCGCGGCCCGGGTAGGCGTGGACGTTCGGGACGAGGCTGTCCTGTGCGAGGAAGGCCTGCAGCTCCCGGACGTCGGACGGGAAGCGCTCGGACGCGCTCGGGTCGCGCCGCAGGGCGCGCACCGTCTCCTGGTCGGTGCCGGGCGCACGGCCCAGGCCCAGCTCGATCCGGCCGGGGTGCAGCTCGGCCAGGGTGCCGAACTGCTCGGCGACCTGCAGCGGCGAGTGGTTGGGCAGCATCACGCCGCCCGAGCCGAGGGTGATCCGCTCGGTGCGTGCGGCGACGTGCGCGATGAGCACGCTGGTCGCGGCCGACGCGATGCTGCCCATGTTGTGGTGCTCGGCGTACCAGATCCGCCGGAAGCCCCAGTCCTCCGCGCGCTGCGCCAGCGTCGTGCTGGCCTCCAGGGCCTGGGCGACGGTCTCGTCCCGGGAGACGGTGGCCAGATCGAGGATCGACAACGGCAGTGGCAGGGACACGGCGGTACCTCTCGTTCGGGAGCTCGTCCTCCCTCCCAACAACGAGAGGCCGCTCGCACTTCCCGTTCCGGGCGGATCGGCCGGCGACGGGCTCAGCCCTGGTCGACGACCGGCGCCGGTGCCTCCGCGACCGGGCTGGTCTCCCGGTCGCGCGCCCCGTGGAACAGCACGTTCAGCAGCACCGCGGCGACGGCGGCCGCGCTGATCCCGGAGTCGAAGACCGTCCGGAACCACTCCGGGAAGCCCTCGTAGAAGTCGGGTGACGCGATCGGCAGCACGCCCAGTCCCAGCGCGACCGCGACGATCACGAGGTTCGCGTGCCCGTCGAAGTCGACCTTCGCCAGCGACCGGATCCCGGACGCGGCGACGGTGGCGAACAGCGCGAGACCCGCGCCGCCGAGCACGGGCTGCGGCACCGAGGCGATCACGGCGCCGAGCTTCGGGAACAGGCCGAGCACCATCAGGATCGCGCCGCCCGCCGCGACGACGAACCGGCTGCGGATCCCGGTGATCGCGACCAGGCCGACGTTCTGCGCGAACGCCGACGCCGGGAAGCTGTTGAGCAGGCCACCGGAGACGGCGGTGGACAGCGTGTCGGCCCGCAGGCCGGCGACGACCCGCCGGCCGTCCGCCCTGCGGTCGACGATCTCGCCGACGGCGAGCAGGTCGGCCGTCGTCTCCGTCATGATCACCAGCATCACCACGGTCATCGAGATGATCGCGGCGACGGAGAACTGCGGCGTCCCGAAGTGGAACGGCGTCGACACCGCGAACCACGCCGCCTCCCCGACGCGGGAGAAGTCGGCCATCCCGAGGACCGCGGCCAGCGCGGTGCCGGCGACCAGCGACAGCAGGATCGCGATCCGGGCCAGGAACCCGGGCAGGAACCGGTAGATCAGCACGATCACGAGCAGGGTGAACCCGGCGAGCCCGATCGCGGCCGGGTCACCCGGCTCGCCCTCGGACGCCCCCGACGCCCAGCGGACCGCGACCGGCAGCAGCGAGACACCGATGACGGTGATCACCGTCCCGGTCACGACCGGTGGGAACAGCCGGATCAGACGGTGGAACAGCGGCGCGAGCAGGAAGCCGGCGACGCCGGCGACGAGCGTCGCGCCGAAGATCAGGGTGAGCCCCGCCCGGCCGCCGCCGGCCCCGGTGCCGATGGCGATCATCGAGGCGACGGAGGCGAACGACACGCCCTGCACCAGCGGCAGCCGCGGGCCGATCCGCCAGATCCCGATCGTCTGCAGGAGCGTCGCCAGCCCGGCGACGAGGAGGGTCGCGGCGAGCAGGTAGGAGATGTCGGCGAAGGGCAGGCCGAGTGCCTGGCCGACGATCAGCGGGACCGCGACCAGGCCCGCGTACATCGTCATGACGTGCTGCAGGCCGTAGAGCAGCAGCGTCCCGGTGGGCAGCACCTCGTCGACGGGGTGCACCTCACCGGACGGGCGGGGGCGCGGCAGCCGCAGCCGTCGCACGCCCCTCACCAGCCCTGGCCGGGATCGAAGGCCGGTCCCGGGTCGGGGGTGTCGTCGCGGCGGACGGTGCCCTCGATCAGGCCGTAGGGCCGGTCGTCGGCGTGGAAGACCTCACCGGGGTTCTTGAGCCCGAACGGGGAGAGGTCGATCAGGAAGTGGTGCTTGTTCGGCAGCGAGAAGCGGATCTCGCCGATGCCGGGCCCGTCGGCGAGCACCCGGGTGCCCATCTCGTGGAGCGTCTGCTGCAGGGCGAGGCTGTGGTGCCCGGCGAACGCCGACGTCATCGCCGCGACGGTGCCGGCGTGCGAGGCGTTCCAGTCGTCCGGGTCCTCGGCGTGCCACCACTGCGCGGTCACCTCGGTCGCCATCACGCGGTCGGTCGTCTCGGCGAGCGTCGTGTAGCGGTCGGCGTAGAAGGTGTGGAACTCCGAGTCGGTCGTCTTGAGCACGACGAGGCCCTTCACCCCCGACGTCACCCACTCCGCACCGGTGGCAGCGCGAGTGACGGTGGTGGTGCGGGTGTGGCCGCCGTCGCGGGCGAACGCGTGCGGGTGCGGCGCGCCGTCGTGGTCGAGCCGGCGCCACGGGAAGGTCTCGATGTTCACCCGGACCCGCTCCACCTGCGGCACCGCGGCGAAGTGGCGGGCCAGCTCCCGGCCGAAGACCTCCGGGGTGCGGGCGGCGTCGCCCGCCTCCTTGGCGAAGGCGTTGACCGTGTTCTTGACCGCGTCGGTGGTGAGGACGCGGGTGTTGTCGCCGGTCAGGTGGGTGTCGGCGAACTGCCCCGACAGCGCGACCGAGACGTTGTGATCGGCGATCTCGTGCGGGTCCGCGTCACGGAAGATCCGCACCACGCGGACCTCCGCCTTGCCGTACTGCGTATGACCGAGGACGGGCATCGTGGATCAGCTCCCGAGATAGGTGGAGTAGGAGTACGGCGACAGGAGGAGCGGGACGTGGTGGTGCCGGTCGGTGCGCTCCGGGCGGAACGCGATCGACACCTCGGGGAAGAAGGGGCTCGGTGCCTCGAAGGTGATGCGGTGGAGCTCGCCCGCGGTCAGCGCGGCGGTCTCCGGGGCGCGCCAGCGGCCGTCGTCGTCGGTCCGGCCGGAGGCGAGGACCGTGCCGTCGGCCCGGGACAGCACCACCGGGACGCCGGTGGCGGGCACCCCGCGCGCGGCGTCGAGGACGTGGGTGGAGAAGCTGCTCATCCGGCCAGCACCTGCCGCATCCGCAGCTCGGTGATCTCGGCGAGCTGCCCGGCCGCCTCGGTCCGCTCGGTCGCCGGGTCGTTGCCGAGGCGCCGTTCGAGTTCGGCCAGGACCTCCCCGGCGTCGCGGCCCGCGGCCCGGATCAGGAACACGTGACCGAACCGGTCCTCGTAGGCGGCGTTCCCGGCGGCCAGCCGCGTGGCGGCGTCCCCGCCGGAGCCGGAGCCGATGCCGGACTGCTCCCGCCGGGAGAACGCGGCGCCATCGGCGTGCGCGCCGCCCGGGCGTTCCCCGATGCGGGGGTGCCCGGTGAGCGCGGCGTCGATCTCGGCGGCGTCGAGCGCGAGGACCGCCTTCCCGGCGGCGGCGACGGCGTCGTCGACGCCGGCGAACGGCCGCCCGGCCAGCAACCGCCCGGCCCACGCGGGAGAGGTGTTGCAGGCGCGGAGGACGGCGGCGAGCTCGTCCGGCGGCGCGGTGTTGAGTCGGTCGAGGGTGAGAAGGTCCGGCATGGCCCTGCTCCCGTGCTTCCGTGCGGAAGATTCCGCATGATGGAAGCGTGATTCCGAACTGGGATCAGTGTTCGTTCCGCGGCGAAGCGTGTCAAGGGTCACTCCTGGAACACCCCGGGTCCGCTCCGCCGAACAGCCCTGCCGGGCGCGGCGCCACCGGCGGACCATCACCCGCCATGGACACCGAGGTCGCGCTCACCACCGGCTGGGACGACGCCGTGCCCGTCGGGGACAGTCTCGCCCGCCGGTTCGTGCACGCCTACGCCGACCGGATCGTCGCGATGGCCGACCGGACCGGCGAGCGGTTCCGCCGGACCGACGGCGCGGTGCTCGCCGATCTGGGGTCGCCGTTCGGGTACGACAACGCCGTCGTCCTGACCCGGCCGCCGGACCCGTCCGGGCTGGACCGTGTGCTGGACGAGGCGTGCGGCTTCTTCCCGCCGGAACGCTGGTGGGTGCTGCTGTCGCTGTTCCCCCTGCCCGGGGACCCGGGGCACGGGCTCGACCCGGTCGGCCACCCGCCGCTGATGCTGCGCCCGCCGGCCCCGCTCCCGTCACCCCCGGCCGGGCTGGAGATCCGGGTGGTGCCCGACGCCGACCCCGGCGACTTCGAGGACGTCCTCGTCGACGGCTACGGGCTCGCCGACCTGGGCCGCCCGGCGGCGGCCGATCCACGCCTGACCGGCGGGCTGCTGCACCTCGTCGTCGGCTACGCCGACGGCCTGCCGGTCGCGACGGCAGGCTCCGCCGTGCACCACGACGTCGTCGAGATCGACTGGGTCACGCCCCTGCCCGAGCACCGCGGCCGCGGCCACGGCCGCGCCGTCACGGCGGCGGCGTGTGCGGTCGCGCCGGACCTGCCCGCGCTGCTGCTCTCCAGCGACGACGGCCGGCCCGTCTACCACCGGCTCGGCTTCTGGGACCTGTTCAGGGCGACCATGTGGGAGCACCCGGCACCCTGACCCCGACGCGCCGCGTGCGGGCGCAGCGCGTCCCGTGGGTTCAGTGGCCGGCCGGCAGCGCAGGCGGCTCGCCGGTGCGCTCGTACTCCGCGAGCAGGTCGATCCGGCGCTGGTGGCGGCCGCCCTCGAACTCCGTGGTGAGGAAGGCGTCCACGATGGCCTCGGCCTCCTCGACCGGGTGCATCCGGGCGCCGATCCCGGCGAGCCGCGCGTCGTTGTGCCGGCGGGCGAGCCGGGCGGTGTCGACGCTCCACGCCAGCGCGGCGCGGGCGCCCGGGACCATGTTCGCGGCGATCTGCTCCCCGTTGCCGGACCCGCCGATGACCAGACCGAGACTGCCCTCGTCGGCGACGACGCGCCGGGCCGCCTCGACACAGAACGGCGGGTAGTCGTCGTCCGCGTCGTACGCACGGGGGCCGACGTCGATCACGTCGTGGCCGAGGCCGGCCAGGCGCCCGGCGAAATGGGCCTTCAGTTCGAAGCCCGCGTGGTCGGAGCCGAGGTAGATGCGCACACCGGCAGTCTAGGAGCGGATCCGGCCGGCCCGGCATCGAAAGCCGTTATGGCCGTGGTCGGCGTTCCTGATGGCTCGCGGTGAACGGCGTCACCCGGGTGGCGGACCGGTGCCGGACTCCGGTTCGGCCCGCGGGCCGCCGGTGCCCGCATGCCCTCCACTCGTGGGCCCCGGGCCGCCGTTCGGCACCGATTGCCGACTACTTGTTCGAGGGCGGTTGCGACGGATCCGCGCGGTCGACGAAGGTCGTTCGGGACCGCGGAAAATCGTGGTGTATTCCTCGAAGAAATCGCGGCTCACGACAGCGAGGAGGAAGAAAATGCAGTGGGAAACTCCGCAGTACACGGTCGTCGAGGTGTGCGCTGAGGGCACCGGGTACTTCCACCGGGGCTGAGGGGCACGGGGCTCGTTCTGCTCCACCGGGTCGACGCGAGGCGCCCGCCTCGCGTCGGCTCCCCGGTGGTGTCGAACGGTCCAGGGTGGCCGGGCACGCGACGTGGCCGAATCGCGACACCGTCGTCGCCGGCCGATCGGGGGAGGACGACGATGCCCGAGCATCCCGACACACACGTCTACCGCACCTACGACCGGATCATGGACAGCGCCCGTGAGCAGGCGGGGAGCGGCCGTGCCGGCGGATGGTGGCCACACCGGCTCGACCTCACGCCGTTGCGCAGGCACCGGCCCGCGGACGCCGGCTATGCCGAACGGTTCACCTCGATCGATCTCGACGAGCTGGCCCGCGACATCGACGAGGTGCTGACGACGTCGCAGGACTGGTGGCCCGCCGACTTCGGACACTACGGGCCGCTGGTGCTGCGCATGGCCTGGCACTCCGCAGGCACCTACCGCACCGGTGACGGCAGGGGCGGTGCCGGTGCCGGGATGCTGCGCTTCGCCCCGCTCGACAGCTGGCCGGACAACCGCAACCTGGACAAGGCGCGCCGGCTGCTGTGGCCGGTGAAGCAGAAGTACGGGCGCCGGATCTCCTGGGCCGACCTGATGACCTTCGCGGGCAACCGGGCGCTGGAGTCGATGGGCTTCACGACCTTCGGGTTCGGCGGCGGTCGTCCTGAGGTGTGGGGGCCCGACGAGACGTACTGGGGGCCGGAACGCACGTGGCTGGCCGAGGAGCGCTACCGCGGGCTGCACGAGCTCGACGAGCCGCTGGCGGCCAGCGCGATGGGGCTCGTCTACGTCGATCCGCAGGGTCCGGCCACCAACCCCGACCCGGTGCTCGCCGCCCGCGACATCCGCTAGACCTTCCGCCGGATGGGGCTCGACGACGAGGAGACCGTGGCGCTCATCGCGGGCGGGCACACCGTCGGGAAGACCCACGGCCCGGTGGACCCGAACGTGACCGGGGGACCCGAGCCGCAGGCCGCGCCGCTGTCCGCGCAGGGTCTGGGCTGGCTCGGCGGGCACGGCACCGGAGCCGGGGCGGACACGGTCACCAGCGGGCAGGACGGCACGTGGACGCGCACGCCGGTCACGTGGGACCACACCTTCTTCGACACGCTGTTCATGTCCGGGTGGGACATCGAGCTCAGCCCGGCGGGCCAGTGGCAGTGGGTCCCGAGCGACGGTGCCGGCGAGGGCACCGTGCCGGACGCCGTCGACCCGGACGTCACGCACCGGCCGGTCATGCTGACCACGGATCTCGCGCTCCGGGAGGACCCGGCGTTCGAGGCGCTCTCCCGGCGGTTCCTGGAGGAGCCGGACCGGTTCGAGGACGCGTTCGCCCGGGCATGGTTCAAGCTGACCCACATCGACATGGGCCCGGTCGGCCGGTACCTGGGCGCGCTCGTCCCGGCCGAACCGCTGATCTGGCAGGACCCGGTCCCGGAGGTCGACCACGACCTGGTCGACGCCGGCGACATCGCCGCCCTCAAGGCCGACATCCTCGCCTCCGGCCTGACGGTGGCCCAGCTCGTCGCCACGGCGTGGGCGTCGGCGTCGACGTACCGCGACAGCGACAAGCGCGGCGGCGCGAACGGGGCGCGGATCCGCCTCGAGCCCCAGTGCGGCTGGGAGGTCAACGACCCCGCACAGCTGGCTGTCGTCCTGTCCGCGCTCGACGCCGTCCAGGAGCGGTTCCACGCCTCGCAGACCACGGGCACGCGGATCTCGATGGCCGACCTGATCGTGCTCGGTGGATGTGCGGCGGTCGAACGGGCCGCCGCGGCCGGTGGTCACGAGATCGCCGTGCCGTTCCGCCCGGGACGCACCGACGCGACCCAGGAGTGGACCGACGTCGAGTCGTTCCGTGTGCTGCGGCCCCGGGCGGACGGCTTCCGGAACCACCCGGGCGAGGACGCCGGCGTGCCGCCGGAGCACCTGCTGGTGGACCGGGCCGGCCTGCTGACACTGACCGCGCCCGAGATGACGGTGCTCGTCGGCGGTCTGCGGGTGCTCGGAGCCACCCACCGGGGTTCCCCGGTGGGCGTGCTGACCCCGACGCCGGGGGTGCTGACGAACGACTTCTTCGTCCACCTGCTGGACGGGGGGACGGAGTGGGTGCCGGTCCGGCACGGGGAGGCCCACCCGACGGTCTACGAGGGTCGCGACCGGCGCACCGGCGCGGTGCGGTGGACCGCGAGCCGCGTCGACCTCGTCTTCGGCTCGAGTTCCGAGCTGCGCGCGCTCTCGGAGGTCTATGCCGGCGACGACGCGGGCGCCATGTTCGTCCGGGAATTCGTCGCGGCATGGGTGAAGGTGATGGAACTCGACCGGTTCGATCCGAACTGACCACCGGTGTGACCGAAAGGGGTGTGCGTGTTCCGGCGACGTGGCCGGTACGAACGGTATGTCATTCCGGGTGAACGGTGGATCGGGCCCGGATTTCGGTGAGATATTCCGGAACAGTGCGTTCCGGGGTAGAGTTCGAATCAGTCACAGGCTCCGCGGGGAAGACGAGAATCCGCGCCTGTGACCGGCGTGCCACATCACTCTGGAACGTGGCGTAGCGCTCGCGCGCAATCAATTCCGCGACACCAGTCGATGTGCTCATTTCTCGATGACGAGGAGGTGGAGTCCGATGACGATCGCCCAGGAGCGGGAAGACCTGCTGGCCGAGCTCGGCGGACAGAACAAGGCGACCATCGGTGCCGTGCTCGGCACCGGCGAGATCGCCAAGGCGACCGAGCGTGCCGACGGGACGATGGAGGCGACCATCAGGATCCCGGAGGACGCGATGGTGTGGGAACCGGCGGTCCTGATCATGCCGCACGGCGGCACGCTCGAGCTGACGATCATCAACGATGACAAGAACACCCACGCCTGCCTGCTGTCCAGCAACGGTGACAGGCAGTTCATCTCCCTGGTGAACCACTCCAAGGGCAGCGCGACCCTCGAGCTCGACGGTCCCGGCTGCTACTGGTACGGCTCGCCCGCCGGCAACGACGAGGGCCGGGGCCTGACCGCCGCCATCGTCGTGTCCGGTGAGGTGCCGCCGGAGGCCAAGCTCGACCGACCCGCCCAGCCGCGGCCGTAGAAGGGCAGCGATCACCATGACCATCGAGTACGTCGACGCCGGCAAGGCGTTCAACCACAACCGGCTCTCCAACCTGCCCCACAGCGCGCCGGACGTGTGTGGTTCCCCCAAGATCGTGGAGGGTTCCCTATGCCGCGTCTCGGGTGAGAGCGGCGTTCTCGTAGTTGATCGGTGAGAGCCCGCCCGCGGCGCTGTGTCGCCGGCGGTGGTTGTAGAAGCCGTAGCACCAGTCGATGACCACCGCCCGCGCCCTGCTGGTGGTGTCGAAGTCGTTGCGGGACAATACTTCCCACTCCAGGCTGGAGAAGAACGCCTCCGCCGCGGCGTTGTCGAAACACGACCCGACCCGACCCATCGACTGGCGGATCTCCAGCCGCCGACACAGCGCGGTGAACGCCCCGGCGGTGTAGGTCGACCCGCGGTCGGTGTGAAAGATCACTCCTCGGATCTAGCCCGCCCCACCGCGGGCCGCGGTGGCCATCCGGATGGCCTCACACGCCAGCTCGGCGTTCGGGTGCAGTCCGGTGGCCGCGCCGAGCAACCGCCGCGAGTACAGGTCGATCACCGTGGCCAGATACAGCTTCCCGGCCGCGGTGGGGATCTCGGTCATGTCCCCGACCCAGCGGCGGTTCGGCTCGGCCGCGGTGAAGTCGCGTCTGAGCAGGTCGGGGAACTTCGGCGCTGCGCGGTCCTGACGGGCCAGCCCGTTGCGTCTCTTGATCCGGCGCGCGACCAGGCCCTGGCGACGCATCGAGTCCGCCACAGTCTTCTCCGAGACCTGCCAGCCGGCCTCACGCAGGTCCGCGTGCAACCTCGGCGAGCCGTGCAACCGCTGGGCAGCGTCGAACGCCACGCCCACCGCGGCGTCGAGCCGGGTCCGCCGCTGCTCGGTCGCGGTCGTGCCACCGTCGGGGCTGCCGGCGCGCTGCAGCCACTTGTACAGCCACGAGATCGACACCCCGAGCAGGGCACAGGCCAGCGTGTGCGGCACCCGGTGGAAGGTCCTCTGGTCGGCGATGAAACGGGCCACGCTCACCTCGTCGCCTCCTTGACCCACAGGACCACGGATCGCTTGAGGACATCACGCTCCATCCGCAGCTCGGCGTTCTCCGCACGCAACCGCTTGAGCTCCTCGACGTCCCCGCGGGACAGGCCCTCGGTCTCCTCACGGGCCTCACGGGCGCGGGCCACCCAGTTGCCCAGCGTGCCCTCGTTGACCCCCAGGTCTCTGGCGACCTGGGCGATCGGCTTGCCCGTCTCCTCGACGATCCGGACCGCCCCGTCACGGAACTCCCGGTCGTATCGCTTCCGTACCTCTGGCATCGCTACCCCTTATAGCTGATGCCTCCCCGATCATGGGGGAACCGCAGACTGCTATGTCGCGATCGGGGGCGGGTCGGCCATCGACACGGCCAAGGCCGTGAACCTCCTGACGACCCACCCCGGCGAGCTGCTGGACTTCGTCACGCCGCCGATCGGGGCAGGCACGGCTCCCTGGCTGCCGCTCAAGCCGCTGATCGCGGTTCCGACCACGGCCGGCACCGGTTCGGAGTCGACCACCATCTGTGTGGTCGACCTGCTCAGCCAGCACCTCAAGGCCGGGGTCAGCCACGCTCGTCTGCGGCCGTCGATGGCCGTGATCGACCCGCGCACGACGCTGACGCTGCCGCCGGCGGTGACCGCGGCGAGCGGGATGGACGTGCTCTCCCACGCGCTGGAGAGCTACACCAGCGTCCCGTTCGATGCGAAGCCGTCGCCCGAGGACCCGATGCGCCGTCCTGCGTTCTGCGGCTCCAACCCGATCAGTGACGTGTGGTGCGAGATGGCACTGACCCTGGTCGGCCGCTATCTGCGCCGGGCCGTGCACACCGGGCGGGACATGGAGGCCCGGACTCAGATGATGCTGGCCTCGACCTACGCAGGAACCGGTTTCGGCAACGCGGGAACCCACCTGCCCCACGCCAACGCCTACCCGATCGCCGGGGGCGCGAAGGGCTACCAGGCCCGGGGTTACCCGGACATGGTGATGGTCCCGCACGGGCAGGCCGTCGCCTCGACCGCGCCGGAGGTGTTCCGGTGGACCTATCCGGGCAACCCGCAGCGGCACCTGCGTGCCGCGGAGCTGCTCTCGGGCCGGACCTTCACGACCACCGACGGTGCCGACGCCCTGGCCGGTGTGCTCGCCGAGCTGATGTCCGACATCGATGTCCCGGTCGGGTTGCGCAGCTTCGGCTTCACCGAGGACGATCTTGACACCCTCACCGACGGCACGCTCAAGCAGACCCGCCAGCTCGCGGTGGTGCCCCGCGCCGTCGACCGGGACGCGGTGACGAGCATCTTCCGCCGGTCGCTGTGAGGGGTGAAGGGTCGATGAGTTCCCCGAGCCCCGACGCCGATGCCGGTGCCCCGCAGAGTTCCGACGTCCGTCTGGTCGTGGCCTCCAGCGTCGTCGGCACCACCGTCGAGTGGTACGACTTCTTTCTCTACGGCCTCGCGGCCGGTGTGGTGTTCAACCACCTGTTCTTCCCGGCCGACGACCCGGTCGTCGGCACCCTCCTCGCCTTCACCACCTTCGCCCTGGGATTCGTGGCCCGCCCGATCGGTGGCCTGATCTTCGGGCACATCGGCGACCGGGTCGGACGCAAGAAGACCCTGGTCGCCACGATGATGATCATGGGCGTCTTGACCTGTCTGATCGGGCTCGTCCCGACCTACGACTCGATCGGTGTGCTCGCCCCGATCCTGCTGGTGATCCTGCGTCTCGCGCAGGGCGTCGCGATCGGCGGCGAGTGGGGAGGCGCGGTGCTCATGGCCGTGGAGTACTCCCCGACGAACAGACGGGGCCTCTACGGGAGCTACCCGCAGATCGGCCTGGCGCTGGGACTGGTGCTGGGCACCACGGTCTTCGCGGTGCTCGGTGCGGCCTTGACCGACGAGGCGTTCCTCGCCTGGGGCTGGCGGATCGCCTTCCTGCTGTCGGCCGTGCTGGTGGTGGTCGGCATGGTGATCCGGTTGAAGATCATCGATACGCCTGCGTTCCGCAAGCTCGAGTCCGCCGAGCAGAAGGCCACCGTCCCGGCGGCGGAGATGCTGCGGATCCCGGCGGGCCGCCGGAACCTGGTGCTGGGCATGGCCGCACGGCTGGCCGAGGGGACGGCCTTCAACGCGTGGGCGGTGTTCGTGCTGTCCTACGGCACCCAGACGCTCGATCTCGACCGGCAGGACCTGCTGCTCGCGGTCCTGCTCGCGGCGATCGTGATGACCGTCGTCATCCCGCTGTGCGGGAGACTGTCCGACACCTGGGGCAGGCGACGGACCTACGCGGTCGGGGTGGTGCTCACTGCGGTGATGGCGCTACCCGCGTTCGCCGCCCTGGAGAACGGGAGCATGGTCTGGATCGTGCTGGCCCTGGTCGGAGTGCTCGGGCTCGCCTACCCGGTCATGTACGGCCCCGAGGCCGCGTTCTTCGCCGAGCTGTTCCCGCCTGCGGTGCGCTGTACGGGGATCTCGGTGGTGTACCAGCTCTCCGGGGTGGTGGCCTCCGGCATCGCCCCGCTGGTCCTGGCCTACCTCGTGGCCGTGGCAGGCGGTGGGGTCGGCCTGGTCCTGGCCTATCTGGGAGTCACGTCTGTCATCAGCGTCGCCGGCACGCTGCTCGTCCGTCGTCGCGACATGCACCTCGACGACGCCGGAGCCGAGTCGGCCGTGACTGTACGTCCGGGTTGACCGAGGTCCCGTCACGCCACACCCCACCGGAGGGCGCCCGCGTCGAGGGCGCGGGCGTTCTCCCGGAGGGTGATGCCGGGCACCGGGCCCGCACATCGCGGTCGGTGAGGAGCTGGTCCGCCCGTCCCCGGTGGGCCGGCGACTCTCCGTCGCCACCCGGCCGGGTCCCGGCCTGCAGCCGCCGTCCGGCGATCGCGGCCGGTGCCCGCGCCGCGCGGCCGGTGCCCGCCTGGAGGAACCCGACACGCGGGGCAGTGGCCACGGCGATCGGCTGGGTGCCGGTCGTTACGCTGTGATCGTGAGAAGGGGCGGGCTCCGACGATGACCGAGGACGGCCGTGAGGTGCGCGCCCCGGCCGGGACCCAGGCGATCGGCCGGGCCCTGCGAATGGTGAAACTCCTGGCCGAGGAGGGGCGCGAACTGTCCCTGCCCTCGATCGCCGCCCGACTCGACCTCACCTCCGGGGCGGCGCACCGGATCATCCGGGCCCTGATCGCCGAAGGTCTCGTCACCTACGACTCCCGCACCGACTGCTACCACCTCGGCCCGGGCACGGTCCTGCTCGGTCTGGCCGCGCAGCGTGGGTTCGGCCTGGACAAGGCGCTGCCAGTGCTCGAGCGGGTCAACGCCGACACCGAGGAGTCGGTGAACCTCACCATCCGGGAGCAGCGCGACTCGGTGGTCCTGTTGCGGGTCCAGTCGACCCTGCCGCTGCGGTTCGAGCAGAGCCCCGGGGCGCGGTTCCCGCTGTACACGACTGCTGCGGGCAAGGCGATCCTCGCCCACTCCGCGGACGCCACGGTCTATCTGGACAGCCTGCCCGACGAGCTCCCGGCGCTGACCGACAGGACGTTGCGACGCCGCGAGGAGGTCGCGGAGCAGCTGGTCCGGATCCGCGAGGTCGGCTACAGCGTCGACGAGGAGGAGAACGTCGCCGGCGTGCGGTGTGTGGGCGCGCCGGTCGTCGACTCCCGCGGCCGGGCGCAGGCTGCGGTCGTCGTACAGGTCCCGACGGTGCGGATGCCGCCCGAGCGGATGGCAGTGCTGGGAGAACTGGCGATGGACGCCGCTGCGGACGTGGCCCGCTACGTGCCGATCGACCGTTCCCTGTCGCGCTGAGCTCCGATCCCGGCGCGGTCGTCGTCGGCCGCCCCGCCCGGGCCGGATCGGGAGACCGTGGGGGTGACCGCCTGCCGGGGTGCTCCGTCGTCGCCGGCCGCGAACGCGGCGTCGAGCTGGTCGAGGTGGTACCGGCCGGTGACCAGCTCGGCGAAGGGGTACCGGGAATGCGCCTCGGCGAGGAAAGCGACGGCGGTGCCGAGGTCGTCCGGTCGGTAGTTGTGCACGCCGACGACCCGGTGCAGGCCGCGCAGCAACGCCTGCGGGTCGAGCGCGACCGCAGGGCCCGGGCTGACCGAGCCGGTGAGGACCGCGGTCCCGCCGACGGCCAGCGATTCGACACAGCGCGTCACGGCGAGTGCTGACCCGGATGTCTCCATTGCCAGGTCGACACCGGAGACCGGCGATCCGGCCCCGGTGACCTCGTGAGCGCCGAACGCTCCCGCCCACCGCCGCCGCGCGGTGTCACGCGCGGACACGACCACCTCGGCTCCGGCGTGGGCGGCCATCGCGGTCGCGGTCAGTCCGAGCATGCCGGCGCCGGTGACGAGGACCCTGCAGCCGCGCAGATCGGCCGGTCCGTTCCCGAGCGCGGCCGAGACCGTGGCGGTGGCGCAGGACCCGGGTGCGGCGACCTCGTCGGGGACGGTCGCGGGTACCGCCGCGAGTGCTGTGCCCGGCCACAGCCGGCAGTGGGAGGCGAAACCGCCGGTCAGCGGGGAGGTGGCATCGAGCGGTTCGTGTCCGTACTTGTGCAGGACCCGGCACTTCTGCTCCAGTCCGGCCCGGCAGCGTGAGCAGGCGCCGCAGGATGCGGCGACCGACCAGAGGACGCGCAGCCCCGGTGCGACCGGGGTGCCGTCCACGCAGGACGGGGCCGGCGCCCCGGTCGCGACGACGGTGCCGACCTGCTCGTGCCCGAGGACGCACGGTGCGGGGCAGGGTCGACGGCCTGCCACCGAGTGGCGGTCGCTGCCGCAGACGGTCGCGAGGTCGATGCGGACGAGGGTCTCGCCGGGACCGAGGTCGTCGGGCAGGGGCACCTCGACGACGTCGAACCCGCTCCCGACACCGTTCCACCTGGCGTAGCGCGCGCTGCGACGAGGTCCTGGCTGTCGTGTGTGCGGTGTCGAGCGCAACGGGAGGGCGATCCCCGCATCGTGGTATCGTCCCCCACATTGAGATCGTAGATCGACCGCGGGATCCAGGGCGTGTTCCTCGCGCCGGTGGGGCCGGGCGGCGGAAACGGTGTGGTCCATGCTGGTCGCAAGTGTGATAGCGATCTTCCTCGCCTCGGTCCTCGGGGGGGCTGGCGGGTTTCGCGACGTCGTTGCTGTCCACGCCGCTGCTGTTGCTCAGCGGTCTGGACCTGGCCTCGGTCGTGGTGGTCAACCTGGTGGCGACGCTGGCGAGCCGGGTCGTGCTGGTCGTACGCGACCGCGCCCGGATCGACCGGACGCGCACGGTGCTGCTCGGGCTGGGTGTCGTACCCGGTGCCTGGGCCGGCGCGGTCGTGGTGGGGGCGCTCGATGCGGAGCTGCTGCGGGTCGGTGCCGGGGTGCTCGTGGTCGTCCTCGGTGTGGCGCTGCTGGTGACGCACCGGCTCGGAGCCGCGTACCGGCCCGGTCGATGGGTCCAGCTCGCGACGGGGCTCGCCGGGGGGTTCCTGTCCACCTCGACCTCGCTGAACGGGCCGCCGGTGGCGATCCTGTTGCAGCAGCTGCACCTGCCCCCGCCGCGGTTCATCGCCGACCTCGCCGCCTACTTCGTCGTCGCCAACTCGGTGTCACTGCTGATACTCGGTGTCCAGCGACGGATCCCGGTCGAGCTGCTGTGGCCGACGCTGCCGGTGCTGATCGTCGCCGCGATCGCCGGGAACCAGGTGGGCCGTCGCCTCACCGATGTCATCCCGGCCGCTGCGTTCCGGACGGTGACCATCGTGGTCGTCATCGTCTCGGGGTTGGTGACCGCGATCAGCTGACCCGGAGCCGGTCGCGGGGATCACCGGGATCTGCGGGGCGACCGACTGGACGGCGCTGAGCAGTGCGAGGTGGGTGATGTCGTCGGTACTGCATCCGCGGGAGAGGTCGTTGAGCGGAGCGGCCAGTCCCTGGAGCACCGGTCCGAGGGCGGTCGCCCCGGCCAGCCGTTCGGCGATCTTGTAGCCGATGTTGCCGGCGTCGAGGTTCGGGAAGACCAGGACGTTCGCCCTGCCGGCCACCTCGGAGCGGGGCGCCTTGGTCGATCCGACAGCGGAGACGATCGCGGCGTCGAACTGGAGCTCGCCGTCGACCAGCAGGCCCGGCGCGCGACCCCGGAGCCGGGCGGTGGCCTCACCGACCCGGTCGATGCGTTCGTGGCGGGAGCTGCCCAGCGTCGAGAACGACAGCATCGCCACCCGGGGCCGATCCCCGGTCAGGGCCTCATGGGTCCGTGCGCCTGCGACGGCGATGTCGGCCAGCTGTTCGGCGGTGGGGTCCGGGACCACGGCGCAGTCGGTGAAGGTCAGCCTGCGGCCGTCCTGCAGGACCATCAGGAAGCTGCTGCTCAGCGTGTGGACGCCCGGCCGGAGCCCGACGACACCCAGTCCGGCGCGCAGGACCTCGGCGGTCGGCCTCCCGGCGCCGGCCACACAGGCGTCGGTACGCCGGGTCGCGAGCAGCGCGGCAGCCACGACGAGCGGATCGTCGCGCACCAGACGGCGGCGTCGGGCGACCGCTGTGTCGACGACGTCGCGCACGGTCTCGTCGGCGAGGGCGGCCGCGACGTCGAGCACCGCCTCCGCGGGCAGGGCGACGCCGGCGTCCCGGCAGGCCGAGGCCACCGCGTCGCGCTGCCCGACCAGGAGTGGACGGACCAGGCCCTCGTCGTGCAGGCGGGCCGCGGCCCGCACGGCCCGGGCGTCGTCACCGTCGGCCAGCGCGACGACCGGCCGTCGGCCCGCGAGCGTGGCCACCCACCTACGGCGGACGGGCTCGGGCAGCGTCCCGGCGACGTCCACGGTCGATGCGTCCATACCGCGCCTCTCGTTCGGGGTCGGCACGCCCGGGCCGGATCGCCCTCGATCCGGCCCGGGCCTGCGGCGGGATCAGACGTAGTCGCGGTACTTCTCGAGCATCCGCACGGGCTTGCGCAGCGCGTCGGGGCGGAACGGGTCACCGAGCTCGCGGGTGCACATGACCTCGACGACGGTGGTCCGGCCGCCGTCCATCTGGGCGTCGACGGCCTTGCGCAGCGCGGGCCCGACCTCGTCGAGGGAGTCGACGACGATGCCGTCGGCGCCCACGGCCTCGGCGATGCCGGCGAAGCTCTCGCTCTCCAGTTCACCCGCCACGAAACGGCGGTTGTAGAAGTCGACCTGGTTCTTCTTCTCCGCGCCCCACTGGCGGTTGTGGAACACCACCGCCGTGATGGGGATGTCGTGGCGGACGGCGGTCATGACCTCGCCCATGCTCATCGCCCACGCGCCGTCGCCGGAGTAGGCGATCGCTGGCCGGTCCGGCTCGGCGACCTTGGCGCCGATGATCGTGGGGAGGGCGTAGCTGCAGTTGCCGAAGCTCATCGGCGCGAAGAACGACCGGGGCTCCTCGAAACGCAGGTAGCTGTGCGCGACGGAGTTGATGTTGCCGATGTCGGTGGAGACCATGACGTGTGCCGGCATGGCCTTCTCCAGCTCGCGCAGGACCTGGCGGGGGTGGAGCCAGTTGCCCTCCTCCTGCTCCTGCTCCGCGATCATGTCGAGGCTGTAGGGGTCGCGCTCGTGGGTCCACTCCGAGAGCTCGGACTCCCACTGCGACTTCTCGGTCCGGATCTCCTCGGCGCGGCGCTCGCGGGTGCCGTCGCAGGCGAGTTCGCGAGTCGCGAGGCGGTCCGACAGGGCGGTCGCGGTGGCCCGGGCGTCGCCACAGATGCCGACCGCGATCTTCTTGACCAGCCCGAGCTTGGTGTGGTCGGCGTCCACCTGGATGACCCGGGCGTTGCCGGGCCAGTAGTCCATGCCGTGCTGGGGCAGGGTTCCGAACGGCCCGAGACGGGTCCCGAGGGCGAGGACGACGTCGGCCCGCGAGATCAGCTTCATCGCGGCCTTCGAGCCCTGGTACCCGAGCGGGCCGCACCACAGTGGATGGCTCGCCGGGAAGGAGTCGTTGTGCTGGTAGGAGTTGACCACCGGCGCGCCCAGCCGCTCGGCGAGGGCCCGGCACTGCTCGACCGCGCCGCTCATCACCACCCCGCCACCGGCGACGATCACCGGGAACTCGGCGCCGGCGAGCAGGTCCGCGGCCTCGTCGAGGGTGCGGGTCCCGCCGGGGCCGCGGTCGAGAACCTGCGGAGCCGGGATCTCGGTGGTGAGCTCACCGTAGAAGTGGTCGCGGGGGATGTTGAGCTGGGTCGGGCCCATCTCCGACATCGCGCGGTCGAAGGCGCGCCCGGTCAGCTCCGCCATCCGCGCCGGGTTGTTGACGTGTGCCTGGTACTTGGTGAACTCCTGGAACATCGGGAGCTGGTTGGCCTCCTGGAAGCCCCCGAGTCCCATCCCCATGGTCCCCGACTCCGGAGTGATCATCACGACCGGACTGTGCGACCAGAACGCGGCCGCGATCGCGGTGACGCAGTTGCTGATGCCGGGGCCGTTCTGCCCGATCACCACGCCGTGGCGGCCGCTGGCCCGCGCGTAGCCGTCGGCCATGTGTGCCGCGCCCTGCTCGTGCACGACCGGGATCAGCTCGATCCCGGCCGGGGCGAAGATGTCCATCGCATCCATGAACGCCGAGCCTATGATGCCGAAGATCGTGGTGACGCCGTTGGCGGCGAGGGTCTCGACGAACGCCTCGGACGGGGTCATCTTCTGCGGACCGACCTGCTCAGCCACGGGGAACCTCCGGTCTTGAAATTCGGTATGGAACGTCTCGATTACCTGGATGACGACCGAAGGTAGGCCGCGCTGTCTCAGGCGTCAACGGTCACGGCTCGAAAAGCGAGACGTGGCGTGTTAGTTTTCGAGCCGACGGAGGTGGGGCCGATGGAGCTCATCCGACCGGATGAGGGTGCTCTGAGCGGCGAGACACCCGCCCTGCGGGTCATCGCGTTGCTGGAGCTGATCGCGTCGCAGGACCGGCCGGTGACCCTGCCGGGGCTGGTCGAGGCGACCGGTCTGCCCAAACCGACCCTGCACCGCATGGTCCAGTCGCTGGAGGCGGCGGGTCTGCTGGTCCGCTACGGCGACGGGCGGCACTACAGCACCGGGGCGCGCCTGCACAGCCTCGCGGAGAACCTGCTGTTCAACGCCTCCTACGGTGGTGGGCGGCGTGCCGTGCTGCGCCATCTGGTGAACACGGTGGGGGAGAGCTGCAACATCACCGCCCTGTCCCGTGACGAGGTCATCTACCTCGACCGGGTCGAGACCTCCGAGCCGTTGCGGTTCTACCTGCGGCCCGGCTCCCGGGTCCCGGTGCACTGCTCGGCGAGCGGGAAGCTGTTCCTGGCCCAGATGGGGCACGCCCAGCGTGCCCGGTTGCTGGAGAGCGCGCCGCTGCGCGCCTACACCCCGAACACCGTCACCGATGTCAGGGCGCTGTACGCCGAGCTCGACCGGGTCGCCGAGGACGGATACGCGGTCGACGACGAGGAGTTCCTTCCCGGTCTGGTCTGTGCCGCGGTGCTCGTTCCGTCCGAGGCCAACCGGTCCGGTCTGGGAGTGGCGGTGCAGGCACCGGCCATGCGGCTGTCGGTCGACCGGGCGCACGAGGTCCTGCCGGCCCTGCGCGAGGCGGCGGCGTCGCTGGCCGAGCTCCCGTCCGACACCGGCGCCGAGGGTACGGACGAGGTCGGTTCGTGAGCGGGTCCTCCGGGCGGGGCCCGGCGGGCCACCAGGTCCACGTCGGAGTCGGGCCGCCACCCGACGACCTGCCCGACCGTGCCCGACGACGCACCCGAGGACACACCCGGCGACGCAGCCGAGGACGTCGCAGGCGGACCTGCCGTCGATGTCGCCGTGCGTGAGATGTTCGGGATCGACTCCGACCTCGTCGTGCCGGGTTTCGCCCGGCCCACCGCCCACGTCCCCGAGCGTGACGAGTCGTTCCGCTTCCAGCGCGACGTCACCCTCGCGGTGCTCGCCGGGTTCGCGCACAACCGTCGGGTTCTGGTCCAGGGGGGCCACGGGACGGGCAAGTCGACCCATATCGAGCAGATCGCGGCCCGGCTCAACTGGGGCTGCATCCGGGTCAATCTCGACGGTCAACTGGGCCGGATGGAGCTCGTGGGCCGGGACTCGGTCGTGGTGCGGGACGGGGCGCAGGTGACCGAGTTCCAGGAGGGGGTGCTGCCCTGGGCGCTGCGTCGGCCGATGGCGCTGGTGCTCGACGAGTACGACGCAGGCCGGCCGGAGGTCATGTTCGTCATCCAGCGCCTGCTCGAACGCGACGGAACCTTCACACTGCTCGAACGCAACGAGGTGGTGCGGGCCCACCCCGCGTTCCGTCTCTTCGCGACCGCGAACACGGTCGGGCTCGGTCACCAGGGTGGTCCCTACCACGGTGTGCAGCGGTTGAACCACGCCCAGATCGATCGGTGGAACATCGTCGCGCGGCTCGACCACCTGCCACCGGCCGAGGAGATCGCCGTCGTGCGGTCCCGCGTCCCGGACCTGCGGGTCGACGGCGGCCGGGATCTGGTCGCGGCCATGGTCGCGATGGCGGGTCTGACCCGCACCGGTTACGCGACCGGGGACCTGTCGACGCTGATGTCGCCCCGCACGGTCATCACCTGGGCCGAGAACGTGGCGTTGTTCCGGGACACCGCCCTGGCCTTCCGGCTCTCGTTCGCCAACCGGTGCGAGGCCGACGAGCAGGAGATCCTGACCGAGTACTACCAGCGCTGCTTCGACGGCGAGCCCGCCCCGGCCGCGCTCGCCGAAACCGCATGAGCCCGGTGTCGGCGTGAGCATGACCCCGGTCGGTCCGGTCGCGGAGCGCGACCCGGTGCCGGAGCGGGCCCGGCTGCGGCGGGTGCAGGCGGTCGAGGAGCTCGCGGCCGCTACCGCCCGGGCTCTGTGCGGGACGGACGGACTTCGCTTCCGGGGACACCTGCTGTCCGACGGGCACCGCCCGGGAGCCGCTCTGGCCCCCCACCTGCGAGTCGACGTGGAACGTGACGACACGGCCTGCGTACGTGGAGCCACCGACGGTGTGGCGATGCAGCTGCTGCTCTGAGATCCGGTGCTCCACGAGTCGCACCGGCCCGAGAACCCCGTGGAACGGTTCGTGGTGGACCTGATGGAGCAGTTCCGGGTCGAGAGCCTCGCCCCGCAGGCGCTGGCGGGCGTGCACGCCAACCTGCGGCACCGGTTCCGGCACTGGGCCGTCACCGCGCACGACACCGGTCTGACCGGTACTGCCGCCGGACTGGTCCTGCACACCACCGCCGAGATGGCCCGGTTCCGGATCAACGGTGATCCGAACCCGGCGGAGACCGAACGGATCACCGAGGCGCCACGCTTCGCGCTCGGGCCGCGGATCGGCCACCAGCTCGTGCAGCTGCGCCGATGCCGTGGCGACCAGTCCGACTTCGCAGGACATGCCCGGGAGCTGGCCGCGTGCGTCGCCGGCCTCGTCGGCACCGAGGAGTCCGCGACGTCGCCGCGACCGGCCCGGTCGCGCGGGGAACGTGCCCTCGCCGGCCTGCTCGGCCGCGGCGAGGACCGGCCGCGTGGTTCGGACGACCCGGGGCACCCGGCGTGCACCGGTTCCGCGCACCGGCCCGGCTACCGGGTCCTCACCACGACCTACGACAGGGAGCGCCGCGCGAGCGAGCTGGTCCGGCCCGCCCGGCTCGCCGAGCACCGCCGTCATCTCGACGTGCTGCTCTCCCGGCGACCGGCGGGGCGTCGTGGCCTGGTGCGTCGCCTGCAGGCAGAGTTCAGCGCCGCGGTCGTCGCGGACACGTGGGACCAGCGGCTGGAGGCCGGACAGGTGGACGGGCGCCGCCTGGCGGGCCTTGTCGTCTCGCCCGGCGAGCGGCTGATCTTCGCCGACCGTGCGCCCAGCCGGCTCGCCGACGCCCACGTGACGGTGTTGCTGGACTGTTCGGGATCGATGCGCCGCCACGCCGGGTTCACCGCGGTGCTGGTCGACGTGCTCGCCCGAGCGTTGGAGGAGGCCGGCATCCCGTGTGCGGTACTGGGCTTCACCACCTCGTCCTGGAACGGCGGCCGGGCTCGGCGCGACTGGCGCCGCGCCCGGTACCCGAAGGACCCGGGCCGGGTCGCCGAGCGTCTGCACATCGTGTTCAAGGAGGCCGACCAGCCGTGGCGACGGCGGCGACGCGAGATCGCCGCGCTGCTCCAGCAGGATCTGTTCCGGGAGGGGCTCGACGGCGAGGCGGTCGAGTGGGCGGTGTCGCGCACGGCCGGATCCGATCATCGGCGCCGCGTCGTGCTCGTCGTCTCCGACGGCGGCCCGGCTGAGAGCGCCACCGCCGACGCCAACCAGGACGATCTGCTCGATCGGCATCTGGTCGACGTCGTCGCCGCCGCGACCCGGGCCGGCTGCGAGGTCGCGGGCCTGGGACTCGGCCGGGACCTGACCAGCTACTACCCGCGCTCCCTGGTGCTCGCCGCGGAGCGGGTACCCACCCCGGCCACCTTCCGCGAGGTGGTGGGAGTGCTGCAGCGGTAGGCGACGCGGCGTACGGCGCGGCCCGATTCCCGCCTCACCCGAGCGGGTGGTGGCCGTCGACACATCTGATGACGTCCACCGTCTCCGGCTAACGGCTCCGTCCGTACCGCGATGTCGTGACATCACCGTCGTCGTGGGTGTCGTGGAGAGGGGGTGCCGCCGTGGACCGCGTTCCTCCGTACGTCGCGCGGGCCGCACCCGCCGCACCGCCCGTGCCGGTGGTCCCGGCACCCCGCCGGCCGTCCGGCGGGCCGCCGCGGACGACCGCGCGGCCGTGGTGGGACGTCCCGCCCGGCCCGCCGGTGGAACCGGCCGGCCCACCGGACGCCGACGGCCGTCTTCCCGGCTTCCCCGCCGCGCTGCTGCCCCGCCCGCCGCGGCCGCCCCGCGTGGTCGGCGGCGGCCTGCTCGTCGGCATCGCGACGCTGATCGGGGTGTTCACGCTGGTCGTCGGCGCGGCCACCGCCGCGGGACCGGTCCCCGGCACCGCGGTGGCGGCCGCCGAGATCTCCGAGTGGCGCGACGGCGGCGGCCGGACCCGGGTGGACGTGATCACCCGCGACCTCGCGGCCGTCGTCCGCGCCGGTGAGCGCCGTGACGTGGCCGCGATGGGCGACGCCTGCCGGGACCTGCGTGACGACGTCGCGGCCGCGCGGGCCTACCGGCCCATCCCGGACGAGCGGGCCCAGGCGTCCTGGACGGCCGGTCTCGACGCCGGCGCCGACGGTGCGCGGCACTGCGTCGCCGGGACCGCGCTCGCCGATCCCGGCTTGCTCCGGCAGGCCGCCGACGATCTCGACGCGATGAGTGCCCACGTCGACGCGGTGGCGGCCCGGATCGCCGAGCCCACCGGGGGGTGAGCGGGGGTCACCGCAGGGACGGGGTCCTCGTGTCGTAGCCACGCCTCGTGCCGATCCGGCGCGGACGGCCGCGCAGCACCTCGCGGAAGGTCGCGGCCGAACCGGTGACGACGAGTGCGGCGAGCAGGATCTGGGTCAGCATCGTTCTTCCTCCGGTCGGTGACGGGTGGCTCCGGCGGTGCCGGGCGTTGCGCCCGGAAAGGAGCCACGACCGAGGATCCGCCGGTCCCGGTGACCCGGACAGGGGCAGGAAGGACAGCGCCCGGCAACTTCCTGCCAATCCCGTCCACGGCACGCGTGGGCGACCCGACCCCGGCGCCTGCGGGCGCGGAGGTCCCGGCGGGGCTAGTGTGCGCGGCTGTCGGGTCCGGACGAACGGGGAGGATCATGAAGTCGCGGTCGCAGCCGGCGGTCCAGGAGGACGGCCGGGCCGCCCCACAGCGGGATCCGGCGGGCGGGTCGGTGCTGAGCCCCGTTCCCGTCGCGACGGTCGCGAGCCGTGGCACGGTGATCGGCAACGGGCTCACCTGGCTCGCCGCCTGGAGCCTGCGGGTCGCGCTCATCGCCGTCGGGCTCGTGATCGCCGGCTGGGTGATCGGCACGTTCTGGGTGGTCGTCTGGCCGGTCGTGCTGGCGATCCTGCTCACGACGGTGCTGCGCCCACCGGCCGGCTGGCTCATCCGGCACCGCGTGCCACCGGCGCTCACGTCGATCGTGGTGCTGCTCGTCGGGATCGGCGCGGTCAGCGGGCTGTTCGTCGCCATCGCCCCGTCGGTGGCGGGGCAGACCCAGCAGATCACCACCGGGGTGATCCAGGCCGTCGGGCAGATCCAGCAGTGGGTCAGCGGCCCGCCGCTGAACCTGGGCGACGGCCAGATCGGTGACATCATCAACCAGGTCACCGCGCAGCTGCAGCAGAGCATCACCGCGATCGCGGGTGGCGTGCTGACCGGTGTCTCGACCGTCGCGTCCGGCCTGCTCGCACTCGTGCTCGCGCTGGTGCTGACGTTCTTCTTCGTGAAGGACGGGCCGCGGTTCCTGCCGTGGATCAGCGCCATCAGCGGACGCACCGCGGGCCGGCACCTCACCGAGGTGCTGTCCCGGATGTGGTCGGTGCTCGGCGGCTTCATCCGGGTGCAGGCCCTGGTGAGCCTGATCGACGCCGTGTTCATCGGCATCGGCCTGGTCCTGCTCAGCGTGCCGCTGGCGCTGCCGCTGGCGATCCTGACCTTCCTCGGCGGCTTCATCCCGATCGTCGGTGCGTTCGTCGCAGGGGCGCTCGCCGTGCTCATCGCGCTGGTCACCCAGGGCTTCACGACCGCGGTGCTGGTGCTCGTCCTGATCCTGGTGGTCCAGCAGGTGGAGGGGAACGTCCTGCAGCCGTTCCTGCAGGGGCAGAGCCTGAAGCTGCACGGTGCCGTCGTGCTGCTCGCCGTCACCGCGGGCAGTTCGCTCGCGGGGATCGCCGGTGCGTTCCTCGCGGTCCCGGTCGCGGCCGTCGTCGCGGTGCTGCTGCGCTACCTGGGCGAGCAGATCGACATCCGGGACCAGCGGTTCTCGGAGGAGCACCCGCACGAGATCGAGGACGGCGCCGGGGACACGACCGCCGAGGTGCCGGCACCGGCGGAGTCCGGGGCGGACGACACCACCGGACGGAACGGCGCGACCACCGTGGCGGCCACCACGGCCGGGACCGCCGACCCCGGCGACGCCGCCGGGACCGGCGGGACGGCGCCGGCCCCGCCCGACTCCGCCCGGCAGGACGGCCGCTGACCGCCCGTCGGCGGACGCGGCGGCACCGGGTTCAGCGGCGCCCGGGCAACCGGTCGATCCCCAGGATCCGGTCCAGCGCCCGGTACCGGAACGCGAGCCACAGCAGCACGAACCAGGTCAGCAGCGACGGGACGACCACGCTGAACACCGGCCGTGCCGCGCCGGTCAGGCCGAAGTAGGTCGACAGCACCGGGGTGAACACGACCCCGGCGAACGCGGCCGTGAGCGCGAGTACCAGCCAGGCGGGGCGCCGGTCGGCCACCGGCGCCGTCCACGCGGCGAAGATCCGGTGCGGCGGGCGCAGGAACAGGATCAGCACGAACGAGGCCAGGCTGACGAACGTGGACAGCCCGGTCTGGGCGCCGATCGTCGCGGCGGCCTCGGCGAAGTCGGCGTCCCGCCCGTAGGTCAGACCGGTGTAGGACTGGAACGCCTGCACGACCTGGTCCGGGGTCCGGCCACTGGTGAGGCCCTGCAGGATCGCCTGGTGGAGTGTGGTGTAGACGATCGCGCCGATGCTCGCCGTCACCACCGACGCCGGGACGACGAACCGGGCCAGGTTCCCGAGCAGGTCCGGGTCGGGCTCGTCCTCACGGGCCCATATCGTCAGGAAGAACGTCGGCACGCCCACCGTCAGCAGGGTGAGCCCGACCTGGGTGGGGGAGTACGGGAAGCCCAGCCCGAGCATCGCCACGATCGCGATGACCAGCCCCTGGGTCGCGACCCGGGCGAGGAACACGTACATCGAGACGGCGATGCCGTCGATGATCCGGCGGCCCTCGGCCCGCGCCGGGAGCAGCGCCGAGAACGAGTCGTCCACCAGCACGATGTCGGCGACGTCGCGGGTGACGGGCGACCCGCTGCGCATCGCGACGCCGACATGGGCGCCCTTGAGCGCGCGGGCGTCGTTGACCCCGTCGCCCAGCATCGCCACGTACCCGCCGCAGCGGCGCAGGGCGGCGACGATGCGCTCCTTCTGCTCCGGCGCGACCCGGCCGAACACGGTCGTGCGGGCGACGAGCCGGTCGAGCTCGGCGTCGTCGAGCGCGTCGAGCGAGGGCCCGGTGACCGGGTCCCCGGCGTCGAGCCCCGCCTGGACGGCGAGCGCGGCGACGGTCCGCGGGTCGTCCCCGGACAGCACCTTGATCGCGACGCCGCTCCCGGCGAACCGGGCGACGCTCTCGACCACCTCGGGCCGCAGCTCGTCGGCCAGCGCGACCAGCGCCACCGGCTCCAGCCGGGGCAGCGCGGGGCGCCCGTCGCGGCGGAGCCCGGCCGCCGGGTCCGCGGCCCGGGCCAGGAGCAGCACCCGCAGCCCGAGCGCCGTGCGCCCGTCGACGGCACCGTCGGGCAGCGCGGTGGTGAGGTGCGGGGCGAGTGCGTCGGGGGCGCCGAGCACCCAGGCGCCGTCGTCGGTGACCTGGCCGGACCACCGCTGCGCGGAGGTGAAGGGGACCTCGTCGCGCAGCTCCCACGGCTCGCCGGGCAGCGCCGCGGCCAGCGCGGCCGAGGTGAGGTTCGGGTCGGACACGGCGGCGGCGTAGCGGGCGAGCACCGGATCGGGGTCGGTCCCCGCCAGGGGCTCGGTCTCCTTCAGCCGCAGCCTGCCGGTGGTGAGGGTGCCGGTCTTGTCGGTGCACACGACGTCGACGTGGGTGACCGACTCGACCGCGTTGACCTGCTGGACCAGCGCGCCCTTCCGCGCGATGCGGGCGGCCCCGCGGGTGTAGGCGACGGCGATGAGGAAGAACAGCCCGTAGGGCACCAGCCCGGACAGCACCGCGGTGATCTGGACGACGCGCAGCAGGGAGAAGCCCTCCAGGAACGCCTGCGCCAGGATCGCACCGCTCATCAGCACGACCAGCGCCATCGTCAGGCGCACGACGAAGTCGATGCGGCGCTGCAGCGGCGTCGCGTCCGTCGTCGCCCGGCGGGCGTCGAGGGTCAGCCGGCCCGCGTAGCTGCCGGCGCCGACGGCCTCGGCGCGCTGCCGGGCCTCCCCGGCCACGCAGTGGCTGCCCGACCGGAGGACGTCGCCGGTCTCCTTGACGACCGGGTCGGACTCGCCGGTCAGCAGCGACTCGTCGGCCTCGGCCCGGCCGGTGAGCACCGGCCCGTCGACGACGATCTGGTCACCGGCCCGCACGAGGAGCACGTCCCCCGCGACGACGTCGGTGCCCGCGACCCGCTGCTCGGTCCCGTCCCGGACGACGGTGACACCGGCCTCGTCGAGCAGCTGGAGGTTGTCGAGCTTGCGCTTCGCCCGGATCTCCTGGACGGCGCCGATCACGGCGTTGATCAGGCCGAGCCCGACGCTGACCAGGGCGTCGTTGTAGCGGCCGAGCACCAGCAGGATGGCGCCGATCGCGAACAGGATCGAGTTGTAGAACGAGAAGACGTTGGTGCGCAGGATCGTCGCGTAGGTGCGCAAACCGCCCGAGACCGGCGCGTTCACCAGTCCGGCCCGGCGCTGTGCCGCCACCTGGCCGGCGGTCAGGCCGTGCTCGGGCGGTGCCTCGAGGATGCCGGCGGTCATGGTCCTCCCCAGCCGATGTGCCGTGCCGGGGGCCGATCATGGCAGGTGAGGCTGTGGCCCACCTGTGCGCGCACACGGACCTCAGCGGAAACCGGATGAACCGCTCGGATCGTGCGGTTAGGCTGCTCCCATGAGACGAGGCATCTGGGCCCAGAGGCTGCGCACCGCCTGCTGACGGCGGCGCCCTCTCCCCGTTCGATCCGCGCCCGCCGTCCCGGTCCCGCCGGGCGGCCGTCCCGTGCTGCCCGGCCCACTGCGAGCCGCGGAGCGATCGTTGCACCCCATCTCCGAACCCATCCTGTCCGCCCCCGCCGTCGAGGCGGGCGGCAGCGCCCACGTCCGCGCCGAGAACGTGTCCGTGACCCGCGGGTCCCGCCGCGTGCTCGACGACGTCTCCGTCACCGTCGCGGCCCGGTCCCGGATCGCCGTCGTCGGCGAGAACGGACGCGGGAAGACGACCCTGCTGCACGTCCTCGCCGGGATCGTCCGGCCCGACGAGGGCACCGTCCGCCGGGCCGGCACGGTCGGCCTCGCCCGTCAGGAGCTCCCGGCGGGAGCGGGCGAGACCGTCGGCACCCTCACCGGCCGGGCGCTGGCCGCGAGCCTCGGCGCGCTCGGCGCGCTCGACGAGGCGGCCCGTGCGATGGCCGCGGGCGACCCGGCCGCCGGCGACCGCTACGCCGCGGCGCTCGAGGCCACGACCCGGCTCGACGCGTGGGACGCCGAGCGTCGCGTCGACGTCGCGCTCGACGCGCTGGGCGCCTGCACCGACCGGGACCGCGAGCTGACGACCCTGTCGGTGGGGCAGCGCTACCGGGTCCGGCTGGCCTGCCTGCTCGGCGCCCGGCACGACGTGCTCCTGCTCGACGAGCCGACCAACCACCTCGACGCCGACGGCCTGCACTTCCTGACCCGGACGCTGCGCGCGCACCCCGGTGGGCTCGCCGTCGTCAGCCACGACCGGGCCCTGCTGCGCGACGTCGCCGACCGCTTCCTCGATCTCGACCCCACCCGGGACGGGCGGGCCCGCCTGCACGCCGGCGGCTACGACGCGTGGCAGGACGGCTGCCGCCGGGAACGGGAACGCTGGGAGCAGGACGTCGTCGAGCAGCAGGCCGAGCACCGGCGTCTCCGGGAACAGGTGTCGCAGGCCCGTGACCGGCTCAGCACCGGATGGCGCCCCGACAAGGGCACCGGGCGACACCAGCGCCAGTCCCGGGCCCCGGGCGTGGTGCAGGCCCTGCACCGCAGGCAGGAGGAACTGGAGGCGCACCGGCTCGAGGTGCCGGTCCCGCCGCCGGTGCTGCAGTGGCCCGACCTCGGCGTCCGGCCGGGTGCCCCGCAGCTCCGGGCGCACGGCGTCGCCGTCGACGGGCGGCTCGGCGGCCCGGTCGACCTGACCCTCGACGGCGGCGACCGGCTCCTCGTCACGGGCCCGAACGGGGCCGGGAAGTCGACCCTGCTGGCGGTGCTGGCCGGTGCGCTGACGCCGTCGTCGGGGGAGGTGCGGACGGCGCCGGGTGCCCGCGTCGTCCGGGTCACCCAGGAGACCGCCGCACAGGACCCGGACCGGACCGCCTGGGAGGCGCACCGCGCGCACGCCGGGCGGCTGGTGTCCCGCGGCGTGCTCGCCGAGTCCGACGTCGTCCCGCTCGGGTCGCTCGGCCTGCTCGACGCCGAGGCGGCGAGTACCCCCGTCGGCCGGCTGTCGGAGGGTGGGCGCCGCCGGCTCGACCTCGCGCTCGCACTGGCCGGACGGCCCGGGACGGTCCTGCTGGACGAGCCGACCAACCACCTGTCGGCGGTCCTCGTGGACGACCTGACCGCGGCGCTCCGGCGGACGGGCGCCGCCGTCGTCGTCGCGACGCACGACCGGCAGCTGCTGCGCGACCTCGCCGGCTGGCCGCGGCTGGAACTGCGCGCGGGAACCGGGAGAATCGGGCGGAGCACCGGTGTCCGATCCGGCCCGGCCCGTTCGTCAGCAGGGTGACCGCACCGAGAACGAGGGAAGGATCCACCGATGGCCCGCTACGTGTTCCTGATGTACGACGCCGAGGACTGGTACGACACCGCCGACGAGCAGGGTGTCGCCGACGAGGTCCGGCTGCACGAGGAGTTCATGGCGGCCGTGCGCGAGGCCGGCGCGGAGGTCGTCGGCGGGGAGGCGCTCGAGCGCTCCGCCACGGCGAGCACCGTGCGGCGTGCCTCCGGCGGCGACCCCCTGGTGACGGACGGCCCGTTCGCCGACACCAAGGAGGCACTGGGCGGCTTCTACGTGATCGAGGCGCCGGACCTCGACGTGGCGCTCCGGCTGGCCGCGGTGTGCCCGGCCGGGAACGTCGAGGTCCGCCCGGTCATGGACCTGCCCGACGACGGCGGCACCGGCTGACCACGGTGCCGGACGCCGCGACGGCCGTCCGGCGGGCGTACCGGGAGTCGTGGCGGGTGGTCGTCGCCGCCACGGCCCGGTCCGTCCGGGACCTCGACCTGGCCGAGGACTGCGCGCAGGAGGCGTTCGAGCGGGCGCTGCGCAGCTGGCCGGACGGGGTCCCGGAGAACCCGGCGGGCTGGCTCACCACGACCGCCCGCCGGATCGCGCTGGACCGGCTGCGCCGGGACACGGCGATGCGGCGGAAGCTCCCGCTGCTCGTCGAGCCCCCGCCCGGCGGCGGCGACGACGACGGCAGCGACGACGACGGCGCACCCACCGATCCGCTGCGCCTGGTGTTCACCTGCTGCCACCCGGCGCTCGCCCGCGAGTCGCAGGTCGCGCTGACCCTGCGCCTGGTGTGCGGGCTCGACGTCCCCTCGATCGCCGCGGTGATGCTGAGCGGGGAGGCGGGCGTCGCACGGCGGATCACCCGGGCCAAGCACAAGATCGCCGCTGCCCGGATCCCGTTCCGCGTCCCGCCCGACGACGAGCTGCCCGCCCGTCTCGACACCGTGCTGACCGTCGTGCACCTCGCCTACACCGCCGGGCACGCCGGATCCGGTGAGCGTCTCGCCGACACCGACCTGACCGGACGGGCGACCGGGCTGGCGCGGATGCTCGTCCGGCTGCTGCCCGGCGAGCCCGGCCCGCGCGCACTGCTCGGTCTGGTGCTGCTCACCGAGGCACGCGGCGGCTCGCGCACCGACGACGGCGGGGACCTCGTCCTGCTCCCCGACCAGGACCGGTCGGGCTGGGACCGGCGCCTGCTCGCCGAGGGGCTCGCGCACACCACCGCGGCGCTGCGGACGGGCCCGCCGCACGGCAGGTTCGCGTTGCAGGCCGCGGTCGCCGGTCTGCACGCGGTGGCCCCGACCTGGGCGGACACCGACTGGGCCCAGCTGGCACGGACCTACGACGCGTTGCTGGCGGTCTGGCCGTCCCCGGTCGTCGCCCTCAACCGGGCCGTCGTCCGCGGGCGCCTGCCCGATGCCGATCCGGCGGCGGTCCTGCGCGAGATCGACGGGCTCGCGCCGGGGCTGGCGGGCTACCCGTACCTCCCGGCGGCGCGGGCCGACCTGCTGGCCCGGCTGGGGCGGAGCGGCGAGGCCGCCGCGGCCTACGGGACGGCGCTGGAACTGACGACGAACCCGACGGAGCGGCGGTTCCTGGAGCGGCGCCGTTCCGCGCTCGTCGCCGCGAGCGACCCGGAGGTCCCGGAGGTTCCTGGAACGACGGGGTGACCGCTCACCGGCCCGCGCCGCACGGACGGTCCGGCTCCGCACCGTGAACCCGGCGGCGCCCAGCCGGTCCGCCGGCTCGTCCGGTCACGGTGCGGGCTCGACGGCGTCGAGTGTCCGGCGCAGGCCGCTGTCGAACAGCGGCTCCGCGCCACCGGGCCCGCGGACCGCCGCCCCGCCGAGCAGCCGCGCGAGCACCGGCAGCCCGTCGGACCGGCCGGAGCGTTCCAGGTCGTGGGCGGTGGGGAGCCGGTCCCCGGCGAGCGCGGCCGCACCGCGGACGTAGCCGTGCACCAGGTGCAGCACCTCCACCGCCTCGGGCAGTGGGCGGCCGCGGTCGACGGCGTGCGCGAGCAGCGCCTCCGCCCACCCGCACTCGGCCGGCCCCGCGGTGCGGTCGCCCGCCATCAGCGGCACCGCCCACGGGTGCTCGGCCAGCACGTCGCGCAGCGCCGTCGCCCACCGCTCGCAGCCCGCCCGCAGGGACCGTCCGGCCAGCTCGGGCGGTGCGCCGAGTGCCTCGTCCAGCACCAGATCGCCCAGGGCCTCCTTGCCGGGGACGTGCCGGTACAGCGACATCGGCGCGGTCCCCAGCTCGCGGGCGAGGCGGGGCATCGAGAGGGCGGCCAGCCCGTCGGCGTCGGCGACCGCCAGCGCCGTGGACACGATCGTCGCCCGGTCCAGCGACGGCCGGGTGGGGGCGGGCGGCGCGGCCCAGCGCAGGTCGGCGGTCACGAGATGATCATGACACGCAGTGCGTGGAGGGACCTACGCCTGTGGCGTACGCCTTACGCACGACCGGTCGTCCCGTCGCGCAACGGCCGCTTCGTAGGGTGGCGGTCATGGAGTGGTGGGAGGTCGCGGTCATCGCGCTGGCCGGGCTGTGGGCCGGGTTGATCAACACGGTGGTCGGCTCCGGGACGCTGGTGACCTTCCCGGTGCTCGTCGCGCTGGGCTTCCCGCCGGTCACCGCGACGACGTCGAACGCGGTCGGTCTCATCACCGGGAGCATCACCGGCGCGGTCGGCTACCGCGCCGAGCTGGCCGGGCACGGCCGGCGCCTCGCGCGCTACGCGGTGGCCTCGCTCCTCGGCGCGATCGTCGGTGCCGCGCTGCTGCTGACACTGCCGCCGGACGCGTTCGAGTCGATCGTCCCCGTGCTCGTCGGCCTGTCGGTCGTCCTGGTCGCGGTGCAGCCCCTCATCGCCCGGCGGCTGCGGAACCGGGAGCGGCCGGACCGGACCTCGTCGCCGCTGGTCTACCTTGCCGTGTTCCTCATCGGGATCTACGGCGGCTACTTCACCGCCGCCCAGGGGATCATGCTCGTCGGGGTGCTGGGGCTGCTCGTCGCGGACCCGCTGCAGCGCCTCAACGCCTTCAAGAACGCGTTGTCGTCGGTGGTGAACCTGGTCGCCGGGATCATCTACGCGGTCGTCGCGCCGGTGGACTGGGCGGTCATCGGGATCATCGCCGCGAGCTCGATCGTCGGCGGGCTGCTCGGTGCCCGGATCGGGCGCAGGCTCCCGCCCACCGTGCTGCGCGGGATCATCGTCGTGATCGGCGTGACGGCGATCGTGTTCCTGCTTCTGGAGTGACCCGGCGGTGACTGTCGGTGGCCCGTGCTCTGCTGGTCACCGGCACACCGAGCGAGGGGCCCGGCCACGTGGAGGACGAGCGGGCCGCCGAGCTGGCCGTCGCGTTCGCGGCGCTGGCCGGGCGGGAGATTGGTGGCGCCGAGGCGCGGGCCGCGGTCGCGCACGCCCGCGGGCTCGGCCCGGCCGAGGCGAACGCGATCTGGGCGCGGCACCGGCGCGCTCCCCGCACCGTCGCCCTGCGCGACTACCTCGCGATGACCCTGCGGTTCGTCGAGCAGGATCCGGCACAGCGCTGATCCCCGTTCGGGTCGTTCCGTGCGCCGCACCGCCCCGGTGGTGCGAGCATGATGCTCCGACCGACGACCCCCGCGAGGAGACCGCGTGACGCACGCCCTGCTCGACGCCGCGGAGGCGGCCCTGCCGTCGATGCTCGACGACCTGCGCGGCTACGTCGAGACCGAGACACCGAGCGACGACCGCCCCAGTCTGGAGAAGGGCCTGGCCTGGCTGGACGGCCTGGTCGCCGAGCGGTGCGGGCCCGCGTCGTCGTCGGAGTCGGTCGACGGCGGTCCGTACGGCGACGTCCGGGTGCTGGACCTCGCGGGCTCGTCCGCCGCGCCGGTGCTGCTGCTCGCGCACTACGACACGGTCTGGCCGGTCGGGACGCTGGCCGGCATGCCCTTCGCCGTCGACGGCGACCGGATCACCGGCCCCGGTGTCTTCGACATGAAGGCCGGCCTGGTGCAGGCGCTGTGGGCGATCCGGATCGCCCACAGCGCGGGGCTCGCGCTCCCTCCGCTGCGCCTGCTGCTGACCGGGGACGAGGAGATCGGTTCCCCGGCGTCGCGCCCGGTCATCGAACGGGCCGCGGACGGCGTGCGCGCGGCACTGGTGTTCGAGGCCGCCGGTCCGGGCGGTGAGGTGAAGACCGCGCGCAAGGGCGTCGGGATGTTCCGGGTCGACGTCGACGGCGTCGAGGCGCACGCCGGGCTCGACCCGACCGCCGGGACCAGCGCCGTCGACGAGCTCGCCCGGGTGGTGCTGGCCCTGCACGGCGCCCGCGACCTCGACGCCGGGACCAGCGTGAACGTCGGCGTGGTGGGCGGCGGGAGCCGGTCCAACGTCACGGCAGGGCGCGCCTGGGGCGAGATCGACGTCCGGGTGTCGAGCGCGGAGGAGATCACCCGGATCGAACGGGTGCTCGCGGAGCTGCGGCCGGCCGACCCGGCGGCGGCGCTGCGGATCTCGGGGGAGTGGAACCGGCCCGTGATGGAGCGGACCCCGCGGACGGCCGAGCTGTACGGGATCGCGCGGTCGGCGGCGTCCGGGATCGGGGTGGACCTGCCCGAGATCGCCGTCGGCGGCGCGAGCGACGCGAACTTCCTCTCCGTGCGCGACGTCGGCGTGCTGGACGGGCTCGGCGCGCTGGGGGCGGGGGCACACGCACGGCACGAACACGCACTGGTCTCCGGGATGGTCCGCCAGACGGCCCTGACCGCGGCGCTGCTGCACGCACTCGCCTGATCTCACCCGGCCGGGCGACCGGCGGCGGTGCTTTCACCGGCGTCACACGGGACGCGCGGTGGGATGGCACGGTGAGCACGACTGGGCCGAACGCCACCGACGACACCTCCGCGGCCGGTTCCCCGGCCACCCCCGCGCGGGACGCCGAGCGGCTCGAGCGCGCGGTGCTCGAGGTGAAGCGGGTGATCGTCGGCCAGGACCGCCTGGTCGAACGGATGCTCGTCGGCCTGCTGGCCAAGGGGCACCTCCTGCTGGAGGGTGTCCCGGGCGTCGCGAAGACCCTGGCGGTCGAGACCTTCGCCCGGGTGGTCGGCGGCAGCTTCTCCCGGCTGCAGTTCACCCCGGACCTGGTGCCCGCCGACATCCTGGGCACCCGCATCTACCGGCAGGGCCGCGAGGAGTTCGACATCGAGCTCGGCCCGGTCGTCGCGAACTTCGTGCTCGCCGACGAGATCAACCGTGCACCGGCGAAGGTCCAGTCCGCGATGCTGGAGGTCATGGCCGAGCGGAAGCTGTCCCTCGGCGGCCACGACCACCCCATGCCCGACCCGTTCCTCGTGCTCGCGACCCAGAACCCGATCGAGAACGAGGGCGTCTATCCGCTGCCCGAGGCGCAGCGCGACCGCTTCCTGTTCAAGCTCCTGATCGAGTACCCGGGCGTCGAGGAGGAGCGGGAGATCATCTACCGGATGGGGGCGACCCCGCCGGAGCCCACCCAGGTGCTCAGCCCCGCCGAGCTGGTGCGGCTGCAGCGCACCGCCGCCGACGTCTTCGTGCACCACGCCCTGGTCGACTACGTCGTCCGGCTGGTCGTCGCGACCCGGCTCCCGGGTGAGCACGGGCTCTCCGACGTGGCGTCCTGGATCGCCTACGGTGCCTCGCCGCGGGCGTCGCTGGGCATCGTGGCGGGCGCCCGTGCACTCGCGCTGGTCCGGGGCCGGGACTACGTGCTCCCCCAGGACGTGCTGGAGGTCGCGCCGGACGTGCTGCGGCACCGTCTCGCGCTGTCCTACGACGCCGTCGCCGACCAGGTACCGGTCGACCACATCGTCTCCCGTGTCCTGCAGACCGTGCCGTTGCCGCAGGTCAGTGCCCGTCCGGGCACGGCGCCCGCGCCCGCTGCGGCACCGGCCGGTCCGGCATGGCCGCAGGCAGGCGGCCCGGACCAGGCCGGTCCCGGCACCGGAGCGGCGAGCGGCCCGGCAGGTGGCCCGGCGTGACGGCGGGGGAGCCGGCGGGCGGTGCGACCGCCGATCTCGCCCGGCTGGAGGCGTCGCTGCGCACCCTGGAGCTGACCGTCCGCCGGCGGCTCGACGGCCTGCTGCAGGGCAACCACATCGGCCTGCTCCCCGGGCCCGGCAGCGAGCCGGGGGAGGCACGCGCCTACCAGCCCGGTGACGACGTCCGCCGGATGGACTGGTCGGTCACCGCCCGCACCACCAGCCCGCACGTCCGGGAGACCGTCGCCGACCGGGAGCTGGAGACCTGGGCCGTCGTCGATCTGTCCCGCAGCATCGACTTCGGCACCGCCGACACCGACAAGCGCCACCTCGCCCTGGCCGGGCTCACCGCCGTCGCCCAGCTCACCGTCGGCGGCGGGAACCGGCTCGGTGCCGTCGTCGCGAACGGGGCCGAGACGATGCGGCTGCCCGCGCGCGGTGGCCTGGTGCACGCCCGCGGCCTGGTCCGCCGGGTCGCCACCGCCCCGCCCGCCCCGGAGGGGGTGCGCGGCGACCTGACCGCGGCGCTCGACCAGCTGCGCCGCCCGCCCCGCCGCCGGGGCCTCGTCGCGGTGGTGTCGGACTTCCTCGGCGAGCCGGTGTGGGAGCGCTCGCTGCGGGCGCTGTCCGGGCGGCACGACCTGCTGGCGATCGAGGTCGTCGACCCGCGGGAGCTGGAGCTGCCCGACGTCGGCACCGTCGTGCTCGCCGACCCGGAGACCGGGCGCCAGCGCGAGGTCGCGACGACGCCGCTGCTGCGCCGCGAGTTCGCCGCCGCCGCGTCGGCGCACCGGGACCGGGTCGCGGCCGCGCTGCGCCGCTGCGGCGCCGCGCACCTGACGCTGCGCACCGACCGGGACTGGGTCGCCGACATCGTCCGGTTCGCCGTGGCCCGCAAGCACGCCTGGTCCGGCGGCGGGGCGACGCCGCGCGCGGGGAGGCCCGCATGACGTTCGCGAGCCCCTGGTGGCTGCTCGGTCTCCTCGCCGTCGCCGGGCTGGTCGCCGGCTACGTCTGGCTGCTGCGCCGGCGCCGCCGCGACGTCGTCCGGTTCACGAACCTGGAGCTGCTGGAGACGGTGGCGCCGGAGCGCCCCGGCCGGTGGCGGCACCTCCCGGCGATCGCGATGATCGCCGCGCTCGCGGTGCTGACGGTGGCGCTGGCCGGCCCGCAGGCGATGGCGAAGGTCCCGCGCAACCGGGCCACGGTGATGCTGGTGATCGACGTGTCGCTGTCGATGAAGGCCACCGACGTCGCCCCGACCCGGCTGGCGGCGGCGCAGGCCGCGGCCAAGCAGTTCGCCGACCAGCTGACCCCGGGCGTCAACCTGGGTCTCGTCTCGTTCGCGGGGACGGCCGCCGTGCTGGTCTCGCCGACGACCGACCGCAACGCGGTGAAGAACGGCGTCGACAACCTGCAGCTCGCCGAGTCCACCGCGACCGGCGAGGCGATCTTCACCGCCATGCAGTCGATCGACACGTTCTCCCGGTCGCTGCAGGGCGGGCCGGACCAGCAGGGGACGCCGCCGCCGGCCCGGGTCGTGCTGCTCTCCGACGGCACCCAGACCGTCCCCGGCCCGGACGGCGAGAACGAGCCCCGCGGCTCCTTCACCGCCGCGTCCGACGCCCAGCGTCGCGGCATCCCGGTCTCGACCATCTCGTTCGGCACCAGCTACGGCTCGATCGAGCTCGACGGCGGGCGCACCCCGGTCGCCGTCGACGACGCGTCGATGGAGCGCATCGCGTCGCTGTCCGGCGGCCGGTTCTTCACCGCCGCCACCGAGTCGGAGCTGCGCGCGGTCTACTCGGACCTGTCCGAGGAGCTCGGCTACGAGGAACGCGAGGTCGACGCGAGCAGACCCTGGATGATCGGCGGGGTGCTGCTGCTCATCGGCGGGCTCGGCGCCGGGATCCTGCTCGGGCGGCGGCTGCCGTGACGGGGTGAGCCATGTCCCGTGGTGATCTCCGCCGGTACCGGCCGGTAGTGCGTTAGGTTCTGCCCCCGTGGGACGCAGCGTGCTCGTGACCGGAGGAAACCGCGGCATCGGCCTGGCGATCGCCCAGGCGTTCGCCGCCCAGGGCGACCAGGTGGCGGTGACCTATCGCTCCGGCAAGGACGGGGTGCCCGACGGCCTGCTCCCGGTGCACTGCGACGTCACCGACGCCGAGTCGGTCGACGCCGCCTTCACCGAGGCCGAGGCCGCGCACGGCCCGATCGAGGTGCTCGTCTCGAACGCCGGGATCACCGACGACGGCCTGCTCATGCGGATGAGCGAGGAGTCGTTCACCGGGGTCGTCGACGCCAACCTGACCGCCGCCTACCGGGTCGCCAAGCGCGCCTCGCGGGGCATGCTGAAGGCCAAGGCCGGCCGGATGGTCTTCGTCTCGTCGGTCGTCGGGCTGTCCGGCTCGGCGGGCCAGGTGAACTACGCGGCGTCCAAGTCCGGGCTGGTCGGTCTCGCCCGATCCGTCGCCCGCGAGCTCGGCAGCCGGGGTATCACGGCGAACGTCGTCGCCCCCGGGTTCGTCGACACCGACATGACCCGCGCGCTGTCCGACAAGCGCCGCGAGGAGATCCTCGGTTCCGTGCCGCTGGGCCGCTACGCCGAGCCGGCAGAGATCGCCTCGGTCGTCACCTTCCTCGCCTCGCCCGGCGCGGCCTACGTCACCGGGGCGGTCGTCCCGGTCGACGGCGGCGTCGGCATGGGCCACTAGACACCCCGAACCCGCGCCACCACCCCGAAAGGACGACATGGGACTGCTCGACGGCAAGCGCCTGCTGATCACCGGAGTGATCACCGACGCGTCGCTGGCCTTCCACTCCGCCAAGATCGCCCAGGAGCAGGGCGCCGAGGTGGTGCTCACCGGGTTCGGCCGGATGCGCCTCGTCGAGCGGATCGCGCAGCGGCTGCCGAAGCCGGCCCCGGTGGTCGAGCTGGACGTGTCGGACCAGGAGCAGCTGGACTCGCTCGCCGACCGGGTACGCCCGCACCTGGGTGACGACCCGCGCCTCGACGGCGTCCTGCACTCGATCGGGTTCGCGCCGGCCGGTGCCCTCGGCGAGGGCGCGTTCCTCACCGCCGAGTGGGAGGACGTCGCCACCACGATCCAGGTCAGCGCCTTCTCGCTGAAGTCGCTGGCCATGGCGTGCAAGCCGCTGATGGGGCCGGGCGCCTCGATCGTCGGGATGGACTTCGACAACCGGCAGGCGTGGCCCGCCTACGACTGGATGGGCGTCGCGAAGTCGGCGCTCGAGTCCGTCACCCGCTACCTGGCCCGCGACCTGGGCAAGGACGGGATCCGGGTCAACCTGGTCGCCGCCGGGCCGGTGAAGACGATGGCAGCCAAGTCGATCCCCGGCTTCGGCGCGTTCGAGGACGTCTGGGACAAGCGTGCCCCGCTGGGCTGGGACATGAACGACCCGGTGCCGGTCGCGAAGACCGTCTGCGCGGTGCTGTCGGACTGGATGCCGACCACCACCGGCTCGATGGTGATGGCCGACGGCGGGGTGCACGCGGTCGGCGTCTGACGCCGGGCGCGCGGGCGCCGGGGCCGGGGTCGATAATCGGACCCGTGCCCGAACACCCCTGCACCGACCCCGACGCCATCCTGGTGCTCAGCTTCGGCGGTCCCGAGGCCCCCGACGAGGTCCGTCCCTTCCTGGAGAACGTGACCCGGGGCCGCGGGGTCCCGCCGGAGCGGCTCGACGCCGTCGAGGAGCACTACCAGCACTTCGGGGGCGTCTCGCCGATCAACGCCCGCAACCGGGAGCTCGTCGAGGCGATCGCCGCCCGCACCGAGCTGCCGGTGTACTTCGGCAACCGCAACTGGCACCCGTTCGCCGAGGACACCGTCCGTGAGATGGCCGGGGCGGGCGTCCGGCGGGCACTGGTGTTCGCCACCAGTGCCTACGGCGGCTACTCGGCCTGCCGGCAGTACCACGAGGACATCGCCCGGTCCCGCGACGCGGTCGGCGACGTGGCACCGGAGCTGGTGAAGCTGCGGCACTTCCACGACCACCCGGACTTCGTGCGGGCCAACGCCGACGCCGTCCGGGCCGCGCTGCTGGGCCTGGACGACGGCCGGCGCGAGCACGCCCGCCTGGTCTTCACCGCGCACTCGATCCCGAACTCCGCCGACGCGGCCGCGGGCACCCCCGCCGAGGGCGGGCACCGCTACTCCCGCCAGGTCGCCGAGACGTCGGCGCTGGTCGCGGCCGAGCTGGGTGTCGACGACTTCGACGTCGTCTGGCAGTCGCGCTCCGGTCCGCCGCAGGTGCCGTGGCTGGAACCCGACATCGTCGACCACATCGACGACCTGCACGCCAAGGGCGTCCCGGCGGTCGTCGTCGCGCCGGTCGGGTTCGTCTCCGACCACGTCGAGGTGATCTGGGACCTCGACAACGAGGCCGCCGAGCGGGCCGCGGAGCACGGCATGGGCTTCGCCCGCGCCGCGACCGCCGGCCCGGACCCGCGGTTCGCCGACATGGTGATCGCGCTGGTCCGCGAGCACACCGACGGCGCGGACGCGCCCCGGCTGGGCGTCGTCCCCGCCGCCGGGTGCACCCGCGACGGCGCGCCGTGCGCGGTGGACTGCTGCGTCCCGCAGCGCCGTCCGGCCCGGCCGAGCTGAACCCGGGCCGTCAGGCGCGCACGATGCGGGCGAGGTGCGCGGGCACGTCGACCCGGGTGCCCGCCGGCTCGCCGCAGGACGCCGCCAGGTCCGGGGTGACGACACCGCGGTAGGTGGTGCGGCCGACCGACACCACCGACCAGTCCGGCCCGGCGAAGGCGGTGCGGATCTCCGACTCGTCGATGACCGGCCCGAACTCGGCGTCCGCGCCGGTCCGGGCCAGCGCCAGGAGGTGCACGACGCCGCCCGGTCGCACGATCCCCGCGAGCGCGCGGGCGTAGCGGGCCTGGTCGCCGGCGTCGAACACGTGGAACAGGGCGCTGTCCAGGACCGTGTCGAACGGCCCCGGCCCGGCCGGGTCGAGGGCGTCGGCGACGGTGAACCGGGCGGTGACGCCGGCGGCCGCGGCGCGGGCCGCGGCCCGCTCGACGGCGGCGGCGGAGCCGTCCGCGCCGAGGACGTCGTACCCGCGGCGGGCCAGCAGGATCGTGTGCTCGCCGGTACCGCAGCCGAGGTCCGCGACGGCTCCGGTGAAGGCGCCCGCGTCGGCGAGTGCGACGACCGCGGGCTGCGGCTCGCCGATCACCCAGGGCGGGTCGCCGTCGCGGTAGGCCTGCTCGAACCGGGCGACCGGCGGGGTGACGTCCATGGTGTCCTCCTCCTCGAACGGATCCCGGCCAGCCTGCGAGCTGAAGCCGGGTCGAGGTCAAGTCGCCGGGTGACGACCGCGTAACCGTTTGCGCCTTCCATTGCCTTTTGTCCGTCTTTCGGGTGAGGTGCCGGATCATGACGACAGTGCTTCCCCCGGGTGCGGCCACGAGCTCTCCACCCGCCGACGTCCTCGCCGCCGCCCCGCCACCGGCCGGGGTCCTCGAGAGCATCGAGAACGCCGTGAACACCGTGTTCGACCCGATCTCCTCGGGGCTGTCGAGCATCGTGTTCTACGAGGTGACCGTCTTCGGGATCAGCTTCCCGTGGATCGTGGCCTGGCTGATCCTCGCCGGGATGATCTTCACCGTGTACTTCGGATTCGTGCAGTTCCGGAGCCTTGCACTCGCGGTGCGGATCGTGCGCGGCCGCTACACCCGCAAGGACGAGCCGGGTGAGATCACCCATTTCCAGGCGCTCGCGTCAGCGCTGTCCGGGACGGTGGGGTTGGGCAACATCGCCGGCGTCGGTGTCGCGGTGACCATCGGCGGCCCGGGTGCGACGTTCTGGATGATCGTCGCCGGGCTGCTGAGCATGGCGACGAAGTTCGTCGAGTGCACCCTCGGCGTGAAGTACCGTGAGGTGCACGCCGACGGCACCGTCTCCGGCGGACCGATGCACTACCTGCGGCTCGGTGTCGCCGAACGGATCCCGAACGGCTTCGGCCGGGGGCTGGGCAAGGTGCTGGCCGCGGGTGCGGCGGTCATGATCCTCTTCTTCGGCGTGGCCGGCGGGAACATGTTCCAGGCCAACCAGACCTTCGCCCAGCTGCGCGAGGTGACCGGTGGCGAGTCGGGGCTGCTCGGCAGCAGCGGTGCCGCGCTCGGTTTCGGCGTGCTGCTCGCGCTCGTGGTCGGCGCGGTCGTGTTCGGCGGGATCCGGTCGATCGGCGCCGTGACCGGCCGCCTCGTCCCCGCGATGGCGATCATCTACGTGGCGGCCTGCCTCGTGGTCATCGCCGTGAACATCGCCCAGGTGCCCTCCGCGATCGGACTCATCCTCGCCGGTGCGTTCAGCGCCGAGGGCGTGGTGGGCGGCGCGATCGGCGCGTTGATCGTCGGTTTCCAGCGGGCGGCGTTCTCCAACGAGGCCGGGCTCGGATCGTCCCCGATCGCACACTCCGCCGTGCGGACCCGGAACCCGGCGACCGAGGGCTATGTGGCGATGATCGAGCCGCTCGTCGACACCGTGCTCATCTGCACGATGACGGCGCTGACCATCGTGATCGCGGGTACACCGTTCTGGGCGGAGGCCCGGGCGACGGCGTTCGCGAGCGGCGGCGACGACGTGCCGGACGGCGTGCTCGTGACCTCGGACGCGTTCGCGACCGTGCTCCCGTGGTTCCCGTACGTGCTGGCGCTGGCAGTGCTGCTGTTCGCGCTCTCGACGATCATCACGTGGGGGTACTACGGCCAGAAGGCCTGGACCTACCTGTTCGGGAAGAGCCCGGTCAGCGAGCGGATCTACCAGACCGTCTTCTGCCTGTTCGTGATCGTCGGTTCGGTGCTGACGCTGGGCAGCGTGCTGGACTTCGCCGACGCCGTCCTGTTCCTGCTGGCGGTCTTCAACATCATCGGCCTCTACCTGCTGGCCCCGATCGTGAAGCGTGAGGTGCGCGCCTTCCGGGAGCGGCTGCGGCAGGGCGAGATCACCGAGGTGGAGCCCTCCGAACGTTCCATGCTGTGAGGACCCGTCACCGGTCCGGTCGCGGATCGGTGACGAGCCCGGTGACCAGGTCCGCTGCGCTCCCGGACCGGGAGCGCAGCGACCGGTCGTAGTGCCGGGTGGTGGCGATGCTGGCGTGCCCGACGTCGGCCTGCACGTGCTGGATCGGGGCGCCCGCCTCCAGGGCGAGGGTGACGTAGGCGTGCCGCAACGTGTGCGGATGTATCCGCTCGGCGACGTCGGCGAGCGCGGGCCCGGCCGCCCGGGCGATACGGCGCAGCAGATGGTGCAGGTCGTGGCGCGAGCAGCGCCCGCCGTCGCGGGTGGCGAGCAGCGGTGACCGGCGGTCCGCGGAGCCGCGGGTCGGGAGCGGGTCGCCGTACTCCCGGTCGCGCAGCAGCAGGTAGCCGGTGAGGGCGTCGATCGTGGCGTCGCCGGGGAAGACCTCCCGCACGGTGCCGCCCTTGCCCCGCACCCGCAGCACCCGTTCACCGCCGGAGACGACGAGATCGTCGCGGTCGAGGCCGGTGATCTCGGAGATCCGCAGCCCCAGGCAGAGCAGCGCGACGAAGGCGACGGCGCGGGCCGCGTACAGCTCGCGGTGCCGGGTGCGGTTCGGAAGGTCCGCGGCGGCCGTCCAGAGCTCCCGCACCTGGCCGGCGGTGAGCCGGATCGTCGGCGACGGGTCGCGGGACGTGCCCGCCAGTCCGAGCCGGCCGCGGTGCAGCGCGGCCGGGTTGCCGCCGAGCACGCCCTCCTGGGCGAGGAACGCGTAGAACGCCGACACCGTCGACAGCATCCGCGCGCGGGTGCGCTTGCCGGCGCCCGCCGCGTCCAGAGCGTGCAGCCAGGTCGTGACGTGTGCGGCCGTCACCGCACGCGGGTCGAGCCGGTGCCCCGCGCACCACCGGAAGAAGGCGAGACGGTGCAGCCGCCCGCGGCGGGCCGGCGGGGGAGTGCGGCCGTGCCCCGGCCGCTCCGGCCGCGGCACACCGGTGACGGCGTCGGCCCACTCCGGGGGCAGGCCGAGCGCGTAGGCGTAGGTGCGGCGGGTCTGGGCCGTCCCGTACCCGGCGAGCCAGCGGGCGACGAGTGTCCGGAGCTCCGCGGGGTCGTCGACGCCCGGCCAGTCGGCGCCGGTGCCGTCGTCGTGCGGGCCGGGGACCTCCGGGGCCGGACGCGCGGGCAGCGCGGCGGACGGGGTGGGATCGGCCATCGGAGGTGATGCTCCCACCGGTCGCGCGCCGGCCGGTGTTCCCACGCCAGGGCCGGGTCCGTGAGGACGGCGACGAGCGGGGTGATCGGACTTTCGGCCGAGCCCCCACGGCCCGTTTCCACCGGACGGCCGATCCGCGCGCCCGGACGCGCCGATCATGCTGCGCGGGTCCGGTCACCGTCCGAACGGGAGAGTCCATCGTGAGCCGCACCGCCGTCCTGCCCGTACCGGGGGTGGGCGTCCCGTGAGCGAGCGGCTGCGCGTCCTCGACGTCCTGCGCGGGATGGCGATCGCCGGGATCGTCCTGGTCAACGTGCCGGACATGCTCCTGCTCGATCCGCTCGGGGCCGGGTCGGCGCCGCTGCGCACCGGGCTCGACCTCGTCGTGCAGGGGCGCCTCGTCCCGATATTCGAGGTGCTGTTCGGCGCCGGGATGTTCCTCGTCGCCCGCTCCGCCCTCGACCGCGGCCGCTCGCCGTGGCCACCCCTGCTGCGCAGGCTGCTCGCCCTGCTCGGGATCGGTCTGCTGCACCAGCTCGTGTATCCCGGTGAGATCCTCGCGGTCTACGCGGTCGTCGGGCTGGTGGTCCTCCTGGTGCCCCGGGCGGTCCAGCTCGCCCTGGGGGTCGTGGCCACGGCCGTCGTCGTCGCCGTGGCGGGGAGCTCGGTGCTGGAGACCCCGGGCCTGTTCCTGATCGGTGCGGCCGGTGCGGCCTACGGGGTGCCGGCCGTGCTGGAGCGGGCCGGGCCCCCGGTGTGGTGGGCCATGGCGATCGCCGTGCCGGTCGCCGCGGTGGCGCTGTACCTGCAGATCCTCGAACCGGGCGACCCTCGTTTCACCGTCGCCGGCGGCCGGGCCGGGTTCGCGCTGGCGGTCGTGTACGTCCTGGCGGTCGCGCTGGTCCTGTCCGGTCCGCTGCGCCGGGCGGTGTCCGTGGTGTTCGCCCCGCTCGGCCGGATGGCGCTGACCTGCTACCTGACGGCGTCGCTGGTCGTGGTGCCGGTCGGAGCCCTGCTCGCGCTGCCGGGATCGGGGAACCTGCCCGCGGCACTCGGGCTCGCGGTCGCCGTCGTCACCGCGCAGTCCGTGGCCTGCCGGTTCTGGCTGCGCCGGGCGGACCAGGGGCCGGTCGAGTGGTTGTGGCGGGTGGTGACCTGGGGCTCGTGGCGGCGGACCACGGCGGCGCCGTCGTCGTCGTGAGTCCGGGTCTCAGACCGCCCGCCAGGCCCTGGCGATCAGTTCGGTGGACCGCAGCCGGTCCTCCAGCGTCGGCGCCACCGTCTCGACCACCAGCTCGTCGGCCTCGACGGCGTCGACGATCGCGGCCAGCCGCTCGGCCACGGCGCGCGGGGTGCCGGTGACCCGGGTCCGCAGCCGGTCCTCCAGGGCGACGGCGTCGTCGGTGTCCAGCGGCGGCATGAGGGCCCGCTCGTCCGCCGTCGGGTGGTAGGACGGCCCACGGTCCCGGTCGAGACCACGCAGCCAGACGTCGTACCCGGCGGTGAGATCAGCGGCCTCCGCCCCGGTGCGCGCGGCGAGCGCCGACACCGCGACGGCCACGTGCGGCCGGTCCCGGTACGGGCCGGGGGTGAACCGCGCGCGGTAGTCGTCGACGGCCTCGAGCGCCGTCGTCGGGCGGGCGAAGTAGGCGATGCCCAGCGGCAGTCCGGACCGCGCCGCGTAGCCGGAGCTCTCCCCGGCCGCCGTCGCGTGTACCCAGACCTGCGGCGGGACGGCGTCGAGCAGCCGCACCGGATCGCCGTGCAGCCCCGGCTCCTTCCCGTCGAGCAGCCGCAGCAGCTGGTCGCAGCGCCCGGAGAAGGTGCCCAGCCCGCGTTCCAGGAGCCGGGCCTCGACCCGGGAGCGGTCCTGGTCGCCACCCACGGTGCGCGGGATGCGGTCGGCGTCGGACCGGCCGAGCCCCAGGTCGGTCCGGCCGCCGGAGAGCGCGGAGAGGAGCAGCGAGTCCTCGGCGAGCCGCAGGGGCGGGTGGTGGGCGACCGGTGTCGCGGCGACGCCGAGGCGGATCCGCCCGGTGCGGGCGGCGAGGTGCGAGAGCAGGACCATCGGGCTGGTCGAACCGAGTCCGGGGGTGAGGTGGTGCTCACCGACCCAGTAGCGCAGCAACCCGAGCGACTCGGCGTGCTGGGCCATGGTGATCGCGCCGTCGACGACGTCGGCGGCGGACCCACCGGGCCGCACCGGGGACAGGTCCAGGCAGGACAGCGGGATCGTGGACAGCGGTGCTCCTCGGGCGGCCGGGCGCGGGGTGCGGTGGCACGGACGGCAGGCGAATCCTGGGCCCGCACCCCGGCGGGGTCAATCCGGCGGACGGAGCCACGTGGGTGCCGCCGGACGCCACTCACGGGGCGCGGCCTCACGGCCCCCGACCAGCATGGTCGCAGGGGCGGCCGGGTACGGCCCCGCCGGGGGAGCGGCCCGGACCGGCGCACGGTCTCACCCGCCGCAGGTGATCCGCCGACCCGGTGGGCCGACCACGATGACCTGCGACCGGACCGGGTTCGGCAGCGGAGGGGCCGGTATGGACGCGATCCCGAGCGGCCACGGCGACGTGGCCCCCGCCGGTGAACTCGGACCGCTCGCCCGGGCCAGGGTCCGGTCCCTGCTGACCGGGTCGATCTTCGCGATGGCGGTGCTCGTCTACCTCGGTGACCGGGAGACGACACTGGTGGCGGCGGTCGGCACGGTGGCAGGCACGGGTCTGGTGGTCTTCTTCGGGGAGGCGTACGCGGGTCTGCTCTCGGCCTCGCTCGCGTCGGTGCGTGCGGTCCCGTGGACCGAGGTGCGGGACGAGCTCGGTGCGAGTTCGGCGGCGGCGGCGCCCGGTGTCCTGGCGGGGGCATCCTGCTGCTCGTGGACCTGGCGGGTTCCACCGTGCAGACCGGCATCGACATCGCGTTGTGGGCGGGCGTCCTCACGCTGACGGTGTGCAGCGTCCTCGAGGGCCGGGGCTCGCACCGGCCACTGCCGGTCCGGATCGCGGCCGTCGCCGGCTCGGTCCTGCTGGGAATCGGAATCATCGTCCTGAAAGCCGCACTCCACTGACGGTGATCACGGATCGGGAAGCAGGGTGGCCGTATCCGGCCGGTTCCCTTCCCGATCCGTGATCACCGGGGTCCGGTCAGGCGGGGCCGAAGCGGAATGCGGGGTGGGTGCCGGTGGACCGGGCGGTGAAGGGGTGGAGGAGGCGGATCACCTCCGTGCGGGCCGTGGCGGGGTCCACCGCCCCGTCGCCGAAGGGGGCCAGGGCGTTCACCAGGTACGCCGCGTCGCGGCCCCGCACCGAGTCCGGGACCCGCGGGGCCCGGCCCGCCGCCCCGCCGAGGTGCCGGATCCCGGTCACCGCCATCGGGCCGGTGCGGGTCGCGACCCGGTCGAGGCCGGCCGGGTCGAGCCCGTCGACGAGGACGCAGTCGCCCAGGTAGACGTGCGGGAACTCCGGCTCGGCATACACCCGCGCGGAGTCGACGGGATCGAGCGGACCGACCGTGTCGTCGTCCCAGCCGACGGCCGCGCGCAGCGGCGCGAGCCACCGGTCGGCCTCGGCGGTCGTCCCGGTGACCGTGACGCCGGACCCGCAGCACCCGGCGCCCGCGGAGGTGCGGCGGCAGGAACGGCAGGTCCGGGTAGGGCACGACCGAGACGCCGGACGTCACCGCGTCGGGCAGCCCGGCCGTCCACGAGGCCCAGGCGTGCAGCGGAGCCGGGTCGCCGGGCTCGTCGGCGGGGCCGAGGACCGTCACCAGCCCGCCACCGGTGAGGGGGTCCGCGGGGAGCAGGCCGATCGTCACCGCGGTCACGACCTCCCCGGGCCGCAGACCGGTCCCGCGCAGCCGCGTGAAGACCTCCCCGCCCGTGACCTCGCGGACGCCGTCGCGGTCCACCACCTCGATCGACCGCACGTGGTCGGCCGCCCAGCCGTCGGACCGGACGGCGAGGCCGAGACCGCCGCCGGACAGGTACCCGGCCACCCCGACCGACGGGGCGCTGCCGCTCGGCGCCCGCAGGCCGTGCGGTGCCGTCGCGGCCGCCACGTCCGCCCAGGTCGCGCCGGCCCCGACCCGTGCCGACGCCGTCGCCGGGTCGACACCGACCCCGCTCATCGCCGAGGTGTCGAGCAGGACCCCGCCCGCGGCGGGGACCCGGAGCCCGTGGCCCGACGCGTGCACCGTCACCGGCGCGCCGTGCCGGTCGGCGACGTCGAGCACGGCGGCGACGTCCGCGGGACCGCCGGCGGCGACGGTGACCTCGGACCGGTGCGCCGTCCCGGTCTGGAAGCAGGTGCCCGGCGCGGCGCCGGTGACGACCCGGCCGGTGACGCGGGCGGAGAGAGCGGTGTGCAGGGACTGTGTCGTCGTGGTCATGGCAACGAGCCTGCGACGCCGAGCGACATAAGTCGAAGAGCTGGTTCATCTAGCCGCTAGCATTCTCGTTTATGGAACTGCGGCATCTGCGCTACCTGGTCACCGTGGTCGACGAGGGCACCGTCACTGCGGCCGCGGAGAGGCTGCACGTCGCGCAGCCCGGCGTGAGCGCGCAGCTGCGGCAGCTGGAACGGGAGCTGGGGGAGACCCTCCTCGAACGCGGTCCCCGTGCCGTCGTGCCGACCGAGGCAGGACGGGCGGTGCTGCCGCACGCCCGGGCCGCGCTGGCCGCCGTCGAGGGAGCCCGGGACGCCGTCGCCGCCCTCCGCGGGCTCGTGCAGGGCCGGGTCGCGGTGGGGATGGCCAGCTCGCTGCCCGACACCGTGCTCGCCGACCCGGTGGGCGACTTCGCCGCCGAGCACCCCGGGGTCGAGGTGACACTGCGCGAGGGCACCACCGACGAGCTCGTCACGGATCTGCGTGCCGGTCGCGTCGATCTGGCGGTCCTCGGGTTCCCCACCGCACCGCCCGACGGGCTCGACGGCCGGGTGCTGGTCGAGTCCGAGCTGGTCGCCGCCGTCGCCGCGGACGACGCCGTCGCCGGCGACGCGGTGCTCCCGCTCGCCGAGCTGGTGCGGCGCCCGTTGATCTGCCTGCCCCGCGGCCACGGACTGCGCACCGCGCTGGACGGCGCGCTCGCGGCGCACGGCCTGACCGCCCGCGTGACGTTCGAGTCCGGTGCGATGAACCTGCTGCTGCGCCTCGCCGCCCGCGGGGCGGGGACGGCCGTCGTCCCGGCACCGGCGCTGCGGGCCGCCGCGGTGCAGGTGCTGGAGCGGCCGCCGGCGGCGCTGGCGCTCGAACCGGAGGTGCGGACCCGGCTGCACCTGGTGTGGCGCTCGGGCGGGCCCGGGGGACCCGCCGCGCGCGCGTTGCTCGACCGACTGCTCGGCTGACCCCGCGGCCGCTCAGGTGCGGGGGACCGACACCAGCACCCGGACGGCCTCGGCGACGGCGGCGCGCCGTGCCACCCGGACCGCGGACGCGATCGGCCGCAGCGCGTCGGAGCGGGCCACCGCGGCCGACGCCGACAGCGCGCCGCCCGGGGCGTCGCCGTTCGCGGCGGAGAGGATCGCGTCGACCTCGTCGGCCTGCTGGAGCACCCGCAGCGCCTGCGGCGGCATGCCGTCCGGCCACAGTGCACGCGGCCGGCCGCGCAGCGCCGCGGCGATCTCCTCGCGCACACCCGGCCGGTGCCGGGCGACGCCCATGTCGGACAGCGCCGCCGCGGCGTTGCGGACCTGTCCGCGCAGGTCCCGCTCGGCCTCGTTCAGCGCCACGTACTCCGGCACCGGCCCGCTGTCGGGCACCGCGTGGACGGTCCAGCGGACGACGCCGTCGGCGATCGGGGACGGGACGACGCCGAGCCCGGCGTCCGGGAACAGGACGCCCTCGCCGGCCGTCGTCGCCTCGCGGGAGAACGGGCCGGGGCCGGGCAGCCCGCGCACGTCACCGGGGGCGGGCAGCACGACGCGGGCCGACCCGCGCGGCGCCGCCCGGCGGACGGCGGCCAGCAGCAGCGTGGTCGACGTCGGGGTCGTACCGGGGCCGGGAAGGTCGGTCAGGGCAGCCGTCCCGTCGTCGGCGGCCAGGACGTCGTGCGCCTCCGACCACGGCGCGAGCGCGTCGAGGACGTCGTCGGGGGCGGCGGTCCCGGCCAGCCAGGCCGAGGCCCAGACGGCAAGGGTCGCGGAGGCACTGGACACGGCCGTCAGGCTAACGATCGTGGGCGCCGTGCACACCCGGCAGGAGGGTGACGCTGAGTGCCCACGAGTCAGCGGGGTGTGACCACGACCGGGTGGGCGTGTCGTACACCGGTGACGGGCGGGTCCCGCGGCGATACTCGACGACCATGAGCCGGACCCACGACTACCGCGGCGCGTTCGACGCCGCAGGCACCCGTGCCGCGCGCCCGTCCCGCGTCGCGGAGGTCCCGGCCGAGCCCGGCCTCGTCGTGGAGGACCCGGCGAGCGGGTTCTGCGGAGCGGTCGTCGGGATCACGGGGTCCGAGGTGACGCTGGAGGACCGCTTCGGCGGGCGGCGGATCTTCCCGCTGCGGCCAGCTGCGTTCCTGTTCGAGGGCGCTCCGGCCACGCTGGTGCGCCCGAAGGCCGCGCCGGCCGGGCGGACGCTGTCGGCGTCGGGGTCGGTGCACGTCGCGGGCCACCGGGCCCGCACGGCCCGCGCCGCCCGGATCTGGGTCGAGGGCCTGCACGACGCCCACCTGCTCGAGCAGGTGTGGGGGCACGACCTGCGGGTGGAGGGTGTCGTCGTCGAACCCCTGCACGGCGTCGACGACCTGGCCGCCGCCGTCCGCGACTTCGCACCCGGGCCGCACCGCCGTCTCGGGATCCTGGTCGACCACCTCGTCGAGGGCACCAAGGAGACCCGGCAGGCGCGCGAGGCGTACCGCGCCACCCGGGAGGCGCAGCACCACGTGCTCGTCACCGGTCACCCGTACGTCGACGTGTGGCAGGCGGTGAAACCGTCCGTGGTCGGGATCCGGGAGTGGCCGGTGATCCCGCGGGGGACGGACTGGAAGACCGGGGTGTGTGCCCGGCTCGGCTGGGGCGAGCCCGCGGACGGCGCGCGCCGGGTGCTGGGCGCGGTCTCGAGCTACCGCGACCTGGAGTCGCCGATGATCGGGGCCGTCGAGCGGCTGATCGACTTCGTGACGGCGATCGAGGAACCGGACGCGAGGGCCTGAACCGGCTGCGCCCCAATAACGATCAGGCCAACCGACGGTGGATCCGCGCCGCCGAATGTCCGATTCTGGCACCCTGGACGCATGACACCGGCACTGATCTGGCTGCTCGTCGGGGTGGTCCTGGTCGGGGCGGAGTTCGTGTCCGGCGAGCTGTTCCTGGTGATGCTCGGCGGGGGTGCGCTCGCCGCGGCCGGGGGCGCCGCGCTCGGACTGGGGCTGCTGCCGAGCGCGGGACTGTTCGCGATCGTGTCCGTGCTGTTGCTGCTGGCCGTCCGGCCGGTCGCGAAACGGAAGCTGCAGGAACGGATGGGGTCGCTGGAACGCCACCAGGACCGGTTCGTGGGCTCCGCCGCCGAGGTCGTCCAGCGCGTCGACGGCGAGGGCGGCCAGGTCCGGATCGGCAAGGAGGTCTGGTCGGCCCGCGCGATGGACGGGCGCGAGGTCCTCGAGGCGGGCACGACCGTCACCGTCCTGCAGGTCACCGGCGCTGCCGTGCTCGTGACCGGCCGGGGGGAACTGCCGGCGTCCTGAGCGCCGGCGATCGAGCCCCGGGGACTCCGGGGCGTACGTGAGCGCCGGTCCTCCGGCGCGCATCGAGGGGAGGCCGGATGGATGCCGGTGTGATCATCGCGATCGTCCTGCTCGTCCTGGTCGTGACGATCGTCGTCAAGTCGATCGTCATCGTGCCGCAGGAGTGGGCGTACATCATCGAGCGGCTCGGCCGCTACCACAGCACCCGGGAGGGCGGCCCCGCCATCCTGGTGCCGTTCGTGGACCGCACCCGGGAGCGGGTCGACCTGCGGGAGCAGGTCGTGTCCTTCCCACCGCAGCCGGTCATCACCCAGGACAACCTGACGGTGAACATCGACACGGTCGTCTACTTCAAGGTCAACGACGCCAAGGCCGCGGTCTACGAGATCGCCAACTACATCGCCGGTGTCGAGCAGATCACCACCACGACCCTGCGGAACGTGGTCGGCGGGATGACGCTGGAGCAGACCCTGACCTCGCGGGACCGGATCAACACCGCTCTGCGCGGCGAGCTCGACGAGGCCACCGAGCGCTGGGGCATCCGGGTCGCCCGGGTCGAGATCAAGGCGATCGACCCGCCGCCGTCCATCCAGAACTCGATGGAACAGCAGATGAAGGCCGACCGTGAGAAGCGGGCCATGATCCTCACGGCGGAGGGCCAGCGGGAGTCGGCGATCCGCAGCGCCGAGGGTCAGAAGCAGTCGCAGATCCTCACCGCCGAGGGTGCCAAGCAGGCGTCCATCCTGGAGGCCGAGGCCGAGCGGCAGGGCGAGATCCTGCGCGCGCAGGGCCGCCGGGCCGCGCAGTACCTCGAGGCACAGGGTGCGGCGAAGGCGATCGAGAAGAAGTTCGCCGCGATCAAGGCAGGCCGGCCGACCCCGGAGCTGCTCGCCTACGAGTACCTCCAGACGCTGCCGGAGATGGCGCAGGGCGAGGCCAGCAAGATGTGGGTCGTGCCGTCCGACTTCGGCAAGGCCCTGGAGGGCTTCACCCGCATGCTCGGGGCGCCCGGCGACGACGGCGTCTTCCGCTACACCCCCAGCCCGGACGACGGCACGGTGTCGCGTCCCGCCGCCGACGACGACTCCGTCGAGGACTGGTTCGACACCTCCACCGACCCGGAGATCGCCCGGCAGGTCGCCGAGGCCACCGCGGCGGCCCAGGCGGAGGTGCCGCCGGTCGGCGACCGCCCGGCGTCCGGGGGCGACGGTGGCGGGTCCTCCCCGTCGCAGATCGAGGCGTCCCGCCAGGTCCCGGGACTGAGCACCACCCCGGGCGACGTGCAGCCGCACCCGAACGGTGAGCACCAGGGCTGACGCCCCGCTCCACCCGTCCCCTCAGCGGCCCGGGGAACCGCCGTCCGGCACCGCCGGACCGCGGCTCCCCGGGCCCGCTCATGCCAGGACGAAGCCGTAGGGCAGTTCGAGGCGGTGCCTCGCCAGCAGGGCATCGTCGGCGAGGAGATCCCGGGTCGGGCCGTCGGCGGTGACCACGCCGCCGTCGAGGACGACGCTGCGCGGGCACAGCTGCAGTGCGTACGGTAGGTCGTGGGTGACCATCAGCATCGTCACGTCCAGCCCGAGCAGGACCTCGGCCAGTTCGCGGCGGGCCACCGGGTCCAGGTTCGACGACGGCTCGTCGAGAACCAGGATCTCCGGGTCGCAGGCGAGCACCGTCGCCAGCGCCACCCGGCGCCGCTGGCCCCCGGAGAGGTGCAGCGGGGACCGGTCGGCGTGCCCCTCCATCCCGACCGCGCGCAGCGCCGTCCGGACCCGGTCGGTGAGCGCGTCGCCGCGCAGCCCGAAGTTCGCGGGCCCGAACGCGACGTCCTCGCCGACGGTGGGCATGAACAGCTGGTCGTCCGGGTCCTGGAAGACGATCCCCACCCGGCGCCGGATCTCCTGCAGGTTCGGCCGCTCCACCGCCAGCCCGCCGACCTCGACCGACCCCTCGCCGCCGCCGAGGATCCCGTTCAGGTGCAGCACGAGCGTCGTCTTCCCGGCGCCGTTCGGACCGAGGAGCGCGACCCGTTCCCCACGGGCGACGGTGAGGTCGACCCCGTAGAGGGCCTGGTGGCCGTCGGGGTAGGCGTAGGCGAGATCGTGCAGGCGCAGCGACGGGATCACGTCGGCAACCAGCCCGATCCGGCGAGCACCAGCGCGACGGCCGCCGCCGACAGCCCGGCGACCCACTGCCGGGCGGTGGTCCGGGTGCCGCCCAGCGGCGGCATGGTCCCGGTCCAGCCGCGGGACAGCATCGCTAGGTGCACCCGCTCACCACGCTCGTAGGAGCGGACGAACAGGGCTCCGATCCCGCGTGCCGTGGCCGCGGCCTGCCAGAGGAACCGCGGGTCGTGCCCGCGGGAGATCCGGGACAGCCGCATCCGGCGGGCCTCCCCGGCGATCACCTCGGCGTAGCGCAGCATCAGCGTGGCGATCGTGGTCACGATCGCCGGGGCCCGCAGCCGTTGCAGGCCGACGAGCAGGTCGCGCATCGGTGTCGTCGCGGCGAGGGTCAGCGAGGTCAGGACGCCGAGGGTCCCCTTGACGAGGATGTTCCACGCCCCGAGCAGGCCGGGCCCGGACAGTGCGAACCCGAGGACGTCCACCGACGGCGGCGGGCCGGTGAGCGGCAGCAGCACCGCCAGCACGACGAACGGCAGCTCGATCAGCGACCGCCGCAGGATCCAGCCCGGCGGGATCCGCGCCGCGGTCCAGACCGCCACGAGAAGCAGCGCGAACCCGCCGAACACCGCGAACGCCTCCCGCGGCGTGGCGACCACGCACACCACGACCAGGAACGCCGAGACGATCTTGACCTCGGGCGGGAGCCGGTGCACGGGGGAGTCGTGTCCGAGGTGCAGCGGGTGGGTGTGCCCCGCTCCCATCAGACGGTCCCCGCCGGCCGGCGCCCGGTCACCGGGACCGGCGGCGGAGCAGCAGGAACACCCCGCCCGCCACGACGACCGTCACCACCACTCCGGCGACGCCCGCGATCCCGGTGGTCCCGTCGGCACCGCCGACCGCGTAGCCGGCCAGCGGGCTCGACGCCGTCGCGTGCTCGCCCTCGTTCTGCGCGATGCAGCTGCCCTCCAGGCGCTCCTCGCCCTGCGGGGTCTCGACGACCGTGCAGCCGTCGCGGGCGACCGTGTCGAGGCCGTCGGGGTCCGGGGAGGCCAGGGAGGACAGCAACCCGGCGACGAGCAGCGACACCAGGAGGAACCCGGCGAGGAACACCGCGGTGCGCCGGCCGGTGGCGGGGGTGGTCATCGGGCCGTCCCTCCGGTCCCGGACGGGGACCGGCGCACGAGCGGCACCGACGTCCCCCTGAGCAGGTACACGAGATCGGGCCGCACCGCGGCGACCGCGCCGACGGTCGCCGCGGTGATCACGCCCTCGCCGATCCCGATCAGCACGTGCAGCCCGCCCATCAGCGCGAACACGGTGCCGAGCGTCGCGCCCCCGGCTCCGCCGATCGCGTACTCGGCCACGAAGCCCACCGCCGCGACGACGGTGTTGAGCAGGGCCGCCACGAAGGCGACGCCGACGAGACCGCCCCGGGACCGGAGGGCGAGCGGGCGCAGTGCCCTGGCGACGAGCCAGCCGACCGTCACGCCGATCACCGCCATGTTGGTGATGTTGAGCCCGAGGGCCGTGAGACCACCATCGGCGAACAGCAGGGCCTGCACGACCAGGACGATCGAGATCGAGATCATCCCGACCCACGGGCCGACGAGGATCGCGACCAGGGCGCCACCGAGCAGGTGCCCGCTGGCACCGGGCAGGATCGGGAAGTTGATCATCTGGACGGCGAAGACGAACGCCGTCACCAGCCCGGCCATCGGGGCCGTCCGGTCGTGAGGTCGGCGCGGGCCCGGACGACGGCCAGTGCGAGCGCGCCGACCGCCACCACGCCGAAGAGCAGCGCGGTCGGCCCGTTCACCAACCCGTCGCTCATGTGCATGGCGACCGCATGGGTCTGCATCGCGCCCCCTCGCCGGGTCCGGTGGACCGGCCGCCACCCGGCCGGGTGAGGGGATTGAACGCGACACGGGTGCTGCTGCACAGAGCTGGCAGCAGGTAAGGACCTGCATGTCCGGAATGTCCCCTCGGGACCTGCCGGAACGGAGAGTGCGCAGGGCCCTACCGGGCCGAGGCCGCCTCCTCCTGCTCGGCCATGAGCTTGTCGTCCTTACGGGCGGCGATCCGCGAGACCCGGAACAGCGCCTTGCGGCGGGCACGGCCGAGCGGGAGCGCGATCCGGCCGATGCGGACGTCGAGCGGGCGGACGTCGAAGGTGCCGGACTCGCCGAGCTCGTCGATCAGCTGCTGCTGCTCGTCGGAGATCTGCTGCTCGTACTCCGAGGACACCGAGCCGCGGGCGATGCGGAACGCCGCGAGGGTCTCCGGCACGCCGAGGAAGTCGCCGTACTGAAGCAGCCGCATCCAGAGGTCGAGGTCCATGATGAACCGCCGGTCGGCACGCCAGCCGCCGGCCGTCACGAACTGCTCCTGCCGGAACAGGACGTTGCCCGGCTCGCCGATCGGGTTGGCGCCGTTGCGGATGACGCGACGGGCCACCTCGCTGCCCGAGTGCAGCCCGACGAGTCCGGCGCCCAGCCCGCGCCGGGGCACGAGGACGCGGCTCTGCTCGTCGATCATGTGCCGGCGGGACGCGACGAGGGCCAGCGACGGGTCGTCGCGCATCGGCGGCACCTGCAGCTCCAGGCAGCGCGGGTGCAGCAGGTCGTCGGCGCACACGAGCTTGACCAGGGGAGCGCGGCACAGCTGCACCGCACGGTTCCAGTTCTCGCCCTGCGACAGGGTCTCGCGGTTGCGCTCCACCCGGATCCGCGGGTCGCGGAACGACGTCGCGATCTCCCAGCTGCGGTCGGAGCTGTTGTTCTCCAGCACGACGAGCTCGAAGTCCCGCCAGGTCTGCTCCAGGACGCTGCGGATGGTCTCCGCGAGGTAGCTCTCACCGTTGTAGACCGGGATGCAGACGGACACGCTGGGCAGGAAGCCGCCGGGCCTCATCGGGTACCTCGCGGGATCGGGGACAGGACACGGACCGATCACGGTACCCGCCGGGGGACCACGTCCGGACGGCGGCGGCCGGGAACCGGCGACGGTCGCCGGGCGGGAGACGAAGGTCGACCCACCGCCCGTCCGTTCGTCGTGATCGACTGGCCGTTCGTCGGTAATTCGGCGTACGGCCCGCTACGCAGCGGCGTACGGGCGGTCCCGGGGACCACCGAACGGCGCACCGTCCGTACTATGAGGCGCTGTGTCCACCGGGTCGGAGCGCCTGCGGACGGCTCGTCGCGCAGCGGCGCTACGCCGTCCGGATGACACCCGCTGCGGTACGGGTCACGTAACGCAAGCGGCGGGGGCGCAGATAAGCCCTATGCCCCCCGTTGTGGGGGAACGCCACGATCCGGTGCCGCTGACGCCGCCGGACACCACCACATGCACGCCGAACCGCGCGCGCCCAGACCGATCGATTCGGGGGAGAGACCGGTGAACAAGCGCCCTGACCACGGAACCCACCGTCCGGACAGACCACGGGTGTCGGTGATCGTGCCGACCCGTAACGAGGCCCGCAACCTGGAGATCGTCCTCCCGGCCATCGCCGCCGTGCGGCCCGCCGTGCACGAGGTCCTCGTCGTCGACGGGAACTCCAAGGACGGCACCGTCGAGACCGCCCGGCGCGTCCTGCCCGGTGTGCGGATCGTCCGCCAGACCCGCAAGGGCAAGGGAAACGCCATGGCCTGCGGTTTCGCCGCGGCCAACGGTGACGTCCTGGTCATGTTCGACGCCGACGGCTCGGCCGACCCGCAGGAGATCCCGCGCTTCGTCCAGGCACTCGTCGAGGGCGCCGACTTCGCCAAGGGCAGCCGCTTCGCCAAGGGGGGCGGCAGCGACGACATCACCCTGCTGCGCAAGAGCGGCAACGCCGGTCTGAACCTGGTCGCGAACACGCTGTTCGGCACCCGCTACACCGATCTCTGCTACGGCTACAACGCGTTCTGGGCGGACATCCTGCCGCAGCTGGAGCTGCCGGCGGTCGACATGCCCCCGCACCCCGACGACGGCATGTACTGGGGCGACGGGTTCGAGATCGAGACCGTCCTGAACTGCCGGGTCGCCGCCGCCGGTCTGTCGATCACCGAGGTCCCCTCGAAGGAGCGGGAGCGGATGTTCGGCGAGACCAACCTGCGGACCTTCGCCGACGGCACTCGGGTCCTGCGCACCCTGGCCGCCGAGCGCCGCCGGGCCGGGCGCGAGCCCGGTGCCGCCGCCGCGCTGCCGGCCGCCGTCACCCCGCCCGCCGGGCACCCGGTGGCGCCGCAGCCGGGCCGGACCAACGGTACGAACCCGGCACCGCCCGTCTCCGGAAGCGCCCCGCCCGCCGCTGCGCCGGAGCGTCCGCGCCCGGCCCCGCGGCCGGCGGAGGCCGACGCGCCGACCCTGCCGCCCTACCGTCCGCAGCCCTCGTCGCAGCCGGTCGCCCGTGATCGCCGTGGTCAGGAGGCCGGTGCGACCGGTCTGTCCGGCCGCGCCGCCGCGGCGCCGGGTGGCGCGGACCGGGACGGGACCGCGCGTCCCGACCCGGCCGGCGTGCGGTACGCATGGGGTGAAGAGGCGTCCTGAGGACCGGTCCCCGGGCCGGACCAGGCCCGGTGACCGCAGACCCGTGACCGTGCGGGTCCTACGACACACCACCGGCGCTCGTCCGATCGGACGAGCGCCGGTCATCGGAGGAAGGGGAGTGCCGCGGTGAGCGTGCCGTCCGCAGCAGAGCTGACCCGGGCGAGGACCGCGCGTCGCTACGTGGCGATCCTGCTCGTGGCGGCGGGGGTACTCGCCTGCGTGCTCAACATCGCGAACGTCAGCGGGGGCGGGCTCGGCGAGTTCCGGCTCCTGCTGACGATCGGCTTCCTGCTGCTCGGTCCGGGGTGGGCCGCCGCGGGCTTCCTGCGCCGCGCGCCCGCCGCACACGTGTGGCTGCTGACGCTGGGCGTCGGGACCGCCGTGACGCTGATCGGCGGGCAGCTGATGGTGAGCCTCGGGCTCTGGTACCCGAGCGTCGCCCTGTTCGTCGTCACCCTGCTCAGCATCCCGTTCCTGCTACGGCACGCGGTGGTCGCACAGTGAGGCCGGTCGGGCCGGCGCACACCCGCCTCGGTGCGGGTGCCGCCGGTCCCGGCCCGGCCTCCGGTCCCGAGCGGAACCCGGCGGTGCCGGGCCGGCACGCCTCCGACTCCGGGACCCGTGCGATGCCCTCCCGTCCGACGGGCGGCCCCGGCCCGCACGACCCGTACGCGGACCCGACGACGCGGGCGCTGCCCACCGCGGCGGGTGCACCGGGCCCCGACACCGGCCCGGACGCGCCGACCCAGCGCCTCGAGCCCGCCCGCGAACGCGTGCGGTCGCGCGAGCTCTCCGAGCAGCGCACCGAGTACATCCCGCTCGTGGGCCTGCGCGGCCCGGGCGAGAACCCGCCGCCACTCTCCGACCACGGCCCCGACACCGACGGCGACGACGGTGGGCACGGGAAGAACGGCGGGATCGGCGACGGGATCGCCCTCACCCTCTGCTCCGGCTTCGGCTCGGTCGCCGGCCTGCTCGGCGTCCTGATCGCGGCGCGGATCATGCCGCAGGAGGAGGTCGGCCGGGCCTCGGAGTTCGTGTCGGCGTTCCAGCTGATCGGCGGGATGGCCCAGCTCAACCTGGGTCTCGGCCTGATGCGCTGGCTGCCCGGGGCGGGCCGGAGATCGGTCCGGCTGACCTTCGGCGCGTTGCTGCTGATCATGCCGTTGTCCGGCCTCATCGGCCTGGTGTACGGCGTGATCGTGCCGCGCATCGCCGAGACCGCCGGTGGCGGGAGTCTCGGGCTCGGCCTGCTGGTTCTGGTGCTGACCTGCGCGGGCTGGGGCGTGTTCGTCGTCCACGACTTCGTCATGGTCGCGATCGGGAAACCCTGGGTCGCGGTCTGGCGGAACGGGACGTTCGCCGTCGTCCGGATCGTGCTGCTGCTCGCGCTCGGTGCCTCGCTGCACTCGCAGGCGATGGTCCTGTCCTGGGCGATCCCGGTCGCCCTCTGGGTGGCCGCCGGCACCGCGATGCTCTGGTACATGACGCGGCGGTTCGCCGCGGCCGGCGGTCCCGGCATCGTCCCGAGCCGTGCCGAGGCGATCGCGTTCCTCGCCCCGACGGCCCTGGCCCAGTGCGGGAACGCGCTGCTCTACAACCAGGTGCCGCTGTTCGCGAACATCCGCATGGGCAACGAGATCGGCGCGGTGTTCTTCATCTGCTGGCAGGCGGTGACGGTCATCGACCTCGCCGCCACGTTCTTCACGAACTCGCTGGCCGTGCAGACCGCGCGGGAGCCGCACCGGGCCGACGAGTTCGCCCGGCTCGCGCGGCGTCGCATGCTCCTGTTGTTCCTGCCCGCGCTCGGCGTGGGAGCCGTCCTCGGCTACCCCGTGCTGTCGCTGCTGGGCGAGGGCTACGCGGCCGGTGCGCCGGCCCTGGCCGTCCTGATGGCCGGCCTGCTGTTCCGGCTGCTCGTCGTGTTCGAGCTGGCCCGGCGCCAGGCCGACGGCGACGGCATGGGCTACGCGAAGATCCAGTTGCTCAACACCGGACTGGTCGTCGTCTTCGCCGGCCTGGTCCCGCTGCCCGACCCGGCGACCACGTCCGTCAGCATGGTCATGCTGCCGATGGTGCTGGGCTATGTCGGCGCACAGGTGCTGTGCGCCCTCGCTCTCAGATTCGTCCCGGCGTGGAACCGCCGGCCTTCCACGGAGGTGAAGTCGTGACGTCGGAGACCCGCCGGACGGGCGGCCCCGACCCGTCCGCCCGGTCCCGCGGCGAGCAGGGCCGGGCCGGTCGGACCACGCAGGTCGAGGAGAGCCCGAGCGAACGGACGCAGTTCGTCGCGCCGCCCGGGCCGGACTCGCCCACGACGGCCGTGCGCGGACCCGTTCCGCGCCCGGGTGGCGACGGGCCGGTCCCGCCGCCGCCTCCCGGCCCGGGTGGGCAGCCCCCGCCACCGCCCGGGCCCACCGGGCCGGTCGGCCCGTTGTGGACCTGGGCCGCGCCGGTGCTGGCTGTGCTGGCCGTCGTGCTGCTGCCGCTGGCCGCCGCGACGACCGACCTGTCGGACATGGGCGGCTGGGGTCTCGCCCCGGTCCTCAGCCCGCTGGCCTGGGTCGCGTTGCTCCTGGCGATCGCCTGCTGCGTGGTCGAGCTGTGGTCGCCGCGGCCGCGGATCCCGATGCTCGGCGCCGCGACGGGTGTGCTCGTCCTGTGCTCGACGGGCATGCCGTCGGTCGTGGAGCCGCAGGCCCGGTTCACCACCGCCTGGCTGATCTCCGGCTTCGTGGACGCGGTCTCGGCGAACAACGGCGTCCCGCCCACCGGCGTCGACGCCCGGTTCTACTGGCCGGGGTTCTTCGCCCAGTGGGCCTGGTTCCGTGACGCCGGCGGTGCGGACCAGCTGGACACGATCCTGCGCTGGTACCCGCCGGCCGTCACCGCGGTCTGGGCGATCGGCGTGTACGCGCTCGCCCGCTCGATGCTGGGCGGCACCCGCGCACCCTGGGTGGCCGCGTGGCTGTTCATCGGCCTCAACTGGATCGAGCAGGACTACTTCTCGCCGCAGGCCACCGCGATCGTGCTGCAGCTGACCGTCCTGACCTTCGCGCTCGGCCCGCTGGCGACCCGCCGGGTCGACAACGCCGGCATCGGCGGCTGGCCACGGTCGCACCGCGGTGCGCCACCGCTACCCCGGTGGCGGCGCTGGCTGGTCAGCGCGATGACCCCGCCGAACAGTCCGACGCTGCCGCCCCGGCAGCTGCTGCTGATCTTCTTCTGCGCCGCGCTCTGCGTGATCGCGGTCGCCCCGACGCACCAGCTGACCCCGTTCGCGATCATCGGCCAGCTCGTCGTGCTGGCGCTGGTCGGCCGGTTCCGGGGCCGGGGCCTGGTGTTCATCGCGATCCTCGCGGTCACGGTGTTCATCCTGATCGCGGCCCGGGACTTCTGGATGACCCAGATCAGCATGATCATCGGCAGCAGCGACGAGGGTGGTGCGCTCGCGGCCGGCGTCACGGACCGGCTGCAGGGCGACACCGGCCAGATCGCGGTGAAGTTCATGCGGGCCGGCATGACCGGCCTCATCTACCTCATCGGGTTCGCCGGGGCCTGGGTCTACTGGAAGCGGCGCCGCGACCTGGTGCCGATCCTGCTGGCCGTCATCCCGATGGGCATGGCCGCGGTGCAGAGCTACGGCGGCGAGCTCTTCCTGCGCATCCTGCTGTTCGGCCTGCCGATCCTGACGATCCTCGCGGTCGACGCGCTGCGGGCGTTCGTCCGGGTCGACCGCGCCCGGGAGAAGCTGCTCGCGGTCGCGATGGTCGCGGTCTTCGGGCTGCTGATCCTCATCCGTGGTGGCAACGAGGCCTACCTCGACGTCACCACCGAGGACGTCCAGATGACCCGGCAGGCCTACGACCAGGCTCCACCCGGGGCGACCGTGCAGCCACTGTCCACCATCGGCCCGTACGCGCTGGAAGGCGTCGGTGAGCACAACAACATGGCCTCCGGCGGTGAGGGCTGCGCGATCCTCGCGGCGGACGAGTTCCGGTGCATCGACCAGGTGCAGCCGCAGACGATCCTGTTCTACGGGTCGATCGAGAAGCAGGGGGTCGTGCTGAACGACCGTCAGCCGGGTTGGACGATCGCGATCCGCGACCAGCTGATCGCCTCCGGCCAGTACCGGGCGACCTACGAGAAGGGGTTCAACGCCGTCCTCGTCCGCAACGAGGTCGCTCCGGCCCCGGGTGTCCCGGCACCGGCCCCGCCGGCCGGGGACGCCCCGGCACCGGCTGCAGGGGAGGAGGTGCCGGCCCCGTGACCGGATTCGCACTCACCTGGATCGTGTTCGCCCTGGTGCTGGCCCTGTTCGGGGCCCGTGCCTGGGTGGTGGAGACCAACCGCGGTCGGCTGAGCACCGGAGGTGCGGCCCAGCGGAGCATGACCGTCGCCGTCGTGGGGTCGGTCGTGCTGCTGGCGGTGATGCTCGTCCTCAACGGCGGGGTCGAGCTGGTCCAGCTCGTCATGACCGGGCACACCGACATCACCGCCCCGGCCGAGCCCCTCCCGGGGCAGGACCCGGCCGTGCCGGTGCCCCCGGGCGGGGCGCCCGCTCCTCCGGCGAACTGACCCGCCGCACACCACGAGGCCCGTTACCCGAACTCGGGTACCGGGCCTCGTCGTCCCCGGGTCCGCGGACCCCGGGGGATCAGCCGGAGAAGCCGATCGCCACGTACTTGGTCTCGAGGAACTCGTCGATCCCGACGTTGCCGCCCTCCCGGCCGAGCCCGGACTCCTTGACCCCGCCGAACGGTGCCGCCGGGTTCGACACCAGGCCGGTGTTCAGGCCGATCATGCCGCTCTCCAGGTTCTCCGCGATGCGCAGCGCCCGGTTGATCTCACGGGTGTAGACGTAGTTGACCAGGCCGAACTCGGTGGCGTTGGCCGCGTCGAGTGCCTGCTGCTCGGAGTCGACGACCGTGATCGGCGCGACCGGCCCGAAGATCTCCTCGTGGTTGAGCCGGGAGTCGGCGGGCACGTCGGTGAGCACGGTGGGCGGGTAGAAGTAGCCCGGCCCGTCCTGGGCCTTCCCACCGAGTGCGACGCTCGCGCCGTTCGCGACGGCGTCGGCGACCAGGTCGGTGACCTTGTCCCGGCCCTTGGCGTCGATCAGCGGCCCGACGTTGACGCCGTCCTCGGTGCCCCGGCCGACCTTCAGCGCGCCCATCCGCTCGGCCAGCTTGGTCGTGAACTCCTCGACGACGCCGCGCTGGACGTAGAACCGGTTGGCCGCGGTGCACGCCTCGCCCATGTTCCGCATCTTGGCGACCATGGCGCCCTCGACGGCGGCGTCGACGTCGGCGTCGTCGAGCACGATGAACGACGCGTTGCCGCCCAGCTCCAGCGAGCTGCGCAGCACCTTGTCCGCGGCCTGCTCGAGCAGCTTCTTGCCGACCGGGGTGGAGCCGGTGAAGGAGATCTTGCGGGCGCGGCCGTCGCGGATGATCGGCTCGATCACGGCGCCGGCGTCGGTCGCGTTGATGACGTTGAGACCGCCGTCGGGCAGGCCGGCATCGGCGAGGACCTGGGCGAACGCCAGCATCGTCAGCGGCGTCTGCGGGGCAGGCTTGATGATCGACGCGCAGCCGGCCGCGATCGCCGGCGCGATCTTGCGGGTGCCCATGGCGAGCGGGAAGTTCCACGGCGTCACGAACACGCAGACACCGACGGGCTGGCGGATCGTGAGGAACCGGGTCTGCCCGTTCGGCGCGACCTGGTAGCCGCCGTCGATCCGGACGGCCTCCTCGGCGAACCAGCGCAGGAACTCGCTGGCGTAGACGACCTCGCCGCGCGCCTCGGCGACCGGCTTGCCCATCTCCAGGGTCATGAGCAGCGCCAGGTCGTCGGCGCGCTCGTGGAGCAGCTGATAGGCCCGGTAGAGGATCTCGCTGCGCTGCCGGGGCGGCAGTGCGGCGATCCCCGGCTGGGCGGTGTGCGCGGCGGACAGCGCGTCCATGCCGTCGGCCGGGGAGGCGTCGGCGACCTCGGTCAGCACCTCACCGGTGGCCGGGTCCTCGACCTTCGCGGTGGCCCCGTTCGCGGCCGGTCGCCACTGCCCGCCGATGAACAGCCCGGTCGGGACGGCCTCCAGAACCCTGCGCTCGTCAGCATTGGTGGTCATGGCCGCAACGTACCCCGGTGAGAAGCGGCATGGACACCGGCGAGCCGCGCCGTCGTGGGTGATGATGGCGGTCGTGGCAGGAGCAACGACGACGCTGACCAGACTGCCGGAGCTGGTGCCCGACCCGGTGGAGCTGCCGGGGCACCTGGCCGGCCTGCGGGCCGAGGTCCGGGAGTTCCTCGACGCCGAACGCGCGGCCGGGGCGTGGACCCCGCGGGCCGACGTGTGGCTCTCCGGCTGGGACGCCGGCTTCTCGCGACGGCTGGGGGAGCGCGGCTGGCTGGGCATGACGATCCCGGCGGAGTACGGCGGGCACGGCCGCTCCGCGCTGGAGCGCTACGTGGTGACCGAGGAGCTGCTCGCCGCCGGTGCCCCGGTGGCGGCGCACTGGATCGCCGACCGGCAGATCGGGCCCTCGCTGCTCCGGCACGGCACCGAGGAGCAGCGCCGGGCGTTCCTGCCCGGCATCGCCCGCGGCGAGGTCTACTTCGGCATCGGCATGTCCGAACCGGACTCCGGCTCCGACCTCGCGTCGGTACGGACCCGGGCGGAGAGGGTCGACGGCGGCTGGGAGCTGTCGGGCACCAAGGTCTGGACGTCCGGTGCGCACCACGCGCACGCGTTCTTCGCGCTCGTCCGCACCGAGCCCCGCGACGACGGCAACCGGCACGCGGGATTGTCGCAGTTCCTGGTGGAGCTGGACCGGCCCGGCGTCGAGATCCGGCCGATCCCGCTGCTCACCGGCGCGCACCACTTCAACGAGGTGCGGTTCGACCGGGTCTTCATCCCGGACGAGCGGGTCTTCGGCGAGCTGGGCAACGGTTGGGCGCAGGTCACGGGCGAGCTCGCCTTCGAGCGGTCCGGGCCGGAACGCTTCCTCTCGACCTACCCGCTGCTCGCCGCGCTGGTCAGCGAGCTGACGGCCCGCGGTGACGTGGACGCGGGCACCCGCCGGCGCATCGGTTCGCTGGTGTCCCGGGTCTGGACGCTGCGGTCGATGTCGCTGGCCGTCGCCGGAGCCCTGGAGTCGGGGGAGGCCCCCGAACTGGCGGCGGCCCTGGTGAAGGACCTCGGCACGCGCTACGAGAACGAGATCGTCGATGCGTCCCGGCTGCTCGTCGACGTCCCGCCGGATCCCGGCGCCGAGGCCGGTTTCGCCCGGCTGCTGGCCGACGCGGTGCTCCACGCACCCGGCTTCACACTGCGGGGTGGTACGAACGAGGTCCTGCGCGGCATCGTCGCGCGGGGGATGGGACTGCGCTGATGGCACGCAACGCCGAGCTGGCCGAGCTGGCGGAGTCGATCTTCGCGGACTCGTACGACAAGGACGCCGCCGGATTCGACGCCGCGGCCTGGAAGGCGTGCGCCGGGTCCGGGCTGACGACGCTCACCGCCCCGGACACGGGCGGCACCCTGGACGACGCCGCCGTCCTCCTGGAGGCGGCCGGGGCCTGGGCGGCGCGGATCCCGCTGGCCGAGACCGACCTGCTCGCGGGATGGCTGGCCCGGGCCGCCGGCGTCACCGTGCCCGACGGGCCGCTGACCGCGGTGGTCACCGGGCCCGCCCCCGGAGGATCCGGGCCCGGCGGGACCGCCGGGGGGACGCTGACCTCCACCGGTGACACGGTGTCGGGCACCCTCACCCGGGTGCCGTGGGGGCGGTCGCTCGCCGCGGTCGTCGTCCTGGACGAGGACCGGGTGCTGGTGCTGGACACCTCCGCCGCCGCGGTCACCGAGGGCGTCAACCTCGCCGAGGAGCCGCGGGACACTCTGACCCTGACGGGCGTGACGCCGCTCGCGTCCGGTGCGGCGCCGTCGGGTGCCGCGGAGGAGCTCGCGCTGCGCGCCGCGCTGGCCCGGTCGCTGCTGCTCGCCGGTGCCGCCCGCGGGGCGCTGGCCCGGGCGATCGGCTACGCCGGGGAGCGGCAGCAGTTCGGCCGTCCCATCGGGAGGTTCCAGGCCGTGCAGCAGATGCTCGCCGAGGCGGGCTCCGAGGTCGGCGCGGCGTCGGCCGCCTCCGCCGCCGCGGCCCGCACCGCACAGAACGCGGGGTTCGCCGACCCGGCGACCGGGTTCGCCGTCGCCGCCGCGAAGGCCCGGTGCGGGGAGGCCGCCACCGCGGTGGCCCGGATCGCGCACCAGGTGCACGGCGCGATCGGCTTCACCCGGGAGCACGACCTGCGGCTCGTCACGACCCGGCTCTGGGCGTGGCGCGACGAGGACGGCGACGAGTCGTACTGGACCGACCGGGTCGGCACCGCGGCCCTCGCCGCCGGCCCGGACGACCTGTGGCCCCTGGTGACCGGCCGCCCCTGACCCACCGCGCTGCCACCGCCCTCGCCGCCACCGCCCGTCGCTCCCGCTCCTCGGGCCGCCCGGCTCGTGGCGCTCACCAGATGCGTGTCCGCTCGCCCGATCGCGTGAGCATCGCCGCATCCGGTGAGCGTCTCCGGGACAGCGGTCCGTGAGTGAGTGGTCCGCGGATGGGCGGTGCGGGGTGGGCGGTGGTTCGGGAGGGGCGGGCGTCGGTGGGTGGCTCGGGGTGGCTCGGGGCCGGTTCTGTGGCGCTCAGGCCTGGGCGAGCTTGCGGAAGTCCCAGCTGCTGATCTTCTCGGGGCGCAGCCGCAGCCACGCGTGCCGCCCGTCGATCAGGACGTGCCCGCCGGTGTAGCGGTCCGCGAAGCCCTGCTCGACGCGCTCCAGCTCCGGGTTCGGCTCCCCGGTCCGCGGCACCTCGCCGACGATCTCGACCGAGCCGCGCAGCTCGACCCCGCGCAGCTCGTCGTAGGCGTGCCCGGCGTCGACGACGACCGCGATCCGCGGGTCCCGCTCCAGGTCGGTCCACCGCTGGGACCGCGACAGCGAGGTCAGCCACAGTGCCCCACCGTCGGCGCCGTCCCAGAGGTACCAGAGCGGGGTGGCGTGCGGGCCGTTCGTGCCGTTTGGTCGCCACCCGGCAGGTCCGCTCCCCGGCGAGGAACGCGGCGACCTCCTCGGGGGTCATCGCGATCTTCCGTGCGCGGCGTTGCGGCTTCGGTGCGGTCATACCCCGAACCTAGATCACCACCGGCCGCCCCGAGCGTTGCGTCCGGGTCCGCCGGACCGCCCGGGTGTCACGCCCGACGGGTCGTCCGGCTCACCTGGACGGTCGACGGCGGACGTGGGGCGGACCCGGTGCTCGGCGGATGCGCCGGACGGTCCGGCGCCGGCCTGCGGGAGCAAAGGCCCCGCCCGATGGTGACGGCGCCGGCGGCCGGCATCCGCGCGGCGCCCCGCCCGCGCCCGTCCGGAGGGCCCGGGAGAGCATCGGGACCGTGCTCAGCCCCGGTCTCGAGTCGATCCTCGCGCGCCTCCGTCCCACGCCCTTCCTCGCGCTCGACCCGCAGGTCGTGCGGGAACGGCACGCCGCGCTCGCCGCGGCGTTCGGCGACGCGCGGATCCTGTACGCGGTGAAGGCCTGCCCGGAGCCCGCGGTCCTGCGGGTGCTGGCCGACGCCGGTGCCGGGTTCGACGTGGCCTCCCAGAACGAGATCGCGCTGTGCCTGGCCGCCGGCGCCGACCCGGCCTCGCTGCAGCACGGCAACCCCGTGCGCGGTCCCGGCGCCGCGGCCCGCGCGGCCGCCGACGGGGTGCGCCGGTTCGTCACCGACAGCGCCGAGGACGTCGACGCCCTCGCCGCCGAGGTCCCCGGGGCCCGGGTGCAGGTCCGGCTCTCCGTCGACGACGCCGGGTCGGCCACCCCGTTCCACGGCAAGTTCGGGGCGCTGCCCGGCGAGGCTGTCGCGCTGCTCCGCCGCGCGGCCCGGCTCGGGCTGGAACCGGCAGGGGTCACGTTCCACGCCGGGTCGCAGCAGACCCGCCCGGCGACCTACGCCGAGGCCGTCGCCGTCGCCCTCCGGACGGCCGGACGGGCCGGACTGCGCCGTCCCGAGCTGGACCTCGGTGGGGGCTGGCCGGTCACGTACCGCGCGGACGTCCCCGGGCCGGGCGAGTACGCGGCCGCCGTTCGTGCCGCGGTCGCGGGCGCGATGGCCGCCGGGCACGTCGACGGCGCGGACCTGCTCCTCGAACCGGGACGCGCGATCGCCGGCCCCGCCGGGGTGCTCCGGGCGACCGTGCTGCGGGTGTCGCGCCGGCCCGGCATCGACCACCGTCGCTGGGTCTACCTCGACGTCGGCCGCTACCAGGGCCTCGCCGAGACCGAGGGGGAGGCGATCGGCTACCCACTTCGCGTGCCGGGCCGCAGCGGGCCGGACGGGCCGTGCGTGCTGGCCGGCCCCACCTACGACGGCGACGACGTCATCTACCGGCGGACCCCGGTGGCGCTGCCGGGTGACCTCGCCGCGGGCGACGTCGTCGACCTGCTGCACGCGGGCGCCTACACGTCCAGCTACGCCTCGGTCGGCTTCAACGGGTTCGGCCCGCTCGACGTCGTCGTGGCCGGGACGGCATGAGGCGTGCCACCGCCCGGCGCGCAGAGGGGGCACACGTCCCGCCGGGCGTTTAACGTGTCCGGACGTGTCACTCTCGACTTCGCCGACCCCGCCCGCGCCGTCCGAAGCGGCCGGAGAGCTCCATCCGAGCGTCGCGCTCACCGGATCGGAGAGTCCCGCGCTGCCGAGCACGGCGTCACCGGTGGGCCGGCACGTGCTCGCCGAGCTGGGCGGCATCGCGCCGGCGGTGCTCGACGACGTCGACCGGCTCCGTACCGAACTCGCCGGCGCGCTGACCGAGGCCGGTGCCCAGGTCCGGCAGATCGTCACCGAGCGCTTCGAGCCGCAGGGCGCGACCGTCGTCGCCGTGCTTGCCGAGTCGCACGCGTCGATCCACACCTGGCCCGAGCACGGCGGCATGCACGTCGACGTGTTCACCTGCGGTGAGAGCGCCGACCCGGTCGCGGCCGTGCGGAACCTCGCCGCGCGGGTGGACGCGTCCGACACCGCCCTGCAGGTCGTCGACCGCGGCGGCGCCCCGCGCACCGTCACCGAGCCGATCTCCGACGACCTGACCCGGCGCTGGCAGCTCGGCACCGTGCACCACGTGTCGCACACCGGGTTCCAGAAGGTCGTCGTCGCCGACACCGCGCACGGCGTCACCCTGTTCTGCGACGACGAGCGCCAGTCCGCCGAGCACACCCAGCTCACGTACCACGAGGCGCTCGTCTGGCCGGGCGCGCTGCTGGCCCGCACCCTGGACCGGGTGCTGATCGTCGGCTCGTCCGAGGGCGTCGCGTCCGAGATGGCCGTCGCCGCGGGCGCCCGGCACGTCGACCACGTCGACATCGACACCGAGGCCGTCCGGATCTGCGCCGAGCACCTGCCCTACGGCTACACACCCGAGACGCTCGCCGCGGCCGAGCGCGGTGACGGCCCGGTCCGGCTGACCTACGCCGACGGCAGGCGGTTCGTTCTCGACGCGACCGAGCACTGGGACCTGATCCTCGTAGACCTCCCCGACGAGCGGCCCGACGAGCCCGACGCCCAGATCAACCGGCTCTACGACGAGGAGTTCGTCCGGGCCTGCTCGCGGCGGCTGACCGAGGGCGGCGTGCTCGTGTTCCAGGCCGGCAGCCCCGCCGTCTGGCGCGACGCGACCCTGCACGCGGCCTGGCAGCGCTTCCGGTCCGTGTTCGGCGAGACCGGCGGGCGCGGGGTCTACATCGGCTGCGAGGAGCACGAGTGGGCGTTCCTGGCCGGGGTCCGCGAGCCGCTCGACGACCCCGGTGCGACGGCCGCCGCCCGCCTCGCGGAGATGCCCTCGCGTCCCGCCCTGTGGGACGAGGTGTCCCTCCGCCACCGGCTCGTCGCGCCGCTGGCGCTGCGCCGCCTGGGGGAGTGAGCCGAGCACCCCGCCGCTCCGCCGCCTCGGCCGCCCGGCCGCCCGTTCCGCGGCCCGGGGCACCCCGTCGCCCGGTGCCGCACCCCTCGCAGCGGGTGCGGCACCCGGGTACGGGGTGCCGGGCCCAGGGAAGAGGTGCGGTGGCCGCGGACGGGGTGCCGCACGCGGGGACGTGTGCCGCGCCCAGCACGGGGCGCGCGGCCGGGGAGGAGAGCGCGTCCCGGTCACCGTTGGCGTACGTGGCGTAACCGCGGCTCCCGATGATCGTTGGGCGGGACAGGCCGGTGCGGTGAGCTCCGGTCCCCCCCACGACCGGAGGTCCGAGAGCTCGTGCGCCGTCCCCGTCCCGCCCGGTGGCTCGCCGTGGCGACCATGACCCTGCTGAGCTCGGCGGGGATGGGTGCTCTCGCTCCCGCCCAGGCGGAGGCCCCGACGACGTTCGCCGAGACGACGATGTCGGCGCGCAACCTGGACACGGCCCCGGTCGGGCGCTACGTCGCCCTCGGCGACTCGTACGCGGCCGGGCCGCTCGTGCCGCTGCAGACCGGGCAGCCCGCCGGGTGCCTGCGCTCGGACCACAACTACCCGTCGGTGCTGGCCCGCTCGGCCGGCTTCGCGGACTTCACCGACGTCTCGTGCAGCGGCGCGACCACCGAGGACATGACCGCCGCGCAGGAGGTGAAGCTCGGCCCGAACCCGCCGCAGCTCGACGCGCTGGACGGCTCGGAGTCCCTGGTCACGCTCACCATCGGTGGCAACGACATCGGCTTCGGCGAGATCATCCAGGAGTGCGCGACGCGGTCGTCGACGAACCTGCTCGGCTCCGCCTGCAAGGACTTCTACACCGAGGGCGGTGACGACCAGCTCGCCGCGCGCATCGACGACGCCTCCTCGAAGGTCGCCGACGTGCTCTCCGAGATCCGGGACCGGGCGCCCGCCGCGCGGGTCGCCGTCGTCGGGTACCCGTCGATCCTCCCGGACACCGGCCCCGGCTGCTACCCGGTCGCGCCGTTCAGCGCCGGCGACACGGCCTACCTACGGGACACCGAGAAGCTGCTCAACGGGATGCTCGCCGAGCAGGCCGCCGAGGCGGGCCTCGACTACGTCGACACCTACGGCCCGACGGTCGGCCACGACATCTGCCAGCTCCCCGGCGTGAAGTGGACCGAGGGGCTCGTCCCGACCTCGCCCGCGGCACCCGTGCACCCGAACGCGCAGGGGATGCGGGCGATGGCGGCCGCGACCGGCGCGGTGATCGGCGTCCCGGTGGCTGCGCCGTCCTCGCAGCCGGTCCCGGCCGAGGCCGCGGCCGCCCGCACGAACGGCTGACGATACCCGGTCCACTGTCGGGGCGGCGTGTCAGACTCGCCGCCGTGAGCGGGTGGACGAGCGGGCAGAGGCCCGCGTGGTGGGCCGAGCTGCGCTCCCGGGCGGCGGCCGTCGATCCCGGGCACACCCGCCTGCACCTCGCGTCGGTGGCGACGGCGTCGATGATGACCGCCGCGCTCGTCATGAGCGGGCTGCGGGCGCTCACCGGGCAGCCGGTGACGATCGTGCTGTTCGCCGTCGTGCTGGCGATGGTCGGCAACCTCGCGGTGAACGAGCCGGAGCTGCGCCGCCGCCGGGTGACGACGGCGCTCATGGTGCTCCCGGCCTGCGCCTCGGCGACGCTCTCGGCGCTGTTGTCCGGGCACCGGGTCGTCGCGGACGTCGTGTTCGTGCTGGTCATGATCGTGGCCGTCGCGGTCCGGCGGTGGGGCCCGCGCGGCGTCGCCCTCGGCATGGCCGCGTTCATGCCGTACTTCTTCGTGCAGTTCCTGCAGGCCGGGCCCGCCCAGCTGCCCTACCTGCTGGCCGGCGCGGTGGTCGGCATCGGCAGCACGTTCCTGCTGCGCTGCGTGGTGTTCACCCGCCGGGTCGAGGTCGTGCTCGAGGCGCTCGTGCGGTCCTTCGAGGCCCGCCTGCACGTGCTGCTGCTGGCCGCCGTCGACGTCCTCGAGGAGCCGGGGGCGGTCTCGCCGACCCGGATCTCGATCCGCTGCTCCGTGCGCAGGCCCGGCTCAACGCGACGGCGCTGGCCGTCGCGGACCGCCTCGACGACGCCGACGACGACCCGGCCGCCCGGCGTCCGGTGTACCTGCCCGGCGGCGCCCGTCCCGGCGGACCGGACGACGCCGAGACCGAGATCGCCGGGCTGCGGCAGTGGATCGTCGACTCCGAGCTGGCCGCCGAGCGGGTCGCGATGTCGATCCGGCGGACCGTCGAGCATCACGACCCGATCCCCGGCCCGGACCGCGAGGCGCTCGCGGCGGGGGTGCGGGCGCTGGCCGCGGCGACGGCCGTCGGGACCCCGCGCGCGATCGCCGCGAGGCTCTACCAGGAGGCTCGGGAGGCGGTCGGCGAGATCGTCGGACGGCCCGGTGGCACCGGGGCGGAGGCCCGCGAGCAGCGGATCGGGTTCGCCGTGCTCCGGCTCGCCGACGCCGTGCAGTCCACCATCGAGGAGGCGTGGCGGGGGATCGCGCGGCGCCGCGACGCACCCGGGGAGGACCCCTCCGACGACGACACCGGGGGCGCGGGCCTGCAGGGCGGGCCCGAGCTGCACACCCGGCAGGCGGTGCAGGTGGGCGTCGCGACCAGCCTCGCGATCGTCGTCGGCGAGCTGATCTCCCCGGCGCGCTGGTACTGGGCGGTGATCGCGGCGTTCGTCGTGTTCGCCGGTACCGCGAGCCGCGGTGACGTCCTCAGCCGCGGCTGGGCCAGGGCGGTCGGGACCGCGGGCGGGGTGGTCGCCGGGATGCTGCTGGCGCTGCTCGTCGCCGGGAACCTCGTCGCCAGCCTCCTGCTGCTCTTCGCCTGCGTGTTCCTGGCGCTGTACCTGGTCCGGATCTCGCAGGCCATGATGGCGTTCTGGATCACCGCGGTGCTGGCGCTGCTCTACGGCGTGATCGGCCAGTTCAGCGTGGAGACGATGCTGCTGCGGGTCGAGGAGACCGTGGTGGGCGGCGCGCTCGGCATGCTCGCCGCCTACCTGATCCTCCCCACCCGGTCCCGGACGGCGTTCGCCGAGGCGCTCGACGACGCGCTGACGGCCGTGGACGTCTCGCTGCGGTGCTCGGTGGACCGGGCGCTGGGCCGGCCGGGGGAGAACCCGCTGGAGAAGGCGCGGGAGGTCGACGAGGCCGTCGCCACCGTCCGGGAGCGCGCCCGGCCGCTGGAGGACCCGGTCGCCCGCAGGCCGCTGCGCCGCGGGGTGCACCACACCGTGTGGGTGGTCGGCGCGCTGGACCACTACACCCGGCTGCTCGCCGCGCAGGCCGCCGTCGCACACGTCCCGGAGTGGGCCACGAGCCTGGACCCGGCCACCGACCGGGTCCGGCAGAACGTCGACGGCCTGCGCCGGATCCTCGTCGACGGCTGGGGCCCGGCGGCCCGCCGCGAGCACGCCCCGGGCACGAGTCCCGCCGACTACGGCGTCGGGTCCGCCGAGGACCTGATCGACGCCGCGGAGGCCGACGCGGCGTCCTCCGGTCCCGCGACCGGCCGGACCGGCGGGGCGGTGGACCCGTTCGGCGCGCTGCCCGCGGGCCACGGTGCCACGGACACCGCGGGCTGGGTCGCACCGGCCGATCCGCGGACCCGCGACAGTGCCGCCGGCGCCCCGCCCGGGGACCGGCTCCGGCGGCTCGCGGCCGCCCGGCTGCTGGGGCGGATCGACCAGCTCGCCGTCGGGCTCGCCCGGGAGCTGAGCGGCGGGACCCGGCACGAGGCGCCGGAGCCCCGGACCGGGACCGACGGGACCCGCAGCGGCCCGGGTTAGGCTCCGGTGCGTGATCACCGTGAGCACCACCGACGGCGTCGGGCTGATCGAGCTGAACCGCCCCGAGCGGCGCAACGCGCTGGACATCGCCACCTGCAGGCAGCTCGTCGGGGCGGCGGAGCAGGTCCGCGCGGACGGGGCGCGGGCGGTCGTCGTCGCGGGGAACGGTCCGGCGTTCTGCTCCGGGGCCGACTTCGGCTAGGTCTACACCGAGGAGTTCCTCGACGCCCTCTACGCGGGCCTGCACGCGGTCGCCGACCTGCCGATGCCGGTCGTCGCGGCGGTCACCGGCCCCGCGATCGGCGGTGGCCTGCAGCTCGCGCTGGCCTGTGACCTGCGGGTCGCGGCCCCCGAGGCCGTGTTCGGGCTGCCGACGGCGCGGCTCGGGCTCGCCGTCGACCCCTGGACGATCGAGCGGCTGGTGCAGATCGCCGGCGGGGGCACCGCACGGAGCCTGCTGCTCGCCTGCGCGACGCTCGACGCGACGACGGCGCACGCCCGCGGACTCGCCGACACCCTCGGCGACCGGGACACCGCCCTGGCACTGGCCGCCGACATCGCCACGATGGCCCCGCTGACCCTGGCCTACAACAAGCGGACCGCGAACGCGTTCGGCCGCGGCGGGGACACCGCCCCCGGTGTCGTCGCCGACCTGCAGGCCGAGTTCGACGCCTGCTGGCAGGCCGAGGACATCACCGAGGGCCGGACGGCCCGCGCGGAGAAGCGCACGCCGGCCTTCCGGGGCCGCTGACGCCCGTCCGGACGCGTGCGGACCCCCCGCACGGATGAAGATCCTCTTCGACTACCCTCCGGAAGCAGACGATCGCGGAGGGCGTCGAGTCCGCGTGGTCGTCGCCCCGGAACGGACGGCAGTCGCCGCCGGCCGGGCTCGACAGGAGGACGGGACGGATGCAGCGACGGATCCGGCGTGGCCGGTGGATCGGTTCCCTGGCCGGGGTGCTGGCGCTGGCCGCCGCCCTCACCGCGGGCGTCGCGATCGCCGAGCCGTCGTCCGACTCGGCCGAGCCGGCCCCCGCGTCCGCACCGCAGGTCGCCTCCGGTGCGCTCGTCCCGGGCACGCCGTGCACGGCGTCGGCGCGGGCGTGCGTGGACGTCGCCGTCCGCTCGACCTGGCTGATCGAGGACGGCGCCGTCGTCACCGGGCCGGTGCCGATGCGCCCCGGCGACGCGTCCGACCCGACCCCGCGCGGGACGTTCGGCGTGCAGTGGAAGGCCGAGCAGTGGACCAGCCGGGAGAGCTGGACGCAGATGCCCTGGTCGGTGTTCTTCGCCGAAGGCGGCGTCGCCTTCCACCAGGGCCGGATGGACACGCCGTCGGCGGGGTGCGTGAAGCTCGACGAGGCGAACGCGAAGGTCTGGTTCGACGGCCTCCAGGTCGGCGACCAGGTCCAGGTGCACTGAGCCTCCTGTCCGCACCGGACCGTGGGTGACCGGCGGATGTCCTGCCGTGCAACCGGGTGTGACGTTTCTCTCGGAGCCTTTCTGCACACCGTAGAACGGTTCGCGTAGGATGAGTCGCGTGACGAGTCTGGGGGAGCTGGAGCGAGCGGTCATGAACGTCCTGTGGGAGACCGACCGGGACATGACCGCGCGTGAGGTGCAGGACCAGCTCGCCGACCGCGACCTGGCCACCACCACCGTGCTCACGGTGCTGGGCCGCCTCGAGCGCAAGCAGCTGGTGCAGCGGATCCGCGACGGCCGGGCGCACCACTACCGCCCGGTGGCCAGCCGCGAGGACCACGTGGCGGAGCTGATGAGCGACGCCCTGGACGACGCGTCCGACCGTGGCGCCGCGCTCGCCCGCTTCCTCGGAACGATGTCCGACGAGGAGCGCTCGCGGCTCCGGGACCTGCTGGGCTGAGCGCACGCGGCCACCGGTCCGGCCGCCCGGCTCCCCGTCGAATCGGAGGGGTCGTGCAGCGCGCCGCCGCAGGTTCGGCCACGATGTGACGCGATGGAGCTGATCGCGCTGGGACTCGGGCTGCTTGGCCTGGCACTCGCCGAGCCGTTCAGTCGTGCGCTCGCGGGGGCCCGCTGGCCCGCGCGGGACCCGGTGGGGGCCCTGCTGTTGTGGCAGGCCGTCGGGCTCGGCGGGGGGATCTCGCTGTTCGGTGCCGGGCTGGCCTACGGGCTGTCCCCGATGGGCGACAGCCTCCCGGCCGCCGCGTGGGCGTTCCGGGAGTCGCTCGCGTCGGGCGGCTGGCCCGCCGCGATGGACCCGCTGCACGTGGGCGCGCTGCTGATCGCGCTCGGCCTGCTGATCCGGCTGCTGGCGGTCCTGCTCGTCACCACGGTCCGGACGCTGCGGGCCCGCCGCCGCCACCGCGACCTGCTCGACGTCCTCGCCACCCCCTGGCCGTACGCCTCCGGTACCCGCGTGCTCGACCACCCGGTCCCGGTCGCCTACTGCCTGCCCGGGCGCAGCTCGCGGCTCGTCGTGTCGGCCGGGGTGCTGGACGCCCTCGACACCCCCGGTGTCGTCGCCGTCCTCGCCCACGAGCGCGCCCACCTGCGGGAACGGCACGACCTGGTGGTCCTCCCGTTCGTCGCGTGGGGCGCGACGGCGCCGTTCGTGCGCGGGATGGTGTGCGCCCAGCTCGCCGTCGCCCGGCTGATCGAGATGCGGGCCGACGACGTCGCCCGCAAGCTCTGCGACCCCACGGAACTGGCGACGGCGCTCAAGGCCGTCGGCGGGTCGGCCCCGGCGGCGGCGCTGTCGTCGTTCACCGACGCGCTGGAGGCCCGGATCGACCGGGTCACCGCCCCGCCGGCGCCGCTGCCCGCGGCGGTGCGGTGGCTGGTCCGTGTGGTCGCGGTGGCACTCGTCGCCGGGCCGCTGTGGCTGCTGCTGGCCCCCTGATGACCGCCCGCGGGGCCCCCTGATCACAGCTCGCGCCGATACGCTGCCCGGCATGACGCTGCCCGACGCGCACGGGTTCGAGGGCCGTACCCGCGCACTGGCCGACCGGGGCGTGGTCGGCGTGACGATCGGCTGGGCCGACAACAACGGCGTCCTGCGCTCGCGCACGGTGCCGGTCGAGAGCCTGTCCGACGTGGCCCACCGCGGCGTCGGGGTGACGTCGCTGTTCGCCGTCTTCGACACCGGCGACGCCATCACGTTCGACGCGCCCGGGATCTCGACGCCGTCCGGCGACGTCCGGCTGGTCCCGGCGGCCGGCCCCGACGCCGTCGTCCCGCTCGCCCGGCGGCGCGGCCTGGGCTGGTCGCCGGGCCGGCTCGTCGCCGACGACGGGGCCGCCTGGCCGTACGACCCGCGTGGGGTCCTCGAACGGCAGCTCGCTGCCGCCGACCGGGCCGGCGTGACCGTGCGCGTCGGGTACGAGCTCGAGTTCGCGCTCTACCTCGACGACGGCGCCGAACCCCCGGTGCCCGCCTTCACCGGACCGGTCTACGGGCCGAACGCACTGGTCGGCCTGGACGGCTTCGTCACCCGGCTGCTCGGCGACCTGCGCGACAACGGGGTCCCGGTCGGGCAGTTCCACGCCGAGTTCGGGCCCGCCCAGATCGAGCTGAGCATCGAGGCCGCCGATCCGCTCACGGCCGCGGACCGCCAGCTGCTGGCCCGCCAGACGGTGCACGCCGCGGCGGCCGCGCACGGGTTCCGGGCGAGCTTCGCGCCCCTGCCGTCGACGTCGTCGGCGGGCAACGGCTGGCACCTGCACACCTCGGTCTCCCGCGGCGACGTCCCCCTGCTCGCCGGTGGTGAGGGCCCGGCGGGGCTGACCGGCGACGGGGCCGCGTGGCTGGCCGGGCTGCTCCGCGACCTGCCCGCCGTCGCCGGGGTGACCGCGCCGAGCGTCGGGTCGCTGCACCGGCGCCGTCCCGGCCACTTCGCCGCCGCGTACGCGTTCTGGGGCGTGCAGAACCGGGAGGCGGCGCTGCGGATGGTCCCGGCGACCGGACTGCTCGGTGCGGCGCACGCGAACGTCGAGCTGAAGGTCTCCGACGCCTCCGCCAACCCCTACCTCGCCCAGGCCGTGGTCATCGGCGCCGGGCTGGCGGGGCTGGCCGACCGGCCCCCGCTGCCGGACCCGGTGCAGAGCGATCCCGGTACGTGGACCGCCGCCGAGCGCGACGCCGCCGGGATCGTCGCGCTGCCCGCCACACCGGAGGGGCAGGCGGCTGCGCTGCACGCGAACCCGCGGATCACCGGGGTGCTGGGGGAGGAGCTCATCGGGGCGTTCCGCGCCGTGCGGGCCTCCGACGCCGCGTCCGCCGAGGGCCGGGCGGTCGACGACGTGCTGGCCGCGCTCCGCTTCCGGTACTGACGGCCCCGCCCATGGCCTTCGTGCCCTTCACCGCGGTCGACCTGCTCCTGGCCGAGCACGCCGCGGCACTGCCCCAGCCCGACCAGCTGTGCGGGCCGTTCGTGGCGCGGCTCGCGGTCTCGGCGCTGACCGGAGCACCGGCCCCGGACGTGACGGCGTTCGCCCGCGCGGCCGGGAGCGCCGTCCTCGCCGAGGACGTCGTGTCCGCCCGGCCGCCCACCGCCCCGTCGCGGACCGACGCCTGGACGGGCGTCGGCCGGGCCGCGTCGGCCGAGCGCGCCGGGACGTCGGCGCCCGGCGTCGGCCGCGCCGTCGAGGAGCTCTCCGGCGGCGCGCTCGCGGCGGTCCCGGCCACCGGGACGTGGAGCGCCGACCGGCTGCGCGTCCTGCTCGACAACGTCGTCGGCATCCCGCTGCTGCCGATCGCGAACGTCCTGACCAGGTGGTTCGTCTCGTCGCACACCCCGACGGAGGATCTCGAGGCGTTCCTGGAGACCGGCGACGACAGCGGGCTGCCGCGCGCGGACTGGCGGGTCGGGCACTTCGTCGTGCTCTACGGCCGGGAGGACGGCCCGGGCGGGACGCTGCTCGCCGTCGCCGACACCTACCCGCAGCTCGGCGAGCGGGGGACGCACCGCCAGCCGTTGCCGCGGGTCGCGGCGGCGCTGGCCCGCCGCCGTCGCCGGGCGGGTGGCCTGGTGCTCGTCACCCCCGCGGACCGGCGGGGGGGAGGCCGAGGCCGCGGTGCGGGCGGCCGGCATGCGGGTCGAGTGGTGGGACAACGGCACCCCGGACCCGGGGCCGGCGGACTGACCCGTGGTGGGCGTCGTCAGCTCCGGGCGGGTTCGGACGTGTCCGGCCGGTACGTCTGGAACAGCGCGGGGGCGCCGTCCGCGGCGAGGATCGCGCGGGTCGCGGCGACGTGACGGGCCCGGGTCCGTTCCAGCGCGCCGGGCCGTCGGCGGATCCACGCCCGCCGGGCCCGCACCACGCGCGCACCGGCGCCGAGGAGCGCATCGAGCCCGGCGTTGCGGCGCAGACCCAGCGCGTCTGCGGTGGCCGGCCCGTGGAAGCGGCGGCCCAGGACCTCCAGCAGGAGCCGCCCGGCCGGGAGCGGGAGCCGCAGCGGCTCGCGCAGCAGCCCCGCGACGGCGTCGACGGTGGCGGCCGCGAGCGTGCGGGACTGCGGGGCGAGCGGCCCGGTGACGGCACCGACGAGCGCGTCGAGCCGGGCGGCCCCCGCGTGGCCGGTGATCCCCTCGAGCTGCTCCGGCTCGATGCCGAGCTGGTGGGCGAGCACCTGCCAGTAGGCGTACACCTCGGCGGTCTCCGGACCGGTGAGCCCGAAACCGATGGTCTCCTCGGCGGTCAGCGAGACGAGGGTGAAGTCGAGCCAGGTCCGGGCGAGGTCGATCTGGTTGATCGCGACACCGTGCACCGTCTCGTCGTAGCCGCGGGTGCGCGCGAGCTCCCGCATGTGTGCGTGCAGCATCCGGACCTGCAGCGTCGTGACGTAGCCGGGGCTGCCGGGACGCAGCCCGCCGGGCAGGGTCGCCGAGAGCAGCCAGCGGCCGGTCTCGGCGAGGCGCCGCTCCGCCCCGTCGACGAGCCGGCCGGTGGTGTCGAGCAGGACCGCGATCGACGGCGACCCGTAGGTGCGCAGCAACGCCCCGGCGGACAGCGAGAGGGTGTGCACGGGCGGCGGTGAGGTGAACAGCGGCCGCGCACCGGTGTCGAGCAGCGCCGGGTCGGCGCCCGGGGGCAGCGACTCCGCCGACGCCAGCAGTGCGGCGACGGCGGGCGGCGGGTCCTCCAGCGCGGCGAGCCCCTCCCGGATGCCGAGATCGAGCCGGGCACGGACCTCGCGACCGCCGTCCCGGATCTCGGCGACGACGGCGTCCGCGAGCGGGTCACCGGTGCGCAGCGCGCGCCCGGCCATCTCGGCCCGCTCCGCACCGACGCGTGCGGCGAGATCGGTGCGGGTGATGCGGCCGGTGGGCCAGTGCGTGCTCACGAGCGTTCTCCCTCCGCGGTCCGCGCGGGTTCCCGGGCCAGGCCGTGGCTGTCGAGGAGGCGGGCCATGTGGTCGCGGATCCGTGCGGGATCCGGTTCGGCCGGGTCGAGCGCACCGAGGGTGGCCAGCCCGACCACCGAGGCGAACAGCTCGCGGGCCCGGTCCCGGTTGCGGAGGTGGTCCTGGATCAGGTCGACGACGGCGTCCTGCCCGCCGGGCGGCGCCACCCGGCTGGGATCGCGGGCGGCGCGGATCCGCAGCTCCAGCATGGTCAGGTACGCCCGACGACCCGGGCCGAGCAGGTCGACGAGGTAGGTCGTGCAGGCGTCGAGCAGGGTGAGCTCGCCGGCCCGGCTGCGCCGGGTCAGGTCCGCGAGCCGTGCGGTCGACCGGTCGTCCAGCTCCGCGACGACGGCGGCGAGCAGGTCCGCGACCGTGCCGAAGTGGTAGCTGGCCGACGCGGGGGAGACCCCGGCCCGGGACGCGACCTCGCGCAGGGTGAGCCGGTCGAACCCGCCGGTGGTGACGACGTCGACGGCTGAGTCGACGAGTGCGCGGCGGGTGTCCGCACCGCGACGGCGACGCCCGTCCCGCGTGCCCTCCATCGGTCCTCCCGGAGCCGCCCGACAAACTATCTGTACAGCCAGACAGTATTCTCTGCCGCCGGGCCGGCGCACCGTGGCGCCGGTCACCCCGGACCTTCCGCCCGGGGCACGACGCGACCGCGCGCCAGTCGCCGCGACCGGGCGTAGCGTGGAATCCGTGCCCGTCACACCTGACCTTCCCCGTACCGTCGGCGCGCTGCGTACGTCCGGCCACGAACTGCGGGGCGTGAAGCAAGAGATCCGCGACAACCTCCTGGCGGCCCTGCGCGAGGGCCGCGATCCCTGGCCCGGCATCGTCGGGTTCTCCGACACCGTCGTCCCGCAGCTGGAGCGGGCCCTCATCGCCGGCCACGACCTCGTCCTGCTCGGTGAGCGCGGCCAGGGCAAGACCCGCCTGCTGCGGTCGCTGGGCAACCTGCTCGACGAGTGGGCCCCCGTCATCGACGGCTCCGAGATCGGTGAGCACCCCTACGAGCCGATCACCCCGGCGTCGGTCCGGCGGGCGGAGGAGCTGGGCGACGACCTGCCCGTCGCCTGGGTGCACCGCTCGCACCGCTACACCGAGAAGCTCGCCACCCCGGACACCTCGGTCGCCGACCTGATCGGCGACGTCGACCCGGTCAAGGTCGCCGAGGGTCGCTCGCTGGGGGATCCGGAGACCATCCACTTCGGTCTCGTCCCGCGGGCGCACCGCGGGATCGTCGCCATCAACGAGCTGCCCGACCTGGCCGAACGCATCCAGGTCGCGCTGCTCAACGTGATGGAGGAGCGCGACATCCAGGTCCGCGGCTACACGCTGCGGCTGCCGCTGGACGTGCTGCTCGTCGCGAGCGCGAACCCGGAGGACTACACCAACCGCGGGCGGATCATCACCCCGCTCAAGGACCGGTTCGGCGCCGAGGTGCGCACCCACTACCCGCTGGAGCTGGCGCCCGAGGTCGAGCTCGTCGCGCAGGAGGCCTCGCTGGAGGCCGAGGTCCCGCGGCACCTGATCGAGGTCGTCGCCCGGTTCACCCGGCACCTGCGGGAGTCCTCGGCGATCGACCAGGGCTCCGGCGTCTCGGCCCGGTTCGCCGTCGCCGCGGCGGAGACCGTCGCCGCCGCCGCGCTGCGCCGGGCCGCGCTGGTCGGTGAGGACCGCGCCTACGCCCGCCCGGTCGACCTGGAGTCGGTGCCCGCCGTGCTGCGCGGCAAGCTGGAGTTCGCGGCCGGCGAGGAGGGGCGCGAGGACGAGGTGCTGGAGCACCTGCTGCGCCGCGCCACCGCCGACACCGCGCGGTTCGCGCTGCGCGGCGTCGATCTCGACGAGCTCGCGGTCGAGGTCTCCACCCGCCCGGTCCGTACCGGTGAGCGGGTCCCGGCCCGCGACGTCGTCGCCGCGCTGCCGCAGGTCGGGGCGCTCACCGAGATCGCCGGGAAGCTCGGTGCGTCCGGCACCGAGGACCCGGGCCCGATGGCCTCGGCCGCCGAGCTGGCCCTGGAGTACCTGTTCCTCACCCGGAAGCTCGCGAAGGACGCCGGCGACGACGGGGACACGGTGTCGTATGGCTGATCCGCGCCGCGCGAAGCGGCGTTGGGCCTACGGGCCCTACACCGGCGGGCCCGACCCGCTGGCGCCGCCGTTCGACATCCGGTCCGCGATGGACCAGATCGGTCGCGACGTCATGGAGGGCAGCTCCCCGCGGCAGGCGCTGCAGGAGCTCATGCGGCGCGGTCTCGACGGGCGTCGCGGTCTCGACGACCTGACCCGCCGTGTCTGGGAGCAGCGTCGCGACCTGCAGCGGGACAACCGGATCGACGGCACGCTGCAGGAGGTCCGCGAGCTCCTGCAGCGTGCCCTCGACGCCGAGCAGGAGTCCCTGCGCAACGAGGACTCCGACGACGCCCGGTTCCGCGAGATGCAGCTCGACGCCCTGCCGTCCGACACCGGCGGTGCCGTCCGCGAACTGGGCTCCTACGACTGGCGGTCCGCCGACGCCCGCGAGGCGCACTCCGAGATCCGCGACCTGCTCGGCCGGGAGATGCTCGACCAGCGCTTCGAGGGCATGAAGCAGGCGCTCGAAGGAGCGACGCCGGAGGACGTCGAGCGGATCAACGAGATGCTCGACGACCTCAACGACCTCCTGGAGCACCACGCCCGCGGCGAGGACACCACGGAGCGGTTCGCCGAGTTCATGGGCAAGCACGGTGACCACTTCCCGGAGAACCCGCAGAACACCGAGGAGCTGGTCGACGCGCTGGCCGCCCGGTCCGCGGCCGCCCAGCGGATGATGAACTTGATGTCGGCCGAGCAGCGGGCCGAGCTCGCCGAGCTGGCCCAGCAGGCGTTCGGCGACCCGCGGCTCGCGCAGTCGCTGGCCCGGCTCGACGCCCAGCTGCAGGGCATGCGGCCCGGTGAGGACTGGTCGGGGGAGGGGAACTTCCGCGGCGACAACCCGATGGGCATGGGCGAGGCGACCCGCGCGCTGGAGCAGCTCGGGCAGCTCGACGCGCTGGCCGAGCAGCTCGCCCAGAGCTACCCGGGCGCACGCATGGAGGACATCGACCTCGACGCGCTCACCGAGATGCTCGGCCGGGAGGCGGCGGCCGACGCCCGCACGCTCGCCGAGCTGGAGCTGCAGCGCCAGGACCTCTTCCGGCGGGCGCCCGACGGGTCGCTGATGCTCTCGCCGAAGGCGTTGCGCACCCTCGGGCAGTCCGTGCTGCGCGACGTCGCCGACCGGATCGCGGGGCGCCAGGGACAGCGGGAGACCCGCCGCGCCGGTGCGGCAGGGGAGGCGACCGGGGCGACCCGGCCGTGGGCGTTCGGCGACACCGAGGCCTGGTCGGTGCCGCGCACCCTGCTCAACGCGCAGCTGCGGCGGGCGGGCGGCGACGACCGCGCGCTCGACGTGGCCGACGTCGAGATCGTCGAGACCGAGCAGCGGACCCGCGCCGCGGTGACGCTGCTGGTGGACACCTCGTGGTCGATGGTGGCCGAGGGCCGCTGGGTGCCGATGAAGCGCACGGCGCTGGCCCTGCACCAGCTGATCTCGACCCGGTTCCGCGGCGACGACCTGTCGCTGATCACGTTCGGGCGGCACGCGCAGACCGTCGACCTCGCCGAGCTGGTCGGGTTGGAGGGCGTGTACATGCAGGGCACGAACCTGCACCACGCCCTGCTGCTGGCCCGCGAGCGGCTCGCCCGGCAGCCGGACGCTACCCCGGTGGTCCTGGTCGTCACCGACGGCGAGCCCACCGCGCACCTGGAACGCGACGGCGAGGCGTACTTCGACTACCCGCCCAGCCCGCACACGCTCCGCGCGACCGTCGACGGGCTGGACCGGCTGATCGGGATGGACGCACGGTTCACGTTCTTCGTGCTCGGCGACGACCCCGGGCTGGCCGCGTTCATGGACCGGCTGGCCCGTCGCGCCGGCGGTCGGGTCGTGAACCCCGACCTGGACGGGCTCGGTGCGGAGGTGGTCGCGGACTACCTGCGCAAGCGGACGGGCTGACCCGGTCACGGGCCGGGCGCGACGGCCCCGCGCAGGTGCTCCGCGGCCCACGACCGCAGCGACGTCGGCGTGGTGGTCGTCGCGTCCCGCGGCGGCTCGGGGGCGACGCCGTCGGTCAGCCCGGCGGCCATGCCGGCCACCGCGTCGACCTCGGGCGCGCTCAACCCGGCGGCGGCGAGCATCGCGCGGAACCCGGCGTCGGGCAGGTGCACCGGGCGCACCGGGTGCCCGAGCACCCCGGACAGCACGTCCGCCGCCTGCGCGAAGCAGAGATCCTCGGGGCCGTGCACACCCTGGACGCTCCGGCCCGTCCATGCGGGGCCGAGCAGCCGGTCGGCCGCCACGTCGCCGATGTCGCGCGGATCCACCCAGGGCAGCGGATGGTCGAGCGGCCACGGCGTGGACAGCGTGCCGTCCGCGATCTCCGCCGCCGACATCAGCAGGTTCGTCGTGAAGTAGCCGCAGCGCAGGTGCAGGACCGGTGCCCCGGTGGCGTCGAGCGCCTCCTCGGTCGCACTGAGCCCGTCGATGTCGCCGGTGCCGTGCCGCCGCTCCGCGCCGCCACTGCTCTGGAACACGGTGCCGCCGATCCCGTTCTCCCGGACGGCCGCGGCCACCACCTCCGCGCAGACCGCGTGCTGCTCCATCGGATCCGAACCGGGCGGCCCCGGAGGGTTCACCCAGTACAGCCGGTCCGCTCCCGCCGTCGCGCGCAGGACGGCGTCACGGTCGGTCTGGTCGGCCTGCGCCACCTCGACGAACCCGGCCAGGTCAGGAGGCAGCCGGGCCGGGTCGCGCGCGAGGGCGACCGGACGCACGCCGGCCTGCACCAGGAGCCGGAGCACCCGCGAGCCGACGTTCCCGGTCGGTGTCGTCACCACGATCCGCATGCCCGCACCGTGGCAGGGACCCCCGACAGAACCGCTCAGCCGAGCCAGGGACGGGCGAACCGCTCCCAGGTGCCGTCGGTCCGGGCGGTCTTCAGCCAGACGTCGACCCGCTGGGTGAACGCCGGGTCGCCGGCCTGCGTCAGGTACGCCTTCTCCGAGTCGGTGAAGGGGTCCTCGGGGCGCACCGCGCACAGCTCGCCCGGCCGCTGAGCGGCCTGCCAGCGGGTCTCGATGGCGTCGGTGACCATGAGGTCCGCGCCGCCGTCGGCGACGACGTCGAAGATCGTGTTGTTGTCCGGGTGCGGCACGATCGTCGCGTTGCGCAGGTTCTCCCGGGCGAACCGCTCGTTGGTGCCGCCGGGGTTCACCACGGCCCGCACCCCCGGCCTGTCGATGTCGGCGACGGTCCGGAACCGTTCCGCGTCGGGGCAGCGGACGATGGGCGTCTTGCCGTCCCGCAGGTACGGGATCGTGAACGCGGCCCTCTCCGCACGGTCCGGCGTGATCGACACCCCGCCGACGGCGATGTCGCACTTCCCGGCGACGACGTCGTCGAGCAGGCCCGACCAGGTCGTCTCCACCATCGTCGTCCGCGCGCCGAGCTCCGCTGCCAGGTCACGGGCCATGTCGACGTCGATACCGGACCAGGTCCCGTCCGCGGCGAGGTGGGTGAGGGGCCGGTAGTCACCGGTCGAGCACACCCGCAGCTCCCCGGACTCGGCGATCCGGGCGAGCGCCGGTGAGTCCACCTGGTCCCCCGTCCCACACCCGGTCAGCACAGCCACGCTGAGCAGGACGGTGGACAGGAACCCCCGGCGTCGTCGCACGATCGAGGACCCTAGCCGCCGGATCCCGCACCGGACAGATCGTGTGCGCCGCCCCGCACCCGCACCCCGTGCCGCGCACCCGGACTCCGTGCCGCGCACCCGGACTCCGTGCCGCGCACCCGCACTCCGCGCCGCGCACCCGCACCCCGCGCCCTGCACCCCGCGCCCGGCACCCCGCGCCCGGCACCCCGCACCCGTGCCCCGCACCGCGCGCTCCCGGCCCGGCCGCCGCACCCTGTGCCCGGTCGCGGCACCCCGTGGCCGTGCGCCGCACCCCACGCGACGGGTGCCCGGAGCGGTGACGGGGTGCGCCGGGCGCGGCCGCGGTGCGCCGGACGGGCGGGGACGGGCGAGCCGATCCCGGGCCCGGCTGCGCGTCCGTGACGGCGCGCGGCACCTTGAGCCCTGTCGCGGCACCCCGTGACCGTGCGCCGCACCCCACGCAGCGGGTGCGCCGGGCCGGAGCGAGGTGCGGCGGCCGGGAACGGGGTGCGTCAGCGTGGGACGAGGTGCGCGAGCGCTGGGGGCCCGGGCACTGCGGGGCCCGAGCCCTGAGGGCCCGAGCCCTGAGGGCCCGAGCACTGGGTGGCCCGAGCGCTGGGGGCCCGAGCACTGAGGGCCAGAGCCCTGGCGGGCCCGGGCCCGTCGGTCGTGCGCCGCACCCGTGGTCGTGCGCCGCACCCCTTGGTCGTGCGCCGCACCCCATGCGAGGAGTGAGCGGTGCGGCGACCAGGTGCGGGCGCGGGACCGGGCAGTGCTAGGCGCCCGAGCGGAGGTCGGCGGCTGCGGTCCGGATGCTGTGGGCCAGTGCCTCGGCCGGGCCGGTCCGGCGCCTGCCGTGCACGAGCACGACCTCGACCGGTCCGAGGGCCGGCAGCCCCGCACGGGCCGGGACCTTCTCCAGACCGTCCGGCACCAGGGTCCCGGCGTGTGCCAGCACGCCCAGCCCGGCGAGCGCGGCGGCCCGCAGGCCGGAGAGGCTGCCGCTGGTGCAGACCATCCGCCAGGGGCGTCCGGCCGCCTCGAGCGCGCCGACCGCGGCGCTGCGGGACAGGCTCGGCGGCGGATAGCCGAGCAGTGGGACGGGGTCGTCCGGCCCGATCCCGCAGCCCGGCGGGCCGACCCACACGAACCGGTCGTGGCGCACGACGGCCGGGTCGCCGTCCGCCCCGGGCGCCCGCTTGGCGAAGATCAGATCCAGCTCGCCGCGGTCCAGGCGTCGTTCGAGGCTGTCGGCCAGCCCGACGGTCAGCCGCAGCTCGACCTCGGGGTAGCGGCGCCGGAAGTCGGCGAGGATCGCCGGGAGCCGGGTGAGGACCAGGTCCTCCGAGACGCCGAACCGGACCCGTCCGTGCACCCGGGCGGAGCGGAAGTGCGCCAGGGCGCGGTCCCCGGCGTCGAGGATGGTCGCGGCGAACTCCTGCATCGCCTCGCCGTCGGCGGTGAGGGCCACCGAGTGCGCGTCCCGGTCGAGCAGCGGGCGCCCGACGACCGCCTCCAGCTTCCGCACGTGCTGGCTGACCGTGGACTGCCCGAGCCCCAGCGCCGTCGCGGCACGGGTGAAGCTCCGCATCCGCGCGACGGCGGCGAACGAGCGCAGCAGCACCGGATCCATCACCCGATCATCGTAGAACGCGCTGACAGTGAGTGTACTCAGCTGGTTTCCCGATGGCAGCGGTGCGCGGAGAATCGGTCGGGTGCGTGTGCGTCCCGATCCGTTTCTGGTGCTGCTGGTCGTCACCGTCGGGGTCGCGGCGCTCGTACCGGCCCGGGGCACGGCCGCCGACGTGGCCGACGGTGCGGTGACGGCGGCGATCGCGCTGCTGTTCTTCCTCTACGGCGCCCGGCTCTCCACGGCGGAGGCGTTCTCCGGCCTGCGGAACTGGCGGCTGCACTCGACGGTGCTCGCCGCGTCGTTCGTGGTCTTCCCGCTGGTCGGGGCGACGGCGCTGCTGTTGCCGGAGTGGCTCCTGCCCGCACCGCTGGCGACCGGCGTCGTGTTCCTGTGCTGCCTGCCGTCGACCGTGCAGTCGTCGATCGCCTTCACCGGGATCGCCCGCGGCAACGTCCCGGCCGCGATCGTGGCGGCGTCGGTGTCGAACGTGCTCGGCGTGTTCCTGACCCCGGTGCTCGCCGCGCTGCTGCTCGCGACCACTGGCGGGTTCGACGCGGCGACGTTCGGCGACATCGCGCTCCGGCTGCTCGTGCCGTTCCTCGCGGGGCAGGCGGCGCGGCCGCTGATCGGCCGGTGGGTGACGGCGCACCGGTCCCGGCTGGTCCTCGTGGACCGCGGCTCGATCCTGCTCGTCGTCTACACGGCGTTCAGCGAGGGTGTCGTCGCCGGGACCTGGCGGACCCTCACCCCGCTCTCGCTGGGCGTCCTGCTGGGTGTCTGCGTGCTGCTGCTGGCCGTCGTACTGGGGCTGACGGCGCTCGGCACCCGCGCACTCGGCTTCCGGTCCGCGGACCGGATCGCCATCGTGTTCTGCGGCTCCAAGAAATCCCTGGCCAGCGGGCTGCCGATGGCCGGCGTGCTGTTCGGCGGCCCGGCGGCGGCGCTGGTCGTGCTGCCCCTGATGCTGTTCCATCAGATCCAGCTGATGGCCTGCGCGGCGATCGCGAACCGCCTCGGCCGGCGCCGGGAACATCTCGACAACCCGGCCGCGTCCGGAGCACCATCTCGGACATGACGACGCCCGCCTGCCGGTTGTGCGGCGCCGTACGGCCCGGCGACGCCGGTGCGGCGGCCGTCGCGGGGTGGGTGTCCGACCGCGACGAGCGCGGCCGGGACGGCTGGCTGTGCCCGGCCTGCGCACGCAGGCACGTCCGCGAGATCGAGTCCAAGCTGGACGTCGAGTGGTGGTGACGCGGGGCACGGCGCCGGTCAGGTGACGGGCGCGCCACCCCGCAGGACGCCCTCGACCACGAGGTCGTCGGACAGCAGCACGAGATCGGCCCGCGCGCCCGCGTCGAGACGACCGGCGCCGGTGTGCCCGAGCAGGTGGGCCGGGATCGTCGAGGTCCACGCGACGGCCCGGGCCAGTGCCGCCTCCAGCGGGCCCGGGTGCGCCGCCACGATCCGGCGGAACAGCGCGTCGGCGGTCGCGGTCGATCCGGCGATCGTCCCGTCGGCGAGGCGGGCGACGCCGCCGTCGACCCGGACGTCCAGGGCGCCGAGCCGGTAGCCGCCGTCCGGCATCCCGGCCGCGGCCATCGCGTCGGTGACCGCCGCGACCCGCCCCGGCGCCGCGCGGTCCACGATCTCCCACAGCGCCGGGTGCACGTGCACGCCGTCGGTGATCAGCTCGACGGCGGCGCGGGGATCGGCGAGCAGCGCCGCGACCGGGCCGGGATCGCGGTGGTGCAGCGGCGCCATCGCGTTGAACAGGTGCGTCCCGAGGCGGGCGCCGGCGTCGATCGCCCGGCGGGTGAGGTCGTACCCGGCCGCGGTGTGCCCGACGGCCGCGAGTACCCCGGACCGGTGCACCTGCTCGATCGCCGCGAGCCCGCCGGGGAGCTCGGGCGCGACCGTCACGACGGCGACGGCGCCGGTGGCGAGCAGCGGCTCCAGCTCGGCCGGGTCCGGGTCGCGCAGCAGCGCGGGGTCGTGGGCCCCGCACCGGGAGGCGGCCAGCCAGGGCCCCTCCAGGTGCACCCCGGCGACGACGCCGTCGTCGACGAGCGGCCGCAACGCCCGGACGGCGTCGAGGAGCTCGGCTCGGGGGAGCGTGACCAGGGAGGCGAGCATCGTCGTCGTGCCGCGGGCGGCGTGGAACGCGGCCACCCGGGCCGCCTCGGCGGTGTCGGTGCCGAAGGCGGCGCCGCCCCCGCCGTGGCAGTGCAGGTCCACGAATCCCGGGACGACGACGGCGGCCCGCCGGTCCGGTTCCCGCGGCGGCGGCCCGGAACCGGCAGCCGTCACCCGGCCTCCGCCGAGCTCCACCCACCCGGGCCCCGGCCCGTCCCCGGTGCCCGTGGCCAGCGTCTCCGCGGCGACGAGCAGGCTCACAGGGTCTCCGTCACCTTCGCCAGCCCGCGCGGCGCGTCCGGGTCCCCGCCGCGCGCGACGGCGACGTGGCGGGCCAGCTGCTGCATCGGGAGGATCTCCAGCAGCGGCGCGAGCTCCTCGCGCGGCGCGCCGGGCAGGGGCAGCCCGCCGTCGCCGCCGACCCGCAGGACGTCGGCGTTCCGCGCGGCCAGCGACGCCAGGACCGGCGCCATCGCGTCGCCGCCCGCACCGGGGGAGACGACGGCCAGCACCGGGACCAGCGGGTCCACCAGGGCGAGCGGGCCGTGCAGCAGGTCCGCCCCGGAGAACGCCTGCGCCGACACGTAGGCGGTCTCCATCAGCTTGAGCGCGGCCTCGCGGGCCGCCGGATAGGAGTAGCCCCGCCCGGTTGTGATCATGCGCTGCGCGAAGCGGTACCGGGCGGCGACCGCGACGACGGCGTCCTCCCCGGCCAGCACCCGCTCGCCCAGCCCGGGCAGCGTGGCTGCTCCGGCGTCGGGCTCACCGCGGACCGCCGACACGAGCAGGTGCAGCGCGAGCAGCTGTGCGGTGTAGGTCTTGGTCGCCGCGACCGCGCGTTCGGGGCCGGCGAGGACGTCGACGTGCCCGTCCGCGGCCGTCGCGAGCGCCGACCGGGCGTCGTTGGTGACGGCGACCGTCAGTGCCCCCTGAGCCCGGGCGGTCTCGACGCACGCCAGCAGGTCCGGCGAGCCGCCGGACTGGCTCACCGCCACGAGCAGGACGTCGCGCAGGTCGGGACGGGCCGCGTAGGCGGTCAGGGTCGACGGCGACACCAGCCCGGCGGGCAGGCCCAGCCGGATCTCGGTCAGGTACTTGGCGTAGAGCGCGGCATGGTCGCTGGTGCCGCGGGCGGCGAACAGCACGAACCGCGGTGACCGGTCCCTGACGAGTGCCGCCACCCGGTCCACACCGGACTCCCCGCCGGGGCCGGACGCGCAGAGCAACCGCCGCCAGACCTCCGGCTGCTCGGCGGTCTCCGCGGCCATCAGGGCTCCGGGATCGTCGGGCACGGCACTCCTCTCGACGTCCGGTGGTCCAGTGGTCCACCGGAGGGCTTGCGATTCGGCGCGCAGAACTGTACCACTGGTCCAGATCTGGAGGAGGGTCGATGAAGTACCGGCGGCTGCACGACGAGCTGCGCGAACGGGTCGACGCCATGGCCGCGGGCGACCCGCTACCGCCAGAGCGCGAGCTCGCCCGCGAGGTGGGCGTGTCCCGGACGACGCTGCGCCGTGCCGTCGACGAGCTGGTCGCCGCCGGCCGGCTGCGGCGCCGGCAGGGCGCCGGGGTGTTCGCCGTTGGGCCGCGGATCGCGCACGGGCTCACGGCGACGTCGTTCTCGGCGGACATGCGGGCCCGCGGGCTGGTCCCGGCCACCCGGATCGTGGAGTTCGAGACCGGTCCGGCCGGGGCGCGGCTGGCCCGGCGCCTGGAGCTGTCGCCGGACGCCGTCGTCGTCCGGGCGTTGCGGCTGCGGCTCGCCGACGACGAGCCGATGGCCCTGGAGACCCTGCACGTCCCGGCCGACCTCGTGCCGGGGCTGACCGAGGAGACCCTGGCCGCCGCGTCGTACTACGAGCTGCTGGCCCGGCACGGCCACGCAGTCGCCGGTGGCCGCCAGTCGATCGAGCCGACCGTCACCGACGGGCCCGAGTCGGACCTGCTGGGCGTGCCGGTGCACAGCCCGGCGCTGTTGTTCGAACGCACCACCCGCGACGACGGCGGCCGGGTGCTCGAGTTCGTCCGCGCCGTCTACCGGGGCGACCGGTACCGCATCGAGGCCGAGATCGCCCCGGTCGCGGCCGGGGTGGGTGCCACGTGACCCGGCTGCTCGCGCTCGACGTCGGCAAGACCGGCTGCCGGGCCGCCCTCGTCGAGGACGGCCACCGCGTCGCGACGGGGGAGTGGGGCGGGGCGAGCGGGCTCGCCGACCGCGACGGCGTCGGCCGGGCCCTCGCCGCGATCGGCGGCGCCACCGCCGGCTGGCCGGCCCCGGACGCCGTCGCCGCGGGACTCGCCGGCCTCGCGTCGGCGCCGGACCGGGCCGATGCCCTCGCCGACGGGCTGCGGGAACGGTTCGGCGCGGGCGTGCGGGTCCTCCTGGCCAGCGACATGACCACCTGGCACGCCGGAGCCCTCGGCGGGGCGCCGGGCGTCGTGCTGGCGGCCGGGACGGGGACCGTCGCCCTCGGGATCGACTCCGCCGGGCGTCCGGCCCGGGTGGACGGCTGGGGCTACCTGCTCGGCGACGCGGGCAGCGGCCACGCGATCGGTCGCGGCGGCCTGGACGCCGCGCTCCGTGCCCACGACGGCCGTCCCGGCGGATCGGCGACGCTGCTCGCACGCCTGCGGGACCGCTGGGGCGACCCGGACGGGCTGCCCGGCCGGATCCACGGCTCGGACAACCCGGCCCGCGAGGTCGCCCGGTTCGCCCGGGACGTCGTCGACGCGGCGGGCACCGGGGACCCGGTCGCGGGCGCGATCGTCACCCGGGCCGCGTCCGATCTCGCCGACACCGCGGCCGCGGCCCGGGACCGGCTCGATCCGGGACCGGCAGGCCCGCACGGCCCGCACGGCTCGGACGGCTCGGACGGCACGTGGCCGGTCGCCTGCGCCGGCGGCCTGCTCGACGCGGGCCCGGTGCTCACCCGTCCGTTCGACGACGCCCTCGCCGCCCGCGCCCTGACCCGCACCCCACCCCGCGGCGACGCCCTCGACGGCGCCCGCCTGCTCCTGGAGGACCCGACCGTGCCCCACCACGCCCTGCTCGCCCCGCTCCCCGGGGTCCTGCGGTGACCGAGGACCTCGGCGCCCTCGCCACCGAGCGCGCCCGCCCCGACCTCGCCGACCTGGACCAGTGGTCCACCCGCGCGCTGGTCGATCTCGTCACGACCGAGGACGCGCTCGTCGTGGAGGCCGTGCGGGCCGAGGCGGAGCGGATCGCCGCCGTCGCCGATCTCGCCGTCGAGCGACTGGAGCGCGGCGGCCGGATGGTCTACGGCGGCGCGGGGACCGCGGGCCGTCTCGCCGTCCTCGACGCGACCGAGCTCGCCCCCACCTACGGCGTCGGCGACGACCGGGTGGTCGCCCTCCTCGCGGGCGGCCCCGATGCGATGACGCGGGCGGTCGAGGGCGCCGAGGACGACACCGGCGCCGCCCGCGCCGATCTCGCCGCGCTGGACCCCGGCCCTGACGACCTGGTGATCGCGATCAGCGCGTCCGGCCGGACCCCCTACGCCCGCGCGCTGCTCGTCGCCGCCCGCGAGGCCGGGGCGGCCACCGTCGCCGTCGCGAACAACCCCGGCAGCGTCATGGCGGAACTCGCCGACGTCGCGATCACGCTCGACACCGGCCCGGAGATCGTCGCGGGCTCGACCCGGATGAAGGCGGGCACCAGCCAGAAGATGCTGCTCACCGCCCTGTCGACGGCCGTGATGGTCCGGCTCGGCAAGGTGCACCGCAACCTGATGGTCGACGTCGCAGCGACCAACGTGAAGCTGCGCGTCCGGGCGGAGCGGATCGTCGGCGAGGCCACCGGGGCCGGCCCGCGGGAGGTGCGCACCGCGCTCGACGACGCCGGCGGGCACGCCAAGACCGCGATCGTCGCGCTGCTCGCCGGGGTGGACGCCCGCACCGCGGGCCGTCTCCTCTCCGGTGCCGACGGCCGCGTCTCGGCTGCCGTCGCGGCGGGTGCCGGCGGCCCGGTGGACGGCGGCCCGGTGGACGGGGGCACCGTGGACGGGGGCACGGAGTGATCGTCGTCGGCCTGTCCTCGGGGACCTCCGTCGACGGCATCGACGTCGCCGCGGCCGGCCTGGAGATCGGTGGCGGGACGGTCACCATGGCCCCGCTCGGGCACCTCGAGGTGCCGTTCGTGCCGGAGCTGCGTGCCGCCGTCCTGGAGGCCCTCCCGCCGGCCGCGACCACGCTCGGCGCCGTCGCGCGGATCGACACCGGGCTCGGCCACGCGTTCGCAGCGGCGGCACGCACGGGAATCGACGAGCTCACCGGCGGCCGCGCCGACCTGGTCGCGAGCCACGGCCAGACGCTCTTCCACGATGTCGAGGACGGTGCCGTGCTCGGCACCCTGCAGCTGGGCCAGCCCGCGTGGATCGCGCAGGCCACCGGCCTGCCCGTGGTGTCGGACCTGCGGGTCCGTGACGTCGCGGCGGGCGGGCACGGGGCCCCGCTCGCCTCCGTCCTCGACGTCCTGCTGCTCGGTGACCGTGTCGAGGCTGCCGGGGGACCGGTGGCCGCGCTCAACCTGGGCGGGATCGCCAACGTCACCGTGGTCGGGGCGGGCCCTGCGGCCGCTTTCGATACCGGCCCGGCGAACGCGTTGCTCGACGCCGCCGCCCGCGCCACGACGGGTGCGCACCAGGACACCGGCGGGGTCCGCGCCGCCCGCGGCACCGTCGACGCCGGCGCGCTGGCCCGGCTGCTCGCCGAGCCGTACTACCGGCTGCCGCCACCGAAGAGCACGGGCAAGGAGCTGTTCGACCCCGCCTACACCGCGCGGGTGCTCGACGGCCACCCCGTGCTCGACCGGCCCGACGACCTGCTCGCGACGCTCGTCGAGCTGACCGCGGTCACCGTCGCCGACGCGCTGGCGCCCTACGGCGTCCGCGAGGTGCTGGTCTCCGGGGGCGGGGCGCGGAACCCCGCCGTCGTCGCTGCGCTGGAACGCCGGCTCGCGCCCGCCCGCCTCGCCCCGGTCTCCGACGCCGGCCTGCCCGGCGACGGGAAGGAGGCGTTGCTGTTCGCCCTGCTCGGGTTCCTCACCTGGCACGGCGTCGCCTCCACGGTGCCGTCGTGCACCGGCGCCCGGGAGCCGACGATCGCCGGCCGGATCAGCCCGGGAGCGGCACCACTGCGGCTGCCCGCACCCGCGGAACCGCGGCTCCGGCTCCGGCTCGCGACCGGACGGGCGGGCGCACCACCCCGCCCGGACTGATCCGGACCGCCGACCCGTCCCGACCCGTCCCGACCCGTCCCCCGCTCCCGGCAGTGTCGCCGGGCCCACACCCCAGGGAGCCGCCGTGCTGCGCACCCTCGACCTGATCGTGATCGTCGCCTACCTGGTGCTGTCGCTCGGCATCGGACTCTGGATGGCCGGCCGGCAGAGATCCAACGAGGACTACTTCCTCGGTGGTCGCGAGATGCCCTGGTGGGCCATCTCGCTGTCGGTCGTCGCCACCGAGACCTCGGCGCTGACCGTGATCAGCGTGCCGACCGTGGCCTACCTGGGCTCGCTGACCTACCTGCAGCTGGCGCTGGGCTACCTGATCGGCCGGATCGTCGTCGCGTTCGTCCTGCTGCCGCGCTACGCCGCGGGGAGTCTGACGACCGCCTACGGCTACCTCGGGCAACGGTTCGGTCGCGGGATGCAGGGCACCGCCTCGGTGGCGTTCCTGCTGACCCGGCTGCTCGCCGACGGCGTCCGGATGTTCGCCGCCGCCATCCCGGTCAAGGTCATCCTCGCCGGGATGGGGCTCGACGTCTCGTTCTTCTGGATCATCGTCGTCCTGTCGCTGGTGACGGTCGCCTACACCTACGTCGGCGGGATCAAGGCGGTCGTCTGGACCGACGTCCTGCAGATGGGGCTCTACGTCGCCGGCGGGATCGTCGCGCTCGCGGTGATCGGGCCGCAGCTGCCCGCCGGCTTCTGGGACGACGCCGTCGCCGCGGGGAAGACCCAGCTGCTCGACTTCACCTCCAGCCCGCTGTCCGCCCCCTACGCCTTCGTGACCGCGGTCGTGGGCGGCGCGCTGCTGTCGATGGCGAGCCACGGCGTCGACCAGATCATCGTGCAGCGGCTGCTGTCGTGCCGGACCGTCCGTGACGGGCAGAAGGCGCTGATCTTCTCCGCGGTCGTCGTCGGCGTGCAGTTCGCGCTGTTCCTGGTCGTCGGGCTCTTCCTGTGGGGCTACTACGGCGGGGCGACCCCGGGCGCGCTGGGACTGGAGACCGGCGACGAGCTGTTCCCGAAGTTCATCGTCGAGGGCCTCCCGGCGGGCGTGTCCGGTCTCCTGCTGGCCGGGATCCTCGCCGCCGCGATGTCGACGCTGAGTTCGTCGCTGTCGGCGCTGTCGTCGTCGACCGTGATCGACCTGGTGCAGACGCTGTCCCGGCGCGAGCTGTCCGCGCAGCAGGGCATCCGGCTGTCCCGGTTCACGACGCTCGTGTGGGGGCTGGTGTTCATCGTCTTCGCCAACCTGTTCACCTCGACCGAGGACCCGGTCGTCGAGCTGGGGCTCTCGGTCGCCGGGATCACCTACGGCGGGCTGCTCGGGGCGTTCGCGCTCGGCATCGTCGTCCGCCGGGCCCGGCAGGCCGACGCGATCGTCGCGTTCGCCGTCGCGGTGGTCGTGATGGGCTCGCTGTTCCTGTTCGCGCCGGACGCCGTCGGCTTCACCTGGTACACCGCCATCGGACTCGTGATCACGATGGTGCTCGGAGTGCTGCTGTCACTGCGGCACCGGACACGTGCGACCGAGGAATCGGCGGACGATCCGGCGCGTTCGTCCGCATGAGCACTCCCGACACGTAGGTAGGTTTGACCGCATGGAGACCTGGGCCCCGACCGACGTCCCGGCACTGGAGGGCAGCGGTCCGCCGCTGCGGCTGCACGACACCGCCACCGGGCGGGTGCGGCCGACCGCGCCGGGCCCGGTCGCGACGATGTACGTCTGCGGGATCACCCCGTACGACGCGACCCACCTGGGCCACGCGGCCACCTACCTGGCCTTCGACCTGGTGAACCGGCTCTGGCGCGACCTCGGGCACGAGGTGCACTACGTCCAGAACGTCACCGACATCGACGAGCCCCTGCTCGAGCGGGCCGAGCGCGACCAGGACGACTGGGTCGTGCTCGGGCTGCGCGAGACGGCCCTGTTCCGCGAGGACATGGAGGCGCTGCGGGTGCTGCCGCCGCGCCAGTTCGTCGGCGCGGTCGAGGCGATCCCGGAGATCGCCGAGCTGGTGGAGAAGCTGGTCGCCTCCGGCGCGGCCTACCGGCTGGACGACCCGGAGTACCCGGACGTCTACCACGACGTCTCCGCCACCGGCCGGTTCGGCTACGAGTCGAACTACGACCTCGAGACGATGTTGCAGTTCTCCCGCGAGCGCGGCGGCGACCCGGACCGGCCCGGCAAGCGGAACCCGCTCGACCCGCTGCTGTGGCGGATGGCGCGGCCGGGGGAGCCGGCGTGGGAGTCCGGGCTCGGCCGTGGGCGTCCGGGGTGGCACGTGGAGTGTGCCGCGATCGGGCTGAACCGGCTCGGCCAGCAGATCGACCTCAACGGCGGCGGTTCCGACCTGATCTTCCCGCACCACGAGTGCGGGGCGCTGCACGCCGAGTCGCTCACCGGCGAGCACCCGTTCGCCCGGCACTACGTGCACACCGGGATGATCGGCCTCGACGGCGAGAAGATGTCGAAGTCGAAGGGCAACCTGGTCTTCGTCTCGAAGCTGCGCAGCTCCGGCGTGGACCCGAACGTCGTACGGGTGGCGCTGCTCGACGGGCACTACCGCGACGACCGGTCCTGGACGGACGAGGTGCACGCGAAGGGGGAGGGCCGCGTCGCCCGCTGGCGCGAGGCCGTCGAGCTCGACGCGGGCCCGGAGGCCGCCGAGCTGGTCGCGAAGCTGCGCACGCACCTCGCCGACGACCTGGACACCCCCGGCGCGCTGGCCGCCGTCGACGCCTGGGCCGACGAGGCGCTGACCCGCCGCGGCACCGACGCCGGCGCCCCGCAGCTGGCCCGCACCGCCCTGGACGCGCTCCTCGGCGTCCGCCTCTGACGGCGCCCGTGGCGCCCCGCCGCCCGGGTGCGGCGGGGCGTCTCACGGTCGCAGAAGGATCTTCCCCGTGGAGCGGCGCCGCTCCAGGTCCGTGTGGGCCCGGGCCGCCTCGGCGAGGGGGTACTCCGCTCCGACCAGCGGCCGGAGCTCCCCGCGTGCGGCGCGCGCCAGCACCTCACCTACTCGGCGGGGTGCGTCCGCCGCGACACCGGCGAGCTGTTCCATGGTCACCACGGTGAGCCGCCGGGAGCGTTCCTCGCACGGCCCCGGCTCGGGCGGGGGACCGCCGACGGCGCCGTAGGAGCTGTACCGGCCGCCGTCGGCGACCAGCCAGGCCGCCGAGCGGCCTGCCGTGCCACCGACGCCGTCGAACACCACCGCCGGGCCGCGCGGCAGCAGCGCGTGCAGCTCGGCCACCCAGCCCGGACGGCCGTGGTCGACGACGTGCTCGGCGCCGAGCTCCCGCACCTGCCGGCCGCGCGCCACACCCCGCGCGGCACCGATCACCCGGCCGCCGGCCGCCGTCACCAGTTGAACCAGCACGCTCCCCAGGCCGCCCGCCGCCGGGAGGACGAGCACGTGCTCCCCGGGGTGCACCGGCGTGCGTTCCAGCAGCGCCAGCGCGGTGGCCCCGTCCCCGAACAGGGCGGCGGCAGCCCCGAGGTCCACGCCGTCCGGCACCGCGACCAGCGACGACGCCGGCGCCACGACCCGCTCGGCGTACCCGCCGTGCGGGGCCCGGAGCGCCACCCGGGCCCCGTGCAGGTCCGGGTCCACCCCGGCACCGAGCCCCGTCACCGTCCCCGCGACCACCCCGCCGGGCACGTACGGCGGCTCGGCGGCGAGGTGCGGCGGCCCCGCGCCGCGGCGGATCGCGGTGTCCACCCACAGCACCCCGGCGGCCCCGACGTCGACGAGCACCTCGCCGTCGCCGGGTGCGGGATCGGCCACGTCCCGCACCTGCAGCACCTCCGGTCCGCCGAACCGTTCCACCACGATCGCCTGCATCGCCCGCTCCTCCACGCCGTTCCCGCACCCAGCGTGCGACCTCGACCGGGCTTCAGGTCCAGTGCGGGATGCCGGGAGCCGGGGTGCGTGGTCGAATGGCCGCATGGCGCGTAACGTGCTCGGCGGGGAGCTGGAGAGCTGCTCGACCGATCCGCTGACCGGGTTCTACCGCAACGGCTGCTGTGACACCGGTGGGGACGACGCCGGCGTCCACACGGTGTGCGCCCGGGTCACCGCGGAGTTCCTGGACTTCTCCCGGGAACGGGGCAACGACCTGTCCACCCCGCGGCCGGGATTCGGCTTCCCGGGGCTCGAACCGGGGGACCGGTGGTGCCTGTGCGCGAGCCGCTGGGTGGAGGCGCTGCGCGAGGACGTCGCCCCGCCGGTCGTCCTCGAGGCCACGCACGCGCGGACCCTGGAGTGGGTCGACCTGGCCGACCTGCGCACGCACGCCGCGGAGCGCTGAGCGCGGCCGGTGCCGGTCAGCCGGCGGGCCGCGGCGCCCGGCCCGCCACCAGCACCGCGGGCGCGGCGACGGCCAGCAACCCGGCAGGCACGACGAACGCCGCCACCGGGTCCACGTGGTAGACGGGGGTGAGCCCGACCGGGGACGCCGCCGTCCCCGCGAACCGCACCGCCTGCACCACCGACACGGCGCCGCCGCTGTTCGGCCCGCCCGCCCCCAGGACGAGTGCGTTCACCCCGACCAGGATCAGCTGGCTGCACATCCCGCCGGCGGCCCACAGCGCGACGACCACCCAGAGCACCGGCACCAGACCGATGAGCGCGACGAGCACCCCGCCGGCGACCGCACCGGTGAGGACGCAGCGGCGCGGCCCCAGCCGGTCCACCGCACCGCCGATGAGGCGGGCGGTGAGGATCCCGGCCACCCCGAGCGCGGTCAGCACCAGCCCGCGGGACGCCGAGCCCAGGCCGAAGTCATCCTCGAGCCGCAGCGCGAGCAGGAAGTTGAGATCGGCCAGGCAGCCCCAGCCCAGCCCGGCGACGACGCCGAGCCGCAGCACGGGCCCGGTCCACGCCGAGCGCAGCCGGGGACGGCGGCCGTCCCGGGCCGCGGCGGGTCCGTCCGGGATCCCGACCACCCCGAGCAGCAGCGCCACGGCCGCCGCCCCGCCGAACGCGAGCCGCCAGTCGACCTCGGCGGCGAGCCCGCCGACCAGCGGCGCCGAGGTCTGCCCGGCTGCCTGCAGGGAGCCGAACCAGCCCAGCGCGCGCCCGAGCCGCTCCGGCTCCACCGCGGTCGCCAGCGCCGCGAGCAGCAGCGGGGTGGTGAACGCGTTCGCCACCCCCTGCAGGGCCCGGCCGGCGAGGAACAGCGTCCAGGAGCCCGCGAGCACGCACACCACCGACGCGAGGACGTAGACCGCGTACCCGGCGACGACGGTCCGGCCGCGGCCCCAGCGCTCCCCGAGCGTGCCCGAGACCAGCATCACACCGGCGAACGGCAGCAGGTAGGCCGTGATCGACACCGCGGCCGTCGCCGTCGGCACCCCGAAGTCGCCGCCCAGCTCGGGCAGCATCGCCGCCGTCATCCCCCCGCCGAACGGCCCGAGGAACGCGCCCGCGAACAGCGCGCCGCGGCGCAGCGCCCCCGTCACCGCGGCACCGGCCCACCCGTGAGGGGCCGCGCCGGCCCGCCCGTCAGGAGTTCGGGCCGCGACGGCGCAGGTAGCGCTCGAAGTCGGCCGCGATCGTGTCGCCCGAGGTCTCCCGCAGCTCGGTGCGGGTCTCCTCCTCCTCGGTCTCGTTCGCCTGCTCCTCGAGCTGGCGGACGTACTCCCGCACCTCGTCGTCGGCGTCGGCCATCTCGGAGACGGTGCGCTCCCACTCCTCGGCCTTCTCCGGGAGCCCGCCGAGCGGCACCTCGACGTCGAGCGCCTCCTCGATCCGGTGCAGCAGCGCGACCGCGGCCTTCGGGACCTGCGCCTGCGAGACGTAGTGCGGCACCTCGGCCCAGTACGACAGGGCCGGGATCCCGGCCTGCACGCAGGCCTGCTGGAACACCGCCACGATCCCGGTCGGGCCCTCGTAGTTCGACGGCTCGGTGCCCATCTCCTTGAGCGAGTCCGCGTCCCACGACGTCCCGCTCACCGGCGTCGGCCGGGTGTGCGGGACCTCCGTGAGCAGGGCTCCGAGCGTGATGACCTTTGTCACCCCCAGGCGCTCGGCGTGACCGACCAGTTCGGCGCAGAACGAACGCCAGCGCAGATTCGGTTCGATGCCGCTGACCAGCACGACGTGCCGGTCCGTGCCCGGCAGCGTGGCCCACGACAGCCGGGTCGTCTGCCACTCGATCTTCCGTGTCACCCCGCCGGCGAGCTTCACGTGCGGCCGGGTGACCTGGAAGTCGTAGTACTCCTCGGGATCGATCGAGGTCAGAGGCTCGGCGTCCCAGCTGAGCTCCAGGTGTTCCAGCGCGGTGCTCGCGGCCTCCCCGGCGTCGTTCCAGCCCTCGAACGCGGCGATGAGGACCGGCTCGACCAGGTCGGGGGCGTCCGCCCCGCCCGTGGTGCTCGGCTCTCGGTCGGTCATCGGCCCAGCCTACGGCCCCGGGGCTTCAGAACCCGGGCGATACCCCGGCCCGGGGTAGCCTGACTGATCGTGTCATCTACGACGGGAGCGGATCACTCGGTGTGCACCTCTTCGGACGGCGACATCTCCACCCGCCGCATCGACCCCGAGCGGGTCGCCACGGCGGAACGGAGAACCGGCCAGCTGCGGGAACTCCTCGGCAGCCGGATCGGTGTCATCGACGGTGCCTGGGGCACCGTCATCCAGGGCCTGGGCCTCACCGCCGACGACTACAAGGCGGAGTGGCTGGAGGGCCACCACAAGGACACCAACGGCGACCCGGACCTGCTGAACCTGACCCGTCCGGACCTGATCCTGGACAGTCACCGGCGCTACTTCACGGCCGGCGCCGACCTCACGACGACGAACACCTTCACCGCCACCACCATCGGCCAGGCCGACTACGGCCTCGAGGACCACGTGGTGGCGATGAACGTCGAGGCCGCGAAGCTGGCCCGGCAGGCGGCCGACGAGTCGGAGGCGGAGACCGGCGAGCCCAAGTGGGTCGCGGGCTCCATCGGGCCGCTGAACGTCACCCTGTCGCTGTCGCCGAAGGTCGAGGACCCGGCGTTCCGCGCGGTGACCTACCAGGAGGTCTACCAGTCCTACGCCGAGCAGATCGCGGCGCTGGACGACGGCGGTGTGGACCTGCTGCTGATCGAGACGATCTTCGACACGCTGAACTCGAAGGCCGCCCTGCACGCCGCGCACGACATCGCGCCGCACCTGCCGATCTGGATCTCGGTGGCGATCGTCGACCGGTCGGGCCGGACGCTGTCCGGGCAGACCGTGGACGCCTTCTGGACCTCGATCCGGCACGCCGACCCGCTGGTCGTCGGCCTGAACTGCTCGCTGGGTGCCGAGGACATGCGCCCGCACGTCGTCGCGCTGTCCGAGATCAGCGACACCTTCACCGCGAGCTACCCGAACGCCGGCCTCCCGAACGCCTTCGGCGGCTACGACGAGACCCCGGACCAGACCGCGGCCCTGCTCCGCGAGTTCGCCGAGTCCGGCCTGGTCAACATCGTCGGCGGGTGCTGCGGCACCGGGCACGACCACATCCGCGAGATCGCGGGCGCGGTCAAGGACGTGGCCCCGCGGACCCCCGTGGAGCCCGCCCACCGGACCCGGTTCTCCGGGCTCGAGCGGTTCGACATCGTCCCGGACACCGGCTTCGTGATGATCGGTGAGCGGACCAACGTCACCGGGTCCAAGCGGTTCCGCAGGCTCATCGAGTCGAAGGACTACAACGGCGCGCTCGACGTCGCGCTGGACATGGTCCGCGGTGGCGCGAACATGCTGGACGTCAACATGGACGCCGACCTCCTCGAGTCCGACGAGGAGATGACGACCTTCCTGAACCTGCTGGCCACCGAGCCGGAGATCGCCCGGCTGCCGATCATGATCGACAGCTCGCGGTGGTCGGTCGTCGAGGCCGGGCTGCGGTGCGTGCAGGGCAAGGGTGTCGTCAACTCGATCAGCCTGAAGGAGGGCGAGGAGCCCTTCCTCCGCCAGGCCGCGACGGTCCGGTCCTACGGGGCGGGCGTCGTCGTCATGGCGTTCGACGAGACGGGCCAGGCCGACACCGCCGACCGGAAGGTCGAGATCTGCGGACGGGCCTACGACCTGCTGGTCGAGAAGGCGGGCCTCCCGCCCGAGGACATCATCTTCGACCCGAACATCCTCGCCATCGCCACCGGCATGGAGGAGCACAACGACTACGCGAAGGACTTCATCGAGGCCCTCCCGCGGATCAAGGAGCGCTGCCCGGGCGCGCACATCTCCGGTGGCGTCTCGAACCTGTCGTTCGCCTTCCGTGGCAACAACGTCGTCCGCGAGGCGATGGACTCGGCGTTCCTGTTCCACGCCATCCAGGCCGGCCTGGACATGGGCATCGTCAACGCCGGCCAGCTCGCGGTCTACCAGGACATCCCGGCCGACCTGCTCGAGATGGTCGAGGACGTCCTGTTCAACCGGCGTCCCGACGCCACCGACCGGCTCGTCGAGAGCGCCGACCGGTTCAAGGGCGAGGGCACCCAGCGCAAGGTCGACCTCAGCTGGCGGGAGAACGACGTCCGCTCGCGGATCTCGCACGCCCTGGTGCACGGCATCGTGGACTACATCGAGGAGGACACCGAGGAGGCGCGCGCCGAGGCCGACCGGCCGCTGCACGTCATCGAGGGTCCGCTCATGGACGGCATGAAGGTCGTCGGCGACCTGTTCGGCGACGGCAAGATGTTCCTCCCGCAGGTGGTGAAGTCGGCGCGCGTGATGAAGCGGGCGGTCGCCTACCTCGAGCCGTACATGGAGGAGGAGAAGGAGGAGGCCAGGGCCCGCGGGGAGATCGACGACCGCGGCAACGGCAAGGTCGTCATGGCCACGGTCAAGGGCGACGTCCACGACATCGGTAAGAACATCGTCGGTGTGGTGCTCGGCTGTAACAGCTACGAGGTCGTCGACCTCGGCGTGATGGTGCCCGCGCAGACCATCCTCGACACCGCCGTCGCGGAGAACGCCGACGTCATCGGCCTGTCCGGCCTCATCACCCCGTCGCTGGACGAGATGGTCGGCGTCGCCGCGGAGATGGAGCGCCGGGGGCTCAAGCTGCCGCTGCTCATCGGTGGTGCGACGACCTCGCGCCAGCACACCGCGGTGAAGATCGCGCCCGCCTACGACGGCAACGTGCTCCACGTGCTCGACGCCTCCCGCGTCGTCGGGGTGGTCTCCGACCTGCTCGACGACGACCGCGCGGAGGCCCTGGGCAAGCGCAACGGCGAGGACCAGGAGCGGCTGCGCGAGCAGCACGCGAACCGGGAGGCCAAGCCGCTGCTGCCGTTCGAGGAGGCGGTGGCCAACCGCGAGCAGGTCACCTTCGACGACCTGCCCGCGCCGGAGTTCACCGGGGTCCGCGAGTGCGCGCCGACCATCGCGGAGCTGCGCGAGCTGATCGACTGGCAGTTCCTGTTCCTGGCCTGGGAGCTCAAGGGCAAGTTCCCCGGGATCCTGAACTCGCCGGTGGCCAAGGAGCTCTACGACGACGCCAACGCGATGCTTGACGAGATCATCGAGGGCGACCGCTTCACGGCGAAGGGCGTCTACGGGTTCTGGCCCGCGCACGCCGAGGGCGAGGACATCGTCATCTCGCCGGAGGCGGGTGACGTCCGGCTGCCGATGCTGCGCCAGCAGACCAAGAAGCCGGAGGGCCGCGCCACCCGCAGCCTCGCCGACTACGTGGCGCCCGAGGGCGACCACCTCGGCGCCTTCGCGGTCTCCATCCACGGTGCGGAGGAGATGGCCAAGGAGTACGAGGACGCCCTCGACGACTACCGGGCCATCATGGTGAAGGCGCTGGCCGACCGGCTCGCGGAGGCGTTCGCCGAGTACGCGCACCTCCAGGCACGCCGGCAGTGGTTCGAGCCCGGTGCCGAGCAGCCGCTCGAGGAGCTCCTCGGCGAGAAGTTCCGCGGCATCCGGCCGGCGTTCGGCTACCCGGCCTGCCCGGACCACACCCAGAAGCGTCCGCTGTTCGACCTGCTCGGCGCGGAGGAGCTGGGCATCGAACTGACCGAGTCGTACGCGATGACCCCGGCGGCCGCCGTCAGCGGCATGATGTTCGCCCATCCCGACTCCCGGTACTTCACCGTGGGCCGGATCGGGCGCGACCAGGTCACCGACTACGCGGGCCGGCTCGGCACCGAGGTCGACGAGGTCGAGCGGTGGCTGCGGCCCAACCTCGGGTACAACCCCGATGCCTGAGCCGCGGGCGCTGCGGGGCGTGCTGCTGGACATGGACGGCACGCTCATCGACTCCGAGAAGGTGTGGGAGGTCGCCCTCAACGACCTCATGAAGCACCTCGGCGCGCCTCCGCTGTCCACGGAGGCGCGTCTGGAGTCGGTCGGCGGGTCGCTCGACTCGTCGCTGCGGATCTGCTTCCGCGAGGCGGGCCGGGACCCGGCAGGCGTCCCCGCCGACGAGTACCGGGAGACCGGTGAGTGGCTCTACGACCGGGCCGGCGAGCTGTTCGCGCACGGCGTGCCGTGGCGACCGGGCGCGCGGGAGCTCCTCGGGGCGCTGCGCGCCGAGGGGATCCCGGCGGTCCTGGTCACCAACACGATCCGGGTGCTGGCGGAGCGCGCGCTGGAGACGCTGGGCCGCGAGCACTTCGCGGCCGTCGTCCCCGGCGACGAGGTGGCCGAGCCGAAGCCGGGGCCCGAGCCGTACCGCCGCGGGGCGGAGCTGCTCGGGCTCGACCCCGGTGACTGCGTGGCGGTGGAGGACTCGCCGACCGGCGCGCTGTCCGCGGAGCGGGCCGGGTGCGCGGTGCTCGTGGTGCCGTGCGAGCTGGCCGTCCCGGCGGGGGAGCGGCGCGTGCAGCGCGACTCCCTCGACGGCGTCGGGCCTGCGGAGCTGGCCGCGGTGCTGGCCGAGGTCCGCGCCCGCGGCTGAGACGGTCCCCGCCTTCCCGGTCGCGTGCGAGCGGTTCGTCGCCGGCGACGAACGGCGGCACGCGCCCGGGCTGGTCACAAAGGGTGAACCACCCGGCGCGGTGCGTTGCCCGCACGGCTCGGAGCCCCGGGTCTCCGGTGGTGTCGGCCGCGTCACGGTTCACACTGGTCGGCGGAAGGGGTCGATGCACGTGAAGACATTCGACGGGTTGTTCGCCGAGCTCCAGGCCAAGGCCACGGAGCGGCCGGCAGGCTCGGGGACCGTCGCCGCACTGGACGCCGGGGTGCACGCCCAGGGCAAGAAGGTGCTGGAGGAGGCCGGCGAGGTGTGGCTGGCCGCGGAGTACCAGGGTGACGACGAGCTGGCCGAGGAGATCTCGCAGTTGCTCTACCGGCTACAGGTGATCATGATCCAACGGGGGCTCGCCCTCGAGGACGTCTACAAGCATCTGTAGCTCCCGCCCGCACCAGACAGCACAGCCGAGACCGAGATTCAGGAGAGCGTCATGCTCCGCGTGGCACTGCCGAACAAGGGCACCCTGGCCGAGCCCGCCGCCACGATGATGCGCGAGGCGGGGTACCGCCAGCGGACCGACTCACGTGACCTCAGCGTGGTCGACGAGGAGAACGAGATCGAGTTCTTCTACCTGCGGCCCAAGGACATCGCCACCTACGTCGGCAAGGGCGACCTGCACCTGGGCATCACCGGCTTCGACCTCATGGAGGAGTCCGGCAGCCAGACCCAGCAGATCCTCCCGCTGGGCTTCGGCAAGTCCCGGTTCCACTTCGCGGCGCCGACCGACTCGGACTGGAAGCTCGAGGACCTCGACGGCCGCAAGATCGCGACGTCGTACCCGCGGCTGGTCCGCTCGTACCTGTCCGGCAAGCGGATCGGCGCCGAGATCGTGAAGCTCGACGGTGCCGTGGAGATCTCGATCCAGCTCGGCCTGGCCGACGCCATCGCCGACGTCGTCTCCTCGGGGCGGACGCTGCGCCAGCACGGGCTCCAGATCATCGGTGACCCGATCGCGACGTCGCAGGCCACGCTCATCGAGCGCGAGAAGCGTCCCGACCGCGTCGAGGACGGCGACGTCACGTCGACCAAGCGGGTGTTCGCCGACCGGCTCCAGGGTGTCGTCCTCGCCCGCGAGTACCTGATGATGGACTTCGACTGCCCCGAGTCGCTGCTGCCCGACGTGGAGAAGGTGGCCCCGGGCCTGCAGGCGCCGACCGTCTCCCCGCTGCGGAAGGCCGGCTGGGTCGCGGTCCGCACGATGGTCCCGACCAAGGACACCAACCGGGTCATGGACCGGCTCGCCACGATCGGCGCGACCGCGATCCTGACCTCGGAGATCCGGTCGTGCCGCGCCATGACCGTGAACGGCCACGGCAGCTGAGTCGTCCGCTCCCACGACAGCGGCCCGCTCCCGGATCCCGGGGCGGGCCGCCGTCGTGTGCGGGGTGGGGGCGCCGCGCTCAGCGCGGGCGCACGGTGAGCGCCTGACCGCTGCGGCCGGTGTGGCCGTGCTCGTCGAACAGGGTGGCCGAGCAGGTGCCGAGCCCGTCCGGCCCGATGACGGTGGCGGCGTCGACCCCGATCCATTCGCCCTCCGGCGCCCGGTGCAGGTGCACGGTCAGCTCCGTGTTGACGAACAGCCACTTCCGGACGTCCAGCGGCGCCGCGACGCCGTTCGCGCAGTCCGCGGCGACCATCAGCCGCTGCGCCGGGGTCGGCTCCTCACCGTCGACCAGCGGGACCCGGAGCCGGACCCAGGTCCGCGCCGGCCCGAGAGCGCCCAGCTCGTCGCCGCCGAGCCACGACCACTCGGTGGCGTCGAGGAAGCCGGGCAGCCAGCCGTCGGGCCGCTCGGTGCGGATCGTGCCGGTCCCCGGGCCCGGCAGCGGCGCGACCGCGCCCTGCTCGGCACCGGCGGTGTCGCCGGCGGCGAGCCGCCAGGCCCGCGCCCGGAGCACGTCGCGACCGCCCGCCGACATCGTCGCCGAGAGCAGCTCGATGGTGCGGCCCGGCCGCTCGACCTCCGCGGTGACCGTGACCGGGCCGGCCGGGACCATGCCCAGCACCTCGACCGACGCGCGGGCGAGCCGCCAACCCGCCTCGGCGCCACCCGGGCGCGACTCGGGCAGGCGCTCCATCGCCCGGACCAGCAGCGCGGACGGCGGCCCCATGTGCTGGGCGTCGGCGTACCACGGGCCGGTGGTCGACGGGGTCGCCTCGAACTCGCCGACGGTGCCGCCGCCGTCGCCGGTGCGCTCGCCGTGGGGCAGGTAGAACGGTCCGGGGGGGGGAATGGGGGACGTCACGGCCGCGATCATGCCCCGACGGCCTCGCCCGCGGCGTCACCGGGCCACCCGGGGTAGGGCGGTGGCACGCCGTCCCAGGCGGGGCAGTGCGCGCGGTGGTCGCACGTGCGGCAGGCCCGCCCCCGGTTCGGGCGGAAGTCCCCGGTCGGTGCCGCCCGGCGGATCGCGGACCAGACGGCGTCGAGGAGACGGGCGAAGCGGTGCAGCTCGTCCTCGTCCGGCCGGTAGGTCAGCGCGGTGCCGTCGGACAGGTACAGCAGCCGCAGCTCGTCGGGGACCCGGCCGCGGGTGAGCAGCACCGTGAGCGCGTAGAACTTCAGCTGGAACAGCACCGAGCCCTCGAAGCCCTCGCCGGGCGTCGCACCGGTCTTGTAGTCGACGACCCGCAGCGTGCCGTCCGGTGACTCGTCGAGCCGGTCCACGATCCCCCGCAGTGGGACGACGCCGTCCGCCCCGTCGAGACTCGTCTCGACGCGCTCCTCCACGGCCACCGCGGGGACCTCCGCCGGGTCCTCGAGGGTGAAGTAGGTGTCGAGCAGCCCGGCCGCGGAGTCCAGCCACACCGCCAGCTCCGGGTCGCCGGGACCGGTGAACAGCGGGCCGCCGGTGACCGCGTCGCCGAGCCCGGCGGACAGCTCGTCCCAGCAGGGGCCGAGCAGGGCACGTGCCGCCGCCGGGGTGCGCTCGGGCGCCGGCAGCGCGAACAGCCGCTCCAGCACCGCGTGCACGAGGGTGCCGCGGACCTGCGCGCGGGACGGCGGCTCGGGCAGCCGGTCGACGGCCCGGAACCGGTAGAGCAGCGGGCAGCGCCGGAAGTCCGCCGCCCGCGACGGCGACAGCGCGGGCGGGCGCGGCGCCGGACCGGCGGACCCGGCCTCCACGACCCCCGCGGCGGGCGGCACCGCGGCGGCCGGGTGGGGGAGCGGCTCCTCGGCGGTCACGATCCCGAGGCTAACCGGGACCCCCGACGGTCCCGCTCAGCCCGGCGGCGTCGTCGTGGCCGCACCGGGGCCGTCCGGATCGGGCGCGCCCTCGGGGACGGCCCCGGGGGCGACCGGGTCCGCGGCCGGGGGCGCCGGTGCGGCTGGTTCCGGTGCGGTGCTGCCGGCCGGCGGGGCGGGCTCCGTCGCGGGGCCGTCCGGGGTCCCCTCGGGCACGGCCGGAGCCGGGCTCCCCGGCTCCGGGGTGGCCGGTGCCGGTGCGGCGGGCCCCGGGGGGACGGTGCACGCGGTGACGGCGTCCTCGGGCCCGGCGTCCGGGCAGTCCCCGCCGTCGGCCCCGCCGTGCAGGACGTCGGCCGCGGGCGGGTCGTCCGGGCCACCGAGGAGCGTGTCGGCACCGGCGTTGCCGTAGAGCCGGTCCGCCCCGTCGCCGCCGGTGAGCCGGTCGTCGCCGTCGCCACCGACGAGGACGTCGTCCCCGGCGCCGCCGTCGAGCACGTCGTCGCCCCCGGCCCCGACGATGCAGTCCTGCCCGGGCGAGCCGGTGATCCGGTCCGCACCGGGGGTGCCGATGATCAGGAACGGGCCGGTCGCCCCCGGTCGCTCGGTGCGGGCGTCGAAGGTCGCCCCGTTCCCGGACAGGCTGATCGTCTCGGCGGGCTGGGTGATGCCGGCGTCGACGCACTCGGCGGGCGGCGCCGCCACGGCCGGGGCGACGGTGGGGGAGGAGGCGGCGGGCGCGGCGACCCGCAGAGACCGCGTGCCCAGCAGGTTCGTCGTGATGCGGAGGGTGCCGTCGACCCGGTCGGTGAACCCGCCGCTCACCTTGAGCCGCAGGGTGGCGGCCTCGGTACGCGGCAGCAGCACGATCGCCCCGACCGTCACCTTCACCGGGACCGTCGTCACGGTCCCCGGTTGCAGTGTCGCGACGACGCGGTCCTTCCCGTCGAGCAGCGCGCAGTACGACTCCGCGGCGCGCGACCCGAGCGTGACGACCAGCGACCCGACGTTGAGCCCGTCGAGGAGGCCACCGACCCCGTTGGTGCACGCCGTCGACGTCGTCGCGGGCAGCGACAACGACAGCGTCGCGGGCACCGTGCCCCGGTAGTCCACGGTGACCGTCGCGGTCGTCGTGGACCCGGCGCGGAGCCCGGTGAGCGCGACGGCGGGCGGCGCCGACCGGCCGCCCAGCACGACCGTCGCCGACGAGGTGGCGCCTGCCGCTCCGGGATCCCGGTCGACGAAGGTCGCCCAGGTGCCCCAGGCCGCGGCGGAGACCGCGACCAGCACGACCGTGACCCCCAGCGCGAGCACCGCCCGCCGCCGGGGGACCGCCGGGCTCACGTGTTCTGGTTCAGGGTGAACGTCGACCCGATCGAGATCCGGTCACCCTGCACCTTGTTGTCGGCCGCCGCCGGGAGGGCGAACTGCAGCTTGTAGACGCCGTCGGAGTTGCCCCCGAGCGTCCCGGCCGGGAGCGGCGAGTTGACGAAGGTCTTCAGCGGGACGGCGGCGGCCGGCGTCGTGACCCCGGGCCCGGACAGCACCTGGACGGTCATCTGGTCCTGCAGGTTCCCGCCGGCGGCGCACTTGCCTGCCGCGACGCCCTCCGCCTCCGCCTCCGGCTCGGTGCAGGTGACGTCGGCACCGGTGACGGTCAGGTTCCCGGTGACGGTGCCGGGGACGGTCCCGACGTTCCGCACCGTGACGTCGACGGTCGTGCTGAACCCGGGGGCGATGTTGTCCTGGTTGAACAAGGTCGTGCTCGCGTCGGAGCCGACGGTCAGGTCGAGGGTGCCGGACGCGGCGTTGCCGGACGGGCCGTCCTCGGTGTCGGTGAAGGCGGCGTAGGTGCCGAGGCCGATGGCGAGCACAGCCACCGCCACGGCCGCGATGCCGATCGCGAGGCGCTTGCGGTTGTCCATGGGACACTCTTTCCCACCGGGTCGCCGCAGGTCACCGCTCGATCGTGTACTGGACGTGCCGTAGCGGGCACTTATGGTGAGCGGATGGGCCGACATTCCTCCGGACCCTCCCGTGCGTCCTGGCCGGCGGCCGAGCCCGCTCCCCGCCGCTCGTTGCCCGGCCGGCTGGTCGGCGGGCTGGTCACCCTGCTCGTCCTCGCGGCGGTCGCGGTGGCCGTGGCGGTGGCCGTGGTCCCGGCCGTGACCGGGTCGCGGGCGCTGACGGTGCTCTCCGGGAGCATGGTGCCGACGCTGCCGGTGGGGTCACTGGTCGTCTCCCGCCCGGTCGACCCGGGATCGGTCGTCGTGGGCGACGTCGCCTCGTTCGTCGACCGCGACCCGGCGAGCGGGGAGACCCGCACGGTGACCCACCGGGTCGTCGAGGTGGCACCGGGGCCGGTGTTCACGACCCGCGGGGACGCGAACGCCGCGCCCGACCCGCACCCGGTCACGGCGGAGAACCTCCTCGGGCGGCTCTGGTACCACCTGCCGTGGGTCGGTGGCGCCGCCGGCTTCCTGCGGACCGGGCCCGGGCTGGTCGTCGGCGGGGGTGCGGTGCTGCTGCTGATCGGGCTGGTGCTGCTGGTGCCGAAGCGGGGCGGGCGCCCCGGCGGCGGGACGGGTGGGGCGCGCGGCTAGCGTCGTCGCCCGTGCACGACGCCCTCCCGACCCCCGACGGTCCCCTCGCCGCCTCCGACGACACCGTCACCTGGGAGCCGCCCCGGCGCGGCGGCCCGTTCCGGGACGGGGACCGGGTCCAGCTGACCGACCCGAAGGGACGCCACTACACCGTCGTCCTCGAGTCGGGTGGCGCCTACCACACCCACCGCGGCCAGATCGAGCACGACGACATCATCGGCGCCGACGAGGGCAGCCTCGTCCACTCCGCCGCGAACACCCCCTACCTGGCCCTGCGGCCGCGGCTGGCCGACTACGTCCTGTCGATGCCGCGCGGCGCGCAGGTGATCTACCCGAAGGACGCCGCACAGATCCTGATGTGGGGCGACGTCTTCCCGGGCGCCCGGGTGCTGGAGGCGGGTGCGGGGTCCGGGGCTCTGACCTGCTCACTGCTGCAGGCCGTCGGGCCGACCGGCCGGGTCGTGTCCTACGAGGTCCGCGACGACCACGCCCCGCACGCGGTGAGCAACGTCGAGAAGTTCTTCGGGCACCGCCCGCCGCACTGGGACCTCACCGTCGGCGACGTCCGCGAGCACCGAGGCGAGGTCGATCGGGTCGTCCTGGACATGCTCTCGCCGTGGGACGTGCTCGACGCGGTGAAGGAGAGCCTGGTCCCGGGCGGGATCCTCGTCGGGTACGTGGCGACCACGACCCAGCTGTCGGTGCTCACCGAGAAGCTCCGCGAGATGCAGTGCTGGACCGAGCCGGAGGCGTGGGAGGCCATGGTCCGGCCGTGGCACGTCGTGGGGCTCGCGGTCCGGCCGGAGCACCGGATGATCGCGCACACCGCCTTCCTGGTGACGTCGCGCCGGCTCGCCGACGGCGTGACCCCGCCCCGGCAGCAGCGCCGCCCGACCGGCCGCTGAGGACGGCGTCCGCACCAGGGGATTCACCCGGATCGCCCTGGCGGCGGACCGCGACGCGCCCGGCGCGGAACAAGAACGTTACGAAGTCCCCTCCGTGTGGACGTGGCGGTGACGGGCGAGAAGCCGCAGAGTGACCACGTGGTGCCGACCGGCTGAGGCCCGGATCACCGGTTCGACGCACCGCCGCGGTTCCCCCGCCCGGGTACCGTGGTGAGACGGAACACGGAGGGAGGCTGCCGTGAACCACCCCTACGACGACGGTCCCGGCAGGCGGGACATCCAATCTGGTCACGATCTCGGCCCGGCCGAGACCGCGGAGCGCATCCGTCACCTCGAGAGCGAGATCGCGACGCTGCGTCAGCGGCTGACCGAGACGCCCCGGCACGCCCGAGTGCTGGAGCAGCGCCTGGCCGAGACCACGAGCCGGCTCTCCGCGCTCAACGCGCGCAACGAGAAGCTCACCGAGACCCTCAAGGAGGCGAGGGGGCAGCTGGTCGCACTCCGCGAGGAGGTCGACAGGCTCGCCCAACCCCCGTCCGGATACGGCGTGTTCCTCGGCCGGTACGACGACGACACCGTCGACGTCTTCACCTCCGGCCGCCGGATGCGCGTCCCCGTCTCGCCCGCGGTGGAGGGCGAGCAGCTCCGCAGCGGGCAGTCGGTCCGGCTGAACGAGGCGCTGACCGTGGTCGAGGCCATGGGCTTCGAGCAGGTCGGCGACCTGTACTCGCTGCGCGAGATCATCACCAAGCCCGGTGACGACGGCTCGGCCGGTCGCGGCCTGGTCGTCGGCCACTCCGACGAGGAACGGGTGGTGTGGCTCGCCGCACCGCTGTTCGACCTGGGCGACGAGGAGGGCACCAGCCCGCTCAAGTCCGGGGACTCCCTCATGGTCGACTCGCGGGCGGGCTACGCCTACGAGCGGGTCGCCAAGGCCGAGGTCGAGGACCTCGTGCTGGAGGAGGTCCCGGACATCGCCTACCACGACATCGGTGGCCTGTCCCGGCAGATCGAGCAGATCCAGGACGCGGTCGAGCTGCCGTTCCTGCACACCGAGCTGTTCACCACGTACGAGCTCCGCCCGCCCAAGGGCGTGCTCCTCTACGGACCGCCCGGCTGCGGGAAGACGCTCATCGCGAAGGCCGTCGCGAACTCGCTGGCGAAGAAGATCGCCAAGCAGCGGGGCGACGACCCGGACGAGGGCCGTGCGTTCTTCCTGAACATCAAGGGCCCGGAGCTGCTCAACAAGTTCGTCGGCGAGACCGAGCGGCACATCCGGCTCATCTTCCAGCGGGCCCGGGAGAAGGCCTCGGCCGGTACCCCGGTGATCGTGTTCTTCGACGAGATGGACTCGATCTTCCGGACCCGTGGCTCGGGGGTGTCCTCCGACGTCGAGACGACGATCGTGCCCCAGCTCCTCGCCGAGATCGACGGCGTCGAGGGCCTGGAGAACGTGATCGTGATCGGCGCCTCGAACCGCGAGGACATGATCGACCCGGCGATCCTGCGGCCCGGGCGGCTGGACGTGAAGATCAAGATCGAGCGTCCGGACGCCGAGGGTGCGCAGGACATCTTCTCCAAGTACATCACCGAGACCCTGCCCATCCACGACGACGACGTCGCCGAGTTCGGCGGCAGCCGCAAGGCGTGCGTCGACGGGATGATCCAGCGCATCGTCGAGCGGATGTACGACGAGTCGGAGGAGAACCGGTTCCTGGAGGTCACCTACGCCAACGGTGACAAGGAGACCCTCTACTTCAAGGACTTCAACTCGGGCGCGATGATCCAGAACATCGTCGACCGGGCGAAGAAGTCCGCGATCAAGTCGGTGCTCGAGTCCGGTCAGACGGGCCTGCGGGTCCAGCACCTGCTGGACGCGATCGTCGACGAGTTCGCGGAGAACGAGGACCTCCCGAACACCACCAATCCCGACGACTGGGCCCGGATCTCGGGCAAGAAGGGCGAGCGGATCGTCTACATCCGCACCCTGGTCACCGGCAAGAACGAGGCCACCGGCCGCGCGATCGACACCGCGTCGAACACCGGCCAGTACCTGTAGGCACGCACCCGGCGAACGGCCCCGCCACGGTCTCCGTGGCGGGGCCGTCCGTCGTCGGGCACTCCGCGGGATCAGGGGCTCACGGCGTCCGGGCGCGGACGACGTCGAGGTTGCGGAACGTCGGCTCGCCGGTCGCGATCTTCTGCATCCGCTCGGCGATCCGGGTGGTGGCCGGGTGGTCGGAGTTGCGCATCGCCAGCTCGTGGCTCGGGAAGCCGACGACCTCCACGTAGGTGCCGGGGCGTTCCCGGTCCTCGGCGACGACGTACCACTGCGCGGTGCGCTCGGTGCCGATCTCGCGCATCCACTCCTCGACGAGCCCGTCCATGTCCTCGATGCGGTTCGTGTCGAACTCGATCATCTGGACGAACGAACCGTCGGCGGCGTCCAGCGGGGCGGTCCGCATGCCGGCGCGGATCGCGTCGCGCAGCTCGGGGCCGTCCGTGTGGCCGTGCACGGCCACGGCGTGCCCGCAGGCGGCGTCGAGGACCTCGGCCTCCTCGCCGGTCAGGGTCAGCGTGCAGCCGGACTCGCTCGGCATCTCGCGGCAGTCGACGATCTTCCTGGTCATCATGTCCTCCGGTACGACGGTCGGGTGGGTCACCGATCCCTCGCCGGGGCGCCGCGCGCGCAGCGGCGGATCGCGTGCAGTCGTCGCGGCCCGGAGTCCCGGTCGACGGGCGAGCAGAGTAGCGGCGGTGACCGGACGGCGACGTCGTCACGATTGCCGATCGCAACGGACCGCCGACGCCGTGTCCGATCCGTTCACGACGCGGGCCCGGGACCGGGCCTAGCCTTCCGCGCATGGACGAGACGATCGGCGCCGAGCTCGACATGATCGGCATCATGGTGACGGACATGGCCCGCTCGGTGGCCTTCTACCGGCTGGTGGGCCTGGAGTTCCCGGACGGCGCGGAGTCGTCGCCGCACGTGGAGACGACCCTGCGCGGCGGCATCCGGCTGGCCCTGGACCTGCAGTCGATGGTGGAGGGCTTCCACCCCGGCGCGGCCCCGACCGGCGACGGACGCATGTCGGTCGCGTTCCGGCTGCCGGGTGCGTCCGCCGTCGACGACGCCTGGAAGCGGATCACCGGCGTCGGGTACGAGTCGGTTCTCGACCCGTTCGACGCGCCGTGGGGCCAGCGCTACGCGACCGTCCGCGACCCGGACGGGTCCCCGCTCGACCTGTTCGCCTGGGTGTGAGCCCTCCGGCCGGTCAGAACTGCAGGCCGAGTGCCCACCCACCGAGCAGGTAGGCGAACAGGGTGATCAGCACGACGCCGACGACGTTCAATGTCAGCCCGCCACGGGCCATCTGGCCGATCGTGACCACGCCGGACCCGAAGACGATCGCGTTCGGCGGTGTCCCGACCGGCAACATGAACGCACAGGTCGCGGCGAGCGCGGCCGGGATCAGCAGGGTCATCGAGTCGGCCCCGATGCCGATCGCCACGCCGCCGAGCACCGGGATGAACGTCGCGGCCGTGGCGGTGTTGCTGGTGACCTCGGTCAGGAACAGCACGATCAGCACGACGGCGCCGACGAGCAGCAGGATCGGCAGGACCCCGAGACCGGCGACGCTCGCGCCGATGAACTCGTCGAGACCGCTGGAGGCGACCGCACCGGCCAGGGCGAGCCCGCCGCCGAAGAGTAGCAGCACGCCCCAGGGCAGTCCCCGCTGGGTGTCCTCCCAGACCAGGAGCATCCGGTACGGCCGTACGGCACCGGTGTCCTCGCGCGGCTCGTCCGGCGGCTCGGTGTCCGCGGGCAGGAGGAACAGCGCGAGACCCGCCGCGATGGCGATCGCGGTGTCGTTCATCTCGCCCAGCCACGGCAGCGCGGCGTCGATCGCGGCGAACTCCGTGAGGATGCCCGGCACGATCCAGAGGATCGCCGCACCGGCGAACACGCCCAGCACCCGCTTCTCGGCCGTGCTGGCGGGGCCCATCCCGCGGAGCTGGTCGTCGATCATCTCCCGGCCGCCGGGGATCTCCGTGAGGTCGGTGCGGAACAGGAACCGCGTGATGAGCAGCCATGCCACACCGATGAACACGACCACGATCGGCACGCCGAGCTGCATCCAGCCGAGGAAGCTGATCTCGCGGTCGAGCTCGTCCGCGACGTAACCGGCGACGATCGCGTTGGGCGGGCTCCCGAGGAGCGTGCCGAGACCACCGATCGACGACGCCCAGGCCGCCGACAGGACGAGCCCGACCCCGAAGGTCCGCACCCCGGGATCGCGGACGGTCTCGCTGATCGGGGCTCCGCGGCGGACCGAGTCGCCCGAGCTGCCTGCCCGCTCCGCGACGAGGGCCAGGACCGACAGCGCGATCGGGAGCATCATCAGGGTGGTCGCCGTGTTCGACACCCACATCGACAGGAACCCGGTCGCGATCATCATCCCGAGCACGATCCGGGTCGGGGAGGTGCCGACGGTCCGCAGCGTCAGGAGCGCGATGCGCCGGTGCAGGTGCCACTTCTGCATCGCGATGGCGATGAGGAACCCGCCGAGGAACAGGAACACGATCGGATCGCCGTAGTCGGCCGTGATGTCGGAGACGCCGACCACCCCGAGTGCGGGGAACAGCACGATCGGCAGGAGCGCGGTCGCGGAGAGCGGCACCGCCTCGGTGACCCACCAGGCCGCCATCAGCACCCCGATCGCAGCGACGACCCGGGCGTCGGGTTCGAGGGTCTGCGCGGCCCCGAGGAGGATCCAGGTCAGCGCCCCGAGGCCCACGCCGAGTGCCCGGAAAACCCAGGTGCGGCCCGGTGAGCGGCCGTCGGCCGCGGTCGTCCCTCCGGTGCCGGGCGGGGGGGGGGGGCTCGTCCCCGGCCGGCCTGCGCTCCTCGGTCGGGTTCTCCGACGTCCCCGGGTCGGTCGTGGCCATACGTCCCCCTCGTGCCGCGCTGCTCGTTCGGGGGACGAACCTATCCGATTGATCTGGATATGTCCGAATGGTCCTCCCCGATCTCCAGGTCGAGGAGCCGGGAGGACAGCGACTTCCCGTGAGTGTCGAGCTCGGCCGACACCGTGACCCCGCCACCCCGCACCCCGGTGCAGACGAACTGCAGGCAGCACACCAGCGGGAGCTCGTGGCGGATCACCTCGCCGCCGACCCACCGGTCCAGCGCGGCACGGACCCGGTCCGGGGTCAGCGCGGCGACCAGGTCGTCGTAGCCGGCGTCGTCGTGCGGGACGACGGTCAGGGTCGCGACGGTGCCCTTGTCCCCGGCCCGGCAGTACGCGATCTCATGCAGCCGCACGGCCGGCCTCCAGCAGGGTGACGTGCGGGGCGACGGCGGCCCGCGGGACCAGGGTGGACAGCACACCGATGACCTCGTCGACGTGCGCGCGGGCGCCGCCCCCGCCCGCCGGACCGTTCGTGTAGAGCGCCTCGACCTCGTGCCCGAGGACGTCCAGTGCGCCGGTGTCGTGGTCGACGGCCGCGACCCGCAGCCGGGCGTCGTCGTCGCCGCCGCGGACCTCGATCCGCGGAGTGACCGGCAGCCCGCGGACGCGCTCGGCGACGACGTCGGCGGCCAGCCGGGCCCGTGCGGCCGCGTTCGGCCCGACGTAGGAGATCCCGGCCTCCAGCCGGTGCCCCGCCCGGTAGCCCACGCTGACCTTGAGCTCGTCGGGCCGGGCCCGGCCCCGTGCGCCCGTCACCCGGACCCGGTCGGGGCCCGCGGTGTCGACCCGCACGCCGCGCAGGTCCAGCAGGACGTCCGGGGTGCGGTAGCCGGTCGGATCGGTGACCTCGTAGAGCAGCTGCTGCCGGACGGTGTGGCGGTCCAGCCGGCCGCCGCTGCCGTCCGGCTTGCCGTAGACGGCGCTGCCGTCCGCCGCGACGTCGGCGAACGGGAACCCGAGCCGGGCGAGGCCCGGGACGTCGAACGCCCCCGGATCGGCCGCGTAGCCGCCGGTGAGCTGGCCGGCGCACTCGAGCAGGTGCCCGACCAGCGTCCCGGCCGCGGCGGGCCCGGGGTCGGCGAGGTCCCAGCCCAGCCGCTGCGCGAGCGGGGCCAGGAACAACGACGGGTCCGCGACCCGGCCGGTGACGACGACCGCCGCCGACGACTCCAGCGCCGGCAGCAGCGCGTCGGCACCCAGGTAGGCGTTCGCCGAGACGAGCTCGCCGTGCGCGCGCAGCGGGCGCCCGTCCTCGGCGGCGGGGGCGTCCGGATCGATCCGGTCGAGGACGTCGTCGCCGGTGACGACGGCGACCGGGGCCGTCGACCCGAGCCGGTCGAGGTGGTCGCGGACGATCCGGCCGGCCGCAGGCGGGTTGGCCGCGCCCATGTTCGTCAGCAGCCGGACACCACCGGCGAGCAGGTCGGGGAGCAGTGCGGTCAGGCGCTGCTCCAGCCGCGTGTCGTGGCCGGCCCCCGGGTCGGCCAGCCTGCGGCGCTGGCCGAGCGCGATCGTCCGCTCGGCCAGGCACTCCAGCACCAGGTCGTCGAGGCGGGCGTGGCGGGCCAGCTCGACGGCCGGGTCGATCCGGTCGCCGGCGAACCCGGCGCCGCTGCCGATCCGGGTCGTGGTCGGGGGCATCGCGTGCGTCCTCCTCGGTCGGGTCGGGTCAGAGGGTCAGTGCGCCCGTGGCGAGCGCGACGACGCTCATCACCAGCGTGGTCCCGAACGCCCAGCCGAAGACGAACCGCTGGTGGCGGCCCAGCTCCACGCCCGTCATGCCGAGCAGGATGAAGGTGGACGCGGTGAGCGGGCTGAGCGGGAAACCGGTCGTCATCTGGCCCAGGACGGCGGCCCGGGCGACCTCGGCGGGGTCGCCGCCGAGCGCCGCGGAGGTCTCGGCGAGCACCGGCAGCACACCGAAGTAGTAGGCGTCGGGGGTGAACACGAGGCTGAGCGGCATCGAGGTGACGGCGACGGCGACCGGCACCAGCGACCCGGCGCCGTCCGGGACCAGGGAGACGATCGACTCCGCCAGCGCGGTGATCATCCCGGTGCCGCCGAGCACGCCGGTGAACACGCCCGCGGCGAAGATCATCGCGGTGACCAGGACGACGTTGTGGCCGTGCTTCTCGAACAGCGCCCGCTGCCCGTCCCAGGTCGGCCGGTTCACCAGCAGCGCGAGCACGAAGGCGCACAGGAACACCACCGGCAGATCGGCGAGCTGGAACAGCAGCACCACGACCAGCGCGAGCGTGAGCACGACGTTGAGTGCGAACCGGATCCGGTCGGCACGGGACCGCACGACGGGCGCGGCCGCGGCGCCCGGGGCGTCCGCCGGGTCGAGCTCGACGACGCCGAGGCGGCGCCGCTCCGCGCGCCCGATCAGGTAGGCCGCGAGCAGCACCCACGCGATGCCGGCGTCCATGGCGGGCAGCAGCGGTACGAACACGGCGGTGGCGTCGAGATCGAGTGCCGCCATGGCCCGGGCGGTCGGCCCGCCCCACGGGACCATGTTCATCACGCCCGCGCCGAGGCAGACCAGGCCCGCCAGGACGATCCGGCGCATGCCGAGCCGCTGGTAGAGCGGCAGCATCGCGCTCACCATGATCAGGAACGTGGAGGCGCCGTCGCCGTCCAGCGCGACCAGGACGGTCAGCGCCGCGGTCCCGACGCAGATCTTGAGCGGGTCACCGCCCGCCCAACGCACCACCCGCCGGATCGCGGGGTCGAACAGCCCGGAGTCGAGCATCAGGCTGAAGTAGAGGATCGCGAAGGTGATCATGATCGCGACCGGGGCGACGGTCTCGAGACCGTCGGTGACGTAGTCCCCGAGGCCGCCGGCGAGCCCGGCGACGACGGCACCCGCGGCGGGGACCACCGTCAGTGCCAGCAGCACCGACACCCGTCCGGAGAGCACCGCCGCCAGGAACACGGCGAGGGTCAGGAATCCGATCGCGGCGAGCATCGTCGACCTCCTCGTCGGCGGTGGACCGGCTGTGGCCCGCCGCACACGCTGCTGCCCGGGACCTATGCTCGTCAAAGACCAGATGTGGATCGACTGATGCGGAGGGCCTATGGATCTCACGTTGCAGCAGCTCCGGGCTGTCGTCGCCGTGCACGACGCCGGTGGGTTCACCGCGGCCGCGCACACGCTGCGCGTCGCCCAGCCGTCGCTGAGCCGGGTCGTCGCCGACGTCGAACGACGGCTGGGGGTGCGCCTGTTCGAGCGGACCACCCGGCGGCTGGAGCCGACCCCGGCCGGGAACGCCGTGGTGGCCGCGGCCCGGCGTGCCCTCGACGCCGTCGAGTCCGAGCTGCGGCACGTCGACGGCTTCCTCGGCGGCCGCGAGGGCGCGGTCCGCATCGCCACGCTGCCATCGCTCGCGGCGATCCTGCTGCCCGGTGTGGTGTCCGCGTTCCGCGGGGCCCGGCCCGGGGTGCGGACCGAGATGTCCGACGCGCTGGCCGACGAGGTCCTCGAGCGGGTGCGGACCGGGCGGGCCGATCTCGCGGTGACGGTCCTGCCCGACGACGGCGCCGCCCCACCCGACCTCCTGGCGCCCCCGGTCGCGGCGGACCGGTTCTGCGCACTCGTCCCGCCGGACCACCGGCTCGCCGGGCGCCCCACGCTCCGCTGGGCGGACCTGGACGGCGAGCCGCTCGTGGACTTCGACCCGACGACCAGCATCCGCCAGCACGTGGACCGGGCCCTGTTCCTGGCCGCCGCACGTCCGGAGCGGGGACTGGCGGCACGGAACATCGCCGCCGTCGCCGGCCTCGTCGCCGCCGGGCTGGGTGTGACGGCGGTCCCGGGCCTCGTCGTCCCGCTGACCGGTTTCGCCGGGCTGGTCGCGGTACCGCTCGACGGCCCGGTGCTCACGCGGCGGATCGCGCTGGTCGTGCCACGGGGCCGGCATCCCGTGCCCGCGGCGCAGGCGTTCGCGGCGATGCTGACCGGCGCCGACCGGGACCGGCCGTCGCTGCCGGAGTACGCGGAGTGGGTCGGGCCCCCGGACGGGGACCGGCCCGGACCGGTCAGCCCGTGAGCGTCGTGGGGGAGACGCCGGCCAGCGCCCGTACCTCGCGGGACAAGTGCGGTTGGTCGGCGTAGCCGGTGCGGGCGGCGACCTCGGTCGTGGGCACCCCGGCGAACAGCAGGCTGCTCGCCGCCCGGAACCGCAGCACCCGGCGGGCCACCGACGGGCCGTAGCCGAGCGTCGCGAGACAGTGCCGGTGCAGCGTGCGGGAGGTGATCCCGAGCAGATCGGCGACCTCGGCGGCGGGCGTCCCGCGGGCCAGCGCCCGCAGCGCAGGCCGGGGGAGCGGATCGGGGAGCGGGCGCCGGTCGTCCGCCGCCTCTCGGAGGGCGCGGGTGACACCCAGCAGGAGCCGGGGGACGTCGTCGGCGTCCGGGTCGTCCGCGAGCGCCCGCACGGTGTCCAGCACGGCGCGCGACGGTGGGCCCGGCAGCAGGTCCTCCAGCGGGGTCCGGGCGTCTCGCAGCGCGTCGGCGGGCACGCCCAGCAGGCCGGGCAGGATGCCGGGCCGGAACAGCAGCCCCGTCGTCACGGCGCCCGCCGGGCCGGTCGCCAGGTGGGCGGCCGTGTCCGGGCCCGCGACGGTCGGCCGGGCGTCGAGGAGCAGGAGGTCCATGCAGCCGTCGGGCAGCACGCGCTGGGTGCAGGGCCGGTCGTGCCGGCTCTGCCAGGCGCACTCGAGCAGGCCGGCGTCCGGTCCGTCCGGCGTGATCTCCCGGTATCCCGCCACGGTGTGGAGCCTACGACGCGCCGGAGCCCCGGGCCGCACGTCGCGGACCGGGGCTCCCGGGGATGATGCGGTCGGTCAGGAGGCGCGCAGGACGGCCTGGATCTCCAGCTCGACGCCCACCTTCTCGCTGACGACGACGCCGCCGCCGTCCATCGGCAGCTCGATGTCGACACCGAACTCCGAGCGCTTGATCGTGGTGGTCGCCGTGAAGCCGGCGCGGGTGCCGCCCCAGGCGTCCGGGCCGAAGCCGTTCAGCTCGAGGTCCAGCTCGACGGGCTTGGTGACGCCCTTGAGGGTCAGGTCGCCGGTGAGCACGAAGTCGTCACCCTTGGCGGCGAGCCCGGTGGACCGGAAGGTCCACTCCGGGTACTTCTCGACCTCGAAGAAGTCGGCCGAGCGGATGTGACCGTCACGCTGCTCGTTGCCGGTGCTCAGGGAGGAGGCGTCGATGGTGGCGGTGACGGTCGAGTCCTCGAGCTTCTCGGCGGTGACGAGCTCACCGGAGATCTGCTCGAAGCGGCCACGGACCTTGCTGACCATCATGTGACGGACGACGAACGCGACGTCAGAGTGCACCGGGTCGATGTCCCAGGTGCCTGCGACGTAGCCGGGGATCTTCGTGGGGGCGCTCATGGGATCTCCTGGGGTAGTTAGTTGAACTCTCACCTGTTGAGAGCGATACTAGGTGCAACAAGATGAGGGCTCAAAGATTTCGGAGGGTGTCGTGGATCACACTCGCTGGCTCGACGACGACGAGCAGCGGACCTGGCGGGCCTTCCTCGCGGCACAGCGCCTGGTGTCCGACCTGGTCGAGCGACGGCTGCAGACGGGCGCCGGGATGCCGCAGGCGTACTACGAGATCCTGGTGCGGCTGTCCGAGGCGCCGGACCGGACGCTGCGGATGAGCGTGCTCGCCGAGTCGGCGATGTCCTCGCGCAGCCGGATCTCGCACGCGGTGGCCCGGATGGAGGAGGCCGGCTGGATCGGTCGCCGGTCCTGCCCGACCGACCGCCGCGGCCAGCTCGCACACCTCACCGACGCCGGGTTCGCGGTGCTCGAGGCGGCCGCGCCGGACCACGTCGAGAGCGTGCGCGAGGCGGTCTTCGACGGCCTGACGCCCGCTCAGCAGGCCGGGTTGCAGGAGGCCTGCGAGGCGGTCGTGGCGCACCTGTCGGGCACGGGGGAGTGGCCGGTGACCGGGGACGCAGGCCCGGACGGCCCGGAGCCCGCGCGCGCATCCTAGGCTGGGCACATGCCTCATTTCGACGTCGTCGTGCTAGGTGCCGGACCCGGTGGATACGTGGCGGCCATTCGCGCCGCCCAGCTCGGCCGCAGTGTGGCGGTGATCGAGGAGAAGTACTGGGGCGGTGTCTGCCTCAACGTGGGCTGCATCCCGTCCAAGGCGCTGCTGCGCAACGCGGAGATCGCCCACATCGTCACGAAGGAGCAGAAGACCTTCGGCCTGTCCGGCGAGGTGTCGCTGGACTTCGGTGCCGCCTTCGACCGCAGCCGGACCGTCGCGGACGGCCGGGTCAAGGGCGTGCACTTCCTCATGAAGAAGAACAAGATCACCGAGCTCGACGGGTTCGGCCGGTTCACCAAGCCGGGCGAGATCGAGGTCGAGCTGTCGAAGGGTGGCAACGAGACCGTCACCTACGACGACGTGATCATCGCGGCGGGTTCGACGGTCAAGCTGCTGCCGGGCACCGAGCTCTCCGAGCGCGTGGTGACCTACGAGGAGCAGATCCTCACCCGCGAGCTGCCGGAGAGCGTGATCATCGCCGGCGCCGGCGCGATCGGCGTCGAGTTCGCGTTCGTGCTGGCCAACTACGGTGTCGACGTCACCATCGTCGAGTACCTGGACCGGCTGCTCCCGCTCGAGGACGCCGACGTGTCCAAGGAGCTGCTCAAGACCTACAAGAAGCTCGGGGTCACCGTCCGGACCTCCACCAAGGTGGAGTCGATCACCGACGACGGCTCGGGCGTCACCGTCTCGGTGTCGTCGTCGAAGGGCAACGAGGACCTGCGGGCCGACAAGGTCGTGCAGGCGATCGGCTTCGCGCCGCGGGTCGACGGCTACGGCCTCGACAAGCTGGGCGTGTCGCTGACCCAGCGTGGCGCGATCGAGATCGACGACCACATGCGCACCAACGTCGACCACGTCTACGCGATCGGTGACGTCACCGCCAAGCTCATGCTCGCCCACGTCGCCGAGGCGCAGGGCATCGTCGCCGCCGAGACCCTGGCGGGCGCCGAGACCCAGGAGCTGGACTACAAGATGATGCCGCGGGCGACCTTCTGCAACCCGCAGGTCGCGTCGTTCGGCTGGACCGAGGCCGAGGCCCGGGACCTGGCGGATGAGAAGGGCTGGAAGGTCAACGTCGCGACCTTCCCCTTCACCGCGAACGGCAAGGCGCACGGCATGGCCGAGCCCGCCGGTTTCGTCAAGCTCATCTCCGACGACACCCACGGCGAGCTCCTGGGCGGGCACATCATCGGCGCCGAGGCGACCGAGCTGCTGCCGGAGCTCACCCTGGCCCAGAAGTGGGACCTGACCGTCCACGAGATGGCGCGCAACGTGCACGCGCACCCGACCCTGTCGGAGTGCCTGCAGGAGGCGATCCACGGCCTGTCCGGCCACATGATCAACTTCTGACGGACGCGGAACGGCCGGGAGCCCGCACCCCGACGGGGTGCGGGCTCCCGTGTGTCCGGGGCCCGCTCGTGGGCGGGGTGCCGGCACGTGGGCGGGCGTCCGGAGTGCCCGGCGCCGATCCGCCGCCCTCGCACGCCGCGCGACCCGCTGTCCCCGGTCGCCACGGGTGCGGTGCCCCGTCGCCCCGGGTGCGGTGGCTCGTCGGCATACCTCTTCCGGAGAACCGCTTCCTCAAGCAGCGATCTGTGCCGGGGACCCGTCGTCCTGCTCCGGAGGACCGGTCACCGGCCGACGATCTCTGCCCGGGAAGGCGCCTCGTCCCCACGTGACCGCTCCGTTCGCACGGGTTCCCGTCGCTCGCACGGGATCCGACCCCGTGCGAACGAAGGGAACCCGTGCGAAGGCGAGGTGTCGCGCAGGGCGGCGGAGTACCGGCGGTGTCGAGCGGCTGTCGGGAACCGGATTCGGCGCCGTGGCCGGGCCTGCCGCACCCGGCCCGGGCTCTCCGCACCCGGTCGCGGCTCGGAGCACCCGGCTCTGCGCGCCCGGCTGCGGCTCGGCGCACCCGGCTCGGGCTCGGAGCACGCGGCTCGGAGCATGCGGCTCTGCGCACCCGGCTCGGGCTCGGCGCACCCGGTCGCGGCTCGGAGCATCCGGCTCTGCGCACCCGGCTCCGGCTCGGCGCACCCCGTCGCGGCTCGGAGCACCCGTTGCGTGGGGTGCGGCGCGCGGTCACGGGGTGCGGCACGCGGTCACGGGGTGCGCCCCGGGGCAGGGAGGGGGTGCCCCGTGCACTGCGTGCCCCGCGTCCTCCGGGAGGCCGGATCCCAGAGGGCGGATCCGGGGAGGTCCGATCCGGGGAGGCGCGGGGTTCAGGCGGCGCCGGCGCCGGGCTCGCGGCGGGCGGTGTGCTCGCGGCGGGTCGCGGGGCGGCCGGCGTCGCGCTTCTCCTGGCGCTCGGCGGCGAGGGCGGCCTCCACCGCGGCGGTGTTGACCTCCGGGTCGATCAGCCGGGCGGCGGCGAGGGAGCGGGCCGAGACCGAGATGCTGACCATGGGAACTCCTGAGTGCATGTACGTGGTGGGGGCGTCGGGAGGGCCCCACGCTGGACCCTCCCCGTCGTGTCGTCACGCGACCCGCCGGTTGTTAACCGATCCAGGTACCGGAGTGGGTGACATATGTTACCCATTGGTAAACGCGCTGGCCGGGAACCCTAGTCGACGTCTCCGGCGAGCCAGCGCCGGGTGATCCAGAGGCCGTCGGGCACCCACGGGTAGTCCGGGGTGCCGAGGCGGGCGCGGAGCTCGCCGAAGCTCCACCAGCCGCCCTCGGCCACCTCGGACGGCTGGTGGACCACCGGGCCGTCCCAGTACGCCTGGTAGGCGTGCACGTGGGCGCGCAGCCCGTGCGGGCCCGAGCCGGGGCCCGTGTCGACGCCGAGCGCGGCGGCGTCGAACGGGAGGACGAAGAGCTTCTCGAGCGCGACGCCCGTCACACCCAGCTCCTCGGCGAGCTCACGGGCGGCGCAGTCGTCGGGAGCCTCGCCCTCGTCCAGCACGCCGCCGGCCCAGCAGTCCCAGAGTCCGGCCATGACCAGCTTGGTGTCGGTCCGGCGGTGCACGTAGAGGTGCTCGCCGTCGGTGCTGCGCAGGGCGATCGCGGTCGTGGCGTGCCACAGGGAGCGGGCGTAGACCTCGCCGCGCTCGGCGGCGCCGGTCGGCGTGCCTGCCGCGTCGAAGACGGTGAGGCGTTCGCGGGCGGGATCCGTCACGCCCGCAGATGATCGGACAGTGGCCGACGCCGCCGCGCGGCGGGGGTGCGAGCAGGGCGGCTGAGGTTAGGCTCGGTGGATGCAGTCTTGCGCAGGGGCCCGGACGTGACGGCCCGCCGGATCATGGGCACCGAGGTCGAGTACGGCATCGCCGTGCCCGGGGACCCCACCGCGAACCCGGTCGTCACCTCCACGCAGGTCGTGCTCGCCTACGCCGCGGCGGCGGACGTCCCGCGCAACCGCCGGGCCCGCTGGGACTACGAGGTCGAGTCGCCGCTGCGCGACGCGCGCGGGTTCGACCTGTCCGCGCCGTCGCTGGCCCCGCAGATGGACACCGATCTGGACGACCTCGGCGCCGCGAACGTCATCCTCACCAACGGCGCCCGGTTCTACGTCGACCACGCGCACCCCGAGTTCTCCACGCCCGAGGTGCTGACCCCGCGCGACGTCGTGGTCTGGGACAAGGCAGGCGAGCGGATCATGCTGGAGGCCGCGAACCGGGCCGCCACCGTGCCGGGTGCGCCGCGGATGCAGCTCTACAAGAACAACGTCGACGGCAAGGGCGCGAGCTACGGCTCGCACGAGAACTACCTGATGGCCCGCACCACGACGTTCCCGTCGATCGTGACCGGCCTGACGCCGTTCTTCGTGTCCCGGCAGATCGTCTGCGGGGCCGGCCGGGTCGGGCTGGGTCAGCAGGGCGACGAGCCCGGCTACCAGATCGCGCAGCGCTCGGACTACATCGAGGTCGAGGTCGGCCTGGAGACCACGCTCAAGCGCGGCATCATCAACACCCGCGACGAGCCGCACGCCGACGCCGACAAGTACCGCAGGCTGCACGTCATCATCGGTGACGCGAACCTGTCGGAGATCGCGACGCTGCTCAAGGTCGGCACCACCGCGCTGGTGCTGGACATGATCGAGCACGGCCGGTCGTTCGAGGACCTCCGGCTGGCAGAGCCGGTGAAGTCGGTGGCCCGCATCAGCCACGACCCGACCCTGCATGTCACCGTGCCGCTCGCCGACGGCAGACACCTGACCGCGCTGCAGCTGCAGCAGGAGTACCTGACCCGCGCGGTCGCGTACCTGGAGGAGACGGCCGGCAACCAGCGGTCCGACTGGGACCCCGACACCAGGGAGGTCGTCGAGGAGTGGGAGTCGGTGCTCGCCGACCTGGCCCGCGACCCGATGCTCACCGCGGACCGCCTGGACTGGACGGCGAAGCTCAAGCTGCTCGAGGCCTACCGTGAGCGCGACGGCCTGTCGTGGGCGTCCGGCCGGCTCGGCATGGTGGACCTCCAGTACTCCGACGTCCGGCTGGCCAAGGGGCTCTACAACCGGCTCGTCACCCGCGGTTCGATGCGCCGCGTCGTCACCGAGGAGCAGGTACTGGCGGCGATGACGGAGCCGCCGGAGGACACCCGCGCCTACTTCCGGGGGTCCTGCATGAGCCGCTACCCGGTGGAGGTCGCAGCGGCGTCCTGGGACTCGGTCATCTTCGACCTGGGCCGGGAGTCGCTGGTCCGGATCCCGACGCTGGAGCCGCTGCGGGGGACCCGCAAGCACGTCGGCGAGCTGTTCGAGGCGGTGTCCAGTGCCGAGGAGCTGGTGGACAAGCTGACCGCGAACTGACCTCCCCACCGGGAGGGGAACGGTCACACGCCAGATCGGAGCAGGCGATTTTGTCGGTGCCGGTCGGTAGGGTGGAGGGGGGACCGGATCCACCTCCGGCGCACGGCCTGAGCGTGCGGTGGGTGCGGATCAGGGGTTGCCGCGAGGCACAGCGCGAGGAGGAGACGTCATGTCGCAGGAGCAGACCAAGCGCCAGGGCGGTGGCGACGGCGACGACGAGTCCGGTGAGAACGAGTCCGGATCGGGTCAGGAGCGCCGCGAGAAGCTCGGCGAGGACGTCGACACCATCCTCGACGAGATCGACGACGTGCTGGAGGAGAACGCGGAGGACTTCGTCCGGTCCTACGTCCAGAAGGGCGGCGAGTGACCGCCTGACGGGCACCACCGCAGCCTCACCAGCGAGAGCAGTACCGTCCCGGCCGGGTCCGCAGATGCGGGCCCGGCCGTGCCGGAACGGCCGCCGTCCGGGCGGGACCCCCGGCGCAGTAGTTCGAACGAGAGGCACGTCGAAGCAGATGGAGTTCCGGCCGTCGGTCACCCCCGGGCTGGTGCCCGGGCACCACACGGGTCAGCTCGGCACCTTCCTCACCGGGTCGCAGTCGTTCTCCGAGTTCGTCGGGGCCACCGCACCGCACCTGATGCCCGGCGCGGGTGTCACCCCGCAGCCGGTGTCGGCACCGGGCGGGAGCGCCGCCGACGCCCTCGGCGTGCCGCACGGCACCACGATCGTCGCGCTCACGTTCTCCGGCGGTGTCGTCATCGCCGGTGACCGGCGCGCGACCGCGGGCAACGTGATCGCCCAGCGCGACATCGAGAAGGTGTTCGTCACCGACCACCACTCGGCCGTCGGCATCGCGGGCTCCGCCGGGATCGCGCTCGAGATGGTCCGCCTGTTCGGCGTCGACCTGGAGCACTACGAGAAGCTCGAGGGCGTCCCGCTCTCGCTCGACGGCAAGGCCAACAAGCTCGCCGGGATGATCCGGCAGAACCTGGGCGCGGCGATGCAGGGCTTCGTCGTCGTCCCGCTGTTCGCCGGGTTCGACCCCACCGTCGACGACCCGGCCCGGGCCGGGCGGATCGTCACGTTCGACCCCACCGGTGGCCGGTACGACGAGAACCTGGGCTTCCACGCCGTCGGGTCCGGCTCGGTGTTCGCGAAGTCGTCGCTGAAGAAGCTCTACGATCCCGCGGCCGACCTCGACGGCGCGGTGCGGACCGCGATCGAGGCGCTGTACGACGCCGCGGACGACGACACCGCCACCGGCGGCCCGGACACCGTCCGCCGCATCTACCCCGTGGTCGTGGGCATCACCGCCGACGGCGCCGCCCGCCGCGAGGAGAGCGAGATCGCCTCCGTCGTCGAGCGGGTGATCGCCGGGCGTGTGGAGCGCCCGGGTGGCCCGTCCCGCTGATCCGACCCCTCCCGCACGAGCACGAGCCTGGAGCGTCTCCCCATGACGATGCCGTTCTACTCCTCCGTCGACCAGCTGCTGCGCGACCGGTCGGAACTCGCCCGCAAGGGCATCTCCCGCGGCCGCAGTGTCGTGGTGCTGACCTACGCCGGCGGCGTCCTGTTCGTCGCCGAGAACCGCTCGACGGCGTTGCACAAGGTCTCCGAGATCTACGACAAGATCGGTTTCGCGGCGGTCGGCCGGTACAACGAGTTCGAGAACCTGCGCACCGGTGGGATCCGGATGGCCGACTTCCGCGGGTTCACCTACGACCGGCGTGACGTCAGCGGCCGGATGCTGGCCAACGCCTACGCGCAGGCGCTCGGTACGGCGTTCGTCGAGCAGCAGAAGCCGTTCGAGATCGAGCTGTGCGTGGCCGAGGTCGGTGCCGAGTCCGGCGGTGACCAGCTCTACCGCATCACCTACGACGGCTCCATCACCGACGAGCCGCGGTTCGTCGTCATGGGCGGCCAGACCGAGCCGATCTCGACCAAGCTCGGCGAGACCTACGAGCACGGGCTGGAGCTCGACGCCGCGATCGGCGTGGCGCTCGGCGGCCTGCAGGTGCCCGGTGCGGACCCGGCCTCCGCGGGCAACGGTGCCGGCTCCCAGCCCCGGGTGCTCGGCGCCGAGGCGCTCGAGGTCGCGGTGCTGGACCGGACCCGGCCGCGGCGCACGTTCCGCCGGATCGAGGGTGCGGCGCTCACCGAGCTGCTCCCGGCGACGAACCGCGGCACCGCCGAGCCGGAGCCGGAGGTCGCCGGTGGCGACGACGCGCCGGCCGCCGGGGGCGCCCTGGGCGAGGGCGGCGGCTCCTGACCCGGTTCTCCGCCCGGACCGAGTCCGAGGCGGTCGTCACCGCCGACCGGACGGCGGTGTGGCGGGTGCTGACCGATCCGGTGATGCTGCCGCGGCTGACGCCGCTGCTCAGCCGGATCGACGACCTGGGCGAGCACTGGCGCTGGCACATGGTCCAGCTGGCGGTCCTCGGCGTCGGCATCAAGCCGGTCTTCACCGAGCGCATGACCTTCACCGAGGGCAAGCGGATCGAGTTCACGCACAGCCCGCCCGCCGGCGTCACCGAGTGGGCGGGGGCGGAGGGCCACTACGCGCTGGCCGACGCCGAACCCGATGCCGACGGCAGCCCCGCCACGCACCTCGAGATCTCGCTGACCCTCGACGTCGACCTCCCGCTGTCCCGGCTGGCAGCCCCGGTGGTGACCCGGACGATGCGGGCGACGATGGACGCCACCGGGGACCGGTTCGCCGCGAACCTGCTGCGGCACCTGCACGCCCGCGAGCGCTGACCCGCGGCGGCGAGCCCCCCCCGACCGCACCCACCGGGGACCGTGGAATGATTGAACGGTCAACGAGGTTGGGGGCGGTATGACTGAGTTCGTGTTCGGGATGGACACCTTCGGAGACGTGCCCACCGGCGACGACGGCGTGCTGCTGACCCATCCGCGGGCCATCCGGCAGGTCGTCGACGAGGTGGTGCTGGCCGACGGAGCCGGTGTCGACGTCGTCGCGCTGGGGGAGCACCACCGGCCGGAGTACTCGATCTCGACACCGGAGACGGTGCTGGCCGGGATCGCCGGCCGGACGTCGCGGATCCGGCTCTCGTCCGGGGTCACCGTGCTCAGCTCGGACGACCCGGTGCGGGTCTACCAGCGCTTCGCGACGCTCGACGCGCTGTCCGACGGCCGGGCCGAGGTGATCGTCGGGCGTGGGTCGTTCACCGAGTCGTTCCCGCTGTTCGGGTACTCGATGAACGACTACGAGCAGCTGTTCGAGGAGAAGCTCGACCTGTTCGTGAAGCTCCTCGACGAGAAGCCGGTGACCTGGGAGGGCAGCACCCGGGCCGGGCTGGACGGCGCCGAGGTCTTCCCGACCGCCGGCCGGCGGATCCCGGTGTGGGTCGGCGTCGGCGGGTCGCCGGAGTCGGTGGTCCGCACCGCGCGGCACGACCTGGGCCTGATGCTCGCCATCATCGGCGGGCAGCCCGCCCGGTTCGCGCCCTACGTCGACCTCTACAAGCGTGCCGTCGAGCAGTTCGGGCACGCCGCGAAGTCGGTCGGCATGCACGCGCCCGGGTTCGTCGCCGACACCGACGAGGAGGCGAAGGAGGTCTTCTTCGCCCCGTACAAGGCGCAGATGGACCGGATCGGCGCCCTGCGCGGCTGGCCGCCGCTGTCGCGTGCCCGGTTCGAGGCGGACGTCGAGCAGGGCGCCCTGCACGTCGGGTCGCCGGAGACGGTGGCCCGCCGGATCGCCGAGTCGGTCCGGGCGGTCGGGGCGCAGCGCTTCGACCTGATCTACACCGTGGGCCCGCAGCCGGTGTCGGCGCGCATGAAGGCCGTCGAGCTCTACGGCACGCAGGTGATCCCGAAGGTGCGGGAGCTGCTGGCCTGAGCGACCGGCCCGCCCCGGCCGGTGCCGGGGCGGGCCGCTCAGCCCGGTACCGGGTCCGCCGCCACCGCGCGGCCGGCGGCGGCCCGCAGGACGCCCGCGAGGGCCTGCACGGCCGGCAGGCCGGAGTCCGCCTCGCGGGTCGCCAGGACCAGTGACCGGCCCACCGCGGGACGGCAGGGCCGGAACCGGATCCCGGGATACCCGGCCGCCGTCGCGGCACCCCGGCCGGTACCCGGTGCGGACTGCTCGTCCGCGCCGCCGGTACGCCCGTCCCCGGCGCCCGGCTGCCCGTCCCCGGCGCCCGGCCGCCCGTCCCCGGTTGCCGGCCGCCCGTCCTCGGTTCCCGGCAGCTCGTCCTCGGTTCCCTGCTGTTCGTCCCCGGTTCCCGGGTGCTCGTCGCCCGTTCCCGGCCGGAGGCGGGGACCCGGCGCCCCGGCCACCGCCATCGCCGGGACCAGCGCCACCGCCAGGCCGGCCCGGACGAGCGCGAGCTGGGTGGCGAAGTCGGCGAAGAGGTACCGCACGTCCGGCTCGATCCCGGCCGCCCGCAGCATCTGCAGCAACGCCTCGTAGGGCTCCGTGCCGACCGGGCTCGACGCCCACACCTCACCCCCGAGCCCGCGCAGCGGCACCGGGTCGCGGTCGGTGACCGGCCGCCCCTCGGGGACGGCGAGCAGCACCGGCTCGGTGACCAGCGTCGTGACCCGCACACCGGCGGGCAGCGTGACCGGGCGCTGCGTCCAGCTCTCCAGCAGCACGGCGTCGAGGTCCCGGGACCGCAGCGCGGGCAGCAGGTCGACGACCTCGCCGTCGGTGACGGTCGGGACGAGCCGCGGGTGTTCGGCGACGAGCGAGCGCAGCACCTCGGGGAGCAGGACCCGCAGGGCGCTGGCGACGGACCCGATCCGCAGCGGACCGGCGACGTCGTCGTGCAGGCCGGCGAGGTCGCGCTCCGCGTCGGCGACGGCGGCGGCGACGCTGCGTGCGTGCCCGGCCAGGACGTGCCCGGCCGCGGTGAGTCGGATGCCACGCCCGTCGGGCTCGACCACCCGGGTCCCGGTCTCGCGTTCGAGCTTGCGCAGCTGCTGGGTCACGGCCGGGCCGGTGATGTGGAGCGCGGCCGCGGCGGCACCGACCGACCCGTGCTCGGCGACGGCGGCGAACACCCGCAGCCTCTCCCACGCGATCACGCAGCACAGCTTAGCGGTACAGCGCAGGAACATTCATTGGATCTTCGCGGTCCCGGCGGGGACCGTGGACCCGTGACCGCACGTACCGCGACCGATCCGCACTCCGCCCTGCTCCTCCTCGCGGGGGCGTCGGTCCTCGCCTGGACCGGCATCCTCGTCGCGCTCGCCGGTGCCGATCCGGCGACGGCGTCGTTCTGGCGGTGCGTGCTGGCGCTGGTCGTGCTGGCGCCGTGGGCACTGGCCGAGCGCCGCCGCTTCGGCGGGGTTCCGCTCGGCGTGGCCGGCTGGTCGCTGTTGTCGGGGGTGTTCCTCGGCGCCGACTTCCTGCTCTGGACCCGTGCGGTGCTCGACGCCGGGGCCGGTGTGGCGAACGTCGTGCTCAACGTCCAGGTCGTCGCCCTGCCGCTGATCGCCTGGATCGTCGCGGGCGAGCGCGTCCCGCGGCGGCTGGTGCTCGCCGCTCCCGTCCTGCTCGGCGGGATCGCCCTCGCCGGGGGTGCGCTCGGCGCCGGGGCGGGTGGACCCGAGCCGGTCCGGGGCGCGGTGCTGGGCACCCTGGCGGGGATCGCCTACGCCGGGTTCCTGCACCTGAACCGGTCGGCGTCCCGGCGGCGGCCCCGCCACCTGGTCACCCCCGTCGCGCTGGCCACTGTCGGTGCGGGAGTGACCTGCGGGACGGTCGGCATGCTCGGTGACGGCATCGCGATCGCGATGCCCGCGCACACCTGGGCCTGGCTGATCGTGATGGCGCTGTCGGGCCAGGTGCTCGCGTGGGTGCTGATCGGGCGCGGCTCGGCCGGTCTCGCCCCCGGCACGGCGGGCGCGCTGCTGCTGGTGCACCCGGTGCTGTCGGTGCTGCTCGGGATGCTGGTCCTCGGCGAGACGCTGACGGTGTGGCAGGCCGCGGGCTGCGCACTGGTGGTCGCCGCGGTCGGGTGGGTGGCCCGGCCCGAGGGCCGTGGCGCCGGGCGGCTCGCCCGGTTCGCCGACCGCCAGGCCCGCGCCTGGGAGTCCGCCCACCGCTGAGCCCCGCGCGGGGCGGCTCAGACCTCGATCCGCTCCGCGCCGGTGTAGACGTTGCCGGTCTCCCCGCGCAGGAACCCGACCAGCGTCATCCCCGACTCGTCGGCCAGCTCCACCGCCAGCGACGACGGCGCCGACACCGCCGCCAGCGCCGGGACCCCGGCCATGACGGCCTTCTGCACCAGCTCGAACGACGCCCGCCCCGAGACCATCAGCACGGTCCCGGCGGCCGGGATGCCGCCGTCCATCAGCATCCGGCCCAGCACCTTGTCGACGGTGTTGTGCCTGCCGACGTCCTCGCGTGCGACCAGCAGCTCGCCGTCGGCGTCGAACAGGGCGGCCGCGTGCAGGCCGCCGGTGGAGCCGAACACCTTCTGCCGCTCGCGCAGCCGGTCGGGCAGCGCCAGCAGCACCTCGCGGCGGATCCGCAGCGGGTCACCGGCGGGGGAGTGCCGGGTCTTGAGCCGCACCGCGTCGAGCGACGCCTTGCCGCACACCCCGCACGACGACGTCGTGTAGAAGTTCCGTTCGAGCGAGGTGTCCGGCGGTTCGACCCCGGGCGCGAGGTCGACGTCGAGCACGTTGTAGGTGTTGCGGCCCTGGTCGTCGACCGAGTCGCAGTACCGGGCGGCGTACAGGTCGGCGCCCGACCCGATGACGCCCTCGGTGAGCAGGAAGCCGTGCGCCAGCTCGACGTCGTGGCCGGGGGTGCGCATCGTGACCGACAGCGCGGACCCGCCCACCCGCAGCTCCAGCGGTTCCTCGGCCACCAGGGTGTCCGGGCGGGACCGGGTACTGCCGTCCGCGTTCAGCCGCAGTACCGGGCGGCGGACCGTCAACCGTCCCATCTCGACCCCCTCCTCCGGCCGCGACGAACGGCCGGACCACCAGGGTAGGAGCCCGGCCGTAGGATCGCCCGCGTGGTCGGGGGCGGGACACGCGGGTACGGCGGACGGCGCCCGGCCGCCGGGATCGTGCCGGCCGGCGGGCTGTCCGCACGGATGGGCGCGGCGAAGGCCGCGCTGGACTGGCACGGCGCCCCGTTGCTGACCCGCACCGTCGCCGTCCTGGGCCGGGCGGTGGACGGGCCGGTCGTCGTCGTCCGGGCTGCCGGGCAGGAGCTGCCGGAGCTCCCCACCGGTGTCGAGGTGTACGACGACCCGGAGCCGGGCCTCGGGCCGCTGCCGGCGATCGGAGTCGGCCTGGCCGCCGTCGCCGGGCGGGCGGAGCGCGCCTTCGTCGCCTCCACCGACCTGCCCCTGCTGCACCCCGGCTTCGCCGCGCGGGTGCTCGACCTGCTGGCCGGGCACGACGTCGCCCTGCCGGTGGCGCACGGCCACCACCAGCCGCTCGCGGCCGCCTACCGCACCGGGCTCGCCGGGCTGGTCGCCGAGCTGACCGCGGCCGGCGAGGGGCGGCCACCGTCGCTGTTCGAGCGGGTCCGGGTGCGCCGGATCGCCGAGGAGACGTTGCGGTCGGATCCCGTGCTGGCCCGGCTCGACCCGCGGCTGGACTCGCTGACCAACGTCAACACGCCGGCCGAGTACGCCGCCGCGCTCGCCCGCCCGCAGCCGGCCGTCCGCCTCCACGACGGCGGCCGCGCCCGCACCGCACGGGCGGCGACGGCGGGCGGGCTGCCCGGCCCGGTCGTCGCGTCCGGGGACACGGTGGCGCCCGCCGGTGTCCTGCCGCCGTGGTTCCCCCTGGTCACGGGCGACGAGGTCACCCGAACCCGCTGAGCGGAGCCGGCGGGACCTGCAACACGTGTGACAGAGCCCTGTGACGTCGATCTCCCGATTGCTACGGTGTGCAGGTACCGGACTCACCACCCGGAGGTCGACGATGACCCGCACCACCCGTCCGCGCGGCGGCGACCGCCGCGGCTTCCGCCCGCGCCACGTCCGTCTCACCAAGCCACTGGTCCGCGACGGCGGCGTCCTGCGCCCCGCCTCCTGGGAGGAGGCCCTCGACCGCGCCGCGGCCGGGTTCCGGGACGTGCCGGGCGACCGCTTCGGCATGTTCAGCTGCTCGAAGGCGACCAACGAGATGAACTACACCGCCCAGAAGTTCGCCCGGGCGGTGATGGGCAGCAACAACGTCGACAGCTGCAACCGCACTTGACACGCTCCCAGCGTCGTCGGTCTGACGGCGGTCTTCGGTGCCGGCGGCGGCACCTCCGCGTACGTCGAAGCGGAACACGCCGACCTCCTCGTCCTGTGGGGCAGTAACGCCCGCGAGACGCACCCGATCTTCTTCCACCACGTGCTCCAGGGGATCCGCAACGGGGCCCGGATGTACTCGGTGGACCCGCGGCACACCTCCACCGCGCACTGGGCCGACTCCTGGCTCGGGCTCGACGTGGGCACCGACATCGCGCTCGCGAACGCGGTCGGGCGGGAGATCATCCACGCCGGTCTGGTGAACCGGTCCTTCGTCGAGCGCTCCACCAGCGGTTTCGACGACTACCGGGCGTCGGTCGAGCCGTACACCCTCGAGCGCGCCGAGGAGATCACCGGGGTGCCCGCGGCGTCGATCCGGGAGCTGGCGCACGCCTACGCCCGCGCCGACCGTGCCCAGATCTGCTGGACGCTCGGGATCACCGAGCACCACAACGCCGCGGACTACGTGTTCGCGCTGATCAACCTGGCGCTGCTCACCGGGCACGTCGGCCGGTACGGCTCCGGGCTGGTCCCGCTGCGCGGGCAGAACAACGTCCAGGGCGGCGGGGACATGGGCTCCATCCCGGCGAAGCTGCCCGGCGGCTACGACGTGGGCGACGACGAGGCGCGCGCCCGGTTCCAGGCCGTCTACGGCGGGAAGCCGATCCCGCCGGTCAAGGGCATGCACCTCTCGGAGATGTTCGAGGCGATGGAGCGCCGTGAGCTGTCGGCGCTCTACTGCATCGGTGAGAACCCGGCCGAGTCGGAGGCCAACGCCCTGCACGCGCGGCACCTGCTGGAGGACCTGGACCATCTCGTCGTCCAGGACATCTTCCGGACCGCGACGGCCGAGCTCGCCGACGTCGTCCTGCCCGCGGCGGCCGACTGGTGCGAGTACGAGGGCACCGTCACCAACTCCGAGCGGCGCGTGCAGCGGGTCCGCAAGGCGCTGGACCCGCCCGGGCTCGCCCGCCCCGACACCCACATCATCTGCGGCATCGCCGACCGCCTCGGCCACGACTGGGGCGAGCCGACGGCCGAGCAGGTGTGGGACGAGCTGCGCTCGGTGTCGCTGAACTGGCACCACGGCATGAGCTACCCGCGGCTCGACGCGCTCGGCGGCATCCAGTGGCCGTGCCCGGCGGAGGACCACCCGGGCACCCCGCTGATGCACGCCCGGCTGTGGGCCGACGACCCGGCCGAGTGCGGCACCCCGGCGCCGTTCACGCCGGTGGAGCACGTCGCACCGGTCGACGAGCTGTCCGAGGAGTTCCCGATCCGCCTCACGACGGTCCGCCTGCTCGACGCCTACAACTCCGGCGTCCAGACCGGGGGCTACGCCTCGCCGCTGCGACGGCGGGAGTCGCTGCGGATGGACGCGGCAGACGCCGAGCGGCTCGGGATCGCCGACGGCGAGCGGGTCCGGGTGTCGAGCCGTCGCGGGGCGGTGGAGGCGCCGGTGGCGCTCGACCCGTCGCTGCGGCCGGGACTGGCGTCGTTCACGCCGCACTTCAGCGAGGAGGTCGACGTCAACGTCCTGACCAACGACGCATGGGACCCCAAGTCGGGGACCTCGGAGTTCAAGGCCACCGCCGTGCGGATCGAGAAGGTGACCGGGTCGCTGCCGGTCGCGGGGGAGTAGTGGATGGACCTGCACCTGTCGTCGGCGGAACCGAGCACGGGCGAGCGTGAGGCGGTCGACGCCGCGTTCGCGCTGCTCGCGCCGTCCGCGGCCGAGCTGACGGCGGGTGACCGGGCCACCTGGTCCCGGCACGCCGGGCACGCCGCCCGCTCGCACCGGCACCTGCTCCTGCCGCTGCTGCACGCCGTGCACGACGCCGAGGGCTGGCTGTCCGAGGGCGCCCTCAACCACGTGGCGCGCACGCTGCAGGTCCCGCCCGCCGAGGTGTACGGCGTCGCGACGTTCTACGCGATGTTCTCCGTCGAGCCCCGCGCCCCGCGGGTCGTGCACGTCTGCGACGACGTCGCGTGCGGCCCGGCGGGCGGCGAGGAGATCGCGGCCGCGCTCGGGCCGGCGCTGGGGCCGGAGGGCACGGGCTCCGGGTCGGACGGCGCGCCGGCCGCCTGCTGGGTCCGCAGCCCCTGCCTCGGGCTGTGCGAGCGGGCACCCGCGGTGCTGCACCAGCGGGCGGGCGAACCGGACCTGTCCCAGGCCCCGGCGACCCCGTCGTCGGTCCTGGAGGCCGCCTCCGCGCCCGCCGACCCGTCCGGGGAGCAGGCCTCGGCCGCGGACCGGGCCTTCGCCGACGCGACGGTGAGCGCGCCCCAGACCCGCACCGGTGCGCACCTGCGGCTGCTGCGCCGGGTCGGCGTCGTCGACCCGTCCTCGCTCGACGACTACCGCTCCCGCGGCGGCTACGCGGCGCTGCGCCGAGCCGTCGACCTCGGCCCGACCCGGGTGATCGCCGAGCTGAAGGACTCCTCGCTGACCGGGCGCGGCGGCGCGGCGTTCCCCACCGGCGTGAAGTGGGAGGGCGTCGCGCAGGCGCCGGAACGTCCGCACCACCTCGTCTGCAACGCCGACGAGTCGGAGCCGGGCACCTTCAAGGACCGGGTGCTGATGGAGGGCGACCCGTTCGGCCTGGTCGAGGCCATGACCATCGCCGGGTACGTGACCGGCGCGACCGTCGGGCACCTCTACATCCGCGGCGAGTACCCGCTGGCGACCCGCCGGCTGCAGGACGCGATCGCCGCCGCCCGGGCCCGCGGCCTGCTCGGCGACGACGTCATGGGCGAGGGCTTCGCGTTCGACATCGACCTGCGGCGCGGCGCGGGCGCCTACATCTGCGGCGAGGAGACCGCGCTGCTGGAGTCGATCGAGGGCTACCGGGGGGAGCCGCGCAACAAACCGCCGTTCCCGGCCTCCGTCGGCCTGTTCGGCAAGCCGACGGCGATCAACAACGTCGAGACGCTCTACAACGTGCTGGAGGTCCTCGACATTGGCGGGCAGGCGTTCGCCGGGGTCGGCGGCGGCCGGTCTACCGGGTCGAAGCTCTTCTGCGTCTCCGGCGCGGTCGGCACGCCCGGGGTGTACGAGGTGGACTTCGGGACCACCCTGCGGCAGCTGCTCGACCTCGCGGGCGGTGCCCGCGGGTCGCTGCGGACGGTGCTGCTCGGCGGCGCGGCCGGCGGCTTCGTGCTGCCCGGCGACCTGGACGTCGTGCTCACCCTGGAGGGTGCCCGCGACATCGGCGCCACCCTGGGCTCGGGCGTCGTCCTGGTGTTCGACGAGGACGCCGACCTGACCGGCACCCTGCGGCGGATCGCCGCGTTCTTCCGCGACGAGTCGTGCGGGCAGTGCGTGCCCTGCCGGGTCGGGACGGTCCGCCAGGAGGAGGCGCTCGCCCGCCTGGAGCGGAACGCGCCGATCGGCTCGCGGGAGACCGAGATCGCGCTGCTCGACGACCTGGCCCGGGTGATGCGGGACGCGTCGATCTGCGGGCTGGGACAGACGGCGCCGTCCGCGGTGACGTCCGCGATCGACCTCGGGCTGATCGCGGCACCCCCGTGCGACCGCTCGTCGACGAACGGCCACGGGGGCACCCGGTGATCGGCCCGGCCACCCGACCATCCGCAGCGGCGAGGGAGCACCGATGACGACGACCAGCGGCAAGGGCCCGGCCGGCCCCGGCGGCGGCTCGCGGGCACCGGCCCCCGGGCAGGTCGACGGCGCCCCCGAGGCCGACACGGGCGCGAACGGCTCGGAGACCCCGGGCGACGGCCCGGGCGCGGGCGAGGGGGTCGGCGCCCTGGGCCGGACCAACGGGGCCGGGGCGGTCGGCGTCACCGTCGCCGACCCGGCCGGGGCCGCGCCGGGCCCGGCCGAGCGCCTGTCCGGCGGCCCCGTGATGCTCGGCCTGATCCGGCGCACCGTCGGGCTCTCGCTGGACGGCACGGAGGTCCGGGTCCCGGAGGGCTCGACGATCCTGGAGGCGCTGCACTCCGAGGGCACGGCCGAGCAGGCCGACACCCCGACGCTGTGCTGGGCGCCCAACATGGACCCGATCAACGCCTGCCGGGTGTGTGTCGTCGAGGTCGAGGGCTCCCGCACCCTGGTGCCGTCGTGCGCCCGGCGGTGCGAGGACGGCATGGAGGTGGGGACCGCCGCCATCCGGGGCACCACCACGCCCCGGACGGGCGCACCCGGGCGACCGTCGAGCAGCCCGTCAAGATCGACAACGATCTCTACGTGCGGGACTACTCCCGCTGCATCATGTGCTACAAGTGCGTCAACGCCTGCGGCACCGACGCCCAGTTCACCTTCGCGATCGCCGCCGCCGGTCGCGGGTTCGACGCCCGCATCGCCACCGAGCACGACGTCGAGCTGCCCGACTCCGCCTGCGTCTACTGCGGGAACTGCATCGGCGTCTGCCCGACGGGCGCGCTGGTCTCGGTGGCCGAGCACGACCGGCGCGAGGCGGGCGACTGGCATCCCGACGAGGAGTCCGTCACGACGACGATCTGCTCGTTTTGCGGGGTCGGCTGCAACCTGGAGCTGCACGTCCAGCGCGGCGAGATCGTGAACGTGACGAGTCCGGCCGACCACTCGGTGACCCACGGCCACCTGTGCATCAAGGGCCGGTTCGGGTTCCGGCACGTGCAGAACCTGCCGGAGGACCGACCGTCGTGAGGAAGCGGGTCAGCTCCCGCTCGACGTGCGTGGTGACCGGCTCGCGCGGGTCGAAACCCCACCACGTCAGGGTGCCCTGCCAGTAGGTCGCGACGGCGTCGCCCAGGCCGGGCGGCCCGTCCAGGCACGCGTCGAGGACCCCGGCGAGGGACGCCCGCCACGCCGTGCCCCGCCGGCGCGCCTGCGGGTCGCGGAGGTCCTCGCGCAGCACCAGCAGGGCGTCGGCGTAGCTGTCGATGCCGCCGTACTGCTCGGAGAGCCCGACGAGGAACGCGACCGCGCCCCGCGGGGTGCGCTCCACGGTGGCCCCGAGCTCGTCGGTGCGCCGTTCGAGCCGGTCCCACGCGTGCAGCAGCACCCGGCTGAGCAGGTCGGGCTTGCTCCCGAACCGCTGGACGAGCGTCGCCGGGGCCAGTCCGCTCGCCTCGGAGAGCGCGGCGAACGTCAGGGACTGCGGGCCGCCGGCGTGCAGCACGTCGAGGGCGACGTCGAGGACGTCGGAATCGGGGACCTGCTTGCGGCGGGGCATGGCACCATCGTATATAAACGAATAGACGTTCACATATGAGGAGGGCACATGGACCTGACGGGACGGGTGGCGCTGGTCGCCGGGGCGACGCGCGGGGCCGGGCGCGGGATCGCCGTCGAGCTGGGCGCCGCCGGGGCGACCGTGTACTGCACCGGGCGCACCACGCGCGAGCAGCGGTCCGAGTACGACCGCGCGGAGACGATCGAGGACACCGCCGACCTGGTCACCGCGGCCGGCGGCACCGGGATCGCGGTGCCCACCGACCACCTCGACTCCGAGGCCGTCGCCTCGCTCGTCGACCGGATCGGGCGCGAGCACGGCCGGCTCGACGTGCTCGTCAACGACATCTGGGGCGGCGAGCTCATGGTCGAGTGGGAGACCCCGGTCTGGGAGCACGACCTGGCCAACGGGCTCCGGACGCTGCGGCTGGCGATCGACACCCACCTGGTCACCGCGCACCACGCGCTGCGGCTGCTGTCGCGGACGCCCGGCGGGCTCGTCGTCGAGGTCACCGACGGCACCGACGGGTACAACGCCGAGAACTACCGGCTCAACGCCTTCTACGACCTCGCGAAGATCGCCCCGATCCGGCTCGCCCGGTCCTGGGCGCACGAGCTGCGCGAGCACGGCGGCACGGCGGTCGCTGTCACGCCCGGCTGGCTGCGCTCGGAGATGATGCTGGAGCTCTTCGGCGTCACCGAGGACACCTGGCGCGACGCGCTCACCGCCGAGCCGCACTTCGCCATCTCCGAGTCGCCGCGGCTCGTCGGGCGCGGGATCGCCGCACTCGCCGCGGACCCCGACCGGCACCGCTGGAACGGCCGCTCCACCTCCTCCGGGGAGCTCGCCCGGGAGTACGGCCTCGACGACGTCGACGGCTCGCGCCCGGACGCCTGGCGCTACATCGTCGAGGTGCAGGACGCGGGGAAGCCGGCGGACGTCACCGGCTACCGCTGATGCCACCGGACCCCACGGCGCTCGCCGTCCTGACCGCCGTCGTGGCGGCCGGGACGGCGGTGCAGGTCCTGCTCGGGTTCGGGGTGAACCTCCTGCTCGTCCCGACGGCGCTGCTGCTCTGGCCGGGACTGGTACCGGTCCCGGCCATGATCGTGAACCTGCTGCTGTCGGCGGGGGTCGCGGTGCGGTGGCGCCGGTGGGCCGATCCGCGGGTCACCCGGTGGGCGCTGGCCGGGGCGGTGCCGGGGCTCGTCGCGGGTGCCTGGCTGCTGGCGGTGCTGAGCCCGCGGGCGCTCGCCGTCGCGGGGGCCTGCGGCATCCTCGCCGCGGTGCTGATGACCGCCCGCGGCCCGGCGGCCCGGCACGCGGGCCCCACGGCGAGCGCCGCGGCCGGGGCCGGTTCCGCGGTGCTGGGCACGACGGCTGCGGTCACCGGCCCGCCGGTCGCGTTGCTGCTCGCCGGGACCGACCCCCGCCGCGCCCGGGCGACGGTCGCGGTGACGGGCACGGCCATCGCCCTGGTCGCACTGGCCGCCGTGCTGGCGGGGCCGCTGCGGGCGGGCGCGGGCGACGCGCTGCTCGCCGGCCTGTGGCTGCTGCCCGGGATCGGGCTGGGCTGGGTCGCCGGGCACCTGCTGGGGCGCCGGGTGGGCGCCCGGACGCTGCGCCGGGTGGTGCTGGTCGTGTCGGCGGCGTCGGCCGTCGTCGTGCTCGTGCGGGCCCTGGCGACCTGAGCCGGGTCAGGGTGTGGCGGGAGGCCGTGCCTCCCGTCGCTGCAGCACGAGCAGCGCGCCGAGCGCGATCACCGCGAGCAGCGCGACGAGCCCGCAGAAGGCGATCCCGGCCGTCCGCAGCCCCCAGGCCTGGCTCGCCGCGCCGAGCCCGACGACCGGCAGCGAGATCGCGACGTAGAGCACCAGGAAGTACGACGACGTCGTCCCGGCCCGCCGTGCCACGTCCACCCGGCTGTTCACCGCGGCCAGGCCCTTGGAGAACGTCATGCCCTGCCCCGCGCCGGCGATCACCGCGCCGGCGAGCAGCTCCGTCATCGACGCCCGCGCCACCGACAGCGCGACCAGCCCGACGCCGGCCACCAGGAGCACGCAGCCCGCGTCGAGCATCCGGTCGGTGCCGGCGTGGCGGACGAGCAGCTGCGCGACCACCGAGGCCCCGAGCAGCACGAACGACATCACGCCCGCGACGGCGTGGTTCGGGATGCCGACGATCTCGGAGACGATCCGCGGGGAGAGCGCGGTGAACAGGCCGAGCACCGCGAAGCCGGCGAACCCGGCCGTCGCCGCCAGGGCGAACACCGCCCGGACGGCGGGCGGGACCTCCACCGTCTGCGGGCGCAGCGACGGGTGCGCGGGCCGGTCCCGGACCGTCTCCGGCGCGGCGAGCACCAGCAGCCCGCACAGCGCCACCACGACCGCGTGCACCGCGAAGGACAGGTGCAGCGGTGCCGGCAGGTACTCGACGGCGACGCCCGCGAGTGCCGTGCCCAGGCCGAGCCCGCCGATGTTCGCGGCGGTCGCCACCGCGGGCCCGCGGTCCCGCCACGACTCCGGGGCGGCCTCGATCACCGCTGCGGTCGCGGCCCCGGCGAAGATCCCGGCCGAGACGCCCGACAGCAGCCGCCCCACCAGGAGCACCCACACCGGACCGGCCAGCAGGAAGACCAGGCTGCTGACCAGGGAGAACGCGACGCCGGCGAGCAGCATCGGGCGTCGCCCCAGCTGGTCGGACCAGCGGCCCGCGAGCAGCAGCGCGGCGAGCACGCCGAGGGCGTACACGGCGAAGACCACCGTCTGGACGACCGGGGAGAACCCGAGCTCGCGCTGGTAGAGCGCGTACATCGGGGTCGGCATCGTGGCGCCGAGCATGACCACGGCGAAGGTGACGGCGAGCCCCTCGAAGGCCGCGGCCGGTGGCAGGCGAGCGATGATCGAGCCCCTTCCGTACGCCCGGTGCGTGTTGCAACGATCATGATCCCACCCGGGGCGGAGGGCCGCCGCCGAACCTGCCCGGACGGACGGGAGCGGCGCGCGCCCGCTCAGGGCCTGCGGCGCAGCACGTGCAGGTCCACCCCGTGCGGCAGTGGTCGGGTGCGGACCGTCCAGGTCCCGCGGGCGGCCTCCAGCCAGCGCGGGGTCTCCGGGCGCCCGGGATCGGCCAGCCACACCGCCGCCCGGCGGCTCGTCACCCGCGGCAGCAGCGCGGTCAGCGCGTCCGCCGCGGCGACACCGTAGAGCACGTCCGAGGCCAGCACGAGGTCCCACCGCTGCTGCCCGAGCCGCGGGTCGCCGGCGTCGAACGCGGCCACCACGGCCTCCACCGCCAGCCCCGACCGGCGGGCGTTCGCCGCCACCCAGCCGACGGCGGCGGGGGACCGGTCGGTCGCCACCACCGGCACCGCACCGGCGCGGGCCGCGGCCAGCGACGGCAGCCCGAGCCCGCAGCCCAGCTCCAGCACCCGGCGCCCGGCCAGCCGCGCCGGGCCCGCCGCGGCGACCGCGTGCGCCAGCGCCCGCCCGGACGGCCACAGGTGGGCCCAGTGCGCCGGGTGCAGCTCCTCCACGCCCTCGGCGACCTCGACGGCGTCGGGCTCGACGGTGTCCGGGTCGGCCGGGCGCAGCAGGGTCAGCGGTCCGCCCGGCAGCGCGATCTCCTCCAGCACGCCGGGGCCGGTCGGGCCACGCACGCCACGGCGCACCTCAGACGCCGTCCCGGTGTGTCCACCGGCCGCCGACGAGCGTCCCCGCGACCGGCATCGCGCGCAGGACGGCCGGGTCGCAGGTGACCGGATCGGCGTCGGTCAGCACCAGGTCGGCGCGGACGCCCTCGGCGACCCGGGCCGTCGAGCCGCCGACCACGCCGAACGACGCGCCGAGTGCGACGGCCCGGTCGAGCTCCTGCTCCGGGTGCCACCGCTCCCGGCCGTCGGCGGAGCGGTGCACGGCCGCGGCGAGCGCGACCCACGGGTCGAGCGGGGCCACCGGGGCGTCCGAGCCGAGCGCCAGCCGGGCCCCGGTGCCGTGCAGCGACGCGAACGCAAACGCGCGCCCCGTCCGGCCCGCCCAGAGCCGGTCGGCGACGTCGCGGTCGTCCAGCGCGTGCTCGGGCTGCACGCTGGCCACCAGGCCGAGTGCGGCGAAGCGGGGCACGTCGTCGCCGGTGAGCAGCTGGGCGTGCTCGATCCGCCCGCGCGCCCCGGTGGCGGCGAACGCGTCCAGCACCAGGGTGTTCGCGTGGTCGCCGATGGCGTGCAGCGCGGCCTCCAGGCCGGCGTCGTGCGCCCGGGCCAGCAGCGGGCGGAGCTCGTCCGGCGGGACGAGCAGCAGCCCGCACGGGTTGTCGATCAGTGCGCCCGGCGGCGCCGGGTACGGGTCGTAGCAGTACGCGGTGCGGGTGTTCAGCGATCCGTCGGTGATCACCTTGAGCGGGCCGGCGGTGAGCAGGCCGTCGCACCCGTCGACGGCGTCGCCGGTGCGCAGCCCGGTCGCGACGAGGTCGTCGAGCCGGTCCGGCCACACCGACGCCTCGACCCGCAGCCCGGTCGCGCCCGCGGCGATGCGGCGCCGCCAGTCCGGTAGCGACCACGGTGCCTCGAAGTCGACGATCCCGACGACACCCCGGGCCGACGCGGCGGCCGCCGCGTCGGCGACGAACCCGTCGAGCGTCTCGTCGGGGACGTCCTGCAACGCGACCGTGACCGCGAAGAACTCCGACTCGCGGATCCGGCCGGTCGGGTGCCCGTGGTGCCCGAACCGGTCCAGTGCCGGCCCGTTCAGCCAGCCCTGGTGCAGATCACCCGACACCAGGACGACCGGGACGTCGCCCGCGAGCGGGTCCAGCAGGTCGCGGTGCGCCTCGTCCGGCCACAGCGAGTCCCGGAACCCGAACCCGACCAGGGCCTCGCCCGGCGCGGGCGGGGCCTGCGCGAGGCGCTCCGCGACGAGCGCGGCGCACTCCGCGGCCGACCGGGCGCCGGAGACGTCGAGCCGGCGGCGGGCCAGCGCCCACTGCGCCATGTGCACGTGGTGGTCCCACAGGCCGGGCAGCAGTGCGCGCCCGTCGCCGTCGACGACCTCCGCCCCGCCGGGATCGAGCCCGGGCCCGATCGCGGCGACGCGGTGCCCGGACACGAGCACGTCGACCGGCTCCCCGAGCCCGGTGCGGTCCGCGGCGAGCGGGCGCACCGACCGCAGCAGGGTGCGCCCGCCCCCGGCGGCGCTCATCCCTGGAAGGGCCGGTCGCGGCCGGTCCAGCGCTCCTCGTCGCGGCGGTAGACCGGGATCGGGCGCTCGGCGACCCGGAACGTGTACCGGCCGGCCTCCTCGACGACCTCACCGTCGGTGGCGAGCACGCTCGGCTCCAGGAGCTCGACGTCGACCCGCGGCACCTCACGCTGGTGGTAGACGCGGCTGTGGCCGAGCGCGCCGAGGATCAGCGCGATCACCACGCGCAGCCGGGAGAACCGCACGTCGGCGCGCAGCCAGCGGACGTCGAGCAGGCCGGAGTCCAGCGTCGGCCGCCACGCCGGCACCGCGCCGCGCGGGTAGTACGGGCCGTTGCCGACGAACAGGAACCAGACCTTGTACCAGCGGTCTTCGATCTTCACCGAGATCTTCTCGGACCGCCGCAGCACGGTGATCAGGGCCGCGGCGAAGGCGGGCCACTTGCCGTAGCGCGGCTGCCACTGCTCGCGCAGCCGCACCAGCTCCGGGTAGGAGCCGATCGAGGCCGTGTTGATGAAGTAGCGGGTCCGGGTGACGGAGATGTCCTCCGGGTCGTCCAGCCGCCCGGGGTGGGCCTCGACCAGGGCCAGGTCCACGGCGACGGCCTCACCGGCCTGCGTGGCGTCGACGGCCTCCTGGGTGTCGTAGACGCCGACGTCACGGGCGAAGTGGTTGAGCGTCCCGCCCGGGACGACGACCAGCGGCAGCCCGTGCCGGTCCGCGACCGACGCCGCGGTCGCCACCGTGCCGTCGCCGCCCGCGACGCCGACCGCGCGCACCCACTGCCCGCGCTGCGCGATCGCGTCCTCCAGCATGTCCTCGACCTTGATCCCGTCGCCGACGACGAGATGGTGCGCGGCCGGGAGACGCTCCCGGACCTCGTCGGACACGTCGTGGTCCGGCGGCCCGGAGAACGGGTTGGACACGATCACCAGGCCCTCGCCCTGCGGCAGCTCCGGCACGGTGTCGATCGGCCGCGCCCTGGCCTCGTCGCTGGGGCGGACCGGCCACCAGCGGCGGGTCAGCTGTGCCACCGCGGTCCCGACGGCGGCCCCGGCCACCACGTCGGAGGTCCAGTGCACGCCGACGTGCACCCGCGACCAGCCGACGATCGCGGCCAGCGGCACGACGACCGGCGCCGCCCGCCGGTTCTCCATGACCACGGCCGTCGCGAACGCGGCCGCGGAGGCGGCGTGCCCGGACGGGAACGACGACGAGGACGGCGGGTCGGCCACCGTCCGGAACGCGGGCAGCTCCGCCGCGGCCGGACGCCGGCGCGGCAGCAGCGGCTTCAGCAGCGCGTTCGCGGTGAGGCTGGTCAGCACGATCGACGCGACACCCCGCATGGCCGCCTGGCGCCCGGCACCCCGCCGGACGGCGAGGATCCCCGCGATCGCGAACCAGAGCACGCTGTGGTCGGCCGTCCGGGTGAGCCGCCGCAGCGTCCGGTCCACCCGGCTGGGTGGCCTGCCCGCCACGAAGTCGGTGATGGACCGGTCCACCTGCGAGACGGTGTCGATCCCCCCGTCCACTCGTCGGGACCGCCGTGCGACGCGCTCGAACCATCCGCTCACAACCGTGACGGTAGAGGGGGTCCAACGCCTACCCTGAACCCCATGCAGCGTCGGATCTTCGGGGTCGAGACGGAGTTCGGTGTCACGTGCACCTTCCACGGGCAGCGCCGGCTGTCCCCGGACGAGGTGGCGCGCTACCTCTTCCGGCGGGTGGTGTCGTGGGGCCGGTCCTCCAACGTCTTCCTCCGCAACGGTGCCCGCCTCTACCTCGACGTCGGATCCCACCCCGAGTACGCCACCGCCGAGTGCGACTCGCTGACCCAGCTCGTCGCCCACGACAAGGCGGGCGAGCGCATCCTCGAGGACCTGCTCGTCGACGCCGAGCGCCGGCTCGTCGACGAGGGCATCGGCGGGGACATCTACCTGTTCAAGAACAACACCGACTCGGCGGGCAACTCCTACGGCTGCCACGAGAACTACCTCGTCGCGCGGCAGGGCGAGTTCTCCCGGATCGTCGACGTGCTGCTCCCGTTCCTGGTCACCCGCCAGCTGATCTGCGGCGCGGGCAAGGTCCTGCAGACCCCGCGCGGCGCGGTGTACTGCCTGTCCCAGCGGGCCGAGCACATCTGGGAGGGCGTCTCCTCGGCGACCACCCGGTCCCGGCCGATCATCAACACCCGCGACGAGCCGCACGCCGACGCCGAGCGCTACCGACGGCTGCACGTCATCGTCGGCGACTCGAACATGTCCGAGGTGACGACCCTGCTGAAGGTGGGGACGGCCACGCTCGTGCTGGAGATGATCGAGGCCGGCGTCCAGTTCCGGGACTTCACCCTGGACAACCCGATCCGGGCGATCCGCGAGATCAGCCACGACCTCACCGGGCGGCGCCCGGTCCGCATGGCGGGCGGCCGCGAGGCGAGCGCGCTGGACATCCAGCGCGAGTACCACGCCCGGGCCGTGGAGTTCCTGCAGAGCCGCGGGCACGAGGACAAGGTGATGGAGCGCGTCGTCGAGCTGTGGGGGCGCACCCTCGACGCCGTCGAGTCGCAGAACCTGTCGCTCATCGACCGCGAGATCGACTGGGCGATCAAGCACCGGCTCGTCGAGCGGTACCGGGAGAAGCACGACCTGGAGCTGTCCAGCGCCCGGATCGCCCAGCTCGACCTGGCCTACCACGACGTCCGGCGCGGCCGCGGGCTGTTCGACATGCTGCAGCGCAAGGACCTCGTCGACCGGGTCACCGACGACGGCGAGATCGAGGCCGCGAAGGACACCCCGCCGCAGTCCACCCGGGCGAAGCTGCGCGGCGACTTCATCGCCGCCGCCCAGGCCGCCGGCCGGGACTTCACCGTCGACTGGGTGCACCTGAAGCTGAACGACCAGGCGCAGCGGACCGTGCTGTGCAAGGACCCGTTCCGCGCCGTCGACGAGCGGGTGGACCGGCTGATCGCCTCGCTCTAGGTCGTGGGTGGTCGTCGCGGCCGGAACCGCGACGACCACCCACGAGCCGTCAGCCCTCCGGCTGCGCGACCCGGCCGAACCGCGACTCCGCCGGATCGGCGAACACGTGCAGCCCGAACCGCCGCGAGAGCTCCCGGCAGACCGCGACGCCGCGGACCGAGTTGCCGTGCCGGTCGAGGCCCGGCGAGTAGACGCCGAGACCGAACCAGCGCGGCAGCACGCCCATGATGCCGCCGGACACGCCGCTCTTGGCCGGGATGCCGACGTCGTGGGCCCACTCGCCGGCGGCGTCGTACATGCCGCACATGCTCGTCACGCTCACCACCGTGCGCAGGTGCTCCCGCGGCAGCGCCCGCCGGCCGGTCACCGGGTTGCGGCCGCCGTTCGCGAGGGTCGCCCCCATCAGCGACAGCTCCGGGGCGGTCACCGCGATCGAGCAGGCCGCCAGGTAGACGTAGAGGTTGTCGTCGATGTCGCCGTGCAGCATGCCCAGGCTGCGCATCAGGTAGCTCAGCCCGAGGTTGCGGTCGTTGGAGACCAGCTGCTCGTCGAGGATCTTCTGGTCGACGACCAGGTCCGGGTTCCCGGTGTAGTCGCGGTTGCGCTCCAGCAGCCGCTCGACCTTCTCCTCCTTGGTGGCCCCCTTGACGAGGTTCGCCGCGACCAGGGCACCCGCGTTGATCATGGGGTTGAACGGCCGGTGGTGGACCTGGTCGAAGGTGATCGAGTTGAACGGGTCGCCGGAGGGCTCGACGCCGACCCGGCGCAACGTCTCGTCCAGCCCGTTGTCCTCGAGCGCGAGACCGTAGGTGAAGACCTTCGAGATCGAGTGCAGCGGGAAGCGGATCCCGCAGTCGCCGACCTCCCACCGGGTGCCGTCGACGTTCGTCCCGGCGAGCCCGAACTCGTCGGCGCGGCTCTCCATCTCGGGCGGGTAGTAGCTGACGATCTCCTCGCCGGGCAGCAGGCTCCCGCCACCCGCCGAGCACGTGTTGCGGAGGTCCTCGAGCTGCTCCTGCACCAGCTCCCGTTCGGCCTGGGCGACCATCGGTGTCCCTTTCGTCGACGATGTCCGCTGGAGAACCTACGACGTCACAGACCCTCGGGGAGCCAACCGTCACCCGAGGGGTACATCTCGGTGGCGTCGTCGCGGCGGGCGGGCCGGACGATCCGGCCCAGCCGCGACTCCGACGGGTCCGCGAACACGTGCAGCCCGAACCGGTCCGACAACGCCCGGCACACCGCGACCCCGCGCGCCGAGTTGCCGTGCCGGTCGAGGCCGGGGGAGTAGACGCCGACGCCGATCGCGTCCGGGATGGACGCCAGGATCGCCCCGGACACGCTGGACTTCGCCGGGATGCCGACGTCGTAGGCCCACTGGCCCGCGGCGTCGTACATGCCGCACATGCTCATCACGCTGAGGACGTCGCGGGTGTAGGTGCGGGGCAGCGCCGGGACGCCGGTGAAGGGGTTCGCCCCGCCCCGCGCGACCGTCGCGGCCATCGTGGACAGCTCGACGGCGGTCACCGTGACCGAGCAGGCCGCGAGGTAGACGTAGAGGTTGTCCTCGATGTTGCCGTGCAGCATGCCCAGGCTGCGCATCAGGTAGCTCAGCGACACGTTGCGGTCGTTGGACACGAGCTGCTCGGCGAGGACGTCCTCGTCGACGGCGAGGTCCGGGTTGCCCGAGTAGATCCGCAGCCGGGTGAGCAGCCGCTCGACCTTCTCCTCCTTCGTCGCCCCGTGCACCAGGTTCGCCGCCACCAGCGCACCCGCGTTGATCATGGGGTTGAACGGGCGGTTGTTGACGTCGTCGAAGGAGATCGAGTTGAACGGGTCGCCGGACGGCTCGACCCCGACCCGCAGCAGGACGTCCTCGCGGCCGTTGTCCTCGAGCGCGAGGCCGTAGGTGAAGACCTTCGAGATGGAGTGCAGCGGGAAACGGGCCTCGGCGTCGCCGACCTGCCACTGGGTGCCGTCGACGTCGGTCGCGGCCAGCCCGAACAGGTTCGACTGCGCGGCCATGGACGGTGGGTAGTAGGCGACGACGCGGTTGTCCGGGATGCCGCCGGGACGCCCGATGACCTGGTGCAGCTCCTCGAGCTGCTCCTGCACGATCTCGCGCTCGGTCTGCTCCATGTCCCGCCCCCTCCGCCGTCTCGGCGCGGGGCCGGTGGACCGCCGCGACCCGGGTGTGCGCAGCGGAACCTAGATCACGGGGACGGGGTCACTCGATCCCGGGCATGATCCGGCGCCGGAGTTCGGCCAGCTCGTCCTGGACGTCCGGATCGGCGGGGCCCGCCTTCTCCGGTGCCGGGGCGATGCCCATCGAGCGCAGCAGCCCGGTGGCCGCGGCCGCCGGGTCGCCCGCCTCGCCCAGCACCGGGTGCAGTCCCTCGTCGGCGAGATGGTGGAACACGAGGTTCACCACGGTCCACGGGTTGAAGGTCTCCTGCTCTGCCGTCATCTCGCCCACCTCCACGCACACCCGCGCGGCCGCGGTGCCACGCCGTCCGGTGAGCCTTTCCCCGGCTGCGCCGGGCGTCAACGGGGGTGTCGCAGGATGAGACGGGCGCAGTGGCCGGTGCCGGTCCGCGCGGGGCGCACGGCCGGGCGCCGGGCCCCTGGCTACGATGCCTCTCGTGTCCTCCGCCCGCGCCGAGCGACTGGTGAACCTGGTCCTCTGCCTGATGTCGACGCGGCAGTACCTGACCGCCGAGCGGATCCGCGCGACCGTGCCCGGTTACGCCGAGGCCGCGGGTGACGAGGCGTTCTTCCGGATGTTCGAACGGGACAAGGCCGAGCTGCGCGAACTGGGCGTCCCGCTGGAGACCGGCCACAACTCGGTGTTCGACACCGTCGAGGGCTACCGGATCGCCCGCGCCGACTACGAGCTGGGCGAGATCGAGCTGGAGCCCGACGAGGCGACCGCCGTCGCCCTCGCCGGGAACTTGTGGGACTCACCGGACCTCGCCGGCGCGGCGCACGGGGCCCTGGTGAAGCTGCGCGCGGCCGGTGTGGAGGTCGCCGAGACCCCCGCCACCGTCCGGCCCGGCCCGCACGCCGGGGAACCGGCGTTGGCCCCGCTGCTGGCCGCGACCCGCGCCGGGCAGGTCGTGGTCTTCGACCACCGGCGCGGCGGCCCGGCCGACCCGCCGTCGCGACGGACCGTCGAGCCGTGGGGCGTGGTGTCCTACCGCGGCCGCTGGTACCTCGTCGGCCGCGACCGCGACCGCGACGCGGTCCGCTGCTTCCGGCTGTCCCGCATCACCGGTGCGGTCCGCGGGACCGGGCCGGAGGGCGCGGTCCGGGTCCCCGACGGCGTCGACCTGCGCGGCATCGTGCGCTCCTCCGCGGGCCCCGGGCCGGTGACCGGCACGGCGCGGGTCTGGGTCGCTGAGGGCCGGGCGGCCGGGCTGCGCCGCATCGGGCGCGAGCGGGGCCCGCACGAGCACCGCGGACGGCCGGGGGTGCTGATCGAGATCGACCTCCGTGACCGGTCGGTCGTCGCCCGGTGGCTGGCCGGGCACGGCCCGGACGTCGCCGTCCTCGACCCGCCGGAGCTCGCCGTCGCCGTGCGGGAGCTGTGGGCGGGCGCCGCCGACCTCGCCGTGGACCGGGCCCGGTGAGCCGCCAGGGGGTCGCGCAGCGGCTGCCCCGGCTGCTGTCGCTGGTGCCGTACCTGCGGGCGCACCCGGGCGTGCCGGTCGCGGAGGCGGCCGCCGACTTCGGCGTCGACGAGAAGCAGCTGCGCAAGGACCTCGAGCTGCTGTGGATGTGCGGGCTGCCCGGCTACGGGCCCGGCGACCTGGTGGACCTGTCGTTCGCCGGGGACACCGTCGACGTCGTGTTCGACGCCGGCCTCACCCGTCCGCTGCGGCTGACCACCAGCGAGGCGACCGCGCTGCTGGTGGCGCTGCGGATGCTGCACCAGTCGCCAGGCGTCGTCGACTCCGACGCCGTCGCGCGCGCCATCGGCAAGATCGAGGCCGCGGTCGGCACGGCCGGGGAACAGGCCGGGACCGGGGGCCTCGACGGGCTGGTCGCCGTGGAGTCGGGCCCGGGGGAGCGGGAGTCCACGGCCGTCGTCCGGCGGGCGCTGGACCGCGGGCGCGCGCTGCGGATCGTGTACTTCACAGCGGGCCGGGACGCGGTGTCGCGGCGCGACGTGGACCCGATGCGTCTGGTGGTCGCCGAGGGGCGGAGCTACCTCGAGGCGTGGTGCCGCCGGGCCGGGGGAGTGCGGATGTTCCGGCTGGACCGGGTCGAACAGGCCGAGGAGCTCGGCGAGCCGTCCCGGCCGCACCCTGACGCGGAACCCACCGACGTCTCGCACGGGCTCTTCGGGCGCCGTGAGGGGCAGCGGCACGCCGTGCTCGAGCTGGAGCCCGAGGCGCACTGGGTCGCCGAGTACTACCCGGTCGACGACGTCCGCGTCCCCGGGGCCGGTGACACCGAGGGCGACCCGCCACCCGGCACCGCGCCCCGAGGCGTCCCGCAGGCCGACGGTGGTGACCCCGCCCCGGCCGGCCGGCTGCGGGTGCTGCTGCGGTTCGCCGACCCGGACTGGCTGGTGCGGCTCGTGCTGGGACTCGGGGGTGCCGCGCGGATCGTCGAGCCGGCCGAGCTGGCCGGCGTGGTCCGGGCCCGGGCCCGTGAGGCACTGCAGGTCAGCGACGGAACGTGACCGGTCTGCCACGCTCGGCCACCCTCGGCGACCGGACGCCGGGCGGACCGGCGGCAGGGTGACGCGGCGGACGGCGCGGTGAACGGCCCGGTGAACAGCGGGTGAGCACCCAGCCGTCCCGTACCGGGTGCACAGGGACCGCACAGGGGCCGTGCGTAGACTCGGTCACGTACCGGCGGATCGACGGAGGGTTTGTCCCATGCCCGGTGGCTACGAATGGCTGATCATCATCGCCGTGCTGCTGCTGTTGTTCGGCGCGAAGAAGCTGCCCGAGATGGCGCGTTCGGTCGGTCAGTCCGCCCGTGTGTTCAAGGGCGAGATGAAGGGCCTGAAGGACGACGACGCCACGTCGAAGGCCGCGCAGGGCGACAAGGCCGCGCCGCAGGAGAAGGCCGCTCCGCAGGAGCTGCCCGCCACGCCGCAGGCCACGACCGAGCCCGCTCCGCAGGCGCAGCAGGCCCCGTCGCCGCAGGACCGCGGCACCGCGGGCTGAGGTCGCCGGCACCGTGAAGTCCCCGTTCCGTCGGAAGCGCAGGCTCAACCCCGACGGGACCATGACCCTCGTCGAGCATCTCTACGAGCTGCGCAACCGGCTCGGCGTCTCGCTCGCCGCGATCGCGGCGACGACGGTGTTCGGCTACATCTGGTTCGAGGTCTCGTTCTTCGGCTGGCCCAGCCTCGGCGAGCTGCTCAAGGACCCGTACTGCTCGTTGCCCGCGTCGTCGCGTGCCTCGTTCAACGCCGACCCGAACTCGTGCACCCTCCTCGGCACGACGCCGTTCGACCAGTTCATGCTGCGGCTGAAGGTGGGTGCGACCGCCGGGGTGATCCTGGCCTGCCCCATCTGGCTGTACCAGTTCTGGGGCTTCATCACGCCGGGTCTGGTGAAGAAGGAGCGGCGCTACGCGCTGAGCTTCGTCTCGGTCGCCGCGATCCTGTTCGTCGCGGGCGCGGTGCTCGCCTACCTGATCATCCCGCAGGCCCTCGGTTTCCTGCTGACGATCGGTAGCGAGATCCAGACGACCGCACTGACCGGCGCGTCGTACTTCTCGCTCGTCGTCAACCTGATCGTGATCTTCGGGGTCAGCTTCCTGATCCCGCTGCTGGTCGTGGCCCTCAACGGGGCCGGGATCGTCAGCTACCAGATGCTGAAGAAGTCACGCCGCGGCCTGATCTTCGGGCTGTTCGTCTTCGCGGCGATCGCGACGCCCGGCCAGGACCCGATCTCCATGATCGCGCTGGCCATGGCGCTGACCCTGCTGTTCGAGGGTGCGATCCAGGTCTGCCGGATCTCCGACCGGCGACGGGAGCGGCGCCGCGCGGCCGAGGGCTGGGAGTCCTGGGACCCGGACAGCCCGTCGCCGCTCGACACCTCGCCGTCCCGGATCGACGGGCCCTCGGACCTCGGCGGGCCGTCGCGGATCGAGGAGCCCGCAGCGGTCGGGGAGTCGTCCCCGGCCGGCGCCGGTCCGGCCGCGCCCGCGGTGATCGGCCGGGCGTCCGCGCGTCCCACGTCGGCGGGCCCGCCCGCGTCGCCGCCGCCGGCGCCGTCCGCACCGCCGGAGCGCCCCGCGGGCGACTCCTTCGACGACATCACCTGACCGGCGTGCCGGCCGGCGCCGAGCGGCGCCGGCCGGTCCCGGGAGACCCTGTCCCCCCACGGCGCCGGGTGCGGCCGTACGCTCTCTCCCCGGGTCCGGAACGGGCAGTACAGGCGAGGAGTTGGGTCGGGGCGCATGAAGTACAACCGGGTGGTCATCAAGCTCAGCGGCCAGGCGATGGCCGGTGACGACGGCTTCGGGTTCGACGCGAAGGCCCTCGCCCACCTGGCCGCGCAGATCCGTCAGGTGCGCGAGCTCGGGGTGCAGATCGCCGTCGTGGTCGGGGGCGGGAACGTCTTCCGCGGGAACCGCTCCGACTCGTGGGGCATCGACCGGGTCGAGGCCGACAACATCGGCATGCTCGGCACGGTGATCAACAGCCTGCTGCTGCGCGGCAAGCTCTCCGCGAGCGGCGAGGACAACGTCCGGGTGATGACCGCGATCCCGATCAACGCGGTCGCCGAGCCCTTCCTGAGGCTGCGCGCGAAGCGCCACCTCGACAAGGACGCCATCCTGATCTTCTCCGGTGGCAACGGCCAGCCGTTCATCACCACCGACTACCCGAGCGTCCAGCGGGCGCTGGAGATCGGCGCCGACGCGCTGCTCGTCGCCAAGCACGGCGTCGACGGCGTCTACGACACCGACCCCCGCAAGAACCCCGACGCGCACCGCTACGAGCGGCTGCCCTACGACGAGGTGCTGTCCCGGCGGCTCGCGGTGATGGACCAGACGGCCTTCATCCTGGCCCGCGACCACGGCCTGCCGCTGCACGTGTTCGACATCGAGCGCGACGGTCTGATGGCCGCGATCTGCCGTGGTGAGCACCACGGCACGGAGATCAACTCCGACATCGTCGAGGCCGAGTTCGCCCGCTGAGCCGGGTACCGGCCACGCGGGCCGGGCTCACAGGAGCCCAACCCGCGCGAGCCGCTCCTCGAACAGGTCGCGGATCTCCTCCTCGTCGGAGCCGAGGCGCTGCGCCTCCGCGTAGAGCTGGGCGGTGTCCACACCGGAGTCGGCCTCACGACGCCGCCACGTGTCGGCGTCGACCCGCCAGTACCCGATGACGCCGTAGCCGGTGGCCGGCATCCCGAGCTCGTGGCGCAGGTACTTGCGGACCCCGCGGGTCGCGGCGACCTCGCCGGCGACGTAGACGTAGCCGGGCCCTTCCGGGAAGGAGAGGGCGGTCACGACCTCGTGCAGCACGCTCCCGGCACCGGCCAGCGCGGGGTTGTCGATCCAGCGCGTCTCGACGCCCAGGTCCCGCCGGTCCGCGGGGTCGGGGATCTCGACGATCGCCGTCGTCGTGACCCGGTCCGGCGACTCGGCCGCGATCCGGGTGATCGCCGGCAGCGCGGTGACGTCGCCGACCAGCAGCTGCCAGGCCGCGTCCTCCGGGCGCCGGAACCAGCTGTTGTGGTGGGTGATCCGCAGGCGGTCACCGACCCGCGCGCCGGCCGCCCACTCGCCGCCGACGCCACCGGCGTGCAGGACGATCTCGACGTCCATCTCCCGGGCCGCCGCGTCGAAGCGGCGCACGGTGTACCAGCGTCCGACGTCCGCCACGGGGTCCCCGCCGGTGCCGGGGACCGGGAAGTTGAACACACACCCCTCGTCGGGGACGCCGAGCGGCTCGAAGCCGTCGAGGCCCGGCCCGCCCACCGTCACGCGGACGAGGCTGGGGGACAGGCGGTCGACGGCGTGCACGTCGACGATCCGGTGGGCGATCTCCTTGGACATGTGCGGACCTTCTGCTCGCGCGGAGTGGACATGCGATCCGTGGTGGGAGACGCGTGGTCGGACGTTCGGACGTCGTCGATCAGTCTGTCCCGCCGACGCCCCGGCCGTCGAGGCGACTCCGCCGCCGACGGGGTGTGACCTGGCCCGTACCGCGGCGGGACGTGCCGGGAGGAGACGCGTCACACACGTCTGCGAGGCGGGTCACGGCGGGTGTGTGACAGCCTGGGGCGGTGAGTACCCGGTCAGGCGTGAGCGATCAGGCTCCCGATCCGGCCGCCGCCTACGCGGCGGCCAAGGCCCGCTCCGCACACCCCCGGCTGGCCGAGTTCACCGGCCTGCTGCCGTTCGACCTCGACGGCTTCCAGCGGGAGTCGTGCGAGGCGCTGGAGGAGGGCCACGGCGTCCTGCTGTGCGCCCCCACCGGCGCGGGCAAGACGGTCGCCGGCGAGTTCGCGGTGCACCTCGCGCTGTCCGAGGGCCGCAAGTGCTTCTACACGACGCCGATCAAGGCGCTCTCCAACCAGAAGTACGCCGACCTCGTCGACCGCTACGGCCCGGACGCCGTCGGCCTGCTCACCGGGGACACCGCCGTGAACGGCGACGCCCAGGTGGTCGTGATGACCACCGAGGTCCTCCGCAACATGATCTACGCCGACAGCGACAAGGCGGCGAACCGGCGGCTCGATCACCTCGGGTACGTCGTGATGGACGAGGTGCACTACCTCGCCGACCGGTTCCGCGGCGCGGTGTGGGAGGAGGTCATCCTCCAGCTGCCCGAGCACGTCGCCCTCGTCGGGCTGTCGGCGACGGTCAGCAATGCCGAGGAGTTCGGTGACTGGCTGATCGAGGTCCGCGGGGACACCCGGGTCGTCGTCGACGAGCACCGCCCGGTGCCGCTGTGGCAGCACATGATGGTCGGCAACCGGCTGTTCGACCTGTTCGGCGAGATCCGCCCGGAGGACCGGGACGCGCCGTCGCAGCTCGTCGTCGATCCCGACCTGGTGCGGCACACCCGGGAGATGCAGCGCCGGGACTCCGCCGGCTCCCGGGCCGCCGACCGGGCGGGCGACCGGGGCCCGCGCGGCCGCGGGCGTGGCGGGCCGCGGGACCGCGGCCGGACGCGCGGCGGGAAGCAGGACGCCACGGCCGTCGTCGGGCGGGGGCCGCGCCCCGGCGGGCCGTCCCGCGGCGGGTTCCGACCGCCGTCGCGGGTGCAGGTCATCGACCGGCTGGACCGCGAGGGCCTGCTGCCGGCGATCACCTTCGTGTTCTCCCGCGCCGGGTGCGACGCCGCCGTCGGCCAGTGCGTGCGGGCCGGCGTCCGGCTCACCGACCCGGACGACGTCGAGGAGATCCGCCGGATCGTCGAGAAGCACACCGGCGACCTGCCGCAGGCCGACCTCGGGGTGCTCGGCTACTGGGAGTGGCGCGAGGCCCTCGAACGCGGTGTCGCGGCGCACCACGCCGGCATGCTGCCCGCCTTCAAGGAGACCGTCGAGGAGCTGTTCGTCGCCGGGCTCGTCCGATGCGTGTTCGCCACCGAGACCCTGGCACTGGGCATCAACATGCCGGCCCGCACCGTCGTGCTGGAGCGGCTGGTCAAGTACAACGGCGAGGCGCACGTCGACCTGACCCCGGGGGAGTACACCCAGCTCACCGGCCGCGCCGGGCGGCGCGGGATCGACGTGGAGGGGCACGCCGTCGTCCTCTGGACGCCCGGCATGGACCCGGAGCAGGTCGCCGGGCTCGCCTCCACCCGCACCTACCCGCTGCGCAGCTCGTTCCGGCCGGTCTACAACATGTCGGTCAACCTGGTCGGCCGGCTCGGCACCGACGCCGCCCGCGAACTCCTGGAACGCTCGTTCGGGCAGTTCCAGGCCGACCGCTCGGTCGTCGGGCTCGCCCGGCGCATCGACCGCAACGCCGAGGCGCTGGCGGGCTACCGCGAGTCGATGACCTGCCACCTCGGCGACTTCGCCGAGTACGCGGACATGCGCCGGCGGATCACCGAGCGGGAGAAGTCGCTGCGCAGGCAGAACACCTCCGCCGCCCGCGACGAGACCACCGAGTCGCTACGCGAGCTGCGCCCCGGTGACGTCATCGGCATCCCGGCGGGCAAGCGGGCCGGGATCGCCGTGGTGCTCGACGCGGGCGTGGGGGCGTACTCGGCGAACGGCCGGGACCCCGAGCCGCGCCCGCTCGTCTGCACCGAGGACCGGTGGGCCGGGCGGTTGTCCGCGGCGGACTTCCCGGCGGCCGTCGAGGTACTGGGGCGGATCAGGATCCCGAAGCGGGTGGACCACCGGTCGCCGCAGGTCCGCCGGGACCTGGCGTCGTCGCTGCGCAACTCCCGGATCGTCCTACCGGACCCCGGCCGCCGCCGCAGGCACGGCGTGCAGGACGACCCGGAGCTCGTGACCCTGCGCCGGGCACTGCGCGCGCACCCCTGCCATGGTTGCGACGACCGCGAGGCGCACGCCCGCTGGGGCGAGCGTCACGCCCGCCTCGAACGCGAGACGGAGACGCTGCGGCAGAAGGTGCGCGCCACGACCCACTCGCTGGCGCGGTCGTTCGACCGGATCCGGGCGTTGCTCACCGAGCGCGGCTACCTCATGCCGGTCGCCGAGGTCGGCCCCGGTGACGACGAGGTCACCGACCACGGCCGCGTCCTCGCCCGGCTGTGGGGGGAGTCGGACCTGCTCGCCGCCGAGTGCCTGCGCCACGGCGCCTGGGAGGGGCTGGAGCCCGACGAGCTCGCCGCGGTGGCGTCCGCGCTGGTCTACGAGTCGCGCCGGGACGACGCCCCGATGCCGCGACTGCCGCAGGGCCCGGTCTCCGACGCCTGCGAGCGGACGGTGCGGATCTGGGAGGAGCTCGAGGCCGACCAGCGGCGGCACAAGGCCGAACGCACCCGCGCACCCGACCTGGCCTTCGCCTGGCCGATGCACCGCTGGGCGCGCGGGGAGTCCCTCGCACAGGTTCTGGAGGCCGCCGAGCGCAACGGGCACGAGCTGTCCGCCGGCGACTTCGTACGCTGGGCCCGGCAGGTCCTCGACCTGCTCGACCAGGTGGCCGGTGTCGCCGGCCGGTCGAGCGCGGTGGGGAAGGCCGCGCACCGGGCCTCCGGTGCGGTCCGGCGCGGCGTGGTCGCGGCCGGGATGGAATGACGTGCGAAACGACAAGCAGGACGGCGAGAGGTCGGCGATGAGCAACCCGCAGGGTCCGGACAGGCATCCCGAGGATGCCTCCGAGCGGACGGGGGAGCTGCCCGTGTGGGGCGGCCCTCCGCCGGGCGGGTGGGGCGCCGATCCGGAGTCGACGGGGGCCTGGTCCCCGGAGCAGGACGGGCGCGACGGCTGGGGCGGCGCGGGCGGTGCACCCGGCTGGGCCGACCGCGGCGCGGGCGACGCGGGCTGGGACCCGCGCACCGCGCGGCACGACGCGTCCCGTGACGCCGGACCCGGCGCCGACCCCGCCGCGACGGGGGCCTGGTCGCCGCAGGACACCGGGAGCTGGGACTCCCGGAGCCGGGACACCGGGAGCTGGGACACCGGCGGCCGGGACGACCGGGGCGCCGGGCAGGACACCCGCGGCGGTGCACACTCCGCGCCGCTGTGGGGCGACGAGGCCCCACCGGACCAGGGCGACACCTGGGCGGTGCCCACCGGCCGGCGCGGCGGCCGTCGTCGTGCACCGGAGGGACCGGCCGACGCCGTGCCCGCGGGCGCACCCCCGGCCGGGTACCCCGAGGAGCCGACCGTCGCGCAGCAGCCCGGCGACGGCGGTGGCTGGTCCGGCGCCGGGCCGGGTGCGGAGCCGTGGGCCCCGAGCGAGGCCGTGCGCGCGCCGGCCGGCAACGGGAAGAAGTGGGCCCTGGCCGGCGCCGGCGTGCTGCTGGTCGCGGTCCTGGCCGTCTCGGCGCTGGTGTGGCCGGCGTGGCTCCTGACGAGCCACCTCGACCAGACCGCGCTGCAGACCGGGGTCAACCAGGTCCTGACCGAGGACTACGGCCTCCAGGTCGGTGCCGTGCAGTGCCCCGACGACGTCGAGGTCTCGGCCGGCACGCAGTTCGCCTGTCAGGCCGTGGTCGACGGCGAGCAGGTCGAGGTGGCCGGCATCGTGACCTCCGACGAGGGCGACTACCAGGTGAACCGGGTCTGACCCGGAAAGCGATGGCGGCGCCGCCGCCGCGCGGGCAGGCTCGGCGGACGTGAGCGCAGAGCACGACGTCCGCACCCTGACCGATCCGGCGCAGCGGCGCGCCGCCTACGACCTGTTCCTGTCGACGCTGCACCGCGGCCCGGCCGGTGACGAGGCGTGGGAGGCGCACGGCCACGCCGGCGACGAGCACTGGCTGGGTGTCGTCGACACCGACGGCGAGATCGTCGGCAGCGCCAACTCGTTCCCGTCCCGCCTGACCCTCCCGGGCGGTGCCCGGGTCCCGGCCGCGGCGGTGAGCGGCGTCGGTGTCCGCGCCGACCGCACCCGTGCCGGCCGGCTGACGGCGCTGATGCGGGCCCAGCTGACCGCGGCCCGGGAGCGCGGCGACACCGTGACGGTCCTGCGCGCCAGCGAGGCGGCGATCTACGGCCGCTACGGCTACGGCGTCGCCTCCCGCGGCCAGCACGTGCGGGTCACCGCCCGCCCGGCCTGGCGCGCCGACGCCCCGGCCGGCGGCCGGGTTTGGCTCCTCGGCACCGCCGAGGCGGGCAAGGTCCTGCCGGACCTGCAGGAGCGCCTCGCCGCGGACCGGCCCGGCGGGATGACCCGCAACCCGCGCTGGTGGCGGCGCGCGATCGACCCGGGCGGCCCGTCCGCCGGGGAGTACAAGCAGATCGGGGTGCACACCGGCCCGGACGGTGACGACGGGTTCGCGATCTGGGGGATCTCCGAGGGCGAGCCCGGCGGGAACGACACGATCTCCGTCCAGCAGATGTGGGCCGGGTCGCCCGCGGCGACCGCCGGGCTGTGGCGGTTCCTCACCGGCGCCGACCTCAGCGACGCCGTGACCGCCTGGGCCCGCCCGCTGGACGAGGACCTCGACCTGCTCCTGACCGACGGCCGCACGCACCGGGTCACCGGCCGGTCCGACGACCTGTGGCTGCGGATCGTCGACGTCGGCGCGGCGCTGGCGGCGCGGGCTTGGGGATCCGGCGACCCGGTCGTCCTCCGGCTGCACGACCCCGTCCTCGACGACGCCGGTACCTGGCGGATCGGCCCCGGCGGTGTCCGCCCGGCCGGGGACGCGCTACCGGAGCTGGAGTGCGGCCTGGAGTCGCTCGCCCCCGCGTTCCTGGGGGACCGGACGCCGTCGGCGCTGGCCGCCGCCGGGCGCTGGACCGAGCACGTACCGGGTGCCGCGGTCCGGGCGGACGCGCTGTTCGCGGTGCCCGGACCCGCACCGTGGAGCGGCACCTTCTTCTGACCGGTCCCCGGGACCCTCGGCACGTGTGCGGCGGGCGGGACGCGCGTACTCTCGCCCGCCCACCAGGGCGGATGCACGACGCGGCTGCCGGTCCCGTCGTCCGCGCCCCGCCGGATCGCCGGGAGGTCCGCGATGACCCCGATCGTCCCCGTCCCGGTGCCGCGCAGGCCGAGCCCGACGGTGACCCCGCGGCGCCCCGGCAAGGGATCGGCGCTGACGAGGATGCTGAGCACGACCGACCCCAAGGACATCGCGATCCTGTACCTGGTCACGTCGTTCGCGTTCTTCATGGTGGGCGGGGCGATGGCGATGCTCATGCGCGCCGAGCTGGCGCGGCCCGAGCTGCAGTTCCTCTCCACCGAGCAGTACAACCAGCTGTTCACCATGCACGGCACGATCATGCTGCTGCTCTACGCGACACCGATCCTGTTCGGTTTCGCGAACTACATCGTCCCGCTGCAGATCGGCGCCCCGGACGTCGCGTTCCCGCGCCTGAACGCGTTCTCCTACTGGCTGTTCCTGTTCGGCGGGATCATCGTCGTGGCCGGTTTCCTGAGCCCCGGCGGCGCCGCCGACTTCGGCTGGTTCGCCTACACCCCGCTGTCCGGCGTGATCCACTCGCCCGGTCTCGGCGCGGACCTGTGGGCCACCGGCCTGATCGTGGCCGGGCTCGGCACGATCCTGGGCGCGGTCAACTTCGTCACGACGATCGTGGCCATGCGCGGTCCGGGCATGACGATGTTCCGGATGCCCATCCTGTGCTGGGCCGTCCTGGTCACCGCGATCCTGATCCTCATCGCGTTCCCGATCCTGACGTCGGCACTGTTCGCGCTCGAGGCCGACCGGCACCTCGGGGCGCACGTGTTCGACCCGGTCCACGGCGGCGTCGTCCTCTGGCAGCACCTGTTCTGGTTCTTCGGCCATCCCGAGGTCTACATCGTCGCGCTGCCGTTCTTCGGGATCATCTCCGAGGTCGTCCCGGTGTTCTCCCGCAAGCCGCTGTTCGGCTACAAGGGCATGGTCATGGCCAACGTCGCGATCGCGGCCCTGTCGGTGGTCGTGTGGGCGCACCACATGTTCGCGACCGGAGCGGTGCTGCTGGCGTTCTTCTCCTTCACCACGTTCCTCATCGCGATCCCGACCGGCATCAAGTTCGTCAACTGGATCGGGACCATGTGGCGGGGGAAGCTGACGTTCGAGACGCCGATGCTGTTCGCCGCCGGTTTCCTGATCACGTTCCTGTTCGGCGGCCTGACCGGCATCCTGCTCGCGATGCCGCCCGTGGACTTCCAGGTCTCGGACACCTACTTCGTCGTCGCCCACTTCCACTACGTGCTGTTCGGGACGATCGTCTTCGCCACCTACGCCGGCATCTACTTCTGGTTCCCGAAGATGACCGGCCGGATGATGGACGAGACCCTCGGCAGGATCCACTTCTGGCTGACCTTCATCGGCTTCCACCTGACGTTCCTGGTCCAGCACTGGCTCGGGAACGAGGGCATGCCGCGCCGCTACGCGGACTACCTGCCGACGGACGGGTTCACCGTCCTGAACACCCTCTCCTCGGTCGGGGCGTTCGTGCTCGGTGCCTCGACGCTGCCGTTCGTCTACAACGTCTTCCGGAGCTACCGGCACGGCCGTGTGGTGACCGTCGACGACCCGTGGGGCTTCGGCAACTCCCTGGAGTGGGCCACCTCCTGCCCGCCGCCACGCCACAACTTCACCGAGCTGCCCCGGATCCGTTCCGAGCGCCCGGCGTTCGACCTGCACTACCCGCACCTGGTCGAACGCGCCCGCGCGGAGGCGCACACGCCGCCGTCCGTCGCCACCCCGCGGGGCGACGCGGTGACCCGGCCCTGAGCGTCAGGGCGCGAGACCGTGCACCCGATCACCGGCCACCCGGCCGGCGCACTCCCGCTCGGCCCCCGCGGAGAACGCGGGCTCCCGGGCCGCCTCCACCGCCGTGGCGATGTCGGCGGTCAGCAGGTCCCGGGTGATCCCCGCGGCCGCGGCGGCCCCGGCGGCGACCGCCGCGGGGACGGTCGCCATCGGGTCGGTGACGTTGCCCGCCGCGAAGATTCCGGGGACCGCGGTGGCGCCCATCGGGTCCGCGGGCAGGTGGTCGCCCAGCCCGGACGGGTGCTCGGTCACGGTCAGGCCGAGCCCGTCGAGGAACCCGGCCCGGGCCCGCGCCCCCGGCGAGACGGCCAGCGCGTCGACCGGCACGACGACGCCCGAGGTCAGCCGCAGCCCGGCGAGCCGGCCGTCCGGGGCCTCGACGGCCGTCACCTCCCCGTCGACGACGGAGATCCCGCAGGCGGCGAACGCCTCCCACTGGTCGTCGCCGGGTTCGGGGCCGGTGTGCAGGAACAGTGTCACGTCGCTGCTCCAGCGGGTCGCGATGTGCGCCTTCATCAGGTCGTGCGGCCCGGTGGACAGCACGCCGATCCGGGTGTCGCGGTGCTCCCAGGCGTGGCAGAAGGGGCAGGCGAACACCGGGCCGCCCCAGTGGCCGGCCAGGCCGTCGACGGCCGGGAGCTCGTCGGCGAGGCCGGTCGTGACGAGCAGCCGGCGGCCGGTGACCTCGCGTCCGTCCGCGGTGCCGACGGCGAACCCGCCATCGGGCAGCGCACGCGCGGAGACGGCGCGGGCGTCGCGCACCTCCCCGCCGTAGCCGGTGACCTCGGCGCGCCCGATCCGGGCGATCTCCGCGGGCGGCAGGCCGTCGCGGGTGAGCCAGTTGTGCACCCCCTCGGCCGGGGCGTTGCGCGGGGTCCCGTCGTCGAGGACGAGGGTCCGCCAGCGGGACCGGGACAGCATCAGCGCGGCGGACAGGCCGGCGGCACCGCCGCCGATGACGATCACGTCGTAGTCGCTCATGCCGTCGAGCGTGCGCGCCCGCGGAGAAAACTGGCAACTATCGTTGCCGGAGTGGCAAACTGACCGCATGGACGAGGCGATCGCGGACACCCTGGCCGGTGTGGGCCCCCGGCTGGCGGGCCTGCGCAGCGAGCGCGGCATGACACTGGCCGACCTGTCGGAGGCCACCGGCATCTCGGTGAGCACGCTGTCGAGGCTGGAGTCCGGTGGCCGCCGCCCGACCCTGGAGCTCCTGTTGCCGCTGGCCACCGCCCACCAGGTCCCGCTCGACGAGCTGGTCGCCGCGCCGCCCGTCGGGGACCCTCGGGTGCGGCTGCGGCCCCGCCGGGTGCACGGCAGCACCGTCGTCCCGCTCACCGAGCGGCCGGGCGGGCTGCAGGCGTTCAAGATGATCGTGCCGTGGCGGGGCGACGAGCCGGCACCGCAGGTGCACGAGGGCTACGAGTGGCTCTACGTGCTCGACGGCCGGCTGCGGCTGGTCCTCGGCGGGCACGACGTCGTCCTCGGCCCCGGGGAGGCCGCCGAGTTCGACACCCACGTCCCGCACTGGTTCGGCTCCGCCGAGCGCGACCACCCGGTGGAGCTGCTGAGCCTGTTCGGCCCGCAGGGGGAGAAGATCCACACCCGGGCCGCGCCGCGGAACCGCCGCCCGGACTGAGCCGCGAGGCCCCGGGGCTCAGGGGCCGTCGAAGTACGACGGCACGTCGACCGGGCCGCCCGCCTCGGCGAACTCGGCGGCGACGGCGGCGCGCAACCCGTCGTCGTGGAGCAGGTCGGCGACGACGAGCGCCAGTCCGGCCGCGCCGTCGAGCACCGCCCGGTCCCCGGCGGGCCCGCCCGCGGCCTCGGCGAACCCGGTGGTGTGCAGCGCCGTCCCCGGCTCCGCGATCCCGATCATCGGATGGATCGACGGCACCCGCAGCGACACGTTCCCGAGGTCGGTCGAGCCGGTCTCGGTCTCCGGGACGACCCCGCGGGGGAGCACCCGCCGTCCCCGCCCCTCCTGGTGCACCGCCCAGCGCGCGGCCAGGGTCCGGTTGTGCCGGATCGGCAGGTAGGCGGGCTTCGGGTCCCACTGGAGCGTGTAGCCGCAGCCGGTCATCGCGGCCGCGGCGACCGCGATCGCCTGTACCCGGTCGGTCAGGTCCCGCAGCGTCTCTGGGTCGGGGGAGCGCAGGTAGTAGCGCGCCGCCGCCCGCTCCGGGACGACGTTCGGCGCCTGCCCGCCGTCGACGACGATCCCGTGCACCCGGTCGGTGCCGGGGAGGTGCTGGCGCAGCATCGCGACGCCCTGGTAGCCCATGACGACGGCGTCGAGCGCGTTGCGCCCCATGTGGGGCTGGGCGGCGGCGTGCGCGGCGACACCGTGGTAGGTCACCTCGAGCTGGCGGCGGCCGAGGAACGGGTGGTCGGCGATGTCGTGGGCGAACGGGTGCAGCATGACCGCCGCGTCGACGCCGTCGAACGCGCCGTCGCGGGCCATCGTCTCCTTGCCGCCGCCACCCTCCTCGGCGGGTGTCCCGAGCAGCAGCACCGTGCCGTCCGGGGCGTCCGGGCCCGCGAGCAGCCGGGCCAGTGCGAGGAACGCGCCGGTCGCGGCCGTGCCGATCACGTTGTGCCCGCAGGCGTGCCCGATGCCGGGCAGGGCGTCGTACTCGGCGAGGACGGCGACGGTCGGGCCGCGGCCGTTCCCGGCGCGGGCGCGGAGCGCGGTCTCCAGCCCGTGCACGCCGACCTCGGCGGTGATCCCGTGCCGCGCGAGCAGGCCGGCGAGCGCGGCCGCCGAGCGGTGCTCGGTGAACGTGGTCTCCGGGTGCGCGTGCAGGTCGTGCGAGAGGTCCCGCAGGTCCCCGGCGAGCTCGTCGACCGCCGCCGTGACCCGGGCGCGGGCCGGGGCGGGCGCCCCGTCGTGCGGGGAGGTGATGGGCTCGGCGGCCGCGGCCCGCCGCGCGGTCTCGCGGGCCACGGCGTCGTCGTGGGCCCGGCTCGGCTGCTGTGGTGGCTGGTGGTCGGGGCACGTCACGGCCCCGATCCTCGCACCGGTCAGGACGCGGCGGCCGCCAGCGCCTTCCGCAGGCGCGCCACCGACGACTCGAGCCCCCACCGCTCCGCGAGCTCGTCGAGCCGCGCCGGGTCCACCGGCTCGGCAGGCAGCGCGGTGTCGTCGATGCTCATCCGCACCGGGGCGTCGGTGACCACCCGCACCACCGGTTCGACGACGTCGAGGTAGTCCCGCGCCGCCGTCATCTTCGCCCGAGGCCCGGCCGCGAGCCGGGGGTCGCCGTCGGTGACGGCCGCCAGCAGCTCCGCCCACGACCCGAACCGCCCGACCAGGGTCGCCGCCGTCTTCGCGCCGACACCGGGGACACCGGGCAGCCCGTCGGAGGGGTCGCCGCGCAGCATCGCCATCTCGGCGTACGCGGCGCCGGCCCGGTCCCGGGGCAGGTCGTACTTGGCGGCGACCTCGTCCGGCCCCAGGTCCTCGGCCTTGTTCAGGCCCCGGCCGATGTAGAGCAGCCGGACCCGCGGGCGGCCGTCGCCCGGGTCGCGGACGATCTGCATGAGGTCCCGGTCCCCGGACACGGCCAGCACCGGGTCGGCGGTCTCCCGGTCGGCGAGGGTGCCGATGACGTCGTCGGCCTCGTGCCCGTCGGCGCCGGCGGTGCAGATCCCCGCCGCCGCCAGCACCTCCATGATCACCGGCACCTGGGGGCCGAGGGTGTCGGGAACCTCCTCCGGGACGCCGGCCGGGACCTCGTCGGCCGCCCGCGCCGCCACCACCCGGTGCGCCTTGTACGAGGGCAGTGCCGCCACCCGGAACGCCGGCCGCCAGTCCAGGTCCAGGCACGCCACCAGCCGGGACGGCCGCTGCTCCGTGACCAGGCGCGAGATCATGTCGGTGAACCCGCGGACCGCGTTGACCGGTGTTCCGTCCGGGGCGGTGATGCTCTCCGGGACCCCGAAGTACGCGCGGAAGTACATGCTCGCGGAGTCCAGCAACAACAGCGGGCGGTCGCTCATGGGCGTCGAGTCTGTCACTCACGGCCGGTGGCGCGACGCGACACCGCCTGACCGGTGCATCGTGGTGCCGGTGGAGCACACGCACGGGGTCCCGGTCGGCGAGGGCGAGCAGGAGTGGACGGAGGACCGTGCCCGGTTCGTCGTCGCCCAGGGCCGCGACGGGCACGCGGAGGACGGCCTCGCCGCGACCGGCCCGCTGGCCCGCGAGTTCGCCGAGCTGACCCGCGCACTGCTCGTGTCCGGCACCGTCGGCGACGTGCTCGCCCGGGTCGTCGAGTCGGTCCACCGGGTGGTCCCGGGCGCCGACCTCGTGAGCGTCACGCTCCGCGAGGACGACGGTCACTTCCACACCCCGGTCGAGACCGGCCCGGCCGCGTCCGCGATCGACCAGGCCCAGTACCGCAGCGGCCGCGGCCCCTGCGTGGAGTCCGCCCGCGCCGAGGGCCCGGCGCTCGCCGTCGCCGCGGACCTGCGCACCGACGGCCGCTGGCCCGAGTTCGCCGCGGCCGCGGTCGAGCACGGCTACCTGTCGGTCCTGGCGACCTCGCTGATCCCGGACATCGCCCCGCCCCGGCTGCCCGGCGCCTTCACGCCCGCCGACCAGGACCGGATGCTGCTGCTGTCCACGCACCCGTCCCTGGCGCTCGCCACCTGCGCGGCGGTCTCCGCCGCGGGTCTGCAGGAGGCCCAGATGCGGCGTGCGATCGAGTCGCGGGACCTCATCGGGCAGGCCAAGGGCATCCTCATGGCCCGCCGGGCATGACCGCCGACGAGGCCTTCGACGTGCTCCGCCGCACCTCCCAGGACCTGAACGTGAAGCTCGTCGAGCTGGCGGGGACCGTGACCGCCCACCCGGACGCGCTCGACGCGGAGTGACCGCGGGCCCGCCCGCGAACAGCCGTCGGCGCTGGTCCGGCCGGGGGACGCGCGCTGGGCCGGGCGGCGGTCGCACACCCCGCGTACCCGCATACGCTCACGCCCATGACCGACGCCGTCCCCACCGAGCTGCTCGCCGACCGGCTGCGCCGGGCGGGTGAGCACGCCGCCGACCAGGGTACCGACGTGCTCTTCCTGACCCCCGGCACCGACCTGCGGTACCTGACCGGGTTCGACGGGTCCTCGCACGAGCGACTGACCTGCCTCGTCGTCCCGGCCGCCGGGCACCGTGCGCCGCCCGCGCTCGTCGTCCCCGCGCTGGAGGCGCCCGGCTTCGCCGGTGTGCCGCTCGAGGCGCTGGGCATCGACCTCGTCACCTGGACCGACGGCGAGGACCCCTACCTGCTGGTCAGCGACCTCGCCGGGGGCCCGACCCGGATGTCAGTCGACGACGACATGGCCGCCCGCCACGTCCTCGGCCTGCGCAACGCCTTCCCCGACGTCCCCCAGGTGCTCGCCGGCTCGGTGCTGCGCGAGCTCCGGATGTGCAAGGACACCGGGGAGATCGCGCGCCTGCGCGACGCCGGCGCCGCGATCGACCGGGTGCACGCCCGGATGGGCGAGTGGCTGCGTCCCGGCCGCACCGAGGCCGAGGTGGGCGCCGACGTCACCGCGGCGATCCTCGCCGAGGGACACACCGAGGCCGCGTTCGTCATCGTCGGGTCCGGTCCCAACGGCGCCAGCCCGCACCACGACGTCTCGGACCGGGTGATCGAGCCGGGCGACGTCGTCGTCATCGACATCGGCGGCCCGCTGCCCGGTGGCTACAACTCCGACTGCACCCGCACCTACGCGGTGGGCGGCGAGCCCGCCCCGGAGGTCGCGAGGACCTACGCGGTGCTGCAGGAGGCGCAGGAGCGCGCCGTCGCCGCGGTGAAGCCGGGCGCGACCGCCGCCGACATCGACCGGGCCGCGCGCGAGCACATCGCCGCCGCCGGCCACGGTGAGCACTTCATCCACCGCACCGGGCACGGGATCGGGCTCGACGTGCACGAGGAGCCCTACATCGTCGACGGGAACGACCTGGTCCTGCAGGAGGGCATGGCGTTCTCGATCGAGCCCGGCATCTACCAGGCCGGGCAGTGGGGTGCGCGCATCGAGGACATCGTCGTCGTCACCGCGGGCGGCGCGGAGCGGCTCAACAACAACCCGCGCGACCTCGTCGTCCTCCGGGGGTGATCCCCGGGGTGGTCCCCGGGTGATCCCCGAGCGCGGCCGGCCCCGGAACTGCCACCCTGTGAGGGGTACACGCACCCACATCCGAAGGAGCGTCCGTTGAACATGCCGCAGTCCCGCAGTCTCGTCCGGCCGCGCAACGGCACGGTGATCGCCGGGGTCTGCGCGGGCCTCGCCGACCGGTTCGGCCTGGGCCGCGGCACGGTCCGGCTGCTGTTCGTCCTGTCCTGCCTGCTGCCCGGCCCGCAGTTCGTGATCTACATCATCCTGTGGATCATCATGCCGAAGGCGCAGTACTGACCGACCGGTCCGCCCCGGCGGTGGACGGGCGTGTGCCGCCCGTCGCCGCCGGGGTGCCTGTGGGCGCTCTCGCACGCCCCGCCGTCGCCTCCGCGGCACCGTGCTGCCATGATGGCCGCGTGATCGACCCGACGACCGCCGCCGCGCGCACCTCCGTGCGCGTCGTCGCGTGCTGCTGTCGTCCGGGTCCGTGCCCGCGACGCTGACGTCCCCCGCCTCCGCGTCCGGCACCGGTCCCGTCCCGCCCGGCCGTCACCGGCCCCGCACGCGAAGCGATCACACCGTGCCCCTGCACCACCCCGCACCCCTGAACGGTGCGCACACCCCCGACCTCTCCGGCGAGACCGTCGTGGCGCTGCACGCCCACCCCGACGACGAGTCGATCTTCACCGGGCTCACCCTGCGCCGGCTCGCCGACGCCGGCGCCCGGATCGTGCTGGTCATGGCGACCGGCGGCGACCTGGGCGGCTCCCGGCTGCCGCTGGCCGACGGGGAGACCGTCACCGCGCGGCGCCGCCGCGAGCTGGAGGACGCCGCCGCGCTGCTGGGCGTGTCCCGGCTCGTCCTGCTCGGGCACCGCGACTCCGGTCTGCCCGGCGGGCCCGGCACCGCGCACCCGCACGCCCTCGCCGGCGCCGACCCGGTCGTCCTCGGACGCACCGTGGCCGAACTCGTCGACGCCGAGGGCGCCGGCACCGTCGTGCACGACGACGACGCCGGCATCTACGGCCACCCCGACCACCGCGCCGCGCACGCCGCCGGCGCCGTGGCCGTCGCGCTCACCGGCGCGACCGGCTACCGGATGACCGTGGACCGGGAGCACCTCGCCGTCTCGGCCCGGGACGGGCACCTCGTCCACGGCGCCGCCCGGGCCGCGGGCGTGCCGTTCGGCCGGGTCACCGCCGAGATCGCGGTCGCGGTCGCCGGGACCGCCGCCGAGCTCGCCGTCAAGCGGGACGCGATGCTGGCGCACGCCAGCCAGATCGACCCGGCCGGTGTCCCGGGGGACGGCTTCGCCGCCGCCTACGGCTACGAGTGGTTCCTGCGCGGGGAACGCGACGGTGCCCCCGCCGCACCGGGCGTCCTCGACGCCCTCGGCAACGCCCACCTGCTCGCCGGCGCCCGCTGAGCGGACCCCGGTGATCGATCCGGTCACCGGGGGCTCACGGTCGCGGTCGTACCCTCCTCGGTGTGGCGTCCGTGCGCGTGCCCCCAGCTCCCGGCCCGGTGGCCGGTGACCCCGCAGTGAGCCGCCGCCGGCGGCGGCTCGCCTCCGGTGCCGTCGCCGCCGTCGCGGCCGCCGCCGGGGTGCTGCTCTACCTGTCCTTCCCCCCGCGCGACGGCCTGTGGTGGCTGGCGGTGCCGGCGTTCGCCGTGCTCGGCCTGCTGCTGCGGGACGCCCGCCCCGGCCGCGGGTTCCTGGCCGGGTTCGCGTTCGGGCTCGGGTTCCTGCTCCCGCTGCTCGTCTGGGTCGGCGCCCTGGTGCAGACCCCACCGTGGCTGGCGCTGTCGGCGTTCGAGTCGCTGTTCCTCGGCCTGACCGGCGCGGTGATGGCGCTGGTGTCGCGGGTACCCGGGCGGCTCGGCGTGCTGTGGCCGGTGTGGGCCGCGGCCGTGTGGGTCGGGGGCGAGCTGCTGCGCGGCAGCGTGCCGTTCGGCGGGTTCCCGTGGGGCCGGGTCGGGTTCTCCCAGCCGGAGTCCCCGCTGCTCCCGGTGGCCGCGATCGGCGGTGTGCCGCTGCTGTCGTTCGCCACCGTGCTCGCCGGGCTCGCGCTCACCGAGCTGCTCCGGCGCGCGGTCGCGGGCCGGGTCGCCGGCCTGCCGGCACCCCGTCCCGCCGGTGACGGCCGCGCGGGCGCGCTGCGGGCGGTCGCCGTGCCGGTCGTCCTGCTGCTGCTCGTCGGGGTGGCCGGACCGCTCGCGGCGCTGGTGCCGCCCTCGCCGGGGCCCCCCGCCCGCACCGTCACCGTCGCCGCGATCCAGGGGAACGTCCCCCGGCTCGGCCTGGACTTCAACGCCCAGCGCCGGGCCGTGCTCGACAACCACGCACGCGAGACCGAGAACCTCGCCGCCGAGATCGCCGCCGGCCGGCAGCCGCAGCCGGACCTGGTGATCTGGCCGGAGAACTCCTCCGACATCGACCCGCTGCGCAACCCGGACGCCGCCGCCCGGATCGACGCGGCCGCCCGCGCGGTCCGGGCCCCGATCATGGTCGGGGCCGTGCTGGTCAACCCGGGCCGGACCACGAGCAACGCCGCGCTCGTGTGGGAGGCGGGCACCGGCGTCGTCGACCGGCAGGACAAGCGGCGCATCCAGCCGTTCGGCGAGTACATGCCGTGGCGGTCCTTCTTCCGCCTCTTCTCGTCCTACGTGGACCGGGCGGGCTACTTCGTCCCGGGCGGCGGTGACGGCCTGGTGGACCTGGCCGGGGTCCCCACCGCCGTCGCGATCTGCTGGGAGATCGCCTTCGACGACGCGTTCGGCGACGCCGTCGACGCCGGCGCGCAGCTGCTCGCCGTCCCCAGCAACAACGCGACCTTCGGCTTCTCCGAGATGACCTACCAGCAGATGGCGATGTCCCGGGTCCGCGCCGTGGAGTTCGACCGGCCGGTCGTCGTGGCGACCACCAGCGGGGTGTCCGGGATGATCACACCGCAGGGTGCCGTCACGGCCCGGACGGGCCAGTTCGTCCCCGGAGTCCTGGTCGATCGCATCGAGCTGCGCACGACGACTACGCTGTCCGCACGGCTGCGCTCCGGACCGGAGTGGACGCTGACCGTGATCGGCCTCCTCGCCGCCGGTGCCGCATGCGTGGCGGTGCGGCGGGAACGGGGCGAGGCAGTAGGGTCGGCGGAGCCGTCGGATCGGCGCGCGCGGGCGGGGAAGGACGAGGATGGCTGAACCACCGGGCCCGGTGCTGGTCGTCGTGCCGACCTACGAGGAGCGGGAGAACCTCGGTCCCGCGGTCGCGCGGCTGCACGCGGCGGTCCCGGCGGCCGACGTCCTCGTCGTCGACGACGCCAGCCCGGACGGCACCGGTGAGCTGGCCGACGAGCTCGCCTCGGCCGACGAGCGGGTGCGTGTCCTGCACCGGGCCGGCAAGGACGGCCTCGGTGCCGCCTACCTCGACGGGTTCCGGCACGCCCTGACCGGCGAGCACCAGGTCGTCGTGGAGATGGACGCCGACGGCTCGCACGCCCCCGAGGACCTGCCCGCCCTGCTGGCCGCGCTGGGCGACGCCGACGTCGTCCTCGGCTCCCGGTACGTGACCGGTGGCCGCGTCGTGAACTGGCCGTGGCACCGCGCGGCGCTGTCCCGCGGCGGGAACCTCTACTCGCGGCTCGCCCTCGGCGTCCCGATCCGCGACATCACCGGCGGCTACCGCGTCTACCGGCGCTCCGTTCTGGAGCAGCTGCACCTCGACTCGGTGGCGTCCCAGGGCTACTGCTTCCAGGTCGACATGGCCTGGCGCGCCGTCCGGGCGGGCTTCCGCGTCCAGGAGGTGCCGATCACGTTCACCGAGCGGCAGCGCGGCGCGTCGAAGATGAACGGCGCGATCGTCGCCGAGGCGCTCTGGCGGGTGACCTGCTGGGGTCTGTCGCACCGCCTGGGCCGCGACCTCCCGCAGGAACCGGCCGGCCCGGTCGCCGAGGGCGCCCGCTCCTGAGCGGACGCCCCCGGGGCACCGGGGCTCACGACCGCGCGGGGAGCTCCGCCAGCTCGGGGACCAGGTCGTCGAGGCCGAGGGTGCCCTGCGCCAGCGCGGCGGCGTGCCAGGCGGCCAGGTCGAAGGTCTCGCCACGGGCCCGGTGCGCCTCGCGGGCACGCTCGCGGCCGGTCAGCCAGGCACGCTCGCCCAGCTTGTAGCCGATCGCCTGGCCCGGCCCGCCCAGGTAGCGCAGCAGCTCCGAGTCGGCCAGTGCGTCGCCGCCGCCGACGTGCATCCCGAAGAACTCCCGTCCCAGCTCCGGGGTCCAGGTCAGGCCCGCGCCGACCGGGGAGTCGTCCGGGACCGGCAGCGACAGGTGCATCCCGAGGTCGATCACCACGCGGACCGCGCGCAGCATCTGGCCGTTGAGGTAGCCGAGCCGTGAGCCCGGGTCGGTGTGGTGGCCCAGCTCGTCCATCAGCAGCTCGGCGTAGAGCGCCCATCCCTCGACGTCCGCGCTGACCGCGCCCACCAGCGACGTCTGGAACGTCGACAGCTCGGAGGACCGCAGCGCCCAGGACGCCAGCTGGAGGTGGTGCCCCGGGACGCCCTCGTGGTACCAGGTGCTGATCAGGTCCCACATCGGGTAGCGGTCGTCGGGCGTGGCGGGGAGCCAGGTCCGGCCCGGCCGGGAGAAGTCCAGCGACGGCGGCGTGTAGTACGGCGCCGCTGCGCTGCCCGCCGGTGCGAGGCGGGACTCGACGTCGCGGATCCGGCCCGACAGGTCGAAGTGCGTGCCGTCGAGCTCCGCGATCGTGTCGTCCATGATCTTCTGCAGGTGTGCCCGGGCGGCCTCGCCACCCTCGACGACACCGCTGGCGCCGCCGTCGGAGTCGAGGAAGGCCATCGCCTCGCGGGTGGTGCCGCCCGGGACGATCCGGTCCGCCTCGGCGGCCATCTCGTCGCGCAGCCTGCGGAACTCCGACCAGCCCCAGGCGTACACCTCGCCGGGGTCGATGTCGGCGCCGTTCCAGAAGCGGGACGCGATCCGGTACCGGTCGGCGCCGACGCCGTCCGGGGTGCCCTCCGCCGCGGGCAGGTACTCCTCCCGCAGCCAGTCCCGCAGGCCGGCGAGCGCCTCCGACGCCTGCGCCGCGCCCCGGTCCAGGTCGGCGCGCACCCCCGGGCCGACCTCGGCCTGCCCGGCGAACCCCGCGAACCAGCCCCGCCCGCCGGCGTCGGCGTTCCAGGACTCGATCTGCTCCGCGACCCGGGCGACCTGCCGGGGCGCCGCCAGCAGTCCCTGACGGCGGCCCTCGGCCAGCGAGGCCCGGTACTGCTCCATCGCGGCGGGCACCGCCGCCATCCGGGCGGCGACGGTGGCCCAGCCGGCCTCGTCGTCGACGGGCATGAGCGTGAAGGCGGTCCGGATCGTGGCGAGCGGCCCGAACAGCTCCTGGACCACGCGCAGCGGCTCGCCGGACGCGGCGTGGTCGATCTGGGCGCCGAGCCGCTCGGTCAGCAGCCGGGCGCAGCGCCGCTCGTCGGGGTCGGCCGGGTCGGGGAGCGCGGCGAGCCGGTCCAGGGTGTCCCGGCAGGCGGCGGCGACGGCGGCGGTCCCGTCGGGGGAGAGGTCGGGCAGCTCGTCCTGCCGCTCGGTGTACCCCAGGTCCCCGGCGAGGATCGGGTCGAGGCGGGCGAGGCGGCGGACGTGGTCGTCGGCCAGGTCCCGGACATCCCGCACGGGACGGCCGGCTCCGCCGGGGCGGGTGGCGCTGCTGCTGTGATCGCTCATCGCCGCCATCATGCCCCGGACACGACGGAGCCCGGACCCCCGCGGGGGTCCGGGCTCCGTACGACTGTGCTCCGAGCTCAGGCGATCTCGGCGCGCCGCTCGCGCAGAAGCTCCAGCCGCTCGTTGAGCAGCTCCTCCAGCTCGGCGATGGAACGCCGCTCGAGAAGCATGTCCCAGTGGGTACGCGGGGGCTTCTGCTTCTTCTGCTCGGGCTCGACACCGTCGACCCGGCGCCCGACGCCGCCCTGGGGCGACTCCCAGGTCGCCGGAGCCTCGGCGTCGTTCGCGAACGGCACCTCGAACTCGTGACCGGACTCGGACACATACCGGACCATCTGCCGCGGCGCCAGGTCGTGGTTGCGGTCGGTCTCGTAGCTGACAGCCCCGAGCCGGCTGCCACGCAGAACGCGGTCGGCCATGCGTCGTCACCCTCCTTGCGATCTGTCGAGGCGGCGGCACCTCGACGGTTACGTCGCCGCCACCGGGTGTAACGTTCGTGGCACTACGCTATTCCGGCGGCGGGGCAGGCGGATCACCCCGGATCTTACCCGGGGGTAACCCTCTCTGCGCCCGATGGGCCAGTGTTCCCTACCGGAGCCCGTTACACACGCTGATGTGACGTGTCAGCCATGTATGATGGCACTCACACCAGGGTCGACGAGTGTTCACGTGCCCGATCGTGCCTGTGCACGGGCCGGGGAGCGGACCGGCAGCAGCGCGAGGAACCCGGCCAGGAGCACGACGACGATGCCGATCGTGCCGGCCCGGTCGGAGCCGAACAGGTAGGTGAACAGACCGATCAGCGCCGGGGCGAGGAACGAGACGGCCCGCCCGGTGGTCGCGTAGAGCCCGAACAGCTGCCCCTCCCGGCTCTCCGGGCACATCCGCAGCAGGTACGACCGGGACGACGCCTGGGCCGGTCCGACGAACACCCCCAGCACGAGCCCGAAGATCCAGAACATGGTCGGGCCGGACACGAACAGCAGTACGACGCCGACCACGGTGAGACCCGCGAGCGAGCCCGCGACGACCGCCTTCGGGCCGATCCGGTCGTCGAGCCGGCCACCGGCGAGCGCGCCGAGCGCGGCCACCACGTTGATCGCGACACCGAAGATCAGCACCTGGCCCGGGTCGAGCCCGTACACGGTCACGGCCAGTACGCCGCCGAAGGCGAAGATCGCGTTGAGCCCGTCGCGGTAGAGCGCGCTGGCGCCCAGGAAGTACACGGTGTGCGGGCTCGACCGGTAGAGGGCGACCAGGTCGGTGACGAGCCGGCGGTAGGAGCCGGCCACGCCCAGCCGTGGTGACCCGGGCGACGCGGGCCGCGTCTCGGGGAGCAGCAGGAACATCGGGACCGCGAAGACCGCGAACCAGACCGCGGCGACGAGTACCGAGATCCGGACGTCGAACCCGCCGTCGGTGGGCACGCCGAGCAGGCCGCCGTCGCCGGACAGGAAGCACATGTAGACCAGCAGCAGCAGGACGATCCCGCCGACGTAGCCGAGCGCCCAGCCGAACCCCGACACCCGCCCGACCGTCGCCGGGGTCGAGACCTGGGCCATCAGCGCGTAGTACGAGACGTACGCCAGCTCCGCGAAGATCGACGCCAGGCCGAGCAGCAGCAGGCCCAGCCACAGGTACGACCAGTCGTCGCGGACGGCGAACATCGCGACCATCGACAGCACGACGAGCGCCGTCCAGATCCCGGTGGACCGCAGCCGGTGCCCGGCGCGGTCGGCGCTCTGCCCGATCACCGGCGCCATCAGCGCGATGAGGACGCCGGCTGCGGCGGTGGACCAGGCGAGCCAGCTGTTCGCGGAGACCGGGCCCGGCAGGCCGGCACCGACGGCGTCGGTCAGGTAGACCGAGAACACGAAGGTCAGGGCGATGTGCTGGAAGCCCGACGAGCCCCAGTCCCAGAGCCCTCAGGCCCACACGCGGGATCGGCGGGGCCCGGTCTCGGGCAGTACTGCTGCGGTCACCGGGCGAGGGTATCGGCGGACACCGGGGCCGGCCTCCGTGCGATCACGCAGACCCGGCGCGCTCGCCGAGCACCTGCAGCAGCAGGTCCGGGCGGTCGGACAGCAGCCCGTCGACACCGAGGTCGAGCAGCCGGTGCATCTCCGCCGGCTCGTCGACCGTCCACACGTGCACCTCGTGGCCGCTGCGGTGGGCCGCCGCGACGAACCGGCGGTCGGACGCGACCGGGATCGGCCCGAAATGGGTCGGCACCTGCGCGAACTCTCCGCCGATCCCCGGGAGCAGCAGGCCCGGGACACCCCAGGCGCGGGCGCGCAGCCCGGTCACCGCCCGCTGCCCCATCGAGGTGCAGAGCCTCGGGCCGGCCTGCGACCGGGCGCGTGCGAGGCGGCGGTCGTCGAACGAGCCGAGGCAGACCCGGTCCCAGGCGTCCGCCGCGTCGAGCACCGCCAGCGCGGGGCCGACGACGTCGTCGGACTTCAGCTCGATCGTGATCCGCACGCCGGGCAGCGCGGCGAGGACGTCGGCGAGCCGCGGGAGCGGCTCCCGGTCCCGCACCCGGACCGTGTCCAGCTTCGCGGCGGGCAGTGCGTCGATCCGCCCGGTCGTGCCGGTGGTGCGGTCCAGGGTCGGGTCGTGGTGCACGAACGGCACCCCGTCGGCGCTGGCGTGGACGTCCATCTCGACGTAGCGCAGTCCGTGGTCGGCGGCGGCGACGAACGCGGCGACCGTGTTCTCGCAGCCGTCGAGCTCGCCGAGGTGCCAGCCGCGGTGGGCGTAGGCGCGCGGGTACGGACCGTCGAGGTACGGGTGCGGCACGGCGGTCAGCCTGGCACCTCGAAGATCGCCCCACCACGGGGGAGCCGGAAACCCTCGGTGTCCAGCAGGGGACGCATCAGGTCACCGTGGGTGTCCAGCCGGCCGGGCAGGTCGTCGCAGGTGAACACCAGGTCCCCGGCCTCGCGGCAGGCGTCCACCTCGTCCCAGGTGACGGGGGTGGCCACGGTCGGCCGCTCGCGCCCGCGCAGCGAGTACGAGGCGATCGTCGTCTTGGCCGTGTTGTTCTGGCTCCAGTCGACGAACACCTTTCCCCGGCGACGGGCGCGGGTCATCACCGCGATCGTCTCCCGCGGGTGCTCGGCGGCGAGCCGCTCGGCGACCTCCCGGGCGAACTCGGAGGTGCGCTCGGGCTCCGTGACCCGCACCGGCAGGTAGAGCTGCATGCCCTTGCCGCCGGACGTCGACGGGTACACCGGCAGCCCGTGCTCGTCGAGCAGCGCGCGCAGCCGCAGTGCGATGCGGCAGCAGTCGACGACGGTCGTCCCCTCACCGGGATCGAGGTCGAACACGACACGGTCCGGTGGGTGCCTGCCGTCGCGCGGGCCGAGCCGCCACTGCGGGACGTGCAGCTCCAGCGCCGCGAGGTTCGCCGCCCAGGCCAGCCCCTCGGCATCGGTGATCACCGCGAAGTCGGCCGACTCGGACCGGCCGCCGGGCGTCCCGACCCGTGCCGTGCGCAGCCACGACGGCGCGTGCCGGGACACGTTCTTCTCGAAGAACGACGACGACTCCACCCCGTCCGGCCAGCGCTTCAGCGTGGCGGGGCGGCTCTCCAGGTGCGGCAGCATCGCCTCGGCGACGGCGAGGTAGTGCCCGAGGACCTCGGCCTTCGTCGTGCCGGTGGCCGGGTACAGCACCTTGTCCGGGTTGGTCAGCGACGCGCGGCCGTAGCCGTCGCGGTGCGCCGCCCCGCTGCTCCTGCGCGTGGTGTCCCGTCTCCCGGTCACCGGCACCTCCCGCCAGTCGTCGCTCGGCCCCTCGGGGTAGGGCGACCCCTCCCGGACGGCGACGACGCCCGGCAGGCCCTGCTGCCGGACGGCGTCGAGCAGCCGCGCGCCCGCGTTCGGGTACAGCGGGACGGGCCTGCGGTGCGGCCCGTCGAGGGGGAGCGCCTCCAGCAGTGCCCGGCGCTCGTCGAGGGGCAGCGCACGGACGTCGCGGCCGCCGGTGTGCAGGACGTCGGCGATCCACAGCTCGCCGCGGCCGGTCAGCTCGGCGTCGAGCAGGTGCCCGCCCGCGCCGAGCTCCGGGCCGAGGTCCCGGAGGGCCGCCGGGGTGTCGACCGGGTCGCCGGGGGAGCCGTCGTCGCCGATCGGGCGCAGCGTGAGCCGGCCACCGTCGCTGCGGACCAGCATCCGGCGGCCGCCGAAGACGGGGCGGACGCGCCAGCCGTCCCCGGTGGGCAGCCGGCGGGCCGCCGTCGGCACCGCGGCGACGGGGTCGTGGGGGAGCGGCGCCCCGGCCGGCGCGGAACCGGCGGCCTGGTCGCGGGTGCGGCGCAGCAGCCACCGGTCCGCCCGGCCGGCCCCCTGCCCGCCGTCCCGGTGCAGCAGGACGAACCGGCCGCGGGCGCGCTCGCCGTGCAGCACGACGGCGACCTCGTTGTCGTTCCACTTCTCGGTGTCGTAACGGCCGGAGTCCCAGACCGTCATGTGCCCGCCGCCGTACTCGCCGCGCGGGATGTCCCCGTGGAAGTCGAGGTACTCCAGCGGATGGTCCTCGGTGCGCACGGCCATCCGGACGGTCTCGCTGTCCTCGGGCAGGCCCTTCGGCACCGCCCAGGACGCGAGCACCCCGCCACGCTCCAGCCGGAGGTCCCAGTGCAGCGCGGTGGCGTGGTGCTCCTGGATGACGAACCGGTCGTCGCCACCGGACTCCGGGTCGCCGTCGGGCACCGGCTCCGGGGTGCGCCGCGGGTCGCGCCTGCGGCGGTACTCGTCGAGCGGCACACGGGGAGCCTAGCGATCGCGGGGCCCACGGACCTGCCGTGCGACGCGATGACGGTGCCGGCGGGTGTCCACCGCGCGGGGAGCGCACATCGAAGATACGTTCGATCCCATGACGAACGACCACACGACCGACGACACCGAACCGGGCACCGCCGAGAAGGACCCGGGCGACTGGACGACCGGCGACGAGCCGATGACGGGGCCGCAGCGCTCGTACCTGGAGACGCTGCTGCAGGAGGCCGGCCACGGGACCTCCGAGCTCGACGGGCTCAGCAAGGCCGCGGCGTCCCGCCGGATCGACGAGCTGCAGGAGGCCACCGGCCGCGGGCAGTGAGGGGTCGCGCTACTCGTCCCAGACGATGCCGACCGAGTCCAGGCGGGGCCGGTCGAACCCCCAGAGGAACTCCAGCGTCCCGCCGGTGTCGTTGTGGATGCCGTGCGGGGCGTGGGCGGGGATCCAGAGGGCCGAGCCGGGCTCGCCCCGGACGGTCTCGTCGCCGACGGTGAACCGCGCGGCCCCCGCGATGACGTAGTACCACTCGTCGGCGTGCGGGTGGTGGTGCAGCAGGTGCCGCTCACCGGGGCCGAGCCAGGCCAGGCCGACCATCAGCCGTTCGGAACCGACCAGCTGTTCGGACACCAGCTCGACGAGCCTGCCCCGGTCGCGCGGGTCACCGCCGGCGGCGACCCAGGTGCTGTCGGAGGGGTCGCCCTGGTCGACGACCGGCTCCTCGGCGGCCCGGACGTGGAACCGGCTCCGGTGGTGGGCGGTCACAGGTCGATCCGCAACGCCGGGCAGCCCTGCTCGGCGCGCGAGACGCAGATCATCATGCAGTCCTGGGCGGCGCGTTCGTCGTCGTCGAGCACGGAGTCCCGGTGCTCGGCGCGGCCGCCGAGCAGCCCGGCCTCGCACGTTCCGCAGGTCCCCTCCCGGCAGGACCAGTCGGCACGGATCCCGGCCTCCTCCGCGACGTCGAGGACGCTGCGGTCCGGCCCCACGACGGCGGTGACCCCGCTGGCGACGAACTCGACCTCGAAGGTCCCGTCCCGGCCGGCGGGTGCGGACGTCCTCGGGGCGAAGCGTTCGACGTGCAGGCTCCCGGCCGCCCACGCCGCAGTCCGTGCGGCGAGGGCGTCGAGCAGTGCCTCCGGGCCGCAGGCGTAGACGAGGGTGCCGTGCGGGGCGCCGTCGAGCGGGGTCGCGAGGTCGGGCAGGCCGACCTCGTCCTGCGGGGCGATCACGACCCGGTCGCCGTAGCGGGCCAGCTCGTCGGCGAAGGCCATCGAGGACCGGCTGCGCCCGCCGTAGAGCAGCGACCACCCGGCTCCGGCCCGCTCGGCCCGGTCGATCATCGGCAGCAGCGGGGTGATCCCGATGCCCCCGGCGACGAACACGTAGTGCGCCGCCGCCACCAGCTCGAAGTGGTTGCGGGGGTCCCCGACGTCGACGATGTCGCCGCCGTGGAGCTTGTCGAACACGTGCCGGGACCCACCGCGGCCGTCGGGCTCGCGCCGTACCCCGATGCGCCAGCGGGTCCGGTCGGCGGGATCGGAGCACAGCGAGTACTGGCGCACGAGCCCGTCGGCGAGGCGGAGGTCGACGTGCGCACCCGGTGTCCAGGGCGGGAGCTCACCGCCTCGGGCGCGGACCAGCGTCAGGGACACGACGCCGTCGGCCTCGTCCCGGCGGTCCTCCACCATCAGGTCCATCGTGGCCTCCTCATCCGCTCGTGCGGGCGACGACGGTCTTGGTGCTCAGGTAGCTCTCCAGCGCGACCAGCCCGCGTTCGCGGCCGGTGCCGCTGAGCTTGGTGCCGCCGAAGGGGACGGCGGTGCCGCCCCCGAAGTACTCGTTGATCATCACGTAACCGGCGTCGACGCGGCCGGCCACGCGCAGTGCCCGGTCGATGTCACGGGTGTGGATGCCCACGCCCAGGCCGTAGTCGGTGCCGTCGGCGAGGCGCACCGCGTGGTCCTCGTCGTCGAAGGCCAGGACGGCCAGTACGGGCCCGAAGATCTCCTCCTGCACGATCCGGGCGTCCGGTGCGAGGCCGGTGAACACGGCGGGGGCGAGGTAGTGACCGTCCGGCGGGACCGGTCGTGGCCGGCCGACGAGGCGTCCCTCGGCGTGTCCGAGCGCGACGTAGCCGGCCACGCGACGGTGGTGCCGGGCCGAGACCAGCGGCCCGAGGTCGGGGTCGTCGGCCCCCGGTCCGATGGTGAGCGCCGCGGCACGGGCGGCGACCCGTTCGACGAGCTCGTCGTGCACGGAGCGTTCGACCAGCAGCCGGGACCCGGCGTCGCAGTACTGGCCGCTGTTGGCGGTGAAACCGGCGACGACCTGGTCGGCCACGTCGTCGAGGTCGGTGTCGGCGAACACGATCTGTGGCGACTTCCCGCCCAGCTCCGTCACCACCGGGGTGATGTGCTCGGCCGCGGCCCGCAGCACCGCCCGGCCGGTGGCGACCGACCCGGTGAAGGTGAGCGACCCGATCCCCGGGTGGCCGGCCAGGGCCCGGCCGGCCTCGGTGCCCAGGCCGGTGACGACGTTGCAGGTCCCGGGCGGGTAGCCGGCGGCGGTGACGAGCTCGGCGAGGCGCAGCGCGGTCAGCGGGGTCTGCTCGGCGGGTTTGACGACAGCGGTGTTGCCGGCCGCGAGGGCCGGGGCGAGGCTGCGGCACAGCATCGACAGCGGGGCGTTCCACGGGACGACGTGGGCGCTCACCCCGACCGGCTCGCGGACGGTGAAGGCCAGCGACCCGGGCCCGAGCGGGATGGTCTCGCCGTGGAGCTTGTCCGCGGCGCCGGCGTAGTAGTGCAGGTAGTCGACGCAGCCCGCGACCTCGGAGCGCGACAGCGAGATCGGCTTGCCGGTGTCGAGGGTCTCGAGGTGCGCGAACTCCTCGCGGCGGTCCCCGAGTGCCGTGGCCAGCGCCCGCAGGGCCCGGCCGCGGTCGGCCGGGGTGGTCCCGCGGATCGTGCGCGCGCAGGCCCGGGCGGCACGGACGGCGTCGTCGACGTCGGCGGCACCGCCACGCGCGACGTGCGCGACGGTCGCGCCGGTCGAGGGGTCCTCCACGGCGAGCGTGCGCCCGTCGCGGGCCGCGACCCAGGCACCGTCGACGTGGTGGGCGGGGTGGACGTCGAGCGCGGCGGTCATGCCGGGTCCCCGAACATGGGCGTCATGACCTCGTCGTCGCCGCCGGGGACCCGGTCGATGCCGACCATCCGGTCGACGACCATGTTCTGGAAGCGGTGCAGCGGCTCCTCGAAGCGGAAGCACATCCGCCCGCCGCGGTAGGCGGGGTCGGCCATACCCTCCTGAACCCGTTCGACGATCTCGACGTCCTGGCGGTTCACCAGGTCCCAGAACTTCTCCAGCTGGTCGAGGCCCTCTTCCAGGCCGGGGGAGCCGGTCGCCTCGGGGTGGGTGAGGAGCACCGCGGTCTCGATCGTGCGGTCGGCCGCGACGGGCCGGTTGAGCAGCACGAACGCATGGTTCGGCAGCACGACCAGCGCGCAGCTGGGGAACAGCCAGACGAACCGGCCGGCCTCGCGGTCCTGGGGGCCGAGCGTGCTCAGCGGGGCCAGCCCGTCCCAGCCGCCGGCCTCGGTGTTGCGCGACACCGGCGTGGTGCACATCCCGGTGTAGCGGCCGGGCCCCTGCCAGCGGTAGTGGTCGGAGACCTGCGAGACCTGGTTGAGCTCCGGGTGCACCCAGGGCAGGTGGTAGTACTCCATGAAGTTCTCCCCGACGAGCTTGTAGTTCGCGGCGACGTCGTAGGAGGACCGGCGCTGCGGCGTCCAGTCCTGCAGCCGGTGGTCGGCGAATCGCCGGGGGAGGTCTCCGAGGTGGTCGCGCAGCGGTGCGGGGTCGGGGGCGAGGTTGACGAACAGGAGGAAGCCCCAGGCCTCGACGGAGACGGGGAGCAGGCCGTAGTCGGCGCGGTCGAATCCCTTCGCGCCCGAGGTGTCGAAGACGGCCTCCTGGCCCGGGGGCACGTCGGAGCCCTCGAACAGCGGCGTGCCCAGGCACGTGCCGTCGGTGTCGTAGGTCCAGTTGTGGTACGGGCACCGGATCCGGCCGCGCCTGCCGACCTCGCGGGCACCGGCGTCGAGCAGCTTCGTGGCCCGGTGCCGGCACACGTTGTGGAAGCCGCGCAGCTCGCCGTGCCGGTTGCGCGTGACGACGACCGAGCGTCCCGCCACGTCGACGACGACGCAGGCGCCCGCCGCGTCGACGTCGGCGACGAAGCCGACGGCGACCCAGCCGGAGGCGAACACCTTCTCCTGCTCGAGCGCGAAGAACGCCGGCGAGGTGTAGGCGTCGGGCAGCAGGGTCGAGGCCAGCTCCACCGGGAGGCGCGTGTGGCGGTAGGTGGACTCCTCGGTGAACAGCGCGGGATCGACGGGCCGGGCCGGCAGCGCGTCGCCCGGGGCGGTGGCCGGGGCCGTCGTCGCCGTGACGTCGAGTGTCATCGTGTGTCTCCCTTCGGGTGGGGGCGGGCTCAGACGTGGAAGCTGCGGGGGAACGCCGGGTCGGTGAGCGCGGGGCGGCCGGCGGAGAACGCGTCGACGGCGTGGGCGGGCTCGCGGTCCAGGGCGAGGTCGGCGAGCAGCCCGCCGATCAGTGCGGCGAACTTGTAGGCGTGGCCGGCGCCGTTGGCGACGACGATCTGCGGGGATCCGGGCAGCCTGTCCAGGATGAAGTTCTGGTCCGGCGGCACGGTGTAGAGGCAGGTCCGGGAGTACAGCTCCGGCCCGCGGAAGCGCGGGATGTGCCGGACGAGGAAGTCGTCGTAGCGGTCACGGCGGACCGGGTCCGGCTCGAAGGAGCGGTCCTCGGCGGTGGTCTCCTCGCCGCCCATGTGCTGGCCGAGCTTCGTGGCGACCTCGCCGTAGACGGGGAACCCGTAGAAGTTGTGCCGTCCGTGCCACATGAACACCGGGAACCGGGAGGTCGAGAACTCGGCGAGGTGCGGGGTGGAGTAGTAGGTGACCTGCTCGCGCAGGACGGTCAGCGGGAGCTGCACACCGGTCCCGGCGAGCACCTGGTTGGTCCAGGCGTCGGCGGCCACCACGACACGGTCGGCGCGCAGGGTCTCCCCGTCGGTGACGACGGTGACGCCGTCACCGTCGGCGCGGACCGCCCGGACCGGGGTGTGCGGGCGGACCTCGGCCCCGCGTGCCCTGGCGAGCGCGATGTGCACCGCGTTGACCCGTGCGGCGTCGACGATGCCCGAGTCCGCCTGGTAGAGGGCCTGCTCGCCACCCTCGACGCGGAACTGCGGCCAGCGGGCGGTGAGCTCGTCGGCGTCGAGCAGCTCGTACCCGACGCCGAAACGGTCGAACATCGCGGTGTAGCCCTCGATGTTGCGGGTGCCGGTCGCCGCGCCCCGGCGGGCGATCCGGTCCTCGATCACCAGCCCGCCGGTGCGGGTGAGGATCTGCTGCCCGGACTCGGCCTCGACCTCGGCCCACGCCTTGTAGGCTGGAGCGGCGAGTGCGGCGTACTGCTCCTGGTGCTGGGCGAGCCGGATGATGCGGGAGTGGTCCTGCGAGGCCCCCCGGTGGTGCCCGAGCTCGAACTGCTCGAGGCCCAGCACACCCGGCCCCAGCTCGGCGGGCAGGCGGTGCAGTGTCGCCGAGCCCAGTCCGCCGAGGCCGACGACGATCGCGCGGTAGGTCGTCATGTCGCTACTACTCCTGGCGTGCCGAGGACACCCTCGGATCGCTGGTGAGGGGGTGTGTATGTGGTGCCGGCCACAGGATGCGTGCGGACGTCGTTACACGTCCATCGAAGATTTGAACTCGCGATCATGTACGTTTTTCGAATGATCGATCGGAGGCTCCGGGTGCTCGCGGCGATCGCGCGGCACTGGAGCGTCACCGCCGCGGCCGAGATCTGCCGGATGACCCCGTCCTCGGCGTCGCACCAGATGCAGGGCCTGGCGCGGGAGCTGGGGGTCACGCTGCTCGAGCCCGACGGGCGGGGCGTGCGGCTCACCGCGGCCGCCCGGACCCTCCTGGCGCACGGCGAGACGCTGGCCGCGCAGTGGGAGCGGGCCCGCGCCGAGCTGGCGGCGCACCGCGACGGGGACGTCGGAGGCGTCGTCCGGTTCTGCGGGTTCTCCACCGCGGCGGCGGCCGTCGTGCCCGAGGTCATGGGGCGGCTGCGCGAGAGCCACCCGGCCCTGCAGGTCGCGCTCCGCGAGTGCGAGCCGGCCCGGGCGTTCGACCTGCTCGCCGCGGGCGAGGCCGACATCGTCGTGGTCGTCGCGACGTCGGCCATCCCCCCGGCGTCGGACCCGTCGTTCGACCAGCGTGCGCTGTTCGACGAGCCCCTGGACCTGCTCGTGGGCCCCGACCACCCGTTGGTCGAGCGGCCGGACGTGGCGCTGCACGACCTGGCCGGTGACCGGTGGATCTGCAGCAGCCCCGGGCGCGCCTACCACCAGCTCGTGACGATGGCGTGCTCCAGCGCGGGCTTCGCCCCGGACATCGCCCACTACGCCGACGAGTGGGACACCGGTGCCGCTCTGGTCGCCCGCGGCTTCGGGGTGGCGCTCGTACCCCGGCTGGCCGACCTGCCGGCCCGGCACGACACGCGCCGGCTGCGCATCGGCACGCCACCGGTGCCGATCCGCCGGGTGATCGCCGCGGTCCGCGCGGGCGCGCAGGACCAGCCCGCCGTCGCGGCCGGTCTCGACAGCCTGCGTGCGGTGTGCCGGTCGCTGGCGGACCGGCTCGCCGCGGCATGACGGCCCGGGCCGCCCGGGGGAGACGTCAGAGTGGGACGTGCACGTCGAACGCCGTCGTCACCAGCTGGTCACCGACCTTGCGGAGGATCCGTGGCCGGGCCGTCTCCACCGTCGCGCAGCCGGCGAGAGCCGAGTTCCGGTCGAGCAGCACCTCGCCGGCGCGCCGCAGCACGTCGCCCGGAGCCCGGTGCGCGTGCTGCCCGTCAGGTCCTGTCACGTGCAGCCACAGCCGTTGCCGCACGGTCCCCCGCGGGGTCGGTTCCGGTGCGGACCAGGACAGCAGCAGGGTGTCGGTGGTGTACCGGGGCTCGGCCGGTTCGTCCGGGACGAGCACCCGGACGGTGCCGTAGTGGTATCCGTGCCCGGCGAGCCCGTCGTCACCGGCCAGGGCGAGGAAGGCACGGTCGCGTGCCAGCTCGGCACGGTGCCGGTTCGGTACGACAGAACGCATCGGGCTGCTCCCTCGTCGCCGTGGTCTCACCGGCAACGGTAGGACGACGGGCACCAGCGCCGGCCCAGCGGCGGGTAAGCGGACGGTAAGAAGCGCTCTCCGTCAGTGGCCGTCGGTCGCCTGCTCGGCGACGGGGAGCAACAGCGTCACCACCGACGGTGACCGCCGGATCGTCAGGCGGCCGCCCTCGGACTCGGCGAGGCGACGGGCGAGTGCGACACCCATGCCGGACCCGTTGCCGGCGAGCGCGGACTCCGGGACACCACCGCCCTCGTCGGTGACGTCGAGCGCCACCGCGCTCGGCCCGGCCTCACGGGCGACGAGGGAGACGGCACCGGCGCCGTGCTGGGCGGCGTTGTCGAGCAGGACGCCGACGATCTGGCGGACGGCCGCCGCCCCCGCGGCCGGGTCGGGGAGGTCGTGGGGCCGGCGTGTCGTGAAGACGCACCCCGCACGGGCGAGGCGGTCGCGCCACTCAGCCTCGGCCTCGGCCAGCAACCGCACCAGGTCGACCGGGGCGGACCGTCCCCGTCGCTCGCGGGCCAGCGTGAGCAGCTCGTCGATGGTGCGCTCCAACCGGTCGATGGACGCGAGGCCGTCCTCGACGGTCGCGCGGGTCAGCCGGTCCGGACGGTCGAGCGTCGACTCCAGCCGCAGCCGGAGACCCGCCAGCGGTGTCCGTAGCTGGTGCGAGGCCTCGGCCGAGAACGCGCGCTCACGGGCCAGCAGCTCGTCGAGACGGCGCCCGGTCCCCGCGAGGGCGGTGCCCACGAGATCGACCTCGGGGATGCCGGTGGGTTCGGGCCGCACCGCGAAGTCGCCGTCACCGAGCCGGGTCGCCTCGGCGGCGAGCGTCTCCATCGGACGGGAGAGCCGCCGGGCGAGGCCGCGCGCGAACAGCCAGACCGCGGCGAGGATCAGCGCGGCCAGGCCGAGCATGCCGGACCAGATCGGGAGGAGCATGGCGGTGACGGTCCCGGCCGGGCTCGCGACGCGGACCACGCCGACGACGTCGTGGGTGTCGGACACCGGTGCTGCCACCACGAGCTGGTCCGGGGGACCGGAGACCAGACCGCCACGCAGGACGCGGTCGACCGGTCCGTCCCCGACCGGCGGGCCCGCGCCGAGGACGAGGTCGCCGTCCTCGTCGTAGAGCGCGACCGAGGTGTCGTCGGGCCCGGCCGGCAGCTCCGTGGGATCGAGGTCGTGGCTCATGTCCTCCTGCACCGACAGGGCGCCGAACTCGGCGAGTCGCTGGAGCGAGGACCGTTCGTCCGCCGTGGCGTACTGCTGCAGGCCCAGGGCGAGCGGCACCCCGAACAGGACGAGTGCCGCCGCGGCGGCGGTGACGGCGAGCCGCACGATCCGGGAGCGCATCAGGCGTGGTCACCGGCGGGGCCCGGTGGGTCGAGGCGGTAGCCGTGCCCGCGCAACGTCGTGATGGTCGGGACCTGCGCGCCCGGACGGCCTGCCAGCCGTCGCCGCACGGCGGCGACGTGGACGTCCAGCGTCTTCGTCGATCCGAACCAGTGCTCGTCCCACACGTCGGCCATGAGCCGGTCGCGGCTCACCGCGACGCCCGGCTCGCGGGCGAGTCGTTCGAGCAGGTCGAACTCGCGGGCGCGGAGGTCGATCTCGTGCCCCGCCACGCGGACACGGCGGCTCCCGGTGTCGATGCGGAGGTCACCGATCTCGATCCGGCGGGTGACACCGACGATCCCACCGCGCCGCAGGTGGGCGCGCACACGGGCCAGCAGCTCGGCCAGCCGTACCGGCTTGGTCAGGTAGTCGTCGGCCCCGGCCTCCAGACCGACGACGACGTCCATCTCCTCGGCCCGCGCGGTCAGGATGATCACGATGGCGTCCGGGCACCGGTCCCGCAGCCGTCGGCAGACCTCGTTGCCGTCGAGATCCGGCAGGCCCAGGTCGAGCAGCGCCAGGTCGACCGGCTGCCGGTCGGCGGCGGCCAGTGCCGTACCGCCGTCGGGGGCGGCGACCACGTCGTAGCCCTGCTCGGTCAGGGCACCGACGAGGACGTCACCGATCGTGGGGTCGTCCTCGACCACGAGGACCCGCGGCTCGGACGTCATCGGCTGCTCGCACTCCTCCCGTGATCTGCCCTGTGTCGGCGGTCACCAGAGTTCCAGGCCGGGACGCTACCGGAGCGGAGGACGTCCGGCGCCTTCCTCAGATGTCAATGTTTCATTGACGCCAGCAGATCATCAACGAAACGACGACCGACGACCCCGTCACGACGGCGGCAGCCGGAGCCGGGCCACGGTCCGCGACACGGCAGGACCGGCCCGGACGACGTCGATCCGGCAGGAGATCCGGGCGACGCGTACGGGTACTACGCACGGAGGCCGCCGCCCGCCGGCACATCGTCCTGTCTCGCCGGCTCTGTCGATCCTGGCGGTTCGCGGCGGAGGTGATGACCACGGGACTGCGGTGGTCGCACCGGGGTGCGACTCCATGATCGCTCGTCGTTCCTACCAGCACCGATGCACGGATCCGGTGCGGCGATTGATCCGCACGATCGCGCACGTCGGATTCGCGAACGGAGGTGGCCTGCGCCGTGGGCGGCATCAGGATCGAGTCGTGATGCTCACTGTGCTCGGATGCCGTGCGGCGATGCCCGCCGACGGACAGGCCAGCTCGGCCTACCTCGTGTCCACCGACTCGACCCGTGTCCTGCTCGACTGCGGACCAGGGGCGGTGACCGCGCTCGGCGCGGTCTCCACACCCGCAGCGCTCGACGGGATCGTCATCAGCCACCTGCACACCGACCACTGCTACGACGTGTTGCCGCTGGGCAAGGCGTTGCTGACGTCCCGGATGCTCGGGAACGACCGTTTCCCGACCCTGCCGACGGCCGGGCCAGCGCCCGGTGACCGTCCGATCCCGCTCCATGTCCCGAAGGGCGGCCGGGCGGCGCTGGAGCGCCTCGCCGCGGTGTTCCCGATCCCCAGCCGGCCCGAGCTCGACCGTGCGTTCGGGGCGGCGTTGGAGATCCGGGAGTACGAGCCGGGCGAGGAGCTGACCATCGGCGACTGCCGCGTCGTGCTGCGGCCGCTGCACCACACGATGTCCAACTGCGGTATCCGCGTGACCGATCCCGCGGGGTCGAGCCTGGTCTACAGCGGCGACACCTCGGACGTCGCCGGGCTGAGCGAGCTCGCCCGCGGAGCGGACCTGCTGCTGTGCGAGTCCACCCTCGAGTTGCCCGACGACACCTCCGACGGGCACATGAGTGCGGCTCGTGCGGGGCGGGTGGCCGCCGCGGCCGAGGTGGGCCAGTTGGTGCTGACCCACTTCGTCACCGCGGATCCCACCTGGCTCGATGCGCGCCGTGCCGAGGCGTGCGGGTCGTTCGCCGGCCCGGTGCATCTCGCCGCGCCGGAGCGTGTGTTCCCGGTCTGCTGAGCACGCACTCCCGGAACCTGTGGGTGGGCCGGGGCGGGACGAGTGATCGTCCCGGCCCACCCACAGATCAGTCGCGGCACCCGACGCGCCGCCCGGTCCCGGGATCGAAGCGGTGCAGGTCGCGCGCTGCGATCGAGACCCGCACGTGGTCACCGACCGCGCGCCCGCTCGCGATCGGCTCGGTGAACGACCACCGGCCTTCGCGGCTGCGGCAGTGCACGAGCCTGTCGTGGCCGGCGAACTCGACGACGTCGACGGTGCCGTCGAGCACCATCGCGTCGACCTCGGGCGTGTCGCCGTCACCGAGGACGGCTCCGTCCGCCGGGCGCCACCCCCACCGGGCGCGGTCGTGATCGAGCACGTTCATCGGCGGGCTGCCGACGAAGGTCGCGACGAACTCGTCGTGTGGGCGTCGGTAGACCTCGTCCGGTGCGGCGGCCTGCACGACTCGCCCGGCCCGCATGACGATCAGGTGCGTGGCGATCGACAGTGCCTTGGACTGGTCGTGGGTGACCATGACCAGGGTCGCGCCGAGCTCGCGGTGCAGCCGTGCCAGCTCGGTCCGGGCCTGGGCGCGGAGCTGGGCGTCCAGGCTCGACAGCGGTTCGTCGAGCAGCAGCACCGGGCGGCGGCGCACGATCGCTCTGGCGAGTGCGACCCGCTGCCGCTGGCCACCCGACAGCTGCGCCGGGCGCCGTTCGAGCAGACCGGCCAGACCGAGCTGGGCACTCACCTCGTCGACCCGCCGGTCGATCTCGGCGCGCCCGGGGCCCGCACCGCGCGAGTGGCGGGCTTCGAGCCGCATGCCGAACCCGATGTTCGCCGCGACCGACAGGTGCGGGTAGAGCGCGTAGTCCTGGAAGACCATCGCGAGTCCACGTCCACCGGGAGCGGTGTCGGTGACGTCGGTCCCGCCGATGCGCACGCGGCCCTCGCCGGGGGAGAGCAGTCCTGCGACGACCGAGAGCAGTGTCGACTTCCCGCAGCCCGAGGGGCCCACGATCACGGTCAGGGAACCGTGCGGGACAGCGAGGTCGTCGACGTCGAGGGCGAGTGTGGGGCCGTAGCGGTGGCGTACCCCGAGCAGCTCGATGCCCGCTGCGGTCGTGACGGCGGGCACGGTGGGCTGCCCCGGGTCCGCGGTCTCCTTCTGCAGGGTCACGTCAACGCCTTCCGGCTCGGAGGAACGCGGCGGTGATCCGTCGCGAGAACACGGCGTAGACCGCGATGACGGGCGCGCATGCCAGCACCGAGGCCGCGAGCAGCGGACCGGGGTTGCCGCCCTCCTGGTTGTCGAACAGGGCCAGGCCCTGCTGGATCGTGGTGTTCTCCGGACTGGGGGCGACCAGAGCGGGCCACAGGTACTCGTTCCAGGTCGTGATGAACACGAGGATCCCGACCGCGCCGAGCGCGGGACGGAGCTGGGGGAGCACGACGTACCAGAGCGTCTCCGCCGGTCGCGCCCCGTCGATCGCCGCGGCGCCGAGCAGGTCGGCGGGCAGGGATCGCACGTGCTCCCACATCAGCAGCACGGCCAGACCGCAGGAGGCCAGCTGGGGCACGATCAGGCCCGGGTAGGTGTCGCGCCACCCCAGGCCCGTCGCGATCAGGAACTGGGGGATCACCATCGCCTGGAGCGGCACGATCAGCGACACGGTGACCGCGCCGAGGACCAGGCGCCGGCTGCGCACACCCAGGCTCAGCATGGCGTAGGCGGCGAGGACGGCGACCAGCAGCTGGGCCGCGGTCACCCCGAGTGCGGTCACCAGGGAGTTCAGCAGCAGCCGACCGATCGGGAACAGGGTGAGGGCGTCGAGGTAGTTGGCGGCCGACACCGGTGACGGGCCGATCTCGAAGATCGCGTTCGGTGCGCGGAAGGAAGTCAGCAGGGCCCAGATCAGGGGAAACGACACACCCAGCCCGGTGATCGCGAGCGGTACGTGCCAGCGCAGCTCAGCGCGCATCGTGGCTCCTTCTCCGTGCCGACGCGATCGCGCCGAACGCCACGGCGAGGGTCGCCGTGATGGTGACCGCGAGTGCGGACGCGGCGCCGGCGTCGAAGAAGTCGAAGCCCTCGGCGTAGAGCCGGTAGTAGATGTTGTCCGTCGCCCCGTCGCCCCGTCGCCCCGTCGCCCCGTCGCCCCGTCGCCCCGTCGCCCCGTCGCCCCGTCGCCCCGTCGCCCCGTCGCCCCGTCGCCCCGTCGCCCCGTCGCCCCGTCGCCCCGTCGCCCCGTCGCCCCGTCGCCCCGTCGCCCCGTCGGGCCCGCCCCGGGTCAGGACGGCGACGTTGGTGAACACCCACTGCCCGGCCACGACCACGCACAGCGCGGTGAGCAGGACGACCGTGCGGGCGAGCTGGGGTAACACGACGTACCGCGTCGTCTCCCAGCCGGTGGCGCCGTCGATGCGGGCCGCCTCGATCGAGCGGCGGTCGATGCCGGCCAGTGCTGCCGAGAACAGCACCACGTTCAGTGCGACGATCTTGCCCGCGGTGATCACGACGATGACGGGTAGCGCCGTGCGCGGATCACCCAGCCAGTTCGGGCTCGGCAGCCCCGACCCGGACAGCACGGTGTCGACCAGCCCCTGCTCCGGGCTCAGCAGGAACTTCCAGGAGATCGCGGTGGCCAGCGGAGCCAGCACCACCGGCGAGAACAGCAGGGCCCGGTAGGCCTCGGCCGCGCGTCCGGGGCGGCGCCACAGCAACAGCGCCAAGGTCATCGGGATCACGGTGGCGAACGGCAGCATGCCCAGGACGTAGAACCCGGTGCGCACGATCGCGTTCGTGGTCTCCGGCCGGCCGAACAGCTCGACGTAGTTCTCCACGCCGACGAACTCGGGGTCCGGTGAGATCAGGTTCCAGTCCAGTACCGACAGCGCGCCGGTCCACAGCAACGGGCCGTAGACCCAGATCACCAGGGCTGCGATCAGCGGTCCGAGGTAGAGCCAGGGGCGGGCCCGCCGGCCCGCACGCGGGGCAGGGGGCGGCGCCGCCGTGGCCTCCGCGTCGACTGTCGCGTTCACCGCGTCGACAGCCCGCGGATCTTCTCGGCCGCGGCCCGCAGGGTCGTGGCCGGGTCCGCGCCGCGCAGGACGATGGGTTCCACCGCCTCGTCCTGCAGTGTCACGACCGCGCGGTTGGCCTGTCCGCCGGGGAAGACCTGGTAGGGCTCCACGGTGTCGAGCTGCTTCACCGCGGGCAGCAGCCGGGGGTTCCGGGCGAAGTGGTCCCCGAGGTAGGCGGGGTCCTCGGCCAGTGCCGGGCGCAGTGGCAGGTAGCCGATCTTCTCCGCGTACACGGTGTAGGCCTCGGCGCTGGACATGAATCGCACGAACTTCCACGCCGCCTGCCGGCGGTCCTCGTCGTCGGTGAGCACGGCCAGACCGGCGCCGGAGTAGGTGGGCTTCGGCGCGCCCCGGCCGAACGTGGGGAATCCCGCGGTGCGGAGATCGAACCTGCCGGTCGAGGCCGTCTCCAGCGAGACGAGTGCGCCGGTGCTGGCCAGCAGCATCCCCAGCCGCCCGGAGCCGAACAGCGAGAGGGCGTCGGCGGTGGAGACGGCCGGCTGCGCTCCGGCGGTGGTGAGCTCCTGGACCTGGCTGAGCGCGTCGACGGCCTGCGGGCTGTCGACGGTGATCTCCCCACCGGGCCCGACCATCGATCCGCCCGCGGTGTTGATGATCGACTGGGTCAGGTAGTCGGACTTGCCGACGTCGGCGACGGCGAGGTAGGCGCCTGCCCGACCGCTGCGGGCGATGGCCAGGGCGGCCTCGCGGACCTCGGTCATCGACGTCGGTGGGGTGTCGGGATCCAGGCCCGCGGCCCGGAACAGGTCGGCGTTGTAGTAGAGCGTGGGGATCGACATGGTGAACGGCATCGCCTTGACCACGCCGTCGTCGGCGACCGCTGCCATGAGGTTCGGTGCCATGCCCTCGGCGTGAGCGGCCCACTGGTCCCCGGCGATCTCCTGGACGGGGGCGACGGGGAGATCGGCGTAGGCCTCGGCCATCTTGCTCCACCCGATCTGGGCGACATCGGGTGGACTGCCGGCCGCGGTGTCGGCCTTGAGCTTGGTGAGCACGTCGGCGACCGCGACCGGCTGGGTGCGCACGGTGATCCCGGGGTTCTGCTCCTGGAAGCGGTCGATCAACCCCTGCATGGCCTGGCCGCCGAGGTCGGGGGTCCCGATGCTGTAGCCGAGGAAGGTCAGCTCGATCGGCTCGGTGCCCTCCGGGGCCGTTCCGTTGCCCGCACCGCAGGCGGCGGTGGCTGCCAGTCCCACTGCGGCGAGCAGCGCTGCCGCGCTCCGCGCTATCCGGTTCATCGTCCATCCTCTGTTCGGCTGCGGCGGGGCGCCCGCCCAGCGTGATCGTCGCGGTGCCGGGTGCGGCGGTCGGCCACGATCAGGACGTTCCGATCGGTCCATCGGTGGTGCCTCTCGACCGGGGCGGTGGTGCCTCCCGATGAGGTCCGATTGCCGGGCGCTGCCCGGCCGCCGGGACGACCGGCGCCGTCGAGGTCCGGGATGTGCGGGGAGCGGGTCGGGCCCTGGCCCGGCCGTGCGGCGGGACGCGCCGAGGCCACCAGGGTCAGGCGCCGACCGCACTGCGCGCCGGAGCCGATCGGCGTGCCGCGCGTGCCGTGCGTGTCGGACCGGACGGAGCGTCGGCCCTGAGACACCGGACGAACTCCTCGACCAGCGGGTTGTCCACGTCGGATCGCCACACGGCGTACAGGTCGAGAGTGGGCACCGGGTCGACCAGGGACACGGTGACCGGTCTGATGCCCACCGCGGAGGCGCAGACCGCGGCCGCCCGGGCCGCCGAGCAGAACCCGATCACGTTGCGGGCGGCGACGACGATGGAGGTGGCGACGGGATCCTCGACGTGGTCGACCACGTCGAGGGTGAATCCCGCGGCGCCGGCGGTGTGGGTGAGCACGTCGTACATCGCGGGGCTCTGCTCACGGTGGAACAGCAGGCACGGCTGCCCCCGGAGATCGTTGAACGACACCTGCCGCAGCGAGGCCCAGGGATGACGATCCCCGACGAGCGCGACCAGCGGGACGCGCAGCAACCGCTGGTGCCCGAGGCCGGCGTCGGCCGGCGGGCCGTAGATCATCGCGACGTCGAGGTCCCCGGAGTGCAGGGCCCGCAGCTGCAGCCCGGTCCACATCTCGCGCGGGGCGACCACGACGTCGGGGAGCTCGGCGCGCAACCTGGCGATCACGCGGGGGAGGACGCCCTGTGCCGCGGGGAGGTTGCAGCCGACCCGCACCGTCCCGGCCCGGCCCGCGGCGGCGTGGTGGGCGGTGTCGCGCGCCCGCTCGACCCGGTCCAGTACCCCGCGGGCCTCGGTGACGAATGCCCTTCCCGCGGCGGTCAGGGCCACCTCGTGCGAGGAGCGGCTGACCAGCCGGGTGCCGACACTCTGTTCGAGACGCTGGATCTGCTGGCTCAGCGAGGGTTGGGCGAGATGCAGGCGTCGTGCCGCCCGGCCGAAGTGCAGTTCCTCGGACAACGTGAGGAAGGAGTGCAGATGCCGCAGTTCCATGTGGTCTCCTCGGCCGTGGTCAGCCGACCGTAGGTGAGCCGGCGCAACGCGGCGTGAACGACGACCGGACACGGCCGGGGCAGGTCTGTGACGAGGCTTGACCGTGCCGCGACGGCACGGACTGTGATGGTCGGGACGAACCACCCCACAGCTGGAGGAGCCCCGGATGACCCGCGCCGACGTCGACCACGACACCCCCGCAGCAGCAACGACGACGGGGACGACGCACGAGCCGCCCGCGGGTGCATCGAGCACCGGCACGTGGAACGGGATCGAGTACCGGGCGACGGCGCAGTGGCTGGTGCTGCGCAAGGACGACAAGCCCACCGCGGAGATGTTCTCCGTCGCCTACCTCGCCGGCTCCGGCGAGCCCCGGCCCGTCACCTTCGTCTTCAACGGCGGCCCCGGTGCCTCGTCGGCATATCTGCACCTCGGCGCGGTCGGCCCGCGGCGGGTCGACTTCCCCGGTGACGGTTCGATGCCGCCCTCACCGCCGCGGCTGGTGGACAACGACGAGTCATGGCTCGCGTTCACCGACCTGGTGTTCATCGACCCGGTCGGCACCGGGTTCAGCCGGATGATCGAGAAGAACGGCACGGAGAAGCAGGAGCAGGACGCGGACGCCTACTTCGGCACCGAACGTGACCTGCAGTCGTTGTGCGAGTTCATCAGGCGCTGGCTCAGCGAGAACCGGCGATGGAGCTCGCCGGTGTTCGTCGCGGGGGAGAGCTACGGCGGTTACCGCGCCGGGCGATTGACCCGCATGCTCGGCGAGAGCGCCGGGATCGGCCTCGCCGGCGCCGTGCTCATCTCCCCGGCGCTGGAGTTCGCGGGCATCGGCGCCGGGGTCGTCGGTGGCGACTACGAGGTGCTGCCGTGGGTGGACGTGCTGCCCACCATGGCCCTGGCCGCCCACCACCACGGGCGCTCCCGGGCGTTCGGTCCCGATGTCTCGGCCGACGAGGTGCGTCGTGCGGCGGAGCAGTTCGCGACCGGCGACTACGCCGTGTTCCTCACCCGTGGGGCCTCCGGCGAGGCGGGGGAGCGCGACCGCGTCATCGGGCGCCTGGCGGACCTGCTCGGGCTTCCGCCGGAGTTCGTGGCCCGCGCGGAGGGTCGGGTCCGGGTGCACCAGTTCGCGCGCGAACTGCTGCGCGAGCAGGGACGTGTGGTGGGACGGTTCGACGCGACCGTCACCACGTCGGACCCGTTCCCGGACCGGGACGTGTTCACCGGCGGCGACCCCACCCTGACCGGGGCGGCACCGGTCTACACCACCGCGGTCAACCACCTGCTGCGCTCGGAGATCGGGTTGGCGACCGATCGTGAGTACCTGCTGCTCAACACCGACGTGGTGCAGAAGTGGAAGGACGACGGCGCGAGCCTGTACCTGCAGCCCCTGCAGGGCGCGACCGACGACTTCCGCTACGGGATGGCGCTGAACCCTCGGCTGCGTGCGTTCATCACGCACGGAGTCCACGACCTGCAGACGCCCTACTACGCGGCCGACCGGCTGCACAACCTGATGCGCCTGGACCCGGCGACGGCCGAGCGTCTCACGGTTCGCCACTTCGACGGCGGCCACATGTTCTACGCCTGGACCCGCAGCCGGCAGGACTTCACCTCGGCGATCGCGGACTTCGTCGCGGAGTCGACGGCGTCGCACCGGCCCGCCGCGTCCTGAGGTCCGCCCTCGCCGGATCCGCTCGATGGGGGCCGGCGACGGCTCCCGGCAACATCATCTTAATGTCGACATGCGTTGACATGTGGTCGGAGCGTTCCTAGGTTCGTCGCACCAGCCGTCCCGGAGGAGTGCTCGTGACCGTCCCCGTGCCTGATCATGCCCGCCTCGCCGCGTTGGCCGAGCACTTCCGGTTCGGCCTGGACGAGTCCGGGTGGCCGAGTTCCATCCGGCGGTCGGCGCCACGCTGGCGGCGTCGGAGCGCGTGGAGGAGCTGTATGCGCGCACCGCGCCGACGCCTCCGCAGCGTGAGACCTGGGCCCCGCCGGAGAACCCGCTCAACGCGTGGGCGGTACGTACGGCGATCACCGGGTCCGAGAGCGGACCGTTGGCCGGGCGCACGGTCGCGGTCAAGGACAACGTCGCGGTCGCGGGCGTGCCCATGCTCAGCGGCTCCTCCTCGCTGGAGGGGTTCGTGCCGGCCCGCGATGCCACCGTCGTGACGCGGCTGCTCGACGCCGGAGCCACCGTGTCGGGCAAGTCGGTCTGCGAGAACCTCTGCTTCTCGGGTGGGAGCTTCACCTCGTGGCCCGAGCCGGTGCGCAACCCGTGGGATCCGGCGCGCAATGCCGGGGGGGGGGCGTCCAGTGGCAGCGCGGCGCTGGTCGCGACGGGCGAGGTCGACCTCGCCGTCGGTGGGGACCAGGGCGGGTCGGTGCGGATCCCGGCGTCGTTCACGGGGATCGTCGGGCACAAGCCGACCTTCGGGCTGGTGCCCTACACCGGCGCCTTCCCGATCGAGCAGACCATCGACCACCTCGGTCCGATGACCCGCACGGTGGCCGATGCGGCCCGCATGCTGGACGTCATGGCGGGCGTCGACGGCTACGACTCGCGTCAGCCCACGGTTCTCGCCCCGGCCGGCCACCTCGCGGCGCTCGAGCGGGGTGGGGCGGGTCTGCGGATCGGGGTGGTGGCCGAGGGCTTCGACAGCCCGGTCTCGGTGCCCGGCGTCGACGCCGCCGTCCGCGCTGCGGTCGACGCCCTGTCCGCGGCCGGGCTGTCCGCCGAGGAGGTCTCGATCCCGTGGCACCGCGACGCCATGGCGGTGTGGAACGTGATCGCCACCGAGGGTGCGGCCTATCAGATGATCGACGGCAACGGTTACGGGATGGGGGCCTTCGGTCTCTACGATCCCGAGCTGATCGCCCACTACGCACGCGGTCGCCTCGAGCGCGGTTCCGAGCTGTCGAAGACGGTCAAGCTGGTCGGGCTCTCGGGGCGCTACACCTACGAGCTCGGCGGCGGTCGCTACTACGCGATGGCCCGCAACCTGTCGTACGAGCTCCGGGCGGCCTACGACGACGCGCTGTCGACCTACGACGTGCTCGTGATGCCGACCCTGCCGTACGTGGCGCGCGAGCTCCCGCCCTCCGACGTCCCGCTCGCGGGTTATCTCGACACCGCGTTGTCCATGATCGGCAACACCGCGCCCTTCGACGTGACCGGGCATCCGGCGTGCAGCGTGCCGGCGGGCCTGGTCGAGGGGCTGCCGGTCGGGATGATGGTGGTCGGCAAGCGGTTCGACGACGCGACCGTGCTGCGGGTGGCGAACGCCCACGAGCAGCTGGTCGGCGGGTTCCCGGCGCCGAGGAGCGAGGCCTCGGCGACCCGGTGCCCCCCCGGGAAGGGTGGACGCCCGGTCTGAAATCGGAACATGTCGACAGCTGTCGACTGATGTAGGGTCTCCGCGTGAGCGCCAACGAGAATGTCGCCTTCGACGCCCTCTCGGACCGGGTGCGCCGGCAGATCCTCTCGGTGCTCGGCGAGCGGGGTGAGCTCACGGTGTCCGACATCGCCGACGCCGTCGACGGCGTCGGGCCTACGACGGTGTCGAGCCACCTGCGGATCCTGCGTACCTCGGGGATCCTGTCCGAACGTCGCGACGGCCGGCGTCGCTACTACATGCTCAATCCCGACGGTGCGGTGCGTGACGCGTTCCTGTACCTGCAGTCGTTGATGCAGGCCGGGGTCGCACTCGACAAGGCGGACGAGCAGGTCGCAGACTTCGGGTCCCGTCCCGCGTCCGACGTTCGCCGCGACGTGTCCTAGATGGCAGGTGCCTCGTGTGAGTACTGCGACGCTCACCGCGGAGTCGGTCGTCGATCTGCCGCCACACGAGGCCTTCTCCCTGTTCGGTAGTGCCGAGGGCTCGAACTGGTTGTTCGACGCCCGTTGTGACTCGGTGGCCGTGGGTGCGCCGGTCCGGATGACCCTGCCGATCGACGCCGACCCGGACCGGCGCCGGGTGGAGCTGCTGGGCACGATGTCCGCGGTGCGTCCCGGCCGGGCGATCGTGATCGACCACGTCCAGCCGTGGCCGGGACGGATCCGGCTGAGTTTCGTGCCGCAGGCGCCGGGCGTGACCAGGGTCCGGGTCCGGGCCGAGGTGTCCGAGTCCGGCGTGGGATGGCTGGTGCGGCACCGCGGGATCATCCTGCCCTTTCCCGATGCGGGCGAGCAGACGCTCCGGCTGGGTCTCGTCACGAGCAAGTCGGGGCCGGCGGCGGTCTACTCGATGGCGACCGAGTACCTGGCCCGGCTGGCGGTCGAGGAGGTCAACGAGGGCGGGGGAGTACGCGGGCGGATGCTCGACCTCGTCGTCGCCGACGACGAGACCGACCCCGAGATCGCGGCGATCGAGGCGGGCAGGCTCCGCCGTGCTGGGTGTCATGCCGTCTTCGCGAGCACGACGAGCCAGAGTTTCGCCGCGATCGACGCCGCGGTCGGCCGCGACGTCCTGGTCGTCCACTCGGTCATGAACGAGCGGGGCAACAGCCGGCGCGGGGCGGCGGTGCAGCTGGGGGAGCGCCCTGACGCCCAGATCGCGGTGATCGCGGACCGGCTGATGACCACGACCGGGGCTCGCGACTGGTTTCTGGTCGGAGAGCGCTACAGCTGGTCCTACGGTGCACACCGTGCGGCCCGCATCGCGGTGCCGCGGGTGAACGGCCGCCTCGTCGGCCAGTCCTACACCTCGGTGGGGACCACCGACTTCTCGCCGGTGATCGAGCAGATCCAGCGCTCGGGCGCCGATGTCGTGATGTCGTCACTGATCGGCGCCGACGAGGTCGAGTTCGAACGCCAGTGCGCCCGGGCGGGCCTGCGCGACACCACGCGCACGCTGTCGCTGGTGATGGACGAGCCGACCCGTGAGCACATCGGCGCCTCGGCGGCCGAGGGCATCTGGACGGCGATGGCCTACTTCCAGGACGTCGCGGCCGAGGGCAACGACCGGCTCCTCGCGCGGTACCGGGAGCGGTTCGGGCAGTGGGCCCCGCCGGTCTCGACGATCTCGGAGACGGCCTACGAGGCGATCCTGCAGTACGCCGAGGCGGCCCGGCGCCGTGGGAACGACGGCGATCCGCTGTCCGCCCGGGCGCTGGTGGAACACCTCGAAGGCGTCGACGGCGGGGCGATCGGTACCCGCAACCTGCTCGCGCCCGCGCTCCATCTCGCGCGGGTCGGTGCGGACGGGGTGAGTGTCTTCGAGGAGGCCGGGTCGGGGACATCCGCTCGTAACACCTCTATGTGTCGATAAATATCGACAGTATGTCTGCCCGTGGTTAGTGTCGGCGACCACACCGGGCGACGGAAGGTGCTTGCGACATGGACGGCGTGCACGATCTGGGTGGCCGGCAGGGTTTCGGGCCGATCGATCCGGAGCCCGACGAGCCGGTGTTCCACTCCGACTGGGAGCGCCGGGTGCTGGTGATGCTCCCGGCGATGGCCGGAGCGGGCGCGTTCAATCTCGACCAGTTCCGGTACGGGATGGAGCAGATCCCGCCGGCGGAGTATCTCGCCTCGACCTACTACGAGCACTGGATGCACTCGATGATCCACTGGGGCATCGAGGCGGGGATCTTCGATCCCGAGGATCTCGAACGTCGCACCCGCCACTACCTGGAACACCCCGAGGAGGCTGCGCCGAAGGCGGCGAAGGCCGACCTGACCGAGGCGCTGCGGCAGCTGATCCCCACCGGCGCCGACTACCGTCGCGAGACCGATTCCGGGCCCGCGTTCGGCGTGGGCGACCGGGTCCGCGTGCTGGACCACGTCTCGACCATGCACACCCGCCGTGCCGGCTACGTGCGTGGACGGACCGGAGAGATCGTCGCTACCCACGGCGCCTACGTCTATCCCGACAGCAACGCCGCGGGACTGGGCGAGGACCCCCACCACCTCTACACGGTGCGATTCCGCTCTGAGGAGCTGTGGGGCGCGGGCGAACCGGGCGCGGCGAACGCGGTCAACCACATCGATCTGTGGGAGCCCTACCTCACCGCGGTCTGAACCGCTCGCTCCCTTCCTCCCCCTGACACCGAGCACATCAGAGGACGATCATGTCACTGCACCACGACCACTCGACGATCACCGAGGACGACCGGATCGCCGCTCGCGTCAAGGCCATGGAGGCGATCCTGGTCGAGAAGGGAATCATCGGCTCGGACGCGATCGACTACATGTCCTCGGTCTACGAGAACGAGGTCGGCCCGCAGCTCGGGGCGAGGATCGTCGCGCGGGCGTGGGTCGACGCGGAGTTCAGGTCCCGCCTGCTCTCCGACGCCACCGAGGCGTGCAAGGAGTTGGGTGTCTCGGGCATGCAGGGCGAGGAGATGGTGGTCCTGGAGAACACGGGCACCGTCCACCACCTCGTGGTCTGCACGCTGTGTTCGTGCTACCCGTGGCCGGTGCTGGGACTCCCCCCGAACTGGTACAAGTACCCGGCCTACCGGGCCCGAGCGGTCCGTGATCCGCGCGGCGTGATGGCCGAGTTCGGCCTGGACCTGTCCGAGAGCGTCGAGGTGCAGGTGTGGGACTCCAGCGCCGAGCTGCGCTACTGGGTGCTGCCCCGGCGCCCCGCCGGCACCGACAGGTGGTCCGAGGACCGGCTCGCCGAGCTGGTCACCCGCGACTCGTTGATCGGGGTCGCGGACGTCGCCGGCCCGGCCGCGGCGTGATCGGGATGGAGCGACTGAACCGGACGCCGTCACCGGAGACCAAGCCGCGGGTCGACTCGCTGGTCGAGGCCCTGCCCTTCAACGAGGCGATCCCGCGCCGCTCGGGTGATGTCGCGTTCGACCACGCCTGGGAGATCCGGGCCTTCAGCATGACCGTGGCCCTGCACGAGGAGCTCGGCTTCCCGTGGGCGGAGTTCCAGGACAGGCTCGTCGCCGCCATCCAGGAGTTCGAGTCGGGGCGCCCCGACCTGGAGCACTGGAGCTACTACGAGCGGTGGATGGCCGCACTCGAGGTCCTCGCGCGCAGCAAGGGCTGGGTCTCGCAGACGGAGCTCGAGCAGCGGACCGAGGAGATCCTCGCGCTCCCGGCGAACTACATGCACCAGCATGCCGTCCGCGAACCGGTCGCCGTGATCACCGGGGCACGGTGATGGCCGACGACCTCTCCGAGGACATCGACGAGGGCGCCGTGAACGCTCATCACGTCGCCGCGATCGCAGCGCTGGCCGGGCTCCCGCTGGAGCCCTCCCGCCTCGCGCCGGTGGCCGCGCTGCTCTCGGCCTGGATCCCCGGTGCGAACGCGCTGAGTGCCCGGATGCAGTCCGCCGAACTCGACGGGCTGATGCCCGCCGTGGTGTTCACCCGTCCCGGGATCCACGACGAGGAGGGCGGGCAGTGAACGACGGAGCGGCGGACGACCGGGCGCCGGGTTACGATCTCCTCGACCGCACGCTGACCGAGGTCGCCCACCTGGTCGCTGCCGGCGAGGTGTCCCCGGTCGAGCTCGTCGAGCGGTCGCTGCGGCGGATCGAGCAGATCGCCGGGACCAACGCGTTCATCTCCGTCGACTCCGACGACGCCCTGGCCGTGGCCCGGGCGAGCGAGACGATGATCTCCGCCGGTCACCGGATCGGACCGCTGCACGGCGTCCCGGTCGCGCTCAAGGACAATGTCTCCGTCCGCGACAAGCCCACGACCGCGGGCAGCGCCATCCTGGCCGACCACCGCCCGGCCGAGGACGCGACGGTCACCCGCCGACTGCGGTCGGCGGGAGCGATCATCGTCGGCAAGACCAACATGCACGAGTTCGCGTGGGGCGGGACCTCGGCGAACCCGCACTACGGGTTCGTCACCAACCCGTGGGACACCGGCCGGATGCCGGGTGGATCCAGCGGCGGCTCCGGCGTCGCGGTCGCGACCCGAGCCTGCTTCGGTGCGCTCGGTACCGACACCGGCGGATCGATCCGGCTGCCCGCGGCGCTCAACGGCATCACCGGGCTGCGTCCGACGATCGGGCGGGTCAGCAACGCAGGCGTGATCCCACTGGCCTGGAGCATGGACACCGTCGGTCCGATGGCCCGCACCGCGGCGGACTGTGCGGTCATGTTCACCGCGCTGGCCGGTCACGACCCGGCCGATGCCGGTTCGGCCGACCGGGCGGGGGAGGACTACTCCCGCGATCTCGGTGCCGGGCTCGACGGGCTCCGGGTCGGGATCATCGAGGGCTACTCCCTGCACCACGTCCAGCCTGCGGTCGACAAGGCGCTGCGCGCGGCACTGGACGTCCTCGTCGCCGGCGGCGCCCGCACGAGCGAGGTCTCGATCGCCGACATCGAGGGCAACATCTCCGCCCAGCTCACCGTCGAGGCGTGCGAACCCAGCACCTACCACCAGCGCTGGTTGCGCGAGCGCCCCGACGACTACGGCGACGACGTCCGGCTCCTGCTCGAGGCGGGAGAGATGCTGCCGGCCACCCAGTACCTGCAGGCCCAGCGTTACCGGACGCTGCTGCGCTCGCAGACCCTCGCCGCGCTGTCGCGGGTGGACCTGCTGGTGTGTCCGACCCTGCCCTTCACCGCGACCCCGCTCGGGGAGGTGACCGTCGAGATCGATCCGGGACGACCGGAGGACATGCTCTCGGCGATCATGCAGTTCACCGGGTTGCCGTCGCTGACCGGTCTGCCGGCGATCAGCGTGCCCTGCGGCTTCGACGATGCGGGACTGCCCATCGGTATGCAGCTGATCGGCCGTCCGTTTGCGGAGTCGACACTGCTGCGGGCCGCGGCCGGGTTCCAGGCGGGGACCGGGTTCCACACCGCGGCCCCCCGGGTCGGGCGGGACCGAGCCCGGTAGCTGCACTGCTCGGCGTCGAGGCGGCCGTAGACGGCGAGGCGGAATCCCAGGTGCGCCACCTCGAACTCCTGGCCGTTCTCGCGGGCCAGGTGCAGGCACTCGGTGGTCGCGGCGGCGGTACGTGGAGCCGTTCGGTACACCCGGCTCGCCCCGCCGCGTCTGCTCACAGCTTGAACACGGCGCGCGGGTTGTCCTGCACCAGAGCCCGGATCGTGTCGCCCGCCTCGTCCTCGGCGAGGCGGTGCCGCACGACGAGGTCGGCGAGGTGGGCGGCGTCGAGGCGGCGGGACATGTCGTGGCGTGCCGGGATCGAGCAGAACGCGCGGGTGTCGTCGATGAAGCCCGAGGTCCGGCTGAAACCGGCCGTCTCGGTGACCGCGGAGCGCCAGCGTCCGATCGCGTCGGGGGCGTCGAGGAACCACCACGGCGCCCCGACGTAGACGGAGGGGTAGAACCCGGCCAGCGGCGCCCGCTGCCGGGAGAACACGGTCTCGTCGGTCGTGAAGACCACGAGGTGGAACCCGGAGCTCGTGCCGAACCGTTGCAGCAGCGGACGCAGCGCCTCGGTCAGCTCGATGCCGGTCGGGATGTCGTGCCCGCGGTCCGGGCCGAACCGCTCGTAGGTGGGCCGGTGGTGGTTCCGCAGGATGCCCGGGTGCAGGGTCATGACCAGCCCGTCCTCGGCGGACATGGCGGCCATCTCGAACAGCAGGTGCCGGCGCAGCGCCGTCGCCTCCGCGGTGGAGGCCTCGCGGCGCAGCGCCCGGGCGAAGATGTCCGCGGCGACGGTCTCGTCGAGCGGCTCGGTGCCCACGTCGGCGTGGCTGTGGTCGGCCGAGGTGGCGCCGTGGTCGACGAAGTACCGGCGTCGCCGCCGCAGGGCGGTGAGGAAACCGCGGTAGTCGCCGGTGTCGGTGTCGGCGGCCGCCCCGAGGGCCGCCACGGCCGCGGGCCAGCCGTCGCCGGCAGGCTCGAGATAGCGGTCGGGCCGGAACGTGGGGATCACCCGCCCGTCCCACGACGGATCGTCGCGCAGGACGCGGTGCCAGTGCAGGTCGTCGGCCGGGTCGTCGGTCGTGGCCAGCACCTCGATGCCGAACCGGCGGTACAACGCCCGCGGCCGGAACTCCGGGGTGCGCAGCGCGGCCGAGATCCGGTCGAAGAGGTCGTCGGCGTTCGCCTGAGCGGGCCGCTCCCGCACGCCGAAGATGTCGTGGAGCTCGGACTCGAACCAGTACTGCACCGGTGTGCCGCGGTAGACCGGCCACCGCTCGCAGAAGATCCGCCAGGCCTTGCGCGCGGTGCCCTCGTCGAGCGGGGAACCGGCGGCGACGCCGAGCTCGTCGAGCCCGACACCGGACGAGTGCAGCAGCCGCGTGACGTAGTGGTCCGGGCTGATCAACAACGACGTCGGGTCCGGGAACGGGGTGTCCTCGGCGAGGATCCGCGGGTCGACGTGCCCGTGCGGGGAGATGATCGGCAGGTCCCGGACGGACCGGTACAGCTCCCGCGCGACGTCTCGGGTGGCCGGGTCGGGCGGGAACAGGCGGTCCGGGTGCAGCTGCAGGGCTGGCATGGCCCACACCCTCCGAGCGGGCCGGCGCGGCGGGCAAGCTGTTGCCATCGCTTGCGCCCGCCGTTGTGGGCCGGGCCGGGATCCGGCGACGGTGGCGCCATGGTCAGCGTGAGCCCGGCGGTGCCGATGATCGGATCCGCGGACACCGTCCTCGCCCCCGAGGCGGTGAGCGCCTTCGTCGCCGAGCAGCTCGAACGGCTCCCTGTCGACGGCCGGTCGGTGTGCGTGATCGTCCCGGACGGGACGCGGAGCTGCCCGCTGCCGCTGCTGGTCGACCGCATCCACCGGTCGCTGGCCGGACGCGCCGAGCGGCTGGTCGTGCTGATCGCGTTCGGGACCCACCAGCCGATGACGGACGACGGCCTCGCGTCCCACCTGGGCTGTGACGGCGACTCGCTCGCGCAGACCTATCTGGGCACGACGGTGCTCAACCACGAGTGGTGGGACCCCGGCACCCTGGTGTCGGTGGGTGTCGTCCCCGCCGAGCGCGTCCACGAGCTCTCCGAGGGCAGGCTGCACCAGGAGGTCGACGTCCGGATCAACCGGCACGTCGTCGAGGCCGACCTCGCGCTCGTCGTGGGGCCGGTGTTCCCGCACGAGGTCGTGGGCTTCTCCGGCGGCAACAAGTACTTCTTCCCCGGCGTCGCGGGCCCGGAGATCATCGACCTGTCGCACTGGCTCGGCGCGCTGATCTCCAGCTCGGAGATCATCGGCACCCTCGGGATCACCCCGGTCCGTGCCCTGATCGACGAGGCCGCCGCGATGATCCCGGTGGAGCGGCACGCGCTGTGCCTGGTGGTGCGGTCCGGCTCCGTCGACCTGCACGCGGTGGCGTCCGGCCCGCCGGAGCAGGCCTGGGCCGCGGCCGCCGCCGTCTCGGCCGGGACCCACGTGCAGTACCTGGACCGCCAGGTGCGCCGGGTCGTGTCGGTGATGCCGGAGAAGTACGACGACATCTGGACCGCCGCGAAGGGCTTCTACAAGCTCGAACCGGTCGTGGCCGACGGCGGCGAGGTCGTGATCTACGCGCCGGGGATCACGACGGTGTCGGTGAGCCACCCGGAGATCGAGGAGATCGGCTACCACTGCCGGGACTACTTCACCGCCCAGTGGGAACGCTTCCGCCACGTCGGGTGGGGGGTGCTCGCCCACTCGACGCACCTGCGCGGCGCGGGCACCTACGACCCGGTCGAGGGGGAGCGGCTGCGGGTCCGGGTCACGCTGGCGACCGGGATCCCGCGCGAGACGGTCGAGCGCGTGAACCTGCAGCACGCCGACCCCGCCGGCATCGACCTGGAGCGCGAGCGCCGCGATCCCGGCACGCTCGTCGTGGACCCGGCCGGTGAGGTGCTCTACCGCCTGCGCGAGCCGTGAGCGGGCGCGGGGCCGGTCGACTGGCGCACCACCAGCCGGACCGGTAGCCGGGCCGAGCGGACCGTCGCACGTCCGGTCGAGGCCAGCTGCTGGAGCAGGTTGCGCATCGCCGAGGCACCCATCGCCTGGAGCGGTGCGCCCACCGACGTCAGCTGCGGGCTGACCAGCCGACCGAGCGGGATGTTGTCGAACCCGACGACGCCGATGTCCTCGGGGACCCGGGTCCCGTTGCGGCGCAGCGCCTGCAGCAGGCCGATCGCGAGCAGGTCGTTGTAGGCCACGACGGCGCTCACCCCGGCACCCGCGACGTCGTCGGCGAGACCGGCGCCCGCCCGGAGCGTCGGGCCCGCCGCGGCGAGACCGACCAGGCCGACGCCCAGCGCGTCCGCCGCCTGCTCGACCCCGGCACGGCGCTCCGCCTCGACCGGGGAGTTCCGCGGGCCGCCGACGTAGGCGATCGTGCGGTGCCCCAGGCCGTGCAGGTGCTCGACCACCAGCAGCGCGGCCCGCGCGTCGTCGAGTGCGATGCTCGGCACCGACACCGCCGAGCGGTTCAGCACGACGGTCGGCCGGGTCGCGGCGACGGCGGCCACCTCGTCGTCGGTCAGGCGCGAGCTCGCCAGCACCACTCCGTCGACGACCGGCAGGACCCGGCGCAGCACGTCGGCCTCGCGGGTCACCGACTCGCGGGTGTCGCACAGCAGCATCGTGTATCCGCCCTCGGCGGCCTCCTGCTCCGCGCCGCGGACGATCTCGGCGCTGTGCGGGTTGGTGATGTCCGACATCACCAGCGCGACCACCATCGACGACCGGTCCGCCGACGCCGTCCGGGCCTGCCTGCTGTACCCGAGCTCCGTCGCGACCCGCCGGACGAGCTCGGCGGTGTGCGCGCTGACCCGCGCGGGACGGCCGAGCGCCCGGGACACCGTCGACGGCGAGACCCCCGCGGCGCGTGCGACGTCGTAGATGGTGGGCCGCGTGGTCACGGCGGGCGAGTCTAGCCCCGGGGCACCCGCGGCAACTGCTGGCAACGCGTTGCCGCGGGCACCCGCGGGCTGCCTCAATGGACGGTGAGCCGTAGCCGCGGACGCCGGGCGAGGAGCAGGTGGATGAGCCACGACAGGGTGACCGACGGGTGGCGCGACAGCCTCGGCGCCGCCGACCGGGCGGCGGCAGGCCGCGTGGGCGACGAGCTGCGCGTCGCCGGCCGCGTCGGGGTCGCACTCTCCGGCGGTGTCGACTCGTCCACGCTGCTCGCCCTCGCCGCCGACGCCCTCGGGCCGGACCGGGTCCGTGCACTCGTCGGGGTCTCGGCGAGCCTCGCCGCCGACGAACGGGCCACCGCCCACCGGGTCGCCGCGGCGACCGGTGTCGAGCTCGTCGAGGTCGCGACGGCCGAGCTCGACCGACCCGACTACCGGGCGAACGGCCCGGACCGCTGCTACGCGTGCCGGGACACGTTGTTCACCACCATCGACGAGACCGTCCTCGCCGAGCACGACCTCGACGTCGTCGCCTACGGGGAGAACCTCGACGACACCCGGCGTGCCGACCGGCCGGGTGCCCGCGCGGCGACCGAGCACGGCGTCCTGCGTCCACTGGCGTCCGCTGGGCTCGACAAACCGGCGGTGCGCCGGATCGCACGGGCGATGGGCCTGCCGAACGCCGACAAGCCCGCCGCACCCTGCCTGGCGTCGCGCATCCCGCACTTCGAGCAGGTCACCGAGGACAAGATGGCGCAGATCGAGCGCGCCGAGCGGGCGGTGCGCGCGCTCGGGTTCGACGACGTGCGGGTGCGCCACCACGGCGAGGTGGCGCGGGTCGAAGTGCCCGAGGACCTGATCGCGGACGCGCTGGGGCCGCGTCGCACCGACGTGCTCGCCGCCGTGCGCGATGCCGGGTTCCGGTTCGTCACGGTCGACCTCGCCGGGCTGCAGTCCGGCGCCTTCACCCTTCCCCTGGTGTCCGCGCGGTGACCGGGCCCGAGCACGTCGCACCGGTCGGCGACTTCGCCCGGCTCGACGTCGGCCGCGAGGCCCGCGTCGGCCACGGCGAGGCCGTGTTCTGCGAGGGCAAGACCACCGACCAGGTCCGCGTGATCACCCGCGAGATCGTCGCCCGCGACATGCCGACGCTGTTCACCCGCGCCGGCGACGACCACGCCGCGGTGATCCTCGACGTCGCGCCCGACGCCCGGCACGAGCCGGAAGCCCGGATGCTGGCCTGGCCGGCGGAGCCGCCGGAGCCCGCCGGCGGACGGGTGGTCGTCCTCTCCGCCGGCACCTCGGACCTGCCCGTGGCCCGCGAGGCGGTCGTCACCGCGACCCACCTGGGCCGTCGGGTGGAGCTCGTCGCCGACGTCGGCGTGGCCGGCCTGCACCGGCTGCTCGCCCACCAGGACACCCTGCGCGGGGCCCGCGCGATCGTCGTGGCGGCCGGGATGGACGGCGCGCTGCCCACGGTCGTGGCCGGGCTGGTGTCGGCGCCGGTCGTGGCGGTCCCCACCTCGGTCGGGTACGGGGCGTCGCTCGGTGGGGTGGCGGCGCTGCTGACCATGCTCAACGCGTGCGCATCGGGTGTCGCGGTCGTCAACATCGACAACGGCTACGGCGCGGGCCACCTGGCCGCGCAGATCGCCGCCCCGCACTGAGGGCCGGTCAGCCGGCGGGTACGGGCCCGCCCGGCCGGAGCCCGCTCGCGTCGGCGGCGGCCACCGCGGCCTCGAGCACCTGACGCAGCGGCAGGTCACGTGCCGCGGCCAGGGCCGCCACGTCCTCGTACTCGGGTGCGGTGTGCACGATCCGGCCGTCCTCGACGCCCAGCTTGATGCGTACCGGGGCCGACTCGACGGTCACCGTCGCCCAGGTCCGGTCGAGCGCGTGCCGGGCCACGGGCCACTGGCGGACGCCCAGCGTCGAGGTGGCGCGCAGCACGAACGCCCGCAGCTCGTCGGCCCGCCCGGGGTCGGTGAGGACGTGCAGCGTGTGTGCCGGGCGGCCCTTCTTCATCAGCACGGGGGTGAGCCAGGCGTCCGCGGCACCGCGCTCGAGCAGCGACCGCAGCACCTCCGGCCAGACCCGGGGGTCCATGTCGTCGACGTTGGTCTCCAGCACGAGCAGGTCCTGCCCGCCCGGGCGCGTCGCCGGGCAGGGCTCGCCGAGGACGACGCGGACGACGTTCGGCCGGCCGTCGGTGTCCCGCGCCCCCGCGCCGTACCCGGTGCGCCCGACGGTCATCCGTGGCATCGCGCCGCAGCCACCGGCGAGCCCGCGCAGCAGCGCCATCCCGGTCGGGGTGGCGAGCTCGCCGTCGCCGCCGACCTGCCAGCCGCGGCTCAGCTCGAGCACCGCGGGCACCGGTACCGGCAGCAGACCGTGCGCGGTGCGTACCCGGCCCGAGCCCAGCGCGACCGGGCTCGCCGTCACCTCCGACACCGCCGACACCCCGAGGTCCGCCAGGGCCGCGCAGGTCCCGACGACGTCGGCGATCGAGTCCCAGGCCCCGACCTCGTGGAAGTGGACCTGCTCCACCGGGACCCCGTGGACCCGCGCCTCCGCCCGGGCCAGCACCGAGAACACCGACAGCGCCGGCTCCCGCACGTCCGACGGGAGGTCGCTGCCGGTGAGCAGCTCGCGGATGCCGGCCCAGGACCGGTGCGGGTGGTCGTCGGCGGTGCTGCGCACCTCCACCCGGGTGGCCCGCAGCCCGCCGCGCCGCACCTCGCCGACGTCGACGGTGACCTCGCCGGGGATCAGCGACCTGATCGGGCCGCGTACCCGCTCGGGGTCGGCGCCGGCGTCGAGCAGTGCGCCGAGCAGCATGTCCCCGGCGACGCCGGAGCTCGCGTCGATCCACGCGACGGGCACGACTCAGCCTCCCGTCGATGCGGCGAGGTCGTCGACGTGGGCGACGACGGCCGCCACCAGGTCCTCGTCGCGGGCGAGGCCGGGGTCGAGGATCTCCAGCACCCGCGGTGCCGCCTCGTGGATCGGGCCCGCGGCGGCGGTGGTGAGCGTGCCGGCGATCGGGTCGCCCGCGCCCGTGCCACGGCGCAGGGTCAGCAGCCAGGCCGCGAGGGGCCGCAGCACGGGCCCGGGGATCCGGCCGGCGGCGCGCTCGGCACGCAGGACCGGCAGCACCCGCACGGGCAGCTTCTGGGACCCGTCGGCGGCGATCTGGGACAGCCGGTGCCGGATGCCGGTGTTGGCGAACCGGGTCACCAGGGCGTCCCGGTAGGAGGCGAGCTCGGCCCCGGGCAGCGGGACGTGCCGGCCGGCGACGTCCCACCAGGCCTCGACCCACCCCCGCACGACCGGGTCGGCGATCGCCTCGGCCACCGTCTCGTGACCGCGGGCCGGTGCGGCGTAGGCCAGCAGCGAGTGGGCGCCGTTGAGCATCAGGAGCTTGCGGCGTTCGTGGACGGTCACATCGGTCACGAAGACCGCGCCGGTGTCCTCCCAGCGTGGGCGGCCTCCGGGGAAGTCGTCGTGGAGGACCCACTCGCTGAAGGGCTCGGTGCTCACCGGCGCCCGGTCACGGACACCGGTGCCGCGGTGCACCTCGTCGAGGTCCCGTTCCTCGGTGCGTGGGGTGATCCGGTCGACCATGGCCGACGGGAACGCGACGGTGCCGGAGATCCAGTCGGCGAGCCCGGGGTCGACCGCGGCCGCGGCGTCGTGCACGACGCGGGCGACCATCTCCCCGTTGCCGTCGACGTTGTCGCAGGACAGCACGCTGCAGGGGCTGGCGCCGGCGTCGCGCCGGGCGGCGAGGCCCGCGACGAGCCGTGCGGGCACACTGCCCACCGGCGCGGTCCACGACCGGGCGAGCGCCGCCAGGTCGGCGGCCACCTGCGGGTCGGAGTGGTCGAGCCCCCCGCCGGGGCCGCGTCGGTAGCCGGCCTCGGTGACCGTCAGCGACAGCACCCGGGTCCGCGGGTCCGCGACCAGCCGGAGGAAACCGTCGTGCTCGGCGCCGGGCAGGCAGGCCGAGAGGCTGGAGACGGTCTCGAACGACGGACCGTCGGGGTGCCGGGTGAGCAGGGTGTACTGCCCGTCCTGGGCCTGCAGGGCCCGTGCGAGCTCCACGCTGCGCCCGCTGAAGGCCGCGATGCCCCACCGGTCCCGGTCGGGGGCGTGCTCGGTGTACCAGGCCAGGTGGGCCCGGAAGAAGTTCCCGAGTCCGACGTGGACGATCCCGATCGGTGCCGCGGCGCGGCTGCCGGGCCGTCCGCGGCCCGGCGTCTGAATGGTGGTCACCTGTGCTCCCGTCCTCGCCGGGGCCACCGTCGCCCGCCCGGCGGCCCGTGGACAACGGGTTGCCACCTCTTGCCGGGACGTGCTGCTCACACCGCCATGCGGGCGCGACGCGGGCCCGTCGACTCCCGGACCACCAGCCGCGCGGGCATCTCGACCGACAGCGGCTCCGGGGCGGTGCCGTCGATCGACGACAGCGCGGTGGTGACCGCGGTCCGCCCGATCGTGCGCAGCGGGGTGGCGATGGTGGTGAGGTTCGGCAGGACCAGACCGGCCAGCACGGTGTCGTCGAAGCCGACCACGCTGACGTCGGCCGGCACCGACAGCGACGCCGCCGCCAGCCCGCGCCCGACGCCGACCGTCATCTGGTCGTTGAAGGTGATCACGGCCGTCGGCGGCCGGTCGGACAGGCCCTCGGCGAAACGGATGCCGCCCTCGACCGTCGGCGCCGCCGGCCCGCTGCGGTGCAGGGTCACCCCGGCCGCGCGGGACGCCTCCAGCAACGCCCGCCACCGTGCGCCGTCGGCCCACGACGCGGCCGGGCCTCCCAGGTACTCGGCGGCGTCGTGGCCGAGCTCCCGCAGGTGGGTGATCGTCGCCCGCGCCGCGGGCCCGTAGTCGGTGGACACGCTCGCGACGTCGCGGACCGCACGGTTGAGGACGACCGTCGGCTTCTGCTTGGCCAGTACCCGGATCGCCGAGTCCGACAGCCGCGAGCTGGCGAGCACGACGGCGTCCACCCGGGGCAGTGCCCGCTCGACGAGCGCCCGTTCCTGCGGGCCCGACTCGTGGGAGTCGGCGACCGCGATGGCGAGTCCGGCATCGAATGCGGCGTCCTCGGCACCGTGCACGAGCTCGAACACGAACGGGTTGCTGATGTCGGAGGTGACCAGGAGCAGCACACCGGTCGGCGCGGAGTCCGTCGGGGCGTTGACGGCGAGGCGGCGATAGCCCAGTTCCTCGGCGGACCTGCGCACCTTCTCCGCGGTGCGGGTACTGACCTGGCCCGGCCGGGCGAGTGCCCGCGACACCGTCGAGGGCGCCACGCCCGCGGCGGCGGCGACGTCGTAGATCGTGGGCCGCGTCCCCAAGCCTCCACCTCCGGCTGGTCGGTGCGCTGGGGCCGGATCGCCGTCGCTGCGCGGAGCGGGTGGGTCGCCGGGAAGCTATCAGAGCCCGGGACCGCGCGACCCGGGCCGACCCGGGGTCACCGGGCGGGCTCGGCGCCTCCGGCGCGCTCGGGGAACGAGCCCTCGGCCGCGATCCGCTTGTTCAGCTCTGCGAGGTAGAGGTCCTCGTCGAAGTCGAGGGGGACCTCCCGGCCCAGCCAGCTCGACAGGTGGATCGCGTTGGCCAGCCGGACGCCGTCGATCCCGTCGCTGCCCGCCGCGAGCAGCGGTGTCCCGTCGAGGATGGTGGCGGCGAAGTTCGCGAGGACGCCGGTGTGCTGCGCACCCCAGACCGACTCGAACTCGAGGACCTCGCGCGAGTAGTACGTGCTGCGGTCCAGCTTGCCGGTGAAGAGCTTGCGGACGTCCTCGGCCGACATCGACTCCGACAGCTCGCGCTCGTCGGCGACCAGGCGCGTGACGGTCGCCGTCCTCGATCCGTCGACGACGATGCGGCCCCGGTCGCCGAGGATCTCCAGCCGGTCGGTGCCCTCGATGTCGTGCACGGCGGTGACGAAGGTGCCGGTGACGCCGTCGCCGTAGTCGGCGACGGCGGTGACCTCGTCCTCGACGGCGATGTCGCGGCGGAAGCCGTAGGCGACCTTGGCGTAGACCGAGCGCGGGACCCCGCAGATCCACTGCCACAGGTCGAGCTGGTGGGGAGCCTGGTTGACCAGGACACCGCCGCCCTCGCCGCCCCAGGTGGCGCGCCATGCGGACTGGTCGTAGTAGCCCTGCGGGCGCCACCAGGTGGTGATCATCCAGTTCGTCCGGCGGATCGCGCCGATCTCGCCGGCGTCGACGATCTCCTTGATCCGCTGGTAGAGCGGGTTGTTGCGCTGGTTGAACATGATCGCGAACGTCAGCTCGGGGTGCCGGGCGGCGCACGCGTTGAGCTCGGCGACCTGCCCGGTGTAGACACCGGCCGGCTTCTCCACCAGCACGTGCAGGCCCGCCTCCAGGGCCGCGATGCCGATCTCGGGGTGCAGGTAGTGCGGCACCGTGGTGACCACGGCGTCCACCTCACCGCCGGCGAGCAGCGCCCGGTAGTCCTCGTGGACCGGTACCCCGTACTCGCTGGAGGCCGTCGCACGCCTGTCCGGGTCGGTGTCCGCGACCGCGCCGATCTCCATCCCGGGGACCCTGCCGTCCCGGACGAAGGAGGCGTACATCGATCCCTGCGCCCCGAATCCGATGATTCCGAGCCGGACCTCTCCGGACATGCGTGGACCTCCCTCGTGCACGGCTTCGTGACGGCGACCACGGTGGGGGAGCGCGGGGTGGACGGCCACGGGTTGCCACATGTTCCGTCGCACCGTAGCCAGGCACCGATGCAACAAGTGGGAACAAGTGGGCGGTGCCACCGGGCAGCGGTCACGGTGATCGTGCGACCGAACAGCGCTCAGTGAGGAACAACCGGAAACATGTGGACACTCTCGGGCTTCGCCGACGAGATCTCCTCCGACCTCGACGAACAGGTGGCGCTACTCGGCAAGCTCGGCATGTCCCACCTGGAGTTCCGCAGCGCCTGGGGTACGAACGTGCTCGACCTGGACGCCGGCGCGCTGTCCCGGGCGAAGGGGATCGTCGACGACGCCGGACTCGCCGTGTCGAGCATCGGCTCCCCGATCGGCAAGATCCACGTCGAGGAGGACTTCACCGCGCACCTCGACCGGGCCCGGCACGCCCTCGACGTCGCCCACCACTTCGGCGCCCCCTACATCAGGGTCTTCTCCTTCTTCGTCAGCCCTGGTGACGACCCGGACCGCCACCGCGACGAGGTGCTGCGCCGGATGCGGGCCCTGGCCGATCTGGCCGAGCAGCGCGAGGTGATCCTCGTGCACGAGAACGAGAAGGAGATCTACGGCGACGTCCCGCGCCGCTGCGCCGACATCCTCGCCTCCGTCGCGTCGCCGAACCTGCGCGCCGCGTGGGACGCCGCCAACTTCGTCCAGGTGGGCGTGCGGCCCTTCACCGAGGCCTACGCCGCCGTCCGCCCCTACCTGGAGTACGTCCAGATCAAGGACGCGCTGCTGGCCGACGGCGAGGTCCGCCCCGCCGGTCGCGGCGACGGCGAGATGGTCGAGACCCTGCGCGCGCTCCGCTCGGACGGCTTCGACGGCTTCTTCTCCCTGGAACCGCACCTGTCGCAGGCCCACAGCCTCGGCGGATTCTCCGGACCCGAGCTGTTCACCGAGGCCTGGGAGGCGTTCACCGGGCTGCTCGGCGCCGAGGGCATCGAGTACCGGTGAACGCGGTGACCACGGCGGCCGTCATCGGCTGCGGCGACGTCGCGCCGGTGCACCTCGACGCCATCGCCCGGGAGGCGGGCATCGAGCTGGTGGCGGTCTGCGACACCGATCCCGTCGCCCGCGCGGCGACCGCCGAGCGCCACGGCGTCCCGGGCCACGCCGACCACCGCACGCTGCTCGCCCGCGCTCGCCCGGACGTGGTGCACGTCTGTACCCCGCACGACCAGCACGTCCCGGTCGCCCTCGACGCCGGGGTGCACGTACTCCTCGAGAAGCCGCTCGCGCACACCGTCGACGAGGCCGAGCGTCTCGTCGCGGCCGCCGGGCGCGGTCGTGCCCGGGTGGGGGTGTGCTTCCAGAACCGCTACAACGCCACCGCGCAGGCCGCGCACGAGATGCTGCGCTCCGGGGAGCTGGGCGCGGTGCTCGGCACCGTCGCGACGGTCATGTGGACCCGCACCCCGGACTACTACCGTGCCAAGCCGTGGCGCGGGCGGTGGGCCACCGCGGGCGGCGGGCTGCTCATCAACCAGGCGATCCACACCATCGACCTGGTGCAGTGGCTCGCCGGGGACGTCGTCGAGGTGTCCGGCAGCGCCTCGACCCGGCTCTACGGCGACCTCATCGAGGTCGAGGACACCGCCGAGATGCTGCTCTCGCACGACGGCGGGGCCCGCAGCGTCGTCGTCGGCTCCCTCGCGAACGTCGTCCACGCACCGGTCACCATCGACGTCACCGCCGAGCGGGGCAGCCTGTCGATCCGCGGCGACCTCACCGTGACCCGGGCCGACGGCACGGTGCACACCGTGCCGGAACGACGGGCCGCGCTGAACGGACGCTCCTACTGGGGGGTGTCCCACGAGTACCTGATCCGGGACTTCTACGCCCGGCTGGGCGACGACGAGCCGTTCTGGATCGGCCCCCGCGAGGCGATGAAATCGCTGCGCATCCTCACCGACGTCTACGCCCGGAGTGGCATCGGCCGGATCCGGCACACCGCCACCGGCTGACGACCGGCCCGGCCGCGCCCACCCCTACCCCACCCGACCTCCGTGCTGAAGGGGAACCCATGCCCACGATCGGCGTCCAGATGATGATGCTCAAGAACCACGTCGAGGACGTCGGGCCCCACGAGGTCCTGCGCCGGCTCTCGGAGTCCGGCTTCTCCGCGGTCGAGGTCTCCCAGATCGCGATGACCCCGGAGAACGTGGCCGAGATGGTCCGCGCCCGTGACGAGCTCGGCATCGACTTCGGGGCGCTGTCCGCCGGCATGGGCGGCGGCCCGAACGAGTCCCTCCTGGACGACTTCGACAAGATCGTCGCGGACACGAAGGCCCTGGGCGCCTCGCGGCTGCGCATCGGCATGATGCCGTACCCGGCGATGGCCTCGCACGAGGCGCTGCTGGAGTTCTGCGGCCGGGCCGAGAAGGTGTCCGCGCGGCTCGCCGACGAGGGGATCACCCTCTACTACCACAACCACCACGTCGAGTTCGCCAGGCGCGGAGGCAGCACGCTGCTCGACGTCATCCGCGCCGAGGCGCCGACGATGCGGCTCGAGATCGACGTGCACTGGGTGCAGCGCGGTGGCCGCGACCCGGTCCGCACGCTGCAGCAGTACGCCGGCCTGGTGGACCTGGTCCACCTCAAGGACTACCGCATCGGCGAGCTGGACCCGTCGGCGTTCGACGCCCTGGCCGACGGCGACCGGGCCGGGTTCATGCGCTCCTTCACCGACGTGGTGCAGTTCGCCGAGGTCGGCGAGGGCAACCTCGACTGGGCCGAGATCATCGACCAGTCGCTGGACTCGGGTGCCGAGTACCTGTTCATCGAGCAGGACCAGCAGTACGGCCGCGACCCCTACGACTGCCTCCGGACCTCCCGCGAGAACCTCGTCGCGCTGGGCTACGGGCACCTGATCTGACCGGTGCGGCGCCCGCGGCGGGGACCTGGACCCTCCCGTCGGAGGTCTCGCGCCCACGGACCGCTGCCGGTGGTGTGTGCGGACGCCGTGCACAATGAGGCGATCATGAGCGGTGGTTGCTGCGTTCCCGGCCCGCGGGACACCTCCGTGGCGCCCGCGCCGCCGGGGGGCTCCGGTGCGCGCGACGTCCCCGAGACCGCGGTCGAGGTCCCGGGTGGGTCGTTCCTGATGGGCACCGACTCCGCCGAGGGCTACGGCACCGACGGCGAGGGGCCCGCCCGGCGGGTCGAGGTCGGCCCGTACCTGATCGACACGGTGGCCGTGACCAACGCCCGGTTCGCCGAGTTCGTCGCCGCCACCTCCTACGTGACGGAGACCGAGCGGATCGGCTGGTCGTTCGTGTTCGTGGGGTTCCTGCCCGCGGCACTGCGCCGGACCAGCCCGCGCCCGCAGCAGACCCCCTGGTGGGCCGGGGTGACGGGCGCGACCTGGTCTGCGCCGGAGGGCCCCGGCAGCATCGTCGGCGACCGGGCCGACCACCCGGTGGTCCACCTGTCGCACGCCGACGCCCGCGCCTACGCCGCGTGGGTCGGCGGGCGGCTGCCCAGCGAGGCGGAGTGGGAGTACGCCGCGCGTGGCGGCCTGGAGGGCGCGCGCTACCCGTGGGGCGACGAGCTCACCCCGGCGGGCGAGCACCGGTGCAACATCTGGCAGGGCGACTTCCCGGTCCGCAACACCGCCGAGGACGGCTACCGGGCCACTGCGCCCGTGACGGCGTTCGCCCCGAACGGCTACGGCCTCCACAACACGGCCGGGAACGTCTGGGAGTGGTGCGCCGACCACTTCGGGCCGCGCAGCGGGGACGCCCGGGTGATGCGCGGTGGCTCGTACCTGTGCCACGAGTCCTACTGCAACCGCTACCGGGTCGCCGCCCGCACCGCGAACACCCCGGACAGCGCCGCCGGTCACCTCGGGCTGCGGGTCGCCTGGGACGTCGCGTGCCCTGCGGAGGGGGCTCCGGGCAGCTGACCGCTGCAGCTCCGGCGCCGGGCGACCGAGCCTGCCGGCCACGGTGGACGCCGTGGCGGGCCGTCCCGTGCGGACCGGCGGCGCGGCCCTGCAACTGCTGGCAACCCGTTGAAGCGCCGTTCGATCCCGTGCCGTAATCCCTCCACACGCCCCGACGCGCGGTCCGCACGAACCCGAGAGGGCATCCGGACCCTCAGTACCCACACGAGGTTGTTGACGATGAGGTCAGGCCGAAGAGTTCTTCCCATCCTGGTCACGGTGGTGGGCATGCTGGCGGCAGCCGGGTGTGCCGGAATCGGGACCCCGGCCTCGCCGGCCGGTGTCCTGAACATCGGCCAGGTCCAGGACGTCGCGACCTGGGACACCGGGCAGGGCCACAACGGGCACCGCCTGGTCGCGTTCCAGACCGCCTACGACACCCTGATCCGGCGCGAGCCGGACGGGACGCTCGTGCCGATGCTCGCCACCGCGTGGGGCTACACCGACGACACGCAGACGACACTCGCGCTGACCATCCGCGAGGGCGTCACCTTCAGCGACGGCGAGGTCCTCGACGCCGAGGCGGTGCGGGCGAGCCTGGAGCACTTCCGGACCGCCAACGGACCGCAGGCCGTCCAGACGGCCGACGTCGCCGAGGTGCGCGTCACCGGGCCGTACCGGGTCGAGATCGAGCTCGCGCAGCCGAACCCGGCGCTCGAGTTCTACCTCAGCCAGGCCGCGGGCATGATCGCGAGCCCCGCCGCGCTCGGGGACCCCGCCCTCGACCGCACCCCGGTCGGGTCCGGCCCCTACGTCATGGACGAGGCCCGCTCGGTGACCGGCGACCGGTACGTGTTCCGTGCCCGGGACGGCTACTGGGACCCCTCGCTGCAGCAGTGGGACGAGGTCGTGCTCAAGGTGCTCGCCGAGCCGACGGCGCGGATCAACGCGCTCGTCGCCGGGCAGGTCGACGGGACGCAGCTGCTGCCCCGCAACACCACCCAGGCCGAGAACGCCGGCCGCGAGATCGTGAACCGGGACGTCAACTGGGCCGGGCTGATGCTGTTCGACCGCGACGGCGCGGTCGTCCCGGAGCTGGCCGACGTCCGCGTGCGTCAGGCGATCAACCTCGCCTTCGACCGGCAGGTCGCCGTCGACGGTCTGCTCGGTGGGTACGGCACCCCGACCAGCCACGTCTTCGGTGAGGCCAGCACGGCCTTCGATCCCGCGCTCGACGACTACTACGGCTACGACCCGCAGCGTGCGCGCGAGCTGCTGGCCGAGGCCGGCCACCCCGACGGCTTCACCCTGAGCATGCCGTTCAGCGCCAACACCAACGACGCCATCCCGTTCGTCGTACAGCCGCTCGCCGACATCGGCATCACCGTGCGCGCCGCGAGCGTGCCCGGCCAGGCGGCGCAGTCGGAGATCGGCAGCGCGCGCTGGCCCGCCGCCTACTTCCCGATCTTCCAGGGGCCGACGTGGATGGCGGTGGAGCAGATGCTGGTGCCGCAGACGCTGTACAACCCGTTCCGGTCCGAGGACCCCCGCCTCGACGGGATCCTCGACCGTCTGCGCGTGGCCGGGCCCGACGCCGTCGACGAGGCGCAGGAGATGGCCCGCTACGTCACCGAGCAGGCCTGGTTCGCCCCGTGGGCCCGGATGGGCAACACCTACGCGTTCGACGGCGGGAAGGTCCGCGTCGAACCGCAGATCGGCCAGGTCGTCCCCTCCATCTACAACTTCCACCCGGCCGGCTGACCGCCGCCCCGTCGCACCCCGGAGGTCACCGTGCTGCCCTTCCTGCTCCGCAGGCTGGCATCGGGCGTGGTCGTGCTCGCCGCCGTCCTCTGCCTGACGTTCCTGCTGCTGTTCTTCTCCACCGACGACGTCGCCGCGAACATCCTCGGCGAGCAGGCGACACCTGACCAGATCGTCGCCAAGAACGCCGAGCTCGGCCTCGACCGACCGCTCCTCGAACGTCTCGTGGACTGGTGGGCGGCCGCCCTGACCGGTGACTTCGGCGCCTCCTGGTTCAACGGCCAGACGGTCGTCGCCGCACTCGCGACCCGGCTCCCGGTCACCCTGACCCTGGTCCTGCTCTCCATCGTCCTGATCGGCGTCATCGCGACCGCCCTGGGCATGACCGCGGCCGTGCGCCGGGGCCGCGCCGACCGCGCCGTGCAGATCGGCGCCGCGATCGGTGACGCCCTGCCCAGCTTCCTCATCGGCCTGCTGCTCGTCGGCCTGTTCGTGGTGACGCTGCCCTGGTTCCCGGCGGTGAGCACGATCGCGCCCGGCGCCGGCATCGGACCGTGGGTGGTGTCGCTGACCCTGCCGATGACCGCCCTGCTCATCAACGGTGTGGCCGCGTCGGCCCAGCAGGTGCGCGGTGCGGTGCTCACCCAGCTGTCCCGCGACCACGTCCGCACGTTGCGCAGCCGCGGGCTGCCGGAGCGGGAGATCCTCTTCCGGCACGTGCTGCGCAGCGCCGCCCCGGCCGGCCTGACCGTCCTGAGCCTGCAGTTCATCGGCATGCTCAGCGCCGTCGTCGTGATGGAGCAGGTGTTCGCGTTGCCCGGGGTCGGGACGCTCGCGGTGCAGGCCACCACGACGGGGGACCTGCCGCTGGTCATGGGGGTCGTCGCCTACACGACGGTGATCGTCGTCGTGGTCAACCTGCTCGTCGACCTGGCCAACGGCTGGCTCAACCCGAAGGTGCGTGTCGCATGACCGAGCCCTCCGCCCCGCCCGTCACCCCCGCCGCACCGGGATCGGCACCCCGCGGACGAGGGGGCGAGGTGCTCCGGCGGCTGCTCCGCAACCCGCTCGGGGCGGCGGCCGCGACCGTCCTCGGGCTGATCGTCGCCGGCGTGCTGCTGGCGGACGTACTGGCCCCCTTCGAGCCGGGCTACGCCGACATCCGCAACATCCTCTCGGGCGCAGGTGCCGACCATCCGCTGGGCACCGACAGCGGGGGCCGCGACATCCTCAGCCGGCTGCTGCACGGCGGGCAGACGACGTTGCTCGCGGCGCTGCTGTGCGCGGCCGTCGCGATCGCCGTCGGCGTACCGTCGGGTCTGCTCGCCGGGTACTACGCCGGTGGGATCGACGGGGCGGGCACCTGGGTCACCAACATCATCCTGGCGCTGCCGTCGATGATCGTGCTGCTGGCGGTGCGCGCCGCACTGGGCCCGTCGGTGTGGATCTCGATGATCGTCTTCGGGATCATGCTGGCGCCCGGGTTCTTCCGCCTGGCCCGCACCGCGGTGCGCGCGGTGCGCGACGAGCTCTACATCGACGCGGCCCGGGTGTCGGGGCTCTCGGACGCCCGCATCCTGCGCCGCCACGTGCTCTCGGTCGTCCGGGCGCCCCTGATCATCCAGCGCGCACTGGTCTGCGGGATCGCCATCGCCGTCCAGTCCGGACTGGAGTTCCTCGGCCTCGGCGACGCCGCCGTACCCACCTGGGGCGTGATGCTCAACGAGGGGTTCCGCAGCGTCTACGACGGCCCGATGACCCTGGTCTGGCCCGCCCTGGCGATCGTGGTCACGACGAGCGCCCTGGTGCTCCTCGGCAACGCGGTGCGCGACGCGGTGGAGGACCCGGCCCGTGCGGGCTCCGCCGGTGCCGGCGGAGCCGTCCGGCAGGCGGTCGAGCGTCGCCGCGCCGCGTCGGCCGGTACCGCCCGGGACGGTGGCGGTCACCTTCTCGAGGTGCGTGACCTGGGCATCGCCTACCCGCAGGCGGACGGGACCCTGAAGCAGGTGGTGGACGGGGTGTCGTTCACGCTCGACCGCGGCGAGGTCCTCGGGGTGGTCGGCGAGTCGGGATCGGGCAAGTCGCAGACCGCGTTCTCGGTGCTCGGGCTGCTGCCGGGAGATGCGCTGATCACCGGCGGGACCATCCGGATCGACGACGAGCTCACCGTCGGACCGGGGGACGTGGCCGTCGACCAGGACCGGCTGCGCCCCCTGCGCGGGCGGCGCATCGGGTACATCCCGCAGGAACCGATGAGCAACCTCGACCCCGCCTTCACCATCGGGTACCAGCTCGTGCGCCCGATGACGCACTTGCTCGGCGTCTCCCGGGCGGAGGCCACCGCCCGGGCCGAGGAGCTGCTGCGCAGCGTCGGGATCGCCGACCCGGTCCGGGTCATGCGGTCCCATCCGCACGAGGTGTCCGGCGGCATGGCCCAGCGGGTGCTGATCGCCGGTGCGATCTCCTGCGAACCGGACCTCGTGATCGCCGACGAGCCCACCACGGCACTGGACGTGACCGTGCAGGCCGAGGTCCTCGACGTCCTTCGGGACCTGCAGGAGCGGCTCGGCCTGGCGGTCCTCCTGGTCACCCACAACTTCGGCGTCGTCGCCGATCTCTGCGACCGCGTCCTGGTCATGCGCGACGGCACCGTGGTCGAGTCGGGCGACGTCCGACGGATATTACGCGACCCCGACCACGAGTACACGGCGTCGCTGCTCGACGCGATGCTCGCCGACAAGCCGCCGCGCGGCCGCCTGACCGCGGCGGCGGACGAGAACCTGGAGGCGACCCGATGAGTACCCCGCTCCTGGACGTCGAGGACCTGGTCGTCGAGTTCCGCACGAAGCGTCTCGGCCCCGCCTTCCGGGCCCTGCACGGGGTGTCGTTGCAGGTCGGCGCCGGCGAGACGCTCGGGCTGGTCGGCGAGTCCGGTTCCGGGAAGAGCACCATCGGGCGCGCCGTCCTCGGTCTCGCCCCAGTGACCTCGGGGCGGATCCGGTTCGACGGCCGCGGCATCGGGGCGGCCGACCGCCGGACCCCGCGGGCGTTGAGCCGTGACCTGCAGGTCGTGTTCCAGGACCCGTACAGCTCGCTCAACCCGGCCCGCACGGTCGGCGACACCCTCTCCGAGCCGCTGCAGGTGCAGGGGATCGAGGGAGGTGAGGCACGCAGCCGGGTCTCCGGGCTGCTCGACCGCGTCCATCTCCCGCAGGACGCGATGCACCGGCTGCCCCGCGAGTTCTCCGGCGGTCAGCGCCAGCGCATCGCGATCGCCCGGGCGCTGGCGCTGCGTCCGAAGCTGATCGTGTGCGACGAGCCGGTCAGCGCGCTCGACCTGTCGACCCAGGCCCGGGTGCTCGACCTGTTCCTCGAGCTGCAGGAGGCGATCGGCGTCGCCTACCTGTTCGTCTCCCACGACCTCGACGTGGTTCGCCACGTCAGCCACCGGGTCGCGGTCCTGTACCGCGGCGAGATGGTCGAACAGGGCGACGCGGAGCAGGTCACCCGCGATCCCGCGCACGAGTACACGCGGACGCTGCTGCTCGCGTCCCCGGTGGCGGACCCCGACCGGCAGGCCGAGCGGCGAGCTCAGCGGCGCGCGACGGCCGCGCGATGACCGGGCGCCCGAACATCGTGTGGATCTCGACCCACGACATCAACCCGCACCTGGGCTGCTACGCGGGCGTGTATCCGGGGGCTGAGCAGGCGCGCACCCCGAACCTCGACGCCCTGGCGGACGGGGGGATGCGGTTCGACCGGGCGTTCGCGGCGGCCCCGATCTGCGGGCCGTCGCGGTCGGCGATCATGACGGGCTGTTTCCCGACGGCGATCGGGACGATGCACATGCGGACGAAGGCGGTGATGCCGCCCCAGGTCCGGTTCGTGACCGAGTACCTGCGAGAGGCGGGGTACTACGCCACGAACAACTGGTTCACCGACTTCCAGACCTCGACGCCGCCGTCGGCGTTCGACGACTGCTCGCCGTCCGCGCACTGGCGGAACCGGCCCGACGGCGTGCCGTTCTTCGCGGCGTTCCACTCGCTCGTCACCCACGAGTCCCGCCTGTACGGGGACGACGAGCAGTTCGAGGCCCGTATCCCGCACGCCGGCCCGGAGGACCGCCACCACCCGGACGACGTCGTGCTGCCGCCCTACCACCCGGACACCCCGGCGTTCCGCACGACGTGGGCGCGGTACCTGGACCTGATCACCGAGATGGACCACTGGGTGGGCGGCCTGCTCGACGAGCTCGAGTCGGACGGCCTCGCCGGTTCCACGCTGGTGGTGTTCTGGAGTGACCACGGCGCGGGGATGCCGCGCGCGAAGCGGTGGCTCCACGACTCGGGGCTGCACGAGCCGTTGATCATGCGGTGGCCGGGTCACCTGGCGCCGGGCGCGGTGCACGGCGATCCGGTGCACCTGATGGACCTGGCCCCGACGATGCTGCAGGTGTGCGGGGCCGGCGTTCCCCCGTCGATGCACGGTGTCCCGTTGCTGGGCCCGGACGGGTCGCTGGTCGACCGCCCGAACGACTACGTGTTCGCGGGCCGCGACCGGATGATGGAGATCGAGGACCACAGCCGCAGCGCCCGCGACGACCGCCACCGCTACGTCCGGCACACCCATCCCGGACGCCCCCCGATGCCGCACTCGGAGTACCCGGACACGCTGGGCACGTGGGCCGAGCTCCGGCGGCTGGCGCGTGACGAGTCCGCCCAGCGGACACAGGGAGAGCCGCGCACCCTGCTCACTCCCGCGCAGCGGGCGCTGGTCGGGCCGGAGAAGCCCGCCGAGGAGCTCTACGACCTCGACGCGGACCCGCACGAGCTGCGCAACCTCGCCGGTCTCCCGGAGTACGAGGCGATACTCGCCCGGTTCCGCGCGGCGGTCGACGGATGGCTCGCCCGTCACGGTGACGCCGCCGGGCAGGACGAGGACGATCTCCTCGCCGCGTGGAGGCCGGCAGGGGAGTGGGAGGTAGTGGCGGTGCCGGTACCCGGACCGGGTACCGGTGTCACCGACGCCCGGTGCGTGCGTCGTCTGGACCGACGACCCGCCTGCTCCGCAGGCCACGGGCAGGGGAGCCGGCGACGACGTCGGGCTCCCGCCGCAGGACGGGCGGCACTGGCGGATCCACTGTGCGGCGACCCCGCCGCCCACCGGCCGTCGGGTGTGGGTCAAGGCCTGCCGACCGGGGTTCGTGGACAGCGCGGAGGTCGCGACGGGGTGACGTCGTGCCGTCCGGGGCCCGGCGGCAGCCTTCATGTGTCAATGAAACATTGACGCCAGCGAATCGTCAACGAAACGACGACCCAGAACCCACGTCACGACAGGAGCGGCCGGAGGAGCCCGCCGCCGGGTGTCAGCGTTCGGGCGCGGGGGCGACCAGGCCGGGGGAGCGGGCGCCCAGTACCTCGGCGAGCCGCAGCAGGCGCAGATCGCACGCCGGTTCAGCTCCGCGGCGACGGGTTCGCCGTTGTCGACCCGATGGACGGCGACCCCCAGCTCGCGTGACGCACAGCGGTGTCAATCTGAGCCCCTGACCGGGGCACCGCCCTCGAGGGGCCGGGCGAGTTCGACGAACGCCCGCCCGCCCGGCGAGACGCGGGACCGCCGGACCTCCCGCAGCCCGGCCGCCGCCAGCAGACCGCGGGGTCGGGGTCGACCTCGACGAGCACGCTGCCCGACGGGTGGACGAGCGCGGCCGAGCGGGTCAGCAGCCGGGTGGGATCGCCCCCGATGCCGATGTTGCCGTCGGCCAGCAGGACATGGCGCCAGGTCCCCTCGGAGGGGAGCCCGCCGAACAGGTCGGCGCACACCATCGCCACGCCCCGGCGGCGGCAGAGGTCCCGGGCCACGGGGGAGCTGTCCACCCCGAGTGCGGGCACCCCGCGGGTGTGCAGGGCGGCGGTCAGCCGGCCGGGACCACAGCCGAGGTCGATCACCGGTCCCCGGCACCGACGCAGCAGCCACTCGTCGTCGCCGTCCGCGCGGGCGAGCCAGCGGGCGTGGTCCAGGGACAGCGCCCGGCCGTCGTCCCGGACCAGGCGCGGCACCTCCCCGCGCAGCACCGGGTCGAAGCCGGCGCGGACCGGGGGGACACCGTCGACGACGCCCCCCTCCGCTCCGCTCACGGGGACGTCACCGGACCGGCCGTGAGGGCGCCGACCGCGGCGGCGAACCGGGATCCCGGGACCTGCTCGGCGACCGCCAGCGCGTCCGCCATGGTGTCCACATCGGTCAGCTCGGGCAGCGCCGCGACCCGCAGCCCGCCGGCCCGCAGCGCGGCGATCGTGCGCTCCGCGGTGTCGGACCGGGAGGTCGGGACGTCCGCCAGCAGCGTCGCCGCGGTGGGGTCGCGGAGCGCGACGGCCCACCAGCCGCCGTCGGCTGCGGGTCCGAGGGCCGCGTCCGCCCGGTCGAGCCGGATCAGCGCCTCGTCGAGCAACGCCGGCGTCAGCTGCGGGGTGTCCGTCCCCACCTGCACGGTCGGCAGGCCGGGCCACCGGGCGGCGACGTCGGCGTGGGCGTTCGCGATGCGCGGTCCGAGCCCGTCGCCGCACTGGCCGATCCGCATCGTCCGGCCCAGCCGGCGGCGGAGGGCGTCCGCCCGGACGGCTCGGTCGAGGTCCCCGGCGAGTGCCACCACCGTGGCCGACCGCGGCACGCGCGTCGTGGCGTCGAGCGTGTCCAGCAACGCGGCGGCCGCGATCCCGGCGGTCTGTCCGGGTGTCGCGGGCGGGCAGAGGCGGGTCTTGACCAGTCCGGGTTCGGGTGCCTTCGCCAGCACCAGCACCGCCGCGCGCGACGTCGCCGCCGGTGCGCTCACGACCGGCTCCGCCGCGCCAGCAGCACGCGGACGACGTAGACGAGGGCCGAGGTCGCCACGAGCACGGCCACCAGGGCGCCCCAGGCCGCGGCGTAGGGCTGCTGGTCGAGCCCCGTGGCGGCGAGGTGGGTCGGCTCGGCGCTGCGGACGATCCCGGGCAGGAAGAGCAGCAACGTCAGCCCGGCCCCCAGCAGGGGGACGCGCACGTGGTTGACCAGCGGCACCGCGTGCCGGGGGAAGCGGGGGAGCAGCGCGGTCAGCGACCGGTCGCCCGCCGCGTAGAGCGGGTACAGCAGCAGGTCGTGCACGACCGCCGCACCGACGAACCAGATCACGATCCGTAGCGCGGACGGATCGCCGAGCAGGAACGACGCCGCGTACGCAGCGAGGGCGAGGCAGGCCAGCATCAGGGCCAGGTGCCCCGGACCGGCTCCGTAGCGGGCTCGGAACCCACGCATCAGGCCTCCCGGAAGTCGATCGAACGCACCCATTTGGTGCAGTGCACGCCCGGGGTCGAGGGCACGATCACCCGGGCCGGGAACCCGTGGTCGAGGCTCAGGTCGTGCCCGTTGACCCGGAGCGCGAGCAGCGCGTCCTCGTGCAGCGTCTGGGCCGCGGTGAGGGTCACCCGCCCGAACGGCCCGGCGTCCAGGGAGTCCACGAACGACGACCGGGGCACGCGATGGGCAGCCTGGCGGTGTGCAGCGGCAGGCCGTCGACCCCGGCGAGCAGTTCGTCGCGCGTGTAGCGGAGCGCGGCCGGGCCGCCGGTCAGCTCGATCCGCCACCGCGCCCCCGTCATCTCCGGACCGATCGCCGCGGCGGCCGCGGTGCGGTTGACCGGGTAGTCGTTGCCGGGGATCCCCTCGGGCACCCGCCCCCGTGGCAGCAGGACGGCGAGGTCCCGCAGCGGACCACCGATCGTCTGGCCCGCGGTCAGCAGCCCGACCAGCAGCGAGCCGCCCCCGACCAGCGCCAGCGCGCCCCGTCGGCTCATGGTCGGGTCGGCGGGATCGGTCGGGACCAGGCCGGGCTCCCCGTCGTGCCCGTCGGGTTCCTCGGGGCGGGTGTCCGCGAGCGGCGTCCGCAGCTCGGTCCGCAGCGAGCGGGAACGGAGCGACCGCACCATCGTCGGGAGCTTCAGCACGAGGTGTGCCACGAGCGCGCCGATGAACACCCACGCACCCAGGTAGTGCGCGGTGTAGAAGCTGAAGCCGAACACGTAGTCGTACTGGATGTTCAGGACGCCGGTGACGGTCTCGAACAGGATGCTGCCGACCAGCAGCAGCACCGAACCCCGCTCCAGGAGGTGGGCGACGCTGCGCACCGGCGGCCGCTCGAACAGCCGTGGGATGACCGACCACAACTTGGCCACCACGACGGGGATCAGCACCAGACCCAGACCGACGTGCAGCCCCTGGGTGAGCCGGAACAGCCACGCAGGGTCGGTAGGGAACTCGGTGATCGGCAGCCGGAGCAGACCGACGTCACCCGGGATGCCCTGGCCAGGCCCGTAGGCGACGTGGTCGAGCAGCCCGGTGACCACCACGACGGGCAGCCCGACGAGCAGGACCAGGCCGAGGACCGAGGTCAGCCAGGGGCCACGGAGCGGGCTCCGGAAGCGGGGCCGATGGGGGGAGAGTGTCACGACGTCCTCCAGTGCGGGTCGCCGCCGGACGTTAGGCAGGCATCGCGTTCCCGGAGGTGCGCCGGACGATCTCGTAAGAAAGCCCTAAGACTTCGTGCCGCGCGGACTTCTTACCGAACGGTGACGGTGACGCCCGGCCCGGCCGCGACGACCTAGGCTGGCACCATGCCGTCGGCGTCCCGGGTGCTCGTGGTCGAGGACGACGACACCGTGCGCGAGGTGATCCGCCGCTACCTCGGCGACGCCGGGTACGGCGTGCTCGAGGTCGCCGACGGCCGGGCCGGGCTGTGGTGGGCCGTCGAGCACGCACCGGACGCGGTCGTGCTCGATCTCATGTTGCCCGGGATGGACGGCCTGCAGGTCTGCCGGGAGCTGCGGGCGCGCCGCCCGCAGCTGCCGATCGTCGTCCTCACGGCGCTCGGTGAGGAGGAGGATCGGGTTCGTGGCCTCCAGCTGGGGGGCGGACGACTACGTCGTGAAGCCGTTCAGCCCGCGCGAGCTGGTCCTGCGCATCGGGTCGGTCCTGCGCCGGTCGGCGCCGGAGGCGGCGACCGTGGGCCCGGTCGTGGACGGCGGCCTCGTCGTCGGCCGGTCCGGGCAGCGGGCCCACCTCGACGGTGTCCCGCTCGCGCTGACCGGCCGCGAGTTCGACCTGCTGGCGTTCCTGGTGGCCCATCCCGGGCGTGCCTTCACCCGGACCGAGCTGCTCGCCGAGGTGTGGGGCTGGGAGTACGGCGACCAGTCCACCGTGACCGTCCACGTCCGACGTCTGCGGGAGAAGCTCGAGATCGACCCGAACCGGCCGCGGCGGATCGCGACGATCTGGGGGACCGGCTACCGCTACGACCCTGCCGACCGGCCATGACGCCCGACGAGCTGCTGGAGGCGGCCTCGGCCGCGCTCCTGTTCTCCCTGCCGGTGCTGGTCGTCGGGGGGATCGTGCTGCGGATGCTGCGGCGGCGCTCGCTCACCGCGGCGATCATCGTGCTCGTGCTGGTCCCGCTGCTCGCCACGCTCAGCGGGGTGGTCGGGGTGAGCGGGTTCATGTTCACCCCTCAGCTCGGCGACGTGCTCCTCGCCTGCCTGGTCGTGACCGTGATCGTGGTGCCGGCGGGCACGCTGTTCGGGCGCACCCTGGCGCGGGAGGCCCTCTGGCAGCACGAGGCCCGGGACGCCGAACGCCGCTCCGAACGGTCCCGCCGCGAGCTGGTCGCCGGCATGAGCCACGACCTGCGTTCGCCGCTCGCCGGGATCGGGGCGCTGGCCGACTCGGTGCTCGACGGGATCGTGCACCGGCCGGACGAGGTGCAGGACTACGTACGGCGGATCCAGAGCGAGACGCGGCGGATGACGGACATGGTCGAGGACCTGTTCCAGCTCTCCCGCGCCACGTCGGGAACCCTGCAGCTGAGGCTGCGGCAGATCCCGCTCGCCGAGATCGCCTCCGACGCCGTGGCCGCCGAGGCGGTCGTCGCCCGTGCCACCGGGGTCGACGTCCAGGCGATCGCACCCGAGGACTGGCCGCTGGTGCACGCCAGCGACGCCGATCTCGCCCGGGTGGTGCGCAACGTGGTGGCCAACGCCGTCCGGCACACCCCGGCCGGAGGCTCCGTCGTGCTCACCGCCGGTGGCCGCGAGGGTGGTCTCGCGTGGCTGCGGGTCGACGACGAGTGCGGCGGGATCCCGCCGCAGGACCTGGGCCGGATCTTCGACGTCGGCTACCGCGGTACCGGTGCCCGGACACCCGGTGCGCACGGCGGTGCGGGGCTGGGCCTGGCTATCGCGCGCGGCCTGATGGGCGCACAGAACGGTGGGATCAGCGTCGTCAACAACGGGCCGGGATGCCGCGCCGAGCTGACCCTGCCGACCGCACCTTCTCCCAGGAACGCCTGACAGGCCGGGCCCGCGCGCGCCCATGGAACACCCGGCCACGGCAGGAAGAAGTCTCCCTGGGGAAGCGAGGACACTCAGACTGTCTGTCATAACGTGCATTATCGGTTCGACATCAGGGGAGTTCCGAGTGCCCCGGGGCGTGCTCTCGTTCCCGCCGGTGTCGCCGGCCGCCGGCCCTTCGCACGGATGTGATCCCGACATCGAGGACTCAGCGATCGCCGGGTTGCCGTGTCCGTTCGTCGTCGGCGCGATGCACTGAGGGCCGCAGCCCATGGCATCCGTTCAGTCGCCGTCACAGGCATCCGTGAGGTCCGACGGCCGACCGGACTCGGCCACGGCTTGCCCTGAGGGCGGATCCCCCGCTCGCCTCGGCGTCGGCCGCGTCGGGGCGATCGTCGCTCCGGTGCTGGCGGGCGCGGCGCTGGCCGTCGTCTCCCCTGCCGCCATGTACCTCGCGAGCGCGGTCCCGCTGCTGCTGGCGTTCGTCGCCGCGCTCGTCCTGGCCCGGCGCACGACCACCCCGCCCGTCGCGGCGCCGGCGCCCGCGCCCCACCACTGACCGGCACGTCTCGTCCGACCCACCGTTCACGTTCTGCAGAGAGGCACACCGTGAGGACACGCGCAGCGATCATGCGTTCGGCACCGGGCCAGTTCGAGGTCGTCGACATCGACCTCGACGAACCGCGGCGCGACGAGCTCCGCATCAAGCTCGTCGCGGCGGGGCTCTGCCACTCCGACGACCACGTCCAGACCGGCGATCTCGTCGTCGAGCACTTCCCGATGGTCTGCGGGCACGAGGGGGCCGGGATCGTGGAGGCGATCGGCCCCGACACGAAGGGCTTCGAGATCGGCGACCACGTCGTGTTCTCGTTCATCCCCTCGTGCGGGCGGTGCCGCTGGTGCTCGGAGGGCATGTCCAACCTCTGCAACGCCGGCAAGTACATGATCAAGGGTTGCCGGCCCGACGACGACGTCGAGAGCTACCGGTTCAGCCTCGACGGCGAGCCGACCGGCCAGATGGGTGGGCTCGGCACGTTCGCCGAGCGGACCGTGATCTCCACGATGTCGGCGGTCAAGGTGGACAAGGATCTGGACCTGACCACGATCTGCCTGCTCGGCTGCGGGGTCGGCACGGGCTGGGGCTCGGCGGTCTACGCGGGCGAGGTCCGGCCGGGCGACGTCACGATCGTCATGGGCATCGGCGGCATCGGGATCAACGCCGTCCAGGGCGCCGCGCACGCCGGGGCCCGAGCGGTCATCGCGGTGGACCCGGTGGCGTTCAAGCGCGAGAAGGCCCAGCAGATGGGGGCCCCCCACGTCTACGAGTCGATCGACGACGCCGCGGAGTACGCCCGCTCGATCACCGACGGCCAGGGCGCCGACGAGGCGATCATCACCGTCGGGGTGACCACCGGCGAGCACATCGCGCAGGGCTTCGCCGCCGTCCGCAAGGGCGGCACGGTCGTGGCCACCGGGATCGGCGACATGGCCGAGAAGGGCATCCCGGTCAGCCCGTGGGAGCTGTCGATGATGCAGAAGCGCATCCAGGGCACGCTGTTCGGCGCCAGCAACCCCGCCTCGGACATCCTGCGGCAGGTCGCGATGTACCGGGCCGGGCAGCTCAAGCTCGACGAGCTGATCACCCGTACCTACCGGCTCGACGACATCCGCCAGGGCTACGCCGACATGCACGCCGGGCTCAACATCCGCGGAATGATCGTCTTCGACTGATCCCGGTTCCGGGGCGCGGTGCGACCCGCCCGCGCCCCGGTCCGTCCACCGCCCCACGACGACCGGGAGCCCCCATGACCACGACCCCGATCCGCCCGCTGGACCGGCTCTACATCGACGGCCGCTTCACCGACGCCACCGGCGACGGCACCGTCGCGGTCCTCAACCCGGCGACCGAGGAGGTGCTCGCCGAGGTCGCCCAGGGCAGCGTCGCCGACACCGTCGCCGCGATCACCGCAGCGCGGCGCGCCTTCGACGACGGCCCGTGGCCCCGGATGCGCCCCGCCGAGCGGGCCTCCGTCCTCGCCCGGATGGCCGACGCCCTGCAGTCCCGCTACGACGCACTGGTCGACCTCAACGTCGCCGAGGCGGGCAGCACCCGGGCGATGGCGCACTTCCTGCAGGTCGCGACGCCGATCGAGCACCTGCGCGACATGGCCGACCGGGCACTGCCCGGGTACTCGTTCGCCGAGCCGATGGCGCACTACGCCAAACCGGGCTTCGGGCTGGGCTCCGGGGTCATCCGCCACGAGCCCGCCGGGGTCGCCGCGCTGATCATCCCGTTCAACTACCCGCTGTTCCTCAACGTCATGAAGGTCGCGCCCGCGCTGGCCGCCGGGTGCACCGCGGTGCTCAAGCCCTCGCCCTACACCCCGCTCGAGGCGCTGGTGCTGGGTGAGATCGCCGAGGAGGCCGGACTGCCGCCCGGCGTGCTCAACGTCGTCACCGGGGACACCGCGGCCGCCGAGGAACTGACCCGCAACCCGATGGTCGACGTCGTGAGCTTCACCGGCTCGGACGCGATCGGCCGGCTGGTCTACACCCAGGCCGCGGACTCGCTGAAGACGGTCGTGCTGGAGCTGGGCGGCAAGTCCGCCAACGTGATCCTGCCCGACTGCGACATCCAGGGCGCCGCGGCGTCGGTGGTGCAGGGGCTCGCCACCCACGCCGGGCAGGGCTGCTCCCTGCTCACCCGGACCCTGGTGCACCGCGCGGTGCACGACGAGCTGGTCGCCGCGGTGACGGCGATGCTGGAGTCCGTGGTCGTCGGGAATCCGGCGGACGAGGCCACGACGATGGGCCCGCTGATCCGCGAGAGCCAGCGCGCGAGCGTCGAGGCGGCGATGGCGACCGCGCGCCACGCGGGCGCCGAGTTCGCGTTCGGTGGTGGGCGGCCCGCGCACCTGGACAAGGGGTTCTTCCTGGAGCCCACGCTGATCACCGGGGTCACCAACGACATGGAGATCTCACGCACCGAGCTGTTCGGCCCGGTCGGCGTGGTGATCGCGTTCGACGACGAGGAGGAGGGGATCCGGTTGGCCAACGACTCCGAGTACGGGCTCGGCGGAGGTGTCTGGTCCGGTGACCCGAACCGGGCGCTCGCGGTCGCCGAGCGGATCCGGGCGGGTTACATCAACATCAACGGCGGCGGGCCGTGGCTGTCACCGCACGGCCCGTTCGGCGGCTACAAGAACAGCGGTGTCGGCCGCGAATGGGGCGAGTTCGGCATCGGTGAGTACCTCGTCGACAAGTCGATCACCTGGTCGGCGCGGTGAGCGCCCCGGTCGCGGTGGTGACCGGTGCCGCCCGCGGCATCGGCGCCGCCGAGGCACGCGATCTCGCCGGTCGCGGGTACGCACTCGTGGTCAACGACGTCGACGCCGCCGGGCTCGCCGCCGCAGACCTCGGTACCGGTCCGGTCGTCCGGGTCCCCGGTGACGTCGGTGCGAGCGGCACGGCGGCCGAGCTGGTCGGGGCGGCGCTGGAACGCTTCGGCCGGGTCGACGCCGTGGTCTCCAACGCCGGTGTCTTGCGGGACCGGATGACGTTCTCGATGTCGGACGACGAGTGGGACGAGATCGTCCGGATCAACCTGCGCGGCACCTTCCTGCTGGTCCGGGAGGCGGGAGCGGCCTGGCGGGCCCGGTTCAAGCAGACGGGAGAGCCCACCGGCGGACGGCCGGTCACGACCAGCTCGCGGGCGGCGCTGCTGGCCAACCCCGGGCAGGCGAACTACGCGGCGGCCAAGGCCGGCGTCGCGACACTGACCCAGATCGCGGCGCGGGAGCTGCGCCGCTACGGCGTGACCTGCAACGCGGTCGCCCCACGGGCCGCGACCCGGCTGATGACCGGGGCGTTCGGGGAGATCGATCCCGAGCAGGAGACGCGGTGGGCGCCCGAGCACGTGGCGGCGTTCGTCGGGTTCCTCTGCAGCCCGGCGGCACACGACGTCACGGGGCAGGTGTTCGTGGTCCACGGCGGCGAGGTCGCGCTCGCCCGGCCCTGGCAGGTCGGCGACCCGGTCACCGTCCACGGCGCCACCGACACCGCGCTGCGCGACCTGCTCGACGGCGCGTTCGGTGACGACCCGCCGGGGATCCCGGACTTCCGGATCGGGGAGGACTATCCGGGAGGGGCCCGGTGACCGTGGCCGTGCCGGCCGGGACACCCGGTTCGGTCGCCGAGGTCCTGGACCGGGCGGCGGCGACCGCACCGGACGCGCCCGCCCTCGTCGTCGGCGAGGAGGTGACGACGTTCTCCCGGTTGCGGGCAGGGGCACGCGCGCTCGCCGGTGGGCTGCGCTCGCTCGGTGTGGGGCCGGGTGACCATGTCGCGGTCTGGATGCCCAACGGCGAACCCTATGTGCGGGCCTTCTACGCGGCGGCCTACGCGGGCGCCGTCCTGGTCCCGATGAACACCTGGCACACCCCGCGCGAACTGGGCTACTGCCTGGCGCAGTCCGACGCCCGGGTCCTGCTGGCCGAGCCGGACGTACCGGGCACCGATGCAGGCGCGGTGCTCGCCGAGCTGCTCCCCCGGCTGGGCACGGCCGAGGGACCGGTCACGGGGTTCCTCTCGCCGCAGTTCCCGCAGCTGCGGGCCGTGGTCGTCGACGATCGCCGGTTGTCGGGCGCGGTGGGGTCGGTGACCGGGCCGTGTCCCGATCCACCGGACCCGCGACGGGCCGGCGATCCCGCCTACATCCTCTACACCTCCGGCACCACCGGCGCGGCGAAGGGCGTCGTGCTCCCGGCGGACGGGGTGCTGGCCGATGCCACACTGTTCGGCGAACGGCTCGGGATCACCTCGGGCGACCGGTACTACTGCCCGGTTCCCCTGTTCCATGCCGGTGGGGCGATCTTCGTCCTGCTGGCCGCCCACGTCCGCGGCGCCGCGGTGGTCACGCACACCCGGTTCGACCCGGTCCGCGCGCTCGCGGCGATCAGGCGGCACGGCTGCCGGATCACCGGCGGGTTCGAGGTCACGCACCTGAGGCTGCTCGATGCTCTCGACGCCGATCCCGGACCGGTTCCGCTGGAGGCGGCATGGTGGGTCGGGCCCGCGTCGTCGTGCGAGCGTGTGGAGAAGGCCCTGGGTGCGCGGTTGATGAACCTGTACGGCATGACCGAGGCGTCGGGGAACGTGACCGCCACTCCCCTGGACCGGCCCCTGGCCGAACGGGCCACGACCATGGGCGTCGTCCTCGCCGAGCGGGTCGTCGAGGTGGTCGACCCGAGCTCCGGGGAACCGGTCCCCGCCGGCGAGGCCGGCGAGATCCGGGTGTCGGGCTGGGGCCTGATGTCGGGCTACTACCGGATGCCCGACCGCGCGGCCGAGAAGTTGGACGAGCGCGGCCGGTTGCGCACCGGCGACCTGGGCACCCTCGACGACGACGGGGTGCTCCGCTTCGCCGGGCGTGCCGACGACGCACTGAAGGTCGGTGGGGAGAACGTCGCCCCGCAGGAGGTCGAGGAGGTCCTGACCGGGCACCCGGCCGTCGAGGAGATCGTCGTCGCGGGTGTGCCCGACCCGGTGTACGGGCACGCGGTGGTGGCCGCCGCCCGGTTGCGGCCCGGTGCCCACGCGGACGGAGAGGCCTTGCGCGCCTGGGCCCGGGAGCGTCTGGCCTCGTACAAGGTTCCCCGCCGGATCGCCGTGGTCGACGACTTCCCTCGCACGTCCACCGGAAAGATCCGCCGCCGCGAGGTGGCCGCACGTCTGGAGCAGCGATGACCGTCCGTACCGTGACCGGCGACCTCGACGCCGACCAGCTCGGCCGCACACTGGTGCACGAGCACGTCTTCACCGGCCTGCCGGGCCTGGAGCTCGACGGCAGGCTGCAGCTCGATGCCGACTCCGCCGTCGAACGCGCGGCGAGCTGGCTGACCGCAGCGGCCGGTCACGGTGTCGGCACCGTCGTCGATGCGACACCGATGAACTGGTACCGTCGGCCCGACCTGATGCGCCGGATCAGCGAGCGCAGCGGCGTCGCCGTCGTCGCCAGCACCGGGCTCTACACCGAGCGGATGGGCTGGCCGTTCCATCTGAAGCTGCTGCGGGCCACCGAGCTGGCCGACGTGTTCACCCGCGAGATCGAGCACGGTATGGCCGGTACCGACGTGCGGGCCGGGATGATCAAGATCGCGACCGGGCAGGAGAGCGTCGGCAAGTACGAGCGTCGCGCGATCGAGGCGGCCGTGCTCGCCCAGCAGCGCACCGGTGCCGGGATCCTCACCCACAACGAGGGCCCGACCGGGGCGCTGCAGCAGCTCGAGGCGTTCACCGATGCCGGGGCGGACCTGTCGCGGGTCCTGATCGGATACTGCGACAACAGCACCGCCGCGGAGTACCACCGCGAGATCGCCGAGCGCGGCGCGCACGTCGGTTTCGACCGGGTCGGTCACTACACGATCACCCCGGACGGTCCCCGCCACGAGGCGATTCTCGCGCTGCTGGGTACCCACCCGGACCGGGTCCTGCTCAGCCACGACGCCGTCGCGGCCTCGCTGGGCGAGTTCTTCAGCACCGAGGAGGACCCGCGCTGGGAGGAGTTCGGGTTCACCTTGCTGCGCCAGCGCGTCGCGGTCGCGCGCGAGCTGCTCGAGACCACGGACCTGCCGGTCGAGCAGATCGCCGGCCGTTGCGGGTTCGGGTCCGGAGCAGGCCTGCGACGACACTTCACCGACGCGGTCGGGGTCTCCCCCCGCTCCTACCGGTCCACCTTCCGAGGACCGTGATCGTCCCCGCCGCGATCGCGGCACCGACCAGGACGACCGACGACGGACCGAGCACGGATGCGGCCGAGACCGGGACCCCGAACACGACGAGGGTGAGGACCGCCGCGCGCAGCGCGGCCCGGACCGGGTCGGGGCCACCGGCGCCGCCGTCGCCGAGCAGCGGCACGAGGACCAGCGTCGCGACGAACATCAGCGCCGCGAGCGCGAGGACGACGGTTACCGCCGACGGCGCGAGCGTGACCGCGGCCAGGAGCACTCCCGCCAGGATCGTCCCGGACGCGGCGGCGACGGGACGGGCTCGGCACTCGGGGTTCGACATGTCTCCACGGTGGTCGGCCGCGACGGCGCCCCACAGTGGCCGGAGCGACAACCATCGCACAGATCCGGCCACGACCGCGGCGGTCACGCAGGGGCGCCGAGCGGCGGGTGATCGAGGACGCGTGGCGCGTACTCGACCAGCTGGATGCCGCCGTCGAAGGTCCGGTGCTCGATCATCGTCAGGGCGAGGTCCGGATAGCCGTCGTAGATCCGTTCTTCGCCCGTCGCCCCGGTGATCACCGGGAACATCACGACCCGGAAGCGGTCGACGAGCCCGGCACGGAGCAGGGACCGGCACAGGCTGAGGCTGCCGATCGTGCTGAGGAGCCCCGAGCCGTTCTCCTTCATGGCGCGGACCGTCTCGACGGCGTCGTCGCGGACGAGTGTGGAGTTCGCCCAGGCCGGTGGCGCCTCGAGCGAGGCGGAGAACACCACCTTGGCTGCCTGCGTGAGCTCGTCGACCGACGCCTGTTCCTCGGCTCTGAACTCGTCCTGGCCGCCCGGGACCTCGCCGCCGGCGAAACCCGACATCAGGCGGTAGGTGTTCGCTCCCGTCAGGTAGGTGACCTCGGGCTGCTCGCCGAGCCAGGCGAGATACTCCGGACTCTCGAGGCCCCAGAACCCGGGCCACCCCTCCCCTGATGCGTAGCCGTCGAGCGAGGTGATGAAGTCGACGAGAAGCTCTGACATGGCGGGGTCCCTTCCTCGGTGTCACGAGGGTGGACCGGCCCGGGGCCACGGACTCATCGTGTCCGGGGCGCCCGGCCGTCGTTCACGGGGCGCAGCGCCCGCTGACGAGCTCGTCGGCGTCGAGCGGGCTCACCGCCCGGTGCCACGTCGCGCCGTCGACGACCAGGGGGCCGAGGTTGCACGGGCCGAGACAGCCACAGGGCGTGACCTGTGTGGTGGTGCCCTTCGCCGCCGCGGACAGTGCGCGGTGGGTCTCCCCCGCGCCGTGGACGAGGCAGCGTGGGACGCGGCAGACGAACAGGTGCCGGTGCGGGACGTCGAGCTCGGAGAACGCCGGGCTCACGAAGGCGTTCGCCGATGCGGTCACCGGCTCGCCCTCGGCGCCGGCCAGCCGGGCGACGGTGGAGGCGACGAGGTCGGTGAGTCCGGGCGCGATGCGCACCTCGGGTCCGGACGTCGCGGTGGCGCGGAGGTGGTGCGCCACGGCACGACCGATCCAGGTGACCAGGTAGCGGTCGGCGGGGACGGCGAGCGGGATCACCAGCACCGATCCGACGCCGTCGCGGGCGAGCTCGTCGAGGACGGCCAGGACCGTCGGGTCCTGCTGGTCGAGGTAGGCGATGTGGACCGCGTCCGGGACCTGCCGGGCGACCGCGCGGGCGAGCCCTTCCATCGACCGGCGATCCACTCCGGCCGGCGTGGGCCGGGCGACCAGCACCAGCGCACGTCCGGTCACCGGCGGGCCCTGCCGTGCCGGGTTCGCCGGAGGCGAGCCGTGGATGACATCTGAACAGGCTCTCATGTATCGACCGGCTCCGCGCCGGCGGTGCGATCCGGACAGTGACGACGTGCCCGCGCGTCGGTTCCGGGTGGGGCGGAAAGGGTTTGCCGCCGTGCCCGACCCGGACCATGGTCACAGGCGTGGGGCGACGGATCGGTGTGATCGGGCTCGGGCCGCAGGGGCGGTACCTGGCTCGTTGGGCGGACCGGCTCGGCTTCGAGGTCGTGATCGGCTGCGAGACCCGCGATGTCGACGGTCCGGGGTCGACCCCCAGGACCCGGGACTGGGCCGAACTGCTCGGTGCGGGCCTGGACGGCGTCGTCCTGGCGGACGACTTCGACACCCACGCGCCGCGCGCCGTCGCGTTCCTCGATGCCGGTGTGCACGTCCTGTCCGAGACCGCGGCGTGTGTCAGTGAGGCGGAGGGGCGAGACCTCGTCGCAGCGGCAGACGCCTCACCAGCGAGCTACTCGTTCGCCGAGAACTATGTCGCGTTGCCCCACGTGCGGTCGATCGCCCAGGTCGTGGCCGCCGGCGAGGTCGGCGACGTCGAGTTGATCGAGGCCGAGTACCTGCACGGTCTGGGGTCCGCGGCGCTGAAGGACCTTCTCGGTGCGCCCGGGCACTGGCGCAACCGGATCTCGCCGACGGCCTACTGCACGCACACCCTCAGCCCGGTGCTCGCGATCACCGGTGCCCGGCCGGTGTCGGTGGCCGCGCACGGTATCGGGCCGCCGGGGCGGGAGACCGCGGTCGTGCTGGTGGTGCGGTTGTCCACCGGCGCGCTGGCCGTGGCCCGCCACGGGTTCCTGCAGGGCGAACCGGACAGCCACTGGAGCTGGGTATCGGTACGCGGGACGCGCGGACTCGTCGAGTCCCGCCGGATGCCCGGGGCCGATGCCTGGTCGATCCGGCTGCGGAGCGAACCGTGGGCGAGCCCGACCGGCGCGGTACGTGAGCAGGTGAGGGTGCCGGAGCGGGTGTCCGGCGGCGATCGGGACGAGCCCGGCTCCGCGGGCACGGTCGGGGTCCTGGAGGCGTTCAGAGCCTGTCTCGACGATGGCGCGCCGCCGTTGGTGCCGGTGCGTGCCGCGGTCGATGCCTCGCTGGTCGGTGTCGTCGCCGCCGGGTCGCTCGCCGCCGGCGGTACGCCGGTGGCGGTGCCCCGGATCTGAGACGGGACCACGGACCGGTCGCCGACGGCGGTCGCGTGCCCGCCGGCGGTGCCCGCGGGTCAGGCGTCGTCCCGGCGACGGGGATCGACGAACCCGGACTCGTAGGCGGCGACGACGGCCTGGGTGCGGTCCCGGGACCCGGTCTTGGCGAGCACTCCCGCGACGTGGGTCTTCACGGTCTCGACACCCAGGTAGAGCTCGCGGGCGATCTCGGCGTTGGACAGACCCCGCGCCATCAGTGCCAGCACCTCACCCTCGCGGGCGGTCAGTCCGGCGTCCTGCAGGCGGTCGCCGCCGTCGGGGGCGAATCCGGCAGCCAGTCCACGCAGCGCCGCAGGGAACAGCAACGACTCCCCCGCCGCGACGGTGTGGACGGCGCGGACGATGTCGCGCGGTGGGGTGCGTTTGAGCAGGAACCCCGTCGCTCCGGCGCGCAGGGCGTCGTAGACGTAGCGGTCGTGGCCGAAGGTGGTCAGCACCAGCACCCGCGGCGGGTCGGGACGACGGACCAGGTCCCGGGTGGCGGTGATGCCGTCCACACCGGGCATCCGGATGTCCATCAGGACGACGTCGGGCCGCAGTCGTACCACGAGACCCGGGGTCTCGGCGCCGTCGGTGGCCTCACCGAGCACCGTGAGGGCGGGATCCGCGTCGAGCACGGCGCGCAGTCCGGTGCGGACGAGCTCGTCGTCGTCGACCAGGAGCAGTCCGGTGGTCATGTCGGTTCCCGACCGTGCGTCGTGGGGGACGACTCCTCCGCGGTCGTCCCACGGGTCGAACCGGGCCCCGAAGGGCCTGTGGGTGTGGAGGGGAAGCGGGCGTGCAGGACCCAGCGGTCCCCGTCGGGGGCGGCGCGGACGGTGCCGCCGAGCAGTGCGACACGCTCCCGGGCTCCGGCGAGGCCACGCCCGACGCGGCGCTCCCGGGCTCCGTCCCCGCCGGCGGTGATCGTGTTGGTGATCGTGAGGTGCAGCCCGCTCCCGCTCCGGCGCAGACGCAGCTCGACCGGTCCGGGATCGGCGTGGCGCAGGGCGTTGGTGAGTCCTTCCTGGACGAGCCGGTAGGCCTCCCGGGACACCACCGCGGGGACCCCTGCGGCCGGGTCCACGTCGTGGTGCAGGTCGAGTCCGGCGGCACGCGCCGAGGCGAGCAGGGGCTCGAGCGAGTCGAGGTCGCGGACCGGTTGCGGGGTGTCGCCGTCGTCCCGGAGCAGGCCGAGTACGTGGTCGAGGTCATCGAGGGCGGCGCGGCCGGTCGTGGCGATCGCATCGAGGGCACGGGCGACGAACGACGGGTCGGTGCTGAGCAGTTCGGCGGCCGCCGCGGCCTGCATGGTGGACACGGTCAGGGCATGGCCGACCGAGTCGTGCAGCTCGCGCGCCAGCCGGGTGCGCTCGGCCTGCCGGTCGGCGCGCCGGTGTGCTCGTGCCAGTTGTTCGGCGAGCTCGGCGGCGCGCCGCTGTCCGGGGTCCGGTCCCAGGAGTGCCGGCGCCAGACGGGCCTGTAGTGCTCCGGCCGCGGCGAGCGCGGTGAGCACCGCGGGGACCGGCAGCAGTGCCAGCGGCGCGGTCCACCATGCCGCGAGGCCGGTCGGCAGCGGTGGGTACTGCTCCCACGGGGTGGCGACCAGGGCGACGGTGACCGGCAGCGCGACCAGGAGCGCTGCCGCGGAGACCGCGCCCAGTGCGGTGCAGACCAGCAGCCATCCGGCCGCACGGATCCGGGTCGTCAGTGGGACCGGGCTGCCTGCCGGGTCGTCGGGCAGGTCGACGCCGAGCAAGGCACGGGCGGCGGCGATGAGGAGCTCGCGCACGCCGGGAAGGACGGTGACACCGATCGCGAGCAGCACCACCGTGACGGTCAGGCCGACCATGGCGGCCGGCGCCCACGCCGCCGGCCGCGGTGCGCACCAGTACCCAGGCGGCTCCCAAGTACGGCAACAACACCACCGCGCCGAGCAGTACGTGGAGTACACGGCGACAGGTGCGGCCCGCGGCCCACCCCGTCGGCGTCGTCAGCGTCGTCCACGACGGCGATCCCCCCACGCGGGAATCGTCGCAGACGGGGCCCTCCGGCCGTTCCCTCCTGCGAGGGAGATCGTCCACCCGCGAAGGGGAGGCCGACGTGTGCCCGGGTGGCCAGCCTGGGTCCATGACCTCACACAATGTCCACGGCACGCCGACCGCCCGCCGCATCCTCGGCGCGGCTGCCGCCCTCGCGACCCTGCCCTACGTGACGATGAAGATCGCCTGGCTCACGGGGAACCCGGTCGGTGTCACCGACCCACGCATCCTGGAGGGTGCGGGTATGCCGGTGATGAACGCGATCACCGTGCTGCTCGATCTCTGCGTGGTCGCACTCGCGGTGGCGCTGGGTAGCCGGACGGCCCTGCGGTTCCCGGTCCTGCCGGTCCTCCTGCCGGCGTGGGTCGCGACCGGCCTGTTGGTCCCGATCGCGCTGGTGTCGCTGCCGATGACGCTGGTGCTCCCGCCGGCGACGGCGACGGGGATGGCCACCTGGGTGCACCCGATGGTCTACGGCGGGTTCACCGTGCAGGGAGTGTGCCTGCTGACCGCGTTCGCCCTGCTGGCACGCGACCGTTGGGGTGCCAGGGTCACGACGCATCACCGGGCCGAGGACGCGGCGCGACCGCTGTTGCGGGCTCTCGCCGGGGGCGGTGCAGTGACCGCGGCTGTCGCTGCGGGGCTGCGGGTCGTCGGCGGGTGGGGCTCGGGGGATCCGGTCGTACTGGTCCCTGCTGTCGTGACCGCGGTGCTGATCGTCATCGGCGTGGCCGGGATCGTCGGTCTGACGGCCGGCCGCCCGGGATGGCCCGTGGCGGTGGCAGCCTGGGTCGGGAGCGCGGTGGCGTTCGCCGACGGGCTGTACGCCACCGCGACCACCATGGGTGCGACCGAGCTGGCGGTCGGTGGCGGGTCGCCCGCCACCGGGGTCGCACACGTCGCGGGCCTCCTGGCCGGGTTCGCGCTCGCCGTGGCCGGACTGCTGTCGATGTCGCGGCCCGGCGCAGCCCTGCCCGGGGCCGGCCACGGTGTGCCGGACGAGATCCGCGTGCAGAGCCCGGTCGCCCGGTCGGCACGGGGCTGAGCCCCGGTTCCCGGCCGGCACCGCCTCGATGCCCGCTCAGACGAGCCCGATCGTGGCCACGACGACCAGGACGGCGAGGACGGCCAGCGCGGTCACGGTGATGACGGTGGTGCGCAGGCGGTGACGGCCGGGACCGGCATCGCGGGTGTCGTCGAGTTGGGTCAGGGTCTGCTCGACCGCGGGCGCGGGCGCGGGCCGGTCGGTCCGCCCGGCCCGGGATCCCACGGACACCGGCGGCGGCGCCGGCCCGGGCGTCGTCGAGGGCCGGGGAGCTGCGTGGCCGGTCGTCGCGGCCAGTTCGAGCGTTCCTGTGGGCGGCTCGAGGCGGACCAGCGCCGCGGCCACGGCCCCGGCGTCGGGGAACCGGTGGGCAGGCTCCTTGACCAGCGCCCGCAGCACGACGTCGTCGAGGCCGGCCGGGATGCCGGGCCGCAACGCGGACGGCCGGGGTGGTGGTTCCCGGAGCTGGTCCAGCACGACCGTCAGGGGGTCGGGACGGGTGAACGGTGGGCGTCCGGGCGCAGGATGATGCTGCCGGGGCTGACGTCCCGGTGCACCACCCGGGCCCGGTGGGCGGCCGCGAGTGCATCGCACACCGCGCGGCCGATCGCGGCCACCAGAGGTACCGGCAGCGGTCCGGTGCGGTCGAGCCGCCGGTCGAGCGACTCGCCCTCGACGTAGGCCATCACGACGAACACCCCGGAGGCCGTGACGCCGACGTCGTGCACCTCGACGACGCCGGGGTGGTCGATCGCGGCGATGGCACGGGCCTCGTCGCGGAGGATCCCACCTCCTCGGCGTCCTCGGAGTCCTCGGCGCGGAGCACCTTGACCGCGACCGGTCGGTCGAGGTCGCCGTCGTCGACGAGGTAGACCCGCGACATGCCACCCTCGCCGAGCAGCTCCCGCACGCGGTAACGCCCGGCGAGCAGGTGGCTCCTCCCCCGATCCGGGTACGGGAGGACCGGTCACGGCGCCTGCAGCCCGCAGTGGGTGGTCTCGGGGTGGCCGGCGCCGACGAGCTCGTCGAACAGGTACTGGTGGTAGTCGACCATCGCCCGCCGGAGCTGCTCGGTGCCGGCCGCGTCGTGGGTGTCGGCGACGGCGACCGTGTGGGCGGCGCGGTAGTGCCCGACCAGGTCGGGATGGTCGACCGAGATGACCTGCTCGCGCTCGGAGTAGTGCTCGACGGGGTACCCGCGCGCCCGCATGACCTGCAGGATCAGCAGATCGGCGTCCCGCAGTCCACTGCGCGGGGTCTGTACGAAGGAGTTCTGCGCCTGCACCCACGAGCCGGTGAACCGTTCCCGTTCGTCGGTGTCGAGGGTGCGTACGTCGAGCTCGCGACGCCGTCGCAGGCGTCGCTCGAGCTCGGCCTCTCCGGCAGTGCGGCCGCCGGCCTGGTCGAGGACGTGGTTGTACTCCGGCCCGAAGTGACGGTGCAGCACGGCACTGCGGCGCCGGCGGCGGCAGGGGGCCTCCCCCTGGGCGCACCGTCGTGACGGGGTCGGGTGTCGTCGGTTCGTTGACGTCGAGTTGGCGTCAACGACACATTGACAACGAGTGTGACGAGTTCGGGCGTTTCGTCCGGCACCCCCGTCGCAGCGCACCGCAACGGTGACGGGCTGATCCCCCGTGACGGCCGTCCCGGGCATAGGTTGGTCGGCGTGAAGGTCCTGTTGCTCGAAAACATCCACCCCGGCGCCGCCGAGGCGTTCGAACGCGCGGGCTTCGAGGTCGAGACCCGGCCCGGCTCGCTCAGCGGCGACGAGCTCCTCGAGGCCGTGTCCGGCGTGCAGTTGCTCGGCATCCGATCGAACACCACCGTGACACCCGAGGTGCTCGACGCCGCCAAGGATCTGCTGGCCGTCGGCTGCTTCTGCATCGGCACCAACCAGATCGACCTCGAGGCGGCCGCCGAGCGCGGCATCGCCGTGTTCAACGCGCCGTACTCCAACACCCGCAGCGTCGTCGAGCTGGTGATCGGCGAGATCGTCGTCCTGGCGCGGCGGCTCACCGAGAAGACCCAGCGGATGCACGAGGGGGTCTGGGACAAGTCCGCGAAGGGGGCGCACGAGTTCCGCGGCCGCACCCTGGGCATCGTGGGGTACGGCAACATCGGTACCCAGCTGTCGACGATGGCCGAGGCGATCGGCCTCCGCGTGGTCTTCTACGACACCGCGGACCGCCTCGCCCACGGCAACGCCCGCCGGATGCCGTCGCTGGACGCGCTGCTGGCCGAGTCCGACGTCGTCTCGATCCACGTCGACGGACGCCCGGGCAACGCCGGCCTCTTCGGCGCCGACCAGTTCGCCACGATGAAGCCCCGCTCGATGTTCATCAACGCCTCCCGCGGCATGGTGATCGACGAGCAGGCGCTGCGGGAGAACATCCTCTCGGGCCACATCGCCGGTGCCGCCGTCGACGTGTTCCCGGTGGAGCCGAAGGCCCAGGGCGACACGTTCGAGTCCCCGCTGCGCGGGCTCAACAACGTCATCCTGACCCCGCACATCGGCGGCTCCACCCAGGAGGCGCAGGAGGGCATCGGCCACTTCGTGTCGGCGAAACTGGTCGACTTCGTGACCGGTGGTGCCACTCCCCTGTCGGTCAGCCTGCCCAACGTCGGCGCCCCGAACCCGGCCGGCGTGTTCCGCATGGCGTACCTGCACACCAGCAAGCCGGGGGTGCTGGCCGACATCAACCGGCTGCTCGCCGACGCCGGGGTCAACGTCACCGGTCAGTCGCTGTCGACCTGGGGCGACCTGGGCTACGTGCTGACCGACACCGACCGTGTCCTCCCCGACGACGTGCTCTCCGCGCTGGGGAGGGCCGCGCAGACGGTGTGGCTGCGCTCGTTCCCGCTCTGACTCAGGCGCAGGCGCCGAACGCCTCGACGTCCGACGGGTGCATCGGGCCGTGCTCGCCGTGATGCACCACGAAGTCGACCCGGCTCGGGCGGCGGAACAGTCCGCCGCCCGACGGGCGCCGGTACACCAGCGGCGCGCACCGGTACCCGAACAGCGCCCGTGCCCAGCCCTCGGCCTCACCCCGGGGCAGGACGGTGCCGTCCCGGGTCGCGACGGTCAGCTCCCAGATCCCGACACCCGCGGCCGGAGCCTCGTCGTCCGGTGCCGTCGACGCGACCAGGACCAGCCCGGACCCGCCGCGCAGGGCCGTGACCTCGACCTCGCTGCGGTGGCGGTCCGGCACCGGATGCGGATACGGGTGGGCGAGCAGGCCGACCCGCAGCCGGGTCACGTCGTCCCCGTACCGCGCCTGGATCACCTGCGCGAGATCCACCGATCGTTTGCGGCGCAGGTCCGCGTTGACCAGGCCGGTCTCGACCGTCATGCCCGTGGCCCCATTTCCGTCCCCGCGACGGCGGCGGACGGCGGCCCCCGTGCGGGCCGCCACCCACGGGACGTGCGTCGGCCCGCCGCAGCGGGGCGGCCGGCGCTCCGGTGGAGGACCGTCGAACGGTCTGGCGTCGGCGCCGTGTTCTACGGCTCGTAGAGTATTCTAGATCACACTCCGCGCACAGGCGAGGGCGGGATCACATGATCGCCGGGTCACACCCGTCCGGCCGAGCGTGACGGGTCCAGCTCCAGCACCATGTGGACGCTGTTCGAGTCGTCCGGGTAGTCCGCGAACGGCGGGCAGGGGGTGAACCCGTGCCGGGCGTAGAGCCGGCGGGCCGGGGCGAAGAACTCCATGGAGCCGGTCTCCAGGTGCAGCGTGCGGTACCCGCGCCCGCGGGCGACGCCGATCAGGTGGACGAGGAGCCCGGCCGCGACGCCCCGCCCGCGCGCCGCCGGTGCCGTCCGCATCGATTTGATCTCGCCGCCGTCCGGGCCGAGCTCCTTCAGGGCACCGCAGCCGAGCAGCGTGCCGTCGTCGTCGCGGACCGTCCAGACGGTGACGGCTGGGCCCCGCAGGCCGTCGAGATCGAGCGCGTGGGTGCTCTCCGGCGGCGACTGCGCCCGCATGTCGGCGAGATGCCCGGAGAGGAACTCCGCGATCTCCGTTCCGGCGAGGTCGTCGATCACCATGTGCACCCGGACACTCTGCCGCACCGTCCGCCACGCCCGGCGTGTCGTGCGGGTTCCGCGGCCCGGCGGACCCGTCGTTATGCTCGCGACGACGCCGGAGCGACTTCCGGTCGGCGACGCGAGAGGAACGGCAGTGGCGAAGGTCGAGACGGTCCGGCTCGTCGACGACATCAGCGGCGACGAGGCCGACGAGACCGTCGACTTCGGACTCGACGGCCGGCGGTTCCGGATCGACCTGACCTCCGCCCACGCCCGCGCCCTGCGCGAGGGGCTCGCGCCCTTCCTGGGCGCCGCCCGCTCCGCCGGGTCGGCCCGCGACCACCGCCGCACGGCACCGGCCGCCACGCCGGGCGGTGCCGGGGCCGGGTCCGCGGGTGCCGCTCCCGGGGCCGAGGGCTCCGGTGCCGCCGTCCGTGAGCACAACCGCGCGGTCCGGGAGTGGGCCCGGGAGAACGGGTTCACCGTCTCCGAGCGGGGCCGCATCCCGTCCGAGGTCGCCGAGGCCTACCGGCGGGACGAGGCCGCCGCGTCCGGCACGACCGCGGGCACGAAGCCCGCCCCCACGGCCGGGCCGACCACGACGGAACCGGCCGCCGAGAAGCCCGCCACCACGGAGGCGAGCGCCGTGGAGCAGGCACCCGAGCCGGTCGCGGCACCCGCCACCCGGCAGTCGACGGCTCCCGCGGTCGAGTTCAGCGGCTGACCGGCGGGAGGCACCGGCGATGGCGGTGGCCGCGGCCGCGACCTGGGTGTGGCTCGGCATGGTGCTGGCGATCTCGTTCCTGGAGGCGCCGCTGAAGTTCCGCGCGCCGGGGATCACGACCGCACTCGGGGTCGGTATCGGGCGCCTGGTGTTCCGGGCGCTGAACGTCGCCGAGCTCGTCCTGCTCGCCGTCGTCGCGGTCGCGCTGGTCGTCGCCGGGACACCGGTCCCGGCGTCCCTGCTCGCGGCGGCCGACGCCGTCGTGCTCGCGGTCCAGCTCCTCGTGGTGCGCCCGGCACTGACGCGGCGTTCGAACGCGCTGCTGCGCGCCGGGAGCGCGGCGCCCGGGCCCCGTTCGCCGGCCCACCTCGGCTACGTCGCGCTCGAGCTGGTCAAGGTCGGCGTGCTCGTCGCGCTCGGCGTCGCCGCCCTGTCCTGAGGCGCTGTCCCGTCGCGCTGCCCGGGGAGACGGGTCGCCCCGGGCAGCGCGCCGCGTGTCAGCGGCTCGGCGACGGGATGCCGGGCGGCGGGGCCGGCAGCGGCCCCGGGCTGTAGAGCCCGGACCGGAGGACGTCGGAGCGTTCCAGCGTCGGCCGCACCGCGTTCGGGCGGTAGGGCTGGATCGCCTGGACCTTGCCCCAGTCCCGGCCGGGGTCGCCCTCCAGGTAGGTCGGCAGCTCGTTCTGCTTTCCGATCACCGTGATCCAGCCGAGCGGGCCGCCGGCCTGCGGCGTCGACCAGCCCTCGCCGTCGACCCGCATCCGGCTGCCGTCGGCCTGCAGCCGGTAGGCGGGGACCTCCGCGATCCCGCCGGCGGTGGAGAACGGGCGCAGGCAGGGGCTCGCCAGCGACACCGGGTACTCGAGGAACATCGCCTGGTTCCCGACGACCGCCGACAGCGGCGCCAGCTGCGGGGCGCGCAGCGGGGCCACCGCGAGCCACCCGTCGGCCCCCAGCGAGTTGTCCTGCGCCACCAGCCGGACCTCGGTCGCGGCGCGGGCGGCCTCCGGCAGGTCGAACCGCAGCTCACGCCACGGCATCTCCTCGCCGCGGCCGTCGTCGAGGGTGGTCTGCTCGACCACTCGCACCCGGCCGTCGGACAGTCTCGTCGCGTACTGCACGGTCAGCTTGTTGCCGCCGCCCAGCCGGCCCGCCGCCGTCACCACCAGCGGGGTGGCGCCGGCGCGCTGCTCGGCGGTCAGCTGCGTCCACGGGGTGCGCAGCGTGCCGGTGCCGCGACCGGACGAGTCGTAGCTGCCGAAGGCCGGGGCGGCGTCGCTGCCCAGCCCGCCCGAGAGCACGTACTCGAACCCGGAGACCCCGGACCCGCCGCCCGTCGGCGGGACACCGTCGCGGCGGAAACCGGAGCCTCCGCTGGTCGGTTCGAGCAGCTGGGCCTCCGGGCTGTTCGCCGGGACGACGCCGGGCGGCAGCGGCGCGGGGGGCGCCGTCGACTCCCCCGGCGGGGGCGGCGACGCGACCGTCGGCAGCAGGTCGGGGTTGGCCGGGGTCGCCATGCCCGTCGGTTCCGGGGCGGGTGCGAGCACGCCGTCGGCCGGGCGCCGCTCGGCGAACACCTGGCTCGCCAGGCCACAGGACCCGCCGAGCGGGTTCGACAACGCGTCGGCACCCATCGACCAGGTGCCCGAGCGGGCCTGCATGGCCGCGCCCATCGACCACAGGTTGAACGTGACGAGCAGAGCGCACAGCACGGCCAGCGGGGCCGACGTCAGCCGAAGCCGCCGCGTGGCGTCCAGCGCGGCCGACGCGTCGCGGCGCCAGTCGCGGGCCCGCCACCAGCGCCCGATCAGCGGCAGCCGTCCGATCGCACGCTCGAGCCCGGCGAGCTGGTCGGGGTGCCGGTCCTCGCGGATCCCCCGCAGGTGCTCGACCCCGGCACCCGCGGCCAGCAGCAGCGCCACGACCAGCAGCACGCTCGACGCCTCGTAGCCGCCGATGAGGACCTGCTGGTCGGCCCAGGGCACACCCCAGTTGTTCGTGTACCACCACGTGTTGGGCCCGGCCGCGGACAGCGCCGCCACGAGGAACGCGGCCGCCAGGAACGCGAGCCGGTTGCGCAGCGACCGCAACGCGTCGGACCCGGTCGCGATGGCCGCCAGCGCGACCATCCCGGCGCCGAGGCCGACGAGGTCGCCGAAGTGGTGGGTCCACTTGGTCGGGGTCATCGCGAAGATCAGCAGGGCGATGACGGTGCTGCCGACGAGCCGCTGGGCCGGCCCGAGCGCCGCGCCGGGGATCCGGTTCCGCCGGATCAGGACCACGACGCACGCGAGCGTGCAGAGGATGACGAGCAGGATCGGGAACCGGCGGGCGATCGACCCGTCGGCCAGGCTGCCGAACAGCGGCGCGTACCGCTGCGCGATCTCGGAGTACCAGGGCCAGTCCGGCCCGACGTCGGACCGGATCCGGGTCGAGTCGATGACCGCGGCCCAGCTCTGGTCCGCCCAGGCGATCATCAGGATCGCGGTGCCCGAGGCGAGCAGCGGTGCCAGCACCGACACCGCGCCGAACGTCCGGACCCGGGTCGCGAGCAGCTGCCACAGCGGCCGGATCCCGGCCAGGAACGGGGCGATCGCGATCAGCCCGGCCGGGTTCGCGCCCACCGCCATCGAAGCCGCGAACAGGCCGAGCGCGACCGGCAGCGTCCGCTGCAGCGCGATCGCGCGTTCCACGCACACCAGCGCGAGCAGCGAGCAGACCACGACGACCGGCTCCGGCCGCAGGCCCGAGTTGTAGGCCATCCAGAACGCGAGGAACGTCATCGCCGCGGCCCAGGTCGCCGCCCGGGACCGGCGGGCCTGGCGCCCGAGGCGGGGCAGCAGGCCCCGGGAGACCAGCCACCACGCCGTCACACCCATCAGGACGCCGGGCAGTCGCAGCCACAGCAGCGAGTCGGAGACCTGCACCCACAGCGCGTAGAGGTCGTAGAACCAGCCGAACGGCGCCTCCGCGGCGTTGTACCAGCGGTAGTAGTTGCCGACGTAGCCGGAGGTGGGCACGTCGCGCACGATGCCGAGGGTGAAGCCGTCGTCGGAGGTCTGGCCGCCGATCGCGGCCCAGAGCCCCAGCACGCCGACGACGGTGACGTCCACCGGGCGCGGTCGCGCGCGGGTCCACCAGCGACGCAGCCGGGGCGGCCAGCGCTCGGCCATGCCGCCGGCCTCCCGGCCGGCGCGGTGCGGGCGCCGCCCGAGGTGCCGGTCCACCCCGGCGAGCGCGAGCAGCGACCCGACCAGGGCCAGGCTCGCGACGGCGGTGGCGAGCGACTTCCAGACCGACGGGCTGCTGTCGAACCGGGTGTCCGGGCTGATCCGGACGGATGTGCCGGCCAGCGGGTCGGCGGCACCGTCGAGGTCGGAGTAGACGCCGACCGACTGGGGCCGCAGGTCCCCGGGGAACGTCTGCGCGCCGGAACCGAGGTCGACCGTCGTCTCCTCGGCGTCCGAGGAGATCCTGACCTCCGACGGCCCGTCGCGCAGCGGTGCCGCGGACAGCTGCTCACCCCGGTTGACCAGGGTCAGCTGGCCGTCGCCGACCGTGAGCACCATCCCGGACCGCGCGCCCTCGGGGGACTCCGGCGGCACGGTCGACAGCACGGTCGCCGGTGTGGCGCTGCGCTCGTCGAGACTGCGGATCGCCTCCGCGGGCACGGCGACCGACATGGACTCGGGACGCAGCGCGACCAGCGGGGCGTTGACGTCCTGCGCACCGGTGGCCTGCGACGGCCAGACGATCGTGTTCTCGTGCTGCACCACGGGGAGGAACGGCACCGCGACGGCCAGGACGACGGCGAGCAGGCCGAGCCCGCCCGCCCACCGCAGGCGACGTGTGTCACGTGACGTGTCGACCTGCTCCCGTTCCGCGACCCTCGGTTCCTCGGTGAGCACCGAACGACGGTAGCGACCCGGCTCCGTCCGGCCCCCGGAGCCCCCGTCCCGTGACCGGGGCCGGTCAGCCCACCGGGCCCCGGTGCCGGTCGCGGAACCGCGCGCCGTGCAGCCACCAGCCGAGCACGCGGGTGATCCAGGGCAGCACGAGGTAGACCATGATCGGCGTCAGGACGATCGTCGTGACCGCGATCCGAGGCACCACGTGCCAGTCCGCGAGCAGCGCGCCGAGGGTGACGGTCGCGAGCAGGTTCATCGGGAAGAAGACGAGCCAGATCGTCGTCGCCTGCTTCCAGCGGGGCGGGGTCGGCTGCGGAGGCCCGGCCGTCTCGACCTTCTCGGCCTCGTCGAACCAGCCCTCGATGCCGGTGCGGCGCTCGCTGCGCGTCATCTCGGCCAGGCCCTGCGCCGACCCGAGCCACCAGCGGCGTTCCGGGGCGGCCTCCCAGCGGGCGAGCGACTCGTGCGAGTCGAAGCGGGCGAGCATGTGCCACTCGTCGGACCCGCCGCGGGTGCGGACCCAGCCGCCGCCGAGGAACCCGGGGAAGCCCTCCGCGAGGAGCAGGCCGGAGCGGATCCAGGCGGTCATCTCGGTGGCGTGCCCGGGGTCGGCGCGGCGGGTGAAGGAGACGGTGACCGGTGCGGTGGACGCGGCGGCGGGGGTGGTGCCGCCGGTCCGGGTGTCGATGTCGGTGGACATGGACGCATGGTGACGGCTGCGGGCCCCGCCGCGCACCGTGGCCGCACGACATCACTGCGGCGGACCGGGGAAGCCCGGGCCCGGGCCACGGGCCGGTCAGCGGCCGGTGACCCGGACGAGGCGTTCCTCGGCGTCGACACCGGGGCCCACCTCGGGGAACCGGGTGAGGAACCACAGGCCCACGACCCACCAGCCGCCGACGATGATCCACTCGGGCGCACCGAGCGCGGCGGGCATCCCGGGCAGGTACAGCGAGAACAGGACGAGCCCGGCGACGGCCGCGACCGTCCCGACCACCGGCCCCCCGCTCACCCGGAACGGCCGCTCCAGCGCCGGCTCGCGCCGACGCAGCACCAGGAACGTCACCGCGACCATCGTGAAGCCCATGGTGATCGTGATCCCGCCGGCGTTCACCAGCCAGGTCAGCATGCTGTCGCCGAACAGCGGCGCCAGCACCGACAGGCCGCCGATGAACAGCACGGCGTGCGACGGCGTCCGGTAGCGCGGGTGCACCACCGCGAACCAGCGCGGCAGCATCCCCGAGGCCGCCATGGCGTACACCAGGCGGCTCGCGCCGATGAGGAAGGCGTTCCAGCTGGTCAGGATGCCCGCGATGCCGCCGAGCACGAGCAGCGTGCCGAACGCCGGGTGCCCCCACAGCGTCGCCATCGCGTCGGCCGCGGCGAGCTGCGAGCCCGCGAGCTCGGCGTCGCCGAGCGCGGCACCGGTGCCGAGGACGATGACCACGTAGAACGCGATCGCCATCAGGACGGAGACGACCAGCAGCCGTCCGATGTGGCGTTCGGGGAGCCGGATCTCCTCGGCCGACTGCGGGATGACGTCGAACCCGACGAACAGGAACGGCACGGCGACGAGGACGCCGAGCATCCCGGCGACCCCGCCGGTGAACCACGGTTCGGCCGTGGCGGCGCTGCCACCCGCGGCGATGCCGGTGAGCATCACGAACGCCACGCCGACCAGGAAGGCCACCGCGACCGTCTGAGCGACGGCGGCGGGCCGGATCCCGATGTAGTTGAGCCAGGTGACGACGACGGCGCCGGCGATCCCGACCAGCGCCCAGGTGGCGTGGACGTCGTCGCCGGCGACCGTCCACAGGAGCCCGGCCTGCAGGTCGGGGAACAGATAGAGCGCGGTCTCCGGGAGCGCGACCGCCTCGAACGCCACCACCGACAGGTAGCCGAGCACCATCGCCCACGACGCGACGAACGCCCACCTCGACCCGAGCGCGCGCAGCACGTAGTGGTGCTCGCCGCCGGCCTTCGGCATCGCCGAGACGAGCTCGGCGTAGGTGAGGCCGACGACGGCCATCACCCCGCCACCCAGGACGAAGGCGAGCGCGGCGCCGGCCGTCCCCGCACCGGAGACCCAGTCCCCCGCGAGCACCACCCAGCCGAAGCCGATCATCGCTCCGAAGCCGACGGCGAGCACGTCCGCCCGGCCGAGCACCTTCACGAACCCCTGGTCGTCCTGTCGGGTCACGTGCCCTCCCCCGGTACCGGTGATCCGGGCATTCCACCCGACGGGCACCCGTCGCGTCGAGGGTCACGGCGAGCCTCCGTGGACCGGCGGCCCGGCTCCCCCGTCGTGGCGGGGTGCGGTGGTCGTCGTTTCGTTGACGACAGGCTGGCGTCAATGAAACATTGACATCATGAACATCGAGGAGGCCCAGCGGTGGCTGGAGCGTGCCGACCCGTCCATCGCCCGGAAGCGGCAGTCCCTGCCCGAACAGCTGGAGGACATGAAGACCCGGGCCGCCGAGGGCGTGCTGACCCGTGACGCCGCCGCGGCCTGGTACGCGCTCGTCCAGGAGATGCACCGCCTGGCCGACGCCTACGAACGCGATCTCATCCGGACCCTGCGGTCGGACGGCCTGACCTGGCAGCAGGTGGCCGACGCCGTGCAGGCGCAGATGTCGAGCAGGCAGGCCGCCCAGGCCAAGTGGAAGCGCCTCATCGACCCCACCCGGCGCACCACCAACGGCAACATGCGCCGCGGCGGGCGCCCGCCACAGGACTCCCCTCCCGCCTGAGCGCGGTGCGCGTCGGCGGCCACTCCCCTCACCCGGACGGCCGCATGTGGTCACGGCCCGCAACCTTCCGGGTCCGTCCTCGTTGTACCGCTCGGTAACCGGTGCGAGGAGGCGGCGAGCATGGACCGACGGCGATGGGGCGCGATCGCGGCGATCGCACTGGCGACGGTGGTCGTCGGTTCGGCGCTCGTGACGCCCGTGGCCCGGGCGGCCACACCCGGCACGGCACCCGCCGCCGGCTCCGCCCCGGCGCTGCCCGGCCAGGACCTGCTGGACCCGTCCCCGGCCGGGTCGAACGACTGGGGCTGCGAACCGGGCGCGGACCACCCGAACCCGGTCGTCCTCGTGCACGGGCTGTCGGCGAACCAGGCGAACAACTGGGCCTACATCGCGCCGCAGCTGAAGCAGCGCGGCTACTGCGTCTTCTCCCTCACCTACGGCCGCAACCCGCTCGCCCCGCCGCCGCTCACCCAGGTCGGCGGTCTCGCGCCGATGGAGGCGAGCGCCGCGGAGCTCTCCGACTTCGTGGACCGGGTCCTCGACGAGACCGGCGCGGAGAAGGTCGACATCGTCGGCCACTCCGAGGGCTCGCTGATGCCGAACCACTACGTGAAGTTCCTCGGCGGCGCCGAGCACGTCGACCGGTACGTCGGCATGATCCCGTTGTGGGACGGCACGAGCACCGCGGGGCTGGCGCTGCTGAACCGTACCGGTGAGCAGCTCGGGCTCGGCCCGGCGATCGGGCTCGCGCTCGACCTGCTGTGCGCGTCGTGCCGGCAGTTCCTGCGCGGCTCGGACTTCCTCGCCGAGATGAACTCCGGCGGCGGGCCCAGGGTCGACGGCGTCGACTACACGATGATCCTCACCCGCTACGACGAGCTGGTCGTGCCCTACACCTCGGGGCTCATGGACGGCGCCGACAACATCGTCCTGCAGGAGGGGTGCCCGACCGACCTGGCCGAGCACGTCGCCGTCGCGTTCGACCCGGTCACGTTGCAGCACATCACCAACGCGCTCGACCCGGACCACGCACAGCCGGTCCGGTGCCTCCCCGTGGGACCGGACGCACCGCCCGCCACCGCCTCGTCGTAGCGGGCACCACCGCACCGCACGGGACCGTCGGTGCCCCGTGCGAGGCTGGCACGGTGAGCGCCGACGTCAGCACGCCCGAGGACCTGATCGCCGCGGCACGGAGCGGGCAGCCGGTCCACGGGCCTGTCCTGGACGAGTGCGACCTGCGCGAGACCGACCTCGCCGGGCTCGAGCTGCACGGTGGTTCGCTCGCCGGGGCCGGCCTGCGCGGGGCGCGGCTGGACCGGGCCCGCATCACCGGCACCTCGCTCGCCGCCGTCGACCTGCGCGAGGCGGACCTGACCGACGCCGTGCTGTCCGGTGTGGACCTTTCGGGCGCACGCTTCGCCGGGGCGGTCCTCGGCGACACCCGCTTCGACGGCTGCCGGATGATCGGGGTCTCCCTGCGCGGCATGCGCGGCCTGACGGCGTCGTTCACGCTGTCGGGCTGCAACCTGCAGATCGCCGACCTCCAGGACCTGAGCCTGCGTGGACTGCGGATCTCCGAGTGCGACCTGTCCGAGGCCGACCTGTCGGGTGCCGACCTGCGCACCGTCGGCTTCGAGCGGTGCCGGCTGCGGGGGACGGTGCTGCGCGCCGCCCGGCTGGAGGAGGCGGACCTGCGCACGTGCGACCTGGGTGAGGTCACGCCCGACACCCCGGGCGCGCTGCGGGGCGCGATCATCTCGTCCGCGCAGGCGGGCGCGATCTGTGCGGCGCTCGGCCTCACCGTGCTCGAACCGGCCGGGTAGCGGTCAGCCCGGCTCGCTGTCCTGCACCTGCCCGGCCACCCACGGGTCGACCTCGCAGTCGGGATCGTCCGGGCCGGCGAGGCTGAGCGGGCCGAGCTCCAGGAGGTCGGCCGACCGGCACTGCTCACCCGGATCCGCCACGGGCTCCGTGTCCGCCGGGACCACCGCCCGCGACGACGCCGCCGCCTGCTCCTGGCGTTCGGCCTCCGCGCGGTGGTAGTCCGCCAGCTCGGAGTCGCCGGCGGCCCGGGCGCGCTCGGCGCGCTCGTCGGCCTGTGCGCGGAGCTCGTCGGCGACGGTGCTGACCCGGTCCGCCGACGCGGTATCGGCGGCCTCCCGCGCCAGCGCGGCGTCACGGGCGCCGGCGACGGCGTCGATCGCGGTCTCCCCACGCCCGGGCAGCGCGCCGGACGCCGTGGCGCCCGGGAGTTCGGGCTCCGCCGGTGGTGGCAGCGTGGTGGCCACCGCGGCCGGGCCGATCGGCTGGGGGGCCGCCCCGGCCAGCAGCCCGGTCACGAGACCGGCCCCGCCGACCAGCGGGACCGTGCCCAGCAGGGCACGGCGGGCGGGAGTACTGCCTGGACGTCGGTGCCTACCGCTCATGTGATCGCCTCCAGTCCCGCCTTCCGTATCCCGTTCGGGACGGGTCGAAACACCGGATTCCGGTCAGCCGTCCTGCATCTGCCGCAGCTGGTCGTCGATCCAGGGGTCGCGGGACCGCTCCCGCCCCTGGTCGTCAACGTAGCCGCAGTCCCTGTTGGTGATCATCTCCGGGTTCTGCGGGTCGTCGAACCTCGGCGGGCCGTCGAGGTCGCAGACGCCGGTCCCGGTGCCGCCGCCGGCCGTACCGGGGTCCGCGTCGCCCTCCGCCGTGCCGTCGTCCGTGCCGTCGTCCTCCGCCGTGTCACCCGACGCCCGGTCGGTCGCGGCCCGGGCCGCCGCGGCAGCGGCGTCGGCCGCACCACCGGCCGCCGGCAGGGTGATCGGCGGAGCCGTCCGGGGCCGGAGCGGGGCGGACAGGGCGGCCGTCCCCGGGCCGGACCGGGGTGCATCGGCACCCCGCTCGGCGAGCAGCCCTCCTGCGGTCACGACGGCGACGACGGTCGCCACCACCCCGACGGCCGCGACCAGCGGGAGCACGACGTGTGCGGTCCACGGGGACCCACGCCGCTCGGCCCGCGGCACGCGATGACGTCCGCCCATCAGGACCCTCCCCGGCACGACCGAACGGCGTAGTGGTCAGCGATGATGGCGCGAACCGGGGTGCGGCGCGAGCGGCCCGGCCGCCGCTCACCCACACGGGTCCCGGCAGCGGACGCCGGGGCAGCGCTACACGGCGCCCTCGGCCGCGGGCGACGGGCGGGGCGGTGCGCCCGGTCCGGTGCCGTCCGGGGTCCCGCCCGCTGGGGGCGGCGGAGGTCCGGCCGGGGCTGCCGGGGTGCCGGCCGGTGGCGGCGCCGACGGGGCCGGCGCCTGCCGGGCCCGCTGCTCCGCCCGTTCCCGGTCGCGCCGCTCCTGCGCGGCCCGCTCCTCGGCGGCGCGCTGCTGATCCGCACGCTGCTGGTCCGCGCGCTGCTGATCGGCCCGCTGCGCGGCCGCGCGCTGCTCCGCCCGCCGGGCCTCCTGCGCACGCTCCTGCGCCACCGCGCGTTCGTCGGCCACCCGGACAGCAGCGGCGCGTGCCGCGTCCCCGGCGGCCCCCGCAGCCGCCGTCTCGCGTGACTCCGCCATGGCGGGCGGCTGCGTCCGCAGGTCGGGCGAGACCTCCATGGCGCCCCCGTCCGTGGCGCCCTCCGACGACGCAGCGGGCGGGCCGCCCGCGAACGTCGGGACCGGCACCGACAGACCGGTGCGCTGCCCGGCCGGAGCGTTCCCGCCCAGCGGCCCCGTCCCGACCGCCGCGGCCAGGGACGCCGCCAGCAGGACCGGTACGACGCCGGCGAGCACCGTCCGCAGGCGCCGCGCGGGCCGCCCGCCCCCGGTCACGGATCGCGTGGCGTGACCGGCGGCGGGAGCCCGGTCCCCGGGCCGCGCGACGGGCTCCGGCGGAGCCTCCCGCAGCGGCTCCGCCCCGTACGGACCGCCCGGCGGTGCACCCTCCGGCGCGCCCGGGACGGAGTGCCGGCCCGGCATCAGCCACCCGTTCGGCGCAGTCATGCCCATGATCGTGACGGCTGTCCGGCGCCCCGGTCATGCGCCGATCGGGTGGGTCCGGCCGGTCCGCGCCGGTTCAGCGGGTGACGTCGACGAGCGGGGCCGGGCCGTCCGGTGACGCACGGCACGCGGTGACCGGAGGTGCAGGGCGGCGCCGGCGCCGGCAGCGGGGCTCCGACGGGCCGGGTGGCGGCGCCCGCTCAGTCGCCGATCAGCGACAGTGCGGGCCCCGGGACGCGTACCTCGACGTCCTGGGACTCCAGCACCTTCAGCCGCAGCCGGACCAGGGCGTCGTCGGAACCCCGGTCGTCGTCGCGGGCCGATCCACCGGAGCCGGAGCCGTCGGACGGGTCCTGGTCGGCCGGCTCGGAGCGGGTGCCCGGAGCGGACGACGGGGACGGCTCCGCCGAGCGCTGCTGCGGGACCGTGGTCTGCTGCGGGGCGCTGGGCTGCTGTGCGGCCGGGGTAGCGGTGGCACCGGCGGAACGCTGCCGGGGAACGGCGACGGGGTCGGCCGGCCCGGTGGCGGTGTCCCCTCCGGTGACCGTGCCCGATCCCGACGCGCGGTCGTGCCCACCGCCGGAGGAGCTGCCCCCGGACGCGGACCCGCTGCCCGACGACGAACCGCTGGAGGAAGCGCTGGAGGACGAGCCGCTGCCCGGGGCGGCACCACGGTCCGGCCGCGCGCTCCGCGCACCGGACGAGCCGTCGTGCGCCGTTCCGGCGGAGCGGTCGGATCCGGCGGCGCGCGGTACCGCTCCGGCGGCCGACCCCGCGGCCCCGGCCGGACCGGGCGCCGGTGCCGCGAGCGGCGACGACTCGCCGGTCGTGCCCGGCCGTGGTGTCCCCACCGGGTCGGGCCCACCCGCCTCCGGCTCGGCCGGACGGGCGCCGGCGCGGTCGCCGACCATGCCGCTGCCGATGACGACGGCCGCCGCCAGCGCGAGCGCGCCGATCGACGGCACGGCGACCGCCAGGATCTTCCTGACGAGCCCCGCACGAACGGTCCTCCGGTGCCTGCCGCTCATCTGCGTCCGCCGCCTCCCCGTGATCGGTGTGTGACCGAGCGTCGAGTGTGGACCAGATGATCGCGTTCGGCCACCCCGATCGGGGGAATCGAACGGGTCAATCGCCCAACGCGGCGTACATGCGGGCGATCCGGTCCTTCCGTTCGGCGCGCAACCCCAGCGCGGTCTCCAGATCGACCTCGACGAACCGGGTCCGGGTCCGGGGGGCCGACTGGGCGACGACGTCCAGGTCACCGGAGATCACCGTCGCGACCATCATGTACCCGCCGCCGGAGACGGCGTCGCGGTGCAGGACGATCGGCTCCACGCCGCCCGGCACCTGGATCGAGCCGATCGGGTAGGGCGAGTCGACGATGTTCGACGGGGCCTGCCCCGCCCCGAACGGCGGCTCGCGGTCGACGGTCTCCAGCTGCCCGCCGGCGTAGCGGAACCCCATCCGGTCGGCGACCGGCGTCAGCGTCCAGGTCGTGTCGAGGAACGTGGCCCGGCCGGTGTCGGTCAGCCGGTGGTCGTAGAGGCCCATCACGACCCGTACCTCGACGTCCTTCGCCATGACCGGGCGCAGCGCGGCCGGCAGTACGCGCCCGGGGCGGCCCGTCCCGCCGTCGCCGACGGGGAGCACGTCGCCCTCGGCGACCGGGCGGCCGTCCACGCCGCCGAGCGAGCCGATCACGTAGGTGGCGCGGCTGCCGAGGTCGACCCGGGTGTCGAGCCCGCCGGACACCGCCAGGTAGGCCCGCGCCCCGGCCTTGAGGTAGTCGAAGTCGAGCACGTCGCCCTCGGCGACGGCGAACGACTCCCAGTGCGGGCGCGCCTCGCCGTTCACCCGTGGTGCGATCTCCGCGCCGGTCACCGCGACGACGGCGGGCCCGGTGAACCGCAGCTCCGGGCCCATGTAGACGATCTCGAGCACCGCGGCGTCCGGCGTGTTGCCGACCAGCGCGTTCGCCACCTCGGGCGAGTACATGTCCAGTGCACCGGACGGCGGGATGCCCAGGTGGTAGTACCCCGATCGTCCGCGGTCCTGGACCGTCGTGGACAGACCGGGCTTGCGGACCTCGATCGCCGTCATGCGAGGACCTCCAGGAGGCGCTTGTTGTAGCCGTCCGGGTCGTCCAGGAACGGCTGCAGGTCGAACTCGACGGGCCGGACGGTGATCCGGTACTCCCCCGCCTCGGCCCGCGCCTGCGCGTCGTCGTACTCGTCGCGGTCGATGGGCCGGAACTTGACCATGTCGCCGGGCCGCATGAACACCGTGTGCTCGGTGAAGTCCGGCTTGGTCTGCCGCGGGTCGTAGATCGGCGCCGGGGTGATGCCGAACATCTGGTAGCCGCCGGCGCCGCGCACCGAGTAGATGCAGGAGAAGCAGCCGCCGTAGCCGACGGTCTGCTTCGGGGTGTCGGTGCGCGGGCGCAGGTACTTGGGCACCACGATCTGCCGTTCCCGCGGCACCATCTGGTACTTGAAGGGCAGTCCGGCGACGAACCCGACCATCGAGGTGAACCAGGGCGACCCGGAGTGCGCGCCGATGAACTCGTCGACACCGGCGAAGCCGTTGATCCGGGCCGCGTACTCGATGTCGGTGGCGTCCGGGTCCTGGTGACGGTCGCGGAACCGCATCAGCGTCTCGGTGGTCCACGGGTCCTGGTAGAGCACCGGGATCTCGACGACCCGGCAGTCCAGGGTCACGCCGAGCGCGTCGCCGACGCGGTCCTCCAGCTCCTTCAGGTGGGCCAGGAAGGCGTGCGGTTCCAGCACGTCGGGGTCGTAGCGGACCTGGTACGACGCGTTGGCCGGGCAGATCTCGAGGATCCCGTCCGGTCGCTCGTCGCGGAGCAGGTTGGTGATGGCGACGGCCTTGAAGTTCGCCTGCAGGCTCATCTCCTCGGCCAGCTCGACGAACACGAACTCGTCGCCGCCCCAGCTGTAGCGGGCGCTCATGCCTTGTCCCCTCTCAACCAGTGCTCGAGCGTTGCGGTGTGGAAGTCGGCGGACGCCATCCACGGCTCGTCGACCAGCGACCGCAGGAGCCCCGCGGTCGTGGGGATGCCGTCGACGGAGAACTCCTCCAGCGCCCGGCGCGACCGCGCGAGCGCCTCGGCCCGGTCACCGCCCCAGACCACGACCTTCGCCAGCAGCGAGTCGTAGTACGGCGGGACGGTCGCGTCGGGTTCGAGCCAGGTGTCGCAGCGGACCCACGGCCCCGACGGCAGGGTGATCCGGCCGACCGGTCCGGGCTGGGGCAGGAAGTCCCGCTCCGGGTCCTCGGCGCAGATCCGGAACTCGACGGCGTGCCCGCGCCGCTCGATGCCGTCCTGTCCGGGGCGCAGCGGCTCCCCCGCCGCGATCCGCAGCTGCTCGGCGACCAGGTCGATGCCGGTGACGAGCTCGGTCGTCGGGTGCTCGACCTGGATGCGGGTGTTCATCTCGATGAAGAAGAACTCCTGCGTGGCGTCGTCGACGAGGAACTCGACGGTGCCGGCGGAGGTGTAGCCGACCTCCCGGCAGAGCGCCACCGCCGCGGCGGTCATGCGGTCCCGGACGGCGTCGGTGATCCCCGGGGACACCGCCTCCTCGACGACCTTCTGCCTGCGCCGCTGCAGCGAGCACTCCCGCTCGAACAGGTGCACCGCGGACGAGCCGTCACCGAGGACCTGCACCTCCACGTGCCGGGCCTTCTCGACGTACCGCTCCAGGTACATGGTCCCGTCGCCGAACGCCTTCAGCGCCTCGGTGGACGCCTGCCCGAAGGCCGCCCGGAGCCCGTCCTCGTCGTCCACGACCCGGATGCCGCGCCCACCGCCGCCGGCCGCGGCCTTGAGCATCACCGGGTAGCCGACGTCGCGGGCGGCCGCCGCGGCGGCGTCCACGCCGTCGACGCCGCCGGGGGTGCCCGGCACGGTCGGCACACCGGCGGCGCGGGCGACCTCCCGGGCGGCGACCTTGTCGCCCATCCGCTCGATCGTCGCCGCCGACGGCCCCACGAACGTCAGCCCGGCGCCGGCGACGGCCGCGGCGAACGACGCCCGCTCGGACAGGAAGCCGTAGCCCGGGTGCACGGCGTCGGCACCGGTCTCCGCCGCGGCCGCCAGGACCGCGTCGGCGACCAGGTACGACTTCGACGCCGGCGACGGCCCGATCTCGACGGCGGCGTCCGCGAGCCGGGTGTGCAGCGCGCCGGCGTCGGCCTTCGAGTGCACGGCGACGGTCCGGATCCCCAGGTCGCGGGCGGCTCGGACGATCCGGACGGCGATCTCGCCGCGGTTGGCGACGAGCAGCTTCTCCACGGTGCCGTCCCTCAGCCGATCTCGATGACCGCCACCGGCTGCCCGGCGTCCACCTCGTCCTCGTCGCCGACGAGGAACTCGACGAGCGTGCCGGACGCCCCGGCTGCGATCTGGTGGAACGACTTCATGACCTCGACCAGCCCGACCGGCGAGTCGCCGGACACGGCGCTGCCGTCCTCGGCGAACGGCGGGCTGTCCGGGTCCGGCCGCCGGTAGAAGACGCCGGGGATCGGCGAGACGACCTCGTGACGGGACATGTGCGGCTCCTCAGCTCAGGTGGGGCGTCAGCGCGGTGTGGACGGCACGGGCCAGCTCGACCGCGTTCGGGGTGTCGGAGTGCACGCAGACGCAGTCGGCGCGCACCGGGATCTCGCGACCGTTCTCGGAGGTCGCGACGCCGTCGGTGACCGCGCGCATCGCGCCCGCCGCGGACGTCTCCGGGTCGAAGGCCTGGTGCTCGCGGGTGATGATCAGCGAGCCGTCGTCGCGGTAGTCCAGGTCGGCGTAGTACTCCGAGATGAACCCGGCGGGGCGGTCGCCCCAGACCTTCTCGTGCACCGAGCCCGCCATGCCCATCAGCGGCGCGCCGAACACGTCGGCCGCGTCGGCGACGGCGGCCGCGACCTCCTCGTCGCGCGACGCCATGCCGTAGAGCGAGCCGTGCGCCTTGACGTGGTGGAGCTCCATGCCCTCGGCGCGCAGGAACCCCGTCAGCGCCCCGATCTGGTAGACGACGGCCGCGGTCAGCTCGTCGCGGTCGAGCTTCATCTCGCGCCGGCCGAAGCCCTCCCGGTCCGGGAGCGACGGGTGCGCGCCCACCCGGACGCCGTGCCGCTTGGCGAGCTTCACCGTCCGGGTCATGACGCGGGGGTCCGACGCGTGGAACCCGCAGGCCACGTTGGCGACGGTCACGTAGGGCATGAGCCCCTCGTCGTCGCCGCAGTGGTAGATCGAGTACGACTCGCCCATGTCGCAGTTGATGGCCACCATGAGGTGCCTCCTCTCCCCTGGGGTCAGGCAGTCTTCCGCGCCGCGGCCGTGATCGCCCGCCAGACGGCCTGCGGGGTCGCCGGCATGTCGACGTGGGTGACGCCGAGGTGTGCGACCGCGTCGATCACCGCGTTGACCACCGCCGGGGACGAGCCGATCGCACCGGACTCGCCGATCCCCTTGACCCCCATCGGGTTCGTCGGCGACGGGGTGACGGTCTGGGTGAGCTCGAAGTTCGGCAGGTCCGACGCCGACGGCACCGTGTAGGACGCGAGGTTGCCCGCGGTCGGGTTCCCGGCCTCGTCGAACGTGGCGTGCCCGTAGAGGGCCTGGCCGATGCCCTGCGCGATGCCGCCGTGCAGCTGGCCCTCGACGATCGTCGGGTTCACGACGACACCGCAGTCGTCGACGGCGACGTAGCGGCGGATCCGGGTGAACCCGGTCTCGGTGTCGACCTCGGTGACGCAGACGTGCGTGCCGAACGGCCAGGTGAAGTTCGGCGGGTCGAACGCCGAGTCGGCGGTCAGGTTGGGCTCCATGCCCTCGGGCAGGTCCGCCGCGAGCGACGCCGCCCCGGCGACCTCCTGGATGGTCACCGACGGCCCGCCGGTACCCGCCACCCGGAACTGCCCGCCGCTGAACTCCAGGTCGGACTCGGCGGCCTCGAGCAGGTGCGCGGCGATCAGCATCGCCTTGTCCAGCACCTTTCCGGCGGCGAGGTGGACGGCGGTGCCGCCGACGGCGAGGCTGCGCGAGCCGTAGGTGTCCCGGCCGAACGGGGCGACGAGCGTGTCGCCGTGCAGGACCTTGACGTCGTCGGGGTGCACGCCGAGCCGGTCGGCGACGATCTGCGACCAGGCCGTCTCGTGCCCCTGGCCGTGCGGCGACGTGCCGGTGACGACCTCGACCTTGCCGCTCGTCGTCATCCGGACGGTGGCCTGCTCCCAGCCGCCGGACTGCAGCCGGACCCCGGCCGCGACCTTCGACGGGGAGAGCCCGCCGGACTCGGTGAAGTTGCCGAGCCCGATGCCGAGCTGCACCGGGTCGCCGGACGCGCGGCGCTCCTGCTGCTCGGCCCGCAGCGCGTCGTACCCGACCAGGTCCATGGCGGTGCGCATGCAGGTCTCGTAGTCGCCGGAGTCGTACTGGACGCCGGAGGGGACCGTGCGTGGCTCGTCGAACTTCGGGTGCAGGTTGCGCAGCCGCACCTCGGCGGGGTCCATCCCCAGCTCGCGGGCCAGGTCGTCCATGATCCGCTCGTGGCCGTACGCGGCCTCGGAGCGGCCGGCGCCGCGATAGGCGTCGGTCGGGGTGAGGTTGGTGAACACGCCCTTCGCGGTGAAGGAGTAGCTGCCGAAGTCGTAGAGCCCGCATAAGGTGAAGGCGCCGAACACGGCGATGCCCGGGGTGAGCAGCTGCAGGTAGGCGCCCATGTCGGCGAGCAGCTCCACCCGCATCGCGAGGATCTTCCCGTCCCGGGTGGCGGCGACCGAGACGTCCTGGATCTGGCCGCGGCCGTGCGTGGTGGCCTGGTGGTGCTCGGAGCGCGTCTCGGTCCACTTGACCGGGGTGCCCAGCTTCCGGGCCAGGACCAGGGCGAGGAACTCCTCGGCGTAGACGTTGAGCTTCGCCCCGAACCCGCCGCCGACGTCCGGTGCGACGACCCGGATCTTCGTGTCGGCGATGCCGGTGCACGCGGCCAGGATGTCCCGGACGAAGTGCGGCACCTGGGTGGCGGTGTAGACGGTGAGCCCGCCACCGACCGCGTCCGGGACGCAGACGACGGCGCGCGGCTCCATCGGCGAGGGCACCACCCGCTGCTGCAGGTACCGCCCCGACACGACGACGTCGGCGCCGGCGAACGCGGCGTCCACGTCCCCGGTGGCCAGCGGCCAGGTGTAGCAGTGGTTGGTGCCCAGCTCGGCGTGCACGAGCGGGGCGTCGTCGGCCAGCGCGTCGGCCATGTCGACGACCGCGGGCAGCTCGGTGTACTCGACGTCGACCAGGTCGGCCCCGTCCCGCGCGGCGGCGGCGCTGGTGGCGAGCACGACCGCGACGCCGACGCCGACGTGGTGGACCACCCCGGCGGCCAGCGGACGGTGGTCGGGGACCTTGATGTCCTCGGTGACCGGCCAGCCGCACGGGATGCCGGCGAGGAACTCGCCGTCGACGTCGTCGGCGGTCAGGACGGCCCGGACACCCGGGTGCTGCCGCGCGGCGCCGGTGTCGATGCTCGTGATCCGGGCGTGCGGCAGCGGGCTGCGGACGAACGCCATGTGCAGGGTCCCCGGCGGGACGATGTCGTCGGTCCAGGTCGCCCGGCCGGTCAGCAGGGCCGGGTCCTCCTTGCGCGGGAGGCTCGTCCTGACGTACCGGGGCGCGGTGGTGGTCACGCTGGGCTTCCCTTCGCCGACGTCCTGCGTGTGGCACAGCGTGATCCACGACACCCGGACGCGGTAGTGTCCCGATCGTCCAGTTCGAGGGTCACCACACTCCGATCTGTCAGGGGGAGCCGTGCCGGTCTCGTTGCGTGAGCTCTGCGCGGACCGCAGCCTCGGACTGCGCTCCGCGTGTCCCTCCGCGGATCTGGAACGACGCATCACCTGGGTGCATTCGAGCGAACTGTCCGATCCGACGCCGTACCTCGACGGCGGCGAGCTGCTGCTCACCACCGGGCTCGGCCCGGCGGCCGACCCCGACGGCTACGTCGCCCGGCTCGCCGCGCACGGGCTCGCCGGCCTCGGGTTCGGCACCGGTCTCGGCCACGACGACCTGCTGCCCGCCGTCACCACGGCGTGCGCCCGGGCCGGGCTCCCGCTGGTGGAGGTCCCCGAGCGCACCCCGTTCCTGGCGCTGAGCCGGGCCGTGTCCGAGGCCCGGGCCGCCGAGTGCTACGCCGAGGTCGTCCGCACCGACGAGGCCCAGCGCGCGCTCACCGCCGCCGCGCTCGGCGACGACCGCGAGTCGGGCCCCGGGCGGGTGCTCGACCGGCTCGCCGAGCGCCTCGACGCGTGGTCGCTGATCTCCGACGCCGACGAGCGCGTCCGGTACGCGGCACCGCGCCCGTCCTCGCGGCGGGCCGCCGCGCTGGCGGGCGAGATCGCCCGGGTCCGCGAGCACGCGGGCCCCTCCAGCGTCACGGTCGCCGCCGGGGGCGGGCAGGTCGTGCTCCAGCCGGTGCGGATGGTCGGGCCCTCGGTCCTCGTCGTGGGCCGGGACCGCCAGTTCTCCCCGGTCGACCGGCAGGTCATCGGCTCCGCGGTGTCGGTGCTGACCCTCGCGCACGCCCGCAGCGCCGCGGCGGGACGGGCCGAGCACCGGGTGCGCACCGCGGTGCTCCGGGCACTGGCCGTGCTGCCCGGCTCCGGCGCCGAGCAGGTCCTCGCCGACACCTGGGGGCCGCTCCCCGACGGCGACCTGGTGGCCGTCGCGCTGGGCGGACGGCCGGCGAACGGCCGGTTCGACGTGCTGCTCGACACCCTGGAGCGGGCGTCGGCCGGTTTCCACGCGGAGCTCGACGGCCGGGTGGCGGTGATCGTCGGCGCGGACGCCGTACCGCCGCTGCTCGCGGTGGCCGCCCGGGTCCGCGACGTCCGGGCAGGCATCTCCGACCCCGCCCCGGTGACCGGCCTGGCCCGGGCCCTGCGCGAGGCGGGGCGCGCGCTCGACGCCGCCGAGCGCCTGGACCGCCGCACCGTCCGCTTCGCCGATCTCGCCGCCCGCGGGCTGTCGGCACTGGTGCTGCCGGAGGACGCGGAGGCGTTCGCCGAGTCGGTGCTGGCCCCGCTGGTACGCCACGACGCCGAGCGCCGCGGCGACCTCGTCGGCTCGCTGCGCGAGTGGCTCGCCCACCACGGGCAGTGGGACCCGGCCGCGACCCGGCTCGGGGTGCACCGGCACACGCTGCGCGCCCGGATCGAGAAGGCGGGTGCGCTGCTGGACCGGGACCTCGACTCCCCCGGCGTGCGGGCCGAGCTGTGGTTCGCGCTGCACGCCGGCCGGTGATGTTCTTGACCTGAAGTCAGCTCCAGCTTCTAGCGTCGCGGCCGAGCGGGTGGGGAGGCCACCCGACGACGTGAGGAGCACCGCCATGACCGGCACGGACACACCCAGCCACACACCGGTCCGCACACCGGTCCGCGTCGCCGTGATCGTCGGCAGCGTCCGCACCGGGCGGTTCGGACCGACCGCGGCCCGCTGGTTCGCCGGCGAGATCGACGACCGCGACGACGTCACGGTCGACGTCGTCGACCTGCTCGGCGCGGACCTCTCCCCCGCACTCGACCGGGCCCCGGCCGGCCCGCTGCGCGCGCGGCTGGCCGCGGCCGACGCGTTCGTCGTCGTCACCCCGGAGTACAACCACTCCTACCCGGCCGGGCTGAAGACGGCGATCGACTCGTTCCACGCCGAGTGGGCCACGAAACCGGTCGGGTTCGTCAGCTACGGCGGGCTCTCCGGCGGCATCCGCGCGGTCGAGCACCTGCGCCCGGTGTTCGTCGAACTGCACGGCGCCCCGGTACGGGACGCGGTCAGCCTGCACTCCTTCCCGGAGCTCTTCGGCGCCGACGGCCGTCCCTCCGACGGCGGTGCCGCCGCGGCCGCCGCCGGGGTGCTCACCGACCAGCTCGTGTGGTGGGGACGGGCCCTGCGCGACGCCCGTGCCACCTACGGGACCGTCGCATGAGCGCCCCGGCCCGCCGGGGCGCCGTCACCGCACTCGGGCTGGCGATGCTCGCGGTGACCTCGGAGATCACGATCGCCGCGGTCGCGCTGCCGGGCGTCGGCGCCGACACGGGCGTCGGACCGGGCGCGACGGCCTGGGTGATGCTGGCCTACACGGTGCCGATGGCGGCACTGGGCATCCCGGCCGGGCGGTGGGGCGACCGCGCCGACCCGCGGCCGGTGTTCCTGCTGGCCCAGCTCGGGATCCTGCTCGGCACGGCGCTGACCGTGCTGGCGCCGACGTTCGCGGTGCTCGTCGCCGCCCGGGTGGTGCAGGGGGTCGCCGCGGCCCTGGTGGTCGCGGTCTACATGCCGATCGTGACGGCGTCGGTCCCGCCGGAACGCCGGGGCCGGGCGATCGGCTTCATCATCATGATCATGACGGTGGGCACGATGGCCGGTGCCCCGGCCGGCGGCCTCGTCGCCGACGCACTGGGCTGGCGCGCGGTGTTCCTGGTGAAGGTGCCCGCGGTGCTGGCCGCGGTCGTCGCCGGGATCCTGTTCCTGGACCGGCGGCGGGTGCGCGGCGTGCCCGCGCCGGAACGGTCGCTGCTCGCCGAGGCGGTGCTGCTCGGCGGTGCGGTGACCGCCGTGCTGCTCGCGCTCGACGGGAGCGGCCCCGGCTGGCGGTCGCCGGTGGCCGCCGTGGCCGCGGTCCTCCTGTTCGCCGGATGGCTGCGCCTGCCCGCGGCGGGCGCGGTGCGGGACCTGGTCCGCCGCCCGTCGTTCGGGCCGACCCTCGCCGCCCTGTTCGCGGTGTCGACGACGGCGGGGCTGGTGTCGTTCCTGGTGCCGTGGTTCGTGGCCGACGTGCTGGGCGGGACGGCCGCGTCCGGCGGCTCCGCGCTGCTGGTGTTCGTCGCCGCCGTGGCGGTGACCTCGCCGGTGGCGGGCCGGCTCACCGACCGGTTCGGGCCCCTGCGGGTCACCGTCGCCGGGGGTGCGCTGAGCGTGCTCGCGCTCGCGGCGCTGCTGCCGCTCGGCGCCGGGACGGGCTGGGCCGCGCTGGCCGGGGGGATGGCGCTCCTCGGCGTCGCCGGCGGGGTGTTCAACCCGGCGGTCAACGCCGCGGTGCTGGCCGCGGCGCCACCCGGCACCGAGGGCGCGACCGGCGGGATCGCGATGACCGCGCGGACCGTCGGCAGCGCCGTCGGGCCCGCGGTGGCGGCGCTCGGGTGGACCCTGACCGGCGGTGGGTCGGCGGGCTGGCGGCTCGGCGTCGCGGTCCTGCTGGTCGCGGCGGCGGCCGGGACCCTCGCCGTGCTGCGGCCCGCGCTGCGCACCCCGGTCCCGGCGACGTGAGCACGGCCGTCAGCGGGCGACGACCGACTCCACGGTGACCTGGGGCCGGTGGGGCTCGCCGGAGCAGACGCGGCCGGCCCGGGGCACGAACGTCCCCCCGCTGCCGCCGGGCGGGTGCACCCGGAGCCCGCGGGCCTCGGCGGGCACGCACACCGCGGCCGGGTAGCGGTCGGTGTCGCGGACCCGCAGCGCGGAGGTGGCGGCTCGGCCGGGCTCGAGCCGGACCTCGGCACGCGGCCCCTCGACGGAGGCCCGCGGGCCGACGGGGGTGCCCTCGTTCCCGGCCACGAACGACACGCCCGGGTAGCCGCGCAGCACGCAGGGAGCGGAGCCGGTGTTGCGGAACACGATCTCGGAGAGGGTGCCGCCGTCGTCGGTGCGGGGCGGGGTGGCCGAGACGTCGAGACCGTCGCCGGTGCAGGGCCGCACCGACCCGGTCGCCGGTGGCTCCGTCGGAACCGTCGTGGGGGGCTCCTCCGTGGCCGGCGCGGCGGCGGGCACGGACCGGGCCGGGGACACCGGGGGTGCGGCAGCAGGCGCACCGCACGCACTCAGGAGCACGAGCAGGCCGGCGAGCACCCCGCTCACCTGCCATCGCGCCGTGCGCCGCCCGCCCACGGCGTGATTGTGACCTGCGTGTCACCCGGTCGGACGTCCGGGGTCCGGACGGTGCGCCCTGGGTAGGGTCGTGTGCATCGCCATCGATCTCCCGCTCCCCCTCCCCGGCCGGTGACCGCACCGGAGCTCGCCCTGCTGTTCGTGGCCGGGTTCGCCGCCGGCCTGAGCGGTGCCGTGGCCGGTCTGGCCTCGCTGTTCTCCTACCCGGCGCTGCTCGCGGTCGGCCTGCCCGCGACGACCGCCAACGTCACCAACACGGTGTGCCTGCTCTTCCAGGGTGCGGGGGCGGTGGCCGGCTCGCGGCCCGAGCTGCGCGGCGCGGGCCCGCAGGTCCGCCGGTGGGTGCTCCCGGCCCTGCTCGGTGGCGCCACCGGTGCTGCCCTGCTGCTGGCGACCCCGGAGGGCGGGTTCGAACGGATCGTGCCGTTCCTCGTCGCCGGCGCCGCGGTCCTGCTCCTCGTACCCCCGCGGCCGGACTCCACCCGGACCCCCGGGCGAGGCGTCACGGTCGGCGTGTTCGCCGTCGCGGTGTACGGCGGCTACTTCGGCGCCGCCGCCGGCGTGCTCATGCTGGCGCTGCTGGCATCGCTGCCGGGAGCGACGCTGCTGCGCGCCAACGCCCTGAAGAACGTGCTGACCTGGGCGGCGAACGCGGTGGCGGCCGTCGGGTTCGCGGTGTTCGGCGACGTCGCGTGGGTCGCGGTGCCGGCGCTCGCGCTCGGCCTCGTCGTCGGTGGCCGGCTCGGCCCCGCCGTCGCCCGGCGGCTCCCGGCACGGCTGATGCGGATCGGGATCGCCGTCGCGGGGCTCGGTCTCGCCGGGACGCTCTTCGCCGACGCCTGGCTCTGACGGGTCCCCGGTCAGGCGCGGACGCCCCGCTGCCCGACGGCCCCGCGGAGACCGACACAGCCGACGCACCCGACACAGTCCACGCAGTCCACACAGGCGACGCAGGCCACGCACCGCGTGCAGTTTACGCAGGCCAGGGTCGCCACGCACCGCCGGAGCCCGACCCCGAGCAGGGTGAGGACGCTCGCCACGATCCCGGCGCTCCCGCCGGTCCCGGCGCTGCCTGCCACGCCCGTCGTCCCCCGTCATGACGGGAATGGTGCCCGAGCGCGCCCGGCCGGTCGAGACACCACCGGGCCCGGCCCGCCGGGTCACTGCCGGTCGAACACCGCCGTGACGGGCCCGTCGGCGCGGTAGCCCTGGCGCTGCAGCCAGCCGTCCAGCTTCGCCTGCACCGCCCGCAGCTCGGGACGCCGCTGCGGCTCGGTGCGCAACGCCTGCTTGAGCAGCGACAGGTGTGCCGTCCGCGACGGCAGGTGGGTCAGCTTCCCCCCGGCCGCGGCGGCACGGAGCCCGGCGACGGCGTCGCTCGACTCGCCCCGCGGGGGGTGCCCCGCTCAGCGCGAAGGAGACCGCGGCGGCCAGCTGCCAGCCGTCCGACGCCGGGGACGCGGGCTTGCCCGCCGCCGTCTCCGGGGCGAGGTAGTCGGGGGTGCCGAGCACGTAGCCGGTCTGGGTCAGCGTCGAGTCGCCCTGTTTGCGGGCGATCCCGAAGTCGATCAGGTGCGGGTGACCGTGCGGGTCGACGACGATGTTGCCGGGCTTGAGGTCGCGGTGCAGCACCCCGGACCGGTGCGCGGTGTCCAGCGCCCCCGCCACCCCGGTCCAGATCCGGGCCGCGGAGACGTCGTCGACCGTGCCCCGCTCGGCGACGAGCTGCCCGAGCGACATGCCGTCGACGTACTGCATCACGATCACGAGGCCGTCCATGCCCTGGAGGCCGGGGTCCGACGACGCGTGCAGCAGGTCGTAGATCTCCACGCAGCACGGGTGCCGCATCGACCCGAGCGCGGCGGCCTCCCGGCGGATCCGCTCCTCGGTCTCGGGGTCGGCGGCGTGCGCGGACTTCACGGCGACCGTGTGGCCGAGCTTCGCGTCGTGGGCCAGCCAGACGCCACCGAACCCCCCGGCACCGAGGCGCTTCATCAGCCGGAACCGCGGGGCGCGGCCGGGGCCTCCCGGCACCGGCGCCACGAGCGTCGGGCGCCGCGGCGGCCCCGGCGGCGGGAACGGCCCGCCCGACGGCGCCTGCGGCCGCATCGGCCCCGCGGCCGGGTGCGCGGCGGGCCCGGTCGGCGGGCGCCCCGGCCCGCCGGGGGCGTACGCACCGGGCGGCGGCGCACCCGGGGGCCCCGCGTACCCGGACGGCGGCCGGGAACCGGCCGGGGCGGGCAGCGACCCGAACCCGGCGTAGGGCGCCGCCTGCGGCAACGACGACGGCGCTCCGGGCGCGGCCGCGGCGGACCGGCCGGAGAAGTCGACGGGGTGCTCCGGCTCGCGCTGGGCGAACCGGCCGGCGAGCCGTTCGGCGACGCTCGGGGTGGCGGTCACCCCGCTGCCCTGCGCCCCCCCGGGGCCGCGCCCCGCCCGGGACGATCCGGCGGCCGCGGCCCCGCCCCGCGACGAGCCCGTCGGGGCGGCGGGGGCCGCCCGTGCGGCGGGCGCCGCGTCGCGGCCGGCCCGGACCCGCTCGATCCGGGCCCGCGACGGCGCCGGGACCATCGGCACGACCAGCACCCCGGCGAGGCTCCCGCCGAGGATGCCCACCCACAGGTGCTCGGCCGTCCCGGCGGGGACGGTCGCGGTCAGCACGACCAGCGCGAACAGCGGGAGCCAGAAGAACTTGGCGGGCCAGCGCGGCCCACGGCGCAGCGCCGTGCGGGCCTGCACCGCGACGAGCACGACGGCGAGCAGCGGCACCAGGCCGAGCAGCACGATCGCGGTCACCGAGGTGACGACGTCGCCGCCGCCGATCGACCCCGCGACGCTGCCCCGGCCGAGGTAGCTGCTCTGGGTGCCGACGAGGTCGCAGGTGGTGACCCGGATGGAGTCGGTGACCTGGGCGGACAGCCCGGGCACCGCGGGGACCCCCTGGGTCGCCTGTGCGAACACCCCGCCCGCGCCGACGAAGACGGCCAGCGGCAGCAGGCCGGCGGCGAGGACTCCGATCCCGCCGATCAGCACGGACTCGGCGCCGCTGTACCCCGACGACGACCCGGACCCGATCCGGCGGCGCAGCACGGCGACGGTCGCGGCGCCGGCGGTCGGGAGCAGCCCGGTCAGGACACCGAGTGCGGTGACCGACCACGCCCAGTCACCGGGGCAGGTGTCCGGGATCCCGAGGCCCCGGATGCCGCTCAGCAGCCCGGCGACGAGTGCCACCAGCGCGTCCACGCCCGCACCCCCCTCGTCCGCCGATCCGCCGGCCCGGCCGGGCCGGGCCGGCCGGGCTCCCCCACTATGGCATCACCCGGGTGGCGGGCCGTGGCGCGCATCGGGTCCCGCCGCCGTCGTCGCCGGGCGGGTGGACCGGGGCGGGATCAGCGCAGGAACAGGTCCAGGTCGGTGTTGAACCGGTCCAGCAGCCCGGCCAGCCCGTCCCGGTCGGCCTGCGGCCAGTGCGCGATGACCTCCCGCAGCGGCGCCAGCCGGGCCGCGCGGACCTCCTCGCGGGCGGCCTCCCCGGCCGGGGTCAGCGCGACGCTCACCGAACGCGGGTCGCGCTCGTGCGGGGACACGTCGACCAGCCCGGCCCGGGACAGCCGGGACACCTGGCGGCTCGCGGTGGGCTTGCTGACACCGAGCTTGCCGGTGAGGGCGGTCAGCGAGAGGGCACCCTCGTCGTCGAGCAGCATGAGGACGGGGTACGTGTAGCGGTCGACGGCGTCGTTCGCGCCGTAGCCGTGCGCCCACACGGACTCCATGGTGCGACGCACCAGCAGGGTGATCTGCTTCTCCAGGGACTCCAGCGACGCCTCGGCGGCACCCGTGCTCGCCGGGCGCAGCGCGCCCTCCAGGTCGTCGCGTTCGGCCGTGGCGACCCCGCCGCCGGCCACGTCACCGTCAATCGGGCCAATCGGACTTTCGGTCATGTTTCGCATGGTACACACGTTGCGGACCGCAACATTCGGCATCGCAATCACGTAAGCCGATCGAAAGGTTGGCGGCTCCGGGCACCGGCACACTGGGCCGTTCGGGTGTGACGGGGACCGCTCCACGACGTCGTCGCAGGTCATTGCACCGGGGAACGAACACCACGGGATCTTCCGTGTTACGCTGGTGTGGCGCGACGCAATGATTAGCGTTGCAATCGATGTGTTGGATCTTGTTCCGGTTTCATCAGAAGTGAGGAGCACGCCCGTGTGCGGAATCTGCGGCTGGATCGACTACCGGCACGACCTGGGTGCGGACGAGCACGTCCGCACCCTCGCCGCCATGAACGACACGATGGCCTGCCGCGGACCGGACCAGCAGGGCGTCTGGGCGCAGGGGCCGGCCGCGCTCTGTCACCGGCGCCTCGCCGTCATCGACATCGAGGGCGGCCGCCAGCCGATGAGCCTCGACGAGGGTGACACCCCCGGGCTGCACATCGTCTACTCCGGCGAGACCTACAACTTCCGGGAGCTGCGCGAGGAGCTCGCCGCCGCCGGGCACCGGTTCCGCACGTCCAGCGACACCGAGGTCGTGCTCCGCGCCCACCGCGAGTGGGGACGGCGGGACCCGTCCGCCGTCGCACGCCGGCTGAACGGGATGTTCGCCTACGCGCTCTGGGACTCCGGCACCCAGGAGCTCGTGCTGGTCCGCGACCGGCTCGGCATCAAGCCGCTCTACTACTACCCCACCCCGCACGGGGTGCTGTTCGGCTCCGAGCCGAAGGCGATCCTGGCCAACGCCGAGGCCGACCGGACCGTCGACGCCGACGGCCTGCGCCGCGCGCTGGCGTTCGTCTCCGACCCGTCGAACGCCGTGTTCCGCGGCATGCGGGAGGTGCCGCCCGGCTGCGTCGTCCGGATCGGCCGTGACGGGTACCGGGAGGAGCGCTACTGGCAGCTCACCGACACCGGTCACGCCGACGACGTCGACACCACCGTCGGGAACGTCCGGGAGCTGCTCGAGGACACCGCGCTGCGCCAGCTCTACGCCGACGTCCCGCTGTGCACGCTGCTCTCCGGCGGGCTCGACTCGTCGGCGCTGACCGCGCTGGCCGCGAAGCACGTCGACGGCACCGTCCGCTCGTTCGCCGTCGACTTCGCCGGCTACGCCGAGAACTTCGTCGCCGACGACGCACGCGGCACGCCCGACACGCCCTTCGTGCACGAGGTCGCCGAGTTCGTCGGCACCGACCACCGCGACATCGTCCTGCAGACCGAGGACATGATGGACCCGGCGGTGCGCCGGGCCGCACTGCACGCGCGCGACCTCCCGGCCGGCATCGGCGACATGGACTCCTCGCTGTACCTGCTGTTCTCCGCGATCCGGAAGGAGTCGACGGTCGCGCTCTCCGGGGAGTCCGCCGACGAGGTGTTCGGCGGGTACCGCGACTTCCACGACCCGGAGACCGTCGCCGCCGACACCTTCCCCTGGCTGGCCGGCCGGATGATGAACCAGGACCACCACGATCCCGGCCTGTTCGACCGCAGCCTGTGGAACAAGCTCGACGTGCCCGGCTACGTCGACGACCAGTACCGGACGGCGCTCTCGGAGGTCCCGGAGCTCACCGGGAAGGCGGCGGACGATCCGCACGAGCGCCGGATGCGCGAGATCTGCTACCTCTACCTCACCCGGTGGCTGCCGGTGCTGCTCGACCGCAAGGACCGGATGAGCATGGCGGTCGGGCTCGAGGTGCGGGTGCCGTTCTGCGACCACCGGCTCGTCGAGTACGTGTTCGGCACGCCGTGGTCGCAGAAGACCTTCGACGGGCGGGAGAAGTCGCTGCTGCGGCACGCGACGAAGGACCTGCTGCCCGAGTCCGTCGTGCAGCGGGTGAAGAGCCCCTACCCCTCCACCCAGGACGCCGGGTACGAGAAGTCGCTGCGCGACCAGGTCTCGTCGATCCTGGCCGAGGGTGACGACGCCCCCGTCGCGCCGCTGGTGGACCGTGCGGCGGTGCAGCGGCGGCTGGACTCCGCGGCGACCCACGAGCAGAACTCGATGGGCAGCCGGATGCAGCTGGAGCGCATCATCGACCTGAACACCTGGATCCGCGACTACGACATCGACCTGGCGGTGTAGCCCCGCGCACCTCCGCTGGCCCGGCCCGGGGAGCTCTGGTTCGGTGGAACCGGACCACCGCTCCCTGAGTCGAGCTCCGGAGGAGGGCACCCGTGGGACTCACCCGCACCGACGGCCCGCTGTCGTCGTACGCACCGGCGACGGTGAACTACGCGATCGACGGCCCGCCGCACAAACTGCTGATGCACCCGTTCCCGCGCCGGGTCCGGGCCGAGGTCGCCGGCCGGACCGTGCTCGACACCCGGCGCGGGTACCTGGTGCACGAGTCGAACCTGCTCCCGGTGCTCTACGTGCCCGAGGACGACGTCGACACCTCCGTGCTGGTCCCGAGCGACCACACCACGCACTGCCCGTTCAAGGGCGACGCGACCTACCGCTCGCTGCGGGTCGGCGACACGGTCCGGGAGAACGCGGTCTGGACCTACCCGGAACCGGTCGCCGCGGCCCCGTGGCTGCACGGGCTGGTCGCCCTGTACTGGAACGCGGCCGACGCCTGGTACGACGAGGACGAGCAGGTCTTCGCCCACCTCACCGACCCCTACACCCGGGTCGACGTGCGTCCCACGCACCGCCACGTCGTCGTCACGCACGTCGCGCCGGACGGCCTGAGGACGGTGCTCGCCGAGTCCCACGCGCCGTTCGTGCTGTCCGAGACGGGGCTGCGCAACCGCTGGTACCTGCCGGCCGGGGACGTGACGGTCGAGCTGGCGCCCTCGGAGACCCGCACGCGGTGCCCGTACAAGGGCGAGGCGGCCTACCGCGACGCCCTGCTGCCACCCGCGACGACGCTGGCCGACGCGTTCTGGGTCTATCCCGACCCGCTGCCCGAGTCGGCCCGGATCGCCGGGCTGCTCAGCGTCACCGACGGCCCCCGTGACGACGGGTCCGAGATCAGGGTGACGGTCGACGGCGAGCCGGCCTGACCCCTACTCCTCGTCGTCGCAGACGATGAGCGCCTCGAGCGCCGGCAGGGCCGCCTCCAGGGCGGCCCGCTGGTCGGCGTCGAGGCGGTCGAGCCGCCGCGCGATGAGGGCGGTGCGCTCGTTGCGGACCTCCCGCAGCTTCGCGCGGCCCTCGTCGCTCACCGAGACGAGCACGCCGCGCGCGTCGCCGGGGTCGGGTGCCCGCCGGACCATGCCCTGGTCGTCGAGGGCGGACAGGACCCGCGACATCGTCGGTGCCGTCACGCCCTCCCGGCGGGCGAGCTCGGAGAGCCGCAACGGGCCGTCCTTCTCCACCGTGACCAGTGCGGAGAGCTGCAACGGCGGCAGCGACTCGGTGCCGTCGATACGGATCCGCCGGTTCAGCCGGCCGACGGCCAGCCGCAGCCGGGACGCGACCTCGTCGTCCGGGGTCTCGAACCTGCTGCTCACCGCCGCAGCGCCGGAGTTGCCGGCGCCGGAGTTCCCACCCATCCGGACATGGTGCCAAACAATCCATGAGCAATGGCATCCGCCCCGTCACGTGTCACAGTCGGTATTCCCGCGAACGGAGGTTCCCCGTGCCCGATCCCGTCGATCTCGCCGGCCGCCTGGTGGCCCTGGACACCCGCGGCGGCGGCGAGCGCGCCGCCGCCGACCTGCTGGCCGACCTCCTCGACGACGGCGGTTTCGACGTCCGTCTGCACGAGCCGGAGCCGGGCCGCGCGAACCTCGTCGCCCGCCGCGGCGCGGGCCGACCGCCGACGACGCTCACCGGGCACCTCGACACCGTCCCCGCCGACCCGGCGGGCTGGTCGTTCGACCCGCACGCCGGCGACGTCGTCGACGGCAGGCTGCGCGGCCGCGGCAGCACCGACATGAAGACCGGCGTCGCCGCGATCACCGTCGCGGCGCTGCGCAGCGCCCCGGACGTCCCGTTGCAGCTGGTGTTCACCTTCGGCGAGGAGACCGGCTGCGACGGTGCCCGCACCCTCGACGGCCTGGAACCGTCGCCGCTGCTGGTGGTCGCGGAGCCGACGTCGAACCGGGTCCTGCACGGCCACAAGGGCGTGCTGTGGCTGCGCCTGCGGCAGGCCGGGGTGAGCGCCCACGGCTCCCGGCCGGAGCTGGGCGAGAACGCGCTGGTGGCGCTCGGCCGGGTGGCGGCGGCGGTGCACGACCACGGCGCCGGCGCGGGCTGGCCGGTCAGCGACACCCACGGGGCGGTCACCTGCAATCCCGGCGTGCTGCGCGCGGGCAGCCAGCCCAACCTCGTCCCCGACCGGGCGGAGCTGGAGCTCGACCTGCGGCTGGTCCCCGGGTTCGACGCCGGCACCGCCCACGACGCCGTCGCCGCGCTGGCCCGGGACGCGCTCGCCGCGGCCCCCGTCCGGCCGGGCACCGCGCCGGAGATCGACGTCCTGATCGACCTCCCCGCGGTCGCCACCGACCCGGCCGATCCCCGGGCGGCCGCGGTCGCGGAGCGGCTCGGGCACAGCGGCGCGCCGGAGTTCGCGTCCTACTTCACCGACGCCTCGGTGCTCGCCGGGACGCTGGGCGGGCCCGGCGGCGACTGCGCCGTGCTCGTGTACGGCCCCGGCGACCCGGCACTCGCCCACGTCACCGACGAGACCTGCTCCGCGGCGAACGTCGTCGCCTGCACCGACGCCCTGGTCAGAGCTTGCGCAGCCGGATCCGCTTGACGTCGTGCCCGGCGCCCTTGGTCAGCACGAGGCTGGCCCGCGACCGGGTCGGCAGGATGTTCTGCTCCAGGTTCGGCGCGTTGATCGAGGCCCAGATCGTCTCGGCCCGCGCCACCGCGGCGTCGTGGTCGAGCTCGGCGTAGCGCCGGAAGAACGACTGCGGGTCCCGGAAGGCGGTCTCCCGCAGCCGCAGGAACCGTTCCACGTACCAGCGCCGCACGTCGGCGGTGGCGGCGTCGACGTAGACCGAGAAGTCGATGAAGTCCGACACGGTCAGCGCACCCGCCACCGCGGGCTGCAGCACGTTCAGGCCCTCGATGATCAGGATGTCCGGGCTGCGGACGACCAGCTCCTCGTCCGGGACGATGTCGTAGGTCAGGTGCGAGTACACCGGGGCCGTGACCTCGGGCCGGCCCCCCTTGATCTCCGAGACGAACCGGAGCAGCTTGCGCCGGTCATAGGACTCCGGGAAGCCCTTGCGCTCCATCAGCCCGCGCCGGTCCAGCTCGGCGGTCGGGTACAGGAACCCGTCGGTGGTGACCAGCTGCACGTTGGGGTGCTCGGGCGAGCGGGCGAGCAGCAGGCGCAGCAGGCGGGCCGTCGTCGACTTCCCGACGGCCACCGACCCCGCGACCCCGATGACGAACGGGGTGCGGGCGCCGCCCGCCCCCAGGAACCGGCGGTAGGCCCGGTAGAGCCGGCCACCCTCCTCGACGTGCAGGTTGAGCAGCCGCGACAGCGGCAGGTAGACCTCGCGGACCTCGTCGAGGTCGACGAAGTCGCCGAAGCTGCGCAGCTGGTCCAGCTCCTCCGCCGACAGCGGCACCCGGGTCGACGACGCCAGCTGGGCCCACGACGCCCGGTCGAAGTCGACGAACGGCGACGCGCTGCCCTTGGCCAGCCCCGACGGCCTGCGGCCCCCGTAGTGTGCGGCGGCCGTCACTGCGTCACCGAGGTCAGCGCGTACTCGACGACCTGGGCGGGACTCGCGAGCACGTGCACGATCCCGTCGGCGACGACGGCCGGGTCCAGCCCGACCGTGGCCAGCCGCTCGGTGTAGCGGTCCCGCAGCGCACCGTCGGGCCACCCGTCGACGATCCCGGTGCGGGCGAACCCGGGCGAGACCGTGGTCACCCGCACCCCGCGCGGCGCCAGCTCCGCCCGCAGGCCCTCGGCGACGGCGTGCACCGCGTGCTTGGACGCCGCGTACACCGCCCCGGCGGGGTTCGGCACCCGCCGTCCCGACATCGACGAGACGCAGACGACGGCCGGCTCGGTGCCCCGCTCCAGGTGCTCCGCCGCGGCCCGGGTCACGACGAGCAGCGCGACCACGTTGAGCCCGAACATCCGCCGCCACTGGTCCGGTGTGCTCGGCTCGTCGCCGAGCACCGGGCCGCCGTGGAAGACGCCCGCGGCGTTCACCACGGCGTCGAGACCGCCCAGCGCGTCCGCGGCGGTGTGCACGGCCGCGGCCGCCGCGGCGTCGTCGGTGAGGTCGGCGGGCACGGCGACCGCGCCGGGCAGCTCCGCGGCCAGCTCGGCGAGCCGCTCCCCCCGGCGGGCCACCAGCGCGACCCGCGCCCCGCGGGCCGTCAGCGCCCGGGCGGTCGACTCACCGATCCCGGCCGAGGCACCGGTCACGAGGACCCGGCGTGCGGACAGGGGTTCGCGGGCCGGAGGCGGCATCGCCGTGGTCATGGCAGACCAACCTAGACCCCGCACGGGCCCGGCAGGCCGTGAGATCACTCGCAGTGCCCGCCGCGCGGGTACCTCCGCCCCGTCGTATCGTCGTGCACCGTTTCCCCGTGTCCGCTGCCCGTCGTCGCGATCCAGGAGCACACACCGGTGACCGTCCTGCTCTCCCTGCTGGGCCTCGTCGCGGTGGCCGCCCTGACCCTGGGCACCGCGGTCTCGGTCGCCTCGGAGTTCTCCCTCACGGCGCTCGAGCGCAGCCGGATCGACACCGCCGTCGCCGCGAGCGGTGACCGGCGGACGCGGTCCGTGCAGCGCGCCCACGGGACGCTGTCGTTCCAGCTCTCGGGCTGCCAGCTCGGCATCACCGTCACCACGCTCGCCACCGGCTACATCGCCGAGCCCGCGATCGCCGAGCTCCTCCGCCCGCCGCTGGAGCTGACCGGGCTGCCCACGTCCTGGGCGTCGGGCGTCGCGACGGTCCTCTCGCTGGTCGTCGCGACCGCGCTGTCGATGGTGTTCGGCGAGCTGGTGCCGAAGAACCTCGCGATCGCGAACCCGCTGGGCGTCGCCCGGGCCGTCGTGTGGCTGCAGGCGGGGTTCGCGTGGACCTTCCGCTGGCTGATCACCGGCCTCAACGGGGCCGCGAACGCGATCGTGCGACGGCTGGGCGTCGAGCCGGCCGAGGAGCTCCGCTCGGCCCGCTCTCCCGGCGAGCTGAGCTCCCTGGTGCGGGCCAGCGCCGAGAGCGGCAGCATCGACGCCGGCACCGCGGCGCTGCTGGACCGGTCGCTGCGGTTCACCGACCGGGTCGCCGAGGACCTGATGACGCCGCGGGTGCGGGTGGAGACGATCGACGCGACCGACACGGTGGCCGACCTCGTCACGCTGGCCCGACGCTCCGGGTTCTCCCGGTTCCCGGTGATCGACGGCGACCCGGACACACCGCTCGGGCTGGTGCACGTCAAGCAGGCGTTCGGCGTCCCGGCCGGGGAGCGCGCGGGCACCCCGGTCCGCGAGCTGGCGCGGCCGGTGGTGACGGTGCCGTCGTCGCTGGACGGCGACGAGCTGATGACCCGGCTCCGGGCGGCCGGGCTGCAGACCGCCGTCGTCGTCGACGAGTACGGCGGCACGGCGGGTCTGGTGACCATGGAGGACCTGCTCGAGGAGATCGTCGGCGACGTCCGCGACGAGCACGACCGGGACGAGCAGAACCGGGTACGGCGGCTCGGTGACGGCGTGTGGGCGCTGTCCGGGCTGATGCGGTCCGACGAGGTGGACGAGGCGACCGGGTTCCGGATGCCGCGCGGCGAGTACGAGACCCTGGCCGGACTGGTGATGGCCGAGCTGGGCCGGATCCCCGACGTGGGCGACGCCCTCGTCGTCGACGGCTGGGGGCTGACGGTGCTGCGCCGGGACCGCAACCGGGTGGCGGAGGTCCGGCTGTCCCGGACGGTGGAGCAGGGGGTGCCCGCATGAGCTCGGGAGACGTGCTGGCCCTGGTCGCGGCGGTCGCGCTGCTCGGCGCGAACGCGTTCTTCGACGCCGCCGAGTTCGCGCTGATCTCGGCCCGCAAGGACCGCCTGGAGGCGATGGCCGAGAACGGCTCCACCGGGGCCCGCACGGTGCTCGACGCCTCGCACGACCTGTCGCGGATGCTCGCCGCCTCCCAGCTGGGCATCACGATCGCCTCGCTGCTGCTGGGGCGCCTCGGCGAGCCCGCCGTGGCGCACCTGATCGACGGCCCGCTGGGCGCCGTCGGCGTCCCGCAGGCGCTGGCGTACCCGATCGCCTTCGTGGTGTCGCTGATGGTGGTCGTCGTCGCGCACATGCTGCTCGGCGAGATGGTGCCGAAGAACATCTCGATCGCCGGGCCGGAACGCGCGGCGATCATGCTGGTCCCGCCGTTCCTGGTGTGGACCTCGATCGCGCGGCCCTTCATCGACCTGTTCAACCACATGGCGAACGGGACCCTGCGGCTGCTCGGCGTGACCCCGAAGGACGAGCTGGAGACGGCCTTCACCCCCGGCGAGCTGTCCGAGATGATCGACGACTCGCGCCGCGAGGGCCTGCTCGACGACGAGGAGTCGTCCCGGATCGCCCGCACGCTGTCCTCGGCGGAGGCGACCGTCGCCGACGTCGTCGTCGCGGTGGACGACCTGGTGTGCCTGGACAGCTCCCCGACCGTCGACGCGCTCACCGCGGCGGTCGAGCGCACCGGGTTCTCCCGGTTCCCGATCCGCGGTGCCCGCGGCGGGCTGACCGGATACCTGCACGTCAAGGACGTGCTGGACCTCGCCGACGCGGGCTCGGCCGCGGTGCCGCCGCAGCGCGTCCGCAGCCTGCCGTCGGTGCCGGTCACGGCCCGCCTCGACGAGGCGCTCGCGTCCCTGCGGACGGCGCGGGCGCACCTGGCGCGGGCCGTGGACGCGCGCGGCGACACCGTCGGCGTCGTGACCATGGAGGACGTGACGGAGGCGTTCGTCGGGACCGTGCGGGACGCGACGCACACCCCCGGCGCACCGGCCTGAGCCGGGCGCGCCCCGGGCCCGTGCCGCTCGCCGCGCGGGACGTACCGTCGCAGGCGTGACCACCGACGCCGCCCGCCACGGTACGGGCGCCCCCGCCGGACGCGGGACCGGCGCGCAGCTCGACGCCGGCTCCTGGCGGGCCCGCGCGCAGGCGCACCGCGACCGGGTGTCGGCCTGGACGACGCCGCACCACGAGCGCCGTCGGCGTCGCGAGCCGCACCCGGTGTGGGACTTCCTGTTCACCTACTACTCGCACCGGCCCGCGCTGCTGGAGCGCTGGGACCCGGGTGCCGGCGTCGTCCTGGCCGACGGCGGGGAGTTCCTGGACCGGCCCGGCTACGTCCGGGTCCCGGGCGGCGGCACCGGCGTGGCGTTCGATCCCGCGGCCGCACCGGACCGGCTGCGGACCACGGCCGGGTTCGTGCACCGACTGCTCACCGCGACCCGCTCCCGGCCGCCACGCCTGGGCTGCTTCGGCCTGCACGAGTGGGCGATGGTCTACCGGACCGACCGGCCCCGGCACGGCGCCACGGTGCCGCTGCGGCTGGGCCCGCAGGGCACCGACGACGTCGTCGAGTCGATGCGGATCGGCTGCACCCACTACGACGCGTACCGGTTCTTCACCGGTCTCGCGGCGCCCCGCAACACCCTCACCCCGACCCGGGATACCCAGGTCGAGCTGGAGCAGCCGGGCTGCCTGCACGCCACGATGGATCTCTACAAGTGGGCGTACAAGCTGGCCCCCGCGGTGCCGTCGGAGCTGGTGGCGGACTGTTTCGAGCTGGCCGCGGACGTCCGTGAGCTCGACATGCGGGCGAGCCCGTACGACCTGGCGGACCACGGGTTCTCCCCCGTGCGGATCGAGACACCCGAGGGCCGCGCCGACTACGCACGCGCCCAGTCTGCCTTCGCCGGCCGCGCCGCCCCGCTCCGCGACCGCCTGATCGACGTGGCAGGGACCCTGCTCGACCCCTGATCACGGATCGGGAAGGGATCCGGCCACATCCGGCCGGATCCCTTCCGATGCCGTGATCACCCGGTCGCGCTCCCGACGAGCTCGTCCAGGACGCCGTCACGGGCCGAGGCGACCAGGTCGGAGAACTGGTCGACGCTCATCTGCACCCGCTGCCCGAAGTCGTCGGTGATCACGATCCGCTTGTCCGGCGCGGCCGCCTCGTCGACGTAGAGCTCGGGGCAGCCGCAGTTGCAGCTGCCGCAGAAGGTGGCGATGTGACGCACGCGGCGCTCCTCTTCCTCGCATCGGCGGTCGCGGGCGGATGCCCGCGCCGTCGTGGCGGTCGCCCGCCCGGCCCGGGCGGTTCCCGTGATCACCCGGACGGGTCAACCGGTCACGGCCCGTGCGATCAGGCCCGCTCGACGAAGAAGTCGAGGTCCGGCTCGTCGCCTCCGCCGTAGTGGGACAGGTCGGAGACGCCGTGCGCGGCGAGCACCTCGTCGTCGACGAAGGTCCGGCCGGTCGGCCGCGCGTCGTCGGTGAGCACGGCGACGGCCGCGGCGGCCATGATCTCGGGGCTGCGGGCCCGGTTCCCGGCCTCGTCGCCGCCCAGCAGGTTGACGACCGCCGCGGTGGCGATCGTGGTGCGCGGCCACAGGCAGTTCGCGCGGATGCCGTCGGCGGCGAACTCGTGCGCCCAGCCCAGCGTCAGCAGCGACATCCCGTACTTCGACAGCATGTAGGGCGGGAACTCGCCCAGCCACCTCGGGTCCAGGTTGATCGGCGGGGACAGGGTGAGCACCTGCGCGTCACCGGACTTCCGCAGCTGCGGCAGCGCGGCCCGGGTCAGCAGGTACGCCCCGCGCGAGTTGATCGACTGCATGAGGTCGCAGCGCTTGGGGGTGACGTCCTCGGTGCCCTGGGTGTTGAGCGCGCTCGCGTTGTTCACGACGACGTCGACGCCGCCGAAGGTGTCGACCGCGGCCTGCACGGCGCGCTCCACGTCCTCCTCCACCCGGACGTCGCCGACCACCGCGACCGCCCGGCCGCCGGCCTGCTCGATCTCGGCGACGGCCGTGTGCACGGTGCCGGGCAGCCGCGGGTCCGGCCGGTCGGTCTTGGCGAGGATCACCGCGTTCGCCCCGCGCCGCGCGGCGGCGGTGAGGATGGCGAGCCCGATGCCGCGGCTGCCTCCCGACATCACGATGGTGCGGCCCTGCAGATCGGTCATGGGGTCCTCCGGGTTGCGGTGCGGCGGTGCACGGTCCCGAGGGACATTAACAGTCAGTGCTGACCGTTTGTGCGGTGACCCGTGACACGTGCCGCCCGCAGCCGGTTCACCGCGGCCGCGACCTCGTGCCGGCGGGGCACCGCGAAGTCGGACAGCGAGCCGTGCGCGATCACCGCCGCCCCACCGCGTCCCAGGTCGGCCTCCAGCCGGTCCAGCGCCTCGGCCAGGGTGACGCCGTCGAGGTCCAGGTGGGCCAGCGCCAGCCCGACGCCGGTGGTCTGCGACGGGTCGGCCAGCTGGGAGACGGCCGAGAGGTCGATGTCGTCGCCGCCGAAGGTCAGCCGCCCGCGCCCGCGGGCGGTGATCTTGCGGCGCCCGCGCACCTCGGGATCGACACTGCGCGGGTCGAACACCCGCGCGCCGAAGCCGGGGAACTCCGGGTCGCTGCCCTCGGGGGCCAGACCCGCCACGTCGCGGGCCCGGGCGGTGATGTCGGAGACCCGGTAGTCCTGCAGCAGGACCACCGTGTCGGCGCGGTCCAGGTAGTCGCCGGACCCGCCCATGACCAGCACCGTCGACACGCCGTCGCCGCGGTGCAGCGGCCGGACCCGGTCCACGAACGGCACCAGCGGCTCGGCCTCGATCAGCTCCCGCATCCGGGCGTCGCGGATCATGACGTTCGTCGCGGAGGTGTCCTCGTCGATGAGCAGGACGTCCGCACCGGACTCCAGCGCCTCCATCGTCGACGCGGCCTGCGACGTCGAGCCGGACGCCGACTCGGTGGAGAAGTCCGCGGTCGGCTTCCCCGACGGCAGACCCGACACGAACGCACGCACGTCGACCCGCTGCACGGAGCGCTCGTCCTCGGCCCGGACCGACACCGCGTCCCGCCGGGCGACGACGAGCTCCCGGCCGTCGCCGGGGACGTGGTCGTACACCCCGGTCTCCAGCGCCCGCAGCAGGGTCGACTTCCCGTGGTAGCCGCCCCCGACGATCAGCGTGACGCCGGTGGGGACCCCCATGCCCGGCACCGCACCGCAGTTCGGCACGTCGAGGGTGACACGCAGACTCTCCGGGGAGGCGAAGGGCACGCCGTCGCGCAGCGGCCGGTCGTCCACCCCGGACGCCCGCGGCAGCACGGCGGCGTCGGCGACGAACGCGACGAGACCGGCGCCGGGCAGCGCGGCGCGCAGGGCGCAGGAGTCCTCGACTGTCTCGACGAACTCCACGGCCGCGTCACGGTCGGCGTTCGCCCAGGTCAGCGCCTGGTGAACCGCGTCGGGCAGGTCCCCGGTCAGGGTGCGGGCCGCCGCGTGCCCGGCGATCCGGCGGCCGTGCCCGGGGAACGGTGCGCCGAGCTCGACGGTCACCGATCCGTCCCCGTCCCCGTCGCCGGTCCCGCCGCGGCCGATCCGGATCGCGCTGCGGTCGAGGACCTCCTGCCCGCCGGCGTCGACGGTCACCGGGGTGCCGCGCAGCGCGCTGCGCAGCGCCCGCAGCAGGAAGCCGCCGAGCGCGCGGGCACGCTCCGGGGTGCGGTGGAGATCGCCGGGCAGGTTGGCCGTCGTGGCCGGCACGGTCACCCGCAGCCGCGACGGCGGCGCGAACGGGTCGGACTGGACCTTGCGGATCTCCAGCTCGAACCCGTCCATGCTCCAGCGGCCGGCCAGGCCCTTGTAGGCGCCGTAGCTCGCACCGTCGAGACCGTGCAGCCGCGAGGCGAGCTCGTGGCCGTCGCCCTGGATCCCCCGTGGCGCGGGGCCGGTACGGCGCGGGCCCCCGGATCGGGAGCCGGGTCGGGAACGGTGCGGGCGGGTCATGCAGATCCTCTCCGGACGGTCGCGGCGGGCGTTCCAGGGTAGGTACCCGCCGCGCCGCGACCGAACCGGATCACTGCGGCCCGAACGCCTCCACGGCCAGCTGGTCGCCGGGGGGCCGCCCGGAGCAGCCGGTCCCGTCCTGGGCGACGAACAGCGAGTCCGTCTCCCCCGGCGGGTAGACCCGGAAGCCACGGGTCAGGACCGGGGCGCAGTCGGCCGGGTCGAAATTGTGCGCGTTCACCATCCGCACCCGTGCACCCGCCGACGCTCCGGGCGCGAGCTGCACCGGATCGCCGTGCCCGCCCTGCATCGCGGCGGCCGGACCCACCTGGGCCCCGTCGTCACCGCCCACGTAGGACAGGCCGGGGAACCCGCGCACGACGCACGTCCGGCCGCCGTCGTTGCGCAGCACGAGGGTCGCGTAGGTCGACCCGGCCGCGCCGCCTGCGGGATCGGCGACCAGCGAGCCTCCCAGCTCCGAGGTGTGGCAGCGCTCGGCGCCCTCGGCGACCGGCCCCCCTGCGGGATCGGCCCCGCCGGGCACGTCGGAGCCGTTCGCGACCGGTTCCTCCGGCAGCTCCGCGGCGGCCGGTGCGGCCACCGCGGCCTCGTCCTGCCCCCGGTCCGGCCCCGCCGCGCCCGGCCGGCCCGAGCCCGCCCCGCACCCGGCGAGGAGCGCACCGCAGGCGACCACCGCTGCCGTCCAGCCCGCACGCCGGCCCACGGCACCGCTCCGGCCCCGTCCGTCACGCCTGTCGTCCATGTCAGTCCCCCCGATCGTCATGGTCCGTACACCCCTCTTGACGTTCCACCGTGCAACGGGTTGCCCCGCACGACGCACCGGACGGGTCGATCCGTACGATTCGTCTCCGTGTTGTCGCGTATGTCCGGAATGAATCTCGCTCGCGGAGCGGCGATCGGCGGCGTCGAGACCATCCCGGGCGTCAGCGGCGGGACCATGGCGCTGGTCGTCGGGATCTACGAGCGGCTGATCACGCAGGCCGGGCACCTCGTCGGTGCGGCGCGCGCCGTCGTCCGCCCCGGCACCGGCGGGCAGGGGCGCGCGGCTCGGGCCGGCACCGAGCTCCGGCGGCTCGACTGGGGTCTGCTCCTCCCGGTCGCGGCCGGCATGGTGCTCGCCGTGGTGCTGGCGTCGCAGGTGCCGCCCGGCCTGATCGAGGCGCACCCGGTCGGGTCCCGCGCGGTGTTCCTCGGGATGGTCGCGGCCTCGGTCGCCGTCCCGCTGCGGATCACCGGCATGCTGCGCGGCGTCCGGGAGTGGGCACTCGTCGTCACCGGGTTCGTCGTGACGTTCCTGGTCAGCGGGCTGCCCCCGGCGGCCGGCGACGGACGGCCGCCGTACCCGTTGATCGCGCTCGCCGCCGCGGTGGCGATCTGCGCGCTGGTGCTGCCGGGCTTCTCCGGGTCGTTCCTGCTGCTGGTGTTCGGCCTCTACGAGCCGACGCTGCGCGCGGTGCGCGACCTCGACATCGCCTACATCGCCGTGTTCGGGCTCGGCGCGGTGCTCGGCCTCGCCTCGTTCGTGTCACTGCTGCAGTGGCTACTGGAACACCACCGCCGGACCATCATGGTGGTCATGACCGGGGTGCTGCTGGGCGCGCTCCGGGCGCTGTGGCCCTGGCAGGACGACGCCCGGGGCCTGCTCGCACCCGACCCCGGCTGGTACGCGATGCTGGTCCCGGCGCTGCTCGGCGCCGCGCTCGTCGTCGGGATCATGTTCCTGGAGCGGCGGCTCGAGCCCGCGGCCGCACGCGTCGGCGAGCCGGACCCGGCGCCCGGTGCGGGGGCGGAGAGCGAGACCCGGCGCCTCGCCCCGGTCCCGCCCGCCGACTCCGACGCCGGCTCCGACGCCGATGTCACGCGCCCGCTCCCGCGGATCACCCCCGACGGGCCCGGGCGGCCCCCGGCGGGACCGCCGGACGGCCCCGGACGCGGCTGAGCACACCCGGGGCGCCCGGTCAGCGCGGCAGCCACTCCGGGCGGCCCGACCCGCGGGGCACCAGCACCGTCCGGTACTCCCCGGGAGTCGCCGACATCCGCACCTGGTCGGTGACGCCCCGGTAGAGGCCGAGCGGGGTGTCGGCGGTGAAGGTCTCCGGGTCGAGGTAGGCGTGGTCGGCGCCGGTACCGGCGACCTCGCGGGCGTAGCCCAGGTCGACCACGCCCAGTTCCAGCATCCACAGCGCGGCCCGCACCAGCGAGACCTCGACGGCCCAGGAGCCGCCCTCGACGGCGCGCCGGCGCAGGGCCGCGGTGATCCCGGCGGCGGTCAGCCAGGACACGACGTAGTCGTTGACCACCAGGATCGGGAACAGCCGGGGCGGCACGAAGCCGTCGTCGGTGGAGCCGCCCTCCAGCGTCATCATCCCGACGAGCGTCCCGGCGGTCTGGTCGAACCCGACCCGGTCGGCCCACGGCCCCACCGGGCCGTGCAGCGTGTTCGTGGCGTGCACGATGCCCGGCCGGACTGCGGCGGCCTCCTCGGCCGACAGCCCGACCGAGCCGAGGAACCCGGGCCGGCGGTTGGCGTAGAAGACGTCGGCCCCACCGAGGAGCCCGCGCAGCAGCGCGTTCCCGTCCTCCGCACGGGGGTCCACGGTCGCCGACCGGACGCCGACGTTCGCGCTCACGTACGTCGTGTCGGGTTCGTACTCCCCCGGCCGCCACACGTTCAGCACGTCCGCGCCGTGCAGGGCCAGCGCCCGCCCGGTGCCGGCTCCGGCGATCACGTGGCCCATGCCGAGCGCACGCAGCCCGTCGAGCGGGAGGTCCGGCCGCCTCCGCTCCGGGAAGGGTTCCGGCGGCGCGTCGCCGATCCGGCGCAGCGTGATCGGGGGCGTGCCCTCCAGCGCGGCGTGCTGCGCGGTGGCCAGCCACTCGCCGGGCGTCCGGGCCACCGGCATGACGATGCCCGCCTCGCCCGCCGCGTCCTCCAGGTCGGTGGCGTCCCACCGGGCGATCGCGGCGGCGACCGCCTCGGGCGTCTCGGGGACGCCGAGGAACCGCTCCCCCGCGTAGCGCAGCGCGGGGTACGGGTTCAGCGGCATCACCCAGCGGCCGTCCCGGGTGCGGTGGAAGGAGAACCCGAGCGCCTGCGACGTGGACGCCGCGTTGGCCGCCGGGAAGCCGTTCACCAGCTCCCAGCGACGGTCGTAGAACGGGCACAGCCGGTGCGGGGCGCTGCGCAGGTCGGCGGTCACGTCCTGGCCCTCGCCGCCGCGGTCGCGGTGCACCGCCGCCATCCCGACCGACTTCGCGGCGAGCGCGACCGCGGCGCCGCCGCCGAGCCGCAGCGCGCTGGGCACGACCGGGTCGGCGCCGAGGAAGCGGACCCGGCCACCGGCGTCGGCGGCGGAGAGCCCGACACAGCCGAGCAGCTCCTCCAGCGCGACCCCCGGGTCGAACGCGTCCCCGGTGGCCGGTGTGGCGACGTTCTTCCCGATCCGCTCCGCGATGCTCACCGGGGCCCTCCCACGTGCCTGGACCGCAGGTACTCACCCACGGACTTCCCGATCTGGTCCACCCGCATGTTCGCCGATCCGCCGGACCCCAGCAGCCCGGTGAACACCAGGTGCACCGCACGCAGGTGCGGGAACTCGTGCCGGACGATCGCACCCCGCGCCTCGGGCAGCAGCTCCGCCGCCTTCGCGGTGGTCAGCGTGGCGCGCAGCCACTCCCAGTGCGCGGGGTCCGGCGCCCAGACGCCGACGTTGGCGTTGCCGCCCTTGTCCCCGGCCCGGGCGTGGGTGAAGGCGCCGAGCTCCACCGGGTCACCGGCGGGCACCGGGAGGTCCGGTTCCGGGTGCACCGGCTGGGCCAGCTCGTCCGGGGTGGCGGTGCGCGACGAGCGCGGCACCTCGATCCGCGCCCCGTCCTCCCCGACGGCGTGGTGGTCGAGCAGCGCCGACTCCAGCAGCGCGGGCCAGTACTCGATCCGCGGCCACGGCTCCGACGCGCGCGGGGCGTGGCCGTCGTGGTGGAAGCCGGGGAAACCCTGCAGGTACAGCGACCCGACGGCCGGGGCGAAGCGCCGCAGCGGCTCCTTGTGCCGGGCCGTGGCCATCACCCGGATCGGGACGGTCGCCGCCCACTGGTCCGCCGGGTCCACCGCGGCGACGCCGAGCGGGGTGACGTCGAGCCGGTCGACGTGCCCCTCGAGCTGGGCGCGGAGCTGGGCCCGCAGCAGCTCGACCTTCCCCTCGACGTCGGGGGCGGTGCAGAACAGCATCGTGGAGATCTCGTAGCCGATCGGGGCGAACACCGCGACCTTCGCCGTGGGCGGCGGCGGTGACCCCGTCACGGGGCCGATCGCGACCCGGTCGGGCGCCTCCTGGGTGAGGCGGACCGTGTCCAGGTGCACGGTGACGTCCGGGTTCAGGTAACGCGGACCCTGGATCTCGTAGAGCAGCTGCGCGGTGACGGTGTCGACGGTGACGGTGCCGCCGTCGGCGGCGTGCTTGGTGATCACCGAGGAGCCGTCGGCGGCGATCTCGGCGATCGGGAAGCCCGGCTTCACCATGCCCGGCACGGCGCGGAAGCCGGAGAAGTTGCCGCCGGTGGCGTGCGCGCCGCACTCGATCACGTGCCCGGCGGTGACGGCGCCGGCCAGCGCGTCGTGGTCGTCGGGGGTCCAGCCGTGCCACCAGGCGGCCGGGCCCGCGGTCAGCGAGGCGTCGGTGACCCGCCCGGTGACGACGACGTCGGCGCCCGCGGCCAGCGCGCCGGCGATGCCGAACCCGCCGAGGTAGGCGTTGGCGGTGATCGGCTCGAACCCCCAGTCCTTGAGCGGGGCGCCGGTGTCGAGGTGCTCCATGCCGTGGCCGTCGGCGTGGAAGTCGGCCAGCCGGTCGAACACCCCGTCACCGGCGACGTGCGCGACCCGCAGGTCCAGGCCGGCGTCGGCGATCCGGCGCCGCAGCTCGGCGGCCATCCCCGCCGGGTCGAACCCGCCCGCGTTGGTGACGACCCGGATGCCGCGCCGGTCGATCTCACCGAGGTGCGGGGTGAGCTGGTCGAGGGCTTAGGCGACGTAGCCCGGCTTCCCCCGCCCGGCCGCCGCGGCGAGAGCGGCGAGGGTGATCTCGGCGAGGTAGTCGCCCATGAGGACGTCGACGGGGTCACCCGCCATCGCCTCGTCGACGGCGGTGAACCGGTCGCCCAGGTAGCCCGAGACGTTGCCGATCCGCAGTGATCGTGTGGCCATACCGGTCACGCTAGGGGTGCGGCGTGCCCGTGACCACGACCGATGCGCACACGACGGCGTGACCCCTAGGGTCATGCGGGTGGAGCTGTTCCACCTGCACTACTTCCTCGCCGTCGCCGACGAGCTGAACCTGACGCGGGCCGCGGCGCGGCTGCACCTGGCCGCGTCACCGCTGTCGCGGCGGATCCGGGACCTGGAGCGGGATCTCGGCACGCCGCTGTTCGTCCGGTCCTCGCGCGGCATGGCGCTGACCGCTGCGGGGAGGGCCCTGCTGCCCCGCGCGCGGGAGATCGTGCGACGGGTGGAGTCGCTCCCCGGCGAGCTCGCGGCCGCCGACGGCCATCCGGTCGCCGCGGTCGGGATCGCACCGGACGTGTCCGCGGCGGTCCGCGACGGCTTCATGGAGCGGGTCCGGGCCGCCCATCCCGAGCTGGCCGTGCGGATCCGGCCCGGCGCGAGCGCGGAGCTGGCGCGGTCGGTGGGCCGCGGCGACCTCGACCTGGCGTTCGTGCACGGCCGCTACGACGACGACCCGCAGCTCGCGCAGCGGCGGGTGGACAGCCGGCCCGCGGGCGTCGCCGTCGGGCACGGGCTGGGGTTCGACGACCGCACCGGGATCCGGCTCGACGAGCTGACCGATCTGCCCTACGTCTCGATCCGCTACGACGCGGCGCCGTCGGTCTACCGGGCGACCGGCGAGCTGCTGGCCCGGCACGGGGTGCACGGCCGCATCGAGCTGGACACGCACAACCCCGGGGACCTGACCCACGTCGTCGCAGCGGGGCAGGCGTTCACGCTGGTCGGGCTCGGGTCGGGGGCCACGCACAAGGCGTTCGTCGGGGAGCCGGTGCACGTGCTGCCGGTCCTCGGGGCCGACGTCCGGATCGGCACCGAGGCGGTGTGGCGGACCGACCGCGCCGCCGACGACGACGTCGTCCGGCTGCTCGTGGCCGCCGCCCCCGGTCCCGGGGACGGCGGCCCGGCCTGACACAACGGCCACCGGGCCGGCACCGTCAGAGGCGGGCGGGCTCCCGCTCGCCGCCGCCCTGGGCCGCCTCGATCTCGGTCAGGCTCAGCTGCGCGGTCTCCCGGGCCGACCAGGCCGCACCCGCGGCCAGCAGGCAGATCACCCCGCCGAAGACGGCGACGGGCACCCAGCCCGAACCCGAGTCACCGGCCAGTGCGGTGGCGATGGTCGGGGCGAACCCGCCGAGCGCGAAGCCGATCTGGGTGCCCACCGCGGTGCCGGTGAGCCGCACCTTCGCCGGGAACATCTCGCCGTAGAAGGCGGGCCAGACACCGTTCGCGGCGCTGTAGACCACACCGGAGAGCAGGATGCCGGTGACGAAGACGAGCCCCAGGTCGCCGGTCGAGACGGCCCACAGGTACGCGGCCAGCATCACCGCGCTGCCCAGCGCACCACCGATGAACACCGGGCGGCGGCCGATCCGGTCGGCGAGCGTGGCGAACAGCGGGATCGCGGCCAGCGCGACGATGTTGGCGGAGACGACCACCCACAGCATCGTGGAGCGCTCCAGGCCGACGGTGTTCACGGCGAACGACAGCGCGAACACCGTCATGAGCGTGCTGACCGACGCGACGGTCGCGGCCAGCGACACCCGCAGCAGGTTCGGCCAGTGCCCGCGCAGCAGCGCGGCGATCGGCAGCTGGTCCTTCGCCGACGGTGCCGGGGCCCCGTCCGCGGTGGTGCCCGCGCCCTCCCGGATCTCCCGCTCGAACACCGGTGTCTCGTGCAGCGTGCGCCGGATCAGGACACCGGCGACCAGCACGAGCACGCTCGCCCAGAACGGCACCCGCCAGCCCCAGCTCAGCAGGGCCTCCTCGGGCAGGAGCGCGACCGGCAGGAACACCGCGGTGGCCAGGATCTGGCCGCCCTGGGTGCCGGACAGGGTGAAGCTGGTGAAGAACGCCCGCCGGTCCTGCGGCGAGTGCTCCAGCGTCATCGAGTTCGCGCCGGCCTGCTCACCGCCCGCGGACAGGCCCTGCAGCAGCCGGCAGACGACGAGCAGGACCGGCGCGAGCGCCCCGATCTGCCCGTACGAGGGCAGCAGGCCGATCGCCAGCGTGGCGATGCCCATCATCAGCAGCGTCGCGACCAGCACCTTCTTGCGGCCGAGCCGGTCACCGATGTGGCCGAACAGCACCGCGCCGAGCGGGCGGGCGACGTAGGCGACGCCGAAGGTGGCCAGTGACAGCAGGGTGCCGGCGACCGCGCTGGTCTCCGGGAAGAACACCTTGTTGAACACCAGCGCCGCGGCCGTGCCGTAGATGAAGAAGTCGTAGTACTCGAGGGCGCTGCCGGTCCAGGCGGCGAGCGCGGCCCGCCTCGGCTGGGCGGTCGGCGCCAGGGTGGGGTCGGACGGACTGGGGCTCACGGGTCTCTCCCGGCGTGTGCGTCGTTGCAGGCACGTAGCAGGCACGGTGGCGCAGGCGGCAGGCCGCGCTTATGTACCGTCTGGTTACGTACCGGATAGTGAGTTGTCCGGCGGTGGCGTGTCAAGCCCCGGGGTCCGGCCCGTTCAGTCCCGGCCGACGTTCGCGGTCAGGTACGCGACGACGACGTCGCCCACCATCCGGCGGTAGTGCTCGCGCCGCCCGGGTTCCAGCAGGTCCCGGCCGAAGATCGCGGAGAAGGTGTGCCGGTTCGCCACCCGGAACACGCAGAACGAGCTGACCAGGACGTGCACGTCGAGGGCGTCGACGTCGTCGCGGAACAGCCCGACCGCCCGGCCCCGCTCGAGGATGCCGCCGAGCACGTCGACGGCGGGGTCGGCCAGCCCGGAGAGCACCGGGGAGGTCCGCAGGTGCTCGGCGTGGTGGATGTTCTCGATCGCGACGAGGCGGATGAAGTCCGGGTGCGCCTCGTGGTGGTCGAAGGTCAGCTCGGCGACCGCGCGCACGGCCTTCGCCGGCGGCAGGTCGTCCACCTCGAGACCCCGTTCCAGCGCCCGGATCCCGACGTAGGCCCGCTCGAGGACCGCCAGGTAGAGGCCCTGCTTCGAGCCGAAGTAGTAGTAGAGCATCCGCTTGGTGGTGCGGGTCCGGGCGGCGATCACGTCGACCCGGGCACCGGCCAGGCCGGCCCGCGCGAACTCCGCGGTCGCCTCGTCGAGGATCTCGGTGCGGGTCCGCTCGGCGTCGCGCTGCCGCACGCCCTCCTCCGGTGCCGCGGCCACCGCCCACCTCCACTCGTCCCGGCTCCGTCGTCGGGCCGGACTCTACGGACCGCGCCGGGCCGGGACTGGCCGACGCGCGCACCGTCCGGTACAACTAACCGTACGGTACATAAGTCGAGGAGGACGTGTGCAGAGCAGCCAGACCGCCACCGGGACCGTCCGGACCGGGTTGATCGGCGCCGGGATCGGACCGTCGCTGTCCCCGGCGCTGCACGAGCGGGAGGCTGCCGCACTCGGCGTGCCCCTGCGCTACCGGCGCTGGGACCTCGGCGCGCTCGGTGCCGCGCCGTCCGACGTCGGCGAGCTGCTCCACCGGGCCCGCGCCGAGGGCTACGCCGGTGTCAACATCACCCACCCCTGCAAGCAGGAGGTGATCCGGCACCTCGACACCCTGTCCCCCGACGCGGCGGCGATCGGCGCGGTGAACACCGTCGTCGTCGGCACCGACGGCTCCCTGAGCGGGCACAACACCGACTGGACCGGATTCCGCGACGGCCTGCGCGACGGGCTCCCCGGCGCCGGGGCCGGACGCGTCGTGCTGCTCGGTGCGGGCGGCGCCGGGGCGGCCGCCGGGTACGCGCTCGCCCGGGAGGGCGTCCGCGAGCTGCACGTCGTCGACGTCGACGCCGACCGGGCGGCCGGCCTCGCCCGGCTGCTCGCCCCGCACCTCCGCGACGGCGCCACCGCGACCGGGCACCCGCGGGCCGAGCTGGACGGGCTCCTCCCCGGCGCCGACGGCCTGGTGCACGCGACACCGGTCGGGATGGCCGACCACCCCGGCCTGCCGTGCGACGCCGCGCTGCTCGCCGGGCGCCCGTGGGTCGCCGAGATCGTCTACCGGCCGCTGGACACCGAGCTGCTGCGCACCGCCCGTGCGGCGGGCTGCCGCACCGTCGACGGCGGCCGGATGGCCGTGCACCAGGCGGCCGAGGCGTTCCGGCTGTTCACCGGGCACGCGCCGGACCCGGCGCGGATGCTGGAGCACCTGGCCGAGCTCGTCACCGCCGAGCAGGAGGCCGAGCGTGTCGCCTGAGGTCCCCCGGCTCGCGCTGGCCACCGTGTGCCTGTCCGGCACCCTGGAGGACAAGCTCGCCGCCGCCGCGACCGCCGGGTTCGACGGCGTGGAGATCTTCGCCCCGGACCTGGTCGCCGACCCGCTGCCGCCCGCCGCGATCGGCGAGCGCTGCCGCGACCTGGGCCTCTCGGTCGACCTCTACCAGCCGCTGCGCGACATCGACTCCACCGCCCCGGACCGGTTCGCCGCCAACCTGCGCCGGGCCGAGGCCACCTTCGACGTGATGGCCGGCCTCGGCGCCGACACGGTGCTCGTCTGCTCCTCGGTCGCTCCGGACGCCGTCGCCGGCACCGACCGGCTCGCCGGACAGCTGCACACCCTCGCCGGCCGCGCCCAGGACCGCGGCATCCGGATCGCCTACGAGGCCCTGGCGTGGGGCCGCCACGTCGACACCTGGGACGCCTCCTGGGCCGCCGTGGCCGCCGCCGACCACCCCGCACTCGGACTGTGCCTGGACTCCTTCCACGTCCTGGCCCGCGGCTCCGATCCCGCCCCGATCGCCGGCGTCCCCGGCGACAAGCTGTTCTTCCTCCAGCTCGCCGACGCCCGCGAGCTCTCGATGGACGTGCTGTCCTGGAGCCGCCACCACCGTCTGTTCCCCGGCCAGGGCGGCTTCGACCTGCCCGCCTTCCTCGCACCCGTCCTGGCCGCGGGCTACAGCGGCCCGCTGTCGCTGGAGGTGTTCAACGACGTCTTCCGCCAGGCCGACCCCGTCCGCACCGCCGTCGACGCCCGCCGCTCCCTGATCGCGCTGGCCGAGGCCACCGCCCACCACGGCACCGGCGGCACCGGCGGCACCGGCACCGACCCGGTCGCCACACCCGCACCACGGCTCGGCGGGCCGGCGTTCGTCGAGCTCGCCGCCGGACCCGAGCTGGGCCGCGTGCTGCGCGCCCTCGGGTTCAGCCGCACCGGGGTCCACCGCACCAAACAGGTCGAGCGCTACCGGCAGGGCGACGCCACACTGCTGGTCAACGCCGCCGGCCCGCACCCCGGCACCGGCAGCGCCGTCGCCGCGATCGCCCTCGACTCGGCCGACCCCACCGCCTCGGCCCGCCGCGCCGCCCGGCTCTGCGCCCCCCGCTGCCCCGGGCCACCGGCCCCGGCGAGGCCGATCTCGCCGAGATCTCCGCGCCCGACGGCACCTCGGTGTTCCTCTGCCGCACCGACTCGCCCACCAGCTGGGCCCACGACTTCGTCACCGTCGACGAGCCCCCGGTGCCCGGCACCGGCATCCACGCGATCGACCACATCGGACGGACCCAGCCCTACGACGCGTTCGACGAGGCCGTGCTGTTCCACCGCATCGTCCTCGGACTCGGCGCCGTCGCCGACGGCGAGTACGCCGCCCCGTTCGGCCTGGTCCGCAGCCGCGCCCTGGCCGACGACGCCCGCCGCGTCCGGATCGCGCTCACCGTGTCCCTGCTGCGCCGCGGCGAGTGGGGTCCCGGCGTCGCCGACCCCCAGTACGTCGCCCTCGCCTGCGACGACGTCCTCGCCACCGCGGCCGCCGCCCGCGCCGCCGGGGTCCCGCTGCTGCCCGTACCGGGCAACTACCACGACGATCTCGCTGCCCGCCTCGACCTGCCCGGACCCACGATCGCCGCCTACCGCGACCTCGGTGTCCTCCACGAACGCGACTCCGGCGGCGACTACCTGCAGGTCTGCACCGAGCTGCTCGGCGGACGCCTGTTCATCGCCCTCGTCCAGCGCACCGGCACCCACGACGGCCACGGCTGGACCGACGCCCCCGTCCGTCCGGATGGCCGCCCACCGCCGCTCCCGGCTCGCCCGGACGGCCGCCCCGTCCTGAGCCGGGGCCGGTGCGGTCACCGGCCGTCGTCGTCGAGGTGCGGGAGCACCTGCTCGGTGAACAGGCGCAGCGTCTCCCACCCGCGGTCGACCGGGATCCCGCCGCACAGCGGGTGCAGGACGACGGCCGCCCCGTCACCCTGCTCCCGGCAGTGCCGTACGAGCTGCTCCGGGGCCAGTACCTGGTAGATCCCCTCGGCGCGCAGCTCGGCGACCGTCCCCGCACCGGACGCGACCCCGGACCGGACGCCCGCCGTCTGCCAGGACCGGTAGCGCGTGGCCTCGTGCAGCAGGTGGGGACCGAGCTCGTCCCATCCCCGCTCGGGGTCCTCGGCGAGCACCACCATCGCGGTGTCCGCGGGTGGCATCACGACCGCACCGCGGGTACCGGCCTCGGCGCAGCGTGCCTCGTAGTACTCCGCCAGCCCGGGGAGCCGGTCGGGCAGCACCATCGGCAGGCCGAGTCGGGCCGCGCGGCGTGCGGCGGGCCTGCTGCTCCCCCCGACCGACACCATCTGCGCCGCGGGCGTGCGCGGGACCGGGCTGGCGACGACCCGGCGGCCGTCGTGCTCGACCGGCTCGCCCGACCACACGGCCAGCAGGGTCTCGAGGGCGCAGTCCATGGCCGCCCCGCGGGTGTCCCACCGGACACCGGCGGCGGCGTACTCCTCGGGGCGGTAGCCCAGCCCCACCGTCACCGCGAGCCGCCCGCCGCCGAGCAGGTCGAGCACGGCCAGCTGCTCGGCGATCCGCACGGGGTCGTGCAGCGGCAGCAGCAGCGCCTGCACCGACACCCGCAGCTGGCGGGTCGCACCGAGCACGGCACCGGCGACGGTCAGTGGAGCCGGCAGCCAGCCGTCGTCGCTGAGGTGGTGCTCCTCCAGCGACACCGCATCGACGCCGTGCCGGTCGGCGTACGCCGCCATCTCGACACCGGCCCGGTAACGCTCGGACAGCGCATCCGGGTCGGCACCGGGGAGGACGAAGTTGAACCGCAGGACCGATCGGGGACGCACCCGATCACCCTCCCGCGTCCGGGCCCCGGCCGCGCGGCGGCCGGGGCCCGGAGCGGATCAGGCGAACGCCTCCGGCGGCGGGCAGGAGCAGACCAGGTTGCGGTCGCCGTGCGCGCCGTCGATCCGGCGGACCGGCGGCCACACCTTCCGGTCGTGCACGCCCGGTGTCTGGCCGGCCGGGTACGCGGCGAGCTCCCGCGGGTAGGGGTGGTCCCACTTGTCGTCGGCGAGGCAGGCCGCGGTGTGCGGGGCGTTGCGCAGCGGGTTGTCGTCGGCGGGCCACTCCCCGGCCGCGACCCGGTCGATCTCGCCCTTGATCGAGATCATCGCCTGCACGAACCGCTCGATCTCCGGCAGGTCCTCGGACTCGGTGGGCTCGACCATCAGCGTCCCGGCGACCGGGAAGGACATGGTCGGGGCGTGGATGCCGTGGTCGATCAGGCGCTTGGCGACGTCGTCGACCGTCACGCCGGTGTCCTTGGTGATCGTCCGCAGGTCGAGGATGCACTCGTGGGCGACCGCGCCGTCGGTCCCCGAGTACAGCACCGGGTAGTGCTCCGCCAGCCGCTTCGCGACGTAGTTCGCGGCCGCGACGGCGGTCAGCGTGGCCCGGCGCAGCCCGTCGAGACCCATCATCCGCAGGTAGGCCCAGGAGATCGGCAGGACGCCCGGGCTGCCGTAGCGCGCCGCGGAGACCGGCCCGACCTCGCCGCGACCCGGCAGGAACGGGACCAGGTGCTCGGCCACCGCGACCGGCCCGACACCCGGACCGCCGCCGCCGTGCGGGATGCAGAACGTCTTGTGCAGGTTCAGGTGGCTGACGTCGCCGCCGAAGGCGCCCGGCCGGGCCACCCCGACCAGCGCGTTGAGGTTCGCGCCGTCGACGTAGACCTGGCCGCCTGCGTCGTGCACGGCGCCGCAGACGTCGCGCACCTGCGCCTCGTAGACCCCGTGCGTCGACGGGTAAGTGATCATCAGTGCGGCCAGCCGGTCGCCGTGCTCGGCGATCTTCGACCGCAGGTCGGCGAGGTCGACGTCGCCCTGCGCGTCGGTCCCGACGACGACCACCCGCATGCCGGCCATGATCGCCGAGGCGGCGTTGGTGCCGTGCGCGGACGCCGGGATCAGGCAGACGTCACGCTCGCCGTCCCCCCGCGACCGGTGGTAGGCGGCGATCGCGAGGAGCCCGGCGAGCTCACCCTGGCTGCCCGCGTTCGGCTGCAGGGAGACGGCGGCGTACCCGGTCAGGTCGGCCAGCCACCCCTCGAGCTGCGTGATCATCTCCCGGGACCCGGCGGTGTCGGCCTCCGGTGCGAACGGGTGCAGGTCCGAGAACTGCGGCCAGGTCACCGCCTCCATCTCGGCGGCGGCGTTGAGCTTCATCGTGCACGAGCCGAGCGGGATCATCGCGCGGTCGAGCGCCAGGTCGGCGTCGGCGAGGCGGCGCAGCCACCGCATCAGCGCGGTCTCCGACCGGAACTCGTGGAACGTCCGGTGCGTCAGGTACTCGCTGGTCCGCACCAGCTCGCCGGGCACGGCGTCGGCCGTGGCCGCGTCCAGGGCCGCGACGTCGCCGACGGTCACCCCGAACGCCTCCCACACCGCCTGCAGGTGGGCGACGGTGGTGATCTCCGAGGTGGACACACCCACCTCGTCGTCGGAGACCTGCCGGAGCGCGATGCCGGCGTCGTGCGCGGCGCCGACGACGGCCGTCGCCCGCCCGGGCACCCGGGCCAGCAGCGTGTCGAAGAAGGCGTCGTGCACGATCTCCACGCCACCCTCGCGCAGCCCGCCGGCCAGCACCGCGGCCATCCGGTGCGTGCGGGTCGCGATCGACCGGAGCCCCTCGGGGCCGTGGTACACGCCGTAGCAGGCCGCCATCACCGCCAGCAGGACCTGCGCGGTGCAGATGTTCGACGTCGCCTTCTCACGGCGGATGTGCTGCTCACGGGTCTGCAGGGCGAGGCGCAGCGCGTAGTTGCCGTCGGCGTCCCGGGACACGCCCACCAGGCGCCCCGGCAGCTGGCGCGCGTGCTTCTGCCCGACCGACAGGTACGCGGCGTGCGGCCCGCCGAACCCGAGCGGGACACCGAAGCGCTGGGTGGACCCGACCGCGGCGTCCGCCCCGAACTCGCCGGGCGGGGTGAGCAGCGTCAGCGAGAGCAGGTCCGACGCGACGGCGACCAGCGCGCCCCGCTCGTGCGCCTCGGCGACCAGCGCGGACGGGTCCGCGACCCGCCCGGACGCCCCGGGGTACGACAGCAGCGCACCGAAGAACTCACCGTCGGGCAGGCCGCCGGTCAGGTCGGTGACGACGAGCTCGATGCCCAGCGGCTCGGCACGGGTGCGGAGCACGTCGAGGGTCTGCGGGAGGGTGTCGGCGTCGACGACGAACCGCGGGCTCTTCGAGCGCCCGGCGCGCCGCAGCAGGGTCATCGCCTCGGCCGCCGCGGTCGCCTCGTCGAGCAACGACGCCCCGGCGACCGGCAGGCCGGTCAGGTCGGACACCATCGTCTGGAACGCCAGCAGCGCCTCCAGCCGGCCCTGGCTGATCTCCGGCTGGTACGGCGTGTAGGCGGTGTACCAGGCGGGATTCTCCAGCACGTTCCGGCGGATCACCGACGGCGTGCGGGTCCCGTGGTAGCCGAGCCCGATCATCGGGACGGTGACCGTGTTCCGGTCGGCCAGCTCCCGCAGCTCGGCGAGCATCCCGGCCTCGTTCTCCGGGGCCGGCAGCGAGGCGCCGACCGGCTCGGGGTCACGGATCGCGTCGGGCAGGGCCCGGCCGGCGAGAGCGTCGAGGGAGTCGACGCCGAGTGCCTCGAGCATCCGCGCCAGCTCGTCGGGGCGCGGGCCGATGTGGCGCTCGGCGAACGGCAACCCGTGCTCGAGCTCGGCGAGGGTCGGGCGGTCCTGCTGCGGGGTCGGGCTCACGGCGCCTCCGGGGTACTACTCGGTCAGGCCGGGGACAGGGCGGTCACGCCCCTCCCCCTCTGTCCGTACCCGCGGTGGCGGGCGCCTGAGAGATTCACCCGAGGCTTCGGGCTTTCCCCGTCGGCGGACGGGCCTCCCCGTGGTGGCCCGTCGCTTTCCAGAGGCGTCTCGACCGTACGGTCCGTGTGCCTGAGAGATTCCGGGAAGGGATTTGCTCCTTCGGCGCCCGGCCTCCTGCACCGGGTCTCTCCCGCACGGCGTCAACGACTACCGGCAACAGGGTACCCGTCTTCTCCGTACTTTCACGGCGCCGGCGCCCGCCGGTGCTCGTCACGCTTCCGTGCATGTCGAACACCAGCAGCGCGACCACCACGCCCGCGACCACCGCGGCCTTCCACATGCAGTCGGTCCTGTCCTTCGGCGTGTCGCTGGCCGCCGTCGTGATCGGGACCGTCTACCTGCCCGTCGACGGGTGGGTGAAGGCGTTCCTCGCGATCGCCGTCCTCTACGCGATCACGTCCGCGTTCACCCTCGCCAAGTGCGTGCGGGACCGCCAGGAGAGCCTGACCGTGGTCAACCGGGTCGACCAGGCACGGATGGAGAAGCTCCTGTCCGAGCACGACCCGTTCCGCTCGGTGGCGTGACCCGGGACCGTGCAGGACTCAGGAGATCGCGCGGCGGGACCGCCTGCGGGCGAGCTCGTCCTCCGGGGACTCGTCGACGGTGCCGCCGTCGGCGCGCTCCGCCGGGAAGTCCTTGATCACACCGGTGATCTCGCGCATCGCACCGGAGACGGCGATGCCGAAGACGCCCTGGCCACCCTGGAGGAGATCGACGACCTCCTCCGGTGAGGTGCACTCGTAGACGGTCGTGCCGTCCGAGAACAGCGTGATGCCGGCCAGGTCCCGGATGCCCCGCCGGCGCAGGTGCTCCACGGCGATCCGGATGTTCTGGAGTGACACACCCGCGTCGAGCAGGCGCTTGACGATCTTCAGGACGAGGACGTCCTTGAAGGAGTACAGCCGCTGGCTGCCCGATCCGGCCGCACCTCTTATCGACGGCACGACCAGACCCGTGCGGGCCCAGTAGTCGAGCTGCCGGTAGGTGATCCCCACGACCTGGCACGCGGTCGGGCCGCGGAAGCCGACGAGGCTGTCGGGCACCCCGTCGAGCCCGTCACCGACGAGCGGGTCCGGGAACAGCTCTCCCTGTCCCGGCCCCTCGGGTGGTGGCGTCTGCACCGCGTGGTCTCCCTCGGTCGGCCGCACCGCGCTCCCCTCCGGTACCACATCACTCTGGGTGCCCGAGGAGTTCCACGGATGTCATCAGTAGTGATGACGGTAGGCCCGGCGGACGGGGTGGTCAACGCGGCTCGCCGACACGGGCGTACCGGACGGCGCGGGACCCACGTCCCTCGGCCGGACGGAGCACGGCCGGCGGTCGCCGACCGCGCCGAACGGTCGCTCTCAGCCCGGCTGGGCGCCGCGGAAGTCCTCCGGCGAGACGGAGTCGAGGAACTCGCGGAACTTCTCGACCTCGTCCTCCTGCTCGTCCGGGATGACGAGCCCGGCCTCGGCGAGGACGCTCTCGTCGGCGTGCACCGGGACCCCGGTACGCAGCGCCAGCGCGATCGAGTCACTCGGTCGTGCGGAGACGGTCACGCCGCCGTCGAAGATCAGCTCGGCGTAGAAGGTGCCCTCCTGGAGGTCCGTCACCCGGACCTGCTCCAGCCGGCGGCCGAGCGCACCGATCACGTCCTTGAGGAGATCGTGGGTGAGCGGCCGCGCCGGCTTCACGCCCTGCTGCTCCAGGGCTATCGCCGTCGCCTCCACGGACCCGATCCAGATCGGGAGGTAACGGTCCCCGTTGGTCTCCCGCAGCAGCAGGATCGGCTGGTTCGCCGGGAGTTCGACCCGGACGCCCACGACGCGCATCTCGCTCATCAGCCCGCCTCCCCGGCCCTTGCGGGCCTGTCGGCCGGCCCGGGTGTACCCGCCACCCCGGCCGCCCGGATCGCCTTGCTCGCCCTGGTCCGTGTGGTCACTTCCGCTCCCACCACCGACACGCTCCGACGCTACACGGGCGGGGCCGTCCACGCCCGCCTCCGGACGGGGTGTGACGACGTCCTTTCGACGATCGTCACACGGCCGTCGCGCGCGGCGTGTCGGCTCGACATCCGCCCGCCCGCACGTCGTGCGGGATCAGCCCTGGCCGGGCTCGCGCGGACCGGTCAGGAAGACCAGCCGGAACTTGCCGATCTGCACCTCGTCGCCGTTCGCGAGCACGGCCGTGTCGACCGGCTCGCGGTTGACGTAGGTGCCGTTGAGGCTGCCGACGTCGACGACGACGAACTCGCCGGCGTCACGGCGGAACTCCGCGTGCCGCCGGGAGACGGTCACGTCGTCGAGGAAGATGTCGCTGTCCGGGTGCCGGCCCGCGCTCGTGGTCGGCACGTCGAGCAGGAAGCGCGAACCGGCGTTCGGGCCGCGCCGGACGACGAGCAACGCCGACCCGGCGGGCAGACCGTCGACACCGGAGACGGCCGGCTCCGCGCTCGGCTGCTCCACGTCGGCGAGGAAGTCAGCCCGGAACACCGACGTGGTCTCCGGTGCGCGCTCCGGTGGCACGTCGCGCGGGTCGTTCGTGGTCACGTCGGGGTCTCCTCCTGTAGGAAACGGGTCCCGGACGCGGTCCGGGCGATGATCAGCGGCGTTGTCAGGGGATTCGAAACTACCGGTCCGGCAGGCACGGCGGAACGGGTCAGGAACCGTCTGCCAGCTGCCGGTAGGCCTCCGCGTCGAGCAGCCCCTCGGGCAGCCCGCCGTCGGCCAGGCGCACGTCCACCAGCCACCCGTCGCCGTAGGGGCCCGAGTTGACCAGCTCCGGGGCGCCCTCGAGCGACTCGTTGACGGCCACCACCTCGCCGGCCACCGGCGCGTAGATGTCCGACACCGACTTGGTCGACTCGACCTCGCCCATGGTGTCGCCCGCGGTCACGGTCTCGCCCACCGTGGGCAGCTGGACGAACACGACGTCGCCGAGCTGGGACTGGGCATGGTCGGTGATACCGATCCGGACCACCCCGTCCCCGGTCTCACGTACCCACTCGTGGGCTTCGGTGTAGGTCAGGTCCGACGGAATCTCCGAGCTCACGCGGCGAGCCTAGCCCCCCGCGCCGTCGTGATCGAACCGGGTGCGCGCAGCGGGACCGGCCGGCGACGGGCGGCGCATCGCCAGCACGAACTGCGCGAGGTAGAGGACCCCGGTCCAGAGGTAGAGCGCGACGCCCCAGATCGCGAAAGCGTGCGCGATCACGGCCACGACGGACTCCGCGGGGGGCGGCCCGTCGCCGAGCAGCAGCAGCGGGAAGGCGTAGAGGAGCACGAACGTCGCCGCCTTGCCGAGGTAGACGACCTCGAACGGCGCCCACCCGCGGCGGCGCATCACGAGCACGCAGGCGGCGAGCACGACGTCGCGGGCCACCAGCGCGGCCACCACCCACCACGGGACGAGCCCGCGGATCGCCAGCCCCACCAGCGCGGCCAGGATGTAGAGGCGGTCGACGGCCGGGTCGAGCATCGCGCCGAGCCGGCTGTACTGGTCCAGTACGCGCGCGAGCTTGCCGTCGAGCCAGTCGGTGAAGCCGCCGATCGCCAGCACGGTGACGGCCCAGACGTCGGCCTCCGGGCCGAGCATCAGCCAGAGGAACAGCGGGACGCCGAGCAGGCGCAGCACGCTGAGCGCGTTCGGGACGGTCCACAGCCGGTCGTCGGCGGTGGGCGGGCCCGCGACCTCGTGGACCGAGTCCCGGACGGTGACGCGCACCGTGTCGCGCGCCTCCCGCACCGTCTCGCGGGCGTTCCGCCGCACGGCTGCGGCCCTGCCCGTGTCCGACTCCCCGCCCACGTGGTCAGCCTAGACGCCCCTCCGCGCTGTACCGGAGCGGACGGTGGGGTGAGGATGGAGGGCGTGACGGACTCGAACACCACATCGCTGAAGGACATCCAGGCCCCGCTGAAGCAGCAGTACCGCGACGACCCCGAGGCCGCCGTCGTCACGCTGAAGGCGGACGGCGAGCTGGGCGCCGGCGTCTCCTGCAAGGTGACGACCGGGCAGGCGCTCGCCGAGGCCGGCCTGCACCCGGCCACCGGTGGCGACGGCACGCAGCTGTGCTCCGGCGACATGCTCCTCGAGGCGCTCGTCGCCTGCTCCGGCGTCACCCTCCAGGCGATCGCGACCGCGCTGGAGCTGGACGTGACGGGCTCGGTGCGGGCCGAGGGCGACCTCGACTTCCGCGGCACGCTCGGCGTCGTCAAGGACGCGCCGGTCGGGTTCCGCGACATCCGGCTGACCTTCGACATCGACGCGCCGGGGGCCGACGACGAGAAGATCGCCACCCTGATCAAGCTCACCGAGCGGTACTGCGTGGTGCTGCAGACGATCAAGGGCAGCGCCACGACCTCGGTGGACGTCACCAGCAGGTCCTGAGCACCCGTACCCGGGACACCGCCGCTCGTCCGTCCGGAGCACCGGCGCGCGGCGAACGGACACGGGCGGCCCGCCACGATCACGGCTCACCGCCGGTGGCGGGCCGCTCGGCGCGCTTCACCGTCGGTTCGGCGCCCGGCACTCTCCGGGGTCTCCGGGCTCCTGTTCGGACGTCCGTACGGTGGACGCGTCCAGGGACGACGTGACTGGGCGTGCCCGCGTCACCCGGGCGCGCACGTCACGGCAGGTGAATCGTGATCAAGCTTGCGGACGATCTCTCGTCCGGCGATCACGTGTGTGCGGTCCCGGACAGCCTCGAGCACCTCGGCGAGATCCGGGCCGGGTTCGTGGCGCACGGCCTCGACCTCGGTGAGCGGGTCCTCTACTTCGACGACGACGGCGCCGCGGACACCCTGCTGCGCAGGCTGTCCGAGGACGGCGTCGACGTCGAGGAGCCGTTGCGCCGCGGTCAGCTCCTGATCCTGCCGGAGGAGAACACCCGGCAGACCTTCCGCACGCCGCTGCCCGACATCCACGCCGGCGTGTCCGGCCAGGTCGAGGAGTCGCTGCGCGACGGCTGGCACGGCACCCGCCTCACCGGCCAGATGCACGCGTCCATCGCGGCGGGGGCGTCGGCGACGCTGCCCGAGTACGACGGGCTGCTGGCGCGGCTGGTCCGGGAGAGCTCGGGTTCCCTCACCGCGCTGTGCACCTACGACCACGAGCACTTCCCGGACGAGCAGATCGACATCATGCGCGCCCTGCACCGGGACCACCTGGCGGTGACCGGTGCCTACGACGACGGGCTGCTGCGGATCGTGCGCCTCGGCGTCGGGCACGCCCGGCTGGCCGGCGAGATCGACCACAGCAACCGTCCGAAGATCACCGCGCTGCTGCACCAGTCGCTGGACGCCGTGCTGCGCTCCCCCGACGCCCCCACCGACATCGGGCTGGACATGGCCTCGGTCCGCTTCGTCGGCGGTGGCGTTCGTGCACGCCGCCGAGAGCTTCCCCGCCACCCACCGGCTCGTCCTGCACCGGGTCCGCCCGCGGGTCGAGCGGGTCCTGGAGCGCTGCGGGGCGGCCTTCTCCCCGCAGCTGGCGCTCGACGACGAGCCGCCGAAGGTCGTCCCCGTCCTGCCCGACCGGTGACCGGAGGCCGCCCGTGCAGATCAACGCCGCTCCCCGCTCGCCCGGTTTCGTCCACGTCCTGGTGCACGCCGACGACCCGGCGGAGCTCGTGGCCAAGGTCGCCCCGCAGGCCGCGGCCGCCGTCCACGACGTCGGGGCGCAGATCGCACTGGCCGTCTCCGAGCCGGTCGAACAGGCACTGCGCGACGAGCTGGCCGGCACCGGCGCCGCGCTCGGCCGCCTCACCACGCTCACGCGGTCGGCCCGCGACTCGGGCCAGACCGTCGCGGCGTGGCGGGCCCGGGAGCTGCGGGCACTGTCGTCGTCCGGGCGGCCGGTGGTCGTCGTCGCGGAACACGACCCCGAGCTGGACGGGGTGGACGGCGGCTTCTGGGTCGAGTTCGAGGCCGCGCTGAACATCTCGCTCGACGGCCTGCCCGTCACCCAGCTGTGCGTGTACCCGCGGATGCCGCTGCACGGCGCGGTCGGCGACGGTGCGCTCGCGAACCACCCGCTGCACCTGCGGGGCGGCGAGCGGGTGCCGAACCCGCGGCACGCCGCCCCCGCCGACGTCCTCGCGGCGCTCCCCTTCGCGCCGCCGCACCTGCTGGGGCCGCCGGACGTCCGCCTGCACTACAACACCTTCGAGCTCTCCCGCGTCCGCGACGCGGTCGAGGAGGCGGCCCGCGCCTGCCGGTTCGACCCGGTCCGCGGCGAGGACATGGTGCAGGCGGTCAACGAGGTCGCCACGAACGCGGTGGAGCACGGCTCCCCCGAGGCGGGGCTGTCGGTGTGGGCGCGGCCGGGCGAGCTCGTCTGCGAGATCCACGACACCGGCGCGCTCACGCTGCCGCTGATCGGGCTCGCGCCGCCGCACCCGTCGCAGGCGCGCGGGCGGGGCACCTGGATCGCCCGGCAGCTGTGCGACAGCCTGCACGTGTGGCGGGCCCGCGACGGCACGCACGTCCGCCTCCTCGCCAGGGCCTGACCAGCGCCTCCACCGGCGACCGGCAGCCGTGCGTGGCGATTCGCTCACCCGGATCTCACGCGCCCGCCCGACCTCGGCTATCCTGGCCCTCGAGCACACCGCACGGAGACGCCGCCCGCCGTCCGTGCTGGTGCGGTTTCGTCGTTTCCACACAGCGCCCCGCGGCCCTCCCGCCCGGGCGGCGCGCCCGGCACCGGCGCAGAACCGCGTGCGGGCCGCACGTCACGACCGACCCGGGGAAGACGGCATGTCCGACGACGATCACTGTCGATCCAGTGAGTCCACGCTGAGCGAGCCCACCGACGGTTCCGCGCTGCACGTCCGCGTCCTGGGGGCGTTCGGGCTGCGGGTCGGCGACCACTCCGTACCGCTGCCCGTCGACTCCCGGCGCCTGGTGGCCTACCTGGCCGTGCACCCGCGCCCGCAGCCGACCGCGGCGATGGCCGCCGACCTGTGGCCCGGCGTCGGGCCCGCCCCGGCGGCCCGGCTGCTGGACGAGGCCGTCGCGGGCGTCGACGTCCCCGGCCTGCTCACCGCCGACGACCGCGGCCGCCTGCACCTCGCCGACGACGTGACCGTCGATCTCGCCGAGGGTCTGCTGATGGTCCGCGGGTTCTCGTCACCGGAGATGGCGCGGACCGTCCGCGAGATCGGCTGCCCGGCGACCGACCTGCTCGAGGCCGACATCCTCCCGTCCTGGACGGCGCCGTGGATCGTGGTCGAGCGGGAGCGGTTCCGGCAGCTGCGGCTCTCCGCGCTGGAGAACCTGTCCACCACGCTGAGCGCCGCCGACCGGCACGACGACTCGGTCGCCGTCGCCCGGCGCGCCGTCCGGACGGCGCCGAGCCGCGAGCGCTCGCGGCGGGCGCTGGTCGAGGCCCTGCTCGCCGGCGGCCGCGTCGCCGACGCCCTCGCCGAGTACGAGGAGTTCCAGCGGCTGCTCCGCAACAGCGTGGGCGCCACCCCGGACTCCGAGCTGGACCGGCTCCTCGCGCCCTACGACTCGGCGTGGCCCCTGGGCCCCGGGGTGCACCGCCCGGTGCAGCGGTGGGGCGTCGGGATGCCGGGCGCACACCGGCCCGCGCAACGCGGGCGCCGGCTCGCGGCGGGCAGCCCCGCCAGCGGCCGCTGAACCCGGCACCCCGACACACCACACCCCGGCGCCGCTAGTGGAACTGCGGGCGCCGCTTCTCGCCGAACGCCGCCAGCCCCTCCGCGCCCTCCGGCCCGGCCGCGCAGGCGGCGATGGAGGCGGCCTCGGCGTCGAGCTGCTCGCCGAGGGTGGCCTCCCAGGTCCCGCCGAGCAGTCCCCGGATGCGGCCCAGCGCCGCCGTCGGCCCCTGCGCCAGCCGGTGCGCGAGGGTCGCGGCCTCGTCGTCGACCGCGTCGTCGTCGACGACCGAAGCGAGCAGTCCGAGCCCGTCGAGCGCGTCGGCGTCGAGCACCTCGTCGGTCAGCAGGATCCGGCGGGCCCGGGCCGCGCCGACCAGCCGGGGCAGCGTCCAGGTCATCCCGCCGTCCGGGGAGAAGCCGATCCCCGGGTAGGCGGGACGCATCCGGGTCGACCGCCCGCCGACGGCGAGGTCGCAGGCCAGCGCCACGCTCATCCCCGCCCCGGCGGCCCAGCCGCGCACGGCGGCGACGGTCGGGACCGGGCTCGCGACGAGCGGGCGCTGCAGCGCGTGGAAGATGTCGGCGACCTCGCGCACGTAGCCGCCCCGGTCCGGGGCCGCGGCGAAGTCACGGACGTTGCCCCCGGTGCAGAAGTTCTCCCCGTCGCCGTGGACCAGCACCGCACCGACGGCGCCCGGATCGGCCGGGTCCTGCCCGGCCAGCCCCGTCAGCGCGTCGGTGACCTCCTGCATCACCGCGCCGTCGAGCGCCCCGTGCCGGCCGGTGGAGATCCGGCAGCGCAGGACGCGCCCGTCCCTCCGGACCGCCTCCGCCGTCACCCGAGCTCCCGCAGCTTCGGCAGGACGTCCTCGGTGAACTGACCGAGGAAGCGACGCTGATCGTCCCCCGGGCCGTGCACGACGAGATGGTTCAGGCCGGCGTCGACGTAGGGCCTGATCTGCTCGACGGCCTCGTCCGGATCGGACGCCACGATCCAGCGCTTGGTCACCTGCTCGATGGGAAGCTCGTCGGCGAGCCGCTCCATCTCCCGCGACGAGTCGACCGAGTTCTTCTGGTCCGGGGTCAGCGACAGCGGGGCCCAGAACCGGCAGTTCTCCCGGGCCGCCTCCGGGTCGCGGTCGTAGGAGATCTTGATCTCGATCATCTTGTCGATCTGCGATGCGTCGCGGCGCTGCTTGTCGGCGCCCTCCTGGACACCTGGCAGCAGCTTGTCGGTGTAGAGCTCCATGCCCTTGCCGGAGGTGCAGATGAAGCCCTCGCCGTGCCGGCCCGCGTAGCGGGCGACCATCGGCCCACCGGCGGCGATGTACACCGGCACCGGCTGCTCCGGACGGTCGTAGATCATCGCGTCGACGAGGGTGTAGTAGTCGCCCTCGACGCTGACGCTGTCCTCGGTCCACAGTGCCTTCATCAGCCGGACCGCCTCGCGTAGCCGTGCGAAGCGCTCCTTGAACTCCGGCCACTCGCGGCCCGACACGGCGATCTCGTTGAGCGCCTCGCCGGTGCCGACGCCGAGCGCGACCCGGCCGCCGGTCAGCATCGCCATCGTCGCGAACTCCTGGGCGAGCACCGCGACGTTGTAGCGGAAGGTGGGGGTGAGCACCGAGGTGCCGATCTGCACCCGGTTCGTCCGCTCCCCCACGGCCGCGATCCACGGCAGCGCGGCGGGGGCGTGCCCGCCGATGTGCCGCCACGGCAGGAAGTGGTCCGAGGCCCAGACGCTGTCCAGGCCCAGCTCCTCGGCGAGTACCGCGTACTCGACGAGGTCGCGCGGGCCGAACTGCTCGGCCGACGCCTTGTACCCGATCTTGAGATTCACGGATCAGTCCTTATCGCGTGCCTGGCGCGCAGGCCGTCCGGCGCGCCGTGTCCCTCCCGTGTTGCTACACCCCGGCGCGGCCCGGCGCAGCCCCGGGTGGCTCACAGTCCCCCACCGCGGCGCCCGTTGCCGGATCCGCGGAGCCGGGCGGACGGCGCCGAGCACGGCTCGTACGATCGACCCCGTGTTCGACACCTCCGACCCGGACGAGATCCCGCTCCCGCCCGAGCCCGAGGACGTCGAGGCGGACCCGCCCCCGCCCGAGGAGGCGCCGGAACCGGCCGGTGCGGCGCCCGCCCCCGTCCGGTCGTCCGACCCGCACGAGGTGCTGCGGCGGGTGTTCGGCTACGACGCGTTCCGCGGTGACCAGGAGGCGATCGTCTCCCACGTCACCGGCGGCGGCGACGCGCTGGTGCTCATGCCCACCGGTGGCGGGAAGTCGCTCTGCTACCAGGTCCCGGCGCTCGCCCGGTCCAGCACCGGCGTCGTCGTCTCGCCGCTGATCGCGCTGATGCAGGACCAGGTGGACGCGCTGCGGGCGCTCGGCGTCCGCGCCGGGTTCCTCAACTCCACCCAGGACGCCGACGAGCGGCGCCTCACCGAGCAGGAGTTCCTCGACGGCGAGCTGGACCTGCTCTACCTCGCCCCGGAGCGGCTGCGGGTCGAGTCGACCGTGCGCCTGCTCGAGCGCGGCCGGATCGCGCTCTTCGCGATCGACGAGGCGCACTGCGTCGCGCAGTGGGGGCACGACTTCCGGCCCGACTACCTGCTGCTCTCGGAGCTGCCGAAGCGCTGGCCGGACGTGCCGCGGATCGCGCTCACCGCGACCGCCACCGACGCCACCCGCACCGAGATCGCGCAGCGGCTCCAGCTGACCGGGGCGCGGCACTTCGTCGCGAGCTTCGACCGGCCGAACATCCGGTACCGCATCGCGCCGAAGAACGAGCCGCGCAAGCAGCTGCTGGACCTGCTGCGCTCCGAGCACCCCGGTGACGCAGGCATCGTCTACTGCCTGTCCCGCAAGTCGGTCGAGCAGACCGCGGAGTTCCTCGGCTCGCAGGGGATCGCCGCGCTCCCCTACCACGCGGGTCTCGACGCCGAGGTCCGCCGCCGCAACCAGTCCCGCTTCCTGCGCGACGACGGCCTGGTGATGGTCGCGACGATCGCCTTCGGCATGGGGATCGACAAGCCCGACGTCCGGTTCGTCGCGCACCTGGACCTGCCGAAGTCGGTCGAGGGCTACTACCAGGAGACCGGTCGTGCGGGCCGGGACGGCGAGCCGTCGACGGCGTGGCTGGCCTACGGGCTGGCCGACGTCGTCCAGCAACGGAAGATGATCGACGACGGCGAGGGCGACGCCGCGCACAAGCGGCGCCTGGCCCAGCACCTCGACGCGATGCTCGCGCTGTGCGAGACCACCGAGTGCCGCCGCGCGCAGCTGCTGCGCTACTTCGGGGAGAGGCCCGCCACCGAGGCGTGCGGCAACTGCGACACCTGCCTGACGCCGGTGTCGTCGTGGGACGGCACGGTCGCCGCGCAGAAGGTCCTCTCGACGGTGTGGCGGCTCAAGAAGGAGCGCAACCAGGAGTTCGGCGCCGGGCAGGTCGTCGACATCCTGCTCGGCAAGCGCACCCCGAAGGTGGACCAGCACCGCCACCACGAGCTGTCGGTGTTCGGCGTCGGCACCGAGCTGACCGACGTCGCGTGGCGCAACGTGCTGCGACAGCTGGTCGCGCGCGGGCTGCTGACCGTCGGCGGGACCTACTCGACGCTGCGGTTCACCGACGACTCCCCCGCCGCGATGCGCGGCGAGCAGAAGGTCATGCTGCGCACCGAGCCGGAGCGGACGGCGCGGTCGTCGCGGTCGCGGGGCGGGTCGAAGCCGGCGGTCGAGATGCCGGCCGAGGTCGCGCCGGTGTTCGAGCGGCTGCGGGCCTGGCGCGCGTCGGCGGCGAAGGAGCAGGGCGTGCCCGCCTACGTGATCTTCCACGACGCGACGCTGCGCGAGATCGCGACGCGGGCACCCGCCGACCGTGCCGCGCTGGGCACGATCTCCGGGATCGGCGAGGGCAAGCTCGCCCGGTACGGCGACCAAGTCATCGACGTCCTGCGCGGGGGTGACGACGGGTGAGGCCACTGATCGGGCTGACCGCCTACACCGAGCGCGCCACCTACTGGATCGTCGACGAGGAGGAGACGGTCCTGCTCCCCCGCGGCTACCTCGACATGGTGTCCGCGGCGGGCGGGATCCCGGTGCTGCTGCCGCCGACCGCCGACGCCCCGGACGCCGCCGTGTCGTGCGACGGGCTGCTGGTCACCGGCGGGCCCGACATCGGCGCCGGCCGCTACGGCGCCGCGCCCGGCCCGCACGACGACGACCCGCGCACCGAGCGCGACGCCGCCGACCTGGCCGCCGTCCGCCGGGCGATGGAGCTGGGCATCCCCGTGCTCGGGGTGTGCCGCGGGCACCAGCTGCTCAACGTGGCGCTCGGCGGGACGCTGCACCAGCACCTGCCCGACGTCGTCGCACCGGAGGTGGCTGCCGCGCACTCGGCCGGGCCCGGGACCTACGCGCCGGTCGGGATCACCACGGAGCCGGGGTCCCGGATCGGGGAGCTGCTCGGCTCCGGCCCGGTGACCGTCCGCTGCCACCACCACCAGTCGATCGACCGGGTCGCCGACGGCCTGCGGGTCACCGCCCGCGCCGGGGACGTCGTCGAGGCGGTGGAGGCCCGGTCCGGGGCCTGGGCGATGGGGGTGCAGTCGCACCCCGAGCGCAGCCCGGACGACCTGCGTCTGGCCCGGGCGCTCGTCGACGCGGCACGGGAGCGGCGGGCGGCCGGTCCCCCGCCGGTACGCCGGGCCGGGTGAGGCGCCGGGTCGAGGACGGCGGGTGTCCGCGTCGGGCTCTACCGTGCCGGGCATGACGCCCACCACCACGGACATCGACTGGAACGCCGAGCTGAGCGCGCAGCTCACCTTCCACTGGGAGACCACGCTGCGGCCGCGGCTCGCGGGCCTCACCGACGAGGAGTACCTCTGGGAACCGGCGCCCGGTGCCTGGAGCGTCCGGCCGCGGGCGGAGTCCGTCGCGTCGCACAGCGCCGGGGCCGGTGACCTGGTCGTCGACTTCGCCTTCCCGGAGCCCGACCCGGCCCCGGTGACGACGATCGCCTGGCGGCTCGCCCACGTGATCGTCGGGGTGTTCGGCATACGGAACCACTCGCACTTTGGCGGGCCGCCGGTCGACTACGCCTCGCACACCTACGCCGGCACCGCCGACGGCGCGCTCGCCCAGCTCGACGAGGTGTACCGCCGCTGGACCGAGGGGGTGGCGGCGCTGGGGGCCGGCGGCCTGGCCCGGCCGTGCGGGCCCGCGGAGGGGCCGTACGCGGACGCGCCGCTGGCGACGCTCGTCCTGCACATCCACCGCGAGGTGATCCACCACGGCGCGGAGATCGCGCTGCTGCGCGACCTGTACCGGGCGGGGGTCACCCCCGGCTGATCCGCTTCAGCACCGGCGGCAGCTGGCCGGAGTACAGGACGCCGAGCCGCTGCGTCGCCCGGGTGATCGCGACGTAGAGGTCGTTCAGGCCGCGCGGGGACTCGTCGAGCATCTCCTGCGGCTCGACGACGAGCACCGCGTCGAACTCCAGGCCCTTCGCCGCCGTCACCGGCAGCACGACGACGGCCGTGTCCAGCTCCTCGGTGTCCGCCTCCGGATCGGTCACCCCGGCCGCGGCGAGCGCCGCCCGCACCGGCTCCAGACGCGCCGACGGCACCAGCACCGCGGTCCGGCCGTCGCCGACCGCGTCGCGCTCGGCCGTCACCCGGTCCACCAGCACCTCGTCGGCCCCGGTCTCCGGGAGCGGTGCCGCCCACGGCGGCTCCCCCGTCGAGCGGACCGACGACGGCGGTTCCAGCGAGGCGTCGATCTCGGCGAGCACGTCGTCGGCGACGTCGGCGATCTCCGACGGCGTCCGGTAGTTCACCGTCAGCTGCTCCAGCCGCCAGCGGCGGGCCACGAACGGCGACAGCACCTCGTCCCAGGACCCGGCTCCGCCCCGGTCACCGGTCTGCGCGATGTCCCCGACCAGCGTCATCGAGCGGGCGGGCGCGCGGCGCATCACCATCCGCCAGGCCATCGCGGACAGCTCCTGGGCCTCGTCGATGATCACGTGCCCGTAGGTCCACTCCCGGTCCGCCGCGGCCCGGTCGGCGGTGGAGTCGTAGCGCGACACCTGCATCCGCTCGGCGAGCCGGTCGGCGTCGATGATGTCGGTCGCGCGCAGCAGCTCCGGGTCGAGGTCCTCCTCGAGGTCGAGGACGTCGAGCACGCCCTGCGCGTACTCGACCTCCTCCCGGAGCGCGGCGGCCTCCGCCGCGGCCTGGGCGGCGCCGTCGTCGCCGAGCAGCTCGGCGGCCTCGTCGAGCAGCGCCACGTCCGCGGGCGTCCAGCGCCGGTCGTAGGGGACGTCGTCGCCCGGGGCGTCGCGCTCCAGGAGCCGCCGCTGCTCGGCCGGGATCCGCCGGGCGACCGAGTTGAGCCGCTTGCGGTCCGCGAACAGGTCGGTGAGCAGCTGCTCCGGCGACAGGGTCGGCCAGAGCTCCTCCATCTCGCGCCGGACGTCCGGCGACTCGGCGAGCTCGTCGCGGATGTCGTCGATGTCGCGCCGGTCCAGCAGCTCCGCCCCGACCCGGCGGGCGACCTGCTGGGCCAGCAGCCGCAGCAGCTCCTTGCAGAACGTGCGGCGGGCCTCGTTGTGCGGCTTGCGGGACCGCCGGGCCCGGGTGCGGGCCTGGGTGACGGTGTCGCGGTCGAGTACGACCCGCTGCTGCTCGACGACGAGCTCGATCGGCCGGCGCGGCACCTGCTGGCGGTCCCGGACGGCCGCGGCGACCACCGGTGCGAGGTCGGCCCGGCCCTTCAGCTCCGCGGTGGCGGGGTCCTCCTCGCGGCGGGCGTCCAGTCCCGGGTAGAGCTGCGCGACGGTGCCGAGGACGACCGAGGTCTCGCCCAGCGACGGCAGCACCTGCCCGATGTAGCGCAGGAACGTCGGGTTCGGCCCGACGACGAGCACGCCGCGCCGCGCCAGCCGGTCCCGGTGGGTGTAGAGTAGGTACGCCGCGCGGTGCAGCGCGACGGCCGTCTTGCCGGTACCCGGGCCGCCCTGCACGACGAGCACCCCGGACGGCTTGGAGCGGATCATCCGGTCCTGCTCGCCCTGGATCGTCGCGACGATGTCGCCCATCCGCCCGGTGCGGGCCTCCGACACGGCGGCCAGCAGCGCGGCCTCGCTCGTGAGGCCGGACCCGGCGCGGGCGCGCTCCTCGGCGTCCATGTCGGACAGGTTGAGCGGCTCGTCGTCGATCGCGACGACCTCGCGCAGCCGGGTCCGCAGGTGCCGGCGCCGCCGCATCTCCTCCGGGTTCGCCGCCGTCGCGGTGTAGAACGGCCGCGCCGCCGGCGCGCGCCAGTCCATCAGCAGCGGCTCGTACTCGTTCTGCTCGTCGAGCAGGCCGATCCGGCCGACGTAGCGGGTCTCGCCCGCGTCGGTGTCGAGCCGGCCGAACGCGAGGCCGTGCTCGGCCGCACGCAGCGCGGCCAGCTTGTCGGCGAGCAGCGCGGCCGCGGCGTCACGCTGGGTCAGCGCCTGCGGGGTGCCGACGGTCTCGTCGCGCAGGGTCGCGGCGAGCCGCGCCGCGGTGTCGCGACGCCGGTCCTCGAGCTGCTCGTAGAGCATGCCCACGTACGTCTTCTCGTGGGCCAGCTCCGGGTCGTCAGCGGGATCGCCGGCAGTGGCAGGAGTGGGTTCGGGCACGGCGCGGGGATCCTCCACCGAGAGGGCCTACACGACCGCGCTGCCCGGTGGCGGGAGATGTCCCGTCGCCCGGCGGCGCGACGAACCAAAGTACCAGTAGTGCGCGATCGGCCGCGGTGCGCGCACCGACGGCGGTCACCCCGCCTGCGGGGCGATCTCTGCGCGGATCCGGACCTGCGTGCCGTCGAGCCGCTCGATCGTCGCCTCCGGGACGGGGTCCGTCCCGGTGCAGGTCACCGCGCGACCGGCGGGAAGCTCGCCGGGGCACTCGAGGTGGACGAACTCGTCGCGGCCGCCGGCCTTCAGCGCGCTCCACACCGTCATGGTCACCGCGACCGTCGGCGAGCTCCCCGAGAAGCGCCGGAGGTCGGTCTCGGTGTCGACCCGGGTGCCGGAGGCGGCGGCGCCCGGCCCGGCAGGGCCGGTGGCGACCGGCACGGAGCCGGACACCGTGATCCGCCACTCCCCCGACGACGGCAGCCGCGCGAGCTCGTGCTGCTTCAGCGGCCGGCCGCGGTCGTCCCCACCCCATCGGCCGTCCAGGCGCACCGCGGCCCACCCGGCACGGTCGGCCGAGGTCAGCCGGCACCCGCTGCGGTAGGCGCCGTCGGGGGACTCCGCCGGTTCCTCGCAGGACGCCGTGACCTCGACCCCGTCACGGGCCAGCAGGTGGGACCGGACGGCGGCCTCGATCTCCGCGCGGTCCGGCCGGGTCCCGGGCGAGGCGACCCACACCCACAGCCCGAGGAACCCGGCCACGACCACGAAGAACAGGACCCATGCCCCAGGACGCCGCATACCGGACAGTCAACCCGGTGGGCCGCCCGTCCGGTACACGCAGGACCACGGAGGTTCAGGCGCGCTGGCGCGGAGCCCGCCCGTAGGGCTGCTCGACCGGCTCCACCCAGTCCGGGGTCGGCGTCGGCGCCGTCACCGGGGTCTCCCCGTCGAGCGCGATCGGCTCGTCGTGGTGCCGCAGACGCATCGGGGCGCCGTCGTGCAGCTGGTACTCGACCTCGTCCGGCGTGATCGTCACCCGCAGCCTGCGGCCCTGCCACTTCAGCCCGAACGAGATCCGGGACAGCGACGGCGGCAGCACCGGCGCGAACGACAGCCCGTCGGCCTCGCAGCGCATCCCGCCGAAGCCGAGCACGACCGCGGTCCAGGTGCCGGCCATCGAGGCGATGTGCATCCCGTGGTCGGTGTTGCCCGCCAGGTCCTGCATGTCCACCAGGGCGGCCTCGGCGAGGTACTGGTGGGCCAGCTCCAGGTGCCCGGTGCGGGCCGCCATCACCGACTGGGTGCACGCCGACAGCGACGAGTCCCGCACCGTGATGCCCTCGTAGTAGGCGAAGTTGCGGCGCTTCTGCTCGTCGGTGAAGGAGTCCGGGAAGATCTGCATGGCCAGGACGAGATCGGCCTGCTTGATCACCTGTTTGCGGTACAGGTCGAAGTACGGGTAGTTCAGCAGCAGCGGGTACCGCTCGGCCGGGGTGTCCTCGAAGTTCCACCGCTGGTGGTCGGTGAAGCCCTCGGACTGCGGGTGCACGCCGAGCCGCTCGTCGAACGGGATCAGCATCGCGCCCGCCGCGTCCCGCCAGGACGCGATCTCCTCGGAGTCGACGCCCAGCCGGGACGCCGAACGCGGGTGCTTGGCGGCGACCTCGGCCGCGTAGCGCAGGTTCTGCTGCGCCATGAGGTTGGTGTAGACGTTGTTGTCCGCGATCGAGGAGTACTCGTCCGGGCCGGTGACGCCGTCGATCCGGAAGTTGCCGGCCGAGTCGTGGTGGCCGAGCGAGCGCCACAGCCGGGCGGTCGCGACCAGCAGCTCCAGCCCGACCTCGAGCTCGAACGTGGTGTCGCCGGTCGCGTGCACGTGCCGCTTCACCGCGTCGGCGATGTCGGCGTTGATGTGGAACGCCGCCGTGCCCGCCGGCCAGTAGCCCGAGCACTCCTGGCCGCGGATCGTCCGCCACGGGAACGCCGCGCCCTTGAGGCCCAGGGTCTCGGCACGCTCGAACGCCAGCGGGAGGATGGACTTGCGCCAGCGCAGCGCGTCGGCCGCCGCGTCCGGCGCGACGAACGACAGCACCTGCAGGCAGAACGTCTCGGTGTCCCAGAAGGTGTGGCCGTCGTAGCCGTCGGCGGTGAGGCCCTTGGCCGGGATGCAGCGCCGCTCGGCACGGGCAGCGGCCTGCAGGATGTGGAACGTGGCGAGCCGGACCGCCTGCTGCAGCTCGGCGTCGCCGTCGATCTCGACGTCGGCGGTGGCCCAGAAGTCGTCGAGGTACTCGCGCTGCTCGCGGACGAGTCCGTCCCAGCCGGTGTAGCGGGCGGCGGCGATCGCCGCACGCACCTGGTCGTACACCGCGGGCAGGCTGCGCCGCGACGACCAGCCGTAGGACAGGTACTTGACCACCCGCAGCGTCTCGCCCGGCTTGACCCTCGCGATGATCGTCGTCCGGGCGAGGTCCTCGTTGGCGTCGGTGGTGACCTCGACGCCGTCCGGCCCGAAGACCTCGTGCTCCATCGCGGCGCCGCACCGCAGGCCGGACTGGCGGGTGCGGTGCACCACCGTCGCCCCGGCGTCACCGGCCCGGGACTGCTCGGGCTCCAGGACGTTGTCCAGGGCGCTGTCCAGCCGCGGGTCGTCGCCGTTGCGGCCGGGCAGCTGCTCGTTCGCGACCAGCTCGGACTGCAGGACCAGCAGCGCGCCCTCGCCGTTGTCGTCGTCCCCGGCGTGGACCACCTCGACCTCGTAGGAGATCGCCGCGATCGCGCGCTGGGTCAGCGACACCAGCCGGGTGGAGCGCACCCGCACCGCGCGCCCGGCCGGGGACTCCCACTCCACGTCCCGCTGCAGGGTCCCGGCCTGCATGTCGAGCACCCGCTCGTGCTTGCGGAGGGAGCCGTAGCGCAGGTCGAACGGCTCGTCGTCGACCAGCAGGCGGATCAGCTTGCCGTTGGTCGTGTTGATGATCGTCTGCCCGGACTCCGGGTAGCCGTAGCCGCCCTCGGCGTAGGGCAGCGGGCGGACCTCGTAGAACGAGTTCAGGTAGGTCCCGGGGAGGACGTGCGGCTCACCCTCGTCGAGGTTGCCGCGCAGGCCGATGTGCCCGTTGGACAGCGCGAAGACCGACTCGGTCTGGCCCATCGCGCCGAGGTCCAGGCGCGGCTCGCGGATCACCCACGGCTCGGTGGTGAACGTGGGCAGGTGGTCGGGCTTCACGAACGCTCCAGCAGGTCGGCGAGATCGGTGACGACGACGTCCGCGCCGTGCTCGCGCAGCGCGGCCGCCTGGTCGAGACGGTCGACGCCGATGACGGCGCCGAAGTCCCCGGCGCGGCCGGCCTCCACACCGGCCAGCGCGTCCTCGAACACGACCGCCGCGGAGCGCTCGACCCCGAGGTCGGCCGCGGCGGCGACGAAGGTGTCGGGTGCGGGCTTGCCGGGCAGCCCCCGCTCCCGTGCGGTGACGCCGTCGACGCGGTGGTCGATGAACGTCTCCAGGCCGGTGACCCGCAGGATCTGCTCGGCGTTCGCACTGGAGGAGACCACCGCGGCGGCGAGCCCGGCGTCCTTCACGGCCTCCAGGTACCGGCGCGAGCCGGCATAGACGTCGACCCCCTCGGTGATCTTCGTCTGGACCAGCGCGTTCTTCCGGGTCGACAGGCCCCACAGGGTCTCGGTGTCGGCGGAGTCGTCCGGGGTGCCCTCGGGGAGCTCGATGCCCCGGGACGCGAGGAAGCTGCGGGTGCCCTCCAGGCGCGGCTTCCCGTCGACGTAGGGGCCGTAGTCGGCCCCGGCGTCGAACGGGGTGAAACCGGCACCGTCGCGCGAGCACAGGTACTCGTCGAACATCTGCTTCCACGCCGCCGCGTGCACGCTCGCGGTGTCGGTCAGCACGCCGTCCAGGTCGAACAGGCACGCACGTGTGCCCTCGGGCAGCCCCAGCATGGCGCGCACGCTATCCGGATCGATGAAGTCCGTCGCGCCGGGGCGGCGACTCCGTTACCCGGTCACGCGGGCGTTACTCCGCGGGTGCGTCCAGCGGCAGGCTGAGGAGGACGAGCGGGGCGCGGGCGGCACCGCCGGGGACACCCGGCCGGTCCGCCGTCCGGACCTCCACCCGGCAGGTGCCCGTGACGAGACGCACGTGCACCGTCCCCCCGGCGGTGGCGGGCTCGATCTCCTCCTGCACACCGCGCCGGACGGCGGCGAGCACCGCCAGCGGCGGGACGGCCGCGGCCGGGTCCACGCCCGACGTCCGCGGGTCGTCGACGTCCGACTCCAGCCGGGCGCCGAACCGGGTCCGCTCGATCTGCAGGTACGCCCGGACCGCGGCGAGCTCCTCGTCGAGCCGGATCGCCGGCTCCTCGGCCCGGTCCGCCGCCCGGGACAGGTCGGCGAACCCGAGCAGCAGCTCCCGGGCGCGGGGCGGGTCAGTCCGGACGAGCGAGGCGATCGTGTTGAGGGTGTTGTAGACGAAGTGCTGTTCGAGCCGCCGCGACAGCGGTCCGTGCCAGGGACCCTCGGGCGCCGGAGCCTCCGGCGGGACGGCCTCGCGGACCCGGATCCGGACGGTCTCCTCGGTGGCCGGAGTGGTCGCCGGGGCGGGGGTCGCGGCGGGGGGCGGGGCCGCGGCCGTGCGGACCGGCACCGTCGCGCCACCGCCGCCGGGCGGCTCGCGGCGCGCCGGGGCCGGGTCGCGCAGGTCGTCGTCCTGGGCGTCCGGGGGGACCAGGCCGCGCCAGGACGGCAGCGCGAGCCGGCCCGCGGCCGTCCGGCCCCGGTGCTCGACGGCCGCGACGAGACCGGGCGCGAGCCAGCGGGCGTCCGCGGCGATCCCCTCCGGCACGTCGGCGGGCGGGCGGCCCGGACGGGCACCCAGCACCGTGCGGGCGTCGCCGTCGGCCGCGCCGATCCCGACCCGGCCGATGTAGACCGGGCCGTCCGCACCGGGCAGCGCCAGCAGCACGGCCGCGATCCGTTCCCGGCCCGCCGTGCTGCCGGCCGGGACCCAGCCCGCGACCTGCACCTGACGGCGCCGGCGCAGCGGTACCCGCAGCCAGTTCCGGGTGCGCCTGCCCGGCTGGTAGGGCACGTCGAGACGCTTGAGGTGCAGGCCGTCGAGCCCGTACTGCTCGGCGGTGCGGACGACGAGATCGGCCTCGTCCAGCCCGAACGACGGCGGCACCAGGATCGTGGGCCCGGCCAGTCCGAGCGCCTCCAGCTCGGCCCGGCGGCGCCGGTAGGGCAGCTCCAGCACCCGGCGGCCGTCCCTCCAGAGCAGGTCGGTCACGACGTAGCCGACCGGCACCTCTGCGCGCAGCCCGTCGTCCGGGGCGACGGTCGCGGTCCGGCGCAGCAGCGGCCCGCGCGAGGGGCGGCCCGCCTCGTCGAGCGCGACGACCGTGCCGTCGAGCACCATCCCACCCGGTGGCGACTGCTCGCCGAGCACGGCCAGCTCGGGGAACGACCGCGTGACGCTGCGCGCCGTCGACGAGAGCAGCCGCACCCGGCCCGGACGCACGTAGGCCACGCAGCGGTGGCCCTCCCAGCCGAACTCCACGGCCCACCGGCCCGGGTCGGTCGCGTCGCTGAGCTCGCCGGCCGCGGGCAGCATCGGCGGGACGAGATCGGGCAGGGTCGGGCCCTGCTCGCCCGTCGCAGCGCCCCCGCCCACGGACGACACGGTAGTCGGGCGGCTGCGCGGCCCTGCCGTCCGCTCCCGGGCGGCCAGGCACAATCGCCCCATCATGACACTGACCGAGCGACTCCGACGCACCGCGGGCCCCGACGGCTCCCCCGATCCCGCCGAGCTGGTGGACACCTTCGCCGACTGGGCGTTCGACGAGCGCGGCCTGTCGCTCTACCCGGCGCAGGAGGAGGCGCTGCTCGAGCTGGTCACCGGCGCGAACGTCATCCTCTCCACGCCGACCGGCTCCGGGAAGTCCCTCGTGGCGATGGGGGCGCACGCCGCGGCGCTGGCCCGCGGGGAGCGCACCTTCTACACCGCGCCGATCAAGGCGCTGGTCAGCGAGAAGTTCTTCGCGCTGTGCGAGGTGTTCGGTGCCGACCAGGTCGGCATGCTCACCGGCGACGCCGCGGTGAACGAGAAGGCCCCGATCGTCTGCTGCACCGCGGAGATCCTCGCGAACCTCGCGCTGCGCACCGGGTCCGGCGCCGACGTCGGCTCCGTCGTGATGGACGAGTTCCACTTCTACGCCGACCCGTCCCGCGGCTGGGCCTGGCAGGTCCCGATCGTGGAGCTGCCGCAGGCGCAGTTCCTGCTGATGAGCGCGACGCTGGGCGACACCTCGTTCTTCGCCGAGGACCTCCGGCGCCGCACCGGCCGGGAGACCGCGGAGATCACCTCGGTGGAGCGGCCGGTGCCGCTGCACTTCCGCTACGTCGTCGAGCCGCTGCACGAGACGATCACCGAGCTGCTGGCGACGAGGGAGGCGCCGGTCTACGTCGTCCACTTCACCCAGCAGGCCGCCGTCGAACGGGCGCAGGCGCTGATGAGCGTCAACGTCACGTCCAAGGAGGACAAGGCGGCGATCGCCGAGACGATCGGGAGCTTCCGGTTCAGCTCCGGGTTCGGCCGCACACTGTCCCGGCTCGTCCGGCACGGCATCGGCGTGCACCACGCCGGGATGCTGCCCCGCTACCGGCGGCTGGTGGAGACGCTCGCCCAGGCGGGGCTGCTCAAGGTCATCTGCGGCACCGACACCCTGGGGGTGGGGATCAACGTCCCGATCCGCACGGTGCTGTTCACCGCGCTGTCCAAGTACGACGGCCGCCGCGTCCGCCCGCTGAAGGCCCGCGAGTTCCACCAGATCGCCGGCCGCGCGGGCCGGGCCGGGTACGACACCGTCGGCACCGTCGTCGCGCAGGCGCCCGAGCACGACATCGAGAACGCGAAGGCCCTCGCCAAGGCCGGCGACGACCCGAAGAAGCGGCGCAAGGTGCAGCGCAAGCAGCCGCCGGAGGGCTTCGTCGGCTGGTCCGAGACGTCGTTCGAGAAGCTGCAGCAGGCCCGCCCCGAGCCGTTGACCAGCCACTTCGAGGTCACGCACGCGCTGCTGCTGAACGTGATCAGCCGGGGCGGCGACACCTACGCGGCGATGGAGCACCTGCTCACCGACAACCACGAGCCCCGCAAGCGGCAGCGGGCGCACATGCTCCGTGCGATCGCGATCTACCGTGCGTTGCGGACCTCGGGCGTCGTCGAGGAGTACGACGAGCCCGGCGCCACCCGGCGCCGGGTGCGCATCGTCGACGAGCTGCAGCTCGACTTCGCCCTCAACCAGCCGCTGTCGCCGTTCGCGCTCGCCGTGTTCGAGCTGCTGGACCAGGAGTCGCCGACCTACGCCCTCGACGTGCTGTCGGTCATCGAGTCCACGCTCGACGACCCGCGCCAGGTGCTCGCGGCCCAGCAGAACAAGGCCCGCGGTGAGGCCGTCGCCGCCATGAAGGCCGACGGCCTCGAGTACGAGGAGCGGATGGCCCGGCTCGACGAGGTCACCCACCCGAAGCCGCTCGACGAGATGCTCCGGGCCGCGCTGGAGACCTACCGGCGCGGTGCGCCGTGGGTCGCCGACGCCGAGCTGTCGCCGAAGTCGGTCGTCCGCGACATGAGCGAGCGGGCGATGACCTTCACCGAGTACGTCTCGCACTACCAGCTCGCCCGCTCCGAGGGCCTGGTCCTGCGCTACCTCGCCGACGCCTACCGGGCGCTGCGCCAGACCGTGCCCGAGCACGACCGCACCGAGGAGCTGACCGACCTCATCGAGTGGCTGGGCGAGCTCGTCCGCCAGACCGACTCGTCGCTGCTCGACGAGTGGGAGAAGCTCGCCGCGGGTGCCGACGCCGAGGGCGGCGAGGTCACCCCGCCCGGGGCCGAGATCGCCACCGGGCCGTCCGGGCTCACCGGCAACGCCCGCGCCTTCCGGGTCATGGTCCGCAACGCGATGTTCCGCCGGGTGGAGCTGGCCTCGCTCGGCCGGTACGCCGAGCTCGGCGACCTCGACGCCGACGCCGGCTGGACGGCCGACCGCTGGCGGGAGGCCCTGGACCCGTACTACGACCTGCACGACCGGATCGGCATCGGCCCGGACGCGCGCGGTCCCCAGCTGTTCGACCTCACCGAGGAGGCGGACCGCTGGCTCGTGCGTCAGGTCCTCGACGATCCGGCGGGCGACCGCGACTGGGCGGTCACCGCCGAGGTCGATCTCGCGGCCTCGGACGAGGCGGGGGTTCCCGTCGTGTGGGTGACGGCGGTGACGGACGGGGCCTGACGGCCCCGGACGGGCCCCGTGATGTAACCCGGTCGGCCCCACCGGACCGTGAGCATCGGTTACGGTGTCTCCCGATCACGGGGGGACACCCTCCGCCGGGGACGAACGGGGGCGGCGGATGCAGCAGGCCGACGTCGCCGCTGCACGCCCCGACCACGGGCGGGCCCTCGTCGCGGGTGGGCTGCCCGATGCCTCCGATCTGGCGGAACGCTGGTCCGACGAGCTGTCCCGGAGGGCCGTCCCGACCGCGGGCGAGCTCCGCCCGCTGCTCGACCGGCTCGCCGCGCAGATCCGGGAGTCCGCCGTCGCGGAGCCGTTCGACCCGGCCGTCCCCGCGGCCGCGGGCCGCGAGCTGATCGTCGCGCGGCTGACCGACCCGGCCTGCCTGGAGATCAGCCTGCGGCTCCTCGGCGCCCACCTCGAACCGGCCGCCGACACCGCGGCACGGGTGCGCCGGCTCGCCGCCGTCGCGGGCGCCTTCGCCCGCGGCTACACCGACGCCACCCGGCACCAGGTGCTCGGCGAGCACGAGACGATCACCCGGGCCGCGCTGGAGGCCCGGGAGACCGCGGAGCGGGCCCGCTGGGTGTCGGAGTCCCGGTTCACGGCGATGTTCGACTCGGCGGCGGTGGGCATCGTCATCTTCGATCCCGACGCCGCGTCGATCGAGGCGAACGACGCCGCCGCCACGATGCTCGGCTACACCCGCGCGCAGCTGGCGGGGATGGGCGTCGAGGAGTTCGTCTCGCGCGCCGACGCCCCCGGGATCTGGGCCGAGCGGCGACGGCTGCTCGAGGGCTCCCTGGACCGGTTGCGGCTGGTCCAGCCGGTGCGGCGCGCCGACGACGCCGAGATCTGGATCGACGCCGTCGTCACACCGCTGCGTGAGCCGGACGGCACCGCGCAGCTGCTCGTCGCCGTGCTCAGCGACGTGACCGACCAGCTCGAGCTGCAGCAGCGGCTCGAGCACCAGGCGCTGCACGACCCGCTGACCCAGCTCCCGAACCGGTCGCTGTTCTTCGAGCGGCTGTCCGCCGCGATCGACCGGGACGGCGCGGACGGCGCCCGGCCCGGGGTCTGCTACCTCGACCTCGACGGGTTCAAGGTCGTCAACGACACCCTCGGGCACCAGTCGGGCGACCAGCTCCTGCAGGTACTGGCCGACCGGCTGCGGTCGGCGCTGGAACCGGACGGGCACCTCGTGGCCCGGATGGGCGGCGACGAGTTCGTCGTGCTCGTCGAGCGCAGCACCGACCGGGCAGAGCTGGAGGAGGTCGCCGGACGGGCGCTGGGCACCGTCCGCCGCCCGGTCCGGATCGACGGCCGCGACATCGTCATCTCGGCGAGCGTCGGCGTCGTCCGGCACGACGGGGCGCTCGGCCCCGACGAGCTCATGCAGGCCGCCGACACGACGCTCTACTCCGCCAAGCACGCCGGCCGCGGCCGCTACGTGTACTACGACCGCGAGCGGCACCGCTCCGACGTGCGCCGCTTCGAGCTCTCCTCGCAGATGCCGGAGGCGTTGCGCCGCGACGACTTCGTGGTCGTCTACCAGCCGCTGGTCCGGCTCGCCGACGAGCAGACGGTCGGCGTCGAGGCGCTGGTGCGCTGGCAGCGACCGGACGGCGAGCTGCTCGGCCCCGACCGGTTCATCCCGCTCGCCGAGGAGACCGGGCTCGTCGTACCGCTCGGCAGGCGGGTGCTGGACGAGGCGTGCCGCCAGGGCCGGATCTGGGCCGACGAGCGGCCCGATCGTCCGCTGCTGGTGAGCGTGAACGTCGCGGCCCGCCAGATCGGGGAGTCCGACCTGGTCGCCGACGTCGCCGCGACCCTGGAGCGGCACGACTGGCCCGCCGGGCAGCTCCAGATCGAGCTCACCGAGTCCGACCTCATGGGCTCCCCCGGACGGCCGCTGGCCACGCTGCGCGGGCTGGACCGGATGGGTGTCCGGATCGCGATCGACGACTTCGGCACCGGCTACTCGAACCTCGCCTACCTGCGCCACCTGCCGGTGCACGTGCTGAAGCTGGCGGGGCACTTCGTCGCCGGGTCGGCCGAGCGCGACGACGTCATCCTGCGCACCCTGATCTCGCTGGCCTCCGCGCTCGACCTGGAGGTGACCGCGGAGGCCGTCGAGACCCGGGAGCAGGCGGCCCGGCTGCGGGAGTACGGGTGCGCGAATGCGCAGGGCTGGTACTACGCCCCCGCCGTCGTCCCGGGGCGGATCCCGGACCTGATCGGCGACCCGTTCCTCCGCGACCTCTGACGCCGCTCAGGCGTTGCGCTCGTCGCGCCAGGCGATCCAGTCGTTCAGCCGGGCGAGGTCGTAGCCGCCCTGCCCGTCCTGGCCGACGGTGAAGAGGCGGACGCCGGCGTCGTACAGGCCGGGGCCGCTCTCCTCGGGGGAGCCTTCCACGGCGCAGGACCGCTCGATCTCCGCGGGATCACGACCGAGGTCGCGGCAGTGCCCGTCGAGCACGGAGCACTTGTGCGCCACGGTCTCCGCGTCGCCGAATCCGCGCCAGATCGTGGCGTGCTCGGCGGTGTAGCGGAGCGTCTTCTTCTCCCCGCCGCCGCCGACCAGCACCGGGATGTCGCGGGTCGGGGCCGGGTTGAGCGCCGCCCAGCGGTCCCGGATGCGGGGCAGCGCCTGGGCCAGGTCCCGCAGGCGGCCACCGGCCGTGCCGAACTCGTAGCCGTACTCGTCGTAGTCGCGCTGGAACCAGCCGGCGCCGATGCCGAGGATCAGCCGGCCGCCGGAGATGTGGTCGACGGTGCGGGCCATGTCGGCGAGCAGCTCGGGGTTGCGGTAGCTGTTGCAGGTCACCAGGGCGCCGATCTCGATCCTCGAGGTCGCCTCGGCCCAGGCACCGAGCATGGTCCAGCACTCGAAGTGCTTGCCGTCGGGCTCGCCGCAGAGCGGGAAGAAGTGGTCCCAGTTGAACACGACGTCGGCGCCGGCCTCCTCGGCGGCGGCGACGGTGCGGCGGATCTCGGAGTAGTCGGCGTGCTGGGGCTGCAGCTGCAGCCCGATACGGACGGGACGCGGGTCGCTCATGCGCCCCATCCTGCCGCCGGGTCAGAGCTTCCGCAGTCCGGCCAGCACGCGGTCCATCAGCTTCATGCTCGGCCCGTCCTCGGCGGAGGAGACGCCGTGCACGGTCAGCCTGCCCTCGCCGGCCAGGTCGTCGATGAGCACCCGGGCCACGCCGAGCGGGACCTACGCGAGCGCCGCCACCTCCGAGACCGACCGGGTCTGCGCGCACAGGCCCAGCACGACCGCCTTCTCCCGGCTGTCGACCCGCACCGGGCCGCGGACCGGCGTCACCGACACCAGGGTCTCCAGCCGGAGCTCCATCCGGACCCGGGTGCGGCCGCCGGTGATCACGTAGGGCCGCACCGGCGCGAACGCGACCTGCTCGACCGGGCCGGGGTCGTCGACGACGGCGGGCAGCGGGGCCGTCTCCCAGCCCGTGCCGTCGTCCGGGGCGGTCGCCGCGGCGTCCTCCTGTGCGGCGGCGGTCTCGGCGGCGGCCGACTCGGCCGCACGTTCCTTGCGGGACTTCCGCTTCCGCTTCACCGAGTGGCCACCGAACCGGGCGCCGGTGACCCCGACGAGGTCCTCCTGCGGCGGCTCCGCGTCGTCCACGGGAACCGCGGCGGGCTCCGGTGCGGGTTCCGGGGCCTCCTCGACGGGGCGACCGTGCGGGTGCTCCGGATCGGGCGCGTGCCGGGACGTCGGGGCGCCGAAGCGGGCCCCCGTACGCCCGATGTCCGACCGTGCCATCCACCCTCCGATGTTCGCCGTCCGCTTCGTCCCCTGTCGCGTGGAAGCGATCACGGTGGGCGACCGGGGAGACGCACAGGGTGGACCGGGCGCACTACCGATCGGTGTCGCCCGTGTCACGCCTGTGTGACACGACGGAGGGTCGGCAGGTCGTGACAGGAAAAAATTCCTCCTGTCACCCCAGCGGGCTCCGCGGCAGCAGGCGGTCCGCGATGATCTTCTTCTGGATCTCGCTGGTGCCCTCGAAGATCGTCGTCAGCCGGGCGTCGCGCCAGTGCCGCTCCACCTGGTGCTCGGTGGTGTAACCGTTGCCCCCGTGCAGCTGGATGCCGTCCGCCGTCACCTCGGCGGCCATCTCGGTGGCCACGAGCTTCGCCATCGCCGCCTCCCGCTCGCACGACTCGCCCTGGTCGAGGCGGTGGGCGACGTGCTGGTAGAACGACCGCGCCTGCTCCACGCGGGCCGCCATCGTCGCGAGGGTGAAGCGCACCGCCTGGAAGTCGCCGATCGGGTGCTCGAACTGCCGGCGCCGCTGCAGGTAGCGGACGCAGTCCTCGACGGCCGCCCTGGCCAGGCCGACGGCGCGGGCCGCGGTGTGCACCCGGGCGATGTTGAGCCACGCCTGGGCGTCGGCGAACCCCTCGCCGCCCGCGCCGAGCTGGTTGGCGACCGGGACACGGAGCCCGTCGAACTCGAGGTCCCAGGTCACGAACCCGTGGTAGCCGATCTTGTCGATCGGGGTGCCGGTGAGCCCGTCGGGGAAGGTGTCCCGCTGCTTCTCGACGACGACGATCGCGAGCCCGGCCGAGCGCTTCTCCCCCGGCTCCGGGTCGGCGGTGCGGACGAGGACCTGGACGAAGTCGGCGGCCTTCGCGTTGCCGGTCCAGCGCTTCCGGCCGGTGACGACGTACTCGTCGCCGTCGCGGACCGCCCGGGTCTCGACGGCGGCGAGATCGGACCCGGCGTCCGGCTCGGACAGCGCGATCGCGCCGATCCACCCGCCGCGCGCGCTGCGCCGGAGCAGCTCCGCCCTGCGGGCCGGGTCCGCCACGTTCGTCCCGGCCCCCTGGGCCCTGGCGATGATCGACCCGACGCTCATCCAGGCCCGGGCCAGCTCCTCGGCGACCATGCAGTACTCGAAGGCACCGAGACCGAGCCCGCCGTGCTCGGTGCCGACCGTGATCCCGAAGTACCCCAGCTCCCCCATCTCGTCGAGCAGGTCGCGCGGGATCTCGCCCTTGCGCGGGTCGAGCTCGTCGGCCACCGGCAGCACCCGCGTCGTCGCGAACTCGCGTGCCTGCTTCTGCAGCGCCTCGCGCTCGGGGGTGTGGTGCGGCGCGGTCAGCACCGGCACCGGGGGCTCGAGGAGATCGTCGTCGGTCATCCGCGCAGTATCGCCCGGTGCCGCGGCCGGGGCCATGCACGCCACCTCTCCTCCGGTGCAGTGCCCATCGACCCATGTTCGGATCCGCATATCCGTGGCACGGTCGCATTCGGCGACGTGGCCGGCGCACGGGGGCGGGCACCCGGCGCGACGCCCGCGGGTCCGCGACCGCGGATCGCGCGCAACGCCTTCGAGGGGAGCGAGGCATCATGCCCGACAACCGTGTCGTGGTCTACAAGGGACCGGGACAGGTCGCCGTCGAGTCGATCGAGTACCCGAAGCTGGAGCTTCCGACCGACGTCGTCGACGGTCTCAAGATCAAGCGGAAGGCGCCGCACGCCGCCATCCTGAAGATCGTCACCACCAACATCTGCGGCTCCGACCAGCACATGGTCCGTGGCCGCACCACCGCACCGGTCGGGCAGTCGCTCGGCCACGAGATCACCGGCGAGATCGTCGAGGTCGGCGACGACGTGCTGTTCGTCGGGCCCGGGGACATCTGCTCGGTACCGTTCAACATCGCCTGCGGGCGGTGCCGGATGTGCAACGAGGGCAAGACCGGTGTCTGCCTGAACGTCAACCCGGCGCGGCCCGGCGCGGCCTACGGCTACGTCGACATGGGCGGCTGGGTCGGTGGCCAGGCCGAGTACGTCATGGTGCCCTACGCGGACTTCAACCTGCTGAAATTCCCGGACCGGGACCAGGCGCTGGAGAAGATCCTCGACCTCACGATGCTGTCCGACATCTTCCCGACCGGCTACCACGGCGCGCTCAGTGCCGGGGTGACGACCGGGTCGACCGTCTATGTCGCGGGCGCGGGCCCGGTCGGGCTGGCCGCCGCGCACGCCGCGCAGCTGCTCGGCGCGGCCGCGGTCGTCGTCGGGGACATGATCCCTGAGCGCCTGCAGCAGGCCCGCAGCTTCGGCTGCGAGACGATCGACCTCCGGCTGGACGGGACGCTGCCCGAGCACCTCGAACAGCTGCTCGGCGAGCCCGAGGTGGACGCCGCCGTCGACGCCGTCGGCTTCGAGGCGCGTGGCCACGGCAAGGACGCCGACGAGGCGCCGGCGACCGTGCTGAACTCGGTCATGGACATCACCCGGGTCGGCGGCGCGCTCGGCATCCCCGGGCTCTACGTCACCGGGGACCCGGGCGCGGTCGACGACAGTGCGAAGGAGGGCACCCTCGGCGTCCGGATCGGCCTGGGCTGGGCCAAGTCGCACCAGCTCACCACCGGCCAGTGCCCGGTGAAGCGCTACAACCGGCAGCTGATGAACGCGATCCTCTCCGGCCGGGCGGAGATCGCGAAGGCGGTCAACGCGACGACGATCTCCCTGGACGACGCCCCGCGCGGCTACCAGGAGTTCGACGGCGGCGTGGCCCGCAAGTTCGTCATCGACCCGCACGGCTCCGTCGCGGCCTGACCCGACGGGCACACAAGGCGCCCCGGTGCCGGTCCTCCCGGCGCCGGGGCGCTCGGCCGTCGTGCGCCACCGCACCCTCGGGTGGCGGCGGGACCCGCGTCCGTCAGCCGCCGTCCGACGCCCGCCGGTACAGCTCGGCCGCGGCGCGGGAGAACCCGTCGGGCACACCGATCGCGGCCAGCGCGTCGGCGGCCTCCTCCATCTCCCCCGCCCAGCGCCAGCCCTTCGCCGCCGCCGTCGCGCGGACGTCGGCCAGCGCGCCGGCGTAGGCGGACCCGGTCCGGTCCAGCTCGCCGTGCAGCGCCTCGGTGACCCCGAACCGGGCCGCGGCCTCCTCCAGCGCGAGCCACAGGGTCGGCAGCGCCTTGCTCTGCAACGCGAAGCAGGCCTTGAGCCCGCTCGCCGTGCCGACGTCGGCCGGCCCGGTGGCCAGCACCCGGGCGTCGAACGGGCTGCCCTCGAACAGCGCGGCCGCGGTGTCGGCGCCCGGGCCGGACAGCCACAGGACCGTCGTGCCACGGTCCCACGCGGGCGGGCCGATCACGGCGCCGTCGCACACCGTCGCCCGGTCGCCCAGCAGCGTCGCGATGCCGCGGACGCTGTCCGGGGCGATCGCGTTCGCCTCCACGTACAGCGGCCGGTCGGTCCGGTCGGCGAGCGCGGCCCCCACCAGCCCGGCGACCTCGCGGGCGGCGTGCGGCGGGCAGATCGAGACGATCACGTGCGAGCGGCGGGCGAGCTCGGCGACGTCCGGGACGGCGACCAGGTCGGCCAGCTCGGCGCGCTTCGCCGTCGCGTGGCTGCGTCCGGCGTCCGCCCAGACCACCGCCCCGGCACGGGGTTTGAGCGCCGAGCCGATCGCGGCGCCCATGGCTCCGGGGTGCAGGATCCCGATCACCGGGCGGGGCGGGAGGGACAGCGCGGGCGGGGCCATCCGGCGATGATGCCCCACGGCTGGCGCGCGGCCGCGCGGGCGGGCACGGTCGACGTCATGAGCGCAGTGATCGACGGGGATCCGATGTTCACCGGCGACGCGGTCGGCGGGTGGCTGCAGCTGCCCTCCCCCGCCGTCGCCGAGGTGATGGGCGCGGTCGGGTTCGACGTGATCTGCGTCGACACCCAGCACGGGCTGATCGGCGACGACACCGTGCTCGGCATGCTGCAGGCGCTGACCGCGTCGGGCACCCGCTCGCTGGTCCGGGTGCCCGGGCACGGCGCGGAGCCGATCGGCCGGGCGCTGGACCGCGGCGCGGACGGCGTGATCGTCCCGCTGGTGGACACCGCCGAGCAGGCCGCGGCCGCCGTCGCCGCCTGCCGCTACCCGCCGGACGGCGGGATCCGCAGCTTCGGGCCGGTCCGCCCGTCCTGGCTCGGACGGGACCCCCTGGCGCCGGGACGGTGCGTGGTGATGGTGGAGACGGTCGCCGCGGTGGCGAACCTGGAGGAGATCCTGTCCGTCGAGGGTGTCGACGCCGTCTTCGTCGGGCCGTCCGACCTGGCGCTGGCCCACGGCTTCCCGCTCGCCGCACAGGGTCCGGGCGGGCCGCGGGCGGAGGAGTACGGCGACCTCGTCCGCGGGATCACCGAGCGGTGCGCGGCGGCCGGTGTGCCGGTGGGGGCCTACTGCGACTCCCCCGCGCACGTCCGGCGGTTCCGGGAGCTGGGCGCCACGTTCGCCATGCTCGCCGCCGAGCACGTGATCCTGCGGGCGGCGGCGGCCGAGGCGCTCGGCGCGAGCCGCCCCTGAGCCGGGTCAGCGGCGCGGCAGCCCGAGCGAGCGTCCCCACAGCCGGGTCAGCACGGCGACCGACTCCTCCTCGTCGTGGTCCTGCCCGAGGACCAGCCAGTAGTAGATGTACTGGGTGACCATCGAGTTGAGGGCGTGCGACGCCAGCACGGGGTCCAGGTCGTCGTCGGCGAGGCCCCACTCCTGCAGGCGCCGGATCCCGGTCTCGGCCCGGGCCACCGAGCGTTCCCGCAGCTCCAGCCGGTAGCGGCGCATCTCGTCGTCGAAGGACGCGACCTGCTCGAACAGGGCCAGGAGCTTCCGGTCCCGCCGGAACAGGCCGAGGTAGCGGCGGTTCCCCCGCTCGATCCGGTCCCACGCCTCGGCGAGGGTCGGCGGGCGGCCGTCCCCGTGCGGGCCGGTCGGCTCCGGGGCGTAGAGCCCGGACTCCATCACCTCGTTGACGAGTGTGCGGAAGACGTCGGCCTTGGAATCGAAGTAGGTGTAGAAGCTGCCGTGGCCGGTCCCCGCCGCCGCGGCGATGTCGGCGACCCGCGCGTCGAGGAAGCCGTCCCGTTCGAAGACGGTGCGCGCCCCGTCGAGCAGCAGCGAGCGGGTGCGCCGTCCGCGCGCCGTGCTCGGCATCGTGCCGATGCTCGCCCGGCGGCGGCTGCCGATCCCGCTGCGGGCAGGGCTGGTCGCCTGCTCGGTCACCTGCAGCTCCCCTCACTTGCGTGCCGAGGATGGCACAGCACCGCGTCACCCGAAAGACTTGTAGTCGATATCGATGTCGACTTACCGTGTGGCCCAGGACACGATCTCGCGGGCCGCGGATCGGCGCCCTGACCAGCATCGACCTTCCTCACCCGTCCGAGCGACGGGTGACCGGTCGTGCCCTGCGGACGAGGAGGTCCCACCGTGACGGACACAGCCGGCGCAACCCGGCCGGGCCCGGCCGGCACCCCCGGCCCGACCGACTGGGAGCGGATGTTCCGGCCCCGGGGCGTCGCGGTACTGGGTGCCACCGGCCGGCCGGACAGCCCGATGGCACGCCCGCTGCGGTGGCTGGCCGAGCGGGGGTTCGCGGGAGCGGTCCGGCCGGTCAACCCGAAGTACGACGAGCTGGCGGGGCTGCCGTGCTTCCCGTCGCTGGCGGACGTCCCCGGCCCCGTGGACCTGGTGCTCGCCATGGTCCCGGCGCCGCACGCCGAGGCGGCCGTCCGCGAGGCGGGGGCGGCCGGAGCCGCCGCGGTCGTCGTGTTCGCGTCCGGCTTCGCCGAGACCGGCCCCGAGGGCGCGGACCTGCAGCACGCGCTGGTCCGGGCCGGCCGCGAGTCCGGCGTGCGGGTGCTGGGGCCGAACTGCCAGGGCGTGATCTACCCGCCCGCGCGGTTGTTCGCCACCTTCACCGCGGCGGCCGACCGCCCGCTGACCGGCACGTCGGGGATCGCCTACGCCGGGCAGAGCGGCGCCGTCGGCGGATCGGTCCTGGACCTCGCCGCGGAGCAGGGCCTCGACCTGACGGCGTGGGTGAGCACCGGCAACCAGGCCGACGTCGACGTCGCCGAGGTGGGCCGGTTCCTCGTCCGGCAGCCGGAGGTCTCGGTCCTCGCGGTGTACCTGGAGGCGGTGCAGGACGGCGCCGCCTACGCGCGGCTCGCCGCGGAGGCCGCCGCGAGCGGGACGGCCCTGGTCGTGCTGCGGTCGGGCCGGTCGGAGTCCGGGCGCCGGGCCGCGGTGTCGCACACCGGCGCGATGCTCGGTGACGACACCGCGTTCCGGCTGGTCTCGCACCGGCACGGGGTCGTCCTCGTGGACGACGTCGACGAGCTGCTCGCCGCCGCCACCGCGCTCCGCGGCGGGCCGAGGCCACGAGGCCGCAGGATCGCCGCCGTCACCACGTCCGGGGGTGCCGGGATCCTGGCGGCCGACCGGTGCGAGAGCACCGCCCTGGAGCTGCCCGGGCTGGCCCCGGAGACCCGGGCGAAGCTCGCCCGGGTCGTCCCGGAGTTCGGGGCACTGGCCAACCCGGTCGACGTGACCGCCCAGCTGTTCAACCGCGACGACCGGGCGTTCGGCGACGTCTGCTCGATCGTCTGCGCCGATCCCTCCGTCGACGCCCTGATGGTGCTGCTGACCATGGTCGTCGGCGACCAGGCCACCGACCTCGCCGAGGACCTGGCCGGGGCGATGGCCGGGACCGACGTGCCCTGCTCGGTGGTGTGGCTCGCCGCCGCCGACCGGACCACCGAGGCACGCGCCACGTTGCGCCGGGCCGGGATCCCGGTGTTCTCCTCGATCGCCGTCGCCGCGCGGGTCGCCGGCGCGCTCGCCCCGCCGGCGACCGCGGACACGCCCCTCCTCCCCGCCGGGGACGCGGTGCCCGGCCCGGCGCACCGTCCACCGCGGACGGACGGCTGGGCGCTGCTGCGCCGGACCGGTGTCCCGGCGCCCGCGTCGGCCGAGGTCCGCCGGCGCGACGAGGTCCTGCCCGCCGCCCGGGACCTCGCCGGCGCGGTCGGCACCGTGGTGATGAAGGCGGTCGCGCCGGGGCTGGAGCACAAGACCGACGCCGGCGGCGTCCGCCTCGGGGTCCCGGTGGCGAGCGCGGCGGACGTGTTCGACGAGCTGTCGGCCCGGGTCCCGGAGCTGGAGGCGGTCCTGGTCCAGGAGGCGGTGCCGCCGGGCCTGGAGCTGCTGGTCGGGGTCGCCGGTGCCCGCGACGGCTGGCCGCCGGTGGTGACCGTGGGCCTCGGCGGGACCGCCACCGAGGTGCACCGCGACGTCGCGACCGCCCTGGTCCCGACCACCCCGGACGAGGCCCGCGGCCTGCTGCGCGAGCTGCGGTCCTGGCCGCTGCTGGCCGGGCACCGCGGCGCGCCGCCACGCGACGTCGACGCCGTCGTCGACGTCCTGGTGCGGCTCGGCGCCGCGGTCGCCGACCGGCCCGACATCGAGGAGCTCGAGATCAACCCGCTGATCGTCGGCGCCGCCGGCGACGGCGTGGTCGCCGTCGACGTCCTCGTCACCACCCGTTCCTGACCACCCACCGACCCTGGAGGACCACACAGATGGGCTCGATCGTCCTGGACAAGACCGACGGGGTCGCGACCCTGACCGTCGACTCGCCGGAGGTGCGGAACGGGCTGACGCCGACGATGGGCCACGAGCTGGTCGCCGCCTGCGAGGAGATCGACGCCGACCCCGCGATCGGCGCCGCCGTCGTCCGCGGGGCCGGCGGCACGTTCTGCTCCGGCGCCGACCGGCGCACCTGGAACCCGGGCGCCGACCAGGCCGAGGACGCGACGTTCCGGGAGACCGGCGCCGTGTACCGGGCCTTCGTCCGGGTCGGCGCCCTCGCCGTCCCGACGGTCGCGGCGGTCCGCGGCGCGGCCGTCGGCGCGGGCATCAACCTGATGTTCGCCACCGACCTGCGGGTCGTCGCCACCGACGCCCGGCTGCTGGCCGGGTTCCTCCGGATCGGGCTGCACCCCGGCGGCGGGTTCTTCACCATCGCCGGGCGGACCGCCAGTCGCGAGGCCACGGCCGCGATGGGGCTGTTCAGCCAGGAGATCGACGGCCGGAGTGTCGCCGAGATCGGTCTGGCCTGGTCCGCCGTCCCGGACGCCGACGTCGAGGACACCGCGCACCGGCTCGCCGCCGAGCCCGCGAAGGACCCCGCCCTCGCCCGCGAGGCCGTCCGCTCGTTCCGCACCGAGCTGGGTCCGCCCGGGATCGGCTGGGACGCGGCGGTCGAGTTCGAGCGCGCCACCCAGATGTGGTCCCAGCGGCGGCGCAACTCCCGCTGACGGCGCCACGTCGCACGCCGGACAAGGAGGTCCCCCCGTGCGCCCGTCCCCCACCACCCTCGTCGCCGGCCTGCTCGGTTGCCTGCTGCTCGGACTCGCCGCGGGCTGCGGCGCGGGCAGCGGTGCGATCCCGCAGGCCGACACCGGCCCGGTCGACTGCCCGCCCGTCGCACCCGGATCGGACCGCGCCGCCGAGCTGACCTGGATCTACACGGTCGACAACACCAGCTTCGACCCGGACCGGATCACCACGAACAACAGCCAGATGTACCTCTACCCCGTCTACGACAGCCTCGTGCACGTCAACGCCGCCGGCGAGGCCGAGCCGATGCTGGCCGAGTCGTGGAGCCTGTCCCCCGACGGCCGGTCGGTGGACATGCGGCTGATCCCCGGGTGGCGCTACCACGACGGCGTCCCGTTCGACGCCGGTTCGGTGCGCGCCAACCTGCTCCGCCACCGCGACCTCGAGGGCTCGTTCAACGCGAACCGGCTCGAGTCGCTCACCGACGTCCAGGTGCTCGACGAGCGGACCGTCCGTCTCGTCACCGACTCCTCGGCGGGCCCGCTGATCACCATCCTGGGCGGCTCGGCCGGGATGATGATGAGCCCGGCGGCCTTCGACCGGCCCGGCGAGGACGTCCGGCCCACCGGTGGCTCGGGTGCCTACACGATGAGCCGCTACGTCCCCGGTGACCGGGTCGAGTACACCCGGGTGCCCGGCTACTGGGACCAGGACGGTGCGCGGGTCGAGCGGCTGACCTACCTGATCTCCGGCGACGACAACGCCCGTCTCAACGCCGTCACCACCGGCGCCGCGGACGTGACGTTCCTCCGGGCCAACATGGTGCGCCCGGCGCAGGAGTCGGGGCTGGTGATCTGCCAGCAGCCGTCGCTGTCGAGCTACACGCTCAACCTGAACACCGCCCGGTCGGAGTTCGGCGACGAGAATGTCCGGCAGGCGATGAACGTCGCCGTCGACCGGAGGTCGATCAGCCTGCTCGTCAGCGGCCTCTGCCAGCCCGCGGGCCAGATGTTCCCGGACTTCTACTACGCGTCGTCGACGAACGTGGCACCGCCGGAGCACGACCCGGAGCAGGCCCGGCGGCTGCTCGACGAGGCCGGTCTGCCGGACGGCTTCTCGTTCGACCTGGAGGTCGTCAACCTCGACGTCTACCAGCAGATCGCGCAGATCCTGCAGGCCAACTTCGCCGAGGTCGGCATCACGATGTCGATCACACCGGTCGATCTCAACAAGCTCGCGGAGGACTTCTCCGTGGCCAAGAGCGTCGACGCGATCCTGTTCGAGCAGAAGGCCGAGTCCGACCCGAGCGTGCTCACCGCCGAGTACTACCGGCCCGACGGCTTCAACAACCCGGGCGGGTACAGCGACCCGGTGGTCGTCGCCGCCGAGGACGCCGCGGCCCGCGGCGCGACGCCGGAGGACCGGGCACCGCAGTTCGAGAAGCTCTTCGACCGGGTCGCCGAGGTCCACGCGCCACACCTGCCGCTGTGCAACCTCACCACCCCGTACGTCATGAACCCGAAGGTCGGTGGTGTGGAGATCTACGCCGACGCGTCCCGCCAGTTCCGCGGCGCGGCGATCAACCCCTAGAGGCGGAGGTTCCCATGCTCGGCCTTCTCGTCCGCAGGCTGGCGTTCACCGTCCCGATGCTCGTCGTCAGCTTCTGCGTGTTCAGCCTGATCGTCCTGGTGCCCGGCGACCCCGCGGTCGCCCTCGCCGGGGAGAACCCCGATCCCGCACAGATCGCGGCCGTACGGGAACGGCTCGGTCTCGACGACCCGTTCCTCCTGCAGTTCTGGAACTGGTTCTCCGGGGTCGTGCAGGGCGACCTCGGGCAGTCGCTGTTCTCCAGCCAGCCGGTGTCCGAGGCGGTGTTCTCGCGGCTGCCCGCCACCCTGTCGCTGGCGCTGCTGAGCCTCGCCGTCGCGCTCGTGCTGGGTGTCACGGTCGGTGTCGTCGCCGCGATGCGGCCGGGCAGCCGGCTCGACCGGGTGGCGACGTTCGCGGCCAGCCTCGGCGTCGCCGTCCCGTACTTCTGGGTCGGCATGATCCTCGTGCTGCTGCTGGCGATCAACGCGACGATCTTCCCGGCCGTCGGCTACGTGCCGCTGACGGAGAACCCGCTGCAGTGGTTCCTGCACCTCGTCCTGCCCGCGACGGCGCTCGGTCTCGCCCCCGCGGCGGTGATCGCCCGCCAGACCAGGGCCGGGATGACGGGCGTGCTGCGCGAGGACTACGTCCGCACCGCGACCGCGAAGGGGCTCCCTCCGGCGCGCGTCGTCGGGAGGCACGCGCTCAAGAACGCCGCCGTCCCGGTGGTCACCGCGTTCGGCCTGGAAGCGAGCCGCCTCATCGGCGGGACCGTCGTGATCGAGCAGTTGTTCGCCCTGCCCGGGCTCGGCAGCCTGGCCTACACCTCGGTGTTCGCCCGGGACTTCCCGATGGTGCAGGGCGTGCTGCTGGTGGTCGCGGCGCTGGTGCTGCTGATCAACCTGCTCGTCGACCTGTCCTACGGCTACTTCGACCCGAGGATCCGGCAGTCATGACGACCACCGCGCCCACCGCCGCGGCCGGTACCGCCGCCGCGCCCGCCGTCCCCGTCCGTGCCGGGTTCTGGCGCCGCTTCCGGGAGAACCGGCCGGCGTCCGTCGCACTCGTCGTCCTGGGGCTGCTGGTCGTGGGGTCCCTGGCGGCCCCGCTGATCGCGCCCTACGCCCCGGAGGCGATCGACGTGCCGCGCCGCCTGTCGCTGTCCACGCCGCAGCACTGGCTGGGCACGGACGCGCTGGGCCGGGACACGTTCACCCGGCTGCTCTACGCCGGGCGGGTGTCCCTGTTCGCCGCCGCGCTCGCCGTCGCCGTCGCCACCGTGATCGGCGTGCCGCTGGGCCTGCTCGCGGGCTACGTCGGCGGCCGGGTCGACTGGCTGCTCGGCCGGGCCGGGGACGTGCTGATGACCTTCCCGGCGATCGTGCTGGCCATCGCGATCATCGCCGCCACCGGGCCGGGCCTGCAGAACGCGATGATCGCGCTCGGGATCGTGTACGCACCGCGGCTGTTCCGGGTCGCGCGGGCGTCGACGCTCCAGGTCCGCGCGCAGACCTACGTCGAGGCCTCGATCAGCATCGGTACCCCGGCCTGGCGGATCGTCGTCCGGCGGGTACTGCCGAACATCGCCTCACCGGTGCTGGTGCAGGTCTCGGTGATGCTGGCCGCGGCGCTGCTGGCCGAGGCCGCGCTGAGCCTGCTGGGGCTCGGTGTCGTCCCGCCCACGCCCAGCTGGGGCGTGATGCTCGGCAGCGGGTTCCGGGAGATCCGCTCCACTCCCCTGCTGGTGTTCTGGCCCGGCGTCGCGATCGCCGTCGCCACCCTGTCGTTCAACCTCATCGGTGACGGGCTGCGCGACGCGCTCGGCCGACGTACCAGGAAGGCCGGATCATGACCGCACCTGCCGCACCCGCCCGTGCCGGGACCCTGCTCGGCGTGGACGACCTGCACGTCGAGTTCGTCACCGATCACGGGTGGTCGACGGTCGTCGCCGGGGTCTCGTTCGACGTGCGCGAGCGCGAGATCGTCGGCCTCGTCGGGGAGTCGGGCTCGGGCAAGACCGTGACCGGCCTGTCCGTCCTCGGGCTGCTGCCGCGCGGCGTCGGCCGGATCGCCTCCGGGGCCGTCCGGTTCGGCGACCGCGACCTGTCCGCGCTCTCCGGGCGGGAGCTGCAGGCGGTGCGCGGCAACGAGGTGGCGATGGTCTTCCAGGAGCCGATGACCAGCCTCAACCCGGCGTTCCGGATCGGCGACCAGATCGCCGAGACCGTCCGGCTGCACCGCGGGGTGTCCCGCCGGGCCGCGCGCGAACGGGCCGTCGAGGTGCTCGACCTGGTCGGCATCCCGCACGCCCGGCGCCGCGTGGACGACTACCCGCACGAGTTCTCCGGCGGGATGCGGCAGCGGGCGATGATCGCGATGGCGGTCAGCTGCGAGCCGCGCCTGCTGATCGCCGACGAGCCCACCACCGCACTCGACGTCACCATCCAGGCCCAGGTGCTGGAGCTGCTGGCGACGATGCAGCGCGATCTCGGGATGAGCGTGCTGCTGGTGACCCACGATCTCGGCGTCGTCGCCGAGGTGTGCGAACGGGTCGTCGTGATGTACGCCGGGCAGGTCGTGGAGCGGGCCGGGGTCGGTGAGCTGTTCGACCATCCGCGCCACCCCTACACCGAGGGGCTGCTGGCGGCGATGCCGCAGCTGGGGTCGAGGGGGCAGCGGCTGCCGTCGATCCCGGGGCGCACCCCGGAACCGTGGGCGATGCCCCCGGGCTGCCGGTTCGCGCCGCGCTGCGGCCGTGCGACGACGGTCTGCGGGGAACCGCCACCGCTGGTCACCGCCCGTCCCGGCCACCTCTCGCGCTGCGTCCGGCACGACGAGCTGACCCTGCGCGGTGCCCGGTGACCGGCGGCGGAGCGGCCGGTCTGCTGGAGGTCGACGACCTGCGCGTCACGTTCGGGTCCCGGGGCCTGCGCGGCCGCGGGCGGACCCTGCGCGCCGTCGACGGCGTCAGCCTGCGCCTCGCGCGCGGGCAGACGCTCGGGCTGGTCGGCGAGTCCGGATCCGGCAAGTCCACGCTGGGGCGGGCCGTGCTGCGGCTCGTCCCGGTGGCCGGCGGGCGGGTCCGGCTGGACGGCACCGACCTGACCGCGCTCCGCGGGCGGGCGCTGCGCGACGCCCGCCGGACCATGCAGATGGTGTTCCAGGACCCGTACTCGTCGCTGGACCCGAGCGCGGTGATCGGGGACAGCATCGCCGAGCCGCTGCGCGAGCACGAGGGCCTGTCCCGGCGCGACGCCGCGAGCCGGGTCCGCGCGCTGCTCGACGTCGTCGGGCTGCCCGCGAGCCACGCGGACCGCTACCCGTACGAGTTCTCCGGCGGGCAGCGGCAGCGCGTCGCGATCGCCCGGGCGGTCGCGCTCCACCCGAGCCTGGTGGTGTGCGACGAGGCGGTGTCCGCACTCGACGTGTCGACCCAGAACCAGGTGATCAACCTGCTGGAGGACCTGCGGGAGCAGTTCGGGCTGTCCTACCTGTTCATCGCGCACGACCTGGCCGTGGTGCGGCACATCGCGCACACCGTCGCCGTGATGTACCTCGGTCACGTCGTCGAGACCGGCCCCACCGACCGGGTCTACGACGCGCCGGCCCACCCCTACACCCGCGCCCTGCTGTCGGCGACCCCCGCGACGCACCCGGGACGGGCGGGGACCGGGACCCGCATGCTGCTCTCCGGCGACCTGCCCGACCCGGCGGACCCGCCCGCGGGCTGCCCGTTCGTCACCCGGTGCCCGTTCGCGATGGACGTCTGCCGGGAGACCCCGCCCGCCATGACCCCCGTCGACGGCGGCGGCGAGGTCGCCTGCCACCTGGAGACCGGCGTCCCGGCCGGGACGGTCGCGCCGTGACCGGCGCGCTGGACGGGATCACGGTCGTCGAGTTCGGACAGTTCGTGTCCGTGCCGTTCTGCGGCCAGCTGATGGCCGACGCGGGAGCCCGGGTGATCAAGGTGGAACCACCCGGCGGGGACTCCTACCGGAGCTCGCACGAGCTCGCGCCCGGCGAGAGCCGCCAGTTCGCGATCAAGAACCGGGGCAAGGAGTCGGTCGCGCTGGACCTGGGCCACCCCGACGCCGGCGAGGTCGTCCGCCGGCTCGCCGCGCTCGCCGACGTCGTGCTCGTGAACATGAGCCCGGCCGCCGTCGCGCGCCGCGGTCTGGACGCCGTGACGCTGTCCGCAGTGAACCCGCGGCTCGTGCACGGGGCGGTCACCGGCTACGGCACGGTCGGCCCGGACGCGGGGCTGCCCGGGATGGACGTCGTGGTGCAGGCGCACTCCGGGCTGGTCGCGGCGCTCGGCGCCGAGGCCGACGGCGTCCCGCGGCACAGCGAGGTGCAGGTCGCCGACTACGCGTCGTCGCTGCTCCTGCTCGCCGGGGTGTCGATGGCGCTGGTCGCCCGCGACCGCACCGGTCGCGGCCAGCCGGTCGACGTCTCGCTGCTCGGTGCGGCACTGACCCTGCAGAACAACCAGTTCTCGCACATCGACGCCGTCGACGGGTGGCGCGCGGCGTTCGTCGCCGACGAGCTGCCCCGGCTGCGCCGCGCGGGCGCCGGCCGGGACCGCATCGCCGCCGCCCGGGAGGCGCACCAGCCCGACCGGCTCACCCTGACCGGGCACTACCGGGTGTTCGGCACCTCGGACGGCGCCATCGCGGTCGGGGCGGGCAGCCCGCCCACCCAGGAGCGGCTGGCCGCGATCGCCGGGATGCCGGTGGACCGGCTGCGGACCGGCACCGAGGCCGTCCGCGCCGACCTGGCGGCGCTCTTCGTCACCCGCGACAGCGCGGAGTGGGTGACGCGGCTGCGGGCGGTGGCGATCCCGTGCGCCGTGGTGCGGGCCCTCGACGAGGTGCTGACCGACCCGCACGTCGAGGCCGAGGGCCTGGTCGCCGACGTCGAGCACCCGGCGATCGGCCGTTACCGCGGCCTCGGCGCACCCATCCGGTTCGGCGGCACCCCGTCCGAGCCCACCCGTCCCTCGCCGCCGTTCGCGGCGCACACCACCGCCGTGCTCGACGAGCTCGGCTTCACCCCGGCCGAGGCCCGCCGCCTGCTGCGCTCCGGCGCGGCGGTGGCCCGCCCCCGCCGCACGGACGACCGGAGCAGGAGCAGCGCATGATCTTCACCCCGACCGTGCTGACCGAACGGGAGGAACAGCTGCGCCACGAGGTGCGCGGGTTCCTCGCCACCGAGCTGCCGCCGGACTTCCGGCCTGGGCTCGGCCTCGGCGGCGCGCACGACCCGGAGTTCTCCCGCCGTCTCGCCGCCCGCGGGTGGGTGGGCATGGCGATCCCGCGCGAGTACGGCGGTCAGGGGGCCACCCCGGTGGAGCGGTTCGTCGTCGTCGAGGAGCTGCTGGCCGCGGGCGCACCGATCGTCGCGCACTGGGTCGCCGAGCGGCAGACGGCGCCGACCCTGCTCGCGTTCGGCACCGAGGAGCAGCGCCGGTGGTTTCTGCCCCGGATCGCGGCCGGCGAGTGCTGGTTCTCCCTCGGCATGAGCGAGCCCGATGCGGGCTCCGACCTGGCGTCGGTGCGGACCGCCGCGACGAGGGTGGACGGCGGCTGGACGGTGAACGGCACCAAGATCTGGACGAGCGCGGCGCACCTCAACCACTTCTTCGTCGTGCTGTGCCGCACCTCGCCGTCCGACGACCGGCACGGCGGCCTGTCCCAGCTGATCGTCGACCTGCACGCGCCCGGGATCACGGTGTCCCCGATCCGGTTCCTCGACGGCGGGCACCACTTCAACGAGGTCGTCTTCACCGACGTGTTCGTGCCCGACGACATGGTGCTCGGCGAGATCGGCTCGGGCTGGCACCAGGTCACCTCGGAGCTGGCCTACGAGCGGTCCGGGCCGGACCGCTACCTGTCGGTGTTCGGGCTGCTCACCGCGTTCGTCTGGGAGTGCGGCGACCGGCTCGACGACGCCGGGCGGTCCGCCGTCGGCCGGGCCGCCGCGACGCTGTGGACGATCCGGCAGCTGTCGCTCGCCGTGGCCCGCTCGCTGGAGCACGGTGCCGCGCCGGCCGTGGAGGCGGCACTGGTCAAGGACATCGGGACGGTCCACGAGCAGGAGGTGATCGAGACGCTGCGCCACGTCGCGGAGCTGGAGATCGACCCGGGGTCGCCGGGGATGTTCGGCCGGCTGCTGGCCGAGGCCGTCCTCACCGGTCCGTCGTTCACCCTGCGCGGCGGGACCACGGAGGTGCTGCGCAGCATCGCCGCCCGGGGCCTGTCGGCGGAGTACGCGGGGGCACGGCGATGAGCGGGGCGCGCAGCGACGCGGACCTCGTCGGCGAGGCCGTCGCGGACGTGCTGCGGGACCGCTGCACCGCCGAGGTCGTCGACGCCGCCGAGGAGACCGGCTGGGCGGGCGGCCTGTGGGCGACGACGGCGGCCGGCGGCTTCCCGTGGGTGTCGGGTCCCCGACACGGCGGGCGGTCCGGCGGTCGGTGGCACCGTCGCCGAGGCGTGCGCGGTGCTGGAGCAGATCGGCCGGTTCGCCGCGCCGCTCCCGGTCGCGGAGACCGGGCTGCTCGGCGGGTGGCTGCTGGCCGCGTCCGGCACGGACGTCCCGCCCGGCCCGGTGACGACGGCGTCCACCGGGGTCGCGCTGCGCCGCGAGGGCGCACGCCGGGTGGTGGACGGGACCGTCGCCCGGGTGCCGTGGGCGCGGTCCGCGCAGCGGCTGGTGCTGCTCGCGCGCTCCGACGACGGCCCGCAGGTCGTCACGGTCGACCCCGCACGCGCCCGCGTCGAGCCCGGTCAGAACCTCGCCGGCGAGCCGCGCGACACCGTGCACCTGGACGGCGTCGCCGTCGACGAGGCCGCGCCGGCACCGGACGGCGTCACCCTCGCCGCGCTGCACCGCCGCGGGGCGCTGTCCCGGGTGGCGCTCGTCGCGGGTGCGGCCGGGCGGGTCCTGGAGCTGACCGTCGGCTACACGAACGACCGGCACCAGTTCGGACGGCCGGTGGCCCGGTTCCAGGCCGTCGCCGCACATCTGGTGCGCCTGGCCGAGCAGACCGAGGCGGTGCGCATGGCCGCCCGGGTCTGCGCCGCCAATGCCACGGCCGCACCGGGGGGAACCCCGGCGGAGTTCGACGTCGCCGCCGCCAAGACCGTCGCCTCCGCGGCGGCCGGGACGATCGCGGCGGCCGCCCACCAGGCCACCGGGGCGATGGGGATGACCCGCGAGTACGAGCTCGGCCGCCTCACCCGGCGCCTCTGGTCGTGGCGCGAGGAGTACGGCGCGGAACGGGAGTGGAGCACCCGGCTCGGGGCGTCCCTGGTCGCGGGCGGGCCGGACGCGCTGTGGCCGTCGATCGCGCGGGGAGCCGTGGCGTGAGCGCGCCGACCCGCACGGAGAACGGCCTCGACGTCCGCGTCGCCGGCCGCGTCGCCACCGTCACCCTGGACCGGCCGGAACGCCTCAACGCGCTGTCGGCCGGTCTGCAGGCCGACCTGGTGCAGGCCTTCGACCGCTTCGACGCCGACGACGACGTCTGGGTCGTGGTCCTCACCGGTGCCGGGTCGAGGGCGTTCAGCGCCGGTGTCGACCTCAAGGAGGTCCGCGAGCACGACGACGGGGCCGGGAACGGGCTGCGGCCGATGGGCGGGACCTCCCGCAACGTGTTCGAGACCGTCCTCGAGTGCGGCAAGCCGACCGTCGCCGCGCTCAACGGCTGGGCGCTCGGCGGGGGCTGCGAGCTGGCACTGGCCTGCGACATCCGGATCGCGGCCGACCACGCCCGCATCGGGCTGCCCGAGGCGAGACGCGGCATGGGCGCCAACTTCGGGGTGCACCTGCTGTCCCGCACCGTGCCGCGCGGCATCGCCTACGAGCTGCTCTACACCGGCGACGACATCGACGCGGCCGAGGCACACCGCTGGGGGCTGGTGAACCACGTCGTCCCGGGCGACGAGCTCGCCGCGCACTGCGCCGCGCTGGCCAGCCGGATCGCCGGGAACGCGCCGCTCACGGTGCGCCGGTACAAGGCGGCCGTCGGGCGGGGCGGCGAGCTCCCCCTCGCGTCGGCGCTGCGGCTGTCGGTGGGACCGGACCCGTACACCAGCGAGGACCGCGTCGAGGGGGTCGCGGCGTTCGTGGAGAAGCGCCGCCCGGTGTGGCGGGGCCGGTGATCACCGCGCGTCCGCCTGGCCGGCCGCCACCGCCGAGGAGCACCCGCAGCGGCCGCCGCCCGCGCAGGACGTCAGCGCAGGACGTCGAGGATGGTCTGCGCGGCGAGGGTCGGTGTGAGCCCGCCGGTGCGGACGTCGGCGGTCAGCTCCGGCAGCCGCTGCTTCAGCTCCGGGTCGTGCACCACCCGGTCCATCAGCCGGTCCCGCACCATCTGCCACATCCAGTCGACCTGCTGGTCCGCGCGCCGGGTCGCGAGCTCGCCGGCCTTGTCCAGCGCCTCGCGGTGCTCGCCGACCTTCTCCCAGACCGTGTCCAGGCCCATGCCGGTGTGCGCCGAGCAGGACAGCACCGGGGTGCGCCAGTGCGCGGACGCCGGGGTCATCATGTGCAGCGCCCCGGCCAGCTCGCGGGCCGCCGCGCGGGCGTCCTGCTCGTGCTTGCCGTCGGCCTTGTTCACCGCGACGACGTCGGCGAGCTCCAGGATGCCCTTCTTGATCCCCTGCAGGGCGTCGCCGGTCCGGGCGATCGTGAGGAACAGGAAGGTGTCGACCATGCCGGCGACCGTCGTCTCGGACTGGCCGACCCCGACCGTCTCCACCAGCACGACGTCGTAGCCGGCGGCCTCCATGACCACCATCGTCTCCCGGGTGCGCCGGGCGACGCCGCCCAGCGTGCCCGCCGACGGCGACGGCCGGACGAAGGCGTCCGGGTCGGTGGCCAGCCGCGGCATCCGGGTCTTGTCACCGAGGATCGAGCCACGGGTCCGGGTGGACGACGGGTCCACCGCCAGCACCGCGACCCGGTGCCCCTGGCCGGTCAGCCGGGTGCCCATCGCCTCGATGAACGTCGACTTCCCGACCCCCGGGACCCCGGAGATGCCGACCCGGACGGCGTCGCCGGACTTCGGCGTCAGCTCCAGCAGCAGCTCCTGGGCCGCCCGCTGGTGGTCGGGGCGGCTGGACTCCACCAGCGTGATCGCCCGGGCCAGCAGCGTGCGGTCTCCGTCGAGGACCCCGCGGGCGAGCGCGGCGGGGTCCGGGACGCGGCCGGCGGCGCGGCCGGGCCCGGTGGATCCGCCCATCAGTCCCTGCCCATCAGTCGGCGAACACGCTCCCCGCCGCGGCGGGGGCGTCACCGTCGCCTGCACCGTCACCGGCGCCGTCGCCGTCGCCGTGGCCCAGGGCCGCCGACAGCTTCCCGAGCAGGTCCACCGCCGCCTCGGCGATGACCGTGCCGGGCGGGAAGACCGAGGCGGCACCCATGTCGAGGAGCTCCGGGACGTCGGCGGGCGGGATCACGCCGCCGACCACGACCATGATGTCCTCGCGGCCCAGCGCGGCGAGCTCGCTGCGCAGCTCCGGGACCAGCGTGAGGTGCCCGGCGGCCAGCGAGCTGGCGCCGATCACGTGCACGTCGGACTCGGCGGCCTGCTTGGCGACCTCGGCCGGGGTCTGGAACAGCGGCCCGACGTCGACGTCGAAGCCGATGTCGGCGAACGCCGTCGCGATCACCTTCTGGCCGCGGTCGTGGCCGTCCTGGCCCATCTTCGCGACCAGGATCCGGGGCTGGCGGCCCTCGTGCTCGGCGAACTCGGAGACGAGCTCGCGGGCGCGGTCGATCGCCGGGTTCTGCCCGGCCTCCTCGGAGTACACACCGGAGATGATGCGGATCTGACCGGCGTGGCGCCCGAAGACCTTCTCCAGTGCGTCGGAGATCTCCCCGACGGTGGCCTTGTTGCGGGCCGCGTCGACGGCCAGGCCGAGCAGGTTGTCCTCGGCACCGCGCCGCGACCCCTCGGCGATCTTCTCGGCGACGCCCGTCAGCCTGCGGAGCGACTCGTCCAGGGCACGGTCGTCGCGCTCGGCCCGCAGCTTCTGCAGCTTCTCGAGCTGCTCGCGGCGCACGTTCGCGTTGTCGACCTTGAGGACGTCGATCTGCTCGTCGGCCTCCAGCACGTACTTGTTGACGCCGATCACCGGCTGGCGGGCGGAGTCGATCCGGGCCTGGGTGCGGGCCGCGGCCTCCTCGACGCGCATCTTCGGGATGCCGGCGTCGATCGCCTCGGCCATGCCGCCGGCCTTCTCGACCTCGTCGATGTGCGCCCACGCGCGCCGCGCGATGTCGTAGGTCAGCTTCTCGACGTAGTAGCTGCCGCCCCACGGGTCAACGACGTTCGTGGTGCCGGACTCCTGCTGCAGCAGCAGCTGGGTGTTCCGGGCGATCCGCGCCGAGAAGTCGGTGGGCAGCGCGAGCGCCTCGTCGAGGGCGTTGGTGTGCAGCGACTGCGTGTGGCCCTGGGTGGCGGCCATCGCCTCGACGCAGGTGCGGACGACGTTGTTGTAGACGTCCTGCGCGGTCAGCGACCAGCCCGAGGTCTGCGAGTGGGTCCGCAGCGACAGCGACTTCGCGTTCTTCGGGTCGAACCGGTGGACGAGCTTCGACCAGAGCAGGCGCGCGGCCCGCATCTTGGCGACCTCCATGAAGAAGTTCATGCCGATCGCCCAGAAGAAGCTCAGCCGCGGCGCGAACTTGTCGATGTCCAGCCCGGCGTCGACGCCGGCCCGCAGGTACTCCACGCCGTCGGCGAGGGTGTAGGCGAGCTCCAGGTCGTTCGTCGCCCCGGCCTCCTGGATGTGGTACCCGGAGATCGAGATCGAGTTGAACTTCGGCATCTTCGCGCTGGTGAAGCCGAAGATGTCGGAGATGATCTGCATCGACGGCTGCGGCGGGTAGATGTAGGTGTTGCGGACCATGAACTCCTTCAGAATGTCGTTCTGAATGGTTCCGGTCAGCTTGTCGGGGCTCACCCCCTGTTCCTCCGCCGCGACGATGTACAGCGCGAGCACCGGCAGCACGGCGCCGTTCATCGTCATCGAGACCGACATGCGGTCCAGCGGGATGCCGTCGAACAGCTGGCGCATGTCGAGGATCGAGTCGATCGCGACACCGGCCATGCCGACGTCGCCGGCGACCCGCGGGTGGTCGGAGTCGTAGCCGCGGTGGGTGGCCAGGTCGAACGCGATCGACAGGCCCTTCTGGCCCGCGGCGAGGTTGCGCCGGTAGAAGGCGTTCGACTCGGCCGCGGTGGAGAACCCGGCGTACTGCCGGACCGTCCACGGCTGGTTCGTGTACATCGTCGGGTACGGGCCGCGCAGGTACGGCGTGATCCCCGGGTAGGTGCCCAGGAAGTCGAGCCCGTCGAGGTCGCGGGAGGTGTACAGCGGCTTGACGCCGATGCCCTCCGGCGCCTCCCAGGTGGGGGCGGACCCCGCCCAGTCCGACGACGGCGTCGTCGCGGGGCCCAGGGGCACCGAGGTGAAGTCGGGAATCTGCGTCACTTCGATCCCTCCAGGGCGGTACCGGTGCGCGCTTCCAGCGCGGTGAACACGTCGTCGATCACGCCGAGGGCGTCACAGCCGGCGAACAGGTACCCGTCGACACCCGCCACGTCGTCCTTCGGCTTCCCCGCCAGCAGGATGCGGGTCGCGCCGGCCTCGTGCAGCGCGGCGGCCGTCGCGGCGGCGCGCTCGTCGTAGAGCGCGTCCGACGAGCAGAGCACGACGACCGTGGTCCCGGTCCCGCCGAACGCGTCGGCCACGTCCTGCACGGACTCGGTCGGGCCGGCCTCGGTGGCGTCGATCCCGCCCGCGGCGAGCAGGTTGCGGGTGAACCCGGCGCGGGCCGTGTAGGTGGCCAGCGGGCCCAGCGTCGCGAGGAACGCGGTGGGACGGCTGCCGGTCGCCTCCAGTACGGCGTCCGAGCGGTCGCGGTGGACCTCGTAGGCCTCGGCGGGCCGGTAGAGCGGGAGGCCCCCGCGCTGCACCGGCTCGGGCAGCGGTGTCCGTTCGACCGGGCGCTCGTGGAGGTCCGGGAACTCCGAGACGCCGGTCAGCGGGACCTTGCGGCGGGCGACGTCGGTCTCCCGGCGGGCCCGCACCTGCGCCACCTTCTCCTCGACGAGGCCGGAGTCCAGCGCGGCGACGGCCCCGCCGGCGGCCTCGATCTCCTGGAAGAAGGCCCAGGCGGCCGCGGCGAGGTCCTCGGTCAGGTGCTCCACGTACCAGGAGCCGCCTGCCGGGTCGATCACCCGGGCCAGGTGCGACTCCTCGATCAGCAGGCTCTGGGTGTTGCGCGCGATCCGGCGGGAGAACGGCTCGGCCGCACCGAGCGCGGCGTCGAACGGCGGCACGGTGACCGCGTCGGCGCCGCCGACACCCGCCGCGAACCCCGCGACGGTGCCGCGCAGCATGTTCACCCACGGGTCGCGGCGGGAGAACGACGCCTCCGACACCACGGCGTGCTGGCGCTGGGCGACCTCGGTGGTGCCGCTGGCCTCCAGCACCCGCGACCACAGCCGGCGCGCGGCGCGCAGCTTCGCGATCGTCGGGAACTGCTCGGGGGTGGCGGCGTAGCGGAACTCCAGCACCCGGGCCGCGGCGGCGACGTCGAGCCCGGCCGCGGTGAGGGTCCGCAGGTAGGCGACGCCGGCCGCGAGCGACCAGCCCAGCTCCTGTCCGTCGGACCCGCCCGCCTCGCGGACGACGGTCGCGTCGACGGTGACCGCGGCGACCTTCGGGAACGACTCCGCGACCTGCCGGGCCGGCTCGACGACCGTCTCCGGCTCGCCCGCCGCGCCGGCGGCGGACCCGGCGCGGGCGCGCAGCCCGATCGGGTCGACGCCGAGCGAGCCGAGCAGGTCGGCGTCCTCGACGCCGTTCCGGGCGGCCAGGTCGAGGTAGGCGTGCGCGGCGGGGACGGCGTCGGTGCCGGCGTCCAGCGCGACCGCGGCGAGGTCCAGGTAGACCCCGTCGAGGGTGCGCGCGAGGTCCGTGACCGGGACACCGCCCTCGCCGACCCGCAGCCAGATCGAGTTGACGCCGCACTCCAGGTCGGCGAGCAGGGCCTCCCGGACGGCGGCGGGGTCGGTGCCCGCGTGCCGCTGCCGGATGTCCCAGCCCTCGGGCACGTGACCGTCGGTCAGGGCGCCGCGGGTGAAGGGCCACGAGCCCGGGACCCCGGTCTCCGGCAGGCCCTCGACGTCCTCGGCGGCGTAGAGCGGCGCGACCCGGAAGCCGTCGGCCGAGGTCCGGGTGAGGGTGTCCACCCCGGCCCCGGGCTCGGCGTCGTCGGTGATGCGGCCGGACTTGCGCACCACGCCGTCCGCGGCCGCCGTCCACTGCTCGCGGGTGACCGGGTCGAAGCCCCCTGCCAGGACGAGCTCGTCCGGCTCCACCGGGGCGTCCGTGTCAGGTGCGCCGACCGCTCCGCGGTCGCTGTCCGTCATCCGCTCAGTATCTCCTCACCGGCCCGCGGGGCGGCCTCGTTGCCCGCCGGGGCGACGCCGTCGCGGCGTCACCGAAGTCGTCGGGAGTGTAGTGACGGGCCGGCACCGTGCGGTCATAGGTGTGGCGAGGCGCGCACGGGCTGTGACGCAACCGACCGCCGGCGGGAACAACCGGCCCGCCGGGTGCATTGTCGTCGTCATGCCCCGTGTGACCCGTGGCTTCGTCGGCCGCCGTCCCCGCGACTCCCGGCTGCCGCCAGGCCAGTACGACGCCGGTGACCAGTGGCCGGTGCTCACCGCCGAGCGGGCGCCGCACCTCGACACCGACCGGTGGACGTTCCGGATCGAAGGGCTCGTCGAGCGCGAGGTCGAGTGGACCTGGGACGAGATCGGCGCGCTGCCCCGGGAACGGTGGGACGGCGACATCCACTGCGTCACGACCTGGAGCAAGTTCGGCATGCGCTGGTCGGGCATCCCGGTCGACGACCTGCTCGAGGCGGCGGGCCCGCTGCCGCGGGCCCGGTTCGTCGTCGCGCACTCGCACTCCGGCTACACGACCAACCTGCCGTTGGCCGACGTCACCGGCGGGCGGGCGTGGCTGGCGTTCGACGCCCAGGGCAGGCCCCTGACCCGGGAGCACGGCGGCCCGGCCCGGCTGCTGGTCCCGCACCTGTACTTCTGGAAGAGCGTCAAGTGGGTGGCGGGGCTGCGGGTGCTCGCCGAGGACGAGCCGGGGTTCTGGGAGCGCAACGGCTACCACGACCGCGGCGACCCGTGGCGCGAGCAGCGGTTCCAGGGGGACTGAGCGGACCGATGAGCACGGACCCTGGCGCGCGCCCGACGACATCGCGCCGCACCCTGCGCTGGCAGACCGCCACCGTCCTGGGGATCCGGGACGAGGCACCGGCGGTCCGGACGTTCACCCTCGGCCTGGAGGAGCCCGCCCGCCACCTGCCGGGCCAGTACTACGTGCTGCGGCTCACCGCGGAGGACGGCTACACCGCCCAGCGGTCGTACTCGGTCGCCTCCGCCCCGGACGGGCGCCCGGAGATCGACCTGACCGTCGAGCGCCTCGACGACGGCGAGGTCTCGGAGTTCCTGCACGACGTCGTCGTCCCCGGGGACGTGCTGGAGGTGCGCGGCCCCGTCGGCGGCTGGTTCGCCTGGACCGGGGACTCCCCCGCGCTGCTGGTCGGCGGCGGGTCCGGGCAGGTCCCGCTCACCGCGATGCTCCGTCACGCCCGCGCCGCCGGACGTCCCGACCTGGTGCGGATGATCGTGTCCGTGCGGACCCCGCGCGACCTCTACTTCGGCGACGAGCTCCACGTGCCGCAGGTGACGCCGGTGTTCACCCGCACCGCGCCGGACGGCTCGGTCCGGCCGGCGGGCCGGCTCGTGCTCGACGACGTCGCACCGCACGTCCGCGGCGGGGAGACCGCCTACGTGTGCGGCTCCCCCGCGTTCGCCGACGCCGCCGCGGCGCTGTTGGCCGAGGCCGGCGTTCCCGACGACGCGATCCGGATCGAGCAGTTCGGCCCCACCGGCAGCTGATCCGCCCCGGACCGGCGCGCTCCCCCGGGTAGCCGACCAGCGGCACCCACACAGCGGGCAGACCGCTCCCCATGCTCACGCAACGTGATTGAGATAGGTCACCTCGAACGCCGTCGGCCTAACACGATCGGGTTTCCAGACCGACGTACCGGGAGCACCACGGCCTCGTGACCGGAGCGCTCCCCGGCAGCTCCCCCAAGGAGAATGACCTTGACGTTGTCCCCGCCCCGGGCGGGCACCGAGACACGCCCGGCTCCGGCCGGACCGCCCCACCCCGATCGGCTGCACCGCTTCTTCGAGGCGTCGGTGGCCCGCCACCCCGACGCCGTCGCCCTCCAGGACGGCGCCCTGGAGCTGACCTACGCCGAGCTCGACGCCCGTGCGGCGCAGCTCGCCCGGTACCTCCAGGCTCGGGGTGCCGGGCCGGGGCGCCGCGTCGGGATCCTGCTGCACCGCAGCTGGCGGACCTACGCGGTGCTCCTCGCCGTGCTGAAGACCGGTGCGGCGTTCGTGCCGATCGACCCGGCCGCGCCCGCCGACCGGGTCGTCTACATCCGTGACGACGCCGGGCTCGACCTGCTCGTCACCACCTCGGACCTCGCCGAGGAGCTGCCCCGCGACCGGGTCGTACCGCTGGACCTGTGCGCCGCCGAGGTCGCCGCGCTGCCGCGGCACCCGCTCGAGCCCGTCCGGCCCGGCGCCGACCCGCTCGCGTACATCATCTACACCTCGGGCTCCAGCGGCCGCCCCAAGGGCGTCGCCGTCGCGCACCCCAGCATCTACAACTTCGTGCACGTGATCACCCAGGTCTACGACGTCCGCCCGCACGACCGCGTCTACCAGGGCATGACGATCTCGTTCGACTTCTCCGTCGAGGAGATCTGGACGACCTTCGCCGCCGGCGCGACCCTCGTCGTGGGGCCCACCGACTCCCGCCGGATCGGCGCCGAGCTGGGCGACTTCCTCGCCGACACCGGCGTCACCGTGATGTGCTGCGTCCCCACGCTGCTCGCCACGATCCCGCGCGAGCTGCCCGCGCTGCGGACCCTGCTCGTCGGCGGCGAGGCGTGCCCGGCCGGGCTGGTCGAGCGCTGGGCGCGGCCGGGCCGCCGGATGCTCAACACCTACGGCCCGACCGAGGCGACCGTCACCGCGACCTGGGGCGAGCTGGTGCCCGGCCGCGCCGTCACCATCGGCCGACCGGTGCCCACCTACTCGGTGGTGATCCTCGACGACGCCCTGCGCGAGGTCCCCCGCGGCGAGGTCGGCGAGATCTGCATCGGCGGACCGGGCGTCGCCGTCGGGTACGTCAACCTGCCCGAGAAGACCGCCGACCGGTTCGTCCGGCACCCCGCGGCACCGCCGAACGGCGACGGCCGCCTCTACCGCACCGGCGACCTCGGCCGCATCGACGACCACGGCGAGATCGTCTACCTCGGCCGGGCCGACGACGAGGTCAAGATCCGCGGCCACCGGGTGGACCTCGGCGAGATCGAGAGCGTCGCCCTGGAGCGCCCCGACGTCGAGAGCGCCGTCGCGGCCCTGACGAAGCCCGGGGACGGCACCGGCGAGGAGCTCGTCGTCCACGTCGTGCCCGCGGCCGGGCCCGGCGGGCCGGTGGACCGAGCAGCCCTGCACGAGCTGCTCCGGACCCGGCTGCCCGACTACATGGTCCCCGGGTACCTGGAGGTGCTCGACCGGCTGCCGATGATGCCCAGCGGCAAGGTCGACCGGCCGCGGCTGCCCGCGCCGTCCGGGCCGCGGATCGTCGTGACGGACGGGCCGGTGGTCGAACCCGCGACGGAGCTGGAGACCCGCGTCCGGTCGGTGCTCGCCGAGGCGCTGTCGCTGGAACCGCACCTGGTCTCGGTCACCGCCGACTTCTTCGACGAGCTCGGCGGCCACTCGCTGCTCGCCGCCCGGGTCGTCACCCTGCTGCGGGAGCGCGGCGTCGGGCGCAGCCCGGCCGTGCGCGACCTCTACGAGAACCCGGACGCCCGCGCGCTGGCCGCCGCGCTCGACCCGGACGCCGGCCCCGGCACCGGGGGCACGCCCGGCTCGGTCCCGCCGCCGCCGCGCCCCGAGCCGCTGCGGCACTCGCGGCGCCGCTACTCCGCCGCCGGTGCCGCGCAGGCCGGGTCCCTGTTCGTGCTCATGCTGGTGATGACGCTGCCGGCCGCCGGGGTCTACGCCTGGCACGGCGGCCGCGTCGCCCCGGACGTGCTGGCCCAGCTCGCGCTCGGTGCCACCGCGGTCTTCCTGCTGCAGCGCTGGCTGCTGGCGCCGCTCGCGGTGCGGGCGCTGAGCGCGGGCGTCCGTCCCGGGCGCTACCCGATGTGGGGGCGGGTGCACCTGCGGTTGTGGGCGGCGGACCTGCTGCTGTCGATGTCCCCGCTGCCGGTGCTCTCCGGTGGCCCGCTCGCGCCCGGCTACCTGCGGATGCTCGGGGCCCGCGCGGGCCGCGACGTCCACCTGGGCAGCTCGGTGCTGTCCCTGCCGCGGATGCTGCACCTCGGCCACGGCGCCACCGTCGGACACAGCGCGGCGCTGCGCCCGTGGACGGCCGCGGACGGCTGGATCACCGTCGCCCCGATCATGATCGGCGAGGGCGCCCACGTCGGGGCCGGCTCGGTCGTCGAACCGGGCGCGGTCATCGGTGCCGACGCCGTCCTGGGCGAGCAGTCGGCGGTGGCGGCCGACCAGCTGGTCCCGCCCGGCGAGCACTGGGCCGGGTCGCCCTCGGCGCCGGACGCGGCCGACGCCGCCGTCGCCGAGCTGTCCGAGCGCGGGCCCGCACCGGCGTGGACCCGGGCGCAGCTGGCCGCCGCGGCCGCCGGTGTCGCCGCCCTCGAACTGGTCGCGCTGGCGTCGCTCGTCCCGGCGGTGCTGCTGGTGTGGACGTCGCTGCTGTTCTTCGGCGACGGCCCCGCCCTGGCCGTCGCGGTCGCCGTCGGCCCGGTGTTCGTGGTGACCGTCTGCGTGCTCGTCGCGCTCGGCCGCCGGATCGTCCGGCCCCGCACCGGGCCGGGCGTGTTCCCCGCGCGGTCCGCGCTGGGACTGCGCAAGTGGTTCGGCGACAAGCTGCTCGAGATGAGCCTGGCCTACACCAACTCGCTGTACTCCACGCTCTACACGGTCGGCTGGCTGCGGCAGCTCGGCGCCCGGATCGAGCGCAGCGCCGAGGTCTCCACGGCATCGCACATCGACCCCGAGATGCTCACGATCGCGCAGGGCTCGTTCGTCGCCGACATGGCCAGCGTCGGCAGCGCCACCTTCCACAACGGCTGGATGGTCCGCCGTCCGACGCTGGTGGGCCGGCGGGCGTTCGTCGGGAACGCCGCCGTCGTCCCGGCCGGGTCGGAGCTGGGCGACGAGTCGCTGGTCGGGGTCGCCACGGTGCCGCCGACGTCCGGTGTCCCGCGGGACACCACCTGGCTCGGGTCCCCCGCGATGCACCTGCCGGTCCGGCAGGACTCCGGCGACCACCCCGAGAGCATGACGTTCGCGCCGTCGCGGCGGCGGGTCGCGGAGCGGCTCGGGATCGAGTTCCTGCGTGCCACGCTGCCCGCGTCGGCGATCTCCGTGTCGCTCTACCTGTTCCTGCAGGGCCTGTCCGACGTCGCACGGACCGCCCCGGCATGGGCGGTGGTGCTCGCGGCGCCCGCTCTCGCGCTCGGCACCGCGCTGCTGCTGGTGCTGCTGGTCGCGGCCGTGAAGTGGCTGGTCGTCGGCACCTACCGGCCGCGCCGGGAACCGCTGTGGAGCCGGTTCGTGCGCCGCTCGGAGTTCGTCACCGGCCTCTACGAGGCGTCCGCGGTCCCCGGGCTGCTGACGATGCTGTCCGGGACCCCGCTGCTGCCCCCGATGCTGCGGCTGCTCGGCGCCCGGATCGGGCGTCGGACGTGCGTGTCGACCACCTACCTCACCGAGTTCGACCTCGTGGTGATCGGCGACGACGCCGTGGTCGGCCGGGACGTCTCCCTGCAGACCCACCTGTTCGAGGACCGGGTCATGAAGATGTCGACGGTCACCGTCGGCCCCGGAGCCTCGGTCGGCGACCGCGCGATCGTGCTCTACGACGCCGTCGTCGGCGCCGGGACCCGGCTGGACCCGCTGTCGCTGGTGATGAAGGGCGAGCACCTGCCCGACGGCACGCGCTGGCGCGGCATCACCGCGCAGGCCGTGCTCGACGCGCCGGCGGAGCCGCTCCCCTCCGCACCGGCGCCGGACCCGGAGCGGACCACCCGGATCGCCCCCGTCACCGACCACGCCGACCCGGAGCGGACGACCGCGCTCGCGCGGGTCGGCGGGGCACCCGACCCGGGCCGCACGGTGCGGCTCCGTTCGGTGCAGGCGGCCCGGTCGGCGCCGCGGCGGTCGGGTGGCGACACCGTGCGCCGGGCCCCGGCCGTCCCGGCCGCGCGCCGGCCCGAGGAGGCACCCGTGGAGGCACCCGTGGAGGCGACGGCCCGGCAGGCGCCCGTCGTCCCCGCAACGTCCGGTCCGGGGCCGCAGCGGGTCCCGGTCCCGGCTCCCCGGCACGCGAGCCGGTCCGCCCCGCCGGCCCCGGCCTCCCGGCCCGCCCCGCCGGCGGCGCCCGGTCCGCGGCGTCCCGGTGCCGGGCAGGGCCGGCACCGCCGGGGCCCCGCGCAGGAGGCCTCCCGGCCGTCGCCGGGACCGGCGGGCGACCGCCCCGGGCCGGGCCCACGGTGAGGCTGCGCGACCTGGTCGGCGGCCCACGGCGGCCCTCCGGTGACCGGCCCCTCGCGCTGGTCTACCGCGGCCGGGCGAGCATGCCCGGCTGCCCGGAGTCGGTGGCGGCCCTGCTGGCGTCGTCCCGGCACGGGTTCGACGTCCGGTTCGTCGGCCGCCGCGAGGACCTCCCCCTGACCGCGGAGACCCTGGCCGGCGCCGCCCTGTACGCCCAGCCCGGCGGCGGGACGCTCGACGCGGCCTGGCGCCGGATGCGCAGCGCCCGCGGCCCGGTCCGCGGGTTCGTCGCGGGCGGGGGCCGCTACCTGGGCTTCTGCCTCGGCGGGTACCTGGCCGGGGCGACACCGGGCTTCGGGCTGCTGCCCGGGGACACCGACCGGTGGATCGGCCGGCCCGGCGCCACCGGCGGCCACGACGGCGACGCCGTCGTCCGGGTCGACTGGCGCGGCCGCGACCGGGCGCTCTACTTCCAGGACGGGCCCCGCTTCCTGCTCGACGCGAACGCCGGCGGCACCGTGCTGGCCCGCTACCCCGACCACGAGGTCGCCGCCGCCGTGACGCCGTTCGGCGCCGGCCGGGTCGGCGTCGTCGGCCCGCACCCCGAGGCGGGGCCCGACTGGTTCGACGACGCCGGGCTCCCCCGCACCGACGCACGCGACCTCGGCCTGCAACTGATCGACGAGGTGATGGCGTGACCCGACCGACCCCCGACGCCGAACGGACCGTCCCGGCACTGCAGCCGGTCCGGCTGCCGGAGCAGCGCGCGGTCCCCGCCCCACGGCCGCGACCGGACGGGGACCGGTCCGGGAACCGGCTGATCGGCGTCGACGCCGCCCGTGGTGTCGCGCTGCTGGGGATCGTCGCGGTGCACGCCCTCGTCGAGACCACCGACGACGGCGTCCCCACCCCCAGCTACCTGATCTTCGGCGGCCGGTCCGCGGCGTTGTTCGCGCTGCTGGCGGGGGTGTCGTTCGCGTTCCTGACCGCGCGGGCCCGGGTCCGACCCGGACCGGACCTGGCGGCGGCCGCGGCGTCGCTCGCCACCCGCGCGGGGATGCTGATGCTGGTCGGGCTGGCGCTGAGCTGGACCGACCCGACGATCGCCGCGCTGATCCTGCCGTACTACGCGGTCGCGTTCCTGCTGGCGATCCCGCTGGTCGCCGTCCCGACGCGGGTGCTCGCGCCGCTCGCGGTGCTGCTCTGTACCGGGGTCCCGGTGCTGTCGCACCTGGTGCGGCCTGCGCTTCCCGATCCGTCGCTGGCGAACCCGTCGCTCGTCGAGATCGTCACCGACCCGGGCGGGGTGCTGTCCGAGCTGACGGTGACCGGCGCCTACCCCGCGGTGCTGTGGGTGTCGTACATGGCGGTGGGGATCGTCGTCGGGCGGCTGCGGCTGTCGTCGACCCGCACGGCGCTCGCGCTGCTCGGCGGGGGCACCGCCGTCGCCGTCGTCGCGACCGTGACGTCGATGTGGCTGCTCGGCCCGGGCGGCGGGTACGCCGCCATCGCCGCGGCGAGCCCGCCCGCGCTGCCGGCGTCCGCCCCGACGATCGCCGACGCCGTCGCCGGCTACCCCGACGGCGTCACCCCCACCACCACCTGGTGGTGGCTGGCGACGGTCGCCCCGCACTCCGGCACGCCGCTGGACATGCTGCAGACCGCGGGCTCCGCGCTCGCGGTACTGGGGGCGGCGCTGCTGCTCGCGGGTGCCACGCACCGGGTGGTCGCACCGGTCGCCGGCGTCCTCGTCCGCCCGCTCGCCGCGGCCGGGTCGATGACGCTGACCTTCTACGTCGCCTCGATCCTGTTCATGAACTCCCCGCTGGACGTGTTCGACCCGGTCGAGGGCTACCTGTGGCAGATCGGCGTCGCCCTGGCCGCCGGGACGGCGTGGCGCCGCGCGGTCGGCCGCGGGCCGCTGGAGACGCTGGTCTCCGCACCCGCGCACGCCGTGCGCGACCGGGTCCGGGCCCGTACCCGCGATCGGGTGGCACCCGCCGGTGCGCCGCGCGCGCCGATCGCTGCGGGCCGCGACCGCCGGTAGCCTCGCGTCCATGATCGACCTCACCCGGCGGTACCGCGGTCTCGCCGGGGTGGCGGTCGTCCTGGCGGTCGTCGGCGGCTGCGCGGCCGGTGTCCCGGACACCGACCGGGCGGCCCCGGCGCCCGACCGTCCGGTCGTCGACGCCACCCTGGACATGGCACCCGACCTGTCGTCGGCGACCGGCACCCAGACCGTCCGCTTCACCCCGGACACCCGGGTCTGCGAGCTGGTGTTCCGGCTCTGGGCGAACCGGCCGACCGCCTCCGAGGACGGCACGTCGTCGGAGGTCACCCGGGCGTCGGTCGGCGGGACGCCGGTCACCCCGCGGGTCGAGCAGGCGGGCGCCCCGGACGGTGCGCCCGGCACCCTGGTCGAGCTGCCGCTGCCGTCGTGCGCCGAGGCGGGCACCCCGGTGACGGCCGATCTCGGCTTCCGGCTCACGCTCGGCGCGGACTCCGCCGAGCGGATCGGGTACTCGCCGAGCGCCGGGACGGCCTGGCTCGGCAGCCCGTTGCCGGTGCTCGACCACGTCCGGGGCCGCGGCTGGGTGCGCGAGCCGGCACTGGACATCTCCGGCGAGACGGTCGTGTCGGAGGACGTCCGGCTGAACTCGCTGGCCGTCACCTCGGGCGACGACCAGCAGGTCGCGGGCGTCGGCACCCCCACCGGGAGCAGCCCGGCGGCTCCGGGCCGCACGACCCGCACCTTCACCGCCGACGCGATCCGCGACGTCGCGATCGCGGTGGGCGCCTACCGGATCACCGAGACGACGGTCGGCGGCACCCGGGTGCACGTCGCGCTCCCGGCGGCCGGCCGCGCCGGCGCCGGTGAGAGCGGCGGCAGCGAGCAGGGTGGCGATCTCCGCGGGTCCGCCTCGGACTGGTCGGAGAGCGTCGCCGACAACCTGACCCGGCTGGAGCAGCTCCTCGGCCCGCACCCGTATCCGGACCTGTGGGTGACGATCGTCCCCACCCAGAGCGACGGCGTCGAGTTCCCGACGCACGTCCAGTTCGGGGACGTCTCGAACGGCACCCGCCCGTCGCTGGTGGCCCACGAGCTGGCGCACATGTGGTTCTACGCACTCGTCGGCAACGACCAGGCCCGCGACCCGTGGCTCGACGAGTCGTTCGCGACCTGGGCCCAGGCGATCGTCTCCGACCAGTTCGACTACTACCGCCTCGACAAGTACTCGGCCGGGTCGGACGGGCGGATCGGCGACCCGATGCGGGTGTGGGACCGCCGCGGCGGGTTCGACGGCTACGTCACCGGCGTCTACGACCAGGGCGCCGCCGCCCTGCTGGAGGGCCGCCGCCGGGTCGGAGCGGAGCGGTTCGACGAGGCGGTGCGCGGCTACCTCGACGCGAACGCGCACCGGGTCGCCGGGCCCGCCGACGTCGAGCGCGCGTTCGCCGGTCTGCCACCGGTGCTCGACGTCCTCCGCGAGCACGGAGCCTTCACGCAGTCCTGAGTGGCGGGCCCCACCCCGGCCCCGGCCCCCGTCGATCTTCTACTTACGGTAGAACTACTACTGAACGTAGAACTTTGCGGAGAACGGGGCCTGAATGGACGCGCTCGACCTGGCACGCTGGCAGTTCGGGATCACGACGATCTACCACTTCCTGTTCGTCCCGCTGACGATCGGTCTGTCGGTGATCGTCGCCTCGCTGCAGACCGCGTGGTTCCGCACGGGCCGGACCGAGTACCTGCGCGCGACGAAGTTCTTCGGGAAGCTCTTCCTGATCAACTTCGCGATGGGTGTGGTCACCGGCATCGTGCAGGAGTTCCAGTTCGGGATGAACTGGAGCACCTACTCGACCTTCGTCGGCGACGTCTTCGGGGCGCCGCTCGCGATGGAGGCGCTGATCGCGTTCTTCCTGGAGTCGACCTTCATCGGGCTCTGGATCTTCGGCTGGGACCGGCTCCGGAAGGGCGTCCACCTGGCCTGCATCTGGGCCGCTGCGCTCGGGTCGAACCTGTCGGCGTACTTCATCCTCGCCGCGAACGCCTGGATGCGGAACCCGGTCGGCTACGAGGTCGACCCCGCCACCGGCCGCGCCCGGCTCACCGACATCGGCGCCGTCCTGGCCAACCCGCAGGCGTGGTCGACCTACTTCCACGTCGTCGCCGCGGCGTTCGTCATCGCCGGCCTGTTCGTGGCCGCCGTGAGCGCCTGGAAGCTGATGCGGGAGCGGTGGCCGCGGACCGGTGACGCGGTCCCCCACGGCTCCGAGCACGAGCTGTTCCGGAAGAGCCTGCGGGCCGGCCTGCTGGTCACCCTGATCGCCGGCGCGCTCGTCGTCGCCTCCGGGGACCACCAGGCCAAGCTCGCCGCGACCTACGAGCCGATGAAGCTCGCCTCCGCAGAGGCGCTGTGGCAGACCGAGGGCTCCGCCGGGTTCTCGCTGTTCGCGGTCGGCGACATCCAGGGCAGCCGCAACCACATCAACGTCCAGATCCCGGGTGTGCTGAGCTTCCTCGCCACCGGCGACCCCTGGGGGCCGGTGCAGGGCATCGAGAACGTCCAGGCCCAGTACGAGGCCCTCTACGGCCCCGGCGACTACCGCCCGAACATCGCGGTCCTCTACTGGTCGTTCCGCATGATGATGGGGCTCGGGCTGGCCGGCGTCGCCGTCGCGGCGGCGGGACTGTGGCTGACCCGCCGCGGGCGACTGCCCCGGCACCGCTGGATGTACCGGGTCGTCGTCGCGGCGCTGCCGGCCGCGCTGGCCGGGAACATCTTCGGCTGGATCCTCACCGAGATGGGCCGCCAGCCGTGGACCGTGCACGGCGAGCTGCTGACCGCGGCGAGCGTGTCGCCCGGGGTGAGCCTCGGGCAGGTGGCGTTCTCGCTGGCCGCGTTCACGCTGCTCTACGGCGTCCTCGCCGTCGTCGAGGTGGGGCTGCTGTTCCGCTACGTGAAGGCGGGCCCGGCCGCCGCGATGCCCTACCCCGACCCCCCGGAGCCCGACGGCCCCACCGCCGCACCCGGCGAGCGCCGCGACCCGGCGTTCGGCTACTGAGGAGAGCGTCATGGACCTGCCCACGATCTGGTTCCTGGCCGTCGCCGTCCTCTGGACCGGCTACCTCGTGCTCGAGGGGTTCGACTTCGGCGTCGGCATGCTGGTGCGCGCGTTCGGCCGCGACGAGGAGGACCGCGAGGTCGCGCTCGGCGCCATCGGCCCCGTCTGGGACGGCAACGAGGTCTGGCTGATCGCCGCCGTCGGCGCGATGTTCGCCGCGTTCCCCGCCTGGTACGCGGCCACCCTCTCCGGCCTGTACGTCCCCGTCCTGCTGGTGCTCCTGGCGCTGATCGTGCGCGGGGTCGGGCTGGAGTACCGCCACAAGCGCGACGACGCCGTCTGGAAGCTCCGCTGGGACGTCGGCATCGGCATCGGGTCGCTGGTCCCCGCCTTCGTGTGGGGGATGGTGCTCGCGAACCTGGTACGCGGACTGCCGACGACCACGACGGCGCCGGGGAACGGCGCGAACACCGTGGTCACGGCGTCGCTGCTCGGCCTCGCCAACGGCTACGCGCTGCTCGGCGGAGTCGTCACCACCGCCCTGTTCCTGCTGCACGGCGCGGTGTTCCTCGCCCTGAAGACCGACGGCCCGGTCCGCCGCCGGGCCCACCGCTTCGCGGTCCGCGCGGTGGTCCCGGTGCTGCTGGTGACCGTCGCGTTCCTGACCGCCACGCTGGCCCTGCGCGCCCCGTCCTGGACCACCCCGGTGGCCTGGGCGTCCGGGCTGGCGCTGGCGCTCGCCGGGCTCGCCCTGCTCCTGGGCCGCGAGGGCTGGGCGTTCACCGCCACCGCGACCGCGGTCGGGGCGCTGTCGGTGGTCCTCTTCGGGCAGCTCCACCCGGAGCTGCTGGTCTCGACCACCGACCCGGCGCACACCCTGACGGTGGCGAACGCGGCGTCCGCGCCGTACACGCTGACGGTGATGAGCTGGGTCGCGGTCGTGTTCCTGCCGCTGGTGCTGCTCTACCAGAGCTGGAGCTACTGGGTGTTCCGCAGGCGGCTCGGCGGCGACCGGGTGTCGCCCGCCGGGACCGACGGCTCTGGCGGCGCGGCGGTACCGGCGCCACGATGAGCGTCGTGTCCCGGCCCGCTCCCGCCTCCCCGCCGGTCGATCCCCGGCTCGTCCGGACCGCGAGCGCCGTCCGGGTGCACCTGCTGGTCGCGGCCGTCTGCGGCGTCGCGGCGACCGGCCTGATCCTGGCGCAGGCCTGGCTGGTGTCCCGGGTCGTCGCCGGGGCGACCCCGGCCTTCACCGGCGACGGGTCACCGCTGGGCCCGGGCTCCGGGCTCGACGTGCTGTGGCCGCTCGTCGTGGGGGTCGCCGGCGTGGCGCTGGCCCGCGCCCTGCTGTCCTACGGGGCGGAGTCCGCGGCGCTGCGCAGCGCCGCACGCGCCAAGTCGCAGCTGCGGATGCAGCTGGTCCGGAGGCTCGCCGCGGCCCCGCCGGACCCGTCGCGGTCCACCGGGCAGGTCGTCACACTCGCCACCCGCGGCCTCGACGCACTCGACGACTACTTCGCCCGCTACCTGCCCCAGCTCGTCCTCGCGGTGCTGGTCCCGGTGGCCGTGCTGGTCGTCGTCGGCGGCGCGGACTGGATCTCCGCGGTCGTCATCGGCGTGACGCTGCCGCTGATCCCGGTCTTCATGGCGCTGGTCGGGATGCACACCCGCGCGCGCACCGACCGGCAGTGGCGGCTGCTGTCCCGCCTGGGCGGGCACTTCCTCGACGTCGTGCAGGGCCTCCCGACGCTGGCGCTGTTCCGGCGGGCGACCGTCGTCGCCGAGAAGGTCCGCGAGACCACCGACCAGCACCGCACCGCCACCATGGGGACGCTGCGGGTGGCGTTCCTGTCCGCGTTCGTGCTGGAGCTGCTCGCGACCCTCGCCGTGGCGCTCGTCGCCGTCGAGGTCGGGCTGCGGCTGCTCTACGGCGACCTCGACTACGCGACGGCGCTGTTCGTGCTGATCCTCGCGCCGGAGGCGTACCTGCCGCTGCGCGAGGTCGGCGCCCGGTTCCACGCGAGCTTGGAGGGCGTCGCCGCCGCCCGGCAGGTGTTCGACGAGCTCGACCGCCCCTCCACCGGCCCGGCAGGCGGGACCCTCCCCCCACCGGCGCCCGCCCCCGCCGGGCGCGCGCTGGCCGTCGACGCGCTCCACGTCCGGTACCCGGGCGCCCCCGCCGACGCACTGACCAGTCTCTCACTGGAGCTGCGCCCCGGGGAGTCGGTGCTGCTCAGCGGACCGTCCGGGTCGGGGAAGTCGACCCTGCTGGGGGTGCTGCTCGGCTTCGTGGCCCCCACGGGCGGCACGGTGCGCGTGCCCGGCCCGGGTTGCGCCGACCGGGAGCTCGCCGACCTGGATCTCGACGCGTGGCGGCGCACTGTCGCCTGGGTGCCCCAGCAACCGCACCTGTTCGCCGGGTCGGTCGCCGACAACGTGCGGCTCGGCGAGCCCGGTGCGTCCGACACCGCGGTACGCGAGGCGGGCCGCCGGTCCGGTCTCGACGCCGTCGTCGCGGGCCTGCCGCAGGGCTGGGACACCCCGCTCGGCGAGGGCGGCGCGCGGCTGTCGTCCGGGGAACGGCAGCGGGTCGCGCTGGCCAGGGCGTTCCTGCGGGACGCCCCGCTGGTCCTGCTCGACGAGCCCACCGCGCACCTCGACCCGGACTCGGCCGAGGCCGTCCGCTCCGCGGCCGCGGACCTGCTCCGCGGCCGGACGGCGGTCGTCGTCGCGCACGACGCCGGCTGGGCCGAGCACACCGACCGCACCGTGCACCTGGAGCGGGGCCGGATCACCGGGCCCGTCCCGGCCCACGGCCCCGAGCGGGACGAGGCCCGCCGATGAGCACCCCGAGCGCCCCCGGGGGCCCCTGGTCGCTCGCCGGGTCCGTGCTCCGCCCGCAGGCCCGCGGTGTCCTCGGCGGCGCCCTGCTCGGCGCGCTCGCGACGGCCTGCGGGGCCGGGCTGTTGTCGCTGGCCGCGTGGCTGCTGGCCACGGCCGCGCAGCACCCGTCGGTGACGGCGCTGTCGGTCGCCGTCGTGCTCACCCGGGCGCTGGGCGTCGGGCGCGGCGTCACCCGCTACGCGGAGCGGCTGGTCGGTCACGACGCCGCCCTCCGCGCGCTGTCCGACATGCGCAACCGGGTCTACGCCCGGCTCGCCGCGACCGAGCCGGTCCGCCGGTTCCGGTCCGGCGACCTGGTGTCGCGGCTGGTCACCGACACCCACTCGGTCCAGGACCTCGTCGTGCGGGGTGTACTGCCGGTGGTGGCCGCCGCCCTCGTCGGCTCGGGGGCGGTGCTGCTCGCCACCGTGCTGCTCGTGCCCGGTGGCGCGCTGCTCGCGGCCGGGCTGCTGCTGGCGGGCGTCGCCGTCCCGGCGTTCGCCGCGGCGCTGTCCCGGGGGCCTGCCGCCCGCGCCGGCAGGGCCCGCGCCGGGCTGTCGGCGGGGCTCGTCGACCTTCTCGACGGCGCCCCCAACTTGCTCGCGTACGGCGCCACCGGCCGGGCCGTGGCCGCCGTCGAGCGGGCCGACGCGGAGCTGACCCACACCGCCCGCCGCGACGCCGTCCTGCTGGGGCTGGGCGCCGGGTCCGGTGCGCTGGTCGCCGGGCTCACCCTCGCGGGGACGCTGCTGCTCGGTGTCGCCGCCGTCGGGGACGGCACCCTCGGCGCCGTCCCGATGGCGGTCCTCGTGCTCACCGCACTCGCCGCGTTCGAGATCACGGCGCCGCTGCCGGCTGCCGCGGCCCGGCTCGCGAGCGTCCGGGCCGGCCTGGCGCGGCTCGTCCCGGTGCTGTCCGCCGAGCCGGCGGTGACCCACCGGGCCCCGGGGGCCGAGCCGCTCCCCCGGCGCGGCGGGCTGCGGATCCGCGGTCTCGTCGTCGCCCACCCGGACCCGGACGGGACACCGGGCCGCACCGTCCTCGACCGGCTCGACCTCGACGTCGCCGAGGGCGAGCACGTCGCGCTGGTCGGCGCCAGCGGCTCCGGGAAGTCGACGCTCGCCTCGGTGCTGTTCCGGTTCCTGGACCCGGTCGCCGGTTCGGTCACCCTCGGCGGGCAGGAGCTCACCACCCGTCCGCCGGACGAGGTGCGGGTCGTCGTCTCCGGCGTCCCGGCCGACCCGCACGTGTTCGACTCGACGGTGCGGGAGAACCTGCGCCTGGCCCGGCCCGCGGCGCCCGACGACGAGCTGGCCGGCGTCCTGCGCCGGGTCGGGCTCGGCGGCCTGGCGCTCGACGACGAGGTCGGCGCGCACGGCGCCCGGCTCTCCGGCGGGATGCGGCGCCGGCTCGCGCTCGCCAGGACGCTGCTCGTCGACCCGGCCGTCCTGGTGCTCGACGAGCCCACGGCCCACCTGGACCCGGACACCCGCGACGCCGTCCTCGACGACCTGCTGGTCGCGGCGGCCGGTCGCACCCTGCTGCTGATCACCCACGACCCGGCCGTCCTGCACCGGGTGCACGCCGTGCACACACTGCGCGACGGGCGGTTGCACCCCCGCAACGGGGGGTGACGAACCGGCAGCCGAACCGCGCCCCTACCCTGCTCCGAACACCGGGTGCGGCGCGTGGACGACCGGTCGCGCACCGCTCTCAGGTGGATCACAGGACCCCGCTGCCACGCTGGGAGCGACCATCGGGTGACACGGTCCCGCCCCGTGGTCGTGAACGAGCCGAGACCGTGTCAGAACGTGAGGTCCCCACCCGTGCGAGTGTTGCGCCGTCCCTCCCCGACGACGTCCCCCCGGCGGCCCCGGCCGACCGGCCGGGCGCGGAGGGTGTCCCTGCCGGCCGCCCTCCTGGCCGGGGTCCTGACCCTGGCGTCGTGCACCTCCGGCGGGACCGGTGAGGACGCGACCGGCGCCGCCCCGGCCTCCGGGCTGGAGGCCTCGGCACGCGCCGTCGACCTGAACGACGGATGGACGTGGGATCCGCAGCCCGGTCCGATGGAGCTCGGCGTCACCCACACGCAGAACAGCCTGGACGACACCGAGCCCGCCGCCGCCCGGCAGCGCGGCACGGACATCCTGTCCAGCCTCGGCCAGGAGTACCAGAACCACCACCTCATGGGCTTCGGCACGCTGAACCCGGAGCCCGCCCCCGGCCAGTTCGAGTGGGGCTCCCTGGACCGCCGGATGGCGCTCACCGAGGAGACCGGCGGCAAGGCGATGCTCACACTGTGCTGCGGGCCGGACTGGATGAAGGGCGGCCCGCCCGGGGTCACGGCGTGGGACAAGCTGGAGCGCCAGATCCTACCGGAGTTCTTCGACGACTACGCGAACCTCGCCCGCGAGGCCGTCCAGCGCTACCCGCAGGTCGACCGCGTCCTGGTCTGGAACGAGCTCAAGGGCTTCTACCACGAGGACCAGAACCGCTGGGACTACGAGGGCTACACCGAGCTCTACAACAAGGTCTACCAGGCCGTGAAGTCCGTCCGGCCGGACGTGCAGGTCGGCGGGCCCTACGTCGTCATGAGCAGCGTGCCGGCGGACTCCTCGGATGCCTCCGACATCCGCGGCCCGTGGGGCGCGCTCGACCAGCGCCCGCTCGACGTCCTCGACTACTGGCTGCGCAACAACGTGGGCGCGGACTTCATCGTCGTCGACGGCTCGACCACCAACCGCGGCCAGCAGGACGCGATCTCCCCGGTCGACGTCGGCGCCGAGAAGTTCTCCGTCATCGACCGGTGGATCCAGGAGCGGACCCAGCTGCCGATCTGGTGGGCCGAGTTCTACGCGAACGTCCCGGCCGACGCCCAGGCCGGCTACGGCACCCCGGCCAGCGCGGTCTCGACCCTGGCCGTCCTGCAGTCGATGGCCCGGTCCGGCACCCAGGGCGCGCTGCTGTGGGGCCCGGAGGGCAGCGACTCGCTGGAGTACTCGTCGCTCTGGAGCCCCGCCACCGAGGAGGACGGCGGGCAGCCGACGGCGATGACCGACGCCTGGCGCTGGCTGGTCCCGAAGCTGCGCGAGGGGACCGTCGAGCTCGGCCGCGCCCAGGGCTCCACGCTCGCCGCGTTCCGCGCCCCGGACGGCTCCGTCCTGCTGATGAACCTCGCCGGCGAACCGGTCGAGGTCCCCGGGCAGGAGGACATCCCGGGCTGGGCGATCGTCCCCATGGAGGCCGGCACCTGATCCGGACGCACCCAGGACGACGACGGGGCCGGTCCACCTGCGCGGTGGGCCGGCCCCGTCGTCGTCATGGGGTCCCGGTCAGGCCTTGGGGCCACCGGCCACGTAGATGATCTGGCCGCTGACGAACGACGACCGCTCGTCGGCGAAGAACGACACGGTGTGGGCGATGTCCTCGACCGCGCCGGGGCGCTGGACCGGGATCTCCTTGGCGCGGGCGGACTTGAACTCCTCCCAGTCCACGCCGAGCCGCTCCGCGGTCGCCTTCGTCATCTCGGAGGCGATGAACCCGGGGGCGATGCAGTTCGCGGTCACGCCGAACTTGCCCAGCTCGATGGCGAGGGTCTTGGTGAAGCCCTGCAGGCCTGCCTTGGCGGTGGAGTAGTTCGCCTGGCCGCGGTTGCCCAGCGCCGAGGTCGACGACAGGTTGACCACCCGGCCCCACTGCACGTCGACCATGTGCTTCTGGACCGCGCGGGTCATCAGGAACGAGCCGCGCAGGTGCACGCCCATCACGGCGTCCCAGTCGTCGGTGCTCATCTTGAACAGCAGGTTGTCCTTGGTGATCCCGGCGTTGTTGACCAGGATCGTCGGGGCACCGAGCTTCTCGGTGACCGTCTCGACCGCTGCCGCGACGGCGGCCTCGTCGGCCACGTTCGCCCCGACGGCGGCCGCGGTGCCCCCGGCGCCCTCGATCGCCTCGACGGTCGCCTTCGCCGCCGACTCCTCCAGGTCCAGCACGGCCACCTTGTGCCCGTCGGCCGCCAGCCGGATAGCGGTGGCCGCGCCGATCCCGCGGGCACCCCCGGTGACGATGGCGGTCCTCTGCTGCTGGGTCATGTCTCTCCTCGCGTCTCGGGTTATCGCCGGTGATCCCGGTGCGGCACACCACCGGACGCGAGAGTCCGCCCGGGTCCGGGGCGCCGCCGGAGCCGATCGTGTCACCCCGCGCACGCGAATGGGCAGGCGGCTGTGCGGGATTGCTCACCCCTTACGCGGCGGCGAGGTTCGACTAACGTCGGAGCGTCCGTTCCCGACCAGGAAGGATTTTCATGGCCGTCGAGCGTTCCCACCCCTCCTACCGGCTGGCCCTGCCGGAACCCACCGCCTCGTTCGAGCAGGACGTCGAGTACTGCGTCCTCGACGACGGGGACGGGTGGACCGAGTACCGGTTCCACGACTACGACGCGTTGTACCGGATCCCGGGCCTCTACGAGAAGCTCTTCTACGACATCCTGCAGTGCCAGTCGCCACCGGTGGTGTGCGACCTCCTCGCCGAGCAGCTGACCGGCGAGAACGTCGACCCCTCGGGCCTGCGGGTGCTCGACGTCGGAGCCGGCAACGGCATCGTCGCCGAGGAACTCCGGACCCGCGGGATCGGCAAGGTCGTCGGGGTGGACATCATCCCGGAGGCCCGCGAGGCCGCCGAGCGCGACCGTCCGGGTGTCTACGACGACTACCACGTGATCGACCTCACGGCGCTGGACGACGGCGAGGCCTCGGCCATCGCCTCCGGCGGGTTCGACGCGCTGACCTGCGTGGCCGCGCTCGGGTTCGGGGACATCCCGCCCGCGGCCTTCCGGGCGGCGCTGGACATGGTCGCGGTGGACGGATTCGTCGCCATCACGTTGCGTGACGACTTCCTCTCCGAGGCCGACACCTCCGGCTTCGCCGGGCTGATCACCTCACTGCTGGAGACCGGGGAGCTCGAACAGCTGGGCTCCACCGTCTACCGGCACCGCCTCGCGACCTCTCGCGATCCCCTGCTCTACCGGGCCGTCGTGGCCCGCAAGCGCCGCCCGCGCGCGTAGTACCGGAGCGCCCGCGTCGGCCGCACCGGCGCGATCGACGCGGGCGCGAACGCGGTACGGAAAACGGGCATCTCGCCCGTAAGGGGAGGCTCGGCTAATGTCGGCACGTGCTTCGCAAGCTGCTTCCGGTGCTGGCCCTGTTCGGCCTGCTGACCGCGTGCTCCTCCGCCCCCGCCCCGGACTCCGCCTCCGGCGCGCCCGCCCCTGCCTCCGACGGCGCCTTCCCGGCCCGGATCGAGCACGTCTACGGCAGCACCGAGATCCCCGAGCAGCCGCAGCGCGTCGTGGCACTCGGTGTCACCGACGCCGACCCGGTGCTCGCGCTCGGCGTCACGCCGGTCGCCACGGCCACGTACACGTTCTACGAGGCGGCCGGCGGCCTCGGCCCGTGGGCACGCGACCTCGTGCAGGGCGAACCGCCGGTCGTCCTGACCGGGGACCCGAACCTCGAGCAGATCGCCGCACTCGCCCCGGACGTGATCATCGCCGTCAGCGCGGGCATCGAGCAGCCGATGTACGAGCAGCTCTCCGCCATCGCCCCGGTCGTCGCCCGCCCGGCGGGGACGATCGCGTTCGGTGTGCCCCGCAGCGACCAGATGCGGACCGTCGCGACCGCGCTCGGGCAGCCCGAGCGCGGCGAGGAGCTGATCCGCCAGGCCGACGCCGCGTTCGCCGACGCCGTCGCCGCCAACCCCGCCTTCCGGGGGAAGGTCGGGGCGACCGTGCTGCCCTTCGACGGCAAGTACGGCGCCTTCACCACCGCCGACGCCCGCGGCCAGTTCATGGCCGGGCTGGGCTTCGTCCAGCCGCCGCGGATCGCCGAGCAGGACACCGGCAGCTTCTACGTCGAGGTGTCGTCCGAGCAGGCGAGCCTGCTCGACGGCGACGCACTCGTGATGCTGGCCGACGAGGGTGCCGCGAAGACCCAGGTCGACGGCGACCCGGTGCTGCAGCAGGTGCCGGTCGTCGCGCAGGGCCGCATGGTCGTCCCGGACGCCGACACCCGCCGCGCGATGACCTACAACAGCGTGCTCTCGGCTCCGTTCGCGCTGGAGCGGCTGGTGCCGCAGCTGGCGGCCACGCAGCAGCAGGGCTGAGCCGGCGCCGGTTAGGGTCTCGACCGTGAGCGTGATGGAGCGATTCCGACTGGACGGCAAGGTCGCCGTCGTCACCGGTGCGTCGTCGGGGCTGGGGGTGGCCTTCGCGAAGGGCCTCGCCGAGGCCGGCGCGGACCTGGTGCTCGGCGCCCGGCGCACCGACAAGCTGGCCGACACCGTGAAACTGGTCGAGGCCGCGGGGCGGCGCGCCGTCGCCGTCGCCACCGACGTGGCGGTACCCGACGACTGCCGGGCCCTCGCCCAGGCCGCCGTCGACGAGTTCGGCCGGCTCGACGTGCTGGTGAACAACGCCGGGGTGGGCACCGCGGTGCCCGCGCTGAAGGAGACCCCCGAGCAGTTCTCCCAGGTCGTCGACATCAACCTGAACGGCAGCTACTGGATGGCGCAGGCCTGCGCCGCCCACATGCAGCCGGGGTCGAGCATCGTCAACATCTCCAGCATCCTCGGCCTCACGACGGCCGGGCTGCCGCAGGCCGCGTACTCGGCGTCGAAGGCCGGCGTCATCGGCCTGACCCGGGACCTCGCGCAGCAGTGGTCCGGCCGCAGGGAGATCCGGGTCAACGCGATCGCGCCCGGTTTCTTCGCCTCCGAGATGACCGAGCAGTACAAGCCCGGGTACCTGGAGAAGATGGCCGAACGCATCCCGATGGGCCGCAAGGGCGACCCCGAGGAGCTGACCGCGGCCGTGCTGTTCCTCGCCTCCGACGCCGGCGGCTACCTGACCGGGCAGACCGTCGCCGTCGACGGTGGGATCACCATCACCTGAGCGCGTTCCCGGCGCGCCGGGCAGGCCGCGCGGTCCTAGGCTCGCCGTGTGCCCGACATCACGACGCTGATCCTCGACGATCACGCCTGGTTCCGGCGGCAGTTCGCGGAGCTCGACGAGCTCCAGGCGCGCGCCGGGACCGACACGCGTGAGCTGACACGGCTCTGGGAGCCCCTGGCCGCCCGGCTCGACGTGCACGCGATCGCCGAGGAGAAGATCTTCTACCCGCAACTGCTGCAGCACGGCGAGGACCCCGAGGACGAGACCCTCGACGCGATCGGCGACCACAACGAGATCCGCGACGGGGTCGCGCGCGCCGAGCGCAACCCCGTCGGCTCGGCCGAGTGGTGGGCGGGCGTCTGGGACGCCCGCCGCGCCAACGACGAGCACATGGGCGAGGAGGAGAACGAGGGCCTCGCGAACTTCCGGCTGCACGCCACCACCGGCCTGCGCGAGTCGTTCGGCCGGCAGTTCGAGGAGTTCATGGGCGCCCACCCCACCCCCGCCGGGCTCGACAACTCCGACAAGGACCCCGAGGCCTACGTCGAGGAGATCGAGAACCGCATCGACCCGCCGGACCCGTCCACCACCGGGCTCGGCATCGGCGACCTGAAGGGACGGCAGCAGTGACGGTCCAGGACCACCTCCTCCGCGACAAGGCCCCGATCCCCGTCACCGCCTGGAAGGCCATCGACGACGAGGCCCGCGAGCGCCTCACCCCGCTGCTCGCCGGACGCCGGATCGCCGACTGGGGCGGGACGGCCGGCTGGGAGGCGTCGTCGGTGGCGCTCGGGCGCTCGACGCGGCTGTCCGGGCCGCCACCGGGGGTGAAGGCCACCGACGCGACGGCGCGGCTGCGCCGGGTCCAGCCGCTCGCCGAGGTGCGGGTGCCCTTCACCGTGTCCCGCGACGAGATCGACGACCTCGCCCGAGCAGCCCGGGAGGCCTCCGAGATCGAGAACCGGGCGCTGTTCCACGGCTGGCCGGACGCCCTCATCGAGGGCATCGCCGCGTCGAGCCCGTACGACGCGCTGGGGCTCGGCGAGGAGACCGACCGGTACCCGGCCGTCGTCGCGCGGGCGGTGGACGTGCTGCGGCGGAACGGCATCGAGGGGCCGTTCGCGCTGGCCGTCGCACCGGAGGGCTTCACCCGGATCGCGGAGACCGCCGAGCACGGCGGCTACCCGCTGTTCGACCACCTGACCCGGATCCTGGGCGGGCAGATCCTGCGCGCACCCGGCCTCGACGGCGCGCTCGTCGTGTCCCAGCGCGGCGGGGACTTCGTCCTCGACGTCGGCCAGGACGTCGCGATCGGCTACTTCGACCACGACGCCCGCGAGGTGCACCTCTACCTGGAGGAGTCCTTCACCTTCCGGGTCACCGAACCGGACGCGGCGATCGTCCTGCGCTGAGCGGCCGGGCCGAGCGGCAGGTGTGGGCCGGACGGCGCGTCCGGCCGGCCCACACCGCGCCGGTGTCTCAGTCGAGCAGCACGGTCCGCAGGTCGAGGCGGCGCAGGACCCGGTCGGCGGCGTGCGGGTCCACCCCCGGCTCCCGGCGGGCCGCCAGCACCTCGGTCCGGGCCGCGGCCAGGGCCGAGGCCTGCGCGTCGGCGATCTGCCCGCGCACCGCCTTCATGGTGGCGAATTGCTTGCGCTCCTCGTCGGACGGCGTCTCCCCGGACAGCACCGCCTCCAGACGCTCGACCCGGTCGCGCATCCGCGCGCCGACCTCCTCCGGGAGGTCACGGACCTTCTGCTCGAACTCCATGGTCGCCATCGCGGCCCGCCGGGCCCGCAGGACGATCTCCCGTTCGGCGCGCTCCTCGGCCTCGGCCTCGTCGTCCACACCCAGCGCGCGGACCAGCAGCGGCAGCGTGAACCCGGGCACTAGCAGGGTCACCACCAGCACCGACACGGCGATGAGCACCAGCTCGGCGCGGTACGGGAACGGCTCGCCGGTGGCCAGCGTCGTCGGCAGGGACAGCGCGAGCGCCAGCGTCGCGAGTCCCCGCATCCCGCACCAGGCCAGCAGCACCGCCTCCCGGCCGGTGCGCGGCGCGGCGCTGACGTCGTCGGTGCGGCGCACGACCCGCCAGGCGGCGACCATCCAGACCGTCCGCACGACGACCACCACGAGACACACGAGCGCGGCGTGCCCGAGCATCCGTGGCAGCTCGTCCCCGGCGGCCGCGACGACCTGGCGCAGGTCCAGCCCGATCAGCCCGAACGCGATGCCGGTGACGAGCAGCTCCACGACGTTCCACAGCGACGACTGGGTGATCCGCTCGGCGGCCTCGTCGGCGTCCGCCCCGGCGCGCAACTGCAGGGCGAGCACGACGACGGCGATCACCCCGGACGCGTGGATCTCCTCGGCGGCCAGGTAGGTGGCGAACGGCAGCACCAGGGTCAGCGCGCTGCGGCCGGTCGAGTCGGTGAGACGGCCGAGCACGGTGCGGGCGAGCCAGGCGACCGCCAGCCCGAGGAGGACGGCGGCGACGGCTCCCGCGACGAACCGCGTGCCGAGCGCGAGCGGGCTGAGTTCGTCGCCGGAGACGGTCGCGAGCACCGCGGTCTGGAAGATGACCAGAGCGGTCGCGTCGTTGAACAGGCCCTCGCTCTGCAGCACGGAGATCATCCGGCGCGGGATCGGCGTCTGACCCGCGACGGCCTCCACCGCCACCGGGTCGGGCGGTGCCACCATCGCCCCGAGCGCGATCGCCGCGGTCACCGCGATCCCCGGGACCAGCACCCACACCGTCCCCGCGACCGCGGTGACGGTGACCAGGACCAGCGCGGCGGCGAGCAGTGCGATCGTCCGCCAGCGAGCCCGGAACACAGCCCACGACGTCCGCTGCGCGGTCGCGAACAGCAGCGGCGGCAGGAACAGCGGCAGGATCAGCTCGGGATCCACGACGAACGCGTCGGGCAGACCCGGGACCAGCGCGACGGTGGCACCGAGGACGACCATGAGGGCAGGCCAGGGCAGCCGCAGCTGCTCCCCCACCCCGACCAGGACGACCGCCGCCAGCATCAGGCCGACGACCACCAGCAGCATCTCCACCCGCACCACCCTGCCCGTTCCTCACCGTACCGCGGAGCGGCGCGCCGTGCCAGGATTCACCCGATCACATGCATCCGAGACGAGGAGGTCCACCCCGTGCCCCGCAACCCCTACGACGAGCTGCCCCCGGTCCCGTCGTTCACCCTGACCAGCACGGACGTGAACGACGGCGCTGCCCTCTCCACGCCCCAGCTGTCCGGCATCTTCGGTGCCGGCGGTGAGGACGTGTCGCCGCAGCTGTCCTGGTCCGGCGCCCCGAGGGCACCCGCTCCTATGTGGTCACCTGCTTCGACCCGGACGCCCCGACCGGCGCCGGGTTCTGGCACTGGGCCGTCCTGGACATCCCGGCGTCGGTCACGGAGCTGCCGACCGGCGCGGGCGACGACACGGGTTCCGGCCTGCCGGACGGCGCCGTGCAACTCGCGAACGACGCGAGCCTGCGCCGCCTCCTCGGCGCGGCCCCGCCGCCCGGGCACGGACCGCACCGCTACTACTTCGTCGTCCACGCGGTCGACGTCCCGTCGCTGGAGGTGCCGGCCACCGCGACGCCGTCGTTCCTCGGGTTCAACCTGTTCGGCCACACCCTCGCCCGCGCGGTGCTGGTGGGTACGCACGCGAACCTGAGCTGAGCCGGTCGTGGACGTCGGCGACGCCGCGGACCGGCTCTACCGGGTCGCGCCCGAGGACTTCGTCGCCGTCCGCGACGATCTGGTCGCGCAGGCCCGGGCCGCCGGGGAGCGCGCCGCCGCGAGGGAGATCGCGGGGTTCAAGCGTCCGACGCGGGCGGCCTGGCTGACGAACCTGCTGGTCGCCGCCGTCCCGGACGAGGTGGCGGGTCTGCTGGAGCTGGCCGGTCCGCTGGCCGAGGCCCAGCGCTCCCTGGACGGTGCGGAGCTGCGCCGGGTCTCGGCGCAGCGGTCCCGGCTGGTCGGCGGGCTGGCCCGGCGGGCGGCCGGGCTCGGCCGCGACGCCGGGCACCGGATCGACTCCGGGCTGGAGCGCGACGTCCGTGCGGTGCTGGCCGATCCGGAGCTGGCCGAGCAGGTCCGCGCCGGACGGCTGGTGCGCGCCGAGCGCCACAGCGGCTTCGGGACCTTCGGCTTCGAGACTGCCGACCCCGGAACCACCAGCTCCGCGCCGAGTGGCTCCGGGGCAGCCGGGGCAGGCGGCACCGGGACGGCCAGCACCGCGGGCAGCACCGCCGATTCCCACGCCGCGCCCCGGGACCGGGCCGACGCACCGGACACGGCCGCCGGCCGCCGCTCCGGGCGTTCCGCGGAACGCCGCAGCGGACCGTCGCGGCACGCCCCGGCGGACCCGGGCGGCTCCGACGGCTCCGGCGGCTCGGGCGGCAGCGAGGACGATCGGGAGCACCCCGGAGACCGTGCCGGGGCGGGGGCCGCGGCCGGCACCACGGCGGAGACACCTGCGGGAGCCGGTGCCGGTGCCGGCGCCCGTGCCGGCGGCGAGCTCGGCCGGAAGCGTCGCGAGATCGACGAGCGGGCGTCCGAGCAGCGTTCCGCGGAACGCCGGGAGCGCGACCGCGCCGCCGCCGAGGACCGGGAGCGCCGCCGGCGCGAGCAGGCACACGCCGAGGCCGAGGACCGGGTGGAGCGGGCCCGGCTCGCCGCCCACGACGCCTCCCGCGAACGCGACCACGCCCGCGAACGCGCCGACGCCGCCACGACCCGGCGCGACGACGCCCACCGCCGCGTCGACGAGCTGCGCGCGGACCTCGACCGGGCCCGCACCGATGTCACCGACGCCGAGCGCGCCCTGCGTTCCGCGGAACGCGACGCCGCCGACGCCGCACGCCGCTGCGGGCGTGCCGACGCCGAGGTCACGCACGCCGAGCGGGCGCTCGCGGACCTGGAGGACTGACGACCCGGACCGTCCCCGACTCGGCTCGGCCCGCTCCGCCGCCCGCTCCCCCGCCGGCCGCTCCCCCCGCCGGCCGCCCGGCCGCTCGGCTGCTCCGCCGCTCGGCCGCTCGGCCGCTCGGCCGCTCCGACGTCAGGCGACGCCATGTGCCGCCAGTGGCGCCAGTGGCGTCACGCGCTGCGCCGGACCACGGTCAGCCCGCGGTGAACCCGTCCCGCAGCTCCCGCTTGCGCACCTTCCCGGTCGCCGTCCGCGGCAGCGGTTCGACGGTCCACCGCACGTGCGCGGGCACCGCGAACCCGCCGACCCGCTCCGCGACGGCCGAGCGCACCGCGTCGTCGTCGGGGGCCGTGCCGGGCGACACCCGGACGATCGCCGCGACCTCCTCGCCGAGCCGCGGGTGCGGCACGCCGACGACGGCCGCCTCGACGACGCCCGGCACCTCGTGGATCGCCGCCTCGACCTGCGCCGAGTAGATGTTCTCGCCGCCGCGGAGCACGACGTCCTTGAGCCGGTCGACGACGTACACCCAGCCGTTGGTGACGTGCCCCAGGTCGCCGGTGCGGAACCAGCCGTCGGTGAAGGCGGCCGCGTCGGCGTCCGGGTCGTTCCAGTAGCCGCGCACGATGTTCGGTCCGCGGAACCACAGCTCGCCGACCTCGCCGTCGGGAAGCGCCTCCCCCGCCGGCCCGGCGATCCGCAGGTCCGCCCCCGGCGCAGGCCTGCCCACGCTGTCCGGGCGGGCCGCGTAGTCGGAGCCGGTGTTCGCGCAGATCGCCGACGTCGTCTCGGTGAGGCCGTACCCGTTCGCCGTACCGGCACCGAGCTCGCGGCCGATCCGGGTCACCAGCTCCGGCGGTACCGGCGCACCGCCCATCCCGAACATCCGCAACGACGCCAGGTCGGCCGGATCCGCGCCGTCGACGAGCTCGGCGGTGGTCGAGGGAACGCCGTTGGACCGGGTCAGCCGCTCTTCGCGGACGACCGACCGTGCCGCGACCGGGTCCCAGCGGTGCAGAGTGGCCAGCTTGGACCCGCCGAGCACCGCGCCGACCAGCCCGTTGATGCCCGCGATGTGGAACATCGGGTACATCAGCAGCGTGCCCTGCTGCCCGGGGGGCGGCTCTGCGCCGGTCAGGAGCGCGGTGGCCCGGGCCTGCAGCGCGACGTTGAGCAGGTTCGTCACGTGGTTGAGGTGCGTCCCCACGGCACCCTTGGGACGGCCGGTGGTGCCCGAGGTGTAGAGGATCGTGGCGTCGTCGCCGACGTCCGGGGCGGGAAGCCCGTCGAGCGTGCCGGGGCCGTCCGTGCGCAGGCCGAGCGCCTCCCAGTCGACGACGCCCGCAACGGCCGCAGCCGGCACGTCCCCGCGGACGCGGATCACCGGGACCGCGCGTGGCGGCCCCTCGTCCGCAGACCACGCCGTCGTGAGTGCCGCGGCCCGCTCCGGATCCGCCACCACGACCCGTGCTCCCGAGTCGGCGACGGCCCACGCGAGCTCGGGCGCGCTCCACCACGCGTTCAGCGGAACGGTCACGAGTCCCGCGACCTGCACGGCGAAGAACGCGACCGGCCACTCCGGGAGGTTGCGCATCGCGATCGCGACCCGGTCCCCGCGGCGCAGCCCGAGCCCGTCGATGAGATGCCGCGCCAGGTCCGCGACCAGCGACCGGTGCGCGCCGTAGGTGAGCCGTTCCCCGTGGTGCACGGTGAAGATCCGCTCCGGCCACGTGGCCGTCGTCTCCCACAGCTCGCGCAGCGTGTGCGGGCCGCGCCGGTACACCCGCACCGGGCGCCCGCCACCGGCAGCGACGGTCTCCAGCTCGAACTCCCCGCCCGGTCCGGTCAGACCCGCGATCACCGGTCCCAGCCCGATCTCGTCGGCGTGCTCCGCCATCGGCGCACCTCCTCGCCCGTGAGTCTCGCCCGTCCGTATCGCCCGTCGGCCTCGCCCGTCCTGCCGACCCGCGTCGCCCGTCCGTACTACCCCGTCCGCGCCGGGACCGAAAGTACTTGTCCCGCGCCAACGACCGTGGCCGGTTTCACCGGGACACCTCCCGTGGCCGACGCCTAGGCTGAACCGGTGATCGCACGGTGACGGCGCCCGGGCGCCTCCGGAGTTTCCCCTGGTGGCGATGGCTGCTGCTCGCCGCGCTCACCGTCGCCGCCACGGTCGCGCTCGACGCACTCGACGTCCCCTCCCCGGCGCTGTTCGCCGGGTTGTTCGTGGCGACGGTCCTCGCCCTCGCCGGGCTCGGCCCCACGCGGGTCGCGCGACCGGCCACCGCCGGTTCCCAGGCGGTGATCGGCATCGTCATCGGGCTGCTGGCCCGCCCGGAGACGCTCGCGACCGTCGCGACGCAGTGGATCCCGGTGCTCGTCATCAGCCTGTTGACGCTCCTGGTCAGCATGGGTGCGGGCCTGCTGATGGGGTTGCAGCGCGGTGTGACCCCGCTGACCGGGATGCTCGCGCAGACCGCAGGCGGGGCATCCGGCCTGGTCGCCATCAGCCGCGAGCTCGGCGGTGACGAGCGCACCGTCGCCGTCATCCAGTACCTCCGCGTCGGGCTGGTGACCGCGACGATGCCCGTCGTCGCCGCGCTGGCCTACGGCGCACAGGTCGCGGAGCCCGCCGGCAGCCCGCCCGGCGGTCCTGCCGCACCCTGGTGGATCGGCCTCGGTGTGACCGTGGCCTGCGTCGTGATCGGCGTCCCGCTCGGACGCGTCACCCGGGTGCCCGCCGGCTCGCTGCTGGGGCCGATGGTCGTCGCGCTGGTGATCAGCCTGGCCGGGTTCTCCTTCGACGCGTCCGTGCCCCTGCCGATCGTCGACGTGGCCTACGCCGTCATCGGCTGGCAGGCCGGGCTCCGGTTCACCCGCGCGGCGCTCGGGACGGTGGTCCGGGTGCTGCCGCTGGCCACCGCACTGATCCTCGCCGTCGTCGCGGTCTGCGCCGGTCTCGGGCTCCTGCTGTCGCACTTCACGGGGATGACCCCGCTCGAGGGCTACCTCGCGACCACGCCCGGGGGGATCTACGCGGTCCTGGCGACGGCGATCTCGTCCGGGGCCGACGTCACGACCGTCGTCGCGGTGCAGGTACTGCGGGTGATCCTGATGCTGATGGTCGCGCCGTGGATCGCCCGGTTCGTCGGCCGACGGCTCGGCGCGGGCGCACGCACCTAACGGACGCGCTCGGTCCGCCCCGGCGGCGGTTCCGCGACGGTCCCGGGGTGCAGCGCCGCCGCGATCGCCTCGACCCCGTCGACCAGCCGGGGCCCTGCCCGCACCACGAGCCCCGCCGAGTCGATCGCGTGCACCGGCACCCCGGCCGGGACGCGGTCGAGCACCGCACGGGCCTGGGCCACCGCGTCGTCCAGGCCGAACCCGCAGGGGGCGACGAGCACCGCGTCGACGTCGCCGGGGAGCGTCTCCCACCCGACGCCGACACTGCGCCCGCCCGGGTCCCCCGCCACCGGGACGCCGCCCGCGGCGGTGACCAGGTCGGGCACCCAGTGCCCGGGCAGGAACGGCGGGTCGGTCCACTCCAGCACCAGCACGCGCGGCGCGGGACGGTCCCGCACCGCTGCCGCCACCGCCACGGTGACGGCGTCCAACCGGTCGGTCAGCACCCCCACCAGCTCCGCGGCCACCGCCGGTACCCCGGCCGCCGCGCCGACGTCGGCGATCATCGCGAGGACGTCGGTGAGCCGGTGCGGGTTCAGCGACAGCACCTCCGCACGGGTGCCGAGCGCGGCCTGCGCCTCGGCGACGGTGGCGCCGGGCAGCGCGCAGACCGCGCACAGGTCCTGGGTCAGGATCAGCGTCGGATCCGCGGCGGCGAGCGTCGCGCCGTCGACCTCGTACATCGGGAGTCCGGCCGCGGCGCGGGACCGGACGACGGCGTCGATCTCACCCGGCGTCGCGCCGTGCGGGAGCGCGGTGTCGACGACGACCGGGACCCGGTCGCGGACACCGGGCGGGTCGTCGCACTCGAAGGTGACACCGACCAGACGATCGGCCAGCCCGAGCCGGCCTGCGATCTCGGTGCCCGCGGGCAGCAACGACGCGATCCGCACGAGGACGAGCGTAGGTGCTGCGACCACACCCGCCCATGCGGCAGTGTGTGCAGTCCGAACGATACGGACGGAAGGACGACGCATGTCCGTGCACGAGCGCGCCGGGACGCCGGCCCGCCCCGAGGACCTCATCGACGTGGACGCGCTGCTCGCCGCGTACCGGGAGACCCACCCCGACCCGAAGGTCGACGTCCAGCGGGTCGCGTTCGGCACCTCGGGGCACCGGGGCTCGGCATTCACCGCCACGTTCAACGACGACCACATCGCCGCGACCAGCCAGGCGATCGTCGAGTACCGGGCGGGGCAGGGCATCGACGGCCCGCTGTTCCTCGGCTGGGACTCGCACGCGCTGTCCGAGCCGGCGTGGCTCACCGCCGCCGAGGTCTTCGCCGCGAACGGGGTCGAGCTGATGATCGATTCGCGGGACGGTCTGACCCCGACACCCGCGATCTCGCACGCGATCCTCGTGACCAATGCCGGCCGGTCGCAGCACCTCGCCGACGGCGTCGTCGTCACCCCGTCGCACAATCCGCCCGCCGACGGTGGTTTCAAGTACAACCCGCCGGACGGCGGCCCGGCCGGCACCGAGGCGACGTCCTGGATCGCGAACCGGGCGAACGAGCTCCTGGAGGCCGGGCTCTCCGGGGTCCGGCGGACGGCGTCGTTCGAGGCCGGCCGGTACGACTACCTCGGCGAGTACGTCGCCCAGCTCGACCAGGTCCTCGACATGGACGCGATCCGCGACGCCGGCGTCACCATCGGCGCCGACCCGCTCGGCGGGGCCTCGGTCGACTACTGGGGTGTCATCGCCGAGCGCTACGGCCTCGACCTGACCGTCGTGAACCCGTCGGTCGATCCGGCGTTCGGGTTCATGACCCTCGACTGGGACGGCAAGATCCGGATGGACTGCTCGTCGCCGTACGCGATGGCGTCGCTGCGCAGTCGGATGGAGGCCGACCCGGCGCCGTTCCGGATCGCGACGGGCAACGACGCCGACGCCGACCGGCACGGCATCGTCACCGCCGACGGCGGGCTGATGAACCCGAACCACTACCTGGCCGTCGCGATCGGCTACCTGTTCGCGCACCGCCCCGGCTGGCCGGCCACGGCCAGGATCGGCAAGACCGCGGTCAGCTCGTCCATGATCGACCGGGTGGCCGCCGACCTGGGCCGGACGCTGGTCGAGGTGCCGGTCGGTTTCAAGTGGTTCGTTCCCGGCCTGCGGTCCGGGGAGATCGGGTTCGGGGGTGAGGAGAGCGCCGGGGCCTCGTTCCTGCGCCGCGACGGTTCGCCGTGGAGCACCGACAAGGACGGCCTCCTGCTCGCCCTGCTCGCCTCCGAGATCACCGCGGTGACCGGGCGCACGCCCAGTGAGCACTACCGGGACCTGACCGGCCGGTTCGGTGAGCCGGCGTACGCCCGCACCGACGTCGCGTGCTCCCGCGAGGACAAGGCCGCGCTGTCGAAGCTCGACGCGTCCGCGGTCACCGCGACCGAGCTCGCCGGCGACCCGATCACCGCGAAGCTGACGCGCGCGCCCGGCAACGACGCCCCGATCGGCGGCCTGAAGGTCGCCACCGAGGCGGGCTGGTTCGCGGCCCGGCCCTCCGGGACCGAGGACGTCTACAAGGTCTACGCCGAGAGCTTCCGCGGCGCGGACCACCTCGCGGCCGTGCAGTCCGAGGCCCGCGAGGTCGTCGCCGCCGCACTCGGTTCCTGAGCCCTGAGAGAGGATCACCTTCGTGAGCAAGAAGCACGGACTCGGTTTCGGGATCGACATCGGCGGGTCCGGCATCAAGGGCGCACCGGTCGACCTGCACAAGGGGAAGCTGGCCGACGACCGGGTCAGGATCCCGACCCCGCAGCCGTCGACACCGGAGGCGGTCGCCGAGACGGTCAAGCAGATCCTCGACGAGTTCGACTGGAAGGGGCCGTTCGGCTGCACCTTTCCCGCCGTCGTCCAGCACGGGGTGACCCGCACGGCGGCCAACGTGGATCCGTCGTGGATCGACTGCGACGCCGCCGCGGTGCTGCGCAAGGTCACCGGACGGGACGCCCTGCTGGTCAACGACGCGGACGCGGCCGGCGTCGCCGAGGTCGAGTTCGGCGCGGCGGGTGCGAAGTCCGGCGTCGTACTCCTGGCGACCCTCGGCACCGGGATCGGGAGCACGCTCATCGCGGACGGGCATCTCGTCCCGAACACCGAGTTCGGGCACCTCGAGATCGACGGGTTCGACGCCGAGAGCCGTGCCGCCGACTCCGCCCGCGAACGCGAGGACCTCGACTGGGAGCAGTGGGGCGAGCGCCTGACGCGGTACTTCACACACGTGGAGAACCTCGTCTGGCCGGACCTGATCGTCGTCGGCGGCGGCGTCAGCAAGCGGTTCGACAGGTGGTCCCCGTACGTCCGGACGCGGACCACGATCGTCCCGGCGACGCTCCTGAACGAGGCCGGCATCATCGGCGCCGCGCTGCTGGCGCACGGCTGAGGACCGGTCCCGCGGAGCCCGGTGTCGTCGCTCAGGCGGCCGTCGCTGCAGTTCGCGGGGCAGCAGGGCGTCGAGGATCGGGCCGGGATCGACCGCGTCGCCGTACCAGTCCGGGGTGAGGGAGACGCGGTCGATCTGCAGGTCGGCCCTGGTGTTGATCTCGACGATCGCGGCCGCGGCTCCGCTCAGCGGCGGACCGAGGGGGCTGACCGGGGTACCGTCCGGGCGGCGGAAGTCCCAGGCGTCCGCGCGGTAGCGGATCCGGTAACCGGCGTCGTGCACGAGCCGATGGTGGTAGCTGCAGAGCAGTACGAGATTGTCGATGTCCGTCGCTCCCCCGCTCAGCCACGACCGCACATGATGGGCGTGCAGATGACGGGTGTGGTCGCAGCCGGGGAAGCGGCAGCCACCACCATCCGCGGCGTCGCGCGCGGTGAGCGCAGCGATCTGGGCCGGTGACGCCAGGCGACGGGATCTCCCCAGGTAGAGCCGGTTCGTCGCCCGGTCACCGAGCAGGACCTGGACACGGGCGTCGCAGGCGAGGCGCTCCGCGGTCGTCGTGGGGATCTCGGGTCCGCCCGCCAGCCGTGCGGTGCCGGAGCCGACGTCCATGTGGACGACGACCTGGGCACTCCCGCGCGTGACCACCGGCCCGGCCGCACCGGGGCCGTCGCCGTGCCGGACGAGTTCGAGCAGCGCGTCCGCGCGACGCGCCGCCGTCCGGTCCACCGCCGGGCCGGGTTCCTGCTCCCGGCCCTGGTCCAGGAGATCCGCCGAACGCCCGGCCGGGGACGTCCCGGCCGGAGTGGGCGGCGGGACCAGCGCCTCGATCGCGGCGATCAGCGCCGCGCCGTCCTCGGGAGTGAAGCGGCCACGCAGGACGAGCGAGCCGTCGACGTCGTGGTGCCAGCTCAGCGAACGACGCGCCGCGGTGTCGACCGGTGGGGTGGTCCGGCGTCGCACCGCACGCACCACCGTCTCGACGTGACTCGCGGTCGACGACATGGCCAGCTCGAGCATCACACGCTCGGCCGTCTCGACATCGGCCACCGTGGGTTCCGGCCGCGGCGACGGCACGGATTCGGCACTGCCGGACCTGCATTCGCCCGCCCCGCCGTCGACAGTCTCACGCTGGGGCGGCGTGGCGCCGCAGGGCGATGCGCCGTCACCGATGGCTGTGCTCTCGACGGGCTCTGTGCTCTCGCCGCGCTCCGTCTCCTCACCGATCACCGCTGTCCCCCCGGTGATCGCTCCGCCACCGGGCTGCGCCTCCACACCGGGCTGCGCGTCCACACCGGGCTGCGCCTCCCCGCCGGCCGCCACCCCTACCGCCGCGGCAGCGCGGGTGAGGGCTGCGCCGTCCGCGCCGGTCACCCGGGTGATCGCGCGAACCTTCGAGTACGACAGGCGCCCCGCGGCGAACTCCGCCGTGACCAGCGGCAGGTTCTCCAGAGCACGGGCGACGCGCAGGTGCTCGGTCGCGGTCCGCAGGCTCATCCCCGCACGCCAGGTCAGCCAGTGGGCGCACGACCGGATGCCGACGCCGCACCATCCGCCGCGCCGGTCGAACTCGGCGAGCAGCTGCAGGAAACGGCACTCCGCCGCGGCGATGTGGCCCGCGAGCCCCAGCAGCTCGGACTCCAGGACGGGCAGGCTCAACCCGGGGAACGCATCGGACGAGGGCGTGGTGAGAGACATGCGGACGCTCCCAGCGGTATCGCACTGATGTTCGAACGAGTGTCGCAGCGGGGCCCGACAGTCTCGCCCGGTCCGTGAGATCGCGTTCCGCGGAACGCACCGCGCGGAACCCGCATGGCGGGCAGCGCACTCGCAGAGACGTGCGCGACGGACCATGCGGAACCCGTCGACCGGCACTCGCGCACCCGGCCACAGGGACGCGATTCGGCGAGGAGCGACGAGGCGGGTGGCGCCTCGGGACCGCGTTCCGCGGAACGCGGATCCCCCGCCGGACGGCGTCGGCGACGGGGTCGAGCGACCCGACGGCGACTGCGCGTCGCACCGCCGACGATGCCGTGCGGACCCGTCAGCACCCGGTGGTGGCCGACCGCGGGGAAGCGCCCGATCGGACCGTGCCGCACGATAGTTTGCTGTGCTCACGACTTTGCGCGCACACTGCAGGGACTGCACACGTGCAGCCCCCGCACGAAGGAGAGGTGACGCGATGATCGGCACGACCGTCGCGGAGCAGGAGCAGCATTGCTCGGGTCTGCGGGAACGCAAGAAGCTGCGCCTCCGCCACGCGCTGCGCGTGGCCGCGCTCGAGCGAGCCCGCAGCCAGGGGCCGGAGCACTTCACCGTGGAGGAGGTCTGCGCCGACGTCGACGTCGCCCCGCGGACGTTCTTCAACCACTTCCCGTCGAAGGACGCCGCGCTGTTCGACTGGGACGAGGTGTCGCTGGCCGAGCTGGCGGCCGAGGTCCGGACCAGGCCGGAGCCGTCCGCACTGGCCGCCGCGACCGCCGTCCTCGGTGATCTCGCCGGCACACTGACGACCAGCCCGGTCTGGCACGACCAGCTCGAGCTGCTGCGCACCCACCCCGAGCTGAACGGCCGGATGGCCCGGGTCGGCCGGACCGTCGAGGAGACCGTCGCCGGAGCGCTGGCCGAGCGGGACGACATGCCGGAGCCCGAGCTGTCGCACCGGATCGCCGCGGCGACGGCGATGGCCGTCCTGCAGGTCACCGTCGCGACCTGGCTGTCCGAGCAGGAGGCCCCGGACGCGCGCGCGGTCCACACCCGGGTCCTCGACGCGGCACGCCAGGCGGTCGCGACACTGGATCGCGACCGGACCGCACCGGCGTCCTGAGCCGGCGCGCGCTCAGGTCGCGGGCGGCCCGTAGGTCATCCTGACCACGCCGTTCTCGTAGGCCTCGGTCTCCACCAGCCGCAGCGGGATCCGCTGCCCCGCGGCGAACAGCCGCTCGCCCGCACCCAGCGCGACCGGGTAGACGAACAGGTTGAGCGTGTCGACCAGCCCGTCGGCGAGCATCGCCCGCACCAGGGTGGCGCTGCCGCTGACGTAGATGCCGCCGTCGACCGAGTCCTTCAGCGCCTGGATGCGCGTCGGGTCGTACGGGCCGAGCACGGTCGAGTTCTCCCACTCCAGCGGATCGGCCAGTGTGGACGTCACGACGTGCTTCGGCGACCCGTTGAAGAACGCCGCGCCGGACTCCTCGTCGTGCCCGCGCGCCGACCACGCCGGGTAGAACGCCTCGTACGTGGTGCGCCCCAGCAGGATCGCCTGGTCGCAGAGCTTCCCGATGGCAGCACCCATCCCGTCGGTGAAGCCGTACTCGGCCGTCCACGACGGATCCTCGATCACGCCGTCGAGACTGATGAACTCGTGCACGTCGATGGTTCCCATGGTGTCTCCCCGGATCGGGCGGATGCGTCAGTACCTGGGACCGGAGACGTGCCGGATTCTCATCGGTTCATCCGATGTCGGCGACGGTCGCGGCCGCCCCGCGCTCGTAGAGCGACTCCAGCGCCCTGCGGAACGCGCCGGCGAAGCGCTCGTCGTCGGCCAGGTCGCCGAAGACAGGCCGGTACCGCAGGAAGGTCAGCGGCTCGGAGCGCTCCCGCACCGCGAGCGGGGTCAGCTCGTCGGCGAGCCGGTCCTGCTGCTCGATCGCCTCGCCCTGCTCGTCGGAACCCTCGGCGTACCGGCACCACCCCGCGACGACGGCGGCGGCCCGGTCCACCGGTCCCCCGGCCGCGAGCTGCTCCCGCACGACCGGCAGCAGGAAGATCGAGATCCGGTCGGAGCTGCCGTAGTTGATCCGCTTCAGGGTGTCGGCGACGCCCGGGTTCGCGAACCGCGACAGGAGCGTGTCCTTGTACTCGTCGAGGTCGATGCCGGGGACCGGCCGGAGGGTCGGCGTGGCCTCGGCGTCCATGTAGCCGCGCAGGAACGTCGCGAACGTCGGGTCCTGGGCGACCTCGTGCACGTAGCGGTGCCCCGCGAGGTAGCCGAGGTAGCCCAGCGCCTGGTGGGTGGCGTTGAGCAGCCGCAGCTTCATGAACTCGTAGGGCACGACGTCGTCGACGACCTGCACACCGACCCGCTCGAACTCCGGGCGGCCCGCGGCGAAGTCGTCCTCCAGCACCCATTGGGTGAAGGGCTCGCAGACCACCGGCCAGCCGTCGCGCAGGCGGAACCGCTCCTCGAGGGCGGCGCGGTCGGAGTCCGCGGTGGCGGGGGTGATCCGGTCGACCATCGAGTTCGGGAAGGTGACCTGCCCGGCCGCCCAGGCCCCCAGTTCGGCGTCGCGCAGCTGGGCGACGCCGGTGAACACCCGCCGGGCGGTGTCGCCGTTGCCCTGCATGTTGTCGCAGCTCATGATCGTGAGCGGGCCGGTGCCGCGCTCGCGCCGGCGGGCCAGCGCCTCGACGACGAGGCCGAACGCGCCGCTCGGCGCACGCCCCGCGGCCATCGACTCCAGGTCGTCCCGGACACCGGGGAAGTCCGGGTCGAACTCACCGGTCTTCTGGTCGATCGCGTAGCCGCCCTCGGTGATCGTCAGCGACACGATCCGCGTGTCCGGGTGGGCGATCCGCTCGATCACCGCCTCCGGGTCGTCCGGGGCGAACAGGTAGTCCACCAGCGACCCGACGACGCGCGGCGACAGCGATCCGTCGGGCTCCTTGCGGACCAGGGTGTACAGCCCGTCCTGGGCTGCCATGACGCCGCGCATGCGCTCGTCGGACGACAGGACGCCGACCCCGCAGATCCCCCACTCGCGGGCCTCCCCGGCGGTGAGCAGCGAGTCCACGTACATCGCGAGATGCGCCCGGTGGAACCCGCCGACCCCGATGTGGACGATGCCGGTGCGCACCCCCGCCCGGTCGTAGCCCGGGACGTCCACCCCCTCCACGCCCTCGGTCCAGATCGCGGGTCTCGTCCAGCGAGCGCATGGTTGCCTCTCCCCCGGTCGGCTACGTCGGCAGTGGCGACCCTACCGTTCACCGCGCGACCGTGCGGACCGGTAGCGCAATCTGAGCGGCGCACCGGTCGGACATCGCAAACACGCTCTGAGCTGAACGTATGCGAATCGTTATTTGCGGCTTTCGCAAGCCCGGCCTACGGTTCCGGATCGTGCACCCCTCACGTCCGTCCGCCCGCAGCGGCTCCACCCCCGGAGACCCCGCACCGGTGGACGCGACGCAGGGGGACGCGGTGGTCGCCTCCCGGGTGCGTGAACTGCTCGAACGGGACGGCTGGACACAGCGGCGGTTCGCCGCGGCGATCGGGCTGGACGAGACGAAGCTGTCCAAGTCGCTCGCCGGGCGCCGCCGGTTCGCCGCCGGGGAGCTCGTCGCGATCGCCGACGTCACCGGGGAGACCGTCAACCGGCTCCTGCACGGCCGGGACGACACCCGCACCCACACGGCCGTCCCGGGCGGTGCGGCCGCGACCACCAGCGCCGCGTCCGCCGGCGCCCCCACGACCCGGGGCTCCCGGGAGACCCGCCGCCGGATCCTGGACGCCGCGTGGCGGCTCATCGCCGACCGCGGCTACCACCGGGTGCGGACGGCCGACGTCGCGCACGCGTGCGGCACGAGCCCGGCGGCGATCCACTACCACTTCCCCACCCGCTCCGAGCTGCTCGACGAGGCGTTGCGGCACAACGTGAAGCTCGCCTTCGACCGGCAGGTCGCCGCGCTCGGCGAGATCACCGACCCGCACCGGCGGCTGCTGCGCCTGATCGACCTGCAGCTCCCCGAGGGCGAGCTGCTGCGCCGCGAGTGGTCCATCTGGATCCAGGTCTGGGCCGAGTCGGCGATCGACCCGGCCCGGCGCGAGCTCTACTGGGACTCTACGACCGCTGGTACCGCAGCGTCGCCATGACGCTCGCCGACGGCGCCGCGACCGGCGTCTTCGTGCCCGGCGCCGACGGTCTCGCACGCCAGCTCACCGCGCTCGTCGACGGCCTGGGCATCCAGGTCCTCGCCGGTACCCCCGGCACCGGGCCGGACGGTATGCGCGCGGTGCTGCACGACTACATCGACCGGGCCGTGCTCGCGGCGCCGGGACGACCCGCACCACCCCCACGCGACTCCACACAGGACGAGCCACACAGGACGGAGAACGGATGAACCGTGACGTCATCGTCACCTGCGCGGTGACCGGGGCCGGAGACACGGTGGGCCGCAGCCCGCACGTGCCCATCACCCCGGCCGCGATCGCCGCCGACGCGATCGCCGCCGCCCGCGCCGGCGCCGCCGTCGTGCACATCCACGTGCGCGACCCCGAGACGGGCGACCCGTCGCGGGCGGTGGAGCTCTACCGCGACACCGTCACCCGGATCCGCGACTCGGGTGTCGACGTCGTGCTGAACCTGACCGCCGGCATGGGCGGCGACCTCGTGATCGACGCCGAGGACCCGCTCAAGCCGGTCGACGGCACCGACCTGGTCAACGCCCTCGATCGGCTCCCGCACGTCGAGGAGCTGCTCCCCGACATCTGCACGCTCGACTGCGGATCGCTGAACTTCGGCGAGGGCAACCAGCTCTACATCTCGACGCCGGACATGCTGCGCACCAGCGCGAAGCGGGTGCAGGAGCTCGGTGTGAAGCCGGAGCTCGAGATCTTCGACACCGGGCAGCTGTGGTTCGCCACCACCCTGGTCGAGGAGGGCCTGATCGACGCCCCGCCGCTGTTCCAGCTGTGCATGGGCATCCCCTACGGCGCTCCCGCCGACCCCGGCGTCCTGGCCGCGGAGGTGAACATGCTCCCCGAGGGCGCGAACTTCGCGTCGTTCGCGATCGGCCGCAACCAGCTGCCGTGGGTGGCGCAGTCGATCCTGGCCGGTGGCCACGCCCGGGTCGGGCTCGAGGACAACCTCTACCTGTCCCGCGGGGTCAAGGCGACGAACGAGCAGCTCACCGAGCGCGCCGTGCAGATCGTGCAGGACCTCGGCGCGACGGTGGCGACACCGGACCGCGCCCGCGAGATCCTGGGTCTGAAGGAGCGCGCCGGTGCCTGAGCAGCGTCCCGTCACGCGTCCCGTCACGGAGATCCGGACCGTCGCCTGCATCGGCGCCGGTGTCATCGGGGGCGGCTGGGCCGCCTACTTCCTGTCCCGCGGGCTGACGGTGCGGGCCTGGGACCCGGCGCCGGACGCCGGCGACAAGCTCCGCCGCCTGATCGACGCCGCGTGGCCCGCGCTCACCGAGCTGGGCCTCGCCGAGGGTGCCGACCCGTACGCGATCGAGCTGTTCGACACCGCGGCCGAGGCCGTGGCCGGTGCGGACTTCGTGCAGGAGAGCGCGCCGGAGGACCTGGCGCTCAAGCGCTCGCTGCTGGCCGAGCTGGCCGCGGCAGCGGGGCCGGGCGTCGTCGTCGCGTCGTCGACGTCGGGTTTCCCGATGTCCGACATGGCCGTCGACGCCGCCGACCCCGGTGCGCTCGTCGTCGGGCACCCGTTCAACCCGCCGTACCTGATCCCGCTGGTCGAGGTCGTCGGCGGGGAGAAGAGCGAGGCCTGGGCGTCCTCCGCCGCGGCGGAGTTCTACCGGCACATCGGCAAGTCCGTGATCGAGATGGAACGGGAGCTGCCCGGGTTCATCGCGAACCGGCTGCAGGAGGCCATCTGGCGCGAGGCGCTGCACATGGTCGCCGAGGGCGAGGCCACCCCGGAGGAGATCGACCGCTCGATCACCGACGGACCGGGGCTGCGCTGGCCGGTGCACGGGCCCTGCCTGACCTTCCACCTGGCCGGCGGCGAGGGCGGCATGGCACACATGCTCGACCACTTCGGACCGTCGCTGAAGGCGCCGTGGACCCGGCTCGACGCCCCCGAGCTGACCACCGCGCTGCGGGACGACATGGTCGCCGGGGCCGAGGTCAGCGCCGGCGGCCGCCCGATGGCCGAGCTCGTCGCCGAGCGGGACCGGGCGGTGATCGCCGTCCGGCGGGCCGTCGATACGGCCCGGGCAGCAGGCACGGCGGGAAGGGCGGGCTCGCCGTCCGGGGAGACGGGCCGACCGTGACCGAACTGGTGCACACCGACGTGGTCCGTCCGGAGTGGATCGACTACAACGGACATCTCTCCGAGCCGTACTACGTCCTGGTGTTCGGGGACGCGACGACGGCGCTGATGGACCGCGCCGGGATGGACGAGGCCTACCGGGCGGCGAGCGGCTGCTCGCTGTACACGGTGGAGGCGCACGTGCGGTACCTGAGCGAGGTCGGCCCCGACGCCGCCCTCGAGGTGCGCACGCGCGTGCTCGGACGCGACGCCAAGCGGCTGCGGCTCTGGCACGAGCTGCACGTCGACGGCCGGCTCGCGGCCACCGAGGAGCTCATGTGCCTGCACGTGGGCGCCGACGGCACGCGGCCGTTCCCGGACGACGTCGCCGTCGCCCTCGACGGGCTCACCGGCGGCGACGTGACCGAACCGGAGCACGCCGGACGGTCGATCGCGCCGGTCGGCACCGGCGGAACGGCGGTGAACCGGCCCCCGACCTGAGCCCGCGACCGCGGCCCCGGGTCCTCCCCGGGGCCCAGCCCCGAGGAGACAGTTTCATGATCAGCCCGACAGCGGCGCCGTTCACCCGGCGCCGCCTGCTCGGCGGAGCGGCCGGTCTGGCCGCAGCGGCGTTCCTCGCCGGCTGCGGCGGGCCGGCCGCGGCCCGGGACGCCGGACCGCCCCGCCGCGGCGGCGTGCTGCGGGGCGGTGTGACCGGAGGCGGCGCCTCCGACACCCTGGACCCGCACAGCCCCGCGACGAACCCGGACATCGCCCGCACCCTCAGCCTGTACGAGCCGCTCCTGCACTGGGACGACGCCTACACGCTGCAGCCCGCCGTCGCCGAGGCGGTGCGCCCCGACCCCGGGGCCCGCACCTGGACCGCGACGATCCGCTCCGGCATCACCTTCCACGACGGGCGCCCGGTCACCCCGGACGACGTCGTCGCCACCTTCCGGCGGATCACCGACCCGGACGACCCCAAGTCCGGCGCGTCGCAGCTCGGCATCCTCGACGACGTCGTCGTGGCCGGTGACCGGCAGGTCCGGTTCGTACTGAGCGAGCCGTCCCCCGTGTTCGACCAGTACCTGGCCGAGTACTCCTGCGGGATCGTGCCCACCGACTTCGATGTCGAGCGCCCGGTCGGCACCGGCGCGTTCCGGTTCGAGTCGTTCGCCGCCGGGCAGCAGAGCGCGTTCGTCCGGTACGACGGGTACTGGCGACCCGACCAGCCCTGGGTCGACCGGCTCGAGCTGATCAACTTCTCCGAGGACGACGCCCGGATCAACGCGTTGCTCTCCGGCCAGGTCGACGCGATCGACCAGGTCCCGCTCTCGCTCACCGAGGTGGTCGGGGCGTACGAGTCCGTCCGGCTGCTGACCTCGGAGACCGGGGGCTGGCTGCCCTTCACGATGCGGGTCGACGTCGCCCCGTTCGACGACGTCCGGGTCCGGCAGGCGCTGCGCCTGATCGCCGGCCGCGACGAGATGGTCAACCAGGTCCTCTCCGGCCTCGGCACCCACGCGTCCGACCTGTACGCCCGGTTCGACCCCGAGTACCTGGACCCGCGGCGCGAGCAGGACATCGAGCGGGCCCGTGACCTGCTCTCCGCGGCCGGGAAGCCGAACCTGTCGCTGGAGCTGGTGACCTCGCCGATCCAGGCGGGCGCCGTCGAGGCGGCCCAGGTGTACGCCACCCAGGCCCGCGCCGCCGGCGTCGAGATCGGGTTGCGCCGGGTGGACACCTCCACCTTCTTCTCCGACCAGTACCTGCAGTGGGAGTTCGCGCAGAGCTTCTGGAACACCCGCAACTACATCCCGCAGGCCTCGCAGTCGTCGATGCCCGACGCGCCGTTCAACGAGACGCACTGGGACGACGCCGAGTACCAGGGTGTCATCCGGCGGGCCCGGTCCGAGGTGGACACGACCCTGCGTGCGCAGCTCGTGCGCCGCGCCCAGCAGATCGAGTTCGACCGCGGCGGCTACCTCATCTGGGGGTACCCGGACCGCGTCGACGCGCACCAGGCCTATGTCGGCGGGCTCGTCCCGAACCGCACCGGGCTGTCGCTGTCCGGGTACGAGTTCCGGAAGGCGTGGGTGAACGCATGAACGTCCTGACGAAGATGATCCTGCGCCGGCTGCTCGTGAGCGTGCTGGTGCTGTTCGTCGTCTCGGTGCTGATCTTCGGGGCGACCCTGCTGCTGCCCGGTGACCCGGCGCGGGCCATCCTCGGCCAGCAGGCCACCCCGGAGCGGATCGCCGCGCTGACCGAGCAGCTCGGGCTCGACCGTCCGGCCTGGGAGCGCTACTTCTCCTGGCTCGGCGGGATCCTCACCGGTGACCTCGGCTTCTCCGCGGCCACCCAGGGCCCGGTCGGCGAGCTGCTCGGGGGCCGGATCGCGGCGTCCGCGCTGCTCCTGGTGGTCACCGCGGTGATCTCCACCCCGATCGCGCTCGCGCTCGGCGCGTGGGCGGCCGTGCGGCGCGGCACCCGGACCGACTCCGGGGTGTCGGGGTTCAGCCTGGTGCTGGCCGCGCTGCCCGAGTTCGTCATCGGTGTGCTGCTCGTGGTCGTGTTCGCGACGTCGGTGTTCCGGATCCTGCCCTCGGTCACCATCGCCCGGCCCGGCGAACCGGTGTGGGCCCGGCCCGAGCAGCTGGTGCTGCCGGTGCTGACGCTCGCGCTCGTCGTCGTGCCGTACGTGGTGCGGATGACCCGGGCGACGCTGTCGGAGACGCTCGACGCCGGGTTCGTCGAGATGGCCCGGCTCAAGGACCTGCCCGAACGCACCGTGCTGGTGCGGCACGCGGTCCCGCACACGATCGGCCCGGTGGCCCAGGTGATCGCGATGCAGCTGGCCTGGCTGGCCGGTGGCGTGGTCGTCGTCGAGTTCCTGTTCCGCTACCCCGGCATCGGCGAGGCGCTCATCGACGCCGTCGCCAACCGCGACGTCCAGGTGGTCCAGGCGATCACCCTGATCATCGCCGCGTTCTACGTGCTGGTGAACCTCGCCGCGGACGTCGCCGGGATCCTCGCCGACCCGCGGATCCGGACCGCCTCCGGAGGTGTCTCGTGAGTGCTCCCGCTGTTCCCGCAGGACTGCTGCGGCGGACCTTCCGCCGCCGCCAGGCCCGGATCGGGGCCGTGCTGACCCTGGTCGTCGTCGTGATCGCCCTGCTCGGGCCGGTGCTCGGCCCACTGCTGACCGGGTACGGCGTCGACGACTTCGCCGGGCGCCCGTTCCGGCCCGACGGTCTCGCCGGGACCGACGACCTCGGCCGCGACGTGTTCGTCCGGTTCCTCGCGGGCGGCGGCCCGGTGCTGCTCTACGCGCTGGCCGCGACCGCGATCGGCATCGTCGGCGGCGCCGTGCTGGGGATGCTCGCCGGGTACTCCGGCGGGCGGCTCGACTCGCTGATCATGCGTGGCGGCGACGTGCTGCTGTCGTTCCCGCAGCTGGTGCTGGCACTGCTGGCGGTCGCCGTGCTGGGGTCGTCGGGCTGGCTGCTCGTGCTGGTCATCGGCATCACGCACATCCCGCGCGTCGCCCGTGTCGCGCGGCAGGCGACGCTCGCGGTCGCCGGCCAGGACTACGTGCTGGCCGCGCGGATGTACGGCGTCCCGCGGCGGCGGATCCTCGCCACCGAGGTGCTGCCCAACATCACCGGCCCGCTGATGGTCGAGCTGGGCCTGCGGCTGACCTACTCGATCGGCTACGTCGCGTCGCTGTCGTTCCTCGGCCTCGGCGTGCAGCCGCCGGCCGCCGACTGGGGCCTGCAGATCAACGAGAACCGGATCGCGCTGATCGTCGCGCCGTGGGGTGTGCTGCTGCCGGTGCTCGCGATCGCGATCCTCACCGTCGGCACGAACATGATCACCGACGCGCTCGCCAAGGAGTCCGCGGACACGACCGGGGAGGCCGGAGCATGACCGGTACGGCCAGTTTCACGATCGAGTGCACCGGCCTGCGGGTCGCCACCACCGGCGGCCGCGAGGTGCTGCACGGGGTGGACTTCGCCGTCGCCCCGGGCGAGATCCTCGCCCTGGTCGGCGAGTCCGGGTCCGGGAAGACGACGGCCGCGCTCGCCGCGCTCGGCCACTTCCGGGACGGGCTCGCCTGCACCGGTGGGAGCATCGCGTTCCACGGACACTCGGAGACCCACGACGACCTGCTCGCCGCGGACCCGGTGACGATGCGCGGTGTCCGCGGGCGGCTGGTGACCTACGTCCCGCAGGACCCGGCGCTGTCGCTGAACCCGCTGCTGCGGGTCGGCACCCAGGTCGCGGAGGTGCTCCAGGCCCACGGTTTCGACGGCGACGTGGCCGCCCGGGTGCGGGAGGTGCTGTCCGACGTCGGTCTCCCGACCGACGACACGTTCCTGCGCCGCTACCCGCACCAGCTCTCGGGCGGGCAGCAGCAGCGGGTCGGGATCGCGGCGGCGTTCGCGAACCGGCCCGACGTCGTCGTGCTCGACGAGCCGACGACCGGCCTGGACGTCACCACCCAGGACCTGGTCCTCGACACCGTGCGCGATCTCGTGACGCGCTCGGGGACCGCCGCGCTCTACATCACGCACGACCTCGCCGTCGTCGCCGGGCTGGCGGACCGGGTGACGGTCATGCAGGGCGGCGAGGTGGTGGAGACCGGACCGGTCCGGCAGATCCTCACCGCACCGGAGCACCCGTACACGCGGGCGCTGATCGGCGCGGTCCCGGACCTGGACCGCGCCGTGGACCGGGACCCGTCGCCGTCGGGCGACGGGGCACCGCTGCTGCGGATGTCGGGTGCCGGGAAGCGGTACGGGCCGAAGACGGTGCTCGACGGCGTCGATCTCGAGCTGTGGCCCGGCGAGTGCCTGATGCTGCTCGGCGAGTCCGGCTCCGGGAAGACGACGCTGGCCCGTGGCCTGTCCGGGCTGCTCCCGCTCGACGCCGGGACGCTGACCCTCAAGGGCGACGAGCTCACGACGCCGCGCAGCTACGCGCAGCTGCGGAGCGTGCAGTACGTGTTCCAGAGCCCGTTCGCCTCGCTCAACCCGCGGCGGACGATCGCGAGCTCGCTGGAGGTGCCGCTGCGGCACCTCACCGATCTCGACGCCGACGCGCGCGGCGCCCGGGTGCTCGACATGCTCGGGCAGGTCCGGCTCGACGAGTCGTTCGCGCAGCGCTACCCGGGCGGGCTGTCCGGCGGGGAGCGGCAGCGCGCGGCGATCGCGCGGGCGTTGGTGACCGCCCCGGACGTGCTGGTGTGCGACGAGGTGACGTCCGCGCTGGACGTGTCGGTCCAGGCCAGCATCATCGAGCTGCTGGCGCTGGTGCGCCGGGAGCTGGGCACGGCGATGCTGTTCGTGACGCACAACATCGCGCTGGCCCGTGAGGTCGCGGACCGGATCGCGGTGCTGCAGGACGGGCGGATCGTCGAGCAGGGCACGGTCGACGAGGTGCTCGCGAACCCGCAGCACGAGTACACGCGCCAGCTGCTGGAGCACACCCCCTCGATGGCCGAGGTCCGGTGACGGCACGGTGACGGTGACGGTGCAGCATCGGGTGCACGGCACGGTCGCCCGCGGGTTCGGTCCGGTGGCGGACGCGTTCGCCGGCGTCCTCGCGGGCGCCCGGGGCGGTGCCGCGTTCTCGGTGGTCCGGGACGGTGAGCCGCTGGTGGAGCTGCACGGTGGGCTCGCCGACCCGGACACCGGACGCCCGTGGGACACCGGCACGGTCGCGGTCCTGTTCTCCGGCACCAAGGGCCTCGCGGCGACGGCGTGCGCGGCGCTGGCGGACCGGCTCGACCCGGACGCGCCGGTCGCGCGGTACTGGCCGGAGTTCGCCGCGGCGGGCAAGGGCACGGGCGAGGGCGGCAGCACGGCCGACGGCACCGTCACGGTGGCGCAGGTCCTCTCGCACACCGCGGGACTCCCCTACGTCGATCCGGAGCCGGTCCCGGCGGCGGGGCTGGACGACCGCGCCTCGGCGGCGGCGCTGGCCCGGCAGCCGACCCTGTGGGTGCCGGGCAGCCGGGTCGCGTACCACGCCCTGACCTGGGGGAACCTGGTGGCCGAGCTGCTGCGCCGGGTCACCGGGTCCGATCCGCGGACCGTCGTCGAGGACGTCGTCGCGCGGGTGCCGGGGGCCTGGGTGCACCTCGCGTCGCCGCCGACGTCCCCGGCCCGGATCGTCCGGGCGGAGGGCTACCGGATCTCGACGTTCCTGCACGACGAGGAGCGCCGCCGCACCGTCGAGCGGATGTACCGGGTGCTGCTCGACGACGCCGAGACCGTCAACACCCCGGCCTGGTACCGGTCCGGGGCGCTCGCCGGTGCGGGCGTCGCGGGTGCCCGGCGGTCGCGCGGCTCTACGGCGCGCTCGCCGACCCGGACCGCTCACCGGTGCCGGCGGCCGCCCTGGACCGGGCGACCCGCACCCACGCCGAGGGGTTCGACGCCGTCAACGACCGGCCGCTCCGGTTCGGGCTCGGCTACGAGCTGGCCGACCCGATCGGCACCTTCGGTCCCGAGCCGGTCGCGTTCGGGCACAGCGGTGCGGGCGGCGGCCGGCACGGGGCATGGCCGGAGCGCGGGATCGGCTTCTCGTTCCTCACCAACGAGATGCGCGCCGAGGACACCGACGACCGCGCGTCGGCGCTCCTCGGCGCGCTCCACGCGTGCCTGTGAGGGCTGTCAGGCGAAGGAGAGCACGTCGTCGGCGGCCAGGCGGGGCAGCCGCGGGTGCCAGGCGTCCGTGGCGGGGTGGCCGAGGTTCACGACGAGCAGCACCCGGTGCTGCCCGCCGGGGAAGAACTCGTCGGTGACGGCGTCGGCGTCGAAGCCCGCCATCGGGCCGGCGGCGAGGCCGTGCGCGCGGGCGGCGAGCAGGAAGTAGCCGGCCTGCAGGCTGGCGTTGAACCGGGCCATGCCCTCGCGCCCGGTGCGGCCCTGCTCCTCGAGGCTCTCCCGCATCCCCGGCTTCACCGGGAACGTGACCGGGGTGTGTTCGTGGAAGTCGAGGTCCGCCGCGAGCAGCGCGACGACGGGTGCGGCCTCGGACTTGGCGCGGTTCCCCTCGGCCAGCAGCGGGAGCAGCCGCTCCTTGCCGGAGCCGGAGCGCACGTACGTGACCCGCAGCGGCTGGGTGTTGGCGGCGGTCGGCGGCCACTGGGCCAGCTCCCACACCGCGCGCAGCGTCTCGTCCGGCACCGGCTCACCGGTGAAGGTGTTCGCGGTGCGGGCGTCGGTGAACAGCGCGGCGCGCCCCGTCTCGTCGAGGAGGGGCAGGTCCACGGGGGAAGCGGTCTGAGCAGTCACGAACCGTGGAACGTTCAACGACCCGGGGCGGATTCCGCGTTGCGGGGTGAAAGAGATCACCCGGTGGCCAGCACACCCCAGCGCAGCACCTGCTGCTCCCCCGGCACCAGCTCGATGAGGTCGGTACCCGAGTTCAGCGCGTCCGGCGGGCAGGTCATCGGCTCCACCGCGACCGCGCGGGAGGCGGAGACGGCGCCGTCCGGGCACTGGCGCGGGAAGTCCGGCGGAGTGAAGACCTGCACCCAGCCGAACGCCGGCTCCGCCCAGAGCTCGGTGCCGCCACCGTCGGGCGCGGCCACGCGGTGCCGGACCAGCTCGTCCCCGTCGCCCGGGGCGCAGCCGCCGAACGCGTCATCCAGCTCCAGCCCGGCCAGCGGGGTCGACGAGAACTCCCGCTCCAGCGGGCGCGCCGGGCCGGACGGGATCCCGCCGTCGAGCGGCACGGTGGTGCGGGCGGCGAGGGTGAGCTCCAGCTCGTCGGTGGGCACGTCCCCGACCCGCAGGTACGGGTGGAAGCCCAGTCCGAACGGGACGGGCGCGTCGCCGAGGTTCTCGACGTGGGTCTCGACGGTGAGGCCGCCCGCCCCGACGGTGTGGGTGACGGTCACACGCACCGGCTGCGGCCACCCCGGCTGGACGGGCGCGACGGCCGTCAGCGAGACATGGTCGCCCGCGCGGTCGGCGAGGGCCCACGGCACGTGCCGGAGCAGGCCGTGGATGGCGTTGCCGGCCGCGGGCTCGGTCAGCGGGAGGTGGTGGGCGGTGCCGCGGTGGCTCCAGCTGCCGCCCGCGACCCGGTTCGGCCACGGGGCCAGGACCGCACCCGAGCCCTTCGGGGGCCGCGCCGTCGGCGGGTGCGGCTCCACCCGCACCCGGCCGCCCTGGACGAACCCGGCCAGGCCGCCGCCGACCTCGTCGACCTCGGCCCGGGCGTCCCCGCTGACGATCACGAACCGCTCACCGCACGCGTCCATGGGAGCAGTCTGCGCGACGGTGTCCCCGGCGCGGGCCGGGGGTCGGCGGTCCGGATGTCGAGGACGGCTGTGTCAGCCCGCCAGCGGGGTGGCGCGCGCCGCGTCGGCGTCGAGGACGGCGTCGACCCGGGCGGGCGGCCCCAGCTCGGCGACGGCGAAGTCCGCCCCGGTGCTGCGGGCCAGCCCCACGAGGTGCTCGTGGTGGGTGAACAGCAGCACCTGCTGGGTGCCGGCCAGCTCGGCGAGGACCCGGATCGCGGCGTGGGCACGCTCGTCGTCGAACGTCATCAGCACGTCGTCGAGCACCACCGGGACCGGCGGGAGCCCGGCGTCGGCGCGGTCGGCCTGCAGCTGCTCGATCCCCGCCAGCCGCAGCGCGAGGTGCACCTGGTCGGCGGTGCCCTCGGACAGCTTCTCCGGGACCAGCTCCTCGCCGTCACCGCGGACCGCGACCAGCGTGCGGGCGCCGCCTCCGGGCTCGGACGGGGGCCGCAACGCCACGAACCGGCTGCTCGTCAGCTGCTCCAGCAGCGCCCCGGCACGGACCAGCAGCGGGGACGCGTGGCTGCGCTCGTAGGCCTCCAGCTCCCGGCGCAGGATCTCCCGCTGCAGGTGCAGCACCAGGTAGCGCTCGGCCGCATCGGCGACGCCGGCGAGCTCGGACTGGGCGCGGGCGTGCAGCTCCGCGGCGCCCTCGGCCTCCTCCAGCTCGCGACGCCGGGCGCGCAGCCCACCGAGCTGCTCGCGGACCTCGTCCTGCTCGGCGCCGAGCTCGGTCTCGTGCGTCTCGGCCCGGTCGAGCGCCTCCGTCAGCGCCCCCGGCTCGGTGTCGGGCGCCGACGCGACGAGCTCGCCGGCGTCGAGGTCCGGCGCCGCGGCCGCGAGCAGCCGGGACTGCTCGGCGATCCGGGCGTCGAGATCGGCGACCACGCCACCCCGCTCCGCCGCTGCCTCCAGCCCACCGGGCTCCATCGCCTCGGTCAGCGCCAGCTCGACGGCCAGCCGGTCCAGGATCGCCCCGGCCGTCGCCACCGCGCGGGCAGCGCGGGCGGCGGCGTCCTCGGCGGCGACGATGCCGTCGTCGAGGTGCCCGGCCGACACCGCGCCCTTGGTGACCTCGCGGACCCGGTCGGCCAGCTCGCCGAGGCGGTCCTCCGGGGCGGTCCCGGTCGGCGCCTTCTCCAGGTGCCGCTCGACGAGTGCGGTGACGGCGCGGCGGTGCGCGTTCACGGCGCGTTCGAGGCGGCGGGCCTCGGCGTCGTCCTGGCGGGCCAGCGCACCGGCCTGCTGGGCGTCGGCGACGGTGTCGCGGCGGGTGCCCCAGCCGGACGGCTCCAGATCGGTCGGCAGGCCCGCGCCCCGCAGGGCGAACCGCCACCGCTGGCCGGCCAGCTCCCGCTCGTGTCGTGCGGCGTCGGCGGCACCACCCGCCCGCTCGGCGTCACTGCGCAGCCGGTGGAGCAGGACCAGCCGGTCGCGGGCGTGCCCGGCCTCGGTGGCGAGGTCCTCCGCCGCGAGCAGGAGCACGTCCAGCGGGGCCCCGTCACGCGGGCGCCCGGCGGCGGCGAGGGCCGCGCCCAGGGCGCGCTGCTGCTCGTCGGCCTGGTCGCGCAGCCGGGCGAGGCGCTCGTCGGCCCGGGCCACCTCGTCCTGCGCGCGGGCCGCGTCGCCGAGCGCGGAGAGCACGGTGTCGGCGTCGTCCGGGTCGGGAACGGCGACCCCGTGCGAGCGCCACAGCGTGGACCAGGCGTTGCCCGCCGCCCCAGTCCGCTCGCGGGCCTCGGCGACGCCGGACCCGGCGGACTCGGCGCCGGCGGACGCGGACTCCAGCTCGGCCTCGCGGTGCGCGAGCTCGGCGACCCGGTCCGCGGAGGCGATCATGTCGTCGGCGACCCGGTCGGCCGCGGCGACCGCGGCCGTCACCCGGCCCGCGGCGGTCGCGGTGCCGCCGGGCCCGGCCTCCAGGAGCGCGGCGACGGCGGCGTCGCGCTCGGTCCGGGCCGCGGCGAGCGCGTCCGGCCCGACCGGTCTGCCCCGGGCGGCGACACCGTCGCGGGCCGACCGGGCCCGGTGCGCGCGGTCGTCGGCCTCGGCGGCCGCGCGCTCGGCGGCCCGCAGGTCCTGCTCGGCGGCCCGCAGCGCGGTCCGGGCGGACCGGACCTCGCGCACCGGCGGCGCCAGCACGGTGGGCCCGGCGGTACCGGCCGCGCCCCCGCCGGTGGCCGGGCCCCGGTGCCCGGCCGCGGCCAGCGCCTCGGAGCGGCGGGCGACGGCGGCGTCGCGCTCGACCACGGCGGCCCGGCACAGTGCCGCCGCCGAGCCCTCGGCCTCGATGGCCCGCCGGACCTCGGCGACACGGCCGACCTGCTCGGCGTCCAGCCCGCCCGGGACGTCCGCGGCCTCCCGCACCTCGGCCAGCGCCTCGGTGTGCAGGCGTTCGGCCCGCTCGGCCTCGACGGCGGCCTCGTGCAGGCGGGCGGCGATGGCGTCGAGGTCACGGGCCCGGTCCGCGGGCAGGTGGACGGCGGCCAGCCGCTCGTCGGCACTGCGGCCGTCCTCCGCGACGAGACCCGCCAGTGCCGACTCGGCCCGGCGGTGGGCCTCGGCGGCGTCGGACCGCAGCCGGTCGGCGCGGTCGGCGTCGGCCCGGCGGGCCTGCGCGGCCGACTCGAGCTCCCGGATGCGGGTGGCGTCGGCGAGCAGGTCCTCGTCGAGGTCGAGCTCGGCGCGGCGGGACCGCAACCCGTCGGCGCGCTCCCGGTGCTCGTCGCGTTCCTGCTCGGCCGCGGCGCGGTCCTCGGAGGCCCGGGTGTACTCGGCCAGCGAGTCGGCATCGAGCGCCGCACCGGTCGAGCACAGCGCCGTGCGTTCGGCCCACAGCGCGGCCAGCTCCCGGGCCGGGTCCTGGGCGCGGACGGCCTGGCGGGCGCGGTCGGCGGCGTCGGCCGCAGACCGGCGGGTGCGGCCCAGCTCGGCGGCCCGGCGCTCCAGCCTGCCGATCTCGTCGGCCAGTGCGGTGACCTCGCCGGCCCGCGACGTCCGGTCGGCGGCGGCCTGCTCGGTCTCGGTGAACCGTGCGAACGCGGTGCGCACGGCGACCGACCGGCTCCCGCGGTGCTCCTTGTAGAGCGCGTCGGCCTCGGCGTCGAGCGCGGCGATCAGCGCACGGGCGTCGCGGCCGCTGCGGGCGGTGAACACCAGCTCGGCGAGGTCACCGCCCCCGGCGCAGAGCTTGCGCCCGCCCGCGCGGAGCTGCTCGTGGCCGAGGCCGAAACCCTCCCGCCACCGCCTGCGGGCCTCCGCCCCGCCCTCGCCCCACGGGGCGTCGACGGCCACGTCGTCGTCGGCGTGCAGGCCGCGGGTGGTGCGGCGCAGCGTCCGCTCCCCGTCGGGGCCCTCGACGCACGCCGCGACGGCGAGCCGGGCCGGGCTGAACGCGTACGCGTGCTTCGCCGGCCGGGGCATCCCCCACAGCAGGTCGGACAGCGCGTCGAGCAGGGTGGTCTTGCCGGCCTCGTTCGGCCCGGACACGATCGTCAGGCCGGGACCGAGCTCCAGGTCCCGGCCCTCGTAGGCGCCGTAGCGCTCGAGCACCAGGCTGCGCAGGCGGGCCGTCACGACGACTCCCCCGCCATCCGGGCCAGCAGCTGCTGCTCGGCCTGGCGGGCCAGCGCGGCCAGCCGCTCGTCGTCGCGCAGGTCGAGCAGGCCCGCCTCGCGCAGCCGGCGCCCGACCTCCCGCTCCAGCGGCGCGGCCAGCTCGCGGATGCGGCCGGGCTCACCTGCCAGCTCCGCGGCGGCCGAGGAGACCGCCGCGGTCAGCTCCGGGTCGACGGTCAGCGCCTCCGGGGTCGGCCGGATCCGGTTCCGGATCTTCTCGAGCACCGCGCCCGCGCTCTCCGCGGCCAGCTCCAGCTCCGTACGGACCCGCTCGGTGTCGGTGAGCCCGGCCGCGGCCGGCCCGGCCCCGCACAGCGTGACCTGTGCGACGACGGCCCGCGGCGCCGCCTGGACGCACCGCTCCCGGATCGCCGCGCCGACGGCGTCGAACACCTCGTCGGCGTCGGCGAGGCCGGCGATGTCGACCTCCACCAGCTCCCAGCGCGCCACGTCGAGCACCAGCGGGGTGGGCGCGGCCCAGCGCCCCGGTGCGGCGTCGACGAGCAGCGCGCCCTTCGGCCCGCGCTCCTGCGGGTGCCTGCCCTGCAGGTTCCCGGAGAACCAGGCCTGGTGCGGCCCGTCGCAGACCGGCCGCTGCTCGTGCACGTGACCGAGGGCGAAGTACTCGTAGCCGCAGCCGGACAGGTCCTCCGGACGGCACGGGGCGTAGGTGTCGTGCCGGTCGTCGCCCTGCACCGAGGTGTGCAGCATCCCGACGTTGACCAGGCCGGGGATCCGGTCCGGGTAGGCGGGCACCAGGTTCTCCAGCACCGCCCGGCGGGCGAAGCCCTGACCGTGCACGGCCAGCCCGAGATCGTCGAGCACGACGCTCTCCGGGGCATCGACCGAGAGCCGGTGGGTGTTCGGCGGCAGCCGGAGCGAGCGGGTGATCTCCGACTCGGCGTCGTGGTTGCCGTTGATCAGGAAGACGGGAATGCCCTCGTCGTGCAACCGGGACAGCTGGCGGACGAAGAAGGCACCGGTCGCGTAGTCCTTCCAGTCGCCGTCGTAGACGTCGCCGGCGACGAGCAGCGCGTCGGCCTGCTCGTCGACGACGGCGTCGACCAGGTTCTCGCAGGCGCGCCGGGTCGCCGACCGCAGCGTGGCGGCCAGCTCGGAGTCGCCGAGCCGGGACAGCCCGCGCAGCGGGCTGTCCAGGTGCAGGTCGGCGGCATGCACCAGGCGCAAGGCAGGAACTCCGTGGGTCGGACGGCCGGGAAGTGCCCGAGTCTAGGAGCTGGCACCGACAGTGACCGCGAGGCGACCCGGCGCGTCGGTTGCCCGCGACGAAATCCCTGGTTAGGTGGGGTAGCCCACAGCGGCGCCGGTCACGTTCCGGTGTCCCGGGGCAGGCCCCCGGGGAGAGCATGAGGTCCCGATCCAGACACCTCGTGCGAGGTCCTCGAACGATGATCCTGCTCTGCGAACGCTGCTACGCCCCGGTCGACCCCGCGACCGAGCGCCACTACCGGCTGTCCCACATCGACCACGCCGACGCCGCGGGCGACGTCGTCTGGCGCGACGCGGTCGTCCACACCGACGCCTGCGCCGCGGCCGGAACGGTCACCGCGGCCGGACGGCAGGGCCGCGCCGCATGACCCGCGACCTGCTCTGCGAGCGCTGCTGGAACCCGATCGACCGCACCAGCGAGCCGATCCGGTTCCGCACCCACGGCGGGGTCACCGCGGCCGGGACCCCGGTCCGCTCCCACGTGCACGCGCTGCCGTGCGCGCTCCCCGACACCGGCGAGTGGGACGGCGCGCGGCGCGGGCTGTCCCCCGCCGCCGTCCACCACGCGGCGGCCCAGGCCGACCACCGCTGACCCTCCGGAGGGGACCGCGGCCTGCGGGAACCCTCGAAACTGGGTATGGACCCGCACCCCCGGGTGCGCTCTGGTCGTTCCATGAGTCCAGCGGTGGTGTCCGCGTGAGCCGGGCCCGGGCCCGGCTCGCGGCCGTCACCGGGCTGCTGTTCGCCGCCCTGTTCGTCGCCTCGCTGCTGCTGCTGCACCGCGCCCCCGGGCTCGACGACCCCGACGCCCGGTACGCCTCGTTCCAGGCGAGCGGGGGCGACGGCCTGTTCGTCGCCGTCGGGCTCTACCTCGTGCCGCTCGCGGGCATCGCGTTCCTGTGGCACATGACCGCGATGCGGGCCCTGCTCGACACCCTGACGCCCGCCCCCGCGGCCATGGCGCACGGGCTCAACCTGCTCTCCGGCGTCCTCTTCGTGGCCATGCTCTTCGCGGCCACCGCCGCCGCGTCGGCCCCGGCGCTCGCGTCCTGGCTGGGCAACGCGTCCCCGGTCGAGCCCGACGTGTCACGTGCGCTGACCGCGGTGGGCTACGCGCTGTTCTTCGTGTTCGCCGTCCGCGGCGCCGGGATGTACGCGATCACGACGACCACCCTGCTGCGCAACGGCGGGGTGCTCCCCGGGCCGGTCGCGGTCGTCGGCTACCTGCTCGCCGCGTTCCTGCTGCTCACCGCCAGCACCGATCACGTCTCGGCGCTCGTGTTGCCGGCCTGGGTGGTGCTGGTCGCGGTGAGCCTGGTCGTGCACGCGCGACGCGCCGTCACCCCACCCGCGGCCGAGCCACCCGCCACCGGACCGTCCGCCACCGAGCCACCCGCCACCGAGCAGTCCACCACCTGACCGAACCCGGACCGACCGAGGAGCCGTCATGGCCGCACCGTCCCGTCCCGCAGTGACCTCCGAGATCCCGGGCCCGCGGCCGCTCCCGCTGATCGGGAACGCGCTGAGCGTCCCGTCCGGGCGGACGATCCAGTCGCTGATGCGGCTCACCCGCCGCTACGGGCCGATCCTGCGGCTGCACTCCCCGGCCGGGGACCGCTACGTCGTCTCCGGGCTCGACATGATCGACGACATCTGCGACGACAGCCGCTTCACCAAGCTCGTCGGCGGCGGCCAGCTGGTGCTGCGCAGCCGCTTCCCCAGCGCCGGGCTGTTCACCGCGGACACCGGCGACCCGCTGTGGCGCAGCGCGCACGACATCCTGCTGCCGTCGTTCGGCACCCGCTCGATGCGCGGCTACCTCCCGCAGATGATCGACATCGCCCAGCAGCTGATGCTCAAGTGGGAACGGACCAACCCCGGCGAGCCGGTCGACGTCACCGCCGACACCACCCGGCTCACCCTGGACACGATCGCGCTCTGCGGGTTCGGCTACCGGTTCAACTCGTTCTACCGGGAGACCAACCACCCGTTCGTCGACGCGATGCTGGGCGTGCTCGCCGAGAGCCAGACCCGGTCGCGGATCCCCCCGGCGCTCGTCCGGCTGCGCCGCGGCGCCGAGCGGCGGTTCACCCGGAACCTGCGGCTGATGACCGACACCGTCGGCGCGATCCTCGACGAGCGCCGCAGCAGCGGCGACCCGGGCGACGACCTGCTCGGCCGGATGCTGACCGGCACCGACAAGCAGGGCCGGTCGCTGCCCGACGACAACATCGTGTCCCAGTGCATCACCTTCCTGGTCGCCGGGCACGAGACGACCAGCGGCCTGCTGTCCTTCACGATCTCCTACCTGATCAAGAACCCGGAGGTGGTCGCCCGCGCCCAGGAGGAGGTCGACCGGGTGCTGGGCACGGACCCGGAGGTGATGCCGACGGCGGAGCAGCTCGGCAGGCTCACCTACGTCACCCAGATCCTGGACGAGACGCTGCGGCTGTGGCCGACCGCGCCCGCCTTCACCCGCCAGCCACTCGCCGACGACACCGTCGGCGGGTACCCGACGGCCCGCGGCACCGGGATCGTCGCGCTCACCCCGATGCTGCACCGCCTGCCGGAGGTATGGGGACCCGACGCCGAGGAGTTCGACCCGGACCACTTCGCGCCCGAGCGGCGCGACGCGCTGCCGCCGAACGCGTTCAAGCCGTTCGGGTCCGGCCAGCGCGCCTGCATCGGCAGGCAGTTCGCGATGCAGGAGGCCGTGCTGGTGCTCGGCATGCTGCTGCAGCGCTTCGAGATGATCGACCACGCCGGTTACACGCTGCGGATCCGGGAGGCGCTGACCCTCAAACCGGAGGGCCTGACCGTCACCCTGCGCCCGCGGTCCGGCCGGACGCCCGGAGCGACCGCACCGCCGCCCCCCGTCCGCGCCGCCGCCCCCGCGACCGTCCCGCAGGCCGGCGGCGACCGGCACGGCACCCCGCTGCTGGTGCTGTTCGGCTCCAACCTCGGCACCGCCGAGGACCTCGCGGGCCGGATCGTCCGCGACGGCGCCGACCGTGGCTACGCGGCGCGCACCGCCCCGCTGGACTCCGCGACCCGCGCACTGCCCACGACCGGAGCCGTGGTGATCGTGTCGGCGTCGTACAACGGGACGCCGCCCGACAACGCGGCCGCGTTCTGCGCGTGGCTGCGCGACACCGGCACCCCGGACGGCGCCGCCGCGGGCGTCCGCTTCACCGTGTTCGGCTGCGGGAACCGGGACTGGGCGTCGACCTACCAGGCCGTGCCGACGCTGATCGACGACCGGCTGGCGGCACTCGGCGGCACCCGCGTGCACCCACGCGGCGAGGGGGACGCCCGCGGCGACTTCGACGGCCAGTACGCGGCCTGGACCGCCGGGCTGTGGGACGACCTCGCAGCCGCGCTCGACCTGCGGGGGCAGGCCGGTGCCGCCGGCACCACGGGCCCGCGGCTGCGGCTGGACTACGAGAACCTGCGGGCCTCCGCGCCGGTCGTGCGCTCCTACCGCAGCGTCCCCGCCACCGTGCGGGCCAACCGGGAGCTCACCTCCGGCGAGGCGGACCGGTCGGTGCGCCACCTGGAGATCGAGCTGCCGGCCGGGACGACCTACGGCACCGGTGACCACCTGGGCGTCCTGCCCCGCAACGACGCCGCGCTCGTCCGGCGCGTGCTGGCCCGGTTCGGGCTCGACCCGGCGACGTACGTGACCGTCGCCGCCACCGGTGCCGCGCCCACCCACCTGCCCACCGGGGAGTCGTACCCGGTGCTGGCGGTCCTCGCCGGCTGCGTCGAGCTGCAGGACCCGGCGAGCCGGGCGGGCCTCGCCGCGGTCGCCGCGCACCTGCCCGCCGGGCCGGACCGCGACGCGCTGGAGGCCCTCACCGGCACCGACGACGCCTCCCGGGCCCGCTACCGCGAGCAGATCGCGCTCCCCCGCCGGTCACTGCTGGACGTGCTGGAGGCGTACCCGGCGAGCACCCTGCCGTTCGCCGAGTTCCTGGACGTGCTGCCGCCGCTGCGGCCGCGCTACTACTCGATCTCCTCGGCGCCGGAGGCGAGCCCGAACCCGTCGGTGACGGTCGGGGTGCTGGAGGCGCCCGCGCGGTCCGGCGACGGGGTCCACCACGGCGTCTGCTCGACGCACCTGCGGGACAGCGAGCCCGGCGGGACCGTGTTCGTCCTGGTCCGGGAGCCGTCGATCCCGTTCCGGCCGCCGGAGAACCCGCACCGGCCGATGATCATGATCGGGGCGGGCACCGGGATGGCCCCGTTCCGCGGGTTCTGCGAGGAGCGGATGGCGCTGTACGAGCGCGGGGTGCCGGTCGCGGAGTCCCTCCTCGTGCTCGGCTGCCGGGACCCGCTGCACGACCTGCTCTACGCCGGTGAGCTGCGGGCGTTCACCGACGCGGGCGTCGCACGGCTGCTGCCCGCCTACTCCCGGATGCCCGGCCACCCGCACCGCTACGTCCAGCACGTGCTGGCCGCGGAGGCGGAGACCGTGTGGAAGGTGCTGGAACAGGACGCGGTGGTCTACGTGTGCGGGAACGCGAACACGATGGCCCCGGCGGTGCGCGAGGCCCTGGTCACGCTGTACCGGGACCGGAGCGAGGGCACCGCCGACGAGGGCGACGCCTGGCTCGCCGCGCTCCGCGCCGCGGGCCGCTACCTGGAGGACATCTGGGGCGAGTCGGCCGTTCCGGGCTGAGACGCCCGCCCGGCGGGGGTTTCAGCCGTCGTCGCGCCGGGTGCCGTCCGCCGGGCCGTCCTGGTAGGCGCCCGGGATACCGTCGTGGTCGTCGTCGCGGGTGTCGGCCTCGGCGATCCGCCGGTAGTGCCGGTTGCGGAGACGGAGCACGACGGTCGCGAGCAGCGCCGCGAGCAGCGACCCGGCCAGGACGCCGATCTTCACGTGGTCGTCCTGCGGGGTGCCGGTGCCGAACGCGAGCTCGCCGACCAGCAGGGAGACCGTGAAGCCGATCCCGGCGAGCTGGGCGAGCCCGAGCAGGTCCCACCAGCTCAGGTCGTCCGAGAGCCGGGCCCGGGTGAAGCGCTGCACCAGCCAGGTCGAGCCGAGCACACCCACGGTCTTGCCCAGCACGAGCCCGGCGACGATGCCCAGGGCGATCGGGTCGGCCAGCGCCGCACCGAGACCACCGGCGTCGACCACGGACACCCCGGCGGCGAAGAAGGCGAAGACCGGGACGGCGAACCCGGCCGAGATCGGTCGCCAGGTGTGCTCGAACTGCTCGGACAGCGAGTGGTGGTCCGGGTCGGGCTGCTGTCCCCGCCGCTGCAGGACCGGCACCGCGAAGCCGAGCAGCACCCCGGCGACGGTGGCGTGCACCCCCGACTCGTGGACGAGCACCCAGGTCACCGCCGCGAGCGGCAGCAGCACCCACCAGGCCCGGATCCCGCGCTGCACGGCCAGGGTGAACAGGGCGAGCGGCACGAGGGCGAGCAGCAGCGGGCCGAAGGAGAGCTCGTCGGTGTAGAAGACCGCGATGATCGTGATGGCCAGCAGGTCGTCGACGACGGCGAGGGTCAGCAGGAACATCCGCAGCGCCGACGGCAGACTGGAGCCGATCACCGCGAGCACCGCCACGGCGAACGCGATGTCGGTGGCGGTCGGGATCGCCCAGCCGGCGAGGCCATCGGGGTTGCCGGCGTTGATCGCGACGTAGATCAGCGCCGGGGCGACCATCCCGCCGACCGCCGCCGCGACCGGCAGCAGCGCGCGCTTCGGGTCCCGCAGGTCACCGGCGAGGAACTCACGCTTGAGCTCCAGCCCGACGACGAAGAAGAAGATCGCGAGGAGTCCGTCCGCCGCCCAGGTGGCGAGCGACAGGTCCAGGTGCAGCGCGGCCGGACCGACCGTGGTGCCCGCGAGATCGAAGTACGTCTCGCGCCACGGTGAGTTCGCGAACAGCAGGGCCAGCACGGCGGCGCCGACGAGGAGAGCCCCGCCGACGGTCGCGGTGCGCAGGACGTCGGCGATGCGCTTCGCCTCGGGCCAGGAACCGCGGGAGAAGAGGGACTTCGGGGTGGTGCTCACAACGCTCCGGAGGTCGGTGGGCAGGGGTCGTCGCTCGCCGACCAGACTTCCCGGCACACCGGTGGAGACCCTACCGTCCGCCTCCCAGCGCCGCCGCCTCGGCGGCCAGGTCCCGGATCCGGCCGAAGTCCCCCGCCGCCACCAGGTCGGCGGGGGTCAGCCAGGACCCGCCCACGCAGGACACGTTCGGCAGCGCCAGGTAGTCCGGCGCCGACGCGGGGGTGATCCCGCCGGTCGGGCAGAACCGCAGGTCGGGCAGCGGGCCGCCGACCGACTTCAGGAACGGGCGGCCGCCGGCGGCCTCGGCCGGGAAGAACTTCATCGCGGTGTGCCCGCGCTCGGCGACCGCGAGCATCTCCGAGATCGACGACGTCCCGGGCAGCAGGTCCAGGCCGGAGTCCTCCATCGCGTCGAGCAGCCGCGGGGTCGCCCCCGGGCTGACCAGGAACCGGGCGCCCGCCGCGACCGACGCCGTGACGTCGGCCGGGGTGCGGACAGTCCCGGTCCCGACGACCGCGCCGGGCACCTCGGCCGCGATCCGCCGGACGGCCTCGGTGGCGGCCGGGGTCCGCAGGGTGACCTCGATCACCGGCAGCCCGCCGTCGACCAGCGCGCGGGCCAGCGGGACGGCGGCGCCGGCGTCGTCGAGCACGACGACGGGGACGACGGGGGCCAGCTCCAGCAGCTTCTCGCTCACGGTGTGTTCCTCACGGTGTGGTCGGTTCCTACAGGGCGACGGTCGCACCCTCGTCGGCCGGCCCGACGACGGCCCGGAACGCGGCGAACAGCTCCCGGCCGGTCCCGAACGTCGGCCCGGACGGCTCGTCACGCCGCGCGGGCTCACGGGCGTCGAACTCGTCGGCGTCGACCAGCAGCGACAGGGTGCCGACCAGGGTGTCGAGCCGGATCGGGTCGCCGTCGCGCACCTTCTGCAGCGGCCCGCCGCGGGCGGCCTCGGGGGTGACGTGCAGCGCCGCGGGGACCTTGCCCGACGCACCGGACATCCGCCCGTCGGTCACGACGGCGACCCGCTGCCCGCGGTCCTGCAGCACCCCGAGCGCCGGGGTGAGCTTGTGCAGCTCGGGCATCCCGTTGGACCGCGGCCCCTGGTAGCGGACGACGGCGACGAAGTCCCGCCCGTCGAGCTCACCCGCGTGGTAGGCGGCCAGCAGCTCGTCCTGGTCCTCGACGACGACGGCGGGAGCCTCGACGACGCGGTGGTCCGGCTCCACGGCGGAGGTCTTGACCACCGACCGGCCGAGGTTGCCGTGCAGCACGCGCAGGCCGCCGTCCGGGGCGAAGGGGTCCGCGACGCCCCGCAGGACGGACTTGTCCGGGCTCTCCTCCGGACCCTCGCGCCAGACCAGCCCGCCGTCGGCGAGGAACGGCTCGCGGGTGTAGCGGGACAGTCCCGGCCCGTCGACGGTGGCGACGTCGTCGTGCAGCAGCCCGGCCCGGACGAGCTCACGGACCAGCAGCTGGACGCCGCCCGCGGCCCGGAAGTGGTTCACGTCGGCCTCGCCGTTCGGGTAGATCCGGGCGAGGAGCGGCACCACCGACGAGAGGTCGGAGAAGTCGTCCCAGGTGATCTGCACGCCCGCGGCGGCGGCCATCGCGACCAGGTGCATCGTGTGGTTGGTCGAGCCGCCGGTCGCCAGCAGCGCCACGATCCCGTTGACGACGGCCTTCTCGTCGACGATCTCGCCCATGGCGAGGGACCGGTCCCCGGCCGCCGCGAGTGCCCGGCGGGCGGTCTCGGCGGTCAGCGCGTCGCGCAGCGGGGTGCCCGGGTTGACGAACGTCGAGCCCGGCAGGTGCAGGCCCATGATCTCCATGAGCAGCTGGTTGGAGTTCGCGGTGCCGAAGAACGTGCAGGTCCCGGGCCCGTGGTAGCTCTGCGACTCGGCCTCGAGCAGCTCGGCGCGGTCGATCTCGCCCGCGGCGAACGCCTGCCGCACGCGGGCCTTCTCCTTGTTCGGCAGGCCCGACGGCATCGGGCCGGCCGGGGCGAGCAGCACCGGGAGGTGGCCGAACGACAGCGCCCCCATCACGAGCCCGGGGACGATCTTGTCGCAGACGCCGAGCAGCACCGCGGCGTCGAACATGTCGTGCGAGAGCGCGACCGCGGTGGACATCGCGATCACGTCGCGGGAGAACAGCGACAGCTCCATGCCGGCGCGGCCCTGGGTGATGCCGTCGCACATCGCCGGCACACCGCCGGCGACCTGGGCGACGCCGCCGGCGGCGCGGGCGGCCTCCTTGATCAGGGCCGGGTAGGTCTCGAACGGCTGGTGCGCCGAGAGCATGTCGTTGTAGGCGGTGACGATCGCGAGGTTGCGGGCGGGCGTCGCGGTGAGCGTCAGCTTGTCCGGGCCGCAGGCGGCGGCGCCGTGGGCGAGGTTCGCGCAGCCCAGGCCCTCGCGGGTGGGGCCGGCGGCGGGCCCGGCGGCCGAGCGGATGCGCTCCAGATAGGCGGCCCGGGTGGTGGCGGAACGGGCGGTCACCCGCCGGGTGACCTCGTCGAGGACGGGGTGGGTCTCCGGGGTGCGGTTCTCGGAGGGAGGGGTCACGGCGCGTCGATCTCCTGTGGTGGGCGGATGGCGGGCCGAACGTGTGCGGCACCACGGGCGCCACGCTTAAGAACTCTAGCGATCCACTTACGTACTCACAAGACAATAGTGTGACCGGATCAGCGTCTTGCCAGCTCAAAGCCCTGTGGTTCACTGGACGAATGCGAGGACGCACCCCGACCAGCGCGCCCGCGACCGCGGGCGAGATCTTCCGGCTGGTCCGGGACGGCGTGGCGGCCACCCGGACCGAGATCGGTCGCGAGACCGGCCTGTCCCGGACCGCCGTGGCCGCACGCGTGGACCGGCTGCTCTCCGACGGCCTCGTGACCGAGGTCGTCGGTGCCGCCGCCACCGGCGGCCGCCCGGCCGCGCGCCTGGAGTTCAACGCCGCGGGCGGCACGGTGCTCGCGCTGTCCGTCGGCGTCAGCCGCTCCAAGGCCGCCGTGTGCGACCTGGCCGGCACCATCCTGGCCGAGGGCGTGATCGACCAGCCGGCCGCCGTCGGGCCCGAGAGGCTGCTCGGCGACGCGGTGACGGTGATGGAGAAGCTGCTGCTCGACGCGGGTGTCGAGGACACCGGCATCCGCGGCATCGGGCTGTCGATCCCGGGCGCGGTGGACCGGGTACGGGGCTGGTCGGTGGGCGTGCCGTCGCTGCCCGGCTGGGAGCACGTGCCGCTCGCACCGCTGCTCACCGAGCGCTTCCCGGCACCGGTGCGGGTGGACAACGACGTGAACGCCATGGCCCTGGCCGAGCACGACGCGCACCCCGACGTCGACGACCTGCTGATGGTCAAGATCGGGTCCGGGGTCGGGGCCGGGCTGGTGTCCGGCGGGTTCCTGCAGCGCGGTGCGTGGGGTGCCGCGGGCGAGATCGGGCACACCCCGGTCCAGGACGGGCCGGGGATCGGCTGTGGCTGCGGCAACGTCGACTGCCTGGAGGTGCTCGCCTCCGGCCGGGCGCTCGTGCGGGACCTGTCCGACGGGCGGCCCGAGGGCGCGGTCACCTCGATCGCCGACGTCGTCGAGCTGGTGAAGCGGGGCGACCCGGACGCCGTGCGGCTGGTCCGGATCGTCGGGCGCCGGCTCGGCGAGGTGCTGGCCGCGGCGGTCAACCTGGTCAACCCGGCGCTCGTCGCGATCGGCGGCGACCTGGTGGGCGCGTTCGACCCGCTGGTCGCCGGCGTCCGCGAGGCGATCTACCGCCGGTCGATGGCGACGGCGACGCAGAACCTGCGGATCGAGCCCGGGCTGCTCGCCGGGCGGAGCGGCGTCACGGGCTGCGCCATCCTCGTGCTCGACGACGTGCTCTCGGCCGGTTCGGTCGACGCGACCCTCTCGGCCTGAGCCCCGCCCTCTCAGGGCGCCGGCGGTGTCCGCACCAGGTCGAACCGCATCGGGCGCGCCACCTCGAAGCCCATCGCACGGTAGAGCCGGATAGCCCCCTCGTTGGACGCCGAGGCGTGCAGCACCGGCCGCTCGCCGCGGGCGACGATCCCGGCCGCGACCGCGTCCACCAGGCGCCGGGCCAGCCCGCGCCCGCGGTGCTCCGGGTCGGTGCACACCGCGCTGATCTCGGTCGCGCCGCCGGGACCGGCGGGGCCGAGACGCATCCGCTCACCGGCCATCGCGACCAGCCGCCCGCCGGCGCGGATCCCGAGGTAGGTGCCCAGCTCGGCGGTGCGCGCCAGCCACGGTCCGGGCCGGGTGCGGGCGGTCAGCGCCGCCATCTCGGCGCGGTCGCCCGGGCCGAGCTCGACCGCCTCGCCGTCCGGCTCGCCGGGGACGGCGGCGCCGTCCATCTGGACCCCCGGGAACGCCACCGACAGCGCCCAGCCCGCGGGGAGCGCCGGCGGGCCGTCCCCGGCCCGGACGACGACGACCTCCTGCCCCGGCCCGCACAACGCGGCGAGGTCCGCCCAGTCCGCGCCGGACGGGTCCAGCGGCAGCCCGCCGAACGGCGAGACGTCCGGGTCGAAGCGCGCCGCACCGCCGCGCACCGTCCCGAACCGGCGGAGCCGCCCCCCGAGGGCGCCGGGGACCGGGTTGAGCAGCACTTCCGGCAGGGTCGCGCTGCCGGGGCCGGATGCGGTCGCGGGATCGGGCACGGTCCGATCGTGCCTCCGCGGCCGCCGGCACACGTCAGGGGGTCCGCTACGGTTCCCGCGTGAGTTGCACGTCGGAGAAGACACGGCGGGACGGCCGGGCGGACCTCGACGCGAGCCCGCGGGCCGTCGCCGGCACCGGGAGCACCGCATGACCGCCGCCGACGCCTTCGCCGCCGACCGGGGCACCGCCCCGTCCGGGGTCTGGTTCGCGCCGGGCCGCGTCAACCTGATCGGCGAGCACACCGACTACAACGACGGCTTCGTCCTGCCCTTCGCCCTGCCGCACCGGGCGGTCGTCGCGGCCGGCCCGGCGGGCGGGCGTAGCCGGGTCCGGTCGGCGCAGGAGCCGTCCGGCGCCGTCGAGTTCGACGCGTCGACCGTGGCGCCCGGCGACGTCGAGGGCTGGGCCGCCTACGTCGCCGGGACCTGCTGGGCGTTCCGCGAGGCCGGCCACCCGGTCGCCGACCTGGAGATCGAGCTGGACTCGGACGTCCCGGTCGGGGCCGGGCTGTCGTCGTCGGCGGCGGTGGAGTGCGCGGTCGGGGTCGCGCTGGCCGGGCTCGCCGGGGTGGAGATCGGTCCGACCGAGCTGGCCCGCATCGCCCGGCGCGCGGAGAACGAGTTCGTCGGTGCCCCCACCGGTGGGATGGACCAGATGGCGTCGATGCACGGCCGGGCCGGCCGGCTGGTCTTCCTCGACACCCGCGACGACACGGTCGAGCTGGTGCCGTTCGAGCTCGGCCCGCACGGGCTGGAGCTGCTGGTGATCGACACCCGGGCCCCGCACGCGCACGCCGGCGGCGAGTACGGGCAGCGGCGCGCGGACTGCGAGGAGGCCGCCGCCGCACTGGGCGTGGGTGCGCTGCGCGACGCGACCGCCGACGCCGTCGAGCGGCTGACCGACGACCGGGTCCGCCGCCGGGCGCGGCACGTCGTCACCGAGAACGACCGGGTCCGCGCGGTGGTGGAGCTCCTCGGCTCCGGCGCCGACCCGCGGGAGATCGGCCCTCTGCTCGACGCCTCGCACACCTCGATGCGCGACGACTTCGAGATCACCGTCCCGCACGTCGACGTCGCCGTGGAGGCGGCCAGGGCCGGTGGCGCGGCCGGCGCGCGGATGACCGGCGGTGGGTTCGGTGGGTGCGTGATCGCGCTCGTCCCGGCGGCGGCGGCCGCGGCCGTCACCGGCTCGGTGGAGCGGGCCTACGCCGAGCGCGGCTGGACGGCGCCGGTGGTGTTCCCCGGGACGCCGAGCGAGGGCGCGGGCCGCCTCTCCTGATCCCGGGACCCCCGCGCTCCGGCCCGGATACCGGGCCATCGGGCACGCCGGGACCACTTCGGCTTTCGAGAGACCGATCAGAGTCGGTACAGTACTGAATCGGCCCGTCGCCCACGGGCCGAAGGCACTCAGAACTCGTTCGACCGAGGAGACGGCTCGTGCCGCACCCCCTGCCCGTCATGGACCCCGCCGACGTCCTCGTCTTCGGCGGCACCGGCGACCTCGCCATGCGCAAGCTGCTGCCGGCCCTCTACCTGCGCGACCGCGACGGCCAGCTCGCGGGCGACACCCGGATCGTCGCGGTGTCCCGCTCCGGCCTCGACGACGCCGACTACCGCGACAAGGTCGACTCCGAACTGCGCCGCACCGCGCCCCGCTGGGCCGGGCCGGACGCCTGCTCCGACGACGCCCTGCACGACCGGTTCCTCCAGCGGCTGCACCACGTGACCCTCGACGTCGCCGACGACGACTGGTCCCACCTCACCGACCTCGTCGGCCCGGCCGACGACCGCATCCGGGTGCTCTACCTGGCGTCCACGCCGCAGCTGTTCGGCCGGATCTGCGTCGGGAGCGCGCAGGCGGGCATCGTCGACGACCGCACCCGCGTCGTGCTGGAGAAGCCGCTCGGGCACGACCTCGCCTCCGCCAAGGCGATCAATGACGAGGTCGGGTCGGTCTTCGCGGAGGAGCAGATCTACCGGATCGACCACTACCTCGGTAAGGAGACCGTCCAGAACCTGCTGGTCCTGCGCTTCGGCAACTCCCTGTTCGAGCCGATGTGGAACGCCGGCCAGATCGACCACGTGCAGATCACCGTGTCGGAGTCGATCGGCGTCGGGAACCGCGCCGACTACTACGACGGCTCCGGCGCGCTGCGGGACATGGTCCAGAACCACCTGCTGCAGCTGCTCTGCCTGGTCGCGATGGAGCCGCCCGCCCGGATCGACGGCGAGGGCGTCCGCGACGAGAAGCTGAAGGTCCTGCAGTCGCTCAAGCCCCTCGACGGGCCGGACGTCGTCCGCGACACCGTCCGCGGGCAGTACGTCGAGGGCCTGGTCGAGGGGCAGGCCGTGCCGGGCTACCCGACGGAGCTCGCCGAGTCCCGCGCCGGCACCCCGCGCGAGCGGGAGCGGTCTACCACCGAGACCTTCGTCGCGCTGCGCGCCGAGGTCGGCAACTGGCGCTGGGCGGGGGTGCCGTTCTACCTGCGCACCGGCAAGCGGCTGACCACGCACGCATCGGAGATCGTCGTGCAGTTCAAGCCGGTCCCGCACTCGATCTTCCCCGCGTTCGGCGGGGAGATCCCGGCGAACCGCCTGGTGCTGCGGCTGCAGCCCGACGAGGGCGTCCGCCTGCACATGACCGCCAAGGAGCCCGGCCCCGGCGGGATCCGCCCGATCCCGGCGCCGCTGGACCTGTCGTTCGCCCGCACCTTCGGCGACCGGCTGCCCGACGCCTACGAGCGGCTCCTGATGGACGTGCTCCGCGGCAACCCGACGCTGTTCATGCGGCGCGACGAGATCGAGGCCGCCTGGACCTGGGCCGAGCCCATCCTGCGCACCTGGGAGAGCACCGGCCAGCAGCCGCGGCCCTATGCGGCGGGCAGTGCCGGACCGGCGTCGGCGACCGCGCTGATCGAGCGCGACGGCCGGGCCTGGCACGAGGACTACTGATCCCGGCAGCGGGCGTTCGAGTAGAGGTGCGAGTCCGGGAAGTGCCGGGCCGCGAGCGCGTCACCCACGATGATCACGGCGGTGCGCTCGATCCCGGCCTCCCGGACGGCCTTGGGCATCCCGTCGAGGGTGCCCCGCAGCACGATCTCGTGCGCCCGTGACGCGTGCGCGACGACGGCGGCCGGGCAGTCGCCGCCGTACGCCGGGGCGAGCGCGTCGATGACCTCGTCGATCCGGTGCACCGCCAGGTGCAGGACGACCGTCCCGCCCGCCCGGCCGAGCCCGGCGAGGTTCTCCGCGTCGGGCATCGGCGTGGCGCGGGCCGCGATCCGGGTGAGGGTGACGGTCTGCGCGACCGTCGGGACGGTCAGCTCCCGGCCCAGTGCGGCGGCCGCCGCCGCGTAGGCGGGGACGCCGGGGCACACGTCGTACGGGACGCCCTCGGCCTCGAGCCTGCGCATCTGCTCGGCCATCGCCGAGAACACCGACGGGTCGCCGGAGGCGAGCCGCGCGACGTCGAGCCCGTGCCGGTGCGCCCGGACCATCTCGTCGAGGATCTCGTCGAGGGTCATGAGCGCCGTGTCCACGGTCCGCGCGCCCGGCGGGCAGATCTCCAGCATCTCCGGCGGCACCAGGCTGCCCGCGTACAGGCAGACCGGCGACGCCGCGATGAGGTCACGGGCCCGCAGCGTCAGCAGGTCGACCGCGCCCGGCCCCGCCCCGATGAAGTGCACGGTCACGGTGCGTCCCCCTTCTCGTACGTCCAGATCGTCACCGGCATGCCCGGCCGCCAGCCGTGGAAGCCGCCGACGGGTTCGGCACGGGCCACCTGGACCCGCACCAGGTCGCCGCCGTGCTCGGCGTGCGCCGCCGCGAGCAACGCCTCGGTCGCCGTGGTGACGGCGTTCGCGACCAGCCGTCCGCCCGGCCGCAACGCGGCCAGGCACGCGTCGAGCACGCCGTCGCGGGTCAGCCCGCCGCCGACGAACACGACGTCCGGTCCCGGGAGGCCCGCCAGCGCGTCCGGCGCGCTGCCGGTCACCACCCGCAGGCCCGGCACGCCGAGCGCGGCGGCGTTGGCGGCGACCCGGTCCGCCCGCTCCGGGCGGGACTCGACGGCGACCGCCCGGCACGACGGGTGGGCCCGCATCCACTCGATCCCGATCGACCCGGACCCGGCACCGACGTCCCACAGCAGCTCACCGGGCCGCGGTGCGAGGTGCGCCAGGGTCACGGCACGTACCTCGCGCTTGGTGAGCTGGCCGTCGTGGTCGTAGAGGGCGTCGGGCAGGCCGGGGGTCTCGCCGGGCGGGCGGAGGCCGTCGTCGGGGACGCACTCGACGGCGACGACGTTGAGCGGGTCGGCCTCGCCGCGCCAGCCGGCGGCGGTGCCGGTGACGACGCGCTCGTCGCCGGCACCGAGGCGTTCCAGCACCGTCAGGCGCGACCGGCCCCAGCCGGCGCCGGTGAGCAACCCGGCGATCTCCGACGGCGATCCGGCGCCGGCCGAGAGCACGACCAGCCGGGCGCCCGGCGCGAGCGCGCGGCGCAGCGCGTCGAGCGGGCGACCGACGACCGACAGCACCCGCACGTGCTCCGACCCCCAGCCCAGCCGGGCACACGCCAGCGCCACCGACGACGGGTGGGCCAGCACCCGCAGCCGGTCCGGCCCGGCGACCCGGGCCAGGGTCGCACCGATCCCGAAGAACATCGGGTCCCCGGACGCGAGCACCGCGACCCGGCGCCCGTCGAGCTCGTCGAGGATGCCGGGCAGGGCCGGGACCAGCGGCGACGGCCAGGACCGCCGCTCCCCCGCCACGCCGTCGTCGGCCGGGCCGGGCAGCAGGCCGAGCTGGCGCGGCCCGCCGAGCAGCACGTCGGCCTCGCGCAGCGCCTGCCGCGCGGGCTCCGGCAGACCGGCCCAGCCGTCCGCCCCGATCCCGACGACCGTCACGGCCGGGTGGTCATCCATCGGTCTTGTCCGTGACCCCGGCGCTGTCGAAGGTGGCAACGTCGGCCATGGCGCGTGCCGCGCCCTGCAGGACCGGCAGCGACAGCAGCGCTCCGGTGCCCTCCCCCAGCCGCATGTCGAGCTTCAGCAGCGGCACCAGGCCCAGCCGGTCCAGTGCGATCGCCCCGCCGGGCTCGGCGGAGCGGTGGCCCGCCAGGCAGTACCCGGCCGCGTCCGGCGCGAACGCCGCGGCGACCAGCGCGGCGGACCCGGCGATGACGCCGTCGAGCAGCACGGGGGTGCGCAGCGCGGCGGCGCCGAGGACGAACCCGGCGAGCCCGGCGTGCTCGAACCCGCCGACGGCGGCGAGCACCCCGAGCGGGTCCGCCGGATCGGGGCGGTGCAGGTCCAGGGCGCGGCGGACGACGTCGGTCTTGCGGACCAGGGTCTCGTCGTCGATCCCGGTGCCCCGGCCCGTCACCTCCGCGGGATCGGCGCCGGTGAAGGCGCACACCAGCGCGGCCGCGGCGGTGGTGTTGGCGATGCCCATGTCACCGGTGAGCAGGCAGCGGTTCCCGGCGGCGACGAGGTCGCGGGCCACCTCGATCCCGTGCTCGACGGCCGCGCGCGCCTGCTCCCGGGTCATGGCGGGGCCGGTGGTCATGTCGGCGGTGCCGTGCGCGACCTTGCGGGGCAGCAGGCCGGGCACCGGCTCCAGGTCCGTGGCGACCCCGATGTCGACGACCTGCACCTCCGCCCCGAGCTGGCGGGCGAACGCGTTGACGACGGCGCCGCCGTCGAGGAAGTTCGCCACCATCTGCACGGTGACCTCCTGCGGCCACGGCGTGACGCCCTGCGCGTGCACCCCGTGGTCGGCCGCGAACACGGCGACGGCGGCGGGCGACGGCACCGGCGGCGGGCACGCTCCGGCGATCCCGGAGAGGGCGACGGCGACGTCCTCGACCCGGCCCAGCGCCCCGCGCGGCTTGGTCATCCGGTCCAGCCGGTCCTGTGCCGCGGCGCGGGCCTCCCCGTCGACCGGGCCCACGGCGTCCACGGTGGACTCCAGGAGGGTGGTGGGCTCGGCGCCGGGCAGCGCCCGGGCACCCCAGGTCTCCTGGTGCACCGCCCAGTCCAGCGGGCGGCGGCGGGCCCAGCCGTGCCCCTCCAGCTCGGGGCGGTCCGGGAAGCCGTCGACGTGCCCGACGCACAGGTAGGCGACGACCTCGACGTGCGCGGGGAGGCCGAGCAGCTCGTGCAGCGCGTCGATGCCGTCGTCGCCGAAGAAGCTGACCCAGCCGACGCCGAGGCCCTCCGCACGCGCGGCCAGCCACAGGTTCTGCACGGCGAGCGCGGCCGAGTACGGCCCCATCTCCGGCCGGTCGTGCCTGCCGAGGGTGTGCCGGCCGCCGCGGGTCGGGTCGGCGGTGACGACGACGTTCAGCGGCGTCTCCCGGACCGCCTCGATCCGGATCGACCGCAGCGCCTCCGCCCGTGCCGCGGGCAGCTCGGCCGCGTACCGGTCCCGCTGCTCGGCGACGAGGGCGTACACCCGCTCACGGGTCGCCGGGTCGCGGACCAGGACGAAGTCCCAGGGCTGGGAGAACCCGACGCTCGGGGCGGCGTGCGCGGCCTCCAGCACCCGGGTGAGCACGGCGTCGTCGACCGGGTCCGGGCGGAATCCGGTGCGGACGTCCCGCCGGGAGTGCAGCACGTCGTAGAACCCCTGCACCCCTGACCTCCCGGTGATCGCGTCGCGGCAGCGAACGAGACGACCACACGTCTGTGCGGGCGGTCAACCGACGCCCCGCGGCCGGTCGGGCACCTCACACAGCGACGGGACCGCGGCGCGATACTGGGCCGCGTGAACTGCCCCTGCGGCACCGGCCGCCCCACCGACGCCTGCTGCGGCCCGGTGCTCGCCGGGCGTCCCGCGCCCACCGCCGAGGCACTGATGCGCAGCCGCTACACCGCTTTCGTGCTCGGCGACACCGCGCACCTGACGGCGTCGTGGCACTCCTCCACCCGGCCCCGGCGGCTGCGCCTGGAACCGGGCTCGGTGTGGACCGGGCTGGAGATCCTCGACCTGTCCGGCGGGTCGATGTCCGACACCGAGGGGACCGTCGAGTTCCGGGCGCACCGGACCGACGGCGCGCTCCACGAGCGGAGCCGGTTCGTCCGGGAGGACGGGCGCTGGGTCTACGTCGACGGGGACCTCTCCCCCGGCAGGTGACTGCCGTAGAGCCGCCACCCGCCCGCGGTCGGCTCCCAGTGCAGCTCCTCCCACGGGTTCGGGTCGATCCGCTCGAGCCGGGCCCACAGCTCCTCGTGGGCGCGGCCGACGTCGCGCAGGGCACGGCCGAGCCGGACGAGTACCTGGACGACGGCGCTGGTCGCGGTGCTGTTCTCGCTGTTCATGGCGACGATCGTGGCGGGATCGCGACCCGCGGGGAACCGGCAGGAACGCCAGCGTCCGGCAAGATGCCGCCACGGTTGTCGGTGCCGCGCGCGCACGGCTAGCGTGCCCGGACGTGGATCATCCCCCGCTCGGTGACGAGCCCACCGGAGGACCGCTGGACGGCGTGCTCGTCGCCGACTTCTCCCGCGTCCTGGCCGAGCCGTACGCGACCATGATGCTGGCCGACCTCGGCGCCACGGTGGTCAAGGTCGAGGGACCGGGCGGCGACGACACCCGCACCTGGAAGCCACCGGTCGTCACCGACGCGGAGCACGGCGACATCGCCACCTACTACCTGTCGATCAACCGGAACAAGCGGTCGATCGTGCTCGACCTGTCCGACCCGGGCGACCGGGACCTGGCGCAGCGGCTGGCACGCCGGGCCGACGTCCTGGTGGAGAACATGAAGCCGGGCGGGATGGCGCGCTTCGGGCTGGACCATGCCGCCGTCGCCCGGGACAATCCGTCGGTCGTCTACTGCTCGATCTCCGGGTTCGGCACCCGGGGCGGCGCCCACCTGCCGGGCTACGACCTGCTCGTCCAGGCGGTCTCGGGCCTGATGAGCCTGACCGGCGCCGCCGACGGTCCGCCGTACCGCGCGGGCACCGCCGTGTTCGACGTGCTCACCGGCCTGCACGCGGCCCTCGCGGTCAGCGCCGCCCTGCGGCACCGCGAGCTGACCGGCGAGGGCCAGCTGCTGGAGACGAACCTGCTGTCGGTCGCGATGTCGACGCTGGTCAACCAGACCGAGGCCTACGTCGCCGCCGGCGCCGTGCCGCACCGGATGGGCAACGAGCACCCGAGCGTCTTCCCGTACCAGCCGATGCCGACCGCGGACGGCGAGCTGATCGTCATCGCCGCGAACGACGGCCAGTTCCGCAAGCTCGCCACCGTCCTCGGCGACCCGGCGATGGCGGAGGACCCGCGGTTCGCCACGATGTCGGACCGGATCGACCACCGCGCCGAGATCGAGCAGCGGCTGCGCGCCCGGCTCGCGACCCGCTCCGCGCAGGAGTGGTACACCGCGATCGCCGAGGTCGGCGTGCCCTGCGGGCCGATCAACTCGGTCGACGGCGGCGTCGCGCTCGCCGAGGAGCTCGGCCTGGAACCGGTCGTCCGCGCCGGCGACGACGCCGCGGTGCCCACCCTCCGCAACCCGGTCACCTGGTCGGGCACCCCGCCGTCCTACCGGCGCTCGCCACCACCCCTCGGCGCGGACTCCGACGAGGTCCGGGCCTGGCTGGCGACGTAGACTGGCCCGGCCGGGACGCCCGCCGCCCAGCCGCAGCCCAGCCGCTGTCCGGCCGCTGTCCGGCCGCTGTCCGGCCGCTGTCCGGCCGCTGTCCGGCGAGCCGGACTCCGGGCCAGCCGGCACCTCCTGCGGAATCGCTGCCTCGGGCAGCGATCTCCGAGAACCCTTCCCCGGTGCTCGACGTCGCCACGCCCGGGAACACCCTCCCGTTACGGATAGCGCCACTATCCGATCGGCGGTAGCCTGCGACCACGGCGACCACGAAGGGACCGGACGATGGCGCAGTACACCCGGACGACGAACGAGGCCACCGACGACGAGATCATCGTCTTCCTGATCGGCATGCGGTTCAGCAAGCCCTGGCGCCCGGACGCCTGGCTCCCGACGTTCACCGCGATGCCGAAGATGCTCGCCGAGCTCTCGGCCGACCCGGGATCGGGACTTCTCGGCTACCGCCTGACGATCGGCGCCGGTGGGCCGATGGTCGTCCAGTACTGGCGGGACCACGAGTCGCTCTACGCCTACGCGAACGACACCTCCGCCCTGCACCGGCCGGCCTGGGCGGCGTTCAACCGCCGCGCCCGCCGAGTCCCCGGGGCGGTCGGGATCTGGCACGAGACCTTCGTCGTGAAGGAGTTCGAGACGATCTACGGCGACATGCCATCGACCGGCCTGGCCAAGGCACTCGGCGTGCGGACGGTCGACGCGCGTACCGAGGGCGGGCGCCGCCGGCTGGCCGCGGCCCGCCGGACCGCCGCCTGACAGCCACCCGCGACGCGACGACGCGCGTTCCGCGGAACGCAGCGGCACGTCCCGCGACGGACAGCATCGCGTTCCGCGGAACGCGACCTCGCGCTTCGACGCTCACCGGATCGGCCGGTGCTCACCGGATCGCATGAGCGGGGCCGGATCCGGTGAGCGCCGAGGGGGCGTACGCGTCGCGTGGTGGCCGCACCCGAAGCGCGTGCTGCACCCGGGCGGGCTGCTCGCGGTGGACAACGCCCTCTCGCACGCCGCCGAGGTCGCCCCGCTGGCCGGACGGCTGGACGCCGAGCCGGGCATGCACACGGTCACGGTGCCCGTCGGCACGGGCGTGCTGCTCGCGTTCCGTTCCTGAGACCGGCACGGACCGCCGCCGCCACCGGCCCCGGTTCCGGTTCCGGTTACGACCCGCAACCCGGCGTCGGACGATCATCGGGTGACTTCGGGGGCGGAGGCGGCACGACGGCCGTCGCAGTGGGCGATCTGGTTCTTCGGCGCGCTCGGCGGGATCCTGTGGGGCTTCGACACCGGGGTGATCTCCGGCGCGATCCTCTTCATCCCGGACGACGTCCCGCTCACGTCGCTGCAGGAGGGCCTCGTCGTGTCCGGCCTGCTGGTCGGGGCGATGCTGGGCTCCGGGGTCTCGGGCCGGCTGGCCGACACCCTCGGCAGGCGGCTGCTGATCCTCGCCGGCGGGATCGTCTTCGTGGTCGGCACCCTGGGCACGGCGCTCGGGGTCACCGTCGCGATGCTGGTCGGGTTCCGGTTCGTGATGGGGATCGGTGTCGGCATCGTCTCGGTGGTCGTCCCGATGTACCTCTCCGAGCTCGCGCCCGCCCACATCCGCGGACGTCTCACCTCGCTGATGCAGCTGCTCGTGACCGTCGGGATCTTCCTCGCCTACGTCACCGCGTACGCGTTCGCCGAGGCGCGGGACTGGCGCTGGATGATCGGGCTCGGCGTGATCCCGGCCGTCGTGCTGGCGATCGGCATCTACACCCAGCCGGAGAGCCCGCGGTGGCTCGTCGCGCACAAGGCCGACGGCGGCGAGGCCGACGCGCGACGGCTGCTGCGCCGGCTGCGCAGCACCACGGAGATCGCCGACGCGGAGCTCGACGAGATCAAGGAGAGCGTGCGCCTCGAGCGCGAGCACACCGAGCGGGTCTCGATCCGCAGCCTGTTCGCACCGCGGCTGCGGCGCCTGATGGTGATCGGGCTGCTGCTGGTGTTCTGCCAGAACTTCGTCGGGATCAACACGATCATCTACTACGCGCCGACGCTGCTCACCGAGGTCGGGTTCGGGGCGACCGGGGCGATCGGTGCCAACGTCGCGATCGGTGCGGTGAACATGCTGATGACGCTGCCCGGCATGTGGCTGATCGACCGGGCCGGGCGGCGCCCGCTGCTGCGCTGGGGTGCGCTGGGCATGTGCGTCGCGATGATCGTGCTGGCGGTGACGAACCTGTCCGGGCTGGAGCAGGGCCCGCTGCTGCTCGGGCTGACCCTGGCCGGGATCGTCGTCTACATCGCGTCGTTCTCGATCTCGTGGGGACCGGTGCAGTGGGTCCTGCTGCCGGAGCTGTTCCCGCTGCGGGTCCGGGCCGGGGCCGTCGCGTTCTGCGTGACGTTCAACTGGCTGTTCAACATGACCGTCGCGCTGCTGTTCCCGAGCCTGCTGGAGGCGTTCGGCGCGGGCTGGAACTTCCTGTTCTTCGCGGTGACGACGGCGCTGGGCTACGTCTACGCGACCCGGCTGCTGCCCGAGACCAAGGGCCGCACGCTGGAGCAGATCGAGCGTGACCTCGCGGGCCCCGCCGCCGCACGTTCCTGACCGGCGGGGCCGGGACCGGCCGCCGGACGGCTCGTGCCGTCCGCGGCGCTCACGGCACTCCCGGCGCCCGGTGCACCTCCACCGCGGGCAGCGGATGGTCGAACCGGCTCACCGCGACCGCGCAGAGCTGTCCGGTGCAGCCCTGGGCGAACCGCGACGAGCCGCGGTCGCGGGTGACCGCGTTCGGGTTGCCGTGCGCGCACAACCCGTCGTCCCCGAGCTCGGGGCGCTCCGGATCGGCCGTCGGCGCCCACCACGCGCCGGTCGGGAGCTGCAGCACCCCGGGCCGGATGTCGCCGGTGAGGCGGGCGGCGGCGAGGGTCGCGCCGCGGTCGTTGTGCAGCCGGACGACGTCGCCGTCGGCGATCCCGAGCGGGCCGGCGTCGTCCGGGTGGATCCGGACGACCTCGCGTCCGGACCGCTTCGACCCGGAGCTGTGCGCGCCGAAGTCGAGCTGCGAGTGCAGCCGGGTCGCCGGCTGGTTGGAGACCAGCCAGAACGGGTGCCGCTCGTCCGGGGCCTCGGTCGGTTCCCGCCACGCCGGGTGGCCGGGGCAGTCGTCGTAGCCGTGCCCGGCGATCGTCGCCGACCCGACCTGGACCCGGCCGGACGGCGTCGGCAGCGGGTGGCCCTCGGGGTCGGCGCGGAACCGGGCGAGCACACCGCCGTCGTCGGGCCGTCGCGGCAGCTCCAGCTCCCCGCGCTCCCAGAACTCATCGAAGTCCGGCGCGGGCTCGCCCCGGTCGGCGAGCGCCTTGCGGGTGCGGTCGTACATGTGCACCAGCCACTCGTGCGCGGTGCGGCCCTCGGTGAAGGCCTCACCGTGGCCGAGCCGGTGCGCGAGCGCGGAGAGCACGTCGTAGTCGTCACGGGCCTCGCCGTGCACGGGGACGAGCTGCTTCATCGCGACGAGCAGCGCGTCGGAGCTGGTGGCGCCGATGTCGTCGCGCTCGATCGTCATGGTCGAGGGCAGGACGACGTCGGCGTGCCGGGCCGTCGCCGTCCAGACGGGGTCGTGCACGACGAAGGTGTCCAGCTCGGCGACCGCCCGCCGCAGCCGGCGCAGGTCCTGGTGGTGGTGGAACGGGTTGCCGCCCGCCCACCAGGCCATCCGCACGTGCGGGTAGGTGCGCTCGGCGCCGTCGTAGTCGTAGGTCCCGCCCGGGTGCAGCAGCATGTCCGCGACCCGGGCGACCGGGATGAACGAGTTCACCGGGTTCGGGGCCCGGGAGAAGCTCGGGACCGGCACCGCGTTGCGCGGCCGGCCGTAGTGCCCGAGGGAGCCGAGGCCGTAGTTGAACCCGCCGCCGGGCAGCCCGATCTGACCGAGGACGGCCGCGAGCGCCGTCCCGCCCCAGACCGGCTGCTCCCCGTGCTCGGCGCGCTGCAGCGACTGCGCGACGGTGACCAGGGTGCGGCCGTAGGCGATCCGCCAGGCCAGCTCCCGGATCGCGGACGCGTCGATGCCGGTGATCGCCGACGCCCAGGCGGCGTCCTTGGCGGGGGCGGCGAACAGGTACTCGCGCAGCGTCTCCCAGCCGTCGCAGTGCGAGGCGAGGAAGTCGGTGTCGTGCCGGCCCTCGGCGACGACGGTGTGCATCAGCGCGAGCATCAGCGCCACGTCGGTGCCGGGGCGGATCGGCAGCCAGGTCGCGTCGACCTCCTCGGGCAGATCCGGACGCAGCGGGCTGACCAGCACGAACATCGCGCCCCGGTCCCGGGCGGCGCGCATCGCACCGCGCTCCACGTGCCGCGACACCCCGCCCGCCGCGATGCCCGAGTTCTTCAGCGCCATCCCGCCGAACGCGAGGACGGTGTCGGTGTGCGCAGCGACCTGGTCCCAGGTGACGGCGTAGCGGGTGACGGCGTCGAACCCGCCCAGGATCTGCGGCAGCAGCACCTCCGCGGCGCCACCGGAGTAGGAGTTGACCGAGCGGGTGTAGCCGCCGGTCACCGCCAGGAAACGGTGCAGCTGGCCCTGCGCGTGGTGGAAGCGCCCAGCCGACGCCCAGCCGTACGACCCGCCGTAGACGGCCTCGTCGCCGTGGATCGAGCGGACCCGGTGGGTCTCCTCGGCGAGCCGGTCCAGGACGGCCTCCCAGGAGACGGTGCGGTACCCGTCGCGTCCGCGGCCGGGGTCGCGCCCCGGCCCGCGCTCCCACCAGCCGCGCCGCACCGCGGGCGCGGCGACCCGTGCCGGGCGTCCGACGGCGGACGGGATGTTGTCCAGCACCGGCGACGGGTCCGGGTCGCCGGGGTGCGGGCGGACCCGCAACCGACGGCCGTCGTAGCGGGCGGTGAACACGCCCCAGTGCGCGCTGTGGGTCTTCTCGGCGTCGATGATCACTCCGCGGGATTCGGTCCGGTCCGGCTCACCGCGTTCCACGCTAGGCCGCACCGGCCCGCATGCGGAAGGGAGCATACGGATCGCCCCGGGTGGGAAGCCTCGCAGCATGACGACCTCCGCGGAGCTGCTCATCGACCACTTCGGCCGCGTCGACGAGCTGGTGCACGACGTGCTCGACGGGCTGACCGAGGCCGATCTCGCCCGCCGTCCGGAGGTCGCCGGGTCCGGCGGTCCCGGGAACCCGATCGGCTGGCTGGTCTGGCATCTCCTGCGGGTGCAGGACGACCACGTCGCCGAGGCGTTCGGCACCGGCCAGGTCTGGACCGGCGACAGCTGGGCCGACCGCTTCGGCCTGGACCTCGATCCCGCCGACACCGGGTTCGGCCACACCCCGGAGCAGGTCGGGCGGGTCCGCACGACCGCGGGGCTCCTCACCGGGTACGGCGAGGCTGTGCACGCCCGCACGGTGGCGCACCTGGGCGGCCTGGGAGACGACGACCTGTCCCGGATCCTGCCCTCGACCTGGGGCGAGGGTGTGAGCCTGGGCGTGCGGCTGGTCAGCGTGCTCGGCGACGACCTGCAGCACGCCGGCCAGGCCGCCTACCTGCGGGGCCTGTTCGGGGTGTGACTCCGGCGGCCGTGCCGGTCCGCGGCGGCATCGGCGCCTAGGCTGGACCGGATGTCCACCGCACCCGTACGCGTCCCCGACCTGACCGCGCTCGCCCTGGTCGTCACCGTGGCCCGCACCGGCGGGCTCGCCGCCGCCGCGCAGGAGCAGGGGCTGTCGGTGCAGGCCGCGTCGTCGCGGCTCCGGACACTGGAGCAGCAGGTCGGCGGGCCCGTCCTCGAGCGGACGCGGCGCGGCCGGTCGGGGCGGCTCACCGCCCGCGGGGTGCTGCTGGCGGAGTGGGCCGGTCCGCTGCTGGACACGGCCCGCGATCTCGACGCGGCGCTGGCGGTGCTGCGCCCGGCGCCGGACGGGACCGACCCGGTCGTCCTGGCGGCCGGGTCGGGGGTGGCGGACTGCCTGCTCCCCCGCTGGCTGGTGGAGCTGCGGGACGGCCCGGGCGGGCGGATCTCGCTGCTCGACACCGACGACCCCGCGACCGCGGTGCGTGACGGCGACGCGGCCGTCGGCGTCGTCGAGACGCCCGGCCCGCTGGACAAGCTGCACGCGGCGACCGTCGCGACGGACGCGCTCGTCCTCGTCGTCGCTCCCGGGCACCACTGGGCCGGCGGGCCGGGGGTCGGCGCCACGGAGCTGCTCGCCACTCCCCTGCTCACCCGCCGTCCGGGGACGGGGTCGCGGCCCGCCGCCGAGGCCGCGCTCACCGCGGCCGCCCCCGGGGTCACGGCCGCCGAGCCGCTGGCCGAGCTCGCCGCCGACGCGGCCGTCCGCGCGGCCGTGCGGGCCGGCGACGGCCCGGCGCTCCTCGGGCGGACGTCGGTGGCCGCCGACCTGGCCGCGGGCTCCGCGATCGAGGTGCCGGTGCACGACGCGGATCTCGGCCGCGAGTTCCGCGCGGTCTGGCAGGAGGGCACGTCACCGCAGGGGACGGCGCGCGACCTCCTCCGCATCGCCACCGGCGGCCGGATCCGTTGACCGCCCGTCCCGCTCCGCCCGCGCAGCACGCCGGGCGGCGGGCAGGCCGATGAGGGCGGCGACCAGGCAGGCGACGGCGCCGAGCGCGAGGCCGCCCCGGCCGCCGAGGTGCTCGCTCACCCAGCCCGCGACCGGGCCGCCGATCGGGGTCGAGCCGAGGAAGGCGACCGACCACAACGCCATCACCCGGCCCCGCATGTGTGGCTCCGAGGCCAGCTGCATCGTGCTGTTCCCGCCCGCCATGAACGCCACGCTGGCCATCCCGACCATCGCCATCGCGACGAGCGCGACCCACAACGACGGGGCAGCCGCCGCGAGGCCGAGCACCACGCCGAACACGAGCGCCGTGCGCACCAGGGACGGCAGCCCGGTCCGGCCCCGCCCGGCGACGACCAGCCCGCCGATCACGGCGCCGACGCCCATCGCCCCGGTGAGGTAGCCGTAGGTGCTCGCGCTCCCGCCGAACGTCTCCGACGCGACGACCGGCAGCACCACCGGGAACTCGTAGGCCAGGCAGCCGATCAGCGCCATCATGACCAGCGGGACGAGCAGGTCGGGGTTGCCGCGGACGTAGGCCAGTCCCTCACGGAGCTGCCCGGGCGCCCGCGGGGCGGGCTCGGTCGGGGTGAGCGCGGAGACGTCGAGCCGCAGCAACGACGTCACGACGGCGACGAAGCTGGCCGCGTTCACCGCGAAGCACACCCCGGTGCCCCCGGCGACGATCACCAGGCCGGCGACGGCGGGGCCGACCGCGCGGGCGGCGTTGGTCAGGACCGAGTTGAGGGTGACGGCGTTGCGCAGGTCGTCGCGGCCCACCAGCTCCTGCACGAACGCCTGGCGGGCCGGGTTCTCGAACGCCTTGTTCAGCCCGAGCACCGCGGCCAGGACGTAGACGTGCCAGAGCGCGACCGTCCCGGTCAGGGTCAGCACGGCCAGCGCGAGCGCCTGCAGGCCCATGACCGACTGCAGCCCGACCATGAGCCGTCGCTTGTCGACCCGGTCCACCCACACGCCCGCGTACGGCCCGAGCAGCAGGGTGGGCAGGGTCTGCATCGCGACGACAGTGCCGAGCACGGCCGCGGACCCGGTCAGCTCGTAGACGAGCCAGGACTGGGCGACCGACTGCATCCAGGTGCCGACCAGCGAGATCGACTGGCCACCGAACCAGAGCCGGTAGTTGCGCCCGGACAGCGCGGCGAAGGTGCGGCCCGCGGCGGACCGGGCCGACGAACGGAGCGCCGAGCCGGTGATCACCGGGCGTCCCGCAGCGACGACGCGAGGGCCTCCAGCGCGGGGAGCGCGGCACGCAGGCCGTCGGCCTGGACGTCGGGCAGGGCATCGACGTGCTCGGCGAGCAGCCTGGCCCGCTCCGCGCGCTGCCGCTCGTGCTCGGCCCGGCCGGTCCCGGTCGCGGTCACCCGGACAGCGCGACCGTCGTCGGGGTCGGTGTCGCGGGCCAGCAGCCCGGCCGCCTCCAGCTTGCCCGCCATCCGGGACAGCATCGTCGGGTTGAGCCCCTCGAGGGTCGCGAGCTCGCCCATCCCGATCGGCCCGCGCACGACGACCGTGCCGAGCACCGAGACCTGGGTGCGGGTGAGCTCGGACCCGCGGGAGTGCCGGTCCAGGCCGCGCCCGATCCGGGCGAGGACGACGCGCAGCCGGGCCAGCTCGTCGGGGTTGAGACTCATCGTGCTCCGGTCTCCCGCCTGTCGTTCTGTTGCCTGTCGGCAAGCATATACCCGGGGACAGGAGGGTGCCGGTGGACGTGAGCGGGAGAACTCAGCCGGCCGGCTCGTCGTGGTCGTCGTGCTCGTCGCGTCCGTCACGCAGCCGTGCCGCGAGCCGCTGGAGGTCGTCGCGCAGGCGGAAGAGCTCGTCGAGATCCATCCCGGTCGCCCGGATGACCTGCTCCTGCGCGACCGCGGCCCGGCTGCGCAGGGCCCGGCCCTCCTCGGTCAGCGAGACCTGCACGGTGCGCTCGTCGTCGGGACGGCGGGCCCGCACGACGAGCCCGCGCTTCTCGAGCCGGGTCAGCATCGGCGACAGCGTGCCGCTGTCCAGGACCATCCGCTCGCCGAGCTCGCGCTGCGGCACGGACTCCTCGGCCCACAGCACCAGCAGCACCGCGTACTGGCTGTAGGTGAGGCCGATCGCGTCGAGGATCGGTCGGTAACAGCCGGTCATCGCCCGCGAGGCCGAGTGCAGCGCGAAACAGAGCTGCTCGTCGAGCGCCAGCGGCGCAACGGTTCCGGTCCGGTCCATCCCCACAGGGTAGGCCGTCACCGCGCGGAGTCCACCGGGCGTCCGTGTCCGGCGCGCCGCGGACGGGCCCGGAACGGCCCTACGATCGACGGGACCGGAAGGGGTGATCGGGCGATGGACGAGCAGGACCGCGTGAATCTGCGCCGGTGCGTCGAACTCGCCGAACAGGCCCTCGGGGCCGGGGACGAGCCGTTCGGGTCGGTGCTGGTCGACGCCTCGGGCGTCGTGCGGGCCGAGGACCGGAACCGGGTCGCCGGCGGGGACCCCACCCGTCATCCGGAGTTCGAGCTGGCCCGGCGCGCGACGGAGCTGCTCACTCCCGGTGAGCGGGCCGGGGCGACCGTCTACACCTCCGGTGAGCACTGCCCCATGTGCGCGGCCGCGCACGCCTGGGTCGGGCTGGGACGCATCGTCTACGCGAGCTCGACGGCCCAGCTCACCACGTGGCTGCAGGAGATCGGGACACCGTCGCCCCCGGTCCGGCCGCTGCCGGTGTCGGAGGTGGCGCCGGGAATCCGGGTGGAGGGCCCCGATCCCGATCTCGCGCCCCGGGTCCGCGCGCTGCATGAGCGGTTCCACCAGTGGCACCGAGGCCGGTGACCCGGTGGCACCGAGGCCGGTGGCACTGAGACCGGTGGCGACGGGAGAGGGTCCGGGGCGCGGCCGCCCCCGAGCGGTCGCGCCCCGGACCCCGGGGCGACGGACCGGAAGGCTCCCCAGCATCCGGCCCGGTTCCGAGGTCGTCAGGTCTTCGGGATACCCGCACACGACCGCGGTAACCCACACGGGCCGGAAAAGTTCGGGATCCGGCCCCCGCAACCGGAAGGACCGACCGATGCTCCGCACCACCGCCCGCCTGCTGCTCGGCGCCTTCCTGGTGACCGCCGGCGTCGCCCACCTGCTGGTTCCCGCCGAGTTCGGCGCGCAGGTCCCACCGTTCCTGCCCGCCCCGGGCGTGATCGTGCTGGTCTCCGGGCTCGTCGAGATCGCCCTGGGCGCGGCGGTCCTCGTGGCTCCGGCGCGGGTCCGCCCGGCCACCGGCCTGACCGTGGCCGCGCTGTTCGTGCTGGTGTTCCCGGGGAACGTGTCGCAGTACCTGACCGGCACCGCCGCGTTCGGGCTCGACACCGACGGCGCCCGCGCGCTGCGCCTGGTGTTCCAGCCGATACTGGTGGCGTGGGCGCTGTGGGCCTGCGCGTCGTGGCCGGTGCTGCGCGGGTGGTGGCTCGGACGTCGGCGGGGCGGGGCCCGTCAGCGGTCCTGAACGGTGCGCGCCAGGATGCCCAGGGTCGCCCTGAGCGCCTCCCCGGAGATCAGCGGGAACCCGAGCCCGCGATAGTCCGGGTGGATGTCCGACCAGTCGCAGTACGACACGACCCGGGTGGCGCCCTCCCCGGCGGGCTCCAGCCGGTAGCCGTAGACGTGCCCGACCGGAGGCCGCATGGTGCCGTCGATGGTCCATGCGATCTCACGGTCCGGCTCGTAGGCGGTGATCACGACGTGCACGTCGTAGCGCCCCATCGGCCGGTCACCGAGAGCCTCGCGGTCCATGTGGACGAGGAACCTGTCCCCCGTCGCCGTGACCGGCTCGCCCTCTGCCGACATCAGCATCCCGGAGCTGTCGATCGCCACGTGACCGCGCGGGTCACGCAGCACCGCGAAGATCGCCGACGGCGACGCGTCGACCACCCGTGCCGCCTCGATCCGCTCGCCGGTCGCCGCACTGCGCTCGTCGCTCATGACTCCCGATCATGCCGGACGGAGCGTCAGGCGGCCGGGCCGACCGGGAAGCGCAGGATCGCGCCCATGCCGTCGGAGAGGGTGACGTCGTCGCCCGGGCGGGCCTGCACCACGTCACCGTCCGCGGAGACGACCGCCCGCACCAGCACGTCCGCGGCGGGCCCGGAGGTCTCCGGCCCGCCGGCGAGCAGCTCGTCGGCCCGCTCGGCGACGGCGGTCGGGTCCGTTCCGACGAGGAGTTCGGTCCCCGGCACCGCCGACGGATCGACCAGCAGCGTCTCCACGGCGTGCGCGCGGGCGGCCGCGGCGACGCCGGACAGCCCGGTCACGGCGAGGCCGTCGGTGCGGCCCGACGCGGTCGCGTAGCTGGTCACCGCGGTCACCCGGCGCTGCTCGCGGACGTCGTCGGCGGCGGCGCGCACGGTGTCGTCGACCTGCTCGGGGACCGTGCCGCCGGTGTTCTCGATCTCCGCCATGATCTCGGCCGAGGCCGGGGCGAGCTCGTCGCGCAGCCGGGCGCGGGCCGGTGCGTCCCCGGCGACCACGAGCAGTCCCGCGTTGCCGCCGCGGACGAGCTTGTCGACCCGCTCGGCGACGGCCTGGGCGTTGCGCTTCCAGGTCTCCTCCACGCGGGCGTCGGCGCCACCCTCGCCGGGGCCTGCGGTGTTCGCCTTGTGCACCGGTCCGGTCGCGTCCGAGCTCACCGTCTCCACCGAACCGTCGACGGCGCGGATCTCACCGCCGGTCCGGTCGACCGCGACCACGACCGTCGGCACCTCGTCACCGCCCGAGGAGAGCACGGCGAGCAGGTCGGGGACCGGCCCCCAGCTCGCGGTGCCACGCTCCGGCGGCACCTCGCAGTGCCGGTCGAGCAGGACGCGGGCGGAGTCGGCGACGAGCAGCCGGCCCGCCGTGCCGTCGGGAGCGCCGGCGCCGGTCACGGCCTCGTCGAGCACCGCGAGCGTCGCGTCGTCGGCACCGGCGTCGACGAGCCGCTCGCGCAGGTCGCGCCACCGCAGCCGGTACTGCTCGGTCGCGTCGGCCGTGTCGTGCGTGGCGTCCATGACCACGGTCGCGAACGGGCCGGCGCTGTCGTTCAGGTCTCGGATCCAGATGTTTCGCATCACCATCCGCCTTCCCGCTGAGACCCCGGACAAACACCCCGGAGGTGCCTCAGCCCGACCACGCGTCGGCGGCGTCGGCCAGCGCTTGCGCGACGCCCGCCGGGACCTCGCCGGCGTGCGGGGCGGCCGCGGACAGCGCACCCGTCACCCGGCCCTCGCGGCGCAGCGGGACCGCGACCGCCGCGGCCCCGGGCAGCAACGTCCCGCTGGCGCCGCGCTCCCCGCCTGCCTCCCGGATCCGGGCACAGGTCTCCAGCAGCGCGGCGGCCGCCGCCGGGTCGCCCTCGTGCGCGTGCAGCGCGATCCGCTTGCGTTCCTCCGGCGGCAGGTGCGCGAGCAGGACCCGCCCGGCCGCGGTGTCCGGGAGCGGCGCCCGCACCCGCGCCGACAGCGCCACGTCGAACGACTCGTCGGCACCGGCCCAGTCCAGGTAGACGGCGTCGTCGCCGATCCGGGCGGCCAGCAGCACCGGGAGGCCCGTCACCCGGGCGAGGTGGTCCAGCGCGTCGTGCGGGACCGCGGGGACCGGCGGGACGCCGGCGCGGGCGGCGAGCATCCACGGCGCGGGCCCGAGCGTGTAGCGACGGTCCCGCTCGTCGAGGTATCCGGTGGCCACGAGGCCGTCGACGAGCTTCTGCACGGACGACACCGGTGCCCCGACCCGGCGGGCCAGCGACGACAGCGTGCTCCCGCCCGGGCGGCGCGCCGCGGCCTCCAGCAGCGCGGCCACCCGGTCCACGGTCCGGTGATGATTACGCATTTAGGTAAGCGTAACTCGCATCAGGGAACGTCGGTAGCCATGCTGATGTTGTGCGGAGCGAGAACCCCGACGGAAGGACGTGAGGGACGTGAGCACAGCGGGAGCACTCGAAGGGCTGCGCGTGATCGATCTGGCCTCGGTCGTGATGGGCCCGTACGCCTGCCAGATCCTCGGTGACATGGGCGCCGAGGTGATCAAGGTCGAGCCGCCGACGGGCGACATGACGCGCCGCACGATGCCGCAGCGCCACCCCGGGATGGGGGCGCTGGCGCTGAACGTGAACCGCAACAAGCGCTCGCTCGCCCTCGACCTCAAGACCGACGGGGGCCGCGCCGTCCTGGACGACCTGCTCGGCACCGCCGACGTGCTCGTCACCAACATGCGCCCCGGGGCGCTGGCCCGGCTGGGGCTCGCCCCCGACGCGGTGTCGCAGCGGTTCCCGCGCCTGGTCCACGTGCGTGCGCAGGGTTTCCGCAGCGACTCGGAGCTCGCCGACCGCGCCGCCTACGACGAGATCGTGCAGGCGTCCTCCGGGATGGTGGACCTGATGCGCCGGGCGACCGGCACGCCGTCGTACGCGCCGACGATCCTCGCCGACAAGGTCTGCGCCCTGACGATCGCCTACTCCACGCTGGCCGCGGTGATCCACCAGCGGGCCACCGGCGAGGGGCAGCTCGTCGAGGTGCCGATGACCGACACCCTGCTGGCGTTCAACCTGGTCGAGCACCTGTCCGGGCACACGTTCGTCCCCGCGGAGGGGCCGACCGGGTTCAACCGGTCGATGGCGGAGAAGCACGAGGCCGTCGCCACCGCCGACGGCTGGGCCTGCATCCTGCCCTACACCCCGGCGAACATCGCCGACTTCTTCCGCGCCGCCGGCCGCGAGGACCTCGCCACCGACGAGCGGTTCGCCGGCTCCGAGGCGCTCTCGCGGCACCAGCCCGAGCTGTACGCGCTGATCGGCGAGCTCGCCCCGTCGCGCACCACCGCCGAGTGGGGAGAGCTGTGCGCCGACCACTCGATCCCGTTCGCGCCGGTGCTGTCCGGCGACGACGCGGAGGACGACCCGTACGTGACCGGCGGCGGGATCCTCGCCGAGGCCGACCACCCCACGGAGGGCCGCTACCGCTCCATCGGCTTCCCGGTCCGCTTCGCCGGCACCCCCGCCGGGCTCCGCCGCCCGGCCCCGCAGCTGGGTGCCGACGGCGCCGACGTCCTGCGCGAGCTGGGCCGCACCGACGCCCAGATCGAGGAGCTCGTCGAGGCGGGGGTGCTGGCCCGATGAGGGCCGCCGACGTCCTCGCCGCCGGGACGGCCCCGGCCGCGCACCCCACCGCCACCACACAGGAGGACCCGTCATGACCGTGCTGGACCCGCTTCCCGCCGACGTCTACGGCTACGCCGGCCTGCTCGACGACACCGACACGGAGATCCTGGCCCGGGTGCGCCGGTTCGCCGAGCAGCGGATCGCCCCGATCGCCGACGACTACTGGGACCGCGCGGAGTTCCCGCACGAGCTGATCCCCGGCTTCGCCGAGCTCGACGTCGTCGGCCTCGCCCGGGACTGGCCGGACCGCCCCGCGCGCTCCCGGCTGCTCACCAGCTTCGTGTCGATGGAGCTGTCCCGCATCGACCCGTCGATGGCGACGTTCTTCGGCGTGCACGCGGGACTCGCGCTGACCTCGATCGACCTGTGCGGTTCCGAGGAGCAGAAGGAGCGCTGGCTCCCGGCGATGCGCCGGATGGAGAGGATCGGCGCGTTCGCGCTGTCCGAGCCGCACGGCGGCTCCGACGTCGCCGGCGGGCTGGAGACGACCGCCGAGCGCGACGGCGACGCCTGGGTCCTGAACGGCGCGAAGCGCTGGATCGGCAACGGCACGTTCGCCGACCTCGTCGTCGTCTGGGCCCGGGACGTCGCCGACGACGCCGTGAAGGGCTTCGTCGTCGAGAAGGACATGCCCGGGTTCGCCGCCACCAAGATGGAGGGCAAGCTGGCCCTGCGCTCGGTGCAGAACGCCGACCTGACCTTCACCGGCGTGCGGGTCCCCGAGGCGAACCGGCTGCCCGGCGCGCAGAGCTTCGCCGACACCAACCGGGTGCTGCGGGTGACCCGCGGCGGGGTCGCCTGGAACGCCGTCGGTGCCATGGCCGGGGTGTACGAGCTCGCCCGCGACTACGCCGTCGACCGCGTCCAGTTCGGGCAGCCGATCGCCGCGTTCCAGCTGGTGCAGGACCACCTCGTGTCGATCCTCGGCAACGTCACGGCCTCGCTGGGCATGGCCGTGCGGATCGCGCAGATGCAGGACGACGGGACGTTCCGCGACGAGCAGGCCGCGCTGGCGAAGCGGCAGGCCACGCTGATGCTGCGCGACTCGGTCGCCCGTGCCCGCGAGGTGTTCGGCGGCAACGGGATCCTGCTGGAGAACAAGGTCGGCCGGTTCTTCAACGACGCCGAGGCCCTGTACTCCTACGAGGGCACCAAGGAGATCAACACACTCGTCGTCGGGCGGTCGGTCACCGGCATCGGGGCCTTCGTCGGGCGGTCGCGGTCCCGCTGACCGCCGCGGCGGGACGGCCCCGCGGTCACACCCCGCCGGGCCCGGTCGCGGGCCCGCCGAGCGCCGTCCGCAGCGACCGGAGCCCGGCGGCCGACGGGTCGGCGGCGGGGAGCGCGGCCAGGTAGGCGTCGACGCACTCCCGGTACAGCGGGGCCAGGTGCGCGGTGAGCAGGCCGAGCGCGACGTCCGCGTCGGGCAGGCCGCCGTCCCGCCAGTGCAGCGCCGCCGTCGCCAACGCGGTGTGCGGCCCGTCGTAGGACGCGACGGCGGCGTCGTTGCGGCCGATGTCGCCGGTCCGGAGGGTGTGCAGGAACCGCACCGGGAAGAGCACCGCCTTCGTGACGGCGCGCGCCCCGCCGTCCAGCAGCCCGGCCGGGTCGGCGATCCCGGCGAGCCACGCGTCGTCGGCCCGGCCGGCGAGGAACTCCGCGGACGCGGCGACGAGCTCGGCGTGACCGGGTGCGACGGCGCCGTCGCGGACGTCGGTGCCGTGCCGCAGCACCCCGTGCTCGAGCAGGTCGAGCCGGTCCACCGCGGGCAGTCGCGCGGGGGTCGCCGCACCGCCGCGGCGCACGGTCGCGGGATCGGCCCAGAAGACCGAGAGCCGGTCCGCGAGCGCCCCGGGGGCCCGGCCGCGGGTCCGGGCGGTGACGTCACGGACCCGGTCCGCGGTCCCGTCGCCGGTGCTGCGCAGGACCAGCGCGAGATCGACGGCGCTCACCTCCGGCGCGAACCCGCCGTGCGCGAGGCTGCCGAGCGTGTACGCGGCCACCAGGTCGTCCCCGAACTCCGCGGCCGCCTCGGCGGTGGCCGCGGCGAGCACCGTCTCGCCGTCCACCCCGACAGCGTGACAGGTCGTCCGTCGCCCGGGAGGGTGTACCGCCGGGCGCGTCGTCGACCGCCGGGCGCGTGGCGGGCTCCACCGGGCCCGGGCAGGGTTGCCCGCAATCGATCATCGCGGACCATCGTCGACGTGCTCTACATCGGACCGGTCGACATCCCGGGGTCGGACGACCACGAGGGCTTCGTCAGCGCCCGCACCTCCGACGGCCGGGACACCGGGATCTGGACCGACGTCCGGGCGGCGGACGCCGGGTACACCGGGTTCCGGGCCGGCTGCGAGTGCGGCTGGCTCGACGACGCCTTCACCACCCCCGACGACGGCGGTCACCAGGCCGCGCTGCACGACTTCGTGCACCACCACTTCGAGGTCGTCGCCGGCCGGACGCTCGACCCGGCGCAGGACTTCCTCACCCCGTGGGCGGTTCGTGTCCGATCGGGCTCCGCCGTCTGATCCGTCCGTCGCGGGCACCCCGTCCTCGGGCACACTCGGTGATCACCGAACCGCACCCACCACCACCCGGGGAGCCCCGTATGTCCACGCCGAACCGGCACGTCGCGCCGGCCTCGTCGCCGACGGCGCCCGTCGTCGCCCTCCGCGCACTGACCGTCGCCTCGCTCGTCGTGCTCGCCTGGCAGTTCGTCACGGCCGCGGGCCTGTTCACGGGCGGGGGTGTCGGCCCGCACGGCACCGGGGCGATCGTGCTGCACGTGGTGACCGGTCTGGCCGCGGCCGCTGCGCTCTGGGTGCTGCTCGCCCGGGGCGGGCCCTGGTGGCCGTCGGCGCTGGCGGTCGTCCTGTTCGCGTTCACCTTCGTCCAGGCATGGTTCGGCGACTTCCCGGGCCTGGTCGTGCACGTGCCGGGCGCGATGGCGCTCACCGCAGGCACGGCCTGGCTGACGGCCTGGTCGTTCCTGCGGCTGCCCTGAGCCCCACGGGGTACGGATGTCCGATTCGGCGGGCACGAACGGGGCCGCGGCCATAGTCTCGGCCGGACCCGGCGCGGAGCCGGCCGTCACCGTCGATGCCGCCCGCCCGGTCCGGACACACCGTCCGGAACACCCACACGGGCCCCTGGGGGCCCCGGTCACGGCGGGAGCAGGTCGCGATGGTCGTCGATGCGGAACGGGCGGGGCAGCGCGGGCGGGCACGGCCCGAGGAGGGCCCACCGTCCCCGCCGGTCGCGCCGGCTCCCTCGTGGACCGACGAGGTCCGCGGCCGCGTCCGGGACCGGGTCGAGGAGACCGTGCGGCGCCGGTGCGCCGAGCACGTGCACTCGATGGAGGGCGCGGAGTTCCTCGCCGGGGTGCTCACCGACTTCGTCGGCCGCGGCAAGTACCTGCGCTCGATGTTCGGCTACCTCGGCTGGCGGGCGGCCGCACCGGACTGCCCTGCGGCCCTCGACGCCGTCACCGGGCTGGAGCTGCTGCACGCCTTCGCCCTGCTCCAGGACGACGTCATGGACGGCTCGCTGCTGCGGCGCGGCCGCCCGACCGTGCACGTCCAGCTCGCCGCCTGGCACCGCGGACAGGGCATGTCGGGCTGCCCCGACCGGTTCGGCGAGTCCGGTGCCGTGCTGCTCGGTGACCTCTGCCTGGTGTGGGCCGAGCAGGCCATGCGGGAGAGCGGGCTGCCCCGTGACGCCCTGGACCGGGGCTGGCCGCGCTACGACGCGATGCGCTCCGAGCTCGCCGTGGGCCAGTTCGCCGACCTGCTCAACGAGGCCCGCCGCGTCCCCACCCTGGACGAGGTGATGGACGTCCTGCGCCGCAAGTCGGGCAACTACACGGTGCGCCGCCCGCTCGAACTGGGTGCCGCGATGGCGGGCGGCGGGGACGACCTGGTCGCCCTGCTCGGTGACTACGGCACGATGGTCGGCGAGGCCTTCCAGATGCGCGACGACGTGCTGGGCGTGTTCGGCACCGACGCCACCGGGAAGCCCACCGGCGACGACCTCGCGGAGCGCAAGGCGACCAGCGTCGTCGTCCTCGCCCGGGAGCTCGCCGGACCGGCCACCCGGCCCCGTCTCGACGCCCTGCTGCACGGCTCCGACACCGACGACGGCCCCGTCGACGTCGCCGCCGCCCGTGAGCTGATCGACGCGACCGGGGCCCGCCGCCGCGTCGAGGAGCTGATCTCCACCCGGGTGGCGGGCGCGCTGCGCCTGGTCGAGGCCGCCGTCGACGACGGCCACCTGGGTGACGACGTCGCCGGGGTGCTGCGGGCGATGGCGGTCCGCTGTGCCGACCGGATCTCTTGAGGGACAGGGTGATAGTGCGATGAGCACCGGAGCTCCCGGCAGGCAGGCCGGCGGGACGTCCCCGCGCTCCCCCGGCCGGCGGCACGGTCCTACGCTCCGGTCCATGGCCGACCATCACGTCCCCGCCCCGTCCCGCACCGGAACCGTCGGCCGGGCCGGCCTGCCCCGGGCCGAGGTGCCCACCCACTTCGACGACGGCGCGGGTGACTACGACCGGCTCGTCGGCATGAACCCCGGCTACCACGACCACCTGCGCGCCTCGGCCGCCCGGATGCGCCTGCCCCGCGACGGCGCCGGCCTGCGGCTGCTCGACGCCGGCTGCGGCACCGGTGCCTCGACCGCCGCGCTGCTGGGCGTCGCGCCGCGCGCGGAGATCGTCGCGGTCGACGCGTCGGCCGGGATGCTGGAGCGGGCCCGGACCAAGCCGTGGCCCGGTTCGGTGACCTTCGTGCACAGCACCGCCGAGACCATGGCCGAGCACGGCGTCGAGGGGCCGTTCGACGGCATCCTCGCCGCCTACCTGCTGCGCAACCTCGACGACCCGGACGCCCAGCTGCGCCGCTTCCACGACCTGCTCCGCCCGGGCGGCACCCTCGCCCTGCACGAGTACTCGGTCGCCGACTCCCCGCGCGCCCGCGCGGTCTGGCACGCGGTCTGCTGGGGCGTGATCGTCCCGCTGGGCCGGGTGACGACCGGTGAGACCGCGCTGTACCGGCACCTGTGGCGCAGCGTGAACACCTTCGACGGCGTCGGGCGGCTGCGCGACCGGATGCGCGCGGCCGGGTTCGACGCCGTGCACTCCGAGACGATGACCGGCTGGCAGAACGGCGTCGTCCACACCGTGCTCGGGTCCCGGACGTGAGCGTGCGGCCGGTCGACCCGCGGCGGGTGGTGCACCCCGCGGCGGGCGGTCTGGGCGACGCGGGGCTGCTCGGGCGCCGGCCGCGGGTGGCCGTCGTCGGCGCCGGCATCGCCGGGCTCGCCGCGGCGACCGGGCTGGCCGAACGCGGCGTCGCCGTCGAGGTCCTGGAGCGGGAGCCCTACCTGGGCGGGCGGGTCGGCGGCTGGTCGGACACCCTGCCGGACGGCTCGCCGGTCGCGATGAGCCGCGGGTTCCACGCGTTCTTCCGGCAGTACTACAACCTGCGCAACCTGCTCCGGCGCGGTGACCCGGGCCTCGAGCACCTCGTCCCGCTGGCCGACTACCCGCTGGTCGACGCCGAGGGGCGTCGCGACACGTTCCGCGGCCTCCCCCGCACCCCGCCCTGGAACGCGGTGCTGTTCGCGCTGCGCAGCCCGACGTTCCGGCCGTCGGACCTGCTGCGGCTCGATCCCCGCGCCGCGGCGCCGCTCGCGGCGGTCTCGGTGCCGGGGATCTACGAGGCCATCGACGACGTCGACGCGCAGAGCTTCCTCGAGTCGATCAACTTCCCGCCCGCCGCCCGGCACCTGGCGTTCGAGGTGTTCTCGCGCAGCTTCTTCGCCCCGCCGTCGACGATGTCGGCCGCCGAGCTGGCGACGATGTTTCACATCTACTTCCTCGGCTCCTCCGAAGGGCTGATGTTCGACGTCCCCGACGACGGGTTCGACGCCGCCCTCTGGGAGCCGTTGCGGCACTACCTCTCCACCCGAGGTGTCTCGTTCCGGACGGGCGTCGCGGTCTCGTCGGTGCAGCGCGACGTCGCGAGTGGACGGTTCCACGTGAATCATTCGTCCGGCGGTACCTCCACCGGTTCGTCCACCGTGGACGCCGTGGTCCTCGCGACGGACGTGCGCGGCCTGCGGGAGATCGTCGCCGCGTCGCCGGACCTGGGGCCCGCGGACTCGGGCCTCGGTGACCCGGAGGCGGTGCAGCACTGGCGCGACGACGTCGCCGCGCTCGGCAGCGCGCCGCCGTTCCTGGTCCAGCGCCTCTGGCTGGACCGCCCGGTGCGCGAGGACCGGCCGCCGTTCCTGGGCACCGGCGGGCTCGACCCCCTCGACAACGTCTCGGTGCTCGACCGCTACGAGCGCGACGCCGCGTCCTGGGCGTCCCGGCACGGCGGGTCGGTCGTGGAGCTGCACGCCTACTCCGCGGCGGTACCCGACGGCGTGGACGAGGCCGCCTGGACCGCGGACCTGCGTGCGCGGTGCCTGGCCCGGCTGCACGAGCTGTACCCGGAGACCGCCGACGCCCGGATCACCGGGGAGCTCGTGCAGTGGCGCGCGGACTGCCCGATGTTCGGCGTGGGCGACTTCGCCCGCCGCCCGACCGTCGCGACCCCGCTGGACGGGCTGGTGCTCGCCGGCGACGGCATCCGGATCGACCTGCCCGTCGCCCTCATGGAGCGGGCGGCCGCCACCGGGTGGCAGGCGGCGAACCGCCTGCTCGCCGGCTGGGGGCTCGCCGGGCATCCCCTCGAGACCGTCCCGACCGGCGGGCGGCTCGGCCCGCTCCGGCGCGCCGCCGAGTACGCGATGCGGTCCCGCTGACCCTGCCGACCTGCGAAGGAGCCGCCATGACCCTCCTGTCCCGCCTCACCGACCGGTGGCCGGGCACCTGGCCGCTGCAGCCGCTGCCGTCGTCGCAGTGGGCCCGCCAGGAGCCGACCTACGCCGGCGCCGACCCGAAGCTGATCGCCGCGGCGCTGGAGCGGGCCCAGGCCCGCCGGTCCGGGAACTGGTTCGTCCTCGCGGCGAGCCGCGAGATCCGGGCCGACCGCCCGTTCGGCACCCGGGTCGGCGGCGCCGAGCTGGTGGCCTGGCGCGACGAGGACGGTGACGTGCGGATCGGGCCCGGCGCCTGCCCGCACCTCGGCGCGCCGATGGCGCTCGCCGCCGTCGACTGCGGCGAGCTGGTCTGCCGCTGGCACGGGCTGCGGCTCGGGGCCCGCACCGGCCCCGGCTGGGCCCTGCACCCCGCGCACGACGACGGCGTGCTCGTCTGGATCCGGCTCGACGAGCTCGGCGGCGAGGAGCCGAGCGACGCGCCGGTCGTCCCGGCCCGCCCCGCCGGCCGGACGCTGGACGCGGTCACCACGCTCACCGGTGTCTGCGAGCCGGAGGACATCGTCGCGAACCGGCTCGACCCCTGGCACGGGGCGTGGTTCCACCCGTACTCGTTCCAGCGGCTCGACGTCGAGTCCGCGCCGGCCGTCACCGACGTGACCGAGTCCGACGACCGGTTCCTCGTCACCGTCACCTTCAAGGTCGGGCCGGGCCTCGGCGTGCCGGTGCGGGCCGAGTTCGTGTGCCCGGAGCCGCGCACCGTCGTCATGCGGATCGTCGAGGGCGAGGGTGTCGGCAGCGTCGTCGAGACGCACGCGACGCCGCGCGGGCCCGGCCGCGACGGGCGGCCCCGGACGTCGGTGATCGAGGCCGTCGTCGCCGGGTCGGAGCGTCCCGGGTTCGCCGTCGCCTCCCGGATCGCCCCGGCGCTGCGGCCGGCGATGGCGAAGGCCGCGACGAGGCTGTGGCGCGACGACCTCGACTACGCCGAGCGCCGCTACGAGATGCGGACCCGCTAGTCCCCGACGCCGGCGCGGTCCCGCGGGCCGGGCCCGCTCGCCGCCGCGGGGTACCGGCGGCCGGGGCACCGGGCACGACCGTCGTGCGCTCGGGACCGGTCCGGTGCCCGACGGGCTCACCGCGGCGGACGGCGAACCAGGTCCGCCTGCCGGTCTCGTACCAGCGCCGGGTCTTGCGGACCGGCAGGTACTGGATGGCGCGATGGCTGCGGTAACGCCACGGCGGCATCGGCCCCAGCCGGGCACACATCGCGGCCGCGAAGTCGGCCACGTCCCGGTCGGTGTAGCGGTCCATCTGCTCGAACCAGGCCATGCTGCTGCGCGCCGACGCCTGGGTCTGCTGCAGCGGACGCCGGCGCTGCCGCTCGTAGGTGTTCAGGGCACCGGTCAGGTCGTCCGGCCGCCCGAGGAGGCTGTGCGCGAGCGACACCGCGTCGAGGATCGCCAGCCGGGTGCCGGAGCCGATCGTGAAGTGGGTGGTGTGGGCGGCGTCGCCGACCAGGACGACGCCGTCGTGGTGCCAGCGCTCGTTGACCACCTCGGGGAAGTGCCGCCACTGCGCCGGCTCACCGCGGGACGAGCCGATCAGGCGGTGCCCCCTCAGCGTCCCGGCGAAGATCTGTTCCATCAACGCGGTGCTCTCCGCGGGGGTCGTCGTGGCGAGCCCGAGGCCGTCCCAGGTCTCCTGCCGGCACTCGACGATGAAGGTGCTGGTCCCGGAGCTCGTCGGGTAGGCGTAGCACCAGACCCACCCCGACGGGGTCTCGACGAAGTCGAACACGAACGTGCTGAACACCCGGTCGGTGCCCAGCCAGATGTAGGGGTTCCCGCCGGTCCGGACCGTGGTGCCGAACGCGCCGCCGTAGAGGGTGCGCACCCGGCTGTTCGCGCCGTCCGCGGCGACCACGAGATCGGCGGACGGAAGGTCGGCCGGCTCGGCGACCTCCTGCTCGTGGAGGACCTCGACGCCCAGGTCGGTGGCCCGCTCGGTGAGGATCCGCTGCATGGCCGCCCGGCCCACGCTGTAGCCGTAACCGCCGAGGTAGGCGGTCCGCCCGCGCATCCGGATCTCCTGCTCCTGCCACAGCGCGGACACCGCCCGCAGCCTGCGGCCGCTCTCGGCGTCGTTGCGGTAGAGGGTGTCGAGCAGGTTGTCCTTGTAGACGACACCCCAGCCGTAGGTCGCGCCGGGCGGATCGCGGTCGAGGACAGTGATCTCGTGTCCGGCGTCGCGCAGCTTGGCGGAGAGGGCGAAGTACAGGCCGGCGGGTCCCCCGCCGACGCACACGATCTTCATGAGGTGGTCCCTTCGACCGGATGGGAAACGGGGTGTGGGGCGGGCTCGGGGCCGGGCGGCACCTCGGCGCGCCGGTGACGGCCGTTGCGGGGGGCGCCGCCCGGGACGTCGGAGGTGCCGGGCACCCGCACGACCCGCTGCGGTCGCTCGGACGGGCGGTGGTGCAGCCGGTACAGGTCGGCGTAGCGCCCGTCGGCCCGCATCAGCTCGTCGTGGGTGCCGGCCTCGGTGATGCGGCCGTGGTCGACGTGCACGATCCGGTCGGCGTCGGCCACGGTCAGCAGGTTGTGCGAGATGACGACCGTCGTGCGGCCCGCCATGAGCCGCCGCAGCGGGGCGAGGATCCGCTCCCCCGCCTCCGCGTCGAGGCTCGCGGTGGGCTCGTCGAGCAGCAGGACGGGGGCGTCGCGGACCATCGCGCGGGCGATCGCGATCCGCTGGCGCTGGCCCCCCGAGAGCAGGCGGCCACGCTGCCCGACCCTGGTCTCGTAGCCGTCGGGCAGGGCGCTGACGAACTCGTGGGCGTCGGCGGCCCGGGCCGCCGCGACGACCGCGGCGTGGTCGGCGTCCGGGCGCCCGGCGAGGATGTTCTCCTCGATGGTGCCGTCGAGCAGCAGGGTCTCCTGCAGGACGATCGCGACCGCCCCCCGCAGCGCGTGCGGGTCCAGGTCCCGCAGGTCGTGACCGTCCAGGGTGATCCGGCCCTCGGTCGGGTCGTAGAAGCGGAGCAGCAGCTTCATCAGTGTCGTCTTGCCGGCCCCGCTGGCGCCGACGATCGCGGTGGTCTCCCCCGGTGCGGCGGTGAACCCGATGTCGTGCAGCACCTCGGTGCGGGACTCCGGGTAGCGGAACCCGACACCGTCGAGCCGGAGCAGGCCGCGCGGCCGGGCCAGGTGTACCGGGTGCTCCGGGACGGCGACGTCCGGCTCCTGGTCGAGCAGCTCGACGATCCGCTCGGCACCGGCGGCGGCGGCGAAGACCGTGTTCGAGAGCTGTCCCAGGCCCCGGACCGGGCCGTAGAGCTGCGACAGGTAGATGAGGAACGCCAGCAGGCCGCCGAGGCTGATCTGCTCGAGCGACAGCTGCCAGATCCCGACGCCGACGACCGTCATCACCCCGACGACCTGGAACAGGTCGATCGTCGGTCCGAAAATCGCCGCGATCCGGGCCGCGGCGAGCTGGGCCCGCACGGTGCCCCGTGCCTGCTCGTCGAACCGGTCGACCTCGGCGCCCTCCCGGCCGTAGGCCTGCACCAGGATCGCGTTGCCGAGGCTCTCCTCGGCCACCACGTTGACCGAACCGCTGCGCCGGCGCACCTCGCGCGACGCCAGCTTGATCCGGCGGGAGAACGAGCGGGCGATCAGCCAGAAGAACGGGACGGCGATCATCGAGATCACCGCGAGCTGCCAGTTCAGGTAGAACATCACGCCGCCGAAGATCCCTATCTTGATCAGGGCGGAGAGCGCCTGTGCGATTCCGGCGAGCAGCAGCGCCTCGATCGTCGCGACGTCACCGGACAGGCGAGTCAGGATGTCGCCGAGACGGCGACGGTCGAAGAATCCGACCGACAGCGTGTGCAGGTGCGCGAACACCCGGGTCCGCATCCGCCGGAGAAAGTTCTGTCCGATCCAGACCGCGAGGTACTGATCGAAGAATCCGACGACCCCGCCGAGCAGGGTCAGTCCGACATATCCGGCGACGACGAGGGGAAAGGCGCCGAAATCACGGGGAGTGAGCACGTCGTCGACGAGGACCTTGAACATCCAGATGACGGCGGCCTCGAGCGCCGGGGTCACCACGATGAAGAACAACGTCAGGCACAGCCACCCGCGGAACGGACGGACGTCCGGTGCGAACCTGCGGAAGATCTCGACGACGGTCTTCGCCGGGACCGGCTCCACCAGCCCCTCGGCCGTCTCGCCGGGCCGCAGCATCTCCCGGAGCCGCTCCCGCACCGCACCCGCCCGTCGTCGCACGCCCACCTCCGCTCGTCCCTGCACGTCATGTCCCGTACGTCACGCTCCGGGCAGGCGGTGGCCCGTAGACCGAGGTCCAGGGACATCGGGGCCACCGCCCACGTCATCGACCTAGCACCGGTGCGGGCTCAGCAGTCGGAGTTGCTGCCCCAGCCGCCCCACCCCTTTCCCCAGCTGTCGTCATCGTCGTCGTCGTGCTTGCGGTGCCAGTCGCCCCAGCCACCCCAGCCGCCCCAGCTTCCCCAGTCGTCGTCCTTGTCGTCGTGGCCGTTCCACCAGCCACCCCAGTGATCACCCATCGTGATCCACCTTCTTCTCGGTGCGGAAGGACCGCCGTCGACGGCCCCCGGAGTCCGCTCCGGCCCGGATCCGCCCAACGCGTGGGCGGAGGGGTGCCGATCGCCGCCTCCGATCGCCGGACTCGGCGGCCGGAGCGGGGCCGTTTCGCGGCGCCGGAACAACTCACTCGATTGCAGGACCGAAACCATTCATCGGTGTCGCGACGATTCGTCGACAGCAGACACCGTTCATTCGAACCCTATTCCGGCGTAGCCGGTGAAATGCGACGGAAGCGCCGGGAGTGGCGTCGGGGCCGAAAGGGAACACCGGTCGACCGGGGACCGTACGGCATTCTGCGGAGACCCGTCACGACGTCCCGCGGTTCTCAACCACCGGATTGACGACATCCGGGCGACTCAGCGCCCCGGGAGCACCGGTCCCGCCTTGCGCAGCGTCCGGGGCGGGACGCCGAACCAGCGCCGAGACGCCCGGGTCAGCGCGGACTGCTCGGCCAGCCCCACCATCGCGGCGATCTGGGTGAAGGGCAGGTCGGAGCGGGTGACGAGGCGCTCGGCGGTGTCCCGCCGTGCGTCGTCGACGATCTGCTCGAACGTGGTGTCCTCGGCGGCGAGGTGGCGCTGCAGGGTGCGCGGGTGCACCCGCAGCAGCCGTGCGACCGCGCCGATCCGGACCGGGCCCGTCCCGAGCGACCGGTCGACCGCCGTCCGGACCCGGTCGGTGACCCGGCGGTCCGGGCGGTCGAAGTGCGTCTCCAGGTACTCGATCGCGATGTCGCGGACGGCCTGGTCACCGTCGAGCGGCCGGCGCGGCAGGTCGGCGGGCACCCGGAGGACCGCGGTCGGCCGGTCGAACCGGACCTCTGCGCCGAAGAACTCGCGGTAACGCCGTTCGGAAGCGAGTGCCGGGTGCGGCAGGTGTACCGAGCGGAGCCCGTACCCGCCCCCCGACAGCAGCCCGATGATCCGGTGCAGCACGCCGACGCCGAGGTCGGCCACGTGCGGCGGGAGGCGCTCGGTGCTGCCGTACTCGACGCCGGTGACCCCCGCGACGTGCTCCGGGTCCGGCACGGCGGCGATGCGGAGCGCGGGACTGTGCACGTAGAGGTACTTCGAGGCGCAGTCGAGCGCGGCGCCCAGGGTCGGCGAGTTCTGGACGGCGACGGCGAGCGGCCCGAGGATCTCCGGCCCCTGCCGCTCGGCAAGGCGCAGGCCCAGGTCGCTGCAGTCCAGCTCCGCGGCCGCGGTCTCGAGGACGAGTGCGACCGCGCGGGTCGGGACGAGGGCGTCCGGGTCGGCACCGTCCACGGCCTCGGCCGGGATGTGGAACCGGTCGAGCATCGCGGCCCCGTCCCCGCCCAGCTCGTCGACCAGCCCGGGCAGGCCGCGCAGCGCTCTCGCCCGGGTGAGCGATCCCGTCCCCATGTCGTCCGAGGGTAAGTTGTTGTCGCGCACAGTCAAGTTACCCGCAGTAGGTTACGGGCAGAATCGACCGCAGCGAACACCATCACCGCAGACGGTGCACGAACAGCGCAGACAGGAGGCCGCTGGAATGACGCAGCCCACCGCGACGCCCGGGCCGGGCGCCACCGCCGGGCCCGAGCACCACGACGTGATCATCGTCGGTGCCGGTCTGTCCGGGATCGGTGCCGCCTGCCGGCTCCAGCAGGAGCTCCCCGGCAAGGACTACGCGATCCTCGAGGGCCGGGAGAACGTCGGCGGGACCTGGGACCTCTTCCGGTACCCGGGCATCCGCTCCGACTCGGACATGTTCACACTCGCCTACCCGTTCCGGCCCTGGCGCGAGCGCAAGTCCATCGCCGACGGCGCCGACATCCGGCGCTACATCGTCGACACCGCCCGCGAGTACGGCGCGCTGGACCGGATCCGGTTCGGCAACCGCGTCGTCGGCGCCTCCTGGGACTCCGCGGCCGCGCTCTGGACCGTGCGCACCGAGACCGCCGACGGCCCGCGCACCTACACCTGCGCGTTCCTGTTCATGTGCTCCGGCTACTACGACTACGACGCCGGCTACCAGCCCGAGTTCCCGGGCCGCGAGGACTTCGCCGGCACCTGGGTGCACCCGCAGTTCTGGCCCGAGGACCTCGACCACGCCGGGAAGAAGATCGTCGTCATCGGCTCCGGCGCCACCGCGGTGACGCTGATCCCGTCGCTGGCCGACCAGGCCGAGCACGTGACGATGCTGCAGCGCTCGCCGTCCTACCTGACGGTGCTGCCGAGCACCGACCCGATCGCCGACCGCCTGCGGAAGTACCTGCCCGCGAAGGTCGCGCACCACATCCTGCGGCTGCAGTACGTGACGCTGACCCAGGCGTTCTACCAGCTCGCCCGCCGCCGCCCGGAGCGCGTGAAGAAGGTCCTGCGCGGTCTCGCCCTGAAGTTCCTCAAGGACGAGTCCTACGTCGACCGGCACTTCACCCCCAGCTACGAACCGTGGGACCAGCGGCTGTGCGTGATCCCGGAGGGCGACTTCTTCAGATCCATCAACGCAGGGCGCGCCTCGGTCGTGACCGACCACATCGACCGGATCACCGAGAAGGGGATCCGGCTGCGCTCCGGTGAGGAGCTGCCCGCCGACGTCGTCGTCTCGGCGACCGGGCTGTCCCTGAAGCCGCTGGGCGGCATGACCATCCACGTCGACGGCGAGCAGGTCGACATCGGCAAGACGGTCACCTACCGCGGCCTGATGCTCTCCGGCGTGCCGAACCTGGCGTTCTGCATCGGCTACGTCAACGCGTCCTGGACGCTGCGGGCCGACCTCGTCGCCCGCTACGTGCCGCGCCTGCTCGGGATGATGGACCGCGAGCGCGTCGCCGTCGCGACCCCCGCGCCCACGGTCTCGCCGGACCGCCCCCTGCTGGACCTCGCGTCCGGCTACGTCAAGCGCTCCGAGCACCTCTTCCCGCGGCAGGGCCGCACGGACCCGTGGCGGCTGCGGCAGAACTTCTTCCTCGACGCCGTCGGGCTCGGCCGCGCCGACCTGAAGAAGGACATGCTGCTCACCCCGGCGTCCGCGGTCGGCGCCCGGTCCGCCGCGGTGCCCCGCCCGTCGGTCGCCGGCATCGCGGCCGACGCCCCCACCGAGACGCAGGAGGTGGCCTCGTGAGCCGCACCCCGTTCCGCTTCGCCGAGGGCACCGCCGTCGTCACCGGTGCCGCCGGTGGCATGGGCGAGCACGTGGCCCGGCTCCTCGCCGAACGCGGCAGCGACCTCGTCCTGGCCGACCGCGACGGCGACCGGCTCGAGACCGTCGCCACCGCGATCCGGGAGAGGCACCCCGGCCTGTCTGTGACGACCGAGACCGTCGACCTCGCCGACCGCGACGCCGTCGACGCGCTCGCCGGCCGGATCCGCGCCGGGCACCCGGAGGTCCGGCTGCTCGTCAACAACGCCGGCGTCGCGCTCGGCGGCGACTTCGCCCGGCTGACCCTCGACGAGTTCGACTGGGTCATGGACGTCAACTTCCGGGCACCGGTCCGGCTCACGCACGCCCTCCTCCCGGCGCTCACCGCACGCCCCGGCGCGCACGTCGTCAACGTGTCCAGCCTATTCGGCCTCATCGGGCCGCCCGGGCAGTCGGCCTACTCGTCGTCGAAGTACGCGCTGCGCGGCTTCTCCGAGGTCCTCCGTGCCGAGCTCGCGCAGGTCGGTGCCGGTGTCACCACGGTGCACCCCGGCGGCATCCGGACGAACATCGCGCGCTCGGCGCGGGTCGGGGTCAACATCCCCGCCGCGGAGGCGGAGAAGGGCCAGCGGGACTTCGACAAGCTGCTCACCTTCCCGGCCGACCGGGCCGCCGAGCTGATCGTCGAGGCGGTCGCGAAGCGCAGGCCCCGGCTGCTGATCGGTGCCAGCGCACGGATCCCGGACGCGCTGGCCCGGATCGCACCGGCGCACGGCATGACGCTCCTCTCCCGGCTGCTCGGCGCCTCCGCGCGACGGCCGGCGACGGCGGGTGCCCGGTGAGCGGGGACGCGCTGCCCGCCACCCGGCTCGTCGACGTCGGCGGCACCCGCATCCGGGTCCGTGAGTCCGGCGACCCCGCGGGCGAGCCGGTGCTGCTGCTGCACGGCATCGGGCGCAGCCTGGAGGACTGGGACGCCCAGCACGACCTGCTGTCCGGGTACCGGGTGCTCGCGGCCGACCTCGCCGGGTTCGGGCGCTCCGACCGGGTCCCGGGCCCGGCCACGATGGAGAAGCTCGCCGACACCGCCGTGGCGACCCTCGACGCGCTCGGCGAGACCCGCCCGGCGCACGTCATGGGCAACTCGCTGGGCGGCGCGGTCGCCCTGCTGATCTCGGTGCGGCGTCCCGAGCGGGTCGCGTCGCTGGTGCTCGCCGACCCGGCCGGGTTCGGATCCGAGGTGACACCGGCGCTGCGCATCCTCGGGGTGCCGGTGCTCGGCCGGTTCCTGATGGGCCGGTTCGACGAGCGCGCCGCCCGGCAGACCGAACGCTCGCTGTTCGTGGACCGGTCCCTGGTCACCGAGGATCGGGTGCGGCGCGGCCTGGAGATCGGGCGGCGGCCGGAGTTCGCGCAGACCTTCCTGGAGATCGCCACCGAGCTGGGCACGATCCGCGGTGTGCGGGCGGGCTGGCGCACGGCGCTGCTCGCGGCGGCCGCGCGGGCGCCCCGGCCGACCCTCGTCGTCTGGGGCGAGCGGGACGTCATCCTCCCGGTCGCGCATCTGCGGGCGGCGGCGCGGGCGCTGCCGCACGTCACGACGCACGTCTTCGGCCGGGTGGGGCACATGCCGCAGATCGAGGTGCCGGAGCGGTTCGCCGCGCTGGCCCGCGACCACCTCGCTCAGGCCGGGCGGCGGACCAGCATCTCCAGCGAGACGCGGGCCGGCACCGCGTAGGGCAGGACGACGGCGGCCGGCCCGTCCACCGTCAGCCAGGTGCGCGTCCCCCGCCCGGACGCCCGCACCCCGTGGCCGAGGGAGAGGCGCAGCGGGCCGGCCGCCACGTCCCACGCCCAGGTGCGGGCGTCCTCGTCGGCCGTGGTCACCGCGAACGCGACCCGGGTGCCCAGCGGGCCGCGGACGTGGCCGGTGGAGCCCGCCCGGATCCGCGGGTCCGAGCAGTCGACGCCGACGATGTAGGGCGCCCACTCCGGCCAGCGGGCCGGGACGGCGTAGCGCTCCCACACGTCGTCGGCGGGCTGCGGTCCGCGGGCGTGCAGCGTCAGGCGCATGCCCCGATCCTGACCCGGCGGGCGGTGCGGCGCAGCGGGAGCGGGCCCGGATGCCGGGCCCGCCGCGCGGCCCGGCCGTCCCGCCCGTAACGTCCGTATCATGCGGATCACGGCGCACGACCGGGCTCGGCGGCCCGGGCCCCCGACCCGTCCCTCCCGGCCGCTCCGGCACACCCGCCGCCGGCTCGCCGCACTCGCCTGCCTCCCCGTCGTCGCTGTCGTCGCTGCCTGCGGCACCGGCCCGAACCCGGTCACCAACGCCGTGTCGGGCAGCGAGGCACCGGTCGGCGCGGCCGCGGCGGATCTGGTCCCGGCGCAGGTCGCGGTGCCGGACGGGATGGCGACCGGGCCGTTCGACCAGCCCCGCGAGGCACTGGTCCCGCAGGGCTGGACCATGTCGGTGTTCGCCCGCGTCCCGAACGCCCGGCTCGCCGCGTGGACGCCCGACGGGAACCTGCTGGTGTCGGTCCCGGACGAGGGCCGGGTCCTGCTCCTCGACCCCTCGGGTGGGCAGCGCCCCCTGCTGGAGGGCCTCACCCAGCCGCACGGGCTGGCGTTCTCCCCGGACGGCGCGACGCTCTACGTCGCCGAGTCGGACCGGGTCGCGTCCTGGTCCTACGCCGGCGGCGCGGCGACCGGCGAGCAGGTCGTCGCCGACGGCCTGCCCGACGCCAACAGCCCCGACCTGCGCGGTGCCTACGGCCACGAGCTGAAGTCCGTCGCGGCCGGTCCGGACGGCGCGGTCTACGTGTCGATCGGCTCGACCGGGAACATCTCGGTGGAGGACCTCGACGCCACTCCGCCGCGGGCGTCGATCCTGCGGGTGCCGCCGGGTGGCGGGCCTGCCGAGCCGTTCGCCGTCGGCGTGCGGAACGGGACCGGGCTCGCGGTCGCTCCGGACGGCGCGGTGTGGTCGGCGGTCAACGCCCGCGACAACGTGCCCTACCCCTACGACCGGCCCTACGGCGACGCCACCGGTTCGTCGTTCGGCGAGGTGATCGACGAGTACGTGACCGCGCACCCGGCCGAGTCGCTCGCGAAGCTGACGCCGGGCCGGAACCTCGGCTGGCCGTACTGCAACCCGGAACCCGACACCGATCCCGGGGTGCAGGGCAGCGCGCAGGACTTCACCGACGTCCCGCAGGTCGCCGACGCCGAGATGAACCCGGGCGGCCGCGAGCTGGACTGCGCGTCGCTCGCACCGGTGGAGCAGGCGTTCCCGGCGCACTCGGCCCCGCTGGGCCTGGCCTTCACCTCCACGGCGCTCCCCGCCCCGTTCGGCGGCGGCGCGCTGGCCGGCGTGCACGGGTCGTGGAACGCCGACCCGCCGCGGGCGCCCGAGGTCGCGTTCTTCCCCTACGCCGAGGGCCGCATGGGACCGCAGCAGACGCTGGTCGGCGGGTTCCAGGACCCGTCGGGCGCGCGCTGGGGCCGCCCCGTCGCGGCCGTCACCGGCCCGGACGGCGCCGTCTACGTCACCGACGACGACGCCGGTGCCGTCTACCGCGTCGCCCCGCCCAGGCGCTGAGGCCGGGTACCGTCGCGAGGGGCGTCGGCACCGGCCCGGGGCCGGGAGGGGTACCGATGCGGATCGTGGACTGGGCGGACGAGAGCGACGGCGGACCGGCCGTCGTCCTGCTCGACCAGCGGGCGCTGCCGCACCACACCACCCACCTGCACCTGACCACCGTCGACGGCGTGATCGACGCCGTCCGCTCGCTCGCAGTGCGGGGAGCCCCGAGCCTGGGGCTGGCCGGTGCGTTCGGCGTCGCGCTGGCCGCCCACGTGCACGGGACCGCCACCCCGGTCGCCGTCGCCGCCGTACGGGCGGCGGCCGAGCGGATCGCGACGGCCCGGCCGACCGCGGTGCCGCTCTCGCTCGGGGTCCGGCGGGCACTGGGCGCGCTCGACGGCGGCGCCACGGCGGTGCTGGCCGAGGCGCGCGCGGCCGCCGGCGACAACGCCCGCACCAACGCGGCCGCGGCCGGCCGCGCCGCCGACCTGCTGCAGGAGCGGTGCCCGGACCGGCCGCTCCGTGCCCTGACCGTCTGCAACACCGGACCGCTCGCCACCGGCGCCGTCGGCACCGCCCTCGGCGCGATCCTGCGGCTGCACGAGCGCGGTGCGCTCGCCGAGGTGCTGGCCTGCGAGACGCGGCCGCTGCTGCAGGGCGCCCGGCTGACGGTCTGGGAGCTCGCGCGGGCCGGGGTGCCGCACCGGCTGTGCGTCGACTCCGCCGGGCCCGCCGCGATCGCAGGCGGCCTCGTCGACGTCGTGCTCGCCGGGGCCGACCGGATCGCCGCGAACGGCGACGTCGCGAACAAGATCGGCACCTACATGCTGGCCTGCGCCGCGGCCCGCGCCGGTGTCCCGTTCGTGGTCGTGGCACCGGAGGAGACCGTCGACCCGGGGACCCCGACCGGTGACGGGATCGTCGTCGAGGAGCGCGACGCGGCCGAGGTCCGCGGGCACGGCGGGGCGCTGGTCACGCTGCCCGGCACCCCCGTCTACAACCCGGCGTTCGACGTGACCCCGCACGACCTCGTGACGGCGGTGGTCACCGAGTCCCGGGTGTGGTCGCCCGCACCCGCCGCTTCTGCGCTGCGAACCGCCGTACCGCCTCGCTGATCTCCGCGGCGGACAGCAGCCGGGGCTCGCCGACGGCGCGGGCGCGCAGCCACACCTCGCAGAGCCATTCGAGCTGGCGCGCGCCGTCGTAGGCGGCGCCGAGCGTGTCGCCGAGGAGGAGCGTGCCGTGGTTGCCGAGCACGACCGCGGTGGAGTCCCCCAGCGCGGCGACGGCGTTCGCGACGAGCTCGTCGCTCCCGAACGGCGCGTACCCGGCGACCCGCACCGACCCGCCGAACATGGCGAGCTGGTAGTGCACCGGGGGGACCTCGTCCACGAGCAGCGACGTCGCGACCGCCGCCGGCGAGTGGGTGTGCACGACCGCGGTGGTGCCGGGGCGGGCGTGCGCGGCCAGGTGCAGCGCGAGCTCGCTGGTCGGCTCGCGGTCCCCGGCGGCGACCGTGCCGGCGTCGTCGACCAGCACGACGTCGGCCGGGGCCATCGTCTCGTAGTCCACCCCGGACGGTGTGACGGCGATCAGGTCGCCGGTGCGTAGCGACAGGTTGCCCGACGTGCCGACGACCAGGCCGTCGCGCACCATCCGGCGCGACCAGGTGCAGAGGGACTCGCGGGCGGCGGTGTGATCGGCCGGGGAGGGATGCGGGGTCACGGCGTCCAGCATGCCCGGCGGATCCGCCCTACCCGTGGGTAGCTCCGATCGTGCAGGATCGCGCCATGGACGCCGATGTCATCGTGGTCGGGGCCGGGCTGGTCGCCGACGCCGAGATCGCCGACGCCGGGCGCTCGGTGATCGTGCTGGACCAGGAGCCGGAGCAGAACCTGGGAGGCCAGGCGTTCTGGTCGCTCGGCGGGCTGTTCCTGGTGGACACCCCCGAGCAGCGGCGCACCGGGATCCGGGACTCGGCCGACCTGGCGCTGTCGGACTGGCTGGGGTCGGCCGCGTTCGACCGGGGCGTCGACGACCCGTCCGGCGAGGACTTCTGGGCCCGCCAGTGGGCCACGGCCTACGTGCACTTCGCGGCCGGTGAGAAGCGGGCGTGGCTGCACGAGCAGGGGGTGCGGTGGCTGCCGGTCGTCGGCTGGGCCGAGCGCGGCGGGCACCTCGCCGACGGGCACGGCAACTCCGTCCCCCGCTTCCACCTGACCTGGGGCACCGGGCCGGGTGTGCTGGAGCCGTTCGTCCGGCGGGTCCGCGCGCCCGCCGACGCCGGCCGCGTCACGCTGCGGTTCCGGCACCGGGTGGACGAGCTCGCCCTCACCGACGGGGTCGTCGAGGGGGTGCACGGCGCCGTGCTCGCCCCGGACGGTGCCGAGCGGGGCGCCGCGACCAACCGGGACGTGATCGGCGAGTTCACCGTCCGCGCGGGGGCGGTGCTCGTCACCTCCGGCGGGATCGGCGGGGACCACGACCTCGTGCGGGCGAGCTGGCCCGACCGGCTGGGGACGCCGCCGTCGCACATGGTGTCCGGGGTGCCCGCGCACGTCGACGGCCGCATGCTCGCGATCACCGGGCGGAGCGGCGGGCGGATCGTGAACTCCGACCGGATGTGGCACTACACCGAGGGCGTGCAGAACCACTCCCCGGTCTGGGAGAACCACGGCATCCGGATCATCCCCGGTCCGTCGTCGCTGTGGCTCGACGCCACCGGACGGCGGCTGCCGGCGCCGAACTTCCCCGGCTTCGACACCCGCGGCACCCTCGGGGCGCTGCGCGCGACGGGGTACGAGCACTCCTGGTTCGTCCTGACCCGGAAGATCATCGAGAAGGAGTTCGCGCTCTCCGGGTCCGAGCAGAACCCCGACGTCACCGGCAAGGACGTGCGCGCCACGCTCGGCCGGGTCCGGCCCGGCGCGGCCGCGCCGGTCGAGGCCTTCATGGAACGTGGGGCGGACTTCGTCGTCGCCAGCACCCTCGACGAGCTCGTCGCCGGGATGAACCGCCTCACCGGCGGCACCCCCGAGCTCGACGTCGACGCGATCCGCCGTCAGGTGGTGGCCCGCGACCGGCAGATGGACCACGCCTTCACCAAGGACCTGCAGGTCATGGCGATCCACAACGCGCGCCGCACGCTCGGTGAGAAGCTCGCCCGCACGGCGCCGCCGCACCGGCTGCTCGACCCGGCCGCCGGGCCGCTGATCGCCGTCCGGATGCACGTGCTCACCCGCAAGACCCTCGGCGGGCTGCAGACCGACCTCTCCGGCCGGGTCCTCGACGGCGGCGGCTCGCCGGTACCGGGGCTGTGGGCGGCAGGCGAGGTCGCCGGGTTCGGCGGGGGCGGGGTACACGGCTACCGGTCGCTGGAGGGGACGTTCCTCGGCGGCTGCCTGTTCTCCGGGCGCGAGGCGGGGCGGGCGATCGCGCTCGGGTAGGCGGCTCGACCCCTCCGGGTGTCACCCGACCAGGTCGGCCGCGACACGCGGGGGCGGGCCGCGGGTCAGACTCGACGGACCGGCCGCGGCCGGAGGCGGGCGGCGGTCGCTCCCCGCGGTGCAGCCGATGCCACCGATCGCGCCCCTCCGGGCGCAGGAAGCAGGACCGCCGTGCAGAGTCTCGTCCGCGCCGTGACCGTCACCGTGCTCGTCCTCGGCCTCGGGGCCGCGGGTGCCGGGATCGCCGCCGCCCAGCCGGCCCCGCCCGACCCGCCGCTCACCCCGGCCGACGAGCGTGCGCAGCTCGCGTGCGTACAGCAGTACCTCGACCTGACGGCCCTGCCGCAGCAGGCGCTGCAGGACCCGGCCGCGTTCTCGCTGACCGTCGCCGACGCCGCGGAGAAGTGCCACGACGTCCGCGCCCCCGCGGCGCCCACGGTGCCCACGGCGCCGCTCCCGGCCGGCTGAGCGGTCAGAGCAGGTCGCTGCGGCTGATCACACCGACCAGGACGCCGTCGTCGTCGACGACCGGGATCACCCGGAAGCCGCGCTCGGCGAGCAGCTGCTCGGCGTCCGCCAGCGGGTCGCCGGGGTGCACGGTCTCGACGTCGTAGGTCATCACCCCGGCGACCGTGCTGGCCCGGGTGCGGCGCCCGCCGTAGGTGGAGCCCGCCATCAGATCGGCCTCGGAGACGACGCCGAGCAACCGGTCGTCGTCGTCCACGACCGGGACGGCGGTGTACCGGTAGGACAGCAGCACCTCGGCGGCCTCGTCGAGCGCGAGGCCGGGCGGGACGGCGACCAGCCCGCCGTCGGTCATGACGTCGGAGACCCGCAGCGAGGAGACCGGCCGCCCGCCGACCCGGCCCGCGCCCCGGGGTGCCATCGCCTCGGGCAGCGGGCCGCTGATCCCGGCGCCGCCGAACAGGCGGGCCGCCTTCCGGAACATCCCGCCCTCGCGGCGGGCCCGCAGCAGGTCGCTGCGGGTGATCACCCCGAGCAGCCCGCCCCGCTGGACGACGGGGACCAGGCGCAGCTCGCCGTAGACCCGCATCCGGTGCGCCACGATGGACACCGAGGTGGTGGCCTGCACGGTCACGACCTGCTCGGTCATGGCGTCACCGACCGTCGCGTTCGGATCGTCCCGGTGCCGCAGGACGTCGACGAGGCTGATCACGCCGACCAGCGAGAACCGCCGGTCGACCACGGGCAGGGCGGAGAAGCGGGCCTCCGCCATCCGCTCCTGGGCGCGGGACAGGGGTGCGTCGGCCCACACGGTGACGACACGTTCGGTCATGACGTCCCGCGCTCGCAGCACCATGCAACGACCGTAACCCCGGTGCGGGCCCGCAGGGAGCGCCCGGCCCGGATCAGCGGCGTTCGATGTGGCCGAACCGGTGCCGGGTGCGGCTGATCGCCTGCTCACGCAGGACGGTGAGCAGCTCGCGGCGCCCGTCGGTGAGCACCGGGGCGTCCACGATCGACGCCCCGGCCCCTGCCGCAGCGCCGCGCAGCGCGGCGGGCACCTCGCCGAGCGCGCGGATCCGCTCGCCGGGAACGGGTTCCAGGTGCTGCCCGTCGTGGACGCCGCCGGGCAGCGGACCGCCCGGGACGGCGGGCCCGTGCAGCCGTACCGGGACACCCGCCGTCGCCGCGGCGAGCAGCACCCGCAGGACGTCGGCGCGGGTGGTGCCGGCGCCCGCCCAGACGGTGAGCGCGGGCAGCGGCCGGTAGCGGAACACGTTCGACTCGGCGGCCAGACCGGTCGGGTCGTGCTCCACGGCGAACTCGTCCCGCCAGGCGACGGCGTCCGACGCGGCCGCACGACGCAGCCGGTCCCGCTCCGCCGGGTCCAGGCCGGACGCCGCGGCGAGCACCCGCCGGGCCGCCCGCCCGGGCGTCGCGTCCCCGGCATGCGCCTCGGCCGGGGCCGGCGCGGGGCCGTCGTGCCAGGTCCCGAACTGGGCGACGTAGTTCGGCCCGCCCGGCTTCGCACCCGGGCCGAGCACCGACCCCTTCCACCCGCCGAACGACTGCCGCTGCACGACCGCGCCCGTGATGTGCCGGTTCACGTAGGCGTTGCCGACCTCGGCGCGGGCACACCAGTGCGCGATCTCGTCCTCGTCCAGGGAGTGGATGCCGCCGGTGAGACCGAAGCCGGTGCCGTTCTGGAACGCGATGGCCTCGTCGAGGTCACGGGCCGCCATGAGGCCGAGCACCGGGCCGAAGCACTCGGTGCGGTGGAACCAGCTGCCCGGCGCCACCCAGGCCCGGACACCCGGGGACCACAGGCGCTCGCCGAGCCGCCGCGGCGCGACCAGCCACCGCTCCCCCGGCTCCAGCGTCGTCAGCGCACGGTGCAGCTTCTCCGACGGCTCGTCGACGAGCGGCCCCGTCGTCGAGCCGAGGTCGGTCCCGGGGCCGACGTGCAGGCTCCGGACGGCGTCGACGAGCTGGCGGCGCAGCCGTCGCCCCGTCGCCGAGCCGGTCGCGGCCGGGCCCACCAGGATCCCCAGCGAGGCCGCCGAGCACTTCTGCCCGGCGTGCCCGAACGCGGAGCGGACGAGATCGGCGACGGCCAGGTCGGGGTCGGCCGCCGGGGTGATCACCAGCGCGTTCTTGCCGCTGGTCTCGGCGACCAGGTTCAGGTCCGGCCGCCACGACCGGAAGAGGGCGGCCGTCTCGGACGCGCCGGTCAGGACCACCCGGTCGACCCCGGGGTGGGTGACCAGCCGCCGTCCCGCGTCGCCCTCGTCGGCCGGGAGCAGCTGCAGTGCGTCGGCCGGGACACCGCCGCGGTGCAGCGCGGCGACCCCGGCCTCGGCGCACGCCCGCACCTGCGGGGCGGGCTTGAGCAGGACGGGCGCGCCCGCCGCCAGCGCCGCCAGGCAACCACCGAGCGGGATCGCGACCGGGAAGTTCCACGGCGGGGTCACCGCGACGACCCGGTCCGGGGTGAAGGGGGCACCGGCGAGCTCGGCGGCGCGCTCGGCGTAGTACGCGGCGAAGTCGACGGCCTCGGAGATCTCGGGGGCGGCCTCGGCGACGGTCTTGCCGCCCTCGGCGATCATGACGGCGAGCAGCGTCCCGCGGGCGGCGGCCAGTGCCCGTGCGGCGCGGCGCAGGACCGCGGCCCGCTCCGCGGCGGGCACGTCGCGCCAGCCGGAGGCCGCGGCCCGGCGCACGGCGGCGTCGACCTCGCCGGGGTCGGTGACGACCGGGACCCGCGGCACCGCGACGGCACCGCCGGCCGCGGTCGTGGCGGCCTGCCGGGCCCACACCCGGTTCGCGGGCAGGGACGGGTCGGTGTCGGGCTCGTTCCGGAAGCCCGGTGGGACGGGTGCGTCGCCCACCGGCCCGTCCTTCCCGACGGGGGCCTCCACCGTCCGGTCCTGGGTGCGGCGCGGGGTGTCGGCGACCGTGTCGCGGTCGCGGACCGAGGCGAGGAACCGGTCCCGGTACGACGCCGGGCCGGCGTCCGGGGAGAACAGCGCGTAGAGGTAGCCCTCCGGTGACGCGTTCTCCTCGAGCCTCCGGACCAGGTACGACACCGCGGTGTCGAAGTCGCCGCGGTGCACGACGGGTGTGTAGAGCACCAGCTTCGACCCCGGCCCGGACTCCGGCAGGTCCCCCGCGACGGCGCGGGCGAACGCCGGGGCCATGCCCTGCAGCATCTCCAGGTCGAGCTGGGCGCGGGCGCCGCGGGCGTCGGCCAGCTCGAGCGCGAGGGCCACGTGGTGCAGGTGGTGCGACGCGACGCCCAGGCGCAGCGGGTGCCGTCCCCCGGCCGCGGCGCCGCCCGGGACCCGGTGCCCGCCGATCGCGCGGTCGAGCAGCCGGACGTAGTTGGCGTCGACCTCGGCCTTCGTCCCGTACGGCGCCTGCGCCCAGTCGTGGACGCCGGCGTCGACCCGCTCCATGGCGAGGTTCGCGCCCTTCACGAGGCGCACCTTGACCGGTGCCCCGCCACCGGCGGCGCGGCGGGCCGCGAACTCCCCCAGCTCGTCGAGCGCGGCGACCGAGTCGGGCAGGTAGGCCTGCAGCACGATCCCGGCGGGCAGGTCGCGGAACTCCGGGCGGGACAGCAGCGTCGTGAACAGCGCGACGGTCAGGTGGAGGTCCTTGTACTCCTCCATGTCGAGGTTCACGAAGACGCCGTGGTCGCGGGCCGCGCGGTAGAGCGGCAGCAGCCGCTGCACGAGCCGGTCCCGGCTCCCCGCCAGGTCCCAGGGGACCAGCTGGGACGCGACCGACGACGCCTTCACCGACACGTGGTCGACCCCCGGGCGGCGCAGCAGGGCGATGGTCCGCTCGAGGCGCCGGTCGGCCTCGGCCTCGCCGAGCACCGCCTCGCCGAGCAGGTTCAGGTTGAGCCGGTGCCCGTCCGCCTCGGCGGCCGCGAGCCGTCCCGCCAGGGACCGCCCGCCCGCGTCGACGACGAGGTGCCCGACCAGACTGCGCAGCCGCACCCGCGCGGCGGGGACGACGACGTGCGGCAGCGCCGTCGCCAGCCGGCCGCCGGCGCGCAGCAGCAGCCGGTCGAGCCCTCCGACGAACGACGGCAGGTCCGCCCCGGCTCCGGCGAGCCGGGCCAGCTCGCGGGCGGCGACCCGGTCGTCGGCCGGGCGGGCGACCCGGTCCACGAAGCGCAGCGTGAAGTCGACCCCGGCGGGGTCGTGCATCAGGGCGGCCAGCCGCGCCGTCGGGTCCGGGGACGCCGACCGGCCGTGGCCCACGGGATCGGTGCCGGTGCGCTCGGTCCAGCGGCGCACGCGCTCGACGGCGCGCCCGGTCAGCGCGTCGTCGAGCGCGGGGACGGGGTGGGTGGGGTGCACGCTCACACCGCACAGTCTGGACCCCGTGTCAGGATCGTGTCACGTCACGGTCCTGACACGCCCCTCCGTGTCGCGTTCCGCGGAACGCAGGATCTCGCCGAGATGCAGCTCAGCGTCGTCGGATGATCGACAATTCGCGCTGAGCTGCATCTCGGCGAGGGGCGGACGCGTGGCGCGGGGCGCGCGCGGCGCGGCGTGGCACGAGCGGCACGGCGCGGCGCGGCACGAGCGGCACGAGCGGCGCGGAGCCGGCGGGGCGGGGTGGCGCGGGTCAGGGTTCGGTCAGGACTCGGTCAGGTCCCGGTCCGGGAGCGACCCGAGCAGGGCGAACGCGCCGAGGTACGGCTCGACGTCGCCGCGCTCGGTCCAGGAGCGCAGCTGCGCCGCGGACCGGTGGGTGACCAGGGCCCTCGCCAGCTCGAAGTCGGTCGTGCGGATCGCGACCGCCGCATCCGTCTCGTCGCCGCGGGAGACCCAGCACCAGCCGTCACCGATCAGCGCGATCGGCGGGAGGTCACCGACCCCGCCCCCGAAGCGGCCGGCGAACTTCTCGCGCAGCGCGTGCAGACCGGGGGTGTGCTGGGCGCCCGGCTCCCCGAGCGCGCCGCGCAGGTCCTGCTCGTGGATGATCACGTCGCCGAGCGGGCGGGTCGTGTGCGCCGCCATCCACTCCCGCACCGGCCCGGTCAGCGACTCCCACTCGGCGACCAGCGTCGCGACGTCGTGGTCACGGCGCTGCGCCACCTGGCGGGCCGTCCACGCCTCGTTGTGGTCGTCGGGCTCGTCGCCGCGCACGACGTCCGCCCCCAGGCCGACCATGTGCGAGAGCAGGTCCCGCACCGTCCAGTCCGGGCACGCCGGGACCCGCTGCTCCGACCGGGACGGGGGCAGGTCCCGCACCAGGTCGATCACCCGGCGCTGCGCCCGGGTCCACTCCTCGATCTCGTCGATTCCGCTCACGAGGGGCATCCCACCACCGTCCGGTGCAGGGCGCAGGCGCGCCGGAGGGCGTTTGTCCTGGACCCGGCCCCCGGCTGCCGGGATCATCGCCCGCAACACCGTCAGCAGCACGGCCCGGGCAGGGTGCCTCCCGCCCGGGGCCGGTCGGGAAGGACCTCCGTGAGCAGCCCACCGCCGTACCCGGGTCAGCCGGGCGACCCGCAGGACCCGCAGCAGCAGGGAGCGTCCGAGCAACCCACCGAGCAGTACGGCCGGCAGCAGTACGGGCAGGGGTACGCCGAGCACGGCGCGTACCCGGACCGGACGGCCTACGGACCGGGGCCCGGCTACGGCCCGGGCGGACCGGCCGCCCCTCCGCGCAACGGCGTCGGGATCGCCGCGCTGGTGCTCGGCATCCTCGCCGTGCTCAGCGGCATCTTCCTGATCGGCGGGCTGCTCGGCCTCGTGGCGATCGGGCTGGGCATCCTCGGCATCGTCCGCGCGTCGAAGGGCGTCGCGAACAACCGCGGGGTCGCGATCACCGGGCTCGTGCTCGGCATCGTCGGGCTGCTGCTCGCGATCGTCGTGGCCGTGCTGCTCGTGTTCTCGTTCAACGTGTTCAACAGCGTGGACCAGGGCCAGCTGATGCAGTGCGTGCAGCAGTCCGGTGGGGACCAGTCCGCGGTCGACCAGTGTGTGCGGGAGCTCGAGGACCGGTTCCAGAACCAGGTCGACCAGATCAACTAGACCGGGGCGAACGCGCCGCCCGGGCCGAACACGGCCCGGGCGAACCGCTCCCCCATCCGTTCGTGCGTCGCGGCGTCGGGGTGCAGGCGGTCGGGCAGCGGCAGCTCGGTGGCGTCGGCCTCGCCGTACAGCTCGCGGCCGTCGAGGTGGCCGAGGTTCGGGTCCTCGGGCACCCGGGCCGCGACCAGACCGGCCAGCTGCTCCCGGACCACCTGCAGGGTCAGCCGGCCCGCGGCGACGTCGGCCGGGTCGCCGGTGGCACGGAACCGCAGCGTGCCGTCGGTGACGTCCGGTGCCAGCGGGCCCGGGGTCTCCTCGTGGATCGGGCACAGCACCGGCGAGACGACCAGCAGCGGAGTGTCCGGGTGGCCGTCGCGGATCGTGTCGAGGAACCCGTGCACCGCGGGGCCGAACGCACGCACCCGCATCAGGTCCGCGCCGACCACGTTGATGCCGATCTTGACGCTGATCAGGTCGGCCGGGGTGTCGCGGATCGCCCTGGCGACGAACGGGTCGAGCAGGCACGCCCCGGAGAACCCTAGGTTCAGCAGCTCGACGCCCGCGGAGCGCGCCGCCAGCGCCGGCCAGGTCGTGCTCGCCCCGGCGGCGTTCGAGCCCTGGCTGATGGAGCTGCCGTGATGCAGCCACACCGGCCGGTCCCCCGCGGGCACCGCCGTGACCGGGGCGTCGGTGCGCAGCGCGACGACCTCGGTCATCTCGTTGTGCGGCAGCCAGATCTCGACCAGCGCCGGCCGGCCGGGCAGCGGGAACCGGACGGTGCCGGGCGGGCCGTCGGTCGTTTCCGCCGCACCCGTCGCGGGGTCGATCATGTGCAGCCGCCCGCCGGTGGTCGGCGCGGAGCCGGCGGGGACCCCGTCGACCAGCAGGTCGTAGGCCCCATCCGGACGCAACGGCGCACCGGCCAGCCCCACCCGGGTGCGCACCGTCTCCAGCTCGACGACGGTCGCGGCGGTCCGGAACACCACCCGGACCCCGGACGGCTGGGACTCGGCACCGGCCAGCTGCGGATCGGTGTTCCGGGCCCGCGCGGCCGGGGGCAGGCGGTGCGGGACCAGCCCGGCCGGGCCGGGCGTGGAGTCGAGGGCGCCGTGGAGTAGGCCGGCGTCGACCGGCGTGGTGATCGAGGGGAGCACGACCCCACCCTGCCGCGCCGGCGCCCGGTCCGCCGCCCGTTTCTCCGGCGCGCCGCACCCGCGGCAGGGATCCGCGGTGCCGCCCGGCGCCGTGTGCCCGATCATGTCGGGGTGACCGACGACGAGCAGCGCACCGCCACCGACGACCGCAGCCACACCCGGATCGAACGCGCCCTGGTGATCGCCGCCCATCCCGACGACATCGACTTCTCGTGCAGCGGCACGGTCGCCGTCTGGACCGACGCCGGTGTCGCGGTGACCTACTGCCTGGTCACCGACGGCGACGCAGGCGGGTTCGACCCCGACGTCGCCCGCTCCGACATCGCCGGGATCCGGCAGGCCGAGCAGCGCAAGGCGGCGGCCGCCGTCGGCGTCACCGACCTGGTGTTCCTCGGCTACCCCGACGGACGGCTCACCGTCACCCTGGAGCTGCGCCGCGACCTGGCGCGGGTGATCCGGCGGACCCGCCCGGACCGCGTCGTCGTGCAGCCGCCGGTCCGTGACCTCGGGAACATGTACGGCAGCCACCCCGACCACACCGCGACCGGTGAGGCGTCGATGTGCGCGGTGTACCCGGACGCGCGGAACCCCTACGCGTTCCCGGAGCTGGCCGCCGACGGGTTCGAGGCGCACACGGTGCCGGAGGTGTGGGTGCTGGGCGGCGGGTCGGACGACGCGGCGTCGGCGCGGCGCGTCGACGTCCATGTCGACATCACCGCCACGGTCGATCGCAAGATCGCGGCGCTGCGCGCGCACGAGAGCCAGACCGCGCACATGACCGAGCTGGACGACATGATCGCCCGGTGGGCCGGGTCGCAGGCCAGGGCCGCCGGGTTCCCGCACGGCGCGCTGGTCGAGTCGTTCCGGGTGCTCGACACCCGCTGACCGGGGTGCGGCTTAGGCCGCGGCGCGGACCCGGACGTGCGTGCCGCCGTCGTCGCTCCAGACGTGCAGCAGGTCGCAGAGCTGGCGGGCGATCCAGATCCCGCGGCCGTGCGGCGCGCGCGGGTCGGGCGGTGCGAGGCCGGGGAGCGGGTCGTCGAGCCGGCCCGTGTCGTGCACCTCGCAGACGACCTCGCCGGGCGGCGTCCAGATCATCAGCCGGGCGGTGCCGGGCCCGTGGTGCACCGCGTTGGTGGCGATCTCGTTGACGGCGACGGTCACGTCCTCCGAGCGTGCCTGCGGGAACCCCTGCCCGCGCAGGGCCCCGTCGACGGCGGACCGGACCTCGCGCAGCCGGACCGCGTCGAACGGCAGGTCCGTCACCGGCGGTCCCATCTCGGCCGGGACGGGGGCGGGACGGTCGGTGAGCAGGCTCCGCGGGTCCCGGTGCGCGGACGACCCGACGACGGCGCCGTCGCGGTCCTCGAGCGGGTGCGCGGCCCTGGCCGCCGCGGCGACCGGCGCCGCGACCTCCTGCGGGAACCAGCAGAGCAGCTGCACCGGCAGGTCGGCCAGCGCGACCTCGGCGGCGGCCTCGACCTCGGTCCAGTAGGCGCCGCCGGGGCCGGCGTGACCGGCAGCGTGCTCGGACACCACGGTGACCGGGCCGGTCTCGACCACCCGCTCGCGCAGGACCCGCGCCGCCCGGGCCACCTGGGTCTGACCGGACGGGCCGTCCGGACCGGTGTCGCGGGGCAACCGGAGGAGCCCGGCGACGGCGTCGGCGCCCAGCTCGGCGGCGACCCGCCCGCGCAACGCCACCTCGGTCGACGGCCGCAGCTCCACGGCCACCGAGCCGCCGCCGCGCAGGGTGGCCAGCACCGTGTCACCGAGCCGCGCGTGCAGGTCCTCCTCACCGGAGTACCAGCACAGGACGTGCCGCAGACCGCTCATCCCGGCGCCCCGCCCGCCAGTTCGAGGGCGTCGGCGGTGCGGAGCGGGCTACGCTCCCCGATCCCGACGTCGAGCCGGCTCGCGAAGCCCGCACCGCACCGGTCGAGCAGCCGCGCCACCCCGGGCCGGACGTTCTCCAGGCGCAGCCGCAGCGTCGCCGGGAGTTCCTCGGCCGCGTGCACCACGCTGACCGCGGCGGCGACGTCGCAGAAGCGCAGCGACCCGAGATCGGCGACGACGGTGTCGGCCTCGATCTCGCCGCGCACCATCCGGTCCAGGACCCGGCCCAGCACCCGGCGAACCTGCGGCCGGTTGCCGTGGTCGACCTCGCCGGCGAGGCGCAGGTGCGCCGGGCCGAGCTCGGTGATCCGCAGCAGCGTGTCGTCCAGCAGCGGGGTCCCGCCGATCTCGGCGTCGTGCACCGAGCGCATGTGGGCGATCAGGTCGTCGGGGTAGCGGAGGTGGTCGTAGACGCACAGCGCGTGCACCGGACGGCCCCGGACCGCGTCGGCGAGGACGCGGTCGTACTCGTCGAGCGCCTGCCCGCCCGGGCGGCGCAGGCCGTGGTCCATCTGGCCGGTGAACCGCAGGCCCGCCCAGCCGTCGTCGACGGCGGCCTGCATGTTGTGCTCCAGCACGCCGCCGAGCTCGTCGAGCGGGGCGAGCAGTGCGGCCCGGGTGAACTCGCCGGGCACGAGCTGGAACTGCCCGCTGCGCAGCGGCCCGCGGACGTCGACGCCGTCCTCGTCCATCCGGGCGAGCACGCCGTCGGCGGTGTCGTCGTCGAAGTAGGCGACGCGCTCGCCCCGGGCCAGCCCGGTCGTGAGGAACTCCGACACCGACTCGCAGAGCTGCTCGTCGCTCACCGGAACGGTGAGCACGTGTGACGACGGGTCGTCCACGACCGGTCCAGCCGTCACTCGCCACCCCCCGTTGCGGTACTCGTCACACGACCAGGTGTGACGTGCCGGGCACGATAGGTGACGCCGGTGATCGTCGCGAGCCGGAGCCGCCCGCCCCTTGCGACAGGCACGACGAGGCGTAGAGTTAGCCGGACCGAACTTCGCTGTTCGGGACGTGCACACCGCGTCGATCAGGCGCGTCGATCAGGAGGTGGTCAGCATGTTCCGTGCCGCCCCGTCGCCCGACCGGACGGCAGGCCGGGTCGCACTGCGCCCGGTCCTCCTGGCCGGGCTGCTGATGGTGCTGCTCGCCGCCGCCACGATCGTCTCGGTGACCACCGCCCCCGCCCCGGTGACGCTGCTGCTCGCCGCGGCCGCGCTCTCCGTCCGCCCGCTGGTCGTGCTGCACCACCGCCGCGCCGCCGGTCGGCCCGCGCTCATCCGCCGCTGAGGCGCCCCGCCAGCTCCGCCCTGGACCGCACGCCGACCTTGGCGTAGATGCGGGTCAGGTGGTACTGGACGGTCTTGACCGACACCTGCAGCTCGGCCGCCGCCTCCCGGTTCGTGCGTCCCCCGGTGACGAGGTCGGCGACCGCCCGCTCCTGCGGCGTCAGGTCGGCGGGTCCCCGCTCGGCGCGGGCGCCCGCGTGCACCCCGCCCGCCTTGAGCTCCCGGTCGCAGCGCCGCACGTAGACCGTCGCGCCGAGGCCCGCCCACATCTCCCGGGACGCCGACAGCATCGCGTCGGCGTCCCGGCGCTTGCCGGCCCGCCGCAGCGTCTGGCCGTAGGCGAACCGGACGCGGGCGCGGTCGTAGCGGTGCGGCAGCCAGTCCGCCACGCGCAACGCCTCCTCGAACGCCGGCCACGCCGCGTCGTGCTCGCCGCGGGCACCGAGCAGCCGGCCCCGCGCGTACCCGAGCCGGGCGAGCGTCGAACGGTGGCCCCGGACCGCGGCGCGGCGCTCGTGCGGCCGCAGGAACTCCTCGGCCGCGTCGAGGTCGCCGGTGACGACCAGGGCGTTCGCGTACATGTCGGTCCACGGCCACCAACCCGGCTCGTCGGTGCTGCCGGTGCCGGCGGACCGGTGCAGCGGCTCCAGCGCCCGCAGCACGGCGGCGTAGTCGGCGCGGACCTCGGCCAGCTGGGCGCGTGCCAGCAGGGCCGGGACCCGGGCGACCTCGTACTCCGAGCTGCCCGCCTCCGCGGCCAGTGCGGCCCGCTCCGCACGCTCCGGCTCGTCGCGCAGCGCGTGCACCTGGGCGGCCGTCCACTCGATCAGCGGCGTGACCAGGGCGATGCCGGTCCGTCCGGCGAGCTCGCGGCCCTGCCCGGCGGCCCGGAGCGCCCCGTCCCAGTCACCGGCGAGGAACCGGGTCCGGGCGAGCCAGGCCAGCGCCCACAGCGAGATCCGGGACGAGCCGCCGAGCACCGTCGTCGGGACGGCGCTCTCCAGGTCGGCCCGGGCCCGGCCCAGGTCGTCCTGCAGCAGGTGCAGCCAGCCCCGGCCCATCGTGACGCGCTGGGCCTGCGCGCCGTGCCGGACCCGGTCCGACACCGCCTCGTACGCGGCGCGGGCCTCGTCGGGGCGGCCCGCGGCGGACAGTCCGAGCCCGCGGATCGCCGCCGCCTCCACCGCGTGCGGGGTGTCGGGGCCGGCCAGCGCGATCGTGCGGTCCGCCCAGGTCACCAGCTCCTCGCCCCGGCCACGGGCCAGCGCGTACAGCACGTAGCGCTGCGCGACGAGCGCCGCGACGGCGCGGTCGGTCCCTCCGGTCCCGGCCTGCTCCCAGGCCCGTCCGAGCCCGGCCGACGCGGTGTCGGCCTGCCCGCGCAGCACCGCCAGGTAGCCGAGCACCGCGCCCCGCAGCGGCGTCTCCCGGGTGGCCTCCACGACCGGGACGAGTGCCTCCGCCGACCGGCACTCCCCCGCCCCGACCAGCGCGTCCACCGCCCGGACCAGGCGTTCCTCGCGCAATCGGCGCTCGGTCGTCAGTCGCGACGCCTCGGTGAGCAGCGCAGCGACCGTGCTCCATGCACCGGCCCCGGCCTCCTCGCCGGCCCGGGTGTCGAGCTCGGCCGCCAGGCCGTCGTCGCGGCCGGGGACGCTGCCGGCCAGCAGGGTCAGCCGCCGGGTCGGGTCGTCGACGAACTCGCCGGCCCGGCGGCGCAGCGCGGCGACGACGTCGGGCCCGAGCAGGTCGAGCACGGCGGCGCGCACCATCGGATCGGCCGGCGCCGCCGCCGGGCCCCACCGGCTCCCCGCCCGGGCGACGAGCCCGGCCCGCGCGCTCTCCGCCAACGCCGCGAGGACGGCGCCGGGGTCCCCGGTGACCGCCCCGATCTCGTCGGGCTCGGCGGGCCGGTCCAGGACGGCGACCACGTCGAGGAGCGCCCGCGCGGGCCCGGACAGCGCGGCCCGGCGCTGCGCCACGGACGTGGCGACCTCCGGTGGGGCGGGCAGCCGGGCGTGCGGGTCGGACCAGGCGTGCGGGGGCAGCTCCGCCAGCAGGGCGAGCACGTGGCGGGGGCGGCCCCCGGTGTGCCGGGCCAGCCGGTCGGCTCCGGCGACGTCGAGCGGGACGCCGTGGGCGGTGGCGATCGCGCCGACCGCGGTCGCGTCCAGCGGGCGCAACGCGATCTCGGTGGTGGCGACCCGCCGGAGGAGGTCGGCGACGCCGGGGCCCGCGTCGGCCGGGCGTGCGGCCAGCACGACCGTCACGTCGAGCCCGGGGTGGTGCCCGGTCAGGGTGGACAGCACCTGCAGCGACCACGGGTCGGCCTCGTGCGCGTCGTCGACGAGCAGCAGCGTCCGGGCCCCGGCACCGCACGCGCCGGCGACCGCCTCCGCCGCGGCGAACGCGTCCGTCCCCGGCACCGCGACGCCAGGCACGAGCTGGGCCAGGACGCCGCCGGCCCGGCCCGCCTCCCAGGACGCGCCGCGGGCCCGGTGGACCGGTCCGTCGTGCCCGTCGGCGACGGCACGGACGAGCGCCGACGTGCCGGCGCCCGCCGGGCCCGTGACCAGCACGGCGCACGGGCCGGCCCCGGTGAGCAGGCCGCGCAGCCGCGCGATCTCGTCCGCCCGCCCGGCGAGGCCGGCGGCGTCACCGGGGCCGGCGGGGTCCGCACCGGCGCCGGGGTCACCCACGGCGCGCACCGTACCCGGCACCGCCCGGCGGGCGGGCCGCTGCGCTCACCCCTGGTCGCCCCCGGCGACCGGGAGCACCGTCCCGGTGATGTAGGACGCCTCCGGCGAGGCCAGGAACGTGATGGCCGCGGCCTGCTCGTCGAGCGTGCCGTACCGCTTGAGCAGCGACGACTCAATGGTCTGCTCGACGATCGTGGCGTACCAGTCCTGCTCCTGCGCGGACTGCGGCGCCGGTCCCCGGGGGATCCGCCGGGGCGGCGCGTCCGTCCCGCCGGGTGCGGTGGCGAGCACCCGGACGCCGTGCGGGGCCAGCTCCGCCGCGAGCGCGGAGGTGATCGCGTTGACCCCGCCCTTGGCCGCCGCGTACGGCACCCGGTTGAGCCCGCGGGTGGCGACCGAGGAGACGTTGACGATCGTGCCCGCGCCCTGTTCCACCATCTGCGGGGCGACCGCGCGGCAGCACCACAGGGTGGGCATGAGCGAGCGGTCGATCTCCGCGCGGATCTGTTCCGGCGGGTAGTGGTGGTAGGGCTTGGCCCAGATCGTCCCGCCGACGGTGTGGACGGCGACGTCGATCCGGCCGTACCGGCGCAGCGCGGCGGCGACGACGGCGTCGGCACCCTCCCACTGCTCCAGGTCCGCGGTCACCGCCTCGGCGCCGAGCTCGTCGGCGACCGTCGTGACCTGCTCGGACCGGTCGGCGAGGACGAGCGCCCCGCCCTCGGCGCCGATCCGCCGGGCGACGGCCTCCCCGATACCCTGCGCCGCCCCGGTGACCAGCACGACGAGGCCGTCGAACCGGCCCGGCGCGACGAACCGCGGCCGGCGGGCCCGGGCGGCGTCGTGCATGGCGCGCCGCATGGTGGCCTGCGAGTTCCGGGCGTGCGCCGACACCAGCCGGCGCGCCTCCGACCGGTCACCGGCCTCGATCGCGGAGACGATGTCGAGGTGGTCCTGCGCGCAGTCCGGGTGGCACCAGACCGCCGACCGCAGCGTCTCCGCCATCGCCCCCTTCACGCCCAGCGCCTGGTAGGCGCGGAGCAGGTGGTCGTTGCCGGTGCGGGTGAACAGGTAGTCGTGGAACGCGGCGTTGCTCTCGGTGTAGGCGTGCGCGTCGGTGAACCGCTGCGCCTCGCGGTCGACGTAGGGCACGGTCGCCTCGGCCAGCAGCCGGTACCCGGCGATCTCCCGGCCGGACAGCCTGCCGAGCACCAGCTCCAGGGCGCCGAGCTCGAGGGCCCGGCGGGCGTCGAAGATCGCGTCCGACGAGTGGATGTCCGGGTGTTCCTCGCCGATCTCGTAGCCGTCGCCCGCGACGGTGCCGGTCGGGGCCGGGTCCGGCGCCGGGACGGGGGCGGCGAGGGGTGCGGCGAGGGGGGCGAGGTCGTGCGGCGGGAGCACCGGCATCGACTGGATCCCGCGGGCGCCCTCGGGGGCGACGAGCAGGGCGGCGGCGTCGTCCAGCCCGTCCTGCGGGGTGGCGGTGGCGGCCAGGGGCGGGGTGTGCAGCGGCTCCGGCTCGACGAACCGGGTCAGTGGCCGGCCGAGGACCGCGCGGCCCTCTCGCCCGTCGAGGGTCAGGAGGTCGTCGGCCGCCGAGGGAACCGGCTGCGGCGGGGCCGCGGCCTCGGTGCCGGGTGCGGTGGCGGACTCGGTGGCGGACTCGGTGGCGGGTGAACGGTCCGTGGTCGTGGCGACCGCGTCGGCGGCGGGGTCCGGCCCGGTGACCGCCGCCCCTGCGGCCGGGGCCCCGTCCGGCACCGCGGCCAGCGCGAACTTCTCGTAGTAGAAGCCGGTCGGTGCCAGCTCCCGCTCGCGCAGGTCCCCGCGGACCGCCTCGACCATCGCGGGCGGACCGCACAGGTACACCGCGCCGCTGCCGTCGTGCAGGTGGTCGCGGCCGAACAGCGCGGTCACGTACCCCTGGTTCGGCGCCGACGTCGCGGGATCGGCCACACAGTAGTCCCAGGTCAGACCGGTCTTCCCGGCCAGCTCGCGCACGGTCTCCAGCTCGACGACGTCGTCGTCGGTGGTCACCCCGTACACGAGGTGCACCGGGCGGGTGCTCCCCCGGTCGCGCAGCGTCCGCAGGATGGACAGGATCGGCGCCAGGCCGGTGCCCCCGGCGAGCAGGAGCAGCGGCGCGTCGGACTCGCGCAGGAAGAAGCTGCCGTGCGGCCCGGTGAAGGACACCGCGTCCCCGACGGCGGCGCGGTGCTCCAGCCAGTCCGACATCACCCCGCCCGGGGTGAGCTTCACCAGGAAGGTGAGCGCCTCGTCGTCCGGCCCGGAGGAGAACGAGTACGAGCGGTGGACGTCCGTGCCGGGCACGGCGATGTTGACGTACTGGCCGGGCAGGAACGCGAGCCTCGCCCGGTCGCGGACCTCGACGGTGAGCCGCACCGTCGTCGGCGAGAGCCAGTCGAGGGCGGTGATCCGGCCGTCGTGGGTGGCGGCGGAGGTCCTCGCGACCGCCGAGGTCGTCGGGATCTGCACGACCAGGTCGGACCGTGGCCGCGCCTGGCAGGCCAGCAGGTAGCCCTCGTCGGCCTCGTCGCCGGACAGCGCGTCCTCGATGTAGGACCCGCGGTCGTACGCGCCGGACTCGCAGAACGCCTTGCAGGTCCCGCAGGCGCCGTCGGAGCAGTCGACCGGGATGTTGATCCGGGACCGGTAGGACGCGTCGGCGACCGACTGGTCCTCCCGGCAGTTCACGAAGCGGGTCACACCGTCCTCGAAGGCCAGTGCCACCCGGTGCGTCCGAGTTTCCGTCGTGGTCATGTCCTCCCCCTCAGAAGTGGTAGACGTCGACCACGTGGTGGATGTAGTCGTTCTTCAGCACCACGGTCTTGCGGCGGATGAGCGGGGTCTCCCCGGAGAAGTCGATCGTGTAGAACGACGTGCCGTAGTACGGGTCGACCGTCTTGTACCGGAAGTACATGGTGTGCCAGTTGAACCGGACGTCGACCAGGTCGCCGCGGCGCTCGATGACCTCGACGTTGGAGATGTTGTGGCTGGTCCGCGGCTCGGGCAGCGACGTGGCCGACGACCGCTCGGTGCGGATCCGGAAGACCCGGTCCTCCAGTCCGCCCTTGTTGCCGTAGTAGATCAGCGAGATCTCGCGCTGCGGGTCCTCGGTGAGCCGGTCGGTGTCGTCCCAGGCGGGCATCCAGTAGACGACGTCGTCGGCGTAGCACTCGAGCCACTTCTCGAACTCGCGGTCGTCGAGGTGGCGCGCCTCGCGGTAGAGGAACTGCTCGATCGCGTTCTGGGTGATGAGCGTGCTCGGACGCTCCGTGGTGGGGGTGGTCATCTCGGGCTCCTTCGACCGGGTGCGGCGGGGGTCAGCTCTGCGGCGACTCGGCGTCGATCGCGCGGCGCATCACGTCGCGCCAGTAGCCGTGCTGGACCGGGTAGAGGCCCTCGTCCTCGTTCTTGACCCCGGCCGAGATCACGCCGTTCATGTCCAGGGCCTTCGCGACGTCGTCGGGGCCGGTCAGCCAGTGCTGCGCGCCGCGCGACATGTCGTTCCACGGGGCCGCGGTCGCCTCGAAGGTCAGCTGGCAGGCCCGGAACTCCTCCAGGTCGTCCGGGGTGGCCATGCCGGAGGCGTTGAAGAAGTCCTCGTACTGCCGGATCCGGTGGGCGCGGGCCGCGTCGCTCTCCCCCTTCGGCGCGATGCAGTGGATCGTCACCTCGGTCCTGTCCGGCGCGATCGGCCGGAAGTGCCGGATCTGGGTGGAGAACTGGTCCATCAGGTAGACGTTCGGGTAGAGGCACAGGTTCCGGGAGCCCTTGACCATGAACTCGCCCTTGGCGTCGCCGAACTCCTCCTTGAGCGCCTCGAGCGAGCTCCACAACGGACGGTCCTCGGGGTTCGCCGCCCAGATCCACAGGCAGAGGTGGCCGTTCGGGTAGGACCAGTAGCCGCCGCCGGACTTCCCCCACCCACCGGCGTCGAGCGCCTTGGTGTCGTTCGCCGACTCGCCGGAGCCCCGCCGCGAGGTGGTGGCCGCGTAGTTCCAGTGCAGCGCGGAGACGTGGTAGCCGTCGGCGCCGTTCTCGGCCTGCACCTTCCAGTTGCCGTCGTAGGTGTAGGTCGACGAGCCGCGCAGCACCTCCAGCCCCTCCGGGGACTGGTCGACGAGCATGTCGATGACCTTCGTCGTGTCGCCGAGGTGCTCGTCCAGCGACAGCACGTCCGGGTTCAGCGACCCGAACAGGAACCCGCGGTACTCGTCGAACCGGGCGACCCGGGTGAGGTCGTGCGAGCCGTCCTTGCCGAAGCCCTCCGGGTAGCCGGCGCCGTCCGGGTCCTTGACCTTGAGCAGCGTGCCGTCGTTGCGGAAGGTCCAGCCGTGGAACGGGCAGGTGAGGGTCATCCGGTTGTCGGTCTTGCGGCGGCACAGCATCGATCCGCGGTGCGCGCAGGCGTTGATGAGGCAGTGCAGCTCGCCGTCGCGGTCCCGCGTGATCATCACCGGCTGCCTGCCGATGTAGGTGGTCACGTAGTCGCCGGGCTCCGGGAGCTGGCTGGTGTGGGCGAGGTAGACCCAGTTGCCCTCGAAGATGTGCTTCATCTCGAGCTCGAAGACGTCGGCGTCGGTGAAGATCCGCCGGTTGGCGCGGTAGACACCGGCCTCGGGGTCCTCGACGACGGCGTCGTCGAGCACGCGGCGGATGTGGGTGGAGTGGGCGACGGCGGTCATCGACGTCCTCCTGGGTCGTGGTCCGGGAACGCCGCTCACTGTCGCGGCCGGCCGCCGTCCGGCGCCCCGGGCAGGTACCCAGTCCTGACCCAGGGTGGGTCGAGACGTACAGCGTCCTGATCGCGCGCTACTCGGTCTTTGTGGCTCTGACCGGAGCGGTTCTACGCTGCTCGACGTCTGGACGACCCGGCTCGCAGGGAGGGGGCAGGAGATGGATCTGCGACAGCTCCGCTACTTCGTCGCCGTCGCCGAGACCCGGCACTTCGGCCGGGCCGCGGAGCGGCTGCACATGGCGCAGTCGCCGCTGTCCCAGGCCATCCGGCAGCTGGAGAGCCAGGTCGGGGCGACGCTGTTCGAGCGCACCACGCGCCGGGTCGACCTGACCCCGGCCGGGGAGTCGCTGCTCTCCGACGCCTACCGGATCCTCGCCTCGGTCGACGACGCCCGCCGCCGCGTCGAGCGGGTCGCCGCGGGCGCCGACGCCGTCGTCACCGTCGGGGCGACCGACCTCGCCGCCTACCGGCTGCTGCCCCGGCTCGCCCGGGTCGTCTCCCGCCGGATGCCCGCCGTGACCCTGCGCTTCCGTGCCGGGCTGCTCACCAGCGCCCAGGAGGACGCGCTCGACGAGCGGCGCATCGACATCGGCGTGCTGCGGCCGCCGGTCGTGCGGACCGAGCTGTCCACCCGCACGGTCGCCCGCGAACGCCTGGTCGCCGCCCTGCCCGCCGGGCACCGGCTGGCCGCCCGGACGTCGGTGTCGCTCACCGAGCTGCGCGGCGACGACTTCGTCGCCTACGGCGCCCCGGGCTCGGTCGTCGACTCCGTCGCGGTGCAGGGCTGCCTCGGCGCGGGCTTCCTCCCGCGCCGGCACGCCGAGGCCCGCGACACCCCGATCCTGCTGACCCACGTCGCCGCCGGTGAGGGCGTCGCGCTGCTGCCCGAGTCGGTGCGCGCGCTCGGCACCGAGGGCGTGACCTACACCGACCTCGAGGAGGAGCTGCGGGTGGACCTCGCGCTGGCCTGGCGCACCGAGGACCGTTCCCCCGCTCTCGTCCGGCTGCTCGACGTCCTCGCCGACCACGCCCGCGAGCTCGACCCGGCCACCGCACCCACCCCCCTGCTCGGAGGACTCCCGTGAAGATCGTCGCCGTCGAGGCGATCCCGTTCGCCGTCCAGTACCGGAAGCCGCTGCGGTTCGCCAGCGGCGAGGTGCACACCGCCGACCACGTGCTGGTGCGGGTCCACGCCGAGGACGGGATCGTCGGCGTCGCGGAGGCACCGCCGCGGCCCTACACCTACGGCGAGACCCAGGCCGGCATCCGCGCCGTCGTCGACACCGTGTTCGCCCCCGAACTCGTCGGGCTGTCGGTGTTCGAGCGGGAGAAGATCCATGCGGTCCTGGACCGCACGGTCGGCAACCCGGCCGCGAAGGCCGCCGTCGACATGGCGGTCTGGGACGTCATCGGCCGGCGGCTGGACGTGCCCGTCACCGAGCTGCTCGGCGGGTGGACCGACCGGATGCGGGTCGCGCACATGGTCGGCTTCGCCCCCGACGACGTCATGGTCGCCGAGGCGCTCCGGATGCGCGACGAGCACGGCGTCACCACCTTCAAGGTCAAGGTCGGCCGCCGCCCGGTCGCGCTGGACACCGGCGCCTGCCGGGCCCTGCGCGAGGCGCTGGGCCCGGACGCCGAGCTCTACGTCGACGGCAACCGCGGCTGGACCGCCTCCGAGGCGGCCCGGGCCCTGGACGAGATGGCCGATCTCGGGCTGACCCTGTCCGAGGAGCTCATGCCGGCCGACCAGGTGCTCGGCCGGCGCTGGCTGACCGGGCGCACCTCGGTCCCGACGGTCGCCGACGAGTCCGCCACCCGGCCCGGCGAGGTGACCCGCGAGCTCCTCGACGGCGCGGCGACGATGATCAGCATCAAGACCGCGCGGACCGGGTTCACCGGCTCGCAGCGGGTGCTGCACCTGTGCGAGGGCCTCGGTGCCGAGGTCGTGCTGGGCAACCAGATCGACGGCCAGGTCGGCAGCGCCTGCTCGGTCGCCTTCGGCGCCGCGCACCGGCACACGAGTGCGCGGGCCGGTGAGCTCTCGAACTTCCTCGACATGGCCGACGACCTGCTCGCCGAGCCACTGGTGATCACCGGCGGGGAGCTGCGCGTCCCCGCCGGGCCCGGGATCGGCATCGCGATCGACCCGGACAAGCTCGCGCACTACCGCACCGACACCTAGGACATCCGACACCGCAGTCTGGAGACGCACCATGACCACCACAGAGCCGAGCACGGGGTCCGCGACCGCCGCCGGATCCGGCGCCAACGCCACCGCGACCTTCGCGAAGAAGGAGCGCACCGGGGCGCAGGCCGACCCGGCCCGCGTGTCCGCGATCGCCGCCGACACCCTCGCCGCCCTGCACGACGTCATCCGCAGGCACCAGGTCACCTACGCCGAGTACGACGCCCTGAAGTCCTGGCTGATCCGGGTCGGCGAGGACGGCGAGTGGCCGCTGTTCCTCGACGTGTTCGTCGAGCACGTCGTCAAGGAGGTCGCCAACGCCGACCGCAAGGGCGCCGTCGGCACCATCGAGGGCCCGTACTACGTGCCGGGCGCCCCGGAGTTCGAGTCCACGGCCACGGTGCCCATGCGCGAGGACGAGAAGGGCACCCCGCTGCTGTTCCAGGGCACCGTCACCGACCTCGACGGCAACCCGGTCGCCGGGGCGACGGTCGACCTCTGGCACGCCGACGACGACGGCTACTACTCGCAGTTCGCGCCCGGCATCCCGGAGTGGAACCTGCGCGCCGTGATCACCACCGGCGCCGACGGCCACTACGCCTTCCGCACCATGCAGCCCGCGCCCTACCAGATCCCGACCGACGGCTCGACCGGCGCGTTCATCGGTGCGGCCGGCTGGCACCCGTGGCGTCCCGCGCACCTGCACCTCAAGGTCTCCGCGCCCGGCAAGGACCTGGTCACCACCCAGCTGTACTTCGACGGCGGCGACTACGTCGCCGACGACGTCGCCCAGGCCGTGAAGCCGGAGCTGATCCTGCGTCCGGGCCCGGCCGCCGACGGCCACGGCAACGAGGTCACCTACGACTTCGCGCTGGACCCCGCCTGATGGCGCGGTTCGCGGTCCGGATGGAGGTCGCCCTCCCGCAGGACATGGACCCCGCGGCCAAGGCCGACCTGCTGGCCCGGGAGAAGGCCTACTCGCAGGACTGGCAGCGCTCCGGTGAGTGGGTGAGCATCTGGCGCTGCGTCGGCGAGTACGCCAACCTGTCGATCTTCGACGTCAAGGACAACGAGCAGCTGCACGAGATCCTGTGGGGGCTGCCGCTGTTCCCGTACATGACGATGCAGGTCACGGCACTGGCCACGCACCCGTCGGACATCGACGCCTGAGACCGCGGGAACCGGCCCGCGCCCGGGTCCTCGGAGGACCGGGCGCGGGTCAGTTCTCGCAGATCAGCCCGAACAACGCCCCCGACGGGTCCTGCGCGCAGCTCGACGGTCCACCGGCCGGTGTCGCGGCCGACGAGCCGGCGCCGGGTTCGGCCGGGGCCATCGTCAGCAGCAGGGCGGCGACGGCGACCAGCAGCGCCGACAGCGCCGCGGCGAGACCGACCGCGCCGCCGAACGTCCCCTCGCCGCTCCGTCCCGAAGCGCCTCGCACCGCGTCCCCGCCCACGTGGTCCCCCTCCGTCGCCGGACACATACTCCCATGGGGAGTACTCCCTTGGGGAGTATGGGAAGGTCACCGGATGCCCCGGGGCCAGACGCCGACGACGACGTCCTACGCGATGCTGGGGCTGCTGGCCGTCCGGCCGTGGAGCACCTACGAGCTGACCAACCAGATCCGGCGCAGCCTCGCCCGGTTCTGGCCCCGCGCCTCCAGCAAGCTCTACGAGGAACCCCGCAAGCTCGTCGCACTCGGCTACGCCACCGCCGAGTCGCAGAACCAGGGCCGCCGCCGGCGCACCGTCTACACGATCACCGAGGACGGCCGCCGGGCGCTCGCCGCCTGGCTGACCGAGCCCGGATCGCCCCCCCCCCCCGCACTGGAGTCCGAGCAGCTCCTGCGGGTGTTCCTCGCCGACAACGGCACCAAGGGGGACCTGCTGCGCACCATCGAGGCGACCCGGCGGTGGGCACGCGAGACCGCCGCGGTCGACGCCGCGATCGCCCGGTCCTACCTGGAGGGCGACGCGCCGTTCCCCGACCGCGCCGGGCTGAACACGCTGGTGGGGCGCTATCTCTCGGACATGTCGGCGGCCACCGAGCGGTGGGCCGACTGGGCGGGCGAGGTCGTCGCGTCCTGGCCGGACGACCTCTCCGACCTGCCGGTGGAGACCGAGGCGCTGCGCGACGTCGTCGCGCGCGACCCCCGCGACCGCTAGCCGCCGGGCATGGCGCCGGCCGGTACCGGATGCCTAGCGTGACCGGAGTCCACGACGCGAGAGGCGGCTGCGATGGCGACGATCGGCGAGGCCGGCTGGCAGGTGCTGCACGGCCACGGCATCGACACCGTGTTCGGCAACCCGGGGTCCAACGAGCTGCCGTTCCTGGCGGCGATGCCCGACGGCACCCGCTACGTGCTCGGCCTGCACGAGGGCGTGGTCGTCGGCATGGCCGACGGGTACGCCCAGGCGACCGGCCGCCCGGCGCTGGTCAACCTGCACGCGGCGTCCGGCTCCGGGAACGCGATGGGCGCGCTGACCAACGCGGTCTACTCGCACTCGCCGCTGGTGCTGACCGCCGGGCAGCAGGTCCGCTCCACCGTCGGCCAGGAGGTGATGCTCACCAACGTCGACGCGGCGGCGCTCCCGCGCCCGCTCGTGAAGTGGTCAGCCGAGCCGGTCGACGCACAGGACGTGCCCCGGGCGCTGTCCCAGGCCGTGCACACCGCCTGCCTGGAACCGCGCGGCCCGGTCTACCTCTCGGTCCCCTACGACGACTGGGCCGCCCCCGCCGGCCCGCACACCGCGCACCTGCCCGGCAGGCGCACCGTGTCCGCGGCGGCACTCGACCCCGCACACACGGCGACGATCGCCGGCACGCTCGCGTCGGCACGGAACCCGGTCCTGGTGCTCGGCCCGCAGGTCGACGCGGACCGTGCCGCCGCCGACGCCGTCGCCCTCGCAGAGCGGCTGGCGTGCCCGGTGTGGGTGGCGCCGTCGGCGTCGCGGTGCCCGTTCCCGACCCGGCACCCGTCGTTCCGCGGGGTGCTCCCGGCGTCGGTGCGGGACGTGACCGAGCGGCTGGCCGGGCACGACGTCGTGCTGGTCGCGGGGGCCCCGGTGTTCCGCTACCACCAGTTCCTGCCCGGTGACCTGCTCCCCGAGGGGGCCCGGCTGCTGCACCTGACCGCCGACCCGGCCGAGGCCGCGCGGGCCCCGATGGGCGACGCCTGGGTGGCTCCGGTCGGTGCGGCGCTCGCCGCGCTGGCCGCGGCCGTGCCGGACTCCGGCCGCGACCCGCTCCCGCCCCGACCGGCCTTCGCGACCCCGGCGGGCGCCGACGACCACGTCCCCCCGGAGCAGCTGTTCGCGCTGCTCCGCGAGGCGGCACCGGCCGGGACGGTGCACGTCTGCGAGTCGACGTCGACGATCGACGCGTTCTTCGCCCAGGCCGACCTGACCGAGCCGGGCAGCTACCTGTTCCCCGCGTCGGGCGGCCTCGGGTTCGGGCTGCCCGCCGCCGTCGGCGCGCAGCTGGCGCACACCGACGAGGGCGGGGCCGCCGGGCGCCGGGTCGTGGCGCTCGTCGGCGACGGCTCGGCCAACTACGGGATCACCGCACTCTGGACCGCCGCGCAGTACCGGGTCCCGGTCGTCTTCGTGATCCTCAAGAACGGCACCTACGGCGCGCTGCGCGGGTTCGCCGGGCTGCTGGGCACCGGGGAGACCCCGGGGCTGGACGTGCCAGGGCTGGACTTCGTGCGGATCGCCGAGGGCTACGGGGTGCCTGCCGTGTCGGCCCGGGACGCCGGGTCCGTGGCCGCCGCGCTGAAGGAGGCGTTCGACGACGACGGGCCCCGGCTGGTCGAGGTCGTCACCGCGCCCGGGATCGGCTGACCCGCACGACCGCCCGCACCGACAGCCCGGCGGCCAGGACGACCACCCCGGTCAGCACCGGCACCGGCCGCCGCCGGTGCCGGGTGTCCTCGTCAGTACGGACGAGACGCGAAGAGGATCCGGGAGTCCGGTGGTACACCGCGCGGTATGGACGTGTCCGAGAACGACCGCACCATCACGCTCACCGTGGGCCACGCGGAGCTCGTGATCCGGCGTCGGTACGAGCTGGTCAGCATCAGCAACGACGTCCTCATCGGCATCTGGTTCCTGATCGGCAGCATCCTGTTCCTGCACGAGGCGACGACCTACGCCGGGACGTGGATGTTCATCGCGGGGTCCATCGAGATGCTGGTCCGGCCGGTGATCCGGCTGAGCCGCCGGGTGCACCTCCAGCACATATCGGGGAACCCGGCGGAGGCCGATCACGACTTCTGAACGGCCCCCACCAGATCGGGCAGCGCCGCCACCCCGGCGACGACGTGGGTCGGCCCGGCCGCGGTCAGCTCGTCCCGGGTCTGGCCGCCGGTGAGGACACCGACGACCCAGCCGGCTCCGGCCCGCCGCCCGGCCTCGACGTCGAGCACGGTGTCGCCCGCGGCGAGCACCCGGGCCGGGTCGGTGACGGCGGTCAGCGCCATCGCCCGGTGGATCATCGCCGGGTCGGGGCGGCCGGCGCCGACCTCCTCGGCGCACACGACGCCGTCGAGCTCCCCGGTGAACTCCGGGGGCAGCGACGCGAGCAGCGGGTCGGTGACCTGCCGGTCGAAGCCGGTGGTGAGCACGACCGACGTCCCGGTCGTGCGCAGCGCGGCGAGTGCCGCGGGTACCCCGGGGAGCGGGCGCGGCGGGGTCGCGGCGTAGGCGGCGGCGAGGCGGGCGACGAACGTGTCGTGCAGGTCCTCGATCCGGTCGCGGCCGGTGAGCGCGGCGAGCGCCTCCCGCTTGTCGGCACCCATCCACCGGCGGATGTCGGCGGCGGAGGCGGGGTGCCCGGCGTCGGCGACGACGTCGGCGAGCACCCGGTAGACGGCGCCGCCCTCGTCCACCGTGGTCCCGGCGACGTCGAGGACGGCCAGGTGCGGGGTCGGCTGGGGGGTCATGCGGCACTCCCGAGGCGGCGGCGGACCAGCGCGGACAGCTGGTCGACGGCGACGATCAGCACGAGGACGACGAGGATGTGGGTCAGCATCTCGTCGAACCGGAACAGCTGGATCGACTGGTTGATCAGGAACCCGATGCCGCCGGCGCCGACCAGGCCGAGCACCAGCGACGAGCGGACGTTGACGTCGAAGCGGTAGAGGAGCAGGCCCACCAGCTGCGGGGTGACCGTCGGCAGCAGGGCGTGCGCGGCGACCTGCAGCCGTCCGGCGCCCGCCGAGCGCAGCGCGGTGGCGGGGCCCGGGTCGGCGTCCTCGATCGTCTCGGCCCACAGCTTGCCCATCACGCCGACGTTGTGGAACACGAGCGCGAGCACACCGGGGAACGGGCCGAGGCCCACCGCGGTCACGAACACCAGTGCGAAGACGACGTCGGGGACGGCACGCAGGAACGACAGCAGCCCGCGGGCGGCCTGGTAGACGACCGGGCCGGGCGCGGTGCCGCGGGCCGCGGCGAGCGCGAGCAGCAGCGCGAACGGGATCGACAGCGTGGTGCCGAGCAGCCCGATCCACAGCGTGACGAGCGCACCCTCCAGGCTCGGCCCGAGCACCTCCCACGAGACGTCGGGCGGGATCGACTCGGCCAGGAACTCCCCCATGCCGCCCGCGCCGTCGAGCAGCGACGCGAACGACATCTCGGTGGTGCGCCAGGCGATCACGTGCACCACGAGCAGCACGGCGACGATCCCGGCGCCGAGGGCGAGCGTGCGCGGCTCGCGCCGCCGGGGCGGTACCGCGACGCGGCGGATCTCCGGTTCGGTGACGGTCACGACGCGGTCTCCAGTGCGGTGTCCAGCGGGGTGTCCAGTGCGGTGTCCGGTGCGGTGTCGCCTGCCGGGTGGCCGGCCCGCTCCGCGGCCGGGTAGAGCGCGCCGACGTCCGTGCCGGGCGGCCCGTCGAGTGCGACGCGGCCGTCCTTCAGCCCGACGACGCGGTCGGCGTAGCGCGCGGCGAGCCCGGGCTGGTGCAGGACGGCGAGCACCGCGAGCCGCTCGGTGTGCGCCAGCTCGGCCAGCAGGCCCAGCACCTGCTCGGCCGCCGCCGGGTCCAGCGCCGACACCGGCTCGTCGGCGAGCAGCACCCGGGCCCGCTGGCACAGCGCCCGGGCCACGGCGACCCGCTGCTGCTGCCCGCCGGACAGCGAACCGGCCCGGTCGTGGGCGCGGTCGGCGAGCCCGACCCGATCCAGGCAGCCCATGGCCTCCTCCCGGACGGCGCGCGGGAACAGCGCCGGGACCAGCGACGAGCGCAGCGGCAGCCGCCCGAGGGCACCGGCGCAGACGTTCTCCAGCACGGTCCGCCGCTGCACGAGGTGGATCCGCTGGAAGACCAGGGCGACGTCGAGGCGGTCGCGCGGCTCCCCGCCGACCCGCACCTCGCCGCCCGCCCGTACGTCGCCCCCGTCGGTGACGAGCCCGGCGGCGGCCCGGAGCAGGGTGGACTTGCCCGAGCCGTTGGCGCCGAGCACGGCGAGCAGCTCCCCGGCCTCGACGTGCACGTCGACGTCGTGCAGGACCTCGCGGTCGCCGTAGCGGACCCGCGCACCGGTGACCCGGAGCATCGGCGTCGTCGTCATTCGACGTCCTCCTCAGTCAGGCCGAGCTTCTGCGCCAGCTCGAACAGGGGGGCGTAGGTCTCGTGGGTGACGGGCACGAGCTTCCCGGGCGGGTCGACGTCGAGCAGGGCACCGATCTCGCCGACGGCCTGCGCGTCGAGGTTCAGCAGGGCGTCGGTGACCGCGGCCTTGAACTCCGGCGAGGTGTTCCCGCGGACGGTGACCGGGTCGTTCGGGATCGGCGCGGACGTCCAGATCTGCCGGAACCGCGACGGGTCGAAGATCCCCGACTCGACCGCGGACGCGAGCTGCTGGGTGTTGATCTCCGCGGCGTCGACCTTGCCGTTGGTCAGCGCGAGGAGCGCCTCGGGGTGCCCGCCCGCGTAGTCGACGCGGACGTCACCCTCGCGCAGCCCGGCGTCGAGCAGGGCCTGGCGGGGCAGTGCGTCGCCCGAGGTGGAGCCGACGGCGCCGAGCGCCAGGGTGCGGTCGCGCAGCTGCGCGACCTCGCGGACGTCGGAGTCCGCGGGCACCCAGAGCCCGGCCGTGTAGGTCGACAGCGCACCGTCCGCGGTCCCGAACGACGCGACCGCCTCGGCACCGGCCCGCTGCTCGGCGAAGACGAAGCCGAGCGGGCCGAAGATCCCCAGCTCCAGCTCGTCGTTGCGCATGGCCAGGACCTCGGCCGAGTAGTCGTCGGTGACCTGCACCTCGACCGGGCAGCCCAGCCGGCGCTCCAGGGCGTCACCGAGCACCTCGGCGGCGGGGATCAGCTTCTGCGGGTCCTCGAAGGGTTCGACGCCCATCCGGATCCGGCCGTCCGCGCAGGTGGGCGAGGCGGCGGCGGAGTCCTCTCCGGACGGGCCGCCGCAGGCGGTGAGGCCGAGTGTCGCTGCCAGCAGCACGCCGGCGAGCAGTCGGGGTCGCATCAGGGCTCCTCGGTGGAACGGGTGGCGGGGACGGCGGGGTGGTGCCGGTCCCGGAGGCTGTCGAGCACGGCCGGGGCGAGACCGAACGCGGTGGTCATGCCGATCCCGGAGGTGACGGACACGGCCGTCGTCGCGGGCCCGGCCGGGCGGACGAGGAACTCGCCGGGGGCGTCGGCGTAGACGCCCTGCCAGCGACGGGTGACGCGCACGTCGGTCCCGAGCAGCGCCCGGGTCTCGGCGAGCAGCAGCTCGTCGAGGGACTCGTCGCCCCACGGTGCGGGTGTGCGGTCGTAGGCGTGGGTGTCCCCGACGACGAGGTCGCCGCCGGGCAGCTGGGTGAGCATGTGGTTGACGACGGCGTCGAGCAGCTCGGGCCGCTCGGTGCTCCACCGTGCGCGCAGCGCGGCCGCGCCCGCCGTCCCGGAGAGGGCCGGGTAGCGGAGCATCGAGCTGCCGGTGAGGACCGCGGGTCCGACCGTGACGGGCCTGGCCGTCCGGACCTGCAGCATCTGCAGGGTGCACCGGCGCAGGTCTGCCTCGTCGGCCAGGTCCGGGAGGAGGCGGTCCAGGTCGTGACCGACGCACAGGAGGACCTGCCGGGCGCGGACGTCCCCGCGGCCGGTGCGGACGACGACGGGGCCGTCGTCGTCGGTGCCGGTGGACCCGATGCCGGTGGACCCGGCACCACCGTCGATGCCGAGCAGCGGGGTCCCGAACCGGATCTCGGCCCCCGGCTGCTCCGCCAGCCAGGCGGCGACCGCACCGACCGCCCGGCGCTGCTCGACCCGCAGGTCCCGGGGCAGGAACGCGCCCCCGTGCAGGCCGTCGGGGGCGACCGGGACGCGGGCGGTGACCCCGGCCGGGTCCAGCAGTTCGACGTCGTCGCCGCGCACGGACGCGAGCTCCTCCAGTGCCGCACGCTCCTCGCCGGACCGGGCGACCACGACGGTGCCGCACTCCGCGACGCCGAACCCGGCCTCCTTCCCGAGCCGCAACCAGGTGTCCCGGCCGCGGGTGGCGTAGGCGAGCGCGTCGCCGGTCTGCGCGGTGAGGCAGCCGTGGCCGAAGTTCCGCACCGAGGCGCCGACGGCACGCTCGTCGCGCTCCAGCACGGTGACGGTCAGGCCACGCGCCACGGCCTCCACCGCATGGGCGAGGCCGACGACGCCGGCCCCGACGATCACGAGATCACTCGTCCGGGTCACGGCACCGACCGTGCCAGCGCCGCCGGGACTGGGCAACGACTTGTCGATACAAGTCGACGACTGTTCACCTGCCATATCCGTGGAAGCCGTGCTCGGAGGCTGCGCACTTGTAGAGTCGGGCTCGTGGGTACACCGTTGCACCGGACCCTGGCCGACGAGCTCCGCGCGCGGATCCGCGGCGGCACGCTCGCCGTCGGGGAGATGCTGCCGTCGGAGGCGGAGCTGTGCCGGGAGTTCGAGACCTCGCGCGGCCCCGTCCGGCAGGCGCTGGCCGCGCTGCGCGACGAGGGGTTGATCGGCGGCGGGCAGGGCAGGCGGCCGGTGGTGCTCGACGCCGTGCCGGCGCAGCCCTTCGAGTCGTTCCTGTCCTTCACCCGGCGCGCGGAGCTGACCGGGCACATGCCGGGCCAGCGGCTGCAGGAGATCGCCCTGCGTCACCCGGGCCCCGCGGTCGCCGCCGCCCTGCACCTCGACCCGGACGACTACGCGGTCCAGCTGATCCGCCTCCGGCTCCTCGACGACCGGCCCGCGATGCTCGAGCGGATGACCTACGTGGAGAAGGTCGGCCGCCCCCTGCTCGACGCGGACCTGAACGCGGGCTCGATCTACGCGCTGCTCACGGCGACCGGCGTCGACCTGCACGCCGCCCGCCACACCTTCGACGCGGTCGCCGCCGACGACCTGGACGCCGAGCTGCTCGGCGTCGAGGCCGGGCACCCGCTGCTGCGCGAGCGCCGCCTGACCTGGAACTCCGCCGGCGAGATCCTGGAGTGGTCCGAGGACCGCTACCGCCCGGACGTCGCGACGGTGACGATCACGAACATGCGGCACGGACGGGGCGCCGTGACCAGGGAGTAGCCCGGCCACGACTCACCGCGTGACCGCCGCCGACACCCCCGGTTCCGGCGGATCGCCCGCCGAGCAGCGGCGCCGGCACCGTCCGCCGCCCCGCTGCGGCTCACGACAGGCTCGGACCGAACGTGGCATTCTGTCCACGAGGCCCCCCGACCGCGGACGTCCGCCGCCCCGAGGATCCGGGAATCGCTTCCTCGCGCAGCGATCTCAGCCGACCCACTGCCGACAGCACCTCACGACCGGACCGGCTCGCACGAGCCCGGCGCCCTGTCCGGAGAGTCGCTGCCTCACGCAGCGATTCCCGCCGACCCCCGGAACCCGGAACCCGGCACCCGGCACCCGGCCCACCCTTCCGTCCGACCGGCCGGCCGGCCCTCCAGGCTCTCCCTCCGGAGAATCGCCTACCCGAGCAGCGATCTCCGCGAGGACCCGACCTCACCGCACGAGCGGTCGTCGAGCCCGGCTCCCACCGAGCCGGCCGCTCAGGGCCGCACGCCCTGTCGCGGTGCCGCACCGGGTTCCCCGGCGGCGGCGAAGGCGGCGTCGATGTCGTCGAGGTCCCACGGACCGCCGGTGAGCTCGGCGAACGGGAACCGGGCATGCTCGGCGGCGAGGAACCCGACGGCCGTGGCGAGGTGCCGGGGCGCGTAGTTGTGCACGCCGACGACGGTGTGCAGCCCACGGACGACGCGCTCGGGATCCAGCGCGACCGCGGGGCCGGGCGACACCGACCCGGCGAGGACGACGGTCCCGCCCACGTCCAGGTTGTCGAGACAGGCCTGCACGGCCGACGGAGCCCCCGACAGTTCGAGCGCCACGTCGACGCGATCGAAGCCCGGCGCGGCGGGAGCGCCCGGTGAGCCCGGTGAGCCCGGTGCGGCCGGCGGTCCCGGCACCGCGGCCACCGCGCCGAACCGCAGGGCGCGGTCACGGCGGTCGGCGTGCGGGTCCACGACGACGTCCGCGCCGGCCCGGGAGGCCATCGCCGCGGCGGTCACGCCGAGCATGCCTGCCCCGGTGACGAGCACCCGCAGCCCGGCGGCGGACGGGCCGAGCCCGGCCGCGTCGAGCACCGCGGCGACCGTGGCGGTCGCGCAGGAGGCGGGCGCGGCGACGGTGTCGGGCACCGCGTCCGGGACGACGACGGTCGCCGTCCCCGGCCCGAGCACGCAGTGGCTGGCGAACCCGCCGGTGAGGGGCCGGGTCTCGTCGAGCGGCTCGTGGCCGTACTTGTGCAGGTCGGTGCACTTCTGCGGGATCCCGCGGCGGCACCGGCCGCAGGACCCGCAGGACGCGGCGACCGACCAGACGACCCGGTCGCCGACCCGGACCAGGCTGCCGTCGACGTGCCGGGCCGTCGCGCCCGGGCCGAGGGCCAGTACCCGTCCGACCTGCTCGTGGCCGAGCACCCCGGGCGCGGGCGAGGGCCGCCGTCCGCGGGTGGTGTGCAGGTCCGAGCCGCAGACGGTCGCGAGATCGATCGCCACGAGGAGCTCGCCGGGTCCGGGCGTCTCCGGGAGCGGTGTGCCGACGACGCGGAACGGCTCCCCGACGCCGTCCCAGCGGGCGTAGCGGGCGGTGGGTTCGGTGACCGTCATGCACGGATGCTCGCACCGGTCCACGCGCGGAACGACGAACTTGTCTTTACAGGTTGGTGAACGGTCCGGCGTGGTTCCGCGGGCGGCGGGGCGGGTACGCCCGGACCGACCCCGTCCTCGACCCCGATACGTGCGAGGTTCTCGTGACCGACCAGGCGACCCTGAGCAAGGAGCCGACGCCCGACACCGCCGAGCACGAGGCGTACTTCCCGTCGCCGTACTCGCTGGATGCCTACACCGCGCCGCGCACCGACTTCGACGGTCTCGCGACGGAGCGCCACGCGTGGACCGGTGGGCGCTGGAAGATCCTCGTCCTCGCCACCGACGAGCGCTACCTCCTCATGGGGAACGGCACCATGTTCTCCACCGGCAACCACCCGGTGGAGACGCTGCTGCCGCTGCACCATGTGCTCGGGGCCGGCTTCGGCGTCGAGATCGCCACGCTGACCGGCAACCCGGCGAAGTTCGAGTGGTGGGCCTACCCAAGCGAGGACGAGGCCGTGCGCAGCACCCGCGACGCCCTGCTGCCGCAGTGGCGGAAGCCGAAGTCGCTGGCCGACGTCGTCGAGCACGAGCTGGGCCCGGACTCGGACTACCTCGGGGTCTTCGTCCCCGGCGGTCACGGCGCCCTGTCCGGCCTGCCGTTCAGCACGGACGTGCGCGACACCCTGGAGTGGGCGACGGGCGCCGGTCGGCTCGTCGTGTCGCTGTGCCACGGCCCGGCCGCGTTCCTGTCGACCCGCATCGGCCGGGAGCGGTCGCTGTTCGAGGGCTACGAGATGTGCGTGTTTCCCGACGCGCTCGACGCCGGTGCGAACGTCGACATCGGCTACCTGCCCGGCCCGATGCCGTGGATGCTGGGCAGGGCCCTGCAGGACGACGGCGTCCGCGTCGTCAACGACGACATGTCCGGCCGCTGCACCACCGACCGTGACGTGATCACCGGGGACAGCCCGCTCGCGGCGAACGAGCTCGGCAGGCTCACCGCCACCGCGATGCTCGCGAAGGCACGCGAACTCGGCTGACCCGGCTACCCCTCGGCAGCACCGGCCGCCAGCCGCCACACCCGGTCCCGGGTGAACGGCTGGTGGTACGGCCGCACCCCCAGCGCGCGCCGGATCGCGTTCCCGATCGCGGGCGCCACGGGGTTGTAGGGGGCCTCGCTCATCGACTTGGCGCCGAACGTGCCGAGCGCGTCCGAGGTCGCGGCGAACAGCACCTCGACCGGCGGCACGTCGGCCATCTGCGGGACCCGGTAGGTGCGGAACGCAGGGTTGAGCAGCCGGCCGTCGTCGCCGACGTACACCTCCTCGTACAGCGCGCTGCCGAGCCCCATCGCGGCGCCGCCCTCGACCTGCCCGCGCAGCTGCTCGGGGTTGAGGACGGTGCCGGCGTCGACGGCCTGCACCGACCGCAGCACCCGCACCTCGCCCGTCTCGACGTTCACCGCGACCCGGACGCCGTGCACGTTCGCCGTGATCGCCCGCTCCTCCCCCGGCTCGGTGCCCTCGCAGGTCAGCCCGCCGGGCGAGCCGGCCAGCAGCTCGTCGAAGCCGATCGGGCCGTCCGGCGTGCGGACGCCGTCGGCGTGCAGCTCCGCACCGGGACCGGCGAGGGTGTGGATCCGTTCCCGCAGCGCCAGCGCTGCCCGGTGCAGCGCCTTGCCCGCGACGGTCGTCCCGGCGGACGCGAACGCCCCGGTGTCGTAGCCGCACGCGTCGGTGTCGCCGTGGTGCAGCTCGATCCGGTCCGGCGTCGTCGCCAGCACGGACGCGACGACCTGGCGGTGCGTCGTCGTCGTGCCGTTGCCGAACTCCACGGTCCCGACGCCGAGCCGGTAGCGCCCGCCGGGCAGCAGCGTCACCGAGGCGGTCGCGGCGTGCCCGAACGGCGCCATCGTCGTCATCATGCCCAGCGCCATGCCGTCGGCGGCCCGCCACTGCGGCCCCTCCGGCACGGGGTCGCCCGGGTTCCGGGCCAGCGCGTCCTGCACGAGGTCCAGGCACTGGTCCATGCCGTAGCTCGTCCAGTGCAGGTCGTGCTCGGGTTCCGGGTGGTGCGCGACGTGCAGCGGGTCCCCGGCGCGCACCATGTTGATCCGGCGCAGCTCGAACGGGTCGATGCCGAGCCGGATCGCGAGCTCGTCCATCGCGGACTCCACCGCGAGCAGCACCTGCCCGAGCCCGTACCCGCGGAACGCCCCGCTGGGCACGTTGTGGGTGTAGACGACCTCGGCGTCGAGGTGCTTGACCGGACAGTTGTAGACGCTCACCGACTCGGCGACCGAATGGAACAGCACCCCGCGGGAGTGGTTGCCGTAGGCGCCGGTGTCGGACAGGACGTCGAGCTTCATCGCGGTGAGCCGCCCGGACGCGTCGGCGCCGAGCTCGACGCCCACCCGCATGGGATGGCGCAGCGCGGTGCGCTCGAACTCGTCGGCCCGGGTGAACTCGTGGACGACGGTGCGCCCGGTGCGCAGCACGGCGAGCCCGACGAGGCCCTCGGCGAACATCTCCTGCTTCCCGCCGAACCCGCCACCGACCCGCGCGGTGTGCACCCGGACCCGGTCCGGGTCGAGGTCCAGCAGCCGGGCCAGCTCCCGGCGGGTGAGGAACGGGACCTGGGTGCCGGCGCGGATGTCGAGGCGGCCGCGGTCGTCGAGCCGTCCGACCGCGCCGTGGCACTCCAGCTGGGCGTGGCTGACCCGCGACGTCCGCCACGTCCCGGACACGGTGACGGCGGAGCCGCGCAGCGCCGCGGCGACGTCGCCGCCGTGCCCGCCGTGCAGGGCCAGGACGACGTTGCGGGAGGCGTCGTCGACCCGGTCGTCCGGCGTCCGGTCCGGGTGCACGAGCGGTGCACCCGGCCGGCGGGCCTCCTCCGGGTCGAGCACCGCGGGCAGGACGTCGTAGTCGACGGCGATCAGCCGGCAGGCCGCCTCGGCCTCGGCGGGGCTCTCCGCGACGACGGCGGCGACCCGCTGCCCGACGTGCCGGACGACGTCGTCGAGCATCCGGGTGTCGTCCGGGTCGTCGGTGCGGTGCTCGTGCCGGGCCGTGGAGTAGCGGGTCGCCGGGACGTCGTGGTGGGTCAGCACCAGGCGGACGCCCGGTGCGGCGCGCGCGGCGGTGGCGTCGATCGCGCGGATCCGGGCGTGCGCGTGCGGGGAGGCAAGGATCCGCAGGTGCAGGGCACCGGTGAGGTCGGTGTCGACGGTGAAGGGTTCGGTCCCGGTGACGATGCGCTCCGCGGCCGGGGGGCGCGCCGCGGTGCCGATGCTCCCGCCGTCGGGCGCGCTGCCGCACCCGGGGCCGGTACCGGGGCCGCACGCGGTCGCGCCGCCGTCCCGTGCCGCGTCGCATCCGGGCGCGTCCCCGGCGGCCGCGGCCCGCACCCCGGTCTCGATCGCCTCGCGGATCGATCGGTAGCCGGTGCAGCGGCAGAGGTTGCCCTTCATCCTGCGGGGCAGGTCGTCGAGGTCGTCCTCGGTCAGCGTCGACGCGGTCACGATCTGCCCGGCCGTGCAGAAGCCGCACTGGAACCCGAAGCGGTCCACGAACGCCTGCTGCACCGGGTGCAGTCCCCGCTCGGTGGCGAGCCCGGACACGGTGGTGACCTCCGCGACGTCGAGGCGCTGCGCGGGGATCAGGCAGGAGTGGACGGGGCGGCCGTCGAGCAGGACGGTGCAGGCGCCGCAGTCGCCGGCGTCGCACCCCTTCTTGACCTCGGAGTGCCCGTGCTCGCGCAGCAGGGTCCGTGTGCACTGGCCCGGGCGCGGCTCGCCGGACACCTCGACGTCGTTGATCCGGAACTTCATGCGGCGAGCTCCTCGTGGATCTCGGCCAGCAGGACGCCGCTGACCTGGCGCCGCCAGCCGGCCGTGCCGAGCGGATCGGTGTACCAGCCGTCCAGTGCGGCGACGTCGGCGCGCAGCCGCCCGGTGCCCGGCAGCGCCGGGTAGCGCAGCACCGTCGGTGCGGCCGTCGCGGCGGTGATGCCGAAGACGCAGCCGCCGTCGTCGTGCAGCCGCCCGGTCAGCACGGCACCGGACCGGCCCAGCTCGGCGAGGGCGATCTTCCGGAACGCGGTGCGGGCCGACAGCGCGTGCGCGGGCAGCTCCAGCGACCGCAGGACCTCGCCGGGGCGCAGCGCGTTCGTCCCGTTGCCGGTGACGAGCTGCGCGACGGGGACGCGGTACGTGCCGCCGTCGGGGGTCCAGACGAGCGCGGCGCCGTCGAGCGCGACGCACAGCGCGACCATCCCGGCCGCGGCGAACGACCGGCAGACGTTCCCGCCGACGGTCGCGGTGTGCCAGATCTTGTACGACGCCAGCAGCGCGTGCGCGCACTGCGCGAGCAGCGGGCGCCCGGTGCGCTCCCCGAACGCGGCGAGCTCGGCGATCGTGCAGGTCGCGGCGATCTCCAGCCCGTCGTCCGGCCGGACGACGACCGGTTCCCAGCCCATCGTCGTCAGGTCGACCAGGCCGGTCGTGTCCGGCTGCGGCTCGGAGAACAGCCAGGTCCCGCCGCCGAGGATCCGCTCCCCCGGCGCCAGCGCGAGGTCGCCGCGCGAGCGGGCCCGGCGGAACGTCGTGACGGTGTGCAGGTCCATCCGCTCACCCGGCCTTCGCGACCAGGTCGCGGTGCACCGCCGCGCAGCGCTCGGCGACGGCGCCGGTGTCGACGGTGACGACCCGGTCCCGCTCGACGACGGTCCGGCCGTTCACCAGCAGCCGCTCCAACGGCGGCGCCGCACCGAGGACGAGCGCCGCGACGGGGTCGGCGATCCCGGCGTGCCCGAGCCCGTCGAGCCGCCACAGCGCGAGATCGGCGAGCTTGCCGGGCTCGATCGAGCCGATCTCGGCCTCGCGGCCGAGGACCGTCGCGCCACCGAGCGTGCCGAGCTCCAGGGCGGCGCGCACGGACAGCGCGGTCGGCCCGCCGACGGCGCGGGCGAACAGGACCGCGTGCTTGACCTCCTCCAGCAGGTTCGTGCCCTCGTTCGACGCGGCCCCGTCGACGCCCAGCCCGACCCGCGCACCGGCGTCGGCCAGGTCCCGGAGCCGGGCGATGCCGGCCCCGAGCCGCCCGTTGGAGGTCGGGCAGTGCGCGACGCCGGTGCCGGAGGCACCGATCGCCTTCACGGCGTCGTCGTCGAGGTGGACGGTGTGGGCGAACCAGACGTCCGGGCCCGTCCAGCCGAGACCGGCGACGTACTCGGTCGGGGAGCAGCCGAACCGCTCGCGGCAGAAGTCCTCCTCGTCGGCGGTCTCGGCGAGGTGGGTGTGCAGCCGGACGCCGAGGTCGCGGGCCAGCTCGGCGGACTCCCGCATGAGGTCGCCGGTGACGGAAAACGGCGAGCACGGCGCCAGTGCGATCCGCAGCATCGAGTCCGGCGCCGGGTCGTGCCAGCGGGCGACGGCGTCGGCGGACGCCGCCAGGATCGCGTCGCGGTCCTCGACGACGTGGTCCGGGGGCAGCCCGCCCGCGCTGCGCCCCAGGTCCATCGAGCCGCGGGTCGGGTGGAACCGCAGCCCCACCTCGGCGGCGGCGCGGATCTCGGCGCCGAGGACGTCACCGCCCTCGCGGGGGAAGACGTAGTGGTGGTCGGTCGAGGTCGTGCACCCGGACAGCGCGAGCGTCGCGAGCGCACCGGTGGCGCCGGTGTGCACGGCGTGCTCGTCGATCCCGGCCCACACCGGGTACAGCGTGGTCAGCCACTCGAACAGCGTGTGGTCGACGGCGAGCCCGCGGGTCACCCACTGGTAGAGGTGGTGGTGGGTGTTGACCAGTCCCGGGGTGAGCAGGCAGCCGCGGCCGTCGACCACCCGGCCCGGCCCGGCGGGTGCCGGGCCCGGCCCCACGGCGGTGATCCGGTTCCCCTCGACGACGACGTGCCCGCCCGGGAACTCCTGCCCGCTGACGGTGACGACGTGCGCCCCGTCGATGACGATCCGCTCCATGTGCTCAGGGAACCGCTCCGGGGTCACGGGTAGAAGGCACCACCGTGACGAATCGTCGCCGTCCCCTGCCCGGACGGTTGTAGGTTCCTCCAATGCTGCTCTCCGAGCTGGTGGACCGCCGTGAGCTGCGGCTGCGCGTGCTGCACGGCACCGCGGCGGATCTGGACCGTCCGGTGCGCTGGGTCTACACGACGGACCTGCCGGACCCGTCGCGCTACCTCGGCGGAGGCGAGCTGGTCGTGTCCGGCCTGGTGTGGCGGCGGTCGGCGGCCGATTCCGAGCGGTTCGTCGCGGCTGTCGCGCGGTCCGGGGCGGCCGCGCTCGTCGCGGGCGAGGCGGTGTTCGAGGAGGTCCCGGACGACGTCGTCGACGCCTGCCGCCGGCACGGCCTCGTGCTGATCGCGGTACCGGTCGACGTGTCGTTCGGAACGGTCACGGAGACGGTCGTCGGCGCGTTGTCCGCGGCCCGCGGCGACCGGCTCGCACACACGCTCGGGCGGCACCGGCGCCTGCTCGACGCGTTCGCGGGCGGTGCGGCGCTCACCGAGCTGGCCGGCTCGGTGTCCGCGGGTACCGGCCTGACCTGCCGGGTCCTGACGGCCGGCGGCCGGCTGCTCGCCGGTCCCCCACTGCCCGACGACGACCGGGACGCCGTCGTCGCGGCCTTCCTCACCGCCGGACGGCTCCCGGTCTCCGCCGGACGGCACCTGCTCGTCCCGGCCGCGCCGGGCACGGCGCGCGCGGAGAGCTGGCTGGTGGCGGCGGAGTCGGCCCCCGGCCACGATCCCGGCGGCCCGGGGCCCGAGGCGGTCGACGCCGTCGGGGAGCTGGCGGCGATCGCCGCGCTCGACCGGGCCCGGCGGCGGGAGGGCGTCGCGGTGGCCCGGCCGATCGCCGACGACGCGCTGGCCCGGATCGCCGCCGGTGAGGGTGACCGGCCAGAGACGCGGGTCCGGCTGCGGCAGGCCGGGGTGGAACCGGACGGCACGCTCGTCGTACTCGTGCTGCGGGCCGACGGCACCCCGGACCCGGCGGGCACGGCGCACACCGTGCTGGTCGACGCGCTGGCCGGGGCCGGGCCGGTCGCCGTCGGGGTGCACGACGACGCGGCCGTCGCCGTGCTCGCCGACACCGGGGAGCCGGACCCGGTCCCCGCGGTGCTGGCCGCGTTGCACCGGCTCGGGCCGGGACTGGGCGGGCGCCGGCTGCACGCCGGGGTGTCGCGGCCGTCGTCCGCGGAGGCGCTGTCCGGTGCGCTCGGCGAGGCCGGACACGCCGCGGGGCTCGCCGCGACCCGACCCGGCCCGGCCCGGTCGCGTCCGCCCGGGCCGGGGAGATCACCTCGCACGTGGCGCTGCTGGCCGGGGTGCCCGACGACGTCCGCCGCGGTTTCGCCGCCCAGGTGCTCGGCCCGGTGCTGGACCACGACGTCCGCTCCGGGACCGGGCTCGCCGAGACGCTCGCGACGTTCCTGGACGAGTCCGGTTCGTGGAGCAGGACCGCGGCGCGACTGCACCTGCACGTCAACACGGTGCGGTACCGGATCGGGCGGGTCGAGGAACTCACCGGTCGTGACCTGGGCTCGTTCTCCGACCGCGTCGACCTGTACCTCGCGCTGCGGTCGCGGTGACGGTTCAGCGCCGGACCGCACCGGCCTTCCCGGGCCGCACGGGCTGCGCGCCCGGCCGCGGTGCCCGGGCCCGCGCACGAGCGGGGGCGGGGCGGGAGCGGCGACGACCGGGGCGGGCCGCCGGTCCAGCAGTCTCGTGATCACCAGCTGCTGCACCAGCGTCGCGAGGCTGCCGGTCATCCAGTACAGCAGCAGCGCGATCGGCACCGGGAAGAACAGCCCGCCCACGAGCACGCCGAGCGGCGCGACCCACGGCATCGCCGCCAGCACCCGTCAGACGACCGCGGGCTGTCCGCTGGGGTCGACCCGGGCGAACCGCATGCTCAGGTGGGTGCAGACGGCGGCGAGCACCGCCAGCGGCACGACGACCGCGGCCACCGCACCGGCCGCGACCGGTGCCCCGCCGAACGACGCGAGCTGGTCGGCGGGCATGGTCAGCCACGCCGACAGCGGCGCCCCGAACAGCCTGGCCTGCAGGAACGAGGCGACCTGGTCGGGTCCGAACGCGTAGTTGGCGATCGCCGCGTTCTGCTCGAAGCTCAGCCCGGGGCGGTTGAACGAGCGCAGGACGTGCAGCAACGCGACGAACACCGGGATCTGCAGCAGCGCCGTCCCGAGCCCGGCGACCGGCGACGAGCCGTGCTCGCGGTGCAGCGCGGCGGTCGCCTCGGCGAGCCTGCGGGAGTCGTGGCGGTGCTTCTCCCGCAACGCGGTGAGCTGCGGGCCGAGCGCACGCGTGATCCGCGCCGACCGCATCCGGGTCCAGGCGGGGCGCACCAGGAGCGCGCGCACGGTGAGCACGAGGAACACGACGGACAGCGCCCAGGCGAGGCCGGAGGCCGGGCCGAGCAGGGCACCGAACAGCTCGTGCCAGAGGCGCATGACGAAGGAGACGGGGTAGTAGAGGAAGTCGAGCACAGGGAACTCCAGGGACGTCCGGTCGAAGGGCGGGACGGACGCCGGAGCAGGCGGATCGGCGGGGGCGCGGGGCGGGGCCGGGAGTGGCGCGCGGGGCCGGCAGTGGCGCGCGGACGGTGACACGGGCCGTGACGCGTGCGCGGCGGGCGCACCGCCGACAGTCCCGCGGGCCGCCGGGTGCTCCCTTCCCGAGAATCGCTGCCTGAGGAAGCGATTTTCCGAACAGGACCAACTCCGTGGGGCGACGAGCCACCGCGCCGGGCGCGACATCTGCGATCGCCACGCGTGTCGACAGCGCTGACGACACCGGCCGACGGCACCCGACCGCGACACCCGCGGACGAGACCCGACGAGACCCGACGGTCACCACCGGTCGTCGGCGGCTCCCGACCGGCTCAGCCGATCGTCTGCTCCAGCGGGACCGGGAGCCCCGGGGCCCGGGGGCGCGGCCGCCCGTCGGCGTCGGGATCGCACTGGCGGGACGCACCGGCCCGGTGCGCGCCGCGGAGTGCCTCGCGGACGGGAGTCGTCGCCGTGGTCGCGAGGAGACGCAGCGAGCCGAGCTCGCGCCCGCCGGTCCAGGCCAGGACGGCCAGCGCGACGACGGCGCCGACGAGTCCGGCGTCGCCGTCGACCGGGAGCAGGACCGGGACCAGCACCAGGAGCGACGCGAGTACGGACGCGAGCAGCACCGCCGCCGCGTCACGCACCCGGTCCACCCGGTACGCGGTCCCCTCCACCATGCCCGCCACCGTACCGCCCCGGACGGTGGCGGGCCGGGGATCAGCGCGCGACGAGGTCGTCGAACCGGTGCCCGGCGACCTTCGCGATCTCGACGAGGGCGGCGGCGTGTTCCTGCGCGGGCGGGTGGGTGAGCCGGCGGCGGGCGGTCGCGAGCAGCGCGGACCGGTCACCGGCGTCGCGCAGGCAGACGATCAGCGGGAAGCCGAACCGCTCCCGGTACGACGCCGCGAGCGCGGCGAGCTCGTCCCGGTCGTCGGCACCGAGCAGCGCCAGGCCCGCCCGGTCCCGGGACACGGCCCGGTCCCCGAGCGCGTCCCCGACCGTGTCCCCGGTTCCCTGCCCCGCCCGGCCAGCGGGTGCCCGCCCGCCCGGCCCGACGCCGTCGCCGGTCCCGCTCCCGCTCGTCACGAGCCCACCAAGATCGGGGTAGTGCCCCATCAGCTCCCGCTGCTCCCCCGCCGGTGCGGCGAACAGCTCCTCCTGGACCGCGGCCCGCAGCGCGTCGGTGTCCGGGAACGGCCCGCGCGCGTGCACCCGGGCGGGCACCGGCGTCGGCCCCTCGAAGAGCCGGCCGAAGACGTCGGCGAACTCGGCCCGCCCCATCGTCTCGATCCGGCCGGCCGCGATCCCGGCCGGCAACGGGTCCCCGGCCGGCCGGCGTCCGGTGTGGAAGAACAGCAGGTTCAGGCCGATCGCCACCACGCTGCCGGCCGTGATGCCGGAGCCGAGCACGATCTGCGCCCAGCCCGGCAGCGCCTGCGCGACGTCCGGCTGCACCGTGACGAACAGCGCCACCCCGAGGCCGGAGCCGACCACCACGACGTTGCGGTGGTCCCGGAAGTCCACCGCGGTCAGCGTCTGGATCCCGACGACGGCGACCGTCGCGAACATCGCGAGCGCCGCTCCGCCGAGGACCGGGTGCGGGACCGCGGCGACCAACGCCCCCGCCTTCGGGACCAGCCCGATGAGGATCATGAACCCACCGGCGGCCGCGACCACCCATCGGCTCGACACCCGGGTCAGCCGCACCAGGCCGACGTTCTCGGCGAAGCAGGTGTAGGGGAACGAGTTCAGGACCCCGCCCAGCGTGGTGGCGGCGCCGTCGGCGCGCAGGGCGCGGGCGACGTCGTCCGGCCCCACCCGCTTCCCGACGATCTCGCCCGTCGCGACGACGTCCCCGGTCGTCTCCACCGCCGTGATCATCATGACCACGATCATCGAGAGGATCGCGGCCAGTGAGAACTGCGGCCAGCCGAAGTGGAACGGCGTCGTCACCCCGACCCACGCCGACTCCCCCACCCCCGAGGTGTCGACGAGCCCGAACGGCACCGCGGCGAGCGTCCCGATCACGAGCCCCGCCAGCACCGCGACGGTGGCCAGGAAGCCCCGGAAGATCCGCTGGATCAGCACGATCACCGCCAGCGTGCCGAGCGCGAGCGCCAGGTACAGCGGGTTGCCCGGATCGGGGGCGTTCGCACCGCCGACGGCGTCCTGCGCCGCGACCGGCAGCAGCGCCAGCCCGATCACCGTGATCACCGTGCCGGTGACGACCGGCGGGAAGAACCGCAGCAGCCGGGCCACGTAGGGCGCCGCGAAGAACGTCACGAGCCCGGCGACGATCACGGCGCCGTAGATCGTCGTCAGCCCCTCGGTCCCGCCACCCGCGGCGAGCCCGATCGCGATCATCGGGGACACCGCGGTGAAGGTGACGCCCTGCAGCAGCGGGAGCCGCACACCGATCTTCCGGCCGATCCCGACCGCCTGGATGATCGAGGCGATCCCGCAGGTGAAGAGGTCCGCGTTGATGAGGTGGATCAGCTGCCGCTCGTCCAGCCCGATCGCGTTCGCCAGCAGGATCGGGACGACGACGGCGCCCGCGTAGAACGCGAGCACGTGCTGCAGGCCGTAGACGGTGAGACGGCCCGGCGGTGGCACGGCGTCGACGGGGTGGACGGGCTGGGTGGACGGGCGGCGGCGCGGACGCGGCAGCGGACTCATCGGATCCTCGTTCCGGACGGGATTGCGACCTGCATCACCATGCGCCCGCCGTCGCCGGGCCCGGCACGGCCACGGACGACGAACGCACCGGGCCGGTGACCGGGAGATTCGTGCGATCCCACAGTCGACCGGCCCGCCGCGGGACAGCGGCGTGATCGCTCGAAACCGCGCCGAAACCCGTGGGAAACGCGCTCCGGAGAGAGTTCCGGGATGCACCTCAGCCCCCAGGAGCGCGACAAGCTGCTCGTCCACGTCGCCGCCGACGTCGCCCGCAGACGGCGCGAGCGGGGCCTGCGGATGAACTACCCGGAGGCGGTCGCATTGATCACCGAGCACGTCCTGGAGGGCGCCCGGGACGGGCGGACGGTCGCCGAGCTCATGTCGAGCGGCCGGGAGGTGCTGACCCGCGACGACGTCCTCGACGGCATCGGGGACATGCTCGACTCGGTGCAGGTGGAGGCCACCTTCCCGGACGGCACCAAGCTCGTCACCGTGCACGGGCCGATCGCGTGAGCGGCGGGGGTGGCGGGAGCACGGCGGGCTCGCCGGGCGAGATCCTCCTCGGCGAGGAGCCGGTCGCGCTGAACCCGGGACGCGAGCGGATCGTCCTGACCGTCGAGAACGTCGCCGACCGGCCGGTCCAGGTCGGCTCGCACTACCACTTCGCGGCGGCCAACCCCGGTCTCGAGTTCGACCGCGACCTGGCCTGGGGGCACCGGCTCGACGTGCCGGCCGGGACGTCGGTGCGCTTCGAGCCGGGCGTGGCGCGCGAGGTGACGCTGGTACCGATCGCCGGTGTCCGCCGGGTGCCGGGTCTGCGCCCGGAACGGGCCGGCGCCCTGGACGAGCGGGGGTACGCACGATGAGCGGCACCATCGGGCGGGCCCGCTACGCCGACCTCTACGGCCCCACGGTCGGCGACCGGATCCGGCTGGCCGACACGAACCTCGTCGTCGAGGTGACCGAGGACCGCTCCCGCGGTCCCGCGTCGGGCGACGAGGTCATGTTCGGCGGCGGCAAGGTGATCCGTGAGTCGATGGGCCAGGCCGCCGTGACCGCGGAGCAGTGCCCCGACCTGGTGATCACCGGCGCCGTCGTGCTGGACCACTGGGGCGTGGTGAAGGCCGACGTCGGCGTGAAGGACGGCCGGATCGTCGGCATCGGCAAGGCCGGGAACCCCGACACGATGGACGGCGTCGACCCGGCGCTGGTGATCGGCCCGGGCACCGAGGTGCTCTCCGGCAACGGGAAGATCCTCACCGCGGGCGGGATCGACGCCCACGTGCACTTCATCTGCCCGCAGCTGGTCGAGACCGCGCTCGCGTCCGGTGTGACCACGCTGATGGGCGGTGGCACCGGGCCGGTCGACGGATCGAAGGCCACCACCGTCACCCCCGGCCCGTGGAACATCGGCCGGATGCTGGGCGCGATGGACCACCAGCCGGTGAACGTCCTGCTCATGGGCAAGGGCAATACGGTGAGCTCCGCGGCGCTGCACGAGCAGCTCCGCGCCGGGGCGGGCGGGTTCAAGCTCCACGAGGACTGGGGCACCACCCCCGCCGCGATCGACGCCTGCCTGCGGGTCTGCGAGGAGACCGGCGTCCAGGCCGCGATCCACACCGACACGCTCAACGAGGCCGGCTTCCTGCAGTCCACCCTGGACGCCATCGGGGGCCGCTCGATCAACGCGTTCCACACCGAGGGCGCGGGCGGCGGGCACGCCCCGGACATCATCGAGGTCGTCGGCACCGGACACGTGCTGCCGTCGTCGACGAACCCGACCCGGCCGCACACCGTGAACACCCTCGACGAGCACCTCGACATGCTCATGGTGTGCCATCACCTGAACCCGTCGGTGCCCGAGGACCTGGCGTTCGCCGAGTCCCGGATCCGCCCGACGACGATCGCCGCCGAGGACGTCCTGCACGACCTGGGCGCGATCTCGATGATGAGCAGCGACTCGCAGGCGATGGGCCGGATCGGCGAGGTGGTCGTCCGGACCTGGCAGACCGCGCACGTCATGAAGGCCGCCCGCGGGCCGCTGCCCGGTGACTCGGACCGCGCGGACAACCTGCGGGCCCGGCGCTACGTCGCCAAGTACACGATCAACCCGGCGCTGGCGCACGGCGCCGCGGAGCACGTGGGGTCGGTCGAGGCCGGCAAGCTCGCCAACCTGGTGCTGTGGGAGCCGAAGCTCTTCGGGGTGCGGCCCGCGGTCGTGCTGAAGGGCGGGTTCGCCGTCTGGGCGCAGATGGGCGACGCGAACGCCTCCATCCCGACGCCCGGCCCGGTCTACGGCCGCCCGATGTTCGGCTACGCCCCCACCCCGGCCGCGCTGGGCTCACTGACCTTCATGGCACCGTCCGCCCTCGACGACGGCGTCCCCGACCGTCTCGGCCTCGCGACCCCGTGCGTGCCGGTCGCCGACACCCGCTCCGTGCGCAAGGCGGCGATGGTGCTCAACGACGCGACGCCGGAGGTGCGGGTCGACCCGGACTCGTTCGGGGTGACGATCGACGGCGCCGTCGTCGAACCCGCGCCGGTCGGCGAGCTGCCGATGGCCCAGCGCTACTTCCTGTTCTGATGACGGGCCTCGCCTCGCTCGTGCTCGCCGACGCCCGGTTCCCCGGTGGCGGGCACGTCCACTCCGGCGGCCTGGAGGAGGCCGTGTCCCGCGGCCTGGTGACCGACGTGGACTCGCTCGCCACGTTCCTGCGCGGGCGCTTGCGCACCGCGGGCCGGGTCGCCGCCACCGCCGCGGGGCGCTCCGCGCTCGTGAGTGGAAAAGTCGGCTCCGACCACGGTTTCCACTCACGGGCGCTCCGCGCCCTGGACGCCGCGCTCGACGCGCGCACCCCGTCGGCGGCGCAGCGCGACGCCTCGCGGGCACAGGGCCGGGCGGCGCTGCGGGCGGTGCGGGCGGCCTGGCCGTCGCCGGTGCTGGACGCGCTCGTCGCCGTCCACCCCCGCCCGCACCACCCGCTGCTGGCCGGCGCAGTGATCGGGTACGCCGGGGAGGACCCCGCCGCGGCGGCGCGCTGTGTCGGTTACCTGGCCGTCAGCGGTCCCGCCTCGGCCGCGGTGCGGCTGCTCGGGCTGGACCCGTTCGCCGTCAACGCCGTGCTCGTCGCGCTCGGCCCCGACCTCGCCGCGCTCGTGAGCGAGGCCGCGGGCCTCGCGGCGGGCCCGGTCACCGATCTGCCGGCGCCGGGTGCGCCGGTCCTCGACCTCATGGCCGAGGCCCACGTCCACCACCACCGCGAGAGGGTGCGTCTCTTTGCCTCCTGACGCAGGCCACGGTCACGGCCACGTGATCAGCTTCGATCCGACCGTCACCGACCACGACCACCACTCCCCCGCCCCGCACGCCGGACGCGCGGTGCGGATCGGGATCGGCGGGCCGGTCGGTTCCGGCAAGACCGCGCTGGTCGCGGCGCTGGCCCGCAGCCTGGCCGGGCGGGTCCGGCTGGCCGTGGTCACCAACGACATCTACACCACCGAGGACGCCGACTTCCTGCGTCGCGCGGGCGTCCTGGCACCGGAGCGGGTCGAGGCGGTGCAGACCGGGTGCTGCCCGCACACGGCGATCCGCGACGACATCACCGCGAACCTCGACGCGATCGACCTGCTCGAGGAACGGTTCGGCGACCTGGAGCTGGTGCTCGTCGAGTCCGGCGGGGACAACCTCACCGCCGTGTTCTCCCGGGGGCTGGTCGACCGGCAGATCTTCGTCGTCGACGTCGCCGGTGGGGACAAGGTGCCCCGCAAGGGCGGCCCCGGGGTGACCACCGCGGACCTCCTGGTGATCAACAAGACCGACCTCGCCCCGCTGGTCGGCGCCGATCTCGGGGTGATGACCGGCGACGCGGCGCGGATCCGGGGCGAGCTCCCGGTCCTCGCACAGTCGCTGGTCGAGGACCCGGCCGCCGGTGACGCCTGCGCCTGGGTGCTGGAGCAGGTCGCCGCGGTCCGCGCGACGGTCTGAGGTGCGCGCCCGCGCGAGCCTCGCCGTCGAGCTGCGGGACGGCCGGACCGTCGTGACGGTCCTGCGCGCCCAGGCGCCGCTGGCGCTGGTCCCGCGGCGGGGCGCGGCCGCGGCGGCGAGCCCGGACGCCGTCGTCCACCTGGTCGGGTCGGCGTCCACCCCGCTCGCCGGCGACGACGTGCGGCTCGACGTCACCGTCGGACCCGGCGCACGGCTGGTGCTGACCGGCGTCGCGGCGACCGTCGCGCTGCCCGGCGCCGGGCGTCCGAGCCGGACGGTCCTGTCCTGCACCGTCGGCGACGGCGGCGCACTGACGTACCTGCCCGAGCCGACCGTCGTCACCGGGCGGGCCGACCACGAGACGGTGCTGGACGCCGACCTGGCCCCGACGGCGTCGCTGCGGGCACGGGACCTCCTGGTCGGCGGCCGCACCGGCGAGCGCCCCGGGCGCTACCGCGGCACGGTCCGGATCACCGAACGGGGGCTCCCGCTGCTGGTGCAGACCCAGGAGATCGGCGACCCGGATCTCGACGGCTCACCCGCCCACCTGGCCGGGCACCGCGTGCTGGGCACCGAGGTCCTGATCGGGGACGACGACGGCGACACCCGCCCCGCCGCGGGCGAGGGCTGGAGCCTGTCCCCGCTCGCCGTCCGGGGCGTGCTCGCGACCGCCGTCGCGCACGACGCGGTCACCGCGGGCCGCCGGCTCGCCGAGGCCCTGTCCTGCATGGAGGGCGCGGAGGGCGCGGTGGCCGCCACCGGAACGGGCCGGTGACGGCCACCGCTTCGACGACCGGGGAGCCCCGGTCCGGTCCGTGGGGTGGTCACCCCTGGGCGGGCAGCACGTGCTCCTTGCGCCGGTCCGTGCTCAGGCAGAGCGAGCAGACGTAGGCGTCGTGCGCGACGCACGCCGTCATGTCCGGGCGCTCCAGGTCCTGCCCGCAGACGTGACAGGGCAGCACCGCGTCCGACGGGTTGCCGTGCTCGTCGTACATCGGCAGTTCGATGCCGTCGTCGGTCCGGCGCAGGTAGTACCGGCCCCCGGTGGCGACCGCCAGCACCGGGGGAATCACGAGCCCGAGCGCGATCGCGACCAGCGGGGAGAACGGCTGGATCGCCGTCCCGAGCGCCCCGAAGAACGTCGCGATCGACAGTCCGCCGGCCAGCACGACCGAGACGAACCCGACCGGGTTGACCGCGTAGAGCATCCCGCGGCGGAACTCGGGGTGCTTCGGGGAGAGCCTCAGCAGGTACTTGTTGACCGCGATGTCGGTGGCGACGACGACGATCCACGCGATGGCGATGTTCGCGTAGAAGCCGAGGATCGCGTTGAGGAAGTCGAACATGTTCGCCTCCATCAGCACCAGCGCGATCAGCAGGTTGACGCCGAGGAACACGAGCCGGCCGGGATAGGTCCCGGTGATCCGGGTGAAGGAGTTCGTCCAGGCCAGCGACCCGGAGTACGCGTTCGTCACGTTGATCTTGACCTGGCTGACGACGACCAGCACCACCGCGAGGGTGATCGCCAGCCAGCCCGGCACGAGGTCCTGGTAGATCAGCAGGAACTGCTGCACGGGCTCGTTCGCCACCGCGGCGCCCCCGGCGACGTTCGCGATGAAGTACACGGCCAGGAACAGGCCGACGACCTGCTTCGCGGCGCCGAACAGGACCCAGCCCGGCCCGGCCAGTAGCGTCGCCGTCCACCACCGGCGGCGGTTCTCCGGCGTCTTCGGCGGCATGAACCGGAGGTAGTCGATCTGTTCGGCGATCTGCGCGATCAGCGACAGGCAGACCCCCGCGGCGAGCATGACCGAGCCGATGCTCGGCGCACCCAGGCCGTCCTCGCCCTGGTAGGCCAGGAACGTCGCGACCGAGTCCGGGTGGGCCAGCACCAGGTAGCCGAACGGCAGGACCATCAGCACCAGCCAGAGCGGCGTCGTCCAGAGCTGGAGCGTCGACAGCAGCGACATCCCGTACACGACGAGCGGGAAGATGATCACCGTGGAGACGGCGTAGCCGATCCACAGCGGGACGCCGAGCCCGAGCTCGAGCCCCTGCGCCATGATCGAGCCCTCGAGCGCGAAGAAGATGAAGGTGAACGTCGCGAAGATGATGTTGGTGAGGATCGAGCCGTAGTAGCCGAATCCGGAGCCGCGGGTCACCAGGTCGAGGTCCAGGTTGTACCGCGCGGCGTAGTAGGCCACGGGCGTGCCGGTCGCGATCACGACGAGCGCGAAGACCGCGATCCCCCACAGCGCGTTCGTCGTGCCGTAGGCGATGCCGATGTTGGCGCCGATCGAGAAGTCGGCGAGGTAGGCGATCCCGCCCAGCGCCGTCACCCCGACGACGCCCGGTGACCACCTGCGGTAGCTGCGTGGCGCGTACCGGAGTGTGTAGTCCTCGAGCGTCTCCCGCGCTGCGCCGACCGCGGCCGGCGCCGCCGTGGCCGGCGGGTCCATCTCCTGGGTCACGTCCCCCACCTCCGACGACGGCCGGGTCGGCGGCCGCCGCACGGAATGCTGCGTGCCCGGACCACCGTCCCGGGTTGCCCCGCTGTCACGAGTGGGTGTCGCATGGATCGGGCCAATGGGGCGAACCGGACCCGAGATGACGGGCGGTCGTCGCCGCGGAACGACTGCGTGAAGAACGGGGCCGCCCGGCGTCCGCCGGAGCGGAGCCGGGTCAAACGAACGGCGGCGCACCGACGACGAGCGGCGGTCGTGGCGTCACGGGAGGGAATGCGGGGCCCGTCACCACCGCCTGATTCCGGCACCGTCCCGTAGGTGACCTGCCGCACACCGTTCATGCGCGCGCAGCGTGCGTTCGTCTCGGCCGCCTTGACCACCCGAACCGGTGTGCCCAATCTCGCTGCGTACCGCGAGTCGCAGGTCAGCGAGAGGGATGAATCCAATGGTGCTTCCGTCCAAGATGCCTCAGCTCGCCGACCTCGATCTGCTGCTGTCGGTCGGGAGTCACGGCAGCGTGGGGAAAGCGGCGCAGGCGCACAGTCTCTCCCAGCCGGCCGCGAGCATCCGGATCAGCGCGATGGAACGCCGCCTCGGAATTCAGCTGCTGGAACGTTCTCCCGCGGGTTCGAAGCTCACCGAGGACGGGGAGATTCTCGCGAAGTACGCCCGGAACGTGATCGAGGCGGCGCGGGAGCTGCTGGAGTTCGGCTCCGGTGCCCGGAGCGGCGAGACGAAGCGCCTCCGGGTCGCGGGCAGTCCGGCGATCTCGGAGCACCTGCTTCCCGAGTGGCTGAACCGTTCCCGGTTCTCGTTCGGCGAGGTGCGGGTCGAGGTGCAGAGCGGCGGTGTCGACGCGCTGCGCGGGATGATCCAGACGGGCCTGGCCGATCTCGCGTTCATCGACGGCTGGTGCGAGGCGGGCGACCGCGGGCAGCGCCACGATCGCAACGACCTGGTGACCCGCAACATCTGTGACGACGAGCTGGCCGTCGTGGTCGGGTCGGACCACCCGTGGGCCACGCGGAGCACTCCGCTGACGGTGGCGGAGCTGGCGGGCGCGCCCCTGGTGGTGCGCGAGCGTGGTTCCGGGCTGCGGGAGTTCACCGACGAGCTGCTGGACGCCGCGCACGCCCCGCAGAGCCACGTGGAGCTGCCGTTCAACGCCGCGATCAAGCAGGCGGTCGCGACCAGCCGGCGGGTGACGGTGCTGAACGTCTCCACCGTCCGGGCCGAGCTCGCGGAGGGGCGGCTGCACCTGGTGGCCGTCGACCAGGACATGCCTGCCAAGCCCATCTACGCGGCCTGGAGCGAGCGCCGCGGCCTTCCGGGGTACGCGGCGGAGCTGGTGGAGGTCGCCGCGGCGAAGGGCTCCCCGGTGCCGGTCGTCGGGGCGGGCCAGAGATCGAGGAAGGCCGGCTCGCGATCGCGGCTGCGGCCCCAGCAGTCGCCGGCCATCGACGTCCACGAGGCGATCGCCTGATCGCCGCACCCTTTTCGTACCTACAGGAGGATCGACGACAGTGTCTGCTCTGAACAAGATCGCACGGACCCTGGTGTCCAACAGGCGCGGCATCCTCGCCGCCGACGAGAGCATCGGGACGATGTCGGCACGGCTGGAGAACGTCGGCGTCGAGCCGACCGCGGAGAACCGCCGGGTGTACCGGGAGTTGATCGTCACCACTCCGCGGCTGGCCGAGTCGGTCAGCGGTGTCATCCTCGCGGACGAGACGTTCCACCAGAAGCTGAGCAACGGCCGCACGTTCCCGGAGTACCTCGAGGACATCGGGATCCTCGCCGGGATCAAGGTCGACACCGGGGCGAAGCCGCTCGCGGGGGCGGCCGAGGAGAAGATCACCGAGGGTCTCGACGGGCTGCGGGAGCGGGTCGCGGAGTACGTGCGGCTCGGCGCGACGTTCGCGAAGTGGCGCGCGGTGATCACGATCGGCGACAACACGCCGTCGTCCCGGGCGGTGCGCGCGAACCTGCATGCGCTGGCGCGCTACGCCGGGCTGTGCCAGGAGGGTGGCCTGGTGCCCATCGTGGAGCCCGAGGTCCTGATGGACGGTGCCCACTCGCTGGACCGCTGCCGGGAGGTGTCGACCGCCGTGCTGAGGTCGCTGTTCGAGGAGCTCGCCCTGATGGAGGTGGAGCTCGACGGCATCGTCCTCAAGCCGAACATGGTGGTCGCCGGGACCGGTAGTCCCGAGCAGCCCACGGTGGCGGACGTCGCCCGGGCCACGGTGGAGACGCTGCGGGAGACCGTCCCCGCGTCCGTGCCGGGCATCGCCTTCCTCTCCGGCGGGCAGCGCCCTGAGGTCGCGACGCAGCACCTCGGGGCGATGCAGCACCTCGACCCGCTGCCCTGGGAGCTCACCTATTCGTTCGGGCGGGCCCTGGTCGGGCCGGCGCTGGAGGTGTGGCGGGGCGACCAGGACAGCTGGGGCGCCGCCCAGGACGCGCTGTCCGAGCACGCCGTCGCGAACGCCGCCGCACGATGAGTGCCTGACGGCGGAGGGCGGTCGGAGCAGCCGGCCGCCCTCCGCGTCCGCGTCGGAGCGCGCGCCGGAGCTCGTGCCGGTCACGGGGATCGAGGGTGATGAGTACTCAGGAGTGGTTCGCCACCGCGTCGTGCCCGGGACCGGATGCGGATCTCGGGCTGGAGCTCGTGCGGGCGACCGAGGCCGCCGCGCTCGCGGCCGGTCGAGGGGCCGGCCGCGAGCGGTCGGGCCGCGACAGGGCCGCCGCCACCCTGGCGATGCACGAGCACCTCCGGTCCGTGCCCGTGCACGGCACCGTGGTGATCGGCGAGGGCGAGCGGGACGACTCCCCCGTCCTGCGCACGGGCGACGCCGCGGGCGCCGGTGCGGGGCCGCTGTGCGACCTCGGCATCAGGGTGGGTGGCGGCGACCGGTCACCGGCCGGGGACGTACCGGACTCGCTGGTGGCGATCGCCGTGGCCGGGCACGGCGCGCTGTACACGCCGCGGGTGCCCTCCGACGTGGAGATGCTGGCCGTGGGCCCCGACTGCGCCGACGCCGTCGACATCACCAGGCCGGTGGCGGAGAACCTGCGCGCGGTCGCCGCGGTCAAGGGCGTGCGGGTGTCGGACGTGGAGGTCGCCGTACTCGACCGGTTCCGGCACCGCGGCGTCGTGGACGAGGTCCGCGACGCCGGGGCCCGGGTCCACGCCCTGCAGGGCGGCGCCCTCGCGGGAGCGATCGCCGCGGCCCTCCCCGAGTGCTCGGTGGACGTGCTCCTGTGCACCGCCGGGGTGGCGGAGGGGGTCATGGCCGCCGCCGCCCTGTCCTGCACGGGCGGTTCGCTGCAGCTCCGGCTGCGCTCCCACGGCGCCGGCCCGGTCCTGCACACCGCGGACCTGGTCCGCGGTGGGCGCGTCCTGTTCTGCGCCACCGGGGTGGTCACCAGCGAGCTGCTCGACGGTGTCCGGTACCGCGCCGGCCGCGCCACCACGCGGTCGATTCTGCTGTGCTCGGAGCCGGACACGGTGCGGATGGTCGGATCCGAGCACCGGTTCGCCTGACGGGGTGACCGGGTGACCGCCTGCCCCGAGGAGAGAGATGAGCCTGCGTACCGACGACGGCGTCCGGTCGCTGCTGGCCGAAGCGCCGCTGATCGACGGCCACAACGACATGATCTCGAAGATCCGCGACGAGGCGGGGCTGGACTCCGGCACGCTCGACCTCGCTCTCGCCCGGCCCCGCACCCTGCAGACGGACCTGGTCCGGCTCGCCGCGGGTGGGGTGGGTGCCCAGTTCTGGTCGGTGTGGATGCCCTGCTCCACGACGGGTGCGGCGCTGACGGCAGGGACGCTGGAGCAGTTCGAGGGGATCCACCGCCTCCAGGCGCTCCACCCGGACCGGACCGCCCTCGCACGCACCGCCGACGACATCGACAGGATCAACGGCGAGGGCCGGATCGCGTCGCTGATCGGGGTGGAGGGCGGGCACCAGATCCTCGACTCGCTCGAGGTCCTGCGCCTGTTCCACCGGCTCGGCGCCCGGTACCTGACGTTGACGCACACGCGGAACACCGGCTGGGCCGACAGCTGCACCGATGTCGTCGACACCGGCGGGCTGAGCGACTTCGGACGGATGGTCGTGACCGAGCTCAACGACCTCGGGATGCTCGTCGACCTGTCGCACACCGCACACGCCACCATGGACGCGGCGCTCGACGTGTCACGGGCACCGGCGTTCTTCTCCCACTCCGGGGCCTACTCCGTGTGCCGGCACTCCCGCAACGTCCCGGATCGCGTCCTCGAACGCGTCGGGTCGACCGGCGGCATCGTCATGGCCGTGTTCCTGCCGACCTTCCTCAGCGAGGACCTCCGGCGGTGGGGCCTCGCGCGGAGAGAGGTCCGTGACGACGCCGTAGCGGGGTGGGAGCGCAGGCCCCCCCGCGGTCGGGATCGCCGACATCGTGCGCCACCTCGACCACCTCCGCGAGGTCATGGGCGTGGACCACGTCGGGATCGGCAGCGACTTCGACGGCATGACGCCCCCGCCCGACATTCCGAGCGTCGAGTACTACCCCCGCCTGTTCGACGCGCTCGATGCCGGCGGCTGGAGCCGCGACGACCTGCGGAAGCTCGCCCGGGGCAACGCCCTCCGCGTGCTGCGCGACACCGAGGACGCGGCGCGCGCCTGACCCCGCCCCACCCCGGGGGGACGGAGGCCGGTGTGCGCCGCGCCCGGCGCGGGAGCCGCTACGGCGTCATCGCCTCCGTGCCGACACCGTCGGACGGCGGTGCACGAGCTCCTGCCCCCGGGTCCCGGCGTCGTCCTGGTTGGCCCGGTCCAGCGCGTCCTGCACCAGGTGGTGGTCCGGCGAGTGCCGGCACACCGGGTCGGTGCGCCCCGCGTCGCCGGTCAGGGCGAAGGCCTGGCAGCGGCAGCCGCCGAAGTCCAGTTCCTTGCGCACGCAGCTGCGGCACGGGTCGGGCATCCACTCGGTGCCGCGGAACGCCGCGAACGCGGCGGACGTCGTCCAGATCCGGTCGAGGTCGTGGTCGCGGACGGAGTCGAACTCCATGGTCGTGATCTCCGAGGCCGCCGGGCACGGATACACGCGACCGTCGGGGGCGACGGTCAGCGCGGTCTGCGCCCAGCCCCCCATGCACGGCTTCGGGTAGGGCTCGTAGTAGTCCGGGAGGATCCAGAGCAGCTCCGTCCGCCCGGCCAGCTCCGCCTTGCGACGCCGGTAGACCTCGACCGCCCGGTCCAGCTGGGCGGTGCCGGGCATCAGTGCCTCGCGGTTGCGCAGCGCCCAGCCGTAGTACTGGGTGTTGGCGAGCTCGAGCCGTTCGGCGCCCCACTGCACGCAGACGTCGATGATCGCGTCCAGCCGGTCGAGGTTGAGCCGGTGCAGCACGACGTCCATGTTCAACGGCAGCCCGGCGTCACGGATGAGGCGCGCGGCCACTTCCTTCTTGTCGAACCGCTTGCTCGCCGCGACCAGGTCCGTCGACTCGGCGGCGTCGCCCTGGATGCTCAGCTGGGCACTGTTGAGCCCGGCGGCGACCAGCGACTCCACCCTGCGCTCGGTGAGCCCGAGACCGCTGGTGATCAGGTTCGTGTACAGGCCGAGGCGGCGGCACTCGGCGACCAGCGTCTCCAGGTCGCCGCGGACGAGGGGTTCCCCGCCCGACAGGTGGACCTGCACGACGCCGAGCCCGGCCGCCTGCCCGATCACCCGCAGCCAGTCGTCGGTGGCGAGCTCGTCGTGGCGCTCCAGCAGCGCCAGCGGGTTCGAGCAGTAGACGCAGTGCAACGGGCACCGGTGGGTGACCTCGGCCAGCAGGCCGTAGGGCTGGGGCGGGCCGTTCACGACACCACCACCGCCCAGCCCCGCCCACTGGCGTCGTCGAGGAACGTCATGACGTCGTTCACGAGGTCGGTCGCGGCGAAGTCCCGTTCGAGCTGGTCGACCAGCTGCCGCACGGTCCGGTTGCCGTCGCACAGGCCGAGTATCGCCGCACCAGACTGGTTGAGGACCACGACCCGCTCGGGCAGCAGCAGCAGCTCCACACCCCGGACGCGGTCGTGCTTGAGCATCGCCCTGGTCGCCAGCCGGGGGGGTGGCGGTCAGATCGTCGTCGGTCATCAGCGGCTCCTGCCGTAGGCGAGTTCCACGGCGTCGAGCAGGCTCCAGAGGACGTCGCACTTGAACTCCAGCGCCCGAGCGCACGCGTCCTGCTGCTCGCGGGTCATTGCGTGGTCGAGGACCAGTTCGAGCAGGTGCTCGATGTCCTTGGGCTGCTGGGTGAGCCGTGCCCGGAAGTACTCGAGGCCGTCGGTCGCGATCCACGGGTAGTGGTGGGTGACGTCGGTGATCCGCCGGCTGAGCAGGTCCGGCGCGAACAGCTCGGTCAGCGCCGAGGCGACCGACTCCAGCCACGGTTGCCGGCGGCAGAAGTCGACGTAGGCGTCCACCGCGAACCGTGTGCCGGGCAGGACCGTGTCGTCGTCGAACAGGTGCTCACGGGTCAGGCCGACGGCCTCGCCGAGGCGGATCCACTTCTCGATGCCGTCCTCGTCGCCGGTACGCCCGTCGTGGTCGATGATGCGCTGGATCCAGCGCCGCCGGTCGTCGCGGCCGGGGAGCTTGGTCAGGATGAACGCGTCCTTCACCGGGAGGTTCACCTGGTAGTAGAAGCGGTTCCGCACCCAGCCCCGGAATTCGTTCTCGGTCAGCGTGCCCGCGTGCATCCGTTCGTTGAACGGGTGCAGATGGTGATACCGCTTCTCCCCGATGGACCGCAGCCGCGCTTCGAACTCGTTCGCGGACCAGGCGTTCATTTCCCCCACCTCCACACCGGCTCTGCCGGACTTGTCCACTCACCGTGATACCCACGCCGATGCCTGACAACCGGGTGGGAACGACCGGCGCCGGACCGCGGACGAACGGCGACGAGCCCGCCACGAGCGGATCGGGATCATCTGCGGCCCCGGACGGTTATGTGGAAGGTGTATCGGGGGATTGGTTTTCCGCATGTGCTGCGGCGTTGCCGGTTTTCGGTGGTGGCGGTGATGGTGGTGGGGACATACATCGGAGTCGTGACGTTGGGAGTTCTGCGGTTCCCCCATGATCGGGGAGGCATCAGCTATAAGGGGTAGCGATGCCAGAGGTACGGAAGCGATACGACCGGGAGTTCCGTGACGGGGCGGTCCGGATCGTCGAGGAGACGGGCAAGCCGATCGCCCAGGTCGCCAGAGACCTGGGGGTCAACGAGGGCACGCTGGGCAACTGGGTGGCCCGCGCCCGTGAGGCCCGTGAGGAGACCGAGGGCCTGTCCCGCGGGGACGTCGAGGAGCTCAAGCGGTTGCGTGCGGAGAACGCCGAGCTGCGGATGGAGCGTGATGTCCTCAAGCGATCCGTGGTCCTGTGGGTCAAGGAGGCGACGAGGTGAGCGTGGCCCGTTTCATCGCCGACCAGAGGACCTTCCACCGGGTGCCGCACACGCTGGCCTGTGCCCTGCTCGGGGTGTCGATCTCGTGGCTGTACAAGTGGCTGCAGCGCGCCGGCAGCCCCGACGGTGGCACGACCGCGACCGAGCAGCGGCGGACCCGGCTCGACGCCGCGGTGGGCGTGGCGTTCGACGCTGCCCAGCGGTTGCACGGCTCGCCGAGGTTGCACGCGGACCTGCGTGAGGCCGGCTGGCAGGTCTCGGAGAAGACTGTGGCGGACTCGATGCGTCGCCAGGGCCTGGTCGCGCGCCGGATCAAGAGACGCAACGGGCTGGCCCGTCAGGACCGCGCAGCGCCGAAGTTCCCCGACCTGCTCAGACGCGACTTCACCGCGGCCGAGCCGAACCGCCGCTGGGTCGGGGACATGACCGAGATCCCCACCGCGGCCGGGAAGCTGTATCTGGCCACGGTGATCGACCTGTACTCGCGGCGGTTGCTCGGCGCGGCCACCGGACTGCACCCGAACGCCGAGCTGGCGTGTGAGGCCATCCGGATGGCCACCGCGGCCCGCGGTGGGGCGGGCTAGATCCGAGGAGTGATCTTTCACACCGACCGCGGGTCGACCTACACCGCCGGGGCGTTCACCGCGCTGTGTCGGCGGCTGGAGATCCGCCAGTCGATGGGTCGGGTCGGGTCGTGTTTCGACAACGCCGCGGCGGAGGCGTTCTTCTCCAGCCTGGAGTGGGAAGTATTGTCCCGCAACGACTTCGACACCACCAGCAGGGCGCGGGCGGTGGTCATCGACTGGTGCTACGGCTTCTACAACCACCGCCGGCGACACAGCGCCGCGGGCGGGCTCTCACCGATCAACTACGAGAACGCCGCTCTCACCCGAGACGCGGCATAGGGAACCCTCCACGATCTTGGGGGAACCACAGTGAGGATCAGACACGAGGTCAGATCCCGGGCGGCGAGCTCGAGCCCGATCTCGTCGATCGCGCCGTCCCCGAACTTCAGCGGGGGCGCGGCCCAGGTGAAGACGCTCTCGTTCTGCTTGCGTGCCTCGCTCATCGTTGAGCCCTTCGTCGGGTGACACTATGTGGGCGCATTCCCAACTATGCGGTGCTCAAGGTAACCCGAGCCACACCAGTTGTGAACCCCATCGGGGGACATCGGCGTCGACATCGACTGCATCCGCGCAGCTCAGCGCCGCTCCGCACGCCCCACACCCACCCGGCGGCGAGCAGGACGTCCGCACGACCGTGAACCGACCGCGCTCCTCGCGCGACGCCTGCCGCCCGCAGCCCTCAGGCCCGCCGATCGGTCGGTCGGGTTCCACCCCGCCCGCAGCGCGCTGCGACGGCGAGGCCACATCGGGCGCGGGTGCACGACCAGCCGGCCGTGATCGGCCAGGACGGGTCCGGTCAGCCCGACCGCTCGACGTGCCCGCCGGCGGCGACGTCGCGGACGGAGTGCACACCGAGGCGCTCGACCAGGAGACGACCGGTCCGTTCCAGGTGGTCCCGCATGGCCACCTCGGCCGACGTGTCGTCGCGGAGCACCACCGCGGCCACGACCGGCTCGTGTTCGGCGACGATCTCGGCCAGGGTGCGCCCACCGGCGGTCGTCGGCGGACCGAGCAGGGCGGTGGTGGCCCGCAGCCGCTCGACGATCGCGGCCGCACGCGCGTTGCCCGCAGCGCGCAGCAGGCGGTCGTGCAGGGTCCGGTCGGCCGCCCAGAACGCCTGTTCGTCGTCCCGGGCCGCGGCATCGGTCATGTCCGCCAGCGCCGCGCGCACGGTGTCGTGGTCGGCGTCCGAGCCCTCCCGCGCGGCGCGCCCGGCCGCCGCGGGCTCGAGGGCGAGCCGGATCTCGATGATCTCCTCGATGTCGTGCGCGGTCGGCACGACGATCTGGAAACCCCGGTTGCGCGCGATCCGCACCAGCCCGGCCTCGGCGAGCTGCAGCAACGCCTCCCGCACCGGGCTGCGGGAGACACCGAGCTCGTCGGCGAGCTGGTAGACCGAGTACGTCTCGCCGGCGACGAGCTCGCCCGCGGCCACCGCGTCCCGGACCGCCTGAGCCACCCCGGCGGCCAGCGAGGGCGCATCGGTGGACAGCACGAGCCTCGGCATGAGTAACATGTTAGCCGTGGGAAGTAACATGTTACTTGCGGGCGCAGGGACGGACGGGGTCGAGGCGGCGCTGCGGGGTGCCGGCCTGGAGGTGCGGGCCGACGCAGCCACCCGGGGGATGTACGCCTCCGACGCCTCGCTGTACCGGATCCCGCCGCTGGCGGTCGTGCGCCCCCGCGACGTCGACGAGGTCGCCGCGGTGCTCGCCGTGGCGCGCGAGACCGGGGTGCCCGTCACCTCCCGCGGAGCGGGGACCTCGGTGGCGGGCAACGCCGTGGGCCGCGGGATCGTCATCGACTTCTCCCGCCACCTCGGGCGGGTGCTCTCGGTCGATCCCGACTCGCGCACCGCCGTGGTCGAGCCCGGCACGGTGCACGCGGTCCTGCAGCGTGCCGCCGCCCCGTTCGGTGTCCGGTTCGGGCCGGACCCCTCCACCCACCCCCGGTGCACGATCGGCGGGATGATCGGCAACAACGCGTGCGGGTCGCGTTCGCTGGCCTACGGGCGCACCTCGGACAACGTCGCCGGCATGGAACTGCTCACCGCCGCCGGTGACCGTCTGGTCACCGGCTACGAGGACGGCGTCCCGTACGCCCGCGGCTCGGAGACCGTCGTCTCCGGCGTCCGGGCCGCGGTCTCGCGGCACCTGCAGACCGCCCGCCTGGAGTTCGACCGGTTCGGCAGGCAGGTCTCCGGCTACGCCGCCCAGCACCTGCTGCCCGAACGCTTCGACCTCACCCGGGCTCTCGTCGGGTCCGAGGGCACCCTCGGGGTGATCACCCGGGCGACGGTGAATCTGGTGGAGGACGCACCGGTGCGGGTCGTGGTGGTGCTCGGCTTCTCCGACATCGTCGCCGCCGGTCACGCCGCACCGTCGGTCGTGGCCCACGGCCCCACCTCGTGCGAGGGGCTAGACTCACGGCTGCTCGACGTCCTGCGCGCCCGCCGCGGCCCCGACGCCGTCCCGCCCCTGCCGCGGGGCAAGGCGTGGCTGTTCGTCGAGCTCGCCGGCCACGAGCCCGGCGAGGTCCTCGACCGGGCCCGCCGCCTCGCCGCCGACGGGATCGGCGACGACTCCACCGTCGTCGAGGACCCCGCGGTCCAGGCCCGGCTGTGGCGCATCCGCGAGGACGGCGCCGGCCTCGCCGGGCGCGCCCCGTCCGACCGGCCCGCCTGGCCCGGGTGGGAGGACGCCGCCGTGCCGCCCGAGCAGCTCGGCCGCTACCTGGCCCGCTTCGACGAGCTGGTCGACTCCTACGGCATGACCTCGGCCCCGTTCGGGCACTTCGGGGACGGTTGCATGCACGTCCGGCTCGACGTGCCCCTCGACCGGCCCGACGGCAGCACCGTGCTGCGCCGCTTCCTCACCGACGCCGCGCAGCTGGTCGGCGAGTTCGGTGGCTCGCTGTCCGGGGAGCACGGCGACGGCCGCGCCCGCTCCGAGCTGCTGCCCCACATGTACTCGGCCGACGCGATCGCCCTGTTCGGCGCCGTCAAGCACGCCTTCGACCCCGGCAACCTGCTCAACCCCGGCGTCCTGGTCGACCCCGACCCGGTCGACGCCGACGTCCGCGTCGCCGGAACCTTCCCGCTGGGCCGACGACACCTGGCGATGGCCTACCCCCACGACGACGGCGACCTCGCCCAGGCCGTCCACCGCTGCACCGGTGTCGGCAAGTGCCGGGCCGACAACTCCGCCTCGGGCGGGGTCATGTGCCCCTCCTACCTCGCCACCCGCGAGGAGAAGGACTCCACCCGCGGACGCGCACGCGTCCTGCAGGAGGTCGTGCGCGGAGAGCTCGCGTGGTCCGACCCGGCCGTGCACGACTCCCTGGATCTGTGCCTGTCCTGCAAGGGATGCGCCTCGGACTGCCCGACCGGCATCGACATGGCCACCTACAAGTCCGAGGCGCTCCACCAGACCTACCGCCGGCGGCTGCGCCCACGCTCGCACTACACCCTCGGCAAGCTGCCGTTCTGGGCCCGCATCGCCGGACGGACCCCGCGCCTGGCCAACGCCGCGGTACGCCTGCCCGGCCTCGGCCCGGTTCTGCTGTGGCTCGCCGGTGTCGACGGCCGCCGCTCGGTCCCGGCCTTCGCCCGCCGCCCCTTCCGCCGGCTCTTCCGCCCCACGGCATCCGACCGGACCCCGGTGGTGCTGTTCGCCGACTCGTTCTCCGACGCCTTCTCCCCCGAGGTCGCCGAGGCCACCGTCCGCGTCCTGCGATCGGCGGGCTACGAGCCGCGGCTGCCGTCCTCCACCGTGTGCTGCGGCCTGACCTGGATCACCACCGGGCAGCTCGACCCGGCCAAGAAGATCCTGCGCCGGACCGTGGCCACGCTCGCCGACGACGCCCGCGCCGGCATCCCCATCGTGGGCATCGAGCCCTCGTGCACCGCGGTGCTGCGCTCCGACGTCCGCGAGCTGCTGCCCGACGACCCGGACGCCGCACCCGTCGCCTCGGCGGTGCGGACCCTGTCCGAGCTGCTCGCCGAGACCCCCGGCTGGACCCCGCCGGACCTGTCGGACCTCGACCTCGTCGTCCAGCCCCACTGCCACCACCACGCCGTACTGGGCTGGAAACCCGACGCCGACCTGCTGGCCTCGACCGGTGCCCGGGTCCGGAACCTGGCCGGATGCTGCGGGCTCGCCGGCAACTTCGGCGTCGAACGCGGCCACTACGAGGTGTCGGTCGCCGTGGCCGGACAGAACCTGCTCCCCGCACTCGACACGGACCCCGACGCCGTCGTACTCGCCGACGGCTTCTCCTGCCGCACGCAGATCGCCGATCTGCGCGACCGGCCGGCGCTGCACCTGGCCCAGCTGCTCGACCGGTGATCCGCGCCTAGGATCGGTCCCGCCGCCACCTCGACCGAGGACCGTCATGCCCGCTCCCGTCCCGCCGTCGCGCACCGGTGCCGCACCGCGCTCACCGCACGTCCCGTCGGAGCAGACGTCCCAGCCCCGCTACGCCGCCGGGGCCCGCGGCCCGGCGCCGCACCTGGTGGTCACCGTGGGCGGTGCCCCCGCGCCGGAGGTCCGGCCGCAGGACCGGCTCGTGGAGATCGCGCCCGGGGCCGCCACCGGGGACCGGCTCGGCACCGAGCTGGCCGGCGTGACGACCGGCTGGCGGATCCTCGTCACCGGCCCCGAGCTGGAGCTGCAGGAGGTCCGGGCCGCCGCCCTGGCCCGGGGCGCACTGGACGAGGAACTGCTGCTCGTGCCGACCGACGTCACCGGCACCGGGGACGCCGCCGTCGAGGGCGTCCGGCGCCGGGCCGTCCACTGCGGTCACTGCCACGCCCGGTTCGTCTCGGAGACCGCACCCGGCGACGCCCTCGGCTGCCCCGGCTGCCGCTCGGAGCTCGTCGTCGCCCACCACCACTCCCGCACGCACGCCGCGTTCCTCGGCGTCCCCACCGGCACCCGGGTCGCGGGGCCCGGCGCGTGACGCTCGATCTCGTCGTCGCCGCGCTCGGGACGCCGTGCCCGGGAGTGCGCAGCCTGGAGCTGGCGCCGGCCGGCGGCGGGCCGCTGCCGTCGTACCCGCCGGGCAGCCACGTCGCGGTGCGGTGGGCGCCGCACCGGTGGAACCCGTACTCGCTCACCGGCCCGTCGGTCGCGCCCGAGCGGCTGCACCTCGCGGTGGCGCTGCGCCCGGACGGACACGGCGGGTCCCGGTGGATGCACGCACTCGCCGTCGGGGACCGGGTCCGGGCGAGCCGGCCGCGCGCGACGTTCCGGCCGGTCGAGACCGCGACGCACCACCTGCTCGTCGCCGGCGGCATCGGGGTGACGCCGGTGCTCTCGCACGCCCGCTGGCACGCGTTCTGGGGGCACCGGTTCACCGTGCTGTTCGTGCACCGGCCGGGCGTCGCCCCGCACCTCGAGGAGCTGCGCGCCGTCTGCGGCGACCGGCTGGAGGCGGTGACCGGTCGCGCCGCGGCGCTCGTCGCGCTCCGCAGGCTCCTCGGGTCGGCACCGTTCGGCAGCCACCTCCACGTCTGCGGGCCGCCCGGGCTGATCGCCGCCGCCGCGGACGCCGCCCGGGCCGCGCACTGGCCGGACGCGCGGATCCACGCCGAGGCGTTCGTCCACGCCCCGGAGCCGGGCCGCCCGTTCCGGGCGGTGCTACGGCGCAGCGGCCGCACCGTCGACGTCGGCGCCCGGGAGTCGCTGCTCGACGCGCTCGACCGCGCCGGGATCCCGGTACCGCGGATGTGCCGGCAGGGGGTGTGCGGCGAGTGCGCCACCACGGTGCACGCCGGCGCGGTGGACCACCGCGACTCCGTCCTCGATCCGGCGGACCGCGACCACCGGATGACACCGTGCGTGTCCCGCGCCGGCGGCGACTCCCTGGAGCTGGACCTGTGAGCAGCTACCCGGCCGACGTCGCGTCCTACCCGTTCCCGCTGCCGCACCCCACGTACCGGATCAGCGCCAACGTCGAACCGGCCGGTGTGGAGCGCCGCACCGAGGCCGGGTCCTGGGGCGCGACGGTGCTGCACCCCGGTGACGACCGGGCGGCGGTCGCGGCCGGGCGCACCGCGGTCCTCGACCGCGAACCGGCCCGGTTCGTCGCCGCCCCGCACGCCCGCGCCGCCTCCTGGGACGCGCTGCTCCACCTCACCGGGCTGCTCGCCGCGGAGCGGCCGGACGAGTGCTCCCTCACCCGCGACGGCGACCGGTACCGCTTCCGCGACGACGGGACCGGCGGCGACCAGGAGTTCGTGTTCGGCGACGAATCGACGCTGCCGGAGCACCCGCTGCGGTTCGCCTCCCGCCTGCTCGCCGAGGACGTCGTCGTCCTCGGGGCCCGCGACGACCGGCTCTGGCTCGACGCCGGCGCCGTCGCGGCCGCGTCGGTCTGGTCGATCGGGTTCGACGCCGGCATGAGCTTCCGCGAACTGCACGGCCCGGTCCCCGGCAACGGCCCCGGCGGGGTGTTCGAGCGCGCCGAGCGGTTCCTGCTGCGGCTGGCCCCCGGCGAGGCGTACCGGCGGCTGAACTGGGGTCTGCAGCCCGGCGACCGGCTCGACCTCTCCCTCGACGCCTCCCCGGAGTGGCTGCCCGCGCGCGACGCGCTCGACGGTCTCGACCCCGGCCGGGACCTGCACCTGCGGACCGAGGTGCAGCACCTCGTCCGGCTGCCCCTCACCGGGTCGCTGCTGTTCCTCATCGGGATCCGGCTGCTCCCGCTGGGACGGGTCGCGCTCGTCCCGGCGTGGCGGGACCGGCTGGCGTCGGTGCTGGAGACACTGCCGCCCGAGGTGGCCGGGTACAAGGAGCTCGACCGGCTCGCCGCGCTCGCGGCGCCCTGGCTGCGCGGCCGCAGCGTGCCCGAGCGGTAACGGAGCGCGACGATCACACGATCTGTCCGATGAGGAACCGGGCGAAGGGGGAACCACGAGGATGTCGGCCAGCAACCTGTCGGTGCACGGCGTGGACGTGCAGACGGTCGAGGAGGTCGTCGAGGCGCTGCGCGCGATCCGCGACGCCGCCGCCGAGGACATCCGGGCACCCCGGATCGACGGCATCTCCTGCTTCAGCAGGCTCTACACGACCATCACCGAGAACGTGCTGGCCACCCTGCAGGGCGCCCACCCCGGCCGGTCGTTCGACGACCCGGAGTTCCTCACCCGGCTCGACGTCGCGTTCGCCCGCCGCTACTTCGCCGCGATCCACGCCCACGAGCGCCGGGACGGCTCGGTCCCCGCGTGCTGGAAGGTCCTGTTCGACCATCGCCGCGACCCCTCGGTGGGACACGTCAACTTCGCGGCCTGCGGCGTCAACGCCCACGTGAACCACGATCTCGCGCTCGCGCTGCTGGACACCTGGGAGGACTTCCCCCCGACCCCCGCCCGGCGTGCGGACTACGACCGGGTCAACGACATCTTCGCCGAGGAGATGGACGACCTGCGGGAGGACTTCGACGCGTTCCTCGCCGGCACCACCGAGGGCGGGCTGCTGGACCGCCTCGGCAACGCGCTGTCCGACCTGCTCGTGCGCGCGACCCGCGGGCAGGCGTGGGAGGCGGCCGAGCGGGTGTGGCGGCACCGCGGCGACGACGAGGCCTACCGGCGGGCGCTGGCGGCGGAGACGGCGCGGCTGGACAGCGCGGCGGCCGTGCTGGGCTGGATGATCCTGCGGGCCCCCGACCTGCCCTGATCAGCCGGTGGGCAGGCCGCGGTGCAGGACGTCGAGCGCGGCGTTCTCCCGGGAGCCGCCCCCGGCGTGGTCGTCGAGACGGTGCGCGAGATCGGCCGGCAGGTCCAGGACGAGTCGCACCGTCTCCCCCGCGGGCTCCGGCGCCGGTGCCCCCGGTGCCGTGACCGGCTCCGGGCGGCGCAGCACGAGCCCGAGGACCGGCAGCGCGATCGTGCCGAGCGCGTCGACGATCCCGGCGACGCCGAACCAGCGCCAGTACCACTCGTCGGACGAGCCGGGGATCTCGCCGTCGGTCACCACCGGGATCGCGAGCATCACCGCGACCACGGCGATCGCGGCCAGGGTGACGGCGAACCCGGTCCGGATCGCCGGGTGCGGGCGCCCGGCGAGCAGCAGGAGCAGGTTCGCGTGAGCCAGGCTCACCGCGGCGATCGTCAGCAGGGCGAGCGACTTCCACCAGCCCTCCCCCGGTCCCGGGCCCGACCAGTCCTGCCAGATCAGCACCAGCGCACAGACCGCTGCCCCGAGACTCGCCGCGAGCCCGCCGAAGCCGACCGCCCGCACCGCCCGGGTGACGACGGCGAGGTGGCACAGCGCCGTCGTCCCGAACGCGGCGACGACGAGCGTGGTGACCACGATCCGGCCCTGCAGCTCGCCGAACTCGCCGGTGAGCAGGGCGACGATGCCGAGCAGCGACGCCACCACCAGCGAGGCGACGACCAGCACGATCATCCCGCGGCGGGCGCCGCGGGCCGTCGTGACAGGACCGGTCCCGGGTCGCGTGGTCTGCGGTGCGGTGGACATGGGGGGACCGTAGGCCCGCCCCACCCGCCACGGCCTGCGTAGCGCTACCGAGATCACCCACCGGTGGTGGTCCGCGCCGGAGGCTCAGGCGTGGGTCGCCGGGCGCCGGTCCGCGCCGAAGTGCTTGTCCACCAGGGCGAGGATCGTCTCCCGCTGCCGCACGCTGATCTCCTCCGCGTGCTCCTCCCAGCCGAACACACAGCTGGAGAGCACGCCGTCGAAGCCGGTCGCGGCGAGCGCGGCGAACACCTCGTCGAAGTCGACCTCGCCGCGGCCGATCTCGGCGTGCTGGTGCACCCGCACCGTCGAGCCGGGTGGGTTGACGATGTAGCGCAACCCGTTCGACGCCGTGTGGTCCAGGGTGTCCGCCAGGTGCACGGAGGCCAGCTTCCCCGCGGCTGCGGTGATGATCCCGGCGGCGTCGTCGCCCTGGTGGAAGGTGTGCGGGGTGCAGTACAGGAAGTCGATCCAGTCGGCGTTGAGCCCGCGGACGAGGTTCAGCGCGGCGTGGCCGTCCTCGACGAAGTCGTCGGGGTGCGGTTCGAGCACCAGCCGGACACCCTCCCGCTCGAACACCGGTGCCAGCTCGTCGAGCGAGCGGAGGAACTGGCTCTCGGCGTGCTCCGGCGCCTCCGGGCGGCCGTTGAACTCGGAGTTCATGACGTCCACCCCGAGGTCGACGGTCATCCGGATCGCCCGCTTCCAGGCCCGGACGGCGGCCTGCCGCTCGTCCTCGCCCGGGCCGGACCAGCGCAGCACCGGCAGCACCGAGGCGATGCCGACACCGGCGTCGGCGGCCCGCTTGCGCAGCGAGGCGACGGCGTCGTCGTCGGCGCGGGGGTGGCGGAAGAACGGGATGAAGTCGTCCTTCGGGGAGAGCTCCATCCAGCAGTAGCCCATCCGCGCGACGACGTCGGGCAGCTCCTGGACCGGGTGCGTCGCGTAGAACATCTGGGGGTCGAGCGCGAGCTTCACAGTCGCTCCCCCAGACGGACCTCGACCCGTTTCCCGCTGGTCACGGCCTCGACCCCGGCCGCGCAGACCGCGACGGCGGCGTAGCCGTCCCAGGCGCCGGGCCCGGTGACGGTGCCCTGCGCGGCGGCGTCGACGAAGGCCTGCATCTGGGAGTCGTAGGCCTGGCCGAACCGGACGACGAAGTCCGGTGCGATCTCCCCGCCCCAGCGGCCGGCGCGCCGCAGCAGCAGGTTCTGGTCGAGGCCGATCGTCGCCATGCCGTGCTCGGCGACCAGCTCGGTGCGGACCTCGTAGGCGACGCCGGTCCGGACGAACGACTCGACGTCGACCAGGCGTCCGGACTCGGTCTCGAAGAGCACGAGCATCGGGTCGGCGTTCCCCGCTGGCGACGACGACGTGGCGGCCGGCTTCAGCACGGTGACGGCGGTGATCTCCTCGCCGAGCAGGAACCGGGTGCAGTCGACCTCGTGGACGACCGAGTCGGCCATCGCGAACACCGAGGTGAAGTGCTCGGGGACCGCCGGGTTGCGGTGCACGCAGTGCAGCATCAGCGGGTCGCCCAGCTCGCCGCCGGTGACCATCTCGCGCAGGCGGGCGTACTCGGCGTCGAACCGGCGCATGAAGCCGACCTGGATCAGCCGTCGTCCGGTCGCGGACTCCGCCCGCACGACGGCGTGCGCGCTCGGCTCGTCCATCGTCAGCGGCTTCTCGCAGAGCACCGGTTTCCCCGCGTCGAGGCAGGCGAGCACCTGCTTCTCGTGCGCGGCCCCGGGGCTGGCGAGCACGACGGCGTCCACGTCGGACGCCCCGATCGCCGTGACGGGATCGGGCTCGACCCGGGCCCCGGCGACGGCGGCGACCTCGGCGGCCCGGTCGGCGTCGGCGTCGCTGACGACCGTGACCCGGGCGCCGCGGACCCGCCGGGACAGCGAGTCGACGTGGAACGCGCCCATCTTCCCGACGCCGACGACGGCGACGCGCAGCTCCTCGCTCATCGTGGGCTCCCGATCTCGACGGCCGCGGTGCCGCAGCCGGACAGGTAGGTGTGGGTGCGCCGGGCGATCGGCAGCGGGGCGTCCGGCGCGCAGGGGTACATGTCCTGCTCGACGATGGCGTACACGTCCCGCCCGAGGCCCGCGACGGCGTCGAGCAGCGGGCCCATCTCGGGCACGCCGCGCGGCGGCTCCGTCATCACGCCGCGTCGTACGGCCTCGGGGAAGGTCAGGTCCTCGGCCTCTACCTCATCCAGCACGGCCGGATCGACCTGCTTGAGGTGCAGGTAGCCGATCCGGTCGGGGTAGCGGCGGACCAGGTCGAGGTTGTCGCCGCGGTAGTACGAGACGTGCCCGGTGTCGAGGCACAGGTTCACGTACGCCGGGTCGGTGTCGGCGAGGAAGCGCTCGATGTCGCGCTGGTACCCGACGTGCGAGTCGGCGTGGCTGTGGAACTGCACGTGCAGCCCGTACTCGTCGAGGATGCGCCTGCCCAGCTCGTTCATGCCGTCCGTGAGGCTGCGCCACTGCTCGGGGGCGAGCTCGGGGCTCTCCAGGGCGTCGCCGGTCCGGTGGTCGCGCCACGGCTCCGGGATGACGATGATGTGGCCGCCGCCGGTGGCCCGGGTCAGGGCGGCGACGTCGGTGACCTGCTTCCAGACGTCCTCCCAGGAGCCCGGTCGGTGCAGGTGCTCGAAGACGGTGCCGGCGGACACCTTCAGGCCGTGCTTCCCGAGCTGGTCGGTGAGCTCGTCCGGGTCGGTCGGCAGGTAGCCGTACGGACCGAGCTCGATCCAGTCGTAGCCGGCCGCCGAGACCTCGGCGAGGAACCGGTCCGCGGGGGTCTGGTCGGGGTCGGATGCGAACCAGACCCCCCACGAGTCGGGTGCCGACCCGACCCTGATGCGCCCTGTGCTGACCACGCTGTCGCCTCCTCGTCTACGCTGAACTAGAGCGCGCTAGTAGCGCCTGGCCGGGAACTATCCAGGCCGTCCGGAACTATGTCAAGACAAAGATCGGCCCAGGAGGTGCCCGTGGCCGCACCGAGGCGTCCGACGATGCTCGACGTCGCCGCGCGCGCCGGGGTCTCCCGCGCCCTGGTGTCGATCGTGTTCCGGGACCGGCCCGGCGCCTCGGAGCGGACCCGGGCCCGGGTGCTCGCCGCGGCCGAGGAGCTCGGTTACCGGCCGGACGGGGCGGCCCGGCTGCTGGCCCGCGGGCGCAGCCGCACCGTCGGCGTCGTGACGACCGTCGGCGAGCCCTACGAGGCCGACATGCTCGAGTCGATCTACGACGAGGCGGCCCGGCTCGGCTACGACGTCCTGCTCTCCGCGCGCACCCCGACCCACCCGGAGGCCGACGCCGTCGAGGGGCTCCTCGCCCACCGGTGCGAGGCGCTCGTCCTGCTCGGTCCCACGCTCGGCGACACCGCGCTGACCGCACTCGCCGGGCGGACGACGGTCGCCCTCGTCGGCCGCGCAGCGCCCGCCGGCGAGGCGATGGACAGCCTCCGCACCGCCGACGACGTCGGCCTGCGCCAGGCCGTCGACCACCTCGTCGGGCTCGGGCACCGCGCGGTCGCCCACGTCGACGGCGGCGACGGCCCGAACGCCGGGGTCCGCCGGGACGGCTACCGGGACGCCATGGCCGCGCACGGGCTCGGCGCGTCGGCCCGCGTCCTCGAGGGCGGGTACGACGAGCAGGCCGGGATCGCCGCGGCACGCGCCCTGCTCGACGCACCGGACCCGCCGACCGCGGTGGTCGCCGCGAACGACCGCTGCGCGCTCGGCCTGCTCGACACCCTGCGCCGCTCCGGAGTGGACGTCCCGAGGACCCTGTCGGTGGTCGGCTACAACGACGACCGACTCGCCCGGCTCGCGCACGTCGACCTGACCACCGTCCGCCAGGACGCCGGCGCACTCGCCCGCGGCGCCGTCCGGGCCGTCGCGACCCGCCTGGACGACACCACCGCCACCCCCGAGGACCGCCTCCTCCCCCCGGACCTGGTGGTCCGGGGAACGACCGCACCCCCGCCCAGCCCCCGCCGGTGATCACGGATCCGGAAGCAGGACGGCCGGATGTGGCCGGGTCCCTTCCCGATCCGTGATCACCGGGTCTCTCAGCGGGTCGTCGCCGCGGTCACGAAATCGGTGATCGCGGCGGTGAAGGCGCGGCGGCTGTCGTCCCACAGGTAGAACATGTGCCCGCCGTCGAAGTGCTGCGCGGTCAGGCGGGAGGCCACCCCCGGGGTCAGCCGCATCTGGTTCCGCAACCGGTCACCGGCGTGGTACGGGGTCACGAGGTCGTGGTGGCCGTGCGTGATGATCGCGCGGACGCCCGGGTTGAGGGCGAGCCCGTAGCGGAGGTCGTCGGTCGCGCCCTTCGGCGGGTGGTTGTAGACGGCGCGGGTGTCGTCCTGCCAGGCGGCGACCACCGTGGGGTCGAGCAGCGTGTACGTCCGCTCGGTCCGCACCCCGAGCTCACCCCGCAGGTACTGGTTGATGCCGGCACCGAACGCCGCGGCGATGCCGGTCAGGGTCGGGTCGGCGCCCATGTACAGCTCGCGGTCGGGGTACGGGTCCGTGGTGGTGACCGTGGCGTCGTAGATCCCGAGGGCCAGCCGGTCCGCGCGGATCAGGTCGCGGGTGAACCGGGTGATGCGGATCCGTCCCTCGGCCCGGGCGACGTCCTCGACGTCGAGTCCGGTCAGGGCGGCGTGGCGCTCGAACACCCACTGCCGGTCCGCAGGGTCCGTCGCGGCACCGCGGACGAGGAACGTCGCGAACTCGCCGGCGGCGAACTCCTCGGCGGCGCGGCGGATCTCGGACGGCGGGGTGTCCGAGCGTCCGTGGTGGGCGGCGGCCAGCGCCATCGTGGGCAGCGTGTCGACCCACGGCAGCACGTCGTAGTCACCGAGCTCCAGCCCGATGGTGGACAGACCCGCGAACTCCAGCGCGGGGGAGATCAGGATCGACCCGGACACGCCGATCCCGGCGTTCTCCTGCAGGCGGCGGATCAGCCGGGCCGCGCGGTAACCGCCGTAGCTCTCCCCCGCGACCAGCACGGGCGAGTGCCACCGGCCGTTGTCCCCCAGCCACCGAGTGATGACCTCGACCAGCGCGTCGAGATCACGCTCGGTGCCGTAGTACGAGGTGGGCTCGGCGCCCGGTGCGCTGCGGCTGAAGCCGGTGTCCACCGCGTCGACGACGACGAGGTCGGTGAACGCCAGCCACGACTCCGGGTTGTCGACCAGGCGCGCGGGCGGGGAGGGCATGGTCCCGTCCCCGGGGAAGGCGATGCGCCGCGGCCCGACGACGCCCAGGTGCAGGTACGCCGACGCGCCACCGGGCCCGCCGCCGAACACGAACGTCACCGGCCGCTCGCCCCGGTCCTCCGCGACGTAGGAGACCGTGAAGATCTCCGCCGCGGGCTTCTCCTCCTGACGCAGCACGATCCACTGCGCGTCGGCGCGGTAGCCGAGACCGTTCCAGACGCCGGTCGTCGACACCCCCGCCGGCGGCTCGTGGGCGGGCGGGGTCGGTCCAGGTTGCTCCATACCCCCGATGAAACGCCGTGCCGTAACGGCATGGTCAAGCCACGACGACCGCTGATCACCGATCCGGAAGCCGCCCGGTCACATATGGCCGCGTGGCTTCCCGATCCGTGATCACTGGTGTCAGGTCCAGGTCACCGGGAGCTCGTGCAGGCCGAAGTGTCAAGTGCCGGGTTTGGTAGAGGCTGAGTTCTCATGCTCCGGCGGGCTGCCGGGCGGTCGTGGTGGTGGCGTTATGGATCTCGTACTCGACCGGCGGGACGAAGCCGAGTTCGCCGTGTAGTCGGCGGTGGTTGTACCAGTCGACGTACTCGGCGACCGCGAGTTCAAGGTCGCTGATCCCCGCCCACGGCCCCTTGTTGCGGATCAATTCGGCCTTGAACAACGAGTTGAATGCCTCCGCCATCGCGTTATCATAGGAATCGCCGACCGACCCGACGGAAGCGACGACACCAGCTTCGCCGAGCCGCTCAGTGTAGCGAATGGCAACGTATTGGACACCGCGGTCCGAATGATGCGTTAACCGCGACAGATCTGCACCGCTGCGTTCCCTGATCCAGATCCCCATGTTGAGTGCGTCTAGGGCGAGATCGGTGTAGAGATGACGTGACAGCTGCCAACCCACGATCCTCCGGGAGAACGCGTCCAAGACGAACGAGGCATACACCCAACCGGAATGCGTCTAGATGTAGGTGATGTCGGCGACCCACAACCGGTTCGGGGCCGTCGCGGTGAAGTCGCGCTCGACCAGGTCCGGGCGCAGGTCGGGGCTGTCGGCACGGATGGTGGTCCGCGGCACCCGCT
>NZ_MCIJ01000001.1:124589-126687 GCF_001932315.1 Pseudonocardia sp. Ae150A_Ps1 | reverse complement strand
GGCGGGAGGCCACCCCCGGGGTCAGCCGCATCTGGTTCCGCAACCGGTCACCGGCGTGGTACGGGGTCACGAGGTCGTGGTGGCCGTGCGTGATGATCGCGCGGACGCCCGGGTTGAGGGCGAGCCCGTAGCGGAGGTCGTCGGTCGCGCCCTTCGGCGGGTGGTTGTAGACGGCGCGGGTGTCGTCCTGCCAGGCGGCGACCACCGTGGGGTCGAGCAGCGTGTACGTCCGCTCGGTCCGCACCCCGAGCTCACCCCGCAGGTACTGGTTGATGCCGGCACCGAACGCCGCGGCGATGCCGGTCAGGGTCGGGTCGGCGCCCATGTACAGCTCGCGGTCGGGGTACGGGTCCGTGGTGGTGACCGTGGCGTCGTAGATCCCGAGGGCCAGCCGGTCCGCGCGGATCAGGTCGCGGGTGAACCGGGTGATGCGGATCCGTCCCTCGGCCCGGGCGACGTCCTCGACGTCGAGTCCGGTCAGGGCGGCGTGGCGCTCGAACACCCACTGCCGGTCCGCAGGGTCCGTCGCGGCACCGCGGACGAGGAACGTCGCGAACTCGCCGGCGGCGAACTCCTCGGCGGCGCGGCGGATCTCGGACGGCGGGGTGTCCGAGCGTCCGTGGTGGGCGGCGGCCAGCGCCATCGTGGGCAGCGTGTCGACCCACGGCAGCACGTCGTAGTCACCGAGCTCCAGCCCGATGGTGGACAGACCCGCGAACTCCAGCGCGGGGGAGATCAGGATCGACCCGGACACGCCGATCCCGGCGTTCTCCTGCAGGCGGCGGATCAGCCGGGCCGCGCGGTAACCGCCGTAGCTCTCCCCCGCGACCAGCACGGGCGAGTGCCACCGGCCGTTGTCCCCCAGCCACCGAGTGATGACCTCGACCAGCGCGTCGAGATCACGCTCGGTGCCGTAGTACGAGGTGGGCTCGGCGCCCGGTGCGCTGCGGCTGAAGCCGGTGTCCACCGCGTCGACGACGACGAGGTCGGTGAACGCCAGCCACGACTCCGGGTTGTCGACCAGGCGCGCGGGCGGGGAGGGCATGGTCCCGTCCCCGGGGAAGGCGATGCGCCGCGGCCCGACGACGCCCAGGTGCAGGTACGCCGACGCGCCACCGGGCCCGCCGCCGAACACGAACGTCACCGGCCGCTCGCCCCGGTCCTCCGCGACGTAGGAGACCGTGAAGATCTCCGCCGCGGGCTTCTCCTCCTGACGCAGCACGATCCACTGCGCGTCGGCGCGGTAGCCGAGACCGTTCCAGACGCCGGTCGTCGACACCCCCGCCGGCGGCTCGTGGGCGGGCGGGGTCGGTCCAGGTTGCTCCATACCCCCGATGAAACGCCGTGCCGTAACGGCATGGTCAAGCCACGACGACCGCTGATCACCGATCCGGAAGCCGCCCGGTCACATATGGCCGCGTGGCTTCCCGATCCGTGATCACTGGTGTCAGGTCCAGGTCACCGGGAGCTCGTGCAGGCCGAAGTGTCAAGTGCCGGGTTTGGTAGAGGCTGAGTTCTCATGCTCCGGCGGGCTGCCGGGCGGTCGTGGTGGTGGCGTTATGGATCTCGTACTCGACCGGCGGGACGAAGCCGAGTTCGCCGTGTAGTCGGCGGTGGTTGTACCAGTCGACGTACTCGGCGACCGCGAGTTCAAGGTCGCTGATCCCCGCCCACGGCCCCTTGTTGCGGATCAATTCGGCCTTGAACAACGAGTTGAATGCCTCCGCCATCGCGTTATCATAGGAATCGCCGACCGACCCGACGGAAGCGACGACACCAGCTTCGCCGAGCCGCTCAGTGTAGCGAATGGCAACGTATTGGACACCGCGGTCCGAATGATGCGTTAACCGCGACAGATCTGCACCGCTGCGTTCCCTGATCCAGATCCCCATGTTGAGTGCGTCTAGGGCGAGATCGGTGTAGAGATGACGTGACAGCTGCCAACCCACGATCCTCCGGGAGAACGCGTCCAAGACGAACGAGGCATACACCCAACCGGAATGCGTCTAGATGTAGGTGATGTCGGCGACCCACAACCGGTTCGGGGCCGTCGCGGTGAAGTCGCGCTCGACCAGGTCCGGGCGCAGGTCGGGGCTGT
>NZ_MCIJ01000001.1:122499-124577 GCF_001932315.1 Pseudonocardia sp. Ae150A_Ps1 | reverse complement strand
GCCGACGGTGCACCGCGCGACCGGCCGGTCGTCCACGCCGCCTTCGCGGCCCAGCTGTGCCCAGACTTTCCGGACGCCGTAGACGCCGTAGTTCTCGGCGTGCACGCGTGCGATCTCGGCGGAGACGAGGATGTCGCGTTCCGCCCGGGCCGAGGGTGGACGGGTCTTCGCCGCATAGTAGGCACTCGGGGCGATCGGGATACCGGCGTCTTTCAGCACGGCACAGATCGGCCCGACCCCGAACTCGTTCCTGTTCTTGTCGATGTAGTCGGTGACTACCGTTGCGGGCGGTCGAGCTCCGCCGCGAAGAAAGCCGAAGCGGACTTGAGAATGATGTTGGCCCGGCGGAGTTCACGGGTCTCCCGCTCCAGCTCCGCCAGCCGAGCGGCCTGATCGGTCGTCGTCCCAGGCCGGGATCCAGCGTCGATCTCGGCTTGCTTCACCCAGCCGCGCAGGGTTTCCGGAAGGATTCCCAGCTGGTCACCGATACGGCGGCAGACGTTCGTGCCGGCGTTGACAGGGTCGGCCTTGGCGTCGAGGACCAGCCGGATCGCTCGTTCCCGCAGCTCGTTGGGGTGCTTCCGTGGGGCTGCCATCGCTGCTCATCATCTCCTGGCTTGACACCCTCCATCAAACCCGGCGCGAGACAGTGTCCAGGTCGTGCCAGGTCACGCGGAGCAGCGTCCAGCCGGCGGTCACCAGGTCGTTGCCCTTGATCCGGTCCCGGCGGAAGCGTTCGACGTCGCTGTGCCACGCCCAGCCGTCGAGCTCGATCGCGACGCGCTGCTCCGGGAAGGCCAGGTCGAGCTCGTGCGGGCCGAACGCGTACCCGAGGACCCAGCCCGTCAGGCCCGCGTCGCGCAGCAGCCGGACGAGGCGTCGTTCGGCGTGCGATGCCGCCCGGTCCCCGGCCACGACCAGGAGACTCCGTGCCGCGGTGGCGCCGGTCGCGCCGCTCATCCGGCACCAGGCGGCGTGCAGGTCCTCGAACGTGACCCACCGTTGCAGCGCCCGGTCCAGGAACGCCGCACCGTCCCGGACCGCGATCGCCGTCTCGAGCGCGGTCAGGGGCCGGGCGGTGAGGGCGAGCCCACGGGCCTCCGTCCGGTCGGCGGGGGCGATGTCCCGGCGCCGGAGACGGACCCCCGGGCGGGGCGTGCGGCCCACGGACCGGGGGACGGTGACCCCGACCGTCGACGGCGACGTGTCGAGCATCCGGTGCCACCAGGCGGCGGCCGGGCCCGCCAGCAGCGCCGTCGGTCCCGCCCAGAACACGGCGGCGCGGCAGCGGGCCGCGGCACCGAACGGATGCCCTCCCCCGAGGAGCACGCCCGGCAGCGGTGGCGAGAACCGCCCCGTCGCGACCCACCGCCGCAGGGTGCGCGCCGAGACCCCGCACGCGACCGCCTGCGCGACGGACACGACGCCGTCCTGGTGCCGCAGCAGCCGGTCGAGCTCCATGCCCCGACCCTGCGCCCCCGACCCCCGCCCCACGCCGGAACCGGCTCCGCCGTTCCCGCGAGCGAACGCATGATCACGGATCGGGCAGCGGGGCGGCCGGATGTGGCCGCCCTGCTGCCGGATCCGTGATCACAGGGTCAGTTCGACGGCGTAGCGGGTCGGGCGGTACAGGTGGGAGCCGTACTCCACCGCGCGGCCGGTCTCGTCCCAGGCGGTGCGGGTCATCGTCAGCAGCGGGGCGCCGGGGGGTTCGTCGAGCGCGGCGGCCTCGGCGGCACCGGCGGCCCGCGCCCCCACGACCTGCCGGGCCGAGCGCGGCGCGTGCCCGCCGGCACGGAGGAGCTCGTAGAGGCCGTGCCCGGTGAGATCGTCCGGGCGCAGCGGGAGCACGTCGGCCGGGACGACGTTCGTCATCAGCGCCAGTGGCTCCCCACCGGCGAGGCGCAGCCGCTCGAACCGCGCCGCCGGGGCCGAGGGCGGGATCCCGAGCGCCGCGGCGACGACGTCACCGACCGGCCCCACGGAGAACGCCCGCAGCACGGTGGCCGGGGCGCGGCCGTCGCGGGCGAGGTCGTCGTGGAGGCTCGTGAGATCGACCGGGCGCTCCATCCGGGTGG
>NZ_MCIJ01000001.1:0-122487 GCF_001932315.1 Pseudonocardia sp. Ae150A_Ps1 | reverse complement strand
GTGTCAAGTGCCGGGTTTGGTAGAGGCTGAGTTCTCATGCTCCGGCGGGCTGCCGGGCGGTCGTGGTGGTGGCGTTATGGATCTCGTACTCGACCGGCGGGACGAAGCCGAGTTCGCCGTGTAGTCGGCGGTGGTTGTACCAGTCGACGTACTCGGCGACCGCGAGTTCAAGGTCGCTGATCCCCGCCCACGGCCCCTTGTTGCGGATCAATTCGGCCTTGAACAACGAGTTGAATGCCTCCGCCATCGCGTTATCATAGGAATCGCCGACCGACCCGACGGAAGCGACGACACCAGCTTCGCCGAGCCGCTCAGTGTAGCGAATGGCAACGTATTGGACACCGCGGTCCGAATGATGCGTTAACCGCGACAGATCTGCACCGCTGCGTTCCCTGATCCAGATCCCCATGTTGAGTGCGTCTAGGGCGAGATCGGTGTAGAGATGACGTGACAGCTGCCAACCCACGATCCTCCGGGAGAACGCGTCCAAGACGAACGAGGCATACACCCAACCGGAATGCGTCTAGATGTAGGTGATGTCGGCGACCCACAACCGGTTCGGGGCCGTCGCGGTGAAGTCGCGCTCGACCAGGTCCGGGCGCAGGTCGGGGCTGTCGGCACGGATGGTGGTCCGCGGCACCCGCTGCCGCCGGACACCGCGCAGGCCTGCGGCTTTCATGAGCCGGCCGACGGTGCACCGCGCGACCGGCCGGTCGTCCACGCCGCCTTCGCGGCCCAGCTGTGCCCAGACTTTCCGGACGCCGTAGACGCCGTAGTTCTCGGCGTGCACGCGTGCGATCTCGGCGGAGACGAGGATGTCGCGTTCCGCCCGGGCCGAGGGTGGACGGGTCTTCGCCGCATAGTAGGCACTCGGGGCGATCGGGATACCGGCGTCTTTCAGCACGGCACAGATCGGCCCGACCCCGAACTCGTTCCTGTTCTTGTCGATGTAGTCGGTGACTACCGTTGCGGGCGGTCGAGCTCCGCCGCGAAGAAAGCCGAAGCGGACTTGAGAATGATGTTGGCCCGGCGGAGTTCACGGGTCTCCCGCTCCAGCTCCGCCAGCCGAGCGGCCTGATCGGTCGTCGTCCCAGGCCGGGATCCAGCGTCGATCTCGGCTTGCTTCACCCAGCCGCGCAGGGTTTCCGGAAGGATTCCCAGCTGGTCACCGATACGGCGGCAGACGTTCGTGCCGGCGTTGACAGGGTCGGCCTTGGCGTCGAGGACCAGCCGGATCGCTCGTTCCCGCAGCTCGTTGGGGTGCTTCCGTGGGGCTGCCATCGCTGCTCATCATCTCCTGGCTTGACACCCTCCATCAAACCCGGCGCGAGACAGTGTCCAGGTCGTGCCAGGTCACGCGGAGCAGCGTCCAGCCGGCGGTCACCAGGTCGTTGCCCTTGATCCGGTCCCGGCGGAAGCGTTCGACGTCGCTGTGCCACGCCCAGCCGTCGAGCTCGATCGCGACGCGCTGCTCCGGGAAGGCCAGGTCGAGCTCGTGCGGGCCGAACGCGTACCCGAGGACCCAGCCCGTCAGGCCCGCGTCGCGCAGCAGCCGGACGAGGCGTCGTTCGGCGTGCGATGCCGCCCGGTCCCCGGCCACGACCAGGAGACTCCGTGCCGCGGTGGCGCCGGTCGCGCCGCTCATCCGGCACCAGGCGGCGTGCAGGTCCTCGAACGTGACCCACCGTTGCAGCGCCCGGTCCAGGAACGCCGCACCGTCCCGGACCGCGATCGCCGTCTCGAGCGCGGTCAGGGGCCGGGCGGTGAGGGCGAGCCCACGGGCCTCCGTCCGGTCGGCGGGGGCGATGTCCCGGCGCCGGAGACGGACCCCCGGGCGGGGCGTGCGGCCCACGGACCGGGGGACGGTGACCCCGACCGTCGACGGCGACGTGTCGAGCATCCGGTGCCACCAGGCGGCGGCCGGGCCCGCCAGCAGCGCCGTCGGTCCCGCCCAGAACACGGCGGCGCGGCAGCGGGCCGCGGCACCGAACGGATGCCCTCCCCCGAGGAGCACGCCCGGCAGCGGTGGCGAGAACCGCCCCGTCGCGACCCACCGCCGCAGGGTGCGCGCCGAGACCCCGCACGCGACCGCCTGCGCGACGGACACGACGCCGTCCTGGTGCCGCAGCAGCCGGTCGAGCTCCATGCCCCGACCCTGCGCCCCCGACCCCCGCCCCACGCCGGAACCGGCTCCGCCGTTCCCGCGAGCGAACGCATGATCACGGATCGGGCAGCGGGGCGGCCGGATGTGGCCGCCCTGCTGCCGGATCCGTGATCACAGGGTCAGTTCGACGGCGTAGCGGGTCGGGCGGTACAGGTGGGAGCCGTACTCCACCGCGCGGCCGGTCTCGTCCCAGGCGGTGCGGGTCATCGTCAGCAGCGGGGCGCCGGGGGGTTCGTCGAGCGCGGCGGCCTCGGCGGCACCGGCGGCCCGCGCCCCCACGACCTGCCGGGCCGAGCGCGGCGCGTGCCCGCCGGCACGGAGGAGCTCGTAGAGGCCGTGCCCGGTGAGATCGTCCGGGCGCAGCGGGAGCACGTCGGCCGGGACGACGTTCGTCATCAGCGCCAGTGGCTCCCCACCGGCGAGGCGCAGCCGCTCGAACCGCGCCGCCGGGGCCGAGGGCGGGATCCCGAGCGCCGCGGCGACGACGTCACCGACCGGCCCCACGGAGAACGCCCGCAGCACGGTGGCCGGGGCGCGGCCGTCGCGGGCGAGGTCGTCGTGGAGGCTCGTGAGATCGACCGGGCGCTCCATCCGGGTGGGCAGCACCCGGGTCCCGGCGCCGCGCCTGCGGGCCAGCACCCCCTGCTCGACCAGGTAGGACACGGCGCGGCGCAGGCTCGGACGGCTCGCGCCGGTGCGGGCGGCGAGCTCCGCCTCGGCGGGGAGCCGGCTCCCCGCGGGCAGCTCGCCGGACTCGACCATGCCCCGGATCCGGGTCGCGACCTGGAAGTAGAGCGGCACCGGGCTCCCCCGGTCCACCTGGCCCGACGGCCCGGTCACCGCGCCTCCCCACATGTGACGATCGACCATTTTTGTCAGGACAAAGCATTGACGTGACGTGTGCGGCAGCGTACACCTGTCCGTGGTCTGCATCACTCTCCGGACGTCGGGGCCCGGCCGGAGCGGACCACCCACCCCCGCGGACGGCGACCGAGCCGATCGCGATCACAGAGAGAACTGATGCTCGATGAGGAGTATTCGGAAGGTCGCCGTCGGACTGGCCGCCGTCTCGCTGCTGGCCGGGCTCACCGCCTGCAGCAGCCAGGGCGGGGCCCAGAACGACGCCGCGGACCAGGGGCAGCGCTACACGATCGCGATGGTCACCCACGAGCAGGCGGGTGACACGTTCTGGGACAAGATCCGCGCGGGCGCCGAGGACGCGGCAGCGACGCACGGCATCGACCTCAAGTACTCGAACAACGAGCAGGGACCCGAGCAGGCGACCCTGGTGCAGAACGCGATCGACTCGAAGGTCGACGGGATCGCCCTGACGCTGTCCAGCGCCGACGCCGTCGTCCCGGTCGCGAAGAAGGCCGCCGACTCCGGCATCCCGGTCGTCGCGTTCAACCAGGGCATCGACCAGTACAAGGCCGCCGGCGCGACGATGTACTTCGGCTCCGACGAGACCCTTGCCGGCCAGACCGTCGGCGAGAAGCTGACCGCGCTGAGCCCGGGCGGCAAGACCCTCTGCGTCATCCAGGCCCAGGGCTCGGTGGCGCTGGAGACCCGCTGCCAGGGCGTCAAGAAGGGCTACCCGAACACCGAGAACATCCAGGTCAACGGGGCCGACCTGCCGTCGGTCCAGCAGACCCTGAACGCGAAGCTGGCCGAGGACCCCGCGATCACCGACGTCGTCACCCTCGGCGCGCCGATCGCGATGGCGGCGCTGCAGGCCCAGCAGGGCACCGGCTCGACCGCGAAGATCGCGACCTTCGACCTCAACCAGGACGCCGCCAAGGCCATCCAGGACGGGCGGATCGCCTTCTCGGTCGACCAGCAGCCCTACGTCCAGGGCTACCTGGCCGTCGAGTCGCTGTGGCTGAACCTCTCCAACGGCAACGACATCGGCGGCGGGAAGCCGACGCTCACCGGTCCGTCCGTGGTCGACGCGTCCAACATCGCCAAGATCCTGCCCTACACCGAGGCCAACACCCGCTGACGGCGGCTCCCCGGGGGCGGCACCGACGACCGTCGCCCCCGGGTGTCCCCTCCTCCAGGAGCCCACCCATGAGCACACCCACCGCAGCCGGCACGACCGGCGCCACCACCGAACCGGATCCCGCACCGCCGGCCTCGCAGGCCCGGTCGCTGTCCGCCCGGCTGTTCACCCGGCCCGAGGCGGGCACGGTCGCGGCCGCCCTGGCGATCTTCGTCTTCTTCTACGCCATCGCCGAGCCGTTCCGGACGCTCGACTCCTTCGCGACCGTGCTGTACGCGTCGTCGACCATCGGCATCGTCGCGGTCGGCGTGGCGCTGCTCATGATCGGCGGCGAGTTCGACCTGTCCTCCGGCGTCGCGGTGACCACCTCCGCGCTCACCGCCGCCCTGATCACCTACCAGCTGTCGCTGAACATGTGGGTCGGCGTCGTGCTGAGCCTGGTCGTCGCGCTGCTGGTCGGCTTCGTCAACGGGTGGCTGGTCGTGACGACCGGCATCCCCAGCTTCCTGATCACGCTGTCGATGTTCTTCATCCTGCGCGGCGCCAACATCGGCGTCACCAAGGGCATCACCGGGACCGTCGCGACCGACAACGCCTCCGAGCTCGACGGCTTCGTCTCGGCGCACACGATCTTCGCCTCCGACGTCCCGCTGGGGTTCATGACGGTCAAGGTGACGGTCTTCTGGTGGCTCGGGCTCGCGGCCGTCGCGTCCTGGATCCTGTTCCGCACCCGCCTCGGCAACTGGATCTTCGCGGCGGGCGGAAACGCCGCGTCCGCCCGCGCCGTCGGCGTCCCGGTGAAGCGGGTCAAGATCGGCCTGTTCATGGGCGTCGGGTTCGTCGGCTGGGTACTCGGGATGCACATCCTGTTCAACTTCTCGTCCGTGCAGTCCGGGCTCGGGGTCGGCAACGAGCTGATCTACATCGTCGCCGCGGTGGTCGGCGGCTGCCTGCTCACCGGCGGTTTCGGTTCGGCGATCGGCGCCGCGATCGGCGCCTTCATCCTCGGCATGACCACCCAGGGCATCGTGTTCGCCGGCTTCGACCCGAACTGGTTCTACACGTTCCTGGGCGCGATGCTGCTGCTCGCGGTCGTGCTGAACCTCTACATCAAGAACTACGCCTCGACGCGGAAGTGACGACGATGACCGACACGATCTCCGACCACGCCGCGTCCGACCTGCGGGCAGGCACCCCACTCGTCCGGATGGCCGGGATCGGGAAGACCTACGGCGCCATCCGTGCCCTGGAGGGCATCGACCTGACCGTCCGGGCGGGCGAGGTCACCTGCGTGCTCGGTGACAACGGCGCCGGGAAGTCGACCCTCATCAAGATCATGTCCGGCCTGCACCCGCACTCCGAGGGCACGCTGACCGTGCACGACGAGGACGTCACCTTCTCCTCGCCCCGGCAGTCCCTGGACCTGGGCATCGCGACCGTCTACCAGGACCTGGCCGTGGTCGGGCTGATGGAGGTGTGGCGGAACTTCTTCCTCGGCTCCGAGCTGCGGAAGGGCAACTACCCGCTCGCCCCGCTCGACATCCGCGGGATGCGCGAGATCGCCGACGCCGAGCTGAGGAAGATGGGTATCCAGGTCAAGGACATCAACCAGCCCATCGGGACGCTGTCCGGCGGCCAGCGCCAGTGCGTGGCGATCGCCCGGGCCGTCTACTTCGGTGCCCGGGTGCTGATCCTCGACGAGCCGACGGCGGCGCTGGGCGTCAAGCAGTCCGGGGTCGTCCTCCGGTACACCGCCGCGGCCCGCGACGCCGGCCTCGGCGTCGTCTTCATCACCCACAACCCGCACCACGCCTACATGGTCGGCGACCACTTCATCATCCTGAAGCTCGGCCGCCGGGTGCTCGACCGGGCGCGCTCCGAGGTCTCCCTGGAGGAGCTCACCACCGAGATGGCGGGCGGTCAGGAGCTCGCCGAGCTGTCGCACGAGCTGCAGCGCTGACCGCACCCGCACCACCGCGAGGAGGAACAGTGAACGACCGTCCACTGCGGATCGGGATCCTGGGCGCCGCCCGGATCGCCGGCGAGGCGCTCTGCGCCCCGGCCGCGGAGGCCGGGGACCGCCTCGTCGCCGTCGCCGCGCGCGACCGCGGCCGGGCCGAGCGCTTCGCCGCCGAGCACGGCGTCGAGCGGGTGCACGACGACTACGCCGCCGTGCTCGACGATCCCGGGGTCGAGGTCGTCTACAACCCGCTGGCCAACGCGCTGCACGGCCCCTGGAACCTCGCGGCCGTCGCGGCCGGCAAGCACGTGCTGAGCGAGAAGCCGTTCGCGTCCGACGCCGGCGAGGCCCGTGAGGTCGCCGCTGCGGCCCGCGCCGCCGGCGTGACGGTCGTCGAGGGGTTCCACCACGTCCACCACCCGGTGTTCCGGCGGCTCGCCGCGATCACCGGCTCCGGGGAGCTCGGCCCGATCACGACGGTCGAGACGACGTTCCGGATGCCCGCACCGCCGGACACCGATCCCCGCTGGTCACTGGACCTCGCCGGTGGCGCGCTGATGGACCTGGGCTGCTACGCGCTGCACATCCAGCGGCGGCTCGGCGCGAAGCTGGGCGGCGAGCCCACGGTGACGGCGGCGACGGCGCGGGAGCGTTCCCCCGGCGTCGACGCGTCGGTGACCGCGGACCTCGGGTTCCCGTCCGGGGCGACGGGCGCGGCGCACTGCGACATGGACGCCGACGGCTGGACGATCACCGCCCGGGTGGTCGGCGAGCGCGGCGAGGCGGTGGCCCGCAACGTCGTCCTGCCGACCCGGGACGACCGGATCGAGGTGCGGGCCCGTGGTGTCACCCGCACGGAGCACCTCGGCACCCGGCCGACCTACACCTCCCAGCTGGAGGCCTTGCGGGCGCACCTGCGCGGGCGGGAGCCGTTCCCGCTGGACCTCGACGACGCCGTCGCGACGGCCGAGCTGATCGACGCCGTCTACCGCGCGGCCGGGATGGAGCCGCGTCCGCGCCGGGCACCGCTCCGGCTCTGACCGGCGGGACCGCGGCGCCCCGTCACACCGCGGCGGGGCGCGGCGGTGCCGTCGTCCCCCGCACGACGAGCCGCGGCGCCAGCACCACCTCCCGGGCCGCGGTCCGGTCGCCGTCGAGCCGCTCGGCCACCAGGTCGAGGACGTGCTCGGCGGTGCCCGGGACGTCCTGGCTGACCGTCGTCAGGTCCACGTGTGCCAGCCGGGACAGCGGGCTGTCGTCGTACCCGGCGACGGAGACGGTCCCCGGCACACCCGTCCCGGCCCGGCTCAGCGCGTCCAGCAGTCCGACGGCGCACCGGTCGTTGAACACCGCGACCGCGGTGGGCAGGTCCGCGGTGCCGTCCAGCAGGGTCGCGGCGGCGCGGGCGCCGTCGGCCTCCCCGTGCCCGCCGGGCAGCACCCGGTCGGTCAGGCCGGCCGCGCGCATCGCCGCCCGGTAGCCCTTCCGGCGGTCCGCGGCGATCGAGCCGCGCCCGCCGTCGACGTGCACGATCTCCCGGTGCCCCAGGCCGATCAGGTGCTGGACCTGCTCGCGGGCACCCTCGTCGTCGGGGACCCGGACGACGTCGACCCCGGTCCCCGGCAGCCGGCGCCCGACGGCGACGACCGGTAGCTGGCGGCCGAGCTCGGCGAGCCGGGCGGCCGGGGCGTCGCTGCCGAGCAGCACCAGCGCCTCGCACCGCGAGTCCACCAGCGACTCCACGGCCCGGCGCTCGTCCCGCGACGGCGACCGCGCGCCCAGCACGAGATCGTGCCCGCGGCGCTCGGCGATCTCGAGGAGCTGCTCGACGAGCTCGGCGTGGTAGGTGGAGCGGATGTCGAGGACCACGCCAAGGGTCCCGCTGCGCCGGCTCGCCAGCAGGCTCGCGGCCCGGTCCGGCCGGTAGCCGAGCCGGTCGGCCGCGGCCAGCACCCGTTCCCGGGTCTCCGCACTCGGGCCCGGCGCGCCGCGCAGCACCAGCGACACCGACGCCGGGGACAACCCGACCTCGGCGGCGACGTCCGAGAGCCGAGGACGGCGGGCGGTCGATCGGTCGGTCACGTCCCGCATCATCGCGCCGCACCTCCTCCACGAGTTTGTCTTGACATGATCAGCCACGAGCCCGGAGACTCGACCCGTCATTAAAGCGTTTTAAGGCGCGCTCGACGAGGAGCTGAGGAGGTCCCCGTGACCACGACACCCTGGGCAGCCACCCGCGACCCGGCCTGGCTGGACCCGGCCGAGGCCCGGGTCGAGGACCTGCGTGCGCACGTCGAGCGGGGCACCGATCCCGCCGCGCACCCGCGGGCGACGACGATCGAGCAGGGCGTGCCGCTCTACCGGGCCGCCGACCTGACCGCCGAGGCCGCGACGCCCGAGGGCCGGCGCGCCGTGCAGGCCGAGCTGGTGCACACCCTGCTCGACAGGCCCGGCATCGCCGTGTTCACCGGTGCGTTCGCCGCGGCCGAGCTGGGCCCGGCGACGTCCGCGTTCGATGCGATGATCGCGGAGCAGCGCGCCTCCGGCGCGGTCGCGGGCGACCACTTCGCGAAGCCCGGGGCGAACGACCGGATCTGGAACGCCGTCGAGAAGCTCGCGCTGCGCGCCCCCGAGGTGTTCACCGCGTACTACGCCAACCCGCTCACCGCGCTGGTGTGCGAGGCCTGGCTCGGCCCGGACTACCAGGTGACGTCGCAGGTCAACGTGGTGAACCCGGGCGGTGCCGCGCAGAACCCGCACCGCGACTACCACCTCGGTTTCATGGACGCGGCCGGTGCGGCCCGCTACCCGGCGCACGTCCACCGCCTCTCCCCCGCGCTGACCCTGCAGGGCGCCGTCGCGCACTGCGACATGCCCGTCGAGTCCGGGCCGACGATGTACCTGCCCGGCTCGCAGACCTACCCGCACGGCTACCTGGTCGCCGGCCGTCCCGAGTTCCGGGAGTACTTCGCGGACGCCCACGTGCAGCTGCCCCTCGCCGCGGGCGACGCGGTGTTCTTCAACCCGGCGCTGATCCACGGGGCCGGGCACAACCGGTCCGCCGGCGTCCGCCGGATGGCGAACCTGCTGCAGGTGTCGTCGGCGTTCGGCCGGGCGATGGAGAGCGCCGACCGGGCCGCGATGGCCCGCGCCGTGTTCCCCGCCCTGCGGCGGATGCTCACCGGCGGAGCACCCGACGAGCTGGTCGCGCACGCCGTGACCGCCGCCGCGGAGGGCTACGCCTTCCCGACCGACCTCGACGCCGATCCGCCGGTCGACGGGCTCGCCCCGCCGTCCCCGGCCGCGGTGCTGCTGCGCGCGGTCCGCGAGGGCTGGGACGCCGACCGGCTCGACGACGTCCTCGCCGGCCAGACCGCACGCCGCCGCGGGGTGCCCGCATGAGCGGCGCGGGGCTGCTCGACGGCAGGGTCGTGCTGGTCAGCGGCGGCACGGCCGGTGTCGGCGCCGCCTGTGCCCGCACCGCGGCCCGGGAGGGCGCGGCGGCCGTCGCCGTCACCGGGCGGCGCCGGGAGCCGGGCGAGAAGCTCGTCGCCGAGCTGGTCGAGCAGGGCGTCCGGGCACTGTTCGTGCCGTGCGACGTCGCCGACCCGGACGCCTGCCGGAACGCGGTGGCCGCCGTCGTCGCCGAACACGGACGGGTCGACTGTCTGGTCAACGCGGCGGGCCTGACCGACCGCGGCACTCTGCTCGACACCACACCGGAGCTGTTCGACCGGCACGTCGCGGTCAACCTGCGCGGGCCCTTCTTCCTGATGCAGGCGGCCGTCGCCGACATGGTGAGCCGCGGCGAGCCGGGGACCGTGGTGAACGTCGTCTCCGAGGCGGCGCACGGCGGGGCCCCGGTGCTCGCCCCCTACGTCGCGGCGAAGGCCGGGCTCGCCGGTCTGGTCCGCAACGCGGCGCACGCCCACCGGTTCGACCGGGTCCGGATCAACGGCCTCAACATCGGCTGGACCAACACCGAGGGCGAGGACGCGACCCAGCGCCGCTTCCACGGTGCGGGCGACGACTGGCGCGAGCGCGCCGGCGAGCGCCTGCCGATGGGGCGGCTGGCCACCGCCCGGGACGCGGCCGAGGTCGTCGTCTTCCTGCTCTCCGACCGCTCCGGCGTCGTCACCGGGTCCGTCATGGGCTGGGACCAGAACGTCGTCGGCGCCCACGACTGAACACGAGGGATCACCCATGAGGATCGGACTCATCGGCCTGGGCCGGATCGGCGCGTTCCACGCGCGGACGCTGGCCGGGCTCGACGCCGTCGGCGAACTGGTTGTCACCGCCGCCCGGCCCGACGTCACCGCCGTGAGCTCGCCGGACGAGCTGCTCGCGTCCGGGGTGGACGGTGTCGTCATCGCGGCGACCACCCCGGCGCACCCGGAGCTGCTGCTGGCCGCCGTCGACGCCGGGCTGCCGGTCTTCTGCGAGAAGCCGGTCGCCGGGCGGATCGACGACGCCGTCGACGTCGCGGCGAAGCTGACCGGCCGCGACGAGCGGGTGCAGATCGGCTACCCCCGCCGGTTCGACGACGGCTACGCGGCCGCCCGCGCCGCCGTCGCCGCCGGGGAGCTCGGCCGGGTGCACACGGTGCGCGCCACCACGCTGGATCCCGCCCCGCCGCCCGCCGACTACGTGCGGATCTCCGGCGGGATCTTCCGGGACTGCTCGGTGCACGACTTCGACGCGGTCCGCTGGGTCACCGGCCGCGAGGTCGTCGAGGTCTACGCCACCGGCGACGCGCACGGTGACCCGGTGTTCGCCGAGACCGGGGACGTGTCGACGTCCCAGGCGATCCTGACCCTGGACGACGGCTCGGCCGCCGTCGTGTCCAACTCCCGGTACAACCCGCGCGGCTACGACGTGCGCCTGGAGCTGCACGGGGACGCCGACTCGGTCGCCGCCGGCCTCGACGCCGGGCTGCCGCTGCGCTCGGTGGAGCCGGGCGTCACGTTCCCCGGCGGCACCCCGCACGGGTTCTTCATGGACCGGCTCGCACCCGCGTTCCGGGCCGAGCTGACCGCGTTCACCGAGCTGGTCGCGGGCACCCGGCCCTCGCCGTGCACGGTCGCCGACGCCATGGCCGCCGGCTGGATCGCCGAGGCCGCCACCCTTTCGCTGACGTCCCGCCGCCCGGTTCGGGTCGAGGAGGTCGTCCGATGAGCGGGCGGATCGCCGGAGCCCCCATCTCCTGGGGCGTGTGCGAGGTGCCCGGCTGGGGTCACCAGCTCGCACCGTCGCGGGTGCTCGCCGAGATGCGCGAGGTCGGCCTGTCGGCCACCGAGTTCGGGCCGGACGGCTTCCTGCCGGACGCGCCCGCCGAGAAGGCCGCCACCCTCGACGGGTACGGCCTGCAGGCGGTCGGCGGGTTCACCCCGACCCTGCTGCACGTCCCCGGTCACGACCCGCTGCCGGGCGTCGAGGAGCTGCTCGCCGGCTACGACGCCGCGGGCGCCGCGACGCTGGTGCTGTCCGCCGACTCGGGCGGCACCGGCTACGACTCCCGCCCCGAGCTGGACGGCGCCGGGTGGGCCCTGCTGCTGTCGAACCTGGACCGCATCACCGGGTACGCGGCGACCCGCGGCGTGACCGCGGTGCTGCACCCGCACGTCGGGACGATGGTGGAGACCGGCGACGACGTGGCGCGCGTGCTGGAGGGCTCGTCGATCCGGCTGTGCCTGGACACCGGGCACCTGCTGATCGGCGGCACCGACCCGGCGGCGCTGACCCGGCAGGCGCCGGAACGGATCGCGCACACCCCCCTCAAGGACGTCGACCTCGGGCTGGCGCGGCAGGTGCAGGACGGACGGCTGACCTACACCGACGCCGTCGGCAGGGGGATGTACCGGCCGCTCGGCGAGGGCGACGTCGATCTCGACGGCGTGCTGTCGCACCTGTCCGCCCACGGCTACGACGGCTGGCACGTGCTGGAGCAGGACACGATCCTGCACGGCCCGCCCTCCGGTGCGGGCCCCGCGGCCGACGTGCACACCAGCGTGCAGAACCTGCTGAAGGCGCTGGCCCGGTAGCGACCGCGCCGCACTCCTCCGCCCCGGGTCGTCGGTGACGGCCCGGGGCGGAGCCGTGTCCGGGGTCAGACCACCAGCGAGGTCTGCACGGTGTAGCGGTCCGCGCGGTAGAGGTGGCGGCCCAGCTCGACGAGGGCGCCGGCGTCGTCGTAGACGGTCAGCTCGGCCGTGACGCAGGCCAGCGGCGCCGGACGTTCGAGCAGCGCGGCCTCGTCGTCGTGCGCGAGCCGGGCACCGATGGTCTGGTGGGCGATCGCGATCTGCGCACCCTGCTCCCGCAGCAGCGCGTACAGGCCACGCTCGGCGAGCACGTCGTCGTCGAGGTCGAACCGCGCGGGCAGGTAGTTCGTCATGATCGACAGCGGTTCGCCGTCGGCGCGGCGGAGCCGCCGCAGCATCTGCAGCGGCTCGTCGGCCGGGAGGAGGTCCCGCAGCGCGGGCACCCCGGAGGTCGCCGGCGTGACGGCCTCGTGGGCGAGCAGCCGGGTCTCCGGTGCGCGCCCGGCGTCCGTCAGGTCCTCGTAGAGGCTGGTCAGGCGCACGTCGCGGTGGATCGCCGGGCGCACGACCTGGGTGCCGAGGCCGCGGCGGCGCACCAGCAGACCCTTGCGCACGAGCTCCTGGATCGCCTGGCGCGCGGTCGGGCGGGCGAGCCCGAGGCGCTCGGTCAGGGTGATCTCGTTCTCCAGCCGGTCCCCCGGCTGCAGCGCACCGCGGTCGATCGCCGTCTCGATCGCCTGCGCGAGCTGGTGGTAGAGCGGCACCGGGCTGGAGCGGTCCAGCCGGACGTCGATCTGCACGGCGTCGGAGCGGGTGGCCATGTCCCCCACCCTACCGCGCGACGTCATGTTGTCCTTATGTCTGTACAAACTATTGACCACGGAGGTGACCACGGCCTACCGTCGTCATCGTCACCGCCGCACACACGAGAGGTCGCCGAGGACCCATGAACGCCCCCGCTGAGATCCTCACCTTCGGCCGCGCCGGGGTGGACATCTATCCGTTGCAGGTCGGCGTCGGGCTGGAGGACGTCACCTCGTTCGGGAAGTTCCTCGGCGGGACCACCGCGAACGTCGCCGTCGCCGCCGCCCGGCTGGGGCGCCGCGCCGCCATCGTGACCGGGGTCGGCGACGACCCGTTCGGCCGCTACGTGCGCCGCGAGCTGCGCCGGCTCGGCGTCGACGACCGGCACGTCGTCACGAACACCGAGTACCCGACGCCGGTGACCTTCTGCGAGATCTTCCCGCCGGACGACTTCCCGCTGTACTTCTACCGGAAGCCGACCGCGCCGGACCTGCAGGTCGCGCCGTCGGACCTGGACCGGGACGCGATCGCCGGGGCGGGCCTGTTCTGGCTGTCGGTGTCCGGGCTGTCGGAGGAGCCGTCGCGCTCGGCGCACCACGAGGCCCTCGCGGCCCGGGCCGGTCGCCCGACGGTGCTGGACCTCGACTACCGCCCGATGTTCTGGGAGTCCCCCGCCGCCGCGACCGAGCAGGTCCAGAAGGTGCTCGGGCAGGTCACCGTCGCCGTCGGCAACCGCGAGGAGTGCGAGGTCGCGGTCGGCGAGACCGACCCGGAACGCGCCGCCGACGCCCTGCTCGGCGCCGGGGTGGAGCTCGCGGTCGTCAAGCAGGGCCCGAAGGGCGTGCTCGCGAAGTCCCGCTCCGAGCGCGTGGTGCCCCCGCCGATCGACATCACCCCCTACAACGGCCTCGGTGCCGGTGACAGCTTCGGCGGGTCGCTGGCCCACGGCCTGCTCGCGGGGTGGCCCCTGGACGAGGTGCTGCGGCGGGCGAACGCCGCGGGCGCGATCGTCGCCTCCCGCCTGGAGTGCTCCACCGCCATGCCCACCGACGCCGAGATCGACGTCCTGCTGTCGGGCGGCGACCCGAACGCCGCCACGACCTCCGAGGAGACAGCGTGAACTTCGCGCGGAACTACGACGAGGTCCGCGAGATCCGCGCCCTCGCCCCCGAGCGCATCCCGGCGCTGCTGGCGTCGCGGCGGCGGCGCCCGTTCGTCCCCGCCGACGGCCGGCTGATGATCGTCGCCGCGGACCACCCGGCCCGCGGGGCGCTGTCCGCCCGTGGCCGCGCCGACGCCATGGCCAGCCGCCCCGAGCTGCTCGACCGCCTGGTCACCGCGCTGCGCCGCCCCGGGGTCGACGGGGTGCTCGGCACCGCCGACGTCCTCGAGGACCTGTTGCTGCTCGGCGCGCTGGAGGGCAAGGTCGTCGTCTCGTCCATGAACCGGGGCGGGCTGCAGGGCTCGGTGTTCGAGCTGGACGACCGGTTGACCGGCTACGACGTGCGCGGCACCGTCGACGCCGGGTTCGAGGCCATCAAGATGCTCACCCGCATCGACCCGGCCGACCCCGCGTCGGTCGCCACGCTGGAGACCTGCGCGCAGGTGGTCACCGAGGCCAACCGGGCCGCGCTCGTCGCGATGGTCGAGCCGTTCTGGTCCCGGCGCGTCGACGGGCACGTGGTCAACGACCTCTCCCCCGAGGCCGTCATCCGGTCCGTGCACGTCGCCCAGGGCCTCGGCGCCTCCAGCGCCTACACCTGGATGAAGCTGCCCGTCGTCGACGAGATGGAGCGGGTGATGGAGGCGACCACGCTGCCGACGCTGCTGCTCGGCGGCGACCCGACGACCAGCCCGGACGAGACCTACGCGTCCTGGAAGGCGGCGCTGGAGCTGCCGTCGGTGCGCGGCCTGATCGTCGGGCGGGCCCTGCTGTACCCGGAGGACGGTGACGTCGCCGCGGCCGTCGACACCGCCGTCTCGCTCGTGCGGCCGCAGGAGGTGCGGGCCGCGTGAAGGGGAACGACGAGTACGTGATCCCGGCGGGATCCGCCCCGGCCGACGGCTACGAGCTGGAGGTCACCCCGAGGACGGCGGGCTGGGAGCACTCCAGCCTGCGGATCCTGGCCCTGCCCGCGGGCGGATCGCGCACCGTGGACACCGCGGGCGAGGAGATGTTCCTCGTCCCGCTGTCCGGCTCGGCGACGGTCACCCGCGGCGCGGAGTCCATCGTGCTGGCCGGGCGGGCCGGTGTGTTCGAGGGCCCGACCGACTTCGCCTACCTCCCGGTCCGGTCCGCGGTCTCCGTCACCTCGGAGGCCGGTGGCCGGTTCGCCCTCTGCGGGGCGCGCACCGAGCGGGAGCTGCCGTTCCGCCACGGCCCGCGGTCCGACGTCCCGGTGGAGCTGCGCGGGGCCGGGCAGTCGTCGCGGCAGGTGCGCAACTTCGGCGCCGCCGGGGTGTTCGAGGCCGCGTCGGCGATCTGCGTCGAGGTGGTGACCCCGGGCGGGAACTGGTCGAGCTACCCCGCGCACAAGCACGACGAGGCCGGTCCGCACGAGTGCGAGCTGGAGGAGATCTACTACTTCGAGATCGCCCCCGGCCCCGCCGGGCAGCCGGGCCTCGGCTTCCACCGCACCTCCAGCTCCCCCGGGCACGACATCGACGTCCTCGTCGAGGTGCGCGACCGGGACACCGTGCTCGTCCCGTGGGGCTGGCACGGCCCGTGCGCCGCCGCTCCCGGGCACGACATGTACTACCTCAACGTGATGGCGGGCCCGGGCGAGGAACGGGCCTGGCGGATCAGCGACCATCCCGACCAGGCCTGGGTCCGCGACACGTGGGCGGACCAGGAGATCGACACCCGGCTCACCGGAGGCCAGTGACCATGCCCGAGACGATCCGGCTCACCGTCGCCCAGGCGACCGTGCGGTTCCTGGGCGCGCAGTACAGCGAGCGCGACGGCGTGCGGCAGAAGCTGTTCGAGGGCTGCTTCGGCATCTTCGGCCACGGCAACGTCGCGGGCCTCGGCCAGGCGCTGCTGCAGGCCGAGCTGCACGACCCGGACCTGCTGCCCTACGTGCTGGGCCGCAACGAGCAGGCGATGGTGCACACCGCCGTCGCCTACGCCCGGGCGAACGACCGGCTGCGGACCTGGGCGGTGTCCTCCAGCGTCGGGCCGGGCGCGACCAACATGGTCACCGGTGCCGCGCTGGCGGCGATCAACCGGCTGCCCGTGCTGCTGCTGCCCGCCGACACCTTCGCCGACCGCGCCGCGTCGCCGCTGCTGCAGGAGCTGGAACGCCCCGACGCCGGCGACGTCACCGTGAACGACGCGTTCCGGCCGGTCTCGGCGTACTTCGACCGGGTGTGGCGCCCCGAGCAGCTGCCGGCCGCACTGCTGTCGGCGATGCGGGTGCTCACCGACCCGGCCGCCACCGGCGCCGTCACCGTCTGTTTCCCGCAGGACGTGCAGGCCCAGGCCCACGACTGGCCGGTCGAGCTGTTCGCCGAGCGCACCTGGCACGTCGCCCGCCCCCGGCCCGAGTCGTGGGCCGTCGACCAGGCCGCGGAGATCATCCGCGGCGCGCAGCGGCCGCTCGTCGTCGCCGGGGGCGGGGTGCACTACTCCGCCGCCGCCGACGCCCTGGCCGCGTTCTGCGCCGCGACCGGGATCCCGGCCGGGCAGAGCCAGGCGGGCAAGGGCACGCTGGTGTGGGACCACCCGCAGTGCCTCGGCGCCATCGGATCCACCGGCACCACCGCGGCGAACGCGATCGCCGCCGACGCCGACGTTGTGATCGGGATCGGCACCCGCTACTCCGACTTCACCACCGCCAGCCGCACCGCGTTCCGGAACCCGGACGTGCGGTTCGTCAACGTCAACGTGGCGCCGATCGACGCGGTGAAACACTCCGGGGTCTCCGTCGTCGCCGACGCCCGCGAGACGCTCACCGAGCTCACCGCCCGGCTCGACGGCCACCGCGTCGCCGACGGCTACGCCGCGGAGTACACCCGGCTCGACGCCGAGTGGGCCGCCACCGTCGACGCCGCGTTCCACCCCGCGGTACCCGCGCGCGGCACCGGCGGCCTGCTGACCCAGAACGAGGTCATCGGCCTGGTGAACGACCTGTCCGACCCGCGCGACGTCGTCGTGTGCGCAGCCGGGTCGATGCCCGGTGACCTGCACAAGCTGTGGCAGACCCGGGACGCGAAGGGCTACCACGTCGAGTACGGCTACTCCTGCATGGGCTACGAGGTCGCGGGCGGCCTGGGCGTCGCGCTCGCCTGCCCGGACCGCGACGTGTTCGTCATGGTCGGCGACGGCTCGTACCTCATGATGGCCACCGAGCTCGCCACGGCGGTGCAGGAGGGCATCAAGGTGATCACCGTGCTGGTGCAGAACCACGGCTTCGCCTCCATCGGCGCGCTGGCCGAGGAGCTCGGCTCACAGCGGTTCGGCACCCGCTACCGCTCGGCCGGCTCCGGACGGCTCGACGGCGACCGGCTCCCGCTGGACCTCGCCGCCAACGCCGAGAGCTTCGGGCTGCGGGTGATCCGCACGCACACCCCGGCCGAGTTCGCCGACGCGATCAAGGCCGCCAAAGCCGCCGACGACAGCACCGTGATCCACGTCGAGACCGACCCGCTGATCGGCGCCCCGGACTCGGCGTCCTGGTGGGACGTCCCGGTGTCCGAGGTCAGCGAGCTCGACTCGACACGGTCCGCCCACACGGTCTACGACGGGCACAAGACCACCCAGCGCCCGTACCTGCGCCCCAGCAGCTCCTGAGGAAGAAGAGGATCATGACGAGCACGCTCCCGAAGACCGACGTCCCGACGCTGCACCACTGGGCCGGCGGGAAGCGCGTCGAGGGCACCTCCGGGCGGTTCTCCGACGTGACCGACCCGGCCACCGGCGCGGTCACCGCACACCTGCCCCTCGCCTCGGCCGACGAGACCGCCGCGGTGATCGCCACCGCGAAGGCCGCGTTCCCGGGCTGGCGCGACACCAGCCTCACCCGGCGCACCCAGATCCTGTTCCGGTTCCGCGAGCTGCTCAACGCCCGCGCCCCGGAGCTGGCCGCGCTGATCACCGCCGAGCACGGCAAGGTCGCCTCCGACGCCGCGGGCGAGGTCGCCCGCGGACAGGAGGTCGTCGAGTTCGCCTGCGGCATGCCGCACCTGCTCAAGGGCTCGGCCACCGAGAACGCCTCCACCGGCGTCGACGTCCACTCCGTGCGCCAGCCGCTCGGCGTCGTCGGGATCATCAGCCCGTTCAACTTCCCCGCGATGGTCCCGATGTGGTTCTTCCCCGTCGCGATCGCCGCGGGCAACACCGTGGTCCTCAAGCCGTCGGAGAAGGTCCCCTCCGCCGCCCTGTGGATCGCCGAGCTCTGGCGCGAGGCCGGCCTGCCCGACGGCGTGTTCAACGTCGTCGGCGGCGACAAGACGGCCGTCGACACCCTGCTCACCAGCCCGGACGTCAAGTCGATCTCGTTCGTCGGGTCCACCCCGATCGCCCGCTACGTCTACGAGACCGGCACCGCGCACGGCAAGCGCGTCCAGGCACTCGGCAGCGCGAAGAACCACATGGTCGTCCTGCCCGACGCCGACCTCGACCTCGCCGCCGACCAGGCGATCAACGCCGGGTTCGGCTCCGCCGGCGAGCGCTGCATGGCCGTGTCCGCACTGGTCGCCGTCGGCGACATCGCCGACACCCTCGTCGGCAAGATCGCCGACCGGGCCGAGGCACTGCGCACCGGCGACGGCCGCCGTGCCAGCGACATGGGACCGCTCGTCACCCGCGCCGCCCAGGAACGCGTCACCGGCTACATCGACGCCGGGGTCGCCTCCGGTGCCACCCTCGTCGTCGACGGACGGACGGGCGAGTTCGACGCCGACGCCGCCCCCGGCACCGCCGGCGGCTTCTTCGTCGGCCCCACCCTGTTCGACCACGTCTCCACCGAGTCGAGCATCTACGGCGACGAAATCTTCGGGCCCGTCCTGTCGGTGATCCGCGTCGACACCTACGCCGAGGCCGTCGACCTGGTCAACGCCAACCCCTACGGCAACGGCACCGCCCTGTTCACCAACGACGGCGGCGCCGCCCGCCGCTTCCAGAACGAGGTCGAGGTCGGCATGATCGGCATCAACGTGCCCGTCCCCGTGCCGATGGCCTACTACAGCTTCGGCGGCTGGAAGAACTCGTTGTTCGGCGACACCCACGCCCACGGCACCGAGGGCGTCCACTTCTTCACCCGCGGCAAGGTCGTCACCACCCGCTGGCTCGACCCCGGCCACGCCGGCGTGAACCTGGGCTTCCCCACCAACACCTGATCCGCCCCGGGTGACCGCCGGTGGACGGCGGCCACCCGGTCCCCCGTCGATCCCACCGGGCCCCGCTCGCGGCCGGCCGCCCGGCGGTCACCCCTGTCCTCGTCCGCCGCGCCTCGATGTGGAGGAACCATGAGCGCTCACGGCGCGACGAACACTCCCGCCGGTCTGCCCCCGGACGTCCGCGGGCCGCACTCGGCACGCCTCGGCCTGATCACCGTCATCGCCACGTTCGGCGGGCTGCTGTTCGGCTACGACACCGGCGTCATCAACGGAGCGCTGGAGCCGCTCACCCGCGACCTGGGCCTGACCCCGCTCACCGAGGGCTTCGTCGTCAGCATCCTGATCTTCGGTGCGGCGTTCGGCGCCCTGTTCGGCGGGATGCTGTCCGACCGGCACGGCCGGCGGCACAACATCCTGCTGCTCGCCGTCGTGTTCATGATCGGGACGATCGGGTGCGTCCTCGCCCCGAACTGGCAGGTCCTCGCCCTGTTCCGGCTGATCCTGGGCCTGGCTGTCGGTGGCGCGTCGGCGACCGTCCCCGTCTACCTGGCCGAGATCGCCCCGGTGGAGCGGCGCGGCGGCCTGGTCACCCGGAACGAGGTCATGATCGTCTCCGGCCAGTTCGCCGCGTTCGTGGTCAACGCCCTGATCTACAACGTGTGGGGCGAGATCGACTGGATCTGGCGGGTCATGCTGCTCGTCGCCGTCGCCCCCGCGATCGTGCTGTTCGTCGGGATGCTGCGGATGCCGGAGAGCCCGCGCTGGCTGGTCGCGCAGGGCCGCGAGGACGAGGCGCTCGCCGTCCTCAGGCAGGTGCGCAGCACCGAGCGGGCCGAGGCCGAGATGGCGGAGGTGCACCGGCTCGCCGAGGAGGAGACGACCGCCCGCACCGGCGGTGCCACCGATCTCGGTGTGCGCTGGATCCGCAGGCTCATCCTGATCGGCGCCGGGCTGGGCGTCTTCCAGCAGGCCACCGGCATCAACTCGATCATGTACTACGGGACCCAGCTGCTCGCCGACGCGGGTTTCTCCGCCAACGCCGCGATCCTGGCCAACACCCTCAACGGGCTGTTCTCGGTCCTGGGCATCACCGTCGGCATCCTGCTGATCAACAAGATCGACCGCAGGCGGATGCTCGTCGGCGGGTTCGTGCTGACCACGACGTTCCACGTGCTGGTCGGGCTGTCGGCGCTGCTGCTGCCCGACGGGCCGGCGAAGGCCTGGTTCATCCTGGTGTTCGTCGTGGCGTTCGTGTTCTGCATGCAGGGCACGATCGGGCCGCTGGTCTGGCTGATCCTCTCCGAGAGCTACCCGCTGAAGATCCGCAGCCTCGCGATCGGCATCAGCGTGCTCGTGCTCTGGATCGCGAACGCCCTGGTGGCGCTGCTGTTCCCGCCGGTCGTCGAGGCCATCGGCATCGCCAACTCGTTCTTCCTGTTCGCGGCGCTCGGCGTCGCCGCGATCGTCTTCACCGTCCGCACGGTCCCGGAGACCCGGGGCCGCACCCTGGAGCAGCTCGAGGCCGAGTTCCGCTCCCGCTACGCCTGAGCATCCCCGTACGAGGAGGGAGAGACCATGAGCGTGCTCGTCGCCGTGAGCGCCGGGGCCGAGGGCCGGGCGGCCCGGACGGCCGGAGCCACCGAGGCCGAACTGCTCGGCACCGCGCTGGTGCTGCTGAACCTGACCCTGGAGCCGATCTCCGACGCCGGGCCGGGCGTCACCGTCCTGGAGCGCCGCGGCCCCGGGGACCGCGACCCCGCCGACGCCGTCCTCGACGAGATCGACGAGCGCGGCGACGTGCAGCGCCTCGTCATCGGGCTGCGCCGCCGCAACCGCCTGAGCAAGGCGCTGCTCGGCAGCATCTCGCAGCGGCTGCTACTGGAGAGCCCGGTCCCCGTCGTCGCCGTGAAGCCGGAGGGCTGAGCCGTGGGCGACGAGATCGGGATCGGCGTCGTCGGCGCCGGCTGGATGGGCCACCTGCACGCCCGCGCGTACGCCCGGGTCCCGCACCACGTCCCGGACCTCGCGCGGCGTCCCCGTCCGGTCGCGGTGGCCGATCCCGTGGCGGCGGCCGTGGCCGACCACCGGGCGCGCTACGGCTTCGCCCGCGGTCACGCCCGCTGGGAGGACCTGGTCGCCGACCCGGAGGTCGAGGCCGTCAGCTGCGCGGCGCCGAACAGCAGGCACCGGGAGATCGGCGTCGCCGTCGCCGAGGCCGGCAAGCACCTCTGGATCGAGAAGCCGGTCGGTCTGTCCACGGCGGACACCGCCGCCGTCGCCGACGCGGTGCACCGGGCCGGGGTGTGCGCGACCGTCGGCTTCAACTACCGGATGGTCCCGGCCGTCGCCCGCGCGAAGCGGGTCATCGACGAGGGCACACTCGGCACGCTCACGCACGCCCGGTTCCGGCTGCTCACCGACTTCGCCGTGCACGGCGTCGACCTGGTCCGGTTCCTGGTCGGCGACCTCACCACGGTCGTCGCCGACGGCGAACGGTTCGTCCCGCGGCGCCCGCTCGCCGGGGCGGGGGCGAGCCAGTACGTCCGGGGCGACGCGGACTCCCCCACGGGCGAGGTGGAGAACCTGGACTTCGTCTCGGTCCTCGGCCGGACCGGCGCCGGGTCGATCGTCACGCTGGAGGCCAGCCGGGTCGCCGCCGGCGACCAGAACGACTACGGGTTCGAGATCCACGGGACGCGGGGCCTCCTCTCGTTCGACTTCCGGCGGCCCGGCGAGCTCGTCGTCGCGGCCGGGGACCGCTACGTCGACCAGCCGGCGACCACCTGGGCCGCCGCGCCGGGCGACGGCGACTTCGGGCTGTTCCAGCCGGGCGCGGGCAACCCGACCGGCTTCGACGACCTCAAGGTGTCGGAGTGCACGGCGTTCCTGGCCGGCATCGCCGAGGGGCGCAGCGGCGGCGCCACCATCGACGACGCCCTGGCCGCGGCCCGGGTGCTCGACGCCGTCGCACGGTCGGTCGACGAACGCGCCTGGATCGACGTCGAGCACTGACCCGCTCCCCGCGGGGCGCCGCCGGTCCCCCGGCGACCGGCGGCGCCGTCGCGTCACAGGTCCAGCACCAGCCGGTCCGAGCAGGACCGGGACACGCAGATCATCATGCAGTCGCCGCGGGCCCGCTCCCCGTCGTCGAGGACCGAGTCACGGTGGTCGACCTCGCCGGCGAGCACCGGGGTCTCGCAGGTGCCGCAGGTGCCCTCCGCGCACGACGAGAGCACCGTCGCGCCCGCGGACTCGACGACGTCGAGCACCGACCGTTCCGGCGGCACGGTCAGGGTCACCCCGGTCCGGACCAGCTCCACCTCGAACGCCGTGCTGCGCCGCGGTCCGGCCTGCGGCTTCGGGCTGAACCGTTCGACGTGCAGCGCGCCCTCCGGCCAGCCCGCGCACCGCTGCTCCACCGCCGCGAGCAGCGGCTCCGGCCCGCAGCAGTAGACGAGCGTGTCGTCGCGCGGCGTGCCCAGCAGCGTGTCCAGGTCGAGCAATCCGGCCTCGTCCTGCGGGACGACCGAGACCCGGTCGCCGTAGCGGGCGAGCTCGTCGAGGAACGCCATCGACGCCCGACGCCGCCCGCCGTAGACGAGGTGCCAGTCCGCGCCGAGCGCGTCCACGGCGGCGATCATCGGCAGGATCGCGGTGATCCCGATGCCGCCCGCGACGAACAGGTAGCGGCGCGAGCAGGCCAGCGGGAAGTTGTTGCGGGGCCCGCGCAGCCGCACAGTGTCGCCCGCGGCGAGGGTGTCGTGCACGTGCCGGGAGGTGCCACGCCCGTCCGCCTCGCGGAGCACACCGAGCCGCCAGCTACCGGTGTCGGCCGGGTCGCCGCACAGCGAGTACTGCCGGGCCTGCACCCCGCCGCAGACGAGGTCGGCGTGCGCGCCCGGCGCCCACCCGGGCAGCGGCGCACCGTCGGCGGCCCGCAGGGTCAGGGTCACGACGCCGTCGGACACGGTCTCCTTGGCGACGACCGTCGCCTCGATCTCGGGCTCGGCCCGCGGCGCCGGGCGGCGGCGCGACGGTTCCGGCGCGGACGGCACCGGCGCGTCGAGCGCGAGCGGCATCGTCTTCCAGACGTACATGTTCGGGCTGCTGGCGTAGAAGCGCGGCTCGCCGTCGAGGGCGAAGTTCCCGAGCAGGGGCAGCGCCTCCTCCAGGGCGATCCGCGCCTCCAGCCGGGCCAGCGGCGCGCCGAGGCAGCCGTGCACGCCCTCGCCGAACCCGACGTGCCGGCCGAGCGGGCGGGTGATGTCGAACCGGTCGGGATCGGGGAAGCGGCGGTCGTCGCGGTTGGCCGCACCGGGGACCAGCACGACCCGCGAGCCCGCCGGGAGGGTGACGTCGTGCAGGGTCACCTCGCGCGCGGTGGTACGGGCGGTGAGCTGCAGCGGGGTCGCCCAGCGCATCGTCTCCTCGACCGCGGCCGGGATCAGCGACGGGTCGGAGCGCAGCAGCGCGAGCTGGTCCGGGTTCTCGGCGAGGAGCTTGAACATCGTGGTGACCAGCCCGGCGGTGGACTCCACCCCGCCGAGGAAGAGGATCATCATCAGGCCACTGATCTCGGAGACCGGGGTGATCTCGCCCGGCACGAACGGCTCGCCGTCGATCTCGGCGTGCACCATCGTCGTCATGAGGTCGTCGCGGCCCCGGCGGCGGCGCGACTCGAGCACGTCGACGAAGTACTGCTGGACCTTCGGCGTGGCCAACTTCGCCTTCGGGCCCAGGTGCGGGGTGCCGGGGACGCGGTCCTTGAGCTCGTGCGTCCAGTGCTCGAGCTGCGCGCGGTGGGCCCGGTCGGCGTCGGTCGCCTCGGCCCGGCCGGGGAACCCCATCAGGTGGAAGAAGACGTCGAACGGCATCGGCCACGCGAGCTCCTCGCCGATGTCGATCCGGTCCCGGCCCGACCACGACGACACGAGCTCCCGGACGACACCGCGGACGCCCTCCTCCAGGTGGGCGACCCGGCGCGGCACGAAGAACGGCTGCACGACCTGGCGGACCTGGTCGTGGCGCGGGTTGTCCATCGACCCGATCGAGCCCGGCGGGACGTGCTCGAGCCGGGAGTCGTCGATGTCCATGCCCTCGAAGCTGCGGAAGGTGTCCGCGTCGGTGATGGCGTCGCGCACGTCGTCGAACCGGGTCAGCGCGTACCAGCCGTAGCGCTCGCTGTAGTGGACCGGCGCCTCGTCGCGCATCCGCCGGTACACCGAGAACGGATCGGCCGGATAGAAGTCCGGGTCGAACGGGTCGTACTGGACTGCCGTCATGGAAGCCTCCTCCGGCCACGGGTACGTGTCGTCGAGGAGCGATTGAAGCGCTCCAACGACGAGATTAGAGCGCTTCAAAGCGAGGCGTCAACGGATCCGCGCGGGGCTCTCCCGCCGGACCGGTCAGGTATCCGGCGGCGGGTGCGCGGTCGAGCCGCGGACCACCAGCTCCGGGGTCAGGACGATCTCGCGGGGCTCCGGCCGCTCTCCCCGCAGCCGTGCGACGCTGCGCCCGACCGCGAGGCGGGCCAGCTCGTCCGGGTCCTGGCGGACCGTCGTGAGGCCGGCCTCGGGCAGCCGGGCGAGCGCGCTGTCGTCCCAGCCGGTGACGGACACGTCGTCGGGGACCCGGACGCCGCACGCCAGCAGCCCCTCGACCAGGCCGGCGGCGACGTCGTCGTTGAAGCCGATCACGGCGGTGGGCAGCTCCGGCAGGCGGAGCAGGGCGCGGGCGGCGCGGACCCCCGCGTCGAGACTGTCGCCGCCGGGCACGACGACGCCCCCGGCGCGCAGTCCCCGCTCCCGCAGCGCCGTGCGGTAGGCCGACCGGCGCGACGACGCGATCGGGCCGCTCCCGCCGTCGACGTGCGCGATCCGGGTATGCCCGGCCCCGGCGAGGTGGTCGGCGAGCAGCCGCATGCCCACCGGGTCCGCGGTCCGCACGACGTCCACCGACGGGTCGGGCACCCGGCAGCCGACGACGGTGACGGGCATCCGGCCGGCCACCACCGGCACCCGGTCCAGGTCGTGGCCGAGGAGGATCGCGGCCTCGCAGCGGAAGTCCAGCAGCGTCTCGACCGCGGCGCGCTCGTCGCGCTCCGGGGTCATCGCGGACAGGATCAGCTCGTGACCGACGGCGCCGGCGGCGCGGTAGAGGCCGTCGAGCAGCTCGGCGTGGAAGCGCCCGGAGAGGCCGAGGACGACACCGATCTGCCGCGCGCTCCCGCTGGCGAGCAGCCGGGCCCGCGCGTCCGGCCGGTACCCGACGCGCTCGGCCGCCGCGAGCACCTTCTCCCGGGTCGCCGGGCGCGAGCCCGCCGCACCACGCAGCACGATCGACACCATCGCCCGCGACACCCCCGCGACGGCGGCGACGTCGTCGAGCGTGGGGCGCCGCCCCCCGGCCGCACCACCCATGCCCGGGAACCTACCCGGTGATCACGGATCGGGAAGGGACCCGGCCGGATCCGGCCGCCTCGCTGCCCGATCCGTGATCAGGCGGGGATCGGGGTGGTGGGGAGGGATTCGTACAGGTGGGTCAGGGCGGTCAGGACGGGGTGGGTCCTGGGGAAGGGGGTGTCGTCGATCGCGGCGATCGGGCGGATCCCGGTCGCGTTCGTGGCGAAGGCGGCCTCGAACCGGGGCAGGTCCGCCGTGCGGACGGTCTCCTCCCGGTCGTCGACGCCGGGGAGCTCCACCGGGGGTTCCCGCAGCGCGTCCCGCAGCAGGGTGCGGGTGACACCGGCGAGCACCGGGCCCGCGGCCCAGACCACCCGGTTCCCCGCCACGAACCCGACGTTCCAGGTGCTGCCCTCCAGCACCGTGCCGCGCCCGTCGGTGAGCAGGACGTCGTCGAACCCGTCGCGGCTCGCGAGACGGCGCAGGTGCATCGTGGGGAACAGGCCGACGCTCTTGACCTCGGGCAGGTACCGCTGGTGCCCGACCGTCCGCACGCGCAGCGGGGGCGGCGCAGCCTGCGGTGCGGGCCGGGCGGTCACGGCGATCCGCGGGTCGGCAGGCGCACCGATCGTGGCGAGCCCGAGTGCGGGATCGGCGACCGACACCCGGACGACGACGGCGCCGTCGCCCGGCGCCACCGCCCGGATCCGCCCGCACACGGCGTCGCGGTCCGGGACGGTCCCGAACAACGCGCGGGAGTCCCGGGCCAGCCGGTCGAGGTGCAGGTCGAGGCCGCGGACCCGGCCGTCGGTGACGAGCATCGTCGTGAAGTGCCCGTAGCCGGTGGTCGCCAGTGCGCGGAGCACCCGGTCGTCGTCGGTGCCGGGGGTGTGTCCCGCGGAGGGTGCGGCCATGGCGGGGACGGTGTCACACCCGTCCGGGGTGACGGACCGCACCGGCCCTGACCGATGGAGTCCGCGGGGCGGCGTCCACACTCGTCACCGACCCGTCCCCGCCGGGCCAATCCGGCCGGCACGCATCGAGAGGAGCGCCGGTGAGCACCGCGCGGGACACGTCGTCGCCCGGGGCGGGGATCCGCACGCTCCTGGTCGACAACCACGACTCGTTCACCTACAACCTGTTCCACCAGCTGAGCCGGGTGAACGGGTGCGAGCCCGAGGTGGTCCGCAACGACGACCCGGCGTGGCGGCCCGCGCTGCTCGACGGGTTCGACCAGGTCGTCCTCTCCCCCGGACCCGGCACCCCGCACCGGCCGGCGGACGTCGGGATCTGCGCGGAGCTCGCCGCCCAGGACCGGGTCCCGGTGCTCGGGGTCTGCCTGGGGCACCAGACGATCGCGCTCACCCACGGGGCGCGGGTCGGGCGCGCGCCGGAGCCGCGGCACGGCCGCAGCTCCCCGGTCCACCACGACGGGACGGGGCTGTTCGCCGGCCTGCCGTCGCCGATCGAGGTGGTCCGCTACCACTCGCTGGCGGTCACGGACCTGCCCGCGGCGCTCGCGGCGACGGCGTGGACACCGGACGGGGTGCTGATGGCGCTGCGGCACCGCACGCTGCCGCTGTGGGGGGTGCAGTTCCACCCGGAGTCGATCGGCACCCTCGACGGGACGGCGCTGCTGCGGAACTTCCGTGACCTGACCCTGGACCGCGCGGACCGCGCGGACCGGCCACGGCGCACACCGGCGCCGGACCGTGCGGCCACCGGCCGGACGGGGTCCGCAGCCGGGTCCCACGGTCCGGGCGGAGCGGGCGGCCCCGGACCGGGCGCGGCCCCCGCCGGGCCGGGTTCCCCGGGGCACCGTCGGCCCGATCGCGGCGACCGGGGCGGCCCGGACCCGTCGCGCCGCCTCCGCGTGCTGGTGGAGCGGGTGCCGTCCGGGATCGACGGCGAGGTCGCGTTCGACCGGCTGTTCCGCACCGGGCACCACCCGTTCTGGCTGGACAGCAGCAGACCCGGCGGACCGCTCGGCCGGCTGTCCGCGATGGGTGACGCGTCGGGCCCGCTGGGCCGCACCGCCGAGGCCGACGTGCACGCGGGGACGGTCACGGTGACCACACGCAGCGGCCGCGAGGTCGTCCCGTCGCCGTTCCTGGACTGGCTGGAGCGCGACCTCGCCGGGATCCGGGCGGAGGTCCCCGAGCTGCCGTTCGACTTCGCCCCCGGCTGGGTCGGCTACCTCGGCTACGAGCTGAAGGCCGAGTGCGGCGGCGAGGCCGTGCACCGCTCGCCCGACCCGGACGCGTCGATGGTGTTCTGCGACCGCGCCCTCGTCCTCGACCACGAGGACGGCTCCGGGTACCTGCTGGCGCTGGCCGAGGGCGGCGACGACACCGCCGCCCGGCAATGGCTCGGCGCCGCCGCGGCGACCCTCGCGGGCGCGGCCGGACGCGAGCCGGATCCCGTCCCGGACGTCGTGGCGGACCCCGCCCCCGTCCGGCTGCGGCACGACCGCGGGACCTACCTCGACCTGGTCCGCGCCTGCCAGGACGAGATCCTCGACGGGGAGACCTACGAGATCTGCCTGACCAACATGGTCGAGGCCGGGGTGCGGCTGGACCCCTGGTCCGCGTACCGGCGGCTGCGCCGGGCGAACCGGGCACCGTTCGCGTCGTTCCTGCACTTCGGGCGCACCGCCGTGCTGAGCAGCTCCCCGGAGCGGTTCCTGCGGATCGGCCGGGACGGCGTCGTGGAGTCGAAGCCGATCAAGGGGACCCGGCCGCGTGGCGCATCACCCGCGCAGGACGCGCGGCTGCGCGCCGAGCTCGCGACGTCGGAGAAGGACCGGGCCGAGAACCTGATGATCGTCGACCTGGTGCGGCACGACCTGGGCCGCTGCGCGGAGGTCGGCTCGGTCGTCGCCGGCCCGGTGTTCGACGTCGAGTCCTACCCGACCGTCCACCAGCTGGTGAGCACGGTGCGGGCCCGGCTGCGGCCCGGGACGAGCCCGGTCGCCGCGGTGCGCGCCGCGTTCCCCGGCGGGTCCATGACGGGTGCCCCGAAGGTCCGCACGATGCGGATCCTCGACCGGCTGGAGGCCGGCCCGCGCGGGGTCTACTCGGGTGCCGTCGGCTACCTGTCGGTGACGGGCACGGTGGACCTGAGCATCGTCATCCGGACGGCCGTCCTGAGCGGGGACCGGCTCCGCTACGGCGTCGGCGGCGCGGTGATCGCGCTGTCCGACCCGGCGGCGGAGTTCGAGGAGACCGCGGTCAAGGCGACCCCCGTACTGGCGCTGCTCGGGGCGGAGTTCCCCGGCCGCGCCCCGGGGCCGGCCCGCCGGACGCGCCGGACCGTCAGGAGACCCCGTCGGCCGGCGACGACGGCAGCTCCGCCCGGCCACCGATGCCCAGCTTCCGGTAGCACCGGGTGAGGTGACCCTCGACCGCGCGCTGCGTGACGCCGAGCGTCCCGGCGATGTCCCGGTTGGTCGCTCCCCCGGCGGCGAGCCGGGCGACGTCGACCTCGGCCGGGGTCAGCGGGGACGGCCCGGAACGGCGCATCCGGCCACCGGCGGCGGCCAGCTCCGCGCGGGCACGGCCGGCGAGCACCGGCGCCCCGCACTCGTCGGCCAGGTCCAGCCCGTGCCGCAGCAGGGCCCGCGCCTCCCCCACGCCGCCGTGTTCCCGCACCAGCGCGCCCAGGTCGACGGTGCACCGCGCCCGGTCGAGCACCCGCGGCGACGCGGCCAGCTCGGCACGGGCCGCCCGCAGCGTCGCGAGCCCCCGCTCCCCGCCCTGCACGACCCCAAGCACCCGCAGCGCCCCGCCGACGTGCCCGCTGGTGCCCCAGCGCCGGCACAGCGCGAGGTGCTCCCCGGCCACGGCCAGCGCCGCCTCGTGCTCACCGAGGTCGTGGTGCAGCTCGGCGGCCCGCCGCCGCCAGTCGAGCGCGGCCGGGTTGACGATCCCGACGGCCGTCAGGCGGCGCCCGGACTCCAGCGACAGCGCGAGCGCCTCCCGGGTCCGCCCGGTCGCCGCCAGGACGGCGGCACGGGCGTCGAGCAGGCAGCTCCACCGCCAGGTCCGGTCGGACGCGCCGTCGGGGACGCCCGAGCTGAGCAGCCGCCCGGCCTCCTCCGGTTCGCCGAGCTCGACCAGCGCGAGCGCCGCCGAGTAGAGGACCATCAACCGCGCCTCGCCGCTGACCTCCCCGGTGAGGACGTCGAGCGAGGCGCGGGCGTCGGCGAGCGCCTCGGGGACCCGGCCGCACCGCAGGCGCAGCAGCGAGCGGACCCCGCGCAGGAACGCCTCGACGTCGGGGCGGTTCCGGCGGTGCGCCGCGTCGAGGGCACGACGGTGGACGGCGTCGAGGTCGGCGTCGGCCTCGGTCCAGGGCAGCAGGCCGAGCGCCCCCATCCGGATCGGCTGGAAGTACGCGCTGTCGTCGAGGTCGCCGCGCAGCACCTCCACGGTCCGGGCGGCGACCGTCGCGGCGTCGTCGTGCAGGCCCAGCGCGGAGAAGAACAGGTGCGCGCCGCGCAGCGCGTCGGCGCCGGTCCCGGCGCCCAGCGCGCCGGGATCGGTCCGCGCCACCCAGTCCCAGACCCGGCCGACGTGCGCGGTGTCCTCGGAGGCCGCGTAGAGCCGCAGCGCCTCCAGGCGCCGCCGCAGCTCGCGGTCCTCCGGCGTCCCGGCGCCGACGGTCCCTGCGGCGAGGTCCCGCAGGCCGTCGTCGAGCGTCCGGAGCAGGCCCGCGGCATCGGTCCCGGACAGCAGGGGCACGGTGTGCGCGAGCACCTCGGCCCGTTCCCGCGCGGAGGGCAGCAGGGCCAGTGCGTCGACGAGGTGGCCGGCGCGACGACCCGCCGACTGACGCCCAGGTCCACCAGCAGGGCGGCACGCCGGCGTCCGGTCACCGGGCCGGTGAGGGCGTGCTCCAGCAGGGCGGTCGCGTGTGCGCGGTCGCCACGCTGCTCGGCCCGCGACGCGGCGACGTGCAGCAGCTCGACCACACCGCCGTCCTGCGGCGGGCCGGCCGCGAGGTGGTGCTCCGCCACCCGCTCCAGCGGGGCGCCCTCGGAGTCGAGCACCCGGGCGGCGCGGGCGTGCACCTGCCGGAGCCGGTCGTCGCCGGCGTCCGCGAGGACCGCGTCGCGCACCCGCTCGTGCCGGAACCGGGTCCCGTCGAGCACGCCCAGCTCCGCGAGCCGTTCGGCGGCGCGGCTGGACTCGGCGTCGTCGAGCCCGGCCACCCGGGCGCGGGTGGGGGCGGTCGTGTCCGGGCCGAGTACCGCGGCGGCCCAGGCCAGGGCGACCACGCCGGACGGCTCGTCGCGCAGCGTCGCGACCGCGCTGCGGACGGACGGCGGCGCGGCCGGGACGGTGTCGGCGGGGTCAGGCGATGCGATCGGACCCGCCCTCCCAGACCCGGCGGAGCGCGGCCCGGCCGGACACCCCCAGCTTGCGGTAGACGCCGGTCAGGTGCTTCTCGACGGCGCGGACGCTGACCGCGAGGTCGCCGGCGATCTCCTGGTTGGTGCGGCCCTGCGCGGCGCGGGTCGCGACCCGCCGTTCGGACCGGGTCAGGGCGGGAGCGGGCCGGGCATCGCCGCCGGGGCGGCCCGCCGACGCCGGTGCTCCGGCCGGGTCGTCGCCGCGCGGCGGTTCCGCCGGGGCGCGGGGCGTCCGCGGGAGCGGCCCGGTGCCGGGATCGGCGGCCCGGTCCCGGTGCGCGGCCACCGCCCGGACCGCCCGGTCGGACTCGGTGCGGTCACCGGCGGTGTCCAGGACCGTGACTGCCTCGGTGAGAAGCTCGCCGGCACGGGCGGGAGCGGACAGCTCCCCGAGCATCCGCAGGGCCCGGCCCAGCTGCGTCGGTGCCCCCCAGCGGCGGGCGCGGGCCACCTCCTGCTCGGCGAGCGCCCTGGCCTCCGGCCACCGGCCACGCCCGGCGAGGATCTCCACCGCCCACGGGCGCCACGGCACCGGCGTCGCGGTCCAGCCGGCCCGCTCGAACCGGCGTCCGGCGTCGAGGCAGTACTCCAGAGCGGTGTCCGCGTCGCCGGCCTCGACCGCGGCGCGGGCCCGCAGCATCTGCAGGCAGGCGCCGAAGCCCGGCGGGACCGACGGGGCGGCGCCGTACCGGGCCAGGACCCGCTCGGCACCGGAGGGGTGGTGCACCGCGGTCAGGACCGGCGCGAGCACCATGCCGGGCAGCAGGGAGTCGTCGGCCAGGTCGTCGACGAGGTCGACCGAGCGCCGCACCTCCTCCTCGGCCTCCGCGGGGCGCCCGGAGCACAGGAGCACCGCGGCGAGCTCGGCGCGGATCACGGCCTCGGCGACGCCGGCCCGCTCGGTCCGCGCGTGCCCGGCCGCGACCGACAGCCAGGCCGGGAGGTCCTCGACCGCGTCCGCCATGCACAGGCAGGTCACCAGCATCCCGACGGTGCTGTGCACGTGCTCCGACGACGCCGGCTCGCGGGCCAGGACGGCCCGGCACACCGCCGCCACCCGGGCCGCCGGGCGGTGATCGCCGACGGCGGCGGAGTGGACCAGGACGCAGGCGAGCTCACGCTCGCCCGGGGTGTCCAGGGGCACCCCACCGGGACGCCGTTCGAGCTCGTCGAGGCGGGCGGCCGCGGCGGACAGCCCGGCGCGGGTGTGCTTGTCGACGTAGTGCAGCCGGGCCTCCAGCCGCAGCGCGAGCTCGCGGCCGGCGGCGTCCCCGGTGTCCCCGGCGACGGCGCGTCCCAGCTCCCCGGCCACCCCCCGGAGCATCGCGATCACCGGGGGCGCCGCGCCCTCCAGCGCGAGCGGCGTGACCCGGCACAGCGCCTCGGCCCGGTCACGCACCGGCCCGAGCAACGGCACCGCCTGGACGACCCGGCGCAGGGCGAGCCCGGCGTCCAGGCACCGCTCCAGACCCGCCAGGTCGACGAGCACGCGGGCCCGCTCGGCCTCGCCCGGCTCGGCGAGCAGCGCGTGCCGCAGGTAGCGGATCGCGGTCCACGGCTCGCCGCGGCCGGCGGCGGGACCCGCGGCCTCGCGCAGCGCGTCGATCGCCCAGCCCGGCGCCGCCGACCGCGAGCAGGTGCAGGGCGACCCGGTCGGAGGACCCGCCGAAGTCACGCAGCAGCTCCGCCGCCCGGAGGTGGGTGTCGCGGCGCTGCCCCGAGGACTGGACGACGTCCAGGGCGTCGCCGACGACGCGGTGCCGCAGCCGGTGCTCCGCGGGCCCGGTGAGCCCCATCCGCCGGGCGACGGACCCGGCGGCGGCGGTGTCGGTGGCGTCCAGCCCGGCGAGCCGGCCGAGCATCGTGTCGTCGGTGACGTCACCCGCCGCGGCGACCGCGGTCAGGTACCGGCGCTCCGGTTCGGGCATCCGCCGCACGGCGCGGGCGAGCCGGTCCCGCAACCGCGCCGGGGCGCACTCGCGCACCCGGTGCGCCAGCGTCTCCTGGCAGCCGTGCGGGCCGGCCGCGACCTCCTCGACCACGGCGGCGAGGAACAGCGGGTTCCCGCCCGTCGCCTCGGCCAGCGCGGCGACGACGACCGCGCCGTCCGAGAGCGGGCGCAGTGGACGCACGGCGCCGGCCTGCCCCACCAGGTCCGCCGGGACCGGTCCGGCGCCGCCGTCGTGGCCGCCGTCGCCGTCCAGCGCCGTGAGCACGATCGTCACCCGCAGCCCGGCCAGGCGGTGGCCGAGGAAGGCGAACCAGCGCAGCGAGTCCGCGTCGCAGCGGGACGCGTCGTCGACGAGCAGCAGCACCGGCCCGTCGGCCGCGTGCGCGGCCAGCTCGGCGTGCAGGGCCTCGAAGTCCCCGTGGGCGGCGCGTCCGGGCAGGTCGGTGGGGGCGACCGCGAGCAGGCGCCGGGCGGTGCTCAGGGGGACGCCGCGCTCGTCGTCGGTGCCGCGGGCGCGCAGCACCCGCACCCCGCGGGCGGTGCCGCGGCGCGCGCACTCGTCGAGCAGCGCGGTGCGCCCGATGCCGAGCGGGCCGGTGAACACGAGCAGGCTCCCCGACCCGCCGACGGCGCGGTCGACCGCCGCGTCGACGGCACCGAGGTCATCGTCGCGGTCGACCAGCACCGGCCGGGGCATCAGCGGCAGCCCCGCCGACGTACCGGGGCCCGGGTGGTGTCCGGGTCCGCGCGGCGGCCGGTGCCCTCGGGTACGCCCTCGACGCTCATGCGACCTCCGACACGACGGACGGGAACAAGTCGATCATGACCTTACGGCCCCCGTCCGGTGGGGAACGGAGCACCTCGGTCGGACGCCACCCGACTACGGAACGCACCGGGAAAACACCCGTTCTTCGTCCGCTCCGGGCAGTGCGGGTTCGATCCGCGCAGTGGATACTGGTGGTATCCGGGTTTCGCCGAAGGCATAGTCCACCGCGATGACGATCGAGGACGGCGAACGTGAACACATCATGTCGGCAGTGCGGCCGACCGGCGATCCGGCCGGCCGCAGATTCACGGACGGACCCCGTCCGGCACCGAGGGGGATGGACGTGGAACCGGTTCCAGGACTGACCGTCCGGGTACTCGACACCGGCTGGATGGAGCTGGGGCACCCGGGGCACGACGACCGGCTGCTGTGCGACGAGCTCGGCACCGCCATGTGGATCGCCCTGTGCCGGTCCGCCTGGAACCTCGGCGACGCGGCCGCGCACCTCGCCGAGCTCTGGGACGCCGATCCCTGGTGGATGCGGGACATGATGGACGACTGGCTGGCCGACCTGCAGGAAGCCGGTCTCGTGCAGCACTGAGCACCCGCACTGCGGAGCGCCGGAGCGGCCCCGCACGACCGCCGGCAGCACACCTCGCGCACCCGCCGGGCGCGCACGCGGACCACGGTGGCGACCAGCAGAACCATAGTGTCCGCACCCCGCACCGTAGTGATCCAGCTCACACACCGTACGCACCCCACCGAACCCCCGTACCTCCGATGCCACAGTGTTAAGCGCTTACGTCCGGGAGCCGTTGACCCCCGTCGAGTGTCCTCCATACGGTCGAAATCGGTTATCGAGAACGGCTACCGCGACTGTCCGGTCCGCTCCCGGAACAGCGCGTTCCGTTGAACTTCGGGGAGTTATTCCATGCGAGCACTGCCATACGACGGCGCCACCGACGAGCGAATTTCCCAGGAATCCACCAGTGCGTGCATGGTATCGCTCGACCGGGGTCTGCGCGTGGTCGCGGCGAATCAGGAGATGTTCCGCCGGATGTGCGACATCGGCTCCGGTGACGTGTGCGGGTCGGCGTTCTGCGACCTGCTGGACGCGAGCATCCGTACCCGCGTCCGCCACCAGATGGAGCGGCTGCTGGACGGTCAGCAGCCCCGGTTCCAGGAGCGGTCGGTTGCCCTCGCGGGGCCCGACTCGTCGCTCCAGGGCGACCTGATGGCGACCGCGATCGCGCGGAACGCCGGCCGGGTCGAGGGTGTCGTCGCCGTGCTCCGCACCGGTGACGCCGAGCCGTCGTCGGCCAGGAGCGGGCCGCGCCGGCTGCTCTCGGACATGGACGCCAAGATCCTCGAGGGCGTCGCCTCCGGAGCCTCCACCGTGCAGCTGGCCTCCACCCTGTTCCTCAGCCGCGGCGGCGTGGAGTACCACGTGACCGCGCTGCTCCGGAAGATGAAGGTCAAGAACCGGCCGGCACTGATCTCCAAGGCCTACTCGATGGGTTTCTTCGAGCTGGGGTCCTGGCCGCCCCAGGTCGTTCCCGACCACGTGAAGTGACCACGTGACGTGACGCCGACGGCCCGAGGCGAGGGGTGAGGACATGACCGCCACCGACGACATCCAGACCACCACGGCCGACCTGCGGTCGCGGGTGGCCGAGTTGCACGCGGCCCGCGAGCAGGCCCGGTCCGGCCCGTCCGCCAGGGCGACCGAACAGCAGCACGCCCGCGGCAAGCTCACGGTGCACGAGCGCCTGGCGATGCTGCTCGACGAGGGCAGCTTCCGCGAGATCGAGCAGTTCCGCAGGCACCGCGCCACCGGGTTCGGGCTCGAGGACCGGCGACCGCACACCGACGGCGTCGTCACCGGCTGGGGCACGATCGACGGCCGCACCGTGTTCGTCTACGCCCACGACTTCCGGATCTTCGGCGGCTCGCTCGGCGAGGCGCACGCGACCAAGATCCACAAGGTGATGGACCTGGCCGAGTCGGCCGGTGCCCCGCTGATCAGCCTGAGCGACGGTGCGGGCGCCCGGATCCAGGAGGGCGTCACCGCACTGGCCGGCTACGGCGGGATCTTCCGGCGCAACGTCCGGGCCTCGGGCGTCGTCCCGCAGATCAGCGTAATGCTCGGCCCGTGCGCCGGGGGTGCGACCTACTCCCCCGCCCTGACCGACTACGTGTTCATGGTCCGCGACATCGCCCAGATGTACATCACCGGACCGGACGTGGTGTCGGCCGTGACCGGCGAGGACATCACCCACGAGGAGCTCGGCGGCGCGGAGGTGCACAGCACCGAGTCCGGGGCCAGCGCCTTCGTGTACGACGACGAGGAGTCCTGCTTCGCCGACGTCCGGCACCTCGTGTCGCTGCTGCCGTCGAACAACCGCGAGCAGCCCCCGGTCGCGCCCACGGCGGACCCGCCGGACCGCGCCACCCCGTCGCTGCTCGACATCGTCCCCGCCGACACCACCCGCGCGTACGACATGCGCGACGTCGTCGCCGAGGTGGTCGACGACGGCGACCTGTTCGAGGTGCACGCCGGGTGGGCGACCAACATCGTGTGCGGGCTCGCCCGGCTCGACGGGCACACCGTCGGGATCGTCGCGAACCAGCCGGCGTCGCTGGCCGGGGTGCTCGACATCCACGCCTCGGAGAAGGCGGCCCGGTTCGTCTCCACCTGCGACTCCTTCAGCATCCCGCTGGTGACGCTCGTCGACGTCCCGGGCTTCCTGCCCGGCGGCGACCAGGAGCACGGCGGCATCATCCGGCACGGCGCCAAGCTGCTCTACGCCTACTGCGCCGCCACCGTCCCGCGGGTGCAGCTCATCCTGCGCAAGGCCTACGGCGGCGCGTACATCGTGATGGACTCCCGCTCGATCGGCGCGGACCTGTCCCTGGCCTGGCCGACCAACGAGATCGCGGTCATGGGCGCCGAGGCCGCGGCCAACGTCGTCTTCCGGCGCGAGATCGCGGCCGCACCCGACCCCGAGATCGCCCGCGCCCAGCGGATCAAGCAGTACCGCAACGACCTCATGCACCCGTACTACGCGGCCGAGGCCGGACTCGTCGACGACGTCATCGACCCGGCCGACACCCGTTCGGCCCTGGTCGACGCGCTCGCGATGCTGCGGGCCAAGCGCACGGACCTGCCGGTCCGCAAGCACGGGAACCCGCCGACGTGAGCGCCGCGACGGACGCCGCCCCGCGGATCAGGATCACCGCCGGTCACCCGGATCCGGCCGAGGTCGCGGCGGTGACCGTGGCGCTGCTGGCCCTGGCCGGCCGTGCGGACGGCGCCCCGGAGGCGCCCCGGCGCCGTCCCACGACCTGGGCCGGGCCCGGCGGCTACCAGTCCCCGGCGAGCTGGGCCGGGTCCACCGCGGGCCGGGCCGGGGCCGCCCGCTGAGCTCCTCCTCCGGTGCCGGGACCACCCGGCACCGGAGGAGGCCGTCAGCCCGCGCCCGGCAGCGCGGTGCGACCGCTCACCCCGAGCTTGCGGTAGGCGCTCGTCAACCGCTTCTCCACGGCCCGGCGGCTGACACCCAGCTCCTCGGCGATCATCTGGTTGGTGGCCCCGCCGACCACCCGGTCCACGACCTGCCGCTCCGCATCGGTGAGGACGTCGGCAGGGCCCGCGGTCGCCGCGCCGTCGGAGCCGTCGGAGCCGGTCGGGCCGGCGGCGCCGTCGGTCCGTACCGGCATCTCGACGGCCGGTGCCACGGCCTGCGCCGACCCCGCCGCACCGGCGTCGCCGGTCCCGGCCTCGTCGACGCGACGGCGGCCCCGGCGCAGCAGGTCCTCCCCCGCCGGGTCCCCCGCCGCGGCGAGGTGCCGCCCCAGTGCGATCTCGGCGCGCCCCAGGCCGGCCGTGTCGGCGGAGTCCCCGAGCACGGCGACGGCCTCGCGCAGCTGCGCCTCGCCCGCGGACCCGCCGACGAGCGAGCCCCGTACCCGCAGGGCACGCCCGAGCGCGGCCGGCGCCCCCCAGGCCCGGGCCAGCGCGAGCTCCTCGTCGGCCCAGTCGAGTGCCGCCGTCGTCTCGCCGCGCCGCCGCAGCAGCCGCGCCGCCCAGCTCCGCCACGGGAACAGCGCCGGGTTGGACCAGCCGAGGTGCTCCAGGTGGCGGCCGCAGTCGAGGAAGCACTCCAGCGCCAGGTCCCGCTGCTCGCCCAGCAGCGCGCCCGCCGCGCGCACGAGCTGGTGGGTGGCGTGCGCGACGAGGCCCCCGCCGGGCGGCCGCCCGGCGGGCTCCGGGCCGAGGGCAGGCACCCGGGCCTCGATCGCCGCGGCGATCAGCGCGGCGTGGAACGCCGCCGACGCGGGCGGCACCCGCTCGCGCAGGACGCCGCCGGGCAGCGCGGCGGCCTCCGCGGGGCGCCCGTGCGCGAGGAGCACGAGCGCGAGCTCGTCGGCCGTGGCCGCCGCGGGCGACGCCGGGTCGGGCACGAGCCAGGTCCCCAGCGACCGCGGCCGGTCCGCGGCGACCAGCGCGAGCACCAGCAGGCCGCGCGGGCCGTCGCCGGGCGGTACCCCGTGCGGTGGCCGGACCTCGCGGGCCGGGGTGATCCGCAGCAGGCGCTCGCCGAGGTGGGCGACGTCGGCCGCCGGGACCCGCCCGGACAGCGCCGCGGCGTGCAGCAGCACGCCGACCAGCTCGCGGCCGGCCGAGGTGCTCAGGAGCTCGTCCGGCGCGTCGATCACCTCGCGGAGCAGCGCGCACGAGCGGGCCAGTCCCTCGGGGCGCTGCTCGTCCAGCCGCCGGGCGCGGGCGCGGATCCGCACCGTCACCGCGCGCCCGTCGTCGTCGGCGGGACCGGTCCCGCCGACGTCGCGGTCGTCGCGGTCGGCGGCGCGGACGGCGTCGCGGACCGGGTCCGTGGCGTCCCGGACCGTCGACGGGTCGATCAGGGTGAGAGCGGTCGCCCGGTCCCGCGCCGACGCCAGCAGCGGCAGCGCCTGCGACACGTGCCGGACCGCCGTGCCGGGCTCGGTGAACCGCTCCGCCGCGGCCAGCTCGACCAGCAGGACACCGCGCTCGTGACCGGTGACGTCGCTGTCGAGCAGCGCACGGCGCAGGTAGCGGACCGCGGCCGGGTCGCCGTCGTGGTCGTCGGCGGAGTCCGGGCGGTGCGCCGTGGTCGCCTGGTGGGCGGCGGCCCGCAGGACCTCGACGGCCCAGTCGTCGAGCGGTGCGGCGACCGCGAGCAGGTGCACGGCCACCTCCCGGACGTGGTGCCCCGTCTCGTGCAGCAGCCACGCCGCGCGCAGGTGCAGCCGCTCCCGCTCGGCCGGTCCGGTGGCGACCTCCCGCACGAGCGGGTGCGCGAACCCGGTGTGGTCCTCGCTGAGCAGGCCCTGCTCGGCCAGCTGTCCCTGCACCGTGCGGAGCCCGTGGGGGTCCAGGTCGGCGAGGCGCTGCACGGTCGCCGGGTCGGCGTCGGTCCCGAACACCGCGAGCGCGCCGAGGTACCGGCGGGCCGGGTCGTCCTGGGCCCGCAGGCACCGGGCGAACCGCTCGCGCAGGGCGGCGGGCAGTGCCTCCCGCACCCGGCCGGCGTGCACCGCGAGCGGGCCGCAGCCGGTGGCGGCGACGTCGTCGAGCACGGCGTGCAGCACCGACGGCGTGCCCGTGGAGACGTCCCGGCACGCCTGCACGAACTCCGGCTCGCCGTCGCGGCCGAGGCGGTCGGCGACGACCCCGCGGACGGCGGCGGCCCCCAGCGGGCGGGTCCGCAACGGCGTGGCCGACCCGGCCAGGCCGCGCACCAGCGCCCGCCCCGCGCCCGGGTCGCCGTGCAGGACGGTGCCGACGAGGGCGACCGGCAGCTCCGGGACGCGCGCGGCGAGCCGGTTCAGCCACCGCAACGACGCGGTGTCCGCCCACTGCAGGTCGTCGACCAGCACCAGGACCGGCCGCTCGGCGCTCACGGTCTCGAGCAGCTCCTGGAGCTCGCGCACCCGGCCGTGCCGGACCTCCGGGGCCGGCGGGTCGACCGGCTCCGCGGCGAGCGCGGCGGGGAGCTCGCCGCCGCCAGCGGCCAGCCACCGGCTGCGGGTGCCACGACCGGCGGCGAGCATCGGGTCGAAGAGCTGCCGGGCGACGCCGTGCTCGAAGTCGCGCTCGACGAGCGCCGCCGCGGCCCGCAGGACGGTCAGGCCAGTCCCGGTCGCGGCACCGGCCGCCGCGTCGAGCAGGGCGGTACGACCGGTGCCGACACCGCCGCCGACGACGAGGGCGGCACCGCGGCCGTCGGCGGCGCCGGCGACGGCGTCGCGCAGGCTGCGCAGTTCGGGGTCACGGTCGTACAGCACGCCGCACCCCGTCCCGCTCGGGTCCACCGGTGGCGGCGGGGTCCCCGTCCAGGCCGGCCAGGGCGGCCTCGGCCACCGCGATCGGGCCGGGCGCGCCCCACCGGACGGCGAGCCGGTGCTCGTCGTCGGCCATCCGGCGGGCGGCCGCGTGCGTGCCGCAGGCCTGCAGCGAGGTCGCCGCCGCGGACCGCCACTGCGCGAGCACGGGGTTGACCCGGCCCCGGTCCAGCAGCAGCCGCCCGCACCCCATGAACATCTCGATCGCCTCGCGGTGGCGTCCCTCGACCGCCCGCACCCGCCCGCGCGCGTACTCGAGCAGCGCGGACCCGGGCCGTTCCCGGCCGGCGACCGGGTGCGCGAAGGCGGCGGCGGCCGCCGCGGCGTGGTCGGACTCCGCCAGGTGCAGCAGCACCCGGGCGGCACCGGCGAGCGGATCGGCCCCGTCCGAGGAGACCGGTGCGTCGCCGGCCGCGCGCAGGTCGCGCCGGGCTCCGTCGAGGTCGCCGGCCCGCAGCCCGACGAGCGCGGAGACGGCGAGCACCGCGGGCGGCACGGGCCGGTCCCGGGTGATCTCGAGCAGCAGGTGGTGCATCGTGTCGACGGCCTCGCCGCGGCAGCCCGCGGCGTCGAGGGTGAGCGCCGCCATGACCTGCGGCATCGCGGGGGCGGCGCCGACCGGCCCGGCCAGGGCGGCGCGGGCGAGCCGGGTGGCGCGGTCCCGGTCCTGGCAGCGCAGGACGAGGGCCCAGGCCGTGGTGCCCCGGGCGACGGGCCCGCCGTCGTCGGACCCGGCGACGGCGGCACCGACCGGCCCGCGCAGCGCGGCGCGCTCCTCGAAACCCAGCTCGTCGGTCAGCCGGGACAGCGACAGCAGGTCCTCCCGGGTCGGCGCGTCCTCCGGGCAGCGCCGGACGGCGATGTTCAGCGCCCGCCGGGCCGCGCCGACCTCGCCGTCGGACAGCAGCAGGTCGACCGCCCGTTCCCCGTGCGTGCTCGCCGCCAGGTCGGTGTCGAGGGTGATCCGGGCGAGCACCCGGGCCGCCGTCCCGGGGGCGCTGTGCGCACGGGACAGCGCCAGCTCCACCATCAGCGCCCCGCGCAGCTGCTCCGGTACCGGTTCCTGCAGTGCGCGCTCGGCGACGTCGGCGGCGTCGGCGTGCCGGTTCCCGGCCCGGTGCCGGGTGGCGACCCGGTGCAGCAGCTCCGCCGCCCACGGCTCGCCGAGCGCGGGCGCGGCGAGCAGGGCGCGGGCGATGCGGTCCTCGGGCAGACCGGCCCGGGCGGCGAGTCCGGCGGCGGAGGCGAACAGTGCTCGGCGCCGCTCGGGGTCGATCCCGGCGAGGACGGCGTCGGTGACCGTGCCGTCGGCGGGCAGCTCGGGATCGGTGCCACGGACCAGGCCGGTAGCGGCCAGCGCGGCGCGCGTCCCGTCCCCGGTGGACGGCCCCGTCCCGCCGATCCGCTCCCGCACCGGCGCCAGCTCGGTGCCGCACACCGCCGCGGCGCGCAGCGCGTCGACCAGCGCGGCGGGCAGGCCGTCGAGCACCCCGGCGACGTGGTCGCGGCGGGCGGTCGCGGCGCACCGCACCAGTTCGGGCACCGCGGCCGCGGTCGGGGACTCCGAGCGGTCCAGCCGGGCCAGCGTCGCCGCGAGCACCGCAGGGTTGCCGCCCGTCGTGCGGCGGGCGAGGACGGCGAACACGCGGTCGGGCAGCATCCCGTACTCGGTGGTGACCACGGCCCGGACCGCGTCGGCGGACAGCGGACCGGTCCGCAGCACGACGTCCGACGGGGCGGTGGGCGCGGTGGCCCAGCCGAGGCCGTCGTGCGTGCCGTTGAGGGCGACCAGCAGCCCGATCGGCGCCTCGCTCCGGCGCCGCAGCAGCATCTGCAGCCACTGCCGGGACTCGTCGTCGGCCCAGTGCAGGTCGTCGACGACCAGCAGTACCGGTCCGGTGCGGGCGGCGTCGAGGACGGCGCGGCACCACTCGTGCAGGAGCCCGGCGCCGACCGGGCCGGACCGGGGCAGCGCGGGCGCCGGGTCCAGGCCACCGACCAGGCCGTGCGCCACCCCGAGCAGGTACCCGCTCTCCGCGGGGACGGCCCGTGCGGTCAGCACGCGCACGTCGCGGGCCGTGGCGCGCCCGGACGCCCGCCGCAACAGCGCCGACCGGCCCGTGCCGGGCTCGCCGGTGACAGCGACGAACGGCGACGACCCGGCCACCAGCGCGTCGAGGGCGCGGTCGAGGGCGGTGCACTCGGCGTCGCGCTCGCGGAGCAGGCGCTCGTTCATCCGAGGCGGGTCCGTGCCGCGCCGACGATCCCGGCCAGTGCGGCCCGGTCGGGGACGCCGAGCTTGCGGAACGCGCTGGTGAGGTGGACCTCCACGGTGCGGAGGGTGACGAACAGCGCCTCCGCGATCTCGCGGTTGCGGGCGCCCTCGGCGGCGAGGGCGACCACCCGGCGTTCGGCGCTGGTCAGCGGGTCCAGCGGGGACCCGGTGGGCGGGCGCATCCGGCCGCCTGCCTGCACGAGCAGCTCGCGGGCCGCCGTCGCCGCCCGGAGGGCCCCGCACCGCGCGGCCAGGGTCGCCGCCTGCCGCAGCTCCTCGCGGGCGGCCTCGGGGTACTCGGCGTCGAGCATCGCCCGGCCGAGGAGGTGGTGGGCGAGGATCAGCTCGGTCCGGGCGGGCGATCCCTCCAGGACCGCGACCGCCTCTCCGAGCAGGTCCGTGCCGCCCCGGCCCGGCGTGACCACGCCGCGGGCGACGAGCGCGAGCCCCCGCCCGCGGGCGGTGCCCCAGCGCCGGGCCCGGTCGGCGCCGCGCTCGACGATCCCGTGCGCCTCGTGCGCGCGGCCGCTGCCGGCGAGCAGCACTGCGGCGTGCAGCCACCACGGCGCCAGGACGGGGTTCGCGATGCCGGCCGCCTCCAGGCTGTCGCCGCAGCGCCGGTAGGTCGCGAGCGCCCAGTCGGTGTCGCCGGTGTCGGCGGTCGCCCCCGCCCGGGCCATCAGGTAGTCGTGGTACTCCCAGGCGAAGTCCTCCAGCCGGGGCCGGACGATGCCGTCGAGCAGGGCGAGCGCCGCCTCCGGGTCGCCCTGCAGGTGGCGCACGTTCGCGAGGGCGATCCTCGGCACCACGGTGTTGCCCCGCCAGGCCTCCTGCTCGGCGATGTCGAGCGCCGTCCGGGCGTCGGCCTCGCCCTCGGCCAGGTCGCCGACGACGACGTGGTTGGTCGCGCGGGTCCCCACGGCGAGGCTGTAGGTCCAGGCCGATGCCTGCTCGCGGCTCTGCGCGACGAGCCGGTCGAGCACCGCCGTCGACTCGTCGACCTCGTCGGCCAGCCGCAGCACCAGCGACGACGCCAGCACCGCCCAGCCGCCGAGGGTGGCCTCATCGACCAGCAGCACCCGGCGCGCGAGATCCACGGTGGCGGGCGCGTCCTCGCCGTCCATCGCCCTGGTCACCGTCATCATCGCGAGCTTCTGGCGCTCGGCGGGGGTGCGGCCGGCGGGCGTGGCCATCCGGCCCATCCGGTCGATCGTCGCGGCCACGGTCTTCTTCTCGTCGAGCCCGACGACCAGCAGCGCGGCCTCGACGTGCGTGCGCAGCTCGGTCGCCCCGGGGCCGGGGTCGGACGGGAGCTCGCGGTCCATCGTGTCCAGGACGTCCTCCAGCACCCGGACCGCGCGGGGCGCCTGCTGCACCGCCAGCGACGTCATGGCCAGCTGCACCGCGACCTGCGCACGCGACGGCAGGTCGGCGGCCCGGTCGAGCGCGTCGCGCAGGTGCGCGACGGCCCGCTCCGGCTCGTTCTGGCCCAGCGCCGCGGCCAGCCGGGTGCGGACGCCGATGTCGCCGGGCCGTGCCGCGACCACCGGTTCCAGGTAGCGGGCGACGGCGGGGCGGGCGCCGCGGTGCGCGGCCGCGTCCGCCGCCTCCAGCAGGACGTCGATCATCCAGGGCTCGCCGGCGCCGGGCAGGACGAGCAGGACGGCGGCCACCACCTCGGCCGGACGGCCCGCGTCGCTGAGCACCCGCGCCCCGCGCCGGCGCAGGTCGTCGAGCTCGTCGCCGGGGAGCCCGCGCAGCACCGCGGAGCGCAGCAGGTCGTGCCGGAAGTCGGAGCGGTCCGGGGCGAACACCTCCGTCCGGGCCAGCGTCCCGACCGCCTCGACGACCGAGCCGGCGGGCACCCCCGACAGCGTGGCGAGCACCGCCGTCTGCTCGGCACCCACCACCGCGACCGCCGACGCGACGGCGCGGACGTGCGGCGGGGCGTCGAACACGTGCCGCTCGACCAGGCTGTCGATGACCTCGCGGCCGAGCCGGTGCACCCGGTCGGTCGCCCCCTCGCCGGTCGCCGGGCCGAGCTCGGCGACGAGCTGCTCGACCAGCAGCGGGTTGCCGCCGGACGCCTCGGTCAGCGCGTCGAGCAGCGGGGCCTGCGGCAGCTCGGGGACCGTGCCGCCGGCGCCGCCGGCGCCGCCTCCGCTGCGCGCCGCCGCGAGACGGCCGACGCCGGACCGGTCCAGCGGGCGCACCTCCGTCAGCGCGGCGCCGACCTGGGCGCCGACCTCGGCGAGCCGCTCCGGGAGCGCGCCCGCGCCGTCGGTGCGGGAGGCGAGCACCACCCCGAGCGGGAGGCCCACCGACCGCCGCAGCAGGAACCCGACGAAGGCCAGCGACGCGTCGTCGCACCACTGCAGGTCGTCCACGACCAGGACCAGCGGGGACCGGGCGGTGAGGTTCGCGGTCAGCCAGTAGAGGCCGTGCAGCACCGGGTAGAGGTTGTCCGGCTCGGCGCCGGCGGAGCCCTCGTCGAGCGCGGAGACGCTCCACCGGGCGCCGCCCTCGAACAGGTCCGGGTCCTCGGTGGCGTCACCGGGCACGAGGTCACGGAAGAGGTCGCGGACCACCGCGAACGAGATGTCCGACGTCCGTTCCCGGCCCCGGGCGCGCGCGGTCCGCACGCCCGCCGGGACGCCCGCGCAGAACGCGTCCAGCAGGGCCGACTTGCCGATCCCGGGCGGGCCGACGAGCAGCCGTGCGGTGTGCGTGCCGGCGGCGGCCCCGGTGCCGGCCGACGCCAGCCGGTCCGACTCGGTCCCGCGGCCCACCAGGCGCTCGCGGAGATCGGTGGCGTCGGACATCCTGGGCTACCTCCACGAGCGACCGGGCCGGCCGGGCGGACCCGGCTCGACGATCTTGAGCCTAGGAGATTCTGTCCCATACCGGGCACCGGACGCAGCGCGGCGGGACGGCGACAGGGAGTCGCGTGGGCGGGGTCATGCCAGGGTGGTGAGGACCTTCCGGAGCATCGCGATGATCGCCGGGGCGTCGGAGCCGAGGAAGAAGTGCCCGCCCGGGCGGACGTGCAGGTCGAACGGTCTGGTCGTGTGGTCGCGCCAGGACTCCGCCTCGTCGTGGGAGGTCTTGGGGTCGCTGTCCCCGGTGAGGACGGTCAGCGGCGCGCGCACGGTGGCCCCGGGCGCGCAGCGGTAGGTCTCGATCGCCTGGTAGTCGCTGCGGATCGTGGGGAGGATCATCCGGAGGATCTCCTCGTCACCGAGCAGCGCGGTGTCGGTGCCCGCCAGCAGCGTGAGCTCCTCGACGATGCCCTCGTCGGTCAGCCGGTGCACGTTCTCGTCCCGGACGCGGGACGGGGCGCGCCGCCCGGAGGCGAACAGGTGGGCGATCTCGCCGCCGCCCGCCTCGTGCCGGCGGGCGACCTCGAACGCCAGTGTCGCGCCCATGCTGTGTCCGAAGAAGACCGTGGGGCGGTCCTGCAGGGAGTCGCGCAGTGCGGCGTGGACCTGGTCGGCGAGCGTGTGGAGGTCGCCGGGGCTGGTCTCGCGGCGCCGGTCCTGGCGGCCCGGGTACTGCACCGCGAACACCTCGGCGTCGGACTGCAGCTGCGCGGAGACCGGGAAGTAGAACGAGGCCGAGCCGCCCGCGTGCGGGAAGCACACGAGCTGGACGGGTCGCTCCGGCGCCGGGTGGAAGCACCGGACCCAGAGGCTCTCCTCGGTGGCGGTCGTCGTCATGGGGTTCCCTCCTCGCGGACGCACCCGGCGTGCTGCCGGACGGCCCGCCCAGTGAACCGGCCGGCAGGCCGGTGAATCCCTAGTCCTGGTCCCGGGGGGGGCAGGGCGGCCGGGACCGGCCGCCCCACCCCGGGACCACGGCGTCAGCCGAGCCCGAGCTCGTCGTTGAGCAGGGCGAACATGTCGTCGTCGGACGCGTCGGCGAGGGTGTCGCCCTCGCCGCCGTCGACGCCGTCGCCGGTCTCCGACGGCCGGTCCTCGGCGCGCGCCCCGGCCCACTTGGTCCGGAGCACCTCGATCCGGCCCGCCACCCGGCGGTGCTCCCCCTCATCGTCGACGCTGAGGCCGGCGATCGCCCGCTCCAGGCCGTCGAGCGCGGCGAGGACGGCGTCGGCGCCGACGGGCTCGGCGACGACGAGCCGGCTCCGCAGGTGTCGCACGACCTCGGCCGAGGTCGGGAAGTCGAACAGCAGGGTGGCCGGCAGCCGCAGCCCGGTGGCCGCGTTGAGCCGGTTCCGGTACTCGACCGCGGTGAGCGAGTCGAAGCCCAGCTCCTGGAACTGCTGTCGGACCCCGACCGCGGCGGCGTCGGTGTGCCCGAGGACCTCGGCCGCCTGGCCCCGGACCACGGCCAGCAGGATCTCGTCCTGCTCGGCCGCGCCGAGCCCGGTGAGCCGCCGGGTCAGCGCGTCGGCGTCCGGTGCGGCGCCCGCGGTGGCGGTCCGCCGTGCCGGGGCCCTGACCAGACCCCGCAGCAGCGCCGGGACCTCCCCGAGCGCCCGCAGCGCGGCCAGGTCGAGCCGGACCGGCAGGGCCAGCGCCCGGCCGGTCGAGCCGGCCGCGAGCAGGGCGTCGAAGAGTTCGAGGCCCTGCCCGGCGGGCAGCGGCGGCATCCCAGAGCGGGCCAGGCGCTGCGCCTCGGCCTCGCCCAGGGTGCCGGTCATGCCGCTGCCCTGCTCCCACGGTCCCCAGGCCAGGGACAGCCCGGGGAGCCCGTCGGCGCGGCGGCTCGCCGCCAGCGCGTCCAGGTAGGCGTTGCCCGCCGCGTAGTTGGCCTGCCCGGCACCGCCGAGCACGCCCGCGACCGAGGAGAACAGGACGAACGCGTCGAGGTCCAGGCCGCGGGTCGCCTCGTGCAGGTGCCACGCGGCGTCGGCCTTGGGCCGCAGCACGGTGTCGAGCCGGGCCGCGTCGAGGGAGCCGACCACACCGTCGTCGAGGACGCCGGCGGTGTGCACGACCGCGCGGAGCGGGCGCTCCCGCCCGGCCTCGGCGACCAGTGCGCTGACGGCGTCGCCGTCAGCGACGTCGCAGGCCACCACCCGCACCCGGGCCCCGAGCGCCTCGAGACCGGCGACGAGCTCCGTCGCCCCGGCCGCGTCCGGGCCGCGGCGGCCGGCGAGGACCAGGTCCCGCACGCCCCGCTCCGCGACGAGGTGCCGGGCGACCAGGCTGCCGAGCCCACCGGTCCCGCCGGTGACGAGCACGGTGCCGTCGGTCCGCAGAGCCGGGGCCCGGTCGGCGTCGCCACCGTCGCCGCTCCCCTGCTCCGGAGCCGCGTCGATCCGGGCCAGGCGCGGGGCGCGCAGCTCGCCGTCGCGCAGTGCCAGCTCGGGCTCCTCGGACACCGCGGCGAGCGCCGCGGCCAGCTGCGCCGGATCGGTGCCCGTCGCGTCCGGGTCGAGGTCGAGCAGGCCGAGGACCCCGGGGTTCTCGTTCCCCGCCGACCGGACCAGGCCCCGGACCGCGGCGGCCGCCAGGTCGGGCACGCCGCCGTCGTCGACCGCGACGGCGCCGCGGGTGACGACCACCAGCCGGGCCGCCTCGAACTCCTCGGTGGTGAGCCACTGCTGGACCTGCTCCAGGACCCGGGTGGTGCAGGCGCGCACCTCGCCGGGCCGTCCGGTCACGCCGGGCTCGGCCGCCACCGGGACCAGCACCACGTCCGGCACCGGGTCCGTGGCCGCAGCGAGCGCGGCCAGGTCGTCGGCCTGCACGGCGTCCGGCACGGCCCCGGCCAGCTCGAACGGGTCGGCCCCGACGACGGCGACCGCGGGTGCGGCCTCCTCCGCCGCGCCGACGACCGTCCAGTCCAGACCGAACAGCGCGTCGCGGCCGGTGCGGGCGGCACGCAGCTGCTCGGCGGCGACCTGCCGGGTGTGCAGGCCCTCGACGGTCACGACCGACGCGCCCGCCCCGTCGACCGCGTGCACCGACAGCACGCCGTCCCCGGCAGGGGCGAGCCGGACCCGCAGCACCGCGGCTCCCCCGGCGAGCAGCGACACCCCGGACCAGGAGAAGGGCAGCGCCCCGCCGCCCGTCCCGCCGGTGCCGTCGGGGGCCAGCGCGGTCAGCAGCGACGCGTGCAGCGCGGCGTCGAGCAGTGCCGGGTGCACGCCGAACCCGTCGGTGCCACCGGCACCGTCGGGGAGCTCGACCTCGGCGAACAGCTCCTCGCCGCGGCGCCAGGCCGCGCGCAGGCCGCGGAACACCGGGCCGTAGGCGAACCCGGCGTCGGCGAACGTGTCGTAGCAGCCGTCGGCGTCGATCGCGACGGCGTCCTGTGGCGGCCACACCGCCGCGTCGAACCCGGCCGGTGCGGCGGGACCGGCCGGCGCCAGTGCACCGGCCGCGTGCCGGGTCCAGTCGCCGTCGCCCGTGCCCTCGGGCCGGGAGTGGATCCCGATCCCGCGGTGCCCGCCGGCGTCCGGGGCTTCGACGGTGACCTGCGCCTGCAGGGCACCCTGCTCGGGAAGGGCCAGCGGGGCGGCCAGGGTCAGCTCCTCGACCCGGCCGCAGCCGACCTCGTCGCCGGCCCGGATCGCCATGTCGAGCAGCGCGGTCCCGGGGACGAGCACCTGGCCGAGGACCGTGTGGTCGGCCAGCCACGGGTGCGAGCTCCGGGAGAGCCGCCCGGTGAGCACCACGCCCTGTCCGGACGCGAGCTCCACGGCGGCGCCGAGCAGCGGGTGCTCGGGTGCGCCGAGCCCGGCCGCGCGGACGTCGCCGCCCGAGGTCCGGGCCGCCGGCCAGAACCACTGCCGCTGGAACGCGTACGTCGGGAGGTCGACGCGGGCCGGCCGGGTCCCGGTGAACAGGTCGTCCCAGCCGCCGGCGCGGCCGGCGGCGTGCAGCTGCGCCCGCGCGGTGAGGGCGGTCGTCTCCTCGTCGCGGTCGCGGCGCAGCAGCGGCACGGTGACGGCGCCGTCCGAGGCGGTCTGCGCGGCCAGTGCCGACAGGACACCGTCCGGCCCGATCTCCAGGTAGGCGGTGACGCCCTCGGCGTCGAGGGTCGCGACGCCGTCGGCGAACCGGACGGCCTCCCGGACGTGGCGCACCCAGTACTCCGGGTCGCACAGCTCCCCCGGACCGGCGAGCGCACCGGTCAGGTTCGACACCACGGGAACGACCGGCTCGGTGTAGGCCAGCTGCTCCGCGACCGCGCGGAACTCCGCCAGCATCGGGTCCATCAGCGGCGAGTGGAACGCGTGCGAGACCTGCAGCCGGGTGGTGCGCCTGCCCTGTCCGGCGAGGCTCCTCCCGACGGCCAGCACGTCGTCCTCGGCGCCGGACACGACCACCGAGGCCGGTCCGTTCACCGCGGCGACCGCGACGTCGCCGGTGAGCAGCGGCGTGACCTCGTCCGCTGCTGCCTGCACCGCGATCATCGCCCCGCCGGTCGGGAGGGCCTGCATCAGACGGGCCCGCGCTGCGACCAGCCGGGCGGCGTCGGCCAGGGAGAACACCCCGGCCACGTGCGCCGCGGCGATCTCACCGATCGAGTGCCCGGCCAGCAGGTCCGCGCTGATCCCCCACGACTCGACGAGCCGGTGGAGCGCGACCTCGATCGCGAACAGCGCGGGCTGGGCCCAGCCGGGCTCGTCGAGGCGGCCGGACTCCCGGTCGTCACCGGACGCCCACATCACCTCGCGCAGCGACGGTGTGCCGCCGCCGGCGGGGTCGAGCTCGGCGTCCAGCGCCGCGACGACGGCATCGAACGCCTCGGCGAACACCGGGAACCGGTCGTACAGCTCCCGTCCCATGCCGGGCCGCTGCGAGCCCTGCCCGGAGAACAGCAGGGCCGTGCGGCCGCCGTCGCTCTCGCCGGTGACCGCCGCCGGGTCGGGGCGGCCGCAGGCGAGCGCGTCGAGCGCCGCGAGCGGGTCGGTGCCGTCCGCGGCCAGGACGACGGCGCGGTGGGCGAACGCGGACCGGGTGGTCGCGAGCGCGTGGGCGACGTCGACCCGGCGCGGGCCGGGCCGCTCGTCCAGCGCCTCCCGCAGGCGCGCCGCCTGGGCGCGCAGTGCCTCCGGCGAGCGGCCGGAGAGCACCCACGGCACGAGGCCGGGCTCGGGCGCCGCGGGCCCGGCCGGCTCCGCCGGTTCGGCGACGGCGGTGGGCTGCTCCAGCACGACGTGCGCGTTGGTCCCGCTGATGCCGAACGACGACACACCCGCCCGGCGGGCACGCCCGGTCTCCGGCCACACGGTCTGTTCGGTGAGCAGCTCGACGGTGCCGTCGGACCAGTCCACGTGCGACGACGGCGCGTCCACGTGCAGCGTCCGGGGCAGCACCCCGTGCCGCATGGCGAGCACCATCTTGATCACCCCGGCGACACCGGCCGCGGCCTGCGTGTGCCCCAGGTTCGACTTGACCGACCCGAGCAGCAACGGCCGCGCCGGATCGCGGTCCCGACCGTAGGTCGCGATCAACGCCTGCGCCTCGATCGGGTCGCCCAGGGTGGTGCCGGTGCCGTGCGCCTCGACGGCGTCGACGTCCGACGGGCTCAGACCGGCGTTGGCCAGCGCCCGCCGGATCACCCGCTGCTGCGACGGCCCGTTCGGCGCCGTCAGCCCGTTCGAGGCGCCGTCCTGGTTCACCGCCGACCCCCGCAGCACCGCGAGGATCTCGTGACCGTTGCGCAGCGCGTCGGACCGCCGCTCCAGCACCAGCATGCCCACGCCCTCGGACCAGCCGACGCCGTCGGCGGACTCCGAGAACGCCTTGCAGCGGCCGTCCGGGGACAGGCCCCGCTGCCGGGAGAACTCGACGAACGTGCCCGGCGTGGACATCACGGTGACGCCACCGGCGAGGGCCAGCGAGCACTCCCCCGCCCGCAGCGCCTGCGCGGCGAGGTGCATGCCCACCAGCGACGACGAGCACGCCGTGTCCACGGTGACGGCCGGGCCCTCCAGCCCGAACGTGTAGGACACCCGGCCCGAGGCGACGCTGCCGGCGCTGCCCTGGCCCTGGAAACCCTCGAACTCCTTGCCGCCCAGGAGCGAGCCGTAGTCGCTGTACATGACGCCGGCGAACACGCCGGTCGCGCTGCCGCGCAGGCGGGTCGGGTCGATCCCGGCCCGCTCCACCGCCTCCCACGACGTCTCCAGCAGCAGCCGCTGCTGCGAGTCGGTGGACAGCGCCTCCCGCGGGCTCATCCCGAAGAATCCGGCGTCGAACCCGCCGGCGTCGTGCAGGAAGCCGCCGTGCCGGGTGTAGGAGGTCCCGGCGTGCTCCGGGTCCGGGTCGTAGACCGACCCGATGTCCCAGTTCCGGTTCGTGGGGAACCCGGAGACGGCGTCGACGCCGTCCCCGACGAGCTGCCACAGGTCCTCCGGCGAGGACACCCCGCCGGGGAACCGGCACGCCATCCCGACGACGACGACCGGGTCGTCGGCCACCGCGGCGGCGGGCGCCACGGACGCCGGCACGGCCCCGTCGGCGCCGTCGGCACCGAACAGCTCGTCGTGCAGGTGCTCCGCCAGCGCGGTGGCGGTCGGGTGGTCGAACACCAGGGTCGCGGTGAGCCGCAGCCCGGTGGCGGTGCTCAGCCGGTTCCGGAGCTCGACCGCGGTGAGCGAGTCGAACCCGAGGTCCCGGAACGGTGCCTCCGCGTCGACCACGGCCGGGTTCGCGTGCCCCAGCACCAGTGCGATCCGGGTGCGGACCAGGTCGAGCAGCTCGCGGCGGCGCTCGTCGGGCCCGAGGGCGACGAGCCGGTCCACCAGCCCCGCGACGGTCGCCGAGCCGCCGGCCGCGGCGCGGCGGGTGCGGGTCCGGACCAGGCCGCGCAGGATCGCGGGCACCTCACCGGACGCCGACAGCGCCGCGAGGTCCAGCCGCACCGGCGCGACGAGGGGGTGACCGGTCCCGCTCACGGCGAGGGCCGCGTCGAACAGCGCCAGGCCGTCCTGCGCCGACAGCGGCGGCATCCCGGACCGGGCGAGCCGCTGCGCCTCGGCGTCGTCGAGGGTGCCGGTCATGCCGGTGCCCTGCTCCCACGGCCCCCAGGCCAGCGAGACACCGGGGAGGCCGGCGGCGCGGCGGTGTGCCATCAGGGCGTCGAGGAACGCGTTGCCGGCGGCGTAGTTCGCCTGCCCGGCACTGCCGAGCACGCCCGCCACCGAGGAGAACGCGACGAACGCGTCCAGGTCCAGGTCCCGGGTCGCCTCGTGCAGGTGCCAGGCCGCGTCGGCCTTCGGCGCCAGCGCGGTGCCGAGCCGCTCGGGGGTGAGCGAGGCGAGCACGCCGTCGTCGAGCACACCGGCGGTGTGGACGACCGCGGTCAGCGGCCGCTCCGCCCCGGCGGCGGCGACCAGCGCGGCGGCCGCAGCCGGGTCGGACACGTCGCAGGCACGCACGGACACCTCGGCGCCGCGCGCCGTGAGGTCGTCGACCAGCTCGGCGCTGCCGGGGGCGTCGGGTCCGCGCCGGCCCGCCAGGACCAGGTGCCGGACGCCGTGGACGTCGACCAGGTGGCGCGCGAGCCGCGCGCCGAGGCCGCCGGTGCCGCCGGTGACCAGCACGGTGCCGTCCGGGGTCCAGACGGCCGGGTCGCCGCCGGCCGGCAGCCGGGTGAGGCGGGCGGCGAGTACCTGCCCGCCGGAGACCGCCAGCTGCGGCTCGTCGGAGGCGAGCGCCGCGGCGAGGGCCTGCCCGTCGGTGCCGGTCCCGTCCAGGTCGACGTGGCCGACGGTGTCGGGGTTCTCGGTCTGCGCCGACCGGACCAGCCCGGCGACGGCGGCGGACGCGAGGTCGCTGCCGTCGCGTGCGCCCCGGGTGACGACGACCAGCCGGGACCCGGCGAGCGCGTCGTGCCCGAGCCACTCCTGCAGCGTCTCCAGGACCTCGGCGGTGTGCCGGTGGGTTCCGGCCACGGGGTCGCCGGTGCCGCCGGCACCGAGGAGGACGACGTCGGGGACGTCGGGGCCCGCGGCGAGTTCAGCGGGACCGGTGCCGGTGCCGACGGTCACGCCGGCGTCGCCGAGCGGGCCGGCGAGACCGAGGGGGTCGTCGCCGAGCACCGCGACCGTCCGGGGCGCCCCGGTGGCCGCGACGGGCTGCCAGGTGACGCCGAACAGGGCGTCGCCCACGCCGGGGACGGCCGCGTCGCCGGTGACGGCGCGGGTCAGCAGCGACTCGACGGTGACGACCGGTCTCCCGGCCGGGTCGGTCGCCCGCACCGACACCGCGTCGGCGCCGGCCGGGGCGAGCCGGACGCGCAGCGCCGTGGCGCCGAAGGCGTGCAGCGTCACGCCCTGCCAGGAGAAGGGCAGGGCCGCCGCCCCGCCGTCGCCGAGCCCGGCGAGCAGGGAGGTGTGCAGGGCGGCGTCGAGCAGGGCCGGGTGCAGGCCGAACACGTCGGCGGTCTCGGCCGCCCCGTCGGGCAGGGCGACCTCGGCGAACAGCTCCTCGCCGCGGCGCCACGCCGCGCGCAGGCCGCGGAACACCGGGCCGTAGCCGAACCCGGCGCCGGCGAACGCGTCGTAGCAGCCCTCGACGTCGACCGGATCGGCCCCGGCGGGCGGCCACTCGGCCGTCGCCGCGTCGGGGGCCGGAGTGCCGGTGCTGCTCAGCGCGCCGGTGGCGTGCTGTGTCCAGGCGCCGTCGCCGCCGGGGCGCGACCAGATGCCGACGGTGCGGTGCCCGTCGTCGTCCGGTGCCGTGACGGCGACCTGGACCTGCACCGACCCGGAGGCGGGCAGGACCAGCGGGGCGCCGAGGGTGAGCTCGTCGACCCGGTCGCAGCCGGCCTCGTCCCCGGCGCGGACGGCCATCTCCAGCAGCGCGGTGCCGGGCACGACGGCCCGGCCGGCCACGGTGTGGTCGGCCAGCCACGGGTGGGTCCGCAGCGACATCCGCCCGGTGAACAGGAACCCGTCGTCGGCGGCCAGGCCGACGGCGGCGCCGAGCAGCGGGTGCCCGGCCGTGCCGAGCCCGGCCGACCGCAGGTCGGCGCCGCCGCCGAGCGGCCCGGTGGGCCAGTACCGCTCCCGCTGGAACGCGTACGTGGGCAGCTGCACCCGGCGGCCGCCCGCGAGGAGCGCCGGCCAGTCGACCGGCGTGCCCGCGGTGTGCAGCCGGGCCAGCGCGGCGAGCGCCGCGTCCGGCTCGGGGCGGTCCGTGCGCAGCAGCGGGACGACGGTGGCGCCGTCGGCGGCCTGGCCCCGGACCAGCGCGGACAGGACGCCGTCCGGTCCGAGCTCGAGGAACGTGCCGACGCCCGCGCCCTCCAGGGCGGTGACGCCGTCGGCGAAGCGGACGGCCTCGCGGACGTGCCGCACCCAGTACCCGGGGTCGCACAGCTCCCCCGGACCGGCGAGCGCACCGGTCACGTTCGACACGACCGGGACCGACGGCTCGGCGTAGGTGAGCCCGGCGGCGACGGCCGCGAACTCGTCGAGCATCGGGTCCATCAGCGCCGAGTGGAACGCGTGGGACACGCGCAGCGCGGTGGCCCGGTGCCCGTCGGCGGTGAACCGGGCGGCGACCTCGCGGACGGCGTGCTCGTCGCCGGAGACGACGACCGACTCCGGGCCGTTGACCGCGGCGACCGACAGCCGGTCGGTGACGTACGGGGTGACGTCGTCCTCGGTCGCGCGGACGGCGATCATCGCGCCGCCCGCCGGGAGCGCCTGCATGAGCGAGGCGCGGGCGGCGACCAGCCGGGCGGCGTCGGCCAGCGAGAACACCCCGGCGACGTGCGCCGCCGCGATCTCGCCGATCGAGTGCCCGGCCAGGACGTCCGGGGTGATCCCCCACGACTCCGCCAGCCGGTAGAGCGCCACCTCGAGCGCGAACAGCGCCGGCTGAGTCGTGCCGGTCCCGTTCAGCGCGGCCTCGGCGGCGTCGCCCTCGCCCCACACGACGGCGCGCAGGTCGCCCCCGAGCTCGGCGTCCAGCGCCGCGACGACCGCGTCGAACGCCTCGGCGAACACCGGGAACCGGCCGTACAGCTCACGGCCCATCCCGAGCCGCTGCGAGCCCTGCCCGGAGAACAGCACCGCGGTGCGTCCGGTCCGGGCCGTCCCGGTGACGACGGCCGGGTCCGGGGTGTCCGCGGCGAGCGCGGCCAGGGCACGCAGGGCGTCGTCACGGTCACCGGCCAGGACGGCGGCGCGGTGGGTGAACCGCGACCGGGTCGTGGCCAGTGCCGCCGCGACGTCGGCCGGGACCAGACCGGGCCGGTCCTCGAGGTGCGCGCTCAGGCGGTCGGCCTGGCCGCGCAGCGCCTCGGAGGTCCTGCCGGACAGGACGAGCGGCAGCAGGCCGTCGCGTGCGGGCTCGGGCTCCGCGGTGTCCGCGGGCTCGACCGGCGCCGGCTGCTCCAGCACGACGTGCGCGTTGGTGCCGCTGATCCCGAACGACGAGATCCCGGCCCGGCGGGCACGGCCGGTCTCCGGCCAGGCCGCCTGCTCGGTGAGCAGCTCGACGGCGCCGGCCTCCCAGTCGACGTGCGACGACGGCTCGGTGACCCCGAGCGTGCGGGGCAGCACCCCGTGCCGCATCGCCATGATCATCTTGATGACGCCTGCGACACCCGCGGCGGCCTGGGTGTGGCCCATGTTGGACTTCACCGACCCGAGCAGCAGCGGCTGCTCACGGTCCTGCCCGTAGGTCGCGAGCAGCGCCTGGGCCTCGATCGGGTCGCCCAGCGTGGTGCCGGTGCCGTGGGCCTCGACGGCGTCGACGTCCGCGGTGGACAGCCCGCCGGAGGCCAGCGCCTGGCGGATCACCCGCTGCTGCGACGGCCCGTTCGGCGCGGTCAGGCCGTTCGAGGCGCCGTCCTGGTTGACGGCCGACCCGCGGACGACGGCCAGGATGCGGTGGCCGTTGCGGACCGCGTCGGACTGCCGCTCCAGCAGGAGCATGCCGACACCCTCGGACCAGCCGACACCGTCGGCGGACTCGGAGAACGGCTTGGACCGCCCGTCGGGGGCGAGGCCGCGCTGCCGGGAGAACTCGAGGAAGGTCTCCGGGCCCGACATGACGGTGACACCGCCGGCAAGCGCCAACGAGCACTCCCCGCCGCGCAGGGCCTGCGCGGCGAGGTGCAGGGCGACCAGCGACGACGAGCAGGCGGTGTCCACCGTCATCGCCGGGCCCTCGAAGCCGAACGAGTAGGAGATGCGGCCCGACGCCACGGACAGCGCGCTGCCCTGGCCCTGGAAGCCCTCGAACTCGTCGCCGTCGAGGCGGGTGCCGTATCCGGAGTACATGACGCCGGCGAACACGCCGGTCCGGCTGTCGCGCAGGCTGTGCGGGTCCAGCCCGGCGCGCTCGACGGCCTCCCACGACGACTCCAGCAGCAGCCGCTGCTGGGCGTCGGTCGCCATCGCCTCGCGCGGGCTCATCCCGAAGAAGTCCGCGTCGAACCCGGAGGCGTCCTCGAGGAACCCGCCGGAGCGGGCGTAGGAGGTGCCGCGGTGCGCGGGGTCGTCGTCGAACAGGTCGTCGAGGTCCCAGCCGCGGTCGGTGGGGAACCCGGTGATCACGTCGGTGCCCTCGTCGAGCACCCGCCACAGGTCCTCCGGCGAGCCGATGCCGCCGGGGAACCGGCAGCTCATGCCGACGACGACGACCGGGTCGTCCGCCGTGGCGATCCCGGCCGTGTCGGCGCCGGTCCCGGCGCCGGTGTCGGTGTCCGGGCCGAGGAGCTCGACGAGCAGGTGCTCGGCGAGCGCGGCGACCGTCGGGTAGTCGAAGATCGCGGTGGCGGGCAGCCGCAGGCCGGTGGCGGCGCCGAGCTTGTTGCGCAGCTCGACGGCGGTCAGCGAGTCGAAGCCGAGGTCGCGGAACGCGAGCTCGGGGTCGATGCGGTCGCCGCCCCCGTGCCCGAGCACGGTCGCGGCCTCGCCGCGGACCAGGTCGAGCAGGGTGGCGCGCCGCTCGGCGCGGTCCAGGGTGCCGAGCCGCCCGGCGAGGCCGCCGGCGGCGGCCGTGGCGGTCGCGGCGCGGCGGGCGGGGGCGCGGACGAGGCCGCGCAGCAGCGGCGGGACCGTCCCGCGACGGCGGAGCGTGGCCAGGTCGAGCCGGACCGGGACGAGCGCGGGGCGGCCGGTGGCGAGCGCCGCGTCGAACAGGGCGAGTCCCTGGCCGGCGGCGAGCAGCGGCATCCCGGAGTCCGCGGCGCGGCGGACGTCGCGCTCGTCTAGACCGGCGGTCATGCCGGCGCCCTGGTCCCACGCACCCCAGGCCAGGGAGACGCCGGGGAGGCCGGCGGCGGCGCGGTGCGCCGCGAGGGCGTCGAGGAACGCGTTGCCGGCCGCGTAGTTCGCCTGACCGGCGCCGCCGAACACCCCGGCGACCGAGGAGAACAGCACGAACGCGTCCAGGTCGAGGTCCCGGGTCGCGCGGTGCAGGTTCCACGCGCCGTCGACCTTCGGTGCCAGCACGCGGGCGAGGCCCTCGGGGGTCTGCGAGGCGAGCACGCCGTCGTCGAGGACACCGGCGGTGTGGACGACCGCGGAGACCGGGTGCGCGCCGGGCACACCGGCGACGAGCGCGGTGACGGCGTCGGCGTCGGCGACGTCGCAGGCGGCGACCGACACGTCCGCGCCGTGATCCTCCAGCTCCGCGACGAGCTCCGCCGCACCCGGCGCGTCCGCGCCGGAACGGCTTGTCAGCAGCAGGTGCCGGACGCCGTGGGCGGTGACGAGGTGGCGGGCGACGAGCCCGCCCAGTCCACCGGTGCCGCCGGTGACGAGGACGGTGCCCTCGGACGACCACGTCCTGCCGCCGGTCGCGGAGGCGCGGGTCAGGCGGGCGGCGAGGACCTCGCCGCCGCGGACGGCGAGCTGCGGCTCGTCGAGGGCCGGTGCGCCGGCCAGGTCACCGGTCGCGGCGGCGTCGGCGGCCGGGTCGAGGTCGAGCAGGCCGAACGCACCGGGGTTCTCGGTCTGCGCGGAGCGGACCAGCCCCCACACCGCGGCGGCGGCGAGATCGACGGGCTCGTCGCCGGTCGCGACGGCGCCGCGGGTGACGAGCACGAGCCGGGACCCGGCGAGCCGGTCCTCGGCCGACCACCGCTGGAGCAGGTCGAGGTGGCGTCGACCCGGGACCGCACGTCGCGCGGGGTGTCCGCGGCGGGCACTGCGGGCACCGCGGCGAGCACGGTCGCCGGCACGGGCGCGACCCCGGCACCGGTGACGGCTGCGTCGGCTGCGTCGGCGAGGAGTGCGTCGAGGGAGTCGTACCGGGTGCGCCCGTCGGCGAGCGCGTCGGTGACGGGGTCGCCTGCGGCGCCGAGCACCGCGAACGGCACGGTCTCCGCACCGGCGGACGGGGTGACGGGGGTCCAGTCGAGCCGGAACAGGGCGTCGCGCACGGCCGCGCCGGTGCCGAGGGCAGCGGGATCGACCGGGCGGGCCAGCAGGCGTCCGGCGGTCGCGACGGGCTGCCCGCCGGGGTCGGCGACCGCGACGGTCAGACCGCCGCCGTCGGCGGGCTCCAGGCGCACCCGCAGCGCGGTCGCACCGGTGGCGTGCAGGGTGACGTCCTCCCAGGCCCACGGCAGCCCGCCGGTGCCGTCGCCGGTGAGCAGCGCGGCGTGCAGGGCGGCGTCGAGCAGGGCGGGGTGCAGCCCGAAGCGAGCGGCGTCGTCCGCCGCACCGTCGGCCTGCTCCGGCAGCGCCACCTCGCCGTAGACGGTGTCGCCGTCCTGCCAGGCCGCGGTCAGACCCCGGAACACCGGGCCGTAACCGAACCCGGCGTCGGCGAACCGCTCGTAGCACCCCTCGACGTCGAGCTCGGCCGCCCCGGCCGGGGGCCAGGTCGTCGCGTCGAACCGCACCGGCTCCGGCGCAGCCGTGGTGAGGGTGCCGGTGGCGTGCTCGGTCCACTCGCCGGTGTCCCCGGGGCGGGCGTGCACGGTGACGGGCCGGCGGCCGGACCCGTCGTCGGCCCCGGCCCGGACCTGGACGGCGACGGTGCCGCCGGTGGGCAGGGTCAGCGGTGCGCCGAGGGTGAGCTCCTCGACGGCGGTGCAGCCGACCTCGTCGCCGGCCCGGACGGCGAGCTCCAGCAGCGCGGTCCCGGGCAGCACGACGGTGCCGGCGACGGTGTGGTCGGCGAGCCACGGCTGCGCGGACGCCGAGAGGCGGCCGGTGAGCAGCGCGCCCGCGCCGTCCGGGAACGCGACGGCGGCGCCGAGCAGCGGGTGCCCGGCGGCGCCGAGCCCGGCCGAGCGGACGTCGCCGCGGGCAGCGCCGGCTCCCGGCCAGTAGCGGCGGTGCTGGAAGGCGTAGGTCGGCAGGTCGACGCGGGTGACACCGGTGCCGTCGAACACCGCGGCCCAGTCGGCGCGGACGCCGCGGACGTGCAGCGCGGCCAGCGCGGTGACGACGGCGACGTCCTCGGAGCGGTCGCCGCGCAGCACCGGAACGGTGACGGCGGTCCCGCTGCCGGGCAGGGAGTCCTGGGCGATGGCGGACAGCACGCCGCCGGGCCCGATCTCGACGAACGTGGCGGCGCCGCGGCCGGTGAGGGTGGTGACGGCGTCGGCGAACCGGACAGGCTCGCGGACGTGCCGCACCCAGTACCCGGGGTCGCACAGCTCCTCGGCACCGGCGAGGTCACCGGTCAGCGAGGACACCACCGGCACGGCGGGGGCGGCCGGATCGAAGCCGGCGACGACGGACCGGAACTCTTCGAGCATCGGCTCCATCAGCGGCGAGTGGAACGCGTGGCTGACCCGCAGCCGGCTGGTCCGCCGTCCGCGGTCGGCGAGCACCGCCGCGACGGCGTCGACGGCGTCACCCGAGCCGGAGACGACGACCGAGGACGGGCCGTTGACCGCGGCGATCGCGACGTCGTCGCCGGTGAGCAGCGGAGCGACCTCGTCCTCGGTCGCCTCGACGGCCACCATGGCGCCACCGGTGGGCAGCGCCTGCATGAGGGTGCCGCGGGCGGCGACCAGGCGTGCGGCGTCGGCGAGGGTGAACACGCCCGCCACGTGCGCGGCGGCGATCTCGCCGACGGAGTGGCCCGCGACCAGGTCCGGGGTGACGCCCCACGACTCCAGCAGCCGGTACAGCGCCACCTCCAGCGCGAACAGCGCGGGCTGGGTGGCGCCGGTCTCGTGCAGCGCGGCCTCGCCGGTGTCGCCGCGGCCCCAGACGACCGGACGTAGGTCGGAGCCCAGCTCGGCCTCCAGCGCGGACAGCGCCGCGTCGAACGCCTCGGCGAACGCCGGGTAGCGGGCGTGCAGCTCCCGGCCCATGCCGAGGCGCTGTGAGCCCTGCCCGGAGAACAGGAACGCGGTGCGGCCGGTGGCGGCGCTGCCGGTGACGACGGCCGGGTCGGGCTCGCCCGCGGCGAGCGCGGCCAGGCCGCGCAGCGCCTCGTCCGGCCCGCTGCCGACGACGACGGCGCGGTGCTCGAGGGCGGCGCGGGTGCTGAGCAGGGACCAGCCGACGTCGGCGGGGCGGAGTGCCTCGTCGTCGCGGACGCGGGTGAGGAGGCGGGCGGCCTGGTCGCGCAGCGCGTCGGCGGAGGCGCCGGACAGCGCCCACGGCACGGCCGGGAGCTCCCGCGAGCCGGTGGTGACGGCGGGCGTCACGACCGGGGCAGGCTGCTCGACGATGACGTGGGCGTTGGTGCCGCTGATCCCGAACGACGACACACCGGCGCGGCGGGCGCGGCCGGTGTCCGGCCAGGCCACCTGCTCGGTGAGCAGTTCGACGGTGCCGTCGGACCAGTCCACGTGCGACGACGGCGCGTCCATGTGCAGCGTGCGGGGCAGGACCCCGTGCCGCATGGCGAGCACCATCTTGATGACGCCGGCGACACCGGCGGCGGCCTGGGTGTGCCCGAGGTTGGACTTGACCGACCCGAGCAGCAGCGGCCGCTCCGGGTCCCGGTCGCGGCCGTAGGTCGCGATCAGAGCCTGGGCCTCGATCGGGTCGCCCAGGGTGGTGCCGGTGCCGTGCGCCTCGACGACGTCCACGTCGCCGGCGGCCAGCCCGGCGTTGGCCAGGGCCCGGCGGATCACCCGCTGCTGCGACGGCCCGTTCGGCGCGGTGAGGCCGTTGGACGCGCCGTCCTGGTTGACCGCCGACCCGCGCAGCACCGCGAGGATCTCGTGGCCGTTGCGGAGCGCGTCGGACCGCCGCTCCAGGACGAGCATGCCGACGCCCTCGGACCAGGCGACGCCGTCGGCGGCGGCGGCGGCGAAGGCCTTGGAGCGGCCGTCGGGGGCGAGCCCGCGCTGGCGGGAGAAGTCGACGAACGTGCTGGGGGTCGACATGACGGTGACGCCGCCGGCGAGGGCGAGCGTGCACTCCCCCGCCCGCAGCGCCTGCGCGGCGAGGTGCATCCCGACCAGCGACGACGAGCACGCGGTGTCGACGGTGACGGCCGGTCCCTCCAGCCCGAGGGTGTAGGAGACCCGGCCGGACGCGACGCTGGGGGCGCTGCCGTTGCCGCGGAACGCCTCGTGCTCGTCGCCGGTCAGCGTGGTGCCGTAGTCGTTGTACATGACACCGGCGAACACACCGGTTGCACTGCCGCGCAGGCTGGTCGGGTCGATCCCGGCCCGCTCCACCGCCTCCCAGCTCGTCTCCAGCAGCAGCCGCTGCTGCGAGTCGGTGGACAGCGCCTCGCGAGGGCTCATCCCGAAAGAACCCGGCGTCGAACTCGGGGGCGGTGTGCAGGAACCCGCCGGCGCGGACGTGGGTGTGCCCGGGGCGGTCCGGGTCCGGGTCGAACAGGTTCGCCAGGTCCCAGCCGCGGTCGGTCGGGAAGGGGCCGGTCGCGTCGGCGCCGTCGCCGACGAGCCGCCACAGGTCCTCGGGCGAGGCGACCCCGCCCGGGTAGCGGCACGCCATCCCGACGACGACGACCGGGTCGTCGGCGACCGCGGCGACCGGGACCGGGGCGGCCGGGACGGCGGCGTCGGCGGTGTCGGTGCCGGTGCCGGTGCCGGTGCCGAGCAGCTCGTCGCGCAGGTGGTCGGCGAGCGCGCCCGCCGTCGGGTAGTCGAAGACCATCGTCGCGGGCAGCCGCAGCCCGGTGGCGGCGTTCAGGCCGTTGCGCAGCTCGACCGCGGTGAGCGAGTCGAAGCCGAGGTCCTGGAACTGGCGGCCGGTCTCGACCTGGCCGGGGTCGGCGTGCCCGAGGACCTGGGCGATCCGGTCGCGGACCAGGTCGAGCAGCGCCTCGCGGCGGCCGGCGGCGTCCAGCCCGCCGAGCCGGGCGGCGAGGTCACCGGCCGACGGCGACGCCTGCGCGGCGGCGCGGCGGGCGGGGCGGCGGATCAGGCCGCGCAGCAGCGGCGCCGGCTCACCCTGGGCGCGCAGGGCGGGCAGGTCGAGCCGGACCGGGGCGAGCGCGGCGGACGTGGCGTCACCGGTGACGGCGAGCGCGGCGTCGAACAGGGCGGTCCCCTGCTCCGGGGTCAGCGGCGGCATCCCGGAGCGGGCGATGCGCTCGACGTCGACGTCGCTGAGCGAGCCGGTCATGCCGACGGCGCGGCTCCACGGGCCCCAGGCGAGCGCGACGGCGGGCAGTCCGGCCGCCCGGCGGTGCACGGCCAGCGCGTCGAGGAAGGCGTTGCCCGCGGCGTAGTTGGCCTGGCCGGGGCTGCCGAAGGTGGCGGCGACCGAGGAGAACAGGACGAACGCGTCCAGGTCGAGGTCGCGGGTGAGCTCGTGCAGGTGCCAGGCCGCGTCGGCCTTCGGGCGGAGCACGGTGTCGAGGCGCTCCGGGGTCAGGGACCCGATCACGCCGTCGTCGACGACGCCCGCGGTGTGCACGACGCCGGTCAGCGGGTGCGCGTCCGGGACGCCGGCGAGCAGCGCGGCGAGCGCGGCGCGGTCGGTGACGTCGCAGGCGACGGCGCGGGCGGTCGCGCCCAGCGCGGACAGCTCGTCGACCAGCCCGGCGGCGCCGGGGGCGTCCGGGCCGCGGCGGCCGGCCAGCAGCAGGTGCCGCACGCCGCGCTCGGCGACGAGGTGCCGGGCCAGGACGCCACCGAGCCCGCCGGTCCCGCCGGTGATCAGGACGGTGCCGTCGGGGTCCCAGTGGTGCGGCTCGGCGCCGGCCGGGACGCGGACGAGCCGCGGCACGAGCACGGTGTCGGCGCGGACGGCGAGATCGGGCTCGTCGGCCGCGGCGGCCAGCGCGGAGACCAGCGCGGCGGTGTCGACGGCCGGGTCAGCGCCGGTGGCGTCGTCGGGCAGGTCGAGCACCGCGAGCCGGCCGGGGTTCTCGGTGCGGGCGGTGCGGACGAGGCCGTGGGTCGCGGCGGCGGCCAGGTCGGTGCCGTCGGTGGCGCCGCGGGTGAGCAGCACGAGGCGGGCGTCGGCGAACTCGGCGCCGGCGAGCCACTGCTGGACCAGCTCCAGGGTCGCGGCGGTGCCCGCACGGGTGGCGTCGGCGACGGTGCCGCGGCAGGGCACGGTGGGGACGGTCCCGGCCAGCACCAGCTCGGGGACGGGTTCGCCGGACGCGGCCAGCGCGGCCAGGTCGGGGTAGGTGCGCACCGGGATCCCGGCGGCCCGCAGCGCGGCGGTGCCGACCGGGCCGGGGCCACCCGCCTCGGGACCGACGACGGCGACCGCCGCCGGGGCCTGCCCGGTGCCGTCGCGCAGCGGGGTCCACTCCTGGCGGAACAGCGCGTCGTCGTGGCGGTCGGTGCCGGTGCCCGCGGGGACCTCGCGGGAGACCAGCGAGTCCACGGACAGCACGGGCCCGCCCGCGGCGTCGTGCACCGAGATCGTGACGGTGTCGTCGCCGGCAGCCGCGATCCGGGCCCGGACGGTGCCGGCCCCGGCGGCGAGCAGCTGCACGCCCTCCCAGGTGAAGGGCAGGCCGCCGCGGCTGATCGCGCCGAGGTCGCCGTAGGCGGCGGCGTGCTGCGCGGCGTCGAGCAGGGCGGGGTGCAGGCCGAAGTCGGTCGCGTCGGTCCCGGCGTCGTCGGGCAGCGTGACCTCGGCGAAGACCTCGCCGTCGCGGCGCCACGCGGCGCGCAGCCCGCGGAAGGCGGGCCCGTAGTCGAACCCGATCCCGGCGAGGCGCTCGTAGCAGCCGTCGAGGTCGACCGGCTCGGCACCGGCCGGCGGCCAGGCGGTCGCGTCGAACCCGTCGGAGGCGGGGGCTCCCGCGCCGAGCACACCGGTGGCGTGCTGCGACCAGGGCAGGCCGTCGGCGTCCTCCGGGCGGGAGAACACGCCGAGGGTGCGGCGCCCGCGGACGTCCTCGGGGCCGACCCGGACCTGCACGCGCACGCCGCCGCGCTCGGGCAGCACCAGCGGCGCGGCGAGGGTCAGCTCCTCGACGCGGGTGCAGCCGACCTCGTCACCGGCCCGCACGGCCAGCTCGACGAACGCGGTGCCGGGCAGCAGCGCCCGGCCCTGCACGCCGTGGTCGGCGAGCCACGGGTGGGTGCGGACGGACAGCCGGCCGGCGAACAGCACGCCGTCGTCGCCCGCGAGCTCGACGGCGGAGCCGAGCAGCGGGTGGCCGGCCGTGCCGAGCCCGGCGGCGGTGACGTCCCGGGCGCCCCGCCCGGGCGCCGGCCAGTAGCGGGTGTGCTCGAACGGATAGGTGGGCAGGTCGACCCGGGTCGCACCGGTGCCGTCGAACAGCCGGGCCCAGTCCACCGTCGCCCCGCGGACGTGGGCCGTCGCGAGGCCGGTGACCAGCGACAGCTCCTCGCCACGGTCGCGGCGCAGCAGCGGCACGGCGACGGCGCCCTCGGGCAGGGACTCCTGCGCCATGCCGGAGAGCACGCCGTCGGGGCCGAGCTCGACCAGCGTGGTGACGCCGCGCGCGGTGAGGGCGGCGACGCCGTCGGCGAAGCGGACGGTGCCGCGGACGTGCCGCACCCAGTAGTCGGCGGAGCGGATGTCGGCGACCTCGGCGACCGAGCCGGTCAGGTTGGAGACGACCGGGATCCGCGGCTCGTTATACGTGAGACCGGCGGCGACGGCGCGGAACTCGTCGAGCATCGGGTCCATCAGCGGCGAGTGGAACGCGTGCGACACCCGCAGCCGGGTGGTGCGCCACTCCTGGGCGCGGGCGTGCCCCTCGATGGTGGTGATCCCGTCGGCGTCGCCGGCCACCACGACCGACGACGGCCCGTTGACCGCGGCGAGCGAGACCCCGTCGGTGAGCAGGGCGGCGACCTCGTCCTCGGTCGCGCCGACGGCGAGCATCGCGCCGCCGCGCGGCAGCGCGGCCAGGAGCCGGGCGCGGGCGGCGACGAGCGTGCAGGCGTCGTGCAGCGACAGGACGCCGGCGACGTGCGCGGCGGCGATCTCACCGATCGAGTGCCCGCCGACCAGGTCCGGGGTCACGCCCAGCGAGGCGACCAGCCGGTACAGGGCGACCTCGATCGCGAACAGCGCGGGCTGCGCCCAGCCGGTGTCGTCGAGGGCGTCGGCGTCCGTGCCCCACAGCACGTCGCGCAGGGTGCGGCCGGTGTCGGGCAGCGCGGCGTCGAGCAGCGCGGCGGTCTCGTCGAACGCCTCGGCGAACACCGGGAACCGCGCGTGCAGCTCCCGTCCTGCGCCCAGGCGCTGCGAGCCCTGCCCGGAGAACAGGAGCGCCGTCAGGCCCTCCCCGGCGACGCCGCGGGCGATCTCGGTCGCGTCGTCCCCGGAGCCGAGCAGCACGGCGCGGTGCTCGAAGGTGGCGCGGCCGGTGGCCAGCGAGGCGCCGACGTCGAGCGGCCGGACGCCGGCGGCCGCCGTGGTGAGCCGGGTGCGCAGGGTGTCCAGGGCGGTGGCGGTGCGGGCGGACAGCGGCCACGGCACCACGGCGGGGGCGGGGACGTCGGCGGCGGGTGCCTGCTCGTCGGTCTCCGGGGCCTGCTCCAGGATGACGTGCGCGTTGGTGCCGCTGATCCCGAACGAGGAGACGCCTGCGCGGCGCGGGCGGCCGGTCTCCGGCCAGTCGACGGCGCCGTCGAGCAGCTCGACGGCGCCCGCGGTCCAGTCGACGTCGGCCGAGGGACGCTCGGCGTGCAGGCTGCGGGGCAGCACCCCGTGCCGCAAGGCCATGATCATCTTGATGACGCCTGCGACGCCCGACGCGGCCTGGGTGTGGCCCATGTTGGACTTCACCGAGCCGAGCAGCAGCGGGTGCGCGCGCTCCGCGCCGTACGTGGCGAGCAGCGCCTGCGCCTCGATCGGGTCGCCCAGCGTGGTGCCGGTGCCGTGTGCCTCGACGGCGTCGACGTCGCCGGAGCCCAGGCGCGCGCTCTCCAGCGCGGCCCGGATCACCCGCTGCTGGGACGGGCCGTTGGGGGCGGTCAGGCCGTTGGAGGCGCCGTCCTGGTTGATCGCCGACCCGCGCAGGACGGCGAGCACGTCGCGGCCCTCCCGGCGCGCGTCGGAGAGCCGCATCAGCACGAGCATCCCGGCGCCCTCGGCCCAGCCGGTGCCGTCGGCACCGTCGGCGAACGGCTTGCAGCGGCCGTCGGCGGCCAGGCCGCTCTGCGCGGTGAAGGAGACGAACGGGCCGGGGGTGGCCATGACCGACGCACCGCCGGCCAGCGCCACCCCGCACTCGCCGGCGCGCAGCGCCTGCACCGCCTGGTGCATCGCGACGAGCGACGACGAGCAGCCGGTGTCGACGGTGACGGCCGGGCCCTCGGCGCCCAGGGTGTAGGACAGCCGCCCGGAGATGACGCTCGCGGCGTGCCCGGTCGTCGAGTAGACGGCCACGTCCTCGTCGGACGCGCGGATCACCTCGCCGTAGTCCTGGCCGGTGGTGCCGACGAACACGCCGGTGTCGGTGCCGCGCAGCGACGACGGGTCGATGCCGGCCCGCTCCAGGGCCTCCCAGGTGATCTCCAGGAGGATCCGCTGCTGCAGGTCCATCGCGACGGCCTCGCGCGGGGAGATCCCGAAGAAGCCCGGGTCGAACCCGGCGACGTCGTCGACGAACCCGCCGACCTGGGCCAGGCTGCCGCCCTCGCCGTCACCGGCGAGCGCGTCGAGGTCCCAGCCGCGGTCGGCCGGGAACGGCCCGAGGACGTCCCGGCCCTGGGCGACGACGTCCCACAGGTCCTCCGGGGAGGCGACGCCGCCGGGGAAGCGGCAGCCGATCCCGACGACCGCGACCGGCTCGGCCGCGGCCGCGACCAGCTGCTCGTTCTGCCGACGGAGCCGCTCGACCTCCTTGAGGGACGACCGGAGTGCCTCGACGTACTTCTGGTCCGACGTGCTCATCAGAATCTCCTGCTTGTCGTTCAGTTCGCCGAGTTCTCGGTGACGAGCCGCAGCAGCGCTTCGGCGTCCATGTCGTCGAGGGACTCCGTGCCGTGCTCCTCGGTCCGGCCCGCGTCGGGGTCGGGTTCGTCGGCGGCACCGGGGTCGGCGTCGGCGAGGCCCAGCACCATGTCCAGCAGTCCGGCCCGTCGCAGCCGTCCGACGGGGACGGAGGCGAGGACCTCGCGGATGTGGGCGTCGGGATCGTCGGCTCGGGTGGTGCCCTGCTCGCCGGGGGTGTCGCCGAACAGCAGCGTCCCCAGGTGGCGGGCCAGGTCGGTGGGTGTCGGGTGGTCGAAGACGAGCGCCGCGGGCAGCGACAGCCCGAGCCCGGCGCGGAGCCGGTTGCGCAGCTCCACCGCGGTCACCGAGTCGAACCCGACGTCGCGGAACGCGCGCCCGGCAGGAATCGCGTCGGTGCCGTCGGTGCCGCTGTGGCCGAGGGTGGCCGCCGCCTCGCCGCGGACCGCCTCGACCAGCGCCCGGGCCCGCTCGGCGGTCGGCAGTGCCTCCAGGCGGCCGCGCAGCGGTGGGACGGCCGCGTCCGCGCCGGTGTCGCCGGGGACCGTGGCCTGCCCGTCGGCGAGCGCGGCGACCGCCTCGGGCACCGTGCCCAGCAGTGGGCTGGGACGCAGCGCGGTGAAGCTCGGCGCGAAGACCTCCCAGTCCATGCGCGTCACCGCCACCGCGGTGTCGCCCTCGCCGAGCGCCAGCTCCAGCGTGGACAGTGCGTCGGCCGGGTCCATCGCCGGGACGCCCTGGCGGTGCAGCCGCTCGTGCACCTCGGGATCGGTGGCCATGCCGACCTCGCCGAACGTGCCCCAGGCGACCGACGTCGCCGGCAGGCCGAGCCCGCGGCGGTGTGCGGCGAGGGCGTCGAGGTAGGCGTTGGCCGCGGCGTAGCCGGGCTGGCCGCCGCTGCCCCACACGGCGGCGCCGGAGGAGAACAGCACGAACGCGTCCAGCTCGGTGTCGCGGGTGAGCTCGTGCAGGTTCCGGGCCGCCGTCAGCTTGGACCGCAGGAGCGCGTCGAGCTGCTCCACGGTCAGGTCCGCCACGGGGGCGTCCCCGTCGGCGACGCCCGCCGAGTGCACGACGGCCGTCAGCGGCAGGTCCGCGGGCAGTCCGTCCAGCAGGGCGGCGAGCGCGTCGCGGTCGGCGGCGTCGCAGGCGGCGATCGTGACCCGCGCGCCGAGCGCCTCCAGTTCGGTGCGCAGCGCCGCCGCGCCGGGGGCGTCCTCACCGCGGCGGCTGGTCAGCAGCAGGTGCCCGGCGCCGCGCTCGGCGGCCCGCAGCGCCGTCCGCCCGCCGATGCCACCGGTGCCGCCGGTCACCAGCACGGTGCCGCGGTCGCAGCCGCCGCGCCCGGGGCGCGGTGCGGCCGGTGCGGCGTGGGTGAGCCGGCGGGCGAGGAGACCGTGGGCGCGGACCGCGAGCTGGTCCTCGGTCCCGGCCCCGGCGACCAGCGCGGCGACCCGCTGCGCGGTCCGGGCGTCCGGGCCGGCGGGCAGGTCGATCAGCCCGCCCCACCGGTCGGGGTGCTCGAGGGCGACGACCCGGCCGAGACCCCACAGGGTGCCCTGCTCGGGAGCGGTGACGGCGTCCCCGGGCGTGGTACCGACGGCGCCGCGGGTCAGGCACCACAGCGGCGCCGTGACCCCGGCGTCGCCGAGTGCCTGGACGAGCGCGAGGGTCCGGGCCAGCGCGGCGGGGACGCCCGGGTGGTCGGGGTGCGGTCGTCCCGTCGTGTCCGGGAGTGCCACGACCGCGGTGACCGGGCCGTCGGCGGCGTGCCGGGCCAGCTCGGCGGCCCACCCCGCGCGCCCGGTACCGGGGTCGGTGACGGGGACGGCGCCAGGGCCGAACGCGTCGAGCAGCCCGTCGTCCGCGGTGCCGGTAGCCGGTCCGTCGCCCACGATCAGCACCCGCCCGGCGGGCGGGCCCGCGGCGGGCTCCGGGACCGGGGCCCAGTCGACGCGGTAGCGCAGGTCGTTCGCGCGGGTGCGGGCGCGGGACCCGGCGCGCCAGGCGGACAGCGCCGGCAGCACGGTGTCGAGGGCGCCGCCGGGCACGCCGAGCGCGTCCGCGAACGCCGCCGGGTCCTGGCCGTCGACGAGGTCCCAGAACGCGGCGTCGTCGGCGGCACCCGACGGGTCCGCCTTCGGCTCGGGCCAGTAGGTGCGGCGCCGGAACGCGTAGGTCGGCAGGTCGACGTGACCGCCACCGGTGGCGGGCAGGGTCGTCGTCCAGCCGACGGCGGCGCCGTGCACGTACGCCTCGGCCAGCGAGGTCAGCACCCGGGCGGGTCCGCCCTCGTCGCGGCGCAGCGTGCCCAGCACGACCGCGGCGGCGGTGCCGTCGGGGTCGGCCACCTCCTGGGTCTCCTGGATCGGCCCCGCGAGCACCGGGTGCGGGCTGACCTCGACGAAGATCCGGTGCCCGGCCACGAGGAGGGCCTCGGTCGCGTCCTGCATCCGGACGGTGTGCCGGAGGTTCGTGTACCAGTAGGTGCCGTCGACGCCGCCGTCCTCGGCGGTGTCGAGGCGCCCGCCGGTGACGGTGGAGTAGAACGGCACCGCAGGCGTGCGCGGGGTGACGGGGGCGAGTACCTCGGCGAGCTCGTCGCGCACCGCCTCGACGTGCGGGCCGTGCGAGGCGTAGTCGACGGAGACCCGTCGGGCGCGGACCCCGGCGGACTCGCAGGCGGGCAGCAGTTCGTCGAGCGCGCCCGCGTCGCCGGAGACGACCACCGACGACGGCCCGTTCACCGCGGCGACCGACAGCGCGCCGTCCCAGGGGGCGATCAGCTCCGTGACCCGGCCGGCGGGCGCCGCGACCGACACCATCCCGCCGCGCCCGGACAATCGCGGCAGCGCGCGGCTGCGCAGCGCCACCACGCGGGCCGCGTCGTCGAGGTCGAGCGCACCCGCCACGTACGCGGCGGCGATCTCGCCCTGCGAGTGCCCGACGACCGCGGCCGGCTCGACGCCGTGGGCGCGCCAGACCGCGGCGAGGCCGACCATCATCGCGAACAGCGCGGGCTGGACGACGTCGACGCGCTCCAGCAGCGCCGGGTCGCCGTCGCCGGTGAGGACGTCGTGCAGCGACCAGTCGACGTGCGGGGCCAGCGCGGCGGCGCAGTCGTCGACCGCGGTGCGGAACGCCTCGGAGGTCGCGAGCAGCTCGCGGCCCATCCCCCACCACTGGGCGCCCTGCCCCGGGAACACGAAGACGGGACCGGCGGGGTCCTCGGCGGCGGTGCCGGTGACCAGCCCGGCCGCGGAGGTGCCGTCGGCCAGTGCTGTCAGGCCGCGGGCGAGCTCGTCGGGCGTCTCCCCCACGACGACGGCGCGGTGGTCGAAGGCGGCGCGGGTCGTGGCCAGGGCGTGCCCGGTCCGGGCCGGGGCCAGCAGGTCGCGCCCGGCGGCGTCGCGCAGCCGGGCCGCCTGGGCGCGCAGCGCGTCGGCCGAGCGGGCGGACACCGCCCACGGGACGGGTCCCACCGCGGTACCTGCCGGCTCCCCCACCTCGGCGGGGGCCGCCTGTTCGAGGAGGACGTGGGCGTTGGTGCCGCTGATCCCGAACGACGACACCCCGGCCCGGCGCGGCCGGCCGGTCTCCGGCCACGCGGTGCGGCCGGTGAGCAGCTCGACGGCCCCCGAGGTCCAGTCGACGTGGCTGGTCGGCGCGTCGAGGTGCTGGATGCCGGGCAGCTCCCCGGCACGCATCGCGGCGATCATCGTGATCACTCCGGCGACGCCCGCGGCGGCCTGCGTGTGCCCGATCGCGGACTTCACCGACCCCAGCCGCAGCGGCTCGTCCCGGTCGTGGCCGTAGGTCGCGAGGAGCGCCTGGGCCTCGATCGGGTCGCCGAGCGCGGTGCCGGTGCCGTGTGCCTCGACGACGTCGACGTCGGCCGCGGTCAGTCCCGCGTCGGCCAGCGCCCGGCGGATCACACGCTGCTGTGACGGCCCGTTCGGCGCGGTCAGCCCGTTGGAGGCGCCGTCCTGGTTGATCGCCGACCCGCGGATCACGCCGAGCACCGGGTGCCCGTGGCGGCGCGCGTCGGAGAGCCGCTCCAGCAGCACGACGCCGACGCCCTCGGCGAGGGTCATCCCGGCGGCGGCCTCGGAGAACGGCTTGCAGCGGCCGTCGGCGGCGAGTGCCCGCTGCCGGCTGAACCCGACGAACGCCTGCGGGGTCGCCATCACCGCGGCGCCGCCGGCCAGTGCCAGCGAGCTCTCCCCACTGCGCAGCGACCGGCAGGCCAGGTGCATCGCGACCAGCGACGACGAGCACGCCGTGTCCAGGGTGACGGCGGGCCCCTCCAGGCCCAGCAGGTACGACACCCGGCCGGACAGCACGCTGGCGGCGGTGCCGGTGACCATGTGGGTCTCGGTGTCGCCCGCGACGTTCGCCATCGTCGTCGCGTAGTCCTGGTAGGTGGCGCCGACAAAGGTGCCGGTGCTGCTGCCGCGCAGCGACGCGGGGGCGATCCCGGCGCGCTCGAACGCCTCCCACGAGGTCTCCAGCAGCATCCGTTGCTGCGGGTCCATCGCGGTCGCCTCGCGCGGGGAGATCCCGAAGAACCCGGCGTCGAAGTCGGCGGCGGTGTGCAGGAATCCGCCCTGCACGGAGTAGGTGCGGCCGGTCCGGGTCGGGGTCGTGCAGGGCGGCGGCGTCCCAGCCGCGGCCCGCGGGGAACCCGGTGATCGCGTCGACGCCGTCGAGCGCGAGCCGCAGCAGCGCCTCGGGGGTGTCGGCGCCACCCGGGTAGCGGCAGCTCATGCCGATCACGGCGATCGGGTCGCCGTCGGTGGCGCTGCCCGCCGGGCCTGACGAGTACTGCTGCGCCCCGTCCCCGGCGCCGAGCGCGGCCTCCTCCAGGCGGCCCGCGAGCGCGGCGGGGTTCGGGTGGTCGAAGACCAGGGTGGAGGGCAGCACCAGGCCGGTCGCGGCGGCGAGCCGGTTGCGCAGGTCGACCGCGGTCACCGAGTCGAACCCGGCATCGCGGAAGGCGCGGCGCTCGCCGAACGCGTCGGCGGAGGCGTGCCCGAGCACGGCGGCGGCCTCGGTGCGGACCAGCGTGATCAGCAGCCGGGAGCGCTCGGCCGTGGAGAGCGGCTGCAGGCGTGCGGCGAGGTCCCCGCCCGCTCGGCCGGCGGCGGGCCGGTCGAGCCGGGCCCGGACCTCCGGGATCGCGTCGAACAGGTGCGAGGGACGGCCGGCGGTGAAGACGTCGTTGTAGACGTCCCAGTCGATGTCCATCAGGCCGACGACGGTCTCGTCGTCGTCGAGGACGCAGCGCAGCCCGGTCAGCGCGCGCTGCGGGTCGAGGTACTCCAGGCCGCTGCGCCGGATCCGGTGCGGGTCGGCCTCGGTGCGGCCGGAGTCGGCGTCGGGCCACTTGCCCCAGTGCACCGAGGTGGCGCGCAGCCCGCGGGCGCGGCGCTGCTGCGCCAGCGCGGACAGGAACGCGTTGCCCGCGGCGTAGGCGGCGTGCACGCCGCTGCCCCACATGCCCGCCGTCGACGAGTACAGGACGAGGTCGGTGTCCGGGTCGTCGAGCAGCTCGTCGAGGATCCGGGCGCCGGTCACCTTGGCGTGCACGACCTCGGCGAACTCGTCGACGGTCGTGTCGGCGATCGCGGCCAGCCCGATCACCGCCGCGGTGTGCAGGACGGTGCCGACGGTGCGGCCCTGCGCGGCGAGGCGGTCCAGCAGCGCGGCGACGGCGGCCCGGTCGGTGATGTCGCAGGCGACCGCCTCGGCCTCGGTTCCGGCGTCGGCCAGCTCCGCGACCAGCGCGGCCGTGCCCGGGGCGTCGGCGCCGCGGCGGGACAGCAGCACGACGTGCTCCGCGCCGTCGGCGGCCAGCCGCCGCGCCAGGTCGGGGGCCAGGGTGCCGGACCCGCCGGTCACCACGGTGGTGCCGCGCGGGCTCCAGTTCCGGGCCGGGGCCCGGCCGCCGCGGCCGGCGCGGACGATGCGGCGGGTGAGGACGCCGGACGGGCGGACGGCGAGCTGGTCCTCGTCGCCGAGCCGCCCGGCCAGGACGGCGGCGAGCCGGTCGCCGGTCCGGGCGTCGAGCTCCTCGGGCAGGTCGACGGTGCCGCCCCGGCGGTGCGGGTGCTCGACGGCGGCGGTCCAGCCGAGCGCGGCGACCTGGCTCTGCAGCGGCCGGGTCACGGTGTCGCCGGGCGCGGCGGTGGCCGTGCCGCGGGTGAGGTGCCACAGCGGGGCGTCGGACCCGGCGTCGCCGAGTGCCTGGACGAGCGCCACCGACAGGGCGAGACCGCGGGTCAGGCCGGGGTGGCGGGGGTCGTCGTCCTCGGCGGCGGCCAGCAGCGAGACCACACCGGTGATCTCCCCGCCTGCGGTGGCGTCCTCGATCCGGGCGCGCAGGAGGCCCCGGTCGGTGTCGTCGTCACCGAGCACGAGGGGACGGACCCCGGCGCCGTGGCCCGCCAGGACACCGGCGACGTCAGCCGGGTCCGTGCCGGTCGCGGAGACCACCAGCCAGTCACCGGTCGGTCCGGTGCGGGGCGGCTGCGGGGCCGTCGCCCACTCGACGCGGTAGCGCCAGGCGTCGACGTCCGCGCGGTCGGCGCGGGACCGGCGCCAGGCCGACAGCCCGGGAAGGATCGCGGCGACCGACGCCTCGTCGGTGCCGAGCGCCGCGGTCAGGGCGGGCAGGTCGGCCTGCTCGACGGCGGTCCAGAACTCGGCGTCCATCACGCCGGTGTCCGGGGCCGCGGCGGTCACGGCCCGGGTGCTCCAGTACCGCTCGTGCTGGAACGGGTAGGTGGGCAGGTCCACCCGGGCCGCGGCGCCGGCGTCGGACAGGACCGCCCAGTCGACGTCGAGGCCGCGGACGTACAGCTCCGCCGCGGACAGCAGGAACCGGTCGTGGCCACCCTGGTCGCGACGCAGCGTCCCACCGGCGACACCGGGTGCGCGGCCGACTCGACGAACACCCGGTGCCCGGCCGCGGCGAGCGCGCCGACGGCGTCGGCGAACCGGACGCGGTTGCGCAGGTTCTCGTACCAGTAGGAGGCGTCCATCGTGGACGTGTCCAGCAGGTCGCCGGTCAGCGTCGAGTACAGCGGCACCGCGGACGCCTGCGGGGACAGGCCCGCGAGGGTCTCCAGGATCTCCCCGCGCAGGTCCTCGACCTGGTGCGAGTGCGAGGCGTAGTCGACCGCGATGCGGCGGACCCGGACCCCCTCGCCGTCGAGCACCGCGCCGAGCTCGTCGAGCGCCTGCGGCTCCCCGGAGACGACGACCGAGCGGGGTCCGTTGACCGCGGCCACCGAGACCCGGCCCGCGTACCCCTCCAGCCGGCCGGACACCGCGTCGACGGGCAGCGCGACCGACATCATGCCGCCCCGTCCGGCCAGCGACCGCCCGATCGCCCGGCTGCGCAGGGCCACGACCCGGGCCCCGTCGTGCAGCGACAGCGCACCGGACACGACGGCCGCCGCGATCTCGCCCTGCGAGTGGCCGACCACCGCGTCCGGCTCCACACCGTGGGCGCGCCACAGCGCCGCGAGCGCGACCATCACCGCGAAGGACGCCGGCTGCAGCACGTCCACCCGCTCCGCGTCCGGCGCGCCGCCGGCGCCGCGGAGCACGTCGTGCAGCGACCAGCCGGTGACTGGGTCGAGGGCGCCGGCGCACTCCGCGATCCGCGCGGCGAACACCGGGGACTCGTCGAGCAGCCGGGCACCCATCCCGAGCCACTGCGCCCCCTGGCCGGGGAACACGAACACGGTGCGGCCCTCGACGTCGGCGACGCCGTGCACGACGTGCGGGGCGGGCGTCCCGGCCGCGAGCGCCCGGGTCCCGTCGAGCAGGTCGTCGCGCCCGGCACCGACGACGACGGCCCGGTGCTCGTGCCGGGCGCGGGTGGCCAGCAGCGCGTGGCCGACGTCGTGCGGGCCGGCGGTGCTGTCGTCGCGCAGGCGGGTGTGCAGCGCGGCCGCCCGGTCGCGGCGGGCCTGCGCGGTGTGCCCGGACAGGACCCACGCGACGACGCCGTCGGGGCGCGCCCCCGCCCCGGTCTCCTCCTCGGCGGGTGCCTGCTCCAGCACGGCGTGGGCGTTGGTGCCGCTGATGCCGAACGACGACACCCCGGCCCGCCGGGGGCGGCCGGTCTCCGGCCACGCGGTGCGCTCGTCGAGCAGCCGCACCGACCCGGCCGACCAGTCCACGTGCGACGACGGCTCGGCGGCGTGCAGGGTCGGCGGCAGCACCCCGTGGCGGAGCGCCTGCACCATCTTGATCACGCCGGCGACGCCGGCGGCGGCCTGGGTGTGGCCGATGTTCGACTTGAGCGAACCCAGGTGCAGCGGTGTCCCGGCGTCGCGGTCGCGGCCGTAGGTGGCGAGGATCGCCTGGGCCTCGATCGGGTCGCCGAGCCGGGTGCCGGTGCCGTGCGCCTCGACGGCGTCGACGTCGGCGGGGGTGAGCCCGGCCCGCTCCAGTGCCTGGGTGATGACGCGTTCCTGGGACGGCCCGTGCGGTGCGGTCAGGCCGTTCGAGGCGCCGTCCTGGTTCACCGCGGAGCCGCGGAGGACGGCGAGCACCCGGTGCCCGTTGGCGCGGGCGTCGGAGAGCCGCTCCGCCACCAGCACACCGACGCCCTCGGCCCAGCCGGTGCCGTCGGCGTCGTCGGAGAACGCCTTGCAGCGCCCGTCCACCGACAACCCGCCCTGGGCGCTGAACTCCACGAAGACCGACGGGTCGGCGAGGATCGTCACCCCGCCGACGACGGCGAGCGACGACTCACCACTGCGCAGCGAGTGCGCCGCCAGGTGCAGCGCGACCAGCGACGACGAGCACGCGGTGTCCACGGTGACCGCGGGGCCCTCGAGCCCGAGCGTGTAGGAGAGCCGCCCGGACAGGACGCTCGCGGCGGTGCCGGTCAGGGCGTGCCCGCCCAGCTCGGTGCCGGCGTCGGCGGACGGGCTGCCCCAGTGGTACGAGCCGACGAAGACACCGGCCGGGCTCCCGCGCAGCGAGGTGGGGTCGATCCCGGCGCGTTCGAGGGCCTCCCAGGAGACCTCCAGCAGCAGCCGCTGCTGCGGGTCCATCGCGGCCGCCTCGCGCGGGGAGATCCCGAAGAACCCGGCGTCGAACCCGGCGGCGTCGTCGAGGAACCCGCCGCGGGCGGTGGCGCTGCCGCCCTCGCCGGTGCCCCGCAGCGCGTCGAGGTCCCAGCCGCGGTCGCCCGGGAACTCCGCGATCCCGTCGCCACCGGCGGACACCAGATCCCACAACGAATCCGGGGAATCGACGCCGCCGGGCAACCGGCAGCCCATTCCGACGATCGCGACCGGTTCGTTCCCGATCGATTCCAGTTCGTCGATACGGCGGCGGGCACGGCGCAGATCCGTCGTGACCCGGCGGAGCGAGTCGACGATTCTGTCCTGCTTGTCCGGCGATTCCTGCGGCTGGTTCCGGTGGTCCTGCATCGGCTCGTCCTCGTCATCCGGTCGCGCGCGGAGGCAGCGAATTCGTCATGCGGTGTCGAACTCTTCGTCGATGATGTCGAGCAGCCTGTCGACCGACACCGAGTCGAGGTCCTCGTCGGGGACTGCTCCCCCGGGGCCGGGACGGCGCAGCCCGGCGGCCAGGGCGTCCAGGCGGTCGGCGACGGCCCGGCGGTCCGGTCCGTCGCCGGGCAGCCCGGCCAGCGCCGCCTCCAGGCCGGCCAGCTCGGCCCCGCAGGGCTCCTGCGGTCCCGGGTCGAGCAGGTCGCCCAGCGCGCGGGCGGCGAGCTCGGGCGTCGGGAAGCTGAACACCAGCGTCGCGGGCAGTCGCAGTCCGGTGTGGCGGGCGAGGCGGTCGCAGAGCTCGACGCCGGCGAGCGAGTCGAAGCCCAGCTCCTTGAACACGCTGCGGACGCCGACGTCGGCGGGATCGGGGTGCCCGAGGACGGCGGCGGTGTGCGTGCGGACCAGGTCGAGCAGTGCCTTCTCGCGCACCGCGGGGGGCATCGCGGCGTAGCGCTCACCGGGGTCGCCCGCCACCGTCCCGGGGCGCGCGGGATCGGGTCGGTCGGTCGGGGCGGGGTCCGTGACGGTCCGGGCGTCGTGGGCGGAGTCCGCCGTGGTCCGGGCACCGGAGGCCGGGAGCAGCCCCGGCGCCCCGCCCGGGTTCCCGGGCGTCGGGGGCGCCGGCCAGTGCCGGACGCCGCGGAACGCGTAGGTGGGCAGCGGGACCCGGCGGGCGCCGGTCCCGGCGTGGAAGGTGTGCCAGTCGACCGGCACGCCGAGCGCGTGCAGCCGCCCCAGCGCGACGGCGAACGACGCCTCCTCCGGCCGGTCCCGGCGCAGCACCGGGACGGCGTGCGCCGCGCTGTCCGGGCCGAGGGTGTCGCGGGCCATCGCCGACAGCACCCCGCCCGGACCGAGCTCGACGAGCACGTCGACGCCGTCGGCGGCGAGGGCCCGGACGCCGTCGGCGAACCGGACGGTGCCGCGCACGTGCCGCACCCAGTATCCCGGGTCGGTGGCAGCGAGCCCGCCGAGCTCGCCGGTCAGGTTCGAGACCAGCGGGATCTCCGGCTCGGCGAAGGTCAGTCCCTCGACGACGTCGCGGAACGCGTCGAGCATCGGGTCCATCCGCGGCGAGTGGAACGCGTGCGACACCGCCAGCCGGCTGGTGCGGCGGCCCCGGCCGGCCAGGTCGGCGGCCAGCGCGGTGACGGCGTCGTCGTCACCGGCGACGACGACCGAGCCGGGCCCGTTCACCGCGGCCAGCGCGACCCGGTCGCCGAGCAGCGGTGCGACCTCGTCCTCGGACGCCTCGACCGCGACCATCGCGCCGCCGGCCGGCAGTGCCTGCATGAGCGTGGCGCGGGCGGCGACGAGGCGCGCGGCGTCGTCGAGCGACAGCACCCCGGCGACGTGCGCGGCGGTGATCTCGCCGATGGAGTGGCCCCCGACCGCGGCCGGGCGCAGGCCCAGGGCCGTGACCAGGCGGAACAACGCCACCTCGACGGCGAACAACGCGGGCTGGGTCCAGCCGGTCTCGTCGAGCAGGGCGGCCGCGTCGTCCCCGGTGCCCCAGAGGACGTCGCGGACCGGCCGGTCGAGATGGGGGTCGAGGGCGTCGGCGACGTCGTCGAGGGCGCGGGCGAACACCGGGAAGCGGGCGGCGAGCGCGCGGCCGGTCCCGAGCCGCTGGCTGCCCTGCCCGGAGAACAGGACCGCGGCGCGGCGCGGCGCGGCCTCCTCGCGGGCCACCTCGACCGGGCCGTGCTCGCCGGGCAGCAGGACCGCGCGGTGCCGCAGCGCGGCGCGGCCGGTGGCCAGCGACCAGCCGACGTCGCGCGGGTCGGGCGCGCCGGGCCCGGTGGTGTGCGCCCGCAGGCGCTCGATCTGGGCGTCGAGGTCGCGGGCGGCGGCGGCGGAGACCGGCCAGGGCGTCACCGCGGACGGCGCGGTCCCGCGCTCCGCGGCGCCGGGCACGTCGGCGGCCGGGGCTCCTCGACGATCACGTGCGCGTTGGTGCCGCTGATCCCGAACGACGACACCCCGGCGCGGCGCGGCCGGTCGCCGCGCGGCCACGGCACCGGCGCGGTGCGCAGCGCGAGGGCCCCGGCCGACCAGTCGACCCGGGTGCTGGGGGTGCCGGCGTGCCGGGTCGCGGGCAGCAGCTCGTGCCGCAGTGCCTGCACGATCGCGATCAGCCCGGCGATCCCGGCCGCGGCCTGCGCGTGCCCGATGACCGACTTGAGCGAGCCGACCCACAGCGGGCGGTCCGGGTCCCGGTCCTGCCCGTAGGTGGCGAGCAGGGCGCGCGCCTCCACCGGGTCGCCGACCGGGGTGCCGGTGCCGTGCGCCTCGACGGCGTCGACGTCGGCCGCGGTCAGGCCCGCGTCGGCGAGCGCGTCGCGGATCATCCGCTCCTGCGCGGCACCGCTCGGCGCGGTCAGTCCGTCGGTGGCGCCGTCGGCGGTGATCGCCGAGCCGCGCAGCACCGCGAGGACGGGGTCGCCGTCCGCGCGGGCGTCGGAGAGCCGCTTGAGCACGACGACGCCGACACCCTCCGCCCAGGCGGTGCCGTCGGCGTCGTCGGCGAAGACCTTGCAGCGACCGTCGGGGGCGAGGCCGCCCTGGCGGGAGTGCCCGACCAGCGCCGCCGGGGTGGACATCACGCACACGCCGCCGGCCAGGGCGGCGGTGCACTCCCCCGCGTCCAGCGACCGGATCGCGAGGTGCAGCGCCACCAGCGACGACGACGACGTCGTGTCCACGGTCAGCGCGGGCCCCTCCAGCCCGAGCAGGTGCGCGAGCCGGCCCGAGGTGAGACCGGGGATCAGACCGGTGAGGGCGTGCCCGGCGAGGTCGTCCGGCGAGTTCTGGACGGCCCCGGCGTAGTCCTGCGGGTCGGTGGAGACGGCCTCGCGGGGGGACATCCCGAAGAACGCGGCGTCGAAGTCCCCGGCGCCGTCGAGGAACCCGGCGGTGCGGGTCGCGCAGCGCCCCGGCCCGTCGCCGTGCAGGGCGCCGATGTCCCAGCCGCGGTCGTCCGGGAAGCCGGTGGCGGTCTCGCGGCCGGAACACAGCAGGTCCCAGAAGCCGTCGGCGTCGCGCACGCCGCCCGGGTAGCGGCACGCCATCCCGACGACCACCACCGGGTCGGCGCCGTGTCCTGCCGTCATGCCTCACCCCTGCACACGAATTCGGTCGTCTCGATGTGCGGGGACCGTACGGTCGGCGCGGCTGTGGTTTTCCCTAAGGAATGGGACGCGGCGGTGGCGAAGACTAGGGATTCCCCGGCCACCGGCGTGGGATCAACTACCTGATCGCTGCACCGCGCCGCGGTGCGCCACGCGGCGGGCATCGGCCCGTCACAGTCGGAGAGGGTGTCTACCCATGGGCGCGAATCGGCGGCCAATCCTGTTCGTCAGCTACGCGGAGAGCGGACTGCTCAATCCGCTTCTGGTACTCGCCGGGGAACTGTCCCGGCGCGAGGTCGGGGACCTGTTCTTCGCCGCCGACGAGAAGGCACGCGACGACGTCGAGAGCGCGGGCACCGGCAGCCCCGTCACCTTCACCTCGCTCGGCGACACCGTGTCGGAGATGTCCGCGGTGACGTGGGACGACGAGACCTACGCCGCGGTGACCCAGCGGGACCGGTTCAAGGCGCACGCCGCGGTCATCCGGCACTCGTTCGCTCCGGAGTCGCGGATCGAGAAGTACCGGGCGCTGGAACGCGTCGTCGAGGAGGCCCGCCCGGCCCTCATGGTGATCGAGAGCATGTGCCAGTACGGCTACGAGCTCGCGATCACGAAGGGCATCCCGTTCGTGCTCGGCGTGCCGTTCGTGCCCAGCAACGTGCTCACCTCGCACGTGCCGTTCGCGACGTCCTACACGCCGTCGGGGTTTCCGGTGCCGCACTCCGGACTGCCCGCCGACATGACGCTGCGGCAGAAGGTCGCCAACCAGCTCTTCCGGATCCGGACGCTCGGCATGTTCGTGACCAAGGAGACGCGGAAGGTCGTCGAGCGCGACGACGCCGTCCGGGCCGAGCTGGGCATCGCGCCCGAGGCCCGGCAGATGATGGCCCGCATCGACCACGCCGAGCAGGTCCTCTGCTACTCGGTGCCGGAGCTGGACTACCCGTTCGACCTGCACGAGAAGCTGCGCCTCGTCGGCACGATGGTCCCGCCGCTGCCCCAGGTCGCCGACGGCGGCGAGCTCACCGACTGGCTGGACGAGAACCCGTCGGTCGTCTACATGGGATTCGGGACGATCACCCGGCTGACCCGGCCCCAGGTCGCGTCGCTGGTCGAGGTCGCGCGACGGCTGGACGAGCAGGGCCACCAGGTGCTGTGGAAGCTGCCGCGCGAGCAGCAGGAGATGCTCCCGCCCGCCGACGAGCTGCCCGGGAACCTGCGGATCGAGAGCTGGGTGCCGTCCCAGCTCGACGTACTGGCCCACCCGAGCGTGAAGGTGTTCTTCACCCACGCCGGCGGCAACGGCTACCACGAGGGCCTCTACTTCGGGAAGCCGCTGGTGGTCCGCCCGCTCTGGGTGGACTGCGACGACCAGGCCGTCCGCGGCCAGGACTTCGGGGTCAGCCTCACCGTCGACCACCCGGAGACCGTCGACACCGCCGACGTCCTCGACAAGGTCACCCGGGTCCTCGACGACCCGGCCTTCACCGAGCGCGCCGCACACATGGGCCGGCTGCTGCAGGAGGCGGGCGGCCGCGCCGCCGCCGCGGACCTGCTCCTCGGCCTGCCCGCGCTCGCCGGGTCCGGCGCCCCGGCCGCCCGGACCGCCTGACCCCACCCGACTCCACCGACCCAGGGAATCGCGATGTCCTTCACCCAACCGGTGTCCAAGCCGTGGCTCGACGGCCACGAGCTCTCCTACGTCACCGACGCCGTCGGCGGCGGCTGGATCTCCTCGCAGGGCCCCTACATCGCGCGGTTCGAGGAGGCGTTCGCCGCCTGGAACGGCGTCCCGCACGGGGTCGCGTGCTCGTCCGGGACGACGGCGCTGACCCTCGCCCTGCGCGCACTCGGCGTCGGCCCCGGCGACGAGGTGATCGTCCCGGAGTTCACGATGATCGCCTCGGCGTGGGCCGTCACCTACACCGGCGCGACGCCGGTCTTCGTCGACTGCGGCGACGACCTGAACATCGACGTCACGCTCATCGAGGAGAAGATCACCCCGCGCACCAAGGTGATCATGCCGGTGCACGTCTACGGCCGCCGGTGCGACATGGAGCCGATCCTCGAGCTGGCCTACGAGTACAACCTGCGGGTCGTCGAGGACTCCGCCGAGGCGCACGGCGTCCTGCCCACCGGGGACATCGCCTGCTTCTCGCTGTTCGCCAACAAGATCATCACGTCCGGTGAGGGCGGGATCTGCGTGACCCGCGACGCCCACCTGGCCGGCCAGATGGCGCACCTCCGGGCGATGGCGTTCACCCGCGACCACAGCTTCCTGCACAAGAAGCTCGCCTACAACTACCGGATGACCAACATGCAGGCCGCCGTCGCGCTCGCGCAGACCGAGCAGCTCGACGGCATCCTGGCGGCCCGGCGCGACATCGAGAAGCGCTACGACGACGCCCTCCGCGACGTCCCCGGCGTCACCCTGATGCCGCCGCGGGACGTGCTCTGGATGTACGACGTGCGCGCCGAGCGCCGCGACGAGCTCCTCGCCCACCTCGCCGCGCAGGGCATCGACACCCGGGTGTTCTTCAAGCCGATGAGCCGCCAGCCGATGTACCTCGACCCGGTCTGGCCGTCGCTGAACGCGTCACGGCTGGCCGCCGACGGCTTCTACCTCCCCACCCACACCGGGCTGACCGCCGAGGACCAGGAGTTCATCACCGGCCAGGTCCGCGCGTTCTACGAGTGGCATGAGCACCGGCACCGAGGAGACCACGCCCGCCGGGTCCGGACCCGACACCGGAACCGGAACCGGGACCGGGACCGGGACTGCCTGCCCCGTCACCGGGGCCGGCAGTGCTGCCGCCGGAGCCGGTGGTGTTGCCGCCGAGGCCCATGGTGCCGCCGCCGGCTGCCCCGTCGCGTTCCCGCTGCGCCGCCCCGGCCGGCCGTTCCCGCCGCCCGAGTACGCCGACTACCGCGACGGCGGCGAGCCCGTCCGGTCCGAGCTGCCCAGCGGGCCGGTCTGGCTGATCACCCGGCACGCCGACGTCCGCGCCGTCCTCACCGCCCCCCCCCGATCAGCGCCGACCCGTCCCGTCCCGGCTTCCCGAAGGCGGCCCGGACCGGCGGGGCTCCGTCGGCGGACGAGGTGCCGGGCTGGTTCGTGTCGATGGACCCGCCGGAGCACGACCGGTTCCGCCGGACCCTGATCCCGGAGTTCACCGTCCGCAAGGTGCGCGCGCTGCGCCCGGAGATCCAGCAGATCGTCGACGAGCGGATCGACGCCGTCCTCGCCAAGGACGGCGCCGCCGACCTGATCGAGGACTTCGCGCTGCCGGTGCCGTCCCTGGTGATCGCCGGCATGCTCGGCGTCCCGAAGGCGGACCGCGACTTCTTCGAGGCGAAGACCCGCGTCCTGGTCACCCTCAGCTCCACCGACGACGAGCGCGACGCGGCCACCGCGGCCCTGCTCCGCTACCTGGGCCGGCTCATCCGGATCAAGGAACGGCGCCCCGGCACCGACCTGATCAGCCGACTCGCCGCGGCCGGGACCCTGTCGCGGCAGGAGCTCTCCGGCGTCGCGATGCTGCTGCTGATCGCCGGGCACGAGACGACGGCGAACAACATCGGCCTCGGCGTCGTCCAGCTGCCGACGAACCCGCAGTGGATCGGCGACGACCGCATCGTCGAGGAGCTGCTGCGCTACTACTCGGTGGCCGACCTGGTCGCGTTCCGGGTGGCCCTGGAGGACGTCGAGATCGGTGGCCGCACCATCCGCGCCGGTGAGGGCCTCGTACCGCTGCTCGCCGCCGCCAACCACGACGGCGACGCCTTCGACGGAGCCGGCGCCTTCGACCCGGACCGCTCCGCGCGCTCGCACGTGGCCTTCGGCTACGGCGTGCACCAGTGCCTGGGCCAGAACCTCGTGCGGCTGGAGATGGAGATCGCGTACCGGACCCTGTTCGAGCGCATCCCGACCCTCCGCCTGGCCGTGCCCGCCGAGGACCTGCTCGTGAAGTACGATGGCGTCCTCTTTGTCTCGCGCCGGGTTTGATGGAGGGTGTCAAGCCAGGAGATGATGAGCAGCGATGGCAGCCCCACGGAAGCACCCCAACGAGCTGCGGGAACGAGCGATCCGGCTGGTCCTCGACGCCAAGGCCGACCCTGTCAACGCCGGCACGAACGTCTGCCGCCGTATCGGTGACCAGCTGGGAATCCTTCCGGAAACCCTGCGCGGCTGGGTGAAGCAAGCCGAGATCGACGCTGGATCCCGGCCTGGGACGACGACCGATCAGGCCGCTCGGCTGGCGGAGCTGGAGCGGGAGACCCGTGAACTCCGCCGGGCCAACACCATTCTCAAGTCCGCTTCGGCTTTCTTCGCGGCGGAGCTCGACCGCCCGCAACGGTAGTCACCGACTACATCGACAAGAACAGGAACGAGTTCGGGGTCGGGCCGATCTGTGCCGTGCTGAAAGACGCCGGTATCCCGATCGCCCCGAGTGCCTACTATGCGGCGAAGACCCGTCCACCCTCGGCCCGGGCGGAACGCGACATCCTCGTCTCCGCCGAGATCGCACGCGTGCACGCCGAGAACTACGGCGTCTACGGCGTCCGGAAAGTCTGGGCACAGCTGGGCCGCGAAGGCGGCGTGGACGACCGGCCGGTCGCGCGGTGCACCGTCGGCCGGCTCATGAAAGCCGCAGGCCTGCGCGGTGTCCGGCGGCAGCGGGTGCCGCGGACCACCATCCGTGCCGACAGCCCCGACCTGCGCCCGGACCTGGTCGAGCGCGACTTCACCGCGACGGCCCCGAACCGGTTGTGGGTCGCCGACATCACCTACATCTAGACGCATTCCGGTTGGGTGTATGCCTCGTTCGTCTTGGACGCGTTCTCCCGGAGGATCGTGGGTTGGCAGCTGTCACGTCATCTCTACACCGATCTCGCCCTAGACGCACTCAACATGGGGATCTGGATCAGGGAACGCAGCGGTGCAGATCTGTCGCGGTTAACGCATCATTCGGACCGCGGTGTCCAATACGTTGCCATTCGCTACACTGAGCGGCTCGGCGAAGCTGGTGTCGTCGCTTCCGTCGGGTCGGTCGGCGATTCCTATGATAACGCGATGGCGGAGGCATTCAACTCGTTGTTCAAGGCCGAATTGATCCGCAACAAGGGGCCGTGGGCGGGGATCAGCGACCTTGAACTCGCGGTCGCCGAGTACGTCGACTGGTACAACCACCGCCGACTACACGGCGAACTCGGCTTCGTCCCGCCGGTCGAGTACGAGATCCATAACGCCACCACCACGACCGCCCGGCAGCCCGCCGGAGCATGAGAACTCAGCCTCTACCAAACCCGGCACTTGACAAAGCACGTGACTCGTCTGGACACGGCCGGGCTGCGGCGCGATCCCCCTCCATGCCTGCAGGATGGGGTGATGAGTCGCCCCCTCTATCAGGTCAAAGCTGAGTTCTTCAAGACATTGGGGCACCCGGTCCGGATTCGGGTGTTGGAGTTGCTCAGCCAGCGCGAGCACGCGGTGGCCGAGCTCCGTGCCGATGTCGCGATCGAGCCAGCGTCTCTGTCCCAGCAGCTCGCCGTTCTCCGCCATGCCGGTGTCGTTCGATCCCGTAAGCAGGGGTCCGCCGTGTACTACTCCATCACCAGTCCCGAGATCGCCCAGCTCTTGGTGGTCGCGCGGTCGATCTTGACCGGGATGTACTCGGACCAGGCGGAACTTCTCGAGGAACTGCGGTCTGCTCCATGAGCATCACGGAGCGATGTGGAAGCCAACGAATCTGAGGCCGATTCCGCCGACGGCTCCGGCATCGGCGGCCCGGCCGACACCGCCGGTACCGCGGTCGCGGTCGTCAGCGACGGTAGCCGTCACAGCCAGCACACCAGCCGACGATCGCTGAACGAGGCGCTCGCCACCGATGCCGAGATCGTGGCCGGCCTCGGAGGTTTCGCCGCCGATCCGGTCGTTGTTCCCGCCTCGACCGACGGTTCCCTCGACGTCACCGGGTTGTTGGACGCGCTCGAGAAACTGCCGCGCCGCTACCGCGCGGTCTTCCTCACCCGGACCAGGGTCCCCTCGGACTTCCTCGACGCGGTCCACGGACGTGCGGACCTGCCCCTGGTGCTCTCGGAGCAAGCGGCGAGCATGACGGTCCTGTGTGCCTCAGCCTTGGCGCACCTGCGCCGTACCGAACGCACACCGCTGGAGAGCCGGGTCCTGCTGGCCGGCGCGCACCTGATGCCTGATCTCGGGCCGTTACTGATGCTCGCCGGGTTCTATCACCAGACTTTCTGGAGCGACCGGGATCGACAGACCATCTCCCTCGAGCGGACCAGCGATCTGGCCGACGTCGTCATCGACGTCCGTCAAGGGTCCGCTCCGGCGGTCCAAACTGCGCTGATCGCCCAAAACTTCCCCGACGGAGCGGTCATCCGTCCGACCGGGCTCGATGCCCGCACGCTGGTCGCTCCGGGGATCTTGAGGGTCGCATTGGAATCACCTCCCACCTCGATCCAGGTGCGGTTGCCACTTCTGCGCCGGTGCGCCGAAGCACTGGCACAGTCCCTGCCGCTGACGATGCCGTGGCCGGGCCTGAGCGAGGACCAGCGTGGGGAGACAGTCACGAAGTCGGTGGCCGATGCAGTCAGACGAGGCCTCGATCCCCGCATAGTAGATCCCTGACTGTGGAACATCGTGAGGTCGTCCAGGAATCAGCGACGATGACCGTGCGACCCGCCGTGCGGTCGTTGGTATCAGTAGGTCGATGTCGGCGCCTGGATGTGCCGCCGAACGCGGGCTGAGACGCCCGGCAGACCACCGTGCCTCTCGACAGTCCACCTCACGGCGGCGCGGGACCAGCAGCCGAACCGCCACCGAGCAAGTGGCCGAAGGCGGCATCAAGTCCGTGCCGGGCGCCGAGGACGATCATGAGGGCGTTGTACTCGTCGGCGACGGCGGCAAGCAGGAGCCATCACGCCTTCCGGGACCTCGATAGCCACCGCATCGAGGATGTGCGATCGTGACGTGGTGAGCCTGCCTAGCCTGGCGTAGGGCGATGACGACAGCGGCCCCCGGACTCGTTGTCGCAGGGGCCGCTGTTGTGGCGTGGACTGTGATCAGTCGACGCTGTCGCCGGCACCGCCGGCCTGGGCGCAGTTGTCGGACTGGTCGGTGACCGAGTCGCCCGACTTCGACTTGGCGTCGCCGAGGATTCCCAGGGCGCCGGTGAGGCCGTTGCCCGCCGCGGCGTCCTCGACCGGGACCTGCACGCCCAGCACGTTGACCGGGACGTTGTTGTTGCAGACCTGGACCGGCACGTCGACGTTGTTGCCGTTGAGCCCGGCGATCAGGCCGTCGGCGTCCTTGTCGATACCCCCGTCGGCGGCGAACGCCATCGGGCTGACCGCCAGCAGCGTCGCCACGGATCCGGCGACGACCATTCCAGCCTTCTTCAACACAGTGTTTCTCCTGTTGTGTCCCGGTCACACCCGCACGGGCCTGACCCACTCTTGCCGACATATCGAATAGGTGGGAGCCCATGCCAGCTGCTGGACATGTTTCCGGTCGTTCAGGATCGATTCAATCTGAGCAAGCCTATCGAGGGAACATATTGCTGACAGTTCGGTTACTCCTCCGATACGGCCAATCATTCAGCGTCCAGATCGATCAGGTCGGCCGCATCAGATCACCGAGAGCTTGGGATACCACTCGACGGAGGTACGCCTTTGGGTAGTCGGTCGGTTGGTGTCACTGACGGTGGGCGAGTCGGATGGACAGGTCTGCGGCGAGGATGCGGTCGTCGGGGCGGGTGTAGGTCGCCGCCCGGAGAGCCTCCTGCAGGAAGCTGGGCAGTGTGGCGGGCACGCGAGGTCTGCGATGCAGCCGGGCCACCGCGGACTCGATGGGGGTTCCGGGGTATTCGCGCTGCCCGGTGAGTGCTTCGATCAGCAGCAGCCCGAGGGCGTAGACGTCGGCGGCGGGGCTCACCGAGTCGCCGCTGGCCTGTTCGGGTGCCAGGTAGGCGGCCGTGCCGAGGATGGTGCCGGTCTGGGTCAGGGACGCATAGCCCATGACGCGTGCGATACCGAAGTCGGTCAGCCGGGCGCGGCCGGTACGGGCGCAGAGCAGGATGTTGGAAGGTTTGACGTCGCGGTGCACAACTCCCCGGGCGTGAATGTGGGCGAGCCCGCCGGCGACCTCGGCGCCGATCCCGCAGGCCTGCTCAGGCGTCAGTGGCTGTCAAGTGCCGGGTTTGGTAGAGGCTGAGTTCTCATGCTCCGGCGGGCTGCCGGGCGGTCGTGGTGGTGGCGTTATGGATCTCGTACTCGACCGGCGGGACGAAGCCGAGTTCGCCGTGTAGTCGGCGGTGGTTGTACCAGTCGACGTACTCGGCGACCGCGAGTTCAAGGTCGCTGATCCCCGCCCACGGCCCCTTGTTGCGGATCAATTCGGCCTTGAACAACGAGTTGAATGCCTCCGCCATCGCGTTATCATAGGAATCGCCGACCGACCCGACGGAAGCGACGACACCAGCTTCGCCGAGCCGCTCAGTGTAGCGAATGGCAACGTATTGGACACCGCGGTCCGAATGATGCGTTAACCGCGACAGATCTGCACCGCTGCGTTCCCTGATCCAGATCCCCATGTTGAGTGCGTCTAGGGCGAGATCGGTGTAGAGATGACGTGACAGCTGCCAACCCACGATCCTCCGGGAGAACGCGTCCAAGACGAACGAGGCATACACCCAACCGGAATGCGTCTAGATGTAGGTGATGTCGGCGACCCACAACCGGTTCGGGGCCGTCGCGGTGAAGTCGCGCTCGACCAGGTCCGGGCGCAGGTCGGGGCTGTCGGCACGGATGGTGGTCCGCGGCACCCGCTGCCGCCGGACACCGCGCAGGCCTGCGGCTTTCATGAGCCGGCCGACGGTGCACCGCGCGACCGGCCGGTCGTCCACGCCGCCTTCGCGGCCCAGCTGTGCCCAGACTTTCCGGACGCCGTAGACGCCGTAGTTCTCGGCGTGCACGCGTGCGATCTCGGCGGAGACGAGGATGTCGCGTTCCGCCCGGGCCGAGGGTGGACGGGTCTTCGCCGCATAGTAGGCACTCGGGGCGATCGGGATACCGGCGTCTTTCAGCACGGCACAGATCGGCCCGACCCCGAACTCGTTCCTGTTCTTGTCGATGTAGTCGGTGACTACCGTTGCGGGCGGTCGAGCTCCGCCGCGAAGAAAGCCGAAGCGGACTTGAGAATGGTGTTGGCCCGGCGGAGTTCACGGGTCTCCCGCTCCAGCTCCGCCAGCCGAGCGGCCTGATCGGTCGTCGTCCCAGGCCGGGATCCAGCGTCGATCTCGGCTTGCTTCACCCAGCCGCGCAGGGTTTCCGGAAGGATTCCCAGCTGGTCACCGATACGGCGGCAGACGTTCGTGCCGGCGTTGACAGGGTCGGCCTTGGCGTCGAGGACCAGCCGGATCGCTCGTTCCCGCAGCTCGTTGGGGTGCTTCCGTGGGGCTGCCATCGCTGCTCATCATCTCCTGGCTTGACACCCTCCATCAAACCCGGCGCGAGACAGCCCAGATCACAATGCCGCTGGAAGTCCAAGCCCCACCGGGTTCGGCACTTCGCGACGGCCGATTCCGGCTTGAGTCCCGGCAAACCAAGAGACCACCGATGCTTGGACATGTACTGCCGCTGGGGAAAAGCCGACCACCCGAAACACCACCAATCCGGCCGCCGACCTACTGATTCGCTGGTCGAGACGGGTCGTCGTTTGACGTCACTGGTCGGGCTGGCTTGTACCGGATTGGTACCGGCTGCTTCGCCACTTGGCGACCAGGCTCGTCAGTGCACTCCACGCGCACCACCACGACGACGGGCTGAGCCTGGCGTTCACCACGTGGCCCGATCACTCCGCGAACACGTAGGCATCACCGGTGCAACGGACAGTCTGGTCGCGGCGCGACCTCTAAGGACGGGCCGTCGACCCATGATGGGACCGACGCGACATCGGACCGCGTCAACAGTCACTCTTGGGAACCAGCCCCTGCTCGCACGCGTACTGCATCTGGATCTCACCGCTGGTCGGCGCACGGCCAGCCAACGTGCCCGGGTCCAGGTATCCCTGGTAGGCCGAGCACGACGGGTCGAACTTCCCGGCAGCGATCGCCCGCTGCGCGCAGTTACCCCCAGACTTCCTCGTCTCCCGAGTCTTGTCAGTGGGCTGTCGGACTTGGCCGCGCCTGGCCGCCTCCTGCGCTTGCGCCTTCTCCTCGGCCGCCTTCTTCTCGGCCGCCGCAGCTCGGTCAACCTCCCTGCGGACTGCCTCGATCGCTCCGGCCACGGTCGCACTCAGGCTGGACGACCCCGCATCGAGACGGGGTAGCAGCGCGGCGGCAGGTACGGACTGGTTGACCGCCAACGGGGTCGTCGACTCGGCAGCGACTCGGTCGGCACCCGACGCTGCGGTGCACGCGACACTCACGAGAGTAGTAGCGATCACGCCGGCAAGGACGTAGCGGCCGATACCCATCGTTGCCTCCCGGTTCGCGACACCGACCGCCATGCGCTGGGGGCCTGCACACCGTGTCGCGGGTGGCCTAGCGATGGTTACGACGTCCGCCGAGTAGTCACCACTTCTGATGAGCGTGGCGAGGACCTGCACCTCGCCACTCCATTAGACACTCGGGCCAACGCCTGGACACCCAGCTTGGAAGGCCTCGCAAGACTGGCGTTCTCCGTCACTGACCTGTAAAAACAGCGGACTGCGCACCCCGCGGCTGACCGTGGTTGACCGCCGGTAGTTGCACGCCAATTGCACGCTCCGAGCACTGCGGTTCCCGATCACGACTTCTTCCATGTGAAAAAACCAGAGCGTCAGGCAGACGGGCGGGTAATGCCCATCCAGTGTGCCCGTCTCATCCCTGGGCGTCCGCAGGCAGTTGATCAAGCAGACCGTGGTCACCTCGGTGCCGCGCCCTGGATCCGGGGAGACGAGATCCGCTACGTCAGCCCGCACTTGTAAAGACACCGTCCACGGATGAGCGGTATGAAGATCTCGTCGATGATCTCTATCAGGACCTCGTCCGGTACGGCCGGAACACCGAGCAAGGCGTACTCGCCACGCAACACCGTCATAGGGAGCGCCGCCACCCTCGGATGCACGGCTTCCGGCGAAGCTTCGCCGCGCACCACCGCCTGGTCCACGATCGCCACCCAGGCGGCGTCCAGCGCGCCCCCTCCGGCCTGCTCGCGCAGCAGCTCCAGCAGCGCGGGCTCGTCGGCGGCCGCGGCCAGGAGATCACGCAGGATCTCCCCGCGAGGCGAGGACCAGGTCGAGTTGACCTGCCGCAGCAGCTCCAGGGCATCACTGCGGAGATTTCCTGTGTCCGCGGCCGGAGTGTGAGCGTCTGCCACGTATGTGTAGGCGGCGACGCCGAGCGCAGCGCGCCCGGGCCAGCGCCGGTAGATCGCGTTCTTGTTCGTGCCGGCGCGCAGCGCGACCTTGTCCATCGTCATACCGGCGTAGCCGGAAGCAACGAGTTCATCGGCGGCCGCACGCAGGATCGCCTGCTCCAGTTCCGCACCGCGCCGCCGCCCCCCTGTCACGGTACGGAGCGTACCTCCACCTGCTACGGTACTGCTCGTACCTTATGGAGGTTGCGATGCGAGCATGGGGCGTCACCTACGACACCGGCTTCACCAGCTGCGGAAGCACGACACACGAACCGTACGACCCCGCGGTCGTCGCCGAGGACATGCGGATCATCCGTGAAGAGCTTCTCGCCGACGCCGTACGGATCACCGGCGGAGTCGCCGACCGCCTGGAGACCGCCGCGCGGCACGCGGCAGCCGTCGGCCTGGAGGTCTGGTACTGCCCGTTCACCCATGACCTGACCACCGACGAGCTGTTGGCATTCCTACTGGACGCAGCCGAGCGCGCGGAGCGCATCCGACAGGAAGGTGCGGACATCCGGTTCCTCACCGGCTCGGAGATCAGCATCATGACGATCGGCCTGATGCCCGGGCAGACGCTGGCCGAACGATCCGCGGTACTCGCAGACCCGGCGCGTGTTCGCGAAATCCTCCCGGGAGTGCAGCGCAGGACCAACGCACTACTGGCCCGAGCAGTCGAGGGGGCACGCGAGCGATTCGGAGGCCTCATCGGCTACGCGTCACTCCCCCTGGAGGGAGTGGACTGGACGCCATTCGACTTCATCGCGACCGACGCGGGTTACCGCGATGCCGGCAACACCGACACCCTACCCGCGAACCTCGCCGCCATGACCTCGCACGGAAAACCGTTCGCAGTGACCGAGTTCGGTTGCGCAGCCTTCACCGGAGCCGCCGATCGGGGCAGCCGGGGCGACATCATCGGCTACGACGACCGGACAGGGCACGCAACGCACCTCACCGAGACCGTCGAGCGCAACGAATCCGAACAAGCCGCCTACCTCCTGGATCTCCTCCACCTCTACGACTCGGGAGGCGTTGACACGGCGTTCGTGTACACCTTCGCCTCCAGACACCTGTCGACCTCCGACCAGCCAGAGCAAGACTTCGACCTGGGAAGCTTCGGGATCGTCAAGCCCCTTACCGACGGACGCACCGGCAACGCCTACCCAGGGATGCCATGGGAGCCAAAAGCAGCCTTCTCGGCACTGGCCGAGTACGGCCGGACGCGGACCGTCCGACCCGAGACCTGAAGCTTCGACGAGACGCTGCGCACCAACCGTTCCCCCATCGAGGACCCTGCGGAGGTCGACTGCACTGCACGCCTACCGGCACTGACAACTCACCCAAGCGGCAGCGCGCAGCGAGATGCCACCGGGCAACTCGAAATCCGCGGAGACAAGATCCACTACTTCCGGCGACTCTCGACGTTCGCCGTCGCCCCTCGTGCACTGCGCGGACTCACCGACGCGCCCTCCACCGGTAACGGTCCGCCGTCGGCTTCTGCCGTTGAATTCCAGGAGTAGCCCGGGGGCGAGCCCGCTCCCCCGCGCCTTCTGAGTGCCATCAGGCGACCGCGCTTTCTCAGGCCGCCGAGTCCAGTCCGCTGCGGGCGTATATCGTCCTCTCTCTTCTCACCGGGGCTCGGACCGAGGAAGTGCGCGCACTGCGCTGAGGCGACGTGGACCTCGACGGGACTCCGAACGCAACTCCGCCGCTCCCGCCGTCGATCTCCGTCGTCAGATCGGTGCGGATCGGTGGAGACACCAAGACGCGGAAGTCCCGCCGTCGTCTTGGGATGCCACAGCGTTGCGTCACCGTGCTCCGTGACCACGCGAAACGGCCCGGGGCTGAAAGTGCACTGGACTCGCTCGTTTTCGCCACCCGCACTGTATCGGAGATGGACGCGCACAACGTCCGCCGCTCGTTCCGCAAGATCGCAGCCGCCGCCGGCCTGCACGCGGCCGAGTGGACACCTCGGGAGATGCGGCACAGCTTCGTCTCGCTGCTCGCGGACTCCGGGATGCCTCTGGAGGACATCTCCCGGCTGGTCGGGCACAGCGGGACGGCCATCACCGAGGCCGTGTACCGACAGCAGCTCCGACCCGTTCTCGAACACGGCGCGACAGCAATGGACGACATCTTCCCGGTCGTGGACCGCTAGTTCATCGGATCACGCAGTGGTGAGTCCGGGAAGTAGGTCGACGAGGGCATCGAGCAGCGCGGGATCCGACCGGTCCTGGCGAGGCTCGATGCCCGTCGGCACGCCCGACCCCGGCAGCCCCCACCACACACGCCCCGGCTCCAGTCCGTCCACAGCTCGGTACCACTCCTGCAACGGCTCACGTAGCCGCGCGTGCAGCTCGAAGCTGCGCCGCGACCTCGTCCGGTCGCCGGCCTTCCGCGCCCGCAACGTCGCCAGATCGGGGACGTGCACCAGCACGAGATCGGCGAACCCCAGCTGACCGGCCTCGAACGCCCGGTGCACTGCGCGCAGTTCACGCTCCCACCGCCCGATCGAACCCGCTCCGATCCGCGCCAGACACCAGCTGTAATGCAGCTTCAGCGGGTCGCTGTCACACACCGCGACACCACCTGCCGACTCGATCGCCCTCGCCGCAACCCATCGACCAATGTTCACCCCGACCCAGAAGGCCGCCTGGGTCTCCAAGTCCTTGCCGTCGGGCTCGCACCCTGTCGGGGCGTACTCCGGCACCACCGCATCCCCTTCGAACCGCGCACACCACGTCGTCTTCCCCGCGGCGCTGGGGCCCTCGACAGCGACGATCATGGCGCGTCGGCCTCCCGCCCATAGTCACTCAGCGGTTCGCGGGACTGGCCGAAACTTCGGGTGCGACAGCCGCGAGGACCGTCCAGGGACCACTGCACGATCACGAATCCACAGGTCAAACGCGTAAAGGCCGGTACCCGATGATGTCGGATACCGGCCTCCGGCCCGTCGGGACGACAGGATTTGAACCTGCGACCCCTTGACCCCCAGTCAAGTGCGCTACCAAGCTGCGCCACGTCCCGGCCGCCCCTCGCGGAGCGAGAGCAACACTACCTCACCCCCGGCGCCGGAACTCCGGGGGTGTCGTCCCCCGGGCCCAGGCTGCGCACCAGCGCCACGGCCTCCAGCTGCGACCCCACCTCGAGCTTCCCGAGCACCGCCCTGACCTGCGTCCGGACGGTCGGCAGCGACACCACGAAGTGGTTCGCGATGGCCTGCGCGCGCATCCCGCCGGCGAGGAGGTCGAGCACCTCCCGCTCGCGCCGGGTCAGTGCCGCCAGCCGGCCCCGGACCGACTGCTGGCGGGCGTCCCACTCCAGATACCGGCGGACGAGCTCCTCGCGCTGGGTCGGCTTCAGCAGCGACCGGCCCGCACGGGCCTCGCGGATGTTCACGAGCAGCGTGGGCATCGCCGCCGACTTCGGCACCCACGTGAATCCCCCGTGGTGCAGGGCCGCGCCGATCCGCAGCGGGTTGGAGCTCCCCGAGAGCACCAGGATCCGCCAGCCCGCGCGCCGCAGCTCGGGGATCAGCGGGATCGTGTCGACCCGGCGGCCCCGTTCGTCGCGGCCCAGGTCGAGGTCGAGGACGAGCAGGCCGGGGACGACGCCGTCGACGGCCCGCCGCACGTCGATCTCGGAGTGCGCGGGGACGAAGTGTGCGTCCTCGCCGTCCCGGCGCAGTGCCGTCGCCAGCGACGTGCCGACGAGCTGGTGGTCGTCGAGCACCAGCACGGCGCCGCTGGCGAGCGCGCCGCCACCGCCGTCGGCCGGTCGTGACCACGACACCCGCCCGTCCCCCACACGGGCGGGTGTCATGTCAGGGCTCCCGGTGTCAGGAGTCCCCGTCCGAGGAGCGCGGTGCGCAGGTCCAGGGCGTCGATCTCGCGCTCGTAGGCGGTCGGGCGCGACCGCCGGTCCCACAGTTCGAGGGCCTGTCGCCACGCGATCTCCCGGGGCAGCACGATCGCGATGCAGCAGCTCGCCCCGTCCCGGATGAGCGCGGCCAGGTGCTGGGTGACGACGTCGTGCACGGCCCGGCAGTCGGCCCGCTCGGCCGCTCCGGGCGCGCCGCGGCCCAGCACCGTGCAGGTGCGGACGACCGCGGCCGGCAGGTCGAGGTTCACCAGCGCGTTCGCCCCGACGACGGCGAGCTGCACCGGAGAGATCCGCCGCTGCGACCGCCGGTCGACCAGCACCGCCCAGGAGCGCGGCGGGACGCCGCCGGCGACCGAGGCCCGCAGCGCCTGCAGGTAGCGGCGGGCGAGCTCGACGTCCAGCCGGGCCAGGAAGTCCTTGTCGGGGACGTGGTCGTCGTCGAGCTGGGCCCTGATGTCCTCGGTGATCCGGAGGTGGAGCCGGTTGAAGGCGGCGACGCCGTCGCGGCGGCCGTGGTCCTCGACGAGCATCTCCTGCAGCTGCTCGAGGTGCCCGACGACGCCGTCGACGTCGTCCGGGACGGTCCCGAGCAGCCGGCCGATCCGCGGGGCGAGGTGTGGTGGGCCGGCCCCCGGCACGCCCGGCGGGCGCTCCGTCATGGTGGTCATCCGGGCCTCCCGGCGGGATCGGCGAGGAGACCAGCATCGACCGGTGCTCGCCCGACGCCATCGGGCGTATGCCTTAGACCGCGTCCGGGAGCGCCCTAATCCGGCACGCCCCCGTGCTCGACGACGCCCGCCTCCGGCAGGTGCCGCCGCAGCACGCCGGCGGCCTGGGTCCGGTTCGTCACGCCGAGCTTGGCGAAGATCCGTGCCAGGTGCGCACCGACCGTCTTGGGCGCGATGAACAGCCGGGCGGCGATCTCCTTGTTCGTCGCACCCGCGGCGAGGACCTGGAGGACCTCCAGCTCACGCCCGGTGAGCGTGCCCAAGGGGTGGTCCACCGGCGACGACGGCCCGGGCACGGCGACCGGGCCGCCGTTGCCCGCGGGCAGGTCCGGCAGGTCCGGGACCGCGATCCGGGCCCGCCGCGCGACGGTGGCGATCTCGGCCAGCAGGGGTTCGGCCCGCAGCGCCCGCGCCCCCGCCGCGGCCCGGGCCAGCTCGGCGGCACCGGTGGCCCGCCGGCCGGTGAGGAGGGCCTCGGCGCTGCGCAGCCGTGCGTACGCCGTCGGGTAGGGCTGGCCCAGCCGCTCCAGGAGGTCGGCCACCCGGCCCCAGGTGCCGGGGTCGGCGCCGGCGGTGGTCCGGGCGTCCTCCGCGGTGCACATCGCCTCGTAGGTGGCGAGGACGCCGCGCAGCGCCGGGTCGGAGCGTTCGCCGCGGGCGGTGAGCTCGCGGCGGTGGCGGCGCAGCCGGCGTACCGCACCGGCGTCGACGGGGTGCCCGGCGAGGAACGCCTCGGCCTGTGCCCGGGCGCCGTGCCAGAGCAGCGGCGCGACCGCGAAGACGACGTCGAGACCGGTCCCGACGTGGTCGAACGCCGTCCCGGGGCGGCCGCGCCACATCTCGAGGCCGGCGCGCAGGATCAACAGAGGGAGGCGCAGCTTCGGCAGGCCGGTCGATCCGGCGACGAGCTCGACGGCCGCGAGGTCGGTGTCGGAGCCGTCGAGGTCCCCGCGGCCCATCCGCAGCCGGGCACGGGCGAGCCGGAGCTCGATCATCTCCGAGCCGGCCGGTGCGGCCGCCCAGGCCGTCGCCACCTCGTGTTCGGCCTCGTCCCACGCCCCCTTGCGGAACAGCCCGTTCGCGGCCTCCGCGCGCAGCGACACCGCCGCCGTGCGGCCGAGGCCGAGCGCGGTCATGCGGTCGGCGCCCGCACGGGCCTCGGCGACGCCCTCGTCGAGGGCGTTGAGCGGGCCGGACAGGAGTGCCGCGCGCCGCAGCAGGCACTCCCCCAGCGTCGCCGGGTCGCCGGTCGCCTCGGCGATGCCGACGGCCTCCGACAGCGCCTCCATCCCGGCCGTGCCGTCGCGGGAGTGCGCCGCGCCGAACCCGAGCACCCCCAGCACCGACGCCAGCGCCCGCGGCTCGCCGACCCGCCGCGCCGGTACGAGCGCGCGGTGGGTCATCTCCCGGGCGGCGACGTAGTCGGCGCGCGCGAGCAGCGCCGACGCGTACCCGGCGAGGACCTCGGCGCGGGCGCCGTCGGCCGGGTCGACGGGCAGCGCGTCGGGGCGGACGCCGGGCACGGTGGCCGGGTCCCCGGGCACCGCGTCGGGGCCGGGGGGGGTTCGGGGAGCGCGGCCGCTGCCCGCCGGTAGGCCTCCTCCGCCTCCCCCGCCTGCCCCGCCGACATCAGGTAGCGGCCCAGCCGGGCGCGCAGCACGGCCTCGTCGAGCCCGGACGGGCCGTCCGGGTCGGCGAGGCGTTCGGCCAGCAGCGCGACCGCGGAGTCGTGGTCGCCCGCGAGGTCCGCCGCCGCGGCCGCCCGTTCCAGGTATCCACCGCGGGCGCCGTCCGCCCCGGGGACGGGCAGCGTCGCGGCCCGCAGCCAGTGCCGGTGCGCCTCGGCGTACCCGCGCAGCCGTTCGGCCTCCTCCGCCGCCGCCAGTGTCGCCTCCAGCGCCTCGGCGGGGCGCCCGGCCCGCTGCCAGTGGTGCGCCAGCCGGGCCGCGGTGCCGGGCCGTGCCACGGACCCGGCGACGGCCCGCGCGTACCGCCCGTGCAGCTCCACCCGCTCGGCGGGCAACAGGTCGCCGGCGACCACCTCGGCCATCAGTCCGTGCCGCAACGCGTAGCCGTCGGCGGCGGTGACCACGACGAACCCGCCGTCGACGGCCTCTCGTACGGCCGTCGCCAACTCGGCACCCGGTGCGTCCAGCACCGTGGCCAGCAGGGCGTGCTCGACGTCGCCGACGCCCGCGGCGACCGCGCGCACGACGTCCTGTGCCTGCGGCGACAGTCCCGCGACCCCGGCCCGGACCAGCTCGCGCACGGTCTGCGGCACGCCGGTCGGGTCCCCGTCCTGCACCGCGCGGACGGTCTCCTCCGCGAGGAACACGTTGCCCGCCGAGTGCGCCCACACCAGGGGTTCGAGATCGGGCCGGTCCGGCATTCACCGCCCGACCAGCTCGGCCAGCTCGGCTCGCGGGAGCGGCCCGACCTGGGAGAAGGAGACCGTGCGGTGCCGGCGCAGCTCGGTCACCAGCGGCAGCAGTACGGCGGGCGTCCCGCCGGTGGGGTCGTCGCGGTAGGTGCCGACGACGAGCACCGGCTCGGTCGCGAGGCCGGCCAGCAGGTAGGCGAGCAGGTCGCGGGTCGACCGGTCGGCCCAGTGCAGGTCGTCGACGACGAGCACCACGGGCCCCGGGCGGGCCGCCCGTCCGACGAGCGCCGAGAGCTGCGCGAGCATCCCGACCCGGTCCCCGACGGCGCGGCCGGTGTCGTCGAGCCGGTCGAGCGCCTCGGTGAACACCCCGGCGAGCGGCCCCGGCACCGAACGGGCGTGCGCCCGCAGGGCCGACACGACCGGCCAGAACGACGGCGCGGCGGCGATGTCCAGCGCCCGGCCGGTGAGCACGACCGCGCCGTCGGCCGCCGCCGCCCGGCCGAACTCGGTGACCAGCCGGGTCTTGCCGACGCCGGCGTCACCGCCGAGCAGCACGGCCGACGCGCCGCGCTCCGCGGTCCCGGCCAGCGCGGCGCGCAGGAGCTCCAGCTCGGCGCCGCGGCCGTGGAAGATCCGCTCGGCCGGAGTGTCGCTCACGGTGCACAGATTAGTGAGAGGGCATGTACCGATCCAGCCCGTCGGTCCGATTCATGCAGTGTCGGCCACGACCCACCGGGCGACGAGGATGCTGAGCCAGGCCAGCACGCGGGCGTCCGGCTCGCAGCCGCGCCCGTCCCACGGGTGCATCATGTCGGCGTACCAGGACGCCTCGGTGCGCGCGTCGTCGACCAGCTCGTCACCGCCACGGTGGGCCAGCGCGATCTCGCACGCCGCGCGTACGCGCCAGATCCACCATCGCTCGACCACCGTCACGGGAGCGGTCTCGGCCACGGGCCCCGATCGGTTACAACGGTGCCGCGGCGGCGTCGGAGAGGTCGAGGACGATCTTCCCCGTCACCTCTCCCGACCGGAGCAGGTCGGCCGCCGTGGCGGCCTCGGCGAGCAGGACCACCCGGTCGACGGTGGCGCGTACCCGGCCGTCGGCGACGAGGTCCAGCACCGGTGTGAGCGCGCCGGCGACGGCGGCGCGCTCGTCGGCGCCACGCACGCTGAACGTCGTGCCGATCAGCCGCAGCCGACGGAACGACAGCGTGTTCAGGTCCAGCGTCGCGGCCGGCCCGGCGAGGCGTCCGATCTGGACGGCGGTGCCGCCGATCCGGATGCCGGCGAGCGCCGCCGCGAGGTGGTCGCCACCGACGAGGTCGAGGACGACGTCGACGCCGGCCCCACCGGTCGCCTCGCGCAGGGCAGCGGCGAGCCCGTCGGTACCGACCAGCGGCTCGGCGCCCGCGGACCGCAGCGAGCCCGCCTTCGCCGGGGAGGTCGTCGTCGCCAGCACCGGGGCGGCACCGAGTGCCGCGGCGAGCCGGATCGCGACCTGGCCGACGCCCGTCGTCCCGCCGAGCACCAGCACCGACCCGCCGTCGAACCCGGCCTGGGTGACCAGCGCGTCGTGCACGGTCTCCAGCGCGACCGGGAGTGCGGCGGCGTCGGTCCAGGCCAGCCCGGCGGGGACCGGCAGCGCCCGCCGCGCGTCGACGACGGCGTAGTCGGCGAACGCGGCCGGCGCCGTCGCGAGCACCCGGTCTCCCAGTCCGCGGCCTGCGGTTCCCGGGCCCGCACCGACGACCTCGCCGGCGAGCTCCATCCCGGCCGTGAACGTGCCGTCCGGATCGGCGTGCGGGACGGGGTAACCGCCCGCCAGCGCCAGCAGGTCGGCCCGGTTCACGCCGGCCGCCCGGACACGGACGAGCAGCTCGCCGGGGCCGGGCTCGGGCACCGGCACCTCGGCGACGTCCCACTGCGGCCCGGTCCCGCCGCGGAGCGCGCGCATCACGAGCGCGGGCGCTTCTCGCGCACCCGCACCGACACCCGGATCGGCGAGCCGCCGAAGCCGAACTCCTCACGGAGCCGCCGCTCGACGAAACGCCGGTAGCCCGCCTCGAGGAAGCCGGAGCTGAACAGCACGAACGTCGGCGGACGGGTCTGCGCCTGCGTCGCGAACATGATCTTCGGCTGCTTGCCGCCGCGCACCGGCGGCGGGGTGGCGGCGACCAGGTCGCTGAGCCACTGGTTGAGCCGGCCGGTGGGCACGCGGGTGTCCCACGACTCCAACGCCCGGCGCAGCGCGGGCGCGACCCGCTGGGTCGCCCGGCCGGTCAGCGCGGACACGTTGACCCGCTCCGCCCAGCGGACGCTGATCAGGTCGCGCTCCAGCTCCCGGGTCAGCTGGTGGCGGCGCTCCTCGTCGACGAGGTCCCACTTGTTGAACAGGATCACCAGCGCCCTGCCTGCCTCGGCGACCATCGTCAGGACCCGCTGGTCCTGCTCGGCGATCGGCTGCGACGCGTCGATCAGCACCAGCGCGACCTCGGCGGCCTCGATCGCCGAGCTCGTCCGCAGGCTCGCGTAGTACTCCATGCCCGACGCCATCTTGACCCGCTTGCGCAGGCCGGCGGTGTCGACGAACCGGAACACCTCGCCGTCCAGGTCGACCAGGGAGTCGACCGGGTCGACGGTGGTGCCGGCGACGTCGTGCACCACCGACCGCTCCTCGCCGGCGAGCTTGTTGAGCAGGCTGGACTTGCCGACGTTGGGCTTGCCGACCAGCGCGACCCGGCGCGGACCGGCACCGGAGGCGCCGAAGTCGTCGCGCGGGGTCTCGGGCAGCACCTCGAGGATCGCGTCGAGCAGGTCACCGGAGCCGCGGCCGTGCAGGCCCGAGACGGGGTGCGGCTGGCCGAGGCCGAGCCGCCACAGCTCGGCGGTGTCGGAGGTGAGCCGGTCGTCGTCGACCTTCGTCGCGGCCAGCATGACCGGCACCTTCGCGCGGCGCAGCACCCGCGCGGCCGCCTGGTCGGTGGCGGTCGCGCCGACCGAGGCGTCGACGACGAGCAGGACGGCGTCGGCCGTCCGCATCGCCGTCTCGGCCTGCTGGGCGACGAAACCCTGCAATCCGTCCGCGTCCGGCTCCCAGCCACCGGTGTCCATCAGCTTGAACCGGCGGCCGTTCCACAACCCGTCGTAGACGACGCGGTCGCGGGTCACCCCCGGCACGTCCTGCACGACCGCCTCGCGACGCCCCAGCATCCGGTTGACCAGCGTGGACTTGCCCACGTTCGGTCGTCCCACGACGGCCAGCGTCGGGGTCGCCAGCACCTCGTCGGGGTCGATGCCGGCCGCGACGCGGCCCTCCTCGTCGACCGCCACGAACTCGGCGGGGTCCAGGCCCAGCCGGTCCATCTCCGCGCGGTCGGCGGCGTCACCGATCTCGACGCCGGCGGGGTACTCGTCCCCTGCGCCGGTGCTCGTTCCGCGTCCGCTGCTCTCGTTCACCTGTCACTCACGTCCCCGGCCGGATCGATCCGGCCGCTCTGCTGTCCCTCTCGGGACGTCTCCAGTTCGCGGACCAACGTCCGCAGTGCCGTCGCGACGGTGGTGGTCGCCGCGGCCAGTCCGGCCCGCCCGGGCTCCGACGGTGCCGGCAGCGGCTCGCCCACCAGCACGTCCACCCGCGGGCGGAACCGGCGCCCGCCCCCGTCCGGACGGCGGGTGCCACGCACCGCCACCGGCAGCAGCGGCGCCCCCGCGGCCCGGGCGAGCCAGGCAGCGCCCTGCCGGGCGGCGGCCACGTCGCCGGTACCGCGGGTCCCCTCCGGGAACACCGCGACCAGCCCGCCGTCGCGCAGCACGCCCAGCGCCGCCGTCAGCGGCCGCCGGTCGACGGTGTCCCGGCGGACCGGGATCTGCCCGATGGCCGGCAGCAGCACCGCCAGCGGCCCGGCGAACATCTCCGCCTTCACCAGGAACACCGCGCGCCGCCCGAACATGCCGAACAGCAGCGGTCCGTCGACGAACGCGCTGTGGTTCGCGACGACCACCACCGGCCCCCCGGCCGGGATCCGCCCGCCGCGCAGGAGCCGGACCCGGTAGAACGGCACCCACAGCCACGTCCCGATCCAGCGGGCCAGGTCGTGCAGCCACCCGAGCCCGTGCTCCGGCAGCGCACGGGCGGGGCTCACCCGACCAGCCCCCGTTCCGCGACGAGCTCGCGCAGCCGCTCCAGCACCGAGTCGGCCGAGAGCCGGTCCGTGTCGAGCACCAGCGCGTCGGCCGCCGCGTAGAGCGGGGAGATCCGCCGTGACGAGTCGAGCCGGTCCCGGCGCTCGACGTCGGCGAGCGTGACGTGCAGGTCGGACTCCCGCCCGGCCCGCGCGTCCTGCCGCCCGCGCCGCGCCGCACGGACCTCCGGCGACGCCGTCAGGTAGACCTTGAGCGGCGCGTCCGGCACCACCACGGTACCGATGTCACGGCCCTCGACCACGATCCCGCCGCCGTCCCCGGTCGCCGCCCGGATCAGCGCGTGCTGCCGTGCGACCAGCTCGGCCCGGACCTCCGGGACCGCGGACACGGCCGACACGAAGCCGGTCACCTCCGGGCCGCGGATGTCGGCCGACACGTCCTCGCCGTCCAGGGTGATCGACGGAGCCGCCGGGTCGGTACCGGACTCCATGCGTGCACCGGTCGCGACCCGCGCGATCTCCTCGACGGGGGTGTCCTCGGTCAGCCCGGCCCGCAGCGCCGCCAGGGTCGCGGCGCGGTACATCGCGCCGGTGTCGAGGTAGGCTGCCGAGCAGGCCTGCGCCAGCCGCCGGGAGACGGTCGACTTGCCCGTCCCGGACGGACCGTCCATCGCGACGACGCCCCGCAAGGCCACCTGTCCCCCATGAGGTCGAGCCGATGATTCCGCAGGGCATTCTCGCCGGTCCGGTGCGGTGCACCGGGGGCGGGGTGGCCTACTGCGGAAGATCGGTGCGCAGGGCGCGGGCCCCGTGCAGGTAGACGTGCCGCATCTCGGCCCGCGACTTCGGTGTGTCCACGTGGGCGAGCAGCCGCAGCACCCGCGGCAGCGCGCCCGGCACCGACATCTCGGTGGCGCACATCAGCGGGACGTCGGTGAGCCCGAGCAGCCGCGCCGCATAGGCCGGGAACTCCGCGGACAGGTCGGGGGTGGCGGTGAACCAGATCGAGATGATGTCGTCGGAGACGAGCTCGTTGCGTTCCAGCACCGCGCTGACCAGCTCGGCGGAACGGTCGAGGATCTGGGACCGCTCGTCGGCGTCGACCTGCGTCGCGCCCCGCAGCGCACGGACCGCCACTACAGCCCCACAGCCTTGTACAGCGACCCGACCTCGACCCGGTCCAGCGGACGGAGCTTGCCGGGCTTCTGGTTGCCGAGCCGGACCTCGCCGACGGCGGTGCGCACCAGTCGCTGCACCGGGTGCCCGACCTCGGACAGCATCCGCCGCACGATGTGCTTGCGCCCCTCGTGCAGGATCAGCTGCACGGTGGAGCGGCCGGGCACGGCGTCGACGAGCTTGAAGGCGTCGACGCGGGCGATGCCGTCCTCCAGCTCGATCCCGTCCCGCAGCCGCCGGCCCAGGTCGCGGGCGATCTTCCCCTCGACCTCGGCCAGGTAGGTCTTGGGCACCTCGTACGACGGGTGCATCAGCCGGTGGCCGAGCTCGCCGTCGTTGGTGAGCAGGAGCAGGCCCTCGGTGTCGGCGTCCAGGCGGCCGACGTGGAACAGCCGCTGCGCGGAGTTCATCAGCTCGACCCGGTCGGCGAGCAGGTCACCGACGCAGGGGCGGCCGAGGTCGTCGGACATCGTCGAGTGCAGGCCGACCGGCTTGTTCAGTGCCAGGTAGACCTGGTCGTCGCGCAGGGTGACCCGGGCGCCGTCGACGTGCAGGACGGCGGTCTCCGGGTCGATCCGGCGGCCCATCTCGCGGACGGTCTCGCCGTCGACCTGGACGCGGCCCTGGGCGATCAGCTCCTCGGCGGCGCGCCGGGACGCGACACCCGCGCGGGCCAGCACCTTCTGCAGCCGTACGCCGTCGGGGTCGTGTGCGGTACTCATTCGTCTATCCGTCCAGGTCGTCGATCGCGTCGATGTCGGGCAGCAGCGGCGCCAGCGGGGGCAGGTCCTGCACCGAGGAGAGCCCGAGCCGTTCGAGGAACAGCTCGGTCGTCCGGAACAGTGTCCCCCCCGTCTGTTCCTCGGTTCCCGCCTCCTCCACCAGCCCGCGGGTGAGCAGCGTACGGAGCACGCCGTCGCAGTTGACGCCCCGCACCGCGGCCACCCGCGCACGGGTCACCGGCTGCCGGTACGCGACGACGGCGAGGGTCTCCAGCGTCGCACGGGTCAGCCGGGCACGCTGGCCGTCGAGCAACAGCTTCTCGACGTAGGGGGCGTAGCGGTCGCGGGTGTAGAACCGCCAGCCCTCACCCACCCGCCGCAGGTCGATGCCGCGGCGGTCCGCGGTGTACGCCAGCGACATCCGGTTGAGGGTCTGCCGGATCCGCGACGGCGTCTGGTTCAGCGTCGTGGCCAGGGAACCCTCGTCGACGGGTGAGTCGACGACGAGGAGGAGGGCCTCGAGGGCGAGCTCCAGCTCGGTGTCGTCGGCGAGGTCGTCGGGGTCGAGGTCCTCGGCGTCGAGGTCGTCGGCGTGGGGCTCCCCGGTGCCGGGCTCCCCGGCGTCCTCGGCGGCGTTCTCGTCGGCGTCGTCATCGGGCCCGGCGGCCCCGGCGTCCTCGTGGCCGGCCTCGTCGCTCGGTGCACCGGACTCGCTCGGCTCCCCGGTATCGGCCCGCCCGGCCACCTCGGCCCGCTCAGCCATCTCGGCCCGCTCCTCGTCGGCCCGATCCGCCCCGTCGACCGGCTCCGCCACGCCCGGCTCGCTCTCTCCACCGCCGTCGACCTGCACGGCATGGCCCTGACGAGGGCCGGAACGTGCACCCCGATCACCGGGAACGGGATCCTCCACCGGGCCGGCGTCGAGCGTGACGTCCGGGTCCTCGGAGGAGCCCTGGCGCAACGCTCGGTCCGCCTCGGGGGTGGGAGCAACCGCGTGGGGACTGCGCGGCACCGTCCGGCCGATCAGGCGCATCAGCTCGGACGGGTCCTCCGGGTCGTCGGATCCCGGGCGGTCGTCCGGCTCAGTCACCGGTCGTCCCGGCCCTCTCGCCGTGCACGGTGCCGTCGTCCGCGGCGGGTCTGCCCACGCCGCCCGAGCCGGAGTCGACCGGGCCCGAGTCCCCGGAGTGGGAGTCGACGAGGTCGGAGTCGGAGTCGCCGTACTCGGGGTCGTCCACCCAGGTGTCGTCCGCGGCCGAGTCGACCGCGTCGGAGTCGACCGCGTCGGAGTCGTTCACCCAAGGGTCGTCCGCGGCCGAGTCCGCCCCGGGACCCTCGCCGTCGGGATCGTCCGCGGCGGGGTCACCGACGTCCTCGGAACCACCCGGAGCGGAACCCTCGGCACCGGAGCCGTCGCCGCCGTCGTCGACGCGGTTCTTCTTGCGCCGCCGCCGGTTCCGCGCCCGCACGGCCTCCTCCGCGGCCGCCGCCTCGTCCTCCAGTGCGGCCGCGTAGGCGACGGGGTCGTCGGTACGGTCCGCGGTCCAGGTGACGGTCAGGTCGGCGAAGGGCTCCGGCTGCTCCAGCGAGACCGACCGCTCCCGGTACAGCTCCAGCAGCGCCATGAACCGGGCGATGACCTCGATCGTCGCCACGCAGTCCGCGGTGAGGTCGGCGAAGCTCGCGACCCGGTCGACGGCGAGCCGGTCGCGCAGCAGCTGTGCGTGCTCGGGCACCGACACGTGCACCGCGTGCAGGTGGTCGACGCCCACCTCCTCCGGCGGCCGCGGCCGGAACACGGTGGCGGCCAGCTCGGCGAACGCCTGCGCGTCCACCCCGAGGAGCACCTCGGGCAGGAGCTCGGCGTACCGGTCCTCGATCGACACCGAGCGCGGGAAGCGGCGCAGCGCACCGTTCTCCAGCTCGACGAACAGCTGCGCGGCCTGCTTGTAGGCCCGGTACTGCAGCAACCGCGCGAACAGCAGGTCACGGGCCTCGAGCAGGGCGAGGTCGTCCTCGTCGTCGACCTCGGCGCCCGGGACGAGCCGGGCCGCCTTCAGGTCGAGCAGGGTCGCCGCGACGACCAGGAACTCGGTGGTCTCGTCGAGGTCGAAGTCGTCGCCGAGGTCCGCGAGGTGGGCGATGAAGTCGTCAGTGACCTTGTGCAGCGCCATCTCGGTGACGTCGAGCTCGTGCTTGCCGATCAGCTGCAGGAGCAGGTCGAACGGGCCCTCGAAGTTCGCCAGCCGCACGGTGAACCGGCGGCTCCGCGGGGAGGCGACGTCGCCGTCGTCGAGGTTCTCCGGGAGGGCGGCACCCTCGCCCGGCCCGTCGGCGAGCAGCGTCACCGGGCGATGACCTCGCGGGCCAGCATCCGGTACGCCGCGGCCGCGTGCGACGTCGGCGCCCACGAGGTGATCGGCTCCCCGGCGACCGTCGTCTCCGGGAACTTGATCGTCCGGTTGATGACGGCGTCGAACACCTTCTCGCCGAACGCCTCGACGACCCGGTCGTGCACCTCCTTGGTGTGCAGCGTCCGGGTGTCGAACATCGTCGGGAGGACGCCGAGCAGCTGCAGGTCCGGGTTGAGCCGGTCGGTGACCTTGTCGATCGTGTCCATCAGCAGCGCCACCCCGCGCAGCGAGAAGAACTCGCAGGCCAGCGGGATGAGCACCTCGTCGGCGCAGGCCAGGGCGTTGATCGTCAGCAGGCCCAGCGACGGCTGGCAGTCGATGAGCACGATGTCGTAGTCCGGCAGGAACCGCTTGAGCGAGCGCCCGAGCGCCTGCTCCCGGCCCACCTCGGTGACGAGCTGGACCTCGGCCGCCGACAGGTCGATGTTCGACGGCAGCAGGTCCAGGTTCTCGACACCGGTGTCCTGCAGCACGTCGTCCGGGTCGGCGTCGCGCTCCATCAGCAGGTTGTAGATCGTCGACTCGAGCTGGTGCGGCTGCACACCCAGCCCGACCGACAGCGCTCCCTGCGGGTCGAAGTCGACGAGCAGCACCTTGCGGCCGTACTCGGCGAGTGCGGCGCCGAGGTTGATGGTCGACGTCGTCTTGCCGACGCCGCCCTTCTGGTTCGCGACGGCGATCACGCGGGCCGGGCCGTGGACGTCGAGCGGCGCCGGTTCGGGCGCGCGGCTGCTGGTCCCGGGCGATCCCCCGGTGGCGTCCGGCTCGCCGGACGCGTCGTCGAGCCGGCCCTGGGATTCCGGCGTCGGATTCATGCGGTCTCCGGTCTCCTCGTGGGGTGCGTACCGGGTCTCGGATCAGTGGCGGCGATCCTGGACCCGCACTGTAGGAACCGCCCCCACGTGCGGCAACGCGCCTCGCCGTACACGGCGCGAACTGGTGTCGGATCACCTTACCCGCGGGGTACGACGGGCCCGCGGAGCCCGGGGCGCGGCGTGTCGGTCGTCAGCCGCCGGGGGCGACGGTGACGCTGCCGGCCGTGCTGCGGGCGGTGATGCGGTGGTCGGCGCCGGGCTGGTCGGGCACTCCGACGTCGGTCGAGCCGGCGGTCGTCTCCGCCGACACGTCGTACACCGGACCGACGGGTACCCGGACCGTCACCGACCCGGCCGTCGACTCGGCGGTGACGTCCGGCGCGGCGGCGGCGAAGCCCAGCTCGACGCCGCCGGCGCTCGAGCTCGCGGTGACGGCACCCGGCCCGAGACCGCTGCCCCGCACCGCGCCGGCCGACGAGCGCAGCTCCTGCTCGCCGGTGATCCCGGCGACGTCGATCCCGCCCGCGGCCAGGTCGGCCCGCGCGGACGCCGCCGCCGGGACGGTCACGACGAGCCCGGCCTGGCACCGCTCACGGCCGTCGTCCGGGCAGCGGACGGTGATCCGCAGGACGTCGCCGTCGAGGCGGTGCTCGACCTGCGGGCGCGCGTCCCCGGTCCAGAGCAGGTCCTGCTCGACCGACGCCTGCTCCCCCGCGGCGAGCCGCAGCGCACCGGCGTCGGAGTCGATCTCGACCCTCGTCACCGCCCCGTCGATCCGGTCGGTGACGCTCTCCCGCTGTTCCGGTCCCGCCCCGCCGCATCCGGCCATCGCCAGCGCCGCGGCCGCCCCGACCACCCACACCCCGTATCGCATCGGTTCCGGAACGTAGCGGTCCGGGTTCGCGGCCCCGCACGCGGGCCCGGGCATCACCCCAGGGCGCGGGGGTGGGCGGTGGCGTAGACCTCGCGCAGGGTGTCGACGGTGACGTGGGTGTAGATCTGGGTGGTCGCCACCGAGGCGTGCCCGAGGAGCTCCTGGACGACGCGGACGTCGGCCCCTCCGGACAGCAGGTGCGTCGCGAAGCAGTGCCGCAGCGTGTGCGGCGAGACGGCGGCGACGACGGCCGGTCCGAGCCCCGACGCCTCGGCCGCCGCCCGGAGCGCGTGCCACGCACTCTGCCGCGACATCCGCCCGCCGCGGGCGTTGAGCAGCAACGCGGGCGAACCGGTGCCGCGCCCGGCGAGGTCCGGACGGGCGCGCACCCGGTAGGCGTCGACGGCGGCCAGCGCGGGCCGTCCCACCGGGACGATCCGCTGCTTGTCCCCCTTGCCGTGCAACAGGATCGTGCGGGCCCCGGGATCGAGGTCGTCGAGGTCGGCGCCGACGATCTCGGAGATCCGCCCGCCGGTGGAGTACAGCAGCTCCAGCAGCGCCCGGTCCCGGAGACCGGTGGGCCCGTCCGCGACGCACCCGGCGAGGAGCTGGTCCACCTGGTCGACCGTCAGCGCCGTCGGCAGCCGCGACGGCAGCGACGGCGGCGCCACCCCGGCCGCGACGTCGGCCGGCACGGTCCCCTCCAGGACCGCGAACCGGTGCAGGCCGCGCACGGCGGCGAGCGCCCGGGCCGCCGACGACGCGGCCAGTGGCCGCTCCCCCGTCCGCAGCGCCGTCACGAACCCGGCCACGTCGGTCTCACGGACCCGGCCCAGGTCGTCGATCCCGGCGTCGGCCAGGTGCGCGACGTAGCGGTCCAGGTCGAGGCGGTACGAGCGCAGGGTGTTCTGCGCACGTCCGCGTTCGACGGCGAGGTGGCCGAGGTAGTCCTCGACGACCCGCTCCGGCGCGGGCATCCCCTCAGCCCCGCAGTGCCGGCACGACCTCGCGCTCGAACAGCTCGATGCCGGACCGGTCGTAGGCGGCCTCCGGGAAGTAGAAGATGCCGTAGCTCATGCCCTCGTCCTGCAGGGCGGAGAGCTTCTCGACGATCTGCTCCGGGGTCCCGACGCCGGGCAGCCCGCGGAACGCGCCCAGCGCGCCCTCGGCCTTCTCCGCGCCGACGATCGGCTCGAGCCGGGCCCGGAGCTGCTGCAGCCGGTCCTCGACCTCCGCCTCGGTGGTGCCGATCGCGACGTTGTAGTTCGCCGACCGGACGATCGCGTCGTAGTCGGTGCCGAGCTCGGCGCAGTGCCCGGCGAGCACCGACGACTTGTGCCGGAAGCCCTCGAGCGTGCCGTCGAAGTTGGTGTACTGCGCGTAGCGTGCCGCGATCTTCAGCGTGACCTTCTCACCGCCACCGGCGATCCAGAGCGGGATACCGCCGTCCTGCAGCGGGCGGGGCGCGACGATGGCGCCGTCGACCTGGTAGTGCCTGCCGTCGAGGGTGGCCCGGCCGTCCCGCCACGCCTGCGCGAAGATCTGCACGCCCTCGTCGAGCATCCCGAGCCGCTCACCCGGCCGCGGGAAGCCGTAGCCGTAGGCGCGCCACTCGTGCTCGTACCAGCCGCCGCCGATGCCCATCTCGACCCGGCCCTTCGAGATCACGTCGGTCGTCGCGGCGACCTTCGCCAGGTAGGCGGGGTTGCGGTAGGCCATGCAGGTGCACATCTGGCCGAGCCGGACCCGCTCGGTCGTCGCGGCGAACGCCGCCATCAGGCTCCAGGCCTCGTGGCAGGCCTCGTCGGTCGGCTCCGGGACGGTGTGGAAGTGGTCGTAGACCCACACCGACTCCCAGGTGTCGCCGCGGTCGGCGTACTCGGCGAGCCCGCGCATCACGTCCCACTGTGCGGTGGGATCGATGCCGACGAGATCGAGCCGCCAGCCCTGGGGAACGAAGAGTCCGAATCGCATTCCCCGAGCCTAGGGCGACGGGCCGCCGCCGTCCGTCACGCCACGGTGTGGCGGGTCGCCCGGCGCGGAACGTCGCCGGTGGACGGTCCGGGCGGATACCGTCGCGTCCATGAGCACGCGACCGATCGGCTACGCCGAGCAGGAGGACGCGGTGCGGGCCCTGTCCCGGCACTACACGGGCGGACGACTGGACGTCGACGCATTCGACGACCGGGTCCGGCGGGCCCGCGCGGCGACGACGGTCGCGGACCTCGCACCGCTGTTCGGCGACCTGCCCGAGCCGCACCCGGACGCCCTGCGGGACACCGGCGGCGCGAGCGGTGCGTCCACCGACGGCACCCCGACGGATACCGGCAGCCCGGACCGCGCCGGAGACGGAGACACCGGCACCGGGGGCGCGGAGGCGACCGCCCGCATCCGCCCACCGGATCCGACACTCTCCGCGCCGGCGGAGCCGGACCCGTCCGGTCACCCCGCCGCGGGCCCCTACCCCGACTCCTCTCCGACGACGGGGCAGCCGCACCCGGGCTCGCCGTGGTCGGCGTACGACGACTCCCCGGCCCACGGCGGCGACGCGTACGGCGCACCGGGCGGCCCTGCCGGCCCGGCCGGAGCCGGGTACGGCGGCCCCGGGTACGGAGCTCCGGGGTACGGGCCCCCCGGTCCGGACACCCCGGGGTACGGCGCGGGCTACGGAGCCGGCTACGAGGGCGGCTGGGGAGCCGCGGGATACCAGCCCGGCTACGGGCTCGGGCAGACGCCGGGCGCTCCCGGGTGGGCGCCGGGCCCGGGCGGACCGGCGTACCCGCCGCACGCGGGCCCGCCCGCCTACGGCCCCTACGGCTACGACCCGGCCGCACCGTTCGGCCGCGAGGCCTGGTCCGGGCGGCCGTACTCGGACAAGCAGAAGATCGTCGCCGGGTTGCTGCAGCTGTTCCTGCCGTTCGGGATCGGCCGCTTCTACTCCGGCCACACCGGGCTCGCGATCGCCCAGCTGCTCGTCATGATCTTCACGTTCGGGCTGGGCGCGATCTGGAGCTTCATCGACGGGATCGTGATCCTCGCGGGCAGCCCCACCGACCCCGACGGCAGGCCGTTGCGGCCGTAGCCGCGGTGCCGGTCGTCAGTCGTCGCCGTCGCGGCGGCGGGCGAAACGCTCCGGCCGGTCGGTCCACGCGGTGCCGGGCGGCCGGGGCTCGAACTCGCCCGCCAGCACCGAGCGGGCGGCGAGCAGCCCGGCGCAGGACACCGCGTTGACGATCTCGCCGGAGAACACCATCCCGACGGCGTCCTCCAGTGCGATCCAGCGCAGCTCGAGATCGGCCTCCTCGTCATCGCCCAGGTCGGGGCGCGGCTTCTCGACGAGGTCGCGGGCCAGGAAGATCCGCACGGACTCGTCGGAGAACCCGGGCGACGGGACGACGTCGAGCAGCACCGACCAGTCCGACGCCGTCAGCCCGGCCTCCTCTGTCAGCTCCCGGTCGGCGGTGACGGCGGGGTCCTCGCCGGCCACGTCGAGCAGGCCCGCGGGCAGCTCCCACAGCCGTCGTCGCACGGCGTGCCGGTACTGGTGCAGCATCCGCACCTGCCGGTGCTCGTCGACCGCGACGATCGCGACCGCACCGGGGTGCTCCAGGATCTCCCGGGTCGCGACACGGCCGCCGGGCATCACGACCCGGTCGGAGCGCAGCGCCATGACCCGGCCCGAGTAGATGTCGGTGGCCGAGCGGACCGGGAAGTCGTGCTCGCCGGGGCGGGTCATCGGGACACCGCCGCGCGCACGGGTGCGGGAACGCTGAACGAGACGATCACGCCTCGCACAGTAGTGGCCGGGCGGCGCCTCCCGCGCTCCCGACGACGGCGGCCGGCGACGCGCACCGCCCGGCGGTCCCCGGCACGCGCCGGATGGGTAGCGGCTCGCCCGGCCCGGTGCGGCAGCCCCACCCGGCCGTCCGGCGCGAGTCGGCCCGGCACGCAGGTCGTGGCCCGGACCGCCCGACACGGCCGACGGGGACGCGGGCGGCGCCCGGAGACACGAACGGCGGCCGTCCCCGGACCGGTACGGCCGCCGTCGGCGCGGGTGGATCAGCTGCCGGGCGTGCTCTCCGCCGGCACGGAGCCGTTGGTACCGGTGGAACCGGCCGGCTCGTCGCCCTCGACCAGCTCGGCGTCGTCGTCGCCGTTGGCGCGGCCGGGCAGCCGGACCGGCAGCCGGTCCTCGGCGCGGTACCGCAGCGCAGCCTTCACGAACGCAGCGAACAGCGGGTGCGGCCGCGTGGGACGGCTCTTCAGCTCGGGGTGCGCCTGGGTACCGACGAAGAACGGGTGCTGCGACGCCGGCAGCTCCACGAACTCGACGAGTGTGCCGTCCGGCGACGTGCCGAACACGAGGCCGGCGTCGGCGAGCTGCTGCCGGTAGGCGTTGTTGACCTCGAACCGGTGCCGGTGGCGCTCGGAGATCTCCCGCGCCCCGTAGGCCTTGGCCGCCACGGAGCCGGGCTGCAGCACCGCCGGGTAGGCGCCCAGCCGCATGGTGCCGCCCATGTCCCGCTCCCCCGCGACGACGTCGCGCTGGGTCGCCATCGTCGAGATCACCGGGTGCTCGGTGTCCGGGTCGAACTCCGAGGAGCTCGCCCCGTCGAGCCCGGCGATGCTGCGCGCGGCCTCGATCACCATGCACTGCAGGCCGAGACACAGTCCCAGGGTCGGGATGCCGCGGGTGCGGGCGTGGGTGATCGCCCCGAGCTTGCCCTCGATGCCGCGGATGCCGAACCCACCGGGCACGAGGACAGCGTCGACGCCGTCGAGCGCCTCGGCCGCGCCGGCCGGCGTCTCGCAGGAGTCCGACGGGACCCAGCGGACGGCGACCTTCGCGTGGTGGGCGAACCCGCCGGCACGCAGCGCCTCGGTGACCGACAGGTACGCGTCGGGCAGGTCCACGTACTTCCCGACGAGCGCGATCGTCGCGGTCTCCTGCGGGTGGTGCACCCGCTCCAGCAGGTCGCCCCAGACGGTCCAGTCGACGTCGCGGAACGGCAGGCCGAGCCGGCGCACGACATAGGCGTCGAGACCCTCGCCGTGCAGCACCTTCGGGATGTCGTAGATCGACGGGGCGTCGGCGCACGCCGCGACGCCGTCGAGCTCGACGTCGCACATCAGCGAGATCTTGCGCTTCATCGCCCCCGGGATCTCCCGGTCGGCCCGGAGCACGAGCGCGTCCGGCTGGATACCGATGTTGCGCAGCGCGGCGACGGAGTGCTGGGTCGGCTTCGTCTTCAGCTCGCCCGACGGCGCCAGGTACGGCACCAGCGAGACGTGCAGGAAGAAGCAGTTGTCCCGGCCGACCTCGTGCCGCACCTGGCGGGCGGCCTCGACGAACGGCAGCGACTCGATGTCGCCGATGGTGCCGCCGACCTCGGTGATCACGACGTCCGGCGCGATGCCCTCCGCGTCGGGCTCCGCCATCGCGAGGACGCGGTCCTTGATCTCGTTGGTGATGTGCGGGATGACCTGCACGGTGTCGCCCAGGTACTCGCCGCGGCGCTCCTTGGCGATCACCTCGGAGTACACCTGGCCGGTGGTGACGTTGGCCCGGCCCTGCAGGTCGCGATCCAGGAAGCGCTCGTAGTGACCGACGTCGAGGTCGGTCTCCGCACCGTCCTCGGTCACGAAGACCTCGCCGTGCTGGAACGGGTTCATCGTTCCGGGATCGACGTTGAGGTACGGGTCGAGCTTCTGCATGGTGACGCGGAGCCCGCGAGCGGTGAGCAGTTGGCCCAGGCTCGAAGCGGTGAGGCCCTTACCCAGCGAGGATGCGACCCCACCGGTGACGAACAGATGACGGGTGGCGCGAGTCTGCACGGAGCTTCAGCCTACCGATCGCGCTCAGAGGGCCGGAACCGGGCCCGTGGACCCCGCGCCGGAGCCGTACTGACCGGCCCGTCCGGCGTTGCGCTCGGCGAGCGCGAGGACGGTCGCGACCCGGCCTGCCGAGGTGCCGACGCCGTCGACCGTCGACGGTCCGGGGCCCTGGCCGGCGTCCGCGCGGACGGCCCCCACGGCCGACGACGGGCCGGCGTCCCGTCCGGCGAGCACCGCCCCGGCGCCGCGGCGGTCCAGCTCGTCGGCGAGCCCGGCGGCGGTCGCCGCGGACCCCGCGGCGTCGACCCCGCCGAACGCGCCGCCGGTGACGACGACGGCGAGCCGCCCGGCGGACAGCTCCCCCTCCGGCGTCTCGGCGAAACCACCCCCGGCGAGACCGGCGACGACCGCACCGGCCTGCTGCGGGTCCGGCGCGGCCCCGCCCTGCGGGGCGAGCAACGCGGAGCCGAGCAGGCCACCGGCGAGCGCTCCGGCGTCCGACGACGCCGGCAGCTGCGCCCCGGCGGGCAGCAGCCGTGCCGAGAGGTCCCGCAGCTGGTCGGCGCGGGCCGGGTCGGTGACCGCCGGGGTGAGCACGACCTCGCCCGCGACGCTCCCGCCGGCGGTGGTGATCAGCTCGGCGACGGCGCGCGTGTCGGCCGGGTCGGCCCCGAGCGCGACGACGGTGACGGGCACCCCGGCGAGCTTCTCCCTGACCAGACCGGGCGCGGTGCGCGCGGTGAACTCGTCGCTCGCCCGCTGCTGCGCCGCGAGCGCGTCCCGCTCGGTGCGCAGCTGGTCGATCTCACCGGTGCCGGTGGTCGACGCGACCGTGCTCGCGATCCGCTGCGGCAGCCCGACGGTCGCGACGGCGACCCCGGCGGCCAGTGCCAGCACGAAGACGGCGACCAGGGCGATCCGGTGGTAGCGCCGCGAGATCACGCCGGGAACCAGGACCGCACGGTCTCGACCAGCCCACCGGCCCACTCCAGCACCGCGGGCCCGGCGCCGGAGACGAGCACCGCCACCACGACCGCCACGAGTGCCGCGGCGATCAGCAGGAGCAGCGGCGCGAACGACGTCCGGCTCCGGTACATCTGCGCGATCATCTCGCCGTCGACGACCGACCCGCCTGCCTGCAGCCGGGTCAGGAACGTCGACGCGTTGCTGCCAGACCGGCCGCGGTCGAGGAACTCCGCCATCGACGCCGACAGCCCCACGGTGACGATCATGCTGGCGCCACGGTGGTGCGCCAGCAGCAGCGCGAGGTCCTCCGGGTTGGCCATCGACGGGAAGGTGACCGCACTCGCGCCGAGGTCCTGCACGCGGTGCAGACCGGGGGCGTGCCCGTCCGGGAAGGCCGGCACCACGACGTCGGCCCCGCTGGTCAGCGCCTGGTTCGACACCTCCGACGGGTCGGCGACGATCAGGTCGGGCCGGTACTTCGCGTTGACCAGCGCGTCCGCACCGGCACCGACGCCGACCAGCACCGGCCGGTACTCCTTGATGTAGGCCCGCAGCCGCTTCAGCACCCCCGCGTACTCGAAACCGGCGGCGACGACGAGCACGGGGCGCCCGTCGAGCGCGATGTCGATCTCCGGGACCCCGTCGCCGTCGAGGAGCAGGGACCGCTCACGGCGCATGAACTCGGTGGTGTTCGCGGCGAACGCCTCGAGCTGGTGGGTGAGCCCCTGCTTGGCCTCGTCGAGGGCGTCGGCGACGGTGTCCTCGGTCTGTTCGCGGCCCTCGCCGAGCGGCTGCTCCCCCGAGTACAGGACTCCCTCGTGGAGCCGGACCTTCGCGCCGTCCTTGACCGAACGCATGATCTCGGTGCCGCAGTCGTCGACGAGCGGGACCCCGGCCTCGACCAGCACCTGGGGGCCCAGGTTCGGGAACCGGCCGGAGATCGACGGCGACGCGTTGACGACCGCCGCGACCCGCGCGGCCACCAGTGCGTCGGCGGTGGCGCGGTCGAGGTCGACCTGGTCGAGGACGACGATGTCACCGGGCCGGAGCCGGCGCAGCAGGGCTTCGGTACGACGGTCGGTGCGGGCCGGGCCGGTCAGCCCCGGCAGCTCCGGTCGCGTTCGGTGCAGCAGGCCGGACAGCTTCATGGCGGGCACTGTGACACCCGGGAGCCCCGGGACGGTGCAGGCACGCCGCAGCGTGACCACAGTGTCACCGCCCGAGGCACGACGCCCGCCCCGCGACGGGACACCCTGTCGCGAGGGCGACGCGGGCCCCTCACCCGGCCTGTGCGACCTTCCGGCGCCGGGTGCCGCTCCCGCCGCGTGTCGCGCCGGCCCGCCGCGACCGGGCCTGGGCCAGGTCCGCCGGCTGCTCGGCGGCGCGGTCGGCCTGCCGGTGCGCGGTGGCCGCGGCGAGCAGCTCCTCGGCGTGCGCGCGCCCGGTGTCGGTGTCGTCCATCCCGGCGAGCATGCGGGCCAGCTCCTGGGTCCGCTCCTCCTCGGACAGCCGCGTCACGCTGGAGCGGGTGACACCCTCACCGGAGGCCTTGTGCACCACGAGGTGCCGGTCGGCGTAGGCCGCGACCTGCGGCAGGTGTGTCACGACGATCACCTGGTGGCGGGCGGCCAGCCGCGCGAGGCGGCGCCCGATCTCGACCGCGGCCCGGCCACCGACGCCGGCGTCGACCTCGTCGAAGACCATCGTCGGCACCGGGTCGGAACCGGCCAGTGCGACCTCGAGGGCGAGCATCACCCGGGAGAGCTCACCGCCGGAGGCGCCCTTGTGCAGCGGCTGCGCGCTCGCCCCGGCGTGCGGGACCAGGCGGATCTCCACCTCGTCGACCCCGCCGCTGCCGGCGTGGCACTCGCGTCCGCCGACGACGAGGGACGGCCCCCCGTCACCGGCGGGCCGGGGCGCGACACCGACCTGCAGCTGCGCGTCCTTCATGGCCAGCCCGGCGAGTTCGGCGGTCGTCGCCTCGGCGAGCCGCCCGGCCGCCTCGGTGCGTGCCGCGGTGACCTCGGCGGCGTGGCCGGCCAGGTCGCGGGCCAGCTCGTCGCGGCGGCGGGCCAGGTCGGCGAGCGCCTCGTCGGAGGTGTCCAGCCCGGCGAGCCGGTCGCGCGCCGTCGCGGCCCAGTCCAGGACACCGTCGGTGTCGGCCGCGTACTTGCGGGTGAGCGACTTCAGCTCGGCCTGCCGGGCGAGCACCTGGGACAGGCGCTCCGGGTCGGCGTCGAGCCCGTCGAGGTAGACCGACACCTCGGCGGCCGCATCGGCCAGCACGGCGATCGCCTCGGCCAGGCGCGGCCCCAGCCCGGCCAGCGCGGGATCGTCGCTGCCCTCGGCCAGTCCCTTGGCCTGCCCCGCGAGGCCGACCGCCCCGGGGGTCTCGCCGTCGTCGGAGCCGGACAGCGCCATCCGGGTCCCCTCCGCGGCGGAGCGCAGGTCGTCGGCCTCCACCATCCGGCGGGCCTGGTCGACGAGCGCACGGTCCTCACCGGGCTGCGGGTCGACGGAGTCGATCTCGGCGAGGCCGTGCCGCAGCATGTCGGCCTCCTGGGCGAGCCGGCGCGCGTTGTCGCGGCGCTCGGCCAGCTCGGTGACGATCTCCAGCCACTCGGCGCGCACCGCCCGGTAGGCGGCGAGGGGCGTCGCGACCGGGTCACCGGCGAAGCGGTCGAGCAACGCGCGCTGGTCCGAGCCGCGCAGCAGGCGGAGCTGGTCGTTCTGCCCGTGCACGGCGAGCTGGGCCTCGGCGAGACGGCCGAGCACGCCGTTCGGCACCGACCGGCCACCCAGGTGCGCGCGGGACCCCCCGTCGGCGGAGACGGTGCGGGCGGCGATCAGCGTGCCGTCGTCGTCCGCCTCGGCGCCGACCTCCTCGGCCAGCGCGAGCGCACCGGGGGACGCCGTGAACCGCCCCTCCACGACGGCCCGCCGCGCGCCCGCGGACACCCGCGACGACTCGGCGCGACCGCCACCGAGCAGGTTCAGCCCCGTCACCGCCATGGTCTTACCGGCCCCTGTCTCGCCGGTGAGCACGGTCAGGCCCGGGTCGAGCTCCAGGGTCGCGTCGTCGATCACGCCGAGTCCCTGGATCCGCATCTCGGACAACATGCGGGCGACCATACGTTCGAAGACCGACGGGCACCATGCTCGACGCGCCACGAGACCGAACGGATGTTCGCGCGGTCGGCTCCGTGCGCCGAACGGTCGATCAGGTGTTCGATCCCCGGCCGCGCCAGCCGCGGACGGGGAGATCGAACTTCCGGACCAGGCGGTCGGCGAACGGCTGCGCGGCGAGCCGCACCATCCGGACCGGCTCGGTCGCCCGGCTGAGCTCGACCCGCGAGCCGGGCGGCACCGAGACGGTGCGACGGCCGTCGCAGTCGAGGACCGCCGACGGGCCGTCGGCGGACACCTCGATCGCCACCGCGCTGTCCGGTGCGATGACCATCGGCCGGGCGAACAGGGCGTGCGCGTTGCTGGGGACGACGAGCAGCGCCTGCACCTGCGGCCAGATCAGCGGCCCGCCCGCGGAGAAGGCGTAGGCGGTCGACCCGGTCGGCGTCGAGCAGAGCACCCCGTCGCACCCGAACGACGACACCGGCCGGCCGTCGACCTCCAGGACGACCTCCAGGATCCGCCCGCGGGTGTTCTTCTCGACGACGGCCTCGTTCAACGCCCAGGTGCGGCCCAGGACGGTGCCGTTCGACCGGACGACGGCCTCGAGCGTGGTGCGTTCCTCCACCTCGTAGTCGCCGGCGGCGAGCTTCTCCAGGGCCTCGTCGAGGGTGTCCTCCTCGGCCTCGGCGAGGAATCCGACGTGCCCGAGGTTGACGCCGAGCAGCGGCACCCCGGCCGGGCGGGCGAGATCGGCGGCGCGCAGCAGCGTGCCGTCGCCGCCCAGGACGAGGACCGCCTCGGCACCGCGGGCGCACTCCGGACTGCCCGGGACCTGCACCGGGGTGAAGTCCTCCGGCACGTCGGGATCGGCGCCCAGCTCCGCCCACTCGTCGGCGAGCACCCGGACCCGCAGCCCGAGCCGGGCGAGCTCGTTCATGACGTTCAGCGCGGTCTTGCGGTTCGCCGGACGCCCGGTGTGCAGGACGAGCAGGATCTCCCTCATGCCGGCCCTCCCGCGACGGCACCGGCCAGCAACGGCTCCAGGTCGGGCGCGGTCGTGGCCCCTCCGGCGCCCGGGCGGTGCAGGTGCAGGAAGTACTCGACGTTGCCGGAGGGCCCCGGCAGCGGGCTGGCCGTCGCGTCGAGCACGACCAGACCCAGGTCGACGGCCGTGGCCGCGACCTCGCGCAACGTCTCGGTCCGCAGCTCCGGGCTGCGCACGACGCCGCCGGACCCGAGCCGCTGCTTCCCCACCTCGAACTGGGGCTTGACCATCGGCAGCAGGTCACCGCCGGGCGCGGTGCAGGCGGTCAGTGCGGGCAGGACGGTGCGCAGCGAGATGAAGGAGAGGTCGGCGACGGTCAGGTCCACCGGACCCCCGATCGCGTCCGGCTCGAGCGCGCGGACGTTGGTGCGGTCGTGCACGTGGACGCGCTCGTCGGACTGCAGCCGCCACACCAGCTGGCCGTATCCGACGTCGGCGGCGACCACCTCGCGCGCGCCGCGGGTGAGCAGCACGTCGGTGAACCCCCCGGTGGAGGCGCCGGCGTCGAGGCAGCGGAGACCGGCGGGGTCGACGACGGTGAACGCGTCGAGGGCGCCGAGCAGCTTCTTCGCGCCGCGTGAGGCCCACTCGGGTTCGCCGTCGTCGTCCGGGCGGACGACGACGGGCGCGTCCCGGTCGACGACGGTGGCGGCCTTCTCGGCGGGCATGCCGTTGACCGAGACGCGGCCGGCGGCGATCAGCTCCGCGGCCTGGCCGCGGGAGCGGGCGAGCCGGCGCCGGACCAGCTCGGCGTCCAGGCGGGATCGGGTGGGCGCCACCCTCAGCCCCGCTCCGACCCGGCGGTGAGCGCCCGGCCGAGCGCCGAGTGCACCCGCTCGAACGCCTCCGGGTGCTCGGACACCGGGCGCTCGGCGAGGGAGTCGAGGCCGGCGACGGCCTCGTCGACGTCGGCGCGCAGGTCGGCGACCGGACGCTGCTCCGGCGGACGCGGGTCACCCGGGCGCGGGCCGGGTGTGGGGACGCTCATCGATGATCTCCGGGGACGGGGGACTCATCGTCACGGTAGCCGACCCCACCGACGGCCGGACGCGACGGCCGACCCGACGGACAGGTCGCGGTCACCGGTGCGCCGGACGGCCTCGGGCGCACCGGCACCCGGTCGCCGCGGCGGCACCGCCCGTGGATCACCGGGCCGCGTCGGCCCGCCCATCGAGCCGCCCGTCGAGGGGTCGCCGGGGCGGTCGTCAGACCACCACTCGTGGCCGGTCCTCGGGCCGACCGTCGAGCCGGCCGTCGGTCCGCTCGTCAGTCCGCTCGTCGGTCCGCTCGCCGGTCTGCGAGGCCCAGTTCGTGCAGCACGCCCGCGGCCACGTCTCCGGAGGCGGTGACCCGGTGCGTGCCGTGCTCCCATGCGGCGGCACAGAGCACCCGGAGCGCGTCCACGACGGGCTCGTCGCCGTGGCCGTCACCGGACAGCACGAGGGCGTCGCCGTCGATCTCGGCCCGCCAGCCGTCCCGGGCGCCGGGCACGAGCTCGTCCGGGTGCCGGGTGAAGGCCGCCAGATCGGCCCCGATGTAGGTCGGACGCAGTGCGGGAGGCGCGGCGAGCAGGTCGGCGGCACCGCTGACGCCGGTGAGGACCATCAGCGACGGCGCACCGAGGGCGTTCGCGCCCTCGATGTCGGTGTCGAGCCGGTCGCCGAGCACCAGCGGCCGGTCGGCGTCGCCCTGCCCCTCGCGGAGCAGGCGCGCGCCCGGCTTGCCGGCGACGGCCGGTTCCACACCGGCGGCGTTCCGCACGACCTGCACCATCGAGCCGTTCCCCGGCAGGGGGCCGCGCTCGGTCGGGAGCGTGAGGTCGACGTTCGTCGCGACCCAGAGCGCTCCCGCCCGGATCGCGAGGACGGCCTCGGTCAGCTGCCGCCATCCGGTGTCCGGCGAGTGCCCCTGGACGACGGCGTCAGCCCCCTCCCCCGTGCCGGTCGGCACGAGGCCCCGTTCCCGGACCTCGTCGGCCAGCGCCGGGGTACCGAGGACGAGCACCGTCGCCCCGGACGGCAGGCGTTCGGCCAGCATCGCGGCACCGGCCTGGGCGCTGGTGCGGACGTCCGCCACGCGCGCCGGGAACCCCAGGTCCGCGAGGTGCCCGGCGACGGTCGACGGGCTGCGCGAGGCGTTGTTGGTGACGTACACCGTCGGGACGCCGCGGAGCTCTGCGCTCCGCACGGCCTCCACCGCACCGGGGACCACGTCGGGTCCCCGGTACAGGGTGCCGTCCAGGTCGGCGAGGAGGACGTCGTGCCGGGACAGCAGGTCGTCGGTCACGGCCGGTCCGCCTCGGTGCCGTCCGACGGGCGGTCGTGCTCGTCGGCATCGGAGGTGCCGTCGACCGTGTGGTCGTCGCCTCCCTCGGGGTTGTCGCCGATCCCGGGGGCGTCGCCGATCCCGGGGGCGTCGCCGGCCTCCGGGGAGTCCTCGGCCTCCGCCGCGACGCCGACCTCCGCCGTGTCATCGGCCTCTGCGGTGTCACCGACCTCCGCGGTGTCACCGACCTCCGCGGTGTCACCGACCTCCGCGGTGTCACCGACCT